>NZ_RZHO01000002.1:0-5720000 GCF_022696125.1 Streptomyces sp. GB4-14 | reverse complement strand
CACCAAGGATGCCCAAGATGATCAGTATCCGGTATTAGACCCCGTTTCCAGGGCTTGTCCCAGAGTGCAGGGCAGATTGCCCACGTGTTACTCACCCGTTCGCCACTAATCCCCTCCCGAAGGAGGTTCATCGTTCGACTTGCATGTGTTAAGCACGCCGCCAGCGTTCGTCCTGAGCCAGGATCAAACTCTCCGTGAATGTTTACCCGTGATCGGGTGCACACATCACGAGAGCGGAACATCGGGAGGAATAGTCCCGACGTTCACAGCGTCCTCGCTGTGTTTTCTTCAAAGGAACCTCGACCATCCGAACCGGATGGACGGGGTATCAACATATCTGGCGTTGACTTTTGGCACGCTGTTGAGTTCTCAAGGAACGGACGCTTCCTTTGTACTCACCCTCTCGGGCTTTCCTCCGGGCGCTTCCCTTCGGTCTTGCGTTTCCGACTCTATCAGTGTTTTTCCGGCCCTCTGACCACCGTTCCGCGGACATGCGGAAGGAGATCCGAAGTTAGGATCTGACGAGTTGGATTGCTGCCGGGTCCTGGATGCGTGTCCGCATCCCTCATCCCCAGGCAGGTCTAAGACTGTACACGGGGTCGCAGACCGCATGCAAATCCATTAGGGTGGGTGGTCTAGACCTCTTGTCTGGACCACGGATCTGGATCTGTCCCCGGAATCGGTACGTCTCATGACATACCCTGCTGAACAGCACGCCGGAGACAGCCAGTGACGGCGCTCGTACCGATCTCCATCTCTTGGGAGGACTCCCATGACCACCGTGACGTCCCCGCTTGCAGGACGGGCCATCGGACTGGCCTCCGTGCCCGATCCCGTCTTCTCCGGCGCCATGGTCGGCCCGGGCACCGCGATCGACCCCGTGCGGGAGCCTTCCGAGGCCGTCTCCCCCGTCGACGGCGTGATCGTCTCTCTGCACCCGCACGCGTTCGTCGTCGTCGACGAGAACGGGCACGGTGTGCTCACCCACCTCGGCATCGACACCGTCCAGCTCAACGGCGAGGGCTTCGAGCTGCTCGTCAACAAGGGCGACACCGTCACGCGCGGACAGAGCATCGTGCGCTGGAACCCGGCCGCCGTCGAGGCCGCCGGCAAGTCCCCCGTGTGCCCGGTCGTGGCGCTGGAGGCCACGGCGGACGCCCTCTCCGAGCTCCGTGAAGAGGGCGACGTGAAGGCGGGCGACGCGCTCTTCCTCTGGAAGTGACGTGACGCCGTCCCCGTGACGGCACAGGGCGACGGCACAGAACATCGGATGCTGCGGCGCGACCCGCCGCTTTACCGGAGACGGGTGAGATGGAGACAACGCTGCGAGGCGTCGGCGTGAGCCACGGGGTGGCGATCGGCGAGGTACGGCACATGGGCACGGCGGTGCTGGAGCCGCCGGCCAAGCAGATCCCGGCGGAGGAGGCGGAGCGCGAGCAGCAGCGCGCCCGTCAGGCCGTCGAGGCGGTCGCGGCCGATCTGACCGCGCGCGGGAACCTCGCCGGCGGCGAGGCGCAGGCGGTGCTCGAGGCGCAGGCCCTGATGGCGCAGGACCCGGAGCTGATGGCCGACGTGGACCGGCGCGTCGCCGTGGGCAGCTCCGCCGAGCGCGCGGTCTACGACGCGTTCGCCGCGTACCGCGAGCTGCTGGCGAACGCGGGCGAGTACCTGGCGGGCCGGGTCGCAGACCTGGACGACGTGCGCAACCGCATCGTGGCGCGGCTGCTCGGCGTGCCGATGCCGGGTGTGCCGGACAGCGACGAGCCGTACGTGCTGGTCGCGCGGGATCTCGCGCCGGCTGACACGGCGCTGCTGGACCCCACGCTGGTGCTCGGTTTCGTGACCGAGGAGGGCGGGCCCACCAGTCACAGCGCGATCCTGGCGCGTGCCCTGGGCGTGCCGGCGGTCGTGGCCCTGCCGGGGGCCGGTGAAATCGCCGAGGGCACGCTGATAGCGGTCGACGGCAGCTCGGGCGAGATCTTCGTGGACCCGACCGAGGAGCGTCGCGCCGCTCTGGAGGCCGCGGCGGCCGAGCGGAAGGCCGCTCTCGCGGCGGCGACCGGCCCCGGCGCGACGGCCGACGGGCACAAGGTGCCGCTGCTGGCGAACATCGGCGGACCGGCGGATGTCCCGGCGGCGGTCGAGGCGGGGGCCGAGGGCGTCGGTCTGTTCCGCACCGAGTTCCTGTTCCTGGACGACAGCAAGAACGCTCCGTCCGAGGAGAAGCAGGTCGAGGCGTACCGGCAGGTGCTGGAGGCGTTCCCCGAGGGGCGTGTCGTGGTGCGTGTGCTGGACGCGGGCGCGGACAAGCCGCTGGACTTCCTCACCCCCGGCGACGAGCCGAACCCGGCGCTGGGCGTGCGGGGTCTGCGGACCCTGCTCGACCACCCGGAGGTGCTGCGCACCCAGCTGACGGCGCTGGCCAAGGCCGCGGAGGGGCAGCCGGTCCACCTCGAGGTGATGGCCCCGATGGTGGCGGACCGGGCCGACGCGAAGGCGTTCGCGGACGCGTGCCGCGAGGCGGGGCTGCGGGCCAAGTACGGCGCGATGGTCGAGATCCCGTCGGCGGCGCTGCGCGCGCGTTCGGTGCTGCAGGAGGTGGAGTTCCTGTCGCTGGGCACGAACGACCTCGCGCAGTACACGTTCGCCGCGGATCGTCAGGTGGGTGCGGTCTCCCGGCTGCAGGATCCGTGGCAGCCGGCGCTGCTCGACCTGGTGGCGCTGTCCGCCGAGGCGGCGCGCGCCGAGGGCAAGAGCTGCGGTGTGTGCGGTGAGGCCGCGTCGGACCCGCTGCTGGCCTGTGTGCTGACGGGGCTGGGCGTCACCTCTCTCTCGATGGGTGCGGCGTCCATTCCCTATGTGCGGGCGCAGCTGGCGAAGTTCACGCTGGCGCAGTGCGAGCGGGCGGCCGCTGCCGCCAGGGCCTCGGACAGCGCGGACGAGGCGCGGAGTGCGGCGCAGGCGGTGCTGTCGGGCGAGTAGTTCCCGCAGGGCCCCCGCAACACTGTGTCCTGAGGGGCGCTCCACTTCGGTGGGGCGCCCCTCGGGCTGTCCGCTCTTGCCGAGCGCGGTCAGTGGCGGTGGTCCGGGCCGGGATCGGCGTCCGTGAGGTCGGGTGACGCGCAGTAGTCGACGTTGGACTCGGGCGGGATGATCTCGCCGGTCTCGGTGTCGGTGCAGTAGGCGTCGAAGACCTCTCCCGCGGTGAGGGGGACGAGTCCGTGGCCGCGGATGCGCCAGCCGTGGATGCGGTCGGGTGCGCCCGGGGTGCTGGTGCGCATCACCAGGCCGCCGGGGTTGGCGGTGGCGAGGCCGACGGCCAGGACGGTGGTGAACTCGAGGGCTTCGGTCTCGTCGATGCGGACGCCGTCGTCGGTGCCGTCGGCGTGCAGCACGGCGACCAGGGATTCGGGTGGTCCGGAGACGCTGCAGACGAGATGGCGGTCGCCCGGTGGCGCGCTGTCGAGGATGCGGGAGACGAGGCGGGAGGCGCGGGTGAAGGCCGCGTGTCCGAGGTCCTCGCCGCAGGAGGCGCAGGGGCCGAGTCGGGCGAGGAGCGTCGTGGCGTACTCCCAGGTGGCGCGGCGGACCGCCTCGTCGACGAGGGTGGTCATGAGGTCGGACAGGGGCCGGCCGTCGTAGGGGACGGCGGGTCCGGTGGCTGCGCGCTCGGCGGTGAACCGGGTGCGGCTGAGGTGGCTGTCGGGGTCGAGGCCGTGCTGCGCGCACCAGTCGGCGTACTCCTCGGGGTCGAAGAGGGCCACCGTGGTGTGGCTGCCCTGGAGGGCGCGGGCGCGCAGCACGGCCTCGACGTGTTTCAGGTAGGTGGCGTGGTCGTCGAAGACGAAGCTGTCGTAGCGCCGCATGGCGCGGAAGTCGTGTTCGTCGGTGAGCACGCCGATGGTGCCCACGATCTCGCGGCGCAGGACGCGTCGCAGGGTCCGCTGGTCGGTGTACGCCATGTCTCCCCCTCTGCACGGTCGATCAATGCTCACTCACCGTAATCGGCGGCACTGACATCGGGTGCGGAGGAGGAGAGGGGGCGCGGGCCGGTCAGGGGCGGGTGCGGGCCAGCTCCTGGTAGTGGGCGAGCAGGTCGAGGTTGTCGATGGAGCCGGGGTTGACGGCCTTCTCCAGGGGGGTGCCCTGGAGGAGTCGCTTGACCGGGACCTCGATGCGCTTGCCGGTGAGGGTGTGCGGGATGCCGGGCACCTCGATGATCTCGTCGGGGACGTGCCGGGGCGAGAGCTGGGTGCGGATGGTCTTCCTGATGCGGTCGGTGAGTTCGTCGTCGAGGGTGGCGCCGGGCGCCAGGTGGACGAAGAGCGGCATCCAGTAGCCGCCGTCGGGCTGTTCGATGCCGACGACCAGGGACTCCCTGATCTCGGGGAGGCGTTCGACGGCCTCGTAGATGTCGGCGGAGCCCATGCGGACGCCCTGGCGGTTGAGGGTGGAGTCGGAGCGGCCGTGGATGACCACGGAACCGCGCGAGGTGAGGGTGATCCAGTCGCCATGGCGCCAGACGCCGGGGTAGGTGTCGAAGTAGCTGTCGTGGTACCGGCTGCCGTCGGGGTCGTTCCAGAAGCGGATCGGCATGGACGGCATGGGGTTGGCGACCACGAGTTCGCCGACCTCGTCGGTGAGGGGCTTGCCGGCGGGGTCCCAGGACTGCAGGTCGGTGCCGAGGCAAGGGGCCTGGAGCTCGCCGACGTGGACGGGGAGGGTGGGGACGGCTCCGGCGAAGCAGGAGCAGACGTCGGTGCCGCCGCTGACGGAGGCGATCCACAGGTCGTGGCGGACCTCGTCGTGCAGCCAGCGGAAGCCGTCGGGCGGCAGCGGGGAGCCGGTGGTGGCCACGCACTTCACGGCGGACAGGTCGTGGTCGCGCGACGGGTGGACGCCGGCCTTGCGGCAGGCCATGACGTACGCGGCGGAGGTGCCGTAGAGGGTGGCGCCGGTGCGTTCGGCGATGCGCCACTGGGCCCCGGTGTCCGGGTGGCCGGGGCTGCCGTCGTAGAGGACGACGGTGGTGCCGGTGAGGAGGCCGGAGACGAGGAAGTTCCACATCATCCAGCCGGTGGAGGTGTACCAGAAGAAGCGGTCCTCGGGGCCGAGGTCGCAGTGCAGGCCGAGCTGCTTGAGGTGCTCGACGACGATGCCGCCCTGCGACTGGACGATGGCCTTGGGCAGTCCGGTGGTGCCGGAGGAGTAGAGCACCCACAGGGGGTGGTCGAAGGGCACCTGCTCGAAGACCGGTGCGGTGTCGGCGGCGGTGAGGGCGGACCACTCCAGGGCGCCGTCGGGGGCGTCGGTGCCGAGCAGCGGGATGTGCACGACGGCGCGCAGGGTGGGCAGTTCACGGCGGAGTTCGGCGACGATCCCGCGGCGGTCGTGTTCCTTGCCGCCGTAGCGGTAGCCGTCGACGGTGAACAGGACGACCGGTTCGACCTGCTGGAAGCGGTCGAGGACGCTGCGGGCGCCGAAGTCGGGGGCGCAGGAGGTCCACACGCCGCCGACGGCCGCGGTGGCGAGGAGGGCGACGACGGCCTCGGGGATGTTGGGCAGGTAGCCGCTGACGCGGTCGCCGGGGCGTACGCCGAGGGCACGCAGTTCGGCGGCGAGGGAGCCGACCTGGCGACGCAGTTCGCTCCAGGTGACGGGGCGGGGGTCGTGGGTCTCGTCCACATGGAGCAGGGCCGGCTCGTCCGCACGGGAGTCGGCGGCGCGCAGGGCGTGCTCGGCGTAGTTGAGGGTCGCTCCGGGGAACCACCGGGCGCCGGGCATCGAGCGGTCGCCGAGGACGCGCTCGTACGGCGTGGTGAAGCGGATGTCGAACCACTCGGTGACCGCTTTCCAGAAGGTCTCCAGCTCCTCGACGGACCACCGGTGGAGTGCCGCGTAGCCGCCGTCGGCGGGGGCGCCGTGGTGTTCGGCGGCCCAGGCCTGGAACCGGGTGATGCGGGCCTCGGCGATACGTTCCGCTGTCGGCTCCCAGAGCGGCTGAGGGTTCACGGTCGACATGGGGCGGCTCCCGGACTGTGCGCGTCGTGTGCGTCCTCCGCGCACGGGCTGGGGTGTGCGCGTGACGCGGCTGACAGGGACGATGCCACGTGATCGACTTCTGCACCAGGGTGCCCCCCACATAGTCCCTGTCGTGAAGATGTGGTCCGATCACGGGTTAACGGGAGTTGAACGCCACGCTTGCGGGGCGCGGTCGATGGCAGGGTGTGCAACATGAACGGTCGTGACCTGGTGCGTTCGTGGTGGTCGGTCGGTGTGGCGGGAGCGGCACGGGGGTTGCGTACCGTACGAGCAGCGTGGCGCAGGCGGGGTGCGGACGCCACCGGGCCGGGGCCGCGGGTGCGGGCGCGGGTGCCGGGGACCGTGAGGGAGGTGGAGCCGGGTCCCGGCGGGGGTGTGCTCCGGTTCGCCCGCTCGGAGCTGCGGATCCTGGTCGCGGTGAACGGCGCGGTGTTCTGGGGGTGGGACGGGGCGGGTCCGGAGCCGTCGTACGCGCTGGCCGGTGCGTGTCCGGAGCCGGATCCGCGGGCCGAGCTGGAGCCGGACACGGACGGCGGCTGGCGTGTGGTGGCCGAGCGGGTGACGGTCGCGGTGTCACGGCACGGGGCGCTGGAGGTGCTCACGCCCGGGGGTGTGACGTTGCGGCGGGATCTGCCGCCGCGGTGGTGGGAGGCGGAGGGCGGGGGCCCTGCGCGGTGGATGCAGCGGTCGGAGGTGCCGGCGGACGCCCGCTTCTTCGGCCCGGGCGGCCGGGCGGAGGGCCCGCGGCCGGGGAACGGCGTCTCGGGGACGGGGAGCGCGGCGCCGGTGACGATGCCCGTGCAGCTGGTGGTGGCCGACGCGGGCACGCATCTGCTGTTCGTCGACAACCCGTGGGACGGCACGCTGACGCTGCGCGAGGGGGCGGAGGGCGCCGGTTCCGGGCACGACCGGGCGGGCACGAGCGAGCTGCGCATGGAGGGCGGTCCGGTACGCGGCTGGGTGATGGTGGGCACGCCGGCCCGGGTCCTGCTCACGTGGGCGTCGCTGACCGGGGCGCCCGCGCTGCCGCCCGCGTGGGCGTTCGGCCACCACCATGTGCGGGAGGGCGCCGGCGGCGAGGACGAGGTGCGGCGGGTGGTCACCGGTCACCAGGAGCGGGGGCTGCCGCTGGACGCGGTGCATCTGGGGCACGGGCATCTGGACGGCGGCCGCGCGTTCACCGTCGACCAGGACCGCTTTCCGAAACTGCCGGTGCTCGCGGACGAGATGCGGCGGGAGGGGATACGGCTGGTGTCGGTGGTGCCGTCCGCGGTGCGCGCGGAGGACCGGTGCCACGAGGGGGTGTTTCCGGATCTCACCGACGCGCGCGTGCGGTACGCGGGTCTGGCGGCGCAGGGTGTCGTGGGGGTGTGGCACACGGCCCACGCCTCCGTCCCGGTCGGGCGCGTGGATGCTCTGGGCCTGGCCCGGGCGGCGTACGAAGAGCTACGGGACGAAGTACCCGCCGACGAGGGGCCGTTGGTGCTGTCACCGTCCGTGTGGGCGGGGCAGCAGCGGTACGGCGGGGTGTGGTGCGGCGAGGGCGCCGCGGGGTGGTCCGGGCTGCGGGCGTCGCTCGCGAGGGTGTTGGGGCTCGGGCTGTGCGGTGTGCCGTTCTCCGGGCCGGACGTCGTGGGCGTCGGCGGGGAAGGTGCTGAACTGTACGTGCGGCGACTGCAGTTGGCCGCGTATCTGCCGTTGCTGCGCACGGGCGCCGTGGGTCGGGCGGACGGCGGGCCGTGGGAGCACGGCGCGGTGGTGCTGGGACACACGCGCGTGGCGCTGGGCGAACGGCGGCGGCTGCTGCCGTACTTCGTGACGCTGGCGCACCTCGCGCGGCGGACCGGGGCGCCGATGGTGCGGCCGGTGTGGTGGCCGGCGCCGGAGGAGCGGGAGTTGCGGGACTGCGAGGACGCGTTCCTGCTGGGTGACGCGCTGCTGGTGGCGCCGGTGCTGGAGCCGGGCGCGGTCCGGCGGGAGGTGCGGCTGCCGCGCGGGCGGTGGTACGACACGGCGACGGGGCGGGCGTACGAAGGGCCGGCGAAGGTGCTGGTCGACGCCCCGCTGGAGCGGATACCCGTGTTCGCGCGGGCGGGCGCGGTGCTGCCGGTGCGCGGGGAGGACGGCGGGACCGAGCTGGAGGTGTGGGCGCCCGCCCCGGGCCGGAGCGGGGGCGGGCTGGTGGTGCCGGGCGGCGGGGACGGCGGGGAGGGGCCGGAGGCCGAGCGGTACTCGGTGACCCGCTCGGGCCCGCGGGTCGTCGTTCGGCGGGAGACGGAGGACGGCGTGGAGGAGCCGTCCCGGCCGGTACGCGTCCGCGGGCTCGACGGGCCGGGCGGTCAGATGTAGCGGCCCTCGAAGAAGGCGCGCACCGCCAGGGTGTGCAGGGGGAAGTCGAGTTCCTCCGGGCGGCGCAGCAGGTGTGTGCCCTCGGTCTCGTCGGTGGGCGCGGAGGCGGGCAGATCGGCCGCGGGGCGTTCGGGGAGCAGGCCGAACAGCAGCAGGTGGCCGTCGGGGGCGCTCATGGCGTCGACGAGCCGGACGTCGCGGCTCTCCGCGTCGAGGCCGGTCTCCTCCTTGAGTTCGCGGACGACGGCCTGGCGCCAGTCCTCGCCGTGGTCGATGTAGCCGCCGGGCAGGGCGGTGCCGCCCTTGGCGGGCGGGATCGCCCGGGTGACGACGACCAGGGCGGTGCCCTGGGTGTCGTACACGGGCTGGAGGGCCACGGCGACGGGGAGCGGGTTGCGGTAGGCGACGGCGCCGCAGGCGGGGCAGGTGCGCGGCCAGCCGGAGACGCCCTCTCCGTAGGGCGCGCCGCAGGTCGAACAGTGGCTGCCCGCCGCGGAGTTGGGAACGTGATTATCGGACACGCGCGGGACTGTATCCGATGGCGGAAGGGGCGTCTGTCGGCAGGGCGGTCCAGCGGTGGCCGGCGAGGGAGCTGCGGGCCACGGGGAAGTCGAAGTAGGTGTCCGGGTAGGCCTCGGGCTTGAAGGTGTAGTGCCACCACTCCTCGGCGAGGTTCACGAAGCCGAGGTCCTCCAGGGTGTTCTTGAGCAGCATCCGGTTGGCGCGCTGCTCTCCCGTGATGCGCGGGTCGAGGGTGTGGCTGAGGGTGTCGAAGCAGTCGTAACCGGTGCCCATGTCCACGGAGTTGTCGGGGAACCGCTCGTCCCGGGGCGCGAAGCAGGGGGTGAGCGGTTCGCCCGGGCGGTAGGGGCGAGTGGGGTGGGCGGGGAGCTTCACCAGGGTGAGGTCGACCGTGGAGCCGCGGCTGTGGCCCGACTTCTCCGCGATGTACCCGTCGGCGAACAGGCGGGTCTTGTCGACGTTCGGGTAGAACTCGGCCTTCATGGTCTGGTCGTCGAGGTCCTCGGCCCAGCGGACGAAGTGGTCCACGGCGCGTTGAGGGCGGTAGCAGTCGTACACCTTGAGGGAGTAGCCCTGCGGCAGCAGCCGGCGCTGGGCGACGCGGAGGGCCTCGGCGGCGGGTCGGGTGAGGATGCACAGGGGCTGCCGATAGCCGTCGATGCGCTCGCCGACGAAGTTGTGCGGGGTGACGTAGCGGATCTCGTGCAGGATCGTCGGGTCGACGCTGTGCAGGGCCACGAAGTCGCGGGGCGCCTTGGGTTCGGGCGTCGCCCGGGCGGGTGCGGCCGCCGCAGTCGCGGTGAGCAGGGCGACGAGAGTGGTGACCAGGGCGCGTACCGCGCGGGGAGAACGTGTCATGTCCCCTGCATCTATCAGACGGGGACCGCCGCGCGGAAGCAGGCGCCCCGACCCGTTCTGTCACCGACCTTGACGCTTCCTGACCGCCGGTGAACACTTCCGGTGTCAGTCGACATCGCCGTACATCTCGGCGCATTTCGGCGCGCCACGGCAGGCGTCGCACCGACGCCAGGACTCCCCCACGGGGCGATGCGGCTGCGACGGCACGCTCGTCACGGACGCCGGGCGGGGCGCGGATCCTCCCTGCCTTCGGCTGAAGTCGCCACGGGAAACGCACCCTGCACGTGAGGTCCGGGGCCGACCGTCCTGGGCCCCGGCCCAGGAGCCGCCATGAGCAACGGAGACATATTCGTCGGCGAGGTCATCGGCACCGCCATCCTCATTCTCTTCGGCGCCGGCGTGGTCGCCGCCGTCGTCCTCAACTACTCCAAGGCGAAGGACGCCGGCTGGGTGGTCATCGCGTTCGGCTGGGGCTTCGGCGTGATGGCCGGGGCGTACACCGCGGCCCCGCTGTCCGGGGGCCACCTCAACCCGGCGGTCACCCTCGGGATCGCCATGGACACCGGCGAGTGGGACAAGGTACCCGTCTACGTGGCCGGGCAGATGGTCGGCGCCATGCTCGGCGCCGTGCTCTGCTGGCTGGTCTACTACGCACAGTTCGAGGCCAACGCCGAGGAGGACATCTCCCAGCCGACGCTCGGCGTCTTCTCCACCACCCCGGCGATCCGCCGCCCGGTCGCCAACCTCGTCACCGAGATCATCGCGACCATGGGACTGGTCCTGCCGATCCTGGCCTTCGGGCTCACCGAGGGGCTCGGCGAGTCGGGCACCGCGATCCTCATCGTGTCGTTCCTGGTCGTCGGCATCGGCCTGTCGCTCGGCGGCCCCACCGGATACGCCATCAACCCGGCCCGTGACCTCGGCCCGCGCATCGTGCACGCGCTGCTCCCGATCCCCCGCAAGGGCACCTCGGACTGGGGGTACGCCTGGGTCCCCGTCGTGGGGCCGCTCATCGGCGGGGCCCTGTCCGGGCTCGTGTTCAACGCAGCCTTCTGACTCCGCAAGCCCGACGAAGGGGACGTCATGACGGACAAGTTCGTCGCCGCGATCGACCAGGGCACCACCTCCAGCCGTTGCATCGTCTTCGACCAGCTCGGCGCGATCGTCGCCGTCGATCAGCGGGAGCACCGCCAGATCTTCCCGAAACCGGGCTGGGTGGAGCACGACGCCACGGAGATCTGGTCCAAGGTGCAGGCCGTGGTGGCCGGCGCGCTCGCCAAGGCGGGCCTGCGCGCCGACCAGCTCAGCGCGCTGGGCATCACCAACCAGCGTGAGACGACGGTCCTGTGGGACCGGTCCACGGGCAAGCCCGTGCACAACGCCGTCGTGTGGCAGGACACCAGGACCGCCGGGCTGTGCGCGCAGCTCGGCGGCTCCGACGGGCAGGACCGGTTCCGCGACCGCACGGGTCTGCCGCTGGCCAGCTACTTCTCCGGGCCCAAGGTGGCCTGGCTGCTGGACAACGTGCCCGGGCTGCGGGCCCGCGCGGAGAACGGCGAGATAGCCTTCGGCACCATCGACTCCTGGCTGATCTGGAACCTCACCGGCGGCACCGACGGCGGACGGCACGTCACCGACGTGACCAACGCCGGACGGACGATGCTGATGAACCTGGAGACCCTCCAGTGGGACCCGACCGTCCTCGCCGCGATGAACGTCCCGGAGGCGGTGCTCCCGGAGATCAGGTCCTCCGCCGAGGTCTACGGCACCGCCGTCGGCCAGCTCTCCGGGGTGCCGGTCGCCTCCGCGCTGGGCGACCAGCAGGCCGCGGTCTTCGGACAGGCCTGCTACGACGTCGGCTCCGCCAAGAACACCTATGGCACCGGCAGTTTCCTGCTGCTCAACACCGGGGACCGGCCCGTGCCGTCGAAGCACGGGCTGCTCACCACCATGGGCTACAAGATCGGCGGCGAGGCGCCCGTGTACTGCCTGGAGGGGTCGATCGCCCTCACGGGCGCCCTGGTGCAGTGGTTCCGCGACCAGCTCGGCATCATCCGTACCGCGGACGAGATCGAGCCGCTCGCGGCGAGTGTGGAGGACAACGGCGGCGCGTACATCGTGCCCGCGTTCTCCGGCCTCTTCGCCCCGTACTGGCGCTCCGACGCGCGCGGTGTGGTCACGGGCCTGACCCGTTACGTCACCAAGGCGCACCTGGCGCGGGCGGTGCTGGAGGCGACGAGCTGGCAGACGCGTGAGGTCGTCGACGCCATGTACCAGGACTCCGGGGTGCGCATCACCACCCTGAAGGTCGACGGCGGCATGACGAGGAACGGCCTGCTGATGCAGCACCAGGCGGACGTGCTCGACGTGCCGGTGATCAGGCCCCGGGTGTCGGAGACGACCTGTCTGGGCGCCGCCTATGCGGCCGGGCTCGCCACGGGCGTGTGGAACGGCCTGGACGAGCTGAAGTCGCACTGGCAGAAGGACGCCGAGTGGACGCCCGCCATGGAGACGTCCGTGCGGGACCGTGAGTACCGCAACTGGCGCAAGGCGGTGGAGAAGAGCCTCGGCTGGGTCGAGGAGGGCGAGGACTGAGCCACGCGCATGGTGGCCGGTCCTTCGTGCGGCGGCCTGTGCCCCGGTCGGCGGGGGCACGGGCCGCGTACCCTCGCCGCTCTCAGGTGGCGACCGCGCTGCGCCGCCGTGCGGCCTGGGTCATGGCGTGCTGGACGACGCCGACCAGGACCTCCTTGACCGACTCGCGGTCACGCGCGTCGCACAGCACCAGCGGTACGTCGTCGTCGAGGTCGAGGGCGCGGCGTACCGCGTCCTCCGGGTAACGGGCCGAGCCCTCGAAGCAGTTGACGCCCACCACGAACGGTATGGCGCGCCGCTCGAAGTAGTCGACGGCGGCGAAGCAGTCCTCCAGGCGCCGGGTGTCGGCGAGGACCACCGCGCCCAGCGCGCCCTCGGACAGCTCGTCCCACATGAACCAGAACCGCTCCTGGCCGGGCGTGCCGAACAGGTACAGCACCAGGTCCTCGCGCAGGGTGATGCGCCCGAAGTCCATGGCCACGGTGGTGGTGCTCTTCGCCTCGACGCCGCTGGTGTCGTCGACGGGCCGCCCGGCCTCCGTGAGGAGTTCCTCGGTGCGCAGCGGCCTGATCTCGCTGACCGCGCCGACGAGCGTGGTCTTGCCCACGCCGAAGCCGCCGGCCACCAGGATCTTGAGCGTGACGGGCTCGACCGGGGGCTTGCCGCGCTCAGAACGCCCGAAGATCATCGGTCTCTTCTCCTGCTCGGTGGTGGTCGGGCGGCGGGCCGTATCCCCCGCCGCCGGGGGTTTCGATGACGAGGACGTCGCCGGGGCCGACGTCCGCCGAGTCGCTGCCGGCGAGCCGGGTGACGGTGCCGTCGGCGCGCTCGATCCGGTTGGCGCCCGTCGCTCCGGGGAGGCCGCCCGCCATGCCGTAGGGCGGCACCCTGCGGTGCTGGGACAGCGTGGAGACGGTCATGGGCTCCAGGAAGCGGATGCGGCGCACGGCTCCGTCGCCGCCGCGCCACCGTCCGGCGCCGCCGCTGCCCCGGCGCACGGCGAACTCCTCGAGCCGGACCGGCAGCCGCCACTCCAGGATCTCCGGGTCGGTGAGCCGGGAGTTGGTCATGTGGGTCTGCACGACGGAGGCTCCGGCGTATCCGTCGCCGGCGCCGGAGCCGGACGCCACGGTCTCGTAGTACTGGTGGCGGGCGTTGCCGAAGGTCACGTTGTTCATCGTGCCGGACCCCTCGGCCTGGACGCCCAGCGCCGCGTAGAGGGCGCCGGTGACGGCCTGTGAGGTCTCCACGTTGCCCGCGACGACGGCGGCCGGGGGTTCGGGCGCCAGCATGGAGCCGGGCGGGACGACGATGCGCAGCGGCCGCAGACAGCCGTCGTTGAGCGGGATGTCGTCGGCGACCAGGGTGCGGAAGACGTACAGGACAGCCGCGTTGACGACGGAGAAGGGCGCGTTGAAGTTGGTGGCGAGCTGCGGGGACGTGCCGGTGAAGTCGATGGTCGCGGAGCGTGCGGCGCGGTCCACGCCCACCTTGACGCGGATGACTGCGCCCGCGTCGGTCTCGTAGGCGTACTCGCCTTCGTCCAGTGCGCCGATGACGCGGCGCACCGCCTCCTCGGCGTTGTCCTGGACGTGCCGCATGTAGGCCTGGACGACGTCGAGGCCGTAGGTGTCGATCATGCGGCCGACCTCTTCGACGCCCTTGTGGTTGGCGGCGATCTGGGCGCGCAGGTCGGCGAGGTTGGTCGCGGGGTTGCGGGAGGGGTGTGGCGCCTCGGTGAGCAGGCGGAGGGTCTCCTCCTCGCGGAACCGGCCGTTCTCGGTGAGCAGCCAGTTGTCGAAGAGGACGCCCTCCTCGTCGATGGTGCGGCTGTTCGCGGGCATGGAGCCGGGGGCGATGCCGCCGATCTCGGCGTGGTGGCCGCGGGAGGCGACGTGAAAGAGGACCTCGGGCTCCGCGCCCTCCTCGGGGGTGCCGAAGACGGGGGTGATGACGGTGACGTCCGGCAGGTGGGTACCGCCGTGGTACGGGTCGTTGACGGCGTAGGTGTCGCCGGGACGCATGGAGGTGCCGCGCCGTCGGACGACCTCCTTGACGCTGGTGCCCATCGAGCCCAGGTGGACGGGGATGTGCGGGGCGTTGGCCACCAGGTTCCCGTCGGGGTCGAAGAGGGCGCAGGAGAAGTCCAGGCGTTCCTTGATGTTGACGGACTGGGCGGTGGACTCCAGGCGGGCGCCCATCTGTTCGGCGATGGACATGAAGAGGTTGTTGAAGATCTCCAGCAGGACCGGGTCGACCTCCGTGTCGACGTCGGGACTCCGTGTGACGGCCGCGCGTTCCATGACCAGATGTCCGTCCTGGGTGGTCGCGGCCCGCCAGCCGTCGTCGACGACGGTCGTGGAGCCGTCCTCGGCGATGATCGCGGGGCCGGTGACGGTCTCGCCGGGAGGCAGGTCCTCGCGGCGGTGGAGGGGGACGTCGCGCCAGGCGCCGCCGGTGTGGAGGCGGACGGTGACGGGTGCGGCGGGCCGGCCGGACCAGGTGGCGAGGGCGGCGAGATCGGGGGGTTCGGTGGTGCCGGTGGCCTCGACGGAGAGGGCCTCGACGACGATCGGACGGTCGAGGGTGAAGGAGTAGGTGGCGCGGTGCCGGTCCTCGAAGGCGCGCCGCATGGTGTCCGGGTCGGTGAGCCCGACGGTGAGGGCGGTGTCGGTGCCGTCGTAGCGGAGCTGGGCGCGGCGGGCGACCTCGATGCGCTCCTCGGGCACGTCCTCGGCGAGGAGTTCGGCGCGGGCCGCCGCTTCCAGCTCGTCGGCGGTCGCATGGACGTGGGGCATGGCGGCGGGTTCCAGCGGGGCCTCGACGGAGCGTTCACGCATGGCGGTGGTGTCGGCGAGGCCGATGCCGAGGGCGGACAGCACGCCCGCCATGGGTGGCACGAGGACGGTGCGGATGCCGAGGGAGTCGGCGACCATGCAGGCGTGCTGGCCGCCCGCCCCGCCGAAGGTGGTGAGGGCGTACCGCGTGATGTCGTGGCCCTTCTGCACGGAGATCCGCTTGACCGCGGCCGCGATGTTCGCGACGGCGATCTGGAGATACCCCTCGGCGACCTGTTCGGGGGTGCGATCGTCGCCGGTGCTCTCGTGGATCTCGCGGGCAAGTGCGGTGAAGCGTGCGCGGACCACGTCCGCGTCGAGCGGCTGGTCGCCGCCGGGGCCGAACACGGCCGGGAAGTGGGCGGGTTGGATGCGGCCCAGCATGACGTTGGCGTCGGTGACGGCGAGCGGGCCACCGCGGCGGTAGCAGGCGGGGCCGGGGTCGGCGCCCGCCGAGTCGGGGCCCACGCGGTAGCGGGAGCCGTCGAAGTGGAGGACGGAGCCGCCTCCGGCGGCGACGGTGTGGATGTCGAGCATCGGCGCGCGCAGCCGCACACCGGCGATCCGCGTGGTGAAGACGCGTTCGTACTCGCCGGCGAAGTGGGAGACGTCGGTGGAGGTGCCGCCCATGTCGAAGCCGATGACCCGGTCGAAGCCGGCGAGCTGCGACATGCGGGCCATGCCGACGATCCCGCCGGCCGGTCCGGACAGGATCGCGTCCTTGCCGCGAAACTGCCGTGCCTCGGTGAGCCCGCCGTTGGACTGCATGAACATCAGCGTGACGCCTTCGAGCGCGTCGGCGACCTGGCGCACGTAGCGGCGCAGCACGGGTGAGAGGTAGGCGTCGACGACGGCGGTGTCCCCGCGCGGCACCAGCTTCATCAGCGGGCTGACCTCGCTGGAGAGGGAGATCTGCGGGAAGCCGATGCGGGCGGCGAGTTCCCCGACGGCCTGTTCGTGGGCGGGGTGGCGGTCGCTGTGCAGGCAGACCACGGCGACGGCCCGGATCCCGTCGTCGTACGCCTGCCGCAGGGGCCCTTCCAGGGCGCCGAGGTCGGGGGCACGCAGGACGGTGCCGTCGGCGGCGACGCGTTCGTCCACCTCGACGACCCGCTCGTGGAGCGGTAAGGGCAGGTCGATGCGGCGCGCGAAGATGTGCGGGCGGTTCTGGTAGGCGATCCGCAGGGCGTCGCGGAAGCCGCGGGTGACGACCAGCAGGGTGCGCTCGCCCTTGCGTTCGAGGAGGGCGTTGGTGGCGACGGTGGTCCCCATGCGGACGACGTCGACGGGGTCGCCGGACCCGTTCAGCAGCGCGCGGACGCCGATCACGGCCGCGTCGGCGCCGGGCGGGCCGGAGCGGTCCGGGTCCGGACGGTCGGAGAGGACCTTGCGGGTGAGCAGCCGGCCGTCGGGGCGGCGCGCGACGATGTCGGTGAAGGTGCCGCCTCGGTCGACCCAGAACTGCCAGCCTGTCACGTCACTACCCCGCTTCCGCGCCGGTCACAGCGCCCGGAGGCCGTTGATCACGTCGCGCAGAATACTCTCGTCCGGCAGCTCGGCCGGGGGTACCGGCCGGTTCACATGGACGAATTCCGCGTCCACGAGATCGCCCACGAGGACCCGGACCACGCCCACCGGCAGGTCGAGCCCGGCGGCGAGTTCGGCGACCGTCTGGGGGGTGTCGCGGCACAGCCCGACGATGTCGACGTGCTCCGGGGAGAGGGAGGGGTCGTCCTCCGCGTCGTCCCCGTGCGGCTCCGCGACGACCACGGCGATCAGGTCGAGGCGGTGCTGGGCCGCACTGGTGGTGCGGCCCCGCGTCATGGCGTACGGACGGACGACCGGTCCGGCCTCGTCGTCGAACCAGTGGCTACTACCCTGACCGTGATCGCTCATGTCGGTCCACTACCCGCCCGAGGGCAGATCGGTGCGTGGCGCGGCGCCCAGGTGCACGCCGACACGCTTCACCAGGAGAGTCATCTCGTAGGCCACCTGGCCGACGTCGGAGTCGGCGTCGGCGAGGACGGCGAGGCAGCTGCCGTCACCGGCGGCGGTGACGAAGAGGAACGCCTCGTCGAGTTCGACGACGGTCTGGCGGACCTCACCGGCCTCGAAGTGGCGCCCCACGCCCTTGGCGAGGCTGTGGAAGCCGGAGGCGACGGCGGCCAGGTGCTCGCTGTCCTCCCGGGTCAGGTCCTTGGACGCCCCCGTGGGCAGGCCGTCGCCGGAGAGCACGATCGCCTTGCGGATGCTGGCGACGCGGTCCACCAGGTCGTCGAGGAGCCAGTTCAGCTCCCCCTTGTCGTGCGTGTGGCCGGTGGCGCTCGGTTCGGTCATCGACCGTCCCCCTTAGTCCTTCGTCGTGGTGCTGTGCCGCTGCCGGCGTCGTCGCCCGCGGCGTTCTCCTCCCGGCCGCGCTGCCAGCCGCGCTGGAGCGAGGCCATGCGGCTGCGTACTTCGTCCGCGTCCCGTTCGACGGGCCGGGCCCGGTCGGTCTTCCGGGTCGCGGTGTCGCGCTTGAGCTGCGGGGCCAGGCTGGCCTGCCGCACGCGCCGGGGCAGTGGTGCGCCGTCGGGCTGCGGTGTTCCGGTGTCCGTGTCGTCGGTGACCGGAGAGGAGTCGTCGGGGCCGCCGTGCGTGGTCGCGGGGCGGCGGGCGGGTGCGCCGGACGCCGGGCCCGCGGGGGTGGCGGCCCTTTCCTCGGGCCCGTCGGCGGGCCGGGCGGGTCCGGTGGTGCGGCGGCGGCCGGGCAGGGGCGGCGGTGTCTCCGCGCCCGGCTGCTCCGTGTCACGCGCGGGAAGTTCCGACACGGGTTCCGCGCCGGCGCGGCCGATGGCCCGGCGGCCGGTGTCGCCGCGGCGCCGGGAAGGCAGCGGCGGGGGCTCGTCCGTGTCGGGGCGGGTGTGCGGGGCGGCGGTGTCGTCATCGGTCCGTCCGCCGCGGGCCCGCTGGTCGCGGACCGGGCGGCCGTGGGAGCTGACCAGCTTGGGGGTCGCCCGGCGGGTGAGCGGCACGGGGCCGCTCCCCCGCTCGCCGGTCCGGTCCCGGTCGTCGTCGGTGGTCCCGTGCCGTGCGGTGTCTCGGCCGGGCCGCTCGTCGTCGGTGAGGGAGCGGCGGGGCCGGAACAGGCCGCCGTGCTCGCCGTCCTCGTCGTCAAGGGCGGGGAAGCCGTCGAGGGCGTCCAGGTCGACGGGCGCCTCGAGTTCGACCGGCCCGTCCAGCACGGAGGCGGGCAGTCCGGGCAGGGTCACGGGCACCTGGGAGAGCGCGGCGCGGCGGCTGTCCGCCGGTTCCTTCTCCGTACGGTGCGGCCGGTCGAGGCGGAACCCGACGCCGTTGGTGTCGGGCACGTCGTCGGTGAGCAGCGCGTCCGGGATGAAGACGACGGCCGTGGTGCCGCCGTACGGGGAGGGCTGGAGGGAGACGCGGACGTTCTGCCGCTGGGCGAGCCGGCTGACGACGAACAGGCCGAGCCGGTCGGTGTCGGACAGCTCGAACTCGGGTGTCTCCGCGAGCCGCAGGTTGGCGTCGAGCAGCGCGTCGGCGGCCATGCCGAGGCCCCGGTCGTGGATCTCCAGGGTGAAGCCGTTGGCGACGCGCTCGCCGACGACCTGGACGGCGGTGTGCGGCGGGGAGAAGACCGTGGCGTTCTCCAGCAGTTCGGCCACCAGGTGGGTGAGGTCGGCGACGGCGGGGCCGGTGACGGCGACCCTGGGGAGCCGGCGGACCTCGATGCGCTCGTAGTCCTCGACCTCGGCGACCGCGGCCCGTACGACGTCCATGAGCTGCACGGGCTTGCGCCACTGCCGGGAGGGGGCGGCGCCGGAGAGGATGACCAGGCCCTCGGCGTGCCGGCGCATACGGGTCGTCAGGTGGTCCAGCCGGAACAGGTCGGCGAGTTCCTCGGTGTCGTCGGTACGGCGCTCCATCGCGTCGAGCAGGGTGAGCTGCTTGTGCAGCAGCACCTGGCTGCGGCGGGCGAGGTTGACGAACACCTCGGAGACGCCCGACCGCAGTTCGGCCTGCTTGACGGCGGCCTCGACGGCGGCGCGCTGCAGGGTGTTGAGTGCCTGGCCGACCTCGCCGATCTCGTTCTTGTCGTACTCGAGGCGCGGGACCTCGGTCTCGACGTCGACCTGTTCGCCGGCCGAGAGGCGGCGCATCACGCTGGGCAGTCGTACCCCGGAGGCCTCGTGGGCCTCCAGGCGCAGCTGTCGGAGGTCGCGGATGAGTTTCCGGCCCACGCGCACGGAGAGGAACAGGGAGAACAGCAGGGCGGCGAGGCCGAGCACACCTGCGGCGACGGCCTTGACGATGACGCCCATGGCGACGGGCCGGACGCGTTCCTGGTAGCGGTCGGTCGCCTGGTCGTTGAGGGCACCGAGTTCGTCGAGCACCTTGCCGGCGGCGGTGTCCCAGCTCTTGGCGGTGACGCCGCGGGGCTCGCCCTCCTCGGCGAAGACGGCGGCCTGCTCGCCGACCCGCAGCGGGGCGGTCGTGGCGTTGGCCCAGAAGGTGTCGTAGCGGTCGCGCTCGTCCGCGGGGAGCTGCGGCAGGGCGGTCTCGTACAGCAGGCTGCGCTGGGCCATCAGGTCGGAGACGTCCCGCACCTCGGTGGGGGCCAGCCTGCCCACGATCAGGGCGGAGCCGAGGAGGGCGTCCTCGCGGGAGAGCAGCTCGCGGGCGCGGGAGAGGTTCACCAGGGCGCGGTACTGCTTGTCGAGGCCGACGTCCTCGACCACGTGCAGGTCGGACAGCAGCACGTAGCACGGGTCGACGAGGCGGTTGTACAGATCGAGCGCCTGGCGGCGGTCGACGGTGCCGTCGTCGACGCTGCGGCGGAGGGACTCGAGACCCTCGAACGAGTCGAGGGCGGCGTCGAGTTTGTCGGAGCTGCCGTGCATGGCCTCGCGCACACCGCTGCCGGACGCGCTCCTGCGGACCACGGCCACGGCCCTGTCCGTGGCGGCGCGGCTCGCCTTGAGAGCCGTGAGGCCGTCGGAGGCGCGGGGGTCGGCGAGATGGACGAGGGTCTGCCGCCGCTCCTGCTGGAGGACGCGGACGGTGTCCTCGACGGGGTAGCCGACCTTCTCCATCACCGACGACACGTCGAACAGGTGGCTCGCCTCACGGCTCGTGATCACGGTGGTGAAGGCCCAGAGCGTGGTCAGGGACACCAGCGGCACGAGGAGCAGCGCCACGATCTTCCGGCGGATGGACTTCCCGCGAAAGCGCATGGCCTCCCCCAGCTCGGCCCCCGGGCGACCGGAGGCACACATGTGCGTCAACAAACGGCGCGAGCCTACTACCGCCTCGGGGGCAACTCGAAGACCCGTCCGGAGGGTTCGATTCCGGCACCTGGCCGGTTCAGGCTGAGTTGTCCGGCCATTACGGGAGATTGCCTCCCGGAATCCCGGACGGGTCCCCCGGCCCTTACTCCCGGGTTTCACACGGTGGTTGGCCGAAATCTTTCCCGACCGGGAATCTTCACGCGTCTCCGCGCGTCCTTACCTGCGGGACATGGGGGCGGAATCGGCCACAGGAGCCGTGTCCCGCACCTGGGCGGCGTAAAACAGCGCAACCCGGGCAGCCAATGGGGAGCCGGGTCTTCGGACAGCAGCAGCGGGCTGGCGGCGGTGGGGAGTGACACGGGTGATGGGCACGGCGGAGCGGCGTGAGACGTCCGGCGACGGCACGGCGGCGCGGGAGGTGACGCGGCAGCAGGCCGCGCCGGCCACGGGCGCGGCCGGACGGCGGGCGGACGGCGGACCCGCCCGGGAGACCGCCGAGGTCCGGGCGGCGTACCGGCCGCTGTGGGTGGAGGAACCGGCCAAGCGGCGCAGGCTGCCCGATCCGGTGCGGACGGCCGCGGTGCGGGCGGTGCTGATCATCGCGGTGACGCTGATCCAGGCCACGGTGGCCGTGCTGTGCACGCTGGCCGGGTCCTGGCTCGCCTTCCCGATGGTCATCAGCAGCGTCGTCAGCACGATCGCGGCCACCTGGGCGGTCCTCGACGTGTGGGTGACCCGTCAGGTGTGGAACCAGCGGCACGGCGTGGTGTCCACGCCCAGCAGCACGGCCCGGGCGCTGCGCCGCGAGCGGCGGCAGGCCCGCCGGGCGGAGCGCGCCGCCGAGCGCGAGCGGGCCCGCATACGCCGGCGGGGCGGCGCCGGGCAGCTGTCCCACCCGTAGGGCACGCCGTCGGTAGGGTGGCGTTCCGTACGAGGCACGGCCCGACGGGCGCGGTGCACCGGGCGTACGGATGAATGAGGGCCGGCCATGACCCGTGCGGGACGCCCCGAGGAGCAGGGGAAGAGCGCGAGCGGCGCCGTGCAGTCCGTGGACCGGGCGGTGACGGTGCTGGAGATCCTCGCCCGGCGCGGCGAGGCGGGCGTCACGGAGATCGCCGACGAGCTGGGCGTGCACCGCTCCACCGCCTCCCGGCTGCTGGGCGTCCTGGAGAACCGCGGCCTGGTCGCGCAGGCAGGCGACCGCGGCAAGTACCACCTCGGTGCCGGTGTGCTGCGTCTCGCGGGCGCGGCGGCCGTACGTCTTGACGTCTCGCAGGAGGCCGTCCCCGTCTGCCGGGACCTCGCCGACGAGCTGGGCGAGACGGTCAATGCCGCGGTGCCGGACGAGGACGCGGCCGTCAACATCATGCAGGCGCGCGGCACGGCCGCGGTGACGGCGCAGGACTGGCTGGGCCGGCGCACGGCGCTGCACGCGACGTCCAGCGGCAAGGTGTTCCTCGCCCATATGACGCCCGCGCGCCGCGAGGAGCAACTGGCCCGCCCGCTGCGCCGGTTCACCGAGCACACCGTCACGGACGCGTCCGTGCTGCGCGCCGAGCTGGAGCGGGTGCCCGAGCAGGGGTACGCGGCGACGCGGGAGGAGCTGGAGCTCGGACTCGTCGCCGTCGCGGCACCGGTCCGCGCGCACGACGGCGCGGTGATCGCCGCGATCAGCGTCTCCGGCCCGGTGTTCCGGATGACCCCGGACCGGGTCCCCGTGCTGGGGGCCAGGACTGCCGCGGCGGCGGAGGAGCTGTCGCGGAGGATGGGGTACGGGTTCTAGGCGGGTGTTCGCGGCGCGGGCGACGACCCGCAGCCGTTGTTCGCCGGACCGGCCGACAGCCGTGGCAGCGGACCGGCGTGGGTGGTCGCGTCCGTGAGCGGGGCGGTGAGGCGGCGGGACCGAGTCCCGGGCGCCCGCGAGCGGGCCGGTGAGGCGTTCCGGTGTGAGCCGCCGGCGCCACGGCGCGACCCGACTCGCGGGCGGGCGTGGCGCATCCGTCCCTGTGACCGGCCCGGCGGTCGAGGCACCGGGCCGGGCTCTCAGGTCGTCGCCGCGGGCCGCTTGAACATCCGTGTCGCCGTGATCTCGCTGTGGGTCTCCTCGCCCGGGTCCGGCTGGGGCAGGCCCGGGCGGAGGTGCTCCTCCACGCTGATGTACTTCAGGCCCGCCCGCAGGTCGGCGTCGTTGCGGAGCCGGATGACGAGGGGGAACTCGGCCAGGGCCGTGGTGTCGAACAGGCCCGTGGTGTAGAGCAGCTGGACGCCGAGCGCGTCGGCGACCGCACGCTGGAGCTCCAGCAGATAGGTCGCGTTGGCCCGGCCGATGGGGTTGTCGAGGAACAGCGTGCCGGCGTGCCGGTGCTTGTCGCGGCCCCGGTCGTTGGAGCGCAGGGCGGCCATCGTGCAGTACAGGGCGATGGCCGCGGTGAGCAGCTGGCCGCCCGAGAACACGTCGCCCATCTGCCCGACCGGCACCCGCTCCGCGCGCAGCACCGCGTCGGGCTTGAGGATCTCGACCGCCACGCCCTTGGGCCGCAGGGCGGCGGCGACGCCGCGCAGCAGCAGGGACATGCCGTCGCGCCGCAGGTCGGAGTTCTTCTTGACGGCCGCGCGGGTGGCCTCGTCGACGACCTCGCCGAGGCGCTCGGTGAGGGTGGCCTGGTCGGGCTCCTCGAAGCGGATGCGCAGGAACTCCTGTCCGGACCACTCCCCCAGTCCCTCCGGCAGCCGGGAGAGCCGCTGGGCGGAGCGCAGGGTGGCCAGGGCGGACTCGACCAGACCGCGCAGCCGGTCCACGATCGAGTCGCGGTTGCGCTCCAGCTGCTCCAGCTCGTCGGTGAGGACCCGCAGCCGGGGGGCGAAGGCGTCGGCCCACTTCTTGGCGTGCTCCGGCAGCGCGGAGGCGGGCAGTTCGCGGATCTGCTGGCGGGCGGGCGTGCGGACCTGCTCGTAGCGGGTGGAGTTGGCGTGCCGCACCAGCACGTCGCTCGCCTCGCGCACGGCGGCCTCGGCGGCGGACAGGTCGGCGGCGCAGCCGCGCAGCGAGCGGCGCGCCTCGGCGGCCGAGCGCCGGGCGTCGTCCAGGTCGCCGGGGTACGGCTCGGGCCGTTCCTGCTCCTCCTCGGCGGTGTGCTCGCGCAGCAGGTCGCGGAGCATGGCGGCGATCTCGTCGAAGCCGCCGGCCGCGTCCTCGGCGGCCCGGTGAGTGGCGAGCAGCTCGGCGTGCGCCTCCCTGGCCTGGCTCAACTCCGCCTCACGGCTGGCGAGTTCAGTGGTGGCCGTGCGCAGGAGCGCCTGGGCGTGTTCGGCGTCGCGCGGGACCAGCTCCTCGGGAAGCTCCGTGTGCGCCTCACCGTCGGCGGGGGCGAGGCGCTCGGCCCCGCCGCGGAGCCGGCCGAGCTGCTCGCTCGCCCCGGACATGCGGGTCTCCAGAAGCTGCACCAGCTCCTCGGCGCGGGCGGCGGCGGCCTGCCGGCTGGGGCCGTCGGAGCCGTCGGGCGACTGGAGCAGCTGCTCGGCGCGGGTGCGGACCTTGTTGCTGAGCCGGTCCAGCTCGGCGCGGGCGGCGCTCTCGTCGCTCTCCGCGCGGGCCTGCTCGGCGCGCAGGTCGGCGCCGACGCCGACCTTCTCGTACACCTGGGACGCGGCGCGGTAGGCCTCCCGCAGGGCGGGCAGGGACGCCTGCGGAGCGCCGTCGGCGTCCTCGGGCAGGTCGTCGGGGGCGCCGGCGATCTCGGAACGCTCGGCGCGCAGGGTGCGGGCGGTGCGCCGGGCGTCGTCGGCGGCGCGCTGGGCGGCGCGCCGGTCCTCGTCGGCGGCGCGGGCGCGTTCCAGGCAGGACTGGGCGCGGGCCTCCGCCTCGGCGGCGTCGTCGGCCAGTTCGCGCAGCTTGGCCTGCCAGCCGGCGCGTTCGCGCAGCCGGAAGGCGAGTCCGGCGAGGGCGTCGGCGGCGCGCCGGGCCTTCTGGGCGGCCTCCTGCCGTTCGTCGCGGACCCTGACCGCCTCGGCGGCGGCCTCCTCGGCCTCCGCCCGGAGGCTGCGCGCCTCCGCCAGCTCGGCCTCGGTCTCCTCGGCGAACGCCCGTGCCTGCTCGGCCGTCGCGGCCAGTTCGGCGAGGCGTCCGGCGGGGCAGCCGGTGCGCCAGGAGGCGAGCCGGGCGGCGAGCTCGCGGTCCTTGCCGAGCCGGGCGGCGAGGGCACGGATCTCCTCGTCCCGTTCGGCGGCGCGGGCGCGCAGCGCCTGCCGCTCCTCGTCGGCGGCGTGCTCGTCGTGCATGGCCGGGTTCGGCGGTACGAGGAACACGTCGCCGGAGTCGGACGCGGGCGTGGGCGCGAGCAGCGCGGCGGCCGTGCCGACGGCGACGGCGGACCGGGGCAGCAGGGCGGCGTCGCTGAGCGCCTCACGGGCGCGGACGTGGGAGTCGGGGTCGGTGATGACGACGCCGTCGACCAGCTCGGGGCGGGCGGCCAGGACGCGCGCGTGGTCGGCGGGGTCGACGGCCTGGGCGAGGTAGCGCCACCCGGGGAGGGCGGGAATGCCGTGCTCGCCGAGGAACTCGACGGTGGCCAGCACGTCAGGGCCGGGCGGCAGCAGTCCGCCGTCGCCGAGGGCGCCGAGGATGCGGGCGTCGTCCGCGGCGGCGGTGCGCAGCTCGAACAGCTGGCGCTCGGCGGAGGACACGGCGTCGTCGAGCAGCTCGCGCAACTCGTCGGCGAACCGGTCGAGTTCCTCCGCGCTCAGCCCGCCCTCGCGGGGGCCGCCGGCTCCTCCGTCGGAGTCCGTGCGCTGGCCGGGTACGGCGGTTGGGCGCTTGCCGGAGACGCCGGGCAGGCTGAGCAGTTCCGCGAGCCGCTGTTCGGCGGCGAGACCCTCGGCGGTGCGGCGTTCGCTTTCGTGGGCGCGCTCGGCGGCGGTGGCCGCGTCGGCGGCGCGGGCGGCGGTGAGTTCGGCGCGGCTCTCGGCGGCGGCCGCCTCACGGGCGTGTTCGGTGGCCCGCCGGGCGGTCTCGCGGGCGGTGTCCCAGGCGGCGACCGCGGTCTTCTCGGCGTCGCTGGCCGCGAGGGCGGCGCGGGCCGGGTCGGCGTCGGGGGCGCTGTCGTCCAGCCAGCCGGCCCGGACGGCCTCGGCGGTCTCCTGCTCGACCTCGGCGAGCCGCTGGCGCAGGTGGCCGATCTCGCTGCGGGCGCGCTGCGCCTCGGTGGCGGCGGCGGTGGAGTCGCGGTAGGCGCCGTCGCCGACCTCCTGGAGGGCGGCGGACCGCGCCTCCTCCTCGTTGGCGAGGTTCTCGGCGTTCCGCGCCGCGGCGTGCAGGGCGCGGACCAGGTCGACGGCGGCCTTGGCGCGGGCGGCGAGGGCCGGCGCGGCGTCCCGCTCGGCCTCCTGGATCGCGGCGGACACTCTCGCGACCCGGTCGGCGGCGGCGCGGTGCCGCAGCACGGACTCGGCGGCCTGCCAGGCTGAGTGGAGGGTGCGCGCGTCGGCCAGTTCACGCTTCTGGGCGGCGGCGGACTTCTCGGCGGCGGCGAGCGCCAGCGAGGCGTGCCGGTAGGCGAGTTCGGCGGCGACGGACGCGCTGTGGGCGCGGGCGGTCTCGGCCTGGGTGACGGCGTGGGCGGCGGCGGTGACGCGGTGGGCGAGGTCGGCCGCGCGCTCGCGCTCCTGGGCGCCGCGCGCGGACAGCCGGCGGGCGAGGGTGCGGGTGCGGCGTTCGGCGGCGGCGTGGATCTCCCGGGCGCGGGTGCGGGTGTCGGCTGCCTCGACGATCCGGCCGAGGAGGTCCACCGACCCGGCGGTGAAGTCGCGTTCGGCGATGAGTTCGGCGCGCCGGCCCAGCTTGTTGCCGAAGCCGCTGACCAGGTCGGCGAGTCCGTCGGTGTCGCGGGTGTCGGTGACGGCGCGCAGCAGCAGGTCGGTGAAGTCGGAGTCCTTCTTCACCGCGAAGAGGCCGGCCGCCTCGCCCTCGTCGGCGTTCATTTCCCGCTGGTAGCGGAAGAGTTCGGGGTCGAGTCCGAGGTCACCGAGGTGTTCGGTCCAGCGCTCGTGGATCTCCTCCCAGTGCACCTCCAGATGCGGGTACGTCCTGCCCGCCTCGGTGAGGGCGTCGCGGAAGCCCTTCATGGTGCGGCGCCGGCCGCGCGCGCCGGACTGTCCCTCGGCGGGCGGTCGCACGGACGTGGCCTCGGCGACGGGGAGGTTGTCCAGGCTGAGGCCGGGTCCCGGGCGGAAGGAGTACCAGGCCTCGGCGAACTTCCGCGGGTCGCCGGAGACCTGACGGCCCCGCCACTCGCTGACCTTGCCGACGACGACGCACTCGCCGGTCTGCACGTGCTGCCACTCGAGCGCCACGTGGCCGCAGTCGTCGGCGAGGAGGAACTTGCGCAGCACGCCGGAGCTGGCGCCGCCGAGGGTGTTGCGGTGGCCCGGGAGCATCACGGAGAAGATCAGCTTCAGCAGGACGGACTTTCCGCCGCCGTTCTCCAGGAAGAGCACGCCGGCGGGCGCGGGACGGCGGGGCGGGCCGACGGGCTCGTCCGCGAAGAACTCCGCCTGCGTCGGCGCCGGGTTCGGCACTGTGGCGCCGACGCCGCGCAGATCGAGCACGGTGTCGGCGTAGCGTGCGCCGGCCGGTCCGATGGAGTAGAGGCGGACCCGGGACAGCTCGTACATGGCGGACTCTCGTGAGGCTTCGTGGGGTGGGGTCAGGCGGAGTGGAAGGGCAGGCCGGCGTCGGCGACCAGGTCCAGGGCGTCGCCGTCCTCGGGGGGCAGCAGCGTGGGGGTGCCGTCGGTGACGGGGACGACGCCGAGGTCGAGCAGTTCGGCCATGGCCGCGCTGCCCGCCATGTCGCGGACCTGGAGCTGGTAGCGGGCGGTGGTGCGGTAGGTGCCGCCGTTGTCGTCGCCGGTGCGCTGGAGGAAGCCGGAGTCGGTGAGGAAGGAGACGGCCTTGGCGACGATGCCGGTGGTGGATCCGGCCAGGCGGCGGGCGTCCTTGGTGGCGCCGGTGGCGCTGCGCCGGGACCAGATCCGCCAGGCGGCCTCCAGTCCGGGGGCGTCCGTGGCCGGGTCGGTGTTCTCGCCCTGCTCGGCGGCCCGCTCCTCCAGGCGGTGGCAGGCCTGGCGGACGAACGCGTCGACGCCGTTGACCGTGACGCGCCCGATGTAGCCGTCGTCGGCGAGGTCCTCGGGGCGGGGGAAGGCCATGGCGGCGACGGCGAGGTGGGCGAGGCCGTGCAGGAAGCGGTCGCCGCCGTCGGCGGAGGCACGGCGGGCGTAGTCACCCATGCGGACGGCGAACACCGAGTCCTCGGCGGCGGTGACGGCCATGCCGGCGCGCGGGGACACCTCCAGCACGATCAGTCCGAGGCCGGTGGCGACGGCGTCCGCGAGCCGCGCGAACGGCGGGTCCTCGCGGTAGCGGCGCAGCAGGTCGGCGTACTCCTGGTCGCGGGCGGGCTGCAGCTTGGGCTGGAGGCCGAAGGCGACGAGCCGGGCCGCGTCCGCGGCGTCGGCGGGCGTGACGGCGGTGCCGGCCGGCGTCGCCGCGGGCTCCGGCTCGCTCCAGTCGGCGTGCTCGGTCACGGTCGGGGCTCCTCGGTGCGTGCGGTGTCGGTGCGGGGGATGCAGCCGCGGGGGCCGCGGAGGCGGCAGGCGTGGACGCGGGGTGCCGGTGTCTCGGTCATGCCGCCTCCGTACGGTCCGCGGCCATGCCCGCCGCGTCCAGCAGGGCCGTGCCCACGATGAGGTCGGCGCCGCCGAACTCGGGGTCGTCGAGCTCGGTGCCGTCGTCCACGGCGAACAGCAGCTTCGGCTCGCCCTGGCGGTAGGCGGTGCCGACGGGGGGGCTGGCGGCGTGAACGGCCAGCAGGGCGACCAGGTAGGGCAGCTCGGGGTCCTTGCGGCGGGCCTCGGCGAGCAGCCCGGACAGCCGGCGGGGCGCGTCGGCCGGGAGGTCGAGCAGTGCGGTGGCGGCGGCGAGCTGTTCCTCGCTGAAGCGGCTGTCGTCGGGCGTGGCGATGAGGTCCGGCTCGGGCATCTCGGCGCCGAGGTGCTCCCGCTCCACGGGCGGGGTCAGCAGGATCTCGACGAGGTCGGCGACCCGGACGGAGACGGGCGTGCGCAGTCCGGTGCCGTGGGCGAAGAACACGTCGGTGACCCGGGACGCCTGCTCCACGGGGAGCGGCAGCAGCGGGGCGAGGAGCTGGCCGTACAGGTCGGTGCCGGCGGCCGCGGCGGGCGTGGCGAAGGCCTGCCGGTCCTGCTCGGCGCGGAACAGCGGGCCTGCCTCCAGGAGCCGGGACTGCAGCTGGGTGTGGCGCCGGATGCAGTCCTTGACGATGTCCACCAGCTCGGCGGCGCGGCGCTTGCGCTCGGGTTCCTCGGACTCGTCGCGGGCCTTGCGGATGTTGGTGAGGATGGCGTTCTCGTGGCGGTAGCGGTCGGCCACGTGGTCGAGAGCCTCGGCGATCATGTCGGGTACGGCGCTGAGCCAGTCCACCGCGCGGACGTTGCGCCGGGTGGCCTCCAGGGCGCGGCGCAGGGTCTCGGAGTACTGCACCGTGCGGTAGCGGGCCTGTTCGGCGGCGAGCTGGGCGTCGGCGAGCCTGCCCCGGCTGATCAGCACCTCGAGCTTGACCTCGGCGGCGATCTGGGCGCTGGTGACGTCGGTGTCGAGGGCGCCGACCAGGACGTTGACCGCCTCGTCGGTGGTGCGCAGGTACACCGTGCCGCCGGGGCCCGGGACCTCCTCGATCAGCTTGAAGTCGTAGTCGCGGCGGACGTAGGTGCCGTCCGGTCCGAAGACGCCGTACACCGCGCGGAAACCGCGGTCGACGCTGCCGACGTTGATCAGGTTCTCCAGGACCCAGCGGGCCACCCGCTCGTGCTCGGCGGCGGGGCGCCCGGGGGCCTGGGCGGCGACGCGCGGGAGGAGCCGGGCGACGATCTGTTCGTGGTCGGCGCCGGTGTCGAAGTCCATGTTGAGCGTGACCAGGTCGATGGCGGCGAGCGCGATCTCCGCCATGCCGTACACCGAGTACTCGCCCGCGAGATTGGCCTTGCGGGTGTCCAGGTCGTGCAGCGGCGCGGTGCACGCGAGCGCGCGCAGCCGCCGCGCCAGCCCTTCGTCGGCGGCCGGGCCCGGCGCGGGGCGCGGCCCCGCGCTGAGCTGGGGCGGAACGCTGTCCGTCGATGCAGGCGAAGTCACGGTGCACAGACTAGGTCCTCGGTCCGACAACGGCCCAAACGAGGCAGTTGCGCCCCGGCGCCCGACCTGCGGACCGCCTGCGGGGACGGGTTGCCGTGCGGGCCTAGTCCCCTTCGCCCACCCGGCGCCGGTAGACCTCCACCACCCGTTCCAGCGACACGTCGAGATAGGCGGCGAGCAGGCGTTCGGCCGCGTCCCGGTCGCCCGCCTCAAGAGCCTGGAGAATCTCGACATTTCGTGCGATGTACGGTTCGTGTAGCCGCTGCGGCTCGTCCACCACGTGGAAGGCGAGCCGAAGTTCGGCGAACACGCTGCGCATCAGCTCGGCGGTGCGCTCGCCGGAGGCGAGGGCGACCAGTTCCTGGTGGAAGTGGATGTTGGCCGTACCCACTGCTTTCCAGTCACCTTCGCGGGCCGCCCGCCGCCCCTTCTCGACCGCCTGGACGAGCCCGTCGAGGGCGTAGGGCGGCTCGCCGAGTCCTCGTACGACGGCGCATTCGACGAGCCGGCGGGTGCGGTAGATGTCCTCGACGTCCTCGACGGTCAGCACCCGTACGAACACGCCCCGGTTGAGCTCGTGGACGAGCAGCCGTTCGTGCGTGAGCAGCCGGAACGCCTCGCGGAGCGTGTTGCGGGACACCCCGAGGGCGCCGCCGATGCTGTCCTCCGAGAGCCGGGTGCCGGGCGGGAAGAACCCTTCGGCGATGCGGCTCCTGAGGATGTCCGCGACGCGCTCGGCGGTGCTGGTCCTGCCCAGCAGGGCACGGTCGTCGGCCAGTCCGCTCGTCTGCTCTGCCATGCCGGAATTCAAGCGCACCCGGAAGGACGAGACAACATGGGTATTGAAGGATCGTTCAACGATCCTCTACCTTGCTGAGGCATCGGCACGGCTCACCCTTCCTTGCACCGCCGTCCCCCCTCTGCGAGGTGCCCATGAGCACGACCCCTCCTCCGTCAGACGCCCTGACCGGAACCCCACGCCCCGTCAAGCCCGAACCCCCTTCCGAGGACGGGGCGTTCGGCTGGCTGCGCGCGCTCGGCCCACGCGGCCGCCGCGCCTTCGGCGGAGCTTTCGGCGGCTATGCCCTGGATTCGTACGACTACTTCACGCTGCCGCTGACGATGGTGGCGCTGTCCGCCTACTTCGGCCTGAACAGCGGTCAGACCGGACTGCTGACCACCGTGACCCTCATCGTCTCGGCCGTCGGCGGCGCCCTCGCGGGCGTCCTCGCGGACCGCATCGGCCGGGTCGAGGCACTGCTGCTGACCGTGATCACCTACGCGGTGTTCACCGTGGCGTGCGGCTTCGCCCCCAACTACGAGACACTGCTGGTCTTCCGTGCCCTCCAGGGCCTCGGCTTCGGCGGCGAGTGGGCGGTCGGCGCGATCCTGGTCGCCGAGTACGCCGGCGCCAAGCACCGGGGCCGCACACTCGGCGCGGTGCAGAGCGCGTGGGCCGTGGGCTGGGCCCTGGCCGTGATCGTCTACACGGCGGTCTTCTCGCTGGTCGACGGCGACCTGGCCTGGCGCGTGATGTTCTGGACCGGCGCGCTGCCCGCACTGCTCGTGGTGTGGGTGCGGCGCAGCGTGCAGGACGCGCCGGAGGCGGCCGCCGCGCGCGAGGAGAGCGCGAGCAAGGGATCGTTCGCGGCGATCTTCCGGCCGTCCCGTGCGGGCTCCCCCGGGCTGCTGCGCACCACCGTGTTCGCCGTGCTGCTCTCCACCGGCGTGCAGGGCGGCTACTACACCCTCGCCACCTGGGTGCCGACCTACCTCAAGACCGAGCGGGACCTGTCGGTCGTGGGCACCGGCGGCTACCTCACGTTCCTCATATCGGGCGCGTTCCTCGGCTATCTGACGGGCGGTTACCTCACCGACCTCCTGGGCCGGCGGCGCAACATCTGGCTGTTCGCCCTCCTGTCGGCGGTGTGCATCGTCGCGTACACGAACATCCCCAGCGGCGCCAACACCCTGGTCCTGGTGCTCGGGTTCCCGCTCGGGTTCTGCATGTCGGCCATCTTCAGCGGCTTCGGCTCCTACCTGAGCGAGCTGTACCCCACGGCCGTGCGCGGCACCGGACAGGGTTTCACCTACAACACCGGCCGCGCCGTCGGCGCCGTCTTCCCCACCACCGTCGGCTTCCTCGCCGACAGCTGGGGCGTCGGCGGCGCCCTGGTCTTCGGCGCGATCGGCTACGGCCTGGCCGCGCTCGCGCTGCTCGGGCTGCCGGAGACGCGCGGAAAGGAGCTCGAGTGACCACCCCCTTCGACGACGGCGCCCGCACCGCCGTGGACGACCGCCCCGTGGTCCTCGCGGACGACACCACGCGCGCGTGGAGCCCGCGGACGGCCCGCGCCCGCTTCCGGGAGGGCCTGGCGATCCCCACGGCCGGCGTGGCCGCCGGGTACGCCCAGGCCAATCTCGTCTCCGTGCCCGCGGACTGGGCGTACGACATGCTGCTGTTCTGCCAGCGCAATCCCCGCGCGTGCCCCCTCCTCGACGTCACCGACGCCGGTTCGACGTCCACGGTGCTCGCCTCCGACGCCGACCTGCGCACCGATCTGCCGCGCTACCGGGTGTGGGAGGACGGCGAACTGGTGGACGAGCCGACGGACGTACGGGCCTACTGGCGGGACGACCTGGTGTCGTTCCTCATCGGCTGCAGCTTCACCTTCGAGTGGGCGCTCGCTGCGGCCGGGGTGCCGCTGCGCCATGTCGAGCAGGGCCGGAACGTCCCGATGTACCGGACGACGTGGCAGTGCCGTCCGGCGGGGCGGCTGAGCGGCCCGATGGTGGTGTCGATGCGTCCGGTGCCGCCGGAGCACCTCGACGCGGCCATCCGGGAGAGCAGTCTGATGCCCGCTGTGCACGGCGCCCCGGTGCACTGCGGCGACCCGTCCGCACTCGGCGTCGAGGACCTGGACCGTCCCGACTTCGGCGACCGGGTGGAGCTCGCCCCGGACGACATCCCGGTGTTCTGGGCGTGCGGGGTCACCCCGCAGGCCGCGGTCATGGCGTCCCGGCCGCCGTTCGCCCTCACCCACGCGCCGGGCCGAATGTTCGTCGGCGACGCCCGCGACGAGCAGTTCCGCGTGTTCTGACCGGCGCCCTCACCCGCACGAAGAAACGAAGGACCCATGATCTCGATCGATCTGAACGCCGACCTCGGCGAGGGCTTCGGCCGCTGGACGCTCACCGACGACGAGCGGCTGCTGTCGGTGGTGACCAGCGCCAACGTGGCCTGCGGCTTCCACGCGGGGGACGCGCCCACCATGCGACGGGTGTGCGAACTCGCCGCCGCACGCGGGGTGCGGATCGGCGCCCAGGTCTCCTACCGGGACCTGGCGGGGTTCGGCCGGCGGGCGATGGACGTGCCGCCCGCCGAGCTGACGGCCGAGGTGGCGTACCAGATCGGCGCCCTGGAGGTGTTCGCCCGAGCGGCGGGGACCCGCGTCGCATACGTCAAGCCGCACGGCGCGCTCTACAACCGGGTGGTGCGCGACGAGGAGCAGGCGCGCGCGGTGCTCGACGGGGTGCTCCTCGCCGACCCCACGCTGCCCGTGCTCGGCCTGCCCGGCTCACGGCTGCTGGAGCTGGCCGCGAAGGCGGGGCTCCCCGCGGTCGAGGAGGCGTTCGCTGACCGTGCGTACACCGACGAGGGCACGCTGGTGGCACGCGGTCAGGAGGGCGCCCTGGTCACCGACCCGGAGGCCGTACTGCGGCGCTCGGTGGAGCTGGCCCGCGGCGGTGAGGTCGTGGCGCTCTCGGGGCGCCGCATCGAGATGAGGGCCCGCTCACTGTGTCTGCACGGCGACACCCCGGGCGCGGTGGACCTGGCACGGCAGGTGCGGGACGCGCTGGAGGCGGCGGGGATCCGCGTGGAGGCGTTCGCATGAGGACGCTGCCCGTCGGCGCGGACGCGCTGCTCGTCGAGGTCGCCCCGGGCGAGGATGCCCAGGCGCTCCTGGCGGACCTGCTGCGCCGCCGCGCGGAGGGGTCCCTGACGGCCCGTGAGATCGTCCCGGGCGCGCGCACGGTGCTGCTCGACGGTCTGCCCGATCCCGCTCGCCTGGCCGCCGAACTCACCTCACGTCCGGTGCCGCCCGTGCCGCCGCGCGCGGCCGGGACGGTCGAGATACCGGTGCGGTACGACGGTCCGGACCTGGCCGACGTGGCGGCGCACTGGGGTGTCGCGGAGGGCGAGGTGGCGCGGATCCACGCGGACGCCGAGTTCCGGGTGGCCTTCTGCGGTTTCGCCCCCGGCTTCGGTTACCTCACGGGCCTCCCCGCCCGCTATGAGGTCCCCCGCCGGTCCGCCCCGCGTACGTCGGTCCCGGCGGGCTCGGTGGCTCTCGCCGGGCCGTACACGGGCGTCTATCCGCGCTCCTCCCCCGGCGGGTGGCAGCTCATCGGCACCACGGACGTCGTGCTGTGGGACCACACCCGGGAGCCGGCCGCGCTGCTCTCGCCGGGCACGCGCGTGCGGTTCGTCCCGGTGGCCTCGAAGGGGCCGGCGACATGACGGACCGCGCGCTCTCCGTCGTCCGGGCGGGCGCCCTGACGACCGTTCAGGACCGCGGCCGGCCCGGTCATGCCCACCTGGGCGTCCCCCGCTCCGGCGCGCTGGACGGGCCTGCCGCCGCGCTCGCGAACCGCCTGGTGGGCAACGGGCCGGACGCGGCCGTCCTGGAGACCACCCTCGACGGCTGTTCCCTGCGGCCGCGGTCCGCCGTCACGGTCGCGGTCACCGGAGCGCCGTGCCGGGTGACGGTGGACGGCCGCCCCGCGGCCTGGGGCGCGCCGGTGCGGGTGCGGGCGGGGGCCGTGCTGGACGTCGGGCCCGCGGTGCTCGGGGTACGGGCCTACGTCGCCGTGTCCGGCGGGGTGGCCGTCGAGCCGGTGCTCGGGAGTCGGTCCACGGACCTGCTGTCCGGGCTGGGGCCGGCGCCGCTGACGGACGGGGCGGTCCTGCCGCTCGGGGCGCCGACGGGGGTGGACGCGCGCGTGGACGTGGCTCCGCAGGCCGGACCGCCGTCCGAACTGGTGCTGCGGGTCTCTCTCGGGCCGCGGGACGACTGGTTCACGGCGGGGGCGGTGCGGCGGTTCCTGTCCGGCGTGTTCCGCGTCTCGCCGGCGAGCAACCGCATCGGGTTGCGGACGACGGGGCCGGTGCTGGAGCGGGCGCGGAAGGAGGAATTGCCGAGTGAGGGGATGGTGCTGGGGTCGGTGCAGGTGCCTCCGGCAGGGACGCCGGTGATTTTCCTTGCCGATCATCCGACGACCGGGGGGTATCCGGTGATCGGCGTGGTGCACGCGGATGATCTGCCTGCGGCGGCTCAGGCTCGGCCGGGGACGGCTGTGCGGTTCGTCTCCGCGCGGGCGCGCGGTTGCCGAGGTTCCTGAGGGCTGCGCCCCCGGCCCCCCTTGTCGGCCCCGGCGGGCCTCGTCCTCGAACGCCGGACGGGCCGGACAGCCCCTCCGGCGTTCGTGGAGCGGGGCCCGGGGCGTGGCCCCGGGGTCACACAGCCGTGCCTTCGGGGCCGATCCTGCTGCGGACAGCCGTCTGTACTTCCGCCTCTTCCGCCGGGTCGGCGGCCAGGCGGCGGAGGCGGTCCACCACACGCGCGTCCCCCGTCTCGGCATGGCGCGCCGCGATCTCGCGGGTGGTCTCCTCGCAGTCCCAGAGACACTCGACGGCGAAGCCCGTGGCGAAGGACGGGTCGGTGGCGGCGAGGGCGCGGGCGGCGCGGCCGCGGAGGTGGGAGGAGGCGGTCTCGCGGTAGACGTGCCTCAGGACGGGTGCGGCACAGGCGATGCCGAGGCGTCCGGCGCCGTCGACGAGGGTCCACAGGGTCGTCGCGTCGGGGCCTTCGCCCCGTACGGCCTCACGGAGCGCCGCGAGGACGAGGTCACGGTCGCGTGTGCCGCCCCGGCAGGCGAGGACGCGGGCGGCGGCCTCGCCGAGCGCGTCGGGCCGGCGGGCCCAGCCCCGCGCCCGGTCGACGGCGGCCACACTGCGCATGCGTTCGAAAGCGTCGACTGCGGCGTCCACGACGGCCGTCGAGCCGTTGGCCGCGGCGGCCTCGATCAGGTCGAGGGCGTCGGGATCGGCGGTGTCGGCGAGATAGCGCAAGGCTGTGCAGCGGGCCCCGTCGGAGCCGTCCCGGGCCGCCCGGACGATCTCCGGGCGATCCTCGGGGCCCGCCACGGCGGTGAGGCAGCGGGCGGCCGGCACATGGAGGGCGGCGCCACGGTCCATGCCCTGCTGAGCCCAGTCGAACACCGCCTGGACGCTCCAGCCGGGGCGTGGCCCGGTGGGCCGCATCTGCCGTTGCCAGCGGTCGAAGGAGCCGGCCTCCTGGGCGGCGCGTACGCGTGCGGCGACGGCGGGGCGCGGATCGTCCGCCCACAACCGCCAGGGACGGGGTTCGAAGGCGTCCCGCACGGTCGCGGCCAGTTCGGCCTCGCCCTCGGCGTCGGTGGAGAAGCGCGCGAGCACCGGGGCGGCGAGGGAGCGCAGGCCGGCGTCGTCGTCGCGCAGGGCGAGTTCGTCGAGGGCCCAGGCCCAGTTGGCGCCCTGGGCGGCGTACCTGCGCAACAGGTGCAGGGCGTCCTGCCTGCCGTAGGAGGCGAGGTGGCCCAGCACGGCGAGGGCGAGCCCGGTGCGTGACTCGTCGGTGTCGAGGACGTCCTCGGGGTCGAAGAGGTGCGCCTCGATCGCCTCGAGTCCGCCGTGCAGGTCGAGGTAGAGGCGGGCGTAGTACAGGGAGCGGTTCTCCACCTGCCAGTCGTGGCGCGGGTCGCGCAGCACACAGTGGTTCAGCGCCGCGAGCGCCTCGGAGCGCGGGGCGGTGAGCGCGTGCAGTGTGCCGTCGCCGCGGCCCCGCTGGAGCAGGCCGAGCAGCGTACCGCTGGGCGCTATGACCGGATCGAACATGGGAAACAGCCTCACATCAAGCGTCGACGCAACCGGGAGTGTGGATCACCTGGCCGCGTGACAACACGTCGGGGCGCCCGCCGTTTCCTGCTTGTTGTAGACCATCTCTCTCTGCCTCTCGTCGGTGGCCCATGCGGGCCGCTCACGGCCCGCGCGGTGCGGCAACACCTGCCCAGCCGTCGCGTCCGTGAATCACGTCGTCATGATGACCCGCCGGTCACATCTGCCGCGACCGTATTTCGGCGGCCCTGTACCGCCTCCCCCGTTTTTGGTGTCGTCGCTGGTCGGAGCGGAGTCGCTCAGTTCTTGTCGAACAGCTCGAGCAGCTCCGTGCGGGCGAACATCCTGGCCGTGTCGACGGCCGACGGGGTGCCCGCGGAGGGGTCGGCGCCGCCCTCGAGGAGCGCCTTGACGACATCCGTCCCGCCCTTGAAGACCGCTCCCGCGAGTGGCGTCTGGCCGCGGTCGTTGACGCGGTCGGCGTCGGCGCCACGGGCCAGCAGGGCGCGCACCGCCTCGGCGTGGCCGTGGTAGGCGGCGAGCATCACGAGCGAGTCGCCGCGGTCGTTGGTGAGGTCGGCGGGGACGCCCGCGTCGACGTAGGCCACGAGTTCCTCGGTGCGGCCGCGCCGGGCCAGGTCGAAGATCTTGGTCGCGAGCTCCACGACCTCGGGGTCGGGGGCTTCACTCATCGCCGGACCGCCTCTCACTGCACACGGTTACACGCATCGGGAACAGGGTGTACGCCTGCACGTGGGGCAGCCGTACGGGTGAATCGCCAGGGTACTGGCTCGGGCGGCACATGAGCCGACACGGCCGAGGTAATGATCACCGCGGACACCGCGCGGCGTTCGGGGCGGATATCCACCCAGTTGCACCTTTTATCGTATAGATACATTCTGTGATCAGGGAAGTACTCATGGTGACTGTCCCCGTGAACCAGGAGAACTCACATGATCATCTCGATCTCATGCGTGGTGCTGCTCGGCATCGTCGTCTTCATCTTCTTCCGCAAGGACGGACTGAAGCTGTCCCACGCGCTGGTGGCGATGCTGTTCGGCTTCTATCTGGCCAGCACGGCCATCGCGCCGAGCATCAAGGCGGGCGGCGAGAGCCTCGCCGGCCTCCTGGGCGGGTTCAAGTTCTGACCCGGCCGACCACGCCCCGCCCGCCCGTACGCACCCTCTGGAGACCGTAGTGGCCCGGCGTCCCCTTCCCCGCATCCTCAGCAACGGAAGCGCCCAGCTCGCCCGGAGCCGGGAGCTGGCCAGGACTGCGGCCGACAGCGCCACGGACGTCCTCCACCCGCTGATCACCATCACGCGCGGGCTGCGCCGGCTGGCCTCGGCCGGACGGCGCAGGTGGGTCGACACACCCAAGGACCGGCGCGGCGCGCTGCTCTTCGGTGTGGCGGCGGTGCTGCTGGCCGTGGCGCTCGCGCCGTACGGCCCGCTGCTCGCCGTCGTCGCCCTGATGGCGGCGGCGGCCTGGCACGGGCGGGACCGCACGCCCGCGGCCCCCGCCGGACCCGCCCCCGGCCAGCTCCAGCGTCTGCAGTCGCTGTACGAGGCCCTGGTGCCGTACTTCTCGGCGAGCGACGACCCCGAGCCGCTGTACGCCCGCGGCGGCGACTGGGGGAAGGTCTTCTCCGAGTACGAGTTCGACGGCGACGGCCGTCTCGCGCACCTGATGATCTCCTACCCGGCCTACTTCACCGACGCCGAACCCGAGTCCCGGACGCGGATCGAGCATCTGCTCGGCGCCAAGTGCGGACGCGGCCGGGAGTACCACTTCTCGTGGGACGAGGAGGCCAACCAGCTCACGGTCCGCGTCCTCGCCCCGCTGCCCACCGACATCGCCGCCCAGCCGTTCGTCACGGCTCCCGGCGAGACGGTGCTCGGCTTCACCGACCCCACGCGCGTGCAGCGGACGCTGCCGCTCACGCACGGCGCGCACGGCGAGGAGCGGACCGACGTCCCGCCGGTCGTCTGGCGCACCGGCGTCCGCTCCACCGAGCCGCATCTGCTCGCCGTCGGCCAGCCGGGCAGCGGCACGTCGACGCTGCTGCGGTCCATCGCCCTCCAGGCGCTGCACCACGGCGACGTGGTGATCGTCGACGGCGGCGGGACCGGCGAGTACGCCTGCCTCACCGGCCGGGACGGCGTGCTCGCCGTCGAGTGCGCCCTGTCGGGGGCGGTGACGAGCCTGGAGTGGGCGGCCGCCGAGACGGAGCGGCGGATGGCCGCGGCGGGCAAGGCGCACCAGGCGGGTGACCCGCCGCCCGAGGACACCAAGCGGCCGCTGTGGCTGCTGCTCGACCGGCCGAGCGTCTTCACCCATCTGGCCGCGGCGGACGACGGCACGGATCCGCAGTCCCTCCTCCAGGCCCCGCTCCGGCACGGGCGTGCCGCGAACGTGACCGTGGTGGTGGCGGAGCAGTTCGACGGGCTCGACGCGCTGAGTGCGCCGGTACGGCAGCACACGAGGGCGCGGGTGGTGCTGGGGCCTGCGACGGCCGAGCAGCTGGAGACCGTTCTGGGCGCGCCGCCGCACACCACGCGGGTGGATCAGATGCCGCCCGGGCGCGGGTACGCGCGGCTGGGCACCGGCCCTGTGCACCGGCTCCAGGTGCCGGCGACCCCGGACCCCTACGACGACGCGACCAGCGAGGCGCACCGCCAGGCGGTCCTCGACCTCCTCCCGCCCCGCACGACGCCGGCGGACGAGGAGCCGGGTCCGGTGCCGGAGGCTGTGCGGTTGGACAAGGCGGCGACGGAGAAGGTGGCTGCGGCGGCCGCGCTGGCGACGGACACGGAGGTGTCGGAGCCGGCGGCCCCGGGGGGCGCGGCGGTGGCGGAGCCGTCCTCCTGACCCCGGCTGCGGGCCGCCCGCGGCAGATCGCGCAGTTCCCCGCGCCCCTGACGCCCTGCGGGCAGTCGTGCCGCAGGGCGGCACGGGTGGGCGCAGGCCGCACCCTCTCGGCGGGCCGCCTCCTCAGCAGCGCCGTACCTGCGGCCAACGGATTGCCGCGCATCGTCGTACGCCGGGTGCGGCCCGCCGAGGGCTGAGCGCGCAGTTCCCCGCGCCCCTGACACCCTGCGGGCAGTCGTGCCGCAGGGCGGCACGGGTGGGCGCAGGCGGCACCCTCTCGGCGGGCCTCGCCGACAGTGCCGTACCTGCGGCCAACGCGGCCCGCCCGGCGCTGAGCGGGCAGTTCCCCGCGCTCCCCAAGGGCGTCGTCCTCACGCGACGAAGGTGCGTGGGGCCTCCCCGCCCGTCGTTCCCCCCGTTTCCACGATCCGCGCCGCCGCCGCCAGGCGCACCGCCGCTTCCTCGGCGACCGCGCCTCCCACCGTGAACGGCAGCCGGACGTAGCCCTCGAAGGCGCCGTCCACCCCGAAGCGGGGCCCGGACGGGACGCGTACCCCCACCCGCTCCCCCGCCTCGGCGAGCCGGGACCCGGACAGGCCGCCCGTGCGGACCCAGAGGGTGAGGCCCCCGCGGGGCACCTCGAACTCCCAGCCGGGCAGCTCCCGCCGCACCGCGCTCACCAGTTCGTCCCGGTTCTGCCGGGCCTGCGTACGGCGCAGTTCGACCGCCTCCTCCCAGCCGCCCGTTCCGAACAGCCAGTTCACGGCCAACTGCTCCAGGACCGGCGTCCCCAGGTCGGCATAGGCGCGCGCCGCGACCAGGCTGCGGATCACGTCGGGTGCGGCCCGCACCCACCCGATCCGCATCCCCGCCCAGAAGGCTTTGCTCGCCGAGCCGACGGTGATCACGGTGGACCCCGCCGGATCGAACCCGCACACCGGCCGCGGCATCTCCACGTCCTCGTCGAGCCACAGCTCGCTCATCGTCTCGTCGGCGACCAGCACCGTCCCCGCCGAGCGGGCCGCGTCGACGAGCCTGCGCCGCTGGTCTTCGTCGGCGAGCGCCCCGGTGGGGTTGTGGAAGTCGGCGACGACGTAGGCGATGCGAGGCGCGGCCTCGCGCAGCACCTGGCGCCAGCGGTCGAGGTCCCACCCCGTCAGGCCCTCGGCCATGGCGACGGGGACCAGCCGGGCGCCGGCCTCGCGCATCAGCTGGAGGATGTTGGCGTAGGAGGGCGATTCCACGGCGATGCGCTCGCCGCGTCCGCCGAAGAGATGGCAGATGGCGTCGATGGCGCCCATCGCGCCGGTGGTGACCATGATCTGCTCGGGCATGGTGGCGATGCCCCGCTGGGTGTAGCGGTCGGCGATCATCGCGCGCAGCGCGGGCAGCCCCGCCGGGTAGTCGCCGTGGGTGTGCGCGTACGGCGGCAGCTCCTCCAGCGCGCCCTGGACGGCGCGGGTGAGCCACGGCTCGGGGGCGGGCAGGGCGGCGCAGCCCAGGTCGATCATGGAGCCGAGCGCCTCGGGCGGCAGCGGCTCCAGGCCCCGTGCCGGCACCGGGTTGCCTGCCGGGACGGCGGTCCAGCTTCCGGCGCCGCGCCGTGACTCGAGGAAGCCCTCGCCGCGCAGCGCCTCGTAGGCGGCGGCGACGGTGGTGCGGCTCACGGACAGGGCGAGGGCCAGTTCCCGCTCGGCGGGCAGCCGCGCGGCGACCGGCACGCGCCCTTCGAGCACCAGCAGCCGGATGCCGTCGGCGAGGGCGCGGTAGGCGGGCGGACGCCGGGTGCCGGGCCCCGCCGGGCGGTCCTGCTGGGAGCCGAGCAGCCGGGCCAGCTGTGCGGCACCCACTGCGGAAGTCCACTGCGCCATATGATTCAGTCCACCTTCCCCGGATTGGCCATGGATGGCATGACCAGTCAGGCTCCAGGGTGGCACGCATCGGTCCACTTCCACCACAGGGGGGCACCTTTTGGCCAGAAACGCGCTCGGCGAGCGCCATGTCGTGCGGCGGCTGTTCCAGCTCTACGCGGGCCTGGCCCTGTACGGGGCGAGTTCGGCGCTTCTGGTGCGGTCCGGGCTGGGGCTCGAACCGTGGAACGTCCTGCACCAGGGCCTGTCCGAGCGCACCGGCTTGTCCATGGGCGTGGTGCTGACCGCGGTGGGCGCGCTGGTCCTGCTGCTGTGGATCCCGCTGCGGCAGCGGCCAGGGCTCGGCACCGTCTCCAACGTGCTGGTGATCGGCGTGGCGATGGACGCGACCCTGGCCGTGGTGCCGGACGCGCACGGCATGGCCGTCAGGGTGGCGCTGATGGCGTCGGGGATCGTGCTGAACGGCGCGGCGACCGGCCTCTACATCGCGGCCCGGTTCGGTCCCGGTCCACGCGACGGGCTGATGACGGGGCTGAACCGGCGCACGGGCGTGTCGGTGCGTCTGGTCCGTACGGCCATCGAGATCACCGTGGTGGCCACCGGCTTCGTGCTGGGCGGCACGGTCGGCGTCGGCACCCTGCTGTACGCGGTGACCATCGGTCCGCTCGCCCAGCTGTTCCTGCGCGTCTTCGCCGTCCCCGTCCCGGAAGAGGGCAGCACCGTCGTTGCGGGGCGGACACCCCGGCGGGCGATACTGCGGTCGTGACCCCTCGGATCCGCCATCCCTACCTCGACCATCCGGGACCGCTCGCCTTCGCCCACCGGGGCGGGGCCGCCGACGGTCTCGAGAACACCGTCCGGCAGTTCCGGCGCGCCGTCGAGGCGGGCTACCGGTACATCGAGACCGACGTCCACGCCACGCGCGACGGCCGGCTCGTCGCCTTCCACGACTCCACCCTGGACCGGGTGACGGACGGCGCGGGCCGGATCGCCGACCTGCCCTGGGCGGAGGTGGCGCGGGCGCGGGTGGCCGGCCGGGAGCCGGTCCCGTTGTTCGAGGAGCTGCTGGAGACCTTCCCCGAGGTCCGCTGGAACGTGGACGTGAAGGCCGGACCCGCGCTGCTCCCCCTGCTGGAGCTCGTCGGGCGCACGGGCGCCTGGGACCGGATCTGCGTCGGCTCGTTCTCGGAGGCGCGCGTGGTGCGCGCCCAGCGGCTGGCCGGGCCACGGCTCGCCACGTCGTTCGGCACCCGGGGCGTGCTCGGCCTGCGGCTGCGGTCCTGGGGCCTGCCGGCGTCGCCGCGCCGGTCGGCCGTCGCCGCCCAGGTGCCCGAGGAGCAGTCGGGCGTCCGCGTGGTCGACGAGCGGTTCGTGAGGACGGCCCACGCGCGCGGGCTCCAGGTCCACGTGTGGACGGTGAACGAACCGCAGCGCATCCACCGGCTCCTCGACCTGGGGGTGGATGGCATCATGACCGATCACATCGACATACTGCGCAAGGTCATGGAGGACCGCGGCACCTGGGTCTGAGACCCCCGCAGCCCCCGTCGCCTCGGCGCGCACACGGGGAAGCGAGGGCACGGGTGGACATCGACACCGTGCGGTCACCGGCGGCGGACGACAGCGCCGGACGGCGGCGCGAGCAGCGCGGCTGGTACTTCTACGACTGGGCCTGCTCGGTCTACTCGACATCCGTCGTCACCGTGTTCCTCGGCCCGTACCTGACCACGGTCGCCGAGGCCGCGGCGGACGCGGAAGGGTTCGTGCATCCGCTGGGTGTACCCGTGCGCGCGGGCTCCTTCTTCGCGTACGCCGTGTCCCTGTCGGTGGTCGTGGCGGTGCTGGTGATGCCGCTGGTGGGGGCCGCCGCCGACCGGACCGGGCGCAAGAAGCCGCTGCTCGCTGCGGCCGCGTACACGGGCGCGGCGGCCACCGCGGGGATGTTCTTCCTCGACGGCGACCGCTATCTGCTGGGCGGTCTGCTGCTGGTGGTGGCGAATGCCGCGCAGTCGGTCGCGATGATGCTCTACAACTCCTACCTGCCGCAGATCGCGCCGCCGGAGGAGCGCGACGCCGTCTCCTCGCGCGGATGGGCCTTCGGCTACGCGGCGGGCGCGCTGGTGCTGGTGGCGAACCTCGTCCTCTACACGGGGCACGACAGCTTCGGCGTGTCCGAGGGCATGGCGGTGCGGATCTGCCTGGCGTCGGCCGGGCTGTGGTGGGGCGCGTTCGCCCTGATACCCCTGCGCCGGCTGCGGGACCGCCGCACCCCCGCGCGCGAGGCGGCCCTGCCGGGGTTCCGGCAGCTGGCGGCGACGGTCCGCGACATGCGCCGGCACCCGCTCACGCTCGCGTTCCTGCTGGCGTACCTGGTCTACAACGACGGCATCCAGACGGTGATCTCCCAGGCCTCCGTGTACGGCTCGAAAGAGCTGGGGCTGGGACAGTCGACGTTGATCGTGGCCGTGCTGCTGGTGCAGGTGCTGGCGGTGGCGGGCGCGCTGCTGCTGGGCCGGCTCGCCCGGCGGTACGGGGCGAAGCGCACGATCCTCGGCTCGCTGGGCGCCTGGACGGTGACGCTGGCCGCCGGCTACTTCCTGCCCGCCGGCGCGCCCGGCTGGTTCTTCGTGCTGGCCGCCGGGATCGGCCTGGTCCTCGGCGGCAGCCAGGCACTGTCCCGCTCCCTCTTCTCCCATCTGGTCCCGCCCGGCAAGGAGGCCGAGTACTTCTCGGCGTACGAGATCAGCGACCGGGGGCTGAGCTGGCTCGGACCGCTGCTGTTCGGTCTGACGTACCAGCTCACGGGCAGCTACCGGGACGCGATCGTCTCCCTGGTGGGGTTCTTCGTCCTGGGATTCGTCCTGCTCGCGCGGGTACCCGTACGCAGGGCGATCGCCGACGCGGGCAACCCGGTGCCCCAGCGGATTTAGCGCTCGACGCGAAAGGGCGGTAGTGTACGCGTTTGGCCTGCCAGGCGTACCGTTACTGCGCGTCAAAGATGCCGAACCGCTGTGTGACATCTGTGACCAGATGTGACAAACCGGGCGTCGGTGGGTACTGCACTGGTTGACAAAGGCTGCGGCCACGACGGCGACACATGACCCGGAACGGGACTCGGAACGGGAATCTTTACCGCCGACCGGACGTTGACCGGATGACGACGACAGCGACACCTGTCCTGTGGGCGACAAGCCCGGGAGGCACGATTCATGAGTGAGCGAGCTCTTCGCGGCACGCGCCTCGTGGTGACCAGCTACGAGACGGACCGCGGCATCGACCTGGCCCCCCGCCAGGCCGTGGAGTACGCATGCGAGAAGGGGCACCGCTTCGAGATGCCCTTCTCGGTCGAGGCGGAGATCCCGCCGGAGTGGGAGTGCAAGGTCTGCGGTGCCCAGGCACTCCTGGTGGACGGAGACGGTCCGGAGGAGAAGAAGGCCAAGCCTGCGCGTACGCACTGGGACATGCTGATGGAGCGGCGCACCCGTGAGGAGCTCGAAGAGGTCCTCGAGGAGCGTCTCGCCGTTCTGCGTTCCGGTGCGATGAACATCGCGGTGCATCCGCGGGACAGCCGCAAGTCGGCCTGATCCCGGCGGGAGCCCGCCCGGACGCACAGCGACAGGACCGAGGGCGCCGTACAGGTACGGCGCCCTCGGTCCTGTCCGTGTGCCCGGACGCGCGTCCGGGTTCCCCTACTTCGTCAGCGGAGGCCGCGGCCCGCGCGCGGTGTCCCCCTGGCTGCTTCCGGGCTCGTCCCTGATGACCTCGCCCTGGACCACCTTGCCGTCGGGGTGGTGCATACGGGCCTGGGTGAAGGCGTCCCCCAACGGGCTCTGCGCGGCGGCCTCACGGAGCTTGCGCTCGAAGGTGCGCTCCGCGTAGCGGCCGACGGCCTTCTGGACCGGCGGCACGAGCAGGAGCAGCCCCAGCACGTCGGAGATCGGACCCGGCAGGACGATCAGCAGACCGCCCAGCATCGTGAGCCCGTTTCCCTCGCTGTCGGACCGGGCGCCCGGGGTCACCGGTCCGCCGCCCTGCTGCTGTTGCACGGTCTCGGTGAGGTTCTTGAACGCGCGGCGGCCCGCCCGTTTGATCACGTACGAGCCGAGGACGACGCCGGCCAGCAGGATCAGGAAGACCACCAGCCCGTTGGACGCCCCGGCGACGAGGGTCAGCAGCCAGATCTCCAGTACGAGCCATACGGCGACACCGAGCGGCAGCAGCGTGCGCAGCCGGGAGCGCCGGGGCCGGGCGGGATACGGGCTGTGGGCACCAGTCGTCATACCCCCAGTGTGCCTGGGCCCGGCTCAGCACGGGATAAGCGGGCCCATGGACCCCGGGGCCCGGGTCTACGGCTCGGAGCGCCCGGTGTCCGCCGTCGTCTCCTCGACCGGGACGGCCTTGCCCGCGCGGGGCCTGCCGGGCTTGTTGTCGTCGTCGCGGCCGAGGACCTTGCCGACCCTCTCCCCCACGCCCCACGCGGTGACCCGCCACAGCGCCTCGACGAGGATGTCCTTGCTCATCTTGGAGTCGCCGAGTTCGCGCTCCACGAAGGTGATGGGCACCTCGACGACGTGGTAGCCGGCCTTCACCGCGCGGCGGGCGAGGTCGACCTGGAAGCAGTAGCCCTGGGAGGCGACCTCTTCGAGGCCGAGGCCCTCCAGCGTCTCGCGGCGGAACGCGCGGAAGCCGCCGGTGATGTCACGCAGCGGCAGGTCGAGCGCCATACGCGAGTAGAAACTGCCGCCGCGGGAGATGAACTCGCGCGACTTCGGCCAGTTGACCACCCGGCCGCCGGGCACCCAGCGCGAGCCGAGCACCAGGTCGGCGGCCTTGAGGGCGGTGAGCAGCCGGGGCAGCTCCTCGGGCTGGTGGGAGCCGTCGGCGTCCATCTCGACCAGTACGCCGTAGCCGTGCTCCAGGCCCCAGCGGAAGCCCGCCAGGTAGGCGGCTCCGAGGCCTTCCTTGCCCTTGCGGTGCAGCACCTGGACGTGGTCGTCCTCGGCGGCCAGTTCGTCGGCGAGCTTGCCGGTGCCGTCGGGGCTGTTGTCGTCGGCCACGAGGACGTGCGCCTCGGGAACGGCCTTGCGCACGCGTCCGACGATCGCCTTGATGTTCTCCGCCTCGTTGTACGTGGGGATGATCACCAAAGCCGTACCGAGCGGGCCGAATTTCCGCCCCTGGGATCCTGCCGCGAGGGTCCCGCCGCCGTCGTTCACTGCTGCCCCTTCATGTCCTGTGCGCAGGATCCCACCTTAGTGTGCACGACCTGCCGTGACATGACAGGACGTACATATGGTGGTGTCGTTTCCCGATCATCGGGTGGGCACATCTTCTTCCACCGGGTGCATGCGGACGGCGGATGGGGGCCCGGCGCCCTTCGGGCCGGCCCGGGACCCGCCGGCTGCGGATCACCTGGAGCCGTTGTCTACTGAGCGCCCGGGCCCCACCCGGGGTCGCACCTCCCCTGCCGGCGGACACGTCCCCCGGTCCCGCGCCGCGCTGAGCCTGGCTCCCAGCGACGGTGCCCCGGTGCGGCACACCGTCCCTGACCCAGCGGCGCCGGCCCGAGTGGCCGGACGGTCTCCGGTCGGGCGTCCGGTGGTGGACCCGGCCGAACCTACCGGCCCCCTGCGGCCGCCTGTCAACAGTCGTCCGACCTGCGCAGCGCGGTTCAAATGCCTGGTCAGAGGCGAGGATGCGCAGGTCGCGCGACGGGGGCGCGGTGCATGATCGACCGCCGCGCCGCCCGCGCAGATCACTCGCCCGGCCGTACGAAGACCGTGCGGCCGCCAACCACCGTGCGGAGGCAGACGGGCAGGTCACGGCCGGGGGTGAGGTCGGGCAGGCCGGGGGTGCCGGACCTCGGGTCGGTGGACCAGCGGGCCACCCGGTCGTCGGGCGCCTGGACGACGAGTTCGCCGGTGCGCCAGACGGCGTAGTCGGCGGGGGCGCCGGGCACCAGGACGCCCGCGTCGTCCCGTCCGGCGGCCCGCCAGCCGCCGCGGGTGTGGGCGGTGAAGGCCGCGCGGACGGAGACGCGGTGCTCGGGGGTCCGGTGGAAGGCCGCCGCCCGGACGGTCCCCCAGGGGTCGAGCGGGGTGACCGGGCTGTCGGAGCCGAAGGCGAGCGGCACGCCGGCGCGCAGCAGCGCGGCGAACGGGTTGAGCGTGCGGGCGCGCTCCGTGCCGAGGCGCTGGGCGTACATGCCGTCCTCACCGCCCCACAGGGCGTCGAACGCGGGCTGCACGGAGGCGGTGAGACCGAACTCGGCGAACGCGGCGATCGTCTCCGGGGTGACCATCTCGGCGTGTTCGACGCGGTGCCGGGCGGCGCGCACGCGGGCGGGACCGAGCTTTTCCGCCGCCGCGCGGACACCGTCGACCACCGTGCTCACGGCGGCGTCCCCGATGGCGTGGAAGCCCGCCTGGAGGCCCGCCTCGGTGCAGGCCACCACATGGGCGGCGACCGCGTCCGCGTCGAGGTGCGCGGTGCCGGTGTGGGCGGCGTCGGCGTACGGCTCGTGCAGGCAGGCGGTGTGCGAGCCGAGGGCGCCGTCGGCAAAGAGGTCGCCCGCCGCGCCGAGCGCGCCCAGTTCGCGGGCCTTGGCGACGTCCTGCTCGGCCCAGTAGCCGACGACGCGCGGGCCGGGCTCCTCGCGGGCCAGGCGCAGCAGGCCGGTGAAGTCGTCCTCGGACGAGATCTCCGGGCCACCGCACTCGTGCACCGTGCCGATGCCGAGGGAGGCCGCGTGGGCGAGCGCGGCGCGTTGGGCGGTGGTGCGCTGGGCGGGGGTGACGGCGCCCAGGGCGGCGGCGCGCACCGCGTGGTGGTCGTCGCCGGTGAGGGGGCGGTCTTCGCGGGTCACACCCCCGGCGACGAGGTCGAGCAGGGCGGTGGAGACGACGGCGGAGTGCACGTCGATCCGGCTCAGGTAGAGCGGGCGGCCCGCGGTGGCCTCGTCAAGCTCCGCGCGCGTCGGGGGCCGGCCGCCGGGCCAGCGGGCGGCGTCCCAGCCGTGTCCGAGGAGCACGCGGTCGTCCGGGCGGGCTGCGGCGAACTCCCGCACCCGGGCGAGGGCGTCGTCCAGGGAGGCGGCGGTGGACAGGTCCAGGCCGGTGAGGGCGAGGCCGGTGGCGGTGGTGTGCACGTGAGCGTCGGTGAACGCCGGGGTGACCAGCGCCCCGTCGAGGTCGACCACCTCGTCGACACCGTCCGCGAAGGCATCGGCGGCACCCTCGGAACCCACCCAGGCGACCTGTCCGTGCTCGACGACCATCGCGGTGGCGAAGGGGTCGGCGGGGCTGTGCACCTCTCCACGACGGAGCAGGACGGTGGGCGGCGGGGCGGTACGTTCACTCATGCCCTTAGTCTCGCGCGCCGCGCGCACGGCCCGGCACGCAGGTCCCGCTCGGGGCGCGTCGAGGTGTGCGCAGGGCCCCGGCGCGCTCGGGGCCCGTCAGATGCGCGGCGGCCGCGCCTCGTACGGCGTCGACAGGACCACCGTCGTGCGGGTCGACACTCCCGCCAGGGAGCGCACCCTCGCGAGGAGTTCCTCCAGTTCGTGCGGGGTCGCCACGCGGACCTTGAGGATGTAGTTCTCGTCGCCCGCGACGCTGTGGCACGCCTCGATCTCCGGGACGCCCGCCAGGCGGTCCGCGATGTCGTCGGGGGCGCTGGGGTCGAACGGTTTGACCGAGATGAACGCGGTCATGGGCAGGCCGACCGCCTCCGGGTCGACCACCGCCGCGTAGCCGCGGATGACGCCGCGCTGCTCCAGCCGTCGCACCCGCTGGTGCACGGCCGACGTGGACAGGCCCGTGGCCTTGCCCAGGTCCGTGTAGCTCATCCGCCCGTCCTTGACGAGCAGCTGCACGATCTGTCGGTCCAGCTCCTCCATGGCGCTGAACCTACAGGGCGCTTGATCGCCTCGGACACCGGAACGGCCACGCGCGGGGGCCACGGGCGGCACCCGCGAGCGGCGTGTGACGAAGACCACACGACTTGGGCCGTCTCCGTGATGTTCTCGTGATTACCCCCCAGGGGTGGAGGGAAGTGCTTGCTGTGGTCGAGGCCGCAGCGCCTGAACGGCCCAGCCCGAGGGGGAGAACCCAATGCAGAGTCTTAAGCGCCCTGGTCGTACCACGTCCAAGCGGCAGCAGCCCGTCGTCACGCCCGAGCCGGAGTACGTCGAACCCGGAACCCCGGACGACGACTTCGACGCGTACGACACCTTCGAGATGTTCCGGGTCGTGTGCCCGGACTGCTCGCAGCCCATCGCCCTCCTGGCGGACGAGGAGATCCTGCCGGAGCACGCCCTGTGTGCCTCGCCGTGGAACCCGTTCGGGCTCACGGTCTGCCCCGGCACCGGCCGGCGGGCCTCCGAGGCCCGGCCCGCGGACGAGACCGTCACACCCCAGGAGCAGGACACGGCCCTGCTGCTGACGCTCCCTCAGGGACTCGACTGGCGGACCCAGCCCTTCTCGCACGTCGGCGGACCGGGATCGCGTCCGATCCGGTTCCCGGTGTTGCGGCGCGACGCCGCCTGAGCGCGGGCCGGTCCGGGGGTGGCGGAGCACCGCCACCCTCGCCGTTCGCCGCCCCGCCGTTCGCCGCCCCGCCGGTGTCCGCCGCACGGGGCATCGTTGAACGCACGCTCTATTCGGCACGCCGGTGACCCGGCCGCCCGTTCGCGCGTTGGCCGGGCATGACGACCCCCACGTACTCGACGACCGGGCGTCAGCGCCAGGTGTTCGTGCCGCCGCCCGTCGAGGCGGCCGTGACCGTCCCGCGGCCGCAGCTCCCGGACCCGCCGATCTTCCGCGAGATGATGCGGACGTGGACGGACCGGGGCCGCACCGTGCCCGGGCGGCATGACCCGGAGTGGGCCCGGCTCGCGGAGCCCTGGCGGGGTTTCGGCCGGTTCAGCGCGTCTCCGGCCCCGCGAGGTGGCGGGCGATGACCATGCGCTGGATCTGGTTGGTGCCCTCGACGATCTGCAGCACCTTCGCCTCGCGCATGTAGCGCTCGGCGGGGAAGTCGGCGGTGTAGCCGTAGCCGCCGAGGACCTGCACGGCGTCGGTGGTGACCCGCATCGCGGTGTCGGTGCAGTGCAGCTTGGCCATGGCGGCCTGCCTGCCGAACGGCCGGCCCGCGTCGCGCAGCCGGGCCGCCGCCAGGTACAGGGCGCGCCCCGCCTCGATCTGGGTGGCCATGTCGGCGAGCATGAAGCGCAGCCCCTGGAAGTCGGCGATCGGCCTGCCGAACTGGCGCCGCTCGGTGGCGTAGCCGACGGCCTCGTCGAGCGCCGCCTGGGCCACGCCGATGGCGCACGCGGCGATGCCGAGCCGGCCGCCGTCGAGCGCGGACAGGGCGATGGCGAATCCCTGCCCCTCCTCGCCGATGCGTCGCGCGTCGGGCACCCGGACGCCGTCGAAGTGGACCTGGGCGGTGGGCGAGCCCTTCATGCCCATCTTCTTCTCGGGCGCGGCGGCGCCGACCCCCTCGGCGTCCCCGGGCACCAGGAAGGCGCTGATGCCGCGCGCCCCCTCGCCGCCGGTGCGCGCCATGACCGTGTAGAAGTCGGCGACGCCGCCGTGGGTGATCCACGCCTTGGTGCCGTCGATGACCCAGTCGTCCCCGTCGCGGACCGCGCGGGTGCGCAGGGACGCGGCGTCGGAGCCGGAGGAGGGCTCGGAGAGGCAGTAGCCGCCGAGCAGTCCGCCGCCGAGCATGGCGGGCAGATGCTCCGCGCGCTGCTCCTTGGTGCCGTAGGCGGCGAGCGGATAGGTGGCGAGGGTGTGCACGCTGACGCCGAGGGCGACGGTGAGGCGGGCGCGGGCGAGCTCCTCCAGCACCTGGAGGTAGACCTCGTAGGGCTGGTCGCCGCCGCCGTACTCGGAGTCGTAGGGCAGGCCGAGCAGGCCGGACTCGGACAACAGGGTGAACAGCTCGCGCGGGAAGCGGCCTGCTTCCTCCTCCTCGGCGGCCCTGGGGGCGACCTCGCGCTGCGCGATGTCGCGGACGAGCGTGAGCAGGTCCCGGGCCTCGTCCGTGGGCAGTAGCCGGTCCACCGGCTGCGGGGCGCGGTCGGGCATGACGTCGCTCTCCTCCCTGTTGGGGCACATCGGCGTGCGCCTTGGGTGGAGGCGGCTCCGCCGGGGTCGTTCCGGTGCCGGGCCGATGCTCGCACTCCCGGGTCTCGGAAGCTGCTGACCAGCGGCTGTGCGCTGTGAGTATGCCCGATCGGCGGCATCGCGTCACCAGTTAACGACCGCTTACTTCCGCCACACCTTACGGCGTCCTCTCCGCGATCACATTGGTCCGCACCATTGACCAACTGGTCTAGTCCTCCTAGGGTTTCCCTCCAACCCGAGTCACCGCGTTCATGCCAATGCAACGCGGCTCTCCCCTCCCCCACGAGGAGACACCGGATGCCATCCCCCCACCGCCCCCGCACGCTGCGGGCGCTCGTGTCCGCCGCCTGTACCGCCGTGCTCGGCGCCGGACTGCTCGCCGGCACGAGCGCCTCGACCGCCACCGCGGCGACCTCGGCTCAGGAGGCCGCCGCCGGCTCGAAGGTCGTCGGCTACTTCACCGAATGGGGCACGTACGACCGGAAGTACTACGTCAAGAACATCGAGACGTCGGGCTCCGCTGACCGGCTCACCCACATCAACTACGCCTTCGGCAACGTGACCGGCGGCAAGTGCGCCATCGGCGACGCCTACGCGGCCACCGACCGCGCCTACACCGCCGAGGAGTCCGTCGACGGGGTCGCCGACACCTGGGACCAGCCGCTGCGCGGCACCTTCAACCAGTTGCGCAAGCTGAAGCAGAAGCATCCCGACCTCAGGGTGATCTGGTCCTTCGGAGGCTGGACCTGGTCCGGCGGCTTCGGTGAGGCCGCGAAGAACCCGGCCGCCTTCGCGCAGTCCTGCCTCGACCTGGTGGAGGACCCGCGCTGGGCCGACGTCTTCGACGGCATCGACATCGACTGGGAGTACCCCAACGCCTGCGGCGCCACCTGCGACACCAGCGGCCGTGACGCCTACCGCGAGCTGATGGCGGCGCTGCGCTCCACCTTCGGCCCCGACGCCCTGGTCACCGCCGCGATCCCGGCGGACGCCACCGACGGCGGCAAGATCGACGCGGCCGACTACGCGGGCGCCGCCCAGTACGTCGACTGGTACAACCCGATGACGTACGACTTCTTCGGCGCCTGGGACACCGCGGGACCGACCGCCCCGCACTCGCCGCTGACCTCGTACGACGGCATTCCGAAGGCCGAGTACAACAGCGCGGCCACCATCGCGAAGCTGACCGGCCTGGGCATCCCCGCGGACAAGCTGCTGCTCGGCATCGGCTTCTACGGCCGTGGCTGGACCGGCGTCACCCAGGCGGAGCCGGGCGGCACCGCGACCGGTCCCGCGCCCGGCACGTACGAGGCTGGGATCGACGACTACAAGGTCCTGAAGGACAAGTGCCCCGCGACCGGCACCGTCGGCGGCACCGCCTACGCCAAGTGCGGCGACCAGTGGTGGAGCTACGACACGCCTGAGACCGTCGCCTCCAAGACGGAGTGGAAGAACCAGCAGGGCCTCGGTGGCACGTTCTTCTGGGAGCTGAGCGGCGACACCGCGAACGGTGAGCTGATCAAGGCCATCCGGTAGCCGACTGCCGCCGGACGCGCGCGGGGCGGGGGTTCCACGGGGGGACTCCCGCCCCGCGCGCGTACCCGGGCGGCACGCCCCGGCGTCAGCCGTCGCGGCGCGCGGGCTCCGGGGCCGGGTGGGCGGGGTCCAGTTCCTCGATGGCGCGCATCGCACCGCCGAGCGTCTTCACCAGCAGCTCGCACATGGTCTCGCGGGACAGGTCGGGGCGGTCGATCCAGGCCAGTACCGCGCCCTCCACGCTGCACACCCAGGCCAGCAGCCCCATCCGGGCCACCGGGGCGATGTCTCGGCGGCCGTACGCGCCCTCCGCGATGGTCGCGACGATCGCCTCGCGCACCCCGTCCCTGATGGCGTGCACCTCGGCGTCGAAGCCGACGCCGCCGCTCACGATCGCGCGGTAGGCGGCCTGGTTGTGCTCCGCGTAGCGCAGATAGCTGTCGATGGTGCGCTGGACCCGCTCCACGGGCGGCAGTTCGTCGCCGCTCGCCGCCATCGTGACCAGACCGGTCACCGAGTCCTCGATGATGGCCAGGTAGTAGCCGCGCTTGGAGTGGAAGTAGTAGTAGATCAGTCCCTTGGCGACCCGCGCCTGGCGTGCGATGTCGTCCATCGACAGCGCGTCGTAGGAGCGGTCGGCGAACAGGCGGCGTCCGACGGCGATGAGTTCGGCGCGACGGGCCGACGCTCGCCGGGTGCCGCGGGCCGAGGGAGGCACGGCGGACTGCTGGCTGATGTTCAATGTCGGCCCAGGTCTCCTGCGGGGGGCGGGACGGTCCCGCAGGAGTATGGCAGGCCGGCCCGCGCCGCGGCAGGCCGCCGGTACCTCGGGACTACAGCAGTCCCAGCTGCGTCACCAGCATCGCGAGGACCACGACGAGGGTCCAGCCGAGGACATGCTCGAGGATCTTCGGGCCGTCCTCACGGGGTCCGCCGGTACGGGCACGGGTGACGGTGGCTGCGTTGGCGCTCATGACTTCTACCTGGTCTCCGGTGGTGCGTGGATCCCCCCAAGCGACGTCGTCCACCTTGCCACCGGAAACGGCTGATCCCGCCGAGAGGTTGCTCACACGCGGCGGTCCCCGGTGGCGGCCGGGGCCCGCCGCGCGCGTCGGCTCAGCGCACGCCCACCGCCGCGAGCGCCTTGCGCTGGCGGGAGGTCGGGCGGGCCGGGAAGTACAGGTAGCAGACGCCGCCGGTGCCGGAGACGACCTTCCCGGAGGCGTTGTACCGCTTGGTCCGCAGCCAGACGTTCTCCCACTCGCGCCGCTTGTAGATCCGGCGCACGGCCTCGTTGTCGTCGGAGGCGGGGTCGTTGGCGATCACGTCGCCGTCGGCGGTGAAGCCGATCACCGTCATCAGGTGCCCGGAGGTGCCGTAGCCCGCCCCCGTCAGCTCCTCCTTGAGGAACGACTGGGAGGTGATGGCCGGGATGCCCGCCGCGATCAGCGTCTCCAGGTCGGTGAGCGACCTGAGCCGGGTGACCACGCCCTGGAGGCCCGGGAAGGTGGCCGCGTAGGCCGCGTTGAACGGCCAGTTGCCGCACCCGGCGTACTGGTAGTCGTACGTGTGACGGGCCGCGTGGCAGATCTGCGGGTCGGCGTACGCCGGGTCGACCCAGGAGAGCTGCTCCTGGGTGAGCCGGCCGCCCCAGTACTCGATGATCATCTGCGAGGAGGTGGGGCTGCACCAGGCCTCGCCGCCGTTGTCGTACTCGGGGTACTGGCCCTTGTGGATCTCCTGCGAGTAGCGCGGGACGAGGAGTTCCTTCGCGAGCCCGGGCGTCGAGGCGGGGACGGTGAACCGGTCGGGGACGTCGGAGCCCATCACGCCGAGGCGCCACACGGTCGGGGTGAGGCGGGTGCCGGGACGGCGGTACAGGGTGAGGCGCAGCCGGACGGAGGTGATGCGCAGCCCCGAGGCCGCGTCGTCGACGGCGAGCGTGTCCGTCCAGACGCTGCTCCTGCCGTCCTCCTGGTCGTCCACGGAGGTGCGCCGGATGTCACCGTCGCCGGCCGCCCAGCGGCCCATCACGTACCAGGGGGTGTCCGTGCCGTCGGAGTACGAGCCCTTCAGCTCGACCTGGATCCAGGTGCCCTCGGGTGTGTGCGCGTTCCAGGAGGCGATCACCTCGGTGGAGGGGACCGCGAGCCGGTGGACGGGCGAGGTCCAGGTCGCGTACTCCCAGGCGGCCGTGCGGCCGGTGTGCGGATCGGTGTAGTCCGTGGTGCCGGCCGCCTTGGCGATCACCACGCCGGGGCGGACACCGGCCTGGGCGCGGGTGCCGGCGGCGGTGCCGGAGCGCCAGTCGGTGTACGTGGTCCAGGCGCGGTTGTCGACGGTGCGGGCGGCGGCCCTCCCGGGCGCCGCGGGCCGGGTGGCGCCGGCGGTCGGGACGGCCGCGGACGCCGTCGCCGCGCTTCCGGCGACGGTGGCGACGACCGCCGCGGCCAGAACGGTTCTGCGGGACGGCAGTTCGGCTCTGCTCATGGGTGGGGGACCCCCAGGTGTCGGAGTCGGGACGGGACCGGTGCACGGCCGCCGGACGGTGTGCGGCCGGCGGATGGAGCGGGTGTGCGCCCCACTATGAACGCAGCTGGGCGGGTCCTGCCAGCATCCGGGCCGTGCGGTGTCGACCAACATGGGAGTGGACCAATGGCGGAGGCACCGCAGGTGGGCGAGGGGCCGCCCGCGGCGCCCGCGATCAGCGGCGCGACTGCGGGGAGGCGTGGTGCGCGGGCCGTGCCGGCGTTCGGGGCCTAGAGTGCTCCCGTCCGCCCTCCCCCACACCCCCGGGAACCAGCCATTCACACGCTCGCCTCCCGCATCCGCCGGCTCCCTCCGTCGTGCGGCCCGGTGCGGCTCGTCGCCGTCGACGGGCACGCCGGGTCCGGGAAGTCGACGTTCGCGGGGCTGCTGGCCGACCGGCTCGGCGGCGCCCCGGTGCTGCACCTCGACGACATCGCCCGCCACGACGAGCTGTTCGACTGGACCGCACGGCTGCACGACGAGGTGATCGGCCCGCTCTCCGGTGGCGCGACCGCGCACTACCGTCCCTACGACTGGCGTGCCCGCCGCCCCGGGCCGCCGCTCCCGCTGCCCGCCGCGCCGGTGGTGCTGGTCGAGGGCGTCGGCGCCGGGCGGGCTGCGCTGCGGCCGCATCTGGCCTTGCTGCTGTGGATGGACGTGCCGCGTGAGGAGTCCTGGGCGCGGGGGCGGGCGCGGGACGGCGAGGAGCAGCGGGAGTTCTGGGACGGCTGGGAGCGGGCGGAGCGCGCGCACTTCGCCGCCGACCCCTCGCGCCCCTTCGCGCACCTGCTGGTACGGCAGCGACAGCAGGGGTACGAGGTGATTCCCGGCCCTGCCGGGACAGGTGAGGCACGGTGTCCCCTCACACTCGGTGACGGGTCGTAGGCAATGTGGTGATCCTGTGAAGAGCGGTCCCGGACAAGTTGCCGCAGTCGCCCAACTCGGCTTGACCGAGGGCCCGTACAGGTCTTACGTTCTCAATGTGCGGCCCTTCGGGAACCGCTCGCAGACACGAAGCCCCCGGTTGTTCCCCCGTGATCGGGGGCTTCGTTCTGCCCTTTTCACGTTTTCCGGGCGCGCAGCGGCATATGACGATCACCCTCGGTGAGGATCACCTTCCGCGCTCCTCCCGCGCGCCCCCTTCCTCTCTCCGTTTCCCCTGCTCCGCACCCTGCGGACACCGCGCCCCCGCAGGTACGATGCCCCCGGTGCGACCGACGACGAAGCTTCGCGCACCTTGCAACTCCGGTCCGCGGCACAGCGGTTCGGCCACAGGGCGCCGGCGGCCGAGGGGCCGGCCTGCACACCGACGGGGGCACGGTTTGTGGGGGACGTGATGGACTTCGGCACGCAGGGCCCCCAGGCCCCGGCCGACCTCGCCTGGCTGCGAGGCGTGGACGCCTACACGATGGGCGCCTATCCGCAGGCGGAGGAGGAGTTCCGGACCGCCGTACGGATCGACCCGGGGATGGCGGACGGCTGGCTCGGACTGCACGCGCTGCGCATCGACACGACGACCGCGCTGCTGCGGATGTTCCGCCACCGCGAACGCTTCGGCGAACAGCGGACCCGGCACCACCGCACCCTCAACTCCTGGTACTGGCTGGGCTGGTGGGTGCAGCCCGTCCTCGAGACCCCCCGCGACCTGCTGCTCGCCCACGCCTCCCACTGGCTGGACGGCCGGCACGTCCCCGAGCTGGACCGCGCGCTCGCCGGACTGCCCCCCGTGGACGCCGACCCGCAGGTGCGCTTTCTGCACGCCTGCCGCGCCTATCTCGTCAAGGACTGGGAGCAGCTGGTCCGGCACACCGACCCGCTCGTCGACGACCCGCTGCTGGGCATCGAGGCGGGCCTGTTCGGCGGCATGGCCCGGGTGCGCCTCGAGATGTACGGGCAGGCCGAGCCCCTGCTGGCGGCGGCGCTGATGCGGTGCCGCAGCGAGCAGCCGCAGCGCAAGGAGCTGCGCTACTGGCTGGCGCGCGCCCGCGAGGGCACGGGCCGCAGCGCCGCCGCGCTCCCCCTGTACCGGGCCGTGCACCGGGTCGACCCGGCCTTCATGGACACTTCCGCCCGGCTCGCGGCGATCGCCGAGGGCGACGGCTACGACGACGACTCCGCCGACCTCGCCGCGATCACCCTGACCGGCGCCGGGCAGGACAGCGTCGACGGCCCCGACACGCTTGACCCGCTCTTCGGGACGGAGGGCCGCGACCTGCGGCTGTCCGACCCCGACCCCGCCCCTCCCCCGATGCCCTCGTTCGGCGGGTCCGGGGTGCGCGAGCGCTCCGGCGGCTCCGGCCCGGTCCTGCCCCCGGGACCCACCGACCCGGCGCTGCTGGAGGAGGCGCTCGCGGAACTGGAGCGCATGGTCGGCCTAGAACCGGTGAAGCGCCAGGTCAAGGCGCTGTCCGCGCAGCTGAACATGGCGCGGCTGCGAGCCGGCCAGGGGCTTCCGGTGCAGCCGCCGAAGCGGCACTTCGTCTTCTCCGGCCCGTCCGGCACGGGCAAGACCACGGTCGCCCGGATCCTGGGCCGGGTCTTCTACGCCCTCGGGCTGCTCGGCGGCGACCACCTGGTGGAGGCGCAGCGGGCGGACCTGGTGGGCGAGTACCTCGGGCAGACCGCGGTCAAGGCCAACGAGCTGATCGACTCCGCCCTCGGCGGGGTGCTCTTCGTCGACGAGGCGTACTCCCTGTCGAACTCGGGGTACGGCAAGGGCGACGCGTACGGCGACGAGGCGCTGCAGGTGCTGCTGAAGCGGGCGGAGGACAACCGCGACCATCTGGTGGTGATCCTCGCCGGCTACCCGGAGGGCATGGACCGGCTGCTGGCGGCGAACCCCGGGCTGTCGTCCCGTTTCACCACCCGCGTGGACTTCCCGTCGTACCGGCCGCTGGAGCTGACGAGGATCGGCGAGGTGCTGGCCGCGGAGAACGGCGACGTGTGGGACGAGGAGGCCCTGGACGAGCTGCGCTCCATCGCCGGGCACGTGGTGGACCAGGGGTGGATCGACGAGCTGGGCAACGGGCGGTTCCTGCGCACCCTGTACGAGAAGAGCTGCGCCTACCGCGACCTGCGGCTGTCGGTCTACCCGGGGCCGCTGTCCCGCGAGGACCTGGCGACCCTGCGCCTGCCGGACCTGATGCAGGCGTACGGGGAGGTGCTGTCGGGGCGGGGCCCGTCGGACCCGTCGGGGCCCTAGGACCCCGACGGGCACGTCGGCGTGCGGCGGCACGCGGTCAGGTGGCCATCGCCTCCTCCGGTGCCCCGCTCGCCCGCTGCGGGGTGAGCGCGACCTCCCGGTGGGCGGGGTCCCGCACCTCGCCGACCAGCATCTCCAGCACGTCCTCCAGGGCGACCAGGCCCAGCACCTTGCCGGACGCGTCCGCCACCTGCGCCAGATGGGTGGCCGCCCGGCGCATCACGGTGAGGGCGTCGTCCAGCGGGAGTTCGGGCCGCAGCGTCGTCATCGGGCGCCACAGGTGCTGCGGGACGGCCCGGTCGGCGTCCTCGAGGTCCAGGACGTCCTTGACGTGCAGATAGCCCATGAAGGCGCCGCCCTCGGCCGCCACCGGGAAGCGGGAGTAGCCGGTGCGGGCGGTCAGTTCCACGATCTGCCCCGGGGTGACCGCCGGGGTGACCGTCACCAGGGACTCGCGGCGCAGCAGCACGTCCGTCACCGGGCGCGAGCCCAGCTCCAGGGCGTCCTCCAGACGCTCCGCCTCCTCCGGGTCGAGCAGTCCGGCCTGGCCTGCGTCCTCCACCAGCCGGTTGAGCTGCTCGCTGGTGAAAACGGCCTCCACCTCGTCCTTGGGCTCCACGCGGAAGAGCCGCAGGACACCCTGCGCACAGGCCCCGAGGGCGACCGTGACCGGCTTGCACAGGCGTGCGAACCACACCAGCCCCGGGCTGAGCCACAGGGCCGCCTTCTCGGGCGCGGCCATCGCCAGGTTCTTCGGGACCATCTCGCCGATGACGAGGTGGAAGAAGACCACGGCGGCGAGCGCGATGACGTAGCCGAGCGGGTGGATCACCCCGTGCGGCAGGCGCATCCACGCGAACACCGGCTCGAGCAGCCCGGCGACGGTCGGCTCGGCGACCGCGCCCAGGGTGAGCGAGCAGACGGTGATGCCGAACTGGGCGGCCGCCATCATCTGCGGCAGATGCTCCAGGCCGTACAGCACCTGACGGGCGCGGGCGGTGCCGAGCGGCTCGATCTGGCTGCGGCGGACCGACACCAGGGCGAACTCGGCGCCGACGAAGAAGCCGTTGGCGAGCACGAGCAGCGCCGCGAACAGCAGTTGCAGGACGCTCATCCGGCAGCCTCCGCGAGAGGGACCCGGGCCGTGCGGACCAGGCGGACGCGTTCCGCGCGGTAGTGACCGACGCGGCGCACCGACAGCCGCCAGCCCGGAAGTTCCGTGCGGTCCCCCACGGCCGGGATGCGGCCGAGCAGATCGGCGACCAGGCCGGCCACCGTCTCGTAGGGGCCCTCGGGGACCTCCAGTCCTATGCGGCGCAGGATGTCGACCCGGGCGCCGCCGTCGACGTCCCAGGCCGGGTTGCCGTCCTCCGGCGGGGCCGGGGCGAGTTCGGGCACGTCCTGTCCGTCGTGCTCGTCGCGCACCTCGCCGACGATCTCCTCGACGATGTCCTCCAGGGTGACGACACCGGCGGTGCCGCCGTACTCGTCGACGACGACCGCGATGGGCTGCTCGCTGCGCAGCCGGGTGAGCAGCGGGCGCACCGGGAGGGTCTCGGGGACCTGCAGCGCCGGGCGGGCGATGCGGGCGACCGGGGTGCGCAGCCGTTCGTGCGCGGGGACCGCCAGGGCGTCCTTGAGGTGGACCATGCCGGCGATCTCGTCGATCCGTTCCCGGTACACGGGGAAGCGGGACAGGCCGGTGGCGCGGGTCAGGTTGACCACGTCCTCCGCGGTCGCGGACGCCTGGAGGGCGCTGACCCGCACGCGCGGGGTCATGACGTGCTGGGCGGTCAGCTCGCCCAGGGACAGGGTGCGGACGAAGAGGTCCGCGGTGTCCTGTTCCAGGGCGCCCGCGCGGGCCGAGTGCCGGGCCAGGGAGACCAGTTCGCCGGGGGTGCGGGCGGAGGCGAGCTCCTCGGCGGGCTCGATGCCCAGGGCCCGCACCAGCCGGTTGGCCACGGCGTTCAGTCCGGCGATGACCGGGCGGAACAGGCGGGCGAAGGCGTGCTGCGGGCCGGCGACGAAACGCGCGACCTGCATCGGCCGGGACACCGCCCAGTTCTTCGGCACGAGTTCACCGATCACCATCTGCACGGCGGACGCGAGCAGCATGCCGATCACCACGGACACGCCGGAGACCGCGCCCTCGGGTATGCCGGCGCCGGTGAGCGGGCCGTCCAGCAGGTGGGCGAGGGCCGGTTCGGCGAGCATGCCGACCACCAGCGAGGTGATGGTGATGCCGAGCTGGGTGCCGGAGAGCTGGAAGGACAGTTCGCGCAGGGACGCGACGACCCGGCGGGCGCGCCGGTCGCCGGCCGCTGCGGCCTCCTCGGCGTCGGCCCGTTCCACGGTGACCAGGCCGAACTCGGCGGCCACGAAGAAGCCGTTGGCGAGGATCAGCAGGAAGGCGGCTGCGAGAAGCAGCAGAGGGGTGCTCATGATGCCGCCGCCTCCGCATGGGCGCCCGCCGGGCGGTGAGCGCTATGTCGGCAGGGGGCGGCGCAGGTACTGCAGGACGATCCGTCCATCGCCGGAGAGGGTCACTCCTCGGATAGCTGGGGCCCCTCGGCGCACCGGGCGGGGCGGCAGGGGCGGAGGCGCTGTCGGCGCGCCTCCGCCCAACAGATTAATCAAGACAGGGGCGGCTGCGGCAGGTCCGTTCCTCCCCACGCGACCGACCCGGAGATGTCCGGGTCAGTCGCGGGGTGCCTCGGCCTCGGGTGCGGAGTGCGCCTCGGCGAGGGCCCGCAGGGCGCGGGCGTCGGCGACCGCGCGCTGCCGGGCGATGCCGGGCTGGATGCCGAGCGCGGGCAGGCTGGTGCCGTCGCTGAGGTCGAGGAAGACCCAGGGATCACCCGAGCGGAGGTTCACCTGAAGGATCTCCGCCCATTCCAGACGGCGCCGGTTCACGATGTTGACGACCGTGACGCCTGTCTCGTCGGCGACGATCTTCGGCCGCGCCAGCAGGAACAGCGCACCGGCCAGCAGCGCGGCGGTGAACACGAAGCTGATCCGCTCCCCCGGGCCGAGCCCGTTCAGAAGCAGCCCGATCAGACTGACCACGACGAACAGCGCGACGCCCGCGGTGAGCAGCACGGCGCGGGTGCGGCCGGGCCGGAACGTGACGGGAAGCTCGGGGAGCTCGGTGCCGGACATGAAATGGCTCTCCCTGCCCGTCAGAGACGGCAGGCGTGGATCGCCGTGGTGAGGATGGCGCGGGCCCCGATGTCGTACAGGTCGTCCATGATCCGCTGCGCCTCCTTGGAGGGGACCATGGCGCGGACGGCGACCCAGCCCTCGTTGTGCAGCGGGGAGACGGTCGGGGACTCGAGGCCGGGGGTCAGCGCGACGGCCTTCTCCAGCTGCTCGACCCGGCAGTCGTAGTCCATCATCACGTACGTGCGGGCGACCAGGACGCCCTGGAGGCGGCGCAGGAACTGCTGCACCTTGGGGTCCTCGCCGTCCGTGCCGGTCCGGCGGATGACGACAGCCTCGGACTGCATGATCGGGTCGCCGACGACCTCCAGGCCGGCGTTGCGCAGGGAGGTGCCGGTCTCGACGACGTCCGCGATGACCTGGGCGACGCCGAGCTGGATGGCGGTCTCCACCGCCCCGTCGAGGTGGACGACGGAGGCGTCGATGCCGTGCTCCGCGAGGTGCGCGGCGACGATGCCCTCGTAGGAGGTGGCGACGGTCTTGCCGGTGAGGTCGGCGGGACCGGTGATCGTGCCGGGCTTGGCGGCGTACCGGAAGGTGGAGCGGGCGAAGCCGAGCGGCAGGATCTCCTCGGCGTCGGCGCCGGAGTCGATCAGCAGGTCACGGCCGGTGATGCCGATGTCCAGCTGCCCGGAGGCGACGTAGATGGCGATGTCGCGGGGGCGGAGGTAGAAGAACTCGACCTCGTTGACCGGGTCGACGATCCGCAGCTCCTTGGACTCCCTGCGCTGCTGGTAGCCGGCCTCATGCAGCATCTCCGCCGCAGGTCCTGACAGGGAACCCTTGTTGGGGACGGCGATGCGCAGCATGAGGTCGGCTTCCTTTGCGTGAAGGGGTGGGCGGAGCGGGGGGTTTCTACAGGTGGGCGTAGACGTCGTCGAGGGAGATGCCGCGGGCGACCATCATCACCTGGACGTGGTACAGCAGCTGCGAGATCTCCTCGGCGGCCGCCTCCTTGCCCTCGTACTCGGCGGCCATCCAGACCTCGGCGGCCTCCTCGACGACCTTCTTGCCGATGGCATGGACGCCCTTGTCCACCAGCTCGGCGGTGCGGGAGGTGGCGGGATCCCCGTGGGCGGCCTTGTGCTGGAGCTCGGTGAAGAGCTCCTCGAACGTCTTCTTGGACATGGTGGTCCTTACCCTACGCGGTGACGGGGACTGCTCACCGCCAGGGTTCGGACACCGAGCGCAGGCAAGCTGCGGTGGCGACGGCCGCGGTGACCGCCTCGTGCCCCTTGTCCTCGCGGGAGCCGGGCAGTCCGGCGCGGTCGAGGGCCTGCTGTTCGTCGTCGCACGTGAGGAGGCCGAAGCCGACAGGGACACCGGTGTCGACGGACACCTGGGTGAGCCCCTGGGTGACGCCCTGGCACACGTAGTCGAAGTGGGGCGTGCCGCCTCGGATGACGACGCCGAGCGCGACGATCGCGTCGTAGCCCCGGCCGGCCAGGACCTTGGCGACGACGGGCAGTTCCCAGCTGCCGGGGACCCTCAGCAGGGTCGGCTCGTCGATGCCCAGGTCGTGCAGGGCGCGCAGGGCGCCGTCCACCAGTCCGTCCATCACCTTCTCGTGCCACTGTGCCGCGATGACGGCGACCCGCAGATCACCCACATTGCGTACCGTCAGCTCCGGTGCACCCTTGCCGCTCACGTCTCTCCTCGTGGTTCTTGTTACTGGTTGCCGCAGGCGGGCACGGTCGGCGTGTCCAGCCAGGGCAGGTCGTGGCCCATCCGGTCCCGCTTGGTGCGCAGGTAGCGGAGGTTGTGCTCGCTCGCGGTGACGGGCATCGGCTCACGCCGGACGACGTCGATGCCGTGGCGGGCGAGCGCGTCGGACTTGTCGGGGTTGTTGGTCATCAGGCGGACGCTGCGGACGCCGAGGTCGGCGAGGATCTGCGCGCCCGCCGCGTAGTCGCGGGCGTCGGCGGGCAGGCCGAGTTCCAGGTTGGCGTCGAGGGTGTCGCGCCCGCGCTCCTGCAGTTCGTAGGCGCGCAGCTTGGACATCAGGCCGATGCCGCGACCCTCGTGCCCGCGCAGGTAGACGACGACGCCCCGCCCCTCGGCCTGGATGCGGTCCAGGGAGGCGTCGAGCTGGGGGCCGCAGTCGCAGCGCTGGGAGCCGAAGACGTCCCCGGTGAGGCACTCGGAGTGCATGCGGACGAGGACGTCCGCGCCGTCGCCGAGGTCGCCGTGGACCAGGGCGACGTGCTCGACGCCGTCGACGGTGGAGCGGAATCCGTACGCGGTGAAGGTGCCGTGGGCGGTGGGCAGCCGGACCTCGGCCTCGCGGCGGACGGTGGGCTCGCTGCCGCGCCGGTAGGCGATCAGGTCCTCGATGGAGATGATCGACAGCCCGTGCTTGCTGGCGAACGGGACCAGCTCGGGCAGGCGCAGCATGCGGCCGTCCTCACCGGCGATCTCCACGATGGCGCCGGCGGGGCGCAGTCCCGCGAGGCGTGCCAGGTCGACGGCGGCCTCGGTGTGGCCGTCGCGCTCGAGCACGCCGCCGGGGCGGGCGCGCAGCGGGAAGATGTGGCCCGGGCGGACGAAGTCGTCCGGCGCGGCGGTGCCGGACGCCAGCAGCCGGAGGGTGGTGGCCCGGTCGGAGGCCGAGATGCCGGTGGTCACGCCGTGCGCGGCGGAGCCGTCGACGGTGACGGTGAAGGCGGTCCGCATGGACTCGGTGTTCTGCTCCACCATCTGCGGGATCCGCAGCCGGTCGAGCTCCTCGCCGGTCATGGGGGCGCAGATCATGCCGCGGCACTCGGTCATCATGAAGGCGACGATCTCCTCGGTCACCTTCTCGGCGGCGACGATCAGGTCGCCCTCGTTCTCCCGGTTCTCGTCGTCGACGACCACCACGGGGCGGCCGGCGGCGATGTCGGCGATCGCCTGCTCGACGGGGTCGAGCCGGAGGTCGAGGTCCTCGGTGTCGTAGAGAATCGGTGCCGCAGTCATGCCGGCGCTCCTTCCAGTGCGGGCCGCGCGTCACGGGAGCGCAGCCACCAGTCGCGCATGCCCCACAGGACGAGCGCGCCGTAGATGACGTAGACGAAGCCGGAGAAGGCGAAGCCGTTGGCGAAGTTCAGCGGGACGCCGACGAGGTCGACGAGCAGCCAGGCGAACCAGAACTCGACCATGCCGCGGGCCTGGGCGTACATCGCGACGATCGTGCCGACGAAGATGTAGGCGTCCGGCCAGGGGTCCCAGGACAGGGACGGGTAGGCGGTGAAGAGGCCGCCGACGGCGAGGGTGCCGGCGGCCGCCCCGGCGAGCAGCACGCCCCGCTCGCGCCAGGTCGCGAACCGTACGGCGACGGTGCCGTCCTGGGCCTGCCGCCGGCCGCGCTTCCACTGCAGGAAGCCCCAGACGGCGACGAGCATGACGACGACCTGCTTGCCGGCGCTGCCGGAGAGGTGGGCGGTGGCGAAGGCCGTGAAGAGGATGAGCCCGGAGACGAACTGGGCGGGCCAGGTCCACAGGGAGCGGCGCCAGCCGAGGGCGAGGCCGATCAGCCCGATCACGTTGCCGATCATGTCGGCCCACTTGATGTGCTGGCCGAACAGGGTGAAGGCCTCGGAGTTGAGCCAGTTCACCGGGTGGCCTCCTCACCCGCGACGCGGTCGCCGAGCATGCGCTCGACGTACTTGGCGATGACGTCCGCCTCGAGGTTGACCGGGTCCCCGGGCTTCTTGATGCCGAGGGTGGTCAGGGCGAGGGTGGTGGGGATGAGGCTGACGGTGAAGTGGTCGCGCCCGGCGTCGACGACGGTGAGGCTGATGCCGTCGACGGTGATGGAGCCCTTCTCCACGACGTAGCGGCTGAGCTCCGCGGGGAGGGAGATCTTGACGATCTCCCAGTGCTCGGACGGGGTGCGGTCGAGGATCTCGCCGGTGCCGTCGACGTGGCCCTGCACGATGTGGCCGCCGAGGCGGTCGCCGACGGCGGTGGGCCGCTCGAGGTTGACGCGGGAGCCGACGGCGAGGGCGCCGAGGCTGGAGCGGTTCAGGGTCTCCGCCATGACGTCGGCGGTGAACTCGTCGCCCTCGTGGTCGACGACGGTGAGGCACACGCCGTTGACGGCGATGGAGTCGCCGTGTTTCGCGCCCTGGGTGACCACAGGGCCTCGCAGGCGGAAGCGACAGGCGTCGTCGAGGGTCTCGACGGCGGTGACCTCGCCCAGCTCTTCGACGATTCCGGTGAACACTTCCCGGGTCCTCCTGCCTCTTCGGGCACGGACTCCGGGGCTGTCGATGACGACAGAATCACGGGTGAGGACACCGGGGCGACGCCGGACAGGGATCGCCCTGAGGGCGAACCGGTACGGCGGCGCGCATGGATGCCCGCCCGCCGCGCACTGCCTCCCATCCGGACTTTAACCGTCGGTCCAGGAATTTCACCTGGTCAACCGGTCGCTGGAGGCGACCGGGTCGCGGACTGTAACCGCCGGTTCGGACTTTCACCGACCCCGGAGTGCGCTGCTACTGGTACAGCCCCAGTCTGCCACGGCCGTGACTCGGCCACGCGGGTGAGGTGTGTGGAGTGGGTCACAGCGAGCGACGCGGAGGCAACCGAGGGTCGCACGATGCACAACTGCCGCGGACGTGCGCCCCCTTGGCGCCCCCTCCGCCTCCGACGACTGGTCCATACCTATTGACCGAAGTGGTCTAGTCCTCTTAGGGTCCGAGCTGCCTCCGCGGAGCGACGGCAGGACCGAGGGTCCCGCCGCGCTCCCCTCCCCGGCCGGCCCGGCGGCGGTGACGACGGCCCTTGCCCGCCGCCGGGCCTCACCACGCGCCCGGATGCGCCCGGCGCCCGGCCCGGCGAAGCTGGACCCCGTACGGCGCCACGCGCACGACACCCCGGGGCGCCCGTGTCCGGAGGGACTTGAGCAGCATGACCACGATCCTGGTGACCGGCGGTACCGGAACCCTCGGCCGGCATGTCGTCACGCGGCTGCGGGCGGACGGCCACGACGTGCGGGTGCTCACCCGCCACACCCCGCCCTACGCCGTCGACCTGCGTGAGGGTGACGACGGGCTGGAACGCGCCCTGGACGGCACGGGCACCGTCGTGCACTGCGCCACCTCGGCGCGCGGCGGCGACGAGCAGGCCGCACGGAACCTGATCGCGGCGGCGCGGCGGGCCGGGGTGGCGCATCTGGTCTACATCTCGATCGTCGGCGTCGACCGCGTGCCGTTCCCCTACTACCGCACCAAGCTGGCGGTGGAGCGGCAGTTCGAGGACTCCGGGACCGGCTGGACGGTGCTGCGCGCCACGCAGTTCCACGACCTGCTGTTCCGGCTGTTCCAGGGCCTGTCGAAGTCGCCGGTGATGCCGCTGCCCGCCCGGGTCAAGGACCAGCCGGTGGAGGTCAGGGAGGTCGCGCACCGCCTGGCCGAACTGGCCCGGGGCGCGCCCGCCGGACGCGCGGACGACATGGGCGGCCCCGAGGTCCGCACGATGCACTCCCTGGCCCGTTCGTACCTGGACGCCACGGGCCGCCGCCGCGCACTGGTGAAGGTCCCGCTCCGCGGACCGGCGTACGAGGCGTTCCGAGCGGGGGGCCATCTCGCCCCGGAACGGGCGGTCGGCACGCGGACGTTCGAGGAATTCCTCGCGGAGCGGTTCGCGGCGAAGGGGGGCCGGCGGTAGGCGTACACCCCGAGGCGCCGGGCGAGGCGGTCCGGCCCGCCGGGCACCCTTGTCAGTGCCCAGGCACTCCGAACAGTTCGTCCTGGGCGTGGTCGCGGGCCGTCAGCAGCGCTCCGCGCAGGACCGCTCCGCCGCCCAGGGTGCTGGGGCGCACGTCCACGGGGAGCGGGGACATCACGGTCAGCCGGTCGTGCACGCGGGCCGCCAGCGCCTCGCCGCCCGCCTGGCCGATCTCGCCGCCCAGGACCACGCACCCGGGGTCCAGCAGCGCGACCACGGAGGCGACGCCCACCGCGACACGGTCGGCCAGGGTGTCCAGGAAGCGCGTGTGCGCCGCGCTCCGTGGTGCGGAGACGGCCGCCCGTACCGCGCCCGCCGCCTCCGGGTCCGCCCCGGGCTCCGGTACGACGCCGCACTCCCTCGCGAGGGAGGCGACCGCCGCCGCGCCCGCCAGGGAGTGGAAGCCGCCCGCGCAGTCGGTGGCCGAGGGCAGGCCCCGGGTGCCCGGGACGGGGAGGAAGCCGATCTCGCCGGTGCCGCCGGAGGCGCCCCGGCGCAGCGCGCCGTCGAGGATCACGGCGGCGCCGGTGCCGTGGCCCAGCCACAGCAGCACGAAGGTGTCCCGGTCACGGGCGGCCCCGTCGCGCTGCTCGGCGAGCGCGGCGAGGTTGGTCTCGTTCTCCACGCTGACCCGGGCCTCGGGCAGCCGTTCCTGGAGGGCGGCCACCAGGCGTCGGTGCCACTCCGGCAGGCCGGTGGAGTCACGGAGTTCGCCGGTCGCGGGGTCGATGAGGCCGGGCGCGCCGATGCCCACCGTGTGCAGCCGGTCGGCGCCCGCCTCCTTGGCCGTCCGCTCGACCAGGGCGACGGCCTGCTCGACCGCGGGGCCGGTGCCGGTGTCGTCGGCGATGGGCAGGGAGGCCTCGGCCAGGACCCCGCCGACGAGGTCGGACACGGCCAGGGCGACACCCTCGGTGCGCACGTCCAGGGCGGCGAGGTGCGCGCGGCCGGCGACGATGCCGTAGAGCTTGGCGTTGGGGCCCCTCCGCCGGCCGCGGGCCTCGCCGGCGACCTCGATCAGACCGGCGGCGGTGAGGCGTTCGACCAGGTCGGCGACGGTGGGGCGGGACAGTCCGGTGAGCTCCTTCAGCTGTCCCGCGGTCAGCGGACCCTCCTGCTGGAGCAGGCGCAGGGCGAGCCTGTCGTTGATGGCTCGGGCGGTGCGCGGGGATGCGGCCATGCCGGGATCCTTCCAGATCGGCGGACCCGGCCGGCGGGTGCCGTGTCCCGGGGTACCCCGTTTCTTTCAGGCAGGGTTCCTGATAGTTTACGGCGGCGCGCGACTGAAGGAACGCGGTCACGACAGCGGTGGATCAGGGAGGGGCGGGTCGATGAGTGCAGTGGTTCACACGCCACGCGAGGTGAAGCGGGCACGGTACGCCGTGGCCGCGGTGTTCGCCGTGCACGGCGCGGTCACCGGGTCGTTCGCGACCCGGGTCCCCTGGATCCAGGACCACGCGGGGGTCAGCGCGGGTCAGCTGGGCCTGGCGCTCGCCTTCCCCGCCCTGGGCGCGTCCCTGGCGATGCCGCTCGCGGGCGGCATCTCGCACCGCTTCGGCGCCCGCAACGCGCTGCGCGGCCTGCTCGCCCTGTGGACGCTCGCGCTCGTCCTGCCGTCCCTCGCCCCCAACCTGCTGACCCTCTGTCTGGCCCTGTTCGTCTACGGCGCCACGGCGGGCATGTCGGACGTGGCGATGAACGCCCTCGGCGTCGAGGTGGAGAACCGCCTCGACCGGTCGATCATGTCGGGCCTGCACGGCATGTGGAGCGTCGGCGCGGTCGTCGGCTCGGCGGCCGGCACGCTCGCCGCGCACCTCGGCTCGGACGCCCGGCTGCACCACGCGCTGGCCGCCGCGGTGCTGACGGTCGTGGGCTTCGCGGCCTGCGCCTGGGTGCTCGACCTCCAGCCGGCCGAGGACGAGGATCCGCCGCCACGGTTCGCGCTGCCGCCGCGCTCGGCGCTCCTGATCGGCGCGATCGGCTTCTGCGCGGTGTTCGCCGAGGGGGCGAGCCTGGACTGGTCGGCCGTCTATCTGCGCGACCGGCTGGAGACGTCCGCGGGTCTCGCGGCGGCCTGCACCACCGGCTTCACCCTCACCATGGCGGTCGCCCGTATCGCGGGCGACCGGGTGGTGGACCGCTACGGCGCGGTGCGCACGGTCCGCGCGAGCGGAGTGATCGCCCTGCTCGGCGGCCTGCTGATCGTGTTCGCCGGCCACCCGGCCGTCGCGATGGCCGGATTCGCGCTGATGGGGCTGGGCATCGCGGTGGTCGTCCCGCTCTGCTTCGCCGCCGCCGGCCGCAGCGGCTCCAACCCCAGCCTGGCCATCGCGGGCGTGGCGACCATCACCTACACCTCGGGGCTGGTCGCCCCGAGCGCGATCGGCATGCTGGCCCAGGCGACCAGCCTGATGGTGTCGTTCGTACTGGTGACTCTGCTGACATGCGGCATCGCCGGCTTCGCCGGGGTGCTGCGCGCGGGCGACCGGGTGAAGGTCACGCGTCCGGACGCAGCAGTTCCCGAGCGGCGTCCCTGAACTCTTCGCTCCAGGGCGCCGGGCGCAGGGTCGTGGCGTCGAGCCGCACCAGTACCCGGCTGCCCCGGGCGTACGTCACCGCGCCGTCCGCCGAGCAGAACCGGAAGCCGTAGGTGAGCCCGGTCGTGCCGAGCCGGTCGAGCCACAGGTGGACGGCGTAGGGGCCGGGCCGGGTGACCGGGGCCTCGTAGGTGAGGCGGAGTTCCTTGACCGCGTTGCAGGCGTCGCCGGCGGCCGCCCAGTCGCCGTCGAAGGTGATGCCGTTGGCCTGCCACAGCTCGGCCCAGGCGCGCTCGACGAGCAGCGGGTAGCGGGCGTTGTGCAGCAGCCCCAGCGCGTCGAGGTCGTCGAAGTGGACGGTCACGGGGATCAGCCGGCCGTAGGAGAGGGCGGGCGCGGGCGGGGCTTCGGCGGTCACGGGCGGTGCTCCTGGGACGTACGGGATCGGTGCCGTGTGCAGCGATCAACGGCGTGCCCTCATCCTAAGCGGACGCTCAGGAGCGCCCGCGTGCCCGCCCACCTGTGCGAACCACTCCTTTCCGGGCCGCACAATGGTGCGGACACGCTGGCCGCACGACGAAAGCGACAACCCATGGATCTCGGCGTCCGCTGGAAACTGCACGGAGACGGACGCACTCCGGCACCCGGGGCGGTGGTCCGTCCCGACGAGCGCCTCTCCTGGCCGCGCACGGCGGGCCTGGGCGCCCAGCACGTGGTCGCCATGTTCGGCGCGTCGTTCGTGGCGCCCGTCCTCATGGGCCTGGACCCCAACCTGGCGATCATGATGTCGGGCGTCGCCACCATGGTCTTCCTGCTGGCCACCCGCGGCCGGGTGCCGAGCTACCTGGGCTGCTCGCTCTCCTTCGTGGGCGTCGCCGCGGTGATCCGGGCGGACGGCGGTTCCAGCGCCACGGTGACGGGCGCGGTGTTCGTGGTGGGCGGCGCGCTGTTCCTGGTGGGCCTCGCGGTGCGGAAGTTCGGCGCGCGGATCATCCACGCGGCGATGCCGCCCGTGGTGACCGGTGCGGTGGTCATGCTGATCGGCTTCAACCTGGCGCCGGTGACCGCCTCGACGTACTGGCCGCAGGACCAGTGGACCGCCCTGTTCGTGATGCTGTTCACCGGACTGGCCGTGGTGTGCCTGCGCGGCTTCTGGTCCCGCATCGCGATCTTCCTCGGCCTGATCTTCGGATACGCGCTGTCCTGGGCGCAGGACCGGATCTTCGGGCAGATCCACTCGGCCGACGCGAGCGGCAAGGTGACCGACCACTGGCGTCTGGACCTGTCCGGCGTGGGCCAGGCGGACTGGATCGGCCTGCCGGACTTCCACGGGCCGTCCTTCGAGTGGTCGGCGATCCTGGTCGCCCTGCCGGTGGTCATCGCGCTGATCGCCGAGAACGCGGGCCATGTGAAGGCGGTCGGCGAGATGACCGGCGACAACCTGGACGACAAGCTCGGCACGGCCATCTCCGCCGACGGCGTCGGCTCCATGCTGTCCACCGCGGTCGGCGGCCCGCCCAACACCACCTACTCCGAGAACATCGGCGTGATGGCCGCGACCCGCGTCTATTCCACCGCCGCCTACTGGGCCGCCGCCGGCTTCGCCCTGCTGTTCGGCCTGTGCCCCAAGTTCGGCGCGGTCGTGGCGGCCGTCCCCGGCGGTGTGCTGGGCGGCATCACCGTCATCCTGTACGGCATGATCGGCCTGCTCGGAGCCCAGATCTGGCTCAACGCCAAGGTGGACCTGCGCAATCCGTTGAACCTGGTGCCGGCCGCGGCGGGCATCATCATCGGCGTCGGCAACGTCTCCATGGAGTTCACCGACACCTTCTCGCTCAGCGGCATCGCCCTCGGCACGGTCGTCGTCATCACCGGCTACCACGCCCTGCGCGCCTTCGCCCCCGCCCACCTCAAGACGCAGACGCCGCTGCTCGACGAGGGCACCTCCTCCTACGACACGGGCGGCTCGGAGGAGGATCAGCGCGCCAAGTCGTAGGCGTACGACGGGCTGAAGGTCCCCGGCGCGCCCTTGCAGCCGTCGGACTCACCGGGGAGCTTCACCCACAGGTAGGCGTCGATCCGGGCCTCGCCGGTGCTGAGCGTCGGCGCCCGGCCCAGCTTGCGGCCCGCGGGGTCGCACCATGCGCCGCCGGCGGGGGCGCCGTTGCCGTTGCGGCTGGTGTCGATCACCGCGCCGAGGCCCGTCCCGCCGAGGGCGTCCAGCACGGCGCGGTCGTAGGCGATCTCGTCGGCGGTGCCGTGGAAGTTGGACACGTTGCTGAAGACGCCGTCCGACGACGCGGGCGAGGCGGCCCCCGCCCTGCGCAGCAGGTCCGCCTGCTCGGCGGGCGGGTGCCAGCCGGAGTGCCCGGCGTCGTAGTAGACGCGGGCGCGGGGGTTGGCGTCCTTGAACACGCGTCCGGCGCGGGCCAGCGAGGCGAACCGCTCGGCCCGCTGTCCGGCGGACAGACAGTCGGCCTGTGCGACCGAGTCGGGCTCCAGGATCACCACGACCTCCCCGCTGCCGAGCCCGGCGGCGAACCGGTCGATCCAGTCGTCGTAGGCGTCGAGATCCGGCGCGCCGCCCTCGGAGTGCCCGCCGCAGTCCCGCCCGGGAATGGCGTACGGCACGACGACGGGCACCCGCCCCGCGGCGGCCCCGCCGGACGTCACCGCCCTCACCCGCGCGGTGACGGTGTCCGGCGACCAGTCCGCGAACCAGACGGCCGCCGGCTGGTCGGCGATGCGCGACTCGATGAGCGGCCGGCGCGGGTCGCCGGGATGCCCCCGCACCCAGTCGAGCACGCGGGAGGCGGGGTGGCGGTAGAGCCGTGCGGACACGGCGACCGCGCGCTCCTTCTTGGCGCTCGGGGACGGCGACGCACTCGACCGCCTGGGCCCGGGGGACGTCGACGTCGTGGCCGAGAGCGACGCCGACGGGACGGCGGGCAGCGGCACGAGACCGGGCGACGCGGACGGCACGGGCCTGGCCTCCGGTACGTCCGGCCTCTCCCCCGTCGCCGAGATCACCCCGGACACGGTGCCGGCGGCGACCACGAGCGAGGCCGCCGCGACCATCGTGGCCCTCCGTGCGGCGCGCCGGCGTTCCGCACGGCGCGCCGAGAGTCTCCGGGCACGCGAGCCTGCCACCTTGTGCTTCCCCCTCCCCCACGGCGGGCGCGTTCCCCCGTTCCGGGGAAGCGCCGGGCCCGCCGCCACTGGAGTCAGACTAAAGGTGTCACCCTGCGCTCATGGCGCAATGCGAACAAGTCCTCACCCCGGTCGACGGGGTCGTCGCCCGTCTGAGCGCCCTCGACGCGGTCCTGCCCGCGCGGGACGGGGTCGCGGTCTTCAACCGTGTCTACCTCGCCGTGACACGGGCCGTGGACCGGCGCATCGACGCCGGTCTGTTCCCCGACACCCGTGCGGTGATCACCCTGGACGTCCGCTTCGCCGAGTACTACCTCGCGGCCGTCGACGCCGCGGCGGACGGCCGGCGTCCCCCCGCCTGCTGGCGTCCGCTGTTCCAGTTCCGCCGCCATCCCGGGGTACGTCCGGTGCAGTTCGCGCTGGCGGGCATCAACGCGCACATCGGGCACGACCTCGCGCTGGCCGTGGTGGACACCTGCCGTACGCTCGGCTGCGAACCCGCAGACCTGGAGGACGAGTTCGAGGCCGTGGGCGAGATCCTCCTGTCGCTGGAGGAGCGCATCCGCGACGAACTGGTGCCCGGCCCCGAGTCGCTGAGGATCGCCGACCCGCTGACCCATCTGCTCGGCGCGTGGAGCCTGGACCGCGCCCGGGACGCGGCCTGGACGGCGGCGCGCGCCCTGTGGGCGCTGCGCCGACTGCCCGACGTGGCGGCGGAGTTCACCGAACGGCTGGACACCGCGACGGGGTTCGCGGGCCGCATGCTGCTCACCCCGCTGCCCGACTGACGTCAGTCCTCCGGGAGTTCGACGGGCGCGATCTCGTCGTACAGGTCACCGGGGCCCGGGTTGGACGGGTCGGTGGCGCCCCCGAGCTGGTGCATCACGCCCCACACCGCGTTGAGCGCGGTCTGCACGGCGCCCTCGGCCCAGCCCGCCGTCCACGAGATGTCGTCGCCGGCGAGGAAGATGCCCCGCTTGTCCTCCGGCAGCCGGTCCTGCATGAAGTGCGTGAACAGCCGCCGCTGGTAGCGGTAGTGGCCCGGCAGGTTCGCCTTGAACGCGCCCATGAAGTAGGGCTCGTTCTCCCAGGAGACGGTCACCGGGTTGCCGATGATGTGCTTCCGGATGTCGACCTTGGGGTAGATCTCGCCGAGCGACTTCAGCATGACCTCCATCCGCTCGTTCGCGGACAGCGGCAGCCACTTCAGACTGTCGTCGCACCAGGTGTAGGACAGGCAGATGACCGCGGGCTTGTCCGGGCCGTTGTCCAGCAGATAGGTGCCGCGGGTCATACGGTCGGTGAGCGTCATCGACATGACGTCCCGCCCGGTCGGATTCCCCCTGTCGTCGACGGCCTTGTCCAGCCAGAAGGGACGGTCCACGGGCACGAACAGCTTGGAGCTCTCCATGTAGTGGGTGCGCTCGATCGCGGTCCAGTGGTCGATCGGGAAGAGCGAGTCGTCGCAGTCGATCTTCGACAGCAGCATCCAGGACTGGGCGGTGAAGATGGCCGCACGGTACGTACGGATGTCACCGCGGGCATCGGTCACGGTGATCCGGTTCCCGGCGGTCCGCCCCAGCCGTGTGACGGCGGGCCGCGGCTCCCCGTCCACGTGCAGCGACTTCAGCGAGGTGCCGTACGGCCAGTGGACGATCTTCTCGGGCTCCCGCTCCCACAGCCGCAGCGGCAGCTGCTGCGACCCGCCGACGATCCCCCGGTGGTGGTCGTCCGCCTCGGTGTAGACGACCCGCAGAATCTCCAGGATCGAATTCGGGAAGTCGGTGTCCCATCCCCCGGTCCCGAACCCGACCTGCCCGAAGATCTCCCGGTGCCGGAAGGACTTGAAGGCCTCCGACTCGCACAGGAACCCGTAGAAGGTCTGGTTGTCGAGCTTTTCCACCAGCCGCGACCAGATCTCCCGGATGCGCGGCACGTCCCGCTCGCGCAGGGCCCGGTTCATGTCGGAGAAGTCGGCTCCCTCCTCCAGACACCGCGCCCAGGCATCGGCCACGTCACGGTAGACCTGCGGCAGATCGTCCATCGTCTCCGCGTAGTGCGACTCGCCCTTCAGGTCGACGACGGTCGAAGGGGTCGCCTCGGCCAGCGGATTCGGGAAGGGCCGGGTCTCCAGCCCCACGAGGTCGATGTAGTGCTGCAGCGCCGTGGACGACGGCGGGAACCGCATGGCGCCCATCTCCGCCGTCAGCGACGGGTCGCACCCCTCGAACCCGACGGTCCGCAGCCGCCCGCCGATCCGGTCGGCCTCGTACACGACCGGCTTGAGTCCCATCTTCATCAGCTCGTAGGCGGCGACGATCCCCGACAGCCCACCGCCGATGACGGCGACCTCGGTGCCGTGCTCGGTGGCCGGCACCTGCCCGATCCCGGCGGGGTGGGCCAGGAAGTCGTCGTACGCGTACGGGAAGTCAGGGCCGAACATGGTGATCGGCGGCTGCTGCTCGTCGGCGTGCTCGACGGCGTTGGGCACCGTGGACGTCATGGGGTACGGACTCCTTGCAGTGATGGAACCAGGGAGGATCAGACGAGGGACCCGTAGAGGGGCGGCCGGCGGTCCCGCAGATACGGGTTGGCCTCGCGGGACGCGGCGAGAAGCACCGGGTCGACGTCGGCGAGGAGCAGTTCCTCACCCCGTCCCGCGCGGGCGCGGGCGACCCCGTCGGGCCCGGCCAGCGTGGACAGTCCCACGAACTCGAACTCGCCCTCCGGGCCGACCCGGTTGACGTACGCGATGTACATCTGGCTCTCGAAGGCGCGCACCGGCACGACGGACTCGGCGACGAACTGGTACGGGTGCAGCTGGGCCGTGGGCACCAGCAGCAGGTCGGTACCGGCGAGCGCGTGGGCGCGGACGTTCTCCGGGAACTCCACGTCGTAGCAGATCATCAGGCCGACGGTGAGGCCGTGCAGCTCGGCCTGCGCGACGGTGTCCTGACCCGGGGTGAAGTGGTCGTGCTCGAAGCAGCCGTACAGGTGGGTCTTGCGGTAGTTCGCGAGACGGACGCCGTCGGCGGCGACGAGCTGGACGGAGTTGTACACCGCGTCGCCGGCCCGCTCGGGGTAGCCGTAGGCGACGGCGAGACCGTGCCGGGCGGCGATCTCGGCGACCGCGTCCGCGGCGTCGCCGTCCTCCGGCTCGGCGAGGCGGCCGAGGTCGTCGCCGATGGCGTAGCCGGTGAGGAAGAGCTCGGAGGTCACCAGCAGATCCGCGCCCGCCGCGGCCGCGCGGGCGGCCACGTCGTCGAGAGCCTTGAGGTTCTCGACGACGTGGCCGGGGTGGCCGGAGCTCTGGAGCAGGGCGGTGCGCATGCGTGATCCTCACCGGAAGGGCGGGGGGTTGGGGGTCACCCATGAAGGTACGGTCGCGTGCCTGCGCCGGACAAGAAGAAGCCGTTGCGCACCGGTGCGCCGATCGTTGCGCGTGGAGGGCCGATCACGGCGATTCGTTGCACGCGATCAGCGCGCACCCCGGATGCTGTCGATGATGCGGGTCCAGTTGTCGCCGCCGTGCCCGTTCTCGATCGCGCGCCGGTAGTGGCCCTGCACGGCCAGGGGGAGCGCGAGGTCGAGACCGAGTGACCTGCTGGTCTCGACGATGTGGTCGGACGTGGCGCCCATCATGGTGACCGTGCTGAGATCGCCTGGATGCTCGCCGGCGTCGAGCGCGGAGCCGGGGTTCTCCTCACCGGCCCGCAGGATGTCGCCGGTCGAGTCGGCGGACGCCAGCAGCTCCGGCAGCGCTTCCCGCGCCTTCATTCCCACGGTGCCCAGCATCGCGGTGGCGTGCATCAGCCCGGAGAGGGTGGTGAGGAACACCGCGAGCTGGGCCTGGTACATCATCTGGGCGGCACCCGGGTCCTCGCCCAGATACTTCGGTGTCCCCAACAGCGCCAACGCCGCCCGGTGGCTCTCCAGCACGCGTTCAGGGCCGCTGTAGTAGACGAAGGCCGCCTCCGTGCCGACCATCGGCGCGGGGACCATGACCCCTCCGGTCAGGAAGGCGGCCCCGTGACCGGTCGCCCAGGCGGCCGCCTCTCGCGAGCGGTCGGGGGTGTCGGAGCTCAGATTGACCAGGGTCCGGCCGGCGAGCGAGGCGGTGGCGCCGCCGAGGATGTCGTACATCGCCTGGTAGTCGGTGAGGCTGAGAATCACGAGGTCACTCGCCTCGACCGCCTCCCCAGGCGTGGCCGCGGGCTTCGCTCCGTCGGCGACGACGGCGTCGGCCCGGCCGGCGGTGCGGTTCCAGACGGTGACGGAGCGGCCGGCGGCGAGCAGGGTACGGGTCATGGCCTGCCCCATGGGGCCGAGCCCGATCACGGTGACGGAGCGGTCGTCCTTGCGGGTGCTGTTCTCTCGTTCGTTCACCCCTCCATGGTTCGACGGCGTCACTACCCTGGGAAGTACCGACTTTTTTCTGCGGTACTTACCTTTTCGTAAGGGGGATCGGTGATGGCGAAGGCGCCGAGAACGGGGCCGTACATCTGCGGCATCGACGCCGCGCTCGACGTGGTGAGCGGCAAGTGGAAGGGCCTGATCCTCTGGGAGCTCGACGCCCACCGGGTCCGCCGCTTCGCCGAGCTCCGCCGAGGTCTGCCGGGGGTGAGCGAGAAGATGCTGACGCAGCACCTGCGGGAGATGGAGGAGGACGGTCTCGTGCACCGGGAGGTGTACGCCGAGGTGCCGCCACGGGTGGAGTACTCCCTGACCGAGTCCGGACGCGCACTGAACCAGGCCCTCGCTCCGCTCGGCGCCTGGGGCACCGAGCGGATGCGGCGCGAGGGCTTCACCACGGTCGACATGCCCGAGACCTCGCACGGGTGACCGCCGGCGGCCGCCCACGGCGAGGAGGGGGCGCGGCGGGGGTGGGCGCCCGCAGCGGCCGGCGCGTCCACGCCCTGTGCCCCTCCCGGCGACCCGGTCGCGCCGGACCGAGGACGGCAACCCCCGCCGCGACCCCACACTCCCACCGACCATGGGCACTACGCCGACCTCACCGGACGGAACCCCGCGCCGCAGGCGTCACACCTCAGCCCCCACCCGCCCCCTCCGCCGCACGACGGCCGACCCCACCGCCAGCCCCACGGCCAGCACCACGTACGGCACCGCCGACACCGCGAACGCCGCACCGTGCCCGTGGCCCGACGCGATCACCGCGTACCCCGCGAACACCGTCAGCGTCACGACCTCCGTGCCCAGCCCCGCCACCGACGTCAGCGTCGCGCGCCCCGTCGACTCGATCCGGTGCTGCAGGCGTGCCTCCGCCAGCACGGTCGCCGCCTGGAACGCACCGAACGCCACCGCGACCAGCAGCAGTCCCGCCACCGTCCCGGCGACGGCGCCCACCGCCAGAGCGAGGCCGCCCCCGCCCAGCAGCACAGCGAGTGCGCCCGTGCCGAACCGCTCCCCCTCCCCCGCCAGCAGGCTTCCTGCCGTGGCCCCGCCCCAGATCACCAGCAGCACCCACGGCACGGCCACATCGGCGGCCCCCGCCTCGCGGACCAGCAACGGTGTGTACTCGTCCAGCGCACCCCACACCGCCGCCACCGCCGGCACCAGCAGCAACGCCCCCCGCACGGACCGGTCCCGTCGAGCCTCACCCAGACCGGCCCGCATAGCGACGACCCAGCCCCTACGCTCCGCGGCCCGCGCCCTCCGGTGGTCGGGAAACCTCAGCGCGGTCAGCGACGTCAGCAGGCACACCAGCACACTCGCCGCTCCCACGGCCGCATGTCCGCCCCACGCCAGCACGGGCCCGGCCAGCCCCATCGCCGCCATCACGGCGGCCAGCCCCGCCGCCCGCGCCCGCCCCAGCACACGCGCGTACCGGTCGGAGGCCCCGCCCCGCTCCAGCTCGTCGTAGACGAGGGCCTCCAGCGCACCTGAGCACAACGCCCCGCCGGTCCCCCACAGGACGAATCCCACCGCGAAGGCGGCGTACGACGGCACGAGGATCCACAGCGCGAACCCTGCGCCCGTCAGCAGCGGACCGACGACCAGCAACAGCCGCCGTGACACCGCGTCGGCCCACGCCCCGGACGGCACCTCCAGCACCACGGCGGTGACGGACCACAGGGCGAACAGGGACGAGATCTGCCACACGGACAGCCCGGCGTCGCTGAACAGCAGCGCGTACACCGGGTACAGCAGAACGAATTCTTCGAAGAACGAGTAGCCGTACAGCGTGGTCGTCAGCCGACGCACGCGCACGTCGACGGCACGCGTGGGCGTGAGAGTCATGAGGCCTTCCCGTAAGGGCGGTTCGGACACCGGACGCTGAGGTCGAACGGCGCCCGCGGCGGCCCTCGGGAGGCACTACGGCTGCATCAATGTCGCCAGGTCATACTCCTGAGGGTAGTCCCCCGCCCCTCGGCGGCACCACCACATTCCCCTTTCGCTTCAGGCGCTGCCATGGCAGCCGGTACCCGCTGAGCGCGGTCAGGCAGGCCTGCAGCAGCACCAGGTACATCACCTGCCGGTACACGACCTGCTGCACGGGCAGCGCCCACAGTGGCCGCAGCGGCTCCCCGTCGAGACGGAAGGCGTACGCGGCGCACACCCCCTGCACCGCCAGCACCCCGCACCACGCCAGCAGCGTGAGTGCCGCGTTCCCGAACACCAGCCCGTACAGGGTCAGCAGGTCGATCAGCGGGGCGAGCAGCGGCGTGAGGATCTGGAACACCGCCAGCAACGGCAGTCCGACCCTCCCGAACCGCCCGGCGTGCCCCCGTTCGACGAGGGCGTGCCGGTGCTTCCACGCGGCCTGCATCGTGCCGTAGCTCCACCGGTACCGCTGGCGCCACAGCTGTCGCAGCGACCCCGGCGCCTCGGTCCAGGCGACGGCGTGCTCGGCGTAGCGCACCTCCCACCCGGCCCGGTGCAGGGCCATGGTGAGGTCGGTGTCCTCGGCGAGCGTGTCCCCGCTGAGCATCCCGGCCTGGCGCAGGGCCGAGACGCGGAAGGCCCCGACGGCGCCGGGCACGGTCGGCATGCACCGCAGCAGGTCGTACATGCGCCGGTCGAGGTTGAAGCCCATGACGTACTCGATGTGCTGCCAGCGGCCGAGCATGCCGTGCCGGTTGCCGACCTTGGCGTTGCCCGCGGTGGCGCCGACGGACGGGTCGGCGAACGGCTCGACGAGGTGACGGACGGTGGAGGGCTCGAAGACGGTGTCGGCGTCGAGCATCACGACGACGTCGTGCGAGGCGCGCAGCACACCGGTGTTCAGCGCGGCGGCCTTGCCCCGGTTGGGCGTGCGCACCACGGTCACCCCGGGCAACCGCAGCGCCTCGGCGGCGTCGGCGGTGCCGTCGTCGGAGCCGTCGTCCACGACGACGATCTCCACCGGGTGGTCGCTCGCGACCAGCGACCGCAGCGTCTTGCCGATGCAGACGACCTCGTTGTACGCGGGCACGACCACGCTGACGGGCCTGGTGACGGGCGGCCCCGGCCCGGCCCGCGGACGCCGGCGCGCACGCCGCGCGTGGCGGCGGGCCAGGCCCAGCATCGCCACGCACCGCGCCAGCACCAGCCCCCCGACGACCAGCAGCAGCGCGCCCAGCACGGACACCGTCGTCCCCGACACGGTCACGGCGGTCACGAACACCCACCCCTGCCACCGCTCCGCGGTGCCGGCACCGCCCATGAGGCGTTCGACGCCCACGAGCCCGGCGACCGTGGAGAAGCGGTAGCCGTCGGCCTTGAGTCGCGGCACCAGCGTCTCCAGCGCCCGCACGGTCTGCGAGCGGTCGCCTCCGGAGTCGTGGAGCAGCACGATCGTCCCCCGGCCGGGCACCTCGGGAACGGCCGCGTCGGCGATGGCCCGGGCGCCGGGCCGGCTCCAGTCGCGGGTGTCCTGGTCGACGAAGGCCAGCACGTACCCCTTCTCGCCGAGGTGCCGGGCGACGGTCCAGGAGGGGCCGTCCAGCGAGCCGGTGGTCGAGGAGTACGGCATCCGCACGAGCGAGCTGTGGACGCCGGCGGCCCCGGCGAGGGCGAGCTGGGTGAACGCCAGCTCCCGGTCGACCGCGTCCTCGGACTGGGTGGCCAGGTCGGGGTGGGAGAAGGTGTGCACGCCGATCTCGTGTCCCGAACGGATCAGGTCCCGTACGAGGTCGGGGTGGCGGGCGGTCTGCCGTCCGGTGACGAAGAAGGTGCCGGGCACGTCGTGGCGGTCGAGGACCTCGCGGATCCGGGGCGTCCACGCGGGGTCGGGTCCGTCGTCGAAGGTCAGGACGACCGTCCCGGCCGGGGCGCGGTAGGTGCGCGGCGGGTCGTGGCCCGCGTCGACGACCGGTCCCCCCTCCGCGACCTCCCGGGGCACGCCCGCCCCGCTCCGGCCGGCCCGCTCCCCGCGGCCCTCCTGGTCCCCGGCGAAGCCGCGGGAGGTGTAACCCTCGACGGCGAGGACGGAGACGACGAAGGCCAGCAGGACCAGCGGCACCACGATGCGGAACCAGCGCCGCCGCGGCCCCGGTGTCGCGGACGGTGGACCGGCCGGGCGGTGCGGTCGCCGCCGCATCAGGGGGTCCCGGCGGCCGGCGGGTCGTCGGGCTGGGAGGCGCCGGGGTTCTCGGACGGCGCCTCGGGCGTGGGCTGCGGCGTGACGGGCGGCTCGGGCGGGTTGTCCGTGCCGGGCCCGGACGGCTCGTCGGTGCCGGGCGGCGGCGCCTCGGAGTCACCGCCGTCGCCGGGCGCGGACGGCTCACCGGCGCCCGGTTCCTGCGGCTCCTCGGGTGCACCCGGCTCCTCGGCGTCGCCGGGCTCCCCGGTCTGCTCCGGCCCGTCCGTGACCTCCACCCCGCCCGGCTCCGGCGGCTGCACCGGCACCCCGGCGACGCTCCCGGGATCGGCGCCGGGCGGCAGCAGCAGCGCGCCCGCCGGGTTGTCCCCGGCGCCGGCGATCAGCGGGACGACCGGCATACCCGGCCCCGCCCCGGCCCCGGCGTCCTCGGGTGGACGCGCGTCCCCCTCCGCGTCCGGCCGCAGCGGCGCCGTGGGGGTGGCCTCGCCGGGCAGCGGCGGCAGCAGGGCCTCCGGGGCGAACGGGGTCGCCCCCATCAGGCTCAGCGCGAGCACGCTCAGATAGCCGGCCGCCAGCCCGGCGGCGCCGTATCCGGCCCGCCGCAGCAGCCGGGCCCGCCGGCCGGAGGCGTCGACGAAAACCGGATCCGGCCCTTCGGGCTCACCGGTCACCGCACCGGAATCGGAGGGCTGCCGCATATGCCCCAGATTACGCCGATTCAGTGACCCTCACGCGGGGACGACTCACCGAGTACGGCGGGACTCACCCGCTCCGCACGGCCTATGTCGGCGACCCCGACGAGAACCGCCGCAGCAACGGCGACAGCACCAGCACGGACTTGGTCCGCTCGACGAACGGTTCGCCGGCGATCCGCTCCAGCACCCGTTCGAAGTGCCGCATGTCGGAGGCGAAGACCTGGGCGACCGCGTCCGCGTCCCCGGTGACCGTGGACGCGGCGACGACCTCCTGGTACCGCTCGAGCCCCCGCTGGATGGTCTCCGGAGAGGTGTTGCTGCGGCAGTAGATCTCGACGAACCCCTCCGTCTCCCAGCCGAGGGCGGCGGGGTCCACCCGCACGGTGAAACCGGTGATGGCCCCGGTCGCGCGCAGCCGGTCCACGCGCCGTTTGACGGCGGGCGCGGAGAGGCCGACGAGCTGGCCGATGTCCGCGTAGGAGCGGCGGGCGTCCTCGGCGAGGGCGTGCACGATGCGTTCGTCGAGATCGTTCAGCACTGCGGGTCGTTCACTTCGCTTCCGACGGGGCGGGGGCGGCGAGCCGGGAGCGGCGGTAGCCGTAGAGGAAGTAGAACACGAGCCCGACGGCCATCCAGACACCGAAGACGACCCAGGTGACGGTGGACAGGCTGCCCATCATCCACAGGCAGAAGCCGAAGCCGAGGGCGGGCAGCAGCGGGGACAGCGGGACCCGGAAGGAGCGCGGCATGTCGGGGCGGCTGCGGCGCAGCACCACCACGGCGACGTTGACCAGGGCGAAGGCGAAGAGGGTGCCGATGCTGGTGGCGTCGGCGAGCTGGCCGAGCGGGACGGCGGCGGCGAGGACACCGCAGAACAGGGAGACGATCAGGGTGTTGGCGCGGGGCGTGCCGGTGCGCGGGCTGACCCGGGCGAACACCTTGGGCACCAGTCCGTCGCGGGACATGGCGAACAGGATGCGGGTCTGGCCGTACAGGACGGTGAGGACGACGCTGGCGATGGCGACGACGGCACAGAACGCCAGCAGGGTGCCCCAGAAGCTCTGGCCGGTGACCTCGCGCATGATTTGGGCGAGGGTGGCCTCGGAGTCGGTGAACTGCCGCCACGGCTTGGCGCCCACGGCGACGGCGGCGACCAGGACGTACAGCGCGGTGATGATCGCGAGGGACAGCAGGATCGCGCGGGGCAGGTCGCGCTGGGCGTTCTTGGCCTCCTCGCCTGCGGTGGAGGCGGCGTCGAATCCGATGTACGAGAAGAACAGGGTGGCTCCGGCGGCGCTGACGCCGGCCATGCCGAGCGGCATGAAGTTCTCGTAGTTGCCGGAGCGGAAGCCCTGGACGCCGATGGCGCAGAACAGCACCAGGGCGCCGATCTTGACGAGGACCATCACCGTGTTGGCGCGGGCCGACTCGCGGGCGCCGCCGAGCAGGAACGCCATGGCCAGCATGACGACGATCAGCGCCGGCGCGTTGAAGACGCCGCCGTCGCCGGGCGGGGCGGACAGCGCGGCGGGCAGGGTGACGCCGATGGTGCCGTCGAGGAGTTCGTTGAGGTACTCGCCCCAGCCGACGGCGACGGCCGCGACCGAGACGCCGTACTCCAGCATCAGACACCAGCCGCAGACCCAGGCGATCAGTTCGCCCATCGTTGCGTACGCATACGAGTACGAGGAGCCGGAGACGGGGATGGTGCCGGCCAGCTCCGCGTAGGAGAGGGCGGAGAAGAGGGCCGTCAGACCGGCGATGACGAAGGACAGCGTGACCGCGGGTCCGGCCTTGGGGACGGCCTCGCCGAGGACGACGAAGATGCCGGTGCCGAGCGTGGCGCCGATGCTGATCATGGTCAGCTGCCACAGCCCGAGGGAGCGGCGCAGGGTGCCGCCCTCGCCGTGGCCGCCCTCGGCGACCAGGCGTTCCACGGGCTTGCGCCGCATCAGACGCATACCCACGCCTGAGGAGTGCGGGGCGGCGGGACCGCCGTTGTGCGGGGGTGCGCCATGGTCGAGCACGCGCTGACTCCTTGATCGCTGCCGGGCTTCCGCGGCCGGGGACCGACGGCGCCCCGCGACAGCCGGGACCCGTCGAGCGGGGTCCCCGCCACACACGTACAGCGCGTAACCCTACGAGGTTCTTCGTTGCTGCTGAAATGCAGCAACCTTGCGCACCACCGCAAGATCATTGCGTTCCTCGAGGTGAGGCGGGTGTTCGTTGCGCCGGCCGTGTGGGCCGTTCCACACCCGCCCCACCGGACGGGTCAGCTCCAGCTGGCGTGCAGCGGCTTGCCCTCGGCGTAGCCGGCCGCGCTCTGGACGCCGACGACGGCCTTCTCGGCGAACTCCTCCAGCGAGGCGGCGCCCGCGTAGGTGCAGGAGGAGCGGACGCCCGCGATGATCGAGTCGATCAGGTCCTCGACGCCGGGGCGCTCCGGGTCGAGGAACATGCGGGAGGTGGAGATGCCCTCCTCGAACAGCCCCTTGCGGGCGCGGTCGTAGGCGGACTCCTCGGAGGTGCGGTTGCGCACGGCGCGGGCGGAGGCCATGCCGAAGGACTCCTTGTAGGGGCGGCCGTTCGCGTCGTGCTGGAGGTCGCCCGGGGACTCGTAGGTGCCGGCGAACCACGAGCCGATCATCACGTTGGACGCGCCGGCCGCGAGGGCCATGGCCACGTCGCGCGGGTGGCGGACGCCGCCGTCGGCCCACACGTGCTTGCCGTACTTCTTCGCCTCGGCGGCGCACTCCAGCACGGCGGAGAACTGCGGCCGGCCGACGCCGGTCATCATCCGGGTGGTGCACATGGCGCCGGGGCCGACGCCGACCTTGACGATGTCCGCGCCGGCCTCGATCAGGTCGCGGACGCCCTCGGCGGAGACGATGTTGCCGGCGACGACCGGCACCTGCGGGTCGAGCCCGCGCACCAGCCGGACAGCGTTGATCATCGACTCCTGATGGCCGTGCGCGGTGTCGATGACGAGGGTGTCGATGCCCGCGTCGAGCAGCTGCTTGGCCCTGCCGGCCACGTCGCCGTTGATGCCGACGGCGGCGGCGATGCGCAGCCGTCCCCGTGCGTCGGTGGCGGGCGTGTAGAGGGTGGCGCGCAGGGCGCCCTTGCGGGTCAGGATGCCGGCCAGGCGGCCCTCGGCGTCCACGGCGGGCGCGTAGCGGCGGTTGGCGCCGTCGAGGGTGTTGAAGGCCTCGCGCGGGTCCATGCCGGCGTCGAGGAGGAGCAGGTCCTTGGACATGACCTCGTCGAGCTGGGTGAAGCGGTCCACGCCGGCCAGGTCGGCGTCGGTGACCACGCCGACCGGACGGCGCTCCTCGTCGACGACCACGCCCGCGTTGTGCGCCCGCTTGGGCAGCAGGGACAGGGCGTCCGCGACGGTCTGGTGCGGGGCCAGCACGATCGGGGTGTCCAGCACCAGGTGGCGGGCCTTCACCCAGGAGACGACCTCGGCGACGACCTCGATCGGGATGTCCTGCGGTATGACGACCAGTCCGCCGCGCCGGGCGACCGTCTCGGCCATGCGGCGGCCGGCGATCGCGGTCATGTTGGCGACGACGAGCGGGATCGTGGTGCCCGTGCCGTCGGGCGAGCTGAGGTCCACACCCTGCCGCGAGCCGACCGCGGAGCGGCTCGGCACCATGAAGACGTCGTCGTACGTCAGGTCGTACGGGGGCTGGATGTCGTTGAGGAAACGCACGTGCTGCACATCCCAGTCGATCAGAGGTGGCCCCCGGACAGGTCAGCCAGGGGGAAGAGCACGTACTTCATTGTCCCACGGCGACCGGAACGTCAGCCCCGGTCGGATCGTCCAGCCTGGTCGGGAAGGTGCTCGGCGGATCCTCCAACGGCGAGCGCCACGGTGAGCGCCGGGTCCCGTTCCGCGGCCTCGGCGAACACCTCCTGGGCGGTCGCCCACTCCTGGGGACGGGAGTCGGCGTAGGCGCGCCAGCCGCGGACGACGAGCAGCAGCCCGCGCCCGTCCGCGCCCTCGGGCCAGACGGTGCGGTCGGAGAGGGAGTCGACGAGGGCGTCCCAGTTGCGGCCGAACCAGTCGGGCAGGCCGAGGGCGCGGGCGCAGCGGTCCATCAGGCCCGCCTTGTCGGTCACCCCGTCGAGGTCGAGGGGGACGACGAGCCGGCCGGTGAGGTCGTGGGTCATCTCGGTACCGCCCTGAACGATGCGTAGGGGTCGTCGGTGTAGTACGTCTCGCCGTTCCGCCCGATGACGATGCGCCGGGCACCCCGGTCGTCGGATCCGGGCGTGGGCACCGTGTATGCGCGACAGTCGCCGCGCTCGCGCCGGGGCAGCAGCCCTTCGACGCCGCCGAACACGAAGCCGTCCCGCTCGTAGGGGAACGGGCCTCCCTCGCCGATGAGTGAAGGGTGCGGCGGGCCACGGCGGGCAGCTCGGGCACCTCGGCGACAGGCGTCCCCCCGGCCCGGACCCGGGCCCCGGCACGGTCGGCCTCCGTCGTCACCGCCGGACGAGCAGCCCGCCGGCATCAGGGGGCGAGGAGCAGGCAGGCCACGAGACGCGGGAGGAGGGCCCGTAACGGCATCGTGCGGCCGATGCTGCCGGCCCCCTCCCGGTCCCACCCGCCGTCAGGGGCCGTCCGGGTCCGCGCGGTTCAGGGCGGAGCGCGGGGTGGGTCCCGCGGTCATCAGGTAGTCGGCGGCCGAGGTGTCGGTCACCAGGCTGGTGACGAGGCCGGAGCGCAGCACCGCGTCGATCGCCGGTCCCTTGCGCTGGCCGCCGGCGATGGCGACGACCTCGGGCACCTTGCGCAGCTGGTCGGTCTTGACGGTGATGCACCGCTCCCCCAGGTCGCGGCCGACCCGGCGCCCTTCGGCGTCGAAGAGGTGGGCGGACATCTCCGCGGCCACGCCGAGGGAGGCGTAGTGGGCGCGCTCCTCGTCGCTGAGCATGTCGTGCACCGTGGAGATGCCCGGCTCCCAGGAGCCGATGGACACACAGGCCACGGTGACCTTGTCGAAGTACTCGAAGGCCCGCGCGATGCCCGTCTGGTGGCGCAGCGCCTCCGCGGTGGCGGCGTCAGGCAGGAGCATCGGCGCGTAGATGGGGTGGGCGTCGCCGCCCGACACCTGCGCGGCGCGGCGCACTGCCTCGACCGAGCCGCGTTCCGCCGTGCCCGCGTCGTACACGCCGGTGAGCTGGACGACCGTGCAGGGCGGGAGCCGGTCCAGGGCCGCCGCCATGTGGATGGTGGAACGCCCCCAGGCGAGTCCCAGCACGTCCCCCTCGTTGACCAGCTCGCCGAGCAGGTCGGCGGCCACCTCTCCCAGGTTCTCGGGGTCGGGCGTCTCCTCGGCCTCGGCCGGGGACTCGACCACGACGGCGTGCCGCAGGCCGTAGCGTGCGCGGAGCGCGTCCGAGCGCTCGGCGTCCAGCTCGGCGGGCACACGGATCTCGATGCGTACCAGATCCCGCTCGAGGGCGGTCTCCAGGACCCGGGCCACCTTGAAGCGGCTGACACCGAACTCCTCGGCGATCTGGATCTTGGACTTGCCCTCGAGGTAGAAGCGGCGGGCCATGGCCGCCGCCTGCACCAGCTCAGCGGGTCCCATCCGCATGGCTGACCGGCCCGCCGACATACCCGACACGGCGATCTCCTCACTGCTGTTCACACTCTGGATTCGCCGTTCATCCTTGCAGATCCGGCGCTGTCGATCAGCCCTGCTGACTGCCGTTCACGTACATGACGCTCAGTGGTCGTGCAACCACGACGCCTTCGACGTCGCCGCCTCCGCCTGCTTGCGCAGGGCACGGACCGCCTCGGCCGGGTCCGACGCCCCGTACACGGCGGATCCCGCGACGAAGACGTCCGCGCCGGCGTCGGCGCACTGCTCGATGGTCGAGGCCGACACACCGCCGTCGACCTGCAGCCACAGCTCCAGACCGTGCTTGCTGATCAGCTCACGGGTGCGGCGGATCTTCGGCAGCATGATGTCGAGGAACGCCTGCCCGCCGAAGCCCGGTTCAACCGTCATGATCAGCAGCATGTCCAGCTCGGGCAGCAGATCCTCGTAGGGCTCGATCGGCGTCGCCGGCCGCAGCGCCATGGAGGCGCGGGCGCCCTTGGCGCGGATCTCCCGGGCGAGGCGGACGGGCGCGGTGGCCGCCTCGACGTGGAAGGTGACCGAGCCGGCCCCCGCCTCCACGTACTGCGGCGCCCAGCGGTCGGGCGCCTCGATCATCAGATGGCAGTCCAGCGGCGTGTCCGTGGCCCGGGCCAGCGACTCCACGACCGGCACGCCGAGCGTCAGGTTGGGCACGAAGTGGTTGTCCATCACGTCGACGTGGAGCCAGTCGGCTCCCTCGACGGCCTTCGCCTCCTCGGCGAGCCGGGCGAAGTCGGCGGACAGAATGCTGGGACTGATCTGCGGGGCCATGCCCCAAGCGTATGCGCTGCGCCGCGCGGCGGTACGGACGGTCCGGAGACTGGTCAACGACCTCGCGTAGAGGCGCCGACCGGTTTCGCCGGACCCCGGCGTCCGTGGGTCACGCGGCGGGCCCGTACGCCCGGGCGCCTGCCCCAACGCCCGGATGCCTGCGGCTGGCGGGGTATCAGCCACCGGCGTCGGTGCGAGCCGGGGGGCGTTCGCGCAACTCGGCGCCAACGAGATGCCGCCGCGCCCACCCGTGCCGCCCCAGGCGGCACGACTGCCCGCAGTTGGCGGCAGCCAGCCGCCGTCGTCCGGTCACGCGCCCACGGCCAGCGCGTTGTTGCCGCCCGCGGCGGGGAGGGGACGGGGTGGGGGTGAGCGCCCGCAGCGGCCGGCGCGTCCGCGCCCTCCCCTACCAAGCGACTCCATCGCGCCGGACCGAGGACGTCCGCCCCCGCCGCGGCCCCGCACCACCCACCCCTCGTAGGCGACGGCTCGGAGTCACGCCGTCCGGCGCAGCAGCGCCAGATACATCGCGTCCGTGCCGTGCAGGTGCGGCCACAGTTGGATGTCAGGGCCGTCGCCCAGGTCTGGGACATCCGCAAGCAGAGGCCGGGCGTCGATCAGTTCCGCGTCCGGGAACTGCTTGAGCAGGTCCCCCACCACCGCCCGGGTCTCCGCGAGATGCGGCGAGCACGTCGCGTAGCCGACGACACCGCCGACCCGCACCGACTCCAAGGCGGTGCGCAGCAACCCCCGCTGCAGCGGTGCGAAGCCGTCCAGATCCTCGGGGCGCCGCCGCCACCGCGCCTCGGGCCGCCGCCGTAGCGCACCAAGACCGGTGCACGGCACATCCACCAGCACCCGGTCGAAGCTCCCGGGCCGCCACGGCGGACGCGTCCCGTCCGCGGCGACCACCTGGTACGGGCCGGGGTTCCCGGCCAGCGCCTTGGCGACCAGCCCCGCCCGGTGCGGCTGCTTCTCGGAGGCGAGCAGCACGGCCCCGCGCTCCGCGGCGAGCGCGCCGAGCAGCGCGGCCTTGCCGCCGGGACCCGCGCACGCGTCCAGCCACCGCCGGTCCGGTCCCTCGACGGGCGCCGCCGCGAGCGCGAGCGCCACCAGCTGGCTGCCCTCGTCCTGGACCCCGGCCCGTCCCTCGGCGACCGCAGGGACCGCGCCGGGCTCCCCTCCCTCGGTGAGCCGCACCGCGTAGGGGGACCAGCGGCCGGGGACGGCGGCCTCCTCGGCGAGCAGCTCGTCGGTGGTGGCCCGCCCGGGACGGGCGACCAGCGTCACCTCGGGCCGCTCGTTGTCGGCGCGCAGCAGCTCCTCGACGCCGGCGCGTCCGCCGCCGAGGGAGTCCCACAGCGCGGAGACCACCCAGCGCGGGTGGGAGTGCACGACGGCGAGATGGTCCTCGGGGTCCTCGTCGTACGGCGGCGCGACCCGTTCCAGCCAGCCGTCCAGGTCGTCCTGGGCGATCTTCCGCAGCACGGCGTTGACGAACTTGGCGCGCCCGTCGCCGAGCACCACCCGGGCCAGCTCGACGGTGGCGGACACCGCGGCGTGCGTCGGGATCCGCGTGCCGAGGAGCTGGTGCGCGCCGAGGCTCAGCACGTCCAGCACCGGCGGGTCGACCTCGCGCAGCGGCCGGTCGACGCAGGCCGCGATGACGGCGTCGTAGGTGCCCTGGCGGCGCAGGGTGCCGTACACCAGCTCGGTGGCCAGCGCCGCGTCCCGCGCGTCGAACTTCTCGGGCCCTTCGTTCTCCCGCGCCTTGCGCAGCAGCGGGGGCAGGACGAGGTTGGCGTACGCGTCACGCTCGTCCACGGCCCGCAGCGCCTCGAAGGCGAGGATGCGGACGGGGTCCTTCTTGGGACGGCGGTAGGGCTTGGCGGGCCTGCGGGGCCGACGGGGCTGGTCGCTCACGAAAAAGGTGCTCCGGATGTGGGTGGACGTGCGCGCCCCAGCCTACGGCGTACGCCGGGGAGGAGCCGGGGGCCGTCAGTCGCCGAGGGTCTCCCCGGCCGCGATCCGCACCCCGCGCGCCCAGTCGGCGCCGCGCATCGGCTTCTTGCCCTGGGGCTGCACCCACAGCAGCTCCACGGCGTACGAACCGGTACCGACGTACACGTTGTTCTTTCCGGCGGACAGCTGCCCGGGCGTCAGGTCCGTCCGCTCGGGCACGGGCCTGGCCTGCACGATCTTCAGCCGCTCGCCGCGGAAGGTGGTCCAGGCGCCGGGCGCGGGCGTGCAGCCGCGCACCACGCGGTCCACGCGCAGCGCCGGGGCCCGCCAGTCGACGCGCGCGTCCTCGACGTTGACCTTCGGCGCCAGGCTGACGCCCTCGGCGGGCTGCGGCACGGCCTTCAGCGTGCCGTCCTCGATGCCGTCCATGGTCGCGGCGAGCAGTCCGGCGCCGGCGAAGGCGAGCCGGGTGAGCAGGTCGCCGCTGGTGTCGGTGGGGCGGATCTCCTCGGTGACGGTGCCGTAGACGGGGCCGGAGTCCAGCCCTTCCTCGATGAGGAACGTGGTGGCGCCGGTGATCTCGTCGCCGGCCATGACGGCGTGCTGGACGGGGGCCGCGCCCCGCCAGGCCGGCAGCAGGGAGAAGTGCAGGTTGACCCAGCCGTGGGCGGGGACGTCCAGGGCGACGCGCGGCAGCAGCGCGCCGTAGGCGACGACGGGGCAGCAGTCGGGTCCGATCTCCCGGAGCCGCTCCAGGAAATCGGGGTCCTTCGGCCTGACCGGCTTCAGCACCTCGATCCCGGCCTCCTCCGCCCGCTCGGCGACCGGCGAGGCGACCAGCCGGCGGCCGCGTCCGGCGGGTGCGTCGGGCCGCGTGACCACGGCGGCGACCTCGTGCCGCCCGGAGGCGAGAAGAGCGTCCAGAGCGGGAACGGCGACCTCGGGGGTACCGGCGAAGACGAGCTTCATGGGGTGCGGAGGGCCTCTCGGGCGGGAACGGTTCGGGCGACGCACCAGTCTATGGGGCGGCGTTCACCCCGGGACGCAGGGACGGCTCCGCGTCCGGCCCACGGGCTCACGGTGCAGGAACGTTCCGAACTGGGGACGGTCCCGTGCGCGCCGGTTCCCTCGGGGGCGTACGCATATGCCGCCGCGCCCCAGCCCGTGACCCGGGGACCGGAACGGCGTTGGTCAAGGAAGAGTTGACCAAGGGCCCCGACAGGGCCCGTTCCTTTCAACGCCGGTTCGAGAGGCTTGTTCATGGCCGACCACGCAACCCACGACGCCCAGGCTCGGGCCAGCCTGCACCTGCTGGTGCGGGACATCGAGCGGGTCCGCCGGCAGGTGGACGCACTGCGCACGCTCACCGCCCAGCTCGGCAACGTCTACCGCCCGCGCCGCTCCGGTCCCTCCACGGGCTTCGTCGTCTACGGACGGGCCCCAGCCCCGACCGTCCGTCTCGCCCAGGAACTGCGGGACAGCGTCGAGACCCTGGTCACGGCCGCCGTTGACTTCGACCGCTCCCTGGGCTTCTCGTGGGACGCGGTGGGCTCCGCGCTCGGGGTCACCAAGCAGGCCGTGCACCGCCGGTACGGTGCTCGGCGCGCTGCCGCGCAGGCGTCGGCCTCCGCCGAGACCGAGCGGGCCCCGGAGTCGTCGGGCTCGCGCACGGTCAACGTCGGCTCCGGCGTGACCACGGTGCCGACCGTGCCTGCGGCGCGCGTCATGCCGACCCAGCCCACCGCGGGCAGCCCGTCGCTCCGCGACGATCCCCGCCCCACGGCCTTCCCGGCCCCCCGCAACGGCTGACACCCGCACGCCCTCCCGGCCGCCGTCCCGGGAGGGCGCGCACCTGTCCTGGTGGCGCGCCCCTTTTCTCACCGTGCCGGGTTCCTGGGCTCCTGGGCTCGAGAGGCCCTGGGGGGTACCTCCCAGACCCTCAAGGCACCGGGGGAGGCACGACTGCCCGCAACGGCGGTGGGTCCGACAACTGCCGCGACCGCGAGTCCCTCCCCCTCCCCGACAGCCGCATGCGGCTGTCGGGGGCCCACGGCCGACCTGGCCGACACGCCGCAGGCCGAGCACCCGCGCCCTACCCGATGTCCGGTGGATCGATCCGCACCCACACCGGCGTGCTCCCGCCCCGAGCCATCCGCGCTGCCTGCGCAGCCTTCAGCGCGCCCGCGAGCGGAGCCCCGTGCCCCGGAGGAACGCGGATCAACGCGCGATCCCACTGCTCCCCCGGCGGAGGCGCCCCCGGCCGGCGGGGACGACCCGCCGGAGTCACCGGCATCGGCACAGGCCCCAGCACCTCCGCCTGAGCCGGCAGCTCCACCGCACGCAAGAACTCCGCCACCGCGTCCCCCGGCCCCGCCACCGCCGCCATCCGCGACACCGGCGGAAAGCCCAGCTCCCCCCGCTCCGCCAGTTCCCGTACCGCGAATCCCGGGGGGTCCCACCGCACCAGCGCCTGTACCGGCCGCAGCGTCGGCTCGGCGACCACGACCACCGTCCCGCCCGCCGTCTGCGGCCGCACCAGCGCCGCCGCGCCCATCCACCGCCGCAGCGCGTCCTCCCCTGCCCGCAGGTCGGGGCGGCTCAGCATGGCCCACCCGTCCAGCAACAGCGCCGCCGCGTACCCGCCCTCGGCGACCGGCTCCGCGCCGGGTGTGCTCACCACCACCGCCGGCGACCCCGGCACCGTGTCCAGCACGTGCTCCCGCCCCGACGTCCGGACCGGCACCGCGGGGAACGCCCGCCCCAGCTCCTCGGCGGTCCGCCGGGCTCCCACCACCTGCGCCCTCAGCCGGAAACCACCGCACTCGGGACAGTGCCAGCCGCTCTCCGTGCGTCCGCACCACCCGCAGCGCAGATCGTCCGAGCCGTGCGCCTCCAGCGGGCCCGAGCAGTGGCGGCACCGCGCCGGCGCCCGGCACGTCGCGCAGGCCATGCGCGGGACGTAGCCGCGCCGGGGCACCTGGACCAGCACCGGCCCGTGCCGCAGCCCCTCCCGGACCGCTTGCCAGGCGAGCGTGGGCAGCCGGGCGGCGCGGGCGGCCTCGTCCCGCGCCAGATCCTGATCCCCGACCGTCCGCACCAGCGGCGCGGACGCCCGCACCCGCTCCCGCGCGGCCTGCAACGGCCGCGCCCAGCCGGTGTCCACGAGCTGCGCGGCCTCCACCGTGCAGCTCCAGCCGCCCAGCAGGAAGCCGCACCGGTCCTGCGCGGCCCGCAGCAGCAGCACCTCCCGGGTGTGCGGCTGCGGCGCGTGCTGCTCGCTGTGGCTGTCGTCGCCGTCGTCCCACACCGCGACCAGTCCCAGGTCGCGCACGGGCGCGAACATCGCCGCCCGGGTCCCGATCACCGCCCGCACCGACCCGCGCCGTACGGCGAGCCACTGGGCGTACCGCTTCTCCGGTCCGGCGTCGGCGGTGAGCACCGCGTGCCGTCCCTCCCCCAGCAGTGCGGTCAGCGCGGCGTCGAGCCGGGCCACGGCCCGCCCGTCCGGCACGACGACCAGCGCGCCGCGCCCCGAGGACAGGGTCGCGGCGACCGCGCGGGCGATCTCCTCGCACCACAGTGGACCGGGCAGGGCGTTCCACACCGCGCGCGGGCTGCCGCCCGAGGCCAGGGACTCCAGGAACGCCGGTCCCTGCTCGTACCGCTCCCAGGGCCCGGCCGCCGGAGCCGGGGGCGGGGGCAGCGGATCCGGCGAGGGGCGCTGCTCGGCGCGGGCGTTGCGCGGCGGCACCGCGAGCTGGAGGACGTCGGCGAGGCTGCCCGCGTACCGGTCGGCGACCGCGCGGGCGAGACCGAGCAGCTCCTCGTCCAGGACCCGCTCGGGCGAGACGACCTGGGCCAGTGCGGCCAGCGGTCCGGAGTAGTCGGACTCGGCGCGGCGCTCGATCAGGAACCCGTCGATCAGTCCGCCGCCCTCGCGCCGTCCGTCCCGCACGCGGTGCCGGCCGGCGCCGAAGCGCACCCTCACCCTCACCCCCGGCTGGGCGGCGGCGTCCAGGTCCTCGGGGACGGCGTAGTCGAAGTAGCGGTCGAGGTGGAGGACGCCCTTGTCGACGAGGACGCGGGCGACGGGCAGCTCCTTGGCGAGGGGGGCGCCGCGCCAGGTGCGGGGCTTGGCGCGGGGGGCTTTCGCCCGGCGGACGGTCTCACGGATGAGGGCGAGCTGCTCGGGGGGCGCGCCTTGCGCGTCCCCGGCCGTCTGTCCGTCCTCGCTGCTCACCCCTGCATTGTTCCAAACGCGACTGACAACACCGCCGCCCGCCGTGGGTGCCGTTGCGCCCACCTGAGCCGCCCCTGCGGCCCGGCTGCCCGCGACGGCGGCGCTCACGCAGATCCACCGAGGCCCGGTCCCCCCCTCTCGGGGGGGGCCGGGCCTCGGTGGGAAGAACAGCCCGTGGGCTTACAGCCCCGCGGCCTTCCGCAGCGCGTCCACGCGGTCCGTCCGCTCCCACGTGAAGTCGGGCAGCTCACGGCCGAAGTGGCCGTAGGCGGCGGTCTGGGCGTAGATCGGGCGCAGCAGGTCCAGGTCGCGGATGATCGCGGCGGGACGGAGGTCGAAGACCTCGTCGATCGCCCGCTCGATCTTCTCGACGTCGACCTTGGCGGTGCCGAAGGTCTCCACGAACAGGCCGACCGGCTCGGCCTTGCCGATGGCGTAGGCGACCTGCACCTCGCAGCGGGCGGCCAGGCCGGCCGCGACGACGTTCTTGGCGACCCAGCGCATCGCGTACGCGGCGGAGCGGTCCACCTTGGAGGGGTCCTTGCCGGAGAAGGCGCCGCCGCCGTGGCGGGCCATGCCGCCGTAGGTGTCGATGATGATCTTCCGGCCGGTCAGGCCGGCGTCGCCCATCGGGCCGCCGATCTCGAAACGCCCGGTCGGGTTCACCAGCAGGCGGTAGTTCTCGGTGTCGAGCTTGATGCCGTCCTCGAGCAGCGCCTTCAGCTCCGGCTCCACGACGAACTCGCGGATGTCGGGGGCGAGCAGCGACTCCAGGTCGATGTCGGAGGCGTGCTGCGAGGAGACGACGACGGTGTCCAGGCGGACCGCCTTGTCGCCGTCGTACTCGATGGTGACCTGGGTCTTGCCGTCCGGGCGCAGGTAGGGGATGGTCCCGTTCTTGCGGACGTCGGACAGGCGCTTGGACAGGCGGTGCGCCAGGAAGATCGGCAGCGGCATCAGCGTCGGCGTCTCGTCCGTCGCGTAGCCGAACATCAGGCCCTGGTCGCCCGCGCCCTGCCGGTCCAGCTCGTCGTCGTCGCCCTCGACCCGGGTCTCGTACGCCGTGTCGACGCCCTGGGCGATGTCCGGGGACTGCGCGCCGATCGACACGGAGACGCCGCAGGAGGCGCCGTCGAAGCCCTTCTTCGAGGAGTCGTAACCGATCTCCAGGATCTTGCTGCGCACCAGCGTCGCGATGTCCGCGTACGTCTTGGTGGTGACCTCGCCGGCCACGTGCACGAGGCCGGTGGTGATCAGGGTCTCGACGGCGACCCGGGAGGTCGGGTCCTCGCGGAGCAGCGCGTCGAGAATGGTGTCGCTGATCTGGTCAGCGATCTTGTCGGGGTGACCCTCGGTCACGGACTCCGAGGTGAACAGACGACGGGACACAATGCTCCCTGGGGTTGCAGCGGCTGCTGGCTGATCATGGGCGAACGGCGGGGGCTGCACCCGACGCCGTCGGTGGAACAGTTTATCGGTCGTGCGTCGCCACGGGTCCCCCCGTCTCGCCTCGCGAGAGCGCTGTGACCTGCGGCACGGGCATTCTCTCCGCGCGGGGCGCGGTTCGCCAGAGGCGCCACACCCCGGATGGAGGCGTTCCGGGTGACCGGGGAACGGATGAGCCATTCATGCGAGGCGCTCGGCGACGAGGTCCCAGACGGTGTCGGCGAGGGCCTCTTTCGGCCCGTGCGGGACGGGCGTCTCGCTGCCGTCGGCGCCCAGAATCACGGCCTCGTTGGTCTCGGAACCGAAGGTCCTCGCCTCGCCCACCTCGTTCACCACGAGAAGGTCGCACCCCTTGCGCTTCAGCTTGGCCCGGCCGTTGGCGAGGACGTCGTCGGTCTCCGCGGCGAAGCCGACGATCACCTGTCCGGACCTCACCCGGTCGCCGGAGACCTCGGCGAGAATGTCCGGATTCCGCACCAGGGTGATGGGCTCCGGCTCCTTGTCGTCCTTCTTCTTGATCTTCCCGGCCGCGTAGACGGCGGGGCGGAAGTCGGCGACGGCGGCGGCCATGACGACCGCGTCGGCGTCGGCGGCGGCGCCGAGGACGGCCTCGCGCAGTTCCACGGCCGTGCCGACGCGGACGAGGTCCACGCCGGCGGGGTCGGGCAGCGCGGTGTTGGCGGCGATCAGGGTGACGCGGGCGCCCCGGGCGGCGGCGGTGCGGGCGAGGGCGTAGCCCTGCTTGCCGGAGGAGCGGTTGCCGAGGAAGCGGACCGGGTCGAGGGGCTCGCGGGTGCCTCCGGCGCTGACGACGACGTGCCGTCCGGCGAGGTCGGGGGCGGTGCCGCCGCGGGCCAGGACGCGGCGGCAGACCTCGAAGATCTCGGCGGGGTCGGGCAGTCGGCCCTTGCCGGTGTCGACGCCCGTGAGGCGACCGACGGCCGGCTCGACGACGACGGCGCCGCGGGCGCGCAGCGTGGCCACGTTCTCCTGGGTGGCCGGGTGCTCCCACATCTCCGTGTGCATGGCGGGGGCGAAGACCACCGGGCAGCGCGCGGTGAGGAGGGTGTTGGTGAGGAGGTCGTCGGCGAGGCCGTGGGCGGCCTTGGCGAGCATGTCGGCCGTGGCGGGCGCGACGACGACCAGGTCGGCGTGCTGTCCGATGCGGACGTGCGGCACCTCGTGGACGTCGTCCCAGACCTCGGTGGAGACCGGGTTGCCGGACAGGGCGGACCAGGTGGCGGCGCCGACGAAGTGCAGCGCGGAGGCGGTGGGGACGACGCGCACGTCGTGTCCCGACTCGGTGAGCCGCCTCAGCAGCTCACAGGCCTTGTAGGCGGCGATGCCGCCGCTGACCCCCAGAACGACCTTCGGCTTGTCCACCGTCTCTCCCCGCACCTCGGAATCCTGCTGCCATCACCCATGAGAACACCACAGGCCCGGCAGACGTCTGCCGGGCCTGTGGAAAAGTCAGCTGCGAGCTGATGGTACGACGTACTGACCGATCACTGGTTGGGGCCGTCGACGGCCTCGGAGGTCAGCAGTCCCGCGTTGATCTCGCGCAGCGCGATCGACAGCGGCTTCTCGTGGACGTGGGTGTCGACGAGAGGACCGACGTACTCGAGCAGGCCTTCGCCGAGCTGCGAGTAGTACGCGTTGATCTGGCGGGCCCGCTTGGCCGCGTAGATCACGAGGCTGTACTTCGAGTCCGTGGCCTCGAGGAGCTCGTCGATCGGCGGGTTGATGATGCCCTCGGGCGCGGAGATGGAAGAGGACACGCTCTACCTTCCGATGGATGGGAAAGATTCAGTCGTTTCGACCGGCGGACGGTCGTCCACGATCACACGACGTTCATCAAGGCTAGCAGCTCGCGAGCGACCTCCTCGACGGAGGTGTTGACCAGCGTCGTGTCGAACTCCGGTTCGGCCGCGAGCTCGGTCCGCGCGGCCTCCAGCCGGCGCTCGATGACCTCGGGCGACTCCGTGCCCCGGCCGGTGAGCCTGCGGACCAGTTCCTCCCAGGAGGGAGGGGCCAGGAACACCAGCTGGGCGTCGGTCATGGACTCGCGGACCTGCCGCGCGCCCTGGAGGTCGATCTCCAGGAGCACGGGCACCCCGGCCTCCAGGTGCTCCATCACCGCCGCGCGGGGCGTGCCGTAGCGGTTCCCCGCGAACTCGGCCCACTCGAGCAGCTCACCGTTGGCGATGAGCTTGTCCATCTCCTCGTCGGTGACGAAGAAGTAGTGGACGCCGTGCTGCTCACCGGGACGGGGTGTGCGGGTCGTCGCCGACACCGAGAGCCAGACCTCGGGGTGTTCCTTGCGCATATGCGCGACGACCGTGCTCTTGCCGACCCCGGAGGGGCCGGAGAGCACGGTCAGTCGCGGACGTTCGTCCGGGGGTACGGGGGTCGCCCCCCGGGGTGTTGCAGCCATGCGGCGATTATTCCAGCAATCGCGGGGTGTCCGGGACGCCGGTCCCGGACCGCCCGTGACTCAGGAGCCGGTGCTGCCGAACTCGCGCTCCAGGGAGGCGATCTGGTTCGAGCCGAGACCCCGCACGCGGCGGCTCTCGGAGATCCCCAGACGCTCCATGATCTGCTTGGCGCGGACCTTGCCCACGCCCGGCAGGGACTCGAGCAGGGCGGAGACCTTCATCTTGCCGATGACGTCGTTCTCCTGGCCCTGCTTGATGACCTCGTGCAGGGAGGCGCCGGAGTGCTTGAGTCGATTCTTGACCTCGGCCCGCTCCCGGCGAGCCGCGGCGGCCTTTTCGAGCGCGGCTGCGCGCTGTTCAGGGGTAAGGGGCGGAAGAGCCACGCCTACGTCACCTCGGATGTCGAACTGTCGGATACGGACCGGTGAGGAACCTAGTCGCCCCACACCTGGGGAGTCACGAGCAACGCGTGCCCGTTCACTCTTCGTCGGAGACTAGCGTCCATGGCGGCCCGAGTCAGCGAGAACAGCGGAAAAGTCCTGGTCAGCCTCCGTCAGGCCGGACATTCCGGACATAATTCCTCGGATTTGAGGGTGTATCCAGAGTGCGACGACCACGGAGTCCCCTGGTGAGCCTTCTCAGGCGGGCGTCAGCGCGGCACGGATCTCGTCCGCGAACCGCTCCGAGGCGTCACGCAGAGCGACCGTGTCGGGACCGTGGCGCAACACTCCCCGGCTGACGTTCGGCACGACGTTGCGCACGGCACGCCCGAACACCGCCGGGAGATCCGCCGGCGTCGCCCCCTGCGCCCCGATGCCCGGCGCCAGGATCGGCCCGCCCATGTCGAGGTCGTAGGAGGACAGGTCGCCGAGGGTGGCGCCGACGACCGCGCCGAAGGAGCCGAGCGGCTCCTCCCCCGCGTTCTCCAGCGCGAGATGGCCGAGCACCGTCGCCCCGACCGTCCGCCCGTCGGCGCGCACCGCGTGCTGCACCTCGCCGCCCTCCGGGTTGGAGGTCAGCGCCAGCACGAACAGTCCGGTGCCGGACTCCCGCGCCAGCGCGACGGCGGGACTCAGCGAGCCGTAGCCGAGGTACGGGGAGACGGTGAGCGCGTCGGAGAAGAGCGGCGCGTCCTTGTGCAGGAACGCCTCCGCGTAGGCGGCCATGGTCGAGCCGATGTCGCCGCGCTTGGCGTCCATGACGACCAGCGCCCCGGCCTCCCGGGCCTCCCGCACGGTGGTCTCGAGCACGGCGACGCCGCGTGAGCCGAACCGCTCGAAGAAGGCGCTCTGCGGCTTGAGCACGGCGACCCGGTCGGCCACGGCCTCGACCACCGTGCGGCTGAACCGCTCAAGACCGTCGACGGTGTCGCCCAGGCCCCACTCGGACAGCAGGGACGCGTGCGGGTCGATGCCCACGCACAGGGGGCCGCGCTCGTCCATCGCGCGGCGCAGCCGTGCGCCGAAGGGTTCGAGCACTGTCATGCGGAGATCCTCACGTCGGCGCCCACCGCGTCGGCGAGCGTGGCGTAGGGGCTGGTGCGCAGCCGCGCGGCGAGCCCCTTGTGGACGGAGCGGGCCCAGAAGGGGCCCTGGTAGATGAACGCGCTGTACCCCTGGACCAGCGTGGCACCGGCCAGGATGCGCTGCCAGGCGTCCTCGGCGTTCTCGACGCCGCCGACGCCGACCAGTGTGATCCGGTCGCCCACGCGCGCGTAGAGGCGGCGCAGCACCTCCAGCGAGCGGGCCTTGAGGGGCGCGCCGGACAGTCCGCCGGTCTCCTGGACGAGGGCCGGGTCGGAGGTCAGACCGAGGCCCTCGCGGGCGATGGTGGTGTTGGTGGCGATGATGCCGTCGAGTCCCAGCTCCACGGCGAGGTCGGCGACGGCGTCGATGTCCTCGTCGGCCAGGTCGGGGGCGATCTTCACCAGCAGCGGCACCCGGCGGGCGGGGACCGCGCGGTCGGCGGCCTCGCGGACGGCGGTGAGCAGCGGGCGGAGCTGGTCCACGGCCTGGAGGCTGCGCAGGCCCGGGGTGTTCGGGCTGGAGACGTTGACGACGAGGTAGTCGGCGTGGGGCGCGAGCCGCTCGGCGGACTTCACGTAGTCGGCGGCGGCCTCGGACTCCGGGACGACCTTGGTCTTGCCGATGTTGACGCCCACGACGGTCCTGAAGACCGGCTCGCGGGAGGCCAGGCGGGCGGCGACGGCGAGCGAGCCGTCGTTGTTGAATCCCATGCGGTTGATCAGCGCGCGGTCGGGGACCAGGCGGAACAGCCGCTTCTTCGGGTTGCCGGGCTGCGGCTCGCCGGTCACGGTGCCGATCTCGACGTGGTCGAAGCCGAGCATCGCCAGGCCGTCGATGCCGACGGCGTTCTTGTCGAAGCCGGCGGCCAGTCCGAAGGGGCTGTGCAGGCGCAGTCCGAGCGCCTCGGTGCGCAGTTCCTCGTACCGGGGGGCGAGCACGGCGGCGACGTACGTCCGCAGCACCGGGACGCGGGCGACACGGCGGATCCAGCGGAAGGCCAGGTGGTGGGCCTCCTCCGGGTCCATCCGCGAGAAGAGCAGGGTGAAGAGAATCCTGTACATGGTGTCCTCATGGAGAGGGGGACACCGTTTCCGGTGTCCCCCTTCGGGCTACTGGTCCTCGCGGGCCGCGATCAGATGTTCCGCGTGTTCCTGGAGCGAGCGCACTCCCACGTCGCCCCGGTTGAGCGCGTCGATGCCCTGGACCGCGGCGGCGAGCGCCTGGACCGTGGTGAGGCAGGGCACCGAGCGGGCCACGGCCGCGGTACGGATCTCGTAGCCGTCGAGCCGGCCCCCCGTGCCGTACGGGGTGTTGACGATGAGGTCCACCTCGCCGTCGTGGATGAGCTGGACGATGGTCTTCTCGCCGTTGGGTCCGGTGCCCTCGAACTGCTTGCGCACGACGGTGGCCCTGATGCCGTTGCGCTTGAGGACCTCGGCGGTGCCGGAGGTGGCGAGCAGCTCGAAGCCGTGCGCCACCAGCTCGCGCGCCGGGAAGATCATCGAGCGCTTGTCCCGGTTGGCGACCGAGATGAAGGCGCGGCCCTTGGTGGGCAGCGGGCCGTAGGCGCCGGCCTGCGACTTGGCGTAGGCCGTGCCGAAGACGCTGTCGATGCCCATGACCTCGCCGGTGGAGCGCATCTCCGGGCCGAGGACCGTGTCGACGCCGCGGCCGTGGATGTCCCGGAAGCGGGACCACGGCATCACGGCCTCCTTGACGGAGATCGGCGCGTCCAGCGGCAGCTCGCCGCCGTCGCCCTTCGCCGGGAGCAGGCCCTCGGCGCGCAGCTCGGCGACGGTGGCGCCGAGCGAGATGCGCGCGGCGGCCTTGGCGAGCGGCACCGCGGTCGCCTTCGAGGTGAAGGGCACGGTGCGGGAGGCGCGCGGGTTGGCCTCCAGGACGTAGAGGATGTCCCCGGCGAGGGCGAACTGGATGTTGATCAGTCCCCGCACGCCGACACCCTTGGCGATGGCCTCGGTGGAGGCGCGCAGCCGCTTGATGTCGAAGCCGCCGAGGGTGATCGGGGGCAGCGCGCACGCCGAGTCGCCGGAGTGGATGCCGGCCTCCTCGATGTGCTCCATCACGCCGCCGAGGTAGAGCTCCTCGCCGTCGTAGAGGGCGTCGACGTCGATCTCGATGGCGTCATCGAGGAAGCGGTCGACGAGGACCGGCCGGGAGGGGCTGATCTCGGTCGACTCGGCGATGTACGCCTCCAGCCGGGTCTCGTCGTAGACGATCTCCATGCCGCGTCCGCCGAGCACGTAGGACGGGCGGACGAGGACCGGGTAGCCGATCTCGTCGGCGATGGCCTTGGCCTCGGCGAAGGTGGTGGCCGTGCCGTGCTTGGGCGCGGGCAGACCGGCCTCCTTGAGGACCCGGCCGAAGGCGCCGCGGTCCTCGGCGGCGTGGATCGCCTCCGGGGAGGTGCCGACGACCGGTACGCCGTTGTCCTTGAGCGCCTGGGAGAGGCCGAGCGGGGTCTGGCCGCCGAGCTGGACGATCACGCCCGCGACCGGTCCGGCCTGCTGCTCGGCGTGGACGATCTCCAGGACGTCCTCCAGGGTGAGCGGCTCGAAGTAGAGCCGGTCGGAGGTGTCGTAGTCGGTGGAGACGGTCTCCGGGTTGCAGTTGACCATCACGGTCTCGTAGCCGGCGTCGCTCAGGGCGAAGGAGGCGTGGACGCAGGAGTAGTCGAACTCGATGCCCTGGCCGATGCGGTTCGGGCCGGAGCCCAGGATGATCACCGCGGGCTTCTCACGGGGCTCGACCTCGGTCTCCTCGTCGTAGGAGGAGTAGAAGTACGGCGTCTGCGCGGCGAACTCGGCGGCGCAAGTGTCGACCGTCTTGTAGACCGGGCGGATGCCGAGCGCGTGCCGGACCTCGCGGACGACGTCCTCGCGCAGACCGCGGATCTCGCCGATCTGCTGGTCCGAGAAGCCGTGCCGCTTGGCCTCGGCGAGCAGGTCGGGGGTCAGCTCGGGAGCGGCGGCCAGCTCGTCGGCGGTCTCCTTGATGAGGAAGAGCTGGTCGACGAACCACGGGTCGATCTTCGTGGCCTCGAAGACCTCCTCGGGCGTGGCGCCCGCGCGGATGGCCTGCATGACGGCGTTGATCCGGCCGTCGGTGGGGCGGACCGCCTCGCGCAGCAGCTCGGCCTTGTCGCCGGGTTCGCCCACGAACGTGAACTGGCTGCCCTTCTTCTCCAGCGAGCGCAGCGCCTTCTGGAACGCCTCGGTGAAGTTGCGGCCGATGGCCATGGCCTCGCCGACCGACTTCATGGTGGTCGTCAGCGTGGAGTCGGCCTGCGGGAACTTCTCGAAGGCGAACCGCGGCGCCTTCACGACCACGTAGTCGAGCGTGGGTTCGAAGGAGGCCGGGGTTTCCCGCGTGATGTCGTTCGGGATCTCGTCGAGGGTGTAGCCGACGGCGAGCTTGGCGGCGATCTTGGCGATGGGGAAGCCGGTCGCCTTGGAGGCGAGCGCCGAGGACCGGGAGACGCGCGGGTTCATCTCGATGACGATGACCCGGCCGTCCTCGGGGTTGACCGCGAACTGGATGTTGCAGCCGCCGGTGTCCACACCGACCTCGCGGATGATCGCGATGCCGACGTCGCGCAGCACCTGGTACTCGCGGTCGGTCAGCGTCATCGCGGGCGCGACGGTGATCGAGTCGCCGGTGTGCACGCCCATGGGGTCGAAGTTCTCGATGGAGCAGACGACCACGACGTTGTCGTTCTTGTCGCGCATCAGCTCCAGCTCGTACTCCTTCCAGCCGAGGATGGACTCCTCCAGGAGCACCTCGGTGGTCGGCGAGAGGGTGAGGCCCTGGCCGGCGATGCGGCGCAGCTCCTCCTCGTCGTGCGCGAAGCCGGAGCCGGCGCCGCCCATGGTGAAGGACGGGCGGACGACGACCGGGTAACCGCCGAGTGCCTCGACGCCCTTGAGGACGTCGTCCATGGAGTGGCAGATGTAGGAGCGGGCGGACTCGCCGTGGCCGATCCTGGCGCGGACGGCCTCGACGACCTCCTTGAACCGGTCGCGGTCCTCGCCCTTGTGGATCGCCTCGACGTTGGCGCCGATCAGCTCGACGCCGTACTTGTCGAGGACGCCGTTCTCATGGAGGGAGATCGCCGTGTTGAGGGCCGTCTGGCCGCCCAGGGTGGGCAGCAGGGCGTCCGGCTGCTCCTTCGCGATGATCTTCTCGACGAACTCGGGCGTGATCGGCTCGACGTAGGTCGCGTCGGCGATCTCCGGGTCGGTCATGATCGTCGCCGGGTTGGAGTTGACCAGGATCACGCGCAGGCCCTCGGCCTTGAGCACGCGGCAGGCCTGGGTGCCGGAGTAGTCGAACTCCGCGGCCTGGCCGATGACGATCGGGCCGGAGCCGATGACCAGGACGGACTGGATATCGGTGCGCTTAGGCACGCTGGCCCTCCATCAGGGAGACGAAGCGGTCGAACAGGTAGGCGGCGTCGTGCGGGCCCGCGGCCGCTTCGGGGTGGTACTGGACGCTGAAGGCCGGCTTGTCGAGCAGCTGGAGGCCTTCCACCACGTTGTCGTTCAGGCAGACGTGGGACACCTCGGCACGGCCGAACGGGGTGTCGGAGACCTTGTCGAGCGGGGCGTCGACGGCGAAGCCGTGGTTGTGCGCGGTGACCTCGACCTTGCCGGTCGTGCGGTCCTGCACCGGCTGGTTGATGCCGCGGTGGCCGTACTTCAGCTTGTAGGTGCCGAAGCCGAGGGCGCGGCCGAGGATCTGGTTGCCGAAGCAGATGCCGAACAGGGGGGTGCCGCGCTCGAGCACGCCCCGCATCACGGAGACGGCGTGGTCGGCGGTGGCGGGGTCGCCGGGGCCGTTGGAGAAGAACACGCCGTCCGGGTTCACCGCGTACACGTCGTCGACGGTGGCGGTGGCGGGCAGCACGTGCACCTCGATGCCGCGCTCGGCCATCCGGTACGGGGTCATGCCCTTGATGCCGAGGTCGACGGCGGCGACGGTGAACTTCTTCCCGCCCTGCGCGGGGACGACGTACGCCTCCTTGGTGGCCACCTCGGCGGAGAGGTCGGCGCCCGTCATCTCGGGGGCCTGGCGGACCTCGGCGAGCATGGTGCCCTCGTCGGGCAGGGCGTTGCCGGAGAAGATGCCGACGCGCATGGCGCCTCGTTCGCGCAGGTGGCGGGTGAGGGCGCGGGTGTCGACGCCGCTGATGCCGACGACGCCCTGGGCGGCCAGCTCCTCGTCGAGCGTGCGGCGGGAGCGCCAGTTGGACGGCACGCGCGCGGGGTCGCGCACGACGTAGCCGGAGACCCAGATCCGCTTGGACTCGGCGTCCTCGTCGTTGACGCCGGTGTTGCCGACGTGCGGGGCGGTCATCACCACGACCTGGCGGTGGTACGACGGGTCCGTGAGGGTTTCCTGGTAGCCGGTCATGCCGGTGGAGAACACCGCTTCGCCGAAGGTCTCCCCCACCGCCCCGTAGGCACGGCCGCGGAAGATCCGGCCGTCCTCCAGGACGAGTACGGCGGGAACCTTGCCGGTTCCCCTGGTGGAGGTTGTCATCGTGCGCCTTCCGTCTTGTTGATCATGTTCGTGAGGGCGTCGACCCAATCGGTGTGCTCCGCCGCGTGGTCGGAGCGGAAACCGGAGTCGATGAGCCGGTCGCCGTGCTGCCAGGTGATCACCAGCAGGCCGCCCTCGGTGAGGACCTTGCCGGCGATGCCCTTGTCGAGCCGGGCCTCGCGCAGCGCGTCCACCGGGATGAAGAAGTCGTCCGCGCCGGGGCGCACGACGTCCAGTCCGGCGTCGCTGAGGGTCAGCTCGGCACGGCTGCGGGTGCCCAGGCCGTGCGCCACGATGCGGTCCAGCCACTGACCGGCCGTGGTCGAGCCGTGGTAGCGGCCGCTCATGGTCAGTGTCGCCGGGCCGGGGTCGTCCGGCGCGCTGTGCAGCTCGGGCAGGTCGCTCTGGAGCGTGCCGCGCCACTTCCAGCCTTCGCGCATCAGCCAGTAGACGAGCGCGACGAAGAGGGCGAGGCCGACGACCCAGCCGATCCGGGCGGCCCAGTCGGTCACTTCCGCCGATTCCCTCTCGGCGGCCAGCAGGATGAGAGATGTCACGTGAGCTTCCCGTCGACGAGCGTGGCCTTGCCCCGGAGCCAGGTGTGGGTGACACGGCCCGGCAGCTCGCGGCCCTCGTAGGGCGTGTTGCGGCTGCGCGAGGCGAAGCCCGCGGGGTCCACCGGTCCACGGTATGCCGTGTCGACGAGGGTGAGGTTGGCGGGCTCACCTGCCGAGACGGGGCGGCCGTGGCCCTCGGCGCGGCCGATGCGCGCGGGTGTGAAGGACATGCGCTCGGCGACGCCGGCCCAGTCCAGCAGACCCGTGTCGACCATCGTCTCCTGGACCACCGACAGCGCGGTCTCCAGGCCGACCATGCCCATGGCGGCGGCGGCCCACTCGCAGTCCTTGTCCTCGTGCGGGTGCGGGGCGTGGTCGGTGGCGACGATGTCGATGGTGCCGTCGGCGAGCGCCTCGCGCAGGGCCAGCACGTCGCGCTCGGTGCGCAGCGGCGGGTTGACCTTGTAGACCGGGTTGTACGAGCGCACCAGTTCGTCGGTGAGGAGCAGGTGGTGCGGGGTGACCTCGGCGGTCACGCGGATGCCGCGGGACTTGGCCCAGCGGACGATCTCCACGGAGCCGGCGGTCGACAGGTGGCAGATGTGGACGCGGGAGCCGACGTGGTCGGCGAGCAGCACGTCGCGGGCGATGATCGACTCCTCCGCGACGGCCGGCCAGCCGCCGAGGCCCAGCTCGGCGGAGACGACGCCCTCGTTCATCTGGGCGCCCTCGGTGAGGCGGGGCTCCTGGGCGTGCTGGGCGACGACGCCGTCGAAGGCCTTCACGTACTCAAGGGCGCGGCGCATGATCACGGCGTCGTGGACGCACTTGCCGTCGTCGGAGAAGACGGTGACGGCGGCCGCGGACTCGTGCATGGCGCCCAGCTCGGCGAGCTTCTGTCCCTCCAGGCCGACGGTTACGGCGCCGATCGGCTGCACGTCGCAGTAACCGGACTCCTGGCCGAGCCGCCAGACCTGCTCGACGACGCCGGCGGTGTCGGCGACCGGGAAGGTGTTGGCCATGGCGAAGACGTTGGTGTAGCCGCCGCTCGCCGCCGCGCGGGTGCCGGTCAGGACGGTCTCGGAGTCCTCGCGGCCGGGCTCGCGCAGATGGGTGTGCAGGTCGACCAGCCCCGGCAGCAGCACCTTGCCGTCGGCCTCGACGACCTCGGCGCCCTCGGCGGAGAGGCCGGCGCCGACCTGAGTGATCGTTTCACCGTCGATCAGGACGTCCTGGGGCTCGCCGCCGAGCACCTTCGCACCACGGATCAGGGTCTTGCTCATCGTTGTCAGTTCTCCTCGGCGGTACGGGCGGGGGCGGCGGACGCGCTCGGCGTCTGGAACTCGGCTCCGCCGAGCAGCAGGTACAGGACGGCCATCCGGATGGAGACGCCGTTGGCGACCTGCTCGACGACGGTGCAGCGGTCGGAGTCGGCGACCTCGGCGGTGATCTCCATGCCCCGGACCATCGGGCCGGGGTGCATCACGATCGCGTGCTCCGGCATCCGCGCCATGCGGTCGCCGTCGAGGCCGTAGCGGCGGGAGTACTCGCGCTCGGTGGGGAAGAACGCGGCGTTCATCCGCTCGCGCTGGACGCGCAGCATCATCACCGCGTCGGACTTGGGCAGCGTGGAGTCCAGGTCGTAGGAGACCTCGCAGGGCCAGGTCTCGACGCCGACCGGGAGCAGCGTGGGCGGTGCGACGAGGGTGACCTCGGCGCCGAGGGTGTGCAGCAGGTCGACGTTGGAGCGGGCGACCCGGCTGTGCAGGACGTCGCCGACGAGGGTGATGCGGCGGCCGTTCAGGTCCTGTCCCAGCCCGGTGTCCCGGCCGACGAGCCTGCGGCGCATGGTGAACGCGTCGAGCAGCGCCTGGGTGGGGTGCTGGTGGGTGCCGTCGCCGGCGTTGATGACGTGTGCGTCGATCCAGCCGGAGGTGGCGAGCCGGTAGGGGGCGCCGGAGGCGCCGTGCCGGATGACGACCGCGTCGACGCCCATGGCCTCCAGGGTCTGGGCGGTGTCCTTCAGGGACTCGCCCTTGGAGACGCTGGAGCCCTTGGCGGAGAAGTTGATGACGTCCGCGGACAGCCGCTTCTCGGCGGCCTCGAAGGAGATCCGGGTGCGGGTGGAGTCCTCGAAGAAGAGGTTGACGACGGTACGGCCGCGCAGGGTGGGGAGTTTCTTGATCGGCCGGTCGGCCACCCGGGCCATCTCCTCGGCGGTGTCGAGGATGAGGACGGCGTCGTCGCGGGTGAGGTCGGCGGCCGAGATGAGATGACGCTGCATCTGTCAGGCTCCGTAAAGGCAGTTTCAATGAGGCGAAATCGGGCGGACGGGTACGCGCGTGGGCGTGCCGCGCCGGCGCACACCCGTCCGGCGTGCGCTTCGCGTGCTACTGCGGGGTCTGCTTGGCGCCGAGCAGCACGGTGTCGCGGCCGTCCTCCTCGGCGAGCAGGACCTTGACCGTCTCCCGCAGCGACGTGGGAAGGTTCTTGCCGACGTAGTCGGCGCGGATGGGCAGTTCGCGGTGGCCGCGGTCGACCAGCACCGCGAGCTGCACCGCGCGGGGGCGCCCGATGTCGTTCAGGGCGTCGAGGGCGGCGCGGATGGTGCGGCCGGAGAAGAGCACGTCGTCGACGAGGACGACCAGCTTGCCGTCGATGCCGTCGCCGGGGATCTCGGTGCGGGCCAGCGCACGCGGCGGCTGCAGGCGCAGGTCGTCGCGGTACATGGTGATGTCGAGCGAGCCGACCGGCACCTTGCGCTCGGTGATCTGCTCGAGCTTGTCGGCGAGCCGCCGGGCGAGGAAGACGCCCCGGGTCGGGATGCCGAGGAGCACCACGTCGTCGGCGCCCTTGGCGCGTTCGACGATCTCGTGGGCGATGCGGGTCATGACCCGGGCGATGTCGGGGGCCTCGAGAACGGGCCGAGCGTCCGCCTGGGAGGGCGGCGGTTGCGGGTCGTGCGTGTCCATACGAAACGGACCTCCTTCTCCGCCTCACGGGACGGACCTTAAAGGACGTCGGATTGCGCCCCTCAGGCTAGCAGGTCGTTTTCCGGCCGCAGCGACACCCCCGGTCACCCGTATGGAGCAGCCGATCTTCGCTACCACGGAAGAGTCGGTGTGGACCATTCGGCTTGACGCACGAGAGTAACGCTGCGTAACCTCACAGTGAGTTACCAGCCGCGCGGCATGGAATCCAGCCATCCGCGTCGACACAGTGCCGGGGAGCTATATGTCCAGCGAATACGCCAAACAGCTCGGGGCCAAGCTCCGGGCGATCCGCACCCAGCAGGGCCTTTCCCTCCACGGTGTCGAGGAGAAGTCCCAGGGCCGCTGGAAGGCGGTCGTGGTCGGTTCGTACGAGCGCGGCGACCGCGCCGTGACCGTACAGCGCCTCGCGGAGCTGGCGGACTTCTACGGCGTCCCGGTGCAGGAGCTGCTGCCGGGCACGACCCCGGGCGGCGCCGCGGAGCCGCCGCCGAAGCTGGTCCTGGACCTGGAGCGGCTGGCCACGGTGCCGGCCGAGAAGGCGGGCCCGCTGCAGCGCTACGCGGCGACGATCCAGTCGCAGCGCGGTGACTACAACGGCAAGGTGCTGTCGATCCGCCAGGACGACCTGCGCACGCTCGCCGTGATCTACGACCAGTCGCCCTCGGTCCTCACCGAGCAGCTGATCAGCTGGGGCGTGCTGGACGCGGACGCGCGCCGTGCGGTGGCCTCCCACGAGGACGCGTAGCCGCTCCGCGGGGGCGCAGAAACGTGCCGCCGGGGTGCCGGAACCTTCAGGTTCCGGCACCCCGGCGGTCTTTTCGTCTGCCTGCTGCGGTCGTGGTCCGGCCGCGGGCCGTGGCGGGCTGAGCGCGCAGTTCCCCGCGCCCCTGAAGGGGCGCCTACTGCTCGCGGCGGAGCGAAGGCTTGAGTTCCTTCAGGCGGCCGAGGAGGCCGTTGACGAACGAGGGGGACTCGTCCGTGGAGAACTCCTTCGCCAGCTGCACCATCTCGTCCAGCACGACCGCGTCCGGGGTCTCGTCGACCCAGATCAGCTCGTACGCGCCGAGCCGCAGGATGCTGCGGTCCACGACGGGCATCCGGTCGAGCGTCCAGCCGACCGAGTACTGCGCGATCAGCTCGTCGATCCGCTTCGCGTGCTCCGCGTAGCCCTCGACGAGCTGCATCGTGTACTCGCTCACCGGCGGCTGCCGGGAGTCGGTCCGGGAGTGCCGGATCCAGTCGGCGAGGACCGTCAGGACCTCGGTGCCGCGCTGGTCGCCCTCGAAGATGATCTGGAAGGCGCGCTTGCGGGCCGTGTTGCGGGCAGCCACGGTTAGCTGTTCACCCGGCCGAGGTAGTCGCTGGTACGGGTGTCGACCTTGATCTTCTCACCGGTGGTGATGAAGAGCGGGACCTGGATCTGGTGACCGGTCTCCAGCGTGGCGGGCTTGGTGCCGCCGGTGGAGCGGTCGCCCTGGACGCCCGGCTCGGTCTCCTGGATCGTCAGCTCGACGGCGGCCGGCAGCTCGACGAAGAGCACCTCGCCCTCGTGCTGGGCGACCGTGGCGGTGAAGCCCTCGACGAGGAAGTTGGCGGCGTCGCCGACGGCCTTGCGGTCGACCATGAGCTGGTCGTAGGTCTCCATGTCCATGAAGACGAAGTAGTCGCCGTCCATGTAGGAGAACTGCATGTCGCGCTTGTCGACGGTGGCCGTTTCGACCTTGACGCCGGCGTTGAAGGTCTTGTCGACGACCTTGCCGGAGAGCACGTTCTTGAGCTTGGTGCGCACGAAGGCCGGGCCCTTGCCGGGCTTGACGTGCTGGAACTCGACGACGGACCAGAGCTGGCCGCCTTCGAGCTTGAGCACCATGCCGTTCTTGAGGTCGTTCGTGGAAGCCACGGTTGCGGAATCTCCTGGACTGGACTGACGTGGACGACGGCCGGGGCGAGGGCAGGCGCACTGCGCGAGGCTAGAGCGCGAGCAGCTCCTTGGTCGTGATGGTGAGTAGCTCGGGTCCGCCGTCCGCCTCGGGGCGCACGACGAGCGTGTCATCGATCCGGACGCCGCCCCGGCCGGGGAGGTGGACCCCCGGCTCGACGGTGACCGGCACGCAAGCGTCCAGTTTACCCATGGCCGCCGGGGTCAATTGAGGGTCCTCGTCGATTTCCAGTCCGACGCCGTGACCAGTGAGGACGGGAAGCGCCTCCGCGTACCCGGCCGAGTCCAGCACCTGGCGCGCCGCACGGTCCACGTCACGGCACGCGGCGCCTGGCGCCAGGGACTCGCGTCCCGCCCGCTGGGCGGAGAACACGAGGTCGTACAGCTCGATCTGCCAGTCGGCGGGGGCGGTGCCGATGACGAAGGTACGGCCGATCTCGCAGCGGTAGCCGCGGTAGGTGGCGCCGAGGCAGACGGAGAGGAAGTCTCCCTCCTCGACCCGGCGGTCGGTGGGCCGGTGGCCGGGGCGTCCCGCGTGGGGTCCGGTGGCGACGGAGGTGGGGAAGGCCGGACCGTCGGCGCCGTGGTCGACCAGGCGGCGCTCCAGCTCCAGGGCGAGGTGGCGTTCGGTGCGGCCGACCAGGATGGACTCCAGGAGTTCGCCCAGGGCCTGGTCGGCGATCTCCGCGCCGATGCGGAGACAGGAGATCTCCTCCTCGTCCTTGACCACACGCAGCTGTTCGACCGCGCCGCCGACGCCGGTGAGGCGCAGGCGCGGAGCGGCCTCGCGGATCGCGCGGTGCCGGGTGACGGTGAGGTGGTGCTCCTCCACGGCGAGGGCGTCGACGCCCTGGGCGACCGCGAGGGCGGCGGCCTCCACGGCGGGGTCGCCGCCGATGCCGGTCATGACGTGCAGGCGCAGCGCCTCGTCGGGGCGGTTGTGCGGGATGCGGTCGTCCGGCGGCTCCGCGCACACGAGGACGTCCTCGGTCCTGCCGAGCAGCAGCACGGCGTTCTCGGGGGCGGCGCCGGACAGGTAGCGGACGTTGGCGGGCCGGGACACCAGCGCGGCGGTGCTGCCGCTCGCGTTGCAGCGTTCCCGGAGGCGCGTCCGGCGGACCGCGTAGACCTCAGACATGATTCGAGCGTAGGAGCGGCGGCGGGATGTCGCCGGTCGAGCGGGGCCGACCGGGGGCAGCGCGGCCGCTGCGCGCCGGCCCGCGCCCCTGAAGAACTCAGCTCACCACTTCGGAGGGCTGGCGATCGCCCGGGTGAGGACGTCGTCGAGGATGCGGGCCGTCTCCGGTATGTCCAGCTGGGAGTTGTCGATGATCGGCAGCCCTGAGCCGTACCAGCCGGCCATGCGGCCGTGGATGCGGGCCACCTCCTCGTCACTGAGGCGGCGGTTGCCGGTGCGCTCCGCGTTGCGCTCCAGGACGACGTCCAGGCCGGGCAGGAGGACGACGGGGAGCAGGCCGGGGCCGACGTGCCGCTTCCAGCCGCCGAGGCCGACGACCGGGCGGTCGGGGAAGACCGCGTCGTCGAGGATGCAGGAGATGCCGTTGGCCAGGAAGTTGCGGGCGGCGAAGCCGCAGGTGCGGCGGGCCAGCCGGTACTGCGCCTCGGAGTTGTCGTTCCAGCCGGTCTGCGGGTCGGCGAAGCCGGAGCGGACCCATTCGCGGACGTCGTCGAGGCTGATGTGCGCGGTGGGCACGCGGCGGTGGTCCGCCCAGTACTTGGCGACGCTCGTCTTGCCGGCGCCCGCGGGGCCGATGAGCAGCACGGCGAGGGTCGTCGCGCTCGGGTCGGGGGTCGCCGGGCCCTGTGGCGCGCTCGGTATGCCGACCGGGCCCCCGGGCGGCAGCGTGACATGGCCGGTGGTGTCCGGCGGCGGGGGCATGGAGGCGTGCTGCGGGCCGGCCGGGTGCGGGGGCGCCGGGTGGCCGGGGGGCTGGGCGTGCATCGGGGCCGCGTGGCCCTGCTGCTGATGCTGGCCTGGGTGGTGCGCGGCCGGTGACCAGCCGGCGGCCGGTCCGTGCCCCGGCTGGTGGGGCGGCGGCAGCGGAGAACCCACTGCGTGCTGCATCCGGTGCCACTCCGTCTCGTACAGGCAATGGGTCACTGACAGCGGGGGCCGTCCCCGCGTTACCGAACGGTACCGCCCCCTGCCGTCGTTGTGTGAACGGCCGGGGGCGGTGATGAGTGCCCGTCAGGCGGCTACTCCCCCACCTCGCCGTAGGCGGCGAGCAGGACGGCCGGGTCGGGGCCCTCCAGCACGGTGGGTCTGGCGAGCCCGTCGAGGACGACGAAGCGCAGCAGGTTGCCGCGGGACTTCTTGTCGACCTTCATGTTCTCCAGCAGCTTGGGCCACTGGTCGTAGCGGTAGTGCAGGGGGAGCCCCACGGCCTCGAGGACCGTGCGGTGGCGGTCGGCGGTGGCGTCGTCCAGACGGCCGGCGAGGCGGCCCAGTTCGGCGGCGAAGTGCATGCCGACGGCGACGGCGGCGCCGTGACGCCACTTGTACCGCTCGTTCTTCTCGATGGCGTGGCCGAGGGTGTGACCGTAGTTGAGGATCTCGCGGAGGCCGGACTCCTTGAGGTCGCTGGAGACCACGTCGGCCTTCACCCGGATCGAGCGTTCGATCAGCTCGGCGGTGTGCTGTCCGGCCGGGGTGCGGGCGGCCTCGGGGTCGGACTCGATCAGGTCGAGGATCACCGGGTCGGCGATGAAGCCGGCCTTGATGACCTCGGCGAGCCCGGAGACGTAGTCGTGGACCGGGAGGGAGTCGAGGGCGCCGAGGTCGCACAGGACGCCGGCGGGCGGGTGGAAGGCGCCGACGAGGTTCTTGCCCTCGGCGGTGTTGATGCCCGTCTTGCCGCCCACGGCCGCGTCGACCATGCCCAGCACGGTGGTCGGGACGGCGATCCAGCGCACGCCCCGCAGCCAGGTCGCGGCGACGAACCCGGCGAGGTCCGTGGTGGCCCCGCCGCCGACGCCCACGACGACGTCGGTGCGGGTGAAGCCGGACTGGCCGAGTGCCTTCCAGCAGTAGGCGGCGACCTCGGCGGTCTTGGCCTCCTCGGCGTTCGGCACCTGGATGGCGACGGCCTCGTAGCCCTGGCCGGCGAGGTCGGCGCGGAGCGCGTCGCCGGTCTCGGCGAGGGCCTCGGGGTGGATGACCGCCACCCGCTGGGCCTTGTCACCGATCAGCCCGGGGAGTTCGCCGAGCAGCTGCCGTCCGACCAGGACGTCGTAGGGGTCGGTGCCCGCCGTGCCCGCGACGTGGACACGGGTCACTGCCTCGTTGCTCATGGTTCCTTCAACTCCAGTGCGTCCAGGACCGCTTCGGCGACCTCTTCGGGCGTGCGGCCGTCGGTCGGCACGACGGCCTTCGCGGTCTCCTCGTACAGGTGGCGGCGGGCCTCCATCAGCTCGCGCCACTGCTTGCGCGGGTTGACCGCGAGGAGCGGGCGGGCGGCGCCGAGGCCGGTGCGGCGGACCGCCTCCTCGACATCCATCGACAGGTAGACGACCCGCTCCCCGGCGAGCAGCGCGCGGGTGTCCGGGTCGAGGACGGCGCCGCCGCCCAGGGCGAGGACGCCGTCGTGGGTGGCGAGCGCCTGCCGCACGGCCTCCTTCTCCAGGGCGCGGAAGGCGGGCTCGCCGTCCTCGACGAAGATGTCGGAGACGGCGCGGCCCTCGGCGGCGACGATGTCGTCGTCGGTGTCCCGGTAGCCGACGCCGAGGCGGTCGGCGAGGAGCTGCCCCACGGTGGACTTGCCGACGCCCATCGGGCCGGTCAGGACGAGCCGCGGGCTCACCGGATCGCCAGGTTGTCGAGGTACGAGGTGACGTTGCGGCGGGTCTCGGCGACGCTGTCACCGCCGAACTTCTCCGCCATCGCGTCCGCCAGCACCAGGGCGACCATGGCCTCGGCGACGATGCCGGCCGCCGGGACGGCGGAGACGTCGGAGCGCTGGTGGTGGGCCTGCGCGGCCTCACCGGTGGTGACGTCCACGGTCTTCAGGGCGCGGGGCACGGTGGCGATGGGCTTCATCGCGGCGCGGACGCGCAGCAGCTCGCCGGTGGACAGCCCGCCTTCGGTGCCGCCGGCCCGGCCGGAGACCCGCTTGATGCCCTCGGGCGTGCTGACGATCTCGTCGTGCGCCTTGGAGCCGGGCACGCGGGCCAGCTCGAAGCCGTCGCCGATCTCGACGCCCTTGATGGCCTGGATGCCCATGAGGGCCCCGGCCAGCCGGGCGTCCAGCTTGCGGTCCCAGTGCACGTGCGAGCCGAGGCCCACGGGGACGCCGTAGGCCAGCACCTCGACGACGCCGCCGAGGGTGTCGCCGTCCTTGTGCGCCTGGTCGACCTCGGCGACCATCGCCTTCGACGTGTCCGCGTCCAGGCAGCGCAGCGGGTCGGCGTCCAGCCGCTCCACGTCGGCCGGCGTCGGGTACACGCCCTGCGGCGCCTTCACCGAGCACAGCTCGACGACGTGGGAGACGATCTCGATGCCGGCCGTCTCCTTGAGGTACGACCGGGCCACCGCGCCCAGCGCCACACGGGCCGCGGTCTCACGGGCGGAGGCGCGCTCCAGGATCGGACGGGCCTCGTCGAAGCCGTACTTCTGCATGCCGGCGAGGTCGGCGTGGCCCGGGCGCGGGCGGGTCAGCGGGGCGTTGCGCGCGAGGCCGGCCAGCACCTCGTCGTCGACCGGGTCGGCCGCCATGACCTGCTCCCACTTGGGCCACTCGGTGTTGCCCACCATGACGGCGACCGGGGAGCCCAGGGTCAGTCCGTGCCGGACGCCGCCCAGGAACGTGACCTCGTCCCGCTCGAACTTCATCCGGGCACCGCGGCCGTAGCCGAGCCGCCGCCTCGCCAGGTGGTCCGCCACCATGTCCGTGGTGATCGGCACGCCGGCGGGAAGGCCCTCCAGCGTCGCGACGAGTGCGGGACCGTGGGACTCCCCCGCGGTCAGCCAGCGCAACCTGCTCAACGGTGCTCCTCCGTGTTCGCGCCCCGGTACTGCCCTGCGCACGCTCCTGCTCGCGTACGCGCGCGGCGGGACGGGGTGCGCGGGTCCCGGTCCGCCGTCCTTCGATCCTCCCACGTCGGGCGAGGCGTCCGGCCGCCGGTCCACCTGACGGACGGCCCGGATCACCAGCCGGCCACGGGGATCAGCCCCGCCCGCCGTCCTCACGGCGCGGGGCGTAGGCGCCGAGGAAGTCGGCGCCACTGGGCTCGCGGGTGCCCGGACGGGCAGCCGGGCCGCCCTGATGCTGCGGGGCGTACGGGCCGAGGAAGCCGGCGCCGCTCGCCTGCGCGTGGACGGACGCGCCCGCGCGCGGGGCGCGGCGGGCGGCGACACGGCGCTTGAGCTTCAGCGCCCAGGCCGCCAGGAAGGCGAGCACCACCAGCGCCAGTACGGTGATCTGCACCCAGTCGGGCAGAAAGCCCAGCAGCGACTCGAACATCTGCGTCTTCCAGGACGCCAGCGGCACGCCTGCGGACATGAAAGGGTCCCCTCCCCCAGAGTTCCGCCCCCTGCGGAACGAGGAGGGATCTTACCGGGCGGCCAGGGCCTCCTCGCCCGCCCGGCGCATGGCCTCCAGCGGGGCCGGGGAGCGGCCGGTCATCTGCTCCACCTGGAGCACCGCCTGGTGCACCAGCAGGTCGAGCCCGCTCACCACGGCTCCGCCGTGCGCGGACCAGCGGGCGGCGAGGACCGTCGGCCACGGGTCGTACAGCACGTCGAACAGGGCCGCCGGGCGCTCGGGCACGGCGTGGGCGAGGGCGTCGGTGACGCCGGCCGGGGTGGTGCTGACGACCAGCGGGGCGTGCAGGGCCTCCTCGGCGTCGTCCCAGGCGGCGATCCGCACGGTGACGTCGAGGCGCTCCGCCCACTGCCGCATCTCGGCGGCCCGGGCCTCGCTGCGCACGTAGACGGCGACCTCGCCGGAGCAGACGCGCGACAGCGCGGCGAGCGCGGAGGAGGCGGTGGCGCCGGCGCCGAGGATCGCGGCGGTGTCCACCTTGTCGATGCCGTGCTCGTGCAGGGCCGCGACCATTCCGGGGATGTCGGTGTTGTCGCCGGTGCGGCGGCCGTCCTCGGTGAGGACGACCGTGTTGACCGCGTCGACGGAGGCCGCCGTCTCGCTGATCCCGTCCAGCAACGGGATGACGGCCCGCTTCAGCGGCATCGTCAGCGACAGTCCGGCCCACTCGGGGCCGAGCGTCTCGAAGAAGCCGGGCAACGCCTTCTCGTCGATCTCGAACCGGTCGTAGGTCCACCCCTCAAGGCCCAGCTCGGCGTAGGCGGCGCGGTGCAGCACGGGCGAGAGGGAGTGGGCGATCGGGGAGCCGAGCACGGCGGCACGGCGGGCCTCAGGCATCAGTTCCCCCTCGACGCGTTGAACTTGTCGACGAGCTTCTGGTGCTCCTCGATGTTCCTGGCGAACTCGGTCTTGTCCATGCCGTCCGTGGCCACGAAGTAGATCCAGCCGTCCGAGGTGGGGTTGAGCGCCGCCTTGACGGCGTCGTCGCCGGGGTTGCCGATGGGACCGGGCGGCAGCCCCTTGTTGGTGTACGTGTTGTAGGGGTCGGTGTTGCTGTTGATCTCCGACTCGGAGATGTCGATCTCGCTCTGACCCTTGAGGTAGTTGAAGGACGAGTCGAACTGGAGCTTCTGGTTCGTCTCGGTGTTCGTCGGCTTCAGCCGGTTGTAGATGACCTCCGACATCTTGCGGAAGTCGTCGTGCGTCTTGCCCTCCGCCTGCACGAGGCTGGCGACCGTCACCAGTTCCCACGGCCCCTCGAGACCGAGGCTCTTCGCCTTGGTCTCGAAGTCCAGCGACTCGTACTTCTCGGTGGCACGAGCCACCATCTGCTTGAGCACCTCCTCCGGCGTCTGCCCCTTCGCGACGGCGTAGCTGGAGGGGAAGAGGAACCCTTCGAGCGGGTCCTTCACGTCCGGGTGGTTCACTGCCCAGTCGGGCAGTCCGAGGGTCTTCCACTTGGTCTCGGCGACCTTGGCCGTGGTGCCCTTCCTGACCTCGAGGCGCGCGTCGATCAGCTCGTAGACGGCGGCGTTGCGCTTGCCCTCGGCGATGATCAGGTTGTCGCGGCTCTTGGGGCTGAGCATCAGTTCGACCGCGCTCGCGGCCGACATCTCCTTCTGGAGCGTGTAGACGCCGTCCTGGATGTTCTTGCCGTCCGGGTTGGCCGCCTGGGCCGCGACGAACGCGTCGACGCTCTTGACCACGCCCATCTTCTTGAGCACCTGGCCGATGGCGTAGCCGCCGGAGCCCTTGGGGATGGTGACGGTGACCTGCTCGCCGTTGCCGGAGCCCGCGAAGTCCGGGGCGCTGCCGAAACGATCCTGGTAGAACTGGTAGCCGAAGTAGCTCACCCCGGCCAGTCCGCCGCCGAAGACGGCGACGACCACGAGGCAGGCCAGTCCGCTGCGCCGCTTCCTCTCCTTGCCGCCGCCCCTGCGGTCCCCGCCGCCCCGGCGCTCGCCGCGTCCGCGCCGGTCGTCCGGCTCTTCGTCGCGGCCGTCCTCGTCGTCGCCGCCCGCGAAGAACGCATGCTCGCCCTGGTCGGGTCCGGGGTCCCAGTCGGTCTGCGGCTCGGGCTCCCGCTCCGGCTCGGGCCTCCGCCGGCCGGGGGGCTCGGGCGGCGGGTAGGCCTCGGGGGTGCCGTAGTAGTCGGACTGCTCGCCGCCGTAGGGCGCGGGCTGCTGCGCGTACGGGTCCTGGGGGCCGCCGGCGTAGGGGTCCTGGGGGTACGAGCCGGTGGGCCAGCCGGTGTGGTCGTACTGCGGCTGCTGGGGCTGCTGCGACGCCTGGTGCTGCGGCTGCTGGGGCTGATGGTGCTGCGGCTGCTGGGGCGCGTACTGCTGACCGTACTGGTCGTACTGCGGGTACGACTGATCGCCGTAGCCGTGCTGCTCACCGGTGCCCCAGTCGCCGTACTGCTGCTGCGGCTGCTGCGGGTAGTGCTGCTGCTGGCCGCCGTAGGACTGCTGGGCCTGCTGGGCGGCCTGCTGTCCTCCCCATCCGCCGTCCCCGTACAACGGGTCGTCCGGATGCCACGGTTCGGAGCCTTGGCCCCGGCCATACTCAGTCATCGATCCCCTAGAGCCGCGAGGCGGCGGCAGCCCGGCCACCTGAAGACCTCGGCTTCCGTTCCGTCTCTCTCTGTGCGGGGGCTGTTCGAACACCGCCCGCATCGCGCGGAACGTTACCGTATCGCGATCAGATGACCACTTCGACGCCCTCGCCGGGTGGTCTGCCTGACACCCGTTCGGATTCCAGTGCCTGCTGGAGGATGATCACAGCGGCGGCCTGGTCGATGACGGAGCGCCCCTTCTTGGACTTGACGCCGGAGGCGCGCAGTCCCTGGCTGGCCGTCACCGTGGTCATGCGCTCGTCCACGAGCCTCACCGGGACCGGCGCGATCACGCGCGCCATCTCCTGGGCGAACCCGCGTACCTTCACGGCGGCGGGGCCCTCGCCCCCCTTGAGGGAGCGAGGGAGACCGACGACGACCTCGATCGGCTCGTACTCCTCGACGAGCCGGCTCAGTCTGCGGAGGGCGGCCGGGACGTCCCGGCCGGGGACGGTCTCGACCGGAGTGGCGAGGATCCCGTCGGGGTCGCAGGAGGCGACCCCGATCCGGGCGTCCCCGACGTCGACCGCGAGGCGGCGGCCGCGGCGCATGGCCGGGCCGTCCGCCTGCTCGTGCGCGGGACCGTTCACTTGGCGGTGTCCGCCACGAGACGCTCCACGGCCTCGACGGCCTCGCCGACGGCGGCCGGGTTCTGGCCGCCGCCCTGGGCGACGTCCGGCTTGCCGCCACCGCCGCCGCCGAGGGTCTTGGCGGCGGCGCGCACCAGCTCGCCGGCCTTGAGCCCGCGCTCACGGGCGGCCTCGTTGGTGGCGATGACGGTGAGCGGCTTGCCGCCCACCGTGCTGAACAGGGCGACGACGGCGGCCCGTCCGCCCTGGATGCGGCCGCGCACGTCGAGCACCAGCTTGCGCAGGTCGTCGGCGGTCGTGCCGTCCGGGACCTGGCCGGTGACCACGGCGACGCCCTTGATGTCCTTGGCGGACTCGGCGAGACCGGCGGCGGCCTGGAGCACCTTCTCGGCGCGGAACTTCTCGATCTCCTTCTCGGCGTCCTTCAGCCGGCCGAGCATGGCGGAGACCTTCTCGGGCAGTTCCTCGGCACGGCCCTTGAGGAGTTCGGTGAGCTGGTTGACGACCGTGTGCTCGCGGGCGAGGAAGTTGTAGGCGTCCACGCCGACGAGGGCCTCGATGCGGCGCACGCCGGAGCCGATGGAGGACTCGCCGAGCAGCTTCACCAGGCCCAGCTGGGCGGTGTTGTGCACGTGGGTGCCGCCGCACAGCTCCTTGGAGAAGTCGCCGATGGTGACCACGCGCACGCGGTCGCCGTACTTCTCGCCGAACTCGGCGATGGCGCCCTGCCGCTTGGCCTCGTCGATGCCCATGACGTCGGCGCGGACGTCGAGGTCGCGGGCGAGCACCTCGTTGATCTTCTGCTCGACGTCCGTCATGACCGTCTGCGGGACGGCGGACGGCGAGCCGAAGTCGAAGCGGAACCGGCCGGGCTGGTTCTCGGAGCCGGCCTGGGCGGCCGTCGGACCGAGGGCGTCGCGCAGGGCCTGGTGGGTGAGGTGGGTGGCCGAGTGGGCACGGGCGATGGCCTTGCGCCGGCGGTCGTCGATGGCGGCGTGGGCGCGGGAGCCCACGGTGACCTCGCCGACCTGGACGACGCCCTTGTGGACGTAGACGCCCGGGACGGGCTTCTGGCAGTCGCGGACCTCGATCACGGCGCCGGAGTCGGTGCGGATGCGGCCGGTGTCGCCGATCTGGCCGCCGCCCTCGGCGTAGAAGGGGGTGCGGTCCAGGACGATCTCGACCTCGTCGCCCTCGGTGGCGGCGGGCGAGGAGACGCCGTCGACGAGGATGCCGACGACGGCGGACTCGCCCTCGGTGTCCGTGTAGCCGATGAAGTCGGTGGCGCCGGCCCGGTCGGCGATCTCGCGGTAGGCACCGAGGTCGGCGTGGCCCGTCTTCTTGGCCTGGGCGTCGGCCTTGGCGCGCTCCCGCTGCTCCTTCATCAGACGGCGGAAGCCGTCCTCGTCCACCGAGAGGCCCTGCTCGGCGGCCATCTCCAGGGTGAGGTCGATGGGGAAGCCCCAGGTGTCGTGGAGCAGGAAGGCCTTGTCGCCGGGCAGCACGCCGGAGCCGGCGGCCTTGGTCTCGGACACGGCGGTGTCGAGGATGTTGGTGCCGGCCTTCAGCGTCTTGAGGAAGGCGTTCTCCTCGGCGAGGGCGACCTTCTCGATGCGCTCGCGGTCGGTGATCAGCTCGGGGTACTGCTGGCCCATCATGCCGATGACGACGTCGATGAGGTCCTTGACGACCGGGCCGGTGGCACCGAGGAGGCGCATGTTGCGGATGGCGCGGCGCATGATGCGGCGCAGCACATAGCCGCGGCCCTCGTTGCCGGGGGTGACGCCGTCGCCGATGAGCATGGTGGCGGTGCGCATGTGGTCGGTCACCACGCGCAGGGAGACGTCGGAGCTCTGGGCGTCGCCGTAGCGGACGCCGGTCAGCTCGGTGGCCTTCTCGATGACGGCCATGGAGGTGTCGATCTCGTACATGTTCTGCACGCCCTGCAGAATCATGGCGAGCCGCTCGAGGCCGAGACCGGTGTCGATGTTCTTGCTGGGCAGGTCGCCGAGGATCTCGAAGTCGTCCTTGCCGGTGCCCTCGCCCCGCTCGTACTGCATGAAGACGAGGTTCCAGATCTCCACGTACCGCTCGTCGTTGACGGCGGGGCCGCCCTCGGCACCGAACTCGGGGCCGCGGTCGTAGTTGATCTCGGAGCAGGGGCCGCAGGGGCCGGGGACGCCCATGGACCAGAAGTTGTCCTTCTTGCCCAGACGCTGGATGCGTTCCTTGGGCACGCCCACGACCTCGTGCCAGATCTGCTCGGCCTCGTCGTCGTCCTGGTAGACGGTGATCCACAGCTTCTCCGGCTCGAGGCCGTAACCGCCCTTGTCCTGGGGCGTGGTGAGCAGCTCCCAGGCGAGCTTGATGGCGCCCTCCTTGAAGTAGTCACCGAAGGAGAAGTTGCCGCACATCTGGAAGAACGTGCCGTGGCGGGTGGTCTTGCCGACCTCTTCGATGTCGGGGGTGCGCACGCACTTCTGCACGCTGGTGGCGCGGTCGAAGGGCGGCTTGACCTCGCCGAGGAAGTAGGGCTTGAAGGGCACCATGCCGGCCGGGACGAGGAGCAGAGTCGGGTCGTCCGCGATGAGCGACGCCGACGGGACGACGGTGTGCCCGCGCTCCTCGAAGAAGCTCAGCCAGCGGCGGCGGATCTCGGCCGACTCCATCAGTGGTCCTCATTCCGGTTGTACGGGTACGTCGGGTACGTCGACTTCTTATGGCCCTCAACGTACGGGGGGCTGTTGCGGTTCTCGATCACGGCGTAGCCGCGGGGCGCGGGCAGTTCACGGTCGACAGGAGCGTTGAGTCCGAGCGCGTCGCCGAGTTCGGCCTCGCGCTGCGCCATGTTGTCGCGGACCTCGAGGGCGAAGTCCACCGCGCGGTCCTTGAGCCGGCCGCCGGCCTCGATCGCCTTGTTCGCCGCGGCGACGGCGAGGTGCTCGGGGGTGAGCTGCTTGATTTTGCGGTTGACCTTGGTGGTGGCCCACACGCCGGCGGCGACGCCGGTGGTGAACCAGAACGTTCGGCGGAACATCGTCCGGTCAGTCCTTCTTTCCCCGGGTCCGCTTGTCGCGCCGCGCTCCCGGGACGGTGCGGCCCACGATCACGTTGCGCCGCGCCCCCTCCGGCGCGTCCTCCTTGCGGCCGCCGAGGGCCCGGCGCACGCCGTAGCCGAAGGCGGCGACCTTGACCAGGGGGCCGCCGAAGGTGGAGGCCACGGTGGTGGAGAGCGCGGAGGCGTTGGAGGTGACCTCCTGGACGTCGGAGGCGATCGCGTCGACCCGTTCGATCTGGGTCTGCGCGGACCGGACCGCCGTGGAGGCCTCCGCCAGCAGCGGGACGGCCTGGTCGGTCACGTCCGCCACCAGTTTGGTGGTCGCCCGGAGCGTCTGGGCCAGCCTCGCCAGTGCCACGGCGAGGAAGGAGACCAGGATCGCCCAGAAGACGGCCACCAGGATGCCGGCCACCTCGCCACCGGACACTGTGTGCACCCGCTCCCTTGAAACGCGCCTGAACATCGAGAAAGTCGTGTGACCGAGCCTATCGCGCCGGTGACGGGTCTCCGTACCGGATTACCGTCCGTCGCGGCGCCGGTCCGGACGGAAGGCGGCGGAAGGTGCCCGGGCGAGGACGAGCCCGCCGCCTCCCCGCCCCGGAGGGCGGGGGGACGACGGGCTCGGGATACCGCGTGCCTGCCTGCTCAGCGGGCGTAGTACTCGACGACGAGCTGCTCGTCGCAGATCACCGGGATCTCCTTGCGGTTCGGCTCACGGTCCAGGCGGAACGCCAGGGCCTTGAGGTTCACCTGCAGGTAGCGCGGGATCTCACCGTCGGGGGCGAAGCCACCCTCACGAGCGATCGTGAAGAGCGTCTTCTCCTTGCTGCGCTCACGGACCTCCACGACGTCGTCCGGGCGGACACGGAAGGAAGGCTTGTCGACCTTCTTGCCGTTCACCTGGATGTGGCCGTGGGTGACCATCTGGCGGGCCTGGTAGATCGTGCGGGCGATGCCCGAACGCAGGACCAGCGCGTCGAGACGGCGCTCGAGCTCGATGACCAGGGCCTCGCCGGTCTTCATCGAGGTCTTGGAGGCGCGCTCGTAGGCACGGACGAGCTGCCGCTCGGAGAGGTCGTACTGCGCGCGCAGACGCTGCTTCTCCAGCAGACGGACCTTGTAGTCCGAGTTCTGCTTGCGGCCACGGCCGTGCTCACCCGGCGGGTAGGGGCGGGCCTCGAAGTACTTGACGGCCTTCGGGGTCAGCGCGATACCGAGGGCACGCGACTTCTTGACCTTGGGGCGGGACTGGTTCGCCACTTCTTTTCCTTTTCCTTTACGGCTGCCTCAGGGTTACGGGAGGTCGCATCCGCAGCCGGGGAATCCCAGCAGGTCCCCATGGGACGTGCCGGGCAGCCGCTCCCCTGGTCTGGGCACATACGTGCAGCACACGAACGGCCCACCGACCGCTCCCGGGACTTACGGGTGGTGGTGGGCTGCCCGCGACACCTACGACGGTGCGCGACGCTCCTGGATCGAAAGATCCGGCTGGTCGTCCCGCCTGAGGCGCCGACCGGAGCCGGACACGGGACACAGCACTTCGCGTGATTCTACAGGGTGCTCAGGACCGCTTGCGACCGAGGTGCTTCCTGGTCCACTCCACGGCGTCCGCGTACCGCGCCTCGGCGCCGTGCCGGGTGGGCTCGTAGTACTCGCGGTCCTTCAGGGCGTCCGGGGCGTACTGCTGCTCGGCGATGCCCTCGGGCAGGTCGTGCGGGTAGGTGTACCCCTTGCCGTGTCCGAGCTTGCCCGCGCCCTTGTAGTGGCTGTCGCGCAGATGGGAGGGGACCGGGCCGGCCAGTCCCTTGCGGACGTCCTCCAGGGCGGCGCCGATCGCGGTGGTGGCCGCGTTGGACTTGGGGGCGAGCGCCAGGGCGATGGTGGCGTGGCTGAGGGTGAGCGCGGCCTCGGGGAAGCCGATCATGGCGACGGCCTGGGCGGCGGCGACCGCGATCTGCAGGGCGTTGGGATCGGCGAGGCCGATGTCCTCGCTGGCGGAGATCATCAGGCGGCGGGCGATGAAGCGGGGGTCCTCGCCGGCCTCGATCATGCGGGCCAGGTAGTGCAGGGCCGCGTCCACGTCGGAGCCGCGGATCGACTTGATCAGCGCGCTGGCGACGTCGTAGTGCTGGTCGCCGTCGCGGTCGTACTTCACGGCGGCCCGGTCGACCGTCTCCTCCAGGGTCGCCAGGGTCACCTCGGGCTCGCCCTTGTCCAGTGCGGCGCCGGCGGCGGCCTCCAGGGCGGTGAGCGCGCGGCGGGCGTCCCCGCCCGCGATGCGCAGCAGGTGCTCGGCGGTGTCGTCGGGGAGGGTGACGGCGCCCTTGAGACCGCGCTCGTCGGTGAGGGCGCGCCGCAGCAGGGAGCGGATGTCGTCGTCGGTGAGCGGTTCGAGGGTGAGCAGCAGGGAGCGGGAGAGCAGTGGGGAGATGACCGAGAAGTAGGGGTTCTCGGTGGTCGCGGCGATGAGGGTGACCCAGCGGTTCTCCACGGCGGGGAGCAGGGAGTCCTGCTGGGCCTTGCTGAAACGGTGGATCTCGTCGAGGAAGAGGACCGTCTCCTGTCCGTACCCGCCGGAGGCCCGGCGGGCGCCGTCGATGACCGCGCGGACCTCCTTGACGCCGGCGGTGATCGCGGACAGTTCCACGAAGCGCTTGTTGGTGGCCTTGGAGACCACGTAGGCGAGGGTCGTCTTGCCCGTGCCGGGCGGGCCCCAGAGGATCACCGAGGAGGGTCCCGCGGGGCCCGAGGAGCCTTCGCCGACCAGTCTGCGCAGGGGGGAGCCCGGCTTCAGCAGGTGCTGCTGGCCGACCACCTCGTCGAGGGTGCGCGGGCGCATCCGGACCGCCAGCGGGCTCCCGGCGGGGTCCTTCTCCTGGCGTTCTTCTGCTGCGGCGGTGAACAGGTCGGGCTCCACGCTGAAACCCTAAAGCACCGCGCCGACAGCCCGGCGCGGGCGGTCAGCTGGTCCAGAAGTCCCACCAGCGGGTCAGGATCAGCATGCCGATGATGCCGATGTGCAGCACCGGCAGGACCCAGGTGAACTCGCCGAAGAAGCTCTTGAGCCAGGAGGGCGCGGGCAGGAAGCCCTTGCGGATGTTGAAGGACGTCACGTACCAGAACATGACGATCGTGGCGACCCAGGCGAGGCAGCACCACAGGCACAGGGCGTTGATCCGGTACAGGGACTGGAACATCAGCCAGGCGCAGAAGCCGACGCCGAAGAGGGTGCCCGCGTTGAAGGTGAGCCAGTACCAGCGGGGGAAGCGGGCCCGGGCGAGCAGGCTCACGCCGACGCAGACCACGATGCCGTAGGTCACCAGGCCGAGCATCGGGTTGGGGAAGCCGAACACGGAGGCCTGGTCGCTCTCCATGACGCTGCCGCAGGAGACGACGGGGTTGAGGCTGCAGCCGGGGACGAACGTCTCGCCCTTGACCTTGGCCTCGAGCAGCTTGAACTTGTCGAGCGTGATCACCCAGGCGGCGAGCACGCCGGCCGCGCCGGTGATCACCAGGAGCAGCGCGAGGGCACGGCTCGCGCCCTCGGTGCGCGGTGCGGTCGCGGCTCGCTGCTGCGACGCGGAAGGTTCTGGCTCCATGTCGACGTCCCTGACTGTCGTCCTGCTCATACGCCGATTCCGTCACTGGTGAGTCTGGACCTGCTTCGGGCAGGGGTCATTGTGCCGTACGGTCCCGTGAACGCGCCGTTGGACCCGCATAAGGACGTACGGGCGTTCGGCCCGGGGTGCAGGGTTCCGGCCGGTTCTCGCGGGGTTCCGCACACGCGTCCGGTCCGGGGTCCCCCGCCGGGGTGGAGTCGGAATCCGTGTCGTTGACGACGCACGGGCGCCGGGCCCCTCGGCAAGAGACCCGGCGCCCGGAACGGGACGTCTCAGCCGAGGCGGGACTCGAGCTCCGCCACGATCTCGTTCAGGCCGACCGCGGTCTGCTCGCCGGACTCCAGGTCCTTGAGCTGGACCAGGCCCTGCTCGATGTCACGCTCACCGAGGATCAGCGCGTACCGCGCGCCCGAGCGGTTGGCCGCCTTCATCGCGGCCTTGAGGCCCTTGCCGCCGTAGGAGAAGTCCGCGGCCACGCCGTTCTTGCGCAGCTCGGTGACCTTCGCGAACAGCACCCGGCGGGCCTCGTCGCCGAGCGGCACGGCGAACACGCTGGTGGTGACGGGCAGTTCGAGCTCGACACCCTCCGCCTCCAGGGCCAGCACCGTGCGGTCGACGCCGAGCGCCCAGCCGACGGACGGCAGCGCGGGGCCGCCGATCATCTCGGACAGGCCGTCGTAGCGGCCGCCGCCGCCCACCGCGGACTGGGAGCCGAGGCCGTCGTGGACGAACTCGAACGTGGTGCGGGTGTAGTAGTCCAGGCCGCGCACCAGCTTGGGGTCGTCCTCGAAGACCACGCCCGCCGCCGTGACCAGCTCGCGCACCTCCTCGTGGTACGCCTTGCAGGCGTCGCAGAGGTAGTCGCGCAGCAGCGGGGCGTCGCCGAGCTGCTTCTGCACCGATTCGCGCTTGTCGTCCAGGACGCGCAGCGGGTTGATCTCCGCGCGGCGCAGGGTGTCCTCGTCGAGGTCCAGACCGCGCAGGAAGTTCTGCAGCGCCTCCCGGTAGACGGGTCGGCACTCCTTGTCGCCCAGGCTGTTGAGCAGGATGCGGAAGTTCTGCAGGCCCAGGGAACGGTACGCCTGGTCGGCCAGGATGATCAGCTCGGCGTCGAGGGCCGGGTCCTCGGCGCCGATCGCCTCGGCGCCCACCTGGGAGAAGTGCCGGTAACGCCCCTTCTGCGGGCGCTCGTAGCGGTAGTACGAGCCGGAGTACCAGAGTTTGACCGGCAGGTTGCCCGCCTTGTGCAGATTGGCCTCCAGCGCGGCGCGCAGCACGGAGGCGGTGCCCTCGGGACGCAGGGCGAGCCTGTCGCCGCCCTTGGTCTCGAAGGCGTACATCTCCTTGGTGACGATGTCGGTGGACTCGCCGACGCCGCGTGCGAACAGCTCGACGTTCTCGAAGCCGGGCGTCTCGATGTAGCCGTAGCCGGAGCCGCGCAGCGGGGCGGCGATCGCCTCGCGCACGGCGAGGTACTTGGCGGACTCGGGCGGCAGCAGGTCGTAGGTGCCCTTGGGGGCCTTGAAGGTGCTCACGGAAGTGTCACATTCCTCGTCGGGGAGCCTCGGTCCGGGCTCCCGGGCCGGCGGCCACCTGCCGCAGATACGGGTTGGTGGCGCGCTCCTGGCCGATGGTGGTCTGGGGGCCGTGTCCGGACAGCACCACGGTCGAGTCGTCGAGCGGCAGGCACACGCGGGCCAGCGAGTCGAGCATCTCGGCCATGTCACCGCCGGGCAGGTCGGTGCGTCCGACGGAGCCGGCGAACAACAGGTCGCCCGAGAACATGACCGGCGGGATGTCGGCCGACTCGGGCAGGCTGAAGGTCACCGACCCCTTGGTATGGCCCGGGGCGTGCGCGACGGAGAACTCGAGACCCGCCAGCTTCAGCGCGGCGCCGTCGGTGAGTTCCTTGACGTCGTCCGGCTCCCCCACCGTCAGCTCCCCCAGGAGCGGCATGCCGATGGACCGGCCTATGCCCTTCTCCGGGTCGCTCATCATGTACCGGTCCTCGGGGTGGATCCAGGCTGGCACGTCGTGCGCGCCGCAGACCGGCACCACCGAGGCGACGTGGTCGATGTGGCCGTGGGTGAGGACGACGGCGACGGGCTTGAGCCGGTGCTTGCGGACCGCCTCCGCCACACCGTCGGCGGCCTGGTGGCCCGGGTCGATGATCACGCACTCCTCGCCGGCGGCGGGGGCGACGAGATAACAGTTCGTCCCCCATGCTCCGGCGGGGAACCCGGCAATGAGCACGATCGTCCTTCGTTTGTGTCGGTACGGGAGGCTTGCGACGGGCTGCGCCCGTGGTCAGAGCCTACCGGCGCTGCCGATTCCTCAGCGAACCCATATACGGTACGGGGCACACGCAGGCGGTCGGCTCACCGCACGCACGCACGCGTACCGGCCGGCACACGAGACGCATGAGGAGAGAACCCGGTGGTCAGCCAGGAGCAGCGGCGGCGTCAGCTCGCCCGGGAGAAGTTCTTGCGGCAGCAGCAGCGGCGTACCGAGGCGCGGCGCAAAACGCGGGTCCGCAACGCGGTCATCGCGTCGGTGCTCGGTGTGACTCTGATCGGCAGCCTCGCGCTGTACACGACGGGGGTGCTCGAGCAGGACGACGACAAGACCAACGCGGCCGCGGAGGTCACGCCGGAGGCCGAAAAGACCTCCAAGGCCCCGGACCCGTGCGAGAAGCCGGCCGCGGGCGAGGTCGAGAAGCAGACGTGGAAGAAGGAGCCGGCGCTGTCGATCGACAAGTCTGCGAAGTACACGATGAGGCTCGAGACCACCTGCGGAACGATAGACGTGGCGCTGAAGGCGTCGGCGGCCCCGCACACGGTCAACTCGTTCCACTTCCTGGCGGGCAAGGGCTACTTCGACCACACCAAGTGCCACCGGCTCACCACCAACGGCATCTACGTCCTGCAGTGCGGCGACCCGACGGGCACCGGCACCGGCGGTCCCGGCTACACCATCCCGGACGAGAACCTGAAGGACGCGAGCCTGAAGAACAACACCTACCCCGCGGGCACGGTGGCGATGGCCAACACCGGGCAGAAGGACAGTGGCGGCAGCCAGTTCTTCCTGGTCTACGAGGACAGCCAGCTCCCGCCCAGCTACACACCGTTCGGCACCGTCTCGGACGCGGGCCTGAAGGTTCTGAAGAAGATCGCCGACGCCGGGGAGAGCACCGGGGCCGGCGACGGGGCGCCCAACGCGACGGTCGTGATCGACAAGGCGACCGTCACCGCATCCTGAGCCCCAACTGCGTAATTTCGGTCGCGCGGGATGCGGACAGGCATCCCGTCGGTCGCCTATGTTGGCCGTGACGAAACTGTGGACGATGCCCGGGGGAGCGCACAGGCCCCTCGACGGCATCATGTGGAGGAGGCGCTGTGAGCAGCGACCCGTGGGGCCGCGTCGACGAGACGGGGACCGTGTACGTGCGTACGGCCGACGGCGAGAAGGTCGTCGGTTCCTGGCAGGCCGGCTCCCCTGACGAGGCGCTGGCCTACTTCGAGCGCAAGTACGAGGGCCTGGTTGTCGAGATCGGCCTCCTCGAGAAGCGGGTGAGGACCACCGACCTGTCGTCCAAGGACGCCATGGCCGCGATCGACCACCTGCGCGAGCAGGTCGACGCCCATCACGCGGTCGGTGACCTGGACGCCCTCAGGGCACGGCTGGACAAGCTCGTGGAGCTGGTCGACAAGCGCCGCGAGGAGCGCAAGGCGCAGCGGGCCCGGCAGTCCGAGGAGGCGCGGCAGGCCAAGGAGGCGCTGGTCGTCGAGGCCGAGGAGCTGGCGCAGTCCGACCAGTGGCGGGCGGCCGGCGAGCGGCTGCGGGCCCTGGTGGACACCTGGAAGGGTCTGCCGCGGCTGGACCGCAAGTCCGACGACGAGCTGTGGCACCGGTTCTCGCACGCGCGGTCGGCGTTCTCCAAGCGGCGCAAGCAGCACTTCGCGCAGCTGGACGCGCAGCGCGAGGACGCCCGCCGGGTCAAGGAGCAGCTGGTCGCCGAGGCCGAGGCGCTGTCGGGCTCGACGGACTGGGGCCCGACGGCGGCCCGGTACCGCGATCTGATGGCGCAGTGGAAGGCCGCCGGCCGTGCCCAGCGCGAGCACGAGGAAGAGCTGTGGAACCGCTTCCGCAGCGCCCAGGACGTCTTCTTCGCGGCCCGTTCCTCGGTGTTCGCCGAGCGTGACGCGGAGCAGGCGGAGAACCTCAAGCTCAAGGAGGAGCTGGCCGGCGAGGCGGAGAAGCTGCTGCCGATCACGGATCTGAAGGCCGCAAGGGCCGCGTTCCGTGCGATCAACGAGCGCTGGGAGGCCATCGGCCATGTGCCGAGGGACGCCCGCCCGAAGGTCGAGGGCCGGATGCACACCGTGGAGCGCGCGATCCAGGAGGCCGAGGAGGCCGAGTGGCGCCGCACCAACCCGGAGGCCCGTGCCCGGGCCGAGGGTCTGACCGGTCAGCTGCAGGCCGCCGTGGACAAGCTGAAGGGCCAGATCGAGCAGGCCCGCGCGCAGGGCAACACCGCGAAGGCGGAGAAGCTGGAGCGCGAGCTGGAGGGCCGCCAGGCCTTGCTGGACCAGGCCCTGAAGGGTCTCCAGGAGTTCGGCGGCTGAGTCAGGGCGACGGACACGACGAAGGGGCCGCCGTACCTCGGGTACGGCGGCCCCTTCGTTTGTCCTCGCCTCGTGCTAGCCGCGGTTGCGTGCCGAGGTGACGCGGTAGACGTCGTAGACGCCCTCCACCCCGCGTACGGCCTTCAGGACGTGGCCGAGGTGCTTGGGGTCGCCCATCTCGAAGGTGAAGCGGGAGGTGGCGACCCGGTCGCGGGAGGTCTGGACGGCCGCGGACAGGATGTTGACGTGCTGGTCGGACAGCACGCGCGTGACGTCCGACAGCAGCCGGGAGCGGTCCAGCGCCTCGACCTGGATGGCGACGAGGAACACCGAGGACTGGGTGGGCGCCCACTCGACCTCGAGGATCCGCTCCGGCTCGCGGGACAGCGAGTCGACGTTCACGCAGTCGCTGCGGTGGACCGAGACGCCGCTGCCGCGGGTGACGAAGCCGATGATCGGGTCGCCGGGCACCGGCGTGCAGCAGCGGGCCAGCTTGACCCACACGTCCTCGACGCCCTTGACGACGACGCCGGGGTCGGCGCTGGAGCGGCGCTTGCGGCGGCTGCGGGTGGGCGGGACCGACTCGTCGATCTCCTCGGTGGCCGCCTCCTCGCCGCCGAGTGCCTGCACCAGCTTCTGCACGATGTTCTGCGCGGAGACGTGCCCCTCGCCGATCGCCGCGTACAGCGCGGAGATGTCCGAGTAGCGCATCTCGTGCGCCAGCGTGACGAGCGAGTCGCCGGTGAGGATGCGCTGGATGGGGAGGTTCTGCTTGCGCATGGCGCGGACGATGGAGTCCTTGCCCTGCTCGATCGCCTCGTCGCGGCGCTCCTTGGAGAACCAGGCGCGGATCTTGTTGCGGGCGCGGGGCGACTTCACGAAGCCGAGCCAGTCGCGGGAGGGGCCCGCGCCGGCCGCCTTGGAGGTGAAGACCTCCACCAGGTCGCCGTTGTCGAGGGTCGACTCCAGCGGCACCAGACGGCCGTTGACCCGGGCGCCTATGGTGCGGTGGCCGACCTCGGTGTGCACCGCGTACGCGAAGTCCACGGGGGTGGCGCCCGCGGGCAGCGCTATGACGTCGCCCTTCGGGGTGAAGACGAAGACCTCGTTGCGCGAGAGGTCGAAGCGCAGCGACTCCAGGAACTCGCCCGGGTCCTCGGTCTCCTTCTGCCAGTCGAGGAGCTGGCGCAGCCACGCCATGTCGTTGAGGTGGTCGTCCTTGCTCTTGCCGGACGACCTGGGCGCGTCGGTGCGGATCTTGGAAGCGCCGGCGACGGCCTCCTGCTTGTACTTCCAGTGCGCGGCGATGCCGTACTCGGCGCGGCGGTGCATGTCGAACGTGCGGATCTGCAGCTCGACGGGCTTGCCGCCTGGGCCGATGACCGTCGTGTGCAGCGACTGGTACATGTTGAACTTGGGCATCGCGATGTAGTCCTTGAACCGGCCGGGGACCGGATTCCATCGCGCGTGCACCGTGCCGAGGGCCGCGTAGCAGTCGCGGACGGTGTCCACGAGGACGCGGATGCCCACCAGGTCGTAGATCTCCGCGAAGTCACGGCCGCGGACGATCATCTTCTGGTAGACGCTGTAGTAGTGCTTGGGGCGGCCGGTGACGGTCGCCTTGATGCGGGCGGCCCGCAGGTCCTGCTGCACCTCGTCGGTGACGACGGCGAGGTACTCGTCGCGCTTGGGGGCGCGCTCGGCGACCAGGCGGACGATCTCGTCGTACATCTTGGGGTAGAGGATCGCGAAGGCGAGGTCCTCCAGCTCCCACTTGATGGTGTTCATGCCCAGGCGGTGGGCGAGCGGCGCGTAGATCTCCAGGGTCTCGCGCGCCTTCTTCTCCTGCTTCTCACGTTTGAGGTAGCGCATGGTGCGCATGTTGTGCAGGCGGTCGGCGAGCTTGATGACCAGGACGCGGGGGTCCTTGGCCATGGCCACGACCATCTTGCGCACGGTCTCGGCCTGCGCGGCCTCGCCGAACTTGACCTTGTCCAGCTTGGTGACGCCGTCGACGAGCAGCGCGACCACGTCGCCGAAGTCGCGGCGCAGATCCTCCAGGCCGTACTCGGTGTCCTCGACCGTGTCGTGCAGCAGGCCGGCCATCAGCGTCGCCGGGTCCATGCCGAGCTCGGCGAGGATGGTGGTCACCGCGAGCGGGTGCGTGATGTACGGGTCGCCGCTCTTGCGCTTCTGGCCGCGGTGCCAGCGCTCGGCTACCTGGTACGCCTTCTCGATCTGGCGGAGCGTGGCGTTCTCGATCTTGGGGTCGTTGCCGCGCACGATCCGCAGCAGCGGCTCCAGCACCGGGTTGTACGGGTTGGCCCGCTGGACGCCGAGCCGGGCCAGGCGGGCACGGACACGGTTGGAGGAGCCGGAGCGGGGCTGGCCGGTGTTGGGGCGGGCCGGGGACCCGGAGCGCTCGGGAGGGGACGGCTTGGGCCGCGGCTGCTCGGGCTTGTCCACGGGAGCCCCCTGGGCACGCTGGACCGGCCCGCGGGTGTCGTTCTTCGCGTGGGGCGTGTCCGGCGCGGGCTTGGCCGCCGGGGCCGAGGCGGGCTCGGGCTTGGCGGCGGTCAGGTGCTGGGCCTCGTCTGGCAAGAGGGCTCCTCGTGCGCGATCCGGGTCCCCCGGTCAGGCTCCGGAGACCCCATGGTAGCGAGCCCGGGCCCGCCGATCGCCTCCGGAACGGTGTGAGGACCGTCAACAGGAGAAACGCACGAGGCGGACGCCGGATTCCTCCGGGTCCGCCTGCGTGGTGTTTCCAGGGGCCGTCTCCGGTGCCCCAAGGGTCCTCAGACCGTGAGCAGCGCCTCCAGCGGTGCGCCCGCCAGGGCGGGCTCCAGCCGGGCCCGGCCGCCGAGGAAGCCGAGCTCCATCAGCACGGCGAGGCCGGCGACCTCGGCACCCGCCCTGCGGATGAGCTGGAGGGACGCCTCGGCGGTGCCGCCGGTGGCCAGGACGTCGTCGACGACCAGGACGCGGTCCTCGGCGCCGAGGTCCTCCGCGTGGACCTCGATCTCGGCCGAGCCGTACTCCAGGTCGTAGGACTGGCTGAGGGTGGCGCCGGGGAGCTTGCCCGCCTTGCGGACGGGGATGAAGCCCAGGCCGGCGCGGACGGCGACCGGGGCGCCGAGGATGAACCCGCGGGCCTCCAGGCCGACGACCTTGGTGGCGCCGGCCCGGTGGGCGACGTCAGCGAGGGCCTCCGTGAGCGCGTCGAACGCCTTGGGGTCGGCCAGGAGCGGGGTGATGTCCTTGAACATCACGCCCGGTTCCGGATAGTCCGCCACGTCCCGGATGCGGCTCTGCAGCAGGGCGGACAGGTCGGCGTGGTCGGTCATCGGCGCTTCCCCGAGGGTCGGCCGCGGCCGCGGGCACGGGACGCGGGCTGGTTGCGCGGTCCGACGACCGCCGCCGCGACGTCGGCGGGCTCGTCGCGTCCGTCGTCGGTCACCGGGGCGTCCTGGCCCTCGTCCGGGTCGCCGCCCTGGGCGCGCTTGGCGAGCACGCGCTTCTTCAGGCTCTTCATGGCCGGCTCGCGCTCCTTGAGGTCGGCGACGAGCGGGGTGGCGATGAAGATCGAGGAGTACGCACCGGCGGCGAGACCCACGAACAGCGACAGGGAGATGTCGTTCAGCATGCCGGCGCCGAGGACGCCGCCGCCGATGAACAGCAGGCCCGCCACCGGAAGCAGCGCGACCACCGTGGTGTTGATCGACCGCACCAGGGTGCTGTTGATCGACCGGTTGGCGATCTCGCTGTAGGTCCAGCGGGTCTGCTTGGTGATGTCCCTGGTCTGTTCCTTGAGGCTGTCGAAGACGACCACCGTGTCGTACAGCGAGTAGCCGAGGATGGTGAGCAGACCGATCACCGTGCCGGGGGTGACCTCGAAGCCGACGAGGGCGTAGATCCCGACCGTGATGGTGATGTCGTGGATCAGCGCGACGAACGCGGCGAGGGCCATCCGCCACTCGAAGGCGATCGCCAGATAGATCACCACCAGGATCAGGAAGATCCCCAGGCCCTGCCAGGCCTTGTTGGCGATCTGCTCGCCCCAGCTCGGACCGACCAGTTCGGCGTTGATCTTCTCGGCGTCGACCTTGAGGTCGCCGGCGAGGCGCTCCTTGATGGTGTCCGAGGTCTTGGTGTCGATGCCCGCGACCTGGATGCGCATGCTGCCGTCGCCGAGCTTCTGGACGATGGCGTCGTGGCCGGAGGCGTCCTCCGCGTAGCCCTCGGCGGTGGACACCGAGACGCTCATGTTCTTCGGGGTGGTGAAGACCGCGCCGCCCTGGAACTCGATGCCCATGTGCAGGCCGCGCACCGCCAGGCCGACGATGGCCGTGATGGTGATGAGGATCGAGATGCCGTACCAGATCTTGCGGTTCTTGACGAAGTCGTAGCCGATCTCGCCGTGGTGCAGTCGGGCGCCGAGGGTGCCGAGCTTCGACATCTCTCACGCCTCCTTCGTCTGGGCAGGGGCGGAGGGACGACGGGTGCGGCGCAGCGGCGGTTTCGCGCCCAGCGCCTTCGGGTCGAGACCGGACCACTTGTGGCCGCTCGCGAAGAACTTGCGGCGGGCCATCAGCGTCAGCAGCGGCTTGGTGAAGAGGAACACCACCACGACGTCGAGGACGGTGGTCAGACCCAGGGTGAACGCGAAGCCCTGCACCTTGCCGACGGTGACCACGAAGAGCACGGCGGCGGCGAGGAAGGACACGAAGTCGGAGACCAGGATGGTGCGCCGGGCGCGCGGCCAGGCCCGCTCCACGGAGGGGCGCAGGGAGCGGCCCTCACGGATCTCGTCCCGGACCCGTTCGAAGTACACGATGAACGAGTCCGCCGTGATGCCGATGGCGACGATGGCGCCGCAGACGGCCGGCAGGTTCAGCGCGAAGCCGATGGTCGGGCCGAGCAGTGCCATGATCACGTAGGTGAGGGCCGCGGAGACCATCAGCGACGCGATGGCGATGAACGACAGACCGCGGTAGTAGAAGAGCAGGTACAGGATCACCAGCGCGAGGCCGATGGCGCCGGCGATCAGACCGGCCTGGAGCTGCTCGCCGCCGAGGGCGGCGGTGACGGTGGTGACGCTGTCCTCGCGGAAGGTCAGCGGCAGGGCGCCGTAGGACAGCATGTTGGCCAGTTCCTGCGCCGACTGCTGATTGAAGTTGCCGGAGATCTCGGCGTTGCCGCCGGTCAGCGCCTGCCGGACGTACGGGTCGGAGACGACCTCGCCGTCCAGGACGATCGCGAACTGGTTCTGCGGCGACTGCTTCTGCGCGAGCTGGCCGGTGATGTCGGCGAACTTCTTGGAGCCCTCGCCCGTGAACTTCATGGTCACGGTCCAGCCGGCGCCGGAGGTGGTGTTCAGGACGGCGTCGGCCTCGTCGACGTCGGTGCCGTCGACGGCGGCCGGGCCGAGGATGTACTTCTGCCACTGACCCTGGGAGTTCTGGCCACAGGCGACGGTGGACTCGGTGGCCTTGGCGCCGTCACCGGCCGTGGCGCGGACGCTCTCCTTGGTGCAGTCGAGCTTGGCGTACTCGGCCTGGAGCTTGGCGTCGGAGTCGTCGGCGGCGCCGCCCGTCGCGGACGGGGAGGGGCTGGCCTTGTCCGAGGGGGACGGGCTCGCGTCGGCCTTGAGGGCGTCGGTGACCGCGCGGCCCTGGGTGGTGGCGCTCGCCGAGGGGTCGGCGGACGCCGAGGAGCCGTCGGTGGCCTCCTGGCTCGCGCCGTCCGTCGCCTTGTCCCCGGCCTTGTCGCCGGAGGGGTCGGCGGAGGGCTCGCCGGTCGCACTGGGCTGGGGGGCGGCGCCGCCCCCGGCCAGCTCGGTGGCGATCACGGGACGGAAGTAGAGCTTGGCGGTGGTGCCGACCTGTTCCCGGGCCTGCTTGGAATTCGTGCCCTTGGGAATGTTGACGATGATGTTGCGGTCGCCCTGCGTCTGGACCTCGGCCTCGGAGACGCCCAGACCGTTGACACGCCGCTCCATGATGGAGACCGCGGTGTCCATGTTGGTCTTGTTGATCGCGGACTCCTGGCCCGCCTCGGGGACCGCCGCCAGCGTGATGCTCGTTCCGCCGGCCAGGTCGATGCCGAGACGCGGAGTGGTGTGCCCGGAGGCGAACATCCCTCCGGTGAGCGCCACGATGGCGATCAGGATCAGAGCCAGCGAGCGCCACGGCTTGCTTGTGGCGCTCGCGTTCCGTCCCTTTTTGAGTGCTGCCACCTTCTCGTACTCCCTCTCGGGCCGCCTCGTCCCCGGTCGGGAGGCCGGCGGCCATGACATGGTGTCGGGATGATCCCGTGCGAGCCGGGCATGATCCGGGGCGCGCGGGGTCCTCCCGCGCGCCCCGGAACGCGGCTACTTCGCGTCGGAGTCGCCGTCGGACTTCTTCGCGCGCGCGTCCGCCGTGGCGTCGGCCGGCTCGTCCCCCGCGTCCTTCTTGCCGAGGTCGACAGGCGTGTCGTCGGAGTCGGCGGCAGCGTCGGAGGCGTCGTCGGTGTCGGTGAGGGAGGAGGCGTCGTCGGGGACGACGTCGGCGTCGGACTGCAGGTCGTGCTCGATGCCGTGCACGATGCGGTTGTACTCCTCGTCGGTCAGGACGGCACCGATCGAGTTCTTGGCGAACAGCAGCTCCACACCCGGCCCGGCGTCGAGGAGGACGGTGTCCTCGCTGACCTCCTTGACCGTGGCGTACATGCCCCCGATCGTGCGGACGCCGGAACCGGGCTGCATCTGGTTCCGCATCTCGATGGCCTGCTGCTGCTTCTTCTTGGCCGACCGGGTCATCAGGAACATGGCCCCGATGAGCACAATGAACGGGAGGAGGGTCAGGAGACTCACGGGTCGGAACTTCCTTCACACGACCGCGATGGTGAACGGCCTGATGGTTGGGGGTATGTGGTGCCGCCGACAAGGGCGGCATCGGCGGAGTCTAAGCGAGTCCGCACCAACGGAACAACGCTCAGCATGGCACCGGGGTTCCTGCCCGGGCCAGCGTGCTCGCCGTCACGCCCCGAACAGGTTCCCTTGTCCGTTTCCGGCGGCCTGCGAGCGTGGCGGCGTGAGGCCGAGATGCGACCATGCCGCGGGCGTCGCCACCCGTCCCCGCGGGGTACGGGCGAGCAGACCCTCCCGCACCAGGAAGGGCTCGGCCACCTCCTCCACGGTCTCACGCTCCTCCCCCACCGCGACGGCGAGCGTGGACAGGCCGACCGGACCGCCGCCGAACAGCTTCAGCAGCGCCTCCAGCACCGCCCGGTCCAGCCGGTCCAGGCCGCGGGCGTCCACCTCGTACACCGCGAGGGCCGCGGCGGCGACGTCCTTGGTGATCCGGCCGTCCGCCTTGACCTGCGCGTAGTCGCGGACCCGGCGCAGCAGGCGGTTGGCGATGCGGGGCGTGCCGCGGGAGCGTCCGGCGATCTCTGCGGCGCCCTCGGCGTCGATCTCCACGTCGAGCAGGCCCGCCGAGCGGTGGACGACCCGCTCCAGCTCACCCGGTTCGTAGAACTCCATGTGCGCGGTGAAACCGAAGCGGTCGCGCAGCGGGGGCGGCAGCAGACCGGCCCGGGTGGTGGCGCCGACCAGGGTGAAGGGCGGCAGCTCCAGCGGGATGGCGGTGGCGCCGGGGCCCTTGCCGACGATCACGTCGACGCGGAAGTCCTCCATCGCCATGTACAGCATCTCCTCGGCGGGCCGGGACATGCGGTGGATCTCGTCGAGGAAGAGGACCTCACCCTCCTGGAGGGAGGAGAGGATCGCGGCGAGATCGCCGGCGTGCTGGATGGCGGGGCCCGAGGTGATGCGGATGGGGGCGCCCATCTCGGCCGCGATGATCATGGAGAGGGTGGTCTTGCCGAGGCCGGGGGCACCGGAGAGCAGCACGTGGTCGGCGGTGGCGCCGCGGGCGCGGGCGGCGCGCAGCACCAGGTCGAGCTGCTCGCGGACCTTCTCCTGGCCGATGAACTCGCCCAGGTCCTTGGGGCGCAGCGCGGCCTCGACGGCCTGGTCCTCGCGGTCGGCGACCGATTCCACCAGCCGCTCGGAGGCGGCGGTGTCGTTCGTGTCGTCCCAGTTCATGTGCGTGTGCCTCAGCTCTCCGTACGGACTCGGGGCGCGGTCGTGGGCCGGCGGGCGCCGGTCGCGGTCCGCGGGCTATCGGGCGCGGTTCAGTGTCTGCAGGGCCGACTTGAGCAGCTGCCCCACCGGCACGGCGCCCTCGGCGGCCTCCGCCTGGGGAGTCACCGCGGCCACGGCTTCGTCGGCCTCACGGGTCGCGTACCCCAGTCCGATGAGGGCGGCGTGCAGCTGGTCGCGCCAGCCGGAGGTGACGGGCGCGCCGACGGCGGGGGCGCCGGTGGGCTCGCCGAGCCGGTCCTTCAGTTCGAGGAGCAGCTTCTGGGCGCCCTTCCTGCCGATGCCGGGGACGGCGGTCAGCGCCTTCTCGTCGCCGGTGGCCACGGCGCGGCGCAGGGCGTCGGGGCTGTGCACGGCGAGCATGGCCTGGGCGAGCCGGGGGCCGACGCCGCTGGCGGTCTGGAGCCGCTCGAAGACCTGGCGGCCGTCCTCGTCGGCGAAGCCGTACAGCGTGAGGGAGTCCTCGCGGACGACGAGGGACGTGGCGAGCTTCGCGGGCTGCCCGACACGGAAGGTGGACAGCGTGTCCGGCGTGCACCGGACGGCCATGCCGACGCCGCCGACCTCGACCACCGCGGTGTCGGGGGTGAGGGCGGCGACCGTGCCGCTGACGAAGGCGATCATGCCGTACGGCCTTTCGATGCGTGGCGGGCCGAGGGGGCCCGGGGGGTGGTCGGCGGGGTCCGCGCCGCGTGGGCGGCGACGGCCTGCTGGAGGCGGTTCTGGGCGGGGGCGCGCCAGATGTGGCAGATGGCGAGCGCGAGGGCGTCGGCGGCGTCGGCCGGCCTCGGCGGCGCGTCGAGCCGGAGCAGGCGGGTCACCATGGCCCCGACCTGGTCCTTGTCGGCGCGGCCCGAGCCGGTGACGGCGGCCTTGACCTCGCTGGGCGTGTGCAGGGCGACGGGGATGCCGCGCCGGGAGGCGCAGAGGATGGCGACGGCGCTGGCCTGGGCGGTGCCCATCACCGTGCGCACGTTGTGCTGGCTGAAGACGCGCTCCACGGCGACGAACTCCGGGCGGTGCTCGTCGAGCCACTGCTCCAGGCCCTGCTCGACGGCGACCAGGCGGTGTCCGAGGTCGGCGTCGGCGGGCGTGCGGACGACTCCCACGCCGAGCATGGTCAGCGGGCGTCCCGCGACCCCTTCGACGACGCCGACACCGCACCGGGTCAGTCCCGGGTCCACCCCCAGTACGCGCACGCGTCACCCCCTTGTTCGATCACCTGTTTGTGCAGGCTATCGGGTGCCACCGACAAAGCGGCGGGCCGACGGGGTGTGTCCCGTCGGCCCGCCGCCGTGATACGCCTCAGGCGTCGACCTTCTCCATGATCTCGTCGCTCACGTCGAAGTTGGCGAAGACGTTCTGCACGTCGTCGCTGTCCTCCAGCGCGTCGATGAGCTTGAAGATCTTCTTCGCGCCCTCCTCGTCCAGCTGGACCTGCATGGTCGGGACGAAGTTGGCGTCGGCCGACTCGTAGTCGATGCCGGCGTCCTGGAGAGCGGTGCGGACCGCGACCAGGTCGGTCGGCTCGCTGAGCACCTCGAAGCTCTCACCGAGGTCGTTGACCTCCTCGGCGCCCGCGTCGAGCACGGCGGCGAGGACGTCGTCCTCGGTCAGCTCGCCCTTGGGGACGATCACCACGCCCTTGCGGTTGAACAGGTACGACACCGAGCCCGGGTCGGCCATGGAGCCGCCGTTGCGGGTCATCGCGACCCGGACGTCGGAGGCGGCGCGGTTGCGGTTGTCGGTGAGGCACTCGATGAGCACCGCGACGCCGTTGGGGCCGTAGCCCTCGTACATGATCGTCTCGTAGTCGGCGCCGCCGGCCTCGAGACCCGCGCCGCGCTTGACCGCGGAGTCGATGTTCTTGTTGGGAACCGACTGCTTCTTCGCCTTCTGGATGGCGTCGTACAGCGTCGGGTTGCCGTCGGGGTCGGCTCCGCCCATCCGGGCCGCGACCTCGATGTTCTTGATGAGCTTCGCGAAGAGCTTGCCGCGCTTGGCGTCGATCACGGCCTTCTTGTGCTTCGTCGTGGCCCATTTAGAGTGGCCGGACATCTGCCTGTCTCCTTCGCGTAACCCATCTCTGCAACGAACGCAGGAATCCTACAAGGACTCGCCCCGCCGGTCCGCCCGCACCATGTCGGTGAAGAGGCGGTGCATCCGGTGGTCCCCGGTCAGCTCCGGGTGGAAGGACGTCGCCAGCGCGTTGCCCTGGCGGACCGCGACGATGTGTCCGCCGTGCTCGGCGAGCACCTCGGCGGAGGCGCCGACGGACTCCACCCAGGGGGCGCGGATGAAGACCCCCTCCACGGGTTCCCCGGGAACGCCCTTGACCTCGACGGCGGCCTCGAAGGACTCGTTCTGCCGTCCGAAGGCGTTGCGGCGCACGATCATGTCGATGCCGCCGACGGTCTCCTGCCCGGAGCGCGGGTCGAGGATCTTGTCGGCAAGCATGATCATGCCGGCGCAGGTGCCGTAGACGGGCATGCCGGCGCGCACGCGGGCGCGCAGGGGCTCCATCAGGCCGAAGAGCACGGCCAGCTTGGAGATCGTGGTGGACTCCCCGCCCGGGATCACCAGGCCGTCGACCTCGGCGAGCTCCTCCGGACGCCGGACCGGCCCGGCCACGGCGTCCGCCGCGGCCAGGGCCACCAGATGCTCCCGCACGTCGCCCTGGAGTGCGAGCACTCCGATCACGGGAGCGGTCATCACCAGCCCCGGTTGGCGTAGCGCTCGGTCTCGGGCAGGGTGTCGCAGTTGATGCCGACCATGGCCTCGCCCAGGTTGCGGGACGCGTCCGCGATGATCTTCGGGTCGTCGTAGAAGGTGGTCGCCTTCACGATGGCCGCGGCGCGCTTGGCGGGGTCGCCGGACTTGAAGATGCCGGAGCCGACGAAGACGCCCTCGGCGCCCAGCTGACGCATCAGCGCGGCGTCGGCCGGGGTGGCCACACCGCCGGCGGAGAACAGCACGACCGGCAGCTTGCCCAGCTCGGCGACCTCCTTGACCAGCTCGTAGGGGGCGCGCAGCTCCTTGGCGGCGGCGTACAGCTCGTGGTTGTCGTAGCCGCGCAGGCGGGCGATCTCGTTCTTGATCTGGCGCAGGTGGCGGACGGCCTCGACGACGTTGCCGGTGCCGGCCTCGCCCTTGGAGCGGATCATCGCGGCGCCCTCGGCGATGCGGCGCAGGGCCTCGCCCAGGTTGGTGGCGCCGCAGACGAACGGGGTGGTGAACGCCCACTTGTCCGAGTGGTTGACCTCGTCGGCCGGGGTGAGGACCTCGGACTCGTCGATGTAGTCGACGCCGAGCGACTGGAGCACCTGGGCCTCGACGAAGTGGCCGATGCGGGACTTCGCCATCACCGGGATGGACACGGCGTCGATGATGCCCTCGATCATGTCCGGGTCGGACATGCGGGCCACACCGCCGTCCTTGCGGATGTCGGCCGGGACGCGCTCCAGGGCCATGACGGCGACGGCGCCCGCGTCCTCGGCGATCTTCGCCTGCTCCGGCGTGACGACGTCCATGATCACGCCGCCCTTGAGCTGCTCGGCCATGCCGCGCTTCACGCGCGCGGTGCCGGTCTCGGGACCCTGGTTTTCGGAGAGCGTGCTGGACACGAATGACCTCGCTGGGATGAGGGGGATTCTGCAGCACTGAGGAAACGTGAACCGAGCAGGCCACAGCAAGGGCCAATGACGAGCCGGTGGCTCGTTTTCGGTCGGGGGCGGGGTGCCCGGTGGCCGGAAACCGCTGTCAGGCGGCCCGCTCGATCAGCGCCGCCGGCGGCTCGTCGTCCATCTCGAACGCCAGGGGGAACGGGGCGTGTCCGGCCAGCCGGAACCAGCGCACCTTGCGGTGCAGCCGCAGCGCGCGGGCGGCGCGCACGGCGTCGTTGTGGAAGCGGCGGGCCATCGGCACCCTGCGGACGGCCTCGGCGAGTTCGAGGGCGGCCTCCTCTCCCCCGGGCGCCTCCCGGACCGCGTCCACCTGCGCGGCGTCGGCGAACACCGCCCGAAGCGCCTGGCTCAGCTCGCTCTCGGCGACCTCCCGCTGTTCCTCCACCGCCTGCCGCGCGGCGTGCGCGGCCTCGTAGAGGACGATCGACGCGGCGGGGTCGAGCACCCCGGAGGTGGCCAGTTCCTGCGCCACGGAGGCGCGGCGCAGCAGTTGCGCGTCGAGCGCGGCACGGGCGGCGTCGATCCGGGCATGCAGCCGGTCCAGCCGCCCGGCCGTCCAGCTCAGGTACAGCCCGACGGCGACGAGGACGACGAGGATCCAGATCAGGGTTGGTGTCACGGGCGGCAAGGCTAGTACCGGCGGCGCCGGGCTCTGTCGTGGGGCTGCGCCCCGGGGGCGGTCGCGACACCGGGGGCGGGCCGTCGGGGGCTGGTCGCGCAGTTCCCCGCGCCCCTTCGGGGCGTTCAGTCCCGCGCGAGCCCCAGCCGGGCTCTCAGGCCCGTCGCCCTGTCGTCCGTCGCCACCGCCGCCGCGCCTGCCGTGACCGTTTCGTAGACGGAGAGGATGTCCGCGCCGACCGTCGACCAGTCGAAGCGGCGCACATGGGCGCTGCCCCGCGCGCGGAGTTCCTCGCGGCGCTCGGGGTCGCCCAGGAGGCGTACCGCCGCGTCCGCGAGCGCGTCCGCGTCCTCGTTGGCGAACAGCTCGCCGGCCGCGCCCTGGTCGAGGACCTGGGCGAAGGCGTCCAGGTCGGAGGCGAGCACCGGCGCGCCCGCCGACATCGCCTCGACGAGGATGATGCCGAAGCTCTCGCCGCCCGTGTTGGGCGCCACGTACAGGTCCACGCTGCGCAGCAGCCGTGCCTTGTCCTCGTCGCTGACCATGCCGAGGAACTCCACGCGCGACCGCAGCTCCGCCGGCAGCGACTCCACGGCCTCCTCCTCGTCGCCGCGCCCGGCCACCAGCAGCCGGGTCTGCGGGCGGGCGGCGAGGATCTTCGGCAGGGCCCGCATCAGCACCGGCAGGCCCTTGCGGGGCTCGTCGATGCGGCCGATGAAGCCGATGGTGTCGCCCTGCCACTGAGGCTTGGGCTCGGCCTTGGCGAAGAAGTCGACGTCGACCCCGTTGGGGATGACCACCGCGTCGCCGCCGAGGTGCTCGACGAGGGTGCGCCGGGCGTACTCGCTCACCGCGATCCGCGCGCTGATCTTCTCCAGGGCCGCCTGGAGGATGGCGTACGCGGCGATCATGGCCTTGGAGCGCGGGTTGGAGGTGTGGAAGGTCGCCACCAGCGGGCCCTGTGCCGCCCAGCAGGTCAGCAGGCCAAGGGACGGCGAGGACGGCTCGTGGATGTGCACCACGTCGAAGGAGCCGTCGTGCAGCCAGCGCCGGACCCGCGCGGCGGACAGGAACCCGAAGTTCAGCCGGGCCACCGAGCCGTTGTAGGGCACCGGCACCGCGCGGCCCGCGGAGACGACGTACGGGGGCAGCGGGGTGTCGTCGTCGGCCGGGGCGAGGACGGACACCTCGTGCCCCTGGCGGAGGAAGTACTCGGCCAGGTCGCGGATGTGGAACTGGACGCCGCCCGGCACGTCCCAGGAGTACGGGCAGACGATGCCGATCCTCACGCCGTGCCCTCCCGGTCGCGCTCGGGGGCGTGCGCGGGGTCGAGGTCCTCGGTCCACAAGCGCTGCAGCATGTGCCAGTCCTCCGGGTGCTCGGCGATTCCCGTGGCGAAGGCGTCGGCCAGCGCCTGTGTCATCACAGACGTCTTCTCGGCGCGCGTACCTGACGCGGGAACCTCGACCGGGGGATGCACCCGGCCCTGCATCACGGGCGGCTCGTCGTACCAGAGGGTCACGGGCAGCAGCCGCGCCCCGGTGTGCTGGGCCAGCAGGGCGGGCCCCGCGGGCATGCGGGCGGCATGGCCGAAGAAGCTCACCTCGACGCCCGAGGCGGACAGGTCGCGGTCGGCGACCAGGCAGACCAGGCCGCCGTCGCGCAGCCGCCGGGCGAGTGTGCCGAAGGCGGAGCCGCCGCTGTGCGGGAGGACCTCCATGCCGAGGCCCTCCCGGTAGGCGACGAACCGGTCGTACAGCGTCTCCGGCTTCAGGCGCTCGGCGACGGTGGTGAACGGTACGCCGAGCCTGGTGGTGACCCAGGCGCCGGCCAGGTCCCAGTTGGCGAGGTGCGGCAGCGCCAGGACGACGCCCTTGCCGGCCGCCATGCCCTCGTGGAGGTGGTGCAGGCCCTCCACGGTGAGAGAGTCGGCGATGCGCTCCGGGCTCCAGGCGGGCAGCCGGAAGGACTCCATCCAGTACCGCAGATAAGACCGCATCCCCGCGCGGGACAGCTCGGCGAGCCGCTCGGGGCTCGCGCCCGGCACCACGCGTGCGTAGTTGCTCTCCAGCCGCAGCACGCCCTTGCCGCGCTGTTTCCAGGCGGCGTCGGCGATGGTCCGCCCGAGGCGCACCGCGACCGGCTCGGGCAGCTTCTTCACGGTGCCCCAGCCGGCGCCGTACAGGGCGTCGGTGAGGCGCTCCCGGGCGCTCACCGGTCCGCCTCGCTCCCCAGCGCCTGCTGCTGCTCCGCGGCCTCCGCCTCGGCGGACTCGCGGCGCACGGTGACCACACGCTGGATCAGCGTGACGAGGCTGCCGACGGCGACCACCCACAGGGCGATCGGCAGCAGGTACTGGATGCCGGGCACGCCGAACGCGTGCATGCCCGCGAGCCCGGCCGCGACCAGCGAGATCACCAGCCGCTCGGCCCGCTCCACCAGACCGTTGACGGCGACCGGCAGCCCGATCGACTCGCCGCGCGCCTTGGTGTACGACACCACCTGGCCGCTGGCGAGGCAGAAGATCGACACCGCGCACAGCACGTTGTCGTCGCCGGAGCCCGCGTACCACAGGGCGAAGCCGCCGAAAACCGCGCTGTCGGCGACCCGGTCGAGGGTGGAGTCGAGGAAGGCGCCCCAGCGGCTGGAACGGCCCAGCTGGCGGGCCATGTTGCCGTCGACCAGGTCGGAGAACACGAACAGCGTGATGACGACCGTGCCCCAGAAGAAGTCGCCGCGCGGATAGAACACCAGCGCGCCGGCCACCACGCCCGCGGTGCCGATGAGCGTGACCGTGTCGGGGCTGACCCCCCGCCGGATGAGAAACGCGGCGAACGGTGTGAGGACACGCGTGAAAAATGCACGCGCGTACTTGTTCAGCATGGCCTTCCCGACGGTCGGTGTGGCCGTGTGGCCCCTGCTGGCCACCGGCGGGCCCATCGTAGTCACCGCGCGCGGGCGTGACTGCGGGGCACCCGGACCGCGCGCGGGGGGCGCCGCGGCGCATCGCCGGGACCGGGGACGCGAGGGGCGATCACGTCCTTCGTATGGACGCGCCGTGACGGGAGTGGAAAGCTCGAAGAACCGCGGGCGCCGCCGGAGCCGCACCGCAGGCGATGCCCCCGGACGGGGTCCGGGGAAGGCTTCCACGGGTCCGCGCCCACAGTGACCTCACCGTGCACGGGAGGCAGGATCATGGGCGACAAGGCGCACACACACCCCGGGGCCGCCGGCAGGGCACAGGCGGCCGACCGTCCCACGTCCGTACGGAACGTGGTGCTGGTCGGCCACTCCGGATCGGGCAAGACGACTCTGGTGGAGGCCCTCGCACTGACCGCGGGGGCGGTGAACCGGGCGGGCCGCGTGGAGGACGGCGGCACCGTCTCCGACCACGACGAGATCGAGCACCGGCAGCAGCGTTCGGTGCAGCTCTCCCTGGTGCCCGTGGAGTGGAACGGCATCAAGGTCAACCTTCTGGACACCCCCGGCTACGCCGACTTCGTCGGGGAGCTCAGGGCCGGTCTGCGAGCGGCGGACGCGGCCCTTTTCGTCGTCTCGGCCGCGGACGGCGTGGACGGTTCGACCCGCATGGTGTGGGACGAGTGCGCGGCGGTCGGCATGCCCCGCGCGATCGTCGTCACGCACCTGGAGGCGGCCCGCGCCGACTTCGAGGAGATGACCCGGGTCTGCGCGGAGACCTTCGGCGGGGACGACCCGGACGCGGTGCTGCCGCTGTACCTGCCGCTGCGCGGCCCCGAGGGGCCGGACGGGCACGCGCCGGTGACCGGCCTGATCGGGCTGCTGACGCGGAAGCTGTTCGACTACTCGAGCGGCGAGCGCGTGGCGAACGAACCGGTCGGTGACCAGGTTCCGCTGATCGAGGAGGCACGCGGCCGGCTGATCGAGGGAATTATCTCCGAGAGCGAGGACGAGACCCTCATGGACCGCTACCTCGGCGGTGAGGACGTCGACGTCAGGACGCTGATCGACGACGCGGAACGCGCGGTGGCGCGGGGCGTCTTCTTCCCCGTCCTGGCCGCCGCGCCCGCCGCCCCCGGCGCCCGGCAGGGACTCGGCACGGTGGAACTGCTCGACCTGATCACGGGCGGCTTCCCGACCCCGCTGGAGCACGGCACCCCGCAGGTGACCACGCTGGACGGCAGGCCGCGCGAGCTGAAGCCGTGCGACCCGGACGCCCCGCTGGTCGCGGAGGTCGTGAAGACCTCCTCCGACCCCTACGTGGGACGGCTGTCACTGGTCCGGGTCTTCTCCGGGACGCTGCGCGCCGACCAGACCGTGCACGTCTCCGGGCACGGGCTGACCGACCGGGGCCACGAGGACCACGACGTCGACGAGCGGGTCGGCGCCCTGTCCACGCCGTTCGGCAAGGTGCAGCGGCCCGTGTCGCACGTCATCGCGGGCGACCTGGCGTGCGTGGCGAAGCTGTCCCGCGCGGAGACGGGCGACACCCTGTCCTCGAAGGACGACCCTCTCGTCATGGAGCCGTGGGAGATGCCCGACCCGCTGCTGCCGCAGGCCATCGAGGCGCACAGCAAGGCCGACGAGGACAAGCTGTCGCAGGGGCTCTCGCGGCTGGTGGCCGAGGACCCGACGATGCGGCTCGAGCAGAACCAGGACACCCACCAGGTGGTGCTGTGGTGTCTCGGCGAGGCGCACGCGGACGTGGCGCTGGAGCGGCTGCGCAGCCGGTACGGCGTACAGGTCGACGTGGTGCCGCACCGGGTGTCGCTGCGGGAGACGTTCGGCGGCAGGGCGTCCGGGCGCGGACGGCACGTCAAACAGTCCGGCGGGCACGGGCAGTTCGCGATCTGCGAGATCGAGGTGGAGCCGCTGCCGAACGGCTCGGGCATCGAGTTCGTGGACAAGGTCGTCGGCGGCGCCGTGCCGCGCCAGTTCGTCCCGTCGGTGGAGAAGGGCATAAGGGCCCAAGCTCGGAAGGGAGTCGCGGCGGGGCATCCGCTCGTCGACGTGCGGGTGACGCTGCTGGACGGCAAGGCCCACTCGGTGGACTCCTCGGACGCCGCGTTCCAGACGGCGGGCGCGCTGGCGCTGCGGGAGGCCGCGGCGGACGCGAGGATCCATCTGCTGGAGCCGGTGGCCGAGGTGTCCGTGCTGGTCGGCGACGACTACGTGGGCACAGTGATGAGCGACCTGTCCGGGCGCCGCGGCCGGGTCCTGGGCACCGAGCAGTCGCCCGGCGGACGCACGCTGATCCGCGCGGAGGTGCCGGAGATCGAGATCGGCCGGTACGCCGTCGACCTGCGGTCGCTGTCGCACGGCACCGCACGCTTCAGCCGCCGCTACGTCCGGCACGAACCGATGCCGCCGCAGGTCGCGGAACGGGTCAAAGGGGAGGCGCACGCGGCCTCCTGACGCGCCGGGCGCCCGCCGGTCACTCCGGCGGGCGCCCGTGTGCGCGGTCGCGCTTCCGCTTCACTCCGCGACACCTCCCCCGTACCGGAGAACGGCTTGGAACGACCCCCGGCGCACGGCGGTGGCTGCCTATACGCTGAACACCTGATCAACAGGTGTGCGCAGCACGGAAGTCGGGAAGGCCGCAAGACGACAGTCGCGGCGATCGGGGGCGGGAATGACCGTTGAGAGCGGTTACGCGGAGTTCTTCGGTCCGCAGGTACCGCGTACGGGCGACGAGGGTCAGACACCCACGTTCGCGCTGGCCTCGGCGGCCTACCGGGACAACGAGGCCGAGGAGATACTCAAGGCCAACAGCGAGTGGCACAAGTCGGAGGTCGGCAAGCCGCGGATCAAGCTGTTCCGGCCCAATCTGGGCGAGGCGTTCTCCCGGGCGATCATCGACCGGATGCTGGGCTCGGGCCGCGCCCCGCTCATCCAGTCCTTCGGGACCCAGCCGCAGGTGGTCGTGGAGCACGCGCTGGCGGCCCACCGCATCCGCCGCGAGCGCGACAACTGGCTGACCGCCGTGATGGTGCTGTGCGGGCTGCTGTTCCTGCCCGGCCTGCTGGTCTGGCTGCTGGTGTTCCAGATCCGCACGACGATGGCCAAGCGCGACGACAAGCGGGCCGGCGCGCTCGCCACCGCCCTGCTGGTCGGCGTCGGCGCCCTGGCTGTGCTGTTCCTGCTGCGCATGCCGTTCACCGGGTTCTGGGCCTGGTACGCGCGCGCGGCGGTCGTGGCCCCGGTGCTGGGCTGGTTCTGGGCCAAGCAGATCTGCGAGCGCACCGCTCGTGACCTGCGGGAACGCTGGGACAGCCTGCTGTCGGGCAGCAGCATCGGCGCCAAGGTGCCCGAGGCGGTGCCGAGCAGCCCCGGCGAGACGGCGGCCGAGCAGCTGCGCCAGTCGCTGGCCCGGCTCAGCGCCGAGCAGCAGTCCAACTCCGTCTTCTACGCCGGTCCCAAGGGCATCCTCGGGATGGGCACCCGCTGGGGCAGCTGGCAGCTCGCCGAGGACCTGGCGCCGGCCGACCCCGACCGCGAGATCCACCCGTTCCGCAGCTGGGACGTCATCAAGGCCATCCACGACCGGCTGCGCATGCTGGAGCGCGGCCCGCTGAACACGGGCGGCTTCCCCAAGCCGTCGATACGCCACTGGATCGTCACCCCCATCGGGGAGAACGCCACGGCGGTCACCCGGCCCGAGGGCACGGACGTCGAGGCGTACCAGGTGAAACAGCACGCCGTGCAGGAGATCTGCAACAAGCAGCAGTTCGGCGCGGGCGACCGGCACTACCTGGGCGTGCAGTGGACCCTGTGGGACGGCCAGCTGGTGATCACGATGCTGATCACGGTGACCGTGCTGCACGAGACGCTGCGCATCGAGGTCACCGGGCATGCCCTGGGGCCGGTGCATTCCCTCTTCACCACCAAGCCGGCGGCGAAGGAGAAGGAGGTCCAGAAGTCGGTCAAGTTCTGGGAGACCCGGAAGGTCAAGCTCCCGCTGGTCGACTCGGACGAGGTGGTGCGCCTGGCCGCCCGCGCGCCCCTGACCAACTACCCTCCGCTGCTGTACTGGCTGGGCGGCAAGCTGACCCTGCCCGAGCCGTTCGGACTGCGGCACGCCTGGGCGGACAAGCCCTGGCGGCACCGGTTCATGGCGGACGACGCGCTGCGGGCGGCGACACCGGTGCTGCGTGTGGTGCACTCCGCGGCGATCAAGGTGCTGGAGGAGAACGGCGTGGACACCACCAAGTTCGGCTCCCGCTCCTCCTCCCTGTCCACGGCGGTGCAGGAGGCGACGCCGAGCAAGGCCGACCTGTACGACGCGTAGGCGTCCGGCGGGCGGGGTGCGCTGCCGCGGACCCCGCCTCCCCCGGTACAGGGCGTCAGGCCGTCGGCCAGGCCTCGGCGAGCATCTTGCGGGTGTCGGCCAGCAGCTGCGGCAGCACCTTGGTGTGGCCGATGACCGGCATGAAGTTGGTGTCGCCGCCCCAGCGCGGGACGACGTGCTGGTGCAGGTGGGCGGCGATGCCCGCGCCCGCGACCGTGCCCTGGTTCATGCCGATGTTGAAGCCGTGCGCGCCCGACGCCGTGCGCAGCGCGGTCATCGCCTGCTTGGTGAGCGCGGCGAGCTCCGCCGTCTCCTCGGCCGTGAGCTCGGTGTAGTCGGCCACGTGCCGGTAGGGCACGGTCATCAGATGGCCGCCGGTGTACGGGTACAGGTTGAGCACCGCGTACACCAGCTCGCCGCGGCGCAGGATCAGCCCGTCCTCGTCGGACTCGGCCGGGAGGGAACAGAAGGGGCAGCCGTCGCCGGCGCCGGGGCCGCTCGGCTTGTTCTCGCCCTGGATGTAGGCCATCCGGTGGGGCGTCCACAGACGCTGGAACGCGTCCTGCGTCCCCACTCCCAACTGCTGCTCCGGCTCACTCGTCATGCGTGCAGCATATGGCGTGACCGCGGGACCGCGGCAAAAAGCCCCCGGGATCGCTCCCGGGGGCTTCTGCGCGTACGGGTCAGACCTGCGCCCGCTCCTCGACGACCTTCACGATCTTGGCGATGGCCTCGTCGACGGGGATGCCGTTCTCCTGCGAGCCGTCGCGGTAGCGGAAGGACACCGCGCCGTTCGCCATGTCCTCGTCGCCCGCGATGACCATGAAGGGCACCTTCTGCTTCTGGGCGTTCCTGATCTTCTTCTGCATACGGTCGGAGGAGGAGTCCACCTCGACGCGCAGACCCTGCTTGCGGGCCGCGTCCGCGAACTTCTCCAGGTGGTCGACGTGCGCGTCGCCGATCGGGATGCCGAGCGCCTGGACCGGGGCCAGCCACGCCGGGAAGGCGCCCGCGTAGTGCTCCAGGAGCACCGCGAAGAACCGCTCGATGGAGCCGAACAGCGCACGGTGGATCATGACCGGGCGGGTCTTGGTGCCGTCCGCGGCGGTGTACTCCAGGTCGAACCGCTCCGGCAGGTTGAAGTCGAGCTGGATGGTCGACATCTGCCAGGTGCGGCCGATGGCGTCCTTCGCCTGCACGGAGATCTTCGGCCCGTAGAAGGCGGCGCCGCCCGGGTCCGGGACCAGCGGCAGGCCCTGCTTCTCGGCGACCTGGCGCAGCGTCTCGGTCGCCTCCTCCCAGGCCTCGTCCGAGCCGACGAACTTCTCCGGGTCCTTGGTGGACAGCTCCAGGTAGAAGTCGGTGAGGCCGTAGTCGCGCAGCAGGTTCAGGACGAAGGTGAGGGTCTTGTCGAGCTCCTCGGACATCTGCTCGCGGGTGCAGTAGATGTGCGCGTCGTCCTGGGTGAAGCCGCGGGCCCGGGTCAGGCCGTGCACGACGCCCGACTTCTCGTACCGGTACACGGTCCCGAACTCGAAGAGACGCAGCGGCAGTTCGCGGTAGGAGCGGCCGCGCGCGTCGAAGATCAGGTTGTGCATCGGGCAGTTCATGGGCTTGAGGTAGTAGTCCACGCCCTCGTCGAGCTGCATGGGCGGGTACATGCCGTCGGCGTACCAGTCCAGGTGGCCCGAGGTCTCGAAGAGCTTCCCCTTCGTCGCGTGGGGGGTGTAGACGAACTCGTAGCCCTCCTCCTCGTGCCGGCGGCGCGAGTAGTCCTCCATGACCCGGCGGATGATGCCGCCCTTGGGGTGGAAGACGGCGAGGCCGGAGCCGATCTGCTCCGGGATGGAGAACAGGTCGAGCTCGCTGCCGAGCTTGCGGTGGTCGCGCTTCTCGGCCTCGGCGAGGAACTCCAGGTGCGCCTTCAGCTCCTCCTTGGAGGGCCAGGCGGTGCCGTAGATGCGCTGGAGCATCGGGTTCTTCTCGCTGCCGCGCCAGTAGGCGGCCGCGTTGCGCATCAGCTTGAACGCCGGGATGTTCCGGGTGGTGGGCAGGTGGGGACCGCGGCAGAGGTCCTTCCAGCACAGCTCGCCGGTCTTGGCGTCGATGTTGTCGTAGATCGTCAGCTCACCGGCGCCGACCTCGACGTCCGCGCCGTCGTCGTGCGAGGCGGAGCCCTTGAGGCCGATCAGCTCCAGCTTGTACGGCTCGTCGGCGAGCTCCTCGCGGGCGGCCTCGTCGGTCACCACGCGGCGGGAGAAGCGCTGGCCGCGCTTCTGGATCTCCTGCATCTTCTTCTCGATGGCCTTGAGATCCTCGGGCGTGAAGGGCTTCTCCACGTCGAAGTCGTAGTAGAAGCCGTCCCGGACCGGGGGGCCGATGCCCAGCTTGGCCTCGGGGAACAGCTCCTGCACGGCCTGGGCCATCACGTGCGCGGTGGAGTGGCGCAGGATGTTGAGGCCGTCCTCGGAGGAGATCTCGACGCCCTCGACGGTCTCGCCGTCCTGGACCTGGTACGAGAGGTCCTTGAGCTCGCCGGCCACCCGAGCGGCGATGACCGAGCGCTCGCCGGCGAAGAGCTCGGCGGCCGTAGTGCCCGTCGTCACCACGCGTTCTTCCCGCTCGGAATCGCGTTGGATGATCACACGGACGTCTGACACCGGTCTCTCCTGACTGAAGGCTGTGGTCGCGGCGCCATACCGGAGCGCACGCATGGGTGCGATCGTACCGACCCGGGACCGGTGCAGGCGAAATCAGCCGTCGCGGGCCGGCCCGAAGGCATCGCCGAAGTCGTCCGCGCTCTCCTGCAGCACCTTGAGCAGCCGGTCGCGTTCGGCCTCGTCGACCTGGACCGGCGCGACCCCGCGGACCTCGGTGAGACGCCGGAACCCGCTGCGTCCGGCCAGCCGCCCGCGCATCCGCACCGGCAGCCCCATGAGGTGGGCGTGCCCGGCGATCCGGTAGTCCTCCTCGCCGAGCGTGACGCGGAGGTGCCCTACGTCGGCGCCCGCGAGCACCCGCAGCCGCACCAGGCCGACGTCCCCGGCCTGTGCCCGGTACATCCGCACGACCGCCCCGGTGACCGTGACGGTGACGGAGGGCTCCGCTCGCTGGTAGCGGCGGCCGGCCTCGATGAGCGCGGGCAGGTCGCCGGGCGAGAACTCCACGGGACCGGCGGCCGCGCAGCCCTCGGGCACCCCGGCCGCCGGCGACCAGTCCACGCCGACCCGGGCGCCCTCGGTCCCCCGCACCAGGGCGACGAGGGCCTCGGTGAACTCGTGGCTGACGCCCGCGCCGACGGCGGTGCCGAAGGCGTCCATGGAGCCGGTGGCCCGCCGGTGGTCGACGGCCTCGCGGGCGGCGTGCAGGGCGTGGAACAGACTCACGGCCAGCGGGCGGCCGGTGGCGACGGGCACGAAGGCGGTGAGGCCGCGGCCGTCCGGCGCGGGGCCCACCAGCACGCCCTCCAGCGCAGCGGCGGCCGGGCGCCGGTGGCGGGCGCCGTGGTAGCCGGCGCGGGCGCGGGTGGCGAGCGCGGCGGCGAGCAGGGTGCGGCGGGCGGCGGTCCTCAGCTGTTCCTCCGCGGTCCAGGCGACGGCGTCGCCTGGACCGGGCGGCAGGTCGCGGGACCAGCGGATCTCGTCGCTGGGGACGGCGAGGGCGAGCAGGATCTGGCGGGCGGAGGGCGTGCCGCTGCGGGACAGCGCGTCCAGGGCCTCGGCGAGCAGGTCCTCGCTGTCGGGGAAGGCACGGCCGGCCGGCACGAGCAGGCTGGTGCCGGTGCCCGGGCCGGGCGGGGCCCACCGGCCGTAGCGACCGGGGGCGCCGCCGCGCCGCTGCCAGCCGTGCCGGCGCAGCAGGGCGGTGAGCACGGCGGGGTCGGTGCCGGCGGCCTCGGGCGGCTGTGTGTCGGGGAAGGCGTCGGCGGGGTGCGGGCGGGCGGGCCGGGCGGGCTCCCCGGTGGGACGGTGGGTCATGGTCTGCCTCCCCTGCCGACCCGCGTCATGATCTCGCACAGCGCGCGGTCGTCGAAGATGCGTGAGGTCGGGATCCGTACGGTGGTGCGGCGGCGGCCGGTGACGGGGTGTCCGGCGAGGTTGACCCAGTAGCAGCAGTGGCGCAGGTCGAGCCGGTCGTGTCCGGCGCGCAGCCAGTCGTCCTGGGAGCGAGGCAGGATCATCACGACGAGGATCTTGTGCACGGAGACCGGGGTGCGGGCGAGCTTCTCCAGGTGGGCGTTGTCCAGGGTGAAGGAGAAGGAGCGTCCCCGGGGGTGCGGGGCGATCTGTGACGTGGCCTTGAGCTGCACCTTGATGGTGACCTCGTCGTCGACGAGGTGTCCGGGCGCGCTGTGGCTGACGTGCCAGTCGATGCCGTTGTCGGGGAAGGGCTGGGACAGCGAGCAGCCCGCCGCCGCGGCGACGGCGTGGAGATAGCCGACCTGCAGGGTCTCCATGCAGGCGGTGGTGGCGAGGGTGCCGCGAGAGGCCGGTGTGCGCTCCGGCAGCAGCCCGCCCCGTTCGGGCTGCGCGATGGCCATGACCAACAGCCTTCCAGAACAGTCGAATCCCATGCGCGGGTCGCTGAACTGCAAAGACCCGTACTCGTGTTGTCTCCTCCCCGCGTAGCGCGCAAACAGGGCGGGTATCACCGGTCCGAGCGGTCGACCGCGTGTCAACTGTTGATGGTGAGCGAGGGGTTGGTGGGTATGACGTGCTGGTACGAGGGGCCGCTGGCCGCCTTCGACACGGAGACCACGGGTGTGGACGTCGAGACCGACCGGATCGTGTCGGCCGCTCTCGTCGTCCAGGACGCGCCGGGCACCCGGCCGCGGGTGACCCGCTGGCTGGTGAATCCGGGCGTGCCGGTGCCGGCCGCGGCGACCGAGGTGCACGGGCTGACGGAGGAGCATCTGCAGCGCAACGGCCGCTGGCCGGCACCGGTGATGTACGAGGTGGCGCAGGCGCTGGCGGAGCAGGCGGCGGTGGGCCGGCCGGTGGTGGTGATGAACGCGCCGTTCGATCTGACGCTGCTGGACCGGGAGTTGCGCCGGCACCGGGCGTCGTCGCTGGACCGCTGGTTCGAGCGGTCGCCGCTGCTGGTGCTGGATCCGCGGGTGCTGGACAAGCATCTGGACCGCTACCGCAAGGGGCGCCGCACGCTGGCCGATCTGTGCGCGCACTACGAGGTGGAACTGGAGGAGGCGCACGACGCGGCGGCGGACGCGACGGCCGCGCTGGAGGTCACCCGGGCGGTGGGCCGCCGGTTCGCGTCCCGGCTGGAGCGGCTGTCCCCCGGTGAGCTGCACACGTTGCAGGCGGTGTGGCACGCGGCACAGGCGCGGGGCCTGCAGGCGTGGTTCGCGCGCACCGGAACGGAGGAGATCGTCGACCCGGCCTGGCCCCTGCGCCCGGACCTGCCGGCGGCGGCGTGACCTCACTCACCGGCCCACGGCATCGTGGGCCGGGGGCGTGGGTGGCGGAGCTCCCACAACGCGCGGCGAACCCGGGCAGAACACGAAGAGAGCGACGTGGTCCGCGTTTTCGGCGGACACACGTCGCTCTCGCGAGCGTGGGCGATACTGGGTTCGAACCAGTGACCTCTTCGGTGTGAACGAAGCGCTCTCCCACTGAGCTAATCGCCCGGGAACGCACTGAACAATACAGGGGTCGGGACGCTTCGTTCAAACCGCTTGAAGGTGCGCCGCCAGTCCGCGCCGCCCGGCCCGCAGCATCAGCGCGTGGTTGGCCCGGAAGAGCGGCCGGCCGGGCACGGCGAGCAGCCGCAGCAGCCGCGCCCGGACGTCGACCTCCTGCTCGTAGTGGGCGAGGCAGCCGTGCGCGCCCAGGTCGGTGACGGTCCACCGCGCCCAGCCGTCGATGTCACCGGACAGCCCGGCCTCCAGCACGCCGTTCTCCCGGTCCCGCCGCCCCTCCCGCAGGGTGAAGGTGAGGTCGTACGGGAGGACGGAGCGGATCGTGACGATGCCGGTGGTGTCGTCGAGGCGGGCGACCTCCCGCACCTGCGGCCACCACCGGGGGTATTCCTCGATCCGCTCCAGCACGCCGTACACGGTCGCGGCGGGCGCGGACAGCGTCCATACGGTGCGGAAGCGGTAATGGTTCCGGTCCATGTACGGAGTGTGCCCGCCCGCGCCCGCCTCGTGCGTCACGGCATGCGGTCCCCCAGGAGTGCGAGGTTCTCTATGGCGGCGAGTCCATACAGGGCGGTGTCGTTGGTGGAGACCCAGGGGGCCTCACTGCCTGCGACCAGGGCGGTGGGACCGCTCACCTTCTCGGTCTTCCAGGGCGCGGACTCCTTGTACCCGTCGGAGTCGTAGAACTTGGCCCACGCCCGCTGCGCCAGCGCCTCGTCCCCGGTGCGCACGGCGGCGTAGGCGTCGAGGCGGGAGTGGCCCTGGAAGAGGATCAGGCTGCCGAAGTCGGTGCCGTAGCGCGCGGCCTGTTCGGCCTTGGTGGCGTTGAACCAGCGGCAGTAGTCGTAGTACGCCTGCTCGAACTCGGGCATGTCGACGAGGTCGATCAGTTCGGCGCACAGTTCGTTGAGGCCGAAGACGGCGGACAGGTGGGAGACCTCCACCTTCGGTGTGCCGGCGACGGCGAACCGGCCGGTGTCCAGGTCGTACAGGCCGCTGCCCTGGACGAAGCCGTTGGGCTGGGCGGCGATGGTCTCCATGGTGGAGAGCACGCGCGCCCGGGCCTTCCGCCACTGGGGGCCCTTGCGTTCCCACTCGGTGAGCCAGGCGGAGACCAGGCCGCTCCAGTCGGTGCCGAAGCCGATGGACAGGGCGTTGCAATCCGGGGCGTACGGCTCGGTGCGGATCTTGCGCAGCGGGTCCAGGGCCAGGAAGGTCTCGTCGCTGTCGACGTTGGCGTGCATGAGGTCGCCGGTGCGTTCGTCGGCGGTGAGGAAGTAGTAGAAGCGCCGGTAGGTGGTGTTGGCGATGCGCTGCTGCTTGGCGCTGTCGGCGTAGTGCTGGACGCCGTGCCGGGTGCCGAGCCCGGCCCACTCGCCGAGGTGGTAGACGTCGACCTCGCCGGTGTGGCGGGTCATGGCCTCGGCGAAGCGGAAGATGTCGGCGCGCCCCGAGCGCAGGTAGGCGTACCAGAGCCACAGGTCGGGCGAGAGTTCGCTGTTGTCCCAGGCGTAGCCGCCGACGTCGTAGCGCCACTGGTGCCGGACGGTGTCGTAGGTGTGCATGATGTCGCCGTAGTCCCAGAAGCCGTACCAGCGGCGCTGCTCCACCTGGTCCTTGTAGTAGGCGAAGAGGAAGTCGAGGTGGTCCTCGATCTTCTCCTTGGCGGGGGTGGAGCGGTCGGGCTCGGCGAAGAGGCCCTTGCCGAAGACGCCGGCGGTGATCAGCTGCGAGGGCGGCGCGGCGAGCTGCGGCAGCACGCGTACGGCGCGTGCGCGGGCGGCGAGCCGGTCGGCGTCCGGGGTGGCGGCCTCGGCCCAGAACAGCAGCTCGGAGGTGCGGGCGATGCCGTAGGGCGTGCCGAAGCCGGGCTCGTAATCCTCGTAGGTGATGTTGAGGCCCTCGAGCTGTTCGGGGAAGGTGTCCTGGCCCATGCCGTCGTGGTAGAAGCGCAGGTCCATGGGCTGGGCCTCGGGTGACCAGAGCCAGAGGGTGACCTCGGCGGTGTCGGTGTGCGCGTCGCGGACGTCGAGCTGGGCGGGGTGCTTCTCCCAGAAGTCGCGCAGCCCAAAGGAGAGGCCGCCGCTGACGCCGCCGACGTAGCCGAAGCCGGAGGCGCGCCGCCCGCCGCCGGCGCCGATCCAGCCGTGGCCCTTCCTGGTGCGCTTGCGGACGGTGAAGCCGTCGGCGGACAGCTGGGAGAGGGTGTAGTCGCCCCATTCGGGGATGTACTGCAAGCGGCTGGTCACGCGCTGGTCCCAGGTGGTCGGGTCGGGCAGCCTGCGGCCCTCGAACTGGGCCTCCTGCACGGCGGTCCCCGGGTCACGGCGCAGCCCTGTGATCCCCTTGACCGCCTCCCGGAGCATCCCCTCGCCCTCGCCGCCGAGCCGGATGTGCCGGTCGTACGTCGCGTCGCGCAGCGGGACGGAGAAGCGGACGCCGATGCCGCGCACGAAGTCGCCCTTGGCGCTGCCGGGTTCCTGCTTCCCGTCGTAGGTGATGGTGTGCACCATGCGGAAGGAGTCGGCGCCCGCGTAGAAGTAGAGGCGTACGGAGAAGGGCAGCAGGGTGTCGCGGCCCTTGCGGTGGGTGCCGTCGACGCGGACGACCGCGCGGACGGGGCCGTCCTGCTCGACGGTGACGCCGGAGACGGTGCCGTCGAACCGCTCGGTGCGGACGGTGGTGCGGTCGCCGTCCTCGATCTCGGGCTGGCGCAGCACGACGAGGCGTCCGTCGCGGGCGATCTCGGTCGAGCCGCGGGTGACCGAGCGGACCAGGGTGTCGCCGCCGGTGCCGATCCGGGCGGTGATGACGCCGGTGGAGACGGTGACGGTGGCGCCGCGTCGGGTGACGGTGACCTTCTTGTCGGGTGCGGCGGGCGTGCCGGTCTTCAGAGTGAGCCGACCGGTGCCGGAAATGACGGCGTGCGCGGTCCACTTGAGGGAGCCGTCGGGCCAGTACGCGAGCGGCCAGGTCTGGACGGGGACGTCCTTGCCGTCGGCGTCCGTCACGGCGAAGGTCCGGGTCTCCGGATGGGCGCCGCGGGGCCAGGGGACGCCGACGGTGGAGCCCGGGGCGGCGCCCGGTCCGTCCTCCTCCAGCCAGTCCAGGGTCACCGGGTCGGAGACGCCGGGCGCGGTGGCGGGCGCCGCGGCGGCTTCCCTCTCGCCGAGGGCCAGGCCGGCCTGGGCGGCGGCTCCGGCGACGGCGACCGCCTTGATGAGAGTTCTGCGGGGGATGGGGGACATGGCCCGTCCTTTCCATGGCTGCCGGGTGCTGCGCTTATGTCAGGGGCATGACAGACGGAGATGTGGTGCCGGAGCGCCCACCCCGTAGGAGGCACCGCCCGTCAGCGGTGCCGGTGACGTTCCTCCACGGCGACGGCGGCCGCCGTGACGGCCCCCAGCGCGGGCACCGCGAGGGGGGTGCTGAACCAGGCGGAGCAGACCACGACGGCCAGCCCGCCGATGAGCAGGAAGGATCCGGCGGGGTCGCGGACGGTGTGCCGCCCGGCCCGCGCCATCAGCGGCCGCCAGGACACGCCGGGCCGCCACAGCGCCGCCGCCCGCAGCAGCGCGGCCGCCGCCCCGATGAGCGCGAGCACCCCGACGGCCCCGACCAGCGGGCCGCCCGGCAGTCCGGCCCGTACGGCGCGCAGGTCGGTCCACACCACGGCGACGGCCGCCCATCCGGCGAGCCCGACGATCCGGCCGCCGCGCACCGCCGCCCGGAAGTCGGCCGTGAACTCCCGCCATCCGCCCTGCTGGTGGGCCAGATGGCGGCGCAGGTGCCGGGCGCCCGCCGCCAGCGCGGCGGGGTAGGTGACCAGCGGCAGCGCGGCCAGCGCGATCCACACGCCGGTCAGCAGGCACTCGGCGAAGAGCGCGAACCTTCCCCAGGCCCTCGAATCGGTGCGTGCCAGGGACATCGTCAGCTCACTCAGCCCTTCAGTCCGGAGGTCGCCATGCCGTCGATGAGATAGCGCTGGAAGGCGAGGAAGAAGGCCAGCACGGGCAGCAGCGCGACCAGGGACATGGCGATCATGCCGCCGTAGTTGGCGAGCCCTTCCTGGTCGACGAACATCTTCAGCCCGAGGGAGACCGTGTACTTGCCGGGCTCGTTGAGGTAGATCAGCGGGCCCATGAAGTCGTTCCAGGCGTTGATGAAGGTGAAGATGGCGCTGGTGATCAGGGCCGGCCGGCACAGCGGCAGCACGATCGACCAGTAGATGCGCAGATGCCCGCAGCCGTCGAGCCGGGCCGCCTCGTCCAGCTCCCGGGGCAGGTTCCGCATGAACTGCACCATCAGGAAGACGAAGAACGCCTCCGTGGCCAGGTACTTCCCCAGCAGCAGCGGGGTGTACGTATTGATCATCTCCAGGTTGCGGAACAGCACGTACTGCGGGATCAGCAGCACGTGGTACGGCAGCAGCAGCGTGCCGATCATGAGCGTGAAGAGCAGATTGCGGCCCGCGAACCGGATCCTGGCGAAGGCGTAGGCGGTGAGCGAGCAGGAGATCAGGATGCCGATCACCGAACCCACCGCGAGGAACAGCGAGTTGAAGAAGAAGGTGGAGACGGGGATGTCGGCGATGCCATCGGCGAGGCTGGTGTAGTTGGACACGATCGGGTCGGCCGGGAAGAGGTCCAGGCTGCCGACGATGTCCTCGCTCGCCTTGAACGACCCTCCGATCACCCACACCACCGGGTAGAGGATCACCGCCAGGAGCGTCAGCGCCACGAGGTGCCAGGCGAGCGAGCCGGGCAGCCGGCGCCGCAGCGCGCCCTTCGCCGACGGGGTGCGGGTGATGTCGGTGGCCTGTGCGGTCATCGGCCGCCCTCCTCGTAGTGCACCCAGCGCTTCTGGGACCGGAACAGCACCGCCGTGACCAGGGCGACCGCGACCAGCAACATCCACGCCATGGCGGAGGCCAGGCCCATCCGGCTGTTCTCGAAGCCCTGGACGTACAGATAGCAGGTGTAGACCATGGAGCCGTCCGCCGGACCGCAGGCGTTGCCGCCCGCGCCGCCGCCGACGATGTAGGCGGAGCTGAAGATCTGGAACGAGTGGATCGTCTCCAGCAGGACGTTGAAGAACAGCACCGGCGAGATCATCGGCAGGGTGATGTTCCAGAACTGCCGCAGCTTGCCGGCCCCGTCGACGTCGGCCGCCTCGTACAGCTCCCGCGGCACCTGCTTCAGCCCGGCCAGGAAGATGACCATCGGCGCGCCGAACTGCCAGACCGTCAGGGCGACCAGGCTGTAGATGATGAGGTCCGGGTCGCCGGTCCAGCCGCCGGCGCCGATGCCGAACACCTTCTGCGTCCGGTCGACGATCGCGTCGTCCGAGAAGATCGCCTTCCAGACGATGGCGACCGACACGCTCGCGCCGATCAGCGACGGCGCGTAGAACGCGGCACGGTAGAAGGCCTGCCCGCGCCGCTTCTGCGCGAGCAGCAGGGCCACGCCGAGCGCCACGAGCAGTTTGACGGGCGTGCCGACGACGACGTACCAGAGGGTGACCCGCACCGAGTGGCGCCAGCGCGGGTCGCCGAACATCTCGGAGAAGTTGTCCAGGCCGATCCAGCGCGGGGCGTCGAACAGGTTGTAGTCGGTGAACGCGAAGTAGAGCGAGGCGACCATCGGGCCCGCCGTCAGCAGCAGGAACCCGGCGATCCACGGGGACATGAAGAGATAGCCGGCCAGGTTCTCCCGGTGCCCCCGCCGCTTCAGGTCGGCAGGGCGCGGGGGTGTGTCCGGACTGTGCCGCGGCTCGGGGTCCTTCGCCCGGACCTCCGTCGCGGGGGCGTGTGTCACGGCGGTTCCCATCAGCTGCTGAGGGCGGTCTTCGACTCGTTGAAGAACTGTTCGACGGCGTCGGGCACCGACCGCTTGCCCAGGCCCAGCTCCTCGCCGATGCGCAGGAACGCGGCCTCGCAGATGTCGGCGCCGTTCGGGTGCGGGGTGATGGGCTCCAGCACGCCCGCCTGCACGAGGGACTCCTCGTAGGCGGCGATCGCCTTGTTCACCGCGTCGGTGGGCCGGTACGCCTCGTACTGCGCCGTGGTGGCGGGCACGCCCCGGTCGTAGCCCATGATCTTGGCGACCTCGGGGTCGTGCACCATGAAGTCGATGAACTTGGCGACCTCCACCGGGTGCTGGGTGCGCCTGGAGGCGCTCAGCATCAGCGAGCCGAGGTACTGGCCGGTCCGCTTGCCGTCGGTGGTGGGGATCGGCGCGAGACCGTACTCGCTCCTGCCCTCGGAGGTGTAGCGGACGGTGAAGTTGTCCCAGGTGAACTCGGAGCCCGCGAGTTCGGCGGAGAGCGCCGACTTGGGCTTGATCTGGGCGACCTTCTTGGGGTCGGCGAAGAGTCCGGACCGCACGCCCTTCTCCGCCTTCGTCCACCACCGGGTCAGATCCGCCTCGGTGAAACCGAGACCGTCCTCGGTGAAGAACGCCTTGCCGTTCTGACGCAGGTACAGGTCGTAGAGGTACATGACGCCGTACATGCCGCTGTCGCCGGCGCGGCCCGTCCGGTCGCGCACCCGGGCCATCGCCTCGTCGAAATCGTCCCAGGTCCAGCCCGTTTCGGGAGTGACACCGGCGCGGGCGTAGACCGGCTTGTCGATGACGAGGGCCATCGAGTTGGACCCCACGGGCACGCCGAGGAGTTTGCCGTCGATCTCGCCGAACGTGTCGAGGCCCGCCCGGAATCCCTCCATGCGCAGGTTGCCGGCCTTGACCTGCTCCTTGAGGTCCAGGAGCACATTCTTCGCATCGTATTTGCGGAGGAATCCGATGGCATTCTGGAAGACGTCCGGCGGATTTCCGCCGGAGGCCTGCGTGTTGAACTTCTTCCAGAAATCCGTGTACGGCTGGAAGTCGGTCTTGACCCTGATCTTCGGGTACTTCTTCTCGAAGAGATCGATGGTCCTGTTGATGCGCCGCGCCCGGTCCTCGGCGCCCCACCACGCATAACGGATCGTCACCGTTCCGTCGCCGGAACCGCTTCCGCCACCGCAGGCGGTCGCCGTCGCACCGAGCCCCGTGACGGCGAGCGAGACCCCCGCCGCTTTGAGGACCGTCCGCCTCTCCACACCCCTGCCCTGCTGCATACGAGCCTCCCCGCGACGGTCCCGGCCGCCTCGTGAATCGTTTCAAGTAAGCGCTTGCTGGCACAAGGTACGGAGGGCCCACGGGCGCGTCAATGATTCGGACAGGAATTGGTGGCGAGGCCTCGCGGGCGCCGGGCGGCGGGGGCGTCCGGTAATCGTCCCGGGCGGGAGGGAAAGCGGCAGGTCCCCGGCCTCGCGGCCGACCGGTCGAACGGAACGGCGGCGGCCGTTGCGGGGCACGCGGCAGGTCACGGTCGGGTGACGCACGGGCGAAGCGGAACGGGACGGAGGGAGGTGTCGACGGGCCGTCCCGGCAACGACGAAGCGGCCCGGCTCACTGTTGGTGAGCCGGGCCGCTTGATCCCGGTGGGCGATACTGGGTTCGAACCAGTGACCTCTTCGGTGTGAACGAAGCGCTCTCCCACTGAGCTAATCGCCCGGGCGCAGGAAGAACATTACCCCATGTCAGGGGTGCCCGTGACCACTGTGACCACCGACCGGACGTGATCACCGTGTGCGCCGGGGGCCGGACGAACCGGCGCCCCGGCCCCTGTCACTGGTCCTTGATCTTCCAGGGCATCTGCAGACCGAACTTCCACAGGTAGAAGCCGGCCAGCGCGGCCACGATCACCAGGCCGACCGACGTCAGGATGATGTTGCGGCGACGCACCCGCGGGTCCAGCGCCCGCTGGGCCGCCTCGGTGACCTTGCGCTTGGTCCAGCGCAGCACCAGCTGGGCCCACACGAACTCGGTCGCCCAGATCGCCATGCCGCCGAAGATCACGACCCATCCAGGGCCAGGCAGCGGAAGCATGATCACGCCGGCCACCACCACGGCCAGACCGACGACGAAGACCCCCACCTGCCAGCTCAGATGCAGCGCCCGCCGCGCCTTCACGAACTCGGGCGCCCTCGACCCGAGTCCCCTCTCGTCCCGACGCTCGCTCTCGTCCACCGTCACCCCGTGGGCCGCGGCCACGACCTCGCCGGACTCGTTACTCCCCGTGTTCATGCAGCCCAACACTACCCGAGCCGAACACATCACCGGAATGGACGCAGGACACGAACGATCTCTCGGCCGGAAGAGTTACGTAATCCCACGCAAAACACTCAGAGGGGTTTACAACGGCACCGTAGGTGGCATGTCGATTTCGCCGACGTGCGAATCCCCGAGCGCACACTGAGCGAAAGGCCCTGGCGCTTATGAACACCACGGTCAGCTGCGAGCTGCACCTGCGCCTCGTTGTGTCGAGCGAGTCCTCCCTGCCTGTCCCCGCAGGCCTGCGGTACGACACGGCCGACCCCTACGCCGTGCACGCCACCTTCCACACCGGAGCCGAGGAAACCGTCGAGTGGGTGTTCGCCCGCGACCTCCTCGCCGAGGGACTTCACCGCCCCACGGGCACCGGCGACGTCCGCGTCTGGCCGTCGCGCAGTCATGGTCAGGGCGTCGTGTGCATCGCCCTGAGCTCTCCGGAGGGGGAAGCCCTGCTCGAGGCCCCGGCACGGGCTCTGGAGTCCTTCCTGAAGCGCACCGACGCCGCCGTGCCGCCCGGCACGGAGCACCGGCACTTCGATCTCGATCAGGAGCTCTCGCACATCCTGGCGGAAAGCTAGCGCGCCGCCTCGAAGCCGCCCGGCGCCGTCGACTCGGGGTGACGGCGCGGGCCTGAACAACAGGATGCATCGGCGTCGACGCCGCGGGTTTCTTGCCGTGGGTCGACGCCGGTGTGTTGTGCGGGGCGCGGGCGCGTCGGCGTGGCCGCGGGCGCGCCTAGGGCCCTGCGCGCCGTCAGGGGCTGCGCGCGCAGTTCCCCGCGCCCCTTCGGGGCGCTTCCTGGAAGGTACGTCCAAGGCGCCCGCAGGCCTCCCTGGCAAGGGCGTCGTGGGCGGGAACCGTTCACGGGGGTTCTGCGTTGGAATCGAAGCCGTGTGCGGAGCGGGGAGGTGCGGGGTGGGGTGGAGCCACTACCATCGGCCAGCATCGGCGGGCGCCCGCCCGACCCCCAGGCCAGGGAGCGAATCGTGCTGATCACCCATGACACCCGGTGCGCGCTGGACACCGTGGTGGATCTGGTGAACACCGCACCGGAGGACGACGCGACTCCGGACGGACTGGCGGACGTCGCCGCCCTCGAGGCGTTCGTACGGGACCACGAGGTCAGCGAGGTCGGGGTGCTCACCGAGTTCGACCTGGCCGCCGTGCGCAAGATCCGCGCCCGGTTCGCCGCGGTGTTCGCCGCTCCCGACGCCCGCAGCGCCGCCATGATGATCAACGAACTGATCGCGGCCGCCGGCACCACGCCCCGGCTCACCGACCACGACGGCTACGACTGGCACGTGCACTACTTCGCCCCCGGCGCGTCCGTGGCCGACCACCTGGCGGCCGACTGCGGGATGGCGTTGGCGTTCTTCGTGGTCGCCGGCGAGCAGGAGCGCCTGCGCCGCTGCGAGGCCCCGGACTGCCGGCACGCCTTCGTGGACCTGTCCCGCAACCGTTCGCGCCGCTACTGCGACAGCCGCACCTGCGGCAACCGGCTGCATGTCGCCGCCTACCGGGCACGCCGCAAGGAGGCCGCGGGCTGATCCGCCCCAGCCGCCACGGAGAGTGACGGGAGGTGCCGGGCCGACGCGGTCCCGACGGGTGACGCCGGGAACCGCGGGTACGGCTCACAGCCACAGCAGGTCGTGCAAGGCGGCCGTGAGCAGCAGACACCCGATCACCGCAAGGAAGATCATCAGCGGTGGCTGGGATAGGGCGAAGAGGCATCCGCGCGGCTCGCCCTGCTGCGGCGCGGCATCGCTCTGTGTCGTGTCCAGCATCTCGCCGCGATGATGACGCATCGGACGCGCCGGACGCGATCAACACTCGTGGAGAGCATGTGCGCACACGGAAAGCGCGGTCTACCGGTCAGAGCGTGATCACTTCCGCGCGGTCCGGGTCCCCCTGTGACGCATGTGGTCCTGGGTGGTCAGATGCCGTGCTTCTTGAGGATGGCCTCGATGTCGCTGAAGTCGTCGTCCCCCTGTGCGGCCGGCTTCTGCCGGGGCGCGGGGCTCTGTCCGCGGGCGGGCGCCTGTCCCAGGGCGGGCGCGGACGCGCCGGGCGCCGTGGCGGCGGGGGTGGCCGCCTCCCTTGCCGCCTTGCGTTCCTTGCGGATGCCGCCGCGCCGGCGCTCCACCGTGCGGGTCGTGGCGAACATCAGCCAGGACAGGCCCAGCACGCCGAAGCCCGCCCAGGCGACCGGACTGAAAGCGGTGTCCGCGAGCCACTCGACGACGCCGGTCATCACCAGACCGAGCGGCACGAGCGCGTAGGCGGCGATGCGCGTCGCCGTCAGGTAGCGCTTGCGGTAGGCCGTGACCACCGCGATGCCCAGGCCTGCCGCGGCGACGGCGGAGCAGACGGTCTCGGCAATCATCCGGTCCTCCAGGGCAGCGTGCGTGCGGTCACGACGGGCTTCGCCGGCGTCCTCTCCATCCTGCACCCGCCGAGCCCCGAGCGGCCATGCCCGGGGCGGACATCAGGGACATCTCCGGGTCCGGGCTCCTCCGAAGGTGCCGGTCGGCACACGCCTGAGGGTCTCGGGCCGGGGACGCGGGCCCGGGGCCGGATTGGGTGGTGCCGGGGTGCGGCTGGAAGACTGTCGGTCATGAGTGACTCCTCCCCCGCCCGCCCCGCCGCCCCTGTCCTCGACGTGTGGTGCGAGCTGCAGTGTTCGGACTGCCGGACCGCCCTGGACGACCTGCGCGCCCTGCGTGCCCGGTACGGCGACCGGCTGGAGATCCGGCTGCGGCACTTCCCGCTGGAGAAGCACAAGCACGCCTTCGCCGCGGCCCAGGCCGCCGAGGAGGCGTGGGAGCAGGGCCGGGGCTGGGACTACGCGGAGGCCGTGCTCGGCCGGGTCGAGGAGCTGGAGCGCCGGGGCGATGCGGTCCTGGTCGAGGTCGCCCGCGAGCTGGGCCTCGACGCCGACGAGGTCGACACCGCCCTGATCGACGGCCGGCACATCCTGGTGGTCGACGCTGACCAGGCCGAGGGCAAGGCGATCGGGGTGACCGGGACGCCCACGTACGTCATCGGCGGGGAGCGGCTCGACGGCGGCAGGAGCCAGGAGGGGCTGCGCGAGCGGATCGAGGAGATCGCGGACCGGCTGCTGACCGGGCAGGACGCCTGACCCCGCCGTCCCCTCCGTCCCGGCCGCTACACCAGCGGCTTGTACAGCGAGTAGCGGGTCGCGGTGTAGCCGAGCGAGTCGTAGAGCCGTTCGGCGGGGGTGTTGCCCGCGAAGACGTTGAGGCCGATGGTCCGGTTGCCCGCGGCGGCCGCCTGGGCCTCGGCGAGCAGCATGAGGCTGCGTCCGTGGCCGCGACCCCGGTGGGCGGGCCGGGTCTCGACGTCGTACACGTACGCGCGCTCCCCGCGCACCGCGAGCCAGAGCGTGCCGACCACCGCGCCCTCGTGTTCGAGGACGCTGAGGAGCATGTCCTCCGTGGCGAGGCCGTCAGGCAGCAGCGCCGCCTCGTCGGCGGCGGCCTTGGCCAGCGCCTCCGCCTCAGGCACCCCGCGACGCGCCCACTCCCGCGCGTAGTCGGCCGAGCTCTCGGCCTGCCAGGGGCCGAACTCCTCCTCGGTCATGGGGCGTGCGCGGGCGCCGTCGGGCAGGGCGGGCGGGGTGGCGCGAAGGGCCTTCTCCATCGTCCGGTTGCGCACGACGTAGCCGAGTGCCGTGGCGAGGGCGAGGGCGGTGCCCGGTTCGGCGGGGACGGTGACCTCGATGCGGCGGCAGCCCCAGCCGCGCGCCACCTCCTCCGCCGCGAGGGCCGCCACCGTGCCCCGGCCACGCCGGCGGTCGGGTTCGTCGATGCGCAGGCTGACGATCCGGGCCACGGCGTCGCCGAAGACGGGGTCCGTGCCGAGGCGCACCTCCCCCACGGGACGGCTGTTCACGCAGACGTGGAAGTGACGCGAACGCGTCCCGTCGGGATTCCGCTGGAGCGGCTCGGTCGGCCGCAGGGTGGTGGTCATCACGGGAGTTCTACCCCGCCGCGCCCCCGGCTTCAGCCGGTTTTCCGGCCCCTCACGGGTCGATGTCCGCCGCGGACCGCTCCTCGAAGATCCGCATGGCCTTGGCCGTCACCGGGCCGGGCGCGGCGGACAGTTCACGGTCGTCGACGCGGTGCACTGCCTGCACGTCGCGCAGGGTGGAGGTGAGGAAGATCTCGTCGGCCTCGCGCAGGACGTCCAGCGGCAGGTCGGTCTCCTTGGCCCCGGTCCACTCGGCGACCAGGGCGCGGGTGATGCCCGCGAGGCAGCCGGAGGCGAGCGGCGGGGTGTGGATCTCGCCGTCGAGGACGACGAAGACGTTCGACCCGGTGCCCTCGCAGAGCTGTCCGACGGTGTTGCCGAAGAGAGCCTCGGAGGCGCCGTGTTCGTGCGCGCGGGCGAGGGCGACGACGTTCTCGGCGTACGAGGTGGTCTTCAGGCCGGTGAGCGCGCCGCGTTCGTTGCGGGTCCAGGGCACGGTGACGACTGCCGTGGTGTCCGGGCGGCGGGTGGTCCCGCCGAGGGCGACGACGAGGGTCGGGCCCTTGTCGCCCCGGTCGGAGCCGAGCGGGCCGTGTCCGCCGGTGTAGGTGAGGCGCAGCCGGCCGAGCGGCACGGGGTTGGCCTCCAGAACGGCGGCACAGGCGCGGCGGACCTCGTCGAGGTCGGGGTCGGGCAGCCCGAGGCCCCGGGCCGAGCGGGTCAGCCGGTCGAGATGCCGGGTGAGGGCGAACGGCCGGCCGTCCACGGCCTTCACCGTCTCGAAGATGCCGTCGCCCACGGTCAGTCCGTGGTCGAAGACGGAGACGCGGGCGGACTCGGAGTCCCGCAGCGCGCCGTCGAGCCAGATCTTCACGTCTGGATCCTTTCGCTCACCTGGTACGTCCCCGACGCTACCGCGAGCAGCCGGGAAGCCTTCAGCTCGGTCTCGCGCCACTCCCCCTCGGGGTCGGAACCCCAGGTGATGCCGGCGCCGGTGCCGAACCGCAGCACGGCCGCGCCGTCGGCGTCCCGGTCGATCCAGAAGGTGCGGATGCCGACGGCGAGCACGCCGGTGCCGCGGTCGGCGTCGACCCAGCCGATCCCGCCGCAGTAGGGGCCGCGCGGGGCGGTCTCCAGAGCGTCGATGATCCGCAGCGCGCTGGACTTGGGCGCCCCGGTGACGGAGCCGGGCGGGAAGGCGGCGCGGAGCAGCCCGGGCCAGCCCTCACCGCCGCGCAGCTCGCCGCGGACCGTGGAGACGAGGTGGACCAGCCCCGGGTGCTTCTCGACGGCGCACAGGTCGGGGACGGTGACGGTGCCGGTGGCGCAGACCTGTCCGATGTCGTTGCGGACCAGGTCGACGATCATGACGTTCTCGGCGTAGTCCTTCTCCAGCAGGTCCGCCTCGGTGCGGCCGGTGCCCTTGATCGGCCCGGACTCGACGGTCCGGCCGTCCCGGCGCAGGAACAACTCGGGCGAGGCGGTGGCGATCTCCACGCCGTGCCGCGGCAGCCGAATCGTTCCTGCGTAGGGGGCCGGGTTGCCGCGGGCCAGCACGGCGGTGAGGGCGTCCACGTCGGCGTCCGGGGCCACCGGGGCGGACAGGACGCGGCAGAGGTTCGCCTGGTAGACCTCGCCCGTCGCTATGTGGTCGCGGATGCGGCGCACCGCCGCCGTGTACGCGGCACGGTCGAGGGAGGACGTCCAGTCGCCGGCCGTCGGTCCCCGCCAGGCGCCCGATGCCGGCGGCGGCACGGGCTCGGTGCGGACGTCCCGGAACCGGGCGCAGGTCAGGCGCCCCTCGAAGTCGGCGGCGACCGCCCAGAAGCCCGAGGAGTCGAGGGCGGCGGGGTCGTCGGTGACGTCGGCGAGGCCGGTGGCGACGCGGTCACCGAAGCGCGCGAGAGGTGGCAGGTCGTGCACGCCACGAGTCTATGGCGGGGGCGCGCGGGTGACGTGACCACGCCCCTGAGCAGGCGCAGCGCAGCACGCTGCACAAACGGGTTTTTGTGCTGGCCCCGGAATCCGCTAGAGTTCAGTTCGTCGCCGGGACGCGCAAGCGGACCGAAACGACAGGCGGACGTAGCTCAGTTGGTAGAGCGCAACCTTGCCAAGGTTGAGGTCGCGAGTTCGAGCCTCGTCGTCCGCTCGAAGGAAGAGGGGGCTTCCCGGTCCCCTACACTCCTGGTGGAGTGGCCGAGAGGCGAGGCAACGGCCTGCAAAGCCGTCTACACGGGTTCAAATCCCGTCTCCACCTCCAAGGACGATTAGCTCAGCGGGAGAGCGCTTCCCTGACACGGAAGAGGTCACTGGTTCAATCCCAGTATCGTCCACTGGATCTCCGGATCCTGGATCTGCGAAGATCCGAACCCCGCGCGATTAGCTCAGCGGGAGAGCGCTTCCCTGACACGGAAGAGGTCACTGGTTCAATCCCAGTATCGCGCACGCAGTGCCCATGAGCCGCTCCGCGGAGTGGTCGTGGTCCCGAGGACGATTAGCTCAGCGGGAGAGCGCTTCCCTGACACGGAAGAGGTCACTGGTTCAATCCCAGTATCGTCCACACGGCTCGAAGCCCCCGGTCCTGCGACCGGGGGCTTCGTCGTGTGCCCGTCAGCTGGAGAAGAGCATGTGGCCGAAGCTCTTGTGACGCCGGTGACCGCCGTAGTGGCCGCCGTGCGGCGCTCCCCACGCCGGGGCCTGCGGCGCCGCGGCCGGGGGGTACGCCTGGGGGGCGGCCGGCGGGGGCGGTGCGGGCTGCGACCACTGGGACTCGAGCCGGGTCAGCGCCTCCAGCTCGCCGTAGTCGAGGAAGATCCCCCGGCACCCGCTGCACTGCTCGATCTGGACACCGTTGCGGTTGTACGTGTGCATCGGGGCACGGCACTTCGGACACTGCATCTTCTGGTCAACTCCTCGCCGTTCGTATCTGCTTCGCGTATCAGCTGGACAGACTCCGTCCGGCTGTGGGCCGGTTGCACCCTACGCCGGGGAGATTCTGTCAGTCCGCCGGAGCTGCGGCCGGTACGGACCGCATGCGGGCACAGGCGTCGACCAGCCACTCCTCCACCTCGTCCAGCGGCCGGCCCGCCGCGGCCGCCTTGGTGACGGCGCGGGCGGCGGTCTGCGCGGTGAGGGCGCGGGCCGGGACGTCCAGCACGGGCCAGGGATCGCCGTCGGGCGGTACGGCGGGGCCGCCGGCGGCGCGGTAAGCGGTCAGGAAGCGGTGCCAGGCGTCGGGGTCGAGCATCCCCACGGCGTACCAGGCGGCGGGGCGGGCCAGGTCCCACACCGGCGGGCCCGCACCGAGGTCGTCCACGTCGATCAGCAGCCACGGGCCGCCGGGAGCGCGGTCGCGTATCAGCTGGCCGAGGTGGAAGTCGCCGTGGCAGAGGCGTACGGGCCCCGGCGCGGGCGCCTCGCCGCGGGCCCACGGAGGGAGGCCCGCCCAGGCGTCCAGCACGGGGGCGGCCGCCGGGTGGCGCGGGGCGAGGTCCCCGAGGAGCGCCACGGCGCGGGCGGCCTTCTCCGGTCCGCGCATGGGAGGGACGGCCTCGGGGAGCGGGGTCCGGTGCAGGCGGGCGAGGAGGACGCCCGCCTCCTCCCAGGGGGCGGCGTCCGGGTCGTCCGGGTCCACGGGCGTGCCGTACGGCCAGTACGTGACCGGGCGGCCGTGCAGCTCGGCCGGGGCCGGGGTGAGCGGGGGCAGCAGGATGCCGGGAAGGCGGGCGGCGACGGCGGTCCGCACGGCCAGCTCGGCGGTGTCCGTCTCCGCGGGGTGCGCCTTGGCCACCGCGACGGCGTGCCGGACGACGGTGGTGTCCTCGCGGTGGACGAGAGTGGCCGCGGTGCAGGGGCAGGCGGGGTCGCGGGCGTGGGCCGCCGCCGCGGCGCGGGCGGCCAGGGCGGGGAGGAGGTCCTCGGTCACGGGGTGAGGCTACGCGGGGCGGACGGGCGTCCTCGCGGGTGGGGAAAAGCAATGCCGGCGCAGCTCCCCAGCTGCGCCGGCATCTTGCCGTCCGCCGCACCCCCGTCCCCACGGGGTTTCATGGGTGGATGTCCCCGCCCGGACCGCTCTTCCGGGCCTGGGGTCGCTGAATTCAGCGTCCCAGCATCTCGCCCACGGACGACGCCTGTGTGGTCACCAGCTCCCACCCGTCGAAGACGAGGAGGAGCAGGACCGCCAGGGGCAGGGCCATGAGCGTCGCCACCAGCGGGTGCCGGCGGCCCTCGCCGCGATCCCGCGTGCGGAGCAGTGTCCGCGGTGCCGTGTACGCCATGGCCCCTTCTCCTGACCGTTTCTGTTGTCTTTGACAGCGGCGGGCGTCCGACCTCGGGGGACGAGTGCTGCACCCGCCGCTCGACATCGAATTTATGGGTTTCGGGCTTCCGGCACGTCATGCCCTCGTACCGATCGGTGGGCCTCCCGGAGGATGAGCGGGCCGCCGCGCCGTACTCCCCTGGGTGGAGACGGCGTCCTACGCCTCGGGGACATCCCCGAGGGGACGGCCGCCGCGGCCCGCTCCCTCCGAGGTGTCCTGGCGCGGGACGGGCTGCTCCACCAGGGCGAGCACCCGGTTCGCCATGAAACGCGCGGTGCGCACCACAGCCCCGGTTCGGGTGACTTCGCTCACTTCGACCACCCCTCGTCGTACCGCCGTCTCGACCCTGCGGCCCGCCCGCGAGGCCACCACCTCGTACGTACGCGTCGTGTCCCCTGCGTCCACGACGATCTCGACCCGGTCACCCCTCACGCGATCAATCCCCCTCCGCCGTCGGGTGGTTGGGACCGGACAGGTCCGCCCTCGCGCGAACCCGGCCTGCTCAGGCCCTCCCTGACCACACTTCAAGTCTCCCACCGGCCACTGACAATCCGTCGAACGGAGAGGGCGCGGCCTCTGCGCACGGACGGGTGTGGAAACGTAAGCTGTGGCACGTCACAGGACCGGGCAGCGGGGATGAACATGGCGATGATGCGCCTGAGGCGCGAGGACCCGCGCGTCGTCGGCTCTTTCAGGCTTCACCGACGGCTCGGCGCGGGCGGGATGGGCGTGGTCTACCTGGGCTCCGACAAGAAGGGGCAGCGGGTCGCACTGAAGGTCATCCGTCCCGATCTTGCGGAGGACCAGGAGTTCCGCTCACGGTTCGCCCGCGAGGTCTCGGCGGCCCGGCGCATCCGCGGTGGCTGCACGGCCCGGCTGGTCGCCGCCGACCTGGAGGCGGACCGCCCCTGGTTCGCCACCCAGTACGTGCCCGGTCCGTCGCTGCACGACAAGGTGGCCGACGAGGGCCCGCTCAGCGCCGCGGAGGTGGCCGCCGTGGGCGCCGCGCTCTCGGAGGGGCTGGTCGCGGTGCACGAGGCCGGGGTGGTGCACCGGGACCTCAAGCCGTCCAACATCCTGCTGTCCCCTAAGGGACCGCGGATCATCGACTTCGGCATCGCCTGGGCCACCGGCGCGTCGACACTCACGCACGTGGGCACGGCCGTCGGCTCGCCCGGCTTCCTCGCGCCCGAGCAGGTGCGCGGTGCGGCCGTCACACCGGCCACGGACGTGTTCTCGCTGGGCGCCACGCTCGCGTACGCGTCGATGGGCGACTCGCCCTTCGGACACGGCAGTTCCGAAGTGATGCTGTACCGCGTGGTGCACGAGGAGGCGCAGCTGCAGGGCGTCCCCGACGCGCTGGCCCCGCTGGTGCGGGCCTGTCTGGCGAAGGATCCCGAGGAGCGGCCGAGCACGCTGCAACTGTCGCTGCGGCTCAAGGAGATCGCCGCGCGGGAGGCACAGGGGCTCGCCGACGTCCGTCCTCCGGCGCCGCGCACCCCCGAGTCCGAGCGGGCGGTCGGCCGGCTCGCCGACACCTATCCCGACCGGGACGCGCGCCGGCAGGGGGACCGGGCCACTCCCCCGCGCGGCGGCTCCGCCTCCCGGAGCGGCGGCCCCTCGTCCTCGCGGGGCGGCCGCGGCGTGCCCCCGTCGCGGGGCGGCGGCTCCGGGCGCAGCGGGGCGCCCCGCCAGGGCACACCGGCCCGCCCCCGGCCGCGCACCGGCGCCCCGTCCCGCGGCGGAACCCGCCCCGGCACCGGCACGGGCGCCCGCCGGCCGGCGCCCCGCACGGGCTCAGGACTGCGCCCGGCGAACCCGCGGCTGCTGAGGCAGCGGCTGTTCGTGTTCGTCGTGGTGACGCTGGTGGTGGCGTTCGGGATCGCGGTGGTGCAGGGGTGCCAGGGACCGTCCTGAGGGGACGTCCTCCGGGCGAAGGTGCCGACCCGGCCGGTGGGCGGTGCGGTCGCCACCCGCTCGGCACGGTGGGGCCGTCGGCCGCCGTGCGGCAAGCCGCTCAGCCGTCCGGCCCAGCGCCTGGGTCCGCAGCCCGATCGCAGAAGCGGGGTAGGAAGGCCGCGCCCCAGGGCAGGACGCGCAGCTGTCCGGCGTTCAGGCCCGGACTCGGCCGGCGGGGCGCCCGCCCCTCCGTGGTGGGGTGCGTTCGGGGAGATCTGGCCGCCTTGGACACGCGGCGACCGCCCCGTCGGGCAGCCCGGTTCCGCTCCACCGGCCGGAGGCAGCGGTGTCGCTCTCCGGCGTGGGGGCGTGCGGTACTCCGGGCCGCGCGCGGAGGGCTCGCCGGGACATCGGTGAACGTGCCCGTCGGCGAGCGGCGCGTCGTCTCCTCAGGCGAATGAGGCGTCACCCTCCCAGTTCACGGTCACGACCTCGGGGAGCAGGGCGTGGATCACGACCCGCCCGACGTCCGTCTTGAACCGCTCGATAATGTCGGCGATCTCTCCCGGCGGGAACCTGTTCTGCAGTTCCGCGACGAGCTTGTCCGCCGGCACCCCGGCCTTGTCCGCGAGGGCACCGGTGTTTGCCGGGTTGTTGCCCCATCCCTTCGCGGCGTTGCTCCGCCCGACGTGGATCGATTCCCCGGCCGTCAGGACAGAGGCGCCGTTCTGCTCGATGCTCGACTGGCTGCTGGCCAGACGGGCAGTCAGGTGCGCCTTTTCACCGCGGATCGTCACCGAGGACGAGCCGCTCCTTCGGTCGACGACCTCGCCACCGGTATTCAGCATCACGTTGAGGTGGACCGCCAGTACGGCCGTCGTCGATCCGTCCTGCACCCGCACCTCCACCGGGCGCGAGATGAGGTTGTTGCCGCCGTTGTTGCGGGACTCCCGTCCGAACGGAAAGCCGCCGAGCGTGCGGTTGTGGCCGACGATGACGTCCAGGAGCCGGTCGCCGTCCATCCTGGCGGGAGCGGTGGCCTGCGCGCCCCCGGCGCGTTGGACGACTGCCGCCCGCTGCACGGGGACGGAACAGCCGGCCACCGCCTCGAAGGCCCCGGTGACCGGTGCGTCCGTCGCACGCTGGACGGGCGACGCGGCCGCGGCCCGGGCCCCGACTTCGGCCGCCTCGCGTTCGGCGTGGTCGTTCTCGTCGGAGACCTTCAGGCCGTTGCCCATGTCGGTGCCCGGGACGGCGCCCCTCTGCTGCTGCATGACGTGGTGCAGCTCGTGGTAGAGGGTCTGCGGCTGCGAGACGTCACCGACGATGTCGCTGCCCGAGGTGAAGGCGACGGCGCCCAGAGCGCGGGAGACCTCGATGTCCTTCGGGCCGTCATGGATCTGCACCGCGCTGTAGGCGCCCCTGGGGGTGCCCAGTCTGGCCTCCGCGTCCCGCTGGACCGATGTCGGCAGGGAACGGCCGCGCGAGCCGAGGATGCCCTTCACCGCCGAGCCGGTCCCCTCCTCGGTGGCCCGCGTCCCGTGCCCGCAGTCGGCGCTGTGCCTGTGCGCCTCCCGCTGCAGGGCGCGCGCGACGGCCCTGTTGCCCGCGGTCCGCTGGAGCGCGGTGACGTCACCCGGCCGGGGACCGGCGCCCTGGGAGAGCACCGCCGGGTCCGGGGCCGCCGAAGGGGTCCGGGTGACGGGGGCGCGGGGCTTCGTCCGGTCCTGCGCCTTCTCCGAGTCCTGCGCGCGCATGCGACGAAGCCCTCCCGGTGAACGTACGTGGTCCCCACCATGGATACGCCACAGGAGCACGCGACCGTAAGGACGAAAGGGGCACCGCCTTCTGCCCTTTGGGGCCCGGGCGACGGCGCCGCGCCCGTCGCCCGCCCGGCGTGCCTCTTCCCTAGTCCTGCGGTCGCCCCGCCGTCACCGCGTAGAAGGCGACCGCCGCCGCCGCGCCCACGTTGAGGGAGTCCACTCCGTGGGACATCGGGATGCGGACCCAGGTGTCGGCGGCGGCGAGGGCCCGGGTGGAGAGGCCCGTGCCTTCCGCACCCAGCATCAGGGCCACCCGGTCCATGCGGTGCGGCGCCGTCTCGTCGAGGGTGCGGGCGCGTTCGTCCGGGGTGAGGGCGAGGACGGTGAAACCCAGGTCCTGGACCGTCGTCAGATCCTTGGGCCAGGTTTCCAGGCGGGCGTACGGGACGGAGAAGACGGCGCCCATGGAGACCTTGACGCTGCGGCGGTACAGCGGGTCGGCGCAGTCCGGGGAGAGCAGGACCGCGTCCATCCCGAGGGCGGCGGCCGAGCGGAAGATCGCGCCGATGTTGGTGTGGTCGTTGACCGATTCCATGACGACGACACGGCGGGCCGTGCGGAGCACGTCGGCGGGGTCGGGCAGCGGCCGGCGCTGCATGGAGGCGAGCGCGCCGCGGTGCACGTGGTAACCGGTGACCTTTTCGGCGAGCGCGGGCTCCACGACGTAGACGGGGGCGTCGGAGCGGTCGATGACGTCCCGCATGACGTCGACCCACTTCCGCGACAGCAGCATGGACCGCATGCCGTAACCCGCGTCGCCGGCCCGCCGGACGACCTTCTCGCCCTCGGCGATAAACAGGCCCTCGGCGGGTTCGCGACGGCGGCGCAGCTCGACGTCCGTGAGGTCGGTGTAGTCGTGCAGGCGCGGGTCGGCCGGGTCGTCGACGGTGATGAGCTCGCCCATGTCAGGCGGTCGTCCCGTCCGGACCGAGGGCCACGACGTCGCCGACGACGATGACCGCCGGGGGCTTGACGTCCTGGGCGACGACCGTCTCGCCGACCGTGGCGAGGGTCGCGTCGACGCGGCGCTGGGCGGCGGTGGTGCCCTCCTGGACGAGGGCGACCGGGGTGTCCGGGGACTTGCCGTGCGCCACCAGTGTCTCGGCGATCCGGCCGATCTTGTCGACGCCCATGAGGATCACCAGGGTGCCGGTCAGCTTCGCCAGCGACGGCCAGTCGACCAGGGAGCGCTCGTCGTCGGGGGCGACATGGCCGCTGACCACGGTGAACTCGTGCGCCACACCCCGGTGGGTGACGGGGATGCCGGCCGCACCCGGCACGGAGATGGAGCTGGAGATGCCGGGGACGACGGTGCAGGGGATGCCGGCCTCGGCGAGGGCGTGCAGTTCCTCCATGCCGCGCCCGAAGACGTACGGGTCGCCGCCCTTGAGGCGGACCACGGACTTGCCCTGCTTGGCGTGCTCGATCAGCGCGTTGTTGATGGCCTCCTGGGCCATGAAGCGGCCGTACGGGATCTTCGCCGCGTCGATCACCTCGACGTGCGCGGGGAGTTCGGCGAGGAGGTCGCGCGGGCCGAGGCGGTCGGCGATGACGACGTCGGCCTCGGCGAGCAGACGGCGTCCGCGCACGGTGATGAGGTCCGGGTCGCCGGGGCCGCCGCCGACGAGGGCGACGCCCGCGGTGCGGGTGCGGAAGTGCGGGGCGACGAGGGTGCCGTCGCGCAGGCCCTCGACCACGGCGTCACGGACGGCCGCGGTGTGCCGGGGGTCGCGTCCGCGGGCGTCGGTGGTGAGCACGGCGACGGTGACGCCCTCGCTGTGGCCGGTCGCCGGGGTCCAGGCGGTGGCCCGGTCGGCGTCGTCGGAGCGTACGCACCAGACGCGGTGCGCCTCCGCCTCGGCGGAGGCGGCGGTGTTGGCGTCGGGATCGCTGGTCGCGATCAGCGCGTACCAGGCGTCGGCGAGGTCGCCCTCGGCGTAGGGGCGGCGGTGCCAGGTGATCTCACCGGCGTCCGCCATCGCCTCCACGGAGGGGGTGGCCTCCGGTGACACGAGGTGGATGTCGGCGCCCGCCTTGATCAGGGCGGGAAGACGCCGCTGGGCGACCTGGCCGCCGCCGAGGACGACGACCCGGCGTCCGGTGAGGCGGAGGCCTACGGGGTAGGGCGGGTGTTCGGCCATCAGCTGGGGCTCCTCGGACGAGCGGTGGGTCAGCGGGCACGCTGCGGCGTCGGAGCGGGCCTGACGTGGCATTTTATGCCCGCGGGTGGCAGGGGTGGGGAGGGTCCGGGGAGTGGGACGGCTCTCATCGAGGGCCTGCCTTCGCCCACGCACCCACCACGGACGGCGTCCCCGCCCGCCCCGTGTCGACGGGAGGGGCGGGGGCGTCTTGTCCTACTTCTCCGTCACGCCCGCCGAGTCGAACGTGGCGACCTCGTGCATGGCGCGGGCCGTGCTCTGGACCAGCGGGAGTGCGAGCAGCGCGCCCGTGCCCTCGCCGAGCCGCAGGTCGAGGTCGACCAGCGGGCGCAGCCCCAGCTTGTTGAGCGCGGCCACATGGCCGGGCTCCGCGCTGCGGTGGCCGGCGATGCAGGCCGCGAGGACCTCCGGCGCGATGGCGCGGGCGACGAGCGCGGCGGCGCCGGCGCTGACGCCGTCCAGGATCACCGGCGTCCGCAGCGACGCACCGCCGAGCAGCAGGCCGACCATCGCCGCGTGTTCGAACCCGCCGACCGCGGCCAGCACGCCGAGCGGGTCGGACGGGTCGGGCTGATGCAATTCCAGGGCGCGGCGCACGACATCGGTCTTGCGGGCGAGTGTCTCGTCGTTGATGCCGGTGCCGCGGCCGGTGACCTCGGCCGGGTCGGCGCCGGTGTAGACGGAGATGAGGGCCGCTGACGCCGTGGTGTTCGCGATGCCCATCTCACCCGTGAGGAGGGCCTTGTTGCCGGCCGCGACGAGGTCGCGGGCCGTCTCGATGCCCACCTCGACGGCCTGCTTGGCCTCCTCGCGGGTCATCGCGGGCCCGGCGGTCATGTCGGACGTACCGGCGCGGATCTTGCGCGGCAGCAGTCCGGGCGTGGCCGGCAGGTCGGAGGAGACGCCCACGTCGACCACGCAGACCTCGGCGCCGACCTGGGCGGCGAAGGCGTTGCACACCGCTCCCCCGCCGAGGAAGTTGGCCACCATCTGGGCGGTGACCTCCTGCGGCCAGGGGGTGACGCCCTGGGCGTGCACCCCGTGGTCGCCGGCGAAGATCGCGACGGCCGCGGGCTCCGGGATGGGCGGGGGGCACTGCCGGGACAGTCCCGACAGCTGGGCGGAGATGATCTCCAGCATGCCGAGCGCTCCGGCCGGCTTCGTCATGCGCTTCTGGCGCTCCCACGCCTCGCCGAGCGCCTTGGCGTCCAGCGGGCGGATCTGCGCGACGGTCTCGGCAAGCAGGTCGTGGGGGTCCTCTCCGGGCAGGGCGCGGCGGCCGTACGTCTCCTCGTGCACCACCCACGACAGGGGGCGCCGCTTGGACCAGCCGGCCTGCATCAGCTCGGGCTCGTCCGGGAACTCGTCGACGTAGCCGACGCACAGGTAGGCGACGACCTCCAGGTGCTCGGGCAGGTCCAGGGCGCGGACCATCTCGCGCTCGTCGAAGAAGCTGACCCAGCCCACGCCGAGGCCCTCGGCGCGGGCGGCGAGCCAGAGGTTCTCCACCGCGAGCGCCGAGGAGTACGGCGCCATCTGCGGCTGGGTGTGCCGTCCGAGGGTGTGGCGCCCGCCGCGCGTGGGGTCGGCGGTGACCACGATGTTCACCGGGGTGTCGAGGATGGCCTCGATCTTCAGTTCCTTGAACTGCTTGGCCCGGCCCTTGGGGAGCGTCTTGGCGTAGGCCTCGCGCTGGCGCATCGCCAGCTCGTGCATCCGGCGCCGGGTCTCCTCGGAGCGGATGACGACGAAGTCCCAGGGCTGCGAGTGCCCGACGGAGGGCGCGGTGTGGGCGGCCTCCAGGACGCGCAGCAGCACCTCGTGCGGGATGGGGTCGCCGCGGAAGCCGTTGCGGATGTCGCGGCGCTCGCGCATCACCTTGAGCACGGCCTCGCGTTCCGCGTCCGCGTAACCGGGGGCGGCGGGACCGGCCGGCTCCGCCTGCGGCGCCGGCCCTGGCTCCACGCCGGCGCCCTGGGTGTCCAGGTCGTCGGCGTTCTGCGCGACGTCGGCCTCGGCGTCGGCGGCGGGGGCCGGCGGCACGACGGCGGCGGGGGCGGGGGCGCGGTCGTCGGCGGGGGCGGGCTCCGGGGCGGGGGTCTCCACAGCGGCGTGCGCCTCGGCGGGCGCGCCCTCGGGGGCTGCCTCCTCGGGGACCGTCACGCCCTGCGGCGGGGTCGGGGCGAGGTGGGGCGCGGTGGGCACGGTGCCGTCCACAGGGACGAACTGACCCAGCGGCTGGTCCGCCTCGGGCTCGAGCGGCAGGGTGCCCGGGAGCGGGGTAGCGTGCGCGGGCGTCTGCTGGGGGCCCTGCACGGGCTCGGACGCGGGCACGGACTCTCCGGCGCCCTGGGGCGAGGGCACGGCCTGGGGCTCAGGCGCAGCCGCGGTTTCCGCGGCGGCCGGTACGGGCTCCGGGGCCACCGGGGCTTCGGGAGCCGGGACCGCCTCGGCGGTCGGCTCCGCCACCGGGGCTTCGGTCTCCGGTGCGGGCGCGGGCTGCGGGGACGCGGCGGTCACCGGAGCCTCCACGGCCGGTACGGCGGTGTCGGGGGCTTCGACGGCCGGGACCTTGGGCGTCTGGGCGTCCTGCGCCGCAGGAGCGTCCTGCGCCGCGGCGGCGTCCGGCACCGGGGCGGCTTCGTGCGCCTCAGGGGCCGGCACGGCCTCGGGCACGGCAGTGCCCGCTGCGACGGCGGGGGCTTCCCGGGCCTCGGCGTCCGGCGCACCGGCGGTCTCGTCGACGGCCGCCTGCACGTCGGTTGCCTGCGGTTCCGCCCTCTGCGGCGCGGCCGTCTCGGCGGCAGCCGCCCGGTCGGGGTCGTCCTGACCGTCCGCCACGACGGCCTCCGGCGCCTGGGCCTGCTCAGGGCCGACCACCGTCTCACCGGTGTCGTGCGCCGCCTGCGGGGCGACCGGCGCCTCGGCTTCGGCCTGTGGGGCCTGCGGCTCCTGGGCCACCTCCTGCGGCGCCTGAGCGCCCTCGGGCGACGGCACGGGCGCGTCCTGCGTCTCCCCCGGGCCGGTCACGGCGGCGACCGGTGTCCGGCCGGCCTCCGGGGTCACGGTTCCGTCCGCGGCGGCTTCCGGAGCCACCGCGACGCCGGCCTGCTGAGCAGCCTCCGTCACCTCACCAGGAGCCGCGTCCGCCGGCGCATTCCCGTCGTCGCCGGCCACCGCGTCCCCGGGCGCACCCGGCCCCGGCACGGCCGGCGTGACCTGCTCGCCGTACGCCGCCGCAGGCGTCTGCTCGCCCTCGGCGTCAACCGCCGTACCGACCGCCTGCGTGGCGACCCGGGCGACGGCCGCCTGGGCCGCGTCCACGGGCCGGTCGGCCGGAGCCGCCGCGCCCTGGGCGACCCAGGGTGCGCCCTGCGGTGCGGCGGCCTCCCGCGCGCGCGGGACGTCGAGGTACTCGGGGCCGAGGGTCGGCGGGCCCGGCTGGCGGGCCGGAAGGTCGGCGGGGCCTCGGTCGGCGAGGGAGCGGACCGGGCTCGCGGACAGGTCGGGCAGCGGCGGGCCGAGGTGCAGCGGACGGCGCGGCGCGGCGGGAGGCGGAGAAGGGGCGGGCGCGGGCGCCTGCTGCTGCGGCTCGGGCGGGCGGACGCCGCCGAGGTCGACGGAGCCGCTGTCACGGCCGTCCGTCTCGTGCGGGCCCGGCTGGTGGACGGTCTCGACGACCGGCTCGGGCGCGGGCGGCGCGATCTCGTTGCCCCAGGCGCCCTGGGCGCCCGGCAGCAGCAGGTCTTCGTCCTCGGCGGGACTGTCGGAGAGGTAGGTGTACGCGTCGGGCGCGGCGACGCCCGGCTGCTCCACCCTGCCTGCGTTCTCCGGCAGTCCCTCGCCCGGGACCTGGCCGGTGTCGGTCATGCGTACCCCTCGCCCATCGGTTAGTGCTCCTACGACCAGCTCACCCGGAACGGCGCACCGACCGCCCCACACTGAAGAACGAGCGTGCGTCCCCAGCGGCACGAACGGCCCGCCCGAAAAAGGCGACAAAGCCATTCACTGGCATTGTCGCGGGCGCACCGCCGTCGCGTCAGCTTGATCGGCGACGGTTCCGCTGTGGACTGCGCCACGTTGCGCGTCCTCCGGTTCCTGCCGTACCACGACCCACCCCAAAACGGGCGCGCTTTGTGGACATTGACCGACGAAGCGCCGGGTGACCAGTGCGGTACAACGATCGGCCAGCCTACCGCGCGCAGTACGACAAACCGATCACGGGGACGGCTTTGGGGCTCAGCGGCCCCGGGCGGGCAGCACCCCGCTGAGCAGGAACGCGACGCTCCGTTCCTTCTCCGTCCAGGCCTGGGTGTCGAGTTCGACGGACTGGAGGAGGGCGCACTCGACGCGGTAGCCGTGCTCCGTCAGGTTCCGGCCGATCAGCTCGGCGGCGTCACGGGTGGCGGCGTGCGTGACGATGCGCTGCGGACGGCGGTCGGCCACGGCGGAGACCACGGCCGCTCCCCCGCCGCCGACCCTGACCACGTCCGGCTCGGGGAGGTTCTCCAGGATCTGCGGCGCGGAGCCGTGGACGATCTGCATCTGCACGCCTTGGCGGCGCGCGGCGGCGTCGGTGCGGGCGCAGGCGTGGCGGTCGCGGTCGACGGCGATGACGGCGGCCCCGGCCCGTGCCGCGTCCGTGGCGAACGCCCCGGAGCCGCAGCCGATGTCCCAGACGAGATCGCCAAGGCCCGGTCCTAGACGTGCGAGTTGGCCGGTGCGCACGGGTTCCCGCTCGCCCTCGCCGAGGTCGCCGCCGTACTCCCCGGCGGGCAGGGTCCAGCCGCGCGGCCCCGCGGAGGGGTTGCGTCCGGCGATCCAGCCGGCGGAGTCGCCGGAGGCCACCGGGCCGCCGATGACGATGACCACGTTGGGGTCGCGCCAGGTGTGGTCGGCGGCCTTGTCGGAGGTGACGACGGTGACCTGTTCGCGCTCGGTGCCGAGTTCCTCGCAGATGACGAAGGAGCGGTGGACGCCCTCCATCAGCAGACCGAGTTCGGCGGGCCCGGCTCCGGGCGAGGTGAGAACCGCCACTTTGGTGTGGGCCCGGCATACGTTCACCGCGCGGCGCAGGGTGCGCGGGTGGGCGACGACCACCTCCGCGTCGTCCCACGGCATCCCGGCCCGGGCGAAGGCGGCGGCGACCGAGGAGACCGCGGGCACGACCTCGACCTCCAGGCCGAACTCGGGTGCGCGCAGGGTGCGCACGACGCCGAAGAAGCCGGGGTCGCCGTCGGCGAGCACGACCGCGGTGCCGCGGTGGGCGGCGATGCGGCGGGCGGCGAGGGAGACGGAGCCGAGGCGGATCCGCTCGGCCGCGGGGGGCACCTCGGGGAGCGCCAGATGGTGTGCGGCGCCTGCGACCAGCGTGGCGGCGCCGAGCGCGGCGCGTGCCGCGTCGGTCAGCGGCGAGCCGTCCCAGCCGATCACCGTGACCCGGTCGGCCATCGTCGTCAGTCTCCTGAGGTTTGCGCAGGTCGTCGTCGGCTGTTCCGCCCGGAGGCGGTCTGCTGAGATTACCTGGTGCGGTCACGGGCCGCCGCGCCGGTGCGGGCCGCCGTCCGCCCCTCGGACGTCAGTTCCAGTCGGTGTAGCCGGGGAAGCCGCCGCTGTCGGCCAGTTGTCCGTCCGCGCCCTCGATGTCCTCGGGCAGCAGGCTCCACACGATGTAGTCGGTGCGGACCTCGCTCCAGCCGCCGTCCTCGCCGCGGACCCTGGCTATGCAGGCGTTGCGCAGCACGCCCTCGCTGATGCAGCCGATCTTCTGGGCGACCTGCTGGGCGGCGGTGTTGTCGGCGGCGGTGCGCAGTTCGATGCGCTGGAGCTTCTGGTCCCCGAAGAGCCACTGGGCGGTGGCGAGCGCGGCCTCGGAGGCGTAGCCCTCGCCGCGCGCCCAGGGGGCGACGATGTACGACAGCTCGGTGGACCGCACGTGCCAGTTGGTGCGGGTGAGCCGGATGAGGCCGACCAGGCGCTGGGTGAGGAACTCGGCGACGGCGAGGTCCAGGCCGTGTCCCGCGGCGCGTTCGGCGGGGGCGTACTCGGTGATCCAGGTGCGGGCGGTGTCCTCGGTGAACGGCTGCGGGACGCCGGTCCAGGCGCCCACCTGCTCGTCGCTCATCATCGCGGCGAGGGCGGGGACGTCGTCCGCGTCGAGGGGACGCAGCACCAACCGCTCCGTGCTGAGGGAGATGTCGGGGAAGGTGCTCGTCATGCGCCGCTCCGTAACCTGAGAGACCGTCGGGTGCTGCTGAACTGCCCAGCATGCAGCATGAAAGCACCGGGACGCACCACGGGGTCCGCCCCTCGCGCGGAGTGGACCCCGTGGCCGGCGCGAGGCCGGATCAGAAGGAGGCGAGCACGGAACCGGCGTACTTGTCCTCGATGAACTTCTTCACCTCGGGCGAGGTGAGGAGCTTCGCGAGCTTCTTGACGCGCGGGTCGTTCTCCTGGCCCTCCTTGACGGCGAGCAGGTTGCTGTTCGGGTTGTCCTTGGCCTTCTCGAGGACCAGGGCGTCCTCGGCGGGCTTCAGGTCGGCCTCGATGGCGTAGTTGCCGTTGACCACGGCCGCGTCGACGTCGTCGAGGGAGCGCGGGGTCTGGGCGGCCTCGAGCTCCTTGAACGTGAGCTTCTTGGGGTTCTCGGTGATGTCCGCGGGGGTCGCCGAGGTGCCGACGCCGTCCTTGAGGGTGATCAGGCCGTTGGCTGCGAGCAGCTGCAGCGCCCGGCCCTCGTTGACGGTGTCGTTCGGGATCGCGACGGTGGCACCGCTCTTCAGCTCGTCGGCCTCCTTCACCTTGTGCGAGTAGAGGCCGAGCGGCTCCAGGTGAACGTCGACGACCGACACGATGTGGGTGCCGTTCTTCTTGTTGAAGTCGTCGAGGTACGGCTGGGTCTGGAAGTAGTTGGCGCCGACCGAGCCGTCCTCCGTCGCGGTGTTCGGGGTGACGTAGTCGGTGAACTCCTTGACCTCGAGGTCGAGGCCGGCCTTCTCGGCGAGGTTGTCCTTCACGAAGTTCAGGATCTCGGCGTGCGGCACGGGGCTCGCGGCGACGACCAGCGGGCCGGAGGTGTCGGAGGCGGCGTCCTTGTCCGAGCCGCAGGCGGAGAGCCCGAGGGTGAGGGCTCCGGCGGCGAGGACGGCGGTGGTGATCTTGGCGGTGTTACGCACGAAAAGTGCCTTTCCTTGGGTGGTGCGACCCCGTCTTGGTGCACGGGGAGTCGGGGGGAGGGTGGCGCGGGCGGCCCGGCCGGGTCAGGCGGCCTTGCCGACCTCGGCGGTGGCCGGTTCCTCGCCCTTCAGCAGCCGCAGCTTCGGACCGGGGCCGGAGCGGGCGCCGCGGCGGTGCAGGGCGCGGGCGGCGAAGTCGCCGGCGAACTGGATCAGCGAGATGACCACGGCGAGGATCGCCACGGTGATCCACATCAGGCCGGTCTCGAAGCGCTGGTAGCCGTAGCGGACGGCGAGGTCGCCGAGTCCGCCGCCGCCGACGGTGCCGGCCATGGCGGAGTAGCCGATGAGCGCGATGACCGTGGTGGTCGTGGAGGCGATCAGCGAGGGCAGCGCCTCGGGAACGAGAACCTTGCGGACGATGGTCCAGGTGTTGCCGCCCATCGCCTGCACGGCCTCCACGAGCCCGTGGTCCACCTCGCGCACGGCGGTCTCGACGAGCCGCGCGAAGAAGGGGATGCCGCCGATGGCGAGCGGCACGACCGCGGCCTCGCTGCCGATGGTGGTGCCGGTGACCCAGCGGGTGAAGTTCATCAGGGCGACCATGAGGATGATGAACGGCAGCGAGCGGCCGATGTTCACGATCTGCCCGATGACCTTGTTCACCACGGTGTTCTGCAGCAGTCCGCCCTTGTCGGTGAGGACCAGCAGGATGCCGAGCGGAAGGCCGCCGACGACGGCGATCAGGGTGGACCAGCCGACCATGACCAGCGTCTCGGTACAGGCCTGTTCCAGCAGCGGCTGCATCTCGGACCAGGTCACTTGGCACCCTCCTTCACCAGCGTGGGCTCGTCGTGGCCGACGACGTCGATCTGAAGGCCCTGCTCGCGCAGGAACCCGATGGGCACGACGTTGTCCTCGTAGCGGCCGGGCAGTTCGATGCGCATGCGGCCGACCTGGAGCCCGCCGACGGTGTCGATGGCGGCGCCGAGGATCGATATGTCGATGTTGTAGGTGCGCGAGAGCTGGGAGATGACCGGCTGGGTGGCGCTCTCGCCCTGGAAGGTCACGTCGACGACGGTGCGGTCGTCGCCGCTCGCCTCGCCGCCGACGGGGAACAGCGCGGCGGCGAGTTCCGAGCCGGGGGTGGCCAGCAGGTCGGTGACCGTGCCGGACTCGACGATGCGGCCCTTCTCCATGAGGGCGGCCGAGTCGCAGATCGACTTCACGACGTCCATCTCGTGCGTGATGAGCAGGACGGTGAGGCCCAGCTGGCGGTTGAGGTCGCGCAGCAGCTGGAGGATCGAGCGGGTGGTCTCCGGGTCCAGGGCGCTGGTCGCCTCGTCGGAGAGCAGCACCTTGGGGTCTCCGGCGAGGGCGCGGGCGATGCCGACGCGCTGCTTCTGGCCGCCGGAGAGCTGGGCCGGGTAGGACTTGGCCTTGTCGGCGAGGCCGACCAGGTCGAGCAGTTCCAGCGCCTTGCGGGAACGTTCCTTCCCGGACTTGCCGAGGATTTCCAGCGGGAGTTCGACGTTGTCCTGCACGGTGCGCGAGGACAGCAGGTTGAAGTGCTGGAAGACCATGCCGATGCGGCTGCGCGCCTGGCGGAGCTCCCGGCCGGCGCGGGGGCCGCGGCCGGCGAGCGCGGTGAGGTCCTGGCCGGCCACGGTCACGGTGCCCGAGGTGGGACGCTCCAGCAGGTTGACGCAGCGGATGAGGGAGGACTTGCCGGCGCCGGACTGGCCGATGACGCCGTAGACCTCGCCTTCGCGGACGTGCAGGTCGACGCCGTCCAGGGCGGTGACCTCGCGGCCGCGGGAGCGGTGAGTCCGATAGACCTTCGTGAGGCCCGAGGTGGTGATCACGTGGGTTTCCGTCACTGTCGAGTGCGCGGCACGTCGTGGGCGCCGGGCACGTGGCATGCAGGGAATGGCGGCAGGGCGGCACGGATCTCACGGACGTACGGGAGTCCGGGGAGAGACGTGCACGGGCTGGCCCGGTCGCGCGTGCGGGGCACGCGGGCGGACACGAGCCGGCTCTCGCTTCGGGGCGCGAGGCTCAGGCGGTGCGGGGGCCCTCTAGAAGGCGCACATTCGGCGGAGACACATACAACGAGCACCGGGCGTCATGGTCGCCTCGGTCGCAGGGGTGCGGTCGCTCGTCGTGGTCATGTGGGTCAGTAAAGCAGACGTTCACTTCTGAACGGACCCGGCCGTCCGCATGGTGGACAGCCGTGGACACCCGTGCGCGCACGTCAGGCCCGTACGCCGATGTCGATCCCGGCATCCGTGACCAGTACGGACAGGGCCGACAGGTCCCTCACCACCAGGTCGGCGGTCAGCTCCTCGGCGCGGTGGGTTGTGGCCAAGGCCACGGTCGTCATGCCGGCGGCGCGGCCGGCCTGGAGCCCGGCGGGGGCGTCCTCGAAGACGACGCACTCCGCGGGATCGACGCCGAGCATGCGCGCGGCGAGCAGGTAGGGCTCGGGGTCGGGCTTGCCATGGGTGATGTCGTCGGCGGCGACCAGGGTCTTGGGCAGGATGCCCGCGGCGCCCAGCCGGGCCTCGGCGAGCCGCCGGGTTGCGGAGGTGACCACGGCCCAGCGCTCGGCGGGCAGTCCGGCGAGGAACTCCTTCGTCCCGGGCAGCAGGCCGACCCCGCCCTCGGCGACGTCCTCCACCTCCAGGTCCTCGATGCGCGCGACGGCCTGCGGCACCAGGTGGGCGGGCAGCAGGTCGGCGGCTATCTCGGCGGCCGGCCTGCCGTGCAGCTCGATCCGCGCGAAGTCGTCGGCCGTCAGCCCGTACTCCACGGCCCACCGCGTCCAGCAGCGGTTGACGGAGTCCAGGGAGGACACGAGGGTCCCGTCGTTGTCGAACAGCAGGGCACGCGCATGAATGGTCATGCCATCGACCCTACGGGGCACGGGAGGCGGACCGGGAACGACGGCCGCGGGGCCGAGGTCGGCGCGGCTTTTCCGGCGTAATAGGCTCCCTGCCATGCTGGATGTCCTGACCGTGGTGACCGCTGTCGCCGCGCTGCTGCTCGCCGCCTGGTGCGGCTGGGCCGCCTACCGTGACCAGCCGACGAAGGACTGGCATTTCATCGGCATGGCCGTGGTCACCCTGCTGGCGCTGGTGCAGCTGGTGGTCGGGATCGTGCGGCTGGCCGGAGGCGAGAAGCCGGAGCAGGGCACGACGATCTTCGTGGCGTATCTGCTGGGCTCGTTCGCCTGCGTCCCGGCGGCGGGCTTCCTGTCGCTGGGCGAGCGCACGCGGTGGGGCTCGGTGACCGTCGCGGCGAGCGGCGTGGTGCTGGCCGTGCTCGAGGTGCGGCTGTTCGACATCTGGGGAGGCTGAGGTGACCTCGACGCGGGAGTGGCCGAACCGGACGCGGCTGGCGAGCGGACCCGGACTGCTGCTGGTCTGGCTGTACGGGGTGATGGTGGTGGGCGCCCTGTCGCGCTCGGCCTACCAGATCGCCACCGAGTTCGACCGGGCGCCGCTCGCCTACTCGCTGTCGGCGCTGGCCGGCGTGGTCTACGGCTTCATCACCTACACGCTGGTGCGGGGCGGGGAGAAGGCCCGCAGGGCGGCGCTGGTGTGCTGCGCCGCCGAGCTGGTGGGCGTGCTGACCGTCGGCACCTGGACGCTGGTGGAGCCGTCCGCCTTCCCCGACGCCACCGTGTGGTCCGACTACGGGATGGGCTACCTCTTCATCCCGGTGCTGCTGCCGCTGACCGCCGTGTACTGGCTGCGCCGGTCACGCGTCCAGGAGCCGGCTGCCTGACGGGCGGCCGGCCCTGGTCACGCGGTCTGTCACGCCGTCACGGTCAGGCGGTCGTCGCGTACGTCTCCGCCTTCTTCTCCAGCACGATCATCGGTACGCCGTCGGCGCCGCGGGACGTGCCGACGCGCTGGTAGCCGACCTTGCTGTAGAGGCGGAGGTTGCTCTCGCTGCGGTGTCCCGCGTGCAGCCGGAACGTGCGGGCGCCGCGCTCGCCGGCGAGCGCGGCCTCGGCGGCCTTGAGGAGCCGGGCGCCGATGCCGTGACCCTGGAGACGGGGGTGGACGCAGAGCTTGCCGATCGCGGCGGCGCCGTCCTCGGTGATCCTGCCGTGCACCGACCCGACGATCTCGTCGCCGAGGCGCGCGACGAAAACGCAGTCCCGGACGACCTCCTCGCGGACCGACTCGAGGGTCTGGACCAGGGGATCGATGCGGTAGTTGCCGTAGAGGGCCGCCTCGCTCTGGAAGCACAGGTACTGCAACCTGAAGATCTGCTCCGCGTCCTGCTCGGCCGCCGCAGAGATGGTCACGCTCATGCCCATGTGCGCACGCCTCCCGCTCACCTGATCACCTGTCGTCCCCCACTCCTATCCCCGTCCTCAGCCCGCCGCAACCTCCGTCGCGAGTAAACGACGCAGACATCCCAGGCATCTGGAGCGTTCCGGACCGATACTGCCCTGTGAGATACCCAACTCCCCTGCGATTTCGCGGTATGTCGGATCGCGGGGGGACAGGAGCGCGGCCAGCAGACCGGGGCAGCGGCCGGGGAGCCGGCGCACCGCGTCACGCAGGGCGCCGCGGTGGACGGCGACGAGTGCGAGCCGCTCCGGATCGTGCCGCCCGGTGTCGGCTGGTTCGCAGGTCAGCGCTGTCTCACGGCGGGCGGTGCGACGGATGCGGCGGGCCTCCGCGCGGATCGCGCGGCGCAGCCAGAGCTGCGGGTCGGCGGGCGGTCCAGCACGGCGGAGCCGCTCGAGGAGGCGGAGCCAGACCGCCTGTTCCAGGTCGCCCGCTTCGGCGCCGCCGGACGCCTCGGCGGCGGCCTCCGCGGCGAGAAGGGGGCCGAGCAGGGCGATCAGGTCGCGCTCCGGGAGCGGATCGTGCGTGGGGAGCGGATCGTGCGTGGGCAGCGGATCGTGCGCGGTCGGTGACTCGTGCGCGGCGAACGGGTCGGTTCTCACGACCGCTTCGACACGTGCGCCCCGGGCGGGGTTGCCCGGGGCGCACGTGCCTCACCCCTTCCGGGGGCGGTGCGGATCAGCGGTTGACGAAGTCCTCGCGGGCCAGCAGCCCGGTGTCCGGGTGGTCGGTGAAGACGCCGTCGATGCCGGTGGCGAAGTAGGCGCGGTAGGCGCCGAAGACGTCGCCATAGGCGTCGGGGTCGGAGCCCTTGCGGAACTCCGCGGGCAGGAACGGGTTCTCGTTGCGCAGTGTGTAGGGGTGCAGGATCAGGCCCGCGCGGTGGGCGTCCCGGACCAGGGTGGTGGGTTCGGTGAGCCGGCCCGCGGAGTCGCGCGGGATGATCAGGTTCAGGGTGGGGCCGATGCCCTGCGCGTAGGAGGCGATCTCCTTCAGGCCCTTGGGCGTGATGAGGTCGTCGACGGTGCGCGGGTCGCCGGCCTCGGTGAAGTCCCAGGGGCGGGTGCCCGCCCCGTCGAGCAGGACGACGAGCGGGTTGCCGACCAGTCCGCCGAGCCGCTGGACGGCCGTCGGCTCGAACGACTGAAGGATGACCGGGGAGTTCCTGCGGTCCTTGCCGTGCCGGCGCAGCACCTTCGCCACCCGCTCCTCCAGGCCGAGGCCCAGCTTGCGGAAGTAGGTGGGGTGCTTGAGCTCGGGGTAGATCCACACCTGCTTGCCGCGCCTGCGGGTCTGCTCGTCCTGCCAGCGCAGCACCTCCTCGAAGGTGGGGATGTCCCAGCGGCCGTTGTAGAGGGTGCTGTGGGGGCGGTTGGCGGGGATGCGCTCCACGGCGCGCAGCCGCTTGAGCTCCGCGAGCGTGAAGTCCTCGGTGAACCAGCCGGTGACCTGGACGCCGTCCAGCGTCTTGGTGGTGCGGCGGCCGGCGAACTCGGGGTGCTCGGCGACGTCGGTGGTGCCGCCGATCTCCGGTTCGTGGCGGCAGACGAGATGGCCGTCCTTGGTGGGGACGAGGTCGCCCGCCTCGACGATGTCCGCGCCCATGTCGAGGGCGAGCTGGTACGAGCCGAAGGTGTGCTCGGGCCGGTGGCCGCTGGCACCGCGGTGACCGATGATCGTCGGCACGGGCAGGCTGTCGAGGCCGCGTCCGCGCCCCTGCCCGGCGCCCTGGGCCGCGCGGGCCGTGCCGGCGAGCCCGAGGACGGTGCCGCCCGCGCCGAGAACCGCCGCTCCGAGCACGGCCCGCCGGCCGGTCACGCTCGCCTGTTCGTTCGACTCCGGTGTCGCCATGAACGCCTCCTGTGTCGGCTGGTGCGGTGCGGGCCGATCGTAGGTGCGCCCGGTTGACGCACGGGAGACCTCGAGCCGAACACACGGGTGGTGTCGCATGACGTACGCCCCTCCTACGAATGACGTACGCCTGTCGTATTCAGGCGAGGATGTGACGGCGCGTCCGGTTCGTGCCGGCGGGCGCGGGTACCCGGGCGGTGCGCGGGTCCGGGCGAGCTGTGTCACAGCGTGACAGCCGTGTTGCGCGCCGCCCGCGCGCACGGCCGCGCAGGTGAACCCGGGTCAAGAGTCCGTAAGACCTCGGTTAACTGCCACGAGCCCGATGTGCGCGACTCCCCGGACCGCGAGTAATGTCCTCACCTGCACAGACTCATACGGCATTCGTCGACGTCCGCTTCCCACCGGAGGGCCCGTTGTCCCGCTTCGCGCTCATCAAGGCAGTGCTCGGTCCGATCATGCGCCTGATGTTCCGCCCACAGGTGGAGGGCGCGGAGCACATCCCGGGCGACGGTCCGGTGATCCTGGCCGGCAACCATCTGACGTTCATCGACTCGATGATCCTTCCGCTGGTGTGCGACCGGCAGGTCTTCTTCATCGGCAAGGACGAGTACGTCACCGGCAAGGGTCTCAAGGGGCGGCTGATGGCGTGGTTCTTCACCGGCGTCGGCATGATCCCGGTCGACCGCGACGGCGGGCGGGGCGGCGTGGCCGCGCTGATGACCGGGCGCCGGGTGCTGGAGGAGGGCAACGTCTTCGGGATCTACCCGGAGGGCACCCGCTCCCCCGACGGCCGCCTCTACCGCGGCCGCACCGGCATCGCCCGCCTGACGCTGATGACCGGCGCGCCGGTGGTGCCGTTCGCGATGATCGGCACGGACAAGCTCCAGCCGGGCGGGGCGGGGCTGCCCCGCCCCGGGCGGGTCACGGTCCGGTTCGGCGAGGCGATGGAGTTCTCCCGCTACGAGGGGATGGACCGCGACCGGTACGTGCTGCGGGCGGTCACCGACTCGGTGATGACGGAGGTCATGCGGTTGTCGGGGCAGGAGTACGTGGACATGTATGCCAGCAAGGCGAAGGAGGCGGCCTAGTCAGGTCGACGTTCCTGTGCGGCGGGCGCCGGCGGAGTCCTCTCCGCCGGCGCCCGCCGCCGTTTCCGGTTCCGTGTGGGTGGGTGGGGCATGACGCGCAGTTCCCCGCGCCCCTTTACGCGTTGTCCAGCCGTTGGTCTTTCAGCATGAACCATGCTGCTGCCGAGGCTGCCAGGAGGACCGCTGCTCCCGCTCCCGCTGCCAGGGTGAGGCCGCTGACGAAGGCCTCTCGGGCCGCGTCGAGCATGGGGGCCGCGGTGGCAGTGGGCATGTGCGTTGCTGCTTCCACCGCGCTGCCCAGGGACTCGTGGGCGGACGGTGGCGTGCCCTGCGGGGCCGGGAAGCCGCGGTAGACCCCTGTGACGATCGAGCCCAGGACCGCGATGCCCAGGGCCGCCCCCAGTTCGTAGGCCGTTTCGGAGACGGCTGAGGCCGCGCCCGCCTGTTCCTTCGGGACACCGGAGAGGATCACGTCCGCCGTCACCGTGAACGAGAAGCCCGCGCCCGCGCCGACCACCAGGAGGGCCGCGCCCAGCAGGGGGTAGCCGGTGGACTGGCCGATGACGGTCAGGGCGGCCAGGGCCAGGCCGATCGCCGCCAGGCCCCCGGCGACGACCGAGCGCACCGAGAAGCGGCGGGCGGTCCGGCCCGCGATGAGGCCGGCCGCCACCGCGCCGATCGCGGCCGGGAGTTCCGCGAGGCCCGCTTCGAACGGACGCCGTCCCTGGACCAGTTGCAGGTACTGGGAGAGGAAGAAGACCAGGCCGGACAGGCCGAGGACGGTCAGGAGGTCGGCGAGCACCGCGCCGCTGAAGCCCCGGCTGCGGAACAGCCGCATGTCCAGGAGGGGCTTCGGGAGCGCCAGCTGACGGCGGACGAACAGGTACAGGGCCGTCGCGCCCAGCAGGCCCGCCGCGAGGGCGGGCACGGCGGCACCATGGCTCGCGGTCTCCTTCACCGCGTAGACCACGCCGATCATGCCGGCGAGCGACAGGGCCACGCTGGGCAGGTCCCACGGGCCCGGTTCCGGGGCGCGCGACTCCGGGAGCAGCTTGATGCCGACGAGCACCAGGACCGCCATGACCGGCAGGTTGATCAGGAAGACCGAGCCCCACCAGAAGTGTTCGAGGAGCAGTCCGCCGAGGATCGGGCCGACCGCCGTGCCCGCGGAGGCGGTCGCGCCCCAGATGCCGATGGCGAGGCTCCGCTCGCGCGGGTCGTGGAAGAGGTTGCGGATCAGCGCGAGGGTGGCGGGCATCAGCGTGGCCCCGGCGACGCCGAGCAGGGCGCGCGCCGCGATCATCACCTCGGGCGTGTGCGCGTAGGCGTTCAGCACGGAGATCAGGCCGAACGCGGCGGCGCCGTACAGCAGGATCCGCTTGCGGCCGATGCGGTCCCCGAGGCTGCCCATCGACACCAGCAGTCCGGCGAGCACGAAGGAGTAGACGTCGCCGATCCACAGCAGTTGGGAGCCGGTGGGGGCGAGGTCCTCACTGATGTACGGGGTGGCCAGGCCGAGGACGGTCGCGTCGACGGCCACCAGCAGGACGGCGAGTACGAGGACCGACAGGGCGAGCCAGCGGCCGGGGCGGGGTGCCGTCTCGTCGGTCGGGGCTGCCGTCCGTATGGCGCTGGTCATGATTGCTTCCTTGCCGCCGGTTCTTCCGGGCGTCGTACGCCGCCGAGCAGCAGCTCGACGATCATGTGGGTGAAGTCCTTGGGCGCGACCCTGCCTTCGGCGACCGCCCAGGCCGCGGAGGCGAGCAGACCGTAGAGGGCCTCGGTGAGCCAGGCCGGGGTGAGGTCGATGCGGAACTCTCCGCTCGACTGGCCGCGCCGGAACAGCCCGGCGACGCGCTCGTCGATCCTCGCCCAGCCCTCGTTCTGCTCCTCTCCCTCGAAGAGCTGGTTCTCGGAGTAGAGGAAGGCGAGCAGGCCCGCGTGCGGTTCGATCTCGGCGACCAGGCGCCGTACGGCCCCGGTGGCGGGACCCTCGTCGGTGCGGGCGGCGGCGAGGGCGGCCTCGCACTCGGCGATGCCCAGCGCCTCGAGCGCGCGGACCAGCGCGTCCCGCCCGGCGAACTGCCGGTGCAGGGTGGCGCGACTGATCCCGGCGGCCTTGGCGACCTCGTCCATGGTCGCGGTGGATTTGCGGGTCAGCAGGGCCGCGGCGCTGCGCAGCACGTGCTCTCGGTCGACAGCCATGAGTCAACGGTACCCCATGTGAGACATTCATGTCTCATCGAGGACGCATATGTCTCGCGCAGGGTGCGAACTACGTCCTCAGTGCCAGGGCAGCGTGCCTCGGTGCTGCCAGTACGCCTCGGGGGTCTCCCCCAGCGGAGCCAGGCGGGCGAGCTGGTCGTCGGTGAGGTCGACGGCGGCCGCGTGCAGGTTCGAGGTCAGCTGGACGACCGTCGCCGCGCCGGACAGGACGACGCCCGCCCATGGCTCGCGCAGGACCACGGCGAGGGCGACCGCGTCGCAGCCCAGGCCCGTTTCCTCGGCGACCGCGCGCAGCGGCTCGGGGGCGTGCGGTGCGGCCAGGCGGCCGTTGGCCATGCCCTCCTTCACGATCACCGTGAGTCCGGCGTCGTGCGCCTCGGCCAGTGCCGGGCCCGCGGAGGTCTCCAGGATGTTGTACGTGGACTGCACGGTGCGGAAGAGGGGTTCGCCGTCGACGGTGACCGCGAGGGCCGCGCGGACCGCGTCCGCCTGGCGGGGGCCGCTGGTGGAGAAGCCGACGGTCACGCCCTGCGCCGCCGCCTCGGCGAGGCGGGCGTGCAGGTCCTTGTCGGTGAGGGCGGGGCTGTCCGGGGTGACCGAGTGGATCTGGTAGAGGTCCAGGCGGTCGCCGAGGATCGCGTCGGTCTCGGCGCGCTGGCGTTCGTACGCGGCGAGGGAGTGGTCCTTGACCTCGTGACGCTCCGCGTCGGTGGTCCAGCCGGCGGTGTAGGTGTAGCCCCACTTGCTGCCGACGACCACGTCGGTGACGTCGGGGCGGCGCTTCAGCCAGTCCGCGAGGAACTCCTCGCTGCGGCCGTAGGAGCGGGCCGCGTCGATGTAGCGGACGCCTTGGGCGTAGGCGGCGTCGAGGAGTTGGTGGGTGCGGGTGCGGAGGTTCTCGACCGTGCGGTCGTCGCCTTCGCCGAGGTCGGCGGCTCGGTCGAGGGTGATGTAGCCGGGGCGGCCCACCGCGGCGAGGCCCAGGCCCAGGTGGGCGGTGGGGGTGGTGGCGGTGGCCAGGCGGGAGAAGGGCATGTCGGCTCCGTCGGTCGGCTCCGGTTTCGGCGGTGCCCAACGTAACCCGCGAGGTGGGTCTGCCCTCGGCCATGAGGTCGGGACGTGCGGCTGTGTGGGGGTAGTTTGCGCAGTTCCCCGCGCCCCCTGGAGGGGCCTCCGGGGGGCGCGGTGCGTGCGGCGGCGTCGGGGTTGGGCGCGCCGTTCCCCGCGCCCCTTCGGGGCGCTTGACCTACTGCTTCTTCGCAGTGGCCCACTTGTGCTGGAGCGCCACGTTCTCCTTCAGTTCCGCGAGCTGGACCGCGACCGCGCTCGGGGCCGTGCCTCCCCTGCCGTTGCGGGAGGCCAGGGCGCCGGGGACGTTGAGGACCGTGCGGACCTCGGGGGTGAGGTGGGCGGAGATCTTCGCGAACTGCTCGTCCGTGAGGTCGTCCAGTTCCTTGCCCTCCGACTCGGCGACCTTCACGCACTCTCCGGCCACCTCGTGGGCGACGCGGAAGGGCACGCCCTGGCGGACCAGCCACTCGGCGATGTCCGTGGCGAGGGAGAAGCCGGCGGGGGCCAGTTCCTCCATGCGCTCGCGGTGCACGGTGAGCGTGGCCGTCATCCCGGTGAACGCCGGCAGCAGGACCTCCAGCTGGTCGATGGAGTCGAAGACCGGCTCCTTGTCCTCCTGGAGGTCGCGGTTGTACGCGAGCGGGAGGGCCTTGAGGGTGGCCATCAGACCGGTGAGGTTGCCGATGAGACGGCCGGACTTGCCGCGCGCCAGCTCGGCGATGTCCGGGTTCTTCTTCTGCGGCATGATCGACGAGCCGGTGGAGAAGGCGTCGTGCAGGGTCACGAAGGAGAACTCCTTCGTGTTCCAGATGATGATCTCCTCGGCGATCCGGGAGACGTTCACGCCGATCATCGCGGTGATGAAGGCGAACTCGGCGACGAAGTCGCGGGAGGCCGTGCCGTCGATGGAGTTGCCGGCGCTGCCGTGCTCGAAGCCGAGGTCCTTGGCGACCGCCTCCGGGTCCAGGCCGAGGGAGGAGCCCGCGAGGGCGCCGGAGCCGTACGGGGAGACGGCGGTCCGCTCGTCCCACTGGCGCAGCCGCTCGGCGTCCCGGGAGAGGGACTGCACGTGCGCGAGCACGTGGTGGGCGAAGAGCACCGGCTGGGCGTGCTGGAGGTGGGTGCGGCCGGGCATCGCGACGTCCGGGTGGGCCTCGGCGAGCCCGATCAGGGCGTCCTGGAGGTCGGCGATCAGACCGCCGATGACGCGGGCGTGGTCGCGCAGGTACATCCGGAAGAGGGTGGCGACCTGGTCGTTCCGGGACCGTCCGGCGCGCAGCTTGCCGCCGAGGTCCGGGCCGAGCCGCTCCAGCAGGCCGCGCTCCAGGGCGGTGTGGACGTCCTCGTCGGCGATGGTGCCGGTGAAGGCGCCGGAGGCGACGTCGGCCTCGAGCTGGTCGAGTCCTTCGAGCATGCGGGTCAGCTCGTCCTCGGTGAGCAGCCCCGCCTGATGGAGCACGCGCGCGTGGGCGCGGGAGCCGGCGATGTCGTAGGGGGCCAGCCGCCAGTCGAAGTGGACGGACGCGGACAGCTTCTCCAGGGCCTCGGCGGGACCGTCGGCGAAACGGCCGCCCCAGAGCCGGACGTCACCGCTGTTGCTGCTCACTGCGTGCTCCTCGAGGGTTCCGGATGTGCCGCCGCCTCCTCACGGACGTGTGAGGAGGCGGCTGTCAGGCTAGTGCGTGTGAGGGGTCGTCAGGCGCCGCGGCGCTCAGGCGAGGTCGCGCTTGGCCGCGATCTTCGACGACAGGCTGTAGATGTCGATGAAGCCCTTGGCCGCGGCCTGGTCGAAGGTGTCGCCCGTGTCGTAGGTGGCCAGGTTGAAGTCGTACAGGGACGACTCCGAGCGCCGGCCGGTGACGACGGCGCGGCCGCCGTGCAGCGTCATCCGGATGTCGCCGTTGACGTGCTGGTTGGCCTCGGCGATGAAGCCGTCGAGGGCGCGCTTCAGCGGGGAGAACCACTGGCCGTCGTAGACGAGCTCGCCCCAGCGCTGCTCGACCTGCCGCTTGTAGCGGGCCAGCTCGCGCTCGACCGTGACGTTCTCCAGCTCCTGGTGGGCGGTGATCAGGGCGATCGCGCCGGGGGCCTCGTAGACCTCGCGGGACTTGATGCCGACGAGACGGTCCTCGACCATGTCGATCCGGCCGATGCCCTGGGCGCCGGCGCGCTCGTTGAGCTGCTGGATGGCCTGGAGGACGGTGACGGGCTTGCCGTCGACGGCGACCGGGACGCCCTCCTTGAAGGTGATGATCACCTCGTCGGGCTCCCGGGGCACGGCCGGGTTCTGCGTGTACTCGTAGACGTCCTCGATGGGCGCGTTCCAGATGTCCTCGAGGAAGCCCGTCTCGACGGCGCGTCCGAAGACGTTCTGGTCGATGGAGTACGGGGACTTCTTGGTGGTGGCGATCGGCAGGCCCTTGGCCTCGCAGAAGGCGATGGCCTTGTCACGGGTCATCGCATAGTCGCGGACCGGGGCGATGCACTTCAGGTCGGGGGCGAGGGCGACGATGCCGGCCTCGAAGCGGACCTGGTCGTTGCCCTTGCCGGTGCAGCCGTGGGCGACGGTGGTGGCGCCGTGCTTCTGCGCGGCGGCGACGAGGTGCTTGACGATCGTCGGCCGGGACAGCGCGGAGACCAGCGGGTAGCGGTCCATGTAGAGGGCGTTGGCCTTGATCGCCGGGAGGCAGTACTCCTCGGCGAACTCGTCCTTGGCGTCCGCGACCTCGGCCTCGACGGCACCGCAGGCGAGCGCGCGCTTGCGGATGACGTCCAGGTCCTCGCCGCCCTGGCCGACGTCGACCGCAACGGCGATGACCTCGGCGCCCGTCTCCTCGGCGATCCAGCCGATGGCGACGGAGGTGTCCAGACCGCCTGAGTAGGCGAGTACGACGCGCTCGGTCACGGGTTTCTCCTCACAGTGCATTCGCTGACATGCATGAGTATGCAGGAGTCCGCATGATTCGTCAATTCCCCTGGTCGCGGGGCGTCTGCCGGGACCGCACCGCAGCTGTTTCGCACGGAAGTTGAACGCGGGAAACCGCTTGCGCGTATGACTCGCCGGACGCAGGCGCCGCGTCGCTCCACCCGAGACACACCCGACCCCGAGTGAGGCATTCGCATGTCCAGGGCTCTTCCGAAGTACAACAAGCGCCGTGTCGGCCTGGCCGGCGGCGCCGCCGCGGTGGCACTGACCGGCGCCGTGATCGCGGGCACCGCGCTCGCGGGCGAGTCGTCCGACGGCGGCGGCGCGGACGCCAGGACCCTGGCCGGACCCGGCACGGTCTCCTGCCCGGACGTCGCCTCGCGGCTCCCCGCGGTCCCCGCCTCCGCCCAGGCCGAGGTCACCCGCAACCTGCAGCAGCTCGACCAGCAGATCGCCGAGGCGAACAAGCGACTGGTCGACACCGTCGGCCAGGGCGGCCCGAACTTCGTCCGGAACGCCATCCTCGGCCCGCTCGAGGACAAGCGGGTCGCCACCGTCAACCGCATCGCCACCGCCATAGGCCGCACCGCCGACCGCCCCGCCGGCCTGGACGCCCTGGCCGCGTGCTCGCTCGACGCGCAGGGCGCCCCGGCTGCTCCGGGCCAGGAGGAGACCGGCGGCGCCGGCGCCTCCGCGCCGCCCGCCGAGGACATGGGCGGCGACACGGGCGCGGGCGGCGGTGACACGGGCGCCGGTCAGGGCGGGGACGCCTCCGGCGCAGGCACGGTCTCCTGCCCGGACGTCGCCTCGCGGCTCCCCGCGGTCCCCGCCTCCGCCCAGGCCGAGGTCACCCGCAACCTGCAGCAGCTCGACCAGCAGATCGCCGAGGCGAACAAGCGGCTGGTCGACACCGTCGGCCAGGGCGGCCCGAACTTCGTCCGGAACGCCATCCTCGGCCCCCTCGAGGACAAGCGCGCCGCCGCCATCGACCGCATCGCCCTCTCCATAGGCCGCGCCGCCGAGCGCCCGGCCGGTCTCGCCCCCCTCGCCGCCTGCACGCTCACCAAGTGACGTGACAGGCGCTGTGGCCGCCCCGTTCAAGCGCCGGCCGGGGCGGCCACGGTCTCTTCCACCCCGTACGGGACCGTCAAATGCTTAGACAGGCGAAAGATCTGCCCGGATAATCGGTGGACATGGGAAAAACGTATGAGCGCATCGACGGGCGGCTCCGCACCTTCATCGAGGAGCAGCCGGTCTTCTTCACCGCCACCGCTCCCCTGTCCGCCGACGGCACGGTCAACCTTTCCCCCAAGGGGCTCAAGGGCTCCTTCGCGGTCCTGGACGACCTCACCGTCGCCTACCTGGACTTCGCGGGGTCCAACGCCGAGACCGTCGCCCACCTCCGGGAGAACGGCCGGATCACCCTGATGTGGTGCGCCTTCCAGGGCCCGCCGAACATCGTGCGCGTGCACGGGCGCGGGGAGCCCGTCTTCCGCGACGACCCGCGGTTCAAGGAACTGCTCGCCCACTTCCCCGGCATCGACCCGTGGAGCCACGGGCTGCGCGCGGTCGTGGTCGTCCGTGCCGACCTGATCCGGGACACCTGCGGCTACGCCGTGCCCTACATGGCGTACGAGGGCGAGCGGGACCTGCACGAGAGGCGGTTCGCCAGGGAGGACGACGCCTCCCTGGACGCCTACTTCACCAAGAAGGAGCACGTCGCGACGAGCCTGGACGGACTTCCCGGGCTGCCGTTGCCGCTGCCCCCGTCCAGCATGTGAGCCATGCGCCCACGTCGTGTCCCCGTCGCCGTCCTCGTACCCCTGGCCCTGCTCTCGCTCGGCACGGCGCAACGCCCCGCGTCGCCGCTGCCGGAGCGGATGGCGGACACCGGGGGCGGCACGCAGCTGATCACGGCGGTGGCGGCGCGGACCGGGTCCACCACCGGCACGGTCACCTGGTGGGACCGCAAGGGCGGACGATGGGTGGCGGCCGGCTCCGCGAAGGCCCGCTTCGGCGCGAACGGGCTAGCCGAGGGCACGACCCGCAGGCAGGGCACCCACACCACCCCCACCGGGCTGTACGGCCTGCCGTACGCCTTCGGCGTCGAGGCGGCCCCCTCCGGCACCCGCTTCAGCTACCGGCCCGTACGGCAGAACTCCTGGTGGTGCCAGGACAACGACTCCCGCGTCTACAACCGGTGGACCGAACCCCGGGCCGCCGACTGCCGGGCGAGCCGGGCCGAGCACCTGATCACCTACCGCACGCAGTACGCGCACGCCCTGGTCGTGGACTTCAACTACCGCCGTCCGGTGCGCGGCCGGGGCGCCGGCATCTTCCTGCACGTCAACGGGCGCGGCGCCACCGCGGGTTGCGTGTCCGTGCCGAAGAACGCGATGCGCGAGATCCTGCGCTGGGCGAACCCCGCCCGGGCCCCGCACCTCGCGATCGGCACCACCGGCGGGCGCACCGCGATCACCCGCTACTGAAACAGGCGGCGAATCCACGGTTTTCGCTGAACACTCCGGCGTGGCGGCACGTATGTGAGGGCCAAGGGCCGAGTCCCACGGAGGAACCGTGACCACCACGCTCGCCGGCGGCCGTGCCGCCCGCCGCCAGACGATGCGCCGCATCCGTCCGCGCCGCTCCCCCGCGGTTCCGCTGCTGCTCGCCGTGGGTGCGGGCGCGGTGGCCGTGCTGTGGCTCTGGTGGACGAGCACGCCGTCCATCGCGGACACCACCGGGAAGATCATCGCCGCCGGCCGGATCACCGGTCTGCTCGCCGGATACCTGATGGCCCTGGTCGTGCTACAGATGGCGCGGGTGCCGGCGCTGGAACGGCGGGTCGGCTCGGACCGGGTCGCCCGCTGGCACGCGATGAGCGGCCGCTACACCGTCAGCCTGGTCGTCGCCCACGTCTTCCTGATCATGTGGGGCTACGCCCGGCAGGCCGGCAAGTCCCTCGCCGACATCGCGTCGCAGACGATCACCTCCGTCAACACGCTGCCCGACATGGGCAAGGCCGCCATCGGCACCGGTCTGCTCCTGGTGATCGCCTTCCTGTCGATCGGCCCGGTCCGGCGCCGGCTGCCCTACGACGGCTGGTACCACGTGCACCTGCTGACGTACGCGGCGGTGTTCCTGACGTTCTGGCACCAGATCACCACCGGCAACGAGTTCGCCGTCACCCCGTCCGCGAAGACCTTCTGGTACGGCCTCTACGGCGCCGTGACCGCGCTGGTCCTCTGGTACCGGATCCTCACCCCGGTCCGGCTCAACCTGCGGCACCGGATGCGGGTCCAGGCCGTCATCGAGGAGACGCCCGGCGTCGTGTCGGTGCTGATCGGCGGGCACCGGCTGCACCGGATGGGCGCCGAGGCCGGGCAGTTCTTCCGCTGGCGCTTCCTCGCTCCCGGGATGCGGTTCAGCTCCCACCCGTACTCGCTGTCCGCCGCGCCCCGCCCGGACATGCTGCGGATCACCGTCAAGGCGATCGGCGACCACAGCTCCCGGCTGCGCGAGCTGGAGCCCGGCACCCGGGTGTGGGCGGAGGGCCCCTACGGGGCGCTGACCGCGCAGCGCCGCAGCCGCGGCAAGGTGCTGCTGGTCGCGGGCGGCGTGGGCATCACCCCGATGCGCGCCCTGTTCGAGACGCTGCCCGGCGCCTCCGGCGACATCACCCTGCTGTACCGGGCGAACAGCACGCAGGACCTGGCGCTGTGGGGCGAGCTGGCGAAGATCGCCGACGAGCGGGGCGCCCGGCTGATGTACGCGGTGAACAGCCCCGACGGGGAACGCCCGGACATCTCGGCGGAGAGCCTGCGGCGCAAGATCCCCGACGTCGACCGCCACGACGTCTTCATGTGCGGGCCGCCCGGGTTCGCCCAGCAGGTGTACGCGGCCCTGCGGGACGCCGGGGTCCCCGCGCGCCGGATCCACCACGAGTCGTTCGAGATGTGAGCGGCGGGCCGTCGGCCCCGGTCGCCCGTACCCGTCAGGAGCTTGAGAAGCGATGAGGAAGAGTCACCCCGTCCGGCGCGCCGTTCTGGCGACCGCCGCCACCGTCTCCGGGATCGTGCTGCTGCTGTCGCTGAAACCCGCGTCCGACCCGGGGTCGGCCGAGGCGGCGGGTGGCGCCCCGCCCGCGGCGGAGTCCGTGCAGGGCGGCGCCCGCCCCATCGGGGACGGCACGGTCACCGGCGACGCGGCTCGGACCCAGTACGGGGCGGTGCAGGTGCGGCTGACCGTCAGCGGCGGCAGGATCACCAAGGCCGAGGCCGTCCAGGCGCCCAAGGGCGGCCAGAGCGACCAGGTCACCTCCAACGCCGTGCCCAGGCTCAACCAGGCGGCCGTGCAGGCGCAGGGCGCGGACATCGACGCCGTGTCCGGCGCGACCTACACCAGCGCCGGCTACAAGGAGTCCCTCCAGTCGGCCCTGGACAAGGCGCGCGCCTCCGCGCCCGCCGGCACGGGCGGCGGCGACGCGGCCCAGGCGCGGACGGTCACCGGTGAGGCCGCGCAGACCCAGTACGGCCCGGTGCAGGTACGGATCACCGTCAGCGGCGGCAGGATCACCAAGGCCGAGGCCGTCCAGGCACCCAAGGGCGGCCAGAGCGACCAGGTCACCTCCGACGCCGTGCCGAAGCTGAACCAGGCGGCGGTGCAGGCCGGCACCGCGGACATCGACGCCGTGTCCGGCGCCACCTACACCAGCGCCGGCTATAAGGAGTCCCTCCAGTCGGCCCTGGACAAGGCCGGTGGCTGACACGGTGACGGAACCCGTTGAGGCGCCCGCCGCGGAGCGTCGCGTGGTGGAGACGATGGGGACCGTCTTCTCCCTCGACGTCCGCGGCGGGGAACCCGGCGCGGTGCGCGCGGCGCTGGAGGAGGCCGCCGCCGGACTGCTCCGGGTGGACGAGGTGTTCAGCACCTACCGCGAGGACACCCAGATCTCGCGTCTCGCGCGCGGCGAGCTGGACGTCGGGCAGTGCGCCGCCGAGGTCGCCGAGGTGCTGGAGCTGGCCGCGGAGGCGGAGCGGGTCAGCGACGGCTGGTTCAGCACGCGCTACCGGGGCCGGCTCGACCCGACCGGCATCGTCAAGGGCTGGGCCACCGAACGCGCGGCCCGCCGGCTCCTGGCGGCCGGGGCGTCGGGGGTGAGCGTCAACGGCGGCGGCGACGTCCAGCTGCTCGGCTCACCGGGCACGGGCCGGCCCTGGCGGGTCGGCGTGTCGGACCCGTTGCGCCCGGGTGGCCTCGCCGCGGTGGTATCCGCCGCCGGGGCGCGGGAGCTGGCGGTGGCCACGTCCGGCACGGCGGAGCGCGGCGACCACATCGTCGACCCGCGTACGGGCCGCTCCGCGGTGACCGACCTGGTCGCGGTGACGGTGGTCGCCCCCCGCCTGACCTGGGCGGACTGCTGGGCCACGGCGGCCTTCGCGATGGGATCCCGGGAGGGCCTGCGCTGGCTGGACGCCCTCCCCGACACGGAGGCCCTCCTGGTCACAGCGGGCGACGAGGTCCGCTGCACGGCGAACCTCGCCCAGTGGCTGGGCTGACGAGCGCCCCGTAAGGGGCGCGGGGAACTGCGCGACCAGCCACGTGCGGCCCGCACCCGGTGTGCAACAGGTCCCGGCACCCCGGTGGCCGTACGGGGGTGAAGCACAGGTCCGCTGGGGAGTGCCGCCTGCGCCCACCCGTGCCGCCCTGCGACACGAGCGCCCGCAGGCGGCGGGGGCGCACGACCAGCCCCCTCAGCCCCCGTTCTGGGCCAACCGCAGCAAATGATCGGCCAACGCCTGCCCACCCGTGGGCTCCCTGCTGATCAGCAACAACGTGTCGTCCCCGGCGATGGTGCCGAGGATGTCGTGCAACTCGGCCTGATCAATGGCAGAGGCCAAGAACTGCGCGGCCCCCGGAGGCGTCCGGAGCACGACCAGATTCGCGGAGGCCTCCGCGGAGATCAGCAGCTCCTGCGAGAGCCTCCGCATCCGCTCTTCCTTCGCCGACTCCCCCAGCGGCGCCCGCGGCGTGCGGAACCCGCCCTCGCTCGGCACTGCGTAGATCAGATCCCCGTCGTTGTTGCGGATCTTCACCGCGTTCAGCTCGTCGAGGTCCCGGGAGAGCGTCGCCTGGGTGACGCTCAGCCCGTCGTCGGCGAGCAGCTTCGCGAGCTGGCTCTGCGACCGCACCGGCTGCCGGTTGAGGATGTCCACGATCCGGCGGTGCCGCGCGGTACGGGTCTGCGGCACGGCAGGACCGGCCTGCCCGCCCTGACCCGCCGTACGCCCCTGGTCCTGCTCCTGGCTCATCGTCGTCTCATTCTCCGGATCGTCCTTCCCCACCCGCGCGTCCGGCGGCGTCCAGGATGCCGGGCAGCGCCCCGAGGAACGCGGCCACCGCGTCGTCCCCGAGGTTCAGCGGCGGCATGAGCCGCACGACGTCGGGGGCGGCGGCGTTCACGAGGAACCCGGCGTCCTGAGCCGCCTGTTGCGCCTGGGGCGCGAGCGGCTCGGTGAGCACGATACCCAGGAGCAGGCCCGCTCCCCGGACGTGGCCGATCAAGGCGTGCCCGAGGCCCTCGATCCCCTCGCGCAGCTTCTCGCCCTGCCGCTTGGCGTTCTCCAGCAGTCCGTCGCCTGCGATGGTGTCGAGCACCGCGAGTCCGGCGGCGCAGGCGACCGGGTTGCCGCCGAAGGTCGTGCCGTGATGACCGGGCCGGAGCAGCTGGGCGGCGCGCCCGAAGGCGACGGTGGCGCCGAGCGGCAGTCCGCCGCCGAGCTGCTTGGCGAGGGTGACGACGTCCGGCAGGACGCCCTCGTGGGCCTGGTAGGCGAACCAGTCGCCGGTCCGGCCGACGCCGGTCTGCACCTCGTCCAGCACGAGCAGCGCGCCCTTGGCGGCCGTGATGGCGCGGGCCGCCTTGAGGTAGCCCGTCGGCGGGACGACCACGCCGAGTTCGCCCTGGATGGGTTCGAGGATGACGAGGGCCGTGTCCTCGGTGACGGCCGCGTCCAGCGCCTGGGCGTCGCCGAACGGCACGTGGGTGACGTCCCCGGGCAGCGGCAGGAAGGGCTCCCGCTTGCCGGTCTGCCCGGTGAGCGCGAGGGCCCCCATGGTGCGGCCGTGGAAGGCGCCCTCGGTCGCGACGACGTGGGGGCGTCCGGTGAGCCGGCCAATCTTGAAGGCGGCCTCGTTGGCCTCGGCGCCGGAGTTGCAGAAGAAGACCCTGCCGTCCCGGCCGAAGAGCTGGAGCAGCCGCTCGGCGAGGGCGACGGTCGGCTCGGCGAGGAAGAGGTTGGAGATGTGGCCGAGGGAGGAGATCTGCCGGGTGACGGCCTCGACGATCGCCGGGTGGCCGTGGCCGAGGGCGTTGGTGGCGATGCCGCCGACGAAGTCGAGGTACTCCTTGCCGTCGGCGTCCCAGAGCCGCTGTCCCTCGCCGCGCACGAGGGGGAGGCGGGGCGTGCCGTAGTTGTTCATCAGTGCGCCCTGCCACCGGGCGGTCAGTTCCGCGTTGCTCACGACTCCCCCTGTTCGTCGGGCACGACCATGGTGCCGATGCCCTCGTCCGTGAAGATTTCCAGCAGGATCGAGTGCTGGACCCGGCCGTCGATGACGCGGGCGGTGTTCACACCGCCCCGCACGGCGTGCAGGCAGCCCTCCATCTTGGGCACCATGCCCGAGGACAGCTCCGGCAGGAGCTTCTCGAGCTGGGACGCGGTGAGACGGCTGATCACCTCGTCGCTGTTCGGCCAGTCCTCGTAGAGTCCCTCGACGTCCGTGAGGACCATGAGGGTTTCGGCGCCCAGTGCAGCAGCGAGTGCCGCAGCCGCCGTATCAGCATTGACGTTGTAGACATGGTGGTCGTCCTGGGAGCGGGCGATCGACGAGACGACCGGGATGCGGCCGTCGGCGAGCAGGGCCTCGATCGCGCCCGTGTCGATCTCGGTGATCTCGCCGACCCGCCCGATGTCGACCGGTTCGCCGTCGATCTCGGGCTGGTGCTTGGTGGCGGTGAGGGTGTGGGCGTCCTCGCCGGTGAGGCCGACGGCGAGCGGGCCGTGCCGGTTGAGCAGGCCGACCAGCTCGCGCTGGACCTGCCCGGCGAGCACCATGCGGACGACGTCCATGGCGTCCTCGGTGGTGACGCGCAGGCCGGCCTTGAACTCGCTGACGATGCCGTGGGTCTCCAGCGCGCGGCTGATCTGCGGACCCCCGCCGTGCACGACGACGGGCTTCAGTCCGGCGTGCCGCAGGAAGACGACGTCCTGCGCGAAGGCGGCCTTCAGCTCCTCGTCGACCATGGCGTTGCCGCCGAACTTGATGACGACGGTCTTGCCGTGGTGCCGGGTCAGCCAGGGCAGCGCCTCGATGAGGATCTGCGCCTTGGGCAGCGCGGTGTGCTTACGGGTGACGGTCATGAGGAGTAGGCGCTGTTCTCGTGGACGTAGTCGGCGGTGAGGTCGTTGGTCCAGATCGTGGCGGTGGCGTCGCCGGCGGACAGGTCGGCGACGATGTGCACCTCGCGGTAGCGCATGTCGACCTTGTCGCGGTCCTCGCCGACCCCGCCGTTCTTGCACACCCAGACGCCGTTGATGGCGACGTTGAGCCGGTCGGGCTCGAAGGCGGCCTTGGTCGTGCCGATCGCGGAGAGCACGCGGCCCCAGTTGGGGTCCTCGCCGTGGATCGCGCACTTGAGGAGGTTGTTGCGGGCGATGGAGCGGCCCACCTCGACGGCGTCGTCCTCGGTGGCGGCGTTCACGACCTCGACCTTGATGTCCTTGCTGGCGCCCTCGGCGTCACGGATGAGCTGGCCGCCGAGGTCGTCGCAGACCTGCCGCACCGCCTCCGCGAACTCCTCGTACTCCGGGGTGACGCCACTGGCGCCGGAGGCGAGCAGCAGCACGGTGTCGTTGGTGGACATGCAGCCGTCGGAGTCGACGCGGTCGAAGGTGACCTTGGTGGCGGCGCGCAGCGCCTTGTCCAGGGTCGCGCCGTCGACGTCGGCGTCGGTGGTGAGGACGACGAGCATGGTGGCGAGGCCGGGGGCGAGCATGCCCGCGCCCTTGGCCATGCCGCCGACCGTCCAGCCGTCCTTGGTGACCACGGAGGTCTTGTGGACGGTGTCCGTGGTCTTGATGGCGATGGCGGCCTTCTCGCCGCCGTGCTCGGAGAGCTGGGCGGCGGCGGTCTCGACGCCGGGGAGCAGCTTGTCCATGGGGAGCAGGACGCCGATGAGGCCCGTCGAGCAGACGGCGACCTCGCCGGCGCCGACGCCGAGCACCTCGGCGGCCTTCTCGGCGGTGGCGTGGGTGTCCTGGAAGCCCTTGGGGCCGGTGCAGGCGTTGGCGCCGCCGGAGTTGAGGACGACGGCGGCGAGCTGACCGCTCTTGAGGACCTGCTCGGACCAGAGCACCGGCGCGGCCTTCACGCGGTTGGAGGTGAAGACGCCGGCGGCGGCGCGGCGGGGGCCGTCGTTGACCACGAGGGCCAGGTCGGGGTTGCCGTTCTCCTTGATCCCGGCGGCGATGCCCGCCGCCGTGAATCCCTTTGCTGCCGTCACACTCACTGTGTCTCCTCGTTCGCCCCGCCGCGAAAGCGGCTGATGTCTCGGCCGCCCGTGCCGCGCAGAGGTGCGGGCATCGTGATCACCTGCGGCCCGGTGGCTGCACGCGCGTCGCTCACGGCGCGACTCCGATCGTCGAAAGCCCGGTGGTCTCGTCGAGACCCAGGGCGATGTTCATGCTCTGGACGGCACCGCCCGCGGTGCCCTTGGTGAGGTTGTCGATGGCGCTGATCACGACGATCCGGCCGGCGGCCGGGTCGTGGGCGACCTGCACCTGGACGGCGTTGGAGCCGTACACGGAGGCGGTGGCGGGCCACTGTCCCTCGGGGAGGAGGCGCACGAACGGTTCGTCGGCGTACGCCTTCTCGTAGGCGGCGCGCACGGACTCGGCGGTGACGCCGGGCTTCGCCTTCGCGGAGCAGGTGGCGAGGATGCCGCGGGGCATCGGCGCCAGGGTGGGCGTGAAGGAGACGGTGACGCGCTCGCCGGCCGCCGCGCTGAGGTTCTGGATCATCTCGGGGGTGTGCCGGTGCCCGCCGCCCACGCCGTACGGCGACATGGAGCCCATGACCTCGCTGCCCAGCAGGTGCGGCTTGGGCGACTTGCCCGCGCCGGAGGTGCCGGACGCGGCGACGACCACGGCCTCGGCCTCGGCGAGCCCGTCGGCGTAGGCCGGGTACAGGGCGAGGGAGACGGCGGTGGGGTAGCAACCGGGCACCGCGACACGCTTGGACCCCTCCAGCGCGGCGCGGCCACCCGGCAGTTCGGGCAGGCCGTAGGGCCAGGTGCCGGCGTGCGGGGAGCCGTAGAAGGCCTCCCAGTCGGCGGCGTCCTTCAGCCGGAAGTCGGCGCCCATGTCGATCACGAGGACCTCGTCGCCGAGCTGCTCGGCGACGGCGGCGGACTGGCCGTGCGGCAGCGCGAGGAAGACGACGTCGTGTCCGGCGAGCGCCTCGGGGGTGGTGGGCTCCAGCACCCGGTCGGCCAGCGGCAGCAGGTGCGGCTGGAGCGCGCCCAGGCGCTGTCCGGCGTTGGAGTTGCCGGTCAGGGCGCCGATCTCGACCTCGGGGTGCGTCAGGAGCAGACGCAGCAGCTCACCGCCCGCGTACCCGCTCGCTCCGGCCACCGCCGCACGTACCGCCATGGGAAAACCCTCCTCCTGGATGGCATGACTATACGTTTCCCTGCACGTTTATGCAACGCGGTGCCCGCGAGCCGCCGCCCTGACGCCGCTACGTCTCCGGGACCTCGGCGTGACACCGCTGGACGTGGGCCAGGGCGACGCCCTCCCCGGACGGTCGTCGCGGACCCGGAGGGCACCGCGTGCCGCATGCTGGAGCCCCGCGAGATCTACCCCTGCACCGGCCCGGGTCGCCCAGCTGATCAGAGAGGTCGGCGAGGTGTCGCGAGTACGTCCTCGAGAACCTTCTCGAGCGTGACGCGGGCCAGTTCGCGCCGCAGGGTCTCCTCGATGCCCTGGTAGATGCCCCGCATCGCCGGCTGGATGCCGTGACCCACCACGCATCCCTGGTCCGGGGTGGTGCGGTGCATCGCGAACAGCGGGCCGGGTTCCACTGCGTCGTACACGTCGAGCAGGGTGATCGACCCCAGCTCGCGCGCCAGCGACCAGCCCGCGCCCGCGCCCCGCCGGGACTCCACGAGCCCGGCCCTGCGCAGTTCGCCGAGCAGCCGCCTGATCACCACGGGGTTGGTGTTCGCGCTGGCTGCGATCTTCTCGGAGGTGGCGACCTCGTGGCCCTGGCGCTGGTAGAGACCGATCCAGGCCAGCGCATGGGCGGCAATCGTCAGCCTGCTGTTGGCGCTCATGACCCTCCTCCGGTCGCAACGCCCCATGTTACGACAACATCGTCGTAACAGTGTAAGTTGCGACCATCTGCCGTAACTATTATCGTTACGACAGCCGGGGAGGGCCGATCGCAGACAAGCGCGAGCGGATCTCGAGCGTGTGGGGAATTCAGAGGAGAGCAGAAATGGAAAGCAACGAAAAGACCGTTCGCGAGGCTTACCGGCTCGCGGAAGGGAACGTCCTCGACGGTGACGGTTTCCTGGCCTTGTTCACCGAGGACGGGTCGTTCAACGACATGTCGACCTCGCAGAGTTTCCGCGGGGAGCAGATCCCTCAGGTGATCGCGGGCCTCGCCCGCTCGTTCCCCGATGTACACCGTGAGCTGCTCGAGGTACACGCGTTCGGTGATGTCGTCGCCGTCGAGTTGCGAATCCAGGGGACGCATCTCGGAGGGTTTCCGACTCCGGCCGGCGAGATCCCACCGACCGGGAACCGGATCGACGTGCCGGCGGCGGACCTCTGGTACCTCCGTGACGGAAAGATCGAGAGGTTCAATTGCTACAACGCGATGAACGTGTGGCTCGACCAGATCGGGGTCCACCCCGACTTCAAGTCCGCAGTCGAGGCCACCGGGACAGCAGCCACGACGGCGTAACTCCGCCGGTCGGCCGAGTGTGCGACGGAAGTTCCGCGCTCGCCGGTCACCTCACCGCCCACGGCCTGGTCGGGCGAACCCTCGGGGCCGGTCCTGGCCGGCCCCGAGGGTCACGCGTTCCGCGTGGTCACCTCCGGCCGATCCTCATGAACGTCACCGAGTGCGGCGGGAAGGTGTACGTGAACCTGTCTGCCACGCCTGGGAACGTCGAGGTCACCGGGGCGACCGGGGTGTCCGTCTCGGTGTTCACCTCGTCCGGGTCGGCGGCCAGGGTGGTGACCCGGGCGCGGGAGGAGACGCGCGCCGAGCCGAGGCCGACGGAGGTGCGGGCCTCGGACGGCTGGGCGTTGACGACCTTGAGGAGCAGGTCGCCGGTGCGGGCGTCCTCGGTGACGACCTGACGGAACGGCTCGGCCGGCTTGTCGTCGGTGAAGCTGCCCCACTCCTCGCCGTCGAGGAACAGGGTGACCTGGCGGCCGCGCACCTCGACCCGGATGTCGTAGGCGCGACCAGTCTCGATCGAGCCGGGCTTGGAGAGCAGCGTGGACTTGCCGCCGTCGACGGCCTGCTCGACCGCCGAGCGGGTGTTGTTCCAGCCGCCCAGGTTCCACCAGTAGTAGTTCCCGGTGTCCTTCACGCCGAAGGCGATCAGGAAGCCCTCCTTGCCCGACCGCTTCTCCGCCGTGACCCGCAGGTCGTAGTCGCGCCACTCGGGGTCGCCCGCGGTGACCAGGGTGTTCTCGGCGGTCTCGTCGGTCTGGACGTAGCGGCCGTCCTGGACGGTCCAGCTGCCGCCGCCGACGTGACGCCAGCGGTCGGCGCCGGCCGAGAAGTCGTCGCTGAGCAGCGTGGCGCCGTCGGCAGCCGTCACCTCGACGTCGTCGTAGGCGGCGCTCGTCGCCCAGGTGGAGAGGCCGACCGCTCCGGTGACGGGGCCGCTGACGCCGGGTGTGGTGCTCGCCCGCGAGGGGACGACGCGGTCGCCGACGTTGTTCATGAACAGCTTCTGCACCTCGTAGTTCGCCGAGCCCCAGGAGGCGCGGTTGTTGAACCAGATCATGTCCGGCCGCCACTGCACGTAGTCCTCGTTGGCCAGCAGCGGCGCGTACGAGGCGAGCTTCACGACGTCGGCGTTGCGCTCGAGGCCGGTCATGTACGCCGCCTCGGCCAGGGCGTTCTTCCAGGCGTTGCCCTGAGAGGCGTACTCGCCGACGAAGACCTTCGGGCCCTGCCGGTCGTAGGAGTCGTAGCGGTCGTTGTTCCGGAGGAACCACTGCGGGCTGTTGTAGTAGTGCTCGTCGACCATGTCGACGCCGCCCTCGCGGTTGAGCCGCCAGGCGGTGTCGAAGACCGTGCCGGTGTCGTCCGGACCGGAGTTGGAGATCACCGTGATGCCCGGGTGCTCCGCCTCGACGGCGGCGCGGAAGCGCTGGAAGCGGGCGAAGAACTCATGGGGCAGGTTCTCCTCGTTGCCGACGGCGATGTGGGTGAGGCCGAAGGGCCTGGGGTGGCCCATCTCGGCGCGCAGGCCGCCCCACTTCGACGTCCTCGGGCCGTTGGCGAACTCGATCAGGTCGAGGGTGTCCTGGATGTGACGCTCCAGCAGCGCCTCGTCGTCGGTGGCCTCGTTCTGGCCGCAGCCGGTGACGAGCGCGGGGACGACCGGGAGCGGCATCGCGCCGACGTCCTCCGCGAAGCGGAAGTACTCGTAGTACCCGAGCCCGTAACTCTGGTTGTAGCCCCAGAAGTTGGCGTTGGTGGCGCGCTCCTCGACCGGACCGACGGTGTCCTTCCACTGGTAGGCGCGCTTGCGCTGCCAGCCGGAGGATTCGCTGTAGTCCTCCATGGAGCCGGTGTTGACCAGGCAGCCGCCGGGGAAGCGGAGGAATCCGGGCTTCAGCGCGGCGACCTTCTCGGCGAGGTCCTTGCGCAGCCCGTTGGGCTGGTTCCTGTACGTCTCGCGCGGGAACAGCGACACCATGTCCAGAGCCGCGTCGGCGGAGGTCGCCACGGTGAGACGGCCGCGGTTGCTGGTGCGGGACGCGGTGAACGCGGCCTTGTACTGCGTCCAGCCGCCCCGCACGGCCACCTTGCGGCTGTCGGCGAGGGCGCCCGCCGCGTCCTTGAGCGTGACCGTGAGAGTGGCGCCCGCCCGGGCGCGGGCCCACACCGAGAAGTCGTACCGCTTGCCCTGCTCGACCCGGATGCCGGTGTTGTAGCCGGCGTTGGTGACGGAGGAGCCGGCGCCGAGGGACAGGTAGGTGCGGTTGCGCTCGTTGAGCCGGCCGGCGTCGTCCGCCGCCTCGGCCGTGCCGGAGACGGTCCAGGAGGTCAGAGGCGTGTAGGAGGCGTGGTCGGCGGTGGAGTACTCGAACGAGCGGTTCTGGACGAGTTCGGCGTACAGACCGCCGTCGGCGGCCCGGTTGATGTCCTCGAAGAAGACGCCGTACATCGTGTCGTCGATCGCCGGGCCACGGGCGACGGTGTCGACGGTGATCGTGTAGTCGGTGACGGGCTCCGCGTGGGCGGGGACCGGCAGCAGGACGGTGGCCGTCAGCAGGGCGGCGCCGGTGAGGACGGCTCTGCGGCGGGTGCGGTGCCGGGCGGTGCGTGACATGGATACTCCGCGGCTCTTGGGGGGAGTGGGGCGGTGGTTCGATATGTCGGACGCTGTGCAGCACTTCGAACGGCAAGATAGGGAGGGGGCAGGAGCACGTCAATGGGGCGTGCGGCACCGGGGAGCACGGGAGGACTGGACGCCATGGGTGAGTTCTGGCCGGTACCCGACGCGCCGGCGTATCTGGCCGGCACCTGGCGGGCCGAGCGTGTCGTGCGGGACCTGGCGAGCGGGGACGAGGGGCGGTTCACCGGAACCGTGGTGTTCGAGCCGCTCGAGGACGGCGACGGTCTGCTGCAGCGGGAGTCCGGCGACTTCACCTGGCGGGGCGTCACCCGGCCCGCCGAGCGCACGCTCCGCTTCCTGTCCGGCCCCGACGGCACGGCGGACGTACGGTTCGCGGACGGCCGCTTCTTCCACGGCCTGGACCTCAGGTCCGGCCGGCACATCGCCGACCACCCCTGCTCGGCGGACCTCTACCGGGGCGAGTTCACCGTCCGGGACGCGGACCACTGGCGCGCGGTCTGGCGGGTGCGCGGCCCGGCGAAGGACCTGGAACTCGTCACGGAGTACGCACGAACTCCCGCCATGGGAGGTTAAGCGCGCAAGGGCTGGACCGGGACGCTGTCCAGCCGCAGGCTCCAGCGGCCCGGCCGCCCGGCCACGCTGATCGTCGACAGCGAGCGGACGTCGATGTTCCAGTAGGTGGCGGGCGGCGCCTTGAGCGCGTAGACGAGCGCCGCGCGGATCACGGACGGCTCGGCCACGGCGACCACCCGGCAGTGGTCCTCGGCGGGCCGCGTGTCCAGCCAGCCGCCGACGCGTCCGATGAAGTCCAGCAAGGACTCCCCGCCGTGCGGTGTGGACCCCGGGTCGGTGAGCCAGGCGTCCACCGCCTCCGGCTCGCGGGCCATCGCCTCGCCGAGGGTCAGTCCACGCCAGCGCCCCATGTCGCAGTCGCGCAGGGCGAGCTGGACGAGCGGCGCGTAGCCGAGTCCCTCCCCGGTGGCGCGGCTGCGCGGGGCCGGGGAGCAGTAGCGCAGGTCGGCCGCGGCCAGGGGCAGCAGTTCGTGCGCGACGCGTTGCACCTCGCTCCATCCGGCCTGGTCCAGCGGCCGGGAGTCCTCGAAGCGCTCGGACAGCACCGTGGAGCTCCCCGCTGCGGCGACGAACGTGACCCGAAGTGCCATGCGGCGATGGTCAGCCGCCGGGGTCGGCCGGTCAAGAGGTGCCGACCGGCCATGACGCATGGTGGCGCGGCCCTCACCCTCCGGCGAGGGCATACGGAACAATCCCGCCCTCCGCACCCGCCGGAGCGGGCGTCACGACTGCTCGAAAAGCAGCGCCATCCACTGGTCCGGCCGCTCCAGTGGCCGGAACCCGAGGGGCGCGTACACCTCGTGCGCGTCGTGCGTCGCGAGCAGGACGCGCCGTACGCCGTACTCGCGCACTTCCTCTCGTACGGCGGTGACCAGCGCGGTACCGAGGCCCTTGCCGCGGACGGCGGGGTCCACGTACACGTCGCACAGCCAGGCGAAGGTGGCCCGGTCGGTGATGACACGGGCGTACGCCACCTGCGCGCCGGTGACCGTGTCGTACACGCCGAAGTTGAGCGAGCCGCCGATCGCCCTGTCCTGTGTCTCGCGGGGACGGCCGAGGGCCCAGTACGCGTCGGTGGACAGCCACCGGTGCACGGTGTCGCCGTCGATGCGGGCGGGGTCGGTGGAGATCTCGTAGCCCTCGGGGAGGCGGGAGTCGGCAGTCATGCGCCGATGCTGGCAGCCGGCGGCGGCGGGCGTCGAGCCGTTATCCCACCACCTGGGACCAGGCCGTGCGCAGCCGGTGCACACCCTCCGTGATCTCGCCGATGCCGGCCACGGCTGCGAAGCTCAGGCGCAGGTGTCCGGCGGGCGGTTCCGCGCTGAAGTAGGGACGTCCGGGGGTGACGGCGACACCCGCGCGCAGGGCTGCGGCGGTCAGGGCGGACTCGGACGCGCCGTCGGGCAGGCGCAGCCACAGGTGGTAGCCGCCGGAGGGGATGTGCGGGAGGGCCAGGCCCGGCAGCTGGAGGCGGAGGGCCGCGGTCATGGCGTCGCGGCGGGTGCGCAGGGCGGTGGCGACGGCGCGCAGGTGGCGGGGCCAGGCGGCCGAGCCGACGAGTTCCAGGGTGGCCTCCTGGAGCGGGCGCGGCACGAAGAAGGTGTCGACGATCTGGATGGCCCGCAGCCGCTCCAGCACCGGGCCGTGCGCGGCAAGAGCGCTCACCCGGAAGCTGGGCGAGGTGGCCTTGGTCAGCGAGCTGACGTGCACCACCACGCCGTCGGGGTCGTCGGCGGCGAGCGGGCGCGGCAGCGGGCCCGCGTCCTCGTGCACGAGCCGCCGTACGAAGTCGTCCTCGACGACGAACGCGCCGGCCTGCCGGGCGATGCGCAGCACCTCGGCGCGCCGCCCGGGGGCGAGGACGGCGCCGGTGGGGTTCTGGAAGAGGGGCTGGCAGACGAAGACGCGGGCGCCGGTCGCGCGGAAGGCGTCGGCGAGCAGGGACGGCCGTACGCCGTCGGCGTCGACCGGGACGGGGACCGGGCGGAGTCCCGCGGCGCGGGCGATGGCCAGCATGCCGGGGTAGGTGGGCGACTCGACGAGGACAGGCGCGCCGGGCGGGGCGAGGGCGCGCAGGGCGGTGGTGAGGGCGGACTGTCCGCCCGCGGTGACGAGCACACCGGCCGCCGTCACGGGTCCGCCGATGGCACGCGCGAACCATTCGCGCAGCTCCGGCAGTCCCTCCATGGGCGGGCGGCCCCACGCTCCGGGCCTGCGTCCGGCGCGGGCCAGCGCGGCCGCCATGGCGCGTTCGGGCTGGAGCGAGGGGTGCAGATAGCCGCCGTTGAACTCGATCACCCCGGGTGCGGGGGCGGCGAGCGAGACGAGGACGCCGGACGCGTCGACCGAGCGCGGTACGAGGTCGGCGGCGCCGTCGGCGCTGAGGGCGACCTCCTGCCAGGAGCTGTCACCGGTGGGGGCGGCCGGTGTGCGGGGCGCGGCACGGAAGGCGCCGGCGCCGGGCCGGGTGACGACCAGTCCCTCGGCGGCCAGTCGCGCCAGGGCCCGGGAGACGGTCACGGGGCTGACCCGGAACCGCTCGACGAGGGCGCGGCTGGACGGGAGCTTCTCACCGGCAGAGTAGCGGTCCAGCTCCTGTCGGAGCTGTTCCGCCAGTTCACCGACGCTGCTACTCTCTTGCATGAGAGCACAGAGTAGCGCTACTGCCACGGTTCCGATAGCAGTTCCCGCTCCCCCGCGCGGCCGTGGCTTCGGCACCCTCCAGGCCGCCCTCGGGGTGGTCGCCTTCTCCCTGACCTTCCCCGCCACCGCCTGGGGACTGGAGGGCTTCGGCCCCTGGTCGCTGGTGGCGGTGCGCAGCGTGCTCGCGGCGGTGATCGCCGGGGGCTGTCTGCTGGCCCTGCGCGTCCCGCTCCCCGCCCGCCGCCACTGGGCGGGGCTCGCGGTGGTCGCGGCGGGGGTGGTGCTCGGTTTCCCCATGCTGACCACGCTGGCACTGCAGACGTCCACGACGGCGCACGCCGCGGTCGTCGTCGGCCTGCTGCCGCTCACCACGGCCCTTCTCTCGTCCCTGCGGACGGGCTCACGCCCCTCGCGCACCTTTTGGGCGGCCGCCCTCGCCGGCGCGGCGGCAGTGGTGGCGTTCACCGTGCAGCAGAGCGGGGGCGCGCTGACGACGGCGGACCTGTACCTCTTCGGCGCCCTGCTGATCTGCGCGGCCGGCTACACCGAGGGCGGCCGGCTGGCCGGCGCCATGCCGGGCTGGCAGGTCATCGGCTGGGCGCTGGTGCTGTGCCTGCCGCTCACGGTGCCGGTGGCCGCGGTGGCCCTGACCGCGGAACCGGTCCACCTCACCGCGCACAGCGTGACCGGCCTGCTGTGGGTGGCGGCGGGCTCCCAGTTCCTCGGCCTGATCGTCTGGTACCGGGGCATGGCGTCCATCGGCATCCCGAAGGCCAGCCAACTCCAGCTCGCCCAGCCCCTGCTGACCCTGTTCTGGTCGGTCTTCCTCCTGGGTGAACACCTCCCCCTGGCGGCACCGCTCACGGCGGTGGCGGTCCTGGTGTGCATCGCGGTGACACAGCGGGCGAGGGGTTAGTCCGCGGACGCGGCCGGCCGAACAGGACGTGACACGGCCCGGGCCGGGCGGGACGTCCGGGGCGCGCTCCCGCCGAGGGAGGTCGGGCCCGGCCGCAGCCCCCGGCGACGACGTCGGACCACTGCCGTCGTGGGTCTCCCGCCGTAGACTCGTAGGAGCATGGACCGCTGCTCCCGTCAGGTGAGGAGGCGACGATGCGCGCAACCGTGGGTGACCGTCTTGTCCAGCACGGCAGGGTGGTCGGCCAGCACGACAAGGTCGGCGAGATCGTCGAAGTGCTCGGCCGGGACGGCGACCCGCCGTACCGGGTCCGGTTCGAGGACGGGCACGAGGGCATCTGCTCCCCCGGCCCCGACACCGAGATCCGGCACCGGGAGGTCGTGACTCGGCACTGATCAGGACGGGGGCCCGGCGGGCCGGCCGTAGTGGTCGGCCACCACCCGTGCCATCGCCCCGACCGGATCGGCCGTCACCTCGCGCGCCGCGAAGAACACGTGCCCCCGCACCTCGGGGTACCGCCTCGCCAGCGTGAGGTGACGGGACAGTTCGGCGGGGTCCTGCCAGGCAGCCGGCTGCGCCGGGTCCCCCGCCTTGTACAGCGCCTCCCCCGCGTACAGCCGCGTGCCCGAGCCGCGTACGACGTCGGCCCACCAGGGCAGCAGCTTCGCGTAGTCGGCCGCGGCGAAGCCGATGTTCCAGTACAGCTGCGGGCAGATGTAGTCGATCCAGTTCTCCAGCGCCCACTTCCGCGTGTCCGCGTGCAGGTCGTCGTACGACTGCACGCCCGCGCGGGTGTCGGACCCCCGCGCGTCGACGTCGGCGTTGCGCCACACCCCGAAGGGGCTGATGCCGAAGCGGGTGCCGGGGCGGATCGTCCGGAGCGCCTCGGCCGTCTCGTGGACCAGCCGGTCGACGTTGTCCCGCCGCCAGGCCGCGCGGTCCGGGAAGGCGGCCCCGTACCGGTCGTAGGCGGCGTCGTCGTCGAAGGTCTGCCCGGCCACCGGGTACGGGTAGAAGTAGTCGTCGAAGTGGACCCCGTCGACCGGGTAGCGCCGCACCGCGTCCAGCATCGCCTCCCGCACGAACGCCCGGACCTCGGGCAGCCCCGGGTCGTAGTACAGCTTCCCGCCGTACGGGATCACCCAGCCGGGGTTGCGGCGCGCCGGGTGGGAGGCGGCGAGCCGCGTGGGGTCGGCGTGCACGGCGACCCGGTACGGGTTGAACCAGGCGTGCAGCTGCAGCCCGCGGGCGTGCGCCTCGACGACCGCCGTGCCGAGCGGGTCCCAGCCCGGGTCGGCGCCCTGCGTGCCGGTGAGGTACTGCGACCACGGCTCGTGCGGTGACGGCCACAGCGCGTCGGCCGTGGGCCGCACCTGCAGCATCACCGTGTCGAGGCGGGCGCGGACGGCGGCGTCGAGGTGGGCGAGCAGTTCGGCGCGCTGCCGGTCGGCGCTCAGCCCGGGCCGGGACGGCCAGTCCCGGTTGGTGACGGTGGCCACCCACATGCCCCGCATCTCACCGCCCGCCGTGCCTCCACGCCCCGGCCCGCCCGCCGTGCCCGCGTGCGGCGCGGGCCGCGGTGCGGCGGACCCCTGCGTCGTCGTCGCCAGCGCGGCCAGCCCCGCCGCCGCGAAGCCCCTGCGTGACACCCGCACCCTCGCCCCCTTGCCTCCGCTGCGGCGACATCTGCCACGATCGTCCCGGAACCGCCTGGTCAGGGCGGGTCGCCCGGCCAGGATGCCCCACCCCCGCGATCGATCATCGATACTTCGGAGTAACGTGCACGAACGGAGCAGGCGCCGGGACCCGGCACCCTGCCACAGCCGTAAGCAGTAGCGAAAGGGACGATGTGACCGACATCGAACGCGTCGGAGTGGTGGGCTGCGGTCAGATGGGCGCGGGTATCGCCGAGGTGTGCGCCCGTTCCGGGCTGGACGTCAAGGTCGCCGAGACCACCGGCGAAGCCCTGGAGATCGGCCGTACCCGGCTGTTCAACTCCCTGTCGAAGGCGGCGGAGCGCGGCAAGATCGGTGAGGAGGAGCTGGAGGCCACGCAGGCCCGGCTGACCTTCACCACGGACCTCGGCGAGTTCGCCGACCGTGACCTGGTGATCGAGGCCGTCGTCGAGAACGAGCAGGTGAAGACGGAGATCTTCCAGGTGCTCGACCAGGTGGTGACCCGCCCCGACGCGATCCTGGCGTCGAACACCTCCTCCATCCCGCTGGTGAAGCTGGCCGTGGCCACGTCCCGCCCGGACCACGTCATCGGCATCCACTTCTTCAACCCGGCCCCGGTGCAGAAGCTGGTCGAGCTGATCCCGGCGCTCACCACCTCCGAGGGCACCCTGAGCCGCGCGCAGGTCTTCACCGAGAAGGTGCTGGGCAAGCACGCGATCCGCGCCCAGGACCGCTCCGGCTTCGTGGTCAACGCGCTGCTGATCCCGTACCTGCTCTCCGCGATCCGGATGTTCGAGTCGGGCATCGCCAGCCGCGAGGACATCGACAACGGCATGGAGATGGGCTGCGCCCACCCGATGGGCCCGCTCAAGCTGTCCGACCTGATCGGTTTGGACACGGTGGCCTCGGTCGCGTACTCGATGTACGAGGAGTACAAGGAGCCCCTGTACGCGGCTCCGCCGCTGCTCCAGCGCATGGTGGACGCGGGGCGGCTCGGCCGCAAGACGGGGTCGGGCTTCTACTCGTACGAGTGACGGTACGAGCGCCGGCTCATCCGCGGGTCCCTGGCCGGTCGTCCGGCCCGGGACCCGCGGCGTACACCCCGAACGCCCACCGGCAGTGGGGCAGCAGGGCGCGCAGCGCGGGGTTGCGGACGGGGCGCCGGGCCAGGGCGGGCAGGCCGGGATGTGTGGCGCCGACGCCGGTCGGCGGGGACGTCGCGCTGACCTCGACCCCGCCGAGGGACGGCGCCGGCGCGCGGGCCCAGGTGGTGCGACGGGAGCCGGCTGCGGGTGCTGGAGCAGCCGGAGTTCGTGCGGCCCGCTCCCTACAGGCGCAGGTGGTGCAGGAGCAGTAAGGCGGCTGCCATGTTGGCCGCGGGGACCTCGCCGCGGGTGATCAGGTCCGGGACCACCTTCAGGGGGACCCATTCACGGCGGTCCGACTCGAAGGCGTCGACGGGGTCGCCGACGTACTCGCCCTCGTCGGACCAGTAGATGTGGTGGCGGGCGTCGGTGAGGCCGTTGGACGGCTCCACGCTCATCAGGTGGTGCAGCGGGCCCGGTCGCCAGCCGGTCTCCTCCTCCAGCTCCCGGGCCGCCGCGCGGACGACGTCCTCGCCGTCCTCCACCACGCCCGCCGCGAGTTCCCAGCCCCAGCTGTCGGTGATGAAGCGGTGCCGCCACAGCAGCAGGACCTCGTTGGCGTCGTTGACGACGGTGGCGACCGCGACGGGCCTGAGCCGTATGAGGAAGTGGTCGAGGTGACGGCCGTCCGGGAGTTCGACGTCTGCGATATTGACGCTGAACCAGCGGTTTGAGTACACAGGCTGTTCGTTTAGTTTCGTCCACTGCATGGTTCTGCCGCCTTCCGATGGGTAAGGGGCAATATCGCAGCAGCGGCGGCCGTACAGCAGGCGCACGGAGGGCCGCCCGTGACGCATGGGGCGGCGCGGTGAGGCACGCGCCGGGCGCGGCGCGGCCCCGGGCAGCCCTCGTACGCCGGGGGCGGCCGGGGGCCGTCTACAGCGGCACCCGCAGCGCCCCGTCGATGAGTTCGGCCGCCTCGGCGGTGCCCGCGTACCCGCTGCGGATCAGATGCTCGCGCACCTCGCGCAGGCGGTCGCGCAGCCGCTGCGACTCCATGCCGCGGGCCTGTTCGGCCATCTGCACGGCGACGGCCACCGCCCGGTCGGCGTTGCCCTGGCGCAGTTCGACCGTGCACAGCATGGCCAGCCGGTGCACCCGGCCCCGGTCGTGCGCCGGAGTGTCCACGGCCGCAGCCGCGTGCTCCCCCGCCGCCGCGAGCTCGCCGAGACGCAACAGCGCCTCCGCCACCTGCACGTTGACCAGGCCCGGCTGGACATATCCGGTCTCGTCGGGCTCGTGGCCGCGGTGAATGCGCGCGGCGGACTCCTCGGCCCGCCGGATGCACGACAAGGCGCCCGCCGCGTCTCCGAGATGGGCGTACGCCTTAGCCTGCATCGCGTACAGGTCCGAGGCGAGCGCCGGGGTGATCCGGTGGCCCGCGGCGCGCAGCGCGGCCTCGGCGAAGGCGACGGCCTGCCGGAACTCCCGCATGAACAGGGACTGGTTGACGAGCAGGGCGATGACGTACGCGCCGAGGCCCCGGTCGCCGCTGGCCTTGGCGAGCCGCAGTGCCTGGTGGAAGTAGCGCTGGGCGAGGCCATGGGCGTCGGAGTCGTAGGCGCAGATGCCGGCGATGGCGACCAAGGCGCCTGTGGCGCGGTGGAGTTGGCGGCCGGTGGCGTCGGTGTAGCTGCCGCGCAGCAGCGGGGCCGCCTCGGCGTTGAGGAAGCCGACGACGCGGGCGCGGGTCGCCATGCCGCCGGCCTTGCGGTACATCTGCTCGTAGTGGGCGCGGGCGGCGCGCAGCATCTCCAGGTCGCCGGGGGTGACCCGGTGCGGGCCGCCGCGGGATACGTCCACGTCCTCCGGCGGGTTCTCCCACTCCCACACGGGCATCACGGCCGGCGTGCCGGTGACGGCGGGGGCGCCGAGGAGGTGCGGGCGGCCCTGCTGGTCGGAGCGCCACAGGGCGGTGGCCCTCTCGACGAAGCCGGAGAGCGAACCGGCGTGCGGGACGGCCGGATCGCCGGGGACGCCCAGCCCGACGTCGTCGAGGGTGACGGGGCGGCGCAGCCGGGCGGCGAGCACCTCGCAGATCAGGTCGGGCACCTGGCCCCGGGGACGCTGCCCTTTCAGCCACCGGGCCACGGCGGTGTGTTCGTAGCGCAGCGTCAGACCGCGCGCCCGCCCCGCCTGGTTGACGTGCGCGGCCAGCCCCGCGTGGGAGATGCCGGCCTCGTCGAGGATCGCGTCCAGCAGAGTGTTGGGCTGCATGTCGGGCCCCCCGGTGGCTCGGTGCGGACAGGGTAGTGGCTGAGCGTTCACACGGGGTGTGAACGGAGTGCCCGCATCCGCAGTGTGCACGCGCTGTCGCGGAGCGTGCCCGGCCGGTTGACTGAATTGCCTCGAAAGAGGCCGGCCGGGCCGCCGGCTCCCCCTCGTACAGCGGCGGCCCGTATGTTCGCCGTCCGCCCGGCCGCCTGCCCGACACTCCGTGGCGGGGCGGACGGCCGCCGGCCTCACGCGGCGCCACCGGCCGGCCGTGGCCGGGCAGGGTGCGGCACTACCGCTCCGCCGTGGCCGAGCGGGGGACGCCGCGGGTCGGCCGCGCGGGCGGGGAGCAGCGTTCGTTTCTGAGGATCAGCAGGGCCACGTCGTCCTTCGGCGGGCCGTCGCTGTGCTCGAGCAGGGCGGTGAGGACCGTCCGCAGAACGGCCTGGGGCGTCTGCGGACGGGCGCGGGCCGCCTCGGTGAGGACGTCGCCGAGCGGGAAGAAACGGCCGCCGGTGTCGCGGGCCTCCTCCGCGCCGTCGGTGTGCAGGACGAGGATGTCGCCGGGGAGCAGACGGCCGCACGCGGTGGCGGGCAGCTCGCCGGGCAGGGGGAACAGGCCGAGCGGCGGCAGGGGATCGGCGCGGGCCAGCGGCTCGGCGCCCGCGCCGGTCAGCCGGTACGGCCAGGGGTGGCCGCAGTTGAGGGCGTGCACCTCGCCGTCCGGGAGGATCTCCAGCAGCAGCACGGTGACGAACTCCTCGGCGGCGGGGGCGCCGTCCGGGGCCGGGTGGTCACCGTCCGCGCGCTCACGCAGATGCCGGTCCATGGCGCGCTCCAGGCGGCCCAGCACCCCGGCGAGGGTCTTCTCGTCGTGGGCGGCCTCGCGGAAGCTGCCGAGGACGGCGGCGCCGGTACGGACGGCGCCGAGGCCGTGGCCGCGGACGTCGCCGATGACGGCCCGTACGCCGTGCTCGGTGGCCGTCACCTCGTAGAGGTCGCCGCCGATGCGGGCGCCCCGGTCGGCGGAGAGGTGCGCGGCGGCGACGGCCAGCCCTTCGACCCGCGGGGGCGGGGGCCGCAGCAGCACGCTCTGGGCGGCCTCGGCGATCCGGTGGGCGTGCCGGACCTCGCGCAGCATGCGGCGCCGGATGTGCAGGACGATGCCGGTGCCGACCGCGCACAGCAGGGCGCTGCTGACCAGGCGTGCGCCGAGGGCGTCGTCCCGGGCCAGCGGGCAGGTCAGCCGGTAGGCGACCGCGACGGCGCCCCACGCCGTGGGCACCGCCAGGGAGCGCAGCCGTGACAGGAACCGGGGTGGCACCCCGCGGGGAGCCCCAGGGTTGAAGCGGATCATGCCGATGGCCCCCCAAATAGGCCCGGACAGCGCAGACCGGCCTCGAGAGGCCGGTCCGATTCTGTCGACCGCTGCGCCACTTCCGGCCGCATCACCCGGCTCAGTCACCCGAACGAGTGAGTAACCGGCGGGACGCCGCAGTTCCGCTCTCTGACCAGCCTGACATGCCCGCGCCCACCCTCGCATATGCCCGAACCGGAACCCGCCCTCCGCCCCTCCGGGCCGCCTCGGCCCCAGCGGTCCCCTGGGCAGGGACGCACCTGGTACGCCCACAGCGGCGCCGACGCCGGTGGAGCTCGCGGTCGGCGGGGCGGGTGTCCGGGCGGCGCGGTGAGCCTCGAGCAGGAGCCGCGCGGCGAGGTGCCGGCGTCGGACCGGGCGCATCACCCGGCGCCGCGAGCGACGCCCCCACGCGCGACGGGCCGATCGCAAGGCGTGCTGCCTTGCGACCGGCCCGTGCACGGGACAGCGTGCGGCGTCAGCCGCGGAGTACCGCGCCGGTGCGGTCCGTCGCCAGGGCGACGGCCGCCTCGCGGGCCGCCGACGCCTCGTCGACGGTCAGCGTGCGGTCGTTCGCGCGGAAGCGCAGCGCGTAGGCCAGGGACTTGCGGCCCTCGCCGAGCTGCTCGGCGTTCTCGTAGACGTCGAACAGGCGGATGGACTCCAGGAGTTCGCCCGCGCCCTCGCGCAGCGCCGCCTCCACGTCCGCGGCGGGCACGTAGGCGTCGACGACCAGGGCGACATCCTGCGTGGCGACCGGGAAGGTGGAGATGGACGGAGCCTGCGGCACCGTGTCGCCGACCCGCTCCAGGACGTCCAGGTCCAGCTCCATCGCGCAGGAGCGCGCGGGCAGGCCCAGCGTCTTCAGGACGCGCGGGTGCAGCTCACCGGCGTGTCCGACGACGCGCTCGGCGCCGTCGACGGTGACGGTCAGCTCGGCGCAGCGGCCAGGGTGCCAGGGACCGTACTGCCCCTTGCGGATGCCCAGTTCGGCGCCCGCCTCACGGGCGACGGTCCGGGCGGCCTCGACCGCGTCGGCCCAGTCGGCCGGGCGGCCCTTGCCCCACCAGCCGGCCTGCTCGCGCGCGCCGGCCAGGACGACGGCGACGTGCCGGGGCTGGTCGGGCAGCGCGGCGTTCAGCGCGGCGATGTCGTCGGGGCTCGGACGCCGGTCGACGGGGAGGTTCGCGGCGACCCTGGCGGCGTCCCGCGGCTGGAAGACCAGGCCGGTCTCGAACAGCGCCAGGTCGTGCGAGCCCCGGCCGTCGTTGCGGCGCAGCGCGGCGAGCAGCCCGGGCAGCAGCGAGGTCCGCAGCGCGGGCTCCTCGTCGCTGAGCGGGTTGACCAGCTTGACGACGCGGCGGGCCGGATCGTCGGCCTCCAGGCCGAGCTGGTCGAAGACCTGCTCGCTGATGAAGGGGTAGTTCAGCGCCTCCACGTACCCGGCGCCGGCGAGCGCCCGTCCGATGCGGCGGTGCAGCCGCTGGCGGGCGGTCAGACCCCGGCCGGCGGGCGGCCTGGGCAGCGTGGAGGGCAGGTTCTCGTAGCCCTCCAGCCGGATGACCTCCTCGGCGAGGTCGTTCGGGTCGGTGAGGTCGGGCCGCCACGACGGGACGGTCACGATCAGCTCGTCCTGGCCGTAGACGTCGCAGCCGACCTCCTGGAGGCGGCGTACGACGGTCTCCCGGCCGTAGGTCACACCGGCGACCTTGTCCGGGTGGTCGGCGGCCATGGTGACGGTGTGCGGCGCGCCGGGGGCGACGACCTCGGTGACGCCGGCCTCGGCGGTGCCTCCGGCGAGCAGCACCAGCAGGTCGACGGTGCGCTGTGCCGCGGCGGCCGCGGCCTGCGGGTCCACACCGCGCTCGAAGCGGCGGGAGGCCTCCGAGGACAGCTTGTGACGGCGGGCCGTGCGGGCCACCGACACCTGGTCGAAGTGGGCCGCCTCGATGATCACGTCGGTCGTCGCCGCGGCGCCCTCCTCGGAGGGGTCGTGGTCGGCGATCTCGGTGTCGGCGCCGCCCATGACGCCGGCCAGGCCGATGGGACCGCGGTCGTCGGTGATGACGAGGTCCTCGGCGTGCAGCTTCCGCTCGACGCCGTCGAGGGTGACGATCTTCTCGCCCTCCTGCGCACGGCGGACGCCGATGGCGCCCTGGACCTGGTGGCGGTCGTAGGCGTGCAGCGGCTGGCCGAGCTCCATCATCACGTAGTTGGTGACGTCGACGGCGAGCGAGATCGGGCGCATGCCGACCTTCTGCAGCCGGCGCTGGAGCCAGATCGGGGAGCGCGCCTCCGGGCTGAGGCCGGTCACCGTGCGGGCGGTGAAGCGGTCGCAGCCCGCCGGGTCGGAGACCTTCACCGGGTAGCCGAAGGCGTTGGGCCCGGGCACGTCGAGCAGCGCCGGGTCGCGCAGCGGCAGGCCGTAGGCGATGGCGGTCTCGCGGGCGACGCCGCGGATGGACAGGCAGTCGCCGCGGTTGGCGGTGACGGCGATGTCCAGGACCTCGTCGACCAGTTCCAGCAGCTCGACGGCATCCTTGCCGACCTCGGTCTCCGGCGGCAGCACGATGATGCCGTGGGAGCCGTCGTCGCCCATGCCCAGCTCGTCGCTGGAGCAGATCATGCCGTGCGAGACCTTGCCGTAGGTCTTGCGGGCGCTGATGGAGAAGCCGCCGGGCAGGGTGGCGCCGGGCAGGACCACGACGACCTTGTCGCCGACGGAGAAGTTCCGGGCGCCGCAGACGATCTCCTGGGGCTCGCCGGTGCCGTTGGCCCGGCCGACGTCGACCGTGCAGAAGCGGATCGGCTTCTTGAAGCCCTCGAGCTCCTCGATCGTCAGCACCTGGCCGACGACCAGCGGGCCCTTGAGGTCGGCGCCGAGGTGCTCGACGGTCTCGACCTCCAGCCCGGCCGAAATCAGCTTGGCCTGCACGTCGCGGCCGGTCTCGGTGGCCGGCAGGTCGACGTACTCCCGCAGCCAGGAAAGCGGGACCCGCATCAGATCTCCATCCCGAACGGCCGGGTGAACCGGACGTCACCCTCGACCATGTCTCGCATGTCTTCGACGTTGTGGCGGAACATCAGCATCCGCTCGATGCCGAACCCGAAGGCGAAGCCGCTGTACTTCTCCGGGTCGACGCCGCAGGCGGTGAGCACCCGCGGGTTGACCATGCCGCAGCCGCCGAGCTCGATCCAGCCCTCGCTGGAGCAGGTGCGGCAGGGCCGGTCGGGGTTGCCGACGGACGCGCCCTTGCAGACGTAGCAGAGCATGTCCATCTCGGCGGACGGCTCGGTGAAGGGGAAGAAGTTCGGCCGCAGCCGGGTCTTCATCTCCGCGCCGAACAGCGACTGGACCATGTGGTCCAGGGTGCCCTTGAGGTCCGCCATGGTCAGGCCCTCGTCGACGGCGAGCAGCTCGACCTGGTGGAAGACGGGGGTGTGCGTGGCGTCCAGCTCGTCGGTGCGGTACACACGGCCGGGGCAGATCACGTAGACCGGCAGCTCGCGGTCGAGCAGGGAGCGGATCTGCACGGGCGAGGTGTGCGTGCGCAGCACGACGCCGGACTCGGAACCGCCCTGGGGGCCTTGCACGAAGAACGTGTCGGCCTCGCCGCGCGCCGGGTGGTCCGGGCCGATGTTGAGCGCGTCGAAGTTGAACCACTCCGCCTCGACCTCGGGACCCTCGGCGACCTCGTAGCCCATCGCCACGAAGATGTCCTCGATGCGCTCGGAGAGCGTGGTGAGGGGGTGACGGGCGCCGGCCGGGACGCGGTCGTGGGGCAGCGTGACGTCCACGGACTCCTCGACGAGGACGCGGGCGTCGCGCTCGGCCTCCAGCTCCGCCTGGCGGGCGGCGAGCGCCTTGTTCACGGCACCGCGGGCCTGGCCGACGCGCTTGCCGGCCTCGGCCTTGGCGTGCGGGGGCAGCGCGCCGATCTCGCGGTTGGCCAGGGCCAGCGGGGACGAGCCGCCGGTGTGGGCGACCTTCGCCTCCTGGAGCGCGTCGAGGGAGTCCGCGGCGGCGAAGGCGGCGAGCGCCTCGTCCCGCATGCGCTCGATCTCTTCCGGTTTCAACGCCTCGACCTCGACAGGGTCGTACGACTTATTCGGTGCCGACATCTCTTCCCGTGCTTCCGATTGGCTGGCTGATGGTCCCCGTCATCGACTCGTGGACGAACGGTCCGTCGCGCGCCCGCAGCGGGCCGCGGCTTTCGTCCTCGGGACGCAAAGGTGCCAAAGGCCGAGTCTAACGGGGTGAAGGTACGCGAAGGCGCCCGTGGGGGCCGCAGGCGTCTCAGGTGAGATACGCGGGGGCCGCCACGGGCAACGTAAATCGGAACTCGGCGCCGCCGCCGGGGGCGCGTCCGACCGTGATGGTGCCGCCGTGGGCCTCGACGATGCCCTTGACGATGTACAGCCCGAGGCCCGTGCCGCCGCGCTTGCTGCCCCGCCAGAAGCGGGTGAAGACGCGGTTCATGGACTCCTCCGGGATGCCGGGCCCCTCGTCGCTGACGGTGACGGACGTGGCTGCGGGTTCGGCGTGCTCGCGGTCGCGGGGTGACGCCGAGGGTGTGATGTCGATGGTGACGGTTCCCTCGCCGTGGCGCACGGCATTTTCCAGCAGGTTGCTCAGCACCTGGTCGATCTTGTCGGGGTCGGCCCACAGGGCGGGCAGCGGGTGCTGCACCCGCAGCAGGAACCGGTCGGCGGGCTGGCCCGCGGCGACGTGCGCCTGGATGTGGCGGCCCACGGCGGCCCCGATGTCGACGGGCTGGCGGCGCACCTCGAGGCGCCCGGAGTCGATGCGGGATATGTCGAGCAGTTCGGCGATGAGCCGGGTGACGCGGTCGGCGTCGGCGTCGACGGTCTCCAGCATGAGCCGCTTCTGGTCGTCGGTGAAGCGTTCCCACTTGGCGAGGAGGGTGGCGGTGAAGCCCTTGACCGAGGTGAGCGGGGAGCGCAGTTCGTGCGCGACGGTCGCGATCAGCTCGGCGTGGCTGCGCTCGGTGCGGCGTCGCGCCTCGGTGTCGCGGAGGGTGACGACCACACGGCGGACGGGCCCGGTGGGGCGGGTGCGGACGTAGCGGGCGGAGACGAGGACCTCCCGGCCGCCGGGCAGCAGGAGGTTGCGCTCGGGCTGGCCGACCCGGATGGCGAGGCCGCCGTAGGGGTCGGTGAGCTGCCACCAGCGGCGCCCCTCCAGGTCCTCTAACGGCAGCGCCGTCTCCAGGGACCGGCCGAGGGCCTGCTCGGCGGGGACGGCGGTGATGCGCACGGCGGCGGCGTTGAAGCAGATCACCCGTCCGTGCTCGTCGGCGACGACGAGTCCGTCGGGGAGCTGGTCGGGGTCGATGCCGAGGTCGGCGAGGTCACCGGGCCGGGGCGCGGGCGGGCGCGCCGTGCGCTCTGCTCCCGGTGCGCTGCTCGTGCCGACGCTCATCCCCGTACCCCACCTCTCGGAACGTCCTCGGGGCGCCCCGTTCCCGGGCCCCGGCCGAGAGCTTGGGGAGGTCCCCGAGCTGGTCAGCCTACTAGCTCTCGGTGACGGAGCGGGACCCTCCGGCGGCGCGCTGTGCACGTGCCGACGCGTAGAGACATACGGCGGCGGCAGTGGCGAGGTTCAGGCTCTCCGCCTTTCCGTGGATGGGGACGCGGACGACGGCGTCGGCGAGGGCGCGGGTCTCCTCGGGCAGACCCCAGGCCTCGTTGCCGAAGATCCAGCCGGTGGGGCCGCCCATGGTGCCCTTGTCGAGCTCCTCGTCGAGGTCGCGGTCGCCGGCCCCGTCGGCGGCGAGCAGCCGTACGCCCGCCTCGCGCAGCCCGGCGACGGCCCGCTCGACGGGCACGTTCACGGCGACGGGCAGGTGGAAGTGGGAGCCGACGGAGGCACGGACGGCCTTGGGGTTGTACAGGTCGACGGAGGCGTCGGTGAGCACGACGGCGTCGGCCCCGGCGGCGTCGGCGCAGCGCAGCACCGTGCCGGCGTTCCCGGGGTCGCGGACGTGGGCGAGGACGGCGACGAGGCGGGGACGGGCGGCGAGGATCTCCTCGAACGGCGTGTCCAGGAAGCGGCAGACGCCGACGAGGCCCTGCGGGGTGACGGTGGTGGAGATGTCGGCGACGACCTCGTCGGAGGCGAGGTGGACGCGGGCGCCGGCGTCCCGGGCGGCCCCGACGATGTCGGCGTACCGCTCGGCGGCCTCGGGGGTGGTGAACAGCTCGACGAGGGTGGCGGTGTCCTGGGTGCGGTGCGCGGCGGCCTCGCGGACGGCCTGCGGTCCCTCGGCGAGGAACAGCCGCTCCTTCCCCCGGAAGTTCCGCCTGGCGAGCCGCCGCGCGGCGCTCACCCGGGCGGACCGAGGAGAAATCAGCTCAGGACCAGCGGACACCATTTCAGTCACCTTCAGCGAGGACGGCCAGGGGCGCGGGGAACCGCGCGACCGGCCACGACGAACCCGCGGCCGCGGAACGGCCCGGCGGACAACGACACAGCACGGGACCCGCAGGCCGAAGCCTGCGGGTCCCGGAGAATGGAACGTCGGCCAAGGCCGACGACCTCACGCAGCCTTGGGCGCGTTCACGTCCGCCGGCAGCGCCTTCTGCGCGACCTCGACGAGCGCGGCGAAGGCGGTGGCGTCGTTGACGGCCAGCTCGGCCAGGATCTTGCGGTCCACCTCGACGTTGGCGGCCTTCAGACCCTGGATGAAGCGGTTGTACGTGATGCCGTTGGCGCGGGCAGCGGCGTTGATGCGCTGGATCCACAGCTGACGGAAGTCGCCCTTGCGCTTCTTGCGGTCGTTGTAGTTGTAGACCAGCGAGTGGGTGACCTGCTCCTTGGCCTTGCGGTACAGGCGCGAGCGCTGACCGCGGTAGCCGGAGGCCTGCTCGAGGATCGCCCGGCGCTTCTTGTGGGCGTTGACTGCCCGCTTGACGCGTGCCACTTGTTAACTCCTTGTAGCGGGGCCGTGGTGGTGCTCACACGGCCCGGAATCGATTGGGTCCCGGTCTGACGTACGTACGGCGCTCACGCGCCGGGGCGTCACTTGCCGAGAAGCTTCTTGATCTTCGCGGCGTCGCCCGGGGCCATCTCGGCGTTGCCGGTGAGGCGACGCGTCACACGGGACGACTTGTGCTCGAGCAGGTGGCGCTTGCCGGCACGCTCGCGGAGCACCTTGCCGGAGCCGGTGATCTTGAAGCGCTTGCTGGCACCGCTGTGCGACTTGTTCTTCGGCATAGCGCCGTTCTCTCCTCGTCGGTGGCGCTCCTGTGCCCGGTCGTGAAACCGGGCACGGTGGAGCGTCGTACTTGTGTCGGGTTGCTTCCTGGGGCTCGCGCCCCGGGGAGTCACGCCTCGGCCGGCTCCTCGGCCGCCTGGACGGAGTCCGCGTCTGCGGCGTTCTGCGACTTGCCGGGGTTGGCCTTCGCTTCTGCCTTGCGGGCTTCCTGAGCCTGACGGGCCTCGGCCATCGCCTCGGTCTTCTTCTTGTGCGGACCGAGGACCATGATCATGTTGCGGCCGTCCTGCTTCGGGTTCGACTCCACGAACCCGAGGTCGGCCACGTCCTCCGCGAGACGCTGCAGCAGTCGGTAACCGAGCTCCGGCCGGGACTGCTCGCGACCACGGAACATGATCGTGATCTTGACCTTGTCGCCCTGCTTGAGGAACCGGACGACGTGACCCTTCTTGGTGTCGTAGTCGTGCGGGTCGATCTTCGGCCGGAGCTTCATCTCCTTGATGACCGTGTGCGCCTGGTTCTTGCGCGCCTCACGGGCCTTCATGGCCGACTCGTACTTGAACTTCCCGTAGTCCATGAGCTTGCACACGGGCGGACGGGCGTTCGCCGCGACCTCCACGAGGTCGAGGTCGTACTCCTGCGCAAGCTCCAGGGCCTTGGCAAGCGGGACAATCCCGACCTGCTCGCCGCTGGGACCGACAAGTCGCACCTCGGGAACGCGAATCCGGTCGTTGATGCGGGGCTCGGCGCTGATGGATCCTCCTCGGTAGCACCACGCGACGGTCTGGCGGACAGCCGCGTAACGTCTGTGTTCGTTAGACCTAACCGCGCCGAGACACGAAAAATGCCCCGGACGATCACCTGCGGGGCTCCTCGAACTACCGGAGCACCGCCACGGGGACCGCGGGGCGCGCTTTCGGGCGGATCGCCGACTCGGGGACGGGATCTGCCTGACCGGTGACCCGCCGCCCTGAGGGCGGCCAGGTGGGAGTTCGAAAGCCTCCACTTGTGGGCCGGGCTCGCGTGCCGTGAGACATACGGGTCCGACCGGTCGTTACACAAGGTTAGCAGCTCCCGGAGACGTGCACCAACCGGCCGTCCGCCCGGCTCCTGGCGTCGGGAGCGCGCCGGGCTGCGCCTATCGTGTGGGGCATGAGTGAGACCTCCCCCTCGGACACCCCCGAGACCCCCGGCAGCCCCGACTTCGACGCCATGGCCCGCGACATCGCGGAGGTCCCGGCGGTCGAGGTGATCGTGACGGTCGCCGTCAACCTGATGAGCGCCGCCGCCGTGAAGCTCGGTCTGACCGAGGAGGGCGACCAGCACAAGGACCTGGACGAGGCCCGCAAGCTGGTGCACGCACTGGCCGGTCTGCTGGACGCCTCGGCGACCGAGATCAGCTCGTTCCACGCGGCGCCGCTGCGGGACGGTCTGAAGTCGCTGCAGCTCGCCTTCCGCGAGGCCTCCCTGATCCCGGACGAGCCGGGCAAGGGGCCGGGCGAGAAGTACACGGGCGCGGTCTACGGCTGACGCGGCGGGCGCCCCGGTGCCGGGGCGCCGTCCTTCCTTCTTCCTCAGCTACGCACGTACAAGGGCTCGCCGGGAGGCGTCGCCTCGGCCGGCAGGACCGCCAGGTCGAGGCCGCGCACCAGGCGGGCCCTCAGTGTCTCGTCGGCGGCGAGCCGCTGCGCCACGGCGCGGGCGGCCTCGGCGACCGGCGCGGCCGGGTCGAGGACCAGGGCGAGGGTGCCGTCGGCCTGTCCCGGCCCCAGATGGGCGCGGACCACGGACGGCTCGGCGGCGACGGCGGCGCGCACGGCCTCGACGACGGCGGGGTCCTTCAGCGGGTCGGTGCTGGTGCGGCCCTCGGCGAGGGCGAGCAGCGTGGGCCCGGTCAGTTCGAACGGCACCGGGCCCGCCAGGTCGAGGACGACCGTGTCCGCCTTCTCGTGCGCGGCGGCCTGGAGCGCCTGGTGCAGCGGTACGGCGACGGGGCGGGCCGCCGGGTCCCAGCGGGCGAGGGAGTCGGTGGAGGTGAAGGCGGGCAGCGCGGTGCGCCCCCCGGCCTTGAGCGTCGGCACGGCCATGTCGCTGGTCTTCTCGCGGCGCAGCCCGTTCTCGTCCTCCTCGACCTCGCCGAGCACGGCCACCACGGGCACGAGCAGCCGGGCGTCCTTGAGCGCCTCCAGGACCGGGCCGACGGCGTTGCCGTCCTCCGCCCAGGCGGCGAGCGCGGCGCTCAGCCGGGGGTCGGCCGAGCCGTCGTCGTCGCGGAAGGGGGAGTCGGGAATGTTCTTGTTCGCCACGGTCCCCGACCTTAGCGGCCGTGGGCGGGACGCCCGGACGCGGGCGGGAGGGAGCGCGGGATGACGGACGGGCCGAGGGTGTCGGCGGCGGCGCTGGATCTGGCGAGCGGGGAGACGTACGCCTCGGGCGGCGGGGAGTTCGTGACGGCGAGCGTGGTGAAGGTGGACATCCTGACCGGGCTGCTGCTGACCGCGCGCGACGCGGGCCGCGGACTCACCGCGGCCGAGCGGGCGCACGCGGAGGCGATGATCGTACGCAGCGACAACGACGCGGCGACGGCGCTGTGGCAGGTGGTGGGGCGGGCGGCGGGGCTGGACGCGGCGAACGCCCGGCTCGGCCTCACCCGCACCGTGGCCGACGCGCGTTGGGGGCTGACCCGGACGACGGCCGCGGACCGGGTGAGGCTGCTGCGGCAGGTTTTCGCACCGGGGGACGTGCGGGCGTACGTGCGGGAGTTGATGGAGCGGGTCGTGCCGGAACAGGCGTGGGGTGTGCCGGCCCTGGCCGACCCGGGCACACGGTGGGCCGTCAAGAACGGCTGGCTGCCACGGGACGCGACGGGGCTGTGGGTGGTGAACAGCACGGGGTGCGTGACGGTGGGCGGGCGCGTGTACGCGGTGGCGGTGCTGTCGGACGGGCACGCGTCGATGGCGGAGGGGGTGGCACGGGTGGAGGAGGCGGCGCGGGACGCGGTGCGGCGCTGCGGAGGTGCCGCTGTGCCCACCCGTGCCGCCCCAGCCACGAATGCCCGCAGCCAGGGCGGTGGCAGCAGCGCCCCTCTGGGGCGCGGGGAACTGCGCGACCAGCCACGGACTGCCCGCACCCGCCCACGCAGCGCCGCCACCCCCTCATGGCGGGGCGAACTGAACCCGTAGGCGCCCGGCGCGCTCAGAACGTGTCGGTCTCCCGGCGCCCCCGCCACAGCACGACCGCCACGACGAGGAGCACTCCGCCGACGCCGCCTGCCAGAGGGGCGGCCCAGTCTGCGGTGTCGTCGCCGGGGCTTTCGGCGGCCGGGCCCGGACCGAAGTACTCGTCGCCGTACGCCGCCGCCTCGAGGCCCTCCGGCTTCAGCCGGTCGGCGGCCTCGATCGCGGCGGCCGGATCGACGAACCCGAAGCCGCGGGAGTCGTCGCGTCCGGCGGCGGGCGCGTTGCGGGCGGTGTCCTGAAGGAGCCGCTTGATCTGCGCCGGGGTCAGGTCCGGGTGGGCGGCCTTCACCAGGGCGACGGCGCCGGAGACGAACGCGGCGGCGGCGCTGGTGCCCCAGCCCTCGTAGTACTTGTGGTCGGGGTCGGCGATGATCACGTCGACGCCGGGGGCGCTGACCGTGGCGTACCAGCGGCGGGTCGAGAAGGGGGCGCGGGTGCCGTAGCGGTCGACGGCGGTGGCGGCGATGACGCCCGGGTACGCCGCCGGGTAGGAGATCCGGTCGCCCTTCTCGCCGCCGTTGCCGGCGGAGGCGACGACGACCACGCCCTTGCGCAGGGCGTACTGGATCGCCTCGTCCTCGCCCTCCTCCGGGTGCGCGGAGGCGGAGTCGTCGCCGAGGGAGAGGTTGATGACGTCGGCGCCGTGGTCGGCGGCCCAGCGGATGCCCTCCGCGAGGGCGTTGCCGCGGGTGCTGCGGGCCTTGGCGCGGGCCGGGTCCTTGTCCTCGAGGATGACGCGGACGGGGAGGATCTTCGCCTCGGGGGCGACGCCCAGGACGCCGTCGCCGTTGCCCGGGCCGTGCCCGTGACCGGCGATGATGCCGGCCATGGCGGTGCCGTGGCGGGCCCACGCCTCGTCGCCCTCGCGTGCGCCGAAGCCGACGAGGTCCTTGCCCTGGAGGACGTTGCCGTCGAGGTCGGGGTGGTCGGCCTCGACGCCGGTGTCCAGGACGGCGACGGTGACGCCCGCACCGCGCGTGGTGGACCACACCTGGTCGGCGTGCAGGGCGTCCAGGGCCCACTGCCGGTCGCGGATGGTGTCGGCGTGCGCGGTGGTCCCGGGCACCAGGACGAGGGCGGCGGCGAGCAGGCCGCCGAGGGCGGCGGGGCGTTTCCTCATGACGGACGCTCCGTGGGGGTGCCGGCCCGTTTGCGCAGGGCGCGTTCGAAGCGGTCGGCGAGACCGCGGGCCTCGTGGCCCAGGCCCGCCTGGGCGGGGGCGGTGGTGGCTCCGGACCGCATGGCGTCCTCGGCGGGCAGCGGCTCGTCGACGGATCGGCCGTCGGCCCAGCCGGAGACGGCGTAGACGACGACGGGGGCGTCGGTGAGCACGGAGATCGCCCAGGAGGCCCGCTGCTCGGGGCCGAAACCCTCGGCGGCGGTGTCCTTCGCCGCGTACGGCAGCGGCATGAGGTCGCCGCGGCGGTCCAGGCGCTCCCGCTCGAAGCGGCGGGCGAGGGCCTCCATGCCGACCGCGTCCGCCTCGGTGAACAGCAGGCCGACGGTGGTGACATGGCTCTGCGTGGCGTCGGTGTAGGTCGCGCGGAGCAGGCGCTCGCAGCCGACGGGGGCGAGGACGCGGGTGAGGAGGGCGTCGAAGGCGCCCTCGCAGCCGCTGTCGGGGGCGACGGCGATCCGCGTCCAGACCCGGTCGGCCTCCCCGGGGCCCGCTCCCCGGCCCTGCACGGTGGGCGGGAACAGCTGGTCGACGGGCACCTCGTGCCACAGGTCGCCCGCGACCGCGAAGGCGTGCCGGGTGCCGGGTCCCTCGGGTCCGTCGGCGAGCCAGGCGCCGGTGACGGCGCCGCCGATCAGCCCCGTGCCGAGCACGAGACAGACGGCCGCGGCGACGGCCTGGCCGCGGGTGCGGCGCGCGAACGGGCGGGGCCCGGTCTCGGGTCCCCCGGAGGACACGGAGGCGGGACGTCCCGCGCCGGGGACGCCGCCCGGGGACATGGGCGCGCTCCAGGACAACGCGGGGTCCGGCTCGGCCGGGACGGCGCGCAGCCGGGTGGTGGTCTCCGAGGGGGTGTCCGGGCGGGGCCGGTGCGCGGGCCGGGGCGGTACGGAGGGCGCGGGCGGCGTGACGGCGGGGGTCGCGGACCCGGCCCGCCCGACGGTGGGCGGCGCGTCCGGGAACCGCGCGGAGGCCTGGGGCGGCGGGGGCGCGGCGCGGTCGTCGGCGCCGATACGGGGGAAGCAGGGGCGCTCCCCGGAGGCGGGGCGCGGGGGTGTGCCGCCGGGGGCGGGGGGTGCGGCCGGGCGGACGGGGGTTCCGTCGCCGGTGGGGCGGTACGTGGGCTCGGCGGGGGCCGCGCCGGCGCGGCGTGTGTCGGACGCGGCGGGCGTGGGACCGTCGCCGGCCGGGTGGTACGGCCGCTCGGCGGCGCCCGTGCCGCGCGCGTCGGGGACGGCAGGGGCGGCCGGGCGGTGCGCCGGTTCGGCAGGGGCCACGCCGCGGGGGGCGCCCTCGCGCCAGGCGTCGGGCGCGGGGCGCCGGGTGCCGACGGTGCCCGCGCGGTTGCCGGTGCCGGACGGCCGATGCGGCCGCTCGGTACGGGCCGCGCCCGCGTCGAGCGCGTCGGCGGACGCGCGGGGCGTCGTCGTGCTGTCGTCGGCGGTGCTGTCGCCTGTCGCCGTACCCGCGTCCCACGGGCCGGGCGTCCCCCGGCCGGCGCCGGGCGCGTCCGGTCCGGGGCGCGGGGCCTCGGGGCGGTCCGTGCCGGACTGCCGGTACGGATGTGCGTCGCCACCGGCGCCCGAGTCCGTGCCGTCGGACGCGGTGCGCTGGGCGACCACCCGGCCCGTGTCGTCGGAGGCGGGCCGGTCCGTCTGCGGCGAGGGGGTGTCGTCCAGGGGGGTTCGGGGGTCGAACGGTCCCGGGTTGCCTGCGGTGCGGGGGGCGTGGGGCGGGCGTGGGGGGAGGGAGGCGCGGCGCGCTTCCGTGCTCATGCACCCCCCGTTTCCTCGTGCCCGGGCCGGTCCTCGCCGTCCGCGGCCGGTGTGTCGCTGCCAGGTGGCCCGGCGCGGACGCGTCCCGGGCACAGATACCCGCACGACCGGCGCGTCATCCCGCCCGGACGACCGGGCCGGCCCCGTACCGCCGTGCGTGCGCGTCACTCTACGGCGTGCGGCGCGCCGAACGGGAACCAGTCCACAGGCCCGCGGCATCTGCCCGGAACGTCCCCCTACCCTGCGGTAATCCGGTCTGGCAGGCTGCGGTCATGACTGCGCGCGCCGCCGACCGGGCCCGTTACGACCGGGCCACCGCACAGCTCGACGCTCCCGTCGCGATCGTGGATCTCGATGCCTTCGACGCCAATGCGGACGATCTGGTCCGCCGTGCCGGGGGCAAGCCGATCCGGGTCGCCAGCAAGTCCGTGCGCTGCCGGGCGCTGCTCGAACGCGTCCTGGCCCGTGAGGGTTTCGCGGGGATCATGTCGTTCACGCTCGCCGAGTCGCTGTGGCTGGCCCGCTCCGGTTTCGACGACGTCCTCCTCGCCTACCCGTCCGCCGACCGCGCCGGGTACGCCGAACTCGCCGCCGATCCCAAGCTCGCCGCCGCAGTGACCGTGATGATCGACGATCCCGCGCAGCTGGACCTGATCGACGCGGCGCGGGCCGGCGGAAGTGAAGTGGTGCGTGTGTGCCTGGAGTTGGACACCGCGCTCACACTGCTCGGCGGGCGGGTGCGGATCGGCGCCCGCCGCTCCCCGCTGCACTCCCCCGCCCAGGTCGCCGAGATGGCCCGTGCGGTGGCCCGCCGGCCCGGGTTCAAGGTCGTCGGGATCATGGCGTACGAGGGGCATGTGGCCGGGGTCGGGGACGCGGTGGCCGGGCGGCCGCTGCGGTCCCGGGCGGTGCGGCTGATGCAGGCGGCCGCGCGCCGTGAACTCGCCGAGCGGCGGGCCGCGGTGGTGCGGGCGGTCCGGGAGGTCGTGCCGGACCTGGAGTTCGTCAACGGCGGCGGCACGGGCAGTGTGCAGCACACGGCGGCCGAGGACGCGGTGACCGAGATCGCGGCCGGTTCGGGCCTGTACGTGCCGCGGCTGTTCGACAACTACACGTCGTTCAGGGGGCGTCCGGCCGCGCTGTTCGCCCTGCCGGTGGTGCGGCGGCCCGGGGTCGGCGTGGTCACGGTGCTGGGCGGCGGCTACCCGGCGTCCGGCGCGCCCGGCGCGGACCGGCTGCCGGTGCCGTATCTGCCGGAAGGGCTGCGCTACGACCCGCAGGAGGGCGCGGGCGAGGTGCAGACGCCGCTGCTGGGACCGGTCGCGGACGATCTGCTGATCGGCGACAAGGTGTGGTTCCGGCACGCCAAGGCGGGCGAGTTGTGCGAGCGGTTCGACACGCTGCACCTGGTGGAGGGGGACGCCGTGACGGCGACCGTGCCGACGTACCGGGGTGAGGGGCACACGTTCCTGTAGCCGCGCCGTGCCCGGCCCGTGGCCGCTCAGCCGGTCGGGCCGATGCTGCTGCCGACGCCGCCGGACGCCTGGCCGGCGGTCGAGCGGATGCCCTTGGTGATGCGGTCCATGTCGGCCACGGGCGGTCCGTCCGGGCCCGCCTCGAAGATGAAACGGACGAGGACCGGGGACTCGGTGCCGACGCCGGACGGGAAGACGAGGGACTGGACGTGGCCCCCGGAGCCCTTGGCGGTGGTCACCCGCCAGCGCACCAGGTATCCGGCGCGGCCCGCCACCGCGACGGGCCCCGCCTTGACGACCTGGTGGGACGTCATGCCGCCGTAGGGGCGGTTGCCGAGGGTGTCCTCGTCGAAGGCCTCCTCGGCGGCTTCGGGGATGTCCGCCTCGGCCAGGGCGCGGGGTGAGGACTCGTCGGTGCCGGTCACCGTACGCGAGACGACCATGCCGCCGCGGCAGAGGGTGCCCTCTCCGGGGCAGTCGTGGGTGCCGTCGGTGGTCATGACGGCGTCCTTCTCGACCACGTGCTGCGGGCGGACCCAGCCGTCGAGGAGCGGGAAGGTGACGCCGTTCAGCTCGTCCACCACCACGCCCTCGTCCCGCGGCGCGGGCTCGGAGGGCGAGGGCGACGGCTGCGTGGACTGTGTCGTGGGCGCGGGAGCGGTCGGGCTGGGCCCGGTGCGGACCTCCGGGTCCCCGTCGTCACGGGTGAGCGCCACCGCCCCGGCGACGACGGCGGCGACCAGTACGGCCCCGGCGGCGGTCAGTGCGACGGCCTTGGCCCCGCCGGAGCCGCCCGAGCCGCCGGACCCACCGGTACCGCCACCGCCGGGCGGGGCCGGAGGACCGAAGCCTCCCGGAGCCCCGTACGAACCCGGCGCCTCAGGGGCGCTCGGCGCTCCGTACCCGTGCGCCCCCGTCCCGGACGCCGGCGCGGGCCCGGCCGCCGGTGTCCGCCGGTGCCCGGTCCAGGCCGTGCCGTCCCACCAGCGCTCCAGGTGCGGGGCGTGCGGGTCGGGGTACCAGCCGGGCGGGGGCGTCATGCTCATCCGAGCACTGTAACGACGGGCGTCGTCACCGCGGGACGGGCACTACAGGGGTGTGACGTACGCCCCCGAGATGCCGCCGTCGACGAGGAAGTCGGTGGCGTTGACGAAGGACGAGTCGTCGCTGGCCAGGAAGGCGACGGCGGCGGCGATCTCCTCGGCCTCGGCGAACCGGCCGAGCGGGATGTGCACCAGCCGTCGCGCGGCCCGCTCCGGGTCCTTGGCGAACAGCTCCTGCAGCAGCGGGGTGTTGACCGGCCCGGGGCACAGCGCGTTGACCCGGATGCCCTCACGGGCGAACTGCACGCCGAGCTCACGGGACATGGCGAGGACGCCGCCCTTGGACGCGGTGTACGAGATCTGCGAGGTCGCCGCGCCCATCCGGGCCACGAAGGACGCGGTGTTGATGATGGAGCCTTTGCGCTGCTCCCGCATGTAGGGGATGGCGGCCTTGCAGCACAGGTAGACGGAGGTGAGGTTGACCTCCTGGACCCGCTTCCAGGCCTCCAGGCCGGTCTCCAGGATGGAGTCGTCGTCGGGCGGCGAGATGCCCGCGTTGTTGAACGCGACGTCGACGCTGCCGTACGTCTCGTACGCGGTGCGGAACAGCGTCTCGACCTGCTCGGGGTCGGTGACGTCGGTGTTCACGAAGATCCCGCCGGTCTCCTCGGCGGCGGCCTTGCCGCGGACCTCGTCGACGTCCGCGCAGACCACGTTCGCCCCCTCGGAGGCCAGGCGGCGCGCGGAGGCGAGCCCGATGCCGCTGCCGGCTCCGGTGACGACGGCGGTGCGGCCGGCCAGGCGGCGGCAGATGATGTCCTCGCTCATGTGCGGTCAGGCCTCCGTGCTGATGAAGACGTTCTTGGTTTCGGTGAAGGCGGTCAGGGCGTCCGGGCCCAGCTCGCGGCCCACGCCGGACTGCTTGAATCCGCCGAAGGGGGTCCAGTAGCGCACGCTCGCATGGGAGTTGACGGACAGGTTCCCGGCGCGAACGGCGCGGGAGACGCGCAGGGCGCGGCCGACGTCCCGGGTCCACAGGGAGCCGGCGAGTCCGTAGTCGGTGGCGTTGGCGAGTCGGACGGCGTCCGCCTCGTCGTCGAAGGGGAGAACGACGGCGACGGGTCCGAAGACCTCCTCGACGGCGACCCGGTCGTCGGGACGGACGGCGGTGAGGACGGTGGGCGGGAACCAGTAGCCGGGGCCCTCGGGCGCCTTGCCGCGGATGCCGTCGAGGTGGTCGGGGACGTAGGAGCGGACGCGGTCGAGCTGGGTGCGGGAGATCAGCGGGCCCATGTCGACGTCCGCGTCGCCGCCGGGGTCGCCGACGCGGACGGCCTCGATCGCGGGGGCGAGCAGTTCCAGGAAGCGGTCGTGGGCGGAGCGTTCGACGAGGATGCGGGTGCGGGCGCAGCAGTCCTGTCCGGCGTTGTCGAGGAAGGACATGGGGGCGGCGGCCGCGGCGGCCTCCAGGTCGGCGTCGGCGAACACGATGTTCGGGCTCTTGCCGCCGAGTTCGAGGGTGACGCGCTTGAGGTGCGCGGCGCCCCTGGCCCACACCTGTTTGCCGACGGCCGTGGACCCGGTGAACACGATCTTGGCGACGCCGGGGTGCTCGACGAGGGCGTTCCCGGCGACCGGGCCGTGTCCGGGGAGCACCTGGAACAGGCCTTCGGGAAGACCGGCCTCCAGGGCGAGTCCGGCGAGGCGCAGGGCGGTGAGGGGGGTGGTCTCGGCGGGCTTGAGGAGGACCGCGTTCCCGGCGGCGAGGGCGGGTGCGGCGCCCCAGGCCGCGATGGGCAGGGGGAAGTTCCAGGGGGCGATGACGCCGACGACGCCGAGGGGCTCGAGGAAGGTGACGTCGATGCCGCCCGGGACGGGGATCTGCCGGCCGGTGAGGCGCTCCACTCCCCCGGCCGCGTAGTCGAGCAGGTCGCGGACGTTCCCGGCCTCCCAGCGGGCGTTCCCGAGGGTGTGGCCGGCCTCGCGGACCTCCAGCCGGGCGAGTTCCTCGACGTGGCCGTCGACGGCGGCGGCGAAGCGGCGCAGCAGACGGGCGCGTTCGCCGGGCGCGAGGGCGGCCCAGACCGTCTGGGCGCGGGTCGCGCGGGCGACGGCGGCGTCCACGTCGGCGACGGTCGCGGCCGGGACGGTGGCGATGACCTCCTCGGTGGCGGGGTTGCGCACCTGGAGCTCGGCGGACTGGTCGGACACTCGGGGCCTCACATGCGTTCGAAGGAGCGGCGCAGCTCCCAGTCGGTGACCGCGGCGTCGAAGGCGTCGGTCTCGACGCGCGCCATGTTGCGGTAGTGGGCGACGACCTCCTCGCCGAAGGCCGCCTCGGCGATCTCGCTGCGCTCCCACAGCTCCGCGGCCTCGCGCAGGGTGGTGGGGACGTGGTCGAAGCCGGCGGTGTAGGCGTTGCCCGCGCAGGGCTCGGGCAGTTCGAGGCGCTGCTCGACGCCGTGCAGCCCGGCGGCGACCATGCCGGCCACCGCCAGGTACGGGTTGACGTCGCCGCCCGGCAGCCGGTTCTCGAAGCGCAGGGAGCGGCCGTGGCCGACGACACGCAGCGCGCAGGTGCGGTTGTCGTGGCCCCAGGCGACGGCGGTCGGGGCGAAGGAGCCCGGCTGGAACCGCTTGTAGCTGTTGATGTGCGGGGCGTAGAGGAGGGAGAACTCACGGAGTGCGGCGAGCTGTCCGGCGAGGAAGTGCCGCATCACCTCGGACATGCTGTCCGGGTCCTCCGGGGAGTCGGGCATGGCGCTCTCGCCGCCGAGGTCGGCGAGCGACAGGTGGATGTGGCAGGAGTTGCCCTCGCGTTCGTTGTACTTGGCCATGAAGGTGATCGAGACGCCCTCCTGGGCGGCGATCTCCTTGGCCCCGGTCTTGTAGACGGAGTGCTGGTCGCAGGTGACCAGGGCGTCGTCGTAGCGGAAGGCGATCTCGTGCTGGCCGGGGTTGCACTCGCCCTTGGCGGACTCGACGGTGAGGCCGGCGCCGGCCATCTCGTTGCGGATGCGGCGCAGCAGGGGCTCGACGCGGCCGGTGCCGAGCACCGAGTAGTCGACGTTGTACCGGTTGGCCGGGGTGAGGCCGCGGTAGCCGGAGTCCCAGGCCTGTTCGTAGGTGTCCTTGAAGACGATGAACTCCAGCTCGGTGCCGACCTGGGCGGTGTAGCCGAGGGCGGCGAGCCGGTCGAGCTGCCGGCGGAGTATCTGCCGGGGCGCGGCGGCCACCGGGGAGCCGTCGGCCCAGGCCAGGTCGGCGACGACCATCGCGGTGCCCTCGTTCCAGGGGACGCGGCGCAGGGTGTCCAGGTCCGGGTACATGGCGAAGTCGCCGTAGCCGGTCTCCCAGGAGGACATGGCGTAGCCGTCGACGGTGTTCATGTCGGCGTCGACGGCGAGCAGGTAGTTGCAGCCCTCGGTGCCGTGGTGAAGGACCTCGTCGAGGAAGAAGCGGGCGGCGAACCGCTTGCCCTGGAGGCGGCCTTGCATGTCGGGGAAGGCCAGGACGACAGTGTCGATCTCGCCGCCCGCGACGAGGGCGTGCAGCTCCTCGACGGGAAGCGGCGGTGTGCGGTCTGCCACGGGAGGGCCTCCTCGGGCTTCTTCGGTCAACCGGGAGCCATAAGGTATTGCCGGGAACCATTGCTTGGGAAGGGGGCACGACCAGATGCCCAAGGATGCGGTGGGCGCGGTGGGGGACCGGCTGGCGCCGGTGCTGCGGCAGGTGCGTGCGGGCAACGGCTTCGAGGAGGCGCTGGAGCAGATCCTGCAGGTGGTGCGGCTCGGGCTGGTGGCGGGCGGGGAGCGGCTGCCGGCCGAGCGGGAGCTGGCGGAGCGGCTGGGGATCAGCCGGGTGACGCTGCGCGAGGTGCTGAAGGTGCTCCAGGACCAGGGCCTGGTGGAGTCCCGGCGCGGCCGGTACGGCGGGACGTTCGTGCTGCCCAGGCCGACGGACGCGGGCGAGGAGGAGCTGCGGCGGCGGATCGCCGAGGTGGACATCGAGGACGTGCTGCGCTTCCGGGAGGTGCTGGAGGTCGGCGCGGCCGGGCTGTGCGCGGGGCACGGGCTGACGGACGTGCAGGCCGGGCGGCTGCGGGAGGCGCTGGCCGGCACGCAGGAGGCGCCGCTGGGCGACTACCGGCGGGCGGACACCCTGTTCCACCTGACCCTGGCGGAGCTGTCCGGCTCCCCGACCCTGACGGCGCAGTACGCGGCCGTTCGGGCGACGGTGAACGACCTGCTGGACTGCATCCCGCTGCTGGTGCGCAACCTGGAGCACTCGCAGCGGCAGCACGCGGCGCTGGTGGGGGCGGTCCTCGAGGGGGACGCGGACGGGGCGCGCGAGGTGATGCGGGAGCACTGTGGGGGTACGGCGGCGCTGTTGCGGGGGTTCCTCGCCTGACGGTGTGGCGCGCGGCGGGTGCGGGCAGGGTTTACGGCGGCTTGTCGCACGGGGGTTGCGCTCGCGTCGGGTGCGCCACGAGGGTAGGGGACCGCAAAGGTCTGGATCCGTTCCATTACCGTCGTCCGCGCCACACCGCCTCCTGGGGAGCCGTGCCGTGAGCCTTCCGTCCGCATCCCGTGAACCCGCCGGCGAGCCCGACGACTACCTGGAACGCCGGAAGCTGCGCCGGGGCAGCGCGGGCTGGCTGCTGCTGACCGGACTCGGCGTCGCCTACGTCGTCTCCGGCGACTACTCCGGCTGGAACTTCGGCCTGGCCGAGGGCGGCTTCGGCGGCCTCGCGATCGCCATGGTCCTGATGGGCGCCATGTACACCTGCATGGTGTTCGCCCTGGCCGAGCTGTCGTCGATCCTGCCCACGGCGGGCGGCGGCTACGGCTTCGCCCGCCGTGCGCTCGGCCCGTGGGGCGGCTTCCTCACCGGCACCGCCATCCTCATCGAGTACGTCCTCGCGCCGGCCGCGATCTCCATCTTCATCGGCGACTACGTCGAGTCGCTCGGGCTGTTCGGCCTGGAGTCGGGCTGGCCGGTGTACCTGGCGTGCTTCGTCGTCTTCATCGGCATCCACCTGTGGGGCGTCGGCGAGGCGCTGCGGTTCAGCTTCGTGGTCACCGGCATCGCGGTGGCCGCGCTGGTGGTGTTCGCGCTGGCGGCGCTGCCCCAGTTCGACGCCTCCTCGCTGGACGACATCCCGGTGGACTCCTCGGCGCTGGGCGCGAGTTCGTGGCTGCCGATGGGGCTGCTCGGGATCTGGGCGGCGTTCCCGTTCGGCATGTGGTTCTTCCTGGGCGTGGAGGGCGTGCCGCTGGCCGCCGAGGAGACCCGGGAGCCGGCCCGTACGCTGCCGCGCGCGATCCGCTGGTCGATGGGCATCCTGGTGGTGCTGGCCCTGATGACCTTCCTCACGGCGGCCGGGGCGCGCGGCTCGTCCGCCGTCCAGGACGCGGGCAACCCGCTGGTCGAGGCGCTCCAGCCGGACGGCGAGGCGACCGTGCTGAGCAGGATCGTGAACTACGCGGGCCTCGCGGGGCTCATCGCCTCGTTCTTCTCACTGATCTACGCCGGTTCGCGGCAGCTGTTCGCGCTGTCCCGGGCGGGCTACCTGCCCCGGTTCCTGTCCCTGACCAGCAGCCGGCGCGCCCCGTACCTCGGCCTGGTGGTCCCGGGCGCGATCGGGTTCGCGCTGGCCGCGAGCACGGGCAACGGGGCGCGGATGCTGAACATCGCCGTGTTCGGTGCGACGATCTCCTACGCGCTGATGTCGCTGTCCCACATCGTGCTGCGGCGCCGGGAACCGGAGCTGCCGCGGCCGTACCGGACGCCGGGCGGGGTGCTGACCTCGTCGGTGGCCCTGGTGCTGGCCTGCGCGGCGCTGGTGGCGACGTTCCTGGTGGACGTGACGGCGGCGTTCATCGCGCTGGCGGTGTACATCGTGGCGCTGGCCTACTTCGGGCTGTACAGCCGCAAGCACCTGGTGGCGAAGGCGCCGGAGGAGGAGTTCGCGGCGCTGGCGGCGGCCGAGGCGGAGCTGACGCGGGACTGAGGAAGAGGAGGTGCCCGGGTGTCGGGCAGGCCACTGATCGGCATCAGTACGTACGCGGAATCGGGCGTGCGGTGGGGCGTGTGGCAGCTGGACGCCGCGCTGCTGCCGGCCGGCTATCCGCGGCTGGTGCAGCGGGCGGGCGGACTGGCGGCGATGCTCCCGCCGGACGCGCCGGAGCACGCGGCGGCGGCGGTGGCCCGGCTGGACGGCCTGGTGATCGCGGGCGGCCCGGACGTGGAGCCCGCCCACTACGGCGCCGAGCCCGACCCGCGCACGGGGCCTCCGGCCCGGGCCCGGGACGCCTGGGAGCTGGCGCTGATCCGGGCCGCCCTGGAGCGGGGCGTGCCACTGCTCGGCATCTGCCGGGGCATGCAGCTGCTGAACGTCGCCCTGGGCGGCACCCTGGTCCAGCACATCGACGGCCACGCGGAGGTCCCGGGCGTCTTCGGCCACCACCCGGTCAAGCCCGTCCCGGGCACGCGGTACGCGCAGGCCGTCCCCGAGGAGACGTCGGTCCCCACCTACCACCACCAGGCGGTCGACCGCCTCGGCACCGGCCTGATCCCCTCCGCGTACGCGGAGGACGGCACGGTGGAGGCCGTCGAACGGCCTGGCGGCCCCTGGGTGGTGGGGGTGCAGTGGCATCCGGAGATGGGGGAGGACGAGCGGGTGGTCCGCGCGCTGGTCGCGGCGGCAGGGGTCTGACGAGAAGCGGCCCGCCGGCCCGTCCACGGCAAGCGCGGGACGGTAGGGCTGTGCCCTGCGATTCCGCGCCGGCCGGCCGGTAGCCACCCGAGTACGGAGGCCTGAACGGCTCGCGTCAGGCTCGGCGCGTACGGCAACCGGTCGGGCACACGGTACGGAGGCGCGGCGGGCGGCGGCCGAGCAGCCCCGTCGGCGCGGCGGGCGACCCACCCGCATGCCCCGTCCTCGGGGCAGCGCTGTGCAGCGGCCTGGCACGGCGCAGTCGCCCGGGAGTCGCTCCTCCCCTCGGCCACGGCTCGCGCACCGACGCGTAGGGCGTCGTGCCGTGCTTCGGCCCCGGTCCGCCGCGCGGCTCCCCGTTCTGCCCCGTCATGGGCGTCTTCGTCGCCGTCGGGCTCGGCGCGGCCTCGGTCCTGCCCCGCCCCTCCCCGCCGAGGACGGCGTCGGCCCGGGGTCGCGGGCACGGGTGCCGACCCCGAGGCCCGTCGGAGGCCTCCACACCCCGGCGCCCAGGGTGCCGCAGGTGATCGAAGGGACAAGGCGCCCCCGTCCACGGCGCGGCAGCCCGCATCGTCCCGGCCGGGGCGTCTGCCGCCGCAGGCGCGGCGACGGGCACGATCCGTGTGACATCGGCGGCCAGGACGCCGCGTCCTTCCTCGCCGGGCGCGGGCCCGGATTCTCAGCTTCGGGTCAGCGACAGCAGATCCCGCGCCGGCCCCGTCGGGCGGTGGCCCGTGGGCCAGACCGCCCGCAGATCGCGGGCCAGGGCGACCGACTGGACCGGGATGCGGACCAGACGCCGCATCCCCAGCTCCTCCCCCACCGCCAGCTCGCTCAGCACCGCGGGACCCGCGCCGCCGACCGCCGCCGCCTTCACCGCCGTCGTCGAGGACAACTCGATCAGCGGGCGGGCCAGGCCGCCGAGCGCCGCGTCCAGCACCTGCCGGGTGCCCGAACCCTCCTCCCGCAGGACGAGCGGCGTGGCCGCCAGTTCCTCCGCCGCGAGGGGGCGTCTTCGGCGGGCCCAGGGGTGCGAGGGGGCCGTGACCACGACCAGCCGGTCATGGGCGATCACCGCGGAGTCGAGCCCGGCCGGCACCGTCAGCCCCTCCACGAAGCCGAGGTCCGCCTCCCCCGCCAGCAGCCGCTCCGCGACCGCCGTCGAGTTGCCGGCGAGCAGGGACACGGCCGTGTCGGGGCGCTGCGCGCGCAGCGCGACGAGCCACCCCGGCAGCAGGTACTCGGCGATCGTCATGCTCGCCGCGACCCGCAGCCGTGAGTCCCTGCGGTCCCGCAGCGCCTGCGCGCCCGCGTCGAACGCCTCGGCCGCCTCGACGATCCGCCGGGCCCAGTCGGTGACCAGGGCGCCCGCGTCGGTGAGCCGCGACCCGCGGGGCGAACGGTCGACCAGGGCGACGCCGAGCTGCCGTTCCATCGAGCGGATCCGGCTGCTCGCGGCGGGCTGGGTGATCCCCAGCTCCCGCGCGGCACGGCCCAGACTCCCCACCCGTGCCACGGCGAGCAGCAGCTCGAGCGCTCCGAGGTCGGGCACCCTGTGCGCGAGCGAACCGCCGTTCCCGGGCCGGTCGTCGCCGTGGTCTTCCGTCCTGCTCATAAGCCCAGCTTATGCAACGCGCGGCGCACGCCCGGACGGCCGCTGTCCGGCCCGTGGTCGCGCCTGTCGGATCACGCCGCATGTCCGGCACCCCGCCGGTCGGCCGCACACGCCCGCCCGTGCACGCCCGGACAGGCGTCCTCACCGGACCGCGGACCCGTGGGCCCGTGCGAGGGAAGACGCGGCACGTCCGGCACGCTGCCGGCCGGCCGCGTACGCCGGCACGGTGTGCCCGGGTCGCCGGCGCCGCCTCCGCCGGTACCCGCCGCTTCGGCCCGCTCACGGCGGGTCCCGCAGAGCCGCTCACGGTCATCGGCCGGAACGCGCCGTCCGCTCGCCCGGCCCCGTGCGCCGCCGGACGCGTCCCGGCCCCGGCTGCCCGCGGCACCCGAAGCACACCCCGCCGCGCGCGCCGCCGCTCAGGCGCCCGCCTCCCGCAACGCCTGCCCCAGCGCCTTCGGCGCCTGGGCCAACGACGGGCCGTACCAGGTGAGAGGGCGTCCGCCGACGAGGGCGCACGGCAGGCCGGGAAAGGCTTCCGGGCCGTCGTCGGCGGTGAAGCGGTACGGCTCGTCGGGGAGGACGACCAGATCCGGCCGTTCCGCGCGCAACTCGTCGAGCGGGACGCGCGGATACCGTTCGGAGTGGTCCGCGAACAGATTGCGTACGCCGAGCCGGGCCAGCAGGTCGCCCGCGAAGGTGTCACGGCCGAGCACCATCCAGGGACGGCGCCAGACGGGGACGACCGCCGTACGCGGCTCCCGGAACACCGGCGGCGCCTCCCACGCCGCCTGGGCCGCGTCCAGCCAGCCGGGCCGGCTCCGCACCCCGCACGCGGTCAGGACGCGGTCCAGTTCGGCGAAGGCCTGCGGCAGGGTCCGCACGTGGGTGACCAGGACGTCGAGGCCCGCCGCACGCAGGGCGTCGAGGTCGGGCGGCCGGTTCTCCTCCTCGTTGGCGATCACCAGGTCGGGGGCCAGCCCGGCGATCCGGTCGGTCTTCGGGTTCTTGGTGCCGCCGATGCGCGCCACGTCCAGGCCGGGCGGATGCGTGCACCAGTCGGTGGCCGCGATCAGGGCGCCGGGCGCCGACACGGCCACGGCCTCGGTGAGCGAGGGGACGAGGGACACCACGCGGAGGGCGCTCATCGGCGCGGCTTGGTGTCCCGCAGCGCCTCGATGTGCTCGGCGACGGCGACGATCAGCAGCCGGGTCTCCGGCACCGTGGCCCGCCAGCGGTGCCGTACACCGCCGGTGAGGTAGAGGGTGTCGCCGCGGCCGAGGCGGTAGGCGCGCCCCTCGGCCTCGATCTCCACGGCGCCTTCCGCGACGTACATCAACTGGTCGTTGCGGAACTGCAGTTCACGTCCGGCGTCGTGATCGCCGGTGAACTCCTGCGCGTGCATCTGGTGGTGGCCGCGGACCAGGGACCGCACCCGCGGCTCCGCCCACTCCTCGGCGCCGTCGGCACGGACGACGTCCACGCTGCACGCCGGGTCGGCGGCGGCGAGCAGTTCGACCGCGGTGGTGCGCAGCGCGTCGGCGAGCTTCTCCAAGGAGGTCTGGCTGGGACGCGCGCGCTCGTTCTCGATCTGGCTGAGGAACGGGACCGACAGACCGCTTCGCTCGGCCACGACGGCGAGGGTGAGATCCAGCGTGCGGCGTCGCCGCCGTACGGCAGCGCCCACCCGCAGGGGCTGTTCTTTGTGGTCGCCCATCGCTCCGGCTCCCTCCTTCGCCGCTCGTCGCACCCGACCGCCGAGGTTCCGGCGCTCTTCCCTCGCTGAGTTGTCTGCACCCTACGCATGTTCGGCAAACCGTTTCAGGCGCCTGTCACGTCGCGGTCACGCGCGGCCGGTGCGGACCTCACAGTTCACGCCAGCCGCCCGTCGGGCCCCTCGGCACACCCCGGATGCGAAAAGGGGTGTTCCCGCCATTGTTCACCGTGTTCGCCGGAAGGTCACGAGGAGATTCCAGGAGGTTCGGGCAGGGGTTCGCGCTCTGTGGTTGTCCGGATTCTTACGGTGGCGGGGGGCGGCTCCGGACGGCGCGAGGGGCGGGTCCGGGCGCCCCTGAGGACGCTCCGGGACCCGCCCCTCGCAGGACGTGACCGGTGTGCGCGACGGCTACTGCGGCGTCATCCGCTCCACCATGTCCGGGTGCTCCTCGAGCCAGGCGGCGACGGCCTCCTCCTCGTGCCCCTGGCCGCGGTTCTTGATCTCCGCCTCCAGGGTGCCGAGCTCGTCCTCACTCATGCGGAAACCCTTGATCCACTCGGTGAGCCGCGGGTACTGCTCGGGGAACTTCTTGCTGGCGATCGTGCGGATCGTGTTCCCCTCGCCGAAGGCCTTCTTGGGATCCTTCAGCTTGGTCAGCTCGTACTCGCTGTAGGCCCAGTGCGGCGACCACAGGGTGACCGCGACGGGCTTCTTCTGCGCCAGTGCGCGCTTGAGCTCGGCCAGCATCGCGGGCGTGGAGCCGTCGACGACCTCGTACTCGTCCTCGAGGCCGTAGCCCGGCAGCACCTCGTTCTTCAGCAGCTGCATCTCGCCGGTGCCGGGCTCGATGCCGATGATCTTCCCGTCGAAGAGGTCGGCCTTCCCCTTGAGGTCGGCGAGCGACTTCACGTCCTTGACGTACGACGGGACGGCGATCTCCAGCGAGGTCGGCTCGTACCAGGTGCCGAGGTCGGTGAGCTTGTCCTTGTTCTTGTCCCAGTAGTTCTTCTGCGCGTACGGCAGCCACGCGTCGAAGTTGAGGTCGAGGTCTCCGGAGGCGAGGCCGGTGTAGACCGGGCCGACGTCCATCTGCTTCAGGTTCAGCTTGTAGCCGCGCCGCTCCAGGACGTTCTTCCACAGGTAGGTGACGGCGATGTCCTCGTCCCAGGGGAACCAGGCGATGTCCAGCGGCCGCTTCGCCTCGGCGGGCGTGCCGCCGCCCCCGGAGTTCACGGGAGCCAGCTTGTCGACGACGTCCGGGTTGGACTTCAGCCAGGTGCGCACGGCCTCCTGCTGCTTGCCCTTGCCGGCCTTGTTGATCTCGGCCTCCAGGCTGGTGAGTTGCTCCTCGGTCATCGAGAAGTTCTTCAGCCAGTTGCCGACGGTGGGGTTGTCGCCGGCGAAGCCCTTGCGGGACAGCGTGTGCACACCGTCGCCCTCGCCCCAGGCGCCCTTGGGGTCCTCGAGCTTCTTCAGGTCGAGGTCGTTGTACGCCCAGTGCGGGGACCAGAGCGTGACGACGATCGGCTCCTTCTTGCTCATGGCGCGCTTCAGTTCGGCCAGCATGGCCGGGGTCGAGCTGTCGACGACCTGGTACTCGCCGTCGAGGCCGTACTCCTTGAGGACCTTGCTCTTCAGCAGGGCCATCTCGCCGGCGCTGGACTCGATGCCGGTGATCCTCCCCTTGAACTGCCCGGCCCTGCCCTTGAGGTCCGCGAGCGAGTTCACGTCCTTCATGTAGGCGGGGACGGTGAGTTCCAGGGACGTCTCGTCGTACCAGGATCCGAGGTCGTCGAGGCGGGAGCCGTACTTCTTCCAGTACTGCTCGTGGGTGGTCGGCAGCCAGGAGTTGGTGACGACGTCGATGTCGCCCTGCGCGAGGGAGGTGTAGAGCGGCCCGGCGTCGAACTGCTTGGCCTCCACCTCGTATCCGCGCTGCTCCAGGATCTCCTTCCAGAGGAAGGTGGAGGCGATGCCCTCGTCCCAGGGGACGTAGCCGAGGGAGACCTTCTGGCCCTTGCCGACCTTGCCGTCGCCGGCGGTGTCGGAGGAGCCGCCGGAGCCGCCGAACAGGCTCATGCCGCCGGCCACCAGGGCCAGGACGACGACGCCGATCACGGCGACCTGCGGGCGCGGCCGGTACGACCAGATCTTCATGCGGCCCGCGGCGCGGGCGCGGGCGGCGGCCCGGCGGCCCAGCGGGGACACCTGGGTGCCCAGGGCGCTGGTCATGCGGTCGAGGTAGATCGCCAGGATGACGATGGCGACACCGGCCTCGGAGCCGAGGCCGACGTTGAGCTGGCCGATGGCCTCGTTGACGTCGCCGCCGAGGCCGCCGGTGCCGACCATGCCGGCGATCGCGGCCATGGACAGACCCAGCATGATCACCTGGTTGACGCCCGCCATCACCGTGGGCAGCGCCAGCGGGAGCTGGACGCGCAGCAGGGTGTCGCGGGGCGTGGTGCCGAACGCCTCGGCCGCCTCGACGAGTTCCTTGTCGACCTGCCGGACGCCCAGCTCGGTCATGCGGACGCCGGGGGCGAGGGCGAAGATCAGGGTGGCGACGATGCCCGCGGAGGCGCCTGTGCCGAAGAACAGGATCGCCGGGATGAGGTAGATCATCGCGGGCAGCGTCTGCATGAAGTCCAGCACGGGCCGCACCAGTGAGCTGACGCGGTCGGAGCGGGCCGCCCAGATGCCCACGGGCACGGCGACGACCAGCGCTATCAGCGTGGCGACCAGCACCAGCGACAGCGTGATCATCGCGTTCTCCCACAGCTCCATCGACACGATGAACGCGAAGCCGAGGAAGGTGAGGACACCGGCGAGCGCGCCGCGCAGCCAGAAGGCGATCACCGCGAAGATCGCGACGAGCAGCAGCGGCTCGGGCGCCTGGAGGACGGCGTTGATGCCGTCGTAGGTGCCGGTGAAGACGGTCTTGAAGAAGTCGAACAGCCAGCTGACGTGGGCGAGGAGCCAGTCGACGGCGTCGTTGACCCAGTCGCCGAGCGGGATCCTAGGCATGCGCCATCACCTTCCCGCCCTGGTCCTTGGGGCTGTCGCAGACGCCGGGGTCCGCCTCCTCGTCGCCGAGGAAGCCGACCAGGCGCTGCCGCGGCACGACGCCGACGAGCTCACCGTCGTCGACCACGGCCACCGGGTGCGGCAGGCGCGCGCTGATCGCGCACAGCTCCGTGAAGGACGTGCCGGGCGTCGCGGTCTCACAGCCGCAGTCGGCCTCGTCGCCGCGCACCTCGTGGTCCATGACCGCTTGGGCGGTGAGCACGCGGGAGCGGTCGACGTCCTGGGTGAAGGAGGCCACGTAGTCGTTGGCCGGGCGGATCAGGATGTCCTGTGCGGTGCCGATCTGGACGATGCGACCGTCCCGCATGACGGCGATGCGGTCACCGAGGCGCATGGCCTCGTTGAGGTCGTGGGTGATGAAGACGATGGTCTTCTTCAGTTTCTTCTGCAGCTCGATCAGCTGGTCCTGCATGTCACGGCGGATCAGCGGGTCGAGGGCGCTGAAGGACTCGTCCATCAGCAGCAGGTCGGCGTCGGTGGCGAGCGCGCGGGCGAGGCCCACGCGCTGCTGCATGCCGCCCGACAGTTCGTCGGGCCACGAGTCCTCCCAGCCGGCCAGGCCACACAGGGCGAGCGCCTCGTCGGCGCGGCGTTCGCGCTCGGCGCGGGGCACGCCCTGCACTTCAAGACCGTAGGCAGCGTTGTCACGGACGCTGCGGTGCGGGAAGAGCGCGAAGTGCTGGAAGACCATGCTGATCTTCCGGGACCTGACGTCCCTCAGCTCGCGGTCGGACAGGGCGGTGAGGTCCTGTCCGTCGAAGCGGACGTGCCCGGCGGTCGGCTCCAGCAGACCGTTCAGCATCCGCAGCAGGGTCGACTTGCCGGAGCCCGAAAGGCCCATGACGACGAAGATCTCGCCCGGCTCCACGGAGAAGGACGCGTCGATGACGGCGGCGGTGACGCCGTCGGCCCGCAGCTCCTCGCGGTCCGCCGTGTTGGTGCGCAGTCGTTCCACTGCCTGGTCCGGTCGTCTGCCGAACACCTTGAACAGGTGCTCGGCCTCAAGCCTTGATGACACACGTACCTCTCGTCTCGGCGACAGATCCCGGAGCGATGCGAGGCGGACCCGTGGGCCGCGACAGGTTGAAACAGAAACCGGCATCGTTCCGCCGCCGCGCCTCCCCGCAATCGAACGGCGCAAACTTTTCGTGGGCCGCCTCACAGATGTGGCGCAGGACGCAACACGTCGCGCGGCAGGCCACGCGGGCGCGCCGACGGGCCGGTGCTGTCGGTGGGGTGGGGCATGATGCGGGACGTGACCGGACTGATGCTTCTCGACACCGCCTCCCTCTACTTCCGCGCCTATTTCGGCGTCCCGGAGTCCGTCAAGGCGCCGGACGGCACGCCGGTGAACGCCGTGCGCGGGCTGCTGGACTTCATCGACCGCCTGGTCAAGGACCACCGGCCGGACCGGCTGGTGGCCTGCATGGACGCCGACTGGCGCCCGCAGTGGCGGGTTGACCTGATCCCCTCCTACAAGGCGCACCGGGTCGCCGAGGAGCAGGAGACGGGTCCCGACGTGGAGGAGGTGCCGGACACGCTGTCGCCGCAGGTGCCGGTGATCGAGGAGGTGCTCGACGCGCTGGGCATCGCCCGGGTGGGCGTCGCCGGTTACGAGGCGGACGACGTGATCGGCACGTTCACCGCGCGCGCGGAAGGACCGGTCGACATCGTCACCGGCGACCGCGACCTGTACCAGCTGGTGGACGACGCGCGCGGGGTGCGCGTGCTGTACCCGGTGAAGGGCGTCGGCACGCTGCAGGTCACCGACGAGGCGGCGCTGCGCGCGAAGTATGGGGTGGACGGCAGGGGGTACGCGGATCTGGCGCTGCTGCGCGGCGACCCGAGCGACGGCCTGCCGGGCGTCCCCGGCATCGGGGAGAAGACGGCGGCCAAGCTGCTGGCCGAGTTCACCGACCTGGCCGGGATCCTGGCGGCCGTGGACGACCCGCGGTCGAAGCTCACGCCGACGCAGCGCAGGCGTCTGGACGAGGCGCGGCCGTATCTCGCGGTGGCGCCGAAGGTCGTCCGGGTCGCGGACGACGTCCCGCTCCCGGACGTCGACACGGCCCTGCCGCGCGCCCCGCGCGACCCGGCCGCCGTGGAGTCCCTGGCCGCGCGCTGGGGCCTGGGCGGTTCGGTCACCCGCCTGTTGGCGACGCTCGCGGAGCGGTAGGTGCTAACTTAGGCATACCTAACCGCAACTGGGAGGTCCTCATGGCAGAGCGACCGGCACGCGCGCCGCGCACCCCGCACACCGGCGTGGTCGTCCGCACCGAGCGGCTGACCCCGCACATGCAGCGCGTGGTGCTGGGCGGCGAGGGCCTCGCATGCGTCTCGGCGGACACCTGCACCGACCACTACGTCAAGCTGCTGTTCCCGGCGCCGGGCGCGGTCTACCCGGAGCCCTTCGACCTGGAGCGGATCCGCGCCGAGTTCCCGCGCGAGCAGTGGCCGGTGACCCGGACGTACACGATCCGCCACTGGGACGCCGAACACCGTGAGCTGACCCTCGACTTCGTGATCCACGGCGACGAGGGGCTGGCCGGCCCCTGGGCGATCAACGCCCGCCCCGGCGACGTGGTCCGCTTCCTCGGCCCCGGCGGCGCCTACGCACCCGACCCGGCCGCCGACTGGCACCTCCTGGCAGGCGACGAGAGCGCGCTGCCCGCGATCGCCCGCGCCCTGGAGTCGCTCCCGCAGGGCGCCCGCGCGGTCGCGTTCCTGGAGATCGCCGGCCCGGAGGAGGAGCAGAAGATCGACTCCGACGTGGAGATCCGCTGGCTGCACCGCGGTGACCGCAGGGTCGGCGAGGCCCTGGTGGAGGCGGTCAACGCCCTCGACTGGCCGGAGGGCCGCGTCCACGCCTTCGTCCACGGCGAGGCGCACTTCGTGAAGGAACTCCGCCGCCTGCTCCGCGTGGACCGCGACATCCCCCGCGAGGACCTCTCCATCTCCGGCTACTGGCGCCTGGGCCACAACGAGGACGGCTGGCAGGCCTCGAAGAAGGAATGGAACGCCCGCGTCGAGGCGGAGCAGGAGGGGACGCCCGCGGCGTAAGCGCCCCGCGGGGGCGCGGGGACCGCGCGAACGAAGCCCCACCGGCTCAGGGGCGCGGGGAACTGCGCGAACAACCCCCACCGGCTCAGGGGCGCGGGGAACTGCGCGAACAACCCCCACCGGCCCGCACCGGCTCACGGGCGCGGGAACTGCCCGAACGCCCCCCACCGGCCCGCACCGGCAGGTGACCCCGCACCTCCCCGTACCCTTGCCCCACGTGAGACGCAGACGCACCCCCGCCCCTCCCCCACCCCTGCCGCAGCGCGACGGCGTGGACCCGGTCCGGGTGCGTCTGCCGGCAGACGGCCCGGGCGCGACGGTGCGCGAACACCTGGTTCTGCGGCTGGCCGCACCCTCCGCCGTGATCGACGGCATGTTCGACGCCGGTGCGATCGTCGACGCGACCGGCAACCCCGTCCCGCCGGACACCCCTTACACCCCCGGCCTCACGGTCTGGTTCCACCGCGACATGCCCGACGAACCCCCCGTCCCCTTCGCCCTGCACGTGGTGCACCAGGACGACCACCTCGTCGTCGCGGACAAACCCCACTTCCTCGCCACCACGCCCCGCGGCCGCCACGTCCGCCAGACGGCCCTGGCCCGCCTCCGCCACGAGCTCGGCCTGCCGCACCTGACGGCCGCACACCGCCTGGACCGCCTCACCTCGGGACTGGTGCTGTTCACCGTGCGCCCCGAGGAGCGCGGCGCGTACCAGACGCTGTTCCGCGACCGCCGGGTGCACAAGGAGTACGAGGCCGTCGCCCCGTACGACCCGGCGCTGGACCTCCCCCGCACCCTCCGCAGCCGGATCGTCAAGGAGCGCGAGGAGCTGACCGCTAAAGAGGTCGACGGCGAACCGAACGCGGAAACCCACGTAGAACTGCTCACGCACCGTGCGGACGGCCTGGCCCGGTACCGGCTGGTGCCCGGCACCGGCCAGACCCACCAGCTCCGGGTGCACATGAGCGCCCTCGGCGTGCCGATCCTCGGCGACCCCCTCTACCCGGAGGTGAGCGCTCCGGTCCCGGCCGGCGACTTCCGGCGCCCGCTGCAACTGCTGGCGCGGGAACTGGCGTTCACGGACCCGGTGACGGGTGCGGCACACCGGTTCACCAGCGGCCGGACGCTCGAGGCGTGGACCTCGTACGACACCTGGGCGGCGGATCAGTAGCCGCGCCACCACCGCAGGAACCGCTGCCAGGCGCCCTTGGGCGGCTCGGGCTGCGCGAGCGGAGGCGGTACGGGCACGGCGGCCGGAACCGTACCGGCGTCCGGCGCCCCGCCGACACCCGCACCCGCACCCGCACCTGCACCCGCACCGCCCACAGCAGCACCCACCGATGCAGGCGCGGGTGCCGGAGTCTGCCGCGGGACTCCCCCGATCTGCCAGTCGTGCGCCGCGGGCGCCCCCGAGCCGGCCTCGTGGCCCGGCGCCTGCGTGATCTCCTGCTGAGGCCGCGGCGTGAAGTGCACCGGCAGCGAGACCAGATGGCGCGAGGCGATCGACTCGGTGAAGGTCAGCTCCTCCTCGTCGCAGCTCAGCTCCACGTCCGGCAGCCGCATCAGCAGGGCGTCGACGCCGACCTCGGCGATGACACGGCCGATGTCCTGGCCGGGGCACTCGTGGGTGCCGCCGCCGAACGCGAGGTGCGAGCGGTTGCCCTGCATGTCGGCGGTCGGGTCGGGGCGGACGCGCGGGTCGACGTTGGCCGGCGCGGGTGCGAACAGCAGCCCGTCCCCCTTGCGGATGCGCTGCCCGCCCAGCTCGGTGTCCTGCTTGGCGTAGTAGGCGAAGATCGTGCTGAACGGCGGTTCGTCCCAGAGGAGTTGCTCCACCGCCTGGGGCACGGTCATCTGGCCGCCGTTGAGCTGGGACCGGAACCGCGGGTCGATCAGCACCTGGCGCAGCACGTTGGCGAGCAGGTTCGCCGTGGCCTCGTAGGCGGCGATCAGCACCACCCGCAGATGCTGGCTGACCTCCTCGTCGGACAGCCCGGCCGGGTGGCTGACGAGTCGGCCGGTGAAGTCGTCCCGGGGTTCCTTGCGGCGGCGCGCGGTGAGGCGGTTCAGCGCCTCCATCACATGGGCGTTGCTCGCGATGGCGGTCTCGGTGCCGCGGATCATGTCGCGGGCGGCCTGCACCATGCGGTCGTCGTACTCGTCGGGCATGCCGAGGACGTGGCACATCACGGCCATCGGCAGGTGCTCGGCGTACTCACTGACCAGGTCGGCCTCGCCGGCCTCGCAGAACCGGTTGACGACCCGCTGGACGCTGCGGTTGACGTACCGGCGCAGACTGCGGAAGTCGGTCGCGGAGACGGCGGTGTCGATGGCGCCGCGCCAGCGCCGGTGCTGCTCTCCCTCGACATGGGCGCACATCGGCTGCCAGGCGATGTGCGGCATCAGCGGGTGGTCGGGTTTGACCAGGCCGTCGCGGAGCGCGGACCAGATGCGGCTGTCCTTGGTGAACTGCCCCGGACTTCGCACCAGTTGCTGACTCTCGGCGTGGCCGAGCACGATCCACAGCGGTACGTCGTCATGGATGAGGACAGGCGCCACCGGGCCGTGTTCCTCGCGCAGCCGCTCGTAGAGCCTCTTGAGGTCGTCCGACTCGTGGAGCCGGGCGAGTCCGCCGGGGCCCAGGCCGTGCGCGGGGCATCCGGGGGGCGGTCCGGGCCGGGCGTCGTCACCGGCCGGGCGGTCCGGCGTCTGGGAGTGGGATTCAGGCGTCACTGTGGTCGCTCCGGGAAGGGGAATGCCTATGAGGTTCCGAGGAAGGGAAAGAGGTCCCGCGCGTCAGGTGAGCGAGCCCGTCATGGCGAGCGAGTGCAGGAAGCGCATCAGGGTCATCAGCACGTCGCGGCTGGAGGCGCGGCGCCGCACGTCACACTCCACAATGGGGATCATCTCGGACAGGTCGAGCGCGGACCGCAGGTCGGTGATGGGGTAACGGGGCGCGTCCGGGAAGGAGTTGACGGCGACGACGAAGGGCACGCCGCGTTCCTCCAGGCGGCCCATGACGTCGAAGCTGACCTCGAGGCGGCGCGTGTCGACCAGGACGACCGCGCCGAGCGCGCCTTCGAACAGGCCGTTCCACAGGAACCAGAAGCGTTCCTGGCCCGGCGTGCCGAAGAGGTACAGCACCAGCTCGTCGGTGATCCTGATGCGGCCGAAGTCCATGGCGACGGTGGTGGCCGTCTTGGACGGGGAGCCGTAGTTGTCGTCGACCCCGATGCCGGCCTGCGTCATGGTCTCCTCGGTGGTCAGCGGTTTGATCTCGCTGACCGAGCCGACCATGGTGGTCTTGCCGACCCCGAACCCGCCGACGATCACGATCTTCACCGCGGACTGCGCCGTGTGGGGCAGCTGGTCCTCGGCGCGTGGGCCCGGGATGGTGTCAGAGCCGTTGAAGTCCATGCATCACCGCTTCGAGAAGGGAACGGTCCGGGAGCGCCTTGCGGACGATCGGGGAGCGCGCCTGGACCAGTTCCGCCGTCAGCAGTTCGGTGATCAGCACGGTCACCACGCTGAACGGCAGACTGAGATAGGCCGACAGCTCGGCCACGGACAAAGGGGCGACGCAGAGCCTGAGCAGCGCCGCCTGCTCGGGGGTGGCGGAGGGCGGGGGGTCGGGGGAACGCGCCACGATCAGCGTGACCAGGTCGATGTCGGCGCGCTCGCCGTCCGGTCCCGCGACGACGTACAGCCGCTCCGGGTTGCCGCCCTCGCCCTCCTTCCGGGCCGGGGCGGCCGGCTGTGCGGGCGTGCCCTGCCCGGGAGTGCGCCTCTGGCGTCGGGGAGGAGTCATACGGTCTGCCCGTTCCGTCGGGGCGGACTGGTCAGATGGGCGCCGATGCGGACGACGAGGTCGCGCATCATGCCGCCCATGCGGCCGGGTTCGCAGGTCATGTCGGAGAGGACCGCGAGGTAGGCGTTGGCACCGGCCGCCATCAGGTAGAAGTAGCCCTCGTCGATCTCGATGAGCACCATCTTCATCTCGCCGTCGCCGTGCGGGAGTTCCTGTGCGACGGCGGCGGCGAGACTCTGCACGCCGGCGCAGGCGGCGGCGACCCGGTCGGCGGCGTCCGGCTCGCCGCCGTAGCGTGCGATGCGCAGGCCGTCGGCGGAGAGCACCACGATCATCTCGACGCCGGGTACGCCGTCGGCGAGCTCCTTGAGCATCCAGTCGAAGTTGGCTCGTTGCTGGATCACTTGAGGTCCCCCTCGTCCTCGGCCTCGGTGCGGGCCGGTTCGTTGATGAGATGCAGGTAGGCGGTCGGGTTCCGGGTGAAGTCGGTGGGGTGGACGTCCGGGTCGAGGTCCTTCTTCAGCCCCTCCCAGAAGGCGTCGACCCACAGCCCCGGTTCGCGGTCGTGCCGCTTCTTCTTCGCGGGCTCGGCGGCGGCCCAGATGTCGTGGTACTCCTCGCCGCGCTCCCTGGCCTCGCGCTCGGCGCGCTCGGCGGCGGCCTGCTCGGCGTAGCGCTGGGCGAGCGGGGTCCTGACGCGGCTGCGGCGCTGCGGGAGGCCGCCCGCGGTCCATTCGGTCACCTCGGGGACGTCGTCCTCCACGGCGGCCGTCTCGGGGATGCGGGGGCTGGTGGGGCGGCGCTTCTTGGGGGCGCGCTGCGGGCCGGGGAGGGCGTCGACGGGGCGGGGCACGGCGGTGGCGCCGATGCCGTGGGCGAGACCGACTCCTGGCTGGTCGGTGATCATCTCGCTGGGGACGACCAGGACGGCGCGAACGCCGCCGTACGCGGAGGCGCGCAGCGACACCTGCATGTTGAACTGCGTGCACAGACGGCCGACGACGGCGAGGCCGAGACGCGGGTTGCCGCCGATCTCCTGGAGGTCGACGCCGCGCTGGGCGCGCTCGAGGATGCCCTCGATGCGGGCGCGGGCCTGCTCGTCGAGGCTGACGCCGGCGTCCTCGATCTCGATGGCGACGCCGGTCTGCACCTCGGTGGCGGTGACGCTGACCTTGCTGGTGGGCGGCGAGTAGCGGGTGGCGTTGTCGAGGAGTTCGGCGGCGGCGTGGATGACCGGCTCGACGTAGATGCCCTTGATGTTGATCTTGGCGATCGACTTCAGGTCGATGCGGCGGTACTCGAGGATGCGGGACATGGCGCCGCGCAGCACGCTGTAGAGCGCGACCGGCTTGGGCCACTGGCGTCCGGGGCGGCCGCCGCCGAGGACGGAGATGGAGTCGGCGAGGCGGCCGATCAGCGCGGTGCCGTGGTCGATGCGCAGGAGGTCGTCGAAGACCTCGGGGTTGCGGCCGTGGTCCTCCTCCATCTCCCTCAGTTCCTTGGCCTGCTGGTGGACGATGGCCTGGACGCGGCGGGCGATGGAGACGAAGGAGCGCTGCGAGGAGTCACGCAGGTTCTCCTCGTCGTCGATGATCTTGAGGACCGTGCGCAGCAGCACCTGCTGGTACGTGGGGAGGTCCCGCCAGGACGGGTTGAGCCTCGGCAGGTCACGCATCACCTCGTCCGGCTCGTTGCCGGCGTGCAGGTGGTTCAGGCAGGCGGGGAAGACCTGCTGGATGAAGTACTCGGTCTCCGTGTCGTGGGCGGCGATCCGCGCCTCCAGACACGCACGGTGACGCTCGTGCTCGGCGCGTGCCTCCCGCAGTACGCGGCCGCGGCGCACCGCCTCGGTCGCGGTGGCGGCCACCAGCAGGGTCGCTACGGCACCGCACACGCCGACAGCGATCCGGGCGGGCTCCGTCACCAGGGCGACGGCGGCTCCGGTCGCCGCGGCCATCACTATGGCCGGCATCAACAGCACGCGTGCGTAAGGAAGTTGGACACTCGCCATGTGAGCCCTCTGAAGCGTGTCGACTGACGGTCGGGAACGTGCACATAAGGGAACAAGCGCACGAATTCATCTCAACTCGGTGCGCTGCGGGCGAGCTTAGTCCGACGGGATCATCGCCATGTCATATTCAGCAACTGCCGGAAACGGCCCCCGGGGCAGGAGTACGCTCGAGGCCATTTGCACGGTCCGGGATGATTCGAACACACACTGTCACGACGCACAGGCGTACGACGACCACTCACCGTCACGGGTTAACCGGACCTGAGGAGCAGCGGTCCACGGTCTCTCGGAGGCCTCCCCATCCCTTCCCCCGCGCGCGGCCGGTGATGCGGCCGCACCAGGGCGCGCACAGTGCGGAAGCCCGGCGCGCGGGGGGCGCACCGGGCTTCCGGAGAGAGTGCCGAGCGGGGTCAGCCCACGGAGGAGTAGGCCACCACCCCGCGCAGCAGACCGTCCACCGCCTTGCGGGCGTTCTTCGCGACCGTCGAGCCCTCGGCGACCGGGGCCGCCGCGGAGATCTGCCCCAGCACGTCGATGACCTGCTTGCACCAGCGCACGAAGTCGCCGGCCGGCATCTCCGCCTCGCGCAGCACCTCGTCGAGGCCCTTGCCGGAGGCCCACATGTAGGCGGCCCAGGCGAAGCCGAGATCGGGCTCGCGCTGGCCCACGCCCTCGGTCTGGCTGATCCGGAAGTCCTCCTCCAGCGCGTCCAGCCGGCCCCAGATGCGGACCATCTCGCCGAGCGCCGCCTTCGCCCTGCCCGAGGGCAGCTTCGGCGCCGCCGCGTCGTCCGCGACCCGCGACTCGTACACCAACGCCGAGACGCACGCGGCGAGTTCGGCGGGGCCGAGGCCCTCCCAGACCCGCTCGCGCAGGCATTCACTGGCCAGCAGGTCCAGCTCGCCGTACAACCGGGCCAGCCGCCTGCCGTGCTCGGTGACCTCGTCGCCGCGCAGATAGTCCATCTCGGTCAGCAGCGCGACGATCCGGTCGAAGGTGCGGGCGATGGTGTTCGTCCGGCCCTCGATGCGCCGCTCCAGCTGCGAGGTGTCCCGCATCAGCCGGTGGTAGCGCTCCGCCCAGCGGGCGTGGTCCTCGCGGTCCTGGCAGCCGTGGCACGGGTGCGCCCGCAGCGCCTTGCGCAGCCGCGCGATCTCCCGGTCGTCGGCGGCCGGGGCGCGGTTCTTGCGGTGCCGGTCCGGCACGATGTGGCCGGCCTTGGTGCGCAGCGCGGAGGCGAGGTCCCGGCGGGACTGCGGGGAGCGCGGGTTGAACGACTTCGGGATCCGCATCCGCTCCAGCGCCTCCACGGGCACCGGGAAGTCGACCGACGCCAGCCGCTTCACCTGGCGCTCGGCGGTCAGCACCAGCGGACGCGGACCGTCGTGGTACTCCACGCCACGGTGGCCGTTGGTCCGGCCGGCGGGCAGCCCCGGGTCGAGCACCAGCGCCAGTCCGGCGTACTTGCCGGTGGGCACGTGGATGACGTCACCGGGCCTGAGCTTCTCCAGCGCGACGGCCGCCTCCGCGCGCCGCTGCACCTGACCCTGGCGGGCCAGCTCGTTCTCCCGGTCCTTCAGCTCACGGCGGAGCCGCGCGTACTCCTCGAAGTCGCCGAGGTGGCAGGTCATCGAGGCCTTGTAGCCCTCGAGGCCCTCCTCGTTGCGCTGCACCTGACGCGAGATGCCGACGACCGACTTGTCCGCCTGGAACTGCGCGAACGACGTCTCCAGCAGCTCCCGCGAGCGGTGCCGCCCGAACTGCTCGACCAGGTTGACCGCCATGTTGTACGACGGCTTGAAGCTGGAGCGCAGCGGATACGTGCGCGTGCCGGCCAGTCCCGCGAGGTGATCGGGGTTCATCCCGCGCTGCCACAGCACCACGGCGTGGCCCTCGACGTCGATGCCGCGGCGGCCCGCCCGGCCGGTCAGCTGGGTGTACTCGCCGGGGGTGATGTCGGCGTGCTGCTCGCCGTTCCACTTGACGAGTTTCTCCAGCACCACCGAGCGAGCGGGCATGTTGATGCCCAGGGCCAGGGTCTCGGTCGCGAACACGGCCTTCACCAGACCGCGCACGAACAGCTCCTCGACGACCTCCTTGAAGGTCGGCAGCATGCCCGCGTGGTGCGCGGCTATGCCCCGCTCGAGGCCCTCCAGCCACTCGTAGTAGCCGAGGACGTGCAGGTCCTCGGCCGGGATGGAGGCGGTGCGCTCCTCGACCAGGTCGCGGACCTGGGCCCGTGCCTCCTCGTCGTTGAGCCGCAGGCCCGCGTACAGGCACTGCTGCACCGCGGCCTCGCAGGCGGCCCGGCTGAAGATGAACGTGATGGCGGGCAGCAGACCCTCGGCGTCGAGCCGCTCGATGACCTCCGGCCGGCTCGGCGTCCACACGCGCGAGCGCTGTCTGCGCTCCCGCTCGCGGTCCGCCTCCCGCATGCCGTTGCGGCCCCGGCGGCGGTCGCCCCAGGACGGGCGGCTCGCCTCCAGCCGGGCCATGCGCGTCAGGTCGGGGTTGACGGCCTTCTTGTGGCCCTCCCCCTCCTCGAAAAGGTCGTACATCCGGCGGCCCGCCAGCACGTGCTGGAACAGCGGCACGGGCCGGTGCTCGGAGACGATCACCTCGGTGTCGCCGCGGACGGTGTCCAGCCAGTCGCCGAACTCCTCGGCGTTGGACACGGTCGCCGACAGGGAGACCAGCGTCACCGACTCCGGGAGGTGGATGATCACTTCCTCCCAGACGGCGCCCCGGAAGCGGTCGGAGAGGTAGTGCACCTCGTCCATCACCACGTAGCCGAGGCCGAGGAGGGTCTGCGACCCGGCGTACAGCATGTTCCGCAGGACCTCGGTGGTCATCACGACCACGGGCGCCTCGGAATTGACGCTGTTGTCACCGGTGAGCAGGCCCACCTTGTCGGTGCCGTAGCGGCGGCACAGGTCGGCGTACTTCTGGTTCGACAGCGCCTTGATGGGCGTCGTGTAGAAGCACTTCCTGCCCTCCTGGAGGGCGAGGTGGACGGCGAACTCGCCGACGATCGTCTTGCCGGATCCGGTGGGGGCGGCGACCAGCACGCCCTTTCCGGCCTCGAGGGCCCGGCAGGCCTCCACCTGGAAGGGGTCGAGGCCGAAGTCGTACATCTCGCGGAAGGAGGCGAGCGAGGTGGCCTGCTCGGCAGCGCGCCTGCGTGCTGCCGCGTACCGCTCGGCCGGTGAGAGGTCCTCTGTCATCGTGCTTTCGAGCGTACCGGGCCGCACCGACAACGTGACGATCATTATCCGGACCGGCCACGTGAGGTGCGGCGACGCCCGCTCAGGGGCCGACGACCCGGACCGCCCCCGGCACGCAGCGGGCGGTCAGCGGCAGCGGCCCGACGTACTCGCCGTCCGCGTAGCCGGTGACGTCCTCGGCGACCAGCTCCACGCTCGCCGCCCGCATGACGGACACCACGGGGTGGTCGACGTGCGTCCCCTTGTAGACCCGCGGAAACACCCGCAGCAGCGTGGCCCGGCTGCACTCGCCGACCACGGTGATGTCGAACAGTCCGTCGGTGAGGTCGGCGCCCGGGCATATCCGCATGCCCCCGCCGTACGACGGCCCGTTCCCCACGGCCACCAGCGTCGCCTCGACCTCGTGGACCTCCCCGCCGTCCAGCGTGATCCGGTACGGCAGCGGCCGGAAGGCGGCCAGCTCGGCGACCATCGCCACGTCGTACTTGAAGCGGCCGAGGGGGACGCGCATCCGGTTGCCCCGGTCGTTGACCCGGGAGTCGAAGCCGGAGGCGAGCACGGCCCCGAACCAGCGGTCGCCGATCCGGCCGAGGTCGACGTCACGGGAGCGGCCGCTCTTGAGGGCGTCGGCGATCATCCGGCCGGACGTGGCGGGTTCGCGCAGAGGCATGCCGAGTGCCCGGGCGAAGTCGTTGCCGGTGCCCGCGGCCACCAGACCGAAGGGGGTGCCGGTGCCGACGACGGCCTGCAGGGCGAGGTTGGCCATGCCGTCGCCGCCGACGGCGATCAGGGCCCCGGTGCCCTCCTCGACGGCGGTGCGCGCCCGGGACAGCGCGTCCTCGGGGCCGTCGCCCGTCACGGCGCTGACGTGGAAGCCGGCGTCGCGCAGCGCGGAGGCGGCCGACCGCGCCGCACGGGCGCCCCGGCCGCCGCCCGCGGTGGGGTTCACGAAGAGGGTGATCTCGCTGGTCACGGGAGTGACCCTACGAGGTGCCGGCTCGTCCTCAGGTCACGTCGTCATAACCGTTGACGCGGTCCCGGGAGGTCTGCTCGGGCAGCGCGGCGACCGGTTCGGCCGGTTCGACCGCTTCCGGGGTGTGGTCGAGCACGGAGGCCTCGTCGTCGGAGGGGCCCTCGGACTCCTTGCGGGCGCGTCGTCTGTCGTTCAGCAGCGAGAAGCCGACGGCCACGAAGTACAGGACGACGATCGGCCCGGACAGCGCCAGCATGCCCACCGGGTCGGTGGTGGGCGTGGCGACCGCGCCGAAGATGAAGACGCCCATGACGACACCGCGCCACCAGCCCGCCATCCGGCGGCCGGACACGATGCCCACCATGTTGAGCATGATCAGGAGCAGGGGCAGCTCGAAGGCCAGGCCGAAGACCAGCACCATGCGGATGGTGAAGTCGAGGACCTCGTCGAGCGACAGGATGTTCGCCGATCCCCCGGGCGTGAGACTGAGCAGCACCTTGATGCTGACCGGGAGGATGACGTACGAGAGGAGGGCGCCGCCGGCGAACAGCGGCACCGCGGCCGCGGTGAAGACGTAGGTGTACTTCTTCTCGTGCCGGTGCAGACCGGGGGCGACGAAGGCCCACAGCTGGTAGAGCCAGACCGGGCTGGAGACGACCAGGCCCGCCATGAGGCTCACCTTGATCGTCGTGGTGAACGGCGACGTCAGTGTGTTGAACGACACGATGGCGCAGTTGCCGCCGTCGCTGTTCGTCAGGGAGTCGCACTTGGGCACCGGCTCGGCCAGGAACTGCATGAGCTGTTCGCTGTAGAACGCGGCGACGACCGACACCACGACGATCGCGAGCACGGCCTTGGCCAGGCGGTTCCGCAGCTCACGCAGGTGTTCCACAAGAGGCATGCGCCCCTCGGGATCCCTCTGCTGTGTGCGGGCAGACTTGAGCAACCCACGTTCCCATCTCGTGCGGCGGGCCGGACGTCACCGGCCCTGCGTCAGCGCTTGGTCGTGTCCGTCGGCTCGGTGACCGGGCGGGAGCTGGTCACGTCGCCGGGGGCGGCCTGGATGGTGCGCTGCGCCGGGGGCTGCTCGCCGCTGGCCGGCGGGTCGGCCGGAGCGGAGGACTTGTTGTCCTCCTTCATCGCCTTCGCCTCGCTCTTCAGGATGCGGGCGGACTTGCCGAGCGACCGCGCCATGTCGGGGAGCTTCTTGGCGCCGAACAGCAGGATGATGACGACGAGGATCAGAATGATCTCGGTAGGTCCGAGCCGTCCCATAAGTCTTTACCTTCTCACCGAGGCGGGTGGGTGGGGGGCTGTCCGACCGGTCGGACATGCGTCCGAAGGACGGTGCAGACAGCGATCGTAACGCCCAGAGGTAAACGTCCGGCAATCCCTGTGCGTACTCCCGTCCGCGGCCCGTGCCTCGTTCTCCGGGCCGCGATCAGCAGCGTACCTGCCGGGCCCCGGCCCGTGACAGGGCGGCGACAACGCCCCGTCCGGACGGCCGTGACCCGCCGGCGCCGCCGCGGGTCACAGGGCCTCCGCCGAGCGGGCCGTGCTCTCCGCCGCCCGCTCCAGGTCCTCGGCCGCGCGGCCGATGCGGCGGGCCGAGTCCGCGACCTGCCTGCCGAGGCGCTCCGCCTCGACGAACACCCGGACGGCGAGCACTGCGAGCACCGTCAGCCCCAGGAATCCCAGGGCCACGGCGAACATCGGCCAGAACATGGGTCGAGCCTAGACGGTCGAGTGCAGCCGGAGCGTACGCACCCCGCCGCCGGTGAGCAGCTCGACGATCCGCTCCCCCGCCGGCTTGCGGACGGCGGCGCCGCACTCGGGGCAGGTGAAGGAGTAGAAGGTGGTGCGGCTGCTGGCGCCGATGGCCAGCCGCAGCGCGCTCGCGGACAGTTCGAAGCGCTCCCGGCAGTCCGGGCAGCCCGCCCGGAACATCACCGGGGCCACGTTCCTCATCCCGGCGAACGCGGACGCCGCCGTCATGCCTCGTGCCCCTGTGGTCGCCGACTCGCTCAAAGCCCTCGCTCCTGACTGTCGTCCTGCCCGGTCATCCCGCCGCCCCGGCCCCGTCGTACGCCTCCAGCGCCTCACGCGCCGCCCGGCGGGCGCTCTCGGCCAGTTCCCGCGGCTCCACGATGCGTCCGTCGCGGCCGAGCCGCAGCGCCAGCCGCTTCAGCGACGCGGGGTCGGGGGTGCGCAGGGTGATACGGAGCCCGCCGTCGGGAAGCTCATCGGCGCTGTCGTGCGGGTAGTACTCGGCCACCCAGCGCCCGCCCGGCCCGACCTCGACGACCACCTCGGGATCCTCGGCCGCGGGCTGCACCAGCCCTTCGGACAGGTCGCGCAGCTCGACCTCGGGCGGCGCGGACGGCTCGTCGAGGATCTTGATCTCGGCGACCCGGTCCAGCCGGAAGGTGCGGCGCGCCTCGGAGCGGCGGCACCACGCCTCGACGTACGTGTGCCCGACGCTGACCAGGCGGATGGGGTCGATCTCCCGCTCGGTGACCTCGTCGCGGGCGGGCGAGTAGTAGCGGATCCACAGCCGGCGGCGCTCGGCGATGGCCCGGTCGACGTCCGCGAAGACGCCGCCCTCGGACTCGAAGGTCACCGACAGCCGGGAGCTGGCGCCGGCCGCCTCGCCGGCCGCGGTCTCCACCTTCGCGGTGGCCCGCAGCAGCGCCTGACGATCGCTCTCGCGCAGCCCCGGCAGCGTGGCCACGGCGCGGGCGGCGACGAGCAGCGCGGTCGCCTCGTCGGCGGCCAGGCGCAGCGGCTCGGCCGCGTCGGCGCCCAGGGCGGCCGGGTTGTGCCACCAGATGCGCTCGCCGTCGGTGTCGATGTCCAGCAGGTCGCCGCCGCGGAAGCTGGTGCCGCACATGGGCAGCACGTCGAGGTCGGAGACCAGTTCGTCCTCGGTGATGCCGAAGGCGCGCGCCACGTCCTCGATGCGGGCGCCGGGGCGCTCGCGGAGATACGTCACCAGGGACAGCATCCGCCGCGTCTGGTCGATGGCGTTCACGGGCCTGACCGGTTTGCCTGCCACGTTGTCGTCCGCTCCCCCTCAGCCCTTGGCCACGGCACGCAGCCGGTCCACCACGTCGGCCCGCAGTTCCTCGGGCTCCAGCACCACCACGTCCGGTCCGAACTCCACCAGCCAGGCGTCCAGTCCGTGCCCGTACGGGATCTCCAACTCGTCCCAGCCGTTGCCGAGTTCCCGGACCGACGTGGCCTTGGCCCGGAGCGGGAAGCCGGCGTCGGAGCGCAGCCGGATGCGCGCGGAGCGGTCGGCGGTCTCCCCGGCCCAGCTCGCCACGGTCTCCCGCACGGTGACGACGTCGGGCACCGGCACGGTGAACCGGCCGGCGCGCGAGCGCACCTTGCCGGTGATCCGGGACAGCCGGAAGACCCGCTCGGCGCCGCGGTCGCGGTCCCAGCCGGCCAGGTACCAGTGGCCGCGCCAGCACTCCAGCGCCCACGGCTCGACATGCCGCTGCTCGGGCTGGGCGGCGTTGGCCTTGCGGTAGTCGAAGACGACCGGGCGGCGGTCGCGGCAGGCGAGCATCAGCGGCTCGAACGCGGCCTCGTGCACCGGGATGCGCGGCTCCAGCGCGCCGTGCGCGCCGTACGGGTCGACGTCCTCCGGGAGTCCGGCGGCGCGCAGCTTCTGCAGGGCGCCGGAGGCCGCTCCGGCCAGCCGGGCCTGCTGCCACACCTTCGCGGCGAGCCCGAGGGCGGCGGCCTCCTCGGCGTCCAGGGTGATGGGAGGCAGCCGGTTGCTGTCGCGGCGGGCGAGATAGCCCGTGTCGCCCTCGAGGTTCTCGACGGTCTCGATGACCAGTCCGAGTTCGCGCAGGTCGTCCTTGTCGCGCTCGAACATGCGGTTGAAGGAGTCGTCGGAGCCCGCCTCGAGGTACGCCTCGATGGACTCACGCAGCTCGCGCTTGGTGAGCGGCCGCCGCGTCCCGAGCAGACACAGCGCCAAGTTCATCAGCCGCTCGGCCTTGGCAATCGCCATCGACGCGCTTCGCCTCCCTATGGTGCTTACGACCGATGACCGTACCGCCCCGGGGTGGCGTGGTGAAAGCCGAGGGCCCGTGCCCGGACAGGCATGGGCCCTCGGCGATCGACTCCGGTCGGATCAGACGCCGAGCAGGTCGACCACGAAGATCAGGGTCTCACCGGGCTGGATCGCCGGGGTGGGGCTCTGGTTGCCGTAGGCGAGGTGGGCCGGGATGGTCAGCTGGCGGCGGCCGCCGACCTTCATGCCCTGCACGCCCTGGTCCCAGCCCTTGATGACCCGGCCCGCGCCCAGCGGGAAGCGGAAGGGGGTGCCACGGTTCCAGCTGGCGTCGAACTCCTCGCCGGTGCTGAAGGCGACGCCCACGTAGTGGACGGTGACGGTGTGACCCGCCTTCGCCACCTCGCCGTCGCCCTCCCAGATGTCCTTGATCTCGAGGTCCGCCGGGGGCTCGCCGCCCGGGAAGTCGATCTCGGGCTTGTCGATGCTCACGTCTTCATGCTCCTGCTTGTCTGCGGAAAGGCGAACACGCACAGTCTTGCATCCCGGCGGGGTCACAGCTTCGCGAGGATGTCCACGGAGAAGACCAGCGTGGAGTCCTTCTGGATGCCGCTGCCCTGCGGCGGGTTGTCGCCGTAGCCCAGCTTCGGCGGGATGACGATGAGGACGCGGCTGCCGACCTTCTTGCCGGTGAGGCCCTGCGCCCAGCCCTTGACGACCTGCTGGAGCGAGAAGGACGTCAGCTGGCCGCGGCCGTACGTGGAGTCGAACTCCTTGCCGCCGTCCCACAGCACGCCCTTGTACTGCACCAGGACGCTGTCCTCGGCGCCGACCTCCTCGCCGTCGCCCTCGATGACGTAGTTCGCCACGAGCTTGTCCGGGGCCTGGGCGTCGGGCACCTCGATGGAGGGTGCCTTGCCGTCGGTGTTGGTGCCGACCTTGGGCAGGTCGATGTCGTCCTGGGCGACGTCGGTGCCCTTGGCGGAGCTCTTGGCGTTGAACGTGTCCTGCACGTCGACCACGAACACCAGCGTGTCGGTGCCCTTGATGCCCGCCTGCGCGTTGCCCTGGTCGCCGTAGCCCCAGGTGGGCGGGACCGCCATCTGGACGCGGCTGCCGGTCTTCTTCCCCACGAGCCCGTAGCGCCAGCCGTCGATGATCGTGCCCTGGGCGAGCTGGATGGCCAGGGGCTGCTTGCGGTCGTAGGAGTTGTCGAACACCTTGGCGGTGCTCCAGACCTGGCCCAGGTAGTGGGCGACGATGAAGTCGTTCTCGGCGATCGTGCGCCCGCCGCCCGCGATGACCGTCTTGACCGCGAGGTCCTTGGAGGGGTCGCCGCTGCCCTTCGCGACGGTCGGCTTCTCGCCGAACTTGGTCCCGGCCGTGATCGCCGGCAGCGGGCCCTCGACGATCTTCGGCGACGGGGCGGCCGACGCCTCGGACTCGGAGGGCGCGGCCGTCTCGCTGGCCTTGCCGGAATCGGACTTGTCGTCGCCGCACGCGGCGAGGGTGGCCAGTCCAGCGGGGACGGCAATGAGAAGTGAGCGTCGGCGCACGGTGGGGGCCTCGTAATCATCGATCTTGTGGATGGCGTCCGCGCAACTCTACGGCGTGAGAAGGGCGCCGCACGGTGTAACGTACGGCGCCCGTGTGACGTTCCGGGTGTTTCGTCAACTCCCGGGGGACACGTCCTCTCACATGCCGGCGATCAGCTTCTCCACCCGCTCGTCCACCGAACGGAACGGGTCCTTGCACAACACGGTGCGCTGGGCCTGGTCGTTGAGCTTGAGGTGCACCCAGTCGACGGTGAAGTCCCGCCGCTGCTCCTGGGCGCGCCGGATGAAGTCGCCGCGCAGCCGGGCACGAGTGGTCTGCGGCGGCACGGACTTGCCCTCGAAGATTTTCAGGTCGTTGCAGATCCGGGCGGCTTGTCCCTTCTTCTCGAGCAGGTAGTACAGACCACGGCGACGGTGGATGTCGTGGTAGGCGAGGTCTATCTGCGCGACCCGCGGGTGCGACATGGTCATGTTGTGCTTGGCGCGGTAGCGCTCGAGCAGCTTGTACTTCATGACCCAGTCGATCTCGGTGCCGATGCGGTCGAGGTCCTCGGACTCGATCGCGTCCAGCGTGCGGCCCCACAGCTCCAGCACCTGGTCGACGGTGCCGGTGCGGATCCCGCGGCGCTCGCAGAAGTCCACGGCCTTCTCGTAGTACTCGCGCTGCACCTCCAGCGCGGAGGCCTCCCGGCCGCTGGCCAGGCGCACCTTGCGGCGGCCCGTGATGTCGTGGCTGACCTCGCGGATCGCCCGGATGGGGTTCTCCAGGGTGAGGTCGCGCATGACGGTGCCCGCCTCGATCATGCGCAGCACCAGGTCGGTGGCGCCGACCTTGAGCAGCATGGTCGTCTCGGACATGTTCGAGTCGCCGACGATGACGTGCAGCCGGCGGTAGCGCTCGGCGTCGGCGTGCGGCTCGTCCCGCGTGTTGATGATCGGCCGGGAGCGGGTCGTCGCCGAGGAGACGCCCTCCCAGATGTGCTCGGCGCGCTGGCTGACGCAGTAGACGGCGCCGCGCGGCGTCTGCAGCACCTTGCCGGCTCCGCACAGCAGCTGCCTCGTCACCAGGAACGGGATGAGGATGTCCGCGAGCCGGGAGAACTCCCCGTGCCGGGCCACGAGGTAGTTCTCGTGGCACCCGTAGGAGTTGCCCGCCGAGTCGGTGTTGTTCTTGAAGAGGTAGACGTCGCCCGCGATTCCCTCCTCGTGCAGGCGTCGTTCGGCGTCCACCAGGAGTCCTTCGAGAATGCGCTCGCCGGCCTTGTCGTGGGTGACCAGTTCGGTCACGTTGTCACATTCCGGCGTTGCGTATTCCGGATGTGACCCCACGTCGAGATAGAGGCGGGCGCCGTTCCGCAGAAAGACATTGCTGCTTCGGCCCCATGACACGACACGGCGGAAGAGGTACCGCGCCACCTCGTCAGGCGACAGGCGGCGCTGTCCCCTGAACGTGCACGTGACGCCGTACTCGTTCTCCAGCCCGAAAATGCGGCGGTCCATGAGGGAACATTACGCCCGATCCTTCGAGCTGAAACGGGGTTCGACGGCACGGTTCGGATCATTTTCCGAACCGGCCGCGACAACCGCCGTCCTGGCCGGAACCGCCAATACCCTTCCGGTGGCGATCAAAACCAGCAGCGACACGCCGCCCGCCGCACCGGGTACGGCGAATCCCCAGAGCGCCCCGCCGGCCTCGACCACGGGCCCGGTCACACCGGTCCCGAGCGACGCGCCGACGGTGAAGGTGGTCACCAGCCACGAGAACGCCTCGGTCACCGTCCCCCGCGGCGCGTGCCGGTCCACCAGGACGAACGCGCACGCGATCGCCGGGGCCAGGAACACCCCCGCGAGCACCGTGAGCAGCGTCATCGCCACCGGGCCCGGCATCAGCGTCAGCGGCAGGTAGAAGACGGCCAGGAGCGCCACGATCACCTGGAGCCGCCGCGCGGGCTCCCCGGCCCACTGCCGCGCCCCGTACGCGATGCCGCCGATCAGCGCGCCCAGCCCGATCCCGGCCATCATCCAGCCGTACACGACGTCACCGCCGTGGTCGTCGGCGTACGTCACGGCGGCCACCGTGATGGACCCCAGCGCCATGCCGACGGCCAGGAAGGCCCCGAGCAGCGCGATGAGTCCCGGCGAGCGCAGCGCGCCCAGCCAGTGGGCCTCACGCGGCGCGGACCGCCAGGCCCGCGAGGGCGGCGAGACGACCACGGACAGGGCGCCCAGCACCCCGATGACGTTCAGCACGAGCAGCGCGGCCTGGGCCGACCACAGGGAGACGCACACCGTCACGAGCAGCGGCCCGACGGCGAACATCACCTCCTGGGCCACGGCGTCGAGGGCGTACGCCCGGTGGACGTGCTCCTCCTTGGGCAGCACCGAGGACCACAGCGCACGCAGGCCGCCCTCCAGAGGCGGCGTGAACAACCCGGCCAGGGCGACGGCGGCATACGCGACGACCAGCGACCCGGTCCCCACGAAGGCGAACACGGCCATCGCCAGCGCCGACAGCAACGCCGCCGGCAACTGCACGCGGGGCTGCCCCTTCAGATCGACGAGCCGCCCCAGCACCGGCTGCCCCACGGCGTTGGCCACGCCGTACACCGCGGCGAGCACACCGGCCAGGCTGTACGACCCGCCTTCCGCCCGCACGAACAGCACGATCGCGATCGGCGCGGTCGCGTTGGGCAGCCGCCCGACCAGCGTGCCCACGAGCAGCCGGGTGGCGTGCCGCGCCCGGAGGATGTCCAGGTAACCCGTCGCCATACCGGCCCTCTCACCGAAGTGTTACGTATAACTAAGCCCTCCATACGTACCATGACCGCTGTTCACCAGTCCAGACGAAGGAGCGCCGGTGCCCAGAGCCAGCACCCGCCCGACGAGCCGGGACGTCGCCCGGGAAGCAGGCGTCTCCCAGGCCGCGGTGTCCCTCGTGCTGGGCGAGAAATGGCGGGGACGGGTCTCCGAGGCCACGGCGGCCCGCGTCCGCGAGGCCGCGCGCACGCTGGGTTACCGCCCCAATCTCGCGGCCCGCAACCTGCGGCTGGGCCGCACGCGTACCGTCCTGCTGGTCGTGCCGGCCCTGACCACGGAGTTCTTCGCGGGCGTCTACACGGGCGCGGCCCGTGTGGCGTCCCGCCACGGCTTCGGCGTGGTGCTCTACCCCTCCCCCGAGGGCATCGGCCCGGCCCGCGACCCGTTCGCGTCCGCGCAGGCGGCGCTGGACGGCGTCATCGCGTCCTCGATGGCGGCGGAGGCGCTCACCGCCATCCGCGGGGACCAGCTCCCCCTGGTCATGCTGGACAGCGACCCGTCCGCCCCCGGGGCCACGGTGAACCTGGACATCGCGGACGGGGTCCGCCAAGTGGCCGAGCACCTCCTCGGCCTCGGCCACCGCCACTTCCTGCACCTCGGCGCGGACGTACCGTCCTGGACCTTCGAGGTCCGCGCACGGGAGCTGGAGGCACGGCTCCGCCGCGTGCCGGGCACGTCTCTGCGCACGGCGCGCTCGCCGATCTCCATCAAGGGGGCGGAGGCCGCTGCGGAGGCGGCGCTGACGGCCGGGGAGCGGGTGACGGCGGTCGTCTGCGACGACGATCAGCTGGCGGCGGGGGTCTACAAGGCGGCCCGCCGGCTGGGCCTGCGTGTCCCCTCCGACCTCTCGGTCACGGGGATGGACGACCTGGCCCTGGCCACGGCGATCGACCCCGAGCTGACCACTGTCCGCCTGGACGCGGAGCTCTTCGGCGAGCGGGGCATGCAGGCGCTCCTGGCAGTCCTGGACGGCGAGGAACCCTCCGGGACGGACATCCCGGTCCACCTGGAGGTCCGGGGTTCGACGACCCGGGTCCCCTGAGCACGCGGTGTAGGTGCGGGCCAGGCGATGCCGGCGCACTTGGCGCCACCGATGTCGGTGAAGCCGCTCGCGGCGGAGAGGGGACGGGGTGGGGGTGGGCGCCCGCAGCGGCTGGCGCGTCCGCGCCCTGCACCTCTCCAGCCGGCACTCTCGCGCCGGACCGAGGACGCCCACCCCCACCGCGGCCCCGCACCACCACCCCACCGTGGGCGCTACAGCAACCCCCACCGGACAGGACGATGCGCCGCAGGCATCAGACCGCAACCCCCATGGGCCGCAGGCATCAGACCGCAACCCCCATGGGCCGAGGCATCAGACCGCAACCCCCACCGGCGGCTACTCCACGTCCCCGCCGGACCGCGTCTCCTCCGAGCCGCCCGCCGCCTCCAGAAGGCGAACCAGCTGCCGCCCCTCGATCCGCTTGAACTTCCGCTTCTGCGGCCGCGTCCGGTCCAGCACCGCCACCTCCAGCCGCTCCGCGGGAATCTCCCGCTCACTGCCGTTGGTGTCCCGGGACAACGCCTGGACCGCCAGCTTCAGCGCCTCCGCCAGCGTCATCCCGTCCCGGTGCCGCTGGTCGAGGTACCCGCTGATCTGCTCCGCGTTGCCCCCCACCGCCACCGATCCGTGTTCGTCCACGATCGACCCGTCGTGCGGCAGCCGGTAGATCTGGTCCTGATCCGGGGTCTCCCCGACCTCGGCCACCACCAGCTCCACCTCGTACGGCTTCTCCCCCACGCTGGAGAAGATCGTGCCGAGCGTCTGCGCGTACACGTTGGCCAGACCGCGTGCGGTGACGTCACCGCGGTCGTAGGTGTAACCCCGCAGATCGGCGTACCGAACGCCCCCGATCCGCAGGTTCTCGTACTCGTTGTACTTACCGGCCGCGGCGAACCCGATCCGGTCGTAGATCTCGCTGAACTTGTGCAGCGCACGGGACGGGTTCTCACCGACGAACACGATCCCGTCGGCGTACTGCAGCACGACCAGGCTGCGGCCTCGGGCGATGCCCTTGCGGGCGTACTCCGCCCGGTCCGCCATCGCCTGCTGAGGTGAGACATAGAACGGCGTCGACACCGGTTACCCGTCCCTTTCTGTCGAAGTCACTGGACCACCCTGAAGGACCACCCTGAGCCCCTGATCTACAGCAACGAGGCCCGCGGCCCGTCCGGCTGCTCCAGCCTGCGCTCCAGCACGGACCGGGCGATGTCGGACGACTCGTCCTCGGTCAGCCGGCGGTAGCCGTCCTCGGTGATCACGGTGACGATCGGATAGATCCGGCGGGCGACATCGGGACCACCGGTCGCCGAGTCGTCGTCTGCCGCGTCGTACAGCGCCTGCACCACCAGCGTGGTGGCCTCGGCCTCGCTCAGATCCTCACGGAAGAGCTTCTTCATCGCACCGCGCGCGAAGATCGACCCGGACCCGGTCGCGGCGAATCCGTGCTCCTCGGACCGCCCGCCGGTGACGTCGTAGGAGAAGATCCGGCCCTTCTCCCGGTCCACGTCGTACCCGGCGAAGAGGGGCACCACGGCCAGGCCCTGCATGGCCATCCCCAGGTTCGAGCGGATCATCGTCGACAGCCGGTTGGCCTTGCCCTCCAGCGACAGCTGCGCGCCCTCGACCTTCTCGAAGTGCTCGAGCTCGAGCTGGAACAGCTTGACCATCTCCACGGCGAGGCCCGCCGTGCCGGCGATGCCGACCGCCGAGTACTCGTCGGCCGGGAACACCTTCTCGATGTCCCGTTGCGCGATCACGTTCCCCATGGTGGCCCGCCGGTCACCGGCGAGGACCACACCGCCGGGGAAGGTGACGGCCACGATGGTCGTGCCGTGCGGGGCCTCGATCACGCCCTGCACGGGCGGCAACGTCCTCCTGCCCGGCAGCAGCTCCGGCTGGTGCTCGGAGAGGAAGTCCATGAAGGAGGAGGAGCCCGGCGTCAGGAAGGCAGCCGGCAGACGCCCGGTGCCAGGAGTATTGGCTTCCACGAAGTTCCTTCCAGGTAGGCAGCTGCCCGACGAACAGCGTCGGGATCATCTCCCAACTTGCCGATGGCCGAATTGCAGTTGAAGCACATTACGCCACGGACCCTACCCGCCCCACAGCAATGATCCACATTTCCTACAACAGCTTCTGGAACAGCCGGCCACACGCCTCAGAGCCGAGCGAACGCCGCCCGCGACCGGCCACAGGACCGGCCGCGGGCAGCGCCCTCTTGGTACCGCTCACCGCTCACCGCTCACCGCTGAACGCGACGAGCGATGACTGCCGAACCGGCGAAGCCGGTGAGGCTACTCGCCGCCCTTCTGGACGAAGGACCGCACGAAGTCCTCGGCATTGGCCTCGAGCACGTCGTCGATCTCGTCCAGGACGTCGTCCACGTCGTCGCTGAGCTGCTCGTGACGCTCCTTGAGGTCCTCCGAAGCCTGCGCCTCTGCCGCCTGCTCCTCGACCTCCTCGGTGGACCGCGTGGCCTTCTGCTGTCCGCCGCCGGTGTCCTTGGTCGCCATCACCCTCACCCCGCTCGGTTCGCCCGACACAGTTGTTCGGTCAAGATCAGACCCTACAAGCAGGGTCCGACAATGCCCCCGCAGTTGCTCCAACGTACGGGGACCACCTCGATGATTCCCGGACGGGCGGTTTTCCACCCTGTCCGGCCGGTCCGTCCCGGATACCCGCAGGTACCCCCACGACGGCGGCTCACCCGGTCAGCCGCCGGACAACACCCTGACCAGGTCTTCCGCCGTCCGGCAGCGGTCCAGGAGCGCCTTGACGTGATTACGCGTTCCGCGAAGCGGCTCCAGGGTTGGGACCCGTTGGAGGGAGTCCCGGCCCGGCAGATCGAAGATCACCGAGTCCCAGGAGGCCGCCGCGACGTCGTCCGCGTACTGCTCCAGACACCGCCCGCGGAAGTAGGCGCGGGTGTCCTCAGGGGGCTGCGTACGGGCGCGCTCGACCTCGGCCTCGTCGAGCAGCCGCTTCATCCGTCCCCGGGCCACCAGACGGTTGTAGAGGCCCTTCTCGGGCCGCACGTCGGCGTACTGCAGGTCGACCAGGTGCAGCCGGGCCGCGTCCCAGTCGAGGCCGTCACGGCGCCGGTAGCCCTCCATGAGCTCCCGCTTGGCGACCCAGTCCAGCTCGCCGGCGAGGCTCATCGGGTCGTTCTCCAGCCGCGTGAGCGTGTCCTCCCAACGGGTGAGGACGTCCTTGGTCTGCTCGTCGGCGTCGTCCCCGAAGCGCTCCTCGACGTACTTGCGGCCGAGCTCGTAGTACTCCATCTGGAGCTGCACGGCGGTCAGGGTGCGGCCGCTGCGGAGCGTGACGAGGTGCTTCAGGGAGGGGTCGTGCGACACCTGGTGCAGGGTCCGCACCGGCTGGTCGACGGCCAGGTCCACCGCGATGAACCCGTCCTCGATCATGGACAGCACCAGCGCCGTCGTGCCGAGCTTGAGATAGGTCGAGATCTCGGAAAGGTTCGCGTCGCCGATGATCACATGCAGCCGCCGGTACTTCTCGGCGTCCGCGTGCGGCTCGTCGCGCGTGTTGATGATGGGGCGCTTCAGCGTCGTCTCGAGGCCGACCTCGACCTCGAAGTAGTCCGCCCGCTGGCTGATCTGGAAGCCGTGCTCGTGGCCGTCCTGGCCGATGCCGACCCGGCCGGCGCCGGTGAAGACCTGCCGGGAGACGAAGAACGGCGTCAGATGGCGCACGATGTCCGAGAAGGGGGTCTCCCGCTTCATCAGGTAGTTCTCGTGCGTGCCGTAGGACGCGCCCTTGTTGTCGGTGTTGTTCTTGTACAGGTGGATGGGCTGGGCGCCCGGAAGCTGCGCGGCCCGCTCCGCCGCCTCCGCCATGATCCGCTCGCCGGCCTTGTCCCACAGCACGGCGTCCCTCGGGTTGGTGACCTCGGGGGCGCTGTACTCCGGATGGGCGTGGTCGACGTAGAGCCGCGCGCCGTTGGTCAGGATGACGTTGGCCAGGCCGATGTCCTCGTCGGTGAGCTGGCTGGCGTCGGCGGCCTCGCGGGCGAGGTCGAAGCCTCGCGCGTCCCGCAGCGGATTCTCCTCCTCGAAGTCCCAGCGGGCCCGGCGGGCCCGGTGCATCGCCGCCGCGTAGGCGTTCACGATCTGGGACGAGGTGAGCATGGCATTGGCGTTGGGGTGGCCGGGTACGGAGATTCCGTACTCCGTCTCGATGCCCATTACTCGCCGTACGGTCATGCGGCCCTCCTTGCCCGGCGGCGTCCCCGGTCGGGGGCGCCGCAGTACCGCTGGCGCTCCGGTGCGTGTGCGGTGCCCGTCCCCGCACTGCGCGACTCGGCGGTATGGAAGAGCCTAGAACGCCTTTGCGCTGGTGGGGAGATCATTTGCGTCATTGCTGTGCTCCAGCCGTGGCACCGAAAAGCAGTCGGCTGCGGGTACCCGTGGTGGGCACCCGCAGCCGCCCTCGCTTTTACAGGTACTGACCGGTGTTCGCCACCGTGTCGATGGAGCGTCCGGTGTCCGCGCCCTGCTTTCCGGTGATGAGGGTGCGGATGTAAACAATCCGCTCGCCCTTCTTTCCGGAGATCCGGGCCCAGTCGTCCGGGTTGGTGGTGTTGGGCAGGTCCTCGTTCTCCTTGAACTCGTCCACGCAGGCCTGGAGCAGGTGGGAGACGCGGAGGCCCTTCTGGTTCTTCTCGAGGAAGTCCTTGATCGCCATCTTCTTGGCGCGGCCCACGATGTTCTCGATCATGGCGCCGGAATTGAAGTCCTTGAAGTACAGGACTTCCTTGTCGCCGTTGGCGTAGGTGACTTCCAGGAAGCGGTTCTCCTCGGATTCCGCGTACATCTGTTCCACGGCGGTCTGGATCATGCTCTGGACCGTCATGGCCTTGTCGCCGCCGTGCTCGGCGAGGTCGTCGGCGTGCAGCGGGAGGCGCTCGGTGAGGTACTTGCCGAAGATGTCCTTGGCCGCCTCGGCGTCCGGACGCTCGATCTTGATCTTCACGTCCAGCCGGCCGGGACGCAGGATGGCCGGGTCGATCATGTCCTCACGGTTGGAGGCGCCGATCACGACCACGTTCTGCAGGCCCTCGACACCGTCGATCTCGGCGAGCAGCTGCGGGACGATGGTGTTCTCCACGTCCGAGCTGACGCCGGAGCCGCGGGTGCGGAAGAGGGACTCCATCTCGTCGAAGAAGACGATGACGGGGGTGCCCTCGCTGGCCTTCTCCCGGGCCCGCTGGAAGACCAGGCGGATCTGCCGCTCGGTCTCACCGACGTACTTGTTCAGCAGCTCGGGGCCCTTGATGTTGAGGAAGAAGCTCTTGCCGGCGGCGACACCGGTGACCTCGGCGACCTTCTTGGCCAGCGAGTTCGCCACGGCCTTGGCGATGAGCGTCTTGCCGCATCCGGGGGGCCCGTAGAGCAGCACGCCCTTGGGCGGCCGCAGCTCGTGCTCCTTGAACAGGTCCGGGTAGAGGTACGGCAGCTCGACCGCGTCGCGGATGGCCTCGATCTGGTTGCCGAGGCCGCCGATCTGCTCGTAGCCGATGTCGGGGACTTCCTCGAGGACGAGCTCCTCGACCTCGCTCTTGGGCACGACCTCGTAGACGTACCCGGAGCGGGGCTCCAGGAGCAGGGCGTCACCGGCGCGGATGGTGACGTCCAGCAGCGGCTCGGCGAGCCGCACCACCCGTTCCTCGTCGGTGTGGCCCAGGACCAGGGCCCTCTCGCCGTCCTCGAGGATCTCCTTGAGGGTGACGATCTCGCCGACGCGCTCGAACTCCATGGCCTCGACCACGTTGAGCGCTTCGTTGAGCATCACTTCCTGGCCGCGCCGGAGCTCCTCCAGCTCGACGTTCGGGCTGACGTTCACCCGCAGCTTGCGGCCGCCGGTGAAGATGTCGGCCGTGCCGTCCTCGTTCGCCGTGAGGAAGACACCGAAGCCGGCCGGGGGCTGGGCCAGCCGGTCGACCTCCTCCTTGAGGGCCACGATCTGGTCGCGGGCCTCGCGGAGGGTGCTCGCCAGCCGTTCGTTCTGGGCGGACACGCCGGCCAGGTTGGTCTGCAGCTCGACGATCCGCTCTTCGAGAATTCTCGTGTGCCGCGGAGAGTCGGCGAGCTTGCGTCGCAGGACGGCGATCTCCTGCTCAAGGTAGGCGATCTGCCCGGCCGGGTCGTCGGACCCGCGTCCCGGGCGGATGCCGCGGTTCATGTCGTCGTCGTGGGCTGCCACGGTCCTCACCTCCTCCAAGGGGAGCTGGACGCTTCCAGACCCTACCTGGGCGGGTGTCGATTGAAACCCCTAGATCACAAAGACGGTCGGGGTGTGTCCGATCTTCACCCTTGCGCTCTCCCTCACGCCAGGGGAATACCCATCGAGAATGATCGGAACCCAGTCGGCGTTAGGGTCGACGTGTTCAACACCCGTCAGAGCTGGCCGGATTCCCGCACGGCTCGGCGAACCCAACGGCAGGAGAGACGATCGTGCAGCAGGAGGCCGCAACCGGCGCCGAGGCCCTGGAGGTCTGGATCGACCAGGATCTGTGTACCGGCGACGGCATCTGCGCCCAGTACGCGCCCGAGGTGTTCGAGCTGGACATCGACGGCCTGGCGTACGTGAAGAACGCGCAGGACGAGCTGCTCCAGGACAAGGGCGCGGCAACACCCGTCCCGCTGCCGCTCCTCACGGACGTCGTCGACTCGGCGAAGGAGTGTCCCGGCGAGTGCATCCACGTGCGGCGCGTTTCGGACAGCGTCGAGGTGTACGGGCCCGACGCGGGGTGACCACCGCCGCACGGCGGGTCACGTCTGTCTGATTCCTCACACTCCCGGGCGCGCGTGGTCGCCGCGCGCCCGCGTGCGGGTCACACGCTCCGCGCGTCGGACGGCGCGGACCGGACGAACGCGCCGTTCTCCCAGCGCCACTTCACGGTCTCGCGCACGTCGGGGCAGCAACTGGGCACGTCGGCGGACGAGTAGCCGAGCAGCGTGGCGACGACGTCCCGGCCGCGTACGGCGAAGTCCTCGACGTTGGTGCGGTCCTTGGGGTCGGCGAGGGTGGCCACCACGCGCGGTTCCGCGCCGGCGGCCTGCGTGATCACGTAGACGCCGTCGGGCGGGGTGCCCATCGGGGCGTCGCAGTGGACCGCCGCGACCGTCTCGGGGCGGCCGTCGCCGTCGAGGTCACCGGATGCGTGCTTCTTCACCACCAGCTTCACGGGACCGCAGTCGAGCGGGAACTCCACCTCGGCCGGGTCCGGCGGCAGCGCCTGCGCCGGCGCGTTCTTCGTGTGCGGGGCGCCCGGCGCGGCGGCGGTCGCGTGGTCGGGCTGCAGCACGGAGGAGAGCGCCACGACTCCGGCGACGGCCGTGGCGGTGGCGACCCAGTGGATCGGCCGGGCGTGCGTGTGGGCGAGCTCCGGAACGGCGGAAGACTGCACGAGGAGTGTCTCCTGTGAGGGCTGTGCCGGTGGGGGTGGCCAGCATCGTGCCACACGTCACAGGACGGAGGGAACGGCGGGGTCCGCGGTCGTCGCGCGGAGGTGCCGTGGGGCCCGGTGGGAGCCCGGGCGTCAATGCGTCGGCGCCGTGGCGCAGTTCCCGCCGGGGTGGGGGAACCGGGCCACGGCGCCGGAGCGTTGCAGGGGTGCGGACCGGGTCAGCGGCCGGTGCCTCCGTCGGCGTTGGGGCCGGAGTAGTCCTCGCCGTAGGCGCCCTTGGCCGGGCGGCGCCGGCGCATGGGCGGCTCGACGCCGTCGGCGAGCCGGCGGGCGGTGAGCAGGAAGCCGGTGTGGCCGATCATCCGGTGGTCGGGGCGGACGGCCAGGCCCTCGATGTGCCAGTTGCGGATCATCGTCTCCCAGGCGGTCGGCTCGTTGAAGCAGCCGATCTCCCGGATGGACTCGACGGTCCGGGCGAGCTGGGTGGTGGTGGCCACGTAGCAGCAGAGGATGCCGCCGGGGACGAGCGCCTTGGAGACGGCCTCCAGGCACTCCCAGGGGGCCAGCATGTCGAGGATGACGCGGTCGACGTCCGTGTCGGACAGGTTGTCCTGGAGGTCGCCCACGGTGAGCTGCCAGGCGGGGTGCGGGCCGCCGAAGTAGCGCTCGACGTTCTGCCGGGCGATGTCGGCGAAGTCCTCGCGGCGCTCGTAGGAGTGCAGCATGCCCTGGTCGCCGATGGCGCGCAGCAGGAAGCTGCTGAGCGAGCCGGAGCCCACGCCCGCCTCGACGACGCGCGCGCCGGGGAAGATGTCGGCGAAGGCGAGGATCTGCCCCGCGTCCTTCGGGTAGACGACGGCTGCCCCTCGGGGCATGGACAGGACGTAGTCGGGGAGCAGGGGGCGCAGCGCGAGGTAGGCGACGTTCCCGGTGGTGCGGACAACGCTGCCCTCGGGAGCGCCGATCAGTTCGTCGTGGGGGAAGGAACCCTTGTGGGTGTGGAAGTTCTTCCCGGCCTCGAGCGTGAACGTGTAGTGGCGGCCCTTGGGGTCGGTCAGCTGTACCTGGTCCCCGACCTTGAAGGGCCCGCGCCTGCGGGCGGCACCGGTCGGTTCGGACATGTGACCAGCCTACCGGTCCCCGGAGGGCCCGCCGACCACGGACGGTGGCGGGGGCGGCGGGTCAGGAGGGGCGCGCCATGGCCTTCACGAAGGCGCGCTCCACGTCGGCGGCGGACAGCACGCCGTAGATCTCGCCGGTCTCCTCGACGACCAGATACTCGGTGGCGGGTGTCGCGCGCAGCGCGTCCAGCAGTTCCTCCCCGGCCAGTTCCGCGGAGACGCGCATGCCCTCGGTGATGTCCTGGGCGAGGGTGCCCACCGGCACCCAGGGGCGCCGGTGCTCGGGCACGCCGACGATCGCGGCCTCGCGGACCAGGGAGACCGGCACGCCGTCGGCGTCGACGACGACCAGGGCGCGGGCTCCGGCCGCGTTGGCCCGGCGCAGTCCCTCGGAGAGCGGGGTGTCGCTCTCCACGGGGACCGCGCGGCGGGTGAGGGTGCGGGCGCGCAGCTCGGGCAGGTGCTCCCGCAGGCGGGCCATGCGCAGGCTGTTCCCGGCGCCGGTCCAGATGATCGCGGCCAGGATGGCCGCGAGCAGGGCGTCCAGGACGGTGTCCATGCCGACGTTGTCCACGGCGTCGGAGCCGAGCGCCCCGGACTGGGTGAGCAGCGGGAGCCCGATCAGCACGCAGACGGCGAGGGCGCGGCCCACCCAGGCGGCGACGACGGTGCCGGTCATGGGCTTGCCGGTGATCGCCCAGACGACCGCGCGGAGCATCCGGCCGCCGTCCAGCGGCAGGCCGGGCAGCAGGTTGAAGGCGGCCACGATGAGGTTGGACACCATCAGTCCGGCCAGCAGCACCCCGGGCACGCTGCCGGGGTCGACGGCGAGCAGGCCGAGGTAGAACAGCCCGGCCAGCACCAGGGAGAGCAGCGGGCCGACGAACGCCAGCACGAACTCTCTGCCGGGTGTCTCGGCCTCCTTCTCGATCTCGGAGACGCCGCCGAAGAACTGGAGCTGGATACGGCGCACCGGGAGCTTGAAGCGGAGGGCGGCGAGGGTGTGCGCCAGCTCGTGCACCAGCACGGAGGCGTAGAAGGCCACCGCGAAGAACAGGGAGACCAGATAGCTGACCGCCCCCAGCTCGGGCAGGACGCGGTCGATCTGGCCGCCGAAGACCCAGGTGATGAGGATGGCGACGAGGAACCAGCTGGGCGCGACGTACACGGGCACGCCGAAGGGGCGGCCCATCAGCAGCCCGCCGCGCTTGCGCTCCTCGGGGCGCTGCGGGGGCTGTCCCTTGCCGCTGCCGGAGTGGGCGAACGGGTGGTCGGGGTGCTCGGGCCGCCCGGCGGGGGCCTGGGAGGGGCGGGCAGGGCGGTCCGCCGCCACGGGTTCCGTGTGCGCCGGGGTGCGGTGCCGGTCCTGGCCGGGCGCGGGGGCGTCGTCCGGGGCGGCACCGGTGTCCTGCGGCGTCCCGCGCTCGGGGGGCGGGGCGCCGGGGCCGGGCGTGTGACCCTCGGGCCGGGCGTCCGTCCCGTCGGCGGGCGTCGGGGCGGAGGGGGTCGTCGGGCCGTCGCCGGTGCCGCCGGGAGCCTGGGCCTCGGGCCCGGTGTGCTCGGCCGACTCGTCGTTGCCGGGCCGCGGCTGTCCGCGCCCGCCGCTTACGTCCACCGGTGTCCCCTCGTTCGCTGCGTCTCCCGCGCCTGCCGGACGGGAGGGTCCTGGGTCGATGGTATGCGCCGTCCGCCGCCTCTTCCGCCCCGCACCCCTGTCTCCACCCCCTCGTTCCCCTTCCTCCCCACGCTCCCCCGTCGCGCACTCCCCGCCCCCGTGCCCCGGGGGTTGTCCACAGGCTCGCCGCGATGTCGGCGGCGGGCCGTAAGGTCTGTGGTCATGGAGACGAGCACCGAGGGCGCGACGCGGCCCGACATCAGCCCGGCCGGGCCCGGCGAGGCAGTGGACACGGTCGTGGTGGCCGGTCCCCCCGCCGCGCCGCCCGTCTCGCTGTCGCCGTCCCGTGCGAGTGACTTCATGCAGTGCCCGCTGCTGTACCGGTTCCGGGTGATCGACCGGCTGCCGGAGAAGCCGAGCGAGGCGGCGACGCGGGGCACGCTGGTCCACGCGGTGCTCGAGCGGCTGTTCGACGCCCCGGCCGGCGACCGCACGGTGCCGCGCGCGAAGTCGCTGATCCCCGGCCAGTGGGACCGGCTGCGTGAGAGCAGGCCGGAGGTCGCGGAGCTGTTCGCGGACGACCCGGAGGGCGAGCGGCTGGCGCGCTGGCTGACGGAGGCGGAGGCGCTGGTCGAGCGGTGGTTCACGCTGGAGGACCCGAGCCGGCTGGAGCCCGCCGAGCGGGAGCTGTTCGTGGAGGCGGAGCTGGACTCCGGACTGCGGCTGCGCGGCATCATCGACCGGGTGGACGTGGCGCCCACGGGCGAGGTGCGGATCGTCGACTACAAGACCGGCAAGGCGCCCCGCCCGGAGTACGCGGAGGGCGCGCTGTTCCAGATGAAGTTCTACGCCCTGGTGGTGTGGCGCCTGAAGAAGGTGGTCCCGCGCCGGCTCCAGCTGGTGTACCTGGGCAGCGGGGACGTGCTGACGTACGACCCGGTGCTCGCGGATCTGGAGCGGGTGGAGCGCAAGCTGCTCGCGCTGTGGGAGGCGATCCGGCGGGCGACCGAGACGGGCGACTGGCGGCCCCGGCCGACGAAGCTGTGCGGCTGGTGCGACCACCAGGCGCACTGCCCGGAGTTCGGCGGCACTCCCCCGCCCTATCCGCTGCCTCTGAGGGCGCCTGAGTCCGGCGGGGGCGAGCAGGGCAGAATGGGGCCGGACTAGCGAAGGAGACTTACGTGGCCATCCGCGTCCTACTGGTCGACGACCAGCCGCTGCTGCGCACCGGATTCCGGATGATCCTGGAGGCCGAACAGGACCTCGCGGTCGTCGGCGAGGCCGGGGACGGACTGCAGGCCCTGGACCAGGTGCGGGCGCTGCAGCCCGACGTGGTGCTCATGGACATCCGCATGCCGCGGATGGACGGGGTGGAGGCCACCCGCCAGATCACCGGCCCGGAGCGGAACGGCCCGGCGAAGGTGCTGGTGCTGACGACGTTCGATCTCGACGAGTACGTGGTGGAGGCGCTGAAGGCGGGGGCCAGCGGCTTCCTGCTGAAGGACGCCCCTGCCAACGAGCTGGTGCAGGCGATCCGGGTGGTCGCCGCCGGTGAGGCGATGCTCGCGCCGAGCATCACGCGCCGGCTGCTGGACAAGTACGCCACGCATCTGCCGTCCGGCGAGGAGCCGGTGCCGGACACGCTGCACACGCTGACCGACCGTGAGGTCGAGGTGCTGAAGCTGGTGGCGCGCGGGCTGTCCAACGCGGAGATCGCCGCCGACCTGTTCGTCAGTGAGACCACGGTGAAGACGCACGTCGGTCATGTGCTGACCAAGCTGGGCCTGCGCGACCGCGTGCAGGCCGCGGTGTACGCGTACGAGAGCGGGCTGGTGCGCCCCGGCGCCCAGTAGCGCGTACGTCGCGTCTCACACATGCGTGTGGGCGCCCTCCCGGCCGGGAGGGCGCCCCCACGTTCGTCTGTGCGGCGGTCAGCTGCTCTTGCTCAGCTCCCAGAACCGGAACACGGTGGACGCGTCCAGGCAGTACTCAAGACCGTAGACGCCGTCCTGGACGACCGCGTACTGCTTGCCCTGCCAGATGGGCAGCAGCGGGACGTCGTCGGCGACCTGGTCCTGGATCGCGCCGAACTCCTTGTCGGTGGCGCCGCGGTCGCTCTCGGCGGCGGTGCGCGGCAGGAGCGTCTCGGTGATCTCGCCCGGGTCGTAGTTGTTGGAGAGGACGTTGCCCTCGCCGAAGAACGGGGCGGTGAAGTTGTCGGCGTCCGGGTAGTCCGGCACCCAGCCCTTCACGTAGACGCCGTACTTGCCGGCGGCGACGTCCTTCTCGTACTGGGCGAACTCGACCGACTTCACGTCGGCGTCGAACAGGCCGCTGGCGTTGAGCTGCCTGGCGATCGCCTCGAGCTCCTGGTCGGTGGCCGGGCCGTAACGGTCCGGGGTGGACCAGAGGGTCAGCTCCACCTTCCCGGTGATGCCCTCCTCCTCCAGCGCGGCCTTGGCCTTGGCCTTGGAGGGGCGGGCGCCGTAGGTGTCGAAGAAGGCGGTGTTGTGGCCGGCGACACCGGCCGGGATGATCGAGTACAGCGGCGTGGCGGTGCCCTCGTACACGTCGTGCATCAGGGCGTCGCGGTCGATCAGGTACGCCATGGCCTTGCGCACACCGAGCCGGCCGGCGACCGGGTCGTCCATGTTGAAGACCAGGTGCTGCACCTCGGCGCTGCTGCCCTCGACGACCTCGATGCCGCCGTTTCCGCGGTCGGCCTCTTCGATCTCGTTGATGGCCCGGGCGGTGAGACCGCGGTAGGCGATGTCGACCTCGCCCTTCTCCAGGGCCTTCTTCAGACCGTCCTGGTCGCCGTGGAAGAACTGCAGCGTCACGCCGTCGTTCTGCGGCTCTGCCGAGCCGCTGTAGTGCTCGTTGACGGAGAACACGGCCTTGTCGTCGTCGAACGAGTCCAGCTTGTACGGACCGGAGCCGACCGCCTTGCCGTCCTCACGCAGGCCGTTCGCGTCGTACTCGCGGTGGTTGACGATGGCGCCGGCACCGGAGGCGATCTTGCTGGGGAAGGTGGCGTCGGCCGTGTTCAGCCGGAAGACGACCGTCTTCTCGTCCGGCGTCTCCACCTGCTCCAGGGTCGGGAACATGACCGCGGGACCGTCGGGGTCGTCGATCTTCAGCATGCGGTCGAAGGAGAACTTCACGTCCTTCGAGGTGAGCGGGTCACCGTTGCTGAACTTCAGTCCCTCCCGCAGCGTGCAGGTGTAGACCCGGGTGGCGGTGTCGGTGAACGCGCAGCTCTTCGCGGCGTCCGGCTGCGGCTCGGTGCCGCCCTTGGGGAAGCCGAGCAGCGACTGGAACACGTTGTTGAACAGCAGCCAGGAACCGGGGTCGTATCCGGAGGCGGGGTCGGTGGCCAGGACGTCGTCGGACATGCCGACGACAATCCTGGAGCCGTTCGACGCCGCGTCCCCGCCCTCGGAGCCGCAGCCGGCCAGCAGGCCGGTGGCCAGCACGGCCACGAGGGGCAGTGCCGGCCACTGGGTGCGCAGTTTCACGAGCGATGCCTTGTCGTTTCCGTGGGTCCGGGCCGAGCCACCGGATCCCGGCGTGCAGATTCGTCAGCCGCTGACGCCGCGTCCGAGCTCCCACAGCTGGAGCGTGGAGGAGGAGTTGAGCGCGTAGGCGGTGCCGGTGATGTCGTCGCGGGCCGCGAGGTACTGCTTGCCCTGCCACAGCGGCAGCACGGGGACCTCGTCGGCGACGATCTCCTGAATCTTCGTGAAGGCCTTCGAGGCGTTGAGGCGGTCGGCCTGGCGGCGAGACTCGGGGATCAGGTCCTTGCGGACATCGGTGTTGACGTAGGGCGAGTTGAGGAAGTTGTCCTCGTCGAGGAAGGGCGCGACGAAGGCGTCGGCGTCCGGGTAGTCCGGGAACCAGCCCATGCCGTAGACGTCGTACTTGCCCTTCTGGCCGGCCGGGCGGAACTTGTCCCAGGAGGTGCCCTCGATGTCCGTCCGGAACAGGCCGCTGTCGTTGAGCTGCTTGCTGAGCTGCTCGAACTCCGCCTTGGTGGCGGGACCGTAGTGGTCGGTCGTGTAGTGCAGTGTGAGCTTCACCGGCGTGTCGACGCCGGCCTCCTCGAGCAGCTCGCGGGCCTTGCCCACGTTCGGGTCGCCGTACTTGTTGAAGAACGCGTTGGAGTGGCCGGTGACGCCGGCGGGCACCAGCGAGAACAGCGGCTCGGCCTGGCTGCCGTAGACCTTGCCGACGAGCTCGTCGCGGTTGATCACCTGGGCCATCGCCTGACGGACGGCCTTGTCCTTCACCGACTCGGCCTTGGTGTTGAAGGCCAGGTAGCGGATCTCCAGACCCGGGGACTCCACCAGTTCGACGTCGCCGTCGGTGGCGTTGGCCAGCTCCTGGATCTGCTCCGGCGACATGCTGCGGGTCATGACGTCGATCTCGCCGTCCTTCAGCGCGTCCCCCATGGACTCGGCGCTGTCGTAGGCGGCCAGCTCGACCTTGTCGTTGTTGACCTGGAGGACGCCCTTGTACGAGGGGTTCTTGGTGAAGGTGGCGCGGACCAGGGCGCCGTCCTTTACCTCGGTCTCCATGGTGTACGGACCGGAGCCGTCGACCTCGAAGCCCTCGCGCAGCTTGTCCTTGGCGTAGTCGTCCTTGTTGACGATGCCCGCGACCGGGGTGGACAGCTTGTACGGGAAGGTCGCGTCGGCCGCCTTGAGGTGGAAGATCACCTCGCGGTCGCCCTGCGTCTCGATCGTGTCGATGGTGGACAGCAGGGCGAAGACACCGCTGTCGCCCTTGAGGGAGAGGGCGCGGTCGATGGAGTACTTCACGTCCTGCGCGGTGATCGGGTCTCCGTTAGAGAACTGGAGGCCGTCGCGCAGGGTGCAGGTGTAGCGCTCGTTGCCGGCGTCGGTGAAGCCGCAGGACTCGGCCGCCTCGGGCACGGGCTCGCCGTCGCCCCGGGGCTGGACCATGAGGGTCTGGACGGTCTGCCGCAGGATGTTCCAGGTGCCGACGTCGTAGGCCCAGGCGGGGTCGAGGGGGGCGAGCCCTTCCTCCTCGGATGCGGTGAACCGGTCCGTGGTGCCCACGACGATCGCGTCGCCGTCGCCGCTGCCGCTCTCGGTGTCGCCACAGGCGGCGAGCACCGGCGCGAGCAGGCCCATCGCGGCCGCCAGCACCAAAGTCTTGCGGTTCATGCTCGAGTTTCTCCAGGACGTCGTCGTCTCCGCGCCGTCCGCGCGTGCAGGGGTCGGCACGGCGGCGAGCAGGGAGGGGTGCGGTTCTCGCGACGACATTAGTCCGCGTCCGCAGGAGGGTTCGCAGCCCCCGGAGTTGGGGCCCCATCACGCAGCGGAACCAGGTGTGAACGGACCGACAGGGATGACCGGGGAAGGATTGGTGCAGCGTCCCACCAATCAGGACACATGGGCGCGCCTGTGATCTCCCCAATAGGGCGGGATGCACGCCCGGACATCGTTGTCGGCCCGTGTGAATGTGGTGAACGTCACGTGTGAAAGAGGGCTCGACGGCCATGCAGATTCGGCCACCGGCGGCCGGAACGCATGCGGACGGCTCGGACGTGACGGCCCCTGGACGGAGCGCCGCGCATGCCGGTTCCGGCGGCGGTGCACACCGCGTGAGCGGTCAGCGCAGGTCCGTCATCAGACCGCGCAGGAACGGCAGGTCCACGACGTCCAGCGACGGGACGACCGTGCGCCGGGCGGCCGGGGTGATCGGGCCCACGGAGGGCACCGCGACCACCTGGCAGCCGGCGGCCTCGGCGGCGGTGACGCCGGTAACGGTGTCCTCGACGACCGCGCAGCGCACCGGGTCGGCGCCGAGGCCGGCGGCCGCCGCGAGGTAGGGGTCGGGGTGCGGCTTGGTGCGCGGCACCTCGTCACCGGCGACGGACAGGGCGAAGTACTCGGCGCCCAGGACGGGCAGCACCCGGTCGATGATGCGCCGGTGGGAGGCGGAGACGAGCGCTGTCGGGATCTCGTGCTCGGCCAGCTCGGCGAGCAGCCGCGCGGCGCCGGGCATCAGCGGCAGCGTGTGGTCGATGCGGCTCTCGAAGGCGTCGTTGAGCAGGACCGTGAGCTCGTCGAGGCCGATGTCGGCCCCGGTCGCCTCGATCAGGAAGCCCGCGCTCCGGGTCATGGGGCCGCCGACCACGATGTGGCGCCAGGCGTCGTCGAGGGTGTGCCCGAGGGACGCGAAGACCTCGGTCTCGACGTCCCACCAGAAGCCCTCGGTGTCCACCAGGGTGCCGTCCATGTCGAGGAGCACGGCCTGGAGGGCCGAGCCTTCGGCCGTAAGGGTTCCGAGCGCGGGGACCGTACTGGTCATCCACATACCTCCTAAAGGGACGATCAGGCCGGTTCCCACGAAGGGAACCGGCCTGCGGTGGACCGACCAGTGTACGTCGTGCGCGCCGGAAGTGCCTGGTGCGGCCGCCGGGGCGGCGGCCGCACGGGCCCGGCGGGCGTCGCCGGACCGGCTCAGCGGGCGTTGAAGTACTTCGCCTCCGGGTGATGGATCACGATGGCGTCGGTGGACTGCTCGGGGTGCAGCTGGAACTCCTCCGAGAGCTGCACGCCGATGCGTCCCGGCTCCAGCAGGTCCGCGATCTTCGCGCGGTCCTCCAGGTCGGGGCAGGCGCCGTACCCGAGGGAGAAGCGGGCGCCCCGGTACTTCAGGGCGAACATGTCCTCCATGGCGTCGGGGTCCTCGCCGGCGAAGCCGAGCTCGGAGCGGACGCGGGCGTGCCAGTACTCGGCGAGTGCCTCGGCGAGCTGGACGGACAGGCCGTGCAGCTCCAGGTACTCGCGGTAGGCGTCGGCCTCGAAGAGCCGGGCGGTCTCCTCGCCGATGCGGGACCCGACGGTGACGACCTGAAGTCCGACGACGTCCTTCTCGCCGGACTCCTCCGGGCGGAAGAAGTCGGCCAGGCACAGCCGGCGGCCGCGGCGCTGGCGCGGGAAGGTGAAGCGGGTGCGCTCGTTGCCGTCCTCGTCCAGGATGATCAGGTCGTCGTCCTTGGAGACGCAGGGGAAGTAGCCGTAGACCACGGCCGCCTCCAGCAGGTTCTCCGTCTGCAGCCGGTCCAGCAGACCGCGCAGCCGCGGCCGGCCCTCGGTCTCCACCAGCTCCTCGTACGTGGGGCCGTCGCCGGCGCGGGCCTGCTTCAGGCCCCACTGGCCCTTGAACAGCGCGCCCTCGTCGAGCCAGGAGGCGTACTCCTTGAGCTGGATGCCCTTGACGACGCGGGTGCCCCAGAACGGCGGCTCCGGGACCGGGTTGTCGGTGGCGACGTCGGAGCGGACGCTGCCCTCCTCGGGACGCTCCTCGACCTCCACGGTTGCCGCGCGCACCCGCCGCTGCTTCAGCTCCGGCAGCTTCGCCCCCGGCACCCCGCGCTTGATGCCGATCAGCGCGTCCATCAGCCGCAGGCCCTCGAACGCGTCACGGGCGTAGCGGACCTCGCCCTGGTAGATCTCGTGCAGGTCCTGTTCGACGTAGGCGCGGGTGAGGGCGGCGCCGCCCAGGATGACCGGGTAGTCGGCGGCCAGACCCCGCTGGTTGAGCTCCTCCAGGTTCTCCTTCATGATCACCGTGGACTTGACCAGCAGACCCGACATGCCGATCACGTCGGCCTTGTGCTCGTCCGCGGCCTCCAGGATCGCCGAGACCGGCTGCTTGATGCCGAGGTTGACCACGTTGTAGCCGTTGTTCGACAGGATGATGTCGACCAGGTTCTTGCCGATGTCGTGCACGTCCCCGCGCACCGTGGCCAGCACGATCGTGCCCTTGCCGGCCTCGTCGGTCTTCTCCATGTGCGGCTCCAGATGAGCCACCGCGGTCTTCATCACCTCGGCGGACTGCAGCACGAACGGCAGCTGCATCTGCCCCGACCCGAACAGCTCGCCGACCACCTTCATGCCGTCCAGCAGGGTGTCGTTGACGATGTCCAGCGCCTTGCGGGTCCGGAGCGCCTCGTCGAGGTCGGCCTCCAGGCCGTTGCGCTCGCCGTCGATGATGCGGCGCTTGAGCCGCTCGTCCAGCGGCAGCGCGGCCAGCTCCTCGGCCTTGCCCGCCTTCAGCGACTTCGCCGTGGCGCCCTCGAACAGCTGCATGAGCTTCTGCAGCGGGTCGTAGCCCTCCGCACGCCGGTCGTAGATCAGGTCGAGGGCGGTCTGCACTTCCTCCTCGCTGAACCGGGCGATCGGGAGGATCTTCGACGCGTGCACGATCGCCGAGTCCAGGCCCGCCTTCACGCACTCGTCGAGGAAGACACTGTTCAGCAGGATGCGGGCGGCCGGGTTCAGGCCGAAGGAGATGTTCGACAGGCCCAGGGTGGTCTGCACGTCCGGATGACGGCGCTTCAGCTCACGGATGCCCTCGATCGTGGCGATGCCGTCCTTGCGGGACTCCTCCTGGCCGGTGCAGATCGTGAACGTCAGACAGTCCACGAGGATGTCCTCCTCGCGGATGCCCCAGTTCCCGGTCAGATCCGCGATCAGGCGCTCGGCGATCTCGACCTTCTTCTCCGCCGTGCGCGCCTGGCCCTCCTCGTCGATGGTCAGCGCGATCAGCGCCGCACCGTGCTCCCGCGCCAGCTCCGTCACCCGGGCGAAGCGCGACTCGGGGCCGTCGCCGTCCTCGTAGTTCACCGAGTTGATCACCGCGCGGCCGCCGAGCTTCTCCAGCCCGGCGCGGATCACGTCGACCTCGGTGGAGTCCAGCACGATCGGCAGCGTCGAGGCGGTCGCGAACCGGCCCGCCAGCTCCCGCATGTCCGCCACACCGTCACGGCCGACGTAGTCGACGCACAGGTCCAGCATGTGCGCGCCCTCGCGGATCTGCTCCCGCGCCATCTCCACGCAGTCGTCCCAGCGGCCCTCCAGCATGGCCTCGCGGAACTTCTTCGACCCGTTGGCGTTGGTGCGCTCACCGATCGCCAGGTAGGAGGTGTCCTGCCGGAACGGCACGCTCTGGTAGAGGGACGCCGCACCCGGCTCGGGCCGCGGGTCGCGCTCCACCGGGGCCAGCTCCCGCACCCGCTCGACCAGCCGGCGCAGATGCTCCGGTGTGGTGCCGCAGCAGCCGCCCACCAGCGACAGCCCGTACTCCCGCACGAACGTCTCCTGCGCGTCCGCCAGCTCCGGAGCGGTCAGCGGGTAGTGGGCGCCGTCCTTGGTCAGCTCGGGCAGGCCGGCGTTCGGCATGCACGACAGCGGGACGCGGGAGTGGCGCGCCAGGTAGCGCAGGTGCTCGCTCATCTCGGCGGGGCCGGTCGCACAGTTCAGGCCGACCATGTCGATGCCCAGCGGCTCCAGCGCGGTCAGCGCCGCGCCGATCTCCGAGCCGAGCAGCATCGTGCCGGTGGTCTCCACCGTCACCGACACGATCAGCGGCACCTCGAGGCCGACGGCCTGCATGGCGCGGCGGGCGGCGATGACGGACGCCTTGGTCTGCAGCAGGTCCTGCGTCGTCTCCACGAGCAGCGCGTCGGCGCCGCCGGCGAGCAGGCCCTCCGCGTTCTGCTGGTAGGCGTCGCGGATGGCGCCGAACGTGGTGTGGCCGAGGGTGGGCAGCTTGGTGCCCGGGCCCATGGAGCCCAGCACCCAGCGTGGCCGGCCGTCGCGGGCGGTGAACTCGTCGGCCGTCTCGCGGGCGATGCGGGCGCCCGCCTCGGAGAGTTCGAGCACGCGCTCGGGGATGTCGTATTCGCCCAATGCGGTGAGGTTGGCGCCGAACGTGTTGGTCTCGACGCAGTCGACGCCCGCGTCGAAGTACTCGGAATGGACCGAACGGACGATGTCGGGGCGGGTCAGGTTCAGGATCTCGTTGCAGCCCTCGAGGTTCTGGAAGTCCTCGAGAGTGGGGTCCTGGGCCTGGAGCATCGTGCCCATCGCTCCGTCGGCGACCACCACACGGGTGGCCAGGGCCTCACGGAGCGCGGACACACGGGTCCGGCTGTCGGCGGAAGGGGTCAGCGGCAACGAGGCCATGAAAGGGGCTCCCTCAGGTGCGACGGCTGTCGGCTTTGCGGCTGCCCGGAAAAGTCACCTGTTCGAGCTTCCCCGGCAGGGCGCACGCCGTCAGGGTATCCGGGACCGCCCCCTGGCGTCGGGCGCGTCCACGGGCCGGACGAAGATGGCCGACGGGCGACGGTCGGGGCGGGAGAGACGCGACCGAACATGACCGACCATTAGCGAAGGGTCGGCATCGACCGGTAGTGTTCGGCATTGCCGAACAGCGGCAGCGACGTCGCGAGTCGGCGCTCGAAGGGGACGGAGGCAGTACGGCGATGGCACGGAACATCCAGTCGCTCGAACGGGCGGCAGCGATGCTGCGCCTGCTCGCGGGCGGCGAGCGACGGCTCGGCCTCTCGGACATCGCCTCCTCGCTGGGCCTCGCCAAGGGCACCGCCCACGGCATCCTGCGCACCCTCCAGCAGGAGGGGTTCGTCGAGCAGGACGAGGCCTCCGGCCGCTACCAGCTGGGCGCGGAGCTGCTGCGCCTGGGCACCACCTATCTGGACGTCCACGAGCTGCGGGCCCGCGCCCTGGTGTGGACGGACGACCTGGCCCGCTCCAGCGGGGAGAGCGTCTACCTGGGGGTGCTGCACCAGCAGGGCGTGCTGATCGTGCACCACGTCTTCCGGCCCGACGACAGCCGGCAGGTGCTGGAGATCGGCGCCATGCAGCCGCTGCACTCCACGGCTCTGGGCAAGGTGCTGTCGGCCTACGACCCGGTGGCGCACAGCGAGGCCCTGGAGGCCGACCGCAAGGCGTTCACCGACCGCACGGTGTGCGACGTCGAGGCCTTCGAGGAGATCCTCGACCTCACCCGCGCGCGGGGCTACGCGGCGGACGTGGAGGAGACCTGGGAGGGCGTGGCCTCGCTGGCCGCGCCCATCCACGACCGGCGGCGCATGCCGGTCGGGGCGGTCGGCATCACGGGCGCGGTGGAGCGGCTGCGCAAGGACGGCGAGCTGCGGTCCGAGCTGATCGCGGCGGTGCGGGACTGCGCCCGCGCGGTGTCGCGGGACCTTGGCGCCGGACGCTTCTGAGCGGGCCGGCCGCGCGCCGGACACCGGACGACACAGCACCCGGACGCCTGAGGGCGGACCGGGGCACACGCATGCGCCCGTACGGAGAAGGGCAGCGATCGGTCCGAGGGGCAGGTACGGCGATCAGTAACGATCGCGCTTTCGACAACCGAGACTCTTGACGCATCTCCGGTGCCGGGCAAGACTCCCGTCCATCGGTCGGCATTGTCGAACACCTACCGGCAATACGCGCTAGAGTGGGACAACGCCAAGGGCCGGCAACGCTCTCACCCCTGAGGGCGCCAATCCCCGGAGGGACCCGGGGGTCGGCATCCCTGGACGAAGGACAAAGGAGTCGCGGGTGTCCAGCTCCGACATCTTCATCGGCGAGACCATCGGTACCGCCATACTCATCCTGCTCGGCGGCGGTGTGTGCGCCGCCGTGACGCTCAAGGCCTCCAAGGCCCGTAACGCCGGCTGGCTCGCCATCGCCTTCGGCTGGGGCTTCGCCGTCATGACGGCGGTCTACATATCGGGGCCGCTCTCCGGCGCCCACCTGAACCCGGCCGTGACCCTCGCGCTCGCCATCAAGGACGGCGAGTGGGCCAACGTTCCGACCTACTTCGCCGCGCAGATCCTCGGCGCGATGATCGGCGCCACACTGGTGTGGCTCGCCTACTACGGCCAGTTCCACGCCCACCTCACCGACAAGGAGATCGTGGGCGGACCGGGCGCCCAGACGACGTCCGCCAAGGCCGTCGAGGCGCAGGAGAAGGGCGCCGGCCCGGTGCTCGGCGTCTTCTCCACGGGTCCGGAGATCCGGAACACGGTGCAGAACCTCACCACGGAGATCATCGGCACCTTCGTGCTGCTGCTCGCCGTCCTCACGCAGGGCCTGAACGACGCGGGCAACGGCCTCGGCATCCTCGGCGGTCTGGTCACCGCGCTCGTGGTGGTCTCGATCGGCCTGTCGCTGGGCGGCCCGACGGGGTACGCCATCAACCCCGCCCGTGACCTCGGCCCCCGTATCGTCCACGCCCTGCTGCCGCTGCCCAACAAGGGCGGCTCCGACTGGTCGTACGCCTGGGTCCCGGTGGTCGGTCCGCTGATCGGCGGCGCCATCGCGGCCGGCGTCTACAACGTCGCCTTCGCGTAGACGACCTCACCGGCTTCGACCGCGATCGTTGTAGAAGCGCCGTACCCACTGCCCCGTAACCAAGGAACTCCCAGGAGCACACCGTGACCGACGCCCACACCGCCGGCCCGTTCATCGCCGCGATCGACCAGGGCACCACCTCTTCCCGCTGCATCGTCTTCGACCGCGACGGGCGCATCGTCTCCGTCGACCAGAAGGAGCACGAGCAGATCTTCCCCAAGCCCGGCTGGGTGGAGCACGACGCCACCGAGATCTGGACGAACGTCCAGGAAGTGGTCGCCGGCGCCGTCGCCAAGGCCGGCATCACCCGGGACGACATCAAGGCCATCGGCATCACCAACCAGCGCGAGACCACCGTGCTGTGGGACAGGAACACCGGTGAGCCGGTCCACAACGCGATCGTCTGGCAGGACACCCGTACCGACGCCCTCTGCCGTGAGCTGGGCCGCAACGTCGGCCAGGACCGCTTCCGCCGCGAGACCGGCCTCCCCCTGGCCTCCTACTTCGCCGGTCCCAAGGCGCGCTGGCTGCTCGACAACGTCGAGGGGCTGAAGGAGCGTGCGGAGGCGGGCGACATTCTTTTCGGCACCATGGACACATGGGTCATCTGGAACCTCACGGGCGGAACGGACGGCGGTCGCCACGTCACCGACGTCACCAACGCCTCCCGCACCATGCTGATGAACCTGCACACCATGCAGTGGGACACGAGGATCGCCGAGTCGATCGGCGTCCCGACGCAGATGCTGCCGGAGATCCGCTCCTCCGCCGAGGTCTACGGCGAGATCAAGGGCGGCAAGCTGGGCGACCTGCTCGGCGGCATTCCGGTCGCCTCGGCGCTCGGCGACCAGCAGGCGGCGCTGTTCGGCCAGACCTGCTTCGCCGAGGGCGAGACCAAGTCGACCTACGGCACCGGCACCTTCATGGTGATGAACACCGGCGACAAGATCATCAACTCGTACAGCGGCCTGCTGACCACGGTCGGCTACCAGATCGGCGACCAGAAGCCGGTCTACGCCCTGGAGGGCTCGATCGCCGTCACCGGTTCGCTGGTGCAGTGGATGCGCGACCAGATGGGCCTGATCTCCACCGCCGCGGAGATCGAGACCCTGGCGCTGTCCGTCGAGGACAACGGCGGCGCCTACTTCGTGCCGGCCTTCTCCGGCCTGTTCGCCCCGTACTGGCGCTCCGACGCCCGCGGTGTGATCGCCGGCCTCACCCGGTACGTGACCAAGGCGCACCTCGCGCGCGCCGTCCTGGAGGCCACCGCCTGGCAGACGCGGGAGATCGCCGACGCCATGACGAAGGACTCCGGCGTGGAGCTCGCCGCTCTCAAGGTCGACGGCGGCATGACCTCCAACAACCTGCTGATGCAGACCCTCGCCGACTTCGTGGACGCCCCCGTGGTGCGCCCGATGGTCGCCGAGACCACCTGCCTCGGCGCCGCCTACGCCGCCGGCCTGGCCGTCGGCTTCTGGAACAGCACCGACGACCTGCGCGCCAACTGGCGCAGGGCCGCCGAGTGGACCCCCCGCATGGACGCGGACACCCGCGACCGTGAGTACAAGAGCTGGCTCAAGGCCGTCGAGCGGACCATGGGCTGGCTCGAGGACGAGGAGTAGAACCGCCATGACCACCCAAGCCACCCCGCAGTCCGTACCTGCCCTGGGGACGCACCCGGCCTCCGGCCCGAACCCGAGCCGTGCCGAGACCCGGGAGCAGCTTTCCAAGGCGTCGTACGACCTCCTCGTCATCGGCGGCGGCATCCTGGGCATCTCCACCGCCTGGCACGCCGCGCAGTCCGGTCTCAGGGTGGCTCTGGTGGACGCCGGTGACTTCGCCGGAGCCACCTCCTCCGCCTCCTCCAAGCTGCTCCACGGCGGTCTGCGCTACCTGCAGACCGGCGCGGTGAAGCTGGTGGCGGAGAACCACTTCGAGCGCCGTGCGGTCTCCCGTCAGGTGGCCCCCCACCTGTCGAACCCGCTCACGTTCTACCTCCCCGTGTACAAGGGCGGGCCGCACGGCGCGGCGAAGCTCGGGGCAGGCGTCTTCGCCTACTCGGCGCTGTCGGCCTTCGGCGACGGCGTGGGTCACCTGCTGTCGCCGGCGAAGGCCGCGCAGGACGTGCCGGAGCTGCGCACCGAGAACCTCAAGGCCGTGGCCGTGTACGGCGACGACCAGATGAACGACGCGCGCATGGCCCTCATGACGGTCCGCGCGGCCGCCGAGTCGGGCGCGGTCGTCCTCAACCACGCCGAGGTGACCGGCCTGCGCTTCACCAAGGGCCGGGTCACCGGCGCCGAGCTGCGCGACCGCCTCTCCGGCGACGAGTTCGGCGTCAACGCCCGGCTGGTGCTCAACGCCACCGGCCCGTGGGTGGACCACCTGCGCCGCATGGAGGACCCGGCCGCGGCCCCGTCGATCCGCCTGTCGAAGGGCGCGCACCTGGTCCTGAAGCGGACCTCCCCGTGGAAGGCCGCGCTGGCCACGCCGATCGACAAGTACCGGATCACCTTCGCCCTCCCCTGGGAGGACATGCTGCTGCTCGGCACCACCGACGAGGAGTACGAGGGCGACCCGGCGGACGTCGCGGTGAACGAGAAGGACATCGCGCAGATACTCGACGAGGCCGCCTTCTCCATCCGCGACCAGCAGCTCGACCGTGACCTGATCACGTACTCCTTCGCCGGCCTGCGGGTGCTGCCTGGCGGCCCCGGTGACACGGCCAAGGCCAAGCGGGAGACCGTGGTCACCGAGGGCAAGGGCGGGATGCTGTCCGTCGCCGGCGGCAAGTGGACCACGTTCCGGCACATCGGCCGTACGGTGATGCGCAAGCTGCAGGAGCTGCCCGGCCACCCGCTGGGCGAGGACTTCGAGCCGGTCGGCGCGCTGCCGAAGAAGCTGCCGCTGCCCGGCGTGGCCAACCCGCGCGCCGTCGCCCACCGCCTGCTGGTGGACGGCCCGGCGCCCGGCCCGCGCATGGCGGCCGACACCGCACGTCACCTGGCCACCCACTACGGGTCGCTGGCCTTCGACATCGCCCGCCTGGCGAACGAGGACCCGGCGCTGGCCCGTCGTGTCCACCCGGACGCCCCGGAGATCTGGGCGCAGGTCGTGTGGGCCCGGGACCACGAGTGGGCCGAGACGGCGGACGACGTGCTGCGCCGCCGCACCACCCTGACCATCCGCGGCCTGGCCACGGACGAGGTACGGGCGGACGTGCAGGAGCTGCTCGACAGGAAGTGACCGCGCCCGCGCCGGCTCCCCCGCACCGGAGCCGGCGTGCGGTGAGGGGCGGCCCGCGCCGACGGGGCCGCCCCTCACCGCGTTCCGCGTCCGCCGCGCGGGGTGTTTCCCGCCGCCGTGCGGGGCAGTGATGGGGCACTCCCCTTGTGCGGGGAGCTGCGGGAGCCCCCGTGGACACGCCGTAAGGTTGGTGCGTACATGAGGGCACGTCGGAAGGAGGCGCTGGGTGATCGAGCTCGAGGGGGTTCCCGAGCTGATCGACCCGGTCATGGTGGCCGCGTTCGAGGGCTGGAACGACGCCGGCGACGCCGCCTCCACCGCGGTCGCGCATCTGGACAGGGAGTGGAAGGGCGAGGTGTTCGCGGCGCTCGACGCCGAGGACTACTACGACTTCCAGGTCAACCGCCCCACGGTGTTCCTGGAGAACGGCGTGCGGAAGATCACCTGGCCGACGACGCGGCTGTCGGTGGTGCGGGTGGGCGGCGAGAAACCGCGCGACCTGGTGCTGGTGCGCGGCATCGAACCGTCCATGCGCTGGCGCTCGTTCTGCAACGAGATCCTCGGCTTCGCGCACGAGCTGGGCGTGGAGCTGGTGGTGGTGCTGGGCGCGCTGCTCGGCGACACCCCGCACACCCGTCCGGTCCCGATCAGCGGGACCACGTCCGACCCGGACCTGGCCCGCCGCATGGACCTGGAGGAGACCAAGTACGAGGGGCCCACGGGCATCGTCGGCATCCTCCAGGAGGCGTGCACGCACGCGGGCGTCCCCGCGGTGTCGCTGTGGGCGGCCGTCCCGCACTACGTGTCGCAGCCGCCCAACCCGAAGGCCACACTGGCCCTGTTGAACCGGCTCGAGGACCTGATCGACGTGCGGATCCCGCTGGGCGAGCTGCCCGAGGACGCGCGCGCCTGGCAGGTGGGCGTGGACCAGCTGGCCGCGGAGGACAGCGAGGTCGCCGAGTACGTGCAGACGCTGGAGGAGGCGCGGGACACCGCCGAGCTGCCGGAGGCGTCGGGTGAGGCGATCGCCCGGGAGTTCGAGCGGTATCTGCGGCGCCGTGACGGTGCGTCGGGGCCGCCCGGGGGCCACGCGACCGCGGAGGGGTCCGACGGCGGGCCGTCGTACCGGCGGGACGGGCCCGGTGGCCGGTCCCGGCCGCCCAAGCCGCCTCGGCGGGAGGCGGATCAGGACGGCGACGAGCCGTCCGAGGAGTGACGTGAGATGACGAGGGGCCCGTTCTCATGAGCGGGCCCCTCGTCTTTCGCGTCGCGCGGCGGGTGCGGCGGCGTTGTGGCTGGTCGCGCAGTTCCCCGCGCCCCCTGAAGGGGGTTTTCCTAGAGGGCGACTCCCAGCAATGCGTCCACGGCGCGGGAGACGATGCCGGGGGCGCCGGTGTCGGTGCCGCCGGTCTGCTCCTGGAGGACGGTCCAGCGGTCGACGGCGGCGAGCGCGGCCGGGGCGTTCAGGTCGTCCGCGAGGGCGTCGCGGATCTCCTCGACGAGCGCCTCGGCGGGAGGGCCGTCGGGGCGGGAGACCGCGGCGCGCCAGTGGTCGAGGCGGGTCACGGCGTCCTGGAGGACCTGGTCGGTCCACTCCCAGTCGGAGCGGTAGTGGTGGGCGAGGAGCGCCAGGCGGATCGCCGCCGGGTCGACGCCGTCGCGCCGCAACTGGGAGACGAAGACCAGGTTGCCCTTGGACTTGGACATCTTCTCGCCGTGCAGGGCGACCATGCCGGCGTGCACGTAGGCCTTGGCCATCGGGTATTCGCCGGTGAGCACCTGGGCGTGCGAGGCGCCCATCTCGTGGTGCGGGAAGACCAGGTCGGAGCCGCCGCCCTGGATGTCGAAGGTCATGCCCAGGTGGTCGAGGGCGATGGCCACGCACTCGATGTGCCAGCCGGGCCGGCCGCGGCCGAGCGAGCCGCCGTCCCAGCTCGGCTCGCCCTCGCGGGCGGCCATCCAGAGCATCGGGTCGACGGGGTTCTTCTTGCCCGGGCGGTCCGGGTCGCCGCCCCGTTCGGCGGACAGCATCCGCATGGCGGCCGCGTCCAGGTGCGAGACCTGGCCGAAGTGCCGGTCGGACTCGACGGAGAAGTAGATGTCGCCGTCGATCTCGTAGGTGGCGCCGAGCTCACGGAGCCGCTCGACGATCGGGACGATGCCGGGTATGGCTTCGACCGCGCCTATGTAGTGCCGGGGCGGCAGCATCCGCAGGGCCGTCATGTCCTCGCGGAACAGGGCGGTCTCCTGCTCGGCGAGCGCGGTCCAGTCGACGCCGTCGCGCTCGGCCCGCTCCAGCAGCGGGTCGTCGACGTCGGTGACGTTCTGGACGTAGTGAACCTGCCGCTTGTTGTCGAGCCACACGCGCTGCACGAGGTCGAACGCGTTGTAGGTCGCCGCGTGTCCGATGTGGGTGGCGTCGTAGGGCGTGATGCCGCAAACGTAGAGACGGGCGACGGGACCGGGGTCGAGGGTGACCGGACCGTCGGTCGCGGTGTCGTGGATCCTCAGGTCGCGGCCCTGACCGGGCAGGGCGGGGACTTCGGAAGCGGGCCAGGCATGCATGTCATGAGCCTAACCGGACCCGAGTTCCGGATACGAACCGGAACGGGGCGTTTGGCCGGGGAGGCGTTCTTGCGCGTCCCCGCGCCGTGTGCCTCACCGGCCTCCGTCACGGTCAGACCGGCGGCCAGGGGATGGGGGGCCAGTCGCCTCCCGGTTCCGGATGGGTGCCGGAGGCGAGCAGGGAGTCCACGCGGGCGCGGGTGGCGTCGATCTCCGCGGGGGTGATCAGCGGGGTCAGGGCCGCGGTGAGGGACCCGGCGGGCGCGAGGGCGTCCCTGAGGCGCCTGAGGACGTCCAGCGCCTCCTCGGGCAGCGGCTCCCCCGCCCAGCCCCACAGGAGCGTGCGCAGCTTGTTCTCGGTGTTGAAGGTGACCCCGTGGTCGATGCCGTAGAGGCGGCCGTCGGACGTGGGCAGCAGATGGCCGCCCTTGCGGTCGGCGTTGTTGATCACCGCGTCGAGCACGGAGAGGCGGCGCAGCCGGTCGTCGTCGGCGTGCACCAGCAGCGCGGTGCGGCCCTCGCCGGTCTCGGCGAATCCGATCGCCTTCCAGCCCGGCTCGGGCTCCTCGCCGTCCACCAGGGCGAGCAGCTCGGCACCGGGCGCGGTCTCGATCCACAGCTGGCACATGCCCTCGCCGTACGGGCCGTCGCGCAGCACGGTGGGCGGCACCAGGTCCCAGCCGGTCGCCCGGGACACCTCGTACGCGGCGGCCTCACGCCCGGCCAGGGTGCCGTCGGGGAAGTCCCACAGGGGCCGCTCCCCCGCGACGGGCTTGTAGACGCAGGCGGCCTCGCGGTCCTCGTGGGTGACGGTGCAGTACAGGGCGGCGTTCGACGCCTCACGGATGCGTCCGCGCACGGTCAGCTCGCCGCGGGCGAGCAGCTCGGCCGCGGCCGGGTCGGTGGCGGTCACGCTCCGCGGCGGTATCCGTTCTGGCGCGGACATACGTGTCCTTCCGGGTCGAGCGGGAGGCTGCACAGCGGGCACGGCGGCCGCCCCGCGTTGACGACGTCCAGGGCGCGCTTGGCGAAGGCCCGAGCCTGCGCGCCCGTGAGCCGGACGCGCAGCATCGGGGGGCCGTTCTCCTCGTCCTGGAGGAGCCGCTCCTCCGCCTCGGCGAGGTCCTCGTCGGAGTCGGCGTCCAGTTCGACGAGGGCCTGCGCCTCCACGATCATGCGCTGCTCCTCGCCGTCCCAGGCGAGCGCCATGGTGCCGACGCGGAACTCCTCCTCAACGGGGGTGTCCAGCGGCGCGGTGTCGGTGACCTCGGTCGGCGCCATCGCGGGCACCGCCGCGCTGCCGCCGCTGCGGCGCACCACCTCGTCGAGCAGTTCGTCCATCCGCTCGGCGAGCGCCGCGACCTGGGTCTTCTCCAGGGCCACGCTGGTCACCCGGGAGCCGGCGGAGGCCTGGAGGAAGAACGTACGGCGCCCTGGCAGTCCGACCGTGCCGGCCACGAAACGTTCCGGTGGGTCGTAGAGGAACACCTGACGGGACACGTCCTGTCTCCATGGGAAGTCGGGGATCGGGCGATGGGTGGATCGGAACGCAACTGTGCGGTCGCTTCACCCTACTGCGGGGAACGATCACGGTGCGCCCGCGTCGCCCCCCACCGTGGCGTCGCCGGCCGGCGGCTCCTCGCGCGGCGCCAGGGACGCGAAGTCGCCGGTGTCGCCGAGTCTGAGGAGAAAGGGGCGCAGCCGGGTGTAACGGATCGCGGTGACGGAGCACGGTTCGACGGAGATCCGCTGGAAGAGGTCGAGATGAAGTCCGAGGGCGTCCGCCACCAGGGACTTGATGATGTCGCCGTGCGAGCACATCAGGTACACGGCGTCGGGTCCGTGGTCGCGCTCCACGCGCGCGTTCCACTCGCGCACCGCTTCGGCGGCGCGCGTCTGCATGGCGCGCATGGACTCCCCGCCGGGGAAGGCCGCGGCGGACGGGTGCGCCTGCACGACCTCCATGAGCGGCTCGTCCTTGAGCTCGGCGAGCTTGCGTCCGGTCCAGTCGCCGTAGTGGCACTCGCCGATGCGTTCGTCGGTGTGGTGGGTGAGGCCGGGGCGGGCCTGGAGCAGCGGGCCGACGGTCTCCCGGCAGCGGTCGAGCGGGCTGGTGACGACCTCGGCCAGCGGCAGCGGGGCGAGCCGTCCGGGCAGGGCGGCGGCCTGTGCGGTCCCGCGGTCGTCGAGGTGCACGCCGGGCGTCCAGCCGGCGAGCAGTCCCTCGGTGTTGGCGGTGGATCGTCCGTGCCGGACCAGGAGCAACGTGGGCATGCCGCCCAGGGTAGGCGCAGGGGCGTGCCCGAGGAGCGGGGCGTGTGGACGACGGCGGGACGGGAAGGCGACGGCAGACCGGTTGTCGGGACGGGAGGGCATGCTTCGTGATCGTCGACTGTGGCGTCTACCGGGAGGGGCACCGGGTGGAGGGCCCCAAGGACTTCTCCGACGCGCTGGACGAGACACGGTCGGCGGGAGGTTTCGTCTGGATCGGGCTGCACGAGCCGACGGCGGAGGAGTTCGACCTGGTCACACGGGAGTTCGGGCTGCATCCGCTGGCCGTGGAGGACGCCCTCAAGGCCCACCAGCGGCCCAAGCTGGAGGTGTACGACGACTCGCTCTTCGTGGTCCTCAAACCGGTGGTGTACGAGCCGGACAGCGACACCGTGTCGTCCGGCGAGATCATGATCTTCCTCGGTGACTCGTTCGCGGTGAGCGTACGGCACGGGCGGGGCGCCCCGCTGGACGCGGTGCGGGACCGGCTGGAGCGGGAGCCGGAGCTGCTGGGCGAGGGGGCCACGGCGGTGCTGTACGCGGTCGCCGACGCCGTGGTCGACCACTACCTGGAGGTGGCGACCGAGCTGCAGACCGACCTGGAGGAGCTGGAGACGGAGGTCTTCACCCCCGAGGCGGGCGGCTCGCGGCGCACGGCGTCCAAGATCTACGGCTTCAAGCGGCAGATCCTGGAGTTCCGCCGGGCGACCGTGCCGCTGGCGGCGCCCATGGCCCGGCTGGCGGGGAACGGCGCGTCGGGGTCACGGGTGCCGTTCGTGGAGGAGGGGGCGCGGCCGTACTTCCGTGACGTCCACGACCACCTCACCCGCGTCAACGAGTCGGTGGAGGGCCTGGACCGGCTGGTGTCGGACGTGCTGTCGGCGCATCTGGCGCAGGTGGGCGTGCAGCAGAACGACGACATGCGGAAGATCTCCGCGTGGGCGGCCATGGCCGTGGTCCCCACGATGATCGCGGGCATCTACGGGATGAACTTCGAGCACATGCCCGAGCTGCACTGGACATGGTCGTACCCGGTGCTGATCGCGCTGATGGCCGTGCTGGAGGTGGTGCTGTTCCGCACCTTCAAACGCCGGGGATGGCTGTAGCCGGGCGGGGACGGGGCGGTCAGGCCGCTTCCGGCTCCGGGGTCGCGGGGCCGCCCAGCGCGTTGCGGCGCTCGGGCATCCGCAGCGAGACCGTCCGGCGCCACCCGCCGAGGCGTTCGTACAGGTACACGGCGTGGATGCCGGCCGCGAGGAGCGCCGCCTTGGGCTTCGGCCAGCCGAGGATGCGGCCCATGTGGGCCATCACGGCGAGGCTGACGTCGCGGTAGACGCGGATCTCGGCGAGCGCGCACTCGCGCAGGGTGCGCTGGATGGCGCGGCCGTGTCCGGCGTAGGCGAGGCGGAGCAGTTCCTCGTGGCAGTAGGCGAGGTGGTTGTCCTCGTCGTTGGAGATCATCTTCACCGCGCGGCCGACGTCGGGGTGGTCGGCGAAGTGCTTGCGCAGCAGCTCCATCTGCTCGGAGGCGCGCTGCTCGGTGACCCGGCTGTGGGCGAGGTAGGTGACGATGTCCTGGACGGTGAGCGGCTCGTCGCGCTCGAGCTTGTCGTGGGCCAGGCCGATGCCGTTCCGCTCCAGGAGCATCGTGTAGTCGGTGTCCGGAGGGACCGGAACGGGCTCCAGACCGCGCTTCTTGAGCAGGGCGTTGAAGATCCGGCCGTGTTTGTCCTCGTCGGCGCCGTGCCGGGTGATCTTGGGGGCCAGGTCCCGCTGGGTCTCGGGCACGAGGGCGGCGATACGGGCGTTCTCCCAGCCGCCTTGGGACTCACCGCTCGCGGCGATCGAACAGAACAGCGCGAACGACTCGTCGTTGTCGAGGATCTCCTGGAACAGGCTCTTCGCCGACAGCATGGGGCCCACCTCTCCACGGCGTCCGCGGTTCCGCGGTCCGCTCGTCCACAGTCGTCCCGAAGAAGGAGTCAAGTGCGGCTCGGCGGGTGCGGCAACCGGTGCGGCGGACAACTCCGCCAATCGGCGTACGTGCCGGGCATCGGGCGGGGGGACTCGGACGCGCGCGGGGGCGGGCAGGCGCCGGAGGTGTGGGGCGCGCGGGGCCCGTGACCCTCTCGGGTCGCGGGCGTTGTTGTGGGTGACGGCCGTGGCGGGGTCGGCCCCCGAGCCCCCGCCACGGCCGCAGGCCCTGGCCGCCGCCGCGGGGGACGCGGCGGCGGCCGGACGGGTCAGGCCAGACCCGCGCGCTCCAGGGCCTCGGCGCCGGCGCGCAGCGAGGCCAGCCGCTCGTCGAGGGTGAAGCCGGCCGGGGCGAGCGTGAGGGTGGTGACCCCGGCGGCCGCGTAGGCCTTCATGCGGTCGGCGATGCGGTCGACCGAGCCCAGCAGGGTGGTGCGGTCGATCAGGTCGTGCGGGACGGCGGCGGCCGCGCCCTGCTTGTCGCCGGACAGGTACGCGTCCTGGATCTCGGCGGCCTCCCGCTCGTAGCCCATCCGCCGGGCGAGCTGGTTGTAGAAGTTCTGCTTGCGGCTGCCCATGCCGCCGACGTACAGCGCCGTGTAGGGGCGGAAGGTGTCGGCCAGGGCGGCCACGTCCTTGTCGTCGCCCACGGCGAGCGGGACGGTCGGGCAGATGTCGAAGCCGTCGAGGGTCTTGCCGGCCTTCTCGCGGCCCGCGCGGATGTGCTTGACGGCGGTGTCCTCCAGGTGATCGGCGGACGGGAAGATCAGCAGCGCGCCGTCGGCGATCTCACCGGTCTGCTCGAGGTTCTTCGGGCCGATCGCGGCGATGTACAGCGGGATGTGCTCGCGCTGCGGGTGCACGGTGAGCTTGAGAGGCTTGCCCGGGCCGCCGGGGAGGGGCAGGGTCCAGTGCTCGCCCTCGAAGGAGAGACGTTCGCGGGTCATCGCCTTGCGGATGATCTCGACGTACTCACGGGTGCGGGCGAGCGGCTTGTCGAACTTGACGCCGTACCAGCCCTCGGAGACCTGGGGTCCGGAGACGCCGAGGCCGAGGCGGAAGCGGCCCTCGGAGAGCGAGTCGAGGGTGGCCGCGGTCATCGCGGTCATGGCCGGCTGGCGGGCCGGGATCTGGAAGATGGCCGAGCCGACGTCGATGCGCTCGGTGCGGGCGGCGACGAAGGCGAGGACGGTGGCGGCGTCGGAGCCGTAGGCCTCGGCGGCCCAGCAGACCGCGTAGCCGAGGCGGTCCGCCTCCTGGGCCACGGCGAGGTTGTCCGCGTCCATTCCGGCGCCCCAGTAGCCGAGGTTGATCCCTAGCTGCATGGCCGTCTCCCCTTACCGATCAGTAACGTGACTTGCGCAGACCTTATACCTCCCGCGCCCGCGCGGGAGGGGCACGGCAGGCACGGCAGCGCGGGTCCGGCCACGTGCCCGCGGGGCCGCGTGACGCCCGGAAAACGGTTGTCCACAGGCCCCCACACGCACAGCTCCGGCCGATAATCTCGGCGTTCATGGAGCAGAGGCATCTCGGCCGTACCGGCCTGCGTGTGTCCCGGATCGGGCTCGGGACCCTCACCTGGGGCCGTGACACCGACGAGCACGACGCGGCAGAGCTCTTGAAGACGTTCTGGGACGCGGGCGGGACGCTGGTCGACACGGCGGACGTGTACGGCGACGGGGAGGCCGAGTACCTGCTCGGGCGGCTGATGGACGGTCTGGTGCCGCGCCGGGACCTGGTGATCTCGACGAAGGCCGGCAGCGTGCCCGACCCGGACCGCCGGTTCGACTGCTCGCGCGGCCATCTGCTGTCCGCGCTGGACGCCTCGCTCGCCCGCCTCGGCACGGACTACGTCGACGTGTGGCACGTCCACGCCTACGATCCGGCCACCCCGCTGGAGGAGACGCTCCAGGCCTTGGACATCGCCGTCGCCAGCGGCCGCGTGCGGTACGCGGGGGTGTCCAACTTCTGCGGCTGGCAGCTCGCCAAGGCCGCGACCTGGCAGCTCGCCGCACCGGGCGCGCGGACGCGTCTGGCGAGCACCCAGATGGAGTACTCGCTGCTGCAGCGCGGGGTGGAGCGGGAGGTGCTGCCCGCCGCGATCGACCTCGGCATCGGCATGCTGCCGTCCTCCCCGCTCGGGCGGGGCGTGCTCACCGGCAAGTACCGCGGGGACGCCACCCCGGCAGACTCGCGCGGCGCCTCCGAGCATCTCGCGCCGTTCGTCGCGCCGTACCTGGACGACACGGCGAGCCGGATCGTGGACGCGGTGACGACCGCGGCGGACGGGCTGGCGGTCACCGCGCTGCAGGTCGCGCTCGCCTGGGTCCGCGACCGGCCCGGGGTGACCGCGCCCATCGTGGGCGCGCGCACGGCGCAGCAGCTCACGGCGGCGTTGTCAGTGGAGGCGCTTAGTCTTCCTGACGAGATCTGCCGGGCGCTCGACGACGTGTCGGCTCCGGTGCACCGCTATCCCGATCACGACTGGAGCACGCTGTGAGCACGCCGGAGACCCCTGAGGAGCCGAGGAGCGCGGACGACGGCACGCCCGCCGACGGCACGCCCGCCGAGGGCGCGCAGGTGTCCGAGGCCGAGGCGGAGCTGGCCGCGCAGCGCCTGGAGCGGGAGCGGATCGAGCGGCGCAAGGCGGAGCGGCAGGGCCCGATCGAGGCCGGCACCAAACTGAGCGGCACGGCGGCCGAACTGCTCGCCGCCGTACGGGCGGTGGAGAGCGGCGAGAAGCCGCCGGCCACCGTGTTCGAGGAGGCCCGGCCCGTGCCGCGGCGCCCCGCGCCGGAGCCGGTGCGGCGGGCCCCGGTGGTCCCCGAGGGATCACCGGTGCCCGCCGCACCCGCCGAGGGCACCGTGGGCGAGGTGCGGGAGGTGCTGACGCGGGGCGGTGCGCCCGCCGCGCTCGCCGCGCCGGCCGCCGCGGCCCTGGGTGAGGGGTCCGCGGAGCTGTTGCGGGAGGACCCCTGGCAGCTGCTGCGGGTGCCGGGCGTCCGGCCCGAGCAGGCGGACGGTTTCGCCCGCGCGCTGCTCGGAGGGGACACCGGGCCGGGCGACGAGCGGCGGGGCCGCGCGCTGACCGTCTGGCTGCTGGAGCAGGCCGCGCCCGCAGGGCACACGGCCCTGGAGATGGCCGCGCTGACCGAGGCGCTGGGCCGCCAGGGTGTGCCCGACCCGGAGGACGCGGTGCGGAACGCCGTCGCCGAGGGGGACGTCCTCGTGTTCCAGGACGCGATCGGCGAGGCGGTCGGGGAGGACGAGGAGCAGCCCGTCCGGGTGCTGGTCGGTCTGGAGCGCTGCGCCCTCGCCGAGGAGAGCCTCGCCGACGGACTGGCCCGGCTGATCAACTCGGCGCCCAAGCAGGACGGGGCGGCCGAGGAGTGGGAGCGGGCCGCCGCCGCGGCGGAGGGGTCCGCGGCCGACCTGATCCGCGCGGCCTCACGGCACGGGCTGGTGCTGCACACCGGCGGGGAGGCCGCGCTGGCCGAGCCGGCGGCGCTGCTGGACGCGGCGCACGGCATGGGCCTGCGCGCGTGGGCCGCGACGCACAGCCCCGTCGGGCGGGAGCGGTTCGCGTCCCGCGTCGACGGCCCGGGTGTGGCCACGGTCGCCGGGCTGCTGTCCGGCGCGGAGGGGCCCGGGCGGGACCCCGAGGGCGCGCTGGCCGTGGACCTGCTGGTGGTGCTGGACGCGCCGCAGCTGGACGTGGAGACCGCCGCGCTGCTGACGGAGTCCTTGCCGGACGGGGCGCGGCTGGTGCTGTCCGGCGATCCGGCGGTGCTGTGGTCGGTCGGCCCCGGGCGGGTGTTCGCGGACCTGCTGGCGGCTCGGGCCTGCCCACAGGTCGCCTCCCGGCGCCCGGATCCGGGGCCGCTGGGCGAGCTGGTCTCGGGCATCGGCGTCGGCGAGCTGCTCCAGGTGGAGGCCCCCGAGAAGGAGGTCGTCATCGTGCCCGTGCGGGACGCGGGCGAGGCGGTGCACCGGACCGTGCAGCTGGTGGCGGACTCGGTGCCGCGCGCCATCGGCGTGCCGGCCGAGGAGACGCAGGTGATCACCCCGGGCCACGGCGGCGCGGTCGGCACGCGTGTGCTGAACGCGGCGCTGAAGGAGCGGCTGAACCCGGGTCCGGGCCGCTTCGCCGGCTTCGACCCCGGCGACCGGGTGGCCTGGTCCCCCGCCCCCGGACGCGTCCTTCCGGGCCGCGTGGTCGGGGCGGACGCCGAGGGCCTGCGTCTGGACTGCGCGGGCGGGACGGTCGTCGTGCCGCGGGACCGTGTGGAGCAGACGGTCCGCCACGGCTGGGCGCTGACCGCGCACCAGGCGGTGGGCTCCCGCTGGCCTGCGGCGGTCGTGGTCCTCCCCGGCGACGCGGTCCCCGCCCTGAGCCGCCCCTGGATCTACACGGCCTTCAGCCGGGCCGACCGTCACCTGTCGGTGGTCCATGGGGTGGACCAGGCACTGCAGCGAGCGGTCGCGGAGGTCCCGGCGAAGCCGCGCACGACGCGCCTGCCCGTGCTGCTGGCACCACAGGTGCCGGGGGCCGGGGAGTAGATCTTCCGGCGCTCCGGGATCTGGCCGCGGTGCGGCGAGATCCCGGAGGCCGAGGCACGGCGAGGCCGTGTGCCCAGGGCCGGTGGGCCGCGGACGGGTGAGCGGGCCGGCTGGGGCCGGACGGCGGTCGTTCCGCTGCCCGACGCGGACGCTGACGGAAGCGGCGCCCTGCACCCGCACGGCGTGCAGTGAGAGCCGCCGTGCGGAACGGCCGAAGCCCGCGCCCGCGCTTTTCGCTCGGACGGGGCCGGCTGCGAGGCGCGGTGCGTCTTCGGCCGACCCCAGCGGGGCCGGGTGTGTGCCGCTGCAACGCTGCTGACCCGGCCTGTCGCGGCCGGACGGCGATCGTGCGTCGCCCGTCACGCGGGCGCCCGCTCCGAGGCTCCGGCAGGTCGACGGAGCAGCGCGCCGGAGAAGCCGGGCGCCGGATCGGGCGAAGCCTCCCAGGGCCGCCAGGGCTGCCTGATGAGGCCGCCCGTGGTGCATGCGCGCGTCGGCGGCGGCACCCCCGTCGGGGTGTCGCCGCCGGGCGAGTCGATCAGCGGTCCGCGTCCAAGGGCTCCAGGTCCACGTCCGCGTCCGGGGACAGCGCCGACTCCAGGTCGTCGTCGTCCTCTTCTTCGTCCTCGTCGTCGTCGAAGACCGCGCTGACGTCGAAGCGGCAGACCACCGCCTCCGGGTCCACCTGCTCGAAGGGAGCCTCGAGCCACTCGCCGGGGTCCGGGATCTCGTCCGATGCCGTGACCCAGAGCGTGGAGTCGCCCTCCTCCAGGCCGAACTCCTTGTGCCGGGAGGCGATCTCGTCCGGTTCGTACTCCCCGAACAGCAGGCCCAGCGCGCCGTGGACCGTGCTGGAGGCCTCCGAACTCTCGTCGTCCGCCTCCTCGATCCGCTGGGCGTGCGCCAGCAGCCGCTGCGGATCGACGACGGCGTAGTCGCGGCGGATCAGCACGCTGAGGGCGTTCGGTTCCTCGGGGCCGCCGTACGGGGGCAGGGCCTCCTCGGCGCCGGGGATCTCGAAGGGCGTGACCTCGTCGTAGCGGTCGTAGAGCAGTTCGTCGTACGTCTCCGCGGCCGCGGCCAGCTGGTTGAAGGCCTCGTAGACGGCCGGGTCGTCGTCACCCGACCGGCTCTCGACCGCGGCCAGGTGGCGGTCGAGCGCGGTCTTCACCGCCTCGGCGGCGGCGCGTACCTCGGCAGCGGTGGGCTGCGCAGCATCAGACATAGTGCAGACGCTATCCGTACCGGGGCCCGGCCCGCACAATAGATGCGATGCCGGAATACGAATTTGTCGACGTGTACGTGCCGCGCGGGGTCTCCCGCAAGGAGACGGCACGTCTGCTGACGGACCATGCCGAGTACGGTCACTGGGAGTTGTACCGCCTGACGCTGATGCGTGACGGCAGCCGCAGGGTGCGGCTGCGGCGGCGGATCATCCGCCAGGTGCGCGCCACCTGGTGAGCTGCGCGCGCCCGACCGGAGTCATCAGGCGGAGCGGACCCCGCGTCGGTCGCGGGGTCCGCTCCGTGTGTCCGAGATCACGCTGCGGCGCGCGCCCTCCGGTACAGGATGCCGCCGACGAGCAGCGCGCCCGCGCCGGCCGGCAGCGCGAGGCCGAGCGGCAGCTCGCTGCCGGTCTCGGCGAGCTGCGCGTCGCCCTGCGGGCCCGGCTGGTTGCCGGTGGAGGGGGTGTCCGGGGCGCCGGGCGTACCAGGCGTACCGGGCTCACCCGGGTTGCCGGGTTCACCGGGGTTGCCGGGGTTGCCGGGGTTGCCGGGCTCCCCCGGCTCACCAGGCTCCCCCGGATTGCCCGGCTCACCAGGCTCCCCCGGATTGCCCGGCTCACCAGGCTCCCCCGGATTGCCCGGCTCACCGGGCTCGCCCGGGTGCCCGCCGCCGTGCCCCGTGTTGGCGCAGTCGTTGTCGGCCGCCCCGTTGCCCACGCCGATGACGTCGACGCTGTTGCCGCAGACGTTCACCGGAACGTGCACCGGCACCTGCACGACGTTGCCGGAGGCCACGCCGGGCGAGTCGCTCGCCTTGCCGTGGGCCTGCGAGCCGCCGTGGTGGCCGGAGCCGCCCTTGTTGGCGCAGGCGTTGCCGACCGCCGGGTTGAGGACCCCGACGACGTTGACCGTGTTGCCGCAGACGTTCACCGGAACGTGCACCGGCGCCTGCACCACGTTGCCGGAGAGCACGCCCGGCGAGCCCTTGGCGCCGCCCGTCGCGCCGGAGTCGGCGTGGGCGGCGGCGCCGCCCGCGGCGGCGAGCACACCGGTGGCGGCGGCCATGGTCATCAAGCCCTTGCGGGTGACCTGTCGCATTGCTGAATTCCCTGTCCTCGGACCTGCTGCCGGGACGCGGAGCGTGCCGTGTCCCGGAATTCTCGACGAATGAGGAACCGGTCGGCCCCGGAGCGCATGGCGCGCGCTCCGGGGCCGACGGGCTCGAACCCTCAGCGGGCGATGCCTAGAGGGCGAGACACGACATCACGCGTTGACGCAGGTGTTGCCGAAGGCGGGGTTCAGCAGCCCGATCACGGAGATCGTGTTGCCGCAGACGTTCACCGGAACGTGAACCGGCACCTGCACGACGTTGCCGGACAGGACGCCCGGGGAGTGCACGGCGGCACCCTGCGCGCCCGAGTCGGCGGCGGCCATGCCCGCGCCCGCGAGAACCAGACCACCGGTGGCGGCCGCGACGGCGACGACCTTCTTCAGCATGTATTCCTCCTAGTTGGCAATGTGATCCAAAGTCGCGGATCACATCACGGGTAACGAGGAGGAAGTAATGAGGCTACGAGCTTATGGTCGCATTCACTCTTCCCGGTCAACTCCGCACGTCTGCCCGAATATTGGCCACGCCCCCGGCCCATGACAGGGACGGTTCCTCAGGACGCGTCCAGGAACCGGTCGAGCACGCGGACACCGAACTTGAGGCCGTCCACCGGCACCCGCTCGTCGACGCCGTGGAACATGCCCGCGAAGTCCAGCTCCGGCGGCAGCTTCAGCGGGGCGAAGCCGAAGCAGCGGATGCCGAGGTCGTCGAAGGACTTGGCGTCGGTGCCGCCGGAGAGCATGTAGGGCACGGCGCGCGCGATCGGGTCCTCGGCGCTCAGCGCGGTCTGCATGGCGTCGACGAGCCGACCGTCGAAGTCGGTCTCCAGCGCCTTGTCGGAGTGCACGTCCTCACGCCGCACGCGCGGGCCGAGGATGCGGTCGAGGTCGGCGAGGAACTCCTCCTCGTAGCCGGGCAGGAAGCGGCCGTCGACGTGCGCGGTGGCCTGGCCGGGGATGACGTTCACCTTGTAGCCGGCGCCGAGCTGGGTGGGCGCGGCGGAGTTGCGCAGGGTGGTGCCGATCATGCGCGCGATGCCGCCGAGCTTGGCGAGGGTCTCGTCCATGTTCTCCGGGTCGAGCTCGGTGCCGAGCGCGTCGGAGAGCTCGTCCAGGAAGGCGCGGACGGTCTTGGTGACCCTGACCGGCCACTTGTGGCGGCCGAGCCGGGCGACGGCCTCGCACAGCTCGGTGATGGCGTTGTCGTCGTTGGTCATCGAGCCGTGGCCCGCGGTGCCGTCGACGGTGAGCCGCATCCAGTGCATGCCCTTCTCGGCGGTCTCGACGAGATAGAGGCGCAGCTTCTCGTTGACGGTGAAGGAGAAGCCGCCGACCTCGCCGATCGCCTCGCTGACGCCTTCGAACAGCTCGGGGTGCTTGTGCACCAGGTGCTTCGCGCCGTACGTGCCGCCGGCCTCCTCGTCGGCGAGGAAGGCGAGTACGACGTCCCGCGGGGGCTTGCGGCCGCTGCGCATGCGCTCGCGGACGACCGCGAGGGTCATCGCGTCCATGTCCTTCATGTCGACGGCCCCGCGCCCCCACACGCACCCGTCGGCGATCTCGCCGGAGAAGGGGTGGTGGGTCCAGTCGTCGGCGTTGGCGGGGACGACGTCGGTGTGGCCGTGGATCAGCAGGGCGGGCCGCGACGGGTCCTCGCCCTCGATCCGCGCGATCGTGGAGGCGCGTCCCGGGTGGGACTCGAAGATCTGCGGCTCCAGGCCGACTTCGGCGAGCTTCTCGGCGACGTACTCGGCCGCCTTGCGCTCGCCGGGGCCCGAGTGGTCGCCGTAGTTGCTGGTGTCGATCCGGATCAGCTCGCGGCAGAGGTCCACGACCTCGTCCTCACCGGTGACGCCCTTGGCCGGGTCCGTCTGACTCACGTGCTTCCTCCCGCTGCTGGTGTTCCCGCTGGCCGGTCCCCCTCATCCTCCCTCGCCCGCGGGTCCGCCCCAAGACCCGGCCCGGCCCGTCACACGCCGTTCACGCGACGACGCGGAGGCGGGGGTGATCGGTCACCCCGGAACACCTGGTAATGTTTATGTCGTCGCCGCGGGGGGAAACCCGCGCGACAGACACCTTGTCCGGGTGGCGGAATGGCAGACGCGCTAGCTTGAGGTGCTAGTGCCCTTTATCGGGCGTGGGGGTTCAAGTCCCCCCTCGGACACTTGCTTCTTCGAGGGCCCCGACCGGACGGTCGGGGCCCTCGGGCGTTGTACGGAAGGTGCCCCATGACGTCTCGCACGCCCTGCCCCTGCGGTCTCCCCGAGCCCTACGAGGAGTGCTGCGGCCGCTTCCACCGCGGTGCGGCCTCGGCGCCGACGGCGGAGCGGCTCATGCGGTCGCGGTACGCGGCGTTCGTCCGGCGGGACGGGGCGTACCTGCTGCGGACCTGGCACCCGCGGACCCGTCCCGCCCGGCTCGACCTCGACCCGGCGATGCGCTGGACCGGGCTGGAGATCCTCGCCACGGAGGACGGCTCCGCCTTCCACTCCACCGGCACGGTGACGTTCCGCGCCTCGTACCGGGGCGGCTCCCTGCACGAACGCAGCCGCTTCGAACGGGTCGACGGGACCTGGGTGTACGTCGACGGAGACTTCCCCGGCTGAGGGACCCGGCGCAGGGCCGGGTCAGGCGGGCAGCCGGGTGTCGACGACGAAGGCGATCTCGACGAGCTGGCCGGGCAGGGTCAGTTCGGTGACGCCGAGGACCGTGCTCGCCGGGCGGTGGCCGCCGAAGTAGGCCAGGTTGGCCTCGGCCGTGGCCGCGGCGTGGCGGCCGAGGTCCACCACGTAGAGGGTCTGCGAGACGATCTGGCCGCGGGTGGCCCCGTAGTGGGCGAGGACCCGGTCCATGGCGGTGTGGGTGAGCCGCAGCTGGGCGTCGAAGTCGCCGGGGTGCGGGAAGCCGCCCGCCTCGTCGAAGGCGAGCTGTCCCGAGACGTGGATCAGATCGCCGGAGCGGATCGCCTGCGCGTAGCCGAAGTCGCTCTCGGCTGGGATTCCGTAGGAGAAGACATCACTGGTGGCCATGGGTAGGTTCGTCCTTTTCCAGTCGGTCTCTTGTGGTTACCCGGGAACTGTAGGAGAGTGAGCGCCGACCTGGAAGAACGCACTTTTCGGTGACTGGGGAACCAGATGGTGACCAAGCATGTGTTGGCGGGACTGCCGGAGGACGCCGATCTGCGGCGCGCGGACTCCCTGGCGCGGGAGATCTTCTCGGACGTCGCCAACAAGTGGGCGCTGCTGATCATCGAGGCGCTCGGCGAGGGCACTCTGCGGTTCAGCGAGCTGCGGGACGAGGTCGAGGGCGTGAGCCACAAGATGCTCACGCAGAATCTGCGCATGCTGGAGCGCAACGGCCTGGTCGAGCGGACGGTGCACCCGACCGTGCCGCCGCGGGTCGAGTACACCCTCACCGAGCCGGGCCGGGCGCTGCGCATCGCCGTGGACGCGATCTGCGGCTGGACGCACGAGCACCTGGGGCACATCGAGCGGGCGCGGGAGCGCTTCGGCGACCGGTGACCGCGACCGGCCGGCGGGTCAAGGCGCCAGGATGTCGAGTTCCTGGAGTGCACCCTCGGTGATCTCGCGGGTGAGTTTCTCCGCGCGGGCGGCGTCGCGGGCGCGGACGGCCTCGGCGAGCTGGACGTGGAGGGTGACGGCGGCCGGGTCGGGGTCCTCGAACATCACGTCGTGGTGCGTGCGTCCGGCCAGCACCTCCGCGACCACGTCGCCGAGGCGGGCGAACATCTCGTTGCCGGAGGCGGTCAGGATGACGCGGTGGAACGCCACGTCGTGGAAGAGGTATCCCTCCAGTTTGTGACCGCGTGAGTTCGCGACCATCCCGAGCGCGCACTCGGTGAGTTCGGCGCACTGCTCGGCCGTGGCGTTGTGCGCGGCGAGGCTCGCCGCGACCGGTTCGACCGCGGAGCGCAGCACGGTGAGGGAGCGCAGCTGGCGGGGGCGGTCGGCGCCGGCCAGGCGCCAGCGGATGACCTGCGGGTCGTAGACGTTCCACTCGCAGGACGGGAGGACCGTGACGCCGACGCGGCGGCGGGACTCCACGAGGTGCATGGACTCCAGGACGCGGACCACCTCGCGCATCACGGAGCGCGACACGTCGAAACGCTGGGCGAGCTCGTCCGTGCGCAGCACGCTGCCGGGCGGATACCCGCCTGCGGTGATCTCGGGGCCGAGGGTGTCCAGTACGCGGCCGTGCAGCCCCCGGCCCGTGGTGCTCATGCACTCAGAGTACGGGGCGGATCACACGAACAAAAAGTCAGACTTATTCGTCACAGACTCTTGAAGTTGTCGTACTTATAAGTTTCAGTTGCGGTCGGCATCAACGGCAAGGTGTCGACGAGGACAGCAGACAGCGAGGCAGCGATGAACACCCCCCATGTCGTCGTGGTCATGGGCGTCGCCGGAACGGGCAAGACCACCATCGGTCCCCTGCTCGCGGCCCGCCTCGGCGTTCCGTACGCCGAGGGCGACGACTTCCACCCGCAGAGCAACATCGCCAAGATGTCGGCGGGCACCCCGCTCACCGACGACGACCGGTGGCCCTGGCTCGACGCCATCGGCGACTGGGCGCAGGGGCGCGCGGGTCTGGGCGGCGTGGTCAGCTGCTCGGCGCTGAAGCGCTCGTACCGCGACCGGCTGCGGGCCGCCGCGCCCGGCGTGGTCTTCGTGCACCTCACCGGCGACCGCGCCCTCATCGAGGACCGGATGTCGCACCGGCAGGGGCACTTCATGCCCACGGCACTGCTCGACTCCCAGTTCGCCACGCTCCAGCCGCTGGAGCCGGACGAGACCGGGGTCGCCGTGAACGTGGCGGGCACCCCCGAGGAGATCACCGAACGGGCGGCCACCGCCCTGACGTCGCTCTCCGAGCCGACCCCGTAGGACCCCACCCCCCACCGGCCCCTCCCCCCGGGGCCGCCCCTCCCCCGACCCGTACTTCCTAGGGATCCACCGTGACCAGACTCAGCGTCGAGATGCTGGCAGCGGACGTACCCGAGCCGATCACCTCGGCCGGCCACGCTCAGCTGGGCATCGCCGTCCTGGCGGGCATAGCCGTCATCGTCCTGCTCATCACCAAGTTCAAGCTGCACGCCTTCCTGGCGCTGACCATCGGGTCACTGGCGCTCGGCGCCTTCGCCGGCGCGCCGCTGGACAAGGTCATCACCAGCTTCAGCGCCGGGCTCGGCTCCACCGTCGCCGGTGTGGGCGTGCTGATCGCCCTGGGCGCGATCCTCGGCAAGATGCTCGCCGACTCGGGCGGCGCCGATCAGATCGTCGACACCATCCTCGCCAAGGCCGGTGGCCGCTCCATGCCCTGGGCGATGGTGCTGATCGCCTCGGTCATCGGTCTGCCGCTGTTCTTCGAGGTCGGCGTGGTGCTGCTGATCCCGGTGGTGCTGATGGTCGCCAAGCGCGGCAACTACTCGCTCATGCGCATCGGCATCCCGGCCCTCGCCGGTCTGTCCGTGATGCACGGCCTGGTCCCGCCGCACCCCGGCCCGCTGGTCGCCATCGACGCCGTCGGCGCCAACCTGGGCGTGACGCTGGCGCTCGGCGTGCTCGTCGCCGTCCCGACCGTGGTGATCGCCGGTCCGGTGTTCTCCAAGTACGCCGCCCGCTGGGTGGACGTCCCGGCGCCCGAGCGGATGATCCCGCAGCGTCCCTCCGAGGACCTGGAGCGGCGCCCCGGCTTCGGCGCGACGCTGGCCACCATCCTGCTGCCGGTCGTGCTGATGCTCGCCAAGGCTCTGGTCGACATCGTGATCGACGACCCCGAGCACAACGTGCAGCGCGTCTTCGACGTGATCGGCTCCCCGCTGATCGCGCTGCTCGCCGCCGTGCTGGTCGGCATCTTCACCCTGGGCATGCCCGCCGGCTTCAGCAAGGAGCGGATCTCCTCCCTGGTGGAGAAGAGCCTGGCACCGATCGCGGGCATCCTGCTGATCGTCGGCGCGGGCGGCGGCTTCAAGCAGACCCTGATCGACACCGGTGTGGGTCAGATGATCCTCGACATCTCCGAGGACTGGTCGATCCCGGCGCTGCTGCTGGCCTGGCTGATCGCGGTGGCGATCCGGCTGGCGACGGGCTCGGCGACCGTGGCGACCGTCTCGGCGGCCGGTCTCGTCGCGCCGCTCGCGGCCGACATGTCGACGACGCACGCCGCGCTGCTGGTGCTGGCCATCGGCGCCGGTTCGCTGTTCTTCAGCCACGTCAACGACGCCGGCTTCTGGCTGGTGAAGGAGTACTTTGGCCTGAACGTCGGCCAGACGATCAAGACCTGGTCGATCATGGAGACGATCATCTCGGTGGTCGCGGGGGCGCTGGTGCTCCTGCTGTCCCTGGTCATCTAGCCGGGTCCGGACCCACGGCGGCCCGTCCGCCCCTCATGGGAGGGGCGGACGGGCCGCCGTCGTGTTCAGGGGCGCCACAGCGAGTGCTCGCGCTCGGCCCACTCCCGGCGGACCGAGCCGGTGCGCAGACCGCGGCGGGCCTCGGGGTCGGCGAGGGCCGTCCCGATGTGCCCCGCGAGGACGATGCCTACGGTCAGCGCGAGCCAGTCGTGGACGAAGGTCGCGGCGGTGCGCCACACGAGCGGGGTGAGGTGGGTGAACCACATCAGCAGCCCGGTGCCGAGCATCACCAGTGTGGCCCCGGCGATCCAGGCCGCGTACAGCTTCTGCCCGGCGTTGAACTTCCCGGCCGGGCGGGAGGCGGGGCGGCGGTCGCGGCGCAGGGCGGCCCGCAGCCAGACCCGGTCGTGCGGGCCGAAGCGGTTGAGCCGGCCCAGGTCCGCGCGGAACGCGCGGGAGACGAGGGCGGCGAGCACGGGGACGGGCAGGAGCAGCCCCGACCACTGGTGGAGGGTGACGACCAGGGCGCGACGGCCGGCGAGCTGTGCGAGCTGGGGGACGTAGAGGCAGGCGGCGGTGGCCACGCAGACGCCCATGAGCAGGGCGACGGCGCGGTGCGCCCACCGCTGGGCGGGGACGAAGCGCCGTACGGTCGTGGCGGCGGGCGGGGCGTCAGCTCGTGGGGGCATCGTCGCGTCCGTTCGAGCGGCCGACCCAGGCGTCCACGTCGTAGCCGCGCAGCTCCCAGTAGCCTGGTTCGACCTCGTCGGTGACGGTGATGCCGGAGAGCCACTTGGCCGACTTGTAGAAGTACATGGGCGCCACGTAGAGCCGGGCCGGGCCGCCGTGGCCGTGGCCGATGGCCTCGTCCCGCATGCGCAGGGCGACCAGGACGTCCGCGCGGCGGGCCTGGTCGAGGGTGAGGCTCTCGGAGTACGTCCCGTCGAAGCAGGTGAAGCGCACCGCGCGGGCGGTGGGGCGCACCCCGGCCGCGTCCAGCAGCCGGGACAGCCGCACGCCCTCGAACGGCGTGCCGGGCACCCGCCAGCCGGTCACGCACTGCACGTCCCGCACCAGGCGGGTCTGCGGCAGGGCCTCGAGGTCGGCGAGGGTGTAGGAGGCGGGGCGGTCGACGAGCCCGTCGACGGTGAGCCGGTAGGTGCGGGCGTCCTTGCGCGGGACGGACGCGGCGACCGAGTAGTAGCGGAAGCCGCCGCCGTTCGGGAGGAGTCCGGTCAGGCCGGTGGGGTCACGGTCGGCGGCGCCTGCGAGGAGGGACTCCAGGCCGCGCTGGAGGGAGGGCGCGGCGGCCAGGCCGAGCGCGCCGAGGCCGAGGGTGCCGAGCAGGACGCGGCGGCCGACGGGCGCGCCGCGCGCGTCCGGGTCGTCGGCGCCCGGGTCGTCCCGGCCCTGCGAGGGGTCTTCGGGTTTCACCCCCTCATTCGAGCACCCGCGCCCCCGGGCGGACCAGGGAACGCGGGTGCTCGTCAGACTTCGGTAAGCAACGGGGCCGGTGCTACGGGGTGCGCCCGGCCTCCTTCTCCAGCTGGAACGCCTCGTTGCCCAGACCGATCCGGGCGTGCGTCCCGGGGGCGCGGGTGCGCAGGATCGCGCCCTGGACGAGTCCGGTCACGAGGGCGACACCGATGACGCCGGGCAGGATCCAGCGCAGCGCGGAGTCCGGCCCTGTGCCGACCAGCACGTCGAAGTCCTTGACCGTGTAGACCGCGATGACCAGGAGGGCGATGCCGGCCACCGCCGAGGTGACCAGCCGCCAGGCCTGGGCGCCCGCGGCGCCGCGCCGTACGAAGAAGACCACGACGGACAGCGAGGCGATGGCCATCAGGACGATGACGCCGAGCGCGCCGATGTTGCCGCCCCAGGTGAACAGGTGCAGCACGGGCGCGGTGGGGTCGCCGGCCGGCTTGTCGTCGGTGAGCGCGAAGGTCAGCACCAGCACGACGGCGATGCCGGACTGCAGGAGGGAGCCGGTGCCGGGGGCGCCGCTGGAGCCCGTGGTGCGGCCGAAGGCGGCGGGCAGCAGGCCTTCGCGGCCCATGGCGAAGGCGTACCGGGCGACGACGTTGTGGAAGCTGAGCATGGCCGCGAACATGCCGGTCACGAACAGCACGTGCAGCACGTCGGTGAAGGTGGAGCCGAGCCGGTCCTCGGTGAGGAAGAACAGCAGGCCCGCGCTCTGCTCCTGGGAAGTGGCGACGATCGTGGCGGGGCCGGTGGCCACGGTGAGCGCCCAGCTGCTGATGGCGAAGAAGACGGCGACGCCGGTGACGGCGAGGAACATCACGCGCGGCACCAGGACGTGCGGCCTGCTGGTCTCCTCCGCGTAGACCGGCGCCTGCTCGAAGCCGAGGAAGGCCGCGATGCAGAAGCACAGGGCGGTGCCGACGCCGGCGCCGGTGAGGGTGTCCGGGTTGAAGGCGTGCAGCGACAGGCCCTCTTTGCCGGGGTCGGCGACGGCGGCGATGTCGAAGACGACGACCAGCAGCACCTCGATGACCAGCAGGACGCCGAGGACCTTGGCGTTGACGTCGATCTTCAGCAAGCCGAGCGCGCCCACGGCGAGCGCGGCGGCGAGCGCCGGTATCCACCAGGCGACCTCGAGGTCGGCGTAGGTGGCGAAGAGGCCGGAGACCTCGAAGCCGAAGATGCCGTAGATGCCGACCTGGAGGGAGTTGTAGGCGACGAGGGCGACCAGGGCGGCGCCCGCGCCGGCGGTGCCGCCGAGTCCGCGGGAGATGTACGCGTAGAAGGCGCCCGCGTTGTGGACGTGCCGGCTCATCTCGGCGTAGCCGAGGCTGAAGAGCACCAGCACGGCGCCCAGGACGACGAAGAGCAGCGGCTGGCCGACGATGCCCATCACCGCGAATGTGGTGGGCATGACACCCGCGACGACCATGAGCGGGGCGGTCGCCGCCAGCACGGAGAGCAGCAGGCCCCCGGTGCCGAGACGGTCGGCCCGCAGGGCGCGTTCCCGCCCCTTGAAGGTGCTGATCCCCTCGGCCGGGGCTCTGTTGGTGCTCGAACTGTCCGTCGTCATCTCGAGACCGTCCTTGGGTCGGTGGTGGGTGCGGGGGCGTTCGGGGTGGGGTCAGGCCGTGCCCAGGGCGGCGGCGCGAGCGCTACGGAAGGCGGTGAGGCCGTCCCGGTCGGGATAGGACCAGGGGGCGGGGGTGGCGTGGTCGCCGATGCGGTGGAACAGCGCGGCGGCCTCGGCCCCCCGGCCCTCGCAGACCTTGGCGTGGGCGAGGAAGTTGAGGTCGACCAGGCGGCGCGGGTGGTCCTCGTGCTCCCACTCCAGCCACCAGTCGAAGGCGGCCTTCATCACCTGCCGGGCGCGGCGTCCGACCCAGTGGCCGGAGGCGGCCGGGTCGGCGGGCTCGTGCCCGGCGGCGGCGAGGGAGCGGTAGCGCTCGGCGTGCGCGATGACCGGCAGGATGGCCAGCGGCGAGTCGGCGGGGGCCTGTTCGGCGGCCCAGTTGGCGAAGTCGTACACCTCGTGCAGCGGGTCGGGGCCCGCCTCCACCCGGCGCTCCGCGAGCCAGCCGACGACGAGGTGGTGGGCGTGGTGGTGGTCGGCGTAGCGGGTGCGGACCTGCTCGAAGATCCGGACCACGTCGCCCTCCGCGCCCAGGGAGCACTCCAGCATCAGCAGCCCGAGCCAGGGCGTCGGGTCGTGCGTCAGCTGCGCGGCTGCCTCGCGGCACACCTCGCTGACCCGGGCCGGCTTCTCCTTGCCGCGCAGGGCGCGCCGCACCTGGGCCATGGCCAGCAGCACGGCGGCGTCGCCGGAGTCGGGCTCGGCGAGCAGCCACTCGCGGGCCCACGCGGCACAGTACGGCTCCTTCGCGAGCACCGTGATCCGGTGTCCGCGGCGGTCCCAGTCGTCCCCCGTCCTGACCAGCAGCGAGCGGGTGCTCTGCCACCGCCCCTGTGCCAGTGCGGCCCGCGCGGCGACGAGTTCGGCGTCGTCGAGGGCCTCGTCGTAGGCCTGCGCCGCCCGTCTGCGGGCGCGGCCGAGGGGAGGCGGGGGTGGGGGCACCGCGAACTTCCTCACGCGCTTCTCTTGTCATACGGCTCGCGGCGGGTGGTCGGTGGCAGTGGTCGGCTGCCGATCGCCACGAGCTGATCACGGACAGCAAACCGTCAGCCAACGGATCACGTCAAGGGCACCGGGGCCGTTACACGCGTCAACTGCGGTCACGAACGGGCAACTTGTGGCGCCCGTGAACGACCTGCCGACCCCCGGCGGCGCAGGTCGCCGGCGCCGGGACGGCGAGGGCGCTGCTTTGATGGCGGTATGAGTGAGAGCGGCAGCAGCAGGAGCGGAACGAGCGCCGACGAGATCCTCGACATCGTCGACGAGCAGGACCGGGTGATCGGGCAGGCCCCGCGCGGCGAGGCGTACGCACGGGGGCTGCGCCACCGCTGCGTCTTCGTGCTGGCGCGCGACGCGGAGGACAGGGTCTTCGTCCACCGCCGCACCCCGACGAAGCTGGTCTTCCCGTCCCTGTACGACATGTTCGTCGGCGGGGTGGTCGGCGCGGGCGAGACGTACGACGAGGCGGCCCTGCGGGAGGCCGAGGAGGAACTGGGCGTGAGCGGTCTGCCCGCGCCCTCGCACCTGTTCACCTTCCTGTACGACGACGGCTCCACCCGGACCTGGTGGTCGGCGGTGTACGAGGTGCGCTGCGAGCTGAAGGTGCGGCCGCAGGCCGAGGAGGTCGCCTGGCACGCCTTCCTGCCCGAGGAGGAGGTTCTGCGGCGGCTCGAGGAGTGGGAGTGGGTGCCGGACGGGCTCGCGGCGTACGAGCGGCTGCGGGCGCATCGGGCGGGGCGGACGGACCAGGTCTGACCGGTAAGGTCGCCCCCGTGATCGACTTCGCACGGAACGTCCGGTTGTGGTTCTCCCCCGCCGAGGTGCGGGACGACGGGGAGACGCCCGACTACCGCTTCTCGCTGGCGAACGAGCGGACGTTCCTCGCCTGGCTGCGGACCGCGCTCGCGCTGATCGGCGGCGGGTTCGCGGTGGACCAGTTCCTGCCCGGTCTGCGGTGGGGGTGGCGGGTCGGGCTGGCCCTCGCCCTGCTGGCGTCGGGGGCTCTGTGCGCGCTGCGGGCGGTCAACCACTGGGTGCGGTGCGAGCGCGCGATGCGGCGGGGCGAGGATCTGCCGGTGTCGCGGTTCCCGGCGCTGCTGGGGGTGGTCGTGGCGGGGGTGGCCGTGGTGATGGTCGTGGTGGTGCTGTTGGGGTGGGAGGGGTGACGCCCGGACTGCTCGGCGAGCGGGATCCCGGGCTGCAGCCCGAGCGGACCCGGCTGGCGTGGCGGCGGACGACGCTGGCGAGCACGGTGGTGGCTGTGCTGGCGGGGAAGGCGGGGGTGGCCGGCGGGGCGTCGGGGGGTGTGCTGGCCGCGGGGGTCGTGTGCTGTGCGGGGTGGGCGGGGATGTTGGTGGTCGCCCATCGGCGGATTCGGGGGCTGGCGGGGGGCGGGGAGCCCGAGCGGCTCTCCCTTGGGTATGCGGCGGGAGTCGTGGTGTGCGTGCTGTTGACGGTGGGGGGTGGGGTGGGGGTGGTGCTGTGGTGAGGGGTTCACGCCCCCGCCGCCCTTTCCCGTCCCAGCCCGGGGCTCCGCCCCGGGCCCCGCTCCTCAAGCGCCGGAGGGGCTGATTTCCTGCGGCACCGTGATCGCGATCTTGCCGCGTACGTGGCCCTCCTCGCTGCGCCGGTGCGCGTCCGCCGTCCGTTCCAGGGGGAACGTCTCCTCGACATGGATCCTCAGCACCCCCTGATCCGCCAGTTCCGACAGCTTGCGGAGGTCCGCGGGGTCCGGCCGGACGAACCAGTACGCGCCGCCGTAGCCGGTCACTCCCGGGTCGACGATCGACGCCAGGCGCCCTTCCGGCGCCACCAGGTTCGCGGAGGCCTTGAGCGCGTCCCCGCCGACCGTGTCGAAGACCGCGTCCACCCCTTCGGGGGCGAGCCCCCGGACGCGTTCGGCCAGGCCCTCGCCGTAGCTGACCGGCTCCGCCCCCAGGGCCCGCACGAAGTCGTGGTTGCCTTCGCTCGCCGTGCCGATGACCCGCGCTCCGAGGTGGGAGGCGAGCTGGACCGCGACGGAGCCCACCCCGCCGGCCGCCGCGTGCACCAGTACGGTCTCGCCCCGCCGGACGTTCAGGACGCGGTGCAGCACCTGGTGGGCGGTGAGCCCCGCGAGGGGGATGCCGGCCGCCTCCTCGAAGGAGAGCCCCCGCGGCTTGGGCGCGAGGGTGCGCACGGGGGCGGCCACGTACTCGGCGCAGGTGCCGAAGGAGAGGACGTCCTCGCGGACGTAGCCGATCACCTCGTCGCCCTCGGCGAACTCGGGGACCGCGGGTCCGGGGCGGACGACGACGCCCGCGAGGTCCCAGCCGGGGATCACCGGGAAGACGGCCGGGAGGATCGCGTCGAGGTGCCCCTGGCGGGCCTTCCAGTCGACCGGGTTGACGGACGCCGCCCGGACCTTGACGAGCACGTCGTCGGGGCCCAGCTTGGGGTCGTCGGCCTCGCCGTACTCGAGGACCTCGGGGCCGCCGTACCGTGCGTAGCTGATCGCCTTCATGCGTCGACCCTCCGGTGTCGGCCCACGGCGTGCAAGCCGAATGGTCCGATGTACGCCGTTCGCGTCACCGCAGGGGCCGACGGCGGAAGGGCACTCCCCCTATCGTGGACCCGATCACGTTTCGCTCCCGGTCTGGACGGCATACCGACCGGTCGGCATCATGGGCGGGTACTGTCCGTCTGCCCACAGGAGCGACGATGAGCCCCGACCACCCGCCCGGACTGGATCTCGACCGGCTGCGCGAGCTGCTCGAACGCGAGCGGCCCGGTCTGCTCGGCGGCCCCCTCTCCGGCCGGCTGATCGAGGGCGGCAGGTCGAACCTCACCTACACGGTCACCGACGGCGCGGGGACCTGGGTGGTGCGGCGCCCGCCGCTCGGCCACGTCCTCGCCACCGCGCACGACATGAAGCGCGAGCACCGGGTGATCAGCGCCCTGCACCCGACCGGCGTGCCGGTGCCGCGTCCGGTGCTGCTGTGGGAGGACGAGGAGGTGCTGGGCGCGCCCTTCTACGTCATGGAGTACGTCGAGGGCACCCCGTACCGCACCGCCGAGCAGCTCGCCCCGCTGGGCCCCGGGCGCACCCGGAAGGCCGTGCTGAACCTGGTGGACACGCTGGTCGAGCTGCACGCCGTGGACCCTGCCGAGGTCGGGCTCGCGGACTTCGGCCGTCCCGAGGGCTTCCTGGACCGGCAGCTGCGGCGCTGGGGCAAGCAGCTCGACGCCTCCCGCAACCGGGAGCTGGCCGGCATCGACGAGCTCCACGCCGCGCTCGGCCGTGAGCTTCCCGTCTCCCCCGCGCCCGCCGTCGTGCACGGCGACTACCGGCTCGACAACGCGCTGATCAGTGACGACGAGTCGGTCCGCGCGGTCCTGGACTGGGAGATGTCCACGCTGGGCGACCCGCTGACGGACCTGGGTCTGCTGGTGATGTACAGCAGCCCGCTGGGCATGCCGGACTCCCCCGTCTCCACGACCGCCGAGGCCCCGGGCCATCCGACGCCGGCCGAGCTGATCGAACGGTACGCCGCGCGGTCGGGGCGGGACGTGTCGTCCGTCTCCTGGTACACGGCGTTCGCCTGGTTCAAGCTCGCCGTGATCCTGGAGGGCATCCACTACCGGTACACGCTGGGCCAGACGGTCGGAGCCGGGTTCGACCGCATCGGCGATCTGGTCCCGGTCTTCATCGAGCACGGTCTGACCACCCTTCAGGAAGGCTGACGAGACATGAACTTCGCGTTCGACGCGCGCACCGAGGAGCTGCGCGCCCGGCTCCTCGCCTTCATGGACGAGCACGTGTACCCCGCCGAGCAGGTCGCGCACGAGCAGCGGCAGCGGCTGTCCTCGCCGTGGGAGAACCCGCCGGTGGTGGAGGAGCTGAAGGCGGAGGCACGCCGGCAGGGCCTGTGGAACCTGTTCCTGCCCGACGCCGTGTACGGCGCCGGACTCACCAACCTCCAGTACGCGCCGCTCGCCGAGATCACCGGCCGGTCCCCGCAGCTCGCGCCGACCGCCACCAACTGCGCCGCGCCCGACACCGGGAACATGGAGGTGCTGGCGCAGTTCGGCGACGAGCGGCAGAAGAAGCAGTGGCTGGAGCCGCTGCTCGCGGGCGAGATCCGTTCGGCGTTCGCGATGACCGAGCCGGACGTGGCCTCCTCGGACGCCACCAACATCACCACGCACATCCGGCGGGAGGGCGACGAGTACGTCGTCTCGGGCCGCAAGTGGTACATCTCCGGGGCGATGCACCCGGACTGCAAGATTTTCATCGTGATGGGCAAGACCGACCCGGACGGGCCGGACATCCGCCGCCAGCAGTCCATGGTCCTGGTCCCGCGCGACACCCCGGGCGTCACCGTGAAGCGGGCCATGCAGGTCTTCGGCTACGAGGACCACTACCACGGCGGTCATGCCGAGGTCGTCTTCGACGAGGCGCGCGTGCCGGTGTCGAACCTGATCGGCGAGGAGGGCGGCGGGTTCGCCATCGCCCAGGCGCGGCTCGGTCCGGGCCGGATCCACCACTGCATGCGGCTGATCGGCATGGCCGAGCGGGCGATCGAGCTGATGTGCCGCCGTGCGGTGTCCCGGGAGGCCTTCGGCAAGGCGCTCGCCCAGCAGGGCGTGGTGCAGAACTGGATCGCGGACGCGCGGGTCGCGGTCGAGCAGCTGCGGCTGCTGGTGCTGAAGACCGCCTGGATGATGGACACCGTCGGCAACCGGGGCGCGCACACCGAGATCCAGGCCATCAAGATCGCCACCCCGCGCACGGTCGTCGGCATCCTCGACCGGGCGATCCAGCTGCACGGCGCGGGCGGCGTGAGCCAGGACTTCCCGCTGGCCGAGCTGTACGCGGGCGCGCGCACGCTGATGCTCGCGGACGGCCCGGACGAGGTGCACCAGCGGTCGCTGGCCCGCCGGGAGATCAAGAAGTACCTGTAGCAGGCGGGGAACCGGCCCGTCGGACGCCCTGGGCGCCCGACGGGCCGGTGACGCTTCACGGACGCAGCGCGCGCAGCAGGAGGTCGGCGAGGTGGTCGGCGACCTCCTGCGGGCTGAGCGGGCCGTCGGGGCGGTACCAGGTGGACAGGTGGTGCACCGAGCCGAAGTGGTAGTCCACGACGAGGTCGGCCGGGGTCGCCGTGGAGAAGACGCCCTCGCGCTGGCCCTCCTCGATCAGCGCGCGGAACCGCTCGTGGTAGCGCCGGCGCTCGGCGCGGACCTGCTTGTTCTTCTCCGGGCCGAGGTGGTGCATGGAGCGGAAGAAGATCGACGCGTCGTCGAGGTTCTCGATGGTGGTGACGACGACGTCGGCGGCCGCGCCGCGCAGCCGCTTCTCGATGGGCTCGTCGGCGTCGGCGAACCGGTCCAGGCGCTCCTGCTGGAGGCGCAGCACGCGCGCGTAGACCTCGTGCAGCAGGTCGTCCTTGGAGCCGAAGTAGTGGTACAGCGCCCCCTTGGTGACGCCGGCCGCCTCGACGATCTCCTGCACCGAGGTGCGGTCGTAGCCCTGCTCGGCGAAGAGCCGGGTGGCGGCGGCCAGCAGCCGCTGCGGCACGGGGGTCCCGTCACCGTCCGTCGTTCTGGGCACTGCCGCCACCCGCCTTTCCGTGTTGCTGTCGGTCGTCGTGCGTCCGGGGAACGCCGTCCCCGCCGGGAGATCTTCCCACTCCACGCGATCGCCGCTCCGGGCACCGCCTCCCCGCCCAGTTTCTCCCCCGGTACGGCGACACGTGCGGGCGGGTCCGCGCCGGAACCCGCCCGGTGGGGGTCGGGCGGGTCCGGCGCGGGTGTCAGCGGGTGGCCTCCCACTGCCGCTGGACGCGGTTCATGCCGCCGAGCCAGCGTTCGGGATCGGCCGCGCGGGCGCGGTAGTACTCGGCGACCTCGGGGTGCGGCAGGATCAGGAAGCGGTCCTGCTCGATGCCGTCGAACAGGGCGTCGGCCACGTCCTCCGGCTCGATCGCGGTGGGCTTGAGCACCAGGTCGCCGGCGCTGCCGCTGGCGTCGAGCATGTCGGTGCGCACGCCCTGCGGGCAGATGGCGTGCACCTTCACCCCGCGGTGCCGGTACGTGAGCGACAGCCACTCGGCGAAGGCGTAGGCGCCGTGCTTGGTGACGCTGTAGGGGGCGGTGCCGATCATGGTGAGCAGTCCGGCGGCGGAGACGGTGGAGACGAAACGGCCGCTGCCGCGCTCCAGCCACTCGGGGAGCAGCGCGTGCGCCGCACGGACGTGCGCCATCACGTTGACGTCCCAGGACAGCGCCCAGTCCTCCTCGCGCAGCGGCTCGCCGGGCTCCCCGCCGTCGCGGCCGACCCCGGCGTTGGCGCACCAGACGTCGACCGTCCCGCCGAGCACGTCCCGGGCCTCGTCGACGACCGAGGAGGCGTCGCCCGCCAGCGCGTGACCGCCGATCTCCTCGGCGACGGCCTTGGCGCGGGCGGCGTCCAGGTCGTTGACCACGACCCGCGCCCCCTGCGCGGCGAAACGGCGGGCCAGCGCCGCTCCGATGCCGCCCCCGGCTCCCGTGACGACCACCTTCGCACCCTGCACGGCTTGCACCATCGGTCTCCTCCGACGCGGCTCGCGAACGCCTCACCGCGTCAGACTAACCGGTCGGTATGCCGGTAGGAAGGGGCGTTCCGCGTGGCATCGGTCCCGCTCGTTCCCCGGGACGGTCCGGCGCGCTAGCGTGCGTGGCCATGACATGTACCGCGATCACGGAGGTCACCGCATGAGGCTGTCCCGACGGAGCCTGCTCGCCACCACCACGGCCGCGGTCGCGGCCTCCGCCGCGCCGGCCGCCGCCGCTCCGGGGCCGGGGTCCGGGCACGGCGGCGGCCGCACGCTGCGCACCGGGTTCGAACGGCTCGCGGCGGACGGCTACGCGCTGCTCGACGGCCGCCGGGTGGGCGTGGTCACCAACCCGACCGGCATCACCCGCGACGTGCGGCACATCGTCGACGTCATGCACGCTGACGACAGAGTGGCCCTGACCGCGGTGTTCGGCCCCGAGCACGGTTTCCGGGGCACCGCGCAGGCGGGCGGCTCGGAGGGCCGCCACGACGACCCGGTGACCGGCCTGCCCGTCTACGACACCTATCTGAAGAGCGGTCAGGACCTCGCCGACATCTTCACGGCGTCCGGCGTGGACACGGTCGTCTTCGACATCCAGGACGTCGGCGCCCGCTTCTACACGTACATCTGGACGCTCTTCGACTGCATGGAGGCGGCGCAGCTCGCGGGCCTGTCGTTCGTGGTGCTCGACCGGCCGAACCCGGTGACCGGGCGGGCCGCGCTCGGTCCGGTGCTGCACAAGGAGTTCGCGACGTTCGTCGGGCGGCAGCCGATCTCGCAGGCGCACGGCATGACCGTGGCGGAGCTGGCGCTGCTGTTCAACGCGGAGTTCCTTCGGGCGCCCGTCGCCCTGGAGACCGTGAAGATGTCGGGCTGGAAGCGGTCGGACTTCTACGACGCGTCCGGGCTGCCGTGGGTGCCGCCGAGCCCGAACATGCCGACGCCGGAGACGGCGCTGGTGTACTCGGGGACGTGTCTGTTCGAGGGCACGAACCTGTCGGAGGGGCGCGGCACGACGCGGCCGTTCGAGCTGCTGGGCGCGGAGGGCGTCGACGGGCGCTGGGCGGCCGCGGCGAACGAGCTGGACCTGCCGGGCGTGCGGTTCCGCGAGGCGTACTTCGCACCGACGTTCTCCAAGTTCCAGGGCAAGACCATCGGGGGCGTGCAGCTGCATGTGCACGACCGGGAGCGGTTCGACCCGGTACGGACCGGCATCGGCCTGCTGATCACGGCGAAGCGGTCGTGGGACGGCTTCGCCTGGCGCGCGGACAACTGGATCGACAAGCTCACCGGCTCCACCCAGGTCCGCACGATGATCGACGCGGGCGCGGACACGGACGAGGTGGTGGCGGGCTGGCAGAGCGAGCTGGCGGCGTTCCGCCGGAAGCGGCGCGAGCACCTGCTCTACCGGTAGCCCTCGGCCGGCCGGGGCACGCGACGGCGGCGGATCGCGGGACGGCGATCCGCCGCCGTCGCGTTCACGCCCCCTTTTCCGCCCCGCCCGCCTCTGTGACCTGGGCTTTCAGCGCCCCGTGCCGGGTGATGCGGGGTTTATCGGCCGACGGACCGGTGATCGGTGTGCATATCGGCGGGGTGTTCAGGAACCCGTGGAAGCCGCGGGGAGTTCTCAGAACGTCGGGGAAGGGCCGCCCCTCCGCGGGAGGGGACAGGGAGTCCGTTACCGCCGGTATCCCCGCGACGACGACAACTGAAGTGCGGGGCAAGCAAGTTGGCGCGGCATTCCCCGCGGCCGGCTGAGGGGGCCATCGGAAAGAGGATGGAGCCGAATCGCGTGCCGACACGTCTATTCGGCGACGTCCGTTCGACGACGCCGAAGTGACCGGATTACAGGTGCAGGTGTGACGGAGGTGCAGGACGATGGCCGGTTTCCGGAGTCTGGCGAGACAGGTCCGAGATCCCCGGTGCGATCTGGCGCTGCGGCGCTACTCGCTGCGCAAGTGCCTGGAGCGGTTCGCCCCGTACGGGCACCGCGCGACCTGGGACCACTTGTGCTCGCGGGCCGGGTTCGATCCCGAGGACCGCTCCGTCGACCCGGCGCGGCTCGTGGCCGCACTGGACGAGCTGGAGGAGGCCCGGGCGGTCTGGCTGGCGTACGAGGTGGAGTTCGCCGAGCGCCGCAGGAAGGAGAAGCACGACGGTCTGCGCAGGCCGGGCAGTGTGGACGACTGGCACCGGATGACCTGGGGAGGTTTCGGGGTCGCCTGGTGCGACGACCCGCGGGTGCACCCGAGGGAGCCCTTGGCCGAGGTGTTGCGGCGGCTGATCGCCGCGCTGGAGCGTGAGCCGGGCTCGTCCTGCCCCGTGTGCGGAGGGGCACGGCTGGTCTGGCGTCACGACCTGGATCACGAGCCCTCGTCGGGGCCGGTGTGCACGGAGTGCGGCATCCTGGTCCCGCGTCCCGTGCTGACCCCGGCGGCCCTCGCGGAGTCCCGCCGCGCGAGGCTGCTGGTCTCCGCCTGAACCGGCGGACGACGAGGACGGCGGGAGCGGCCGGCGACAGCCGGCGACGGTGACGAGCAACGGGGGCACGGGGGTGCGCGCCAGGGATGCCGCACCCCCCGCGCCCCGGGACGGTAGCAGGCGTTAAACCGGTCGTTCCACGGTTTTGTTCTCAGGACAGTGGGGCCGATGAAACCCCTCTGAGAACCCTTGGGAGCCGTCCCGATGTCGACGCTGCGCGTCACCGCCGAGATCCTGACCGTCCACCCGCATCCGCACGCCGACGCCCTGGAGCTGGCCCAGGTGGGCCTGTACCGGGCCGTCGTCGCCAAGGGCGCCTATGACACGGGCGACGCCGCGGTGTACGTCCCCGAGCAGTCCGTGCTGCCGCCCGCCCTGATCGACGAGCTGGGCCTGACCGGCCGGCTGGCGGGCCGGAACCACGACCGGGTCAAGGCGGTCCGGCTGCGCGGCGAGCTGTCGCAGGGCATCGTGTGCCGCCCGAAGGCGCTCGCGGACGTCGATCTGGTGCGGGCCGCCGCGGACGGCACCGACTTCGCGGAGCTGCTCGGCAACACCAAGTGGGTGCCACCGGTCCCGCCCACCATGAGCGGCGAGGTGGAGTCCGCGCCCGCCCTGCTGCCCTGGGTCGACATCGAGAACCTCCAGCGCCACCCCGGCATCTTCTCCCCCGGCGAACCCGTCGTGGTCACGGAGAAGCTGCACGGCACGGCCTGCCTGCTGACGTACGCCGCGGACGAGGACCGCGTGCACGTCTCCTCCAAGGGCTTCGGATCGAAGTCCCTCGCCCTGCGGGAGGACCCGCGCAACCTGTACTGGCGCGCGGTGCGCGGCCACGGCGTCGCCGAGGTGGCCGCCGAGCTCGCCGCCCGGCTGGGCGCGCGGCGGGTCGGCGTCTTCGGAGAGGTGTACGGCGCGGGCGTGCAGGACCTGTCGTACGGCGTGGACGGGCGGCGCGACACGCTCGGGTACGCCGTGTTCGACGTGTCCGCGGAGATCGACGGCCAGGTGCGCTGGCTGGACGCGGCGGAACTCCTCGAGGGCCGTCTGCCGCTGGTGCCCCGCCTCTGGACCGGCCCGTACGACAGCGAGCGGGTGCTGGAGCTGGCCGGCGGCCGGGAGACGGTGTCGGGCAGGGAGCTGCACATACGGGAGGGCGTGGTGATCCGCCCGGTGACCGAGCGGCACAGCCCGGTGACGGGCGGCCGGGCCATCGCGAAGGCGGTGAGCCCGGCGTACCTGACCCGCAAGGGCGGCACGGAGTACGAGTGAGGCACGGGCGGGCCGCGGAGAGCGGCCCGCCGGTCTTCACTCGCCGGACTTCCTCCGGCTGCTCTCCGCCATGAGCCGGGAGCCGGTGAGGCGCTCGCCGAAGGCGTCGTCGGGGTTGGACAGCACGCAGCCCTCCAGCGAGAGACAGCCGCAGCCGATGCAGTCGGTGAGGTGGTCGCGCAGCCGGTTCAGCTGCCGGATGCGCTCGTCCAGTTCGGAGCGCCACGCCTCGGAGAGCCGCGCCCAGTCGTCGCGGGTGGGTGTGCGTTCCTCGGGCAGCTCGGCGAGGGCCTCGCGGATCGTGGCGAGCGGGATGCCGACGCGCTGGGCGGCGCGGATGAAGGCGACCCGGCGCAGGGTGTCACGGGTGTAGCGCCGCTGGTTGCCGGAGGTGCGCCGACTGCGGATCAGCCCTTTGGACTCGTAGAAGTGCAGGGCCGACACGGCGGCGCCGCTGCGGGCGGAGAGCTGCCCGACCGTGAGTTCGTGGATCTTCTCTGGAATCCGGTGCACTCCTCGAAGCCTACCGGCCCCGTCCGGCGGCCCGTCCGTTGACAGGGACCCCACGGCCGACCATGCTAAGCAGTTGCTTAGGCATGCGCACGCGGATGCGCCTGCGACTACGTGACGCGAGAGGCCGGGACATGGCAGAGCCGAGGATCTTCACGTCCGTCGACGACCTGAAGGCGGCGGTGGGCGAGCAGCTGGGGTACACCGACTGGCTGGAGATCGACCAGAAGCGGATCGACCTGTTCGCCGAGGCCACCGGTGACCACCAGTGGATCCACGTGGACCCGGAGAAGGCCGCGGCGGGCCCGTTCGGCACGACCATCGCGCACGGCTACCTGACGCTGTCGCTGCTGCCGCTGTTCGGCCCGCAGCTGCTGTCCGTCGAGGGCGTGAAGATGGGCGTCAACTACGGCACCAACAAGGTGCGCTTCCCGGCCCCCGTGCCGGTCGGCTCGCGCCTGCGCGCCACGGCGAAGATCAGCGCCGTGGACGAGGTCCCGGGAGGGGTGCAGGTGGCCACCGCCTTCACCGTGGAGCGCGAGGGCGGCGACAAGCCGGTGTGCGTGGCCGAGTCGGTGGCCCGCTACTACCTCTAGGCGGGCCCGGCGTTCTTGGCCCCCACCATGCGGAGCACGAGGTCGGCGTAGAGCGCGCCGACCTCCTCCGGGGTGCGGGGCCCGTCGACGTTGAACCAGCGGGCGACGTCGATGCACAGGGACAGCACGGCGAGCGTGGTGCCCGGCACGTCCGGGACGTCGAACTCGCCGGAACGGACGCCGTCCTCGATGATGCCGCGCACCTCGGCGTCGACCTGACGGCGCAGACCGACGATCTCCGCGCGGGCGTCGGGGCCCAGCGAGTCTAGCTCGTACTGCACGACCCGGGCGGTGGTGCGGCCGCGCGCGTGCCAGCGGACGAAGGAGCTGACCGCGTCGGCGAGCCGCTCGGTCGCGGTGCCCTCGCTGCGGGACGCGGTGCGCAGGATGTCCAGCGCCTTCTCGTGCCCGATCCGGCTGATCCGGTGGAGCAGCTCTTCCTTGGTCTTGTAGTGGATGTAGAGCGCGGCCGGGCTCATGCCGGCGCGGCCCGCGATGTCGCGGGTCGTCGTGGCGTGGTAGCCGCGCTCCGCGAAGGCCTCCACGGCGGCGAGCAGCAGTCGCCGGGCCGCGTCGGGCGTGACCTCACCCCACGGCTGCGTCTCACCGCCGGCCGTCTCCTCCGCCGTACTCATCGCTCACCCCATTCGCTGACAGGGTCGCCATCCTACCGGCAAGGGTGAGCGAGCGCTTAGCGTGCCCTGGGGGCGTTTTCGAGGTGGACTACGCACGGCGTCGGTGCGGGCCGGGCGGAGTCCGCGCAGCGCGGCGCCGACGAGGTGCCGCCGCGCCCACCCGTGCCGCCCTGGCGGCACGCATGCCCGCGGGTGGCGGGGCGTGTGCCCGCACCCCCGCGTCGGTGTTGCCGCCCGCGGCCGGGAGGGGGCGGGGCAGGGGTGGGCGCCCGCAGCGGCCGGCGCGTCCGTCGCCCCGGGCTTCTCGAGACGCACTCTCGCGCCGGACCGAGGACGTCCACCCCTGCCCCGCCCCCGCTCCACCCACCCGCCGTAGGCGCACCCGCACGCACACCCGCACCCGCACTCACACCCTCACAGCTTCTGCAGCGGGTCGTAGTCGGCCAGCATCTTCTCCAGGCGGGCCTGGTCGACCCGGTTCACGATCTGTCCCGCCTCCTGCCGGTCACGGATGACCTTGGCCAGGGTGAAGGCCGACGTGACCAGGTAGAGAACCGCGATGCTCAGGAAGCCGCGGACCCACGCGTCCGTCTCCAGGTTGTAGATGCCGACGGCGGTGGCCCCGAGGGCCAGCGCGAAGGACGCCACGGCCTGACCGTAGAAGGCCGCCGTGCTCTGCTGCTTGACCGGTGTCTCGCTCATGCGGAACAGGATCGGCGGATGTGGCCGCCGCCACATCCGCCGAGATACTCACACCGTACTCAGTTCGCCGGCCCGGTCCTCAGAACGCCGAAACCCCCGTCAACGCCCGCCCGATGACCAGCTTCTGTATCTGACTCGTCCCCTCGTACAGCGTCATCACCCGGGCGTCCCGCAGCAGCTTCCCCGCCGGGTACTCGTCGATGTAGCCGTACCCGCCGAACACCTGAAGGGCGTTGTTCGCGGCCCGCACCGCCGCCTCCGAGGCGAACAGCTTCGCCTTGGACGACTCCACGGCGAACGGCTTCCCACGGTCGATCAGATCGGCGACCCGCCACGTGAGCAGCCGGGCCGCGTCCACGTCGACGGCGATGTCGCTGATCAGCTCCTGGACCAGCTGGTGCCCCGCGATCGGCTTGCCGAACTGCTCCCGCTCCCCCGCGTAGGCCACCGCCGCGTCCAGCGCGGCCTGGGCAATCCCGACGCAGCCCGCCGCGACCGACATCCGCCCCTTCGCCAGGGCGGACATGGCGACGGAGAATCCCTTCCCCTCCTCTCCGAGCATCGCGGACGCGGGCACCCGCACCCCGTCGAACACCAACTCGGCCGTGGCCTGGCCCCGCAGCCCCAGCTTGCCGTGCACGGCACGGCGGGTCAGCCCAGGCGTGTCGGTCGGCACCAGGAACGCCGAAACCCCCTTGTGACCCGGCGCGTCCGTGGAGCGCGCGAACAGCAGCACCACGTCCGCCCACGTCCCGTTCGTGATGAACATCTTCGAGCCGTCGATGACGTACTCGTCGCCGTCCCGCACCGCCCGCGTGGCGAGGCTGCCCGCGTCGGAGCCGGTGCCCGGCTCGGTCAGCCCGAAGCAGCCGACGTGCTCACCGGAGGTCAGCCCGGGCAGCCAGGTCCGCTTCTGCTCCTCGGTCCCCCACGCGGCGATCGTCTTGGCGACCAGCCCGAGGGAGACGGAGACGATCCCGCGCACGGAGGAGTCCCCGCGTCCCAGCTCCTCGGTGACCAGGCAGTACGCGAGGTGGTCGCCGCCGGACCCGCCGTATGCCTCGTCGATGGTCAGCCCGAGGAAGCCGACCTCGCCGAGCTTCTTCACGATGCCCCGGTCGACCTCCTCCGCGCGGTCCCAGGCGGCGGCGTGCGGCGTGACCTCGCGCCGTACGAAGTCCCGGGCGAGCCGGCGAACCGCCTCCTGCTCGTCACTCAGCTCCAGGTCCATCCCGAGTCACCCCATGTGAATGTGAGACGCGCGTGATCGTGTACGAGTAAATTAGCACTGCTAGTTTAGAACCGCAGCCCTACTATGTGCGCCATGGCCCGACCGCGCAAGCCCTTGCTCAGCACCGACCGGATCGTGGAGACGGCGCGTGCGCTGGTGGACGCGGAGGGGCTGACGGCGGTCTCCACCCGTCGCCTCGCCGCCGAACTGGGGGTGAGCGGGCCGTCGCTCTACAACCACTTCCGCACCAAGGACGAGATCCTGGAGGCGGTGGCGGACTCGGTGAGCGCTCAGGTCGACCTGTCGATGTTCGAGGACGGCCGGGACTGGCGGACGGCGCTGCACGACTGGGCCGTGTCCTACCGCGACGCGCTGCGTGACCATCCCAACATCGTCCCGGTGCTGGCCCGGGGCCCCGGCCGCCGCCCGGCGGCGCTGCGGCTGGCCGACGCGGCCTACGGGGCGATGGTCGAGGCGGGCTGGCCGCCCGCGCAGGCCACGTCCATCGGCGCGCTGATGCGGTACTTCATCATGGGCTCGGCGCTCGGCTCGTTCGCCGGCGGCTTCGTGGGCGACGCGAGCGCCTACGACCCCGCGGACTACCCGCACCTCGGCCAGGCGCATCTCCTCGCGGAACAGCAGGAGAAGATCGACGACCGCGCCTTCGAGACGGGCCTCACCGCCCTGCTGGACGGACTCGCCCTGCAGTACGAGCAGGTACGGCAGCACGTCTGACGGCGAACGGCGCCGCACGCGAGGCACGGCGGGCGCGTCACCACCGTGCCGTGCGGGGCACGACCGGCACCGTGAGTCCCGCGCTTTCGTCCACAGTGCGGCGCGGTGGCAGTTGCTCGCGCAGTTCCCCGCGCCCCTGGGGGGCGACCCCGACGCCCCGCTCGCCGGACCGGCGCCGGCCCTGAACGCACCCGAGGACGCCACCGTCCGCCCTCCCGCACGGTTCGGCACCCGCCGAACCGTTCCTGCCGCATGCTGGAGGACATGACCTCCAAGAACCCCAGGGCCGGCGCCCTCGCACGCCTCGCCGCACTGGCCGCGGACGAGACGCGGGCCGCGTGCCTGCTCGCGCTGCTGGACGGGCGGGCCTGGACGGCGGGTGAGCTGGCACGGCACTGCGGGGTCGCCGCGTCCACGCTCAGCGAGCACCTGGGCAAGCTGGTCGGCGGCGGGCTGCTGAGCGAGGAGCGGCAGGGCCGGCACCGGTACGTGCGGCTGGCGGACGCCCGGGTCGCCCAGCTCGTGGAGGACCTCACGGCGCACATCGCCCCGGACGCCGCCGAAAGGCCGCGCGGGCTGCGGCAGTCGGGCGCGGACTCCGCGATGGCACGCGGCCGCACCTGCTACGACCATCTCGCGGGACGGCTCGGGATCGCCGTCACCGACGCCCTCACCGCGCGCGGACTCCTGCGCCAGGACACCGGGTTCGCTCTCACCGAAGCGGGACTGGACTGGTTCGGCGCGCTCGGCGCGGACCTCGACCGACGGGGCCGGCGTCCGCTCGCCCGTGCCTGCCTGGACTGGACGGAACGCCGCCCGCACCTGGCGGGAGCGGCGGGTGCGGCCCTGTGCCGTCACCTCCTGGACCAGGGCTGGTGCGTACGGATCGGCTCGGGCCGGGCCGTGAAGGTGACCGGTCCCGGGGAGCGGGCGCTCACCGACCTCCTGGGCATCGACACGGCGGCGCTGCGCTGAGACGCCGGTGCACCCGGCGCCGGTCGGTCCAAGGCGTGCGCCCGGCATGCCCGCCCGTCCGCGACCCGACGGCGGGTGCGGCACCCCGGGGGTTGCTCGCGCGGTTCCCCGCGCCCCCGGGGCGCGTCCGCACCGGCGTGGCTCAGAAGACGACCAGGGCGCGGCCTCCCTTGCCGGCGACCATGGTGTCGAAGGCGGCCGGGATGCCGTCCAGGGTGATCCGCTCGGTGACCAGGGCGCCCAGGTCGAAGGCGCCGGAGCGGATGTGCCCGGCGAGGACCGGCAGGTCGCGGGCGGGGTCGGAGTTGCCGTAGACGCAGCCGGCGAGGGTGCGGCCCCAGTGGAAGATCTCCAGGGCGTTGAAGGAGACCTTCTCCTCCTTGCCGCCGATGCCGACGACCGTGGTGCGTCCGCCGCGCCGGGTGGACTCCCAGGCGGTGCGGATGGTGCTCGCCCGGCCGACGCACTCCACCGCCACGTCCACGCCCTGCTTCCCGGTGAGGGCGCGGATCTGGCGGGCGGTGGTGTCGGAGGCGACGACGTACTCGGTGGCGCCGGCCGCGCGGGCCAGTTCCTCCTTCTCGGGGGAGACGTCCACGGCGACGATCGTGGCGGCGCCCGCGATCCGGGCCGACCGGAGTGCGGCGAGGCCCACTCCCCCGACGCCGAACACGGCGACGGTCTCGCCCTCGCGGACGCGGGCGGAGTGGTGGACCGCGCCGTAGCCGGTGAGGACGGCGCAGCCCAGCAGGGCGGCGTCGGTGAGGGGGACGCCGTCCGGGGCGGGCAGCACGCAGGCGCCGGGCACCACGGTCTCCTCGGCGAACGCTGCCACGTTCAGGCCCGGGTGCAGGCCGGTGCCGTCGTCGGCGCGGCGGGCGTGCACGCGGGCGGCCCCGTCCAGGGCGTGCGCGCACAGCCACACCTCGCCGCGCCCGCAGGCGGGGCAGGCTCCGCAGGAGGGCGCCCAGTTGAGGACGACGCCGTCGCCGGGTGCGACATGGGTGACGTCCTCGCCGACGGCGACAACGGTGCCGGCGCCCTCGTGGCCGAGGATCGCCGGGACGGGCACGCGCATGGTGCCGTCGGACAGGGACAGGTCGGAGTGGCACACCCCGGCGGCGGCGAGGCGGACACGCACCTCACCGGGTCCGGGGTCGGGCAGGTCGACGCCGGTGATCTCCAGCGGGGCGCCGACGGCGGGCAGAACGGCGGCTCGTACGGACATGAGGGTCTCGGCTTCCCTAGAACTGGAGGGACTTGGTCTGCAGGTACTCGGTCAGGCCGTGGACGCCGAGTTCGCGGCCCACGCCCGACTGCTTGTAACCGCCGAACGGGGCCAGCGGGTTGAACCGGCCGCCGTTGATGTCGACCTGGCCGGTGTCCATGCGGCGGGCGAAGGCGACGGCCTCCGCCTCGTCACCGGCCCAGACGGCTCCGGCCAGGCCGTAGACGGTGCCGTTGGCGATGCGCAGGGCGTCCTCCTCGTCCTCGTAGCGCAGTACGCACAGCACGGGGCCGAAGATCTCCTCCTGGGCGACGGTCATGTCCGGGGTGACGTCGGCGAGGACGGTGGGGCTGACGTACCAGCCCTGCGGGCGCGGGGCCTCGGGGCCGCCCGCGATCAGGCGGGCGCCCTCGGCGACGCCCTTCTCGATGTACCCGCGCACCCGGTCCCGCTGCCGGGCGCTGACGAGCGGGCCGATGCGGTCGGCGTACTTGGCGGCGGCGGCCGCGGCCAGCTCCACCGCCTCGTCGTACCGGTCGCGGTGGACCAGCATGCGGGTCCAGGCGCTGCACGTCTGGCCGGAGTTGGACATCACGTTGGCGACGCCGACGTTCACGGCGCGGGCGAGATCGGCGCTGGGCAGGATGACGTTGGCGGACTTGCCGCCGAGTTCCAGGGCGACCCGTTTCACCATGCCGGCGGCGATCGCGCCGATCCGGCGGCCGACAGCAGTGGAGCCGGTGAAGGACAGCAGGTCGATGTCCGGGTGCTCGGCGAGCGCCTGTCCTGCCACCGGTCCGAGACCGGTGACCAGGTTGAACACACCGGCCGGGACGCCGGCCTCGTGCACGCACTCGGCGAAGATGCGGGCGACCAGCGGGGTGTTCTCGGCGGGCTTCACCACGATCGTGCAGCCGGCGGCGAGGGCGGGGGCGGCCTTGGCGACGATCTGGTGCAGCGGGTAGTTCCACGGGGTGATCGCGCCGACCACGCCGACCGGTTCGTGGTACACGGTCGAGTTGCCGATCTTCTCCTCGAAGTCGTACGTCGCGGCCAGCTCGGCGTACGAGCCGGCGACGGCGACCGGCACGCCGGCGTGGACGGCCTGGGAGAGCTTCTCGGGTGCGCCGAGTTCGGCGGTGACCGTCGCGGCGATCTCGTCCCTTCGGGCGTGCAGCTGGTCCCGCAGCGCGGCGAGGCGGGCCGCGCGCTCGGCGGGCGGGGTGGCGGCCCAGGCCGGGAGGGCGGCACGGGCGGCGCGCACGGCGGCGTCGACGTCCTCTACGGTGCCCGCGGGAACGGTGGCGATCACCTGCTCGTCCGCCGGGCCGACGACCTCGATCACGTCGGGGCCGGCGGCGGGGCGCCAGGCGCCGTCGATGTACATGCCGTCGTAAGCCTTCATCGCGGTTCCTCCGGGGCGGGGGCGTCCTGTGCGGACACCTAAACTAGCGATGTTAGTTTTTCCGCGCCAGAGGGTCGGCCGCGTGCCGCCGCTCACTCCTCCAGGTCGGGCAGGCGGTCCGGGCTGGGGCAGATCCTCTGACCGTGCTGGTCGAAGACGAAGAGGTGGGCGAGGTCGACCAGAAGCGGCACCTGCATGCCGTACCGGAGGCGGATGTCGGGCGTGGTGCGGACGATGAGGTCGCCGGGGAGGCGGGGTTCGGCGGAGGCGGGCGCGGAGGCCGTGTCGCCAGGGTCCGGGCGGTCGGATCCGTCCAGGGTGGCCACGGCGCCCGTGCGTACGGGGCTGGCCCGGAGGGCGCCCGCGCGCTCCCGGAGGCGTTCCAGCACCGTGCCGCCCTCGCGGCGGCGACGCCGGACGCCCGGGCGGCCGGGAGCCGGGCGCGGGGCCTCCAGTTCGGGGACGACGGCGGGGCGGGAGCCGGTGTTGAAGTGCACCAGCACCTCGTGCCCCTGGAACTCCAGGTGCTCCACCAGACCGGTGAGGGGCACCTCGCCGGGGCGCGCGGCGGACGGCTTGGCGATGCGCACGGCCTCGGAACGCAGGCCCACGATGACCTCGCGGCCCTGCTGCACCCGGAGCAACTGGTGGTCGAGGGACAGCGGTTCGGGCAGCCGCAGGAACTGTTTGCCGAGGCTGACGGTCATCGCGCCGTCCAACGGGGCGCGGACCAGGCCGCGCAGGAGGTTGATGCGCGGGGTGCCGATGAACGCGGCGACGAAGACGTTCTCGGGGAGCGAATACACCGCGCGGGGCGTGCCGACCTGCTGGAGGACGCCGCCGCGCAGCACGGCGACCCGGTCGCCGAGCGACATCGCCTCCGACTGGTCGTGGGTGACGTAGACGGTGGTGACCCCCAACTGCTGCGTGAGCTGCGAGATCTCCGCGCGGACGTGGTTGCGGAGCTTCGCGTCGAGGTTGGACAGCGGCTCGTCCATCAGGAAGGCGGAGGGGCGGCGGGCGATGGCCCGGCCCATCGCCACGCGCTGACGCTCACCACCGCTGAGCTGGGCGGGGAAACGGTCCAGGAGGTCCTCGATGCCCAGCATCCGGGCCGTGGCGTCCACCTTGGGCGACGGGTCGTCGCCTGGGGCCTCGATGCGGAGGGGGAAGCCGATGTTGTCCCGGCTGGTCATGCTCGGGTACAGGGCGAAGTTCTGGAACACCATCGCCATGTCCCGCTCGGACGGGGGCAGGTCGTTGGCGTACTCGCCGTCGAGGAAGAGGCTCCCCTCGTCGATCTCCTCCAGGCCCGCGATCATGCGCAGCACGGTGGACTTGCCGCAGCCGGACGGACCGAGCAGGACGAGGAACTCGCCGGGGGTGATGGCCAGCGACAGCCGGTCGACCACGCGAGCACCTCGCGTGTAGGACTTGCTCACGTCGTGCAGGGTGATGGCGCGTGTCATGAAAGTGCCCCCGGGGGCTCATCAGGGCGCTGCTGCTCCGCGGTCGGACGCCCCGTGCGGGTCGTACGGGGCGTGTGAGTCACGGAAGCTAACGGAAAGTAGGCGGCCGGGGAAGACGACGGACGCGATCGGGACGTCCCGTCCGCCTGGTGAGAAACCGGAGGGAATCATTCGGCACGGCGGACCGCGTGGGGGCCTGAGGGCAGGGTCCCCACCCCTCCCCTGGTCGGTCCGACCCGCCGCCGTCGGACGTCGAGCCGCTTCGGCTGCGGGGGCGGCCGAACCGGCCCAGGCGCCTCACCGCGGGCGGCGCGCCTCGCAGCGGCTCCCCCCGTCCGTGGGATGCCGGTCCGGCGCGGACCCGCGCGGGCCGGGCCCGTCGCCCGCGGCCGCGTCCGCCGCGGCGCTCTCCGGAGCCGGCCCCGACGGGGTCCGTATCGCCACCCCCGCCGACGCCAGCAGCAACGCGCCCAGCATCGCGAAGGGGGCCGCCACGCCCGCCACTCCGGCGATCAGGCCCGCCGTCGCAGGGGCCGCGACCTGGCCCAGGCGGTTGCCTGTGAGGCGTAGGGCCAGGGCGGTGGAGCGGGCGGCGGCGGGGGCGGCCTGGACGACCGTTGTCATGGAGAGCGGCTGGCCCACACCCAGGCAGAAGCCGAGGGAGGCGAGAACGAGCGCCAGTGCCGGCACCGGCAGCGGCAGTGCGACCGCGGCGCACAGCAGCGCCGCCAGCAGGCACGTCACCGTGAGCAGGGCCCGTCGGCCGAGCAGCCGCAGCAGCGGGGTGAGGACCAGCCGGCAGGCGATCGTCGCCGCCGCGCGCAGGCTGAGCAGCAGGCCGACCACCGCAGGGTCGATCCCCCGGTGCTCGCCCACCACCGGCAGGTACGCGGTGAGGATGTCCGTCGCCGACAGCACCGCCACGCTGATCAGCATGCCCGCCGGCACGCCCCGCGCCCGCAGGATGCCCCGCACCGGCACCCGGTCGCCCCGCGCCGAACGGGGTTTCACCGCCTCCGGTTGCTCGATGCGCCACAGCGAGGTGAGTGCGACGGCGCCGCCCGCGCCCGCGGCGAGGAGGGCGACCGCACTGGTGCGGGCCATGTCCGCACCGATCAGCGCGCCCGCCGCGGCCGGCCCGGCGAGTTGCCCCAGCGAGGCGCCGATGGTGAAGTGACCGAAGTTGCGGTCCTGTTCGTGCGGTGCGGACCGGCGGGCGACGAGCGACTGCGCGCCGATGACGAAGCACAGGTGTCCGAGGCCCATCACCCCGCTCCACAGCGCCATGGCGCCCAGCGACCCGGCGACGCCGCTGAGCGCACAGCCCGCGGAGATCAGCACCACGCCCGTCGGCAGCAGCGGCGCGCAGCGGCCGTGGTCGGTGCGCCGGCCGAGCGGGACGGCGGCGAACAGCGGCAGCAGTGCGTAGACACCCGCGACGACGCCGACCGCCCGCTCGTCCGCCCCGAGGGCCAGCGCCCGGTAGGAGACGGCGGGCCGGGCCATCGACACCGCCGCCTGCGCGAAGGCGAAAGCGATGACGAGCCGGAGCAGCCAGCCGCGGTTCCCGCCGGTCGTCATGACGAAGTCCTCCCGAAGACGCAGGGTCGAGGCGCGCGTGGTCAGATCGTGCCGAAGAGGATCCCGGCCGCGAGGATCAACAGGCACGTCAGTACCGCCCACTTGACCACGAACCGCGTGTGGTCGCCGAACTCGACCCGGGCCATGCCGACGAGGACGTACACCGCGGGGACGAGCGGGCTCGACATGTGCAGCGGCTGGCCGACGAGGGAGGCGCGGGCCATCTCGAGCGGGGTGACGCCGTGGGCCGCCCCGGCCTCGGCGAGCACGGGCAGGACGCCGAAGTAGAAGCCGTCGTTGGACATGAAGTAGGTGAGCGGCAGGCTCAGCACGCCGGTGACGAGGGCCATGTGCGGGCCCAGTCCCTCGGGGACGGTGTCCACCAGCCAGCCGGCCATGTGGTCGACCATGCCGGTGCCCTGGAGGACGCCGGTGAAGACGGCGGCGGCGAAGACCATGCCGGAGACGTTGAGGACGTTGTCGGCGTGGGCCGCGATGCGGGCCTTCTGGTCGGGCAGGCGCGGGTAGTTGACGGAGAGGGCGAGCGCGGCGCCCAGCAGGAACAGCACCGGGATGGGCAGCAGTTCCAGGATCATCGCCGTGATCAGGGTGCCGGTGAGCAGCGCGTTGAACCAGTACAGGCGCGGCCGCAGGGTGGGGCGGTTCGGGTCGAGGCCCTTGAGGAGGTCCCCGTCGTCGTCCCCGCCGTCCCTGTCGTCGTCCACGTCGTCGGCGCCGCCGCCACCCGCGACGGGTCGCTTCTCGAGACCTCCGCCACCCGCACCCGCACTCGTACCCGCACCGACGAGCACCGTTTCCTTCGTCTCCACCGACTCCCCGTCGAGCCGCAGAGCCCCCAGCCGCCTCCGCTCCCGCAGCCCCAGCAGGTAGGCGAGACCGAGGACGCCCAGCAGGCCGACCAGCAGCGCGGGGATCATCGGGACGAAGATGTCCGCGGCGTCGAGCTTCAGCGCGGTGGCCGCGCGGGCCGTGGGGCCGCCCCAGGGGACGGTGTTCATGACGCCGTTGGCCATGGCGGCGACGCCGGTCATCACGACCAGGCTCATCCCCAGCCGCTTGTACAGCGGGTACATCGCCGAGACGGTGATCATGAAGGTGGTGGAGCCGTCGCCGTCCAGCGACACGATCGCGGCGAGCACGGCGGTGCCGACGACGACCCGCATGGGGTCGGCCTTGCAGAAGCGGAGGATTCCGCGCACGACCGGGTCGAAGAGTCCGACGTCGATCATGACGCCGAAGTAGACGATCGCGAACATCAGCATCGCCGCCGTGGGGGCGAGGCTGGACACTCCGTCGATGACGTAGTCGCCGAGGTGGGCGCCCTTGCCGACGGCCACGCAGAACAGCGCGGGGATCAGCACGAGCGCCGCGATCGGCGACATCTTCTTCGTCATGATCAGCGCCAGGAAGGTCGCGATCATGGCGAAGCCGAGGATGGTCAGCATGAATGGGACACCTAACGTTCGCCCTTGAACTTCCGGCGAGGGGCCGGCGGTGTGACGACGTTAGGTACGCCCGGGCCGCGTCAACAAGACGTGAGACCGTGAGCAATAAGCGCAAAACCCCAGGTCAGGCGTTTGCTCAGGTCAGCGCGGTGACCGTTTCCGGCTCCTCGGCGTGCTCCGGGGACACCTCGACGGGCACGCCGTTGAGCACCGCGTTGCCGGACAGCGGGTCGAGAAGGCTGCCGTCGAGGAGCTGGTTGACGTTGACGCCGGGGTTCGCGGAGGCGTGCCGGGTGCGGGTGCCCGGCCGGTCGTGGCCCCAGCCGTGAGGCAGGCTCACCACGCCGCGGCGCACGGCGTCGGTGACCTCGGCGGGGACGGTCACCTCTCCGCCGGCCCCCTTGACCCGCACGGGCTGCCCGTCCCGTACGCCGAGGCGGTCGGCGTCGTCGGGGTGGAGGTGCAGGGTGCAGCGGTTGGAGCCGCCGGTGAGGGCGGGCACGTTGTGCAGCCAGCTGTTGTTGGAGCGCAGATGGCGGCGGCCGACCAGGACGAGTCCGTCGGGACGCTCGCGCAGGGCGGCCCGCAGCCGGGGCAGGTCGGCGGCGATCGGGCCGGGCAGCAGTTCCACCTTGCCGCTGCGGGTCTTCAGCGGCTGCGGCAGGCGGGGGCGCAGCGGTCCGAGGTCGATGCCGTGCGGGTGGGCGAGCAGCTTCTCCAGGGTGAGCCCGTCGGGGTCGGCGCCGAATCCGTCGCCGTAAGGGCCGAGGCGGAGCATCAGGTCGAGGCGCCGTTCGGGGCCGTTGTCTCCGGTGAGCAGGCCGGCGAGTTCCTTCGGGTCGCGGCCGTGCACCGGGGAGTGCGGTTCGCCGACGGCCTTGCCCAGGGTCTGCCGGATCACCAGGTCGTCCACGGCCGACGGGTCGGCGCCGTGCATGCCGGTGGCGGCGAGGACGAGCCGGGCGAGGATCTCGGTCTCGGCCATGCGGCCGGGTTCGAGGGGCACGGCGGGGCGCGTGTAGCGGACCTGGTTGCGTACGGCGAGGGTGTTGAACGCGAAGTCGTGGTGCGGGCTCTGGGCCGGCGGGGGCGGCGGCAGGACGACGTGCGCGTGCCGGGAGGTCTCGTTGAGGTACGGGTCGACGCTCACCATGAAGTCGAGGGAGGCGAGCGCCTTGTCCAGCCGGTCGCCGTCGGGCGCGGAGAGCACCGGGTTGGCGCCGACGGCGACGACGGCGCGGACCGGGGCGCCCTCCTCGGTGGGGGTGTCGATCTCCTCGGCGAGGGCGGACAGCGGCAGCTCGCCCTTGGCCTCGGGGTGGCGGCTCACCCGGGAGTGCCAGCGGCCGAGGGCGAAGCCGCGTCCGGGTCCCGCGGGGCGTGGCGTCCTGTCGGTGGCGGCCTGCGGGAAGAGCGCGCCGCCCGGCCGGTCGAGGTTGCCGGTGAGGGCGTTGAGGACGTCGACGAGCCAGCTGGCGAGGGTGCCGTGCGGGACGGTGCAGCTGCCGATGCGGGCGTAGACGGCGGCGGTGGGCGCGGCGGCGAGCTCGCGGGCCAGGGTGCGGATGACGGCGGCGTCGATGTCGCAGGCTTCGGCGACCGCCTCGGGGGTGAAATCGGCGAGGGCGTCGGAGAGTTCGGCGACGCCCTCGATGTGCAGGGCGGCGGCCCCGAGGTCGACGAGGTCCTCGTCGAAGAGGGTGCGGGCGACCGCGGCGAGCAGCAGCGCGTCGGTGCCGGGGCGGACGGCGAGGTGCCGGTCGGCGAGGCGGGCGGTGCGGGTGCGGCGCGGGTCGACGACGGTGAGGGTGCCGCCGCGCGCCTTGAGCGCCTTGAGCCGGCCGGGGAAGTCGGGCGCGGTGCAGAGGCTGCCGTTGGACTCGAGGGGGTTGGCGCCGATCAGCAGCAGATGGCCGGTGCGGTCCAGGTCGGGCACGGGGATGAGGTTGGCGTCGCCGAAGAGGAGCCCGCTGGAGACGTGCTTGGGCATCTGGTCGACGGTGGAGGCGGTGAAGAGGCTGTGGGTGCCGAGTCCGCCGATGAGCAGGGGCGGGTAGAGGGCGCCGGCCATGGTGTGGACGTTGGGGTTGCCCAGGACGACGCCGACCGCGTGCGGGCCGTACCGTTCGACGACGCCGCGCAGTCCGGCGGCGACGGCGTCGAAGGCCTCCTCCCAGGTGGCCTCGCGCAGTTCCCCGTCGACGCGGACGAGCGGGGTGCGCAGCCGGTCGGGGTCGGAGTCCACCTCCGGGAAGGCGGCCCCCTTGGGGCAGACGAAGCCCTTGCTGAACACGTCGTCGCGGTCGCCGCGGGCGCCGGTGACCTTGCCGTCGTCGACGGTGAGGACCAGGCCGCAGGTGGCCTCGCACAGGGGGCAGATACGCAGGGCGGTGCGGGACACGGGTCCTCCCGGTACGGCGGCGGTGACGCACGGACGGGCCGAGCATACCGACCGGTACGCACGGAGGGGAGGGCGTGCTGGGAACCGGGCGGGTCCGGGGTCAGTCCAGGACCCGGGCCAGGTACGCCCGGAGCAGCGCGCGCAGTTCGGCGACGACCTTCTCGTCCCCCTCGGGCGCCACCCGGAACGCCAGGTCGACCAGGGCGTCGGCGGTCTCCACGGCGACCAGGAAGATGCGGCGCAGGTCGTCGTCGGCCGGGCGGCCGAGGTGGCCGGAGAGGAGCGCGGTGAGCCGGTCGGCGACGCGGTGGTTGGGCTCGGCCCGGCGTGCTCCGACGGGGATCTGGTTGCCGAAGTCGACGAGGGAGAAGCCGGGGGCGGTGCGCTTCATGTCCAGGTACGTGTCGAGCACGACGTCCATGGCGTACCGCCAGCCGCGGTCGCCGGCGGCGGACAGCCGTTCGGTGACGCGGTCGGTGAAGCGCTCCAGGTTGCGCTGGGCGAGCGCGTCGGCCATCTGACGCTTGTTGGAGAAGAAGCGGTAGACGGAGCCGATGGGCACCCCGGCGCGCTCGGCGACCGCGCGGGTGCTCAGGTCGTCGTAGCCGACCTCGTCGAGGAGGCCGGCGCAGGCGTCGAGGATCCTGGCCAGCCGTTCGGCGCTGCGCCGCTGCACCGGCGCCCGGCGGAGCGATGGCGTGTGGGACACGGCCCTCATCATGCCCGCCCGGGTCCTTCCGGTGAACCGGGCCCGGCGGCGAGCGGCGCCACGCTCTGGTCCGGGGTCGGCTCCTGCCCGGAGACGGTGATGTCGGCGGTGCTCTCCACGGGCTCGCCGTCGACGGCCCACACGGACCCGTCGTCGGCGTACAACCGCGCGGTGACCTGGTGGGTGCCGCGCGGGAAGGCGCCGGGGGCGAGGTGGTACTCGGGGGTGCGCAGCACGGCGACGCGGCGGCCGTTCACCTCCAGGCGGGCCAGGCCGCGGCCGGGCTCGGCGCGGCGGCCCGTGCCGTCGGGCGAGAAGCGGAAGTTGCGCACCCGCAGCCGTACGTCCCAGCCGCCCTCGGTGTCGGGGGCGACCTCCACGGTGACCCGGGGCGCGCCCTCCTCGTCCACCTCCCGGTAGGGGCTGCCGTCCTCGGCGCGCTCGTCCAGGAGCCGGCCCACGGGTGAGGACGACACCTCGCCGGACCCCCGGCCGCCCGGGGTGTCGCAGCCCGCGGGTCCGGCCGGCACGACGACACAGACCGCGAGCGCGGGGATGACCGTCCTCCGTCTCCACGTCATGCCGGGGAGCGTAGAACAGCGGTCCGAACGCGCGAATCCCCCTGGAGTCTGGTTCCTGGTCCTCCGCGAAGGGGAGGGGAGCTCCGGCTCCGGAAGGAGACCGCGCGGCGCCCTTGCGCCCGGGTAACCGCAATCCTACGGTGTCCCATAGGAATCGGCTCGGTGCAAGGGAGCAGCGGACATGAGCGACGGGGCCACCGCCCGCGGCGGCGCGACGGAACGCGAGGAGGCGCGCAAGATCGCCGAAGGTCTGGAGCACCTCTCCGGCTTCGGCAACGAGCACAGCTCGGAGGCGGTGCCGGGCGCCCTGCCCGTGGGCCGCAACTCCCCGCAGCGTGCGCCGCTCGGGCTGTACGCGGAGCAGTTGAGCGGGTCGGCCTTCACCGAGCCGCGGGCGGAGAACCGCCGCTCGTGGCTGTACCGGATCCGTCCCTCCGCCGCGCACCCGGCGTTCACCCGCACGGGCAACGGCGCGCTGCGCTCGGCGCCCTTCGCCCAGACGGTGCCCGACCCCAACCGGCTGCGCTGGGACCCGCTGCCGGATCCGGCCGAGGGCACGGACTTCCTGGCCGGCCTGTGGACCCTGGGCGGCAACGGCGACGTGACCCAGCGCAGCGGCATGGCGGTGCACCTGTATCACGCCAACGCCTCCATGCGGCGGGTGTTCAGCGACGCCGACGGTGAGCTGCTGATCGTGCCGGAGCGCGGCGGGCTGCTGCTGCGCACGGAGCTCGGCATGCTGCATGTGGAGCCGGGACACATCGCACTGATCCCGCGTGGGGTGCGGTTCCGTGTGGAGCTGCTGGACGAGACGGCCCGCGGCTATGTGTGCGAGAACTACGGTGCGCCGTTCCGGCTGCCCGACCTCGGCCCGATCGGTGCCAACGGGCTGGCGAACGCCCGGGACTTCCGCGCCCCGGTCGCCGCGTACGAGGACGTCGAGGGCCCGGTGGAGGTGGTGAACAAGTTCTGCGGCAACCTGTGGGCGGCCACCTACGACCACTCCCCGCTGGATGTCGTCGCCTGGCACGGCAACCATGTGCCGTACGCCTACGACCTGCGCCGGTTCAATGTGATGGGCACCATCTCGTACGACCACCCGGACCCGTCGATCTTCACCGTGCTGACCTCCCCGAGCGACACGCCGGGCCTCGCGGGCGTGGACTTCGTGGTGTTCGCACCGCGCTGGCTGGTCGGCGAGGACACGTTCCGGCCGCCGTACTTCCACCGGAACGTGATGAGCGAGTACATGGGCCTGATCGAGGGCGCGTACGACGCGAAGACGGCCGGGGAGGGGGGCTTCGTGCCGGGCGGCGGCTCGCTGCACAACATGATGTCGGCGCACGGCCCGGACCGGGAGACGTTCGACCGGGCGAGCGCGGCGGAGCTGAAGCCGCAGAAGATCGACGACGGCCTCGCCTTCATGTTCGAGACCCGCTGGCCTGTGTCCCTCACCCCCCAGGCGGCACGGGCGGAGCACCTCCAGCAGGGGTACGACGACGTGTGGCAGGGCCTCGAGCGTCACTTCCGGCCATTGCACTGACCGTTCTCCGACCGGTACGGATAGCGCGTGACCTCCTTCGCCCCGGACTCGATCGTCCTCAACCGCAAGCTGCCGCTCTGGTATCAGGTGTCGCAGTCGCTGCGCGCCTCGATCCTCGGCCGCTCGCCGCACGACCCGCTGCGCCTGCCCACCGAGGAGCAGCTGGCCGGGCACTACGGGGTGAGCGTGCTGACCATGCGGCAGGCGCTGAAGGAGCTGGAGGACGAAGGGCTGATCACCCGGCACCGGCGGCGGGGCACGTTCATCGAGCCGGACGCCCGGCGGGGCGCGCCGGTGCGGCTGCTGGGCTCGGTCGACGCGATCGTGGCCCAGCAGTCCGGCATGACGACGGAGCTGCTGGAGCACGGTCCGGCGCCGGTGCCGTCCGAACTCGCCGAGCACTTCCCGGACCTGGCGGAGACGGCCGCCTACCACCGGCTGCGCAGCGACGAGAAGACCGGCGAGCCGACCAACCACGCCCGCAACTACGTCCGTCCGGAGCTGGCCGGGCGGATCGATCCCCAGGATCTGGTGCGGTGGCCGATGACGAAGGTGCTGCGGGACGTCGTCGGCGCGGACATCAGCCGCATCACGGACACCGTGGAGGCGCGGCTCGCGGACCCGGAGACGGCGCGGCTGCTCCGGGTCCCGCTACTCAGCCCGATCCTGCACTACACGGGCGTCACCTACGACTCCACGGGAAAGGCGCTGGACGTGGCCGTCATCCACTACCGGGGTGACCGTTTCTCCTTCACGGTGACCCTGGACGCCACCTGATCCGTCCCCGTCGGCAGGTCGTACGATGCCCAGCGTGACGCACGACGACGCTCCGCTGCTGGCGGACCTCATGCCGTGGTCCGTCGCACCGCCGCGGCTCGGCCGGGCGTGGCCGGCGGCCCCCGACGCGGCGTCCCTGAGGGCCCGTTGGGACGCCCTGGTGAAGGCCGAGGGCGCGGACCGCGAGGCCCTGTTCCGCCCGACGCGGTCCCGCACCCCGCACACGGCGGTCGGGCAGCTTCCCGGGCAGGACGGCGGCACGGAGCGGCTGGCCCGCGCCACGGGGCCGTGCCCGGAGCCGGTGCGGGTGCTGCGCGGACCGTTCGACGAGCAGTGGCTGATCCCCGACCAGCGGCTGATCGACGCGCCCCGGCCGGAGCTGTGGCGGGTGGCGGACGACCGCCAGATCTTCGCCGTCGAGACGGCCGGCGAAGGACCGCCGCTGCTGGCGACCTCCCTCTTCCCGGTCCTGAGCACCGGCCGGATCCGCCCGCTGTACCGCCGTCCGGGCGCCGCCGAGCCCAATCTGGCCCCCGGTCTGACGGACCACCTCGCCGCCCGGCTGGGGCTCGAGGTCTCCCCCGTCGACGTCCTCGCCTGGGCGACGGCCGTGGCGCGTCCCTCGCCGGACGGGCTCGCCGTGCCGCTCACCGGCGACCCCGACACCTGGCGGCGGGGCGTGGCGCTGGGCCGCCGCATGCTGTGGCTGATGCGCAGGGACGGCGATCGCCCCAGACTCCCCGGCGGCCGCCGCCCGTACGTCCGCGCCCCGCTGCCGTCCCGTCCGCCCGCGCCGGCCTACGACCGCGACCAGGAGGCGCTGCTGCTGGGCGAGGGCCGCGTCTCCCCGGTGCCCGTGGAGGCGTGGGAGTTCGAGTCGGGCGGGGTGCGGGTGCTGGAGGAGTGGTTCGCGTCCCGGACGGCACCGGCCGAGCCGGGCGCCCTGGAAGCGATCCGTCCGGCCGCCTGGCCACAGACCTGGACGTCGGAGCTGCTGGAACTGGTCACGGTACTCACCCTCCTCGCCGAACTTCGCCCGCTGCGCGACGAGTTGATTGGGACTTCGCCGGCGCCGGTCGGCCGGTCCGACCTGCGCGCGGCGGGCGTCCTGCCCGCACCAGCCTGGACCCGCCGCCCGGCCTCGGTCCTGGACACCCGGGAGGAGGGCCCGGAGGGCCAGCTCGCACTGCTGTGAGCGGGCGGGTGGGCGCCACCGCCCGCGCGGGGTGCGAGACGGCGCTGCCGACTCGGCGCCGCCCGGCACAGACGGCGGCGCCGTGCGGCTCGGCGCCGTTGTCCGCGAGAGCGTCCCGAGGAACCGCCACCGTCGGTGCACAGGGCGGTGCGGCACCGTCGCCCGTCCCCCGGGGCACGGATCACACGCCGTCAGGGCAACGCCCGTCACGCGCTCCGCCCGCGTGAGCCGCGGCACGGCCCGCGCATCCTCCGCACACGGGGCGTTCACCCGGGGACGAAGCCGCCCGGCGGCCGGAGGCGCCGCCCGTGAAGAACCCGGTCCCGCCCCGCAGGGTTCAGCGCTGCGGGTCGAAGCCGTCCAGTACCCGCGTGAGGGCCCGTTCGAAGACCGCCTCCAGGTCGATCGGGCCCGGGTCCTCCATGAACGTCGCCGCCATCCTCGGGTACTCCCCCGTCGCGATGCGGGACTGCAGATACGCGATGCGGACCGCGTTCTCCTGTTCCTGCGACCAGGGCAGGGAGCGGGTGCGTTCGGCGGTGGCCAGTTCGTTGCTGACGTAGGTCGTCACGATGCCGTTGAGCATCGCGATCAGCTCCATCTTGGCGCCCTGCGGGCCGGGCAGCGGGTCGAGGCAGGCCAGGCAGTGCTCCAGGTAGCGCAGTGCGTTGGGGCTGAAGCCGTAGACCGGTGACATCAGCCGCGGCAGCCACGGATGGCGGTGCATCAGGTCGCGCGTCTGGTGGGCCACCCGCAGCATGTCGGCGCGCCAGTCCCCGCTGGGCTCCCACAGCTCGTGCTCGCCGGCGACCGCGTCGGCCATCAGCTCGTGCAGGTCCTCCTTGCGGGGGACGTAGTTGTAGAGCGACATGGTGCCGCAGCCCAGCTCGGCCGCGACGCGGCGCATGGAGACCGCGTCCAGGCCCTCCTCGTCCGCGATCCGCACCGCCGCCGCCGCGATGTCGGCACGGCTGTACGCGGGCCTGGGCCCTCGGCCGCTGCGCTCGGGGCGCGCCCAGATCACATGGGGTTCGGCCGCTCGGCCCGCCATCGGTCATCACCTCGCTCACCATCGTAGTTACGTACACCGTACGTAGTGCGGTATGGTCACGCCATGACTACTACGTACGCTGTACTTAGTGAGGGTCTGGAGAAGCGCTTCGGCGCCGTGCACGCCCTGCGGGGGCTGGATCTGGCGGTGGCGCGGGGCACGGTGTGCGGGCTGCTCGGGCCCAACGGGGCGGGCAAGACGACGGCGGTGCGGCTGCTGACCACGCTGCTGCGGCCCGACGCCGGGTCGGCACGGGTCGCGGGGCTGGACCTGGTGCGCGAGGCGGCCGCCGTACGCCGGCGGATCGGCGTCACGGGGCAGGACACCTCGATCGACGGGGACCTCACCGGCCGGGAGAACCTGCGGCTGTTCGCCCGGCTGCACCGCGCGCGGGACGTGGCGGCGCGTGCGGGCGAGCTGCTGGACCGGTTCGGGCTGACGGAGGCAGCCGACCGGCCCGCGTCCACCTGGTCGGGCGGCATGCGACGCCGGCTCGATCTGGCGGTGAGCCTGGTCCGCAGGCCGGAGGTGCTGTTCCTGGACGAGCCGACGACCGGTCTCGACCCCGCGGGCCGGGGCCTGATCCGGGACGTGGTCCGGGAGCTGACCGGCGAGGGCACGACGGTGCTGCTCACCACGCAGTACCTGGAGGAGGCCGACCAGCTGGCGGACGACATCGCCCTGGTCGACCGGGGCCGGGTCGCGCACACGGGCTCACCGGCGGAGCTGAAGGCCTTGATCGGCTCGCACGCGGAGGTGGTGGTGGCGGACGGCACCACGCTGGAGGCGGCGGCCGGGGTGCTGGACCGGCTCACCGGGTCGCGGCCCTCGCTGGACCGGGAGCGGCTCGCGGTCGCCGCGGTCACCCGGGACCCCACCCTGACCCTCCCGCACCTCGTGCGCACGCTGGACGCTGCGGGTGTGCCGCTCGTCGACGCGAGCCTCAGACCACCGACGCTCGACGACGTTTTCCTGCGGCTGACCGAGCCGCCCGCGGACCCGGCGGCCCCTTCCTGCGACGACGAGGAGCGTGCGGCATGAGCACGCTGGCGTACGACGGCGCCGCGATGCTGGGCCGGCAGCTGCGGCGGGCGCGGAACAACCCGGGGTTGCTGATCCTCACCCAGTCGATGCCGGTGAGCATGCTGCTGTTCTTCGGCTACGTCTTCGGCAGTGCGCTCGCCGTGCCGGGGTCCGAGTACCGCTCGTTCCTGGTTCCGGGGCTGCTGGTGGCGACGGCGGCGGGCGGCGTGATGACCGGGATGTTCCAGTCGGCGCAGGACGCGCACCGCGGGGTGACGGACCGGTTCCGCACGCTGCCGATGAGCCGGGCGGCCGTGCCGGCGGGGCAGGCGGTCGCGGACGTGCTGCTGACGGCGGCCGGGGCGGTGCCGTTCCTGCTCGTGGGGCTCGCGGTCGGCTGGCGGGTGGAGGGCGGCGCGCTCGCGGCGGCGGGCGGCTTCGGCCTGCTGCTGCTGTTCCGGTTCGCGTGCGTGTGGGCCGGGATCTGCCTGGGGTTGCTGACGCGGAACGAGGAGGCGGCCGGCCAGCTGGGCGGGGCGACCTTCCTGCTGCCTCTGCTGTCGAGCGCGTACATCCCGACGGCGGGACTGCCGGACGGGGTGCGCACGGCGGCGGAGTGGAACCCGGTCAGCGCGGTGGCGACGGCGCTGCGGGACCTGTTCGGCAACGCGCCGGCGCCGGAGGGCTCGGCCTGGCCGATGGCGCACCCGGTGGCGGGGTCGCTGGCCTGGTGCGCGCTGCTGCTGGCGGTGTTCGTACCGCTGGCGGTGCGCCAGTACGCGCGGGCTGAGCGGTGAGCGGCCGCAGCATCGAACCGGCGGTGGAGGGTGCCCCTGCGGGGACGCCGGGTGGGATCGGCGTCGGCAGGGTGAGGGCCGGTGTCGCGGGCCGGCGGGGCAGGGCCGTGTGCCGTTGGGTTCGACGGGCGGGCGGGCGCCGCGCCGGGACGGGTGGGACCGTCCGGCGCGGACGCTACCGGCTGCCGAACAGGGAGCGGCGCAGTCGGCGCAGCGGGGCGAAGAGCGAGACGCGGCTCGCGCGGGCCCGTGCGCCCCTGGTGCCGTGGTGCGCGCCGTCACGCGCGGTCAGCTCACGCATGAGCGACGTCGCCTCGGCCGTCTCCCGCTGCGGGACGGCCGGCCCCGCGAGGACCGAGAGGTGGCGGTCGAGGCGCGAACTGCTCGCGCTGCTGCCGCAGGTGATCGCAGGGACCCTGGCCCTGCTGCGCACTGTTATCTGTTCCATGTCACTCCCCACCCGTACGACTCCACCCGGCCCGGGCAGGGTAACCCTATCGCCCCGTACGGGCACCCGTGTATCGAGGTCACAGGATTCACCTTCCCCGTAAGGGTGTTGACGAACACTCGACGATTACTCTCCGAATCCGACCGTTTTCAGGGCGAGTTGCGCGACGGGCTGGCCGGTGGGTTGCGGAGAGCCGCCGTCCGGTTCGACGGTTACCGCCAGTGACGTCGACGCCGGGTCGAGACCGGACGCCACCAGGGGCGTGTCGCCCTCGAAGAGCCCGAGGGAGCGGGGCCGGCCCTCCCGGTCCATGAGCCAGAGCTGACGCACCCGGCCCTCCGGAGGGTCGTCGTATCCGCCCAGAGTGACGACCGCCCCGCGGGCCGATACGGAGGCGATCACTCCGATCGTGCGGCCGCGGGCGTCCCGGCCGCTGCTCGCACGGGCGTCCGGCGCGGCCAGAACGTGGGCGATCTCACGTGCCCGGTCGCGCTCGGCGGCGAGTTCGTCCTGCGTGCGGTCGGCCTGGACGGCGAACAGCGAGGCGACGACGAGCGCCGCGGCGGCGGTGGCCGTCGCGAACGGCACGAGCAGCACCGCCCGGCGGCGCTCCCGGGCGCGCGGCGGGGGCGCGGTCCCCCAGACATGGGGGGGCAGCCGGCCTTCGCGGGCGCGCACTCCTTCCTGCGGGGCGGGTTCCTGGGCGGTGGTGCGCACTGCTGCGAGGACCCGGTCGCGCAGGGCGGGCGGGGCGGGCGCGGCGGTGGACCAGGCCAGCCGGACGGCGTCCTCGGCGAGGTCGCGCACCTCGGCGGCGCACCGGTCGCAGGACGTCAGGTGCTTCTCGAAGCGGATCCGCTCGGCGGGTTCCAGGGCGTCGAGGGCGTAGGGGGCGGCCAGCGAGTGCGGGTCCTCGCGGGAGAACAGCCGGCGGAACGCGCTCATGCCGCGCCTCCCAGACAGTCGCGCAGGCGGGTGAGCCCGTCCCGCATACGGGTCTTGACGGTGCCCAGCGGAAGTCTGAGCCGCTCGGCCACCTCGCGGTAGGTGTAGCCGTCGTAGTAGGCGAGGGTGACCGACTGGCGCTGGAGCGCGGTGAGGCGGTCCAGGCAGCGGCGCACCCATTCGCGTTCGAGGCCGGCCTCGACCTCCTCGGCGACCTGGTCGAAGGCGGGTCCGTGGCCGCGCCGCGCCTCCCGCTGCTCGCGCTCGCCGGCGGCCCGGACGCTGCGCACCCGGTCGACGGCCCTGCGGTGGGCGAGGGTGAGCACCCAGGACAGGGCGCTGCCCCGGCCGGGGTCGAACCGGGCGGCGGAGCGCCAGAGTTCGAGCAGCACCTCCTGGGCGACCTCCTCGGACTGGGCCGGGTCGCGCACCACGCGCCGCACCAGTCCGTAGACCGGCCCGGAGACCAGTCCGTACAGGTCCTCGAAGGCCTTCTGGTCGCCTCCGGCCACGCGGATCAGCAACTGGTCCGCCTCCAACGCTCGTCCCCCTCTCCCGGCCCTGCCGGACCGTCCGGTCGCACAAGGTATTCGCAGCGAGCGTGCCTCCGGATGGGAAGTACGGATCACCGGGCCGAAAACGCGGGTCCGCGCGGAGAAATGCCGAGCGGGAACGAGCCGTCGGGGAGCGGCGAGCGCGAAGCCGTGCGCGGCGTCGGGCGCGGGGGCGCGAGCGGCGTCGGGCGCGGGGGCGCGAGCGGCGTCGGGCGCGGGGGCGCGAGCGGCGCGGAAAAATTCGTTCGCGCTTCGGCCAATCCGGTTCGGCCGAGGCTCCGAATCCCAGTGCGTCAAGGCAAGTCGGCACTGAGGACGGACGGCATGACAACTGACTCCAGGACCGGTTCGGGGCGCAGGAGCCTCGCGACCCTGATCTGCGGTGCGCTGGCCGCCGGGGGACTCGCGGCCGCGGGCGCGTCCGCGCTGGAACCCGAGGCGGCCTCGGCCTCCTCCCACCGGGAGGCCCCGCTGATCTCGGGCACCCCGCAGTTCGACAACACGGACCTGTACGCGTTCGTCAGCCCCGACAAGCCGGACACGACGACGATCATCGCGAACTGGATCCCGTTCGAGGAGCCCGCCGGCGGGCCGAACTTCTTCACGTTCGCCGAGGACGCGCAGTACGACATCCACATCGACAACAACGGTGACGCGCAGGGTGAGCTGCTGTTCCGCTACACCTTCAGGACCCACGTCAAGAACGAGAAGACGTTCCTCTACAACACCGGCCCGGTCACCGGCCTGGACGACCCGGACCTCAACGTCACGCAGACCTACAACATCGAGATGCTGAAGCTGAAGGACCAGCACGCGGTGTCCCGCACGAAGATCGCGGACGACGTGCCGGTGGCGCCGTCGAACGTGGGCAAGGCGTCCATGCCGGACTACGACACCCTGCGCAAGCAGGCGGTGCACGAACTGGCGGGCGGCGCCACCACGTTCGCCGGCCAGGCCGACGACCCGTTCTTCCTGGACCTGCGGGTCTTCGACCTGCTGTACGGCGGGAACCTCTCGGAGGTCGGCAACGACACGCTCAAGGGCTACAACGTCAACTCCGTGGCGCTCCAGGTGCCGACGCACCTCATCACGGAGTCCGCGGAGCAGCCGGTCGTGGGCATCTGGTCCACCACCCAGCGCAAGAACGCCGAGGGACACTTCGTGCAGGTGTCGCGGCTGGGCAGCCCGCTGGTGAACGAGGTCGTGAACCCGGTCGGCGACAAGGACGCGTTCAACGCGTCCGCGCCGTGGGACGACGCCCGGTTCCTGAAGAACGTGACCGAGCCGGAGCTGCCGAAACTGATCGAGGCGATCTACAAGATCCCGGCGCCGAAGGGGCCGCGCGACGACCTGGTCGACGTGTTCCTCAAGGGCGTCGAGGGCCTCAACCAGCCGCCGCACGTGCGCCCCTCGGAGATGCTGCGCCTCAACACCTCGATCGCCCCGGCCGCGAAGCCGAAACGGCTGGGCGTCCTGGACGGCGACACCGCCGGATTCCCCAACGGGCGCCGGCTGACGGACGACGTGGTGGACGCCGCGCTCCAGGTCGTCGAGGGCGAGCTGGTCGGGGCGAAGAACGACCTGGGTGACGCGGTCGACGAGAACGACAAGAAGTTCGGCGCCTCCTTCCCGTACCTGGCGAACCCCACGGAGGGCTCGCGCGGCCCGCTCGCCAAGGGCGTCGACAGCGGCAACGACGTCCGCAGCCAGCTCGGTGACGCGCTGCGGCCGGCCGGGGCGGGCGGCGCGGACGACACCACCCTCATCGCCGCGTCCGCGGGCGCGGGAGCGGGCGGACTGCTCCTGATCGGCGTGGCGCTCATGTGGTGGCGCCGCATGCGCCGCCGCGCCTACTGACCCACCCGGCGGCCGGCGCCCCCGGCCGCCCCACCGGCCGGCGCGGCCCTCCCCTCCCGTCCCCCACGGCAGGGCCGCGCCCCCTCTCGACGAAGGAGCCCTCATGTCCCCGCGTACGAACGACAGCACCCGCGGGAGCGGCCAGGAGGCGGCCCCGCCCGCCGGAGCGCCGGCCGCCTCGGAGGTGCCGGCGGCCTCGGCGGCCCCGCGGACGGCGTCCACCGCCGAACGCGTAGACGCGCTGAGGCGGTTCGCCGCTGCCGTGCGCCGGGGCCGGGGACCGCATGCCGCGGCGTGCGCCGTGCTGCTGGCCGTGGCGATGACCGCCGGGTCCGTGGCCGTGGGGGGTGACGGGCGGGACGCGGCGCGGGCCGTGCCCGGGGTGTCCCGTGCGGTGAGCGCGGATGTGGTGGTCCGGGGGGACCTGGACACGGCGATCCGGTCGTTGCGGGCCCATGTGCGGGAGCAGCCGCGGGACTTCGGGGCCTGGGCGACGCTCGGGCTCGCGCAGGTCGAGCGGGCGCGGACCGACGGGGACCCCTCCCGTTACGCCCGTGCCGAACGCGCCCTCGCGCGGTCCCTCGCCCTGCGGCCCGGCAACGACCAGGCGCTCGCCGGGCAAGCCGCCCTCGCCGCGGCGCGCCACGACTTCGCCGCGGCCCTGGACCACGCCGAGAGCGCCCTGGAGCGGAACCCGTACAGCGAACGCGCCCTCTGCTCCCGGATCGACGCCCTGGTGGAGCTCGGCCGGTACGAGGAGGCCGCGAAGGCGGCCACCGTCGCGGACCGCAGGCGTCCGGGCGTCCCCGTGTTCACCCGGTACGCGTACGTGCGAGAACTGCGGGGCGACGTGCGCACCGCCCGCCGGGTGCTGCACCAGGCCCTCGACACCGCGGCAGGACCCGCCGACGTGGCGTACGTGGCGACCGCGCTGGGCAACCTGGAACGCGGCCAGGGCCGTTACGGCACCGCCCTGCGCCACTACGCCCGCGCGCTCGCCGCGGACGACGCCCACCTGCCCGCCCTGGAGGGCCGGGCGCGCGCCCAGGCCGCGGAGGGCGACCGCGCCGGCGCGATCACGACGCTGGAGCTGGTCGTCGCCCGCTCCCCGCTGCCCGGCCCGCTGGTCGCTCTCGGCGAGCTGTACGAGGACCGGGGGGACCGCGCGAAGGCGCGTGAACAGTACGCCCTCGTCGACGCCTGGACCGCGCTGGCCCGGGCCGGCGGCGTGGACGCGGACCTCGACACCGCGCTCGCCGCGGCCGACCACGGGGACACCGCCGAGGCGCTCCGCGCGGCCCGCACCGAGTGGGACCGCCGGCGGACGGTGCACACCGCGGACGCCCTCGCCTGGGCGCTGCACCGGGCGGGACGCTCCGCGGAGGCCTTGCCGTTCGCCCGCCGGGCCACGGCCACCGGCTACCGCGACGCCGCCTTCCTCTACCACCGGGGCATGATCGAGAAGGCCGCCGGGCACGACCGGGCCGCCCGCGCCTCCCTCACCGCCGCCCTGGAGCTGAACCCGGGCTTCTCCCCGCTCGGCGCCCGCGCGGCACGGGCCGCCCTGAAGGACCTGGGGGCGGCGCGGTGAGCGTCCTCCGACCCGCCGCGGCCGGCGCCGTGCTCCTCTCCGCCGCCACCGCCCTCGCCCTGGTCCCGGCCACGGAGGCGAGCGCGCACCCGCTCGGCAACTTCACCGTGAACCGGTACGACGGCCTGGTGGCCGCGCCCGGCGAACTGCGCGTGCACCACGTCGAGGACCTCGCCGAGATCCCCGCCACCCAGGCCGCGCCGGACCTCGCCGGCCTGGGCCGTGACGCCTGGGCCCGGCAACGGTGCGCGACGGCCGCCCGCGACGGCGCGGTCGTGGCCGACGGGCGTCCGGCGCCGCTCACCGTGCGCGCCGCTCGCGTCCGGGTGCGCCCCGGCCAGGCGGGTCTTGACACCCTGCGCGTGGAGTGCCGCCTGACCGCGCCCCTCCCCCGAGGCCGAACGGTCGCCGTCGAGTTCCGCGCGGCGGGCGGTGATTCGGGCCCCGGCTGGCGGGAGATCACCGCGCAGGGGGACCGTGCGACGCTCGCCGCCTCGGACGTGCCCGAGGCGTCCCTCTCCGCCCGGCTGACCCGCTACCCGGAGGACCGGCTCGCCTCCCCGCCCGACACCCGGACCGCGTCCCTGCGGATCCGCCCCGGCGGCCCGGCGCTGGCGGCGGGCGGCGCGGACGGGGCGGACGCGCCCGCCTCCGCGATCCTGCCCCGGGGCGCCGACCGCTGGACGCGGGCCCTGGACGACCTCGTCGCCCGGCGTGACCTGACCGTCGGGTTCGCCGCGCTCGCCCTGCTGCTCGCGGTGGTCCTCGGCGCGATGCACGCGCTCGCGCCGGGCCACGGCAAGACCCTGATGGCCGCGACCGCGGCGGCGCGCGGCGGCCGGGCGCGGATGCGGGACGTGCTGCCGATGGCCGCCTCCGTCACGGTCACCCACACCCTCGGCGTGGTCGCCCTGGGTCTGCTGGTCACGGCCGGTTCCGCCGCCGCGCCCTCCGTCGTCGCCTGGCTGGGGATCGCCAGCGGCGTGCTGGTCACCCTGGCCGGGGCCCAGCTCGTACGCCGCGCCCTGCGCCAGCGCGGCCACCACACGCATCCGCACCCCCACGCGCACGAGCACGCCCCCGGCCACGGACACGAGCACCCGCACGAGCACACCCCCGGCCAGGGACACGAGCACGCCCACCCGCACGACCACGGCCACTCCCCCACCTCCCTCACCCACACCCACGGCGGCCGTACGCACACCCACCCCGCCGCGCCCACACTGCGCGGCACGATCCTGCTCGGGTTCGCGGGCGGCCTGGTGCCCAGTCCGTCCGCCGTCGTGGTGCTGGTCGGCGCCGCCGCGCTGGGCCACGCCTGGTTCGGGCTGCTGCTCGTCGTCGCCTACGGCGTGGGGCTGGCGCTCACCCTGACCGCCGCCGGGTACGCGGTGGTGCGGGCGGGCGGGAGCGTGTCCCGGCTGCTGGCCCGGCGCCCGCGATGGACGAGCGCGCCGTGGGCGGCGCTGGTGCGCCGGAGCGCGCCCCTGGGTTCGGCGTGCGTGGTGCTGGTCCTGGGGGCCGGATTGGTGTTCAGGGGGGCCGCATCGGCGCTCGGCTGAGCTACTTTCATGAGGAAAGGGCGAATTCGCCCGGACGCGAATGGGGGCGCCGTGTCCGAAGAACCGGGCAGTGAGCGGGTGATCGCGGGACGCTACCGGCTGCTGTCGCCGCTGGGCGAGGGCGGCATGGGCACCGTGTGGCGGGCCCGGGACGAGGTGCTGCACCGCGAGGTCGCGGTGAAGGAGGTCCGCGCCCCGGCGGGGCTGCCGGCGTCCGACGTGGGGCGGATGTACGCGCGCCTCGAGCGGGAGGCGTGGGCGGCGGCCCGCATCGCCGACCGCAACGTGGTGACGGTGTACGACGTGGCCACGGAGGACGGACGTCCGTGGATCGTGATGGAGCTGGTGCGCGGCTTGTCGCTGGCGGAGGTGCTGGACGCGGAGGGTCCGATGACCCCGCAGCGGGCGGCACGCGTCGGCGCCGAGGTGCTGTCCGCGCTGCGCTCCGCCCACGCGGCCGGGGTGCTGCACCGGGACGTGAAGCCCGCCAACGTGCTGATCGCGAACGACGGCCGGGTGGTGCTCACCGACTTCGGGATCGCCATGGTCGAGGGCAGCTCGGCCCTGACGATGACCGGGGAGGTCGTCGGCTCGCCCGAGTTCCTGGCGCCGGAGCGGGCGTTGGGCCGTACTCCGGGTCCGGAGTCGGACCTGTGGTCACTGGGCGTGCTGCTGTACGCGGCGGTCGAGGGCCACTCCCCGTTCCGGCAGGACACCCCGCTGTCCACGCTGCGGGCGATCGTGGACGAGGAGCTGCCGCCGCCCCGCCGGGCGGGCCCGCTCACGCCGGTCGTCGAGGGGCTGCTGCGCAAGGATCCGGCCGAACGCCTCCCGGCGGACCGGGCTTCGGAGGACCTGCGCGTGGTCGCCGCCGGGGGCGCGCCGGGCGCCGGCCCGGCGCGTACGGCGTCCTCGTACGCGCCCACGGCGGCCGCGCTGCCCGTGCCGCCCCCGACCGACCCGTATCAGCCGCTCGTGACCTCCCGCCAGCCGTCCGGCGGAGCGCCCACGGCCGCCACGGCGCCCGCCTCGCCCCCGCGTGGCCGGTCAGGCGCCGCACTGCTGATCACGGGGCTCGTGTTGCTGGCGCTCGCGCTGGCCGGACTGACGTACGCGCTGCTGGACCGGGACGACGGTGAGCCCGAGGCCGGGAACGGCGGGGCGAGTTCCCCGGCGGCGACAGGCGACAAGGGCGCCGGAGGAACGGCGGGGACGGAGGACGATCCGTCGCCTTCCTCCTCGATGACGGACGACGCGACCGAGGACGAGGGCGGCGACGGCGGGCACGAGGAGGAAACCCCGGCCCTCACGGTGTCGGTCACGGTGACCGGCACGCGCACGGAGTACTCCGGCGCCTGCCCGCCCCCGCACGACGGGGCCCCCTCGTTCACGGCGGCGTTCACGGTGAACCGGCTGCCGGCCGAGGTGCGCTACCGCTGGGCGACCGAGGACGGCTCGGCGGCGGACCGGAGCTGGCGCACCTTGTCGTTCCCCGCGGACGGCGGCCGGACCAGGCAGGACACGGTGGTGGTGACGACGTACCCGGAGAGCGGGGAGCTCCACGGCCGGATCGGTGTGGAGGTACGGGAGCCGGTGCGCGCGACGTCCGGGACCGTGCCGTTCTCGGTGGTGTGCGCGACGGAGACCCCGTCGGACGGGGCCTCCGCCTCGGCGTCCGGTGCGGACGGGGACGGCTACTGAACCACGGGGGTCAGGCCGCCGAGTCGAACACCGGGAGGTAGCCGCCCGACTGCCCGGCGGCCTTCGGGTGGTACGAGTTGCCGATGTTCAGCCAGTCCACGCTGTGCAGCCAGGAGTCCCCGGAGCAGATCTCGTGGCCGCTGAACGGGGTGCGGACGTCGCCGAACGTGAAGCCGTACGCGCGGGCGCGTGCGGCGATGGCGCCGTTGAGGTGGTCGGAGGCGTCGTTGATGGCCTTCCGCTTGGTCTCGGAGAGGCCGATGCAGCTGGTGCCGAGCCGGTAGAAGCGGGGGTAGCCGAGCACCACGACCCGGGCGTTGGGCGCCCGGTCCCGGATCGCCGTGTAGACGCCGTCGAGCCTGCCGGGCAGCGTCGAGTCGACGAAGGCCCGGGCGGTGGCGATGCGGGAGAGGCAGGAGCTGTCGGACTGGAGCACACAGGTCGTCATGACGTCGGCGAACCCGGCGTCGTTGCCGCCGATGCTGAGGGAGACGAGGGCGGTGCTCGCGGAGAGCGGACCGAGCTGCCCGGAGAGGACATCACCCGTTCGGGCGCCCGAGCAGGCCGTGAAGGAGAAGGACGAGGGGGAGTTCGCGGCCGCCCAGAGGTACGGGTAGGCCTTCGTGCTGCGCTTGCAGTCGCCGCTGGAGGAGATGTAGCTGCCGGCGCCGACGCCCGAGGAGTAGGAGTCGCCCAGGGCCACGTACGGGCCGGGGACCGCCTGTGAGGACGCGTGCGCCGCGGTCGCCCCGGTGAGGGCGGCGGTGACGGCGAGGACGAGAGCGGTGAGGAAGAGGGCAAGTCGGGAACGTCTCATGGAACCTCCCTTTAGCAGGATCTCTGCCTCAACCGTCGTACCAACTACGCGTGTTGAGCGGAAGTGTTCATGTCAAAAGTATTACCGTCGAGTACCGGACAAACACCGGGACGGTATGACTTTCCGTCACCTCACATGGAGGATCCGTACACGGGGGCGACGCGACGCGCGCGGGCGCACCCGGCAAATCGGGTGCACGCGGGGCTCACGTGACCGATCATGGCGGCATGTCCGCGCACCCGCACGACGCCCTGCCGATCCGGCTCAACGTCGACGACAACGACTCCCCGTCCGACGTCGTCGACGCGCTGTTCCTCGGCCGCTTCGCGACGGGCGAGCAGCCCTACTCGCACGCCGTCAACATCGAACGCGTCAGGGCCGCCGCGACGCTCCTGCCCGCTCAGGCGCGGGTGCTGCGGCTCGCCAAGGACGACGACCGCAGTGCCACCCTGGCCGAGGGGGACGGCTGGACGCTGCTGATCTCCCGCTGGAGCCGGGGCGCCGACGTCACGGTGACCGCGACCAGCGCCGACCTGGCGAAGCGGGTCCTGGAGGAGGCCACCGACGGCGCGGCCGACGAGCCGGAACCGCAGCCGGAGAACGTCACCATGGGGTTCTGGTACGTCTCCCCGCGGCGCGGCCCGCACCGCACCACCCGGCAGATCACGGCCGGCACCTGGGAGGAGATCCGGCCCAACTACACCGCCCCGGTGGCGGACGCGATGGACCGCCTGATGAAGACCACCCCCGAGGACATCTCGGGGCGGTTGCTCCTGCTGCACGGCCCGCCGGGCACCGGCAAGACGTCCGCGCTGCGCACGCTCGCCCGGTCCTGGCGCGACTGGTGCCAGGTCGACTGCGTCCTGGACCCCGAGCGGCTCTTCTCCGACGTCGGCTATCTGATGGACATCGCGATCGGCGAGGAGGACGCGTCCGGCAGGAACCGCTGGCGGCTGCTCCTCCTGGAGGACTGCGACGAACTGATCCGGGGCGAGGCCAAGCACACGGCGGGCCAGGCGCTGTCCCGCCTGCTGAACCTCACCGACGGGCTGCTCGGCCAGGGGCGCAACGTCCTGGTGGGCGTCACCACCAACGAGGACCTGGAGCGGCTGCACCCCGCCGTGGTGCGTCCGGGCCGCTGCCTGGCCCGGATCGAGGTGGGGCCGCTGACCCGCACCGAGGCGGTGAACTGGCTGGGCCGTGAGGAGGGCGTCGGACGTGAGGGCGCGACCCTGGCCGAGCTGTACGCCCTGCGCCGGGGCACCTCCCCGGCCTCCCTGCCGGAGCCGCGCGGCGACGCGGACGCGGGCCTGTACCTGTAGGGGCCGGGAGGGCCGCATGCCGCTGCTGGTCGGGACCTCGGGATGGCAGTACAAGGACTGGCGCGGCGTGCTGTACCCGGCCGGTCTGCCGGTGCGGCTGTGGCTGGAGGAGTACGCGGCCGCCTTCCCCACCGTCGAGGTCAACAACGCGTTCTACCGGCTCCCCTCCCGGGAGACCTTCGCGTCCTGGCGGGAGCGCACCCCGCCGGGCTTCGTCGTCGCGGTCAAGGCGAGCCGCTATCTGACGCACGTCAAGCGGCTGCGGGACCCCGAGGAGCCGGTGGAGCGCCTGATGAGCCGCGCCACCGCCCTCGGCGACCGCCTGGGCCCGGTCCTCCTCCAGCTCCCGCCGACCCTCCGGGCCGACCCCGGCCTCCTGGACGCCTGCCTGCGCCGCTTCCCGGAGTCCACCCGGGTGGCCGTCGAGCCCCGCCACCCGTCCTGGTGGGCACCGGACGTACGCGCGGTCCTGGAGTCACGGGGCGCGGCACTCTGCTGGGCGGACGTCCTCTCCCGCCCGGTCACCCCGCTGTGGCGCACCACGGACTGGGGCTACGTCCGCTTTCACCAGGGCCGAGCCCGCCCCTGGCCGAACTACGGCCGCCAGTCCCTCCACACCTGGCTGCACCGCATCACCACGACATGGCCCCGAGAAGCAGACGTCTACGCCTACTTCAACAACGACCCCAACGCAGCGTCGGTCCACAACGCCCGCACACTCGAGAAGCTGTGGACCCAACACCCCCAGGGGCGCGGGGAACCGCCCGATCAGCCCCCACCCACCCGCAGGGGACACTGAACCCCAACCCACGTGGCGCCTAGGCCCGAAAAACCGCCCGCAGGGCATCCCGCACCGCGGCCATCGCCGCCTCCTCCCCCACCCCCAACCGCCGGGCCCGCTCGGCGAATCCCTGCGCGGCGGCAGCGACCTCCCTCTCCGCCGCCGGCCCCGCGGCAGCGATCACCGTTCCGTTACGCCCCCGCGTCTCGATCACGCCGTCCGCCTCCAGCGCCCGGTACGCCTTGGCGACCGTGTTCGCCGCGAGGCCGAGCGTCTCGGCCAGCCCCCGCACGGTCGGCAGCCGGTACCCCACCGGCAGTTCCCCCGACCGCGCCTGCTCGGCGATCTGCGCCCGCACCTGCTCGTAAGGCGGTGTTCCGTCCTGGATGTGGATCCGTACAGTCACGCCGCGATTCTCGCGCACCCCCGCCCCGGAGGCCGCATTCCCGGCCCCGGAAAATGGGAGGCACCCCGCCGCGCCACCTCGTAGCGTGCCCTCACATGACAGTGACCGTCCGCGATCTGCGCCCCGACGCCCAGGCCGACCTGGAGGGCTTCGCCCGCGTACGGCAGGCAGCGCTGCCGTTCATCCTGGTCACCCCTCAGTCCCTGATCCACGACCTCACCCGGATGCACCCCGACGCCCACTACCGCCCGCTGGTGGCGGTGGACGACGACGGCGAGGTGGTCGGCACGGCCCAGGTGCACCTGGTGCACGACAGCACCGTGCCCGGCCAGGGCAACGTCAACGTCTACGTGCACCCCCGGCACACGCGCCGGGGCGCGGGCACTCTGCTGGTGCGCGCCGCCGAGGAGCATCTGACCGCGCACGGGGCGACCCGGCTGCTTGCCTGGGTGCTGGACGAGCCCGGCAACCGCGCCTTCGCCGAGCTGCACGGCTACCGGGCGAGCCGCTCCGCGCACTTCCTCCGCCTGGACCTGGCGCACCGCGAACTGCCCCCGCTGCAGGACCCGCCGCCGGGTGTGGAGCTGCGTCCGGGTTCCTGGTACGCCGACGACCCGCGCCCGCTGTTCGAGCTGGACGCGGAGACCACGGCGGACGAGCCGAGCGACGTGGACGCGGAGTTCACCGACTACGAGGCGTGGCTCAGGGAGACCTGGCAGCACCCTCTGTTCGACGCGGAGCTGACCACGGTGGCCGTGGTCGACGGCCGGCCCGCCGCGTTCACCGCGGCCCGCACGGACGGCTCCGCCCGGTACGCGACGGGCATGACCGGCACGGCCCGCGCCCACCGCGGCCGGGGTCTGGCGAAGCTCGCGAAGAACGACTCGCTGCACCGGGCCCGCGCGGCCGGGTACACGGAGGCTTTCACGGGCAACGACACGGGGAACGAGCCGATGCTCGCCATCAACAAGTGGTTCGGCTACGAGCTGTGCGGGACGGAGGTGCGCCATGTCCGCGAACTCGGCTGACGGACCGGCGACGGTCGAGGTGGTCCTGGTCAAGGCGGGCCGCACCAAGATCAGCTACCCGGCGGAGCTGCTCGCCGACGACGGCACCCGGGTGAGCGTGCGCGCCCCGTGGGCGGGCGAGGGCGTGCGCGACTTCGGCTTCGTGCGGTTCGAGCCCGGGGACGTCTTCACGGAGCACTACTGGCGGGACCGCTGGTACTCCGTGAAGGAGGTGCGCGCCTTCGGGGGCGCGCTCAAGGGCCACTACTGCGACATCACCCGCCCGGCCGAGCTGGCCGGGGGCCGCCTGGTCGTGGAGGACCTCGACCTGGACCTGTGGGTCTCCGCCGACGGCACGGACGTACGGCGGCTGGACGAGGACGAGTTCGCGGCAAGCGGCCTGTCCGCCCGGGACCCGGGCGCGGCGGCGGCCGCGGTGGCCGCCCTCGACGAACTGGACGCCCTGGCCCGCGGGGAGGGCCTCGCCACCCTGCTCGACTGAGCCACGACCACCCGGACCCCCCGGGGTCAGTCCCGCAGGGCCACCACCGCGTACCGCTCGTCGTCGACCTCCCGTCCCCACAGCGCCGGGTCCCCCGACAGCCGCTCCACGCGCACCCGCGCGGTGAGCGGGGCGAGGAGGGCGGTGAGCCGGTCCGCGGGTATGCCGACCGGGCTCACCGTCCCCCACACGCCCTCGACCAGCACCAGCCGGCCGCCCGGCCGCAGCAGGTCGCGCCAGCGCCGCAGCACCCGGTCCGGCTCGGGCAGCGTCCACAGCACGTGCCGGACGAGGACGGCGTCGTACCGCTCGCCGTCGACCGGCGGGCGGGCCGCGTCGCCGGTGAGGAACACCGCGTGCCGCCCGGCGAGCTTCTGCCGGGCCAGCTCCACCATGGCCGGGGAGCGGTCCACGCCGGTGACCCGGTGGCCCTGCTCGGCGGCGAGGAGGGAGAGACTTCCGGTGCCGCAGCCGAGGTCGAGGACGTCGCAGGGCCGGCCGGGCAGCCAGTCCTTCAGCCGCGCGGCCCAGGCGGCGCGCACGCGGGGGACGCGCAGGCCGTGGTCCGGCTCCTCGTCGAAGGCGGCCGCCCGCTCGTCCCAGTCGACACCGCTGGTGTCCGCCCCGTCACCGTGATGTGTGGTCATGGGCTCAGGGTGACACCTGCCACTGACAGTCGATTCGTGACCGGGGCCACAGACACGACGGGACGGATGAGGAACTCTCCCCCGAAAGGTTCGCCGCCGTGGGAACGGGTGACCCGGTGGGCCTTCGAGGAGGCAGCCATGCGCCGCGTCACCGTGCAGAAGCCCTCGACGAGGACGGACACCCGCCGGGTCCGCGAGGAGGCAGACGAGCGTCCCGCGGAGCGCCCCGAGGTCCGCAAGGACGTCGCCCGCACCTGGTGGCCCGACGGCTGAACGCCCCGCGCGGGGTTCAGCCCAGCCGCTTGCGGTAGTGGATCCGGTCGTACGGGCCGGTCACCCGGCGTTCCACGGTCTCGTAGCCGAGCCGCGGGTAGATCTTCTGGTTCTCCCACATCATGGCGTTCGTGAACAGCCGGATCTCGGGCAGCCCGAGCGCCCGGGCCCGGGCCTCCGCGAACTCCAGCAGCAGCCGTCCCAGCCCGGCGCCCTGCGCGTCGGGGAGGACGGCGACGGTGTCCAGGTACAGGTGGTCCGCGCGGGGCTCCAGCACGACGAGGCCGGCGACCCGTACGGACCCGGTCCCGCCGTCGTCCGGGAGTTCCGCGACGAACACCCGGCCCGCGGCCACGTTCGCCGCGTGGTCCGCCTCCATGGGCACCGGCACCACGCCGATGCGGGCGACGTAGGGCCGGAAGGCCGCGTCGACCACCGCCTCCACGGCCGGTACGTCGGCGGCTACGGCCGGCCTGATCCGCGCCTTCGTCATGCGCGCACGCTCCCTACCTGATCCCAGTCCGAACGCTCCCTTAAAGCGACCATAAGGATCTCCCCGCACCGCCCTCACCGGGCGATTTCCGGGTTTCCGGGGGCTAGTTTCTGAGCCACCCCCACGGGATCCCCCCGGGGTCTCCCCCCCCTGAGATCCGCTGTTCGTCGAGGAGTTGCTGCCCCATGTCCGCACGCCGCAAGGCCGCTGTCGCCGCCATAGCTCTCGGCCCGCTCGCCCTCACCGGACTGTCCGCGGCGCCGGCCGCCGCCCACGGTTCGATGGGCGACCCGGTCAGCCGGGTCTTCCAGTGTTTCGGCGAGGGACCGGAGAGTCCGAAGTCGGAGGCGTGCAAGGCGGCCGTCGCGGCCGGCGGCACCCAGGCGCTGTACGACTGGAACGGCGTCCGCATCGGTGACGCGGGCGGACGCCACCAGGAGCTGATCCCGGACGGCAAGCTGTGCAGCGCCGGCAACGAGGCGTTCAAGGGCCTCGACCTGGCGCGCGCCGACTGGCCGGCGACGAGCGTGTCCAGTGGCGACCACACCTTCAAGTACCGGGTGACGGCCCCGCACAAGGGCACCTTCACGGTGTACATCACCAAGCCCGGCTACGACCCGGCCCAGCCGCTGGCCTGGGACGACCTGGACCTGGCCAACCCGGTGGCGACCTCCACCGACCCGGCCGCGGCCGACGGCTTCTACACCTTCTCCGGCACCCTGCCGGAGCGCTCCGGACAGCAGCTGCTGTACGCGGTCTGGCAGCGGTCGGACAGCCCGGAGGCGTTCTACTCCTGCTCGGACGTCACCTTCGGGGGCGCGGCCGGCGGCGGGACGGCGGACGACGGCGGCGAGGCGGACAAGGGTGAGGACGCCGCGGGCGACGACACCCCGAAGGAGGCGCCCGCCCCTGCGCCCTCCGCCTCCGCCCCGTCCCAGGAGCAGATCGAGGCCGGTACCGAGAAGTCGACGGTCGAGAACCACGGGCACGGTGACGACGATCCCGCCACCACGGCCGACCCGGTCGCGGCGGAGGCCGGCGCCGGCAACCAGCTGAAGGCGGCGGGCGGCGGCCGGAACCTGGCGGAGACCGGCGGCGACGACAGCACGCCGTACCTGATGGTCGGCGGCGCCGCGGCGCTGGCGCTCGGCTCGGCCGCGCTGTTCGCCTCCGCGCGGCGGCGCACGGCGACCGGACGCCACGGGCGCTGAACCGGCGGCGGGTCCCTGTCCGGCGGCTCAGGCCGGACAGGGACCCGCCGCTTCCAGCGTGCGGTGGCACGTGTCAGCTGAAGACGGAGGCACAGGTGGTGCGTCGCGCGCGGTCCGGGTCGAGGGCGTTCGCCACCTCGTGGAAGGCGATCCGGTCGAACAGCCCGATGGCCAGGTGCTCGGACAGGTCGACCGCGCAGAGGTCCTGGAGGACCACGTTGCGGACGTTCGGCCCGGTCAGGAAGGCGCTGCGGTACGGGGTGACGACCTGGTCGTACTTGGTGGCGATGACGGTGTAGCGGACGCCGGGGACGGTGTCGCCGCCCGCGTTGAGCTTGGCGAGGAAGGCGGAGCCGGCGATCTGGTCGGCGAGGGCGGGGGTGGCCTCGCTCAGCAGGTCCTCGGCGCCGGGGAAGTACGGCAGCAGCGCGGTGAGACCGCTGAGGGTGGTGCCGTGGTTGCTGGGGGCGATGCCGATCAGGGCGTTCACCTCGGCGGCGCCGCCGAGGAACTTGAGGTAGTAGCGGGGCATCATGCCGCCCTGGGAGTGGCCGACGATGTCGACCTCCGCGGCGCCGGTCGCGGCGCGCACCCGGTCGACGTAGGCGTCGAGCTGCTCGGCGGACTTCTCGACGGGGCCGAGGCCGTGGAAGAGCGGGACACCGGGGAGCCGGCCGTAGTCCAGGGAGAAGACGCAGTAGCCGCGGTTCTTCAAGTAGGGCGCGAGGCCCAGCCAGTTGTCGACGGAGTTGCCGAAGGTGCCGTGGACCAGGACGACGGGGCGGGGGTGGGCGGCGGAGGGCTTGCAGGTGAAGTCGTTCCAGCCGGAGCTGGGTGCGGCGGCGGCCTGCGCGCCCGACGCGGCGGGGGCGGTGACGGCGACCGCGGCCAGCAGGAACGCGGCCAGCGGTCTGATCACCCGCTTCCAGGGCAGCATCGTGTGATCTCCTTGCGGCTCAAGGGGGAGGGTGGGGTCCTACGCCCTGTGATCCGGATCACGGGATGCTGTTCACTCATCAAGTTACGGGCGAGTAGGGAAAGCCGGGAAGTTACGGGTCGGTAAAAAATCCCGCGACTCCCCCACATTCACCCGTCGCAGCCTGATATCGCGTCACCGAACGGACACATCACCGCTCCCCTCAGGCCGCCAGCGTCCCCGGCATCAGCACGTGCGGGCCGAACTTGGCCCGTACGCGGTCCGCGACCTCCTCGATGCGGCGCACCTTCTCGTCCACCGGGTCGAAGGTGAGCTGGTGGGCGGCCTGTTCGGCGGGGTCGAGGCCCTCCGCGCGCAGCACCACCGCGCGCACCCGGGCGCGTTGCAGACCGAGCGCCTCGTACAGGCCGTACGCCGCCCTGGTGAGCGCGGGCGAGTGCGCGGTCGGCTCGGGGAGCGTGCGGGTGCGGGTGGTGGCCGACCGGTCGGCGTAGCGGACGGTGAGGGTGAGGCCGCGGCAGACCTTGTCCAGGGCGCGCAGCCGGGCGCCCAGCTCCTCGGCGGCCGAGAGCAGGGCGCGCCGGTGCCGGCCGGGGTCCAGCTCGTCGCGGGTGAAGGGGCGTTCGGCGGCCAGTGACCGGGAAACGGCGTTGGGAACGACCCGGCCCCGGTCGACGCCGCCCGCCTTCTCGTGCAGTTCGCGTCCGGCGCGGGCGCCCACCAGCCGCTGGAGCGTGGACAGCGGCGCGGCGGCGACCCGGCCGAGGGTGTCCAGGCCGTACTCGCACAGGGTGCGGGCGGTCTTGGCGCCGACGCCGGGCAGCGCGACGACGGGCTGTCCGGCGAGGAACTCCCGCACCTCGTCCTCGGCCACCGCGCGGGTCCGCCCCGGCCGGGCCTCCCGCAGCGCCATGCGGGCCGTCATCGGTCCGGGACCCGCGCCGATCACGCAGTCGACGCCGTGCAGGGCGAGGGCGCGCACCCGGATCACCGAGGCCAGTTCCAGCGCGGTGCGCCCGAAGTACCGTTCGGCGCCGCGCAGATCGGCCAGCGCCCCGTCCGGCGGCAGGGCCTGTACCACGGGGGTGAACTCCTCCAGCAGGCCGAGCAGCCCCGGCAGGGCCGCCTCGTCCACCGGCGGCAGCTGGAAACGTACGCAGAGAATGGTCATCCCGCACTCCCCGGACTCTGGTGCCACAACTTCCTTCCCACCGCGGGCCCTTCGCCCGCGGGGCGCAGATCGGCCCAGGGGTGCATCTCGTACCCCGTGGGCATGCGGATCGTCCGCTCCTCCATCGGATCCCGGGCGGCCGAACCGGCCGGCGCGGGCAGCCCGTCCGAACCGGCCAGCCGCCTGCGGGCCGGCGCGTCGCCGTCGTCGGCGGCCCCGGAGCCGTTGCCGGCCGGGGCGGCGAGCCGCGCGGCGACTCCCTCCAGTCCCTCCTCCCGGCGGACCTCCAGCAGGTCGGCGAGGTTCCAGGCGGCGGAGCCGACCACGCTGAAACTGCGCGGGCCGCGCCGCTGCACCACCCCGCGCACCAGCAGCAGCCAGGAGTGGAAGACGGTGTGGGCGCAGGTGTCGTGCGAGTCGTCGAAGAAGGCGAGGTCGACCAGGCCCGTGCCGTCGTCCAGGGTGGAGAAGATGACCCGCCGCCCGGAGCGGATCGGCGGGGTCTGGGTGGCCGCCTTGGCGCCCGCGACCAGCACCGTCTCCCCGTGCCGCACCTCGCGCAGCCGCCGCGCGGAGACCACGCCCAGCTCCTTGAGGAAGGTGCTGTGGTCGTCCATCAGATGGCGGGAGGCGTCCATGGAGAGCACGCCCAGCTCGGCGCTGAGCTTCTCCGGTTCGGTGAGGTCGGGCAGCCCGGCCGGGGCGGTCCGCCGGCCCCCGGACAGCGGGAGCTGGTCGCCGCGCCCGCCGCGGGCGCCGCGGTGCAGCTCCGTCAGGTGCAGCTGCAGGTCACGGCGGTTGGCGCCGAACGCGTCGAGCGCGCCGACCTGGGCGAGCCGCCCGGCGAGCGGGCGGCTGGGCCGGGCCCGCTCCCAGAAGTCGAGCAGCGAGGCGTACGGCTGGCCCTCGGCGATCCGCTCCGCCTCGGCCTCGCTGATGCCGTGCACGTCGGACAGCGCCAGGCGCAGGCCCCAGACCGGCTTCCCGGGCTTCGAGCCGCCCTTCACCTTCGCTGATTCAGACACCAGTTCGATCCTGTGTGCGACCCCCGACTTGTTCACGTCCAACGGCAGCACCGGCACCCCCCGCCGCCGCGCGTCCGCCAGCAGCAGCCGTTTCGGGTACATCCCGGGGTCATGGGTGAGCAGTCCGGCGTAGAAGGCGGCCGGATGGTGCGCTTTCAGCCATGCCGACTGGTACGTCGGCACGGCGAAGGCGACCGCGTGCGCCTTGCAGAAGCCGTAGGAGCCGAAGGCCTCGACGATCTCCCAGGTCCGCTGAATCGTTTCCGCGTCATAGCCACGGGCCGCCGCGTGCTGGGCGAACCACACCTTGATCCGCCCCTGCGACTCCGGGTCGGACAGCCCGCGCCGCACCCGGTCCGCCTCGCCGCGTCCGCAGCCGGTCATCACCGCGACGATGTCGATGACCTGCTCGTGGAAGACCACGACGCCGTACGTCCCCTTCAGCGCCTCCTCCAGGTCCGGGTGCGGGTGGCGCACCGGCGCCCGCCCGTGCCGGGCCTCGATGAACGGCCGCACCATGTCGGCGGCGACCGGTCCCGGCCGGAACAGCGAGATGTCCACGACCAGGTCGTGGAAGGTCGACGGCTGGAGCCGCCCCACCAGGTCCCGCTGGCCCGGGGACTCGATCTGGAAGCAGCCGAGCGTCTCGGTCGACCGGATCAGCCCGTACGTCGCCGGATCACCGTCCGGCACCGCGTCCAGGTCGATCCGCTCCCCCGTCGCCCGCTCCACCTCGCCGACCGCGTGCGCCATCGCGGACTGCATCCGCACGCCCAGCACGTCCAGCTTGAGCAGCCCCAGGTCCTCCACGTCGTCCTTGTCGAACTGCGCCATCGGGAAGCCCTCGCCGCTGGTCGGCATGACCGGTGTGCGGGAGAGCAGGGAGGCGTCGGACAGCAGCACCCCGCAGGGGTGCATGGCGACACCGCGCGGCAGCGCGTCGAGGGCCTCGACCAGCTCCCACAGCCTGCCGTACTTCTCCTTCTCCCCCGCCAGCTGCCGCAGTTCGGGCAGTTCCTCGAGCGCCGCGCGGGCGTCGCGGGCGCGGATGTGCGGGAAGGACTTGGCGACCCGGTCGATCTCGGCCGGGTCCATGGACAGCGCGGCGCCGACGTCCCGGACGGCGTGGCGCACCCGGTAGGTCTCCGGCATGGCGACCGTGGCGACCCGCTCGGCGCCGAACCGGCCGATGATCGCGCGGTAGACCTCGAGCCGGCGGGCGGACTCCACGTCGATGTCGATGTCCGGCAGCACCACCCGCTCCTTGGACAGGAAGCGTTCCATCAGCAGGCCGTGCTCGACCGGGTCGGCGTGCGCGATGCCCAGCAGGTGGTTGACCAGGGAGCCGGCGCCGGAGCCCCGCGCGGCGACCCGGATGCCCATGTCCCGTACGTCGTCGACCACCTGGGCGACGGTGAGGAAGTAGGAGGCGAAGCCGTGGTGGGCGATGATGTCCAGCTCGTGGTGCATCCGCTCCCAGTACTCCCGGCGGCGGTCGTAGCCGCGCAGCACCATGCCCGCCGCCGCGCGGGAGGCCAGCGCCCGCTGGGCGGTGCGGCGGCCGGCGCCGACCAGATGCGCCTCGGGGAAGTGGACGCTGCCCATGCCGAGGTCGTCCTCGGGGTCGACCAGGCACTCGGCCGCCGTGGCCTGGGTCTGGTCGAGCAGCCGCAGGGCGGTGTCGCGGCGGAAGCCGGCAGCCTCCACGATCCGCTCGGCCGCCTCCAGCATGGCGCCCTGGTCCTTCAGCCAGGCCTCGCCGGAGTCCAGCCCTTTGGCCGGGTCGACCGGGACCAGCCGGCGGGCCGCGTCCAGCACGTCGGCGACCGGGCCGAGGCCGGGGTCGGCGTACCGGACGGCGTTGCTGAGCACGGGCCGTACCCGCTGCTCGGCGGCGAAGCCCAGGGTGCGGGCGGCCAGCCGCAGCGAGCCGGGGCCGGTGCCGGTGCGGCCGTGCCAGACGGCCTCCAGGCGCAGCGCGTCGCCGTACACCTCGCGCCAGGGGGCGAGCAGCCGGGCGGCGCGGTCGGGGCGTCCCGCGGCGAGGGCCCGGCCGACGTCGGAGTCGGGGCCGAGCAGGACGGTCAGCCCGCCGGCGTGGTTGTCCTCCCAGGCCAGCCGGGGCGGACCGTCGGCGGTGTGGGCGGCGGAGACCAGCCGGCACAGGTCGGCCCAGCCGCGGGCGCCGTCCCAGGCGAGGAAGGTCACGCGCGGCGCCGACTCGTCGATGAAGGCCCCGCCGCGCACCGGGGTGCGCAGGCGGTCCCGCCGTACGGAGCTGTCGCCGGGGGCGGGGGCGGCGGCGTCCGGGGGCGCCACCGCAAGGTTCGCGCCGAACAGCGGGCGGACGCCGGCCTTGGCGCAGGCCTTGGCGAAGCGGACGGACCCGGCGAGGGTGTCGCGGTCGGTGAGGGCGAGGGCGTCCATGCCCCGCTCAAAGGCGCGCTCGGCCAGCCGCTCCGGGTGGGAGGCGCCGTAGCGCAGGGAGAACCCGGAGACGGTGTGCAGATGCGTGAAACCCGGCACACGCACCTCCCGCACTCGTGAGTCCCGACCGTCTATCGAACAACTGTTCCCAGTCACCTCACCCCCACCATAGACCAATTTTCGAATGAGTGTGCGACATCCGTTCGGCCCTGTCCCACCTGCGCAAACACCCGCTCCCCCGGACCGTGGGGACATGACACAGAGCACCGGTCCCGGGGCCCGCCCGCGCTCGTTCCCCGGCGAGGTGCGCGACGCCGTCACCCCACGGGCCACCCTGCTGGTGCTCGGCGTGATCGCGCTGATGCTGCTGTTCATCACCTCGTACGTGGGCGCCCTGCACCACCCGGCCCTGCGGGACGCGCCCGTCGGGGTCGTCGCGCCCCCGTCCGTGGCGAAGGAGACGGTGACCCGGCTGAAGGAGCTGCCGGGCTCGCCGCTGGATCCCCGGGCGGTGGCGGACGAGGCGACCGCCCGCCGGCAGATCGAGGACCGGGACATCGACGGGGCCCTGGTGGTCGACCCCGAGGGGACCACCGACACCTTGCTGGTCGCCACCGGCGGCGGCACCACGCTGGCCACCGCCCTGGAGCGGCTCTTCACCGAGGTGGAGCGGGACGAACGGCGCGCCCTGCGGGTCGAGGACGTCGCCCCGGCCTCCGCCCAGGACGCCAACGGGCTGTCGTCGTTCTACCTGGTGGTCGGCTGGTGCGTGGGCGGCTATCTGTGTGCGTCGATCCTGGCGATCAGCTCGGGCGCCCGCGCGTCCACCCCGCGCCGGGCGGTGATCCGGCTCGGCGCCATGGCCGTGGTCGCGGTGCTCGGCGGGCTCGGCGGCGCGCTCCTCGTCGGACCCGCGCTGGACGCGCTGCCGGACGGTTTCGCGGGGCTGTGGGGGCTGGGGGCGCTGATCATCTTCGCCGTGGGCGCCGCCACGCTCGCCCTGCAGGCGGTCCTCGGGGTCATCGGCATCGGCGTGGCGATCCTGCTCGTGGTGATCCTGGGCAACCCGAGCGCGGGCGGGGCCCTGCCGGCGCCGCTGCTGCCGCCGTTCTGGGCGGCGATCGGACCGGCGCTGCCGCCGGGCGCGGGCACCTGGGCGGCCCGCTCGATCGTGTACTTCCGGGGCAACGGCCTGACCGGCCCGCTGCTGGTGCTGTCCGCCTGGGCCGTGGCGGGGACCGTCGTCACCGTGCTGATGTCGGCGCTGCGCCGGCGGCCCGGGCCGGAACCGGCGCGCACGGCACACGGATCCGGCGCCTCCTGAACGCGGGCGTCCCGCCCCTCCTCGCGGGAGGGACGGGACGCCGTGCGGCCCTGAGCTGGCTCAGCCGATCTGCGTACCGGTGGCCGACAGGGCCTCGGTGACGGGCTGGAAGAAGGTCGTGCCGCCCGAGGTGCAGTCGCCGCTGCCGCCGGAGGTCAGGCCGACCGCCTTGTCGCCCGAGAAGAGCGAGCCGCCGCTGTCGCCCGGCTCGGCGCACACGTCGGTCTGGATCAGACCGTTGACGATGTCGCCGTTGCCGTAGTTCACGGTGGCGTCCAGGCCGGTGACCGTGCCGGAGTGGACCTGGGTGGTGGAGCCGCTGCGCGTCACCTGCATGCCGACGGTCGCCTCGGCCGCGCCGGAGATCGACTGCGAGGAGCCGTCGTACAGGTTCACCTCGCTCGGGTGCGCCACGTCGGCCGTGTACTTGACCAGGCCGTAGTCGTCGCCCGGGAAGCTGGACGCGGCGTTCTCGCCGATCACGTCGCCCGAGGAGTCCGACCAGGTCGAGATCCCCTCGGTGCAGTGGCCCGCGGTGAGGAAGTGCGGCTCGCCGCCCTTGGTCACGTTGAAGCCCAGCGAACAGCGCCCGCCGTTGCCGGTGATGGCGTCGCCGCCCGCGATGAAGGGCTTGAACTCACCCTTGGTGCGCTGGAGCTCCACCGTGGTGCCGAGACCCTCGGCGACCTCGGTCAGCTCGGTCCACTCGGCCTGGGAGACCGTGCGGTCCGCCGTGACGACGACCTTGTTGGAGACCGGGTCGGTCACCCAGGACGTGCCCGGGACGGCGGCGTCCCGCTGGAGCGTGGTGCGCGCGCTCCTCAGGTCGGCGAGCGAGTTCGCCACGACTCTGGCCTTCGCGCCGGCCGACTCGACGGCCTCGGCCGCGGCCTCGTCGATCACGTTCACCACGAGGCTCTTGCTCTTCGCGTCGTAGTACGTCCCCGCCGCGTCCGCGCCGAGGTCCTGGAGCAGCGTCGAGGCGAGGTTTCCGGCCGCCTGGGCCGAGAGGGTGCGGGGCGCGGCGTCGGCCGGGACCTCGCTGGCGTTCGCAGTCTGGAAGGTGACCGCGCCCGCGGCCAGTGCGGCGATGCCCGCACCCGCCATGACGGCACGGCGCCCGGGTATGCGTCGGTGCTTCAACTCACGTCCTCCTGTGGGGGGACGGCCCGGAGGGGTTGTGGGGACCTCGCCGGACCGGAAGGCGTACGGCCACGGGGGTGGAGCACAGAAAAAGCCACGCCCGCGCCGGTTGAACGCCGCCCACTCTTCCGAACGCCACAGGGAGCACACAAGGTCGACTTCCGGACGCGCGTGCGACAACGACCGTGCGCCCTCTATGTCCTGACAGTTCATGGAGACACGGGACGGTTCATACTGCAAACGTCACACGGGGGTTACCGGGGGCACGCACCCCCTGTTCGGCGAGTGGCTCAAAATCGCCCCTCCGCGGCGAGATCCGTCCGCCGTGCCATGAGCGGGAGTTGCGATCGCACCGGTCGCGGCGCCCGGCCCGGAACAGGGACGAGCCCCCGCACGCGGGTCGCGTGCGGGGGCTCGTGGGACTGCAGGCTCCTCGGGAGCCGTACCGGACCGGCCGGGCCGGCGGGGCGTCCTAGTAGACGCTGACCCCGTAGGCGCTCAGGGCCTCGGTCACCGGCTGGAAGAAGGTCGTGCCGCCGGAGGAGCAGTTGCCGCTGCCGCCGGAGGTCAGACCGTACGCGGTGCCGTTGCTGCCGTAGAGCGGGCCGCCGGAGTCGCCGGGCTCGGCGCAGACCGTGGTCTGGATGAGGCCGGAGACGATGTCGCCGCCGCCGTAGTTGACGGTCGCGTTGAGCGCGGTGACCCGGCCGCTGTGGGTGCCCGTGGTGGAACCGTCACGGATGACGGTGGTGCCCACGCTCGGGGTGGCCGCACGGGTGATGTCCACGCCGTTCGCGGTGCCGGGCCGGCTGACGGACCCGGTGTACCGGACGATGCCGTAGTCGTTGCCCGGGAAGCTGGATCCGGCCGTCGAGCCGATGGCCGTGGTGCGGGCGGAGTTGGAGTACCAGGTGCCCGCGCCGTCGGTGCAGTGACCGGCGGTCAGGAAGTAGTCGACGCCGCTGCTGCTGCGGACGTTGAAGCCGAGGGAGCAGCGCCAGCTGCTCGCGTAGATGGCGTCACCGCCCTGGATGAGCTTGGTGAACTTGCCCGGGGTGCGCTTGACGGTGATCGCCTCGGCGTTCTCCCCGGCCTGCTGCTTGATCTTGTTGATCTCGGCCTGGGAGACGGTGCTGTCGACGGTCACGACGACCCGGTTGGTCTTGCTGTCGACGGCCCAGGCGGTGCCCGGGACGTCGGCCTTCAGCACCGAGCTGCTCGCACTCTTGAGCGCGGAGGCGCTGAAGGCGGTGGGGGTTTCGGCCGCGGTCGCGCTGGGGATCGCGATCGCGGCGGCGGCCACGAGCCCGGTGGAGACGGCGATCAGCCGAGTCCGTCTCGAGATGCCGCTTCGGGGGGTGGTGCGCTTGATCCTCACGTTTCGTTCCTCCACAAAGGAAGTTGGGGGCCCTCGTGGGGTTGTGGGCCCGGTGAGGCGCAGCCAGCGGACGGCGGACCGGATTCCGGACCCGTCGTGCCCCTGACAAGCGCTGCGGTGAGTATTCGGCCGACCGACCGTTCGGCGCAAGGGTGCCTTTTGGCCTGAGGATTAGGGACGACTGGTCGACTTGCTCCCCTCCCGTCCCGGCGTTACCGGTCGTCACACCGGGGTGACGACCGGTCGAACACTGATCGGGGTGGCCGAAACCCGCCCCCGACAGGCACACGGAGGGAACCGTGAGCGCGCCTGTCACGTCCGAGGCCGGATCAGCAGTCGCAGCCGCAGTCGCACCCGCTGCAACAGCCGTCCTCGCCGCAACAGTTGCAGCACTCGCAGCACTCGCAGCAGTCGCAGTCGCAGTTGTTGAGGCACCCTTCCTTGCGCTCGCGCGTCCACGGGTCCTCGTAGGTCCCGCAGCAGAGCTGACAGGTACAGGCGAGTCCCAGCCACACGGCGCACCCGGCCAGCAGGCCGCGCCGGTCCCGGCGCGGCGGCTCGGGGGGTGTGGGCCCACCCGGCGCACCGGGAGCACCCGGAGGGGCGTACGGATGCGAACCGTGGGCACAGGAGGGCGTACCGAAGGCACGCCGGACGGAGTTGGGGAGTTCATGCACGAGAAGCCGGTGGGCGAGAGAGCCGTCCGTGAACTCGGCCTCGCGCAGCGCCAGCCGGATGCCGTGCACGGCGTCGTCGGCGAGACGGCGGGCCTCGTCCAGCGAGGTGCCCGTGGCGGTGAGCGGATTCCAGGCGCCGGAGGCGGCGTCGGCCTCCCGGTCCTCCACCGCGTCCAGCAGATGCGCGAGGCGCCCGAAGAGACGCCCGGCCTCCGCGAGGGGTGCGGCGTTGTGGAACCGTCCGGCGAGCACCGCGGTGTGCGCGAAGGCCGCCGCGGTCGCCGTCTCGGTCGGCTCGGTGACGGTGAGGATCGGGGTGCCGGGCCCGGCCAGCGACTCGATGCCGGTCTGCCGGTCCACCGCGTCGACCAGGACGGCGGTGTCGAACCCGACCTCGGAGCCGGTCCGGGCGCCCGCCCGGTCCCAGCCCGCCGCCACCCGGCGCGCGGCGAGCGCCACCGGACGGCGGGCCAGCAGCCCGTCGCCGTCGGCGACATGGTCGCGCACCTTGGCGGAGGCGAGGACGAGGGAGACGGCCGCGGCCAGCCGCGCGCCCTCGCCGTGGGCGACGGACGCGGTGCGCATCCCGCGCAGCGGGCAGGGGCCGGCGGTCCGGCGTCCCGTGCCGCCGCCCCGGTCCGCCTGAGCTTCCGTCAGGACGGAGATGAGCAGCCCGTCGTAGTTGGTGACGATCCGTGCGAGCTGCCCGTGGTCGCCGCGCAGGGCCAGGCAGAGCCCGCAGAGATGGGCCGTCCACTGGGCGGTGAGCTTCTCGCCCAGCCGGTGACGGCAAGGCCTGACGATCCCGAACACGACATCCCCCCGTGCATGTGTACGACGTTCGGCTGCGGCATCGTACCGGTCGCGGCGTTCACCCGGATGCGCCCCTCTTCACCCGTACGCCGCGTAGAATCATATTTCACTCTCAGTCAGCATCCGTTTGTGTCACGGCCCTTGGGAAACCAGGACTCTCGACGGATTCGCTGTGCACCAGTACCGTCACAAACCCCCCGCGCGGCGTCTATCCACTTGGCGCACCCTCCGCATCATGGACGACCATAGGGATGCGGAAAGCACGAAAGACCGCTGTGAGAGGAGGCGTCCATGGGATCGGTACGCAAGGCGAGTGCCTGGCTTGGCCTCGTCGACGACAACGAAGACGAGCGTTACTACGACGACGACTATTCCGACGGGACCGAACCCGGCGAGGCCTGGGTCACCGACCCGCGGGTCAAGGTGGCCGCGGACGCCGCCGAGGAGCGGGGCCGCCGGATCGGCACGGTCACCCCGGACAGCTTCCGGGACGCCCGCGCCATCGGTGAGCTGTTCCGCGAGGGCGTGCCGGTCATCATGAACCTCACGGCCATGGACGCCGCCGACGCCAAGCGCGTCGTCGACTTCGCGGCGGGTCTGATCTTCGGTCTGCGCGGCTCCATCGAGCGGGTGTCCAACCGGGTGTTCCTGCTCAGCCCCGCCGACACCGAGGTGGTCAGCGGCGAGCCGGCCGCGCACCGCGCCGACGGTTTCTTCAACCAGAGCTGAGGCGGGGCCGCCGAGCCGGCCCCGCCCCCGCAGGCGGGTCTACCGGAACGCGTCGATTCCGGTGAGCGCCTTGCCCAGCACGAGCTGGTGCATCTCCACGGTGCCCTCGTAGGTGAGCACCGACTCCAGGTTCGTCGCGTGCCGCATCACCGGGTACTCCAGCGAGATCCCGTTGGCCCCGAGGATCGTCCGGGCCGTACGGCAGATCTCGATCGCCTCGCGCACGTTGTTGAGTTTGCCGAAGCTGACCTGCTCGGGACGCAGGCGGCCGGCGTCCATCCGCCGCCCCAGATGGTGGGCGAGCAGGATCCCCTTGTGCAGTTCCACCGCCATGTCGGCGAGTTTGGCCTGGGTGAGCTGGAAGCCGCCGATGGGCCGCCCGAACTGCTCCCGTGACTTCGCGTAGTCGACCGCAGCCTCGAAACAGCTCCGCGCGGCGCCCATCGAGCCCCACACGATCCCGTACCGGGCGTGCGACAGACAGCTCAGCGGGCCCTTGAGTCCGGTCACCCCCGGCAGCACCGCGTCGGCGGGCAGCCGTACGTCGTCCAAGACCAGCTCGCTGGTGACGGAGGCGCGCAGGGACCACTTGTGCCTGATCTCCGGCGCCGAGAAGCCGGACGCGTCGGTGGGGACGGCGAACCCGCGGATGCCGTCGTCGGTCTGCGCCCACACCACGGCGACCCCGGCGACGGACCCGTTGGTGATCCACATCTTGCGGCCGTTGAGCACCCAGTCGGAGCCGTCGCGCTTGGCGTAGGTGCGCATCGAGCCGGGGTCGGAGCCGTGGTCGGGCTCGGTCAGCCCGAAGCAGCCGATGACCTCGCCGGCCGCCATCCGGGGCAGCCACTGCTGCTTCTGCTCCTCACTGCCGAAGCGGTGGATCGCGTACATGGCGAGGGAGCCCTGCACGGACACCAGGGAGCGGATGCCGGAGTCGGCCGCCTCCAGTTCCAGACAGGCAAGCCCGTACTGCACGGCGCTCGCGCCCGCGCACCCGTAGCCGTCGAGGGACATGCCGAGCGCGCCGATCCCGCCGAGCTCCCGGGCCAGCTCCCGGATGTCCGGCAGCTCGCCCCTCTCGTACCAGTCCGCGACGTACGGCAGCACACGGTCCGCCGCCCAGCCGCGCACCGTGTCCCGGATCGCCAGGTCCTCCGGCTCCAGCAGGTCGTCGAGGCCGAGGGGGTCGGCGGGGTCGAACGCGGGCGGCTTCGCGGACGCGGCCATGGGTGCACCCTCCGGGGGCTGGTCATCCGGTACGTCGACTAGCACTGCTAGTCAGGCTCGGCCCGACGTTACGACGCGGTCCCCCCGCCGTCCACCCCGGCCCACGCCGGACGCGTCACACCGCGGCCCCGGCCACCCGGCGACTCCCGCTGAGCGCATCGCACGGGGCCGGTCCCGGCGTCGGGGCGCTCCGGGCCCGGCGCGGGCCTCCGGAGCGCCACCGGATCCGGCCCCGGAGGTGACGGCGTAGGCCGACCCCGGAGCGGGCCTCAGGAACACCACCGGAGACGGCCCCGTCACCTGCCGCGCGAACAGCCTCGCGGCCTGCCCCGCAGGGCAACCGGCGAACCGCCGAGGACGCAGCCCGCGGGCAACCGTGGCAGTGGCCCCCGAGGAGAATCTCGAGGCGGCTTCGGGCCGGCGGGTCAGACCTTCACGCCCGAGCCACGCGACTCCCGCTGCGCGGGCATCCGCACGGGGGCGCTGCCGAGGCCTGGGGCGACAGACGCCTCGGCGGTGGTCCCGGAGTCGGGGGCGGAGTCGGCCGGGGCGGAAGATGTCCCGGAGGCGGGTCCGGAGGGCGTTTCCTCCTCCGGGTCGCAGTGCATCAGGCGCGGCAGGCGCAGGGCCATCGCCGCGCCGGCGAGGAGGAGGCCCGCGCTGACCAGGAGCGTCACGTGCAGGCCGTGGACGAAGGAGTGGCGGGCGGCCAGGCGCAGCGCCTCACCCGCGGGGCCGTCGAGGCGGGCCGCTACCTCGTACGCCTCGCCCAGCGAGTGCGCCGCCGCGGCGGACGCCGAGGACGGCACCCCGGGGACGTGGGAGAGCCCGGGCGCGTAGGCCGCGTTCATCACGCTGCCGAGCAGCGCGATGCCGATGCCCGCGCCGAGCTGGTAGGACGTCTCGCCGATGGCCGCCGCCCCGCCGGCCTGGTCCTGCGGGGCCTCGCTGAGCATCGACTCGTACGCGCCGAAGAGGGTGGTCTCCAGCCCGAAGCCGAGCAGCACGAACCCGCCGAGCAGCAGCGGGGCGTTGTCCTCGCCGCCCATGGCGGTCAGCAGCACCACCGCCCCGGCCGTGAGGCAGAAGCCGAGGGAGACCATGCGGCGCGGGCCGAACCGGCGCAGCATCCGGGCGCCCGCCAGGCCCGCGGCCATCGCCGCGAAGGTGAGCGGCACCAGCCGCAGTCCGGTCTCCAGCGGGGACAGTCCCAGCACCAGCTGGAGGTACTGCGCGGCGATCAGCTCGAGGCCCACCAGGGCGAGCATGGCCAGCACGATGCAGCCGACCGAGGTGCTGAACGCGGGCCGGGAGAACATCCGCAGGTCGAGCAGCGGGTGCTCGCGCCTCCGCTGCCGGCGGACGAACAGCACCAGCAGGACGGCCCCCGCGGCCAGCGGCACCAGCGTGGCCGCACCGACCTCGCCCGCGCCGAGCCGCTTCACCCCGAGGACCACCGCGAACAGCCCGGCGGCGGCCGTGAGCGCGCCGACCACGTCCCAGGGGCCGTCGCCCTCACCCTTCGACTCGGGCAGCAGGATCCGCCCGACGGGCAGGCTGACCAGCATCAGCGGGATGTTGACCAGGAAGACCGAGCCCCACCAGAAGTGCTCCAGCAGGAAGCCGCCGAGCAGCGGTCCGACCGCGGCGCCCACGGCGGCGACGGCGCTCCAGACACCGATGGCGAGCGCCCGCTCACGGCGGTCGGGGAAGACCTGGCGCAGGATCGACAGCGTGGCCGGCATGATCATCGCGCCGCCGACGCCGAGCAGCGCCCGCGCCACGATCAGCAGGTGCGCGTCGTCCGCGAAGGCCGCCATGGCCGAGGCCACGCCGAACAGGGTGTAGCCGAGGAGGAGGATCCGTCTGCGGCCGACGCGGTCGCCCAGGGTGCCGAACAGGATCAGCAGCGAGGCGCAGACCAGCGGATAGGCGTCGACGATCCAGAGCAGTTCCACCGCGCCGGGCTTGAGGTCCTCGGTGACGGCGGGGACGGCCACGTGCAGCACGGTGGCGTCGACGGCGACCAGCAGCAGGCTGACGCAGAGGACGACGAGCACCACCCACCGGTTGGCACCGGCCCCGGCCGCCCGACGGCGCAGCGCGGCGGCCGTGGTCGTCCCGGACATGTACGTACCTCCCAGAAGTTCCCTCGCGGATGCCGCGGGCTCACGGGGTGGGGGACTCCCCCGTGCCTCGGCCGGAGAGGAGCGGTCGTCCCCGGCCCGCGCGGCGAACGGCGAGTGACACGTCAGAGTACGCGAGGGAACGCTGAGGTCGAGTGGCGGGCCTCTCAACCTCGCGGCCGATCGGTGTGGCGTACACCACTCCCCCGGCCCGTCCCTCCGTACGGTCCCCACGCCGGCGCGGGCGGGCCGGTTCCGGGCCGGGTCGATAATCGGCGCGTGAACGATCTCGAGACGCGTGCCGCCGCGGCCCGCCCCGGAGCTCTTCGCCGGGCCGCCCCGGCGCTCCTCGGGTACGCCGCCGTGCGTGCCCTGGGCCTGGTCGTCCTGGCCCTGTGGAGCGGGGCACGCGGCAAGAGCGCGTACACCTTGCTGACCGCCCGCTGGGACTCCCTCTGGTACACGAGGGTCGCCGAGCTGGGGTACGGCTACGAGGTGCGGCTGCCGAACGGCGACGTGCACTCCAACCTGGCGTTCTTCCCGCTGCTGCCGTGGCTGGAGCGGCTGGTGGCGGCGGTGTCCCCGTTGTCGTACGCCGACGGGGGGTTCGTGGTGAGCCTGCTCGCCTCGCTCGCCGCGGCCTGGGGGATCTTCGCGGTGGCCGACCATCTGTACGGACGGCGGGCCGGAGTGTGCGCGGTGCTGCTGTGGGCGGTGCTGCCGGTCGGGATCGTGCAGTCGATGGCGTACAGCGAGTCGCTGTTCACGGCGCTGGCGGCCTGGGCGCTGTACGCCGTGCTCACGGGGCGCTGGGTGACGGCGGGCCTGCTGGCGGGGCTGGCGGGGCTGACCCGGCCGGTGGGGCTCGCGGTGGTCGCGGCGGTGTGGGCGGCCGGGGTGGCCGCCTTCCTGCGGGAGCGCTCCGGTTCCTCCTTCGTGGGGGACGGCAGTGCGGTACCGGCGGGCGGCGCGCGCGGTGACGGCCACGCCGGTCCCCCGCCCGGCGCCCCGCGTACGGGCGCATCGGACGGCGCTCCGCCATCGCCGCACGCCCCCGGTATGCGCCCGCGCCGGGTGACCGGGATGCTGCTCGCGCCCCTGGGGGCCGCCGGGTACGTCCTGTGGGTCGGCGACCGCACCGGGGGCGGCCCGCTGGGCTATCTGGACGTGCAGGCCGGCTGGCGCAACGGCTTCGACGGCGGCTACGCCTTCGCCCTGTTCGTCGCCGGACGGTTCACGTCCTTCCCGTCGGCCCTCGCCGGGGTCGCGCTGGTCGCCGGCGTGGCCCTGGTGGTGTGGCTCTACGTCCTGTGCGTACGCCGGGGACAGCCGCTTCCGCTGCTGGTCTACGCCGGCACGGTCACCGCGCTCGCCCTGTGCGCGTCGAGCTACTTCGGGTCGAAACCGCGGCTGCTGATGCCGGCCTTCCCGCTGCTCCTGCCGCTCGCCGTGGCCCTGGCCCGGGCGCAGACCCGCCTGCTCGCGGCGGGACTGGGGACGGTCGCGGCGGCCTCGGCGGCATACGGCGCCTTCTGGCTGAACGGGTCCGGACCGCCCTGACCCCGCCGGACCGGCCGGCCGGTGAGCGGCACGGGAATTCCACGCGAGCCCCGGGTGAACCATTTCGGACAGCCGATAAACCGGGGGCACGACATGCCCAAAACAATTGCGCTCCGGGGGTTCGGATTCGCCGGAAATAAAGGTCCCGTCTGAGAGGAATGCCACATCACATCGTCATCACAAAGCCGCTGAATCGTCGGGCCCGCACACTCACTCGCTGTAACGTCGATTGGGTGCGTACCGAACGGAGTCACACCCGTCTGGACCGGGTGTTCGCGAGGCTGGACCGTGAGCCGGAGCGACCGGCCCACGTCGGCATGCCGCGAATGAGCCGGCACCGGATGGTGCTCCTCGGCGCGACCCTGGCCTTCTACGGGGCGATCGTGTGGGCCGTGGTGGCCACCTCCTGGCTGGTCCGCCTGGACTGGCAGGTCATGTTCTTCCGCCCCTACCAGCAGTGGCCGGAGCTGCACGCCTTCGTCGACTACTACGTGGTGCTGGGCCAGCGCGGCCCCACCGCCGTGATGGTCGCCGCCTGGCTGGGCTGGCGCTCCTGGCGGCAGCACACGCTGCGCCCGCTGCTCGCCCTCGGCGTCTCCCTGCTGCTCCTCAACATCACGGTGGGCGCCGCGAAGTACGGCATGGGGCGGCTCGGACCGCACTACGCGACCGAGATCGGCTCGAACGAGATGTGGCTCGGCGGGGATATATTTCCGAGCGGTCACACCGCGAACGCCGTGGTGACCTGGGGAATCCTGGCCTACCTGGCCTCCACCCCGCGGGCCCGCCGCTGGCTTTCCGCACTGTCGGCCGTGACGTCCCTGGGCGTCGGGCTGTCCACCGTCTACATCGGCACCCACTGGCTCAGCGACGTCCTGCTGGGCTGGGCCGCGGGCCTGCTGATCCTGCTCGCGCTGCCCTGGTTCGAGCCGCTGATCGCGCGGGCCGAGGCACGGATCCTCACCGTGCGGGACAGGCTGCGCGACCGTCGCAGGACGAAGGCGCCGGTGCCCGCCCCGGCGGGCCGCCCCGTCGTGGTCCGTCCGCTCACCGAGCGCGCCGCCGGCACGGTGCACGAGCCGGTTCCCGCCGGACGCGCGGCCCGGTCGCCGGTCTATCTGGCGCCCGGCCCCCACACCAGCCGCGCCGAGCGCTCCCCGGTGACACCCGTGGGCAGCCGACGCCCGCAGCACACCGACCGCCATCCGCGCGGGACGACACCGGCGCCGCGCCCCTGAGGGACCTCCGGACACACCGAGGGCCCCGGTCCACTGCTCATGGACCGGGGCCCTCGGTGTGTCTCAGCCCTTCCAGGCCCGCGCCACCCGGCCGTCCCTCACCTCGAAGTTCAGCCGGCCCACGCGGTACTCCATGGTGACGATCGTCCCCGGCGCCAGGGCCCGCACCGATGACCAGCCGCGCTCGCGCGCGAGGTGCTCGGCCCGGTCGGCAGCGAGGCCGACATAGGCGTCCGGGTTGTCGCTGGGTTCCCTGGGGGGTGTCGGAATGGGTGCCATGCGGCCACGCTATGCCCTGGCCCGGAAACGGGGAAGTCCGCGCCGGAAGCCGGGGCCGGGAGCGTCCGCGGTCACACTTGTGTCACAGGATCACGACGGGGGCGTACGGGCGGCTGTCACCCGAAAGAGCGGTTCCTTGCTCCGTCCGGCGTCATTCGACGAATATTCCCGAGTACCTCGCAGTCCCGTCGGCAAACCCCGAAAGAATTGTGTCGCGTGAGGTATTCGAGAGTGCTTCCGTGACGCATATCCGGGCTGGCACGGTCGGCACGTGAAAGGGATGTGCACAAGAAGTGCGCATTTTCGTCACATGGATCGGCACGCCCCGGCGGCTGACGGGCGAGGGTCCCTCCGGGCTGCGGAGGGACCCAGGCAGTCGGACGAAGGGGGCGCCTCAGACGTCGAGCCGCTGTCCGGGCACGAGCACGTCGGGATCGGCGCCGACGACGTCCCGGTTGGCCGCGTACAGCCGACGCCAGTCCGTCCCGTGCCGGGCGGCGATCCCGCTCAGGGTGTCGCCGGGACGGACGGTGTACTCGCCGCGGGATGCTCCCCGGTCCGCGCGGGCGGCGGTGCGCCCGGGGGCCGCCTGCGCCGTGCTCCGCTTCGTCGCGGCCGGCTTCTGCCCGGCCTCCCTCGCGGGCGCCGGGTCCGCGGCGGGGGCGGGCCCCGACGCCCCGGCACGGGCCCCGCAGGCGGGCCAGGCCTGCCAGCCCTGGGCGCGCTGGACCTTCGTGGCGATCTCGATCTGCTGGGCCCTGCTCGCCCGGTCGGCCGTCGGGGCGTACGCGGTGCCGCCGAAGGCGCGCCAGGTGGAGGCGGAGAACTGGAGCCCGCCGTAGTAGCCGTTGCCGGTGTTGATGTGCCAGTCGCCGCCGCTCTCGCACTGGGCGATGCGGTCCCACACCCCGTCGTCCGCGGCGGCCGCGCCGCCTGCGGCGGCGAGCAGTCCGAGCGGTGCGAGCAGGGCCGCGCCCGCCAGGAAGGCCGCGGGACGGGCCCTGCCGGCGTTACGACGGGTGTTGTCGGCACATGCGGACATGGAGGTCCTTCCCCGAGGACCCGGGCTTCCCCCGGCGGGACGCCGCCCGGCGCGTCAGATGACACGCGGGCCGCGGCCGCCCCGTCCGCCGCGGGGTCGTACGAAGGGTGGTGCGTCGGTGGTGCGGCCGGCGGACGTACCCGAGCGGTGCTCGTTGCACACGGCGGAGGAATGTAAGGAGCCGTCGGCCCCCGGATCAACCAATGGCCCGTCGTGCCTGGCCAGTTGAGACTTACCCGGGGTATCGGCGATTTTCGGCCACCCATTTCATTGCGCGATTTCCGGATTTGTCGACCACCGCGCGGTGTGAGCTGTGAGGCACCTCACCCTGTCAAACCCCTTGCGTCAAGCGCGAGTTGACATTGAGTGCCGGATTCCGCACCTGCTGTGACCCTGCGCGCTGGATGGTTCGATTCCGTTCGCCGTAGGGCGTGACTCCCGCCACAGATCGCCCGTTGTCTTCTTCATGAGCCGGGGACCCGCCCGGACCACGGGCCGGTAGCCATCCGGCCTCGCCACGCACCGCATCCCGAGGGAGCCACCCGTGCCGCGCATGCTCGACGTCAGCGACGAGGTACGCGCCGAGATCGGCGACGAAGAAGCAGCCCGCCTGCTCGCCGGAGAGTCCGCCCCGGGCAGTTACGACTGCACCTCCTGCCGCACCCCGGGCGACTCGGAGCAGGAGCGCACCAGCACCGTCCTGTTCATCGGGGACGAGACCGCCGTGCTCGCCTTCGCCCACGCCACCTGCCTGCCCTCGCAGGTCGTCCAGGTCACCGAGGAACAGCTCCAGGGCGCCGTGCGGTCGATCGGAGCCGTGGGCGGGGAGTCCCAGCAGCAGGCGCCGGCGCCGCAGCACATCCAGCAGCCGCCGCACGTCCAGCAGCCTCCGAACCTCGTACCCGAGCAGGCCGTGCTGGGGGTGACCAGCGGGCTGGTGCTGATCCAGAACGAGCTGCACCCGGCGCTCGTGGTCGAGCCGACCGCCCCTGTCGCCCGGCCCGGCACCGTCGGGTCCGGCGACGACTTCCTGCCGCTGCTGATCGAGCAGGGCTTCATGCCGCTGACCGAGCTGGCCGCCGTGCCGCCCGTGCTGCACGGGTGGTCGGTGCTGCTCGCGGCGGGGCAGCTGCACGCCGTGCTCCAGCCGAACCCGAACGGCGGCCGCCCCGTCGCCTGGTGGCAGGCGCACCAGCCGCTGCAGGTCACCGACGGGTGGCGGGCGGCGGCGAACAAGCACCAGCAGGTGCTGATGTTCGCCGCGCCGGTGGGGTCCGTCGGGCGTCAGCCCCGGGAGGACCTGATGCGGGACGCGCTGGACAAGGCCGCGGCCCACGGGAAGCTGGTGGCCGCGGCGCTGCCGCTGGCCGGGATCTGAGGCGGGGCGTCTTCCGTCGTGCGCCGGCCGACAGTGCGTTCCGGCGGTGCGGCCTGCGAAAACCCGGGGCGGGCCGCATCCCTTGTGGCACGGGGTCGTTTGGAGATACGTGCACGCATATGACGCTCCCCGCCGCCAGTCCCTCGCCTCGGTCCCCGCACCCGTGCGCCCGGCGCAGGACTCCCGGAGCGGCCACTCGGCCACGCCGATCTACGACGCTCTCTACGCCGAGTACGTCAAGTCCTTCCGTACGCTGCCGGGCGACCGCAGCGGTGAGGAGGACTGGGGCTTCACCGCCTTCGGGAACATCCCGCACGGTACGGGCGCGTACCGTGACCACAGTCCCGGGTCGTTCGGCGCGTCCCTCGTCCGGCCCGCCGCGGAGCCGCCGCAGTGGCAGCGCGTGAGCCCGGTGGGGCGCGGGACCAACGAGATGCACCATGTGCCGGCCGGGCTGCCCCCGGCACCCCGAAGCGGCGTCTGACGGACATGGCGAAGGGGCGGCCCCGTGATCGGGACCGCCCCTTCGCCGTGTCCGGCTACTTCTTGCGTCCGCGCTTCTCCCGCACCCGCACCGAGATGTGGATCGGCGTGCCCTCGAAGCCGAACTCCTCACGCAGCCGGCGCTCGATGAAGCGCCGGTAGCCCGCCTCGATGAAGCCCGAGGCGAACAGCACGAACCGCGGCGGCCTGGTGCCGGCCTGGGTGCCGAACAGGATGCGCGGCTGCTTGCCGCCCCGCACCGGGTGAGGGTGGGCGGCGACCAGCTCGCCGAGGAAGGCGTTCAGGCGGCCCGTCGGGACACGGGTCTCCCAGCCCGCCAGCGCCGTCTCGATCGCCGGCACCAGCTTCTCCATGTGTCGGCCGGTGCGCGCCGAGACGTTGACCCGCGGCGCCCAGGCGACCTGGCCGAGCTCCGTCTCGATCTCCCGCTCCAGGTAGTAGCGGCGCTCCTCGTCGAGGGTGTCCCATTTGTTGAAGGCCAGCACGAGCGCGCGGCCCGCCTCGACGGCCATGGTGACGATGCGCTGGTCCTGCACGGAGATGGACTCGGCGGCGTCGATGAGGACGACGGCGACCTCCGCCTTCTCGACGGCCGCGGCGGTGCGCAGCGAGGCGTAGTAGTCGGCGCCCTGCTGGAGGTGGACCCGCTTGCGGATGCCGGCCGTGTCGACGAACTTCCAGGTCTTGCCGCCCAGTTCGATCATCTCGTCGACCGGGTCGCGGGTGGTGCCGGCGAGTTCGTTGACGACGACACGCTCCTCCCCCGCGACCTTGTTCAGCAGCGAGGACTTGCCGACGTTGGGCCTGCCGATCAGGGCGACGCGGCGCGGGCCGCCGACGGCCGTGCCGAAGGTCTGCGCGGGCGCCTCGGGCAGCACCTCGAGGACCTGGTCCAGCATGTCGCCGGTGCCGCGGCCGTGCAGCGCGGAGACCGGGTACGGCTCGCCCAGGCCCAGGGACCACAGGTAGGCCGCGTCGGCCTCGCCGCTCGGGCCGTCCACCTTGTTGGCGCACAGCACGACCGGCTTGCCCGCCTTGCGCAGCAGGCGCACGACGGCCTCGTCGGTGTCGGTGGCGCCGACCTTGGCGTCCACCACGAAGACGACCGCGTCGGCGGCGTCGATGGCGTACTCGGCCTGGGCGGCGACCGAGGCGTCGATGCCGAGGACGTCCTGCTCCCAGCCGCCGGTGTCGACGACCTTGAAGCGGCGGCCCGCCCACTCGGCCTCGTAGGTGACCCGGTCGCGGGTGACGCCCGGCTTGTCCTCGACGACCGCCTCACGGCGGCCGATGATCCGGTTCACCAGGGTCGACTTGCCGACATTCGGACGGCCGACGACGGCGAGCACCGGGAGCGGGCCGTGGCCCGCAGCCTCGATGGCGCCCTCGACGTCCTCGAGGTCGAAGCCCTCCTCCGCGGCGAGCTCCATGAACTCCGCGAACTCGGCATCGCCCAGCGCCCCGTGATCGTGCTCGTGCGCAGCGTCGTGCGCGTCCGAGCCGCCGGGCTCGATGTGGTCGTTCATGAAGTCCGTACCTCGTCGTTCATCGTGGTGATCGGTGGAGCCCCGCGGGGCGGAGATCCACTACTCAAAGTGTCGCTCAGCGGCCGGTGAGACGCCTGGCGTTTTCCAGGTGGGCCGTGAGCTGCTTCTGGATGCGTGCCGTGGCCTCGTCGAGCGCCTTGCGCGTACGTCTTCCGCTGCCGTCGCCCGCGTCGAACGGGTCGCCGAAGACGACGTCGACGCGGGAGCGCAGCGGGGGCAGTGCCTTTATCAACCGGCCGGGCCGGTCGGAACTTCCCAGGACGGCCACCGGCACGATCGGCGCCCCGCTGCGCACCGCGAAGTACGCGAGCCCGGCGCGGATCGAGGCGAAGTCGCCCTCGCCGCGGGTGCCCTCGGGGAAGATGCCGAGGACGCCGCCCTGCTCCAGCACGCCCAGCGCCCGCGCGATCGCCGTGCGGTCGGTGGAGTGCCGGTCGACCTTGACCTGGCCGATGCCGGTCAGGAAGGGGTCGAGGGGGCCGACGAAAGCCTCCCTCTTGATCAGGAAGTGCGTCGGCCGGGGCGCCACGCCCATGACCATGGGGCCGTCTATGTTGTGCGAGTGGTTCACGGCGAGGATCACCGGGCCGGACGCGGGGACCCGCCAGGAGCCCAGCACCCGCGGCTTCCACAGCCCGTACATCAGGCCGACGCCGATGCGCCGTCCGACCTCGGCGCCCCGCATCGAGGGAACGTCGGTCACTTCCCCGCCCGCTTCTCCTCGACGAGGGTGACGACGCACTCGACGACCTGCTGCAGGGTGAGGTCGGTGGTGTCCACCTCGACCGCGTCGTCGGCCTTGGCCAGCGGGGAGGTCTTGCGGCTGGAGTCGGCCGCGTCCCGCTTGATCAGGGCCTCGCGGGTGGTGTGCAGATCGGCGCCCTTGAGCTCACCGCTGCGGCGGGCGGCGCGGGCCTCCGGGGAGGCGGTGAGGAAGATCTTCAGGTCGGCGTCGGGGAGCACCGTCGTGCCGATGTCGCGGCCCTCGACGACGATGCCGGTGACGGCGGAGGCGGCGATGGCACGCTGCAGCTCCGTGATCCGGGCGCGCACCTCGGGCACCGCGCTGACCGCGCTGACCTTGGAGGTGACGTCCTGCTCGCGGATCGGGCCGGACACGTCCACGCCGTCGACGGTGATGGTCGGGTTCGCGGGGTCGGTGCCGGAGAGGATCTCCGGCTTGGCGGCCGCGGCGGCGATCGCGGACGGGTCCGCTATGTCGATGCCGTTGGTCACCATCCACCAGGTGATCGCCCGGTACTGGGCGCCGGTGTCCAGGTAGTTCAGGCCGAGCTGCGCCGCCACGGCCTTCGACGTGCTCGACTTGCCCGTGCCGGAGGGACCGTCGATGGCGACGATCACGGGCTCGGCGGCGCCGTTTTCCACGGAGGAACACCTTCCTGGTGCGGTGGGGTGGGGTGTGCGGGGCGTGGACACGCCCCGCACCAGATTACTGGCTCCCGGGAACCCCTCCGACATGCGGACGCCTCCCTCGCCCGCGGGGGCGGGCGGGGAGACGGGTGTCACTGACGGATCGCCCAGCCCCGCTCCCGCAGCGCGGCCGTGAGGACCGGGGCGGCCTTGGGCTCGACCATGAGCTGGATGAGGCCGGCCTGCTGTCCGGTGGCGTGCTCGATGCGGACGTCCTCGATGTTGACCCCGGCGCGCTCGGCGTCGGCGAAGATACGGGCGAGCTGGCCCGGCTGGTCGTCGATGAGCACCGCGACGGTGTCGTAGACGCGTGGGGCGGAGCCGTGCTTGCCGGGGACTCGGACCTGGCCGGCGTTGCCGCGGCGCAGCACGTCCTCGATGCCGGTGACGCCCTCGCGGCGCTTGTGCTCGTCGGAGGACTCCAGGGCGCGCAGGGCGCGGACGGTCTCCTCCAGGTCGGCGGCGACGTCGGTGAGCAGGTCGGCGACGGGTCCGGGGTTGGCGGAGAGGATGTCGATCCACATCCGCGGGTCGGAGGCGGCGATCCGGGTCACGTCGCGGATGCCCTGGCCGCACAGCCGTACGGCGGCCTCGTCGGCGTTCTCCAGGCGGGCGGCGACCATGCTGGACACCAGGTGCGGCATGTGGGAGACGAGGGCCACGGCGCGGTCGTGGGCGTCGGCGTCCATGACGACCGGCACGGCACGGCAGTGCGACACCAGTTCCAGGGCGAGGTTGAGGACCTCGGTGTCGGTGTCGCGGGTGGGGGTGAGCACCCAGGGGCGGCCCTCGAAGAGGTCGCCGGTGGCGGCCAGCGGGCCGGACTTCTCCCGGCCGGACATGGGGTGGGTGCCGAGGTAGGGGGTGAGGTCGAGTCCGCGCGCCTGGAGCTCACGGCGGGGGCCGCCCTTGACGCTGGCGACGTCGATGTAGCCGCGGGCGACGCCGCGCCGCATCGCGTCGGCGAGCACGTCGGCGACGTGGGCGGGCGGAGCGGCGACGACGGCGAGGTCCACGGGCCCGTCGGGCGCCTCGTCGGTGCCGGCGCCGAGGGCGGCGGCGGTGCGGGCCTGCTCGGGGTCGTGGTCGGCGAGGTGGACGGCGACGCCCCGCTGGGACAGGGCGAGGGCGGCGGACGTGCCGATCAGTCCGGTGCCGATGACGAGGGCGGTTCTCACTGGGCGATGTCCTTGCGGAGGGCGGCCGCGGCGCCGAGGTAGACATGGGCGATGTCGGACCGGGGCCGGTCCGATTCGATGTGCGCGAGGAGGCGGACCACGCGGGGCATGGCGCCGTCGATGTCGAGTTCCTGCGCGCAGATGAGGGGCACGTCGACGATGCCCAGCTTGCGGGCGGCGGCGGCCGGGAAGTCGCAGCGCAGGTCGGGCGTGGCCGTGAACCAGATGCTGATCAGGTCGTCGCTGTGCAGTCCGTTGCGCTCCAGCACCGCGGTGAGCAGGGCTCCCACCTGCTCCTCCATGTGTCCGGCCTCGTCCCGTTCCAACTGGACGGCCCCCCTGACCGCGCGTACCGCCACGACGATGCTCCTCGCTCACGTGCGTAAAGGCTGTTCGGTCGTCCAGCGTAGTCAGGCGCGGGCCGTACCGGTGCGGGACGCCCGCCCGCTGAGACGTCCGGTATGCACCTCGGGTGACGTTTCGCCGGTATTGCTTCCTCCGTGCCGTTATCGGTGTCAGGATGCGGCGACGGCGATCCAGGGAGGGACCGGATGACCACACGGGCGACGCGGCGCACCGTCCTGCTCGCATCGGGAGCGGCGGCGCTGACGGCAGGCTGCGGTTCGGGCGGGGACGGCGAGTCCCCGGACACGGAGGGATCACCGGGGCAGGCGCTGCTGCCGGTGGCGGACGTCCCGGTGGGCGGGGGCAGGATCCTCGGGGCGGAGGAGATCGTGGTCACCCAGCCCGAGGAGGGCCGGTTCAAGGCGTTCTCGGCGATCTGCACGCACCAGAGGTGCCTGGTCTCCGAGGTCGCGGACGGCACGATCAACTGCCCCTGCCACGGCAGCCGCTTCCGTGTCGCCGACGGCTCGGTGGAGCGGGGCCCGGCGACCCGGCCGCTGCCCGAGGAGCGGATCACGGTGGACGGAAATACGATCCGCCGGGCGTGATCCACCGCGTACGCTCCCCGGCATGCGTCCCGAGAGCCTGGTCACGGACCACACGATCTACGCCTGTGTGATGGGCTCGCGTGCCTTCGGTCTGGCCACGGAGGCCAGCGACACCGACCGCAGGGGCGTGTTCCTGGCGCCCACTCCCCTCTTCTGGCGCTTCGAGAAGCCGCCCACGCACGTCGAGGGGCCGGCGGATGAGCAGTTCAGCTGGGAACTGGAGCGCTTCTGCGAGCTGGCACTGCGCGGCAATCCCAACATCCTGGAGTGCCTGCACTCCCCGCTGGTGGAGTACGCCGACGCCACCGGCCGCGAGCTGCTGGCGCTGCGCGGCGCGTTCCTCTCCCGCAGGGTTCACGAGACGTTCGTCCGGTACGCCCACGGCCAGCGCCGCAAGCTGGACGCCGACGTCCGCACCCACGGCGCCCCGCGCTGGAAGCACGCCATGCACCTGCTCCGCCTGCTGATGACCGCCGGCGACCTGCTGCGCACGGGCGTCCTCACGGTGGACGTGGGCGACCGGCGCGAGGAGTTGCTGGAGGTGAAGCGCGGCGAGGTGCCGTGGGCCGAGGCGGAGGCCCGCATGAACCGCCTGGTACGGGAGGCCGAGGAGGCGGCGGCGCGCAGCCCGCTCCCGGAGGAGCCCGACCGGCGCCGCGTGGAGGACTTCCTGGTCCGCACCCGTCGCGCGTCAGCCCTCCAGCCGTACCCGGACGAGAAGGTCGTGCAGGGCGTCGTGTCCCCCGGGTGCGTCGGGCAGGCCTGACGCGGCCCGTGCCGCGTCCAGCACCCCGTGCAGCCGCTCCACGTCGCCCCGCACCCGGTCGTGGTCGACGTCGGCACCCCCGTGCTCCCGCTCCGCCTTGGCGTCGATCAGCTCCGGCAGGTACGCCGGGGCCTCCGGCACCTCCCCGGCCAGCGTGGGCAGATGCGCCCGAACCTCCCCGGCCCGCATCAGGTGGATGCCGGTGAGCAGTACCCGGAAGGTGTACAGCAGCGGTTTCAGCTCGCCGGTCTTCTCGAACAGCCGCCACTGGGTGCCCGCGAACCCCCGGTAGTGGTGGGCGTGGTGGCTGGTGAGCACCCCGGGCGCCAGGGCGACCAGTTCCCGGTGGGCCTCGGTGGTGTGCACGACCAGCGGGGAGAGCAGCTGTTCCAGCACGTAGCCGTTGCGCCGCAGCATCAGGCGGACGAACTTGCGCAGGTCGTGGGTGACCAGGTCCATCTCGACGCCGTCCCGCACCCACATCCTGGAGCGGGTCTCGTCCGGTTCGCGCAGTCCGACGAGGGCGGCGGCCGGCAGCAGGTGGGCGCCCCGCAGGTCCACGTCCGAGTCACGGGACGGGAAGCCGTACAGGTGCGCGCCGGAGACCGTGGCGAACAGCACCGGGTCGGGCTGCTGTGCGATCACCGGGCGCAGGTCGAGTTCGAGGGTGTCGGTCATCGCTCAAGCGTCCCAGAGCGCGCCGAGGGCCAGCAGTTCGTCGCGGTACTCGATGCGGTCCGCCCAGTCGGCGGGCCAGGCGTCCGCGCCCAGGTAGGCGCCCGCGAAGGCCCCGGCGAGGCAGGCGATGGAGTCGGAGTCGCCGGAGGTGCAGGCGGCGCGGCGCAGGGCCGTCAGGGGCTCGTCGACGAAGAGGAGGAAGCAGAGCAGGCCGGTCGCCATGGCCTCCTCGGCGATCCAGCCCTCGCCGGTGGCCCTGCACGGGTCGGTCTCCGGGGAGACGGTGCGCACGGCTTCCTGGAGGCGGCCCAGGATCTCCAGGCACTCGTCCCAGCCGCGGGCGATGAAGTGCTCCGGGGAGGGGTCCTGGGAGCGGGTCCACAGGTCGCCGAGCCAGAACTCGTGGTAGCGGGTGCGGTTCTCGTAGGCGTAGGAGCGCAACAGCCCGATCAGGCCGGTCGGTTCGGCGCCCTCGGCGAGCAGCCGTACGGCGTGCGTGGTGAGGTCGGAGGCGGCCAGCGCGGTCGGGTGGCCGTGGGTGAGGGCGGACTGCAACTGTGCCGCGCCGGCGCGCTGTTCGTCGGTGAGGCCGGGCGCCAGCCCGACGGGGGCGACGCGCATGTTGGCGCCGCAGCCCTTGGAGTGGATCTGGCTGGCGTCCTGCCAGGGCCGTTCGTCGCGCGACAGCAGGTGGCAGGCGCGCAGGCAGGTGTTGCCGGGGGCGCGGTTGTTCTCCGGGGAGCGCCACCACTCCACGAACTCCTCGCGCACCGGGCGCTCCAGGCGCTTCGGGCCGAGCGTCCCCCGGTCCATGGCGGTGCGCAGGCCCCTCCCGAGGGCGAGGGTCATCTGGGTGTCGTCGGTGACGATCGCCGGCTTCGGCAGGTCCAGGGAACGCCAGTCGCCGTAGGCGGCGAGGATGGAGGGGACGTCCTTGAACTCGGTGGGGAAGCCCAGCGCGTCCCCGAGGGCGAGTCCGGTGAGCGCTCCGGTCGCGGCGCGTTTGGTGACGGCGGTCGTGGTCATGCGGGACGTCCTTCCGGGGCGGGCCGGAGCAGCGGCGGGTGGAGGGCGGCGGCGGTGCCCGCGCGGTAGAGCGCGGCGGGTTTGCCCCGGCCGCCGGTGAGGCGCGCGGCGCCGGGAACCGCTTCGACGAAGCCGGGGGTGGCGAGGACCTTGCGCCGGAAGTTGGGGCGGTCCAGGGCCGTGCCCCAGACGGTCTCGTAGACCTGCTGGAGCTCGCCGAGGGTGAACTCCGGCGGGCAGAAGGCGGTGGCGAGTCCGGTGTACTCGAGCTTGGCGCCGATCCGGTCCCGCGCGTCGGCCAGGATCTGGTCATGGTCGAAGGCGAGGTCCCGTACCGCCTCGTACCGGGTCCAGCGGGCCTGGGCCGCGTCGCCGCCGCCGTGCGCCTCGGGGGCGTCGGGCAGCAGCGCGGCGAAGGCGACGGACACCACCCGCATCCGGGGGTCCCGGCCCGGCTCGCTGTAGGTGCGCAGCTGCTCCAGATGCAGACCGGTGACGTCGGTCAGGCCGGTCTCCTCCCCCAGTTCGCGCCGGGCGGCGCGCTCCGCGGACTCGTCGGGCCGCAGGAAGCCCCCGGGCAGCGCCCAGCGGCCGGCGTACGGCTCCTGGCCGCGTTCGACCAGCAGGACGTGCAGCGCGGCCTCGCGGATCGTGAACACCGCGAGGTCGACGGTCACGGCGAAGGGCTCGAAGGCGTGCTTGTCGTAGCCGTCCACGACGACCTCCACCCCCTTTAATAGTCGGTGTGACCATTAAAGGGGGTGGAGGGTGGAAGCACAAGCCTCTCGGGCCCGGAGCAGGCCCTAGAGGTCGACCTCCTTCATCAGCATGCCGACCTCGGTGTTCGACAGCCGCCGCAGCCAGCCCGACTTCTGGTCGCCCAGGGTGATCGGGCCGAAGGCGGTGCGCACCAGCTTGTCGACCGGGAAGCCGGCCTCCGCGAGCATGCGGCGCACGATGTGCTTGCGGCCCTCGTGCAGGGTCACCTCGACCAGGTAGTTCTTGCCGGTCTGCTCCACCACCCGGAAGTGGTCGGCGCGGGCGTACCCGTCCTCGAGCTGGATGCCGTCCTTGAGCCGCTTGCCCAGGTCACGCGGGATGGGCCCGACGATGTGCGCGAGGTAGGTCTTCTTCACCCCGTACTTGGGGTGGGTCAGCCGGTGCGCCAGCTCGCCGTGGTTGGTGAGCAGGATGACGCCCTCGGTCTCGGTGTCGAGCCGGCCGACGTGGAAGAGCCGGGTCTCGCGGTTGGTGACGTAGTCACCGAGGCACTGACGCCCCTCCGGGTCCTCCATGGTGGAAACGACCCCGGCGGGCTTGTTCAGGGAGAAGAACTGGTACGACTGCGTCGCCACGGTCAGGCCGTCGACCTTGACCTCGTCCTTCTCCGGGTCGACCCGCTTGCCCTGCTCCAGCACGATCTCGCCGTTGACCTCGACCCGTGCCTGGTCGATCAGCTCCTCGCAGGCGCGCCGCGAGCCGTAGCCGGCCCGGGCGAGCACCTTCTGCAGCCGCTCGCCCTCCTGCTCGGCGCCGGGGAAGGTCTTCGGGAGCTTCACGTCCTTGCGGCCGGCGTACCGGTCGCGGTTGCGCTCCTCGATCCGGGTCTCGTACTCCCGCGAGCGCGCGGGGGCGGTACGGCCGCCGCCCTTGCCGGACGACGGCCTGGCGCCACCGCGGCCGGACTTCGGTCCGTCCTTGGTGGCCCCGGGGCCCACGTCGTAGCGGCGCTCCTCGGGGCGGGGCTTGCGGGGGCGACCCTGCCCCTGCTTCTGGTCCCTGTTGTTGCCGGCGCCGCGGTTGTTACCGCGCCCGCCGCTCTTTCCGCTGCCGCTGCTTCGCATCAGTTTTCCGTCGTCGTCGTGTCAGGCGTGTTCGTCGTGCGCGCCGTCGTCCGGGTCCGGGGCGTCCGGATCGAACGACGGCACCCCTTCCTGGGTCTCGGCCTCGATCGCCTCCGCCTCCGGGAGGAAGGGCGCGAGCTCCGGGAGCTCGTCCAGACCGCGCAGGCCCATCCGTTCCAGGAAGTAGTTCGTCGTCGTGTACAGGATCGCACCTGTTTCGGGTTCCGTGCCCGCCTCCTCGATCAGACCCCGCTGGAGGAGGGTGCGCATCACGCCGTCGCAGTTGACCCCGCGCACCGCGGAGACCCTGCTGCGGCTGACCGGCTGGCGGTACGCGACGACCGCGAGGGTCTCCAGGGCGGCCTGGGTGAGGCGGGCCTGCTGGCCGTCCAGCACGTAGCCCTCGACGGCCGCGGCGTACTCGGGGCGGGTGTAGAACCGCCAGCCGCCGGCGACCCGGCGCAGCTCGAAGCCGCGGCCCTGGACGGTGTACTCGTCGGCCAGCTCCCGCAGGGCGTCGGCGACCTGCCGCTTCGGCCGCTCCAGTACCTTCGCCAGATGCTCCTCGGTCGCGGGCTCGTCCACGACCATGAGCACGGCCTCCAGAGCCGGCTTCAGCTCGAGCTCCGCGACCCCGCCGGCCCCTGCCGGGGCCCCGCTCGTGTCCTCGCTCACGGTGTCCTCTCCTCCTGGGGCTGCTCGGGCGGCCGGTCGAACTCGTCGGTGACCGCGGCCACGGCGTCCCCGTCACCGCCGGTCCAGCGCACCGTCAGCTCGCCCAGCGCGGTCTCCTGGTCGAGGGCGACGGCCTTCTCCCGGTACAGCTCCAGCAGGGCGAGGAAGCGGGCGACGACGGTCAGGGTGTCGTCGGTGTCCTCGACCAGCGCCCGGAAACTGGCCTCGCCCAGCTCCTTGAGCCGCGCGACGACGATCCCGGCCTGCTCCTGCACGCTGACCAGCGGCGCGTGGATGTGGTCCACGTACACCTGCGGCTTGGGCTTGGGCTGCATCGCCTTGACCGCGAGTTCGGCGAACCTCTCGGGCCCGATGCTGATGACCACGTCGGGCAGCAGCTCGGCATGGTGCGGCTCCAGCCCGACGGTACGGGGGAACCGGCGCGCCTCGTCGTCCAGCCTGCGGCTGAAGATGTCGGCGATCTGCTTGTACGCGCGGTACTGCAGCAGCCGCGCGAACAGCAGGTCGCGCGCCTCCAGCAGGGCGAGGTCGGCCTCGTCCTCCACCTCGGCGGCGGGCAGCAGCCGGGCCGCCTTCAGATCGAGCAGGGTGGCGGCGACCACGAGGAACTCGGTCGTCTCGTCGAGGTCCCAGTCGGGCCCCAGGGCCCGGATGTGCGCCATGAACTCGTCCGTCACCTTGGACAGGGCGACCTCGGTGACGTCCAGCTTGTGCTTGGCGATCAGCTGCAGGAGCAGGTCGAAGGGCCCCTCGAAGTTCGCCAGCCGGACCTTGAACCGCCCGTCCCCGAAGTCGCCCCCGGCCGCGGCACCGGGCGAACCCGCCTCCTGGGAGGGCCCGCCGACGTCGGCGGGACGCCCGCCCGCATCACCGAACGCGCCGCCCGGCTCGGCCGGCTTCCCGGCCACGGCCGCTTCCTCGCCGCCGACCACCCGCCGCTCATCGGCGAGCGCACCGCCCGAGTCCGTGAGCACCGCACCTGGGGGCGCGGCCCCGTCGGCAGACGCGGCCTGCTCAACCGTCCGTTCGGGCCGGGCCGCCGCGTTCCCGGAGGCGGGGACCGTTACGGCGGGCGCCTCCGGCGTGACAGCAGGCGCAGCCTCGGCCGAGTCGTCCCGCGCGGCCGCCTCCCCGGTGAGGGGAGGCGCCGCGTCCGCGGACGTCGCCGGGCCGCGGCCCAAGGGGCGGCGGCGAGGCGCGGGGGCGGCTGCGTCGTTCGAGGTCATGGCCCCCGCAGGCTATCGCTACCGTCCCCGCAGGCGTCGTACGAGGATGCTGGCGTCCCCCCGGCTCTCCAGGTCCGCGAGGACCACGGCGACCGCCTCGCGGACGATACGCCCGCGGTCGACGGCGAGGCCGTGTTCACCGCGCAGGACCAGACGCGCGTGCTCGAGGTCCATCAGCTCCTCGGCGGAGACGTACACGGTGATCTTCTCGTCGTGCCGCTCGCGGCCGCTGGGCCGCCGTGCCGCGGGCCGTCCCCGCTTGCGCGGGGGCGCGGCGGCCGCGCCGTCGCCGGCCACCGCCGCGCGCCGTCCGGCGCCCGCGGCCCCCCGGCTGCGGGACTCCCCGGCCTCGGCGGGCTCCACGTCCGCCGCGGCGTGCTCCGTGCCCTCGCCGTCGCCGCCCTGCACGGGCACCGACTGCGGCGCGTCCTCGTGGACGGCCGCTGCCGCGTCGCCCTCCGCCGCGGGTGCGGGGACCCGGGCGTCGCCGCCGCGCCTGGGGGTGGACGGCTGGAGCGCCGTCCCCCCTGTCGTACGGAAGAGTTCGTCGGCCCCCGGCAGACTCACTCGGCGTGACACCGGGCGAGCACCTCCCTGGCGAGCTGACGGTAGGCGGCGGCGCCGACGGAGTTGGACGCGTACGTGGTGATCGGCTCACCGGCGACCGTGGTCTCCGGGAAGCGGACCGTGCGTCCGATGACCGTGTGGTAGACGTGGTCGTCGAACGCCTCCACCACCCGCGCGAGCACCTCACGGCTGTGCACCGTGCGCGAGTCGTACATGGTGGCGAGGATCCCGTCGAGCTCCAGCTCCGGGTTGAGCCGCTCCTGGACCTTCTCGATGGTCTCGGTCAGCAGGGCGACACCGCGCAGCGCGAAGAACTCGCACTCCAGCGGCACGATCACCTTGTGCGCCGCGGTGAGCGCGTTGACGGTGAGCAGGCCGAGCGAAGGCTGACAGTCGATCACGATGTAGTCGTAGTCGTCCATCAGCGGCTTCAGCGCCCGCTGCAGCGTCGACTCGCGCGCGACCTCGCTGACGAGCTGGACCTCGGCCGCCGACAGGTCGATGTTGCTGGGCAGCAGGTCCATGTTGGGGACCGCGGTCTTCAGCAGCACCTCGTCGGCCGCCATGCCCCGCTCCATGAGCAGGTTGTAGACGGTGAGGTCGAGCTCCATCGGGTTGACGCCGAGTCCGACCGACAGCGCGCCCTGCGGGTCGAAGTCGACGAGCAGCACCCGGCGTCCGTACTCCGCGAGCGCGGCGCCCAGGTTGATGGTCGACGTGGTCTTGCCGACGCCGCCCTTCTGGTTGCACATCGCGATGATCTTCGCGGGGCCGTGGTCGGTCAGCGGGCCCGGGATCGGGAAGTACGGCAGCGGGCGTCCGGTCGGGCCGATGCGCTCACGGCGCTGGCGTGCCGCGTCGGGCGCGAGCGTGGCCGCGTACTCCGGATCGGGCTCGTACTCGGCGTCGGGGTCGTAGAAGTGCCCCTCGGGCAGTTCGTCGTAGTCGGCGAAATGGTTGTGGGGCGCGCCACTTCCGTCGCCGGCCATGGCGTTCACGTGATGGCCATCCATGCTCTGGTGTGCTGGGTGAGTCACTCCTGGAGTTGCGTGACTCTGGTGGGCTGCGAAGGTGCGCACAGCGACGGAGCCGACAGCAGCGAATCCCGCGGACCCCTGGCCCGGCGCAGGCATTCCTGGTTGACCACCCCCGGGAGTAAATGTCGACTCATTCACAAGTCGTCTTACCTCCTTGGTGACCAGGAAACTTCTAGACAGGTCAGCGTGGCACCATGCCGACGGTTGGCGACTCTATGGCGTGTCGGCCGTCCGCAGCAACACAATCCGCCGGACCCGGCACGATGTGTCGGTAATGAAACACCCCTCTGTCAAGGGCGTACAGCCGTCGCACGGCAGGATTCACGGGTGTACGAATCGGTAGAACGGTTACGTTCGAGGCGAGTTGCCCCTGAACCAGGACGTGACCATACACACATCCGGCCGGACCTTGGCACGCAAGGTCCGGCCTGGTGCGAGGCGTTGACGCCCCGAGTTGACGTATCGCCTTTGCGGGTCCGTGACTTGGTCGACTTAACGCCGTGCGCGGATCAGCCGAGCAGCGAGGCGAGCTCCACGTGCTCGAGGCCGTGCGCCTCGGCGACCTCCTTGTAAACGACCTTGCCGTCATGGGTGTTGAGACCCTTGGCGAGCGCCGGGTCGCGGCGCAGCGCCTCCACCCAGCCACGGTCGGCGAGTTCGACGATGTACGGCAGCGTGGCGTTGGTGAGCGCGTAGGTCGAGGTGTTGGGCACCGCGCCGGGCATGTTGGCGACGCAGTAGAAGACCGACTCGTGGACCTTGAAGGTCGGCTCGGCGTGCGTGGTCGGACGGGAGTCCTCGAAGCAGCCGCCCTGGTCGATCGCGATGTCGACAAGGACACTTCCGGCCTTCATCCGGGAGACCAGCTCGTTGCTGACCAGCTTCGGCGCCTTGGCGCCCGGCACCAGCACGGCGCCGATCACGAGGTCGGCCTCCAGGCAGGCCTTCTCCAGCTCGAAGGAGTTGGAGACGACGGTCTGGATGCGCGTGCCGAAGACCTTGTCGGCCTCCTTGAGCTTGTTGATGTCCTTGTCGAGCAGGGTCACGTGGAAGCCCATGCCGATGGCGATCTGCGCGGCATTCCAGCCGGAGACTCCGGCGCCGATGACGACCGCGCGGCCGGCCAGCACGCCGGGGACGCCGCCGGGCAGCACTCCGCGGCCGCCGTGGGCGCGCATCAGGTGGTAGGCGCCGACCTGGGTGGAGAGCCGGCCCGCGACCTCGGACATCGGGGCGAGCAGCGGCAGCGCCCGGCCGGGCAGCTCGACGGTCTCGTAGGCGATGGCGGTGGTGCCGGACTCCAGCAGGGCGTCGGTGCACTCCTTGGACGCGGCCAGGTGCAGGTAGGTGAAGAGCGTCTGGTCCTTGCGCAGGCGGTGGTACTCCTCCGCGACCGGCTCCTTGACCTTGAGCAGCAGGTCGGCGGCGGCCCAGACCTCGTCGGCGGTGTCCAGGATCTGACCGCCCGCGGCGATGTACTCGCCGTCCGGGATCGAGGAGCCGACACCGGCGCCGCGCTCGATGACGACCTGATGGCCGTGGCGCACGAGCTCGTGCACGCCGGCGGGGGTGATGGCCACCCGGAACTCGTTGTTCTTGACCTCGCGGGGGATGCCGACCTTCACGTCGATCACGGTCCTTGGCTCAGAAGGTATGGGATATCACTACACATACCCGGGCACGCACGGGCACACCGGGAGAGACCGCAGGAGATGGTGCGGCAGAGCCAGTCTAATGAAGGTGTTCCCGCTGTCTAGCCTTCCATTGCATCAATCTTCAGCGGAAGCGGTACGGATTTCGCAGGCGTTAGCTCCATGTTCCGGCTCGGAGTCGCCCTCGGGGGCCTCCTCGGCCAGCATGCGCCCGGCCGTGCTCCGGTGCAGCGCGGCCGACGCGGGGTCGCCGAGACGCTCGTACGAGTCCGCCAGCCGCAGGTGCAGCGCGGCCTGCAGCCGGGTGTCCTCGGCCCGCCGCGCCCACTCCACGGCCTCACGGCAGGTGCGCAGCGACTCCTCCAGCCGTCCCGCGTACTCCTGCACCCGGCCCAGTTCGCTCAGCGCCCGCGCCTGCGCGGCCACGTCCCCGTCCCTGCGGTGCCCGGCGACGGCCGCGCGCCAGTTGCGCATCGCCTCGCCGTAGCGGCCCGCGTAGGTGTGGGCGGCGCCGATGCGGCCGTGGAGCCGGGCGGCCTCGGACCGCTCGTCGCGGGCGAGGCGCTCGACGAGGGCGCGGCCGAACCAGTCCGCCGCCCGGTCGTAGTCCCCCAGCTCCAGGTGCGCGCCGCCTACGGATTCCATCGCGCGCCCGGTGGCGTAGGGGTCGTTCGCCTCGCGTCCGGCGTCCAGCGCGGCCCGGTAGCGCGCCAGCGCCTCCGTGGTGCGGCCGGTGCGGGCGTCGAGGTCGCCGAGGTTGAGCAGGGCGGCGGCCCGCTCGCGGGGCAGGTCGCGGCGCTCGGCGACGTCGAGGACGAGGTTGTGGATGTCGTAGAGGTCGCTCGCGGCGGCGCGGGTGCCGAAGTGGGCGACCATGGCCCGCACCAGCTGGGACATCAGCCGCCGGGCGAGGGTGTCCAGCTCCCCGTCGGCGACCGCGAGCCGGGCGGCGGCCAGCAGGGCCGGCCGGCGCAGGCGCAGCCAGTCGGCGGCGGCGCGGGGCGTGGGGAAACGCAGGGGGCGCGGCAGAGCGAGGACCTTCTGGCGGGCCTCGGGGCTGTCGGTCTCGGTGATGGCCCGGCAGGACTGGAGCAGCCGTACGGTGCGCTCCAGCATGCGGGCGCGGGCGAGCTGGAGCTCGGCGGGCCGCTCGTGGTCCTCGGCGAGCCGGAGCAGCTCGCGGTGCAGGCAGCCGGGCACCCGGTACTGCGGCAGGGAGGAGACGACCGAGTGCAGCAGGCCGTGGGCGGCGAAGTCGTCGAGGGTGGTGTGCGCGGCCTCCACCGAGCAGCCGGTGAGCGCGGCGGCGGTGTGCGGGTCGGCGAGGCCGGCCGGGGCGAGGGCGAGCAGGCGCAGGGTGCGGGCGGCGGTCTGCGGCAGCGCGTCGTGCACCAGCCGCAGCAGCCGGGCGGTCACGGATCCGGCGCCGGGGTCCGTGTGCAGTTGCTTGGCCAGGTCGGCGACGGCGGCCTTGGGGCGTGCGGCGAGCCAGCCGCCGGCCAGCACCAGCGCGGCGGGCTGCCCCTGGCACTGCTCGGCGAGGCGTTCGGCCGCCCGTGGGTCGACGGTGATGCGCACCGAGCCGGTGAACCGGGACAGCAGCTCCACCCCTGACTTGGTGTCGAGGCCGCCGAGGGTGCAGGGGCGGACGTCGGCGATGCCGGTGAGCGGGCCGGAGGAGACGGCGACGGCCAGGCACTCGGGGTTGTCCGGGAGCAGGGCGTCGACCTGCTCGGCATCGGCGGCGTCGTCGAGCAGGAGCACCACGCGGCGCTCGGCGAGGGCGGTGCGCAGCGCCTCGCCGAGCTGGTCCTCGGGGGCGCCGGCGGGGGCGGGCTCGCCGAGCGCGTCGAGCAGGTCGCGGGCGGCGCGCCCGACGGGCACGGGGGTGCCGTCGGGCTCGCTCAGCCGGGTGCGCAGGACGCCGCCCGGATAGTCGGCGGCGACCTGGCGGACGAGCTCCTCGGCGAGCGCCGAGCGGCCGGACCCGGGGCGTCCCGCGATGAGCAGGACGCGGGCGCGGGGGGCCTTGCGGCCGGAGAGGGTGTCGAGCCCGGCGCGCTCGATGTCGGCGCGCAGCTCCTTCAGCTCCCTGGTTCGGCCCAGGAATCGACCTTCCGGGTGGGCGCCCTGAGGGAGCCGCACGCCGTTCGGGTCCACCGCCTGATCCGTCACGGGCCACACTCCCGTCCCACCGCACGCGCAAGCCCGCCGGGTCTCCGTACGGGCGTTTTCCAGAGCCTAGTTCACGCTCTGCGACGTGCCGTGAGAAGCGCGGCGCGGTGGGCGAGACTCCCTCGATCGGATCAACAGATCGTAGGATTCACCCCCGGGGGCCGTCCGTTACGGACCGTACGGCGTCACGCCTCGAACGGCCGGGCCGGCCACGGCGCCTCCGCCGGACGCAGCGCGTCCAGACCGTCGCCGGAACGGGCGGCGACCAGTGACAGCACGCCCACCACCAGGCAGTTGTTGTGCAGGTCACCGGCGAGCACCCCGCGCACCAGCTCGTCGACGGGGACCCGGGCCAGCTCCATGTCGGCCTCCTCGTCCTCCACCGCGAACCGGTCGCCCTCGGCCTCGGACAGCCCCCGTGCCAGAAAGATCCGCACGGCCTCGTCGCAGCCGCCGGGCGTGGTGTACACGTCGGCCAGCACCCGCCAGTCCTCCGCCTTGACGTGCGCCTCCTCGTACAGCTCGCGCTGGGCGGCGTGCAGCGGGTTCTCGCCGGGCACGTCGAGCAGGCCGGCCGGGATCTCCCACAGCTTCTGGCGCACCGGGTGCCGGTACTGGCGCAGCACCACGGCCCGGTCCGCGTCGTCGAGGGCCAGGACGGCCACGGACCCCGGGTGGACCTGGTAGTCGCGGTGGACCACGGCGCCCCCGGGCATGACGACCTCGTCGGTGCGCACGGAGGTCTTCTTGCCGACGAAGGGGGTCTGCGTCCCGCGGATCTCCCACTCCTCCGGGGTGTCCTTGATCGTCATGCCTGTCCTTCCGAACCGATGCGGTGGTACCCGGCCTGCCCGCCAAAAGCCGGCCGGGGCGCGAACCGTTGAAGATTCGCACCCCGGCAACCGTACAACTGGGCGTGCTACTGCGAGATCTTCCGCTCCACCGCGGCCTTCACCAGCCCGGCGAAGAGCGGGTGCGGACGGGTCGGACGCGACCGGAGCTCCGGGTGCGCCTGGGTGGCGACCAGGTACGGGTGGACGTCCCGCGGGTACTCGACGTACTCGACGAGCTTGCCGTCGGGCGAGGTCCCGGAGAACACCAGGCCCGCCTTCTTCTCCAGCTCCGCGCGGTAGGCGTTGTTCACCTCGTAGCGGTGCCGGTGGCGCTCCTCGACGTACTCCTTGCCGTCGTAGACCTCGCGGACGATGGAGCCCTCGGCCAGCTTGGCCGGGTACATGCCGAGCCGCATGGTGCCGCCCATGTCGCCCTCGCCGGCCACGATGTCGAGCTGCTCCGCCATGGTGGAGATCACCGGGTGGGCGGTGGCCGGGTCGAACTCGGTGGAGTTGGCGTCGGAGATGTCCGCCAGGTTCCGCGCGGCCTCGATCACGATGCACTGCAGGCCCAGGCACAGACCCAGCAGCGGGATCCTGTTCTCGCGGGCGTACTTGATCGCGCCGACCTTGCCGAGCACGCCGCGGTCGCCGAAGCCGCCGGGGATGCAGATGCCGTCGACGTCGCCGAGCTGCGCCTGGGCGCCGGCCGGGGTCTTGCAGTCGTCGGACGTGACCCACTTGATCTTGACGCGGGCCTTGTTGGCGAAGCCGCCCGCACGCAGCGCCTCGGTCACCGACAGGTAGGCGTCCGGCAGGTCGATGTACTTGCCGACCAGGGCCAGGGTGATCTCGTGGTCGGGGTTGTGCACCCGGTCCAGCAGGTCGTCCCAGGTGGTCCAGTCCACGTCGCGGAACGGCAGGTCCAGCTTGCGGACCACGTAGGCGTCCAGGCCCTCGCCGTGCACGGTCTTCGGGATGTCGTAGATCGAGCGGGCGTCGGGGCAGGCCACGACGGCGGCCTCGTCCACGTCGCACATCAGCGAGATCTTCCGCTTGATGGCGGTGGGGACCTCGCGGTCGCAGCGCAGCACGATCGCGTCGGGCTGGATGCCGATGTTGCGCAGCGCCGCCACCGAATGCTGGGTCGGCTTGGTCTTCAGCTCACCGGAGGGGCCGATATAGGGAAGGAGAGAGATGTGGACCACGAACACGTTGTCGCGGCCGACCTCGTGCCGCACCTGGCGGACCGTCTCCAGGAACGGCAGCGACTCGATGTCGCCGACCGTGCCGCCGACCTCCGTGATCACGACGTCGACCTCGTCGGTCGCCATGCGCCGGATGCGGTGCTTGATCTCGTTGGTGATGTGCGGGATGACCTGGACGGTGTCGCCCAGGTACTCGCCGCGCCGCTCCTTGGCGATCACCGTGGAGTAGACCTGGCCGGTGGTGACGTTCGCGGAGCCGTCGAGGTCGCGGTCGAGGAAGCGCTCGTAGTGGCCGATGTCCAGGTCGGTCTCGGCGCCGTCGTTGGTGACGAACACCTCACCGTGCTGGAAGGGGTTCATCGTGCCCGGGTCGACGTTGAGGTACGGGTCGAGCTTCTGCATCACGACGCGCAGACCGCGGGCCTTGAGCAGCATGCCGAGGCTGGAGGCGGTCAGCCCCTTGCCGAGCGAGGAGGCGACACCCCCGGTGACGAAGATGTGCTTGGTCGTCGTTGATTTGGGCGGCATGGCCAAGAGGGGGCTCCCGTGGTCGCGGTCTGTGGGTGCGGTTCCGGGGTTTCTCGCCCACCGGTCCACGGGCTACCAGCGTATCAGCGCCGCGGCGGAACGGCTGACGGCCACGCTCCGCGCACGGGGGGCCACGCAGCATGTATCCCACACGGGATCCTCACCCGGGGCTCACTCGTTCGGCGGAGCCGCGTTGCCGCGAGCGGCACACAGATCATCTACGTGCGTCGTATCCTGCTCGGACACTCGCTGCCGAGCCCGGCCGGCCGAACGGCACCACCCCCGCCCGTAAGTTCCGGAACAACGTGAGCTCGTCAGTTCGTTGAGCAAAGATTGGCGTTTTGCACGTAGGGCCGAGCGACTGCTTTGCTTCACAGCTCAACGACGCATTGCAATACCCCCCTTGACCGCACTAGCGACAGCCCCTCGCGGGGTGACGTGGCCGTTCGACTGGAGATGCACGTGGCCGGGCGCATCGAAGACTACGCACTCATCGGAGACATGCAGACCGCGGCGCTGGTCTGCCGGGACGGCACGGTCGACTGGCTGTGCCTGCCGCGCTTCGACTCGCACGCCATCTTCGCCGGGCTGCTGGGGACCGAGGAACACGGATTCTGGCGGCTGGGCCCCGCGCACGCCGACGACGCGGAACCGCCCGCGGCGACCCGGCGGTACTACCGGGGCGACTCCCTGATCCTGGAATCCGAGTGGGACACCCGGCGCGGCACGGTCCGCGTGACGGATTTCATGCCCCCGCGTGACGGCGCCCCGCAGCTCATCCGCATCGTGGAAGGCGTCTCGGGCCGGGTCCCCATGCGCTCGGCGCTGCGGATGCGCTTCTCCTACGGCCGGGTGGTGCCGTGGGTGCACCGGCACGAGGGCCGTACGGTCGCCGTCGCCGGCCCGGACTCCGTGTGGTTCGACACCACCGCCGAGACCTACGGCGAGGACCTGACCACGTACTCGGACTTCACCGTGGCGCCCGGCGAGCGGGTGGCGTTCACCATCTCCTGGGAGCCCTCGCACAAACAGCCCCCGGCGCTGCCCGAGCCCGAGCAGTCCCTGGAGGCCACGGAGGACTTCTGGCGCGAGTGGGTCGAGCACTGTACGTACCACGGTCCGTACCGCGAGGCCGTGATCCGTTCCCTGATCACGCTGAAGGCCCTCACCTACGCGCCGACCGGCGGCATCGTCGCCGCGCCGACCACCTCGCTGCCCGAGGACATCGGCGGCGTGCGCAACTGGGACTACCGCTACACCTGGCTCCGTGACGCGGCGATCACCCTGTCCTCGCTGCTGCGCACCGGCTACCGCGAGGAGGCCCGCGCCTGGCGTGAGTGGCTGCTGCGCGCGGTCGCCGGCGACCCGGAGAACCTGCAGATCATGTACGGCATCGCCGGGGAACGCGAGCTCGGCGAGGCGGAGCTGGACTGGCTGCCCGGCTACGAGGCCTCCGCCCCGGTCCGGGTCGGCAACGGCGCGGCCCATCAGCTCCAGCTCGACGTGTACGGCGAGGTCACCGAGGCCCTCCACCTGGCCCACATGACCGGCCTGGCGCGCAACGACTACGCCTCGCTGCTCCAGCTCAAGCTGATCCGCTACCTGGAGAAGCACTGGCAGGAGCCGGACGAGGGCATCTGGGAGGTGCGCGGTCCGCGCCGCCACTTCGTGCACTCCAAGGTGATGGCCTGGGTGGCCGTCGACCGCACGATCAAGCTGATCGAGTCCGGCGACGCCGACGGCCCGCTGGAGGAGTGGAAGCAGCTCCGCGACGACATCCACCGCGACGTGTGCGAGAAGGGCTACGACAAGGAGCGCAACACCTTCACCCAGTCCTACGGCTCCAAGGAGCTGGACGCGGCCCTGCTGCTGATCCCCCAGGTGGGCTTCCTGCCGCCGGACGACAAGCGGGTGATCGGCACCGTGGAGGCGATCCAGCGTGAGCTGTCCACCTCCGACGGGTTCATCCTGCGCTACCCGACCGAGGGCATGGACGAGGGCGTCGACGGCCTGCCCGGCGACGAGGGCGCGTTCCTCGCCTGCTCGTTCTGGATGGCCGACGACCTGGCCATGATCGGCCGGGTGGACGAGGCGCGGAAGCTGTTCGAGAAGCTGCTGGCGCTGCGCAACGACCTCGGGCTGCTGGCGGAGGAGTGGGACCCGCGCCTGAAGCGCCAGGTCGGCAACTTCCCGCAGGCGTTCAGCCACGTGCCGCTCATCGACACGGCCCTGCGCCTGACGGCGTCGGGGGCGTACGGGGGCTGACGGCGACGCCCCGCGCCCCGCCCGCCGGCCGGTCCGGAGGCGGGGCGCGGGCGTGTTCGCGCAGGCCGGACGTGTGACGGGGACACGCCCCCGGGTACCGTCCGCTGCATGAGCACCGCCGGCACTCCCCCGCCCACAGGCATCACCGTGCAGCGCGCCCTGGAGCTGCCCGGGCTGCGCAGCGGCCTCCCCGAGGTCGTCGCCTGCGCGGACCGGCTGGGGCGCACGGTGCGCTGGGTGCACGCGGGTGAGGTGCCCAACATCGCCTCCCTGCTCAAGGGCGGCGAGCTGCTGCTGACCACCGGCTACGGGCTGGGTACGCGCCCGGCCGACCAGCGGGCGTTCGTGCGCACGCTGGCCGACCGGGGCATCGCGGCCCTGGTGGTCGAGCTCGGCCCGCGCTTCACCCGGCTGCCCGCCGCCCTGGTGGACGCGGCCCGCTCCGCCGGGCTGCCGCTGGTGCAGCTCCACCGCGAGGTGCCGTTCGTCACGGTCACCGAGGAGATCCACACCGAGATCGTCAACGGGCACTACGCGCTGCTCCAGCGCGCGGAGGAGGTGCACCGGCGCTGCACGGAGGCGCTGCTGGGCGGCGGGGGCGTGCCGCAGGTGCTGGAGATCCTCGCCGGGTTCACCGGCAACCCCGTGTTCCTGGAGACCACCGACGGCCGGCTGCTGTACGCGGCCGGCGAGGGCCCCGAGCGTGCGGACCCGCTCCAGGTGTGGGAGGGGCTGCGCGAGCGGCAGCGCGACGACCCGCCGGCCGGCACGGTCCTCGTGGACGTGCCCGGCGGGGGGCCCGGCAGCGGAGGCGTCCGGGCGCGGCTGGTGCTGCTGCCGGTGCGCAGCGCGCCGGAGCCGGTGCACCGGATGGCGGCCGAACGGGCGGCGGGCATCATCGCCCTGGTGCTGATGCAGGCCCGCCAGGAGGAGGAACTGGCGGCGCGCGGCCGCGGCGACTTCCTCACCGACCTCGCCGAGGGCCGGATCGGGGCCGCGGACGCTCCCGCGCAGGCCCGGGTGCTGGGCTTCAAGCCGGGAGGGGGGCCGCTGCTGCCGGTGGTCATGCGGCTCGGCGACACGCTGTCCCCGCAGGGCGGCGGCTGGGCGGTCCTGGCCCGCGCGGTGGGCGAGGAACTGTCGTCGCTCGGTGTGCCGGTGCTGCTCGGTGTGCGGCCGGTCGAGGGGCGGGTGCCGCTGCTGCTCGCACTGCGCGCGGAGTCGGAGCGGCCGTCCGTCGCGGACCGGGTGGCGGCCGCGCTGCGCGCCGGGGTGGAGCGCGCGGGCATGCTGCGTCCTGGCGGGCGGCCGCCCGTGGTGGTGGTCGGTCCGGCCGGCGACTGGGCGGCGGTGCCGACGGGACTGCGGCACGCGGTGGAGACGGCTACGGCCGCGCAGGGACTGCCGGAGCGGCCCTGGTACGACGCCCGGCGGCTGGACATCGACCTGCTGCTGTGGCGGCTGCGCGACCATCCGGACCTGGCGGACTTCGTGCAGCGGGCGATCGGCCCGGTGCTGGACCACGACCGCCGCTCGCGGCCGGCGCTGCTGCCGACCCTGGAGACGTATCTGGCGCACGCCGGACGCAAGGCGGAGACCGCGCGGGAGCTGCACCTGAACCGGCAGACGCTGTACAACCGGCTCGCCCGCATCGGGGAGCTGCTGGGCGCCGACCTCGACGACCCGCAGACGGTGCTGACGTTGAGCCTGGCCCTGCGGGCGCGGCGTCACGTGCCCTGAGCGCGCCTGCGGACGGCCCCCGCGGACAGCGCGGTCAGGCCAGCGGCCGGGGCTGGGTCAGCTCGTCGTAGACGCTGAGCACCTGGGCGACCGTCTGGTCCTCGGTCGGCCACGTCGCCGCCTGCCGTACACCCCGCCGCACGAGCGTCTCCCGGTGCTCCGGATCCTCGAGGAGCCGGGTCACGGCGTCGGCGAGCGCCCGCGCGTTGCCGTGCGGCACGAGTTCGGCCGCGTCGCCGACGAGTTCGGGGACGGAGCCCACCCGGGTCGCGACGAGCGGCACGCGCGCGTGCAGCGCCTCCTGGGCGAACGCCGACCGCGCCTCCTCCCTGCGGCTGGGCAGCACGGCGACGTCGGCCGCGGCGAGCAGGTCGAAGGCGTCCTCACGGCGGCCCACGAGCCGCACCGGCAGGTCCTGCGCCTCGACGGCGCGCCGCAGTTCGCCGTGCAGCGGCCCCTCCCCCGCGATCACCACGAGCGGCACCGGGTCGAGGCGCTGCCAGGCGTGCGCGGCGTCGACCAGGACGTCGAGGCCGCGGTGCCGTTCCAGGGAGCCGACGGCGACGATCAACGGGCGGTCCACGGCGCCGAGTTCGGCCCGGACCTTGGGTGTGCGCCGCTCGGCCTCCTCGGACGCCGGCGCGCTGCGGGGCCCGGGCAGGGAGACCGCGGCGAGCCGGGCGTCACGCGCCCCGCTGCGGCGGGCCCGGTCCACCAGCGCGGAGGTCGTGCCCAGCACCACGCCGGCCGCGCGGACGACCCGCCGCTCCAGCACGCGCAGGAAGTGGGCGCGGGGGCCTTCGGCGTGTGCCCGGTCGTGCCAGGTGACGACGAAGGGCGTGTCGCGTCCGCTGAGCGCCAGGGACGTGCGGAACGAGGCGTGCAGGCCGTGCGCGTGCACCAGGTCGGCGCCCGAGCAGGCGGCGCGCAGCGCGGCCACCGACCCCGGGTCGCTGCTGCGGGGCACATGGACGTGCTCCGCGCCGACGCCGGTGAAGCCGTAGGCGCGGTCCGTCTCTTCGGGGGCGCACACCGTGACCCGCACGCCCCGTGCCACGAGACCGGCGGCCAGCGAGCGGACGTGCGCGCCGCTGGCGGCGTTGCCGCCGCCCAGCACCTGCACGGTGCGCAGCGGCGACTGGCCGTGCGGTGCGTGGCTGCTCACGGGGGTCACGTGGCCGGGCTCCTGGTTCGGGTCGGGCGGTCACGACGAACGTACCGAAGGATCCCGCCGAGGGGTGGCCCGCGCGGCGTCCTCCGCGTACACCGTCAAGCATGCCAGCACGCACGGCAGTTCCGGGAAACGCGCGGGCGTACGCCGGGGTCCACATCGGACGGCACATCACCCGTAAGGATGACGGAACGTCACCGTCCGGCAAGGTCAGGCGTCCGCCCGCGCCGTCGCCAGCAACTCCTCCGCGTGCGCCCGTGCCGTCTCGGAGTCCTCCTGGCCGGCCAGCATCCGCGACAACTCCCGTACCCGGTCCTCGCCTTCGAGCACCTTCACGCCGGACCGGGTGACCGAGCCGTCGTCGGTCTTCTCCACCAGCAGTTGCCGGTCGGCGAACGCGGCCACCTGCGGCAGGTGTGTGACGACGACGACCTGCGCCTTCTTCGCCAGCCGGGCAAGACGCCGCCCGATCTCCACCGCCGCCTTGCCGCCGACGCCGGCGTCCACCTCGTCGAAGAGATACGTCGGCACCGGGTCGGTTCCGGCGAAGACGACCTCCACGGCCAGCATCACGCGCGACAGTTCACCTCCGGAGGCACCCTTGGCTATCGGGCGGGGCGGCGCCCCGGGATGCGGGGCGAGCAGCAGCTCGACCTCGTCCACGCCCGAGGGTCCGTACGCCACCGTGCGCCCGTTCACCTCGACGCCGTCGGGGTCCTCGGTCTGCCGGATGTCGAACGACACGCGCGCGTGGGGCATGGCGAGCGACGCCAGCTCCTCCGTCACGGCCGCCGCGAACCGCTCCGCCGCCTCCGCCCGCGCCTCCGACAGCTCCTGCGCGAGCGCGCCCAGTTCGGAGCGGAGCGCGTCACGCTCGGCGGTCAGCTCGCCGATCCGCTCGTCGTCGCCCTCCAGCTCGCCGAGGCGCGCGGCGCTGCGCTCCGCCCAGGCCAGCACCTCGGCGACGTCCTCTCCGTACTTGCGGGTCAGCGCGGTCAGTGCCGCCCGACGCTCCTCGACCGCCGCGAGCCGCAGCGGGTCCGCGTCCAGGTCGTCGGCGTAACCGGCCAGCTCGCCCGCGACGTCACGCAGCAGGATGCCGATCTCGCCGATACGGTCGGTCAGCGCGGCCAGCGCCGGGTCATGGGCCCGTACGGCCTCCAGCGCCCGCTGGGCGCCCGCGACGAGCGTCCCGGCGTCCACGCCCTCCGGGTCCTCCGGGTTGCCCGCCAGCGCGGCGTGCGCGACGGCGGCGGCCGACGCGAGCGCCTCGGCGTGCCCGAGCCGCTCGGCCTCCTCGGCCAGTTCCGTGTCCTCGCCTGCGCGCGGCTCGACGGCGGCGATCTCCTCCAGCCCGAAGCGCAGCAGGTCGGCCTCCTGGGCCCGCTCCCGCGCACGGGTGGTGATCTCCTCCAGCTCCGCGGTGACCGCCCGCAGCCGCTTGTACGCCTCCGCGTACTTGCCGAGCGGCACGGCGACCGCGTACCCGGCGTACCGGTCGAGCGCCTGGCGCTGCCGGGACAGCTTCAGCAGGCCCTGCTGGTCGCTCTGCCCGTGCACGGCCACCAGGTCGTCGGCGAGCTCCGCGAGCAGCCCCACGGGCACGCTCCGGCCGCCCAGGTGCGCCCGCGACCGTCCCTCCGCCGAGACGGTACGGCTGACCAGCAGCGTCCCCTCGTCGAGCTCGGCCCCCGCCTCCTCGGCGCGTACGACGGCCGGCGAGCCCTCGGGCACGGCGATCCGTCCCTCGACCACGGCGTTGCGCGCGCCGATCCGCACCAGGGCCGCATCCGCCCGTCCACCCAGCAGCAGGCCCAGGCTGGTGACCACCATGGTCTTGCCCGCACCCGTCTCACCGGTGACGGCGGTGAAGCCGGGCGACAGCTCCACCACAGCGTCGTCGATGACACCGAGCGACCGTATCCGCATCTCCTCTAGCACGACACCGACCTTACGAGGTCCACGCTGCGGGATGCGACCGCCCCGCCCATGTCACCCACGGGAGTGGACACACCCCAAGGGGCGCGGGGCCGTATCGACATACGGCCCGCCGTGTGGGCGCGACGGCTACTGCGGCGCCCCCCGCCACCCCGACACCGGCAACGCGAACTTCGCGACCAGCCGGTCGGTGAAGGAGGCGTGGTGCAGGCGGGCCAGCCTGACCGGCACAGCCCCCCTCCGGACCTCCACCCGGGCCCCCGCGGGCAACTCGACCGTCCGCCGCCCGTCGCACCACAGCACCCCCGGCGGCACGTGCGGCAGCACCTCCACCGCCAGCACCGAGTCCGGCGACGTCACCAGCGGCTTGGCGAACAACGCGTGCGCGCTGATCGGCACCATCAGCAGCGCCTCGACCTCCGGCCACACCACGGGCCCGCCGGCGGAGAACGCGTACGCGGTGGACCCGGTCGGGGTCGCGCACACGATGCCGTCGCAGCCGAACCCGGTCACCGGCCGGCCGTCGATCTCGAGAACGACCTCCAGCATCCGCTCCGCGGACACCTTCTGCACGGCCGCCTCGTTCAGCGCCCAGTCGGTGTGCACGATGTCGCCGTTGCGGTGCACGACGACGTCGACGGTCATCCGCTCCTCGACCTCGTACGCCCGGCTCACCACGCGGTCGACGACCTTCTCCAGGTCGTCCCGCTCGGCCTCGGCGAGGAAGCCCACGCTGCCGAGGTTGACGCCGAGCATCGGCACCCCGGAGGCGCGGGCGAACTCGGCGCCGCGCAGCAGCGTGCCGTCACCGCCGAGGACGATCAGCAGCTCGCAGTCGTCCAGGCACTGAGGGGTGGCCTCCTTGACCGTCTCCACGTCGTCCGGGAGCGGCAGGTCGCGGGCCTCCTCCTCCAGCACCCGCACCCCCAGCCCCGAGCGCAGCAGGCCCTTGACCACGAGCTCGGCGCTGCGGATGGCCGCGGCCCGCCCCGTGTGGGCCAGCAGGAAAACAGTACGAGCACGGTTCTGTGTCAACGCGGCCCCTCCGCCACAGCACGGTCAACATCGGCCGGGTCCAGTTCCGGTGCCCCGGCCCGCAGCCACAGGAAGTATTCGACATTCCCGGAGGGCCCGGGCAGCGGGCTCGCCGTCACGCCCTTCACCCCGAGCCCCAGCTCCCAGGCGCTGGCGGCCACCCCCCGGACGGCCTCGGCGCGCAGCTGCGGACTGCGCACGACACCGCCGCTGCCCAGCCGCTCCTTGCCCACCTCGAACTGCGGTTTGACCATCATCACCAGATCGGCGTCCGGCGTCACGCACCGCCTCAGAGCGGGCAGCACCAGTCCGAGCGGGATGAAGGACAGATCCCCCACGACAAGATCCACTGGTTTCCCATCGATGACCTCGAGCGTCAACTCCCGTACGTTCGTACGGTCTTTGACGGTCACCCGTTCATCCTGCCGGAGGGACCACGCGAGTTGTCCGTATCCGACGTCCACCGCGACCACGTGGGCGGCGCCCGCCCGCAGCAGCACGTCGGTGAAACCGCCGGTGGAGGCGCCCGCGTCGAGCGCCCGCCGTCCCTTCACGACCAGCCCCCGCGGCACGAAGGCGTCCAGCGCCCCGGCCAGTTTGTGGCCCCCGCGCGAGACGTAGTCGGGGTCGCCGGCGTCCTCGGCGACCACGATCGCGGCCGCGGTCTCCACCTGGGTGGCGGGCTTGGTCGCCACCGTCCTGCCCACGCTGACCCGCCCGGCGGCGATCAGCTGGCCGGCGTGCTCGCGCGAGCGCGCCAGCTTGCGGCGGACCAGCTCCGCGTCGAGACGGCGGCGTGCGACTCCTGCCACGTTCGGTTCAGCTCCTGTGTACGTGTGCCGACTGGGACGGGTGCCCCGGCGTGCCCCGGTGCGGAGCGGCGGGTGAGGGACCCGGGCGGGCGTCGAGCGCGGTGAGCGCGTCGCGCAGCCCCCGGTGTACATCCTCGTACACCTCGAGGTGGCCGTCGGTGGTGAGGTGATCGGCGTCGGCCAGCCGCTCCACGTGGGCGTCGACCTCGGCGTTCCCGGTCGGGGTGCGCGGCACGCCCAGCGGTGCGGGTCCGGCGGGCCCGTCGTCGTACGGGGGCTGCGGCGCGGGCTGCTCCGGCGGCCCGTCCTGCGGGGCCCCGGCGTCCGGCTCCGTGTCCGCCGCCTGCGGCACTGCGTCGTTCATGCCCCGACGCTACCGCGAACGGCTGGGGTACCGTCGTGCGCGATGGCCACGATCGAGGAGTGCCGTGCGGCACTCGACAAGCTTTCGGACAGCATGGGCGGCACCGAGGGCGACGTCCGCGCGGCGGCGTCGATGGAGCGGTCGGTCAGCTGCCACGTCACGGACCTGGACGTGACCTTCGCGGGCCGCCTCACCGGCGGCCGGATCGAGGTGCGGGAGACCCACCCCGGCCCGCCGCGCGAGAAGGCGCAGATACGGCTCGCCATGACGGGCGACGACCTGGTGGCCCTGGTCGGCGGGGAGCTTCACTTCGCGCGGGCGTGGACCTCGGGGCGGGTGCGGCTGGAGGCGGGACTGCGCGACCTCTTCCAGCTGCGGAAGCTCCTCTGACGCCTCAGACCTTCGTGGCCTCCCTCTTCTCGGCCTCCGCCTTGGAGCGGGACGCCCGCGCGGCGGGCACGACCAGCGGGGTGCCCGTCTCGGGGTCGTCGATGACCTGGCAGCGCAGTCCGAACACCTGCTCCACCAGCTCGGCGGTGACGATGTCCTTCGGCGCGCCCTGGGCGATGACCCGGCCCTCGCGCAGGGCGATGAGGTGGGTGGCGTAGCGGGCGGCGTGGTTGAGGTCGTGCAGGACGGCGACGAGGGTGCGGCCCTGCTCCTCGTGCAGGTCGGCACAGAGGTCGAGGACGTCGATCTGGTGCTGGATGTCCAGGTAGGTGGTCGGCTCGTCGAGCAGCAGCAACGGCGTCTCCTGGGCCAGCGCCATGGCGATCCAGACGCGCTGCCGCTGCCCTCCGGACAGCTCGTCGACGTAGCGCTCGGCGAGGTCGGCGACGCCGGTGCGGGCCATCGACTCCCGCACGACCCGCTCGTCCTCGGCAGACCACTGGCGCAGCAGGCTCTGGTGCGGGTAGCGGCCGCGCGCGACGAGGTCGCCGACGGTGATGCCGTCGGGGGCGATGGACGACTGGGGCAGCAGGCCGAGGGTGCGGGCGACCTTCTTGGCGGGCAGGGAGTGGATGGCCTGCCCGTCGAGCAGTACCCGCCCCTCGGCGGGCTTGAGCATGCGGGACAGGGCGCGCAGCAGGGTGGACTTGCCGCAGGCGTTCGGGCCGACGACGACGGTGAAGGAGTGGTCCGGGATCTCCACCGACAGCTGTTCGGCGATGACCCGCTGGTCGTAGGCCAGGGTGACGTTCTCGGCGGAGAGACGGTTCACGGTGCTCCTTCGGGTGTTCTTGTTCTCGGCGCCGTTCATATCCGGCCCGCCCTGCGCTCGGTGACCAGCAGCCACAGCAGGTAGACGCCGCCCAGGACGCCGGTGACCACGCCCACGGGCAGCTGCTCGGCGCCGAACGCCCGCTGCGAAAGGAAGTCGGCGAGGACCAGCAGTGCGGCCCCCATGCACATGGAGGCGACCAGGTTCGGGCCCGGCGACCGGGTGAGGCGCCGGGCGAGCTGCGGCGCGGTGAGCGCGACGAAGCTGACGGGTCCCGCGGCGGCGGTCGCGGACGCCGTGAGCAGCACGGCGGACAGCATCAGCACCAGCCGCAGCCGCTCGACGCGCACCCCGAGGGCATGGGAGATGTCGTCGCCCATCTCCGTCATGCGCAGGGCCCGGGAGTTGGCGAGGACCACGGGGACGAGGACGGCGCACAGCGCGAGCAGCGGCCACACCTGGTCCCAGTCCCGTCCGTCGAGGGACCCGGTCATCCAGACGACCGCGCGGGCGGCGTCGACGATGTCGGACTTGGTGAGCAGATAGCCGTTGACGGCGGTGACGACGGCGGAGACGCCGATCCCGACCAGCACCAGCCGGTAGCCGTGCACGCCCCGCTTCCAGGCGAGGACGTAGATGGCGGTGCCGGTGATCAGGCCGCCGGCGAGCGCGCCGAGGGCCACCTGGTTGGCGGTGCCGGAGAACAGCACGATGACGGTGAGCGCCCCGGCCGTGGCGCCCTGGCCGAGGCCCAGGATGTCGGGGCTGCCCAGCGGGTTGCGGGAGATGGACTGGAACAGGGCGCCGCCGATCCCGAGGGAGGCGCCGACCAGCAGCCCGACCAGCACTCGCGGCAGCCGCAGCTCGGTGACGATGAACTCCTGCCCCTCGTCGCCCTGACCGACGAGAGTGGTCAGCACGTCGGAGGCGGACATCGGGAAGTCGCCGGTGCCGATGAGCAGCACGCTCGCGCCGAGCGCCAGCAGCATCAGCAGCACGACGACGGTGAAGGCACGCACGTCCAGCCGGACCGAGAGGCCGCCGGGGACGCGCACCGCACGGTTGGTCTTCACAGCTGGGCCGTCCTCCGCCGTCGTACGAGAAGAATGAACACCGGGCCGCCGATGATCGCGGTGACGATGCCCACCTGGAGTTCGGCGGGCCGGGCCACGATCCGGCCGAGCACGTCCGCGCCGAGCAGCAGCACCGGCGACAGGACCGCCGCGTACGGCAGGATCCAGCGCTGGTCGGGCCCGGTGAAGGAGCGCACCACGTGCGGCACCATCAGGCCGACGAAGACGATCGGACCGCACGCGGCGGTGGCGGCGCCGCTCAGCATCGTCGCGACGAGCATGGACAGCGCGCGGGTGCGGTTGAGGTCGGCGCCGAGGGCCTTGGCGGTGTCGTCGCCCATGGCCATGGCGTTCAGCGGCCGCGCGAGCAGCAGCGCCAGCAGGCTGCCGGCGACCAGGAACGGCACGACCTGCATGACGGCCTCGTCGCTGCCGGAGCCGAGCGAGCCGACCGTCCAGAAGCGCATCCGGCCGAGGGCGGCGTCGTCGAGGATCATCACGGCCTGGAGATAGCCGTAGAGCGCGGCGCTGATGGCCGTGCCGGCGAGCACCAGCCGTACGGGGGTGGCGCCCCGGCGCCCGCCGAGGAACCACACGACGGCGCCGACGGCGGCCGCCCCGAAGAACGCGAACCACACATATCCCGACAGGGAGGTGACGCCGAAGAAGGTGATGGCGGTGACGACCGCGGCGGAGGCGCCCGCGTTCAGGCCGAGGAGTCCCGGGTCGGCCAGCGGGTTGCGGGTCAGCGCCTGCAGCACGGCCCCGGCGAGACCGAGGGCGGCGCCGGCGAGCAGGCCCAGCAGGGTGCGGGACAGCCTGTCGGACACCACGGTGTCGGCGTAGGTGCCCGACGCGTCGAACAGTCCGTGCCACACCTGCCCGAGGGACAGTTCCTTCGCGCCGACCGCGATGCTCGCCAGCGCGACGAGCACCAGGACCGCGAGGGACACGAGCAGACCGGCCGCGCGTATCGCCCGGCGGCCGGGGGGCGCGGAGGCGGTCTCCGCGCGCTGTTCGGGGGGACTCTCGACCAACACCCGGTTAGGTTAGCCTATCCTCCGAATCGATCAAGATCCGGTGACCGGCGGACCGTCAGAGCCCCAGCCGCGCCAGCGCCTTCCCGGCGTCCAGCCCGCACGCCTCCTCGCCCGCCGCCGTCCAGGCCGCCGCGCACAGCGCCCGCAGCCCGTCCACCGGAGCGCCGTCCCCGTCCAGCTCCAGCCGTCCGGCGCCGGCCGCCGCCGTCCACCCGCCGCACCGGAAGGCGCCGCCGTCCTCGACGACCTCGGGCTGTCCGGTCAACAGCCCCCGCAGATCCGCGTCCACGTACGTCGGCCGGTGCTGCGGCGGCGCCGCGATCACCTGCGCGCCGTCCGTCACCCCGGTGAGCACCAGCAGCGAGTCCACCCCGCCGTTGAACGCGCCCTCGATGTCCGTGTCCAGCCGGTCCCCCACCACCAGCGGCCGCTCCGCGCCCGTACGCAGGATCGTCTCCCGGTGCATCGGCGGCAGCGGCTTGCCCGCCACCTGCGGCTCGGCTCCGGTGGCGATCCGCACGACCTCCACGGCCGCGCCGTTGCCGGGCGCGATGCCCCGGCCGCTGGGGATCGTCAGGTCGGTGTTGGACGCGAACCACGGCACCCCGCGCGCGACGGCGTAGCACGCCTCGGCGAAACGGCCCCACGCCAGCTCCGGGCCGCCGTACCCCTGCACGACCGCCGCCGGGTCGTCGTCCGCCGACTCCACCGGCACCAGACCGCGCTCGCACAGCGCCACCCGCAGGCCCTCGCCGCCCACGACGAGCACTCGGGAGCCCTGCGGCACCTGGTCGGCGATGAGCCGCGCCACCGCCTGCGCGGAGGTGATGACGTCACCGGCCTCGGCCGGTATGCCCAGCTCGGTCAGGTGAGCGGCGACGGCGTCGGGCGTGCGCAGCGCGTTGTTGGTGACGTAGGCGAGACGCATGCCGCCGTCGCGCGCCACGGCGAGGGACGGCACCGCGTGCTCGATGGCCTCACCGCCCGCGTACACCACTCCGTCGAGGTCGAGCAGCGCCGTGTCGTACGCCTCGTTCAGGGCCTGCCCACTGCCCTCGGGCCTCGTCCTGACGCTCCGGCTCATTCCGCATCGCTCCTCGTTCGACGGCTTTCCCCCGATCATCCCCCATGGGGCCGGCACCCGTACGATGCCGGGATGAACTCTGCAGGTCACTCGACGGCAACGGCGCCCCGAGGTCTGGAACTCGCCCCGTTCCGCGGCCTTCGGTACGACCCGGACCGGGTCGGCAGCCTGGCCGCCGTGACATCCCCGCCCTACGACGTCGTGGTCCGCCCCGACGGCCTGCACCACCTCCAGTCCGCCGACCCGTACAACATCGTCCGTCTGATCCTGCCCGAGGCCGCCACGTCCGCGGAGCGCAACGCCCAGGCCGCCGAGACGCTCCGCCGCTGGCGCGCCGAGGGCGTCCTCACCGCCGACCCGCACCCCGGCCTGTACGTCTACGAGCAGCGCGACGGCGACGGCCTGGTGCAGCGGGGCCTGATCGGCGCGCTGCGCGTCTGCGAACCGGAGGAGCGGCTGGTGATGCCGCACGAGGACGTCATGCCGCACATCGTGGCGGACCGCGCGGACCTGATGCGCGCCACCAGCGCCAACCTCGAGCCGCTGCTCCTCACCTACCGGGGCGACGGCACCACGGCGGGCACGGCCGGTCTGATCGAGCGCACGGCCGACCGGCCTCCGCTCCTGGCGACCACCACGGAGGACGGCGTCCACCACCGCCTGTGGTCGGTCACCGACCCGGCCGGCCTGGCGGTGATCCGCGGCGAACTGTCCGCGCACCAGGCGCTGATCGCCGACGGCCACCACCGCTGGGCGACCTACCTCCGCCTGCGCGCCGAGCACCCCTCCCCCAGCCCGTGGGACCACGGCCTGGTCCTTCTGGTCGACACGGCCCGCTATCCGCTGCGGGTCCGCGCCATCCACCGCCTACTGCACGACCTGCCGGTCACCAAGGCTCTGAAGGCGCTGGACGGCGCCTTCCGCGTCCGCCGTCTGGACGTACCGCTGCAGCGGGCGATGGACGTGCTGGCCGAGGCGGCGGCGGAGGGCAACGCGTTTCTCCTCACCGGGGGCGACGGCGCCTTCCACCTCGTCGACCGGCCGGACCCCGCACTGCTGGACCGCACCGTGCCCGCGGACCGTCCGGAGGCCTGGCGCACCCTTGACGCGACGGTCCTGCACGCCACGCTCCTCGACCACGTCTGGCGCGTCCCCGACGACCCCGCCCACATCGCGTACATCCACGACACCGCGGCCACGGTGGACAAGGCCCGCCGCGACGGCGGTACGGCGGTGCTGATGCACCCCGTGCACGAGGACGTGGTGCGCGACCTCGCCCGGCAGGGGGTGACGATGCCCCGCAAGTCGACGTCGTTCGGCCCGAAGCCGGCGTCGGGCCTGGTGCTGCGCGCACTGGACCTCTGAAGCGTCCGTACATACGAGAAGGGGCGGGCCCGGCATTCAGCCGAGCCCGCCCCTTCTCCTGTGCGGGGTGCCGCGAGGAGCTCAGTCCTTGTCGTCGTCCTGCGCGCCCTGCTCGTCACGGTCGGCGCCGTTCTGGTCCTCGTCCTCGACGAGGGCGTCCATGAACTCCACCCCGTCCAGCTCGGCCAGCCGGTCGGAGGCGTCCGTGCTGCCGTCCCGGTCTGCCTCGACGGCCTTGGCGAACCACTCGCGCGCCTCGCCTTCACGGCCGGCGGCGAGCAGCGCGTCGGCGTACGCGTACCGCAGACGCGCGGTCCACGGCTGCACGGAGTTCGACGCCAGCTCGGGGCTCTGCAGGGTGACGATGGCGGCGTCCAGCTGGCCCATGTCACGCCGGGCGCCGGCCGCGACGAGCCGCATCTCGACCTGACCGGCCTTGTCCAGCTTCTGCACCTCGGGGGCGCCGGCCATGTCCAGTGCCTTCTCCGGCCGGCCGAGACCGCGCTCGCAGTCCGCCATCAGCGGCCACAGCTCCACGGTCCCGGTCATCCGCCGCGCGGCACGGAACTCGGCGAGGGCCTCGCCGTACTTCTGCGTCGCGTACGCGGCGAACCCGGCCGCCTCCCGCACGGCGGCCACGCGCGAGGCGAGCCGCAGGGCGACACGGGAGTAGGCGTAGGCGCGCTCGGGGTCCTCGTCGATGAGCCGGGCGACCATCACCAGGTTCTTGGCGACGTCCTCGGCGAGCGTCTTGGGCAGGCTCTGCAGCTCCTGCCGGACGTCCTTGTCGATCTCCTCGCCGGTGACGTCCTCGGGGATCGGCAGCCGCTTGATGGGCTCGCGGTCACGGTCCCGCTCGTCACGGAACCGGCCGCCGCCCTGGCGGTCGTCACGCCCACGGAACCCACCGGGACGGCCGCCCCGGTCGTCCCGGCGCGGGCCGCGCCCACGGTCACGGTCACGGTCGTCACGGCCGCGGAAGCCGCCACGGTCGCCCCGGTCGCGGTCGTCACGCCGGAAGCCGCCGCCACGGGAGTCGCGGTCGCCACCACGGGTGTCGGTACGGCTGTCGCCACCGCGACGGAAGCCACCGCGGTCGCGGTCCCGGTCGCCGCGCTCGGGCCGGTCGTCACGACGGAAGCCACCGCGGTCACCGCGGTCGTCGCTACGGCCCCGGTAGCCACCACGGTCCCGGTCGTCACGCCGATCATCACGGCGGTCATCACGGCGGTCGTCGCGCCGCCCGTACCCACGGTCGTCGTCACGACGGAAGCCACCGCGGTCACCGCGGTCGTCGCTACGGCCCCGGTAGCCACCACGGTCCCGGTCGTCACGCCGATCGTCACGGCGGTCATCGCGACGGTCGTCCCGCCGGCCGTACCCACGGTCGTCGTCACGACGGAAACCGCCACGGTCGCCGCGGTTGTCGTCACGACGGAAACCGCCACGGTCACCGCGGTCGTCGCTACGACCCCGGTAGCCACCACGGTCCCGGTCGTCGCGCCGGTCATCACGACGGTCGTCACGGCCGCGGTAACCGCCGCGGTCGCCCCCGCGGTTGTCGCGGTTGTCGTCGCGTCCACGGAAGCCGCCACGCTCGGGCCGGCCGCCGCTGCGGTCACGGTCGCTGGTGCGGTCCCGGTCCCGGTCGCGGTCGTCGCGACGGAAGGGGGGACGGTCGCCGTCCCGGCGGAAGCCACGGTCGCGGTCGTTGCCGCGACGGGGGCCACCGCGCTGGCCGCCACGATCCCCGCGGTCCGAACGGTCACCACTGTCCCGTCGCCGCTGGTCGCGCTCCGGTCGGTCGTCGGGAGAGTTGGTGGACATCGGTGACTCCTGTCTCGGGTACTGCAAGCATAAATACAAAAAGGACCCCTGGCCCCAGCTGAACGCTGGCGACCAGGGGTCCTTCCAAAGATTGTTCGGCGGCGTCCTACTCTCCCACAGGGTCCCCCCTGCAGTACCATCGGCGCTGTAAGGCTTAGCTTCCGGGTTCGAAATGTAACCGGGCGTTTCCCCTACGCTATGACCACCGAAACCCTAATGGTTTCGAGCGAACAAGCACACTCTTCTGTTATGCGTTCTGCTCAAAGCCGACAACGGTCGTTGTCTCAGAACTAACACAGTGGACGCGAGCAACTGAGGACAAGCCCTCGGCCTATTAGTACCGGTCAACTCCACACGTTACCGTGCTTCCATATCCGGCCTATCAACCCAGTCGTCTACTGGGAGCCTTACCCTCTCTAGGAGGTGGGAGTCCTCATCTCGAAGCAGGCTTCCCGCTTAGATGCTTTCAGCGGTTATCCCTCCCGAACGTAGCCAACCAGCCATGCCCTTGGCAGAACAACTGGCACACCAGAGGTTCGTCCGTCCCGGTCCTCTCGTACTAGGGACAGCCCTTCTCAAGACTCCTACGCGCACAGCGGATAGGGACCGAACTGTCTCACGACGTTCTAAACCCAGCTCGCGTACCGCTTTAATGGGCGAACAGCCCAACCCTTGGGACCGACTCCAGCCCCAGGATGCGACGAGCCGACATCGAGGTGCCAAACCATCCCGTCGATATGGACTCTTGGGGAAGATCAGCCTGTTATCCCCGGGGTACCTTTTATCCGTTGAGCGACGGCGCTTCCACAAGCCACCGCCGGATCACTAGTCCCGACTTTCGTCCCTGCTCGACCCGTCGGTCTCACAGTCAAGCTCCCTTGTGCACTTACACTCAACACCTGATTGCCAACCAGGCTGAGGGAACCTTTGGGCGCCTCCGTTACCCTTTAGGAGGCAACCGCCCCAGTTAAACTACCCATCAGACACTGTCCCTGATCCGGATCACGGACCCAGGTTAGACATCCAGCACGACCAGACTGGTATTTCAACGACGACTCCACCCGAACTGGCGTCCGAGCTTCACAGTCTCCCAGCTATCCTACACAAGCCGAACCGAACACCAATATCAAACTGTAGTAAAGGTCCCGGGGTCTTTCCGTCCTGCTGCGCGAAACGAGCATCTTTACTCGTAGTGCAATTTCACCGGGCCTATGGTTGAGACAGTCGAGAAGTCGTTACGCCATTCGTGCAGGTCGGAACTTACCCGACAAGGAATTTCGCTACCTTAGGATGGTTATAGTTACCACCGCCGTTTACTGGCGCTTAAGTTCTCAGCTTCGCCCACCCGAAAGTGAGCTAACCGGTCCCCTTAACGTTCCAGCACCGGGCAGGCGTCAGTCCGTATACATCGCCTTACGGCTTCGCACGGACCTGTGTTTTTAGTAAACAGTCGCTTCTCGCTGGTCTCTGCGGCCACCCCCAGCTCAGAGCGCGAAGCTCATCACCGGATGTGGCCCCCCTTCTCCCGAAGTTACGGGGGCATTTTGCCGAGTTCCTTAACCATAGTTCACCCGAACGCCTCGGTATTCTCTACCTGACCACCTGAGTCGGTTTAGGGTACGGGCCGCCATGAAACTCGCTAGAGGCTTTTCTCGACAGCATAGGATCATCCACTTCACCACAATCGGCTCGGCATCAGGTCTCAGACACATGGTGCGCGGATTTGCCTACACACCGTCCTACACCCTTACCCCGGGACAACCACCGCCCGGGATGGACTACCTTCCTGCGTCACCCCATCACTCACCTACTACCAGCTCGGGTCACCGGCTCCACCACTCCGACCTCGTCCGAAGACTCAGCCGGCGGCTTCACGGGCTTAGCATCACTGGATTCGATGTTTGACGCTTCACAGCGGGTACCGGAATATCAACCGGTTATCCATCGACTACGCCTGTCGGCCTCGCCTTAGGTCCCGACTTACCCTGGGCAGATCAGCTTGACCCAGGAACCCTTAGTCAATCGGCGCACACGTTTCTCACGTGTGAATCGCTACTCATGCCTGCATTCTCACTCGTCAACCGTCCACAACTCGCTTCCGCGGCTGCTTCACCCGGCAGACGACGCTCCCCTACCCATCACAGCACCCGTTGGGGCTATCTGCTGCAATGACACGACTTCGGCGGTACGCTTGAGCCCCGCTACATTGTCGGCGCGGAATCACTAGACCAGTGAGCTATTACGCACTCTTTCAAGGGTGGCTGCTTCTAAGCCAACCTCCTGGTTGTCTGTGCGACTCCACATCCTTTCCCACTTAGCGTACGCTTAGGGGCCTTAGTCGATGCTCTGGGCTGTTTCCCTCTCGACCATGGAGCTTATCCCCCACAGTCTCACTGCCGCGCTCTCACTTACCGGCATTCGGAGTTTGGCTAAGGTCAGTAACCCGGTAGGGCCCATCGCCTATCCAGTGCTCTACCTCCGGCAAGAAACACACGACGCTGCACCTAAATGCATTTCGGGGAGAACCAGCTATCACGGAGTTTGATTGGCCTTTCACCCCTAACCACAGGTCATCCCCCAGGTTTTCAACCCTGGTGGGTTCGGTCCTCCACGAAGTCTTACCTCCGCTTCAACCTGCCCATGGCTAGATCACTCCGCTTCGGGTCTTGAGCGTGCTACTGAAATCGCCCTGTTCGGACTCGCTTTCGCTACGGCTTCCCCACCCGGGTTAACCTCGCAACACACCGCAAACTCGCAGGCTCATTCTTCAAAAGGCACGCAGTCACGAGAACAAGGCAAGCCTTGTTCCGACGCTCCCACGGCTTGTAGGCACACGGTTTCAGGTACTATTTCACTCCGCTCCCGCGGTACTTTTCACCATTCCCTCACGGTACTATCCGCTATCGGTCACCAGGGAATATTTAGGCTTAGCGGGTGGTCCCGCCAGATTCACACGGGATTTCTCGGGCCCCGTGCTACTTGGGTGTCTCTCAAACGAGCCGCTGACGTTTCGACTACGGGGGTCTTACCCTCTACGCCGGACCTTTCGCATGTCCTTCGCCTACATCAACGGTTTCTGACTCGTCTCATGGCCGGCAGACCATGAAAGAGAGATCCCACAACCCCGAATGCGCAACCCCTGCCGGGTCTCACACGCATACGGTTTGGCCTCATCCGGTTTCGCTCGCCACTACTCCCGGAATCACGGTTGTTTTCTCTTCCTGCGGGTACTGAGATGTTTCACTTCCCCGCGTTCCCTCCACTTGCCCTATGTGTTCAGGCAAGGGTGACAGCCCATGACGACTGCCGGGTTTCCCCATTCGGACACCCCCGGATCAAAGCCTGGTTGACGACTCCCCGGGGCCTATCGTGGCCTCCCACGTCCTTCATCGGTTCCTGGTGCCAAGGCATCCACCGTGCGCCCTTAAAAACTTGGCCACAGATGCTCGCGTCCACTGTGCAGTTCTCAAACAACGACCAACCACCCATCACCCCCGGAACAACCCGGAGTGCACTGGGGCCGGCACTGAAGGCGACCATGCGGCCGAACCCTCAGACACCCAACAGCGTGCCCGACACAGTCAGTTGACCAGATCAGCGTTCCACGCCCCGAAGAGCAGTACTAGCGCCTGGTCCATCCTGGACCGTGCCGAGTAGTCAACGTTCCACCCATGAGCAACCAGCATCAGACGTTCGCCGATGTACTGGCCTCTGACCTCGTCCCGAGGGACTCGGTGAGAAGTGCTCCTTAGAAAGGAGGTGATCCAGCCGCACCTTCCGGTACGGCTACCTTGTTACGACTTCGTCCCAATCGCCAGTCCCACCTTCGACAGCTCCCTCCCACAAGGGGTTGGGCCACCGGCTTCGGGTGTTACCGACTTTCGTGACGTGACGGGCGGTGTGTACAAGGCCCGGGAACGTATTCACCGCAGCAATGCTGATCTGCGATTACTAGCGACTCCGACTTCATGGGGTCGAGTTGCAGACCCCAATCCGAACTGAGACCGGCTTTTTGAGATTCGCTCCACCTCGCGGTATCGCAGCTCATTGTACCGGCCATTGTAGCACGTGTGCAGCCCAAGACATAAGGGGCATGATGACTTGACGTCGTCCCCACCTTCCTCCGAGTTGACCCCGGCGGTCTCCCGTGAGTCCCCAGCACCACAAGGGCCTGCTGGCAACACGGGACAAGGGTTGCGCTCGTTGCGGGACTTAACCCAACATCTCACGACACGAGCTGACGACAGCCATGCACCACCTGTACACCGACCACAAGGGGGACCCTGTCTCCAGGGTTTTCCGGTGTATGTCAAGCCTTGGTAAGGTTCTTCGCGTTGCGTCGAATTAAGCCACATGCTCCGCCGCTTGTGCGGGCCCCCGTCAATTCCTTTGAGTTTTAGCCTTGCGGCCGTACTCCCCAGGCGGGGCACTTAATGCGTTAGCTGCGGCACGGACGACGTGGAATGTCGCCCACACCTAGTGCCCACCGTTTACGGCGTGGACTACCAGGGTATCTAATCCTGTTCGCTCCCCACGCTTTCGCTCCTCAGCGTCAGTATCGGCCCAGAGATCCGCCTTCGCCACCGGTGTTCCTCCTGATATCTGCGCATTTCACCGCTACACCAGGAATTCCGATCTCCCCTACCGAACTCTAGCCTGCCCGTATCGACTGCAGACCCGGGGTTAAGCCCCGGGCTTTCACAACCGACGCGACAAGCCGCCTACGAGCTCTTTACGCCCAATAATTCCGGACAACGCTCGCGCCCTACGTATTACCGCGGCTGCTGGCACGTAGTTAGCCGGCGCTTCTTCTGCAGGTACCGTCACTTTCGCTTCTTCCCTGCTGAAAGAGGTTTACAACCCGAAGGCCGTCATCCCTCACGCGGCGTCGCTGCATCAGGCTTTCGCCCATTGTGCAATATTCCCCACTGCTGCCTCCCGTAGGAGTCTGGGCCGTGTCTCAGTCCCAGTGTGGCCGGTCGCCCTCTCAGGCCGGCTACCCGTCGTCGCCTTGGTGAGCCATTACCTCACCAACAAGCTGATAGGCCGCGGGCTCATCCTGCACCGCCGGAGCTTTCGATCACCAAGGATGCCCAAGATGATCAGTATCCGGTATTAGACCCCGTTTCCAGGGCTTGTCCCAGAGTGCAGGGCAGATTGCCCACGTGTTACTCACCCGTTCGCCACTAATCCCCTCCCGAAGGAGGTTCATCGTTCGACTTGCATGTGTTAAGCACGCCGCCAGCGTTCGTCCTGAGCCAGGATCAAACTCTCCGTGAATGTTTACCCGTGATCGGGTGCACACATCACGAGAGCGGAACATCGGGAGGAATAGTCCCGACGTTCACAGCGTCCTCGCTGTGTTTTCTTCAAAGGAACCTCGACCATCCGAACCGGATGGACGGGGTATCAACATATCTGGCGTTGACTTTTGGCACGCTGTTGAGTTCTCAAGGAACGGACGCTTCCTTTGTACTCACCCTCTCGGGCTTTCCTCCGGGCGCTTCCCTTCGGTCTTGCGTTTCCGACTCTATCAGACCCTTTCGGCTCCGATTCCCGGTCGGCGGGATGTCGTGGGGTTTTGAGCTTTCGCCCGTCGCCCTTTCGACATTCACTACGTTAACCGATCTCCCCGCCCGATTCATAATCGGGGCCGGCGGCTCCGAATTCGGACATGCGGACACGCCGAATTCGACCCCGCTGAAGGGGTGGTTGTAGGTAGTGGGTTGGCCGCCTGCGGATGCAGGACGAACGCCCTGCCCGGCTCAAGCGGCTCGGGCTATATTACGCATCTTCCGCGAGCGAGTCAACTTCGGCGTCGGCGCGGCACGTGGGCCCGGTAGGGGCTGACCGTCGGGTCGTCCGCGACCCAGTACCGCCAGGGGTGCACGGCACCGTCGCCGGAGACGCCGGTGCGGGGCCCGCTGCGTACCTGGGCGGGGTCGGCAGGCGTGCCGTGGAGGATCCGGAGCGGGGTGTCGCCGGTGGCGCAGGCGTCCGTGCCGTTGAGGGAGCGGTCGACGTCCAGAGCCGTGGCCAGGCGGGCCGGGCCCTTGGCCAGTTCCTTGTCGTTGCGGGCCGAGAGCCGGCGGGTGCGGGCGAGCTCCGCGCCCTCCACGATCTCCCCCGCGCGCAACAGGACCGCGCTCGCCCGGCCCTCGGGACCGCAGACCAGGTTCATGCAGAACCACATGCCGTAGGTGAAGTAGACGTACACATGGCCGGGCGCACCGAACATCACCTCGTTGCGGGCCGTGCGTCCGCGATAGGCGTGCGAGCCGGGGTCGTTCTGTCCGTCGTAGGCCTCCACCTCGGTCAGGCGGAGGACGATCGGGCCGTCCGGGGTGTCGCGGACGAGGAGGCGGCCGAGGAGATCGGGGGCGACCTCCAGGACGGGCCGGTCGAAGAACTCCCTCGGCAGGGGCGTACGGTCGGGGCTCGCGATCATGCCGTCCGAGGGTACTGGAGGCGGGTGGGCCACGGGCTGGTCAAGCCGCCGTCGCGGTTGCCAGGGTGGGGGCACACGGAACCGGCCGCGGCCGGATCGCGTTGTTAGGGAGCGAGTCCGGCGCACGACGTGCTGCGGGCCGGTGGATCAGGCGTGGCCCGCTGGGGTCGCCTGGAGAGGGAGAGACATGGCGTTCAAGAAGCTGCTGGCGAGTCTGGGGGCCGGCGGGGCCTCGGTCGAGACGGTGCTGCACGAGGTCAACGTCGTTCCTGGGGGTGTGGTCCAGGGCGAGGTGCGGATCCAGGGCGGGTCCGTGAACCAGCAGATCGAGGGGCTGTCGGTCGGCCTTCAGGCCAAGGTCGAGGTCGAGAGCGGCGACGAGGAGTACAAGCAGAACATCGAGTTCACCAAGCAGCAGCTGGGCGGCGCCTTCGAGCTGCAGGCGGGCGCGGTGCACGCGGTGCAGTTCGGCCTTGAGATCCCCTGGGAGACGCCGGTCACGATGATCGACGGGCAGCCGCTGCGCGGGATGGACATCGGTGTGACCACCGAGCTGGCGATCGCGCGGGCCGTGGACTCCGGTGACCTGGACCCGATCAACGTGCACCCGCTGCCGGCGCAGAAGGCGATCCTGGACGCGTTCATCCAGCTCGGCTTCCGCTTCAAGACCGCGGACATGGAGCGCGGCCACATCCGGGGCACGCGGCAGAAGCTGCCGTTCTACCAGGAGATCGAGTTCTTCCCGCCGTCGCAGTACCGCGGACTGCACCAGGTGGAGCTGAGCTTCGTGGCCGACGCGCAGGCGATGGACGTCGTGCTCGAGATGGACAAGAAGCCGGGTCTGTTCAGCGAGGGCAGCGACACCTTCCGTTCCTTCCAGGTGGGTCTGAACGACTACCAGGGGACCGACTGGGCGGCGTACCTGAACCAGTGGCTGTCGGAGGTCGGCTCCAAGCGCAACTGGTTCTAGGCTCGTTCGCGACTGAACGTCATCGATCAGGAGGTACCGAGGTGACCGAGCTCAAGCGGCGGCCGCTCCCCCATGACTTCCATCCGCCCGTGCCGTCGTTCACGGTGACGAGCGAGGATGTGACGGAGGGGGCGACGCTCAAGGACGCTCAGGTCCACGCGGCGGGCAACACGTCGCCGCAGCTGCGCTGGGAAGGCTTCCCGCCGGAGACCAAGAGCTTCGCAGTGACCTGCTACGACCCGGACGCCCCGACGGGCAGCGGGTTCTGGCACTGGGTGGTGTTCGACATCCCGGCCTCGGTGACGGAACTGCCGGCGGGAGCGGGCAACAGCCCGTTCGAGGGACTGCCCGAGGGCGCCGTCCACGCGCGGAACGACTACGGCACCAAGGAGTTCGGCGGTGCCGCGCCGCCGCCCGGGGACGGTCCGCACCGGTACGTGTTCACGGTGTACGCGGTGGACCAGGAGAAGCTGGGTCCGGACGAGAACGCCTCTCCTGCCGTGGTCGGTTTCAACCTGCGGTTCCACACGCTCGCGCGTGCGCAGCTGATCGGTGAGTACGAGGTGCCCGCGGAGTCCTGAGTCCCCCGCGCGACACCGGACGTTCCCGGAACGTTTGCCCGCCCCTGGTCTTGGAATTGATCAGGGGCGGGCATTTTTTCCGCCGGGGTCCCCGGGAGGCGTCTTCCGTGGGAGCAGCGGATATTGCGTTGTCCATCCCGGCGCGCCCGGCCAGAGTTGTTCCAGCCCGCCGAGGGGCGGGCCGGTGCGCACGGGAGGTGGGCTGGTATGCGGGACACGCTGGTGCTGAACGCGAGCTTCGAGCCGTTGTCGACGGTGACGCTGAACCGAGCCGTCGTTCTGGTGCTGCAGGACAAGGCCGTCGTCGAGCAGGCCCACCCCGAACTGCGGATGCGGGGAGCCGCGGTCGACATACCGGCGCCCCGGGTGATCAGGCTCTGCCAATACGTGCGGGTGCCGTTCCGAAGACGTGCGCCGTGGTCGAGGCGGGGTGTGCTGGTGAGGGACCGGCACCGGTGCGCCTACTGCGGGCGCAGGGCGACGACCGTCGACCATGTGGTGCCGCGGTCGCTCGGCGGGCAGGACACCTGGCTGAACACGGTGGCGTCGTGCGCCGAGGACAATCACCGCAAGGCCGACCGGACGCCGGAGCAGGCGGGGATGCCGCTGCTGCGTGAGCCGTACGAGCCGACGCCGGCGGACGCGATGCTGTTGGCGCTCGCCAGGGACGACTTCGACGCGTTGCCGGAGTGGCTGGCGTCGGCCGCGGCGTGACGGCTTCGCCGTAGGGGCTGAGCGGATGACCCGGGTGCGGGTCGGCCGTGGTTGATCGCGCAGTTCCCCGCGCCCCTTGGGGGTGCGGGGAACGCGTGTTTTCCGGGTGTTCTCAGTCGATCGAGGGCTTCTCGCGGCGTTCCTGGGCGGGGACGGTGCCTCCTGGGGCGCCGTTGCCGCCCAGGTTGGAGCCGAAGTTGCCGACGGCGCCGGAGAGGCCCTTGAGGGCGTCGCCGATCTCGCTGGGGACGATCCAGAGCTTGTTGGCGTCGCCCTCGGCGATCTTCGGCAGCATCTGGAGGTACTGGTAGGAGAGCAGCTTCTGGTCCGGGTCTCCGGCGTGGATGGCCTCGAAGACCGTGCGGACGGCCTGGGCCTCGCCCTCGGCGCGCAGGGCGGCGGCCTTGGCCTCACCCTCTGCGCGCAGGATCTGGGACTGCTTCTCGCCCTCGGCGCGCAGGATCTCGGACTGCCGGACACCTTCGGCCTGGAGGATGGCGGCGCGCTTGTCGCGGTCGGCGCGCATCTGCTTCTCCATCGAGTCCTGGATGGAGGTGGGCGGCTCGATGGCCTTGAGCTCGACGCGGTTGACGCGGATGCCCCACTTGCCGGTGGCCTCGTCGAGGACGCCGCGCAGCGCCGCGTTGATCTCTTCGCGGGAGGTGAGGGTCCGCTCGAGGTCCATGCCGCCGATGATGTTGCGCAGGGTGGTGACGGTGAGCTGCTCGATGGCCTGGATGTAACTGGCGACCTCGTAGGTGGCGGCCCGGGCGTCGGTCACCTGGTAGTAGATGACGGTGTCGATGTTGACGACCAGGTTGTCCTGGGTGATCACCGGCTGCGGCGGGAAGGGGACGACCTGCTCGCGGAGGTCGATGCGGTTGCGGATGGTGTCGATGAACGGGACGACGATGTTGAGGCCCGCGTTGAGCGTCCGCGTGTAGCGGCCGAAGCGCTCGACGATGGCGGCGCTGGCCTGTGGGATGACTTGGATCGTCTTGATCAGGGCGATGAAGACCAACACCACCAGGATGATCAGGACGATGATGACCGGTTCCATCGTCGGTTCCCCGAACCCTTCTTAGCCTCGGCGCCTACGGCAGGTCGTGTGTGCCTGTGCACGGTCGTGCGGTTGTAGATCTTGCTGGTCGAGTCTGTCAGACCGCGGGGCCAACCGGGGGCGTGTTCGCACCGGTTGTGCCGTACGGGAGGTGCGGGATCACATGATGACCGCGGTGGCCCCCTCGATGTCCACGACGTCGACCTCCTGGCCGACCTCGTAGGAGCGGCCGGTGTCGAGGGCGCGGGCCGACCAGACCTCGCCCGCCAGTTTGATGCGGCCGCCGCTGCCGTCGACGCGTTCGAGGACGACGGCCTGTTTCCCCTTCAGGGCGTCGACCCCGGTGGCCAGTTCGGGCCGCTGGGAGCGGTGTCTGCGGGCGATGGGGCGGACGACGGCGATCAGCGCGGTCGAGACGACGGCGAAGACCGCGACCTGGGCGACGGCTCCGCCGCCGAAGATGCCGGAGACCACTGCCGCGGCGACGGCGCCCACCGCGAGCATGCCGAGTTCGGGCATCGCGGTGATCACCAGCCCGATGCCGAGTGCCGCCGCGCCGATCAGCCACCACAGCCATGCGTCGATGTCCACAAGGTCATGGTAGAACCGCGCACCCGGTCACGGACAGGGCGCCGGTCGGTCGAACGTGCCTTGTCGTGCCGGGTGTTGTGCGCGCGGTGACGCCGTGTCAGCTCATCGGGAGGCCCTGGGCGGTCCAGCGGTCGCCGACCTGCTCGACGACGAGCGGGAGGCCGAAGCACAGGGAAAGGTTGCGGCTGGTGAGTTCGAGCTCGAGCGGGCCGGCGGCGAGGACCTTGCCCTGACGGATCATCAGGACGTGGGTGAAGCCCGGGGCGATCTCCTCCACGTGGTGCGTGACCATGATCATGGAGGGGGCGATCGGGTCGCGGGCGAGGCGGCCGAGGCGGCGCACCAGGTCCTCGCGGCCGCCGAGGTCGAGGCCGGCGGCGGGCTCGTCGAGGAGGAGCAGCTCGGGGTCGGTCATCAGGGCGCGGGCGATGAGGGTGCGCTTGCGCTCGCCCTCGGAGAGGGTGCCGAACTTGCGGTCCAGGTACTCGGACATCCCGAGGCGGTCGAGGAAGGCGCGGGCGCGCTGTTCGTCGATGTCCTCGTACTCCTCCTGCCAGCCGGCGGTCATGCCGTAGGCGGCGGTGAGCACGGTCTGCAGGACGGTCTGCTTCTTGGGCAGCTTGTCGGCGAGGGCGATGCCGGCCACGCCGATGCGGGGGCGCAGCTCGAAGACGTCGGTGCCGGGGCGGCCGAGGGTCTCGCCGAGGATGGTGGCGGTGCCCTTGCTCGGGTAGAGGTAGCTCGACGCGATGTTCAGCAGGGTGGTCTTGCCGGCGCCGTTGGGGCCGAGGATGACCCAGCGTTCGCCCTCCTTGACCGACCAGGAGACCTGCTCCACCAGAGCCCGGCCCTCGCGGACCACGGATACGTCCTGAAGTTCCAGAACATCGCTCATGAGCGCCTTGTCTCCCCTTGCAGTGTGGCCGGTCTCGGCTGTCGCGTACGCCTTGTGGGTCGGTCCGCCGCACCCGTGGGCGGGAGCCCATCATGAAATCTACGCCACCGGCCGACCCGGACATTCCATCGGTCCGGTTTCGGGGCGCTGTCTAGGGTGTACGCATGCTTTCGGAACCACGCTCTGGTCGTCTCGCCGCTTGGGGCAATGCCCTTCTTGCCGGACTTGTCTCCCCGGACGAGGCGGCGCTCGCCGCCGTCGGGGATGACGCGGTGCACCGGGTGGAGGGGGTGCCCGGGGAGTCCGCGCCGGTGGGGCTGACGCTGGCCCTGGGGCGGCTGCGGGGGCTCGGGGTGTCGGGGCTGCGGGTGGCGCTGCCGGCGCCGGGTCATCCGCTGGGACTGAGCGGGCCGCCGGAGTTCAACGCACGGGCGCTGGAGGCCGAGGAGGCCGTGGTGTGCCAGGGGGCGGCGCTGGGACTGGTGCCGGAGGTGTCGGAGGCCGGGCCCGAGGGCGATGTGCATGTGGAGGTCCTCTGGCACTGTCTGCCGGTGCGGGAGGCGCCGCCGGCGGACGTGCCGTCGCTGGGTGAGGCGGAGCGGGAGCTGGCGGAGGCGCTGCGGGAGGCGACGGAGGCGCTGACGCGACTGGACGTGGCCGGGTCGGGTCCGGTCGCGGAGGCGGCGATCGACGCCTACCGGGCGCGGGCCACGGCGTCGCGCGGGCAGGACGTGCTGGCGCCGGGGTACCCGCCGCGTGCGGTGCGGGTGCTGGAGCTGGCGCAGCGGGTGGGCGCGCTGGTGTCTCTGGCGACGGCGCACGGGCACGGGGGCGCGGTGAGCGCGTCGGAGATGTCGGCGCGGGCTCTGGCGCTGCGGCCGGTCGAGCGGACGGCCCGGCGGGCGCAGGTGGCCGCGTACAACGCGTTCGTGGAGGAGCGCGGGGCGCGCTGACCCCCGGGCACCCGTCCCGGACAGGGACGAGCCCCGGCGCCGGGTGGGGGCGGGCGGCCGGGGCTTGTCGTCCGGTGGCGTCGGTCGTCAGTCGTTGACGGCGACGTTGCCGAAGGCCGGGTTCAGCACACCGATGACGTTGACGCTGTTGCCCGACACGTTGACCGGGACGTCGACCGGGACCTGGACGAGGTTGCCGGAGACGACGCCCGGGGAACCCACGGCCTTGCCGTGCGCGTGGCTGCCCTCGGTGGCGGAGGCCACGCCCGCACCGGCGGCGAGCAGACCGCCGGCCACCATCGTCACGGCCGCTGCCTTCTTCAGGTTCTTCACTTTCCGAGCCCTCCCTTGCGACGACCGCGGCGAGCGCCGCGGTCCGTACTGGGCAACGCGCGGCACGGGCAGGGGACACGGCGCCCGGGGGCCATTCCCCCTACGGTATGAATCTCACACCGGAGGGGAACCTTCCGGTGACAACGGGCCGACGGTCACCCGCTGAGCCCGTGCCGTACGGCCCACAGCGCGGCCTGGGTGCGGTCTGCCAGGTCGAGCTTCATCAGGATGTTCGACACGTGTGTCTTCACCGTCTTCTCGGACAGCACGAGGGCGCGGGCGATCTCCCGGTTGGCGCGGCCGTCCGCTATCAGCCCCAGCACCTCGCGCTCCCGCTCGGTGAGGGAACCCGCGCGTCCCGCCCCGGAACCGCTCTCCTCCTGGGACAGCAGCGCGCCCGCCACCTCCGGCTGGAGCAGCACGTGCCCGGCGTGCACGGAGCGGATGGCGCCGGCCAGCGCGTCGGGGTCGATGTCCTTGTACACGTAGCCGGCGGCGCCCGCGCGGAGGGCGGGGATCACCGTGCGCTGCTCGGTGAAGCTGGTGACGACCAGCACCCGGGCGCGGTGGTCCTGCTCGCGCAGTCTGCGCAGCGCCTCCACGCCGTCCATGCCGGGCATCTTGACGTCCATGAGGATGACGTCGGGCTGGAGCTCGCCGGCCAGGGCGACCCCCTGCGCGCCGTCCGCGGCCTCGCCGACGACCTCGATGTCGTCCTGCACCTCCAGGAAGGTGCGCAGACCGCGCCGGACCACCTGGTGGTCGTCGACCAGCAGCACCTTGATCGGGTCAGCCACCGGGGACCTCCATCTCGATGGTGGTGCCCTTGCCGGGCGCCGATTCCACGGTCAGCCTGCCGCCGACCCCGCTCGCCCGGTCCCGCATGGAGACCAGGCCCAGATGGCGGCCCGCGCGGCGGACGGTGTGCGGGTCGAAGCCGTCGCCGTCGTCGCCGACCCGCAGGACCGCCCCCTTGCCGCGCCGTTCCAGGGTCACGTCGACGTGTGTCCCGCCGGAGTGGCGCAGGGCGTTGTGCAGCGCCTCCTGGGCGACCCGCAGCACGGCCTCCTCCTGGGCGGCGGGCAGGGCGCGCACGCCGTGGCCGGTGAAGGTGACGCGCGCGCTGTGGGCGCGGTCGAGGACCTGCACCTGGGTGCGCAGGGTGGCGACCAGCCCGTCCTCGTCGAGGGCGGCGGGGCGCAGCTCCACGACCGCGGCGCGCAGTTCGTCGGCGGCCTCGGCGGCCAGCTCCGCCACCTGCTGCAGCTCGCCCTTGGCGCGGGCCGGGTCGCGGTCCACGAGACGGGCGGCGGCCTGGGCGGTGAGGCGCAGGGAGAACAGTTTCTGGCTGACGGCGTCGTGCAGCTCGTGGGCCAGGCGGGAGCGCTCCTCGGCGATGGTCAGTTCGCGGCTGCGCTCGTACAGGCGGGCGTTGGTGAGGGCGATGGCGGCGTGCTGGGCGAGGATGCCGAGCAGTTCCTCGTCGTCCTCGGTGAAGCCGCAGGCGCCGTCCGGTTTCGGGCAGTTCTTGTTCGCGAGGAACAGGGCGCCGAGCACCTCGTCGCCGTCGCGGATCGGCAGGCCCAGGAAGTCGACGAGGTCGGGGTGGGCGCTGGGCCAGCCCTCGAAGCGGGGGTCGCGGCGCACGTCGGCGAGGCGCTGCGGGGCGGCGTCGTCGAGCATCGCGGCGAGGACGCCGTGCCGGCGCGGCAGGGGGCCGATGGCCTTCCACTGCTCGTCGCTGACGCCGTCCACCACGAACTGGGCGAAGCCGCCGTGGTCGTCGGGCACGCCGAGCGCGGCGTACTGGGCACCGAGGAGTTCGCGGGCGGAGGCGACGATCGTCTTGAGGACGTCGCGCACCTCGAGGTGCCTGCTCATGGCCAGCAACGCGGAGCTCACCGCGGCGAGGCCGGACCGGGGGCCGTGGCTCATGTCCTCACGGTACCGGCGGGGCGCGGGCACGCGGATCGGACCGCTGTCCGCCCCTCTCCCCCGCCGCTGGTCCTAGGTCCCGGGTCCGGGGCCGCCGCCGGGGACTAGGACGCGGGGCGGGGGCGTGCCGTCGTAGGCCGAAGGGACCCGGGCGGCTGCGTCCCGCGCCCGAGGCGGCCGCACGGCCCTGCTTCCTACGTTGATCGCACGCCGACAGGGCGGGACGGCGCCACGGACGAAGGGACGGTTGTCATGCCGGTTGCGATCATCACGGGAGCCTCGAAGGGGCTCGGACGGGCGCTGGCCGTGCGGCTGGCGGAGCGGGGCTGGGACCTGGTGCTCGACGCGCGGGGCGAGGACCGTCTGGCGGAGACGGCGGTGCTGGCCTCGGCGCACGGCACACGGGTGACGGCGGTGCCCGGGGACGTCTCGGACCCCGCGCACCGCGCGGAGCTGGTGGCGGCGGCCCGGCGGCTGGGCGGGGTGGACCTGCTGGTGCACAACGCGAGCGCGCTGGGCGCCGAGCCGCTGGTGCGGCTGGCGGAACTTCCGCTGGAAGGGCTGCGGCGGGCGCTGGAGGTGAACCTGGTGGCCGCGCTGGGCCTGGTGCAGGAGGCGCTGCCGCTGCTGAGGACCGCCGAGGCGGGCGCGGTGCTGGTGGTCAGCTCGGACGCCGCCGCGGAGCCGTACCCGACGTGGGGCGGCTACGGCGCGTCGAAGGCGGGGCTCGACCAGCTGGCGGCGGTGCTGGCGGAGGAGGAGCCGGGGCTGCGGGTGTGGTCGGTCGACCCCGGGGACATGGCGACGGACCTGTACGCGGCGGCCGTGCCGGACGACGACGATCTGCGGCCGGAGCCGGACACGGTGGTGCCGGGGTTCCTGCGGCTGCTGGAGGAGCGGCCGGCCAGTGGCCGCTACGGCGCCCCGGCGCTGCTGGAGGGACGGCGGTGACGGTCACGTTCCGGGTGCCGGAGGAGCTGTCGGCGCGGGTGCCGGCGGAGCAGCGGGCGCCCGGCCGGGACCGGGACGCGGTGCGGCTGCTGGTGTCGCGGGGCACCGAGGTGTCCCACCACGCGTTCGCGGAGCTGCCGCTGCTGCTGCGCGCGGGCGACCTGCTGGTGGTGAACACCTCGCCCACGCTGGCGGCGGCCGTCGACGGCCGGATCGGCGACGCGCGCGTGGTGGTGCACTTCTCCACCCGAGGCGACGACGGGCGCTGGGCGGTCGAGCTGCGGGACCCGGACGGGCGCGGCACCACGCGCGTGCGCGCGGGCACACGCGCGGGTACAGGGGTGCGGCTGGCCGGGGGTGCGCGGCTGCGGGTCGAGGAGCCGCTGAGCGCGGGGGCGCCGCGGCTGTGGTGGGCGCGGGTGTCGCGGGACGTGCCGGGACTGCTGCGGGAGCACGGGCGGCCGATCCGGTACGCGTACACGGAGCGGGACCAGCCGCTGTCGGCGTACCAGACGGTGTTCGCGCTGCCGTCGCGGGACGGCTCGGGGAGCGCGGAGATGCCGAGCGCGGGGCGCCCGTTCACCGCGCGGACGGTGACGGAGCTGGTGAGCCGCGGGGTGCAGGTCGCGCCGGTGCGGCTGGACGCGGGGGTGGCGTCGGCGGAGGCGCACGAGCCGCCGTACCCGGAGCGGTTCGCGGTGCCGGAGGCGTCGGCGCGGCTGGTCGGCGCGGTGCGGGCGGGCGGTGGCCGGGTGGTCGCGGTGGGGACGACGGCGGTGCGTGCGCTGGAGTCGGCGGCCGGTCCCGACGGGGTGGTGCGGGCCCGTGCGGGGTGGACGGACCTGGTGGTGACCCCGGAGCGGGGGGTGCGGGTGGTGGACGGGCTGCTGACCGGGCTGCACGAGCCGGAGGCGTCGCACCTGCTGATGCTGGAGGCGGTCGCGGGGCGGGAGGCGGTGGCGCGGGGCTACGAGGAGGCGCTGGACGGGCGCTACCTGTGGCACGAGTTCGGGGACGTCCATCTGCTGCTGCCGTCGTGACCGAGGGGCGCGAACCGTCCCTGCCGAAGGCACGGAACTCCTCACACAGCGCGTTGCGTCAGCAACACGTGGTGAGGAAGGACGAGGGCCGGTGTGAGGCCGGGCATAGGGCGCACATCACGTACGAAGCGGAGTAGGAGATACATATCGCCCACACGAGCGGGGCGAACAGTCCTATCTGCCCGGTTTGCCATCCCCCTGATCCACTACCCGGCTTCGTAGGTCACATCTTTGCCCAGCGATTTTGCGGCCGCTAACAATGGCTGCGTCGCTCAGCGCCGTGGGCTTTTGGCCCGCGGCGTTCGTGTGCCGAAGAAGCACCGGTCCCACCGGACATCGAGCGACCTCCGCGCTATTCGAAGAGGTCCGTTCCGCATGCCCAAGCACATCCTCACCCGTGGTCATGGTCGAGCCCTTACCCGCCACCACAAGATCGCCGCCGCGGGCGTCGCCGCTCTCGGCGCCGCCGCCATCGGCATCTCGGCGGTCCCGAGCAACGCCTCGACCTCGACCACGGCCGAGGCCCCCGCTCAGACGGCGAAGGTGGCCTACAGCACCCAGCAGATCCAGGGCGTCAAGGCCGACATCAACAGCCAGCTCGCCGGCGCCAGCGTGAAGGTCGAGCAGATCGCGGCCAAGAAGCAGGCCACCGCCGAGGCCGCCGCGAAGAAGAAGGCGGCCGCCGAGGCCAAGGCCGCGAAGGCCCGCCAGGCGGCGGAGTCCGCGAGCCGTTCCGCCGAGCGCGCCGAGGTGAAGAAGGCCGCTCCGAAGAAGTACGGGAACAACCTCGACGGCTGGATCCGCGAGGCCATGTCCATCATGAAGAAGAACGGGATCCCGGGCTCCTACGAGGGCATCCACCGCAACATCATGCGGGAGTCCTCCGGCAACCCGAAGGCGATCAACCTCTGGGACATCAACGCCCAGAAGGGCATCCCCTCCAAGGGCCTGCTCCAGGTGATCCCGCCGACCTTCGAGGCGTACCACGTCAAGGGCACCCCGAAGGACATCTACGACCCGGTCGCCAACATCGTCGCCGCCTGCAACTACGCGGCCGACAAGTACGGCACCATGGACAACGTCGACAGCGCGTACTGAGAGGTCGGCGCGGACCTCTCCTGCCGCACACAGACGCCGAAGGGCGGCACCCTCCTGACGGGGTGCCGCCCTTCGGGGTCGTACGGCGGGACTACTTGCGCATGACCTCCGGCTCGTGGCGGCGCAGGAAGCGCGCCACGAAGAAGCCGCAGACCACGCCGAGCGCGAGCAGCGCGCCCATGTCCGTCGCCCAGGCGGCGGCCGTGTGCTCCCACAGCGGGTCGTCGCTGTCCCCCTTGGCCGGCGGGCTGATGTTGTTGAAGTCCAGCGTCGCGCCCGCGGCGGCGACCGCCCAGCGCGACGGCATCAGGTACGACAGCTCGTTCACGCCGACCGAGTTGGCCAGCGGGAACAGGCAGCCGGTGAAGACGACCTGGACGATCGCGAACATCACCAGCAGCGGCATCGTCTTCTCGGCGGTCTTCACCAGGGCCGAGATGATCAGGCCGAACATCATCGCGGTGAAGCCCAGCGCCATGATCGGGATGCACAGCTCCAGCAGGATCTGGCCGCCGAGGACCAGGCCCTCGTCCGGCACCGTGCGGCTGGAGAAGCCGATGACGCCGATCATCAGGCCCTGGAGCATGGTGATCAGGCCCAGCACGAAGACCTTCGACATCAGGTACGCCGAGCGGGACAGGCCGGTGGCGCGCTCCCGCTCGTAGATCACGCGTTCCTTGATCAGCTCACGCACGGAGTTGGCGGCGCCGGCGAAGCACGCGCCCACCGCCAGGATCAGCAGCACCGTGAGCGCCGTGCCGTTGGCGACGGGCCTGTTCGTCCTCGGGTTGATCTCCGTGTTGACCAGCAGGTCCTTGCCCTGGTCGATGAGGAGACTGACCGAGCCGAGGACCAGCGGCAGGATGATCGACAGGGCGAGGAAGCCCTTGTCGGAGGCGATCACCGACACATAGCGGCGCACCAGCGTGGTGAACTGCGACGCCCAGCCCTGCGGCTTCGGCGGCTTCATCGCCTGCATCGCGGGGACCTGCACGGACTGCGGGGCGACCGCGTCGATGTCCGCGGCGTACATCTGGTAGTGCTGCGAACCCTTCCAGCGGCCCGCCCAGTCGTAGTCGCGGTAGTTCTCGAAGGCGGAGAAGACGTCGGCCCAGGTGTCGTAGCCGAAGAAGTTCAGCGCCTCCTCGGGCGGGCCGAAGTAGGCGACCGAGCCGCCCGGCGCCATCACCAGCAGCTTGTCGCAGATCGCGAGCTCGGCCACCGAGTGGGTCACCACGAGGACCGTGCGGCCGTCGTCGGCGAGGCCGCGCAGCAGCTGCATGACGTCGCGGTCCATGCCCGGGTCGAGGCCGGAGGTCGGCTCGTCCAGAAAGATCAGCGACGGCTTGGTGAGCAGTTCCAGCGCCACCGACACGCGCTTGCGCTGGCCGCCGGACAGGGACGTGACCTTCTTGTCCTTGTGGATGTCCAGCTTCAGCTCGCGCAGCACCTCGTCGATGCGGGCCTCGCGCTCGGCCGCCGTGGTGTCGGCGGGGAAGCGCAGCTTGGCCGCGTACTTCAGGGCGCGCTTGACGGTCAGCTCCTTGTGCAGGATGTCGTCCTGCGGGACCAGACCGATGCGCTGGCGCAGCTCGGCGAACTGCTTGTACAGATTGCGGTTGTCGTACAGCACCTCGCCCTGGTTGGCGGGGCGGTAGCCGGTGAGCGCCTTCAGGAGCGTCGACTTGCCGGAGCCGGACGGGCCGATCACCGCGATCAGGGACTTCTCCGGGACGCCGAAGGAGACGTCCTTCAGGATCTGCTTGCCGCCGTCGACCGTGACGGTGAGGTGGCGGGCGGAGAAGGACACCTCACCGGTGTCGACGAACTCCTCGAGCCGGTCGCCGACGATCCGGAACGTCGAGTGACCGACGCCCACGATGTCGGTGGGGCCGAGCAGTTGCGAGCCGCCCTTGGGGATCGGCTGGCCGTTGACGTACGTGCCGTTGTGCGAGCCCAGGTCGCGGATCTCCATGCGCCCGTCGGGCGTCGAGTGGAACTCCGCGTGGTTGCGGGACACCTGGAGGTCGGAGACGACCAGGTCGTTCTCCAGGGCACGGCCGATGCGCATCACGCGGCCGAGGGAGAACTGGTGGAACGTCGTGGGACTGCGGTCGCCGTAGACCGGCGGCGCCCCCGCGACACCACCGGGGCCGCCCTGCTGCTGAGGGATGTGCGGCGCGTTCTGCTGCTGCGGCTGCTGCTGCCAGCCCTGCTGGGCGGGCTGCTGGGCCGGCGGCTGCTGCCGGGCGGGGGGCTGCTGCCAGCCGGCGCCCGCGCCCTGGGCGGCGTACGGCTGCTGCGGCTGCGCCTGCGGCACGGCGGCGGCGACACCGGACAGCGCCACGCGCGGCCCGTCGTTCGCGTTGCCCAGGTTCAGCACCGTGTCGGCGGTGAACTCCAGGTGGTGGATCCGCTGACCCTGCACGAAGGTGCCGTTGGTGCTGCCGTGGTCCTCGATCACCCAACTGCGGCCGTCGAAGCTGATCGTGGCGTGACGCCAGGACACCCTGGCGTCGTCGAGGACGACGTCGCCCTGCGGGTCACGACCCAGGGTGTAGGACCTGGACGGATCGAGCGTCCAGGTACGTCCGTTTGATTCCAGTACGAGTTCCGGCACTCCATGCCCCACTGAGTTGTTCCCCCGAATTTCCCCCGTCGCAGGGAGTCTAGGGATGTCGAACATCGGGGGGAACTATTTCAGGCCCGGCCCTCCGACCGAAAGTCGGCCCTGTCACGACCCCGCGACAAGGCGTCGACGGCCCTGTCCGGACGGGGGTTGAAATCGTCCCGGGGAGTGGTAAACCACGCGAGGGGTACATGTGCGGCCTGCCGGGCCGCTCCGCGGATCGGGGGGTCTGCCCATGAGTACTGCCGCAGGGTCCACCGGGCCGGGGCGCGACACCGGTGTGCCGTGGGCGGATGTGGTGATGTCCGCGGTCGCGGCGGTGAGCTGGGCGCTGATCGGGATGGCGGCGACGGCCGCGCTGGGACTGCATCTGCTGGGCGCGGACGCGGCGGGGCCGTCGGCGCCGGCGACCGCCGCGGTGGTGGCGCTGGCGGTGGGCGGTTCGGTGACGCCTGCGGGGGACGTGTCGGCGTTCGGACTGTCCGGGGCCGAGGCGGACACGGCGGTCGACGTGATGCCGCTCGGCGTGGGGCTGGTGGGGGCGCTGCTGCTCTCCCTCATCTTCCTGAGGTCCTTACGGGCGGCGGGAGTTGTGGTGTCCGGCCGTGAACTCGCCGCGCGGGCGGGCACGGTGGTCGCGCTGGCCGTGGCGACGGCGGGCGGGCTGGCGTGGGCGGGCCACGGCGTGATCACCGTCGACGTGGCCGCTCTCGGCGTGGACGGTCTCCCGGGCTCGGACGGCGGCGGAGGGCTGGACGTCCCCGGGCTGGGCGACATCGGGAAGCTGCTGCCGGACCGGGTGGGGGACCTGGTCGACGCGGAGGTGACGGTGGGGTTCACCGTCGGCACGGCGCCGACGCTCCTGGCAGGGCTGGGCTGGTCGGCGGGCGTGCTGCTGGTCGCGCTGCTGGCGTCCCGGCGCACTCCTCTGCCGCCGGGGTGGGACGCCCTGCACCGGGTGGTGCGGCCGGTGGTCTCGTCGGTCGTCGCGGTGCTGCTGGGCGCAGTGGCGGCGGGGATCGCCGCCGCGGGGTACGCGGCGGTCGGCGACGACCACCCCCGGCGGATCGCCGGGGCGGCACTGCTGGGGACGCCGAACGGGGTGTGGCTGGGGGTGCCGGTCGGGCTGTTCGTCCCGTGGGACGCCCAGGGGAACGGCCCGCTGCTGGGGGCGCTGCCCCATCCCCTGGACGATCTGCTGCGGACGGGGAAGGAGGAGCCGGTCACCCTGGGCGCGCTGGCCGAGCTGGACGGGCGGGTGTGGCTGCTGGGGGTGGGCGCTGCGACGGCGATGCTGCTGGCGGGCGTGCTGACGGGGGTGCGGACACCGGTGGGGAGCCCGCCGGGGGCGGGTGGTTTCGCGGTGCGGTGCGCGGTGCGGCTGGGCGCCGCCACGGCGGTGGCGCTGCCGGTGCTGGTCCGGCTCACGGAGGTGTCCGCGGGCGCCTCGCTGTCGGTGCTGGGGTACGACGCGTTCGACGCGGGGCTGGACCTGCGCGGGCGCCTCGGCGCGGCGGCGCTGCTCGGCGCGGTGTGGGGCGCGGGGGCGGGCGCGGCGGGGGCGCTGCTGGTGTGGGCGTGCGGCGTGGCGGGGACACGGGTGGCGGCACTGGCACGGGGTGGCGAAGGCTTGCCGACGCCGGCGCCCTCGGGGCCCTACCGGCCGGGGACGCCGTACCGGCCGTCCGACCCTGGGACGAATCCGTACCTGCGGCTGCCGGGGGCGCGGGCGGAGCGGGGCGCCCCGCAGGACGCGGTGCCGGGCCGGGGCGCGCCCGGGGTCAGGGGCGCCGGCGCGGACGACGTGGCCGCGGCCCCCACGGTCGCCGGCCCCGCCCCACCCCCACGCCCGTCCCGCCCGGACCGCCGCCGCCTCTGGCCGGACGGGGTCCCACCCCCTCCCCCGCCACCCCCGGCGCCACGGCCTCCGGGTTCGGGCGAGCCCGAGGGAGGGGATCGGGGTGGCGGAGACTCGGGGAAACGGTAGGGGCGGGCCAGGACGGGGTGTCCGGAGGGCGGACCGTGGGGGCGCGGGGCACTCCGTGCCGGATACGGTAAGAACACCATGAGCGCATCGCAGACCTCCGACGTTCCCACCCTCCTGGTCAAGATCTTCGGCAAGGACAGGCCGGGCATCACGGCCGGCCTCTTCGACACCCTCGCCGCCTACTCCGTCGACGTGGTCGACATCGAGCAGGTCGTCACCCGCGGCCGCATCGTGCTGTGCGCGCTCGTGACCCAGCCTCCGGCCGGGATGGAGGGCGACCTGAGGGCGACCGTCCACAGCTGGGCGGACTCGATCAAGATGCAGGCGGAGATCATCTCGGGCAAGGGCGACAACCGCCCCCGCGGTCTCGGCAGGTCCCTGGTGACCGTGCTGGGCCACCCCCTCACCTCGGAGGCGACGGCGGCGGTCGCCGCGCGGATCACCAAGGCCGGCGGCAACATCGACCGTATCTTCCGGCTAGCCAAGTACCCGGTGACCGCGGTGGAGTTCGCGGTGTCCGGTGTGGAGACGGAGGCGCTGCGCACCGCGCTGGTGACGGACGCGGCCCGGTTCCGGGTCGACATCGCGGTGGTCGCGGCGGGCCTGTACCGCAGGGCGCAGCGCCTGGTGGTGATGGACGTGGACTCCACGCTCATCCAGGACGAGGTGATCGAGCTCTTCGCGGCGCACGCCGGCTGTGAGGACCAGGTCGCCGAGGTGACGGCGGCGGCGATGCGCGGAGAGCTGGACTTCGAGCAGTCGCTGCACGCGCGGGTGGCGCTGCTGGAGGGCCTCGACGCCTCCGTGATCGACAAGGTGCGCAGCGAGGTGCGTCTGACGCCGGGCGCCCGCACCCTGATCCGTACGCTCAAGCGGCTCGGCTATCAGGTGGGCGTGGTGTCGGGCGGCTTCACCCAGGTCACCGACGACCTGAAGGAGCGCCTCGGTCTGGACTTCGCGCAGGCCAACACGCTGGAGATCGTCGACGGCAGGCTCACCGGCCGGGTGACCGGCGAGATCGTGGACCGGGCGGGCAAGGCCCGGCTGCTGCGCCGCTTCGCGGCCGAGGCGGGCGTGCCGTTGTCGCAGACGGTGGCGATCGGTGACGGGGCGAACGACCTGGACATGCTGAACGCGGCCGGTCTCGGTGTCGCCTTCAACGCCAAGCCGGTGGTGCGGGAGGCGGCCCACACGGCCGTGAACGTCCCCTTCCTCGACACCGTCCTCTACCTGCTGGGCATCACGCGGGAAGAGGTCGAGGCCGCGGACACGCTCGCCGGCGACTGACCCGGGCGCACCGGCCGTGACGACGGACGGGCCCGGCGCCGACGAGGTCGGTGCCGGGCCCCTGTCGTGCCGGGCGGGTCAGCCGGGGGTCACTCGGTGGGCGCCCAGTAGTCGACCAGCGCGGCGGTGCCGGGCTCCAGGGACTTCCAGGGGCCGGTGAAGGTCAGGACCGCGAAGGCGGCGGCCGGGAAACCGCGCCGCGTCATGCGCTCGCGCGCGTCGCCCTCGGACGCGCCGGCCAGGATGTCGGCCAGCCCCTGCACGCCCGGGTTGTGTCCGATCAGCAGGACGTTCTGCGCGTCGTCGGGGGTCTCGTTGAGCAGGGCGATCAGCTCGCCGGGCGAAGCCTCGTAGATCCGCTCCTCGTAGACGGTTTTCGGCCGCTTGGGGAACTCGTGGACCGCGAGCTTCCAGGTCTCGCGGGTGCGGACCGCCGTGGAGCACAGGGCCAGATCGAAGGCGACGCCGGAGTCGGCCAGCTTGCGGCCGGCGGCCGCGGCGTCCAGGCGGCCTCGCTCGGCGAGGGGCCGCTCGTGGTCGGACACCGGAGGCCAGTCGGCTTTCGCATGCCGGAAAAGGACAATCCTGCGGGGTTCTGCGACGCTCATGGCACCCAGCTTCGCATGAAACAGGCCACAGGGCGCAGGGAGTTGACCGGCGTCTCGGCGCGTTCAGCGGGCCATGAGCTGCTGCGCCCGCTCGACGAGGACGGTGAGCGCGGGCTCACCGGCGGTCGCGTGCGCGTCGGAGGGGTGGAGGACGAGGGCGAGCAGGGCCACGAAGGCGAGGGTGGGGAGGGCCAGGGCCCACCACGGCAGCCGGGTGGCGGCACCGGCCCGGGGGGCCGGAACGGGCCGGGAGTGCGTGCGCGCCGACATGGGTGCCTCCGCTCTTCGAATGCTCCGTGGCCGCCGGTCGCGGCCACATCTCGAAGGTACGGATCGGCGGGGAGCCGACCCATCCGGTGATCCACCCACTTGACCCTGAGCCTGGCCCCCTAGGGGACGGTGGTGCCAGCACCACCATCAAGGGGACGAATCCGGTCACCCCGCTCAGGGGTGGGACAACAGCGGTCCGCTCAGGGCGCCAGCACCGTCGCGATGACGCCGATGACGATGAAGATCGCGAAGAACGCGCCGAAGACGAGCAGCATCTTCTTCTGGCCGTTCTGCGGGTTCGGCTCGAGGACTGGCATGGGGAAAGTGTCGCACCTTCACCGTCCGGCATCGCCCACGGGGTCCCCGGCGGGCGCGGCGCCCCGGCGCGGGACCCTGGGCGGGGCCCAGGGCCGGGGCACGCCCCCCGAGCCGTACGCCGGGCGTCTCAGCCCGCCGCCTCGTCCTCCACCGTGCGGTCCCGCCCGGCCAGGACCCCCACGATCATCTGCGGGACCATCAGCCCCGCCATCAGCGCGATCGGCAGCCCCCAGCCCCCGCTGTGCTGGTACAGCACGCCCACCAGCAGCGGCCCGGGGATGGAGATCAGGTAGCCGGTGCTCTGCGCGAAGGCGGACAGCTGCGCCACGCCCCCGCCCGTCCGGGCCCGCATGCCGACCATGGTGAGCGCGAGCGGGAAGGCGCAGTTGGCGACACCCAGCAGCACCGCCCAGACCCAGGCGCCGGCGGCCGGGGCGAAGTAGAGGCCCGCGTAGCCGATCAGGCCGCTGACGCCCAGGGCGAGCACGATCGGGCCCTGGCGGGGCAGGCGGGCGGCGAGGCGCGGGATGACGAACGCCAGGGGCACGCCCATCACCATGGTGACGGCCAGCAGCAGTCCGGCCCGGCCGGCGGGAACGCCCGCGTCGCGGAAGATCTGCGCCATCCAGCCCATGGTGATGTAGGCGGCCGTGGCCTGGAGCCCGAAGAACACGGCCAGCGCCCACGCCGTACGGCTGCGGGTGATGCGCAGCACCGGCGCCTGCCCGGCGTGCCGCTCCTCCGGCCGCCCGTCCCCCGGGCCCGGGGTGCCGCCCCCGTCCCGCACGAAGGCCAGCCAGGGCAGGACGGCGGCCGCGGCGAGGGCCGCCCAGACGGCGAGCCCCGCCTGCCAGTCGCCGCCGAGCGCGTCCGTCACCGGGACGGTCACGGCCGCCGCCGAGGCGGTGCCGAGGGCGAGGGCCATCGAGTAGAGACCGGTCATGGAGCCGACCCGGTCGGGGAACCAGCGCTTGACGATGACCGGCATCAGCACGTTGCTCACGGCTATGCCGGCGAGCGCGAGACCGCTGGTGAGCAGGAAGGCGGCGGTGGTGCCGACGAAGGGCCGGACCAGCAGACCGGTGGCGATGGCTGCCATGCCCGCGCACACCACCGCGCCGGGGCCGAAGCGTCGGGCGAGTCGGGGCGCGGTGACGCCGAAGACGGCGAAACACAGCGCGGGCAGGGAGGTGAGCAGCCCGGCCACGCTGCCGCTCATGCCGAGCCCGTCGCGCACCTCTTCCAGCAGGGCGCCGAAGCTGGTGATCGCGGGGCGCAGGTTCAGGGCGGCCAGCACGATGCCGGCGACGAGCAGCCGTTTCCGCCACGCGCGCGTGGGGGCGCCGACGTGTTCCGGGGGCGCGGTCGCGGCGGACGTACGGGCGGTGGCGGACGCGGTCGTCCGGGTCCCGTCACCAGTCATACGAGTCATGCGACCCATCATAGAATCATGGGATGATTGGTTGTCCATGTGGCGGGCGTCGTACGCGGCCTCTGCCGTGCGAAGGTGAAGCATGCCTCTGAGCCATCCGCGCCGATCCGCGCTGTCCGAGCAGGTCATCGCCGCACTGCGGGCCCAGATCACGTCGGGCGAGTGGCCGGTCGGCTCACGCGTCCCCACCGAGCCGGAGCTGGTGGAGCAGCTGGGGGTCGCCCGTAACACCGTCCGCGAGGCGGTGCGCGCGCTGGCGCACAACGGCCTGCTCGACATCCGCCAGGGATCGGGCACCTACGTGGTCGCCACCAGCGAGCTGGCCGGCGTGATGCACCGCCGCTTCGCCGGCGCCGACCCCCGCCACATCGCGGAGCTGCGCTCCTCCCTGGAGTCCTCGGCGGCGCGGCTGGCGGCGCAGCGGCGCACGGAGAAGGACCTCAAGCAGCTCGACACGCTGTTGCAGCGCCGCGAGGAGGCGTGGGAGTCGGGCGACGCGGAGACGTTCGTGACGGCGGACGCGACCTTCCACATGGCGGTCGTGGCGGCCTCGCACAACGACGTGATGACCGCGCTGTACGCGGACCTGGGCGAGGTGCTGCGGGACTGGCTGCGCGACGACGTGGGCGGGGACATGTCGCCGGAGACGCACATGGACCACAGCGGACTGGTGGACGCGATCCGCGCGGGCGACGAGGCGACGGCTGCCGAGGAGGCCGCCTCCTACCCCATGGCGTGCAAGCCGGGGCGGTTCACGTCCCCCGCGGGCGACTGAGCGAGCCCTCCGCACCCGCGCGTGGGCGGGCGCCGCTGGACACGCGCGAGGGCCCGCGCCCCCTGGGGGACGCGGGCCCTCGCGCTGTGCCGGGTGTCAGGCGCCGACGGCGTGCAGACCGCCGTCCACGTGGACGATCTCGCCCGTGGTCTTCGGGAACCAGTCGCTCAGCAGGGCGACGACGCCGCGGCCGGCCGGCTCCGGGTCCTTGAGGTCCCACTCCAGCGGGGCGCGCGTGTCCCACACGGAGGCCAGCTCCGAGAAGCCGGGGATGGACTTGGCGGCCATGGAGCCGATGGGGCCGGCGGAGATGAGGTTGCAGCGGATGTTCTGCTTGCCCAGGTCCCGCGCCATGTAGCGGCTCGTGGCCTCCAGGGCGGCCTTGGCCGGACCCATCCAGTCGTACTGCGGCCAGGCGTACTGCGCGTCGAAGGTGAGGCCGACGACGGAGCCGCCGTTCTGCATCAGCGGCAGGCAGGCCATGGTGAGCGACTTCAGGGAGAACGCCGAGACGTGCATGGCCGTGGCGACCGACTCGAACGGCGTGTTGAGGAAGTTGCCGCCGAGGGCGTCCTGCGGCGCGAAGCCGATGGAGTGCACGACGCCGTCCAGACCGCCGAGCTCCTCGCCGACGACGTCGGCCAGGCGGCCCAGGTGCTCGTCGTTGGTGACGTCGAGCTCGATGACCTTGGCGGGCTTGGGCAGCTTCTTCGCGATGCGCTCGGTCAGGGTGGGCCGCGGGAACGCGGTCAGGATGATCTCGGCACCCTGCTCCTGGGCCAGCTTGGCGGTGTGGAAGGCGATGGACGACTCCATCAGCACACCGGTGATCAGGACGCGCTTGCCCTCGAGAATTCCGCTCATGTGTGTCAGTGACCCATTCCCAGTCCGCCGTCAACGGGAATGACGGCTCCAGTGATGTACGAGGCGTCGTCCGAGGCGAGGAAGCGCACCGCGGCGGCGATCTCCTCGGTCTTCGCGTACCGGGCGAGCGGCACCTGGGCGAGGATCTTCGCCTGCTGCTCGTCGGTGAGCTCCCGGGTCATGTCGGTGTCGACGAAACCGGGCGCGACGACGTTGAAGGTGATGTTGCGCGAGCCCAGCTCACGGGCGAGTGACCGCGCGAAGCCCACCAGGCCGGCCTTGGAGGCGGCGTAGTTGGCCTGTCCCGCGGAGCCGAGCAGCCCGACGACCGAGGAGATCAGCACGACGCGGCCCTTGCGGGCGCGCAGCATGCCGCGGTTGGCGCGCTTGACGACGCGGAAGGTGCCGGTGAGGTTGGTCTCGAGGACGGACGTGAAGTCCTCCTCGGTCATGCGCATCAGGAGCTGGTCCCGGGTGATCCCGGCGTTGGCGACGAGCACCTCGACGGGACCGTGCGCCTCCTCGATCTCCTTGTAGGCCTGCTCCACCTGCTCGGCGTCGGTGATGTCGCACCGGACGGCGAGGAAGCCGGCCGGGGGCTCACCCGAGCGGTACGTGATGGCGACCTTGTCGCCGGCGTCGGCGAACGCGCGGGCGATGGCGAGGCCGATGCCCCGGTTGCCTCCGGTGACGAGAACCGAGCGGCTCAACGGATCACCCCTTCGATAGCGGTCTGTTCCACCCGCCCGGACACCGTGACGACAGGCGGCTGCACCGAAAACCTATCGGTCCCGGTCCGCCCCGGGACATCGGGGCACCGACAGTGGCATGGGAGCCGCTCTGTCGGGTCCCTACAGAAACGACCCGGCCGGACGACGGCGGTCAGCTGCGCGGTCACACGAATACGGCGGGGCTCGCCGCAAAGTTGTGGTCCCGGTGCGGCCCGGCGCGACATGATGCGCCGCAGCGCCAACTCGACGCAGCGACAACCGAACGATTCGAACCCGACAGGAAGAGACGTAGGTGTCTCATAGCATTGACGAAGCCTTCACAGCCCTGCCGCTACGCGCCCTCGCCGACGCCGCGCTCGCCCGGGCGCGGGCGCTCGGGGCGGAGCACGCGGACTTCCGTCTGGAGCGGGTGCGCAGCGCCTCCTGGCGGCTGAGGGACGCCAAGCCCGCCGGTTCGTCGGACACCACCGACCTCGGGTACGCGGTGCGCGTGGTGCACGGCGGCACCTGGGGCTTCGCGTCCGGGGTGGACCTCACCCTCGACGCCGCCGCGAAGGTCGCCTCCCAGGCGGTGGCCATGGCGAAGCTGTCCGCGCAGGTGATCCGGGCGGCCGGGTCGGACGAGCGCGTGGAGCTGGCCGACGAGCCGGTGCACGCCGAGAAGACCTGGGTGTCGTCGTACGAGATCGACCCGTTCACCGTGCCCGACGAGGAGAAGGCGGGGCTGCTCGCCGAGTGGAGCGGGCGGCTCCTCGCGGCGTACGGCGTGGACCACGTGGACGCCTCGCTGCTCACCGTGCACGAGAACAAGTTCTACGCGGACACCGCCGGGACCGTGACCACGCAGCAGCGCGTCCGGCTGCACCCGGTGCTGACGGCGGTCTCCGTCGACGAGTCCAGCGGCGAGTTCGACTCGATGCGCACCCTCGCGCCGCCGGTCGGCCGCGGCTGGGAGTACCTGACGGGCACCGGCTGGGACTGGGACGACGAGCTGGCGCGGATCCCCGAGCTGCTCGCCGAGAAGATGCGCGCGCCGAGCGTCGAGCCGGGGCTGTACGACCTGGTGGTGGACCCGTCCAACCTGTGGCTGACCATCCACGAGTCGATCGGGCACGCCACCGAGCTGGACCGCGCCCTCGGCTACGAGGCCGCCTACGCCGGCACCTCGTTCGCCACCTTCGACCAGCTCGGCAAGCTGAGGTACGGCTCCGAGCTGATGAACGTCACCGGCGACCGCACCGCCGAGCACGGTCTGGCGACCGTCGGCTACGACGACGAAGGCGTCGAGGCGCAGTCGTGGGACCTGGTGAAGGACGGCACCCTGGTGGGTTACCAGCTGGACCGGCGGATCGCGAAGCTGACCGGGTTCGAGCGGTCCAACGGGTGCGCGTTCGCCGACTCCCCCGGCCGTGTGCCGGTGCAGCGCATGGCCAACGTGTCGCTGCGGCCGGATCCGGCGGGGATGTCGACGGAGGACCTGATCGGGTCGGTCGACCGCGGCATCTATGTCGTCGGCGACCGGTCGTGGTCCATCGACATGCAGCGCTACAACTTCCAGTTCACCGGGCAGCGCTTCTACCGCATCGAGAACGGCCGGCTGGCCGGCCAGCTGAAGGACGTCGCCTACCAGGCCACGACCACCGACTTCTGGGGCTCCATGGCCGCCGTCGGCGGTCCGCAGACGTACGTCCTGGGCGGCGCCTTCAACTGCGGCAAGGCCCAGCCGGGCCAGGTCGCGGCGGTCTCCCACGGCTGCCCGTCCGCCCTGTTCAAGGGAGTCAACATTCTGAACACCACGCAGGAGGCCGGGCGATGAGCGCGCGCACCACCAAGCCGCACGAGATCGTCGAGCGGGCGCTGGAGCTGTCCCGGTCCGACGGCTGTGTCGTGATCGCCGACGAGCACTCGTCCGCCAACCTCCGCTGGGCGGGCAACGCGCTCACCACGAACGGGGTCACCCGCGGACGCACCCTCACCGTGATCGCCACGGTGGACGGCGCCCAGGGGACGGCCTCCGGGGTGGTGTCCCGGTCCGCGGTGACCGCGGACGAGCTGGAGCCGCTGGTGCGGGCCGCCGAGGCCGCCGCGCGCGGCGCCGGTCCGGCCGAGGACGCCCAGCCGCTGGTGACGGGCGTGGACCCGTCCCCCGAGTTCACCGAGGCGCCGGCCGAGACGACCTCCGCGGTGTTCGCCGACTTCGCCCCGGCGCTGGGCGAGGCGTTCGCCCGGGCCCGGACCGGCGGCCGGGAGCTGTACGGCTTCGCGAACCACGAGATGGTGTCCACGTACCTGGGCACGTCGACGGGGCTGCGGCTGCGGCACGACCAGCCGAACGGCACGCTGGAGGTCAACGCCAAGTCGCCGGACCGCACCCGGTCGGCGTGGGCGGGCCGCTCCACCCGCGACTTCAAGGACGTGGACCCGGCCGCGCTCGACGCCGAGCTGGCCGTACGCCTCGGCTGGGCGGAGCGGCGGCTGGAGCTGCCGGCGGGCCGCTACGAGACGCTGCTGCCGCCGACCGCGGTGGCGGACCTGCTGATCTACCAGCTGTGGTCGGCGTCCGGGCGGGACGCGGCGGAGGGCCGCACGGTGTTCTCCAGGCCGGGCGGCGGCACCCGCGTCGGCGAGCGGCTGACCGAGCTGCCGCTGACGCTGCGCAGCGACCCGAACGAGCCGGGGCTCGAGTCGGCGCCGTTCGTGATCGCGCACTCCTCCGGCGGCGACCAGTCGGTGTTCGACAACGGGCTGCCGCTGTCGGCGACGGACTGGGTGCGCGAGGGCGAGCTGCACCGGCTGACCACCAGCCGGCACAGCGCGGGCCTGACCGGCCTGCCGACCGCGCCCGCCGTCGACAACCTGATCCTGGACGGCGGCGAGGACCGCTCGCTGGAGGAGATGGTCGCGGCCACGGACCATCGCGGGCCCTGCCTGCTGCTGACGTGCCTGTGGTACATCCGCGAGGTGGACCCGGCGACGCTGCTGCTCACCGGGCTGACCAGGGACGGCGTGTACCTGGTGGAGAACGGGGAGGTCACCGGTGAGGTGAACAACTTCCGGTTCAACGAGTCGCCGGTCGACCTGCTGGGCCGGGCGGCCGAGGCGGGCCGTACGGAGAAGACGCTGCCCCGGGAGTGGAGCGACTGGTTCACCCGGGCCGCGATGCCCGCGCTGCGCATCCCCGATTTCAATATGAGCTCGGTCAGCCGGGGCGTATAACCTCGTAGGCGTTCGCAGCAGGCCGTCGCCCGTACGGCCGCAGATCACCGAGGAGACACGAGAACCGTGACGGACATCGTCGACGAGCTGAAGTGGCGCGGGCTGTTCGCCCAGTCCACTGACGAGGACGCTTTGCGCAAGGCGCTCGCGGACGGTCCCGTCACGTTCTATTGCGGCTTCGACCCGACCGCGCCGTCGCTGCACGTGGGGCACCTGGTGCAGGTGCTCACCGTGCGCCGGCTCCAGCAGGCCGGTCACCGGCCGCTGGCGCTGGTGGGCGGCGCGACCGGGCAGATCGGCGACCCGCGGCCGACGGCCGAACGCACGCTGAACTCTCCGGAGACCGTCGCGGGCTGGGTGGAGCGGCTGCGCGGCCAGATCGAGCCGTTCCTGTCCTTCGAGGGCGAGAACGCGGCCGTGATGGTCAACAACCTCGACTGGACGGCGAACCTGTCCGCGATCGAGTTCCTGCGGGACATCGGCAAGCACTTCCGCGTCAACAAGATGCTGACGAAGGACTCGGTGGCCCGGCGTCTGGAGTCCTCCGAGGGCATCAGCTACACGGAGTTCAGCTACCAGCTGCTGCAGGCGATGGACTTCCTGCAGCTGTACCGCCGCTACGGCTGCACCCTGCAGCAGGGGGGCAGCGACCAGTGGGGCAACCTCACGGCCGGGCTCGACCTGCTCCACCGGCTGGAGCCGGACGCCACGGTCCACGCCTACGCGACGCCGCTGATGACCAAGGCGGACGGCACCAAGTTCGGCAAGACCGAGGGCGGCGCCGTCTGGCTGGACCCGGAGATGACCACGCCGTACGCGTTCTACCAGTTCTGGCTGAACGTGGACGACCGGGACATCTCGGGCTACATGCGGATCCTGTCCTTCAAGTCCCGCGAGGAGCTGGAGGAGCTGGAGCGGCAGACGGCGGAGCGTCCGCAGGCGCGCGCGGCGCAGCGCGCGCTGGCGGAGGAGCTGACGACGCTGGTGCACGGCGCCGACCAGACGGCCGCCGTGATCGCCGCGTCGAAGGCCCTCTTCGGCCAGGGCGAGCTGGGTGAGCTGGACGAGCGCACGCTGGCGGCGGCACTCTCCGAGGTGCCGCACGTGAAGGTGGCCGAGCTCGGTCCGGTGGTGGACCTGTTCGCCGAGGTCGGCCTGGTGCCCAGCAAGTCCGCCGCGCGGCGGACGGTGAAGGAGGGCGGCGCCTACGTGAACAACGTCAAGGTCGCCGCCGAGGACGCCGTGCCCGCGAAGGAGGACCTGCTGCACGGGCGCTGGCTGGTGCTGCGCCGCGGCAAGAAGAACCTGGCGGCCGTGGAGGTCGCGGCCGGCTGAGCCGGCGGTGTGCGTGAGGGGCGGGGGTCCCGTGCGGGGCCCGCCCCTCCGCCGCGTCCGGCGGCCCGGTCAGACCCGCTGCCTCTCGTGCTTCCTGCGCTTCATCGAGTTGTAGATCATCTCCGCGAGCAGCACGACGACGATGGCCGCGCCGAGCTGGAAGATGTGCCGCCCCCAGTCGATGCCCCGGGTCTCCTCGATGCCGAAACCGCGCGCGATGGCGTTGCCGACGACCGCGCCGATCATGCCGCAGATGGTGGCGAGCCACAGCGGGAGGTGCTGCTTGCCGGGGATCACCGCCTTGGCGAGCAGGCCGAGCACGAATCCCACGATGATCGCCCACAACCAGCCCATGACTGCCTCCTCGTACGACTTGACGCGAGCATCACGGCAAGTGTCGGCCCAGTCGCGGTACGCCGCATGTCGGACATGCCGTACGCGGGACGGCGCGGCCGGGCCGGCGCGGTGCGGGTGACCCGCTCTCGTGACCGGGCGGGGTGCGGCGTACCGTTGGCGTTGTCCGGAAGGGTCCGATGCGGGCGGATGGTGGAATGTGATGCGGAAGCAGCGTGGCGGCGGCGCTCAGGTGTTCCGGATCACGGGCGCCCGGGCGGGCCTGCAGGAGGACGTACGGGGGCGGCAGCGCCGGTACGTGATCTCGATGACCGTTCGCACGATCTCGGTCATCCTGGCGGCGACCCTGTGGAACGTGGAGCGGCACGTCGCGATCGTGGCGCTGGTGCTCGGGGCGGTCCTGCCGTACATCGCCGTGGTGATCGCCAACGCGGGGCGGGAGAACACGCCGTCCTTGCCGTCGACCTTCGTGACGGCCCCGATGAAGCAGATGATCGCACCGCCGCGGACGAACGACGGTGCGACGGAACCCGATCCGGAAGAAGTGCCGTCGCAGACGGCGCCGGGCGCACGATCCGAGGATCCGGGCCGCTCCTGAGCAGCGAGCTGTGAGCACCGGACGCCGGGAGCGGAAGTGACTTCCCGGTCAAGCTCAAAGAAACCTCAGATCAATCATGTTCTTCCGGTGCCGGGGGCGGGGTGACCCGTGACATACTTCGTACGCGCTCCGCATCCCCCGTCGGAGCGACGGACCGACGCCGGGCAGCTCCCCCCGTGGCTGCTCGGCGTCGCCTTTCCCGGGGCGGATGTCCCTCCGGCACACGGGTTAGGGTCGGACGGTGATCAACCCTGACCCCGAGACGCCCATCTGCTCCGCGAAGGGCTGCCGCGCCCCCGCCGAGTGGGTGCTGGCCTGGAACAACCCGAAGATCCACACGCCTCGGCGGCGCAAGACGTGGCTGGCCTGCGAGGAGCACCGGGAGCACCTGGCGCAGTTCCTCGGGGTGCGCGGCTTCCTGAAGGACGTGGTGCGCTTCGAGGAGTGGGAGGCCCCGGAGGGGGCCTGAACCGACGGCCGGAACGTCTCGCGCCGCTCAGCCGCCGATGGCGGACATCGGACGGTCCGGCTGGACGAAGGACGGGTCGTCGAGGCCCGCGCCCGCCTTCTTGCCCCACATGGCGAGCTTCCAGATGCGGGCGATCTCCTCGTCGTCCGCGCCGGAGCGCAGGGCCGCCCGCAGGTCGGTCTCCTCGGTGGCGAACAGACAGGTGCGGACCTGTCCGTCGGCGGTGAGGCGGGTGCGGTCGCAGGCGGCGCAGAAGGGCCGGGTGACGGAGGCGATGACGCCCACCCGGTGCGGGCCGCCGTCGACCAGCCAGCGCTCGGCGGGGGCGGACCCGCGCTTCTCCTCGCCCTCGGGGGTCAGCTCGAACCGGGTGCGCAGGGAGGCGAGGATGTCCCCCGCGGTGATCATGCCGTCGCGCTTCCAGCCGTGCTGGGCGTCCAGCGGCATCTGCTCGATGAACCGGAGCTCGTAGTCGTGCTCCACGGCCCAGGCGAGCAGGTCGGGGGCCTCGTCGTCGTTGAGCCCCGGCATCAGGACCGAGTTGACCTTCACGGGCGTCAGACCGGCCTCGTGGGCCGCGTACAGGCCGTCCAGGACGTCCCGGTGGCGGTCGCGGCGGGTGAGGGTCTTGAACACGTCGGGGCGGAGCGTGTCGAGGGAGACGTTGACCCGGTCCAGGCCGGCCGCCTTCAGGGCGCCCGCCGTACGGCGCAGGCCGATGCCGTTGGTGGTGAGGGACATCTGCGGGCGGGGCTCGAGGGCGGCGACCCGCTCCACGATGCCGACCAGGCCGGGGCGGAGCAGGGGCTCACCCCCGGTGAAGCGCACCTCCTCGATGCCCAGGGAGGTGACCGCGATGCCGATCAGCCGGACGATCTCGTCGTCGGTGAGCAGGTCGGGTTTGGCCAGCCACTGCAGCCCCTCCTCGGGCATGCAGTAGGTGCAGCGCAGATTGCACCGGTCGGTCAGCGAGACCCGCAGGTCGGTGGCCACCCGGCCGTACGTGTCGATGAGCACGTGGGCCCCTCCCTCGACGCCGATCACTCATGTCCCGATACCTGCGAGCGTACGTGACGCGGCCGACATCCCCCAGCGACGCGATGTGACGAGATGCGGACGGCCGCGTCGCAGGGACCTACGGAGGTCCCTGCGACGCGGCCGTCGCGCGCGGTGCGGATCAGTGGGCGCCGGTGCCGGTGAGCGAACGGACCTCCAGCTCCGCGAACTTCTTGACGTCCGGCTCCTCCTTCGACAGGACGGTGCCGAGCCAGCCCATCAGGAAGCCGAACGGGATGGAGATGATGCCCGGGTTCTTCAGCGGGAACCAGGCGAAGTCGACGTCCGGGAACATCGCCTTCGGGTCGCCGGAGACGACCGGCGAGAACAGCACCAGGCCGACGGCGACGATCAGACCGCCGTAGATCGACCACAGCGCGCCCTGGGTGGTGAACCGCTTCCAGAACAGGCTGTAGAGGATGGTCGGCAGGTTGGCCGAGGCAGCGACCGCGAAGGCCAGGGCGACCAGGCCGGCGACGTTCAGGTCGCGGGCGAGGGCGCCGAGCGCGATGGAGACGATGCCGATGAGGACGGTCGCCCAGCGGGCCGCCCTCATCTCCTCCTTCTCGGTGGCCTGCCCCCTGCGGATGACATTGGCGTAGATGTCGTGCGCGAAGGAGGACGACGAGGCCAGCGTGAGGCCGGCGACCACGGCGAGGATGGTCGCGAACGCCACCGCCGAGATGGTCGCGAGGAGGATCGCGCCCCAGGCCGAGTCGACGCCGCCGATGTGCAGGGCGAGCAGCGGCGCCGCCGTGTTGCCCGACGGATTGGACTCGATGATCTCGTCCTGCGAGATGAGTGCCGCCGCGCCGAAGCCCAGCGCGATGGTCATCAGGTAGAAGCCGCCGATGATGCCGATGGCCCAGTTCACGGACTTACGGGCGGCCTTGGCGTTCGGCACCGTGTAGAAGCGGATCAGGATGTGCGGCAGGCCGGCGGTGCCGAGCACCAGGGCGATGCCCAGGGAGAGGAAGTCCAGCTTGGTGATGTTGTCGGCGCCGTACTGGAGGCCGGGCTCCAGGAAGGCGTCGCCCTTGCCGCTGTTCTCGGCGGCCTTGCCCAGCAGGTCGGAGATGTTGAAGTTGAACTTCAGCAGCACCAGGAAGGTGATGAGGATCGTGCCGCCGATGAGCAGCACGGCCTTCACCATCTGGACCCAGGTGGTGCCCTTCATGCCGCCGATGGAGACGTACACGATCATCAGGACGCCGACGAGGGCGACGATGAGGATCTTGCCGGCGTCGGAGGTGATGCCGAGCAGCAGGGAGACGAGCACGCCCGCGCCCGCCATCTGGGCCAGCAGGTAGAAGATCGACACGACGATCGTGGAGGTGCCGGCGGCGGTGCGGACCGGGCGCTGGCGCATGCGGTAGGCGAGGACGTCGCCCATCGTGTAGCGGCCGGAGTTGCGCAGCGGCTCGGCGACGAGCAGCAGGGCGACGAGCCAGGCGACCAGGAAGCCGATGGAGTAGAGGAAGCCGTCGTAGCCGAAGAGGGCGATGGCGCCGGCGATGCCGAGGAAGGACGCGGCGGACATGTAGTCGCCGGAGACGGCGAGTCCGTTCTGGAAGGCGCTGAACTGCCGTCCGCCCGCGTAGAAGTCGGCGGCGTCCTTGGTCTGCCGGCCGGCCCACACGGTGATGCCGAGGGTGGCGACCACGAACAGCGCGAACAGCGTGATGATCAGCGGCCGGTGTTCGCCGGCCTCGTTCGCGGCGAGGGTGACGTGGGTGATAGCGGGGCTCATGCGCCGCCCTCCATACGGGTCTTGATGGCCTCGGCCTTGGGGTCGAGCTTGGCGGCGGCGTGCTTGGAGTACCACCAGGCGATGAGGAAGGTGCTGACGAACTGCAGCACGCCGAAGACGAAGGCGACGTTGATGTTGCCGACGAGCTTGGCGCCCATGAAGCCGCCCGCGTAGTTGGACAGCAGCACGTACAGCAGGTACCAGACGATGAAGCCGACGGTCAGCGGGAAGGCGAACGAACGGTAGGAGCGGCGTAGTTCACCGAACTCAGCGCTCTCCTGAACCTCGGTGAACTCCTCCGGTGTGGGGAGTTTGGCTTTCTTTGTCGAGGGGGGCGGTGCTTCGGCGGCCACGGAGTCTCCTCGCGTTGCGGGTCGGTTCTTGCGTCGACGAAGGCGAGTGTCCTCGCGCTTCCTGCCCAAGGGCACGGCGCCACGCGAGGACCGGTTCAACTCGGTTCGGTTCTTTTCCGTGGACGTTTTCCGAAGACGTTGCACCCAAATCATTGCTGGCCAGCGGACGGGCGGGATAGCTTCACCCTGCACCACCCGTCATGTACCTGCCCGGGCAGCCACCCCTGTCTCGGGCCGGTTTCGTTTCCGGATGATGTGGAGACCCCATGGCTCATCTGCGTTCCAGACGCCGGCTCGCCCTCGCCGTTCCCGTCGTGCTGTCGCTGACCGCCTCGCTCGGCTTCCTGCCCGCGGCGGCCTCGGCCGCACCGGCCACGGCCACGGCGGAGCAGGCGGCGGACGCGCCCGTCCTGGCGTACGTCGTCAACACCAAGGCGGACCACCGCACGATCGCCAGGGTGAAGCAGGCGATCGCCGCGGCGGACGGCGAGGTCGTGATCGCGTACGAGAAGATCGGCGTCATCGTCGTCCGTTCCGCGAACGGCGACTTCGCGAAGACCCTCCGCACGGTGCCCGGCGTGCAGTCGGCCGGCGCCACCCGTACCGCCCCGCTCGCCCCGGCCGGGACCACGGACGCCGGCTCCGCGGAGTACCTGACGGCCGCCGACGCCGCGAAGCTGAAGGCCGCGTCGGCGAAGACGCCGGACAGCGAGCCGCTCGAGGCCGACCAGTGGGACCTGCGCGCCATCGGCGCCGACAAGGCCGCGAAGATCAACCCGGGCAGCAGGAACGTCACGGTCGCCGTCATCGACACCGGCGTCGACGACACGCACCCGGATCTCGCCCCGAACTTCTCGGAGTCCCAGTCCGCCAACTGCTTCGGCGGCGCCCCGGACACCACCCCGGGCGCCTGGCGGCCGTACACGGCGGGCGACTACCACGGCACGCACGTGGCCGGTGAGATCGCCGCCGCCCGCAACGGCGTCGGCGTCGCCGGTGTCGCCCCCGGCGTGAAGGTCTCGGCGATCAACGTCACCGACCCCGCCAACGGGCTGTTCTACGCGGAGGCCGTCGTCTGCGCGTTCGTGTTCGCCGCCGACCACGGCGTGGAGATCACGAACAACAGCTACTACGTCGACCCGTGGATGTACAACTGCATGGACGACCCCGACCAGCGGGCCATCGTCGACGCGGTCAACCGCGCCCAGCTGTACGCCCAGCGCAAGGGCACGCTGCACTTCGCGTCGGCGGGCAACTCCAACCACGACCTGGCCTCGGACGCGATCGACGACACGTCCAGCCCCAACGACACCACCGCGGTGCCGCGCACCATCGACCCGAGCGAGTGCTTCGACCTGCCCACGCAGCTCCCGGGCGTGGTCACGGTCAGCGCGACGGGCTCCGAGAACCGCAAGTCGTACTACTCCTCGTACGGCAAGGGCGTCGTCGACGTGGCCGCGCCGGGCGGTGACAGCCGCTACCAGCTGCCGGACACCCCCTCGAAGAACGGCCGCATCCTGTCCACGATGCCGAACGGCGAGTACGCCTGGCTCCAGGGCACCTCGATGGCCTCGCCGCACGCGGCCGGCGTCGCGGCCCTGCTGAAGTCCAAGCACCCGTGGCTGCCCCCGGCGGCTCTGCAGGCGCTGCTCAAGGCGCAGGCGAACAACCCTGGCTGCCCCGCGTCGTACGACCAGAACGGTGACGGCACGCAGGACGCGACATGCGAGGGCGGCCGGCAGGTCAACGGCTTCTACGGTCACGGCATCGTCGACGCGCTGCGCGCCGTCAAGTGAGCAAGGGACCCGCACACCCGCCGTACCGTCCGCACGTCAAGTGAACGAACTGGAGACTCCATGACAGCGTCTCACCCGCGTCACCGCCGGGCGCTGGTCGTCCCGGCCGGCATGGCCCTGGCGACCGCGCTCGCCTTCCTGCCGAACACGGCCGCCACGGCCGCCCCCGCCCACCAGGGGGCCGCCTCCGCGGACGCGGCCTCGCTGAGCTACGTGGTCAACGTGCAGGGCGGGCACGGCGCGCCGGCGCACGTGAAGAAGGCGATCGCCAAGGCCGGCGGGACGATCGTGGCGTCGTACGACAAGATCGGTGTGATCGTCGTCCACGCGTCGAACGCCGACTTCGCGAAGACGATCCGCAAGGTGCCCGGCGTGCAGTCGGCCGGCGCCACCCGCAACGCGCCGCTGCCGTCGGCGGCCACCACCGACCTGGGCTCCCCGAAGGTGCTCAGCGCCGCCGAGGTCGCCGAGGCGACGCAGGAGGCCGCCGCCGGCCAGGACCCGCTGCAGAACCTCCAGTGGGACCTGCCCGCCATCAAGGCGGACAAGGCGCACGAGAAGTCGCTGGGCAGCCCGGAGGTGACCGTCGCCGTCATCGACACGGGCGTCGACGACACCCACCCCGACATCGCGCCCAACTTCGACCGGGCCGCGTCGGTGAACTGCGTGGCGGGCAAGCCCGACACCAGCGAGGGCGCCTGGCGTCCGGGCGCGGCCGAGAGCCCGCACGGCACGCACGTCGCCGGTGAGATCGCCGCCGCGAAGAACGGCGTCGGCATGACCGGTGTCGCCCCCGGGGTGAAGGTCTCCGGCATCAAGGTGTCCAACCCGGACGGCTACTTCTACACCGAGGCCGTGGTGTGCGGCTTCATGTGGGCGGCCGAGCACGGGGTCGACATCACCAACAACAGCTATTACACCGACCCCTGGTACTTCAACTGCAAGAACGACCCGGACCAGAAGGCGCTCGTCGAGGCCGTCTCCCGGGCCACGCGGTACGCGGAGCGCAAGGGCGCGGTCAACGTCGCGGCGGCCGGCAACGAGAACTACGACCTCGCGTCCGACTCGATCACCGACCCGTCCTCGCCGAACGACGGCACCCCGTCGGACCGCGAGATCGACCCGTCGGAGTGCCTGGACATCCCCACGCAGCTGCCGGGCGTGGTGACGGTCGCGTCGACCGGCGCCAAGGGATGGAAGTCGTCGTTCTCCAACTACGGCCTCGGGGTCGTCGACATCGCCGCGCCCGGCGGTGACTCGACGGCCCTGCAGACCCCCGAGCCGCCCGCCACCAGCGGTCTGATCCTCGGCCCGCTGCCCGGCGGCCGCTGGGGCTACATGGCCGGTACGTCGATGGCGTCCCCGCATGTCGCGGGCGTCGCCGCGCTGATCAAGTCGAAGCACCCGTATGCGCCGCCGGCGCTGGTGAAGGCACTGCTGTACGCGCAGGCCGACGCCACCGCCTGCACCAAGCCGTACGACATCGACAACGACGGCAAGGCCGACGCGGTGTGCGAGGGCCCGAAGAACCGCAACGGCTTCTACGGCTGGGGCCTGGCCGACGCGCTGGACGCGGTGACGCGGTAGCAGCCGTCGTCTCGCGGAGCGTTCCGGAAAGGGGCCGGGCGGATGCGCCCGGCCCCTTTCGTCTGCCCGGCCGTGCGGTGCTGCACAGTGGGGCCATGACTCGTCTCGCGTCCTTCTGGTCAGGTCTCGGCGGGGAACCCGCCCTTGTGTCGCGGGTGACCGCCGTGGAGCGGCCCGGTGTGCTGCCCTCGCGACTGCCGGTGCGGGAGTTCGCGGGGGCGTGCGTCGGCGTGTGCGCGCTGGCCTCCGCCGAGCTCGCGGCGCGGCGCACGGGCGGCGGCGAGGTTCCGGTGGTGCGGGTGGACGACGGGGCGGTGGCCACCGCGTTCGTGAGTGAGCGTCATCTGCGGACCGGGGGGCGGGCCGCGGAGAGCTTCGCCCCGCTGTCGCGGTTCTGGCGCACGGCGGACGGGTGGGTGCGCACCCACGCCAACTATCCGCACCACCGGGCGCGGCTGCTCTCGGCACTGGGCACGCCCGAGGACCCGGACGAGGTCGCCGCGGCGCTCGCGGGGAGGTCCGCGTGGGAGGTGGAGGAGACGGTCACCGCGGCCGGCGGCCTGGCCGTCGCCCTGCGCACGCCCGGGGAGTGGGCGGCGCACGGACAGGCGGCGGCGGTGGCGCGGCTGCCGCTGGTGGAGCGGGTGCGGCTGGACTCCGCGCCCCCGCGACAGTTCGCGGCGGTGGGCGGCGGGGATCCGCTGCTGCCGGCCGCGGGACTGCGGGTGCTGGACCTCACCCGGGTCATCGCCGGGCCGATCGCCACCCGCACACTCGCCCTGTTCGGCGCGGACGTCCTGCGCCTGGACCCGCCCGGCCTTCCCGAACTGCCCGACCAGCACACGGACACGGGCTTCGGGAAGCGGTCGGCGCTGCTGGACCTGGCCCCGGACCGGGAGGTGTTCGACGAGCTGCTGGCGGGGGCGGACGTGGTCGTCACCGGGTACCGGCCGGGCGCCCTGGACCGCTTCGGGCTGAACGCGGAGACTCTGGCCGAGCGGCGGCCGGGGGTGGTCGTGGCACAGCTGTCGGCGTGGGGCGCCACCGGGCCGTGGGCGGGGCGCCGCGGCTTCGACAGCCTGGTCCAGGCGGCGACGGGCATCGCCCGCGTCGAGGGCGAGCGGGACCGCCCGGGCGCGCTGCCGGCCCAGGCCCTGGACCACGGCACGGGGTACCTCCTCGCGGCGGGGGTGCTGCGGTCCTTGTCGGACCAGGCGGACGCGGGCGGCAGCAGGCTGGTGCGGGTGGCGCTGGCGAGGACGGCGGGGGAACTCATGGTGGCGGGCGGTTCGGGTGACGCCGTACACGGCGGCGAGGTGCCCGCCACACCGTGGCTCGCCGAACGGGACAGTCCACTGGGGCGGTTGCGGTACGCGCTGCCCCCGGTGGAGTTCGAGGGCGGACCGCGTGACTGGGCGCGGGGGCCGGGGGTGTGGGGGGCGGACGCGGCGCGGTGGCTGTGAGCGGCGCGCGCGGGCGTGTGGAGGCGCGCGGGTTTCCCGGGCGACCGTCCGTCCCTCCGTGCGCGCCGGTGACGCGTCACACGGGTGAGCCTGCTGCGGGACAGGCGCCCGGCGACGGACGGCGGACGTTCGACGCCCAGCAGGTGAGTCACCTGCACCGACGGCCGCGTGGGCACCGGTGGCGGGACGACCCGCCTGCCCGGCTCCCCGCCACCGGGCGCGGACAAAGTCCGCAATCGTCCCCGCACTTGCCCCACTCTGTGTGACCTTGTGAAGATCCTGGGGTGACTCTGACGAAATCCAGGTCCCGGACCCGGGTGCCCCAGGCGCCCGGCGGGCGGCGGCGGGCCGTGGCCGTGCTCCTCCTGGTGGCGCTCGGTGCGCTGATACCCCTGCTCGGGCCGTCGCCCGCGCTGCACGGCACCGGGGAGGCGGACCCGCCCGGGACCGGGGGCATAGCCCTGCTGCGCACCGTGCTGTTCGCGGCGCTGGCCGTGCCCGTGGGCGAGCTGTTCGCCGTGCGGCTCGCGCGGACGCTTCCCGGCGCCCCGCCCGCCCTGCCGCGCAGTTGGTCGACCGTCGCCAACTCCGTCGGTTTCGTGGCCGCCCTGGGACTCGCGTCCGTCGTGGCGACCGGCAACCTCGTGCCCAGCAGTCCCACCGACATCGACGTGGGCGGCCTCTACGAGACGAGGGACGGCAAGCTCGCCCTCCTGGAGGTCAACGGGTTCCTCGCGGCGGCCCTGTGCTCCGCGTCGCGCCGCCCCGTCACCCAGGTCCTGCCGCTGACGGCGGTCGTCGTCGCCGAGGCGCTCCGCGCGCACCCGGCGACGGAGTACAGCCCGCTCGTCGGATCGGGACTGACGCTGGTGCACCTGACATGCGCGTCGCTGTGGGCGGGCGGCCTGCCGCACGTCCTGCGCACGCTGCGGCTGTGGGGGCGCGCGGAGGCGGGCGCGGCGCTGCTGGGCCGCTACGCGCGCGTGGCGCTCGTCCTGCTCGCCGCCATCACCGCGACAGGGGTGTGCAGTTCACTGCGCCGGATGCCGCCCGGGACGATCCTGGAGCAGCTGACGGACACCGCGTACGGGCGCGTGCTGCTCGCCAAGGTGGTCCTGATGGCGGGCGTGTCCGCACTCGCCCTGTGGGCGCGGGTGCGGCTGGCACGGGCGGCCGACCCGCTGACCGCCCGTTCACCCGCGCGGGCGGAGGTGTGCGTACTCGCCCTGGTGGTCGCGGTGTCGGGACTGCTGACCGCGCTGCCGGTGCCGATCCGCTGGTGACCGCCCCGCGCGCCCTCACGCGCGCGTCGCGAACGGACGCGCCGCACGGGGCACCTGACGGACAGGCCTGTCAGTAGCGGGCCGTATCCTCATGAACCATGCTCGAAGACCTCACCGCCGCAGCCGCCTCCCCCACCGCGTGGCCGGCCGCGTATCCGCAGGGATACGCGGTCGTCGACGTGGAGACGACGGGGCTGGCCCGGGACGACCGCATCATCTCCGCGGCCGTCTACCGGCTGGACGCGCGCGGCGAGGTCGAGGACCACTGGTACACGGTGGTCAACCCGGAGCGCGACCCGGGCCCGGTGTGGATACACGGGCTGACGAGCGAGATGCTCGAGGGCGCGCCCCTGTTCCAGGACATCGCGGCGGAGTTCGCGGCGCGCCTGGAGGGCCGCGTCCTGGTGGCGCACAACGCGGTGTTCGACTGGCAGATGATCGCCCGCGAGTACGCCCGCGCGCGCAGCGAGGCCCCGGTGAGGCAACGGCTGTGCACCATCGCCCTGTCGAAGGAGCTGAGGCTGCCGCTGCCCAACCACAAGCTGGAGTCGCTCGCGGCGCACTTCGGCGTCGTCCAGCGCCGGGCACACCACGCGCTGGACGACGCGCGCGTGCTGGCGGAGGCGTTCCGTCCCAGTCTGCGGGCCGCGGCGGCGGGCGGCGTACGGCTGCCGCTGCACGAGTGCCGGCCGCTCACCGAGTGGTCGGACCGTCCCCGCATCGGGCAGCAGGCGTCCTACGGCGGGCGGGCGCCCTCCAGTTGGCGCCCCTCCCGCAAAAGGCCCGCATGCCCCTATCCCAACCCAGGCCGGTACGAACCGGGCAAGCGTCTCAAGCAGGGCATGCGGGTGGCGTTCTCCGGGGACACCTCCACCGAGCGTGACCTTCTGGAGGACCGGGCGACCGAGGCGGGGCTGCACGTGGCGACGAGCCTGTCCCGGCTCACCAGCCTGCTGGTGACCAACGACCCGGACTCGGGCACGTCGAAGACGGTCAAGGCCCGTCAGTACGGCACGCCGGTGGTCGACGAGGCCGCCTTCGGCCAGCTTCTCGCGGACGTCGAGCCCGCCTCGGAGACCTGACCGCCCGACCGGGCGGGAGCCGGCCCGGGAGGGCGCGCGGGACGTACCCGGCTCCGAGCGCCTCCCGTCCGGGTTGTACCTTCGTGGGGTGTACCGCTTCCTGCTGTCCAGGCAATGGGTGACCCTCACGCTGGTCGCCCTGCTTCTCGTCCCCACGATGATCGCGCTGGGCATCTGGCAGATGAACCGCTACGAGGAGCGCTCCGCGCGTAACCAGCTGGTGACCGACGCGCTGGCCGCCGACCCGGTGCCGGTGGAGCGGCTCGCTGCCCCGGGCCACGAGGTGACCCGTGCCGAGCGGTACCGCACGGTGACCGCCACGGGCCGGTTCGACACGGACGCCGAGGTCGTGGTGCGCCGCCGCACCAACGCCGACGAGGAGATCGGCTTCCACGTCCTGACCCCGTTCGTCCTCGACGACGGCAAGGTGCTGCTGGTCAACCGCGGCTGGATCCCCGCCGACGGCCCCAGTCAGACCGCGTTCCCGAAGGTGCCCGCGCCGCCGCGCGGCGAGACCACGATCACCGGCCGGCTGATGCCGGACGAGACGACCGAGGCGAGCGGCATCAAGGATCTCGAGGGCCTGCCGGACCGGCAGATCATGCTGATCAACAGCGAACGGGAGGCGGAGCGGCTGGACGCCGACGTGCTCGGCGGCTACGTGGCGCAGACCGCTCCCGAACCCGCGAGCGGTCTCCCCCAGCAGCTCGGCAACCCGGGCAAGGAGAACGCGGCGCTGAACTACGCGTACGCGATCCAGTGGTGGCTGTTCGCCGCCGCCGTCCCGGTCGGCTGGGTCGTGCTGGCCCGCCGGGAGGCGCGCGAGCGGACGGCGAAGGCGGGCCAGGACACCGACACCGGCGCGCCGGACGCCGCCCGCAGCGAGTCCGCGGCCGTCTGACCTCACTCCCCCGTTCTCCCCGATCGCCGGTTTCTGTGCGAGAGTGGCGCACCGTCGGGCGTGTCGCCGATGGGTTCCGGACACGGAACAGACCGGTTTCCGTCATCCGGGCGGGCCGTCCGCGCAACTCTTCCCCGAGGGGCACAGCACACGAAGGACGGTGATCCATGGCCGGCGCAGCCATGACCACGACGTTCCTCACCGTGATCGGCGGGGCGTCGCTGCTCGCCGTGACCGCGCGCCGGCTGCGCCCCAGCGACCGCCTGCCCTCGCTGGAGGGCTGGGCGCTGGCCGACCGCGGCCTCGGCGCCGGCTGGACCTGGCTGCTGTTCGGCGGGACGGTCTACACCGCGTACACCTTCACCGCCGTGCCGGGACTGGCGTACGGCAACGGCGCGTCCGCCTTCTTCGCGGTGCCCTACACGGTGATCGTCTGCCCGCTGGCGTTCGTGCTGCTCAGCCGGCTCTGGGAGGTGGCCCGGCGGCACGGCTACATCACGGCCGCCGACTTCGTGCGCGGCCGCTACGGCTCGGCCCCGCTGGCCCTGGTCGTGGCGCTGACCGGCATCCTCGCGACGATGCCGTACCTGGCGCTCCAGCTGCTGGGCATCCGGGCGGTGCTCACGGCGGGCGGGCTGTACCCGCCGGGCGCGGCCGGGGACCTGGCGATGGTCGCGGTGTTCGCGGGGCTGGCGGTGGCCACCTACCGGCACGGGCTGCGCGCCCCCACGGTGATCGCCGCGCTGAAGGCCGTGGCGGTGTTCGTGTCGCTCATCGCGGTCTGCTGGCTGGTCCTGGACCGGTTCGGCGGGCCCGGCGCGGTCTTCGACGGGGCCGCCCGCGCCCTCGGCGGCACCGATCCGGCCCACTCGCCCATGGTGCTCACGCCCGGGCAGCAGCCCGCGTACGCGACGCTCGCGCTCGGCTCCGCGCTGGCGCTGCTGATGTACCCGCACGTGCTGACCGCCGGGTTCGCCGCCGACGGGACGCGCACCCTGCGCAAGGTGTCGGCGGGGCTGCCCGCCTGGACGGCGCTGCTCGCGCTCTTCGGCTTCCTCGGCATCGCGGCCCTCGCCGCCGGGGTGCGGGCGCCCGCGGGCGGTGCGGAGGCGGCGGTGCCGATGCTGGTCGACCGGCTGATGCCGGGCCCGCTCGCCGGGCTGGTGTTCGGCTCGATCGTGGTGGGCGCGCTGGTCCCGGCGGCGGTGATGTCCATCGCCGCGGCCACCAGCTTCGTCCGCAACGTGTACGTCGAGTACGTCCACCCGACGGCCACGCCGAAACGGCAGGTGCGGGTCGCCAAGGCGGTGTCGCTGACCGCGAAGCTCGGCGCGGTGGCGTTCGTGTTCGGGCTGCGCGACCAGGACGCGATCAACCTCCAACTGCTCGGCGGGGTGTGGATCCTGCAGGTCTTCCCGGCGGTCGCCGTCGGGCTGTACACGCGGTGGCTGCACCCGCGGGCGCTGCTCGCGGGCTGGGCCGTGGGCATGGCCGCCGGAACCCACCTGGTGGTGCGGGAGGGCTTCTCCTCGATCGTGCCGCTCGTCGCCGGCTCGCCCGAGATCTACGCCGGGGTCGCCGCCCTGGTGCTGAACCTGGCCGTCGCGGTGGCCGCCACACCCGTTCTCGCCCGGCTCGGCGTCCCGCGCGGCCCCGACGCCACCGACCTGCCGTCCCGCCCGCGCGCCGGGCGACGTCCCCCGACGGGAGCGAACAACGCGTGATACGCAGACACCGTCCCCCGGTCACCCTGCCCCCGGCCCCGGCCGGCCCGCCGCCGCCCGAGCCGCCGGGCCCGCCCGCCCCGCTCGCCGACCCCGCCGACCTGGAGCGGGAGGCCGGTGTGGCCCGCCTCTTCGAGCTGCACTACTCCTCGATGCTGCGGCTCGCCGTGCTGCTCGGCGCCGACGACCCGGAGAACGTGGTCGCCGAGGCGTACTACCAGATCTACCGCCGGTGGCGGCGGCTGAAGGACGCCGCCGCGGCCGAGGCCAGTCTGCGCTCCACGGTCTGCGACCTGACCCGGACGCGGGCACGCCACCTCCATGCCGCCCGCCGGCACGAGGAGCGGCCCGCCTCCCCGCCCGAGCCCACCGTGGCGTCCGCCGAGAACACCGCGCTGCTCCGGGACGACCAGCGGGTGCTGATCGACGCGCTGCAGCAGCTCCCGGCCCGGCAGCGGGAGGCGCTGGTGCTGCGTCACTGGCTCGGGCTGAAGGAGGCCGAGATCGCCGCCGCGATGGGCATCTCCCGCGGCTCCGTCAAGACGCACACCTCGCGCGGCATCGCCGCGCTGACCCAGGCCATGGAGGCCCGGCGATGAAGCATCAGGACGCGACTCCGTCACGTGGCACCAGTCAGGACCGCACCGGGCACGAGCGGTCCGGGCCGCCCCGGCCGCCGGGCGCCGAGCGCACCGAACGGGAGCTTGCCGACGCCCTGCACGCCCTGGCCGGCGGGGTGCTGCCCGCCCCGGACGCCTACCGCACCGCGCGCGGCGAGTGGCTGCGCCGGGAGCGCCGTCGTCGGCTGGTGCTCACCGTGCTGGTCGCCGTCGTCTTCGCGCTGGCCACGCTGATCGGGCTGTGGGTGCTCAACCAGGCGCCCGCCGAACCCGGTGTGATCTTCTCCGGCGACGGCGCCGCGTCCGCCGACGGACCGTCACTCCCCCGGCCGCCGGGCTGATTGCGGCACCCGGCGGCCGGGAACCCGCACCCCGTGCTTCGTATCGAGGACTACGCGCTCATCGGCGACGAGCAGACCGCTGCCCTGGTGGGCACCGACGGTTCGATCGACTGGCTCTGTCTGCCCCGCTTCGACTCGGCGGCCTGCTTCGCCCGGCTGCTCGGCGACGAGAGCAACGGGCACTGGCGCATCGCCCCGCCGGGCCAGGAGCGGTGCGCCCGCCGCGCCTACCGCGAGGACTCGCTGATCCTGGACACGGTGTGGGAGACGCCCGAGGGCGCCGTCCAGGTCACCGACCTGATGCCGCAGCGCCACCGGGCGCCCGACCTGGTGCGGATCGTGCAGGGGCTCAGCGGTGAGGTGACCGTGCGCAGCACGCTGCGGCTGCGGTTCGACTACGGCTCGGTGGTGCCCTGGGTGCGCAAGGCCGACGGACACCGGGTGGCGGTGGCCGGGCCCGACTCGGCGTGGCTGCGCAGCGTGCCGGAGGTGCACACCTGGGGCGAGGACCTGGGCACCCACTCGGAGTTCACGGTGAAGGAGGGCGAGCGGGTCGCCTTCGTGCTGACCTGGCACCCCTCGCACGAGCCGCGGCCCGCGCTGGTCGACCCGTACTCCTCGCTGCGGCACAGCCTGAAGGACTGGCAGGCGTGGGCGTCCCGCTGCCGCTACCGGGGACCGCACCGGGACATGGTGGTGCGGTCCCTGATCACGCTGAAGGCGCTCACCTACCGTCCCACCGGCGGTATCGTCGCCGCCCCCACCACCTCCCTGCCGGAGGAGCCGGGCGGCGTACGGAACTGGGACTACCGCTTCTGCTGGCTGCGGGACTCCACGCTCACCCTGAGCGCGCTGCTCGCCGCCGGGTACATGGAGGAGGCCGAGGCCTGGCGCGACTGGCTGCTGCGCGCGGTCGCCGGCGATCCGGCGGACCTGCAGATCATGTACGGGCTGGCGGGCGAGCGGCGGCTGCCCGAGTTCGAACTGCCGTGGCTGTCCGGGTTCAACGGCGCCGCGCCCGTACGGGTCGGCAACGAGGCCGTGAAGCAGCTGCAGCTCGACGTGTACGGGGAGGTCGTGGACTCACTGGCGCTGGCCCGGCGTTCGGGGCTGCCCGGGAGGCCGGACGTGTGGGCCCTGCAGTCGGTGCTGCTCAACTTCCTGCGCACGGCCTGGCGTCAGCCGGACGAAGGGCTGTGGGAGGTGCGCGGCGGCAGGCGCCACTTCGTGCACTCCAAGGTGATGGTGTGGGTGGCCGCCGACCGCATGGTGCGGGGGCTGGAGGCGTTCCCGGACCTCGACGGCGATCTGGACGGCTGGCGCGCCCTGCGTGACGAGGTGCACCGCGAGGTGTGCGAGAAGGGCTACGACCCGGTGCGCAACACGTTCACGCAGTCCTACGGCTCGCGTGAACTCGACGCGGCGCTGCTGCTGATCCCCCGGGCCGGCTTCCTGCCGCCCGACGACCCCCGTGTGCTCGGCACCGTCGACGCGGTCCGCGCGGAGCTGGGCCAGGACGGTCTCGTACGCCGCTACACCCCGGACGCCACCGACCTCGACGGGCTGCCCGGGCAGGAGGGCACCTTCCTGGCGTGCGCGTTCTGGCTGGTGGACGCCCTGCACCTGACCGGCAGGACCGAGGAGGCGCGCGAGCTGTTCGAACGGCTGCTGGGGCTGGCCAACGACGTGGGCCTGCTGGCCGAGGAGTACGACACGGCGACCGGGCAGCTGCTGGGCAACTTCCCGCAGGCGTTCAGCCACATCGGCCTGGTGAACAGCGCCCTCGCCCTCTACGGGGACGAGGGGGCAGGATAGGGCCATGGATCTTGGACTGAAGGACCGGGTGTACGTCGTCACCGGGGCCACCCGCGGACTGGGCCACGCCTCCGCGCGGGCGCTTCTCGCCGAGGGCGCGAAGGTGGTCGTCACCGGGCGGAAGGAGGACGCGGTCGCCGAGGCCGCGTCCGCGCTGGGGCCGGACGCGGCCGGGGTGGCCGTCGACAACGCCGACCCCGCGGCCGCCGAGCGGCTGATCGCCACCGCGCGGGAGCGGTTCGGGCGCTTCGACGGCGTCCTCGTCAGCGTGGGCGGGCCGCCCCCGGGGTTCGTCGCGGACACCACCGACGAGCAGTGGCAGGCGGCGTTCGAGTCGGTGTTCCTGGGCGCGGTGCGGCTGGCGCGCGCGGCCGCCGCGGAGCTGGGCGAGGGGGGTGTCATCGGCTTCGTGCTGTCCGGCTCGGTCCACGAGCCGATCCCGGGCCTGACCATCTCCAACGGCCTGCGCCCGGGCCTGGCCGGCTTCGCCAAGTCCCTCGCGGACGAGCTGGGGCCGCGCGGCATCCGCGTCGTGGGCCTGCTGCCCGGCCGCGTCGACACCGACCGGGTGCGCGAGCTGGACTCCCTGTCCGCCGACCCGGAGGCCACCCGCCAGGCGGCCGAGTCCCGCATCCCGCTGCGCCGCTACGGCACCCCTGAGGAGTTCGGCCGCACGGCGGCGTTCCTCCTGTCCCCGGCGGCGTCGTACGTCACGGGCGTGATGCTCCCGGTGGACGGCGGTTCGCGGCACGGGTTCTGAACCCGGACACGGTGGTCAGGTGACCCGCTCCGGGCGGTGCTTCACCGCCCGGAGGCGGACCTCCGCCGTGAGGTCCGGAAGGCCTGTGGAGTCGCGCGCGTGAGCCAACGGGCCCGCGGTGAAGGCGTCCAGGGCCGTGCCGGGGTCCACATGGGGCTCCAGGAGCATGACGACGCGGGTCCGTGGGGTGCCGCGGCGGCCGGTGAGGAGGACGCGGGCCCGGGCGACGCCGTCCTGGCGGTTCGCCTCCTCGGCGAGCGCGTGCTCCAGGGCGCGGCCGCGCAGCGCCCCCACCTCGCCGTCGCCGGTGTCGACGACGATCTCCGACATGCGCCGACGCCGGAAGACGGAGACCAGCCACCACAGGCAGAGCAGGACCACCACGGCGAGCGCGGCGATCACCGCCGGCCACCACCATCCCTCGTCCCGCCACCGGGTCCGCTCGGAGTCGTCGAGCAGCACGTCGTGCCGGCCGTGGTGCAGCCACCAGGAGGGCGCGGGCGCGCCCAGCCCGATCGCCAGCACCGAGCCGCCGAGCAGGACCAGCACCAGTCCCACGAGAGCCAGAAGCACGCGGTTCACGGTCTTGTTCACGGTTATCGCCCCTTCCGGCCGGGCCGCCGCACGCGCAGCGACAGCGTGGACGGCCGGGCCAGGCCCAGCCCCCGGATCGCCCCCTCCAGCACGGCGGTCAGGTCCTCCCGTACGTCGTCCAGGTCGCGGAAGTGCGACACCGCCCGCACGTCCGTCTTCCTCCGCTTCACGGCGACCCGGACCGACTGCACCCCGGCCACCTCGAGCGCACGGTCCCGCAGCACCGTGGCGGCCGCGTCCCGGTCGAGGCCCGCGCGGACGTCGGGGTGGACGCGGCGCATCGTCAGCAGGGAGCGCAGCCCGGGAGTGAGGGCCAGCACCAGCAGCCACAGGCCGAGCGCGGCGGCGACGGCCGCGCCGGTGAGCACCCACACGTCGTCCAGCGGGCGCTCGGCGAGCTGCCGGGCGAGGTCACGGCGCCAGCTCATCCCGGGCCGGTCGGCGCGTACCGCGGCGATGTCGTACAGGAACCACCCCGCGATCACGAGGATCGCCAGCGCCACCAGGCCCGCCGGGACGCGGCGGGCGGACCAGAAACGCCTGCGTCCGCCGCCCGCGCCGCCCGTGGTCGCGCCGCTCTCCGTCGGCGGCGCCGGGCCGGCCGTCGTGTCCTGGGTTGTGCTCATGGCGTCCTCCCGCCCACCGTGCCGGGCCTGGCGGCCAGGTGCAGCCGCTCGACCTGCACGACGACCTCCGGTACGGCCATGCCCGCGAGGTCTCGCACCCGGTCGACGATCCGCCGCCGCACCCGTGCGCAGCGGCCGCCGATGTCACCGGGGTAGTCGAGTTCGACGTGCACCCGCACGCGCGCGCTGCCGTGCCGGACGACGACGCTCGCGTGCGGCGGCTCCGCGTCCGGCGGGAGCACGCCGACGGCCTCACGCGCCGCCTGGGATGCGATCTTCGCGACCACCCGGTCGGCGATCGTGGTCTCCCCGCGCTCCGCCGGAGGGACGTTCCGCGGGTGTCCGGTGAGTTCCCCGGCCCCCGCGCCCACCCCCGTCACCGCCGCCGTTCGTCACGGGGACGGAAGAAGTCGCCGAGCTCCAGGTCGCCCTCGAGCAGCCGGCCGACCACGAAACCCACCGCGCCCAGGGCCGCCACGAGCAGGAAGGCCCCGAATCCGCCGAAATATCCGGCGAAGCCCAACGCCATGCCGGCGATCATGCCGACGACGGCCATCCTCATGCCTCGCTCCTCCGCTCAGGGTGTCTCACTGCAGGCGGGACTCGGGTTCGTCCTCCTCCTCGTCGGGCAGTTTGACGTCGCTCACCGCGATGTTGACCTCGACGACCTCGAGGCCCGTCATCCGCTCGACCGCCGCGACGACGTTCTCCCGCACGTCCTTGGCGACGTCCGCGATGGACACGCCGTAGTCGACGACGATCTCCAGGTCCAGCGCGGTCTGCACCTCGCCGACCTCGGCCTTCACACCGCGCGTCGGGGACTTCGACCCGCCTGGCACCCGTTCGCGCATGGCTCCGAAGGTCCGGGAGATTCCGCTGCCCATGGCGTGCACGCCCACGACGTCCCGCGCGGCCAGGCCGGCGATCTTCTCGACCACGCCGTCGGCGATGGTGGTCCGGCCCCGGTCGGCGGGGGCGCCGCCGCCGCGTCGGACGCCCTGGCCCCGGCGCGTGCCGGAGTCACCCAGGTTCTTCTCGGTGTCAGGAGCCCGTACCGAGCCACTTTCGGTCATGTCGCTCATCGCCATACATCCCTTCGGTCGTCCTCCTTCAACCACCGTATGTGCGCTTGCCCCGATTCGCGCCCGAGATACGGCAGGCTGGAGGAATGACCACGGACCGGTGGACGCAGATGGTGCGGCAACAGGTGGGGCTGGGCAGGATCCTGCCGCTGGGAACGGCGCGCGACGGCGCGTGGATCACGGAACGGGCGGTCGGGGCGGCGCTGCGCCGGGCGGCGGAACGGGACATGCCGGAGGTACGCCTGGACGGGGTCCGCGTCGGGCTCGCCGACCCCGCCGCGGCCCTCGAGCCGGCCGTGCCGGCGCCGCCGAGCGCCCTGCCGCCGGGCCCGCTGCGGCTCACCGCGACGTTCGCGGCGACGGCCGCGTGGCCGCTCCCGGAGACGGCGTCCCGTCTGCGCACGGCGCTGGCGGTCGCCGCGACCGAACGGGTGGGCCTGGACCTGACAGAGGTGGACCTGCGGGTCACTGAGCTCCTGGACACGGAGCCGGCAGCGGAACGGCCGGGGGCGCCGGGGAGGCCTGGGGTCCTGCACGAGTCCAGGGCGACGGACAGGCCCGGGGTGACGGACACGCCCGGAGGGACGGTCACGCCCGGGGCGGCGGCCAGGCTTGGGGATACGGACACGTCCGGGGCGACGGACGGACCCAGCGACACGGACACGCCCAGGGCGGCAGGTTGGCCCCGGGGTGCGGACACGCCCGGAGCTGAAGCGGTGCGGGCGCCCGGCGCGGGGGACGCCCTCGGAGCGGCGGGGTCGCCCGAGGCGGCACCGGGTTCCGGCGCCGCGGACGCGCAGGCGTCGGGAGTGGCGGACGCCGCTGACGGTGGCGGCTCGGAGGCCGAGCGGGTCGCCGCCGCGGTGCTGGGGGTGTCCGGGGTGAGCCGGTTGACGGGCGTGTGGGGACGACCGGTGCGGCTCGGCGAGCGGGCGCCGGCCGCCCGAGACGCCCTGCCGCGCCGCCATGCGCGCGTGCACCTCGCCGTCGCGGCGGGCTTCCGCCCGCTGGAAGTGGCACGGGCCGTGCGGGCCGCCGTGACCGCCGCGCTGCCGGACCGGCCGACGGTGGCCGTCCTGGTCACCGACCTGGACTGACTCCGCGCCGACGGCCGGTCACGGCCACCCGCTCACTCGCCGAGGCCGGCCAGATCACGCAGGCGGCGAGCCTGAGCCGCCCGCTCAGCGCCCCGCTGCTCGTCATAGGTGCGGCCCTGGGCGCCCCGCAGCAGCGCCTTCGTCTCGATGACGGCGTCGCGCGGCGCGGCCAGCAGTGCCGCCGCGAGGTCCTGCACCGCCCCGTCGAGCTCGGCGCCGGGCACGGCGAGGTTGGCCAGGCCGATGTTCACCGACTCCTCGGCCGTGACGAAGCGTCCGGTCGCGCAGATCTCCAGCGCGCGGGCGTAGCCGACGAGGCCGACGAGGGGGTGCGTGCCGGTCAGGTCCGGCACCAGGCCGAGACTGGTCTCGCGCATGGCGAACTGCGCGTCGTCCGCGACCACACGCAGGTCACAGGCGAGGGCCAGCTGGAATCCGGCCCCGATGGCGTGTCCCTGCACGGCGGCGATGGACACGATGTCGTTGCGCCGCCACCAGGTGAACGCGTCCTGGTAGCCGGCGATGGCGGCGTCCAGCGCGGCGTCGTCACTGCGCGCCAGGTCGACGAAGGACGGCTCACCCGGGATTCCCTCGGGCGAGAGCATCTGCCGGTCGAGCCCGGCGGAGAACGACTTGCCCTCCCCGCGCAGCACCACGACCCGGACGGATCCGGGCAGCGATTGACCCGCCTCGGTCAGCGCCCGCCACAGAGCGGGGCTCTGCGCGTTGCGCTTGGCCGGGTTGGTCAGCGTCACCGTGGCGATCGCGTCGTCGACGGTGAGCCGTACACCGTCCTTGTCGAGAACCGGACCGAGGTCCTGGGGGGACGAAGCCATGGGGCGCCTCCGATGGGTGCGGTCATCCAAGTGACTGCACAGTAACCACCCGGCCGGCCGGACGACCGACCGGGTGGCCACCGTCGGGTCTGCGGGGCCCCGGGATCAGGCCGACGGAGACTTCTTGCCCCGCGTCGCCCCGCCACGCCCTCGGAGCGTGACGCCCGACTCGCTCAGCATGCGGTGCACGAATCCGTAGGAGCGGCCGGTCTCCTCGGCCAACGCCCGGATGCTCGCACCGGCGTCGTACTTCTTCTTCAGGTCTGCCGCGAGCTTGTCGCGCGCGGCGCCGGTCACCCGGCTGCCCTTCTTCAGAGTCTCGGCCACCCGTGCCTCCTCATGGGAAGTGCGCTCTGGTCTCCTCATGATCACCCCTCCCGGGCCCGATGGCCACCCATTCGGCAAGGTCGATAAGACAACCTTGTGACGACGGGAGCGTGTCCCCACATCCGGAATGAGGAATTCCAAGCTGCTTCCGCGCGACCGCCGAACGGGTTTCTCGAGGAATGCGCAGGTCAGAAAGACGCGACGGCCGGACCCTCGTTCCACGAGCGTCCGGCCGCGAAATCCGTGTAGGACACACCTCAGGATGAGGAGATCTCACACGATTGATGGATCACCGATGGGCCGAATGATCCATACGCAGTGGATCACGCATTCGATCAAGCTCCGCTGACCCGGTCGGCGGGCTCTGCCGATCAGGCGAGCGCGACCAGATCCGCGTAGTCGGAGCCCCACAGGTCCTCGACGCCGTCGGGCAGCAGAATGATCCGCTCCGGCTGGAGCGCCTCGACGGCGCCCTCGTCGTGGGTGACGAGGACGACCGCGCCCTTGTAGGTGCGCAGCGCGCCGAGGATCTCCTCGCGGCTGGCCGGGTCGAGGTTGTTGGTGGGCTCGTCGAGCAGCAGGACGTTGGCCGAGGAGACGACGAGGGTCGCCAGCGCGAGACGGGTCTTCTCGCCGCCGGAGAGGACCCCGGCCGGCTTGTCGACGTCGTCGCCGGAGAACAGGAAGGAGCCGAGCACCTTGCGGACCTCCACGAGGTCCAGGTCCGGCGCGGCCGAGCGCATGTTCTCCAGGACCGTGCGGTCCGGGTCGAGGGTCTCGTGCTCCTGCGCGTAGTAGCCGAGCTTGAGGCCGTGCCCGGGGACGACGGCGCCCGTGTCGGGCTGCTCGACCCCCGCGAGGAGCCGCAGCAGGGTGGTCTTGCCGGCGCCGTTCAGTCCGAGGATCACGACCCGGGAGCCCTTGTCGATCGCCAGATCGACGTCGGTGAAGATCTCCAGCGAGCCGTACGACTTCGACAGGCCCTCCGCCATCAGCGGGGTCTTGCCGCAGGGCGCGGGCTCGGGGAAGCGCAGCTTGGCGACCTTGTCGGACTGGCGCGCCTCCTCCAGACCGGCGAGCAGTTTCTCCGCACGGCGGGCCATGTTCTGCGCGGCGACCGTCTTCGTCGCCTTGGCACGCATCTTGTCGGCCTGGGCGTTGAGCGCGGCGGCCTTCTTCTCGGCGTTCTGCCGCTCGCGGCGGCGGCGCTTCTCGTCGGCCTCGCGCTGCTGCTGGTAGAGCTTCCAGCCCATGTTGTAGACGTCGATCGTGGCGCGGTTGGCGTCCAGGTAGAACACCTTGTTGACGACCGTCTCGACCAGGTCGACGTCGTGGGAGATCACGATGAAGCCGCCGCGGTAGGTCTTCAGGTAGTCCCGCAGCCAGACGATCGAGTCGGCGTCGAGGTGGTTCGTCGGCTCGTCGAGGAGCAGGGTGTCCGCGTCGGAGAACAGGATGCGGGCGAGCTCCACGCGGCGGCGCTGACCGCCGGAGAGGGTGTGCAGGGGCTGGCCGAGCACCCGGTCGGGGAGGTTGAGCGCGGCGGCGATCGTCGCGGCCTCGGCCTCGGCGGCGTACCCGCCCTTGGTGAGGAACTCGGTCTCCTGGCGCTCGTACTGCTTCAGCGCCTTCTCGCGGGTGGCGCCCTGGCCGACCGCGATGCGCTGCTCGTTCTCGCGCATCTTGCGGATCAGTACGTCGAGGCCCCGGGCGGACAGGATGCGGTCGCGGGCGAGGACGTCGAGGTCGCCGGTGCGGGGGTCCTGGGGCAGGTAGCCGACCTCGCCGGAGCGGGTGACCGTGCCGGCGGCGGGCATGCCCTGGCCGGCGAGGACCTTGGTGAGGGTGGTCTTCCCCGCGCCGTTACGGCCGACCAGGCCGATGCGGTCGCCCTTGGCGACGCGGAAGGTGGCGCTTTCGATGAGGATGCGGGCACCGGCGCGCAGCTCGATGCCGGAGGCGGAGATCACGGACAGACTCCAGGGCAGGTGTGGAGGGCGGTGGGCGGCTGAGGGCGTTCCCGCCGTCTAATGCGCGAGGAGAATGGCCATGCGAGCCATTCTAACGGGGCGGTGCAAGCGCTTTTCCGCCCGCGGACCGCTCCCGGCGGTTGCCGGTGGCGGGTGTCACACTGACCCGTGATGAGACATCTCGGTGCACTTCGGACACGAGGAAGTGATCGTCATGGCAGGTACAGGCAGTGGCAGCTCCCGGCCGGGCGTCGTCCCGACCCTGCTGTACGCGGACGCGAAGGCGGCGATCCGTCAGCTGACGGAGGGGCTCGGCTTCACGGAGGTGTCGGTGTACGAGGGGGAGGACGGCACGGTGGAGCACGCCGAACTGGCCCAGGGGAACGGGGTGGTGATGCTGGGGTCCAAGGGGCGTGGGGGTGTGTTCGACAGGGCGATGAAGGGGGCGGGGCCGGCGGGGGTGTACGTCGTGGTGGACGACGTCGATGCGCATCACCGGCGGGCGGTGGACCAGGGGGTGGAGGTGCTGATGCCGCCGACCGACCAGGACTACGGGTCGCGGGACTACATGGCCCGGGACCTGGAGGGCAACGTGTGGAGCTTCGGCACGTACGCGCCGGAGGCGGGGGCCTGATCCGACGGTGGCCGGTGCGGCACCTGGGCCCGTGTCGTATCCGCCGCGTCCTGCGGGGTGCCGTTGATCCCACCCGGTACCCCCGCGGCGCCGCACCGTCCCCCGCCGTGGCGTGGGTCAGCCGCCCTTGTGGACCTGGAACGCCGCTCTTCGGACCGCCTTCGCGAAGGCCGGGTCCGGGTGGGCCGCTGCCAGGGCGACCAGGACCTGGACCGTGCGCGGGTGCCCCACCGCGCGGACCTCGTCCAGGAGCGCCGGCACCGTCGGCTGGACCGCCGTCTCCAGGTGACGGAGCAGCAGCGGCGCCTCACCGTGGTCCGCGACCGCCGCCGCCGTGTCCACCCACAGCCACGTCGCCTCCTCCCGCGTGAGCACCTCGTGCGCGTCCTCGGGGTCCATTCCGTCGTGCTCGGCGAGCCACAGCAGGGCGTACGGCCGCAGCGCGGGCTCGTCGAGGGCGGCGCGCACCTCCGGCTCGGCGGGGCCGCCGACCACCCGCAGCGCCTCGAAGGCGAGGCCCCGCAGCAGGGCGTCCTCCCCTCGCGCGGCGGCGATCAGCTCGGTGACGGCGCTGCCGACCGGCCGGGCGGCGAGCCAGGCGCGGTACTCGGCGCGGGCCGCGGCCGGACGGAGCCGCGCGCACCCGCGCAGCATGTCCTCCGCGCCCTGCTCGATGTTGCCCGCCGGGCTCTGCGCGGCGACGCAGATCTGCTCCAGCTTGACCCACACCGCCCAACTGCCGAGCGGCGTGAGGGTGGCCTGGCCTTCGCCGTAGGTGAGCGCGCCGACGGAGGCGAGGGCGCGCAGCGCCCAGTCGAGGAGCGGCTGCAGCGGGGCGTCCGCGGCGGGCGCGGGGCGGGGCTCCGGGGCGACGGCGGGGATGCCGGGCGCGTCGGGCCGCGGTCCGTAGTCCACCTCGCAGCGCTCCGTGCGCAGTTCGGTGACGCGCTGCTCCAGCAGGTCGAGCAGCTGGGGCACGGGCACCGGCCCGGCGGACAGCTGCAGGAAGGACAGCACCTGCGGCATGGCCGTCACGACCTCGGCGACGGCGGCGGGCTCGTAGTCCTCGGGTTCGGGGCAGGCGAGCGACCACGCGTCGCAGAGGGCGACCCAGCCCCGCAGCACGGCGCTGTCGTCGCGGTCCCAGGCGCGCAGCCGCCAGCCGGGGCGGGCACTGTCGCCGTGCACCTCGATGAGGCCGGCCAGCCGGGCGGTGTCCCAGTCGGCACGGACCTGATCGACGGTCAGGCCGAGGGCCTCGGCGGCCCGGCGGGCGGTCGCGTCCGACAGGGTGGCCTTGCCGTCGGCGGTGGCGCTGTCGCCGCCGGGGCCGAGGGCGCGGTCGGCCCAGCGGGCCACGCGGGCGGCCGCGGCCAGGACGGAGCGGGCCATTCCGGCCAGCTCGGCCGGTGCGGGTGTGCCCTCCGGGGGGCGTGGCGCGGGGCGGCGCACACGCCGCTGCTCGATCGCGGCGGGGGCGGCGGCCAGGGGTCGCGGGCGGACGAGTCGAAGCCTGGAGTCGCGCGGGATACGGGACGTCACGGGTGCAGTCTTCCGGTTGACGGTGCGAAAACCCAAACGGAATGCCGAGGGACGCCTCGGTGGCCCTCGCCGTCCCGGCCCGGACGGTGCCGGAGGGACCCGATCAAGCCAATGGTCCGGCCCTAAACGGAATCTCCCGCACCGCCCGCTGCGGCGCCCTTCGGAGGGGCTCGTCAGGGTGGGCCGCCGCACGGGACGCCGGCTCACATCAGCGGGACGAGGAACCTTCGCAGCGACTCCTCGTACGTGGCCGGGTCGGCATTCCACATCGCGGCGTGCGGGGCGCCCCTGACGGTCTGCAGGGTGACCGTGTTGGGGTGGGCGGCGGCGAGACGGCGGGAGAACCGCCAGGGGGCCACCGTGTCGTCGGGGCCGTGGAAGATCTGCGTCGGGATCGAGATGCCGTCCAGGCGCACCGCGCCGGGCCGGTGGTCGCCGTACAGGCCGGTGCGGCCCTGGGCGGCGCGGACGGCCAGCGGCAGGAGCACGCCGGGGGTGCGGCGGGCGCCGGCGAGGGCGCGCAGGGTGGACTCCCAGTCGAGCACCGGGGAGTCCAGGAGCAGTCCGGCGACGCGTTCGCGCAGTTCCGAGCGGGCGGCGGCGCGCAGCGCCATGGTCGCGCCGGTGGAGAAGCCGTAGAGGACCACTTTGCGGGCGCCGGAGTCGACCGCGTGCCGCAGCACGGCGTCGAGGTCGCGCCACTCGGTCTCGCCGAGGTGGTTGAGCCCGTCCGGGGAGCGGGGCGCCTCCGGGTCGCCCCGGTAGGCGGGGACGAGCACGGGGAACTGGTGGCGGCGGAGGGCGTCGAGGACGTTGAGGACGTGCTCGCGGGTGGTGCCGAGACCGTGCACGGCGATCACCCAGGTGTCCCGGTCTCCGGGCACGAACCACGCGGGCAGCGGCCCGAGTTCGCCCGGAACGTCGAGGACGGTGTGGTCGACGCCGAGCGCGGTGGCGGGGTCGCCGACGTGGACGTTCGGGGTGAAGCGGGCCCGGTCGCCGGGTTCGGGCGTCCCGTAGGTGACGCGTTCGAGGCGGCGTACGACGGTGTCGGCGGAGTGGGTCGCACCGGCCAGGACGGGTCCCACGACCGCGTGGAAGCGCTCGCCGACGAGGCCGTAGCGACCGGGCCGCAGCGCGGCGAGGTCACGCGTGAGGGTGACCTGGCCGGCGGCGGTGGCGTGGACGGTGAGGCCGGGCTCGGTGGGCAGGGGCCGGCCCGAGGGAATCCTCAGGGCGGCGTCGCTGGCGAACCGGCCGACGGCCACCGCGGCGGCGCCGGCCCCTATCACGGCGGTGACGGCTGCTGCCGTCGCAGTCACAGTGCGCACGCCTCCCAGTGTCGGGTCCGGACGCGGACCCGGCCAGTGGACATGTGACCGGAAACCCGCCCGGACGCGGTCGGCCTCACGGCCGCGTCAGCGGAAGGGGTTCCCGCCGGGCCGGTCATGACACCCGGGACTCGACGGCCGACAGGGGTACGCCACTCCGTCCGGCCGGCGGACGCCGGGAGCCGACGGAGCGGCAAACCGGTTTGTCGACATGGCGTCACGGAACACCAAGGACGCGGCGCTCCGGCCCGGCTCCCCGTCAACGCCTCACCCCCGTTGCCCATACCCCCGCAACCGCTCCCCCGCCTCCGCGAGCTGCTCACGGCTGAGCAGGGCCGGGGTCATTCCCGGTACCGATGAGGCCGTGAGCCAGACGCGGCACATCCATTCCAGCTGGGCGGTGCGGTCGTACGCCTGGGCGAGGCCCGCGCCGTGGGTGAGGGTGCCGTGGTTGCGCATCAGGCAGCCGGTGCGGCCGTCGAGGGCGCGCAGGGTGTTCTCGGCCAGTTCCGGTGTGCCGTAGGTGGCGTAGCGGGCCACGCGGACGGGGCCGCCGAGGGCCGCGGTCATGTAGTGGATCGCCGGGAGCTCGTCGACGAGCGTGGAGACGGCGGTGGCGTGCACGGCGTGCGTGTGGACGACGGCGCGCGCGTCGGTGGTGCGGTAGACGCCCAGGTGGAGGGGCAGCTCGCTGGTCGGGACCAGCGCGCCGAGCACCTGCCGGCCCGTGAGGTCCACCCCGGTCACGTCGGCCGGGGTGAGCCGGTCGTACGGGACGCCCGAGGGCGTCACCAGGACGGTGTCGCCGACCCGTACGGAGACGTTGCCCGAGGTGCCGACGACCAGGCCGTCGGCGACGGTCCGGCGGGCCGTGTCGACCAGCTCCGCCCAGGCCTCCGCCACCCCCTCGCCCAGCTCCGCGGAGCCCTCACCGCGCGTGCCCGTGACGCCACGCTCGGCGCCCTCCGCTTCCTGTCCGGTCCCGTGCTGTTCGGCCATGTGGAGATCCTGCCAGTGGCGCAGGCCGTCTGGGCCGGACGGCGGAGGGCCCACCCCCTCTTACGGTCACCGTGATGCCGGTTCCAGTTCATCTTCCGTTCACTCTGGTTACCTACGTTCGACCAGCCAATGACCTCGAACGATTGCCTGGGTAAATGGAAAGCTTCTCGCTGATCCTCGCGATTGTGGTGGTAACCGCACTCGCGTTCGATTTCACGAACGGTTTCCACGACACCGCCAACGCGATGGCAACGACCATTTCGACCGGCGCGCTCAAGCCCAAGGTCGCGGTGGCCATGTCCGCCGTGCTGAACCTTGTCGGCGCTTTTCTCTCGGTGGAGGTCGCCAACACGATCTCCAAGGGCCTCGTCGACGAGGCCGGCATCCGTCCCGAGGTCATCTTCGCCGCGTTGGTCGGTGCGATCCTCTGGAATCTCCTCACCTGGCTGGTCGGCCTGCCGTCCAGTTCCTCGCACGCCCTCATGGGCGGTCTGATCGGCGCCACGGTCGCCTCCGCCGGCTTCGGCGCGGTCCACGGCGACGTGCTGGTCACCAAGGTCCTGATCCCCGCGATCGCCGCCCCGCTGGTGGCCGGCGTCGCCGCGATGTTCGCGACCCGGCTCACGTACCGCATGGGCCGCAACGCCGACACCAAGGCCTCCGAGAAGGGCTACCGCGCCGGCCAGATCGCCTCGGCCGGCCTGGTGTCCCTGGCCCACGGCACCAACGACGCCCAGAAGACGATGGGCATCATCACCCTCGCCCTGGTCGCCGGCGGCGCCGTCGCCCCCGACTCCGACCCGCCGATGTGGGTCATCCTCTCCGCGGGCATCGCCATCGCCCTCGGCACCTACCTGGGCGGCTGGCGCATCATCCGCACCATGGGCAAGGGCCTGACCGACCTCCAGCCGCAGCAGGGCTTCGCCGCCCAGACCAGCGCCGCGACGGTCATCCTGGCCTCCTCGCACCTGGGCTTCTCGCTCTCCACGACGCACTCCGTGTCGGGTTCCGTCATGGGCGCCGGCCTCGGCCGCAAGGGCGGCGTGGTCCGCTGGTCCACGGCCACCCGGATGTTCGTCGCCTGGGGCCTGACCCTGCCGGCCGCCGCCCTGGTCGCGGCGATCGCCGAGTGGGTGTGCGGCTTCGGCAGCTGGGGCACCGCCGTCGTGGCCGTCTTCCTGGTCGCGTCCAGCGCGGCCATCTGGAAGATCTCCCGGCGCGAGGTCGTCGACCACACCAACGTCAACGACCACGGCACCCCCGAGGCCCCCGCCGAGGAGCCCCCCGGTGTGGTCACCCAGGCGATCGCCGCCGTGACCCCGCCGCCGGCCGGCCCCTCCGAGGACCTCTCGGCCACCATCCCGGCCCCGGCCGCCGCCGACCCGCAGGCCCCGTCGGCCGCCTCGACCGTCTGACCGCGTCCGGCACGAAGGAAGAAGCAGCATGAAGATCGACTGGGCGGCCCTCGGCTCCGTGTTCGGCGTCAGCCTCGTGGTCACCGTGGCCCTGGTGGCCCTGTTCACCCTCGGCATCTCCGGTCTGTCCCGCCGCGAGCGGGCGTCCGCCGAGGGCCGGACCGCGGCCCTCGCGGTCACCGGCGCCTACGCCTGCTTCGCCGCGTGCGCGGCGGCCGTGGGCTACGGCATCTATCTGATCATGGCCTGACCACCGGCCGCACGCGTGAGCGGGCGGGACGGGAGCAGCGGCTCCCGTCCCGCCCGTCGCCGTGTCCCCACCCATGTCGACCCACGCCGGACGTTCGCGCGCGGCCACGGGCCGCTCACGGCGTTCACCCACGTGAGCCCCTCTGTGGGCCTCGGCACACTTCAGCCCCGCAGGTCAACGGCAAGTTGACGGCCCTTCCAGAGGCATGGTGGACTGCCTCCGCCAATACGGCGACAGGAGAGGAAGCCGGTGCGAATCCGGCGCGGTCCCGCCACTGTCACCGGGGTGTGAGCCCCGGGAGCCAGGAACTCTCGCCGCCGGTCTCGTCGAACCAGGGCGCGGACACCCTGAGTGAGGACATATCGCCATGCGCGGCAGCCTGCCGAGGTCGACCAGCGACACCCCACCCCCCTTCGGGGCCGTAACCTCCGGATCCGTCACCGGCTGAACCCATGGGTGCCGATCGCGTGTTCGCGTACGGCGCCGCCGCCGGCCTCCTCGGCGACCTGCTGCTCGGCGATCCCCGCCGCGGTCACCCGGTCGCCGCTTTCGGGCGGGCCGCGGCTGCCGTGGAGCGGGTGCTGTGGCGGGACGACCGGGGCCGCGGTGCCGTGCACACCGCCGTGTGCGTCGGCGGCGCCGTCACCCTCGGGAGCCTGGCCGCCCGCGCCGTACGCCGCAGCCCCGCCGCTTCCGTCGCCCTGACCGGCCTCGCCACCTGGGCCGTCGTCGGCGGGACCTCGCTGGCCCGGGAGGCGCGTGCCGTCGGGCAGGCGCTTCAGGCCGGGGACGTCGAGGCCGCCCGGGAGCGGCTGCCGCACCTGTGCGGCCGTGACCCGCAGGCCCTGGACGCCGACGGGATCGCCCGCGCCGTGGTGGAGTCCGTCGCGGAGAACACCTCCGACGCCGTGGTGGGCGCCCTGGTGTGGGGCGCGCTCGCCGGGGTGCCGGGTCTGGTGGGCTTCCGGGCCGTCAACACCCTGGACGCGATGGTGGGTCACAAGTCGCCCCGGTACCGCCGTTACGGCTGGGCGTCCGCCCGTCTCGACGACGTCGCCGGCTGGCCGGGCGCGCGTCTGACGGCCGTGCTCGCCGCGCTCTGCGGTCCGGACCCGCGCGGGGCGGTACGGGCCTGGCAGGCGGACGCGGGCAAGCACCCCAGCCCCAACGCCGGTCCCGTGGAGGCGTCCTTCGCGGGCGCGCTCGGCGTGCGGCTCGGCGGCACCCTCTCCTACGGCGGGCGGGTCGAGCACCGGCCCGTCCTCAACGGCGGCGGACGCCCCGTCGCCGTCACCGACATCGACCGGGCGGTACGCCTGTCGCGGCGCGTCGGCTGGCTGGCGCTCGCGGCCGGGGTGGCCGCGCGGCGCATGCTGAAGGGACGTGCCCTGTGAGCGGTGGCGGACTGCTGGTCGCCGGGACCACCTCGGACGCCGGCAAGAGCGTGGTCACCGCCGGGATCTGCCGGTGGCTGGTGCGCCAAGGGGTGAAGGTCGCGCCGTTCAAGGCGCAGAACATGTCGCTGAACTCGTTCGTCACCCGCGAGGGCGCCGAGATCGGCCGCGCCCAGGCCATGCAGGCACAGGCGTGCCGGGTGGAGCCGACGGCGCTGATGAACCCGGTGCTGCTGAAGCCGGGCGGCGACCGGACCAGCCAGGTGGTGCTGATGGGCCGCCCGGTCGGCGAGATGAGCGCCCGCGGCTACCACGGCGGCCGTCAGGAGCGCCTCCTCGGCACGGTCCTCGACTGCCTGGAGCAGCTGCGGAACGAGTACGACGCGGTGATCTGCGAGGGCGCCGGGAGCCCCGCGGAGATCAACCTGCGCCGGACCGACATCGTGAACATGGGGATCGCGCGGGGCGCGCGGCTCCCCGTGCTGGTCGTCGGGGACATCGACCGGGGCGGCGTCTTCGCCTCCTTCTTCGGCACGGTCGCCCTGCTCTCCCCCGAGGACCAGGAGCTGGTCGCCGGGTTCCTGGTGAACAAGTTCCGCGGGGACGTCTCCCTGCTGGAGCCGGGCCTGGAGATGCTGCACGGCCTCACGGGGCGACGCTCCTACGGCGTGCTGCCGTTCCGGCACGGACTCGGCATCGACGAGGAGGACGGGCTCAGGGTGTCGCTGCGCGGCGCCGTGCGGGAGTCCGAGGTGGCGGCGCCGGCCGGCGAGGAGGTGCTGCGGGTCGCGGTGTGCGCGGTGCCGCTGATGTCCAACTTCACCGACGTGGACGCGCTGGCCGCCGAACCGGGCGTCGTGGTCCGCTTCGTGGACCGGCCGGACGAACTCGCCGACGCCGACCTGGTGGTCGTGCCCGGCACCCGCGGCACCGTGAAGGCGCTGCGCTGGCTGCGCGAGCGTGGGCTGGCGGAGGCGCTGGTGCGGCGGGCCCGCGACGGCAGGCCGCTGCTGGGCATCTGCGGCGGCTTCCAGTTGCTCGGCGAGCACATCGAGGACGACGTGGAGAGCCGCGCGGGCCACGTGGACGGGCTCGGCGTGCTGCCCGTCCGGGTGCGGTTCGCCCGCGAGAAGACCCTGGCCCGCCCCGTCGGCGAGGCCCTCGGGGAGCTCGTGGAGGGCTACGAGATCCATCACGGGGTCGCCGACGTCCTCGGCGGGGACGCCTTCCTGGACGGGTGCCGGGTCGGCGGCACATGGGGCACGCACTGGCACGGCGCGCTGGAGTCGGACGGATTCCGGCGGGCGTTCCTGCGCGTGGTCGCCGAGCGCGCGGGACGCCGTTTCGTGCCGGCCCCCGACACCTCATTCGCCGCGCTCCGCGAGGAGCAGCTCGACCGGCTCGGCGACCTGATCGAACAGCACGCGGACACGGACGCGCTGTGGCGGCTCATCGAGTCCGGCGCGCCGCAAGGACTGCCTTTCATTCCACCGGGAGCGCCCGCATGAGCACAGTGTTGTTGTTGTCGACCGCCGACACGGACCTGCTGGCGGCCCGGGCCTCCGGCGCCGGCTACCGCATCGGCAACCCCACCCGCGTGGACGTCGCGGAGGAACTGCCCGCGCTGCTGGACGGCGCCGACCTGGCCGTGGTCCGGCTGCTCGGCGGCAAGCGCGCCTGGGAGGACGGACTGGCCGCGCTCGAGGCGTCCGGCATCCCCACGGTGCTGCTCGGCGGGGAGAGCGTGCCCGACGCGGAGCTGATGGCCGAGTCGAGCGTCCCGGCGGGCGTGGTCGCCGAGGCGCTGCGCTACCTCGTCGAGGGGGGCCCGGACAACCTCGCCGAACTGGCGCGCTTCCTGTCGGACACCGTGCTGCTGACCGGAGAGGGCTTCGAACAGCCGCGCAGGATGCCGGAGTTCGGTGTCCACGGCGGGCGTCCCGCCGTACCGGGCCGTCCGACGGTCGGCGTGCTCTTCTACCGCGCCCACGAACTCAGCGGCAACACCGCCTTCGTGGACACCCTGTGCGACGCGATCGAGGCGCGCGGCGCCAACGCGCTTCCCGTGTACTGCGGTTCGCTGCGCGGCGCCGACCCGGAGCTGTACGAGCTGCTGGGCCGGGCGGACGCGCTGGTCGCCACGGTGCTCGCGGCCGGCGGCAGTCACGCCTCGCAGGCGTCGGCGGGCGGTGAGGAGGAGGCCTGGGACGTCGGCGCGCTCGCCGAGCTGAACGTGCCGGTGCTGCAGGGGCTGTGCCTCACGACCTCGCGCGCCGCCTGGGAGGGGTCCGACGCGGCCCTCTCCCCCATGGACGCGGCCATGCAGGTCGCCATCCCCGAGTTCGACGGCCGGCTGATCACCGTCCCGTTCTCCTTCAAGGAGCAGGGACCGGACGACGTCCCGGTGTACGTCGCCGACCCCGAGCGGGCGGCGCGGGTCGCCGGGATCGCCGTACGGCACGCGGCGCTGCGGCACAAGCCGAACGCGGAGAAGAAGCTGGCGCTGGTCTTCACCGCGTACCCGACGAAGCACTCGCGCGTCGGCAACGCGGTCGGGCTGGACACGCCCGCGTCGGCGGTGCGTGTGCTGGACGCGCTGCGGGACGCCGGGTATGCCGTCGAGGGGCATCCGTCCGAGGGCGACGAGCTGATCCACCGGCTGATCGAGGCGGGCGGGCACGACGTCGAATGGCTCACGGAGGACCAGCTGGCCGCCGCGCCCGCGCGGGTGCCGCTGGCCGACTACCGGGCGTGGTTCGCGACGCTCGACCCGGAGCTGCGGGACGCGATGACCGAGGCGTGGGGCGAACCGCCGGGCTCCCTGTACGTCGACGGGGACGACATCGTGCTGGCGTCCCTGAGGTTCGGGAACGTCGTGGTGATGATCCAGCCGCCGCGCGGCTTCGGGGAGAACCCCATCGCGATCTACCACGACCCCGACATGCCGCCGTCCCACCACTACCTGGCCGCCTACCGCTGGCTGGAGAACAGCTTCGGCGCCGACGCGATCGTCCACATGGGCAAACACGGCACGATGGAGTGGCTGCCCGGCAAGGGCCTCGGCCTGAGCGCCGGATGCGCGCCGGACGCGGTGCTGGGCGACCTGCCGCTGGTCTACCCGTTCATCGTCAACGACCCCGGCGAGGGCACGCAGGCCAAGCGGCGCGGACACGCCACGGTCGTCGACCACCTGGTGCCGCCGATGGCCCGCGCCGACACCTACGGCGACCTCGCCAAGCTGGAGCAGCTGCTCGACGAGTACGCGCTGGTCAGCGACCTGGACCCGGCGAAGGCGCCGGCGGTGCGGGCGCAGATCTGGACGCTGGTGAAGGCCGCCGAGCTGCACCACGACCTGCACGTCGACGACCAGCCGGACGACGACGCGTTCGACGAGTTCGTCATGCACATCGACGGCTACCTGTGCGAGATCAAGGACGTGCAGATCCGTGACGGCCTGCACATCCTCGGCGGCGGGCCGGTCGGCGAGCCGCGCGTGAACCTGGTGCTGGCGGTGCTGCGCGCCTCGCAGGTGTGGGGCGGGCGGGCCAACGCGCTGCCGGGGCTGCGGGCCTGCCTCGCCGCGCACTTCGGGCTGGTGGAGAAGGAGCTGCTGGCCGGGCCGGGCGCACCGGTGAAGGCGCCGGTGGAGCTGACGGACCTGGTCGACGGCCCCTCCCGTACGGCCGCCGACGCGATCGACCTGCTGGAGCAGCTGTGCCGGCGGCTCGCGGAGGGCATGGAGGAGCGCGGCTGGGCGGCGGACGCGGTGCCGGGCCTGGTGCGGGAGGTGCTGGGCAGCGAACTTCCGGACGCGGTGGCCGTGTTGCGGTTCGCGTGCGAGGAGGTCGTACCCCGGCTGGAACGGACGACCGACGAGATCGGGCACATCTTGCGGGCGCTGGACGGCGGGTACGTCCCGGCGGGCCCGTCGGGATCGCCGACGCGTGGACTGGTCAACGTCCTGCCGACCGGCCGGAACTTCTACTCGGTCGACCCCAAGGCCATTCCCTCGCGGCTGAGCTGGGAGGTCGGGCAGTCGCTGGCGGACTCGCTGGTGCAGAGGTACCTGCGGGACACGGGCGCGTACCCGGAGTCCGTCGGCCTGACGGTCTGGGGCACCTCCGCGATGCGCACCCAGGGCGACGACATCGCGGAGATCCTGGCGCTGCTCGGGTGCCGACCGGTGTGGGACGACGCGTCGCGGCGCGTGACCGGCTTCGAGGTCGTACCGCTGGAGGAGCTGGGCCGGCCCCGCATCGACGTGACGGTCCGCATCTCCGGCTTCTTCCGGGACGCCTTCCCGCACGTGGTGGGGCTGATCGACGACGCGGTCCGGGCGGTGGCCGAGCTGGACGAGCCCGCGTCGCGGAACTTCGTCAAGGCGCACGCCGACGAGGACACCGCCGAGCACGGCGACCGGCGGCGGGCCACCGCGCGCATCTTCGGCTCCAAGCCGGGGGCGTACGGGGCGGGGCTGCTGCCGCTGATCGACGCCCGGAACTGGCGCTCCGACGCCGACCTCGCCGAGGTGTACGCGGTCTGGGGCGGCTACGCCTACGGGCGCGGACTCGACGGGCGGGCGGCGCGCGGCGACATGGAGACGGCGTTCCGGCGGATCGCGGTCGCCGCGAAGAACGTGGACACACGCGAGCACGACCTCGTCGACGCGGACGACTACTTCCAGTACCACGGCGGCATGGTCGCCATGGTCCGGCACCTGACGGGCGCGAGCCCGGAGGCGTACGTCGGCGACTCGGCGACCCCGGACCAGGTGAAGACGCGCACGCTGGGCGAGGAGACGCACCGGGTGTTCCGGGCGCGGGTGGTGAACCCGCGCTGGATGGCCGCGATGCGCCGGCACGGCTACAAGGGCGCCTTCGAGATGGCGGCCACCGTGGACTACCTGTTCGGGTACGACGCCACCGCCGGGGTCGTGGACGACTGGATGTACGAGAAGCTCAGCGCGGAGTACGTGTTCTCGCCGGAGAACCGCGACTTCATGAAGAAGTCCAACCCCTGGGCGCTGCGCGGCATCACGGAACGGCTGCTGGAGGCGGCGGACCGCGGGCTGTGGGCGGAGCCGGACGCCGACACGCTGGAGCGGCTGCGCGCCACCTACCTGGAACTCGAGGGCGACCTCGAAGGCGACTCGGAGGGCGACGACCAGTGACCACCCCCTTTCCTTTCACGGCCGTCGTGGGCCAGGACGACCTGCGGCTCGCGCTGCTGCTGAACGCGGTGTCGCCGTCCGTCGGCGGTGTGCTGGTGCGCGGCGAGAAGGGCACGGCGAAGAGCACCGCCGTGCGGGCGCTGACCTCACTGCTGCCCGGGGTCGCGGTGGTGCCGGGGTGCCGGTTCTCCTGCGACCCGGCCGCGCCCGACCCGGGGTGCCCCGACGGGCCGCACGAGGGCGTGGGCATCGGTGCGTCCCGTCCCGCGCGGATGGTGGAGTTGCCGGTCGGCGCCTCCGAGGACCGGCTGGTCGGCGCGCTCGACATCGAGCGGGCGCTGGCGGAGGGCGTGAAGGCGTACGAGCCGGGGCTGCTGGCCGCCGCGCACCGGGGCATCCTGTACGTCGACGAGGTCAACCTCCTCCACGACCATCTGGTCGACCTGCTGCTCGACGCGGCGGCGATGGGCGCCTCGTACGTGGAGCGCGAGGGCGTGTCCGTGCGGCACGCGGCGCGGTTCCTGCTGGTCGGCACCATGAATCCGGAAGAGGGCGAACTGCGGCCGCAGTTGCTGGACCGGTTCGGGCTGACCGTCGAGGTCTCCGCCTCCCGGGAGCCGGACCAGCGGGTCGAGGTGGTCAGGCGGCGGCTGGCGTACGACGACGATCCCGCCGGGTTCGCCGCCCGGTGGGCCGACGAGGAGGCCGCCGTACGGCGGCGGATCGTCGCGGCGCGGGAGCTGCTGCCGTCGGTGCGGCTGGGGGACGGTGCGCTGCGGCAGATCGCGGCGACCTGTGCCGCGTTCGAGGTGGACGGAATGCGGGCCGACATCGTGATGGCGCGTACGGCGACCGCGCTGGCGGCGTGGGCCGGGCGGACGGAGGTGCTCGCGGAGGACGTGCGGCAGGCCGCGCTGCTCGCGCTGCCGCACCGTCGGCGACGCAACCCCTTCGACGCGCCGGGGCTGGACGAGGACAAGCTGGACGAGACGCTGGAGGAGTTCTCCGGGGACGACGACCCCGATCCGGACGGGGACGGCGGTGGTCCGGGTGGGGGCGGTGGACAGCCCGGGCCGGACGAGGGGCCGGCGGGCGACGGCGCCGCCGCACCGCCCGGGGAGGGCGAGGGCGAGCCCGCGCCCGGCGGGGCCGGGGAGCAGTCCCCCGTGCGGGCCGCCGAGCCCTTCCGCACCAAGGTGCTGAGCGTCCCCGGCATCGGCGAGGGGGCCGCCGGGCGGCGGTCGCGGGCCCGGACCGAGCACGGGCGGACGACCGGTGCGCGCCGCCCTCGGGGCGCCCTGACCAAGCTGCATCTCGCGGCGACCGTCCAGGCGGCCGCTCCCCACCAGCGGGCGCGGGGGCGGTCCGGGCACGGTCTCGTCGTGCGCCGGGACGATCTGCGGCAGGCGGCCAGGGAGGGCCGTGAGGGCAACCTCGTGCTGTTCGTCGTGGACGCCTCCGGGTCCATGGCCGCGCGGCAGCGGATGAGCGCCGTGAAGGGCGCCGTGCTGTCGCTGCTGCTCGACGCCTACCAACGCCGGGACAAGGTGGGGCTCGTGACCTTCCGGGGGTCGGCCGCCGATGTCGCCCTGCCGCCCACCTCGTCGGTGGACGCGGCGGCGGCCCGGCTGGAGTCGCTGCCGACCGGGGGGCGCACCCCGCTGGCGGCGGGGCTGCTCAAGGCGCACGACGTGCTGCGCGTGGAGCGGCTGCGGGACCCCGCGCGGCGGGCCCTGGTCGTGGTGGTGACGGACGGGCGGGCGACGGGTGGTCCGGAGCCGGTCGCGCTGGCGTCGCGAGCGGCGCGGCTGTTCGCGGCGGAGGGCATCGCCTCCGTGGTCGTGGACTGCGAGTCGGGGCCGGTGCGGCTCGGGCTGGCCGGGCGGCTCGCCGGAGAGCTGGGCGGGACGGCCGTGACGCTGGACGAGCTGCGGGCCGACTCGATCGCCGGCTTGGTGAAGGACGTGCAGAGGAGGGCCGCATAGTGCCGAAGGGGCAGCCGAGTGTCGTGCCGGACGACGGCCTGACGACGCGGCAGCGGCGGAACCGGCCGCTGGTCGTCGTCCACACCGGGATCGGCAAGGGCAAGTCGACGGCGGCCTTCGGGCTGGCGTTGCGCGCCTGGAACCAGGGGTGGCCGATCGGGGTGTTCCAGTTCGTCAAGTCGGCGAAGTGGAAGGTCGGCGAGGAGCGGGCGCTGCGGGTGCTCGGGGACTCCGGTGAGGGCGGGTCCGTCGCCTGGCACAAGATGGGCGAGGGCTGGTCCTGGGTGCAGCGCGACGCGCAGATGGACAACGAGGAGAAGGCCCGCGAGGGCTGGGAGCAGGTCAAGCGGGACCTGGCCGCCGAGACGTACAAGCTGTACGTGCTGGACGAGTTCGCCTACCCCATGCACTGGGGGTGGGTGGACACCTCCGAGGTGGTGTCCGTGCTGCGGGACCGGCCGGGGACGCAGCACGTGGTGATCACGGGGCGCAACGCGCCGGCGGAGCTGGTCGGTCTCGCGGACCTGGTGACCGACATGTCCAAGGTGAAGCATCCGATGGACGTCGGGCAGAAGGGGCAGAGGGGGATCGAGTGGTGACGGGGACCGCAGTCGGCTCCGTTCCCCGGCTGGTCGTCGCGGCGCCCGCGTCGGGGAGTGGGAAGACCACCGTCGCCACGGGGCTGATGGCCGCGTTGTCCGCGCGCGGGATGGCCGTGTCACCGCACAAGGTGGGGCCCGACTACATCGATCCCGGATATCACGCGCTCGCCACGGGGCGGGTGGGGCGGAACCTCGACGCGTACCTGTGCGGGGCCGAGCTGGTGGCTCCGCTGTTCGCGCACGGCGCGCGGGGGTGCGACATCGCCGTCGTCGAGGGCGTGATGGGGCTGTTCGACGGGGCCGCCGGGGAAGGGGAGCTGGCGTCCACCGCACAGGTGGCGAAGGCGCTGCGGGCGCCGGTGGTGCTGGTGGTCGACGCGTCGGCGCAGGCTCGGTCGGTGGCTGCGTTGGTGCATGGGTTCGTCAGCTTCGACCCTGAGGTCCGGGTCGGTGGGGTGATTCTCAACAAGGTGGGGTCCGAGCGGCACGAGCTGCTGCTGCGGGAGGCGTTGGAGGCGACCGGGGTTCCCGTGATGGGGGTGTTGCGACGGGACGCGGTGGTGGCGACCCCGGCTCGGCATCTCGGGCTGGTGCCGGTGGCTGAGCGGCGTGCTTCGGCTGTTGACGCCGTTCGGGCGATGGGGGCGATGGTTGCCGAGGGATGTGACCTCGCAGGGCTTGTCGCGCTCGCGTGCAGTGCGGGGTCCCTGGAGGCGGCGGCCTGGGATGCGGGTGAGGCGCTGTTCCCGGACCCCCTTGTCGGCCCTGGCGGGCCTCGTCCTCGCACGCCGGACGGGCCGGCAGTCGTCGCCGTGGCCGGCGGGGCCGCGTTCACGTTCTCCTACGCCGAGCACGCCGAGCTGCTGGCCGCCGCCGGTGCCCACGTCGTCACCTTCGATCCTCTGCGGGACGAGGAACTGCCCGAGGGGACCTCCGGGGTGGTGATCGGGGGTGGTTTTCCCGAGGTGTACGCCTCCGAGCTGTCCGCCAACGAGTCCTTGCGGAAGCGGATCGCCGAGCTTGCCGCGAGCGGTGCGCCCGTGGCCGCCGAGTGTGCCGGGCTGCTGTATCTGTGCCGGGAGTTGGACGGGATGCCCATGTGCGGCGTGCTGGACGCCTCCGCCCGGATGTCGGAGCGGTTGACACTCGGGTACCGGGATGCGGTCGCCGTGAGTGACAGCGTGCTGGCGACGGCCGGAACGCGGATGCGGGGGCACGAGTTCCACCGGACGGTCGTCGAGCCGGGGGCCGGGGCCTTCCCCGCGTGGGGGGTGCGTGTGCCCGAGCGCCGGGTCGAGGGGTTCGTCGAAGGCGCCGTGCACGCCAGTTATCTGCACACCCACTGGGCGTCGGCGCCCGGTGTCGCCCGTCGGTTCGTGGAGAGGTGCCGGACGTCATGAGCAGCAGGCTGATCGGGGTGGGCGTCGGGCCCGGGGACCCGGAGCTGGTGACCGTCAAGGGGGTCAACGCGCTGCGGGCCGCCGATGTCGTCGTCGTACCCGTGATGGACACGGGTGAGCGGGGGCGGGCCGAGGCGACCGTGCTGCACTACGTGCCCGCCGAGAAGGTCGTCCGGGTCGTGTTCGCGCTGAACGAGCGGACGGACAGGGAGCGGCGGGAGGCCGCCTGGGACGCCGCCGGTGAGCGGGTCGCCGGGATGCTGCGGGAGCGCGGCTCCGTGGCGTTCGCGACCATCGGGGATCCCAACGTCTACTCGACCTTCACCTATCTCGCGCAGACCGTCGGCGAGCTCGTGCCGGGGGTGGTGGTCGAGACCGTGCCCGGGATCACCGCCATGCAGGATCTCGCCGCCCGGTCCGGGGCCGTGCTGACCGAGGGGACCGAGCCGTTGACGCTGGTGCCGGTCACCGCCGGGAGCGCCGTGCTCAAGGAGGCCCTTGCCGGGCCGGGCACCGTCGTCGCGTACAAGTTCGGGCGGCAGGCCGGTGAGGTCGCCGAGGTGCTGCGGGAGACCGGTCGGCTCGAGGACGCGGTGTGGGGGTCCGCGCTGGGACTGCCGGAGGAGTCCGTGCGGTCGGCGGCGCAGATGGACGGGACGCCGCTGCCGTACCTGTCGACGCTCATCGCGCCGCCCCGGCGTGCGGGCGGGCGGGGCGGGAAGCTGTGAACCGGACCGACGGACGGTCAGTGGGCGGCGCCCACGACCAGCCAGATGAACAGCACCCCGGCGACCGTGCACACCAGCGTGGAGCGGGCCGGGTGGGCGTGGTGGGCCTCGGGCAGGATCTCGGCCGCCGCGAGGTAGAGCAGCGCGCCGCCGAACAGGCCGAGGTAGCCGCCGAGCAGCGGCTCCGGGATCGTGAAGAACAGGGTGGAGGCGGCGCCCGCGACCGGCGCCACCGCGTCCGCCCACAGCATGGCGAGGGCGCGGCGGCGGGCGTTGCCGTAGGCGTGGGCGAGTGTGTACGTGTTGAAGCCGTCCGCGAAGTCGTGGGCGATCACCGCGACCGCGACGGCGGCGCCCATGCCGCCGCCGACCTGGAAGGCGACGCCGATCGCCACGCCGTCCATCGCACTGTGCCCGACCATCGCCGCGGCGGCCGTGAGGCCCACCTCGGGGGTGCGGCCGTGGTTCTCGGCCGCGCCGTGCGCGGCCTGCCGGTGGGCGAGCAGCCGTTCCACCAGGTGGGCCAGCAGGAACCCGCCCACGAAGAGCAGCAGGGCGGCCGGGACGCCGTGCACCTCGGCGCCGGCGGCTTCCAGGGACTCCGGGAGGAGTTCCAGGCCGACCACGCCGAGCATCAGTCCGCCGGCCAAACCCAGCACCAGGTGGCGGCGGTCCGTCACACGGTGTGCCGACCAGCCGCCGGCCAGCGTCATCAGGAACGCGCCCAGCGCGACGAGGACCGCCATGTGCTCTTCGTATCCGATCAGCGGTCGCCCGCGCACGCGTGACAGCCGCTCAGCCCCCTTCGACTTCCGATCGCATTCAGAAAAGGACCTGTATCCATGGCCGACGCCCCCACCGGCAAGGTGACCTTCGTCGGGGCCGGTCCCGGCGCCGCCGATCTGCTGACGTTCCGCGGCGCGCGGGCCATCGCCGAGGCGGACGTGGTGATCTGGGCCGCCAGCCTGGTCCAGGCGGAGGTCCTGGAGCACGCGCGCCGGGACGCGGAGATCCTCGATTCGGCGGCGATGTCGCTGGAGGACGTGGTGGCCGTCTACGCGCGGGCCCGTGACGAGGGGCTGAAGGTCGCGCGGATCCACTCGGGTGACCCGGCGCTGTGGGGCGGCACCCAGGAGCAGTTCGACCGGTGCGTGGAGCTGGGCATCGCCACGGAGATCGTGCCGGGTGTGTCGTCCTTCTCGGCGGTGGCGGCGCTCGCGGGGCGGGAGCTGACGATCCCCGAGGTGGCGCAGTCGGTGATCCTCACCCGGCTGGGCGGCGGGAAGACGCCGATGCCGCCCGGTGAGGAGGTCCGGGAGTTCGCGCGGCACGGCACCACGATGGCGGTGTTCCTGTCGGCGGCGCGCAGCGGACAGCTGGTGCGGGAGCTGCTGGAGGGCGGCTATCCGACGTCCACGCCGGTCGTGGTGGCGTACCAGGCGACCTGGCCGGAGGAGCTGGTGGTGCGGTGCACGATCGGCACGCTGGAGGAGACCGTCAAGGAGCACAAGCTGTGGAAGCACACGCTGTTCCTGGTCGGTCCCGCCCTCGACGCGCACGGCACCCGCTCGCACCTGTACCACCCGGGTCACTTCCACGGCTTCCGGAAGGCCGACCCTCGGGCGCGCAGGGAGCTGCGGGAGCGGGGGGCGAGCACATGATCACCGTGGTGGGGACGGGGACGGGCGCACCGGTCGGCGTCCCGGAGATCGGGAAGGCCGCGCTCGTCGTCGGCGGGCGGCGGCATCTGGACGCCGTGACGGTGCCGGAGGGGGCCGAGCGGGTCGTGCTGGGGCCGTTGGCGCCCGCGCTCGACACCGTCGCGAAGTATGTGGCCGAGGAGCGGCCGGTGGTGATGCTGGCGTCGGGCGATCCCGGGTTCTTCGGGATCGTGCGGGCGCTGGCCGAGCGGTTCGGGCCGGAGAAGCTCGACGTGCGGCCGGGGGTCTCCTCGGTCGCCGCCGCGTTCGCGCGGGCCGGGCTGCCGTGGGACGACGCCGTGGTGGTCAGCGCGCACGGGCGGGATCCGCGGACGGCGGTGAACGTGTGCCGGGCGCATCCGAAGGTCGCCGTGCTGACCGGGCCGGGCGCCGGTCCGGCCGAGCTGGGGGTGGCGCTGCGCGGTGAGCGGCGGGTGCTGGTCGTCGCGTCGGCGCTCGGGGCGGCCGGGGAGTCGGTGGAGCGGGTGACGCCCGAGGACGCCGCCGGCCGGGACTGGGGTTCCGCGGTGAGCGTGGTGCTGTGCCTGGAGGAGACGCGGGCGCTGGGACCGGTGCGTACGGTCGCGGGGCTCGGGGAGCGTCCGGCCGGATGGGCGCTGCCGGAGGCGGAGTTCGCACACCGGGACTCGATGATCACCAAGTTCGAGGTGCGGGCGCTGGCGCTGGCCCGGCTGGGGCCGCGCCCCGGCGACCTGGTGTGGGACGTCGGCGCGGGGTCGGGGTCGGTGGCCGTGGAGTGCGCGCGGCTCGGCGCGGCCGCCGTGGCCGTGGAGCGGGACGCGGACGGTGTGGAGCGGGTGCGCGCCAACGCCGCCGCGCACGGTGTCGGCGTGCGGGTGGTGCACGGGGAGGCGCCGGGGGCGCTGGACGCGCTGGGCGACGATCCGGACGCCGTGTTCGTCGGCGGCGGGGGCCGGGAGCTGCCGGCGGTCGTCGGCGCGTGCGCGCGCCGGGCGCGGCGGACGGTCGTCGTGGCGATGGCCGCGCTGGACCGGGTACCGGCCGCGCGGGCGGCGCTGACCGGCGCGGGCCTGGTCTGCGACGGCGTGCTGCTGCAGTCGTCGCGGCTGGCGCCGCTGCCCGGGGACGTGACCCGGCTGGCGGCCACCAATCCGGTTTTCCTGCTGTGGGGCGTACGGCCCCCGGCGCACAGTGAAGGAGTCTGCGAGTGATCGGCCTCATCTCCGCCACGGCGGCGGGAGCGGCGGCGCGGGACCGGCTGGCCGCCGCCTGGCCGGACCGCACGCGCGTCTACGGCGGTCCGGTGGCGGACGCGGTGCGGACCGCGTTCGCCGAGTGCGACCGGCTGGTGTGTTTCCTCGCCACCGGGGCCGTGGTGCGGCTGGTGGCGCCGCTGCTGAACGGCAAGGCGGACGACCCGGGCGTGGTGTGCGTCGACGAGGCCGGGCGGTTCGCGGTGTCGCTGCTCGGCGGGCACGGCGGCGGCGCGAACGAGCTCGCCCGTGAGGTGGGCGAGGTGCTGGGCGCGGAGCCGGTGGTGACGACCGCGACGGACGCGGTGGGGCTGCCGGGTCTGGACACGCTGGGCCTTCCGGTGGAGGGCGATGTGGCGGCCGTGTCGCGGGCGCTGCTGGACGGGGAGCCGGTGGCGCTGCGCGCCGAGGTGGCCTGGCCGCTGCCGCCGCTGCCGGTCTCCGCCGAGGGCGCGTACACGGTCCGGGTGACCGACCGGCTGGTCGAACCGGCCGGTGGGGAGGCGGTGTTGCGGCCTCCGACGCTCGTCGTCGGGGTGGGCGCGTCGAAGGGCGCCCCCGTCGAGGAGGTGCTCGGGCTCGTCGAGGACGCGCTGCGGGAGGCGGGGCTGTCGGCGGCGTCCGTGGCCGAACTGGCCACCGTCGACGCCAAGGCCGGGGAGCCGGGGCTCGTGGAGGCCGCCCGGAGGCTCGGCGTGCCGCTGGTGACGCACGCGGCGGAGGAGCTGGCGCGCGTCGTGGTGCCGAACCCGTCGGACGCGCCGCTCGCCGCCGTGGGCACCCCGTCCGTCGCGGAGGCCGCCGCGCTCGTCGGCGGCGGTGAACTCCTCGTGCCCAAGCGGAAGTCGGCGGGCTCACCCGCCATGGCGACCTGCGCGGTCGCACGCCGTCCGGGCCGGGGGCGGCTCGCGGTGGTCGGGCTCGGGCCCGGCGCGCGGGACCTGCTCACCCCGCGGGCGCGGGACGAGCTGCGGCGCGCGTCGGTGCTGGTGGGCCTCGACCAGTACGTCGACCAGATCCGCGACCTGCTGCGGCCCGGCACCCGCGTGCTGGAGTCGGGGCTCGGCGCGGAGGAGGAGCGGGCGCGTACGGCGGTCGCGGCGGCCCGGCGCGGGCAGGCGGTCGCGCTGATCGGCAGCGGCGACGCGGGCGTGTACGCGATGGCGTCGCCGGCGCTCGCGGAGGCGTCCGACGACATCGACGTGGTCGGCGTGCCGGGGGTGACGGCGGCGCTCGCGGCGGGTGCGCTGCTCGGGGCGCCGCTGGGCCACGACCACGTGTCCATCAGCCTGTCCGACCTGCACACGCCGTGGGAGGTCATCGAGCGGCGGGTGCGGGCGGCGGCCGAGGCGGACCTGGTGGTGACGTTCTACAACCCGCGCAGCCGGGGCCGCGACTGGCAGCTCCCGAAGGCGCTCGCCGTGCTCGCCGGGCACCGGACGCCCGCCACACCCGTCGGTGTCGTGCGGAACGCGTCCCGCGCGGACGAGTCGGTGCGGCTGACCACGCTGGCCGCGCTGGACCCGGCGACGGTCGACATGATGACGGTCGTGACCGTGGGCAACACGGCGACCCGGCAGATCGCGGGGCGCATGGTCACCCCGCGCGGCTACCGCTGGCAGGAGGAGACCCGGTGAACCGCGTGATCCACCCCATCGAGCAGGAGTCCTTCCGGCGGCTGCGGGCCCGCCTCGACACGTCGCACCTCCCGCCGCTGACCCGGGCGGTCGTGGAGCGGGTCGTGCACTCCTCCGCCGACCTGGAGTACGCCGCCGACCTCGTCATGGACGAGGCCGAACTGGAGCGTGCGCACGCCGCGCTGCACGCGGGCGCGCCCGTCGTCGCGGACGTGGAGATGGTCGCGGCCGGGATCACCCGCCGCGAGACCGTGTGCCGGCTGCGCGAGGCGCGGTCCGGGCCGGGGCTCACCCGGTCCGCGCACGCCGTGCGGCTCGCCTACGAGGAGGTCGGGCCCGGCGCCGTGTGGGTGATCGGGTGCGCGCCCACCGCGCTGGAGGAGCTGCTGACCCTGGACGCCTCCCCCGCGCTGGTGATCGGCCTGCCCGTCGGGTTCGTCGGCGCCGCCGAGTCCAAGGCGGCGCTGCGGGAGAGCGGACTGCCCGCCGTGAGCAACGTGTCCGAGAAGGGCGGGTCGGCGGTCGCCGCCGCCGCGCTCAACGCCCTGCTGTACCACCCCGCTTCGACCGAGGAGACCCTGTGACCACCCCGCCCGCCCTGCTCATCGCCGGCCACGGCACCCGGGACGACGCCGGAGCGGAGGCGTTCCGCGCCTTCGTGCGGGAACTGGGCCGCCGCCGGCCCGGCCTGCCCGTCGCGGGCGGCTTCATCGAACTGTCCCCGCCGCCGCTGGGCGAGGCCGTCGCCGAGCTGGTGGGGCGGGGGGTGCGGCGGTTCGCGGCCGTGCCGCTGATGCTGGTGTCCGCCGGGCACGCCAAGGGCGACATCCCGGCCGCGCTGGCCCGCGAGAAGGAACGCCACCCCGGTGTCTCGTACACGTACGGCCGTCCGCTGGGCCCGCACCCCGCGCTGCTGCGGGTGCTGGAGCGGCGGCTCGCGGAGGCGGTGGACCCGTCCTGGGACCCCGCCGAGGTGACGGTGCTGCTGGTGGGGCGCGGGTCGACGGACCCGGACGCCAACGCGGAGGTGTTCAAGGCGGCCCGGCTGCTGTGGGAGGGACGCGGGTACGCGGGCGTGGAGACGGCGTTCGTGTCGCTGGCGAAGCCGGACGTGCCGAGCGGGCTCGACCGGTGCGCCCGGCTGGGGGCGCGGCGGATCGTCGTCCTGCCGTACTTCCTGTTCACCGGGATCCTGCCGGACCGGGTGCGGACGCAGACCGAGGAGTGGGCGGCGGCCCACCCGGACGCGGAGGTGCGGTCGGCGGACGTCATCGGCCCGGAGCCGGAGCTGCTGGACCTCGTTCTCGAGCGGTACGAGGAGGCGGTGAAGGGCGATCTGCGGATGAACTGCGACTCCTGCGTCTACCGGATCGCGCTGCCCGGCTTCGAGGACAAGGTGGGGCTGCCGCAGCAGCCGCATTTCCACCCGGACGACGACGGGCACCACCATCACGGGCATGGTCACACGCACTCCCACAGCCATGCCCACTGACCCGGGGACCGGCCACGACCTGCGCCATCACGGCGACGCCGAGGTCCGCGACGACGGTTCCACGCTCGTCGACCTCGCGGTCAACGTCCGCGCGGACACGCCCCCGGCGTGGCTGCGGGACCGCATGGCGGCGTCGCTGGCCGGGCTCGCCGCCTACCCGGACGGACGGGCCGCGCGGGCCGCGGTGGCGGCGCGGCACGGGCTCGGGGTGGAGCGGGTGCTGCTGACGGCGGGCGCGGCGGAGGCGTTCGTGCTGCTGGCGCGGGCGCTGAAGGTCTCGCGGCCGGCGGTGGTGCATCCGCAGTTCACGGAGCCGGAGGCGGCACTGCGGGACGCGGGGCACACGGTGGACCGGGTGCTGCTGCGGGAGTCCGACGGCTTCCGCCTCGACCCGGCGGCGGTCCCGCAGGACGCGGACCTGGTGGTGATCGGCAACCCCACCAACCCGACGTCGGTGCTGCACCCGGCTCGGACGCTGGCCCGGCTGGCCCGCCCGGGGCGGACGCTGGTGGTCGACGAGGCGTTCATGGACGCGGTCCCGGGCGAACGGGAGGCCCTGGCCGGACGAACGGACGTCCCGGGCCTGGTCGTGCTGCGCAGCCTGACCAAGACGTGGGGCCTGGCCGGCCTGCGCATCGGGTACGTCCTCGCGGCCCCGGAGACCGTCGCCGAGCTGGAACGGGCGCAGCCGCTGTGGCCGGTGTCGACGCCGGCACTGGCGGCGGCGGAGGCATGTGTGTCGCCTGCGGCGCTCGCGGAGGCGGAGGAGGCGGCGCGGGCGATCGCGGCGAACCGCGCGTACTTGATCGCGGGCTTGCGGGACTTCACGTCCCACGGCCTGCGGGTGGTGGAACCGGCGGAGGCCCCCTTCGTCCTGGTGCGCGTCCCGGACGCGGCGGGCGTACGGGAACGTCTGCGCTTCCTCGGCTATGCGACCCGCCGCGGGGACACGTTCCCCGGCCTGGACGAGGAGTGGCTCCGCCTGGCGGTACGGGACAGGGAGACCACGGAGGGGTTCCTGCGGGCGCTGGGACGGGCGCTGGGCGCCTGACCACCGAGCGGTTGCCCGCCGCTGCGCCGGGGGCGGGAAGTCCGCGGCCGGTCGCGCAGTTCCCCGCGCCCCTAAGGGGCGCCCCTCCCGTGCCACCGGGCGGCACCTCTGCGGCCCGCCTCGACCGGACCCGCGCCCCTGACGGCAACCCGTCTGCCGAGACCGCTCGTCCCCCGCCCGCGGCCCGTCCCGGGCTGATCGCGCAGATCCCCGCGCCCCTGAAGGGGCGCAGCGGCCAGCCCACCCGGCCTGCGGGCAGTCGTGCCGCTGGGGCGGCACGGGTGGGCGCAGGCGGCACCCTTGCGGCGCGGCTCGGCTTCGTCACGGGGACGCGCCGTGCCTCTGCGGGCGCGGGGTGCGGGGGCGTCCCCCCGCGCCCCGGCCGCTCAGGTCAGTTCCGCCGTCCCCGCCGCGACAGCAGCACCGCTCCCCCGCCGGCCGCGAGCAGCACGACCGCCCCCGCCGCCACGTACGGCGTGGCCGAATCCCCGCCCGTCTCGGCGAGGCCGGTCTCCGCGGGGGCCGCCTGTCCGGCGCGGGCGCCCTGGGGTCCGACGGCGGGCTCCGCCTTCTCGGGGGCGTCGGGGGCGGCCGCCTCCGGCTCCTCCTCGGCCGGCGCCGGCGTCTCGCACCGCGACTCCGCCAGCGTGAGGTGTCCCTCCACCTCGGCCACGTTCAGCTTCGCCGGGTCGACCGACACCTCCAGCTTCAGCGCGGTGGCCGCGGCCGTGGACGACGTCGTCGCGGTCGTGGACAGGTCGAGACGGACCGACCCCACTCCCGGCACGTCGACGTGCGTCGGGCCGCCCGCGCTCAGCGAGACCCGCTTGCCGAGGACGGTGACCGCGGCGGGCAGGGTGACGGAGGCGTGCGGGGTCGTGCCCGCCTCGCAGACCGCCCTGGAGCCGACCGCCTCGATCTCGACGAGCGACAGCAGCGGCAGTCCGGGGACGTGCAGGCGGGCGTCGGCGAGGGTGGTGGACGCCTCCGCCCTGTCCCCCTCGACGGTCGCGACCGCGTCGGCCACCTCGGCGCGCAGCACGCTGAACGGCTTGCCGCGGTCGACCCCGTCGAGGGTGGCGGTGAGGGCCGTCCTCCGCGCGCTCTGCGGCGCCTCGACCTCGTTGAGGGAAACGGTGAGCGGGACCTGCACCGACTTGTTGAGCAGGGACACGTCGAGGTCGGTGCGCAGCACGGAGGCGCCGGCGTGTCCATGGCCCTCGGTGGCGTACACGGGCGCCGCGCCGGCGAGGGCGACGGGTCCCGCGGTGAGCGCGCAGGCCAGCGCGACTGCCGGCCAACGGCGAACAGGCGCACGGAAGTTGTTGGTGTACAAGGTGGTGGGACCCCCATGAGACTTTGCTGGGACCCGGAAAGGATGTCCACGCCCGCGCCGCCCCGTCAGCGATCCGGCGACTCTTCACTCCTTCGGGGAAGACCGGAGAGCATTTTCGATTTCCAGGGCACGACTGTTCCCCGCCGTCACCCTCAGGGGCCCCACCGTCGGGCGCGTCCTACGCGACGACGCGCCCGTCGAGCACCACCCGGCGCGGAGCGGTGAGCACCTTCAGGTCCGCGCGCGGGTCGGCGTCGTAGACCACCAGGTCGGCCGGGGCGCCCTCCTCCAGACCCGGGCGGCCGAGCCACGCCCTGGCCTTCCAGGTGCCGGCGGCGAGGGCCTCGACGGGCGGGAGTCCGGCCTTGGCCAGTTCGGCCACCTCCTCGGCGGCGAGCCCGTGCGGAAGGGTGCCGCCGGCGTCGGTGCCGACGAAGACGGGGATGCCGGCGTCGTACGCGGAGCGGACGGTGTCGTAGCGGCGTTCGTGCAGCCGCCGCATGTGCGCGGACCAGCGGGGGAACTTGCCCTCGCCGCCGTCGGCGAGCGCGGGGAAGGTGGCGATGTTGACCAGGGTGGGGACGATGGCGACGCCCCGCTCGGCGAACAGCGGGATGGTCTCGTCGGTGAGCCCGGTGGCGTGCTCGACGCAGTCGATGCCGGCCTCGACGAGGTCGCGCAGGGAGTCCTCGGCGAAGCAGTGGGCGGTGACGCGGGCGCCCAGCCGGTGCGCCTCGGCGATGGCCGCCTCGACCGCGCCGCGCGGCCAGCAGGCCGACAGGTCGCCCAGGTCGCGGTCGATCCAGTCGCCGACCAGTTTCACCCAGCCGTCGCCGCGCCGGGCCTCCTGGGCGACGTACGCGACGAGGTCGTCGGGCTCGACCTCCCAGGCGTAGTTACGGATGTAGCGGCGGGTACGCGCGATGTGCCGCCCGGCCCTGATGATCTTCGGGAGGTCCTCGCGGTCGTCGATCCAGCGGGTGTCCGAGGGCGAGCCGGCGTCGCGCAGCAGCAGCGCGCCGGCGTCCCGGTCGGTGAGCGCCTGCTTCTCCGCGACGTCCTCGGGGACGGCCCCGTGCCGGTCGAGACCCACGTGGCAGTGGGCGTCGACGAGCCCGGGCAGCACCCAGCCGTCGACGGTCCGGACGTCACGGGCGCCGGCGGGACGGTCGTAGGAGATACGGCCGTCGACCACCCACAGCTCGTCGCGGACCTCGTCAGGGCCGACGAGGATCCGCCCCTTCACGTGCAGCACCGCGCGTTCACTCATGCACCGCACCCTAGTTGCGCGTCAGCAGGACTTCCCCACCTGGTCCGACGTCTCCTCCTCGACCTGCGCCATGGCCGGGTCGAGGAGCCGGGAGAGGAAGTGGCGGGTGCGTTCATGCTGCGGCGCGCCGATGACCCGCTCGGGTGCGCCGTCCTCGACGATCACGCCGCCGTCCATGAAGACGACCCGGTCGGCGACCTCGCGGGCGAAGGTCATCTCGTGGGTGACGACCATCATCGTCATGCCCTCGTCGGCGAGCATCCGCATCACCGCGAGGACGTCGCCGACCAGTTCGGGGTCGAGCGCCGAGGTGGGCTCGTCGAACAGCATCACCTCGGGGCCCATGGCGAGCGCCCGGGCGATGGCGACGCGCTGCTGCTGGCCGCCGGAGAGGGAGGACGGGTAGGCGTCCGCCTTCTCGGCGAGGCCGACCCTGTCCAGGTTCTGTGCGGCGACCTTCGCGGCCTCCGCCTTGCCGCGCCGCAGCACGCGGCGCTGGGGCAGCGTGAGGTTCTCGGTGACGGTCAGGTGCGGGAACAGGTTGAACTGCTGGAACACCATGCCGATGCGGCGGCGTACGGCGTCGATGTCGACGTCCGGGTCGGTCAGCTCGGTGCCGCCGACGAAGACCTGCCCCTTGCTGGGCTCCTCCAGGAGGTTCACGCAGCGCAGGAGCGTGGACTTGCCGGAGCCGGACGGGCCGATGACGCAGACGACCTCGCCCTGGCCGATCTCCAGGTCGATGCCGCGCAGCACGTGGTTGTCGCCGAACGACTTGTGCAGTTGGCTGACGCGGATCTCGGGGCGGCTCATTTGACGGCCTCCTGGGCCTTGGCCTCCATGCGGCGCACGACGAAGCCGAGCGGGATGGTGATCAGCAGGTAGCACAGTCCGGCCACCAGGATGGGCGTGGAGTTGGCGGTCTGGCTGGCCAGGTCGCGGCCGTACTTGGACAGCTCGCGCTCCTCCAGGGTGACGCCGAGGAACAGCACCAGCGAGGAGTCCTTGAACAGCAGGACCAGCTCGTTGGTGAGCGGCGGCAGGATGATCCGGAACGCCTGCGGGATGATGATCGACACCATGGCGCGGCCCGGCGAGAAGCCGAGCGAGCGGGCCGCCTCCATCTGTCCCTTGGGGACGGCCTGGATGCCGGCCCGGATGGTCTCCGCCATGTAGGCGGCGGCCACCAGACCGAGCGCGAGGGCGACCTTGCCGTACGTCCCGCCGATGATCTCCGTGCCGGGGAAGGCGAGCGGGACGGCGACGCCGATGAAGATGAAGATCAGCAGGGCGGGCAGGCCGCGGAAGATCTCGATGTAGACGCCGGCCAGCCAGCGGTAGGGTCCGACGGAAGACAGCCGCATGAGGGCGATGACCATGCCGAGCGCCAGGCCGACGCCGAAGCCGGTCACCGTGTAGAGGACGGTGTTCTTCAGCGCGAGCGTGATGACCTCGGGGAACATCCGCTCGGCGATGTCGACCTGCGCGAACTGGTTCTGCAGCCGTCCCCAGTCGGCCGTGACGCCGAAGGCGATCACGGCCGCGACGAACACGGCGTACTGGATGCCGCGCGAGATGGTGCGCTTCTGCCGCCGGGTCAGGCCCTTCCGCTTGGGCTGGAGCGGCGTCGTCTCCGTGTCGGCCATGAGGTCAGGAGGCGGCCGGCGAGGCGGCGGACTCGTCGTACGGGCCGATCCACTGCTCGTACAGCTTCTTGTACGTGCCGTCGGCCTTGGCGTCGGCGAGCGCCTTGTTCACGGCCTCCTGGAGGGCCTTGTTGCCCTTCTTCACGGTGAAGCCGTACTGCTCGCCGGTGTCGATCTGCTCGGCGACGGTGAAGGCGTCCGCGTTGGCCTTGTCCTTCAGCCAGCCCTGGACGACCGGGTAGTCGATGACGACGGCCTTGACCTGGCCGGTGCGCAGGCCGTTGAGGACGGCGTCGGAGGACTCGAAGGAGACCGGGTCGAAGCCCTCGCCCTTGACGTAGTCCTCGCCGGTGGTCTGCGCCTGGGCGCCCAGCTTGACGTTCTTCGCCTTCACGTCGGCGAGGGAGGCGACGCCGCTGTCCTTGGCGACGAGGACGGCCTGGGTGGCGTTGAAGTACGGGTCGGAGAAGTCGACGTTCTTCTTCCGCTCCTCGGTGATGGTCATGCCGGCCGCGGCGAGGTCGCACTCGCCGGAGTTGAGGAAGGCGCCGGTCTTGAAGTTCTCGAACGGCGTGTCGAGGATCTGCTGCTTCACGCCGAGGTCGTCGGCGACCAGGTCGATCAGGGCGACGTCGAAGCCCTGCACCTTGCCGTCGATCTCCGACTGGAACGGCGGGTAGGGCAGGTGGGTGCAGGTGGTGAGCTGTCCCGCCTTGACGAGCTCGACCCCGCCGGCGGTCGTGGACCCGCCGCCTCCGTCGTCGGTGGACGTGCAGGCGGCGAGGAGCACCATCCCGGCCGTCGCGGTGGTGGCAACCAGGACGCGGGTCCTGCGGCCGAGGTGCGTGTTCACGAGAGGCCTCCTGTGAGCGAACGAGAAGTTCCGATTATAAGGAAACGTTTGAGCACCTCACATCAATCGGAGGAGGATTACGCCGTCCGGCCTCCGATCTTCCGCCCGCGCGCCGACGGCCCGGACCGCGGGAAGCGGTCCGGGCCGTCGGACGGCGGGGTGCGCGGAGCCCGTGCGCCTACTTGTTGGCGAACGCGTCCCGCAGCCGCATCTCGTTGAACCCGTTCCCGTCGGAGTCGTCGGAGTACGTCAGGGACAGCCGGCCGTTCGGCGCCAGGGTGACCGCGGGGCCGCCCTGTCCGCCGCCCGAGACGACGTTCATCCGCAGCGCCGGGAGACGCCCGGTGGTGCTGCCGTCGAAGCCGAAGCCGCGGGCCCACACGTCGTCCAGACCGTCGACGAAGGCCTCCTTCCACGCCACCACGAAGTCACCGGCGTCGGAGACGGTGACGTCCGGGTCGGCCTGGGTGCCGATCGGACGGCCGGCCGGCACCTGGGACGAGTCCGGCGTGGTGCGCACCTCGGCGCCGCCGGGGGCGCCGGCGGCCGAGAAGGTGCGGTGGTGCACCCGCTGCTCGCGGACCACCGTGCCGCTGCCGGCGGTGTACTCGTCCGCCCACGCGGCCACGATCCGTCCGTCGCCGGTCACCGCGACCGCGGGCCGGGTCTGCTGTCCGTCGGTGAGCGTGTTGGCGACCTTGCGGGCGACCGCGAAGCCGCCCGAGGTGTTCAGCGTGGCCAGGCCGATGTTGAGCCCGCCGTTGCCGTCGGCGTCCTCCTCCCACACGACCGTCGCCCGGCCGGCGTCGTCGACGGCGACGTCCGGGCGGCGGTTGGAGCCGGCGGCGCCGGAGTTGATGGTGCTGACCTGCACGTCCTGGTAGCGCAGGGCGCCGGTCCCGGACCAGGAGGCCGCGTACACCTGGTTGAGCGTGGATCCGTCGGCCGTGGACTCCCACGCCACCGCGTAGGAACCGTCCGGGGCGACGGCGACGGCCGGGCGGAGCTGGTCGCCGTCGCCCGAGGCGTGCGGACGCGGCAGGCTGCTCACGGTTCCGTCCGGGGCGACCTTGCGCACGGCGATGTCACCGTACTCGTTGCCGTCCTCGTCGGCGGTCCACACGACGATCGCGTTGCCGTTCGCGTCGACGCCCACGTCGGGCTTCTGGTGCGACCAGGTGGCGCCGGTGCCGCTGGTGCTGAGCTTCTTCTCGCTCCACAGCGGCACGCCGTCCTTGTACATGCGGATGTACACGTCGGTGCCGAGCTCGGTGTCCGAGGAGTCGTGGCGGTCGCCCTCCTCGTAGACCACCGCGGTCCAGGTGGTGGAGGCGGTGCCGCCGGAGGCGACCGCGCTGTAGTGCTGGTCCCCGTCGCCCTTGGTGTTGACCCGCGAGTAGTGCTGGGCGGTGGAGCCGTAGACGGTGGAGTCGATGTCGTACGTGCCCTGGCGCACCGCGTTGAAGTTGTCGACGTACGCCTGGTAGATCCCCGGGTCGTCGATCCGCAGCAGCGTCTCGTCGTTGCGCTGGAGCGCGCCCTTGGTCCAGTTGTGCGAGCCGGTGAAGACGTGCCGGACCTGGGTGCCGTCGGCCTTCTGCCACTCGGTGAGCAGGTACTTGGAGTGGGTGGTGCCGCGGTTGCAGGTGATGGTCGAGTAGCGGCAGCCGCCGGGGCGGTTGGCGTACACGGGGATGTCGAGGCCGGTGAGCTCGTTGACGCCGGCGTTGTCGCCGTCGCCGTTGGGGTCGCTCAGGTCCCGGCCGTTGATCTCGATGGCGCAGCCGGCCGCCTTCTTGGCCGCCAGGGCGGTGTAGATCGCGGGCCGCGAGCTGCGCTCGTCGAGTTCGGCCGAGGAGATGCGGATGCGGCCGTTGCGGGCGCAGTCGACGTCGTCGATGAAGGAGGCGACGATGTCGGCGTTGCCGTAGTGCGAGGCGTCGGACGACGTGTCGCGCGGGAAGAAGAACGCCTCCACCGGGGCGGACGGGTCGCTCGTCGTGTGGTCGTACGTGGTGTGCAGGCTGTCGCCGGCGTGCCTGACCTGGTCCTGGAAGTGCGCGATGTAGCGCGCGGCGAGCTGCGCATTGTTCGACACGATCAGCGCGTTGTTGAGCTCGCCGGACTGGGAGAGGGCGATGTTCTGCGAGCTCTGCCAGACCACGTTCCTGCGTCCGTCGTCCAGGGCGGTGAAGACGAAGTACTTGTCGTGGTTGATGGCGTTGACGTCGTCGGGGCCGTTGCCGAGGCAGCTGTTGGTGCACCACGTCCATGTGGAGCCGTTCTTCAGCTCGGCGGCGGTGAAGGGCGTGCTGCTGGGCTCGTTGCGCTTCTCCGAGACCATGCGGAGGGTGACCCCTCGGTCCTGCGCCTCGAGCATCTTGGTCTTCAGCTCGGCGAGCCCGAACCAGTACATCCCCATGTAGACGGTGGAGCCCGGCGCCGCCCGGTCGATCAGACCGGCGAGGTCGTTGAGGATCGAGTGGTCGAGCGTGCTGCTGCCCGGCTTGGTGTAGTTGAACACCGCCTTGTAGTCGCCGGACGTCACGTCCGCGGCCTGGGCGGTGGTGGGGGCCAGCAGGGAGAGGCCCAGCAGGGCGGGTACGGCGAGTGAGCCGGCGCGTCGTATTCGTCTTCGCACGTGAGCGCTTCCTCGAGAGGGGTGTCCTGGAGCAGGGACGTCACGCTAGTGTTCCGGCGGCCAAGATCAAAGCGGCCCTGCGGACATCCTGCGCGGCGGTCGCTCCGGGGCGGCCCCTCCCGGCCGGTCCGCGAGGAAGGGTTAGGCTCGCAGGCGCGTACAGCGTCCCTGAGCGAAAGAGCACCACCGTGACGAACCTCCTCCTGGACCTGCCCCCGCTGAGCGCCGCGCGCTTCGCCTCGATCGAGGACCGGGTGGCACGGCTGCTGGGCACCCGGCAGGACGTGGTGATCACCCAGGGCGAGGCGCTGCTGCCGCTGGAGGGCGCGATCCGTGCGACGGCCGGGCCCGGGACGACCGCGCTGAACGTCATCACCGGCCCCTACGGGCAGACCTTCGGCGACTGGCTGCGTGACTGCGGCGCCACCGTCGTCGACCTGGCGGTGCCGTTCCACACGGCGGTGACCGCCGAGCAGGTGCGGGACGCGTTCGCCGAGCACCCGGAGATCGACTTCGTGTCGCTGGTGCACGCCGAGGCCGCCACCGGCAACACCAATCCGGTCGCCGCGATCGGCGAGGTGGTGCGGGAGCACGGGGCGCTGTTCTATCTGGACGCGGTCGCCTCGGTGGGCGCGGAACCGGTGTTGCCCGACGCCTGGGGCGTCGACCTGTGCGTCGTCGGGGCGCAGAAGGCGATGGGCGGGCCGGCCGGGGTGTCGGCGGTGTCGGTGAGCGAGCGTGCCTGGGCCCGCATGGCGGCCAACCCGAACGCGCCGCGCCGTTCCTACCTGTCCCTCCTCGACTGGAAGGAGCGGTGGATCGACGGCGGCCGCAGGACGCTGCTGCACGCCCCGGCACAGCTGGAGATGCTCGCGCTGGAGGCGTGCGTGGAGCGGATCGAGGCGGAGGGCCTGGAGACGGTGATGGCGCGGCACGCCTCGGCGGCCGCCGCGACCCGGGCGGGCGCGTCGGCGCTCGGCGGGGGGATCGCGCCGTACGTGCACGACGCGGCGGACGCGGCGCCGGTCGCCACGACGCTGCGGGCGCCGGCCGGTACGACCGCGTCGGAGCTGGTCGCGCGCGCCCTGGCCGCCGACCCCGAGCTTCCCCTCGCGGCGGGTGGTGGCGCCCTGGCGCGCGAGATGATCCGGGTCAACCACTACGGGCGCGACGCCACCCGGGGCACGGTGCGCGCGTGCCTGACGGCTGTGGCGACGGCCCTGACGGACGCGGGGCTGTCCGTCGACCTGCCTGCGGCGTTGGCGGCGGCGGAGCGGGCCTGGGTGTGAACGGGCCGGGGCCCCGCGGTCCTGAGCGTGGGTCTCCGGGCGCCGACGCCGATGCGGGGCGGGGCCGCCGCGCAGCCCGGCGACCCAGGGGCGGTACGGGTGGGCGCAGGCGGCACCTCGTGGCGCCGAGCCGCGTGACATGCCCTGAGGGCCGCCGGGGCGCCGGGGGCCGTCTGTCGCCGGGTGCGGGCCGAGTCGGGCCGTTCGCGCGGTTCTCCGCACCCCCGAGGTGGCGCGCGACCCCGATCGCGGGACGGACGACGCCTTCGCCGTGTGGCGGCGGGAGATCACCCGCGGGCGGAAGCTGCGCACCGGGCTCCTGCGGGAGCGCATCGAGGGGGTGACCGGCGCATGAATTCGGGGGGATTATCGAAATCCCTCGCACACATACTCCTGCGACATTCTCCGGCTTATTTCCCTATTACTCCGCGGAACAGCTTCCCGTCTTCTCCTGCCCGGTCCTCCGGACCCTAAACACCCTGATCCGAGAAGCGGCTACCGGACGTTTCCGGGGGCGGTCACAGAAGTTACACGGATGTGACCGGTTCCACATCCCGCCCGATTTGTTCCACTTCATTCCGCACAAACCGGAACATTTCATCGACTCCTCGCGCGGACACACTCGCACGCGCGATAACACATGACACGCTCGTACGTAACCCCGCAGGACGATGCAATTTTGAATTTACCTCGGTAAGTTCAATTCGCATGACTGCCGCACAAGCAGACCTGCAAATCGACCGCCCGACCGTGGCGGACGGAGCCGTGCTGTGGCGGATAGCCAAGGACTCGAAGGTCCTCGACCTGAACTCGTCGTACAGCTATCTGCTGTGGTGCCGTGACTTCGCCGCCACCTCGGCCGTCGCTCGCGACGAGCGCGGGGAGCCGGTCGGCTTCATCACCGGTTACCTCCGCCCGGACAGCCCGCGCACCCTGCTGGTCTGGCAGGTCGCCGTCGACGAGGCGCACCGCGGCCGAGGTCTGGCCGCCGCCATGCTCGACGCGCTGGCCGCCCGGACCGCCGCGGAGCACGGCGTGGACACCGTGGAGACCACCGTCGCTCCCGGCAACACGGCCTCCGAGCGCCTGTTCACCGCGTTCGCGGAGCGCCACGGCGCCCTGCTGGAGCGCGAGGTGCTCTTCGACGCCTCGGACTTCCCCGACGGACCGCACGACCCCGAAGTCCTGCACCGCATCGGGCCGTTCGCGCTCTGACGCGCCGGCCCGGCCCCCCGATCTTCCGACTCCCTCTGACTTCCCACGCCACCGAGGAGCGATTCGTCGTGACCATCACCCAGCCCGACCTCAGCGTCTTCGAGACCCTCGAGTCCGAGGTGCGCAGCTACTGCCGCGGCTGGCCCACCGTCTTCGACCGTGCGCACGGCAGCCGCATGTACGACGAGGACGGCCACGAGTACCTCGACTTCTTCGCCGGAGCCGGTTCACTCAACTACGGCCACAACAACCCCGTCCTCAAACGCGCCCTGATCGACTACCTGGAGCGGGACGGCGTCACGCACGGCCTCGACATGTCGACGACGGCCAAGCGCGCGTTCCTGGAGTCCTTCCAGAACTACATCCTCCGCCCCCGTGACCTGCCGTACAAGGTCATGTTCCCGGGCCCGACGGGCACCAACGCCGTGGAGTCCGCGCTGAAGCTGGCGCGGAAGGTGAAGGGCCGCGAATCCGTCGTGTCGTTCACCAACGCCTTCCACGGCATGTCGCTGGGCTCGCTCGCCGTGACCGGCAACGCCTTCAAGCGGGCCGGCGCCGGCATCCCGCTGGTGCACGGCACGCCGATGCCGTTCGACAACTACTTCGACGGCCAGGTCCCGGACTTCCTGTGGTTCGAGCGCATCCTGGAGGACCAGGGCTCGGGCCTCAACAAGCCGGCCGCGGTGATCGTCGAGACCGTGCAGGGCGAGGGCGGCATCAACGTGGCCCGGCCCGAGTGGCTGCGCGCCCTGGCCGAGCTGTGCGAGCGCCAGGACATGCTGCTCATCGTCGACGACATCCAGATGGGCTGCGGCCGCACGGGCGCGTTCTTCTCCTTCGAGGAGGCGGGCATCACGCCGGACATCGTGACCGTCTCCAAGTCGATCAGCGGCTACGGCCTGCCCATGGCACTGACCCTGTTCAAGCCGGAGCTGGACGTCTGGGAGCCGGGCGAGCACAACGGCACGTTCCGCGGCAACAACCCCGCGTTCGTGACGGCCACCGCCGCCCTGGAGGCGTACTGGGCGGACGGCTCCGCGATGGAGAAGCAGACCCGGGGGCGCGGCGAGCAGGTGGAGCAGGCGTTGATCGCCATCACCGAGGAGAACCTCGCCGACGTCAAGGAGTACCGCGGCCGCGGCCTCGTGTGGGGCCTGGAGTTCCACGACAAGGAGCGCGCCGGCCGGGTCGCTAGGCGCGCCTTCGAGCTCGGTCTGCTGATCGAGACGTCCGGCCCGGAGAGCGAGGTCGTCAAGCTGCTCCCCGCCCTGACCATCACCCCGGACGAGCTGGACGAGGGCCTCAGGGTCCTGGCCCGCGCCGTCCGTGAAACCGCCTGAGACACACCCCGGCCAAGGAGGCATCGCAACACCGTGATCGTCCGTTCGTTCAAGGAGATCGAAGGCACCGACCGGCACGTCAAATCGGCGTCCGGCACGTGGGAGAGCAAGCGCATCGTCCTCGCCAAGGAGAAGGTCGGCTTCTCCCTGCACGAGACGATCCTGTACGCGGGTACGGAAACGGACATGTGGTACGCGAACCACATCGAGGCCGTCGTCTGCACCAAGGGCGACGCCGAGCTGACCGACCGCGAGACCGGGAAGACGTACCACATCACGCCCGGAACCATGTACCTCCTCGACGGCCATGAGCGGCACACGCTCAAGGTCAAGGAGGACTTCCACTGCATCTGTGTCTTCAACCCGCCCGTGACCGGACGGGAGGACCACGACGAGAACGGCGTCTACCCGCTGCTCACCGAGGAGGTGTGATCCACCGTGACCACGACCACGCGCGTCACCGATCTCTACCCGACCCGCGGAACCACCGAGGTGGTCACCCCGCGCCAGGACCCGGTCGTCTGGGGTTCCCCGGACACGCCCGGCCCCGTCTCGGCGGGTGACCTCCAGGCGCTGGACCGCGACGGTTTCCTGGCCGTCGACCAGCTGATCGGCCCGGACGAGGTCGAGGTCTACAAGCGTGAGCTGGACCGGCTGGTGAGCGACCCGGCGATCCGCGCGGACGAGCGCTCGATCGTCGAGCCGAAGTCGCAGGAGATCCGCTCGGTCTTCGAGGTGCACAGGATCAGCGAGGTGTTCGCCCGGCTGGTGCGCGACGAGCGGGTCGTCGGGCGCGCCCGGCAGATCCTCGGCTCGGACGTGTACGTCCACCAGTCGCGGATCAACGTCAAGCCCGGCTTCGGCGCGAGCGGCTTCTACTGGCACTCGGACTTCGAGACCTGGCACGCCGAGGACGGCCTGCCGAACATGCGCACCATCTCGGTCTCGATCGCGCTCACCGAGAACTACGACACCAACGGCGGTCTGATGATCATGCCGGGGTCGCACAAGACGTTCCTCGGCTGCGCGGGCGCCACCCCGAAGGACAACTACAAGAAGTCCCTGCAGATGCAGGACGCGGGGACTCCGTCCGACGAGGCGCTGACCAGGATGGCGTCGGAGTACGGCATCAAGCTGTTCACCGGCAAGCCCGGGTCGGCGACCTGGTTCGACTGCAACTGCATGCACGGCTCCGGCGACAACATCACGCCGTACCCGCGCAGCAACGTGTTCATCGTGTTCAACAGCGTCGAGAACGCGGCGGTCGAGCCCTTCGCGGCCCCGATCCGCCGCCCCGAGTTCATCGGGGCGCGGGACTTCACCCCCGTGAAGTAGGGACACGCGCGGCGGTGCGTGTGCGCACCGCCCCACCGACTGCGGGCCGGGCCTCCTCGTGTGGGACAAGGAGGCGCCGGCCCGCTGCCCTGCGCTCAGCCGGCCAGCGCGTCGAGCAGCCGGTCCACGTCGGCGGCCGTGTTGTAGAGGTGGAACGACGCCCGCAGGTTGCCGGCGCGGTTCGACACCTCGATGCCCGCCCGCGACAGCTCCGGCTGCAGCCGCCCCAGCCCCGGCACGGACACGATGGGCGAGCCGGGCGCGGACACGGGCTCGTGGCCCAGCGGGGCGAGTCCCGCGCGGAAGCGGTCGGCGAGGGCGAGGTCGTGGGCGCGGACGGCGTCCACGCCGATCTCCTCGAGGAGCGTGAGGGACGCCCGCAGGGCCGCGTAGCTGAACAGCGCGGGGGTGCTGTCGAACCGCCGTGCGCTGCGGGCGAGTTCGGCGACGGGACCGTAGCAGCTGCCCCACGGGTCCTCCCCCGCGGTCCAGCCGGCCTGCACCGGGACCAGGTCGCCGAAGTCCTCGGGAACGGTGAGGAAGGCCGCGCCGTGTGCGCCCAGCAGCCACTTGAAGGTGATGGCGACGGTGTAGTCGTACGCGCCGGCCTCCACCGGCAGCCAGCCCGCGGCCTGGGAGAAGTCGACGTAGGTGCGCGCGCCGTGGGAGCGGGCCGCCTCGCGCAGCGCGGGCAGGTCGGCGATCCGGCCGTCGGCGGACTGGGCGGCGCTGACCGCGACCAGCGCGGTGCCCGGCCGCACGGCGTCGGCCAGGCCCTCCAGCGGCACCGACCGCACCTTGAGGTCGCCGCGCGCGTGGAAGGGGTTCAGCACGGAGGTGAAGTCGTCGTCGGCGGTGAGGACTTCGGCGCCCGGCGGCAGGGACGCGGCGACCAGCGAGGAGAACAGGGCGACGGTCGCCCCGGCCGCCACCCGCTCCACGGGCACGCCGGCCAGCCGGGCGTACGCGGCGCGGCACACCTCGACGTCGTCGAACAGCGGGTCGAGCGGACGCCCCTCCGCGCGCAGCCGGACGGCCGCGTCGAGCGCGGCCACGGCCCGCGCGGGCAGCAGGGCGCTGCTCGCGGTGTTCAGGTAGGTGTTCTTCGGGGTGAACTCGGCACGGACGAGGCTCTCGAAGGTCTCCATGGGACCACTCTGCGGCCCCGCCGTGCCCCCGTCCATCGCATATGTCTGCGCGGTACCGCCAAGGAACGCTTATACGTCCGCGCCGGCCTGGGCATTCCTCGGTCCGGGCACCGCGCACCCGTCCGGGCCGCAGGCGTCGGCGTCCGCGCCCCCGTCGACGAGGGTCAGCGGGGACCGCTCGCCCCAGGCCTGGGTGAGCGCCCGGGTGAAGACCTCGACGGGCTGCGCGCCGGAGACGCCGTACTTCCGGTCGAGCACGAAGAACGGCACCCCGCGCGCGCCGAGCCGGGCGGCCTCCTGCTCGTCGGCGCGGACCTCGGCGGCGTACGCCTCCGGGTCGGCGAGCACCGCGCGGGCGGCCTCGGGGTCGAGGCCGGCGGCGCCGGCGAGTTCGACGAGCCGCTCGTCGTCGCCGAACAGGGAGCGCTCCTCCGCGAAGTTGGCCCGGTAGAGCAGGTCGAGCAGCCGCTCCTGGCGGCCGTGCTCGCGGGCGAGGTGCAGCAGGCGGTGCATGTCGAAGGTGCCGCCGTGGTCACGGCCCCGGGTGCGGTAGGGCAGGCCCTCGGCGGCGGCCTGGGCGCCCAGGTTGTCCTCGCCGGCCTCGGCCTGCGCCTGGCTCATGCCGTACTTCTTGGTGAGCATCGTGAGCACGGGCTCGACGTCGTCCTTGGCGCGGCCCGGATCGAGCTCGAAGGAGCGGTGGACCACCTCGATCCCGTCACGGTGCGGGAAGGAGGCCAGCGCCTTCTCGAAACGGGCTTTTCCGACATAGCACCACGGGCAGGCGATGTCGGACCAGATCTCGACGCGCATGGGCGGGCTCTCTCCAGGGTCGGCACGGCTGCGGAGACGATCTCCGCAACCGGATGAACGTTCAAGCAACCGTCGGCATTCCCGGTGGACCCGGCCCTCGCTCAGCTGCCGTCGCGCAGGTCCGGCGGCCAGTGCAGCCGGTACTCGATCCGGTCGAAGGTCACCACGCACCCCTCCCCCATCGGCGACTGGGTCGCGAACCCGACCAGGGCCGCCCCCGTCTCCTTCTCGTCGCCGAGGGTGAACAGGCGGACGAAGGTCCACTGCTTGCCGTCGCGCGAGGCGTGGAAGGCGAAGGCGCGCCCGGTGCGGCTCACCCGCAGCCAGACCGTCTTGCCGTCCACGGTGAAGGAGTTGGCGTCGTCGGAGTGGCCCCGGGTGACGACCGTGCAGACGGTGGGCACGTCCGGGGAGTACTCCAGGCACAGCTTGGCCCACGCCCGCTCGCCGACATGGACGTAGAGCACCCCGGCGTCGAAGGAGCCGGCGAAGCCGACCGTGACGCGGGCGATCAGCTGGAAGTCGCCCTCGGGCGCGCCGAGCAGCCTGGGCGCGTCGGCGGCGGACTCCAGGGACTCGCCGGTGGGCGGCACGAAGCGGTCCTGCCGCGGTCCCGCCCATCCGGTGAGGACGCCGTCCTCGTAGGACCAGGAGCCGTCGGGGCCGTAGGTCCGCAGCGGGAAGGGGAGTTCGGGTATGTCCAGGTCCATGGCGGGATTCTCCCAGGAGCGGCGCCGCCGCGCGCACCGGGCCCCGGTCAGCGGCCCTGGAAGGTGTCCAGGGCGACCGCCTGGGCGACGGCGAGGCGCAGGTCGAGGTCGGGGGCGGTCACCTCGACGAGGTAGCGGTCGCGCAGGCCGATCTTCTTGTCGACGGTCATCACGGGCTTGCCCTCGCTCTCGAAGTCGAAGTGGTACGGCCAGGCGAACGGCACCAGGTCCAGCGGCAGCCAGTCCCAGGCCCGGCGCAGCACGGCCACGAACCGGTTGCGCTCCCGCCCCACGGCGTCGGGCGCGCCCGGCTGCTCCAGCACCCAGGTGGAGCGGACCAGGGAGGTGAAGAACCGCTCGCGCAAGGCGCCGACGGGCTTGCCGTCGGCGTCCGCCACGTCGAAGCCCTCGCCGGGGTCCAGCAGGGAGCGCTCCCTGACCGTGAACGCCACCTGGCTCCTGGACGCGTCGGCGAAGAAGGTCAGTTCCTCCCTGAGGGAGAACCGCTTCAGCTCGGCGTAGGCGAGGACCCGGCCCTCGGAGCCGTCCGGCGCGGTCTCCGTGACGAGGTACCGGTCGGTCTTCAGGGTGGCCCTCTGCGTGACGGTGAAGCGTCGTCCTGTCCAGGGTCCTGCTGCGTCCACTGCTGCGCTCCCGGTGTCGGTGGAGGGTGCCGCCGGCGGAGGTCCTCACCCGGCTCCGCCATCGTCGCCGGACGGGCCGGGCGGGCGCAGTCACCGGAAGTCGCGGGCCACAACGGCGGGATTACATACGGACGTTGACGGGCGTCGTTCACTTTCGTCGTTCGGGGCCGCTACGGAGGGAGGATGCCGGCGCCCCGGGGCGGACCCCTAGGGTCGGGCGCGTGGACATAGCGCAGACCTCTCGCCCCGCCCGTCCCCTGCTGTCCCGGCTGGCCGCCGCCTCCCCCTGGTCCCGCGGCCGGATCGCCGGGGAGAGCGTGCTCGTCCTGGTGCTCGCGGGCATCGCGGGACCGATGTACGCCACGGAAAGCGGATCCTCCGCGAGGGGCTGGGCGGTGGCCCTGCTCGTCGCCCTGCTCACGCTGGTCCGGCGCTCCCTGCCCGCCACCGTGCTCGTCGTCTCCTCCGCCCTGGCCGGCTCGATCCTCGGGACCGGCCCGCTGCTGATCTACGCGAGCTGGTCGGCCGGCAGCCGCATCAGGCGTCCCTGGCACGCGGTGGGCGCGTACGCCGCCGGACTGGTGCTGTACATCGCGGGCGGCCTGCTCGGGGACGGGGCCGAGGAGGTGCCGGAGCTGTCGCTGCTGATGACGGCGGTGCTGGGCGCGGGCCCCTACCTGGTGCTGGCGGTCGTGCCGGGGCTCGCCTCCCGGTACCGCGCGCAGCGCCGTGACCTGCTGGAGGCGCTGCGCCGGCACAACGCCCAACTGGTGCGCGAGCAGGCGATGGTGGCGCGGCAGGCGCGGCTGCTGGAGCGGCATCGGATCGCCCAGGACATGCACGACAGCCTCGGCCACCAGCTCGCCCTGATCGCGGTGCACGCCGGGGCGCTGGAGGTGGACCCGGAACTCGGCGACCGGCAGCGGGAGGGGGTGGGCATTCTCCGGGAGGCCGCCAGGTCGGCGATGCGGGAGCTGCGCGAGGCCGTCGGCATCCTCCGGGACGACACGGAGGAGCCGCCCGCGTCCTCTCCCTCCCCCGGACCGGAGGCGGCCGGGGCGCCGCCCGCCCGGGGCGCGGCCGGGGTGGACGCGCTGGTCGCGTCGTCACGGAGCGCGGGCGTGCCGGTGGAGCTGCGCCGCTCGGGCGAGCAGCGGCCGCTCGCCCCGGCCGCGGACCACGCCGTCTACCGCATCGTCCAGGAGGGCCTCACCAACGCCCACAAGCACGCGCCGGGCGCCGCGATCACCGTGGAGCTGCGCTACGAACCGGACAGCCTGGTGGTGGAGGTGGCCAACGGGCCGGTGGCGGACGGGGTGCCTCCGGGGCCGCCCGCGATCAGCGGGGGCCAGGGCCTGGCGGGGCTCGAGGAGCGGGCCCGGCTGGTCGGCGGCATGGTGCACAGCGGCCCCTCCCCCGACGGCGGCTTCCGCCTCGCCGGTGTGCTGCCGTACGGCGACGGCGCCTCGCCCGTGGGCCCCGACGACGCGACGTCCGTCGCCGCGGGCCGCGACTTTCGGGGGCAGATCCGGGCGGGCGCCGCGGGCGACGGTGGAGCGGACATCGAACGCTCCGACCCGAAGGAGTACGCCGCCATCATGAGCAGCAAGAAGAACGTCGCCCTGGGGTGCGCCCTCGTCTCCGTCGTCCTCGTCGCCGGCACCGTCGCCCTGCTGGTGTGGGGGGTGAACAAGATGATCGACGAGGTGCAGAAGGGGGTCATACCGGCGTACGTGTACGAGGACGCGCGCATCGGCGACGCCGAGGCGGATCTGCGCGAGCACTTCCCCGAGGGCGACTCGCTGCTCACCGACGGCGTGGAGGAGCAGGGGCCGCCGCTGCCCGCGGACGCGGTGTGCGAGCACTTCGTGGACGACGAGAAGGACATCGTGTACCGGTTCTGCTTCCGCGACGGGAAGCTGGTCGCCAAGGAGTCCTACCCGCACGTGGTCTGACGGGCCGCCGGCTCCGGGCCGGCGGGGGAATCGGGCATGATGGCATGGCTCCGCCATCCGCCCGTCCCACCGCACCGCGCAGGAGGCCGCGTGATCCGGGTCCTGGTCGCCGACGACGAGCCGCTCATCAGGGCCGGCATCAGGATGATCCTCACCTCGGCCGACGACATCGACGTCGTCGCCGAGGCCCGGGACGGCCGGGAGGCGGTGGAGACCGCCCGCTCCACCGCCGTCGACGTGGCGCTGCTGGACATCCAGATGCCGGAGCTGGACGGGCTGACGGCGCTGGCCGAGATCGGCCGGGTCGCGCCCCGGGTGCGCGTGCTGATCCTGACGACGTTCGGGGAACGGGAGAACGTGCTGCGGGCGCTGGGCCACGGCGGCGCCGGTTTCCTGCTGAAGGACTCCGCGCCGCAGGAGCTGATCCACGCGGTCCGCGCGGCGGCGGCCGGGAACGCCTATCTCTCCCCGGCCGCCACCCGGCACGTGGTGGACACCCTGGCCTCGCCCGCGGCGACCGCGCGCGGCGAGGAGGCGCGCCGCCGGCTGTCCGCGCTCACCGAGCGGGAGCTGCAGGTGCTGGCGCTCCTCGGGGAGGGGCTGTCCAACGCGGACGCCGGGGCCCGGCTGCACATGAGCGAGGCCACGGTGAAGACGTACGTCAGCCGGATCCTGACCAAGCTGGACTGCGACAACCGGGTGCAGGCCGCGCTCCTGGCCCGGGACGCGGGCCTGGAGCCGGCCGGCGGGTGAACGGGGGCCGGCCGGACGGAGGTCAGCGCTCCAGGCGGCCGTTGAAGCGGCGGGGCAGCCCGAGCGGGTTGTCGTCCTTCAGCTCCGGCGGCAACAGCGCCTCCGGGGCTCCTTGGTAGACGACGGGCCGCAGCCAGCGTTCGATCGCCGTGCCGCCCACGGAGGTGGACGTGGAGGTGGTCGCCGGGTAGGGGCCGCCATGGTGCTGGGCGGGGGCGACGGCGACGCCGGTCGGCCAGCCGTTCACCAGCACGCGCCCCGCCAACGGCGTCAGCTCCCGCACCAGTTCGGCGCCGCGGCCCTGTCCGGCCGCCTCCTCGGAGGACACGTGCACGGTCGCGGTGAGGTTGCCGGGGAGCCGGGACAGCACCGCCCGCACCTCCGCCTCGTCCGTGTAGCGGGCCACCACGGTGACCGGTCCGAAGCACTCCTCCAGCAGCAGGTCGTGCTCGCCCTCGCGGGTCAGCCGCTCCGCCGGGACGGTGAGGAAGCCCGCGCTGACGGTGTGCTCGCCGCCCGCGCCCGCGGTCACCGGGGATTCCACGCCGGGGAGCTGCGCGCGCTCGGTGACACCGGCGAGGAAGTTGTCGCGCATGCGGTGGTCGAGCAGGACACCGGGGTCGGTGTCGCTGACCGCGTCCGTGAGGGACTTCAGCAGGGCGTCGCCGGCCGAGGAGGCGGGGGCGAGGACCAGGCCCGGCTTCACGCAGAACTGGCCGACGCCCAGCGTCATCGAGCCGGCCAGCCCCGCCCCGATCGCCTCGCCGCGCTCGGCGGCGGCTGCCTCGGTGACCAGGACCGGGTTGAGCGAGCCGAGCTCGCCGTGGAACGGGATGGGGACGGGCCGGGCGGCGGCCTCGTCGAAGAGGGCGCGGCCGCCGCGGACCGAGCCGGTGAAGCCGGCCGCCGCGACCAGCGGGTGCCGGATCAGCTCGATGCCGGCGTCGAAACCGTGCACCAGTCCGAGCACGCCGTCGGGCACCTCGTGCCGGGCGGCGGCCCGGCGGATCACCCTGGCGACCAGCTCCGACAGGGCGGGGTGGTCGGGGTGGGCCTTGACGACGACGGGGCAGCCGGCCGCCAGGGCGCTCGCGGTGTCGCCGCCGGCCACGGAGAAGGCGAACGGGAAGTTGGACGCCGAGTAGACGGCGACGACGCCCAGCGGGATCTTGTAGCGGCGCAGGTCGGGGACGGGCGGGGTGGCGGTGTCGTCGGGGTGGTCGATGACGACGTCGAGGAAGGCGCCCTCCTCGACGATGCCGGCGAAGGCGCGCAGCTGATAGCAGGTGCGGGCGAGTTCGCCGGTGAGGCGGACCGGGCCGAGCGCGGTCTCGGCGTCGGCGGCCTCGACGAGCCGGTCGCGGGCGGCTTCCAGTTCGTCGGCGGCGGAGCGCAGGAAGGCGGCGCGCACGGCACGGTCGGCCAGCGCCTCACGCGCGGCGTGGGCGTCCCGGACGGCCGCGTCCACCTCCTGGGCTGTGGCCTCCACCGCAACCTGTTCACGCTGCTTCCCGGTTCGGGGGTCGACACTCCAGACTGGTGCTGCTGCCACCGCGGGTCCCTCCACTTGAATGCCGCATGCAATGCCGCAGTATGTACGTCACCCCCAGCGGGTGTTCGATATACTGAACACTGTCTCTGTGGGTGAATGTGCTTGGGAGACTATTTCCCGGCGAACGAAGGGGTCAAGGGCGATGTCGGCTGGCGAGACGGGCGGCGGGGCGCAGGTCAAGTCCGCGGTACGGACCGTTGAACTGCTCGAATACTTCGCCGGACGTCCCGGGATGCACTCCCTGGCCGCGGTCCAGGAGGCCGTCGGCTATCCCAAGTCCAGCCTGTACATGCTGCTGCGCACGCTCGTCGACCTCGGCTGGGTGGAGACGGACGCGACGGGCACCCGGTACGGCATCGGCGTGCGGGCGCTGCTGGTCGGCACCTCGTACATCGACGGCGACGAGGTCGTCGCGGCGGCCCGGCCCACGCTGGACCGGCTCTCCGACGACACCACCGAGACGATCCACCTGGCGCGTCTGGACGGCACCAACGTCGTCTACCTGGCCACCCGCCAGTCCCAGCACTACCTGCGCCCCTTCACCCGCGTCGGACGCCGGCTGCCCGCGCACTCGACCTCGCTGGGCAAGGCGCTGCTGAGCACGTACACGGACGAGCAGGTGCGCAAGATGCTCCCCGAGACGCTGCCCGCGCTCACCGAGAACACCATCACCGACCGGGAGAAGCTCATCGAGGAGCTGCACCAGGTGCGGGAGCAGGGCTTCGCCGTGGACCGCGAGGAGAACACCCTGGGGCTGCGCTGCTTCGGCGTGGCGATCCCCTACCGCACGCCCGCCCGGGACGCCATCAGCTGCTCGGTCCCGGTGGCCCGGCTCACCCCCGCCCACGAAGAGATGGTGAAGGACGCCCTGTTCGACGCCCGCGACCGGCTGACCCTGGCCACCCGGAGGCTCTGACCCGTGGACATCGCCCTGCGCCCGGTGCACGACAGCGACCTGCCCGTCTTCTTCCGGCAGACGAACGACCCGGAATCGGTGCGGATGGCCGCCTTCACCCCCGAGGACCCGGCCGACCGCGACCGCTTCGAGGCGAAGTGGGCGCACATCCGCAGTTCCCCGGAGATCGTGGCGCGCACGGTGCTCGTGGACGGCGACGTGGTGGGCTCCGTGTCCGTCTTCGGCGAGGCGGGCGAACGTGAGGTGACGTACTGGATCGACCGCGCCCACTGGGGCAAGGGCATCGCCACGGCCGCGCTGCGCGCCCTGCTGGCGGAGGTGACCGAGCGCCCGCTGTACGCGCGCGTGGCCGCCGACAACGCGGGCTCGCTGCGTGTGCTGCGCACGTGCGGCTTCCAGGTCACCGGTGAGGCCAGGGGGTACGCGCCGGGCCGGGGCGAGGAGACGGACGAACTGGTGCTGGCGCTGGAGGACTGAGCTCGAAGGGCCGGTGGCCTTCGGGCGCCGGCGGACAGCTCCCCCGGGGCGCGGGGAACCGCGCGCCAAGCCCTCACCCACCCGCACCCGTGTGAGCGGTCTCACGCCCGAGGGCGACTGTATGAACAGCCGATGAGAATCCGGCCGGACGGGAACGTCCCGCCCCTCTCCGCTCGTCTGTCCCCACGCGATGAACAGGACGATCAGGCGTGCCTCCGTCTTCACGCTGCTCCTGGTGTTCGCCCTGCTGGTGCGGGCGACCTGGGTGCAGTTCTACGAGGGCCGGGCACTGGCGGACGACAGCGACAACCGGCGCAACGCGATCGAGACGTACGCGGAGCCGCTGGGGAACATCGTCGTGGCCGGGGAGCACATCACCGGCTCGGCGCGGACGAAGGGGAGCGACCTCGCGTACAAGCGCACCTACACGGACGGGCCGCTGTACGCGGCGGTGACCGGCTACGCCTCGCAGGCCTACGCGCCGACCCAGCTCGAGGGCATCTACGCGGACGTGCTCAACGGCACGGACCCCCGTCTGAAGACGGTGGCGGACACCGTCACCAACGGGCGGGCCGCCCCGGGGAACGTGGTGACGACCGTCGACCCGGCCGTGCAGAAGGCGGCGTACAAGGCGCTCGGCGACAAGAAGGGCGCCGCGGTCGCCATCGACCCGGAGACGGGCCGCATCCTCGCCGCCGTGTCCACCCCGTCGTACGACCCGACGTCGCTGACCGACGCCAACACCGCGGGCGAGGCGTGGACACGGCTGAACGAGGACCCGGACAAGCCGCTGACCAACCGGGCGCTGCGCCAGCCGCTGCCACCCGGCTCGACGTTCAAGCTGGTGGTGGCGGCGGCCGCGCTGGAGGACGGGCTGTACTCCTCGGTGGACGAGCGGACCGACAGCCCCGACCCCTACCCTCTCCCGGACTCGTCGAAGGACCTCACCAACGAGAACCCGTCCGCGCCCTGCGAGAACGCGTCGATCCGGGTGGCGCTGCAGTACTCCTGCAACAACGTCTTCGGCAAGATGGCCGTCGACCTGGGGCAGGACAAGGTGCGGGACATGGCGGAGAAGTTCGGCTTCAACGACGAGAAGCAGGACGTCCCGGTGCGCGCCTACACCAGCGTGTACCCCTCGGACATGGACCGGCCCCAGACGGCGCTGAGCGGCATCGGACAGTTCGACGTGACGGCGACGCCGCTGCAGATCGCGATGGTGTCGGCGGCGATCGCGAACGACGGCGAGCTGGTGTCGCCGCACATGGTGTCCCGGGTGACCGACAGCGGCGGCGACGTGCTGGAGGACCACGACGAGGACGCCTCGACGCGGCGGATCGTCAGCTCCTCGACCGCCGAGCAGCTGCGGTCGGCGATGCAGACGGTCGTGAGCGAGGGCACGGGCACCAACGCGCAGCTGTCCGGCGCCACCGTGGGCGGCAAGACCGGCACGGCCCAGCACGGCGAGAACAACAGCAAGACGCCGTACGCCTGGTTCACCTCGTACGCCGAGTCCGACTCCAACGGCAAGAAGGTCGCCGTGGCGGTGCTGGTGGAGCAGTCGGACGCGGAGCGTTCGGAGGTCAGCGGCAACGGGCTGGCGGCCCCGATCGCGCGGGAGACCATGAAGGCCGCGCTCCAGGACTGACCTCGCGGACTCACGCGTGCGGGCCGCCCCCGGTGCTCCAGGGGGCGGCCCGCGGCGCTGTACGACGGTCAGATGCCGAGCAACTGCTCGATCGGGTCGATGGCGAAGTACACCAGGAACAGCGCCGAGGTGCCCCACAGCAGCCAGTGGACCTCCTTGGCGCGGCCCAGCACCGCCTTGATGAGGACGTAGGCGAGGAAGCCGGCGCCGATGCCGTTGGTGATGGAGTAGGTGAACGGCATCACGGCGATGGTGAGGAACGCCGGGACGGCGATCTCGTAGCGGTCCCAGTCGATGTGCTTGACCTGCGTCATCATCAGGAAGCCGACGGCGACCAGGGCGGGCGCGGCCGCCTGGAGCGGGACGATGGTGAGCAGCGGGGTGAGGAACAGCGCGAGCCCGAACAGCGAGCCGGTGACCAGGTTGGCGAAGCCGGTGCGGGCGCCCTCGCCGACGCCGGCCGCCGACTCGATGTAGGAGGTCGCCGAGGAGGCGGAGGCGGCGCCGCCCGCGACGGCCGCGGCGCCGTCGATCAGCAGCACCTTGCCGAGGCCGGGCACCTTGCCGTCCTCGTCCAGCAGGCCGGCCTCGGCGCTGACGCCGACGACGGTGCCCATGGTGTCGAAGAAGTCGGACAGGATCAGGGTGAACACCAGCAGCACGACGGTGACGACGCCGACCTGGCCGAACGCGCCGAACAGGCTGAACTGGCCGAGGAGACCGAAGTCGGGGGCGTCCACGATCGTGTCGGGCCACTCGGGGGTGGTGAGGCCCCACGTCTCGACGTCGGCGAGCGCGTTGACCGCCAGCGCGACGACGGTCATGGTGACGATGCTGACGAGGATCGCGCCGCGCACCTTGCGGGCGAGCAGGCCGATGGTGAGGAGCACGCCGACGCAGAACACCAGCATCGGCCAGCCGGCGAGGGTGCCGGTGCTGCCGAGCTGGACCGGCACGGTGGTGTTCGCGGCGTCCGGGATGCGGGTGACGAACCCGGCGTCGACGAAGCCGATCAGGGCGATGAACAGGCCGATGCCGACGCTGATGGCCTGCTTCAGCTGCCGCGGGATGGCGTGCATGACGGCCTCCCGCAGCCCGGTCACCACCAGAACGCAGATGAGCAGGCCCTCCAGCACGATCAGGCCCATGGCGTCGTCCCAGCTCATCAGCGGGGCGAGCTGGAAGGCGACGACCGCGTTGAGGCCCAGCCCGGCGGCCAGGGCGAGGGGCAGGTTGCCGCCGACGCCCATGACGATCGTCATCACGGCGGCCACCAGGGCGGTGGCGGTGGTGAGCTGCACCGGGTCGAGCTGCTCACCGGACTTGTCCTTCGCGCTGCCCAGGATGAGCGGGTTGAGCACGAGGATGTAGGCCATCGTGAAGAAGGTGGCGAAGCCGCCGCGTATCTCCCGGCCGAACGTCGAGCCTCGTTCGGTGATCCGGAAGAACCGGTCGACACCCGTCACCGTGGACGGCCCGGCGTCCTGCCGGCCGGCCGTCTTCTGTGCCTCGGACATGCAACTGCTCCTCGATGAGCGGGAGATGATGATCTGCTGAACGCTGGCTGGATTGTGCCCGTGCCGTACGTCGTTCCGGTGTTCTTCGTGTGACGGATTGGCATACCGGCTGGCCGGACATCGTCCGGCCAGCCGTACGGGGGTCACGCGCGCAGCACGGAGTCCAGCCAGGCGTACGTCTCGTCCTGCATCGGGGAGTCGAAGGTGTGCCCGTGCTCGGGCCGGACTCTCAGCCGCAGCCGTTCCTCGGCGTCCCAGGCCCGCCAGACGGTGCGCAGCCGGTCGTATGCGGCCCGAACGCCGTCGGCGGGGAAGTGGGGGTCGCGTCCGCCGTGGAGGAACAGCATCGGCTTGGGCGCCGCGATGCCCGCCACGTCGGGAAGGTCGAGGTGGCGGGCGAGTCCGGGGTGCAGCATGTGGAACGCCGACTGGCCGCGCAGTGTGGTGTTGCCCGGCACCAGCATCTGCTTCAGCCCGGTCATCCAGCAGACGCTCGCGGCGGCGGTGACGTGGTCGCCGAGCGCGGCGGCCTGCCAGGCGCGGTAGCCGCCCATCGACCAGCCGGCGGCGGCGACCCGGCGGGCGTCCACCCGGTCGAGACCGGCGAGGAAGGCGGCGGCGCGCTGGTCCTCGCGGGCGTGCAGTCCGGCGAGGGAGGAGCCCAGCTGGTAGAGGGTGCACGCGAGGGCCTGCTGCTCCTCGTACACGAGCGGGCCGCGTTCACCCCAGCCGAGGGCGTCGAGGCACAGCACGACATGGCCGCGGCGGGCGAGTTCGTCGCCGGGGAAGCGGCCGTCGAAGTGGCGCGCGGCCCATTCCTCGGCGGAGGCGAGCCGGGTGTCGTCGTACCAGGGGCGGACGCACTTCTCCTTGCCGATGTCGAAGCGGGAGCCGTGGTCGTGCAGCAGCAGGACGGCCGGGAAGGGTCCGGTGCCGTGCGGGGTGAGCAGGACACCGCGGGCCCGGGTACGGCGGGTGAGCGTGACCGTCACCAACTCCCGCGCGTACCCCTCCCCTTCGGGCCCGAGCGTGTGCTCGGGGTCGTAGGGCAGGGCGGGTTCGGCGGGGACGAGGAGCGCGTCCTCCACCACGGCCCGGGCCGTCCGGCGCCAGCGTGCGGGGTCGCGGACGGGCGAGGTCCCCCAGGCGAGCGGGAACGTCAGGTCGTCCTTGAGCGCGTCGAGCAGGCCGGGCGGTCCGGGCAGGGCGGTCATGCCTGGGGCCGCCAGTCGCCGAACCACGCCTGGCGGGTGTGCGCGGCGGCCTGGGCCGGGGTGAGCTGCGGACGGTTCGCGGGGACGGTGATCACCGCGCCGGGACCGGTGTTGCGGTACTCGGCGAACCGCTGGTCCTGCCAGGGGTACCCGCTGGACATGTTCGTGTACGGCGCGACGGCGTCGATGCCGGCGCCGAGGCGGGTGTCGCGGACGGTGAGCATGGGCCGCGCGGTCGGGTCGGAGCTGGGCACCCAGGGGCGGGCCAGCTTGTAGGAGCCGTCCGGTGCCGTGCTGCTGATGCGGCTGCCGGTCACCAGGAAGCCGTGCTGGTTCGCGACGGCGGTGGAGGGCGCGAACACGAAGCCGAACGGGGCGGACGTCAGGTCGCGGCGGACCAGTGCGCGGAAGTCGCAGTCCTCGAACACCGCCGTGGCCCGGCCGAAGACGAAGTCGACGTCGCCCTCGGCGTGGCAGCGCGCGAAGTACTGGCGGGACACGGTGTCCAGGGACGCCGAGTCGGCGTAGAGGGTGTCCTGGTGGCCGAGGAACCGGCAGTCGAAGAAGGCGCTGCGGTCGCCCATGACCTTGAGGGCGACGGCCTGGGTGCCGCTGACGCCGGGGTGGTCGGCGCGCAGCCAGTCGTTGGCGAAGGTGATCCGGCGGGCGGTGAAGCCGTCGGGGCGCAGGGTGGTGGTGGCCGACCCGGAGGTGCCGTAGGTGCCGGAGCCGTCGGGCTTGAGGGTGCCGGCGGCGTTGTCGTACACGACGACCACGTCACGGGGGTCGTCAACGGCGCCGATCCAGGTCATGCCGGTGCGGTCGGCGGGGACGGAGACGGTCTCGCGGTAGACGCCGGGGGCGATGACGAGGGTGCGTCCGGTGCCGGTGGCGGCGTCGACGGCGGCCTGAAGGCTCGTGAAGTCGCCGGCGCCGCGCGGGTGGACGTACAGGGTGGTGGAGGTGAGCCGCGCGAAGGGTGAGCCGTAGCGGCCGAAGGGGCGGCGCGGACGGCGGTGCGCATGGGCCGGGGCGGCGGACAGGGCGAGGGCGGAGCCGGCCGCGGTGCCGGCCAGCAGGACGCTCCTCCGGGACAGGTGCGAGGGCATGCGGGTGCTCCTTGGGGGGACTTGAGTGGGGAGCCGGTGCCGTCCGCTGTGGGGGCGGACCGCACCGGCGGTCCAGGACGGCGTGCGGGGTCAGCGGAGGCGGCCCGCGCCCGCGCCGAGACGGACCAGGGCGGGCACCGCCCACGCGGGGTGCACGGTCTTGCGCAGGGTGGGCGTCCAGCCGGCGCCGGAGCGCAGGGTCTCTTCGGGGATCTCCGCGTTGTGCACGGCGATCAGGTCGACCGGCCTGCCGTTGACCAGGTTGTGCCGGGCGGTGAGGGGCGAGTCGTTCCAGCGCTTGAGGACCTTCGCCGGGCTGATCCCCTCGGGCAGGGTGAACGCGTTGTGCTCGGCGACGAGCTGGGACTCCTTGCCGACGCCGAAGCTGTAGCCGTACCCGGAGCCGGCCACGAAGTGGTTGTTGTAGACGTCGACCTGCCCGAACCGGACGCGCGGGGTGCGCTCGGTGAGGTCCGTGAACAGGTTGTGGTGGAAGGTCGCCTTCAGCTTGCCCCGGTCGCCCACGGCGGTGGACTCGCTGTCGCTGTTGCCGATGAGGATCGTCTTGTCGTGCTCGGTGAAGACGTTCCAGGAGGCGGTGACGTAGTCCGCGCCCTTGACGATGTCCAGCTCGCCGTCGTGCTGCTGGTAGAGCATGCCGAAGTGGGTGGGGGCCGCGCTGTCGGGGTGGGCGCCGTCGGTGAACGTGTTGTGGTCCAGCCACACATGGGTCGAGCCGTGCACGACGACGGTGTCGTACTCGCTGTTCCAGTTGCCCCGGTCGCCGTCGGTGGGGTCCCACTGCGGGAAGCAGTCGACGGGGCTCTCCAGGGTGAGGTTGCGGACGACGACGTTGTCCACCTCCTTGATCTGGAGGCTCGCGCCCTTGATGGCGGCGTCGCGTCCCACGCCGATGATCGTGGTGTGGGAGGGGACGTTCACCTTGATCACCGCGTTCTGGCGGGCGGCGGAGGCGCGGCGCAGCCCCTCGGGGCTGTCGTCGGGCTCGTCGGTGAGGTCCCGATCCAGGCCCCATGTCTCGGGGGCGTACGTCTCCAGGTAGGCGTCGAAGTCGTAGCCGGGGACGGCGAACGCGTCGCAGCCGCCGGCGACGGCGTCGATGGTGCCCTTCACCTTGATGATCCTCGGGGCGTCCCCGCCCTCCGCGAGGGCGGCGGTGAACTGGGCCCAGTCGGTCACGGTGCGCACGTGCGCGGCGTCGGCGGCGGCGCCTCCGGTGGTGCCCGAGCCGTAGGACGCCCAGCCGTCCCCCGCGGGGAGGGTCCGGCGGGCGGGGTCGTGGTGCCCGGGGGTGTGGGCCTGCGCGGCGGTGCCGGCCAGGGTCAGCACGAGGGCGGTGCAGCCGGCCAGCACACCGACTCTTCTGCCATGCCCATGCCATACGCGAACGTTCATGGTGCGGCTCTCCTGTTCGTGGTCGGGGGGTGTTATGCGGCGGCCTCGGGCCAGGTGATCCACGACGGCGGGATCTCCTCGTCCAGCCGCCGCACGCCGTGCGGCGCGAGCACCCGGGGGCGCGGCGGCTCCCGGGCGACCAGCCGTGCCACGGCGGTCGCGCCCGTCGGGGAGAAGTACGTGTTGTCCTGCTCGGTGCCGGTCCCGTCGAAGTACGTCTGTGTCACGTCGGGCCCGAGCTCCTGCCACAGCGCCAGGGACAGCGCCTGCGCGCCCGGCCGGGGACGGCCCGCGGCCGCGAAACCGCAGACCGCCCCGGCCGAACAGGCGATCACCCCATCTGCTCGTCCCACTCGGCCTGAGCCTCGTTCAACTGCTCGGCCAGCCCGTCCAGGAACGCCTTCGCCGTCATGTCCCCCAACAGCACCTTCTGGAAGTTGGGCTCGTTGTCCGCCTTGGAGATGGTGTTCCAGTCCGGCAGGTAGTACGGCAGCTGCACGATGGTCGTCGAGCCGTCGCTCAGCGCGTCGGCGGCCAGCTTCGTCGGCTCCGCCTTCGCGATCCACGCGTCCTTCGCGGCGTCCGCGTGCGCCGGCACCTGCCCCGCCGACTCGTTGAACTTCGAGTTCGACTGCGCCGACACGGCGAACTCGATGAACTTCCAGGCGGCGTCCTTGTTCTTGGAGCTCTTGAACAGGCCTATGCCGTCGACCGGGTTGGAGACCTGCACCCGCTTGCCGTCGGGGCCGATCGGCTGCGGGATGCCCCGGAACTTGCCCACGCCCAGCGCCTTCACATGGTCCTGGTAGGAGCCCAGGTTATGGTTCAGCATCCCGATCTCGCCGGAGTCCCACTGCGCGACCATCTTGGTGAAGTCGTTGTTGAGGTCGGCGGCGGGGGTGACCTTCTTGAACAGGGCCGCGTACTTCTCCAGCGCCTTCACGTTCTTCGGGTCGTTGACCGTGGTCTTCCTGCCGGTGGAGTCCCAGAACGAGGTGATGCCGGACTGCCCGTACATCGCGTCGAGGGCCTGGGCGATGGAGCCGGCGCCGCCGCGGATGGTGTAGCCGAAGCGGTTGCTGCCCTTGTCGGTGAGCTTCTCCGCGGCCTCGAAGAAGCGGTCCCAGGTGGTCGGCTCCTCCAGGCCCGCCTTCTCGAACATGTCGGTGCGGTAGTACAGGACGCCGTTGTTGGCGGAGGTCGGCACGGAGTACAGCCGGTCGTCCCCGCCGCCGGCCGCCCGCAGCGACTCGATCATGTCCTTGTTCAGCTTGCCGTTCAGCGACGAGCCCTCCAGCCGCTCGTCCAGCGGCTCCAGCGCGCCCTGGGCGGCGAAGCCCGCGAGCATCGAGGCGCTGATGCCGCCCACGTCCGGCATGCTGCCGCCCTGGATGGCGGTGTCCACCTTGGACTGGTACTCGGTGGAGGCGATGCCGACGTACTGGACGTCGATGTCCGGGTTGGCCTTCTCGAAGTCGGCGATGATCTCCTTCCAGATGTCGGTGCGGACACCGCCGTTGTTGTCCCAGAAGACGATCTCGCCCTTGCCGTCGCCCTCGGCGCCCGCGCCGCCGCTGCCGTCGTCCCCGCAGGCGGTGGCGGTCAGCGCGAGGACCGCTCCCAGGGCGACGGCCGCCGACGTCCTGCCGCGACGTCCTCTGCCCGTGCTTCTTCCGAGAATGCTGATCTTCATCGGTCGGCTCTCTTCTCCTGGATACGGATCCTGAACTGCGTGAACGTGGCGGTACCGGCGTGTCCCTGACCGGTGGGCGCCACGGCGACCAGGCCGAGCAGAGCACCGACCCAGCGCCAGGGGGTCGCGGCGAAGACCTGACCGGAGGGGCGGAAGCCCTCCCCGGCGCCGCCTTGGGTGTCGTCCCCCGTGTCGTACGAGAAGCGGCAGCGCGCGCCGGCGCCGATGTCGACGCGCAGCCGGGCCCGGCCCCCGGGGGCGGGGCGCGGGGGCGCGGCGTCCCGCTCCTGTTCGGCCACCGTCTCGGCGAACCGGTGCACGAGCCGCACGGTGCCGTCCGGACCGCGCTCGAGCCCGATCCAGCTGTAGGCGTCGCCGAGGACCGTGAGTCCGGCGCGCGCCCCGGGTTCGCCGGACTCGAGCCGCAGGTCCACCTCGACGGTGCACGGGGTGCCGGGCAGCCGCTGGGTGAGGACGTTGGGCAGCAGCCGTAGGTCGTGGGCGCCGGGGGTGCGGACGCAGGTGAGGCGCAGCCCGTCGGCGGAGTGGTGGGTGGCCCAGCCGTCCCGGGGATTGGCCGTCCACTGCCACTGGCGGCCGGGGCGTCCGCCGGGGAAGTCGTCGTCGGTGGCGGGCGCGGCGGGCTTCTGCGGCGGAAGGTCCGGGCGGCGGTGCTCGGTGACGGGTGCGCCGTCGTCCCCGATCACCGGCCAGCCTCCCCCACCGTCCCACCGCATCGGCTGGAGGTGGACGACCCGGCCGTAGGCGCCGCGCTGCTGGAAGTGCAGGAACCAGTCCTCGCCGGACGGGGTGCGCACCCAGCCGCCCTGGTGCGGGCCGTTGACGTCGGTGTCCTTCTGCTCCAGGACCACCTTCTCCTCGTAGGGGCCGAAGAAGGCGCGGGAGCGGAAGGCGCCCTGCCAGCCGGTCTCCACTCCCCCGGCGGGGGCGAGGATCCAGAACCAGCCGTCGTGCCGGTACAGCTTGGGCCCTTCGAGGGTGAACCAGCCGGGGAGGCGGTCGCCGTCGACGATCACCTTGCCCTCGTCGAGGAGTTCGGTGCCGTGCGGGTGCATCCGGTGGCCGGTGAGGCGGTTCTTGACGCCGGAGCGGGACTTGGCCCAGGCGTGCACGAGGTACGCCTCACCGGTCTCGTCGTCCCACAGCGGGCAGGGGTCGATCAGTCCCTTGCCGGCCTTGACCAGGTGCGGGCGGGTCCACGGGCCGCGGATCTCCGGGGCGTTGACCTGGAAGACGCCCTGGTCGGGGTCGCCCCAGAAGATCCAGAAGCGGCCGTCGTGGTGGCGCAGGGACGGCGCCCACACCCCGCAGTCGTGCCGGGGCACGGCGAACTCGCCCTCGGGTTCCAGCCGCCCGAGGGCGTGGCCGACGAGGGTCCAGTTGACCAGGTCGCGGGAGTGCAGCAGGGGCAGTCCCGGGACGCGGCCGAAGCTGGACGCGGTGAGGTAGAAGTCGTCGCCGACGCGGATCACGTCGGGGTCGGACCAGTCGGCGTCGAGAACCGGGTTGCGGTAGACGGGGTCGTCGGGGGCGGCGCTCATGCGGTCACCGCCTTCGTGACCAGGGCGGCGGCCTCCTGGCGGCCGAGCCGGCCGTCGGCGACGACGGTGACGACCCGGCGTTCCACCGTCTCCCCGGGCGGGACGGGCAGCCGCGCGTCGTGCGCGAGGGAGGAGCCGACGCCCGGGTACTCCTCGGTGCGCACGAACCAGGGGTCGCGGCGGGTCGTCTCCGTGGCCGCGGCGAAGACGAGGGTCCAGGCGGAACCGGCCAGGGCGACCCAGTCGGCGGTCCGCCCGTGCGCCGCGTCCGTGCCGTCGGCCGCCGCGGTGAACACGTCGGGCGCGGTGTCCTCCTTGCGGGCCCGCCAGAAGAAGCCCCCGTAGGCGGCGCCGGGCCGCCCGTTGGTGGCGGGGCTGCCGACGGACAGCGGGCGTCCGGAGACGTTGGTGAGCGCGAAGGCGAGGTCGAGGGCCCACGCGCTGTCGGTGAGGGCGGTCGCCACGACCGTGCGCCGCTCACGCAGCAGTTCGCCGGGCGCGGCCGTCCAGCGCAGCTCCTCGGTGAAGCCGTCGGCCTCGCGCCGGTGGTAGGCGGTGTGCCGCTGGGCGCCGTGGTTGTCCAGCTCGGTGGGGCCGCGGCCCTGGACGTAGGTGCGTCCGCCCCAGAAGTTGAACCCCTCGACGTCGGGAACGGCGACACCGACGCCGAGGTGGTGTGCGTGGTCGGCGGGGCTCAGCTCGGTGACCGCCGTGCCGGCCAGGGTGGTGACGGGGTGGAGGTAGGGCCGCGGGGAGAGCCGGGGCGGCAGTTCCGGCCGGGTGACGTACCGGCCGACGGGCCGTCCGGCGACGCGCAGCACCACGGAGTCGTTGACGGTCATCGGGTGCTCACCTCTTTCGGCAGGTGGTGTCCGGCGGGTCGGCCCCAGGGGGCGCCCAGCTCGGAGTAGAGGGACAGGCGGTCCGCGGCGGCCGCGACCAGGGCGTCGACGCCGGGCACCACCCGGCGGTCCTCGCCGGGGACGCGGCGCCAGGCGCCGTCGGGCAGGGGGGCCGGGTCGGGTGCGGTGCGGATGGCCTCGACGACCTGCATGAAGGCGCCGGTGTCGTCGGGGGTGACCAGCAGCGGGCTGCCGTCACTCAGGTGGGCGACGAGGTTCTCCAGCAGGTCGGTGCGGCCGAAGCGGAGTTCCTCGGGGCCGTGGTCCGCGCGCTGGAGCAGGACGCGGTCCTGCTTGTACCAGAAGGTGATCCGGCCGCTGGTGCCGTGCACCACGACGTACGGCTCGTCGGCCCGCTCCGCGCACAGGGTGGCGGCGACGGTGACCGGGCCTCCCTGGACGGTGGTGACGCGGACGCAGGAGGTGTCGTCGGACTCGATGTCGTTGGCGCGCAGCAGCTCCGTCTCGATGCCGGCGACGTCCTCGGCGCGGGTGCTCCCGGCGAGCGCGAGGGCGGTGGCGACGGCGTGCGCGAGGGGGTTGGTGAGCGCCCCGTCGACCACGTCGACGCCGTCGAGGCGTCGGCGGCCCGCCCAGGGCGCGCGGCGGAAGTACGCCTCGGGGCGCACCCAGGCGCCGGCCCCGCCGATCCCCGTCACCCGCCCGACGGCGCCCTCGGCGATCAGGTCACGGATCGCGGGCACGGCGTGCGAGCCGAGCGACTGGAAGCCGATCTGGCAGGCCACCCCGGCCGCGGCGACCCCGTCCGCCATCCGCCGGAACTCGGCGTACGACGGGGCCGGAGGCTTCTCGAGCAGCAGGTGCGCGCCCCGTTCCGCGGCGGTGAGCGCGAGGGCGGTGTGGGTGGGGATGGGGGTGCAGACCACCGCGGCGCGGGCGCCGGTGGAGTCGAGGAGCGCCCCGAAGTCGTCGGACTGTTCGGGCAGCTCACCGCCGAACTCGTCCTCGGTGAGCGGGGTGAGTTCGCAGACGCCCACGAGCCGGACCAGGCCCTGCGCCTGGAGACGGCGGATGTTCTCCACGTGCCAGCGGCCGTGACCGCGGGCGCCGGCCAGGACGACGGGGAGCGGGGCGCCGGGGGCGGCGGACGAGGCGGTCATCCCTTCACCGCCCCCGCGCTGAAGCCGGTGATCAGCCATTTCTGGATGAAGGCGAACACGATCACGACGGGGACGGCCGCGATGATGCCGCCCGCGGCGAGCGCGCCGAGGTCGACGCTGTCCGCGCTCATCAGCGTGTTGAGGCCGACCGGGATCGTCTGCTTCTCCTGGTTGTTGAGGAACATCAGGGCGAACAGGAAGTGGTTCCAGGAGTGCACGAAGGCGAAGGAGCCGACGGCGATCAGACCAGGCCGCAGCAGCGGCAGGACGACCACCCGGAACGCCCGGAACCGGTTGCAGCCGTCGACCCAGGCGGCCTCCTCCAGCGAGTAGGGCACGTTCTTGATGAAGTTGCTCAGCAGGATCATCGACAGCGGCAGCTGGAACACCGTCTCGGCGATGATGACGCTGCCCAGGGAATTGATCATCCGCAGCTCGGCGAAGATCTCGAACAGCGGCACCAGCAGCAGCGCGCCGGGCACGAACTGCGAGCAGAGCAGCGCCAGCATGAAGCCGCGCTTGATCCGGAAGTCGAACCGGGCGAGCGCGTAGCCGCCGGCCAGGGCGACCAGGGTGGTCATGAACAGGGTGGCGACGCCGACGAGGACGCTGTTCTGGAAGAAGGTGCCGAAGCCTCGGTCCGTCCACACCTTCTCGAAGTGGGCGGTGGTCATCGGCCAGGGCACGAGCGAGGTGGAGCCGGCCGGGCGCAGCGCGAACAGCAGGATCCAGTAGAAGGGGACGAGGGTGAAGACGAGGTAGATGCCGAGCGGCAGGTAGATCTGCCAGCGGGGCGCCTCGTCCCAGGCCCGGCGCCGCTTCGCGGGGCGCGGCGGCTCGGGGACGGCCGGGGCGGGGGCGGGGGCGGCCGGGGCGGCCTCCTTGGTGATCACTTCTCGCCTCCGAACTTGCTCAGCCGCAGGTAGACCATCGAGCAGAAGAGCAGGATCACGAACGCCACCGTGGTCAGGGCCGACGCGTAGCCGAAGTCGTGGGCGTCGACGGAGGTGTTGGCGATGTACAGCGGCAGCGTGGTGGTCGAGCCGGCGGGGCCGCCGCCGGTCAGCGTGTAGAGCAGGTCGACGTTGTTGAACTCCCACACGGCGCGCAGCAGCGTGGAGAGGATGATGGCGTCCTTCAGGTGCGGCAGGGTGATGTGCCAGAACTGCTTGAAGCGGCCGGCGCCGTCCACCTCGGCGGCCTCGTACAGGTCCTTGGAGACGGACTGGAGGTCGGCGAGGATGAGGATCGCGAAGAAGGGCACCCCGCGCCACAGGTCGGCGACGACCGCGGCGGGGAACACGGTGGAGGTGTCCGACAGCCAGCTCACGCCGTACTCGCCGATGCCCATGTCCGCGAGGTAACGGGTGATGCCCGTCTGGGAGTTGTAGAGCAGCACCCAGATCGCGGAGGTGAGCACGCCGGAGACGGCCCACGGGGAGAAGACCAGCGCGCGGCCCAGCGCCCGGCCGACGAAGGTCTGGTTGACGATGAGGGCGAGGGCGAGGCCGAACATCAGCTGCAGGCCGACCTCGACGAACACCCACTTGGCGCTGAAGACGAGGGTGTCCCGGAACAAGGGGTCCTCGGTGAAGATGCGGGTGAAGTTGTCGAGTCCCGCGAAGCCGTTCCGCCAGGGCTTGGTGGGGTTGTAGTCCCGCAGGCTGTACCAGAAGACGCTGAGCACCGGGTAGGCGATGAACCCCAGCATGAGCAGGGCGGCCGGCGCGATCAGCAGGTAGGGCAGTCGGCGGGGTGTGGCGGAGGCACGGCGCCGCCTCGGTGGCGCGGGCGGTTTCGCCACGGCTGCGGCTTGGGCCATGACTGTTCTCCGTTTCTCGGTACGTCGTGCTGTGCGGGGTGCCTGGGCGGTGCGGGGGTGGTGCACGGGACGGATAGGAAGCGCTTTCTGCACGGGTGTGCGGGAGCCGGTTCCGCCCGGGCGGGCGGGTCAGCCCGCGTACGGGTCCTGGACGGTGCCCGGCCGGGCGAGGAACTCGAAGTCGCAGCCGGTGTCGGCCTGGGTGATCTGGTCGTTGTAGAGCGCGCCGTAGCCGCGCTCGTAGCGCGCGGGCGGCGGCGTCCATGCCGCGCGGCGGCGGCGCAGCTCCTCGTCGTCCACGTCGAGGGTGAGGGTGCGGTTCTCGACGTCGAGGGTGATGGGGTCGCCGGTGCGCACCAGCGCGAGCGGTCCGCCGACGTACGACTCGGGGGCGACGTGCAGCACGCAGGCGCCGTAACTCGTGCCGCTCATGCGGGCGTCGGAGATCCGGACCATGTCGCGCACGCCCTGCTTGAGCAGGTGGTCGGGCAGCGGCAGCATGCCGTACTCGGGCATGCCCGGGCCGCCCTTGGGGCCCGCGTTGCGCAGCACCAGCACGCTGTCCGCGGTGATGCCCAGCGCCGGGTCGTTGATGGTCCGCTGCATCTCCTTGTAGTCGTCGAAGACGACGGCGGGCCCGGTGTGCTTGAGCAGGTGCGGCTCGGCGGCGATGTGCTTGATGACGGCGCCGTCGGGGCAGAGGTTGCCGCGCAGCACGGCCACCCCGCCCTCGGCCGCGACCGGGTTGTCGCGGGTGCGGATCACATCGTCGTTGTGCACCCGTGCGCCGGCGAGCTGGTCGCGCAGGGTGTCGTGGCAGACGGTGGGACGGTCCAGGTGCAGCAGGTCCGGGATGCGGGAGAGGAACCCGGGCAGCCCGCCCGCGAAGTGGAAGTCCTCCATCAGGTACGTCCGTCCGCCGGGCCGTACGTTGGCGAGCACGGGGACCGTGCGGGCGACGCGGTCGAAGTCGTCGAGGGTGAGCTTCACTCCCGCGCGTCCGGCCATCGCGATCAGGTGGATGACGGCGTTGGTGGAGCCGCCGAGTCCGAGGACGGTCGTGACCGCGTCCTCGAAGGCCTCCGCGGTGAGGATGTCGCCGATCCTGCGGTCCTTGTGGACGAGGTCGACGATCGTCATGCCGGCCTTCGCGGCCATCCGGTCGTGCCCGGAGTCGACGGCCGGGATGCTGGACGCGCCGGGCACGGTGACGCCGAGCGCCTCGGCGGCGGCGGTCAGCGTGGACGCGGTGCCCATGGTCATGCAGTGGCCGGGCGAGCGGGCCAGGCCGCTCTCCAGCTCCTGCATCTCGCAGTCGCCGATGACGCCGGCCCGCTTGTCGTCCCAGTACTTCCACATGTCGGTGCCGGAGCCGAGGGTCTCGCCGCGCCAGTGCCCGGGCAGCATCGGCCCGGCGGGCACGAACACGGCGGGCAGTCCGGCGCTCGCGGCGCCCATCAGGAGGGCGGGCGTGGACTTGTCGCAGCCGCCCATCAGCACGGCCCCGTCGACCGGGTACGAGCGCAGCAGCTCCTCGGTCTCCAGGGCGAGGAGGTTGCGGTAGAGCATGGGGGTCGGCTTCTGGAAGGTCTCGCTGAGGGTGGAGACCGGGAACTCCAGCGGGAAGCCGCCCGCCTGCCACACGCCCCGCTTCACGGCCTGCGCACGGTCGCGCAGGTGGACGTGGCAGGGGTTGATGTCGGACCAGGTGTTGAGGATCGCGACGACCGGCTTGCCCAGGTGCTCCTCGGGCAGGTAGCCGAGCTGGCGGGTCCGGGCGCGGTGGCTGAAGGAGCGCAGTCCGTCCGTGCCGTACCACTGGTGGCTGCGGAGCTCTTCGGGTGACTTCATATCGACCATCCGGCGGCGATGGCGGCGACCTCGGCGCGCTCGCCCTCGGGCAGCGGCCTGCTGGGCGGGCGGACCTCACGGCGGCACAGCCCGAGGGAGGCGAGGGCCTCCTTGACGACGGTGACGTTGTTGGCGGAGCCGTTGGCGGCGCGCAGTTCCTCGAAGCGGCGGATCTGCTCCCACACCTTCATGGCGGTCGGGTAGTCGCCGGAGCGCAGCGCCTCCAGCATGGCCAGCGACACGGACGGGGCGACGTTGACCAGGCCCGAGGTGAAGCCGGTCGCCCCGGCGGAGAAGTAGGAAGGGGCGTACGGCTCGGCGAGGCCCGCCACCCACACGAAGCGTTCCAGGCCCGCGTCCCGCGCGAACGCGGCGAACCGGGCGGCGTCCGGCACCGCGTACTTCACGCCGATCACGTTGGGGCAGGCGTCGGCGAGTTCGGCGAGCCGGGCGCCGCAGAGCTGCGCGTTGCGGAGGTAGGGGACGACCCCCAGCTCGGGCACCGCCTCGGCGATGGCCCGGTGGTAGTCGACCCAGCCGCTCTGCGAGACGTACGGGTGGACGGGCTGGTGCACCATCACCATCTGCGCGCCGAGCTCGCGGGCGTGCCGCGCGGAGGCGACGGCGGTGGGCACGTCGTGGCCGACGCCGACGAGGATCGCGGCGCGGCCGCCGGCCTCCTCGACGGTCAGCTCGGTGACGAGGCGCCGCTCGGAGGGGGTGAGGGCGTAGAACTCGCCGGTGTTGCCGTTGGGCGTGAGGGTGGTGATGCCGCCGTCGAGGAGGCGGCGCAGCAGCGCCCGGTAGGTGTCCGGGTCGACGGAGCCGTCCTCGGCGAACGGGGTGACGGGGATCGCCACCACGTCGGCCAGGGCGGCGCGCTGCGCCTCGAACGACGGGGCCCCGGCCGCCCGGGGCGCGTGCGCCTGGGTGGGAGACGTCGCCGTCATGCCTGACCGTCCTTCCGGGATTCCTCCGCCGCCGCGAACTCCGCCTCGAACTGCGCCTCGGGGAAGGCGCGTCGCACGAAGGACGCGATGTGCGCGTGCAGGGCGCGGGCGGCGCCGTCCGCGTCCCCGGCGAGGGCCAGGTCGAGAATCACGCGGTGCTCGTCCGCCTCGCGCTCCCAGGAGGGGTCGGCGGCCCAGGCGACAGCGGAGACCAGGGCGGCCTGGTCGCGGACCTCGTCGAGCATCCGGCCGAGCAGCGGGTTGCCGCAGGGCAGGTAGAGGGCGCGGTGGAACTCGCGGTTGGCGAGGGAGCGTTCGGCGGTGTCGGTGGCCTCGTCGGCGCGGGTGAGCGCCTCGCGGGCGTCGTCGAGGGAGGCGCCGCGGCGCACGGCGCGCTTCAGCGCCTCCGGTTCGAGCAGCAGCCGCACGTCGTACACCTCGCGCGCCATGTCCGCGTCGACCATGCGCACCGTGACGCCCTTGTACTGGCTCATGACCACCAGTCCGGTGCCGGCCAGGGTCTTGAGCGCCTCCCGCACCGGGGTCTTGGACACCCCGAACTGCGCGGCGAGGTCGGTCTCGACCAGGGCCTGGCCGGGGGTGAGCCGGCCGGTGAGGATGCGGCGTTTGATCTCCTCCAGCACGTACTGCGTGCGGGAGGGGATCGGCGTGGGCACAGAGGTCATGCGCGCCTCTCGGATCTCGCGTCGGATCGCGTATCGGATCTCGCGTATCGCGTCTCATATATGACGTACGAAGTACGACGCGGATGACCGTAGGAGCGGCCGGGTGTTTCGTCAATGCTTCTGACAAAGGAAGGTGAAGGTGCTTCTCACCGCGCGGCCGGTCACGGCGTTCGGTTTCGCGCGGTGAAACGCGCGAAACCCCGCGTCGCCGTCCTCACCGGGTACGCGGGGCTCTCACGACGGGCCCGGGCCAGCTCCCCCTCCGCGCGGTCCAGGCCGCCTTCTCACGCGTGCCTGGTCCAGCCCGGGTCGCGGCCGCTGAGGCCGATCGTCCGGTCCAGCAGCGGGGCGTCGGCCGGGACGGCGACGACGGGTCCGAAGATGCCCCCGCCCCGGTCGTCCTCCTCGGCGGCGGCCAGCAGGAAGGCGTGCGCGCGCTCCAGCGCGGCGGGGTCGGGCGTGTACGGCTGCCCGGTCGCGCGGGCCAGGTCCCAGCCGTGGACCACCAGTTCGTCGACGGCGACGGCGGCGGTGACCTCACCCGGCATGTCGATGCCTCCGGCGCGCGTCATGCCGGTCCAGGCCGCCGGATCCCGCCAGGCCTCGGCGAGTTCGTCGAGCGCCTTGGGCAGTTCGGCGCGCCAGGCGGGTCCGACGTCCGGCAGGGCGTCCTGCGGATCGGTGTCCGTGGTGGTCCCGAGGTCCTTGCGGCCCGCGTCGCGGAAGGCGACGGCCAGTCCGAGGAGGTGGCCCAGGAGATGGCGCACGGCGTACCGCGGGCAGGGCGTACCGTCCGCCAGCTGCGCGTCGGTCACCCCTTCGGCGAGGCGGGCGACGATCCTGGTCTGCGGTCCGAGGTCGAGCGGAGTGTCGGTCATGGCTGCTCCCGGGATGCGGTGGCGTACGAAGGGGTGACCGGTCACGGCCGCGGAACTCATCGGCGGGCGGGTCCCGCGCCCGCCCCCCGCTCGCTCCCTAGGGCATTCGCCCGATGCCGTCACCGCCGCCTTAGGACCACGATGACCAGGCATGACGACGAGATGGACGGCGGTCCGCGTGCTGCGCGACCGCACGGCGGGCCGGTGTCTGACGGCGGTGGTGGTCTCCGGGTTCGGCACCTCCGCTCTGTGGCTGGCGTCGGGGGTGTGGGTCAAGGACCTCACCGGCTCGGACGGGCTGGCGGCGCTGTGTCTGCTGGCGATGTGGGCGCCCACACTGGCGGGCCCGGTCCTCGGCACGCTCGCCGACCGGCACCGCCGCCGGCCGCTGCTGGTCGCGCTGAGCCTGTTCATGGCGGCGCTGCTGCTCACGCTGTGCGCGGTGGACGCGCCGGGAGAGCTGTGGCTGCTCTACGCGGTGCTGTTCGTGTACGGCGCGACCGGCACCGTGCACGACGCGGCGGAGTCGGCGCTGGTCGCGGGCGCCGTGGACCGTTCCCTTCTGGGGGACTTCAACGGGCTGCGGATGACGGCCAACGAGGGCATGAAGCTGCTCGCCCCGCTGGCGGGCGCGGGCCTCTACACGGCGTACGGCGGGTCCGGCGTCGCCGTCCTGGACGCGGCGAGCTTCATGGCTGCGGCGCTGGTGTACGTGTCGCTGCGGGTGCGGGAGGAGCGGCCGGCCCGGACGCGGGAGAGCGGCCGGAGCGCGACCGCCGAGGGCGTCCGGCACCTGTGGCGGGACCCGGTGCTGCGTCCGCTGGTCCTGGCGGGCGGGGTGACCATGCTGTGCGCGGGCGTGAGCGGGGCGCTGACGTACGCGGTGGTCGAGGATCTGGGCCACTCCCCCGCGTACGCCGGTGTGCTGTACGCCGTGCAGGGCGCGGGGTCCGTGACGGTGGGGCTGCTGTCGGGCCCGGGCCTGCGGCGGCTGGGCGCACGGCGGTTCGCCGCGTACGGCATCGGCCTTCTGGCCGTCGCGGTGGCGTTGCGCGCGGTGCCGTCCGACGCGGTGGCGTGGGCGTGTGCCGCGGCGATCGGCCTGGGGCTGCCCGCCGCGCTGATCGCCGCGCTCACGGGTGTGCAGCAGCGCACGCCCGGCCCGCTGCTGGGCCGGGTCACCGCCACCGCCAACACCCTGGTGTTCACCCCGAACGTGGCCGGTCTCGCGGCGGGCGCGGCACTGGTCGAAGTCCTGGACCACCGCGCACAGTTGGCCGGACTCGGGATGGTGCTGGCGGTGACGGCGGCGGTGCTGCTCGGTCAGAGGGCGGCCAGCGCCGACCGTACGGCGGCGAGGTCCGCGTCCGACGCCAGTCCCGCGTGATAGAGCCGCAGCTCGGTCGCGCCCAGCCGGCGCGCCCCCTCCGCGTCGGCCGCGAGGGTGCCGGGGCTGCCGCCCATGCCGGAGACGACGGTGAAGTTGGCGGCGAGCACGGCGCCCTCCCGGCCCTCGCGGGCGAACGGGGTGATCAGGCCGGGGCCGCCGGTGCAGGGGACGACCACGCCGTCGGCGACGGAGAGGATGTGCGCGGGGTCGACGCCGGCGTTGGCGCCGCAGTGGTAGGACACCGGGTCGGCGTGCAGCAGCACCTGGAAGCCGTCGGGCGCGGCCCGGCGTACGGCGGCGACGGCCCCCTCCTGGAGGGTGCGGGCGGTGCGGTCGCGCCACGCGCGCGTGGCGTTCGCCCGGGTGTCGCCGAGCAGCTTCTCGACGCCCGTCCAGCCGCCCCCGGACGGCGCCTCCCCCCGCCACACCGGATCCAGGGCGTCCCGTACGGCGGCGGCGAGGTCGTCCGGGTCCAGCCCTTCCGTCCCGTAGCCGTCCCGGCAGGCGGGGCAGAAGCACAGGGACATCAGGTACTGCCCGGCGTCCCCGAGCGGGACCCCGGCGGTCTTGTCGTGGGCGTGCAGATGGGCCAGGCCGTACCAGCCGAGCGACTCGAGCTCGGTGCCGCGCGCCCCGGGCCGCACGGCCGCCTCGGCGGCGAGGCCGGTGAGATACGCGCGGGTGTCCGGCTGCGCGACGCAGGGCGCCCAGGGGTAGCGGTCGCCGTAGGCGTTCACCACGGAGGTGTCCGGGTGTTCCGCGCCGAGCCGGGAGTTGTGGGCGAGCACCACCCAGGTGTGCACCTCCAGACCGGCGTCCGTGAGCGCGGCGGCGGCCTCGCCGAAGGCGTCCCCCGGCGCCCAGTGGCCGGCCGGGTGGGGGCGCAGTGCGCGGCCGGCCCAGCGGGACTCCTCGGGCGGGTACAGCACGGCCGCGTACTCGGCGGTGACCACGCGGGTCCGTGGGTGACGGGGGGTCAGCGCGCGGGTGGAGTGGTAGGCCGAGGCGAGGGTCACCTGCGCGGCGCCCAGCTCCGCGAGCCGCGCGGGCGCCCCGGGGTCCCCGTTGACGTCCCAGGGGTAGACGAACGCCGACGCCTTCACATGCCCTCCTCGAGCAGCGCCTGTCCCCGCTCGATCAGCCGAGCGAGCTGCTTGAGATGATCCCCGGCCGGCTCGTGCAGCGGGGGACGGACCTCCCCCACGTCCAGCCCGCGCAGCCGCACCCCCGCCTTGACCAGCGAGACGGCGTATCCCTGGCCCCGGTCGCGCAGTTCGGCGAACGGCCGGTAGAAGCCGTCGACGAGACGGCGCACGCCGGCCTCGTCGCCGGTGCGCAGGGCGGTGTGGCAGGCGAGGGCGATCTCCGGCGCGAAGCAGAACACCGCCGAGGAGTACAGGGTGACGCCGAGACCGCGGTAGGCGGGCTGGGTCAGCTCGGCGGTGGGCAGCCCGTTGAAGTACAGGAAGTCCTCGACGCCGGCCGCGCGCACGGCGCTGACCGTGCGCTGCATCAGGTCGAGGTCGCCGCAGCCGTCCTTGAGGCCCACGATTCCTTCGGCGCGGGCGAGTTCGACGACGGTGGCGGGGGTGAAGACGGCGTTGTCCCGCTGGTAGACGATCACGGGCAGGGGGGTCGCGGCGGCCAGCTCGCGGTAGTGCCGCACCAGCCCCTCCTGCCCGGCCTTGACCAGGTACGGCGGCATGGCGAGCAGCCCGTCGGCGCCGGCGTCCTCGGCGAGGCGGGCGTAGCGGACGGCGAGGGCGGTGCCGTAGCCGGCGCCGGCGACCACCGGGACGCGCCCCTCGGCGGCCTCCACCGCCGCGCGCACGCAGGTCTGGAACTCCTCGGGTGTCAGCGCGTGGAACTCGCCCGTGCCGCAGCAGGCGAAGACGGCGGCGGCCCCGGCCTCGACTCCGCGCCGCACATGGAGCCGGTACGTGTCAGGGTCGACGGCGCCGTCGGGTCCGTAGGCGGTGACCGGGAAGAACAGCGGCCCGCTGGGGATACTGAGTCGCGCGGCGAGAGGGGCTGACGTCACAAGCTCTCCCTGGTCGTGGTCCACACTCTTGATTGTCGTCCATATTTCTGAACGCCACCACGCTACGGCGGGGCGGGGAGGCGGGTCAAGCGGATCGTCGCGCGCGGCTGACACGGCAGGGGCGGGGTGGGGATACTTGACGGGCAGCGCCCAGGCTCTTTAGCGTGTCCACGCACATGAACGCCGTGCGCCCACCTGCACGTTCGCTCCATCTGTTCCGGCCGGCGCCGCAAGGAGACCCGCAGATGCCCGCTCCCCGCACCGTCCTGCTCACCGGCGCCGCCGGCGGCCTCGGCACGCTGATGCGGGAGCTGCTTCCGCGGTACGGGTACGAACTGCGGCTGTTCGACATGCGGCCGATCGACGGGGAGCCCGACGCGGTCGTCGGCGACCTGGGCGACCGGGACGCCGTGCGGGAGGCGGTGCGCGGGGTCGACGCGGTCGTGCACCTGGCGGGGATTTCGCTGGAGGCGTCCTTCGACAAGATCCTCAGGGCGAACATCGAGGGGACGTACAACCTGTACGAGGCCGCGCGTGAGGAAGGGGTACGCCGGATCGTGTTCGCGTCCTCCAACCACGCCGTCGGCTACACCCCCCGGCCGCAGGGCGACGACCCGCTGATCCCCGTCGACACCCCGCGCCGGCCGGACACCTTCTACGGGCTGTCCAAGTGCTTCGGCGAGGATCTGGCGCAGCTGTACTGGGACAAGCACGGGATGGAGACGGTGTCCGTGCGGATCGGATCCTGCTTCCCGGAGCCGACGAGTGTGCGGATGCTGTCGGTGTGGATGAGTCCGGCGGACGGGGCGCGACTGTTCCATGCGGCGCTGACGGCGGAGGGGGTGGGGCACACGGTGGTGTACGGCTCCTCCGCGAACACGCGGCTGTGGTGGGACCTCCGGTCCGCGCGGGCGTTGGGGTACGACCCCCAGGACGACTCGGAGGTCTTCGCGGAGAAGCTGATCGCGGAACAGGGGGAGCTGTCCTCGTCGGACCCGTCCCACGCCTGCCTGGGAGGCCACTTCGTGACAGATCCCCCGATCTGGCCCTACTGACGGCGATCCGTCCGCGGCCCGTCACGGGTTGATCGCGCGGGTTTCCCGCGCCCTTCAGGGGGCGCACCGCCCCAGCCGCCTACGGCCGCCGCACCCGAGCGGCCCCGAGGGGCGCAGTCCACCCGGCCCGCGGGCAGTCGTGCCCGCCCCACCGCCTCAAGGGGCTGCGAGGTACCCCCAGGGCGCGGGCGGTGCCTCGCAACGCGCCTCGCCCGGACCCGCGCGCCCCGAGCCTGCCCGGCATCCCGCCCGCGAGACCCGCCGTCCGCCGACCGCAGCCCGTCCAGGGCCGATCGCACGGTTCCCCGCTCCCTGAAGGGCGCGCCTCACCTCCGTCCGCGGCGGCGTGAAACGCACCCCCGCCGATGCGCGCGGGCACGAAACGGGCGCCCGCGCTGCCGCATTCGGGCACCTGCCCTGCCCGCTCTCACCCCCCACCCAGGTCCGAGCCGGGCACCCACCCGCCCACCCGGGCACAACCGGGCACCAACGAACCGGCAACAGACCTGGTCAGCAACCCGCCCCCGCTGTACAACTTCCCCCAGAGGCCCGAACGGGCAACCGAGCACCACCAGGCACCACAGCGGCAGCGCAGAAAGCAGGGGTCCGGCCATGGCCATCAGAACGGCCGAGGAGCGTCAACGTGAGATCGTGCGGGTGGCCCGAGCCACCGGCTCGGTCGACGTGACCGCGCTCGCCGCCGAACTCGGCGTGGCCAAGGAGACCGTCCGCCGTGACCTCCGCGCCCTGGAGGACCACGGCCTGGTCCGCCGTACCCACGGCGGCGCCTACCCCGTGGAGAGCGCCGGCTTCGAGACGACGCTCGCCTTCCGTGCCACCAGTCACGTCCCCGAGAAGCGCAGGGTCGCGGCCGCCGCGGCGGAGCTGCTCGGGGACGCCGAGACGGTCTTCGTCGACGAGGGCTTCACCCCGCAGCTCATCGCCGAGGCCCTGCCCGCCGACCGGCCGCTCACCGTGGTCACCGCCTCCCTGCCGGTCGCGGGCGCCCTCGCGCAGAACGGCAACGCGTCCGTCCTGCTGCTCGGCGGCCGCGTCCGCTCCGGGACGCTCGCCACCGTGGACCACTGGACGACGAAGATGCTCTCCGGCTTCGTCATCGACCTGGCGTTCATCGGCGCCAACGGAATCTCCCGCGAACACGGCCTGACCACGCCCGACCCGGCGGTCAGCGAGGTCAAGGCACAGGCGGTGCGGGCTGCCCGCCGTGTGGTGTTCGCGGGGGTCCACACCAAGTTCGGAGCGGTCAGCTTCTGCCGGTTCGCCGAGGTCGGCGCGCTGGAGGCGATCGTGACGAGCACCCTGCTCCCGGCCTCCGAGGCCCACCGCTACTCCCTGCTCGGGCCGCAGGTCGTCCGGGTCTGACACGACGCCCCACGTACCGAACCGCACCGCCCGCACACCGTTTCCACGTCCCCACGGGGCCGAGCCATGCCAGGTGACGCCCGATGTCTCCCTATACGTCCAGGAGCGATCCATGCGAACCCAGAGCCGACGGAGGCCACGAGGCGTACTCGCCACGGCCGCCGCAGGGACGCTGATCGCCCCGCTGCTCTCCGGCTGCTGGGTCGGAGCGGGCGGGGCCGGATCCGGCGGCGACGCCATCAACGTCCTGATGGTGAACAACTCGCAGATGGTCGAGTTGCAGAAGCTGACCGCCGCACACTTCACCAAGGAGACCGGCATCAAGGTGAACTTCACCGTGCTGCCGGAGAACGACGTCCGCGACAAGATCAGCCAGGACTTCGCCAACCAGGCCGGCCAGTACGACGTGGCCACCCTGTCCAACTACGAGATACCCATCTACGCCAGGAACGGCTGGCTGAAGGAGATGGACGCCTACGTCGCCGAGGACAGGGCGTACGACCAGCAGGACATCCTCGAGCCGATGCGGCAGTCCCTCACCGGTGAGGACGGCAAGCTGTACGGCCAGCCGTTCTACGGCGAGTCGTCGTTCCTGATGTACCGCAAGGACATCTTCGCGGAGAAGGGCCTGACGATGCCCGAGCGGCCCACCTGGCGGCAGGTGGCCGACCTCGCGGCGAAGGCGGACGGCGCCCGGCCCGGCATGAAGGGCATCTGCCTGCGCGGACTGCCCGGCTGGGGCGAGGTCATGGCGCCGCTCACCACCGTGGTCAACACCTTCGGCGGCACCTGGTTCGACAAGGACTGGAAGGCGCGTCTCGACTCCCCCGAGTGGAAGGAGGCCGTCAACTTCTACGTGGACCTGGTGCGGGAGCACGGCGAGTCGGGCGCGCCCCAGGCCGGATTCGCCGAGTGCCTGAACAACCTGACCCAGGGCAAGGTCGCCATGTGGTACGACGCCACGTCCGCGGCCGGCTCCCTTGAGGCCGACGGCTCCCCCGTCGCCGGGAAGATCGGCTACGCGCCGGCGCCGGTGGAGAGGACGGAGTCGTCCGGCTGGCTCTACACCTGGGCATGGGGCATCCAGAACGCCTCCCGCAACCCGGACAACGCCTGGAAGTTCGTGTCCTGGGCGTCCAGCAAGGAGTACGAGCAGCTGGCCGGTGAGCAGGTCGGCTGGTCCAACATCCCCGCCGGCAAGCGCGCCTCCACCTACGCCAACCCCGACTACCGGGCGGAGGCCTCCGCCTTCCAGGAGATGACCAAGCGGGCCATCGAGCAGGCCCGCCCCGACGACCCCGGCGTCCAGCCCCGCCCGGCGCCCGGCATCCAGTTCGTCGGCATCCCGGAGTTCACCGATCTCGGCACCAAGGTCTCCCAGGAGATCAGCGCGGCCATCGCCGGACGCCAGTCCGTCGAGGAGGCCCTGAGGAAGTCCCAGCAGCTCGCAGAAGAGATCGCCGAGGAGTACGAGGGACGATGACCGCCACGACCACGGCCCCCGCGGCCGCACCACAGACGTCCGCCGCACCGCACCGGCCCTCCGCCCGGCTGCGCGCCTGGGCCACCCGCGCCCCGCTGCTGCCCGCCCTGATCTTCATGATCGTGGTCACCCAGCTGCCGTTCGTGGCGACCCTGGTGATCTCGTTCTTCGACTGGAACTCCCTCTACCCGGACGCCCGTCACTTCGCCGGGTTCGCCAACTACCAGGAGGTGCTGACCGACCCGGCGCTGCGCAAGTCGGTCTGGACGACCGTCCTGCTCACCGTGGGCGTGGTCCTGGCCAGCCTGGTGATCGGGCTGCTGCTCGCGCTGCTGCTGGACCGGAGGTTCCGGGGGCGGGCCGTCGTGCGCACCCTGCTCATCGCGCCGTTCCTGGTGGTCCCGGTCGCCGCCGCCCTGCTCTGGAAGCACGTCCTCTACAACCCGGAGTACGGCCTGCTCAACGGCCTGCTGCACTACGTCGGCGGCCCTCAGCCCGACTGGATCTCCGGCACCCCGCTGCTCGCCGTGCAGGCGTCGCTGGTGTGGCAGTGGACGCCGTTCATGATGCTCATCCTGCTGGCCGGGCTGCAGAGCCGGGACCAGCAGCAGCTGGAGGCGGCCCGCGTCGACGGCGCGAGCGACTGGCAGATCTTCGTGCACATCACGCTGCCGCACCTGCGCCGCTACCTCGAACTGGGCGCCCTGCTCGGCTCGATCTACATCGTGCAGAACTTCGACGCGGTGTTCACCCTCACCTCCGGCGGTCTCGGCACCGCCAACCTGCCCTACACCGTCTACCAGACCTTCTACCAGGCGCACGAGAACGGTCTCGCCTCGGCGGCCGGCGTCCTGGTCGTCATCGGCTCCATCGTCATCGCGACCTTCGCCCTGCGCGTGGTCTCGTCCCTGTTCCGCGAGGAGGTGTCCCGCGCATGAGCAGCACCGCCGTACGCACCCGCGGCCGGTTCCGCGGCGGAGCGGGTCTCGGCCTGGTCGCCTGGCTGGCCGGCATCGTGTTCTTCCTGCCCATCGCCTGGATGGCGCTGACGTCCTTCCACTCCGAGACGGACGCGGCCACCAACCCGCCCTCGTGGGGCGCCGCCCTCACCCTGGACGGCTACCGCGAGTTCTTCGGCGCGGACGGCGGCGCCAGCCCCTGGCCCGCCCTGATCAACTCGACGGTCGCGTCCGTGACCTCGACGCTCCTGGTCCTCGTGCTGGCCCTGCCCGCCGCGTACGCCCTGTCCATCCGCCCGGTGAAGAAGTGGACGGACGTCCTGTTCTTCTTCCTCTCCACCAAGATGCTGCCCGTGGTGGCCGGCCTGCTGCCGATCTACCTGTTCGCCAAGAACGCCGGGATGCTCGACAACATCTGGCTGCTCGTCATCCTCTACACCTCGATGAATCTGCCGATCGCGGTGTGGATGATGCAGTCCTTCCTCTCCGAGATCCCGGTCGCGGTCGTCGAGGCCGCCCAGATCGACGGCGCCCGGCTGCCGACGGTGCTGACCCGGGTGATCGCCCCGATCGCCCTCCCGGGCATCGCGGCGACGGCGCTGATCTGCTTCATCTTCAGCTGGAACGAACTGCTGTTCGCCCGGGTCCTGACGGGCGTGGTCGCCGAAACCGCCCCCGTCTTCCTGACCGGCTTCATCACCAGCCAGGGCCTGTTCCTGGCGAAGGTGTGCGCCGCGTCGCTCGTCATCTCCCTGCCGGTGCTCGCCGCGGGGTTCGCCGCCCAGGACAAACTCGTCCAGGGCCTGTCGTTGGGAGCCGTGAAATGAAGGCCGCCGTCATCGAGTCCGTGGGCAGGGCCGTCGTCACCGAGGTCCCGGACCCGACGCCGGGCCCGAGGGACGTCGTCGTCGAGGTCGCCGCGTGCGGGCTGTGCGGGACGGATCTGCACATCCTCCAGGGCGAGTTCGCGCCCAAGCTGCCGATCGTGCCGGGGCACGAGTTCGCCGGCGAGGTGGTCGGCGTGGGCTCCCAGGTCACCGAGGTGGCGCTCGGCGACCAGGTGGCCGTCGACCCCTCCCTGTACTGCTACGAGTGCCGCTACTGCCGTACCGGCCACAACAACCTGTGCGAGCGGTGGGCGGCGATCGGCGTCACCGCGGCGGGCGGCGCCGCGCAGTACGCGGTGGCGCCGGTGGCGAACTGCGTGAAGCTCCCCGAGCACGTCCGCACCCAGGACGCGGCGCTGATCGAGCCGCTGTCCTGCGCGGTGCGCGGCTACGACGTGCTCCAGTCGCGGCTCGGCGCGCACGTGCTGATCTACGGCTCCGGGACCATGGGCCTGATGATGCTGGAGCTGGCCAAGCGGACCGGCGCGGCGAGCGTCGACATGGTCGATCTGAACCCGGCGCGCCTGGAGACCGCCCGCAAGCTCGGGGTCTCCGCGTCCGCGGCCACCCCGGACGAGCTGGACCGGCCGCAGGGCTGGGACCTGGTCATCGACGCGACGGGCAACGCGGCGGCGATCCAGGACGGCCTCGGCCGGGTCGCGAAGGCGGGCACGTTCCTCCAGTTCGGCGTCGCCGACTACGCGACCCGCGTGGAGATCGACCCGTACCGGATCTACAACCAGGAGATCACCATCACCGGCTCGATGGCCGTCCTGCACAGCTACGAGCGCGCGGCGGAACTCTTCGCGAACGGCGTCCTCGACCCGGACGTCTTCATCAGCGACCGCCTCCCCCTGGACCGGTACCCGCAGGCGCTGGAGCAGTTCGCGGCGGGCGTGGGCCGCAAGATCGTGGTGGTGCCGTAGCGCTGCCGGCCGGGCAGGAAGGGGCCGCGGGCGCCGAGGAACAAATCCCTGGGCGCCCGCGCCCCCTCCCCGTACGATCGCCGGCATGGCCCGACCGAACGGCTTCGCGTACGAGGCGCACCCCGACGGGACCGTCCACATCACCCACCAGGGCCGCCGCGCCACCGTCCTGCGGGGCGACCGGGCCGCCCGCTTCCTCACCGAGGTCACGACCGCCGACCCGCAGCTCGTCATGGCCCGCTGGACCGGCGACTACCGCCGCGGCAACGAACGCACGGCCCGGGCCCACCCCCGCAACCGGGGCTGAAACAGGTCGGAGGAAGCCGCTGCGCCGAACGGACCACAGGTAAGGGAACGGTAAAACGGCCTCGCTCGTTCACCCGGCATGACAGCTATGACCCCCGGCTCGAACATCCCTCTTCCCACCGCCCGCGTGACGGTGGACGTCGCCGCGCCCGTGCGGCTCGACGTATCGGGCCTGCTGCTCACCGCCGACGGCAAGGTGCGCTCCGACGACGACTTCATCTTCTACAACCAGCCCACGGGGCCGGGCGTGACGTACCGCTCCGGCAGCGGCACGGCCCCCGACGCCATCACGGTCGACACCGCGGCCGTGCCCCCCGGCATCGAGAAGATCGTCGTGACCGCGAGCCCCGACGCGGCGGGCCAGACCTTCCAGGGCATCGAGCCCACCGCGACCGTCCGTGACGCGGACACCGGCGCCGTCCTGGCGACCTTCACTCCCCCGCAGCTCGGCTCGGAGACGGCCCTGGTGGTCGTCGAGATCTACCTGCGCAACGGCGCCTGGAAGGTCCGCGCGGTCGGCCAGGGCTACGCGAACGGCCTGGCCGGCATCGCCACGGACTTCGGCGTCTCCGTCGAGGAGCCCGCCGCCCCGGCGCAGCCGGTGACCCCGCCGGCCCCGCAGGCCGCGCCGCCCGCTCCCCCGGCCGCCGCCCCGCAGGCGCCTCCCGCCCCGGCGGCTCCCCCGGCCCCGCCCGCCGCCGCACCCGGCACCGGCAAGATCAACCTGGACAAGGGCCGGGTCAGCCTCCAGAAGAACCAGACGGTCTCCCTGATGAAGGGCGGCCGTCCGCTGCTGTCCCGGGTGCAGATGGGCCTCGGCTGGGAGCCCGCCTACCGCGGCAAGGACATCGACCTGGACGCGTCGGTCATCGCCTTCGGCCCGCAGCGCAACCACATCGACAGCTGCTACTTCGGCAAGCTGCAAATCCTCGGCGGCGCGATCCAGCACTCCGGTGACAACCTCACGGGCGAGGGCGGCGGTGACGACGAGGTCATCACCGTGGACCTCGGCCGCCTCCCCATGGAGGTCTCCGGCCTGGTCTTCACGGTGAACTCGTTCTCCGGCCAGAAGTTCACGGAGGTCGCCAAGGCGTACTGCCGCCTGCTGGACGCGTCCACCGGCGAGGAGCTGGTCCGGTTCGACCTCACGAGCGCCGAGCCGCAGACGGGCGTGATGATGGCGAAGCTGATCCGGCAGTTCTCGGGCGAGTGGGAGATGACCGCGATGGGCGAGTTCGTGAAGGGCCGCACGGTCCGCGGCATGGTCAAGCCGGCCGGTCAGGCGCTCTGACCCCCAACCCGTAGTCTGAACGTCCCACATCCGGGGGCCACAGCCGCGACTGCGGCCCCCGGCGGGTTCGGGTCTGTCCGGTTCGATGTCCCGCGCACGCCCTCGTAAGGCCTCACTTCGCTCCACCTCTCGTGCCGCGATGTCCGGGCCCACGAAGCTACAAGCGAGGCACTGCCGTCCATGACGAAGCGTCTCTTCCTCGGCACCGGCATGGTCTGGCGTTCGTGGACGAGGTAGGGACAGAAGGCCGCACTCGGCATGCGGGCGTGGTCTTCGCGGCGCCCTTTCAGCTCCCCTGCTGCGACCGCGCCTTGAACGCCGCCTTCCGCGCTTCCTTCGCGATCTTCTTGTCCGCGTGAAGGCGTCCCATCGCCTCCAGGACGTCCGCGGTCGCCGGGTGGTCCACCCGCCACGCCGCCTCGAAGAAGCCGCTGTGCTGCCGGGCCAGCCCCTCCACCAGTGAGCGCAGCTCCTCGGAGTCGCCTTCGGCGGCGAGCTGCGCGGCCACCGTGTCGATGGTCAGCCAGAAGATCATCGCCTCGGACGGCGGCGGCACGTCCGCGGCCCCGTGCTCGGCGAGCCACACCCGCGCCAGACCGCCGAGTTCGGCGTCGTCCAGCACCTCCCGCAGCGCCGGCTCCGCGGCGCCGCCCACCAGTGACAGCGCCTGCTGGCAGCGCAGCCTCCGCAGCGGCGCCCCGTCGTCGGAGCCGCGCGCGGCGGCCAGCAGCTCCCGCGCTGCCTCCAGCGGCCGGCGCCGCTCCAGCCAGTGCTCGGTCTCGGCGTGGGCGGCGGCCGGCGGGTACGCGGCCGTGCCGTCGAGCAGCACGTCGGCGCCCTTGTCCGCGAGGTCGCCGACCGCGGGCGCCTCGAAGCCCGCCTCCAGCAGCCGGGCGCGCAGCCCGTACAGACCGAGCGGGGTGAGCCGTACCAGCCCGTAGCGGGCGACGTCCGTGTCGTCGACCGGCGCGGCGGGCTCCTCGTCGGCGTCGGTCATCAGCGCCTCGTCAACCGGCTGGTACTCGACGAGCCCGACCGGCTCCAGCATCCGGAACTGGTCGTCCAGCCGCATCATCGCGTCGGACACCTGCTCCAGGACGTCGTTGGTGGGCTCCGCCATGTCGCCGGGCACGATGACGGAGGCGGCCAGCGCGGGCAGCGGCACCGGTGCGTCACCTGCCTTGTCCTCGCCGACGGTCAGCAGGTACAGGTTGCCGAGGACCCCGTCGAGGAACTCCGCCTCGGCCTCCGGGTTCCAGTCCAGCGCGTCGAGGTCCAGCTCCCCCGACCCCTCGCCCCCGGCGATGGCGTCGACGAGACCGCCCAGGTCGGGCACGCTCGCGTCGCCCAGCACGGTCTCCAGCGCGCCGAGCCACACGCTCAGCACGTCCTGCGGCGAGCCTCCGGTGAGCAGCGACAGCTCGTCGCCCGTGCGGACGGTGCCCTCCTCCTCGTCGACCACCTCGACGAGTCCGGTGTCCACGGCGACCCGCCACGCCTCGCCGGCGTCGGCCGCGGCGTCCTCCCCGCTCAGGCCCAACTCCGCCGCCGCGTCCGGGAGCTGCTCGTCCACCAGTCCGCCGCCCGCGTCCACGCGGGTCGCGGGGCCGGCCCAGCGGGCGAGCCGGGCGGCCCGGGACAGCACCGGAGTGGACAGGGCGTCGCGCGCCAGCTCCGCTTCGGGGCGCAACCGCGCCGGCGGCAGGATGGAGCTGTCTGACATCGGCTGTTTCTCCTAGTGCCCTCTACGTCTCAGCCGCTCAGCCTAGACGGATTTCCACCCATGCCGCCCACTTCCTCTCCGCGTCGTGCGGTGTACATGGCCGAAACCTTGACAAGTGGCTCGCACAGGCTGGACATTGACGCGCGTAGACGGGGTGTGGCCCGCACCGCACCCGCCCACCCTCGTTCCGGTCCCCGGAGGGAATCCGTTGCCGAGCAGACCGTCCGCGCGCCTCGCCGCGCTCACCGTCGCCGCCGTGTGTTCCGCGGCGTCCACCGTCGTCCTCACGACGCCCGCGCACGCCGAATCCGTGCGCGTCCACGACATCCAGGGCGACACGCGTGTGTCGCCGCTCGCCGGCAAGCAGGTCACCGGCGTGACCGGCATCGTCACCGGCATCCGTACCTACGGTTCGTCCCGCGGCTTCTGGATCCAGGACCCCGCCCCCGACGCCGACCCGGCCACCAGCGAGGGCGTGTTCGTCTTCACCAGCTCCACCCCGCAGGGTGTCGCGGTGGGCGACGAGGTCTCCGTCTCCGGCACGGTCACGGAGTTCGTCCCCGGCGGCGCGTCCTCCGGCAACCAGTCGGTCACCGAGATCACCAGGCCCACCGTGACCGTCGTCTCGCGCGGCAACCCGGTCCCGGCCCCGGCCGTCCTCGACGCGCGCACGGTCCCGGCCGCGTACGCGCCGCAGGGCGACCCGGCGGCCGGCGGGTCGGTCAACGCCCTCACGCTGCGCCCGGGCACGTACGCCCTCGACCTGTACGAGTCGCTGGAGGGCATGAACGTGCGGGTCGCCGACGCCCGCGTGGTCGGCGCGACCGACCCGTACACGGAGCTGTGGGTCACCGTGAAGCCGCACGAGAACCGCAACAGGCGCGGCGGCACGGTCTACGGCTCGTACGACGCCCAGAACACCGGCCGGCTGCAGATCCAGTCGCTGGGCAAGGCCGCCGACTTCCCCGACGCGAACGTCGGCGACGTCCTCGCTGGCTCCACCACGGGCCCGTTGGACTACAACCAGTACGGCGGCTACACCCTGGTCGCGAGCGAGCTCGGCACGCTGGAGGCGGGCGGCACGAAGCGCGAGGCGACCCGCGCACAGCACCGCTCCGAACTCGCGATAGCCACCTACAACGTGGAGAACCTCGACCCGTCGGACGACACGTTCGCCGCGCACGCCGAGGCGATCGTGCACGGTCTCGCCTCGCCCGACATCGTGTCGCTGGAGGAGATCCAGGACAACAACGGCGCCACGGACGACGGCACGGTCGCCGCCGACGTCACGCTCGCGAAGCTGATCGACGCCATCGAGGCGGCCGGCGGCCCGCGCTACGACTGGCGCGCCGTCGACCCGGCCGACAAGCAGGACGGCGGCGAGCCGGGCGGCAACATCCGCCAGGCGTTCTTGTTCAACCCGGACCGGGTGTCCTTCACCGACCGGCCCGGCGGCGACGCCGCCACGGCGACCGACGTGGTCAAGGTCCGCGGCAAGGCCGCCCTGACCTTGTCCCCCGGCCGGATCGCCCCGGAATCGGCGGCGTTCGAGGACAGCCGCAAGCCGCTGGCCGGCGAGTTCGTCTTCCGCGGCCGCACCGTCATCGTGATCGCCAACCACTTCTCCTCCAAGGGCGGCGACCAGGGCCTGACCTCGCAGTACCAGCCGCCGGCGCGCAGCTCGGAGACCCAGCGCCACCTCCAGGCGCAGGAGGTCCACGACTTCACCGCGAAGATCCTCAAGACGCAGAAGAACGCGGCGGTCGTGGCGCTCGGCGACATCAACGACTTCGAGTTCTCCCGCACCACCCGCATCATGGAGGGCGACGGCGTCCTCTGGTCGGCGGTCAAGTCGCTACCCGTGTCGGAGCGTTACTCGTACGTGTACCAGGGCAACAGCCAGGCGCTCGACCAGATCCTGATCAGCCCCTCGATCCGCCGCCAGTGCTCCTTCGACTACGACAGCGTGCACATCAACGCGGAGTTCCACGACCAGATCAGCGACCACGACCCGCAGGTCCTGCGCTTCAAGCCGTGACCCCGGCCTGACGTCGCCCGGCAGCGGGCGGCGGGGGACGGGAGCGGCTGTCCGCTCCCGTCCCCCGCCGCCCCGCACCCAGGTGCGGTTTCCCCGGCCGCGCGGCCCGCCCGCTCAGTGGTGGCGGCGCTGCACCATCACCACCGCGCCCACGGCCATCATCACCAGCGCTCCCGCGGCGGCCATCAGCTGCTTGCGGTGCTGCCTGCCGACCTCGCCGGCGTGCGCGGCGCTGCTGCGCATCTGCACGCCCATCGCGCCGGCCCGGTCCTTCAGTTCGTCGGCGCGCGCCCTGGCCCGTGCCTTGACGTCCATCTTCCCGGCCAGTTCCTCGACGGTGTCGCCGAGCTCGTGCCGGGTCCGTTCGATCTCCCGGCGCAGCTCGTCCGGGCCCTTGGCCCCGCGCGCCGCTTCACTGCCGGCGTCCACGTGGGCTCCCGACGGGGACGCCGAGCCCCTCACCTCGTGCGTCATCGGTGTGCCCTTTCCTTGATCTCCTCGACGTCGGCCTTGACGCTGCCCAGCGTCCGCTCCGGCTTGGGCGGCGTGGCCCGGCGCAGCTGCCCGCGTCCGGCCAGCGCCAGCACACCGGCGATCACGAACAGCACGCCCGTGATGATCAGGGCCGCCGCCCACAGCGGCAGCACCAGGTCGAGTGCGGCGATTCCCGTGGCGGCCAGCGCGAGCAGCCCCGCGTAACCGAACGCCCCCGCCGCTCCCAGCATCCCGCCGCCGACTCCGGCCCGGCGCCCCTTCTCGGCCAGTTCCTCCTTGGCGAGCGCCACTTCCTGCCGTGCGAGTCGTGAGATCTGTTCGGTGGCCTGGCCGACGAGCTCGCCGACGCTGTGCTCGTCGCGGACGGGCCGCTGTTGGATGGTTCCGGCCACGGTGCGCCTCCTCTCGGTGGGGTTACCCGAGTACCCCCGCCCGCTCCGGCCTATCCCTCAAGCAGTGCTTACGGGTATCGGTCAAAACATGTAAGTGGACCTTCACCGTGCGGGGGCCGACACTGCTCCCATGACCTCCACGCCCTTCTCCCTCGGCCGCACGCTGTGCGCGATGATCACCCCCTTCACCGCCTCGGGCGCGCTGGACCTGGACGGCGCGCAGCGGCTGGCCGACCGTCTGGTCACCCAGGGCTGCGACGGCCTGGTGCTGTCCGGCACGACCGGGGAGTCCCCGACGACGACGGACGCGGAGAAGCGGTCGCTGATCTCGGCCGTACGGGAGGCCGTCGGCACCCGCGCCACGCTGGTCGCCGGCGTCGGCACCCCCGACACCGCGCACACCGCCGCCCTGGCCCGTGAGGCCGAGGAGGCGGGCGCCGACGCCCTCCTGCTGGTCGCCCCGTACTACAGCCGCCCGCCGCAGGACGCGATCGAGGCGTACTTCCGCGAGACCGCCGACGCGACGGGCCTCCCCGTGGTCCTCTACGACATTCCGGCCCGCACCGGGGTCCGCGTCGAGCCGGACACCCTGCTGCGGCTGGCCGAGCACCCGCGCGTCGTGGCGGTGAAGGACTGCAGCAACGACTTCCTGGCGGCGCAGAAGGTGATATCCCGCACGGACCTGGCGTACTACGCGGGCTGCGACGAGCACAATCTGGCGCTGTACGCGGTGGGCGGCGCCGGGTGTGTCAGCACGGTGGCCAACGTGGCCCCCTGTGCCGTCCGTTCCGTCCTCGACGCCTTCGACAAGGGCGACACGGCGGGGGCGATGCGCCTCCAGCACCGGCTGATCCCGCTGATCGAGGCGATGATGGCGGGCGGCCTCCCCGGCACGGTGACGGCGAAGGCCCTGCTCCCCGCCCTGGGACTCCCCTCGGGCCCGGTCCGCCCGCCCCTGCGCCCGGCGGACCCCCACACGACGGCCGCCCTGCGGGAGACCTACGCCCGCCTGGCGGACGTCAGTTCCACACCTTCCCGTCGCTGAACGTCAGAACGTGCTCCAGCACGTCCTGACCGGGACCGTCGGCCTGCCCGGGACCGGCGTTCGGCCCGTTGGTCACTTGCCACCGAGCGCCGGCCACCGCCACCGGTCCCCGTCGCCGTCCCCGTCCTCGGCGGGGCGCGCCGCAGATACTCGTCGATCTCCGGGAAGACCCATACCCGGCTGTCGGTCCCGTGCTCCCACACGAAGACGTCGTCGCGTTCGGGCGCGACGACGGGTCAGCCCCGTCCGGGCCAGACCGGTCCCTGGTCGGTCCAGACGACGCCCTTGTTCCGGCACAGGCAGAAGGGGTGCCCGACCGGATCGGTGTAGATCCGCCACCCGTACCCCTCGGGCCCGACGAAGTCCTGCCGCAGCGTCGCCCCGAGTTCGAGCACCCGGGCCTGCTCGGCCTCGATGTCGTCGACCTCGAAGTCGAGATGGAACTGCTTGGGATGCTCGGTGTCGGGCCACTGCGGAGCCCGGTGGTCGTCGACCCGGATGAACGCCAACTCGATCTCGCCGAACCGGATCCCGGCCCAGTCCGCGGAACTGTCCTCCTTCACGGGCCGCCCCGTCACCTCGGAGTAGAAGCCCGCCAGCGCCATGGTGTCGGGACAGTCGATGATGAAGTCGGTGAGTCGCAGCATCCCGCGATGGTGTCACGTACTCACCACCGTGGTCATGCATGTCGCCACACGGACGAGCGCCCTCCCAGGCCGTGGAAGGGCGCTCGGCAGCTGCTGCGACGACGGCCGCCCGCCGTCAGTTGTGGCTGTGCAGAACGTCGTTCAGGCCGCCCCACACCGCGTTGTTCGGGCGGGCCTCCACGCGGCCCGTCTCCGAGTTGCGGCGGAAGAGGATGTTGGAGGCGCCGGAGAGTTCGCGGGCCTTGACCACCTCGCCGTCGGGCATCGTCACCCGGGTGCCGGCGGTGACGTAGAGGCCGGCCTCGACCACGCACTCGTCGCCGAGGGCGATGCCCACGCCCGCCTCCGCGCCGACCAGGCACCGCTCGCCGATGGAGATGCGGACGTTGCCGCCACCCGACAGGGTGCCCATCGTGGACGCGCCGCCGCCGATGTCGGAGCCGTCGCCGACGACGACGCCCGCCGAGATGCGGCCCTCGACCATCGACGTGCCGAGCGTGCCGGCGTTGAAGTTGACGAAGCCCTCGTGCATCACGGTGGTGCCCTCGGCGAGGTGCGCGCCGAGGCGGACTCGGTCGGCGTCGGCGATGCGCACGCCCTTGGGGGCCACGTAGTCCGTCATGCGCGGGAACTTGTCCACGGACGTCACCTGGAGGTGCAGACCCTCCGCGCGGGCGTTGAGCCGCACCTTCTCCAGCTCGTCCACCGCGACCGGACCGAGCGAGGTCCAGGCCACGTTGGCGAGGTGGGCGAAGATGCCGTCCAGGTTCTGGCCGTGCGGCTTCACCAGGCGGTGGGAGAGCAGGTGCAGCCGCAGGTACACGTCGTGCGCGTCGACCGGCTTGGCGTCCAGGGAGGAGATGACCGTGCGGACCGCGACAACCTCGACGCCCCGGCGCGGGTCCGGGCCGACCGCGGCGGTGGCGCCGCCGCCCAGCAGCTTCGCCGCCTGCTCGGCGGAGAGCCGCTCCGTGCCGGACGGGCCCGGCTCGGCGGCGAGCTCGGGGGCCGGGAACCAGGTGTCGAGGACGGTGCCGTCGGCGGCGACGGTGGCGAGGCCGGCGGCCACCGCGCCGGTGGTGCTCTGAGCAGTCGTGTCGGTCATGAGGGCAACCTAACCGGCCGGTGGCACCGGACGCGAACCGGTGCCGCCCGCATCTCAGGTGCCGGTCACGGGACCCGCGGGCCACCCGTCGCGGGTCGGCAGGCGCAAGCCACGGAACCCACGGGCGCCGGTCGCCGGACGTCGGCGGGAGCCGGTCGCGGGACGTCGCTCAGGACTCGGTCCCACGACCCCGGTCGGCTCCCGGCAGCAGCCGCCCCAGCGCCTCCCGCGCGTACTCCTCGTCGTACGGTGTGCCCGTCAGCAGGACCTGGAGGCAGATGCCGTCCATCAGCGCGACCAGGGCGCGCGCCGTCACCGGGTCCGTGCGGCGGGACAGCAGGGCGGCCGTGTCCTCGCACCACTCCGCCGCGACCGGGCGCAGGGCAGGGCGCCGCAGCGCGGCGAGATACAGCTCGTACTCCAGCTCCACGCCGGCCCGCTCACCGCCCAGCCACTCCCCCAACAGCGCCGCCAGCTCGGCCGCCAGGTCGCTCCGCGGGTCCTCCAGGGCGCCGCGCGAGGCGATCGCCTTGGCGAAGCCCTCGTTGGCCTGGCGCAGGGCGGCCACCATCAGCTCGTCGAGCGTCTTGAAGTGGTACGTCGTGGACCCGAGCGGCACATCCGCCTCGACGGCGACGCTGCGGTGCGTGAGCCGCGCGATGCCGCTGCGGCCGACCACCCGGATCGCCGCGTCGATGATCCGCTGCCGCCGCTCCGGGTCGTACCGGCGCCCCGCCATCAGTGCGCTCCGCCCAGGTTCAGCACCACCACTCCGATGATGATCAGCCCGATGCCGACGGCCTTGGCGACCGTCATCCCCTCGCCCATGAACACGATGCCGATGGTCGCGATGGCGGCCGTGCCCACACCGGCCCAGATGGCGTAGGCGGTGCCGACGGCCACGGTGCGCAGGGTCTGCGCGAGAAGGGCGAAGGAGACGACGTAGCCCAGCAGGGTCAGCAGCGAGGGCCAGAGCCTGCTGAAGCCGTCGCTGTACTTCATCGCGGTGGTGGCGCACACCTCGGCCGCGATGGCTCCGGCCAGCAGCAGGTATCCCATGTGTACGAGCGTACACAGCGGCGACGGCCCGAGACGCACGAAAACGGCGACGCCCCCGGAAGGGGGCGTCGCCGGCGGTCCGTGCGCGGCAGCGGCAGGCTCAGACGTTGAAGCCCAGCGCCCGCAGCTGCTCACGGCCGTCGTCCGTGATCTTGTCCGGGCCCCACGGCGGCATCCAGACCCAGTTGATCCGCAGTTCGCTGACCAGGCCGTCCGTGGCGGACTTGGCCTGGTCCTCGATGACGTCGGTCAGCGGGCAGGCCGCCGAGGTCAGCGTCATGTCGACGGTCGCCACGTTGGAGTCGTCCACGTGGATGCCGTAGATCAGGCCCAGGTTGACGACGTCGATGCCCAGTTCGGGGTCGACGACGTCCATCAGGGCCTCGCGGAGCTCCTCCTCCGAGGCCGGCTTCATCTCCACGGTCTCGCTCATGCCGTAGTCCTTTCGGCGTCGGCGCCCAGCGCCTGGGCCGTCGCGTCCTTCCACGCCATCCAGCTCAGGAGGGCGCACTTGACCCGCGCGGGGTACTTGGAGACGCCGGCGAACGCGACCGCGTCCTCCAGCACCTCCTCCATCGCGTCGTCGGGCTCGATCTTCCCCTTGGACTGCATCAGCTCCAGGAACGTGCCCTGGATCTTCTGCGCCTCGGCGAGATCCTTGCCGACCAGCAGGTCGTTCAGCACGGACGCGGACGCCTGGCTGATGGAACAGCCCTGGCCCTCGTAGCTGACGTCGCTGATGGTCGTGCCGTCGTACTTCACGCGCAGCGTGATCTCGTCGCCGCACGTCGGGTTGACGTGGTGCACCTCGGCGTCGCCGTCCCGGAGACCCCGCCCGTGCGGGTTCTTGTAGTGGTCCAGGATGACGTCCTGGTACATGGAGTCCAGCTTCACGCCTCAGCCCCTCATCCGAAGAAGTTCCGTACGTGCTCCAGACCGTCGACCAGTGCGTCGATGTCCGCCGGCGTGGAGTACAGATAGAACGACGCCCGCGTGGTCGCAGGAATTCCGTACCGCAGGCAGACCGGCCGCGCGCAGTGGTGGCCGACCCGGACCGCGATGCCCTGCTCGTCGAGGACCTGGCCCACGTCGTGCGGGTGGATGTCCCCGAGGGTGAAGGAGATCGCGGCGCCGCGGTCCTCGGCGCTGGCCGGACCGATGATGCGCAGGTCCGGCACCTCGAGGAGCCGCTTGACGGCGTACTCGGTGATGGCGTGCTCGTGCGCGAGGATCTTGTCCATGCCGATGGCCGACAGGTAGTCGATCGCAGCACCGAGCCCGACCGCCTGGGCGATCGGCGGGGTGCCCGCCTCGAACTTGTGCGGGGCGGGGGCGTACGTCGACGAGCTCATCGACACGGTCTCGATCATCTCGCCGCCGCCCAGGAACGGAGGCAGATCCTCCAGCAGCTCCTGGCGGCCCCACAGCACGCCGATGCCGGTCGGGCCGCACATCTTGTGGCCGGTGAAGGCCACGAAGTCGGCCTGGAGGGCCTGGACGTCCAGCGGCATGTGCGGCGCGGCCTGGGAGGCGTCGACGCACACCAGGGCGCCGACCTCCTGGGCGCGGCGCACGATGGCCTCGACCGGGTTGACCGTGCCCAGGATGTTGGACACCAGCACGAAGGAGACGATCTTCGTCTTCTCGGTGATGATCTCGTCGATGTTCGACAGGTCGAGCCGGCCGTCGTCGGTGAGGCCGAACCACTTCAGCTTCGCGCCCGTGCGCTGCGCGAGCAGCTGCCACGGCACGATGTTGGAGTGGTGTTCCATCTCCGTGATGACGATCTCGGTCTCGTGGTCCACCCGGTAGGGCTCGTCGGCCCAGCCGAGCATGTTGGCCACGAGGTTGAGCGACTCGGAGGCGTTCTTGGTGAAGATCACCTCGTCGCGCGAGGGCGCGTTGACGAACTCCGCGACCTTGTCGCGCGCACCCTCGTACAGCGCCGTGGCCTCCTCGGCGAGCACATGCACACCGCGGTGGACGTTGGCGTTGTAGCGCTCGTAGTACTCGCCGAGGGCGTCCAGCACCTGACGCGGCTTCTGGCTGGTCGCCGCGTTGTCCAGGTACACGAGCTTGCGCCCGTCGTGGACCTGGCGGTCCAGGATGGGGAAGTCCTTGCGGATCGCCTCGGTGTCGAGGAGGCCCGGCAGCTGTGTCACTCGGATGCGCCACCCTTCGTGTATGCCTCGTAGCCCTCGGCCTCCAGCTTGTCGGCGAGCTCGGGGCCGCCGGACTCGGCGATCCGTCCGGCCGCGAAGACGTGGACGTGGTCGGGCTTGATGTAGCGCAGGATGCGCGTGTAGTGCGTGATCAGCAGGGTGCCGACCTGGCCGGACTCGCGGACCCGGTTGACGCCCTCGGAGACGACGCGCAGGGCGTCGACGTCCAGGCCGGAGTCGGTCTCGTCGAGGATGGCGACCTTCGGCTTGAGCAGCTCGAGCTGAAGGATCTCGTGGCGCTTCTTCTCACCGCCGGAGAAGCCCTCGTTCACGTTCCGCTCGGCGAAGGCGGGGTCCATGTTGAGGCGCTCCATGGCCTCCTTGACCTCCTTCACCCAGGTGCGCAGCTTGGGGGCCTCGCCGCGGACGGCGGTGGCGGAGGTGCGCAGGAAGTTGGAGACGGAGACACCGGGGACCTCGACCGGGTACTGCATGGCGAGGAACAGACCGGCGCGGGCCCGCTCGTCGACGGACATCTCCAGGACGTCCTCGCCGTCGAGGGTGACGGTGCCCTGCGTGATCGTGTACTTGGGGTGACCCGCGAGCGAGTAGGCGAGGGTCGACTTGCCCGAGCCGTTGGGGCCCATGATGGCGTGCGTCTCGCCCTGCTTCACGGTGAGGTCGACGCCCTTGAGGATCTCCTTCGTGGCGTTGTCGGCCTCGACGGTGACGTGCAGGTCTCGGATTTCAAGCGTTGCCATGGGTGCCTCAGGACTCCTGGGTGAGGGAGACGAGCACGTCGTCCCCTTCGATCTTTACGGGGTATACGGGGACGGGGCGCGTCGCCGGGAGGGCGTCGGGCTTGCCGGAACGGAGGTCGAAACGCGAGCCGTGCAGCCAGCACTCGATGTGGCAGTCGTCCACCTCGCCCTCCGCGAGGGAGACGTTCGCGTGGGAGCAGATGTCGTGGATCGCGAACACCTCTCCCTCGGTGCGCACCACGGAGACCGGCGTGCCGTCGAGTTCCACCCGCTTCGGGGTGTCCTCCTCCAGCTCGCCCAGTCCACAGACGCGTACGAAGGTCATGCGACCGCGGCCTCCAGCTCCTCCTCGATCTTGGCGATCAGGCGCTCCTCGATGTCGGGGACGCCGATCTGCTGCACGAGCTCGGCGAAGAAGCCGCGGACCACCAGGCGGCGGGCGTCCTTCTCGGGGATGCCGCGGGCCATCAGGTAGAAGAGCTGCTCGTCGTCGAAGCGGCCGGTCGCGGAGGCGTGGCCGGCGCCGACGATCTCGCCGGTCTCGATCTCGAGGTTGGGCACGGAGTCGACCCGCGCGCCGTCGGTGAGGACGAGGTTGCGGTTCATCTCGTAGGTGTCGGTGCCCTCGGCCTTGGCCTCGATGAGCACGTCGCCGATCCACACGGCGTGCGCGTCGTCGCCCTGCAGCGCGCCCTTGTAGACGACGTTGGACTTGCAGTGCGGGACGTTGTGGTCGACCAGGAGGCGGTGCTCCTGGTGCTGGCCGGCGTCGGTGAAGTACAGGCCGAACAGCTCGGCCTCGCCGCCGGTGCCCGCGTAGGTGACGCGCGGGTGCAGGCGGACGACGTCGCCGCCGAAGGTCACGACGACCGACTTGAAGGAGGCGTCGCGGCCGACGAGCGCGTTGTGCTGGGCGACGTGCACGGCCTTGTCGTCCCAGTCCTGGACGGACACGACGGTGAGCTTGGCGCCGTCGCCGAGGACGTACTCGACGTTGGCGGCGAGCACCGCGTCGCCGGTGTGGTCGATGACCACGAGGGCCTCGGCGAAGGCGCCGAGCTCGATCACCTGGTGGCCGTAGGCGGTGCCGCCCTCGCCGTGCACCGCGATGCGGATGGGCTCGGTGAGGACGGTCTCCTTCGGCACGGTCACGACCGACGCCTGGGTGAAGGCCGAGTACGCCTGGGCGGCGACGCGGTCCACCGGGGCGCCGGTGCGGCCGAGCCGGGCGTCGTCGCGGCCGACGGTCTCCACGGTGACGCCCTCGGGCGCCTCGACGGCGACCTTGAGGCCCGCGTCGGTGGCGGCGGCGGTGCCGTCGTGCAGTCCGCGCAGCCGCTCCAGCGGGGTGAACCGCCACTCCTCCTCACGGCCATGGGGGACGGGGAAGTCCGCCACGTCGAAGGACGGGGGCGCGCTCATGCGCGTGGCGACGGTCGACTCGGCGGCGACCGCGATCGAACCGGCGGTCGTCGAACCGACCGGGATGTTCTGAGCCTCAGCCATGGCTGTCGTAGTGCTCGCTTTCCGTTACGTAAGGGGCCTGACGGGAGACGGGGGCGGTGATCAGCCGACCGCGCCTTCCATCTGGAGCTCGATCAGCCGGTTGAGCTCGAGCGCGTACTCCATCGGCAGTTCCTTGGCGATCGGCTCGACGAAGCCGCGCACGATCATCGCCATCGCCTCGTCCTCGGACAGGCCACGGCTCATCAGGTAGAAGAGCTGGTCCTCGGAGACCTTGGAGACGGTCGCCTCGTGGCCCATGGACACGTCGTCCTCGCGGACGTCCACGTAGGGGTAGGTGTCCGAGCGGGAGATGGTGTCCACCAGGAGCGCGTCGCACAGCACGTTGGACTTGGAGCCCGGGGCGCCCTCGCCGATCTCGATGAGACCGCGGTAGGAGGTGCGGCCGCCGCCGCGCGCCACCGACTTGGAGACGATGTTCGACGACGTGTTGGGGGCCATGTGGACCATCTTGGCGCCGGCGTCCTGGTGCTGGCCCTCGCCCGCGAAGGCGATGGACAGGGTCTCGCCCTTGGCGTGCTCGCCCATCAGGTAGACGGCCGGGTACTTCATCGTCACCTTGGAGCCGATGTTGCCGTCGATCCACTCCATGGTGGCGCCCTCGTAGGCGACGGCGCGCTTGGTCACCAGGTTGTAGACGTTGTTCGACCAGTTCTGGATGGTCGTGTAGCGGCAGCGGGCGTTCTTCTTGACGATGATCTCGACGACCGCGGAGTGCAGCGAGTCCGACTTGTAGATCGGCGCGGTGCAGCCCTCGACGTAGTGCACGTAGGCGCCCTCGTCGACGATGATCAGGGTCCGCTCGAACTGGCCCATGTTCTCGGTGTTGATCCGGAAGTAGGCCTGGAGCGGGATCTCCACGTGCACGCCCGGGGGCACGTAGATGAAGGAGCCGCCGGACCACACGGCCGTGTTCAGCGCAGCGAACTTGTTGTCACCGGCGGGGATGACCGTGCCGAAGTACTCCTTGAAGAGCTCCGGGTGCTCCTTCAGGGCGGTGTCGGTGTCGAGGAAGATGACGCCCTGCTCCTCCAGGTCCTCGCGGATCTGGTGGTAGACGACCTCCGACTCGTACTGGGCGGCGACACCGGCCACGAGGCGCTTCTTCTCGGCCTCGGGGATGCCCAGCTTGTCGTAGGTGTTCTTGATGTCCTCGGGAAGGTCCTCCCAGGACTCCGCCTGCTTCTCCGTCGACCGCACGAAGTACTTGATGTTGTCGAAGTCGATGCCGGAGAGGTCGGAGCCCCAGTTCGGCATGGGCTTCTTCTCGAACAGGCGCAGGCCCTTGAGACGGAGCTTCGTCATCCACTCCGGCTCGTCCTTCTTCGAGGAGATGTCCCGGACGACTTCCTCGTTCAAACCGCGGCGCGCCGACGCACCGGCCTCGTCACGGTCGGCCCAGCCGTATTCGTAGGTGCCCAGACCCTCCAGCTCGGGGTGGGCAGTCTCCGTGGGGAGAGTCATGCGGGGTTCCTCCCGGACGTGCTTGCAGATGCGTTGTGGGAAATCTTGGGGATGAACGTCGTGCAGACGCCGTCGCCGTGCGCGATCGTCGCCAGCCGCTGTACGTGAGTACCGAGGAGCTCGGCGAAAAATTCCGTCTCGGCCTCGCACAGCTGCGGGAACTGTTCGGCGGCGTGGGCGACCGGGCAGTGGTGCTGGCAGAGCTGCTCGCCGACCGGTGCGCTGCGCGCGGTCGCAGCGTACCCGTCCGCGCTCAGCGCCTTGGCCAGGGCCTCCGTGCGCTGCTCCGGCGGTACGGCCTCGACGGCCTTGCGGTAGGCGCCCGCCTGGGCGGCGATACGGGCCCGGGCGAACGCGGCGATGGCGTCGCTGCCGCCCTCCCGCTCGCCGATCCAGCGCAGCGCGTCCACCGCGAGCTTGTCGTAGGACTGGTCGAAGGCGTCCCGGCCGCAGTCGGTCAGGGCGAACACCTTGGCCGGACGTCCGCGCGAGCGCGTGCCGTAGACCCGCCGGTCGCGGGCCTCCACGACGTTGTCCGCGGCCAGGGCGTCGAGGTGGCGGCGCACGGCCGCCTGGGTGAGCTTCAGCCGCCCGGCCAGTTCGGCGACGGTCGACGGGCCGTGGTCCAGGATGGAGCGGGCGACGCGGTTGCGGGTGGACCGCTCACCGGTTGCCAGATCCTCGTGGGACGCCTCGCCAACGTTTTTCACAACGCCATTGTTGCGTAATTCTTCGGAGCCGGGCAAGCCGCGCCCGGACGGCCCACAGTGCCTTGCATCACTTAGGCATACCTAATCTGACCTGCGGAAACGATCTTTGATCGATCGGACGGGCACCGGCCGGAGCACCCCGCCGGCCCCGCCCGCACCCCCTCCGACCGGCGCACTTGCCGTTCTGAAGCACATCCGGGACGGTCCGCGCAAGACCGCGTCTCCCGTCCCGCCGGCTTCCCGCACCCCCGGGCCTGGGCCCCCCGGAAGCTCCCTAGACTCATGACCCATGCGAAGTGAGCCCGTGGTCCAGGTGCAGTCCCTGGTGAAGCGGTACGGCACGAAGACCGCGGTGGACGGCCTCGACCTGGCGGCCCGGCAGGGCGTGACCGCCGTGCTCGGCCCCAACGGAGCGGGCAAGACGACCACGGTCGAGATCTGCGAGGGGTACCGGCGGCCGGACTCCGGCACGGTGCGCGTCCTGGGTCTCGACCCGGTCCGCGAGTCGGCGGCGCTGCGGCCCCGCGTCGGCGTGATGCTCCAGTCCGGAGGCGTGTACGCGGGGGCGCGGGCGGACGAGATGCTGCGCCACGTGGCGAAGCTGCACGCGCGTCCGCTGGACGTGGACGCGCTGATCGAGCGCCTGGGCCTCGGCTCCTGCGGCCGCACGTCCTACCGGCGGCTGTCCGGCGGGCAGCGGCAGCGGCTCGCGCTGGCGATGGCCGTGGTGGGCCGCCCGGAGCTGGTGTTCCTGGACGAGCCGACCGCCGGCCTCGACCCGCAGGCCCGGCACGCCACCTGGGACCTGGTCCGCGACCTGCGCGACGACGGCGTCTCCGTCGTCCTCACCACGCACCACATGGACGAGGCCGAGCAGCTCGCCGACGACGTGGCGATCATCGACGCCGGCCGGGTCGTCGCCCAGGGCTCCCCCGAGGAGCTGTGCCGGGGCGGCGCCGAGAACACCCTGCGTTTCTCCGGGCGGCCGGGGCTGGACGTGGCGTCCCTGCTGAAGGCGCTGCCCTCGGACGCGTCGGCCGCCGAGGTGACTCCGGGCTCGTACCGGGTCACCGGCAAGGTCGACCCGCAGCTGCTCGCCACGGTGACCTCCTGGTGCGCGCAGCACGGTGTCCTGCCGGACCGGATCTCGGTGGAGCGCCACACCCTCGAAGACGTCTTTTTGGAGCTGACCGGCAAGGAGCTGCGTTCGTGACGGCCACCGGGACCTACTCTCCGCAGCCGGGCGCGGCGCCGCTGGCCCGCATGATCGCCGCGCAGGCGGTCCTCGAGACGAGGATGCTGCTGCGCAACGGCGAGCAGCTGCTGCTCACCGTGATCATCCCCACCCTGCTGCTGGTGCTGTTCAGCACCGTCGACGTGGTGGACACCGGTGAGGGCGCGGCGGTGGACTTCCTCGCGCCCGGCGTCCTCGCGCTCGCGGTGATGTCGACCGCGTTCACCGGGCAGGCCATCGCGACCGGCTTCGAGCGCCGCTACGGCGTGCTGAAGCGGCTCGCCGCCTCCCCGCTGCCGCGCTGGGGCCTGATGACCGCCAAGACGCTGTCGGTGCTGGTCACCGAGGTGCTCCAGGTGGTCCTGCTGACGGTGATCGCGCTGATGCTCGGCTGGGACCCGCAGGGCGGCGCCCTCGCGGTGGTCGCGCTGCTGGCGCTGGGCACGGCCGCCTTCTCCGGGCTCGGTCTCCTCATGGCCGGCACGCTCAAGGCGGAGGCGACCCTCGCCGCCGCCAACCTGGTCTTCCTGCTGCTGCTCGTCGGCGGCGGGGTCGTCGTGCCGCTGGACAAGTTCCCCGAGGCGGCGCAGGACGTGCTCGGCCTGCTGCCCGTCGCCGCGCTGTCGGAGGGCCTGCGGGACGTCCTCCAGCACGGTGCCGGGATGCCCTGGGCCGACCTGGGGATCCTCACCGCGTGGGCGGTCGCGGGACTCGCGGCGGCCGGCGCGTTCTTCCGCTGGGAGTAGGTGCGTGATGACCGGGACCGACCCTCGTGAAAGCGTGCACAAGCGGCGGCCTACGATGGGACGCGTGCCAAACGTGACCCGCGCCGACGCCCAGGCGGCCCTGCGTAACCCGCTCGCCTTCATCGCCGCCCGCTGGACCCCGGCCCCCCGGACCGTCCGCCGCGCGGCCCTCGCCGCGCTCGTGATGTCGGTGGTCATCGTGGTCACCGGCGGCGCGGTGCGGCTGACCGGCTCCGGACTGGGCTGCCCGACCTGGCCCAAGTGCACCGAGGACTCGCTCACGACCACCAGCGAGATGGGCCTGCACGGCGTCATCGAGTTCGGCAACCGCCTGCTGACCTACGTGCTCTGCGCCGCCGTCGGCTGGGCGATCGTCGCCGCGCGCTCGCAGAAGCCGTACCGGCGCAGCCTCACCCTGCTGGGCTGGACGCAGTTCTGGATCGTGATGGGCAACGCCGTCCTCGGCGGCATCGTGGTGCTGGTCGGCCTGAACCCGTACACGGTCGCGGCGCACTTCCTGCTGTCCTCGGCGCTGATCGCGGTCGCCACGGTGATGTGGCAGCGCACCCGCGAGGGCGACGCCGAGCCGCGGCCGCTGGTCGGCAAGGCCGTGCAGCAGCTGGTGTGGTTCCTGGTGGCCGCGTCCGTGCTGCTGATCGCGGCCGGCACGGTGGTCACCGGAGCGGGGCCGCACGCGGGTGACTCCAGCGAGGTCCCGCGAATGCCGCTGGACTGGGAGACGGTCACCAAGCTGCACGCCGTGCTGGCGTGGATCGTGGTGACCCTGACCTTCGCCCTGTGGTTCGTGCTGAAGGCCGTCGACGCCCCCAAGGAGCCACTGGCCCGTACCCGTGAGCTGTTCCTGATCCTGCTGGCGCAGGGCGTGATCGGCTACGTGCAGTACTTCACCGACCTGCCCGAGGTCCTGGTCGGCGCGCACATGTTCGGCTCGTGCGTGATGTGGATCTGGGTGCTGCGCGTCCTGCTGTCCCTCCGGGAGCGCCCCGATCCGGCCCCGCAGCCGTCGGCCGTCCCGGCTCAGGAACCGGCCACCAGCGCGTCGATCGCCGGCCCCAGGTAACCCCTCACCAGCGCGGCACGCCGGCTCGGGTCGGCGGCGACAGCCCTGCCGTACCGGCGTGCGCGGACGTCCTCGACGACCTCCTCGGGCGCGCCCAGGCCGGGCAGCATGTCCAGCGCCTCCCGCTTGCTGATCAGCCGGCCCTCCCGGAGGGTGACGGTGGCCCGCGCGAAGGTCAGCAGGCCCAGGTCGACCCACACGTCCCGGGTCCAGAGGTCCGCCCTGTCCACCATGGGCCGCCAGTAGTCGCGCTGGTCCCGCAGCACGAACGCGGCGAGCTCACCGTCCGGCACCGGCGGCAGGACGTCCGCGGGCGGCGCGCCGTGCAGCACCCGGCCCGACGTGTGCAGCTCGGTCCGGGTGACGGGGGTGACGGGACGCCGCAGCAGCCGCTCGTGCGCCCAGGTGAGGTGGCGCCGCTCCGAGTCGGCGGCCGTGTCCGGGCTCAGGTACGTGCAGTGGAGTCCGCCCGCCAGGGGTTCGGCGCGCAGCCGGTTGTGCAGGACGGCCACCCGCCACACGGCGCCGGGGCCCGGCGGATGCGGCAGGACGGCGATCAGGTCGAGGTCGCTGCGGCCCTCCACGTAGTCGCCGGCGGCCAGGGAGCCGTGTGCCCACACGGCGAGCGGGGAGAGGGGCGCGAGCCCGGCGAGGAAGCGGCCGAACAGGGCGTCGGTCTGCTGCATCCGGCCAGTCTCCCCCCGCCCGCTCCCCCGCACGGCGTCTTTCGGTCAGCTCAGCCCGTACACCCGTGCCGCGTTGCCTGAGGCGATCATCGTGGCGACGCGCCGGGCGTCGTCCAGGGACCAGGCCCCCTCGGAGACCCAGCCGCCGAGGACCCGGGCGAGGGCCTCGCGGAAGAGGTGGGCGCCGACGACGTGCAGCTCGGGCAGGCCGCGGGCGCCGCTGGAGAAGAGGATCTTGCCGAAGGGGGCCAGCTCCAGCACCTCCGCGAGGACGGTCGCCGCGCGGGCGCCGGTGCGGACCAGGGCAGCGCCGCAGTCGGCGTAGACGTGCGGGAAGACGCCCGCGAGATGGGCGGCGTGCCGGTGGTACGGGTAGCCGTGCAGCAGCACCAGGTCGGTGCCGAGCCCGGCGGTGGCCCGGACGAAGTCGGAGAGCAGCACCGGATCGGTGCGGTCGACGCGCGCGCCCGGGGCGCCCAGCCCGGCGTGCAGCTGGAGCGGCAGTCCCGAGGCGACGGCGATCCACAGGAGATGGCGCAGCAGCACCGGGTCGGTCAGCGGGTCCCCCGCGCCGCGCGCGGCCAGCCAGCGTCCGGCCGCGCCGCGCACCGCCCCCGCCTCGGGCGGCTCGGGGGCGAGCGCGAGACCGTGGCGCAGTCCGGCGACGGAGGTGAAGGCGACGGCGTGCGCGGCGGCGCCGTGCACCGACTCGGCGAGATTGGCGAGGAAGGACTCCACGGTGCCGGAGGTGTCGGCGACCTGTTCGGCGAGCTGCTCCAGGCGGACGATCTCGTGCGCCTCGGCCTGGCCGGCGCGGGCCAGCTCGCCGGGGTCGGTGAGGTCGCCGGGCAGACCGGTGTCGACGAGGTAGGCGGTGATGCCGCTGCCGCGCAGCAGCCGGCGGCCCGCCTCGGCCGTGCCCAGCTCACGGCGGCGGGCGAGATAGCGGGCCGGCGTGCAGTGCGGTTCCAGGCCGAGCAGCGGCGGGCACCAGCGGCGCACCGCGAACCCGGTCTGGGTGTCGAAGAGGGTGGTGCCGGGCGCCGGCGGTCCCTCGGTACGGGCCAGCTGGGCCTCGAACGTGCCGAGGCCCAGCTCCGTGCGCAGTACGCCGTGGCAGTACTGGTCCACGAGGGACGGCGGGTCGATCATCTCCGGGCTCTCCCCGTGTGGACGCTGGCGCTGCCTACACGTCCTAACGGGTGAACCGGGGAAGAGGTGTTGCCCGTGGGGCGGTCAGTCGTTGGAGGGGCCGCCGACCTGGATGCCCGCCATGCGGCTCCACTCGTACGGGCCGGTCCTCACCTTGGCGGCGAAGTCGCCGTCGAACTGCTCGCGCACGGTGATGCCCGCCTTCTCGACGGCCAGCCGGGCGATCTCCATGGAGGGCGCGTGGACGTCCCCCCAGGCGCCGTCCTCACCGACGAGGACGATGCGGGCGCCGCGCTGTCCGAGGTACTCCACGTGTCCCTCGGCGCCGCCGTGCTCCTTGGCGTAGCCGCCGATCCGCTTGGCGAGCCGGGCCGCCTTCTGCCCGTCCTTCGGGTCCACCTGCTGCGTGTCTGCCATGAGCAGGATGCTACCGACGGGTAGATCGAACGGCGACGGGCGGGGTCCGTGGCCTTGGCCACGTGCCCCGCCCGTCGGCGTACGCATGCGGGTCTCAGCGCAGGAAGGGATCCACCGCGATGGCGACGAAGAGCAGCGAGACGTAGGTGATGGACCAGTGGAAGAGGCGCATCTCCTTGAGCTTGGCGCCCGTCACCTCGGCCTTGGCGCGGTTCAGCAGCGCGTGCGCCTCCCACAGCCACCAGCCGCCGGCCGCCAGGGCGACCGCGGTGTAGAACCAGCCGGTGTAGCCCATCGGGGTGAGCAGCAGCGACACGCCGACCATCACCCAGCTGTAGACGACGATCTGCTTGGCGACCGCCTTGTTGCCGGCGACGACCGGCAGCATCGGCACGCCCACGCGCGCGTAGTCCTCCTTCACCTTCATGGACAGCGGCCAGTAGTGCGGCGGCGTCCAGAAGAAGATGACGAGGAAGAGGACGACCGGGGCCCAGGACATCGAGTTGGTGACGGCGGACCAGCCGATCAGCACCGGCATGCAGCCGGCGATGCCGCCCCACACGATGTTCTGCGCCGTGCGGCGCTTGAGGATCATCGTGTAGACGACGACGTAGAAGAGGAGCGCGCCGAGGGACAGCCAGGCGGACAGCCAGTTGACGGTCAGGCCGAACAGCAGCGTGGAGACGACCGCCAGGGTGATGCCGAAGACCAGGGCCTCGCGCGGGCTGACCATGCCGGTCACCAGCGGCCGCTGCGAGGTGCGGTCCATCAGCGCGTCGATGTCGCGGTCGATGTACATGTTGAGCGCGTTGGCGCCGCCGGCCGACAGGTAGCCGCCGACGCAGGTCAGCAGCACGAGCGTCAGGTCGGGCACGCCCTGCTGCGCCAGGAACATCACCGGGACGGTGGTGATGAGCAGCAGTTCGATGATCCGCGGCTTGGTGAGAGCCACGAATGCCGTCACACGGGCCCGGAACGGCCGATGCGCAGGGCTCTGACTCGTCCCCAAAACCCCCGCCGGGCGGGATTCAACGGCCGTCACGCACACCCCTACAGAGACATCCCAGCGAGCCGTTCCCTGTGAAGTGCGGGTAAAGGCTCGCGCGTACCACGCCACTCTAGACGTTGCCCAGACCCCGGCATTCGCGGGGGTCCGGTCGTGTTGGCGGACCCCTCTCCGAGGTGCGTCCCGAAGCTCGATTGAGCACGCGGATGAGCGGCTCCGTATTCATCTGCCGAATGCGGAAACTCACCGGTCAGGAGGCGCATCCCGGAGAGTGCCCGCACTCTGGAACGACCCGGAAAAAGGCGCGTCCTACGGGGGTAGGCTCGACCACGCCGGTGGGCAGTCACCGGCATCCGACATGTGGAGAGGAGCCCTGACTCAGGGTGAGCACCAAGCCGACCACCACAGACCTCGAGTGGACCGAGTTGGACCAGCGGGCCGTCGACACCGCCCGCGTCCTGGCCGCCGATGCCGTACAGAAGGTCGGCAACGGCCATCCGGGTACGGCGATGAGCCTGGCGCCTGCCGCCTACACCCTCTTCCAGAAGGTGATGCGGCACGACCCGGCGGACGCCGACTGGGTCGGGCGTGACCGCTTCGTGCTGTCCGCCGGCCACTCGTCCCTGACCCTCTACACCCAGCTCTACCTGGCCGGCTTCGGCCTGGAGCTGGACGACCTGAAGTCCTTCCGCACCTGGGGCTCGAAGACCCCGGGCCACCCGGAGTACGGGCACACCACGGGTGTGGAGACCACGACCGGCCCGCTCGGCCAGGGTGTCGCCAACGCGGTGGGCATGGCGATGGCCGCCCGCTACGAGCGCGGGCTGTTCGACCCGGAGGCCCCCGTCGGGGAGTCGCCGTTCGACCACTACGTCTACTGCATCGCCGGTGACGGCTGCCTCCAGGAGGGCATCTCCGCCGAGGCGTCCTCGCTGGCCGGGCACCAGAAGCTCGGCAACCTGATCCTGCTGTGGGACGACAACCACATCTCGATCGAGGGCGACACCGAGACGGCCGTCTCCGAGGACACGGTCAAGCGGTACGAGGCGTACGGCTGGCACGTGCAGCGCGTGGCCCCGAAGCCCGACGGGGACCTGGACCCGAACGCGATCTACGACGCGATCCAGGAGGCGAAGAAGGTCACCGACCGGCCGTCCTTCATCGCCATGCGGTCGATCATCGCCTGGCCCGCGCCGAACGCGCAGAACACCGAGGCCGCGCACGGCTCGGCGCTCGGCGACGACGAGGTGGCGGCCACCAAGCGGGTTCTCGGCTTCGACCCGGAGAAGACCTTCGAGGTCGCCGACGAGGTCATCGCGCACACCCGCAAGGCGCTGGAGCGCGGCCAGGCCGCGCGCGCCGTGTGGGAGAAGTCCTTCCAGCAGTGGCGGGACAACAACCCGGAGCGCGCCGCCGAGTACGACCGCATCGCCGCGGGCGAGCTGCCCGAGGGCTGGCAGGACGCGCTGCCGGTGTTCGAGCCGGGCAAGGGCGTCGCCACCCGCGCCGCCTCCGGCAAGGTGCTGCAGGCGCTCGGCGCGGTGATCCCGGAACTCTGGGGCGGCTCGGCCGACCTCGCCGGCTCCAACAACACCACGATCGACAAGACGTCGTCCTTCCTCCCGGCGGACAACCCGCTGCCGGAGGCGAACCCGTACGGCCGCACGATCCACTTCGGCATCCGCGAGCACGCCATGGCCGCGGAGATGAACGGCATCGCTCTGCACGGCAACACCCGCATCTACGCCGGCACCTTCCTGGTGTTCTCGGACTACATGCGCAACGCCGTCCGTCTGTCGGCGCTGATGCACCTGCCGGTGACGTACGTGTGGACGCACGACTCCATCGGTCTCGGCGAGGACGGCCCGACCCACCAGCCGGTCGAGCACCTCGCGTCGCTGCGCGCCATCCCGGGCCTGAACGTGGTCCGCCCGGCCGACGCGAACGAGACCGCGATCGCCTGGCGCGAGATCCTCAAGCGCTGGACAAAGGAGTTCGGCAAGGGCGCCCCGCACGGTCTGGCGCTCACCCGTCAGGGCGTGCCGACGTACGAGCCCAACGAGGACGCGGCCCGCGGCGGCTACGTGCTGTTCGAGGCCGAGGGCGGCGAGCCCGAGGTCGTCCTGATCGCCACCGGTTCCGAGGTGCACGTCGCCGTCGAGGCGCGTGAGCGGCTCCAGGCCGACGGCGTGCCGACGCGCGTGGTGTCCATGCCCTCCGTGGAGTGGTTCGAGGAGCAGGACCAGGGGTACCGGGACAGCGTCCTGCCGCCGTCCGTGAAGGCGCGTGTGGCCGTCGAGGCGGGGATCGGCCTCACCTGGCACAAGTACGTGGGCGACGCCGGCCGCATCGTCTCGCTGGAGCACTTCGGCGCCTCCGCCGACGGCAAGGTGCTGTTCCAGGAGTACGGCTTCACCGCCGACAACGTGGCCGCCGTCGCACGGGAATCGATCGCCGCCGCCCGGCGCTGACGCTCATATACGACACGTAGGAGATGGAATTTCCATGACAGACGCACTGAAGCGCCTTTCCGACGAGGGCGTCGCGATCTGGCTGGACGACCTGTCGCGCAAGCGGATCACGTCCGGCAACCTGGCGGAGCTGATCGACCAGCAGCACGTCGTGGGCGTCACCACCAACCCGACGATCTTCCAGAAGGCGATCTCCGAGGGCGACGGCTACGACACGCAGCTCACCGACCTCGCGGCCCGGAAGGTGACCGTCGAGGAGGCCATCCGGATGATCACCACGGCGGACGTCCGTGACGCCGCCGACATCCTGCGCCCGGTCTTCGACGCCACCGACGGCCAGGACGGCAGGGTGTCCATCGAGGTGGACCCGCGCCTGGCGCACGACACCCGCGCGACGGTCGCCGAGGCCAAGCAGCTCGCCTGGCTGGTGGACCGGCCGAACACCCTCATCAAGATCCCGGCGACCGAGGCGGGCATCCCGGCCATCGCCGAGGTCATCGGCCTGGGCATCAGCGTCAACGTCACGCTGATCTTCTCCCTGGAGCGCTACCGCAAGGTGATGGACGCGTTCCTGACCGGCCTGGAGAAGGCCGAGGCCCGCGGCCTGGACCTGTCGAAGATCCACTCCGTGGCGTCCTTCTTCGTGTCCCGCGTGGACACCGAGATCGACAAGCGGATCGACGCGCTCGGCACGGACGAGGCCAAGGCGCTGCGCGGCAAGGCCGCCATCGCCAACGCGCGCCTGGCCTACCAGGCGTACGAGGAGGTCTTCTCCACCGACCGCTGGGCCGCGCTGGAGCGCGAGGGCGCCAACAAGCAGCGTCCGCTGTGGGCGTCCACCGGTGTGAAGGACAAGGCGTACAAGGCGACGATGTACGTCGACGAGCTGGTGGCGCCGAACACGGTGAACACCATGCCGGAGGCGACGCTGTTCGCCACCGAGGAGCAGGGCGACATCCGGGGCGACACGGTCTCCGGCACCTACGAGCAGGCGCGCGCCGACCTGGACGCGATCGAGCGGCTCGGCATCTCCTACGACGAGGTCGTGCAGCTTCTGGAGGACGAGGGCGTCGACAAGTTCGAGGCGTCCTGGAACGACCTGCTGAAGTCGACCGAGGCGGAGCTCCAGCGCCTCGCCCCCTCGGAGGGCTGAGACCTTGTCGAGCAGCAATCCGCTGCGTGACCCGGCGGACCGACGGCTCCCGCGTATCGCGGGGCCGTCGGGCCTGGTCATCTTCGGCGTCACGGGTGACCTGTCGCGCAAGAAGCTGATGCCGGCCGTGTACGACCTCGCCAACCGGGGGCTGCTGCCGCCGGGCTTCTCGCTGGTGGGCTTCGCCCGCCGGGAGTGGGCGAACGAGGACTTCGCGCAGGAGGTCCACGACGCGGTCAAGGAGCACGCCCGCACCCCCTTCCGTGAGGAGGTCTGGCAGCAGCTCATCCAGGGCATGCGCTTCGTGCAGGGCACCTTCGACGACGACGAGTCCTTCGAGCGGCTGCGCGGCACGATCGAGGAACTGGACAAGGCGCAGGGCACGGGCGGCAACTTCGCCTTCTACCTGTCGGTGCCCCCGCGGTCCTTCCCGGTGGTCATCCAGCAGCTGAAGAAGCACGGCCTCGCGGACCAGACGGGCGGCTCCTGGCGGCGCGCGGTCATCGAGAAGCCGTTCGGGCACGACCTGAAGTCGGCCGAAGAGCTGAACGCCATCGTCCACGAGGTGTTCGCGCCGGAGCAGGTCTTCCGGATCGACCACTACCTGGGCAAGGAGACCGTCCAGAACATCCTGGCGCTGCGTTTCGCCAACACGATGTTCGAGCCGATCTGGAACCGGTCCTTCGTGGACCATGTGCAGATCACCATGGCCGAGGACATCGGCATCGGCGGCCGGGCCGGCTACTACGACGGCATCGGCGCCGCCCGCGACGTCATCCAGAACCACCTGCTGCAGCTGCTCGCCCTCACCGCCATGGAGGAGCCCGCCTCCTTCGACGCGGACGCGCTGGCCGCGGAGAAGACCAAGGTGCTCGGCGCCGTGCGGCTGCCGAAGGACCTGGGCCGGGACACCGTGCGCGCGCAGTACGCGGCCGGCTGGCAGGGCGGTGCGAAGGTCATCGGTTACCTGGAGGAGGAGGGCATCGACCCGGCCTCCAAGACCGACACCTACGCGGCGATCAAGGTGGGCATCGACAACCGCCGCTGGGCGGGCGTCCCCTTCTATCTGCGCACCGGCAAGCGGCTCGGCCGCCGGGTGACGGAGATCGCGGTGGTCTTCCAGCGTGCTCCGCACTCCCCGTTCGACACCACGGCCACCGAGGAGCTCGGCCAGAACGCCATCGTGATCCGTGTCCAGCCGGACGAGGGTGTCACGGTGCGGTTCGGCTCGAAGGTGCCGGGCACGTCGATGGAGATCCGGGACGTGTCGATGGACTTCGCGTACGGCGAGTCGTTCACCGAGTCCAGCCCGGAGGCGTACGAGCGGCTGATCCTCGACGTCCTGCTGGGCGACTCCAACCTCTTCCCGCGCACGGAGGAGGTCGAGCTGTCCTGGAAGATCCTCGACCCGATCGAGGAGTACTGGGACGCGCACGGCAAGCCGGCCCAGTACCAGGCCGGCACCTGGGGACCCGTCGAGGCGGACGAAATGCTCGAGCGAGACGGACGGAGCTGGCGCCGGCCATGAAGACAGACCTCACGGACACCACGGCCAGCAAGATCAACAAGGCGTTGGTGAAGGCGCGGCGGGCCATAGGCACGCCGGCCGTCGGCATGGTGCTGACCCTGGTCATCGTGACGGACGAGGAGAACGCCTACGACGCCCTGAAGGCGGCCGGTGACGCCTCACGCGAGCACCCCTCGCGGACCCTGGTGGTCATCAAGCGCGTCTCCCGCTCCCCGCGCGACCGGACGCAGTCGCGTCTGGACGCCGAGGTGCGGGTCGGCGCGGACGCCGGCACCGGCGAGACGGTGGTGCTCCGGCTGCACGGCGAGGTCGTCGACCACGCCCAGTCGGTGGTGCTGCCGCTGCTGCTCCCCGACGCCCCGGTGGTGGTGTGGTGGCCGGTCAACGCGCCGCTGGACCCGGCGAACGACCCGCTGGGCGCGCTGGCCCAGCGCCGGGTGACCGACACCTACGCCTGCGAGCAGCCGGTGAAGGAGCTGGCCGCCCGCGCCGACGCCTACACCCCCGGCGACACGGACCTGTCGTGGACCCGCATCACGCCGTGGCGTTCGATGCTGGCCGCCGCGCTGGACCAGGTCGCCTGCCAGGTGCAGGCCGTCGAGGTGGAGGGCGAGGAGTTCAACCCGAGCTGCGAGCTGCTGGCGATGTGGCTCGCCGACCGGCTGGACGTCCCCGTGCGGCGCACCCGTTCCGCGGGGCCGGGTCTCACGGCGGTCCGCATGGACACCGACTGCGGCCCGATCGTGCTGGACCGCGCCGACGGCTCGCTGGCGACGCTGGCCGTCCAGGGCCAGCCGAAGCGGGCGGTGGCGCTCAAGCGCCGGGACACCGCGGAGCTGATCGCGGAGGAGCTGCGCCGGCTGGACCCGGACGACACCTACGCGTCGGCCCTGCGCTACGGCGTGGAGCGGCTGAAGCAGGAGAACGGCGGTGACGCGCCGGCCAAAGGAGAACGGGACGCGGGCGGACGGAACGCCGGGGAACGGGAGGCCGTCCCCGCTCCCGTCGAGTCGGTTGCGAAAGGTCCCGCGGCCGAAGCGACGGCGGAGGCACCGGTGAAGAGGGCGGCGGCGAAGTGAGTACGGCACCCCAGCTGGTCGTGCACCGGGACAAGGAGCTGATGGCGCAGGCCGCGGCGGCCCGGCTGATCACCAGGATCGTGGACGCGCAGTCCTCGCGGGGCGAGGCGTCCGTCGTGCTGACCGGTGGCCGCAACGGCAACGGCCTGCTCGCCGCGCTGGCCGCCGCCCCGGCCCGGGACGCGATCGACTGGTCGCGCCTGGACCTGTGGTGGGGCGACGAGCGGTTCCTGCCCGAGGGCGACCCGGACCGCAACGTCACCCAGGCCCGCGAGGCGCTGCTGGACGCGGTGCCGCTGGACCCGAAGCGCGTGCACGCCATGCCCGCGTCGGACGGCCCGCACGGTTCGGACGTGGAGGCGGCGGCCGCCGCCTACGCGGCGGAGCTGGCCGCGGCGGCGGGCCCGGAGGACCACGGTCCGGTGCCGGTCTTCGACGTCCTGATGCTGGGCGTGGGTCCGGACACGCATGTGGCCTCGCTGTTCCCCGAACTGCCCGCGGTCCGCGAGACGGAACGCACGGTGGTCGGCGTCCACGGCGCCCCCAAGCCCCCGCCCACCCGGGTCACCCTCACCCTCCCCGCGATCCGGGCGGCCCGCGAGGTGTGGCTCCTGGCGGCGGGCGAGGACAAGGCGGAGGCGGCGGCCATCGCCCTCTCCGGCGCGGGCGAGATCCAGGCCCCGGCAGCAGGAGCGTACGGCCGCACCCGCACCCTGTGGCTCCTGGACGCGGCTGCGGCGTCCCAGCTCCCGAGGACGCTGTACCCGCCGGCGACGGCCTGACGTCTCACGTCCGGCCTGCCCGGCGTTTGAGGACAAGGCCCGAAGGGCCGTCAGGGGGCGAGCGGCGCAGCCCCCAGGGATGGGAAGGGGCGGAGGGGCGAAAACCTCCCCGCCCCACCCCCTACTTCACGGACCCCGCCATGACCCCCTGGACGAAGTGCCGCTGGAACGCGAAGAACACCGCCACCGGCACCACCAGCGACAGGAACGCCCCCGGCGCCAGCACGTCCACGTTGCTGCCGAACTGCCGGATCTGCGACTGCAGTTCCACGGTCAGCGGCTGCGACGAACTGTCCGCGAACAGCAGCGCCACCAGCATGTCGTTCCACACCCACAGGAACTGGAAGATGGCGAGGCTGGCGATCGCCGGCCGCCCCACCGGCAGCACCAGCCGGGTGAAGATCCGCCACTCGTTGCCGCCGTCCATCCGCGCGGCCTCCAGCATCTCCTTCGGCATCTCCGCGAAGTAGTTCCGCAGCAGGAACACCGCGAACGGCAGCCCGTACGCCACGTGGAACAGCACCACGCCCGGGATGGTCCCGAACAGGCCGAGCTGGCCGAAGAGTTTGGCGACCGGCAGCAGACCGATCTGCACGGGCACCACCAGCAGCGCCACCACGGCGAGGAACACCGTGTCCCGCCCGGGGAACTCCAGCCAGGCGAAGGCGTATCCGGCGAGCGCGGCGATCACCACGACGAGCACGGTGGTCGGCACCGAGATCAGCACGGTGTTCCAGAACGCCTGCGTGATCCCGGAGTTGTCCAGCAGCGCCGAGTAGTTGTCGAAGGACAGCTGCCCGGGACTGGTGAACACGGTCCACCAGCCGCCCTTCGCGGTGTCCTCCGCGGACCGCAGCGACGACAGGAACAGACCGGCCAGCGGGGTCATCCAGACCAGCCCGATCACCACCAGGAAGGCCTGCACCACCGCGTTGCCCAGGCCGCGACGGATCACGTTCATCGCTGACTCCTCTTGAAGCGGCGGACGTTGAACACCATGGCCGGGACGACCAGGAGCAGCAGCAGGACGCCGAGCGCGCTGCCCAGCCCCTGGTTGTTGCCGCCGCCGAAGGACACCAGCCACATCTGGGTGGCGAGGACGGTCGCGTCCTCCTGCACGGGTCCGGGCGCGATGATGTAGACGAGGTCGAACACCTTCATCACGTTGATCACCAGCGTCACGAACACCACGGTCAGGACCGGCGCGAGCAGCGGGACGGTGATCCTGCGGAAGATCTGCCACTCATTGGCGCCGTCCATCCGCGCCGCCTCCAGCGCGTCCCGGGGCAGCGTGGACAGACCGGCCCCGATCAGCACCATCGCGAACCCGGTCCAGATCCACAGGTACGCCCCGATGATCGCCGGGGTGACCAGCGCCGGGCCGAGCCAGGAGACGCCCTCGTAGGGCGGGGCGAAGTTGTCCGGGGGCAGCTTCAGCGCGTACGCGCCGTCGTCGAGGCCGGTGAAGCGGAAGGAGCCGTCGGACGCGGTGGTGGTGCTCGCGACCGTCTTCCCGTCGCGCACCGCCTCGACGGTCACGCCGGGCAGTCCGCTCTCCTCGCGGTCGACCACGCCCGGCTCCCCTCCTCCGCCGGGCGTGAAGTCCAGGTACACCACGCCGCGCACCTCGTCCGGTGCGGCGGTGTCCGACGCCGCCCCGGACGCGGGTCCGGCCTCGCCGGGCAGGTCCTTGGGGGCCACGCCGACCAGGCCGAGCGCCGCCGTGCCGCCGGGCGAGACGTCCGCGGCGGTGACGTAGGAGCCGTCCGGTTCCCTGGTGAGGCCCTCTCCGTCGCGGGGGCGGGCGGTCGGGTAGGAGGAGCTGCCGGTGAAGGCGTCGTGGACGGAGACGACGGCCGCGTTGAGGACGCCCTTGTCGGGGTCCTCGTCGTAGGCGAGCCGGAAGATGATGCCGGCGGCGAGGAACGACACCGCCATCGGCATGAACAGCAGCAGTTTGAAGGCGGTGGCCCAGCGCACCTTCTCCACCAGCACGGCGAGGATCAGTCCGAGGCCGGTGAGCAGGGTCGGGGCGACCACGACCCAGATGGCCGTGTTGCGGATGGCCTTGAGGGTCGCCGGGTCGCGGAACATCTCGGCGTAGTTCTCGCCGCCGACGAAGTCGGTGCCGGTGGCGTCGAAGAAGCTGCGCCCGACGGAGAACAGCACCGGGTAGACGACCAGCGCGCCGAGCAGCAGCAGCGCGGGGAGCGCGAACAGCAGGGCGACGATCCGGCCGCGCCGGCGCAGGCGCCGCCCGCGCGCGCCGTCGGGGCGCGCGGGGGCGGGCGGGGTCGCCCTTTTCACGACTGTGGCGGTCATGGCCGTCAGTTCCCGTAGGCCTTGGCGGCGGCCTTCTCGAGCTCGGCCGCGGTCTTCTTCGGGTCGGACGGGTCACGCAGGAAGTCCTGGAGGATCTTCCACTCGCCGGCGCCCTTGGTGCCGCCGAAGGCGGCGGGGGCCTGGTCGGACATGTCGAAGCGGACCGAGTCGCCGGCCTTGACCAGGGACTCGGCGGTGGCGCGGGTGACGTCGTCGCCGTAGGAGGACAGGTCGAGCTTCTTGTTCGGGGAGAGGAAGCCGCCGGCCTCGGCCCAGACGGCCGCGGCCTCGGGGCTCGCCAGGTACTCGACGAGCGCCATGCCGGCCTCGCTGTTCTTGCCGTCCTTGAGGACGACGGCCGCGTCGCCACCGCTGACCACGGGCGCCTCACCGCCGCCGACCGGCGGGAACGGGAAGAAGTTCGCGTCGGTGCCGATGGTCCGGCCGAACTGGTCCTTGGCGACGCCGGCCACGAAGTCGCCCTCGTACACCATGGCGGCCTCGGCCTTCGGTCCGAAGACCTTCTCCACCGAGCCGGGGAAGTCGGTGTTCAGGGCGCCCTTCTGGCCGCCCGCGATGAGCTGCTTGTCCTTGAACAGCTTGCCGAGGGTGGTGAGCGCGTCGACCACGGTCGGGTCGGTCCACTTGATCTCGTGGGCGGCGAGGGCGTCGTACTTCTCGGGTCCGGCCTGGGAGAGGTAGACGTTCTCGAACCAGTCCGTGAGGGTCCAGCCGTCCTGGCCGGCGACGGAGAAGGCGGCGAGCCCGGAGTCGGATATGGTCCGGCCGTTCTTCAGCATCTCGTCGTAGGACCTGGGCTCGGCGACTCCGGCCTGCTCGAGCGCCTCGGGGCTGTACCAGACGGTCGACTTGTGGGCGGCCTTGAAGTAGAGGCCGTACAGGGTGCCGTCGACGCTGCCGTAGTTCTGCCACACCTCGGCGAAGTTGGCGCCGACGGCGGACTGCACCTTCTTGTCCAGCGGCTTCAGCCAGCCCTGCCCGGCGAACTGCTTGAGCACACCGACCTGCGGGACCATCACGACGTCGGGGGCGTTGCCGCCTTCGATCTTGCTGCCCACGACGGTGGAGACGTTGTCTCCGGTGGAGACGAACTGGGTCTTGGCTCCGGTCTTCTCGGTGAAGGCGTCGAGCACCTTCTGGAAGTTCTTCTGCTCGCTGCCGGACCAGACACCGGCCACGGTGACGGTCTGGCCGCCGAGCGCCTTGTCGCCGCCGCCGGCCGCGACGGGCTCGCCGCCTCCGCAGGCGGTCGCGCCGAGCGCGAGGACGAGGGCGGTGCATCCGGCGAGCAGGGTGGTACGTCGTCGCATCATCATCGATGTCCCTTCGGGAGAACGGGGTTGGCCGGGGCGTGCTTCTCGGACGGGTGTCGGCCGAGGTGTGCTTCTCAGGAGCCGTCGATCCACCAGGCGGCGGTGGAGCCGGGGAGCTCCCCGGGCCGGCAGGGACCGCTGGAGAGCAGCGGGGTGCCGGGGACCGGGGCGGGTACGGGCGCGGTGCCGAAGTTGACGGCGCAGACGAGGTCGTCGCCGCGGGCGAAGGCGAGGACGCCGGGCTGGGTGTCCAGCCAGCGCAGCGTGCCCTCGCCCAACTGCTGCAGGGCGGAACGCAGTTGCAGGCCGTCGCGGTAGAGGTGCCAGGAGGAGCGGGTGTCGGCGAGGGCGCGGTGGGTGGCGTACTCGGCGAAGTACTCGGGCTGCGGCAGCCAGGGCTTGGCGCCCTCGGCGCCGGAGGTGAAGCCGAACGGCGAGGCCTGTCCGGACCAGGGCAGCGGCACCCGGCAGCCGTCGCGGATGCGGGCGCGGCTGCCGGTGCGCCGGAAGATGGGGTCGGTGAGCACGTCGTCGGGCAGGTCGACGACCTCCGGCAGGCCCAGCTCCTCGCCCTGGTAGATGTACGCGGCGCCGGGCAGCGCCAGCATCAGCAGAGCGGCGGCGCGGGCGCGGGCGGCGCCGAGTCCGCTGCCCTCGGCGGGTTCGCCGTAGCGCGTGACGGTGCGCACCTGGTCGTGGTTGTTGAGCACCCAGGTGACCGTGGAGCCGGTGCCGGCGATGTCCTGCATGGCCTCGGAGATGACCTTGCGGAAGGCGTCGGCGTCCCAGGGCGCGCCGAGCAGGTCGAAGAAGAACGCCTGGTGGAGCTCGTCCGGACGGACGTACTTGGCGTGCTCGCGGGCGGAGGGCACGGATACCTCGCCGACCAGGAGTCGCTCGCGGCCGTCCCGGGCGGTGTACTCCTCGCACACCGCGCGCCAGTGCCGCCACACGTCGTGCACCTCGGGCTGGTTCCAGGCGAGGGGGTTGACCGAGTCGCGCGTGCGGGCGTCGGCCTCGGGGTCCGGGGAGTCGGGCAGTTCGGGGTGCTTGAAGAGTCCCGCGGCGACGTCGATGCGGAAGCCGTCGACGCCCCGGTCCAGCCAGAACCGCAGGACCTGGTCGAACTCGTCGGCGACCTCGGGGTTGCGCCAGTTCCAGTCGGGCTGCTCGGGCGTGAACATGTGCAGGTACCACTGGCCGGGGCGGCCGTCCGCCTCGGTGACGCGGGTCCAGGCGGGGCCGCCGAACATGGCGTGCCAGTTGTTGGGCGGCTCGCTGCCGTCGGGGCCGCGGCCGTCGGCGAAGTGGAAGCGGGCGCGCTCGGGGCTGCCGGGTGCGGCGGCCAGGGCCTCACGGAACCACGGGTGCTCGCTGGAGCAGTGGTTGGGCACGATGTCGAGCAGCACCCGGATGCCGAGGCGGTGGGCGGAGGCCACCAGCCGGTCGAACTCGTCGAGGTCGCCGTAGACCGGGTCGACGTCGCGGTAGTCGGCCACGTCGTAGCCGTGGTCGTGCTGGGGCGAGGGGTAGAACGGGCTGAGCCATATCCCGTCCACGCCGAGCTTTCTCAGGTACGGGAGTCCCGCCCTGACTCCGGCGAGATCGCCGATGCCGTCCCCGGTGCTGTCCAGAAAGCTGCGGACGTACACCTGGTAGATCACCGCGTCACGCCACCAATGGTGCCTGTTCACCCCAAATGAACCTGTCTGTGAGGAGCGCTGCTTGTTATGCATGCATGTTAGGTAGCGGTGAACAGCCGGTGTCAATGAACGTGCGTAAGCGACCGGGATGTTACGCGGTACAGGCCAGGGCGAAGGGGGGCGATTCGGACGCGAACGAGATGTGCGCGTTACCTAACAAGTAACTAGGAACGGGGTCAGCGGGAGGAGACGGCGGCCAGTTCCGCCGCCAGCCGGCGCACCGCGGCCTCGGGCGTCTGCCGCCCGCTCATCGCGTCGTGCACGACCGCCTGCACCACCAGGCTCACCTGGTCGTAGCGCGGGCTCTTGGGCCGCGGCGCGGCGGCCAGCACGCTCTCGCGCAGGGTCGGCAGGTACGGGAAGCGGCGGACCAGCTCCGGGTCGTCGTAGAGATCGGCCCGCACGGGCGGCAGCGCGCCGCGGGTGAGCACCTGGCGCTGCACCCGCTCACCGGTGAGGTACGCGAGCAGGCGGGCGGCGGAGTCGGGATGTTCGGCATGGGTGCTGACGGCCAGGTTGGACCCGCCGAGCACACTGGTCCCGGGGCCGTCCGGTCCCGGCAGGGGCACGGCGCCGACCTTCCCCGCGACCTCCGAGCCCGGGGCGGAGGCGGCGACGTACGCGTAGGGCCAGTTGCGCAGGAAGAGCAGCCGGCCGTCCTGGAAGGCCCGCTTGGACTCCTCCTCCTTGTACGCCAGCGCCTCCCGCGGGATCCAGCCCTCGCGGACCCCGCGGGCCAGGAAGCCGATGCCCTCGCGGGCCGCCCGGGAGTCCACGGTGACGCGTTCGCCCTCGTCGCCGAGGATGGTGCCGCCCGCCGAGTAGACCGCCTCGGCCGCGTTCACGGTGAGCCCCTCGTAGGGGAGGAACTGGCCCGCGTAGCCGTCCAGTCCGCGCGCCGGGGCGAGGGTCTTCGCGGCCCGCTCCAGTTCGGCCCAGGTGCGCGGCGGCGGGACGCCCGCCTCGTCGAGGACGTCCTTGCGGTACAGCAGCAGCCCGGCGTTGGTCACGTACGGGACGGCGTAGAGCCGGTCGTCGTAGGTGGCCGTGTCGACGACCCGCGGCAGGAACGTGTCCAGCGGGAACCGGTCGCGGGGCAGCGGGCGGATCCAGCCGGCGGCGGCGAACTCCGAGGTCCAGCTGACGTCGATGTTCAGCACGTCGAAGCGGCCGCCCTCGCCGGCCCGCAGATCGGTGATCATCTGCGCGCGGGTCTCGTCGGCGGAGTCGGGCAGTTCGACGAGGGTGACCTCCTCGCCGGGGTGGGTGCGGTTCCAGCCGTCGAGGACGGAGCCGAGGTAACCGGTGAGGTCCCCGGCGGTGGCCAGGGTGAGCGGCCCGCGCCCGTCCCCGGGGCCCTCGTCGGCGCTCGCTCCGGAGGCGACGTAACCGGTCAGAACGACGATCAGGACGAGAAGGCCCCTACCCGCGGCATGGATCCACCGCATAGGTTCCTCCCTGTACACCGGCACCCGGGCACCCTTGCCGGGGTCAGAGGCCATGTATACCCGTTAGGTATGGGCGATACTAGGTCCTGCGGCACATTACCCAGGAGCGCGAGGAGGAGAGCACGAGTGCGGCTGCCCCTCCTGGCGCTGCTCGCCCGCGGCCCGGCGCACGGTTACGAGCTCAAGCAGGACCTTGAGCAACTGCTGGGCGCCGCGTACCCTCAGCCGAACGTCGGCCAGATCTACGTCACCCTCGGCCGCCTCGAGAAGACGGGGCTGATCGAGGGCGAGGCCATCGAGCAGTCGAGCCGGCCGAACAAGAAGGTCTACCACCTCACCGAGGCCGGGCACGAGGCGCTGCGCGCCTGGTACGAGGAGACGGCGGACGAGCCGCGGGTGCGGGACGAGTTCTTCATGAAGCTGGCCCTGGCCCCGCAGACCGGTCTGGCGGACCAGATCTCCCTGATCAACCGCCAGCGCCGCCAGTATCTGAACACCATGCGGCAGCTGTCGAAACTGGCCGCCGCCGAGGACCGGGACAACCGCATCTCCCATCTGCTGATCGAGGGCGCGATGCTGCACCTGCAGGCCGATCTCGACTGGCTGGAGCGGTGTCAGGAAGAGCTGGAGGAGCTTCGGTGAGTGAGAGCGACGCTCCCCTGCTGCGCGCCGAAGGCCTGGTCAAGACCCACCACGGCGAGGGCGCCCCGGCACACGCCGTGCGCGGCGTCGACCTGCGGGTGACCCGCGGCGAGTTCGTGGCGGTCACCGGTCCCTCGGGCGCGGGCAAGTCGACGCTGCTGCATCTGCTCGGCGGGCTCCAGCGGCCGGACGAGGGCTCCATCTGGCTGGACGGCGAGCGCGCCGACGGCTGGAGCGAGGCGCGCTGGGCGGTGGAGCGGCGGCGGCGCATCGGAATCGTCTTCCAGTTCTTCAACCTGGTCTCCGACCTGTCGGTGGCGGACAACGTGGAGCTGCCCGCGCTGCTCGCCGGGGTCCCGCCGAAGAAGGCCCGCGCCGGGCGCCGGGAACTGCTCGCCGAGCTGGGCCTCGAGGGCAAGGAGCGGAGCATGCCGGGCGAGCTGTCCGGCGGTGAGCAGCAGCGGGTCGCCCTGGCCCGGGCGCTGGTCAACCACCCTCCGCTGCTGCTGGCCGACGAGCCCGCGGGCAGCCTGGACAGCAGGGGCACGCGTGAGGTGATGCGGCTGCTGTCCCGCTTCCACCAGCGCGGGCAGACGATCCTGCTGGTCACGCACGACGCCCGGCTGGCGAGCGCCGCGGACCGGGTGATCTCGTTCTTCGACGGCCGGATAGCCGACGACGCCACCCTCGACGCGGGCCCGCCCCCGCGCAGGGCCGGCGCGTCCGGCGTGCTGGAGCTCAGGGACTGACATGCGCGTCCACGACCGACCCGCGAAGGGCTGAGGCCGGTGCGAGCGACTCTGCGCTGGGCGCACTTCGATCTGCGCACGCACCGTGGCGAGGCGCTGTTCCTGGTGCTCGCCACCGCGGGCATCGTGGTGTCCCTGCTGCTGGCCACGGCCCTGTTCGGGTACGCCACCAACCCCTGGCAGCGCGTCTTCACCCAGGCGCACGGCGCCCACGTCACCCTCCACACCACCGCCTCCGCCGACGCGGACAGGCTCACCGGCCTGGAGGGGGTGCGGTCGGTCGCCGGCCCCTACCCCACCTCCTCGCTCACCCTCGCCTCGCAGGGCGGCCGGGCCTTCGCCGAGGTGCGCGGCACCCGGGACCGGCCCGAGGTGGGCCGCCCGATCCTCACCTCCGGGCACTGGCTGGACCCGGCGACGCCCGACGGCGTGGTGCTGGAGAGCAACCTGGCCCGCGCCCTGCTCACCGCCCCCGGCGACACCCTCACCGTGCCCGGCACCGCGCGGCAGTTCACCGTGGTCGGCGTCGCCGACAGCGCCGAACCGCGGTTCCGGCCGGGCGAACGGGCGGGCCTGGTGTGGGCGCTGCCGTCGGCGGTGCCGGACCCGGACGGGCAGGTGATCGGGCTGCGGCTGGCCGACCCGGGCGACACCGGGTACGCCGTGCAGCGGGCGGTGACCGAGCTGGGCGCCGGGGCGATCGGCGAGGTGGCGACCTGGCAGCAGGCGCGCGCCGAGGCGCAGGGCGACAACCGGCTGCTGGGGCAGGTGCTGGGCCTGTTCGGGCTGGGCGCGCTGGTCGCCGCCGGATTCGCCGTGCACGGCGCGATCACCACCCGCATCCGGGGGCATCTGCGGGACATCTCCGTCCTCAAGGCGATCGGCTTCACCCCCGGCCAGGTGGTGCGCGTCTTCCTGATCCAGCACCTCGGCTACGCCCTGCTCGGCGCGGTGGCCGCCGCCGCGCTCACCGAGGCGCTCGGCGGTTCCGTCCCGGGGCGGCTCGGGGACGCGGTGGACGTGTGGCAGGGGCTGCCCGGGCACACGGCCGCGCTGTTCGTGGTGCCGGTGGGGGCGGTGCTGTTCATCGGCGCGACGACCGGGCTGGCCGCCTGGCGGGCGGGCCGGGTGCCGCCGGTGCCGGTGCCGCGTCCGGCGGCCGCTCCGGCGGGCCGGCTGAGCGGGGCGGCGCGCCGGGCGCTGGGCGCGCGGATGCCTCCGGCACTGGTGCTGGGCTGGCACAAGGCGTTCACCCGGAGGCCGCGGTCGCTGGGCGCGGTGGCCAGGCTGGCGCTGCCGCTGCTGCTGATCGTGGTGGCGCTGAGCGCGTGGACGACGATCGACCGCTTCCACAGCGCACCCGAGCGGATCGGGCTGCCGGCGGCGCTCAGCGTGCGCACGGACGCCTCGCTGGACGACGGGGAGGTGCGGGAGCTGCTGGAGAGCGACCCGCAGGTCGCCGCCGCCCACCCGGGCGTGGAGGTGGCCGCGCTGGTCCCCGGACAGACCGCGACGATCGCCCTGCGCGGGTACGGCACGCACGAGGACCCGTACCCGTTCGCGCTGGCGGAGGGCAGGCCGGCGCACGGTCCGGACGAGGCGGTGGCCGGACAGGGGCTGCTCGACCTGCTGCACGTCCGGGTGGGCGACTGGGTGCGGATGACCGTCGGGGACCGCCCGCAGATCCTGCACATCGTGGGCCGCAGCATCGAGCCGGAGAACGCGGGACGGGTCATCTCCACCTCCCTCGACACCCTCCGCGCCAACGACCCTGAGATGCGGCCCGGCCTCTACCAGATCCGTCTCGAACCCGGCGCGGACCCCGCTCAGGTGGCGGCCAGGCTCGCGGCGGAGGGCCGCGGCCATCTGGACGTGCACACCGTGGCCAACCCGGCGGACGGGCTGTCGCCGCTGCGCGCGGTGGTCCTGGGGCTGGTCGCGGTGCTGGCCCTGATCGGACTGGTGGAGCTGCTGACGGCGATCGGCGGCACCGTCCGCGAGGGCGAGCGCGACCTGCTGGCGCTGAAGGCCGTCGGCCTGTCGCCCCGGCAGATCACCGGGGTCACGGTCACCGCCACCGCCGGTACGGCCCTGGCGGCGGTGCTCCTCGCCACCGCGCTGGGTCTGCCGCTGGCGCACTGGCTGATCGACGCCCAGGGCAGGTCGAGCGGCCTCGGCGCGGGTATCGCCCGACTGCCCTCCCCCGCGCTGCTGGTGCTGCTGGGCACGGCAGCCGTCCTGGGCGCCGCCGCCCTGGCCGCCGTCCCGGCCGCCCGAGCGGCCCGCCGCCGCCTCGCGGACACCCTGAGCGCGGTGGCCTGAGCGGGCTGGGTCGCGGCCCTCACGGGCCGTACGGGGGCTGGGGGCTGTGCGGGGCGTAAGGGTTCCCGCCGGCTCCGGGGGCGTAGGGGTTGCCGCCGCCCTGACCGGGCACGAACCCGCTCCCGGGGTGCGGCTGCGGCGGGACGTAGGGGGAGCCGGGCGGAGGTCCGTACGGGTTCCCCTGGGGCGCGCCGAACGGGTTTCCCTGCGGCGGAAGGTGCGGGTGCCCCGACGGCGGGCCCGGGGGCATCGGAGGGACGGGGCCCGGGGCCGGCGGGTGACCGGCCGGGTGTGCGCCGAGCCGGATGCCGTAGCGCCGCCTGAGCCGGCCGGTCTCCAGCAGGGCGATGCCGGTGACGGTCACCGGGGCGCCGAGGATGAAGACGACTCCGAGCGTGAGACCGAGTCCGTGCAGATCGCCGGTGACCAGGTCGGGGACCGCCACTAGCCAGCTGGTGACCGTGGCGAGCAGCGCGGGAAGACAGCGGTGCACGGCGCCGGTGCCGAAGAAGTTGCCGGTCACCCGGAAGGCTCCCCGGGCGACGAAGCCGAGCATCCACATCATCGTCATGCCCGCCCCGATGACGACGAGGGGGTTGTGGGTGGCGTTGACGGTCTGCACGAGCAGCACCAGGGCGACGACGGAACCGATGAACAGCAGGAGCAGCGCCAGGGAGTCGAGAAGCGGTCTTCTCAACTGCCGCAGCGAGCCGGTGCGCCGCCAGACGAGGAGCATCACGCCGACCGTGAAGGGCGTGAGGATCAGCAGCACCGCCGAGGCGGTCAGGGCGTTCTCCAGCAGCTCCGTGACGTCGAACCCGCCGGCCAGCACGGTGTAGACGCCGATGGAGGCCACCGCTCCGGCGACGACCCGGATGCGCTTGAGCCTGTCGACGGCCGGGTCCAGCGACGGCGGGATCCACGCCGGGTGGAACACCGCGTCCGCCACCTTGTGCGGCTTCAGGATGTCGCGTGCCGTGAGTGTGCCGCCGGTCCACCGGCCGGGCGTGCGTGCCACTTCGTGTTCCCCCGAGTGCTCGCCGTGATCATCGACCCGGGGATTGTACGGGAGCGGACGGCGCGCAGCCGTCCGCTCCCCTGGCGGAGCGTCAGCCGCGTCCGCGCAGCTCCCGGTAGGCGGCGACCAGGGCCTTCGTCGAGGGGTCGAGGCCGGGGACGTCGGCGCCCTCGGTGAGGGCGGGCTCGACGCGCTTGGCGAGGACCTTGCCGAGTTCGACGCCCCACTGGTCGAAGGAGTCGATGTTCCAGATCGCGCCCTGCACGAACACCTTGTGCTCGTAGAGGGCGACCAGCTGGCCGAGCACGGACGGGGTGAGCGCCCGGGCGACGATCGTGGTGGTGGGGTGGTTGCCCTGGAAGGTCTTGTGCGGGACCAGTTCCTCGGGCACGCCCTCGGCGCGCACCTCGTCCGGCGTCTTGCCGAAGGCCAGCGCCTGCGTCTGGGCGAAGAAGTTGGCCATCAGCAGGTCGTGCTGGGCGGCCAGCCGGTCGCTCAGCTCCTCCACGGGCTCGGCGAAGCCGATGAAGTCCGCGGGGATGAGCTTGGTGCCCTGGTGGATCAACTGGTAGTAGGCGTGCTGCCCGTTGGTGCCCGGGGTGCCCCACACCACGGGTCCGGTCTGCCAGTCGACCTCGCGTCCGTCCCGGCCGACGTACTTGCCGTTGGACTCCATGTCGAGCTGCTGGAGGTAGGCGGTGAACTTCGACAGGTAGTGCGAGTACGGCAGCACCGCGTGCGACTGCGCGTCGTGGAAGTTGTTGTACCAGACCCCCAACAGACCCAACAGCAGAGGCGCGTTGGCCTCCGGCGGGGCGGTGCGGAAGTGGTCGTCGACGATGCGGAAGCCGTCCAGCATCTCCCGGAACCGGTCCGGCCCGATCGCGATCATCAGCGACAGCCCGATCGCCGAGTCGTAGGAGTACCGCCCGCCGACCCAGTCCCAGAACTCGAACATGTTCGCCGTGTCGATCCCGAAGGCCGACACCTTCTCCGCGTTGGTCGACAGGGCGACGAAGTGCCGCGCCACCGCCTTCTCGTCGCCGAGCGCGTCGAGCAGCCAGGCGCGGGCGGACGTGGCGTTGGTGACCGTCTCGATCGTGGTGAACGTCTTCGACGCCACGATGAACAGCGTCTCCGCCGGGTCCAGGTCGCGGATCGCCTCGTGCAGGTCCGCGCCGTCGACGTTGGAGACGAACCGGAACGTCAGGTCCCGCGCGGTGTAGGCGCGCAGCGCCTCGTAGGCCATCGCCGGGCCCAGGTCGGAGCCGCCGATGCCGATGTTGACGACGTTGCGGATCCGCCGGCCCGTGTGACCCGTCCACTCGCCCGAGCGGACCCGGCCGGCGAAGTCGGCCATCCGGTCCAGGACCGCGTGCACGGCAGGGACGACGTTCTCCCCGTCGACCTCGATCACCGCGTCCCTCGGCGCCCGCAGCGCGGTGTGCAGCACCGCGCGGTCCTCGGTGGTGTTGATCCGCTCCCCGCGGAACATCGCGTCCCGCAGCCCGAACACGTCCGTGGCCGCGGCCAGTTCCCGCAGCAGCCGCAGCGTCTCGTCGGTGACCAGATGCTTGGAGTAGTCGACGTACAGGTCACCGACCCGGAGGGTGTAGCCGGTGCCGCGGTCCGGGTCGGCCTCGAACAGCTCGCGCAGCCGCACCTCGCCGAGCTCCTCACGGTGCTTGGCCAGTGCGGTCCACTCGGGCGTCTGGTTGAGCCTGCTACGGCCGTCTGCGTTCATCTCGGACTTCAGCCTTCTTCCTTGGATGTCCCCGCTGTGCCGACTGGTCCCAACCTAATTGATCAGTCGTGAGGAGGACGGAAGAGTCCGGAGCGAACCGGCCCTGCGGCAGGCGGACGAGCCCGGCGCCTGCCGGGTGTCAGATCTCGCCCCGCAGCTTGGCGAGCGCCTCGGCGAGGATCGCCTCGCCGTCCGCGTCGCTGCGCCGCTCGCGTACATAGGCGAGGTGCGTCTTGTAGGGCTCGGTGCGCGGCGGGTCCGGGGGGTTGTCACGGTCCTGCCCGGCCGGGAAGCCGCAGCGTGGGCAGTCCCAGGTGTCGGGCACCTGCGCGTCGCTCGCGAAGCTCGGCTGTGTCTCGTGCCCGTTGGAGCACCAGAAGGAGACGCGCAGCCGCGGCGCGGACTCGCCGCGCTCGGCCTCGCCCATCGGCCCCGCCCCGACCCGGCTCCCCCGGATCGCGTTGCCACTTGCCACGGTCGTAACTCCCTGCGTAATGGTGCCGCGAAGCGAGTCGGCGTACCGCTTCGCTGCGAGCGCCTCAGTCTACGTAAGGCCCAACGCGCGTCCAGTGATAGGAGTTACCTGTCTCCGCATCCAGACGCAAGCCCCATGATAGGCCGCGCTCAGCTGCGCGTACCGAACATGGGGCGTTACGTGGGGAATGCGGGCGGATCGCGCCGCGCGGGTCAGTTGTTCATCTTCATCGTGATGCCGAGCACCACGATGCACGCGAACCAGAGCAGACCGATCACGACCGTGATCCGGTCGAGGTTGCGCTCGGCGACCGAGGAGCCGCCGACGGACGACTGCATGCCACCACCGAACATGTCGGAGAGGCCGCCGCCCTTCCCCTTGTGCATCAGCACCAGCAGCATCAGCAGCAGGCTGAAGACGATCAGGGCGATGGAGAACCCCAGAACCACGGCTGGACCAACTTCCTCGGAAACGGATGGACGACACGGGGTCCAGCTCGGGACTGGACCCCGCAAGAGTACGACGGATCGGCCCTGTGGCCTACTCCCGTCCCCGGGGTGCGCCCGCGGGCGGACGCACCCCGGCCGCTCACTGGTCGCGGAAGCGGATGATCTTGACGAACTCGTCGGCGTCCAGCGAGGCGCCGCCGACCAGGGCACCGTCGATGTCGGCCTGCGCCATGATCTCCGCGACGTTGCCGGACTTCACGGAGCCGCCGTACTGGATCCGGACCTTGTCGGCCAGCTCCTGGGAGTACAGCTCGGCGAGCTTGCCGCGGACGGCCGCGCAGACCTCCTGGGCGTCCTCGGCGCCGCAGACCTTGCCGGTGCCGATGGCCCACACGGGCTCGTAGGCGATCACGACGGACTCGGCCTGCTCGGCCGGGACGTCCTTCAGACCGCCCTCGACCTGGGCGAGGGTGTGGGAGACGTGGTTGCCCGCCTCGCGGACCTCCAGCTCCTCGCCGACGCACAGGATCGGGGTGATGCCGTGCTTGAAGGCGGCCTTCACCTTGGCGTTGACGACCTCGTCGGTCTCGGCGTGGTACTGGCGGCGCTCGGAGTGGCCGACCGCCACGTAGGTGCACTTCAGCTTGGCCAGCATGGGGCCGGAGATCTCGCCGGTGTAGGCGCCGCCGTCATGGGCCGAGATGTCCTGGGCGCCGTACTTGATCTTCAGCTTGTCGCCGTCGACCAGGGTCTGCACGGAGCGCAGGTCGGTGAACGGCGGCAGGACGGCGACCTCGACGGCCTCGTAGTCCTTGTCGGCCAGGGCGAAGGCGAGCTTCTGGACGTGGGCGATGGCCTCGAGGTGGTTGAGGTTCATCTTCCAGTTGCCCGCCATCAGCGGCGTACGGGTGGTCATTGAGGGTCAGTCCTCCAGTGCTGCGAGGCCGGGGAGCGTCTTGCCCTCGAGGTACTCGAGGGAGGCGCCTCCGCCGGTCGAGATGTGGCCGAATGCCTGCTCGTCGAAGCCCAGGGTACGGACCGCGGCGGCGGAGTCCCCGCCGCCGACCACGGTGAAGCCCGGGGAGTCGAGAAGGGCCTGGGCGACCGCCTTGGTGCCCTCGGCGTAGTCGGGGTGCTCGAAGACGCCCATGGGGCCGTTCCAGAAGACGGTGGCGGCGTCGGCGAGCTTCGAGGCGTAGAGCTTGCGGGTCTCCGGGCCGATGTCCAGGCCCATCTTCCCGGCCGGCATGGCGTCCGCGGCGACGGTCTCGGGGTTGCCCGGCGCCTTGGCCTTCATGTCGGGGAACTCTCCGGCGACCAGGGTGTCGACCGGCAGCACCAGCTCGACGCCGCTCTTCTCGGCGCGCTCCAGGTACTCCTGGACGGCCGGGATCTGGTCCTCCTGGAGCAGGGACGAGCCGACCTCGTACCCCTTGGCCTTGAGGAAGGTGTACGCCATGCCGCCGCCGATGAGGATGCGGTCGGCCTTGCCGAGCAGCTGGTCGATGACGGCCAGCTTGTCGGAGACCTTGGCCCCGCCGAGGGCGACCACGTAGGGCCGCCTGACGTCGTCGGTGAGCTTCTTCAGCACGCCGACCTCGGTGGCGATGAGGTACCCGGCGTAGTGCGGCAGGCGGGCCGGGAGGTCGAAGACCGAGGCGTGCCTCCGGTGCACCGCGCCGAAGCCGTCGCCGACGTAGACGTCGGCGAGGGCGGCCAGCTGGTCGGCGAAGGCGCCGCGCTCGGCGTCGTCCTTGGACGTCTCACCCGCGTTGAAGCGCAGGTTCTCGACGACGGCGACCTGGCCGTCGGCGAGGCCGGCGACGGTCGAGGAGGCGGACTCGCCGACCGTGTCGGTGGCGAACGCGACGTCGGCGCCGAGGAGTTCACCGAGGCGCGCGGCGGCGGGGGCGAGCGAGAAGGCGGGGTCCGGGGCGCCCTTGGGGCGGCCCAGGTGCGAGGCGACGACCACCCGGGCGCCCGCGTCGGCGAGCGCCTTGACGGTGGGCACCACGGCGCGGATGCGGCCGTCGTCGGTGATGGCGGTGCCGTCCAGCGGCACGTTGAGGTCGGCGCGGACGAAGACCCGCTTGCCCGCGACCCCTTCGGAGAGGAGTTCGTCGATCGTCTTCATGGGGGCTCCCTGCTAGAGCAACGTGTTCAGCGACCTGTTCGCTCGTGATCGCTCGTGATCGAAAGAGGGCGACCGTTCCGATACGTGCGTCAGGGCCCGGACGGCGCGTCGCCGCGCCTTCCGAGCCCTGCACTCATATCAGGCCGTCCGCTCCACGATCAGAGCTGGTTGCCGATGAAGACCGTCAGGTCGACGAGGCGGTTGCTGTAGCCCCACTCGTTGTCGTACCAGCCGATGACCTTCACGCTCTTGCCGTCCTGGACCATGGTCAGGGACGAGTCGAAGGTGCAGGACGCCGGGGCGTTGACGATGTCGGAGGAGACGATCGCGTCCTCCGTGTACTCCAGGTAGCCCTTCAGCTCGCCCTCGGCGGCCTTCTGGAAGGCGGCGTTGACCTCTTCCTTGGTGACCTCGCGGGAGAGCTCGACCACCAGGTCCGTGACGGAGCCGGTGGGGACCGGGACGCGCATGGCGATGCCGTCCAGCTTGCCCTTGAGCTGCGGCAGCACCAGGGCGGTGGCCTTCGCGGCGCCCGTAGTGGTCGGGATGATGTTCTCGGCGGCGGCACGGGCGCGGCGCAGGTCCTTGTGCGGGAAGTCCAGGATGCGCTGGTCGTTCGTGTACGCGTGCACCGTCGTCATCAGGCCCTTGACGATGCCGAAGTTCTCGTCGAGGACCTTCGCCATCGGCGCCACACAGTTGGTGGTGCAGGAGGCGTTGGAGATGACGTGGTGGTTCGCCGCGTCGTACTGCTCGTGGTTCACGCCCATGACGAGCGTGATGTCCTCGCCCTTCGCCGGGGCGGAGATGATGACCTTCTTCGCGCCGCCGGTGATGTGCTTCTCGGCGTCTTCCTTCTTGGTGAAGATGCCGGTCGACTCGATGACGATGTCGACACCCAGCTCGCCCCACGGGATGTCGGCGGGGTTGCGCTCGGAGAGCACCTTGATCGTCTTGTCACCGACGGTGATGGTGTCCTCGGTGTGCGAGACCTCCTGCTTGAGACGGCCCAGGATGGTGTCGTACTTCAGCAGGTGCGCGGTGGTCGCCGTGTCGCCCAGGTCGTTGACGGCCACGATCTCGATGTCGGCGCCCTGCTCCAGCAGTGCGCGGAAGTAGTTCCGACCGATGCGGCCAAACCCGTTGATGCCTACGCGGATCGTCACGAACCGATCTCCTCGTTGGTACGCCGGCTCTGACGCCGGCGAGCTGTATTTGGGATGTCCCCGACCACTGCCGACCCTACCTCTCCGGGGCCCCGGCCGTGACATCGAGTTGTCCCATACCCGGCAGGGCGGTCCGTACCCGCCAGTAGGGTACGGACCGCACCAGGGCGACGGTCTTCGGTCACCCTTTTCCGCCGTCCTTGACCGGTTCCGCCGGCGCCTTCGTCACCCGCGGACGGCAGCCAGCGCCTTTCTCAGCAGTGCCGCCCGGTCGGCCGCCGAGGTGAGGTGCTCCAGGCCGAAGGCCAGCAGCACGGTGTCCTCGGTCGTGACCGCCGCGTACGTCCGGAACAGCTCACCGGTGCGGGTCCAGTCCTTCAGCGCGGCCGGGCTGCCCGGAGGCGGCCCGGAGGGTCGCCAGGCGCCCAGGGACTCCTCGAAGCCCTCAGTCTCGGTGACGGTCCCGCCCGTGACCAGGGAGGCCTCGTCGGCGAGGACGCCCCGGCCGCCGCTGCCCGGGTCGGTGACGTAGGCGACCGACACCTCGGCCGTCCGGCCCGCGTAGGCGCTCAGGTCGAACTCCACCTGCTGCCAGCCGCCGGAGGACCCGGTGAGGGCGTTCCACGCGCCGGTGGTGCCGGTGGCGGTGCAGCCGTCGTCACCGAGCGTCAGGTAGTGCTCCAGCCAGGGGTGCCCGGCGATGTAGAACCCGGCCGCGCACTCGGCGGGCACGGTGGTGCGGGTGGCGCCTCCCGCCTCGGGCAGCGTCGTCCAGTCCTCGCCGCCGGCCGTGCGCGCCTCGACGATCACGTTGTCGTACCCCGGCTCTGTGTCCCACAGCAGGCGGGTGCGCAGCGTGGGCCGCTCGGCGGCGGTGACACCGGTGAGGTCGACGGTGCGGGTGAGACGCTTGTAGCCGTCGTCGGTGTGCACGGCGGCCGCCATGTACGAGCCCGCGTACGGCCCGTACGGGTTGACCGTGCCGGCGAACGACCCGGCGCCGGCGCTCGCGAACTGCGGGTACGCGGCGGGCGGCAGTTCGTCGGAGGTGAGGGCGAAGCTGCCGGGCCGGTCGAGCGGGTTCCCGGGCGCGTCGCCGAGCGGTCCGCCGGTGCCGGCGAGGCGTCCGGCGCCCGTGAACGCGGTGGCCCCGGAGGTGGCGGTGCGGGAGTAGGCGCCCAGGTAGTACTGGCTGAAGTCGTCGGACAGGACGCCGTCGCCGAGGTCGACGCTGCCGCCGGCCTGCTCGCCCGCCTCGATCAGCCGGCCGCCCTCGTTGAGGTAGGCCCGCAGCTGGAGCTGGGTGGTGACGCCCGGGACGGCCGCCCCGGTGTGGTGGACGACGGTGCGGAAATGGCTCAGCACGCCGAGCGCGTCGGGCGTGCCCTTCTCGGCCACGTCCCAGACGACGGCGTTCCGTCCGTTCGCCCGCAGCGCGTCGAGGTACGCCTTGGTGGCCGTGGCCTTCGCGCCCTCCTCGGACACGACGAGGACGTCCGCGCGGGGCCGCTCGGCCACGGTGTAGGTGAAGGGCTTGCCGGTCACCTTCTTGCCGCCGCGGGCCTTGCCGGTGAACCACACCTCGACCCGGTCGCCGGGTCCGGCGTGCCGGACCTTCGCGCGGTACTCGTCGAAGTAGAGGTCGTCCTCACCGCCGTAGCGCTCGCCGCCGCGCCAGGCCCTGAGGTCCGCGGCGTGCGTGCGGCCGCCGTTCACCCGGTACCGCATTTCCTTGTCGCGCACCGACTTGCGGGCCACGACGGCGACCTCTTGAGCCTCACCGCGCGCGTAGGACGTCGTGAAGGCCGCCGGGGTGAAGTCCGCGGCCTCCAGGCCGACCGCGGAGGACGGCCGGTCGGGATGCGCGGCGGACTCGGCGACGGACAGCGCGAACGGGACGTTCTTGGCGAACTCCTGCTGGATCAGCTTCTCGTCGTCCGGGAAGGTGAAGATCGAACGGCAGTCGCCGGGCTCCCAGGCGTCGTCGGGGTCGTACGCGGAGGCCGTCTGGCAGGTCGACATCTCCGGGGTGAACATCGCCATGCCGTTGACGTTGGCCGCGTGACCGTCGGCCTCGCCGTTGGTGGTGTACAGCTCGGAGGAGAGCTGCGGGTGGTAGCCGGGGATCGCCGAGTTGTCCGGCGTGCCCGCGAGTGCCTTGTACAGCACGTCGTCGGGGGTGGGTGTGGCCACCTGCCAGCCGACCCCGTAGAGGAGCAGCTCGGCGGCGGAGTGGTAGTTGATGCCGTAGGTGAAGCCGATGCGCTTCTGGAAGGCGTCGATCGCCTTGGTCTCGGGCTCGGAGCCCGGGGAGGCGCCCCGGTAGGTCTGGCTGGACGGGCTGGGTGAGGAGCCCTCGTCGTCGTAGCCCCACTTGTAGGGGAAGTTCCGGTTGAGGTCGACGCCGTCGCCCGAGCCGATCTCCCCGTCGCCGTTGACGTCCCGCAGGTTCTTGCGCCACAGGCGGTTGGCGTCGTCGGCGAACGTGTGGTCGTAGCCGTCGGGGTTGGCGGAGAGGACGAACCACAGCTCGGTGGTGTCGACGATCCTCTTGATCCGCTTGTCGGTGCGGTAGCGGTCCAGGTAGTGGTGCATCAGCCGGCGGGTCATCTCCGGCGTGATCCACTCACGGGCGTGCTGGTTGGCCATGTAGAGGACGGCCGGCTTGGAGCCGTCCTTCGTCGTGCGTGCCTGCTTGGTGAGTTTCAGGGCGAGGATGTCCTTGCCCTGGATCGTCTTGCCGATGGAGACGACCTTGGTGAGGGAGGGGTTCTCCTGCGCGGTGCGCAGGATCTCCTCCTTGAGGCCGCCCTTGCCGCTGTACGGCCGGAACACGCCCTCGGCCGCGTCCGCCACGCGCTTCTCGGCCCGGGCGGGAAGCGTGTGCTCGGTGAGGTCGACGCCCTGTTCCTCCAGCTTCCGGGCCTGTCCGCCGGTGAGGTACACCTCGACGGCGGCCGTGCCCCGTTCGGGCACCCGCTCGCCGAGTTCGTGGCCGTCCTGCCCCGCCGCCAGCAGCAGGGGTACCTGCTGCCGTGTGACGTCGGCGCGGTAGACCTTGACCTCGCCGGGGTCACCGGGCGAGGGCGGTGCGGGTTGTGCCTGGGCGACAGGTGCGAAGCCGGCTCCGCCGAGCAGGAGCGTGCCGACAGCGAGGATCGATCTCGCTCTTCGTCTCATGAGCCCCCCTGAAAGAGGTCCGCCACGGCGGCGAACAGATGCCAGGCTCATGACACAACATGATCGAGTCAAGGGCGCCGCCACGACACACGGAACCGGCGCCGGTCACCCAAGTGGGCGGCGGCGCCGGTGCTCTGACCGGACGTCAGAAAGAGATCACTCGTCCGGGTCAGACGCCGATCTTGTCGTCCAGTTCCTCGCTGAGGTTGGCCTCCGTGCCGGGGATGCCGAGGTCCTGGGCGCGCTTGTCGGCCATGGCCAGCAGCCGGCGGATGCGTCCGGCCACCGCGTCCTTGGTGAGCGGCGGGTCGGCGAGCGCGCCCAGCTCCTCCAGGGAGGCCTGCTTGTGCTCCATGCGCAGCCGGCCGGCCGCGGCGAGGTGCTCGGGCACGTCGTCGCCGAGGATCTCCAGCGCGCGCTGCACCCGGGCGCCGGCCGCGACGGCGGCGCGGGCGCTGCGGCGCAGGTTGGCGTCGTCGAAGTTGGCCAGCCGGTTCGCCGTGGCCCGCACCTCGCGGCGCATGCGGCGCTCCTCCCAGGCCAGCACCGACTCGTGCGCGCCCAGCCGGGTGAGCAGCGCGCCGATCGCGTCGCCGTCCCGGACGACCACCCGGTCCACGCCGCGCACCTCGCGCGCCTTGGCGGCGATGTGCAGCCGGCGGGCGGCGCCGACCAGGGCGAGCGCGGCCTCGGGACCGGGGCAGGTCACCTCCAGGGAGGAGGAACGGCCGGGCTCGGTGAGGGAGCCGTGCGCGAGGAAGGCGCCCCGCCAGGCGGCCTCGGCGTCGCAGGTGGCCCCCGAGACCACCTGCGGGGGCAGGCCGCGGATCGGGCGGCCCCGGCCGTCCACCAGACCGGTCTGGCGGGCGAGCTGGTCACCGCCCGCGACCACGCGCACCACGTAGCGCGAGCCGCGGCGCAGTCCGCCCGGCGCCATCACGATCAGCTCGGAGCTGTGGCCGAAGATCTCCAGGATGTCCCGCTTGAGCCGCCGGGCAGCCATGGCGGTGTCCAGCTCCGCCTCGATCACGATGCGCCCGCTGACCAGGTGGAGGCCGCCGGCGAACCGCAGAATGGCGGAGACCTCCGCCTTCCTGCAGCAGGTACGGGTGACGGGGAGCCGGCTGATCTCGTCCTTCACCGCTGCCGTCATCGCCATGGGCCGATCCTTCCATGCATCCGAAAAATACGGTCGTACGCGGCGGCCAACAGCTCCGGGTCGTGCCGGGGGCTTCCGTCGGGCCGGGCCACGGGGGCCAGCTCGACCGCGGCGCCGAACCGCTTGGCGGCATCGGTCAGCAAGTCGCGGTCGGGCACGGCGGCCTCGTCGGCCAGCACCACGTCCAGGGCGAGTTTAGGGGCGTGTCGCCCCAAAACCTCCAAATGACGCTGCGGGGAGAAGCCCTCGGTTTCTCCGGGCTGCGGGGCGAGGTTCAGCGAGAGGACCCGCCGGGCCTTCGTCTCGACGAGGGCGTCCAGCAGCTCGGGGACCAGCAGATGCGGGATCACCGAGGAGAACCAGGAGCCGGGTCCGAGCACCACCCAGTCGGCGTCCAGCACCGCCGCGACCGCCTCCGGAACGGCCGGCGGGTCGTTCGGCACGAGGTGCACCGACTGCACCTCACCCGGGGTGAGCGCGACGGTGGCCTGACCGCGCACGGTGTCGATGTCGTCGGGACGCTCAGGGTCGTGCCCCTTGACCAGCGCCTGGAGCTCCAGCGGCACGGCGGACATGGGCAGCACCCGGCCGTGCGCGCCGAGCAGCCGCCCCACCAGGTCCAGCGCCTTGACGTGGTCGCCGAGCTGCTCCCACAGCGCGACGATCAGCAGATTGCCGACCGCGTGCTCGTGCAGGTCGCCCTTGGACTGGAAGCGGTGCTGGATGACGCGCGCCCAGGTCTGGCCCCAGTCGTCGTCCCCGCACAGCGCCGCCAGCGCCTTGCGCAGGTCACCCGGGGGCAGCACGCCCAGTTCGTCGCGCAGCCGGCCGCTGGAGCCGCCGTCGTCGGCGACGGTGACCACGGCCGTGAGGTCGCCGGTGATCCGGCGCAGGGCGGCGAGCGAGGCGGACAGGCCCATGCCGCCGCCCAGGGCGACGACCTTGGGCTGGGCGCCCCTGCGGCGCGGGCGCGCGCCGCGCGTCTCGGCCGGCCGGCCGGCACGGCCCTCGGGGACCGCCCGGCGCAGCCGGCTCAGCCGCGGAGTACGTCGTGTCATTCCCGTCCCATGTCCCGGTGGACGACCACCGTCTCCACGCCCTCCGCGGCGAGCCGGGCGGCGAGCTTCTCCGACATGGCGACCGAGCGGTGCTTGCCGCCCGTGCAGCCGACCGCGATGGTCACGTAGCGCTTGCCCTCACGACGGTAGCCCGCGGCGACCAGGCGCAGCAGCTCGGCGTACCGGTCGAGGAACTCCTTGGCGCCGGGCTGGTTGAAGACGTACGACGCCACCTCGTCGTTGAGGCCGGTGTAGGGGCGCAGCTCCGGGATCCAGTGCGGGTTGGGCAGGAACCGCATGTCCACGACCAGGTCGGCGTCGACCGGGAGGCCGTACTTGAAGCCGAAGGACATCACGGTGGCCCGCAGCTCGGGCTCCTCCTCGCCGGCGAACTGCGCGTGCATCTTCGCGCGCAGCTCGTGCACGTTGAGCCCGGAGGTGTCGATCACCAGGTCGGCGTCACCGCGCAGCTCGCGCAGCAGCTCCCGCTCGGCGGCGATGCCGTCGACGATCCGGCCGTCGCCCTGGAGGGGGTGCGGGCGGCGCACCGACTCGAAGCGGCGCACCAGGGCCTCGTCGGAGGACTCCAGGAAGACCGTGCGACGGGTGACCCCGCGCGCGTCGAGGTCGGCGAGGGACTCGCGCAGATTGTCGAAGAAGCGCCGGCCGCGGACGTCGACGACGACCGCGATCCGCGCCACGTTGCCCTGGGAGCGCGCGCCCAGCTCCACCATGGTGGGGATCAGCGCGGGCGGCAGGTTGTCGACGACGAACCAGCCGAGGTCCTCCAGACACTTCGCGGCCGTCGACCGGCCCGCCCCGGACATCCCGGAAATGATCACCAGCTCGGGGATGCCCGCCTCGGGCACCCCGCCGTTGTCCTTGCCCGTCTTCACCTGTGCTCCGTTGTCCTGCCGGACGCCGGCGCGGGCCGTGGCCCCGCCCGCCTGCTGTGCGGCCCGGTCCCCGGGCCCCGTCTCGTGCTCGGTCATCGCTCCTGCCCCCGTCGTTCGTCCGGGGCGCCCGTGGACACGGGCTCCCCCGGAGAACCCGTCTGCTGCCCGGGTTCTTCCGTGTCATCCATGATCTCGCCCGTCGCCGTGTTCACGGCGGGACCGCCGGGCACGGCCTGGGCGAGAGCCGCGACGATCGTCTCGGCCGTCTTACGGCCTATGCCCGGAACGTCACAGATCTGCTCGATTGTCGCCGACCGCAGCCGCTTCAACGAACCGAAGTGCTTGATCAGCGCCTGCTTCCGGGTCTCGCCGAGACCGGGGACGTCGTCCAAGGGGCTGGAACGGAAGCGCTTGGCCCGCTTGGCGCGCTGATAGGTGATCGCGAAGCGGTGCGCCTCGTCCCGGATCCGCTGCAGCAGGTACAGGCCCTCACTCGTACGGGGCAGCACCACCGGGTCGTCGTCGCCGGGCAGCCACACCTCCTCCAGCCGCTTGGCGAGGCCGCACACCGCGATGTCGTCGATGCCCAGCTCGTCCAGCGCCCGCTGGGCCGCCGCGACCTGCGGCGCGCCGCCGTCCACCACGACCAGCTGCGGCGGGTACGCGAACCGCTTGGGGCGGCCGTCGTCCTCGGTGAGGGTGTTCGCGGGCGGCTCGGCGAGCCCTGCGGCGGCGGTCTCCGGGTCCGCCGCGGCGCCGGGCTCGTCACCGTCGGTCCACTCCCCCGTGCGCTCCTTCTCCGCCAGGTAGCGGCGGAAGCGGCGGGTGATCACCTCGTGCATGGAGCGGACGTCGTCCTGGCCGGCGAAGCCCTTGATCTGGAAGCGGCGGTACTCGCTCTTGCGGGCCAGCCCGTCCTCGAAGACGACCATGGAGGCCACCACGTCGTCGCCCTGGAGGTGCGAGATGTCGTAGCACTCGATCCGCAGCGGGGCGCTGTCCAGGCCCAGGGCGTCGCTGATCTCCTCCAGCGCGCGCGAGCGCGTGGTGAGGTCGGAGGCGCGCTTGGTCTTGTGCAGCACGAGCGCCTGCTGCGCGTTCCGCTGGACCGTCTCCATCAGCGCCTTCTTGTCGCCGCGCTGCGGGACGCGCAGGGAGACGTTCGAACCGCGCCGGCCGGTCAGCCACTCCTGCACCGGCTCCACCGGGTCCGGCAGGGCGGGGACCAGCACCTCGCGCGGCACGGCGTCGCCGGTCTCCTCGCCGTAGAGCTGCTGCAGGGCGTGCTCGACCAGGGCGCCGGTGGTGATCTCCTCGACCTTGTCCGTGACCCAGCCGCGCTGGCCGCGCACGCGCCCGCCGCGCACGTGGAAGATCTGGACGGCCGCCTCCAGCTCGTCCTCGGCGACCGCGATCAGGTCCGCGTCGGTGGCGTCCGCCAGCACCACCGCGTTCTTCTCCATGGCCTTCTTCAGCGCGCCGATGTCGTCGCGCAGGCGCGCGGCCCGCTCGTACTCCATCTCCTCGGCCGCCTCCGCCATCTGCCTCTCCAGACGGCGCAGATAGGTGCCGGTGCGGCCGGCCATGAAGTCGCAGAACTCCTCGGCCAGCTCCCGGTGGTCCTCGGCGGAGATCCGCTCCACGCAGGGCGCCGAGCACTTGCCGATGTAGCCGAGCAGGCAGGGGCGGCCGGTACGGGCGGCGTTCTTGAACACGCCCGCGGAGCACGTGCGCACCGGGAAGACGCGCAGCATCAGGTCCACGGTGTCGCGGATCGCCCACGCGTGCGCGTAGGGGCCGAAGTACCGCACGCCCTTCTTCTTGTGACCGCGCATCACCTGCACGCGCGGGTACTCCTCGTTCATCGTCACCGCGAGGTACGGGTAGCTCTTGTCGTCGCGGTACTTGACGTTGAACCGGGGGTCGAACTCCTTGATCCAGGAGTACTCCAGCTGCAGCGCCTCGACCTCGGTCGAGACCACCGTCCATTCCACGGACGCGGCCGTGGTCACCATCGACCGGGTGCGCGGGTGCAGCCCGGCGAGGTCCTGGAAGTAGTTCGCCAGGCGCTGGCGCAGACTCTTCGCCTTCCCGACGTAGATCACCCGGCGGTGCTCGTCACGGAACCGGTAGACCCCCGGCGAATCGGGGATCTCACCCGGTCTGGGGCGGTAGCTGGAGGGGTCGGCCATGCAACACACCCTACTGGCGGACACCGACAGCACGGCGGTGCCGGGGGCGGGGCTGTGGACGGCGGGGCGGGGGTCGGCGGTGGAGGTCGGAGCCGAGGGTCGGGGCCGGCTTCGGAGGCTGTGTGAGGGGGTGGCTGTGGACGGGCGTGGGAGGGGGTCGCCTCGGGGTCCGGGAGGCGGGTCCGCGGGACTCGGGCGGCGGGTCCGTGGGGTGGCCCGGGAGGCAGGTCTGTGGGGGCCTGGGAGACAGGTCTGTGGGGGCCTGGGAGGCGATCCCGTGGAGTCCGGGGAGGAAGGTCTGTGGGGGTTCGGGAGGCGGGTCCGTCGCGGTTCGGGAGGCGGGTCCGTCGCGGTTCGGGAGGCGGGTCCGTCGGGGTCCGTCAAGGCTGATGCGGGCCGGATGGGTTACGGCGGCCGGTAAGCGGGAATGTGGGGGGTCCGTGCCTCGGGCGATCACCGGGGCCGACGGACGGACCGCAGCGGCGGTCCGCCGGCGGTCCGCACCGGCTCCCCTGCCGGTGGTTCCGAGGCGGTCGTGACAGCGGTTCACGATGTGGCCGCGAGTCGGGAGGTCGTATGCGCCAGATGCGGATCGAGAAAACACGACGGCCGGCCCGGTACCGCCGGTACACGGACGAGACGGCTGCCTTCCCCGAGTCCCTCGACCCGCGCGACCCCGACATCGTGCGCGCGAAGCGCCTCCGGGCCGCGGACTCGCGGCTCCCCGGCGGGAGCCGCACCGACAGGGCCTGATCCCGGACGAACACGTACACACCCCAGGGGGCCGTACCGGCCGCACAGCCGGTACGGCCCCCTCGCGTGTGCCGCTCTTGCCGCCAGACGGTTGTCGGGACTTGGTCAACACGCTTCAATGCGGGGGAACTCGGGGCGCTGAACGACGGCGTACGCATGTGAAGACCGCGCCGCGCCGACGGGGGCGGGCACCCCGAGGGTGCTCCGTGCGAACGGTCTGACCAGCCGTTGTGACATTCACAGAAAGGCCCCTGCATGCCGCACGCCACACAGCACGCGGACGTCGTCACCGCAGAACTGGACTCGGCCCTCCGCGGCGGCCCGTTCCACGTCGCCCTGCGCGCCGCGATCGCCGCGCGGGGTCTGCCGTTGCAGCGGGTGCAGCACCACCTGTCGCGCCACGGCGTGAAGGTGGGCGTCACCAGCCTGAGCTACTGGCAGCAGGGCGCCCGCCGCCCGCAGCGCCCGGAGTCGCTGCGCGCCGTACGGGCGCTGGAGGAGATTCTGCAGCTGCCGGAGGAGTCACTGATCCGACTGCTCGCCGAGACGGACGACCGGGCCGGGGACCGCAGCTCCGCCGGCCGCACCTACCGCTCCCTCGTCGAGGCCTCGGGCGTCCTGGAGGAGCTCCTGGCCGACTTCGGCGCCCCGCGCGACGGCGGGCTGCACACCCTGGGCCATCACGAGCGCGTCCGCATCGGCACCCGCCGGGAGCTGGCGGAACGCGAATCCCACCACATCGTGCGCGCCCACCGCGACGGCGTCGACCGCTACGTCGCCGTCCACCACGGCGATCCGGACGCCGACCCCCGGCGCATGCAGGTCCGCGCCCTGGAGAACTGCCGCATCGGCCGCATACGCCGGCACCACGACACCGGCGTCCTCGCCGCCGAGCTGCTCTTCGACATCCGGCTGCGCGCCGGCGACACCTTCCTCTTCCGGTACACCGTGGAGGACGGCACGGCCGGCGTCTGCCGCGAGTACGTACGGGGTGCCGACTCCCCCGGCGGCCAGTACGCGCTCCAGGTCTGCTTCGACTCCTCCGCGCTCCCGGTACGGTGCCACCGCTTCACCCAGCACTCGGCAGCGGCCCCGCGCGGGGGACGCCAGGAACTGCCCCTCAGCGCACGGCACCGCTCGGTGCACCTGGTGGAACCGCGTCTGCGGGCGGGCTATGTGGGGATCGCCTGGGACTGGGAGTGATCCCGGACAGCACCGGGTGACACGGCCGCGGGCGCGGGTCGGTCCCGCTCGGTCCCGGGTCAGTCCCGGGGCTTGGCGACCAGGGTGCCGTTCTTCACCTCGACGGCCAGCGGCTTCAGGGGCGCCACGGCCGGCTCCCGCAGCACCTTGCCCGTGGTGGCGTCGAACTCGCTGCCGTGGCACGGGCAGACCAGCCTGGTCCCGTCCAGCTTGTTGATGGGGCACCCCGCGTGCGTGCACACGGTGTTGTACGCGGTGAGGGAGCCGTCCTCCCCCCGGTTGACGACCACGTTGTGGTCCCGGTACAGCTTCGCGCCGCCCGCTGCCACCTCGCTCTCCGGGCCCAGCTCGACGGGCCCGGCCAGCGGGGCCGACCTGTCGTCGCCGCCGCCCCCGCACGCGGTGAATCCCAGACCTGCGACGGGTGCGAGGGCCGCACCTCGCAGGACGGTCCGGCGGGTCGCGGCGGGTCGGGCGGACATGCGGGCTCCCACGGTTCGTACGCGGTGGACGAGTGTTCACCGGGACGATACCGGGGTGGGTGCGGCGGGTCGCAGGTGGGTGGGGGTGGGGGTGCGCGGGGCGGTGAAGGGGGGTGGGACGGCGGAGGGGGCTGGGGCGTAAACGCTTGCGTAAACGTTCGCGCGAACGCTTGCGCAAGCGCTGACGTAAGCGTTCGCGTAAACGCTTACGCAATCGTTTACGACCCCCGCTTCCATGCGATACGGTCTCCACCCGAGCCAGCCCAGCACTCAGCGGCCAACAGCCGGCGCACAGCCGGGTCAGCGGCGCCGCACGAAGAGAACGGACGACGATGGCCACCATGGCGGATGTGGCGCGCAGCGCCGGAGTCTCCATCGCGACCGTCTCGCACGTGCTGAACGGCACCCGTCCCGTACTCCCCCACACCCGCCAGGCCGTTCTGGACGCCGTGGAGGAGCTCGGCTACACCCCCAACACCCTGGCCCGCTCGCTGGTCACGGCCCGCACACGGTCGATCGGCCTCGCGGTGTCGGCTATCAGCAACCCATACTTCACGGAGATCCTCCAGGGCGTGGAGGCGGCCGCCCTGGAGCGCGGATACAGCCTCCTCATCGCCGATCCGCACGACGACCCGACGCACGAGCGCAAGGTCGTCCAGTTGCTCCACGAGCGCCGGGTGGACGGCATGATCGTGGCGCCCTCCCCCGAGCCCGGCGAACTCCTGGCCTACCTGAGGCGGCACCAGGTTCCGGCCGTGTTCCTGGACCGGCTGGTCGGGCCGCCCGCCGGCGACGGCCCGCCTCTCTTCGACCAGGTCTGTGCCGAGAGCACCGAGCCGACCACGGGTCTGGTCACCCATCTCGCGGGTCTGGGCCACCGCCGTATCGGTCTGGTCGCCGGGCTGCCCGGGCTCAGCACGACCACGGAGCGGATCACCGGCTACCGCCTCGGACTGGCGGCCTCGGGGCTGCCGTTCGACGAGCGGATCCTCGTGCAGGGCGACTCGGAGGCCGCGGGAGCCGAGCGCGCCACGGCCGAGCTGCTGCGTCTCGGTTCGCGTCCCACCGCGCTGATCACGGCCAACAACGCCATGACCATCGGCACCCTGCGCGCCCTGCAATCGCACGGCCTCTCCGTGCCCGGGGACATCGCCCTGTGCTGCTTCGACGACTTCGCCTGGGCCGACCTCTTCTCCCCCCGTCTCACCGCCGTGTCCCAGCCGAGCCGGGACATCGGTGCCAGGGCCGTCCAGATGCTGCTGGACCGTCTCGCCGAGCCGGACCGGCCGACCCGTACCGAACGCCTCCCGTGCACCTTCGTGCACCGCACTTCCTGCGGCTGCCCGGAAGAAAGGAACCCTCGTGATCGTCGTAGCCGGTGAGGCACTGATCGACCTGGTGCCGCAGGGGGCGGGTGCGCTCGCCGCGCTGACGCCCGCGCTCGGCGGCGGTCCCTTCAACACGGCGGTCGCGCTGGGCCGCCTCGGCTCCCCCACCGCGTTCTGCTCCCGGGTGTCGCGGGACGCCTTCGGTGAGGCGCTGCTGGAGCGGCTGCGGGAGACCGGTGTGGACGTGGCGCCGGTGCAGCGCGGCGACGAGCCGACGACGCTGGCCGTCGCGACGGTCGGCGCCGACGGCTCGGCGGCCTACTCGTTCTACGTGGAAGGCACGGCGGACCGGCTGTTCGGCAAGCCCCAGGCGCTGCCCCCCGGCACCCGGGCGGTGTCGTTCGGGACCTGTTCCCTCGTGCTGGAGCCGGGCGCGAGCGCGTACGAGGCGCTGATGCGTGAGGCGTCGGCGCGGGGTGTGTTCACGGCGCTCGACCCCAACATCCGGGCGGGGCTGATCGCGGACGCCGACGCCTACCGGGCCCGGTTCAGGAGCTGGCTGCCGTCGGTGTCGCTGCTGAAGCTGTCCGCGGAGGACGCCGAGTGGCTCGGCGGGTCCCCGCGGGAGTGGCTGGCGGCGGGCCCCGCGGCGGTCGTGGTGACCCGGGGCGGGGACGGGCTGACGGCGTACACCCGTGACGGCGCCGAGTACACGGTGCCGGGTGAGCGTGTCGAGGTGGTGGACACCATCGGCGCGGGCGACACGGTGAACGCGGCCCTGCTGCACGGGCTGTCCGAGCGGGACGCGCTGAGCGACGAGGGCGTGGCCGCGCTCGGCGCCGAGGGCTGGGAAAGCCTGCTGCGGTTCGCGGCGCGCGCGGCGGCGGTCACCTGTTCCCGCGCCGGTGCGGAGCCTCCATATGCCCGTGAGCTGGAGGCATGGAGGGCCGTCTGACGCAAAGGTGCCGTGCCCCGGAGGCTGTCCTCCGGGGCACGGCACTTGTGCGTGCGGGCGGACCGGTCAGGCCTTGGTGCCGCGCGTCGTCTTCTTCGCGGCGGTCTTCCCCACCGTCTTCTTGGCAGTGGTCCCGACCGTCTTGGTCGTGGCCCTCTTCGCCGTCGACCGGGCGGCGACCGTGTTCTTCGCCGCCGTGCGCGGGGCGCGCACCTGCTGGGCGTCGCTGATCCGCTCCGCGCCGAGGATCTCCCGCAGGAACTTGCCGGTGTGGCTGGCCGGCACGCCGGCGACCTGCTCGGGCGTGCCCTCCGCGACGACGAGACCGCCGCCGGAGCCGCCCTCGGGGCCCATGTCGACGACCCAGTCGGCCGTCTTGATGACATCGAGGTTGTGCTCGATGACGATCACGGTGTTGCCCTTGTCGACCAGGCCGGACAGGACGGTCAGCAGCTTGCTGATGTCCTCGAAGTGCAGACCGGTCGTCGGCTCGTCGAGGACGTAGACCGTGCGGCCGGTGGAGCGCTTCTGCAGCTCGCTGGCGAGCTTGACGCGCTGCGCCTCGCCGCCGGACAGGGTGGTCGCGGACTGGCCGAGCCGGACGTAGCCGAGGCCGACGTCGTTGAGCGTCCGCAGGTGACGGGAGATCGCCGGGACCGCCTCGAAGAAGTGCATGGCCTCTTCGATCGGCATGTTCAGCACGTCGGCGATGGACTTGCCCTTGTAGTGGACCTCCAGCGTCTCCCGGTTGTAGCGGGCGCCGTGGCAGACCTCGCAGGGGACGTAGACGTCGGGCAGGAAGTTCATCTCGATCTTGATGGTGCCGTCGCCCGCGCAGTTCTCGCAGCGGCCGCCCTTGACGTTGAAGGAGAAGCGGCCCGGCATGTAGCCGCGGACCTTCGCCTCCGTCGTCTCCGCGAACAGCCGGCGGATGTGGTCGAAGACGCCCGTGTACGTCGCCGGGTTGGACCGCGGGGTGCGGCCGATGGGCGACTGGTCGACGTGGACGACCTTGTCGACGAGGTCGTCGCCCTCGACACGGGTGTGCCGGCCGGGCACGCTGCGCGCGCCGTTCAGCTCGCGGGCGAGGTGCGTGTACAGGATGTCGTTGACCAGCGTCGACTTGCCGGAGCCGGACACGCCGGTGACCGCGGTGAAGACGCCCAGCGGGAAGGAGACGTCGATGTCCCGCAGGTTGTTCTCCCGGGCGCCGCGGACCGTGATGCGGCGCGACGGATCGTGCGGGCGCCGCAGGTCGGGCAGCGGGATCGCCTTCTTGCCCGACAGGTACTGGCCGGTCTGCGACTCGGCGTTGGCGAGCAGCTCCTTGAGGGAGCCGCTGTGCACGACCTTGCCGCCGTGCTCGCCGGCCCCGGGGCCGATGTCGACGATCCAGTCGGCGACCTTGATGGTGTCCTCGTCGTGCTCCACGACGATGAGCGTGTTGCCCATGTCGCGCAGCCGGACCAGGGTCTCGATCAGCCGGTGGTTGTCCCGCTGGTGCAGGCCGATGGACGGCTCGTCGAGCACGTAGAGCACGCCGACGAGGCCGGATCCGATCTGGGTGGCCAGGCGGATGCGCTGGGCCTCGCCGCCGGACAGGGTGCCCGCCGCGCGGTTCAGCGAGAGGTAGTCCAGGCCGACGTCGACCAGGAAGCGCAGCCGCTCGTTGACCTCCTTGAGGACGCGCTCGGCGATCTTCTTGTCGCGGGCGGTCAGCTTCAGCTCGCCCAGGAAGTCCGCGCAGTCGCTGATGGACATCGAGGAGACCTCGGCGATGGACTTGCCCATGACCGTGACGGCGAGGACGACCGGCTTGAGGCGCGTGCCCTCGCAGGAGGGGCAGGGCACCTCGCGCATGTAGCCCTCGAAGCGCTCGCGGCTGGCGTCGCTCTCGGCCTCGCTGTGCCGCCGCTTGACGAACGGCACAGCGCCCTCGAAGGCCGTGGTGTAGCGCCGCTCGCGCCCGTAGCGGTTGCGGTAGCGGACCTCGACCTGGGTCTTGTGGCCGTGGAGCAGGGCCTTTTTGGCGCGCTGCGGCAGGCCGGCCCACGGGATGTCCGTGCGGAAGCCGAGCGCGTCCGCGAGGGCGCCGACGAGGCGGTCGAAGTAGTCCTTGGTGTGGCCGTGGGACCACGGGTGGATGGCGCCCTCGTCGAGGCTCTTGTCCGGGTCCGGGACGATCAGCTCGGGGTCGACCTCCATGCGCGTGCCGATGCCGGTGCACTCGGGGCAGGCGCCGAAGGGCGAGTTGAAGGAGAACGAGCGGGGCTCCAGCTCCTCGAACGACAGGTCGTCGTAGGGGCAGTAGAGGTGCTCGGAGTACATGCGCTCGCGCTCCGGGTCGTCCTCGGGGAGGTCGACGAAGTCGAGCACGACCATGCCGCCGGACAGCCCGAGGGCGGTCTCCACGGAGTCGGTGAGACGGCGCTTGGCACTGTCCTTGACGGTGAGGCGGTCCACGACCACCTCGATGGTGTGCTTCTCCTGCTTCTTCAGCGTGGGCGGGCTGGACAGCTGGACGGTCTCGCCGTCCACCCGCGCGCGGGAGTAGCCCTTGGTCTGGAGGTCGGAGAAGAGGTCGACGAACTCGCCCTTGCGCTCGCGCACCAGCGGGGAGAGCACCTGGAAGCGGCTGCCCTCGGGCAGCTCCAGGACCTTGTCGACGATGGCCTGCGGCGACTGGCGGGAGATCGGCCGGCCGCACTCGGGACAGTGCGGCTTGCCGATGCGCGCGAAGAGCAGGCGCAGGTAGTCGTAGACCTCGGTGATGGTGCCGACCGTGGAACGCGGGTTGCGCGAGGTGGACTTCTGGTCGATGGAGACCGCCGGGGACAGGCCCTCGATGAAGTCGACGTCCGGCTTGTCCATCTGGCCGAGGAACTGCCGGGCGTAGGAGGAGAGCGACTCGACGTAGCGCCGCTGCCCCTCGGCGAAGATGGTGTCGAAGGCCAGCGAGGACTTGCCCGACCCCGACAGGCCCGTGAACACGATGAGCGAGTCGCGCGGGAGGTCGAGCGAGACGTTCTTGAGGTTGTGCTCGCGCGCTCCACGGACGATGAGACGGTCGGCCACGCCGGTCCGCACCTTTCTTGAGGGAAGTGACAGGGGCGGGGCCCCCGTCCTTTTCAGACTAGGGGGAGCCACTGACAACGCCGGTTCGGATTCACGGATAGTCAACAAACCCCGGCTCTCCAGCATGCCCGACGCCGCACCCGACCTTATAGCACGTGTATTCGATTTTGCTGTCCGGTCCACCTCCTTCACCCGAAGGTGTGACGCGGCTAGGGTCGGCGGCATGATTGATCACGCTGATGACCTGGCGTCTGTACAAGCCGCTACCGAGCGGCTGCTCCACGCGATCGGCACACTGGACAACGCGGCTGTGACCCAGTCGTCACGTCTGCCCGGCTGGACCCTCGGTCATGTGCTGACCCATCTGGCCCGCAACGCGGACGCCCTGGTGAACGTCCTCGAGGGCCGCCCCATGTACGCCTCCGCCGAGGCGCGGGACGCCGACATCGAGGCGGGCGCCGCGCGGCCCCTGGACGAACAGCTCGCGGACGTGCGGGACAGCGCGGAACGTTTCCGCGCGGCGGCCGGGGTCCCGGCGGACTGGTCCCGCACCGTCGCCCTGCGCAACGGCGTCACCGACCGGGCCGAGCGGGTGCCGTTCCGGCGCTGGATCGAGGTGGAGCTGCACCACGTCGACCTGGGGATCGGCTACGAGCTGGAGGATCTGCCGGCCGACTTCACCGAACGGGAGACCGAGTTCCTCGCGGCCCGGTTCAGCGGTCACCCCGACGTGCCCGCCACCACCCTGTCGGCCGCCGACGGCCGCACCTGGACGACCGGCGGCGGGGCGGACGGCGGCCCGGTCACGGTCGAGGGGACGCCCGCCGATCTGCTCGGCTGGCTCGCCGGACGCCGGGACGGCGGCGCCCTGACGGTGAAGGGCGGGGACCTCCCGAAGCTCCCGCCCCTGTGAGCACGGTCCGACGCCGATTCCGGCGCTAGGCTGACGCCCATGACGTACAGCGGGCGGGTGACGGTCGGCGGGCCGGCCGACGTGCACGAACTCAAGGACCTGATGATCACCAAGGTCGCGGTCGGCCCCATGGAGAACAACGCGTACCTGCTGCGCTGCCGGGCCACCGACGAGCAGCTGCTGATCGACGCGGCGAACGACGCCGACGCGCTGCTGGGCATGATCGGTGACGACGGCATCGCGTCCGTCGTCACCACCCACCGGCACGCCGACCACTGGCAGGCGCTCGCGGAAGTCGTCGCCGCCACCGGCGCCCGCACCTACGCGGGCCGGCACGACGCCGAGGGCATCCCGGTGGCGACCGACGTGCCGGTGGACGACGGTGACGTGATCCGCGTCGGCCAGGTCGAGCTCACCGCCCGCCGGCTCGTCGGCCACACCCCCGGCTCGATCGCCCTCGTCTACGACGACCCCCACGGGCATCCCCATGTGTTCACCGGGGACTGTCTGTTCCCGGGCGGTGTGGGCAACACCCACAAGGACCCGGAGGCGTTCGCCAGCCTGCTGCACGACGTCGAGACCAAGATCTTCGACGTCCTCCCGGACGAGAGCTGGGTCTACCCGGGCCACGGCAACGACACCACGCTCGGCGCCGAACGCCCCCACCTGCCGGAGTGGCGCGCCCGCGGCTGGTGAACGGGCGGCGGACCCGCGTCATGCCTCGGCCAGGCCCGCTCCTGCCAGTGCCGCGATCCGCTCCACCGCGAACACGTATCCCTGGACGCCGCACCCCGCGATGACGCCGTCTGCCCGCAGGGAGACGTAGGAGTGGTGCCGGAAGCTCTCCCGCCGGTGGATGTTGGAGATGTGGACCTCCAGTACGGGCATGCCGTCGCAGGCGTTGAGGGCGTCCAGGATCGCGACGGAGGTGTGCGAGTAGGCGCCCGGGTTGATCACGATGCCGCAGTGGTTGAGCCGAGCCTCGTGGATCCAGTCGACCAGCTCGCCCTCGTGGTTGGACTGGCGGAGGTCCACCGTGCCGTTGTGCGCGGCGGCCGCGCGGGCGCACATCGCCTCGACGTCGGCCAGCGTGTCGCGCCCGTAGATCTCCGGCTGCCGCTGCCCGAGCAGGTTCAGGTTGGGGCCGTTGAGGATCATGATCGGGGCGTCGGCCAGGTTGCGGGGCACGTTTCCTCCGGTCCTTGGAGAGCGCGGTCCCTCGTCGGAACCGCTGGTCGAACCCGGTCTATCACGCCGTGGCGGCGGCTCGTACGGCACTTCCGCCGCCGTGGTCGCGAGTCAGCCCGTGCCGGGAAGCGTCCGGGGCCGCCCGGAGGTAGGGGCGGCCCCGGGATCGGGCGGGCGGGCGGTCAGGGATTGATCGCCAGTTCCAGATAGGCGGCGAGCAGCACCAGGTGCACGCCGCCCTGGAGCGGTGTGGCCCGGCCGGGGACCACCGTCAGGGCGCTGACCACCACGGTGAGGGCGAGCAGCACCATGTGGGTGCTGCCGAGACCCAGGATGAGCGCGCCGGGGAGCCAGAGCGACGCCAGCGCGACGGCGGGGATGGTCAGGCCGATGCTGGCCATCGCCGAACCGAGGGCGAGGTTCATGCTGGTCTGCACGTGGTTGCGGCGCGCGGCGCGCACGGCGGCGATGGTCTCCGGCAGCAGCACCAGCAGGGCGATGATCACACCGACCACGCCGTGGCCGAGACCGGCCGCCTCCACCCCCGACTCGATCGTCGGCGAGACGCCTTTGGCGAGGCCGACGACACCGATCAGGGCGAGGAGCAGCAGCCCGGCGCTGATCAGCGCGGTGCGCGTGGAGGGCGCCTCGGCGTGCTCCTCCTCCGGTCCTGACGGCTCGCCCTGCTTGGCGACCGGCAGGAAGTAGTCGCGGTGTCGCACGGTCTGGGTCGCGACGAACAGGCCGTAGAGGCTCAGCGAGGCGACCGCCGCGAAGGTGAGCTGGACGGTGGAGAACTCCGGGCCCGGCTTGCTGGTGGTGAACGTCGGCAGCACGAGGCTGAGGGTCGCCAGCGTGGTCACGGTGGCGAGGGCGGCTCCGGTGCCCTCGGAGTTGAAGACCGCCGTCTTGTGGCGCAGCGAGCCGACGAGCAGGCTGATGCCGACGATGCCGTTGCAGGTGATCATCACGGCGGCGAACACGGTGTCCCGGGCGAGCGTCGCGCTCTTGTCCCCGCCGTCGAGCATCAGGGTCACGATCAGCGCGACCTCGATGACAGTGACGGCGACCGCGAGCACCAGGGAGCCGAACGGCTCACCGACCCGGTGGGCGACCACCTCGGCATGGTGCACGGCCGCGAGCACCGCTCCTGCCAGGACCAGGGTCACCACGACGACGATGCCGCCGGGCAGGTCCCTCCCCCAGGTCAGGACGAGCAGCACGACCGCGAGCACGGGAACGGCGACCGTCCATCGGGACGCCAGGGCCTTGATCCGGTCCGTCATGCGGCGATCGTCCCCGGCATGAGGGGGCGCCGCACCTCAAGGACTGTCGACCACCGGACGACCGTCGAGGGCGTCGGAACTGCTGTCACCGCCGTGCGGCGACCCCTTCCGCTCCGCGATCCTGATCGTCTCGGGGTCATCATGGTCACGCATGCCCTCCTCGTACTGGTCGGTTGCGGTCGGCGCCGCCCGGGGCCGGCGCGGTGGAACGTGCGGGTCCGGGAGCGGGGGCGGCGCTGCGCCGCCCCCGCTCCCGGTGCCCGTGTTCCTGGTTCGACGGGATCAGACGTCGATGTCGGTCTTCGCGGGGGTCTCGGTCTCGGCCGGCCCGGTGACCGCCTCGGTCTGCGCCTGCTTACGGGAGGCGCGGAGGCTGGTGATCGTGGTGATGATCAGCACCGAGCAGATCACGCCCAGGGAGACCGGAATGCTGATCTCGGGGACGTGCACCCCGGACTCGTGCAGGGCGTGCAGCACCAGCTTCACGCCGATGAAGCCCAGGATGATCGACAGGCCGTAGGAGAGGTGGACCAGCTTCTTCAGCAGTCCGCCGATGAGGAAGTACAGCTGCCGCAGACCCATCAGCGCGAACGCGTTCGCCGTAAACACGATGTACGGGTCCTGGGTCAGGCCGAAGATCGCGGGGATCGAGTCCAGCGCGAACAGGACGTCGGTGGTGCCGATCGCGAGCATCACGACGAGCATCGGGGTCATGACCCGCTTGCCGTTCTGCTGGATCCACAGCTTGGTGCCGTGGTAGCGGTCGGCCACGCCGAAGCGGCGCTCGGCCGCCTTGAGCAGCTTGTTCTCCTCGAACTCCTCGTCCTCCTGGTCGGCCCGGGCCTCCTGGATGAGCTTCCAGGCGGTCCAGATCAGGAAGGCGCCGAAGATGTAGAACACCCAGGAGAAGCTGGCGATGATGGCCGCGCCCGCGGCAATGAATATCGCGCGCAGCACCAGGGCGATGAGCACGCCGACGAGGAGCACCCTCTGCTGGTACTTCGAGGGCACCGCGAACTTCGCCATGATCAGGACGAAGACGAAGAGGTTGTCGACGCTCAGCGACTTCTCGGTGATGTAGCCAGCGAAGAACTCGCCCGCCGGCCGGCCGCCTCCGAAGATCAGCAGACCGAGCCCGAAGATCGCGGCCAGGACGATCCAGACGATCGTCCAGATCCCCGCCTCCTTGACGGACACGTCATGCGGCTTGCGGCCGATGAAGAAATCGACGGCGATCAGGGCGCACAGGCCCACGATCGTCAGGACCCACAGGGTCAGGGAAACATCCACTACGCCTCCGGCAGATACGTCACACGGCAAATGTCAGCGTCGTCGCTGCCGGAGGTCTCTTCCACCCGGACCTGGGGCGCGTGATGCGCCCGGACGGTCCTGGGCCGACGCCCCGGGATCTGGCCTGATCCGTATTGACGGGGTCGCCGCACAGACAGGGAGTACTCCCCTCCGTGCGACCAAGACTACCCAATCACCAAGGATTGGTAAAGAGATCAGTAAAGAAAGGCACAAAGACCCAGGTGAAGAGCTTTACGCGTCCTTGGCCGAAGCGCTCGGGCGGTCACCTGTTCCATGTGCGGCGGGCCTCGGCGACCTTGGTGAGGACCTGACGGAGCACCTCGCTGCCGTGCGGCACCGCCGGCGGCTCGTACGTCCAGGCGTGCCCCACCCACGGGTCGGCGAGGTGGTCGTCGGGCACCGGGGTCAGGCGCAGCAGCGCGCGCCACAGCGGGTCGAGCAGCGGGCCGTAGCCCGTGGACTCCTCGCGGTCCGCGACCATCATCAGGTGCACGCCGACCGACGGCCCCTCGTCGACGAGGTAGCGCAGCTGGTTCACGGCCCGGTCGTCGAAACCGTGCGGGAAGTCGTTGACGATCAGCAGTTGCTGCGCGGTGTCGAACCCGGGCGGCAGGGCGTCCGGGGCTCCGCCGCGCAGCGCCATCTGCACCAGGTCGACCCGCTGGGTGAGCCGGGCCAGCACCTCCGTCACACCCGCGGCGCCCTGGGCGGGCGGCTCTGCGAGGACGCCGGTCTGGGTGAGCGGGGCCAGGGCCTGCGCGCCGGACCCGGCCGGGTCGACGACGTGCACGGTGAACTCGCCGGCCGGGTAGACGGCGAGCAGCCGCGCGGTGTGCGCCACTGCGGTGTCCATGGCCAGGCGCCGCATGTCGTGGGAGTCGGTGAACGACCCGTCCGGGGAGTCGGTGCGTCCGCTGTCGATCCACAGTCCGCGCTCCAGCGGCAGCCGGAGCAGCATGGGGATGCGGATCGACTCGGCCTCGGGCAGCCGGAGGTCGCCCAGGCGCAGCGCCATGGGTATCTCCATCGGCACCCGGTAGGCGTGCCAGCAAGGGTTGTCCCAGCGGGCGAACGCCGGGGGCAGCGCGGGCTCGACGACCTCGGACTCGGCGACGAGCTGGGCGACGTCCCGGTCGAGGGACGCGCGCGCCTGGTCGACGAGCTGCGAGTACCGCGCGCGGGCCGCTTCGCGGGCTGCGTCGCCCTGGCCGCCGATGCGGCTGCGCGGGTCGGACAGGGCCTGCTCCAGCTCCTTGTCCATCCGCGACTCGGCGAAGTCCACGGCGCTGCGGTACGCGGCGGCGGTGCGGGCCAGGTCCTCGAACATGCCCCAGACCTGGTTGTACAGCCGCTCCTCCATGGACCAGCCGGTCGCGTCGCCCGCCACGGGCTGCGCGGGCCGTCCGGGCTGGGCCGGGGGCGCCGCGGGCGGGGGCGGCGGCGGGGCGGAGGTCTGCCGCCCGGGGTGGCTGTAGTTGACGGGCCCGCCTGACGCCGCGTGGGGGTCCGTGGCGCCGCCGTAGGGGGACTGCGGTCCGCCGTGTCCCTGGCCGCCGGCCGGCTGCCCGCCGTACGTCGGCGGCACGGGGCCGGGGGCGCCCTGCGGCGCGGCGCCCTGGTCGGGCCCGACCGCGGGGGCCGCGGCCTGACGGGAGCGGTCGCCCTCGGACGTGCGGGGCGGGGGCGCCTGGACCGAGCGGGCGAGGCCGCGGGCCACGGCCTCGTCGATGCCGGACGCGAGCTGTGCGGCCTCGGACAACCCCTGGTCAGCGAGGAGTTCGGCCAGTCCGCCCGCGTAGCCCTGGCCGACGGCACGTACCTTCCAGGCGCCCTGCCGCCGGTACAGCTCCAGCGCGATGACCGCGGACTCCTGGTCCAGGCCGGTGATGGTGTAGCTGGCGACCTCGGTGCCGTCGAGACCGGTGACGGCGACGAAGGGGGCGGCCACCGATCCGAAGCGGGCGGGTCCCGCGCCGCCGTTCGGGGCGGGCAGGGCGAGCAGCACGCTCACGCGGTGGACGGCTTCGGTCATGGCGTCCAGGTCCACCGCGAGACGGTGATCGGCGGCCGCCTGGCGCGACACCTCAAGGCCGGGCTGCACGGGAGCGCCCGGGTGGGCCACCCATTCCGCGCCCTGGATCCGTCCGTCCGCGTCGCTCAGCGCGGCGGCGGCGGCGACCGGCGTGCCGGCCGAGATCCGGATCTCCAGACGGGACTGGGACAGCGGGTGGTTCTGCCCCCGCACCAGCTCGGCCGTCATCGCGTTGGTCCCCCTGTGTCGCGTCGATGTGTCGGGTGCGCCGGCCGGCCCCCACGTGGGGCCGGCCGGCGCCGCTGCTGCCTAGAGGACCGGCAGGATGGCCGGCATCAGGTCCTGGAACGTGCGGCCGTTGGCCGGATTGCCGATGGCCGTCATCGTCCAGCCCGAGCCCGTGCGGTGCACCTTGGCCATGATCTGGGCGGTGTAGGGGCCGCCGCCGGCCAGCGTGTAGCGGGCGAGCTCCTGGCCGTTGGTCTCGTCGACCAGCCGGCAGAAGGCGTTCTGCACCTCCTGGAACGTCTGGCCCGTGAAGGAGTTCACGGTGAAGACGATCTGGTCGATGTGGACCGGGACGCGCGAGAGGTCGACGAGGATGGCCTCGTCGTCGCCGCCCTGGCCGACGCCGCCGACGAGGTTGTCGCCGGTGTGGCGCACGGAGCCGTCGTCGCTCACCAGGTGCCGGAAGAAGACGACGTCGACCGGCTGCTTGTCGGCGAAGAGGACGGCGGAGGCGTCCAGGTCGATCTCCCGCGTGCGGGTGCCGAACAGGCCACGCCGGGGGGCCGCCTGCCAGCCGAGACCCATGCGCACCGCGGTCAGGCTGCCGCCGTCGTTCTTCTGCAGACTGATGGCCTGACCCTTGGTCATGTTGACGGTCACGCGCTGATTCCCCTCTCGGACGTCCCCTGTTGCCGCGAAGACCGCGGTTGACCAGAACCCTACGCAGGTGCACCGACAGCGACGTACCCCGGTCCACACTTTGTGTCGGTCTTGCAACACATTCCGTGTGCGGAGGTCAGGACAGGCCCGCCTCCTGCATCTGCCTCAGTTCCTTCTTCATCTCGGACACCTCGTCGCGCAGCCGTGCCGCGATCTCGAACTGCAGGTCGGCGGCGGCGGCGCGCATGCGCGTGGTGAGTTCCTCGATCTGCTCGGCGAGTTCGGCCGCGGGGCGGTCGGTGGGCACGGTCTCGGCGGCCTTGCCCTTGGCGCCCTTGGCGTTGTTCGCCGCCTTCGCGGCCTTGCCGCCGAGGGCGGGCACGGGCGTCCTGGTGCCGCCGCCGTCCTTCTTGGCCTGGCGGTAGCCCGAGCCGAGCAGCTGCTCGGTGTCGATGTCCTCGCGGGCGATCTGGGCGACGATGTCGTTGATCTTCTTGCGCAGCGGCTGCGGGTCGATGCCGTTGGCCTGGTTGTACGCGACCTGCTTCTCGCGGCGGCGGTTGGTCTCCTCGATGGCCTTCTCCATCGCCGGCGTGATCTTGTCGGCGTACATGTGGACCTGGCCGGAGACGTTGCGCGCCGCGCGGCCGATGGTCTGGATCAGGGAGGTGCCCGACCGCAGGAAGCCCTCCTTGTCGGCGTCGAGGATCGCCACCAGGGACACCTCGGGCAGGTCGAGGCCCTCACGCAGCAGGTTGATGCCGACCAGGACGTCGTACTCGCCGCTGCGCAGCTCCCGCAGCAGCTCCACCCGGCGCAGGGTGTCGACGTCGCTGTGCAGGTACCGCACCTGGATGCCGAGTTCGAGGAAGTAGTCCGTGAGGTCCTCGGCCATCTTCTTGGTGAGCGTGGTGACCAGGACGCGCTCGTCCTTCTCCACACGTGTGCGGATCTCGTGCACCAGGTCGTCGATCTGGCCCTCGGTGGGCTTGACGACGACCTCGGGGTCGACGAGTCCCGTCGGGCGGATGATCTGCTCGACGAAGCCGTCCGAACGGGAGAGCTCGTACTGGCCGGGGGTGGCCGACAGGTACACCGTCTGGCCGACGCGCTCCTGGAACTCCTCCCACTTCAGCGGGCGGTTGTCCAGGGCGGACGGCAGCCGGAAGCCGTGGTCGACCAGGGTGCGCTTGCGGGAGGCGTCGCCCTCGTACATGGCGCCGATCTGCGGCACAGTGACGTGCGACTCGTCGATGACGAGGAGGAAGTCGTCCGGGAAATAGTCCAGGAGCGTGTTGGGCGGCGAGCCCGGTGTGCGGCCGTCGAAGTGCATCGAGTAGTTCTCCACGCCGGAGCAGGTGCCGATCTGGCGGAGCATCTCGATGTCGTACGTGGTCCGCATGCGCAGCCGCTGGGCCTCCAGGGGCTTGCCCTGCTTCTCCAGCTCGGAGAGTCGCTCGCCGAGCTCCTTCTCGATGTCGTTGACCGCGCGTTCCAGCCGCTCGGGGCCTGCGACGTAGTGGGAGGCGGGGAAGACGTAGAGCTGCTGGTCGTCGCTGATGATCTCGCCGGTGAGCGGGTGCAGCGTGGACAGGGCCTCGATCTCGTCGCCGAACATCTCGATGCGGACGGCGAGCTCCTCGTAGACCGGGAAGATCTCGATGGTGTCGCCGCGCACGCGGAAGGTGCCGCGGGTGAAGGCCATGTCGTTGCGCGTGTACTGGATGTCGACGAATCGGCGCAGCAGCTCGTCGCGGTCGATCTCGTCGCCGACGCGCAGGGGGACCATGCGGTCCACGTACTCCTGGGGGGTGCCCAGGCCGTAGATGCAGGAGACGGAGGCGACGACGACCACGTCGCGGCGGGTGAGCAGCGAGTTGGTCGCGGAGTGGCGCAGCCGCTCGACCTCCTCGTTGATCGAGGAGTCCTTCTCGATGTAGGTGTCCGACTGCGGGACGTACGCCTCGGGCTGGTAGTAGTCGTAGTACGAGACGAAGTACTCGACCGCGTTGTTCGGCAGGAGCTCGCGGAACTCGTTGGCCAGCTGGGCGGCCAGGGTCTTGTTCGGCGCCATGACCAGGGTCGGACGCTGGAGCTTCTCGATCATCCACGCGGTGGTGGCGGACTTGCCGGTTCCGGTGGCGCCGAGCAGCACGACGTCCCGCTCGCCGGCCTCGATGCGCCGGGCGAGCTCGGCGATGGCCGCGGGCTGGTCGCCGCTGGGCTGGTAGGGGCTGACGACCTCGAAGGGCGCCACCGTGCGTTCGATCTGGGAAACGGGCCGCATGTCATCCACGGTACGACCCCCCACTGACAACGGGTCCGGGTCAGCGGCGCTGGGGGGTGCGGGAGCGGTGTTCGACGGGGCCGCGGGCCCGCAGCCGGGAGCGGACCGAGGAGTGCTGTGCCGGGGAGTGGGCGGGGATCCCGGGCAGGCGCTCGGCGGAGGGCGCCGAGGGCCGGCCCATGACGACCAGCGGGTCGAAGATCACCACGATGCCGGCGAGGACGAGGACGGCGAGCGGGCCGACCATCATGGGGCCGAGCAGGGCCGCGGCGGACTCCCCCGTGGCGGGTTCGGCGGTGCCGTGCACGTGCACCTCGACGGCGGCCATGCCTGTGTAGTGCATGCCGGTGACCGCGAGACCCATCACCAGGCTGGCGCCGACGCTCCACAGGAACCCTCTGGCCTGTCCCGCCGCCCACAGGGCGGCGCTGGCGGCGGCCATGGCGACGACGACCGAGGCGGCGACGGCGACGGTGTCGTACTCGATCCGCCCGTCGAGACTCATCCCGGCCATACCCAGGTAGTGCATGGAGGCCATGCCGAGACCGGTGACGGTCCCCCCGGTGAAGAGGGCCGTCCCGGTGGCCCCCCGGTACCCGACGATGAAGATGCCTATGCCCACCATGACGACGGCGACGGCGAGGCTCGCGAAGGTCATCGAGCGGTCGTAGTGGATCGGCGTTCCCTCGACCGTGAAGCCCATCATCGCGATGAAGTGCATCGTCCAGACGCCGGCGCCGATGGAGGCCGCCCCGAGGGCGAGCCAGCCGGGTCGCCAGGAGCGCGGCCCCAGCCCGGCCCGGGTGGTGCAGCGCAGCCCCAGCGCACCTCCGAGACAGGCCATGAGATAGGCCACCAGAGGTGTTACCAGCCCGTAACTGAATCCGTCGACCGTGCCCTGCATGCGCGGCTGCCCTTCCGCCCTGTACGTCCCGCGTTGCCCCGTTGTGCGCCCCCTCCCAGAACCGCTGCGGCGGCCAGGGTTTCGCAGAGAGTATGACCCCCACCGGAATGGTCGAACGACTATCCGGCAAAGAAACACGTCCTTGCCGCAGGTGTGTGGCACCGGTGTGCGGCGCTCCGGGGCCGCCGTTCAATCCCTGGCCATCCCGCGCCCGTCTCGCGTTGACCCTCTGCTGTCACAGTGGTTCCTACCGTGACCGTTCGACGCGAGGAGTACACATGCACGCACGCGCTGCAGCCGCCTCGACCACCGCGCTTGCGGGAGCCGCCGTCCTCCTGCTGCCGCTCTCCCCGGCCCGGGCCTCAGAGAGCGCCGCGCCCGCGCCCGTGGTCGTCGCGCACCGGGGCGCCTCCGGCTACGCGCCGGAGAACACGCTCGCGGCAGTCGACAAGGCGGCCGCCCTGGGCGTCGAGTGGGTGGAGAACGACGTCCAGCGCACCAAGGACGGCGAACTCGTCGTCCTCCACGACGACAGCCTGCAGCGCACGACCGACGTCGAAGAGGTCTTCCCCGACCGTGCGCCGTGGAAGGTGAAGGACTTCACCGCCGCCGAGATATCCCGCCTGGACGCGGGCAGCTGGTTCGACCCGAAGTACGCGGGCGCGCGCGTGCCGACGCTGGAGCAGTTCGTGCACCGGATCGACCAGCACCGGCAGAAACTGCTGCTGGAGATCAAGAACCCGCAGCTGTACCCCGGCATCGAACGGGACATCCTCAAGGTGCTGGCCGACGAGGGCTGGCTCGGCCCGGCGCACGTGCGGCAGCGGCTGGTCGTGCAGAGCTTCGGTGCGGACAGCGTGCGCACGGTCCACCAGCTGGCGCCCGCGGTGAAGACCGGCTTCCTCGGCACGCCGCCGGTCGCGGACCTGCCGACGTACGCGGCCTTCACCGACCAGATCAATCCCTCGCACGCGTCGCTCACCGCCGACTACGTGACCGCGGTGCACGCCTTCAAGGGGGCGCATGGCAAACGGCTGGAGACGTTCACCTGGACGGTGAACGACGCGGCCGCCGCCCGCCGGGTGGCCGGCTACGGAGTGGACGGGATCATCACCAACAATCCCGACGTGGTGCGTGACGCGGTGGGCGGCTGATCCCTCGTCCGCAGCCGTCCTGTGTCTCGTCGCCGTTCCGGCCGGTGTTGTCGGTGGCGGGTCGTACGGTGGGGCGCATGGACAGCGACGGGCGGTACGAGCAGCGGGTCGTGTGGGCCGTCGTGGACACCGGCATCGGCCCGCTGCTTCTGGCCGCGACCCGGGAGGGCCTGGTCAACGTGGTGTTCCACGCCACCGACGAGGTGCGTGACAAGGCGCTGGAGCGGCTGGCGTCCCGGCTCGGCTCGGAGCCCGTGGAAGATCCCGGATCTCCCCTGCTGGCCGAGGCGACAAGCCAGTTCGACGCCTACTTCGCGGGTGAGCGTCGCTCCTTCGAGCTGCCGCTTGACTGGTCGCTGATCTCGGGTTTCAACCGCGAGGTGCTCCGCGAACTGGCCACCACCGTGCCGTTCGGCACGGTGGTGGGGTACGGCGACCTGGCGGGCCGGGTCGGTCAGCCGGGCGCCGCGCAGGCCGTGGGCATGGCCATGGGCGCCAACCCGTTGCCGGTGATCGTGCCCTGCCACCGGGTCGTGGAGAGCGGCGGCGGCATCGGCGGGTTCGGGGGCGGGCTTGAGACCAAGCGGCGGCTGCTCGCCCTGGAGGGTGTGCTGCCGGAGCCGCTGTTCTGATCTGACACCGCCGCTCAGCCCGGGGCCCGTGCAACCGCCGGTCAGTCGTAGTGACGCGCCTCGAAGACGTTGCCGTCGGGGTCGCGGAAGTAGAAGCTGCGCTTGGCGGGGCCGCGTGCGCCGAAGGAGTCGTGGGCGATGTCCGACACCGGGACCGACTGCTCCCGGAGACGGTCGAGGAGGGCGTCGAAGGCGTCCGCGGACAGCGACAGGCAGACGTGGTTGACGGGGTGACCGGAGCTGTCGGCGGCCCCGGGGAGCATCGTCATACGGTCCGCCTTGGAGCGCGGCATGAGGTCGAGGATCGTCTCCTCGCTGACGCGCACCGAGGGGAAGGGTGCCTCGCCCGCCGAGAACGCGGCGAGCCGGACCGGGTCCAGGCCGACGGCCTTCTCGTAGAAGTGCGCGGCGGCGATCGGGTCACTCACCCAGAGGACGATGTGGTCGAGCCGGGTCGCGTGGTCTGTCATGGCTCCAGCCTCCGTGAGCCGTGTGACGCGCCGCAAGGGTTTGGCCCGGCGTGCCGCCCGCCAGAGATGGAGGGAGAGGCGGCAGACAGGAGGCAACGCGTGGTGCTCATGGTGTCGGACGAGGTACGGGACGCGGTCGCGACGGGCCGGCCGGTGGTGGCCCTGGAGTCCACGATCATCGCTCACGGCCTGCCCCGGCCGCGCAATCTTCAGGTGGCGCGCGAACTGGAGGCCGCGGTGCGGCGGGAAGGCGCGGTTCCCGCGACGATCGCGGTGCTGGACGGCACGCCGCGGGTCGGCCTGGACAAGGAGCAGCTGGAGCGGATCGCGAACGAGGACGGCATCCGCAAGCTGGGCCATCGTGACCTGCCGCTCGCGGTGGCCACGGGGGCGAGCGGCGCGACGACGGTCTCCGCCACCGCGCTGGTCGCGGCGCTCGCGGGCATCCGGGTCTTCGCCACCGGCGGGCTCGGCGGGGTGCACCGCGAATGGACGGTCACCCAGGACGAGTCGGCCGACCTCGGGCTGCTGGCGCGCACCCGGATCACCGTGGTGTGCGCGGGCGTGAAGTCGATCCTGGACGTGCCGGCGACCCTGCAGCGACTGGAGACGCTGGGCGTGGCGGTCGCCGGGTACGGCACCGACCGCTTCCCCGGCTTCTATCTGTCGGACTCCGGGCATCCCGTGGATTGGCGGCTGGACACCCCGGAGGAGGTGGCCCGGGTGATGCGGGCGCAGGACGCGCTCGGCGGCCCGGAGTCGGCGCTGATCGTCGCCAACCCGGTGCCGGAGGACGAGCAGCTGGATCCCGAGACGCACGCGCGGGTGCTCGACGAGGCACTGCGGGCGTGCGAGGCCGCCGGGGTCACCGGTCAGGGCGTCACCCCGTTCCTCCTGGACCATCTGGTGAGGCACACCGACGGCGCCTCCCTCGAGGCCAATCTGGCGGCGGTGCGCGGCAACGTGGCGCTCGCGGCCCGGGTGGCGGCGGCCTGGGCCGCCGGGAAGTGACCGGGTCGGGCGGGGCGCTGCTGGTCGTCGGCGACGTGATCACGGACGTGGTGGCGCGCCATGCCGGACCGCTCGCCCCCGGCACGGACACGGCGGCCGTGATCCGCACGGTGCCGGGCGGGGCGGGAGCGAACGTCGCCTGCTGGGCGGCTCGCCGGGGCGGGTGCGAGGTGCGGCTGCTGGGGCGGGTGGGTGTGGACGCGGCGGTCTGGCACGAACGGGAGCTGGCGGCCTGCGGGGTGCGTCCGCGGCTGGTCGTGGACGCCGACGTGCCGACCGGGACGGTCGTCTGCCTGGTCGACGAGGGTGCGGGGGCCGAGCGGACCTTCCTCACCGACAGCGGCGCGTCGCTGCGGCTCGGACCCGAGGACTGGTCGGACGCCCTGCTGGACGGGGTGGGTCGGCTGCACTTGTCGGGCTATCTGGTGTTCAGCGGGAGCAGCCGGGCCCTGGCGGCGGTGGCGTTGAAGGCGGCTGAGGCCCGCGGGGTGCCGGTGAGCGTGGACCCGGCGTCGGCCGGGTTCCTGGCCGAGCTGGGTCCGGAACGCTTCCTGTCGCTGGTCGACGGGGTGGACGTGCTGCTGCCGAGCCGCGACGAGGCGTGCCTGCTGACGGGGTGTCCGGACGTGGCGGAAGCTGCGGTCTCGCTGAGCCGAAGGGTGCCGCTGGTGGTGGTCAAGCTCGGCGCGGAGGGTGCGCTGCTGGCGCGGTCCGGCGAGGTGTGCGGTCGCGTTCCTGCCCTGCCGGTGACACCTCGGGACACGACCGGCGCGGGTGACGCCTTCACGGGGGCCTTCCTCGCGGCGATGCTGGCCGGTGCGGATGCCGGGCGGGCGGCGGAGGAAGGGTGCCGGGCGGGGGCCGCGGCGGTGGAGCGAGTGGGTGCACGGCCGCCGGTGCGGGGCTGAAGGGCGTCGTCCTGGGCAAGGAGGGCGTCATCTTGCCCAGGAGGGCGTCGTCCTGCGCTGGCGGACGTCTTCTTCCACAGGCGGGAACCAAACGGAACTTGGCGTTTCCACAGGCCCGCACGCAGTCGGCCGGTCGCTGGCAGACTGGCGCGGCAGGCCGACGATGAAGCGCGGCACGGGGGATCCACACGAGGGGGAGCCGAATGTCCAGGGCAGTGAATCTGAGGAAGGTCACCGGTCTCGGCCGGGTGGGCAGGCTGCGCGGACTTGCGCGCAGGCGTCCCCGGGTGGATCTGAGCCACCCCGCCCGGTCGCCGCTGGGCTCCTCGGTGGTCAACTGCGTGACGTACCGGGACGGTCACCGCCTCTCCGTGCCCGGGGGCGCGGCCGACGCCGTCAAGCGGGTCCGGGAGAGCGGGGAGGGGTTCGTGTGGCTGGGGCTGCACGAGCCGACGAGCCGGGAGTTCGCCGGCATCGCCGAGCTGTTCGACCTGCATCCGCTGGCGGTGGAGGACGCCGTCGAGGCGCACCAGCGGCCCAAGCTGGAGCGGTACGGGGAGACGCTGTTCGCCGTGTTCAAGACCGTCTGCTACGTCGAGCACGAGGAACTGACCGCGACCAGCGAGGTGGTGGACACCGGCGAGATCATGGTGTTCGTCGGCGAGGACTTCGTGGTGACCGTGCGGCACGGCCGGCACGGGTCCCTCGGCCCGCTGCGCGAAGGGCTGGAGGCCGATCCCTCGCGGCTGGCGCAGGGCCCGTCCACGGTGCTGCACGCCGTCGCGGACCAGGTCGTCGACGACTATCTGCGCGTCGTCGACTCGGTCCAGGGGGACATGGACCAGGTCGAGACGGAGGTGTTCGCGGAGCACGGCGCCCGGGTCGACCCGAGCCGTATCTACCAGCTCAAGCGTGAGCTGCTGGAGTTGAAGCGGGCGGTGGTGCCGCTGGGCCGGCCACTCGATGAACTCGCCACCCGGCCGAGCCGCGTGGTCGCCCCGGACATACAGGCGTACTTCCGTGACGTCGCCGACCATCTGCAGCGGGCGACGGAGCAGATTGCGGCCTTCGACGAGCTGATCAACTCCATCCTCCAGGCCCACCTGGCGCGCGTCACGGTCGCCCAGAACGAGGACATGCGCAAGATCACCGCATGGGCGGCGATCGTCGCGGTGCCGACCATGGTGTGCGGGGTGTACGGCATGAACTTCGACCATATGCCGGAGCTGCACTGGCGGTACGGCTACGGCATGGTCCTCGGGGTGATAACCGTGGCGTGTCTGGTGCTGTACCGGGCGTTCCGGCGCAGCGGCTGGCTGTGACGCCCGCCCGTCCCGCCGGTCGCGGACGGCGGGGTCAGCCGGAGGCGGACCGGGCGTAGACGCTCTCGGCGAAGGCGGCGATCTGTTCGCCCGTCAGGTGCCGGGCCAGATCGGCCTCGCTGATCATGCCGACGAGACGCTTGTCGTCGATAATGGGCAGCCGGCGGATCTGGTGGGTGCGCATCTCGGTGAGCACGTCGTCGACGTCGGCGTCGGACTCGATCCAGCGCGGTGTGCCCTTGGCCATCTCGCCCGCGGTGACCTTGGCGGGGTCGTGGCCCATGGCGACGCAGCCGACGACGATGTCGCGGTCGGTGAGGATGCCGCAGAGCCGTTCGTTCTCGTCACTGATGGGCAGCGCGCCGACGTTCAGTTCACGCATCAACTGTGCCGCTCGGTCGAGGGTTTCGTGCGCGGGGATCCACTGGGCGCCACGGTGCATGATGTCTCCGGCGGTGGTCATGAGGTACCTCCCGGTGCCGGACGGCCGGCGCGGCGCGGGGCGCGCCGCGAGTCCCGACGTCCTTCATTGTCGCCGGGCCGCTCCCGGACGGCACCCGCAGCGGACGGCGCGGCGCCCTCGGTTCCGGCACGCCCTCGACCAGGCTCTTCGTCCGTGCTCTCAGCCGCGCCAGGCCGGGTGGCGGGGGTCGTCGGCCCGTACGAGCACGTCGGCGGTGCCGGCCGGGTCGGTCTCCCGCTCGTAGCGCTCGAAGGCGGGCAGGGTCCAGTGTTCGGCCTCGGGGGTGCGGCGGCGCAGCGCGCCGGGTGAGAGGAGGACGTGGACGGTCAGATCGAAGGGGAACCAGTGGTGCAGGAGGAGCGGGCCGTGCAGCAACAGCACACCGCCGGGCGGCAGTTCGACGTACGGGCTGCGGGTGGCGCGGTCGGTGACCGGGTCCCACAGGTCGGGCAGCACTCGTCCGCTGCCGCCGGGGCCGAGCGGGTCGAGCACCTCGCGCCACAGGGCGCCGGTGTCGTACCAGCCGCTGTAGTAGGACTCCAGGTCCTGGTGGCCGTACTCGAGCCGGACCGAGGCGGGGCGCAGGAAGCCCTCCGTGCCGACGACGAGGCTGGGGCGGCCGCGGACGCGCAGCGCCTCGGCGATCCGTCCGGCGAGGTCTCCCGGGCGGGCGGCCGGAGCGCCGTCGAGGGCGACGCGGGTCCAGGGAGCGCCGTCGGCCGTGTCGAGGTCCAGCAGACGCTCGGCGAGCAGGTCGACGAGCCGGTCCCAGGTGATCGCTTCGAGTCGCACACGGCCATGATGCGGCACGTTCCGGGCGGCCCCGGAAGTGCCGGGGAAGGCAGGGCGCCGCGGGCGGGCGCGGGCGGTGGACGCTCGCGTATGCGTGCGCGCCGCTGGGCCATGGCCCGGCGCGACGGGGGCGCCTTCACTGGTGGTACGGGCAGCCGGGGGAAGGGCCCGGCCGGAAGGGCGAGGATGGCGAGGATGGCGGGGGTGAGGACATGGGCGACGGGGCGTACGCAGTGCTGACGGCGCTGGGTGTGCTGGGGACCGGTCTGGTGGCCGGGGTGTTCTGCGCGTTCTCCACGTTCGTGATGCGAGGGCTCGCGGCGCTGCCGCCGGCGCGGGGCGTGGCCGCGATGCAGTCGGTCAACGTGGCGGCGGTGCGGCCGCCGTTCATGGCGGTGTTCCTCGGCACGACGGTGCTGAGCGCGGTGCTCACGGCGGTGACGCTCGTGACGTGGCCGGACGAGGGGGCGGTCGCGTCGGTGGTGGGCGGCGTGCTGTTCCTGTGCGGATCGTTCGGACTGACCGTGGCGGCGAACATACCCCGCAACGAGCGGTTGGCCCGGCTCGACGCGGGCGGTGCGGAGGCGGCCGCGTACTGGCCGGCGTACGTGCGCGGGTGGATGCGGTGGAACCACGTCCGCGCCGTCGCCTCGGCCGGAGCCGCGCTGGCGTACCTCCTGGCCCTCACCGGCTGAGTGCCGGACGCCGCGAGCGCTCCCCGGCTGAGGGGCGCCGCGCGCCGCCCGGGCAGCGCCGCCGTAGGGCGCCGAGCACACCGGCCGCGAGCCGGCAGCACAGGCTCCGCACGGACGGTGTCCGGCACACTGCGGGCCGGGATGGGCGGACGTATCGTTTGGGCAGGAGTGCCGCCCGACGACGCACGGCCTGTCACCCGCGCATACAAGGAAGACGGCCATGGCAGATCCCAGGGGTTTCCTCACCACGCCCCGCCAGGAGTGGCCGCGCCGGCCTGTGGAGGAACGGGTCGGCGACTGGGACGAGGTGTACGTCCCCGGAGGACTGCTGCCGATCATCGGCGAGCAGGCCGACCGGTGCATGGACTGCGGTGTGCCGTTCTGCCACGAGGCCTGTCCGCTGGGCAACCTCATCCCGGAGTGGAACGACCTGGTCTCCCGGGAGGACTGGCGGGCGGCGGCGGAGCGGCTGCACGCCACGAACAACTTCCCCGAGTTCACGGGGAGGCTGTGCCCGGCGCCGTGCGAGGCCGGCTGTGTGCTCGCCATCAACCAGCCGGCGGTGACCATCAAGAACGTCGAGTGCGCCATCGCCGACAGGGCGTGGGAGGAGGGGTTCGCCGCGCCGGCCCCGCCGGACCGGCTGTCCGGACGGACGGTCGCGGTCATCGGCTCGGGCCCCGCCGGGCTCGCCGCCGCCCAGCAGCTCACGCGGGCCGGGCACACGGTCGCCGTGTACGAGCGGGACGACCGGATCGGCGGGCTCATGCGGTACGGGATCCCCGAGTTCAAGATGGAGAAGCGCCATCTGGAGCGGCGCGTGGAGCAGATGCGGGCCGAGGGGACGAGGTTCCGCACGTCGACCACGGTCGGGCAGGACGTGGACGCTGCGGAGCTGCGCGGCCGTTACGACGCGGTGGTCATCGCCACGGGGGCGACGGCATGGCGGGAGCTGCCGGTGCCGGGGCGTGAACTCACGGGCATCCACCAGGCGATGGAGTACCTACCCCTGGCCAACCGGGTGCGCGAGGGCGACCTGGAGAGGTCGCCGCTGTCGGCGGAGGGGCGGCACGTGGTCATCGTCGGGGGCGGTGACACGGGTGCCGACTGCCTGGGCACGGCGGTGCGGGAGCGGGCCGCGTCGGTCACCCAACTCGACATCTACCGCAGGCCCGGCAGCGAGCGCGACGAGGAGAACGAGCCCTGGCCGACGTATCCGAAGCTGTACCGGCTGTCGGCGGCGCACGAGGAGGCGGGCGCGCTGCGGACGGCGCCGGCGGCGGAGGCCGACGCGCGGCTGTTCGCCGCGTCGACGCTGCGCTTCGAGGGGGACGCGGACGGGCGGGTGCGCGGGCTGCGCCTGGTCGAGGTGGACGCGGAGCGCAGGCCGGTGCCGGGGACGGAGCGGACGCTGCCCGCCGACCTGGTGCTGCTCGCGCTCGGCTTCTCCGGGCCGGACCGGGGCGACGGGATCATCGCGCAGCTCGGTCTCGAGCTGGAGCCGCGCGGCACGATCGCACGCGGGCCGGACTTCGCCACGAACGTCCCCGGCGTCTTCGCGGCGGGCGACGCCGCCCGGGGGCAGTCGCTGATCGTGTGGGCCATCGCGGAGGGCCGGGCGGTGGCGGCGGCCGTGGACCACTGTCTGACGGGCGGCACGAGCGGTCTGCCGGCGCCGATCGGCCCGTACGACCGGCCCATGACCGTCTGAGCCGGCCCCACGCACGCCCGCACGCCCGCGCGCTGCCCGAGCGCCCTCACGCGGCCAGGCACGCTCGTCCGTCGTGGCGCCCTGCGCCGTGGCCGGATCGCGACCGCGCACCCGGCGGACGCCGACCCGTCCCGGCCCTCGCACGCCGACGCCCCCGGGCTCCCAGCCGGAGCCGGGCGCCCAGGGGCGTCGAGGTCGAACCCGGAACGCGCCTACGGCTTGCGCGCCACCGCGCCGTAGCCGGGGATGATCCCGTCGTCCTGGCCCGGGACCGGGTCGCCCAGTTCGGGGTGCCACAGGTGCGGCACCTGGACGCCCGGTTCCACGAGATCGAGACCGTCGAAGAAGCGGGTGAACTCCTCGCGGCTGCGCAGTGCCAGGGTGACGCCCGCACCCTTGAGCTTCGCCGAGGCCTCCTCCGACTCCTCCGGGGTGAAGTCGGCCGTGGCGTGGCTGATCACCAGGTGGCTGCCCGAGGGCAGGGCGTCCACCAGCCGCGCCACCAGTTCGTGCGCGCCGTCCTCGTCGGGGACGAAGTGCAGCAGCGCGATGAGCGACAGCGCGATCGGCTTCTCGAAGTCGAGGACCTTGCGCGCGCCCTCCAGGATGGTGTCCGGGTCGCGGACGTCGGCCTGGAGGTAGTCGGTGACGCCCTCGTCCGTGCCGCGCAGCAGGGCCGCCGCGTGGGCCAGGACGATCGGGTCGTTGTCGCAGTAGACGACGCGGGCGTCCGGCGCGACCCGCTGGGCTATCTGGTGCAGGTTCGGCTCGGTGGGGATGCCGGTGCCGACGTCGAGGAACTGGCGCACGCCCTGTCCGGCGAGCCAGCGCGTGGCGCGCTGCATGAACGCGCGGTTGACGCGCGCCATGACCGGCACCCTCGGCTCCAGGGCGAGCATCTGCCGGCCCATGGCCTCGTCGACCGGGTAGTTGTCCTTGCCTCCGAGGTACCAGTCGTACATCCGCGCCGGATGCGGTCTGGTGGTGTCGATCTCCACGGGGTTCTGCCCGGTCATGACGGACTCCGTAACTGTCTGCAAGTGTTAGTGATCAATTCAGTGCCAAGCCGGTGCCAAGGGACAAGCAAAGGTAGTGCGGCAACAGGAGGTCAGGACAGCAGGAAATCCGCCTCTCCGGCCTTGGCCCCCTCGATGAAGGCCGTCATCTCGGCGGAGGTGTAGATGAGCGCCGGACCGTCCGGGTCGGTGGACTGGCGCACGGCGATCCGGCCGTCGTCCAGCTTCATCGCCTCCAGGCAGTTGCCGCCGTTGCCGCCGCTCCAGGGCTTGTGCCAGCCCTCGCTGCCCAGCTCCCGCGCGGGCATGCCGTTGTAGATCCTCCTGGCGTGCGCCCGTGCACGCGGCTGGGTCTTCGGGGGCTTGATGAGTTCCATTCACAGCTCCTTGCGGAGATCCCGGAGGATCTCCTTCGTGCGATGTGCCGTGGCGGCCTGGGCCGCCATGCGGTCCATGACCTCGAGGTGGGTCGCCACCTCGGTGCGCGCGTCCAGGTAGACGGCGCCGGTCAGGTACTCGCTGTAGACCATGTCCGGCAGTTCGGGCATGGCAAATCGGAACAGCACGAACGGCCCGTACGTGCCGGGATGGGGCCCGCTGTCGAAGGTGGCGATCTGCAGCGTCACGTTGGGCAGCGCCGACGCCTCGAGCAGCTTGTCGATCTGCGCGCGCATCACCTCGGGACCGCCGACCCGGCGGCGCAGCGCGGTCTCGTCCATGACGACCCACAGCCGGGGCGCGTCCTCGCGGGTGAGCAGTTCCTGCCGCCGCATGCGCAGGTCGACGTGGCGCTCTATGTCCTCGGGGCGGGTCTGCCCTATGGCGCCGGAGCGCAGCACGCCGCGTGCGTAGTCCTCGGTCTGGAGCAGGCCGGGGACGAAGTGGGGTTCGTAGCTGCGGATGAGGGAGGCCGCGCCCTCCAGGCTGACGTACATGGAGAACCAGCCGGGCAGGATGTCGTGGAAGCGCTGCCACCAGCCGGGCTTGTTGGCGTCCTCCGCGAGCTGGACGAATGCCTCGGCCTCCTCGTCGGAGACGCCGTAGGCCTTCAGCAGCAGCTGGAGGTAGGGGATCTTGAGCGCCACCTCGGCCATCTCCATGCGGCGCACGGTGGCGGGGGCGACACGCAGGATCCGGGCGGCCTCTTCCCGCTTGAGACCCGCGCGCTCGCGCAGATCCAGCAGGCGTCGCCCGAGGACGACCTGCCCGACCGTCGGCGCGGACCGGGGTTCGCTCACGCTTCACCTCCCTCGAACAAATCCTGACAGCCCGGCGGCGCCATCCGGTGATCTGGCACGGAGATCAATGGATCCGAACACATATTCGAATCGACTTCCGGCGATCCCAACTGGCGCCGCGCGAGGTGCTGTTGCGAGCAGTGTGCCACGCCCGTCCAGACCGTCACACAGCACTCTGCATTTTTCAAAGTGACACTTGCCAAGTGTTCACGGCGGGGCGATAGTGGCAAGCGTGATTCCGTCCGCGCCCTTAGGAACAGACGCCGCCGCAGCTCCCGTGGGCCTCGGCGCCGCTTCGGCCACCGCCCCCTCGGGGGCCGCCGCCGAGCGCCGGTTCCGTTTCGAACTGGCCGCTCACCCTGGCTCCCCCGCGCAGGCGAGACGGCTGACACGGGCCCGGCTGACCGGCTGGTCGGTCTGCGAGGACACCTGCGACACGGCGGCACTGGTCGTCTCTGAACTGGTCACCAACGCCATCGTGCACACCGCGAGCAGCCATGTCGTCTGCGAGCTGCACGACGGTGACGACCTGCTGCGCATCGCCGTGCGGGACGAGGGCTGCGCGCCGGGCCGGCCGCGGGCGAACACCCGGCAGCAGCCGGAGGAGGAGCACGGAAGGGGACTGCTCCTTGTCGACGCCCTGTGCCGCGCGTGGGGCGCCCACGAACACGGCCCCGGCCTGCTGGTCTGGGCGGAACTCCCCCGCACCGCCGACTCCCCGGGCGACACGGACGGACCCCGGAACGACCTCGGCTGGGGCGCCCGCCCCAAGCCCGGCCCGGCCGGCGGCTCGGAGGGCGGCGAGGACCAGACCGGCGACGACGGTGCGACCCACCCCGCAGAACAGCGTCTGGACATACCCGCCGACCGGGACGGAGGCCGGGCGTGACGGGCCCCGGTGCTCGCGTGCTGAGCCTGGACTCGCTGGTCCGGATCCAGCGCGGACGGCTGACACCGGGCGCGCCCCGGCGGCTTCCCGTGCCGGACGGCATGACCGCCCCGATGGGCTGCGACGCGGTGGCCGTCCCGGCCCGCTTCGGCCCGCTGGTCCTGCCCCGGCTGCCCCGCGTGGGGTGTGTGTACGCCGACGACGCGCACTGGTGGTGGCTGGTCCCGTCCGACTCGGACTACGCCCTGGAGTGGCCCGCCCCCGCGCACTACGCCGCCGGCGCGGTCCTCCCCGACTCCCCCGCCGACACGGACGCCGCCGGCCTCCCGGGGCTGATCCACCGCCCCGACGGCACGCTCCCCTACACGCCGCCGATACCGCTCTACCTGGCTCTGTGCCGGATCACCGGGACGACCCCCGTCTGGTCACGCCCCGTCACCGCCTGACGGCCGTACCCGGCGCCGCCCCGCCGGGGTCACGCCACCGCCTCACCGCCGGCGCTCTCGCCGCGGACGATCACCAGGAACATGTCGGTGGCGAGGTCCATGACGACCTCGGCGGGCTGGCCCTCCAGGCGCCGCGCGTGCGCGAACTCCTCCGCGGGCCAGGATCCACGCGGTCCACCTGCGGGAAAGCGTTCGAGCACGGTTCGCCCGTTCACCCTGCCACCTCCATGTAGCGCTGTACTCGTAGAGTTAAACGCCAACCATGGGGGGAACGCCTCGTCCGGTGACGGTACTGAGACGTAGTTGACACCCGTTCACTGCCAAGTGTGAGCGCGCTCTCAGCTTTCCGGAGTAATCCGTCACCGTCCGTGTCGGTCGTCGCACTCGTCGTGGTACTGGAGATGCGCCTGCGCCACGGGAGCCCCGACGGCGGGCGCGCGCCCCTGGGGCAACCCCAGGGGCTCCTGCGCGACGGTTCCGCTCCGCGAGGGGTGAGCGGAGTGCCGCGCGGCACTCACCGGCCGCGTCCGAAGCCTTCTCGCCGCTGCGACACGGGCCGCTCAGGTGTCGTACTCCTGGATGCGCCGGCCGTGGGAGCGGTCGACGAGGGCGGGCAGGCGCTCGTCCAGTTCGCGTACGACCTCGGGAACGTCGATGGTGAGCAGGCGCCGGTCGCGCATGAGGATCCGGCCGTCCACGACGGTCGTGCGCACATCGGCGGCGCGGGCGCTGTGCACCAGGGTCGCGGCGAGGTCGTGCACGGGCTGGGTGTGCGGTCCGGTGAGGTCGACCAGGACGATGTCGGCCCGGTGGCCGGGCGCGATGCGGCCGACGCTCCCCTCCAGGCCGACCGCGCGGGCGCTCTGCAGGGTGGCGTGGTGCAGGGCCTGACGTGAGGTAAGCCAGCGCGGGTCGTCCTCCGTGGACTTCTGGATCAGCGAGGTGAGCGCCATGGACTCCCACACGTCGAGGGAGTTGTTGGACGCGGCGCCGTCCGTGGCGAGTCCGACCGGCACCCCGATGTTCCGCAGCGCCCGTACGGGGGTGGTGGTGGGCCAGGCGAACTTCAGGTAGCCGCGGGGCGCGGTCGCCACCGCCGTACGCCCCCGCGCGTGCGCGAGGAGCGGCAGGTCGCTCTCGACGATGCCGGTGCCGTGCGCGATGAGCACGTCGGTGTCCAGGACGCCGGTGCGGTGCAGCACCTCGACGGGGGTGACGCCGTGCCGGGTGAGGGACGCCTCGGTCTGGTCGCGGTTCTCGGCGGCGTGCAGATGGACGGGCAGGCGGTGCTCGTGGGCCAGCTCGGCGGTGGCGGCGAGGTCGGTGTCGGTCACCGTGTAGGGGGCGTGCGGGGCGAGCGCGGTGGTGATGCGCCCGCCGGCCGTGCCGCGGTGGCGGAGCGCGAACTCCAGGGACCTCTCCCTTCCCCGAGGGCCCTGGGAGGAGAAGTACGCCTCTCCCAGCAGAGCGCGCATGCCGCTTGCCGCGACCACCTCGGCGACCGCGTCCATGGCGAAGTAGTGGTCGGCGAAGCAGGTGACCCCGGCCCGGATCATCTCCGCGCAGGCGAGCAGCGCGCCGAGAGTGACATCCCGCTCGGTGAGGTTGGACTCCACCGGCCAGACGACGTCGTTGAACCACGCCTGGGTCGGCAGGTCCTCGGCGAGCCCGCGCAGGGCGGCCATCGGGGCGTGGGTGTGACAGTTGATCAGACCGGGCAGCGCGACCTGTCCGCGGGCGTCGATCCACTCGTCGGCCGCGCGCCCGGCGACGGCCCCGGCGTCGGTCACCTCCTCGACGACCCCGTCGCGGACGACGACTGCCGCGTCCTCCAGGAAGACGGCCTCTTCTTGATCGTCGTGCGTGAGGACGGTGCATCCGGTGATGATGAGGCCGGCGGGACTCTCCACGGCAGAAGGCGTCATCACGTCAACGTACGACGGGACTCCGACCCGGGGGAGCCGAGCCGCGACATCCCGTCGCGGCTCTGTCGCACGGCGGGCCGGGCGCGCACCCTGGCCTCACCACGAGCCCGCCCACGGCTGAAAGGGGCCCGCCTTGCTCCTCGGCACCTGGAACCTCGAGAACCTGTACCGGCCCGGCGGCCCCTACGGGCCCGACGACGAGGCCGCCTACGCGTCGAAACTGGCCGCGCTCGCCGCGGTGATCACGGAGCTGGATCCGGGGCTGCTCGGCGTGCAGGAGGTGGGCGACCCCGGCGCGCTGGAGGACCTGGCGGGGATGCTCGACGACGACTGGCACGTCGCGCTGTCCTCGCACGCCGACAGCCGGGGCACCCGGGTGGGCTTCCTCAGCCGTACGGAGCTGACGGTGGTCGCCGACACGGCGGCGTTCCCGCCGCGGATGCTGCCGGTGCAGGCGGACGACACCGGGCTGACCGTCTCTCAGGCCGGGCGCGGCTTCCTCGCGGTGGAGGTCGCGGGCGAGCGTGGACCGCTGCGGGTGGCGGTGTGCCATCTGAAGTCGAAGCTGCTGTCGTACCCGGACGGCCGCTTCCTGCCGCGCGACGAGGGCGAACGGGCCCGGTACGGCGCCTACGCGCTGTACCGGCGGGCGGCCGAGGCGGCGGCGTTGCGCGCGCTGGCGGACCGGCTGCTGGAGGGCGACGGGCGGGAGCGGGACGTGGCGGTGCTCGGCGACCTCAACGACGAGGTGCAGGCGGCGACCACGCAGATGCTGCTGGGGCCGCCCGGCTCGGAGATCGGCACGCCGGGGTACGACCGGCCGGACCGGGGTGACGCGGTCCGGCTGTGGGACGTGGCGCCGCTCATCCCGGCGTCGGAACGCTACTCGCGGGTGAACTCGGGCCGCCGGGAGCTGATCGACCATGTGCTGCTCAGTCACCGGCTGGTGCGGAGGGTGACGTCGGCGGGGACGGGGCTTCCGGACGACGGGCCGCCCCGTCTGCCGTCCGTGGGGACGGATCCCGGCGAGCGGCGTGGAGCGGCGGGGTCGGATCATGCGCCGGTGTGGGTGCGGGTGGGGTGAACGCGGGGCGTTCATCTTGAGGGGGGCGGCCCCCTGTGCGTGCCGGCGGCGTGGGTGGGGCGGTGGTCCTGCGGGCGGCTGGGTGGCCATGCCGGCGGCGGGTGCGGGTCCGTGGGGGCCGGGCGCGCAGTTCCCCGCGCCCCTTCCGGGCGCGTTCGACCGACGCCGACGAGGCGATCAGCGGCGCCGAGCCACCCGCGGGGGGCGGTCCACCGGGTGCCGGTCCATGGGGGCTGGGCGCGCAGTTCCCCGCGCCCCTTCCGGGCGCGTTCGACCGACGCCGACGAGGCGGTCAGCGGCGCAGAGCCACCCGCGGGGGGGGGGCGGTCCACCGGGTGCCGGTCCGTGGCGGCCGGGCGCGCAGTTCCCCGCGCCCCTTCCGGGCGCGCTCGACCGACGCCGACGAGGCGATCAGCGGCGCCGAGCCACCCGCGGGGGGGGGCGGTCCGGTGCGTGCGCAAGTTCCCCGCGCCCCTTCCCGGGCGCGCTCGGCCGAGGTCGGCGGAGCGGTCACCGGCGGTCCGCGACCGGGCGCCGGTCCGCCGGGGGCCGTGTCCCGGCCGGGACGGGGAGGTGTACGTGCGCGCCCTGGTGGGACAGCTTGTCCCGGAGGGCGGTGAGGCGGCGGACGTGGTGGGGGTCGAGGGTGCCGGTGTCGTCGAGGTGGACGGCGCAGGCGGTGGTGGTGTCGACGAGCCGTTCGAGGGTCGCGGCGATCTCGTCGGCGCCGTCCGCGTGCCGGGCGAGCGGCGGGAGTTCGGCGGAGGCGAGGGCGATGGCGGCGCGGGCCTCGGCGAGGGTGCGGTAGGCCTCGCGGCGCAGCGCCCAGCGGGCCTCCCGGTCCTCGGACTCCCCCAGCACATGGGCGAGGTACTCGCGGGCGGCACCGCTCGCCTCGGTGAGCCGGGCGCGAATGGCGTCGCCGCGCCGGCCGGGGACGGGCAGGTGTCCGACGACCAGCACGATGGCGCAGGCCAGCAGGGTCTCGCCGATCCGGGCGAGGGACGCCTGGGGTTCGCCGCCGGCCATCACCAAGGCCAGTACGAGCACGGTGACGACGGCGGTCTGCGCGGCGAAGTGCCGGGCGGCGAGCGGGATCAGCGCCCCACAGAGGGCGACGAGGACGACGAGTCCTTCCGGCCGGGGCAGCACCGCGGCGAGTCCGGCGAACAGCAGCGCGCCGAGGACGGTTCCGGCGGCGCGGGACAGCACGCGGGAGGCCAGCGGCCCGAGGTCGGGCTTGACGAGGAAGACGGCGGTGGCGGGCAGCCAGTACCAGTGCTCGTGCTGGCCGTACCAGCGTGCGTGGTAGAGGGCCTGGGCGACGGCGGCGCTCGCGCCGAAGCAGAGGGCGACGCGCATCCCGTACTCCCGGCCGCGGGCGCCGAGGACGGTCCGCAGGACGGCGGTCCGGGAGCGCCTGCGGCCGTGCAGCCGCCGACTGTCCGCCCGGTCGAACGCCTCGGCCGCGTACAGCAGGGCGTCGTCCAGGGCGCGCAGGCCGGGCGCGGAGCGGGTGGGGGCGGGCAGCGGGCCGGTGGGGGCGCCGTCGCGCACGGCGGCGGCGAGGCGGCGGGGCGCCTCGGACGTACGGTCCGGCACCGGGTCCCCCGCCCAGGCCAGCGCGGTCGCGGCCTCCGCGAGCGGGAGGGCGGCGGCGTACTGGGCGTGCAGCCGGCGTTCCGCCGCGGAGGAGGGGCGGCGGCGCAGCCGGGGCCCGGCGAGCGCGTCCTGCGCCTGGTCGAGGGCGGCGGTGAGCGCGGCCCGCCGTGCGGTGGCACTGCCGGAGCCGACGGCGTCGAGCAGCGCGGCGACGGCCTCGTACACCCCGGCGACGGCGGCGCGTTCCCCGTCGAAGCGCAGCTCGAAGCGGCGGTCCCCGGCGAGGGTGTGGGAGGTGGGCAGCGCAAGCCGCAGCAGGAGCAGCCAGGCGGCGCCCGCGACGAAGGCGGCCGCCCGCAGCCGGCCCGGCTCGGGCAGTGGCATGCCCGCCCCGACGGCGGCGCCGACCAGCAGCTGCGTCCCCGCGGAGGATCCCACCGGCCCCAGCGCGCTGATCCCTCCGGCGGCCAGGCCCAGCACGGTCAGCAGCAGGGTGAGCAGCAGGGCAGGAGCATGGTCCCCGGCGAGGGTGCCCGACAGCAGTCCGGCCGCGCCCGCGAGAGCGGGCGTCCCGATCCGGGTCACGGAGGCACGGCGGCTGCCGGGCCGGTCGTTGATCCCGGCGAACATGGCGCCGATCGCGGCGACCACCCCGAGGGTGGGCCGTCCGGCGAGGACGGCGACGAGCAGCAGCGGCCCGCCGCCCAGCGCGCCGCGCAGCACCGCGCTGCGGGAGACCGGCCCCCGCTGGGAGCGGAGGGCATGGGCGAGCCACGGGGGTACGGCGGGGGCGGTGCGGGTCACAGGGCTCCTGTCGTCCGGTCGCTGCGGCTGCTCCTTCGGGCAACGCTGACCGGGGCGGAACTCATGCCCCCACGGTAAGGGGACTTCACCGACGGAAGGGAACAGGCGCGTTTCGCCGGTGTGACGGCCGGGCGGACGCGCGCGTCCGCCCCCCGCGGACCGAGCGGTGACCCCGCCCTCGAACTCGTCGGAAGTCCCGCAGTATCAGCCGCCTCCTTCCCCCTCGCCCGTCGAACTGGGCCGTTGGTGGGAAAGACCGCTCTCCGCGCGCCCGGGGTGGGCGGTGGACCTACGCTGCCGACATGGGGAGGCACAGTCCGCGCCATTTCCATTCGAGGAGAGCTGATGGCTGATCGCGTTACAGCTCCGCGCCGACGCGGCTATCGCGAAGGCACAGGCGGCGAAATGCTCGCCGAATTCCTGGGGACGTTCGTCCTCATTCTGCTGGGTGTCGGATCCGTGGCCGTCGCCGTCGTGGGTCTGCCCGGTTCCGGGCGTCAGTTCGTGGACTTCGGTCCGGCGAACTGGCTCATCATCGCCTGGGGATGGGGCCTCGCCGTCGTCTTCGGCGTCTACGTCGCCGGCGGCATCAGCGGCGCCCACCTCAACCCGGCGGTGACGCTGGCGTTCGCCGTGCGCAGGGACTTCCCTCTGAAGAAGCTGCCCGCCTACTGGCTGGCCCAGGTGTGCGGCGCGTTCGTCGCCGCCGCGCTCGTCTACGCCTGCTACCGCTGGGCGATCGACGCCGCCGACGCGAAGGCAGGGCTGGCCCGTGACGAATCACTGGCCACCTATTCCATCTTCGCGACCTTCCCCGCGGAATACTTCGGCGATTCCTGGTGGGGTCCGCTGCTCGACCAGATCGTGGGTACCGGAATTCTGCTTCTTCTGATCTGCGCACTCATCGACCTGAAGAACGTCGCACCCCTGTCGAATCTCCACCCGTTCCTCATCGGTCTGGTGGTCGTCGCCATCGGCCTGTCCTTCGGAACGAATGCCGGATACGCGATCAACCCCGCGCGAGATTTCGGTCCGCGGCTGTTCACGTACTTCGAGGGCTGGGGTGACATCGCCCTCCCGGGCACGTTCGGGTGGTTCAGCGGCTACTGGTGGATTCCCATCGTCGGCCCGCTGATCGGCGGCGTCGCCGGCGTGCTGGTGTACGACCTGATCATCAAGCCGATGGTCACGGCCAGGACGCGGGCGATGGAGGACCAGGAGGAAGGCCCGGCCACCGAGGAGGCGTAGGCCGCACCCGGGAGTCCGTCGTCACTCAGGAAAGGTTTCAGCGATGCCCGAATTCGTCGGCGCGGTGGACCAGGGGACCACCAGCACCCGATTCATGATCTTCGATCATGCCGGTAACGAGGTGGCGAAGCACCAGCTGGAGCACCAGCAGATCCTGCCCCGTTCCGGCTGGGTCGAGCACGACCCGGTGGAGATCTGGGAGCGCACCAACACGGTGATCCAGAACGCCCTCCGCGACGGCGGCCTGACGGCCTCCGACCTGCGGGCCATCGGCATCACCAACCAGCGTGAGACGACCGTCGTGTGGGATCCGCGCACCGGCCGTCCGTACTACAACGCGATCGTCTGGCAGGACACGCGCACCGACAGCATCGCCGCCGCCCTCGAGCGCGAGGGCCACGGCGACACGATCCGCCACAAGGCGGGGCTGCCGCCGGCCACCTACTTCTCCGGCGGCAAGATCAAGTGGCTGCTGGACAACGTGGACGGGCTGCGCGAGGCGGCCGAGGCGGGCAACGCCCTGTTCGGCAACACCGACGCCTGGGTGCTGTGGAACCTCACCGGAGGTCCGAACGGCGGCATCCACGCCACGGACGTGACCAACGCCAGCCGCACCATGCTGATGAACCTGGAGACCCTCGACTGGGACGACGAGCTGCTCGGCATCTTCGGCATCCCGCGCTCGATGCTCCCGGCCATCCACCCCTCCTCGGACCCGGAGGCCTTCGGCCAGGCCCGTACGTCCCGCCCGCTGGGCGCCGCCGTGCCGATCACCGGCGTCCTCGGCGACCAGCACGCGGCCACGGTGGGGCAGGTCTGCTTCTCCCCCGGCGAGGCCAAGAACACGTACGGCACCGGCAACTTCCTGGTGCTGAACACCGGCACCGAACTCGTCCGCTCGCAGCACGGCCTGCTGACGACGGTGGCGTACCAGTTCGCCGGCAGCCCGGCGGTGTACGCGCTGGAGGGCTCCATCGCCGTGACCGGCGCGGCGGTGCAGTGGCTGCGGGACCAGCTGAAGATCATCGGGAGCGCCCCGGACAGCGAGCAGCTGGCACGGTCGGTGGAGGACAGCGGCGGCATGTACTTCGTGCCGGCCTTCTCCGGTCTGTTCGCCCCCTACTGGCGTTCCGACGCCCGCGGCGCCATCGTCGGCCTGTCCCGGTACAACACCGGCGGCCACATCGCGCGAGCCACACTGGAGGCGATCTGCTACCAGAGCCGTGACGTGGTCGAGGCGATGGAGCAGGACTCCGGGGTGCACCTGGACGTGCTGAAGGTGGACGGCGGCGTCACCGCGAACGACCTGTGCATGCAGATCCAGGCGGACGTGCTCGGGGTGCCGGTCAGCCGGCCCGTGGTCGCGGAGACCACCGCGCTGGGCGCCGCGTACGCCGCGGGCCTCGCCACGGGCTTCTGGAGCGACGAGAACGAGCTCCGCACGCACTGGCAGGAGTCCAGGCGCTGGGAGCCGTCGTGGGACGAGGACCGGCGCCGCCAGGGCTACGAGGACTGGAAGCGGGCCGTCGAGCGCACCCTGGACTGGGTGAAGGTCGACTGAGCCCGACCCGACCGGTCGGCGGGCGCCTCGCGCGGCGGCTCAGCGGTCGGCGATGTCCTCCCGCAGACCGTCGGAGAACTCCCACCAGGACAGCGGGAGCCAGTCGCCGTTGACGAACGCGTCCACGGTCGCGCCGCGGCCGCGGACGGTCACGGTCGTGCCCGGGGGGTATGTGGTGCCGGACAGCCCGGGCACGGCCACCAGCAGGGTTCCCAGCCTTTGAGCTGCCATTTCTCCGCCCTTCCCTCTTGTCGGGTGTCGCGTCGGGTGGCGTCCTGAACGCCGGGTGCGGCGCCCCCGGGAACGGGGCGGACGTCGCAGGCTATTCGTCGGATGCTACCGGCTTGCTCCGAGCACAAGACCGGAGAATCATGAGATATCGGTCACGCGGGCCATCGGGAGGGGCGTCACTGCGCACCACGCAGAACACCAACCGAACGGAGATCGCACCATGAAGGCCGTCGTGTACAAGGGACCGTTCGAGGTCGCCGTCGAGGACGTCGAGAACCCGACGATCCAGCATCCGAACGACGTGATCGTACGGATCACCTCGACCGCGATCTGCGGCTCCGACCTGCACATGTACGAGGGCCGCACGGCCGCCGAGCCGGGTATCACCTTCGGCCACGAGAACATGGGCACCGTCGCCGAGGTCGGCCCGGGCGTCACCTCGCTCAAGGAGGGCGACCGTGTGGTCATGCCCTTCAACGTCGCCTGCGGCTTCTGCACCAACTGCGTCGAGGGCTTCACGGGATACTGTCTCACCGTCAACCCCGGCTTCCCCGGCGGCGCCTACGGCTATGTGGCCATGGGCCCCTGGAAGGGCGGACAGGCGGAGTACCTGCGCGTCCCCTACGCCGACTTCAACTGCCTGAAGCTGCCTGCGGGCACCGAGCACGAGATGGACTTCGTGCTCCTCGCGGACATCTTCCCCACCGGCTACCACGGCTGTGAACTCGCCCAGGTGCGCCCGGGCGACAGCGTCACCGTGTACGGCGCCGGACCGGTCGGCCTGATGGCCGCCTACTCGGCGATGCTGCGCGGCGCGCGGAAGGTGTTCGTGGTCGACCGCGTCGCCGAACGGCTGCAGAAGGCCCAGGAGATCGGCGCCGTGCCGATCAACTTCGCGGAGGGCGACCCGGTCGAGCAGATCCACGACCAGACCGAGGGCATGGGCACCGACAAGGGCATCGACGCCGTCGGCTACCAGGCCTCGGCGGGCGGCGGCACCGACCGGGAGGAGCCGGCGACCGTGCTGAACTCGCTGGTCCGCACGGTCCGGGCGACCGGCATGCTCGGCATCCCCGGGCTGTACGTGCCGTCCGACCCTGGCGCCCCGGACGAGCAGTCCAAGCAGGGCATGCTGCTGGTCGCGGTCGGCAAGCTCTTCGAGAAGGGTCTGAAGCTCGGCACCGGCCAGTGCAACGTCAAGCGGTACAACCGGCAGCTCCGCGACATGATCATCGAGGGGCGGGCCAAGCCCAGCTTCGTGGTCTCGCACGAGCTGCCGCTGGGCCAGGCGCCGTCGGCGTACGACAAGTTCGACAAGCGGATCGAGGGCTACACCAAGGTGGTGCTGCACCCGTAGGCAAACGCAAGGACGCTGTCCGTCAGGGGCGGCGGCGGGCGTACCGGTCCGTCGCCGCCACAAGGGCGTCGTCGCCGACGGCGCCCGCGTCGTGCCCGGCGTCGTCGACGATCACCAGCTCGCTGCCCGGCCAGGAGTGGTACAGCCGCCAGACGATGCCGAGGAGGTTGCCGAAGTCGAGGCTGCCCTGGACCAGGGTGCCGGGGACGTCCTCGAGGAGGCGGGCGTCGCGCAGGACGACGCCCGCCGCTCCCCCGTCGCCGGGGAAGTCGCCGAAGAAGTGGTCGTTGCCCCAGTAGTGGGTGACGGTGCGGGCGAAGCCGTGGCGGAACTCCGGGTCGCGGAACCGCTCGACGGAACCGGGCGGGGCGGGCATGATCGCCGTCTCCCAGTCCGTCCACGCCCGTGCCGCCCGCGCCCTGACCTCGGGGTCGGGTGATTCCAGCAGGCGGTTGTACGCGGCGGCCAGGTTGCCGTCACGCTCGTCCTCCGGGAGCTCGGCGAGGAACCGCTCGTACGCCTCCGGGAAGATCCGGCCGAGGCCCCGCGTCAGCAGGTCTACCTCAGCGGGCGAGCCGGTGGCCACGCCGGTCAGCACCAGTTCGGACACCACGCCGGGGTGCGTCTGCGCGTACCGCAGGCCCAGGGCCGAGCCGAAGGAAACGCCCCACACCAGCCAGCGCTCGATGCCCAGATGCGCGCGGAGCCGCTCCAGGTCCGCCATGAGATGCGGCGCCGTGTTGACGCTCATGTCGGTGGCCGGGTCTGCGGCCGACGGCCGTGACCGTCCCGCGCCGCGCTGGTCGAACAGGACGATGCGGTAGGCGGCGGGGTCGAAGTAGCGCCGCAGTCCGGCGCCCGCGCCGGAGCCGGGTCCGCCGTGCAGCACCACAGCGGGTTTGCCGTGCGGGTTCCCGCTGGTCTCCCAGTAGAGGGAGTTGCCGTCCCCTACGTCGAGCATGCCTTGGTCGTACGGTTCGATCTCCGGATACCTGCCCATCAGGGCACCGTAGCGCTGCCGGGCGGCCCGCTCACCTCTGTTTCGCCGGGCGCAGTCCGGCTGCAGTCGCCGCCGTGCGCAGGACGTCCCTGAGCATCTCGGGCGTGAGTTTGCCGGTGAAGGTGTTGCGCTGGCTGACGTGGAAGCAGCCGTGGAGGCCGAGCGGCGGACCGTCGGCGGCGTCCAGCTGGACATGGACGCCGTGCCCGAAGGCGGGCCGGGGGCGGGGCACGGTCCAGCCGGCCTCGGCGAACGCGGGCAGCGCCGCCTGCCAGCCGAAGGCGCCGAGGACGACCGCCGCCCGGACCGTCGGCCGCAGGAGCCGCAGCTCCTGCACCAGCCAGGGCCGGCAGGCGTCCCGTTCGGCCGGGGTGGGCTTGTTGGCGGGCGGGGCGCAGTGCACGGGCGCGGTGACGCGGACCCCGTACAGCTCCAGACCGTCGTCGGCCTGCACGGAGGTCGGCTGCGACGCCAGGCCCACGTCGTACAGCGCCCGGTACAGCACGTCGCCGGAGCGGTCCCCGGTGAACATCCGGCCGGTGCGGTTGCCGCCGTGCGCGGCGGGCGCGAGGCCGATGATCAGCAGCCGGGCGTCGGGCGGCCCGAACCCGGGCACCGGCCTCCCCCAGTACGTCCAGTCCGCGAACGCGGCCCGCTTGGTACGGGCGATCTCCTCGCGCCAGGCGACCAGGCGCGGGCAGGCCCGACAGCCGGCGATACGCCGGTCGAGCCGGGCGAGGGCTTCGGGATCCATGGCTCCACGGTAGGCGTCCGGTCTGCGGCCGGGCGGGCTAAGGTCGGGAACATGGTTGCGGAGGGTGCGCAGAACGACAGGACGGCCGGGGCGGACGACGGCGCGGCGGTCACGTCCGCGGGGACCACGCCCGAGGCGGTGGACCCCAAGGTCGCCGAGGCGGTGGCCGCCGCCGAGGCGGCGGGCCCGCAGAGCGGCGAGACCGTCCGGGTCGACAGCTGGATCTGGTCGGTGCGGCTGGTCAAGACGCGGTCCATGGGGGCCGCCGCCTGCCGGGGCGGGCACGTCCGCGTGAACGGCGAGCGGGTGAAGCCGTCGCACTCCGTGCGGGTCGGCGACGAGGTGCGGGTGCGGGTCGAGACGCGGGAGCGGGTCGTCGTCGTGAAGCGGCTGATCCGCAAGCGGGTGGGGGCGCCGGTCGCCGTCCAGTGCTACGTCGACAACTCGCCGCCGCCTCCGCCGCGCGAGGCGGTCGCCCCCGCCGGCATCCGCGACCGCGGCGCGGGGCGCCCGACCAAGCGGGACCGCCGCGAGATGGAACGGCTGCGGGGGCTGGGGAGCCTCGGCGCCCCCGGTCCGCTCGGCGGGCTCGCGGGCCCGCCCGCCCTCGGCGACCCGGGCGCGACGCCGGGCGGAGGCAAGGGCACGGGCGGCGCCACGGGTGGCCGTGGGACGGGCGGCGGCGGACGCCGGGGCCGGAACAAGGGGGCAGGGGGCGCGCCCAGGCGGTGAGCACCGGTGCGGTCACCCGGAGCGGGACGCGCCGGCGTCCGGGGGACGAGCGGCCGAGGTCACGACATCGGCACCGCCCTCACCCAGATCCCGTCCTCCGTCAGGTACCGGTCCACCCTCAGCCCTTCCTCCGCGAGTGCCGCCTCGAACTGCTCCGGGGTCAGCGGGCGTGACCGGAACGTCTGCGTCCAGGTCGCGTCCGGGAAGACGTACTCCGCGTGGACCGAGTCGACGCCGTCGCCCACCGGCTCCACGGCCACGATCCGCACCGTGAAGCCCGACGGGTCGACACGCTCGCGCGGCACCTTGGTGTGGTAGTCCGCGCCCTCCCGCTGGATCAGCACGCACCCGCCTTCCGCGAGGTGCCGTACGCAGGTGCGCAGCATGCCCCGGCGCACCTCGGCGTCCCCCGCGTGCACCAGGAACGAGGCCAGCAGCACCACGTCGAAGGTCTCGCCGAGGTCGAGCCGCTCGATCGGGCCGCATATCGTGCGCGCCCCGCGCACCCGCTCCAGCATCTCGGCGGACTCGTCCACCGCCGTCACCTCGAAGCCGCGCTCCAGCAGCGCGTGGGTCATCCGCCCCACCCCGCAGCCCAGCTCCAGGATCCTCGCGCCCGCCGGCACCGCCGCCGCGATGACGTCCGGCTCGTCCCCGACGGGAAGCCGCGCGTACAGCTCCACCGCGCAGCCGTCCGGGGTGATCGCCCCGGGGCCCGTCCCCTCATACCCTGCCCGCATCATCTGCTCCATGCCCGTCGAACGGGCCGCCCCCGCACGTCCGTTCCCCTCTCCACCGACACCACCCGAACGAGTGACAGGAGCTCGGGACGGGCACCCGGAACGCGAAAGGGCTCGGCCGCCACAGGGTGAGGACCGCGATGCGTACGGGCAGTGAACCGACGACCGCGCGGAGTCCTCTGCGCATGCGGTTCTGGCTGAGCGTGTGGGGTGTGGTCTGGACGGTGGCCGGAACGGTGGCGTTCGCGCTCGCCGGGTATCCGGGCTGGGCGCTGGCCTGCGGGATGCTGTTCCTGGTCGTCGTGGCGGACCTGGTGTTCGTGGTCCGCCACATCCGCCAGGGCCCGCACTACCAGCCGGGCCGCGACGTCCCGCCGTACGAGCCCCCGCACGGGCCGCCGGCGGACCGGCGCTAGCCGCGCGCGGTCCTGCGCGGCGGGCTCAGCCGTCGAAGCGCGCGGCCTTCAGGTACTCCGGGTTCGGGTCCAGCGCGGCCGCGAGGCGGAAGTGCCGCTTGGCCGGGCGGGTCCGGCCCTGCCGCTCGTAGGTGCGGGCGAGGGCGAAGTGGGCGAAGGCGTTGTCCGGCTCCCGCTCCAGGACGAGCGAGAACTCCAGCTCGGCGGGGCGCAGCTGAGCCGCCGCGAAGAAGGCGCGCGCCCTGAGCAGCCGGGCGGCCGTGTTCTCGGGATGGACGTCGATCACGCCGTCGAGCAGCTTCACCGCGCCCCGCGGGTCGCGGGAGGCGAGCAGGTGCTCGGCGGCGCGGAAGTCGATGACGTGCGTCTCCGGCGTACGTCCGGACGGACCACTGGTCTGGGGCACGGCGGAATCCTTCCCTCACTCGAGAGGATCAACGCCTCGCCCGGCGCGCGCTATTCCGGCCGGGATTCCCGCGCGCGGCGGACCAGGTCGGCCCACACCTCCCTCACGCGCCGTTCCAGCGCGTCGAGGGGCACGTCGTTGTCGATGACGACGTCCGCGATCGCGCGGCGCTGTTCGCGGGTGGCCTGGGCGGCCATGCGGGCCCGTGCGTCCTCCTCGCTCATGCCGCGCAGCCGCACCAGCCGGTCGAGCTGGGTGTCCGGGCTCGCGTCGACGACGATCACGACGTCGTAGAGAGGGGCGAGGCCGTTCTCGGTGAGGAGCGGGACGTCATGGACGACGACGGCGTCGTCGGGCGCGGCCTCCTCCAGCTCGCGCGACCGGGCGCCCACCAGGGGGTGCACGATCGAGTTGAGCGTGGCCAGCTTCTCCGGGTCGTTGAAGACGAGGGCGCCGAGGCGGGGCCGGTCCAGGCTGCCGTCCTCGGTGAGGATCTCCTCCCCGAAGGCCTTCACGACGGAGGCGAGCCCGGGCGTGCCCGGCTCCACGACCTCACGTGCGATGCGGTCGGCGTCGATCAGCACGGCGCCGCACTCCACGAGCAGCCGTGACACCTCGCTCTTGCCGGCTCCGATGCCGCCGGTCAGGCCCACTGTCAGCATGGGCAGCAGCCTAGGCGTCCGCTGTGACCGGCGGCCCGGCGGGCGTCAGTTGTCGCCCTCCCGCTCGGCCAGGAACCGCTCGAACTCGCGGCCGATCTCGTCCGCCGACGGGATCTCCACCGGCTCGGCGAGCATGTTGCCCCGGGTCGCGGCGCCCGCGGCCGCGTCGTACTGGTGCTCCAGGCCCTGGACGAGGGCGGTGAGCTCGTCGTCGCCCTCACGGATCTGCCGGTCGATCTCGGTCTGGGTGCGCTGGGCGTCGGTGCGCAGGGAGTGCGCGACGCCCGGCAGGACGAGCCCGGTGGCGGCCGTGACGGCCTCCAGCGCGGTCAGCGCCGCGTCCGGGTACGGGGAGCGGGCGATGTAGTGCGGCACGTGCGCCGCGACGCCCAGGACGTCGTGTCCGGCCTGCATCAGCCGGTACTCGACCAGGGCCTCGGCGCTGCCCGGGACCTGCGCCTCGTCGAAGACGCTGGTGCTGACCGGGACGAGGTCGGTGCGGTTGCCGTGCGGGGTGAGGCCGACCGGGCGGGTGTGCGGGACGCCCATGGGGATGCCGTGGAAGTTCACCGACAGGCGCACCTGGAGGCGCTCCACGATCTGCTGCACGGCGGCGGCGAAGCGCTCCCACTCGACGTCCGGCTCGGGCCCCGAGAGCAGCAGGAAGGGCGCTCCGGTGGCGTCCTGCACGAGCCGCACGGTGATGGCCGGCACCTCGTAGTCGGTCCACCGGTCGCGGGTGAAGGTGAGCAGGGGCCGACGGGCCCGGTAGTCGACGAGCCGGTCGTGGTCGAACCGGGCGACGACCTGGTGGGGCAGCGAGTCGAGCAGCCGGTCGACGATCTGGTCCCCGGTCTCGCCCGCGTCGATGTATCCGTCGAAGTGATAGAGCATGACAAGTCCGGCCGACTCCTGGGCCAGCGCCATGTCGACGACGCTCAGTCCCTTCGGCTCCCAGGCGTACAAATCCTGCGGATCAAGCACAGTGACCGCTCCTCCTCGTGTTTCACCCACCACAACGTGGCACGAAGCACAGGCATTCCCACGACTGCGACGCCGTCGGGGAAGCGTCCGCGATGGGCCGAGGGAAAACGCGTGACCAGCCCTGACCGGCCCTCGGCCGACGACAGACCCACCGGGGAACGCCTGAGGGGCCGCACCTCGAAGGTGCGGCCCCTCAGGATCACTCACTGACCCTCAGCGGAGAGCGCTCAGCTCTGGCCGCCCGCCAGCTTCTCGCGAAGCGCGGCCAGCGCCTCGTCCGAAGCCAGGGCGCCGGACTGGTCGCCACCCTCGGAGGAGTAGGAACCGCCGCCGGACGCGGCCGGAGCGGCGGCCTCGCCACCCTCGGCAGCGGCCTGGGCGTCCGCCTCGCGGGACTTGATGACCTGCGCCTGGTGCTGCTCGAAGCGAGCCTGCGCCTCGGCGTACTGGCGCTCCCACTCCTCGCGCTGCTTCTCGTAGCCCTCGAGCCAGTCGTTGGTCTCGGGGTCGAAGCCCTCGGGGTAGATGTAGTTGCCCTGGTCGTCGTAGGACGCGGCCATGCCGTACAGGGTCGGGTCGAACTCGACCGCCGTCGGGTCGGCGCCGAAGGCCTCGTTGGCCTGCTTCAGCGAGAGGCTGATGCGACGGCGCTCGAGGTCGATGTCGATGACCTTGACGAAGATCTCGTCGTTGACCTGGACGACCTGCTCCGGGATCTCCACGTGGCGCTCGGCCAGCTCGGAGATGTGGACCAGACCCTCGATGCCCTCGTCCACGCGGACGAACGCACCGAACGGAACCAACTTCGTGACCTTGCCGGGCACGACCTGGCCGATCTGGTGGGTGCGGGCGAACTGCTGCCACGGGTCTTCCTGGGTCGCCTTCAGCGACAGGGAGACGCGCTCGCGGTCCATGTCGACGTCGAGGACCTCGACCGTGACCTCCTGGCCGACCTCGACGACCTCGGAGGGGTGGTCGATGTGCTTCCAGGACAGCTCGGAGACGTGGACCAGGCCGTCCACGCCGCCCAGGTCCACGAAGGCACCGAAGTTGACGATCGAGGAGACGACGCCGGAACGGACCTGACCCTTCTGCAGGGTCGTGAGGAACGTCTGGCGGACCTCGGACTGGGTCTGCTCCAGCCAGGCACGGCGGGACAGGACCACGTTGTTGCGGTTCTTGTCCAGCTCGATGATCTTCGCCTCGAGCTCCTTGCCCACGTAGGGCTGGAGGTCGCGGACGCGGCGCATCTCGACCAGGGAGGCCGGGAGGAAGCCGCGGAGGCCGATGTCGAGGATGAGACCACCCTTGACGACCTCGATGACGGTACCGGTGACGATGCCGTCCTCTTCCTTGATCTTCTCGATGGTGCCCCAGGCACGCTCGTACTGGGCGCGCTTCTTCGAGAGGATCAGGCGGCCTTCCTTGTCCTCCTTCTGGAGGACCAGGGCCTCGATCTCGTCGCCGACGGCGACGACCTCGTTCGGGTCGACGTCGTGCTTGATCGAGAGCTCGCGGCTCGGGATGACACCTTCGGTCTTGTAACCGATGTCGAGCAGGACCTCGTCCCGGTCGACCTTCACGATGACGCCGTCGACGATGTCGCCGTCGTTGAAGTACTTGATCGTCTCGTCGATCGCGGCGAGGAACGCTTCCTCGTTACCGATGTCGTTGACCGCTACCTGCGGGGTGGTGGCGGTGGTCTCGGTGCTGCTCGTCATGTGGGAAAGGGCTCCGGTACGGACATTGAAGTCGTAGGTACTGCTACGCCGGAGCCCGTTTCGCTCTGCAGAAGCCGGACAGCCAAGGAAGCGCCACAAAAATCCGGTGGCGCCTCGACAACCGAGGGGACATACAACAGATGCGAGCGCAGCCTGCTACGTCTGAGGTGCGCAGGCCCGCAGCGCAACTTGTAGCATACGGGGGCGGCCGGGCAGGGTCAATGCGCGAAGCCGCCCACCCGGGGCGGATCGCCGCATAACCGGCACAACTGCCGTCTCCCGAGGCCACGCAGGGGTGATGAAGACCCCCTCGGCGACACACCGGGGACCCGGCTGGACGGAAGAGTACGACGAGGGAGCCGATCATCCAAGAGCCCGAAGTCCCCGAACCGGAGGCCACCCGGCGGGAGGCCGGCGTCACGGAGAGCTCCCGGGCCAACCGGGGCTGGTGGGACCGCAACGCCGACGAGTACCAGAACGAGCACGGCACCTTTCTCGGCGACGACCGCTTCGTGTGGGGCCCGGAGGGCCTGGACGAGGTGGAGGCGGAGCTGCTCGGCCCTCCGGAGGAGCTGAAGGGGCGCGACGTCCTGGAGCTGGGCGCCGGCGCGGCGCAGTGCTCGCGCTGGCTGGCCGCGCAGGGCGCGCGGCCGGTGGCACTGGACATCTCGCACCGCCAGCTCCAGCACGCGCTGCGCATCGGCGGGACGTTCCCGCTCGTGTGCGCGGACGCGGGCGCGCTTCCCTTCGCCGACGCCTCCTTCGACCTGGCCTGCTCGGCGTACGGGGCGCTGCCCTTCGTCGCCGATCCGCGGCTGGTGCTGCGCGAGGTGCGCCGGGTGCTGCGTCCGGGCGGGCGGCTGGTGTTCTCCGTGACGCACCCGATCCGCTGGGCGTTCCCGGACGAGCCGGGCCCGGAAGGGCTGAGCGTGTCCGGGTCGTACTTCGACCGCACGCCGTACGTGGAGCAGGACGAGACCGGCCACGCCGTGTACGTGGAGCACCACAGGACGCTCGGGGACCGGGTCCGTGACGTGGTGGCCTCCGGTTTCCGGCTGGTGGACCTGGTGGAGCCGGAGTGGCCGGCCTGGAACACGGCGGAGTGGGGCGGCTGGTCCCCGCTGCGTGGCAGCCTGATCCCCGGCACGGCGATCTTCGTGTGCGTACGGGACTGAGCGCGTGATCCGTCACGAGGCGCTGGAGTCCCTTCCGGTGCGCGAGGCGCTGCCCTCGCTCGCCGGGGCGCTGGACGCGCACGGCACGTCGGTGCTGGTGGCGCCGCCGGGCACCGGCAAGACCACCCTGGTGCCGCTGGCGCTGGCCGGGCTGTGGGGCGCGGGCCCCGCGCGGCGGGTGCTGGTCGCCGAGCCCCGGCGGATCGCGGCCCGCGCGGCGGCGCGCCGGATGGCGTGGCTGCTGGGCGAGCGGGTGGGCGCCTCGGTCGGCTTCACCGTGCGCGGGGAGCGGGCCGTGGGGCGGGACACGCGCGTGGAGGTCGTCACGACCGGTGTGCTGCTGCAGCGGCTCCAGCGCGACCAGGAGCTGGCCGGGGTGGACGCGGTGGTGCTCGACGAGTGCCACGAGCGGCATCTGGACGCGGACACGGCGGCGGCGTTCCTGTGGGACGTGCGCGAGACGCTGCGGCCCGACCTGCGGCTGGTGGCCGCTTCGGCGACGACGGACGCGGAGGGCTGGGCGCGGCTGCTGGGCGGTGCGCCCGTCGTCGAGGCGCGGGGCGCCGCGCATCCCGTCGACGTGGTGTGGGCGCCGCCCCCGCGCGCGGTGCGTCCGCCGCACGGCATGTGGGTGGACCCGGCGCTGCTCACGCACGTGGCGGCGGTGGTACGGCGCGCCTTGGCGGAACGGGACGGCGACGTGCTGGTGTTCCTGCCGGGGGCCGGGGAGATCTCCCGGGTGGCCGGGATGCTGGGCGGCCTGTCCGGCGTGGACGTCCTCCAGGTGCACGGGCGTGCGCCGGCCGCCGTGCAGGACGCGGTGCTGTCGCCCGGGGAGCGGCGGCGGGTGGTGCTGGCGACCTCGGTCGCGGAGTCCTCGCTGACGGTGCCGGGCGTACGGGTGGTGGTGGACTCGGGACTCGCCCGCGAGCCGCGCGTCGACCACGCGCGGGGGCTGAGCGCGCTCACGACGGTACGGGCCGCACGCGCCGCGGGACGCCAGCGGGCGGGGCGTGCCGGGCGTGAGGCGCCGGGCGCGGTGTACCGCTGCTGGTCGGATGCCGAGGACGCGCGGCTGCCGTCGTACCCCTCCCCCGAGATCAAGGTGGCCGACCTGACGGCGTTCGCGCTGCAGGCGGCCTGCTGGGGCGACCCGGACGCCTCCGGCCTGGCGCTGCTGGACCCCCCTCCGGGCGGTGCGATGGCGGCGGCCCGGGACGTCCTCATGGCGATCGACGCCGTACGGCCGGACGGCCGCCCCACGCAGCGGGGCGCCCGCCTGGCCCGCCTCGGCCTCCACCCACGCCTGGGCCGCGCCCTTCTGGACGCCTCCCCGCGCGTGGGCGCCGCCCTCGCGTCCGAGGTGGTCGCCCTCCTCTCCGAGGAACCACCCCGCGACCACGGTGAAGACCTCCCCACGGCGTTGCGCAGGGCACGCCGGGGTGGCGACGGGTACGCGGCCCGGTGGCGGGCGGAGGTCCGGAGACTGCGGGGCGCTGCGTCGGACGCGGAGGGGGCGGCACCGGCCGACGGGCCGGGCGGCGACGCCGTCACCTCCGGTCCGGGTGCCCTCGGTGCCGAGGAGCGGGGCGTCGGGCTCGTGGTGGCGCTCGCCTTTCCCGAGCGGGTGGCCCGGATCGACGGGGGGTCGTGTCTGATGGTGGGCGGGACCCGGGCCGAGATCGGGGCCGGGTCCGGGTTGCGCGGGGCCGAGTGGGTGGCCGTCGCCGTCGCCGACCGGCCCGTGGGGCGCGGGCACGCGCGCGTGCTGCTGGGGGCCGCCGTGGACGAGTACGTGGCGCGGTGGGCCGCGGGGACCCTCCTCGAACGGCGCGAGGAGGTGCACTGGGCCGACGGGGACGTCGTGGCGCGCCGGGTCGAGCGGCTCGGGGCGGTCGAGCTGGCCGCGCGGCCGCTCACGGACGCCGACCCCGCGCCGGTGCGCGCCGCGCTGCTGGACGGGCTGCGCCGGGAGGGGTTCGGACTGCTGCGCTGGCCGCCCGGGGCGGAGGTCCTGCGGCAGCGGCTGGCGTTCCTGCACGCGCGGCTGGGCGAGCCGTGGCCGGACGTGTCCGACGAGGCGCTCCACGCGCGCGTGGACGAATGGCTGGAGCCGGAGCTGAGCCGGGCGCGGCGCCGGACCGACCTCGCGCGGATCGACGCCGGGCAGGCGCTCGCGCGGCTGCTGCCGTGGGCGTCGGGCGAGGCGGCGCGCCTCGACGAGCTGGCGCCCGAGCGGATCACCGTGCCCAGCGGGTCGTCCGTCCGCGTCGACTGGTCCGACCCGGAGCGGCCGGTGCTCGCCGTGAAGCTGCAGGAGATGTTCGGGCTGCAGGAGTCGCCCACAGTGGCCGGGGTGCCGCTGCTGGTGCATCTGCTGTCCCCGGCCGGGCGGCCCGCCGCGGTCACCGCCGACCTCGCCTCCTTCTGGCGCGACGGCTACCAGCAGGTGCGGGCGGAGCTGCGCGGCAGGTACCCGAAGCACCCCTGGCCGGAGGATCCGGCCGCCGCGCGGCCCACCCGCCACACCAACGCGCGCTTGCGCGGGTAGCGGGCGGGGCGCCGGCTCAGGCGGCCGGGGTCTGTGACGGCTCGGTGGACGGGTCCGCCGAGGGATCCGGGTCCGCCGAGGCGTCCGGGTCCGCCGACGGGTCCGGGTCGGGGCTCGGCGTGGCGGCGGGCTCCACGGTCAGCTTCACGTCGAGGGTCGCACCGCCCGCCGTGGTGACGCGGAGCAGGAACGTGCCGGCGGTGTCGTCCGCGTACAGCTTCGGCAGGGTCAGCCGTCCGTCCGCGTCGGTACTCAGACCGGTCAGGGTGCGGAGCGCCTTGCCCTCGGCGTCCCTGAAATAGGGACCCTTGTCGTTCTCGGCGGGGTCGTCGGCGGACCTCACGAGCTTCGCCGTGACGGCCACCTTCCCGGCGGCCTCACCGCCGTAGGTGGCCTTGACCTCGACCGGTTCGGCGAACTCGCCGCCCGCGACGCAGGTCGGTTCCTTGTCGCCGACGCGGGTGAGGGCGTCGGCGACACGCTGGGTGACCGTCACCTTGTAGGGGACGCCCTTGACCGAGCGGCCGGCCACGGCCGCCTGGACGGCGAACGCGCCGGTCCTCTCCCCCGCCTGCAGCGCGGGCGCGACCGCGACGCCGGACGCGTCGGTGGTCACGGTCGCCACCCTCTCGCCGCCGGCGAAGGCGGCGTCCGTGTCGCCGACGATGGTGAAGCGGATCCGCACCTTGGCCACGGCCTTGCCCGCCTTCGTCTCCGCGCGCGTCGAGATGCGCTCGGCGAAGGTGTGGCCCGCCATGGCCGTGAGGGTGCCGGTGCCGGCGTCCTCCAGGTGGTGCACCGTGTCGGTGGGCGTCGGCGGGGTGGACGGCGGGGGCGTGACGGGCGGCGTGCCCGGGCTGCCGGTGCCGGGTTCGGCCGGGCTGGGCGACGGCCGGGAGCCGGAGGGCTTGCCGGGCCGGGAGCCGGGCCGCGCCGGCGGGGTGGTGCCCGGCGCGGACGGGGTGACGCCGGGGCGTGCGTCGCTGCGGTCCTCGGGCAGGGTGCCGGTGCCGTCGGGGATCTCGTGGGTGCCCTTGCGGTAGTACTCGAGCCACGACAGGACGGTGTTCAGGTAGTCCGTCGAGTTGTTGTAGCTGAGGATCGCCTTGCGCAGGTCGCCCGGCTTCGACAGGTCCCAGTCGTTGCGGCAGAGGTAGTGGCCGGCGGCGAGGGCGGCGTCGTAGATGTTGTTGGGGTCCTTGCGGCCGTCGCCGTTGCCGTCGCGGCCCGCCCAGTCCCAGGTGGAGGGGATGAACTGCATCGGCCCGACCGCCTGGTCGTACATCCGGTTGCCGTCGTAGGCGCCGTTGTCGGTGTCGCGGATGAGGGCGAAGCCGTTGCCGTCGAGCTGGGGGCCGAGGATCGGCGTGACGGTGGTGCCGTCGGCGGTGACCCGGCCGCCGCGCGCCTGACCGGACTCCACCTTGCCGATGGCGGCGAGGAGTTGCCAGGGCAGGTTGCAGCCGGGCTTCTTCTCGCGCAGCGTGGCCTCGGCCCGTTTGTAGGCGTCGAGGACGGTCGCGGGTATGCCGGCCTCGGCGGCCCGCTGGTCGCCCGTCTCGCCGGAGCTCGCGGAGGGCGACGGGTTGGGGCTGTTGAGGGGCGGCAGGTCCGTGTAGTACGGCGAGTTGCCGGTCGCGCTGTCGTCGGCGGCCGTGTCGGGCGCGGAGGTGGCGTCGCCGGTGCTCTGTCTGCCCTGGTCGTCGACCGTGACGCCGGGGGCCTGGGACGCGGACAGGGCCGCCACCGCTGCCGCGGCCACGGCGGTGGTTGCCGCTCCCTTGCGCAGCCTCCTGCCGATGTGCGCCGCCATAGAGTGAACCCCTCCCCGCAGGCGCTGTGAGCGCCCTCACCGTGTACTGCGTCCGCCCTGTTGTGACGATCTGCCCGCCCCGCCGGTTGCCCTGGGATGCGGGACCGGGTCGGCGACCCTCGCGACCCTACGACAACTTCCCTTGGACGGACACCCGTTGATGCCCGATATTCACCGGTTGGCCATCTTCTCGTCCGGACGGTTCGCGGGGCGGCGGACCGCCGCGAGCCGGCCTGCCGAATACTGAGGTCCGCCCTGCGCCCGGTCTTCCGGCCGACGCGCCCGGACATACCCGGTCAATGCCTGCTGCGAGGAGTCCCGTTGCCTTTCACGCTCAGCCACGCGGCGGCGGTGCTACCTGCCGTCCGCACCGACGGCACCGGGCGCGGCCCGCTGGTCCCGGCGGTGCTCGTCGCGGGCAGCTTCGCACCTGACATGACCTATTACGCGGCCAGTGTCGTGTCCGGGGCGATGGAGTTCGGCGACGTGACGCACGCGGGGTGGGGCGTGTTCACCGTGGACGTGCTCATCGCCTGGGCGCTGGTGGGGCTGTGGCTGCTGGTGCGGGAGCCGTTGGTGGCGCTGTTGCCGCGGGCCCGTCAGGGGCGGGTGGCGGCGCTGACGCGCTGCGGTGCGCCCCGGGCACGGGTACGGGCGTCGCTGGCGGCGCGCTGGTACGTGTCGGCCGTGCTCGGGGGCCTGACGCACGTGGTGTGGGACGCGTTCACCCATCACGACCGGTGGGGCACGCGGCTGATCCCGGTGCTGGGCGAGGAGATCGGCGGTTCGCCGGTGTTCTGGTACGCGCAGTACGGGAGTTCGCTGCTGGCCGCGATCGTGCTCGTGGTCTTCGTGGCGCGGGCGCTGCGGCGTACGGGCCCCGGGGACGCGGTGCCCCCGGAGGTGCCGGTGCTGCCGGCGGGCGGCCGGTGGGGCGCCGTCCTGCTGCTCGGCGGATGCGCGGTGGCGGCGGCGGTGCTGCGGGCCGTCCGGTGGTGGGACCACTGGGGTCATACGGCGAAGCCCTACGAGCTGATCCCGACCGTCTGTTTCGGCGCCGGAGCGGGGCTGGTGGCCGCGCTGCCGGTCTATGCCGTAGCCGTCAGGGCGTGGCGTCGGGCCCCGGCCACGGAGGGCCCTGCGGACGCCGGTACGCGGGAGGCGGACCGTACGGCCGCACGCTGAGGGTCTCGCTCGCCGCGACGAACACGGTGACCGTGCGGACCGGGCGGGGCCGGGGCAGCAGGGTGAGGACGAGGGTGAGGTAGGCGCGGGCCAGCTCCGCCCACAGCCGCCACGGGGGCCGGCCGGTCCCGGCGGCCGGGGCGGCGGGTGTGCGGCCGGTTCTCCACCTGCCGTCGGTGACGCGCCGGCCGAGCCGGACGGCGGTGTCGCGGAACGCGGCCGTGAGGCCGCCGGGGATGCGGGCGGTACTTGCGGCGGCCGCGAAGACCGGGACCGGCGGAAACGCCTGGGTGGTGGGTCCGTCGGCGTCGGCCCGCGGGGGTGCCGCTCTGCGGTGAAGCATGCGTATACCCATGCTTGGCATGCTGGCCGCCCACCCCGCTGCGGGCCCCCCTGCGGGGGCCACGCGAGTGAAACGACGAGAGCCCGGCATACGCCAGGACACCCTCCCGGACCCGCTCCGACCTGCGGATACGTCCTCGGGCAGTCTGGGACGGCGACGCCTCGTCACAAGTGCGCGGAAGCCGGGCGCGGCGTCACCACCGCGCCCGGACACGCGCGCCGCCTCAGTGCGCCGCCGACTCCCAGTCCGGGCCCACGCCCACCGAGACCCCGAGGGGGACCCTCAGTTCGACCGCGGAGGCCATCTCACGGCGCACCAGGTCCTCGACCTGTTCCCGCTCCCCGGGGGCGAGTTCCAGGACGATTTCGTCGTGGACCTGGAGCAGCATCCGCGAGCGCAGGTCCGCCTCCCGCAGGGCGCGGTCGACGTTCAGCATGGCGATCTTGACGATGTCCGCCGCCGTGCCCTGGATCGGCGCGTTCAGCGCCATCCGCTCCGCCGCCTCGCGCCGCTGGCGGTTGTCGCTGTTGAGGTCGGGCAGGTAGCGGCGGCGGCCGAAGAGGGTCGCCGTGTACCCCGTGGCCCGCGCCTCGTCCACGACGCGGCGCAGATAGTCCCGTACGCCGCCGAAGCGCTCGAAGTAGGCGTCCATCAGCTGGCGCGCCTCCGCCGCCTCGATGTTCAGCTGCTGGGAGAGGCCGAAGGCGGACAGCCCGTAGGCCAGGCCGTAGGACATCGCCTTGATCTTGCGGCGCATCTCCGCGTCCACCGCGGACTGCTCCACGGAGAACACCTGGGCGGCGGCCGTGGTGTGCAGGTCCTCGCCGGAGGTGAACGCCTCGATGAGGCCGGCGTCCTCGGAGAGGTGCGCCATCACGCGCAGCTCGATCTGGCTGTAGTCGGCGGTGAGCAGCGACTCGAAGCCCTCGCCGACCACGAAGCCGCGGCGGATGGCGCGGCCCTCGTCGGTGCGGACCGGGATGTTCTGCAGGTTGGGGTCCGTGGAGGACAGCCGGCCCGTCGCGGCGACGGTCTGGTTGAACGTGGTGTGGATACGGCCGTCCGCGGCGATCGTCTTGATCAGGCCCTCGACGGTGACGCGGAGCTTCGCCTGCTCACGGTGGCGCAGCATGATGACCGGCAGTTCGTTGTCCGTCTGGCCGGCGAGCCAGGCCAGCGCGTCCGCGTCCGTGGTGTAACCGGTCTTGGTCTTCTTCGTCCTGGGCAGGGCCAGCTCGCCGAAGAGGACTTCCTGGAGCTGCTTGGGCGAGCCCAGGTTGAACTCGTGCCCGGCCGCCGCGTGCGCTTCCTTCACCGCCTGCTGCACGGCGCCGGCGAACATCTGCTCCATGGCTTCCAGGTGCGCCCGGTCGGCGGCGATGCCGTGCCGCTCCATGCGGGCGAGCAGGGCGGAGGTGGGCAGCTCCATGTCGCGCAGCAGGTCGGACGCGCCGACGTCCGCGAGGCGGCCCTCGAAGGCCTCGCCCAGGTCGAGCACGGCGCGGGCCTGCACCATGAGCGCGTGCGCCTGGGCGCCGTCGTCCGCGCCGAAGGCGAGCTGCCCGTCGGCCGCCGCGGCGGGCGCGAGCTCCCGGTGCAGGTACTCCAGGGACAGCGCGTCCAGGTCGAAGGAGCGGCGGCCGGGCTTGACCAGGTACGCGGCGAGGGCCGTGTCCATGGTGACGCCGTCGACCGTCCAGCCGTGTTCGGGGAAGACGCGCATCGCGCGCTTGGCGTTGTGGAACACCTTGGGACAGGCCGGGTCGGCGAGCCAGGTGCGGAAGGCCCGCTCGTCGGCCTCGTCGAGCTCGGCCGGGTCGAACCAGGCGGCCGGTCCCTCCGCCGTGGCGAGCGCGATCTCGGCGACGGAGCCGGTGCCGAGCGCCCAGGTGTCGACGGCGGCGACGCCCAGCGGGCCGGTGGCGTGCTCCGCCAGCCAGCCGGCCAGCTCGCCGGTGCCCAGCACCGTGCCGTCGATCTCCACGCCGTCCGCGACGACCGGGGTGGTCTCGGCCTCCTCGGCGCCCGGGTCGACGCCGAACAGCCGCTCCCGGAGCGACGGGTTCCTGATCTCCAGGGTGTCGAGGATCATCGCCACGGCCTTGCGGTCGTAGGCCGTGCGCTGCAGGTCCTGCACGCCCTTCGGCAGCTCGACCTGGCGCTCCAGCTCGGTGAGCCGGCGGTTGAGCTTGACGGACTCCAGGTGGTCGCGGAGGTTCTGCCCGGCCTTGCCCTTGACCTCGTCGACCCGCTCGACCAGCTCGGCGAAGGAGCCGAACTGGTTGATCCACTTCGCGGCGGTCTTCTCGCCGACGCCGGGAATGCCGGGGAGGTTGTCGGACGGATCGCCGCGCAGGGCGGCGAAGTCCGGGTACTGCGCGGGCGTGAGGCCGTACTTCTCGAACACCTTCTCCGGGGTGAAGCGGGTCAGCTCGGAGACGCCCTTGGTCGGATACAGCACCGTCACGTGGTCGGAGACCAGCTGGAAGGAGTCCCGGTCGCCGGTGACGATCAGCACGTCGAAGCCCTCGGCCTCGGCCCGGGTGGCGAGCGTGGCGATGACGTCGTCCGCCTCGTACCCCTCGACGGCGAAGCGGGGCACGCTCATCGCGTCGAGCAGCTCGCCGATCAGCTCGACCTGGCCCTTGAACTCGTCGGGGGTCTTGGAGCGGTTCGCCTTGTACTCGGTGAACTCCTCCGAGCGCCAGGTCTTGCGGGACACGTCGAAGGCGACCGCGAAGTGCGTGGGCGCCTCGTCACGCAGGGTGTTGGCGAGCATCGACGCGAAGCCGTAGATCGCGTTCGTCGGCTGGCCCGTCGCGGTGGTGAAGTTCTCCGCGGGCAGCGCGAAGAACGCGCGGTACGCCAGTGAGTGCCCGTCCATGAGCATCAGGCGCGGGCGGCTTCCGCCGGGGGTCTGGTCGGTCTTCTTCGATGCTGTGTCTGCCACGTGTCCGATCCTGCCACGCCGGACTGACACCGGGTGTCGGCGCCCACGCCCGCGTCCTCGCCCACGGGGCGGGAGGCACCGGTGCGGCTGTGGTCCGGGGGTGTTCGCGCACCTCGGCGCCAACGAGGCGCCGCCGCGCCCACCCGTGCCGCCCCAGGCGGCACGCATGCCCGCAGTCGGCGACACCGCGGCCGCCGCCCGCCACGCGCCACCGGTGTTGGTGCAGCCGCCCGTCGGCGGGAGGGGACGGGGCGGGGGTGGGCGCCCGCAGCGGCTGGCGCGTCCGCGCCTTCCCCGTACCAAGCGACTCCGTCGCGCCAGACCGAGGACGACCGCCCCCGCCGCGGCCCCGCACCACCCACCGACCCTGCGCGCTACGCCCGCCCCCACCGCACCGCAACCCTGCGCCGCAGGCGTCACACCCAAGCCCCCACCGGACAGAACCCCGCGCCGCAGGCGTCTCCGTACGCGCACCCCCCGCATGCGAGGATCGAAGAGATCCACCTCACACGTGCGTGAACAGGAGTGCGCGATGGCAACGAAGCCGCCCCAGGGTGATCCGGTGCAGGACGCGCCGACGGTGGCCGAGCGGAAGCGGGCGGCCGCCGGGCTGCCCGCGATCGGTCACACCCTGCGCATGGCCCACCAGCAGATGGGTGTGAAGCGCACGGCGCTGACGCTGCTCAGCGTCAACCAGAAGGACGGGTTCGACTGCCCGGGCTGCGCCTGGCCGGAGCCGGAGCACCGGCACAAGGCGGAGTTCTGCGAGAACGGCGCGAAGGCGGTGGCCGAGGAAGCCACGCTGCGCCGGGTCACCCCCGAGTTCTTCGCCGCGCACCCGGTCTCCGACCTGGCCCGCCGCAGCGGCTACTGGCTGGGGCAGCAGGGCAGGCTGACCCACCCGATGTACCTCCCGGAGGGCGCCGACCACTACGAGCCGGTGAGCTGGGAGCGCGCCTTCGACATCGTCGCCGAGGAGCTGACCGCGCTCTCGTCCCCCGACGAGGCCGTCTTCTACACCTCGGGCCGCACCAGCAACGAGGCCGCGTTCCTCTACCAGCTCTTCGCGCGCAAGCTCGGCACCAACAACCTGCCCGACTGCTCCAACATGTGCCACGAGTCGTCCGGCTCGGCCCTGTCGGAGACGATCGGCGTCGGCAAGGGCAGCGTGCTGCTGGAGGACCTGTACCGGGCGGACCTCATCGTCGTCGCCGGGCAGAACCCGGGCACCAACCACCCGCGCATGCTGTCCGCCCTGGAGAAGGCCAAGGCGAACGGCGCGCGCGTGGTGAGCGTCAACCCGCTCCCCGAGGCGGGCCTGGAGCGCTTCAAGAACCCGCAGACGCCCAAGGGGCTGGCCACCGGCACCACGCTGACCGACCTGTTCCTGCAGATCCGCATCGGCGGCGACCAGGCCCTGTTCCGTCTCCTCAACAAGCTGATCCTGGACACCCCGGGCGCGGTCGACGAGGAGTTCGTCCGCGAACACACCCACGGCTTCGAGGAGTTCGCCGAGGCCGCCCGCACCGCCGACTGGGACGAGACACTCACCGCGACCGGTCTGGCGCGCGAGGACGTCGAACGCTTCCTGCGCATGGTGCTGAACTCGGAGCGGATCGTCGTCTGCTGGGCGATGGGCCTGACCCAGCACAAGCACTCGGTGCCGATGATCCGCGAGGTCGTCAACTTCCTGCTGCTGCGCGGCAACATCGGCCGTCCGGGCGCGGGGGTGTGCCCGGTGCGCGGCCACTCCAACGTGCAGGGCGACCGCACGATGGGCATCTTCGAGCGGCCGGCACCGGCGTTCCTGGACGCGCTGGAGAAGGAGTTCGGCTTCGCTCCTCCGCGCAGGCACGGTTACGACGTCGTCCGGGCGATCCGCGCGCTGCGCGACGGCGAGGCGAAGGTGTTCTTCGCGATGGGCGGCAACTTCGTCTCCGCCTCCCCCGACACCGAGGTCACCGAGGCCGCGATGCGCCGGGCGCGGCTGACCGTGCACGTGTCGACGAAGCTGAACCGCTCGCACGCGGTCACGGGCGCGCGCGCCCTGATCCTGCCGACGCTGGGCCGCACCGAGCGCGACCGCCAGGCGAGCGGCGAGCAGTTCGTGACGGTGGAGGACTCCATGGGCATGGTGCACGCCTCGCGCGGGCGCCTGGAGCCGGCGAGCCCGCACCTGCTCTCGGAGCCGGCCATCGTGTGCCGGCTGGCACGCCGCGTCCTCGGTGCGCAGGACGACGTGCCGTGGGAGGAGTTCGAGAAGGACTACGCGACGGTCCGCGACCGCATCGCGCGCGTGGTGCCCGGCTTCGAGGACTTCAACGCGCGCGTGGCGCGCCCCGGCGGTTTCGCCCTCCCCCACGCCCCGCGCGACGAGCGGCGCTTCCCCACCGCCACCGGCAAGGCCAACTTCACGGCGGCGCCGGTCGAGTACCCGCGCCTGCCCGAGGGCCGGCTGCTGCTGCAGACGCTGCGCTCGCACGACCAGTACAACACCACGATCTACGGCCTGGACGACCGGTACCGGGGCATCAGGAACGGGCGCCGCGTGGTGCTCGTCAACCCCGGTGACGCGCAGGAGCTGAAGCTCGCGGACGGCTCGTACGTCGACCTGGTGAGCGAGTGGAAGGACGGGGTGGAGCGCAGGGCGCCCGGTTTCCGCGTCGTGCACTACCCGACGGCACGGGGCTGCGCCGCCGCGTACTACCCGGAGACCAACGTGCTGGTGCCGCTCGACGCCACCGCGGACGTCTCCAACACCCCGGCCAGCAAGTCGGTCGTGGTGCGTCTGGAACAATCGGCGACCGACTGAGCGTTCGCTCAGGGCACAGACGTACCGACGTACCGACGCACGATTGGAGCCGGGCCCATGGGAGAGCCGCAGCAGGTGAAGTTCCCGCAGGAGGTCATCGACGAGTACAACGCGCTCGGTGTGGATCTCCAGGCGCTGTTCTCGGCGGGCCACCTCGGCACGCGGATGGGTGTGCAGATCACGGAGGCCTCGGCGGAACGTGTCGTCGGGACGATGCCGGTGGAGGGCAACACCCAGCCCTACGGCCTGCTGCACGGCGGTGCGTCCGCCGTGCTGGCGGAGACGCTGGGCTCGGTCGGCTCGATGCTGCACGGCGGGGTGAACAAGATCGCGGTCGGTGTGGACCTCAACTGCACGCACCACCGCGGGGTCCGTTCCGGCCTGGTCACCGGCGTTGCCACCCCGGTGCACCGGGGCCGGTCCACGGCGACGTACGAGATCGTGATCACCGACGAGGCGGACAAGCGGGTGTGCACCGCCCGGCTGACCTGTCTGCTGCGGGACGTCCGCCCCGGCGACGCGGAGAAGGCGGCCGGCTGACGTCGGCGGGGGTGCGGGAAGCCGCCCGCCGCACACCGGCCCCCGCCTCCGTACTCTCTCCACGGCACCGCGCCCGTCGCCTTTCCACAGCATCGCGCCCGTCGCCGCCATTGCCCGCGGCCGACGGGCGCTCTAGCGTTCGGTGCCATGGGACGGGGCGGCACCTCTCGCAGCGCCGGGGCGTTCCGGGCACCCCTCCGGGCGGTCCTCCTCGTGGCGGCCCTGGCCGTGACCGGGTGCGCGGCGGAAGGCTCCCGCGCCGCCCGCGCCCCCTCCCCCTCCATGGCCGACGGCCCGTCACCGAGGGCGACTTCGGACGTCGACCTGTGTGTGAGCATCGTCGGTCACTGGTCCCGCGAGGTGCTCGACGGCCGCGGGTACGGCGACTACCAGTCGATGGGGATGTCCGGCGGGCAGTACGACATCCTGCGCGAGGTCGTGGACTCGGCGCGCGCCGCCCGCCGCCAAGGGGCGGGAAACATCGACGTGTTGGTGGAACGTCAGGCTCGCGAGGGCTGCACGGCCTGGTACCGCTCCGGCGGGCCCGGAGAGGGGCCGTGGCGATGAGCGGGATCGGCCCGGTCGAACCGGACGGCGACACGCGCCCGTTGGACCCGCCTCCCGTCGTCGCACGCTCCCGAAGCGGGCCTCGGACCCGCATGCCGAGACGTCACCGGAGGGCCACCGCCGCCGCGTTCCTCGCCGTCGCCGTGCTCGCGGCAGGCGCGTTGCTGTACCTCACCCGCCCTCGTCCCGAGCCTCCGCCCGAACTGCGTTTCCCGAGCCAGACGACGTCCTTCCGGTACCTGTACATGCAGGTCAGAGACACAAGGACGACTGCGCCGGAATTTGAATTCACCATACAAGCGCTTGCGGAATCCGACGCTCCGGTGACCGTTCTGAGCATTTCCCAGCCCTACGCCGGCCTGTCCCTGACCTCCAGGCCGGCAACTCCTTTACGGGTGAAAGGTGGCGGCTCCCGCAAGATCGCCGTCATCGTCCGGGTGTCGGAATGCGGAAAAGTGCCACGGAACGCCGGACTCCCTTTCGTGGACGTAACACTGCGTAACACGCGCGCAAAGGAGGCCCACAGCTACATCCTCGGCGCCCGGTACGCGAGGGACCTGTCCATGGCACTGAAGGTGGCCTGCGGCAACGGATTTCGGTAATCAGCAAAACCCCTGATACACCTGAACCACCCCTGCTGGTTCCTGCGGTTTCTCACCATGCGGACAGGGCAAATCGGCGGGAATTCTGCTCTTCCCCCCACTCAGTACCGCTCTGCAATACGTCGTGTCATAACAAGAGCGTCACAGCCTTGGCCAGAGTCTCCTCCGCATTCCCCACACACGCTTAGAGTCACGGCCAGTCACCGCGGAGCCTGATTCTCACTCGGCCCAGCGCTCGACTCGGCCGTTTCCACGGGGAAGCGGCTGTCAGGGGAAAGGACTGGATCGTGCGTCAACGTTCGCTCATCGCCATCACCGCCGCCCTGGCGGCGGGTGCACTCACCCTCACCGCCTGCGGCTCCCGCGACGACAACGGCGGCGGCTCGGACTCGGGCAACGGTGACACCACCGTCGTCATCGGCGTCGACGCGCCGCTGACCGGCGACCTCTCCGCGCTCGGCCTGGGCATCAAGAACTCCGTGGACCTCGCCACGAAGATCGCCAACAAGGAGAAGTACGTCGAGGGCGTCACCTTCAAGATCGAGGCGCTCGACGACCAGGGCCAGGCCTCCGTGGGCCAGCAGAACGCCACCAAGCTCGTCGCCAACAAGGACGTGCTCGGCGTCGTCGGCCCGCTGAACTCCTCCGTCGGCGAGTCCATGCAGAAGGTCTTCGACACGGCCAAGCTGGTCGAGGTCTCCCCGGCGAACACCAACCCCGCCCTCACCCAGGGCGTGAACTGGGCCAAGGAGAAGGAGCGGCCGTACAAGTCGTACTTCCGCACCGCGACCACGGACGCCATCCAGGGCCCGTTCGCCGCGCAGTACGTTTTCAACGACGCCAAGAAGAAGAAGGTCTTCGTCATCGACGACAAGAAGACCTACGGCGCCGGTCTGGCCGCCACCTTCACCGCGGAGTTCAAGAAGCTCGGCGGCCAGGTCGTCGGCACCGAGCACATCAACCCGGAGAGCAAGGACTTCAGCGCCGTCGCCACCAAGGTGAAGAACTCCGGCGCCGACGTCGTCTACTACGGCGGCGAGTACCCGCAGGCCGGCCCGCTGAGCAAGCAGATCAAGGAAGCGGGCGCGAAGATCCCGCTGGTCGGCGGTGACGGCATCTACAGCGCCGACTTCATCAAGCTGGCCGGCGCGGCCGGCACCGGCGACCTCGCCACCTCCGTCGGCGCGCCCGTCGAGTCCCTGCCGTCCGCCAAGGAGTTCGTCGCGAACTACAAGGCCGAGGGCTACAAGGAGGCCTACGAGGCCTACGGCGGCTACTCCTACGACTCCGCCTGGGCCATCATCGAGGCCGTCAAGAAGGTCGTCGAGGACAACGACGGCAAGCTGCCGGACGACGCCCGCGCCAAGGTCGTCGACGCCATGCAGGACGTCTCCTTCGACGGTGTGACCGGCAAGGTCTCCTTCGACGAGTTCGGTGACGCCACCAACAAGCAGCTCACCGTCTACACCGTCAAGGGCGGCGACTGGGCCACCGTGAAGTCGGGCACCTTCACCGGCTGATCTCCGCCGCACCACTCACACGAGCCGCGCGGGGCGCTGTTCCACTGGCGCCCCGCGCGGACTCGCATCCGGCCCATCCGTCGAACATTCCGAAAGTCTCGGAGGACATGCGGTGAACGAACTGCCGCAGCAGCTGGTCAACGGCCTGCTACTGGGATCCATGTACGGCCTGGTCGCCATCGGCTACACAATGGTCTACGGCATTGTCCAGCTCATCAACTTCGCCCACGGCGAGATCTTCATGGTCGGCGCCTTCGGCGCCATCACCGTGCATCTGTACGTCTTGCCGGACGGCACCTCCATGTGGATCGCGCTGCCGCTCATGCTGATAGGCGCCATGATCGCCTCGGTGCTGGTCGCCATCGGAGCGGAACGGTTCGCCTACCGCCCGCTGCGCGGCGCGCCCCGTCTGGCCCCGCTCATCACCGCCATCGGACTCTCCCTCGCGCTCCAGCAGGCCATCTGGGCCTTCTACCCCGAGGCGAAGTCCAAGCTGGCCTTCCCGCAGATCGAGGGCGGCCCCTTCTCCATCGGCGGCGCCACCATCCAGACCGGTGACATCTTCCTGATCGTCGCCGCCCCGATCAGCATGGCGTTCCTCGCCTACTTCGTGATGCGGACCCGCACCGGCCGCGGCATGCAGGCCACCGCGCAGGACCCGGACACGGCGAAGCTGATGGGCGTCAACACCGACCGCATCATCGTGATCGCGTTCGCCCTCGGCGCCGTCTTCGCCGCCGTCGGCGGTGTCGCCAGCGGTCTGAAGTACGGCCAGATCGACTTCAAGATGGGCTTCATCCTCGGCCTCAAGGCCTTCACCGCGGCAGTGCTCGGTGGCATCGGCAACATCTACGGGGCCATGATCGGCGGTGTGGTCCTCGGCGTCGTCGAGACCCTGGCCACCGCCTACATTGCGGACATCCCCGGCCTGGACCAGTTCGGCAGCCAGTCCTGGGCCGAGGTCTGGGCCTTCATCCTCCTCATCCTCGTGCTCCTGTTCCGGCCCCAGGGCCTGCTCGGCGAGCGCGTCGCGGACAGGGCGTGACACCGATGACCACACAGACCACAGCGGACAAGACCGTGGCCGCACCCGCCCCGAACACCCCCTCCGGGCTCATCGGCATCCCCGCGAACCTCGGGCGGGCCCTCGCCACCGGCGGCAGCGTCCTCGCCGTCGTCTCCACCTTCCTCGCCTGGACCTGGACGGCCGCCTTCCCCGGCGACCTCACCTACTACGGCTACCCGGGCGGCCTCCAGGTGCTCGTCCTGGTCGGCGGCGCCCTCGCCACCCTGTTCTGCCTCGCCTCCTACGGCGTCAAGGGACTGGGCTGGCTCACTCCGGCCGGCGCCGACGCGGCCGTGAAGTACGCGGTGCTCGGCACCTTCGCCACCGCCTGGTACACCGTCGTCTCGATCAGTGTCGAGCTGGGCGGGGTCGTCAACCTGGAGCCCGGCGGCTACCTCGTCGCCGCCGCCACGCTGATCGCTCTCCTCGGCGCCCTGGCCCTCCCCTTCGAGCGGCCCGAGCCCGACCCGATCGACCCCGAGGCGGGCGGCTGGGAGCAGTTCCGGCACGACGCCGCGCACACCATGGCCGTGCTGCGGGCGGCCTTCTCCTCCGGCTCCCCGCGCCCCGTGCGCACGCTGCCGTCCTACGCCGAGATCCTGATCATCGTCGCCGTCCTGGCGGTCGCCCTGGTCGTCTTCACCTACGGCATCGGCACCGAGTACGACGAGCTGTTCGTCGGCTTCCTGATCACCGCCGGCTTCGGCTTCGGCGCGCTGAACCGCTCCGGCCTGATCGCCCACGCCTCCCAGATCAGCGCCCGCCACCAGAACATCACCGTCTGCGGCGCGTTCGTCGCGGCGGCGCTGTTCCCCTTCACCCAGACCGACGACCAGTACGCGACCCTCGGCGTCTACATCCTGATCTTCGCCACCGTCGCCCTGGGCCTGAACATCGTCGTCGGCCTCGCCGGTCTGCTCGACCTCGGCTACGTCGCCTTCCTCGGCGTCGGCGCCTACGCGGCCGCGCTGGTCTCCGGCTCGCCCAGCTCGCCGTTCGGCGTGCACTTCCCCTTCTGGGCCGCCGTCCTGGTGGGCGCGATCGCCTCGCTGGTCTTCGGCGTGCTGATCGGCGCGCCGACGCTGCGGCTGCGCGGCGACTACCTGGCCATCGTGACCCTCGGCTTCGGTGAGATCTTCCGTATCGCCGTGAACAACACCGACGGCACCTCCGGCCCGGACATCACCAACGGCTCCAACGGCATCGCGTCCATCCCGGACCTCAACATCCTGGGCTTCGACCTGGGCGTCGCGCACGACATCGGCGGCTTCACCATCGGCCGGTTCGCGAACTACTTCTTCCTGATGCTGCTCATCACGGCCGTGGTGGTCCTCGTCTTCCGGCGCAGCGGCGACTCCCGCATCGGCCGCGCCTGGGTCGCCATCCGCGAGGACGAGACCGCCGCGCTCGCCATGGGCATCAACGGCTTCCGGGTGAAGCTCATCGCCTTCGCCGTGGGCGCCACCCTGGCCGGTCTCGCCGGCACGGTGCAGGCGCACGTCACCTACACCGTGACCCCCGAGCAGTACCTGTTCGCCGGCACCACCCCGCCCAACTCCGCCTTCCTGCTCGCCGCGGTCGTGCTCGGCGGCATGGGCACCATCGCCGGACCCCTCATCGGTGCGGCGCTGCTCTTCCTGATCCCCAACAAGCTCCAGTTCCTCGGCGACTACCAGCTCCTCGCGTTCGGTCTCGCGCTCGTGCTGCTGATGCGCTTCCGTCCCGAGGGCCTCATCCCCAACCGGCGCCGCCAGCTGGAGTTCCACGAAGAGGCCGACGCGCCCACAGTCCTGAGCAAGACGGGGGCCTGACCACCATGACCACCGACACCACCACCAAGGACACCGCCGCGGGCGCGCCCGCCCCCGGCTCCGTCGTCCTCGACGCCCGCGGCGTCACCATGCGGTTCGGCGGCCTCACCGCCGTCAAGGACGTCGACCTCACCGTGCGCAGCGGTGAGATCGTCGGTCTGATCGGCCCCAACGGCGCCGGCAAGACCACGTTCTTCAACTGCCTCACCGGGCTGTACATCCCGACCGAGGGAGAGGTCCGCTACAAGGACAAGGTGCTGCCGCCCAAGTCCTTCAAGGTGACCGCGGCCGGCATCGCCCGCACGTTCCAGAACATCCGGCTGTTCGCCAACATGACGGTCCTGGAGAACGTGCTCGTCGGCCGCCACACCCGCACCAAGGAGGGCTTCTGGTCGGCCGTCCTGCGCGGGCCCGGCTTCCACAAGGCCGAGGCCGCCTCCCGCGCCCGCGCCATGGAACTGCTGGAGTTCGTCGGCCTCGCCGAGAAGGCCGACCAGCTCGCGCGCAACCTCCCCTACGGCGAGCAGCGCAAGCTGGAGATCGCCCGTGCGCTCGCCAGCGAGCCGGGGCTGCTGCTCCTCGACGAGCCCACCGCGGGCATGAACCCCCAGGAGACCCGGGCGGCGGAGGAACTCATCTTCGCCATCCGCGACCAGGGCACCGCGGTCCTCGTCATCGAGCACGACATGCGGTTCATCTTCAACCTCTGCGACCGGGTCGCCGTGCTCGTCCAGGGCCAGAAGCTGATCGAGGGCGACCCGGCCACCGTGCAGGGCGACGAGCGGGTCATCGCCGCGTACATCGGCGAACCGCTGGCCGACGATCCCGGCGCCGCCGAGGTCGCCGAGGTCGAGGCCGCCGAGGCCGCGGCCGAGGCGGCGGGCCGGCCCCAGTCGCCCGGCAAGACGGTCGACGCCGCGGCGCCCGAGACCGAGGCGGCCGAGGAGACGGCCGACGCGGACCCGCGGCCGGAGGCCGGGACGGAGGCGGAGGCCGAGGCCGACGCCCCCGCGGACGCCGGGGCCACGGACGCCGAGACAGAAGCACAGGCGGAGGCGGAGGCCGAGGCCACCACGGACGCCGCGCCCGGCAAGGAGAACGACCGATGACCGCACTCCTCGAGGTCGAGGACCTGAAAGTCGCCTACGGCAAGATCCAGGCCGTGAAGGGCATCTCGTTCAGCGTCGACGCCGGCGAAGTGGTCACCCTGATCGGCACCAACGGCGCCGGCAAGACCACCACCCTGCGCACGCTGTCCGGGCTGCTGAAGCCGGTCGGCGGACAGATCAAGTTCAACGGCAGGTCGCTGAAGAAGGTCCCCGCCCACAAGATCGTCTCGCTGGGTCTTGCCCACTCCCCCGAGGGGCGGCACATCTTCCCGCGCATGACGATCGAGGACAACCTGCGCCTCGGCGCCTTCCTGCGCAGCGACAAGCAGGGCATCGAGCAGGACATCCGGCGCGCCTACGACCTCTTCCCCATCCTCGGGGAACGCCGTAAGCAGGCCGCCGGAACCCTGTCCGGCGGTGAGCAGCAGATGCTCGCCATGGGCAGGGCCCTGATGTCCCGTCCGCAGCTGCTCATGCTCGACGAGCCCTCCATGGGTCTGTCGCCGATCATGATGCAGAAGATCATGGCGACCATCGCCGAGCTGAAGTCGCAGGGCACCACCATCCTGCTCGTCGAGCAGAACGCCCAGGCTGCCCTGTCGCTGGCCGACCACGGCCATGTGATGGAGGTCGGCAACATCGTCCTCTCCGGCACCGGCCGCGACCTGCTCCACGACGAGTCGGTCCGCAAGGCCTACCTCGGCGAGGACTGACCCGGCAGGCGGAAGGCCCGCACCCCCTTGACGGGGTGCGGGCCTTCGGCGTCCGCGGGACGACCGGTCAGCCGCCCTTCGCGGCCTTCTTCTCCTCGGCGTCGTCGATGACCGCCTGCGCGACCTGCTGCATCGACATGCGCCGGTCCATCGAGGTCTTCTGGATCCAGCGGAACGCGGCCGGCTCGCTCAGCCCGTACTGCGTCTGCAGCACCGACTTGGCGCGGTCCACCAGCTTGCGCGTCTCCAGGCGCTGGCTGAGGTCGGCGACCTCGCGCTCCAGCTCCTTCAGCTCCGTGAACCGGGAGACCGCCATCTCGATCGCCGGCACCACGTCGCTCTTGCTGAACGGCTTGACCAGGTACGCCATCGCGCCCGCGTCCCGCGCCCGCTCGACCAGGTCGCGCTGCGAGAAGGCGGTCAGCATCAGCACGGGGGCGATGGATTCCTCGGCGATCTTCTCGGCCGCGGAGATGCCGTCCAGCTTGGGCATCTTCACGTCGAGGATCACCAGGTCGGGGCGGTGCTCGCGCGCCAGCTCGACGGCCTGCTCACCGTCGCCGGCCTCGCCGACGACCGTGTACCCCTCCTCCTCGAGCATCTCTTTGAGATCGAGCCGGATCAGTGCCTCGTCCTCGGCGATGACGACCCGGGTCGTCATCGGCGGCACGTGCGACTTGTCGTCGTCGGGCACGTCTGCGGGCTGGGGCGACTCGGGGGCGCTCAACGTGGGCTCCTTGGTGCGAGGCAGGCCGGTACTGCTGACAAGAGCGTACCCAGCTGCGGTAAGGTGGGGGCACGGCGGGTGACCGTCGACCTTCGTTTTGCAGGGCGCCCCGGTAGCCCAGCGGTAGAGGCAATGGTCTCAAACACCATCCAGCGTCGGTTCGAATCCGACCCGGGGTACTTTTCCTCAGAATCCAAGGTCACGATTTGCTGGCGGATGTCCATCTTTTCGGTGAACATCCGCTTTTTCGTTTTTCGGTTTCCGCGTATCGTCCGGCCGCGCTACCGAGGACTGTCGTCCTCGCCGATGTGGTGGACGCGGACCATGTTGGTGGAGCCGGAGACCCCGGGCGGGGAGCCGGCGGTGATCACGACCGTGTCGCCCTTCGCGCAGCGCGCGTACCGCAGCAGCAGCTCGTCGACCTGGCCGACCATCGCGTCGGTGGACTCGACGTGCGGTCCCAGGAAGGTCTCCACGCCCCAGGACAGGCTGAGCTGGGAGCGGGTGGCCGGGTCCGGGGTGAAGGCGAGCAGCGGGATCGGCGAGCGGTAGCGGGACAGACGGCGGGCGGTGTCGCCCGACTGGGTGAAGGCGACCAGGAAGCGGGCGCCGAGGAAGTCGCCCATCTCGGCGGCCGCGCGGGCCACGGCGCCGCCCTGGGTGCGGGGCTTGTTGTGCTCGGTCAGCGGCGGCAGACCGCGGGCGAGGATGTCCTCCTCGGCGGCCTCGACGATGCGGGCCATGGTGCGCACGGTCTCCACGGCGTACTTGCCGACGCTGGTCTCGCCGGAGAGCATCACGGCGTCGGTGCCGTCGATGACGGCGTTGGCGACGTCGGACGCCTCCGCGCGGGTGGGCCGGGCGTTGTCGATCATCGAGTCGAGCATCTGCGTGGCGACGATGACCGGCTTGGCGTTGCGCCGGGCCAGCTTCACGGCGCGCTTCTGGACGACGGGCACCTGCTCCAGCGGCATCTCGACGCCCAGGTCGCCGCGGGCCACCATGATCCCGTCGAAGGCGGCGACGATCTCGTCGAGGGCCTCGACGGCCTGCGGCTTCTCGATCTTGGCGATGACGGGGAGCCGGCGCCCCTCCTCGTCCATGATCCGGTGGACGTCCTTGACGTCGCGTCCGCTGCGGACGAAGGAGAGGGCGACGACGTCGAACCCGGTGCGCACCGCCCAGCGCAGGTCGTCCTCGTCCTTCTTGGAGAGGGCCGGCACGGAGACGGCGACGCCCGGAAGGTTGAGCCCCTTGTGGTCGGAGATCACCCCGCCCTCGACGACGGTGGTGTGCACGCGGGGGCCGTCGACGGCGGTGACCTCGAGGGTGACCCGGCCGTCGTCCACGAGGACGCGCTCCCCCGGGGTGACGTCGTCGGCGAGGCCGGCGTGGGTGGTGCCGCACATGTGACGGTCGCCCTCGACGCCGTCCTCGACGCTGACGGTGAAGGAGTCCCCGCGTTCAAGGAGTACGGGTCCCTCGGCGAAGCGGCCCAGGCGGATCTTCGGGCCCTGAAGGTCGGCGAGGAGTCCTACGCTGCGGCCGGTCTCGTCGGCGGCCTTGCGCACCCTTCGGTACCGCTCCTCGTGCTCGGCGTGCCCGCCGTGGCTGAGGTTGAAGCGGGCCACGTCCATTCCGGCGTCGACCAGTGCCTTGATCCGGTCGTAGGAGTCCGTAGCGGGACCCAGGGTGCAGACGATTTTCGCTCGGCGCATGGTTCGACCCTAGGGCTTACCGACGGGTAGCGACCTGGCGGCGCGTGACGACCCAACGGCGCGCGGGTGAAGGGGTATTGACAAGCGTTGAAATGTGCGCCGGACCGCTCGGACGAGCGCGCGGGGGGCGGTCACCGGATCGAAACCTGTCAGGACTGTTCCCGGTCGACGTGTTCAGGTCAGAATCGTCGGGCGAATCTACGCGCGTTGTGCGCGGTCGTCGTACAAGGAGAGCCTGTCATGCCGTTGGACCGCCGGAAGTTCCTGAAGAAGTCAGCCGTCACGGGGGCGGGGGTGGCGCTGGCGGGTACGGTGGCCACCCCGGCGGCCGAGGCCGCTCCGCGGACGGGACGGGGGAAGAAGCCGGTGAAGCGGTACGCACTGACCGTCATGGGCACCACGGACCTGCACGGTCACGTCTTCAACTGGGACTACTACAAGGACGCCGAGTACCAGGACCCGGCCGGCAACGCGCAGGGGCTGGCCCGCGTGTCCACGCTGGTGAACCGGATCCGCGAGGAGCGGGGCCGGGAGAACACCCTGCTGCTGGACGCGGGCGACACCATCCAGGGCACGCCGCTGACGTACTACTACGCCAAGGTGGACCCGATCACCGCCGAGGGCGGTCCGGTGCACCCGATGGCGCAGGCGATGAACGCCATCGGGTACGACGCCGTGGCGCTCGGCAACCACGAGTTCAACTACGGCATCGAGACGCTGCGGAAGTTCGAGGAGCAGTGCGACTTCCCGCTGCTGGGCGCCAACGCCCTGGACGCGAAGACGCTGAAGCCCGCCTTCCCGCCGTACTTCATCAAGAAGTTCCACGTGAAGGGCGCCCCGCCGGTGAAGGTGGCGGTGCTGGGACTGACCAACCCGGGCATCGCGATCTGGGACAAGGCGTACGTGCAGGGGAAGCTGACGTTCCCGGGCCTGGAGGAGCAGGCGGCGAAGTGGGTGCCGAAGCTGCGCTCGATGGGCGCGGACGTGGTCGTCGTGTCGGCGCACTCGGGCACGTCGGGCACCTCCTCGTACGGTGACCAGCTGCCGCACGTGGAGAACGCGGCGGCGAACGTGGCGCGGCAGGTGCCGGGCATCGACGCCATCCTGGTCGGCCACGCGCACGCGGAGATCGCGGAGCTGCGGGTGACCAACGAGAAGACCGGCAAGGAGGTCGTGCTGTCGGAGCCGCTGTGCTACGCCGAGCGGCTGACCCTCTTCGACGTGGAGCTGACCTTCGAGCGGGGCCGCTGGCAGGTGGAGTCCGTGAAGGCGTCGCTGCGGGACGCGGCGGCCGTGGAGGACGACCCGCGGATCACCCGCCTCCTGGGCGACGAGCACGCCCAGGTCGTGGCGTACGTCAACCAGGTGGTGGGGACGGCGACCGAGACGCTGACGACGGTGGAGGCGCGCTACAAGGACGCGCCGATCATCGACCTGATCAGCAAGGTGCAGGAGGACGTGGTCCGGGAGGCGCTGGCGGGCACGGAGTACGCCTCGCTGCCGGTGCTGTCGCAGGCCTCGCCGTTCTCCCGGACCAGCGAGATCCCGGCGGGCGACGTGACTATCCGGGACCTGTCGAGCCTCTACGTGTACGACAACACGCTGGTGGCGAAGCTGCTGACGGGTGCTCAGGTACGGGCGTACCTGGAGTACTCGGCGGGATACTTCGTGCAGACCGCGGCGGGCGCGCCGGTGGACGTCGACAAGCTGACGAACGCGGGCGGCCGCCCGGACTACAACTACGACTACGTGTCGGGGGTGCGGTACGACATCGACATCGCCCAGCCGGCCGGGTCGCGCATCAAGAACCTGACGTTCGACGGCGCCCCGGTGGACGACGCGCAGCAGTTCGTGTTCGCGGTGAACAACTACCGCGCCAACGGCGGCGGGGCGTTCCCGCACGTGGCGTCCGCGCCGGAGCTGTGGGCCGAGTCGACGGAGATCCGCACCCGGATCGCGGAGTGGGCGACGGCCAAGGGCGTGCTCGACCCGAAGGACTTCGCGTCGCAGGACTGGCGTCTCACCCGGGACGGCACGCCGGTGTTCTGACCGTTCCTCGCACGGGCGTCCGCAGGGGGCGCCGCCGGTCCGTCCGGCGGCGCCCCCGCGTCGTCCCCCCGCCCGGCCTCAGGCCTCCTGGACGCGCAGGGCGCGGGCCAGGTCGTCGAGCCGGTCGGTGAACTGGCGGCGCAGTGCCGGCACGGGGTCGGCCTTGCGCAGCGTCTTCTCGCCGAGCTTCAGCGTCTCGGCCTCCACCGCGTGGGCGGGGAAGGCCCAGCGTCCCGCGGCCGTGGCGATGGCCGGGCCGCGGCGTGCGGCGACGGCCACGGCGTCCTTGAAGTAACGCGCCACGTACGGGCGGACCAGCTCGGCCTGCTCGGGCTGCCAGAAGCCCTGCGCGGTGGCGGTGAACAGGTAGTTGGACAGGTCGTCGGAACCGAACATGGCCTCCCAGGCTCGGGCCTTGGCGTCCGGGTCGGGCAGGGCGGCCCGGCAGCGGGCGGCGCCTTCCCGGCCGGTGGCGCTGGGGTCGCGGCGCAGCTCCTCGGCGACGGCGGTCTCGTCGACGGCGCCCAGCACGGCGAGCCGGGCGAGGATGCGCCAGCGCAGCTCCGGATCCAGCTCGGGCCCGCCGGGGACGGTCCCCTCGGCGAGCCAGGCGGCGATGGTCTCGGGGCGGGAGGCCGCGTCGATGCAGTGGCGCACCGCGACCAGGCGCAGGCCCGGGTGGTCGCCGTCCTCGGTGCGGCGGATGAGGTCGCGGCACAGGTCGGTGAGGGTGGCGAGCGCGGCGGGCCGCCGGTCCGGGGCGAGGTAGTGGTCGGCGACCTCCCCCGAGGCGAAGGCGAGGACGCCCTGCACGAGGGCGATGTCCGTCTCCTCGGGCAGATGGGCGGCTGCGGTGGCCAGGTAGGCGGAGGGGGCCAGGTCGCCGTCGCGGACCATGTCGCGCAGGCTGTTCCAGACGACGGCCCGGGTGAGCGCGTCGGGGATGCCCGACAGTCCGCGCAGGGCGGTCCCCAGGGAGGTCTCGTCGAGGCGGATCTTCGCGTAGGTCAGGTCCAGGTCGTTGGGGACGACCAGGGCGGGGCGGGTACCGGGGCGCGGCTCCGGGACGGCCGCCTGGGGCACGTCGGTCTCGTAGCGTTCGCGCAGGGTGAGGGTGCGTCCGTCGCCGAGGTCGCGGTCGTACACCCCGACGGTCACCCGGTGCGGGCGGCCGCCGTCGCGGTCCAGGGTGAGGGTCCACCGGCCGGGCACCGCGTCGACGGAGGCGGTGAGCGTGTCGACGCCGCTGGTGCGCAGCCAGGCGTCGGCCCAGGCGTGCACGTCCCGCTCGGTGGCGGAGGCCAGGGAGTCGATGAACTCGGCGAGGCCGGCGTTGGCGAAGCGGTACCGCTCGAAGTGGGTGTTGATCCCGGCCAGGAAGTCCTTCTCGCCGAGCCAGGCGACGAGCTGGCGCAGGGCGGAGGCGCCCTTGGCGTAGGAGATGCCGTCGAAGTTGAGCAGCGCGGAGGCGGTGTCCTCGACGTGCTCCGGGGCGACGGGGTGGGTGGAGGGCCGCTGGTCGGCGTCGTAGCCCCAGGTCTTGCGGGAGACGCCGAAGTCGGTCCAGGTGTCCGCGCCGCGCCAGCGGGGCGGCTGCCCGCCGGGGCTCCCGGGGGTGACCTCGTTGAGGGTCTGGTAGCCCATGTACTCGGCGAAGGACTCGTTCAGCCAGATGTCGTCCCACCAGCGCAGGGTGACGAGGTCGCCGAACCACATGTGGGCCATCTCGTGGGCGACGACCATGGCGCGCCGCTGCCGCTCGGTGTCGGTGACGGCGGAGCGGTAGACGAACTCGTCGCGGAAGGTGACCAGTCCGGGGTTTTCCATGGCGCCCGCGTTGAACTCGGGCACGAAGGCCTGGTCGTAGGAGTCGAAGGGGTACGGCTCCTCGAACTTCTCGTGGTAGCGGTCGAAGCAGGCGCGGGTGATCTCCAGCAGCTCCTCGGCGTCCGCCTCCAGGTGGGGGGCGAGGGAGCGGCGGCAGTGCAGGCCGAACGGCAGGCCGCGGTGCTCGGCGCGCACGGAGTGCCAGGGCCCGGCGGCGACGGCGACCAGGTAGGTGGAGACGGGCGGGGTGGGCGCGGCCTTCCACACCCCGCCGCCGGTGTGCTCGGTGACGCCGTTGGCGAGGACCGTCCAGTGCTCGGGCGCGGTGACGGTGAGCTCGAAGACGGCCTTGAGGTCGGGCTGGTCGAAGGCGGCGAAGACACGTCGCACGTCGTCAAGGAAGAGCTGGGTGTAGACGTAGGTCTCGCCGTCGCTGGGGTCGGTGAAGCGGTGCATGCCCTCGCCAGTGCGGGAGTAGCGCATGCGCGCGTCGACCAGCAGCTCGTGCTCGCCCGCGGTGAGGTTCTTCAGCGGGAACCGGCCGTCCTCGAGGAGGGCGGGGTCAAGGGCCCGGCCGTCGAGCGTGACGGAGCGCAGCTCGGCGGGGTCGATCTCGACGAAGCTGTCCGCGTCCGCGCGGGCGCCGAACCTGATGAGGGTGCGGGAGTCGAACGTCTCGTCCCCGGCGGTCAGATCGAGGGCGATCGTGTAGCGGTGGACGTCGATGAGCTGTGCTCGGTTCTGCGCTTCGTCGCGCGTCAGTACGGACATGCAGGCCATGCTGCCTGATGGCGTCGGCCCGGCACAGAGGAGGATGAGGTACGCGGCCTATGTCCGGTCCCCGCCGAGCTCCGCGGTGTGCGCCCCCGGGGGCTGCGCGGGGGGCACGTGCGCGTGCGGCGGGGGCGGCGCGGGGCGTGCGGCGGGGGCGCCGGCCGCGTCGAGCCGGGCGCGCAGGGAACGCACCTCGGCCTCCAGGGCGAGCCTGCGCTGGTGGGTGTCGTACAGGTGGCGCACCTTGGTGCGCAGCGCCCAGGGGTCCACGGGGGTGGTGACGAGGTCCGCCACGCCGAGGCGGTAGGCGGCGGCGCCGAGCCGGTGGTCGCGGGCGAAGCCGGTGAGCAGGACGACGGGTATGTGCCGGGTCTGCTCCAGGCGGCGCATCCAGCGCACGACGTCGAGGCCGCCGGTGCCGGGCATGTGGGCGTCGAGGAGGAGCACGCCGACGTTGCCGCGCAGGAGCTGCTTGAGCGCCTCGTCGCCGCTGGTGGCCCGGCCCAGCGGCTGTCCGAGCGGGGCCAGGGCGCTCTCCAGGGCGTACAGCGTGTCCTCGTGGTCGTCGACGAGGAGGATGCGGGCGGTGGGCGGCATGGGGCACGTCCTTCCCCGTCAGGGCCGGACGCGGGTCCGGGCGCTGACGGACAGTGCTCGTGAGCCGACAAGGCGTGCACAGCGAGCATGCACCGCACGGGCCGCCCTGTCACTCCCCGCCGCGTCCCGGACCCGGCTCAGGCCCGTTCAGGACCTGCCGCCCGCGGTGTCGTCCGCGATGCTCTCGTGGTGGCGGATCACCTCGGCGATGATGAACGTCAGGAACTTCTCGGCGAAGGCCGGGTCGAGCTTGGCGTCCTCGGCGAGGGCGCGCAGCCGGGCGATCTGGCGGGCCTCACGCCCCGGATCGGCGGGCGGCAGCCGGTGCTCGGCCTTGAGGCGGCCGACCTGCTGGGTGCACTTGAAGCGCTCGGCGAGCATGTGGACGACGGCCGCGTCGATGTTGTCGATGCTGTCGCGCAGACGGGTCAGTTCCCCGAGGACCGCGGGGTCGGTGTCGGAAGTGGCGGCGTTGCTGGTGGTCATGGCGGCTCAGCCTACGGCGGGCCGGGTCCCCGGCGGCGGAACGGCCCGTACAGTGGACGGTGTCCAGGCGCGGCGGGGGTGCGACGTGGCGAACGGCGGACCGGTGGAGCACGGTTACCCGCATCTGCGGACGGTGCGGGAGTCGGTCACGGCGCTGTACCGGCGCCTGTCGTACGACACGGTGCGCACGTTCTCGGCGAGCGTGGCGCCGGCCGATGTTGCCTTCGCGGACGTGGACGACCTGCATCTGGGGGCGCAGCGGGTGGCCCGGGAGATGGTGGCGCACTACCGGCTGCCGGACGCGCGGCTGATCGTCGGGTTCCGTGAGATGACCCATGCGGCGAACGTCGAACTGACGGCGGGACCGGAGTACTTCGTCGAGCTGAACGACCGGTTCCGTGACCACCGCCGGGACATCGGGGCGGCGCTGGCGCACGAGGTGGCGCACGTGTACCTGCACCGGCTGGGGCTGTCGTTCCCGTCGACGCGGGAGAACGAGATCCTCACGGACACCGTGGCGACGTACCTCGGGGCGGGGTGGCTGCTGCTGGACGCGTTCCGGGAGGACGGGGCGTCGTCGCAGAAGCTCGGGTACCTCACGCCGGAGGAGTTCGGGTACGTGCTGGCGAAGCGGGCGCTGCTGTTCGGCGAGGACCCGTCGGTGTGGTTCACCAGTCCGCAGGCGTACACGGCGTACCGCGAGGGGCTGGCGCTGGCCCGGCGGGACGCGGAGCAGCCGCCGCTGCGGGCGGCGGGGTGGACCGGGCGGCGCCGGTACGCGCGGGACCGGCGGCACGCGCAGGGGCACGCGGAGGCCCCGGAGGCGGGGCGGGAGACGGTGTACCGGTTCTCGGCGGACGGGCACGGCCCACTGCGGGTGTCGTTCCCCTGTCCCACCTGCCACCAGCGGATCCGGGTGCCGGTGGCCGGGCGGGTGCGGGCGCGGTGCGGTCTGTGCCGGTCCGTGCTGGAGTGCGACACCTGAGGTCCGGCTCCCGCCTCACTTCCTCGACGGCCTCCACAAGGGCGGCACGTCACCCCGGCATTCGCTCGCTTCTCGGGTGTTCGCTATTTTGTTCGCCGCTGTCGTTCCGTGCGCCGCCGTCCCCCGCCGGCCGTTTTCGTCCCGACCCGCCGAGGAGCCGGCCTGTGGAGCCCGAGTCCGCCGTCACCACCTGCTACCGCCATCCGCGGGTGGAGTGCCATGTGCGCTGCGTCCGCTGCGAGCGGTACATCTGCCCCGACTGCATGCGCGAGGCCGCGGTGGGCCACCAGTGCCCCGACTGCGTGCGGGAGGGCGCCCGCTCGGTGCGGCAGGCGCGCACCCTGGTGGGCGGCCGGGTCTCCGTCGTCCCCGTGGTGACGTACGCGCTGATCGCCCTCAACGTGCTGGCGTACCTGGCGGAGGTGGTCCGGCCGGAGGTCGTGGACCGGTTCGCGATGGTGGGCGCCGGGCTGCTCGGCCCGGACGGCGGCCACTACGTGTGGACGCAGCCGTACCCGGCGGACTTCACCGCGGAGGGGGTCGCGGGCGGCGAGTGGTACCGGCTGCTGACCGGCGCGTTCCTGCACCTGCCGCCCACGGAGGGGACGTTCGGCGTCGTCCACGTGCTGATGAACATGGCGGTGCTGTGGAACCTGGGCCGGGTGGTCGAGCCGATGCTCGGCCGGGTCCACTACCTCGCCCTGTATCTGCTGTCGGCGCTGGGCGGTTCGGTGCTGGTGCTGCTGCTCGCGCCCTCGGACCCCACGGTCGGCGCCTCCGGAGCGCTCTTCGGGGTCGGGGCCGCCTATTACGTCGTGTCCCGGCGGGTGGGCGCCGACATGCGCGGGGTGAACCGCTTCATGACCGGGCTGCTGCTGTGGCTGGTGGTGTCCGCGCTCTTCACCTCGTGGCAGGGCCATCTGGGCGGACTGCTGGCCGGCGGTCTGGTGGCGCTCGCGTTCGCCTGGGCGCCGCGCGACGGACGCCGGGTGCTGGTGCAGGCCGGCGCGTGCGCGGGGCTCGTGGTGCTGCTCGCCGTCCTGGCGGCGGCCAAGGTGTCGGACCTGACAGGTGGAGGGATCCCCCAGTGAAACGTGCCGGAGTGCTCTTCCTCGCCGTCGTACCCGTGGTCGCCACGGCGGTGTACTTCGTCCTGCCGTCGGGAGCCGCCGACGCCCCCGCCGCCCCGGCGCCGGCCGGGACGCAGTCCTCCCGCGACGACGCCAAGGACCGGGCCGAACAGGATCACGAGCAGCAGCGGGACAAGGACGACGAGATCATCGCCTCCCTGCCGCCCGGCCTCGCCGCGCCCGACAAGGAGGAGCTGGCCCACCGGCTGGTGTCGAGCGCCGAGCACTCCACCACCGACTGGCGCTCCACCTACGGGATGATCGAGGACCGCGACGACGACTGCGGCTACACCGCGGGCATCATCGGCTTCTGCACCGGCACCCACGACCTGCTCACCCTGGTCGAGCACTACACCGGGAGCCACCCCGGCAACGGCCTCGCGCGCTATCTGCCCGCCCTGCGGAAGGTCGACGGCACCGACTCGCACGAGGGACTCGACCCGGGCTTCACCGACGCGTGGAAGGCGGAGTCGGAGCTGCCGGAGTTCCGCGCCGCCCAGGAGGAGGAGCGCGACCGCGTCTACTTCGAACCCGCGGTCCGCCTCGCCAAGCTGGACGGCCTGGGCACCCTCGGCCAGTTCGTGTACTACGACGCGATGGTCTTCCACGGCACCGGCACCGACGAGAGCGGCTTCTACGCCCTGCGCGAGCGCGTCCTGAGGAAGGCGAAGACGCCCGCCGCGGGCGGCTCGGAGAAGGCGTACCTGGACGCCTTCCTCGACGTCCGCCGCGCCACCATGCTCACCCGCTACCCGGACCGGGACACCTCCCGCGTCGACACCGCGCAGCGCCGGTTCCTCCAGGCCGGGAACCTCGCGCTGGACACCCCGCTCACCTGGGAGATGTACGGGGACTCCTACACCTCGTCCTGAACATGTCGCGGCGCCTGCCCAGTCGGTCCGGTCGGGGACTGGCGGGCAGGCGCCGCGGTGTTCCGCACGCCTTTGTGCGGGACGTTCTCGGTGGTGTCAGACCGCCAGGGCGCGGTCCGTCGGGCGGATCGGGGCGGGCAGGGCGCTCGCCCCGGTCAGGTACCGGTCGCAGCCGCGGGCGGCCGAGCGGCCCTCGGCGATCGCCCACACGATGAGCGACTGGCCGCGGCCGGCGTCACCGGCCACGAACACGCCGGGCACGTTGGTCTGGAAGTCGGCGTCGCGGGCGATGTTGCCGCGCGCGTCCAGCTCCAGGCCGAACTGCTCGACCAGGCCGTTGACCCGGTCGGTGCCGGTGAAGCCCATGGCGAGGGTGACCAGCTGCGCGGGGATCTTGCGCTCGGTGCCCGGCTTCTGCGTCAGCTTGCCGTCGACGAACTCCACCTCGGTCATGTGCAACCACTGGACGTTGCCGTCCTCGTCGCCCTCGAAGTGGGTGGTGGAGACGGAGTAGATCCGCTCGCCGCCCTCCTCGTGCGCGCTGGTGACCTTGTACAGCATGGGGAAGGTCGGCCAGGGCTGGGAGACCGGGTCCCGCTCCTCGTTCGGGCGGGGCATGATCTCCAGCTGGGTGACGGACGCGGCGCCCTGGCGGTGGGCGGTGCCCACGCAGTCGGCGCCGGTGTCGCCGCCGCCGATCACGACGACGTGCTTGCCCTCGGCGGTGATGGGCGGGGAGACGAAGTCGCCCTCCTGCACCTTGTTCGCCAGCGGCAGGTACTCCATGGCCTGGTGGATGCCCTTGAGCTCGCGGCCGGGCACCGGCAGGTCGCGCGCGGTGGTGGCGCCGACGGCGAGGACCACGGCGTCGTACCGCTTGCGCAGCGCGGTGGCGGGCATGTCGCGGCCGATCTCGATGCCGGTGCGGAACTTGGTGCCCTCCGCGCGCATCTGCTCGATCCGGCGGTTGATGTGCCGCTTCTCCATCTTGAACTCGGGGATGCCGTACCGGAGGAGGCCTCCGATGCGGTCCGCGCGCTCGTAGACGGCGACGGTGTGACCGGCCCGGGTCAGCTGCTGGGCGGCGGCCAGACCCGCGGGTCCCGAGCCGACCACGGCGACGGTCTTGCCGGACAGGCGCTCGGGGATCTGCGGCGCGACGTCGCCGGACTCCCACGCCTTGTCGATGATCGAGACCTCGACGTTCTTGATGGTGACCGGCGGCTGGTTGATGCCGAGCACGCACGCCGACTCGCACGGGGCGGGGCACAGCCGCCCGGTGAACTCGGGGAAGTTGTTCGTGGCGTGCAGCCGGTCGCTGGCCGCGCCCCAGTCCTCGCGGTAGGCGTAGTCGTTCCACTCGGGGATGAGGTTCCCGAGCGGACAGCCGTTGTGGCAGAACGGGATGCCGCAGTCCATGCACCGGCTGGCCTGCTTGCTGATGATGGGCAGCAGGGAGCCGGGGACGTAGACCTCGTTCCAGTCCTTCTTGCGCTCCTCGACCGGCCGGGAGGTGGCGACCTCGCGGCCGTGGTTCAGAAAGCCCTTCGGGTCAGCCATTGATCGCCGCCTCCATCATCTTCTCGGTGATCTCGGTCTCGGAGAGACCGGCTCGCTCGGCGGCGTCCTTGGCGGCGAGCACTGCCTTGTACGTACTGGGGATGATCTTGCTGAAGCGCTCCACGGCGGTGTCCCAGTCGGCGAGCAGCTTCTCGGCGACGGTGGAACCCGTCTCCTCCTGGTGCCTGCGGACCACGTCGTGCAGCCACTGCCTGTCGGCGTCGTCCAGCGCCTCGACGGAGGCGAGGTTGCCGGCGTTGACGTTGTCCCGGTCCAGGTCGATGACGTACGCGACACCGCCGGACATGCCGGCCGCGAAGTTGCGTCCGGTCTCGCCCAGGACGACCGCGTGACCGCCCGTCATGTACTCGCAGCCGTGGTCGCCCACGCCCTCGGAGACGACCAGCGCGCCGGAGTTGCGGACGCAGAACCGCTCGCCGACCTTGCCGCGCAGGAACATCTCGCCGCCGGTGGCGCCGTAGGCGAGCGTGTTGCCCGCGATGACGCTGTACTCGGCGAGATGGTCGGCGCCGCGGTCCGGGCGGACGACGATCCGGCCGCCGGACAGGCCCTTGCCGACGTAGTCGTTGGCGTCGCCCTCCAGCCGCAGCGTGACACCGCGCGGGATGAAGGCGCCGAACGACTGGCCGGCGGAGCCGGTGAAGGTGATGTCGATGGTGTCGTCGGGCAGGCCCGCGCCGCCGAACTTCTTCGTCACCTCGTGGCCGAGCATGGTGCCGACCGTGCGGTTGATGTTGCGGATGGCGACCTGGGCGCGCACCGGCTGGGCGTCCTCGGCCCCGGAGGCGGAGAGCGCGTCGGCGGCGAGCTTGATCAGCTCGTTGTCGAGCGCCTTCTCCAGGCCGTGGTCCTGGCCGACCACCTGGTGGCGGGCGGCGCCCTCGGGCAGCTCGGGCACGTGGAACAGCGGCTCGAGTTCCAGGCCCTGCGCCTTCCAGTGGTTGACCGCGCGGGTCACGTCCAGCACCTCGGCGTGGCCGACGGCCTCGTCGATGGAGCGGAAGCCCAGCTCGGCGAGGAGCTCGCGGACCTCCTCGGCGATGAACCGGAAGAAGTTCACGACGTACTCGGCCTTGCCGGAGAACCGGTCGCGCAGCACCGGGTTCTGGGTGGCGATGCCGACCGGGCAGGTGTCCAGGTGGCAGACGCGCATCATGACGCAGCCGGAGACGACGAGCGGCGCGGTGGCGAAGCCGAACTCCTCGGCGCCGAGCAGCGCGGCGATCACCACGTCACGGCCGGTCTTCAGCTGGCCGTCGGTCTGGACGACGATGCGGTCGCGCAGGCCGTTGAGCAGCAGCGTCTGCTGGGTCTCGGCGAGGCCGAGCTCCCAGGGACCGCCGGCGTGCTTCAGCGACGTCAGCGGGGAGGCGCCGGTGCCGCCGTCGTGGCCGGAGATCAGCACGACGTCCGCGTGGGCCTTGGAGACGCCCGCGGCGACGGTGCCGACGCCGACCTCGGAGACCAGCTTGACGTGAATGCGCGCCTGGGGGTTGGCGTTCTTCAGGTCGTGGATCAGCTGGGCGAGGTCCTCGATGGAGTAGATGTCGTGGTGCGGCGGCGGGGAGATGAGCCCCACGCCCGGCGTCGAGTGACGCGTCTTCGCGACCCACGGGTAGACCTTGTGGCCGGGCAGCTGGCCGCCCTCGCCGGGCTTGGCGCCCTGCGCCATCTTGATCTGGATGTCGTCGGAGTTGACCAGGTACTCGGACGTCACGCCGAAGCGGCCGGAGGCGACCTGCTTGATGGACGACCGGCGGGCCGGGTCGTACAGGCGCTCCGGGTCCTCGCCGCCCTCACCGGTGTTGGACTTGCCGCCCAGCTGGTTCATGGCGATGGCGAGGGTCTCGTGCGCCTCCTGGGAGATGGAGCCGTACGACATGGCGCCGGTGGAGAACCGCTTGACGATCTCGGAGACCGGCTCGACCTCCTCGACCGGGACGGGCTTCCGGTCCGACTTGAAGCCGAACAGACCGCGCAGCGTCATCAGCCGCTCGGACTGCTCGTTCACGCGCTCCGTGTACTTCTTGAAGATGTCGTAGCGGCCCGAGCGCGTGGAGTGCTGCAGGCGGAAGACCGTCTCCGGGTCGAACAGGTGCGGCTCGCCCTCGCGGCGCCACTGGTACTCGCCGCCGATGTCCAGCGCGCGGTGCGCCGGGGCGATGCCGGAGGCGGGGTACGCCTTGGCGTGGCGGGCGGCGACCTCCTTGGCGATCACGTCGATGCCGACGCCGCCGATCTTGCTGGTGGTGCCGTTGAAGTACTTCTCGACGAAGGACTCCTCCAGGCCGACGGCCTCGAAGACCTGCGCGCCGCGGTAGGAGGCGACCGTGGAGATGCCCATCTTGGACATCACCTTCAGCACGCCCTTGCCGAGGGCGTGGATCAGGTTGCGGATGGCCTTCTCGGGCTCGACGCCCGGCAGGAAGGTGCCCGCGCGGACCAGGTCCTCGACGGACTCCATGGCCAGGTACGGGTTGACCGCGGCGGCGCCGTAGCCGATGAGCAGGGCGACGTGGTGGACCTCGCGGACGTCGCCGGCCTCGACCAGCAGACCCACCTGGGTGCGCTGCTTGGTGCGGATGAGGTGGTGGTGGACGGCTGCGGTGAGCAGCAGCGACGGGATCGGCGCGTGCTCGGCGTCGGAGTGCCGGTCGGACAGGACGATCAGCCGGGCGCCGTTCTCGATGGCGGCGTCGGCCTCGGCGCAGATGTCCTCGATGCGGGCGGCGAGGGCCTCGCCGCCGCCGGCCACCCGGTACAGGCCGGACAGGGTCGCGGCCTTGAAGCCGGGCATGTCGCCGTCGGCGTTGATGTGGATGAGCTTGGCCAGCTCGTCGTTGTCGATCACCGGGAAGGGCAGCGTGACGCTGCGACACGCGGCGGCCGTCGGCTCCAGCAGGTTGCCCTGGGGGCCGAGCGAGGAGCGCAGGGAGGTGACCAGCTCCTCGCGGATCGCGTCCAGCGGCGGATTGGTGACCTGCGCGAACAGCTGGGTGAAGTAGTCGAACAGCAGCCGCGGGCGCTCGCTGAGGGCGGCGATCGGCGAGTCGGTGCCCATGGAGCCGATGGGCTCGGCGCCGGCCTTGGCCATCGGCGCGAGGAGGACGCGCAGCTCCTCCTCGGTGTAGCCGAAGGTCTGCTGGCGGCGGGTGACCGAGGCGTGCGTGTGCACGATGTGCTCACGCTCGGGCAGGTCGGACAGCTCGATCTCGCCGGCCTCGAGCCACTCCGCGTAGGGGTGCTCGGCGGCGAGCTGCGACTTGATCTCGTCGTCCTCGATGATGCGGTGCTCGGCGGTGTCCACGAGGAACATGCGGCCGGGCTGCAGACGGCCCTTGCGGACGACCTTCGCCGGGTCGATGTCGAGGACGCCGACCTCGGAGCCGAGGACGACCAGCCCGTCGTCGGTGACCCAGTAACGGCCGGGGCGCAGGCCGTTGCGGTCGAGCACGGCGCCGACCTGGGTGCCGTCGGTGAAGGTGACGCAGGCCGGACCGTCCCAGGGCTCCATCATCGTGGAGTGGTACTGGTAGAAGGCGCGGCGGGCCGGGTCCATGGAGTCGTGGTTCTCCCACGCCTCCGGGATCATCATCAGCACCGAGTGGGGCAGCGAACGGCCGCCGAGGTGCAGCAGCTCCAGCACCTCGTCGAAGGACGCGGAGTCGGAGGCGTCGGGCGTGCAGACCGGGAAGATCCGCTCGAGGTCCTTCCCCGTGCCGAACAGGTCGGACATCAGCTGCGACTCGCGGGCGCGCATCCAGTTGCGGTTGCCCTTGACGGTGTTGATCTCACCGTTGTGCGCGACGAAGCGGTACGGGTGCGCGAGCGGCCACGACGGGAAGGTGTTCGTGGAGAACCGGGAGTGGACCAGCGCGATCGCGGAGCCGAAGCGGCGGTCGGACAGGTCCGGGAAGAAGGGCTCGAGCTGGCCGGTGGTCAGCATGCCCTTGTAGACGATGGTCCGCGCGGACAGCGACGGGAAGTAGACGCCCACCTCGCGCTCGGCGCGCTTGCGCAGCACGAACGCCTTGCGGTCCAGCTCGATGCCCGTGCTGTTCCCGTCGGTGACGAAGAGCTGACGGAAGACCGGCATGGTCGAGCGGGCGGTGGCGCCGAGCAGCTGGGGCGCGACCGGCACCTCGCGCCAGCCGAGAACGGTGAGCTCCTCGGCGGCGGCGATCTCCTCGATACGGGCGACGGCCTCGTCGGTGCCCTCCTCGGGGAGGAAGGCGATGCCGACGGCGTAGCCGCCCGCCGGGGGCAGCTCGAATCCGGCCACCTCGCGGAAGAAGGCGTCCGGGATCTGGGAGAGGATGCCCGCGCCGTCGCCGGAGTCCGGCTCGGAGCCGGTGGCGCCGCGGTGCTCGAGGTTGCGCAGGACGGTGAGGGCCTGCTCGACCAGCGTGTGGGACGCCTCGCCGGTGAGGGTGGCGACGAAGCCGACGCCGCAGGCGTCGTGCTCGTTGCGGGGGTCGTACATACCCTGCGCGGCAGGGCGAGCATCCATGAACGACCAGCTCGCGCGGTCGTTCGAGGAATGCTGGGACGGCTGGCGCGGCGTACGCATCGGCTCTCCCGTCGTCGTCAATTGGCATTCGTGCAAGTGCCGAGGGACGACGTTGGCCCTCTGCGTGGCTAAATTTCGTGCAGGTTACATGATGGAACGACTCTCGGGAACCGGGACAACCCGTTCCAGCATGCGGACATCGTCCGGGTCGCGGCGGGGTTCCGCGCCCGTCGACGGAAGCTGTGGGGAGCCGGTGCGGACAGATCGGTGTCCGTCGGCCCGGTGGCGGGAAGGGACCTCTTCGCCTCTTCCACTGGGCACGCCGTCGGCTTCGTTGCCTGTAGCGCGTACGGCTCATGCCCACTGGTCACACTGTCGAAACCAGCGAGTAATGATTGTTTATGCGATGCTCCGCATAGACGCAAGAGGTCATCCTACGGCGGTACCGAAAAGCGACCCCAGGGCGTACGTCACACCGGCCGCCGCACCACCGAGGGCGAGCTGCCGCAGACCGCTGTACCACCAGGAGCGCGCCGTGACCTTCGCCACCACGGCCCCGCACAGGAAGAGCCCGAGCAGCGCGACCAGCACGGCCGGCCACAGACTGCTCGCGCCGAGCAGGTACGGCAGGACCGGCAGCAGCGCGCCCAGCGCGAAGGACCCGAAGCTGGAGACCGCGGCGACGGCCGGCGAGGGCAGGTCGCCGGGGTCGATGCCCAGTTCCTCGCGGGCGTGTATCTCCAGCGCCTGCTCGGGGTCGCGGGAGAGCTGCCGGGCGACCTCGCGGGCCAGGCCGGGCTCGACGCCGCGCGACTCGTAGAGCGCGGCCAGCTCGGCCTCCTCGTCCTTGGGGTGCTTGCGCAGCTCCCTGCGCTCGACGTCCAGCTCGGCCTCGACCAGCTCGCGCTGGGAGGCGACGGAGGTGTACTCGCCGGCCGCCATGGAGAAGGCGCCGGCGGCCAGACCGGCCAGGCCGCTGAGGACGATCGTCTGATGGCTGACGGCCCCACCGGCGACGCCGGTCATCAGGGCGAGGTTGGAGACCAGCCCGTCCATGGCGCCGAACACCGCGGGGCGCAGCCATCCTCCGTTGACGTCGCGGTGGGTGTGGTTGTCGCGGTGCGCCTCGTGGAGCGTCGCCTCGGTCTCGATGATGGCCATGCCGGTCCCCCTGGACTCCGCCGGGCGCCCTCGCTTCCGGACACCCGCGCGGACGCGTTTTGGACTCATTCCAATTTTTGACGTCACCCAGTCTACGCCTCGGCGAAACCCCCTGCCAGCAAGGAAAGGCTGCGCTAACCAGCGCTTTCGCCTCCCGCCCCGGTCCGCTCGGACGCCCCGCGCATCTCGTCCGGGTGACGCTCCCGCGCCCAAGGCTGTGGCGGACACGGCACCGGGGACAGTTCCGCAAAGGGCCGGCGCCCCGCGGGGCGCGCCTGAGAGGAGAGCCGCGTATGGCATCGACCGCCCGCATCCCCTCGGCGCCCGCGCCCGGGGACGCCCTCGGGCTCCGCGAACGGGCCCGCGGCGCGCTGCTCGGCCTGGCCGTCGGCGACGCTCTGGGCGCCCCCGCCGAGAACATGAAGCCCTCCGAGATCCACGCGAAGTGGGGCCGCATCACGGGCTACGTGAGCGACCCCCCGGCCGGCACGGACGACACCGAGTACGCGATCTTCTCGGGTCTGCTGGCCGCCCGGCACGGCTCCGCGCTCACCCCCGCGCACGTCGAGGCGGCCTGGCACGAGTGGATCGCCGACCGCGCCGAGGGCCCCTTCCGCGGCGCCGGCTTCAGTGAGCGGGGCACGCTGGAGAATCTGCGCCGCGGCCTGGCCGCGCCGATCTCCGCCCAGCACCGGCACGCCTGGAGCGACGGGCTGGCGATGCGGGCCGCGCCGTACGGCGTGCACGCGGCCGGGCGTCCCGACGAGGCCGCCCGGCTCGCGGCGGTCGACGGCTCGGTCAGCCACGACGGGGAGGGCATCTACGGCGGACGGGCGGTCGCGGCGGGCGTCGCGGCGGCCATGGCCGGTGCGCCGGTGGTCACGGTCGTGGCGTCGGCGCTGGCGGTGGTGCCGGAGGACTCCTGGACCGCCCGCTCGCTGCGCCGCGCGGTGACCGCCGCCCACCGCGGCGAGCGGGCGGTCCGCGCCGCGGTGGTGATCGGCGGCTACCCCTGGACCGACCTCGCCCCGGAGGCGGTGGCCCTGGCCTTCGGCGCCTACGCGGCGGCCGACGGCGACTTCGAACAGGCGGTGCTGACCGCCGTGAACATGGGCCGCGACGCCGACACCACGGCGGCCGTGGCGGGTGCGCTGGCCGGGGCGACCCAGGGCGAAGCCGCCGTCCCCGAGCGCTGGGCCGCGGCCATCACCCCGGCCCGCGGCACCTGTCTGCCCGCCATGGCGGGCCACCACGTCCTCGACATCGCGGACCTGCTGACCCCGGAGAGCCCCACATGACCTCGACCACCCCCGCACCGACCACCGACGACACCCTCCCCCGCACCACCGCGCGGGACGACGCGGCCCCGGCGCCGCGCACGCCCGCCGCGCCCGCACCCCGTCCGTCCCGCGCGGCCGTCGAGGGCCTGCTCCTCGGACTCGCCGCCGGGGACGCCGCCGGCTGGCCCGCCGCCCGGCACCGCGCCGCCCGCATGCCCGAGTGGACCCGGCGCCTCACCCGCGAACTGGACACCTTCGCCGAGCAGAACGCCACCACCACGCTCCCCGTCCCCATCGCCCTCAACCAGCCCCCCGAGCCGCTCCGCCTCGGCCCCTCCGACGACGCCGAGTGGGCCGCGTTCGCCGCCGAGGCGGTGCTGCGCGCGGGCGACGACATGGTGCTCGGCGACCTCAGCCGGGAGCGCCGCACCCGCGCCGCCATCGACCTCACCTGGAACGCGGTCGCGGCCGAGGTCGCCGCCGCCACCGAGCGGGCACCCGAGACCGAGTCCGCCGTGCTGCCGCTGCGCGCCCGCATCTCCGTGCGCGCCGGACTCGGCAACCTCGCCACCGGGCTGCGCCCGCCCGCCTCCGGCCACGACAACCCGCACTACTTCGACGACGCCGCCTGCGTCCGGGCCTGCGTGCTGGCCGTGGCGCACCCGGGCGACCCCCGGGCCGCCGCCGACCTCGCCGAGTTCGACGCCCGCTACACCCAGGACGGTGACGGCGTGCACGGCGCCCGCGCCATGGCCGCCGCCGTGTCCCTCGCCCTCGCCGGGGCCGCGCCGGACGCCTGCGCGGCCGCCGCCTGCGCCGAACTGCCCGAGGACACCGAGATCGGCCGCAACGCCCGGCACGCCCTGGCGCTGGCGGCGGACGCCGACAGCGCCTTCGCCCTGGTGCCGCCGCTGGAACACCAGATCGTCGACCACGTCTACAGCTACGGCGTCGCCGCCGCAGAGACCGTCCCCGTCGCCCTCGCCCTGACCACCGCCGCCCGCGGCCGGATCGCGGAGGCGGTCCCGGCGGCGGCCTGTCTCTCCCGGGTCGCGGACTCCGCGCCGGCGCTGGCCGGGGCCCTCACCGGCGCGCTGGGCGGGAGCGCCGCGATCCCCCTGTCCTGGCGGGAGAGCTGTCGCACCCTGTCCGGCTGCGTGCTCCCCCGGCTCACCGGGACGGACCTGGTGGAACTCGCCGGGCTGCTGGAAGCCGCCCGACCGACCACCCCCGGAGGATGATCCCGGCATGGCACGTGAAAACCTCGAAGGAACCGAAAACACTAAAATCGCTGGAAACACCGCGTCCCTGGACGAGCGGATCACCGGGGCGCTGGTGGGGGCGGCCGTCGGCGACGCCCTCGGCGGCCCGGTCGAGGGGTACTCCCCCGAGCAGATCGCCGAGCGCCACGGCGGCCGTGTCCACGGCATCGTCGGCCCGTGGCACGGCGACGACTGGCGCACCGCCCGGCCCGTCGCGCCGTACCACAAGGGTGACGGGCACGTCACCGACGACACCCTGATGACCCACGCGCTGGTCCGGGTGTACGCGCGGGTCCGCGACCACCTGGACGCCTACGCGATCGCCGACCACCTGGTCCCGGACCTGATGACGAACCCGCGCTGGATCCCGGAGCTCGAGGCGGAGACGATCCCGCTGCACCGGATCTTCCTCGCCGAGAAGTGGCTGGCGGCCCGGCTGCACTACGGGCACGTCGACCCGCGCGAGGCGGGCGTGGGCAACATCGTCAACTGCGGCGCCGCGATGTACATGGCCCCCGTCGGCCTGGTCAACGCCGCCCACCCGGCCGCCGCGTACGCCGAGGCCCTGGACGTGGCGGGCGCCCACCAGTCGTCGTACGGCAGGGAGGCGGCCGGGGTGTTCGCGGCGGCCGTGGCGGCGGCCTGCGCACCGGGCGCGACCCCGGACTCGGTGGTCGCCGTGTGTCTGTCCCTGGCCAAGGACGGCACCCGGGAGGCGGTCGAGAAGGTCTGCGAGGAGGCGTCGCGGCACCCCGACGCCGAGTCGGCGCTGCGCCCGCTGCGCGAGGCGGTCGCCCCGTACGACACCGTCGGGCCCGACTACCGCTCCCCCTCGCTGGGCGCCCGGCGTCCCTCCCGGCTGCACGCGATCGAGGAACTGCCGGTGGCGCTCGGCATGGTGGTGGCGGCCCGCGGCGACTTCCGGCATGCCGTGCTGGGCGCGGTGAACTACGGCCGTGACTGCGACTCCATCGCCACGATGGCCGGGGCGGTGACCGGCGCGCTCGGCTCCCCGGTGCCCGAGGAGTGGGCCAAGACGGTCGCGGAGGCCAGCCGGCTCGACCTGTGGGAGCCGGCCGCCACGCTCACCGCGGTGGCCCGCGAGGTCTTCGCCCGGGACGTGGAGCGCCGCCGCGCCCACGAACGGGCGTTCGCGCGGCTCGGAGGCGCCGGATGCTCCGACTGACCTGGGTCCAGCCCGAGGACCTCGTCGGCCACGAACTGCGCCAGGCCGCGCTGGACGGCCGGGAGGCACGGGCGGTCGCCGCCCGCTGGCACGCGGCGGGCGGTCCCCCGGCCCCGCTCACCGCCGGCGCCTCCCCCCGCCCGGTCTCCCGCTACCTCCGGCGGCTGGCCTGCGACCTGCTGGACGAGCTGGCCGAGCTGCCCAGCGCCTTCGCCGACGACGAGCCCTCCGACCTTGCAGCGATCCAGGCGCTGTGCCCCGAGTGGCCCCTCTCGCCCGGCGCCCCGGCCGCCTGGGACGGGCCCGTGTTCGAGGCGCGGCTCGAGGCGGCCTGGCTCGGCCGGGCGGCCGGCTGTCTGCTGGGCAAACCGGTGGAGAAGCTGCCTCTCGCCGCCATCCGCGCCCTGGCCCGCGCCGCCGGCAACTGGCCGCTGAGCGGCTGGTTCACCGCCCGGGGCGTCCCCGACGGGCTGCTGGCCGAGCACCCCTGGAACCGGCGCTCCGCCGCCACCTCCCTCGCCGAGAACATCGACGGCATGCCCGAGGACGACGACCTCAACTACCCCCTGCTCGCCCTGCTGGTGCTGCGCCGCCACGGCCGCCGCTTCACCACCGCGGACGTGGCCCGCGTCTGGCTCGACGAGCTGCCCGCGGGCCGCGCCTTCACCGCCGAGCGGATCGCCTACCGCAATCTGCTCTGCGGGCTCGAACCGCCGCTGACCGCCCGCCACCGCAACCCGTTCCGCGAGTGGATCGGCGCCCTGATCCGCGCCGACGCGCACGGCTGGACCAACCCCGAGGACCCGGGCGCCGCGGCCGAGCAGGCGTACCGGGACGCCACCCTCACCCACACCGCCAACGGCGTCTACGCGGCCATGTTCACCGCCGCCGTCATCGCGGCCGCGGCGGGCGGCGAGCGGGACGTGCACGCCTGTCTGCGCACCGGACTCACCGTCGTCCCGCCCCGTTCACGGCTCGCCCGGGCCGTGCGCGACGCCGTGGGACTGGCCCGCGAGCACCGCGACTTCGACACCGTCGTCGACCTGCTGCACGAGAGGCACGGGGCCACCCACCACTGGGTGCACGCCGTCCCCAACACCGCCCTGCTGGCCGCCGCCCTCACCCACGCCGACGGGGACTTCACCGCCTCGATCTGCCGCGCGGTGTCCGGCGGCTGGGACACCGACTCGGTCGGCGCCACCGCCGGCAGCGTCGCCGGGCTGCTCGCCGGCTCGCCCCACGCGCTCCCCGAACGCTGGACGGCCCCGCTGAAGAACCGCCTGGCCACCTCCGTCGGCGACTTCGACGGCACCGGCTTCGACACCCTGGCCCGTCTCACCCATCTGGAGGCGTCCCGCCCATGACTCCCCCCGAACCGGCCCCCGCCGCGCCACCCGCCGCTCCCCCGCTGGACGGCCTGCGCGTCCTGGACCTCGCCACCCTCTTCGCCGGTCCCCTCGCGGCCACCCTGCTCGGCGACTTCGGCGCCGATGTCGTCAAGGTCGAACACCCCAGGAAGCCCGACCCCTCGCGCGGCCACGGACCCTCCAAGGACGGCGTCGGCCTGTGGTGGAAGGTGCTCGGCCGCAACAAGCGCACCGTCACCCTCGACCTGTCCACCCCGGGCGGCCGGGACACCCTGCTGCGCCTGGTACGCACCGCCGACGTGGTCGTGGAGAACTTCCGGCCCGGCACCCTGGAGAAGTGGGACCTGGGCTGGCCCGAGCTGTCGGCGGCCAACCCCCGGCTGGTGCTGGCGCGGGTCACGGGCTTCGGCCAGTTCGGCCCGTACGCGCACCGGCCGGGCTTCGGCACCCTCGCCGAGGCGATGAGCGGCTTCGCCGCGCTCACCGGCGAACCGGACGCGGCGCCGACCCTGCCGCCGTTCGGCCTCGCCGACTCCGTCGCGGGCCTCACGACGGCGTACGCGATCATGACGGCCCTCGCGGCCCGCGACCGCACGGGCCAGGGGCAGGTCGTGGACACGGCGCTGATCGAACCGATCCTCGCGGCCCTCGGCCCCCACCCCACCTGGTACGACCAGCTCGGGTACGTCCAGCCGCGCACCGGCAACCGGTCGCAGAACAACGCCCCGCGCGGCACCTACCTCACCGCCGACGGCACCTGGGTCGCCGTCTCCACCTCGGCCCAGTCGGTCGCCGAGCGGGTGATGGTCCTGGTGGGCCGCCCCGACCTGATCGACGCGCCCTGGTTCGCCACCGGCGAGGGCCGGGCCCGGCACGCGGACGTGCTGGACGAGGCGGTCGGTGGCTGGATCGCCCGGCACAGCCGCGCCGACGTGCTGGCCGCGTTCGAGAAGGCGGAGGCGGCCGTCGCCCCGGTGCAGGACGTCCGGGACGTCATGGCGGACCCGCAGTACCAGGCCCTCTCCACCGTCACCACGGTCGACGACCCGGAACTGGGCCCGCTGCGCATGCAGAACGTGCTGTTCCGGCTCTCCGCCACCCCGGGGGCCATCCGCTGGGCGGGCCGCCCGCACGGCGCGGACACCGAGGAGGTGCTGACCGGGCTGGGCCTCACCCCGGCCGATCTGGCGGAGCTGCGGGCGGAGGGCGCCGTATGAGAAGCGTCCCGCTGACCTGGCTGTACGCCCCCGGCGACCGCCCCGACGTGGTGGCGAAGGCCCTCACGGCCGGTGCGGACGTGGTGGTGGTCGACCTGGAGGACGCGGTCGCGCCGGACCGCAAGGCGTACGCCCGCGCGGCCAGCGCCGAGCTGCTGCGCGATCCGCAGCCGGTCCCGGTGCACGTCCGCGTCAACGCCCTCGCCGGGCCCTGGGGACCGGCCGACGTGGCGGCCCTGGCCCCCGCGCCGGGCCTGTCCGGGCTACGGCTGCCGAAGGTGTCCTCCCCGGCCGACGTGGTGCGGGTAGCCCGCCGGGCCGTGTCCGCACGCGGCGGCTCCCCGCCCCTGTACGCGCTGCTGGAGACCGCGCTGGGCGTCGAGCAGGCCCACGCCGTGGCGACCGCGCACCCGGCGCTGCGCGGGATCGCGCTCGGTGAGGCGGACCTGCGGGCCGACCTGGGAGTGCGCGAGGACGCCGGTCTTGACTGGTGCCGGGCGCGGGTGGTGGTCGCGGCGCGCGCGGCGGGGCTGGCCCCGCCCGCCCAGTCGGTGCACCCGGACATCCGCGACCTGGAGGGTCTGGAGGCGTCCTGCGTGCGCGGGCGCGCGCTGGGCTTCCTGGGCAGGGCGGCGATCCATCCGCGCCAGCTCCCGGTCATCGAACGGGCCTATCTGCCCACGGAGCGGGAGATCGAGCAGGCGGAGACGGTCCTCAAGGCGGCGGCCGCGACGCAGGGAGCGCAGGCGCTGCCGGACGGCACGTTCGTGGACGCGGCGGTGGTGACGGCGGCGCACCGGACGCTGGCGCTGGCGCACAAGCGGTGACGGGGCCGGACGCGCCGAGGGCGCCCGGGGTGTCCCCGGGCGCCCTCGGCGTGTGTACGGCGGGCGGTCAGGCCTTCTTTGCCGACCCGGCTCCGTCCTTGGACTCCTCCGGCTCCGCGGGCCCTTCGGACTCGTCGGGCTTCTCGGACTTGCCGGGCTTTCCGGCGTCGTCGGTGTCCGTGGCGTCCTCCGTCGTCGCGTCCTCGGCGGAGGCGTCCTTCCCGGCCGCGTCGCCGTCGGTCTGCCCCGCGTCGGCCGCCGGGCCCTCGCCGTCGCCGGCGCCCGGCTCGACCACGGCCTCCCGGCCCGGACGCTTCCGGGCGGACAGCACGATGTAGAGCACCGCCAGCAGGAAGACCAGGACGGCCGTCCAGTTGTTCAGCCGCAGGCCGAGGATGTGGTGGGCCTCGTCCACCCGCATGTACTCGATCCAGAAGCGGCCCGCGCAGTACCCGGCGACGTACAGCGCGAAGGCGCGGCCGTGTCCGAGGGTGAAGCGCCGGTCGGCCCAGATCACCAGCAGCGCCACGCCGATGCACCACAGCGACTCGTAGAGGAAGGTCGGGTGGTAGGTGCCCGGCATCCGGCCGTCGGCGGAGGAGGTGATCTCGACCGCCCACGGCAGATCGGTCGCCCGCCCGTACAGCTCCTGGTTGAACCAGTTGCCCCAGCGGCCGATGGCCTGGGCGATCGCGATGCCGGGGGCGATGGCGTCTGCGTACGCGGGCAGCGGGATGCCGCGGCGGCGGCAGCCGATCCACGCGCCGAGCGCGCCGAGGGCGATGGCGCCCCAGATACCGAGGCCGCCCTCCCAGATCTTGAAGGCGTCCACCCAGTCACGGCCCTCGCTGAAGTACAGCTGGTAGTCCGTGATCACGTGGTAGAGCCGGCCGCCGACCAGGCCGAACGGCACGGCCCAGACAGCGATGTCCGCCACCGTGCCGGCCCGCCCGCCCCGGGCGATCCAGCGCTTGTTGCCGAGCCAGACGGCAACGAAGACGCCGATGATGATGCAGAACGCGTAGCCGCGCAGCGGAACGGGGCCGAGGTACAGCACCCCGCTCGACGGGCTGGGAATGTAGGCAAGTTCCATGGCAGGACCGACGCTACCGTGCCGGGCCGCCCGTACGGCAGGCAGCCCGGCTACGGCTCCATAACAGGCCCCTGGGGACACGGCCCTAGGACTTGTCGGCCTCCTCGACCATCTGCCTGAGCTTCTCGGGCGTCATGGAACGGTCCTGGTAGATGTTCTGCCCGTCGAACAGCACCGTCGGGGTGCCGCTGAAGCCGCCCTTCTGGAAGGCCTCGTTGGACTTGACCACCCAGCCGTCGTGCGTGCCCTCCTCGACGCAGGTGCGGAACTCGGGTGTGTCGAGCCCGTCGACCTTGCTTGCCAGGTCGAACAGCTTGTCGTCGCTGGAGAAGGCGTCGTCGCTCTCCATCGGCTGGTTCTCGAACAGCACGTCGTGGTACGCGGTGAACTTCCCCGCGTCCTGGGCGCACGCGGCGGCGTTGGCCGCGTTCAGCGAGCCGCTGCCGCCGAGGCCCCCGTCGATCAGCGTGACCAGGTGGTACTCGACCTTCAGCTTGCCGGCCTCGGTCAGCTCGTTCAGCGTCGAGCGGTAGGTCTGCTCGAAGGACTTGCAGGCGGGGCAGCGGAAGTCCTCCCACACCGTGAGGGTGGCCTTGGCGTCCTCCTTGCCGACCGGGACGGCCAGGCCGTCCTTGCCCTGGGCCCCCGAGGGCGCCACCACCGGGCCGGACGCCTTGCTCTCGTCGTCCCCGCCGGAGTTGGCCGCGACGACGCCGATCACCGCCGCGAGTCCCAGGACGCAGACCACGCTCGCGCCCACGATCAGGGTGCGGCGCCGCTTCTCCGCCGTCTTCTGCTTCTCGCGCTCTGCCGCCATCCGCTCCCGGGCGGTGCGCTTTCCCTCACGGTTCTTGTCGCTCACACCCCGCAGAACGAACCGGGGAGGCGCCCAGCGCCTCCCCGGTCCCAGGTCCACCCGTACGAGGGACCCCGACGGCCCGCCGCGGACGGCCCGGCCGCTGCCGTCACGCCTTCCCGCGCACCCCCTCGGCCAGCTCACCGGCGAGGGCGCGGACCGCCTCGACGCCCGCGGCGTCGTCGGGCGCGTCCAGCATCCGCTTCACGAAGGCCGAGCCGACGATCACCCCGTCGGCGAACCGGGCGACCTCCGCGGCCTGCGCCGGGTTGGAGACGCCGAGTCCGACGCAGACGGGGATGTCGGTGGTGGCGCGGGTGCGCCGCACCAGGTCCTCGGCCTGCGAGCTGACCGACTCACGGGTGCCGGTGACGCCCATGAGGGAGGCGGCGTAGACGAAGCCGCTGCCGGCCGCGGTGATCTCGGCGAGCCGCTCGTCCTTGCTGCTGGGCGCGACCACGAAGACCGTGGCCAGCCCGTGCTTCTCGGCGTGCTCGCGCCACAGCGCGGACTCCTGGACCGGCAGGTCGGGCAGGATGCACCCGGCGCCCCCCGCCTCCGCCAGCTCGGCGGTGAACCGCTCCACGCCGTAGCGGTCGATCGGGTTCCAGTACGTCATGACGAGGATCGGCGCGCCCGTGGCCGCGTGCGCCTCGCGCACCGTGCGCATCACGTCGGCGATGCGCACCCCGCCGCGCAGGGCGATGTCGTCGGCGGTCTGGATGACCGGGCCGTCCAGGACGGGGTCGCTGTGCGGCAGCCCCACCTCGACGACGTCCGCGCCGCCCTCGATCGCCGCCTTGACCGCCTCGATGCCGCCGTCCACGGTCGGGAACCCGGCCGGGAGGTAGGCGATCAGGGCGGCGCGGCCCTCCTCCTTCGCCGCGGCGAGGGTGTCGCTCAGCAGCCGCACGTTCCCGCTCACTTGGCGTCCCCCTCGATCTCGGCGGTGCCGGAGGCGTTCTCCTCGACCTCGGCGTCCGTGTCGTACAGCCCGAAGTAGCGGGCCGCGGTGTCCATGTCCTTGTCGCCGCGCCCGGACAGGTTGACGACGATCAGCCCGTCCTTGCCCAGCTCCTTGCCGACCTCCAGGGCGCCGGCCAGGGCGTGCGCGGACTCGATGGCCGGGATGATGCCCTCGGTGCGCGACAGCAGGCGCAGGGCCTGCATGGCGGCGTCGTCGGTGACCGCGCGGTACTCGCCGCGGCCGCTGTCCTTGAGGTAGGCGTGCTCGGGGCCGATGCCCGGGTAGTCAAGGCCCGCGGAGATCGAGTACGGCTCGGTGATCTGCCCCTCGTCGTCCTGGAGGACGTAGGAGCGGGAGCCGTGCAGGATGCCGGGCTCGCCGGCGGTGAGGGTGGCGGCGTGCTCGCCGGTCTCGATGCCGTGTCCGGCGGGCTCGCAGCCGATCAGACGGACGTCCTCGTCGGGGATGAAGGCGTGGAACAGGCCGATGGCGTTGGAGCCGCCGCCGACGCAGGCGATCGCGGCGTCGGGCAGCCGGCCGGCCTGCTCCAGGAGCTGGCGGCGGGCCTCGACGCCGATGACGCGGTGGAAGTCGCGGACCATCGCCGGGAAGGGGTGCGGTCCGGCGACGGTGCCGAACAGGTAGTGGGTGCGGTCGACGTTGGCGACCCAGTCGCGGAACGCCTCGTTGATGGCGTCCTTGAGGGTGCGGCTGCCGGACTTCACGGCCACGACCTCGGCGCCGAGCATGCGCATCCGGGCCACGTTCAGGGCCTGGCGCCGGGTGTCGATCTCGCCCATGTAGATCGTGCACTCGAGGCCGAACAGGGCGCAGGCGGTGGCGGTGGCCACGCCGTGCTGTCCCGCGCCGGTCTCGGCGATGACGCGGGTCTTGCCCATGCGCTTGGTGAGCAGGGCCTGGCCGAGCACGTTGTTGATCTTGTGCGAGCCGGTGTGGTTGAGGTCCTCGCGCTTGAGGAAGATCCTGGCGCCGCCGGCGTGCCCGGCGAAGCGGGGGACCTCGGTGAGGGCGCTGGGACGGCCCGTGTAGTGCGCCAGGAGGTCGTCGAGCTCGCGGGCGAACTCGGGGTCGGCCTTGGCCTTGTCGTACTCGACGGCGACCTCGTCGACGGCGGCGACGAGGGCCTCGGGGATGAACTTGCCGCCGAAGGCGCCGAAGTAGCCCCCCGTGGAGGGGACTTGGCCCTCCGGGTCGGGGATGAAGAAGGTGCTGGGCATGCGTGTACCTCACGGTGAGTGTGTTGGACGACACTGAGCGCCGTGGGGGCGGGGTGTTCGGGCCCGTGCGGGCTCGTCGTGGTTGAGCGCGCGGTTCCCCGCGCCCCTTCCGGGGCGGGGGTCGTCAGGCCCGTGCGGATCCGTTGTGGCGTGTCGCGCTCACGCGGCGGAGCCGCGGATCAGCAGAGTCCCGCGCCCCTGTCGGGGCGCCGCTGCCATCGCCTGCCGTTCACCTGGCCGGGTTCGTCGCCGATGACGTAACGGACCCTGCGGCCGTGGACCCGGCGGGCCGGGGCGCGGCAGCCGCGGGGCCGGCAGCCTCGTGCGAGTCGGGAGAGCGTCATCGGGGGTCAGCCTAGCGAGGTCTCAGCGGCCGTGCCGGAGGGCCGGGTGCTCGCCCGCGGCCACCAGGTCGGCGACCGCCGTCTTCGGGTCCTTGCCGGTCACCAGGGACTCGCCGACCAGGACGGCGTCCGCCCCGGCGTTGGCGTAGGCGATCAGGTCGTGCGGACCGCGCACGCCGGACTCGGCGACCCTCACGAGGTGCGCCGGGATCTCGGGGGCGACCCGCTCGAAGGTGCCGCGGTCGACCTCGAGGGTCTTGAGGTTGCGCGCGTTGACGCCGATGACCTTGGCGCCGGCGTCGACCGCCCGCTCCACCTCGTCCTCGTCGTGCACCTCGACCAGCGGGGTGAGGCCGATGGACTCGGCGCGCTCGATGAGCGACTCCAGGGCGGACTGCTCCAGGGCGGCCACGATCAGCAGCGCCAGGTCGGCGCCGTACGCGCGGGCCTCCCAGAGCTGGTACGACGTGACGATGAAGTCCTTGCGCAGCACGGGGATGTCCACCCGGGCGCGGACGGCCTCCAGGTCGGCCAGCGAACCGCCGAAGCGGCGCTGCTCGGTGAGGACGGAGATGACGGCGGCGCCGCCCGCCTCGTAGTCGGCGGCGAGGCCGGCCGGGTCGGCGATCGCGGCGAGCGCGCCCTTGGACGGGCTGGAGCGCTTGACCTCGCAGATCACCTTGACGCCGTCACCGCGCAGGGCGGCCACGCCGTCCTTGGCTGCGGGGGCCTTGGCCGCGCGCTCCTTGAGCTCGTCGAGGCTGACGCGCGCCTGCCGCTCCGCCAGGTCGGCACGGACTCCGTCGATGATCTCGTCGAGCACACTCACGCGAGCGGCCCCCTTCCTGACGGTCGGGCTTGGCTGGTCCCTGCGATGGTATCCGGAGCAGGGCGAATGCCCCGCATCCGGCTGTTGCGACGTCCAGTACCTGGACGATCACCACTCGTTCACGGGTGCAGCCAGCCGCCGAACGGCGTGTTCCGCAGCACCGTGAAGGCCAGCAGCAGCCCGCCCGCCGACCACAGCACCGCGGGCGGCGGGTCGAGGCGCATCGGCCGACCGCGCGCCGCGCGGATCACCCAGAGGGTCCACAGCACGGCGAAGGCGGCGTAGCCGAGGACGGCGGGGGCGTTGGCCTGGAGGGCGGCGGCCAGGTCGCCGTGGGCGACGGCGTGGGCGCTGCGCAGTCCGCCGCAGCCGGGGCAGTACAGGCCGGTGAGGCCGAGCAGCGGGCAGACCGGGTAGTGCCCGGGTTCGTTGGGGTCGACGGCGGCGACGTAGGCGAAGGCCGCGGCCACGGCGGCGAGCAGGCCGGCGGGGGCGGCCAGCCGGGCCGCCCGGCCGGGGACCGTGTGGGGGCTCGGGGCGTTCACGGGAGGCATTGTCCCCCGGACACACCGCGGGGGCGGCTCCGGCTCACGGCCGGCCGCCGCCCCCGTACGGAGTGGTCCGCGGGGCTCAGCCCTGGGCGCGGGCCGGCTCGCGGTCGCCGGTGGTCCGGTGCACCGGGTGGTCGCTCTTCGGCTGGCCCAGGCCCATCGAGCGCATGACGGCGCCGACTAGGCCGCCGAGGAGGACGACGCCCATGCCGGCCCAGAAGCCCACGGGCTGGTCCATCACCATGAACGCGCCCGCGGCGCAGAAACCGATGAAGGCGATGATGACACCGGTCCAGGCGGCCGGGGTGTGACCGTGGCTGCTGCCCGCCATTGCTTGCTCCTCGTTGCCGTGTGCGTGGGTGAGCGGGACGCTCGTCCCCATTGTCCCGCACACGCCGGACCGCCGTGCGCCGGGGTCGGCCGTGGGCGGGTTGCGCGGCTCAGGCGCCGGTGGGGTCCTCACCTCGGTCGAGGGCCTTCCAGAGCTCCTCGGGACGGTCCGGGTCGGCGGGGGCGGCCACCCGGCGCGGACGGGGGGCGCCGCCCCGCTCGTAACGGCCGGACATGGCGGGCCACAGGCGTCCGTAGCGCAGCGCGAGCAGTCCGGCCACCAGCAGCAGCAGCCCGCCGACGGCGGCGACGTACGGCCAGGCGGTGTGGGAGAGGGCGCCGACGGTCGCGGAGGCGTCCCCGGAGGCCTGCGCTGCCTTCTCGTCGAGGGCGGTGGAGTCGGACGCGCCGAGCAGCGCGGCGGCGACCGTGCCGGCCCCGGCGAGGGCGAGCACGGAGGAGACGGCGAGCCGCCCGGCACGGCGCACGGCGAAGACGGCGACCAGGGCGGCGAGCCCGACGACGGCCAGGGCGGCGGGCACACCGGTGACGTCACTGCCGGTGGCGGTCAGCGGGAACGCGCCGCCGGCCACCGTCGCGGTGCCCTCCGACCACTCCTGCCGGGTGGCGAGCAGGGCCACGGCCGCGCCGAGGGCGCCGCTCAGCAGGGCGGCGGCGAGGCTCGTGCGGCCGGTCCGGGAGGGGCCGGCGGGCTCGGAACGGGGGCTGGGTACGGCAGTCACGCCCTCCACTATGGCCCGGATCCCGGGCCACGCGGCATCCGGGGGGCTGTGTCAGCCGTCACCCAGCCGGTTCGCGGTGTGGACGGCGCGCAGCACGGCGGCCGCCTTGTTGCGGCACTCGGTGTCCTCGGCGACCGGGTCGGAGTCGGCCACGACCCCCGCCCCGGCCTGCACGTACGCGGTGCCGTCGCGCAGCAGGGCGGTGCGGATGGCGATGGCCGTGTCGGAGTCCCCGGCGAAGTCGAGGTAGCCGACGCAGCCGCCGTACAGGCCGCGCCGGGAGGGCTCGAGCTCGTCGATGATCCGCATCGCGCGGGGCTTGGGCGCGCCGGAGAGGGTGCCGGCCGGGAAGCAGGCGGTGAGCACGTCGAAAGCGGTGCGGTCGGCGGCGACCCGTCCGGTGACCGTCGAGACGATGTGCATGACGTGCGAGTAGCGTTCGATCGACATGAAGTCGACGACCTCGACGGAGCCGGGTTCGCAGACCCGGCCGAGGTCGTTGCGGCCGAGGTCGACGAGCATCAGGTGCTCGGCGCGCTCCTTGGGGTCGGCGAGCAGCTCGTCGGCGAGCGCCTGGTCCTCCTGCGGGGTGGCGCCGCGGTGCCGGGTGCCTGCGATGGGGTGCACCATCGCCTGCCCGTCCTCGACCTTGACCAGCGCCTCGGGGGACGAGCCGGCCACGTCGAAGCCGTCGAACCGGAACAGGTACATGTACGGCGACGGGTTGGTGGCGCGCAGCACCCGGTAGACGTCCAGGGCGCTCGCCGTGCAGGGCGTCTCGAACCGCTGGGAGGGGACGACCTGGAAGGCCTCCCCGGCGCGGATGCGCTCCTTGACGTCCTCCACGGCCGCCTGGTAGTCGGGGCCGCCCCACAGCGCGGTGTACTCGGGCAGCTCGGACGGCGGCAGCACGGCCGGGGGCTGGGCGACCGGGCGGGCGAGGTCGGCCTCCATGGCGTCGAGGCGGGCCACGGCGTCCGCGTAGGCCTCGTCGACACCGGTCTCCAGGTCGTTGTGGTTGATCGCGTTGGCGATCAGCCAGACGGCGCCCTCCCAGTGGTCCATGACGGCGAGGTCGCTGGTGAGCAGCATGGTCAGCTCGGGCAGCCTCAGGTCGTCCCGTTCGCCGGGGCCGATCTTCTCCAGGCGCCGCACGATGTCGTAGCCGAGGTAGCCGACCATGCCGCCGGTGAAGGGCGGCAGGCCGAGGTCCTGGGCGAGGTCGCGGGGGGTGTGCAGGGCCTCGAGGGTGGCGCGCAGCGCGGCGAGCGGGTCGCCGTCGACGGGCACGCCGACGGGCGGGGTGCCCTCCCAGTGGGCCTGCCCGCCGCGCTCGGTGAGGGTGGCGGCGGACCGGACGCCGACGAAGGAGTACCGGGACCAGGACCTGCCGTTCTCGGCGGACTCCAGCAGGAAGGTGCCGGGGCGCTCGGCGGCGAGCTTGCGGTAGAGCGCGACCGGGGTGTCGCCGTCGGCGAGGAGCTTGCGGGTGACCGGGATGACCCGGCGGTCGGCGGCGAGCTTGCGGAACGTCTCGAGGTCCATGGCGGCAGACCTTACTGATCTTCGGCGGGGGCGTCCGCCACCGCCAGAACGTCGGCGTCGAAGCAGGTGCGGTCGCCGGTGTGGCATGCGGCGCCCACCTGGTCGACCTTCACCAGCACCGTGTCGGCGTCACAGTCCAGCGCGACCGACTTCACCCACTGGAAGTGGCCCGAGGTGTCGCCCTTGACCCAGTACTCCTGGCGGCTGCGCGACCAGTAGGTGCAGCGGCCGGTGGTGAGGGTGCGGTGCAGCGCCTCGTCGTCCATCCAGCCCAGCATCAGCACCTCTCCGGTGTCGTACTGCTGGGCGATCGCGGGCAGGAGTCCGTCCGGGGTGCGCTTGAGGCGCGCGGCGATCTCCGGGTCGAGGCGGCTGGGCGGCGCGCCGTGGCGCGCAGCGCCTCCTTGAGGGGCGGCGGCCGGGCGACGGGCGGGCGTGGTCATGGGGACCATTGTGCCGCGCGCCCCCGGCCCCCTTGCGCCGTCGTCCACTGTCCGGACGTGACGGCCCGCCGTAGGCTGGCTGGCATGTCGACCCATGCCAAGCGTGAACGACTCCTCCTGGCCGACCTGCTGGAGACCGCGGGGCCGGAGGCGCCCACCCTGTGCGAGGGCTGGACCACCCGGGACCTGGCCGCGCACGTGGTGGTGCGTGAGCGCCGTCCGGACGCGGCGGGCGGCATGCTGGTGAAGCAGCTGGCGTCGCGTCTGGAGCGGGTGACGGCCGAGTTCCTGGCGAAGCCGTACGACGAGCTGGTCCGGCTGATCCGCACGGGCCCGCCGCGGTTCTCCCCCTTCTCGCTCAAGCAGGTCGACGAGATGTCGAACGTGATCGAGTTCTACGTCCACGCCGAGGACGTCCGCCGGGCGCAGCCGGACTGGACGCCGCGCGAGCTGGACCCGGTGTTCCAGGACGCCCTGTGGTCACGGCTGGAGCGTTCCGCCCGGCTGATGGGCCGCGGGGTGCCGACCGGTCTGGTGCTGCGCCGTCCGGACGGGCAGACGACGGTGGCGCGCCGCGGTGCGCCGGTGGTGACGGTGACCGGGGAGCCGTCCGAGCTGGTGGTGTTCGCGTACGGCCGGCAGGGCGCCGCGAAGGTGGAGCTGGACGGCGACGAGAACGCCGTCGCCCAGCTGCGCGCCACCAAGCAGCTCGGCATCTGACCGGCTCCGGAAAGGCACGGCTCGTGATCAAGGTCGCCATGACGAGTGTGTACGTCGAGGACGTGGCGAAGGCGCACGCCTTCTACACCCGTGTCCTCGGCTTCGAGACCCGCACCCATGTGGACCCGGGCGGGGGCTCGCCGTTCGTCACCGTGGGGGCGCGCGAGGGCGCCCAGCCCGAGCTGGAGCTGCTGCTCGAGCCGGGCGACGGGCCGATCGCGGAGCCCTACCGCCGCTCGGTGCGGGAGGCGGGGCTGCCGGCGATCGTGTTCTCGGTGGACGACCTGCGCGCGGAGTTCGAGCGGCTGCGCGGGGAGGGCGTCCACTTCGTGCGGGAGCCGGAGAAGCAGGGCCCGGTGCTGACCGCTCTGCTGGACGACACGGTCGGCAATCTGATCCAGCTCACGCAGCCGCTCGGCTGAGGCTCACCGCACCGGGTGGCCGGCGTCCCTGAGGGTCTGCTTGACCTCGCCGATGCGCAGGTCGCCGAAGTGGAACACCGAGGCGGCCAGTACCGCGTCCGCGCCGGCGGCGACCGCCGGCGGGAAGTCGGCGAGCCTGCCGGCGCCGCCGGAGGCGATCACCGGGACCGTGACGTGCTTGCGCACGGCGGCGATCATCTCCAGGTCGTAACCGTCCTTGGTGCCGTCGGCGTCCATGGAGTTCAGCAGGATCTCGCCGGCGCCCAGCTCGGCGGCGCGGTGCGCCCACTCGACGGCGTCGATGCCGGTGCCGCGGCGGCCGCCGTGCGTGGTGACCTCGAAGGTCCCGCCCTCGGTGCGCCGGGCGTCGACCGAGAGGACGAGCACCTGGCGGCCGAACCGCTCGGCGATCTCCCGGATGAGGTCGGGCCGGGCGATGGCGGCGGTGTTCACACCGACCTTGTCGGCGCCGGCCCGCAGCAGCTTGTCGACGTCCTCGGCGGTGCGCACGCCGCCGCCCACGGTGAGCGGGATGAACACCTGCTCGGCGGTGCGGCGGACCACGTCGTAGGTGGTCTCGCGGTTGCCGGAGGACGCGGTGATGTCCAGGAACGTCAGCTCGTCGGCGCCCTCGGCGTCGTACACCTTCGCCATCTCGACGGGGTCGCCCGCGTCGCGCAGGTTCTGGAAGTTGACGCCCTTGACGACCCGGCCGCCGTCCACGTCCAGGCAGGGGATGACTCGGACCGCCAGGGTCATGAATCCACGGCTCCTCTGAATGCTTCGAGTTCCACTGACACCAGTACGCGCGAGTCGACGAAGCCCTCGACCACCAGCAGCGTGGTGACCGGTCGGACCGCGTCGAACAGCTCCTTGTGCGCACGGCAGGCCGCGTCGACGTCCCGCGCGTGGGCGAGATGGATGCGGGTGCGGATCACGGACGCGGCGTCGAGCCCGAACTCGGCGACCGCCTCCAGCGCGTTGGTGAAGGCCACCTTGGCCTGTTCGTACGGGTCGCCCTCCCCGTACAGCACGTCGCCCCGGAACGCGGTGGTGCCCGCGACCAGGACGAGGCCGCCGGCCGCCACGGCGCGCGCGGAGCCGAGGGTCTCCTCCCAGGGGTTCCCGCTCTGCACGCGCCGCACGGCTTCCGATGTCATCGGGACACAGCCTCCAGGGCCTCTTCCAGGGTGAACGCCTTGGCGTACAGGGCCTTGCCGACGATGGCGCCCTCGACGCCCAGCGGGACCAGCTCGGCGATCGCCCGCAGGTCGTCCAGCGAGGACACCCCGCCGGAGGCGACGACCGGGCGGTCGGTGGCGGCGCAGACGTTCTTCAGCAGCTCCAGGTTGGGGCCCTGGAGGGTGCCGTCCTTGGCGATGTCGGTGACGACGTAGCGGGCGCAGCCCTCCTTGTTGAGACGGTCCAGCGTCTCGTAGAGGTCGCCGCCGTCACGGGTCCAGCCGCGGCCGCGCAGGGTGGTGCCGCGCACGTCGAGGCCGACGGCGATCTTGTCGCCGTGCTCGGCGATGACCTTGGCGACCCATTCGGGGGTCTCCAGGGCGGCCGTGCCGAGGTTGACGCGGGTGCAGCCGGTGGCGAGGGCGGCGGCGAGGGTGTCGTCGTCGCGGATGCCGCCGGACAGCTCCACCTTGATGTCCATCGCCTTGGTGACCTCCGCGATCAGCTCGCGGTTGTCGCCGGTGCCGAACGCGGCGTCCAGGTCGACCAGGTGCAGCCACTCGGCGCCGGAGCGCTGCCAGGCGAGCGCGGCCTCCAGCGGCGAGCCGTACGAGGTCTCGGTGCCGGACTCTCCGTGCACGAGGCGGACGGCCTGGCCGTCGCGGACGTCGACGGCGGGGAGGAGTTCGAGGGTGGCCATGTCTCTACAGGGTTCCGATCCAGTTGGTGAGGAGCTGGGCGCCGGCGTCGCCGGACTTCTCGGGGTGGAACTGGGTGGCCCACAGGGAGCCGTTCTCCACGGCGGCCACGAACGGCTTGCCGTGGGTGGTCCAGGTGACGAGCGGAGGCTCCATGGCCGCGTTCGTCACCTCGAACGACCAGTCGTGGACGGCGTAGGAGTGCACGAAGTAGAAACGCGCGTCCTCGTCCAGTCCCGCGAACAGCCGGGAGCCCTCGGGGGCGTCCACGGTGTTCCAGCCCATGTGGGGGACGACGTCGGCCTGGAGCGGCTCGACGGAGCCGGGCCACTCGTCGAGGCCCTCCGCCTCGACGCCGTGCTCGATGCCGCGGGCGAAGAGGATCTGCATGCCGACGCAGATGCCCATGACGGGGCGTCCGCCGGCCAGGCGGCGGTCGACGATCCAGTCGCCGCGGGCCTCCTTGAGGCCCTTCATACAGGCGGCGAAGGCGCCGACGCCGGGCACCAGCAGCCCGTCGGCGTTCATCGCCTTGTCGAAGTCGCGGGTGATCTCGACGTCTGCCCCGGCGCGCGCGAGGGCGCGCTCGGCGGAGCGGACGTTGCCGAAGCCGTAGTCGAAGACCACGACCTTCCTGGTGGTGCTCACGGTCTCACACCTCCATCTGCAGCAGACCCGTGACGATGCACAGCGCGGCGCCGAGGGACATCAGCGTGATCAGGCTCGTGGGCATCTTCTGCTTGACGAAGGAGATGATCCCTCCGACGAAGAACAGACCGACGACGATCAGGACGGTGGACAGTCCGTTCACCGTGTCCCTCCGTTCGCTTCTCCGCCCACGCGGCGCAGAGGAGCTGCCATCGTCGTCGTCCGCGGCCCGGCGGCCGCGCGTGCGTCGCTCACAGCGCACCCTTCGTGGAGGGCAGGATGCCGGCCGCGCGCGGGTCGCGCTCGGACGCGTAGCGCAGGGCCCGGGCGAGGGCCTTGAACTGGCACTCCACGATGTGGTGGGCGTTGCGCCCGTAGGGCACGTGCACGTGGAGGGCGATCTGCGCCTGGGCGACGAAGGACTCCAGGATGTGCCGGGTCATCGTCACGTCGTACTCGCCGATCATCGGCGCCATGTTCTCGGGCTCGGTGTGCACGAGGTACGGGCGGCCGGAGAGGTCGACGGTGACCTGGGCGAGGGACTCGTCCAGCGGCACCGTGCAGTTGCCGAAGCGGTAGATGCCGACCTTGTCGCCGAGCGCCTGCTTGAAGGCGGCGCCGAGCGCGAGGGCGGTGTCCTCGATGGTGTGGTGGGAGTCGATGTGCAGGTCGCCCTCGGTCTTCACGGTGAGGTCGAACAGGCCGTGCCGGCCGAGCTGGTCGAGCATGTGGTCGTAGAAGCCGACCCCGGTGGAAATCTCGGTCTTCCCGGTGCCGTCGAGGTCGATCTCGACGAGCACGGAGGTTTCCTTGGTGGTGCGTTCCACGCGTCCTACGCGGGTCATGCGCTGTGCTCCTTCTTGATCTCACGTACCGCGTCGAGGAACGCGTCGTTCTCGGCCGGGGTGCCCGCGGTGACCCGCAGCCATCCCGGTACGCCGTTGTCCCGGACCAGGACGCCCCGGTCGAGGATCCGCCGCCACACGGCGTGGGAGTCCTGGAAGCGGCCGAACTGGACGAAGTTGGCGTCGGAGTCGGTCACCTCGTAGCCCAGGGAGCGCAGTTCGGCGACCAGCCGGTCCCGCTCCGCCTTCAGCTGCTCGACGTAGCCGAGCAGGGTGTCGGTGTGCTCCAGGGCGGCCAGCGCGGTCGCCTGGGTGACCGCCGACAGGTGGTACGGAAGACGCACCAGCTGGACCGCGTCGACGACCGCGGGGTGCGCGGCGAGGTAGCCGAGGCGCAGTCCGGCGGCACCGAACGCCTTGGACATGGTGCGGGAGATCACCAGGTGGGGGCGTCCGTCGAGCAGCGGCAGCAGCGAGTCGCCGTGGCTGAACTCCACGTACGCCTCGTCGACGACCACGACGGACGGCCGCGCGGCCTGCGCGGCGTCGTACAGGGCGCGCACCGTGTCGGCCGGGACCGCGTTGCCGGTGGGGTTGTTGGGGGTGGTCACGAAGACGACGTCGGGCCGGTGCTCGGCGATCGCCTTCTCGGCGGCGGGCAGGTCCAGGGAGAAGTCCTCACCGCGCGGGCCGGAGATCCAGCGGGTGCCGGTGCCGCGCGCGATCAGCGCGTGCATCGAGTACGACGGCTCGAAGCCGAGCGCGCTGCGGCCGGGTCCGCCGAAGGTCTGCAGCAGCTGCTGGATGACCTCGTTGGAGCCGTTGGCCGCCCACACGTTCTCCAGGGCGACCGGGTGGCCTGCGGTCTTCGTCAGGTACTCGGCCAGCCTGGTGCGCAGCTCGACCGCGTCCCGGTCGGGGTAGCGGTTGAGGTGCCGGGCGGCCTCGCGGACCCGCTCGGCGATCCGCTCGACCAGCGGCTCGGGCAGCGGGTAGGGGTTCTCGTTGGTGTTGAGCCGTACGGGGACGTCCAGCTGGGGCGCGCCGTAGGGGGACTTGCCGCGCAGTTCGTCCCGTACGGGAAGGTCGTCGATGCTCACGTCGCTCACTTGCTCTCCGGCACCTTCCAGCCGAACCTGGCCTTGATCGCCGCGCCGTGCGCGGGCAGGTCCTCCGCCTCCGCCAGCGTGACCACGTGGTGCGCGACCTCGGCGAGGGCGTCCTCCGTGTAGTCGACGATGTGGATGCCGCGCAGGAAGGACTGCACGGACAGGCCCGAGGAGTGGCAGGCGCAGCCGCCGGTGGGCAGCACGTGGTTGGAGCCGGCCGCGTAGTCACCGAGGGAGACCGGGGACCAGGGGCCGATGAAGATCGCGCCGGCGTTGCGCACCCGCTCGGCGACCGCGGCGGCGTCGGCGGTCTGGATCTCCAGGTGCTCGGCGCCGTAGGCGTCGACGACCCGCAGGCCCTCCTCGACTCCGTCGACCAGCACGATCGCGGACTGCTTGCCGCCGAGGGCGGGCGCGATCCGGTCCTCGACGTGCTTGCTGGCCTCGACCTGCGGCTTCAGCTCCTTCTCGACCGCGTCCGCGAGGTCCGTGGAGTCGGTGACCAGGACGGCGGCGGCCAGCGGGTCGTGCTCGGCCTGGCTGATCAGGTCGGCGGCGACGTGCACCGGGTCGGCCGTGGAGTCCGCGAGGATCGCGATCTCGGTCGGGCCGGCCTCGGCGTCGATGCCGATCTTCCCGGTGAAGTGGCGCTTGGCGGCGGCGACCCAGATGTTGCCGGGGCCGGTGACCATGTTGGCGGGCGGGCAGGACTCGGTGCCGTACGCGAACATCGCGACGGCGGTGGCGCCGCCGGCCGCGTACACCTCGTCGACGCCGAGCAGGGCGCAGGCGGCGAGGATGGTCGGGTGCGGCAGGCCGCCGAACTCGGCCTGGGCGGGCGAGGCGAGCGCGATCGAGGGGACGCCGGCCTCCTGGGCGGGCACCGCGTTCATGATCACGGAGGACGGGTAGACGGACCGGCCGCCCGGCGCGTACAGGCCGACGCGGTCGACCGGCACCCACTTCTCGGTGACCGTGCCGCCCGGCACGACCTGGGTGGTGTGGGTGGTGCGGCGCTGTGCGCGGTGGACGAGGCGGGCCCGGCGGATCGACTCCTCCAGGGCGGCGCGCACGGCCGGGTCGAGCTGCTCCAGCGCGCGCTCCAGCGCGGCGGCGGGCACCCGGACCTGGTCGAGCTTCACACCGTCGAAGCGCTCGGCGAAGTCGATCAGCGCCGCGTCGCCACGATGATGCACGTCCTCGCAGATGGGCCGCACCTTCTCCAGGGCGGCCGCGACGTCGAAGTCGGCACGGGGCAGCAGGTCACGCAGGGCGGGGCCCTCGGGGAGGGCGCCGCCGCGCAGGTCGATTCGCGAGATCACGTGGTCAATTCTCTCAGACCCGCCCCGGGGGACGTCCGCCCGTTCCAATGGCTGATACATCACGGTTGTCGTGACGGTCCGCACCCGTTTTCAACATCTTCTTCACTTTCCGTGTTCAGCGCGTCACCGTACCGGGCATGAACGGCTGTACGACGCGATGAACCGGTGAGTAATGAGGAGGAGGGGAGTTCCGTGGCCGAGGGGGCGGGACCGCAGGGCGGTGAGCCGCCGGAGGACCTGACCGCCGCGGAGGCGGGGATGTGGCAGGCCTTCCGCAACGGCAGCGTGTACGACCTGAGCTGCGGCGACGCGCTGGTCGACGATCCGCACGGAGGCCACCCCTGGGGTCCCGAGCGCACGGTGCGGGCCCGGGTGGTGTGCTGGCTGCTGCTGGACGGCCCGCCCGCGCTGGCCGGCCGCGTTCCCTCGCTGAAGCTCGTCGGGGTGCGGATCAGCGGCCCGCTGGACCTGGCCGGGGGCACGATCGTGCCGTACGTGGAGATGCGCGGCTGCCGTTTCGAGCGGGACGTGCTGCTGCCGGAGGCGCGGTTCACCACGGTGCGGCTGGTCGACTGCTCCATACCCCGGCTGGAGGCCGCCCGGCTGGCGACGGAGGGCGACCTCCATCTGCCGCGCTGCCGCTTCCTGGGCGGCATACGGCTCACCGACGCCCGCATCGGCACGGACCTGCTGCTGAACCAGGCGGTCGTGCACCGGGACCGCAGCGGCCGCTCCATGGCGGCGGACGGGATGAGCGTCGGCCAGGACCTGCAGGCGGAGATGCTGGAGTCGTACGGCGAGCTGAGCCTGCGCGGCGCGACCGTCGGCGTGTCGCTGAGCCTGCGCGGCGCCCGGCTGGTCAACCCGCACGCCCGGCTCGCGCTGAACGCGCCGCAGCTGACCGTGGAGCGCTCGCTGTACCTGACCCCGGCCGGGGTGGGGGCGCACGCCCGCAGCGGCATGACGCCCGCGCGTGGCACGCGCATCCAGCGGTTCGAGTGCGAGGGCGGGATCCGGCTGGACGACGGGCGGTTCGGGGACGCGGTCGACTTCGAGGGGGCCGAGTTCACCCTCACCGACGAGCAGGAGCTGTCGCTGCGCCGGGTGCAGACGCCGGAGCTGCGGTTCCTCGGGCAGCGGCCGGCGCGCGGGCGGGTGGTGCTGTCGGGGGCGCGGGTGGTGAACCTGATGGACCGGGCGGACAGCTGGCCGGGCCCGGGACGGCTGCACATGGGCGGCTTCACGTACGAGAACCTGGTGCCGCGCGGCCCGTTCCCGCTGGCGCTGCGGCTGCGCTGGGTGGACGCGGCGAGCGCCGAGTACACCCCGGAGCCGTACGAGCGGCTGGCGGCGGTGCTGCGGGAGAGCGGGGCGGACGAGGACGCCCGAGAGGTGCTGCTGGCCAAGCAGCGGCGGCGCCGCGAGAGCCTGCCGCTCGCCGCGAAGCTGTGGGGGTACGCGCAGGACTGGACGGTCGCCTACGGATACCGCCCGGGCCGGGCGGCGGTGTGGATGGCGGTGCTGTGGGCGGCCGGCTCGGTGGCCTTCGCGCGGGCGGACCATCCGCCGCTGAAGGCGGGCGAGCACCCGGACTGGAACCCGGCGCTGTTCGCGCTGGACCTGCTGCTCCCGGTGATCGACCTGGGCCAGGTGGGCTTCTGGCAACTGCGCGGCGGCTGGCAGTGGCTGTCGACGGCGTTCATCCTCCTGGGCTGGATCCTGGCGACGACGGTGGCGGCGGGCGCGACGCGCACACTTCGGCGCACATGAGGTGAGCGCCCTCAGAGGCGCGGGGAAGTGCGCGACGTCCTGCCGGGCACCGGGTGTGTGTCCGACATGCGTGCGACAGGTGTGGCCGAGGAGGCCGGTGCAGCCCCCGGAGCCCACCGTTTTTACCGGCCCTTGACCGGACCCCGTACAACTTTCCGCAAGTTGCGCGTGGGGGCTGGCGCCTCCGTGACCTGCGGTCTTTCAATGGTCGACACCATGGCTCTGCTGCACGCGTTCACCCGTACGTCCCGTGCCCGGGACAAGCGGACGGGCACCCCGCTGCCCCCCGCTCAGGCCGCGCTGCCCGCCGACGACGAGGTGCTCCTCGACGTGCCGGACGAGGCTCTCGGCCGGGCGCTGGTCGGAGCCGCCGCCGGCGACCACACCCCCGCGGCCGAACTGCTCGTCGCCACCCGCCGCCAGGCCGCCTGGGAGCACCGCGACCGCTATGTGCGCCGGCTCGCCGCGTTCGCGCGGTCGCGGCCCGAGTGGCTGGACGCCTGGCGGGCCCGCGCCCCGCGCGATGCGGACGCGCTGCTGGTGGACGCCCAGCGTGCGGTGGACCGGGTCTGGGACTCGCCGGCCCGCGCCGAGCTGCTGCGTGAGGTGAGCCCGCTGATCACCGCGGCCGCCCGCGCCGACCACCGCGACCCGGTGCCCTGGCGACTGGCGCTGGACCACGCGCGCGGCGCGCGGGCCGGTCACACGTACTTCGAGGAGCTGTGGGAGGCGGCGGTGCGCCGCGCCCCGCACCACCACGGCTGCCATGTGGCGGCCCTGCGCTACCTGGCGTCCTCCTGGCACGGCTCGCACCGCGAGTGCTTCGACTTCGCGGACACGGCCGCGCAGGACGCGCCGGAGGGTTCGCTCACCCAGGCGCTGCCGCTGCGGGCGGCGTTCGGCTACCTCACCGACGGCTGCGGCCCGGCGGTCGAGCGGGCACGGCTGGACGCGGCCGCCGACCGGGCGGCCGCCCTGTCCGCGCGGCTGCCGTCGGCCCAGCCGTGGCCGGCCGAGCTGCGCAACCTCCTCGCCCACGTCCTGGTCCGGCTCGGGCGCAGGCGGGACGCCCTTGAGCAGTTCCGGCTGACCGGTCCGTACGCCACCTCGTTCCCCTGGGACCGGGACGCCGACGACCCGCTCGGGCGGTTCCTGGAGGTCCGTCAGGAGGTGCTGCGGGCGGTCGCGTCGGGCGCCGACACGACCGGAACGGACGCCTTCGGCGCCGGGCCGGGGCGTCCGGTGAGCGAACGGCGCGGACGTTTGGAGCCCGGCGGCCATTAGGCTCTTGGGTCGTGACCACCGTCCGGCTTCCGCTCTTCCCCCTGAACACGGTGCTGTTCCCGGGGCTCGTGCTCCCGCTCAACGTCTTCGAGGAGCGTTATCGCGCCATGATGCGCGAGCTGCTCAAGACCCCGGAGGACGAGCCACGGCAGTTCGCCGTGGTGGCGATCCGGGACGGCCACGAGGTGGCGCCGAGCGCCCCGGGGCTGCCCGATCCCACGGCCGTGCCGGAGCGGGGCCCTGCGGCCGGCTTCGGCGCGGACCCGCTGCGCGCGTTCCACAAGGTGGGGTGCGTGGCCGACGCGGCGACGATCCGGGAGCGGCCCGACGGCACCTTCGAGGTGCTGGCGACCGGCACGACCCGGGTGCGGCTGCTGTCGGTGGACGCCTCAGGACCCTTCCTCACGGCCGAGCTGGAGCCGCTGGAGGAGGACCCGGGCGAGGAGGCGGAGCGGCTGGCGGAGGGCGTGCTGCGGGCGTTCCGGCAGTACCAGAAGCGGCTGGCGGGCGCGCGGGAGCGGTCGTTGACCTCGGACGCGGAGCTGCCTGACGAGCCCAGTGTGGTGTCGTACCTGGTCGCCGCCGCGATGATGCTCGACACGCCGACGCGGCAGCGGCTGCTCCAGGCGCCGGACACCGCGTCCCGGCTGCGGGACGAACTGAAACTCCTGCGCACGGAGACGGCGATCATCCGTAGTCTTCCGTCGTTGCCCGCGTCGGAGCTGACGCGGACGCCGACGAGTCTGAACTGACGCTTGCGGAGCAGCGACCGGCATGGCCAAGAAGTCCAAGAAGCAGCAGTCCAACGGCACGCCCGCCACGGTGGCGCTCACCGCGGCCGGGGTGCCGTTCACGGTGCACTCCTACGACCACGACCCTTCCCACCCGAGCTACGGCGAGGAGGCGGCCGAGGCGATGGGCGTCTCCCCCGACCGTGTCTTCAAGACGCTGGTGGCGGACGTCGACGGCGCCCTGACCGTGGCGGTGGTCCCGGTCGCGGGCCAGCTCGACCTGAAGGCGCTGGCCTCGGCGGCCGGCGGCAAGCGGGCGTCCATGGCGGACCCGGCGCTGGCGGAGCGCACCACGGGGTACGTGCGGGGCGGCATCTCCCCGCTGGGCCAGCGCAAGAAGCTGCCGACGGTGCTGGACGAGTCGGCGACCCGCCACGAGACGATCTGCGTCTCGGCGGGCCGCCGCGGCCTGGAGGTGGAACTCGCCCCCGCCGACCTGGCGACCCTGACGTCGGCGGTCCTGGCCCCGATCGGGCGGGGGTAGCGGGGGCCCGCTGACGCGGGACCCGCCGGCCACCGCCCGGCCGCGACACGCCCCTCGGCCCGGTCGACGAGACACCCGGCCCAGCGCGACGGTCCCGCGCCGTACGACGGCGCCCGCTCATCCCCGAACGCGCCGGTCCCCCCGCGACAGCACCCACGCCGATGGCCGGCCGCGACCCACTCCCCACACCGGACCCGCACAACGCGCCCAGCCCCGCCCGGCAGCCACCGAGGACCGGTCGACAAGACACCCGGCCCCCGCGGCCGGGCCTGAGCCGTACGACGGCGCCCCCTCATCCCCGAACGCGCCGGTCCCCCCGCGACAGCACCCACGCCGAGGACCGGCCGCGACCCACTCCCCACACCGGACCCGCACAACGCGCCCAGCCCCGCACGGCAGCCACCGAAACCCGCCGTCGACGACCTGGTCGGGCCGCGGCCGGGTGCGGTCCGCGGGCCCTCCTGCCCGGGCGCGATGCTCGTCCGCTCCGCCGGCGTCGGCCACCCGCCGCGCCGCGACGGCGTCACGAGCACCCGTCCGCGCCACGGGCCGACGACCGGCCGGGGATGCCCCGGGGACGAGGGCCGGGTTGGCGCCGTGGGTCCCGGCGAGGCCTGTTCCGTACCTCGACGGTCCTCGCGCCCTCGGCCATGTACGGAAGGCATGTCGAAGCGGACGCGCAAGCGCAGGTGGCGGATCAGGAAGCGGCGGGCCAACCACGGACGGCGCCCGGCCTGACGGGGGTGTGGCGCCGGGCGGCCGGCGCCCTTACCGGGGCTGCTGCCCGCCCGGCGCCGGCCACTCCTCCGGGTCGCGCGGGCCGAACAGCGCCGTCAGGCCCAGGTGGAACACCAGCGCCGCGAACGGCCACGCCAGCAGCGCGCCCTTCGCGTTCAGCTTCAGCGGGGCGTCGAACGTGACGCCCTTCCCCACGCTCTTCGCCTGCGCGATCACGTCCTGCGAGGGGCCCAGCCACACCCCGAGCCGCCAGGCCAGCACCGAGCCGAGCAGGCCGCCGACCGCCAGTGCCACCACCAGCGGGACGCCGCCACGCCGGCGGAAGAGGAAGACCGCCAGGGCGCTCAGCGCGCCGCAGCCCAGGGCGACGAGCGTGAACGTGCCGTCCACGCCGATGCTCTGCTCGCCCTCGGAGTCCTTGAGGTAGACCACCCAGGCGTCACCGGACGCGTCGCCGACCAGCGGCACGCGCGGCGCGAGCCACCACCAGAGCACCCCGAGCAGCACCCCGCCGAGGGCCACCGCCACGGCCACCACGGCCGCCTCACGGATCTCCTTCGCCATCCCGGGGCCGTCCTCGTCGTGCCACCAGCCGTGCCGCGGGTACACGGCGTGGCCGGGCTTCCCGTCGTAGCGGTGCGAACCGCCGGCGGGGGCGTCGGCGGGCGGCTGCCACGGATCGTGCGCGGAGGGGTCGTGCGGTGGCGGGGGTGTCAGAGGTGCGCTCACCCTGCCATCGTGCCAGGCGTGGCTGTGGGCCGCGTCACCGGACGGCGGCCCTGCGGTACGCCCAGGTCGCCACGGCCAGCGAGATCACCCCGACCACGCCGCACACGGCGAGGTCGCCGAGGACGTGGGCCCAGTCGGGGTGCGGGGCGAAGGTGCGCGCGAAGGCCTCGACGCCGTACGTCGACGGCAGCAGGTCACGGGCGAGACGGACCGCCTCCGGCATCCGCTCCGGCGGCAGCACGCCGAGCAGCAGCGCCGCCGACATGCCGAGCTGACCGAGGAGGGTGGCCAGTTCGGGCCGGGGCGCCAGCAGTCCGAGGGCCGCGCCGAGACCGGCGAGCGCGGCGCCCGCGAGGGGGATCACCGCCGCGAGGATCCACAGATGGGCGAGCGGCAGCCCGAACAGGGCGCAGCCGACGACGGCGGTCACGACGGTGCCGGGGACGGTGAACGACGCGTAGGCGCCGGCCGCGCCCAGCACCACGGCCGCGGGCGGCACGGGGAGGGTGGCGTAGTGGTCGAGTCCGCCGCTGGCGCGGAGCTGGCCGAAGTACTGCGCGAGCAGGTTCAGCGCGACGAAGGCGACGACCAGCACCGACGATCCGGCCACCACGGCGCGCGCCTCGCCGCCGCCGTCCACGACCCCGCGCATCAGGATCATGATGCCGACGGACTGGAAGGTCGCCACGAACAGCAGGGGGATCCGCGCCACCCGGGCCCGGGACAGCTGCGCCCGGTACACGGCCGCCAGGGACGGCCACAGCCGTGCCCGGGGGCCGAGCGGAGCGGGTCCCGGCGCGGCGGCCTCCTCCGCGGTCAGGACGCCGGCCGGCAGGGCACCGGCGGGTACGACACTCACGTCGTGCTGCTCCCCTTCGCTCGGAGATCCGTCCGGAGCCGCTCCGGAGGTCGCCCCGTTCCGTACGGATGACACGGCCCGTGTGCTCACGCCTTCACCAGTCCCTGTCGCACGGCGCCGCCCAGCGCCAGGTACACGTCCTCCAGGCTCGGTGTGGCCAGCGTGAAGTCGTCGAGGGCCGCGAACGCGGCGCCGCCGGTGACGGTGGCGACGACCGTGCGGGCCTCCTCGGGCGCCAGCCGCAGGGTCCAGCGCCGGCCGGACTCGACGGCCCGGTCGCGCAGCGCGGTCACCTCGGGCACGTGCAGCGGCGCGGCCTCCCGCCACACCAGCTCCACCCGGACCTCCCCGGCGACCTGTTCCTTCAGGCCGTTCGGGGTGTCGCAGGCGATGACCCGGCCGCGGTCGAGCACGGCGACCCGGTCGAGCACGGTCTCGGCCTCGATGACGTTGTGGGTGACCAGGAGCACCGTGGTGCCGTGCTCCGCGCGCCGCCGGTCGACGGCGGACCACACGGCGCGCCGGGCGACGGGGTCCATCCCGGTGGTGGGCTCGTCCAGCACCAGCAGGGGCCGCTCCCCCACCAGCACGGCGGCGAAGCAGGCGAGCCGGCGCTGGCCGCCGGAGAGCTTGCGCAGCGGGCGGGAGGCGAGGGCGGCGAGCCCCAGCTCGTCGAGCACGTCGTCCCGTTCGGCGCGGGCCTGCCGGGCGTCGAGCCCGCGCAGCCGGCCGGTGGTCTCGGCGGCCAGGGACACGGTCAGCTCGTCGAGGGCGCTGGACTCCTGCCCGAGGTAGGCGAGGATGCGGGAGGCCCGCTCGGGGTGGCGGACGATGTCGTGACCGAGGATCTCGACGCTGCCGCTGTCGGGCCGCATCAGGCCGGTCATCTGCCGGACGAGGGTGGACTTGCCGGCGCCGTTCGGCCCGAGCAGGCCGAAGATCTCACCGTGCCGGATGTCGAGCGCCACGTCGTCGGTGGCCCGCACCTCGGGCGTCGCCGGCACCCCGCGCCGCCCGCGCACCGCCGGATAGGTCTTGGTCAGCCCGCGCACCGCACACACGACGTCACCACCGTGCCGATGTGCCTGTGCCGCGCGCGTACTCACAAGGGACGAGCCTACGGGGTCGCCGCCGTCCCCCCGCTCCCGGGTCACCCTTCCGCCCGGCCCCGTCCGGGGGGACGCACCAGACACCGGGGGATGGATCGGCACCTGCGACGGCGTACGGAGCCCAGGATCCTGGCCCGCTACGCGCCCGCGGGCACGCGTGGCTCAGCCTGACCGGAGTCCCGAGCGCCTGAGCAGGTACCTGCGGGTGCGTAGTGGCTGGTCGCGCAGTTCCCCGCGCCCCTTCGGGGCGCGGTCACCGCGGCACCTTCAGGGGCGCGGGGAACTGCGCGACCAGCCCACGACGGCTTCCGCCGTGCCCACGAGCCTCGGCCCCACCGATACAGGGGCGCGGGGAACTGCGCGACCAGCCCACGACGGCCGCGCCCCTACCCACCGGCGCCAGCCCAGGCAGGGGCGCGGGGAACTGCGCGAGCAACCCACGACGGCCTCCGCCGTGCCCACGAGCCTCGGCCCCACCGATACAGGGGCGCGGGGAACCGCGCAGACGGGTGCCATGACCGCCCCCGGCTGTGAAGCCGGCGCGGCTCTACTCCCCCGTGGAGGCCCGCTCCGTCCCCGTCCGGGTGTCCAGCTCACGCCAGAACCCCGCCCGGATGGCGTAACGATCGCGCTCGTCGATCTGGTCGTCCTTGTGCGCGAGCAGCCCGAACCGCGCCGCGTACCGCAGCAGCTCACCGTCGATGCGGTGCGGGATCCGCGGATACATCGCGGACAGCTTCCGCACATGGCTCTGGTCGCCCAGCCGCTCGACCCACCGCCGGGCGAAGACCTGCCCCACCTCGAAAGGGTCACCGCCCACGGTGGTGATGTCCTCCTCACGGTCGGCCCACCGCTGCTCCGCCGTGGTCAGCTGGGCCAGTGTCGGCATGGACGCGGCCTCCGGCGGCTCGGCGACCGGCCGGTCCACCCAGCCCTTGTCGGAGGACCAGCGCAGGGTCGCGGAGACGGGCTGCTGCGGCTGGTGCAGGCCGGGGTGGCGCAGCGCGGCCAGGTCCTTCGGGGTGGGGACGCCCTTCGCCGCGGGCGCGCGCTCCACGCTCCCGTTGTGTGCGGCGGCCGGATGGCGCGGCTCGGCCGGGGCACGCTCGGCGGCCGGGGCGAGGGCGGAGTCGGGCAGCGGCGCGGAGAGGATCGCGGCGATCTCGGGCCGGGTCGCGGGCGGCGGCGCGCACACCCCGCCGGTCTCCTTGGCGCGCACGGCCTGCGTGATCCATGCCCGGTCCAGGACCCGGCGTTCGTCGGCCTCGGCGACCAGGTCCTCGGACTGGTTGTAGTCGCCGTCGGCGGCCTGCACGGCCCACAGATGCACGGCGACCCCGTGCTCCTTGGCGGCCATCATGCCCGGCAGCAGGTCGCCGTCGCCGGTGACGAGGACGATGTCGGAGCAGGCGCGGTTGCGGGCGAGCTCGGTCAGCTCGGCGTGCATCGCCGCGTCCACGCCCTTCTGCGCCCAGCGCCCGTCGCTGCGGGTCAGTGCGCCGAGCCGGACGGTGACCCGGGGCATCACGCGCAGCCGGCGGTGCTCGGGCTGCGGCACGCGGTCGGGGGCGCCGTCGAACCAGTAGATGCGCAGCAGCGGCCGGCGCGTGTCGTTCTCGGCGCGGTCACGCAGTCCCTGGATCAGGGCGGCGTGGTCCACGGTGATACGGGACCGCGAGGGCTCCCCGGCGAGGAGACTCGCGGCGGCCCCCAGCAGATACCCGGCGTCCACCAGGACGATGCAGCGGTCCACGCGATCCACCCTCTTTCCGGGAGGTTTGGCTTCGGGCTTCCTTCGAGTCTGCCCGACCCCGCCGGTCTTAACGGCCCGAACTCGATCTTCGGCGTGGCGTTTCCACACTTCCTCCCCCGACCGCCCCACTACACACGGTAATTGTCCGACATGCGTGGGTTATCGGCTTATGTGAATCTGAATTCGGCCCTGGCCCCTAGTCCCCACAGGAGGCAACACCATGGCCAAGAACAAGAACCGTGACCGTAAGCAGCCCCAGGCCGAGCGCGCCTCGCGCGCCGCGCAGACGTCCACCATGGAGACCCCGGACGAGCAGCGCACCACGCAGGTGGTGCCCGGCGAGGTCGGCCGCGGCAAGGGCCGGCAGAAGCGTTTCGGCCACAACTGACACCGGTGTGAAGGGCCGTTGCGGCCCGGCCGCACAGGAAGAGGGGCGCACCCGTCACGGGTGCGCCCCTCCGGCGCGTCGGGGGCCGGTGTCTAACCGGCGAGGCAGGACGGGCCGAGCAGCACCTTCAGGTCGCCGAACAGGGCCGGGTCGGGCTTGACCCGGTGCCGGTCGAGCCGCAGCACCGTCGTCCTGGTCGGGCCCTGGAGCTTGATGCGGACCTCGCTGTCGCCCTTGTGGTGCGTGAGGATCTCGCCGAGCCTGCTGACCAGGGGCGGGGTGACACGGGTGGCCGGGATGGTCAGCACCACCGGCGCGTTGGTGCCCGCGTTGGACAGGTCGGGGACCATCAGCTCCATGGCGACCAGCCGGGGCACGTCCTCCCGCTTGTCGAGCCGGCCCTTGACGAACACCACGGCGTCCTCGACCAGTTGCGTCGAGACGAGCTGGTAGGTCGCCGGGAAGAACATGCACTCGATGGAGCCCGCGAGGTCCTCCACGGTGGCGATCGCCCAGGCGTTGCCCTGCTTGGTCATCTTGCGCTGGAGGCCGGAGATGATGCCGCCGATGGTGACCACCGCGCCGTCGCCGAAGTCACCGCCAGTGAGCTGCGAGATGCCCGCGTCGGCCTTGTCGGACAGCACGTGCTCCAGGCCGAACAGCGGGTGGTCGGAGACGTACAGGCCGAGCATCTCGCGCTCCTGCGCGAGCAGGTAGGTCTTGTCCCACTCCTCGTCGGTGAACTGCACGTCCAGGCCGAAGCCGGGCTCGTCGCTCTGCTCCTCGCCCATGCCGCCGAAGAGGTCGAACTGTCCCTCGGCCTCCTTGCGCTTCACCGCCACCACGTTGTCGATCATCGGCTCGTACTGTGCGGTGAGGCCCTTGCGGGTGTGGCCCAGGGAGTCGAAGGCGCCGGCCTTGATCAGCGACTCGGTGGTGCGCTTGTTGCAGACGACCGCGTCGACCTTGTCGAGGTAGTCCGGGAAGGACGTGTACTTCCCCTTGGCCTTGCGGCACTTGATGATCGACTCCACCACGTTGGTGCCGACGTTGCGCACCGCGGAGAGGCCGAAGAGGATCACGTCGTCGCCCTGCGCGGCGAAGTTCGACTCGGACTCGTTGACGTTCGGCGGGAGCACGCGGATGCCCATGCGGCGGCACTCGTTGAGGTAGACCGCGGACTTGTCCTTGTCGTCCTTCACCGAGGTGAGCAGCGCCGCCATGTACTCGGCGGGATGGTTGGCCTTGAGGTAGGCGGTCCAGTAGGAGACCAGTCCGTACGCGGCGGAGTGCGCCTTGTTGAAGGCATAGCCGGCGAACGGCACCAGCACGTCCCACAGCGCCTGGATCGCCTCGTCGCTGTAGCCGTTCTTGCGGGCGCCGGCCTGGAAGATGACGAAGTTCTTCTCCAGTTCCTCCGGCTTCTTCTTGCCCATCACGCGGCGGAGGATGTCGGCCTCGCCGAGCGAGTAGCCGGCGATGATCTGGGCGGCCTTCTGCACCTGCTCCTGATAGACGATCAGGCCGTAGGTGACGTCCAGGACCTCCCTGAGCGGCTCCTCCAGCTCGGGGTGGATCGGGGTGATCTCCTGCTGGCCGTTCTTGCGCAGGGCGTAGTTGGTGTGCGAGTTCATGCCCATCGGGCCCGGCCGGTACAGGGCCGAGACGGCGGAGATGTCCTCGAAGTTGTCCGGCTTCATGAGCCGGAGCAGGGAGCGCATGGGGCCGCCGTCGAACTGGAACACGCCGAGGGTGTCGCCGCGCTGGAGCAGTTCGAAGGTCGTGGGGTCGTCCAGGGGCAGCGACAGCAGGTCGATGTCGATGCCCTTGTTGGCCTTCACCATCTTGACGGCGTCGTCCATGATGGTGAGGTTGCGCAGGCCCAGGAAGTCCATCTTCAGCAGGCCGAGCGACTCGCAGCTCGGGTAGTCCCACTGCGTGATGGTCACGCCGTCGGTGTGCCGGACCCAGACCGGGACGTGGTCGGTGATGGTCTCGCTGGACATGATCACGCCGGCCGCGTGCACGCCCATCTGCCGCACCAGGCCCTCGACGCCCTTGGCGGTGTCGATGACCTTCTTCACGTCCGGCTCGTTCTCGTACATCGACCGGACCTCGCCGGCCTCCGAGTAGCGGGGGTGGTTCGGGTCGGTGATGCCGGACAGCGGAATGCCCTTGCCGAGGACGTCGGCGGGCATGGCCTTGGTGATGCGGTCGCCCATCGCGTACGGGTAGCCCAGCACGCGCGCGGAGTCCTTGATGGCGTTCTTCGCCTTGATGGTGCCGTACGTGCCGATCATGGCGACCTTGTCGGCGCCGTACTTCTCGGTCACGTAGCGGATCACCTCGACGCGCCGGCGCTCGTCGAAGTCGATGTCGACGTCGGGCATCGAGATGCGCTCGGGGTTGAGGAACCGCTCGAAGATCAGGCCGTGCGGGATGGGGTCGAGGTCGGTGATGCCGAGGGCGTAGGCGACGATCGAGCCGGCCGCGGAGCCTCGGCCGGGGCCGACCGCGATGCCCTGCTTCTTGGCCCACATGATGAAGTCGGCGACCACGAGGAAGTAGCCCGGGAAGCCCATCGAGATGATCGTGTCCATCTCGTACTCGACCTGCTTCATGCGGTCGTCCGGGATGCCGTCGGGGAAGCGGCGGTTCATGCCGCGCATGACTTCCTCGCGGAACCAGGAGACCTCGGTGTACCCCTCCGGGATGTCGAACTTGGGCATCAGGTCACGCTTGACGAACATGCCCGTGGTGTCGACCATCTCGGCGATCAGCCGGGTGTTGGCGCACCCCTGCTGCCAGGCGTCCGAGGAGTCGATGGCGTACATCTCGTCCGTGGACTTCAGGTAGTAGCCGGTGCCGTCGAACTTGAAGCGGTCCGGGTCGGAGAGGTTCTTGCCGGTCTGGATGCACAGCAGCGCGTCGTGCGCCGCGGCCTCGTGCGCGTAGGTGTAGTGCGAGTCGTTGGTGACCAGGGGCGGGATGCCGAGCTTCCTGCCGATCTCCAGCAGGCCGTCGCGGACCCGGTGCTCGATGTCGATGCCGTGGTCCATCAGCTCTAGGAAGTACCGGTCCTTGCCGAAGATGTCCTGGTAGTCGGCGGCCGCCTTGAGCGCCTCGTCGAAGTGGCCGAGGCGCAGCCGGGTCTGGACCTCTCCGGAGGGGCAGCCGGTGGAGGCGACGATGCCCTCCGACCACTTGGCGATGGTCTCCTTGTCCATCCGGGGCCACTTCTGCAGCCAGCCCTCGGCGTAGGCGTCGGAGGAGAGCCGGAAGAGGTTGTGCAGACCGGTGCTGTTCACCGCCCACATCGTCTTGTGGGTGTAACCGCCGGAGCCGGAGACGTCGTCCCGCTTCTGGTGCGGCTGGCCCCACTGGATCTTGCGCTTGTTGCGCCGGGACTCGGGGGCGACGTACGCCTCGATCCCGATGATCGGGGTGACGCCGGCCTTCTGCGCGGAGTGGAAGAAGTCGTACGCCCCGTGCAGGTTGCCGTGGTCGGACATGGCGATGTGCGTCATGCCCATCTCGTTGCAGGCGTTGAACATGTCCTTCAGCCGCGCGGCACCGTCCAGCAGCGAGTACTGGGTGTGGACGTGCAGGTGCGTGAACGGCGGCTTCGACACGGTGCGGCCTCCAGGGAGATCTCATCGGCAGCGGGTGGACGGGTCCCGGGGGACAGCTCGGAAGTCTATGCCCCGGCACCGACACCCGGAGCCCTTCCCCGCGTACCTTCGGGCGGGGCGCCGGGCACTCCCGCGCACCTCCGCACGTTAGGCAGGCGACGGCACGGCCGTTCCCGAGATCCCGCACCAGGAGGCACTCAGCGATGTCGGTCCCGCAGCTCAGCGACGAGCACCGCGGCGAGGAGATCCTCGCCGTCCTCGACACCGCCTTCGGCGAGCTCCTGGCCGCCGACCCGGCCGCGTTCCGGGTGAAGTTCCGGAAGATGGCGGCGTCGGCGTTCGCGTTCTACCGCGGCACCGCGAGCCTCTTCTACCACGACCTGTCCGCCGAGCACGCCGGGCCCGGCGGCGCCGCGCACAGCGGGCCGTACCTGGACGAGCGCACCTCGCGCGTGTGGATCCACGGCGATCTGCACGCGGAGAACTTCGGCACGTACATGGACGCGGGCGGCCGCCTGGTGTTCAACGTCAACGACTTCGACGAGGCGTACGTCGGCCCCTTCCTGTGGGACCTGAAGCGCTTCGCGGCGTCGATGGCCCTGATCGGCTACGCCAAGGCGCTCAGCGACGAGCAGATCACCGGCATGGTGTCGGTGTACGCGGCTGCCTACCGGGAGCGGATCCGCGCCCTGGCGACGGGCGCGAAGAGGGACGAGGTGCCGCCGTTCACCCTGGACACCGCGCAGGGCCCGCTGCTGGACGTGCTGCGGGACGCCCGGTCGCTGACGCGCTTCGGGCTGCTGGACTCGATGACCGAGATCCGCGACTTCGAGCGCCGCTTCGCGCCCGGCGGCGGCGCGATCGAGCTGGACGCGGCCACCCGGTACAAGGTGCTCGCGGCCTTCGACGGCTATCTGGAGACGCTGCCGGACTCCTCGCTGGCCCGCCCGGACTCCTACCGTGTGAAGGACGTCGTGGGCCGCCGGGGCATCGGCATCGGCTCGGCCGGGCTGCCGTCGTACAACATCCTGCTGGAGGGGCACAGCGACGCCCTGGAGAACGACGTCGTGATCTACGTCAAGCAGGCGCAGACCCCCGCCGTCTCCCGGCACATCACGGACCCGGCGGTGCGCGAGTACTTCCTGCACGAGGGGCACCGCACGGTGATCTCCCAGCGCGCCCTCCAGGCGCACGCCGACCCGTGGCTGGGGTGGACCGAGCTGGACGGCGCCGGGCAGCTGGTCGCCGAGGTCTCGCCGTACGCGGTGGACCTGGACTGGAGCGACCTCGACGACCCGGAGGAGATGGCGCTGGTGGTCGCCGACCTGGGCCGGGCGACGGCGGCGATGCACGCGGCGGCGGACGACACCTCAGGCGAGTCCCTGGTGCCGTTCTCCACGGAGCGGGCCATCGACGCGGCGATCGCGGCCGACGAGGACACGCTGGTGCCGCTGCTGGTGGACTTCGCCCACGACTACGGGGCGCGGGCCCGCCGGGACCACCAGATCTTCCTCGACCTGTTCCGCAACGGCCGGATTCCGGGGCTGTAACCTTCCGCCCATTCACAGGCCCCCTTTAGGGATCCCTTAACGGAGCACGTGCCACACTCGTAGCCGCCATGGACATATCCGGACCCCAGCTCAGAGCCGTTCGCGCGGCGCTGTTCACGGCTGTCGTCGTGACGCTCAGCACCGCGTCGCACGTGCTGCTGTCCGGGGCCCCGCTGCCGCTGAACACGGTGGCCGCGGTCGGTGCCGCCGTGTTCGGCCTGGCCTACGCGCTCGCGGGGCGGGAGCGTTCCTTCGGGCGCATCGCCGCCCTGCTGATCCCGCTGGAGCTGGCCGCCGACACGGTCTTCACCACCGGCCAGCACGTCTGTTACGGCCGCATGGGCGGCCCGGTGGCCGGTCCGCTGCGTTCCGTCGGGTTCGACGTGCTGTGCGGCGACGGCACCGGTGTGGGCGCGCCGCTGGCCCGGGTCACCGGGCACGCCGCTCAGGGCGGCGACCGGGTGGCGGCGGTGCTGGCCGAGGCCGGCCCGGCGACCGCGTGGCTGCTTCTGGGCGCGCACATCGGGGTCGGCCTGTTCGCCGCCGCCTGGCTGCGCCGCGGGGAGCGGGCACTGGCCCAGCTGCTGGGCGCGGTCGCGGCGACAGCGGTCCGTCCGCTGCTGCTCGCCGTCGCGGTGGTCACCGTGCGCCGGGCACCGAGGACGGGCCGGCCGGTGAGCATGCCGCACCGTGCGGCCGTGGCGCGCACCCTGCTCCTCGCGCACTCCCTGGGACGGCGCGGGCCGCCGTGCTCCCTCGCCGCCTGAGGCGGATCACGCCCCGGCGGTCGCCCGAGCACCAGCAGTCCCCCCGTACGAACTCCGCACACGACCGTGTGCGTCCCCTGTGGAGACATCATCATGAGCAAGCGGAACAGCCAGGCGGCCAAGATGGCGGCGCGCGAGCGTCTGCGCCAGGAGCGCGAGCGCCAGGCCAAGAAGGCGAAGGTCAGGCGGCAGCTGATCGTCGCCGCGTCGGTGGTCGGCGTGCTGGCCGCGGCCGGCGGCATCGGCTACGCGGTGGTCCAGGCGAACAAGCCGGACCACTGGGAGGCGGCGAAGGACGCCAAGCTGGTCAAGCCGGCGAACACCAGCGGCAAGGACGGCACGACCGTCGTCATCGGCAAGGCCGACGCGAAGAAGACCCTCGAGGTGTACGAGGACCCGCGCTGCCCGATCTGCGCCTCCTTCGAGCAGGCTGTCGGCGAGACGATCGAGAAGGACGTCGCGGACGGCAAGTACAAGGTGCAGTTCATAGGCGCCTCGTTCCTGGACCGCAACCTCACCGGCGAGGGCTCGAAGAACGCGCTGAGCGCCCTGGGCGCCGCTCTGGACGTCAGCCCCGAGGCGTTCCTCGCGTACAAGTCGGCCCTCTACTCCTCGGAGTTCCACCCGGAGGAGACGGACGACAAGTTCAAGGACGACGCCTACCTGATCAAGATCGCCGACACGGTGGACGCCCTGAAGAACAACAAGGAGTTCCAGGCGGCCGTGAAGGACGGCACCTACGACCGCTGGGCGCTGGAGATGTCGGACAAGTTCGACAGCAGCGACGTCCAGGGCACGCCGACGGTGAAGATGGACGGCAAGAAGCTGACCGGCTCCGACGGGCAGAACGCGCCCATGACGGCGGCCGAGTTCACCACGGCGGTCGACAAGGCGCTGAAGGGCTGACGCGGCCTGCCGACGCCCCGCTGACGCGTGGTTGAAGAGCGGGCGAACTTTCCCGGGTTCGCCCGCTCCGGCGACTACACGCAGCATGTACACGTCAGTAACCTGTGCGGCTGTGACCAGTCGACACGGAAGAACCGAGAGCGCCGTCTCCGCCACCGCGGACACCGCCTCCCTCACCCCGCGCCGCCGCACCGTCGTCAAGGCGGCCGCCGCCACCGCGGCGCTGGCCGGACCGCTCGCCGCCGCGCTGCCCGCCCGCGCCGCCCGGTCCGCCCCCGCCTTCCTGCACGGCGTCGCCTCCGGCGACCCGCTGCCGGACGGCGTGCTGCTGTGGACCCGCGTGACGCCCACCCCGGACGCCCTCCCGGGCTCAGGCGCCGGACCCGACACCGAGGTGCGCTGGACCGTCGCCCGCGACCGGGCGTTCACCGACGTCGTCGCCCAGGGAACGGTCCTCGCCACCGCCGCCTCCGACCACACCGTCAAGGCGGACGTCCGCGGTCTGCGGCCCGCCACCGACTACTGGTTCCGCTTCTCCGCCGGCGGAGCCGACTCCCCCGCGGCCCGCACCCGCACCGCGCCCGCCGCCGACGCCTCCGTGGCGGGGCTGCGCCTCGGGGTGGTCTCCTGCGCCAACTGGGAGGCCGGCCACTTCGCCGCGTACCGCCATCTCGCGGCCCGCGGCGACCTCGACGCCTGGCTGCACCTCGGCGACTACATCTACGAGTACGGCTCCGGCGACTACGGCACCCGCGGCACGGTCGTCCGCCCGCACTCCCCCGCCCACGAGATCGTCACCCTCGCCGACTACCGCACCCGGCACGCCCGCTACAAGACCGACCCGGACCTCCAGGCACTGCACGCCACCGCCCCGGTCGTCGCCATGTGGGACGACCACGAGTTCGCCAACGACACCTGGTCCGGGGGCGCGGAGAACCACACCGAGGGCGCGGAGGGCTCCTGGGCCGCCCGGCAGGCCGCCGCCAAGCAGGCGTACTTCGAGTGGATGCCGGTCCGCCCGGCGGTCGAGGGCACCACCTACCGACGGCTGCGCTTCGGCAAGCTGGCCGACCTGTCGCTGCTGGACCTGCGCTCCTTCCGCTCGCAGCAGGTCTCGCTCGGCGACGGCGACGTCGACGACCCCGGCCGCACCCTCACCGGCCGCGCCCAGCTCGACTGGCTGAAGGCGGGCCTGTCGGCGTCCGACACCACCTGGCGGCTGGTGGGCACCTCGGTGATGATCTCGCCGTTCGCGCTGGGCTCGCTGCCCGCGACCCTGCTGAAGCCGCTCGCGAAGCTGCTCGGCCTGCCGCAGGAGGGCCTCGCCCTCAACACCGACCAGTGGGACGGCTACACCGCCGACCGCCGCGAGCTGCTGGCCCATCTCCGGGGCAACGCCATCCGCAACACCGTGTTCCTCACCGGCGACATCCACATGGCGTGGGCGAACGACGTACCCGTGAACGCCGGGACCTACCCGCTGTCCGCGTCCGCCGCCACGGAGTTCGTGGTCACGTCGGTCACCTCCGACAACCTCGACGACATCCTCAAGGTCGGCGAGGGCACCGTCGACGCGGTCGCCTCCCCGCTGATCCGGGCCGCCAACCGGCACGTGCACTGGGTGGACACCGACCGGCACGGCTTCGGGGTGCTGGACCTCACGGCGGAGCGGGCGCAGATGGACTACTACGTGCTGTCCGACCGCACCGAGGCGGGCGCCACCGCGGCCTGGGCCCGCTCCTACCGCACGCGCAGCGGCACGCAGAGGATCGAGCGGGCCGCCGCCCCCGTCTGATCACCCGCGGCACAAGGGACGCGGAGTCGGCGGACCAGACGGATCAGACGGATCAGACGGATCAGTCTGCGGTCTCCTCCAGCGAGTCGAGGAAGCCGAGCGCCACCCGCCAGGTGGCCTCGGCGGCCTCCTCGTCGAAGTCGGGCAGGTCGGGATCGGTGTAGAGGTGTCCGGCGCCCGCGTACCGGTAGACCTCCACGTCGGCTCCGGCCCGGCCCATCCCCAGGTACCAGGCGGTCAGCCAGTCGTCGGTCTCGAACGGGTCCGGCTCGGCGACGTGCAGCTGCACCGGCAGTCCGTCGGCCGCGGCGTTCTCCGCGATGTCGGAGGTGCCGTGCAGGAGCAGCAGCCCTCTGGCCTTCTCGTCGCCGAGGGCCAGCGTCTGCGCCACCGAGGCGCCGAAGGAGAACCCCGCGTACACCAGGCCTCGCTCCGAGTACGGCGCCGCCGCCAGGACGGCCCGCTTCAGCAGCTCGTCCTTGCCCACCTCGTCCTTGTGCTCCATGCCCTCCTCGACGGTGTCGAACGTGCGGCCCTCGAAAAGGTCCGGCGTCCACACCTCGTGTCCGGCCGCGCGCAGCCGGTCCGCGGCCCGGTGCACCGCGGGGCGCAGTCCGTAGGTCGAGTGAAAGAGCATGATGTTCATGGAGCCCATGGTGCCAGCCGGGTGTGACCGGCCTCGCGCGCGGCACTACCCGGAACCGGACGGAAGTCACATGTTCATGCCGGAGCAGGCCGGTTAGGTTCGGGGGCATGGATGACGTGCTGCGCCCGCTGATCGTGGTCGGCGGCTCGGTGGTGCTGGGCCTGCTCCTGGGCTGGGCCACCGACCGGCTGCTGCGGAAGGCCGACCGACGCCACCACGAGACACCGCTGTGGGGCCTGCTGCGCCGGGCCCGTGTCCCGTACCAGCTGCTGCTCTGCGCGGTCCTGCTCAGAGCCTCCTACGACGAGGCACGACTGCTGACCTCGCACGACGTCGCCGTCGGCCGGGGCCTGACCCTGGTGCTGATCGGGTCGGCCGCCTGGCTGACCATCCGGATCGCCGCCGCCGTCGTGGAGACCTCCTACACCCGGTACGCCAGCAACCACCGGGAGCGCGACCCGGCCCGGGTGCGCCGGGTGCGCACCCAGGTGACCCTGATCCGCCGCGTGGTGTCGGCGGCGGTCGGCGTGGTCGCGGTGGCCGCGATGCTGCTGACGTTCCCCGCGATGCGCGCGGCCGGCGCCTCGCTGCTGGCCTCGGCGGGCATCCTCGGCATCGTCGCCGGTGTCGCCGCCCAGTCGACGCTGAGCAACATGTTCGCCGGGCTGCAGATCGCGTTCGGCGACATGGTGCGCATCGGCGACACCGTCGTGGTGGACGGCGAGTGGGGCACGGTCGAGGAGATCACCCTCACCTTCCTGACCGTGCGCACCTGGGACGAGCGCCGGATCACCATGCCGGTGTCGTACTTCACCTCCAAGCCGTTCGAGAACTGGTCGCGCGGAACCCCTCAGATGACCGGCACCGTCTTCTGGCACGTGGACCACAGCGCCCCGCTGGACGCCATGCGCGAGAAGCTGCGCGACATCCTGCGGGAGTGCCCGGAGTGGGACGGCCGCGCCTACAACCTGACCGTCACGGACAGCACCCCGAGCACCCTGGAGGTGCGGGCGCTGGTGACGGCGAAGGACGCGGACGACATCTGGACGGTCCGGGTCACGGTCCGCGAGCGGATGATGCGCTTCCTGGCCGACGAGCACCCCTACGCGCTGCCCCGGGTCAACACCGCCGACGCGGTGCTGCCGCCACGGAACGGCCTGGAGAGGCCGCCCGCCGACGGTCTGCCGACGGCGCGCCGGTTCCACACCCACCCGTCCCGGCAGGCGCGCTGAGCGACCCTCAGCAGCCGCGCTCGGCGCCGCCGTTCACCTGGACGATCTGCGAGGTGATGTGTCCGGCGCCGTGCGAGGCGAGCCAGTGCAGGGTCGCCGCGACGTCACCGGGCCGGCCGGCGCGCCTGTCCGACGTCTCGGCGATCAGCCGGGCCCGCCGTTCCTCGTCCAGGCCGTCGCCGCCGAAGAACGCCGTGTCCTCGATGTAGCCGGGCGCGACCACGTTCACGGTGATCCCGTGCGGCCCCAGCTCCCGGGCCAGGGCGTGGGCGTACGGGTGCAGACCGGCCTTGGCCGCCGCGTACGACACCCGTCCCGAGCCGCGCCTCGCGGCGATGGAGCTGAGGAACAGCACCCGGCCGCCGGGCACGGCGAGCCGGTGCCGCAGCGCCTCGGTGAGCAGCACGGCGGTCAGCACGTTGAGCCGGAAGTTGACCGTCCAGTCGCGGGCGACGGCGTCGAGCGGGTCGTCGCCGCCCACCGGCGGCTCCAGCAGCCCGTTGCCGCCCGCGCAGTGCACGAGCACGTCCACGGCGCCGAACTCGCGCCCCACGAATCCGGACACACCCCGCACGGCCTCGGGGTCGGCCAGATCGGCGGGGTAGGTCAGCGCGCCGGGCACCTCGGCCCGCTCCAGGACGTCACCGCGCCGCCCGACGAGCAGGACGCGGTCCCCGTCGGCGGCGAACGTCTGCGCGGTGGCGAGCCCGATGCCGGTGCCGCCGCCGCTGATCACAACATTGCGTGTCATGCCCCGACCCTACGGAGGGCGCGACGGCGGACGGCGGCAACGCGGCGGCGCTCAGCGCAGACTGCGCACGTCCAGATGACGCAGCACCCGGTCCACCACCTCGGGGTCGGCGCCCGGCTCGCTGCGCGCGGTGAGCACCTCGTGCCGGGCGGCGCTCAGCATCTCCTGCTCGATGCGCCGGATCCGCTTCAGCCGCTTGGAGCGCTGCCGGACCGCCTCGCGCCGCTCGTCGTCCGCGATGTCCGGGCTGATGCGCACGCCCATGTCGAAGGCCCGGCGCATCAGCTGCTCGGACAGGTCCTCGGGCAACTCCTCGACGTCCTCGATCTCCCGCAGCCGGCGCTTGGCCGCCTTCGCGGCCCGGACGGCGAGCCGGCGCTCCAGCTCCTTCTCCCGCCCGGTGTCGCCGCGCACCCCGAGCTTCCCCACCAGCCACGGCAGGGTGAGCCCCTGCACCAGGAGGGTGCCCAGCACCACGCCGAACGCCATGAAGACGATCTCTCCCCGGGCGGGGAAGTCGGCGCCCGAATCGGTCTCCAGCGGGATGGCGAGGGCCAGCGCGACGGACGCCACCCCGCGCATCCCGGACCACCACATCACCACGGTCTCGCGCCAGCTGACCGGGATTTCCTCGCCCACGTCCCGTGCGGTGTGCAGCCGCTTGGTCAGCCAGGTCGCCGGCAGCAGCCACGCCAGCCGCACGAACACGACCACCCCCACGACCGCCGCCGACCAGCCCAGCAGCTCGCCCCAGTGGCCGGCCGCCGTGTTGACCGCGTTGTGCAGCTCCAGGCCGACCAGGCCGAACGCCACCCCGGTGACCAGGGTGTCCACGATGTCCCAGAAGGTGTGCCCGGCCAGCCGTGCCATCACGTCGTCGGCGTCGGTGGCGTACTCCACCAGGAACAGCGCGCTGACCAGCACCCCGAGGACGCCCGAGCCGTGCAGCTCCTCGGCGAGGACGTACGCGGCGAACGGCACCAGCAGGGTCAGCGCGACCTGGAGGGTGGGGTCGCCGAGCAGGTCCATCGCCTTGTTGGTGGCCCAGCCGAGCACCAGTCCCACGGCGACCGCCACCACCGCCGACAGCACCAGGTCGAGCCCGGCCGCCCAGGGCGAGAAGGTGCCGCTCACGGCGGCGGCCACGGCCACGTGGTACAGCACGATCGCCGTGACGTCGTTGAAGAGGCCCTCGCCCTCCAGGATCGACACCAGCCGGCGGGGCAGCCCCAGCTTGCCGGCCACGGCGGTCGCCGCGACCGGGTCGGGCGGGGCGACCAGCGCGCCGAGGGCGACGGCGGCGGCCAGCGGCAGACCCGGCACGATCGCGTGGGCGACGGCGGCGACGCAGAAGGTGGTGACGAAGACCAGCGCCACGGCCAGCAGCAGGATCGGCCGGACGTTGGCCGCGAACTGGCGCCAGGAGGTGCGGCGCACGGCCGCGTAGAGCAGGGGCGGCAGCAGCAGCGGCAGGATCAGCTGGGGCGGGACGTCGACGTTCGGGACGAAGTTCAGCAGCGCCAGCACGATCCCGAAGACCGTCATCAGCACCGGCGCCGGCAGTCTCAGCCGCTCCCCCACGGGGACACTGACCACCGCCCCGAGCAACAGGGCGAACAGCAGGGCCAACTGATCCACGGTCACCGCTCCCGGAGGTCGGACGGGTCGGGCGGTCTCCAGCCTGCCACGCGCCGCGTGACCGGCGCGGGCACGCGGACCCGGCTAGAGGGCGCGCCGCATGGCCCGGTGCGGCATGCCCGCGTCCGGGAACTCCGGCCCGTAGGCCTCGTAGCCGAGCCGCTCGTAGAAGCCGAGGGCGTGGGTCTGCGCGTGCAGGTCGACGCCGGTGAGCCCGCGCTCCCGGGCCGCCTCCTCGACGGCCCGCACGAGGGCCGCGCCCACGCCGAGGCCGCGCGCCCGCTTCAGCACCGCGAGCCGGCCGAGGGAGCCGACCGCCGGGTCGCCGCCGTTCTTCGCCGCGGCGGCGGCGCCGTGCAGCAGCCGGGCCGTGCCGAGCGGGATGCCGTCGCCGGCGACCGCGAGCAGGTGCACGGCGTCCGCGTCGTGGGCGTCGTACTCGATGTCCTCGGGGACGCCCTGCTCGGCGACGAAGACCTCCTTGCGGACCGCGAAGCAGGCCTCGCGGTCGGCGGGGTCGCCGGCGACCCGGACCGTGACCGCCGGGCTCATGCGTACGTCTCCTCGCGGACCTGGTCGAGCGCCTGCTGGAGGTCGTCCGGGTAGTCGCAGGAGAACTCCACCCACTGTCCGTCGCCGGGGTGCTCGAAGCCGAGGCGCACGGCGTGCAGCCACTGCCGGGTCAGCTTCAGCCGCTTGGCGAGCGTGGGGTCGGCGCCGTAGGTGAGGTCGCCGACGCAGGGGTGACGGTGGGCGGCCATGTGCACCCGGATCTGGTGCGTGCGGCCGGTCTCCAGCTTCACGTCGAGCAGGGACGCCGCGCGGAACGCCTCGATCAGGTCGTAGTGCGTGACGGACGGCTTGCCCTCGGCGGTGACCGCCCACTTGTAGTCGTGGTGCGGGTGGCGGCCGATGGGGGCCTCGATGGTGCCGCTGGTCGGGTCGGGGTGGCCCTGGACGAGCGTGTGGTAGCGCTTGTCGACCGTGCGCTCCTTGAACTGGCGCTTCAGCGACGTGTACGCGTACTCGGACTTGGCGACCACCATCAGCCCGGAGGTGCCGACGTCGAGGCGGTGCACGATGCCCTGGCGCTCGGCGGCGCCGGAGGTCGAGACACGGAAGCCCGCGGCGGCCAGACCGCCGATCACGGTCGGTCCCGTCCAGCCCGGGGAGGGGTGGGCGGCGACGCCGACGGGCTTGACGATCACGACCACGTCGTCGTCGTCGTGCACGATCTCCATGCCCTCGACCGGCTCGGCGACAACCTGCACCGGGGCGGGCGCCTGCGGCATCTCCACCTCGAGCCAGGCGCCCCCGCTGACCCGCTCGGACTTCCCGACCACCGACCCGTCGACCGTGACCTTCCCCGCGGCGGCGAGCTCCGCCGCCTTGGTACGGGAGAAGCCGAACATGCGGGAGATGGCGGCGTCGACACGCTCGCCCTCCAGGCCGTCGGGCACGGGCAGGGTACGGATCTCGGGAATCGTGCTCACCCGTCGAGTATGCCGGACGGGCGGGTCACTCCCGCACGGGAGTGACGGGGCCCTCAGTCCCCGCGGTCCGTGCCGTCAGTCCTTGTGGACCGTGCCGTCAGGGTCGAGACCCCGGAAGGACAGCAGCACGATCAGGATGCCGCCGCACACGATGGCCGAGTCGGCCAGGTTGAACACGGCGAAGTGCTTGGGCGCGATGAAGTCGACGACCGCGCCCTCGAAGACGCCCGGCGAGCGGAAGATCCGGTCGGTGAGGTTGCCGAGGGCGCCGCCGAGGAGCAGGCCGAGCGCGATCGCCCAGGGCAGGCTGTAGAGCTTACGGGCCAGACGGAAGATCACCACGATCACCGCCGCCGCGATCACCGTGAAGATCACCGTGAACGCCTCGCCGAAGCCGAAGGCCGCGCCCGCGTTGCGGATCGCCTCGAAGCGCAGCCAGTCGCCGACGATCTCGATCGGCTCGTGGTGCTCCAGCTTGGCGACCACGATCATCTTGCTGATCAGGTCGAGGAGGTAGGCGAAGGCGGCGACGGCGAACAGCACGGCGATCCGCCGCCTGCCGCGGGGCCGCTCCGCCTCCTCCGTCGTACCGTCGGCGCCGGCCGGCTCCCCGCCGTCCCGGCCCCGCAGGTCCCGGTCCTGCCCGTTCCGGTCCGCGTCCGGGGTGTCCGGCGTACCGATGATGCGCTCCGCCTCTGCCACGTGAGTCCCTCAGCCTAGGTCCTTGACTGAGGACGAGGGTACGGCACGGCCTGCGAGGCCGCTCCTCAGTACCGGCGCTCCTGCTTCTGCTTGCACTCGACGCACAGGGTGGCCCTCGGGAAGGCCTGCATACGGGCCTTGCCGATGGGTTTGCCGCAGTTCTCGCACAGGCCGTAGGTGCCCGCGTCGAGCCGCTGGAGCGCCCGCTCGAACTGGTCGAGCATCTCGCGCGCGTTCGCCGCGAGGGCCAGTTCGTGCTCGCGCGTGATGTTCTTGGTGCCGGTGTCGGCGTCGTCGTCGCCCGCGCCGTCGCCGGAGTCCCGCATCAGACCGGCCAGCGACCGCTCGGAGGAGCTGATCTCCTCGCGCAGCCGCAGCACCTCCGACATCAGCTCGGTCCGCGCCTCCTCGACCTCTTCGCCGGTCCACGGCTCCTCGCCGGGACGCACCGCGAGCTCGCCCGGCTCCACGGCGTTGTGCCGGGCCTTGGGCACGGCGGTCGCCGCCGCCGCTGTGGCCGCCGGGCCAGGGGTCTTCTTCGCACCCACCGTCGTCACTCCCGTCTGCGCCGCGGCCTCGGCCGCGTCCGCGTCGTCGGCCGCGCTGTGCCCGGCCCCGTCCTGAGCGGACCCGCTGGTCCTGGCCTCACCGTTCCCCTCGGGGGCGCCCTGACGGACGCCCCCGCCGTGACCCGCGGCGGCCGCCTTTCCGACGGCTCCCCGTGCCGGCTTCCTGCCGGCGAGCTTCTTCGCGGTGGCCTTGCGGCCTCCGGCCTTCGCGGTGGCACCCTTCGACGCCGTCGTCCCGGACGCGGCCTCGGCCGCACCGGCCTTCGTCTCGGCGGCCTCGGCCGCCGCACCCTTCTTCGCCACCATGGCCGCGGGCCCCTTCACATATTGTGATCTTGCGCGCGAATCGTGCTGGGACGATAAATCGACCGGGGCCCTGCGGCAACGGGGCGCACCGCACGGTCACCTCGCCCCGCGCACGCCGCGCGGCGACCTGCATGCGTTGTGCCCAGCTACCCGCCGGGTATGCCGCCCGCACGGACGTCCCGGTATTCCGAACAGGCGTACCGGTCCATTCGGGGCATCGCCGGGCATACCGTCGCGGGAAATGCGGTCGGCCGCCCGCCCCGCCGCGCCGTACACTGGGCGGAGCGAAAAGCGTGGATGGGGACGAGTAGCGGCGTACGCAGCCCAGAGCGACCCGGGGACGGTGTGAGCCCGGGGGTGAGCGCGACGTGAAGATCACCCCGGAGCCGCCGGAAGAAAGCCGCAGCGAGGCCGCAGCGGCGAGTAGAACCGGCATCGCGACCCGAATGAGGGGGCTCACCGGAGCGTACGGCGCACCGGGGGGCCAAGGAGGGTGGTACCGCGGGAGCGCGCCGACGGCGGCGCAAGGACTTGAGCTCTCGTCCCTCCGGTCGGAAGGCAGCAAGTCCGCCGGAGGAAGCCCGCTGATGACAACGCCGACGTACCGCCCGGTACCCGCCCAGGTCGACCTGCCCGCGCTCGAGCACACGGTGCTCAGGTTCTGGGACGAGCAGAAGATCTTCGCCAAGAGCCTGGAGCAGTCCGAGGGCCGCCCCGAATGGGTCTTCTACGAGGGTCCGCCCACCGCCAACGGCATGCCCGGCGCCCACCACATCGAGGCCCGCGTCTTCAAGGACGTCTTCCCCCGCTTCCGCACCATGCGCGGCTACCACGTGGCCCGCAAGGCCGGCTGGGACTGCCACGGCCTCCCGGTGGAGCTGGCCGTGGAGAAGGAGCTGGGCTTCTCCGGCAAGCAGGACATCGAGGCGTACGGCATCGCCGAGTTCAACGCCAAGTGCCGTGAGTCGGTGACCCGGCACACGGACGCCTTCGCCGAGCTGACGACCCGCATGGGTTACTGGGTCGACCTCGACGAGGCGTACCGGACCATGGACCCGGAGTACGTCGAGTCGGTCTGGTGGTCGCTGAAGGAGATCTTCAACAAGGGCCTGCTGGTCCAGGACCACCGCGTCGCCCCCTGGTGCCCCCGCTGCGGCACCGGCCTGTCCGACCACGAGCTGGCGCAGGGCTACGAGACGGTCGTCGACCCGTCGGTCTACGTCCGCTTCCCGCTGACCTCCGGCCCGCTGGCCGGCGAGGCGGCCCTGCTGGTGTGGACGACCACGCCGTGGACCCTGGTGTCCAACACGGCGGTCGCCGCCCACCCCGAGGTGACCTACGTGGTGGCGACCAACGGCGAGGAGAAGCTGGTCGTCGCCGAGCCGCTGGTCGGGAAGGCGCTCGGCGAGGGCTGGGAGACCACCGGGCAGACCTTCACCGGGGCCGAGATGGAGCGCTGGACGTATCAGCGTCCCTTCGAGCTGGTGGAGTTCCCGGCGGAGGCCCACTACGTGGTCAACGCCGAGTACGTCACCACCGAGGACGGCACGGGTCTGGTCCACCAGTCCCCCGCCTTCGGTGAGGACGACCTCAGGGTCTGCCGCTCCTACGGCCTGCCCGTGGTCAACCCGGTCCGCCCCGACGGCACCTTCGAGGAGGACCTGCCGCTGGTCGGCGGGGTCTTCTTCAAGAAGGCCGACGAGCAGCTCACCGAGGACCTCCGGCAGCGCGGCCTGCTCTTCAAGCACCTGCCGTACGAGCACAGCTACCCCCACTGCTGGCGCTGCCACACCGCGCTCCTCTACTACGCGCAGCCGTCCTGGTACATCCGCACCACCGCCGTCAAGGACCGGCTGCTCGAGGAGAACGAGAACACCAACTGGTTCCCGGACACGGTCAAGCACGGCCGGTACGGCGACTGGCTGAACAACAACATCGACTGGGCGCTGTCCCGCAACCGCTACTGGGGCACGCCGCTGCCCATCTGGCGCTGCGAGGAGAACCACCTCACCTGCGTCGGCTCGCTCACCGAGCTGACGGAGCTGACCGGCACGGACCAGTCGGGGCTCGACCCGCACCGCCCGTACATCGACGAGGTCACCTTCGCCTGCCCGCAGGACGGATGCGGCGCCACGGCGACCCGCGTGCCCGAGGTCATCGACGCCTGGTACGACTCGGGCTCCATGCCGTTCGCGCAGTGGGGCTACCCGTACAAGAACAAGGAACTCTTCGAGTCCCGGTACCCCGCGCAGTTCATCTCCGAGGCCATCGACCAGACCCGCGGCTGGTTCTACACGCTGATGGCGGTCGGCACCCTCGTCTTCGACAAGTCGTCGTACGAGAACGTCGTGTGCCTCGGCCACATCCTCGCCGAGGACGGCCGCAAGATGTCCAAGCACCTGGGCAACATCCTGCAGCCGATCCCGCTGATGGACCAGCACGGCGCCGACGCGGTGCGCTGGTTCATGGCGGCCGGCGGTTCCCCGTGGGCGGCCCGCCGGGTCGGCCACGGCACCATCCAGGAGGTCGTCCGCAAGACGCTCCTCACGTACTGGAACACGGTCGCCTTCCAGGCCCTGTACGCCCGCACGTCCAACTGGGCGCCGAGCGAGGCCGACCCGGCCCCGGCCGACCGCCCGGTGCTGGACCGCTGGCTGCTGTCCGAACTGCACGCCCTCACCGACCAGGTGACCCAGGCGCTGGAGAACTACGACACCCAGCGGGCCGGCAAGCTGCTGTCCGCGTTCGTCGACGACCTCTCCAACTGGTACGTCCGCCGTTCCCGCCGCCGCTTCTGGCAGGGCGACAAGGCCGCGCTGCGCACCCTGCACGAGGTCGTGGAGACGGTGACCAAGCTCATGGCCCCGCTCACCCCGTTCATCACCGAGCGGGTGTGGCAGGACATGGTCGTCCCCGTCACGCCCGGCGCGCCGGAGTCGGTGCACCTGTCCTCGTGGCCGGAGGCGGACCTGTCCGCGGTCGACCCGGAGCTGTCCCGCCAGATGGCGCTGGTGCGCCGCCTGGTGGAGCTGGGCCGCGCCACGCGTGCCGAGTCGGGCGTCAAGACGCGTCAGCCGCTGCGGCGGGCGCTGATCGCGGCGGCCGGCTTCGACGCCCTCGGCCCGGAGCTGCACACGCAGATCACGGAGGAGCTGAACGTCGAGTCGCTGGCGCTGCTGTCCGAGGTGGGCGGCTCGCTGGTGGACACCACGGCCAAGGCCAACTTCCGCGCGCTGGGCAAGCGGTTCGGCAAGCGGGTCCAGGACGTGGCCAAGGCGGTCGCGAACGCGGACGCCGCGGCGCTGTCCGCGGCCCTGCGCGAGGGCACGGCCTCGGTGGAGGTCGACGGCGAGACGATCACCCTCTCCCCGGACGAGGTGATCATCACGGAAACGCCGCGCGAGGGCTGGTCGGTGGCGTCCGACGCGGGCGCCACGGTCGCCCTGGACCTGGAGATCACCGAGGAGCTGCGCCGCGCGGGCCTCGCCCGTGACGCGATCCGGCTGATCCAGGAGGCCCGCAAGAACAGCGGCCTGGACGTGGCCGACCGGATCGCCCTGCGCTGGACGTCGGACGACGCCGCCACGGCGGCCGCGCTGGCGGAGCACGCGGAGCTGATCGCCGACGAGGTGCTCGCCACGGACTTCGCCCGGGGCGAGGCGGACGACTCCTACGGCGCCCCGTTCACGGACGAGGGCCTGTCCCTGACGTTCCGTCTGCGCAAGGCGTAACCACCGTCACACGGCGAAGGCCCGTTCTCGCGGGGGAAGTTCTCCGGGAGAACGGGCCTTCGGCGTTGCGTGCGTCGGACATGTCCGCCGCATCCGAACAAACGGAGCGAACCGGTGGGAACCGGTGGGAACCGGTGGGAACCGGTGGGAACCGGTGGGAACACGCGTAGCACAAGGGCGGGGCCCCGGGTTGGTGAACCCGGGGCCCCGCCCTGAACGCTGCCGACTTCTACGCCGTACCTATGGCCACGGGGGCCGTCAGTTGTCGTCCTCGTCGATCAGGAAGCCACGCATCGGCGAGGGAGCCTGACCCATCGGCGAGGGGCCCTGCGGACGGACCGGAGCCATGGGCTGGGTCATCGCCGGCTGCATCTGCTGCTGACCGCCGTACGACGGGCCGGACTGGCCGCCGGGGCCGCCCATCTGGTTGCCGCCGTAGGACGGGGCACCCGCGCCGGCCGGGGCCATCGAGGGCGCCGGGGACGGCGGCAGGGACGGAGCGGCGCTCGCGGGCTGACGCGGCGGTGCGAGCGAGTCGTCCGCCTGGGTCTCCAGCTGACGCAGCTGCGACTCCAGGTAGGACTTCAGCCGCGTGCGGTACTCGCGCTCGAAGCCGCGCAGGTCCTCGACCTTGCGCTCCAGCGTGGCGCGGGCGGACTCCAGGGAGCCCATCGCGACGCGGTGCTTCTCCTGCGCGTCCCGCTCCAGGGCGTCGGCCTTGGCACGGGCGTCACGCTCGAGGCCCTCGGCACGCGAACGCGCCTCGCCCACGATCTTGTTGGCCTCGGAACGGGCCTCCGCGATCGCCTGGTCGGCGGTCTGCTGGGCCAGCGACAGGACGCGCGCGGCGCTGTCGCCACCGGGGCCTCCCTGACCGGGGAGACCGGGACCGCCCATGGGACCGCCCATCGGGCCGCCAGGACCCATCTGCCCCTGCATCGGGCCGCCCTGGCCCATCGGCCCGGGACCCTGGCCCATGGGGCCGGGACCCTGCGGGCCGCCCTGTCCGCCGGGGCCGGCGGGCAGCTGAGGGGCACCGCTCGGCAGCTGGGGCGGGCCACCCATGGGGCCGCCCATCTGCTGCTGCGGCGGGCCCGATATGCCGGCGGGCACCGGAGCGCCGGGACCTCGCATGCCCTGCTGGGGCATGCCGGGAGGCGGACCCTGCTGTTGCTGCTGGTCCTGCTGCTCCGGAGGCTTGCGCATGTTCTGCTGGTTCTGCGCCGCGGCGCGCGTGGCGGCGGCCAGCTTGGCGCGCAGGTCCTCGTTCTCGCGCAGCAGGCGCGTCAGTTCGGCTTCGACCTCGTCGAGGAAGGCATCGACCTCGTCCTCGTCATAGCCTTCTCGGAGGCGGACGGTCGTGAACTGCTTGTTCCGCACGTCCTCGGGGGTCAACGGCATCTCTTCACCTCAACGTAGTCATCGGCAGTCGGCAAGACCGTATCGTCCAGCCTCATCACACAAACCTCTGTGCGACGGAGATGAGGATCCAGACGATGATCATCAGGACGAAGAAGGACAGGTCGAGCGCCACGCCCCCGAGACGCAGCGGCGGGATGAACCGCCGCAGAAGCTTCAGCGGTGGATCGGTGACAGTGTAGGTGGCCTCCAGAACGACCACCATCGCCTTGCCGGGTTGCCATGAGCGGGCGAACTGGAACACGTAATCCATGACCAAACGGAAGATCAGCACGATGAGGAACACCATCAGCGCGATGTAGATCACCTGCGCGAACACGCCCATGGTCTGCTTTTCCCTCTCCCCTGTGCCGCTCTCGTCCGGTCCTGCGTCTCAGCTCTGGTTGAAGAACCCGCCCTCTGCGATGCGGGCCTTGTCCTCCGCCGTGACATCGACGTTAGCAGGCGACAACAGGAACACCTTCTGCGTCACCCGCTCGATACTGCCGTGAAGACCAAACACCAAACCTGCCGCAAAGTCGACAAGTCGCTTCGCGTCTGTGTCATCCATCTCAGTCAGATTCATGATCACCGGGGTGCCCTCACGGAAGTGTTCCCCGATGGTACGGGCCTCGTTGTAGGTCCGGGGGTGAAGCGTGGTGATCCGGTAAGGCTCTCGTTCCGACACGACCTTGGGCATGATCACCGGTGCGTTCTTCTCCAGGCTGGCGCGTTCTTGTGTGATGGATGCCACGGGCGCGATCCGCGCCGGACGTGGCGATTCCGCGGGCAGCGAAGCGGACCGGGACACCGGTTCGCGGGGCGCGGGCGGGTGGACGACTCGTACCTCTTCGTCCCTTTGTTGCTGATGTGTTCCGTGGGACTGGTGCGACGGCTCGTGCCGCCGGTGGTCCCGCTCCGGCTCCGGGTCGAGTTCCGGTTCGAAATCGTCGTCTGGGTCGAATCCGCGGCCGTCGTACCCATCGTCCTCCACGAGGCCGAGGTAGACCGCCATCTTGCGCATCGCGCCGGCCATGCTTCGAGTCCTCCGCTCTGTGGTGGATCCGCTGACGACCGCCAAGTGCCCGCGATCCACTGGGTCCTTGCTCCGCCGTTGGGCGGAAATGACCATATTTTCTGCTGTGGTCCGACTTCTTGGCGACGTTACCCGAGCCTGGGGCGGACTCCGAGTACCGCACTGCCGACGCGCACATGTGTCGCTCCGGCGGCCACGGCCTGTTCGAGGTCCGCACTCATCCCTGCCGACACCATGTTCGCAGCCGGATGGGTCCGGCGCAGGTCGGTCGACAAATCCATCAACCGCTCGAACGCCGCCTGTTGACGGCCGGCGTACTCCCCGGTGAGCGGCGCGACGGTCATCAGGCCGTCCAGCCGCAGCCCTTCGGCGCCGGCCACCAGATCGGCCAGCTCCGCCACACCGGAGGGCGCCACGCCGCCGCGCTCGCCCCGGCCGTCGACGCCGGCGTCGAGCGCCACCTGGATGAGGCAGCCGACCTCGCGCCCGGCCCGGACGGCCTCCTTGGAGAGCGCCGACACAAGACGGGCACGGTCGACAGACTGCACGACATCGGCATAACCGACCACCGAACGCACCTTGTTGGTCTGAAGTTGACCGACGAAATGCCATACAAGGGGCAGATCCGCGCAGGCCGCCGCCTTCGGGGCGGCGTCCTGGTCGCGGTTCTCGGCGACGTGCCGCACGCCGAGTCCGGAGAGAATGCGCACGTCGCTCGCGGGCCACGTCTTGGTGACCACGATCAGCGTCACCTCGTCGCGTCCGCGACCGGCCGCGTCGCACGCGGCGGCGATCCGCTCCTCCACTCTCGCCAGGTTCGCGGCGAGTTCGTCCTTACGGTCCGTCATGTCCTCGGGTCCAGCCACACATAACTCGCGAGCCGCCCGGTGGTGCGGTCGCGACGGTACGAGAAGTGATCGTCCGACTCCCGTGTGCACACGGGCGAGCGCCCGGCGCCAGAGACGCCCAGCCGCTCGAGTTGCGCGTGCACACCCGCGACGACGTCGACCGCCGGGGTGCCCCAGCTCGTCTCCGCGCCGGCCGCCGGTTCGACGGCGGCCACGTCGGCACGCATGTCCTCCGGCACCTCGTAACACCGGCCGCACACCGCGGGCCCGGTGCGCGCGACGATCCGGGCGGGGTCGGCGCCGAGTCGGGTCATGGCCCGTACGGCGGCCGGGACGATCCCGGCGACCAGTCCGGGCCGGCCCGCGTGCGCCGCGGCGGCGACCCCCGCGACGGGGTCGGCCAGCAGCACGGGCACGCAGTCGGCGGTGAGCACGGCGAGGACGAGTCCGCGCCGCGCGGTGACGACCGCGTCCACCTCGGGCACCGGGCGGTCGCCCCACGGCTCGTCGACGACGACCGCGTCGGCCCCGTGCACCTGGTTCATCCAGACCACGCGGTCCGGTTCCACGCCGAGCGCCTTGGCGGCCAGTTCGCGGTTGGTCCGCACGTTCCCGGGGTCGTCGCCGACCGCGCCCCCGAGGTTGAGCTCCTCATACGGAGCGGCGCTCACCCCGCCCCACCGGTCGGTGAAGCCGAAGTGCGCGCCGCTCACGCTCTCGCGCTGTCCTATCACTTCAGGAAGTCCGGGACGTCCAGTTCCTCGGCCGCGCTGTCGTAGCTCCGGGACGGCGGGACGGGGGGCTGGACGGCCGGGACGTCGGCCACGGGCTCGGGGGCCGGGGCCGGCTCCGGGTCCTCCTTCGGCGTGACGCTGCCGAGCGAGCCGAAGGACGGGCGGCTCTCCGGGCGGCCCGCCGGGGCGGGCTCCTCGCGCTTGGCCGAGGAGGAGCCGAGGACGTTGTCCCGCTTGGCGGGCGGCTGGCCGCCGTCGAAGCCGGCGGCGATGACGGTGACCCGCACCTCGTCGCCGAGGGCGTCGTCGATCACGGCGCCGAAGATGATGTTGGCCTCCGGGTGGGCGGCCTCGCTGACCAGCTGGGCGGCCTCGTTGATCTCGAACAGTCCGAGGTCGGAGCCGCCGGAGATGGAGAGCAGCACGCCACGGGCGCCGTCGATGGACGCCTCCAGCAGCGGGGAGGAGATGGCCATCTCGGCGGCGGCCACCGCGCGGTCGTCGCCGCGGGCCGAGCCGATGCCCATGAGGGCCGAACCGGCCTCGGACATGACCGACTTGACGTCGGCGAAGTCGAGGTTGATGAGACCGGGGGTGGTGATGAGGTCGGTGATGCCCTGCACACCGGAGAGCAGGACCTGGTCGGCCGACTTGAAGGCGTCGAGAACCGACACCTGGCGGTCCGAGATGGACAGCAGCCGGTCGTTGGGGATCACGATGAGGGTGTCGACCTCTTCGCGCAGCTCCGCGATGCCGTCCTCGGCCTGGTTCGCGCGGCGCCGTCCCTCGAAGGTGAACGGGCGCGTGACCACGCCGATGGTGAGGGCACCGAGAGAACGGGCGATGTTGGCCACGACGGGCGCGCCGCCGGTGCCGGTGCCGCCGCCTTCACCGGCCGTCACGAAGACCATGTCGGCCCCCTTGAGGACCTCCTCGATCTCCTCGCGGTGGTCCTCGGCGGCCTTGCGGCCGACGGCCGGGTTCGCTCCGGCGCCGAGTCCGCGGGTGAGTTCACGGCCGACGTCGAGCTTGACGTCGGCGTCGCTCATCAACAGCGCCTGCGCGTCGGTGTTGATGGCGATGAACTCGACGCCCTTGAGACCGACCTCGATCATCCGGTTGATGGCATTGACACCACCGCCGCCGACACCGATGACTTTGATGACTGCGAGGTAGTTCTGCGGTGCTGCCACGTCGAAGGCCTCTCGCCTCGAGTTACGTGTCGCCGGGGCGCCGGAGCAACTGCTGCCCCCGCGATCCGACGACTGATGCCGAATGGGACGGTCCGTATCGCCGACCCGAACCCTAACGTTGAAGTTTAGGGTTACCAGTGTGTCTGTTCCCTGGAGTCTTCTGAACAGGACACTAAGTCGACACGTGGCGCACGTTCAACGAACACGCCGAACCTCCCGTTTTTCTTTTCACCCTATGTGATCAGCCGTGTCGCTGCCCAACCAGGGTGCTGGCCTGCGCGGATGTGCGTCAACTCCCTGATGACGCCGGGGCACTGGGGACGCTGACGTCGAAGTGCCGTGCGTCCGGCTCCGCTTTCATCAGCGCGGTAAGGGCACGCGCCTTCTGCGCCCCCTTCTCGCCGGATCCCCAGTCGACGGTACGGCCGTCCGTGAGCTCCAGCGAGATGGCGTCGTAGGAACGGACCTTGACGCTGCGCGTTTCCGGCGCGAGGGACTCGGGGACGGCACCGGCCACCCGTACCGCCTCGCGCACCAGACGGTCCTCGCCGAAACGCCGGAGGCTGGCCGCGGCGGATCCGGAACGGGAGAGATCCATTTCCAGCGCGGGCACCCCCTTGGGCGCTTTCTCGACGGTGGCGAACCGGACGCCGTCGTCGTCCACTTCGACGAACTTGCCGCCCTGGTGGACCAGGAGCACGGGGGTGCGTTCGACGACCCGGAGCTTGATCTCGTCGGGCCAGGAACGGACCACGTCGACGGTGTCGATGCGGGGCAGCGCCTCGGCGGCCCGCTTCTCGATGGCCCCGGTGTCGACCGAGACGAGCTGTTCCCCGAGCGGCACGTCGGCCGCCTCGCGGACCTGGTCCGGCGTCAGGACGTCGGTCCCGGACACCGAGACGCGTTCCACGCGGACCAGATCGGAGCCGTACAGCAGCCAGAAGGCGCCGCTGCCGAGGAACAGGAGGACGATCGCCGATGCGATGATCAGACGAAGGCGCCGTCGCCGTACGGCTCGTACGGGCGGCGGGCCGGACGACTCCCGCTTGCGTTCACCGCGCTCGGCGGTCGTCGATCCGGCCACGCTCCCTGCCTTCCGTCACATGCCTCTACCTGTGGGCACGGGCGGCGACCGCCTCGTACACCATGCCGACGAGCAGCTCGTCGGCGTCCCGGCGGCCGAACTCGCTGGCGGCGCGGGACATCTCGAACAGCCGGTGCGGGTCGGCGAGCACGGGCAGGACGTTCTGCTGCACCCACTCCGGGGTGAGGTCCGCGTCGTCGACCAGCAGTCCGCCGCCCGCCTTCACCACCGGCTGGGCGTTGAGCCGCTGTTCGCCGTTGCCGATGGGCAGCGGGACGTAGGCGGCCGGGAGTCCGACGGCGGAGAGCTCGGCGACGGTCATCGCGCCCGCGCGGCAGAGCATCATGTCCGCCGCCGCGTACGCGAGGTCCATCCGGTCCAGGTAACTTACCGGGATGTACGGGGGCATGCCCGGCATCTGCTGCACGTGCGGCAGTTCGTTCTTCGGACCGACCGCGTGCAGGATCTGGATGCCGGCCTGCTGCAGCCACGGGGCGACCTGCTGGACGACCTCGTTGAGCCGGCGGGCGCCCTGCGAGCCGCCCGAGACCAGCAGCGTCGGCAGGTTGGGGTCGAGCCCGAACGCGGCGCGCGCCTCGGGACGCACGGCGGCCCGGTCGAGGGTGGCGATGGTGTGCCGCAGCGGGATGCCGATGTAGCGCGAGTTGCGCAGCTTGCTGTCCGGGGTGGCGACGGCGACCTGGGCGGCGTACCGGGAGCCGATCTTGTTGGCCAGGCCCGGGCGGGCGTTGGCCTCGTGGATGACGATCGGCACGCCGAGGCGCTTGGCCGCGAGGTACCCGGGCAGGGCGACGTAGCCGCCGAAGCCGACGACGACGTCGGCCCGGGTGCGCTCCAGGATCTGCTCGGTCGCCTTGATGGTGCCGCGCAGCCGGCCCGGGACGGTGATCAGCTCGGGGGTCGGCTTGCGTGGCAGCGGGACGGCGGGGATCAGCGCCAGTTCGTACCCGCGCTCGGGTACGAGACGGGTCTCAAGGCCGCGCTCCGTGCCCAGGGCCGTGATGCCCACGGACGGATCCTGCCTGCGCAGCGCGTCCGCGAGGGCGAGCGCGGGCTCGATGTGGCCCGCGGTTCCTCCGCCGGCGAGTACGACATGCACCGAAATTCACCGCTCTCCGGACGAACGCGCCCCCGGGGCACGTCGTCGCATCGTGTTCCATCTATGGGGCCGCTGAGAACCCCTGATCCGCTTTCTACCAAAGCGGGGTTGCCGCATCGCAAGCGCCATCCGCGCAGCGGGGTCCTCACGCGCGAAGGCGATGAGCAGCCCGATGGCGAGCATGGTCGGCAGCAGGGCGGACCCGCCGTAGGAGAACAGCGGGAGCGGGACTCCGGCGATCGGCAGCAGACCGAGCACCGCACCGATGTTGATCACGGCCTGCGCCGTGATCCAGGTGGTCACGCCTCCCGCGGCATACCTGACGAAGGGGTCCTCCGTGCGTCCGGCCACGCGGATACCCGCATAGCCTAGAGCGGCGAACAGGGCGAGCACCGACAGCGTCCCCGCCAGGCCCAGTTCCTCACCGGTGACGGCGAAGATGAAGTCCGTGTGCGCTTCGGGTAGTTCACCCCATTTCTCCAGACTCGCTCCGAGTCCGGAGCCGAAGATCCCGCCGGAGGCCAGGGCGTAGATGCCGTGCACGGCCTGCCAGCAGTCGACCGGCCCGGTCTGCGGCTCGGTGGCGCCGAGGCAGGCGAGCCGGGCCATGCGGTTCTCGCTGGTGCGGATGAGGACGGCGCCGAGCAGCGCGGCGACCGCCAGCACCCCGGCGAACAGCCGGGTCGGGGCGCCCGCCAGCCACAGCAGGCCGAAGAGGATCGCGGTGAGGATGATGGCGGTGCCCATGTCGCCGCCGAGCATGATCAGCCCGAGCAGCATGAACGCGGCCGGCACCAGCGGCACCAGCATGTGCTTCCACTGGGCCAGCAGCCGCTTGTCCTGTTTGCGGGCGAGCAGGTCGGCGCCCCACAGCACCAGCGCCAGCTTGCCGAACTCGCTGGGCTGGAGCTGGAAACTGCCGCCGAGCGAGATCCAGTTCTGGTTGCCGTTGACCGCGACTCCTATCCCCGGCACCTGCACCAGGGCCATCAGGAAGACGGCCCCCGCGAGGATGGGGTAGGCGAGCGCCCGGTGCAGCTTCACCGGCATCCGGGACGCCACCAGCAGCAGCACGGCGCCGATCGCGGCGGCCAGCAGCTGCTTGCGGAAGAAGTACGAACCCGGCAGCGACATCTGCAGCGCCGTGATCTGGGAGGCCGAGTAGACCATCACAAGACCCAGCACGGTGATCAGCAGACTGCCGCCGAGGATGACGTAGTACGCGGTCAGCGGCCGGTCCCAGGCCCTGCGCGCCCGGGTCACCAGGGTGCGCAGGGGGTTCTCGCGCGGGGGGCGGGGCACGACGGGGCGCCGGGCGGCCCGCTGGACGGGCGGCCCGCCGGTACGGCTACTGGACATCACGACCTCCGCGGTACGCCGGCCAACAGGTCTCGGACGGTCCCACGCGTCCCTCCCAAGGTCGCCCGGCGCCGGGGCGGCCGGGGTCAGGCGCCGAGCTCGCGCACCGCCTGTGCGAACGCGTCACCGCGCTTGTTGTAGTTGGCGAACATGTCCATCGAGGCGCAGGCCGGGGCCAGCAGCACCGTGTCACCGGGGCGTGCCAGCCGCCGCGCCTCCCGGACGGCCTGGAGCATCGCCCCAGTGTCGGTCCGCTCGAGGTCCACGACGGGTACTTCCGGGGCGTGTCGCGCGAGGGCTTCGCGGATCAGGGCGCGGTCCCGGCCGATCAGCACGGCGCCGCGCAGCCGCCCGGCGGCCTCGGCGACGAGTTCGTCGAAGGTGGCGCCCTTGGCGAGCCCGCCTGCGATCCACACGACGGAGTCGTACGCGGCCAACGAGGCCTGCGCGGCATGCGTGTTGGTGGCCTTGGAGTCGTCGACGTAGGCCACGCCGTCCACGTCCGCCACGTGCGCGATGCGGTGGGCGTCCGGGGTGAAGTTCCGCAGGCCTTCCCGCACGGCGCTCGCGGGCACCCCGTAGGCGCGGGCGAGGGCCGCCGCGGCAAGGGCGTTGGCGATGTTGTGGGGGGCGGCCGGCTTCACGTCGGCGACCTCGGCGAGCTCCTGCGCGTTCTTCTGCCGGTTCTCCACGAAGGCGCGGTCGACCAGGAGGCCCTCGACGACGCCGAGTTGGGAGGGGCCGGGGGTGCCGAGGGTGAAGCCGATCGCGCGGCAGCCCTCCTCCACGTCGGCCTCGCGGACGAGGTCCTCCGTGGCCTTGTCGGCGGTGTTGTAGACGCAGGCGACGCGGTTGCCCTCGTAGATGCGGCCCTTGTCCTTCGCGTACGCCTCCATGGAGCCGTGCCAGTCGAGGTGGTCGGGCGCCAGGTTGAGGACGGCGGCGGAGTGGGCGCGCAGCGAGGGCGCCCAGTGGAGCTGGTAGCTGGACAGCTCCACGGCGAGCACGTCGTACTCCTCGTCGCCGAGGACCGCGTCGAGGAGGGAGACGCCGATGTTGCCGACGGCGGCGGTGCGCAGACCGGCCGCCTCCAGGATGGAGGCGAGCATCTGCACGGTGGTGGTCTTGCCGTTGGTGCCGGTGACCGCGAGCCAGTCCGCCGCCCCCGGCTTCCTGAGCCGCCAGGCGAGTTCGACGTCGCCCCACACCGGCACCCCGGCCGCGTCCGCCGCCGCGAAGAGCGGCTTGTCCGGCCTCCAGCCGGGGGCGGTGACGATGAGTTCGGTGCCGTCGGGCAGGGTGTCGCCGTCCCCGAGGCGGACGGTGACGCCGAGCGCCTCCAGTTCCGCGGCCTGCTCGCGGGCCCGGGCGTCGTCGCCGTCGTTGACGACGGTGACCTTCGCGCCGAGTCCGTGGAGCGCCTTGGCCGCCGGGACGCCGGAGACGCCGAGTCCCGCGACGGTGACGTGCTTGCCCTGCCAGTCGGTCACTTGTCCGCTGCCCATCCCGCGTAGAAGAGGCCGAGTCCGACGATCACACAGATGCCCTGGATGATCCAGAAGCGGACCACCACAAGGACCTCGGACCAGCCTTTGAGTTCGAAGTGGTGCTGGAGCGGCGCCATCCGGAAGACCCGCTTACCGGTGAGCCGGAACGAGCCGACCTGGATGACCACCGACATCGTGATGAGGACGAACAGGCCGCCGAGGATGGCGAGCAGCAGCTCGGTGCGGGAGCAGATCGCGAGACCCGCGAGCACGCCGCCGAGCGCCAGCGAACCGGTGTCGCCCATGAAGATCTTGGCCGGGGAGGTGTTCCACCACAGGAAGCCCAGGCAGGAACCCATCAGCGCGGATGCCACGACGGCGAGGTCGAGCGGGTCGCGCACCTCGTAGCAGGCGCCCGGGTTGGTCAGCGTGTCGCCGTTGGCGCAGGACTCCTGGAACTGCCAGACGCCGATGAAGGTGTAGGCGCCGAAGACGAGCACGGAGGCGCCGGTGGCCAGACCGTCCAGACCGTCGGTGAGGTTCACGCCGTTCGACATCGCGAGGATCATGAACAGCGCCCAGATCACGAACAGCACCGGGCCGATGGTCCAGCCGAAGTCCGTGATGAACGACAGCTTCGTGGAGGCGGGGGTCTGCCCGCGGGAGTCCGCGAACTGCAGCGACAGCACCGCGAAGGCGACGCCGACGATCAGCTGGCCGGCCATCTTCGCCTTGGCCCGCAGACCCAGCGAACGCCGCTTGACGATCTTGATGTAGTCGTCGAGGAAGCCGACGAGGCCCATGCCGACCATCAGGCCCAGCACCAGCACGCCGGAGTACCGCGGCGACTCGCCGCTGATCACCTTGGAGAGGAAGTAGGCGGCGACCGTCGACAGGATGAAGGCGATGCCGCCCATGGTGGGCGTACCGCGCTTGCTGGCGTGCTCGCGCGGGCCGTCGTCGCGGATGTACTGCCCGTATCCCTTGCGGGCGAGCAGCTTGATCAGCAGCGGTGTGCCGATCAGCGTCAGGAAGAGGCCAATGACTCCTGCGAACAGGACCTGATTCATCATCGGGCGGCGACCTCACCCTCGGCACCGGTCTCGAGCAGCGCCTGCGCCACGCTCTCGAGCCCGACCGAACGGGACGCCTTCACGAGTACGACATCCCCCGGGCGCAATTCGCTGCGCAACAGGTCGACCGCCGCCTGTGCGTCGGACACGTGCACCGACTCCTCACCCCACGAACCCTCGTTATATGCGCCCAGTTGCAGCCAGGCGGCTTCCCTGCCCCCGACCGCGACGAGCTTGCTGACGTTGAGCCGGACGGCGAGCCGTCCGACCGCGTCGTGCTCGGCGAGCGCCTCGTCCCCGAGCTCGGCCATCTTGCCGAGCACCGCCCACGTGCGTCCCCCTCTTGCCCGTGAGGCTTCGCCCATCGCCGCCAGCGCACGCAGCGCGGCCTTCATGGACTCGGGGTTCGCGTTGTAGGCGTCGTTGACGACCGTCACGCCGTCCGGTCGCTCGGTGACCTCCATGCGCCAGCGGGAGAGGGAGCCCGCCTCGGAGAGCGCGCGGGCGATCTCGTCTGCGGACATGCCCAACTCGTGGGCGACGGCGGCCGCGGCGAGCGCGTTCGACACGTGATGCTCACCGTACAGGCGCATGGTCACATCGCTTGCACCGGAGGGTGTGTGAAGCCTGAAGGAAGGCTGTCCGCTGTCCGTGAGTCGCACGTTCTCGGCGGAGACGTCCGCTTCGTCGGACTCTCCGAAAAGGATCACCTTCGCCTTCGTACGGGAGGCCATGGCGCGGACGTAGGGGTCGTCCGCGTTGAGGACCGCGACGCCCCCCTCCTCGGCCGGCGGCAGCGCCTCGACGAGTTCGCCCTTGGCCTGGGCGATCTGCTCACGGCCGCCGAACTCCCCGATGTGGGCGGAGCCGACGTTCAGCACGAGGCCGATCCTCGGCGGCGTCAGACCGGTGAGGTAGCGGATGTGGCCGATGCCGCGCGCGCCCATCTCCAGCACGAGGAACTTCGTCTCCTCGGTGGCGGTGAGCGCGGTCAGCGGCAGCCCGATCTCGTTGTTGAGGGAGCCGGGGGTGAAGACGGTCGGCGCCTTGCTCCGCAGCACCTGGGCGATGAGGTCCTTGGTGCTGGTCTTGCCGGCCGAGCCGGTGAGGGCGACGAGGGTGGCGCCGAGCCGGCGGACGACGTGCCGGGCGAGGGCGCCGAGGGCGGCCTGGACATCCTCCACGACGATCGCGGGGACCCCGACCGGCCGGGAGGCGAGCACGGCGACGGCGCCCGCCTCGACGACCTGGGCCGCGAAGTCGTGGCCGTCCACGCGCTCGCCGACGAAGGCGACGAAGAGGCTGCCCGGACCCGCCTCCCGCGAGTCCCGGACCACCTCGCCGGTGACCAGGACGGAGGGGTCCGGTATGTCGTGCGTCTGCCCGCCGACGACTTCTGCGATCTCGGCGAGGGAGAGGGCGATCACAAGTTCATCCCTGGGTCTTCTTGATGGCTTCGCGAAGCACCTGGCGGTCGTCGAACGGACGCACCACCCCGGCGATGTCCTGCCCCAGCTCGTGGCCCTTGCCGGCGACCAGCACGGTGTCGCCGGGCTCGGCCCGGGCGACGGCGGCGGCGATCGCGGCGGCCCGGTCCTCGAAGACCTGGACCTCGCCGCGCTCGTGGGCGGGCACCGAGGCCGCGCCCAGGAGCATCGCGGCGAGGATCGCCAGCGGGTCCTCGGAGCGGGGGTTGTCGGAGGTCAGTACGGCGGTGTCGGCGAGCCGCGCGGCGGCCGCGCCCATCGGCTCCCGCTTGGTGACGTCACGGTCGCCGCCGCAGCCGAGCACGACGTGCACCCGGCCCTCGGTGACCTTGCGCAGGGCGCGCAGCACCGACTCCACGGCGTCCGTCTTGTGGGCGTAGTCCACGACCGCCAGGTACGGCTGGCCCACGTCGACGCGCTCCAGGCGGCCGGGCACGCCCGGCACGGCGGCGACGCCGTCGGCGGCGGCCTGCGGGTCGAGTCCGGCGGCGGCCAGCGCGACGATCGCGGCCAGGGAGTTCGCCACGTTGAACGGGCCGGGCAGCGGCGAGCGGGCGGTGATCCGCTCGCCCTCCGGGCCGGCCACGGTGAACGTCGAGTCCAGCGGGCCGACGTGGACGTCCTCGGCGCGCCAGTCGGCGTCCGGGTGGCCCTCGGCGGAGTAGGTGACGACCGGGACGCCGGCCTCCTTCACCAGGCGGCGGCCGTACTCGTCGTCCACGTTGACCACGCCGAGCCGGCTGCGGGCGGGCGTGAAGAGCTGCGCCTTGGCCTGGAAGTAGTCCTCCATCCCGGAGTGGAACTCCATGTGCTCCGGGCTGAGGTTGGTGAAGACGGCGATGTCGAAGACGCAGCCGTCGACCCGGCCGAGGACCAGGGCGTGGCTGGAGACCTCCATGGCCACGGCCTCGGTGCCGCGCTCGCGCATGACCGCGAACAGCGCCTGGAGGTCGGTGGCCTCGGGCGTGGTGCGCTCGGACTTGATGCGCTCGTCGCCGATGCGCATCTCGACCGTGCCGATCAGTCCGGTCCTGCGGACGGTCCGCAGACCGCCCTCGACGAGGTAGGCGGTGGTGGTCTTGCCGGAGGTGCCGGTGATGCCGATCTGGAGCAGATCGCGACCGGGGTGGCCGTAGATGGTGGCGGCCAGTTCGCCCATCCGCGCCCGCGGGTCGTCCACCACCAGCGCGGGCAGCCCGGTCGCGGCGACGCGTTCGGCGCCGGCCGGGTCGGTGAGCACCGCGGCGGCGCCGAGTCCGGCGGCCTGGGTGACGAAGTCCGCGCCGTGGGCGCGGGCGCCGGGGAGCGCGGCGTACAGGTCCCCGGGCCGGACGGCGCGCGAGTCGTGGGTGATGCCCGTGACCTCGGCGGCCTGCTCCGGAGCGGGGACACCCAGCTGACCGGCGAGTTCCGCGAGGGTCGTGGCGGAGACCCGGTCCGGACGGGGCGGTCCCGGATATGTCACGGGTTGGCCCTTCTGGGTGGTTTGGGACTGATCAGCGTGTGGCACGGCGGTGAGCGTACCGGGCGTACCGCTCGGCGGGCCAAGCGAGGGGCCGCGGGGGCTCTGGTTCCCGGGGTCGGGGGTGATCGTTGTCACGAGGTGGTTCCTGGTGGCTCGGTGCTCGGTACGGGGTCAGGGCTTGAAGGTGACCGGCAGGGCGGCGGGGGCGGCTCCGGTGGGCGGCACCTGGAGGCTCTTCAGGGAGAACTCCATGACCTCCTTGAAGACGGGTCCGCAGATCTGGCCGCCGAAGTAGCTGCCCTGGGTGGCGTTCTGGATGACGCAGTAGACGGTGATCCTGGGCTTGTCGGCTGGGGCGAACCCGGCGAAGGACGAGGTGTAGCCGTGGTACTTGCCGGTGGCCGGATCCACGCGGTTCGCCGTACCGGTCTTGCCCGCGACCCGGTACCCCGGAATCCGGGCTTTGGTACCGGTGCCCTCCTCGTCGTCGACGACCGACTCCAGCATCTGCGCGAGGGTTTTCGCCGTCTTCTCGCTGACGACCCGTGTCTTCTCGGGCTTGGGGGCGGGTGTGAAACGCCCGTCGGGTCCCTTGGAGCCGCGGACGAGGGTGGGCTCGATACGGACGCCGCCGTTGGCGATGGTCGAGTAGACGGAGGCGGCCTGCATCGCGTTGACGGACACGCCCTGGCCGAAAGGAATCGTGTACTGCTGCGAGGTGGACCACTGGTCCGGCGGGGCCAGGATGCCCTTGGTCTCGCCCGGGAAGCCCAGCCCGGTGTGGCTGCCGAGGCCGAACTTGCGAAGGTAGTCGTACAGCACCTTGTTGGCCTGGCCCTGGGTTCTGCCCAGCTGGCCGGTGGCGAGGATGGTGCCGATGTTGCTGGACTTGGCGAGGACGCCGTTGAGCGTCAGGTACCAGGTCGGGTGGTCGATGTCGTCCTTGAACAGCCGGTCGCCGCGGTGCAGCCGGTTGGGCACCACGACATGGGTGCCGGGGGTGGCGGCGTTCTCCTCCAGCACGGCCGCCATGGACAGCACCTTGGCCGTGGAGCCCGGCTCGAAGGCGTCCTGGAGGGCCGCGTTGCCGAGCGTCCTGGGGTCGGCGTCGGACAGGTCGTTGGGGTCGAAGCCGGGGGCGTTGGCCATGGCCAGGACCTCGCCGGTGCGGGTGTCCTGCACGATGACGTAGCCGCGGTCGGCCGCGGACTCCTCCACCTGCCTGCTGATGGCGTTCTGCGCCGCCCACTGGATGTCGCGGTCGATGGTGAGCTCGATGTCGTCGCCGGGCACGGCCGGGGTCTCCGTGGAGCCCGCGGTGGGCACCAGACGGCCGCCGGACTGGGCGTAGCGGATCTTGCCCTCCTCGCCGGCCAGCCGGTCCTCGAGCTGGAGCTCGACGCCGCCGCTGCCCTTGCCCTCGGCGTTGACCCAGCCCAGTATCCCGGCGGCGAGCTCGTTGTTCGGGTACACCCGCTTGCTGGTCGGCACGGAGAAGATGCCGGCCAGCACGTTCACGGTGGACCCGTCGGTCTCGGACTTGGTGGCGAGGGCGGACCTGAGGTCCTTGATCTGCTTCCAGACCTGCGGGGTCTGCCGCCCGGCCAGCTTCACGTAGCGCAGCGACGGGTTGTCCGGCCGCAGCTTGCGGACCAGGTCCTCCTGGTCGGCGCCGAGGATCGGGGCGAGCAGCGCCGCGGCCTGCTCGGGCCCGTCGTCGATCTTCAGCTCGTCCGGGGCGAACATCGTGGGGTCGGCCGTGATGTCGTAGGCGTCCTCGCTGGTGGCGAGGGCCACGCCGTTGCGGTCGGTGATCTCGCCGCGTTCGGCGGCCAGCACCTGCCCCACGTAGCGGTTGCGCTCGGCCTTGCCGGCGTACGTGCTCGCGTCGACGGCCTGGACCTGCACCAGGCGGACGACGAACGCGAGCATGACGAGGGTCAGGCCGACGCCGACCAGGCGGAGCCGGGGGCGCGGGCTGCCCAGCCGGATGGTCTTCGGGGCGCCGGGGCGCGGTCCGCCGGGCCTGCGGGCCGGGCGGGCGCCGGGGCCGGGGCCGGTGCGGCCGCGGGCGGCCGGGCGGACGGGCCGGGCGGGTCCCGGCACCCGGCGGCGGGGCGGTTGCCTGTCGGACACTTCCGTCACCTGCCGGGGGTCGGGGCGTGCGGGGAACGGGGGGCGGACTGCGGCGACGGCGGGGCCGTCGCCGTGGCCAGCGCCTCGGGCGCGAGGACGAGGGGGGCGCGGGCCGGGGAGGCCTCGCCGGGCACACCCTTGACCTTGCCGTCGGGGCCGAGGAAGGCGGGGTCGCCGCCGGGCACCATGCCGAGCTCGCGGGCGCGGCGCTGGAGGGCGTCGGGAGCGGAGTAGGCGTCGATGTCGCGCTGCAAGGCCTGTTCCTCGTCCGTGAGCTCCTTGGTCTCGCGCTGGAGGTCGTCGAGGTGGAACGCGCCCTCGCTGAGCGCGGAGTTCAGCACCAGCAGGCCGATCAGACCGCCGCCGAGGAGCAGGACCACGAGGAGCACGAAGGGGGTGCGGGCCGCCTGGGCGCGGCCGGTGGGCAGGAGGTGCGCGAGCCGGGCCGCCCGCCCCCGCAGCTCGGGCCGCCCCTTCAGTTCGGGTTTACTGGTCACTCACGCTCCCCTGAGTTCGCTCGTCCCGTCCGTTCACCCGGCCGTCACCAGTCTCCTGGCCGGCCCGTGCCTCACCCGTGCCTCACCGGAGCCGCCTCACCCGACGTCCTCCCGGATGCGCTCCGCGCCGCGCAGCCGCGCGGGAGCCGCACGGCGGTTCTCGGCGATCTCCTCCTCGGTGGGAAGTTCGGCACCGCGCGTGAGCAGCTTGAGCCGCGGCTGGTACTGCTCGGGGACGACCGGCAGGCCGGGCGGGGCGGTGGTCGCGGCTCCCGCCGCGAACACCTGCTTGACCAGCCGGTCCTCCAGGGAGTGGTAGGACAGCACGGCGATGCGGCCGCCGACGTCCAGGGACTTCACGGCCGCCGGGACGGCGCGCTCCAGCACCGACAGCTCGCCGTTGACCTCGATCCGCAGGGCCTGGAAGGTGCGCTTGGCCGGGTTGCCGCCGGTGCGCTTGGCGGCCTGCGGCAGCGCGTCGCGGATCAGCTCGACCAGACGGGCGCTGGTGGTGAAGGGCTCCTTCTCGCGCTCCCGGACGACGGCGGCCACGATCCGCTTGGCCTGCTTCTCCTCGCCGTAGGCGCGCAGGATGCGGACCAGCTCGCCGGGCGGGTAGGTGTTGAGGACCTCGGCGGCGCTGACGCCGGCCGTCTGGTCCATGCGCATGTCGAGGGGGGCGTCCTGGGCGTAGGCGAAGCCGCGGTCGGCCTCGTCCAGCTGCATCGAGGACACCCCGAGGTCGAACAGGATCCCCTGCACGCGAGGGATGCCGAGCCGGCCGAGGACGTCGGGAAGCTCGTCGTAGACGGCGTGCACCAGGGTGGCCCGGTCGCCGAACGGGGCGAGCCGCTCGCCGGACAGGCGCAGCGCCTCCTTGTCGCGGTCCAGGGCCACGAGCCGGGCCTCGGGGAAGCGGCTGAGCAGCGCCTCACTGTGGCCGCCGAGGCCGAGCGTGCAGTCGACGACCACCGCGCCGGGCCGCTCCAGGGCGGGCGCCAGCAGGTCCAGGCACCGCTGGAGCATCACCGGGACGTGTCGGCCACCGCCCTCCCGTCGCCCGCCACCGCCCTTGTTCGGAAGCGCTTCGCGCCCGTTCACTTCGGCCCTCTCAGATCCGGCGTGACGCTCACGCACCGCCGGTTCCCCGCCCTCCCCGGTGAGGGGGCGGCCGGCGCCGGAGGCGTCGGCCGGGCGGCGGCGGGAGAAGGCCGAGCCGTACGTACGCGCCGCGCACGCGGGGAGATCCCCCGGTCGGCGCCGGGGGATCCGGGGGAGTCACTGCAGCGGGCGGTCTCACCTCCCGCTTCGCGTCACTTTAGTCCACGGTCCGGCCCGGTCAATCAACCGGACTGCGCGTCGTGGCCCGCGCGGGTCAAGAGGCGGATCGGGCACATCACCCGTAGGCAGGGGGTCACACCACTCCTGTGGGTTACCTCACACCCAGCGCCGTCGGCGTTCTTTGTCCCCTCTCACAACGGGCTCGGCGCCTTCCTGACCAGTACCGTCAGGAGTATGACGACTTCTGCATCCGTACCCGCGGGTTCCGGGAACGCCGCCGTCGGCTCCGGCACCGTGACCGACCGCCTGATCGAAGCCAACGCGCGCTATGCCGCCGCGTTCGCCGATCCGGGCATGGACGCGCGCCCGGTGCTCCACGTCGCCGTGGTGGCGTGCATGGACGCCCGCCTCGACCTGCACGACGCGCTCGGCCTGTCGCTCGGCGACTGTCACACCATCCGCAACGCCGGCGGTGTGGTCACCGACGACGTGATCCGCTCGCTGACCATCAGCCAGCGGGCGCTGGGTACCCGCAGCGTCGTCCTCATCCACCACACCAACTGCGGTCTGGAGTCCCTCACCGAGGAGTTCCGGCACGAGCTCGAGATGGAGGTGGGACAGCGTCCGGCGTGGGCCGTCGAGGCCTTCCGGGACGTGGACCAGGACGTCCGCCAGTCGATGCAGCGGGTGCGGACCTCGCCGTTCCTGCTGCACACCGACGACGTGCGCGGGTTCGTCTTCGACGTGAAGACGGGTCTGCTGCGTGAGGTCGACCCCGCCTGACCGGCCCCGTCCCGGGCCGGCCGTACCCGGAGAGCCGTCGAACGTCGTAAGAGCTGACATATCGCTGTCAGTTGTCCACAGGCGAGTGACACGAAACGGTAACGGCGGCAAGAATGCGGAAGTGGTGTCACGCGGAACTGTTCCCTCGTGACATCCGTGATTCGGGGTGGGCCGGTCCGCGGGGTACGGGATCGGCCGGCACATTTGGGGAACCCCCCGCTCATCGCGGAGCGTGGGTAAGGCCGAGGAGGGCCGGGTGACGACCTATGACGATCGTGCAAGCCATGGGGGCGCCCCCGACCGGGCATACGGGGCGGTCGGGGAGGACCTGACCGCCGTCGTGGAGCGCGTGCGTGGTGCGGTGGAAGGCGTGATCGAGGGGAAGCCCGAGGTCGTACGGCTTTCGCTGACCGTGCTGCTCGCCGAGGGACATCTGCTCATCGAGGACGTCCCGGGAGTCGGCAAGACGATGCTGGCGAAGGCACTGGCGCGGTCGATCGACTGCTCGGTGCGGCGCATCCAGTTCACACCGGACCTGCTGCCCTCGGACATCACCGGTGTGTCCATCTGGGACCAGCAGCGCCGTGACTTCGAGTTCAAGCCGGGCGCGATCTTCGCGCAGATCGTCATCGGCGACGAGATCAACCGCGCCTCGCCGAAGACGCAGTCCGCGCTGCTGGAGTCGATGGAGGAGCGCCAGGTCACCATCGACGGCAAGACCTACGAACTGCCCAGCCCCTTCATGGTGGTGGCGACGCAGAACCCGGTCGAGATGGAGGGCACCTACCCGCTGCCGGAGGCCCAGCGCGACCGCTTCATGGCCCGCGTGTCGGTCGGCTACCCGAGCGCGGAGGCCGAGCTGCAGATGCTCGACGTGCACGGCGGCGTCTCCCCGCTGGAGGACCTCCAGCCGGTGGCGCACGCGCACGACATCGTGAAGCTCATCGAGGCGGTGCGCGGCGTGTACGTGGCCGAGCCGATCCGGCGGTACGCCGTCGACCTGGTCGCCGCCACCCGCACGCACCCCGACCTGAGACTCGGCGCGTCGCCGCGCGCGACGCTGCACCTGCTGCGGGCGACGAAGGCGGCGGCGGCCCTCGCGGGCCGTGACTACGCGCTGCCGGACGACGTGCAGGCGCTCGCCATGGCCGTGCTCGCCCACCGTCTGCTGCCCACCGCCCAGGCGCAGCTCAACCGCCGCACCGCCGAGCAGGTGGTGCAGGAGATCCTGCAGCGCACCACGGTGCCCGCGGCGGCCGGCCAGCCCGCCGGGCTCGGCCTGGGCCGCGGAGGCTACGGCCGGCAGCCGTCCCGGAGGCTGTGATGAGCACCGCCGGCGCGGTCCACGCCGACGACGACCGGGGCGACCGGAGCGGGCTGAGGACCGCCCTGGCGGGGCTCACCACCCGGGGGCGCTCCTTCCTGGCGGCCGGGATCGCGGCCGCGGTCTGCGCGTACGTGCTGGGGCAGAGCGACCTGCTGCGGGTCGGCCTGCTGCTGGCGGTGCTGCCGCTGGTGTGCGCGGCCGTGCTCTACCGGACCCGCTACCGGGTCGCGGGCAGCCGCCGCCTCTCCCCCGGCCGGGTGCCGGCGGGCACCGAGGCGCGCGTGCACCTGCGCATGGACAACGTCTCCCGGATGCCCACGGGCCTGCTGATGCTCCAGGACCGGGTGCCCTACGTGCTCGGCCCGCGCCCGCGGTTCGTGCTGGACCGGATGGAGGCGGGCGGACGCCGTGAGGTGTCCTACCGGGTCCGCTCCGACCTGCGCGGCCGCTACCCGCTGGGCCCGCTCCAGCTGCGGCTGTCCGACCCGTTCGGGATGTGCGAACTGAACCGCTCGTTCTCCTCGTACGACACGCTCACGGTGACGCCCCGGGTGGAGGCGCTGCCACCGGTGCGGCTGAGCGGCGAGTCCAAGGGGTACGGCGACGGGCTGCAGCGCTCGCTGGCGCTGGCCGGCGAGGACGACGTGATCCCCCGCGGCTACCGCTACGGCGACGACCTGCGCCGCGTCCACTGGCGCTCCACCGCCCGCTACGGCGAGCTGATGGTGCGCCGCGAGGAGCAGCCGCAGCGCGCCCGCTGCACGGTGCTGCTGGACACCCGCGCCATCGCCTACGAGGGCGCCGGGCCGGACTCGGCGTTCGAGTGGGCGGTGTCGGGCGCGGCCTCGGTGCTGGTGCACATGCTGGAGCGGGGCTTCTCGGTGCGGCTGGTGACGGACACCGGCGACTCGGTGCCCGGAGAGGGCGCCGACGGCTTCTCTGGGGTGCACCAGGAGTCGGCGGACGCGGCCGGGCTGATGATGGACACGCTGGCCGTGGTGGACCACTCCGACGAGGAGGGCCTGTCCCGCGCCTACGACGTGCTGCGGTCCGGCAGCGAGGGCCTGCTGGTGGCGTTCCTCGGCGACCTGGACGACGAGCAGGCCGCCGTGCTGGCCCGGATGCGGCAGCGCAGCGGCGGCGCCGTCGCGTTCCTGCTGGACAGCGACGACTGGCTGCGGGAGCCGTCCGACGTGCCCGGCCCCGACGCGCGGCCGGGCGAGGAGCACCTGCGGATGCTGCGCGAGTCGGGCTGGACCGCCGTGGGGGTGCCGCGGGGCGCCTCGCTGGAGCGGCTGTGGCGGCAGGCGGACCGTGAGCGCTCGGGCCTGGTGGCGGCGAGCGGTGGGGAGGGACCGTGATCAGCTCACTGGCCAGGCTCACCGTGCGCGCGTGGGCGGCCACCCTGCTGGCGGCCTGCGCCCTGCTGCCGCTGGTGGAGTCGACCGCCTGGATCCTCCAGGCGGCGCTGCTGCTGGGCGTGCAGGCGGGCGTGGGCGCGGCGGCGAGGCGGGTGCCGCTGGCGCGGCCGCTGACGGTGACGGCGCAGGTCGTCGTCACGCTGATGCTGCTCACGCTGCTGTTCGCGCGGGAGCACGCCGTCGCCGGGCTGATACCCGGCCCGGACGCGCTGCGCTTCTTCGGGCAGCTGCTGGAGCAGGGCGGCCAGGACGTCAACCGGTACGCGATACCGGCGCCGCTGAGCGACGGCATCCGGCTGATGCTGGTCGGCGGGGTGCTGGTCATCGGCCTGCTGGTGGACGTGCTCGCGGTGACCTTCCGCAGCGCGGCCCCGGCCGGACTGCCGCTGCTCGCCCTGTACTCGGTGGCCGCGGGCCTGACGGACAACGGCATCGAGTGGCTGTGGTTCCTGCTGGCCGCGGCCGGTTATCTGATGCTGCTGCTCGCCGAGGGCCGGGACCGGCTCTCGCAGTGGGGCCGGGTGTTCGCCGGGCCGCCCCGCGGCCGGAGCCGGGAGATGCCCGGCGCGCCGGCGCCGGCCCGGTTCGGGCACCGGATCGGGGTGGTGGCGCTGGGCATCGCCCTGGTGGTGCCGCTGGCGCTGCCCGCGATGGACGGCGGCCTGCTCGACCCGAACGGCCGGGGCGTGGGCGCGGGCGTCGGCGGGGGCGGCACGATCTCCGCGGTGAACCCGCTGGTGTCGCTGCGCGACTCGCTGAACAACGACGACGACCGCGCGGTGTTCTCGGTGCGCACCGAGATGGAGAACACCTCGGACCTGTATCTGCGCATCGTGTCCCTGGACGACTTCGACGGCACCACGTGGAAGCCGTCGAAGCGGGCGATCACCCAGGTGCCCGAGGGCTTCCCGGCCCCGCCGGGACTCGGCCCGGACGTGGAGTTCACGGAGGTCGGCACGTCGGTCTCGGTCGCGAAGTGGTACGGCCAGACGTGGCTGCCGATGCCGTACCCGCCGAGCCGGGTGAGCGTGCAGGGCGACTGGCGGTACGAGCCGGTCGGTATGACGCTGGTCGGCGACCACGGGCAGAACACGCGCGGCCTGACGTACGAGGTGCGCAGCCTGGACGTGCGTCCCACGGCGGAGCAGCTGGCCGAGGCCCCTGAGCCGCCGGCCGATCTGCTGCGCGAGTACACCGACCTGCCCGACTCGCTGCCCTCCGTGGTGGCCGAGACCGCCCGTGACGTGACGGACGGCGCCAAGAGCGACTACGACCGCGCGGTGATGCTGCAGGACTGGTTCACGCTGAGCGGGGAGTTCCAGTACGACACCCAGGTCGACGTCGGCAGCGGCTCGCAGGCGGTCGCCCGCTTCCTGAAGGACAAGCGGGGCTTCTGCGTGCACTACTCGTTCGCGATGGCGTCCATGGCGCGGTCGCTGGGCATCCCGGCGCGGATCGCGGTGGGCTTCGCGCCCGGCACCCCGCAGGCCGACGGCACCGTCTCGGTCGCGATGCGGGACGCCCACGCCTGGCCCGAGCTGTACTTCGAGGGCGTGGGCTGGACGCGGTTCGAGCCGACCCCGACCCGGGGATCCACGCCCGACTACACCGTGCAGGACGTCGAGGACAACGGGCCCGCGGATCCGGCCCGGCCCTCGCAGGCCGCGCCCGCCGACCCGTCGGCGCAGCCGTCGCAGAGCACCGACTGCCGGGCGGACGGCGGTGACCCGGGGTCCTGCGAGAGCGAGTCGCCGCAGGCGGCCCTGCCGACGGACGGCGACGGCCCGAAGTGGCACGTGGTGCTGCTGTGGGCGCTGGCCGGACTGCTGGTGCTGGCCCTGCCGCTGTCGCCGCTGCTGTGGCGGACGCGGATGCGCGCGGTCCGGCTGGGCGGCCACGGCCGCACGGAGGAGGACATCGCTCCGAGTGTGCTGGCCGCCTGGGAGGAGCTGACGGACACGGCCTGGGACCACGGGATCGTGCCGGACGAGTCGCTGACCCCGCGCGGGGCCGCCGACCGCATCGTGCGGACGGGCGGGCTCGAAGGGGACGCGGCGGCGTCGGTGCGGAGGCTGGCGGGGGCGGTGGAGCAGGTGCTGTACGCGCCTCGGCCGCTGCCGGCTGAGGGGCTGGCGGAGGATGTGTGGCGCGCGTCGGGGGCGTTGCGGGACTCGGCGTCCCGGGCGGGCCGTCTGCGGGCGGTGCTGGCGCCGCGGTCGGCCGTGCGGGTGGTGTGGGCGGTGTCCGACCGCTGGGTGTCCCTCCGGGACCGTGTGGTCGCCCTCCGCCCTGACTGGCATCTGCCTACGCGCCAGCGCGGCTGAGGTCTCACCGGCGGCCGCGGACCGCCCCGGGCCGTCCGCGCGGTTCCCCGCGCCCTTGAAGGCGCCGGCAGCGACAGCGCCCCGTAGGGGCGCGGGGAACTGCGCGAGAAACCACGACGTGCCCGCAGACACAACTCGGGAACGCGTGGAACACACCCCAGGGGCGCGGGGAACTGCGCGAAGAAACCGCCATGCACCCGCAGGGTTTCGCAGGGACGACTCAGGGGTGCCCACCCGTGCGGGTGGACACCCCTGAACCGAAGACTACGCAGGCCTCAGTGGCCGCCGCCCTGCTCGTCGCGCCGACGCTGCCACCGCTCCTCGATGCGGTCCATCATCGAGCGCCGCGCTCTCCCCTGGCGGCCCGCCCGCGGGGCGGCTGCCGCCCCCGGGGCCTGCTCACCCGGCTTGGGCGCCTTGCGCCACCCGGTCACCGCGAGTACGGCGCACCCCAGCATCACGAGGAAGCCCACGACGCTGAGCCACACCTGCTGGGCGACCATACCGGCCATGAGGAGCGCAATACCTACGAGGAAGCCCGCGACCGCCTGGTAGACCCGTCGCCGGGTGTACGTACGCAGCCCGCTTCCCTCGAGCGCCGTCGCGAACTTGGGATCTTCGGCGTACAGCGCTCGCTCCATTTGCTCGAGCATGCGCTGCTCGTGCTCCGAGAGCGGCACGGAGTCCTCCTCATCGTGCAGTCGCCGGGGCGACCCGGGGGGTCCCTTCAGGATAGGCAGGGAATCGCCCCCGTGAAACCCGCCCCTCTGCGCCAATTGCCGACCGGTGTCCGCCATCACGCACCGGTCCGCTGAGGCTGTCATTCCCCGGCGGCCGACCCGTCATGCCGGGCGGTCTCCCTCGATCATACGGCTCCGAGCCGCCATTCGGGGGGCCTGTGGCACAGTCCATGCGCCCCGGGGCCGCCGGGCGCGCCGCTGATCAGCGCCGTGTCACGGCGGCCGCTCAGGCCCCGGCGGCCTCGCCGGCCTCACCGAGCACATGAAGCTGCGTGGCGACGGAGTGGAACGCGGCGAGCTCGGCCGCGGCGGCCTCCAGCTTCAGCAGCGCCTCCATCGCCCCGGGCTCGGTGTCGACCAGGACGCCCGGGACGAGGTCGGAGAAGACGCGGACCCCGTGCACCGCGCCGACCTCCAGGCCCGCGCCGCGCACCAGTCCGGTGAGCTGCTCGGCGGTGAAGCGGCGCGGTACCGGGTCGCCTTCGCCCCATCGGCCGTTCGGGTCACCGAGGGCCTGCCGGGCCTCCGTGAAGTGGCCGGCGAGGGCACGGGCGAGGACCGCGCCGCCCAGGCCCGCGGCGAGCAGGCTGAGGACGCCGCCGGGGCGCAGGGCGGCCACCGTGTTGCGCACGCCCTCCGCCGGGTCGTCGACGTACTCCAGGACGCCGTGGCACAGCACGACGTCGTAGCCGCCGCGCTCGGCGACGTCGAAGAGGCCGCGGGCGTCGCCCTGCACGCCGTGCACCCGCTCGGCGACGCCCTCCTCGGCGGCGCGGCGCTCTAGGGCGAACAGGGCGTTGGGGCTGGGGTCGACGACGGTCACCCGGTGACCCAGCCGGGCCAGGGGAACGGCGAAGTTGCCGCTGCCGCCGCCGGTGTCGAGGACGTCCAGGGCCTGCCGTCCGGTGGCCTTGACCCTGCGTTCCAGGGCGTCCTGGAGGACGTCCCAGACAACGGCGGTACGGAGAGCGGCGCGGGGGCGCATCGGGTCCGACACGGTGGTGACTCCTCGGCGGGGCACCGCCTGGGGTGGGGCGGGGCGATCGGGTTTCAGGCGCTGTCCACCCTATGGCCTGCGCCGCGGCCCGCCGTCACCCGGTGGCCTCCGGGTCAGCCCGCGTCGGGCAGGCCGCCGCGCGGGGCGGTGTCCGGGCCGTCGTCCTGGTCGGGGCGGGGCTGGGGCAGCACCGGCTGGAGCACCAGCATCCGCTCGACCAGGCGCAGGAACATCGCCACGTCCCGGATCAGGTCGTCGGCGTCCCGGACGGTCGCCGCGCCCTGGATGCCCGCCTCGGCCCTGGCACGGCGCCGGGCCCCGGAGGCGAACAGGGCGCTCCACTCGGCGAGTTCGGGCGCGATCTCCGGGAGCACCTCCCACGCGCTTCGTATCTTCGCCCGGGCCCGGGGCGAGGTCTCGGGCCTGCCCCGGGCGGCGAGCACGGCGGCGGCGGTGCGCAGGGCGGCCAGGTGGGCCGTCGCGTAGCGCTCGTTGGGGGTGTCGAGGACGGCGGCCTCGTCGAGTCCGGCACGGGCCTGGGCGAGCAGGTCGAGGGCGGCGGGCGGGGCCGCGGCGCGGCGCAGCACCGGGTGGATGTCGCCGGCCGGGCCGTTGTTCAGTGAGGGGGCAGGGCCGGCTGCGCGGCGCCGACGGGCGGCGGCTGCGGACGAGTGGGCCATGACGAACCTCCTGTCGTCTTCGTGACGGCACGCCATGAGGCAAGTGCCGTATGTGCACATCGTGCGGTATGGCACTGACAATCCGTTCTGACCTGCGGCGTTGCCTCGTCCGCCCGTTCGAGCTAACTTTTGCACTGACCAGTCAGTTCAAAAGATGTTCCCGCACGTTCAGGGGGATTCGTGGACGATCCGAGCGGACTCGCCGTCGTGGCCGACGGCCTCGGCCTGAAGGGACCACGGGGGTGGGCCTTCCGCGACGTGTCGGCCGACGCCGGGCCCGGCGCGCTGATCGCGGTGGCCGGGCCGTCCGGCACGGGCCGCACCTGTCTGCTGCTCACGCTCACCGGACGCATGAGGCCGACGGAGGGGCGGGCCGTCGTCGGCGGTCTTGAACTGCCCCGGCGCATGGCCGCCGTGCGGCGTCGCAGCGCCCTGGCGCACGTGGCCGGGGTGACCGACCTGGACCCGGCGCTCACCGTGGCCGAGCATCTGCGCGAGCAGGAGCTGCTGCGGCGGCGCTTCGGGGGCGCGCTCCCCCGGCCCCGGCAGTTGCTGCGGCCGCGCGCCGAGCGGCGGCGGGAGCGGCGCCGGCACATCGACGGGGCGCTGGCCACCGCCGGGCTCGACCTGTCCGCCCTGCCCAAGGGCGGGCGGACCGCGGTGCGGGACCTGGAGCGGCTGGAGGCGCTGCGGCTGTCGCTGGCGCTGGCGTTGCTGGGGCGTCCCCGGCTGCTCGGGATCGACGACGCCGACCTGAAGCTGTCGGCCGGCGAGCGGCAGGAGATGTGGGAGCTGCTGCGGTCCGTCGCCGGCACGGGGGTCACGGTGCTGGCCGTGTGCAGCGAGCCGCCGTCCGACGCGGTGGTCGTCCGCACGGGCGCGGACCGGTCCGGCGGCACGGGGACCGACGGGCCCGCCGCCAGCACCGGCGACGGCACCGACGCCTCCCACGCCGGCGACGAGCCCGGCGACTCCCCCGCCGGCACCGGCACGGAGACCGGCGTCGCCCCGGCGGCGGACCCGGCCCGTACCGCGGACGGCCCCGACGCCGTCCCGCACGAGACCGGTGAGTCCGACGAGGCCGTGGCCACCGGCCGGGCCGCCGGCGCCGAGTCCGCCACCGACGGGTCCGCCGACCGGGCCACCCACCACGGAAAGGAGGCCGCCGACGATGCGATCGCCGCGACTGGCCGCTCTTGAGCTGCGGCGCTTCGGCCGCGGCACCCTCCCGCGCGCCGCGCTCGTCGCCCTGCTGGTGCTGCCCCTGCTCTACGGCGCCCTGTACCTGTGGTCGTTCTGGGACCCGTACGGCCGTCTCGACCGGATCCCCGTGGCCCTCGTGAACGCGGACGAGGGAGCAACGGCGAACGGCAAGCGGATCACGGCCGGGGACGACATCGCCGAGGGCCTGCACGACAGCTCCGCCTTCGACTGGCGGGAGGTGGGCGAGGAAGAGGCCCGGCGGGGGGTCGAGGACGGCACGTACTACCTGTCCCTCACCGTGCCGGCCGACTTCAGCCGTCGTATCGCCTCCAGTTCGGGCGACTCGCCCGAGACCGGCGCCCTCCAGGTGCGCACCAACGACGCGAACAACTACATCGTCGGGCAGATCTCCCGGACGGTCTTCGGCGAGGTGCGGCGGGCCGCGTCCACCAAGACCTCCCGGTCCTTCCTGGACCAGATCTTCGTCTCCTTCTCCGACCTGCACGGAGAGACGGTGAAGGCGGCCGAGGGCGCCGACAGGCTGAACGGCGGCATCGGCAAGGCGGAGGAGGGCTCCAAGGACCTCGTCGACGGGCTGAAGGACGCCCGCGCGGGCAGCGGCAAGCTGGCCAGGGGCCTGAAGGACCTGCACAAGGGCGCGGGCACCCTGGAGGACGGCTCCGGGAAGGTCGCGGACGGCACGCGCCGCCTCGCCGAGAAGGTGAACGCGCTGAACGCGGAGGCGGGCCCGTTCCTGAAGAAGAACGAGAAGGCCATCGGGGAGACGGCAGGCTTCGTCGCCGACACGGCGGGACAGCTGCGGGACGACCTGGACGCGCTGACGGAGAAGGCGCCCGCCGCCGCGAAGGACGCCCGTGAGGCGTCCGGCACCCTGGACACGCTCCACCGCGAGCGCTGCGAGGACGCCGGCGAACCCGACCCGGCCTGCCCGGAGCTGAAGAAGGCCAAGGAGGCGGCGGCGACCGCCTCGTCCGTCGCGGACGACGTCAGTGACCTGGTCACCGGGCACCGCGCGGACCTGAAGAAGCTCGACGGGCACCTCGCCACCCTGGAGAAGCAGGCGCGTGCGCTCGCCGGCCGCGCCCCGCACCTCTCCGAGGACCTCGACGACGCCGTCAGCCGTATCAACAAGCTCAACACCGGCGCCGGCAAGGTCGCGGCGGGGGCGAAGAAGCTCAACAAGGGTCTTGCCACCGCCGAGACGGGCGCCCGGGACCTGGACAAGGGCGTCGGCAGGCTGAAGACGGGCGCGGACGACCTGAGCGGCGGACTCTTCAAGCTGGTCGACGGCTCCGAGGAGCTGGCCGGCGGTCTGCACGAGGGCGCCGGGCAGATCCCCGACTACGACGAGGCCGAGCGCGACGAGCGCACCGAGGTGATGGCCGACCCGGTGCGGCTGGTCTCCCGCGACCTGCACAAGGCGCCCAACTACGGCACCGGTTTCGCCCCGTACTTCATCCCGCTGTCGCTGTGGGTGGGCGCGATGGTGGCGTACATGCTGATCGCGCCGATGAACCGGCGGGCGCTCGCGGCGGGGGCGTCCGCCTGGCGGATCGCGCTGGCGGGCTGGCTGCCGGTGGTGGCGATCGGGGTGCTGCAGACGGTGGCACTGATGTCGGTGCTGCACTGGGGGCTCGGGCTGCAGATGGCGCGGGCGGCCGGGACGGTGGGCTTCCTGTTCCTGGTGACGGCGTGCTTCGCGGCGCTCGTGCAGTGGCTGAACGCCCGCTTCGGCGCGGCCGGCCGGATCCTGGTGCTGGCGCTGCTGATGCTCCAGCTCACCTCGGCGGGCGGCACGTACCCCGTGCAGACCAGTCCGGGCTTCTTCAACGCGCTGCACCCGTTCCTGCCGATGACCCATGTCGTGGAGGCGCTGCGGCGGCTGATCTCGGGCGGCGGGCTCGGGCCCGTGTGGACGGCCTGCGCGGTGCTGGCGGCCTTCACCGCCGGCGCGCTCGCGCTGACCGCGCTGTCGGCCCGCCGCCGGCAGGTGTGGACGCTCGACCGGCTGCACCCGGAGCTGAGCCTGTGAACCGGCCGGCCGGAGCTCCTGTGAGAATCGGGGCCATGGAACGCAGCAGCACCACGCCGGGCGGCAGCGCCCGCCGCGAGGCCACCCGGCAGAAGCTCTACGAGGCGGCCGTCACGCTCATCGCCGAGCAGGGGTTCTCCGCCACCACCGTGGACGAGATCGCCGAGCGGGCGGGCGTCGCGAAGGGCACCGTCTACTACAACTTCGCGAGCAAGTCGGTCCTCTTCGAGGAGCTGCTGCGGCACGGGGTCGGCCTGCTGACCGCCTCGCTGCGGGAGGCGGCCGAGCGGACGGAGCGGGAGGGCGGCAGCAAGGTCGACGCCCTGGACGCCATGATCCGGGCGGGGCTGGTGTTCATCGACCGCTACCCGGCCTTCACCCAGCTGTACGTGGCGGAGCTGTGGCGCACCAACCGGGCCTGGCAGTCCACGCTGATGGTGGTGCGGCAGCAGGCCGTGGCGGTGGTCGAGGGGGTGCTGCGCGAGGGCGTGGCGGCCGGGGAGTTCAGCGAGGAGATCGACGTGCCGCTGACGGCGGCCGCGTTGGTGGGCATGGTGCTGGTGGCGGCGCTGGACTGGAAGTCGTTCCAGCCGGAGCGGTCCCTGGACGACGTGCACGCGGCGCTGTCGCGGCTGCTGCAGGGCCGGGTCAGCGGCCGCGGGTAGTCCGCCGGGCGCCGGACACGCGAAGGCGCCGGTCGGTCGGTGGCCGCGTCCCCCGCGGGCCACCGGCCGGGCCGGCGCCTCCCTGTTCCCCCGTGTCCCCCGTGATCCCCCGTACGTCCCCCCGTTGAACCCCCGTTGCGGTCGTTCCCCCGGGTCCCCCGTGCCTCGCTCCCGCCGGCGGCGCCGGCGGAAGGAGCGGATCGCGGGCCGGTCCCCGCTCCGGCGCCCCGTGTCGCCGGTGCCGTGGGCCCGGGCCCCCTCTCCGTGGTCTCCACTCTCCCGTTCCCGCTGGTCCGGGCCCATCCGCCGCCGTACTCATCTCGCCGGCTAGGTACCTGTACTCACGCCTGCGCACCCGGGCCCACCACGGCCTGCGCCCGCACGGTCACGCCACGGGGGCGCGGATACTCGGGAACGAGCCCCTGCCGGCGGCGGATAAAGTCCCTGACATGGCACGGATTGCGGTGATCGGCGCCGGCGCGGGCGCGCTGGCGGCCGCCGCCCGGCTGGCCGTCGCGGGCCACCGGGTGGCGGTGTACGAGCGGACGGAGACGTACGGCGGTGCGCTGCGCCGCCGGGAGCGGGATGGGTTCGCCTTCGACACCGGGCCCGGGCTGCTGCCGCTGCCGGCCGTCTACCGGGACCTGTTCGTGAAGACGGGCCGGGAGCCGTTGGAGGAGTGCGTCGAGCTGGTGCAGGCCGACCCGTCGTCGCACCACGTCTTCGCCGACGGCACCCGGGTGTCCCTGCCGAACGCCTCCCGGGCGGGTGTGGTCTCCGCCGTGGAGCAGGCGCTGGGCGCGGACGCGGCGCGGCGCTGGGGCGACTTCCTGGTGCGGGCCCGCGAGGCCTGGGACCGGGCTCGCCGCCCGCTGCTGGAGGAGCCGCTGTGGCCCAACTGGCAGGTGCTGGCCGAGCGCGAGCCCTACCCGGCGGTCCCGCACCGGCGGCTGCTGCGCCTGCGCAGGGCGGCCACGCTGTCGGAGGTAGGCGACTGGGAGCTGCGCGACCCGCGGCTGCGGGCTCTCCTCGAGAGCCACGCCCTGGCGTTCGGCCTGGACCCGCGGGCCACTCCGGCGAGCGCGGCGGTGCTGCCGTACATGGAGCACGCTTTCGGCACCTGGTACGTGCGCGGCGGGCTGCGGGAGCTGGCGCGGGCGATGTACGAGCGGTGCCTGGCCCGCCGGGTGGAGTTCCACTTCGGCGTGGAGGTCACCGCAGTGCGGGAGAAGGACGGCCGGGCGGCGGGCGTGGAGCTCGCCGACGGCACGGCGGTGGAGGCGGACCTGGTGGTCGCGGGGGTGGGCCCCGGGCTGCTGGAGCGGATGTGCGGCACGCGGCCCCGCGGGGAGGGCGAGGCGCCCGCCCGGCGGGAGGGGGCGAGCCGGACGACGGTGCTGCTGGCACTGCGCGGGGCCCGCCCGGAGGGCACCCCGCACCGGACGGTGGTGCACACCCGGGACCGTACGGCGGAGCTGGACGCGCTGTCAGGCGGCGGACTGCCCGCCGAGCCGACGGTGACGGTGCTGCGGCCTGACGACCCGGCGCTGGTCCCGGACGCCGCGCACGAGGCGGTGACGGTGACGGCGGTGACGCCCGCGGGGGCGGAGGGCGTCGAGGAGTTCGCGGAGCGGATGGTGACGGCCGCCGCGCGGGCGGTGCCGGATCTGCGGGACCGGCTGCTGTGGCACGAGGTGCGCACGCCTCAGGACGTCGCGCGGGAGACGGGCGCGGAGGGCGGCGCGGTGCCGGCGCCGGCGCTCGCCGCGGCGGACGGCCGGTTCCTGCACGCGTCCAACACCACACGGCTGCCGGGGCTGTTCACCGTCGGCGGCTGGTCGCACCCCGGCGGCGGCCTGCCGCATGCCGGGATGTCGGGGGCGCTGGTCGCCGGACTGATCGTGGAGGGGCCGGAGTTCCGCGGCTCGCAGTGAACGCGGGCCGCGGCGCGGGCGGTTGAGGAGACCCTCGGCCGTCCGTGACCGCCCGCCCGCTCAGTAGCGGTACTGCTCGTCGTACCCGTTGCCCTGGGTGCCCTGCTGCCGGCCGCCGTCCTGGTACGGGTACTGCTGCTCCGGCGGGAGCTCGCCGCCGTACGGGTCGTCGGCGCTGCGCTGCTGCGGCACCCACAGACCGCCGGCGGGGGTCTCGCCGCCGTAACCGCCCGTCGCGTAGGGGTCCTGGGCCGTGTAGCCCTGCTGGGCGTACTGCTGGTCCGTGTAGCCCGTGTCGTACGTGCCGCCGCCGTAGGTGGTGTTTCCGATGTACGGGTCGGAGTACGCGGCGTACTGCTGGCCGGTGTCGTAGCCCTGCTGCTGCCCGTAACCGGAGTAGTCGTAGGCGTAGTTGGGGTCGGCGGTCTCCGCGGCCGCGGCGTACTGGTCCTGGCCCGCGTACTGGTTCTGGTCCGCGTACTGGTTCTGGCCCGCGTAGCCCTGCTCACCGTAGACGCCGTAGGAGCCGGTGTCGTCGGGCAGGGGCTGCGGCTCGTAGACGGCGGTGGACTCCGCGGCCGTCTGACGGTCGGCGGCGGGCGTGAAGACGTCGTCGCGGTCGTAGTCGTCGTCGGCGCCGTAACCGGCCGTCACGGGGCCGGTGTCGGACGCGTCGGCGCGGTCGCCGGACGCCTCGAGGTCGGTGACCTCCAGGGTCGGTTCGTCGCGACGCCTCTTCACGGCGGACAGCATCGGCGCGTTGACCGCCCAGCCGGCCTGGAAGCCGCGGCGGAACGACAGCGTGACGTAGGTCTGCCCGACGGCGAAGGCCGCGGCACCCAGTCCGATCACCACCACGGACGGGATCAGCACGCCGAACACGACGCCGAGGAACCCGACGAAGGCGAGCAGCCGCCAGCGCAGGCGCGCCTTGTACTGCAGCAGCACCTCACCCAGCAACCACAGCGCGACGATGCCGAACGCGATGTAGAGGACCGTCCAGCCCATGTACGCCCCTCTCCCAGTGGTCGTTACGCAGTGTGTCGTATGCGCGTGCGACCGGTCTAGGCCTGCGGCGGGTGGTGCAGACCCAGGTTCTCGTAGATTTCCAGCGTCGCCGTGGAGTTGTTGAGCGTGATGAAGTGCAGACCGGGCACTCCTTCGGCCAGCAGCCGCGCACAGAACTCCGTGGCGAAGTCGATACCGATGGAGCGTACCGCCGCCGGATCGTCCTTCGCTGTGAGGATCCGCTCTTTCAGGGCGTCGGGGAACACCGCATTACTGAGCTTTGGCAACCGTTCCAGCATCTTCACGCTGGTCACAGGCATGACCTCGGGAATCACAGGCGTGTCGCAGCCCGCCGCGTCGACTCGGTCACGCAGCCGCAGGTACGACTCGGGCTGGAAGAACATCTGGGTGATCGCGTAGTCCGCGCCGGCCCGGCACTTGTCCACGAAGTGGGCGACGTCGGTGTCCCAGTCCGCGGACCGCGGGTGCATCTCGGGGAAGGCGGCGACGCCCACGCAGAAGTCGCCCGACTCCTTGATGAGACGCACCAGTTCGGCCGCGTAGGTGAGGCCCTGGGGGTGCGGGACCCACTCGCCCATCGGGTCGCCGGGCGGGTCGCCGCGCACGGCCAGCATGTTGCGGATCCCGGCGTCGGCGTACTGGCCGATGATGTTGCGCAGTTCGGCGACGGAGTGCTCCACCGCCGTGAGGTGCGCGACCGGGGTGAGCGTGGTGTCGGCGGCGATCTGCTCGGTCGCCTTCACCGTGCCGGCCCGGGTGGAGCCGCCTGCGCCGTAGGTGACGGAGACGAAGCTGGGCGCGACGGCCTCGATCCTGCGGAGCGCGTTCCAGAGGTTCCGCTCGCCCTTCTCCGTCTTGGGGGCCCAGAACTCGAAGGAGTACGTCGTCTTCCCGCCGGCGAGCATGTCGCGCACGGTGCGTGCGCGGTCCGTCCTGGTGGATGCGGTTCCGAGGGCCATAGGGGCAGCGTAGCCACGGGTGGACGGCTCCCCCACCAGAAGCGGGATATTTGTCTGATTTGCCGACTTGCTGTCCACAGTGTGGACAAACTTGAGACGCCGGGGCCGGGCGCCGGTGACGCCGGTCAGCCGGCGTCCGCGGCCTCGCGTACGCGCCTGGCCAGCTCGGCGGCCGCGGCGGCCGGGTCGTCCGCCTCGGTGAGGGCGCGGACCACGACCACCCTGCGGGCTCCGGCGTCCAGCACCTGGTCGAGGTTGGCGAGGTCGATGCCGCCGATCGCGAACCACGGGCGGTCGGTGCCGAGCCCGGCGGTGTACCGGACGAGGTCCAGGCCGGGCGCGGGGCGGCCGGGCTTGGTGGGGGTGGGCCAGCAGGGTCCGGTGCAGAAGTAGTCCACGCCGGGCTGGACGGCGGCCGCGGCGGCCTCGTCCTCGGCGTGCGTGGAACGGCCGATCAGTGGTCCGTCGCCGAGGATCGCGCGGGCGGCGGGCACGGGCAGGTCGCCCTGACCCAGATGGAGGACGTCGGCGCGGGCCGCGTGGGCGACGTCGGCGCGGTCGTTGACCGCGAGCAGTTTGCCGTGCCGGGCGCAGGCGTCGGCGAGGACCGCCAGGTGCTCCAGCTCCTCGGCGGCCTCCATGCCCTTGTCGCGCAGCTGCACGATGTCCACGCCGGCGGCGAGGACGGCATCCAGGAACTGGGGCAGGTCGCCTTGGCGCCTGCGGGCGTCGGTGCAGAGGTAGACGCGGGCGTCGGCGAGGCGGTCGCGCGGGCTGTCGGTCGCGGCGGTCATGGGTTTCCCCCGGGGTCGATCGCGTCGGCGGGGCCGGACGAACCCGCGCCGTCGGCGGCCCCGGCCCGCCCGTCACGGCCCGAGCCCGCCGCCCGGAACCCTATGCGGTGCCTGTCGGCACGCGAGCCCCGGGAGCGGCGGCTCGCCGCCTCCGGGCGGGTCGGGGCTGTCCCCTGCGGGTGCACGGGGGCTGGGCGCGCAGTTCCCCGCGCCCCTGAGGGTGTCACCTGGACGTCCCTCGGGCCGTGCGGGCTTCGGCGGCGCACGGCCCGTCGGCTGCGGGTGCATGGGGGCTGGGCGCGCAGTTCCCCGCGCCCCTGAGGGTGTCACCTGGACGTCCCTCGGGCCGTGCGGGCTTCGGCGGCGCACGGTCCGTCGGCTGCGGGTGCGCGGGGTTGAGCACGCAGTTCCCCGCGCCCCTCAGGGAGTGGGGGCGCCGCGTCCCTGAGGGGTTACGGGAACGTCGGTCAGACCGCGAGGGCCTGGGCCCTGCGCTTCACCTCCGTGCCGCGGTTCTCCGCGAGGGCCTGCGCGGGCGTGCCCGGCAGGCTGGGGTCGGGGGTGAAGAGCCACTCCAGCATCTCTTCGACCGTGAAGCCGTCGTCCCGCAGGAGCGTCAGGGTCCCGGTCAGGCCCTTGACGACCTTGTCCCCGTCGATGAAGGCGGCGGGGACGTGCAGCGCGCGGTTCTCACCCCGGCGCACGGCGATGAGCTGGCCCTCCTTGACCAGCTGCCGGACGCGCGTCACCTCGACGCCGAGCTTCTCGGCGATGTCGGGGAGGGTGAGCCAGGCGGGGACGAGAGCATCGATCTTTGCGTCAATCTCGGTCACGGGACAAGCCTGCCACCTGGCACCGACAGTCGGAAGCCAGCCCCGTCCCACCACGCGGGCGAGTCGGTCAGACCGTCGCCGACTTCAGCGGCCGCGCCGGGTCCGCCACCCGCTCCGGGTCCAGCGCGGCGCCCGACTCGATCAGCCGCCTCCCCTGCGCCAGGTCCCGGGGCCGCCCCACCGCGAGCAGCGCGACCAGCCGGCCTCCGCGCAGCCAGCACACGCTCCACGCCGGGCCGGCCGGGCCGCCGCGCCACACCGTGCGGTCGGCGTCCGCGTGGTGTCCGGCGTACTGCACGAACCGGCCGAACTGCTCGGACCAGAAGTACGGCACCGGGTCGTACGCCTCACGCTCCTCAGGCCCGCCGACGATGTTCGCGGCGACCGTGCGCGGCCCCTGGAGGGCGTTGTCCCAGTGGTGGACGAGGAGGCGCTCGCCGTAGCGGGCGGACGGGAAGGACGCGCAGTCGCCGACGGCGTACACGTCAGGCAGGGAGGTCGCCAGGTGCGCGTCGGCGACGACCTCGCCGTGCGTGCCGAGGGCGATCCCGGACCCGGCCAGCCAGGCGGTGGCGGGGCGGGCGCCGATGCCGACGACGACCGCGCCGGCGGGCAGCCGGGTGCCGTCGTCGAGGAGCACGGCGCCGGGCTCGACGCGCGCCACGCGCGCGTGGGTGCGCAGCGTGACGCCGGCCTCCGCGTACCAGCCGGTCATCGGCGCGGCCACCTCCGCGGGCAGCACGCCCGCCAGCGGCCGTTCCTCGGCCTCCACGACGGTGACCGCGCAGCCCGCCTCCCGGGCGGCCGTGGCGAACTCCGCGCCGATCCAGCCGGCGCCGACGACCACGATGTCGTGCCGGCCGGCGAGCACGGGCCGCAGCCGTTCGGCGTCGTCCAGGGTGCGCAGCAGGTGCACGCCGGGCACGCCCTCCGCGCCGGGCAGCCGCAGCGGTTCCGCGCCGGTGGCGATCACCAGCACGTCGTACGGGACGGGCCCGGCCTCCGTGTCCAGCTCGTGGTCGCCGGGGCGCAGGCCGGTCACCTCGCAGCCCAGCCGGAGCTCGATCCCGAGCTCTTCGAAGTCCACGTCGAAGGCGGAGCTCTCGGCGGTGCCCAGCAGCACCGCCTTGGACAACGGCGGCCGGTCGTACGGCTGGTGGGGCTCCGCGCCGATCAGCGTCACCTCGCCGGCGAAGCCGCGCTCCCTCAGCGCCGCCGCGGTCTGCACACCCGCCATGCCCGCGCCCGCCACCACGACCCGGCGTGGCGCGGCCCCTCCCGGTTCCTGCGTCTGCTCGCTCACCCGCTCACCATAGACACCCGTGCCCGCCGCGCCGGACCGCTGCCGCGCGGGGTCCCTTACGGGTGCGGCACGGCGCGGGCTAGGGTGGCTCGCGTACACGCACTCGCGGGAGCCCGGACGCACCGGGCTGAGAGGGAGGCTGGCGGCCTCCGACCGTACGAACCTGATCCGGGTCATGCCGGCGAAGGGAGGGGCTGGACGCCCATGTCGCCCACGCGTACCGCAGACGTCCTCGTCGTCGGGGGCGGGATCATCGGTCTGGTGACGGCCTGGCGGGCCGCGCAGGCCGGTCTCGCCACGACGGTCGTGGACCCCGAGCCGGGCGGTGGCGCCGCCCGGGTGGCGGCCGGGATGCTGGCCGCCGTCACCGAGCTGCACCACGGCGAGCAGACGCTGCTCGGCCTCAACCTGGCTTCGGCGCGCCGCTATCCCGACTTCGCGGCCGAGCTGTCCGACTGCACCGGCCAGGACCTCGGCTACCGCCGCTGCGGCACCCTGGCCGTGGCGCTGGACGCCGACGACCGCGCCCATCTGCGCGAGCTGCACGCCCTGCACGAGCGTTCAGGGCTGGACTCGCAGTGGCTGACCGGACGCGAATGCCGGCGCCTGGAGCCGATGCTCGCGCCGGGTGTGCGCGGCGGGCTGCGGGTGGACGGCGACCACCAGATCGATCCGCGCCGGCTGGCGTCCGCGCTGCTGACCGCCTGCGAGCGGGCCGGCGTCACGCTGCACCGCGCCCGGGCCGAGCGGCTCGTCGTCACCGGCGGCCGCGCCGCCGGCGTGGTCACGGCGGACGGCGGCGAGCTGGGCGCGGAGCAGGTGGTGCTGGCCGGCGGCAGCTGGAGCGGGCGGCTGGCGGGCGTCCCAGCGGACGTACTGCCGCCGGTGCGGCCGGTGAAGGGGCAGGTGCTGCGGCTGACGATGCCGGACCGCCCCGAGCCGTTCCTGAGCCGCACGGTGCGGGCGGTGGTGCGCGGCAGCCATGTCTACCTGGTGCCGCGCGAGAGCGGCGAGCTGGTGATCGGCGCGACCAGCGAGGAGATGGGCTGGGACACCACGGTCACCGCGGGCGGCGTCTACGAGCTGCTGCGCGACGCCCACGAACTGGTGCCCGGCCTCACCGAACTGCCGCTCACGGAGACACTCGCGGGACTGCGCCCCGGCTCCCCCGACAACGCGCCGCTGCTCGGCCCGACCGGCCTCGACGGGCTGCTGCTCGCCACCGGGCACCACCGCAACGGTGTGCTGCTGACGCCCGTCACGGGCGACGCCATGGCGCGGGTGCTGACCACCGGCGAGCTGCCCGACGAGGCCCTCCCGTTCACCCCCCGGCGCTTCGGCGCCCCCGTCCTCGCGGAGCAGTCCGTATGAACGCCCCGGTCACCACGGTCACCGTCACCGTCAACGGCGAGCCGCGGGAGTTCCCGTCCGGCACGGCCCTCGACCTCGTCGTGAGGTCGCTCACCGCGGCGCCCTCCGGGGTGGCCGCCGCCGTCAACGAAACCGTCGTCCCGCGCGCGCAGTGGCCCGCCACCCCCCTGTCCGAAGGGGACCGGGTGGAGGTCCTCACCGCCGTCCAAGGAGGCTGACCATGGCCGACGATCCCCTTGTTCTCGGTGGCCGGACCTTCACGTCCCGGCTGATCATGGGCACCGGCGGGGCGCCGAGCCTCGACGTGCTGGAGCGGGCGCTGGTGGCGTCCGGCACGGAGCTGACGACCGTCGCGATGCGGCGGGTGGACCCCTCGGTGCAGGGGTCGGTGCTGTCGGTGCTGCGGAAGCTGGGCGTGGAGGTGCTGCCGAACACGGCCGGCTGCTTCACCGCGGGGGAGGCCGTGCTCACCGCGCGGCTGGCCCGGGAGGCGCTGGGCACGGATCTGGTGAAGCTGGAGGTCGTGGCGGACGAGCGCACCCTGCTGCCGGACCCGGTGGAGCTGCTGGACGCGGCGGAGACGCTGGTCGACGACGGGTTCACGGTGCTGCCGTACACCAACGACGACCCGGTGCTGGCGCAGAAGCTCCAGGACGTGGGCTGCGCGGCCGTGATGCCGCTGGGCTCGCCGATCGGCTCGGGCCTCGGCATCCGCAACCCGCACAACTTCGAGCTGATCGTGGAGCGCGCGGGGGTGCCGGTGATCCTGGACGCGGGCGCCGGCACGGCGTCGGACGCCGCGCTGGCGATGGAGCTGGGCTGCGCGGGCGTGATGCTGGCGTCCGCCGTGACCCGTGCCCAGGAACCGGTGCTCATGGCGTCCGCGATGCGGAGCGCGGTGGAGGCGGGGCGGCTCGCGCGGCGGGCCGGGCGCATCCCCCGGCGCCACTTCGCCCAGGCGTCCTCGCCGGTCGAGGGCCGGGCCGAGCTGGACCCGGAACGGCCCGCGTTCCGATGACGGACGAACGGGTTCCGGGTGCGCTCCCGGCCCGCGCGCCGGTCGCCCTTCGGACGCGGTCGGGTAACACAGGTCACAGGTCCGCTCCAACGGCGGTTGAACGGGCCGGGGCTGTCGTCGCGGACTCGTAGACTCGCTGCGTGGACACGACCCTTCAGGACCCGCTGGTCGGGCAGGTGCTCGACGGCCGCTACCGCGTCGAGGCGCGGATCGCCGTCGGCGGGATGGCCACGGTCTACCGGGCCCTGGACACCCGTCTCGACCGCATCCTCGCGCTCAAGGTGATGCACCCCTCGCTGGCCTCCGACGCCGGCTTCGTGGAGCGCTTCATCCGCGAGGCCAAGTCCGTCGCCCGGCTGGCCCATCCCAACGTGGTCCAGGTGTTCGACCAGGGCGCCGACGGGGGGTACGTCTATCTGGCGATGGAGTACATCCCGGGCTGCACCCTGCGGGACGTGCTGCGGGAGCGAGGGGCGCTGCAGGCGCGGGCCGCGCTGGACATTCTGGAGCCGGTGCTGGCCGCGCTGGGCGCCGCCCACCGCGCGGGGTTCGTGCACCGCGACATGAAGCCGGAGAACGTGCTGATCGGGGACGACGGCCGGGTCAAGGTCGCCGACTTCGGACTGGTCCGCTCGGTGGACACGGTCACCAACAGCACGGGCACGGTGCTGGGCACCGTGGCGTACCTGGCCCCGGAGCAGATAGAGCACGGCACCGCCGACCCCCGCGTCGACGTGTACGCCTGCGGCATCCTGCTCTTCGAGATGCTGACCGGCGAGAAGCCGCACGACGGCGACTCCCCCGCGATCGTCCTCTACAAGCACCTGCACGACGACGTGCCGCCGCCCTCCGCGGTGGTGCCCGGTCTGGCGCCGGCGCTGGACTCGCTGGTCGCGGCGGCGACCGCGCGCGACGCCGAGGTCCGCCCGGCCGACGCGGTGGCGCTGTTCGCCCTGACCCGCGAGGTGCGCGGCCGGCTCACCGACGAGCAGCTCGACGCGATGCCCCCGCAGGCGCTGTCCGCGGAGCACGACAACGCCGACGACCGCACCAGCGTCATCCCGCGCTCCCTCACCGTGCCGCGGCCCCTCCCGGTGAACGAGGACGACGACGGCGCGGACCGGGCGCACCGCACCAGTCGCTTCCGGTCCCCTCCCCCGCTGCCGCCCCGGCGCCGCACGGCGCTGCACCGCGGCCCGGCGGCGATCGTCGTGGCCGTGCTGCTGGTGTTCGGCCTGGGCGCGGGCATCTGGTACATCAACTCCGGGCAGTTCACCAAGGTCCCGCCGGTGCTGTCGAAGACCGAGCAGGAGGCCCGTGACCGGCTCGCCGAGACCGGACTGGACGTCGGCGAGGTCAAGGAGGAGTACAGCGACACCGTCGAGCGGGGCAAGGTGATCAGCACCGACCCGGCGGCCGGCGCCCGCGTCCGCGGCAGCGCCTCGGTGTCCCTGACCGTGTCGAAGGGCCCGCAGACCGTGCGGGTGCCCGACCTGGACGGTTACCGGCTCGACGAGGCCCGGTCGCTGCTGGAGGACGAGGGCCTGGAGCCGGGCATGGTGACCCGCGAGTTCAGCGACTCCGTGCCCAGGGACGCGGTGATCTCCACCGAGCCGGGCAAGGGCACCAAGGTCCGTGCGGGCACCGCGGTGAAGCTGACGGTGAGCAAGGGCAGCCCCGTGGACGTGCCCGACGTGACCGGCGACGACCCGGAGGACGCGCGCGCGGAACTGGAGGAGGCCGGGCTGAAGGTGGAGATCGCCGACGGTCGGGTCCACTCCGAGCACGACGCGGGCAGGGTCGCCCGGCAGGCCCCGGGCGCCGGCGGTGAGGCCGCGGAGGGCGACACCGTCACCCTCACGCTGTCCAAGGGCCCGGAGATGGTCGAGGTGCCGGACGTCGTCGGCGACAGCGTGGACGAGGCACGGGACAAGCTGGAGGGTGCCGGGTTCGGGGTGAAGGAGGACCGCGGTCTGCTGGGCCTGTTCGGCGACACGGTCAAGGACCAGTCGGTGGACGGCGGCGAGACCGCGCCCAAGGGCTCGACGATCACCCTCAAGATCAGGTGACGGAGGGGGCCGTCCGGGTGACGCACGCGTCCGTGACACCCTTGACGGGTGAAGAGTCACCCGTCCGGCCCCGCCCGCAACCCGATCGGCAGCCACGTCCCCGTGGCCGGCGGTCTGCATTCCGTCGGTCTGTCCTACGCCCGTGACCTGGGCGCGGAGACCGTGCAGGTCTTCGTCGCCAATCCGCGCGGCTGGGCCACCCCCGCCGGCAACCCGCTCCAGGACGAGGCGTTCCGCGCGGCCTGCGCCGAGGCGTCGATCCCGGCGTACGTGCACGCCCCGTACCTGATCAACTTCGGGTCCCACACCCCGGCGACCGTCGAGCGGTCGGTGGAGTCCCTGCGGCACTCGTTGCGCCGTGGCCGGGAGATCGGCGCGCTGGGCGTGGTCGTGCACACCGGCAGCGCGACCGGCGGACGGCAGCGCGCGGTGGCGCTGAGGCAGGTACGGGAGCACCTGCTGCCGCTGCTGGACGAGCTGACCCGTGACGACGACCCGTACCTGCTGCTGGAGCCGACCGCGGGCCAGGGCGCCTCGCTGTGCTCCCTGGTGGAGGACCTGGGGCCGTACTTCGAGGAGCTGGACGCCCATCCGAGACTCGGCGTCTGCCTGGACACCTGCCATGTCTTCGCGGCCGGGCACGACCTTGCCGGACCCGGCGGCGCGCACCGCACCCTGGACGAGCTGGCCTCGACCGTCGGCGCGGGGCGGCTGAAGCTGATCCACGCCAACGACTCCAAGGACGTCGTCGGCGCGCACAAGGACCGCCACGCGAACATCGGCGCAGGACACATCGGTGAGGACCCGTTCCGGGCGCTGATGACGCACCCGGAGACCGCGGGTGTGCCGCTGGTGATCGAGACGCCCGGCGGCAAGGAGGGGCACGCGGCGGACGTGGAGCGGCTGAAGAAGCTCCGCGACGGCTGAGCGCCGGCGGGGCGGGTCAGAGCTCGGGGCCGTCCCCGGGCTCCTCCTGGTAGGAGTAGCGCTGCTCCTTCCAGGGGTCGCCGACGTTGTGGTAGCCGCGCTCCTCCCAGAAGCCCCGGCGGTCGGCGGTCATGTACTCCACACCCCGGACCCACTTGGGGCCCTTCCAGGCGTACAGGTGCGGCACGATCAGGCGCAGCGGGAAGCCGTGCTCGGCGGTGAGCAGCTCGCCGTCCTTGTGGGTGGCGAAGAGGGTGCGGTCGGACGTGAAGTCCTCGAGCCGCAGGTTGGAGCTGAAGCCGTACTCCGCCCACACCATCACATGGGTGACGTCCGGTGCGGGCGGGGCGATCTCCACGACCGTGCGCGCCGGGATCCCGCCCCACTCCGCGCCAACCATGCTGAACTTCGTCACGCAGTGCAGGTCGGCCTCGACCGTCGTGTACGGCAGCGCCGTGAACTCCTCGTGGGTCCAGCAGTGCTTGCCGCCGTCGGCGGTGGCGCCGAAGACCCGGAACTCCCAGCGCTCGGGGCGGAACTTGGGGACGGGGCCGTAGTGGGTGACCGGCCAGCCCTTCTGGAGCCGCTGTCCCGGCGGGAGCTGGAGATCCGCCGCTCCTCGTGTCGCGCGCTCCCCCGATTCGCGTTCCGCCGGCTGACCCATGTCTCCATCCTGACAGACCGGTGGCCATGCTCCTGAACCGGGCCCCGCACATACGGACATTCATGGCCTGAACGGGCTAAGTATGGGATTACTTACTAAGTCCAGACTTACTGGACGATCTTTCGCACCGGTGCAATCATGCGCCCCGACCCGCACATTCCCCCCACGCGGAAGGAGCCGTGCCATGCAGGGCGATCCCGAGGTCATCGAGTTCCTCAACGAGCAGCTGACCGCCGAGCTGACGGCGATCAACCAGTACTTCCTGCACTCCAAGCTCCAGGACCACAAGGGCTGGCACAAGCTCGCCAAGTACACCCGCGACGAGTCCTTCGACGAGATGCGTCACGCCGAGCTGCTCACCGACCGGATCCTGCTGCTGGACGGCCTGCCGAACTACCAGCGGCTGTTCCACGTCCGTGTCGGGCAGACCGTCACCGAGATGTTCCAGGCCGACCGCGAGATCGAGCTCGAGGCGATCGACCGGCTCCGCCGGGGCGTCGAGGTCATGCGCAACAAGAACGACATCACCTCGGCCAACATCTTCGAGGCCATCCTGGCCGACGAGGAGCACCACATCGACTACCTCGACACCCAGCTGGAGCTGATCGACAAACTGGGCGAGGCGCTCTACCTGTCGACGGTGATCGAGCAGACCCAGCCGGACCCCTCGGGCCCCGGGACGCACGGGTTCACGACGCCCTGACGGCGCCGGGGAGCCGCCTAGGCGGCTTCCGGGACCTCCGCCGCGACCTCTGCCACGAGCGGCTGCCCGCCCTGGTCGATGACCTGCCGCCGGGGGCAGGCGCCGCGGCCGAGCAGCGCCTGGATGCGCCGGACACAGCCGCCGCAGTCCGTGCCGGCCTTGCAGGCGGAGGCGATCTGCCGGGGCGTGCAGGCACCGGCTTCCGCGTGGCTCCTCACCTGTTCCTCGGTCACGCCGAAGCAGCTGCAGACGAACACGCGGGTCACCTCCCGACGAAGATCTGGGTCGTGCCGTACCGACCCTCTGTCGGTGAGGCTAACCTAACCTTACCTGCGCACTTCGAAGGCGAAAAAGGGGGGTGGGGCGTGATCCCGTGTGAGACACGCCCCACCCCCGACGGCTGCCGGCCGGACCGGCCGGTCACTGGTCCCGGTACATCTCCGCGACCAGGAACGCCAGGTCGAGCGACTGGCTGCGGTTCAGCCGCGGGTCGCACGCCGTCTCGTAGCGCTGGTGCAGATCGTCGACGAAGATCTCGTCGCCGCCGCCCACGCACTCGGTGACGTCGTCGCCCGTGAGCTCCACATGGATGCCGCCCGGGTGGGTGCCCAGCTCCTTGTGGACCTCGAAGAAGCCCTTCACCTCGTCGAGCACGTCGTCGAAGCGGCGGGTCTTGTGCCCGGACGCGGCCTCGAAGGTGTTGCCGTGCATCGGGTCCGTCACCCACGCCACGGTCGCGCCGGACGCGGTCACCTTCTCCACCAGCTCCGGGAGCTTGTCGCGGATCTTGTCCGCGCCCATCCGCACGATGAACGTCAGCCGGCCGGGCTCCCGCTCCGGGTCGAGGCGGTCGATGTACTGCAGCGCCTCCTCGGCCGTCGTGGTCGGGCCGAGCTTGATGCCGATCGGGTTGCGGATCCGCGAGGCGAACTCGATGTGCGCGTGGTCCAGCTGCCGGGTGCGCTCACCGATCCACACCATGTGCGCCGACACGTCGTACAGCTGACCGGTGCGGGAGTCCACGCGGGTGAGCGCCGACTCGTAGTCGAGCAGCAGCGCCTCGTGCGACGAGAAGAACTCGACGGTCTTGAACTCCTCCGGATCCGCGCCGCAGGCCCGCATGAAGTTCAGCGCCTGGTCGATCTCCCGCGCCAGCTGCTCGTAGCGCTGGCCGGACGGCGACGACTTCACGAAGTCCTGGTTCCAGGCGTGCACCTGGCGCAGGTCGGCGTAACCGCCGGTGGTGAAGGCGCGCACGAGGTTCAGCGTGGACGCCGACGCGTGGTACATCCGCTTCAGCCGCTCGGGGTCCGGGATCCGGGCCTCCTCGGTGAACTCGAAGCCGTTGACCGAGTCGCCCCGGTACGTCGGCAGCGTCACGCCGTCGCGGGTCTCGGTCGGCTTGGAGCGCGGCTTGGAGTACTGCCCGGCGATCCGTCCGACCTTCACCACGGGCACGGAGGCCGCGTAGGTGAGGACGGCGCCCATCTGGAGCAGCGTCTTCAGCTTGTTGCGGATGTGGTCGGCGGACACGGCGTCGAAGGCCTCGGCGCAGTCGCCGCCCTGGAGGAGGAACGCCTCTCCCTTGGCGACGGACGCCATCCGGGCGCGCAGCTGGTCGCACTCGCCCGCGAAGACGAGCGGCGGATACGACTCGAGGTCCGCGATCACTGCGCGCAGAGCCTCGGGGTCGGGGTACTCGGGCTGCTGCGCCGCGGGCAGGTCTCGCCAGGTGTTGCCAGCGCTCGCGCTGGTCTTAGCGTTCACGGTCACGCATCCCACATTACGGGGTCGGAACGGCCGTCCATCCCGACGCCCAGCAAATGAGACAGGGTCCGCACCGGTGCGCGATGCGCTATGGTCGGGGCCATGTTCGCGCACTCGACCCGCACCTGGTGGTGGACCGCTCATCCGGCGGCCCACTGACTGCGCGTACGCACCGACTTCGCGAAGGCCGCCCGAGGGGCGGCCTTCGGTGGTTTCCGGGGCCGTTCCTCACCGCTCACGACAGCGACGAAACGAGGAACGCCCCATGGACCTGGCACGGCTCCCGCACGACGACCGCCCCTTCGCCCTGCTGCGCCGCCGCACCCCCGGCCACGACCACGACACGGTGGAGCTGCTGATCGGCCCGGTCACCTCCCACGACCGTCTGGCGGACCTGCCCGACGAGGGTCTGGCCCTGGTGCCCTTCCGGCAGATCCGCGAGCGCGGCTTCGACGTACGCGACGACGGCACCCCGCTGCTGGTGCTGACCCCCGAGGAGCGTCACGAGATCCCGCTCGACGAGGTCCTGGCGGCGCTCCCGGCGCACGACGTGCGGGTCGAGGGCGGCGGCTTCGACGTCGGCGACGAGGAGTACGCGCGGATCGTCGGCCGGGTCCTCGACGAGGAGATCGGCCGCGGCGAGGGCGCCAACTTCGTGATCCGCAGAACGTACGAGGGTGAGATCCCCGGGTTCGGGCGGGCCGACGCGCTCGCGCTGTTCCGGCGGCTGCTGGAGGGCGAACGGGGCGCGTACTGGACGTTCGTCGTGCACACCGGGGAGGAGAAGGGGCCCGAAGGGCCTTCCCCGGAAGGGCGGGGGCGGAAGACGGGTGGGCGGACGCTGGTGGGCGCGAGCCCCGAGGTGCATGTGCGCGCGTCCGGCGGGACCGTCGTGATGAACCCGATCAGCGGGACCTACCGCTACCCCGCCGAGGGCCCCACCCCCGAGCACCTGCTCCGCTTCCTCGCCGACGGCAAGGAGATCGAGGAGCTGTCGATGGTCGTCGACGAGGAGCTCAAGATGATGTGCACGGTCGGCGACATGGGCGGCGTGGTGATCGGCCCCCGGCTGAAGGAGATGGCGCACCTCGCGCACACCGAGTACGAGCTGCGCGGCCGGTCCTCGCTGGACGTGCGCGAGGTGCTGCGGGAGACGATGTTCGCGGCGACCGTCACCGGCTCACCGGTGCAGAACGCCTGCCGGGTGATCGAACGGCACGAGGCCGGCGGGCGCGGCTACTACGCGGGCGCGCTGGCCCTGCTCGGACGGGACGAGGGCGGCGCCCAGACGCTGGACTCCCCCATCCTGATCCGCACCGCCGACATCGACGCGGCCGGACGGCTGCGGGTGCCGGTCGGCGCCACGCTGGTGCGCGGCTCGGACCCGGCCGGCGAGGTGGCGGAGACCCACGCCAAGGCCGCGGGTGTTCTGGCCGCGCTGGGTGTGCGCGCGGGGCGGCCGCGTGCGGAGGCCGTGCGGCCGAGGCTGGCGGACGACCCGCGGGTGCGGGCCGCGCTGGACGGGCGCCGGGCCTCGCTCGCGCCGTTCTGGCTGCGGATGCAGGAGCGGTCGGACGCGCTGACCGGGCACGCGCTGGTCGTGGACGCGGAGGACACCTTCACCGCGATGCTCGCCCATGTGCTGCGGGCGGCCGGACTCGACGTCACCGTGCGCCGCTACGACGAGCCCGGACTGCGGGAGGCGGCCCTCACCCACGAGGGCCCGCTGGTGCTGGGCCCCGGCCCCGGCGACCCCTCGGACACGGACGACCCGAAGATGCGGTTCCTGCGCGGGCTGACCGCCGAGGTGATCGCGGCCAGCCGGCACGGCGTGCTCGGCGTCTGCCTCGGCCACGAGCTGATCGCGGCCGAGCTGGGCCTGGACATCGTCCGCAAGGAGGTGCCGTACCAGGGGGCGCAGACGGAGATCGACCTGTTCGGGCGGCCGGAGACGGTCGGCTTCTACAACAGCTTCGTCGCGCACTGCGACGACGAGGCCGCGCGGGAGCTGGCCGCCCACGGCGTCGAGGTGAGCCGCGCGGCGAACGGCGAGGTGCACGCGGTGCGGGGCCCCGGGTTCGCGGGTGTCCAGTTCCACCCCGAGTCGGTGCTGAGCCTGGACGGGGCGTCCGTGGTGCGGGAGCTGGTGGGTCAGCTGCGCGGCACCAGCACGTTCTCGGAGCGGCGGCCGGCGGTGTAGTCGAGGACGTTGTCGACCGTCGTCGCGACGATCTGGGTGACGGCGTCCACGGTGTAGTACGCCTGGTGGGACGTGACCAGGACGTTGGGGAAGGTGACGAGGCGGGCCAGCGTGTCGTCGTCGACGGCCTCCAGGGACTTGTCGAGGAAGAACAGGCCCGCCTCCGCCTCGTACACGTCCAGGCCGACGCCGGTGAAGCGGCCGGCGCGCAGTTCGTCGACGAGGGCCGCGGTGTCGACCAGGCCGCCCCGGCTGGAGTTCACCAGGATCGCGTCGTCCCGCATGGACTTCAGCGCGGTCGCGTCGATCAGGTGCCGGGTGCTGGGCAGCAGCGGCACGTGCAGGCTGACCAGGTCGGACTCGGCGAGCAGGCGCTCCTTCGGGACGTACGTCATGCCCAGCTCGCGGCAGGCCGGGTTCTCGGCGACGTCCCAGCCGAGCAGCCGCATGCCGAAGCCGTGGGCGATGCGGGCGAACGCCTCGCCGATCTTCCCCGTGCCGAGCACACCGGCGGTGCGGCCGTGCAGGTCGCGGCCCATCAGCCCGTCGAGGCGGAAGTCGAAGTCGCGGGTGCGGGTGGAGGCGCGGACGATGCGGCGGTTGACCGCCATGGCGAGGGTCCAGGCGAACTCGGCGACCGAGTACGGGGAGTAGGAGGAGACGCGGGCGACGGTGATGCCGAGGCGTTCGGCGACGTCCAGATCGACGTTGTTGAAGCCGGTGGAGCGCTGGGCGACCATCCGGGTGCCGCCGGCGGCGAGGTTCGACAGGACGTCGGCGCCGAGGTCGCAGTTGACGCTGGTGGAGATGATCTCGTGGCCGGCGGCGATGGGGGCGGTGTCGGTGTTCAGGAAGACGTCGAGGGTGCGGACGGGGTGGTGGGGGGCGAAGGCGCGCTCGACGAGGGGCTTCTCGTCTGCCTGCACGCCGAAGGCGAGGATCTCCACGGGCCCCTCCGGGGGTTTGCGGCGGTCTGCTTCCCTGCGGGGAGCTTACGGGGCCGTCGGTGAGCTCGACGTGGGCCGAAGGGCCCTCGGTGTCGGCGCGAGGGCCGGGGGGGGTGCGCGGCCCGGCGTTCGCGGGGTGCCGCCGCGGGCAGTCGGGGGCGCGGGGAACCGCGCGACCAGCCCCGACGGGCTGCACCCGGCGGACGACCGTGCGAGGCACCCCATGAGCCGCGGGCAGGGCGCTGACGCCGAGGCTCCGCGGGGTGCCGCCTGCGCCCACCCGTGCCGCCCTGAGCGGCACGACTGCCCGCAGCCGCCGGCGCCCTGCGCGGCCGGCGCTACCCGAAGAAGACGCCCACCTCCTCGTAGAGGGACGGCGGAACCGTCTTCAGCCGGGCTGTCGCGTCCGCCATCGGGACGCGGACGATGTCCGTGCCCTGAAGGGCGACCATCGTGCCGAAGTCTCCGTCGCGGACGCAGTCGATCGCGTGGAGGCCGAAGCGGGTGGCGAGCCAGCGGTCGTACGCGCTGGGCGTGCCGCCGCGCTGGACGTGGCCCAGGACCGTGGTCCTGGCCTCCTTCCCCGTGCGTTTCTCGATCTGCTTGGCGAGCCATTCGCCGACCCCGGACAGCCGGACGTGTCCGAACGCGTCCAGGGACTGGTCCTTGAGCACCATGTCGCCGTCGCGCGGCACCGCGCCCTCCGCGACGACCACGATCGGCGCGTACGAGGCGCGGAACCGTGAGGTCACCCACGCGCACACCTGGTCGACGTCGAAGGGGTGCTCGGGAATGAGGATGACGTTGGCGCCGCCGGCCAGGCCCGAGTGGAGCGCGATCCAGCCGGAGTGGCGGCCCATCACCTCGACGACCAGGACCCGCATGTGGGACTCGGCGGTGGTGTGCAGCCGGTCGATGGCCTCGGTGGCGATGCCGACGGCGGTGTCGAAGCCGAAGGTGTAGTCGGTGGCGGACAGGTCGTTGTCGATGGTCTTCGGCACGCCCACGCAGGGGACGCCGTACTCGTCGGCGAGGCGGGTGGCGACGCCGAGGGTGTCCTCGCCCCCGATGACGACGAGGGCGTCCACGCCGAGCGCGGCGAGGTTGTCCTTGATCCTGCGGATGCCGTCCTGCTCGTTGAGCGGGTTGGTCCGTGAGGAGCCGAGGACGGTGCCGCCGCGGGGCAGGATGCCGCGCACGGCGGGGATGCCGAGGGGGACGGTGACGCCGTCGAGGGGCCCGCGCCAGCCGTCCCGGAACCCGGTGAACTCGTAGCCGTACTCCTGTACGCCCTTGCGGACGACGGCCCGGATGACGGCGTTGAGCCCGGGGCAGTCGCCGCCTCCGGTCAGTACTCCGACCCGCATGGAAGTGTCCCTTCGCCATGGTCGACGCAATGCCGTTCGTTCCCACCTGGCACGGTAAGGGTGACTGGGGTCACATCGACATGGCCGGGACGGTAAATACCGGGAAGCGTCCGGGTGTTGGGACGGGACCGAGCGGGACTACTCGTCGTCGAGGCCGCGCTCGATGGCGTACCGGACGAGTTCCACGCGGTTGTGGAGCTGGAGTTTTCCGAGGGTGTTCTGGACGTGGTTCTGCACGGTGCGGTGGGAGATGACGAGGCGTTCGGCGATCTGCTTGTAGCTCAGGCCCTTGGCGACCAGGCGCAGCACCTCGGTCTCGCGCTCGGTGAGCCGGGGCGCCTTCTGCTCCTCGCCGCCGGCGGCGGGAGCGGCCGGTTCGGAGGCGAGGCGGCGGTACTCGCCGAGGACCAGTCCGGCGAGGCCCGGGGTGAACACCGGGTCACCGTCGGCGGTGCGGCGCACGGCGTCGCGCAGTTCCTCGGTGGAGGCGGACTTCAGCAGATAACCGGTGGCGCCGGACTTCACGGCCTCCAGGACGTCGGCGTGCTCGCCGCTCGCGGAGAGCACCAGCACCCGGACGGCCGGGTCGGCGGCGACGACCTCCTTGCACACCTGCACGCCGGGCTTGCCGGGCAGGTTGAGGTCGAGGACGAGGACGTCGGGCGCGGCGGCCTTGGCGCGGCGCACCGCCTGGTCGCCGTCGCCGGCCGTGGCGACGACCTCGAACCCGGACTCGGAGAGGTCGCGGGCGACGGCGTCCCGCCACATCGGGTGGTCGTCGACCACCATCACCCTGATCGGTGTCGTCCCGGTCATCGCTGTTCCGCCTTCCCCCGCGGGTCGTTCGTCTGCTGACGGTGCTTCGGCACCCGGAGTTCGACCTCCGTGCCCTGTCCCGGCACGGAGATCACGTCGGCGCCGCCACCGAGGTCGCGCAGCCGGCCCCGGATGGACTGGGCCACACCGAGCCGCCCCTCCCCCTCGGCCTGGGCGAGCCGTCCTTCGGGGATGCCGGGGCCGTCGTCGCGGACGGTGACGATCACCTCGTCCGGCTCGTCCTCGACCAGGATCCAGGCGCGGGCGTGCTCCCCGGCGTGACGGCGGACGTTGTCCAGGGCGGCGGCGACGGCGGCGGCCACCTCGCGCGCGGCCTGCGGGGCCAGCGGCACGGGCGCGCCGGGTTCGGCGAGGCTGACCCGGGACCCGGCGTGCGGGGCGAGCAGGGACCGCAGATCCACCGGCCCGTCGTCGTCCGGCTCGTCCACCTCCACGCTGCGTACGACGGCGCCCTGGGCGGCGTCCTCGCTGGCGCGGGAGACGGGGACGAGGCCGCCGGAGACCAGGGTGCGCAGCGCCACCTCCTGCTCGCCGGCCAGGCGGCCCAGCTCGGCCGCCTCGCCGCCGATGACGGCGCCGCGCCGCTGCACCATCGCCAGCACCTGGAGCACGCCGTCGTGGATGTCGCGGGCGAGGCGCTCCCGTTCCCGGGTGGCGGCCTCGATCTCCAGGGCGCGGGCGAGGGTGCGTTCGGAGGCGCGGGCGACCTCGACGACGTAGCCGATGGCGATGGAGGCGACCCAGACGAGGACGACGTTGTGCACGGTGTCGCGGGCGGGGGAGCCGCGCTCGACCATGTTGGCGACGGCGACCAGGGTGGAGGCGAGGGCCGCCCAGCGCCAGCCGCCCTTGACGGCGAAGGCGAGCACGGACCCTGCGGTCCATATGGACGGCAGGGTGGGTCCGCCGTCGTGGACGCGCTGGGCGGCGTCGGCGAGCGGGGTGATCAGGATGCCGGTGAGCGCGACGGTGAGGTCGGCGGCGAGGAACGGCTTGGTGCAGGCGGCGGCGCTCGCGACCTTGGGGAGGGTGGCGAGGGTCCACGCGCCGAGCACGACGAAGTAGGCGACGGCGAGCCAGGGGCGGGTGAACCCGTCGTGGGCGGCGGCGAACAGCCCGATCGCGTAGATCATGGTCAGGACGCGGTAGCCGGCGAGCGCGCGCCACAGCGGCTGCTCGACCGACATGCGCATGACTCTGTCGCGCTGGGCCATGTTCCCCCCACTCCCCCAGGTGCGTGCCGGGCCCGGCTACCGCTCGGACGGTCCCCCGGACTGTCCCCGGTCCGCCTGCTCCATGGCCGCCTTGACCTTCTCCGCCTGCTCCTTGTCGGCCCGGGCGACGGCGGCCCTGGCGGCCTTCTCCGCTTCCTTCTCGGCCTTGGCCGCCTCGGCGAGCTGCCGCTTCATGGCGGTGGCGTACATGTCGACGTACTCCTGGCCGGACAGCTTCATGATCTCGTACATGACCTCGTCCGTCACCGCGCGGAGCACGAAGCGGTCGTGCTCCATGCCCTGGTAGCGGGTGAAGTCGAGGGGCTTGCCGATCCGGATGCCCGGACGCATCAGCTTGGGCATGACCTGGCCCGGTGGCTGGATCTTCTCCGTGTCGATCATGGCGACCGGAATGACCGGCGCCCCGGTGGCGAGCGCCACGCGCGCCAGGCCGCCCGGCTTGCCGCGGTAGAGGCGGCCGTCGGGCGAGCGGGTGCCCTCGGGGTAGATCCCGAACAGCTCGCCGCGCTCCAGCACCTCTATGCCGCTCCTGATCGCCGCCTCGCCGGCGCCGCGCGCCCCGGAGCGGTCCACGGGGAGCTGGCCGACGCCCTTGAAGAACGCCGCCGTCATCCTGCCCTTGACGCCCGGGGTGGTGAAGTACTCCGCCTTCGCGATGAAGGTGACCTTGCGGTCGAGCACCGCGGGGAGGAAGAAGGAGTCCGAGAACGACAGGTGGTTGCTGGCCAGAATGGCGGGGCCCTCGGCGGGGATGTTCTCCAGGCCCTCCACCCAGGGCCTGAAGGCGAGCTTCAGCGGCCCTCCGATGGCGACCTTCATCGTGCCGTACAACAACCGAGTGCCTCCTGTGCGTGTTGGTCAGACCATATCCCGGAGCGGCGCCGAAGGGCCCGACGGCCCTGGTCGGTGTCAGTGCCGTCGCGTACGGTGAAGGTCCTGCATTCCCCGTGCCGGCCCCCGCCGTCCGAGACGACGTGCCGGACCGTCCACGAGTCCCAGGAAAGTCCCAGGAACAGGAGGCCGAAGGTGCCGCTGCTGACGGGAGCCGAGCCGTTCCGCCACGAGGGCGGGGAGACCGCCGTCCTCCTCTGCCACGGCTTCACCGGTTCGCCGCAGTCCATGCGCCCGTGGGCGGAGCATTTCGCCGAGCGCGGACTGACCGTGTCGCTGCCGCTGCTGCCCGGGCACGGCACCCGATGGGAGGATCTGCGGGTGACCGGCTGGCAGGACTGGTACGCGGAGGTGGACCGCGAGCTGCGGCTGCTGCGGGACCGCTCCGCGCGGGTGTTCGTGGCCGGGCTGTCGATGGGCGGTGCGCTGGCGCTGCGGCTGGCTGCGCTCCACGGTGACGCGGTGAGCGGGGTGATGGTGGTCAACCCGGCGAACAAGGTGCACGGGGTGGCGGCGCACGCCCTTCCGGTGCTGCGTCATCTCGTCCCGGCGACCAAGGGCATCGCGAGCGACATCGCCAAGCCGGTGACCCGGGAGCTGGGGTACGACCGGGTGCCGCTGCACGCGGCGCACTCCCTGCGGAACTTCTTCCGGCTGGTCGACCGTGAGCTGCCGCAGGTCACGCAGCCGCTGCTGCTGATGCGCAGCCCGCAGGACCATGTGGTGCCGCCGGCGGACTCGGCGCGGATCCTGTCCCGGGTGTCGTCGGCGGACGTGACGGAGGTCCTGCTGGAACAGAGCTACCACGTGGCGACGTTGGACCACGACGCGGAGCTGATCTTCCGGGAGAGCACCGCGTTCATCGGCCGGCTCGCACCCGGCGCCGTCAGGGAGCCCGGTCTCGGCAAGGAAGGGACGACCGCAGGTGGCTGAGCACGACTCGGACCGTGAAGGCCGCGAGCCGGAGGAGAGGGGCGTCCCCTTCGACGAGGCCGCCGCGTGGGAGGCGATCGTCGCCGGGTACGGCGAGGAGCCGCCGGACCCGCCGGGCGCCAAGCCGTTCAAGTCGGTGGAGGACCTGGCGCTGCTGGAGCCCGAGACCAACGACGAGGACGGTACGGACGCCGTCGGGACCAAGGCGCCGCCGCGGAAGGCGGAGGAGGAGCCGCCGGCCAGGCCGCTGGGCGGCTCGGTGGCGTTCGCCCCGGGGGTCGGGCCGCGTGACTACAGCGTCGCGGAGCCGGCGGAGGAGGACCTCGACGAGAGCGACGAGGGGCACTTCGTGCCGCCGGAGCCGCCGCCGCTGCCGGAGGCGGACGTGACCTCCAGGTTCGCCTGGCTGGGGGTGCTGGGCGCCCCGGTGCTGCTCCTGCTGGCGATACTGCTGGGCTGGGAGATGACCTGGTGGCTGACCACCGCGTGCATCGGCGGCTTCCTGGGCGGCGCGGTCACGCTGGTGATGCGGATGCGCACGGACGACGAGGACGACGACGACCCGGGCCGCGGCGCGGTGGTCTGACCGCCGTCACACAGCCGCCGGGACCTTGAGGGCGGCCAGCACGGGCAGATGGTCGGTGGCCGCCCTCAGGTCCCCCTCGGTGACTCCGGGCTGGCCGTAGGGGACGCCGCAGCCCAGCACCTCGACGCCGTCGGTGACGAACAGGGCGTCGATGCGTTTGGGTGGTGCGCTGCGCACCCAGGTGTGCTCGCCGCCCCAGGGCGCGGCGGTGCGGCAGTCCGTCAGGGTGCCGGCCAGCCGCCGGAAGGTGCGCCCGGACGGCTCCTCGTTGAGGTCGCCGCCCGCGACGGCGTGGTCCACGCCCATCCCGGCCACCCGGTCCAGCAGCATGCCGCCCTGCTCGTGGCGCTCGCCCTTCTCCAGGGAGAGGTGGCAGCTGAGCACGCCGAGCCGGGCGCCGCCGAACCGTACGACGGCGGTGGCGAAGCCGCGCCGGTGCTGACCCGGGGTGAGCGGCAGCAGGACGTCCTCGGTCCGTTCGACGGTGGCGCGCAGGGAGCACAGCAGGGCGGGCCCGGCGGCGGTGGCGCCGCCGGAGAGGACGACCAGTCCGGAGTCGGAGGCGAGCCGGGCGAGTTTCTTGCGCCAGCGGAAGAAGCGCGGCGCCTCCTGGAGCAGCACCAGGTCGGGCGCGCAGGCGCCGATCACCCGGGCGAGGGCGGCGGTGTCGTCCTTCATCGAGCGGATGTTGTAGCTGAGCACCCGGACGACGGCCGAGCCGTCGGCGTCGGTGCGGGACCCTGGCAGCAGCTCGGTCGTCGCCATGCGGATCAAGATACGCCGCGGGCGCCTCCCGGGAACGGCGACGCCCGCCGTTCCCCTGCGCGGGGTCGGGCGGGCGCCGCCGAGTGCCGAGGGGGCCGTCACATGATCGGGTCGGGCTCCCGGGCCAGGTCGGCCGCGCCGACCAGGCCGGCCTTGTTGCCGAGCTGGGCGCCGAGGACCTCGGCGACGGGACGCCAGTTCCCGCCGACGAGCCAGCGCCGGTACGACTTGCGGATCGGGCCGAGGACCAGCTCGCCCTCGTCGGAGAGGCCGCCGCCGACGATGAAGGCGGACGGGTCGAACAGGGAGGCCAGGTCGGCGAGGCCCGCGCCGACCCAGCGGGCCAGCTCGCGGTAGGAGTCGACGGCCACCCGGTCGCCCTGGCGGGCGGCCATGGAGACGTGCTTGCCCTCGATGCCCTCCGGGGAGCCGTCGCCCAGGGAGAGCAGCGTCTGGGCCTGCTCGGGGGTGGCGTTGGCGCGCTGCTTGGCGTAGCGGACGAGGGCGCGGCCGGAGGCGTACTGCTCCCAGCAGCCCTGCGAGCCGCAGCCGCACAGCAGGCCGTCCGGCACCATGCGGATGTGGCCGAACTCGGCGGCGACGCCGAAGTGGCCGCGGCGCAGCTTGTTGCCGATGATCACACCGCCGCCGAGGCCGGTGCCCAGGGTGATGCAGATGACGTTGCGGTGGCCCTTGCCCGCGCCGAACTTGTACTCGCCCCAGGCCGCCGCGTTGGCGTCGTTCTCCACCACGACCGGGAGGCCCACGCGGGCCTCGACCTTCTCCTTGAGCGGCTCGTTGCGCCAGTGGATGTTGGGGGCGAAGTAGACCTCGGAGCGCTGGCGGTTGACGTATCCGGCCGCGCCGATGCCCACGCCGACGATGTCGTGTCCGGCGCGCGCTCCTTCCACCGCGGAGGCGATGGCGTCCACGATCTCCTCGGGCGTGCCCGGGGTCGGCACCTTGTGGGTCGAGAGGATGGTGCCTTCCTCGTCGACCACGCCGGCCGCGATCTTCGTGCCGCCGATGTCGACGCCGATGGTGAGTCCCATGAATCCCTCAGTTTCGGTCGAGCCCCGCTACGCCAACGGTACCCGAGGTGACGGGCGCGCCGTCCCTGTGTCCGCAGGCCGGGCGGCCCGCAGCGGCCGAGGGGGTCCGGGCGGCGCTCAGTCCAGGTCGATGCGCTCTCCGGGGCCGGTGCCGGGGTCGTCGCCGGGGTCGTCGCCGGGGTCGCGGCGCTCTTCGGGGTCGCGCGGCGGGGTGTCGCGCGCCGTCCAGCGGCGCTCCTGGTCCTGCACGGCGGAGCGGTAGGCGGCGAGGAGTTCGCTGCCGGCGGCGGCGAGGTGGTCGAAGACGTCCGGGTTGCGTTCGATGACGGGTTCGACGGCGGCCTTCGCCTGCTGCACGACCTGGCGGACGACCTGCTGGGCGGCGGGTCCTGCGACCCCGCCGAGCAGCGGCGGCCGGAGGTCGGAGAGTTTGTCGGCGACCGCGTCGACGAGCTTCTTGAACTCTTCGGCGGCGGAGCCGGGGGGCGGGCCGTGGCGGGCGCGGCGGCGGGCCCGCTCGGCCTCGAGATCCTCGGCGGCCGCGGTGGCCCAGGCGTCGTCGTGGACCTCGGAGGGGGCTTCGGCGGGCGCCTCGGCGCGGGCGTCCCGGGCGTCGTCGGCCCGCTTGCCGAAGGTCTCGTCCCCGGCCTCGTTCCCGGTGTCGTCGGGCGGGGGGAGCTGTTCGCTCATGACGGACTCCTTGACTGCGGGTGGCCCCCTCGACGGTACCCGAACGGCCGTCCTGGCTTCACCGGGTGCGCGGCCAGAGCTCCGGATCGGGCCGGAAGCGGATGCGCAGCTCGCCCTCGCGCAGGGCGGCGCCGTCGACGGTGCAGCGGCGCAGCGCGGAGGGCAGCGGGACGACGCGGCGGAACGGCCCGGCAGTGACGGTCAGTTCGTCGCCGCGGCGGACGAGGTCGAGGGTGTCGCGGCGGGCGCCGGGCAGGGGGAGGTGCCAGACCAGGACGCCGTCCTCGGCGGTCCGGTCGGCGACCGGCCAGCGGACCGGGTCGGTGAGGGCGGGGGCGGCGGGGGTCGCGAGGACGGCGAGGTCGTCGGCGCCGCGCGGGTCGTGGCCGAGGTGGGCGACGGCATGCACGGTGTGCTCCTCACGCCATGCGTCGAGCGCCTTGCGCTGCTGGGCGACGGGCCCGGCGAGCCAGCCGGCCGCCTCGCTCTCCGGCAGGACACGGTTGGCGACGACCGCGTCCAGGCGCAGCCCGCGCAGGGCGGCGCCGAGGGCGGCGGTGCGCAGGGCGTCGGCGCCGGCGGGTCCCGGTTCGGCGACCAGGCGCAGGGCGGTGCCGCGATCGGCGAGGAGGGCCTCGACGGCAGCGAGCTGCAGGTCGAGGCGGGCGGCCGTCTCGTAGATCCACTCCGCGGGCATGGGGACGCCCGCGAGCCGCCCGAGCACCGGGCGCAGCGCGCGGGCGGCCTGCCGCTCGGGCGGCAGCAGGCGGCGCAGGACGCGCCGGAGCTCCTCGGGCAGGGCGAGCAGGGCGAGCGCGCGGGGGATGGCGGGCAGATCGACGACGAGGAGGTCGTAGGCGTCCTCGGAGGCGGCGGCGTCCCGCAGGGCGCGCAGCACGGCGAGTTCCTCGGCGCCGGGAAGGGGACCGGTCTCCTCGGGCACCAGACGGGAGGCGCCGAGCAGGTCGAGGGCACCGCCCGCGCGCTCCTGCAGCGCGGCGAGGTCGGCCCGGAACCCCGCGTCGGGGTCGACCCGCCGCACGGTGAGCCCGGGCGCGTCCGCGTCCCCGAGCACCGCGCCCAGGGTGTCCGCCGGGTCGGTCCCGACCAGCAGGGTGCGGGAGCCCTCACGGGCGGCGGCGAACGCGGTGGCAGCGGCGATCGTGGTACGGCCGCTGCCGCCGGGGCCGGTGATCAGGAGGGTACGCATGGAACCGCACGCTACCGGCCGCCCGTGCGCCCGGGACGCGAGCGTCGGCGTACCCGGCCCCTCCTGCGGCGCGGGGCACCGCTCGTGCCGGCGGACCGCACGGCAACGGAACGGCGCCGGCCGTCCCGGGGGCTCCGCCCCGGACCCCGCTCCCGGACACCGGGCGTCCTACTTCGCGCCGGACTCCACGCGCTTCTTCAGGCCCGCCAGCGCGCGGTCGATGATGACCTTCTCCGCCTTGCGCTTGATCATGCCGAGCATCGGGATCTTGACGTCGACGGTCAGGCGGTAGGTGACCTCGGTGGTGTCCGCGCCGGCGGGGGTGAGGACGTAGGTGCCGTCGAGGGAGCGGAGCATCTGGGACTTCACCAGGGTCCAGGAGACCTCGTGCGGGCCGCTCCAGGTGTACGCCAGGGTCTGGTCGTCCTTGATCGCGCCGGCGTCCATGACCAGGCGCACCTGCTCGGCGCGGCCCTCGGCGTCGGTCTTGAGGACCTCCGCCTCCTTCACCTCTCCCGTCCACTCGGGATAGCGGGCGAAGTCGGCGATCACCCCCATCACGTCGGCCGGTGCCGCCTCGATGGTGATGCTCGAGCTGGTGTGTTCCGCCATCGCCGTGGCTCCTCCAGATGCGGGCCGGTAGGTCGTCCTCGCCGTGCGTGGGCCGGACAGCGCACGCGCGTGCAGCGGAAGGCTACCGCGCACCGCGTGTACCGAGATCACCCGACCTGGGCGTCGGCGTCCGGGGGCGTCTCAGAACTCCAGCGCCCAGGGCCGGCCGGTGGACGCGAAGTGCCCCACGTTGACGCATTCGGTGGCGCCGATCCTCATCCGCCGCACCAGCGGCTGGTGGACGTGTCCGAACAGCGAGTAGCGGGGCCGGGTCCGGCGTATCGCCTCCAGCAGCGCCGTGCTGCCGCGCTCGAAGCGGCGGGCGACGGTGTCGTAGACCAGCTCCGGGACCTCCGGCGGGATGTGCGTGCACAACACGTCGACCTCGCCGACCGCTTCGATCTTCGCGGCGTACTCCTCGTCGTCGATCTCGTACGGCGTGCGCATCGGGGTGCGCAGGCCGCCGCCGACGAAGCCGAACGTCCAGCCGCCGATCTCCACCCGCTGCCCGTCGAGCACGGTGGTGCCGGGCCCGGCGTACTCCCGCCACAGGGGCGGCACGTCGACGTTGCCGTAGGTGGCGTACGTAGGAGTGGGGAAGGCGGCGAACAGCTCCGCGTACTGTTTGCGCACCGCCGTCTCGATCGCCGTCGCGCGGTCGACGCCGATGCCCGCCCACAGCCCGCGCTGGAAGTCGCGCGCCTCCTCGAAGCGGCGGGCGGTGCGCAGCTCCACGATGCGGTGGGCGTTCTCCGTGCCGAACAGGTCGGGGAAGATGCCGCGCGAGTGGTCGGCGTAGTCGAGGAACAGCACCAGGTCACCGAGGCAGACCAGGGCGTCGGCGCCCTCCTTGGCGCGGGCGAGGCCGGCCGCGTTGCCGTGTACGTCGCTGACCACGTGGACGCGGGTGCGCGGGCCGCCGCCGGGTGAGGATGCCATGGCGATCAAGCCTAATCGTGTGCGGCGTACGTGAACAACGGCAGCCCTACCTGCGGTTACTGGCTCGCTGGTTCGGCTGTGGACTACTGTGCGCAATGAAACACCAACCTGTGTGACGCAGCGAACATCTGGCAGGGCCCCCTGTCGTGACAGCCATACCGGCGGGTAACGTCCGGGCAGTCCAGTCGTGCTCGGGATTTCAACCAGTGAATTCGCGAGCACCCGCCCGAGCCTTGGACCGCACCGTCGCATCGCACAACGTCGTGGCGCCGGCGCCCTAAGAGGAGCAGCAGTCTTGCGCGAGTTCAGCCTTCCGGCCCTGTACGAGGTCCCCGCGGACGGCAATCTGACCGACATCGTCCGCAGAAACGCCGCGCAGCATCCTGATGTCGCCGTCATGGCCCGCAAGGTCGGTGGGACGTGGCAGGACGTGACGGCCACCACCTTCCTCGCGGAGGTGCGGGCCGCCGCCAAGGGCCTGATCGCGGCGGGCGTGCGGCCCGGCGACCGGGTCGGACTGATGTCCCGCACCCGTTACGAGTGGACGCTGCTCGACTTCGCGATCTGGAGCGCCGGCGCGATCACCGTGCCGGTGTACGAGACCAGCTCGGCGGAGCAGGTCGCGTGGATCCTCGGCGACTCCGGCGCCACCGCCTGCCTGGTGGAGCTCGACTCCCACACGGCGACCGTCGAGTCCGTGCGCGACCGGCTGCCCGCGCTGAAGAACGTCTGGCAGATCGAGGGCGGCGGCCTGGACGAGCTGGGCCGCCTCGGCGCGGACGTCGGCGACGACACGGTCGAGGAGCGTTCCTCGGCCGCCAAGGCCGACGACCCGGCAACCATCGTCTACACCTCCGGCACCACCGGCCGCCCCAAGGGCTGCGTGCTCACCCACCGCAGCTTCTTCGCCGAGTGCGGCAACATCGTGGAGCGGCTGCGTCCGCTGTTCCGCACCGGCGAGTGCTCGGTGCTGCTGTTCCTGCCGCTCGCCCACGTCTTCGGCCGGCTGGTGCAGATCGCGCCGATGATGGCGCCGATCAAGCTCGGCTGCGTCCCCGACATCAAGAACCTCACCGACGAGCTGGCCGCGTTCCGCCCGACGCTGATCCTCGGTGTGCCGCGGGTCTTCGAGAAGGTCTACAACTCGGCGCGCGCCAAGGCGCAGGCGGACGGCAAGGGCAAGATCTTCGACAAGGCGGCGGACGCCGCGATCGCCTGGAGCCAGGCGCTGGACTCCCCGTCGGGTCCGTCCTTCGGCCTGAAGGTCAAGCACAAGGTCTTCGACAAGCTGGTCTACGGCAAGCTCCGCGCGGTGCTGGGCGGACGCGGCGAGTACGCCATCTCCGGCGGCGCCCCGCTCGGCGAGCGCCTCGGCCACTTCTTCCGCGGCATCGGCTTCAGCGTGCTGGAGGGCTACGGCCTGACCGAGTCCTGCGCGGCCACCGCCTTCAACCCGTGGGACCGCCAGAAGATCGGCACGGTCGGCCAGCCGCTGCCCGGCTCGGTGGTGCGCATAGCGGACGACGGCGAGGTGCTGCTGCACGGCGAGCACCTGTTCAAGGAGTACTGGAACAACCCCGGCGCGACCGCCGAGGCGCTGGCCGACGGCTGGTTCCACACCGGGGACATCGGCACTCTGGACGAGGACGGCTACCTGCGGATCACCGGCCGGAAGAAGGAGATCCTGGTGACGGCCGGCGGCAAGAACGTCGCCCCGGCGGTCATCGAGGACCGCATCCGGGCGCACGCGCTGGTCGCGGAGTGCATGGTGGTCGGCGACGGGCGGCCGTTCGTGGGCGCGCTCGTCACCATCGACGAGGAGTTCCTGGGCCGCTGGTGCGCCGAGCACGGCAAGCCGGAGGGGTCGACGGCGGCGTCGTTGTGCGAGGACCCGGATCTGCTGGCGGCGATCCAGGCGGCGGTGGACGACGGGAACGCGGCGGTGTCCAAGGCGGAGTCGGTGCGGAAGTTCCGTATTCTTCCGGCGCAGTTCACGGAGGAGTCGGGGCACCTCACGCCTTCGCTGAAGCTGAAGCGGAATGTGGTGGCCAAGGACTACGCGCACGAGATCGAGGCGATCTACGCCAAGTGATGTGCGTGCAGCAGCGCCGACCGGGGTGCTTGCGCCCGCCGTCGGCGGATGCCGGTTCGTGGGGGCCGGTCGCGCAGTCCCCACGCCCCTGAAGCGAAAAGCCGCCCTTTTCGAGGGCGGCTTTCGCGTTACAGCAGGGTCTTCAACTCGTCGGCGAGAAGGTCCCAGCGCCATTTCTCCTCGACCCATTCCCGGCCGCGGCGGCCCATGCTCGCGCGGAGCTCGGGGTCGGCGAGGAGCGTGGTGACGCGGTCGGCCGTGTCGGCCGGGGACGTGCCGGGGACGACCCAGCCCGTCTCGCCGTCGAGGACTGCGTCCGGGGCGCCGCCCGAGTCTCCGGCGACGACGGGGAGGCCCGTCGCGGACGCCTCCAGGTAGACGATGCCGAGGCCCTCCACGTCCAGGCCGCCGCGCCGGGTCCGGCAGGGCATCGCGAAGACGTCGCCGGCGCCGTAGTGGGCGGGCAGTTCGGACCAGGGGACGGAGCCGGTGAAACGGACGGAGGCGGCGACGCCGGTGTCGGCGGCGAGGCGGCGCAGGTCCTTCTCGTAGGGGCCGCCGCCGACGATCAGCAGGACGGCGTCCGGCTCGGCGGCGAGGATCGCGGGCATCGCCCGGATCAGCGTGTCCTGGCCCTTGCGCGGCACGAGACGCGAGACGCACACGACCACCGGGCGGTCGGTCAGCCCGAGCCGCGCGCGCACCTCGTCCCCGCCCGAGCCGGGGTGGAAGGTCTTCTCGTCGACCCCGGGCGGCAGTTGCACCATGCGGGCGGCGGCCTGCGGGGTGAGGGCGCGGGCGATCCGGGAGCGGGTGTACTCGCCCAGGTAGGTGATCGTGTCCGTGGACTCCCCGATGCGGCGCAGCAGCTGCCGTGCGGCGGGCAGCTGGGCCCAGCCGGCCTCGTGGCCGTGGGTGGTGGCCACGATCCGCTCGGCACCCGCCCGTCGCAGCGCGGGCGCCATCAGGCCGAGGGGCGCCGCCGCCCCGAACCACACCGAGGTGCAGCCGTGCTCGCGCAGCAGGCCCACGGCCCGCCGGGTGGCGGCAGGGGTGGGCAGCAGCATCGTCGTGCGGTCGCGGACGACGGTGAAGGGCTGCTCGGCGTCGAAGGCCGCGGTCGCCTCGAGGCCCTCCCGGTTGCGCTTCCAGGTGGAGGCGTAGACGACGACGCGCTCCGGGTCCAGGCGCAGCGCCATGTTGTGCAGGAAGGCCTGGATGCCGCCGGGACGGGGCGGGAAGTCGTTGGTGACGATCAGGGTCTTGTGCATCGCCGCCGACCCTACCGAACGGCTGTCGCGCGTCCGCCACGGCGCTGCTCGGTGGCATGGGCACCGGCTTCCGGGACATCATGGCCCCTCATCGACCGCACACCGGACGGGCAGGAATCACGTGGAACCGAGGGCCGCACGGGGGTCTCTGGCAGGGCTGCTGGGGATCTGGGGCGCGACGCGCGCGGCGCTGCTGCTGTGCGTGCTGAAGGTGGTGGTCTTCCCGGGCCCGGACGTCACCAGCGACGTGTCGGTGATCTACCGGGGCTGGTACGACGTCCTCGTCACCGGAACGTTTCCCCAGGACGACGTGACCTGGCAGTACCCGCCCGCCGCGGCCCTGGCGGTCCTCTCCCCCGCCGTGCTGCCGTTCCTGGAGTACGCCACGGCCTTCTTCGTACTGGCGCTGGCGGCCGACGCCGCGGCGCTGGCGCTGCTGCTGCGCGGGGCGCGCGGCACGGGCCGCTCACGGCGCGGGGCGTGGCTGTGGGTGGCGGGCGTGCCGCTGCTCGGTCCGACGGTGTACGCCCGCTACGACGTGATGGTGACCGCGGTCGCGGTGGCCGCGCTGCTGGCGGCCGGCCGGCACCCCCGCGCGGCGGGCGCGCTGATGGCGTTCGGGGCGCTGCTGAAGGTGTGGCCGGCGCTGCTGCTGCTCGCGGTGCGCAGGCGGGCCGCGTGGGCGTCGGCGGCGGTGACGGGCGTGGTGGTGGCCGGGCTGTTCGCGGTGCTGATGCCGGGCGCGTTCGCGTTCCTGGGCTTCCAGCGGGACCGGGGCACGGAGGTGGAGTCGCTGGGGTCGCTGGTGTTCCACGTGGCGCGGCACCACGGCTGGGACGGCGAGGTGCTGCTGAACTACGGCTCGGTGGAGTTCCTCGGCCCGTACGTGAGCTGGGTGTCCACCGGGGCGCTGTTCCTGACCGGGGCCGCGCTGGCCTGGCTGGTGCTGTGGCGGCTGCTGGCGACCCGGTTCGCGCCGCACACCGGGGCGGACGCGGCGTTCACGGCGGTCCTGCTGTTCACGGTCACCAGCCGGGTGATCAGCCCTCAGTACATGGTGTGGCTGGTGGGGACGGCGGCGGTCTGCCTGTGCTTCCGGGAGAGCCGCATGGGCCGCCCCGCGGCCCTGGTGCTGGCCGCGTGCCCGGTCACGGTGCTCGAGTTCCCCGTGTGGTTCGGCCACGTGGTGGCGAGCGACGCGCTGGGCATCACCCTGCTGACGATCCGCAACGGCCTCCTGGTGGCGGCGTCGCTCCTGGCGGCACGCGCCCTGTGGTGCGCGACGGTGCCGGGCCGCCGCGAGATCCCGACAGCTCCGGGCCCCTCCCGGCCGGAACGCACACCGGTGTCGTCCTAGCGCCCCGAAGGGGCGCGGGGAACCGCGCGACCGGCTGAGGACGGCCCGCACCCGCCGACGAAACCCCACGTCACCGCAGCGCACCCCGCACGAAGTCCCGCCACTGGAGGGTGAACTCCTCCGGCGTGACGCCGAGGACGCGGCTCATCGCGTCCTCGACAGCCCCCTCCCGCTCCCGGTGCGCGCCCACGGCGCGATAGAACGCCCCCAGCCGCTCCTCCCCCCACCGCTCCGCGATCATCCGGCACGCCAGCCAGCTCCCCTCGTACGCACGCGCCAGCCCGTCCGCGTCGCCGGTGAAGCCGAACTCCTCGTCCTCGGGCAGCGCGTCCGGCACCTCGCCCCGCCCGACGGCGTGCGCGAGTTCCGGCGCGGCCTCGGCGGGGGTGCGGCCCGCGCCGCGGTAGCCGACCCAGTCGGCGTACCCCTCGGACAGCCACAACGGCGTCGCGGCGGAGGTGTGGGCGCGGGTGGCGACGTGCGCGGTCTCGTGCGTGAGGACGACCTGCCGTCCGGAATCGCCGAGCAGCCCGAAGGCGTCCGGGTTGACGATCACCCGGTCCGCGGGCGCCGTAGGCCCGCCTCCGGTCGCGCCGGTGGTGACGGCCGCGATGCCCCGGTAGGAGGACGGGGGCGAGCCCAGGAGGCCGGCCATGCCCTCCAGGGTCTCCGGGACGAGGACCACGACGCTGCGGGCCCACCGAGAGCCCCAGGCGTCGGAGACGGCGGGCACGGCGCGGTCGGCGAGGTCGGCGTAGTCGCGCAGCGTCTCCTCGGACTGCCCGACGCCCAGCACCAGGCTGCGCTCGCCGCGTACGGCCTGCGCCCTGCCCTGGTCCCAGAGCTGCTGGCCGGACTTCTCGGCGGGGCGGTCGGACTCCACCGACCATTGGCCGTCGCGGTCCCGGCTGAGGCTCAGGGTGCGGGCGGTGACGACCGGGGAGCGGTCGTGGCCGTCGACGCGGTAGCTCAGGTCGGCGGCGGCGGTGGCCCGGTCGCCGGTACGGTCCAGGGCGGTGACGCGGTACGACCAGTCGGCGAGGGGCACCGCGCGCAGGTTGTCGAAGCCGTCGCGGGTTCCGGTGCGGGCGAAGGCGGCGGCGTCACGGTCGAGGACGGCCTCGGCGCGCCGGTCGAGCAGCGCCTGCACCTCCGCGCGGGCGGCGTCCACGGCGGGGCCGCCGCCGCATCCCACGAGGGCGGCGAGCAGCAGGCACAACGCCGCCACCGCCGCCTGGGACACCCGCGTTCGACCGGCCACCATTCCGAGGGTACGGGCGCGGGCCCGCGGAGGTCAGACCCTGGTGACCGAGGAGACCGGCATCATGCCGACCGGGTCGTAGCGCACGGGCGCGCCGGGGTAGGGGGCGTGGATCACCTGGCCGTTGCCCATGTACATCGCCACGTGGGAGGCGTCGGAGCGGTAGAGGACCAGGTCGCCGGGGCGGGCCTCGGACAGCGGGACCTGCCGGCCGGCGTCACGCTGGGCCTGCGAGGTGCGCGGCAGCGCGACCCCGGCCTGCGCGTACGCCCACTGGGTGAGCCCGGAGCAGTCGAAGCCGGAGGGGCCGTTGGCGCCCCACACGTAGGGCCTGCCGAGGGCGGAGCGGGCGGCGGCGACGGCGGCGGCCGCGCGCCCGGAGGCCGGGGCGCCGGCGGGGCCGAGCAGGTCGGTGCGGCCGGAGCGGGAGGCGCGGTCCCAGGCGGCGCGCTCGCCGGCCGGGAGGGAGCCCAGCAGTCGGCGGGCCTCGGCGAGCTTGCGCTCCACGGTGCGTTTGTGGGTGGCGGCGGCCTCGCGGCTGCGTTCGAGGGCGCCGAGGCGTTCCGACGCCTCGGCGCGGTCCTGGGACAGGGAGCGCAGGGTGCCGCGGAGCTTCCTCAGTTCGGCGGTCTGGTGGACGCCGAGCCGGTCGAGGACGGAGGCCTTCCGGAGGTAGTCCTCCGGGTCCTCGGAGAGCAGCAGGGAGAGGGTGGGGTCGAGGCCGCCGGAGCGGTACTGGGAGCCGGCGAGCGAACCCAGCGCCTCCCGCATGGTGTTGACCCGCTGCTGCTTGCGGGCGATGCCGTCCTGGGCGTCGGCGATGTCCCGGCGCAGGGCGTCGGCGCGCTCGTCGGCCGCGTTGTAGGCCTCGGTGGCCTTCTCGGCCTCACGGTAGAGGCGGTCGACCTCGGCCCGGGTGTCCTCCTGGGGCGCGGCCGTGGCGGGTACCGCGCCGAGGGCGGTGGCGGCCGCGGAGAGCAGGCCCAGGGCGAGGGCGGTGCTCCGCTCGGACCCTGAGGACGGTGCGGTACGGCGATGGGACCCCACGGGAAGTCGCGCTCCTTCCGCTGGCGGACAGGGAAACGCGGCAGACAGTAGCCGTCGGGGCGGCCCGCGGAGCCACGGCCAGGGCGGCACGCACGGTGACGCCCCGCCGTTGACCTGGGTCGCGGCGGGGCGTGGAGGGGGTGCGGGGCCGTCGGGAATCCCCCGAACGGGGGCACCCGGGGCGGTGTCCGGTCGGGCGGACGCCGGTCGGGTCAGACGCGGACGCCGAACATGAAGGGGCCGCCGATGGTGTTCATCGACTCGTAGCGCACGACGGTTCCGGTGCGGGGGGCGTGGATGATCTGGCCGTTGCCCGCGTAAAGACCCACGTGGTGCAGGTCGTTGAAGAAGAAGACCAGGTCGCCGACCTTGAGCTGGTCCACCGAGTAGATCTTGGTGCCGGCGCCGGTCTGGGCCTCGGAGGTGCGCGGGATGCCGACGCCGGCCTGCGCGTACGCCCAGGAGGTCAGGCCCGAGCAGTCGAAGGAGGACGGGCCGGTGGCGCCGTAGACGTACGGGGTGCCGAGCTTGCTCTGCGCGGCGGCGAAGGCGGCGGCGGCGCGGCCGGAGCCGGCCGGGACGTTGACCGAGAGGGCGTCGCGCTCGCTGGCGCGGGTGGCGCGGTTCTGCTCCTCGGCGAGCTGCGCCTTCTCCGCGGCGGTGAGGCTGTTGAGCAGCTTCTGCGCGGAGGCGAGCTTCCCCTGGACTTCCTTCTTCTTCTTGCCGAGTTCCGCCCGGGTGGAGGACAGGTCCTTCAGCTTCTCGGCGGCCTCGGCGCGCTGCTGGGCCAGTTCGCGCTGCTTCTCCTGGATCTTCTTCAGCGAGTCGACCTGCTGGGCGCTCAACTGGTCCAGGGTGGACGCCTTGTCGAGGTAGTCGTCCGGGTCGGCGGAGAGGAAGAGCTGGACGGAGGGGTCGATGCCGCCGCTGCGGTACTGGGCGCTGGCCATCGAACCGAGGCCGTCGCGCAGGTCGTTGAGCTCCTGCTGGCCCTTGGCGACGTTGTCCTGGATGGTGGAGATCTCCTTCTGGAGCTTCTCCTGCTTCTCCTTGGCCCCGTTGTACTTCTCGGTGGCCTGCTCCGCCTGCTCGTAGAGCTTGTCGACCTTGGCCTTGACCTCGTCCTTGCTCGGCTTCTCGCCGGGGGCCGCGTTGGCGGCCTGCGAGCTCATGACGACGGCAGCAGCGGCGGCGGTGGTGAGCACAGTCACGCGTGCGCGGCTCGGCTGCTTGGGACGACGGTGGGACGCCACGGAGACGAGCTCCTTCTCGAGAGTGATCGCGCGAGCGAGGGTTCGAAGGCAGACCCTAGTGATTCTCTTGTGATCAGTTCAAATCCCCGGGCACAAAATCTCCGCTACAGCGCGTTTATTACGTGACAACTCACCTGCAGTGACGCTGTCTTGACGCTACGTTGCGTGACGGTTCCGTCAATTCAGGCATTACCCCTGTACGTTGCACGAGGGACGGATGCGCATCAGATACTAGGAAAGCCTTTTGAGGAGCACGGCGGATGCGACGGGGCGCGCGCCGGCGCGTGCGACCCCGTCGGCGACCTCGCGGTCGGTGGAGGCGACGATGACCGGCCGCCCCGGCGGCTCGGCGCGCACGAGCTGGCGGATGAGCTCGTCGGCGGTGACGCCCGGCTTGGAGAACAGCACCCGCACCCCGCGCGGCGGCGCCAGCAGCACCGGCGCGGCCAGTTCGGCGCCGTCGAAGACACAGGTGACCTCGGCGCCGGTCTGGGCGGCGAGCTGGGCCAGCTGGCCGAGCAGCCGCAGCCGCTGCTTCTCCAGCGGCATCTGCGGATAGCCGGTCTTGGTGACGTTGTAGCCGTCGACGACCAGATGCGCCTGCGGCAGGGCGAGGAGCTGGTCGAGGACGGCCGGGTCGTCCTCGGACAGCGCGCGGGCGGCGATGTCCTTGGGGGTCATCCGGCCCGGCTCCAGGGCGTCCACGGTCTCCGCGGGCCGCACGGACACGGGAGGCAGCGCCAGTTCGCGCCGGAGCCCCTGGGCGGCGTCCAGCACGGTGTCGAGCAGCAGCCGTACGCGCATGTCCTCGACGCTGCGGCCCTCGCGGGCGGCGCGGCGGGCGGCCTCCAGGGCGGCCTCGGTCTCGCCGAGCCGGGCCTTGAGGCGCCGGGTCTCGCTCTCGGCGGCGGACACCTGGGCCTGGCCCTCGGCGCGCACCGCCTCCATCTCGCCGCGCAGCTTGCGCAGGGCGGCCTCGCCGCGCTTGACGTCGGCGAGGGCGGACCGCAGCTTGCGGTGCAGGGAGTCGGTCTCCTTCTTCGCCGCGTCCAGATCGGCGCGCAGCCGCTCGGTCTCGGCGCGGGTGTGCTCACGGGCACGGTCCAGTTCGGCGCGCAGCCGCTCCAGCTCGGCGCGGGTCTCCTCGTCGGCGCGCTCGGCGTCGGCGCGCTGCGCCTCCTCACCGGCGGCGGTGACCAGCTTGACCCAGCCCGGCGGGCGGAGCACGTAGGCCGCGGCCGCCACGTCGAGCGGGTCCGCGGCCGGAGGCGGGGAGCCGGAGTCGAGGGCGCCGGTCAGTTCCGGCTCGGTCTCTCTGAGCTTCTCGCCGATCCGCTGCCGGAACAGCGGATCCGTCTCCAGCGCCGCCGCCATCGCGTTGCCGGCGAACTTGGCGCGGCGGTTCGGGGTGAACCGGGCGTACTGCCGCAGTTGCGCGGGGAGCTCGGCGACGGTGAGACCGCCGAAGCCGTCCGCGACGATCTGGACGACCTTGCGGCGCACCCCGTCGGGCAGCGGACGGTCGAGCACCTCGGCGGCGCCGTCCTGCGGCCCCCCGCCTGTGGTCTCCACCATCCGTCACACCCCAATGCCCGTGTGCGGCCCCGTCCGCGGGGTCGCCGTCAGCGGGGCCTTCCCCCACTCCCGACGTCGCCCGAGCGGGAGGGGCCCCCTTGTCTCAGGAACCGGCGCCCGGCCTGTCCACGAGTTCCACCTGGTCCACGGCGTTGCACCAGCGGCACCGCACCGACTCGATCGTCTCATCGAGCACCTCACGCTCCTCGACCTTGGGCTCTCCGGCCAGATCGAGGTGCACGTACTCGACGACCTTCGACGAGCGGGTGACGTCGAAGCGGGTGAGGTTGCCGCACAGGGTGCAGCGCCACCGCGTCGAGTCGGTCGGCAGGGGAACCGTCATCGTGGCTGTTCGCCTTTCTCCAGTGTCCTTGACGCACCGGGCGGCCGGTGCGTGTGGCTCGTAACCCTACGGCCTGCCGGGCCCGCGCCGCCCGCCCGTCCACGGCGGCGAGGCGATCCGCACGGTTGCGTCCGGTTACGTCATGCTCTGTACCCATGATCCGCAACTGGACCGCTGCGGCCGCCGGGGCGCTGAGGACCACGCCCGCCCCGGTCACCCGCACCCTGATCGTGCTGTGCTGCCTGGTCTTCCTGATCGGGCCGGCCTCGGGGCTGCACCCGGCGCACGGCTCCGGTGAGGAGTTGCTCGCCGCCCAGCGGGACTACTTCCGCCGCTGGGGAGTGATCCCCGCAGACCTGTTCGACGGGTCCCCCGCGGCCGTCCTCACCCCCGTCACGGCGCTCTTCGTGCACGGCAGCTGGGTGCATCTGCTGGGCAACATGCTGTTCCTCCACGTGTTCGGGCCGATGACCGAGGCACGGATGGGCCGGGTGCGGTTCGCCGTCTGCTACGCCGGCTGCGGCTACCTCGCCCTGCTGGGGTACGCGGCCGTCAACGCCGGCTCCGAGCGGTCCCTGGTCGGGGCCTCGGGGGCGATCTCGGCGCTGCTCGGGGCGTTCCTCTTCCAGTTCCCCCGCGGGCGGGTCACCAGTCTCCTGCCGTTCGCCTTCTTCCTGCCGGTACGGCTGCCCGCGTGGGCGGTGCTGCCGTTCTGGGCGGCCCTGCAGTGGGCGGCGGCCGGGCGCACGCCGGAGGGCGGGCCCGGGGTGGCCTATCTGGCGCACCTGATGGGCTTCGCGCTGGGGTTCGGCTGCGCGTGGGTGTGGCGCGGCGGGGCGACTACAGTGAAGTCCGCCCCTGCTCCGGCCCCCGAGGGAGAGAACCAGCCGTGATCACCGCGATCGTCCTCATCAAGACCAGCGTGGACCGGATCCCCGAGATCGCGGAACAGATCGCCGCGCTGGACAGCGTCAGCGAGGTCTTCTCCGTCACCGGCACGTACGACCTGATCGCCATGGTGCGGGTGCGGGAGCACGAGGATCTGGCCGAGGTCATCCCCGGCAGGATCAGCAAGATCCCGGGTGTGGAGGGCACGGACACGCATGTGGCGTTCCGGACGTACTCCCAGCACGACCTGGAGGCGGCGTTCGCCATCGGGCTGGACAACTGACCTTCCGGGGCCCCGCCCCGGACCCCGCCCCTCGAACGCCGGAAGGGCCGGTCCCATCCCGTCCGGCGTTCGCGGAGGGGGCCCGCCAGGGCCGGAGAAGGGTCAGGCGCGTCCCGAGGTGTCGGGCACGCACCGGCCGTCCACCGTCCGGTACTTCCACCGCGCCCCGTCCCGCACGAGCTCCCGCACCGCCCGCACGAACCGTGCGACGTGCTCCTCCGGCGTCCCGGCCCCGAAGCTGACCCGGATCGCGTTGAGCGCCCCCGCCTCCGGCGCCCCGCACTCCCCCGCGCCGCCCGTGTCGCCGCCCAGCAGCCTCCGCACCAGCGGGTGCGCGCAGAACAGACCGTCCCGTACGCCGATGCCGTACTCCGCGGACAGCGCCGCCGCGAAGTGGGAGCTGTTCCAGCCGTCGACCACGAAGGACAGCACCCCCACGCGCGGCGCGTCGTCGCCGAACAGGGACAGGAACCGTACCTCCGGCACGTCCGCCAGCCCCTCCCGCACCGCGCGCACCAGGGCGTCCTCCCGCGCGGCCAGCGCGTCGAACCCGGCTTCGGTGAGCGCCTTGCAGGCGGAGGCGATGGCGTAGGCGCCGATGACGTTGGGCGAGCCGGCTTCGTGGCGGGCGGCGGTCTCGTGCCACCGCACGTCCACTCCCCCGTCCGCGCGCCGGGCGACCGTGCGGCTGGCGCCGCCGCCGGCGAGGTAGGGCTCGGCCTCGCGCAGCCAGTCGGCGCGGCCGGCCAGCACTCCGGAACCGAAGGGGGCGTACAGCTTGTGCCCGGAGAAGGCGACCCAGTCGACGTCGAGGTCGCGCACGCCGACCGCGCGGTGCGGGGCGAGCTGGGCGGCGTCCAGCACGATCCGGGCGCCGTGCGCGTGCGCGGCGGCGGCGAGTTCGCGGACCGGCCACAGTTCGCCGGTGACGTTGGAGGCGCCGGTGACGCAGACCAGCGCCGGCCCGTAGGGGTCGCGGTCGGCGAGGGCGCGCTCCAGGGTCGCGACGGCCTGCGCGGGGCTGTCGGGGGCGTCGAGGACGGTCACCCGGCCCGCCCGCTGCCAGGGCAGCAGCGCGGCGTGGTGCTCGGTCTCGAAGACGAACACCTCGCAGCCGTCGGGCAGGGCGGCGGCGAGCAGGTTGAGGGAGTCGGTGGTGGAGCGCGTGAACACCAGGTGATCGTCGGCGCGGCAGTCCAGGAACTCGGCGACGGTACGGCGGGCGTTCTCGAACAGGTCGGTGGAGAGCTGGGAGAGATAGCCCGCGCCGCGGTGGACGCTGCCGTAGTACGGGGCGTAGGCGGCCACGTCGTCCCAGACCCGCTGCAGGGCGGGGGCGCTGGCGGCGTAGTCGAGGGCGGCGTAGGTGACCTCGCCGCCGGTGACGAGGGGGACGGCGACGTCCCGGCCGAGGACGGGCAGCGGGGCGCGGACGGACGGCTCGGCGGCGACGGTGGCGGCGGCGGCAGGCATGACGGGACTCCCGGAGGGCAGGGCGGATCCTCGCGCGGGCGGACGGCACGACGGCGGCGCTCCGGCGCGGAGGTGAAGAGTGGAAGGGGATGCGGAGGCGGGGCTCGACGCCCTAGCGCATTCGCTTGCTCACAGAAGACTCCTCGACGACCAGGACCCCTGGTGTGCGAGGGGTCCGCGCTTGCCGTGAGCCCTGCTGCTCACGGCCTGGTCCTCACCCGGGGCACCCCGCCACGGACGGAGGGTTGCCGGACAGCCGGCCGGGGCCTGATGGCTGTCACTCATGACCTGAGAGGGAACGTAACCGAGGCGACGGCCGCCCCGCAACCCGTATCCGGATGGCGGGACGGCCGTACGGCGCCTACGCGTTGGTGACGGCGACCCAGCGTTCGAGGACGCGCCTGGCGGCGCCGGAGTCGATGGACTCGGCGGCCTGCTCCATCCCGGCGCGGAGCTGCTCGGTGAGCGTGCCGGCGCCGGGCTCCAGGGCCACCAGCGCCGCCGCGGAGTTCAGCAGCACCGCGTCCCGTACGGGGCCCCGCTCGCCGTCCAGCAGCCGGCGGGCGACCTCGGCGTTGTAGGAGGCGTCGGCGCCGCGCAGCGCCTCCACCGGGACCAGCTCGATGCCGACGTCGCGCGGGTCGAAGGTCTCCTCGGTGACCTTGCCGTCGCGGACCACCCACACCTTGGAGGTGCCGGTGGTGGTCAGCTCGTCGAGGCCGTCGTCGCCCCGGAACACCAGGGTGGAGTTGCCGCGCCCGGCGAACACCCCGGCCATGATGGGCGCCATCCGTGCGTCGGCGACGCCGACGGCCTGCGCCCGGACCTTCGCCGGATTGGCGAGCGGGCCGAGGAAGTTGAACACGGTGCGGACGCCGAGCTGGCCGCGGGCGGCGGCCACATGGCGCAGCGCCGGGTGGAACCTCACCGCGAAGCAGAAGGTGATGCCGGCCTCCTCGGCGACCTCGGCGACCCGGCGCGGGGTCAGGTCGAGGTTGACGCCCAGCTTCTCCAGCACGTCGGAGGCGCCGGAGGCGGAGGACGCGGCGCGGTTGCCGTGCTTGACGACCTTCGCACCGGTGCCGGCGACCACGATCGAGGACATGGTGGAGATGTTCACCGTCCTGGCGCCGTCGCCGCCGGTGCCGACGATGTCGACGGTGGCGCCGGGCACCTCAATGACGTTGGCGTGGTCGTAGAGCGCCCGCACGCAGCCGGTGATCTCGTCGACGGTCTCGCCCTTGGCCCGCAGGGACACCGCGAACCCGGCGATCTGCGCGTCGGTCGCCTCGCCGCGCATGATCAGGTCCATCGCCCAGGCGGCCTCGTCGGCGGTCAGGTCCCGGCCGTCCAGGAGGGTGTTCAGCAGGGCGGGCCAGGAGCGGCCCGCCGCGGTGTCGCCTCCAGCGGGGGTCACAGCGCTCATGGTCGCTCCTGACGGTCGTAGCGGGTCCTCGGGGACCGGACGGGTCCCGCACCCACCCTATCCAGCCGCGAGCACGGCGAAGGGCCCCCGTCCGCAGAACGGACGGGGGCCCTTCGCTGTCGTGTGGCGACGTGTGGAGAAGCTCCGGGGATCAGTGGTGGCCGTGGCCGCTCGTGATCTCCTTGTACTCCTCGACGGTCGGCTTCGGAATCTGCGACTCCTCGCCGTAGAAGCCCTTGCTGAGCTTCGCGCGCAGCTTCTCGCTGGCCTTCACCTTGCGCCGGACGCCGTTCTCGTCGACCTCCGGACCGAGCTCGAGCGGCTTGGGCTGCTCGTGCGCGGTGAGGGTGTACAGCTGCTCCTGGCTGAGCGGCTCGTGGACCTCGATGAACTCACCGTGCGGCAGGCGCTTGATGATGCCCGACTCGCGGCCGTGCAGCACCTTCTCCTTGTCCCGGCGCTGCAGGCCGAGGCAGATCCGCTTGGTGACGACGAACGCCACGACCGGGGCGACGAAGAACGCGATCCGGACGAACCAGGTGATGGCGTTGATCGACAGGTGGAAGTGCGTGGCCCAGATGTCGTTGCCGCCGCCGATGAGGAGCACGAAGTACAGCGTCATCCAGGCGACACCGAACGCGGTGCGCGTCGGGGCGTTGCGCGGGCGGTCCAGGATGTGGTGCTCGCGCTTGTCGCCGGTGACCCAGGACTCGATGAACGGGTACACCGCGATGGCCACCAGGACCAGCGGGAAGATCATCAGCGGGATGAACACGCCCAGGACGAGCGTGTGACCCCAGAAGTTGATCTCCCAGCCCGGCATGACACGGACCAGGCCCTCGGAGAAGCCCATGTACCAGTCCGGCTGGGCGCCGGTGGAGACCATGTCGGGCCGGTAGGGGCCGATGGCCCAGATCGGGTTGACCGTGGCGATCGCGGCGACGGCCGCGATCACACCGAAGACCAGGAAGAAGAAGCCTCCGGCCTTGGCCATGTACACCGGCAGCAGCGGCATGCCGACCACGTTCTTGTTGGTCTTGCCGGGGCCCGGGAACTGCGTGTGCTTGTGGTAGAAGACCAGGATCAGGTGCGCCACCACGAGGCCGAGCATGATGCCCGGCAGCAGCAGGACGTGGATCGAGAAGAACCGGGCCACGAAGTCGTCGCCGGGGAACTCGCCGCCGAAGAGGAAGAACGACAGGTACGTGCCGACGATCGGCACGGACAGGATCGCGCCCTCCATGAAGCGGATACCGGTGCCGGAGAGCAGGTCGTCCGGGAGCGAGTAGCCGGTGAAACCGGTGAACATGCCGAGGACGAGCAGCAGGAAGCCGAACAGCCAGTTGATCTCACGCGGCTTGCGGAACGCGCCGGTGAAGAACACGCGCATCATGTGCACGAACATGCCGGCCACGAAGATCAGCGCGGCCCAGTGGTGGATCTGCCGGATGAGCAGACCGCCACGGACGTCGAAGCTGATGTCCAGCGTCGACTTGTACGCCTCACTCATCAGCTGGCCCTGCAGCGGGACGTAGCTGCCGTGGTACTCCACCTCGTTCATCGACGGGTGGAAGAACAGGGTCAGGTACACACCCGTGAGGATGATGATGATGAAGCTGTACAGGCAGATCTCACCCAGCATGAACGACCAGTGGTCGGGGAAGATCTTGCGCATGTTGGCCTTGGCCAGGGAGTAGATCCCCAGCCGGCCGTCGGCCCAGTCGGCGACCCGCTCGCCGGCCGGTGCCTTCCCGCGGGCGCGGGAATCGGTGCTGGTCGTAGTACTCATCCGCGCTCCCAGAAAGCAGGGCCGACGGGCTCTTCGAAGTCGCCGAGCGCTTCGAGGTAACCCTCGTCGTTCACGCCGATGCGCAGCTGAGGCAGCGGGTGACCGGCGGGACCGAAGATCACCTTGGCACCGTCGGCGAGGTCGAAGGTGGACTGGTGGCAGGGGCACAGGGCGTGGTGCGTCTGCTGCTCGTACAGGGAGATCGGGCAACCGACGTGGGTGCAGATCTTCGAGTAGGCCAGGATGCCCTCGTGCGACCACTCGAGCGCGCGCTTGTCCTTGATGTCGTCCGGCTGGATGCGGACCAGCATCAGGGCGGCCTTGGCGATCTCGTTCTGGAAACCGTGGTCGTGCTCCTCCAGGCCCTCGGGCTTGGCGAAGGTCAGCGAACCCACGATCAGGTCCGACGGACGCAGCGGCTCGTTGGTGTTCATGTTGACGAGCAGCTTGCCCTTGGACCACAGGGTGTGGCGCAGCTTCGTCCCGGGCAGCGGCCCGAGGTCGCGCAGCAGGACCACACCGGAGAGCGGGACCAGGGCGAGCGCGCCGAACATGGTGTTGCGGATCAGCTTCCGGCGGCCGATCACCGACTCCTTGGCGCCCTGGCGGAAGTCGTCCATGACCTTCGCGCGGACCTCGGGGGCGGCCTCGATCGGGTGACGCTCGTCGGCCAGCTCGTGGTCCGACATCAGCGTGCGGGCCCAGTGGACCGCGCCGGCGCCGATGCAGAACAGGGCGAGGCCGAGCGTCATGCCCAGCGCGAAGTTCAGCGCGCTGATGTGGCCGAGCGGCCAGATGTAGACCGCCTTGTCGACCGGGATGGTCACGTACGAGGCGATGAAGCCGACGGTGGCCAGCATCGACACCGTGAACAGCAGGGCGACCGTGCGCTCGGACCGCTTGGCGGCCCGCTCGTCGATGTCCTGCACCCGCGGCTCGTGGGGCGGGAGGCCCGGGTCGGCGAACGGGTTCTGCTCGTCCGCGAGCTTCACCGCTCCGTGGCTGGTGTCCTGCGCTGCGGGCAGGTTCTCTTCGGGAATGTCTTGGCTACTCATGACTTCTTGGCCTTTGCGGTCCGAGCGGCGACCCACACGGCGACCGCGATCAGCGCGCCCAGTCCGAAGATCCACGCGAACAGGCCTTCGGCGACGGGGCCGATACCGCCCAGCGCCAGGCCGCCGTAGCTCTCGGTCTCCTCGCCGTTGACCGCGTTCAGGTACGCGATGACGTCCTTCTTGTTCTGCTCCGACAGGGTGCTGTCGGGGAAGGAGGGCATGTTCTGCGGGCCGGTGAGCATGGCCTCGTAGATGTGCTTCGGCGTGACGCCCTCCAGGTCCGGGGCGTACTTGCCGTGCGTGAGCGCGCCGCCCTTGCCGGTGAAGTTGTGGCACTGCGCGCAGTTGTTGCGGAACAGCTCGCCGCCCTTGGCCGCGTCGGCGCCCTCGGGGCCGTACTGCTCCTCGGTCGGGACGGCCGGGCCGGCGCCCAGGGAGGCGATGTACGCCGCCAGCTGGTCGATCTCGGCCTGGGAGTAGATGTTCTTCTTGCGCGGGATCTGCGCAGCCTGCGAGGTGGCGGCCGGCATACGGCCGGTGCTCACCTGGAAGTCGACCGCCGCAGCGCCCACGCCCACCAGGCTCGGGCCGTCGGACGTGCCCTGACCGCCGGTGCCGTGGCAGCTCGCGCAGCCGACGGTGTAAAGCTTCTTGCCCTCCTCGATGGTGAGGGACTGGGCGGTTTCGTCGGCCTGCGCCTTGTCCGCGGGTGCGAACACGGCGTACAGCCCCCCGGTGCATGCCAGCGCGAGGAGTAGGACGACGAGCGCCGCCAGCGGATGGCGTCGTCGTGCGGAGAGCTTTTTCACGGATTACCCCGGTGTCAGGATCTTCTGCGTCGATGCTTCTGTTGGGTGCGCTGTGGTCAGCGCGCGCGGATGAGGCCCGCCTACTTGATCATGTAGATCGTGGCGAAGAGGCCGATCCAGACGACATCGACGAAGTGCCAGTAGTAGGACACGACGATGGCCGCGGTGGCCTGCTCGTGGGTGAACCTCCGGGCCGCGTAGGTCCGGCCCAGGACCAGCAGGAAGGCGATCAGGCCGCCCGTCACGTGCAGGCCGTGGAAGCCGGTGGTCAGGTAGAACGCCGAGCCGTACGGGTCGGAGGAGAGGGACAGGCCCTCGTGCTTGACCAGCTCGGTGTACTCGAAGACCTGGCCGCCGATGAACACCGCGCCCATGATGAAGGTGACGATGAACCACATCCGGAGCTTCTTCACGTCACCGCGCTCGGCGGCGAAGACGCCGAGCTGGCAGGTGAGCGAGGAGAGCACCAGGATCGTGGTGTTCGTCGCCGAGAACGGGAAGTTCAGCAGGTCGGCCTTCTCCGACCAGAAGTCGGGTCCGGTCACCGATCGCAGGGTGAAGTACATCGCGAAGAGGGCCGCGAAGAACATCAGCTCGGAACTCAGCCAGATGATGGTTCCGACGCTGGTGAGGTTCGGTCGGTTGACCGACGGGTGCGCGTGCCCGGTGTCTACTGTCGTTGCTGTCGCCACGCCGACATTATGTCGGTCGCTTATCCCGCCCTCACTCCCGGGGGTGCCGTTCGGTGTGTTCGCCCCTCCTGGACTGCCCGTATGGCCCAGGGGAGCCCCTTTCGAAGCCGTGTCCGAACCAGTGTTGACGGGCGGTCCGAGGGGGTAGCATCCGCGCCATCGGTACCCGAAGTTCCCGACAGAGCCGTGCCCTCTCTCTTACGCGTGGAGGAACAATGCAGGCGACCGCCACGGTGCTGGTCTACAGCGACGACGCCAACACCCGGGAGCAGGTGCGGCTCGCCACCGGGCGGCGGCCGGCGCCGGACGTGCCCCTCGTGGAGTTCGTGGAGTGCGCGACGCCGGCAGCCGTGCTCACGGAGCTGGACCGGGGCGGCATCGACGTGTGCGTCCTGGACGGCGAGGCCGTGCCGATGGGCGGCATGGGGCTGTGCCGGCAGATCAAGGACGAGATCTTCAACGCCCCTCCGGTGCTGCTGCTGATGGGCCGCCCGCAGGACGCCTGGCTGGCGACCTGGAGCCGCGCGGAGGCCGCGGTGACGCTTCCGGTGGAGCCGGTGGAGTTCGCGAACGCCCTGGCCTCCCTGCTGCGCCGGAAGGCGCTGGCGGGCGCCTGAGGCTTCGGCGCCGGCCCTGGCGGCCGGACGGGGCCGCCGGCCGCCCGTGGGCGTGCGCGGCGGCCCTGAGCTGTTTCACACGGCCGCGGGCCGCAGCCGTGCCACCTGCTGGGCGGTGTCGGGGGTCTTCCCGCTGCCCGTGAGGGCGCTGCCCTCGCGCCACTTGTCCCAGGTCAGGTTCCAGTCGCCGAAGCCGTTGCCGAACGGCTCCATGGTGTCGCCCTCCGAGTTCACGACCTCCACGAGGTCGCCCTGGCGGAAGGTGTCGAAGAACCACTCGGCGTCGGCGGTGCTCATCCCGACGCAGCCGTGGCTGACGTTGGCGTAGCCCTGCGAGCCGACCGACCACGGGGCGGCGTGCACGTACTCGCCGCTCCAGGTGACCCGGGTGGCGAAGTGCACGTCCAGGTCGTACGACTCGGACGAGCCCTCGGCGATGCCGACGGTGGTGCTGCGCATGCGTACGAAGCGTTCCTTGGCGAGCACCACCTTGACGCCGTTGCGGGTCTCGAAGCCCGGCTTGCCCGTCGTGACGGGGATCTGCTTGATCTCCTCGCCGTTCTTGTGGACCGTCAGCCGGTGCGCGGCGGCGTCCGTGACGGCTATCACACGGTCACCGGTGCGGATGGTGAGCGGCTTGGCCGCGTCGCCGCGCAGCCGGTCGCCGACCTTGATGCCCTCCAGGTTGCTGCGCACCTCGACGGTGGCGTTGGCCGGCCAGTACTCCTTGGGCCGGAAGTGCAGCTTCTTGTCGTCGACCCAGTACCAGGCGCCGGTGACGGAGGGCGTGGAGTCGACCTTCAGGCCGCGTTCCACGACGGCACGCTGCGCCGGCTCCTCGACGGGCTCGCTGAGCTCCGCGACGAGCGGCTGTCCGACGCCGTACGTGCCCGCCTCGGGGCCGAAGGTGATGCCCAGGCGCTTGGCGGCGCCGGGCTTGCCGGTGCTGAAGGTGAGGACCTTGCGGCCGGGCCTGCCGTCCTCGTCCTCGGTGCTCACGCGGACCGTGTACTGCGCGGAGGCGGCCAGCGGGGTGGTGCTGTGCCAGCGGCTGCCGTCGGCGGCCAGTTCACCCGCCAGGTGCCGTCCGGAGGCGTCCACGGCGACGACGTCGGTGATGCGCCCGTCGGAGTCCTCGGCGGTGATCTCGAGGGGCTTGTCGGGGTCGGCGGGCTTGCCCTCGTCGAGGGAGCCGCCGAAGGAGATCTGGTCCGTCGCGTCGTACGGCTCGGCGGACAGCGGGCTGCCGTCTGAGGAGCAGCCGGTGACGCCCGCGCCGAGGGCCGCCACCAGCAGCGCGCAGCCGGCGAGGCGGGCCCGCGTGCCGCGCAGGCCGGTGCGGGGGGACTCTGTGTCTCTCATGGCCTCACGCTAGGGAGCCCGGCCCCTCCCGGCTCACCGGGCGGCCCGAACGGGTGAGGCGGATGCGGCAAAGGCGGGAGCCCGGACCCTCCTGACGGAGTGTCCGGGCTCCCCGGTGCCTCGCGGCGTGTTACTGGGTGCGGTTCTCACCGCGGTAGTACTCGAAGACCCAGCCCCACAGGCCGATCAGCAGCAGCGGCGCGGAGAAGTACATCAGCCACCAGCCGATCGCCACGCCCATGAAGGCGAAGGCGCCGCCCGCGGCCAGGGCCAGGGGCTGCCAGCTGTGCGGGCTGAAGAACCCGACCTCGCCGGCGTCGTCGGCGACGTCCGCCTCCTTGTTGTCCTGGGCGCCCACGTCGACCCGCCGGGCGGTGAAGCCCAGGTAGAAGCCGATCATGATGCTCAGGCCGAAGGACAGGACGAGGGCAGTGGTGCCGACCGGCTCCTTCGACCACAGGCCGTAGACCACGGCCATGGCCAGGAAGAAGAGGCTCAGCCACATGAACATCTTGCCCTGGATCTTCACTTGCCGGCCTCCTTGCCGCCGGAGAGGGCCTTCTCGCCGTGACCGGCGTTCTCGAGCTCGTCGAGCGCGGCGATCTCCGGGTGGTGCAGGTCGAACGCCGGGGATTCACTGCGGATCCGCGGCAGGGTGAGGAAGTTGTGCCGGGGCGGCGGGCAGGAGGTCGCCCACTCGAGGGAGCGGCCGTAGCCCCACGGGTCGTCGACCTCGACCGGCTTGCCGTACTTGGCGGTCTTCCACACGTTGTAGAAGAACGGCAGCAGCGACATGCCGAGGAGGAACGAGGCGATCGTCGAGACCGTGTTCAGGGCGGTGAAGCCGTCCGCGGCCAGGTAGTCCGCGTACCGGCGCGGCATGCCTTCGACGCCCAGCCAGTGCTGGACCAGGAAGGTGCCGTGGAAGCCGATGAACAGCGTCCAGAAGGTGATCTTGCCGAGCCGCTCGTCCAGCATCTTGCCGGTGAACTTCGGCCACCAGAAGTGGAAGCCGGCGAACATCGCGAACACCACGGTGCCGAACACCACGTAGTGGAAGTGCGCCACCACGAAGTACGAGTCGGAGACGTGGAAGTCCAGCGGCGGCGAGGCCAGGATGACGCCGGTCAGACCGCCGAAGGTGAACGTGATGAGGAAGCCCAGCGTCCACAGCATCGGCGTCTCGAAGGACAGGCTGCCCTTCCACATGGTGCCGATCCAGTTGAAGAACTTCACACCGGTCGGGACCGCGATCAGGAAGGTCATGAAGGAGAAGAACGGCAGCAGCACACCGCCCGTGACGTACATGTGGTGCGCCCACACCGTCACCGACAGACCCGCGATCGCGATGGTCGCGCCGATGAGACCCATGTAGCCGAACATCGGCTTGCGGGAGAACACCGGGATGATCTCGGAGACGATGCCGAAGAACGGCAGCGCGATGATGTACACCTCGGGGTGACCGAAGAACCAGAAGAGGTGCTGCCACAGCAGCGCTCCGCCGTTCGTCGAGTCGAAGATGTGCGCCCCGAACTTGCGGTCCGCCTCCAGGGCGAACAGCGCGGCGGCCAGCACCGGGAAGGCGAGCAGCACCAGCACACCGGTGAGCAGCACGTTCCAGGTGAAGATCGGCATGCGGAACATCGTCATGCCGGGGGCGCGCATGCAGATGATGGTGGTGATGAAGTTGACCGCGCCGAGGATGGTGCCGAAGCCGGACAGGGCGAGGCCCATGATCCACATGTCGGAGCCGATGCCCGGCGAGCGGACCGCGTCCGACAGCGGCGAGTAGGCGAACCAGCCGAAGCTGGCGGCGCCGTCCGGCGTCAGGAAGCCGCCGACCGCGATGAGCGAGCCGAACGAGTAGAGCCAGTAGGCGAACATGTTCAGCCGCGGGAACGCCACGTCGGGCGCGCCGATCTGCAGCGGCATGATCCAGTTCGCGAAGCCGGCGAACAGCGGCGTCGCGAACATCAGCAGCATGATCGTGCCGTGCATCGTGAACGCCTGGTTGAACTGCTCGTTCGACACGATCTGCAGGCCCGGGCGGGCCAGCTCGGCGCGCATCACCAGGGCCATCACGCCGCCGATGACGAAGAAGACGAACGATGTCGCCAGGTACATCGTGCCGATCGTCTTGTGGTCCGTGGTCGTCAGCCACTTGACCACGACGCTGCCACGGTTCTGGCGCCTGACCGGCAGTTCGTCCTCGTAGTGGGACCCTGCTGCCGCGGCACCCTTGGGTTCGTTGAGGATGCTCACAGGATGTTCGACTCCCGGTTCTTCTCGGGGCCGGACTGCTCGATGCCCGCGGGCACGTAGCCGTTCTGCCCCTTCTTCGCGAGGTCCTTCAGGTGCTGCTCGTACCGCTCGGGGGAGACGACCTTCACGTTGAACAGCATCCGGGAGTGGTCGACGCCGCAGAGTTCGGCGCACTTGCCGAGGAAGGTGCCCTCACGGTTGGGGGTCACCTCGAAGGCGTTGGTGTGGCCCGGGATGACGTCCTGCTTCATCAGGAACGGCACCACCCAGAAGGAGTGGATGACGTCACGCGAGGTCAGCACGAAGCGGACCCGCTTGCCCTCGGGCAGCCACAGGGTGGGGCCCGGGTTGTTGGTCTGCGGGTTCCGGGTTCCGGGGATGCCGCAGTCGTGGACACCGCCGGCGTCGGCCGGGAAGGCCTCCTTGTAGCGGTCCGGAATCGCGTCGAGTTCCTTGGACGTCTTGGCGTCGCCCGTGGAACCCTCGACGTTCTCGACGTAGTTGAAGCACCAGCTCCACTGGAAGCCGACCACGTTCACCGTGACGTCGGGCTTCTTCTCGAGCTTCAGCAGCTCGGACTCGTCCCGTGCGGTGAAGTAGAAGAACACCGAGACGATGATGAGGGGGACCACCGTGTACAACGCCTCGATGGGCATGTTGTACCGGGTCTGCGGAGGTACCTCGACCTTGGTGCGGCTGCGCCGGTGGAAGAAAGCACTCCACAGGATCAGGCCCCACACCAGCACGCCGACGGCGAGCGCGGCCGCCCAGGACCCCTGCCACAGGGAGAGGATCCGGGGAGCCTCTTCCGTCGTGGGGGTGGGCATGCCAAGGCGGGGGAAGTCCTCCCATGTGCAACCGGTGGCGGTCGCCAGGACCAGGCCCGCGGTCAGTGCCTGCAGCAGCTTCCGCCGCATCGGGCGCCGCGGCTTGGGGGTACCGCCCACGCCTTCCAGGCCGTGGGGGAGGTCGGAGCCGTTGGGACTCACGTAGCGCCTTCCCGAGAGTCTCGCCCGCGCTGTTCGGCTGCGGCCTGGCCTTCTCGCTGGTCGGTCGCCGCCCTGCGTCGGGCAGGGGTTTGGATGTTTATGCGGACCAAACCCTAGCCGACGCTCTCCGAGGGGTCGCGGGGAGGGGTGCCGTACGCGCCGCGGGTTACGTCGGGCGCCTCGTCATCCGGGGGTACGGGCGTCGTGGCGGCTGCGGCGTCGCCGTGGCCGATCGCGCGGTTCCCCGCGCCCCTGAGGGGGTTAGCGTTGCCGTGTGCCCTACTTCGATGCTGCTTCCGGTGCTCCTCTTCATCCCGTCGCCCGTCAGGCTCTGCTGGCGTCGCTGGACGAAGGGTGGGCCGATCCGGCGCGGTTGTACAAGGAGGGGCGGCGGGCGCGGCTGTTGCTCGACGCCGCCCGGGAGGCGGCCGCCGAGGCCGTGGGGTGCCGGCCCGACGAGCTCGTGTTCACCCCGTCCGGGACCGCCGCGGTGCACTCCGGGATCGCGGGGGTGCTGGTCGGCAGACGGCGCACCGGTCGTCACCTGATCGTGTCAGCGGTCGAACACTCTTCTGTACTCCATGCGGCGGAAGTTCACCGGGACGGCGGCGGCACGGTCACCGAGGTCCCGGTGGACCGCACGGGCGCCGTACGCCCGTCCGAGTTCGCCGGGGCGCTGCGGCCGGACACCGCGCTGGCCTGTCTGCAGTCCGCCAACCACGAGGTGGGCACCCTGCAGCCGGTGGCCGAGGCGGCCGAGGCGTGCCGGGCCGCCGGGGTGCCGCTGCTGGTGGACGCGGCGCAGTCGCTGGGCTGGGGCCCCGTGGAGGGCGGCTGGTCGCTGCTCGCGGCGAGCGCCCACAAGTGGGGCGGGCCCTCGGGGGTCGGTCTGCTGGCCGTGCGCAAGGGGGTGCGGTTCGCGCCCCAGGGTCCGCGGGACGAGCGGGAGTCGGGGCGGGCGCCCGGGTTCGAGAACCTCCCCGCGGTCGTGGCCGCGGCGGCGTCACTGCGGGCGGTGCGGGCGGAGGCCGCCCAGGAGGCGGCCCGGCTGCGGGAACTGACGGACCGGATCCGGGCGCGGGTGCCGCGGCTGGTGCCGGACGTGGAGGTGGTCGGGGACCCGGAGCGGCGGCTGCCGGGCGTGGTCACCTTCTCGTGTCTCTATGTCGACGGGGAGACCGTGCTGCACGAGCTGGACCGGGCCGGCTTCTCCGTGTCGTCCGGCTCGTCCTGCACCAGCAGCACGCTGACGCCCAGCCATGTGCTGAGGGCGATGGGGGTGCTCAGCGAGGGCAACGTCCGGGTCTCGCTGCCGCCGGGCACCGAGGAGGAGGACGTGGAGCGCTTCCTCGACGTGCTGCCGGGGGTGGTCGCCGGGGTGCGGGAGAAGCTGGGCGCGCCGGTGTCCCGGTCGGAGACCGTCAGGCAGGAGCCGGACGAGGCGCTGGTGGTCGACGCGCTGGGACGGCGCTGCCCGATCCCGGTGATCGAGCTGGCCAAGGTGATCGGCGACGTGCCGGTGGGCGGCCTGGTGCGGGTCCTCGCCGACGACGAGGCGGCCCGGCTCGACATCCCCGCGTGGTGCGAGATGCGCGGCCAGGAGTACGTCGGCGAGCAGCCGGCGGACCGGGGCGCGTCCTATGTGGTCCGCCGGCTGTCGTGAGGTGACCTGGGTCAGCGAAGGTGCTCGCGCACCTCGGTGGCGGCGTCGTCGCCGTAGGCCTTGGTGAAGCGCTCCATGAAGTGGCCGCGGCGCAGCTGGTACTCCTGGGTGCCGACGGTCTCGATGACGAGGGTCGCCAGCATGCAGCCGACCTGCGCGGCGCGCTCCAGCGAGACGCCCCACGCCAGGCCGGACAGGAAGCCGGCGCGGAAGGCGTCGCCGACTCCGGTGGGGTCGGCCTTGCGCTCCTCGTCGGGGCAGGCGACCTCGACGACCGGCTCGCCGGCCCGCTCGATGCGCACGCCGCGGGCGCCGAGGGTGGTGACGCGGTGGCCGACCTTGGCGAGGATCTCCTCGTCGGTCCAGCCGGTCTTCGTCTCGATGAGGCCCTTCTCGTACTCGTTGGAGAAGAGGTACGTGGCCCCTTCCAGCAGTATCCGGATCTCCTCCCCGTCCATGCGGGCGATCTGCTGGGAGAAGTCGGCGGCGAACGGGATGCCCCGCGAGCGGCACTCCTCGGTGTGCCGGAGCATCGCCTCCGGGTCGTCGGCGCCGATGGACACCAGGTCGAGGCCGCCCACGCGGTCGGCGACGGTCTTCAGCTCGATCAGGCGGGCCTCGCTCATCGCGCCCGTGTAGAAGGAGCCGATCTGGTTGTGGTCGGAGTCCGTGGTGCACACGAAGCGGGCGGTGTGCAGCGTGTCCGAGATACGGACGGAGTCGGTGTCGACGCCGTGCCGCTCCAGCCAGGCACGGTACTCGTCGAAGTCGAACCCGGCCGCGCCGACCAGGATCGGGCGGGTGCCGAGCTGGCCCATGCCGAAGGCGATGTTCGCGGCCACCCCGCCGCGACGCACGTCGAGGTTGTCGACCAGGAAGGACAGCGAGACCGTGTGCAGCTGGTCCGCGACGAGCTGGTCGGCGAACCGGCCGGGGAAGGTCATGAGGTGGTCGGTGGCGATGGAGCCGGTGACTGCGATGCGCACGGCGTGGATTCTCCTGGGGGAGGGGGTTTGACACTTCACGCTACCGGGTGGGAACGGCCCGTAGAAGCAGCCGAAACTACCCGATAGTAGCTCTTTCTTCACGGCTGTCGGCGTGCATACGGTGCGGACATGACGAACATCAAGGTCCACACCTCCGCTCCGGTCGACCTCGAGGGCGACCTGACCTCGCTGCGCGGCGACTGTGCGCGCATGGTCCCGCACTGGGCGGCGCCCGAGCGGACGGCAGCCCGGCCGGTGTCGCCCTCCCTGATCCACGGGGTGGACGTGCCGCCCGCCTCGGCGCGGATGCTCGACGCCATGTCCGACTACGGCGACTGAGCGAACGCGGGGAACCGCGCGCTCCCCCACTGCGTCCCATCGCTGTCCCCCGTGAAGGGGATGCGGGACACGAACCCTCAGCAGCCCCGGCGCGACCGGGCAGGGTCCGCATGGGACAGCTGTGCAGGCGAAGGAGCGATGCGGTGAACACCGAGCGACCCGACCACGACGACGAGCCGCGCCCCGTCTCGGGCGACGCGCCCGACACGGAGGGCGCACGGCCGCGCACCGCCTCCTCGGAGGCGGCCGCATCCGGTTCCGGTGCCACGGGGACGCGTGGCGCGGGGGACGTCGAGGCATCCGCCCCGGCCGAGGACGCGGGGGCTCCGCGGTCCGAGGACGGCGGGGACGCCGCGTCGTCCGAGGCCGGGCGCGTCACACGGACGGGTGGATCCGGTGCGGCCGATCGGACCGAGGAGACGGAGCCGGACGCCGGCGCCTCCCAGGCGGAGGCAGGCGGGTCCGCCGGGCACCGGCCCGTCGCAGCGCCCGACGGGAGCACCGCGCCCGCGGCCCGCTCGGGAACGGCCGGGACCGGGGAGCCCGGCCGGACCGAACCGCGGGCGGCACCGGCCGACGCGTCCGCGACTTCGCGCCTGAGCGAGCCGGAGGCGGCAGGCCCGCAGGCCGCCGGCGGCGACACGCCTCGCGCCGAGGGGGGCGGGCCCGCGCGGGCCGACGCGTCCGCGGCCGGGACGGACGGGCCCGCGAGCACCGGAGTCCCCGCGGCCGAAGCCGCCGGCCCGGCAGCCGCAGGCGACGCGCCCGCCGAGCCCTCCGCCCCGCCGGACGGCGACGCCGCCGACGCGCACACGTACGCCGGACCCGAGCCCGTGGTCGGCGGGAGCCGGGACGCGGACCGTGGGTACGAGCGGCCGGCCCGCCGCCGCACACCGGCGTTGGCCGCCTCCGTCGCCGCCGCCGTGCTGCTGGTCGGCGGCGGCGGGGCGTATCTCGCGGCCGGGGCGGCCGGGGACGCCGGGGGCGGTTCGACGCCGGGGGCGAACGGTGACGCCACTCCCCCGCCGCTCGCCCTGGACGGCTACTCCGAGAGCGGCCCGAACGGCATCGCGCCGGGCGAGCCCAACCCGTACGGCGCGGCCTACCGCGCCGAGGGCGCCCTCCCCGACGGCCCGGACGCGGCGCCCGTCTTCCACGCGCGCGGCCAGGTCACCGAGGACCGGGTGGTCGCCCTTGCCGAGGCGCTGGGGATCGAGGGCAGGCCGTTCGCCGAGGGCGGCTCCTGGCGCATCGGCGGCCAGGACGGCTCCGGCCCGACCCTGCGTGTCGACAAGCAGGCCCCCGGCACCTGGACGTTCAGCCGGAACATCCCCGGCAGCGACAACTGCAAGGGAGCCACCTGCAAGGCCCCGACCGGCGCCGGGACGGCCGCGGTGAGCGAGGCCGCGGCGAAGAAGGCCGCCGCGCCGGTGCTGAAGGCGGTGGGCCAGGACGACGCCAAGCTGGACGCGAGCCAGGTGCTGGACGGCAGCCGCGTGGTGAACGCCGAACCGGAGGTCGGCGGGCTGCCGACGTACGGCTGGACGACCGGGGTGGTCGTCGGGGCGAGCGGCGAGGTCGTCGGCGGCAGCGGGCGGCTCGCGGAGCCGGTGAAGGGGGACGAGTACCCGGTGGTGAGCGCCCGCGAGGCGCTGGACGCGATGAACGGGGCGCCCGGCGCCGGCGACCGGGTGGAGATCGGCGGCTGCGCCGCCCCCGTGCCGCTGGACGAGGGGCAGCAGCAGGAGGAGCCGTGCGCCCCGGCGGCGAAGGAGCCGGCCGGTGACACGGTGTCGGTGGACGAGGCGGTGTTCGGGCTGGCCGCGCACTCGGTGGACGGGCGTCCGGCGCTGGTGCCGTCCTGGCTGTTCGAGGTGCGCCCGGCGGGCTCCGACAACCCGTTCACGGTGACGCATCCGGCGGTGGAGCCGGAGTTCCTCGCCGCGCCGACGGGGTCCGGGGAGCGTCCGGGCGAGGAGCCGTCGGGCTCCGGTGACGAGCCGACGTCCGCGCCGGCCACCCGTGAAGTCGAGGTGGAGGGCTACACGGCCCAGGGCGACGAGCTGACCGTGACGTTCACCGGCGGCGTCTGCGCCGACTACCGGGCGACGGCGAGCGAGAGCGACGGCAAGGTCACCGTGCGGGTGACCGAGACACCCTGGCCGGACAAGGTGTGCATCCTGATCGCCAAGCAGTACGAGCAGACGCTGCGGCTGGACGCTCCGCTCGGCGACCGCCAGGTGGTGACGGCGGACGGCGACCCGGTGCCGCTGCACAAGGGCGGAGCCCGCCTGCCCGCACCGCCCAGCGCGCGCTGAGCGTCGTACGCACCGCACGCGCCTACGACGAAGGCGGCGGTCCCGTGGTCACGGGGTCGCCGCCTTCGTCATGTGGTCCGTCGCACGGACCGGTGACGCTCAGCTGAACGAGTCACCGCAGGCGCAGGAACCCGTGGCGTTCGGGTTGTCGATCGTGAAGCCCTGCTTCTCGATGGTGTCGACGAAGTCGATGGTGGCGCCGCCCAGGTACGGGGCGCTCATGCGGTCGGTGACGACCTTCACACCGCCGAAGTCCTTCACCACGTCGCCGTCGAGCGAGCGCTCGTCGAAGAAGAGCTGGTAGCGCAGGCCGGAGCAGCCGCCGGGCTGGACGGCCACGCGCAGGGCGAGGTCGTCACGGCCTTCCTGGTCGAGCAGGGCCTTGACCTTGGACGCGGCGGCGTCGGTCAGGATGATGCCGTCGGTGACGGTGGTGGTCTCGTCCGATACGGACATCTACATCTCTCCCGGGTTGTACGGAGACTGCTTGCCGACGGTTGCAACCGACGGGGCCGCGGATTCATTCCGGGCCGGGCGCGTCTTTTCCTCGGCTCCCTCCTCATGCTCGCACACGCCGTGCGGAGCGGAAACCGTCGCCGGCCGGGGCCCGCGGGGAATGAACGGGCGGCCGCCGGGATTCACGTCACATGGACGCTATGGCCATCGTCAAAGTGACGTGAACCGGTTATGATAGATAGCGTCATTTCGACGAGAAGTCGCCAGAACAGAAAGGGTGCGTGTCGTGACCACCGCCCAGACCCCGGAGCTCGACGTCCAGCCGACGCCCCTCGCCCTGCTGCTCCTCGGCCGCGAGGCCGACCCGAGGAGCGAGCGCGGTGTGGAGTGCCCCGGCGACCTCCCCTCCCCCTCCGACCCGGACCTGGTGGAGCGCGCCCGCGCGGCCAAGGAGAAGCTCGGGGACAAGGTCTTCGTCCTCGGCCACCACTACCAGCGTGACGAGGTCATCCAGTTCGCCGACGTCACGGGCGACTCCTTCAAGCTGGCGCGGGACGCGGCCGCACGCCCCCAGGCCGAGTACATCGTCTTCTGCGGTGTGCACTTCATGGCCGAGTCCGCCGACATCCTCACCGGCGACGACCAGAAGGTGGTCCTCCCCGACCTCGCGGCCGGCTGCTCCATGGCGGACATGGCCACCGCCGAGCAGGTCGCCGAGTGCTGGGACGTGCTGACCGAGGCCGGGATCGCCGAGCAGGTCGTCCCCGTCTCGTACATGAACTCCTCCGCCGACATCAAGGCCTTCACCGGCAAGCACGGCGGCACGATATGCACCTCGTCGAACGCCAAGCGCGCCCTGGACTGGGCGTTCGAGCAGGGCGAGAAGGTCCTCTTCCTCCCCGACCAGCACCTGGGCCGCAACACGGCGGTGCGGGACATGGGGATGTCGCTGGAGGACTGCGTCGTCTACAACCCGCACAAGCCGAACGGCGGACTGACCGCCGAGGAGCTGCGCGCCGCGAAGATGATCCTGTGGCGCGGCCACTGCTCGGTGCACGGCCGCTTCAGCCTGGACTCCGTCAACGAGGTCCGTGAGCGCATCCCGGGCGTCAACGTCTTGGTGCACCCCGAGTGCCGTCACGAGGTCGTCGCCGCCGCGGACCACGTCGGCTCGACCGAGTACATCATCAAGACGCTGGAGGCGGCCCCGGCCGGCTCCAAGTGGGCCATCGGCACAGAGCTGAACCTGGTCCGCCGCCTGGCGAACCGTTTCGCGTCCGAGGACAAGGAGATCGTGTTCCTCGACCGCACGGTCTGCTTCTGCTCGACGATGAACCGCATCGACCTCCCCCACCTGGTCTGGGCCCTCGAGTCCCTCGCCGAAGGCACCCTGGTCAACCGCATCGAGGTCGACAAGGAGACCGAGGCGTTCGCGAAGCTGGCGCTGGAGCGGATGCTGGCGCTGCCGTAGCCGGCCGCCCCGCCCTCACCCCGGCACGGGCTCCCGGTCGGGGTGGTCGGGGTCCAGCGAGAACAGATCGCCCTCGGACGTGCTGACGACCAGGGCGCCGTCGTGCAGCAGCACCTGCGCCGACTCCCGGCCCAGGTTCTCCGCCCGCCGGGCACGCGGCAGGGTCTCCCACAGCGGGGTTCCCTTCGAGGCGTCGAGGGCCGCGACCCGGCCGCTGGCGGTGGAGAGGTAGACCACGCGGGCCCGCGGATCGTGGGTGACGCCGGAGGGCTGTTCCAGGCTGGTGCGGGTGGTCCACAGCCGTGCGCCGGTCCGGGCCGACACCGCGGTGAGCCGGCCGGAGGAGGAGGCGGCCCACAGGACGCCGTCCGCGAGCGTCACGTCCCCCTCCAGCTCGTGCGCGAGCCGGGTCGTCGTGGAGCGGCCCGTTCCGGTGTCGACCAGCCGGATGCGCGTGTACGCGTCCCCCTCCTCGGCCTCGGACCGGTCGAGCAGGAGGACGCGCCCGTCGAACGATCCGAGGGGCACGGAGTCGTAGGGCGCCTCGGCGGTGTGCGCCGTGCCGTCGGTTCCGTCCAGGGTCAGGAGCACCCGGTGCTCCGCGGGCTCATCGCCCGGCGCGCACACAAGGGGGACGTCGGTGCCCGAGCCCGCCCAGTGGCAGTACTGCCCTTCCGGCAGCGCGGCCGTCCAACGCTCGGCGCCGGTGCGTGCCGAGCGGGCGACGAGCGTCCGGCCGCTGTCGTCGTCCGGGACGACCACGAGGTCGCCGTGGAGGTGAGCGCGGGCCTGACCGGCATTCAGGCCGCGGTGCCACAGGCGCTTTCCGGTGCGCGCGTCGAGGGCGCTGACCGAGGTCCGGATCTCGCCGCCCTGGCTGGGGAGGTACTGCTGCTCGACCACCACCGTGCCGTCCACGACCCCGAGCACCGAGAAGCCGAACTCGCCCTCGGCCGCGGCGGACGGCACCCCGTCGGCGCGCCAGACGGCCCGCCCGGTGAGCGCGTCGATCCGCAGGGGCAGCGTCCCGTCGCCCGCGCAGAACACGGCGTTTCCCTCCACCGCGCACCACGGGGCGGAGAAGACGCCCACCCCGGCCACGTCGTACGCCCGCTTCACCCCGCTCGCGGCGGGCGCCTCCACCGTCGTCTGCCATGGCCGCCAGCCGTCCGGCGGGGCGGCCCACCGGGAGGGCGCGGCGACGTCCGTGCCCTTCCGCCCGTCGTCCCCGGGGCCTGAGAGGAGGTAGGCCGTCAGCCCGAGGGCGAGCGCGACGGCGGTCCCGGACACGGCCCACAGCCTGCGGGCACGGCCCCGGCGGCGGGCGGGCGGCTCGAGCGCGGACGAGGCGTCGGGGCCGAAGCCGGAGTCGGGGGGCCCGGCGGGCCGGGTCCGCACCAGGGCCAGCTCGCCGGCGCGCAGCCGGACCGTGGACGCCTCCTCGTCACCGGTCTCCAGGAGCGCGGCCATGAACTCGGCCGCGAGGGAGCCCGGTTCGGGCCGCTCCTCGGGGTCCTTGGCCAGGCAGCGTTCCAGGACCGGGCGCAGGAGGTCCGGCACGTCGTCCAGGGCCGGGGCGTCGTGCACCACCTGGTACGCCGTCAGATAGGGGCTGTCCGCGTCGAAGGGGCCGCGGCCTGTGGCGGCGAAGACGATCAGGGCGCCCAGGGAGAACACGTCGGAGGCCGGGCCCACCGAGCGGGCGTCGGTCAGCTGCTCCGGGGACATGAACGGCGGGGTGCCGATCATCTGGCCGGTCTCGGTGAGGGTGTTGTGGTTCTCGACCGCGCGCGAGATGCCGAAGTCGATGACCCGGGGGCCGTCGTCGGCCATCAGCACGTTGGCGGGCTTGAGGTCGCGGTGGACGACCCCGGCGCGATGGATGTCCCGCAGCGCCTCCACCAGGCCGAGCGCCAGCCGCCGCAACTCGGCGCGGTTCAGCGGGCCCTCGTCGCGGATCCGCGCGGCGAGCGAGGGGCCGGGCACGTACTGGGTGGCCATCCACGGGCGTTCGGCGTCCGGGTCGGCGTCCACGACGGGCGCGGTGAAGACACCGCTCACCTTGCGGACGGCGGCGATCTCCTGGCGGAAACGGGTCCGGAAGACGGGGTCCTCGGCGTACTGGGCGTGCACCACCTTCACGGCGACCTCGCGGCCGGACCGCGACCTGCCCCGGTAGACGGCGCCCATGCCGCCGGCGCCGAGCCGGTCGAGCAGCCGGTAGCCACCGACCGACTTCGGGTCGTCCTTGCGCAGCGGCACCCCGAGCCCCTCCCCCGTGAGCCAGTTCGAGGCCCCAGCATAGGTAACGGCGAAACGGCGACGGCCGGTTCCCGAACCGGTTGTTCCGGTTCGGGAACCGGCCGTCGCCGGTCACGCGGTCAGACGGACGCGGGCCGCGTCTCGTCCGAGGAGGCGTCCGGCGCCGGCTGCTCGGGCAGGTCCGCCTTCCCGGCCCGCTTCGCCGCCCTCTTCTTCGCCCGGCGCTCCTTGCGGAGTTCCAGCATCGCGTAGAGCGTCGGGACCAGGAGCAGGGTGAGCAGGGTCGACGTGATCAGGCCGCCGATCACCACCACCGCGAGCGGCTGGGCGATGAAGCCGCCCTCGCCGGTGACGCCGAGCGCCATCGGGAGGAGGGCGAAGATCGTCGCCAGGGCCGTCATCAGAATGGGCCGCAGCCGGTGCCGGCCGCCCTCCAGGACGGCGTCGATGACGCCGTAGCCCTGCCTGCGGTACTGGTTGATCAGGTCGATCAGCACGATCGCGTTGGTGACCACGATGCCGATCAGCATCAGCATGCCGATCATCGCCGGGACACCCATCGGGGTGCCGGTGACCAGCAGCAGGCCGATCGCGCCGGTCGCCGCGAACGGGACGGACACCAGCAGGATCAGCGGCTGGGCCAGCGACCGGAAGGTGCCGACCAGCAGCATGAACACGATGGCGATGGCGGCCAGCATGGCCAGGCCCAGGTTGACGAAGGCATCGTCCTGGTCCTCGGTCACTCCGCCGATCTCGGCCGTCGCGCCCGCGGGCAGTGTCAGCTCGTTGATCTTCGCCTGGAGCGCCGTGCCCACGGCGCCCGTGTTGTCGCCGACCGGGCGGGCGGTGACGGTGGCCGCGCGCTGGCCGTCGATCCGGGTCATGGACACCGGGCCGTCCACCTGCCGGACGGTGGCGATGTCACCCAGCTTCACCGGGCCGAGACGCAGGTCGCGCAGCTGCTCGACGGTCGTGGCGGGCCGCGCCGAGCGGATCACGACGTCCCGCTCGGTGTCGTCGAGGACGGCCTTGGCCACCGGGGTGCCCTTCACCGACTGGGCGACGGCCGTCCCGAGGGTCTGGGCGTCGAAGCCGGCCGCGGCGGCCTTGTCGTTCGGCGTGACGGAGATGCGGGGCACGCTCTGCGCCAGGTCGCTGGTGACGTCGGTGACGTCGTCCAGGGAGGCCACCGCCTCGCGGACCTGCTCGGCCGCCTTGTTCAGCACCTGCGCGTCGGCCGCCTTGACGACGACGCTGAGGTCCTGGCTGCCGAAGCCGTCGCCTGCCGCCACCGTGGTGGTGCCGATGCCGTCGAGTGCGGCGAGGCCCTTCTCGATGCCGGCGCGGACGTCGTCGGAGGACGCGGAGTCCTCCAGCATGATCTGGTAGGTCGCCTGGTTGGTGTCGGTGCCGCCGCCGAAGGCCGCCATGAAGCCGGACGAGCCGACGGTCACCTGGTAGTCCTTGACGCCCTCGGTGTCCGAGAGCAGCTTCTCCACCTTCTTCGCCTGGGCGTCGGTGGCGGCCAGGCTGGTGCCGGGCCCGAGCTTCTGCGTGACGGTGAGGACCTGCTGCTCCCCCGCGTCGAAGAAGTTGGTCTTCAGCAGCGGGGCCATGGCGAAGGTGGCGATCAGCACGACCACGGCGATGGCGACGCTGGTCAGCCGGCGCCGGGTGGCGAAGCGCAGCACGGGCACGTAGGTGCGCTGGAGGCGGCTCTTCGCCTCCTTCTCCTCGGCCTGCCTGCGGGCCTCCTCGGCGTCCTCCGGGGTGCCCTTCGGCGGCCGCAGGAACCAGTACGACAGCACCGGGACGACCGTCAGCGACACCAGCAGGGACGCCAGCAGCGCGGCGGTGACGGTGAGGCTGAAGGAGCCGAACAGCTCGCCCACCATGCCGCCGACCAGGCCGATCGGCAGGAACACGGCGACGGTGGTGAGGGTGGAGGAGGTGACCGCGCCGGCCACCTCGCGCACCGCGGTCATGATCGCGGAATGGCGTTCCTCGCCGTAGCCGAGGTGCCGCTTGATGTTCTCCAGGACGACGATGGAGTCGTCGACGACCCGGCCGATGGCGATGGTCAGGCCGCCCAGGGTCAGCATGTTGAGGGACAGGTCGCGGGTCCACAGCACGATCAGCGCCAGCACCACCGACAGCGGGATGGACACCGCGGTGACGAGGGTGGAGCGGACCGACGCGAGGAAGACCAGGATCACCAGCACGGCGAAGAGCAGGCCGAGCGCGCCCTCGGTGGTGAGGCCGTCGATGGCCTTCGAGACGGCGGGGCCCTGGTCGCTGACGACCGTGAGGGTGGCGCCGTCGCCGAGGTCCTCGCGCAGCCCGGGCAGCTTCTTCTCCACGGCCTCGGAGATGGCGACGGCGCTGCCGTCGTGGTCCATGGTGGCCATCACGGCGAGGCTGGGCCTGCCGTTGGTGCGGGTCAGCGAGTCGGAGCGCGCCTCCTCCTGCCGGACCGCGGCCACGTCGCCGAGGCGGACGGGCTTGCCCTGGCCGGGGGCGGCGGTGACCATCAGGTCCTGGATCTGCCGGACGGAGGTGAAGCCCCCGCCGACCTGGACGGTGCGGTTGGCGCCGTTCTCGTCGAAGGAGCCGGCCGGGACGGTGGCGCCGCCGGCCTGGAGGGCCTGCGCGATCGACGCGCCGGTCAGGCCCGCCTTCGCGAGCTTCGCCTCGTCGGGGACCACGGTGACCTGGAGGTCCCGTACACCGTCCACCAGGACCTGGCCGACGCCGTCGATGCTCTTCAGCGCGGGCACCACCGTGCGGTCCAGCTGGTCGGCGAGCGCCTGCTGGTCCTTGTCGGAGGTGACGGCGAGCACCACGGTCGGGATGTCGTCCGTGGATCCTGCGACGACCTGCGGGTCCACCCCGGACGGCAGCCGGGCGCCGGCCCGGTTGACGGCCTGCTGCACGTCGGCGACGAGCTGCTGGGTGTTGTTGCCGTAGTCGAAGGACGCCATGATCACGGCGTTGCCCTCGCTCGCCTTCGAGGTGACGCCGGAGATGCCGTCGACGGCCTCCAGGCTGTCCTCGATGGGTTCGACGACCTGCTTCTCCACCACGTCCGGGGAGGCGCCCTGGTAGGGCGCGATCACGGAGACCATGGGCAGTTCGATGGTGGGCAGGAGCTGCTGCTTGAGCTGGGGTATCGCGATCGCCCCGAAGACGAGCGCGATGATCGACATCAGTCCGATCAGCGCCCGTTGCGCGAGGCTGAATCTGGACAGCCAGGACATGGGTCAGGGTCTCTTTTCCGTGGAGCGGCGAAAGTCCGGCAGACGGGCGCACGCACAGTGGGCGGCCCGCTCTACACCCTGGGCCATGGCCGAGTGCCGATCCGTGGTCCCGAGGTCCGATTCTTCACACGGCGCCTACTCCCGCCGCAGTACTCCCGGCTACGCCTGGTCCGTCCTCGGACGGACCAGCCCGGACTCGTAGGCGATGACCACGAGCTGGGCCCGGTCGCGGGCGCCCAGCTTGGCCATGGCGCGGTTGACGTGGGTCTTCACGGTGAGCGGGCTGACCTCGAGGCGTTCGGCGATCTCGTCGTTGGAGTGGCCGCCGGCCACCTGGACCAGCACCTCCCGCTCCCGCACGGTGAGCGAGTCGAGCCGCTCGGCCCGCTCGGGGTCGCGGTCGGGGCCGGGCGGGCCGTCCTGGGCGAGGAAGCGGGCGATCAGGCCCTTGGTGGCCTGCGGGGACAGCAGCGCCTCTCCCCCGGCGGCGATGCGGACGGCGCTCAGCATCTCGCCGGGCTCGGAGCCTTTGCCGAGAAAGCCGGAGGCGCCGGCCCGCAGCGACTGCACCACGTAGTCGTCGACCTCGAAGGTCGTCAGTATGACCACCCGCACCCCGTCGAGCGCGGGGTCGGAGCTGATCTCGCGGGTGGCGGCGAGCCCGTCGGTGCCGGGCATGCGGATGTCCATGAGGACCACGTCGGGCCGGTGTTCGCGGGCCAGCCGGACGGCCTCGGCGCCGTCGGACGCCTCACCCACGACCTCCATGTCCGGCTCGGAGTCGACGAGGACGCGGAAGGCGCTGCGCAGCAGTGCCTGGTCGTCGGCGAGCAGGACGCGGATCGTCATGCGGGCTCCAGCGGGGCGTCGGTCACGGGCGGCCGCCGGGGGCGGCGGAGGTGCGGGGCTCGACGGGAAGGATCGCATGCACACGGAAGCCTCCGCCGTAGCGGGGGCCGGTGGTGAGGGTGCCGCGCAGGGCGGTGACGCGTTCGCGCATGCCGAGCAGTCCGTGCCCGCCGCCCGGGGCGGGATCGTGCCCGTCGTCGTTGCCGTCGTCGAGCACGGTGACCTCGATGTGCGGTCCGACGCGTACGACGCTGACCTCGGCGCGCGCGCCGGTCCCGGCGTGCTTCTGCACGTTGGTCAGCGCCTCCTGGATGATCCGGTACGCGGCCAGGTCGACGGCGGCGGGCAGTTCGGTGCCCTGGTCGGCGCGGGCGACCTCGACGCGGAGTCCGGCGTTGCGGAAGGTGGCGGCGAGCTCGTCGAGGCGGTCGAGTCCGGGAGCGGGTTCGGTGGGCGCCTCGGGGTCGCCGGACTGGCGCAGCAGGCCGACGGTGGCGCGCAGTTCGCCGAGGGCGTGGCGGCTGGCCTCGCGGACGTGGGCGAGGGCCTCCTTGGCCTGGTCGGGGCGCTTGTCCATGACGTGCGCGGCGACCCCGGCCTGCACGTTGACCAGGGCGATGTGGTGGGCGACCACGTCGTGCAGGTCGCGGGCGATGCGCAGCCGCTCCTCGGCGACCCGGCGGCGGGCCTCCTCCTCGCGGGTGCGTTCGGCCCGTTCGGCGCGCTCGCGGATGGCCTGGACGAAGGCGCGGCGGCTGCGGACGGCGTCGCCGGCGGTGGCGCCGATGCCGGTCCAGGCGAGGATCGCCAGGTTCTCCTGGGCGTACCAGGGCAGGGGTCCGGCGGCCATGGCGGCGCCGGTGAGGACGGTCATGGTGAGCAGGCCGAGCCGCCAGGTGGTGGGGCGGTCGGTGGAGGCGGCGACGGTGTAGAGGGCGATCACCGCGCACATGGCGACGGGGGCGCGCGGGTCGCCGGTGACGGACTCGACGACGGAGAGGCCGCCCGCGACGCCGAGCACCGTGCGCGGGGCGCGGCGGCGGAAGACGAGCGCGGCGGCGCCGAGCGACATCAGGACCAGGCTGAGCGGGTCGGGGGTGCGCAGCCCCCAGCTGACCCCCTCGGGGTCGTGCGGTTCGACGAAGGACCCGGCGACCATGCACAGCAGGACGCCGACGGCCAGCGCCGTGTCCACGGCGGCCGGGTGGGCCCGCGCCCGGCAGCGGACGCGTGTCAGGGTGCTCACGGCTGGTTGCGGCGACCGGGGCGGGCGCCCGTGCGGCGCGGCCCCGGCTCCCCCCTCTCTGCGGACTGCCTCTGCGTGGACGGCCGGACGCGATGGTCCCGGGGACGTCTCAGGTCCCCGGGATGAGGCCGTCGTCGGTGAGGAGGTCGCGGACCTCCTCGAGGGTGGCGTCGGGGGACGGGAGGATGAGGCCGGACGGCTCCAGGGAGTCGTCCGGCAGCGGCTCGCCCAGCTCGTGCACCTTGTCCAGCAGGGCCTGGAGCGTGGCGCGGAAGCCGGGACCGTCGCCGTTCTCCATCTCGGCGAGCAGTTCCTCGTCCAGCTTGTTCAGCTCCGGCAGCCGGCTCTCGTCCAGTGTCAGCTGCCCCTCCCCCATGATCCGTACGATCATGTCGCCCTCCTCGGCGTGGGCTACTGCTTGTCGAAGCGCGGGGTGTCCTGCGGCTGCTGCTGGGTCTGCGGCTGCGCCTGGTCCTGGCCGCCCTCGAGGGCCTGCCGGTCGCCGGAGGAGCCCCCGGCCAGCTCGGCCTTCATGCGCTGCAGTTCGAGCTCCACGTCCGTGCCGCCGGAGAGGCGGTCCAGCTCGGCCTGGATGTCGTCCTTGTGCATGCCGGACTGGTCGTCGAGGGCGCCGGAGGCGAGCAGCTCGTCGATCGCGCCGGCCCGCGCCTGGAGCTGGGCGGTCTTGTCCTCGGCCCGCTGGATGGCCAGGCCGACGTCGCCCATCTCCTCGGAGATGCCGGAGAACGCCTCGCCGATCCGGGTCTGCGCCTGGGCGGCCGTGTAGGTGGCCTTGATGGTCTCCTTCTTGGTGCGGAAGGCGTCCACCTTGGCCTGGAGGCGCTGCGCGGCCAGCGTCAGCTTCTCCTCCTCGCCCTGGAGCGTGGCGTGCTGGGTCTCCAGGTCGGTCACCTGCTGCTGGAGCGCGGCACGGCGGGACAGCGCCTCGCGGGCCAGGTCCTCGCGGCCCAGCGCGAGCGCCTTGCGGCCCTGGTCCTCCAGCTTCGACGACTGGGACTGGAGCTGGTTGAGCTGGAGCTCCAGGCGCTTGCGGCTGGTCGCCACGTCGGCGACGCCACGGCGGACCTTCTGGAGCAGTTCCAGCTGCTTCTGGTACGAGTAATCGAGGGTCTCGCGCGGGTCCTCGGCCCGGTCAAGGGCCTTGTTCGCCTTCGCGCGGAAGATCATCCCCATACGCTTCATGACACCGCTCATGGGCTTCGCGCGCCCCCTTCTGACGGACTCCAGCTCCAGTGACTGCCTCAGAACCCACAGTACGGGCCCTGCATCCATTACCGCACTGTCCGGGGACGGATGCGCTCATCCCCAAGGACGACTGAGTACCCTCCTGATCCGGCGTAGGGAGTAGGTGGCTCCCGGGGTGGCGGCCGACGGTCGTCCCGTAAGGCCCCCCGCTACGTCCCCATCTGTCCTAGGAGAGACGTCCGGTGTTGCCGGATCGTTCCCCGCGGGGCTGTGGCCCAACCCCGGCCACCCCGTACCCTTGGGTTTTGTGTTCCGTAGCCGCTCCAAGGAAGAGAAGGCACCGGGCGCCGACAAGGCGACGGTGACCGACTCCCATCAGCCCCGTCACCCCGAGGCCCCCAAGGGCCGCCCCACACCCAAGCGCAGCGTGGCCCAGTCGCAGCGCCGCAGCGTGGCCAACACGACGATGTCGCGCAAGGAGGCCGCCAAGCGTCAGCGCGAGGAGCGCCGTGCCGCACTGGAGCGTCAGCGCCAGGCGCTGGCCAGCGGCGACGAGCGGTACCTGCCCGCGCGCGACAAGGGTCCGGTGCGCCGGTTCGCCCGTGACTTCGTGGACTCGCGCTTCCACATCGCGGAGTGGTTCCTTCCGATGGCCGTGGTCATCCTCGTGCTGAGCATGGTCCAGGTGGCGCAGCTGCAGAACATCGCGCTGCTGCTGTGGCTGGTCGTCATCGTGATGATCGTGCTCGACTCGGTCGTGACGGGCTTCCGCCTGAAGAAGACGCTCGCCGAGCGCTTCCCCGACGAGAACCGGCGCGGCGCGGTGGCCTACGCGCTGATGCGCACGCTCCAGATGCGCCGGCTGCGGCTGCCCAAGCCCCAGGTGAAGCGCGGGGAGCGGCCCTGAGCACCACCCCGTTCGCGCACGGTACGACGGCGCCGGGTCCGCCGACCGGACCCGGCCGTCTGCGTGACGTCGTCCGTGAGGAGCTGGTGGCCCGCCAGCTCGAGGAGCAGATAGTCGCGCGCTTCCCGGTGGGGAAGCGGCTTCGGGTGCTCGACGTGGGCATGGGCCGGGGCGCGCAGGCGCTGCGGCTGGCCCGGGCCGGCCATCAGGTGACGGGCGTCGAGCAGGACGCCGCCTCGATCGCGGCGGCCCGCGAGGCGTTCGCCGGGGAGCCCGAGGGCATCCGGGAGCGGATGCGGATCATCGAGGGGCACGCCGGGGACACCGGTGTGCACTTCCTGCCGGGCAGTTTCGACGTCGTGCTCTGTCATGGCGTGCTCATGGACGACGTCGAGGAGCCGGACGCGCTGCTCGCGGGGGTGGCCCGGATGCTGGCGCCCGGCGGGATGCTGTCGCTGCTCGTGCGCAACGGCGACGCGGCGGCGATGCGGGCGGGTCTGTCCGGCGACTGGGCGGGGGCGCTGGCGGCGTTCTGCCCGCCGACGGCGTCGTACGGGCTGAAGCGGCTGACGTCGACGCTCGCCGGGATCGGTGCGCCGCTGCACACCTGGTACGGCGTGCGGGTCTTCACGGACACGGCGGCGGACGACGCGGTGCTGCCGGACGACCTGGACGCGGTGCTGGCGGTCGAGGACCGGGCCGGGCGGACGGACCCGTACCGTGGGGTCGCGGCGCTGCTGCACCTGTGCGGGGTCCGGGGCTGAGGGGTCAGCCCCGGAGAATCTCGGCCGCGGACACTCCGGTCCCGGTGTCACCGGTCCCGGTGGCGTCGGCTCACGCTCCTTCGCCGGCGCTCCCGCTCTCCGCCGCCGCGGCCCCGTCCGCGTGCAGGCTCATCGGGCCGTAGATCTCGGTGTCGTCCTCCAGCAGCCGCACCTGGTCCGCGCCGCCCTCCAGAAGGGCCTTCCAGTTCTCCCCGATCCAGGACTCGGCGTCCCCCTGCGTGGTGAACTCCTCCGGCGCCACCGCGGGCTCGACCTGCGTCCCGTCGGCCTTCTCGAACCGCCACGTCCATGCCGCCATGTACGCCTCCCAAGCGTGTGAGCTCACTGCACAGCAGGAGCCGGATCTTGGTCCGGCTCCTGACCAAGAGCGTAGTCGGACGGGCATCGACTGTGGGGAAAGGCGAGAATCGGGGCGTGGAACTGACTCTGCTCGGCACCGGCGCCCCGGCGGGACTGCCCCGCCCCGACTGTCCCTGCGCGGCGTGCGCGTGCGCGCTCGGACCGGACGCACGGGCGGCGACCTCGCTGCTGGTGGACGGCGCGCTGCTGCTCGACCTGACCCCCGGCGCGGCCTTCGCCGCGGCCCGTGCGGGGCGTTCACTGGGCGGGGTGCGCCAGGTGCTGCTGTCGCACCCGCACGACGGGCCCGCGGTGGAGGTGCCGGCCGGACTGCCGCAGCCGGGGCGGGTGCCGGACGGGCGTGAGCTGGCGCTGCTGACGGGGCATCGGGTGCGGGCGGTGGCACTGGACGCGCCCGGCACCGGGTACGCGGTGACCGGCCCCGACGGGCAGCGGCTGCTGTACCTGCCGCCGGGCGGCGCCCCGGCCGGTCTCGAGGCGCCCGCCGAGCCGTACGCGATGGTCGTGCTGGACGTCGTGGGCCGCCCGGACGCGCTGGCGCGGCTGCGGGAGACGGGCGCGGTGGTGCCGACGACGGACGTGATCGCGGTGCACCTGGACCACGACGTGCCGCCGGGCCCCGAGGTACGGCGCCGGCTCGCGGCGGCCGGGGCGCGCGCCGTGCCGGACGGGACGACGCTGGAGGTCGGGGCGTACGAGGACGTGCCCGACGTGCCGCGCCGCACGCTGGTGCTGGGCGGGGCGCGGTCCGGCAAGTCGGTGGAGGCGGAGCGGCGCCTGGAGTCCTTCCCCGAGGTGCTGTACGTGGCGACCGGCGGCTCGCGCAACGGCGACACCGAGTGGGCGGCGCGGGTGTCCGCGCACCAGGAGCGGCGGCCGGGATCCTGGCGGACCGTGGAGACCTGCGACCTGGTGCCCCTGCTCAAGGACGACGGCCCGCCGCTCCTGGTGGACTGCCTGTCGCTGTGGCTGACGGACGCGATGGACGCGGTGGGCGCCTGGGACGACGCGGAGTGGGCGGACGGCGGCGAGCGCGCCCTCCGTGACCGCGTGCGGGCCCTCACGGACGCGGTCCGCGAGACCCGCCGCACGGTGGTCGCGGTCTCCAACGAGGTCGGCTCCGGCATCGTCCCCGCCACCGCGTCGGGCCGTCGCTACCGCGACGAACTCGGCCGTCTGAACACGGCGTTCGCGGCGGAGTGCGAGCAGGTGCTGCTGGTGGTGGCGGGTCAGGCGCTGGTGCTGCGGGGCTGAGCCGGCGGGGACCGCCGGCCATCACGCCACCGGCTCGCCGGCACCCGACAGCGGCTCGTCGAGCCCACGGCTCCAGGCGCGCCGCCGGTACTCGGCACGGCTCTTCGGTGCGCACGGGCCGCGAAGCCGCGGCCGGGCCGGCTCGCGCGCCGCGTCTCCCGGGTGACGGGCTGTCAGTGCCGCGCGCGGGACGGCGCCGAGGGCCGCAGCTCGCTCCCGTGTCTTCGCGCGTGGCGACCGGGCGCTGTGGCCCTCCCGCCGCCCGCGTGCGAGGCGTCCACGGCGCCCGGGGCCGCCACCCGGGCTTCCGGCCGGCCGCCAGGCGCACGGCCCTCGCACAGGACCGGCGAACGGGCAGCGGGCGGCTTGGACATGGCCTGGGCGGTGAGGGGGACGGCCGGGTGCGGGGGCACGGGGTGCCGCAGGAGGCTTTGTGACGCACCGTGTGCGGGGCGCGGGCGCGCGTGCGTCACCGTTTCGGTTTGCGGGCGATCACGCGGTAGCTGTTGGCGAGCGGGGTGTGGCGGGCCAGGGGGGAGAGGGCCAGGTCGGCCATGGCGGCGGCGATCACCAGGGGGGTGCCGGCGCGCAGCAGTGCGGTGCGCAGGCGCTGCTCGGCCGGGGAGGGCGGGATCGCCCGCCAGGGGGTGTCCGGGGCGGGGAGGGCGTGGGAGAGGGCGAGGGCCGTGAGGCCGGCCAGGTCGTGGGGGACGTGGGCGGCGCGGTGGCCGGCGGTGACGATCTCGCAGCCGCGCGCCTCGAGTTCCTCGCGGAGGTTGCGGCGGGGCAGCAGGTGCAGCCGGCGGGGCTGGTCGTAGGGCAGCCACCAGCGGCCGAACAGGGCGGCGTACGCACAGCGCGGGTCGAGGGTCTCGATCAGCAGGTGCCCGCCGGGGCGCAGGGCGTCGAGGGCGGCGTGCAGTTCGGCGCGCGGGTCGGTGGTGCGCTCCAGGTGGTGCAGCAGGCTGACGACGTCGTAGCGGCCGGCCAGCCGGGCCAGCACCCCGGGGTCGGCGAGCGGCCCCACGTGCGCCTCCTCGATCCGGCCGAGTTCCCGGGCCCGCTCGACGCGGGGGGTGAGGTCGGTGCCGTCGAAGGCCGTGTAGGGGAAGAACTCCCGCGCGGTGTCCGGGAACCGGGCGAGTCCCGTGCCCACGTCCAGCCAGCTCTCCGGTTCGCCGAACGGCAGCATCGCGCGGGCCGTGGCGCGGCGGCGGTGGCGTACGGCGTGCAGGGCGAGGACCCGTTCGGTGGCGGGGTCGCGGGGGGCGCCGCGCACCGCGCGCCGGTAGAAGGCCAGGCCTTCGGGGGTGAGCCGGGGGTTCTGGAAGGTATGGCCGCAGTCGCGGCACTCGTCGACGGTGAACAGCCCGGGCCGGTGCCGGCGCAGGTCCCCCGTTCTCAGCCGGGTGCGCAGCCGCGCGGACCCGCACCAGGGGCAGTCGGGGCGGCGCGGTTCGTGCACGCGGGCGGAGCCGTGCGGGGCGGGGAACGCGGTGTCGGGGGCGGTGGCGGGCATGGGCGGCTCCCGGCGTGAGGTCGTACGGCACGCGGGTGGCGCGACGTGCGGGGACGGTCGGGGACGGACGGAGGGATCTCCGGCATTCCCGAGCAAAACGTTACGTACGGGAAGGCCTCACGGGGTGGATCACGGCCGGGGTGGCGTGGTGGGGGTGAGGGCGCGAACGCGGGGACGACCGGCGCTCCGGGGTGTTCGACGAGGGCCGGTACTGTTCGGCGAATGAGCTCGCTTAATCTCGACGACTTCACCGATCTGATCGAGCGTCCGGACGGCGGGGTGCGCCGTGACGCGGAGGAGCACCGGGCCCGTCTGGCGGTGCCGCCCGGGTCGCTGGGCCGCCTGGACGACCTGGGTGAGTGGCTGGCCGCGGCGCAGTCCTCGGTGCCGGTGCGGCCCGTGGAGCGGCCGCGGGTGGTGCTGTTCGCGGGCGACCACGGGATCGCCGAGCGGGAGGTCTCCGCGCGTCCTGCGGGCACCGCCGTGGAGCTGGTGCGGGACGTGCTGGAGGGCGGCCGGCCGGTCTCGGTGCTGGCGCGCCGGCTGGACGTGCCGGTGCGGGTGGTCGACATGGCGCTGGACTGCGACCCGGCGTCGCTGCCCGAGGACGTCGTACGCCACCGGGTGCGGCGCGGCAGCGGGCGCATCGACGTCGAGGACGCGCTGACCCTGGAGGAGGCCGAGGCGGCGTTCCGCGCGGGGATGGCCGTGGCGGACGAGGAGGCCGACTCGGGTACGGATCTGGTGGTGCTGGGCGACGTCAGCGTCGGCGGCACGACCGCGGCGGGTGTGCTGGTCGCGGCGCTGTGCGGGACGGACGCGTCGGTGGTGACCGGGCGCGGCGGTCTGCCGATCGACGACCTGGCGTGGATGCGCAAGTGTGCGGCGATCCGGGACGCGTTGCGCCGGGCGCGGCCGGTGCTGGGGGACCAGCTGCGGCTGCTGGCGACGGTGGGCGGGGCGGACCTGACCGCGATGACCGGGTTCCTGCTGCAGAGCGCGGTGCGGAAGCTGCCGGTGCTGCTGGACGGGGTGGTGACGGCGGCGTGCGCGCTGGTGGCGCAGCGGGTGGCGTTCCGGGCGCCGGATTGGTGGCTGGCGTCGCACGCGAGCGGGGAGCCGGGTCAGGCGAAGGCGCTGGACCGGATGGCGCTGGAGCCGGTGCTGACGCAGGGGGTCGCGGTGGGGGAAGGTGCCGGGGCGTTGCTGGCGTTGCCGCTGGTGCAGGCGGCGGCGGCGCTGGCCGCGGAGTTGCCGGTCCGGCAGGAACTCGTCAAGGACGCGTGAGGGTGACGCCCTCAGGGGCGGTCCGGTTTTCCGCCCAGCCAGTCCTGGACCGCCCGCGCCGGGCGCGACCACCGTCGGTCGTGGCGGTAGGCCCGGAGGATGGCCTTCGCCCGGGCGCGGTGCCGGTGGCGGTAGAAGCGTCTGGCCCACGGCGAGCCCGGCCGGGCCAGCCGCAGGGATCCGACGAGCGCCACCACCGGGACGATCACCCCGAAGACCGCGAGCCGCACCTTCCCCTTGCTCAGCGCGATCAGCGCGAAGCCGGAGTTCACCGCGACACCGGTCAGCGCGCCCGCGCGGTTCTGGAGTTCCTGCTGGGAGAGGTCGTTGACGCCGAACGGCGCGAACCCCGCCAGCAGCAGCACCACCAGCGCCGCCGTGATCACCACCATCTCCACGCTCTTGCGTCCGGCCTCGGACCAGTACACGTCGTCCAGGTGCAGGATCAGCGCGAACTCGTCCAGCACGAGCCCCGCGCCGGTCCCGAACAGCACCGCGCTGAGGTACGCACCGAAGCCGTGCCCCCCGCCCGCGACCGCGCCGAAGCCGCCGACCAGGGTGAGGATGACTCCGGGCACCACGTGGTGGATGTGCACCGAGCCGGCGGTGACGTTGCCGAAGGGGCCCTTGCCGGCCCGGATCAGGCGGGTGATGATCCGCGTGACCACGAAGGTGAGGACGAACGCGGCCAGGGCGAGGAGCAGCGGGAGCTTGCCCGGCTCGATGACGTTCCGCTCCAGCCACTGTCCCATATGCGTACTTTATTCATGCCTCCGCCCGACGCCCCGGTGACCGCCGGGTAATCTGCGCCGGTGCCCGAGCCCTCCCCCGCGTCCCCCGCGGTTCCCGCCTCCCCCGCCGACGGCCTCCGCTTCGCCTTCGGCACCCTCACCGTGCTCCCGGCCGGGCCGACCCGCTGGGACCGCCCGGCCGCGCGGGCGGGCATGCTGTGCGCGCCCGTGGTCGGCCTGGTGGTGGGCGCGCTCGCCGCCGCGACGGGACTGGTGCTGCTGTTCCTCGGGGCGGGGCCGCTGCTCGCCGCGGTGGCCTCCGTCGCCGTGCCGGCCGCGCTGACGCGGGGGCTGCACCTGGACGGGCTGGCCGACACCGCGGACGGTCTGGGCAGCGGCAAGCCCGCCGAGGACGCGCTGCGGATCATGAAGCAGTCGGACGTCGGACCGTTCGGGGTGCTCACGCTGGTGCTCGTACTGCTGGCGCAGGTGGCCGCGCTGGCGCAGGCGTACGGCGGTTCCTGGGCGCGGGGCGCGCTGGCCGCCGTGACGTCGGCGGTCGCGGCGCGGGTCGCCCTCACCCTGGCCGCGCGCACCGGTGTGCCGGCCGCACGGCCGGAGGGGCTGGGCGCGGCGGTCGCCGGCGTGGTGCCGGTGCGGGGCGCGGCGGCCGTCGCGGTCCTCGCCGCCGGGCTGCTCGCGGGCGCGGGCGCGGCGCTGGGCACGTACGACGCGGTGCGCGCCGGGCTCGCGGTGGCCGTGGCCGCCGGGGCGGCCGAAGTGCTGCTGCGACACTGTGTGCGGCGGTTCGGCGGGGTGACCGGCGACGTCTTCGGCGGGGTCGCGGAGACGGCGGCGACGACCGCGCTCGTCGTCATGTCACTGGGCTGAAACGATCGTCGTACCGCCCGGTGGACACTCCCGCCCCGCCACTGCCCTGTGGGTCGAATCGGCAGACTGACGGGGGCGTTGATGCCGGCATTGCGTCGTGCCACGGGCCGGCTGATCGACTTCGCGCTGGTGGTGACGGCGGCCGCGCTGCTGGCCGTGCTCACCTTCGACCGGATGTCCGCGCTGGTGACCGACGTGCCCGAACTGGCCGCGCGCGGCGGCTTCGACCTGCTCACCTCGCGCGGCGACGTGCTGGACGCGTCCGCCGGCCTCGGCACGTCGCTGTGGGACAAGTCGGTGGGGTACGTCCGGCAGGCGTTCGCCCTGCTGGTCGTCGCCGCCTTCCTCTACCAGTGGGCGTGCCTCGCCCCTCGCCGGGCGGACCGTCGGCAAGGCCCTGACCGGGCTGAAGGTCATGCCGCGCGCACCCGGCCGGGCGGCGCTGCGCGCGGCGGTGACCACGGCCACCGACGTCGCCGTGTAAGCGGTGGCGTGCGTGCTGCTGGTTCAGGGCGAGGTCCTGCTGTCGGTACTGGTGTGGCTGGTCGCGGTGGCGCTGTTCCTGCTGAACGCGCTGCCGGTGCTGGGCGGGCGGCGGCGCTCGCTCGCCGACCGGGTCGCCGGGACGTCGGTGGCCTCCGTGCGGCTCAGCAGGTTCGCCGCCACGCGTCGAGTGGGTACCTCTTGAGCAGCGAACTCAGCCGGAGACGGCGGGAGTCGGCGCAGAAACGGCCGGTGGGCAGCTCGTACTCGGCGTGGAAGACGGCCTTGCCCGCCTCCACGAAGGGGGTGAGCCGCTCGCACTCGCCGTACTGGGCGCACTGCTCGTTGACGGCGAAGTCGAAGTCGCCGACCAGCTCCGGGATCTGGTCCAGGTCGTTCTTCAGGCCGACGGCCATGCCGCGCTCGTGCGCGAGCCGGGCGATCAGCCGGTTGTAGCGGAGCTGGTCGGCGGCGGTGAGCGGGAAGCCGGTGCGGTTGCGGTAGCCGTCCATGTTGTCCGGCTCCACCGCGTCGAAGCCCTTGTCCCGGCACATGTCGAGGCGTTCGGCCATCAGCGGCTCCAGGACGTCGGTGCGGCGGATGTCGAGCCAGCGCTCGCCCTCCCAGCCGTTACTCCTGCCGATCACGGACCCGGGGAAGTCGCCGGCGTCCGGGCGGAAGTCCTCCCAGGCCCCGGTGGACAGGTAGCAGACGACCTTGCGGCCGTCACGGTGCAGCGCGTCGACGGTCTCCTTCGAGTGGTGGAAGCCGTCGATGTCGTACACGGGGACGTCGACGGAGGTGTCCAGGCGGCCGGTGAGCTGCCACTGCCAGTCCAGGCCGGGCCGCGGCCGCCACCACTCCCCCGACGCTTCTCCCGACGGCCCCGCGTCCGTGCCGCCGGAACCGCCGGAACACCCCGTCAGCACCAGGGCCAGCAGGACGACAGCCACGCACGCTCTTCTCACCGGACGCTCCCCACCTCACGGCCGCCGCACCCCTGCGGCACGACGGCACCCCCATGATCGCGCGGGCATCCCCGGGCCGTCGCGGGGCACCCGCCGCGCCGGGACGTGCGCGCACCGGCCATGAGTGCGTGCGCACACGCGCGTAGGCTCGGGGCCGAGTGTTTCGCCGCACCGGGGGCGCCCCCGCCGGGAGCGCACCCGGACGTCACGATTAGGGTCGGCTGCCGGGCCCGGTCGACCCACACCCTTCGGCCACTGAAACTTCACATCGGAAGCGAGAATTCACCACCGTGACTGCTCTGACTCTCAGCACCGCCGCGGTCGCCGGCCTGCGCGCCGACGCGATCGTGATCGGTGTCGCCAAGAGCTCCGCGTCCAAGCCCGGAGGACCCGTCGTCGCTCCGGGCGCCGAGGCCGTGGACCAGGCGTACGACGGCAACCTGGCCGGTGTCCTGGAGACCCTCGGCGCGTCCGGTGCCGAGGGCGAGGTGACCAAGCTCCCCGCGCCGGCCGGCTTCAAGGCCCCGCTCGTCGTGGCGGTGGGCCTGGGCGCCCAGCCCCGGGAGAACTCCGGCTACGACGCCGAGGCGCTGCGCAAGGCGGCCGGCGCCGCCGCCCGCGCCCTCACCGGCACGAAGAAGGCCGCGTTCGCGCTGCCCCTGGCGGACGCCGCCGACGCCGGCGCGGTCGCCGAGGGCGTGCTGCTCGGCGCGTACTCCTTCGACGCCTACAAGGACAAGGGCGACGCGAAGAACGGCAAGAACGGCAAGGCCCCGCTCGCCGAGGCCGCGCTGCTCGGCGGCAAGCCCCGCGACAAGGCGTACAAGGCGGCCGTCGAGCGCGCCGTCGCCGTGTCCGAGGAGCTCAACCGGGCCCGCGACCTGATCAACACCCCGCCGAACGACCTCAACCCCGAGGCGTTCGCGGCGATCGCGCAGGCGGCGGCGAAGGAGCACGGCATCAAGGTGCAGGTGCTCGACGAGAAGGCCCTCGTCAAGGGCGGCTACGGCGGCATCCTCGGCGTCGGCGCCGGCTCGGCGTCCGGTCCGCGCCTGGTGAAGCTGTCGTACACCTCGTCCAAGGCGAAGAAGCACCTCGCGCTGGTCGGCAAGGGCATCACCTACGACTCGGGCGGCATCTCGCTGAAGCCGGCCGGCCACAACGAGACGATGAAGTGCGACATGAGCGGCGCCGCCGCCGTGTTCGCCGCGGTCGTCGCCGCCGCGCGTCTCGGCCTGGAGGCCAACGTCACCGGCTGGCTGGCGCTGGCGGAGAACATGCCCTCCGGCTCGGCGACCCGCCCGGGCGACGTGCTGCGCATGTACAGCGGCAAGACCGTCGAGGTGCTCAACACCGACGCCGAGGGCCGGCTGGTCCTGGCGGACGCGCTGTGGGCCGCGTCGCAGGAGAAGCCGGACGCGATCGTGGACGTGGCGACGCTGACCGGCGCGATGGTGCTGGCGCTGGGCAGCCGGACCTTCGGCATCATGGCCAACGACGACGACTTCCGCGCCGTGGTGCAGGAGGCCGCCGAGGAGGCGGGCGAGCCGGCCTGGCCGATGCCGCTGCCGGAGCACCTGCGCAAGGGCATGGAGTCGTCGACGGCCGACATCGCCAACATGGGCGAGCGGATGGGCGGCGGCCTGGTCGCCGGCCTGTTCCTGCGTGAGTTCGTCGGCGAGGGCATCACCTGGGCCCACCTCGACATCGCGGGCCCGGCCTTCAACGAGGGCGGTCCCTTCGGCTACACCCCCAAGGGCGGCACCGGATCCGCGGTGCGCACCCTGGTGCGGCTCGCGGAGCGGGCCGCCGCGGGCGAGCTGAGCTGACACGTCCTCGGGTGACGGGCCTCGTACGCGGGTGCGACGGGGCCCCCTCACCCGGGAGTGGGACGTCTCACACCACGGCCCGGCGTCTCGTACGGCCCCGACAAGTGCGAGGATAGGGCTCGGCAGGACAGGGCCCCACACAAGGGCCGAGAACATAGAGCGGCCGGACACCAGCCGCCGACCGGTCACTGGAGACCGGCGTGGCGCACATGCATGGAGGACGTGACGTGGCGAACGACGCCAGCACCGTTTTCGACCTAGTGATCCTCGGCGGTGGCAGCGGTGGGTACGCCGCGGCCCTGCGCGGGGCTCAGCTGGGCCTGGACGTCGCCCTGATCGAGAAGGGCAAGGTCGGCGGTACCTGCCTGCACAACGGATGCATCCCCACCAAGGCCCTGCTGCACGCGGGTGAGATCGCCGACCAGGCCCGCGAGAGCGAGCAGTTCGGTGTGAAGGCCACCTTCGAGGGCATCGACATCGCGGCCGTCCACAAGTACAAGGACGACGTGATCGCCGGCCTGTACAAGGGTCTGCAGGGGCTGATCGCCTCCCGCAAGATCACCTACATCGAGGGCGAGGGCCGGCTGTCCTCCCCCACCTCCGTCGACGTGAACGGCCAGCGTGTCCAGGGCCGCCACGTCCTGCTGGCGACCGGCTCCGTGCCGAAGTCGCTGCCGGGTCTGCAGATCGACGGCGACCGGATCATCTCCTCCGACCACGCCCTGGTCCTGGACCGCGTGCCCAAGTCCGCGATCGTCCTGGGCGGCGGCGTCATCGGGGTCGAGTTCGCGTCCGCGTGGAAGTCGTTCGGCACCGACGTCACCATCATCGAGGGCATGAAGCACCTCGTCCCGGTCGAGGACGAGAACAGCTCCAAGCTGCTCGAGCGCGCGTTCCGCAAGCGCGGCATCAAGTTCAACCTGGGCACCTTCTTCGAGAAGGCCGAGTACACCCAGGACGGCGTCAAGGTCACCCTGGCGGACGGCAAGACGTTCGAGGCCGAGGTCCTGCTCGTCGCCGTCGGCCGCGGCCCGGTCTCGCAGGGCCTGGGCTACGAGGAGGCCGGGGTCGCCATGGACCGCGGCTACGTCCTGGTCGACGAGTACATGCGCACCAACGTCCCGACGATCTCGGCCGTCGGTGACCTCGTCCCGACGCTCCAGCTCGCGCACGTCGGCTTCGCCGAGGGCATCCTGGTCGCGGAGCGTCTGGCCGGTCTGAAGACCGTCCCGATCGACTACGACGGCGTCCCGCGGGTGACGTACTGCCACCCCGAGGTCGCCTCCGTCGGCATCACCGAGGCCAAGGCCAAGGAGATCTACGGCGCGGACAAGGTCGTCGCTCTGAAGTACAACCTCGCGGGCAACGGCAGGAGCAAGATCCTGAAGACCGCGGGCGAGATCAAGCTCGTCCAGGTCAAGGACGGTGCGGTGGTCGGCGTCCACATGGTCGGCGACCGTATGGGCGAGCAGGTCGGCGAGGCCCAGCTGATCTACAACTGGGAGGCGCTGCCGGCCGAGGTGGCCCAGCTCGTCCACGCCCACCCGACGCAGAACGAGGCGCTCGGCGAGGCCCACCTGGCCCTGGCCGGCAAGCCCCTCCACTCCCACGACTGAGCCATCGGTCACCGGGCGCGACGACACAGACTTCCGCACTTCTAAGGAGCAACCGAAACCATGGCGGTTTCCGTAACCCTTCCGGCGCTCGGCGAGAGCGTCACCGAGGGCACTGTCACCCGCTGGCTGAAGGCCGAGGGCGAGCGCGTCGAGGCCGACGAGCCGCTGCTCGAGGTGTCGACCGACAAGGTCGACACCGAGATCCCGGCCCCTGCCTCCGGCGTGCTGTCCTCCATCAAGGTCGCCGAGGACGAGACGGTCGAGGTCGGCGCCGAGCTGGCCCTGATCGACGACGGCAGCGGCGCCCCCGCGGCCACCGAGGCCCCGGCCGCCGAGCAGGCCGCCCCGCCGGCCCCCGCGCCGGAGCCGCAGGCCCAGCCGTCCACCGAGCAGGCCGCCCCGGCCCCCGCCCCCACCGCCGAGGCCTCGGCCGGCGGCGGTTCGGCGCAGGGCACCGATGTCGTCCTGCCGGCGCTCGGCGAGTCCGTCACCGAGGGCACCGTCACCCGCTGGCTGAAGTCGGTGGGCGACACCGTCGAGGCCGACGAGCCGCTGCTCGAGGTGTCCACCGACAAGGTCGACACCGAGATCCCCGCCCCCGCGTCCGGCACCCTGCTGGAGATCGTGGTCGGCGAGGACGAGACCGCCGAGGTCGGCGCGAAGCTCGCCGTCATCGGTGAGGCCGGCGCCGCTCCGGCCGCCGCCCCCGCCCAGGAGGCCCCGGCCGCCCCGGCGCAGCCCGAGCCCGCCCCGGCCCCGGAGCCCACCCCGGCCCCGGCCGCCCAGGCTCCGGCCGCCCCGGCTCCGCAGCAGGCTGCCCCGGCTCCGGCTCCGCAGCAGGCCGCCCCGGCTCCGGCCCCCCAGCCGGCCGCCCCGGCGCCCGCTCCGGCTCCTGCCGCCCAGGCCACGGACGACGGCGCCTACGTGACCCCGCTGGTGCGCAAGCTCGCCGCCGAGAACGGCGTCGACCTGTCCACCGTCAAGGGCACCGGCGTCGGCGGCCGTATCCGCAAGCAGGACGTGCTCGCCGCCGCCGAGGCCGCGAAGGCCGCGGCTCCGGCCCCGGCCCCCGCCGCCGCCGCGCCCGCCGCGAAGAAGGCCCCCGCCCTGGAGGCGTCCCCGCTGCGCGGCCAGACCGTGAAGATGCCGCGGATCCGCAAGGTCATCGGCGACAACATGGTCAAGGCCCTGCACGAGCAGGCCCAGCTGTCCTCGGTCGTCGAGGTCGACGTCACCCGTCTGATGAAGCTGCGCGCCCGCGCCAAGGACGCGTTCGCGGCACGCGAGGGCGTCAAGCTCTCCCCGATGCCGTTCTTCGTCAAGGCCGCGGCCCAGGCGCTGAAGGCCCACGCGCCGATCAACGCCCGGATCAACGAGGCCGAGGGGACCATCACCTACTTCGACACCGAGAACATCGGTATCGCGGTGGACTCCGAGAAGGGCCTGATGACCCCGGTCATCAAGAACGCCGGCGACCTCAACATCGCCGGTATCGCCAAGGCCACGGCGGAGCTGGCGGGCAAGGTCCGCGGGAACAAGATCACCCCGGACGAGCTGTCCGGCGCGACCTTCACCATCTCCAACACGGGGTCGCGCGGCGCGCTCTTCGACACGATCATCGTGCCGCCGGGCCAGGTCGCGATCCTCGGCATCGGCGCCACGGTCAAGCGTCCGGCCGTCGTGGAGACCGAGGACGGTCCCGTCATCGGCATCCGCGACATGACGTACCTGACCCTCTCCTACGACCACCGTCTGGTGGACGGCGCCGACGCGGCCCGTTACCTGACGGCGGTCAAGGCGATCCTGGAGGCGGGCGAGTTCGAGGTCGAGCTCGGTCTGTGAACCGGGCGGTGACCACGGGCCGCTGATCAGGTCCCTCGGTGCCCCCGTCCGGAAGCCCTCGCGGCTTCCGGACGGGGGCACCGTCACATGGGGCGTGTAAGGCTCGTCTCACCTGGGCGAAAGCGCCCCCGCGCGCCCTACCCGGGCAGGCTCCCGGCCGTATTGTCTATTCGTCAAAGCCCCCCGGGGGCCCGCGGGCCCCGCTAAGGAGCCCGTCATGACCGCGCCCGTCGTCCACTCGCTGCGCGAACAGATCCGCGAGCACATCCTGGAAGGGATCATCAGCGGGCGCTGGAAGCCGGGCGAGCGGATCGTGGAGCGGCGCATCGCGACCGAGCTGGAGGTCAGCCAGACACCCGTGCGGGAGGCGCTGCGCGAGCTGGAGTCGCTGCGGCTGATCGAGTCGGCGCCGAACAAGGGCGTGCGGGTGCGGAACCTGACGGCCGCGGACCTGGAGGAGAGCTACCCGGTCCGGGCCGGTCTTGAGGCGATCGCCGCGGAGCTGGCGGCGGCGCGGCTGGCGGAGGACTGCTCGGCGCTCGAGCCGCATGTCGCCGCACTGTACGAGGCGGACCGGCTGTCGGACGGGACCGCGCAGGTGCGGCACACGGTGGGGTTCCACCGGGAGCTGGTGCGGGCGGCGGGGAACTCGGTGCTGCTGCACACGTGGGAAGGGCTGGGGATCGAGGTGTTCACGGCGCTGTCGATACGGTGGCTGGGGACCGTGCAGCAGTCGTACGCGGAGGAGCACGAGGAACTGGTCGCGGCCTTCCGCCGCCGGGATCCGCGTATCGCGGAACTGGTCAAGTCGCATGTGCTGGGGTGTGCGCCGCGGGCCTGAGGGAGTTCGCCCCCGCCGCCCCTTCCCGTCCCGTCCCGGGGGCTCCGCCCCCGGACCCCCTTCGCGCCCACGCGACGGAGCCGCACATGGGGCACAGCCCCGCGCCCTTGCAGGGGCGCGGGGAACTGCGCGGTCAGCCACGGATGACCCGCGGTCGCCATCTCACCGCACCCCCCGTGCTCTTCCGCGCGTCAACCCCCTCACCTGCGCTAACGCGCCGAATCGCCGTCACCGCGTGCCACTGCCGGAGGCACCCCGTGCCGACTTTCTCCGGATCAAGGGATTTTGCCCCTCAACCCTTTGATCGATCATCGATCACGGAGTTATTGTCGCCTGCGGACTTCCACCGAAGTCCACAGCCCTGTCCTGCCAAAGACCAAGGGCACCCCCGAACCCTTCTGAGGGCACCCCCTTCGACTGAGGAAGGCGGCGACATGACCGACCCCAACGCCATCCAGCCGAGCGAGCTCGACCAGCTCCCGGACCGCGACCCCGAGGAGACCGCCGAGTGGCAGGCCTCCCTGGACGCCGTGACCGCGGCGGCCGGGCCGCACCGTGCCGCGTACCTGATGCGGCGCACGCTGGAGCGTGCCGAGGGCGCCGGCGTCGCGCTGCCCAAGCTGCTCGAGACCGACTACGTCAACACCATCCCCACCGCGGCCGAGCCCGCCGTGGACGGCGACGAGGCGATGGAGCAGCGCATCACCGCCTGGAACCGGTGGAACGCGGCGGCGATGGTGACGCGCGGCAGCAAGTACGGCGTGGGCGGCCACATCGCCACCTTCGCCTCGGCCGCGTGGCTCTACGAAACCGGCTTCAACCACTTCTTCCGCGGCAAGGAGGGGGACGGCTCCGGCGACCAGCTCTACATCCAGGGCCACGCCTCCCCCGGCATCTACGCCCGCGCGTTCCTCGACGGCCGGATCAGCGAGGAGCAGCTCGACAACTTCCGCCGTGAGGCGGGCGGCAACGGCCTGCCGTCCTACCCGCACCCGCGGCGTCTGCCCTGGCTGTGGGAGTTCCCCACGGTGTCGATGGGCCTCGGCCCGATCTCCGCGATCTACCAGGCGCGCTTCAACCGCTATCTGACCAACCGCGGGATCAAGGACGTCTCCGACTCCCACGTGTGGGCGTTCCTCGGCGACGGCGAGATGGACGAGCCCGAGTCGACGACCGCGCTCACCCTGGCCGCCCGCGAGCAGCTCGACAACCTGACCTTCGTGGTCAACTGCAACCTGCAGCGCCTCGACGGCCCGGTCCGCGCCAACTTCAAGATCGTGCAGGAGCTGGAGGCCCAGTTCCGCGGCGCCGGCTGGAACGTCATCAAGACCCTGTGGGGCACGGCGTGGGACGAGCTGTTCCAGCTCGACACCACCGGCGCCCTCGTACGCCGCCTCCGCGAGGTGCCCGACGCGCAGGTGCAGACGTACCAGACGCGCGACGCCGCCTACATCCGCGAGGACTTCTTCGGCAAGGACCCGGCGCTCGTCGAGATGGCGAAGCTGCTGAGCGACGACAAGATCCTCGAGTGCTTCCACCTCTCGCGCGGCGGCCACGAGTCCCGCAAGGTCTACGCCGCCTACAAGGCCGCGCTGTCCCACAAGGGCGCGCCGACCGTGATCCTGGCGCAGACCGTCAAGGGCCACACCCTCGGTGAGGGCTTCGCCTCGAAGAACGCCAACCACCAGATGAAGAAGCTGACGGTGGACGAGTTCAAGGCGATGCGCGACCGCCTGGAGCTGCCGATCCCGGACTCGGCGTTCGTCGACGGCGTGGTGCCCTACGCGCACCCGGGCGCCGATTCCCCCGAGGTCCGCTACCTCCAGGAGCGCCGCGCCGCCCTCGGCGGCCCCGCCCCGGCCCGCCGCGTGCACCCGGTGGCGCCGCTGCCGCAGCCCGCGGACAAGGCGTTCACCGCCTTCGACAAGGGCTCCGGCTCGCAGAACGTGGCCACCACGATGGCGTTCGTCCGCCTGGTCAAGGACCTCGTCCGCGACAAGGAGACCGGCAGGCGCTGGGTGCCGATCGTCCCCGACGAGGCGCGCACCTTCGGCATGGAGAGCCTCTTCCCGTCCCTCGGCATCTACTCGCCGATGGGCCAGACGTACGAGCCGGTCGACCGCGACCAGCTGATGTACTACAAGGAAGCCAAGAACGGCCAGATCTTCAACGAGGGGATCACCGAGGCCGGCGCCATGGCCGAGTTCATCGCCGCGTCGACGTCGTACTCGACGCACGGCGAGACGATGATCCCGTTCTACATCTACTACTCGATGTTCGGCTGGCAGCGCACCGGCGACCAGATGTGGCAGCTCGGCGACCAGCTGGGCCGCGGCTTCCTGGTCGGCGCCACCGCGGGCCGCACCACGCTGACCGGTGAGGGCCTCCAGCACGCCGACGGCCACTCCCCCGTCATCGCGGCGACCAACCCGGCCGCCCTGACGTACGACCCGGCGTTCGCGTACGAGATCGCGGTCATCGTCAAGGAGGGTCTGCGCCGGATGTTCGGCGAGGCCAAGCCGGACGAGGACCAGAACGTCTTCTACTACCTGACGGTCTACAACGAGCCGCTGCCGCAGCCCGCGAAGCCGCAGACGGCGGGCGTCGACGAGGGCATCGTCAAGGGTCTGTACCGCTTCAACACGGCGGAGTCCGCGGGCCTGTCCCCCGCCGCCAACGCCCCGCGCATCCAGCTGCTGGGCTCCGGCACGGCGATCCACTGGGCGCTGAAGGCGCAGCGGCTGCTCGCCGAGGAGTGGGGTGTGTCCGCCGACGTGTGGTCCGCCACCTCGTGGACCGAGCTGCGGCGCGACGCGATGGAGGCCGACGAGGCCCTGCTGCGCGGCGAGGACCGGACGCCGTACGTACGGCAGGCGCTCCAGGGCGCCGAGGGCCCGGTGCTGGCGGTGTCCGACTACATGCGCCAGGTCCCGGACCAGATCGCGCAGTGGGTCGAGCAGGACTACACCTCGCTGGGCGCCGACGGCTTCGGTCTGTCGGACACCCGTGAGGCGGCCCGCCGCCACTTCGGCGTGGACGCCGAGTCCATCGTCGTCGCCGCCCTGGCCCAGCTCGCCCGCCGCGGCGAGGTGAAGGCCACCGCGGTGAAGGAGGCCCGGGAGAAGTACGGGCTGTAGGGCCCGAGTTGCGGGGAGGCCCCCGTCGTCACGCGTGTGCGCGTGGCGACGGGGGCCTTGTGCATGATGGGCGCATGCGTGCTGCCCGGTTGATCAAGATGGTGCTGCTGCTGCAGTCCCGGCCCTCCATGACCGCCGCCGAACTGGCCCGGGAGCTTGAGGTGTCGGAGCGTACGGTCACCCGTGACGCGCAGGCGCTGTCGGAGGCGGGCGTGCCGGTGTACGCGGACCGGGGGCGGATCGGCGGCTACCGGCTGGTCGGCGGGTACCGGACCCGGCTGACGGGGCTGGCCCGCAGCGAGGCGGAGGCGCTGTTCCTCTCCGGGGTGCCGGGCGCGCTGCGCGAGATGGGCCTGGAGGACGCTGCCTCGGCGGCCCGGCTGAAGGTGTCCGCGGCGCTGCTGCCGTCGCTGCGGGACGCCTCGCGGACGGCGGCGCAGCGGTTCCACCTGGACGCGCCGAACTGGTTCCGGGAGCCCGAGACGCCGGAGCTGCTGCCGGCCGTGGCGGACGCGGTCTGGGACGACCGGCGGATCACCGCACGCTACCGGCGCGGGTCCGGGGAGCGGCGGCACGAGGTGGAGCGGGAGCTGGAGCCGTACGGGCTCGTGCTGAAGGCGGGCGTCTGGTACCTGTGCGCGCGGGTCACGGGGCGGGACTCCTTCCGGGTGTACCGGATCGACCGGTTCACGGCGGTGGAGCCGCGCGAGGAGCGGTTCGAGCGGGCGGAGGACTTCGATCTGCCGGCGTTCTGGGAGGAGCGGGCGGAGCAGTTCGCGCGGTCGATCCTGCGCGCGGAGGTGGTGGTGCGGCTGTCGGCGGAGGGGGTGCGGAGACTGCCGTACGCGGTGGACGCGGGGGCGGTGCGGGAGGTGCTGGCGGGGGTGGCCGAACCCCGTGACGGGGAGTGGGTCACCGTGACGCTGCCGGTGGAGTCCGAGGAGGTGGCCCGGACGCAGCTGGCTTCGCTGGGGGCGGAGGTGGAGGTGCTGGAGCCGCTGTCGTTGCGGGAGTGGTTCGCCGCCGAGGCGGAGCGGCTGGTGCGGTTGTACCGGGGGTGAGGGGGTGTGGGGGTGCGTCCGGGTTTCTCGCCCCCGCCGCCCCTTCCCTTCCCGTCCCTGGGGGCTGCGCCCCCAGACCCCCCTTTTGCGCAGTTCCCCGCGCCCCTTGGGGGTGCTTGGGTCGATGCTTGTTCCGTGATGGACGAGACGGAGTTCTGGGCGTTGGTGGACGGGGCTCGGGAGGATGCCGAAGGGGATCCCGAGGAGCAGGCCGATCTGCTCGTGGAGCGGCTCGTGCTGCTGGACCCCGAGGCCGTGCTGGACTTCGCCCGTCACTTCGAGGCGCGCTACCAGCGCGCGTACCGCTGGGACCTGTGGGGGGCCGCGTGGGTGCTGCTGGACGGGGCCAGCGACGACGCCTTCGACTTCTTCCGGTGCTGGCTCATCGGCCAGGGCCGTGAGGTGTTCGAGGGCGCGCTGCACGACCCGGACGCGCTCGCCGAGCTGCTCGACGACTTCGACGAGGAGATCGACGGCGACGGGGAGGACCTGGGCTACGCGGCCGACGAGGCGTACGAGCAGCTCACCGGACTGGTGATGCCCGACCTCGGCCTCCCTCCGGCACCCGCGGAGCCGGAGGGCACACCGCTCGACTTCGAGAACGAGGCGCGGCTCGCCGCGCGCTATCCGCGGCTGTGGCAGAGGTTCCGCGGGGACTGAGCCGCGGGGCGCGGGCGCCGGGCGCCGGTCACAGGCGCCGGTGCGGGCTCTGCGCCTGCCGCAGGGGGGCCGCGTTGGCCTGCATGAGGGCGGAGGCCGTGGAGGCGGCGGGGCCGAGGACGACGGCCGCCGCGGCGCACAGGGCGGTCCAGGGGCGTCGCAGGGCGTCCGCCCAGGTGGTACTTCGGGCAGGGGTGTCTCTCATGGGCTCAGCTCTTCGTTCCGTGCGTCGTCTTCGACAGTGACGCGCTGTGTGTCGGTGCCGGTGTCCCGGCCGGGGCCGGTTCCGGCGTCGCGGCCCTGGAGGCGGGCCGCGAGGTCCCTGATCTCCGGGAGCCGCGCGTGCAGGGCGGCGCCCGGGCAGTCGGTCATGTAGCCGTCGCTGTGCCCCGCGACGGCGGGCAGGGTGGCGGTGGCGCCGGCCGCGTAGCGGCTGCCGCCGTTGCTGGAGACCAGCCGCACCTCGGAGCGCGGGTCGGTGCCGGAGGGGCCGAGCTTCCAGGCGGTCACGGCGGCGATCGAGCGCAGCATCTCGTCCGGCACCTCCACGCCCTCGGTGAAGGTGCCGAGGGCGGCGATGCCGGCGGTGCGGTGGTTGAAGCCCTGGGTGTGGGCGCCGGTGACGGGCCGGTCGGCGCCGCCGGCGCGGCCCTCGTAGACGGTGCCGCAGCGGTCGACGACGAAGTTGTAGCCGAGGTCGTCCCAGTCTCGGCCCTGGGTCTGCCCCTCGTACAGCGCCCGGATGATGCCGGGGGCGTCGGCGCAGTCGTACCCGCCCGGCGAGTCGGTGTGGTGGATGAACACGGCGACGACCTGGTCGTCGTAGCGCGGCGGGGGCTGGTCGCGGGCCGCGTCGCCGAGCCATGCCGAGCGCGGCACGATGTCCGGCCGGGGGGCGTGGAAGGCGGGCGCGGGGCGGGCGGCGGCCTGGGCGTCGGAGGACTCGGCGGCCCGTTCGACGCCGTAGGCGCTCAGCACCAGCGCGACGGCCGCGGCCGCGCCCGGCACGAAGCCGAGGGGCACGGTGACCGTTCTCGGCAGCCGCGTGGAGCCGGGCCGGCCGGGTATCCGGGCCGGGCGGGGCTTCCGCGCGCCGCGCGGTCTCCTGGGGACACGCATGGTCCCACTGTGGGGCGGGCCACAGCGGGACGCGACGTCTGCTCCGCCAGTCGGTGGACGGCCGGTGGAACCATCGTCCGGGTGCATGACGTTTCCCCCAGTGCACGCGCGCCTCGCGGGCTGCTTTCCCGCGTCCGGCGGGCGTGTGGCTGATCACGTGGCCCCCGGGCCCCGTACTGAGGGTCGTGGTCCGAAGAGAAAGGCGGCGTGCGTGGATCTGCTCGACATCCTGCTGATGCTGGTCGTCCTGGCCTATGCGGCGTCCGGTTACCGGCGCGGACTGGTCGCCGGCTGTGTGTCCCTGGCCGGTTTCGTGGGCGGCGCGGTCGTCGGCGTGTGGATCCTGCCGTGGGTGATGGACCTGGTGACGCCGGGGACCACGCGGGCGACGGTGACCGCGGTGTTCACGGTGCTGCTGCCGGCCGTCGTGGGGCACGAGCTGGCGGGGCGGCTGGGGCTGCGGCTGCGCCGGGAGCTGGACCGGGGCCCGCTGAGGGTGGCGGACGGGGTCGGCGGGGCCGCGGCGAACGCGGTGGCGGTGCTGATCGTGGCGTGGGTGGCGGCGAGCGTGCTGGGCGCGTCCTCGTCGCCGCTGGTGACGTCGGCGATCCGGGACTCACGGCTGCTGGGCGCGGTGCAGGACGCCATGCCGGACACCACGCCGGCCTGGTTCTCGCGGGCGACGTCGGCGCTGACCGAGGCGGGATTCCCACAGGTGTTCAACCCGTTCGAGAACGAGTCGACCGCCGATGTCGCCGCGCCGACCGGGGACAACGTGACGGCGGCCGCCACCCGCGCCGCGCAGCGCGGCACGGTGAAGGTCGAGGGTGTGGCGGGCACGCAGGGCCGCGAGGGCAGCGGCTTCGTGTACGCGCGGGAGCACGTGATGACCAACGCGCACGTGGTGGCGGGCATCGACGAGCCGACCGTGCGGGTGGGCGGCGTCGGGCAGGCGTACGAGGCGCGGGTGGTGCTGTTCGACGCGCAGACCGACGTGGCCGTGCTGTACGTGCCGGATCTGACGGCGCCGGTGCTGGCCTTCGACGACGACGCGGAGCGGGGCGCTGCGGCGGTGGTGGCGGGCTATCCGCAGGACGGCGACCTGAACCTGCAGGCGGCGACGGTCGCGGCGCGGGTGCAGGCGCTCGGGCAGAACATCTACAACGACGCGCCGGTCACCCGGGAGATCTACTCGATCCGCTCCACGGTCCGCCCGGGCAACTCGGGCGGACCGCTGCTGACCACCGACGGGCGGGTGTACGGCGTGGTGTTCGCGCGCTCCACGTCGGACGCGGAGACGGGGTACGTGCTGACGGCGGACGAGGTGGCCGACGAGGCCGCGCGGGCGGCGACGGCGACCACGCCGGTGGACACGGGGCAGCCGGTGATCTCGTAGGGGCGGGCCGCCGTCACAGGAGGCTCCGGCCCATCAGGACGTCGTCGACGTAGCGGCCGTCCAGGTGGAACTCGCCCGGCAGGACGCCCTCCACGACGAAGCCCTCGGACGCGTAGAGCGTGCGGGCGACGGTGTTGGGGCCGAGGACGCGCAGGGTGATACGGCGGGCTCCCCGGCGGCGGGCCTCCTCGACGGCGGCCCGCACCAGGGCGCGGCCGGTTCCCTTGCCGCGTGCCTCCTCGGCGACGGCGAGGCCGCGGATCTGCAGGACGTGCGCGTTGGTCGGCATTCCGGTGGGGTGGCCGAGGCGGACGTAGCCCACGACCCGTCCGTCGTGCTCGGCGACGAGATGGGCGTCCGGGCCGCAGGTCGGGTGGAAGAAGGGTTCGTCGGGTCCGGGCGGCTCGGGCCGGACCTCGTGCAGCGGCGACCAGGTCTCGCGGTCCAGGCGGGCCAGGGCGGCCTCGTCGTCGGGGCGGGCGGGACGTATGAGGGGTTCCGGCATACGCGTCACTCTAGGACTCCAGGTGCGCTCCTCACCGTGAATATCGCCGTGACCCGGGCAGGATGGACGCCATGGAACATGCGCGGATCGCGGTGGCCGGGGCGTCCGGACTGATCGGCTCCGCCCTGGTGCGGTCACTGGCGGCGGACGGGCACACGGTGCTGCGGCTGGTGCGCCGGGAGCCCCGGTCGGCGGACGAGGTCCGCTGGGACCCCGCCCGCGGGACGGTGGACGCGGCGGGGCTCGCCGGGTGCGACGCGGTGGTGAACCTGGCGGGCGCCGGAGTCGGCGACCGGCGCTGGACGGACGCGTACAAGGAGCTGATCCGCTCCAGCCGGGTGCGGGGCACGACCGCGCTCGCCGAGGCGGTCGCCGGGCTGCCCGAGGACGCCCGGCCGCGGGTGTTCCTGAACGGCAGCGCGATCGGCTACTACGGCGAGACCGGCGACCGTGCGGTGGACGAGAACGCGCCCGCGGGCGAGGGGTTCCTGCCGGAGGTCTGCGTGGCGTGGGAGGCCGCCGCGGCGCCGGCCCGGGAGGCGGGCGTGCGGACGGTGTTCGCGCGCACCGGGCTCGTGGTGGCGCCCGGTGGCGGCGCGTGGGGGCGGCTGTTCCCGCTGTTCCGGGCCGGTCTGGGCGGGCGGCTCGGGGACGGGCGGCAGTACTGGTCGTACATCGCGCTGCACGACGAGGTGGCGGCGCTGCGGCATCTCCTGGACACCGAGGGGCTGTCGGGGCCGTTCAACCTGACGGCGCCCGAACCGCTGACGAACCGTGAGATCACCGCCGCGATGGCGCGCGTGCTGCGCCGGCCCGCCGTGTTCGCGGTGCCCGCGCCGGTGCTGCGGACGGTGCTCGGCGAGATGGCGGGGGACGTGCTGGGCAGCGCGCGGGTGCTGCCGGCGCGGCTGCTGGAGTCGGGGTTCCGGTTCGCCTTCCCGCGGATCGAGGGGGCGATCAGGGCGGCGCTGTAGGGGGCGGCGGGCAGGAGCGGCGGGCGACCTCTTCTGACCCCTCTGCGACCGCGTCCTGTCCGTCGGGGCGCGTATGCGACCGTCGTGCGCCCGTGCACTGTGCGTGCGCGCCTGACCCGGGGGCAGAGCACGGACCTAACCTCGAGCCGAACTCGGGTATCCCTGGGGCCTGTTGAGGGCATGACGTCTCCAGCGCCCGCGCAACCTCGAGGAGGGGCACGTGCTAGAGCCCACGTACCAGGCGGACGTCGTCGTCGTGGGAGCCGGTGTGGCCGGACTCTCCGCGGCACGTCGACTGACCAGCGCAGGAGTCTCCACCGTGGTCCTGGAGGCCGCCCATGAGGTGGGGGGCCGCATGGCGACCGAGAAGGTCGACGGCTTCCGTCTCGACAGACTCGGCCGGCTGCTGTCCACGGCATGCGCCGAACTGCACGTCACCCCGGGGCTGGAGGACCTGGTGCTGCGGCCGTTCGCGCCCGGTGTCCTGCTGCACAGCGACGGGCGACATCATCGCGCCGGCGTGCAGCCGGGCAACCGGCGCGCCCGTGGCGCACGGAGCGCGAGGGGCGCACTTCACGCGGTGCGTGCCCTGGCGAGCGCCCCTCTGCCGGGGCCTCGCAGGCCGGCCGCGGTGCCCGGACGGCAGGTGTCCCTGCCCCGCCACCGGGTGGGCGCCCCCTTGGGCACGGCGCTGGACCAGGCGCGGCTGGGCGCCGCGCTGAACCGGCTGGCGGGCACGTCGGTGGAGCGGCTGCTGGCCCGCCCGGAGACGACCGCCGCCGAGGCGCTGCACGGCCGGGGGCTGCCCGCCCGCACCGTCGACGGCTTCCTGCGCCCGCTGCTCGCCGCCCTGTTGTGCGATCCCGAGCTCACCACGTCCAGCAGGCCGGCGGACCTCGCGCTGCGGGACTTCGCGAGCGGGCGGCTGTGTCTGCCGGAGGGCGGGGCGGAGGCGCTGCCGCAGTTGCTGGCGCGGTCGCTGCCGCCGGGCACGGTGCGCACGGGCGTACGGGTCACCTCGGTCTCGACGACCTCGGTGACCACCGCGGAGCACGGGGAGCTGCGGTGCGCGGCCGTGCTGGTCGCGACCGGCGCGCGGGACGCGGCGGAGCTGCTGCCGGGGCTGCGGGTGCCGGACTTCCACCCGGTCACGGTGGTGCACCACACCACCGACGAATCGCCGGCCACGGACGCCTCCCTGCTGCTGGACGCGGACCGGGGCGGGCCGGTGGCGCACACCGCGGTCGTCAGCGCGGTCGACCCGTCCCGCGCACCGGCCGGCCGCACGCTGGTGACCTCCACGGTCCTCGGCCCGGCCACGGCGGACACCGACACGGCCGTGCGGGCGCACCTGGCGCGGCTGTACGGGGTGCCGACGACGCGCTGGGAGACGCTGGCGGTACGGCACACCGCCGACGCGGTCCCCGCGATGCGTCCCCCGCACGACCTGCGCCGTCCGGTGCGGCTCCTGGCCGGCCTGTACGTCTGCGGCGACCACCGCGACAGCGGCGCGGTCCAGGGCGCCCTCCGCTCCGCCGACCGGGCGGCCACGGCCCTCCTGACCGACCTGGGAGTGGGCCGCCCGATGCACACGGCCGACCCCGTCCCCACAGCCCGAGCGGCCTGACCCCACAGACCGGCGCCCGCCGACGGTGAACACACCCTCGGCGGGTGCCTTCCACACGCCCCACTCGGGCGGCACCTCCACAGCGCGGCGCGGGCGGTCCGTGGCTGAGCGCGCGGTTCCCCGCGCCCCTGAGGGGCGCTACCGGCACCTCGTCAGTGCCGAGGTGCGCGACACCCCGTCACGCGAACGTGGTCGCCACCTTGTCCCGGTACGTACGGACCGGCCCCGCGTCCCGGTACGGCTCCAGCCGCCGCTCGAAGTCCCGCACGTACTCCACCGCCCGCACCGACCGCATCTCCGCCGCCTGCGCGGCAGCCTCCGCCGCCAGCTGGCACGCCTGGTCCAGCTCCCCCAGTCCGAGCCGCGCGGTGGCGAGGACGACCCGGCAGAACAGCCGACTGCGCGCATAGCCCGGCGCCCGCAACTGCAGCGACCGCTCCGCGTGCTGAGCCGCCGCCCGGAACTGCTGCAGATCCCGGTGGCAGTGCCCGAACTCGTCGGCCAGCTGGGCTTCGTCGAAGAACCGCGCCCAGTGCGGCACCTCGTCCCCGGGCCGCGCCGCGTCCAGCGCGCGTTCCGCGCGGACCAGCGCGGCCGTGCAGGCCCGCACCTCCCCGAGCACCCCGTGCCCGCGCGCCTCGGCGGCGTGCAGCAGGGCCTGGACGGCGGGCGGGGCCGAGCTTCCCATGCCCTGCTGGGCGACCCGGGCGAGCTGCACGGCCTCCCGCCCGTGGCCGAGGTAGACGGCCTGGCGGCTCATGGTGACCAGCACGTACGCCCCGTAGGCCCGGTCGCCTGCCGCCTGCGACAGCCGCAGGGCCTGGACGAAGTACCGCTGGGCGAGCCCGTGCGCGGCGATGTCGTACGAGGTCCAGCCGGCCAGCCGGGTCAGGTCGGCCGCGGCGGCGAACAGCCGGCGGCCCATCTGCTCGCCGTAGGTGCCCCGCAGCATCGGCTCCAGCTCGTGCTCCAGGTAGCGCACGAGGGCCTGGCGGGCGTGCCCGCCACCGTAGGCGTCGTCCAGGGTGCGGAACAGCTCGCCGACGGAGCGCAGCGCGGCGATGTCGCCGCCGGTGACCCGGTAACCGGGCGCGCGGTCCGCCGCCCCGCGCCGGCGGGCGGCGATCTCGGCGGGCGTCACGGGCCGCACCGGCGGGCGGCCCTGGGCGGGCACCCGGACCGGCTCGGCGCGGGCGACCTTCTCGTCGGGCCGTCCGATGAGCCAGTCCCGGCTGGGCACCACGAGACCCGCCGAGGTGAACGCGATCTTCCGCAGCTCGGCGTGGCTGCCGGAGTCCTTGCGCCACAGCCCGCTGACGATGTCGACGGCCTCCTCGGGGGTGGCCGCGAACTCCAGCCCCGCGTAGACCGGCGCGCAGGCGTCCAGTCCGAGGTCCTGGGCGGTGAGCCGACGCCCGAGGCGCCGGGTGAAGACCTCGGCGATGAGCGCCGGGGTCGTCCCGCGCGGCTGCTGTCCGCGCAGCCAGCGGGTGACCGAGGTCTTGTCGTATCTCAGGTCGAGCCCGTGTTCGAGACCGAGCTGGTCCACGCGACGGGCGAGTCCCGCGTTGGAGAACCCCGCTTCTGCGATGAGCGCGGCGAGCTGTCGGTTGGGGGTGCGCTGCGCGGGTCGTTCCGTCATCTGCGGTGCGGTCTCCTGCCTTCCGGCTGTTCGTCTGTCGGATTGCCTGTGAGCAGCCCTTATGGACTCGCGGTCGGCGCGAATGTAGCGGAGAGTGAGCACCCGATCGCAGAGATCAACGGGCATTCATCCGATCGTGTGAGGATTGGTCCGAAGCTGACGACTGGGGGCGGACAGCACTGGCGACGGCCGACAGCCGGAGGTCCGTCGAACGGTCGTACAGTGGCGTGGGCGCGTTTCGCGCCTGACGACCTTCGAGGGAGGCGTTTGCCGTGGGTGAGTTGCGGTTCGTCCGGATGGGCTTCGGCGACGAGGCGGTGGACTACCAGGTGGCCTGGGACGAACAGCGCCGGGTGCACGCCGCGCGGTTCGCCGACGAGGTGCCCGACACCGTGATCCTGCTGGAGCACCCGCCCGTCTACACCGCCGGGCGGCGCACCGAGGACAGCGAGCGGCCCCTCGACGGCACCCCCGTCATCGACGTGGACCGCGGCGGCAAGATCACCTGGCACGGTCCCGGCCAGCTGGTGGGCTATCCCATCCAGAAGCTGCCCCGCCCGGTGGACGTGGTCGCGCACGTCCGCCGCCTGGAGGAGGCCCTGATCCGCACCTGCGCGGAGTTCGGCCTGGAGACCACCCGGGTCGAGGGCCGCAGCGGCGTGTGGGTGCTGGGCGACCCGGTCGAGCAGCGCCCCTCCCTCGGAGGGCTTTCCCTGGACTTCGACCCGCGGCTGCACGACGAGGAGTTCGACCCCCGGCTCAACGGCCCGGAGTACGCCCCCTCCAACGCCGGCCAGCGCCGCGAGGACCGCAAGATCGCCGCCATCGGCATCCGGGTCGCCAAGGGCGTCACCATGCACGGCTTCGCGCTGAACGTGAATCCCGACAACAAGTGGTTCGACAGGATCATCCCGTGCGGCATCCGGGACGCGGGCGTCGCCTCCCTGGCGAACGAGCTGGGACGCGACGTCACGATCGAGGAGGTGCTGCCCGTCGTGGAGCGCCACCTGAAGGACGTGCTGGAGAACGCCGACCTGAGGCCGCGCGTGGTCGAGAAGGCCCCGGCGGCCGTCACCGCGTCCGGCGTCTGAGGGCCGTCCGGGCTTTCACATCCACGGGCGTACGCTTGACGACGCCGAAGAATCAATCGCTAGGAGCCGGTCGTGTCCGCAGTCGCACCCGACGGACGCAAGATGCTGCGCCTGGAGGTCCGCAACAGCCAGACCCCCATCGAGCGCAAGCCCGAGTGGATCAAGACCCGGGCGAAAATGGGCCCCGAGTACTCCAAGATGCAGAACCTGGTCAAGAGCGAGGGTCTGCACACCGTCTGCCAGGAAGCCGGCTGCCCCAACATCTACGAGTGCTGGGAGGACCGCGAGGCGACCTTCCTCATCGGCGGCGACCAGTGCACCCGGCGCTGCGACTTCTGCCAGATCGACACGGGCAAGCCCGAGGCCCTGGACCGGGACGAGCCGCGCCGCGTCGGCGAGTCGGTCGTCACGATGGACCTGAACTACGCCACGATCACCGGCGTCGCCCGCGACGACCTGGAGGACGGCGGCGCCTGGCTGTACGCGGAGACCGTGCGCCAGATCCACGCGCAGACCGCCGACCGCGCCGAGGGCCGCACCAAGGTCGAGCTGCTGGCCCCGGACTTCAACGCCGTCCCCGAGCAGCTCGCGGAGGTCTTCTCCTCCCGCCCCGAGGTGTTCGCGCACAACGTGGAGACGGTCCCCCGGATCTTCAAGCGGATCCGCCCCGGCTTCCGCTACGAGCGCTCCCTGAAGGTCATCACCGAGGCCCGTGACTTCGGCCTGGTCACCAAGTCCAACCTGATCCTCGGCATGGGCGAGACCCGCGAGGAGGTCAGCGAAACGCTGAAGCAGCTGCACGACGCGGGCTGCGAGCTGGTCACCATCACCCAGTACCTGCGTCCCTCCGTGCGCCATCACCCCGTGGAGCGCTGGGTGAAGCCGCAGGAGTTCGTGGAGCTGAAGGAGGAGGCCGAGCAGATCGGCTTCTCCGGTGTGATGTCCGGGCCGCTGGTCCGCTCCTCGTACCGCGCCGGCCGCCTGTACCGGATGGCGGTCGAGAAGCGCGGCGCCTTCGTCGCCTCCCAGGCGGTCTGAGCACGGCGACGGCGGGGCCGCGCGGGGCCTTCCCCCGCGGGGCCTCCCCCCGCGGTCCCGAGGGGCCTGCCCGCACGCCCGCGGGCCTGCCCCGATGTGCCGCCGCCACGCTGTGAATTCACACACAAGGCCCTACCGGCGGGTAGTGGCCGAGAGAACGCGGTCCCGGCCGTCCTCCCAGTTGAGGGCACAGGCCGGGGCCGCGTCGGCGTTCGGGACCCCGGCGCGAAGGCTTCATGCCTGTTTGACCGGTCGGTCACGCCCTGGTAACACCAGGCAGTGACCCTGGTATCACCGCACGCCACCATTGCCCGCCGGCATCGAGGGAGACCGTCACCATGCAGGCCGCGCCCGTCCGCGCCACCGCCATCCCGTCCCTCACCACCGCTCTGCGCGCCGTCGAGTCGCTGCTGATGAGCAGCGGCCAGCGCACCGCACGGCGCAACGCCTGGACGTCCGTGCTGGAGGACCGCCGCCGCGCCAAGGACCGGGTCGAGGCGCAGCGCGTCCTCGACCAGAGCCTGATCGCCCGCCCCTGAACCAGGCCGGTCCGGCCGGTCCGGGCCGACCCCGGCACTGCCGTCGAACGCGCTCCGGGGGACACGTAGACTTCATGCCATGGCGAGGAAGGAAACCGCAGCGGACGCTGCGAACCCCGGGCGACTGAAGCAGATCGCCCTGACCTACAAGATGACCCGCAGGGCCGACAAGAAGATCGGTCTTGTACTCGCGGCTGTCGGAATCGTCACCTTCGGTGTCTTCCTCGCGATCGGTTTGTTGATCGGGCACCCCATCTATCTCGGCCTCCTGGGCTTCCTGCTCGCCTTCCTCGCGACGGCGATCGTGTTCGGCCGCCGTGCCGAACGGGCGGCCTTCGGACAGATGGAGGGACAGCCGGGCGCCGCCGCGGCCGTGCTCGACAACATCGGCCGAGGCTGGACGACGACCCCGGCGGTCGCGATGAACCGCAACCAGGACGTGGTGCACCGCGCGGTCGGCAAGGCCGGCATCGTGCTGGTCGCCGAGGGCAACCCGAACCGGGTGAAGAGCCTGCTGGCCGCCGAGAAGAAGCGGATGAACCGCATCGTCGCGGACGTGCCCGTGCACGACCTGATCGTGGGCACCGGCGAGGGCCAGGTGGAGCTGAAGAAGCTCCGCACCACCATGCTGAAGCTGCCGCGCGTCCTCACCGGCCCGCAGGTCACCGCGACCAACGACCGGCTGCGCGCGCTGGGCGACCTGATGAGCAACATGCCGCTGCCGAAGGGGCCGATGCCGAAGGGCATGAAGCTGCCGAAGGGCGGCGGTCAGCGGGGCCGCTGAGTCCCGCGGGACATGACACGACGAGGACGGGGCGCCGGAATGTGGATTCCGGCGCCCCGTCCTCGTCGTGTGCGGTCGTGCGCGGGCCGGGTCAGAAGCGGATCTCGACCGTGCGGGCCAGCCGGTCGTGCAGGCCGCGGCCGTCGCGGTCCCAGACGAGCGCGGGGATCGCGAGGCACAGCAGCACCGAGCGCAGCAGGCCGCGCAGCGGCTGGACCCGGCCGGTGTCCAGGGCGACCACGCGCAGTCCGAAGAGGCGCTTGCCGGGCGTGAAGCCGACGGTGCCGACGGTGAGCACGCTCAGCACCAGGAACACCAGCAGCGCCCAGTTGCCGGTGCGGGCGTCGTAGCCGTCGGTGAGCAGGCCGTATGCGATCAGGAGGCACAGGCCCCAGTCCACGGCGAGGGCGCCGATCCTGCGGCCGGGGCGTGCGATCGACCCCGGTCCCTGTTCCGGCAGCCCCAGCTGCTCGCCCCGGTAACCGAAGTCGGCACCGGCCTCCTCCATGGCCGCGCGCGGGCCGGACAGCCATGATCCGATTGCTTGCCTGTTGTCCACCCGTCCACGGTACTGCGGCCGGATATGACCGGGAGACGGCGGGGTGCGCCGGAGCTACCGTGGAAGAGGCGCCGGTTAACTTGTGCGAAACAAACGGGTCACGCCCGAGAAATGACCCGTCCCTAGGGTCGGATGCAGCGTGTGCCCCCCGCACTGGCCGCACGAACGATCTACCACCCCGGCGGGACGGTCGGGAGTAGGAGGAGCTGGATGTTCCAGAACGCCGACGAGGCCAAGAAGTTCATCGCGGACGAGGACGTCAAGTTCATCGACGTCCGCTTCTGCGACCTGCCGGGCGTGATGCAGCACTTCACGATCCCGGCGTCGGCCTTCGACCCGGCCGAGGAGCTGGCCTTCGACGGCTCCTCGATCCGCGGCTTCCAGGCCATCCACGAGTCCGACATGGCGCTGCTGCCCGACCTGTCCACCGCGCGGGTCGACCCCTTCCGCCGTGACAAGACGGTCAACATCAACTTCTTCATCCACGACCCGATCACGGGCGAGCAGTACTCCCGTGACCCGCGCAACGTGGCGAAGAAGGCCGAGGCGTACCTCGCCTCCACCGGCATCGCCGACACCGCGTTCTTCGGCCCCGAGGCCGAGTTCTACGTGTTCGACAGCGTGCGCTTCAAGACCTCGGAGAACGAGTCCTTCTACCACATCGACTCCGAGGCGGGCGCCTGGAACACCGGTGCGCTGGAGGACAACCGCGGTTACAAGGTCCGCTACAAGGGCGGCTACTTCCCGGTCCCGCCGGTCGACCACTTCGCCGACCTGCGCGCCGAGATCTCCCTGGAGCTGGAGAAGGCGGGCCTGCAGGTCGAGCGCCAGCACCACGAGGTGGGCACCGCCGGCCAGGCGGAGATCAACTACAAGTTCAACACGCTGCTCGCGGCCGCCGACGACCTGCAGCTCTTCAAGTACATCGTGAAGAACGTCGCCTGGCGCAACGGCAAGACCGCGACCTTCATGCCGAAGCCGATCTTCGGTGACAACGGCTCGGGCATGCACGTCCACCAGTCGCTGTGGGCGGGCGGCGAGCCGCTCTTCTACGACGAGCAGGGCTACGCCGGCCTGTCGGACACCGCCCGCTACTACATCGGCGGCATCCTCAAGCACGCGCCGTCGCTGCTGGCCTTCACCAACCCGACCGTGAACTCGTACCACCGTCTGGTGCCGGGCTTCGAGGCGCCGATCAACCTGGTGTACTCGCAGCGCAACCGCTCCGCCGCGATGCGCATCCCGATCACCGGTTCGAACCCGAAGGCCAAGCGCGTGGAGTTCCGCGCCCCGGACTCCTCCGGCAACCCGTACCTGGCCTTCTCGGCGCTGCTGCTGGCCGGCCTGGACGGCATCAAGAACAAGATCGAGCCGGCCGAGCCGATCGACAAGGACCTCTACGAGCTGGCTCCCGAGGAGCACGCCAACGTGGCCCAGGTCCCGACCTCCCTCGGCGCCGTGCTGGACCGCCTCGAGGCCGACCACGAGTTCCTCCTCCAGGGCGACGTCTTCACGCCGGACCTGATCGAGACGTGGATCGACTACAAGCGCCAGAACGAGATCGCGCCGCTGCAGCTGCGTCCGCACCCGCACGAGTTCGAGCTCTACTTCGACGTGTGACCGGACTCCCGCGCGTCCGACGCGTCGGTTCTCGCGCCGCCCCCGTCCCTGGTCCGTCCAGGGGCGGGGGCGGTGGCGTTGGCCGGAAAGCTTCCCTCCGGGCGGGTGGGGAGGGATCCTGAGGGTGACACGGTTGTTCGAGAGAAGGTCACGGGGATGTCCGAGCGGGACGACGAGGAGCGCGAGTTCGATCTGCGGTGGGCGGACGGCGCCGCGCACAAGGAGCCCTCGGCCCGCGCGCGGATGCTGGCCGCCCGCTGGAAGGAGAACCCTCCCGGACCGGTGCCGTTCCGCGCCGAGCCCGAGTACCGGGGGCCGGCGGTGCGCCGCCCGTGGGTGTCCACGGTCGTGGTGCTCGGCTGTGTCGTCGCGGTGATCCTTCTGCTCGGGTACGCCGGCGTCGGCCCCTACTGACCCGGGTCAGTCGCCCTGGGCGACGGCGACCGTCGGCGGGGTGCGGGAGGCGCGCAGGGCGGGGACCGTGCCCGCCGCCGCGGTCACCAGGACGAGGGCGGCGAGGACCGCCGCGAGCTGTCCCGCCGGCACCGTGAACGGGGCGCTCACCTCGGCGACCCGCACCACCAGCCACGAGTACGGCACTCCGAGCGCCAGACCGAGGATGCCGCCCAGGACGCCGTGGAGGGCGCACTCCAGCGTGACCGTACGGCGCACGGCCGCCCCGCCGAGGCCCAGGGCCCGCAACAGCCCGAACTCCCGTCGGCGCTCGACCACGGTGAGGCTCGCCGTGGTGGCGACGCCCGCGACCGCGACCAGGACGGTCAGGCAGAGGAGCAGCACCACCGTGGTGGCCGTCGTGCGCAGGTCGTCGTCCGAGCCCGTGCGGGTGGCCGCGTCCTCGGCGACGATCCGGCCGTCGCCGCGTCCCGGTCCGGTGAGCGTCGCGGTGACGGCCCGGTGGGCGCGGGCGCGGCCCTCGGCGCCGTCCTCCGCCGCGTCGGCGGTGATCAGGGTGGGCGCGGGGCCCGCTCCCAGGCGCGTGAGGTCGGCCGGGGTCACGAAGAAGTCCGCGCCGTAGGGTCCGGCGCCGGGCAGCGTCGCCGCCACCGTGAGCCGGACGGGACGGCCCTCCGGCTCCAGCGTCACGCGGTCGCCCGCCTCCACGCCGAGGCGGTGCGCGTGCTCGGCGTCCACGACGACGTGCGCGGGGCCGAGCCGGCCGAGGGCGCCGGTGCGGGCGGTCAGGCCGGTGCCGGAGCGGACGGTGGTGAGGTCCAGGTCGGAGACGGTCGCGCTGCGGCCGTCGTCGACCACTTCCGCCGTACGGGACGCGGTCACGCCGGCCAGCTCGGGGCGGGCGGCCAGGTCGGCGACGAGCGTCCGGTCCAGTGTCCCGCCCTCCCCCGCGTACAGGTGGAAGTCCGCGGGCGCCTCCAGCGTCCGCTGGTACCGGTCGTAGGTGTCCAGGCTCGCGAGGCAGGTCAGGGTCGAGCCGACGAGGCAGACGCCGAGCGCCACCACGACCGAGACCGAGGCGGCCCGGCCGGGCGCTCCCCCGACGCCCGCCACCGCGAGCCGGCCCGCCGCACCGGTACGGCGCAGCGGTACCGCGAGGGCGGACAACACCGGCCGGACCAGCAGGGGGCCGAGGGCGATCAGCGCGAGGAAGGCGAGTCCGCCGGAGACCACCACGAGGGTCAGCGCCGCGAACCGGTCGTACGCCGTGTCGCCCGGCTCGGGCAGTCCCGCGTACTGCTGCCGGGCGAGGAGCACGGCGCCCGCCGCGCAGAGCACGCCCAGCAGGGTCCGCCCGGTGCCGCTGACCGTGCTCTCCCCCGAGGTGGCGGTGCGCAGCGCCTGGAGCGGGGAGACACGGGAGGCGGTGAGGGACGGGGCGAGCACCGCCAGGACCGCGAGGAGTCCGGTGCCGAGCACGGTGAGGGCGGCCTGCGGCAGCGGGAGCGCGGCGGGGGCGGACAGGCCGTGCCCCAGGCGGGCGGCGACCGGCGGGACGAGCCGGGCGCAGCCCCACGCGGCGAGCACGCCGGCCGCGCCGGCCAGCAGGCCGACCACCGCGCCCTCGGCGACGAGGGCCGCCGCGAGCCGCCTCGACGTGGCGCCGACGGCGCGCAGCAGTGCCAACTGCCGTACACGGCGGGCGAAGACGATGCGGAAGGTGGAGGTGGAGACGAGCACGGCCGCGCCGACCGCGACAGCGAGGAAGACGCCGGCCAGCTCCAGGGTGTCGCTCGCGTCGGCGACGGCCGCGCGGGCCTCCTCGTCACGCACCTCGTCCCCGGACCGTACGACCGCTCCGGGCACCGCCCGCCGGATCCGCTCCGCCGCCTCCGTTGCCGCGGCGGGGGTCTTGGTGCGGACGTCGACGCGGGAGTAGCCCGGCATGCCGAGCAGCCGCACCAGGTCCGGGCCGGGCGCGTACCCGGTGGGCTCCCCGGCGCCGGTGGCGGCGGAGCGGACGACGCCGGTGATCTCGACCGGGACGCGCCGGGTGCCCTCACCGTCGGGCGCCGGGAGCAGCAGGGTGAGCGACGACCCCGGGGCGAGTCCGTACGCCTCGGCGGCCCGGGTGTCGACGGCCAGCCGGCGCGGGCCTGAGGGGTACGCGCCCTCGACGGCCCGTACCTGGGCGAGGGCGCCGGAGCCGGGGTCCGCGGCGAGGGCGAGGTAGCGTGCGGCGGCGCTGCCGCCGACCGGGGTGCCGCCCTCGGCCCGGCCGGCGGCCTCGGTGACCCCGGGCGTCCTGCGGATCGCGTCCAGTCCGGCCTCGCCGATGCCGGCCGCGTCCTTCCGCGTGACGACGAGCGACACCGCGTCGGGGGTGCCGCGGAACCGGTCGACGACGGTCGCGGTGACGATCTGCTGGGCCATGACGGCCCCGAAGACGACGAACGCGGCGATCAGCAGCGACAGGCCGGTGGCCGCGAACCGGCCCGGTCTGCGCAGGAGTTCGGCCATCTGGGAGCCCAGGACGGTCGCGCGCCAGGGGCCTCTCATCGCCGCCTCCCGAGGGTGTCGTCGGGGGTGGTGCGCTCGTCCCCCACGACGCGTCCGTCGGCGAGGGTCAGCACGCGGTCCGCGTAGCGGGTGGCGGCGGGGTCGTGGGTGACCATCACGACCGTCCGGCCGAGTTCGTCGACGGCCCGGCGCAGCATGGTGAGCACCTCGGCGCCGGCCCGGGAGTCGAGGTTGCCGGTGGGTTCGTCGGCGAAGACCACGGCGGGGCGGGCGACCAGCGCGCGGGCGACGGCGACCCGCTGCTGCTGCCCCCCGGACAGTTCGGCGGGGCGGTGGGTCAGCCGGTCGGCGATGCCGAGGACCTCGCACAGGTGGTCCACGCGTTCGCGGTCGGGGCGGCGGCCGGACATGGTGACGGGCAGCACGATGTTCTCGTAGGCGGTGAGCTGCGGCAGCAGGTTGAACGACTGGAAGACGAAACCGATGCGTTCGCGGCGCACCCGGGTCAGCTGCCGGTCGGTCAGCCCGGTGAGCTCCGTGCCGTCGAGGACGACGCTGCCGGAGGTGACGGTGTCGAGTCCGGCGACGCAGTGCATGAGGGTGGACTTGCCGGACCCGGAGGGGCCGACGACGGCGGTGAACCGGGCGCGGCGCACGGCGACGGACACCCCGTCGAGGGCGCGGACCTCGTCGGCGCCCTGGCGGTAGGTCTTCACCAGGGCGGTGGTGGTGATGACGTCGTCGGGTGCGGGGCCGCGCGCGGCGGCGTGGGCGGTCATGGTGACGCTCTCCCCGGCCCGGTCAGGAGCCGAGCGGCGGCAGGGTGAGGGTGACGCCGGAGTCCACGCAGTGGCCCCGCGCGTCTTCCTGGAGGCTCTTCACGTCCTTCGCGGACGGCGCCTCGGCGGAGTTCTTCGCGGTCTCCAGCGCCCAGCCCTCGTAGCGGGAGATCTTCGCCCCGAGGTAGCCGTCCTCCATCGTGGCGCGGCGTTCGTCGCCGGTCTCCTTCCACCACTTCTCCGCCTCCGGCACCGGCCCGGCGGCGATCCGCGCGCCCTCGGTGACGATGCGCTGCGCCGTCCTGCAGTCCTCGGCGGACGCCTGGCTCAGCTCCTGGCGGTCCTGCCACCAGTACGCGCCCCCGGCGGCCAGGGCGGCGACGACCGCGCCGGCGAGGGCGCCGAGGATCAGGCGGTCGCGCGTGCGGTTGTGCTTGTTCGTGGGCGTGCCGGTCATGGTGGTCATGGGGTCCCTCCCGTGTCTTCTCGGCCGCGTCCTGCGACACCGAGAAGTCTGGGATCCGGGGGCCCTCGGCGGATCGGTCACGGATCCGAGATCGCGGGCGGCTCGTCCGGTACGCCGGGCGGGCGCGCTCTGCGCCTGTGGGGGCAGAGGGCGGGTGAGCCTCTGCCCCCTCAGGAGGAGGCGGCTCAGGGGGACGGACGCACCAGGCCGGACTCGTACGCGAAGACGACGGCCTGGGCGCGGTCCCGCAGATGCAGCTTGGCCATCAGGTTGCCCAGGTGCGTCTTCACCGTGGCCTCGGCGACGTACAGTTCGGCGGCGATCTCGGCGTTGGACAGGCCGCGGGCGACCAGGCCGAGCACGTCCCGTTCGCGGCCGGTGAGCAGACCGAGGCGCTCCGACTGCCCATTGGCCGGGGAGAGCCGGTCCGAGACGCGGTCGAGCAGCAGCCGGGTGATGCGCGGGGCCACCACCGACTCGCCGGCGGCCAGGACGCGGATGGCGTGGACGACCTGGTCGGCGGGGGCGTTCTTCAGCAGGAAGCCGCCTGCTCCCGCGCGCAGGGCGGCGAAGGCGTCCTCGTCGTCGTCGAAGGTGGTGAGGACCAGGACGCCGGGCGGGCTGTCGCGGCGCATCAGCCGCTCGGTGGCCCGGATGCCGTCCATGACCGGCATGCGGACGTCCATGATGACGACGTCCGCGTCGACCTCGTCGAGCAGGTCGAGGGCCTGCTGTCCGTTCTCCGCCTCGCCGACGACCTCGATGTCGTCCTGGCCGGCCAGCACCATGGAGAAGCCGGCCCGGATGAGCGGCTGGTCGTCCACCACGGCCACCCGGATCGGCCTGTCGGTCCCCGTCATCGCTCGGTCCTCACGGAAGTCCTCGTCGCCTCTGGATGCCCGGTGCCCGCCGAAGTCCGCGCGGCCACCGGCGTCTTCGTCCGCACCGGCATCGAGGCCCGTACGTGCCATCCGCTGCCGAGCCGGGGGCCGGCCTCGAAGGCGCCCCCGGCGAGTTCCACCCGCTCGCGCATCCCCACCAGCCCGTTGCCCCCTGACTCCCCGACGGTGGCCCGGCCCGCGAGGGCGCCCCCTCCGTCGTCGGTGACGTCGATCAGCAGCGTGCCGTCCTTCTCGCGGACGCGGATGTCGACGCGAGCCCCGGAACCGGCGTGCCGGAGGGTGTTGGTGAGGCACTCCTGGACGATGCGGAACGCTGTCATCTCCTCCGCCGGCGACAGCCTTCCCTGGTCCACGTCGACGGAGAGGTCCACGGTCAGCCCGGCGGTCCGCGCGCGGTCCGCGACGGTCTCGATCTCGTCGAGGGTGACCAGCCGCCGGTCCTCCCCCGCGCCCTGGGTCCCGGGCCGGCCCTCGCGCAGGACCCGCACGATGCGGTGCATGTCGTCGATGGCGTCCCGGCCGGTCGCGGCGATGGTCTTCAGCGCGGACTCCGCCATGTCGGGCGACGTGCGCAGCACGGCCCCGGCGCCGTCGGCCTGGAGGATCATCACGGCCAGGCTGTGCGCCACCACGTCGTGCAACTCGCGCGCGATCTCGGCGCGTTCGCGGACCGCGGCGAGCCGGGCGCGCTGCTCCTGCTCCCGCTCGGCGTGCCGGGCGCGGGCGGCCTGGCTCTCGGCGTAGAGGCGGCGGGTGTGCAGGGCGAAGGCGGTGAGCCAGACCGTCAGCGTCAGGCCCCAGAAGATCAGCAGGGACTGGCCGTCGCCGAATCCGTCGAGGCCCAGGAACGGCACCCCGAACGAGGCCGCCCCGGTCGCCAGCAGCACCGCGCCGCCCGCCGCGTACGGCATCCACGGGGTCCGGGAGTGGTGGACGACCGACATCATGGCGAACAGCACGGCCACGTCGTACGCGGCGGGCGCGTGGGCGGGCGGGGGGTCGACGGCCGGGTCGTGCAGCAGGAACTGCACGAGGGCCAGCGCCATCACGACCGCCATCACCGTGCCGGGCCGCTTCCTGCGGGCCAGCAGGGCCAGGGCCATCAGGGCGCCCAGCATCAGGTCGTGGTCGCCGGCGTAGTCGTACGCCGCGACCAGGACCGCCAGGGCGAGCGCGACGTCGACCGCGCGGCCGAGGACGCGTGCGTACCGGCCGGACGGCGCGATCCACGGAACCGGGACCCTGCTCTCCTCGGTCAACCGTCCTGCCTCTCTCCTCCACCAGGCACGGCTGCCGGGCAAGTGCCGTGCGATGCCCACGACTTCGGGGTGTGCGACACCTCGCCGCCCATACTGCCTCAGCTCGCTCCCGGACCGGACACGACGGTGCCGGGCGCCCCCGCGCGGGGGCGCCCGGCACCGGACGCGGGATCGGCGGCCGCGGCTCAGCGGCTGTAGCGCATGAGCGCTCGCACCATGTGGCACGTGGTGTCCGACGGCGGGTGGACGCCGATCAGCTCGGCGGCGCCGCGGATCGTGTCGTTGCGCGCCTGGCTCGGGTGGTACACACCGGAGTCGAGCAGGGCGATGGCGAGACGCATCGCCTTCAGGCGGCGGTTGTGGGTGACGTACCACTCGCGCGGGCGGCCCGGCGGCAGCGGGCGCTTCTCCACCGGGGCGCAGGGCAGTTCGAGCAGGACGGGTCGCTTCGCGGTGGACTGGACGGGCAGGGGCTTCGGCTTGAGTGCGGCAGCGGGCACGGGCATCCTCCTGTCGCGGTCGGGGCCGTCGTCCGGGGTCCACGGCGACCTCGGCGATTCCCTCGAACACTACGTCCATTCTACGGGGCGGCACCGACAATCGGCAGGCTCGCTTCGGCCATCAAATGCGCAGGTGGGATTGGTTTTTGAGGCTTCGGGACGGGTGGTGCGGGAGGGACACGCGGGCGGCCCATAAATCGAACAAGCAGGGGTGCGGCGTACCGTGTGCCCCATGGAGATCTGGATCAACCCCGCCTGTTCCAAGTGCCGCAGCGCGATCAGCGTGCTCGACGCGGAGGGGGCGCAGTACACCGTCCGCCGTTACCTGGAGGACGTGCCGGCCGAGGACGAGATCCGGGAGGTGCTGGAGCGGCTCGGTCTGGAGCCGTGGGACATCACCCGGACCCAGGAGGCGGCGGCCAAGGAACTGGGGCTCAAGGAGTGGCCGCGGGACGCCGGGGCACGGGACCGCTGGATCGCGGCGCTGGCCGCGCATCCGAAGCTGATCCAGCGGCCCATCATCACGGCGGACGACGGCACGGCGGTGGTGGCCCGCACGGAGGACGCGGTACGGGACGCGCTGTCCCGCTGAAGCCCGTCCCGCCGGCAGCGCCCCAGCTCGAGACCCTGTGACGCAGGCCACTTGGGCGACTTGGGCCGGCCGCTGAGCAACTGCGTTCGGTATCTCGTACATAGCGGCGTACGCTCCCCCGATCCATTGGAGGCGCGCATGTCGCGCAGGAGAAGTCTCGGCCCGAAGAAGAAGCTCGCGCTGCTGTTGAGCGCGGCCACGGTGGCGGGCGGCGGCGCCTTCGTCATGGCGGCCACGTCCAACGCCAGCCCGCCGGCCGCCACCACCAAGTCGGCGGCGAACTCGACGGTCTGCCAGGGGCTGGCCACCGCGCTCGGCAACAACGAGCGGTTCATCGCGGACCAGCGGGCCAACCCGGACGCCCAGTCCCAGGCGCGGATCGCCAACCGCGAGGCCGTCATCGCGCAGATCAAGGTCCAGCAGGAGGCGTCCGGGTGCGCGGTGGGGGAGTCGGCTCAGGGCTCCCAGCCGGCGCAGCCGGAGCAGCCCGCCCCGTCGCAGCCCGCCGCGGGCGGCCAGGAGGGACAGGCGGGCCAGGACGGTCAGGCGGGCCAGGACGGCCAGGCGGGCGGCGGCGCCGCGGCCGGTGAGCAGGTGTGCAACGGCTCGACCGTCACCCTGTCCGGCGAGGCCGGCGCCCCGGCCGCGTCCAGCAACCAGTTCCCGGCCGGCACCAGGCTGAAGGTCACCAACCTGGACAACAACAAGTCCACGACGGTGGAGGTCACCTCGGTGTCCGGGAGCTGTGTGCTGCTCAACAACGCCGCCTTCGAGCAGGTCCGCGAGCCGGGCAAGTTCCTGATCCGCCGGGCCGTGATCGAGAAGGTGGGGTGAGGTCCACGCACGGGTGAGGTGCCGGGGGCCCGCCGCTCAGGAAGGGAGCGGCGGGCCCTCACACGTCGTCACACCTTCACGTCCCATCGCATACACCCGGCCCCCTCCCCCGCACCCTCACGGAGTGGCGCCGGGCACACGGGCGTCCGGTAACACGGGGTTCACACATGGGCAATGGACGGGAAATCGCCCGTTGACAAGCTGCGGGGCATCGACGGCGGCGCCCCAGTGCCGCAGCGCCGCAGCATCCGCACCGAGCGCCCAGACCCACCCCGAAGGATGTGGACCGTGAGCTTCAAGGCCGAGTACATCTGGATCGACGGCACCGAACCGACCGCCAAGCTGCGTTCCAAGACGAAGATCCTGGGCGACGACGCGAAGGGCGCCGAGCTGCCGATCTGGGGCTTCGACGGGTCCTCCACCAACCAGGCCAAGGGCCACGCCTCCGACTGCGTGCTGAAGCCGGTCTTCGTCTGTCCGGACCCGATCCGCGGCGGCGACGACGTCCTGGTGCTGTGCGAGGTCCTGAACACGGACATGACGCCGCACGAGTCCAACACCCGCGCCGCGCTGGCCGAGGTCGCCGAGAAGTTCGCCGCGCAGGAACCGATCTTCGGCATCGAGCAGGAGTACACCTTCTTCAAGGACGCCTACCCGCTGGGCTTCCCCAAGGGCGGCTTCCCGGCCCCGCAGGGCGGCTACTACTGCGGTGTCGGCTCCGACGAGATCTTCGGCCGTGACGTCGTCGAGGCCCACCTGGACAACTGCCTGAAGGCGGGTCTGGGCATCTCCGGCATCAACGCCGAGGTCATGCCCGGCCAGTGGGAGTTCCAGGTCGGCCCGCTGGCCCCGCTGGAGGTCGCCGACCAGCTGTGGGTGGCCCGCTGGCTGCTCTACCGCACCGCCGAGGACTTCGGCATCGCCGCCACCCTCGACCCCAAGCCGGTCAAGGGCGACTGGAACGGCGCCGGCGCGCACACCAACTTCTCCACCAAGGCGATGCGCGAGTCCTACGACGCGATCATCACCGCCGCCGAGTCGCTGGGCGAGGGCTCCAAGCCGCTGGACCACGTCAAGAACTACGGCGCCGGCATCGACGACCGCCTCACCGGCCTGCACGAGACCGCCCCGTGGAACGAGTACTCCTACGGCGTGTCGGACCGCGGCGCCTCGGTCCGCATCCCGTGGCAGGTCGAGAAGGACGGCAAGGGCTACATCGAGGACCGCCGCCCCAACGCCAACGTCGACCCGTACGTGGTGACCCGTCTGCTGGTCGACACCTGCTGCACCGCGCTGGAGAAGGCCGGCCAGGTCTGATCCGCACCGTACGACTCCCGAGGGGCGCCCGCCGGACGGTGGGCGCCCCTCGCGCCGTCTGCTTCAATGGACCCATGGCCGGCTTCCGCACCCACGACGCGACGGGTCGACGTGACCTGGAGCCGTTCTGGCCCTCCCGTCAGCACCACGACTTCGACCGGGTGTGTTGTCGCGCGACGAACGCGCCGGCCCTGTAACGCCCGGAGTTCCTCCCGGCCTTCGGCCGCCGCGCACCGCGTACGTCCCTCGACGAACCCTTCGCGCGAAAGAGCTGACGTCCCATGGCGACCACCCCTTCCCTCTCCACCCCCGTTCCCGCCGCCTCCGTCCCGCCCGCCCGTGCCCGGCTGCATGCCGTCGACCGGGACGACGTGGCGGCCGTCGCACGGCTGCTGCCGCCCGGCGCCACCTTGCTGCCCGCCCCGCCGGACGCGGTGCCCGTGCTGCCCGGCCGTCCGCCGATGGTCGGCTACCTGGTGCTGGTCCCCGCCGACCGGCAGCCGCCGTACCCCGCGCCCGCACCCGTCGGCGCGGCGGAGGACACCGACGCGCTGATCCGGGTCGACCCGGTACGCCGCACCGCCGAGGTCGACGGCCGCCGGCTCGACCTGACGTACCTGGAGTTCGAGCTGCTCGCCCATCTCGTTTCGCACCCGGACCGGGTCCACACCCGGGACCGTCTGGTGTCCACGGTGTGGGGGTACGGCCATGTCGGCGACGGGCGGACCGTCGACGTCCACATCGCCCGGCTGCGCCGCAAGCTCGGCCCGGAGTTCCGCGACGCCATCCGCACGGTGCGCCGCGTCGGCTACACGTACGTGCCGCCCGTGCGGCGCTGAGCGCGCGGCCCGGTCTGCCGACAGCAGATCCTCCTTCCCCCGTGCCGCCCGGCGGGGCAGAGTCCCGGTATGAGACTTCTGATGCTGGGTGGTACGGAGTTCGCGGGCCGGGCGGTCGTCGAGGCGGCCCTCGGACGGGGCTGGGAGGTGACCGTCTTCCACCGGGGACGGCACGCGGCGCCGGACGGCGTCCGCCTGCTGCTCGGCGACCGCACCGCGGTGGACGGGCTGGCGGCGCTCGACGAGGACCCGGGCACCTGGGACGTCGTCGTCGACACCTGGTCGTCCGCCCCGCGCGCGGTGCGGGACACGGCGCGGCTGCTGCGGGACCGCGCCGGGCGGTACGTGTACGTGTCCAGCCGCTCGGTGTACACCTGGGCGCCGCCCGCGGGGTACGACGAGGAGGCCCCGGTGGTGGAGGGCGCCTCCCCGGACGCCGGGCCGACGGACTATGCGCGGGACAAGCGGGGCGGGGAGCTGGCCGCCGAGGAGGCCTTCGGCGCGGACCGCTCGCTGCTGGTGCGGTCCGGGCTGCTGCTCGGGCCGTACGAGAACGTGGGACGGCTGCCCTGGTGGCTGAACCGCATGGCCCGCGGCGGTCCGGTGCTCGCCCCCGGCCCGCGGGACCTGCCCCTGCAGTACGTCGACGTCCGCGACCAGGCGGAGTGGATCCTCGACGCGGCCGAGCAGGGGCTGGCCGGGCCGTACAACCTCACCTCGCCGTCGGGGCACGCCACCATGGGCGAGCTGCTGGAGGCCTGCGTGCGGGTGACCGGGGGTCCGGCCGAGCTGCGGTGGACGGCGCCCGAGGTGATCCTCGACGCCGGGGTGGAGCCGTGGACCCAGCTCCCGGTGTGGGTGCCGCCGCACAGCGACCTGCACGACACCCTGCACGCGGCGGACGTCTCCCGGGCGGTCGCCGCCGGGCTGCGCTGCCGCCCGGTCGCGGAGACCGTCGCCGACACCTGGGCCTGGCTGCGGGAGATCGGCGGCACGGCCCCGCAGCGCCCGGACCGCAACGCCAAGGGGCTGGACCCGGAGGTCGAGGCGAGGGTGCTGGCCGCGGCCTCGGGGGTGTAGGGAGCCCTACCCCCGGACGGGGGCCGGGCCCGGTGTGCGGGCGGCCGACGACGGCGAGGCCGGGCCCATGACGACCGGGCCGTCATGACCGGGACGGACGGACACGGCAGGGTGAGCGCGGCGCCGGGCTTCCCGCTCGCGGCGGTACGGGGGCCCGCGCCGGCGCCGAGGTCGCTGCCGGACGCGGTGCGGCGGTGGTGGCGGACGGCACGGCGACCGGCCCGCAGGTGATCCGGCGGCTGCCTGCGCGGCGGTCCGCCGGGGACCGGCCGCCAGAGCACCGGACGCCCCGGGAGCGGGAGGTGCCGGAGCCGATGGCGCAGGGGCGGACCCATGCGGCCGTCGCCGCGCGACCGGTGGTGAGGGAACGGGCCGTCGCCGAGCACACCGCGACCGTCTTCGCGAAACCGGGCCTGGAGGTGCCGGACGACGACAACCGCCGCGAGCCGGCGGTTCTCGCGTGTCCCGGCCACGGCCGGTGAAACCGGACGCCGGGCTTCACGCCGGGTGGAGGAGCGGCAACTCCCGGTGTGGGTAAGCGTGTTGAAACCTACGGAACCGCACTGACTTCGCACCGATTCCTGTGACGGGTGAACACCCGTGGGGCGAGCCGCGTACTCATGGGCGCCGCTTCCCCTCACGGGCGCCTCGATGCCCCGCACAGGGATGCCCCGCAAGGAAGTCAGAGGAGTTCCATGGGACGCAACACAAGAAAACGCCGTACACCGCTGGCCACCAAGGTGATAGCCGGGGCGGCGGCCCTGGCGATCGGTGGGGGCGGTCTGGTCTGGGCCAACTTCTACGCCTCGGCGCACGAGGAGGACGGGGGGCACAACGCCACCAAGTCGGGGCAGGTCCGGGTCGCCACGATCAACTGTCCGGACGTCGGCCAGAAGCTGACCAAGGTGCCCCGCAAGGCGCGCTGGGGCGTCGCGCGTGAACTGGCGCGGCTCGACCGCCAGATCACCGACGCGTACACACGCCTCGCCGAGACGCGCCAGGCGCAGGCGGGCGACGCGAGCTACGTCGACAACGCCATCCTCGGTCCGCTGAAGGACAAGCGCAGGGCCACCCTGGACCGCATCAACATCAACATCAAGCGGGCCGGCGGCCAGGAGCGCGACCTCGGCCGGTTCGCCCGCTGCCAGGGTGTGCCCGCCGAGCAGCCCGGCAACGGTGACGGCGGTCAGGACGACGGCGGCCAGAACGACGGCGGCGGCCAGGACGGCGGCCAGAACGGCGGCGGCCAGGACAACGGCGGCCAGGCGGGGAACGGTCCGGTGGCGGACGACTTCATCCGCATCGAGGACGTCCAGCCGGGCACCCGCAACCTGCCCAACGGCCTCGCCGCGAACGGCGACACCGGCTCGACCGGCAGCTTCACCACCGTGTGCGGCACCAACGAGAACGCGCTGCGCAACTCGGACAACGTGATCGTGGCGCCCGGCGTCAGCAACGGCGCCCAGCACCAGCACGACTACGTCGGCAACCAGGCCAACAACGCCTTCGCGAGCGACGAGGACCTGGCAGGCGGCGACACGAGCTGCCAGAACCAGGGCGACAGGTCGTCGTACTTCTGGCCGGTGCTGCGGATCCAGGACGGCACGCAGGACATCGACCAGGACCAGCCGGGCGGCGGCCAGGACGGCAACGTGGGCAAGATCGTCGCGCCCACCGAGGTGAACCTGAAGTTCGTCGGCAACCGCACCAGCGAGGTCGTCGCGATGCCGCGGGCGCTGCGCATCATCACCGGTGACGCCAAGGCCTTCACCAACGGCCTGGGCAACGCGAACACCGCGTGGAGCTGCACCGGCTTCGAGGACCGCCAGGTGACGGACAAGTACCCGGTCTGCCCCGAGGGCAGCGGCGTGGTCCGTACGACCAGCTTCCAGAGCTGCTGGGACGGCCAGAACACCGACAGCGCCAACCACCGCACGCACGTCGCCTTCGTCGGCGAGGACGGCAGCTGCCCGAACGGCTTCCAGGCCATCCCGCAGCTCCAGGTCCGCCTGGTGTACGACAACATCCCGGCGCCGCAGATCGACAACGGGCAGCTGGTGAACCCGTACGCGGTGGACACCTTCCCGGAGCAGCTGCACAAGCCGATCACCGACCACAACGACTTCATCAACTTCTTCGACGAGGACCTGATGAACGAGATGGTCCAGTGCATCAACAGCGGCCAGGACTGCCAGTAGGCGGCAGGGCCCGCTGAGGGACCCGAGGGGAAGCTGAAGGAACCGAGGGAAAAGGGAGAAGGCCGGCGGTGGGGGAACCCACCGCCGGCCTTCTGCCGTGCCGGGCGTCCGGGCGGCTCAGCCGTGGTGACCGCCCTTGTTGTGGCTGCCGCCGGGATTCATGTGCTCGGAGCCCTCCTCCAGGTCGCCGCCGAGCTCGGTCCGCAGCGCCTCGACCGTCCTCTCCTCGCCGACGGCGACCCACTTGCGGCCGACGAGGTAGTAGCCGCCGTAGTCCTTGGCCGTGTTGAGCCACTCGGCCTGGCCGCGGTCGGTGGAGAAGGTGGCGAGGACGTACTTCTCGTCGCCCTTCTCGCACAGCGCCTGGCGGATGGTGTCGGCGTCGGTCTGCATGTCGGGGTCGCACTTCACCTCTGCGGCCAGCTTCTCCAGGCTGCCCGTGGCGGTGGGCGGCACCGCGTGCTCCCCGTGGCCGCCGGACCCGCAGCCCGCAAGCGCCAGGGCCGCCACCGCGCAGGTCAGCGCGAGCTTCGGTCGGGTCACCCTCATGTGTTCCTCCGGTCTTGACGGCGACATCGTGGGGCGGCGACATGCCGCTCGGAGCCCCGGCGCGGGGCCCTCGGCATTCGATACGGCTGCGGCGCGCCCGGCGCTCAATCGCCGCGCCGGGTCCGTGCGGACGGTGGCCGGAAGGGCGCGGGTGTCAGGTGACCATCGACTCGTTCGCTCGTTCTGCTGAACGTGCAGTCACAGGATGCCGCCGCCCAGTCCCCCGCGCTCTCCTCCCCGGCCGGTCCGGCCGTGGACGTCGAACAGGCCGAGGCCGCGCTCGTCGAGCACTATCCGCGGCTCGTGCGGCTCGCCTACCTGGTGCTGCCGTCCCGCATGGGCCGTACCCGGCGGGTGCTCACCGCGCACGCCCTGGTCCAGCGGGCGCTGCCCCGGGGCCGGGCCGACGCGCCGGTCATCCCCGCGCAGAGCGCCGGCCGGGACGGCGACCCCGGTTACACGCTGGTGCGGCTGCAGGTGGTGCGGTCGGCGCTGGAGGCGGGACTGCCGCTGCGTCGCCGGGGTCTGCCGAAGCGGTCCCAGCTGCCGCCGCTGCTGCCGCAGGTGTGGGGCCTGCAGGTGTTCCCGCGGCCGGGCGGCGCCGACGAGTTGACGCTGGACCAGCGGCTGTCGGCGCTGTCCGGTCCGGCCCGTGCCGCGCACGCGCTGCGCGGTCTGGAGCGGCTGCCGAACGCCGACGTGCGCCGGGTGCTGGACGACGCGGGCGTCGCGGACCCGGACGCCGCCCTCGCGGAGGCCGACGGCATCCCCGACCCGTACCGGCTGCTCGAGTCCCCCGAGTTCGACCCCTGTTCGCTGCAGGCCCGGCCGACGGACCTGCTGCGCCGCCGCCGGCATCTCAAGGCCGGGCTGGTCGGGGCGGCGGCGCTGGCGGTGTGCGGGGCGCTGCTGTCGCTGCCCGGTGACGGCTGGGGCGCCGACGGCCCGGCCGCTCCCCCGTACGCGCGCAACGCCGCCGCGCAGGCCGCGCTGGACCCCGCGAAGCTGACCCGGGTGCCGGCCTCGGCGTGGAGGACGTCGGCGCGTACGGACTTCTCGGTGTGGCCGGCGCGCGGCGCGCTCACCGGCGACCGCGCGCTGCTGCGCCGCGCGCTCGCCGTGTGGGCCCGCCCGGGTGAGGGCGTCACCGCCTCGGCCACCCCGGGCACCCCCAGGGGCGGGCCGGCCGGACCGCCCCAGCTGCTGTACGCGGGGACGGTGGACGCCGCGCGCGTGGTGATCCTGTACGACGGCTGGCGTCTCGCCCGGTACGCCGAGCCGGAGGAGGGCGCCCGGGGCGCCGTCCTGGACCTGGCGCGGGTCGACGGGGCCGGGCGGGCCGGGGCGAGCGCGGTGGTGCTGAGCCGCTCGGACGGCAACGTCCGCTTCCTGCTGGCCCCGTGGGTGCGGGATGCGGGCGAGCGGGACCTGCGAGAGCCGGACGAGGGCGCGCGGGAGCTGCCTCTGGAGGACGGGGTGACCGGGCCGTTCGTCTCGGGGCAGGGACGGGAGCCGTGCACGGTGTGGAACGCGCTGGAGCTGTCCGACGGCACCGGCACCCGGCTGCTCACCGACCTCGGCGAGCTGGTCCCGGCGCGGCTGACCACCGGGCGTCCGGGCGAGGTGAAGGACGTGTCCGGCGCGAAGGCGCTGCGCACCTGGCAGCCGTACTCCTGCTCGCTGGCGGCGATGCGGTCGGCGGGCGTGCGCAGCGTCAACGCCTGGGCGTACGCGGACCAGCCGCTGCCCGGCGGCGACGGACGGGCCGAGTGGCTGTGCACGCGCGGGGAGACCTGGCGAGGCACGGGGGCGCGGGTGCTGGCGCAGTTCCACTCGCCGGGCGCGCGGTACGGGGCGGTGGCGGCGCGCGCGGAGAACGTGCCGGCCTGCGGGGAGCGGCAGCCGGACGTGCTGGCCGGGGTGTTGTGGAAGTCGGCCGGCGGCTCCTGGTACCTGCTCGCCGCCGGCAGCGACGGGGTGGAGTCCGTGGAGGCGACCGGGGGCATCGAGGGCGAGGCGGAGGACCGGCTGCTGTCGGTGCGCGCCGAGAAGGGTGCGCGGGCCGACCTCAAGGGCACACTCGAGGACGGGGGGTCGGTCGGCGGGCTGCGGTGATCCGGGGGAAAACCGGCGCGCGGTCCGGTCCGTGGGAGGCCGGAATCGATCGGTAAGGTGTTCGTATGAGTACCGGGGTGCGTCGGAGGATGGGAGTCGAGGAGCGCCGGCAGCAGCTGATCGGCGTGGCTCTCGAACTGTTCAGCAAGCGTTCCCCGGACGAGGTCTCGATCGACGAGATAGCGTCCCGTGCGGGCATCTCGCGCCCGCTCGTCTACCACTACTTCCCCGGCAAACTGAGCCTGTACGAGGCCGCGTTGCGGCGGGCGGCGGAGGATCTGTCGTCCCGGTTCTCCGAGCCGCACGAGGGTCCGCTGGGCTCGCGGCTACGGCGGGTGATGGCGCGCTTCTTCGACTTCGTGGAGGAGCACGGCCCCGGTTTCTCCGCCCTGATGCGCGGCGGCCCCGCCGTGGGCTCCTCCACCACCAACGCGCTGGTGGACTCGGTGCGTCAGGCCGCCTACGAGCAGATGCTGGCGCACATGGGCGTGGTGGGCCCGGCGCCCGCCCGGCTCGAACTGGTGGTGCGCTCCTGGATCTCGCTGGTGGAGTCGACGGCGCTGATCTGGCTGGACGGGCGGCGGGTGCCGCGCGAGGAGCTGGAGGCCCAGCTGGTGCAGGACTTCGCGGCCCTGGCCGCCGTCGCCGCGGCCCGCGACGAGGAACTCGCCACGCTGCTGCGGGGACTGGTCAAACAGGAGCCGGGCGACGGCCCGTTCACCGATCTCGCCGCCCGGATGATCTCCCTGGCCGAGGAGTAGGCCTGCCTACTCGCCCTCGGACTTCCGGTAGGACGGGTCGAGGTCGCGGATCTCCGCGGAGGCGTGCAGCATCTGCCCGCCGGCCGGCTTCGCGTGCTGCCGCAGCAGGCCGACCACCGTCTCGCTGAGCCTCGCCTTGGTCTCGTCGGTGCGGCCGGACAGCAGGGCGATGTGCACGTGCACCAGCGCGTGCCCCTCGGTGTCGGGGCCGACCACCGGGTCCTCGGTGCGCCGGAACCGCGTCTTGCACGCGGGCGGTTTCGCCGCCGCGATCTCCACCACGGCCAAGTGCAGGTCCCGCGCGAACGCGGGCCGGTCGAAACCGTCCGCCAGGTTGTCCGAGTAGTCGACGGTGATCTGCGGCATGGGCCCTCCTGTTCCAGGTCAGGAGGGCCCACCCTAGCCGCAGCCGGTCACTTGGCGGTGAACACCGCCACCGTGCGGGCCGGCACGGTGAACGTGCCGGTCGCCTTCGCGTACGACGCGGTCCTCACGACCGCGTCCCCGCCCGCCGCCTGCACCGGGTGCAGACGGTGGTCCGTCCCGGCGAGAGCGGCGACGCGCTGCTGCTGCCGTTCGGGCGTGGCGTTGAAGACCACGACCAGGTCGCCCAGCCTCATGGTGATCACGCCGGGCGTCTCGTGCTTGCCGGACAGCGGGAACGACAGCCGCGACTGCACCTGGTCCGCCGTGTCGAGGGAGAACACCTTCTCCGTGGTACGGATCCGCAGCAGGTCCCGGTAGGCGGCCGAGGCGCCCTCGATCTGCGGGCAGCCCACCGTGACGGAGCCGAGCAGCGGCTTGGCGTACGGCCACTTGTCCTTGTTGTCGGCGGCCGGCGGCAGACCGCGGCCCATGCCGTTGCCGTCCGCGCAGTTCCAGTGGATCGCGTTGAACCAGTCGCCGCTGTCGTAGGAGTTGCGGTCCAGGGACTTGGAGCGCAGCAGGTCGGTGCCCGCCTGGGAGAGCGCCGGGCCCTGGGAGAGGGCGGCGGTCGCCATGGCGAGGACCTGCATGCGCGCGCGGTCCGCGGCCGGGGTGTCCTTCGGCAGCTTGAAGGCGAGCGCGTCGAACAGCGACTCGTTGTCGTGCGCGTCCGCGTAGGCGAGGGCGTCGCCGGGGGCGGCCGCGTATCCGGCGGGTGCGCCGTTGTAGTCGACCTGGGAGCCCTTGACCTGCTTGCCGCTGGTGTCGGTGAACGTGTAGTCGGCGAGGTTGCCACTCAGACCCACCTTGATCAGGTCCTGGTAGTGCAGCAGCCGGGCCTTCTGCTCGGCCGGAGTGCCGCCCGCGGCCGAGGAGTTCGGGTCGGTGTAGAGGCCGGAGGCGAAGCCCTGCACGCCGGGGTCCTCGTCGAACGGTCCGCCGCCGCGCACGGCGTCGCGGGCCCGGTCGGAGAAGGTGGCGATGCCGGTGCCGGCCATGTTCAGCTGCGTGGCCTGGACGAAGCGGGCGTCGTCGGCGATCTCGCCGAAGTTCCAGCCCTCGCCGTACAGGATGATCTTCTTGCCGTCGACGCCGTCCTTCTTCGGCGTGAGGGCGTCGAGGGCCTTGCGGACGGCGAGGATGTTCGCCTTCGGGTGGTGGCCCATGAGGTCGAAGCGGAAGCCGTCGACCTTGTACTCCTTGGCCCAGGTGACGACCGAGTCGACGACCAGCTTGCCCATCATGGCGTTCTCGGGCGCCGTGTTGGAGCAGCAGGTGCTGTTGGCGACGGAGCCGTCGGCGAGGAGCCGCTGGTAGTAGCCGGGGACGATCCGGTCGAGCACGGAGGTCTTCGCCTGGCCGTGGGCGGCGGTGTGGTTGTAGACCACGTCCATCACCACGCGCAGGCCGTCCTCGTTGAGCGCCTTGACCATCTCGCGGAACTCGGCCGTGCGGGCGGTGCCGTCCGGGTCGGTGGCGTAGGAGCCCTCGGGGACCGTGTAGTGGTACGGGTCGTAGCCCCAGTTGTAGGCGTCCTTGGCCGCGGCCTTGGCGACGCACTCCTGCTGCTTGTCGGAGTCGGCCGGGTAGGAGGCGAGGTCGCAGTCGGCGGTCGCCTGGTCCGACTTCCGCTCGGGGATGGTGGCGATGTCGAAGGCGGGCAGCAGGTGCACGTACGACGTGCCGGCCCGCGCGAGCTTGCGCAGGTGCCTGCTGCCGTCGCTGTCCTTGTCGGTGAAGGCCAGGTAGGTGCCCCGGTGCTTCGCCGTGCGGTCCTCGACGGAGAAGTCGCGGATGTGCAGCTCCTGGATCTGCGCGTCCTTCAGCGGCACCGCCTTCGGCTTGGTGTAGCTGTCCCAGCCGCGCGGCTTCAGGGACCGGTCGGCGAGGTCGACGACGAGGCTGCGCTCGGAGTCGGTGGTGAGGGCGGTCGCGTAGGGGTCGGTGACCTTGTTGGTGACGACCTCGCCCGCGGCGGGCGCCCACACCGTCACGGCGTACCGGTACTCCTCGCCCTTCCAGGAGGCGGGGCCGGTCACGGACCAGACGCCGGTGGCGTCGTCGCGGCGCATGGCGACCGTGCGGCCGCCGATCTCCAGGGCGGCCTTCCGCGCGGTCGGCGCCCACACGGACAGGGTGGGCCGGCCGTGGCGGAACACCGGGCCGAGCCGCGCCTCGGTGGCGCCGACGGCGTAGAGGTCGTCCAGGACGCCGGCGATCTGCACGCCGGTGGCGGCGAGCACGGCGCCGTTGGCGGCACGCTGGGTGGCGACGACCTGGCCGCGCAGGGCCTCGCGCACCCGGTCGCGGTCGCGCGGGTCGACGGTCCAGGCGGTGCCCGTGGCGAGGTGCGGGAACTTCGCCTTCTGGGCGTCGGTGAGGGCCGACTTCGTCAGGCGGAGCCAGCGGGCGTCGCCGCTGTCCAGCTTCCCGTCCCTGACCGTGACCGAGCCGGTGCGGGAGGCGAGGAGCTGGGTGGAGGCGGCCGCGGCGGAACCGTCCCAGACGAGGGTGGAGCGGTCGATCCAGACCGCCTTGGAGGTGGTCAGGTCGAGGGCGGCCGCGGACCCTGCGGGCTGGGGCAGCAGGTACTTCTCCTGCCCGCTCACCAGCCACACCTCGTGCCCGTTCGCCCTGAGGTCGAGCGACTGGTCGGAGGGGAGGTCCTTCTCGTCGCCCTTGTGGAGGATGTAGCTGAGGCTGGTGGCACCCTCGGCGAGCGGCACCTCGAAGACAGCGCCATAGGAGTCAGTCTTCACCGGTTCCAGGGGCTTCGACCAGTCGGTGGGGTTCGCGGCGCCGGTCCAGGTGTGCAGGCCCCAGCCGTCGTAGTTCCCGTCGGCGCGGTGGTAGTGCAGGACGGCCTTGCCGGTGTCCTGCGCCGGGTACTCGGGCCGTTCGGTGGTGACCGTGTCGTCGCCCTGCTTGATCCAGACCTCGCCGGTGCGGGTCACGTCGATGGTGCGGTCGGTGGCGACGTCCTTGTTGCCGTCCTTGTCGACCACCAGGAAGCCGACGTCGGAGGCGCCCGGCTTCAGCTTGACCCAGGCGAAGGCGCCGTAGGCGTCGCGGCCGGTGAAGGCGTGGCCCGTGGGCCATTCGGTGGCCTCGCCGTCCGCCAGGTCGCCCCAGGCGTACAGGCTCCAGTCGTCGTAGTCGCCGTCGGGGCGCTGGTAGTGGACGATCGCGTAGTCGCGGGAGACGGCGGTGGGCTCCTCCTCGGCCGGCGGGGTGCCGGTCGTCGAGGCGGCCAGGGCGCTCGCGGTACGGCCCGCCGAGTCGATCACGACGGCCTTGTAGCGCAGGGCGGTGCCCGCGGGGACGTCCGCGCCGATCGTGTGGGTGACCTTGTAGGGGGCGTGGTCGGCGGAGCCGAGCGTCTGCCACGTCCCGTTGCCCGTCTGGGCGGCGAAGACGACCCGGTTGAGCTGACCGCCCTGCACGTCGGCGGTGACCTCGACGGTGCCGGTGGCGCCCGCCTCGGGGGCCTTCAGGGTGAGCGCGGGCTTCGCCTCGGGCTTGCCGAGCGGGGCGGCGGCCTTCAGGACGATCGCGGAGCGGGCCGGGACGGCGACCGTGATCTTCTTGTCCGCGTCGCTGGCCACGGTCGCGTCGGTGCCGTGGATGCCCTCGAAGGTCATCCGGGCGGAGCCGGTCGCGAAGGTGGCCTTCTTCGTCTCGGCGGCGTTGTTGAAGGCGACGACGTACTCGGTGGTGTCCTTGCCGGTGGCGGTGCGTGAGAAGGCGTAGACGCCGGGGCCGTCGTCGGCGTGGCGCTCCTGCTGGACGCCGTCGGTCAGCGCCGGGTGCGCCTTGCGGAGCTTCGCGAGGGCGCTGATCTGCCGGTAGAGCGGGGAGCGGGTGTCGTAGGTGTCCTCGGCGTGGGTGCGGTCGCTGCCGATCAGGTCGTCGTCGAGGTAGTCGGCGGTGCGGGACGCGAAGAGGGTCTGGCGGGCGTCCTTGTCGCCGCCGGCGCCGGTGAAGCCCTGCTCGTCGCCGTAGTAGATCACCGGGTTGCCGCGGCCGAGGAACATCAGCTCGTTGGCGAGCATGTCCCGCTTCAGCAGCTCCGCGTCGGACGCCTCGGGGTTGTCCTGCTTCAGGAACGTCCCGATGCGGCCCATGTCGTGGTTGCCGAGGAAGGCGACCTGCTCGTACGCGTTGGCCTTGTCGGTCGTGTACTTGTAGTCGTCACCGAAGACCGAGGCGAGCTTCCTGGCGCTGCCGCCCTGGGAGGCGTACGCGCGGGCCGCCTCCTGGAAGGGGAAGTCGAGGGTGGCGTCGAGCCGGCCCCGCGTGACGTAGGGGGCGGTGACGTCCGTGTCGGAGGAGTACACCTCGCCGAACATGAAGAAGTCGTCCCGGCCGCGCTTCGCCGCGTAGGCGTCGAGGGCGGTGGCCCACTGGGTCCAGAACTCCATGTTGACGTGCTTCACGGTGTCGATCCGGAAGCCGTCGATGTCGAAGTCCCGCACCCAGCGCTGGTAGATCTTCTCCATGCCGTCGACGACCTCGGGACGCTCGGTCCACAGGTCGTCGAGCCCGGAGAAGTCGCCGTACTCGGCGGACTCGCCGGCGAAGGTGGAGTCGCCGCGGTTGTGGTACATCGACGTGTCGTTGAGCCAGCTCGGCACCTTGAGGCGCTTCTTCGCCGCGGGCACCACGGGGGTGCGCGGGAAGGTGCCGGAGTCCACGCGCGGGAACGTCTTCGCGCCGTCGGCGTAGTCGGAGTCGTCGAAGGGCACGCCGTCCTTCGTCAGGTACGGGAAGGCGCCCTTGGAGAGGTAGTCGTAGGACTTCTCCTCGTAGTCGACGACGTCGGCGGTGTGGTTGGTGATGACGTCGAAGAAGACCTTCATGCCCTTGGCGTGGGCCTTGTCGATGAGGGTCTCGAGGTCCTCATTGGTGCCGAAGTGCGGGTCGACCTGGGTGAAGTCGGTGATCCAGTACCCGTGGTAGCCGGCGGAGGCGTCCTTGCCGGTGCCCTGCACGGGCTGGTTCTTGAAGATGGGCGCCAGCCAGATGGCGGTGGTGCCGAGCCCCTTGATGTAGTCGAGCTTCTGTGTGAGGCCCTTGAGGTCGCCGCCCTGGTAGAAGCCCTTGTCGGTGGGGTCGTACCCGTGGATGAGGCGCGAACCGGTCAGTCCGCCGCGGTCGTTCCTGGTGTCCCCGTTGGCGAAACGGTCCGGCAGGACGAAGTAGAACTGCTCCCGCGTCAGATCGTGGCGCGCCGGGGAGGAGGCGAGCTCGGCGTCCGAGGGGGGCGCGGGCGGGGTGGCGGCTCGGGCGGCGACCGGCTGCACGAGTGCCGCGGCGAGCGCGGCCACCGTGACGGCGGCGACGCGGCGGCCCCGCGCGGTGCGGCGCCCCGGGGGCGCGGGCCATCTGGGTATCAAGGCGTGAACTCCTTGCGCTTACGGCTCATTGGGTCTGACCCACGCCCCGGCGGGGACTGTTTCGGCCACATCACCGGAGCGTCGGCGTGACCGTACCCTCGTTGAAAGCCTTACAGCAATAGTCGTGAAAGCGTCGGCAAGAACTTCCAGTGGGAGCTTTCCGTCAGGTGCGGACGAGTCCGGCACACAGGTGCGCCGCCGGTCGTCGGTGGGGCGGCGCGTGTACTTCGGCGAGGGACCCGTCGGCTGACGTCCGGCGGCCACGGAACCGGCCGCCGGACGTCACAGTCGTGCTTCAGCAACCGCTCTTGCCGGCGTACACGGCGAGGGCGGTGTTGCTGCCGAGGGTCGCGGTGAGCCGGCCCGAACCGTCCACCGTCACCTGCTTGTTGCTCTGCACGTCGCAGTACGTGCCCGCCGGCAGGGAGGTCTGGAAGGTGCGGGTCAGCGAGCCGGACTCGTGGTTGACGGCCACGAAGCCCTTGCTGCCCCGGCCGAAGGCGATGGCGTCGCCGCCGTTGTCCCACCAGTCGGTGACGGCCTGGCCGCGGGTGGCGTTGCGGAAGCCGACCATCGACTTGATCTCGGGCCAGTTGTGCTGGCACTTCCAGCCGCTCTGCCAGCAGGCGTCCACGCGGCCGCCGCCCGGAGGTCCGGCGTCGTGGTCGGTGAACTCGTAGCCGGAGTTGATGTCCGGGGCGCCGTAGGGCCAGGCCAGCATGAAGACGTTGGCCAGGGTGTAGGTGGCGTTGTCCTTGTAGCTGAGCGTGGAACCGTTGCGCTCGGTGTCGTGATTGTCGACGAAGACGCCGGCGGAGCCGCTCTTCAGGTAGCCCCAGCCCTCGCCGTAGTTCTTCAGGTAGGCGAGGTTCTCGTTGTTGAAGACCCGCTTGAGGTCGTAGGCGTAGCGGAACTCCTGGACGTCGCCGGTGCCGGTGTACTCGGTGGGCTGGACGGCCTCGCCGGCGCCGTGGATGACCTCCTGCTTCCAGTAGACGGAGGGGTTGGCCAGGCGGGACTTGATGTCGGCCAGGTCGGCGGCGGGGATGTGCTTGGCCGCGTCGATGCGGAAGCCGTCCACGCCGAGGGAGAGCAGGTCGTTCATGTACCCGGCGATGGTCCTGCGGACGTACTCCTCGCCGGTGTCGAGGTCGGCGAGGCCGACCAGTTCGCAGTGCTGGACGTTCCAGCGGTCGCCGTAGTTGTTGATCTCCGACGTGCAGTTGTCGAAGTCGTAGGAGGAGTACAGGCCCGGGTAGGTGTACTTCGTGTACGACGAGCCGCCCGTGCCCGTGCCGTTGCCGGCGGACATGTGGTTGATCACGGTGTCGACGACGACCTTCACACCGGCCGCGTGACACGTGTCCACCATGCTCTTGAAGGCGGCGCGGTCGCCGAGACGCCCGGCGATCCTGTAACTGACGGGCTGGTACGACGTCCACCACTGCGAGCCCTGTATGTGCTCGGCGGGCGGGGAGACCTGCACGTAGCCGTAGCCCGCGGGGCCGAGGGTGGTGGTGCACTCACGGGCGACCGAGGCGAAGTTCCACTCGAAGAGGACGGCCGTGACGTCCTTGGAGCCGGGCGGGGACGCCTCTGCAACTGTCGGGGTCATGACAGCCGAGGCGGCCGCGAGAGCGGCGATCCCGGCGAGGGTTCTGCGTGCCATGTGGGCATCCTTCTTCATCGAAGGGTGTGGGGAGTGCCGGCACAGGTTGGTTGAATCTTCTTGCAGAAAGGTTCAGCAACCTTGCGGCAACGCAGATGTTAGAGGCCCGCAACCCGAAAGGGCAGCGGGCCGTACCAACTTGAAGGAAAAAAGTTGCGAGGCGTACGACCGTCAGGCCGTCGTCCACCACACGGTCGTGTCGGCCGCGACCACGGCCTCGCCGCCCGTCTCCTCCACCTCGCCGCTGGTGATCAGCACCCGTCCGTGGGCGGGCACGGTCACCGGAGCGCCCGTGGTGTTGGCGACGCACACGAAGTCACCGCGCCGGAAGGCCAGCACGCCCTCGGGCGCCGTCAGCCACTCCACCGCGTCGCCCGCGCCCAGGTCCGCCTGCTCGCGGCGCACGGCGAGCGCCGAGCGGTACATCTCCAGCGTGGAGCCGGGCACGCCGGTCTGCGCCTCGACGCTCAGCTCTCCCCAGCCCTCCGGCTGCGGCAGCCAGCTGCCACCGTCGCCGAAGCCGTAGCTGGAACCCTCGCGGGTCCACGGGATCGGCACGCGGCAGCCGTCGCGGAAGCCGTCCTGGCCCGCGCCGCGGAAGTACGCCGGGTCCTGGCGCACCTCGTCCGGCAGGTCGACGACGTCCGGCAGACCGAGCTCCTCGCCCTGGTAGACGTAGGCCGAGCCGGGCAGCGCCAGCATCAGCAGGGTCGCCGCGCGGGCGCGGCGCAGGCCCAGCTCACGGTCGCCGGCCTCGCGGATCTGGGTGCCGAGCCCCGCCGGGTTGGCGAAGCGGGTGGCGTGCCGGGTGACGTCGTGGTTGGACAGCACCCAGGTGGCCGGGGCGCCCACCGGGCGCATCGAGTCCAGGGTGCGGTCGACGACCTCGCGCAGCTCGGCCGCGTCCCAGTGGGTCGCCAGGTACTGGAAGTTGAACGCCTGGTGCAGCTCGTCCGGGCGGACGTAGTTGGCGGTGCGCTCGACGGTCGGCGTCCATGCCTCGGCCACGAAGATCCGCTCGCCGGAGTACTCGTCGAGGATGAGGCGCCACTGCCGGTAGATGTCGTGCACGCCGTCCTGGTCGAAGAACGGGGTGACATCGTTGCCCAGCAGCCGCATCTCGTCGTGCGAGCCCAGGTCCGGCAGGCCCTCGGCCTTCACCATGCCGTGGGCCACGTCGATGCGGAAGCCGTCGACGCCCATGTCCAGCCAGAAGCGCAGGATGGAGCGGAACTCGTCGCCGACCGCCGGGTGCTCCCAGTTGAAGTCGGGCTGCTCGGGCGCGAAGAGGTGCAGGTACCACTCGCCGGGGGTGCCGTCGGGCTCGGTGACCCGGGTCCAGGCCGGACCGCCGAAGATCGACTCCCAGTCGTTGGGCGGCAGTTCGCCGTTCTCGCCCTTGCCGGGGCGGAAGTGGTAGCGCTCGCGCAGCGGCGAGCCGGGACCCTCGGCGAGGGCGCGCTTGAACCACTCGTGCTGGTCGGAGGAGTGGTTGGGCACCAGGTCGACGATGATCCGCAGCCCCAGCGCGTGCGCGTCGCGGATCAGCGCGTCCGCGTCGAGCAGGGTGCCGAACATCGGGTCGACGGCGCGGTAGTCGGCGACGTCGTAGCCGGCGTCGGCCTGCGGGGAGGCGTAGAAGGGGCTCAGCCACACGGCGTCCACACCGAGGTCGCGCAGGTACGGCAGACGGGAGCGGATGCCTTCCAGGTCGCCCATGCCGTCGCCGTTGCTGTCGGCGAAGCTGCGCGGGTACACCTGGTAGATCACCGCGTCCCGCCACCAGTCACGGCGCCGCGCGACGGTGGCGACGGCCGAGTCGGTCGTGGGGGTCGGGGCCGGGGCGGCGGAGTGCTGGCTCATGTCGTCCTTGGTACGAGTTCGGGCAGGGAAGCGGAGTGGAGGCGGCCGCGATGACAGCGGGGTCGGATGGCCACGCGGCCGCCTCGGACCCAGGGAGGGGCGAACGCCCCCAGGGGCGCGGGGCTCTGCGCGACCGGCCACGACGATGCCGCAGCCGGCCGACGGCAGTCACCCCGAACGGCGTTACCCCTTGGTGCCACCGGCCGTCAGGCCGGCGACGAGGTTCTTCTGCACGAGGTAGAAGAACGCGGACACGGGTATCGCGATCAGCACCGCCGTCGCGGCCATCAGGTTCCGCTGGGCGTCGTGCTCACTCACGAAACTCTGCAGACCCACCGCCAGCGTGTACTTCTTGTCGTCCAGCATGAACGTCGTGGCGAACGCGACCTCGCCGAACGCGGTGATGAAGCTGTAGAACGCCGCGACCGCGAGCCCCGGCTTGGCGAGCGGCAGGATCAGCCGCGCGAACGTGCCGAACGGGGTCAGTCCGTCGACGCGTCCCGCCTCGTCGATCTCGAACGGGATGGTGTCGAAATAGCCCTTCATCAGCCAGGCGCAGTACGGCACCGCCGTGGAGCAGTACACGAGGATCAGGCCGAGGTAGCTGTCGATGAGCCGCAGGTCCGACAGGATCTGGTACATCGGGACCATCAGCACGGCCACCGGGAACATCTGGGTGACCAGCAGCACCCACATGAACTTCTTGTAGCCCGGGAAGCGCATGCGGGAGACCGCGTAGCCGGTGGTGGCCGCCACCAGGACGCCGATGACCGTGGTGCCGAGCGAGACGATCAGCGAGCTCTTCAGCCAGTCGAAGAAGTTCGTGTTCTGCAGCACGAACGAGTAGTTGTCCAGTGTCATTTTGCCCCAGATCCCACCGGGACGCAGATAGTCGTCCTTGTCGGGGCCCAGGGACAGGAAAACCAGCCAGGCGACCGGGAACAGCGCGATCAGGCTGGCCACGATCAGGATGCCGTGGGAGGTGAGACGGCCCAGGGGGCTGACCTCACCGCGCCGGCGGCCCTTGCGGGGCGCGGCGGTCGGCGCGTCGGCCGGCCCGCCGGCCTCGGCGGCGGTGGGGAGGGTCGAGGTGCTCATGAAGACTCCCGCCTCAGATCGCGAGCTGCTGGTCGTTGCGGTTCAGCCAGCGGCGGTAGAAGGACGTGAAGACGATCAGGATGGCCAGCAGCAGCATGCCGTAGGCGGCGGACTCGGCGAACTCGCGCGGCTGCTGTCCGAAGCCGAGCTGGTAGGCCCAGGTCACGAGGATCTGCGCGTCCGGCGCGGTGTTGCCGAACAGCAGGAAGATGATCGCGAACTGGTTGAACGTCCAGATGATGCCGAGCAGCACCACGGTGGAGCTGACCGAGCGCAGGCCGGGCAGGGTGACATGGCGGAACCGCTGCCAGGCGCTCGCGCCGTCCATCTCGGCGGCCTCGTAGAGGCTGCTGTCGATGGACTGCAGTCCGCCGAGCAGGGAGACCATCATGAACGGCACACCGCACCAGGTGTTGACCATGATCGCGGCGAACCGCTGCCAGAAGGAGTCCTCCAGCCACGCCGGGGTGGGCAGGCCGAGGAGGTCGAGGCCGGAGTTGATGATCCCGGCGTCGGCGAGCATGAAGCGCCAGCCGAAGACGGTGACGAAGGTCGGCACGGCCCACGGCAGGATGAGGATCAGCCGGTAGAAGGTGCGGCCGCGCAGCTTCTGGTTGAGCAGCAGCGCGAGGCCCAGGCCGATGCCGTAGTGCAGGGCGACACAGGCGGCCGTCCACACGATCGTCCAGATGAAGTGCGACCAGAACCGGTCGTAGGCGGTCTCGCCCCACAGGATGTCGGCGTAGTTGTCGATGCCGATGAACTTGTAGGTGGCCTCGATCTCGTTGACGCCGATGGTGCGCGCCGAGTTGAGGCTGTCCGCGTCGGTGAGCGTGAGGTAGAAGCCGTAACCCAGGGGGTACAGGACGATGACGCCGAGCACGACGGCCACCGGCGCGATCATGGCGTAGGCGTACCAGTGCTTCTGGTAGGAGTGCTTCAGGCGCTGGCCCAGCCCGGGGCGGGGCGCGCGGTCACCGCGGCGCTTGCCGGTCGCGCGGTCGATGGCGACTGTCATGGTTCGGCACCTTCTGGATGATCAAGGAGTACGGCACACAGGCCGGCGGCCGCCGGACCCTCCCCTCCTGGAAGCGGGTCCGGCGGCCACACGGGCATTACTTGGAGAAGTCCGGCACCAGCTTGGTGAACGCGGCCTCCGCGTCGCTCAGACCCTTGTCCAGGGACTCCTTGCCGCTGGCGATCTGCGGCAGCTCGTCGTCCATCGGGCCCCACAGGGAGCTGTACTCGGGCAGCGCCGGGCGCGGCTGGGCGGCCGAGAGGACCGTCTGGTAGCCGGCGATGCCGGGGTCGGCCTTGACCTGCTCGGTGTAGGCGTCGTCGCGCGTCGGCAGCGTGGAGTTCTTCAGCGCGATGGTCTCCTGGGCCTTCGCCGAGGTCATGAACTTCACGAACTTCAGCGCGGCCTCCTGCTTCTCCTTGCTGGAGCCGGCGTAGACCGAGAGGTTGTGACCGCCGGTGGGGGCGCCCGCCTTGCCCGCGGAGCCGGCCGGGACGGTGGCGATGCCGAGGTTGTTCTTGTCCTTGAAGGCGGAGCCCTTGTAGAAGTTGGTGATCTCCCACGGGCCCTGGATGATCGAGGCGACCTTGCCGTTGACGAACGCGTCCTGGATGTGGGCGTAGGCGTCGGCGGTCACGTCGGCCTTGTGCAGGCCCTTGCCCTCGAAGAGGCTCAGCCAGGTGCCGTAGCCCTTCTTGGCCTCGGCGGACTTGATCGTGATCTTCTTGGCCTCGGCGTCGACCATGTCGGTGCCCTCGCCGTAGAGGAACGGCTGGGCGTAGTAGCCGGCCGTGGAGCCCCAGTAGCCGTCGACGCCGGTCTTCGCCTTGATCGTGGCGGCGGCCTTCTTCAGGTCGTCCCAGGTCTTGGGGGCCTCGACGCCGGCCTTGGCGAACAGCGCCTTGTTGTACACGAAGGCGAGGGTGTCCGTGGTGAACGGGACGCCGTAGGTCTTGCCCTCGTACTTGGCCTGCTCGAGCAGGTTGGGCTTGAACTTGTCCTGCTCGGCGAGCGCCTCGGTGCCGTCGAGGGGCAGGAAGAAGCCCTTCTTGGCGAACGCGGGGGTCCAGCCGACCTCGGAGCGCAGCACGTCGGGGGCGCCCTTGGAACCGGCGGCGGTGTCGAACTTGTTCTGCGCCTGGTCGAACGGGACGTTGACGAAGTTGACCTTGATGTCCTTGTTGGCGGCCTCGAACTCCTTGACCAGGGCCTTGTAGGTCGGCGCCTCGTTGGTCGCGTTGGAGGTGTCCCACCAGGTGATGGTGACCGGGCCGCCGGCCTTGTCGCCGCTGTCGCTGTCGCCGCCGCAGGCCGTCGCCGCGAGGGCGAGGGACGCCACCAGCGCGGTGGCCGCTATGCCACGCCGCATGAGGTTCTCCTTGAGGGTTAAGCCCGTGAGGCGGGAACGGCCCCGTCTGCCGTCCCGCGAGGTGCCGACTGCGCCGTTGCGGCGGCCGGGCGACGTGAACGTAACAGCGTTGGAACGTTTCCGAAAGACCTTGCAGAAAAGTTTTGCAAGGACCCTCGACAGTTATGTCGCCGTGACCCGTTCTCGACCGTCGCGCAACCCTGGTTTGCGCCCGTACGCCGGGGGTTCGGACTGTTGTGCAAGACTCTGCAAGCACTTGCCATCCGTTGCCGCCGGGGGAATCATCCCTTGCGGAGCGGACGCCGACCATGACTTGAGGGATCGCGATGAGCCAGCAGCCCACCACGGGCCGTCCCGCGGCGCGCACCAGGCGTCCGATCGGTGTGCAAGGCGACAACCGGCAGATACAGTCCGGTCCTGTGACCACACGGCTTGCTGATATCGCTGCTCAGGCGGGGGTGAGCGAGGCGACCGTCAGCCGGGTCCTGAACGGGAAGCCGGGCGTCGCCGCCACCACCCGCCAGTCCGTGCTCGCCGCCCTGGACGTGCTGGGCTACGAGCGCCCGGTGCGGCTGAGGCAGCGCAGCGAGGGTCTCGTCGGGCTGATCACGCCCGAGCTGGAGAACCCGATCTTCCCGGCGCTGGCCCAGGTGATCGGGCAGGCGCTGACCCGCCAGGGCTACACCCCCGTGCTCGCCACCCAGACCCCCGGCGGGTCCACCGAGGACGAGCTGACCGAGATGCTCGTGGACCGCGGTGTCGCCGGCATCATCTACGTCTCCGGCCTGCACGCCGACACCACCGCGGACATGCAGCGCTACGAGCGGCTGCGGGCGCAGGGCGTGCCGTTCGTGCTCGTGGACGGTTTCTCGCCGAAGGTGCAGGCGCCGTTCATCTCCCCCGACGACCGGGCCGCGATGGCGCTGGCCGTCACCCACCTCGCGTCCCTCGGGCACACCCGGATCGGGCTGGCGCTCGGGCCGAAGCGGTTCGTGCCCGTGCAGCGCAAGATAGAGGGCTTCGTCCGGGCCGTTCAGGAGCAGTTGGGACTGAGCGCGGAGACGGTCGAGACCGAGCTGGTCCAGCACTCGCTGTACACGCTGGAGGGCGGACAGGCCGCGGCCAGCGCGCTGATGGACCGGGACTGCACGGCCGTGGTGTGCGCGAGCGACATGATGGCGCTGGGCGCGATCCGCGCGGCCCGGCAGCGCGGCCTGGAGGTGCCGGACGACATCTCGGTGGTCGGCTTCGACGACTCGCCGCTGATCGCCTTCACCGACCCGCCGCTGACCACGGTGCGCAAGCCGGTCCCGGCGATGGGACAGGCCGCGGTGCGCACGCTGCTGGAGGAGATCGGCGGAACGCCCGCGCCGCACAGCGAGTTCGTGTTCATGCCCGAGCTGGTGGTGCGCGGTTCGACGGCGTCGGCGCCCGGGGACCGCAATCGTCCCTGAGGGGGAGAGCGGACGCCGGTGCGCCCTGCCGGGGGAGGAGACGGAGGGCCTGTTCCCGGGGCAGAACATGCGGGCCGGACCCGCCCGGGGGATGATCTGACCGAGAGGTCTTATCTGGCAGACTCTGTGCCCATGGGTGACTCGACCGTGACCACGCTGGAAGGCCGCGAGGCGGCCGCAGCGAGCCCCGTCGAGGAGACGGCGGCGACGGGTCGGCTGCGCCGTCTTCGCGCTCCTCGCCGGCCCCGGCTCTGGTTCGAGATCCTGCTGATCGCGGTGAGTTACGCCACGTACTCGCTCGTGCGCAACGCGGTGCCCGAGCAGCGGGCGGAGGCGCTGCGCAACGCCGATCTGATCTGGCGGCTGGAGGGCCGACTCGGCGCGGCCTTCGAGGAGTCCGTGAACCACGCGGTGAACTCGGTGACTTGGCTCGTCGTCGGGATGAACTACTACTACGCCACCCTGCACTTCGCGGTGACGCTGGGTGTGCTGGTGTGGCTGTACCGCAGACACCCCGGCCGGTACGCGGCGACCCGGCTGGTCCTCTTCGTCACCACGGGTTTCGCCCTGGTCGGCTTCTACCTCTTCCCGCTCGCCCCGCCGCGGCTGATGAACGGCCAGAACTTCATCGACACCGTGCTGGTCCACCAGACCTGGGGTTCGATGGCCTCGGGGGACATGAAGAACGTCTCCAACCAGTACGCGGCGATGCCGTCCATGCACATCGGCTGGTCGCTGTGGTGCGGGCTCACGCTCTTCGCGCTGGCCTCGGTGCCGTGGGTGCGGGTGCTGGGCCTGGTGTACCCGGTCCTCACCCTGGTGGTCATCGTCGCCACCGCCAACCACTTCTGGCTGGACGCGGTCGGCGGCGTCCTGTGCCTCGCCGTCGGCTACGGCGTGGCCCACGCCTGGTACGGCCGCCGTCCCTCCGCCCTCCCCCGCCACCTCCCGGACCCGGCCACGAGACGGCCGGAGCCGGCCGCCCCGGAGCGTGTTCCCTTGCAGAAGCAGGTCTGACACCCGGGCCCGGGGCCCCGGCGCGCCGCGCCGTAGGAGCGCGGCTCGGCCCCGCCGACGCGGAACTCGCGAAAAACTCACGAACGCCCCGCGTCGCTGTGGAGCGCGGCTCGTCCCCGCGGGCGCGGCACGCGCAGGGGCTACAGCCCGCCGTAGAACAGCTGCTCCACCACCCCGCGCGCCCGCCGGGCCGTGCGGCGGTAGGCGTCGAGCATGTCGCCGGCGTGGCCGGGGCCGTAGCCCAGGTAGCGGCCGACGGCGGCCAGCTCGCGCGGCACGGTGGGGAAGGTGTCCCCCGCCCGGCCCCGGACCAGCATCACCGCGTTGCGGACGCGGGTGGCCAGCACCCACGCCTCGTCGAGGATCTCCGCGTCCTCCTCGGACACCAGCCCGGCCTCACGCGCGGCGGCCAGCGCCTCCCGGGTGCGGGTCGTCCGCAGCCCCGGCACCTGAGCCGCGTGCCGCAGCTGGAGGAGCTGCACGGTCCACTCCACGTCGGACAGTCCGCCCGGCCCCAGCTTGGCGTGCAGCTTGGGGTCGGCGCCGCGCGGCAGCCGCTCGGCCTCCATACGGGCCTTGAGCCGCCGGATCTCCCGCACCGCGTCCTCGTCCAGCCCTCCGGCCGGGTACCGCAGCGGGTCGATCAGCTCCATGAAGCGGCGGCCCAGGTCCTCGTCCCCGGCGACGGGCTCGGCCCGCAGCAGCGCGTGCCGCTCCCATGTCAACGCCCAGCGCCGGTAGTACGCCTCGTAGGAGCCGAGGGTGCGCACCAGCGGGCCCGACTTGCCCTCCGGGCGCAGGTCGGCGTCCACCAGCAGCGGCGGGTCGGCGCTGGGCACCTGGAGCAGCCTGCGCATCTCCGCGACCACCTTGTTCGCGGCCTCGGACGCCTCCCGCTCGCCCACGCCCTCGCGCGGCTCGTGCACGAACAGGACGTCCGCGTCTGAGCCGTAGCCCAGCTCGTGCCCGCCGAAGCGGCCCATGCCGATGACGGTGAACCGGGTGGGCAGTGTGTCGCCCCAGCCCTCGCGGACCACCGCGCGGAGCGTGCCGGCGAGGGTGGCGGCCGTCAGGTCGGACACGGCGCCGCCCACCATGTCCACCAGGGCGCCCTGGTCGGCCTCGGCGGGCTGCGACTCGGTGCCGTAGGAGCCGACGATGTCCGCGGCGGCCGTGCGGAACAGCTCGCGGCGGCGCACCCCGCGGGCGGCGGTGACGCCCTGCACGGCGTTGTCGGCGCGGCGGACGGCGGCGAGGACCTCCTGCTCCAGGGAGGCGCGGGAGCGCGGGGTGAGGCCGCCGCCGTCCCCGTCGCCGAGCAGGGCGACCGCCTCGGGGGCGCGCATCAGCAGGTCGGGGGCGAGCCGCCCGGCGGACAGCACCCGGGCGAGGTTCTCCGCGGCGGCGCCCTCGTCGCGCAGCAGCCGCAGGTACCAGGGGGTCTTGCCGAGGGCGTCGGAGACCTTGCGGAAGTTCAGCAGGCCGGCGTCGGGGTCGGCGGAGTCCGCGAACCAGCCGAGCAGCACCGGCAGCAGGGTGCGCTGGATGGCGGCCTTGCGGGTGACTCCGGAGGCGAGGGCCTCCAGGTGGCGCAGCGCGGCGGCGGGGTCGGCGTAGCCGAGGGCGACCATGCGTTCGCGGGCGGCCTCGGCGCTGAGCCGGGCCTCGCCGGGGGCGAGCGCGGCGACGGCGTCGAGCAGCGGCCGGTAGAACAGCTTCTCGTGCAGCCGCCGCACCACGGTGGTGTGGCGCCGCCACTCCCGGGTCAGTTCGGCGACCGGGTCGGTGCGCAGGCCCAGGGAGCGGCCGAGGCGGCGCAGGTCGGCCTCGTCCTCGGGGACGAGGTGGGTGCGGCGCAGCCGGTGGAGCTGGATGCGGTGCTCCAGGGAGCGCAGGAAGCGGTACGCCTCGTCGAGCTGGGCGGCGTCCGCGCGGCCGACGTAGCCGCCGGCGGCGAGCGCCTTGAGCGCGTCGAGGGTGGTGCCGCTGCGCAGGGAGGCGTCGGCGCGGCCGTGCACCAGCTGGAGCAGCTGCACGGCGAACTCGACGTCCCTGAGGCCGCCGGGGCCGAGCTTGAGCTGGCGGTCCACCTCGGCGGCGGGGATGTTCGCCACGACCCGGCGGCGCATCTCCTGCACGTCGGCGACGAAGTTCTCCCGCTCGGCGGCCTTCCACACCAGCGGCCGGAGCGCGGCCGTGTACTCCTCGCCGAGCGCGAGGTCGCCCGCGACCGGGCGGGCCTTGAGCAGCGCCTGGAACTCCCAGGTCTTGGCCCAGCGCTGGTAGTAGGCGAGGTGGGAGGCGAGGGTGCGGACCAGCGGGCCGTTGCGGCCCTCGGGGCGGAGGTTGGCGTCGACGGGCCAGATGGAGCCCTCGACGGTGGTCTCCGAGCAGATCCTCATCATGTGCGAGGCCAGCCGGGTGGCTGCGCGCAGCGCCTTGTCCTCGTCGGCGCCGCCGGCCGCCTCGCCGACGAAGATGACGTCGACGTCGGAGACGTAGTTCAGCTCGTGGCCGCCGCACTTGCCCATCGCGATCACCGCGAGCCGGCACAGCGCGGCGTCCTCCGGCGCGTCGGCCTCGGCCAGGGCGAGGGCCGCGCGCAGGGTGGCGGTGGCGAGGTCGGCGAGCTCGGCGGCGGTCTGGGAGACGTCGACGGTGCCGCAGACGTCCCGGGCGGCTATGGACAGCAGGCAGCGCCGGTAGGCGACGCGCAGCGACACCGGGTCGGTGACGTCGGCGAGGCCGCGTTCGAACTCCTCCACACCGGGGTGCAGGTCGCGCGGCTCGTAGGTGACCAGGGCCTGCCAGTCGCGCGGGTGCCGGGCCAGGTGATCGGCGAGCGCCGCGGAGGCGCCGAGCACCCCGAGCAGCCGGTCGCGCAGCGGCTTGGCCGCTATCACGGTGTCCAGCAGCTCCTGGCGTGCGGTGGCCGTCTCCTGCGCCTCCAGCAGCCGCACCAGCCCGTGCAGCGCGAGGTCGGGGTCGGCGGTGCCGCCGAGGGCGTCCAGCAGCACGGGGTCGTTGCGCACGGGCGCCAGTTCGGGGCTGTCGAGGAACCGCTCTGCGTCCGACGGATCGGTGAAGCCGTGCCGCAGCAGCCGTGTGAAGGTGCTGCTCCTGCGCCCCGGCGCCGACGTCATCCCCGGCCTCCCTCGTGCCTCGGATCAGGGTCGTACGGCCCTGAGCCTAACCGGAGGACGCGAGCACGGCCCCGGAGCGGCCCGCGGTGAATTCCGGGGCCGGGCGGGGTCTGATGAGGAGAGCGCGGCTGCGCGGTCGCGTCCTTCCGACCGTCGAGGAGTTCCCATGACCGACGTTCCCGACACCCCCGCCCCGCCGGAAGGCCGGGTCGACCCCCGCTACAGCGACCAGCGGGCCGGAGCGCCGCCCTGGCCGGAGGTGGAGCGGCTGATCTCGGAGGCGGAGCTGTTCTGGATCTCCACGGTGCGTCCCGACGGCCGGCCGCACGTCACCCCGCTCCCGGCGGTCTGGTCGTCCGGCGCCCTGCACTTCTGCACCGGTCCCGAGGAGCGCAAGGCCCGCAACCTCGCCGAGAACCCGCACACCGTGCTGACCACCGGCGTCAACACCTGGGCGCGGGGCTACGACGTGGTCGTGGAGGGCCGCGCGGAACGCGTCACGGACGACGCGCGGCTGCGCGGTCTGGCCGCGCTGTGGGAGGAGAAGTACGGCGACTTCTGGCGCTTCGAGGTCCGGGACGGCCATTTCCACCACGGGCCGGGCCGCGCCGTGGTGTTCTCGGTGGCGCCGCACACCGTTTTCGGATTCGGTAAGGGGGAGCCGTTCAGCCAGACCCGGTGGCGGTTCGTCTGACGCTGTACCCGACAAGGAGCCGGAGGCTCACATGGACATGACCCTCGAAGTGATCCCGCTGCCGGTGAGCGACATCGACCGGGCCCGGGACTTCTACCGGGACAAGGTCGGCTTCCACGTCGACATCGACCAGGAGGTCATGCCGGGCATGCGCATCGTCCAGCTGACCCCGCCCGGCTCCGGCTGCTCTATCGCCCTCGGCGAGACGCTCTGGGAGATGACCCCCGGCCCCACCCCGGCCCCCGGCGCCTACCAGGGCCTCCAGCTCTGCGTCGCCGACATCGGGAAGGCCCACGCGGAGTTCGTCGCGCGCGGCCTGGAGATCTCCGAGCCGGTCCGCTACGCCGACTCCGACGGCGCCACGTTCATGCACTTCACGGACCCCGACGGCAACGGCTGGGCGGTCCAGGAGTACCGCCGCCGCGCGACGGAGCCGCTGCACAAGCTCCTGTCGGAGCAGGCGCAGCAGTAGGTGCCGCCGCCGCTTCCCGGTGGGTTCCGCCCGGTGACGGGCGCCACGACATCAATCTCCTCAAAGTGTGTCAAACCGACTTAAAGGGCCACCCGTGCAGTGAACGGACGGCCACGTGTGCGGCCCGGAGCGCGACCTCCGGCCCACACCGGGCCCACGGGGGGGCACGGGCCGCACGCACACACTCGATGAGGGGAACACGCCGATGAGTGAGTCCGTAGGAACCGGCTCCGGCAGCACCGGGGAGAAGGTGAAAGCAGAGACCTCCGCGACGGCCGGACAGGCCAGGCAGGCCGCCGGACAGGTCGCCGGGACCGCGGCGGAACAGGCACGTGCCGTCGTGGGCGAGGCACGGGACCAGGCCGGCACGGTCGTCCAGGACCTGCGGACCCGCGCCGTCGAGGAGGCGGACGGGCAGACCCGGCGGGCCGCCGGCACGCTGCGGCAGTGGGCGACCGACCTCACCGAGCTGGCCGCGCACGCCGAGAGCGACTCCCCCGCCCGCAGCCTGGCGGCCAGGGCCGGGGACCGGGGACAGCGTGCGGCCGACTATCTGGAGCGGCAGGGCGTCGAAGGTCTCGTCACCGACCTGCAGAGCTTCGCCCGACGGCGTCCCGGCGCCTTCCTCGGCGGTGCTCTGCTCGCGGGACTGGCCGTGGGACGCCTGGCGAAGGTGACACAGGCGGCATCGCAGAGCGGGAACGGCCGGGCCCAGGCCGACGCGGCGCCGGGCCAGGGCGAGCTGACACCGCCGGTCGGGACGGTACCGGCCATGACGCCGCCTCCCGCAGCGTCCGCTCCGAGCCTGGGCACGCCGCCCGCCGGCACCCCGGGCCGTACCTTCCCGGAGGCGTGAGATGGCCACGATGTCACCCCTGTCCCGGGCCCGCACGGCCGAACCGGCGGCGGTTCCGGAGGAGTCCACGGGCCAGTTGCTCTCACAGATCACCTCCGACCTCCAGACGCTCTTCCGTCAGGAGCTGGAGCTGGCCAAGGCCGAGCTCAAGGAAGAGGGCGTCAAGGCCGGCAAGGCTGCCGGGATGTTCGGCGGCGCCGGTTTCGCCGGCTACATGGTCCTGCTGTTCCTGTCGCTGGCGGCCGTGTTCGGCCTGGCCCAGGTGATGGACGAGGGCTGGGCCGCGCTGATCGTCGCCGCGCTGTGGGCGATCGCCGCGGCCGTGCTGTTCCAGAAGGGCCGCACGGGGATGCGAACCGTCTCGCCGAAGCCCGAGTACACCGTCCAGACGCTGAAGGAGGACGCGGAATGGGCACGTCACCCGACCAAATGAGGGCCGAGATAGCGGCCACGCGGAACCAGTTGACCGCGGACGTGGACCGGCTCGCCGACCGGGCCAGCCCGCGTCGCATGGCCCACCGTCGCAAGGCGAGGGTGCGCCGTACGGTGACGGGCATGCGTGACCGCGTCATGGGCACGGCCTCGAACACGGCACACGGCATGGCCGGCACCGCCCGGTCCGCGGCCGGCTCGGTGCAGTCGGCGGCCGGCTCGACGGCCGGAACCGTGCAGTCGGCGGCGGGCTCCGCGGCCGCCACCGTGCAGGAGGGCACCGAGCGGGCGGCGGACACGGCGCGCGAGGTGGCCGAGCAGGCCGGACAGGCCGTCCAGCAGACGCCCGAGGCGGCCCGGCGTCAGACGCAGGGCAACCCGATCGCCGCGGGGCTGGTCGCCTTCGGCCTCGGCCTGCTGGCCGCCTCGATGGTGCCCGCCTCCGAGAAGGAGCAGCAGAAGGCGTCCGAGCTGATGGAGCGCGGCGCCGAGGCGCTGGAACCGGTGAAGGAGGCAGCCACGGAGTCGGCCCAGCACTTGAAGGAAGGTGCCGTGGAGGCCACCCAGAGTGCCGCCGCGGAGGTCAAGGGCACCGCCCAGCAGGCGGCCCGCACCACCCAGGAGGAGGCACGCGGCCAGGCCGGCCAGGTCACCGAGCAGGCGCAGGACTCCGGCCGCGCCCTCAAGGACGAGGCGCAGAACCGCTCCCGCCCGCCCGGCTGAGCCCGGCACACCACGGAGCAGGCGTCTGCCCCGGCCGCGCGGCCGGGGCAGACGCCTGCTCGGGTGCGTTCCGTGTCGCGGGCGCACGGGACGCAGCCGGGTGGGCAGGGCGGCATCGGGCCGCCCGCGGGTCAGAGGACGAAGATCAGGACCAGTACCAGCGTGGCCACCAGGCTGATGGCCAACGACCCGAGACAGCCGACCCGGTTGCTGAAGAAGAAGAACATGTTCTCCGAGTACCCCGTCGTGTCCCCTCACGCAGACGCGTCAGGAGCCGGGGCGTTCCGGGGGCCGCCGCCGTCGCGGCCGCCCCCGGGGGGGGGATCAGTTCGCGTACGTCTCGAACTCCGCGATGCGCGGGGTGCCGGAGGCGTTGGTGATCTCGAGGGTGATCTTCTTCAGGGAGGCCGGGGAGAAGCTGACCGTCCCTGCTCCGCTGCCGGAGGCCAGGACCGCGCCCGTGTCGTGGTTGAGCAGGCGGTACGCGCCGATGGTGCCGGAGCCCGAGGCCAGGCGGATGCCGGCCTTCGACACGGTGGTGGCGGAGCCCCACTTCACCGATACCGAGCCGGTCGAGCCGGACGGCGACCAGTAGGTGCTCGTGTTGCCGTCGATCACGTTGCCGTAGCTGGTGCCGGAGGCCTTGGAGGAGCCGTCGGCGCCCGCGCCGAGGCTCAGGTTGGCGCCGGCGGGCGGGTCGGTGGGACCGGGGTCGGTCGGCTCACCCGGGTCCGTCGGGCCGGGGTCGGTCGGGTCCGGGCTCTGCGGGGTGCAGCTGCCGTCCGACACCTTCAGGCCCTTGCCCGCGCCCGCCGTCTGCGCGACCACGCCCGGCACGCAGTTCGCCCCGTCCAGGGTGAAGTCGTACGGGATGCTCACCGAGGTGTTCGACGTGGGGTTCGGGCCGGCCGGGTTGTGGTCGCCGCTGCGCGAGGACCAGGTGACGTTGTCGAAGACGTTGCCGCCGACCTGCCAGTAGCCGGCCTCGCTGGTGTAGAAGGTGCCGAGGACGTCCTTGGAGTCCTCGAAGTAGTTGTTGTCCACCTTGGCGCGGGCGCCGGCGCGGGAGTTGATGCCGGACTCGTTCAGCCGCTTGTAGTGGTTGTTGTACATGTGCGCGATGCCGCCGCGCAGCAGGGGCGCACGGGAGTCGATGTTCTCGTACAGGTTGTGATGGAAGGTCACGTACCCGTTGGAGCGGTCGCTCTCGCTGGAGCCGATGAGGCCGCCGCGCCCGGAGTTGCGCAGGACGCTGTACGAGAGCGTCACGTACTGGGTGTTGTCCTTCATGTCGAACAGGCCGTCGTAGCCCTCGGACTCACCGCCGGACGCCTCCAGCGTGACGTGGTCCACCCAGACGTTCCTGACATCGCTTTCCATGCCGATGGCGTCGCCGCCGTTCGACGTGGGCGAGCCGGACTTCTTGACGTTCCTGACCGTCACGTTCTGGATGACGATGTTGGCGGCCTCGCGGATGTGGATGCCCAGCTGGTCGAAGACCGCCCCGTTCCCGACGCCCACGATGGTGACGTTGCTGATCTGCTTCAGCTCGATCCTGTCGGCGGCGGTGTTGCAGCTGGAGCCGGACACCTTGGTGGTGTTGCCGTGGTTGATCGTGCCCTCGACCTGGATGGTGATCGGGGTGGAGCTGCTGGCCCGGCTGCAGAGAGCCTGGTGGATGGCGGTGCCGGTGGTGGCGCGGACCGTCTGCCCGCCCGCCCCGCCGGTGGTTCCGCCGTTCTGGGTCGCGTAGCCGGTCACCCCTCCGGTGGCGGCGGACGCGGTGGTCGTGGACAGCGCCACGCCGGCGGCGGCCGTGAGGGCCCCGGCTGCCAGTAACGCGGAGAGCCGCACGGCGACTGCTCGTCTCATGGTCGTTTCGCCTTTCGTCGTTCACTGTCACGGGGAACTGTCATGGGCATGTCAGTGAGATCGATGAGGGAGGACGGGGTGGGCCTGACCCATCGATTGAGAAAGCGCTTTCTGTCTGTGTGTCGCGACAGTAGAGGCGCGGCAGCGGGCTGGCAAGGTTCCGCACGAGAACGGAGCGGAGGCTTCCGGATGACGTCTCGGCGGACGCCGTGACTAGGACCTGATCTGACCTACATGGCTCCTAACGTGTCTCTCGTCGCGCCGGACGCGTACGGCACGCAGCGCACGAGATCACCGAACTGACCGATGAAGGCGGAGACCATGACCGTGAACCAGCCGACCACCGACCAGTCCGCCGAGGCCCCCGCCGTCGCGGACGAGCGCGCCGACCTGCTGGTGGTGCTCGCCAGGCACCGGGAGTTCCTGCGGCTCACCACCCGCGGCCTGACCGACGAGCAGGCGGGCCTGCGGACGACGGTGAGCGAGCTGTGCCTGGGCGGCCTGATCAAGCACGTCGCCGCGGCCGAGCGGAGCTGGGTGGACTTCATCCTGGAGGGACCCTCGTCGAGGCCCGACTTCAACGACATGACGCCGGAGGACTGGGCGCGCCGGGCCGACGAGTTCAAGATGCTGCCCGGCGAGACGCTGGCCGGCGTCCTGGACGCGTACGCGGAGGTGGCCCGCCGCACCGAGGAGGTCGTCGCCGGCCTCCCCGACCTGAACGCGTCGTGGCCGCTGCCGAAGGCGCCGTGGTTCGAGGGTCAGCCCGAGTGGAGCGCGCGCCGGGTGCTGCTGCACATCCTCGCCGAGACGTCCCAGCACGCGGGCCACGCGGACATCATCCGGGAGGCGCTGGACGGGGCGAAGACGATGGGGTGACGACCCGGGTCGTCGGGTACACGAACGGGGCCGGCGGTCGTGTCGACCGTCGGCCCCGTGGCGTCCGTCCCGAGGAGGGTGCAGGCCTCAGCCTGCGCTCACAGCACCGGCAGCAGGTTCTTCAGCTCGAACGCCGTGACCTCCGAGCGGTACGCCTCCCACTCCTGCTTCTTGTTGCGCAGGAAGAAGTCGAAGACGTGCTCGCCGAGGGTCTCGGCGGCCAGGTCGCTGCGTTCCATCAGGGTGAGCGCCTCGCCCAGGTTCTGCGGGAGGGGCTCGATGCCGAGGGCGCGGCGCTCCGCGTCGGAGAGGGCCCAGACGTCGTCCTCGGCGCCCGGCGGGAGCTCGTAGCCCTCCTCGATGCCCTTGAGGCCGGCCGCGAGAAGCAGGGCGTAGGCCAGGTACGGGTTGGCGCCGGAGTCGAGGGAGCGGACCTCCACGCGGGCCGAGCCGGTCTTGCCGGGCTTGTACATGGGCACGCGGACCAGGGCCGAGCGGTTGTTGTGGCCCCAGCAGATGTACGAGGGGGCCTCGCCGCCCGCGCCGGCCGTGCGCTCGGTGCCGCCCCAGATGCGCTTGTAGGAGTTGACCCACTGGTTGGTGACCGCGGAGATCTCCGCCGCGTGCCGCAGCAGCCCCGCGATGAAGGAGCGGCCCACCTTGGAGAGCTGGTACTCCGCGCCTGACTCGTAGAAGGCGTTGCGGTCGCCCTCGAAGAGGGAGAGGTGGGTGTGCATGCCCGAGCCGGGGTGCTCGGAGAACGGCTTCGGCATGAACGTCGCCTGCACGCCCTGCTCCAGCGCCACCTGCTTCATGACCAGGCGGAACGTCATGATGTTGTCCGCCGTGGACAGCGCGTCCGCGTAGCGCAGGTCGATCTCCTGCTGGCCGGGGGCGCCCTCGTGGTGGGAGAACTCCACCGAGATGCCCATCGACTCCAGCATGGTGATCGCCTGGCGGCGGAAGTCCATGCCGACGTTCTGCGGGGTGTGGTCGAAGTAGCCGGAGTTGTCCGCCGGGGTCGGACGGCTGCCGTCGACCGGCTTGTCCTTCAGCAGGAAGAACTCGATCTCCGGGTGGGTGTAGAAGGTGAAGCCCAGGTCGGAGGTGCGGGCGAGGGCGCGCTTGAGGACGTAGCGCGGGTCCGCGAAGGACGGGGAGCCGTCCGGCATGAGGATGTCGCAGAACATCCGGGCCGTGCCGGGCGCCTCGGCGCGCCAGGGCAGGATCTGAAAGGTCGACGGGTCCGGCTTGGCGATCATGTCGGACTCGTGCACGCGGGCGAAGCCCTCGATGGCGGAGCCGTCGAAGCCGATGCCCTCGTCGAAGGCCTGCTCGAGCTCGGCCGGGGCGACGGCCACGGACTTGAGGAAGCCCAGGACGTCGGTGAACCACAGGCGTACGAACCGGATGTCGCGCTCCTCCAACGTCCGGAGCACGAACTCCTGCTGCTTGTCCATCTTCCGCTTCCCCATTCCTGCCGGTCAGGCCGCCCGTTCCTCCCGGCCCCCGGGAGACGGTCCGGCACTCGTGCATCCCACCACACCAGCGTTTCATACGCGTTGCCGGGCCCGGTCGGGCGACCGGCCGCGGCCTGAACCGCCGGGGCCGTCGGACGCACGGCTCCTCCGCTCATCTTGCCCGGTCGGAGCGGCCGCCACGACAGCGGGCGGGCTCCGGATCCCTCCCCCGGGGCCGGCCGGCCCCCCTCCCCCCGGTCCGGCCGGTCCCCTCCCCCGGTCCGGTCGGCCCGTCCCGTGAAACACCCCCCCGCTCAAATTGGAGTCTGTGATGCAAGTTTAATGAGGGCACAGGCGTCCGAGCCACGAGGAGACCCGATGCTGTCCGAGCAGTCCGCCGCCACCGTCCGCGCCACCCTTCCCGCCGTGGGCGCGTCCCTCGGCGAGATCACCGAGCGCTTCTACGCCGGGATGTTCACCGCCCGCCCCGAGCTGCTGCGCGACCTGTTCAACCGCGGCAACCAGGCCGCCGGCACCCAGCGCCAGGCCCTCGCGGGCTCCATCGCGGCGTTCGCCTCGCACCTGCTGGACCACCCCGACGGCCGGCCCGACGCGATGCTGTCGCGCATCGCCCACAAGCACGCCTCCCTCGGCGTCACCCCGGACCAGTACGCGATCGTCCACGAGCACCTGTTCGCCGCCATCGCCGAGGTGCTGGGCGACGCGGTCACACCCGAGGTCGCCGCCGCCTGGGACGAGGTCTACTGGCTGATGGCGAACGCCCTGACCGCCGTCGAGAAGCGGCTCCACGAGGAGAGGGGCGGGGCGGCCTGGCGGCCCTGGGAGGTCGTCGAGCGGGTCACCGAGACCGCCGACGTGGTGACCTTCCGGCTGCGTCCGGCCGACGGAGGCCCGGTGCGCGGCTTCCGTCCGGGCCAGTACGTCTCCGTGCGGGTCCCGCTCGCGGACGGCGCCCGCCAGATACGGCAGTACAGCCTCTCCGGCGCGCCCGGCCCGGACCTGCGGCAGTTCAGCGTCAAGCGGGTCCACGAGGGCCCGGCGCCCGACGGCGAGGTGTCCTCCCACCTCCACGCGCGCGTCCGCGTGGGCGACGTCCTGGAGCTGTCCGAGGCGTACGGCGACCTGGTGCTGGACGCCGACGACGACACCCCGCTGCTCCTGGCCTCCGCCGGGATCGGCGTGACCCCGATGGTCGCGATGCTCGGGCACCTCGCGAACTCCGGGCACCGCGCCCCGGTCACCGTCGTGCACGGTGACCGCTCCCCCGCCGACCACGCCCTGCGCACGGACCACGAGGCCTACGCGGCGAAGCTGCCGGACGCCACCGTGCGGTTCTGGTACGAGCGGGACGTCCCGGCGGGCGCGGGCGCCGGGTACGTGGACCTCGCGGACGTGCCGGTCGCGCCCGGCACGCGCGCGTACCTGTGCGGTCCGCTGCCGTTCATGCGCGGGGTCCGCGAGCAGCTGATCGCCAAGGGGGTGGCCCCGGCGGACGTGCACTACGAGGTGTTCGGACCGGACCTCTGGCTCGCGCGGTGAGCGGGCGGGCCGTCAGCGGACGCGCGGGACGCCCAGCAGCAGGGGTCCGGTCGGGTCCGCGGTGAGGTCGGCGACCGTCAGCGGGTCCAGCGAGACGTAGAACGCCTCCTGGGCCCGCCGCAGCGCGCCGCGCAGCCGGCAGTCGGAGCGCAGGGGGCAGGGAGCGGTGGAGGCGGCGCCGTCGCAGTCGACGACGTCCCCCTCGCCCTCGAAGGCGCGGACCAGACCCCCCACGGAGGCCCCGCGGCCCTTCTCGGTGAGGGACAGGCCGCCGCCCCGGCCGCGCCGGGCGGTGAGCAGCCCCATGTGCTGGAGCTCGGCGACGACCTTCGCCGCATGGGTGTACGGCACGTCCATGGCCGCCGCGACGTCCCGGGTGGTCGGATTGGTGTCGCCGGCCACGGCGAGGCGCATGAGGACCCGCAGGGCGAGGTCGGTGGAGCGCAGCAGCCGCATACCGGCAGCGTAGGTAATCGGAATCCTGGCTCAAAATTTTCGGCCGGACCTGGACCGGATCCGCCCGGGCCCGTCCGGTCGCCGCCGCCCCCTACGACTCTCCCGGCTCCCCCATTACGATCAGCTGACCCGATCACCACTCCGGCCCCCTCTCCTCCGACCCGAAGGGCACCTCCATGGGCTCCGCCAAGAAGAGCAGCGCGGCACGCACGGCACGCATAGAGGAGATGCGGCGCGCCGAGCAGGCCCGCGAGCGCCGCAACCGGATACTCGTCGTCGCCGCCTCCGTGGTGGTCGTCGCGGGCCTGGTCGCCGGCGGGGTGGTGCTGGTCCGGTCGCAGTCGGACGACGGCGGCAGCAGCGCGGCGGACGACGCGAAGAGCGCGGGCAAGTTCGTCACGGACGCGGACGGCGTGCGGGCGTGGAAGGGCACGCTGGGCCGCGAGCACGTCACCAGGTCCGTCGACTACCCGGTGACGCCTCCCGTGGGCGGCGACCACAACCCCGTGTGGATGAACTGCGACGGGGACGTCTACGAGGACGAGATCAACGCGACCAACGCGGTCCACTCCCTGGAGCACGGCGCGGTGTGGGTGACGTACAACGGCGACGCGCCGAAGGCCGACGTGGAGGCGCTCGCGGCGAAGGTGGAGAAGACGCCGTACACGCTGATGAGCCCGGTCGACGGGCAGAAGGACCCGATCGTGCTGACCGCGTGGGGGCACCAGCGCACGGTGACCGGCGCCGCCGACCCGGCCGTGGACGCGTTCCTGGAGAAGTTCGTGCAGGGGCAGCAGACGCCCGAGCCGGGTGCGGCCTGCACGGGCGGGCTGTCGAAGTGAGACGCCCCGCCCTGGCCGCCGGGGCGGTGGCGGCGGTGCTCGCCGTCGGCGCGGCTGCCGGGTGGGCGGTGGCCTCGGCGGCCGGCGAGGAGGAGCGCGCCCTGCCCGTCCCGGCGGCGGACTCCGCGGACGCCGGGTTCGCCCGGGACATGGCGGTCCACCACCAGCAGGCCGTGGAGATGTCGTACGTCGTGCGCGACCGCACCGACGACGAGGAGGTGCGGCGGCTCGCCTACGACATCGCCCAGACCCAGGCCAACCAGCGGGGCATGCTGCTGGGCTGGCTCGACCTGTGGGAGCTGCCGAAGGTGTCCGCCGACCCGCCCATGACCTGGATGGGGATGGGTGACGCGGCGGCCGGCGAGGACGGCGCGCTGATGCCGGGCATGGCGACGGACGCGGAGATGGAGCGGCTCGGCCGGCTGAACGGCAGGCAGGCGGAGGTCTTCTACCTCCAGTTGATGACGAGGCATCACCGGGGCGGTGTGCACATGGCGGAGGGCTGTGTGCGCGCCTGCGAGGTGGACACCGGCAAGCGGCTCGCGAGCGGGATGGTCGAGGGCCAGGAGTCGGAGATCCGGCTGATGGCGGGGATGCTGAAGGCGCGGGGAGCGGCCGCGCGGCCGTGACGGAGGGACGCCGGACGGGCCGGGGCGGCGGATCCGCGGTCCTGCCGCCCTACATCGCGTCGCTCTGACGATTACACTGGCCGGGTGCCTCAACTACGACTCGCCCTGAATCAGATCGACTCGACCGTCGGCGATCTCGCCGGCAACGCGGAAACGATTGTCCGCCGGACCCGGGAGTCCGCCGGGCGGGGGGCGCACCTCGTGGCGTTCCCCGAGATGGCGCTGACCGGGTATCCGGTCGAGGACCTCGCCCTGCGGTCGTCCTTCGTGGAGGCCTCCCGGGCGTCCCTGCGCGCCCTCGCCGCGCGCCTCGCGGACGAGGGCCTCGGTGACGTGCCGGTGGTCGTCGGCTACCTGGACCGCAGCGCCGCCGCCCAGCCGAAGTACGGCCAGCCCGCGGGCGCCCCGCGCAACGCGGCGGCCGTGCTGCACCGGGGCGAGGTGGTGCTGAGCTTCGCCAAGCACCACCTGCCGAACTACGGCGTCTTCGACGAGTTCCGCTACTTCGTGCCCGGCGACACCCTGCCGGTGGTGCGGGTGCACGGCGTGGACGTCGCCCTGGCCATCTGCGAGGACCTGTGGCAGGACGGCGGCCGGGTGCCGGCGGCACGTTCGGCGCGGGCCGGGCTGCTGCTGTCGGTGAACGCCTCGCCGTACGAGCGGGACAAGGACGACACACGGCTGGAGCTGGTGCGCAAGCGGGCGCAGGAGGCCGGCTGCACCACCGCGTACCTGGCGATGATGGGCGGGCAGGACGACCTGGTCTTCGACGGCGACTCGATCGTCGTCGACGCGGACGGCGAAGTCGTCGCGCGCGCCCCGCAGTTCTCCGAGACGTGCCTGCTGGTCGACCTGGACCTGCCGGCCGCGGCGGCCGACGCGCCTCAGGGCGTGGTGGACGACGGGCTGCGCATCGAGCGGGTCGTGCTGTCCGAGGACCCGGTGCCCGCGTACGAGCCGGAGCACACCGGCGGCTACGCGGAGCGCCTCGACGACGACGCGGAGGTCTACTCCGCGCTGGTCGTGGGCCTGCGGGCGTACGTGCGCAAGAACGGGTTCCGTTCGGTGCTGATCGGGCTGTCCGGCGGCATCGACTCGGCGCTGGTCGCCGCGATCGCCTGTGACGCGGTCGGCCCGGAGAACGTGTACGGCGTCTCCATGCCGTCGAAGTACTCCTCCGACCACTCGAAGAGCGACGCCGCGGAGCTGGCGCGGCGCACCGGGCTGAACTTCCGCACGGTGGCGATCGAGCGGATGTTCGACGCGTACATGGGGTCGCTGGAGCTGACCGGCCTGGCGGAGGAGAACCTCCAGTCGCGGCTGCGCGGCACGATGCTGATGGCCATCTCCAACCAGGAGGGCCACATCGTCCTGGCCCCGGGCAACAAGTCCGAGCTGGCGGTGGGCTACTCGACGCTGTACGGCGACTCGGTCGGCGCGTACGGGCCCATCAAGGACGTGTACAAGACGGTGGTGTTCCGGCTGGCGCGGTGGCGCAACCGCGCGGCCGAGGAGCGGGGCGAGACGCCGCCGATCCCGGAGAACTCGATCTCCAAGCCGCCGAGCGCGGAGCTGCGTCCGGGCCAGGTGGACACGGACTCGCTGCCGGACTACCCGGTACTGGACGCGATCCTGGCGCTGTACGTGGACCAGGACAAGGGCGCGGACGAGATCGTCGAGGCCGGTTACGACCGCGAGCTGGTCGAGAAGACGCTGCGGATGGTGGACCGGGCGGAGTACAAGCGGCGTCAGTACCCGCCGGGCACCAAGATCTCACCGAAGGGCTTCGGCAAGGACCGCCGTCTGCCCATCACCAACGGCTGGCGCGAGGGTCTGCCGCCCGAGGTGTAGGTCCGGTACGACGACGGCGGGCGGGGTGCGGTGTTCCGCGCCCCGCCCGCCGTCGTGTCTCCGGGTCCCGGCCCGCGGGTCACTCCGCGGTGCCGGTGATCCGCAGCCGTGCCGCTATCGGCAGATGGTCGCTCGCCGTCGGCGGGAGCGTCCAGGAGCTTTCCGGCTCGGCGCCCCTGACCAGGATCTGGTCGATCCGCGCCATCGGGAACGATGCCGGCCAGCTGAAGCCGAATCCGCTGCCCACCGCGCCCTGGGTGGAGCGCATCTGGGAGGTGACCGCCTTCAGGGAGCGGTCGTTCATCGTGCCGTTGAGGTCGCCGAGCAGGACCACGTTGTCCAGCGGCTCGTCCGCGATGGCCTCGCCCAGCGCGTCGGCGCTCTTGTCGCGCTGACGGGCCGTGAACCCGGCCTCCAGCTTCACCCGCACCGACGGCAGGTGCGCGACGTACACCGCGACCCGGCCGGCCGGCGCGTCCACGGTGGCGCGCATGGCCCGCTGCCAGCCCAGCCGGATGTCCACCGACCGCACGTCGCTCAGCGGGTACTTGGACCACAGGCCGACCGTGCCGACCACCGCGTGGTGGTCGTACGTGTCCGACAGCGCCGCCCGGTAGGCAGGCACCTCGGAGGCCTTCAGCTCCTCCAGCGCCAGCACGTCCGCGCCCGCGGCGGCCACCTCGCGGGCGGTGCCGGACGGGTCCGGGTTCTCGGCGTTGACGTTGTGCGTGGCCACCGTCAGATCGCCGCCGGAGGCGTTCTTGTCGCTGAGCAGACCGCCGAACAGGTTGAGCCACACGACCACCGGGAGGACCGTCGCGACCATCGCCGTCGCCGAGCGGCGGACGAGGGCCAGCACCAGCAGCACCGGCACGAACAGGCCCAGCCACGGCAGGAACGTCTCCAGCAGGCTGCCCAGGTTGCCGACGGCGTTCGGGACGTGCGCGTGGGCCAGCATCAACACCGCCAGCAGGAGCGCGCAGACGGCCACCACCCAGCCCCGGCGCCAGATGCCGCGGTCGCCGCGCAGGGCGCCCAGCCGATGGAGCAGGCGCCGCAACCGGGAGGCCGGGGTCCGGGGGCCCTGGCGCCCGTCGTCCGTCTCCGTCATGTACGCCTGCTGCGCCATTTCGTTGCCTCACAAACTGCCGTGCACACACCGTCGCCCCCGTAAGACCCTAGGGGATGATCGGTTCCGTTCCTGCCGCCGCCCGGCGGCCCTACGGAAGCGATGACGTGCAGGGCCGCGCGAGCAGTTCCTCGAGCGCGTGACCGGGGTGGCGTCTGTGACGAAACCCGCACATCCCGGCCCGTCATGACGGGCGCAGGCCCTCCAGGAGGGTGTCCACCACGCGTTCGGCGAGGTCGTCCGGGAGGCCGGCGTCGGGGGTCAGGACCGTGCGGACGAGAAGAGGGCCCACGACGATGTCGTTGAGCAGCTCCAGGTCGACGTCGTCGCGCAGTTCGCCGTTCTCCCGGCCCCGGCGCAGCACCTCCAGGCCGAGCCTGCGGCGCGGCTGGAGGACGGTGTCGTGGTACGCCGCCCAGAGGACGGGGCTGCTCTTCATCTGGGCGTGCACGTTGTGCAGGAGTGCCGGGCTCCTGCCGGCCAGGCCGCGCAGTCGCAGGGACTCCAGCAGGACGACGAGGTCGTCACGCACGGAGGTGCCGGGCAGGTCGGGGTCCGGGGGTTCCGCGGCGCGTATGACGTCGACGAAGAGTTCCTCCTTGCCGATCCAGCGGCGGTAGATGGTTGCCTTGCCGACGCCCGCGGTGCGGGCGATGCGCTCGATGGAGAGCTCCGCGAGGGGCACGCCGTCCTCCAGGAGCCCCATCACCGCCTCGATGATCGCGCGCTCGGCCGCCTTGCTGCGGGGACGGCCCCGCGCGGGCACCTGATACGGAGGGCCGGTACCGGCCGGGCTCACGTCGTCGGATCCTCTCGCTGGGTTGTGGTGATTCTCCCCTGTGGGCGGCGGCGACGGTCCGCCGGCCCGTGGCTTCTCAGTCCGCCGCCGTCACCAACGCCCGGTCCCGGCCGTCGCCTTCCGGCGCCGGTGTGCGGCCTGGCAGGAAGACAGCGACAACGACCGCGCCCAGCACCGCCACGGCCGCCCCCCACAGCGCAGTGACGTGCATGGCGTACAGGAAGGCGTCGGCGGCCGCGTCGGCCAGGGGCTCGCCGCGCGGGCCCAGCCGGTCCGCCACGGCCAGGGTGGCCTCGATGGACTCGCCGGCCGCGTGCCGGGCTCCGGGCGGCACCGGGCCCAGCGCCCCCTCGATGTCGGTGCGGTAGGCGGTGGACAGCACCGAGCCGAGGACGGCGATGCCGAGGGCGCCGCCGACCTGGCGGAAGGTGTTGCTGAGCGCGGAGGCGGAGCCGGCCTTCTCGCGCGGCAGGGCCTGCATGACGACGACGCTCACCGGCGTCATCACGTAGGCCATGCCGGTGCCCATCAGGAAGAAGACGACCTCCAGGAACCAGAGGGGCGTAGCCCTGTCCAGGAGCGCGAACGCGGCCAGCGTCGCCGCGAGCACCACCAGGCCAGCGGCCGTGGTGATCCTGCTGCCGACGCGGTCCACCATGAGGCGGGCACGGGGCGCGAAGAGCAGCTGGGTCGCGGCCAGCGGCAGCATCAGCAGGCCGGTTTCCAGCGGCGAGTGGCCGCGCACGCTCTGCAGGTAGAACACCGTGAAGAAAGTCACGCCCAGGAGGGCGAAGAAGACCAGCGCGATCGCGGTGATCGAGGCGGAGAACACCTTGTTCCGGAAGGCCGAGATGTCGACGGACGGGTGATCGCTGCGCTTCTCGAACACCACGAACGCGGACAGCACGGCGAGACCGGCGCCGGTCGTCGCCAGCACGGTGACGTCGGTGAAGTCGGCCAGCTGGCCGCCCCTGATGATCCCGTACACCAGCAGGACCAGACCGGCCACGGACAGCACGACACCGACGGGGTCGATCCGGCCGGGCTTCGGATCACGGGAGTCGGGGACCAGCCACAGCATCAGGGCGACGGCGAGGGCGACGATGGGCACGTTGACGAGGAAGACCGAGCCCCACCAGAAGTGGTCGAGGAGCAGTCCGCCGGTGATCGGGCCGATGGCGATGGCCAGGCCCACTCCGCCGGTCCAGATGCCGATGGCCCTGGGCTGCTCGTCGCGCTCGAAGACGTGCATCAGGACGGCCATGGTGGCCGGCATGACAAACGCCGCGCCCAGGCCCATCACCGCGCGGAAAACGATGAGCTCGGCGGGGGATCCGGAGAACGCGGCGAGGGCCGAGCCGGCGCCGAACACAGCGAGACCGCCGATCAGCACCTTCTTGCGGCCGAGCCGGTCACCCAGCAGCCCTGCGGTGAAGAGCAGCCCGGCGAAGACGAGCGTGTAGGCGTTGATGGCCCACTCCAGCTGGCTCTGGGTGGCACCCAGGCCGGTGGGGGCGGGGGTGGAGATCGTCTTGATGGCGACGTTCAGGATCGAATTGTCCAGGACGACGATCAGCAGGCTCATCATCAGCACGCCGAGAATCACCCAGCGGCGCCGGTGCACGGCTTCCGGGATCCGGCGGGCTGGGGCGGCAGGAGAAGTCATGCGGCCCAGCGTAGGAAGTTCCGATACGAGACCGTCTCGTATCGAGGGTGTGTTGTCCGAGTTTGCCCCAGTGTGATGGGGCACGCCGGGTGTGGGCGGGTGCGCCGGGCCGCCTCTGGCCCTCCGCCGGGAGAGGTGCCACCATGGACGTGGTCCGGGGACGCCGTCAGGGCGCCTCGAGATGACGTGTTGGGAGACGGATCCATGACGCAGCTTTCGGCTGCCCAGACCGGGACGCCCGGTTCCTCCTCCGGCGGCAAGACGCTGTACGGGGGCAAGGGCACGCGCCGCATCACTGTCCGGGACATCGCCCTCGCCAAGGAACGCGGCGAGAAGTGGCCCATGCTCACCGCGTACGACGCGATGACCGCCTCCGTGTTCGACGAGGCCGGCATCCCGGTGATGCTGGTCGGCGACTCCGCGGGCAACTGCCACCTCGGGTACGACACCACCGTGCCCGTCACCCTCGACGAGATGACCATGCTGGCCGCCGCCGTCGTCCGGGGCACCTCGCGCGCCCTGATCGTCGGCGACCTGCCGTTCGGCTCCTACCAGGAGGGTCCGGTGCAGGCGCTGCGCTCGGCGACCCGGCTGGTGAAGGAGGCCGGGGTCGGCGCCGTGAAGCTGGAGGGCGGGGAGCGCTCGCACCGGCAGATCGAGCTGCTGGTGGAGTCCGGTATCCCCGTGATGGCCCACATCGGGCTGACCCCGCAGTCGGTGAACGCCATGGGCTACCGGGTGCAGGGCCGTGGCGAGGAGGCCGCGCAGCAGCTGCTGCGGGACGCGAAGGCCGTGCAGGACGCGGGCGCGTTCGCGGTGGTCCTGGAGCTGGTACCGGCCGAGCTGGCCGCCGAGGTGACCCGCACGCTGCACATCCCGACGGTCGGGATCGGCGCGGGACCCGAGACGGACGCCCAGGTGCTGGTGTGGACCGACATGCTGGGGCTGACCGGCGGCCGCGTGCCGAAGTTCGTCAAGCAGTACGCGGACCTGCGGGACGTGATGACCGGGGCGGCGAAGGCGTTCGCCGAGGACGTGGTCGCCGGGTCCTTCCCGCAGGAGGAGCACTCCGTGCACTGACCCGCGCCCGGGTGGCGTGAGCCACCGCGTACACCCCTGTGAGCCACTGCCGCACCACCACGACGGCCCGCCGATCTTCCCCCGTCGGCGGGCCGTCGCCTTTCCCGGGCCCGCGCCGACACCGCGCCGACACCGCGCCGACAGGCGTCCGCGCGCCGTGCCGGCGGGGTGTCGGCGCTCTGTCGGGGCTTTGTCGGCGGGCGCTGGGATCGTCGGGGACATGACGCGATACGACGAACGAACGGGGGGCGCGGGGAGCGCCGTGACCGTCCGGGGGCTGGTCAAGCACTACGGGGAGACCAAGGCCCTCGACGGGGTCGACCTGGACGTGGCCGAGGGGACCGTGATGGGGGTGCTCGGGCCGAACGGGGCCGGCAAGACCACGCTGGTGCGCGTCCTGTCCACGCTGCTCGCCCCGACCGCCGGGCACGCCACCGTCGCCGGGTACGACGTGGTCCGCCAGCCCCGGCAGCTGCGCCGGGTGATCGGGCTGACCGGACAGTACGCCTCCGTGGACGAGAAGCTGTCCGGCTGGGAGAACCTGTACCTGATCGGGCGGCTGCTGGACCTGCCGCGCAAGGAGGCACGGCGCCGCGCCGACGAGCTGCTGGAGCGGTTCTCGCTCACCGAGGCCGCCCGGCGCCCGGCCGGCACCTACTCCGGCGGTATGCGCCGCCGGCTCGACCTGGCCGCCTCGATGATCGGCCGCCCGGCCGTGCTGTACCTGGACGAGCCCACCACGGGCCTGGACCCGCGCACCCGCAACGAGGTGTGGGACGAGGTGAAGCGGCTGGTCGGCGACGGAGTGACGGTGCTGCTGACCACCCAGTACATGGAGGAGGCCGAGCAGCTCGCCTCGGAGCTGACCGTGGTGGACCGCGGCAAGGTCATCGCCGGCGGCGGCATCGAGGAGCTGAAGGCCCGGGTGGGCGGCCGCACGCTGCGGATCCGCCCGGCCGACCCGCTCCAGCTGCGCCCGCTCGCCGCCGCCCTCGACGAGCTGGGGATCACCGGCCTGGCCGGCACCACCGTGGACGCCGAACGGGGCGCGGTGCTGGTCCCCGTGCTGAGCGACGAGCAGCTGACCGCCGTGGTCGGCGCGGTCACCGCGCGCGGCGTCACGCTGAACTCCGTCACCACCGAACTGCCCAGCCTGGACGAGGTGTTCCTGTCGCTCACCGGCCACCGCGCCAGTGCCCCGCAGGACACCCTGCCCGCCGACACGTCCGAGGAGGCCGTCGCCGTATGAGCGCCGCCACCGCTGCTCCCGCCGCCGGCGTCCGCTCGGACGCGCGGATCTCGCCGCGGGCCCATCTGCGTCACACCGGGGCGCTGGTCCGCCGCAACCTGCTGTGGATCCGGCAGGACCCGGAGTCGATGTTCGACGCCGTGCTCTTCCCGGTCGTCTTCACCCTGCTGTTCGTGTACGTCTTCGGCGGCTCGATCGGGCAGGCCCTGGGCGGCGGCCAGGAGGCGTACGTGCAGTACATCGTGCCCGGCCTGATGGCCATGATGGGCATGAACATGGCCCAGGGGGTGGGCACCGGGTTCAACCAGGACTTCAACACCGGCGTGATGGACCGCTTCCGGTCGCTGCCCATCGGGCGCGGTTCGGTGCTGTTCGCCAAGATCTCCGTCGAGCTGGTGCGCATGCTGATCGCCACCACGATCCTGATGGTCGTGGGGGTGCTGGTCGGGTTCGACATCACCAACTGGCCGGGGCTGTTCGCCGCCGTGGGCCTGTCCACGGTGTTCGGCTCGGCCCTGATGTGGATCTTCCTCACGCTGGGCGTGGTGATGAAGAACGCCCAGTCGGTGCAGGCGATGGGCTTCCTGGTGCTGATGCCGCTGCAGTTCGGCTCGTCGATCTTCGCGCCGACGCAGTCGATGCCGGGCTGGCTGCAGAACTTCACCGAGTACAACCCGCTGTCCGCGCTGGCCGACTCCGCCCGCGGGCTGATGGTCGGCGGCCCGGTCGCGCACGACCTGTGGATGGTGCTCGCCTGGTCCGTCGGGATCACGGCGGTGATGGCGCCGGTCGCCATCCACAAGTTCCGTACGAAGACCTGATCTCACGCCGGGTCGAGCAGGGCGACGGCCTCCTCCGGGGAGAGGCCGTCGCCCTCCGCGTACGCGGCCTCGTAGACGGCCTCGTCCAGTGCCTGGCGGATCCGGGCCTCGGCGCGGGCGCGGGCCGTGCGCTCCACGAGGCCGGGCGCGTGTCCCTCGGGCAGCCAGGAGTCGGCGGCGCCCAGGCAGCGGGCCGCGTCCCGGGCGTGCCGGCCGCCGTCCAGCCCGGCGAGGGCCGCGGCGGCCAGGACGACGTACGAGGCGCGCAGGTGCGGGGCCATGGCGGCGACCAGCGGGTCGTTCGCCTGCCGCATCGCCTCCCTGACGGTGTCGAGCCCCCGCTCGTCGTCGCCCTCGGCCACCTCGATGTAGGCCTCGGCGCCGAGGATGAACGCGTCGAAGACCACGTAGTGGGCGAGGCGGAACTCCTCTCGCAGCGCCCGCAGATGCTCGCGGGCCTCCGCCGTGCGTCCGCTGACGCACAGCCAGCCGACGAGGAACAGCCGGGCGGCGGGCAGCGCCTCGACGTGCCGGCCGCGGGTGCTGTCGATGACCTCGCGCAGCAGCCGCTCGCCCCGCTCGGTGTCGCCCGCCTCGATCAGCGCGTCGCCGAGCCGGGCGGTGAGCACGGCCGTGTGGGAGCGGGCGCCGAGGCGTTCGGCGTGCTCGATGGCCGCCTGGTAGTCGGCGGCGGCCTCCCGGTAGGCCCCCGCGCGTTCCTGGGCCTCGCCGCGCGCGGAGAGCGCCTCGGCGACCCCCCACGTGTCGCCGAGACGCCGGTGGATCTCCAGGGCCTCGTCGGCGTCGCGGCGGGCGTCGCCGGCCCAGTCGCTGCGGTTGGCGAGGAAGTTGGCGCGCAACTGGAGGTTGCAGGCCAGTTCCCACTCGTAACCGGGGGTCTCGCGGCAGGTCCGGATCGCCGCGTCCACCACCTCGCGCAGCCGCTCCATGTCGCCGGTGAGCATCACGGCGAACGTCCACAGCAGGCCGGGCGGGCGGCACACCTGCGGCAGTCCCGGCTCGTACGTCGCGGAGACCAGCCGCAGCCGGTGCTGGGCCTGCGGGGTCTGCCAGTCGTCCAGCTCGGTGTCCATCTGGGCGAGATGGGCCAGGTGCGCCCCGCGGCGGGCCTCGGCGAGGACCTCGCCCGACATCGGGGGCGGCTGGTCGGTGCAGCGCTGCCACAGCGGTGCGGCCGGCCGCACCGGTTCGGTGAACGGGTCGGGGGCGAGCGCCATGACCTCCCTGCACCAGTTGCGGGCCTCGATGCGCAGGTCGCGCATCTGCCAGTACCAGACCAGGGACAGGACGATGCAGAGCGCCTCCTGCTCGTCTCGCCGGGCGACGGCGTGCCGCAGCGCGGTGCGCAGGTTCTCGTACTCGCGCTCCAGTCTGGCGACGGCCTCCACCTGGCGCGGGCCGCGCAGCAACGGCTCGGTGGTGCGGGCGAGTTCGCGGTAGTACGTCAGGTGGGCGCGTTCGGCGTCGTCGCGTCCGCCGGTCTCGTCGAGGCGTTCGCCCGCGTACTCGGCGACCGTCTCCAGCAGCCGGTAGCGCATACCGCCGTCGCCCGACGGGGCGGCCACCACCAGGGACTTGTCGACGAGGGAGCCGAGCGCGTCGAGGGCGGCGGGGCCGCACACGGCCTCGGCGGCGGTGAGGTCGCAGCCGCCCGCGAAGACGGACAGGCGGCACAGCACGTCGCGTTCGCCGGCGTCGAGCAGTTCCCAGGACCAGTCGACGACGGCCCGCAGGGTCTGCTGGCGGGGCAGGGCGGTGCGGCTGCCGGAGGTGAGGAGGCGGAAGCGGTCGTCGAGCCGGTCGGCGATCTGGCGCGGGGTGAGCATCCGCAGCCGGGCGGCGGCGAGTTCGATGGCGAGGGGCAGGCCGTCCAGGCGGCGACAGATCTCGGCGCAGGCTTCCGGGTCGTCGTCGGTGCGGAAGCCGGGGCGGGCGGCGGCCCCGCGCTCGGCGAGCAGGCGCAGCGCGACCGGTTCGGGCAGCGGCTCCACGGGGCGCAGCGACTCGCCGCGCACGCCGAGGGGTTCACGGCTGGTGGCGAGGACGGTGAGGCCGGGGCAGCGTTCGAGGAGCGTCTCCACCAGGCGTGCGGCGGCCTCGACGACGTGCTCGCAGTTGTCGAGGATCAGCAGCATCCGGCGGGGCTCGCAGTGCTCGGCGAGCCGGTCCACGGGGTCGCTGAGCCGGTCGGTGACGGCCCGCATGCCCTCCGCGCCGGTGCCGTACAGCACGGTCTGGCGGGCGCCGACGGCGGTGAGGACCGCCTCCGGCACGGCGCCGGGGTCGTCCACGGGGGCGAGTTCGGCGAGCCACACGCCGTCGGGATGGGCGGCCCGTACGGTCTCGGCGGCCTCCTGGGACAGCCGGGTCTTGCCCGCCCCGCCCGGGCCGAGGAGCGTCACCAGACGGGCGGCCGACAGGTCGGCGCGGATCGCCTCGATGTCCGCCTCCCGGCCGACGAACGAGGTGAGCCGGGCGCGGAGGTTGCCGGGCGTGCCGCCGCCCGGCCGCGCGGGCGGTTCGGGCGTCCCGAGCCTGAGCAACTCGGCGTGCAGTGCGCGCAGTTCCGCGCCGGGGTCGGAGCCGAGGCGGTCGGCGAGCAGCCGGCGCACCTCCTCGTAGGCGGCGAGCGCCTCGGCGGTGCGGCCGGTGTCGCGCAGGGCGCGCAGCCGCAGCGTCTGGAGCGGTTCGTCCAGGGGGTGGCTGTCGCAGAGGGCGGTGAGCTCGGGAAGGGACTGCTCGGCGTCGCCGAGGGCCAGGGCGGCGGTGTGGCGGGCGCGCAGCACGTCCAGGTGCCGGGTCTCCGCACGGGCCGCCTCGGCGGTGCGGTCGGGCAGGCCGGGCAGCGCGGGGCCGCCGTGCCACAGGGCGAGGGCGTCGTCGAGCACGGTGGCCGCCTTGGCGGGGTCGCCGTCGCCCAGGGCGCGCAGGCCCTCGCCGGCCAGCCGCTCGAAGCGGTGCAGGTCGACGTCGTCGGGGGCGGCGGTGAGCCGGTAGCCGCCGTCGGCGGAGGCGACCGCGTCCGCGCCCAGCACCCGGCGCAGCCGTCCCACCAGGGCCTGCACCGCGCCGGTGGCGTCGGCGGGCGGGTCGCCGTCCCAGACCTCCTCGACCAGCAGGCCCACCGGCACGGTGCGGCCGGCCCGCAGGGCGAGCACGGTCAGCAGGGCGCGCAACCGTGCCCCGCCCACGGGGACGACGGTGCCGTCGGGGCGGACTGCCTGGGTGGTGCCGAGGATGCGGTAGCGCACGGGGTCCATTCTCTCCGGTGCCGGACGCCGGCGACGCGCGGGCCGGGTGCAGGGGCGTCCTCACCCTGCACGGAACCGGGCCCCCGCGCGAAGCGTTTTCCTGGCGCGGCGGGTACGGGTACGGTCGGGCAGGCCCGCGCGCTCTTCTCGGTACAGGGAGTTCCATGACCACCGCCGCCACCCGTCCCAGCGACCGGAGGGTCAGTCCGGTCTTCCTGGGCATCCTGGCCGTCTCGGCGGTCACCGGCTGGGCCACCTGGACGGGGTTCGCGGCCGAGCCGGGGCTCGCGGTGTTCCTGTTCGTGACGTCCGCGTGGGTCGTGTCACTGTGCCTGCACGAGTACGCGCACGCGCGCACCGCCCTGCACGGCGGGGACATCTCGGTCGGCGCGAAGGGCTATCTCACGCTGAACCCGATGAAGTACACGCACGCGCTGCTGAGCATCGTGCTGCCCGTGCTGTTCGTGATCATGGGCGGGATCGGTCTGCCGGGCGGGGCGGTGTTCATCGAGCGCGGCCGGATCCGGGGGCGGTGGCGGCACAGCCTGATCTCGGCGGCGGGGCCGCTGACCAACGTGCTGTTCGCTGTGATCTGCACGGCGCCGTTCTGGCTGGGCGCCCTGGACGGCGTGCCGCCCGCCTTCCGGTTCGCGCTGGCGTTCCTCGCGCTGCTGCAGGTCACGGCGGCGATCCTGAACTTCCTGCCGGTGCCGGGGCTGGACGGCTACGGCGTGATCGAGCCGTGGCTCTCCCACGCGGTCCGCCGCCAGGTCGAGCCGTTCGCCCCGTTCGGGCTGCTGTTCGTGTTCGCGTTGCTGTGGGTGCCGTCCGTGAACGGCGTCTTCTTCGACATGATCGACTCGGTGCTGGGCTTCCTGTGCATCGAGGAGATCGACACGTACTGCGGCTTCAACCTGTTCCGCTTCTGGCAGGGGGCGGACGAGTTCTGCGGGGTCTGACAGGGGCGGCACCCCTCGAACTCCCCCGTGGGGCGGCACCCCGCCCCCACGGCCGCCGCTGCGGGCGGTCGCGCGGGCGCAGCCCCACCTCCGCCGCCGCTGGGCCGCCTCGCCCCCGCCGCTGCGCCCACCCGTGCCGCCCCAGCGGCACGACTGCCCGCAGCTCGGTCGAGCTGACGACTCCGGGGTCAGTTGGCGGCCGGGGTGTCGGCTCGGGAGGCTCGGGCCCGGCGGACGTAGTACCACGTCATGTTCGACGACAGCCCCGCCAGGAGGACCCAGACGACGCCGATCAGCACGCTGCCCTCCACGAACGAGACGACGGCCGCGGCGACGGCGAGGAGGCACACGACAAGGGCGTAGACGGCGAGGCGGGGCATGGCGGGGGGCTCCTGTCGGGGGACACTGCTTGCGCTCCAGTGTCCCCCATCGCCTCATACGTCCGTGACGCGGAGCCCCGCGTGCGCCTTGTAGCGGCGGTTGACGGAGATCAGGTTGGCGACGAGCGACTCCACCTGGTGGGCGTTGCGCAGCCGCCCGGCGAAGATGCCCCGCATGCCGGGGATGCGCCCGGCCAGCGCCTGGACGATCTCCACGTCGGCGCGGACCTCGCCGAGGACCATGACGTCGGTGTCGATCTCGTCGGTCCCGGGGTCCTGGAGCAGCACCGCCGACAGGTGGTGGAACGCGGCGGTGACCCGGGAGTCCGGCAGCAGCGCGGCGGCCTGCTGGGCGGCGCTGCCCTCCTCCGGCTTCAGCGCGTAGGCGCCCTGCTTGTCGAAGCCGAGCGGGTTGACGCAGTCCACGACGAGCTTGCCGGCCAGTTCCTCGCGGAGGGACTCGAGGGTCTTGGCGTGCCCGTCCCACGGCACGGCGACGATGACGACGTCGCTGCGCCGCGCGGTCTCGGCGTTGTCGGCGCCCTCGATGCCGTGCCCGAGCTCCTCGGCCGCGGCCTGCGCCCGCTCGGCCGCGCGGGAGCCGATGATCACCTTCTGGCCGGCCTTGGCGAGCCGGTAGGCGAGGCCCTTGCCCTGCGGTCCGGTGCCGCCGAGCACGCCGACGACGAGGCCCGAGACGTCGGGCAGGTCCCAGGGGTCCTTGGCGGGGGCCTTCTTCGGGGGCTGCTGTGCGCTGTCGGTAGAGGTCATGGCCCGACTCTACGGCGGCGGTCGCCCCCGCACCGGTCGGGCGTGAGGCCCGTCACGCGGGGCCCCGCCGGTGTCGGCCCCATGTCCCCGGGTCGGGCGAACCCTCCCGGAACACCGGGACGCGGGCGTGCCGTTGGGGGCAGGATGCGGCGGCATGGATGCCGTACGGGTGGCGCTGCTGAGGGAAGTGCTCGCGGGGACGGAGTGGCTGGGGGCGACCCGGCACTTCGCGGGGACGCTGCGGGGGTCGGTGGTGTCGCACGGCGGCGGGCTGCTGCTGGTGGGCACGCCGGAGTACGAGCCGTGGCACCTGGCCGCGCATCTGGTGGACGAGGCGGCCTGGTCGGGCACCCCGGAGCTGGCGCCGACGCTGGTGCGGCACGACGCGCGTGCCACGGACCCGGCGCACCTGTCGGTGGGTCTCGGCCGGCTGGAGGCGGCGCGGCGGGGCGAGACGCTGCTGGTGGTGGCGCCCGGCGAGCCGCCCGCGGCGCTGCTGGAGCGGGTGTCGGACGCCCGCCGCGCCGGGGCGACGCTGCTGTCGCTGGGTCCGGAGGCGGGCGAGCTGCCGGCGCTCGCGCACGAGGTGCTGCCCGTCCCGGACGGATCCGAGCTGGACCTGGACACCGTGCAGCACCTGGTGAGCGCGGCGGCCGGGGAGAACGCGCTGCCCGCCCGCCGGGGCCGCCGCCGTTTCCGGGACCGGCTGTCCCGGCTGGCCGACCTGCTCACCGCCCCGCCGCCGACCCGCTGGTGACGCGTGCGGCTCAGTCCTCGTCGCGGCCCTTCGGCGCGTCGTGCCACGCGGGGTCGTTCTCCCACTGGAGGTTGCGCTCGCGGGCGGTCTCCATCGCGTGCTCCGCCTCGGCACGGCTCGCGTACGGACCGAAGCGGTCCTTGGCCGGGCACTCGGGCCCTTCCTCGACCTTCTTGTGCTCCAGGCAGTAGTACCACTCGCCGGGTTTGCCGGCGGCGCGCTTCTTGAACAGGGGCATGACGTCTCCTCTCGCCACGGAAGATGGTCCCCCATCGCCGCTGAATTAGACTCGCGGCATGTCTGGCCAGTCACTCCTCGTACCGGGGAAGCTCTCCCCCACCCGCTCCGTGCCCGGGAACATCCGCCGTCCCGAGTACGTCGGCAAGCCCGCTCCGACCCCGTACACCGGGCCGGAGGTGCAGACGCCCGAGACGATCGAGGCGATGCGGCTCGCCGGCCGGATCGCGGCCCGCGCGATGGAGGAGGCCGCGAAGCTCATCGCGCCGGGCGTGACGACGGACGAGCTGGACAAGGTGGCGCACGAGTACATGTGCGACCACGGCGCCTACCCGTCGACGCTCGGCTACCGCGGCTTCCCCAAGTCGCTGTGCACCAGCGTCAACGAGGTCATCTGCCACGGCATCCCGGACTCGACGGTGCTGCGCGACGGCGACATCGTCAACCTGGACGTGACCGCGTACATCGGCGGGGTGCACGGCGACAACAACGCCACGTACCTGGTCGGCGACGTGGACGAGGAGAGCCGCCTGCTGGTGGAGCGGACCCGGGAGGCGCTGAACCGCGCGATCAAGGCGGTGAGGCCGGGCCGCCAGATCAACATCATCGGCCGGGTGATCGAGTCGTACGCCAAGCGGTTCGGCTACGGCGTGGTCCGTGACTTCACCGGTCACGGCATCAACTCGTCCTTCCACTCGGGCCTGATCGTCCCGCACTACGACAGCCCGCACGCGACGACGGTGATGCAGCCCGGGATGACCTTCACCATCGAGCCGATGCTGACGCTGGGCACCCACGAGTACGACATGTGGGACGACGGCTGGACGGTCGTGACGAAGGACCGCAAGCGCACGGCGCAGTTCGAGCACACGCTGGTGGTCACGGACACCGGGGCGGACATCCTGACCCTGCCGTGACGCCCGCGCGTCCGCGCCACGCCTTCGAGGGCCCGCCTCCTCCGGGAGCGCGGGCCCTTCCGCTTGCCCGGGAGGTCCGCTCCCCGGCCGTTTGCCCGGCGCATGGAGGGGAAGTTCCCGACAAGCCGTCGGCAAGACATTGACTTAGGTTAGCCTAACCATAGAAGATCGGCGCATGGACTCCTTCTCGACCCTGATCCGCACCGCCTCCCACGAGCAGCACGTGGAGGCGGAGACCTCGACCTTCATGGCCGATCTGCTGGGCGGACGGCTGAGTGTGGACGCCTTCGCCCGCTACACCGAGCAGCTCTGGTTCGTGTACGAGGCACTGGAGTCAGGCGCGCAGGACCTGGCGTCGGACCGGGTGGCGGGCCCGTTCATCCGCCCGGAGCTGTTCCGGCTCGCCGCCCTGGAGCGTGACCTGGAGCATCTGCGCGGCCCGGACTGGCGCGCGACCCTGACCGCCCTGCCCGCGACGCGGCTCTACGCGGACCGGGTGGCGACCGTGACCCGCGAGTGGCCGGCGGGGTACGTCGCGCACCACTACACCCGTTACCTGGGCGACCTCTCCGGCGGTCAGATCATCCGCGACAAGGCGGAGCGGACCTGGGGCTTCGCCAGGAAGGGCGACGGCGTCCGCTTCTACGTCTTCGAGGGGATCCCCAACCCGGCCGCGTTCAAGCGGGAGTACCGCGCGCTGCTGGACGGGGTGGCCGTGGACGACCTGGAGAAGCAGCGCATCGTGACCGAGTGCAAGCGGGCGTTCTCGCTGAACTCGGACGTGTTCCGCGCGCTGGGCGAGGAGTTCCCGCTGTCGGCGTGAGCCGGATTGCGATACGCCGGGCGGCACCCTCGACGGCGCCGCCCGCTCCTCGTGCCGGTCAGCGCTCCAGGTGGACCCGGCCTCCGACCTCCGTCCAGCCCTCCGGCTGCGGCGCCGTGAGGATCTGCGAGCCGGCGCCCTGGGTGATGTTCAGGGCACGGCCCAGCCGGTCGGTGAGCAGCAGCGCCGCGGCGCCGGTCGCCTCGTCCTCGTCGATGCCGTCGTCCCGGCCGGGGAAGGCGCGGGCCCGGATCCGCCCGGCCGGCTCGTCCAGCCAGGCCCAGGCGTAGATCCACTCGCCCTTCGGGGGCACGGGCAGTTCGTCCACCTCGGCGGCGGTGGCGTACTGGCGCAGGGTGCGCGGCGGCACCCACTCCGCGCGTGCCTCGATCCAGCAGAACTCCCCGTCCTGCCGGGCGCCCACGACCCCGGCCGGCGTGACGAGTTCGGGCACGTCGAGCAGCCAGGCGGCGCCGACGCAGGGGTGGCCCGCGAAGGGCAGGCGGGTGGTGGGGGTGTAGATGTCGATCACCCCGCGCTCGGGGTCGTCGACGAACACGGTCTCGCTGAAGCCGAGTCCGGCGGCGAACTCCTGGCGCCCGGCCGGCTCGGGCAGGACCGAGCCGTCCCGGACGACGCCCAGTTCGTTGCCGTATCCGCCGCGTGGGCCGCAGAAGACACGCAGCACGTCATAAGCAGTCACGGGGGCATTCAAGCACCGTCCCCGGACCCCGGCCGCCCGCGGTCCGGGCGGCCGGCCGTCTCAGGGTCACGGCCCGGGGAAGTCCCCTACGGCGCAGGTCAGTTACTGAGGGGCGGGTCAGGGGCGGGCCTCGTCACCGCGTACGATCCCGGCGCCGCCCTTGATCACCAGGATGGTTCCCGTCCGCAGCACCCACCGCCGCGATCGGAGCCCCTCCATGACCTCAGGCACCACCGCCCGTGCCCGCGCCACGGCCGTGTCCGCCCTGCTGGCCACGTCCCTGCTGCTCGTGCCCCTCGCCGGGACGGCAGCCGCCCATCCCGCGCGGGTCTCCCCCGCCGTCTCCGCGCCCCGCACCGCCGACTTCGACGCGACCGCGCTGGAGCGGGCGCTCGCCGAGGTCCCCGACGGGGACGTCTCCGCGGCCCTGATCCGGGTCGGCGGCAAGGGCCGCTGGACGGGCGGTGCGGGCGTCCGGGACCTGCACACGGGAGCGCCCGTGCTGCCGCAGGCCCGTTTCCGGGCCGGCTCCACGACCAAGGTGGTGACCGCGGCGGTCGTGCTCCAGCTCGTCGCGGAGAAGCGCGTCGCTCTCGACGCACCCGTCAGCCGCTATCTGCCTGACCTGCTCCCGCCGTCCTTCACCGAGCCCCCGACCGTGCGCCAGCTGCTCACCTACACCAGCGGGCTGCGCCCCGGCGCGAGCCTCGGCTCGACGACCGAGGAGATGTACGCCCACCGGTTCGAGACGCTCACCCCCGAGGAGGTGGTGGCCGCGTCCGTCGCCCAGGGGCCGGCGCACGCCCCGGGCGAGCGACAGGTGTACGGGAACATCCACTACACCGTGCTCGGCATGCTGATCGAGAAGGTGACCGGCGACAGCTACGAACACCAGGCGGCCGTACGGGTCTTCCGTCCCCTCGGCATGCGGCACACCGGCTTCCCCGGCGGCTCCGACCCCCGCGTCCACGGGCCGCACAACCGTGCCTACGCCGACATCGGCGGCCGGACCACCGACGTCACCGAGTGGAACATGTCCGACCGCTGGGCCGTCGGGGACATGATCTCCACCACCGCCGACCTGGAGCGCCTGGTGTTCGGCCTGTTCGGCGGCAAGGTCGTCCCGCGGCCGCTGCTGGACCAGATGCTCACCGTGCCGGACGTCGACGGCGCCACCTACGGGATGGCGCTCCAGCGGTTCGTGATCGACGGCCGGGAGATCTGGGGCAAGACCGGCTCCCGGCCCGGCTACCACACGGTGCTGGGCGCCACCCGGGACCTGTCCCGCACGGTCGTCTACTCGGTGAACGCCAAGAGCGCGCGCGACGACGCCTTCCCGCTCGTGCAGCGGTTCGCACTGCCGGCCTTCGCGAGCTGATCGGGGTACGCGGAGAGGGCGCCCCCGGGGTGAGGGGCGCCCTTCCGTATCGCGTGGCGACGCGTCGCAGGGGGACCGTATGCGTCCCCGTGGCTCACTCGGCCGCCGGGCGTCTCCGGCGCAGGGCGAGTACCACGCCCGCTCCGGCGGCCACGGCCGCGCCGGCCGCCGCGCCGAGGGCGCCGACCGGGACGTCGGAACCGGTGTCGGCGAGGCTGCCGCCCAGGTCGCCGCCGATGGTCGAGCCGACACCGCCGGTGGTGGAGCCGGAGGCGTCCGAGCCGCCGTCCGTGCCTGCGCCGCTGCCGCCGCCGCCCGTGCCGGCGGGCAGCTCCGCGCCCTCGGTGAGGGCCACGGCCAGGCTCACCGGGTCGAGTTCGGCGCCGGCGGCGTAGAACCCGCCGAAGGCCTCGGCGCCGGCCTCGGTGAGGGTGGCGGTCACGCCGTCGAGCGTGATGACGTCGTCCTTCGCGGTGAGCGCGGCCGACGGGGCGGCCAGGTCGGCGAGGACGACATCCTGGGAGGTCTCGTCGTGATCGGCGACGTCGGCGGACAGCGTGCCCTCGCCCTTCGTGAGGCTCACCCGCAGATCGCTGAGAGTGAGGTCGAGGCTGTAGGCGCCGTCGTGCTCGTGGCCCTTGAAGCCGACCGCGCCCTCGAAGGCGGCCTCGAGGGTGCCGGCCTCCGTGTCGTAGGCGCCGGTGGCGTCGGGGAAGGTGAAGGCGCCGTTGCCGGAGGCCTGGGCGGCCCCGTCCGAGGCGGTGATCGTGCCCTTGGCGACGGGACCGGTGACATAGGTGCGGAAGGACTGCTTCACGCCCCAGTCGAGGGTGCCGTCGGCTATCTCGCCCTTGGTGGCGGGCGCGCTGGACTGCGAGGCGGTGGCGCTCGGGGCGGGCGTCGGGGCCTGCGTGGTGGGCGAGGCGGTCGGACCGGCCGTCGGGGTGGCCGGACGGGTGGGCCCGGGCTCGGTGGTGGGGGTCGCCGGAGGGGTGGTGGCGGGCTCGGTGGTGGACGGCTCGGGCTCGGGCTCCGCCTTCTTCACGATGCTCAGCGGGTCGCCCTCCGCGCCCGCGTAACCGGCGCTGCCGAAGACCTCGCCGGCCTCCTTGGTGAGGGTGGTGGCCATGTCGGTCATCGCGCGGGTGACCGTGACGGTGGCGAGCGGGACGTCGTCCTCGGTGGTGCCGTTCCGCTCGACGTCGGCGGTGATCTCGCCCTTGCCGCTGTCGAACCTCACGTCGGAAAGGCCGATTTCGAAGCCGTGCTTCTCCGACTTGACGAGCAGCTCGCCCCGGAAGCCGAGCGACATGACGTGAGTGGTGGAGTCGTAGGTGCCCGTGCCGCCGGTGAAGGTGAACGCACCGTTGTTCTCGGCCTGGCCCGCACCCTCGGTGGGCGTGAAGGTGCCCTGCGCGAAGTTGACGACGTAGTTGCGGTAGCTCGCCTTGATGCCCCAGGTCAGTTCGTAGCCGTTGAGGGGCACCTCGGCGGCGGAGGCGGAGGGGGCGGCGGTGGCGCCGAGGGCGGCCGCCGTGGCCACCGCGGCGGCGAGAGCGAGGGAGCGGCGTCGTCTTGCGGACATGGCGGGGGTGCCTCCTTGGAGGTGAACGGAATCAGTGGTCCTGCGGGGTGTCCGCGGCGTCCTTGCCTGCGCGGCGCCTGCGTACGAGGAGCGCGGCCGCGCCGGCGAGCACCAGCAGGGTTCCGGCCGCGAGGGAGAGGGGAAGTACGGGGGACGTGCCGTCGTCGTCCGTTCCGGTGTCCTGCGCGACCGGCTCGGGCGAGGCGTCGGAGGGGGACGGGGACGCCGTCGGGGTGGTGGTCGGGGCGCTGCCGAGATCGGGGAGGGCGGGGAGTGCGACGGTGCCGGTGAGGGCGACGGCCAAGGAGACCGGGTCCATCGCCGTGCCCGCCGGGTACATCCCGCCGAAGGCCTGCGCGCCCCGCGCGGTGAGCTTCGCGGGGGCCTCGGTGACGGTGACGAGGCCGTTATTCGCCTCGAGGTTCCTGGCGGTGAAGGTGACCAGCGGGACCTTGCGGCCGGAGTGCTCCGAAGACGTGATGTCGGCGTAGAGGGTGCCCTTGCCGTCCTCGACGGTGACGCGGACGCCGGCGATCCTCAGATCGAGGCCGTGGCGGCCGGTGAAGCGGACGGTTCCGCGGAAGGCCGCGGTGAGGTCGCGGTGCTCGAACGTCCCCTGGCCGCCTGGGAAGCGGAAGACGGCGCCGCCGTCGAGGGCTCCGGAGGTCAGGGTCCAGCTGCCGCGGGCGATCTCCCCGGTGACGTACTCGCGGAAGGTGCGGCGCACGCCCCAGTCGACGGCTCCGTCGACGAGCGCGGTGTTGTTCGCGGCCTTCCCCGCCTTCTCGCTCTTCGTGGGCCGCGGGCTCTTCGTGGCGGGGCTCTTGGTCGCCGTGCTCCGCGCCTGCCGGACGTCGGCGGAGAGGCTGACCGGGTCGAGGGCGGTGCCGGCCGTGTAGTAGCCGGCGAAGGAGGTGGCGCCCTGGGCGGTGAGGGTGGCGGGCAGGTTGTCCAGCACGACGGAGGTGCCGCCGCCGCGCATGTCCACGCCGCCGAGGGAGAGGGAGGCGAAGGGCACCTGACGGGACGTCGTGACCGCCCCGGTGTCCTTCGCCTTGCTGGTGATGTCCACGTAGAGCGTGCCGGAGCCGCCCGATACGGACACGGTGGGATTGCTGAGGGTCAGGTCGAGCTGGTGCGCTCCGCTGTCGGTGCGGTGCCCCACGAAGTGCACCCCGCCGGAGAAGGCGGCGCGGAAGGCGCCTGTGTCGCCGTCGTACGTCCCGGTCGCCGAGTGGAAGCGGAAGCCGCTGCCGCCGACCGTGGCCGCGCCCCCGGTGAGGGCGTAACTGCCCTGCGCCACGGGGCCGGTGACGTAGCGCTGGAACGACGTCTTGATGCCCCAGTCGAGCCTGCCGCCCTGGACGGTACGGCTCTCGGCGTGCGCCGTCGTGGCCGGGACGAGCGCGCCCAGGAGGGCTGCGCAGAGCACGGTGACCAGAGCGCGAAGACGCGTGGGCATGGCAGGTCCTCCCGGAAGCCGGGCCGGTAGCGAACGAAGGTAAGGCTAACCTAAGCTGCACCTCGGTCGACATCCACCATCGCCGGAAAGAACGGACGGACCCGTGCGACGCTTGCGCACACAACTGGCGGGAGCACTGCTGTCCGTGCTCGCCCTCTCCCTCACCACGACCGCGTGCGGAGGCTCCTCCGACGCGGCCTCCCCCTCCCCCGCGGCCGCCCCCGCGGGGACGGCCGACCGCGTCGAGCCCCTGCCCTCCACCCCCCGGCCGAGGCTCCCGGTGACCGTCCGGTCCGCCGACGGCCGGAAGGTGACGGTGGCGCAGGCGGAGCGGGTCGTCCCGCTGTCCGGCAGCCTCAGCGAGATCGTGTTCGCCCTCGGCCTCGGTGACCGGGTCGTCGCCCGCGACGTCACCGCCACCTTCGAGCAGGCGGCCGCTCTGCCGGTCGTCACCCGGGGCCATGACGTCTCCGCCGAGGGCGTGCTGTCCCTGCGCCCCGACCTGGTCATCGCCGAGTCCACCACCGGCCCCGACGAGGCCGTGGAGCAGATCCGGGCGGCCGGCGTGCCCGTCCTCGTCGTCGAGGGCGCCACCGGGCTCGACGACGTCGGCCCGCGTATCGAGGCCGTCGCCGAGTCGCTCGGTGTGCCGTCCGCGGGCGAGGAGCTGATCCGGCGTACGGAGGAACGCATCGCCACCGTCGCAGAGTCCGTACCGGCGGAGAAGGAGAAGCCACGGGTCGCCTTCCTGTACCTGCGCGGCTCCGCCTCCGTGTATCTCATCGGCGGCAAGGGCTCCGGCGCCACCTCGCTCATCGAGGCGGCCGGGGCGGTGGACGCGGGCGCCGCGTCCGGCCTGGAGAAGGACTTCACCGCCATCACCAGTGAGGCCCTCGTCAAGGCGGCCCCGGACGCGCTGCTCGTGATGTCGAAGGGACTGGAGTCGGTCGGCGGCGTCGACGGGCTGGTGAAGATCCCCGGCATCGCCCAGACCCCGGCCGGGACGGACCGGCGGATCGTCTCCGTCGAGGACGGCGTGCTGCTCAACTACGGCCCGCGCACCGACCAGGTGCTCGCCTCCGTCGTGGAGCAGCTCCACGGCGACGGCGGTGCGCGGTGAGCGTCCTGGCCAAGACACCGTCCGGCACAGGACCCCAACGGCAGGCCGATACGCCCGACCGGCGCCGCGGCGTCCCCTGGCTGCTGACGGCCGGGCTGATCGCGGCTCTCGTCGTGCTGGTGCCCGTGGCGGCCCACACCGGCGCCTACCCCGTGCCCGTCGGGGACGTGCTCGCCTCCGTGCAGCACCGGACGGGCCTGGGCGGCACGGAACTGGACCGGGTCGCCGAGTCGGTGCTGTGGAACGTGCGTTTTCCGCGCATCGTGCTCGCCCTGCTGGTCGGGGCGTCGCTGGGGTGCGCGGGCGCGTTGATGCAGGGCGTGTTCGGCAACCCGCTCGCCGAGCCGGGTGTCATCGGCGTCTCCTCCGGCGCGGCGGTCGGCGCGGTGGCCGCCATCGCGCTCGGGCTGAACTTCGCCGGCAACTGGACGGTCTCGCTGCTCGCGTTCGTCGCCGGACTCGCCACCGTGCTGCTCGTGTACGCGATGTCCCGTTCGGGCGGGCGTACCGAGGTGGTGACGCTGATCCTCACCGGTATCGCGGTGAACGCCTTCGCGGGCGCGCTGATCGGGCTGTTCCTGTTCTTCGCGGACACCGCCGCCGTCAACCAGATCACCTTCTGGCAGCTCGGCTCGCTGTCCCAGGCGACCTGGCCGAAGGTGCTGGCGGTGCTGCCGTGCGCGGTGCTCGGGCTGGGCGTCGCGCCCCTGTACGCCCGCCGTCTGGACCTGCTGGCGTTGGGCGAGCGGCCCGCCCGCCACCTGGGCGTGGACGTGGAGCGGCTGCGGATCGTGCTGGTCCTGGTGATCGCGCTGCTCACCGCGGCCGCGGTGAGCGTGTCCGGCATCATCGGCTTCGTCGGTCTGGTCGTCCCGCACCTGCTGCGGATGGTGGCCGGACCCGGGCACCGCTTCCTGCTGCCGGGCAGCGCGCTGCTGGGCGCGCTGGTGCTGCTGGCGGCGGACCTGACGGCCCGTAGGGTCGCCGAACCGGCCGAACTCCCCCTCGGTGTCCTCACGGCGCTGCTCGGCAGCCCGTTCTTCTTCTGGCTGCTGCGCCGTACCCGGCGCAGGCAGGGAGGCTGGGCATGAGGTCCCTGGGCATGATCCGTCTGCGTCATCGTCCCGTCCCGCCGGCCCCCGCCGCGCCCGGTGACGTCCTCGCCGAGGCCGAGGGCGTGTCCGTACGGCTCGGCGACCGCCAGGTGCTCACGGACGTGGGCGTGCGGGTCCGCGCGGGCGAGGTGCTGGCGCTCGTCGGGCCCAACGGGGCGGGCAAGTCGACCCTGTTGAGCGTCCTGGCCGCCGATCTGCCGCCCGCCGCGGGTGCCGTACGCATCCACGGCCGGGAGACCGCGGAGTGGTCCGCGCCCGAACTCGCCCTGCGCCGCGCAGTGCTGCCGCAGTCGACCAACCTGTCCTTCCCGTTCACGGTCGAGGAAGTGGTGCGGATGGGCCGGGCGCCCTGGACCGGCGCACGGCCCGAGGAGGACGAGGCGGCCGTCACCGAGGCGATGGCCGCGACCGAGGTGACCGCGTTCGCGGCGCGCCCGTTCTCCGCGCTGAGCGGGGGAGAACGGGCCCGGGTGGCGCTCGCCCGGGTGCTCGCGCAGCGCGCCCCGCTGCTGATGCTCGACGAGCCGACGGCCGCGCTCGACCTGCGCCACCAGGAGTTGGTGCTGCGACTGTGCCGGGAGCGGGCGCGGGCCGGGGACGCGGTGGTGGTGGTCCTCCACGACCTCGGCCTCGCCGCGGCCTACGCCCACCGCGTGGCGGTCCTGCGCGCGGGCCGCGTCGCGGCGGACGGCCCTCCGGAGGAGATCTTCACGGGGTCCCTCCTGTCGGAGGTCTACGACCAGCCGGTCGAGGTTCTGCCGCATCCGCGGACGGGGGCGGTGCTGGTGCTTCCCGTGCGGGAGCGGTGAGGACGTGCGGCGCCGCCCGGTGGGCAAGGTCACGGAGTGGCTGCTCTGACCGGTCCCCGCGTCCGGCGGTGCGGGCGTCCCGGTAGGGTTCGCCTCCGGGAAGGGGAAGGTGAAGCAACCGGATGAGCAGGGATCTTCGTAGGCTCCACGGACTCCGCGGGCCCCGCCGTACCGCGCTGGTCGCGGCCTCCGTGACCGCGCTGTCGCTCACGGCGAGCGGCTGTGTGGTGGTGCACGGCGAGCGCGAGGTGCTCCCGGCGGTCACCCGCGCCGAAGCCGCCGAGGCGCTCAAGGAGTTCACGGCCGCGTACAACGCCGCCGACAAGGCGTACGACTCCTCCCTGGACGCCGACCGCACCACCGGGGCGCTCGCCGACATCGACGGGGCGCGGCTCAAGGCGGGCAAGGTCAACCACCCGGACGGAAACCCGGCTCACGCCCCGCTGGAGCTGACCGACGCGAAGTTCACCATCCCCGCCAAGGCGGGCTGGCCGCGCTGGTTCCTCGCCGACACGGCCGCCAACAAGGGCGGTGACGTCCGCTGGCTGCTGGTGTTCACCCGCGACGCGCTGGACGACCCGTGGGAGGTGGCGTACCTGACGCTGGTCTCCCCGGACGACGTGCCGGAGTTCAAGACGGACGAGGACGGCTGGGCCGAGGCCGTCCCCGCGAACTCCACCGATGTCGCCGTCGCGCCGGGCGAGTTGAGCCAGAAGTACGCCACGTACCTGAAGGACGGCGGGGACGCTTTCGGGGAGGGGCCGCACACCAGCGGGTGGCGGGACACCCGTAAGCAGAAGTCGGTGCGGCCGGGTCTGGCGACGCAGTACATCGACGAGCCGCTGGTGAACGGCGACTACGCGCCGCTGGCGCTGCGCACGGCGGACGGCGGGGCGCTGGTGTTCTTCACGACACGGCACTTCGAGAAGCAGACGGCGGCGGCCGGGGCGACGGTGCCGACGCCGAACGCGGACGTGCTGGCGCTGACCAGCGGAGAGATACGCCAGTCGCTGACGATGGAGTTCGTCTCGAACGAGGTGGCGCTGGACCCGGCGGACGGTCCGGTGGAGGTGCTGGGGCGGATCCAGGGGCTGACGTCCGCGAAGGGCGAGTAGCGGCGGCGTCGCGGGCCGGCGTGCGTCAGTGGTTCAGTGGCGGAGGGGCCAGGCGGTCCCGGTGGGGTCGGGCCGGCCGTCCGCGTACCGGGCGCAGGCGTCCGTGAGGTACTCCAGCAGGGTCAGCGGGTCGGGCAGCGGATGCTCGGGGCCGCGTACCCAGCGGACCGACGGGTCGTCGTCGCCGGGGAGGCGGGCGGGCGGGACGAGGACGTAGGAGCCCCGGCAGTGCCAGCGCAGTCCGGGATGCTCGTCCATGGTCTCCGGATGGCAGTCCAGCTCGCACGGCCACCACTCGTCCTCGTCCTCGGGGGTGCCCCGGGTGAGGGTGAAGAACAGCAGGCGGCCGTCGTCGCTCTCGGCGACCGGGCCGACGTCGACCCCGGCCTCCAGCAGGCGGTCCAGGGCCTTGCGGCCCGCGTCGAGGGGGACGTCGAGGACGTCGTGCACCATGCCGGTGGCGGTGATGAAGTTGGCCTGCGGCTGGTGGCGGGCCCAGCGCTCGATCTGGGCGTGGTCGGTGGTCGACTGGGTCTGCCAGGCGAAGGACACCGGGTGCCGGGCGGGGGTGGGACAGCCCACGCGGTCGCAGGAACAGCGGTAGCCGGCGGGGTGCGCGGCGGGCGCGAGCGGCAGTCCCGCCCCGGCGGCGGCGAGCAGCAGGGCCTCACGGCCGCCGTCACCGGCGGCCTGCTTCGGGCGGCGTCCTCGCAGCCACTGGGAGAGTTTGCCCTGCCGGCCGCTCCGGCCGCCGAACTCCGCGCTCATCTATCCCCTCGCCTCGCCGTCGTGCGCTCCAGCATGCCCTATGGTCCCACGATCGTGCGCATCGGGGGCCCGGAGCCCGTAATCACCGCAGGTGGGACGAGGGTGACGGCACCGGGCGCAAGCTGACCGGTGGGGCGAACAGGACATCCCCCGGGAGGCCGCGGAACGGGTGTCATTGCACGGTTCGCCCTGATGAGCCCGCCTACCGTGGCGCCATGGTCATGTGGATCGCGTCGTCGGCGCCGGCCGCCCTGGTGTCCGTGGTGTCCCTGGCCGCGATGACGCTCACCGGGCACGGCGGCTCGCACCCGCTGGAGTGGGGCGACGGCCCCCTGACGGTGGACTCGCTGCCCCGGGTGACGTACGTGGCGCATCGCGGCGGGGCGCGCGAGGTGCCGGAGAACAGCATGTCAGGGCTGATGGCGGCGTACCGGCGCGGCACGGCGCAGGTGCTGGACTTCGACACCCGGGTACTGCGGGACGGCACGCCGGTGGTCTTCCACGACGCGACCCTGAACCGGACGACCTTCCTGGGCGGGGAGGTGCGGAAGCTGGACGCGGAGGAGTGGAAGGGGGTGCGGCTGCGCCCGCGCGACCGGCTGCCGGGGAGCTGGCGGTCGGAGCGGCCGCCGACGGTCGAGGAGGTGCTGGACCGGCTGGGCGGGCGGATCCTGCTGATGCTGGAGCTGAAGGATCCGGCCGGTCTTGAGCGGGTGGCCGGGATGATCCGGGCGCGGGGGCTGACCCGGTCGGTGTTCGTCAACACCAACGACCCCCGGGTCGCGGACCGGGTGCACCGGCTGGGGCTCCCGGCCCAGCTGTGGCGCTCGGCCGAGCAGATGCGCACCGACCGGCCGGAGCGGTGGCGTTCCTTCGTGGACGTGCTGGACGTCGACGTCCGCGCGCGGGACGCGGATGTGCGGCGGGCGGTGCGGTCGGGGATCCCGCGGGTGTGGGCGCACACCGTCGTCACCCCGGCCCAGCGCGACCGCGCCCTGGCGCTCGGCTGCGACGGCGTCCTCACGGACGCGCCGGGGCGGCTGGCACGGTACCGGACGCGGGTGCCGGGGCCGGTCAGCTCGGTGACGGGGCGGTGAGGGCGGGCCTCAGCGGGGGGCGAGGCCGTGCAGGGCGTAGTCGACGAGGGTGTCGGTGTACTCGTAGGTGATCGGGCCGGTGTACTGGAGCCAGCGCTGGGCGAGCGGGGAGACGAAGAGTTCCAGGGCGATGCGCGGGTCGATGTCGGGGCGGACCTCCCCGGTCTCCTGCGCGGTGCGCAGCCGGTCGACGTAGAGCTGGAGCTGGGGGCCGAGGAGCTGGGCGACGAAGCGGCGGCCGAGTTCCTCGTTGACGACGCCCTCGGCGGCCAGGGCGCGGGAGGGCGCCTCGAAGGCGGGGTTGCCCAGCTCGTCGACCGTGGCGCGCAGGACGCTCTTCAGGTCGGCGGCGAGGTCCCCGGTGTCCGGGATGGTGTACGGCACGTGTCCGGCGGCCTCGGCGGCCTGGTTGCCCAGGTCGAGGAACGCCTCGAGCAGCACGTCCGCCTTCGACGACCACCAGCGGTAGATCGTCTGCTTGCCGACGCCGGCGCGGGTGGCGATCCCCTCGATGGTGGTCTTCGGGTACCCCACCTCGGCGACGAGGGCGAGGGCGGCGTCGTAGATGGCACGACGGGACCGCTCGCTGCGGCGCGAGGTGTCGGGGGCGGACGACTGGTTCTGGGCCATGGCCCGAATTTATCAGGTTGACAAGACGCCGCGTCTCGCCGGACGCTGGTACGGCTGGAAAGCGAGACGAACCGTCTCGTTTCGTTACCGTCGACTGTCGGGCGTCTGTCGTGCGCTTCGACTGTCGGAAGGGAGCTCCTCATGGCTCGAGGCGGAAACATGCTGGGCGTCGGTGGCACCCGGCAGCACCTGGGCCGCAAGGCCCTGCGCGGCGGAGGCCCGGCCGGCCGCATCGGCGGCGGCATGGACCCCCAGGCCCAGAAGCGCGCGCTGCTGCGCAAGCTCCAGGAACAGCGCGACGCGCGCCAGGAGGGCGAGGCGGGTCAGGAGAAGGAGCAGGGCTGACGGCCGTCAGTCCTGCGCGGACCGCGGCGGCCACGGGTCGCCCCAGTCCGTGTCGCGCGCGGCGCGGTAGAGGGCGCCGTGGCGCTTGGTGACCGTGGTGCGCCGCAGGGCCGGGTCCGTCTCGCAGAGGTCGAGGAGGACCTGCCCCTTGCGGATCTGCGGCTTGCGGACGACGCGGGCGGAGGCCGGGGTGACCGGCAGCCGGGTCGCGGCGACGTAGCTGAACTTCTCGTCCTCGTAGGCCAGGGTGCCGCCCTTGATCTGGCGGTGCAGCGAGGAGCGGCTGACGCGTGCCGAGAAGTGGCACCAGTCCGTGCCGGGCACGATCGGGCAGGCCGCGCTGTGCGGGCAGGGCGCGGCCACGCGGAATCCGGCGGCGACCAGACGCTCGCGGGCCTCGATCATGCGGGCGTAGCCGTCGGGGGTGCCGGGTTCCACGATCACCACGGCCCGCGCGGCGCCGGCGGCGGCGTCGACGAGCGCCGCCCGGTCGGGGGCGGTGAGTTCGTTGAGCACGTAGGAGACGGTGACGAGGTCGGCCGGCTCCAGGGTGAGCGCGGACCCGATCCGGGCGCGCTCCCAGCGGGCGCCGCGCAGGGCGGGGTGACCGGCGGCCAGTTCACGGCCGAGGTCGAGCGCGGGCGCGGCCCAGTCCAGCACGGTCACCGGACGCTCCCCGTCCCACGTCGCGCTCACCGCCCACGCCGCCGCGCCGGTCCCGCCGCCCACGTCGACATGGCTCCCGGGCGCCCACCCGGGCACGGCGTCGGCGAAGGCCCGCAACGCCGCGTGCACCGCCTCGAAGGTGGCGGGCATCCGGTACGCGGCGTACGCGGCCACGTCGGCGCGGTCGCGCAGGATGGGGGCGTCGGTGGGGGTGGCGCCCCGGTAGTGACCGATCAGCCGCTCGACGGCCTGACCGGCCTGCCGCGCCGGAATCCCGTCGAGCAGCCCGCTGAGGGCGGCACGCAGGGAGTCGGCGGTGGGGAGGGGGGCGGGGGCGTTCACCCGGAGATTCTATTGCCCCCTCCGGGGGCCTCTGTCCCGCGCGCGGCCCCGCGGGCCGGGGGTACGCAGCTCGTCGCGGCGAGGGGGCGGGGCAGGCGCCGCTCGATGCGTCGGTGCCGAGTGGCCAACTCCCCCGACGAGGGGGCGGGGCGCCCGTACGCCCGGTCCTCGACCCACGAGAGCCCCAGGACCACATCGGTACCCCCGGCGGAGCGCGCACCGCACCCCCCGCAGGCAGAAGGGCCCACTCAGCCGGGGCCGAAGCCACCAGCACCGGGGGCCACCCCCCAGCCTTCGGCCCGTGCGGCCCCGAACCACGGCGACGCCTGGAGGGTGTGTGCCGACACGCCCCCTCGGAAGCGGAGCCGCGGGCGCGCAGGCCCGGGCACCCCGCGCGCTGCGGGGTGGGGCCGGCAGCCGCCGCGAGGGCGGCACGGCGTCACCGCGTCCACGACGTGCGGACTCCGGAGCCGCGGCGTCACTCGTGACCGGGGCCGCCCGCAGAGGCAGGCGCCGTCACCTCCCCCGCACCGCCCGTGCCACCCGCGTGGCCGCCTCCGCGCGGGGTGTGCTGTCGGGTGGGGTCGGGCGGCGGGGGTGGACCGTGTTGGCGAGGAGGACGAGGAAGGTGTCCGTGGCTCGGTCCAGGACCACGGACGTGCCGGTGAAGCCCGAGTGGCCCGCCGCGCCGTGGCCTGCCAGGGCGCCCATGAAGGAGGGCTGGTCGACGGCGAAGCCGAGGCCCGGGGCCCGGAGCATGAGGTCCACGTGGTCCGGGCCGAGGACGCGGGCCGGGCCGTACGAACCGCCCGCCAGCAGGGCGCGGCAGAAGACCGCCAGGTCGCCCGCCGTGGAGAAGAGGCCGGCGTGGCTGGCGACCCCGCCCAGCGCCCAGGCGTTCTCGTCGTGCACCTCGCCCCGCAGCATCCCCCGGTCCGCCTTGGCCCAGGGCCGCCGCTGGTCCTCGGTCGCCGCCGCGGACGGGCACGGGCCGAAGCCGGTCGCGTCCATGCCGAGCGGCCGGGTGATGCCGTCGCGCACCAGGACGTCGAGGGTGCGGCCGGTGAGCCGCTCCAGGACGTGCTGGAGCAGCAGCATGTTGAGGTCGGAGTAGCAGTACGTGCCGGGCGCCGCGACGGGCCGTTCCGCGCGCAGCATCGCCAGGCGTTCCGCGTCGTCGGCACAGTCGTGGAGGGGCAGTTCGGGGCGCAGCCCGGAGGTGTGGGTGAGCAGGTGGCGCACGGTGACGCCGTGCCGTACGGCCCCCGTGAAGTCCGGCAGGTACGTGCCGACGCGCGCGTCGAGCCCCAGCGTGCCCCGCTCGATCTGCTGCACCGCGGCCACCGTGGTGAACAGCTTGGTCACGGAGGCCAGGTCGAAGGGGGTGTCCACGGTCGTCGGCACCCGCTGCTCCGGCGGGAGCTCGACCGGCGCGTCCGTCCGCTCGTCGTGGCGGGCGTACCGCACCGCCCAGCCCGCCGCCTCCTCCACCGCGATCACCGGACCGCGACCGACGACCACCACCGCGCCCGCGGCCCAGGGCCGTGGCCCCTCGGTGCGGGCGCGTACCTCCTGGACCAGACGCCGCAGTTCCCCGGCGTCCAGCCCGGCGCGTTCCGGGGTGCCCCGGCGCAGTCGCGGGGTGCTCAGACGCCCCCGCCCATCGTGCTCGTCCCGCTCTTCCACGGGCGGCACATTCCCAGGAAGCAGGCCGTCGCCACCAGGGCGGAGGCCAGCTGGACGACGGCCATCGGGACGGCGGTGTCCTCACCGGCGATGCCGACCAGCGGGGAGGCGATCGCGCCGATGAGGAAGGACGTCGTGCCGAGCAGGGCGGACGCGGAGCCGGCCGCGTGCCGGGCCCGCATCAGCGGGAGCGTCTGGGTGTTGGGCATGACGACGCCCATGGACGACATCAGCACGAACAGCGCCACGGCGACCGGCACCAGGCCCGTCTCGCCGAACACGCCCAGCGACATCAGCAGCAGCGCGGTCGCGGCGGCGACCACGACGGCGAGTCCCGCGCCGAGCGCCTTGTCCAGCCGCACCCGTCCGACCAGGATCTTCCCGTTGACCTGGCCCATGATCATCAGGCCGATCGAGTTGAGCCCGAACAGCAGGCTGAAGGTCTGCGGGGAGGCGCCGTAGATCTCCTGCATGACGAACGGGGAGGCCGCGACGTACGAGAAGAGGGAGGCGAAGGCGAAGCCGCCGGTGAGCATGTAGCCGGTGAAGACCCGGTCGGCGAGGAGCCGGCGCATCGGCGCGAGGGCCTCACGGACGTTGCCGCCGTGCCGGTCGGCGAGGGCCAGCGTCTCGGGCAGTCTGGTCCACACCAGCGCCGTCAGCAGCACGCCGAGGACGGTCAGGACGACGAAGACGCCCCGCCAGTCCGTGAACCGCAGCACCTGACCCCCGATCAGCGGCGCCAGGATCGGCGCCATGCCGGAGATCAGCATGAGGGTCGAGAAGAAGCGGGCCAGGGCGACGCCGTCGTACAGGTCGCGGGCGACCGCCCGCGCGATGACGATGCCGGCCGCGCCCGCGAGCCCCTGCGCCAGCCGGCAGGCGACGAGGAGTTCGACGGTCGGCGCGAAGGCGCACAGCGCGGTGGCCACGACGTAGATGACGAGACCGACGAGCAGCGGCCGGCGCCGGCCCCAGCGGTCGCTCATCGGGCCGACCACGAGCTGCCCGAGCGCCATGCCGGCCAGACAGGCGGTGAGAGTGAGCTGGACGGTCGCGGCGGGCGCGCTCAGCGACCGGGTGACCTCCGGCAGGGCAGGGAGGTACATGTCCATCGCCAGCGGCGTCACGGCGGTGAGGCCGCCCAGTATGAAGGTGACCAGCAGACCGGCCCGCGACGCCCCGCCGCCGGTGCGCCGTCCCGGCGGAGCCGCCGCCGCGCCCGGAGGGGCCACTGCCCCCGCCCCCGGTGCCCCGTCATGGGTCGATTTCGATATGGACGCCCCGCCCTCGGGCATGTGCCCCTCCCTTTTCACGCCGACAGCTCCCTATGCTCTCAGCTCGTACGGAGTGCTCGGCGTCGACGGCGATGTCATGGGAGCGCTTCCATCGGCCATCGTCGACGATACGGCGAACGACACGATCAGGGTGGGACGGATGACAGAGCAGAAGGTGCGCTGGGGGATCCTGGCGACCGGCGGCATGGCCGCGACGTTCACGGCGGACCTGGTGGACATGCCCGACGCCGAGGTCGTCGCGGTGGCGTCCCGCTCGGTGGAGTCGGCGAAGACCTTCGCCGACCGGTTCGGCATACCGCGCGCCTACGGCGACTGGGAGGCGCTCGCGGCGGACGACGGTCTCGACGTCGTCTACGTCGCCACCCCGCACTCGGCGCACCGCGCGGCCGCCGGGATGATGCTGGAGGCCGGACAGCACGTGCTGTGCGAGAAGCCGTTCACGCTCAACGCGCGCGAGGCGGCCGAGCTGGTCGCGCTGGCGCGGGACGGCGGACGCTTCCTGATGGAGGCCATGTGGATGTACTGCCACCCCATGGTGCGCCGCCTCAAGTCCCTGGTCGCCGACGGCGCCATCGGCGAAGTACGGCACGTGCAGGCGGACTTCGGCCTCGCGGGCCCGTTCCCGGCCACGCACCGGCTGCGCGACCCCGCGCTCGGCGGCGGCGCGCTGCTGGACCTCGGGGTGTACCCGGTGTCGTTCGCCCAGCTGCTGCTCGGCGAGCCTTCGGACGTGGCGGCGCGCGCGTCGCTGTCCGAGGAGGGCGTCGACCTGCAGACGGGGGCGCTCCTCTCCTGGGAGAACGGCGCCCTCGCCTCGGTGCACTGCTCCATCGTGGGCGGTACGGCCACCTCCGCTTCGGTCACCGGGTCGGAGGGCCGCATCGACATCCCGGACGGCTTCTTCTTCCCGGAGCGGTTCGTGCTGCACCGGGACGGGCGGGACGCCGAGGAGTTCGCCGCCGACCCGGCCGACGGCCCGAGGGCCAGCCTCAAGCACGAGGCGGCGGAGGTGATGCGGGCGCTGCGGGCCGGGGAGACGGAGTCGCCGGTGGTCCCGCTGGACGGCACGCTCGCCGTGATGCGGACGCTCGACGCGATCCGGGACCGCGTCGGCGTCCGCTACCCGGGCGAGGACACGAACGGCGCGGCGGTCACGCCGGCTTGAGCCCCGGGTCCCCCGCCTCCGTGACGAAGGAGGCGGCGGTGGTGAGCGGCGCGCCCTGCGTGGTGACGTGGGAGACCGTCTTGAAGTCGGCGCGCGCCCGCTCCGGGCCGAGGGTCACGGTCGTGTAGCCGCGCAGGCCGTTGTAGAAGCGCATGTGCGGGTTGGCGGCGGTCAGGTTGTCGTAGTTGGCGGGCCTGGCCGACCCGTTGCCGCCGCTGGTGACCGAGGTGGTGACGATCTCGGTGCCCACGGTCTTCGAGCCGGGGTCGGCGAAGTCCCGCTTGATGTCGAAGCCGTAGTGGACGTGCACGTCGCCGGTGAGGACCATCAGGTTCTCGACGCCGGCGGCCTGCGCGCCGGCCAGGACGCGCTCGCGGGAGGCCGGATAGCCGTCCCAGGAGTCCATGGAGACCTTGGCGGGCGGGGTGGGCGTGTCGAGCCGCCGGGAGAAGGTGACCTGCTGGGGCACCACGTTCCACACGGCGTCGGAGCGGCGCCAGCCGTCGAGCAGCCAGCGCTCCTGGGCGGCGCCGGTGAGGGTGCGCGAGGGGTCCTCGGACTCGGGGCCGGGGTGCTGCCAGCCGTCGCCGTAGGCCTGGTTGGAGCGGTACTGGCGGGTGTCGAGCACGTCGAACTGGGCGAGCCTGCCCCAGTGCAGCCGGCGGTACAGCTTCAGGTCGGGGCCCTCGGGGCGCTGGGGCCGGCGCAGCGGCATGTTCTCCCAGTAGGCGCGGTAGGCGGCGGCCCGGCGCAGCAGGAACTCCTCCGGCGGGACGCTGTTCTCGGGGGTGTCGCCGGCGTAGTTGTTCTCGGTCTCGTGGTCGTCCCAGGTGACGACGAAGGGGTGTGCGGCGTGCGCGGCCCTGAGGTCGGGGTCGGACTTGTAGAGGGCGTACCGCAGCCGGTAGTCCTCCAGCGTCACGGTCTCATGGTTGAACAGGCCGGAGGGCAGGGTGCCGGCCGGGTAGGCGCGGGCGCCGGCGGCGTCGTTCACCGCGTACTCGTAGAGGTAGTCGCCGAGGTGGAGGACGACGTCGAGGTCCTCCTCGGCGAGGTGCCGGTAGGCGGTGTAGTAGCCCTGGTCGTAGCGCTGGCAGGAGACGATGCCGAAGGAGAGTTCGGCGGCGCGGCTGCGCGGCGCGGGGGCGGTGCGGGTGCGGCCGGCGGGGCTGACGAAGCGGCCGGCGCGGAAGCGGTAGTGGTAGACGCGGCCGGGGGCGAGCCCGCCGGCCTCGACGTGCACGGTGTGGTGGAACTCGGGGTGGGCGGTGGCCTTCCCGCGTCTGACGACACTGCGGAAGCGGGTGTCGAGGGCGAGTTCCCACTCCACGGTGACGCGGCGGGCGGGCAGCCCGCCGTCGGCCTGGTACGGGACGGGCGCGAGGCGGGTCCACAGCAGCACCGAGTCGGGGTGCGGGTCGCCTGAGGCGACGCCGAGGGTGAAGGGGTCGTCCGTGAGCTGCGCGGTGTCCAGTTCGGCGGCGGCCGCGGTGCCCGCGCCGGGCACGCCGACGGCGAAGGCGAGCGCGGCGGCGGCGCCGGTGGCGGTCAGGAAGCGGCGGCGGCCGATGTGGCGGGCGACGGCGCGGAGTTCGGGGGCGTGGGACGGGCAGGCGTGGGGTGTCGTGAGGTCCTGCGTCATGGGTCCTCCCCTGGCGGACGAGTGGGTGCGGGAGGAATTGCAGTGGCCGGGGACGACGCAGTGTTGACGCGTACACAGCATCCGGGTGACGGTCGTATGAGGTCCGCATGGCGAGCCCTCGCCTACGCTGCGGTGCCATGAACGCCAAGGAAACGGACGGACGGGGCGGACGGACCGGGGTCGCGGTGGTCACCGGGGCGGGCTCCGGCATCGGACGCGCGGTGACCCGTGAACTGCTGCGCGGGGGCTGGTCGGTGGTGCTGGCGGGGCGCAGGTCGACGACGCTGGAGGAGACGGCGGGGGCGGCCGGCGGGGAGACCCTGGTGGTGCCGACGGACGTGTCACGACCGGAGGACGTGGAGGCGCTGTTCGCGGCGACGGTCGGGCGCTTCGGGCGGGTGGACCTGCTGTTCAACAACGCCGGTACGTCGGGCCCCGGCGGGGTGCCGGTGGAGGAGCTGCCGTACGAGGCGTGGCGGCACGTGGTGGACACCAACCTCAACGGGGCGTTCCTGTGCGCGCAGGCGGCGTACCGGCAGATGAAGGGGCAGACCCCGCAGGGCGGCCGGATCATCAACAACGGGTCGGTCTCCGCGCACGTCCCGCGCCCGCGGTCGGTCGCCTACACGGCCACGAAGCACGCGTTGACGGGCCTGACCAAGTCGCTGGCGCTGGACGGCCGTCCGTACCGCATCGCGGTGGGCCAGATCGACATCGGGAACGCGGCGACGGAGATGACGGAGCGCATGCGGACCGGGGTGGTGCAGGCGAACGGGGAGATCGCGCCGGAGCCGGTGATGGACGTCGCGGACGTGGCGCGCACCGTGCGGCACATGGCGGAACTGCCGCTTGAGGCGAACGTGCAGTTCGCGACGGTGCTGGCGACGGGGATGCCGTACGTGGGGCGGGGCTGAGGCGTGCGCACCGGCGGCGCGCCGCTCGGCGCACCGCGATCCCCACAACCGGAATTAATACATCCGCACCATTGCGGCCGGTGGAGAACCTATGCTCAACTTCTCTGCACCAAAGCTTCACAGTTGAGGTAGCGGTCTTCCGTTGAGCCACATCCAGGGGGGAGGCGGCAGCCGTTCCACACCGCCGGCTGGGGGTGGCCCCGCGCGGGACCGCGGGTGCACACCGGCGGGTGGAACGGCTGCCGCACGTCTCACGCGGCCCCTGTCGCTTGCCGCTTGCGCTGGAGGATGTGCTCGACCTCCGCCATCTGCTGTCCGGTCAAGGGCCCCTTGGCGAGCGCGCCGGCGTTCTCCTCGGCCTGGGCGACGGAGCGGAAGCCGGGGATGGGCACGGTGCGCGGACTGCGGCCCCACAGCCAGGCCAGGGCGCCCTGTGCGAGGGTGCGGCCGCCGCTGGTGAGGACGTCCCGCAGCGCGTCGACGCGGGCCAGCCACTCGGGGTCGGCGCCCCTGCCGTCGCCGAACCCCTGCAGCCAGGCGGGCGGACGGCTGCGGATGTCCCCGGCCTCGAGCGGCCGGCCGCTGCGGTGCTTGCCGGTCAGCAGGCCCATGGCGAGCGGGCTGCGGTTGACGGACGCGAGATCTGCCTCCTCGCAGAGCTGGAGCATCTCGGGGGCGTCGTCGAGGACGTTGAGCGCGTGCTGCACGGCGGCGCAGTGCGGCCCTTCGGCGAAGACGGCGGCGCGTGCGGGGTCGTCGGTGCTCCAGGCGTACGCCCGGACCAGTCCCTCCGCCACCAGCTCCTCGCACGCGTCCCGCAGCCGGGCCGCCCGGCCGGGGTCGGCGTCGGCGAGGTGCAGCTGGTAGAGGTCGACGTGGTCGGTGCCGAGCCGGCGCAGGGAGGCGGTCAGGGCACGGCGGAGGTGCTCCGGGGAGTCGTCGGAGCCGGTGAGGGTGCGGGTGCCGGGGTCGAAGAGGTTGCCCCACTTGGTGGCGACGACGACGTCGTCACGCCGCGAGCCGAGCGCCCTGCCGAGGACCAGCTCACTGTGCCCGGTGCCGTAGACGTCGGCGGTGTCGAAGAAGGTGACACCGAGGTCGAGGGCCCGCCGGATCGCCCGCACGGACTCCTCGTCGTCGACCTTCCCCCACCCGAGCGGCTGCCCGGCCCGGTCCTGCCACTCCCCACCGATCGCCCAGCACCCGAACCCGAGCGCGCTGACCTGGATACCACTGCGTCCCAGTGTGCGTGTGAACTCCATGCGGGGGACGGTAGGAGTTGGAGTGCGCGCCAGGGCAAGGGGGTCGTCGAACTCCGGCGGGAGACGGGACGCGGGGAGTCACTCGTCCGTTGTCACCGCCCGCTCGACGCTCCCGGGGGTCGCCCCCACCGTGACCGGTACCGCGAAGCCGTACGTGTCGTCGCAGAAGATCAGCTCCTCCGTCGCCGGGACCAGACGCCGGTACCAGCACGCGAAGCGCACCGCGAGGTGCAGTGGGCCTTCGAGGTAGAGGCAGGTGCCGTCGGCGTGGGAGCGGCCTTCGAGGCGGTCGCCCGCCTCCTCGTACTGCCACGTCACGTCCCGTACTTCGCGTCCGGGTGCGCCGGGGCTGGTCACGGAGATCCGCGCGTCGGGCCAGTGCATGCGGAGGGCTCGCGTCAGATCGTCCCGGTCGACGGCCTGGCCGGCCTTCTTCCCGAACACGGCGAGGTAGGTCACGAGCCCACCCTCCCGTGGGGTCACGACGTGGCGGAGCCCGGGAGTCGTATCCAGCTCCCGGGCCCCTGGGGATGCCACCCAATTCGCACGCCGGCGGCGCGTGAGAACGGATCAGTCGTCAGGCCGTCGTGTTCTTCCTTTGAACTACCGCGCCGTGACAGAGGCGCAGGCGAGAGTCGAACTCGCATCCGACGGCGTTCGTCCGTCCCCGTTCGGTCCGGCGATCGGCGGCGATGCTGAGACTGGAGCGAGAGTCTGAGATTGACCGCGGCCGCCTCTGCGACGGACCGCTCTTCAGGCTGAACTTCAGTTTCAGCTTGCGCTCCTGACACGAACCGGTCCTCACCCGGCCCGCGCCCCGTAGCGCACCCCCGCGCTCGCACGCGGGGGCGATCGTGGATGCCACCTGTGGCCGCGCCGCGCGTCAGCCGAACAGGTAGCCGAAGACCGCGTCGCCGACCCGCTGGTCGGTGACCTCGGCGCCGTTGGCCTCCTCACGGGCGAACTTCACGGCCTGCTGGAGCTTCTCGACGCGCTCCAGCAGCTCGTTCACCCGCCGCGCCGGAAGGGCGCCGGAGAACTTCACGGTGGTCCAGTATCCGATCGGCACGTCCTCGTAGTACACCTCGACCTGCGCCGGGTGCTTCTCCGTGGCCTCCGCCTTGACGTGATTGCGCGGCACCTTCTTGGTGCGGATCGTGCGTACCGGGTCGGTCTTCCACCAGTCCGTGGACGGGTCGAGGGACCAGGACTCGGCGGCGTCCAGCGTCGGCAGCTTCTTGACGAAGCCGTGCAGTTCGGCGAGCTGCTTCTCGAGGAAGAGCAGATAGCTGACGGGGACGTCGGCGACCAGCGTCCGCCCGTCGACCGTGACGTCCGCGCGGGCCCGGCAGTTGGCCCAGTCCTTGGTCGCGGTGACGTCGAACAGCCGCGTCAGCGAGGCGGACACGTCGCGCAGCACGTCCTCGGCCTGCACCTGCACCCGCGTGGACTCGGGCGGCAGCTGCTCGCCCTCCTCGTCCTTCGGCTGGTACGTGCGCGAGATGCCGGCCAGCAGCGCCGGCTTCTGCACCTTGGCGTGCGCGGCGTTGATGTCCTGGAGCGACTTGCTCTTGACACCCTTCTCGACCGCGATGATCTGGTTCAGCTTGGTCACGGGCTCCCCCTTCGAACAGCGGGAACCTACCGCGGGCGGCGGGGGCCCGTCGCCGCATTTTCCGCGTACGACTCCCGGGCGGGTGACGTCGGACCCCAGGCCGCGGCGGACCGGGGGGCCGGGTTCGGCCGGCGCGAACGTCGTCGTCAGGTATCTCGGCCTTCATGTCGCGCACTGCCTGTCCGGCGAACGCCCCTCGGCCTCACTGGTCGTCGGGCCACAGGCGGAACGCGGTGTGCCCGGTCAGGGGGCGCACCATGCGGAAGTGCCGGCGGTCCAGGGTGAGGATCGCGTCCGTGCGGTATTCGGCCGCCATCACCACGTTCATCGTGTCCGTGAGGCCGATCTGCGGATACCTGCGCATGGTGACGAGTGCCGTCGACAGGTGCGGTTCGATCTCCGGGACCGCGTACCGGCGTACGGCTGCCTGGTCCCGGACATGGCCCAGCGCCAGCCGCGCGGCCTCGGGCCCGATCCGGGTACTCAACAGGTAGTCGAGCTCGGCCAGGACCAGCGGACTCACCACCAAATGGGAGGCGTCCGCCACGGCCTTGCGGCAGGCAGCATGCTCGGGGGCGTCCGCGTCGAACAGGGAGAACAGACCCGAGGTGTCGGCAATGAGCACGGTCACGCGCCGAAGCCTTCCAGATACGAGCCGCGACCCTGGGACCAGTCGATCCTGGTGCCGCTGTGGAACACAGGGATGTCGTCGTCGCCCATCGGGTCCGTGGGGTGATCGGGCACCGGCTCCTCCGTGACCGGCGACAGGACGGCGACCGGGCGCCCGTTCTTGGTCACGGTGATCCGCTCGCCCCGCTCAGCCGCGGCGAGAATCTTTGAGGCGTTCTGATTGAAGTCACGCGCGGTCGTCTCCATGTACTACAGAGTACTACGCCCACGAACGCGGGCGACGCGAAGTTTCCTGCCCTTCGGTCTCGGCGTCGTCGGCCAGCCCGTTGAGCCACCCGTGTTCAGCATGCTCGGCGATGCGGCGCACCTCGGCAGGGGCCGTGATCTCGTACTCCGCCCGGACCGTCTTGCCCGGGCCGTCCGGCCGTGGGCGCCAGTCCCAGCGGGCGGCCGGCGCGGCGACCAGGAGGAGGCCCGGCCGGTTCCACCGGCGGCGGGGATTCCGGGCCCAGGGCCGCCCGGCCGGGCTGGGACCCGCTCGCCCCGGGTGTCGGCGACCTCGACGCGGACGGTGGCGCAGCGGGGTCCGGTGGGGAGGAGGGCGAGACGAATGCGCGGAGGTTGCCGCCGCTACGGCAGGTGCGCACATCCGAGACTCCAAGAACGCCGCCGGGCCCGTCGTCACGGTGTCGCGTGACGCGTGGGCGGGGTTCCTCGGGCTGCTGGCCTCCTCGGAGCGGAGCGTCTGACACTCGTACTGTCACGAGAGCGCGGCCCTTCCGGACGGCAGGGATCTCGTGCGGGAGCGCCGTGACGGGAGCCCTCCGAGAGGGCGCCGCAGGGGCGATTTTCGGTCTGTTCATCGTTCAAGCGGATCCGGTCATCGGGCGGTCTGTCGCCGCTGACAGATGATCAATAACCTTGTGCGGTACACGAGTCACGATCGCAGGGAGCCCCATGTCCACCGCCCAGCAGGTGCCCGACATCCTCTCGCCCGAGTTCGCCGCCGACCCCTACCCGGCCTACCGCGTGATGCGGGAGACCGCGCCCCTCCTCTGGCACGAGGCGACCAAGAGCTACATCGTCTCGCGCTACGAGGACGTCGAGCGCGTCTTCAAGGACAAGGCCGGCGAGTTCACCACCGACAACTACGCCTGGCAGCTCGAACCGGTGCACGGCAGGACGATCCTGCAGATGAGCGGGCGGGAGCACGCCGTCCGCCGCGCCCTCGTCGCGCCCGCCTTCCGCGGCAGCGACCTGGAGCAGAAGTTCCTGCCGGTCATCGAGCGCAACTCCCGTGAACTGATCGACGCCTTCCGCCACAAGGGCTCGGCCGACCTGGTCGACGACTACGCGACCCGCTTCCCGGTCAACGTCATCGCCGACATGCTGGGCCTGGACAAGGCCGACCACCCCCGCTTCCACCGCTGGTACACCGCCGTCATCGCCTTCCTCGGCAACCTGGCGGGCGACCCCGAGGTGACGGCGGCCGGTGAGCGGACCCGCGTGGAGTTCGCCGAGTACATGCTGCCGATCATCCGCGAGCGCCGGGAGAACCCGGGCGACGACCTGCTGTCCGTGCTGTGCAGCGCCGAGGTCGACGGCGTGCGGATGAGCGACGAGGACATCAAGGCGTTCTGCAGCCTGCTGCTGGCCGCAGGCGGCGAGACCACCGACAAGGCCATCGCCGGCATCTTCGCGAACCTGCTCGCCCACCCCGACCAGCTCGCCGCCGTCCGCGCCGACCGTTCGCTGATACCCCGCGCCTTCGCGGAGACCCTGCGGTACACCCCGCCGGTGCACATGATCATGCGGCAGTCCGCGACGGAGGTCACCCTCAGCGGCGGCTCCATACCCGCCGGCGCCACCGTCACCTGCCTGATAGGCGCGGCCAACCGCGACGAGCGCCGTTACGCCGACCCGGACCGCTTCGACATCTTCCGCGAGGACCTCGCCACCACCAAGGCGTTCTCCGCCGCCGCCGACCACCTGGCCTTCGCGCTCGGCCGGCACTTCTGCGTCGGCGCGCTGCTGGCCAAGGCCGAGGTGGAGACCGGCATGAACCAGCTCCTCGACGCCATGCCGGACGTCCGTCTCGCCGACGGGTTCCGGCCGGCCGAGCAGGGTGTGTTCACCCGCGGCGTGCAGAGCCTCCCCGTCCGGTTCACGCCGGTCCAGGGCTGACCCGGTCAGCGGTCCGCGACCCCCTTTCGCACGCGCCGCCCCCGCCCCCCGGCCGGTTCCGTCCCGGCCGGTCCGCCGCGGGGGCAGCGCCCGTCGTCATACCGCCTGCCGCCCGGTGCGGGCTACTGCACCACCGGCGTGAACTGCACCGGCAGTTCCATCAGGCCCCGCATCCAGATCGACGGACGCCAGACCAGTTCCTCCGGCTCGACGGACAGCACCAGGTCCGGCAGCCGCTCCAGCAGTGTCTCGACCGCCGTCCGCGCCATCACGTCCGCCAGCAGCGGGGCCGGGTACGGGCAGCGGTGCTCGCCGTTGCTGAAGGACAGGTGCGCGGCGTTCTCCGCGCCGACGTGGCCCTCGGGCCAGATCTGCGGGTCGGTGTTGGCCGCGGCCAGGCCCAGGACCAGGCAGTCGCCCTCCCTTATCTGCCGGCCGCCGAGCTGCACGTCCCGTACCGCCCAGCGCCCGATGAAGTTCTGCGTCGGCGTGTCCAGCCACAGCACCTCGTTGAGCGCCTCGCCGACGCTGAGCCGGCCGCCCGAGACGTTCACGGCGAAGCGCTCGTCGGTCAGCAGCAGACGCAGCGTGTTGCAGACCCAGTTGGACGTCGGCTGCTCGCCCGCCGAGATCACGGAGATGAGGTCCTGGACGATCTCCTCGTCCGAGAGCCCCGCCGGGTGCATCACCATGCGCGAGGTGACGTCCGGGCCGGGAGCCGTCCGCTTCTCCTTGACCAGCTGCCGCAGCCGCTCACCCACCCGGTTGTACCCGGCGACCGGGTCCTCGCCCTCCGCCGCGTCCAGGGAGATGCGCAGGTCGTCGACCAGCCGGCGGGTGTCCTCACCGGTCGCCGGCATGCCGCACATCTGCACGACGGCGCGCATCAGGAGGGGGTGCACGTAGTCGGACATCAGCTCGGCCTGGCCGCTGCCGGCGAACCGCGCGATGAGGTCGTCGGCGATCAGCAGGCACTCGTTGGCCAGCTCGAACTGGTCGACGCCCTCCAGCGCGTCGGTGATCACACCGGCCCGCCGCCGGTGTTCGTCGCCCTCGGCGAACAGCACCGACGGCTGGTAGCCCACGTACGGCAGCAGCGGCCAGTCGGACGGGATGTTCTCCCACTGGTTCCAGCGCCGGGAGTCCCGCGCGAACAGCTCGTCGTGGCTGGTCACGTAGGAGAGCTCGGTGTAGCCCAGCACCAGCCAGGCCGGGACGCCGCCGTCGAGCAGCACCGGCGCGACGGGGCCGTGCTCGCGGCGCATCGTGCGGTACAGCTCCGAGGGCGTCTGCTGGAAGTCCAGCCCGGTCAGGCTGACCGCGCCGGCATGCGCGGGGCACCCCGGGGGCGGCCCGTCTCCGGGGCGGGCCTGCTGCGCGAAGGGATCGGCCGGATCGGTCACAGTGTCGCCTCCTTGGCGGTGGCCAGGTCGTGGAGGTGGTTCACGAGGGTGATCAGCACGTCCTTGCCGGAGGCCCGGACCCGGGCGTCGCAGTCGACCATCGGCACGTGCGCGGGAAGGGCGAGCGCCTGGCGTATCTCGTCCAGGGAGTACCGGACGCCGTCGTCGTCGAACCGGTTGACGGCGACCACGAACGGTGTGCCGTGGTGCTCCAGCCGGTCGATGGCGTACCAGGAGTCGTCCATCCGGCGCGTGTCGACGAGGACGACGGCGCCCAGGGTGCCGGAGAACAGCCGGTCCCACAGGAACCAGAAGCGTTCCTGCCCGGGCGCGCCGAACAGGTACAGCACCATGCGGTCGTTGAGGCTGATCCGCCCGAAGTCGAAGGCGACCGTGGTGGTGGTCTTCGCGGGCAGCCCGTCGGTCTCGTCGACGCCGACGCCGGCCTGCGTCATCACCTCCTCGGTGTTCAGCGGCCGGATCTCGCTCACCGAACGGACCAGGGTCGTCTTGCCCACGCCGAACCCGCCCACGACGACGATCTTCAGTCCCGTCTCCGCGGTGTCGCGCAGCGGTGTGCGGTGGGTGGGCAGCTCAGAGGTTGCGGAGTCCATGGAGCACCTCTTGGAGTAGGGCGGAATCGGGCAGGGAGGCGACGGACGCCGCCGCGCGCGGGTGGCGCGCGGTGATGCGCCCGGTGTCCAGCAGGTCACCGAGCAGGATGCGGACGACCGTGACCGGCAGCCCGAGTTCCGCGGCGATCTCGACCACGGCGACGGGGTGTTCGCACAGCTCGAGGATCCGGGCGTGCTCCGACTGCATCCCCGGCGTCGGCGCGCTCTCGCTGACGATCAGGGTGACCAGGTCGAAGGACTCGTCGGCGCGGCTGCGGCCGCCGGTGACGGTGTAGAGCCGGTCCGGGTCACCCGTGTCGACGGGTTTGCGGGGGGTCACGAGGTGCCGCTCCCCGGGGCCTCGGTTCGGGGTTCGGCCCGCAGGTGGTCGCCGATCTGCTCGACCAGCTCCATCATCTGGTGCCCGACCACGCCGGGGTCGGCCTCCTCTCCGGCGACGACGGCGAGGTGCGCGCCCTCGCCGGCCTCCACGATGAACAGCAGACCGCCGTGGAACTCGGTCATCGACTGCCGTACGCCGCCGGTGCCGTCGCCGAACTCCATGGAGGCGCCCTGGGCGAGGGCCTGGATGCCGGAGCAGATGGCCGAGAGCTGGTCGGCGAGGTCGAGGGTCAGGTGCTCGCTCCAGCAGAGCTTGAGGCCGTCCCGGGAGAGGACCAGGGCGTGCCGTGCGCCGGGGGTCCGTTCCAGGAGACCCTGCAGGAGCCAGTTGAGGCTGTTGTCGGTGGTCGTGGTCTGCATGGTGGGTGTTGGGACGGTGGTGTCCGGCCTGGCCGGTCACCGGCCCGTTCCTCCTATCTCACGTGCTCGAGCGGGAAGGGGCGCCGTCGCCCCGGACGCCGTACGGGGCCGGGCCGCGGCGCCGTACGGGAGGGGTGGACTAGGGAGCCGCGGGGGGCAGGGGTGCGGTGCCGGAGTCGCCGGGCGTGCCGGTTGCGCCGTTGCCGGACTGCCGTGCGCCGCGGTGGAAGGCGCCGAACCGTGAACCGGCGTCGCGCGCACCGCGCCGGCCCGACGTGTCGCCGGAGCGGGCGGCCGCCGACTGGCGCTGCTCACGCTCGCGTTCGGCCTCCGCCATGGTGCGGCCGGGGGCGCGGACCGGGAGGCCGTTCGGGGTGGTGCTCGCCGGCTGCCGGTGCCGTCCCTGGCCGGGGACCGAGGGCGTGCCGGACCGCTCGGTGCGGGCGGAGGACTCGGAGGCGGAGGGCAGCGAGGCGGCCGCGGGGCGGGCCCCGGCAGCGTTGTCATGGTCGCCGTGGGAGCCGCGAACGGGCAGGGCGTCGGCGTCGCGGGAGCTGCGGCTGGGCAGCGCGTCCGCGTCGCTCCGGGAGCCGGCGGAGGACAGGGCGTCCGGGTCCCGGGCGGGGAGCGAGGACGCGCGGGACGCCGACGGGGACTGCACGGGCACGCCCCTGGCGGCGGCGCCGCGCCCGGCCAGGGACTCGCCCCGCCCGGATGTCTCGTGCGGGGCCGGCTCGCGGTGCTGGGCGAGCAGGTGCAGGGGCAGCAGGACGACGACGCCGGTGCCGCCGCGGGAGGACGGGCGGTAGTTGACGCTGATGCCGTACTTCGAGGCGAGCCGGCCGACGACGGCCAGGCCGAGCCGGGTGCCCTGGAGGGAGGCGAGGTCGGTGACGCGGCCGGTGACGGCCTCCTCGGCGCGCCGCATCGCCGCGTCGGCCATCTTCAGGCCGCTGTCCTCGATGGTGACGACGATGCCGGCGCTGCGGTCCTCGACGTAGACGTGCACCTCGTCGATGGGCGGGGAGAAGTTCGCCGCGTTGTCCATCAGTTCGGCGAGCAGGTGCATGACGCCCTCGGCGGCGAACCCGGCGACCGCGGTACGGGTGGAGCAGTGCAGGCGCACCCGCTGGTAGGCGGCGATACGCCCGGCGGCGCCGCGCAGGATGCTCTCCATCTTGATCGGCTTGTTCCAGGCCCGGCTGGAACGGCCGCCCATGAGCAGCGCGAGACGGTCGGTCATCAGGCCGAGCTGGGAGGTGCTGTGGTCGAGCTTGAGCAGGTCGCCGAAGACCTCCTCGCCGTGCCGCTCCTGCATCTCGCGCAGGTCCGCGAGCATCTGGACGGCCTTGGCCTGGACGCGGCTGAGCGCCTTGGCGGAGGCGGCCTGGGCGGCGGCGGCACGCCGCTCGCTGTGGGCGAGTTCCCGGATGAACGATTCCGCCGGGGCGCGCAGGGCGGGGTGGTGCGGCAGCTCGATCTCGGCGAGCACGGTGTCGGCGGAGCGGCCCTCGCGGAGCCGGCGGATCGCGGCCGGCATCGTCTCCCGTGCGAACCGGTCGTGTTCGGTCGCCGCCTGGTCGAGTTCGTCCCGGACCGCGCGGTACTCGTCCTCGAGCGTCAACACGCGCCGCACGTCCTCCTCGACGGTGGCGGCGAAGACGTGCGTGACACGGGAGAGCTGCGGGTCGGAGGGCGGGGGCACGGCGGCCAGCACGTCGGCGGCGCTCGTGCCCTCACGGAGCCGCTCGGCCACGGCGGGCAGGGTGGCTCCGGCCAGGTGGGAGATCTCGGCGGAGCGGCGGGCGGCCTCGGCGCGCAGGCGGCTCACCTCGGACTCGCGCTCGGCGGCGGCGGCGCGGGCCTTCTGGACGAGGCGGTGGTCGACGAGGACGGCGACGGCCACGCACGCCCATCCGGCCAGCACCACGGCCAGGGTCCACGGGGCGGCGCCGGACGGCGCCAGGGCGAGCGCCGCGCCACCGGCGGCGGCGGTCACCACCAGCACGGCCGCCCGTGCGGCGAACGAGGTGCGCGGCGCCCCCGCCGGTGGGTGCTGGCTGGGAGAAGCAGGCACTGGCATGGAGCGGTCCCTCGGTCGGTGAGAGCAGGGGAAGGGGGCAGCCGCACGACGACGGCCGCGGGCCGGAGAGGGGATCCGCCGACAGAAGGCGATCTTCCGACCACGTACGGCTCATGCTAATCACCCCGATGCGCGCGGAAGCCCCGCTTGCTGAACAGGGCGTCAGCAAAATGAGTTCGTCGTGAACCCATCGCTCGTACGTTCCGCTGTGGTAGCTGTGACGAGGCCGGACGAGCCGGGCCTGAGTGCGACAACGCGCCCGCCGCCCCTCCTGATGCATCGTCACATTCGCCTCACGGCACGCCTCTCACCGCTCCCCTCACTCACGTGAGGCATCGATTTTCGGTCAACTGCGTTTATGCCAGAGGTCTTTCACACCCGGCCACGGTGACGGGGGCGCCATGAAGGTGAAGGATTCCCGCCACTCGTGAAGCTTCGGTGACGACGGCTCGCGCCGGGCCGCGTCAACCCCGGACCGGCTCCGTCACGCCCGGTGAGCCGTGTGCCGCCCCGCGTCCACTGCCGCGTACAGGTCGCGCCACGCGGCCGTCAGTCCTTCGACGCTCTCGGCCTCCAGCTTCCTGGCGACCTCTTCACCGTCGACGCCGAGGCCCTCCAGTCGTCTCCAGACCTCCTCGGCCGCCTCGTGACGGCCCATCAGAGTGTCGCCGCACATGTCGAGCCGGCGGGCGGCCGCCTCCAGGGTGGGCAGGGTCATCAGGGTGATCGTGCCCCAGGTGACGAGCTGCTCGACATAGCGGGTGAGGGACGACGAGGGGTCGGTAGGTGTCGTGGCCGTCCACATCAGCCGCTGCGGGTGGCCCCCCGCGGTGGCCAGGGCCCGCCAGTCGGCGCCGCCGAACCAGTCGTCGTACATCCGGTAGAGGTGGCGGGCCCGTGCCACAGCGGCTTCGCCGCGCAGCGCCAGGGCGTCGGGGGTGCCCAGGTCCTCCAGCCGCGCGTCCACCTCGGCGTCCAACAGGCCCACGGGCAGGGAGACGACCGAGGCCAGCGCCGGCAGTCGCCGGCCGTCGGCCAGCGCGCGCCGGAGGCCCTCCGCGTAGGCATCGAGGGCCTCCCGGTAGCGCGAGGCCGAGAAGACCGCGGTGACATGAACGGGGAAGCCCGCACCGACGCACTCCCTGATCGCGGCGATCCCCTCCGTGGTGGCCGGCAGCTTGACCATCGCGTTCGGCCGGTTCACGGCGCGCAGCGCCTGCTCCGCCTCCGCCACGGCCGACTCGACGTCGTGGGCGAGGCGCGGATCCAGGTCCATCGACACCAGGCCGTCCAGGCCCCGTGTGGCCTGGTACACCGGGCGGAGTTCGTCGCAGGCCCAGCGGACGTCGTACGCCGCCACCGCGCGCACCGCGTCGGCGGCGCAGATGTCGTCGGAGGCCAGGCCCGCGAGCTGTTCGCGGTAGGCGTCGTCGCTCTCCACCGCCGCCGCCAGCGCGGCCGGGTCGGACGTGGCGCCCCGGACGCCGGTGCGCGCGATGAGCCGGGTCAGGCATCCGGAGGCGAGGTGACCGCGGGTGAGTCCGTCCAGCCAGGGCGAGACGCCCTCCGCGACCAGTTCGTCCAGCTCCAGCACGCCCGGTTGCCTCAGCCGGTCCGACATGGCGGCTCGTCACTCCTTGCTAGTCCATGCGAGTTCAAGCGTCAACGTCAGGTTATTCGCATGCACCCGCGATGAACTACGGGTGTCGTGCCACATTGGCGCAAAGTGGTTCCGACATCGACTTGATGAAGTAGCGGCTATTTGACGAAGTGCGTCGATCGCCATTGGGCCTCCCTTCGCTTTCGATACAGGATCGGAGCGAACAGCCGGCCCGAGGTCCGGCACGGCCACTCCGTCTGCCGAGGAGCACCGCATGCACGACCCACATCGCCGTCCTCGACGGCCCTGCACGGGTCTTGTCCGCACTCCGGACGCCGACCGGCACCGGGGTGCCCGCCACCTGGGCGAACGACCTGTTTTCTCCCGCCGCGCCCCGTCGCGGCTCCCCCGGGGCCGACGCTCGAACGGCCCTTCGGACCGGGACCGGGCCGCGCGCGGCCCCGTGCCGGCCGTGCCGGTTTCCCGGCCCGGCACGGGAACCGGAACCGGAGCCGGTTGAAGCGGAAAGCATCACCTCCGAGCCGGTAACGCATTTACGGGGCAGCTTCATTGCGTGCCCCGGCGTCCGGGCCCGCCGCAAAGCGAGCAATTCCCGGCCGCGGCGTTCCCGCCGCCTATCGCATGAGCGGAGCTGTCACCCGAGCTATTACGCGTGCCGGACGAAGTGGCGGTCGTCGCGCCTCCGACGCGCGGACGGGCACCACCGCCACGGCCCGCGGCGGTGCCGCTCGTGCGGCTTGTCCGATGACCGGCGACCCTCGGCACACCCCCCGGTGCGCCGGGCCCCGCCGACCCACGTCCGAGACCCGCACGGCCGCGCGGTCACGGGGTCCTCCCTGCCCCGGCGATGGCGCGCCGCAGTCACGCCCTTCGCCAAAGGAGACACCAGTGGACGACGCTCTGCTCGACATCAAGGACAAACCGGCCAGGCAGCAGCCCGAGTGGGGTGACGCGGCGCGGGTGCGGCAGGTCACGGACACCCTGGCCCGCCACCCGGCCCTCGTCGACGCGGCGGACGTCGACACGCTGCGTTCGCTGCTGGCCCGGGTCGCCTCGGGCGAGGCCCTGGTCGTCCAGTCCGGCGACTGCGCCGAGGACCCCGCCGAGTGCACGCCCGGCTATGTCGCCCGGAAGACCGCGGTGCTGGACCTGCTGGCCGGCGCGCTGAAGATGATCACGCACAAGCCGGTGATCCGTGTGGGCCGGATAGCGGGCCAGTTCGGCAAGCCCCGCTCCAGCCCGACCGAACTGGTCGGCGGTACGGAACTGCCCTCCTACCGGGGCCACATGGTCAACGGCCCGGAGCCCGACCCGGAGAGCCGGCGCCCCGAGCCCGGCCGCATGCTGGACTGCTACCGGGCGGCCCGCGAGATCATGACCCATCTCGGCTGGCGGGGCGCCGGACCGCGGCAGGCCGTCGAGCCGCCGGTGTGGACCAGCCACGAGGCACTGATCCTGGACTACGAACTCCCCATGGTCCGCCGGGACGACCGGGGCCGGCTCGTCCTCACCTCCACGCACTGGCCCTGGATCGGCGAGCGCACCCGCCAGCTCGACGGCGCGCACGTCGCCCTGCTGTCCCAGGTCGCCAACCCGGTCGCCTGCAAGATCGGGCCCACGGTGACGGCCGACGAGCTCCTCGGGCTGTGCGAACGGCTCGACCCCGACCGGGAGAAGGGCCGCCTGACCCTCATCGCCCGGATGGGAGCGTCCGCGGTCGGCGACCGGCTGCCGGGACTCGTCGCCGCGGCCCGCGAGGCCGGGCACCCCGTGATCTGGCTGACCGACGCCATGCACGGCAACACCGTCGCCCTGCCGGGCGGCCTCAAGACCCGCTACCTGGAGTCGATCGAGCGGGAGATCCAGGAGTTCCAGGAGGCGGTGCGCTCCGAGGGCGGCATCATCGGCGGGCTGCACCTGGAGACCACGCCGGACGACGTCACCGAGTGCGTCCCCAACGACGCCTGCGTCGATCACGTCGCGGACAAGTACACGTCCTACTGCGATCCGCGCCTCAACCCGAGCCAGGCCGTCGCCGTGGCCTCGGCCTGGCTCGGCTGACAGTTCCGCCACCCACCCCGACCGGCACGCGGCACGGCCGTCGGGCAGACACGCAGATGAGGAGGTCCTGACAATGGACGGAAAGGTCGCACTCGTCACCGGGGCGGCGGGCGGCATCGGCGAGGCGGTGGCCCGCGCCCTCGGCGCTCGCGGCGCGGTGGTGGGAGCCGTGGACCGCGACGCCGACCGGCTGCGGCAGGTGGTGGACAAGCTGCGCGCGGACGGTCTGGAGGCGCAGGCCCTGCCCGCCGACGTCACCAGCGCCGCCGACGTCGACGCCGTGGTCCGCACGGCCGAGGAGCGCCTCGGCCCGCTGGAGTACCTGGTCAACGGGGCCGGCGTGCTGCGCCTGGGCACCGTGCGCAACCTCACCGACGAGGACTGGACGACGACGTTCGCCGTCAACGCCACCGGTGTCTTCCTGATGTCGCGGGCCGTCGTCAACCGCATGCTGCCGCGCCGGCGGGGCGCGATCGTCACCGTGGCGTCCAACGCCGCCTCCACCCCGCGGGTGCAGATGGCCGCCTACGCCGCGTCCAAGGCGGCGGCGACCATGTTCACCAAGAGCCTGGGCCTGGAGGTCGCCCGGGACGGCATCCGCTGCAACGTGGTGGCGCCGGGCTCCACCAGCACCCCGATGCTCACCTCCATGTGGCACGACGAGTCCGGCCCGCAGCACACGATCGAGGGGCGGCTGGACGCGTTCCGGGTCGGCATCCCGCTGGGGAAGGTGGCCCGCCCCTCGGACGTCGCCGACGCCGTCGCCTTCCTGCTGTCCGACGAGGCCTCCCACATCACCCTGCACGAACTCACCGTCGACGGCGGCGCCGCGCTCGGCGCCTGAGCCCCGACCCCCCCCCACCGACCTGAGGCGACCAGGAGAGCACCTCATGCCAGGCATACCGGAGATCACCCCCTACCCGATGCCGACGGCCGGCGACCTGCCCGGCAACGTGGCCCAGTGGTCCGTCGACCCGGACCGCGCCGTCCTGCTGCTGCACGACATGCAGCGCTACTTCCTGCGGCCCCTGCCCGACGGCCTGCGGGAGGAACTCGTGAGCAACGCCCGGCAGGTGCGCGAGCACTGCGCCGGACTCGGCATGCCGGTGGCGTACACGGCGCAGCCCGGCGGCATGACCGACGAACAGCGGGGCCTCCTGAAGGACTTCTGGGGCCCGGGCATGCGCACCGCCCCCGCCGACCGGCAGGTCGTCGACGAACTGGCCCCGGCCCCCGGCGACTGGCAGCTCACCAAGTGGCGTTACAGCGCGTTCTTCCGCTCCGACCTGCTGCAGCGGATGCGCGCCGCCGGCCGGGACCAGCTGGTGCTGTGCGGCGTGTACGCCCACGTCGGCGTGCTGATGACCGCCGTCGAGGCGTTCACCCACGACATCCGGCCGTTCCTGGTGGCCGACGCCGTGGCCGACTTCTCCGAGCACCACCACCGGCTGGCCCTGGAGTACGCGGCGCAGCGCTGCGCCGTCGTCGTCACCACCAAGGAGGTCCTGGCATGACCGGCACCGCGAGCGGCGACCTGCTCGGCCGGATCCTGGGCGACCGGCCACCGGCCGCGTACGCCCTGCTGCACCGCCCCGGGACGACGGGTCCGGGCGTGCTGGACGTCGTCGTCGGCGAGGCGTCCGAGCCGCGCACCCTGGCCGAACTGCCCCTGCCCGACACCGCGGAGACGTCCGGCGGTCCCCGCCACGAGGTCCTGGCCCTCGTGCCCTACCGGCAGATCGCCGAGCGCGGATTCGACTGCCCCGACGACGGCACGCCGCTGGTGGCCATGACCGTCACCGGCCAGGCCGCCGTGCCCGTCGCCGAGGTGCTCACCCGCATCCCCGACCTGCCCGTGGAGCTGTCCGGGGGCCGCTTCGACGTCCCGGACGAGGAGTACGCCGCCACCGTCCGCCGGGTCGTCAAGGACGAGATCGGCACCGGGGAGGGTGCCAACTTCGTCATCAAGCGCACCTACACCGCCGACATCACCGGCTACACCCCGCGGCACGCGCTGGCGGTGTTCCGGCGTCTGCTGCAACGCGAGAGCGGCGCCCACTGGACGTTCCTGGTGCACACCGGCTCGCGCACGCTCGTCGGCGCCACTCCCGAGCGGCACATCAGCCTGCGCGAGGGCCGGGCGGTGATGAACCCGATCAGCGGCACCTACCGCTACCCGTCCACGGGTCCCGCCCTGCCCGAGGTGCTCGACTTCCTCGCCGACCGCAAGGAGGCCGACGAGCTGTACATGGTCGTGGACGAGGAACTGAAGATGATGGCCCGGATCTGCGAGGAGGGCGGGCGGGTGGTCGGGCCGTACCTCAAGGAGATGGCCCGGCTCGCCCACACCGAGTACTTCATCGAGGGGCGCAGCACGCGGGACCCGCGCGACATCCTGCGCGAGACGCTCTTCGCCCCGACCGTCACCGGCAGCCCGCTGGAGAACGCCTGCCGGGTGATCAACCGGTACGAACCCGAGGGGCGCGGCTACTACAGCGGTGTCGTCGCGCTGATCGGCCGTGACGAGCACGGCGGTCGGGCCCTGGACTCCTCCATCCTGATCCGCACCGCCGACATCGACGCCGCCGGACGGCTGCGGATCGGCGTCGGCGCCACGCTCGTACGGCACTCCGACCCGGAGAGCGAGGTCGCCGAGACCGCGGCGAAGGCGGCCGGTCTGCTCGCGGCCTTCGAGAGCCAGGGGCCGGCCCGCTTCGCGGACCATCCGCAGGTCCGGTCGGCGCTGGAGCAGCGCAACGCCACCCTCGCCGGCTTCTGGCTGGCCGGTCACGGCTCCGCGGCGCGACCCGGTCCTGAGCTGAGCGGACGCCGTGTGCTGGTCGTCGACGCCGAGGACACGTTCACGTCCATGCTCGACCACCAACTACGCTCCCTCGGGCTGCGGGTGACGGTCCGCCGCTTCGACGAGCCCTACTCCACGGACGGCTACGACCTGGTGGTGATGGGGCCCGGTCCGGGCGATCCGCGCGACGTCGGGCACCCGAAGATCGCCCACCTGCGTGCCACGGTGCGCGCCCTGCTCGACGAGCGGCGCCCGTTCCTCGCCGTCTGCCTCAGCCACCAGACGCTGTGCACGCTGCTCGGGTTCCCGCTGGTGCGCCGGGCGGTGCCCAACCAGGGCGTGCAGCGGGAGATCGACCTGTTCGGGGCCCGGGAGCGGGTCGGGTTCTACAACACGTTCGCCGCCCGCGCCGAGGAGGACAAGGCCGAGTGCGAGGGGGTGGGCGTGGTGGAGGTCAGCCGCGATCCCGACACCGGTGAGGTGCACGCGCTGCGCGGCCCGCACTTCGCGTCGATGCAGTTCCACCCCGAGTCGGTGCTCACCCAGGACGGCGTGCGCATCGTCGGCGACCTCGTCAGGGAGGTTCTTCCCCACGCGACGGGAAAGGAGCGCGGCGCCGTTGAGCAGGTTGCGCTGGCTGACCGCGGGTGAGTCCCACGGTCCCGCACTCGTGGCGACGCTGGAGGGCCTTCCCGCCGGCGTGCCGGTCACCACGGACATGGTGGCGGACCACCTGGCGAGGCGGCGGCTCGGTCACGGCCGCGGTGCCCGGATGACGTTCGAGCGGGACGAGGTCACGTTCCTGGGCGGCGTCCGGCACGGACTGACCCTGGGCTCCCCGGTCGCCGTCATGGTGGGCAACACCGAGTGGCCCAAGTGGGAGCGGGTCATGGCGGCCGACCCGGTCGACCCCGGCATCCTCCGGGGGCTGGCCCGCAACGCCCCGCTGACCCGTCCGCGTCCCGGCCATGCCGACCTCGCCGGCATGCAGAAGTACGGCTTCGACGAGGCACGCCCGGTCCTGGAGCGCGCCTCGGCACGGGAGACGGCCGCCCGGGTGGCGCTCGGCGCGGTGGCCCGGTCGTACCTGAAGGAGACCACCGGCGTCGAGATCGTCAGCCACGTCGTGGAGCTGGCCTCGGCCAAGGCGCCGAAGGGCCTGTACCCGACGCCGGCGGACGTGGAGCGGCTGGACGCGGATCCCGTGCGCTGTCTGGACGCGGACGCGTCGAAGGCGATGGTCGCCGAGATCGACCAGGCCCACAAGGACGGCGACACCCTCGGGGGTGTGGTGGAGATCCTGGCGTACGGCGTGCCGGTCGGCCTCGGCTCGCACGTGCACTGGGACCGCAGGCTCGACGCCCGGCTCGCCGGCGCGTTGATGGGCATCCAGGCCGTCAAGGGCGTCGAGGTGGGAGACGGTTTCGCGTTGGCGCGGGTGCCGGGTTCCGAGGCGCACGACGAGATCCTCCCGACCGCGGACGGCGTCAGACGGGCCTCGGGCCGCTCCGGCGGCACGGAGGGCGGTCTGTCCACCGGGGAACTGCTGCGGGTGCGGGCCGCGATGAAGCCGATCGCGACCGTGCCCCGGGCGCTGCGGACCGTGGACGTCTCCACGGGCGAGGCCGCCCAGGCGCACCACCAGCGTTCGGACGTGTGCGCGGTCCCGGCGGCCGGGATCGTGGCCGAGGCGATGGTGGCGCTGGTGCTGGCGGACGCGGTGGCGGAGAAGTTCGGCGGCGACAGCGTCGCCGAGACCCGCCGCAACGTCGCCTCGTACCTCGACCACCTCACCGTGCGATGAGCGGGCCGCTGGTCGTGCTGGTCGGCCCGACGGGCGTGACAAGTCCACCGTCGGGACCGATCGGCCGGGACCCCGGCCGGCCGCTGCCGGCGGGTGATTCGCACCGGCGGTGGCGTGCGCCGGCCGGGGCACGCCGGCCGCTCCGCACGGAGGTCGCCCGGGCGGTCGTCGACACGAGCGGACGCAGCCCGGTCGGTGTCGTGGAGGCCGTGCCGGCGGCGCCGGCCCCGCGAGGGGTGCGGAGCTGAGGCCCTCATACGAGAACTCCCCGCCCGGAAGGCGGGGAGTTCTCGTAGGGCCGGGCGCCCGTCACCGCCGGGCGGCGAGGAAGTCGTGCAGCAGCCGTTCCTCCTCCTCGGTGAGCGGCAGCCCGAACGTGGTGCGCACGGCGTCCACGGTCTCGTGCGGGCGCAGGAGGCGCACGCGCTGCTCGCCGCCGCGGTACTCGGTCATGAACTCGTTGTTCTTGAGCCGGTACCGCTCCTCGTCGTTGGCCCGCTGCACCACGAGCTGCCCGACGAAGGGCGAGCCGGGACGGGTGGAGCTGACGTAGTGGGCGGCGTGGAAGTCGACGGCGTACTGGGGTTCGGTGCGGAAGGCGTAGAGGTCGAACCAGCCTTCGGGCCGCCGGTACTGCAGGAGCCAGTGACCGTCCTCGGTTGTCAGCCGCCACGACCAGCCGGCGACGGTGCTGACCGCTTCGGGCCGCAGGGCGACGGGTTCGATGAGCGCGGCATAACCGTAGCCCGGGTCGGCCAGCCACACGGTGTCGTCCGCGCGCACCAGCAGGGCCGTGTGGGAGCGGAACCGGCGCTTTCCGCTGCCCTCGCGGATGCGGACCAGCAGCCGCGTGACGGGGAAGCCGAAGCGGTCCAGCGCGGCGGCGAACAGCAGGTTCGTCTCGTAGCAGTAGCCTCCGCGGCCCGCCTGGACGATCTTGCGCTGGACGGCGTCGATGTCGAGGGAGACCGTGCGCCCCAGGGCGATGTCGACGTTCTCGAAGCAGACGGAGTCCCGATGGGCGCGGTGCAGGGCGCGGAGCGCCGCGAGGGAGGTCTCACGCGGCCCCCGGTAGCCGACGCGGGCGAGATAGGCGTCGAGGTCGAGCCGTTTGCTGCCCCACTCCGGGGAGTCGTCGACCACGAGGGGCAGACCTGAAGTGTCCATGAGCGTCCTTCCGCCGGTGCGAGAGGGGGGGGTCGGATCGCGCGGCGGTGCGGCGCGCCGCCCGTCCGGGTGCCGCGCCGCACCGCCGTGCCGGTGGGAGTGTCACCACTCCACGCGGACGTCGTACTCCTTCACCCACGCGTCGAACTCGACCAGGCGCTCCATCACGGCCCGCATGCCCCACAGGCCGCCGAGGCCGGCGTAGGACTCGACGGGCTTGTCCAGCAGCTTGCGGATGCCCTCGGCCGGCACGAGGTCGAGCACGGGGGAACCGTCCAGCAGGGCCTCGACCTTGGCGCGCAGGGCCCGCACGTACTCCACGTCCTGGGTGGACGGGTAGGGGCTCTTCTTGCGCTCCAGCACCGACTCGGGCAGGACGTGGCTCGCGGCGGCGCGCAGCAGGCTCTTCTCACGGCCGTCGAAGGTCTTCATGGCCCACGGCACGTTGAAGACGTACTCCACCAGCCGGTGGTCCGTGAACGGCACCCGCACCTCCAGGCTCGCGGCCATGCTGATGCGGTCCTTGCGGTCCAGCAGGAAGTTCTCCCAGCGGCTGATGTTGAGGTACGACAGCTCCCGCATCCGCGCCTCGTCGGCGGACTCGCCCTCCAGGCGCGGGACCTCGGCGAGCGCCTCGGCGTACCGCTTGGCGACGTACTCGTCGAGGCCGAGCCGGTCCCAGAGGCCGATCTCCTTCATGGTGTCCAGGCCGCCGAGCCGGCGCCAGGCGTCGTACCAGGGGAAGGTGTCGCCCTCGACGGCCTCCTTGTCGAAGAACCAGTTGTAGCCGCCGAAGAGTTCGTCCGCGGTCTCGCCGGACAGGGCGACCGTCACCTGCTCCTTGAGGGCCTTGCACAGGTGGTACAGGGAGTGCTCCATGTCGCCGGTGGAGATGGGCAGGTCCTGGGCGCGCAGTACCCGCATGCGCACGTCCTCGTCGAGGACGTGGTGGTTCTCCAGCTCGACGACGACGTGCTCGGCCCCGGACTGCCGGGCGACGTCGATCGCGTACGGCGTGTCCGGGTCCATCCAGATGCCGTTGCCGCGGAAGTTCTCCTCGTTGTTCTTGAAGTCGATGGAAAAGGCCTTGATGCGCTCCTGCTTGCCCTGGTCGCGGAAGACCTTCGCGGCGAGCGCGGTGATGGCGCTGGAGTCGAGGCCGCCGGAGAGCAGGGTGCCCACCTTGACGTCGGCGACGAGCTGGCGTTCGACGATGTCCTCGAGGAGTTCACGGATCCGCGTGATGGTGGTGTCGAGGTCGTCGGTGTGCGGACGGGCCTCCAACTGCCAGTAGGTGCGGGTGGTGTGGCCGCCGCGGTGGAAGCGCACGACGGTGCCCGGCACCACCTCGTGCATGCCCTTGAAGACGGCGTGGCCGGGAGTGTTGATGATGGCGAAGATCTCCGCCAGGCCCTCCCGGTCGACGACCGCCTCGGCGTCGGGGTGCGCCAGAACGGCCTTGGCCTCGGAGCCGAAGAGCACCCCGTCGGGCGTGGGGTAGTAGAAGAGGGGCTTGACGCCCATGCGGTCGCGGACGAGGAGGAGTTCCTCGGTGCGCGGGTCCCACAGGGCGAGGGCGTACATGCCGTTGAGGCGTTCGGCGAAGTGCTCGCCCCACTCCAGGTACGCGTGCAGGACCACCTCCGTGTCACTGGAGGTGCGGAAGTCATGGCCGAGGCCGACGAGTTCGTCCTTCAGCTCGCGGTAGTTGTACACCTCGCCGGTGTAGACGAGGACGGGGAGGCCGTCGCCCTCGCCGGTGACGTGCATGGGCTGGCGGCCGCCCTCCAGGTCGATGATGGAGAGCCGGCGGTGCCCGAGGATCGCGTGGGGCGAGATCCACACGCCGCGGTCGTCGGGACCCCGGCACGCGAGCGTCTCCGTCATGGCCGACGCCGTCCCGCCGTGTGCCGACAGATCGTGGTCGTAGGCGACCCAGCCTGCGAGTCCGCACATCGAAGTCCCAGTCCTTTCGTTGCTGTCGTGGTGTATGGCCGGGGATGTTCAGGGCCGCGGCACCCAGCCGGCGCGGTCCCAGTACGCGAGGTGGGCCTGGGCCGACACCGTGCCGATCCGGGCCACCCGCTCGCCGCCGAGGACCATCACGCTGGGCCGGTCCGGGGTGAACACCGGCCAGGCGGGCGCGTGTTCGCTGCTCGGCGGTTCGCCGCGGGCGAAGGTTGCCACCAGGTCGATCAGCGTGTCCGAGATCCGCCGCTCCAGCGGTCCGTCCCCGTAGAAGGGTGCGTTGACCGGCAGCCTGAAGGTGCCGAAGAGGAACTTCGCGACGGCCTCGTGCGGGGTGGTGCCGGCGTACGGCGGCCTGAGCGGGTGGGAGAACTCCATCAGGTACTGCGGTGAGGCGGCGGGGTCGCGCTCGCGGGCGTGCCGTTCGGCCAGCCGCACGATCAGGTGGCGGAACAGCCCGTCGCCCCACACCTGTGTCCACACCGACACCGGGTCGACGGGCAGCCCTTCCGTCCCGGACGCCCGCCGGTAGTGGGCGATGCACTCCGCCACCTGCTCGTCGGTGACCTTGACGGCGCCCTTCTCGAGGACCTCGCGGACGGCGGCGCGCAGTCCTGCCTCGTCAGCCGGGTGCGGGCCGGGGTAGGGGTAGCCGGGGCCGGTGGTGAAGAAGGAGCCCTCGGTGCGGCAGTAGATCGGCATCATGGGGATGCCGGGCGTGGGCAGTGCGTGGTCGTAGCCGCGCATCCACCGTCCGTCGACGACCGGGCCCCGGTACTCCCGGCCGCCTTCCACGAACCGCTCGGCGGGGCTGCCCGCGTACACCTCGTCCCAGGCGTCCCGCAGGTCGGCGGCCGGCACTTCGCGCAGGCCGGGCACGGTGGTGCCGAAGCGGCGGGCCAGGTGCTCGTAGACCCGGCGGGACTCCTCGGGGGTGGTGGAGCTGGCCGGTTCCCACACGTGCTTGACGCTGACCGGGACGATCCTCTTGATGACGCCCCGCAGTTCGGGCAGCAGGGCGAGCTGCCAGGTGCTGGAGCCGCCCGCCGAGGTGCCGCAGACGGTGATGTTGTCCGGGTCGCCGCCGAACGCGGCGGCGTTGTCGCGGACCCAGCGCACCAGCGCGGCCTGGTCCTGCAGGCCCCAGTTCGCGCAGGATCCCGTACGAGGGTCGGTGAGGTCCTCGTGCAGGCCCCAGCCGAACACGCCGAGGCGGTAGTTGAAGTTGACGACGACCATGCGGCCGTGGACGGCGGTGCGGGCACCGTCGTAGTCGGGCTCGCTGCCCGCGCCGAGCATCCAGCCGCCGCCGTGGATGTAGACGAGGACCGGCAGGCTGCCGTCCGTGTCCGGGGTCCACACGTTGGCGTAGAGGCTGTCCTCGCTGCTGTCGGGCAGGTAGTCGCCCTGCAGGGAGGGGGCCGCGAAGGCGGTGGCGTCCCGTACGCCCTGCCACGGTTCGGGCGGCCGGGGCGAGGAGAACCGCAGCGGGCCCACCGGCGGGGCCGCGTAGGGCACGCCCCGGAAGACGGTCAGTCCGTCGGTCCGCTCTCCGGCCACTCGTCCCGCCGTCGTCCGGACGACCACTGTGCGACTGGGCATCGGGTGAACCTCTCTTCCCGCCTCGGCGTTGTCGGGGGCGGCGCGGCGCGCACCGTGGGGCCACAGTGATCGTCGCCCCGGTGCCGGGCCGGCCGCCAACCGCCGGTCACTACTCCGTCAAGTCAGGCCGCGTCCGCCGCGCGGCGCGGGGGCGGCGGGCCGCCGGGGCCCGGTGATGACAGCAACAGGTCGGGCGGGGCGGTCAGTTCGCGGCCGGTCAGGGCGCGCAGGGTGCGGTAGGCGCCGGCGTCGCCGGCGAGCACGCCGCCGCGCAGGACGCGCCCCTCGGGGTCGAGGACGAGCTTGGCGTAGGTGCCCGCCGTGTCGTCGCGCAGGACGTACTCCACGGCGCCCTCGGTCTCGGCGTGGGCGTCGCCGAAGCTGGCCACGCCGATGCCGAGGAGTTTGAGCTTGGCGGCCGTGTCGGGGTCGGCGAAGGGGGTCGTGGGGCGGTCGAGCAGCCGGTCGGCGACGAGTTCGGCCATGCGGTAGCCGGGGGCGACCAGCCCGTAGGTGCGGCCCCGGACGGCCGCGCACTCGCCGACGGCCCAGATGTGCGGGTCCTCGGTGCGGCACAGGTCGTCGACGAGGAAGCCGCCGCGTCCGCCCGTGGCGAGTCCGGCGGGTCCGGCCAGTTCGTCGCGGGGGCGCACGCCCGCGGAGAACACCACCAGCCGGGCGTCGAGCGCGGTGCCGTCGGTGAGGGTGACCCCGCCGACCCGGCCGTCGGCTGCCGGACGGATCTCCCGGACGGCGGTGCCGCAGTGCACCCGCAGTCCGAGGCCGGTGACGAGCCGGGTGAGCACACGCGCTCCCCCGTCGTCGAGCTGCACCGGCATCAGGCGCGGCGCCAGTTCCACGACATGGGGGCGGACGCCGAGCAGCCGCAGCGCGTTGGCGGCCTCCAGGCCGAGCAGGCCCCCGCCGACCACGACACCGGGAAGGCCCTCGCGTGCCGCCCCGCGGAGGGCGTCGAGGTCGTCGAAGGTGCGGTAGACGAAGCAGCCGGGCAGGTCGCGCCCCGGGACGGGCGGCACGAACGGCCGGGACCCGGTGGCCAGTACGAGGGCGTCGTAGCGGGTGACGGTGCCGTCGGCGGTGGTGACCGTGCGGGCCCGCCGGTCGATGCCGGTCACCGGGGCGGCCGTGCGCAGCTCCACCAGGGGGTCGGTGAGGAAGGCGCGGTCCGCGAGGGTGAGGTCGGCGGCGCTCCTGCCCTCCAGGTAGGACGACAGGGCGACCCGGTTGTAGGCGGGGCGGGACTCCTCGGCCAGGACGACGGCACGCCAGATGCCGTGCCGGTCGTGGGCCCTCAGGTGCTCGACGAGACGGTGGCCGGTCATGCCGTGTCCGACGACCACCAGGGTGCGCGGGGTGCGGGTCATGGGGCGCCGTTCCCTCCGGTCGCCGACGGTGCTGTGGTCACCGGTGCTCCGGTCGACGGTGTCGCGGGTGCTCCGGTCGCCGACGCGAGGACCAGGCGCACGTCGTCCGCGCAGCCTCCGCAGCCGGTGGTGGCGCGGGTCGCCGCGGCGATCCCCGTCAGGTCGCGTGCACCGGCGCGCCAGGCGCGCAGCAGGTCGGCCTTGGTGACGTGGTTGCAGTGGCAGAGCACCGCCGCGTCCGGCAGTTCGACGCGGGCGGGGTGTGCGCCGGCCGGGGTGCCCAGCAGGAGAGCGAACCGGTCGGACGGCACCGGCAGGCCGCGCGCGTACAGCTGGGCGAGCGCCGCGGCGGCGCGCGGCAGCCCGATGAGGACCGCGCCCGCGACGCGGTCCCCGTCGAGGGCGAGCGCCGCGTGGCGGCCCCGGGCCGGGTCGGACAGCGTGATGTGCCGGGTGGCGCCCGACGGTTCGGGCGGACCGAGGCAGGCCAGGTCCAGGCCGGGCGCCCGCAGCCGCAGCAGGGGCCGGCCGGCGCGATGGTGCGTGTCGTGACCGGCGAGGATCCGGGCGAGGCTCTCCGCCTGTTCCCAGGCGGTGCCGACGAGTCCGGGCACCTCGCCGTCGAACTCCGCGCAGTCGCCGAGGGCGTGGACGCGCGGGTCGGCGGTGCGCAGATGCCGGTCGACGACGATGCCCGTGCGGACGGCCAGTCCGGCGCGCCGGGCGAGCGTGGTCTCGGGTACGACGCCGGTGCACAGCGCGAGCGCGTCGGCCCGCAGAACCTCGCCGTCGTCCAGGACAAGCTTGCCGGGCCGGTACTCCACGGCGGCGCGCCCCGCGCGCAGGCGGGCGCCTGCGGAGCGCAGCCGGCTCGCGAGCAGGGCGCCGGCCGTGTCGTCGAGCCGGTCGTGCAGGGGGTGCGGCCCGGGGTGCACGAGGGTGACGTCGCGGCCGGCGCGCAGCAGCGCGAGGGTGGTCTCGATGCCGAGCGCACCGGCGCCGAGCACCACCACGGGCCCGTCCGCGAGCTGTTCGGCGTCGTCGGCGGTGCGCAGGGTGGTGGCGCCCTCGGTGAGCCGGCCGTCCGCGGTGAGCAGGCCGGGCAGCCGCGGGACCCTCGGCCGTGCGCCGGTGGCGAGCACCAGCCGGTCGTAGCGGTGGGTCTCGCCGGTGTCGGTGCGCACCAGGCGGCGGGCGCGGTCGACGTCGGTGGCGGTGACGCCGGTCCTGACACGCACGCCGTCGGGCGGGGCGGGCAGTTCCAGGTCCCCGGCGGTGAGGGTGCCGTCGAGGACGGAGGTGAGCAGCACCCGGTTGTAGGCCGGCCGCCGCTCCGCGCCGAGGACGGTGACCGGGCCACGGTGTCCGTGCGCCCGCAGCCGCTCGACGAGCCGGTGCGCCGCGGGTCCGTGGCCGACGACGAGGACGTGGTGCATGGCGCTCATGGCGGGCCTCACGGTGCGTCGGAGCCGGGTTCGATCCGCACGGCGCAGACCTTGAACTCGGGCATCTTGCTGCGGGGGTCGAGGGCGGTCGCGGTGATCAGGTTGGCCCGGCCGGCGCCGGGATGGTGGAACGGCAGGAACACCGTGTCCGTGCGCATGCTGCCCACCAGCCTGACCCGCGCGACCGTGGTGCCGCGGGCCGAGGTGACGCGGGCCGTGCCGCCCTCGCGCAGGCCCGCGCGTTCGGCGGTGTCGGGGTGGATCTCGACGTACGGCTCGGGAACGGCGTCGTTGAGTTCGGGCACCCGGCGGGTCTGCGCGCCGGACTGGTAGTGGGCGAGGACCCGTCCGGTGGTGGCGTACAGGGGGTGGTCGGCGTCGGGCGTCTCGGCCGGGTCGCGGTGGTCGACCTCGGCGAACCGGGCGCGGCCGTCCGGGGTGGCGAAGCCGTCGAGGAAGAGGCGGGGCGTGCCGGGGTGCGGTTGCCCTTCGGGGCGTTCGGGGCAGGGCCAGTGCAGGGCCTCCCCCGCGTCCAGCCGCTCGTAGGTGATGCCGGAGTAGTCGGCCGTGCCGCCCCGGGAGGCGCGCCGCAGTTCGTCGAAGACCTGGCGCGGCGCCGTCGGGAAGCGGTGGGCCGGTTCGCCGAGCCGGACCGCGAGGCCGTGCAGGACCTCCAGGTCGGTGCGCACGCCCTCCGGCGGGGGCAGCAGCCGGCGGCGGCGCAGCACCCTGCCCTCCAGGTTCGTCAGGGTGCCCTCCTCCTCGGCCCACTGCGCGACCGGCAGGACGACGTCGGCGGTCCGCGCGGTCTCCGAGGGCACGAAGTCGGCCACCACGAGCAGGTCGAGGGCGTCCAGCCGGCCGGCGACGTGGCCGGAGTGGGGCGCGGACACCAGGGGGTTGGAGCCGAACACCAGCAGGGCGCGCGGGCCGCCCTCGGTGCCGAGCGCGTCGAGCAGTTCGTAGGCGCTGCGGCCGGGGCCGGGCAGGGCGTCCGGTGCGGTGCCCCAGACCCGGGCGACGTGGGCCCGTGCCTCCGGGTCGGTGATCATGCGGTAGCCGGGGAGCTGGTCGGCCTTCTGCCCGTGCTCGCGGCCGCCCTGCCCGTTACCCTGGCCGGTCAGGCAGCCGTAGCCGCGGCCCGCGACGCCGGGCAGGCCCAGGGCGAGGGCGAGGTTGATGAAGGCCGCGGCGGTGTCGGCGCCCTTGCTGTGCTGCTCGGCGCCCCGTCCGGTGAGCACGTAGGCCCGGCGGGCCTCGCCCAGCAGTTCCACGGCGGCGCGCTGTTCGGCGACGGGGACGCCGGTGACCTGTTCGACGCGCTCGGGCCACCAGGTGACGGCGCGCCGCCAGGCCGCGTCGAAGCCGGTGGTGCGTTCCTGGACGTACTCCTTGTCGCACCAGCCGTCGCTCACGGCGATGTGCAGCAGCCCCAGCGCCAGCGCGAGGTCGGTGCCGGGCACCGGTTGCAGGTGCAGGGCAGCCCGTTCGGCGGTCTTGGTGCGGCGCGGGTCGATGACGATCAGGTCCGCCTTCCGCAGGTGCCGCATCAGCGGGGGCATGGTCTCGGCGGGGTTGGCGCCGGCGAGCAGGATCGTGTCCGCCGCGTCGAGGTCGGCGACGGGGAACGGCAGTCCGCGGTCCAGGCCGAAGGCGGCGTTCTGGGCCGCGGCGGCCGAGGACATGCAGAACCGGCCGTTGTAGTCGATCTGGCTGGTGCGGAGGGCGAGCCGGGCGAACTTGCCCAGCAGGTAGGCCTTCTCGTTGGTGAGGCCGCCCCCGCCGAACACGGCGAGCGCGTCCGGGCCGTGCTCGTCGCGGATGCGCCGCAGCCGCGTGGCGACCGTGTCCAGGGCGGTGTCCCAGTCGGCCGGGGCGAGACGGCCGTCCGGTCCGCGCAGCAGTGGCCGGCGCAGCCGGTCCGGGACGTCGAGCACCGCGGGCGCGGTCCAGCCCTTCTGGCAGAGGCTGCCGTCGTTGACGGGGAAGTCGGAGGGTTCCACCACGGTTCCCGAGGCGCCGTGGCCGAGGCGGGTGCCGCACTGCAGGGCGCAGTACGGGCAGTGCGTGGCCACGCTCGGGCGCGGCGCGCTGTCAGGCACGGGTGACCTCCGAGGACTCGGCGGCCCCGCGTCGGGCCGGCCGTGCCCGCCGCGCGGCGTCCGCCGGGGTGCCGTGCGGGGTGCGCAGGTAGACCAGCAGGGTGACGGCCACGCACACCGCGTAGAAGGCGAGGAAGAACCAGAAGGCCGGCTCGCCGGTGCCGCGGCTGCCGTAGGACGCCCGGAAGGCCAGGTTGACGACGACGCCGCCGAGCGCGCCGACCGCGCCCGCGATGCCGATGACCGCGCCGGTCAGGCGGCGGGCCCGGGCGAAGGCCTCGGTCGCGTCGTGTCCCGCGGTGACGGCGGTCTCCGCCTGCCCGGCGAAGACGACCGGGATCAGCTTGTACGTGGAGCCGTTGCCCAGGCCGCTGAGCACGAACAGCACCGTGAAGACGGCGACGAACAGCGCCTGCGACCGGTGGGCCGAGGCCACCAGCAGCAGGAGCGTGCCGGCGCCCATGGCGAGGAAGTTCCAGAAGGTGACCCGGGCGCCTCCCCAGCGGTCGGCGAGCCGTCCGCCCAGCGGGCGGGACAGCGAGCCGAGCAGCGGCCCGAGGAAGGTGAGTCCGGCGGCCTCCAGCGGTGTCGCGCCGAACTGGTTCTGCAGCACGAGCCCGAAGGCGAAGCCGTACCCGATGAACGAGCCGAACGTGCCCAGGTACAGCAGCGAGATCCACCAGGTGTGCGGGTTGCCCACCGCCTCGCGCAGCGCGCCAGTGGAGGCCGGGCCCGTGTCGATGTTGTCCATGCCGAGCGCCGCGAGCACGGCGGCCAGGGCGATCAGCGGCAGGTAGGCGGCGATCACGTAGGCGGGGTGGGTGTCGCCGGCGGTGGCGATGACCAGCAGGCCGACGAGCTGGATGACGGCGACGCCCAGATTGCCGCCGCCGGCGTTGAGGCCGAGCGCCCAGCCCTGGTGACGCCGGGGGAAGAAGTGGGCGATGTTGGTGGTCGAGGAGGCGAAGTTGCCGCCGCCGACGCCCGCGGTCGCGGCGATGAGCAGGAACACCCACAGGGGTGTGCCGGGCCGCTGGACGAAGTACAGCGCGGGCAGCGCGGGCACGAACAGCAGGACCGAGCTGAACACGGTCCAGTTCCGCCCGCCGAAGCGGGTCACGGCGTAGCTGTAGGGCAGTCGCAGCAGTGCCCCCACCAGGGTGGGGGTGACCACCAGCAGGAACTTCTCGCTCGGGGCGAAGCCCAGGCCGATGGCCGGGGACATGAACAGCACCAGGACCGACCACATGCTCCAGATCGAGAACCCGATGTGCTCGGAGAGGACGGACAGGACGAGGTTGCGTCGGGCGACGTGCTTGCCGGTGCGCTCCCAGAACTCCTCGTCCTCCGGATCCCAGTGCTCGATCCGGCGTCGGGAGGCGCGCAGTGCCGTCATCGGGGGCAACTCCTCGGCTGGGGACGGCGGCCCGGAGGGTGGCGCCGGGCCGCCGGGCGGGGGGTGACGGGGGCGCGGGCCCGCGTGGGGGGAGGGCGGGCCCGCGCCCCGCGGAGGCGGCGGTGCGGGATCCGGGCCCTACGCGTCCGTCCGCTCCGCCTTGAGCAGCCGGGCCAGCTCCAGCCGCTTGATCTTGGTGGTGGCGGTCTGCGGCAGGTCGTCGAGCTTCCACTGCACGGGCTCCGCCATCGCGGGCAGACCGGCCACCGCGGACTTCCAGGCCGCCAGGTCGAGCGGCTTGTCGTCACGGGTGCACACCACGGGCAGGGGCCTGCCGTCCTCGTCCGGGACGATGATGACCTCGACGAGCTCGGGTATCCGGGCGAAGAGGGTGTCCTCGATCTCCAGGGTGCTGTCGATGCCCTCGATCTCGTCGACCTCCCGGTCGAGCAGGTGCAGACAGCCCCACTTGGTGCGGTAGCCCAGGTCGCCCATCCGCCACCACTCGCCGTCGGCCTGCTTCTCCCAGCGCTGGTGCTCGCCCAGGTAGGTGACGATCCGTCCGTCGGAGCGCACCTCGATGTAGCCGGGGTTGGACTTGGTGGGCCGCTTGCCGTCCCGGCTGACCACCCGGACGCCCGTCATGCCGGGGAACGGGGAGCCCACACAGCGGCCGTCGGCGTCCGCGCCGCGCTTCTTGGAGTAGGTGCGCCCGGCGATCGGGCCGACCTCGCTCTGCCCGTACATCTGCACGAACTGCGGCGACTCGCGCCGTGACGCCTTGAGCATCAGGTGCACGGTGCGCGGGTGGATGGCGTCGAAGGTGCTGCTGAAGTACTTCACGTTGGCCAGCGGCCGGCGCGGGTCGTCGACCAGCACCTCCCAGCGCAGGAACGTGTTGGGGTGCGCCTCTATCAGGCCGGGCGGGGCCTGGCGGAACACCTCGGCCACGACCTCCGGGTCGTCGTCCCGGAGGATGATCATGGGGTGTCCCTGGAGGATCGTGATGGGCATCGCGGTGAACATCCGCGAGTGCACGAACGACACGTGGATGGCCACCGGTTCGCTGCGGCCCACCAGGGAGGCCACCGTGCCCTGCGGGCGGTAGCGGGCCTGGAAGGTGCGCCCGGTGTGCACCGCCAGCTTGGGCGTTCCGGTGGTGCCGGAGGTGTGGGTGACCAGCGTCGGGTGGTCCGGGGGCATGGTCACCGGCTCGACCCGGGCCGAACCGGCCAGCGAGGCGAGCGTGACGGCCTCGTCGTGGCTGCCGGAGGCCAGGAGCACCTGCCGGGCCAGACCGAAGATCTCGGCGGGCAGGTGGTGGTCCAGCTTGTCCTGGTCGGTCACCAGGTAGGGCCGGTCCACGCGGCGCACCAGCTCGCACACGGTGGCGCCGTCGAGCTTCGGGGACAGCAGGACCGGGACGGCGCCGATCCTGGCCGTGGAGCAGGCCAGGAGCGTGATGTCGAACCCGTTGGTCTTGTGGACGACCACGCGCTCCCCGGGCCGGACGCCGGCCGCCCACAGCCGCGAGGCGAGGTCGTCCACGAGGTCGGCGACCTCCGTGAGCGTCATGCGGCGCCCGCGCTCCGGGGCGACGTCGAGATCATGGTCGAGAATCACGGGATTCGCCGGATGCCGGGCCGCGGCCCGGTCGAAGAGCGTGCCCAGCCGAATTCCCTTGTTTCCGATGCGCTGGAGAAACATCTGCCCACCCTCTCCTCCGCCGTGACTGTTCCGCAGCCGTGCGGCGGGCCGTTTGAATTCTGGCTCCCGTACGGATCAACGGGAATGTGTCACCGCTTTTCGATGACGTCCTTGATGCGCTTCAGCGTGGCGTCGAGGTCCTGCTCGAGCTTGGCGGTCCAGTCGGCCACGAAGCGCTTGCGGTCGTCCTCGTCGAGGTCTGCGACGATCTTGTGGATGCCGGCGGTGGCCCGGCCCATGCGGAAGTGGTGGGTGAGCACGCAGCCGTCCCCGGCGGGCTCCATGTCGAAGCCCCAGATGCTCTCCTGGTCCTCGCGGGCGTGGGTGAGCATCATCCACCGGAAGGTGCGGCCGGGCTCGGCGGCGGTGATGCGGCACTCGGTGTGCCAGACGCCGCGCACCAGGGGCGCCCAGGCGACGACGTCCTCGCTGCGGAGGTTCTCGCCGCGGAAGACGGCGCCGACGGTGGACGGTTCGCCGGAGACCCACGTGCCGCCCCGGCATTCGGGGCTCCATTCGGCACTGCGGGGCAGATCGCTGACGACGGAGTAGACCTCGAGCGGGGTCGCGGAAATGTGAATGTCGGCCTTGAGCTCGAAGAGCGGCGAGGTGTCGATGATTGACTGAGTCATGTGCAGAATTCTGTCGAGGCCGCCCGGCGCCGGTCAAAGAGCGGCTTTCTCATTTGTCAGGTCCGAATTCCCGCATTTCACCGGCGCCGTTCACCCCGCCCGGCTCAGGCCCCGTCGGTGACGCTCAGCACGAGTTTTCCGTGCACCTTGCCCTCCTCGAGCCGGCGGTGGGCCTCGGCGGCGTCGCTCAGATGCAGCCGCTCGACCGCCCGGGGCCTCAGACGGCCGTCGGCGACCAGCCGGTTGACGGCACTGGCGGCCTCGGCGAGCTCCTCGGCGGTGGCGTGCGAGATGGCGAAGCCGTGGATCGAACGGTCCCTCAGGTACAGCGGGCCCACCGGGAGCACGGGCCGGGAGCGCAGTCCGGCGAGCAGCACGATCCGCCCCCGCCCGGCGAGCAGGTCCACCGCGGTCTCCAGGTCGTTGGTGCCGGAGGCGTCGAGGTAGAGGTCGGCGCCCGCCGGGGCGGCGGCGCGGATGCGCCCGGGCACGTCGGGGTCCCGGTAGTCGACGACGTGGTCGGCGCCTAGTCCGCGGCAGTACGCGGCGTCCCGCGCGGAGGCGACGGCCACGACCCGGGCGCCCGCCGCGGCGGCCATCACCACCAGGGCGCTCCCGACGTTCCCGCCCGCGCCGACGACCACGACGGTCTCGCCGGAGCGGAGCCGCCCGTGGGTGAACAGGCCGAGGTAGGCGGTCGCGGCCGGATGGGCCAGCGCGACGGTCTCGTACGGGTCGGCGCTCTCCGGCAGGCGGTACAGCCGGTCGACGGGCACCACCACCCGCTCGGCGGCGGCCCCCTGACGGCCGTCGTGGCCGAGGCTGTTGCACCACACCCGGTCGCCGGGCCGGAACCGGTGGACTCCGGTGCCGACCGCGGCGACGGTGCCGGTGAGGTCCCGGCCTATGACGAAGGGGAAGGTGAGCGGGGTGCGCCAGGCGCCCGAGCGCACGAAGGTGTCGACGTGGTTGACCGAGACGGCCGTGACGTCCACCAGGACGTCGGTCGGCCCCGGTTCCGGCGTGGGCTGATCACCGTAACGGATGACGTCCGGAGATCCGAGCTGTTCAATGTAGGCAGCACGCATCATGGTCACGGATTCTGGCAAAGAGGCCCCGGCCTCGTCCGCGAGCGGCCCGGACGCCGCGACGGATCTGTCAGGTCGGAACCATCTCTGTCAGATCCGCCCCTTCAGACCAGGTTGAGACGGGCCAGTTCCCTCCGGGAGCCGACGCCCAGCTTGGGATAGGCCTTGTACAGATGGTGCTCGACGGTCCTGCGGCTGAGGAACAGCTGCGCGGCGATCTCCCGGCTGCTGTTGCCGTCGGCCGCCAGCCGGACCACCTGCAGCTCCTGCGGGGTCAGCCGGTCGAGGACGTTCTCCGCGGTGGCCTTCGCGCTCGTCGTCGCGTCACCCGCCGCCCGCAGCTCCGCACGCGCGCGCTCAGCCCAGGGCACGGCGCGCAGCCCTTCGAAGTCCTCCAGGGCGGACCGGAGCATGTCACGCGCCTCGGTGCGGCGCCTGGCCCTGCGCAGCCACTCCCCGTACAGCAGCGAGGTACGGGCCCGCTCGAAGGGCCGCCGGCCCTGTCCGTGCAGCCGGGCCGCCTCCCGGTAGTCCTCCTCGCGCCCGTCGACCAGCGCCCGGCACCGGTGGGCCACCGCCAGCGCCCACGGCTGCCGGCCGGCCCGCGCCCAGGCCTCGAAGGCGCGCATCGGCCGCTCGGCCCGCTCGGTCTGCCCGAGCCGTACCGCGGCCTCCACCTGATCGGCGACGGTGGCCATGGCCATCGCCATGTGGCGCTGCGGCCCCGGGCCGGCGGCGGTCTCCAGCCGGCCGAGGGCCGCCTCGTAGTCGCCGCGCGCCAGTTCCAGCAGGCTCAGGGCGCTCTCGCCGGCCACCCGGCCGGCGTCGGGGACGTCCCGCACGAGGTCGCGGCAGCGCTGCTCGTCGCCCTCGATCGCCGCGATCCGGGCGGGAACGCCGCCCAGCCAGGCGACGCGCTCGCGCAGCCCGGTGTCGCGGGCGATCTCCACGGCCTCGGCCACCGACGCCTCGGCGTCCCGGTGGGCCCCGGCCAGCACCTGGCGTTCCGCCAGCAGGTGCAGGGCCTGGGGCAGGGCGCCGATGAGGCCCTGCGCTCGGCAGCGGGACACCTCGGCCGCGGCCAGTTCCATGGCGGTGGCGTCGTCGCCGAGCAGGATCGCGCTGTGCAGGGCGCGCGTGCGGGCGGCGTCCGATCCGTCCTGGCCCGCGGCGACGGCGCGCTCCAGCAGGGGCAGTCCGCGGGCGTAGTCGTCGTCGACGAGGTGGGCCATGCCCTCCACCATCGGGTCGGCCTCCCCGAGGGACGCCAGCCGCTCGGCGGCCTCCCGCACGGAGTCCGCGTCGCCGGCGAACCAGCCGTACGTGGCACCGGTGCGGAGCATGGCGGGGCCGAGACCGGGACCGGCCGCGTGCGTCCGCCGCAGCAGCAGGCGGGCGGCCTCGCGCCGGTCCCCCGACTCGAACATCACGGCGGCTCGTACGGGCGCGAGCCGGGCCAGGTCCTCCGGCTCGGGGCTCGACCGCTCGGCCTGCTCGGCCAGGTCCCGGGCCTGGCCGGCGTGCCCGGCGTTCAGCGCGCAGGCCGCGGCGTCGGTGAGCCGGTGGGCCTGGGCGCGACGGTCGGGGGTGAGCCGGGCGGCCTGCTGGTGCAGGAGCGAGGCGGCGGCGTAGGCGCTGCGGTCGGCGGCCCGCTCGGCGGCGGCGACCAGTTCGGAGGCGACCTCGTCGTCGGGTGAGGTCGTGGCCAGGGGCAGGTGGCGGGCCCGGCAGTCCGGGTCCTCCGCGGCGTCGGCCAGCGCCTGGTGGGCGGCGATCCGCCGGGCCAGCACGGCTCCCTGGTAGGCGGCGGTCCCGATCAGCGGGTGGCGGAACACGACGGTGCTCTCGGTCACCTGGATCAGCCCCGCCCGCTCCGCGTCCTCCAGGTCCTCCAGACCCACGCCGAGCGTGCGGGCCGCCTTCATCTGCAGCGGCAGGTCGCCCCGCCCCTCGGCGGCGGCGAACAGCAGCGCCAGCCGCGTCTTCTCGGGGAGCGCGGCGATCTGGGTGCGGTACGACGACAGCACCCGGTCGGCGACGGTCACGGGCGTGAAGCTTCCGGGGTCGTCGCGGCGGGCGGCGCCGAACTCGATGAGCGCCAGCGGGTTCCCGGCGGACTCGGCGATGACCTGGTCCCGCAGGGCGGGGGGCAGTCCCAGGTCGGCGAGGAGACTCACCGCGTCGCCGGTGTCGAGCCGGGAGGGGCGCAGCTCGGTGAGCCCGGGGGCGGCGAACCCCTCGTCCCGGGTGGCGAACACCATGGCCACCTGCTCGGCGGCGAGCCGGCGGGCGGCGAAGAGGAGCGCGTCGGAGGTGGCCTGATCCAGCCACTGGGCGTCGTCCACCAGGCACAGCAGCGGCCCCTGCTCGGCCAGGTCCGCCAGGAGCGTGAGGACGGCCAGCCCGGTCAGGAACCTGTCCCGCGTCGGGGTGCGGCCCGCCCCGAGGACCGCCCGCAGGGCGTCCGCCTGGGGTTCGGGCAACCCGTCCAGCCGGTCCTGCACGGGCCACAGCAGCTGCACCAGCCCGCCGAAGGCCAGGTCCGCCTCCGGCTCGACCCCGGTGACCCGCAGGACCCGCATGCCCGCCGCCGACGCCGACTGCGCCGTCCGGTCGAGCAGGGCCGTCTTCCCGATGCCCGCCTCACCGCGCAGGACCAGGGCACCGCTGCGTCCCTCGCGGGCCCCGGCGGTCAGTTCTTCGAGCGCCGCAAGCTCGGCGGACCTGCCGTACAGCACGTAGGTGCCCCCACTCCCCTGATGCGGCCCGCCGGTAGGCAAGCCGTGCCGACGTACGTATCCGGTTTCAGAAATGTTACTGATTCGGCCTGACCTCCCCCCTTCCTACGGTGTGGAACAAGCCGGTTCCCCGATGGAGGAGATCGTGAGCCACTTCTTCGAACCGCTGCCCCTGGGCAAGCTGACGCTGCCCAACCGGCTCGTCATGGCGCCGATGACGCGCAGCCGGGCCAAGGGCGGCGTACAGACCCCGCTGGCCGCCGACTACTACGGACAGCGCGCCGGAGCGGGCCTCATCATCACCGAGGGCACGCAGCCCTGCGTGATCGGGCAGGGTTACATCGACACACCGGGCGTGCACACGCCCGAGCAGGTGGAGGCATGGCGTCGGGTGACCGACGCGGTGCACGAGCGGCAGGGCCGGATCTTCGTGCAGATCATGCACTCCGGCCGTATCGGGCACCCGAGCCTCTACCCCGACGGCGCACTGCCGCTGGCCCCCTCGGCGGTGGCCTCGGGCGGCCGGATGTACACGCCGGAGGGCATGCTGGACCACCCCACGCCCAGGGCCATGGACCTGGAGGACATCGCCCGGGCGGTGGAGGACCACATCTCGGCCGCCAAGTGCGCGATGGACGCCGGGTTCGACGGTGTGGAGCTGCACGGAGCCAACGGCTACCTGATCCACCAGTTCCTCGCCGACAACACCAACCTGCGCACCGACGCCTACGGCGGCAGCGTCGACAACCGCATCCGCTTCGCCGTCGAGGTCGCCCAGGCGGTCAGCGACGCGATCGGTCCTGAGCGGGTCGGCATCCGCCTCTCCCCCGCCAACACCACCAACGGCATCGAGGAGAGCGACTCCGCCGCGCTGTACGAGGCCCTGATCCGCGCCCTGGCACCGCTCAACCTGGCCTACGTCCACCTGATGGAGTTCGGCGGCCGTGACATCACGAAGCTGATCCGGCGCGAGTGGCCGGGCGTCCTGATCCTCAACCCGCACGCCACGGGCGAGGAGGCGGCGGTGACGCCCGAGGCCGCCGAGGAGGTCCTGGCGGAGGGCCTGTGCGACGCGGTGAGCATCGGCTCGCTGTGGCTCGCCAACCCCGACCTGCCCGCGCGGATCAAGGCCGGCGGCCCGTACAACACGCCCGACCCGGAGACCTTCTACGGAGGCGACCACCGGGGCTACACCGACTACCCGACGCTGGACGGCTGATCCCCCGGGCAGGGACGGCAGCGGGGCTCCCGGCCGGCGCCCGGCCCGGCCGCCCCGCTCGCCTCCTGCCCCGATCCCCGACTCCCTGGCCCGGCCGGCGCCTTCTCCCCCGAAGGGCTGCACGCCGGACCGGGCCAGGGTGATCCAGCGACGACCGACCGCTCAGGGAGCACCGATGAGCAACTCACTCGCCGAGTCCGGCGCCCAGGGTCCCGCCGCGCCGGGCAGGAAACCTCACGCAACCGACACCCGCGGCCCGTTCCACGGACCCGCGGCCCTCTGGCTGGCCCTGATGGCCGGCCCGCTGTCCTTCGGCATCGCGGGCCCCGCCCTGGTGCTGGACGACGCGGCGCGGGACCTCGACGTCTCCACCGGTGCCGTCACCTGGACGGTGACCGCGTTCGGCTGGGGCATAGCCGTCGGGACGCCGCTGCTGGCCGGGCTGCTCGACCGCCGGGGAGCTCGCGCCGCGCTCACCACGTGCGGTCTGCTCGTCCTGCTGGGGGCGGGCCTGGTGGCCGGGATACCCGTCCTGCCGGTGCTCGTCCTGGGCACCGCCCTGATGGGCCTCGGCACGGCCGGCCTCACGGCGACGGCCATGAGCCTGGCCGGCTCGCCCCGCGCCATGGGACTGGTCACCGCCTCGCTCGCCGTGGTGGGTTCGACGGCCCCGCTGGCCGGTTCCCTCGTCAACGACCTGCTGTCCTGGCAGGCCACCCTGGCGCTGCCCGTGCTGAGCGCCGTGGCCGTGCCGTTCGCCGTGGCCCGGTGCGCGCCCGGCGCCCCGGTCACCCGGGAGCCGTTCGACCCGCTGGGCGCGGTGCTGCTGACCGCGCTGGTCACCGCGCTGGTGTTCGTGCCCCACCAGCCCCTGGCCGCCGGGGTCTGCTCCGTCCTCGCCGCGGCGCTGCTGGCGGCCCAGGTGCGCGCACGGCCGCGGGGTTTCGTCCCCGCCGTCCTCCTGCGCAACCCGGGCTTCCTGGTCGCGGCGGGTCTCGCGCTGTGCCTGGCGGTGGTCAACTTCGGCATGATGTACGCGATTCCGGAGCGGCTGGAGGACCACACGTCGTGGTCCACCAGCGAGATCGGCGTCGCCATGGTGTGGCCGCTGCTGCTGGGCGGCGCCCTGTCCTGGTTCGTCGTGGCGGTCTCGGCGGCACGGGCGGGCCGCCGGTTCGTGATCACCGCGCTGGTGGGTCTCGCCCTCGCGGGAACGGTGCTGGCGGCCGTCGGCACCTCCCCCGCGGTCCTGCTGGCCGCTCAGGCCCTGACGTCGATCGCGGCCGCCTCGGGCCAGGGCGCGTTCGCGGTGCACGCCACCTCGGCCGTCCCCGACGCCGAACGCCCCACGGCCATCGGCCTGTTCAACCTCGCGTATCTCCTCGGTGCCGCCTTCGGCCCTGCCATCGTCTCGCTCCTGTCGCTCTGACCGCCGGCGGACTCGATCCGGGCGTGCCGTCACACCCCACGGGTGTGACGGCACGCACCCGTTTTGCGGAGTCTCACCGCATACGGCAACTGGCATACTCTCGGGGGGAGTTCGTGGGGGTCAGCGAGCCGTCAGCCTGCTCGGCCGGCAGGGTGGCGGTCCGCAGGCCCCCCAGGCCGCCACACGGGGGAGTGGCTGTGGTTCTCGGTGCGCGGGCGCGGCTCAGCGGAATGCACGCGGGTGTCGTCCTGTTGCACCGGTGGAGCCGCGGCCCGTGCGACTCGCCCTCGTGCACCGTCACTGCCAGCGCTGGGGAATCGAGACACCGGAGGACCTCGTGTCGGGGACGAAGGACGAAGCGGTGGCGGCTGTGCTGGCCCTGCTGGACCTCCTGGCCGGTGAAGGGCAGGCGAACCGGTTCGACGCCGTGGTCGAGGAGGCGCGAAGACAGGGCGTGACCGGCGCCGACCTGCGCACGGTGGAACGGATCAAGCGGCTGGCCCTGAGCATCCAGGCCCGGCTCGAGCGCCGGCAGCAGCGGAGCGCCGCCCTCGCCACGCTCGTCGACACCGCCTCCGATCTGGCGAGCCCGCACACGGTCGAGGACACCCTCAAGATCATCACCCGCCGGGCGCGGCTGCTGCTCGGCGTCGACGTCTCGTGGGTCACCCTGCCCGCCGCCGACGACGACGGGGCGTTACGGCTGCACTCGCTCGACGGTCACGTCACGATGCTCAACACGCAGCTCCGATTACCGGAGGGAGCCGGTCTCGCGGCCGCGGTACTGGCACACCGCGCGCCGCTGTGGACCTCCGACTATCTGACGGACGACAGCTTCCGGCACGCCGCCGAACTCGATCAGTGGATCGACGCCGAGGGTCTGCACGCCGTGCTCGCCGTGCCGTTGAGCCGCGGCACCGCCTTCGCCGGATCGCTGCACGTGGCGGACCGCAGCGTGCGCCACTTCTCCGCGGACGAGATAGCGCTCGCGAACATGCTCGCCGAGATCGGCGGGGTGGCGCTGTCACGGGCCGTGTACCTGGACGAGACGCTCGCGGAGATGTCGGCGCTGCGGGACCGGCTGTCGCGCGCCGAGGCGGACCTGGCCGACGCGCGCGGGCTCACCGAGGCCCAAGGGGCGTTGCTCGCCCTGGTGCTCGACGGCTGTGCCCCGCAGCTGCTGGTGGAGGAGTGCCACATCAGACTGAGGGCTCCGGTGCTGCTGTGCGGCCCGCACGGTACGACGATCGCCGTGTCCGGTGATCTGTCCGGGCGCGGCGAGGAGTTCACTCCCGCCGAGAAGGCCACCGGTGTCCTGCTGGATCCCGCCCCCGTCCTGCTCCAGGACGGCATCTGGTCCGTGCCGGTCCTCGCCGGCGGTCACCACCTGGGCGCCTTGTACGTCCAGGCCGGTCCGGCCCTGACCGCCGGCACCGCGGCACTGCTGCGGTACGCGGCGCGCGTCGTCGCGGTGCTGCTGTCCCTGCAGGAGGGCCAGGCTCCTGTGGACGGGCGCGTCCGGGACGAACTGCTCGAAGACCTGCTGCTCAGTGTGTCCCGCCCGCAGGATCTGCTGGAGCGGCGCGCCCGCCGGCTGGGCATCGGACTCGACCAGCCGCACGTCGTCGTGATCGCCCGCGTCGAAGGGGGTGCGCAGGCACATGCGGTGAGCCGGGCATCGGCCTGCGCACGCCGTCTGAACGGGCTCCAGACGACACACGAGAGCGACATCGTGCTGCTGCTGCCGGGCACCGACCCGGGCGCGGCCGCCCGGACGGTGCACGACGAGCTGTCGTCCCTGCCCGGCGGTCCGCCCACGGTCAGCGCTTCCGGACCCGTGTCGGACCCCGGAGCGGTCCTCCACGGGTACCGGGAAGCGTCACGCTGCATGGACGCGATGACCGCCCTGGGCGCCGCGGGAACCTGCGCCTCGGCTCAGCAGCTGGGGTTCCTGGGGCTGCTGCTGTCGGACCACGGGGACGCGGACGGATTCATCCAGAGCACCATAGGAGCCGTGCTCGACTACGACGAGCAGCGGCTGACGGAACTGATCCGCACTCTGGACGCCTACTTCGACACCGGCGGGAGTCCCACGTACGCGGCCGAGCAACTCCACGTGCACCCCAACACCGTGGCCCGCCGGCTGGAGCGCATCGGTGAGCTGATCGGCCCGGACTGGCAGAAGCCCGAACGCGCCCTGGAGATCCAGCTCGCGCTCCGCATGTCACGGATACGGCGTGTGCTGCGGGAACGCGACGAGCCGGCCGGCGATCAGGACGCATAACCCAGTTCGGCGTCGCCGGTGTCGCCCAGGGCCGCCAGGACGTGCGCGGCGGACGCGAGGGTGACGTGACGGTGCCAGCCGCGGTAGGAGCGTCCGGCGAAGTCGCGGATCCCCACCTGGTCGGCCCCGTGGACGAGGTCCTGGTCGACCCGGGAGATCATCCCCCGCAACCGCATCAGGAACGCGGGCGGAACCGACGTCAGGTCGGTCAGCCACACCTCCCGCGGCCGGCGCCGGTCGTTGTTCCCCAGCCCCAGCAGCAGCAGGTCGCCGTCCCCGCGGCCGGCCCGCCGGCCCGCGGGGGCGGGCAGCGCCACCCGTACGGCGGTGACGAGCCCGGAGCACCTGACCCCGTCGCCCGGCCACACCACCGGCCGCTGCAGGCCGCCGCTCGCGCTCATGATCTGGTGCACCGGCCTGGGGGTGGTGTCGAAGCCCTTCAACGCGGGGTCCCTCACCGACAGCCGCAGGGAGTCGTTCACCCTGAGCATCATCTGTGTCCCCCGGCCGAGGAGTTGCGACACCGTCGAGGTGATGTCACCGCCGCGGGCGTCCATCACCAGCGGGCGGGACGGCAGCCGCCAGGCCGCCGTCTCGAGAAAGGCCCGCAGTGAGCACTCACCGAGGGTCTCCGCCGACGCGTCGTCCGGTATGGACGCGCGGCGCCGACGGTCCTCGGCCAGCCAGGCCGGGGAGAGCTGGAGCCGCCAGTTGACCGGCACGCTCGCCTCCTCTCCGACCGCCCATACGCCCACGGCCTGCTGGGCGTTGAGCATCTGCCCGTGCTCCGGGAAGAAGCGCCGCTCCACTCCGACGGAGTGCCGCCCGGCCTTGGGGATGACCATGGGCCGCACCACCCACGCCTGTGGCGGGACCACGCTCACCGTGTACCAGGCCAGCGCCCGGCGCACCGGACCCCATTCCCAGCTCGAGTCGCTGATGAAGTGGTGCAGACTCTGCTCCGTCGCCTGTCCCCCGGCAAGCGCGGCGATGTTGCGTATCGATTTGCGTCCCCTCACCTCCAGCAAACCACGTATGTAGTCCATGCCCTTGCGACGTTGGTCGCTGCGGGGCAGGGAGGCGAACAGCCGTGAGCACATCTCCGGCAGCGATACGTTGCACGGAGGCGCGTACGGCAGCTCGTGCCTGGTCGGACTCTGCGCTTGGTCAGGGCTCAGTGCGACCACACTCATGGAACGGACTCTCCATCGGGAGTAGACGATGACGGTCCGAAGGGCTGCCCGTTCACTGTGCGGCAGGCGGGGTTCCCGTCCCAGGTACAGCGAGCACAGGACTTGTGACGGACCGCGGTGGCCGGGCCACCACCGCCTTCCTCTCCTGCGCGCGTCCCTGTCCGGAGCGTACGGTTCGGACGGTGTCCGGACCACCGTCCTGGCCGGCCGGCGGCTCCGCGCGGCCCGGTGCGGGGCGACCTGACGAAGTAGCACCGGCATCGGGCGCGGGGCGCCGCACGCGCGTCACCATGGGATTCCACGACGCGGCACACCCCCGGGGACCCCGGTGTGGTCCCGCTACCAAGGAGGACACCATGTGCGCTGCCCCTGAACCACGGCCCGTCACCGTCTGGTCGGACCTGGGGTGCCCCTGGGCCACCCTCGCCCTGCACACGCTGCGCACCGCGGCCCGGGCACGGGAGCAGGACCTCCTGATCGACCACCGGGCCTTCCCGCTGGAGTTGTTCAACCACCAGCCCACGCCCAAGTACATCGTGGAGCCGGAGATCGTGGTCATCTCCGCGCACCGTCCCGACCTCGGCTGGCGTCCGTGGGCCGGGAAGGAGTACGACTACCCCTCGACGATGCTGCCCGCGATGGAAGCCGTGCAGGCCGCGAAGGACCCGTCCGTGGGCGGCCTGCGCGGCAGCGACGAACTGGACGCCGGCCTGCGGCACGCGTTCTACGTCGAGAGCCGGTGCGTCAGCGTTCCCTCCGAGATCCTCGACGTCGCCGCGGGGTGTGAGCACGTCGACGAAGAGGCCCTGGCGCGCGCTCTCGAACGCGGCGCCGGCCGCGCGGAGATCTACGAGCAGTTCCGCGTCGCCCAGGGGCCCGACATCCAGGGCAGCCCTCATCTGTTCGCGCCCGGCGGGTACGCGGTCCACAACCCCGGCGCGCACGTCCGATGGACGGGCGACCCCGACAAGGGGGGCCTGCCCCGCCTCGACGGCTACGACCCGTCGTGGGCGGAGGAACTGCTCGACCTGCTGGCCGGGGGAAGGCAGCCGGCCGATGCCTGAGAGGGAGCCGCGTGCCTCGAGCGCCACGTACGACCGCCTGGCGGCGGCGGCCGCGGCAGAGGGCGTGACGGTGCGGGCCTACCTCGGAAGGCTGACGGAGTGGATCGCGCCGGGACGGCCCGGACACCCTGTTTCCGTGGCGAGGCCCGAAGCCGACCTGCGGTTGGTGTCGCTGGGCATCGACGCACCCGGTTCGGACGGACGTGGATCCTCCGGGAGCACGGCGCCCGGCTCCCCTTGAATGCCGCTCGGACGGCATGCGGCATGGAGAGCGGCAGACGAGTCGGGCTGTACGCCGGGTTCTGTTCCCCGGCCCCCTCGCGGGTGCCGGGGCGACGGCCATCCATCTAGGACCGGTGTTGCCACCGGCCTCGTGCGGTCCACCCGCGGACTCGGGCGGGCAGCCCTCGATCGTCCGCGCAGAAGCACCGGGGTGCTTCCTTTTGACCTTGCTCCGGGTGGGGTTTACCTAGCCGCCTGAGTCACCTCAGGCGCTGGTGGTCTCTTACACCACCGTTTCACCCTTACCCGGCGCCGGAGCGCCGGGCGGTCTGTTCTCTGTGGCACTGTCCCGCGGGTCACCCCGGGTGGCCGTTGGCCACCACCCTGCCCTGTGGAGCCCGGACGTTCCTCGGGAAGCCCCCTAGGGGGACTCCACGCGGCCGTCCGCCCGGCTCGTCTGCCGTGCCGACCATGGTACCCGCCGGCCGGCCGCTTTCCGTTCCCGCGCGTTGGCCAGCACCGATCCGGTGAGGATCAGGACGAAGGCGGCCACCACCGTCGCGGTGAGGGCCTCGTCGAGGAAGAGCGCGCCGGCGGCCACCGCGATCGCCGGATTGACGTACGTGATCACGGACGCGCGGATCGGACCCGCCTCCTTGATCAGTTCCAGGAAGGCGACGAACGCCACCGCCGTGCAGACGACGCCGAGGGCGGCCAGCGCGACCAGGGTCTGCGGGGTGGGGAGGACCGCGGGACGCGAGGCGATCGCCGCGGGGGCGTAGACCAGGGCGGCCAGGGCCAGGCAGGGCGTGATCAGGTGCAGCGTGGGGACGTCCTTGAGGTGGCGGTCCGCGATCAGCGGGGCCGTCGCGTAGCCGACGACCGTGACCAGGACCTCCGCGAGGGAGAGGGCGTCACCGCCGGTCAGGTGGGGGACGGTGAGGACGCCCACGCCGCCGAGCCCGAGCGCCAGGCCCGCGATCCGTCGGGGGCCGAGGGACTCCGCCCGCCCGAAGGCGCGGGACAGCAGGACGCCGACGATCGGGACGCCCGCGATCAGCAGGCCGGCCGTGGAGCTGGAGAGGTGGCGTTCGGCGTCGGTCAGCGTGTACCAGGGGCCGACGATCTCGATGACCGCGAACGCGAGCATCGGCTTCCAGTGCGCCCGCAGGTTCCGGGCGAGACCCGCCTGGCGCAGGGCGAAGGGCAGCAGGAGGAGCGCGCCGACGGCGCAGCGGGCGAACACCACGCCCGACGGGGACACCTCGTCCACCGCCACTTTGATCAACAGATAGGGGATGCCCCAGACCACTCCCATCAGGGAGAACAGGAACCAGCCGCGTGCAGTCATGGGAGGAGTGTCCGCCCGCTCAGCGCCCCGCGTCTTGAACGCTGTTGCGGTACGCCGCCGGGGTCACCCCGAGGACGCGGCGGAACCAGCGGGTGAGGTGCGCCTGGTCGGCGAACCCCACGAGGGCGGCCGCCTCCGCCGGCCGCACCCCGGCGTCCAGCAGGGCGCGGGCCCGGGCCACCCGGTACTGGGCGAGCCACGCGTACGGCGGCACGCCCATCGTCGTACGGAACGCGCGGAGCAGCTGGTAGCGGGAGAGGCCGAGGTCGGCGGCGAGGTCGGCCAGGGAGGGCGGGGCGAGGAGTTCGTCGGCGAGGCGGTCGCGGACGGTGAGCGCGACGGTCCGGGCGCCGGGGAGGGCGCCGTCCTCGGCGCGGGACGTGGAGTGGCGACGGGCGAGCGCGGCGAGCAGCCAGGGCAGGCGCGACTCCGCCTCCAGCGGGTCCGGGTGGGCGCTGAGGTCGGTGTGCGTACGGCGCAGGGCGGCGGCCAGCTCCGGGTCGTGCAGGACGGGGTCGGGGAAGTACGGGAGGGCGGTGCCGAGGGTGCCGTCGCCGAGCAGGGCGGGGGCGGCGTACAGCGCCTGGTAGGCGTAGCCCTCGGGGGCGGCGGGGCCTCCGGTGTGCATCTCGCCGGGCTCCAGGACGACGATCGAGCCGGGCCCGGACACGATGCGTCCGCCGCGGTACGCGATCACCTCGAGGCCGCCGACGGTGACCCCGACCGTGTACTCGTCGTGCGCGTGCGGCGCGTACTCGTGCCGGGCGAACCGGGCGGTGAGCAGATCCAGCACGGGCCCGCACCGCCCCAGCCGCGCCCTGGTCCATCTGGCCTGTTCCCGCGCGTTCCCCACGATGTCGCACCCCCGGCCTTCAGGGGATCAGACGAAGTCGGCGGTGTCCAGGTCGAAGGCGAAGGGTGCGGGAAGGGTGAGGGGCTTGCCCAGGGGCCGGGTGCGGTGCTCCCGGTACTCGTCGCCCTCCGCGAGTTCGGGAACCGGTTCCCCGATCGGGGCGGAACAGCGCGCCCCCGTCGGACGCCGCAGCGTTCGCTTGACCCTGCCGCGACGTCAACGTTTCTACTGGGGGCATGCGGATCGGAGAGCTGGCCGCGGCGGTCGGGGTGACCACGCGGGCCGTGCGGCATTATCACCATCTCGGGCTGTTGCCGGAGCCGGAGCGGCTCGGGAACGGGTACCGGGACTACACCCTGCGGCACGCCGTCGTGCTGGCGCGGATCCGGCGGCTGACCGAGCTGGGGCTCGGGCTCGCCGAGGTGCGGGACGTGCTCGCGGACGACGCGGGCAAGGATCTCGCCGAGGTGCTGGCGGAGCTGGACGAGGACCTGGCCCGGCAGGAGGAGGCGATCCGGGAGCGGCGGGCGCGGCTGCGGACCCTGCTGGAGTCGGAGGGCGGGACGGCCGCCGAGGGGCCGGTCTCGCCGGAGCTGGCCGCGCTGTTCCGGGACACCGCTCACCTCACCGACTCCCCCATGGCCGCGAAGGACCGCGAGATCCTCGCGCTGATCGAGACGTCCGCCCCGCCGGAGGAGCGCAAGCGGCTGATGGGCCTGATGAGCGGGGTGGTCGGGGCGCCGGGCGGGACGGAACGGGCCATGACCGTGTACCGGCTGCTCGACGAGCTCGAAGGGATCGGCACGGACGACCCGCGGGTCGACGAGGCCGCCCGTGCGCTCGCGGAGTGCGTGCCCGCCGGGCTGCTGCCGGAGGACGCCGTCCTCGACGAGAGCAACAGCTTCCTGGCCGCCCTGTACGCGGACTTCGCCCCCGCCCAGGCGGAGGCCTTCCGGAGGGCGCTGCGGATCGTCGCGGAGGGGCGGGCATGAGCCGGGGACAGGGTGTGACGGGAAGGACGGTGCGCGTGGGGTGGGCGCTGGTGCGGCACGAGGCGCGCCTGATGGCGAGCCTCGTGCTGTGGCTGGCGCGGCGTACGCACGGCACGGGCGGAGGCACGGCGTTCGGGTACGCGCGCGGCGAGGCGGCCATGATGTTCGGCTTCGCGTTCGTGTGCGTCGTGGAGACGGTCGCGATGTCCGCGCTGCTGGCCGGCCGGCCGACGCTGCACGCGGTGGTGCTGTTCCTGGACGTCTACACGGTCGTCCTCGTCGTCGCCCTGTACGCCGCCTCCGTCGTGCGGCCGCACGTCGTCACCGCCGACGGGCTGCGGGTGCGCCGGGCCGTCCACGTCGACCTGCGGATACCGCGGGAGCGGATCGCGTCCGTCCGGCGTGAGCTGCGGATGACGCACGCCGAGGCGGACGGCGAGCTGAACCTCGCCGTCGGCTCGCGGACGACCGTGACGGTGGAGCTCACGGAGCCGGTCGCGCACCGGTCGTTCCTCGGGCGCACCCGGGACGTGCGCGTGGTCCGTTTCCACGCCGACGACGCCGACGGCCTGGTACGGGTGCTCACCGCCGCCCGGCAGGGGCCCGCGGGTCACGCCGTACCCTGACAGGCGAGCTCGATCGAAGGAGTACCTGTGCTTGTCCTGCTGCCGCCGTCCGAAGGCAAGGCCTCTTCCGGCCGCGGTGCCCCGCTGCGGACGGAGTCCCTGTCGTTGCCGGGGCTGGCCGCCGCGCGGGAGGAGGTCCTCACCGAACTGGTCGACCTCTGCTCCGGCGACGAGGACAAGGCGCGCGAGGTGCTCGGCCTGAGCGAGGGCCTGCGGGGCGAGGTCGCGAAGAACCGCGAGCTGCGCACCGCCGGTGCCCGCCCGGCCGGGGAGATCTACACCGGTGTGCTGTACGACGCCCTCGATCTGGCCTCGCTCGACGCGGCGGCGAAGCGGCGGGCGGCGCGGTCGCTGCTGGTGTTCTCCGGGCTGTGGGGCGCGGTCCGGGTGACCGACCGCATCCCCTCCTACCGCTGCTCGATGGGGGTGAAGCTGCCCGGTACGGGCGCGCTGGGCGCGTACTGGCGGGCGCCGATGGCCCAGGTGATGCCGGAGGCGGCGGGGTCGGGGCTGGTCCTCGACCTGCGCTCGGCCGCGTACGCGGCGGCGTGGAAGCCGAAGGGCGAGGTGGCCGGGCGGACGGCGACGGTCCGGGTGCTGCACGCGCCGACCCGGAAGGTGGTCAGCCACTTCAACAAGGCGACCAAGGGCCGGATCGTACGGAGTCTGCTGACGGCCGGGGCCGTGCCGAAGGACCCGGCGGAGCTGGTGGAGGCGCTGCGTGACCTCGGGTACGTGGTGGAGTCCACGGCGCCGGCCCGGACGGGGGCGGCGTGGTCGCTGGACGTGCTGGTGGACGAAGTGCACTGACCCCTTCCGTCACACCCCGAGGCTCCGTTGCATCGTGCGCAACGACCTTTGCGCGGGATGCGTGCCGACGGCAGGATGAGCGGCATGAACGCTCCCCTGCCGTCGTCCGGCGCGCCCGATGTCCCCTTCTCGGTGCTCGGGCTCGCTCCCGTGGTGCCCGTGGTCGTGGTCGAGGACGCCGCCGACGCCGTGCCGCTGGCGCGGGCGCTGGTGGCGGGCGGGCTGCCCGCGATCGAGGTGACGCTGCGGACCCCGGCCGCGCCGGACGCCATCCGGGCGATCGCCGCCGAGGTGCCGGGTGCCGTGGTCGGCGCGGGGACGGTGCTCACGCCGGAGCAGGTGACGGACGCGGTGGCGGCCGGTGCGCGGTTCCTGGTCAGCCCGGGGTGCACGGACGCGCTGCTGGCGGCGATGCGGGCGGCCGGGGTGCCGTTCCTGCCGGGGGTGTCGACGGCGTCGGAGGTGATGGCGCTGCTGGAGCGCGGGGTACGGGAGATGAAGTTCTTCCCGGCGCGGGCGGCAGGCGGCACGGCGTATCTGAAGTCCCTGGCGGGTCCGCTGCCGCAGGCCCGCTTCTGCCCCACCGGGGGGATCGGTCCCGACACCGCCCCGGAGTATCTGGCGCTGCCCAACGTGGGGTGTGTCGGCGGCAGTTGGATGCTGCCTGAGGACGCGGTGGCCGCCCGCGACTGGGACCGCGTGGAGCGGCTGGCGCGGCAGGCGGCGGCGCTGCGGTGACCCGGCGGGCGGGGCCCGCGGGGCGCTACCGCAGGTGGGACGTGTCGTTGAACAGCCGGACGCTGGCGTTGCCGTCGGCGTAGTACGCCACGGCGGACAGCGAGGCGGCGGACAACTCCATGCGGAACAGTGCCTCGGGCGGGGCGCCCAGGGCGAGCCGGACCAGGGTCTTGATCGGCGTCACGTGTGTCACCAGCAGGACCGTGCGGCCCCGGTACTCCACGGCCAGCTTGTCGCGGGCCTCCGCGACCCTGGCCGCGGTCGCCGCGAAACTCTCGCCGCCGCCGGTGGGTTCGGCCTCCGGGGACGCCAGCCAGGCGTCCAGGTCCTCGGGGTACCGCTCGCGCACCTCGCCGAAGGTGAGGCCCTCCCAGGCGCCGAAGTCGGTCTCCCGCAGCCCGTCCTCGACGGCCACGTCGAGCCCGAGCCTGGCGGCGACGATGCGCGCGGTCTCGCGGGTACGGGCGAGGGGCGAGGCGACGACCGCCTGAACGGTGCCGCGCCGCGCGAGCGCGGCGGCGACCTTCTCGGCCTGCTCGCGCCCGATGCCGGAGAGGGAGGGATCGCTGCCCCCGCTGCCGGAGAACCGCTTCTGCGGGGTGAGCGGCGTCTCGCCGTGCCGCAGCAGCACGAAGGTGGCCGGCGCCCCCATGTCGGCGGGCGCCCACCCGGAGGAAGGGGTGGCCACGGCTTGCGCGGCCCGGCGGTCGGCGTCGGCGGGGGCGCCCCCTGCCGGCCTGTCCGGCCCTCCGGCCGCGGGACCCTCGCCGGGTGCGCCCGCGGCTCGGACCTCCGTGGCGCGGGGCTCCGCCGCCCGTCGGCCCCGAGCCCGGTCCGTGGGTGCCGGACCGCCCGCCGCGCCACCGCTTCCTTCGGCGGCGCGCCCGCCGTGAACGTCCGCCGCTCCCGAATCGGCCGCCCTGGCGCCGTGTTCCGCGTCCGGCCCTTCGCCGGAGGCGTCCTCGGCGCCGCGCCCCGGGGCCGTCCTCGCCGGGTCCGCACCGCCGGCCGCGGCGACACCCTCGGCCGCGGGGTGCTGTCGCGGCCCCGGCTCACCGGGCCCGGCAGCGCCGCCCGCCGACGCCAGGGCCGCCCGCACCCGTGCCGCCCCCGCCGTCGCGTCGCCGGGCGGCCCCTCCGGGGCCGGTACGGCCGGGGTGGCCGGTGGGGTGTCCAGGCCGGCGCGGCTCGCCTCCGCCGACCACTGCTCGCCCCGCTTGCCGGCGTCCATCGCCTCGTTGGCGAGCCGGTCGGCGTGAGCGTTGCGTTCGCGGGGGATCCACTCGTAGGTGACACGGTCCGGCGGGAAGACCGTCGCGGCCTCGGCCGCGAGCGGCTTCATCGCCGGGTGCTTGATCTTCCAGCGGCCCGACATCTGCTCGATGACGAGCTTGGAGTCCATCCGCACGTGGACCCGGGCGTCCGGGTCCAGCTCCCGGGCGGCGCGCAGCCCGGCCAGCAGGCCCCGGTACTCGGCGACGTTGTTGGTGGCGACGCCGATGTACTCGGCCGCCTCCGCCAGGGTCTCCCCCGTCGCCGCGTCGCTCACCACGGCCCCGTAACCGGCGGGTCCCGGGTTGCCCCGTGACCCGCCGTCCGCCTCGACGACGAACTCCCGCATCGGACTCGATCCCCTGCCGGTAGGTCCCTACAGTCCCGACTCCGCCGTGCGGACCAGGATGCGGCGGCAGTTCTCGCAGCGCACCACGGTGTCCGGGGCGGCGGCGCGGATCTCGTTCAGCTCGGTGATGGCGAGCTCCTGACGGCATCCCTGGCAGGTGCGGGCGTACAGCTTGGCCGCGCCGATGCCGCCCTGCTGCTCGCGCAGCTTGTCGTACAGGCTGAGCAGCGCGGCCGGCACGGAGGCGGCGACGACCTCACGCTCCTTGGTCACGGACGCGGTCTCGCCGTCGATCTGCTCCAGCGCCGCGTCCCGGCGGGCGGTCGCGTCGTCGATCCTGCCCTGGACGGAGCCGACGCGCTCGGTCAGTTCGGCGACCCGCTCCTGGGCGGACTCCCGGCGCTCCATGACCTCGAGGACGACGTCCTCCAGGTCGCCCTGGCGCTTGGCGAGGGAGGCGATCTCGCGCTGGAGGTTCTCCAGGTCCTTGGGCGAGGAGACGGCGCCGGAGTCGAGCCGCTTCTGGTCGCGGGCGGCGCGCTGGCGCACCTGGTCGACGTCCTGCTCGGCCTTGGTCTGCTCGCGCGTGCAGTCGCTCTCCTCGGTCTGCGCGGCGACGAGCAGGTCGCGCAGCTGGGCGAGGTCCCGGTTCAGTGACTCGATCTCGGCGTGCTCCGGGAGCGACTTCCGCTTGTGCGCGAGCTGCTGGAGGCGGACGTCGAGGTCCTGGACGTCGAGAAGTCGGATCTGGTCGGCGGGCTCGGCGTTCAGTTGGGGGCTCCAGATGATTCGGGGTCGAGCGGGGCGCGCGCAGCGCTCCCCGGAAGGGTGGCGGTGGGTGACGGGTGGGCTCGGGACGACGCCGCGTGGGCGGTCCAGGGGTCGGTGACCGTACGCGAGACGTGGACCCGGAGGTCCCAGCCGTGACGGTCGGAGATCTCGTCGAGCTGGGCGGCGGCCAGCTCGCACCAGGGCCACTCGGTGGCCCAGTGCGCCGCGTCGAGCAGCGCGAGAGGACTGTGGGCGCGGGCTTCGGACGCCGGGTGGTGGCGCAGGTCCGCGGTGAGGAAGGCGTCCACGCCGGCCGCCCGGACGTGGTCGAAGAGGCTGTCGCCGGAGCCGCCGCTGACGGCGACCGTCCGCACCGGTGCGTCGGGGTCGCCGGCGACGCGGATGCCCTGCGCGGTGGCGGGCAGCCGCTCGGCGGCGCGGGCGGCGAACTCACGCACGGTGAGCGGGGCGTCGGCCTCGCACACGCGGCCCAGTCCACGCCGTCCCCCGGGGTCGGACGGGTCCGGCACCAGCGGCCGTACGACCCTGAGGCCGAGCGCGCCGGCGAGAGCGTCGGAGACTCCCGGGTCGGCGGTGTCGGCGTTGGTGTGGGCGACGTGCAGCGCGATGTCGTTCTTGATGAGCGTGTGCACCGCGCGGCCCTTGAAGGTGGAGGCCGCGACGGTGGTCGTGCCGCGCAGGTAGAGCGGGTGGTGGGTGACCAGCAGGCCGGCGCCGAGCTTCACCGCCTCGTCGACGATCTCCTGGACCGGGTCGACGGCGAACAGGACGCGCGTGACCTCCTGGTCCGGGTCGCCCACGACGGTGCCGACCGCGTCCCAGGACTCGGCCCGCTCGGCGGGCCACAGGTCGTCCAGCGCGGCGATGACTTCTGACAGACGGGGCACGCCGCCAAGGCTACCTGCCCCTTTCGCACGGCAGTACCGGATCCGGTCCCCGCCGCGGTCCCCACCCGGTCGCACGGCGCACCCGTGGAGCACACTCCTCGCGCTTCCTCAGCAGAATCGTTCCTGGAGCACCCTTACGTGTGAAGCGCGTCCCTCCGCTCCGCCGCCTCCGTCCGCGAAAACTACCGTTCGTCACCGGAGGTGACCGAAAGATGACGGTCTGCGCCATCGAACCTGCGGCGGCACACGAGAACGGAGCGGGACGGGCGGGCTGCACCATCACCGCGGACGGCTGCTACGCCGCCCGCCTGGCCCTCGCCGGCGACTCCCTGTTCCCGGAGCGCTGGACCCTGGACGGCCCCGAGCCGTACGCGGTGCCGCTCCCCGGCAACCAGCCCGAGGAGCCCGGCACCGAGGTACAGCCCCTCGCCGACGGCCGGGTCCTCATCCACCGGCTGGTGGACGGGCGGCACGCTTTCTCCCTGCTCTACCCGACCGGCCCCGGCACGGGCGAGCTGCCGCTCGGCACGGTCGACCGCCCCGACGGGGGGACCCGGCTGCGGCTGCTGCCCCCGGCCCCGGACGGCCGCCGGGCGTACGCCCTCGCCGCCGGCCGGCACAGCGCCGCGGTGTGGCTGGTGGCGGGCGGGGCGTCCGGGCCCGAGCTGGTCGCGGAGATCCCCGGCGGCTGCTCGGGCGGGGCGTGGCTGGACCGTGAGGGGCGGATGCTCGCCCTGGACCAGGAGTCGGGCGGACGCGTCAAGGCGGTGGTGGTCGACCTCGGACGCGGCGGCGAGGTGTCGCCGCTGCTGCAGATCGCCCCCGGCAGCGACGACCGGGTGCTGCTCGCCGACCCGGACAGCGGTCTGCTGCTGCTCCGCTCGGACGCGCCCTCCCCTGGGGAGCCGCGGCTGGGCTGGGGCGTGCTGGGCAGCACCCTGCCCGTGCGGTTCCCCGAGTGCCTGCGGCTGCCGGGCCGCACGGTGACGCCGTTCGCGGTGCAGCCGGGGCAGATGCTGACCCCGGAGGGGTGCGCGGTGGCGCTGCGCGTCGAGGGGGCGGACGGCGCCGGCTGGATCGGGCTGTGGCGGCCCGCCGAGCGGCGCGTCCACCATGTCCCGGCCCCGGCGGGCTGGCTGAGGGGCACGGGGCTGTGGACGGCGGACGGGGTGCTGCGGCTCCCGTACTCCACCGGCGCGGTGCCGTGCGGGGTGGCCTCGCTGACGATGCCCGGCGAGGAACGGCGGACGGAGGACGGCTCCCGGGACGACGGCGCCTCGGACCCGGGGGGCGCGGAACCGCCGTCTCCGCACGTCGAGCGGTACAGCAGTCAACTACCCACCCGAGAAACGGAGATGACCGTTCATCACCTTGACTCCCTGGCCGACGTGCCGCGCCCCGTGCCTCTTCAGCAAGCACCCCTCGGACGGCTTGTAACGAACTAGTGGCGGTTGGCGTGGCCGCCTGGATCTGGGGTGCGGTGGGCCGGTTAGACTCGCCCGGCTGTAGGAAAGATCATGTTTACGGGGTGAAATCTTCCGATGAGCGACGTCATCACGCACGAGCCGCGGCCCGTCGAGCACGAGCAGGTGGCCGCGGGTCACGGCAGGCACCGGGGACCGGTCTCCACGCAGGAGGCGGAGACGTCCCCGCGCGGCCGGCACCGCAAGCCGGCCCAGGAGGACGACCGCGGGGAGCAGGCCGCCTGACCCTGGTCGGCCGGTCTCGCCCTCCGCGGGCGGAACGGACAGCACGGCCCCGATCGTCCTCCGACGGTCGGGGCCGTCCTCGTACTCAGTCCCGGGTGAACTCCACCGTCGCGCCCGCCAGTACGGGCGCGTCCCCGCGTTCCACCGCGCCCACGGCCACCCGTACCGTCCCGTCCCCGCGCCACATCCGGATCCGCAGCGTCTCGCCCGGGTACGTCACCCCGGTGAACCGGGCGGTCCAGGAGCGGACGCGGGTGACGTCACCGTCGAGGAGCGTGTCGACGACCGCCTTGAGGGTCATGCCGTAGGTGCACAGCCCGTGCAGCACCGGGCGGTCGAACCCGGCGCGGCGCGCGAACCCGGGGTCGGCGTGCAGGGGGTTGAGGTCGCCGGTGAGGCGGTAGAGCAGCGCCTGGTCCTCCCGTACGGGGCGTTCGACGGTGCGGTCGGGGGCGCCCTGTTCCTCCCGCGCGTCCGCCGACGGCCCCCGGTCGCCGCCCCAGCCGCCCTCGCCGCGTACGTACACCTGCGCCTCGGCCGTCCACAGCGGGCCGTCCCCGTCGGCGGCGTCGCTGCGCAGGACCAGCACCGCCGCCTTGCCCTTGTCGTGCACGGCGGTGATCCGGTCGGTGCGGGTGGCGGCGGCCCGCACGGGCAGGGGGCGGTGCACGCGGAGCGACTGGCCGCCGTGCAGCACGCCGGCGAGGTCCACGTCGACGCCGGGCATGGACAGGGCCGCGATCACCCCGGGCGCTCCGCCGCCGGCGACGGTGGCGAAGCTCGGCAGGACGTGGAGGCGGGACTCCAGGGTGTAGCGCAGTTCGCGGGGGTCGGTGGCGGGGACGCCGGCGCCGATGCCGAGGTGGTAGAGCTGGACGTCCTCGGGGGTCCAGGTGATCTCGGTGGTGCGGGGCGCGGCGGCGAGCGCGCGGGCGGTGTCGACGGGCATGTCGCTCCTGATCGCCGGGGGTGGTCCGGATCCTGTATAGCCCGACGCCCGCGCGGGTCGGCCATGGGCCCGGGGACATCCGTACCGGCGCGGACCGTACGGACGGTTCTGCAGGGGGGTGCCGGGCCGGGTCCGCCGTCGAGGGGGACCGCACCCGGCCGGATGCGGCGGACCGGACGTACGACGGCGGCCGGACACCGGCGGCGGCCCCGGCCGTGGCCCGGTGCCCGGGGCGGGATCCGGCACCACGCCCACGACCGTGCCGTCGAACGCGCGAGGCGCGGCGCCGCGCAGCGCCCCCGCCCCGGCCGCGGGTTCAGCCCGACTGCCTCGCGGGCGTCCGCGGCAGCCACGCCCACATCAGGAGGGAGCCCAGTGCCAGAACGGCCGTGCCGGTGGTGAAGACGAGGGCGTAGCCCTCGGTCAGCGCCTCCGGGGTGTCCACGCCGTTCGTGCGGGCCGCCGCGATCGTGGCCATGACCGCGAGGCCGAGGGAGCCGCCCATCGTGCGGGAGGTGTTGACCAGGCCGGACACCAGGCCGGCCTCCTCGGGGGCCGCGCCCGACGTGGCGAGGGAGGCCAGCGGGGTGCCGGCGAGGCCCGCGCCGAGCATCATCAGGACGCCCGGGACCATGATCGCGGTGAGGTAGTCGCCGTCCGCCGTCATCGTGGACTGCCAGGCGAAGCCGGCCGTCGCGACGAGGGTGCCGAGCACCGCCACCGCGCGCGGTCCCGTCGCCCGCATCAGGCGCGGGGCGACCTTGGAGCCGACGATCACGGCGACCGAGCTGGGCACCAGGGCGAGTCCGGCCTCCAGCGGGGTGTAGCCGAGGACGTTCTGCGCGTACAGGGTCATGAAGAACCACATGCAGAACATCGCGGAGCCGCTGAGGAACATGGCGACGTTCGCGGACGCCACCGACCGCAGTCTCAGCAGTCCGAGCGGCATCAGGGGGGCCTTGGCGCGGGCCTCGGCGAACAGGAACAGGGCGACGAGGGCGAGCCCGGCGCACAGCGGCACCACGGTGGACGCCGCCGTCCAGCCGGCCGCCTCCGTCTGGGACACGCCGTACGCCAGGGTGGCGAGGCCCGCCGTGACGAGGACGGCGCCGGGCAGGTCGAGGCGGCGGCCGTCCCCGGCGCGGCTCTCGGGGAGCCGGCGGGCGGCTGCGGCCAGCACGACCGCGCCGACGGGCACGTTGATCAGCAGCACCCAGCGCCAGGACAGCGCCTCGACGAGCACCCCGCCGACGAAGCCGCCCGCCGCGCCGCCGCCCGCGCCGACGGCGGTCCAGGTGGCGATGGCGCGGGCGCGGGCCGCGCCCTCGGGCACCGCCGAGGTGACCAGGGTGAGCGTGGAGGGCGCGAGGACGGCCGCCCCGAGCCCCTGCACGGCCCGCGCCACCAGCAGCTGCCAGCCCTCCTGGGCGAGCCCGCCGGCCAGCGAGGCCAGGGTGAACAGCCCGAGCCCGACGAGGAACATGCGCTTGCGCCCGTAGAGGTCGCCGGCCCGGCCGCCGAGCAGCATGAAGCCCGCGAACGCGATGGAGTACGCGTTGACCACCCACTGCAGGCCCTGCTCGTCCAGCCCGAGGCCGCCGCGTACGGACGGCAGCGCCACGTTCACCACGGAGATGTCGAGGACGACGAGGAACTGGCCGGCGCAGGCGAGCGCGACCACCATCCATACGGGCGGTGCGGTGCGGGCGGGGGCGCTGGTGGTGTCGGGGGCTTCGAGCATGAGGGTCATGGTCTCAATCCCCGCGCGCGGGCCGCATCGGCATTTCGTCCGACCTCCGTCTCCTCCTCCGGACCGAGAGACGGGGAGCCGCCGCGGCCGGGCGACCGGTCCGCGGACGCTCAAGGAACGGTCAAGAAATCGTTAGCGGGCCAAAACAACGGAATAGTTGCCTCGGCGCACGGGGTTCATGGTCCACGTACCTTGCCGTTCGCCGCCTGGAGGCACCCTTCATGACACAGACGACGCCCGTCCGTCCCTCCGGCAGAGCGGGCGCGGCGGTGGTCCCCGTCCTGGCCTTCGCGGGCATCGTCGTCGCGGTGATGCAGACCCTGCTGGTCCCGGTCGTCAAGGACCTGCCGCGCCTGCTGGACACCGCGCCCGCGGACGCCACCTGGGTCCTGACCTCGACGCTGCTGTCGGGCGCCGTGGCCACCCCGATCATGGGGCGGCTCGGCGACCTCTTCGGCAAGCGGCGGATGCTGGTCGCCAGCCTCGCGGTGATGGTGGTGGGCGCGCTGGTCAGCGCGTTCACCAGCGATCTGCTGGTGATGATCGCCGGCCGTACGCTCCAGGGCTTCGCGATGGGCGCGATACCGCTCGGCATCGGCCTGATGCGGGACATGCTGCCGCGCGAACGCCTGGGCTCCGCGATGGCGCTGATGAGCTCCTCCATCGGCGTCGGCGGCGGCCTGGCGCTGCCCGCCGCCGCGCTGGTCGCCCAGCACACCGACTGGCACACCCTCTACCTCGGCGCGGCCGGACTCGGCGTCCTCGCCATCGCCCTCACCCTGGCCGTCGTGCCCGAGTCGCCGCTGCGGGCCGAGGGCTCGTTCGACCTGCCGGGCGCGCTGGGGCTGACCGCCGGACTGGTGCTGTTCCTGCTGCCCGTCTCCAAGGGCAGCGACTGGGGCTGGACGTCCGGCACCACCCTGGGCCTGTTCGGCGCGGCGGCCGTGGTGCTGCTGCTGTGGGGGCTGATGGAACTGCGGGTCGCCGCGCCGCTGGTGGACCTGCGCACCACGGCACGCCGTGAGGTGCTGCTCACCAACCTCGCCTCGATCATGGTCGGCGTCTCCTTCTTCGTCGTCTCCCTGGTCCTCCCCCAGCTGCTCCAGCTGCCCGCGGGAACGGGGCACGGGCTCGGGCAGTCGATGGTGGTCGCGGGGCTGTGCGTGGCGCCGCTGGGCCTGACCATGATGTTCACGGCGCCGGTGTACGCACGGCTGTCCTCCCGGTACGGCCCGAAGACCACGCTGATCATCGGCCTGCTGGTGATCGCGGCCGGGTACGGCGGCGGGCTCGGGCTGATGAGCGCCGCCTGGCAGACCGTGGTCACCTCGGTCGTCCTCGGCGCGGGCATCGGTCTCGCCTACTCCTCGCTGCCCGCGCTGATCGTCGGCGCGGTCCCGGCCTCCGAGACCGGCGCGGCGAACGGCCTGAACACGCTCATGCGCTCCATCGGCACGTCGGTGTCCAGCGCCGTGATCGGCATGGTGCTGGCCAACACCTCGGACATGGTGGGCGGGGTCGCGGTGCCGACGCTGCACGGGTTCCGCGTGTCGTTCGGTATCGCGACGGCGGCGGTGGCCGTGGGCCTGGTGCTGGCGCTGTTCCTGCCCGGCCGGCGCCCGTCGGAGCACCCGCAGCTGCGGGCGAGCAGCGAGGAGGAGGCGAACCTGGAGCGGGCGCGGGAGGCGCTGCGCGGCTTCCGCGGCCGGGTGCTGGACGCGACCGGCGCGCCGGTCGCCCGCGCCCGGGTCACCCTCATCGACCGGCACGGCCGCCGCGCGGGCGCCACGGTCTCCGCGACCGACGGCACCTACGCCCTCGCGGTCCCGGCCCAGGGCCCCTACGTCCTCGCCGCCCGCGCCCCCGGCCACGGCCCCCTCGCCTCCCCGGCGACCCACACGGGCGCGGGCGGCGGCGTCGACGTGGACCTGCCGCTGCCTCCGGAGACGGTCACGGCGTGACGGCCGGGGGCCGCCCGTGACGCGTCACGGGCGGCCCCCCGGTCACCTCCCGGCACCCCCCTCCCCCGCCCCCGTCGGCACTACGGCAGCATGGCCCCGTGGAGACTTCTGTGACCTGCGGAAAGGCGGAGCTCGTGGTGAAGGCGCCGGAGGCGGCCGTGCTCGCCGCGTTCGAGGCGGCGAAGGGGTTCATGCCGCTGGACGAGGGGCTGGCCCTGTACGCGGCCGCGGTCGAGGCCGGGCGGCTGGGACTGCCGTTGCTGGAGATCGGGACGTACTGCGGCCGCTCCACGATCCTGCTCGCCGACGCGGCCCGCGCGGCCGGTGTCACCGCGCTCACCGTGGACCACCACCGGGGCAGCGAGGAGCAGCAGCCGGGCTGGGAGTACCACGACCCGGAGACGGTCGACCCGGAGCTGGGTGTGATGGACACCCTGCCCACGTTCCGGCGGACCCTGCGCCGGGCCGGTCTCGAGGAGCACGTGGTGGCGCTGGTGGGGCGCTCCCCGCAGATCGCCGCCCTGTGGGGGCGCCCGCTGGGCCTGGTGTTCGTCGACGGCGGCCACACCGACGAACACGCGAGCGCCGACTACGAGGGCTGGGCCCCGCATGTCGCCGAGGGCGGGCTGCTCGTCATCCACGACGTCTTCCCCGACCCGGTGGACGAGTTCACCGGGCAGGCCCCGTACCGCGTGCACCAGCGGGCGCTGAGGTCCGGGGAGTTCACGGAGGTCTCCGCCACGGGTTCGCTGCGCGTCCTGCGCCGTACGGGTGCGGCCGCCGCGCACCGTTAGGGTGGCTGCGTGTCGTACACAGGTCCCGACTTCGATCCGCCCCCGCAGCGGCGCTCCCGCCGTGGTCCGCTGACCGTGGCCCTCGCCGCGCTGGTCTGCGGCGGGCTGCTCGGCTGGGGCGTGTACGCGGCCACGGGCGGCACGGACGACAAGGGCGAGGGGGCCGGGGGTTCCCCGTCGGCCGCGCCCCGCACGCCGTCCCCCGCCGTCTCCTCCCCCGCCTCCGCCGGCAGCGCCTCGCCGTCCGCGGAGGGCGGGGAACCCCCCGCCTCGCGGACGCCCTCCGCGTCCGCGCCCGCCGCGGCCGGCCCGCTCAAGGGCAAGGTCGTCGTCATCGATCCGGGCCACAACCCGACGAACGTCAGGCACACGGCGGAGATCAACCGTCAGGTGGACGTCGGCACGCACCGCAAGGAGTGCGACACCACCGGCACGTCCACCAACGTCGGTTACGCGGAGGCCGAGTTCACCCTGGACGTCGCCCACCGGATGCGCGCCCTGCTGGAGCAGCAGGGCGCGACGGTGAAGCTGACGCAGGACCGCGACCGCCCGTACGGGCCGTGCGTGGACGAGCGGGCCCGGATCGGCAACGCGGCCAAGGCCGACGCGGTCGTGTCGATCCACGCCGACGGCTCCGGCGCGGGCAACCGCGGCTTCCATGTGATCCTGCCGGGCTCCGTGAACGAGGGCGAGGCGGACACCCGCGCCATCGTGGGCCCTTCGCGCGCGCTCGGGGAGCGCATCGCGGGCAACTTCGTCCGCGTCACCGGCACCGCGCCGTCCAACTACGTCGGCGGCGGCACCGGACTCGTCACGCGGAAGGACCTGGGCGGTCTCAATCTGTCAACGGTTCCGAAGGTGTTCATCGAGTGCGGGAACATGCGCGATAGCAAGGACGCGGCGCTGCTGACCAGCGGCGCCTGGCGGCAGAAAGCGGCGCAAGGGATTTCCGAGGGAATCGTGAGTTTCCTGCGCGGGTAGGGATCAGTGCGCTGATCCGGGCGGACAGCCCGATCCGGCGGACGATAGTGTCGTCCGTACGATCAGGGGCCACCCCCGCGCTTCGCACCGGACCCTACGGGGCGACCTGGTGACAGCGACGCCTCTTCCGACGACGAGACGACCTACGAAGGACCTGAAGTGAATATCCGCTCCCTCACTCGAGGCGACGGCGTGGTGATCGGAGCAGCCGTACTGCTGTTCATCGCGTCGTTCCTCGATCTGTACTCGATCGAAGGCGCCTCGGACAGCGTGGACATCCCCAGCCTGTGGGCGAGCGGTCCGGTGCTGCTGAGCGTGGTGCTGGCGGGCCTCATCGCCGCGGCCCTGATCGTCGTCGCCCGGGGTCTGCCGCAGGCGCCGAAGGTCGCGGGTCTGGACCTGGCGCCGTTCGGCGTCGCCTTCGCGGTGTTCGCCGCCTGGAGCGCGCTGGGCAACGTCTTCGACCCGGCCGGCGGCGCCGACAACTTCGGGGGCGGCGGCGACGGCCCCGACGCGGGCCTCGGCCTGATCCTCGCGCTCGTCGCCACGCTGGTGATGGCGGCGGCGGCCGTGGCCACGCCGATGGTGCCGGCGCTCAAGGGCGCACTGCTCCCGGCCGCCCGCCCCGCCGCCCCGCAGCAGCCGTACGGCGCGCAGCCGCCCGGCGGTTACGGCTACCCGGGCGCCCAGCAGGCGGCCTTCGGCGGCCAGCCGGGGCAGCCCGGCCAGCCGTACGGCCAGCCGCAGCAGGGCCAGCCGGCCGCGCCGCCCGCCGCGGACTTCTCGCCGTTCTGGTTCGCCGTGCCGGTGCCGCGTCCGCTGTTCGCCGAGGACGGCTCGCCCACGCCGATCGCCGAACTCGCCCCGGGCACCTGGTACCTGGCGGTGGAGCAGCGTGGTCAGGCGCTGGTCGCCCAGACGCAGGACGGCCGCCGCGGCGTCCTGCAGGACACCTCGGGCATCCAGCGCGGCTGAGCCCTCGGCCCCGTCGTCGACGGCCCCTCGCCCTGCCGGGCGGGGGGCCGTTCGCGTGCGCCCCGCGAACGGGGCTGGTTTCAAGCGGGCGTTCGGGGCCAGACGGACACCATGTCCCCTCGATATCGCTCTGGTTCCACCTCCGCGGGGACGGTCATCGCGGTGATCGCGGACGTCATGGCCGTCATCCTCGGACTGTGGATTCTGATGTATCTGCTGGACGCCAACCGGGCCAACGACCTGGTGCAGTTCGTCCATGACGCGGCCAACTGGCTGGCAGCCTGGTCGCGTGACCTGTTCACCTTCGACGAGGAGTGGGCGCGGGTCGTCTTCGGCTACGGACTCGCCGCCGTGATCTACCTGTTCGTCGGCCACGCCGTCGCCGGCCGGCTGCGCCGCCACTGACCCGGGCGGACCCGGGCCGGGCGGCTCAGGCGTCCGGGCAGCAGTCCGGGTCCATGCCCTTCGGCAGCTGCTCGCCGCCGAAGACCGCGCAGGTCGGCTCGTGACCGCCGAGGGCGGCGACGGCCAGCAGCAGCGACCCCGCCGTCCAGGTGGTCAGCTCGCGCGGCCATATGGCGTCGTCGTCGAAGACGTAGCCCGTCCAGTACAGGCCGCTCTCCGGATCGCGCAGGTGCTGGATCGACTGGAGCACCTCCAGCGCGCGGTCGGACTCGCCCGTCGCCCAGAGCGCCAGGGCGAGTTCGGCCGACTCGCCGCCCGTCACCCAGGGGTTGGGCACCACGCAGCGCACCCCGAGGCCGGGCACGACGAACCGCTCCCAGCCCTCGTCGATGCGCTCCCGCGCCTCGGCGCCGGTCAGCGCGCCGCCGAGCACCGGGTAGTACCAGTCCATGGAGTAGCGGTCCTTGTCCAGGAACCGCTCCGGATGGCGCCGGATGGCGTGCCGCAGCGCACCCACGGCCAGCTCCCAGTCGGGCTGGGGCTCCTCGCGCTGCTCGGCGATGGCGAGGGCGCAGCGCAGGGCGTGGTGGACGGAGGAGGAGCCGGTGAGGAGCGCGTCCGTGGCGGGCGTGCCGTCGTCGTCGCGCCGCCAGCCGATCTGCCCGCCGGGCTGCTGGAGCCTCAGCACGAACTCCACGGCCGCGCACACGGTGGGCCACATGCGGTCCAGGAACGTGTCGTCGCCGGTGGCGAGGTAGTGGTGCCACACGCCGACGGCGATGTAGGCGACGAAGTTGGTCTCCCGGCCCCGGTCGGTGACGTCGTCCGGGTCCCCGTCGGCGTAGGCCGCGTACCAGGAGCCGTCGTCGAGCTGGTGCCGGGCCAGCCACAGGTAGGCCCGCTCGGCCGCCTCGTGCTCGCCCGCCGTGTCCAGCGCCATCGCGGCCTCGACGTGATCCCACGGGTCGAGGTGGTGACCGCGGAACCACGGGATGGCGCCGTCCTCCCGCTGCACCGCGAGGATGCCGGCGACGGTCTGCGCCGCCTCCTCGGGCGTCAGCACGCCCGTGAGGACGAGGTGTTCGGCGCTGGGGGTGCGGGGGTCGCCGGCCGACCGGGAGGTCGTCACGTGGCGTCCGCCTCGGCGCGCGGCAGGTGCGGCTTGGTCGCGTAGGCCACGAAGCTCTTGCCGATCACCGGGTTCAGGGCCCGCTCGGCGACCCGGGTGGCCAGCGGCTTCTTCATGATGTCCCAGACCAGCAGCTTGTGGTAGGCGCGTACCGGCAGCGCCTTGTCGTTGTCGACGCCGAACGCGCACTTCAGCCACCAGTACGGCGAGTGCAGGGCGTGGGCGTGGTGGGTGCCGTAGGGGCGCAGGCCGGCCTCGCGGATCTTGGCGAGGAGTTCGTCCGCCTTGTAGATGCGGATGTGGCCGCCCTCGACCTCGTGGTAGGCGTCGGACAGGGTCCAGCAGACCTTCTCCGGGCCGTAGCGCGGGACGGTGACGGCGATGCGGCCGCCCGGCTTGAGGACGCGCACCATCTCGGCGAGCACGCCCTTGTCGTCGGGGATGTGCTCCATCACCTCGGAGATGATGACGACGTCGAAGGACTCGTCGGGGAAGGGCAGGGCGAGGGCGTCGCCCTCCATGGCCGTGGCGGTGGCCCCGGCGGGCGCCTCACCGGCCTCCTTCATCGCCGCGAACCACTTGGCGACCTCGCGGATCTCCTCGGCGTTCCGGTCCAGTGCGACGACCTGGGCGCCGCGCCGGTAGCACTCGAAGGCGTGCCGTCCGGCGCCGCAGCCGAGATCCAGGACGCGGTCGCCCGGGGCGAGCGGGAACCGGGAGAAGTCGACGGTCAGCACGTGGCCCTGCTTTCACGGTCGGAGGTGTCGGCCGCGGGCACGGGTACGCCGCCCGTGTCCGCGAGAGCGTCGGGGACGAGGTCGAGGTCCGCGTGCGCCGGGTCCCGCGGGGCCGGGCCCGGCGCACGGACGGCCGTGTCCCGGCCGGCGCGGGCGGTCTCGATGGCCTCGCGGTAGCGGGCGACGGTGCCCTCGGCGGCGCGCGCCCAGGTGAAGTTGGCCAGCACGCGGTCGCGTCCGGCGGCGCCGAGGCGGGCACGCAGTTCGCCGTCGCCGAGGAGCCGGGTGAGCGCGGCGGCCAGGGCGCCCGCGTCGCCGGGCGGCACGGCCAGACAGGTCTCCCCGTCGCGTCCGGCGACCTCGGGGATGGCGCCGCCGGTGGTGGCGACCAGCGGGGTGCCGGTGGCCATGGCCTCGGCGGCCGGGAGGGAGAAGCCCTCGTAGAGCGACGGCACGCAGGCGACCTGCGCGGAGCGCACCAGGTCGACGAGTTCGGCGTCGGAGATTCCCTTGACGAACTCGACGGCGCCCTCGAGGCCGTAGCGCTCCATCGCCTGGGCGACGGGGCCCTCGGTGGGGCGCTTGCCGACCACGACGAGGTGGGCGTCGGGCTGTTCGGCGCGCACCTTGGCGAGCGCCTCGACGAGGAAGACCAGGCCCTTCAGCGGCACGTCGGCGCTGGAGGTGGTGACGATCCGGCCCGGGACGACCGCGACGGACGGGTCCGGGGAGAACAGGTCGGTGTCGGCGCCGATGTGGACGACGTGGATGCGGTCGGGCCGGACGCCGAGGTCCTCGACGATCTCGGCGCGGGAGCTGCCGGAGACGGTGAGCACGGACGGCAGCCGGCGCGCGACGCGCTTCTGCATGCGGGTGAACGCGTACCAGCGGCGCACCGACATCCGGCGCTTCCAGTCCTCGGCGGCGTCCAGTTCGAGGCGGCGGTCGACGGTGATGGGGTGGTGGACGGTGGTCACCAGGGGCGCGCCGAGGTCGCCGAGCAGGCCGTAGCCGAGGGTCTGGTTGTCGTGGACGACGTCGAAGTCGCCGCGGCGGGCACGCAGATGGCGGCGGGCGCGCAGCGAGAAGGTCAGCGGCTCGGGGAAGCCGCCGGTCCACATGGTGCCGACCTCGAGGGCGTCGACCCAGTCGCGGAACTCGTCGCGCTTCGGGGTGCGGAAGGGGTCCGGCTGCCGGTAGAGGTCGAGGCTGGGCAGCTCGGTGAGGCTCAGCCCGTCGTACCCCTCGTCGAGCACCGGGTAGGGCTGGGCGCCGATGACCTCGACGCGGTGCCCCAGCCGGGCCAGTTCACGGGAGAGATGGCGCACGTAGACGCCCTGGCCGCCGCAGAACGGGTTTCCCTTGTAGGTGAGGAGCGCGATGCGGAGCGGTCGCGAGCCGTCGGATGCGGGGCCTGCCGAGGGCCCGGCCTGACTGGCCTCAGCGGTCACTCTGGGACCCCCTTCTGCCTGCACTGTCCCGCGACAGTACGACGGGACGCCGATCTAGAACAAGTTTCAGAGTTGATCGTTCGGAGGATCCGAATCTACCGGCAGGTAAGAACGCCGGCAGCGGTGGATCAGGTGATTCACGCCACGGCGGACGCCGTGCCATGCTGTCCGATCATCGATCCTCACCGACTGTCACGGACGGGACCCATGCCCGCGGATGCCCACAGGACCAAGGCGGCGCCGGACGCCGGGCGCGCCGAGCCGGCCTCCCCGCTCACGGAGCGGCAGGAGGCGCGGCGCCGGCGCATTCTCGAGGCGTGCGCGCGGCTGGCCTCGAGGGGCGGTTTCGACGCGGTGCAGATGCGTGAGGTCGCGGAGTCCTCGCAGGTGGCGCTGGGCACGCTGTACCGCTACTTCCCGTCGAAGATCCATCTGCTGGTGGCGACGATGCAGGACCAGCTGGAGCATCTGCACGCGACGCTGCGCAAGAAGCCCCCGGCCGGCGAGACGGCGGCGGAGCGGGCCGCCGGGACGCTGATGCGCGCGTTCCGCGCGCTGCAGCGGGACCCGCTGCTGGCGGACGCGATGGTGCGGGCGCTGACGTTCGCGGACCGCAGTGTGAGCGCGGAGGTGGAGCAGGTCTTCCGGCGGACGACGGCGATCGTCCTGGACGCGACGGACCTGACCGACCCGACGCCCGAGCAGTTGTCGGCGGTGCGGGTGATCGGGCACACCTGGCACTCGACGCTGATCACCTGGCTGTCGGGGCGGGCCTCCATCGAGCAGGTGGCCGTGGACATCGAAACGGTGTGCCGGCTGATCGACCTGACCGCTGCGCCGCGGGTGCCGTGACCCCCGTCACCTCGCGCCTGTGCGCCTCTCCTCACGCCCGCGGCCGCCCCGGACACCCGTTCTACGGGCGGGTAGAGTGGCCGCGTCGTTTCACACCCGTACGGGGGGAAGCCGGTGCGAATCCGGCGCTGACCCGCAACCGTGAGCCGTCGTGGAGACGGTGAGCCGGAATGCCCCGCACGGATCGTGACCGGCTCACGTGCCCGGCGTCCCGCCGGCGCACGGGCACCGTCGAGGTTTACGGAGCCGAGCCGCCGGGGTGTCCCGCGCTGCCCGGCCCTCTGCAGGGAGAGGCACCCGCCCGTCATGAACGTCCGCCGCAGCGCAGCGGTGCTGGCCGCCGTCGCCGTCCTCGGCGCCGCCGCACCGGCCGCAGCCGACTCGTCCCCGTCGCCGACCCCGCAGGCGCTGCCGTCCGCGCTGTACGGCGACACCGACCCGCAGTACGACGGGGTGTGGCGCCAGTCGCTCGCCCTGCTCGCCCAGCACGCCGCGGGCGTCGAGCCGCCGAAGGCCGCCGTCGGCTGGCTGACCGGCCAGCAGTGCGCCGACGGCTCCTTCGCGCCGTTCCGCGCCGACCCGTCCGCCGCCTGTGACGCGAAGACCATGGTCGACACCAACCAGACCGCCGCCGCCGTGCAGGCGCTCGCCGCGCTCGGCGGCCACGACGCGGTCACGGACAAGGCCGTCGGCTGGCTGAAGTCCGTGCAGAACAAGGACGGCGGCTGGGGCTACACCGCGGGCAGCCCCAGCGACACCAACTCCACCTCCGTCGTCGTCGGCGCGCTCGCCGCCGCCGGCGAGAAGCCGGGCGAGGTGAGGAAGGGCGGCAGGTCCCCCTACGACGCGCTGCTCGGCCTGGAGCTGCCCTGCACCGGCAAGGGCGCGGGCGCGTTCGCGTACCAGCCGGAGAAGGACGGCTCGCTGACCGCCAACGCGGACGCGACGGCGGCGGGCGTGCTCGGCGCGCTCGGCCGGGGTCTGCTGGTCGAGCCCGGCAAGGGCGACGGCGCCGCCGGCTCCTGCGTGAAGGCGGCCACCCCTGAGCAGGCCGCCGCGAACGGCGCCGCGCACCTGGCCGGCGCGCTCGCCGCCAAGGGGTATCTGCTCGCCGCGACGCCCGGCGCCGAGGACCAGCCCGACGTCGGCAACACCGCCGACGCGGTGGTCGCCCTCGCCGCCCAGGGGGAGACGGCGCAGGCGGAGAAGTCGTACGCCTGGCTGGAGGAGAACGCCGCCGGCTGGGCAGCGCAGAGCGGGCCCGCCGCCTACGCGCAGCTGATCCTCGCCGCGCACGCGACCGGCGCGGACCCGCGCGACTTCGGCGGCACGGACCTGGTGAAGCAGCTCCAGGCCGCCGGCCCCGACGCACCCGGGAAGACCACGAAGGCGGGGGACGAGGCCGAGGACGAGAAAGACTCGGACTCCCCGTTCGGCGTGTGGTGGTTCGTCGGCGTCTGCCTGGTCGCGGGCATCGGCATCGGTTTCCTGATCAGCAACCGCACCAAGAGGCAGCAGCCGTGATCCGCCGCTTCGCCGTGCTGTTCCTGGCCGCGCTCCTGCCGCTGTCGGCGGGCGCCGGCCAGGCCCACGCAGCCGGGTACCGCTACTGGTCCTTCTGGGAGCGGGACGGCTCGGCGTGGACGTACGCCACCGTGGGCCCGTCGCTGGCGCGTCCCGCGGACGGCGACGTCCAGGGCTTCCGCTTCTCGGTCAGCGAGGACTCGGGCGACGCGGCGAAGCCGCGCGGCGCCGCCGGCTTCGACACGATCTGCGCGAGGACGCCCGCGAAGGACGGCACCAAGCGGGTGGCGCTGGTGATCGACTTCGGCACGCCCGCCGACGCCCCGTCCGGGGAGAAGCCGCCGGCCGGCCGCACGGCCTGCGCGCAGGTGGCGGAGGACGCCACGACGGCGGAGGCACTGGCCTCGGTCGCCGAGCCGCTGCGCTACGACAGCAACGCGCTGCTGTGCGCGATCGCCGGCTATCCGGCGAAGGGCTGCGGCGAGCAGGTCGCCACGGGCGGGAAGGAGTCGTCGCCCGCGGAGAGCGCCGAGACCACCGGGACCGCCGAAGAGGCCTCCCCGCAGGACGACGGCGGCTCCGGTCCCTCCGTGGGGCTGATCGCGGGCGCGGCGGTGGTGGCCGTGCTGGGCGCCGCCGCCGTCTGGCAGGTCCGTCGCCGTGCGTGAGGCACGCGGCTCCGGGCGTCCGGGTCTCGCCCGGCCGCGCCCGGAGCGGGGGACGCCGCCCGCCGGCGTCCCCGTCCCGCGCTCGCGCCGCGCGCTGCACCCCGGCGCGTGGTGGCTGTGGGCCCTGGCGCTGGGCACCGCGGCCACCCGCACCACCAATCCGCTCCTGCTCGCCCTGCTGATCACCGTCTCCGGATACGTCGTGGCCGTCCGCCGCCCGCACACGCCGTGGGCCCGCTCCTACGGCGCCTTCGTCAAGCTCGCCGCCGCCGTGCTGCTGCTGCGGCTCGCCTTCGCGGTCGTCCTGGGCTCGCCGATCCCCGGCACCCACACCCTGTTCACGCTGCCCGAGGTGCCGCTGCCCGACTGGGCGCAGGGCATCCGCCTGGGCGGCCGGGTCACCGCGGAGGGCCTCACCTTCGCCCTCTACGACGCGCTGCGCCTGGCCGCGCTGCTGATCTGCGTGGGCGCCGCGAACGCCCTGGCCAGCCCGTCCCGCCTGCTGAAGTCGCTGCCCGGCGCCCTGTACGAGCTGGGCGTGGCCGTGGTGGTGGCGCTGACCTTCGCGCCGAACCTGATCGCCGACGTACGGCGGCTGCGGGCGGCCCGCCGGCTGCGGGGCCGCCCCGACAAGGGCGTGCGCGGTCTGGTGCAGGTGGGCCTGCCGGTCCTCGAGGGCGCGCTGGAGCGGTCGGTGTCCCTGGCCGCCGCGATGGACGCGCGCGGGTACGGCCGTACCGCCGAGGTGCCGCCCGCCGTGCGGCGCACCACCGCCGCCCTCACGCTCGGCGGTCTGCTGGGCGTGTGCGCGGGGACGTACGGGCTGCTCACCGCCGCGGGCGGCAGTTACGGGCTGCCCGTGCTGCTGGCGGGTCTGGCGTCGGCGCTCGCGGGCCTCCGGCTCGGCGGGCGGCGCACCCTGCGCACCCGCTACCGTCCGGACCCGTGGGACGCCCGCGCCTGGCTGGTCTCCGCGTCCGGCGCCGCCGTGGCGGCCCTCCTGATCCTGGCCGGCTCGCTGGACCCCGGGGCGCTCAGGCCCGGTGTGGTCCCGCTGGAGCCGCCCACCCTGCCCCTGTGGCCGGCGGCGGCCGTGCTGCTCGGACTGCTGCCCGCCTTCGTCACCCCCGCCCCCGAGGCGGCCCGCGACCCCCGCAAGGAGCCGACGACGTGATCCGCTTCGAGAACGTGTCGGTGACCTACGACGGCGCGGCGCGGCCCGCCGTGCGGGACGTCGACCTGGAGGTGCCCGAGGGCGAACTGGTGCTGCTGGTCGGCCCGTCCGGCGTCGGCAAGTCGACGGTGCTGGGCGCGGTCGGCGGACTGGTGCCGCACTTCACCGGCGGCACCCTGCACGGCCGGGTGACGGTCGCCGGCCGCGACACCCGCACCCACAAGCCGCGCGAACTCGCCGACGTGGTGGGCACGGTGGGCCAGGACCCGCTGTCCCACTTCGTGACGGACACCGTGGAGGACGAACTCGCCTACGGCATGGAGTCGCTGGGCCTGCCCCCGGACGTGATGCGCCGCCGCGTCGAGGAGACCCTCGACCTGCTGGGCCTGGCCGACCTGCGGGACCGGCACATCTCCACGCTGTCCGGCGGCCAGCGGCAGCGGGTGGCCATCGGCTCGGTCCTCACCCCGCACCCGAAGGTGCTGGTCCTGGACGAGCCGACGTCCGCCCTGGACCCGGCGGCCGCCGAGGAGGTCCTCGCGGTCCTCCAGCGCCTGGTGCACGACCTGGGCACCACGGTCCTGATGGCCGAGCACCGTCTGGAGCGGGTCGTGCAGTACGCCGATCAGGTCGTGCTGATGCCGGGCCCCGGCGAGCGGCCCTGGACGGGCGCCCCGGCGGAGGTCATGGCGGTGTCACCGGTGTGCCCACCGGTGGTCGAGCTGGGCCGCCTGGCCGGCTGGTCCCCGCTGCCCCTGACGGTCCGCGACGCCCGCCGCAGGGCGGCCCCGCTGCGGGACCGCCTGGAGGGCAGGGGACCCGGGCGGGACACCGCCGCTCCCCGGACGGCTCCCCCGGCGAAGCGTCTCCTCGGACGGGCGAGGAAGCAGACCGACGGCGCTCCCGGGCCGGTGGCCGAGGTGCGGTCCCTCGCGGTCCGCCGGGACCGGGTGCAGGCGCTGACCCGGGTGGACCTCACGGTGTCGCCCGGTGAGACGGTCGCGCTCATGGGCCGTAACGGCGCCGGCAAGTCGACGCTGCTCGGCGCGCTGGTGGGGCTGGTCGCCCCGTCGTCCGGGTCGGTCCGCACCGGCGGCGCGGTCCCGCACCGCACCCGCCCCCGCGACCTGGTCCGCAGGGTCGGCCTGGTCCCGCAGGAGCCGCGTGACCTGCTGTACGCGGACACGGTGGCGGCGGAGTGCGCGGCCGCCGACCGGGACGCGGAGGCGGAGCCCGGCACCTGCCGTGCGCTGCTCGCCGAGCTGCTGCCGTCGGTGGCGGACGACATGCACCCCCGCGACCTGTCCGAGGGGCAGCGGCTCACGCTCGCCCTCGCGGTGGTGCTCACGGCCCGGCCGCCCCTGCTGCTGCTCGACGAGCCGACGCGCGGCCTGGACTACGCGGCGAAGGCACGGCTGACGGCGATTCTGCGCCGGCTGGCCGCCGAGGGCCACGCCATCGTCCTCGCCACGCACGACGTGGAACTGGCGGCGGAGCTGGCGCACCGGGTGGTGCTGCTCGCCGAGGGCGAGGTGATCGCGGACGGCCCGTCGGCGGAGGTGGTCGTGGCGTCCCCGGCGTTCGCGCCGCAGGTGGCGAAGATCCTGGCGCCGCAGCCCTGGCTCACGGTCGCCCAGGTGAAGGAGGCGCTGGAGCGATGAGCGCGCCGGCCTCCCCCGCACCGCCCGTGGACCGCCAGGCCCGCGCCCTGCGTCTCGGCCCCCGCACCTGGCTGGCGCTGGCGCTGGTGAGCGCGGTGGGCGTGGCCGGCTTCGGCTGGCCGTTCCTCGCCCCGCCCGATTCGGCGGTGAACGCGCACGAGGGCGACGCGCCGTGGCTCTTCGCCGGGCTGCTCGTCCTGCTGGTGGCCGTGGTGGCGGCGGCCCTGTCGGAGTCGGACCTGGGCGCGAAGGCGGTGGCGATGCTCGGCGTCCTCGCGGCGGCGGGCGCGGCCCTGCGCCCCGTCGGCGCGGGCACGGCCGGTCTGGAGCCCATGTTCTTCCTGATGGTGCTCAGCGGCCGGGTCCTCGGGCCGGGGTTCGGCTTCGCCCTGGGCTCGGTCACGATGTTCGCGTCGGCGCTGCTCACCGGCGGGGTGGGTCCCTGGCTGCCGTTCCAGATGCTGGCGATGGGCTGGTTCACCATGGGAGCGGGCTTCCTGCCGGGCCCCGACCGGCTGCGGGGCCGCCCGGAGGTGTGGATGCTCGCCGTCTACGGCTTCCTGGCCGCCTTCGCCTACGGCACGGTGATGAACCTGGCGGGCTGGACCTTCATGTCCTCGCTCGCCTCGAACATCGCCTTCGACGGCGCCGATCCGGTGGCCGCCAACCTGGCCCGCTTCGTCGCGTACTGCCTGGCCACCTCCCTCGGCTGGGATCTGGGGCGGGCCGTGATCACGGTGGTGCTGACGCTGACCGTCGGCGCCACGGTGCTGCGGGCGCTGCGCCGCGCCACACGCAGGGCCGCCTTCGAGGCGCCGGTCACATTCGACGACGCCCCTCGGTGAGGGCGTGTGCGCGCCCTGTGGGCGAGGTGGTGAAGCACCCCACATGACCGGCGTCACATACGAAGGAGGGCCGTAGACCGGCCGCGCGCCCACTCAAGGCCATCGCGCACCAAAACGGACTTTACGGAGAGAAGGTTACGAACGCCTCCGACGGTCGGTAGTAAAAGGGACCTTTGCGGGCGATCCGGGGATTTGTTTCTGTGGAGCGGTCGCCGGGCGCCGACGAACCCCACGGGTCGCGGCGCCGACGTATGCCCCCGCCGCACGGTGAGGCAGCGACTCCCCTGCATCCGACCGAAAGGCCGCCTGTGTCCGCCGTTTCCCTCCTCCGCTCCGTCGCCACCCCGAAGAAGGCCGTTGTCGGCGCCGCCCTGACGGCCGCCACGTGCGGCACGCTGATCGCCGCCGCGCCGGCCCAGGCCGCGACCACGGCGGCCCCCACCGCCGCCTCGGCCCAGGCGACCGCGAAGAAGCTGATCGGCAACTCGGCCGAGTTCCAGTGCTTCTCGAACATCGTGTCGCACGAGAGCGGCTGGAACCCGCAGGCCACCAACGCATCCAGCGGCGCCTACGGCCTGGTCCAGGCGCTCCCGGCCTCGAAGATGGCCTCGGCCGGCTCGGACTGGAAGACCAACCCGGCCACCCAGATCAAGTGGGGCCTGGACTACATGAAGGACCGCTACGGCAGCGCCTGCGACGCCTGGTCCTTCTGGCAGGCCAACAACTGGTACTGACGAGCGAGCGTCACCCTGATACCGAAGGCGGCGGCCCCCTGATCCCCGGGGCCGCCGCCTTCGCCCGTCTCAGCCCAGGACCAGCGGCAGCCGCGCGGCGAGACCGCCCAGCGCGGCGGTCTCGTCGGCGGTGGGCGCACGGCGGCCCGTGCCGACCAGCAGCGCGTCGGTGTCGGACAGTTCCGCGGGGAACGACGCCCCCGCGATCCGCTCCAGCCCGGTGCGGGCGGCCGCCAGCGTCTGCACCGGGGGTCTCGGGGCGGACGGCAGGCGGGCGACGAGGTCCAGGTGGTGCAGGGTCCACTCCAGGACGTACGCGCGTAGGTAGTCGCCGGCGGTCAGCACCTTGTCCTTGGTGCTCACCAGGGCGGCGGGGTCGGCCAGTTCCGCGGCCCGCCCGGCCGCGGAACCTACGTCGTCCAGATGGAACCTCAGCAGCGCGGGATCACCGTACGCGGCGGCAAGACGCGGGATCAGCGCGTCCAGCGGGTCGTCGCCGGAGGGCGGCTCCACGAGGTCCCAGTACGTCGTCGCGTCCGCCGTGGGCGCGGAGTCGGCCGGGGTGACGAGCGTGATGAGCACGTCCTGCGCATCGATGACGAGATGGCAGACGAGATCCCGCACCAGCCAGCCCCGGCAGCCGGACGGCTGGTCGAAGTCCTCGTCGGCGACCTCGCCGACGGCAGCGAGAAGCGCGCTCCAACTGCGGGAGAAGTCACCGGTCACCATGTCGTGCGCCATGCTCCGGATCCTAGGGGCTTCAGATCTCCCCCACCGCCCGCGGCCACGCTCCGAAGTCCTCGGTCAGCTCGGGCGGGTTGGCGGCCTCGGCGGCGTGTACCTCCCGGCCGGAGCGGGCCAGGTCGATCACGGCGTCGCCGAAGTGCCGTCAACGACGGCGGACGGCACCCCCCTTGAGGAGTGAACGCGGGGGCCGAGTATGACGTCCTCATGATCGTGCCCTCTGCCGACCTCACCCTGCTCCGGCGGCCTGATCCGGCCACGGAGCGGAGCCAGCCCTTCCGTTCGTTCTGCCGACGTCGTCGCACACCGCTCCTGGCCACCCTGGCGGTGCTGCCGCTGTACGCGCTGTGGTGGGCGGTGCTGGCGACCGGCGGCGGCGACCTCGCCGCCCAGGACGCGTGGGCGGGGTTCGCGGGGCGGCACGGGTCGTCGGCGTACAACCTGTTCTGGTACGGCGGCATGCACACCGCCAACTACAGCCTGATATCGCCGTACCTGATGGCGGCCGTCGGGGTGCGAGCGCTCACCGTGGCGTCCGGGCTGGCCGCCACCTGGATCGCGGCGGTGCTGGTGGAGCGGGTGCTGCCGCGCCGGCCGCTCGCGCCCGCGCTGCTCGCCGCGCTCGGCCTGTGGGGCAACGTGGCCTCGGGGCGCACCACGTTCGCCCTCGGGGTCGCCCTCGGGCTGGCCGCATGTCTGTACCTCACGGAGCACACGGCCCAGCAGAAACGTCTCGCCCTCACCGGCGCCTACGCCGCGCTCGCCACCATGGCGTCCCCGGTCGCGGGGCTGTTCCTCGCCGTCGTCGGGGCGGGCCTCGTCCTGGTACGGCGGCCGGGCCCCGCCGTCGCCCTGCTCCTGCCGCCCGCTCTGGTGGTGGCCGCGACCAGCGTGCTCTTCCCCTTCCAGGGCGAGCAGTTGATGCCCGCCGGCCGCATATGGATACCCGCGTCACTCGGCCTCGCGGTCGCCGTGCTGTCCCCGCCGTCCTGGCGGGCCGCGCGGTGGAGCGGCGCCGTCTACGCGGCCGGGACCGTGCTGGTGTATCTGATCCCCTCCCCCATCGGCACGAACGTCGAGCGGTTCGCCGAGTACGCCGCCCCTGTCGCGCTGCTGGTGGCCCTCCTCGCGCAGCCCCGGCTGCGGCCGGTGCGCCGCGCCCTGCTCGTGGCGGCGCTGGTGTTCTCCGCCGGGTGGACCGTCAAGAAGACCGTCGACGACCTGAAGGTGTCCACGGACGTCCCCGCCTGGGCGGCGCAGACGGACGGCGTGGTGCGCGCCCTGGAGTCGCTCGGCGCCGACCGGACGCGGGTGGAGGCGGTGCCCGCCCGCAACCACCGGGAGGCGGTGGCGCTCGCCCCGCACGTCCACCTCGCGCGGGGCTGGAACCGGCAGCTCGACATGGAACGGGCCCGGCTGTTCTACGACGGCTCGTTCTCCGCCCGGACGTACCGGGCGTGGCTGGACCGGTGGGCGGTCGGGTTCGTGGTGCTGCACGACGGCAAGCCCGACGGGTACGCCGAGGAGGAGGCGCGGCTGCTGCGGGAGCGGCGGCCCGACTGGCTGGTGCCGGTCTGGCGGGACGCGCACTGGGAGGTGTTCCGGGTCCGGGACGCGGTGCCGCTGGTGTCCGCGCCGGGGTCGGTGGTGCGGACCTCCGGCGCGGAACTGGTGCTGCGGGCGGCGCGGCCCGGCACGATGACCGTGCGGATCGCGTACTCGCCGTGGCTGCGGGTGGACGGCGGCGGCTGCCTGTCCGCCGCGGGCGAGTTCACCCGGCTCACCGTGCCCGCGCCCGGCGAGTACCGGATCAGCTCGGAGTACGGTCCTTCTCCGGCACCGGCGGCCCGCTGCTGACCTCCTTCGCCCCGTCCTCCTCGGCCGCCGCCGTGACCGTGCGGGCCCGGGGTCCCTGGAACAGGTAGGTCAGGGCGAACCCGCCGCCGACGACCACCGCGCCGCCGGCCGCGTCCAGGATCCAGTGGTTGCCGGTGGCGACGATCGCGGCGGCCGTGAACAGCGGGTGCAGCAGTCCGAGGGCCTTCATCCACACCCTGGGCGCGATGACCGCGATCACCAGGCCGCACCACAGCGACCAGCCGAAGTGCAGCGAGGGCATCGCCGCGTACTGGTTGGTGAGCGCGGTGAGCGTGCCGTAGTCGGGCTTGGAGAAGTCCTGGACGCCGTGGACCGTGTCGATGATGCCGAGGTCCGGCATCAGGCGCGGCGGGGCCAGCGGGTACAGCCAGAAGCCGACCAGGGCGAGCAGGGTGGCGAAGCCGAGGGCGGAGCGCGCCCAGCGGTAGTGGACGGGGCGGCGCCAGTAGAGCAGGCCGAGCACGGTCAGCGGCACGACGAAGTGGAACGACGTGTAGTAGAAGTCGAAGAAGTTCCGCAGCCAGCCGACCTTCACCACGGCGTGGTTGACCGCGTGCTCGATGTCCAGGTGGAGCACGCGCTCCAGGTCGAGGATCTGCCGGCCGTGCTCCTCGGCGCGGGCGCGGCCCGCCTCGTTGCTGCCGCCGGTCGCGGCGAGGCGCACCTTGGCGTACCCGGCGTAGGTGACGCGGATGAGCAGCAGTTCCAGCAGCAGGTTGGGCCGGATCAGCACCCGCCGCAGGAACGGCAGCAGCGGCACGAACGCGAACCGGGCCGGCACGGGCGGGGCGTACGGCGTGGGCACCGGGTCGCGGAAGTACGGCGAGGTGCGGGCGAGGAACGGCACGGCGGTGGCGGCGGCCAGCGCGGCGAGCAGCACCACGTTGTCCCGCAGCGGGTGCAGGAACGCCATGTTCGGCAGCATCATCTTGGCCGGCAGCGTCATCACCAGCACGACGGCGACGGGCCACACCAGACGGTCGCGGGCGCGCGTGCCGACCCGGCCGACGACGGTGAGCAGCACCCACAGCAGCTGGTGCTGCCACGCGGTCGGGGACACCGCTATGGCGGCGCACCCGGTGATGCCGACGGCGAGGAGCAACTGGCCGTCGCGGGCGTAGTGGACGGCGCGCCTGAGGCCGAGGGTGACGACGGCGGCGCCCAGCAGCAGGAAGAGGGCGATCTCCAGCGGGCCCTCGAGGCCGAGGCGGAGCAGCGCGCCGTGCAGGGACTGGTTGGCGAGGGCGTCGGCGGGGCCGCCGAGCCCGACGCCCGCCAGGTGGTGCACCCAGTAGGCGGCGGAGTCCTGCGGCATCGCGGCCCAGGCGAGCGCGGTGGCCGAGGCGAAGGTGACGGCGGTCACGGTGGCGGCCTTGCGGCGGCCGGTGAGCCACAGCAGCGGCGCGAAGAGCAGCAGGGTCGGCTGGAGGGCCGCCGCGACGCCGACGAGCACGCCGCCGGCCCGCTGTCCGCGGGCGACGAAGCAGCCGAGCAGGACGAGCAACACCGGGATGATGCTGGTCTGGCCGAGCCAGAGGGTGTTGCGCACCGGCAGGGACACCATGAGCAGGCTGACCGCGACGGGCGCGGCGAGCAGCGCGGTGCGCCGGCCGACGGGCTGCGGCAGCGCGCGGGCGGCGATCAGCGCCAGCGCCACCACCAGCAGCAGGGTGCCGAAGGTCCAGCCCCAGCCGAGGGTCTGCTCGGCGGATCTGGTGAGCGGTTTGAGGACCAGCCCGCCGAACGGTGTGCCGGTGAACTCGGTGGAGTCGTAGAGGGAGCCGCTGACGTGCAGCACGCCGTCGGGGCCCACCCAGGTCTCCAGGTCGGTCAGGCGTTCACCGCTCGGGGTGGTGAGGACGAGGGCGACCTGGCGCACCGCGAGGACGGCTGCGAGCAGCCACAGTCCGAGGCGCGCCGCCCGCAGCCGCGCCCGGGTGCCGCCCACGGCCGTCGCGCCGAACGCCTCGGCCGCTCGCCCACTGTGTTCCGCATTCGCCACGCCTCGTCGGCCTCCCGCCCCGTTGTCGCCCCGCGCGTCCCGTGCGGGGGTGGTGCCGTGCGCGGCCCGCAGGGCGCGCACCCCTCGACAAGGACGCCGGACACCGCCGCTTCACCTGACGGCCCTCTCTCTTTTGTCCGGATGACGATAGTCCGCACGGGATGCGGTTGCCTCGGGGCGACGCGAGAAGGATCACAACCGGCCACCCACCGCGGAGATCGCCGGGGCGGAGGAGTGCCTGCACACGGCACATTTCCGTGCAGTATGCATCGATCTCCGTACCGTACGTAACGGGGGAAACGCCGCCTATCGTCGCTGGCTTCGGCCCGCCCGACAGTGCCGCCGCGCGGACCCGTCCCTGTTCCCGACGAAAGGCAGGCGAGCGAAGTCTTGTCGACTGCTCAGGTCGCCCATCACTCCGTCGCCCCCGGTCCCGCCGGCTCTCCCCGGGCCGGTGCGGCACAGGCACCCGACCTCTCCGCCGGTTCCCCGACGGTCACCGACCCCGCGCTGGTCAGGCGCGCCGTCAAGGCGGCCGCGCTCGGCAACGCCATGGAATGGTTCGACTTCGGTGTCTACAGCTACATCGCCGTCACCCTCGGCAAGGTCTTCTTCCCCACGGGGAACGCCACCGCCCAGCTGCTGTCCACGTTCGGCGCCTTCGCCGCGGCCTTCCTGGTCCGCCCGCTCGGCGGCATGGTCTTCGGCCCGCTCGGCGACCGCGTGGGCCGGCAGAAGATCCTCGCCCTCACGATGATCATGATGGCCGCGGGCACCTTCGCCATCGGCCTGATCCCGTCCTACGCCGCGATCGGCGTGGGCGCCCCGATCCTGCTGCTGGCCGCCCGCCTGGTGCAGGGCTTCTCCACCGGCGGCGAGTACGCCGGCGCCTCCACCTTCATCGCCGAGTACGCCCCCGACAAACGGCGCGGCTTCCTCGGCAGCTGGCTGGAGTTCGGCACGCTCGCCGGATACATCGGCGGCGCGGGCCTGGTCACCCTGATGACGGCCCTGCTGTCCACCGACGACCTGCTCTCCTGGGGCTGGCGCGTCCCGTTCCTGATCGCGGGCCCGATGGGCATCATCGGCCTCTACCTGCGCATGCGGCTGGAGGAGACCCCCGCCTTCGCGGCCGAGGTCGCCAAGGCCGAGACCGAGCGCCCCAAGGTGCCGCTGCGTGAGATGGTCACGGGCCAGTGGCGCGCGCTGCTGCTGTGCGTGGGCCTGGTGCTGGTCTTCAACGTCACCGATTACATGCTGCTGTCGTACATGCCGAGCTACCTCACCAGCGAGCTGGGCTACGACGCCACGCACGGCCTGGTCGTCGTCCTCGGCGTGATGGTGCTGATGATGGCCGTGCAGCCGTTCGTCGGCGCGCTGACCGACCGGGTCGGCCGCCGCCCGGTGATGGCGGCCGGCTGCGCGGGCTTCCTCGTGCTGTCCGTTCCCGCGCTGCTGCTGATCCGCGACGGCGGGCTGCTCGCGGTCGCCGCCGGCCTGGGCGCGCTCGGCCTGCTGCTGGTCTGCTTCACGGCCGCGATGCCGTCCGCGCTGCCCGCGCTGTTCCCCACCCGGGTCCGCTACGGCTCGCTGTCGATCGGCTTCAACGTCTCGGTGTCCCTGTTCGGCGGCACGACCCCGCTGGTGGTCACCGCGCTGATCGGCGCGACCGGCGACGTGATGATGCCCGCCTACTACATGATGGCGGCCGCCGTGGTCGGCGGGTTCGCGGTCTGGCGCATGGCCGAGTCGGCGGGCCGCCCGCTGCCCGGCTCGCCCCCGTCGCTCGAGCCCGGGACACACCCGGAAAAGGTCTGACAGCCCGGCACCGCGCCCCGTATCTTCGACAGCCGGTCCGGCCGGGCGGGTCCGGCCGGCGCGACGGAAGGCACCCTGTATGAGCGAGGCGCGGCTCTGGAACGCGGTGGACGACTACTTCACCGGGCGGCTGCTGGACGACGACCCGGACGAGGCCCTGGCGGCGGCACTGCGCGAGAGCGACGCCGCCGGCCTTCCGCCCATCGCCGTCTCACCCCTCCAGGGCAAGCTGCTGCGGCTCCTCGCCCGGCTGCAGGGCGCGCGGCGCGTCCTGGAGATCGGCACGCTCGGCGGCTACAGCACCATCTGGCTGGGCCGCGCGCTGCCCGCCGACGGGCGGCTGGTCACCCTGGAGTACGACCCCAGGCACGCCGAGGTCGCGCTCCGCAACATCGCCCGCGCCGGTCTCGCCGAACAGGTGGAGGTGCGCGTCGGCCCGGCGCTGGAGTCGCTGCCGAAGCTCGCGGACGAACAGCCGCCGCCGTTCGACCTGGTGTTCATCGACGCCGACAAGGCGAACAACGCGCACTACGTCGAGTGGGCGCTGCGCCTGACGGCCGCGGGCAGCCTGATCGTCCTCGACAACGTGGTGCGCGGCGGCCGGGTCGCCGACCCGGACAACACCGACCCGGACGTGGTGGGCACCCGCGCCGCCCTGGAGATGTTCGGCACCCATCCGCGGCTCGACGCCACGGCGGTCCAGACGGTCGGGGCCAAGGGCCACGACGGGTTCGCGCTGGCGCGCGTGGTGTCCTGAGCGGACGGGCGGCCGCGGGCGCCGGAAGGTCCCGACGGGCTCACACCTCGTGGTAGAAGCCCACGTTGACGCTGCGCGGGGCGGTGCGGTCCAGGATCACGACCTCGCCGCTGCCGCCCCGGGGCAGCGGCACGGTCCCGCCGTACGCGACCGGCCGGGCGTGCTCCCCGACGGTCAGCCGCACCTCCGAGGACGGCTCGGGCAGCGAGCCGCGCAGCCAGGTCAGCTGCCAGCTGCCGTCCTGCGCGCACTGGAACTCCAGGTGCACCCGGGACACGAACAGCCAGTCGTCCGGCGTCGCCAGCCGGCACACGGACGTGTCCCGCCCCACCCGCAGCACGGTGCCCGGCTCGCTGGGCGCGTCGGCCATCAGCATCCCGGCCGTGGCGCCCGATTCCGCCGCTGACACCGCGGCCATGGTGAGTTCGAGCACGTGCGCTCCTCCTGAGAGGTCCTGGGGCCGGGGCGGCCGGATCGGCTGCCCGCCGCCAGATGATAAAACGCCCGGCCGTACCGCGTCCGGCACAATGGGGTCATGACCGAGCGGAAGCCACCGGGCGTCGACTTCGAGAGCTGGGTCGACAAGCAGATCCGCGACGCCGACGCGCGCGGGGAGTTCGAGCGGCTCGAGGGCGCCGGCCGGCCGCTGCCGCCCGAGGTCGAGAGCACCTACGACGAACTGTGGTGGGTCAAGCGGAAGATGGCCCGCGAGGGCATGTCGGTGCTGCCGCCGACGCTGGCCCTGCGCAAGGAGGCCGAGGACGCGCTGGAGGCGGCCCTCGCGGCCCCCTCCGAGCGGATCGTGCGGAAGATCCTCGCGGAGATCAACGCGAAGATCAGCGACATGATGTTCAAGCCGCCGCCCGGCCCCCCGCTGGGCAAGAAGCCGTACGACGTCGAGGACGTCGTACGCCGGTGGCGGGAGCGCCGGGCGGCGTCGGACGGACGGGGCGGAACGGGCGGGCGGCGCGGCTCAGACACCTAGCAGGCGCTCCGCGAGTTCGCGGTAGTCCCGCAGCGCGAGCCGCAGTTGCTCGGTGTCGGCGGCCGGGGCGGCGTCGCCCTTCTTCGGGTCGCCGGAGGCGGGCGTCTTCCAGTGCTGTGTGAGGGTGTGGCGGCGCTCGGTGAGGGCGTCGTTGAGCCGCTCGATGACCTCGTGCAGGACGAGGTCGGCCTCCTCGACGGCATCCCGTGGCCGGTCCACGAACCCGGCGACGGCCTGCCGCAGCTGCGCGGAGAGACGGTCACAGGTGTCGTCGGCGAGGAGGCGGGAGTCGCGGGGTCCGGACGTCCCGTCCGGGCCGGGTGCGGTGGCGTGGCCGCCGGCGCCGTGGGTGTGAGTGCCGGTGCCGTGGGCGTCCGTGCCGGGCGTGTGGGCGCCGGCGCCGTCCGGGCCGGGTACGGAGGTGCGGTCGGCCGTGCCGGGCGTACCGGCGGAGGTGCGGTCGCCGGTCTGCGGGTGCGCCGCGACCAGCGGGCTCTCCGTGCCGGCGGAGCCGCTGCCGGAGCCGCGCGCGGCGCCCGTGCCTCCGACGGCGGAGGCCGCCTGTGTGCCGCCGGCGTCCCTCTCCCGGAAGCCGGCCGTGGAGTCCGCGCCCGCACGGCCGGCGGAGGGCTCCGCCCTGCGGGCGGCCTCCGCCTTGCGGCCGAGCGTGGCCGCCTCGTGACCGGGGTCCGCGGAGGCGGGGCCGGGCGCCGGGGCGTCCGGGCCGTTCGGGCCGTTCGGGATCCAGGTGTCCTGGGTGGTGCGACGGGGTGCCTCGGGCATGACGATCAGCTCTCCTTCGCCTGGCGGCGGTGCAGCAGCGACGGGGTGCGGTGACCGTCGCGACGGGTGGCGGGGGCGGCCGTACGCGCGCCTGCGGCGCCACGGTGTCCGCCGTCGTGGCGCGACGGCCGGACCAGTTCCTCGAACAGCGCCCGCGCCTCGACCATCGCCTCGCGCATCTCCTCCGTGCCGGCTGCGCCGTCGTGCGCGCCGTCCGGGTGGGCCTGCGCGACGCGGTGGACGCGGCGGTAGCCCTCGACGTGGTGGGCGTGGTGCACGGACAGCGCCGCGACCTGCTCCTCGTACTGGCCGCCGGCGGGGAAGCCCCGCGTGCCGGCGAGTTCGGCGATCAGGCGGTCGGCCTCGGCGACCGCCTCACGCGGCGCGTCGACGAACCGCTCCTGGGCGGCCGTCCAGCGCGCCTCGTAGCGCTCGCGCTCGGCCGGCTCCAGCGGCCGCACCTGGAGGGAGCCGTGGCGCTCCACGCGCTCGGACAGCTCCCGCTCGGCGGCCTTGGTGTCCCCGTCGTGCCGGGCGACGGCACGCTCGTACTCGGGTCCGAAGCGCCGCTTGAGGCTCGCGCCGTGTCGCGGGCCTCGTGCGCGCAGGGTCAGGACGGCCGCGACGGCGACCGCGACAATCACGATCAACGCAATGATCAGGCCAGTGGACATGAATGCCTTCCGGGGTTCTCGTCCCAACCGGCACTCCTCGCGAGCCGGTTCGCCCAACGGGTTGCCCGTTGCACCGCGCACAAACTGCGCGGCACAGACGCCGCGACCGCCGCCGGCGGCCAATTGGCTTGCGCCCGGCGCCGGTCGGGGGCACAGAATGCGGCCATGACCTGGACCGTCGCCCCGGAACCCCCCGACTCGCCCGCCGCCCTCGCGCTCTGGCGGGCGTACTACACGGAGGTCAGCGACCGCTGGTACCTGCTGCACGAGGGGCGCCGGACCGACCCGGACGAGCTGGAGCGGGAGATCGCCGCGCAGTCGGGCGCCGACCTCGCGCCGCCGCGCGGGCTGCTGCTGGTCGCGCGGTACGGGGGCGAGCCGGCGGGCAGCGCCGGGATCCGCCTGTCACCGCAGGGCACGGCCGCCGAGCTGACCCGGGTGTTCCTGTACGAGCGGATGCGCGGCCGGGGCGGAGCGGCGCTGCTGGTGCGCGCCGCGGAGGAGGCGGCGCGGGAGCGCGGCGCCCGCCGGATGATCCTGGACACCCGGAGCGACCTGGTCGAGGCGCGCACCCTGTACGCCCGCCTCGGGTACGCCGAGACCGAGCGGCACAACGACGACCCGTACGCGGAGCACTGGTTCGCCAAACAGCTCGTCTGAGGCCGGTCCGCGTGTCTCAGCGCGCCGGGGCGACCGCGCGGGCGCCCTGGGGGCGTTCGTCGCGGGAGCCGCACAGCTCGTCGTTGAGGTCGTGCACGAGCTGCACCAGGTCGGTCGGCCGGTCCGGCCCCCACCAGTCGCCCAGCAGCTCCGCCAGGGACTCCTCCCGCGCCCGTGCCAGCCGTTCGCCGACCTCGCGGCCCTCGTCGGTGAGCACCAGGTCGACGCCCCGGCGCACGGCGAGGTGCCGGCTCTCGACCTGCCGGGTGGCCTCCAGGACGACGTCCAGCGGGACGGGGTTGCGTTCGGCGAGCCGGGCCGGCTCCACCGAGCCGTGGCGGCGGATGCGCAGCAGCAGCCAGCTGGACGCGGGCAGCAGGTCGTAGCCCGCGCGGTCGGTGATCTTCCGGTAGATCTCCCGGCGCCCCTCGCGGGTGCCGAGCACCGACAGGGCGCGGCACACCTCGTCGTGCGAGGAGCGTTCCACCGGGTTGGGGGCGAGCGTCTCGGAGGCGTCGGGCGCGGTGACCGAGGCGCGCAGTGGGTCCTCCTTGAGGAACCAGGCCAGCGCGAAGCCCAGCAGCGCCACCGGCACGGCGTACAGGAAGACGTCGGTGATGGCGGTGGAGTAGGCGTCGAGCGCGGCGGGGCGCAGAGGAGGCGGCAGGGCGCCGATGCCGCGCGGGTCGGCCTCCAGCGTCTCGGGCGAGACGCCGAGCGGCAGGTCCACGCCGCGGAAGGCGGCGCTGAGCTGGTCGCCGAGCCGGCCGGCGAAGATCGCGCCGAACACGGCGACGCCGAACGAGGCGCCGATGGACCGGAAGAAGGTCGCCCCGGACGTGGCGACGCCGAGGTCCTCGTAGGGGACGGCGTTCTGCACGATCAGCACCAGGACCTGCATGACCAGACCGAGTCCCAGGCCGAAGACGAAGAAGAAGGCGCTCATCACCGCCGTCGAGCTCTGCGCGTCGAGCTGGTGGAGCAGCAGCAGTCCGACAGCGGTGACGGCGGTGCCCGCGATCGGGAACACCTTCCAGCGTCCGGTGCGGCTCACGATCTGCCCGGAGCCGGTGGAGGACAGCAGCATGCCGGCCACCATCGGCAGCATGTGCACCCCGGACAGGGTCGGGCTGATCCCGTGCACCACCTGGAGGAAGGTCGGCAGATAGGTCAGCGCGCCGAACATCGCGAACCCGACGATGAAGCTGATCACGGCGGACAGGGTGAAGGTCCGCACGCGGAACAGCTTCAGCGGCAGCACCGGTTCGGCGGCCCGGCGCTCCACCGCGACGAACGCGACGATCAGCACACCGCCCAGCACCGCGAGCCCGATGATCTGCCACGACGCCCAGGGCCAGGTGTTGCCGCCGAGGGAGGCGACCAGAACCAGGCAGGTGGCGACGGAGGCGATGAGCAGGGTGCCCAGGTAGTCGATGACGTGCTTGGTCGACCGGCGGGGGATGTGCAGCACGGTGGCGATGACGACGAGCGCGACGATCCCGACGGGCACGTTGACGTAGAACACCCAGCGCCAGCTCAGGTGTTGGGTGAAGAGCCCGCCGAGCAGCGGCCCGAGCACGCTCGTCGCGCCGAACACCGCCCCGAACAGGCCCTGGTAACGGCCGCGTTCCCGGGGCGGCACCAGGTCGCCGACGATCGCCATCGACAGCACGATCAGCCCGCCGCCGCCGAGTCCCTGCAGCGCGCGGAAGCCGATCAGCTGGGGCATGTCCTGCGCGGCCCCGCACAGGGCGGAGCCGACGAGGAAGATGACGATGGCGGTCTGGAAGAGGCGTTTGCGGCCGTACTGGTCGCCGAGCTTGCCCCACAGGGGGGTCGCGGCCGTGGACGCCAGCAGATACGCGGTGACCACCCAGGACAGGTGCTCAAGGCCGCCCAGTTCGCTGACGATGGTCGGCAGCGCGGTGGAGACGATGGTCTGGTCGAGGGCGGCCAGCAGCAGGCCCAGCAGCAGCGCGCCGATCGACAGCGCCACGCTGCCCGACACCTGCTCCGTGCCGGGTCCCCCCGAAGCCGCCGTACCGTCCGTGGGTGCGGGCCGCGTAGGTCCCGTTTCCGACGCCGAACGGTGCGCGTCCCCGGCCATGCGGACCTCCAGAGGTTCTCGTGACACCCTCCATCGTGATCGGTGTGACCGGTTATGGCCTGTCGAGTCCGGGCGGAACTCCGCATTCCGGGGGCGCGCGAACAAGGGTGTGAAGAAGATCTGCATAATCTCTGGAGTTCGCGAGGGGAGGGACGACACGTGGACCAGCCGAACGGGCACCCGTGCCCGGAATGCGGTGCGCCCAGGCACGCCGACCACACGCCGTCGTGCGCCTGCACCCGCCGCACGGCCGACGCCCTTCGCGACGCCCGCACGGCCGAGGCGGCGGCCGCGGAGGACTTCGATCCCCTGCGGATACGCCCGTACGTCGACCTGAACGGCACTAGCCCGGACGGGTTGCCGGAGGCAACGAAGGGGACGCCCCCGGCGCCGGGGACGCCTCGGGCGACGGCGCAGGGAGATGCGTCGCCGGGCGCGGCCGGTGCACCCGGGGCGCACCCCGGTGCCGCTGACCCCTCCGCGCCCGCGGGAGGCCCGGCGGCCCACGACGGGACGCCCGCGCCCGAGGACCGGCGGACCACGGCGACGCGGGCGGGTCACGGGGAACGGGACGCGTCCGACGCCACGATGACCTTGAAGGCCATCGGCCCGGACGCCGCGAAGCCCGACAAGGCGACACGCGGCCCGGCGCCGGCCGCACCCGACGCCGGAGGCGCCGCGGACACCGCAACGGCGCCCCGCGAACAGGCCGGGCACACGGACAGCCCCGCCGGCGCGGCGCCCGGCGGGCCGCGGGAGTCCGTCGACGGCGGCGTCCCGGAGTCACCCGACGCCACCGTGGCGCTGCGCGCCGTCCGTCCCGAGGGCGCTGCCCCCGGCGCCCCCTCCCGCGAGGACCGCACGTCCGTCCTCCCCACCCCCCTCGCCCCCGGCACCGCGCCGCCGAACGCCGACGATCTGGGTCTCTTCGACGACGCCACGCGCCCCCTTCGCACGGTGTCCGCGGGGGCGGCGGTCCCTCGCCCCGAGGTTGCCGCGTCCCGGAACCGCCGCCGGCGCGGAGCGCTCATCGCGGCGTCCGGCGCCGTCGTGGCCGTGCTGGGCGCCGCGGGCTGGGCGAGCGGGCTGTTCTCGTACGAGACGCCGTCGCGGAACACCGCCGCGCCGGACGACGTCAGGGCGAGCGTGCCGGACGCGGCATCGGAGGCGCCCTCGGCGCAGCCGTCGTCCGAGGCCCCGTCCGCCTCTCCCGGCGCGTCCGCGTCCGCCTCACAGTCCCCGTCCGCGAGCGCGAGCGCGTCCGGGTCGCCGTCGCCCTCGGCGTCCAGTTCCGCTCCGAGCGCGTCCGCGACCGCCGAGCCGTCGGTGACCCCGTCGGCCGACGGGGCGTCCTCCGCGCCCGCCGTGGCGCCGGAGCCGGAGGAGCCCGTCGACACCGCGCCCGTGCTGCGGCGCGGCGACCGTGGGCCGGAGGTCGTCGAGCTCCAGCAGCGCCTGCGCGAGGTGTGGCTGTACCAGGGCGACGCGGACGGCCGGTACAGCCACCGGGTGGAGGAGGCCGTGCGCCACTACCAGTGGTCGCGGGGCATCGACGAGGAGCTGGGCGTGTACGGCCCGCAGACCCGCTCCCGCCTGGAGTCGGAGACCGGGGCGTCCTGACGGCCGCGCCACCCGAGGCCGCCGGTGAGGCCGGTCCGGCGGATCGTGCCGAAGCCTCGGCCGCGTCATCGTCGGCCGCCGACGCTCCGCGTCAGCGCCCTCCTCGGGGGGCGGTCCGCCGGACAGGCCTCACGCGGAGACGTGCAGCAGGATCGTCCCCTCCGGCGTGCGCTCCACCCGAACCTGGGTGAGGTCGCGGACGACGACGTCCGGCTGGTGGAAACCCGCGCGCGGGCCGATGCCGACCACCCGCATACCGGCGGCGCGCCCCGCGGCGATCCCCGCGCCGGAGTCCTCGAAGACCACGCAGTCGGCCGGGTCGACACCCAGCTCCGCCGCGCCCTTCAGGAAGCCTTCGGGGTCGGGCTTGCTCGCGCCGACCGACTCGGCGGTGATCCGCACCGCGGGCTGCTCGAGACCGGCGGCGGCCATCCGCGCCGTGGACAGGGCGACGTCCGCGGAGGTGACGAGCGCGTGCGGCAGCCCGTCGAGAGAGGCGAGGAAATCGCGGGCGCCCGGTATCGCGACGACGCCCTCGGTGTCCGCGGTCTCCTCCGCGAGCAGCCGGGCGTTCTCGGCGTAGTTCTGCTCCATGGGCCGGTCCGGCAGCAGCAGGGCCATGGAGGCGTAGCCCTGCCGGCCGTGCACCACCTTCATGACCTCGTCGCCGTCCAGCCCGTGGCGCTCGGCCCAGCGGCGCCAGATGCGCTCGACCGAGGCGTCGGAGTTGACGAGGGTGCCGTCCATGTCGAGCAGGAGGGCGCGGGCGGGGAGTACGGCGGTGGTGGTGGCCGTCATCGGCTGCTCCAAGGCGGGGGCGGGGGACCGTGGAGGCGGATCCCGGGCGGGACAGAGCGGCCCCGCCCGCCGGTCAGGGGAAACGGGCGGGAGCCACTTTGTTCAACCACGGTACAAAACGAACCCGGCTTCCCGCCACCGCCTCCACCGCGTGTTCACCGGCGGGACCGCCGCACGTCACCCGGCGACCGCCTCCCACAGGCTCCACACGCCCAGGCCCAGCATGAGCAGCGCGGCGATCCGCGTGATCAGCTTCAGCGGCACCCGCTTCATCAGCGCCTTGCCGCCGACGATGCCGAGACCGGCCACCGCCCACAGCGCCAGCACGGCGCCCAGGCCCACGGAGAGCGGGTCGTCGTAGCGGGCGGCGAGGTTGGCCGTCATGATCTGGGTCAGGTCGCCGAACTCGGCGACCAGGATGAGCATGAACCCGGCCCCGGCGACCTTCCAGAAGGACTGGTCCTCCGGCTTGCGGATCTCCTCCTCGTCCTCGTCCTTCTTGAGCAGCAGCATCGCCGCGCCCGCGAGGAAGAGCACACCCGTGAGCGCGTGGACGAGCTGCTGCGGCAGCAGGGTCAGCACACTGCCCGCCGCCACGGCCAGCGCGACGTGCACCGCGAAGGCGGCGGCGACGCCGGCGAAGACGTACGAGGCGCGGTAGCGGGTGCCGAGGACGAGACCGGCGAGCGCGGTCTTGTCGGGCAGTTCGGCCAGGAAGACGACGCCGAAGACGACGGCCGTCACGGTCAGGCTGATCAACGGTTCCTCAATCGGTCGGGGCCGCCCCGCCGAGAGTCATGAGCCTTGCGCGCAAGACACCTCGGCACGGCAGCACACTCGGCGCCCGCACCGTACGGCGCGGGCGTGCACTGCTTGCCGAAGGTCTCGCCGGCAGACCCCTCACGGGTCTGCCTCCGGGCGCCGGCTCAGGCGGGCTGAGCAGTATGTCGACGGTCCGGCACAGGGCTACTCCCCTTCTGCGCCGTCCATCGTACGCGACACCCGAGCGGACCTTGGGAAACGGCCGCCGGGCCGGACCGCCCGCACCGCCGTGCGCGGAAACTTCACACCCGAACCATAGACGTGTCATGAGCGCGTCATTAACTTCTTACCGGACCCTCGCCTCCCGGCAACACGGCGCCGCGAGCATTCCCCTGCACGCACGCCAACGCCCGCACCCCACAAGGGAGTTCGCATGTCGAAGTTCTACGCGCGTCGACGGCTCAGCATAGCCGCGGCGCTCACCGGACTCATAGCCTCCGCCGGGTTGTTCAACGCCCCGGCCGCCTCCGCCGCCCTCCCCACCCCGGTGAGCGCCGCCACCGCCCGCAGCTACCTCGCCACCCTCCCCGTGCGCACCGAGAGCCGCACCGGCTACAGCCGCGACCTGTTCCCGCACTGGATCACCGTCAGCGGCAGCTGCAACACCCGCGAGACGATCCTCAAGCGCGACGGCACCAACGTCGTCACGGACTCCGCCTGCGCCGCCACCAGCGGCAGCTGGTACTCCCCGTACGACGGCGCCACGTGGTCCGCCGCCTCCGACGTCGACATCGACCACCTGGTGCCGCTCGCCGAGGCCTGGGACTCCGGCGCGGGTTCCTGGACCACCTCCCAGCGCCAGGCCTTCGCCAACGACCTGACCCGCCCGCAGCTCCTCGCCGTCACCGACAACGTCAACCAGGCCAAGGGCGACCAGGACCCCGCCACCTGGATGCCGTCCCGCACGGCCTACCGCTGCACCTACGTCCGCGCGTGGGTCCAGGTGAAGTACCACTACGACCTGGCGGTCGACTCGGCCGAGAAGTCCGCGCTGCAGGGGTACCTCAACAACTGCTGACGCGGCACGGACCGGACCGCCGGGTGCGCCGATCTCCCCGGCGGCCTCCGTCGCTGCGTACCGTACGAGGCGACGGAGGAAGGGGTCACCATGGCCGGACTGCGGCTCGGACCGCTGCTGAGGTACGTCGACGGGTCGTCCGCGACCGTCTGGGCGGAGACGGACGGCCCGGGCACCGTGGAGGTGCGCTGCCCGGACGGCGCCGGCGGGACCTCCGGCACCTTCCAGGTGTGCGGTCATCACTACGCGCTGGTCCGGGTCACCGGCCTCACCCCGGGCACGGCCACCCCCTACGAGGTCCATGTGGACGGCGAACGGGTGTGGCCGCTCGCCCGGGAGCCGTTCCCGTCGTTCCCGCCGTCGGTGATCCGCACCCCGGCCGGCGACGACCGGGCGCGCATCTCCTTCGGCTCCTGCCGCTGGGCCTCCCCGCCCACCGGGGAGCCCGACCCGGTGGGGCCGGACGCGCTGGACGCCCTCGCCAAGCGCATCGCCGCCGACCCCGAGGGCGAACGCCCCGACGTCCTGCTGCTCCTCGGCGACCAGGTGTACGCCGACGAGACCTCCGACGCGACGAAGGAGTGGCTGTCCGCGCGCCGCGACCTGAGCGAGCCGCCGGGCAGCCAGGTGGCGGACTACGAGGAGTACACCCACCTCTATTACGAGTCCTGGCTCGACCCGCAGGTGCGCTGGCTGCTGTCCACCGTTCCCACCTGCATGATCTTCGACGACCACGACGTCATCGACGACTGGAACACCTCCGCCTCCTGGGTCGAGGACATGCGCGCCACCTCGTGGTGGCGGGAGCGGGTGCTCAGCGGGCTGATGTCGTACTGGGTGTACCAGCACCTGGGCAACCTCTCCCCCGCCGACGTCGAGGCCGACCCGGTCTACGCGGCCGTACGCGACACCTCCGACGGCACCGATGCGCTGCGGGACCTGGCCGCCCGGGCGGAGGCCGACGCGACGGCCGTGCGCTGGAGCTACCGGCGCGACTTCGGCCGGGTGCGGCTGGTCATGGTGGACAGCCGCGCGGCCCGGGTGCTGGAGGAGGGGCGGCGCTCGATGGTCGACCGGGAGGAGGCCGACTGGCTGCGCGCCGAGGTGTTCGACGACCGCGGCTCCTACGACCATCTGCTCGTCGGCACCTCCCTGCCCTGGCTGCTGCCCCACCTCGTCCACGACGTCGAGGAGTGGAGCTCCGTGCTGTGCCGGGGCGACAAGGGCCCCCGCTGGGCGCGGCTCGGGGAGAAGCTGCGGCGCGCGGCGGACCTGGAGCACTGGTCGGCGTTCCCGGACTCGTTCGCCGAGCTGGCGGAGGTGCTCGCCGACGCGGGCAGCGGCCCGGACGCGCCCGCCACGGTGTGCGTGCTGTCCGGGGACGTCCATCACGCCTATGTCGCCGAGCCGAGCTGGCCGGGGCGGGCGGAACCCGAGGCGCGGGTGGTGCAGCTGACCTGCTCCCCGGTGCACAACTCCATTCCCGCCTCGATGCGGGTGGGCTTCCGGTTCGGCTGGAGCTCGGCCGCCCGGTCGCTGGGCCGGGCGTTCCGGCGGCACGGCGGTCTCGGGCAGCCGCCGGTCGGCTGGCGCAGGACGGGCGGGCCGTGGTTCGGCAACCAGCTCATGACGCTGGCCATCCGCGGGCGTTCGTCGGTGCTGCGGCTGGAGCACGCCCGGGAGGAGCGGGGCGGGGTGCGGCTGCGGCGCGTGATGGAGCGGCACCTGAGCTCGTGACGGGGCGACGCTCGAGCCGCCGAGGAGTGCGGGTGGTGCCCTGTGCGTCAGCTGTGCGGCGAGGGGCGGTTCCGGTCATCCGGGTGATCAAGAGGGCCCTGCGGCGTGCGCGGTGACGTGCGGCCCGAGCCCGTGGGAGGGGGTCAAAAGGGGCTCAAGCCGTGGCCAAATGTTGAACTTGCAAGCAAGATTTGGGCGCACCTAGCGTGGGTCTCCGACTCGGTTCCGCCCCCTGGACCGGCCTCATCCGGGTCGGCCCGACCGAAGGAGACCCCCCCCATGAACGGACGCCTCACCAGCGCCCAGCCCTATGTCCTGGGCCTGTTCCGCATGGTCGTCGGCCTGCTCTTCGCCTGTCACGGCGCCGTTTCCCTGCTCGGCCTGTTCGGCGGCACGGACGGTACCGGCGGCACCGTCGAGACCGGCGTCTGGCCGGGCTGGTACGCCGCGGTCATCGAACTCGTCGGCGGCTCGCTCGTGCTGCTCGGTCTCGCCACCCGGGCCGCCGCCTTCATATCGTCCGGCGCGATGGCGTACGCGTACTTCAAGGTGCACCAGCCCGAGGCCCTGTGGCCCATCGAGAACCACGGCGAGAGCGCGGCCATGTACTGCTGGGTCATGTTCCTGCTGATCTTCACCGGTTCCGGCGCCTTCGGCCTGGACCGCCTGCTCGCCAGGCGCGCCTCGGCGCGCGAGGGCCGGCCGGCGGAACAGACCCCCGTGGCCGCCTGACCGCACGGTCCCACCTCACCACCCGCACGACCGCCGACGCCTCCCCACGGCACCCGCCTCCCCGACGGAACTCCGAGTCGCACCGGGCGCCCCCCGCACACCCGCGGGGGGCGTCTCGGCGTCTTCGGGGGAACGTCCGGCGTACAAGGGCTGCCGGACACATGAACCCCCCGTGACCCTTCTGTCACTTACCGGGCGTACGCTGTATGGCTGTCATCGGCCTCTCCTGCCACTCCTGCCGCCTCCACCGCGACAGCGCGGCAGCACGGGCCCACGGGGGCGTACGGGGAGTGCGAGTGGAGAGTGTCGGGTCGCTGGTCGGCAGCCCGTGGATCTACGCGGTGGTGGCCCTGTCGGTCCTGCTCGACGTGTTCCTCCCGGTGCTGCCCAGCGGGGTGCTGGTGATCACCGCGGCCACCGCGGCGGCCGCGAGCACCGCCGCCTACGTGCCCGACATCCTGGTGCTGACGCTCTGCGCCGCGACCGCCTCCGTCCTCGGCGACCTCGTCGCCTACCGCCTCGCCTGGCGCGGCGGGGACCGTCTGGACCGGGCCCTCGCCCGCTCGCGCCGGCTGCGGGGCGCGCAGGAACGTCTCGGCGCGGCGCTGGCCCGGGGCGGCGGCGGCCTCGTCGTCCTCGCCCGGTTCGCGCCGGCCGGCCGCTCCGTGGTCTCCCTCGGCGCCGGCGCCGCCCGCCACCGCGCCCGCGACTTCCTCCCCTGGTCCGCCCTGGCAGGCCTCACCTGGGCCGGCTACAGCGTCGCCCTCGGCTACTTCGGCGGCCAGTGGCTCGGCGCGACATGGCTGGCGGCGGCGGTCTCGGTCGGCGCGCTGTTCGCGGCGGGGGCGGGGGCGGGGTACCTGATGCGCAAGCCGCAGCCTTCGGAGGCGGGGTAGGCCCCGGGGCGGGGCTTCACGGCCGGGCGCCCGGGGTGACGAGGGCTCGTCAGCCGGGAACGCCGCCCGGCCCGCGGCCCGGCGGGCCGACACCCGGGACCACGTTCCCCTCAGCTGCCGGGCGTCGGCGGCTGTCGCGGCGGACACGGCTCGGCGGCAGGGCGAGGACGCTCAGCGCCGGATGACGGCTGCTCGGCGGCGGGACGCCGAACGCGGCAGGGCGCGCGACGGCGGCTCAGCTGCCCGCAGACGGCAGCTCAGCTCGGCGGCGGCGAGCACCGCTCCCCTCCCAGACCCGGCGGGGCGACCGGGGCAAGGTGCACCGGGGTTCGGGCAACGACCGTTCGGCGGCCAGGAACGTCGCTCGACTCGCGGCCCCGCGGGCCGAAGGCCCGGGCCGTCCGCTCGGCGGCCGGGAACGCCGTCCGGCCCGCGGGCCCGACGAGCCGGCCGACAGCCGGGGCGAGGGCCGTCCGGTGGCCGAAGGGTGTTGTTCAGCTTGCCGGTTGGCGGGCCGGGGCGCCTCGGACCTCCAGGTTCTCCAGGAGCTCCGCCGTGGCCGCGGCGATCGCGTCGACCGCGTGGTCGAACACCTCGCGGTTGTGGGCGGCCGGCGTCCGGAAGCCGGACACCTTCCGTACGTACTGAAGGGCCGCAGCCCGGATGTCCTCCTCCGTGGCTTCCTCGGGGAGCGCGGGCGGACGCAGGGTCTTGATACTCCGGCACATGACCCCAGTCTCGCGCCTTGCGCCACCCGGGGCCACGAAGGAGTGAACACCGCCCCGGAGACCCCGGAACACCTCGCCACCCAAATTCGAACAGGCGTATCATTGTGCCGTGGCTGCGACCTATGACTTTCCGAGTGACCTCCTCGCCGGTCAGGAGGAACTGCATCAGGTCCGGGCCGAGCTGTCGGCCCTGCTGAAGCGGCTCCCCTGGTCGGTCGAACCCCTCGACGGGTTCAGCGACGACAACGGCTGGCGCAAGGTCGAGCGCCCCGCCTCGCCCGGCTGGACCGAGGACGAGCAGGCCGAGGTCGAGAAGCTCCGGCGCCGTGAGCACGAGCTCGCGGTGTTCGTCAGCACGCACCGCTACTGGTCCGAACTGACCGGCTCCGACCGCGTGCAGGCCCGCTCCGCCCTGAAGCACGCCCAAGAGGGCACGGACGAGGAGGCGTCGCCGTAGCAGCTCCCGACGGCACAGGGCCCCCGGAGCAAGCTCCGGGGGCCCTGTCGTGTGTGGGCGCGGACGGTTTCGAACCGCCGACATCCTGCTTGTAAGGCAGGCGCTCTACCCCTGAGCTACGCACCCCCGACCCGCGCGCACGGCCCGGGTCGAGTGGACAGACTACATGGCCGGGGTCACGGTCCCGCAAACCCCGTACGCCCCGGCACGGGGGATATCCCCACCCCGGATCCGCCGGTCGGCCGGATCCCCTCCCGGCCCCCGTCTCCGTACGGTCGAAGACGTCCGACGCCGCCGTACCGCGCGGCCGTCCGTCCGTCAGCCGTACCTCCAGGGGGAGCCCGTCATGACCGCCACCGCCCGCACCGCCTCACCCACCCGCACGTCCCGTCCCGTACGGGCGCGCGCCCTAGCGCTCGCCGGGGCCGCCGTGGTGCTCGGCGCGGCGCTGAGCGCGTGCGGGGCGTCGGCGGCCGACGACGACGAGCCCGAGCACCGCGCCTTCGACCTGCCCGGCGCGAGCCTCACCGTCGACTCCGACGACTCCGCCCTGGAGATCGTCGCCTCGGACGAGCAGCCGGAGGGCGAGATCGCGGTCAGCCGCTGGTTCCAGGGGACCGTCGCCATCGGCTCGGACCCCGAGGTCACCTGGTCCATGGACGGCGACCGGCTGGTGCTGCGCGAGAACTGCTCGGGCATCGTCGCCGACTGCTCCACCAAGCACCGCATCGTGGTGCCGCGCGGCGTCGCCGTCACCGTGCAGAGCGACGACGGCAGCGTCCGGGCCGGCGGCTTCCGCGACGCGCTGGCCGTCCGCACCAAGGACGGCTCGGTCCGCATCACGGACACCAGCGGGCCGCTGGAGCTGCGCAGCGGCGACGGATCGGTGCGCGCCGAGGTCTCCTCCCGCACCGTGCGCGCCCAGAGCGGCGACGGCTCCGTGCACCTCGTCCTCAGCGCCGCGCCGGACCGGGTGGAGTCCCGCAGCGGCGACGGTTCGACGACCATCGACCTGCCGCGCGGCAGCTACCGGCTGGACACCTCCACCGGTGACGGCGCCGAGGACGTGACCGTCCCGCGCGACGACTCCAGCTCCCATGTGGTGACCGCGCGCACCGGCGACGGCAAACTCACCGTCCGCACGGCGAACTGACGGGCCCGTGTGTTCGTCCTGTACCGGTGGGAGAATGACAACGGGCAGGGCGAACGACAGTACGGGAGAGGGATGTGACGGCGACACCAGCACAGCCGCACTCGCCGTCGGATCCGCGCGTGCCTCGCCTGCGCCGCGCACTGTTCCCCGTGCCGGCGGGAGGGCGTACCCGCCGCGCCCCCGGACCCCTGCGTGACACGCTCGCCCTGGCCGCCCTGCCGCTGGTCGCGGCGCTGCTGCTGCCCGCCGCGTTCGCCGGGGGTGGCACCCGGCGCTGGTTCGGCGGGCGCGCGGAGAGCCAGCGTGCCGAGGCGCAGGCCGCCAAGGACGCCGCGGCCGCCGCCTTCTACGAACTCGACACCGCCCAGCGCGACCTGCGGATCTCCATCGAGACGATCACCGCCGTCGACGACTCCCCCGCGGCCCGCCGCGCCGTCGACGACTTCGCGGAGCTGGGCCGGCGCATCGACGAGGCCAGCCACCGCTACATCAGCGCCGTCGACGCCCACGACCTCGACCACGACGACCTGGACGCCTCGACGGCCTCCCGGGCCCGCGCCGACCTGACCGCCGCCAAGGACGAACTGGAGCGGGTCAAGCAGGACCTGGACCGGTTCGCCGACGGGCTCGGACCGCTGCTCGGCAAGGCCGAGACCCAGCTGGCCCGGCTCGCGCCCGCCGTCGAACGCGCCCGGCAGGCACTGCTCGCCGCCTCCCAGGCCCTCGACACCGCCCGCGGCTCGGGGCTGAAGGCCGACGACCTCGCCGCCCGGCTGGCCGCCCTCTCCCCCGAGCTGACCAAGCTGAACCAGGGCGCCGGGCAGCACGGCGTCCCCGGCACCCTGGACCGGGCCGCCCGTGTCACCCGCGAGGCCGAGGCGATCCGCGTGGAGGCCGAGCGGCTGCCGGAACGGGCCGCCGAGATCGACCGCCGGCTGGTCTCCCTGCGCACCCGCGCCCAGGCCCTCACCACCCGCTCCGAGCAGGTCGAACCCATCCTGAGCGAACTGCGCAGGCGCTTCACCGTCGCCTGCTGGCAGGACCTCCAGGGCGTGCCCGAGCTGGCCGAGCGGAACGTCCGGCAGGCGGAGTCCCGTCTCGCCGAGGCCCGCACCGCCCGCGACGACCAGCGCTGGGCCGACGCCACCTCCCTGCTGGCCACCGCACGGGCCCTTCTGAACACCACCGACGAGGCCGTGTCCGCCGCCGGGGACCGCCTGCGCCGGCTGAACGCCGTGCAGAAGGATCCCGAGCAGGAGATCGAACGCACCCGGTTCGCCGTCCGGGACGCCCAGCGGCTCGCCATGGCCGGCCGCAACACCCCCGATCCGCGTCACGCCCGTCCCCTCGACGACGCCGTGGCCCGGCTGGAGCGCGCGATCGCCGGGCTGGAGGGCCGCCACCCCGACTACTGGTACTTCCTCACCGAGACCGAGGCGGTCCGGGAGACCGTGAGCCGCGTGGTGTCCCAGATCCGCGAGGAGCGCGGCGCCGGCGCCAACTGACCGGCCCCTTCCCGCCGGTCCGGTTAACCTGTGCCCATGCCTCGCTACGAATTCCGCTGCCGCACCTGCGGCGACACGTTCGAACTGAGCCGTCCGATGGCGGAGTCCTCCGCCCCCGCGGCCTGCCCGGCGGGTCACGACGACACGGTCAAGCTCCTCTCCACGGTCGCGGTCGGTGGCACCGCCTCCGCGGCGGCCCCGGCGCCCCGCGCGGGCGGCGGAGGCGGCGGTTGCTGCGGCGGGGGCTGCTGCGGCTGACACCGCGCCGCCCGGCCGGGTCAGCTGCCCAGGTAGCGGAGCACCGCCAGCACTCTGCGCGAGTAGCCCTCACCTCCGCCCGCCAGCTCGAGCTTGTCGAAGATCGCGTTGGTGTGCTTCTCCACCGCGCTCTGCGAGATGTGCAGCCGGCGGGCGATGGCCGCGTTGGTGTGCCCCTGCGCCATCTCGGCCAGCACCGAGCGCTCCCGCGCGCTGAGCCGGGCCAGCGGGTCGGCATGGGTGGTGCGGCCGAGCAACTGCCGGACGACCTCCGGGTCGAAGGCGGCCCGCCCGGCGGCCACCCGCTCCAGCGCGTCGAGGAACTCGTCGACCTGGACGACCCGGTCCTTCAGCAGATAGCCCACCCCTTCCGACTCACCCGTGAGCAGCTCCGTCGCGTACCGCTTCTCCACGTACTGCGAGAGCACCAGCACCCCCACCTCGGGCCGGCTGCGGCGGATCTCCAGGGCCGCGCGCAGCCCCTCGTCCGTGTGCGTGGGCGGCATCCGGACGTCGGCGACCACGACGTCCGGCGGGGCCGCGGCGACGGCCTGCATCAGCCGCTCCGCGTCGCCGACGGCGGCGAGCACCTCGTGCCCCTCCTCGGCCAGCAGCCGCACCAGGCCCTCCCGCAGCAGGATGGAGTCCTCGGCCAGGATCACGCGCACGGCAGCTCCGCGGTCACCAGCGTCGGTCCGCCCGGCGGACTGCGCACCTCCAGTCTCCCGTCCAGCGCGGCCACACGCCTGGCCAGCCCGAACAGGCCGCTGCCCGACGCGTTCGCCCCGCCCCGGCCGTCGTCCTCGACCCTCACCCGCAACGCTCCCTCCTTTGATCCGACCGCGACGACTATCCGGCTCGGCGCCGCGTGCTTCACCGCGTTGGTCACGGCCTCGCAGACGACGAAGTAGACGACCGTCGCCACCGGTCGTGCCGGCTCCCCGCTCAGCCGGTACTCCACCCGCACCGGGACCGACGCCCGCTCGGCGACCGTCTCCAGCGCCGCCCGCAGCCCCGCCTCGTCCAGGGTGGTGGGGTAGATCCGCCAGGCCACTTCCCGCAGGTCGTCCAGGGCCTGCCGGCTCTCCTGGTGCGCCTGGCGCAGCAGCCGGTCCGCGCGCTCGGGGTCCTGGCTGCGCAGGGCCCGGCCGAGCAGCATGCCGAGCGCGACCAGGCGCTGCTGCACCCCGTCGTGCAGGTCCCGCTCGATGCGGCGCCGCTCGTCGTTCACCGCGTCGACCACGGCCGCGCGGCTGGCGGACAGCTCGGCGATGCGCCGCTCCAGCTCCTCCTGGTGGCGGGGACCGAGCATGCGGCGGGCCAGCTTCCCCTCCAGCTCGGCGACCGCGAGTATCCCCTGCACGGTGAGGAAGAGCAGGAAGAGCCCCGCGAGAGACGTGAAGACGACCGCGCCCGTGTTCTGCACGTCGTCGACCAGCAGCCACAGGTACATCCAGGACGTGCCGTAGCCGAGGCCGACCGCCGCCGAGAGCATCACCACCGCGCCCAGCACGCCGAGGGCCCAGCGGCAGGCCAGATACTGCAGGGCCTGCGTGTCCTCGTACACGGGCGAGGTGTGGACCCGGAGCCAGACCCGCAGCCGGGCCCGCTCCAGCTCCGTCACTTTCCGCGCGCACGCGAGAACCGGGCGGAGCACGGCCCGGTGGGGCCGCGGCCAGGCCACGACGAGCAGAAGGAGCAGACCGGCCAGCACCGTCCCGAGCAGCTCGACGACGGCCGCGGCGGCCCCCCACAGGAGGCCGACCGCGCACCGCACCACACGCCGCGCCATGACTCGCATGATCGCGAGACTAGCCGGGCCGGTCAGGGGCACACACTGCGGAAAACCGCAATTCCCTCTGCGGGGAACCACACGCTTCCGTGCGGAGAACCGCAGGCGATCATGCGGCTTTCCTCAGCGACCCTTCAGCTCCGATTTCCTAGCTTGGACGACATGACAGCCATCGCAGCGCAGACGATCACGGCGTCCTCGGGCACGGACGCCGGACCTCAGTGGGTCAACGACCTGATGGACGCCCTCGGCGCGCCCGGGGCCGGCATCGCCATCGCGCTCGAGAACCTCTTCCCGCCCGTACCGAGCGAGGTGATCCTGCCGCTGGCGGGGTTCGCCGCGAGCAACGGGCGGATGGGCCTGATCGCCGTGCTGCTGTGGACCACCGCCGGCTCGGTGATCGGCGCGCTCGCCCTGTACGGGGTGGGGGCGCTGCTCGGCCGGGAGCGGACTCTGGCGCTGGCGGGACGGCTTCCGCTGGTGAAGGTCTCGGACGTGGAGAAGACGGAGGCGTGGTTCCTCCGGCACGGGTCGAAGGCCGTGTTCCTGGGCCGGATGATCCCGTTGTTCCGCAGTCTCGTGTCGATACCGGCCGGGGTGGAGCGGATGCCGCTGCCGCTGTTCCTCGGTCTGACGACGCTGGGCAGCGCGATATGGAACACGGCGTTCGTGCTCGCGGGCTACGCGCTCGGGGACAACTGGTCGCAGGTGGCGTCCGTCGTGTCGGCCTACTCGAAGGTGGTGCTTGCGGCGGCCGCCCTTGCCCTCGTGGCCTTCGTCGTCATACGCCTGACACGCTCGGGCGGCGGCAGCCGTCGCGCCGGCCGGGGACCGGGGGACACCGGCTCACGTGACGCGGACGCCGGCGCCCGGACCGATACCGACGCCGACACGGCCGGTGCCCCGTCCGGGCAGGCCCGCCCGGCGCGGCACTCGGCCACCGAGACCCTGAGCCTGCGCCGCCCCGACTGATCCCGCCGTCGGCCCCGGGCCGGGACCGCCTCGGCGGACCGGCCTCAGCGGGAGCGAACGGTGCGGAGAAACTCGCGGAGGATGCGCTCGCCGGCCAGGACTCCCCGCTCGGGCAGGGCCCGGACGCCGGGGGCCGTCCAGGAGTCCTCGGCGAGCTCACCGTGGCCCGGGCGCCAGCCCAGGTCGGCGGCGAGGAGCAGGTCCGCGTCGAGGAGGGAGTCTCCGGCGGCGAGGGTCAGGTCGGCGCCGGTGCGCCGGGCGACCTCCCGCATGGCGGCGCTCTTGGTGAGCGGCTTGGGGACGGCGTAGATCTTGCGGCCCTGGAGGGACACCGTCCAGCCGCGGTTCTCCGCCCACTCCCCGAGTTCCTTCACCCACTCCTCGCGCAGCAGCTCGCGCTCCACGACGAGGTAGGCGAAGAGGTCCTCGGCGGTCCGGTGCTTGCGCACCCACACCGGGTCCGCGGTGCGCAGCAGGTGGTCCTGCACCTCGGACAGCGGGGCGCACTCGTCGGCCAGCCGGGCCTGGACGCGCGCGTGCCAGTCCCGGTCGGAGACTCCGTCGACGAGCAGATGGCCCCCGTTGGCGCAGATCGCGTAGGTCGGGGGAGGGCCGGGGAGGTTGATGCGCTGGTACTGCTTGCGGGTGCGGGTGGTGGTGGGGACGAACAGGGCCTCGTCGCCCAGCTCGGTGAGGAGCTGGGCCGCGGTCTCCGTCAGGTAGGACAGGGGCCGGCTCTCATGGACCTCCACGCACAGCAGCCTGGGCGCGCGCGCGTCGGGCATGGTCAGGGCGAGCGCGGCTGCCGAGTAGATGAGGGTGCGGTCGAGGTCGCTGGCGACGATGACGGGCATCAGCGGGTCACCGCCGTGCCGTCGGCGCCGGTGGCGCCCCGGGTGTAGCGGGGGTGGATCAGGCCGACGCAGGTGTAGGGCAGGCCGGCGACCTCCTCCACGGGGACGCCCCGCTGCTCGGCGAGGAGCCGGACGTGGTCGAGGTCGCTGCCGGCCCCGGCGCGGGCCAGCACCTTCCAGGGCACCCGGCGCAGCAGCACCCGGGTGGTCTCGCCGACGCCGGGCTTGACGAGGTTCACGTCGTGGATGCCGTACTCCTCGCTGATGCGCTCCACGGCGGCCCACCCCTCCCACGTGGGCGTGCGGTCGGCGGCGAGCAGCTCCTTGGCCTCGGCGCGGGCGGCCTCGGTGACCTCGTCGAAGCGGGCCGAGACGGCGTCCAGGAAGGCCACGGACAGGTCGGCGTCCGCGAGTTCGCGGTAGTACTTGGCGCCGTGGTAGTCGTCGGGACCGACCAGGTCGGCGCGGAGCACGGTGCGCGAGATCAGGCCGGAGACCGTGGAGTTGAGGCAGGCGGACGGGATCAGGTAGTCCTCGCGGGTGCCGTAGGTGCGGACGCAGGAGCCGGGGTCGGCGAGGACGGCGATCTCCGGGTCGAAGCCGGAGACGCCGTGGGCCTTCTCGAACTCCTGGATGGCCTGGGCGAGTTCGCGGGTGATGGCGCCCTTGCCGGTCCAGCCGTCGACGAACACCACGTCGCGTGGGTCGTGGTGGGCGGCCAGCCAGCGCAGGGCGTTGGCGTCGATGCCGCGGCCGCGGACGATGGAGACGGCGTAGTGCGGCAGGTCGAGGCCGTGGCGGTGCTGCGCCCAGCGGCGCATCAGGATGCCCACCGGGGTGCCCGCGCGGGCCAGCGACACCAGCACCGGGCGGGGTGACCGCTCGGCGAGGACGGTCTCGGTGACCACGCCGACGGCGTGCGCCAGCCGGGCGGCCGAGGCGTCCAGGGCGTTGTGGAAGAGCTGCTGGTACTGCTCGCTGGGCTGGTACTCCACGGGCAGCGACTCGGCGTAGTGGGCGCCGCCGCTCTGGATGGCCTCCTCGCGCTCCTCGGTCGGCGCCTCCAGCGTCACGTCCGAGAGGTCCTGCAGCAGCCAGCCGACCTCCTCGGGGGCGTACGAGGAGAAGGCGGGGCCACGGAGGGGCTCGGGCAGCATGGTGACGGGCCTTTCGGGGGCGTCCTGGGCGCCGGCGGGTACGGCCGGCACGTACGACGGTACGACCGCCAGGAGGACGTGCGGGGTGTGTTCGGTGAGCCGGGCGAGCAGGCCGTCGGGGGCGTGCAGCGCGGGGGTGTCGGCGACGGAGTCGACGACGGCGACCACGGCGTCGAAGCCGGCGCCGGCGATGTTGTAGGCGTAGCGCTCGCCGGGGCCGTCGGCGGGGTCGTCGTGGGCGGGGAAGACGAGGCGGGTCCGGATGGCGTAGCCGGGGTCGTCGACCGCCAGGACGGGTGAACGGGTGGTGGTGCTGTAGCGCACCTCGGCGGTGGTGGTGCGCTCCAGCTCGGTTGCGAGGCGCAGCGGGGCGTACATCAGTTCCTCGAAGCCGAGGATCAGGACGCGGTGCGCGTTCCCGGGGAGGGCGGTGGCTATTCGGTCCGCCATGGCGGGGAGGGAGTTCTCGAGGCGGGCGCGGTGGGCCGGCGTGAAGCCGTGACGGCCTCCGTCGGGGAGGTTCTCCGGCCAGCGGAGGTCCACTCGCGTGACGTTGGCGGGCGCCTGCGGGCCGGTGGGGGCTTGTCGCGCAGTTCCCCGCCCCCCTGGGGCGGCCGTCCCCGAGGCGCCCGCGAGGGGTGCGGGCGGCGCCGCGGCGGATTCGTGTTCCGCGACCAGCGCCTGCCCCTTCTCCAAGACGCCGTCGGGCAACCGCACCGTCCCCGACGCGACCGTCACCAGGTCGATCCGCGCCCCGATCTCCCGGGCGAACTCCTCCAGCCGCCCGGCGTCGGCCGCCGACCGCATGTCGACCAGGGCGACCACGACATACCGCTCCCGCGGATACCGCGCATGGAGGTCGCGCACGGTGTTCAGCACCGTGTTCCCCGTCGAGAACTCGTCGTCGACCAGCACCAGGGGCCCGTCCCCGGCGAGCAGGGACGGGTTCTCCGGCAGCAACAGGTGGGAGGTGGCGTGCGAGTGGGACTCCTCGAATCCGCCGGCGGTGGCGACCCCGGCGACCGGCCGACGTGTGGAGTGCAGGTAGGGCGCGGTGCCCAGGCCGTCGGCGACGGAGTGGCCGAGACCGGTCGCGGTCTCGGCGTACCCGAGCACGACGGCCTGAGCGGCCGCCTCCTCGCCCAGCAGCTCCCGCACCCGGCGGCCGAGGTCCACGCCGTGCCCGTGGACCACGGACGGCGCCTGGGGCACGTGCTTGCCGAGGACGTTCGACACCAGCAGGTGAGCCCGCTTGGGGTTGCGCCGCAGCGCCAGCCCCAGCATCCCGCGCAGCCGTTCGTCGCCGGTCAGCTCGACGCCGAGCCGCTCGGCGACCCAGGTGCCGGACCAGGTGTTCACTCTTCTCTCCCTCTCGGTGGCTCCACCGGACGCCTCACCCGCTCCTCCGGACGCCTCACTCACTCGGCGAGGCCGGCGGCGAGCAGTTCGACGAAGCCGATGTCCTCGTTGGCGACGCCGAAGACCTCGGCGCGCAGCAGGGTCCGCTCCGCCCAGGCGCGGTGCGGCTTCACCTCGTTCATCTTGTTCGTGTACGCGGACCGCAGTACACCCCCGCCGTTGCGTTCCGGCCGCAGGATGTCCTGGGCGTCGCTGAACTCCTCGTGACTGACGACGGACAGCGCGTGCACGGGCAGGACGTGGGAGGGGTGGATGCAGGTCTTGCCGAGGAGGCCGTTGGCGCGGTCCAGGGAGATCTCGCGGAGCAGGCCGTCCATGGCGTGCTCGATGAGCCTCTGGCGCAGCGCGGTGGCCTCCACCTCCAGGAAGGGGCTCTGCCGCAGCTGCGGCTTGAACATGCGCTCCTGCACCCGGAAGTACTCCCAGACGGGCCCGGTCACGGTGAACCCGGTGCCGTCGGCGCGGCCGAGCATGTTCACCACGTCGGAGATGACGGAGGCGACGACCTGGATGTCGTACGCGGTCATGTCGGGGCCGCGGCGCAGCCCGTAGGAGGAGCAGAAGTCGGTGACGCCCAGGCGCAGGGCGAGCACGCGGTCGCGGTACTTGTCGACGGCGCGGAAGATGCCCTCGAGGGTCTCGACGCGGCTCTCGCGGTAGAGCAGCTCGGGCGACTCGAGCACCGGCATGGCGAAGAGCCGGCGGCCGGAGGCGGACTCGGCGGCGGTGACCGCCTCCAGGAACGGCAGGCCGCGCTCGGCGGTGAACTTGGGCAGCACGAATCCGGAGAGCACTCCGACGGCGGGGCCGAGCCGGCGGACCAGGTCGCCGATCTGCTCCGGTTCGCGGACCCGGACGAACAGCAGGGGCAGGTCCGCCCCGGGCCGTCCGGCGAGGTCGGTGAGCTGGTGGACCAGGTTCTCCTCGCCGGCGACGACCTCGGCGTCGCTGATGGAGTCCTCCAGGCACAGCACCATGGAGACCACGCCGCGGGCGCCCTGCTTGAGGACGTCGTCGGCGAGCCGGGGCCGCGTGGCGGGGCTGTAGAGCGTGGCGCCGAGCGCCGCGGACAGCACCCGGGCCGGGGAGCCGGCGGTGAACTCGCAGGGCTCCCGGTAGAAGAGACGTTTCCGCACCTCAGGGGCGATGTGCCCGAAATGACGCATTGAACTCCCCCGTGGCTGTAGTGGACTGCGTGGAGTGCCGGAAGGTGGCCGGTAATAGTACGTAGAAGTCCTTGTCGGCGGTTCCCGCCGGGGATGAACTTCAGGTAACCCCGTGATGACGGTGCCAACCCCCCGCATTGTCGTGACCAGGACGGAGAAGGCAGGATGACCGCATGACGCACGCGATGCTGAAGGGGTCGAACGTTCCTCTCGAGGCCACCACGGTACGCGCCGTGCTGCGCTGGTCGCCCGGGCAGGGGGTGCCGGACGTGGACGCCTCCGCGCTGCTCCTCGGTCTCGACGGCCGCGTGCGCTCCGACGAGGACTTCGTTTTCTACAACCAGCCCCGGCACCCGTCCGGGAAGGTGTGGCGGCTCGGCAAGAAGCGCGTGGCCGAGGGCCTGACCGACACGATCCAGACAGATCTCGCCGGTGTCGAGTCCGGTGTCGGCCGGATTCTGCTCGTCGCGTCGGCGGACGGGGTGACCTTCGACCGCGTGCGGGCGCTGCGCATCCTGCTGTACGACGCGCAGAGCCCGGACGGAGAGGCGCTGGCGTACTTCGACGTGAAGCCGGAGACGGGCCAGGAGACGGCGCTGATCTGCGGCGAGCTGTACCGGCGTGGGGAGGGCTGGAAGTTCCGGGCGCTCGGCGAGGGCTACTCGAACGGCCTGAAGGGCCTGGCGACCGACTTCGGGATCTCGGTGGACGAGTCGGAGGCCGCCGAGGAGCCGGAGGCGTCCGCCGCGCCGGCCACGCCGGAGCCGACCTCGCAGACGCCCCCGCGAGCGCCCGAGTCCGCCTCGCCCGACGCGGTGACGCAGGCGCAGGCGGCGGCGGATGTGTCCCACCCGCTGCCGCCCGAGCAGCCGCCCCCGGTCGTGCCTCCGCAGCCCGCGTACGGCTACCCGCCGCAGCAGCCTCCGGCCACCGCGCCCGCGCAGCCCGCCTACGGCTACCCGCACCCGACGAGCCCGCCCGCGTACGGCTACCCGGCGCCCGCGCCCGCCACGGCGGCGGCCCAGGCGACCCAGGACCGGTACGGCTTCCCGCCGCCGGCCACGGGCGCGCCCGACCCGGACTTCCGGCTGCCGCCGCAGGGACCGCAGTTCGTCGGACGCTAGACGAGGCAGTTCCCGGGCCGGCCGCGCCTCAGCGGTCGGCCTTGGTCTTGAAACCCCGGCCCCACTGCAGGCCCCAGCCGTACAGCCGGTCCAGCTCGGCCTGGAAGCCGTAGACGAACCGCACCTCGCGGCGCACGATGATCTCGTTCTTCACGTTCTCGATCAGCACCACCGCGCAGGAGCGGGCCTGCGGCTGGCGTTCGTCGAGGGAGATCTCGATGCGCGGGCCGTTGCTCGGGTAGAGCGTGACGACGGCCTTGGTGCGGTCGAAGGCGGGGGTCTGGTCGTAGATGTAGGCGAACACCAGCAGGCGTTTGATGTTCTCCCGCTGGTCGAGGTTGACGTAGATCGTCTCGCCGGAGGCGGAGCCGAACCGGTCGTCGCCGCTGAGCTTCACGTACGGCGGACCGTTGACGTCGCCGAGATAGCCGCCGAGGGGCTGCACCACGCCCTTGGTGCCGTCCTGCAGCTCGTACAGGCAGCCCAGGTCGAGGTCGACGTTGACCATGGACTGGCTGTGTCCGACGACCTCCGGCGGCTTGAGTGCCTTGAACGGGTGGCGCAGCAGGCTCTCCCGCTGCGGACCGCCCAGGTCGGAGGTGCGCATCTGCCAGCTCAGGTTGATCCGCAGATGGCCGGTGGCCGCGCCCTGCTTGGTCAGCGACACCTGGCCGTGCCGCTTGGTCAGCTCGATGGCGTTGCTGGCCGCGTTGCCGGAGTCGAAGTCGTCGTTCCTGCCGCGCCGCAGTCCGTCCAGTAAACCCATTCCCGCCCCAAGTCCACTCGTCGAACCCCCGCCGGTGGCCGCGGGGCGCCGGTGCGCCGCACGGCCGACGGGGCGGCCTGCGAGGACTGCTCCTCGTGGCCGCCCCGTCGAGAGCGTTCCTCACCCGGAGGGCTGTCACACCCCGGACGAGACCTCGGTCTTCTCGCCCGCCTGTGCCTCGGCCTCCGCGATGCGCTTGTTGCGGCGCACGGAGGACCAGAAGGAGGCGCCGATCAGGACGACGCCGATGAGACCGGTGATGATCTCGTTGATCTCGTACTGGATGGTGACGAGCAGGATCATCGCCAGGGCGCCGATCGCGTAGTGCGCGCCGTGCTCCAGGTAGACGTAGTCGTCCAGGGTGCCCTGGCGGACCAGGTAGACCGTGAGCGACCGGACGTACATGGCGCCGATGCCGAGGCCGAGCGCCATGAGGACGATGTCGTTGGTGATGGCGAAGGCGCCGATGACGCCGTCGAAGGAGAAGGACGCGTCCAGGACCTCGAGGTAGAGGAACATGAAGAACGCGGCCTTGCCTGCCAGGGCGACCGCCGACTTGGGCCTGCCCTCGCGGGCGGCCTTCTCCTCCTCCTCGTGTTCCTGCTCCTCCTCCTCTTCGAGCTTGTCCTCGAAGTAGCCGGAGAGCCCGCCCACGATCATGTAGGTGATCAGACCGGCGATACCGGCGAGCAGGACGGTCTCCGCCTTGTCCACGTGCGTGCCGCCGTGCTGGTGGGCGTGGGTGGCGAAGGTCATGGCGGAGATCAGCAGGATGATCAGCGCGATGCAGACCGACAGCATGTCGACCTTGCCGAGCTTGGCCAGCGGCCGCTCCAGCCAGCCCAGCCACTTGATGTCCCGGTCCTCGAAGATGAAGTCCAGGAAGATCATGAGCAGGAACATGCCGCCGAAGGCCGCGATCGCCGGGTGGGCGTCGGTGACGAGCTCCTGGTAACGGTCCTTGTCGCTGAGCGCGAGGTCGACCGCCTCGATCGGGCCCAGCTGTGCGCTGATCGCGACGATGACGACGGGGAACACCAGTCGCATGCCGAAGACGGCGATCAGGATGCCGATGGTGAGGAAGATCTTCTGCCAGAAGGCATTCATCTTCTTCAGGATTCCGGCGTTGACCACCGCGTTGTCGAAGGACAGCGAGATCTCGAGGATCGAGAGGATCGCCACGATTCCGAAGGCGGTCCACCCCCCGAAGAGGATCGCTGCGACCAGGCCGAGCGCGGTCACCGCGAACGACCAGCCGAAGGTTTTCAGAACCACTGGCTACCCCATGTGTGTGTACGGGTCTCCCCCGCCGCCGTGGCGGCTTTACGAAACGTTGACCCCGAAGTCTAGAGCGATGCCCCGCAGACCCGACGCGTACCCCTGCCCTACTGCACGGAACTTCCACTCGCCCTGGTAGCGGTACAGCTCGCCGAAGATCATCGCGGTCTCCGTGGAGGCGTCCTCGCTGAGGTCGTAGCGGGCGAGCTCCTGGCCGTCCGCCTGGTTCACCACACGGATGAAGGCGTTGCTGACCTGACCGAAGGTCTGGCCCCGCTCGTCCGCCATGTGGATGGACACCGGGAAGACGATCTTGTCGCACTGCGGCGGCACCTTGGAGAGGTCCACCAGCAGGGACTCGTCGTCGCCCTCGCCCTCACCGGTGAGGTTGTCACCGGTGTGCTCCACGGAGCCGTCGGGGCTCTTGAGCTGGTTGTAGAAGACGAACCACTCGTCCCCCATGACCCGGCCGCCGCTGCACATCAGCGCACTGGCGTCGAGGTCGAAGTCGGCGCCCGTGGTGGAGCGCGCGTCCCAGCCGAGCCCGACCATCACCTGCGTGAGGTTGGGTGCGGCCTTGGACAGGGAGACGTTCCCCCCCTTGGCGAGCGTGACGCCCATGATGCTGGTCCCCCTCCGAATGGTGTTTCCAGGTGGTCCTGCCACTCCCCCGCGAGGGGGCGTCCCCGGGCGCCGCGCGCGGCAGGCGCGCGACGCCCGGGCGGTGGCCGTACGGGACGGCCGCTCGGGTCTGTACCCCGGACGTGCCCGGCTCAGACGTTCACACCGAAGTCCTGCGCGATGCCGCGCAGGCCGGAGGCGTAGCCCTGGCCGATGGCGCGGAACTTCCACTCCGCGCCGTGGCGGTACAGCTCGCCGAAGACCATGGCGGTCTCGGTCGAGGCGTCCTCCGACAGGTCGTAACGGGCGATCTCGGCGCCGCCGGCCTGGTTGACGACGCGGATGAACGCGTTGCGCACCTGGCCGAAGGACTGCTGGCGGTTCTCGGCGTCGTAGATGGAGACCGGGAAGACGATCTTCTCGACGTCGGCCGGGACGGTGGCCAGGTTGACCTTGATCTGCTCGTCGTCGCCCTCGCCCTCACCGGTGAGGTTGTCACCGGTGTGCTCGACGGACCCGTCGGGACTCTTGAGGTTGTTGAAGAAGACGAAGTGCGCGTCGCTGGCGACCTTGCCCGAGCTGTTCAGCAGGAGGGCGCTGGCGTCCAGGTCGAAGTCGGTGCCGGTCGTGGTACGGACGTCCCACCCCAGTCCGACGATGACCGCGGTCAGTCCCGGCGCCTCCTTGCTCAGCGATACGTTGCCGCCCTTGCTGAGGCTGACTCCCACGAGTCCTCCCTTGGTGTCCCGGGGGCGGGATGCCCCGTTGTGCATGGATGTCGGATCAACGAGTCGATCCTAGTGACGGGTTCCCCGGACCCGCAGGCCCTGGGGACGGACGTTCACAGGGTGTCGAGCGCCGCAAGGTACTCGCCGGCGTCGCGGGCGTCCGCCATGGCGCTGCTCACCGTGGCGCGCACGACGCCCTGCCGGTCGATCACGAAGGTGCCCCGCACGGCGCAGCCCTTGTCCTCGTCGAAGACGCCGTAGGCGCGCGAGACGTTGCCGTGCGGCCAGAAGTCGCTGAGCAGCGGGAAGGGAAGATCCTCCTGCTCGCCGAAGACGCGCAGGGTGTGGATGGAGTCGTTGGAGACGGCGAGCACCTCGGCGTCCCGCTCGGCGAACTGCTCCAGCCGGTCGCGGATCTCGCTCAGCTCGCCGGTGCAGACACCGGTGAAGGCGAACGGGTAGAAGAGCAGTACGACGTTCTTCCGCCCGCGGAAGTCGGACAGGCACACCGGGGCGCCGTGGTTGTCCTTGAGCTCGAAGTCGGGGGCCTGCGCTCCGACCGGGATCGTCATCGTCGTCCTCGTCCCTCCGGGGTGGTGCCGTGCGACCACCCTACGCAGGCAGGACGAGGGTCCCTCGAACGGGCCGACGCGTGCGACGCACGCCGCCGCCGGCCCGTCCGGGGGTGTGTCACCGCTTCGACTTGGCGGCCTTCGGGGTCGCCAGCCGGCTGCCGCTCCAGTCCTTGCCCACGCTGACGCTCTTGGACGCCGTCAGGCCGGCCGTGGTGGCGGCCTCCGAGATGTCGCTCGGCTCGACGTAGCCGTCCCGGCCGGTCTTCGGCGTGAGCAGCAGGATCGCGCCGCCCTCTTCGATGTACGTGGTGGCATCCACCAGCGCATCCGTCAGGTCGCCGTCGTCGTCACGGAACCACAGCACAACGGCGTCGGCCACGTCGTCGTAGTCCTCGTCGACAAGGTCGCTCTCGATGACGCCCTCGATGGCCTCGCGGAGCTCCTGGTCGACGTCGTCGTCGTAGCCGATCTCCTGGACCACCTGCCCGGGCTGGAACCCCAGCCTGGCGGCAGGGTTCGTCCGCTCCTCCGCGTGGTCCGCGGTCGCGCTCACGGGTTGCCTCCTGATCATGTCTTGGGAAATATCTCAGCCACGCGCGTGCGCGAAGCATTGGCCGTAGTCCACACGGGCGGGACGGATCGCGCAAGTACCCGGCCGCGCGGACCGCCGAAACGGTGACGATCCTGGCCGGGTCACCGCAACTCCAGGCACCCCGTCTCCGTCAGCAGTGATGGACACCACACCTTTGTGCCCCGTTTGGGCGTTTGGGAACCGTCTGTGGGTACGAGACTCGCATGTACTCGCCCCTTGCGTCACCGTACCGGCCGCGCCGAGGGATTACCTCTCGGTAGAGATGACGTCCGCGGTTGCGGGGTGGAGCATGGGAGCGGCGCACACCGGGCCGTGGCGAGCGACACGACGGCCCCTTCACGGCCCTCTGACAGGTAAGGAACAGCGTGGCTTCCGCATCCGATCGCAGCCCGATCATCATTGGCGGCCTTCCGAGTCAGGTTCCTGACTTCGACCCCGAGGAAACCCAGGAGTGGCTCGACTCCCTCGACGCCGCGGTCGACGAGCGCGGCCGGGAGCGTGCCCGTTATCTCATGCTGCGGCTGATCGAGCGTGCCCGCGCCCGGCGCGTGGCCGTGCCCGAGATGCGCAGCACGGACTACGTCAACACGATCCCCACCCGGGCGGAGCCGTTCTTCCCGGGCAACGAGGAGATCGAGCGCAAGATTCTGAACGCCACCCGCTGGAACGCCGCCGTGATGGTCTCGCGCGCCCAGCGCCCCGGCATCGGGGTGGGCGGCCACATCGCGACGTTCGCGTCCTCCGCGTCGCTGTACGACGTCGGCTTCAACCACTTCTTCCGCGGCAAGGACGAGGGCGACGGCGGCGACCAGGTCTTCTTCCAGGGGCACGCCTCGCCGGGCATCTACGCCCGCGCGTACCTGCTGGACCGGCTGAGCGAGCAGCACCTGGACGGCTTCCGCCAGGAGAAGTCGAAGGCGCCGTACGCGCTGTCGTCGTACCCGCATCCGCGGTCCATGCCGGACTTCTGGGAGTTCCCGACGGTGTCGATGGGCCTCGGCCCGATCGGCGCCATCTACCAGGCGCGGATGAACCGCTACATGCACGCGCGGGGCATCGCGGACACCTCGAAGTCGCACGTGTGGGCGTTCCTCGGCGACGGCGAGATGGACGAGCCGGAGTCGCTGGGCCAGCTGAGCATCGCGGCGCGCGAGGGCCTGGACAACCTGACCTTCGTGGTCAACTGCAACCTGCAGCGGCTGGACGGACCGGTGCGCGGCAACGGCAAGATCATCCAGGAGCTGGAGTCGATCTTCCGCGGCGCCGGCTGGAACGTGATCAAGCTGATCTGGGACCGCACCTGGGACCCGCTGCTGGCCCAGGACCGTGACGGCGTGCTGGTGAACAAGATGAACACCACGCCGGACGGCCAGTTCCAGACGTACGCCACGGAGTCCGGGGCGTACATCCGCAAGCACTTCTTCGGTGACGACCACCGGCTGCGCGCGATGGTCGAGAACATGACCGACGACCAGATCCTGCACCTGGGGCGCGGCGGCCACGACCACCGCAAGATCTACGCGGCGTACAAGGCGGCGGTGGAGCACAAGGGCCAGCCGACGGTCATCCTGGCCAAGACCGTCAAGGGCTGGACGCTGGGCCCGAACTTCGAGGGCCGCAACGCCACGCACCAGATGAAGAAGCTGACGGTCGACGACCTGAAGCACTTCCGGGACCGGCTGCACCTGCCCATCCCGGACAAGGACCTGGAGTCGGGTCTGCCGCCCTACTACCACCCGGGGCCGGACTCGGAGGAGATGCAGTACATGCACGACCGCCGCCGCTCCCTCGGCGGGTACGTGCCGACCCGGGTGGTGCGCGCCGAGCCGCTGGCGCTGCCGGAGGACAAGACGTACGCGAGTGTGAAGAAGGGCTCCGGCCAGCAGTCCATCGCGACGACCATGGCGTTCGTGCGGCTCCTCAAGGACCTCATGCGGGACAAGGAGATCGGCCGCCGGTTCGTGCTGATCGCGCCGGACGAGTACCGCACGTTCGGCATGGACTCGTTCTTCCCGAGCGCGAAGATCTACAACCCGCTCGGCCAGCAGTACGAGGCGGTGGACCGGGAGCTGCTGCTCGCCTACAAGGAGTCGCCGCAGGGGCAGATGCTGCACGACGGCATCTCCGAGGCGGGCTGCACGGCCTCGCTGATCGCGGCGGGCTCGGCGTACGCCACGCACGGCGAGCCGCTGATCCCGGTGTACGTCTTCTACTCGATGTTCGGTTTCCAGCGCACCGGCGACCAGTTCTGGCAGATGGCCGACCAGCTGGCGCGCGGTTTCGTGCTCGGAGCGACCGCCGGCCGCACCACGCTGACCGGCGAGGGCCTTCAGCACGCCGACGGGCACTCGCAGCTGCTCGCCTCGACCAACCCGGCGTGCGTCGCGTACGACCCGGCGTTCGGCTACGAGATCGCGCACATCGTCAAGGACGGGCTGCGCCGGATGTACGGCTCGTCGGAGGAACACCCGCACGGCGAGGACGTCTTCTACTACCTGACGGTCTACAACGAGCCCGTCCGGCATCCGGCGGAACCGGAGAACGTGGACGTCGAGGGCATCCTCAAGGGCCTGTACCGCTTCAGCGAGGGCACCTCGGGCTCGCTCCCGGCGCAGATCCTGGCGTCCGGGGTCGCGCTGCCGTGGGCGGTCGAGGCGCAGCAGATCCTCGCGGAGGACTGGAACGTCAAGGCGGACGTCTGGTCGGCGACCTCCTGGAACGAACTGCGGCGCGACGCGGTGGAGTGCGAGGAGCACAACCTGCTGCACCCGGAGGAGGAGCAGCGCACCCCGTACGTGACGCGCAAGCTGGCCTCGGCGCAGGGGCCGGTGGTGGCGGTGTCCGACTGGATGCGAGCGGTGCCGGACCAGATCGCGCGCTGGGTGCCGGGGACGTACCAGTCGCTGGGGGCGGACGGGTTCGGCTTCGCGGACACGCGCGGGGCGGCGCGGCGCTTCTTCCACATCGACGCGCAGTCGATCGTGCTGGCGGTGTTGACGGAGCTGGCGCGTGAGGGGCACCTGGACCGCTCGGTGCTGAAGCAGGCCGTCGACCGGTACCAGCTGCTGGACGTGGCGGCCGCGGACCCGGGCGCGGCGGGCGGCGACGCATAGCGCCTCCGGCGGGGCGGGGGATGCCACCCGGGGTGGGGGGGCGGCCGCGGGTGGGTTCGGGCCGATCGCGCAGTTCCCCGCGCCCCTGGGCGGCTGTCCCACCGCCGGCCCGAAAGCGCGGGGAACATCACCGCGTGCCCTGTGGGGCCGAGCTGCAGCAGTGAGGGGGCCTCCGGCTGTTTCGCCGGAGGCCCCCTCACTGCTGCTGTCCACCGGGTCAGAGCACGCCGGTCCCCATGCCGCCTGTCCCGGCCAGCCAGACGATGGCCAGGAGCGTGTCGATGGCGCCGAGGACCAGGGCGATCAGGGCCGGCACCGAGCGGGAGCCCGCCCAGCTGCGGCCCATCGCCAGCCAGCCGCACACCATCGCCACCGGGCCCAGGATGATGCCCAGGACGAAGAAACCGGCGACGGCGCAGATGGCTCCGATGATCCCGAGCGTCGCGCGATCCGGCCCGGACCGTGACCACGTCCGGCCACTGGTGCGGGGGTGCCTGCGCGTTCCGTGTCCGAAGCTCGCCATCATCAACTCCCTGATGGGTTGGTTGACATGGCGGGTACCCCCGCTTCCGCCCTGAATTCCCCTTGTGTGTACGGCGGATGACCGCCGCGGCCCGCCGCACCCCTCCGGCGGCGGGCCGCGGCGGTCCTCACGGGACGTCAGATGTGGCCGACGCCCGCGCCCGCCTCGGCGTTCTCGCCGCGCTTGGTGAGCAGCGCGACCAGGACGGCGGCCGCGGCGACCCCGGCGGCGACCAGCGACGCCAGGCTCATGCCGGAGATGAAGGTGTCGTGGGCGACGTCGGTGATCTTCGCGGCGATCGCCTCGGGCGTGCCCTTCTGTACCGGCGGCACACCGACCTGGACCGCCTCGGAGGCCTGCCCGGCCTGTTCGGGCGTCAGCGGCGGGAGGCCCGCCTTCTCCCAGTTGCCCGGCAGGTCGCCGTCCACCTTGGAGGCCATCACGGCGCCCAGCACGGCGGTGCCGAGGCTACCGCCGACCTGCATCGCGGCCTGCTGGAGACCGCCGGCCACACCGGACAGCTCCAGCGGCGCGTTGCCCACGATGACCTCGGTGGCGCCGACCATGACGGGGGCGAGGCCGAGGCCGAGCAGCGCGAACCAGACCGACATGGCGAGGCTGCCGGTGCTCTTCTCCAGCGTGGAGATGCCGTACATGGCGAGCGCGGTGCAGGCCATGCCGCCCGCGAGCGGGATGCGCGGGCCGACCTTGGTGATCATCACGCCAGCGAGCGGGGACCCGACGATCATCATGCCGGTGAGCGGCAGCAGGTGCAGACCGGCGTCGACCGGGCTGAGGCCGTGCACGTTCTGCAGGTAGAAGGTGACGAAGAACAGGCCGCCCATGAAGGCGATGGCCATGAGGACCATCAGCACCACACCCGCGGACAGCGGGACGGAGCGGAAGAGGGCCAGCGGGATCAGAGGCTCCTTCACCTTCGTCTCCCAGAAGGCGAAGGCGGCGAAGCCGACCACGGAGGCGCCGATGAAGGCCCAGGTCCTGCCGTCGCCCCAGCCCCACTCGGGCGCCTTGATGAGCGCCCACACCAGGCAGAACATCGCGCCGGACAGCAGGGCGATGCCGGGGATGTCGAACGAGCGCGGCGCGTTCTCCGCGCGGTGGTCGAGCAGGATCCACACGCCGAGCGCGACGGCGAGGACGCCGACCGGCACGTTGATGAAGAACACGGACTGCCAGCTCACGTGCTCGACGAGGACGCCGCCGAGGATCGGGCCGCCGGCGGTGGAGGCGCCGATGACCATGCCCCAGATGCCGATGGCCATGTTGAGCTTCTCGGCGGGGAACGTGGCCCGCAGCAGGCCGAGCGCGGCCGGCATCAGCAGCGCGCCGAACAGGCCCTGGAGCACACGGAAGACGATGACGAGCGTGATGCTGTCGGACAGGCCGATGGCCCCGGACGCGGCGGCGAAGCCGACCACGCCGATGAGGAAGGTCTGCCGGTGGCCGAAGCGGTCACCGAGCTTGCCCGCGGTGATCAGGGACACCGCGAGGGCGAGGAAGTACGCGTTGGTGATCCACTGGACGTCGGCGAGGGTGGCGCCCAGGTCACTGGCGATGGCCGGGTTGGCGATGGCCACGATGGTGCCGTCCAGGGCCACCATCATGACGCCCACGGCGACGGTGAACAGCGTGAACCAGGGGTGCCCGCGCAGCCCCTTGCCGGGCGTCGCCTCCGACGGGCCGGCCGAAGGGCCGTCCCCCTGCCCCGCCTTGTCGAGGGTGGTCTGACTAGTCATACATTCGAGGCTAGTGTCAGCCGCTGACACTTGACAATTCATTTCACCAGTCAGTAACTGACAGGACATGCGCCCCTCGCCCGGCCCGGGCGAACGGTTCAAGGAGGAGCCATGGACACGGTCGGGACCGTCGTGGGCGCCCTGCCGCGGCCGGGGCTGCGTGAGCGGAAGAAGCAGCGCACCCGGGACGCCCTCGTCCGGGCCGCCCTCGAGCTCATCGCCACGCGCGGCTACGACGGGACGACGGTCGACGACATCGCCGCGGCCGTGGACGTCTCCCAGCGCACCTTCTTCCGCTACTTCGCCAGCAAGGAGGAGGTGGCGCTGTTCGTCCCCCGCCTGGCGGAACAGCGCATCACCGAGGCCGTACGGGCCCGCCCGCGCGACGAGGCGCCGCTGGAGGCGCTGCGCCGGGCCGTTCTGGACAGCTGGGACGCCGTCAACGACGCCGTGGGGGAGCTCGTCCCGGTGGAGCTGCACATGCGCGTCTACCGGGTCATCGAGTCGACGCCCGCGCTGCTCGCCGCGCATCTGCGCCGGGCGACGGAGCTGGAGGAGGAGCTGGCGGGCATCGTCGCCGAGCGCGAGGGGCTGGACGTCGACACCGATCCCCGGCCGCGCATCCTGGTGGCCGCGTTCGGCGGGGTGATCCGGGTGGCGGAGCGCCGGTGGTCCGCCGGGGACGACCTGAGCGCCGAGGCGCTGCGGGAGCTGATGCGGACGTGCCTGGACAATGTCGGACCGGCCCTCGCCGCGAACTGGCGTACGAGCGCATCCCTGAATCGGCACAACGAAACGTGATCCCGGTCACTGGATTCCCGCGAGACACTCTCGTTCTCCTAGTGTGTCCTCCCAGTGACTTCCTTCGACACCTCCCCCCAGCTGAACGTGTGGCGGGCGCTGCTGGCGCTCGCCGTGGTCTTCGTGATGCTGGCGACCACCGGCTGGACGGCACTGCGCCACCAGCGCCACCCCGCTCCCCTGCAGGCGTCGCTCGCCGCGTGGGAGGACGGCCGGATGGCCGGGAAGCGGCTGCCCGACCCGCAGTCGGCGCCGACGCGACTGGCCCGGTTCTTCGCCTCGCTCACCGACGCGCAGCAGCTCCGGCTCGCCGAGCGTTATCCGCTGGCGGTGGGCAACATGAACGGCGCGCCGGTCGAACTGCGCTACCACGCCAACCGCATCGCGCTGGCCGAGGCCCGCGAGACCGAGCTGAGTCGGGTGCACGACAGCCGGCTCACGCCCGCCGGCCAGGAGCAGGCGGCCCGCAGGATGGACCGCATCGAGGCGCTGATGCGGCCGGAGAGGCACATCCTCGCCTTCAACCCGGCGGGCGCCGGGCAGGTCGCCGAGGTCTTCGGTGACCTGCGCCACGCCGAGCGGGTGTCGGTGGTCGTCCCCGGCGTCGACACCGATCTGCTGACGTTCCAGCGCTCCCAGCGCCGGCACTCCGCCCCCGTGGGCATGGCCAAGTCGCTCTACAGGGCTCAGCGGCAGGCCGATCCCGCGACCCGCACGGCCGTGGTCGCCTGGGCCGACTACACGGCGCCCAGCGGGCTCGGCATGGACGCGGCCACGGCGATGCGCGCCGAGGACGGCGCCGACCGGCTGGACGCCATGGTGCGGGGGCTGCCCGGCCTCGCCCCGGTCTCGCTGTTCTGCCACAGCTACGGCTCGGTGGTCTGCGGACTGGCCGCGCGGGACCTGCCGGAGCGGGTGTCCGACATCGCCGTCGCCGGCAGCCCCGGGATGCGGGTGGAGCACGCCTCCCAGCTGCGCACCACCGCACGGGTGTGGGCGATGCGGGACGCCGACGACTGGATCCAGGACGTGCCCCACCTGGAGCTCGGCGGACTGGGCCACGGGGCCGACCCGGTGGCCGACGGGTTCGGAGCGCGCGTGCTGTCGGCCCGTGACGCCAAGGGGCACGCCGGGTACTTCGTGCCCGGCACGGACAGCCTGCGGAACTTCGCGGAGATCGGGGTTGGCGCATACACGGCGGTGTCGTGTGCGCACCGGAACGACACCTGCCTGGCGGGTTTGTCCGGTACGACCCCTACCGGACGCGCGTAGAAGCGGAGATACTGCGGTATGCGTGGGGAGGGGACGGAGAAGCTCGTGCCGCATACGATGAGCCGCATGGGTGACGTACTGGCCGGATTTCATGCCGCCTGGGAGTTCGATTCCGACTCCGTGCTCATCCGTTACGTACGGGGGATTCGAACACCCAAGCTGTTCCAGGCGCTCGGGGAGCGGCGCGTGCCTCTCGAGGCGGTCGAGAGCGTGAGCCTCACGCCCGGCAAGCGCGGGACCGTGGTCCTGCGGCTGGAACCCCGGCCGGGAGCGGACCCGCTGATGGAGGCGGCCGCCGGGCAGTTGAAGGAGAGCTGCGACCCCTACCGGCTGGTGCTGCCCGCCGAGCGGGAGACGCTGGCCGAGTACTACGCCGACGAACTGCGCGCGCAGCTCACCGAGTCGGGCCCCGCCGAACGCCACCTGGTGGCCGCGCCGGAGGCGCCGCTGCAGTTCAAGGCCTACGACGGCAAGGCGACGTTCGACGGCACGTCGGTGGCGTTCCGCTGGTTCTGGACCGGGGCGTCCTCGGCGAAGTGGAAGGCCGGCGACCAGCGTTTCCCCGTCTCCGAGCTGAGCGGGGTGGAGTGGCGTTCGCCCGAGGTGTTCGAGGGTCATCTGCGGCTGCTGCGCCGGGACACGACGGCGCCGGCCCCGGCGCAGGCCGACCAGGACCCCGCCGCGGTGGTGTTCGGACTCGGGTACGGGCCCGTGCACGAGTCGCTGCCGTTCGCGGCGGCGGTGCTGGCCGCGGTGCGGGACTGTGCGGCGGTGCCGGCGATATCGCCTGCGGCGGGCACGGTGGGTGTGACGTCCGCTCGGCGCGATCCCGCGGACATCGCCGAGCGGATACGGCATCTTGGCGAGCTGCACCAGGCAGGGCTGGTGACGGACGAGGAGTTCTCCTCGAAGAAGGCGGAGTTGCTCGCGGAGCTTTGAGTCGTCCGCCGGGCGCGGGTGCGTGGGGTCCGGGCGCGCAGTTCCCCGCGCCCCTTCGGGGCGCTTCTCTACTCCCTGCCCGCCGAGGTGAACGACATGTCCGCGTAGCGGGTGCCGGTGACCTTGTCCGCGATCGGGTCGAGCAGGTCCAGGTCCGCTTCCGTCAGGGTGATGCGGGTGGCCGCCGTGTTCTCGTCCACGCGGGACGGGCTGCGGGTGCCGGGGATGGGGACGACCGGGAGACCGTGGACGCCCGCCTGCTGGTGGACCCAGGCCAGGGCGATCTGCGCGGGGGTCGCGCCGTGGTGCTCGGCGACCGTGCGGACCGGCTCCAGGAGGGCCGCGTTGGCCGCCGCGTTGTCGCCGGTGAAGCGGGGCATCGTGCGGCGGAAGTCGTCCTGCGTGAGGTCCTTCGTGGCGTCCGTGAAGGCGCCGGTGAGGAAGCCGCGGCCGAGCGGCGAGTACGGGACCAGGGTGACGCCCAGTTCGCGCGCGGCCGGCACCACGGCGGCCTCGATGTCCCGGCTGAACAGCGACCACTCCGACTGCACGGCGGCGATCGGGTGCACGGCGTGCGCGGCGCGCAGCTCACCGGCCGTCACCTCGCTCAGGCCGAGCTGCTTCACCTTGCCCTCGCGGACCAGCTCGGCCATGACGCCGACGGTCTCCTCGATCGGCACGTTCACGTCGCGCCGGTGCATGTAGTAGAGGTCGATGACGTCGACGTCCAGGCGGCGCAGGCTCGCCTCGACGGCCTGCCGCACGTACGGCGGGTCGTTGCGGATGATGCGCCGGGTCGGGTCGTCCGGCGGGATCGACAGGGCGAACTTGGTGGCGATCAGCACCTCGTCGCGGTGCGCCGCGAGGAACGGGGCGAGGAAGCGTTCGTTGTCGCCCGCGCCGTACGCGTCGGCGGTGTCGTAGAGGGTGACGCCCCGCTCCAGGGCGCGTTCCAGGGTCGCCCGGGAGGCGTCCGCGTCGGCGGGGCCGTAGGCGAAGCTCATGCCCATGCAGCCGAGGCCCTGCACGCCCACCTCGGGGCCGCCGGCGCCCAGTGCCGTCGTGGGGATCGTGTCCGCGGTCATCATGCCCTTTCCGAGGCCAGGGCGCGCCCGGCGTCCGCGTAGAAGCTGATCTTGCGGTCCAGGACGGCGAGGGTGCCCTGGAGTTCGGCGATGCGCGCCAGCACGTCCTCGCGGGTCGCCTTGAGCAGCTCGAAGCGCTCGGCGTACGTGTGGTCGCCGGCCCGGACCAGTTCGGCGTAGCGCACCATGTCGGCGACCGGCATGCCGGTCAGGCGGAGCTTGCCGACCAGGGCGAGCCAGTCGAGGTCGCGGTTGGTGTAGCGCCGCTGCCCGGTGTGGGAGCGGTCGATGTGCGGCATGAGCCCGATGCGCTCGTACCAGCGCAGGGTGTGCGCGGTCAGCCCGGTGAGGGCGGCCACCTCGCTGATCGTGTACTTGTCCTTGCCGTCCGGCCGCCGCTCGCCTTGCGGGGGTCCGGCGCAGGTGTCGGTCCTGGTGTCCGTGGTCTCCGTCACCGTCATGCGTCCACGCTAGATCCTTGGAGTGCGCTCCAGGCAAGCGGTGCCGGTGAGAAATGGGCGGACGTGTCGGGAGGCTCCGGCTACCGTGCGGGCATGAGCCTTGTACGCCGGGCGACGCCCGAGGACGCGGAGGAAGTGCTGCGTCTGCGCCAGGTGATGATCGACTCGTTGGCCCGCTCCGACCCGTCCACCGCGTGGCACGCGGCGTCCCTGCCGGTGCTGCGCGAGCGGCTCGCGGACGACCGCTCCTTCGCCGCGTTCGTCGTGGACCACCCCGAGCGGCCGGGCGCCCTCGCGACGCTGGTGGCGGGCACGCTGGACTACCGCATCGGCGGCGCGCGGAACCCGCGCGGCACCGACGGCTACGTCTTCAGCGTCGCCACCGACCCGGACGCCCGCCGCCGGGGCTACGCGCGGGCGTGCGTGGGAGCGCTGCTGGAGTGGTTCCGGGAGCGGGGCGCCGGGCGGGTGCGGCTGACCGCGAGCCCGGAGGCGGAGCCGCTGTACCGGTCGCTGGGGTTCACGCCCAGGCCTGACCCTTTGCTGGAGCTCACGCTGTGAGCGCTTAGGCTCGACGGCATGTCGCTGAAGAGCCTCGCGTCGATCGAGAACTGGCCGGTTCCCACCGCTGCGGCGGGGGTGGTACGGGCGGACGGCACCGTCCTGGGCACGCACGGCCCGTCCGGGCACCGCTTCCCGCTGGCCTCGGTCACCAAGCCGCTGGCCGCGTACGCGGTGCTCGTGGCGTACGAGGAGGGGGCGGTCGAGCTGGACGAGCCGGCGGGCCCGGAGGGCTCGACGGTCCGCCACCTGCTCGCGCACACCTCGGGCCTCGCCTTCGACGAGCACCGGGTGACCTCGGCGCCCGGCGAGCGGCGGCTGTACTCCAACGCAGGGTTCGAGCAGCTCGGCGACCATGTGGAGAAGGCGACGGAGATCCCGTTCGCCGAGTATCTGCGGCAGGCGGTGCTCGAGCCGCTGGGGATGACGTCCACCTCACTGGAGGGCTCCCCCGCCAAGGACGGCGTGTCCACGGTGGACGACCTGCTGCGGTTCGCCGCCGAGGTGCAGGCGCCCCGGCTGCTGGACCCGCGGACGGTGGCCGCCGCGATGACCGTGCAGTACCCAGGCACCAAGGGCGTGCTGCCGGGCTACGGCCATCAGAGCCCGAACGACTGGGGGCTGGGCTTCGAGATCCGGGACGGCAAGGCGCCGCACTGGACGGGCGTCTCGTCCTCGCCGCGCACCTTCGGGCACTTCGGCCAGTCGGGCACGTTCCTGTGGATCGACCCGGACGCGGGCGCGGCCTGCGTGGCGCTCGCCGACCGGGCGTTCGGACCCTGGGCGGTCGAGGCGTGGCCGCCGTTCACCGACGCCGTGCTGGCGGAAGTGCGCGGCTGACTGCCGCCCTTCGCCCGGATTTGCCGCAATCACCACTCCTACCTGCGAGGTTGGCGTGGGGCCGGCGTGAAAACCCTGTGGAAGCGGTGTCGGTGGCGCGCCCTATGATGCGCCGGACGATCACGCGGGACCAGGGGAGGGCGCGGCATGTTCGGCAAGCTGTTCGGCAGGGGCGGGGACGGACCGGGGGCGGATCCGCACGCCCTTCCGGTCCCCCGGCGGAAGAACGGCGTCCATCCGCTGCGCGCCCTCGGCGACCGGCGGGTGCTGGCGCTGGTGGAGGCGGCCGACGCGGGTGACTGGGAGGGCGTCAAGGAGGCGCTGGCCCCGTTCGACCCGGGCCGTGACCACCAAGTCCTCGGTCAGCTCACGGACATCGACGGGCTGCAGGACTGGATCGGCCGCGCCGTCGAGGAGGACAAGGAGCACCGCGCCCTGGCCCTGCTGATCTCCGGGGCGCGGCACATCAAGTGGGGCTGGGAGGCCCGCACCGCCGCCCGCGCCGTGGACGTCTCCGAGGAGCAGTGGCGCGTGTTCCACGAGCGCCTCCGCATCGCCGAGCGGCAGCTGTTCGAGGCCGCCGAGCTGCGTCCGGAGTGGATCACGCCGTGGCGCCAGCTGCTCACCTCCGCGCGCGGGATGTCGCTCGGCTCCCCGGTCGCCGAGACCCGGCGCGACGCCGCCCTGCGCCGCGACCCGCTCGACCTGGAGGTCCACCTCGAATGGCTGTCCCAGCTCCAGCCCCGCTGGGGCGGTGAGCCCGGGGAAGCGCTGGAGTTCGCCCGTGCGGCGTTCGCCGCGGCGCCCGATGGCCACCGGCTCGGCTGCGCCGTCGCCATGGCGTACGTCGAGGAGTGGGTGGAGTCCGACGACGGCGCCTGCCTCCAGCAGCCGCGGATCCGCGCCGAGCTGAGGGAGGCGGCGGAGCGCAGCATCCTGCACCACGCCTACGAGCGCCGCCTGGGCTGGCAGGGCGACTACAACATCTTCGCCATGGCCCTGTCCCTGGCCGGAAGCAGCACCGCCTCCAACGTCTTCCGCGAGCTCGAGGGCACGTACACCGAGTGGCCGTGGACGTACATGTCCGAGCCGCAGAAGGCGTACGCGCGCTTCCGCAAGGCCTTCTGAGCCCCGGCTCGTCCTCTTCCGCCGCCCGTCGCACGCCTTCACACCCCGGACCGCCCATGACCCTGCCCGACAACACCCCGGACCGCACCTTCCAGGTGGACCTGCGCGGTCTCGTCGACCTGCTCTCCCACCACCTCTACTCCAGCCCCCGCGTCTACCTGCGGGAACTGATGCAGAACGCGGTGGACGCGCTCACCGCCCGGCACACCCTCGAACCGTCGGCGCCCGCGGGATCGTTCGGCATCCGTCTGTACGCCGACCGCTCCGTCGTCCGCGTCGAGGACGACGGCGTCGGCCTCACCGAGGCCGATGTGCACACCTTCCTCGCCACGATCGGCCGCAGCAGCAAGCGCACCGACGGCATCGCCGAACAACGCGGCGACTTCATCGGCCAGTTCGGCATCGGCCTGCTGTCCTGCTTCCTGGTCGCGGACGAGATCCACGTGGTCAGCCGGTCCGCGCGCACGCCCGGCGCGCCCGCCGTGGAGTGGCGGGGGCGCGGCGACGGCAGCTACACCGTGCGCACCGTGCCCGTCTCCGCCCGGCCCGCCCCCGGCACCACCGTCACGCTGATCCCGCGCGCCGACGCGGCCGAGTGGACGGCGCCCGCCCAGGTGCAGCGCCTGGCCCGGCACTTCGGTTCGCTGCTGCGGCATCCCGTGACCTTCGACGACGGCTCCGGCGGCCCCGTCGTGCCGGTCAACCCGGAGGAGGCTCCCTGGGCGCGGACGTATCCGACGCCGGGCGCCCGCTCCCGTGCGCTGGCCGCCTACGGGGAGGAGGTGTTCGGCTTCGCGCCGCTGGACACCATCGAGCTGAACCTGCCGGCCGTGGGCCTGAAGGGCATCGCGTGCGTGCTCCCGGAGGCGGTGCCGGCCGGACGCCGTCACGGCCACCGGGTGCACGTCAAGGGCATGCTGCTGTCCGAGCAGGCGGAGGAGATCCTGCCCGACTGGGCGTTCTTCGTGCGCTGCGTCGTCGACGCGGAGAGCCTGCGCCCGACGGCGTCCCGTGAGTCCCTGTACGAGGACGACACCCTCGCCGCGGTGCGCGACGCGCTGGCCGACCAGCTGCGCGCGTGGATCGCCCGCGTCGCCGCCAGCGACCCCGAGCTGCTGCACCGCTTCCTCCAGGCGCACCACCTGTCGGTGAAGTCGCTCGCCGTGCACGACGACGAGATCCTGCGGATGCTGCTGCCGTGGCTGCCGTTCGAGACCACCGACGGGCACTGCACGCTCGACGAGTTCTCCCGCACCCACCGCACCGTGCTGGTGACGTCCAGCGTGGAGGAGTTCCGGCAGGTCGCGGCGATCGCGTCGGCCGCCGGGCTCGGCGTGGTCAACGGCGGCTACACCTACGACCGCGAGCTGGTGCACCGGCTGCCCGAGATCCGGCCCGAGGTGAGCGTCGCCGACCTCGACCCGGCGACCCTGACCGCGCACCTCGACCCGGTCGACCGGGAGACCGAGCTGGCCGCCTCGGCGTATCTGGCGCTGGCCCGTGACGCCCTCGCGGTGTTCGACTGCGACGTGGCGCTGCGCGCCTTCCAGCCGGCGTCCGCGCCCGCCCTGCTCGTGGACAGCCGGGAGGCCCGTCACGAGCGCACCCGTTCCAGGCTCGCCCGCGAGCAGGAGGGCGGCCTGTGGGGCGACATCCTGGGCGCCCTGCGGCAGGAGGCGCCGCGCGCGCAGCTGATCCTCAACCAGCTCAACCCGCTGGTGCGCACGGCCGTCGCGATCGACGAGCCGGAGCTGGCGCGCACCAGCGCCGAGGCGCTGTACGGGCAGGCCGCGCTGCTGTCCCGGCGTCCGCTCAGGCCCGCCGAGTCCAGCCTCATCAACCGCTCCTTCCTCGACCTTCTCGCCCACGCCCTGCGCAAGGACAGCTGACGATGCAGACCCCGCCCCAGACCACCGACGAGCTGTACGAGGCGCTGCGGGAGAACGACCGCCTCCCCTACGGCCGTACCCGTACCGTCACCGCCGAGGAACTCGCGGAGGCGGCCGAGCTGTTCGGCGAGCCGGTGCCGCTGATCCACGCCCTGCTGGAACTCCAGGAGGCGTACACGTACGGTTCCGAGCCGCGGAAGTCGCCGGTCGTGTTCGCCCGGCTGCTGAACCTCTTCGACGAGCAGCCGGACGTGTTCGACGCCCGGCTGCGCCACCAGCTGTTCTGGCGGTTCAAGTGGGTCGCGAACGCCCTGCGCAGCCTGCCCGAGATACCGCTGGCGAGCCTGCGCCAGTGGCAGACGGAGATGCGCGACCGCTACGAGAAGGCGGGACTCGACCTCCAGCCGTACTACGGGCAGGCGTACCAGCTCGCCGCCCACATCGGTGAGGACACCGCCCTGGCCTACGAACTGTGGGCGGGCCGGACCCGCGGCATGCTCAGCGACTGCGAGGCGTGCGAGACCTGCGAGCGCGCCCTGTACCACCTGGCGGCGGGCGACGACGCGCGGGCGCTCGGCGCCTGGGAGCCGGTGCTGGCCGGCAAGGAGTCCTGCCAGGAGGAGCCGGCCCGCTCCGTCTCCTACGCGCTGCTGCCGCTGCTGCGGACCGGCCGCACGGACGAGGCGCGCCATCTGCACCTGGCGGGCTACCGCGGCTGCCGCCGCAACCCGTCGATGGCCGGGGAGGTCGGCCGCCACCTGGAGTTCTGCGCGCTGACCGGCAACGAGGCGCGCGGCCTTGAGCTGCTGGCGGAGAACCGCACCCTGTTCGACGAGGTGGACTCGCCGCTGGCCCTGCTCGACCTGCTCACCGGCGTGGAGGTCCTGCTCGCCCGCGTCGAGGCGCTGGGCCACGGGGAGCTGCCCGCCGCCGGGTTCGCGGGCCGGAGCTGGACGGTGGCGACGCTGCGCGCCGAGGTGGCGCGGCGTGCCGACGATCTGGCGGGCCGCTTCGACGCCCGCAACGGCACGACGGCGCACTCCGGCCGCCGCGGGGCGCGTCTGGCGCAGGCTCCGCTGCTGGAGTCGCTGGAGCTGACGCTGCGTCCGCGGACCCTGGAGGACGTGGCCCCGGCCCCCGCGGCTCCGGCGCCGGCGCCGGCCGAGCCGCTCCCCGAGTCGCCGGCCGACCTGATCAGGCGGGCGCGGGAGCTGGACGAGCAGGGCCATCCGGACGCGCACGCCTGCTGGGCGCGGCTGGGCGAGGTCGTCTCCGCCCCCGGCTACGTCCACCCGGACGACCCGGAGGTGGGCCCGCTGGTGCGGCTGCGTGCCGACCTGCTGGAGGAAGAGGCGGTGCTGGCGGAGCGCCGGGACGCGTACGCGGACGCGGCGGCCCTGTACGAGGAGGCGGCGGGACTGTACGAGGACGCGGGGACGCCGGGACACGCGGTGCTCGCCCGCGCGTGCGCGGTGCTGGCGGCCGCGCAGACGCCGCCGGAGGACTCCGGACATGACGCCGACGCTCATGTCGCCGCCCTGACCGAGGCGCACCCGGCGCTGGTGCGGCTGCACGAGGAGGCGGCCGGGCTGGCCCCCTATCTGGAGGCGCGGCTGCTGCGGCTGCGGGTGAGCGCGCTCGGTCTGCGGCTCCAGGCGTCCGGGGACCGTGAGCAGGTCGCGCCCGTCTTCACCGAGGCGGAGCTGTTGCACGACTTCGCCACCCGGCACGCCCTGACCGGGCAGATCGCCGGCGCGCGGCTGCTGCGGGCCACCACGCACGCCATGTCGGGCGACCTGCCCACGGCGCTCGCCGAGGCGGACGCGCTGGTGGAGTCGCTGCGGGCGGACGGCCCCGCCTGGCACCTGCCCCGCGCGCTCTCCCTGCGCGGCAAGATCCAGCTCGGCCTCGGGGACGCGCAGGCCGCCCACGCGAGCCTGAGCGAAGGGCTGCGGCTGGCCGCCGAGTGGCCCGCCGACACAGTGGACGCCCCGACGCTGCACGGCGAGCTGGCGCAGGCGTGCATGCACCTGGGCAGGCCCGACGAGGCGCTGCGCCATCTGACGCGCTCGGCGGAACTGGACCTGCGCGCGGGCAACCGGATCGAGGCGTTCTGCACCTACAGCAACGCCGCGCAGCTCAGCCTCGACCTGGGCCGGGTGGAGGACTGCATCGCCCTGCTCGACTCGCTGCTCGTCGAGCCGGACGTCGTGGCCGGCGAGCTGGACGACCGGCTCGTCGCCCAGCTGCGGCTGACCCGCGCCCGCGCGCTGCGCGCCGGGGACGACCTGAAGGCCGCCACCGCGGAGTTCGTGGCCCTCGCGGCGGAGTCGGCCGGCTGGGAGGACGACCCGGGCAGCCACGCCATGATCGCCGCGGAGACGGCCGTGCTCCTCGGTGAGGCCGGGGAGTTCGGCCGGGCGCGGGAGGCCGTGGACCAGGCGCTCGCGGCCCACGCGCGCGACCCACGGTACGAGATGGTCAGCAACGCCCTGCGGGAGCTGGCCCGTCTCCAGGCCTACCAGCAGGGCCCCGAGGGCCTGACGGGCGCCCGCGCCTTCCTGGACGACGCCGGCCGGGTCGCCGACGAGGCCCGCGCCGCCGGGTTCGAGGCGGACGGCCGCTCCCTGGACTCCGCCCTGGCCTACGAGCACGGGCGGGTCGGCGCGTACGGGGGCGCCTACGACGAGGCGCTGGCCGCGCTGGAGAAGGCCCTCGGTCTGCTCGGGGAGCCGGGCGAGGACGCGGAGCGGGCCGCCGAGTGGGCGGAGTGCGCGCGGCTGGCCGCCGTCGTGGAGGGCGTGTACCTGGAGCGGCGCCCGGTGGCGCTCGGCCGCATCGGGGCGGCGGTGGAGCGGCTGACGGCCCTCGGCCACGGTGAGGCGGCGGAGCCGCTGACGGAGCTGGCGGAGAGGCTGCGGGACGAGGAGTAGCGGTGCCCGGGGCGGGGCCGCGGCCGGCGGTCCCGCCCTCTGCTGTCTCGCCATGCGGGACGGTACGGGGCCGCGTCCCGGACGGTGACTGTGACCGTGATCATGTTTACGCCGCGTATCTGTGCCAGTTGATGACCTTGTGTCACCGCCCCTTTGTGGCACGGACGTTAACGAGGGCCCGAACCTCTTGTGCAATCCGCGTAGACAGATCAATCTTTCGCCTGGCGACAGGACATGCGGATCACGGCCACAGCGCCCGTGTTTGGCATGTTCCTGACATGCGTGTGTCCCGGCGACCCGGTACGGACGTTCCGCCGTGCGGCGCCTCCCCCCAAGAGGCGCGACCCCCACACTCCCCACCTGTCGAGGAGGAACCCTCAGATGGCAGTGATGCGAAACGCCAAGCGCAGATCGATCGTCGGCGTCGGCGCGGTCGCCGCGGCGGCTCTCACGGGCGGTCTGTTCACCGCTCCCGCCGCGCACTCCGCCGAATCCCCCAAGGGGACGATCGCCTACGCGGACGCGCCGAACGCGGTCGAGGGCAGCTACATCGTCACCCTGAAGTCGGGCACCAAGGCCACGTCCGCCAAGGGCAAGGGCCTCGCCAAGAAGTACGGCGCCGACGTCGAGCACACCTTCCGCGAGGCCGTCAACGGCTACACCGTGGAGGCCACCGAGGCGGAGGCCGCCGAGCTGGCCGCCGACCCGTCGGTCGCGCTGGTCGAGCAGAACCGCACCTTCACCATCCAGGCGACGCAGACCAATCCGCCGTCCTGGGGCCTGGACCGCATCGACCAGACCGCGCTGCCGCTGAGCGGGTCGTACACCTACGACGACACCGCCGGCCAGGGCGTCACCGCGTACATCATCGACACCGGTGTGCGCATCTCCCACAGCGACTTCGGCGGCCGCGCCCGCAACGGCTACGACGCCGTGGACGGCGACAACGTCGCCCAGGACGGCAACGGCCACGGCACCCACGTCGCCGGCACCGTCGCGGGCACCGCGTACGGCGTCGCCAAGAAGGCCTCCGTCGTCGGCGTCCGCGTCCTCGACAACAACGGCTCCGGCACCACCGCCGGCGTGATCGAGGGCGTCGACTGGGTCGCCGCCAACGCGGTCCTCCCGGCCGTCGCCAACATGTCGCTCGGCGGCGGCGCCAGCACCACGCTCGACAACGCGGTCCGCAACGCCATCGCGGCCGGCGTCACCTTCGCCGTCGCCGCGGGCAACGAGTCGACGACCGCGACCGGTTCGCCTGCCCGGGTGGCCGAGGCGATCACCGTCGGCGCGACCACCAGCACGGACGCCCGCGCCAGCTACTCGAACTACGGCTCGAACCTGGACATCTTCGCCCCCGGCTCCTCCATCACCTCCGCCTGGTACACCGGCGACAGCGCCACCAACACCATCTCCGGCACCTCGATGGCCACCCCGCACGTCGCGGGCGCCGCGGCGCTGTACCTCGCGGACAACCCGTCGGCCACCCCGTCGCAGGTCGCCTCCGCGCTGGTCAACAGCTCCGTCTCCGGCGCCGTCGGCAACCCGGGCACCGGTTCCCCGAACCGTCTGCTGTACGTCGGCGGCAACGGCGGCACCACCCCGCCCGCCGGCAAGACGTTCACCAGCTCGACGCGGTACACGATCAGCGACCGTACGACGGTCGAGTCCCCCCTCACCGTCACCGGCGTCTCGGGCAACGCCCCGTCGGCCCTCCAGGTCCCGGTGAACATCGTCCACACCTACATAGGTGACCTGACGGTCTCCCTGGTCGCCCCCGACGGGTCGGTCTACACCCTGAAGCCCTCCGGCACCGGCGGCTCCACGGACAACATCAACACCACCTACACCGTGAACGCCTCCTCCGAGACGGCCAACGGCACGTGGAAGCTCCGCGTCACCGACGGCTACGCCGGCGACACGGGCTACATCAGCAGCTGGGGCCTGACCTTCTGAGGCGGTCCTGAACCCCGCCGAACCCTCTCCGCCCCGGCACGGGTCCACCGTGCCGGGGCGGTGCTGAGCTAGCCGGGTCCCAGGTGCCGGCTGAAGAAGCTCACGGCGCTGTCCAGCTCGAAGGCCGGGAGCTCGCCGTGTCCACCGGGGGCGGCGTGGAGCGTCTTCTCCTTCGAGGCCAAGGCGTCGAACAGGGCCAAGCTCTGTTCCCTGGGCACCCGTTCGTCGTCCCACTGGACCAGGAACTGCACCGGGACGGTGATCCGGGCGGCGGCGTCCGCCGAGGCATGCGCGCCGCCCAGGCCCAGCACCGCCGCTCGCACCCGGGGTTCGGCGGCGACGAACGGGACACCGAGTCCGCAGCCGAGCGAGACGCCCCAGTAGCCCACCGGGCCGGGGCCCACGTGGCCGAGTTCCCGCACCGCGTCCAGAACCGCCCGCCACTCCGGCACGGTCCGCCGGGCCACCCGCGCCTGGAACTCGGCGATCAGCGGCGCCAGTTCCTCGCCCGCCTCCACGCGCGCCTGGTTCTCGACGGCGAGGCGGGCGTACTCCTCGACCTGGGGCCGGTCGCCGTGGGCGGGGACGTCGACGCACACGGCGGCGTAGCCGCACGCGGTCACGAGGCGGTGGGCGAGCGCCGAGACCTCGGGGTCCTTCTTGTGCCGGCCGCCGCCGTGTCCCAGGAGGACAAGGGGACGGGTCGCGGCTCCGCCGCCGTCGGGCGTCCACAGGACACCGGGGATCCCGTCCAGGGTGAAGAGCTGTTCGCGGACGCCGTCGGACGACGTCCCGGAGAGGAAGCGCATGGTGATGCGGCCTTTCGCAGAGCCTCTGCGGGCGCTCCCTAGGCCATGCGAGGGAGGGAGGCCCGACCTGTCGAAGCGTTGATCGGTCTCACCTCCTCGGGTCGCAGCGCTGCACGGCGGCAGGAACGTACCACGGTGCGGGGATCAGAAGCCCGACATCTCCCACATCAGCACCTCCGCCTCCCCCTCCGCCACCGCCTCCGCGTCCTTCTCGTCCGTGAGGCGGGCCGCGTCGCCCGGTTCGAGGAGTTCGCCGTCGAGGCGGATCGTGCCCCGGGTCACGTGGAGGTAGAGGTAGGGCGCCGCGGGGACCGCCGTACGCTCGCCGGGCGACAGGCGGCGGACGTGGAGCATCGCGCCGGCCTCCGGGACGGCGTAGGGGGTGGAGTCCGCTATGCCGCGGACGACCTCGTAGCGCGGTTCGCCGCCCGGCTCGAGGGGGGCCAGCCACATCTGGAGGAAGGTCAAAGGGGTGCGGGCCGCGTTGCGCTCCACGTGGCGGACGCCCGACGCCGCACTGAGCCGCTGGACGTCGCCGGGGCGGATCACCGTCTCGTGGCCCGCCGAGTCACGGTGGGTCAGCTCGCCGGAGATCACCCACGTGACGATCTCGGTGTGGCTGTGCGGGTGCTCGTCGAAGCCGGCGCCCGGACCCAGGTGCTCCTCGTTGCAGGCGATCACCGCGCCGAAGCGCAGGTTGTCCGGGTCGTAGTGGGGGCCGAAGGAGAGGGCGTGCCACGACTCGATGCCCGCCGCCGGGTCCCCGCCCCTGTAGCGTTCGCTCGCTCGCCTGACGTCCATCACGCCCTCCACGGTAGGCCCTCCCGGGGTGGGCAGGGACGGCGCACGACGGGGGCACCGGAGTCCGGACACGGGGCACGGGCCCGGAGACGGGTGCGACCCTGGGGCACGGCCCGCCGCCCGGATGAGGCAGTCTTGTCCCGTGCCCGAACCCGAAACCAGTACCCCCGGTCCCGCTGCACGCCCCGCCCATCCGCACACCGCGACGCTGAAGCGGCTGGAGCGGTCGTCCGGCTCGCTCGCCGCCCAGGCCATCGCGCGGATGGACGAGACGCTGCCCTGGTACCGGGCCATGCCGCCGGAGAACCGTTCCTGGATCGGCCTGGTCGCGCAGGCGGGCATCGCCGCCTTCACCGAGTGGTTCCGGCGCCCCGACGCCCCGCAGGCCATCTCCACCGACGTCTTCGGCACCGCGCCGCGCGAGCTGACCCGGGCCATCACATTGCGGCAGACCGTGGAGATGGTGCGGACCACGATCGAGGTGATGGAGTCCGCCATCGACGAGGTCGCGGCCCCCGGCGACGAGAGCGTGCTGCGCGAGGCGCTCCTCGTGTACGCGCGGGAGATCGCCTTCGCCACCGCCCAGGTGTACGCCCAGGCCGCCGAGGCACGCGGTGCCTGGGACGCCCGCCTGGAGTCGCTGGTGGTCAACGCCGTGCTCAGCGGCGAGGCCGACGAGGGCGCCGTGTCGCGGGCCGCCGCGCTCGGCTGGAACTCCCCCGAGCATGTGTGCGTGGTGCTCGGTACCGCCCCGGACGGCGACTCCGAGCTGACCGTGGAGGCGATCCGGCGGGCCGCCCGGCACGCCAAGCTCCAGGTGCTCACCGGCGTCCTCGGCAACCGGCTCGTCGTCATCGCGGGCGGCAGCGACAACCCGCTGGCCGTCGCGAAGTCGCTGATCGGCCCGTACGCGGCCGGACCCGTCGTGGCCGGGCCCGTGGTCCCCGACCTGCTGGCCGCGACCCGGTCCGCGCAGGCCGCCGCCGCGGGCCTCAAGGCGTGTTCCGCCTGGCAGGACGCCCCGCGTCCGGTGCTGGCGGACGATCTGCTGCCGGAGCGCGCGATCGCCGGCGACCCCTCGGCGCGCGAGCAGTTGGTGGAGGAGATCTACAGACCGCTCGAGGAGGCCGGCGCGGCGCTCCTCGAGACGCTCAGCGTCTATCTCGAACAGGCGAGCAGTCTCGAAGGCGCGGCGCGGATGCTGTTCGTTCACCCCAACACCGTTCGTTACCGGCTCCGACGTGTGACAGACGTCACCGGCTGGTCACCCTCCGATGTACGCTCGGCGTTCACCCTGCGGATCGCGCTGATCCTGGGGCGTCTGGCCGATGGTGATCTCCAGACCTAGTGTTTTGTCGGGGGTCGACAAAACCCCCTCCCGTTCTTCGTCCTTGTCCCCACGGGCGGCCCCGCCCGTACGCAAGAGAGAGTGTGAGAGTGCTCGTACTCGTCGCTCCCGGCCAGGGCTCCCAGACGCCCGGCTTCCTGACCGAATGGCTGGAACTCCCCGGCGCCGCCGACCGCGTCGCCGCGTGGTCGGACGCCATCGGACTCGACCTCGCCCACTACGGCACGAAGGCCGACGCGGACGAGATCCGCGACACGGCCGTCGCGCAGCCGCTGCTGGTCGCGGCCGGGCTGCTGTCCGCCTCGGCACTGGGTGACATCGCCCCCGGCGCGGTCGCCGGTCACAGCGTCGGCGAGATCACCGCCGCCGCCCTCTCCGGCGTCCTCGACGACGCCGCCGCCCTCTCCCTGGTCCGCAAGCGGGGTCTGGCCATGGCCGACGCCGCCGCGATCACCGAGACCGGCATGGCGGCGCTGCTCGGCGGCGATCCCGAGGTGACCGTGCCGCACCTGGAGAAGCTGGGTCTCACCCCGGCGAACATCAACGGCGGCGGCCAGATCGTCGCCGCCGGCACCATGGAGCAGATCGCCGCGCTGGACGCCGACAAGCCCGAGGGCGTCCGCCGGGTCGTCCCGCTCAAGGTCGCCGGCGCCTTCCACACCCATCACATGCGCCCCGCGGTCGACACGCTGGCGGAGGCCGCCAAGGCCCTCGCGCCCGCCGACCCGAAGGTCGCCTACGTGTCCAACAAGGACGGCAAGGCGGTCGCGTCCGGCGCCGAGGTGCTGGAGCGCCTGGTGGGCCAGGTCGCCAACCCGGTCCGCTGGGACCTGTGCATGGAGACCTTCAAGGAGCTCGGCGTGACGGCCCTTCTGGAGCTGTGCCCCGGTGGCACCCTGACCGGTCTGGCCAAGCGTGCCCTGCCCGGGGTCAAGACGCTGGCCCTGAAGACCCCCGCCGACCTCGACGCGGCCCGCGAGCTCGTCGCCGAGCACACCGCCTGACGCCCTTAAGGAGCCGACCCGCATGGCGAAGATCAAGCCCAGCAAGGGCGCCCCGTACGCGCGCATCCTCGGCGTGGGCGGCTATCGCCCCACCCGGGTCGTGCCGAACGAGGTGATCCTCGAGACGATCGACTCGTCCGACGAGTGGATCCGCTCGCGCTCCGGCATCGAGACCCGGCACTGGGCCTCCCCCGAGGAGACCGTCGCCGCGATGTCGATCGAGGCGTCCGGCAAGGCGATCGCGGACGCCGGGATCGACGCCGCGCAGATCGGCGCCGTCGTCGTGTCGACCGTGTCGCACTTCGCGCAGACCCCGGCCATCGCGACCGAGATCGCCGACAGGCTCGGCACGGACAAGGCCGCCGCCTTCGACATCTCCGCCGGCTGCGCGGGCTTCGGCTACGGCCTGACCCTCGCCAAGGGCATGATCGTCGAGGGGTCCGCCGAGTACGTCCTGGTCATCGGCGTGGAGCGGCTGAGCGACCTGACCGACCTGGAGGACCGCGCGACGGCCTTCCTGTTCGGCGACGGCGCGGGCGCCGTGATCGTCGGCCCCTCGCAGGAGCCGGCCATCGGCCCGACCGTGTGGGGCTCCGAGGGCGACAAGGCCCAGACGATCAAGCAGACCTACGCGTGGGACCGCTTCGGCGGCGACCTCGCGGAGCTGCCCCGGGACAGCAAGGGCGGCATCAAGCTCCCCGCGATCACCCAGGAAGGCCAGGCGGTGTTCCGCTGGGCCGTGTTCGAGATGGCGAAGGTCGCCCAGCAGGCGCTGGACGCGGCCGGGATCAGCGCGGACGACCTGGACGTCTTCATCCCGCACCAGGCCAACGTGCGGATCATCGACTCGATGGTGAAGACCCTCAAACTGCCGGAGCACGTCACGGTCGCCCGTGACATCCGCACCACCGGCAACACCTCGGCCGCCTCGATCCCGCTCGCGATGGAGCGGCTCCTGGCGACCGGCGAGGCGAAGAGCGGCGACACCGCGCTCGTCATCGGCTTCGGGGCGGGTCTCGTGTACGCCGCGACTGTCGTTACCCTCCCCTAGGCACTCCGTGCCGGATCATGCATCCGGTACAGGAGGAAAACCGCCACACCCTCTGGAATCACAACGAAGGAGCGCCATCATGGCCGCCACTCAGGAAGAGATCGTCGCCGGTCTCGCGGAGATCGTGAACGAGATCGCCGGCATCCCGGTTGAGGACGTCCAGCTGGACAAGTCCTTCACCGACGACCTGGACGTCGACTCGCTGTCCATGGTCGAGGTCGTCGTCGCCGCCGAAGAGCGCTTCGACGTCAAGATCCCGGACGACGACGTCAAGAACCTCAAGACCGTCGGCGACGCGACCGACTACATCCTCAAGCACCAGGCCTGAGCACGCGCGGGGCGTGAGCCCCGCCAGGGCCGGGAGCTCCCCGGCCCCGCCACCCGGCGGTGGCGCCGTACGCATCCTCGTCAATCGTTGGAGAAAGAATTCCGATGAGCTCGACCAATCGCACCGTGGTCGTCACCGGTATCGGCGCAACCACACCGCTGGGTGGCGACGCGGCCTCTACCTGGGAAGGCCTCGTCGCCGGGCGTTCCGGCGTGAAGCCCCTGGAGCAGGAGTGGGCCGCCGAGCAGGCGGTCCGCATCGCGGCCCCGGTGGCCGTGGAGCCCACCGAGGTCATCCCCCGGCCGCAGGCCCGCCGCCTGGACCGCTCGGCGCAGTTCGCGCTGGTCGCGGCCAAGGAGGCCTGGGCGGACGCCGGGTTCGAGGCCAAGGCCGGTGAGGACCCGAACGTCGACCCCGACCGGCTGGGCGCCGTGATCGCCTCCGGTATCGGCGGCGTGACGACCCTGCTGGACCAGTACGACGTGCTGAAGGAGAAGGGCGTCCGCCGCGTCTCCCCGCACACCGTCCCCATGCTGATGCCGAACGGCCCGTCCGCGAACGTCGGTCTGGCCGTGGGCGCCCGCGCGGGCGTGCACACCCCGGTGTCCGCGTGCGCCTCGGGTGCAGAGGCCATCGGCTACGCCATCGAGATGATCCGCACCGGGCGCGCCGACGTGGTCGTCGCGGGCGGCACGGAAGCGGCGATCCACCCGCTGCCGATCGCCGCGTTCGGCAACATGATGGCGATGTCCAAGAACAACGACGACCCGCAGGGCGCCTCGCGCCCCTACGACGTCGCCCGGGACGGGTTCGTCCTCGGCGAGGGCGCGGGCGTCGTCGTCCTGGAGTCCGCCGAGCACGCCGCCGCGCGCGGCGCCCGCGTCTACGCGGAGGCGGTCGGCCAGGGCATCTCGGCCGACGCGCACGACATCGTGCAGCCGGAGCCGGAGGGGCGGGGCATCTCGCACGCCCTGCAGAACCTGCTGGACCGCACGGACCTGGACCCGGCGGAGATCGTCCACGTCAACGCGCACGCGACGTCGACGCCGGCCGGTGACATCGCCGAGCTGAAGGCGCTGCGGAAGGTGTTCGGGGACGACGCGGACCACATGGCGGTGTCCGCGACGAAGTCGATGACCGGTCATCTGCTGGGCGGCGCCGGCGGTGTCGAGTCGGTCGCCACCGTGCTGGCGCTGTACCACCGGGTGGCTCCGCCGACGATCAACGTGGAGAACCTGGACCCCGAGGCCGAGGCGAACGCGGACGTCGTTCGTGGTGAGGCGCGGAAGCTGCCCGTGGACGGGCGGATCGCCGCGCTGAACGACTCGTTCGGGTTCGGGGGGCACAACGTGGTGCTGGCGTTCCGGACGGTCTGATCGCCCACGGGCGCTGTGGGAAGGGGTTCACCTCTCGGGTGGGCCCCTTCTGTCGTTCCCTGCCTGCGGGCCTGCGGGGCTCGTCGCGCAGTTCCCCGCGCCCCTTACGGGGCGCTCAGACCACTTGGTGGAGCCAGCGGACCGGGGCGCCTTCTCCCGCGTAGCGGAACGGCTCGAGTTCGTCGTCCCAGGGCTTGCCGAGGAGTTTGGCGATCTCCGACTCCAGGTCGGTGTCCTCCGTGCGGGAGCGGACCAGGGCGGCGCGCAGGCGGTCCTCCGGGATGAGGATGTCGCCGTGGATGCCGGTGACGGCGTGGAAGATGCCGAGGTCGGGGGTGCAGCTGTAGCGCTCGCCCTCGGCGGTGGGGCACGGCTCGGAGGTGACCTCGAAGCGCAGCATCTGCCAGCCGCGCAGCGCGGAGGCGAGCTTGGAGGCGGTGCCGGCCTGACCCTGCCAGGAGAACTCCGAGCGCCAGGTGCCGGGGGCGGCCGGCTGGCGGATCCAGTCCAGGCTGACGCGCGTGCCGAGCACCCCGGCGACGGCCCACTCGACGTGCGGGCACAGCGCGCGCGGCGCGGAGTGCACGTACAGAACTCCACGAGTCGTCACCGGAACCTCCGGGCTGAGCGGGTCGTCTTCGATCGGGCGGAACGGTCACGGCCCGGCGGGCCGCGTTGAGGGCGAGGCTACCGTGCGACGGGGCAAGGAGTGTGACGTACCGTCCGTCCCGGTGGCGGGAAAGTCGTGCCTTTCACCCGGCAGGACGTCTGTGCGGGGGCCGGGGTTCATTCCGGACGGGTGCCTCGAAGAAGCGGGAACTCCCGCGCGTTGTTATGGGTTGGGGGACGGCACGGACGTGGTGGGACGCTCGGGGAGGCGGCGGATGACGCAGGGGACGCGGAGGCGGGGACACCGTGCGCGGGCCGTGCTCGCCGCGGTGGCGGCCGTCGCGTTCGGCGTGGCGGGCTGCGACGCGGGCGGCGGTGAGAAGCCCGGTGCGGCCGCTTCGAGGACGTCTTCTCCCCGGCCGACGCCGCTGTGGGACACCCGCCCGGACTCGGTGGCCGCGGTGGGCGACTCCATCACCCGCGGGTTCGACGCCTGCGCGGTGCTGACGGACTGTCCGCAGGTGTCGTGGGCGACGGGTGACAGCGAGGAGATCGACAGCCTGGCCGTACGGCTGCTGGGGCGGGCCGGGGCGGCAGGGCGAAGCTGGAACTACGCGGCGACCGGCGCGCGGATGGAGGACCTGCCGCGCCAGATGGCGCGCGCGGTGAAGCGGCAGCCGGAGCTGGTGGCGGTGATGGTGGGGGCGAACGACGCCTGCCGGGAGAGCGTGGCCGCGATGACGCCCGTGGAGGAGTTCCGCGCGGACTTCGAGGCGGCGATGCGCACCCTGCGCGAGGCGCTGCCGAAGACACAGGTGTACGTGGCGAGCGTGCCGGACCTCAAGCGGCTGTGGTCGCAGGGGCGGACCAGCGCGCTGGGCAAGCAGATCTGGAAGCTGGGCATCTGCCCGTCGATGCTGGGCGACGCGGACGCGACGGACACGGCGGCGACCGAGCGGCGGGCGACGGTGCAGCAGCGGGTGGAGGACTACAACGAGGTGCTGCGGGAGGTGTGCGCGAAGGACCGCCGCTGCCGCACCGACGGCGGCGAGGTGTACGCGTACCGGTTCGGCACCGGGCAGCTCAGCCGCTGGGACTGGTTCCACCCGAGCGTCGACGGACAGGCGAAGCTCGCGGAGATCGCCTACCGGACGGTCACGGCGCCGGGCCCGTGACCTATTGTTTCGCACATGAACGAACTCATCGGCACACTTTCCGACGGCACGCCGGTGCACCGCTGGACCCTGGAGCGGGCGGGCGTACGGGTACGGATCCTGTCGTACGGCGGGATCGTGCAGGACGTCGAGGTGCCGGACCGGGACGGGCGGACCGGGAACGTGGTGCTGGGGTTCGACGGCCTGGACGGCTATCTCACGCACCCGGAGCCCTTCCTGGGCGCCCTGATCGGCCGGTACGCCAACCGGATCGGCGGCGCGCGCTTCACCCTGGACGGCACCGAGCACGTCCTCGCGCCGAACGACGGGCCGAACTCGCTGCACGGCGGTGAGCGGGGCTTCGACAAGCGCGTCTGGGACGTCACCGAGGTCGCGCACGGGCTGCGGCTGTCGCTGGTCGCCGAGGACGGCGAGGAGGGCTTCCCGGGCCGGCTGGAGGTCAAGGTGACCTACACGCTGGACGAGCGGGGCGCGCTGCACATCGCGTACGAGGCGGTGACGGACGCCCCGACGCATGTGAACCTGACCAACCACACGTACTGGAACCTGGCCGGTTCCGGCACCGCGCGCGGGCACGAGCTGCGGGTGGCCGCGTCCCGGTACACGCCGTCAGGTCCCGACCTGATCCCGGCCGGCGGGCCCGCGGACGTCTCCGGCACCCGCTACGACTTCCGTGAGGCGCGCAAGGCGGGCGGCGGCTACGACGACAACTTCGTGCTGGACAAGGGGGTGACGGCGGCCCCCGAGGAGGTGGCCGAGCTGTACGACCCCGCGTCGGGCCGGGTGCTGACGGTGGCCACCACGGAACCGGGCATCCAGGTGTACACCGCGGACCACATCGGGGAGCCGTTCGAGCCGGGCGCGGGCATCGCGCTGGAGACACAGCACTTCCCGGACTCGCCGAACCGTCCGGAGTTCCCGAGCACGGTGCTGCGGCCGGGCGAGGTGTTCCGCTCGACGACGGTGTACGGCTTCTCGGTGCGGTAGCGGGCGGGCCCCGCACGGGGTCAGGACCCGGCGGGTCCCGGACACACATGAGCCCCGGTCCGGGGTCAGGGTCCCGGGCCGGGGCTGTACATGGGATACCCCGCAGGACCCCGACGTTAACCGCTGACCCGCTCCGGCGGCCGGGGATCGGGGCCACGGGAGGAATCCCGTACGAACCCTTCACATTCGGCCACGGGGTGTGCCTGCGTCGGCCGGGCGGCGCCCTTCGCACCGTGGTGTGATCCACCTCGGTCACGCGATACTGCGGGCTTCCGGCATCCACCCGTACCCCACGACGACGGAAGGCCCACCTCCTGTGATCTCACCCCGTGTGCGCATCGGTGTGCTCGGTCTGGCCCTGCTGGCCGCCCTGTCCTCCCCCGCCACCGCCACCGCCGCCGGACCGGCGGCCCCCGGTTCCGCCGCGCCGCCGACCGTCGAGGAACTGCGCCTCGACAAGGCCGCACCGCAGGAGATACTCCGGCGCTCCGGCTTCGACACGGTCGCGCCCGACTTCGCCCGCGCCCTGGACCGGGCCCGCTCCTACGCCCAGGCGCGGCGGGTCGTGGAACGGGAGGGTTCCGCGCTGTGGCGCAGGGCCGTGGACCGGGTGCAGGGCCGCGGCCCTGCGGGCGGCGACCTGAGCCGGGACGACGACCGGCCGCTGTACTGGGCGCGGCTCGGCATGACGCGTGAACTGCGCGGCTGGGAGCCCCGGTTCGGGCTGGACGCGGAGCGGCGGGCGCGGCTGATCGACACGCTGGAGCGGACCTCGCGCGGGCAGACCGCGATCCGCTACCCGCACGGCGAGGGCCTGAAGCGGGTGCTGGTGACCGGCTTCGACCCGTTCACGCTGGACCGGGACATCCGTATCTCCAACCCGTCGGGGGCCGTCGCGCTGGCCCTGGACGGCACGGTGATCGAGACGGCGAGCGGGCCGGCGCGTGTCGAGACGGCCGTGTTCCCGGTGCGCTGGCGGGACTTCACCGACGGCACGGTGGAGCGGGCACTGCGGCCGCACCTGCCCGGGGTCGACCTGTTCACGACGGTGAGCCAGGGCCGGGTGGGCCGTGTCGACGTCGAGCGCACCAACGGCGCCTGGCGGGGCGGCTTCGGGGACAACGAGAACACCGGGCGGCCCGAGACCGTCCCGGTGTCCGACCCGGCCTCGCAGCCGCAGTGGACGTCGACGACGCTGCCGTACGCGGCGATCACGGCGGCGCAGACCGGGCGGTTCCCGGTGTACGACAACACGAGCGTGACGGAGATCCCGGCGGGAGGCACGGAACCCGTCGTGCGGCCGGAGGGGCCGACGCCGGGCTCGACGGCCCGTGCCGGGGGCGGCGGCGACTACCTGTCCAACGAGATCGCCTACCGGGCGACGCTGCTGCGTGACCGGCTGGGGCTGCACGACACCCTGCCGGGCGGGCATGTGCACACGCCGGTGCTGGAGTTCGGGGCGGGCAACACCACGGAGGTCACCGACCCGCGGTTCGTGCGGAACCGGCTGGACATCGTCGCCCAGGTGCGCGCGATCGTGTCCGTCGCGGTCAGTGCGTCGGAGCGAGCGCGAGGCTGACACCGAGGCCGGCCAGCGCGGTCCCGATCACCTTGTTGAGGACGCGCTGGCCGCGCAGCATCAGGCCGCGCATCCGGTCGTGGGAGAAGAACAGCGCGACGGCGGCGAACCACAGCAGATGGGCCAGCGACATGAACAGGCCGTAGCCCGCCTGCTGGAGCGGCGGTGTCCCGGGGCCGACGACCTGCGCGAACGTCGAGACGACGAAGAGCGTCGTCTTGGGGTTGAGGACGTTGGTCAGGAACCCGGTGCGCAGCGCGGCGAGCGGGGTCAGACCGGTGCGGTGCTCCAGGTCGACGGTGACCTCGGCGCGGGTGCGGAAGGTGCGTACGCCGATGTACACCAGGTAGGCCGCGCCGGTCAGTTTGACCACCGTGAACAGGAAGGCCGAGGAGGCGATCAGCAGGCCCACGCCGAGCATGGTGTACGTGACGTGGACCAGGACCCCGGCGGCCACCCCGGCGGCGCCGAGCAGGCCGGTGCGGCGGCCGTACAGGTAGCTGTTGCGAACCACCATGGCGAAGTCGGCGCCGGGGGCGATCACCGCGAGGACGGTGATCAGGGCGACGGCAAGGATCTCGGTCACGTGCCGACCCCCTCCTCCTCCGGTTCGTCCGCGACGCCGCCCTCCTCCGTCTCCTCGCCCATCAGGTCGCGGGCCATGAGGGTGGCGCCGGCGACCGCGCCGGGCATCAGGAACACCGCGACGAACGGCACGAGGAACGCCAGCGCGAGGGGCGTGCCGAAGCCCCAGACGAGGGTCTTGCGGGAGCGCAGCAGCGCCAGCCGCTCGCGGACCTCGACGCCGCGCCGCTGAAGTGCGACGGCGGTCAGTTCCTCGGTGAGGAAGAAGCCGGTGACGAAGAAGCCGATCACCGGGACGACGGTCTGCCCGGCGACCGGGACGAAACCGAGCGCGAACAGCAGCACCGCCCACACGGCCGCCCGCGCGACGATGCGCAGGCTGTCGCGGGCGGAGATCCACAGCTCCCGCCACAGCGGCAGGTCCGACTCGGGCGCGGTGCCGTCGGGCGAGACGTCCCGGTCGACCTTCTCGGAGAGGCTCTCGTAGAAGGGCTGCCCGATGAGCAGGGTCATCGCGGTGAAGGTGAGCACGCTCAGCAGCAGGGCGAGCGCGAACAGCACGGCGGTGAGGAAGCCGCGGAAGAGACCCGCCCAGGGGTCGGCCCAGTCGTCGGCGAACGGCGTCGCCCAGCCGACGAGGTCCGCGCCCCACAGGGCGAGCGCGACCAGGGTGGCCGCGTACAGCACCAGGGTGATCAGGCCGGGCAGCAGCCCGAAGCCGTACTGCCGGCCGTGCCGGCCGACCCACTTCTGGCCCTTCAGCAAGTACCGGAATCCGGCCCCTAGATCGCGCATGGGGAGGACTGTAGCGGGACCGTGGACGCAGGCATGGGACAGGGCCGCACCCCACGTCCAGGGGTGCGGCCCCCGCCGTACGCAACGACACCGGCCGGGCAGGCGTCACGGCCGTCCCGGCCCGGGTGTCACCGGGCGAGGGTGGCCCCGGCGGCCTCCTCCTCGTCCGTGGCGGGACGGTGCGAGCCGTCCGGTCCGCGCAGGGCGACGAGGACCAGCAGGACGGTCATGACGGCGACGCCCGCCCACATGGCCCGCTGCCAGCCCTCGACGAAGGACTCCTGGGCGGCGAGCACCAGGTCCCGGGCCTGTCCGCCGGTGCTCGGGGCCACCTCGACGGCGTTGGCCACTCCCTCCCGCGCGGTGTCCGCGGCCTCCCGGGGGATGCCGTCGAGCCGGTCGTCGACGGCGGCGCGGTAGCCGCCGGCCACGAGCGCGCCGAGCAGTGCCACACCGAGGGCCGTGCCGAACTCCCGGGTGATGTCGTTGAGGGCCGAGGCGACGCCCTGCCGGTCGCGGGGCAGGGAGGCGGTGATCGTCTCGGTGGAGGGCGTCATCGACAGGCCCATGCCCGCGCCCATGGCGAGCGTGCCGGGCAGCACGGACAGGTAGCCGCCGTCGACGGAGACGAACAGGGCCATCAGCGTGAGGCCCAGGGCGGACAGGGCGATGCCCGCCGTCATGGTGGACCGCGCGCCGATCGCGGCGGCCGCTCGCGGGGCCAGGCCGGACGTGGCCATCATGGTGACGGCCATGGGCATCATCGCCGCCGTGGACAGCAGGCCCGACCAGCCCAGCACGGCCTGGAAGAACGGGAACAGCACGACGGCGACACCGGCCTGGACCCCGAACACGACGAGCAGGGTGAGGGAGCCGCCGGCCAGACCTCGCTCGCGGAAGAGGCGTACGTCCAGCAGCGAGGCGTCACGCCGGCGCAGCTCCCAGGCGACGAAGGCGACGGCCGCGACCAGTCCTGCCGCGAGGCCGATGAGCGTCCGGGGGGCGGTCCAGCCGCGCTCGGGGCCTTCCTGGAGGACGAAGATCAGGCCGACGACGGCGACGGCGGACAGCAGCGCGCCTCCCGTGTCGAAGGAGGAGGCGGGGCGTTCGCGGGAGTCGGGCACCGACTTCACGGTCGTCACCAGTGCCACGGCCGCCAGTGCCACGGGCAGCGCGAACAGCCACCGCCAGTCCGCGACGTCCACGAGGAGCGCGGAGAGGAACATCCCGAGGATGCCGCCGCCTCCGGCCACCCCGGTCCACACGCCGATCGCCCTGCCGCGTTCCTCCTCGGGGAACGTGGAGGTGATCACGGCCAGCGTGATCGGCATGATCATGGCCGCGCCGATGCCCGCGGCCACCCGGGCGCCGATCATCACGGCGGCCGACGGAGCGAACGCCGCCACCACGCCGGCCGCGCCGAAGAGGACCAGCCCCGCGATCAGCACCGGTTTGCGGCCCAGGCGGTCGCCGACCGCGCCGAGCGGCAGGAGCAGGGCGGCCAGGGCGAGGGTGTAGACGTTGACGATCCACAGGACGGTCGTCTGGGAGGCGCCCCACTCGACGGCCATATGGGTCTGGGCGACGTTCAGGCCGGACACCGACGCGACGACGGCCATCAGCGCGATCGACACGGCGGTCAGGACCGCGCGCAGTCGTCGCGCGTCCGGCGTTCCGGTGCCGCTCGGTGGCGCGTCCGCCGCCCGGAAGGGCTGGTCGCTGCTCATGTTGTCCTCCGGGAAAAGGGCATACGGGATCGGCGCCGGAGCAGGGCCGGCCGCCGAAGAGGGACGACGCGGGGCGGCGGACGCGCGGACCACCGCCCCGCTCTTCCCCGACGCCAAGCCGCATTGCGCCAAGGGCATACGATGTTGCCCATGACGCAAGAAGACGGCGGCTTGGACGGCCTCGTACGCAAACGGATCCGGGCGCTGCGGGTCGCGCAGGGGTGGTCCCTGGAGGAACTGGCGACCCGTGCCAACCTCAGCCAGTCCTCGCTGAGCCGGATCGAGAACGGGCAGCGCCGGCTCGCCCTGGACCAGCTCGTCGTCCTCGCCCGGGCCCTGGACACCACCCTGGACCAGCTCGTGGAGAACGCCGACGACGACGTCGTCGTCAGCCCGATGGTCGACGGCGCCCACGGCCTGATGCGCTGGCCCGTGAAGGGCGACCCCGGGATGAGCGTGGTGCGTCAGCGGCTGACCGCTCCCCCGCCCGACAGTCCCGCCCGGATGCGCGCCCACCCCGGCCGGGAATGGCTGGTCGTGCTCTCCGGCACCGCGGTCCTGATGCTCGGGCACCGGCGGTACCGCGTCGAGACCAACCAGGCCGCCGAGTTCCCCACCATGACGCCGCACGCGATCGGGGCGGAGGGCGGCCCGTGCGAGATCCTCGGCATCTTCGACCGCGACGCCCGCCGCGGCCACCAGCGGGACACCGGCGACCGCGCGGAGGGCGGCGGTCCGCGGGGCGCGTAGCCACGCGCGAAAGGACCGCACCCGGCGGCACGGATCGTGCGGCCGGGTGCGGTCCAGCGACTCCGGGGAGCCTGTCGTCAGAGCTTGACGATCATCTTGCCGGTGTTGTCGCCGCGCAGGACGCCGAGGAAGGCGTCCAGGTTGTTCTCGATGCCCTCCACGACCGTCTCGCGGTACTTCAGCTCGCCGGAGCGGACCCAGGCGCCGACCTCCTCCACGAACTGCGGCTGCAGGTCGTAGTGGTCGCCGACGAGGAAGCCCTCGATGCGGCCGCGGGTCTGGATGAGGCGGGCGAGGTTCTTCGGGCCGGGCGCGGGCTCGGTGTTGTTGTAGACGGAGATCGCGCCGCAGACGGCGATGCGGCCGTCCCGGTTCAGGGAGCCGATGGCCGCCTCCAGGTGGTCGCCGCCCACGTTGTCGAAGTACACGTCGACGCCGTCGGGGGCGGCGGCGCGCAGCTGCTCGCTCACGGGGCCGTTCCTGTAGTTGAACGCGGCGTCGAAGCCGTACTCCTCGGTGAGGAGCTTGACCTTCTCGTCGGAGCCGGCGGAGCCGATCACCCGGGAGGCGCCCTTGAGCTTGGCGATCTGGCCGACCTGGCTGCCGACGGCGCCGGCCGCGCCGGACACGAAGACGGAGTCGCCCTCCTTGAAGGACGCGGTGCGCAGCAGGCCCGCGTAGGCGGTGAGGCCGGTCATGCCGAGCACGCCCAGGTACGCCGACAGGGGCGCGGCCTGCGGGTCCACCTTCACGGCGGTCTTCGCGTCCACGACGGCGTACTCACGCCAGCCGAGGAAGTGCAGGACGTGGTCGCCGACGGAGATCCCCTCGGCGTTCGACGCGACGACCTCGCCGACGGCGCCGCCCTGCATGGCCTTGCCCAGCTCGTAGGGCGCGACGTAGGACTTGGCGGCGCTCATGCGGCCGCGCATGTACGGGTCGACGGAGAGGTACTCGTTGCGCACCAGCACCTGGCCCTCGCCCGGGGTCCGGACCTCCGCCTCGACCAGGGCGAAGTTCTCCGGCTCGGGCCAGCCGACCGGACGGCTCACCAGGTGCCACTCGCGGGCGGTGGCGGGGGGCGTGGGCGTGTCGGTCATACGGAGCACCTTTCCTCTAATACTTCAGTACCTGAAACAACCATGCGACTGAATATTTCAGGATGTCAAGCACATGGGTACCCTGGTGGGCATGGCCACACCCCGTTCCGCGCCCAGCCGTCCCGACGCTCTCACTCTGGAGGTCGTCGAGCTGATCGGCGCGGTCGTGGCGCGCTATCACGAGGAGTACGAGGAGGCCGCCGCGGAGCACGCGCTGACCGGCGCGCAGGCGCGGCTGCTGAGCCTGCTCAGTCTGGAGCCGCTGCCGATGCGGAGGCTGGCGCAGCGGCTGAAGTGCGAGCCGTCGAACGTGACGGGCATCGTCGACCGGCTGGAGGCCCGCGGCCTGGTGGAGCGCCGGCCCGACCCGGCGGACCGGCGCGTGAAGCTGGCTGCGGCGACGGACGAGGGGCGGCGGGTGGCGCGCGGTCTCCAGGAGTCCCTGCGGTTCGCCCGCGAGCCGCTGGCGGGGCTGTCCGACCCGGAGCGGGTCGCGCTGCGGGACGCGCTGCGGCGGATGCTGGGGATCGAGGGCGAGGTCCAGGGCGGCTAGGACCTGGGCGGGCCTGGCGCCCGCCGGCGGCGTTGTCGCGCCGCGCGCTCCCGGGGCCGACGGCCGGGGCAGGTCCTAGGGCCCGGCGCCGGGTCCTGGGCGAACATGGCCGCGCAGGGCGGTCGTCTCAGGTCAGCCCACGCGGGCCACGAGACCGGGCGCCGCGTGGGGCGCGGCGCGTCCGTGAAGTGGGCGTGGCCCGGGGGTGTTCACGTGCACCACCACAGGAACCTCTCGCACGTCTTCGTCGGTTCGGGTTCCGGCTCGGGTTCGTCCGTCGTGGGGTCCGGGTCGGGGGTGTCCGTCTCCGGGGGGTCCTGCGAGGGCTGTTCCGGGGTGGGGTCACCGGCCGTGGGGGTCTCGGCGGGGGCCGAGGACGCCGTCGCCTCCGCCGACTCCTCGTCCGCCTCCTCCGACTCCTTGTCCTCGGGGGAGGACGCGGAGGCCGAGGCGGAGCCCGACGCTTCAGGGCTGGGGGACGTCCCAGGCTCCCCCGGGCGCGGGGCGCTTCCGCTCGCCGACCCGCCGGGCTCGACCTCGTCCGCCCCGCCGTCGACCGACTCCTCACCCGCCACCGCCGGACGCGGCTCGGAGCCGGGGGCGTCCAGGCCCAGTTCCGCCAGGCTCAGTCCGCCGGCCGCGAGGACGAAACCGGCGACGATCAGCAGGGTGCGGTTGCGCCGGCGGCGGTGGGCGGCCGCCTTGCGGTCCCGGCGGCTCTGTCCGCCGTGCCGGTCCTCGTCCTCCTCCGGGTCCCGGCCCCGGCGCCGGGCGGCGCGCCGTCCGAGCGGGGCATCGGACTCGACGTCCTCCCGGTCCTCGTGCGCGTCGTCCGGTCCGTCGTCGGTATCGTCGGTATGGGCGCCCCTGCCGGCGTGGACACCGCTGTCGGCGTGGACACCGCTGTCGGCGTAGGCATCGTTGTCGGCGTAGGCGCCCTCGGCGCGGGCGTCGTCGGCACGGGGGTGGCCGTCGCTCTCGTGGTACGCGTCGCTCAGGGCGTACCCGCCGCTCTCGCCGTACCCCCCGCCCGCGCCGTGCCCGCCGCTCCCCGCGGGTGCGTACGTACCAGGGGTCTCGCCCACGGGGTCCGCCGGCGCCGCCTGCCGGGCGCGCAGCGTCTCGACGGGCGTGCCGCAACCGGGGCAGGCCAGGGCGCCGTTGAGGTGCCGTCGGCACGGGTGGCAAAAGTCCATGACGCGGGAAGGTTAGGTTCCGGTCCCGTCCGGTTCCTAGGCCTTGCTGTGAAGGTTTGGTGCGGACCTTTACGCAATGGTTTCGAAACCGGAGAAACCCTTGAGTGCGCGACCCATTGACACCCCCGCCGCACCCTCTTTACTGTCTCGCCAGCATTTCGAACGTGTGACGAAATATCGAACGCGTCGATCCGCCGCATCCGATGCCAGTCCACCACCGCAGCGAGGGGTCAACTGCCGTGCGCATCACCGGAATCAGCACACACGTGGTCGGGACGCCGTGGCGCAACCTGACGTACGTCCAGGTGCACACCGACGAAGGGATCACCGGGGTCGGCGAGACCAGGATGCTCGGCCACACCGACGCCCTCCTGGGCTACCTGAAGGAGGCCGAGGCCAACCACATTCTCGGCTCCGACCCGTTCGCCGTCGAGGACCTGGTCCGCCGCATGAAGTACGGCGACTACGGCCGGGCGGGCGAGATCGTGATGTCCGGCATCGCCGTCGTGGAGACGGCCTGCTGGGACATCAAGGGCAAGGCGCTCGGCGTCCCCGTCTGGCAGTTGCTGGGCGGCAAGGTCACCGACAAGGTGAAGGCGTACGCCAACGGCTGGTACACCACGGAGCGCACCCCGGAGGCGTACCACAAGGCGGCACGCGCGGTCATGGAGCGCGGGTACCGGGCGCTGAAGATCGACCCCTTCGGCACGGGTCACTTCGAATTCGACCACAAGGAGACCCTCTACGCCGTCTCCCTGATCGAGGCGGTGCGGGACGCGATCGGTCCCGAGGCGGAGCTGATGCTGGAGATGCACGGCCGCTTCTCCCCCGCCACCGCCGTCCGTCTCGCGCACGAGCTGGCGCCGTTCCGGCCGGCCTGGCTGGAGGAGCCGGTGCCGCCGGAGAACCTGAAGGCGCTGGAGAAGGTCGCCGCGAAGGTGGACATGCCGGTCGCGACCGGTGAGCGCATCCACGACCGCATCGAGTTCCGCGAGCTGTTCGAGAGCCAGGCCGCCGACATCATCCAGCCCGACGTCGGGCACATCGGCGGCATCTGGGAGACCCGCAAGCTGGCGGCGACCGCCGAGACCCACTACACGCTGGTCGCCCCGCACAACGTCGGCGGCCCGGTGCTCACCGCCGCGTCCCTCCAGGTCGGCTTCACCACCCCGAACTTCAAGATCCTGGAGCACTTCAACGACTTCGCGGACGCGGAGATCAAGAAGGTGGTCAAGGGCGCGCCCGTGGTCGACCCGGAGGACGGCTGCTTCCACCTCTCCGACGCTCCCGGTCTCGGCGTCGAGCTGGACGTGGACGCGGCCGCCGAGTTCCCGCAGCAGCAGGCGCGGTTCGACCTGTGGGCCGAGGGCTGGGAGCAGCGCAGGCCGAAGGGCACGGGCCGGTGAGCACCGAAGTCGTCGTCGAGGCGCCCGGCGCCCACCGCCTGGTCCCGCACGAGCCCCGCGAGCCCGGCCCCGGGGAGGCGCTGGTGCGCGTGCACGCGGTCGGCATCTGCGGCAGCGACCGCGAGGTCTACCAGGGCAACAGGCCTCAGGGGTACGTCCGTTACCCGCTCACCCCGGGCCACGAGTGGTCCGGCGCCGTCGCCGCCGTCGGTGACGGGGTGCCCGCGGGCCTGGTGGGACGCAAGGTGGTCGGCGAGGGCTTCCGCAACTGCCAGGTGTGCGACCGCTGTCACGCCGGGGAGACCACGCTGTGCACGGCGGGCTACGAGGAGACCGGGTTCACCCAGCCGGGCGCCATGGCCCCCACGCTGACCCTGCCCGCCCGGCTGCTGCACCCTTTGCCGGACGACGCCGACCTGACCGCGGCGGCGCTGCTGGAGCCGGCCGCGTGCATCGCCGCCGCCGCGCTGAAGGCGCGCGCGGTGCCCGGCGAGCGGGTCGCGGTGGTCGGCACCGGCACGCTGGGGATGTTCGCGGTGCAGTTCCTCAGGGCCGCCTCGCCCGCCGAGCTGCTGGTGGTGGGCACCCGGGACGACCGGGAGGCGCTGTCGAGGCGGTTCGGCGCCACGGACTTCCGCACCAAGGACCGGCCGCTGCCGGACGACGTGGACGTGGTGATCGAGACGGCCGGGTCCGCCGACGCGGCCCGTACCGCGGCCGGACTGCTCCGGCGCGGCGGCCGCCTGGTGCTCACCGGCATCCCGGCGCCGGGCGCGGACGGGCTGGACCCGACCGACCTGGTGGTGCGGCAGCTGGAGGTGCACACCGTGTTCGGCGCGCCGCCGGACGCCTGGGCGCACACGGTGCGGATGTTCGGCGCGGGGCTGCTCGACCCGCTGCCGCTGGTCACCCATGAACTGCCGCTCGCTGAGTTCCCCGACGCCATCGAGCTGGCGGGGTCCGGCGATCCGAAGGTGGGCAAGGTCCTGCTGCGTCCCTGAACCCGTGCCGGTACGAGGACGAGCCGACGGCCCTCGTACCGGCGCGCCCCCGACCCGAACACCCTCCGACGTCCCGCCCCGGACCCGGCCGGCCCGTGCCGCGGACCGCGAACCTCGTCCGACATATCGAACACCGAAGGACACCCTGTGACCGACGCTTCCGCCACGGCGCCCCGCAGGCCCGGTGAGCAGGCGCTCACCGCGCTCGGCCTGGGCGCGCCCGCCCTCGACCCCGCCGACGCCTCGCCGCACTCCTTCCCCGGCGGCGGCCGCTGGCGCACCGAGGTCCCCTCGTGCGAGGGGCCCGAGGCGCTGGCGGTGGTGCTGAAGGAGGCCTCCCGCCTCGACGTGCCGGTGCACCGGATCAGCCAGGGCAGCGGCGTGTGGATGCTGACCGACGCCGAGATCACCGAGATGGTGGAGGCGACCGCCGAACGGGACATCGAGCTGTGCCTGTTCACCGGCCCGCGCGGCACCTGGGACATCGGCGGCTCCACCCGCACCGACTCGCACGGCGCCGGACTGCGCGCCCGGGGCCACGACGCGGTGGCCGGCTGCGTCGAGGACGCGGTGCGCGCCACCGAACTGGGCGTGAAGTGCCTGCTGGTGGCCGACGAGGGCGTGCTGTGGACGCTGCACCGGGCGCGGGCGGCGGGCATCCTCCCGGCGGACACCACGCTGAAGGTGTCGGCGCTGGTCGGGCCGGTCAACCCGGCGTCGTTCGCGGTGCACGAGCGGCTCGGCGCGGACTCCATCAACGTGCCCAGCGATCTGACGCTCACCCATCTCACGGAGATCCGCCGGGTGTCGGCGGCGCCGATGGACATGTACATCGAGGCTCCCGACGACCTCGGCGGTTATGTGCGGATGTACGAGGTGGCCGAGCTGATCCGGCGCGGCGCCCCGGTGTACCTGAAGTTCGGGCTGGCCAAGGCGCCCGGCATCTACCCGTACGGCCACCACCTGCGGGAGGTCGCGCTGGCCACGGCGAAGGAGCGGGTGCGGCGCGGCCGGCTGGCGCTGGACCTGCTGGCGCGGCACGGCGCCGACGCCGGTATGGCGCCGCTCGGCTCGCGTCTTCCGGGAGACCTGCGCAGGTTCGACATCCCGTCATAACGTTCCGGAAACTCAGCTTCACACAAGTGGACACAGCCGCGCACAATCCCACACACCTGCTGCCCGGCTCCGGGGGTGACGCCCCCTCGGCCGCACATCCCGGCACCGCTTCGCACACGGCACCACCGACTCGTACCGAGTCACCGACTCAGCTCAACTCGCCCGAGGATCAAGGAAGATCATCATGCGTAACCGCAGAGCCGCATTCGCCGCCACGGCCACCGCCGTCGCCCTCGCCCTCTCCCTGACCGCCTGCGGCCAGAACAGCGAGGGCGGCAGCGAGAACAAGAAGGGGAGCTCCGAGGGAGCGACCATCGGCATCGCGATGCCGACCAAGTCCTCCGAGCGGTGGATCGCCGACGGCAACAACGTCGTCAAGAACCTGGAGGCCAAGGGTTACAAGACGAAGCTGGTGTTCGGCGAGGACGAGCCGGACCAGCAGGTGTCGCAGATCGAGAACATGATCACGCAGGGTGTGGACGCCCTGATCGTGGCGGCCATCGACAACAAGTCGCTGGGCAACGTGCTCCAGCAGGCCGCCGACGCCGACATCCCGGTCATCTCCTACGACCGCCTCATCCTCGGCACCGAGAACGTCGACTACTACGCCTCCTTCGACAACGAGAAGGTCGGCGAGCTGCAGGGCACCTACATCGCCGAGCAGCTGGGCCTGGCGGACGGCAGCGAGAAGGGCCCGTTCAACATCGAGCTGTTCGCGGGCTCCAACGACGACAACAACACCCGCTACTTCTTCCAGGGCGCGATGAACGTGCTGCAGCCCTACATCGACAAGAAGCAGCTCGTCGTCCGCTCCGGCCAGACCGAGCTGACCCAGGTCACCACGCTGCGCTGGGACGGCGCCACCGCTCAGCGGCGCATGGACGACATCCTCACCAAGTCGTACAAGAGCGCCAAGGTCGACGCGGTGCTCTCCCCGTACGACGGCATCTCCATCGGCATCCTGTCCGCGCTGAAGTCGGACGGCTACGGCACCGCGAGCAAGCCGCTGCCCGTCATCACCGGCCAGGACGCCGAGGTCGCCTCGGTGAAGTCGATCATCGCCGGCGAGCAGTCGATGACCGTCTACAAGGACCTCCGGCAGCTCGCGAAGGTGGCCTCCGACATGGTGGACGCCCTGCTCAACGACAAGAAGCCCGAGGTCAACGACACCAAGACGTACGACAACGGCTCGAAGGTGGTGCCGGCGTACCTGCTGGAGCCGGTCGCCGTGAACAAGGACAACTACCGCAAGGCCCTCGTCGACTCCGGCTACTACAAGGAAAGCGACCTCAAGTAACCGCCGGACCAACGGATTGGAAGGCACGACCATGGCGGGACCCGTCCTGGAAATGCGCTCGATCGTCAAGACCTTTCCCGGCGTCAAGGCGCTGTCGGACGTCAACCTGACCGTCCGGCAGGGCGAGGTCCACGCCGTCTGCGGGGAGAACGGCGCCGGCAAGTCGACCCTGATGAAGGTGCTGTCCGGCGTCCATCCGCACGGCACCTACGAGGGGGAGATCCTCTTCGAGGGGGAGGTCTGCCGATTCAAGGACATCCGGGCGAGCGAGCAGCGCGGCATCGTGATCATCCACCAGGAGCTGGCGCTGGTGCCGTTCCTCTCCCTCGCGGAGAACATCTTCCTCGGCAACGAACACGCGAAGCGCGGCTTCATCGACTGGAACGAGACGCTGAGGCACGCCACCGAGGTGCTGCGCCGGGTGGGCCTCGACGACCACCCGGAGACCCGGGTCGCCGACATCGGCGTCGGCAAGCAGCAGCTGGTGGAGATCGCCAAGGCGCTGTCCAAGAAGGTCAAGCTGCTGATCCTCGACGAGCCGACCGCGGCGCTGAACGACGAGGACAGCGGCAAGCTCCTGGACCTGATCCTGGAGCTGAAGAAGCAGGGCATCACCTCGATCGTCATCTCGCACAAGCTCAACGAGATCCGCCGGGTCGCCGACTCGGTGACCATCCTGCGCGACGGGCGGACCATCGAGACGCTCGACGTGAAGGACGCCGGGACCACCGAGGACCGGATCATCAGCGGCATGGTCGGCCGGGACCTGGAGCACCGCTTCCCGGAGCGCACCCCGCACGAGCCGGAGGAGGGCGCCGCGCCCGCCCTGGAGATCCGCGGGTGGACCGTGCACCACCCCATCGACCAGCACCGCAAGGTGGTCGACGACGTGTCGCTGCACGTGCGGCGCGGGGAGATCGTCGGCATCGCCGGGCTGATGGGCGCCGGCCGCACGGAGCTGGCGATGAGCGTCTTCGGGCGCTCCTACGGCCGGTACGCGGACGGCACGGTGCTCAAGGACGGCGAGGAGATCCGTACGAAGACGGTCCCCGAGGCGGTGCGGCACGGCATCGCGTACGTCACCGAGGACCGCAAGCACTACGGGCTCAACCTCATCGACACCATCAACCGGAACATCTCGCTGAGCGCGCTGGGCAAGGTGGCGCGGGCCGGTGTGGTCGACGAGCACGAGGAGCGGAGGGTCGCCGAGTCCTTCCGCACCTCGATGAACATCAAGGCGCCGACCGTGTTCGAGCCGGTGAGCAAGCTGTCGGGCGGCAACCAGCAGAAGGTCGTCCTCAGCAAGTGGATCTTCACGGGCCCGGACGTGCTGATCCTGGACGAGCCCACCCGCGGCATCGACGTGGGCGCCAAGTACGAGATCTACACGGTCATCGACCGGCTGGCCGCCGAGGGCAAGGCGGTCGTCTTCATCTCCTCCGAGCTGCCGGAGCTGCTCGGCATGTGCGACCGCATCTACACCATGGCCGCCGGACGGCTGACCGGGGAGTTCTCGCGGTCCGAGGCCTCGCAGGAATCGCTGATGCGTCAGATGACGAAGGACAAAGAGGTAACCCGATGAGCACGGATGTGACCGCCAAGACGCCGGCCCCGGCGCCGTCCGGCAAGGGCGGCGGTGCCGCGGGCGGCGGACTGTGGGGGCTGGTCCTGGAGGGCATGCGCCGCAACATGCGGCAGTACGGCATGCTGATCGCCCTCGGACTGATCGTGACGCTGTTCGCGGTGTGGACCGACGGCGACCTGCTGCTGCCCCGCAACGTCTCCAACCTGGTGCTGCAGAACAGCCACATCCTGATCCTGGCGATCGGCATGATGCTGGTCATCATCGCGGGCCACATCGACCTGTCGGTGGGATCGCTGACCGCGTTCGTCGGCGCGCTGGCCGCCGTGCTCATGGTCAAGAACGACATGCCGTGGCCCCTGGCCGTGGCGCTGTGCCTGGTCATCGGCGCGGTCTCCGGGGCCGTGCAGGGGTTCCTCATCGCCTACGGCGGCATACCGTCGTTCATCGTCACCCTCGCGGGCATGCTGATCTTCCGCGGACTGACGGAGATCTATCTGGAGGGCCAGACCCTCGGCCCGTTCCCCGAGGGCGAGCAGAAGATCGGCATGGGCTTCCTGCCCGAGGTCGGCCCGGAGACCAACTACCACAACCTCACGCTGCTGCTGGGTCTCGTGCTGATCGCCGCCGTGCTGCTCCAGGAGGTGCGGGACCGCAAGCGGCAGAAGTCGTTCTCGCTGGACGTGCTGCCGCGCAACCTCTTCCTGCTGAAGCTGGTCGCGGTGACCGCGGCCGTCCTCACGGTCACCCTGCTGCTCGCCAGCTACAAGGGCACACCGATCGTGCTGCTGATCCTGGGCGTGCTGGTGGTCGGTTACAGCTACGTGATGCGCAACTCCGTCTTCGGCCGCCACATCTACGCCATCGGCGGCAACCTGCCGGCGGCCAAGCTGTCCGGTGTGAAGGACAAGAAGGTCACCTTCGCCGTCTTCCTCAACATGGGCCTGCTCGCGGCCCTGGCCGGTCTGGTGGTCGCCGCCCGGCTGAACGCGGCCTCGCCGAAGGCGGGCCTCAACTTCGAACTCGAGGCGATCGCCTCGGCGTTCATCGGCGGGGCCTCCATGAGCGGCGGTGTCGGCACCGTGCTCGGCGCCATCATCGGCGGTCTCGTCCTCGGCGTGCTGAACAACGGCATGAACCTCCTCAGCGTCGGCACCGACTGGCAGCAGGTCATCAAGGGCTTCGCCCTGCTGGCCGCGGTCGGCTTCGACGTGTGGAACAAGCGCAAGGTCGGTTCGTAAGTCAGCCCGGGCCCCGCCGCGCGGCGGGGCCCCTTCCCCTCAGGGAGCCGCACTGATGGAACTGAACAGACGCACGGTCATCGCGGGAGCCGCCGCGGCGGGAGCGGCCTCAGTGGCCGGCACGGCCTGGGGCGGGACGGCGCACGCCTCGTCCAGGGGCCGGGGCCGGCCGGTCCGGGAGCTGTTCGGCAGGCTCGCCGACGGCACCCGGGTCGACCGCTGGACGCTGGAGAACGGCGGCACCCGGATGGGGGTCCTCTCCTACGGCGGCATCGTCCACTCGCTGGAGGTCCCCGACCGGCGCGGCCGGTACGCCAACATCTCCCTCGGCCTGCGCACCCTGGAGGAGTACGTCGCCTCCAGCCCGTACTTCGGGGCGCTGATCGGCCGGTACGGCAACCGCATCGGCAAAGGGACCTTCACCCTCGACGGCACCCGGTACCAGCTCTCCGTCAACGACGGCGAGAACAGCCTGCACGGCGGCGCGCAGGGCTTCGACAAGCGGGTCTGGGACGTCGAGCCGTTCACCCGCGGCTCCGACGTGGGCCTGCACCTGTACTACACGTCCGTCGACGGGGAGATGGGCTACCCGGGCACCCTGCGCACCAAGGTGACGTACACCCTCACCCGGCACGGCGACTGGCGCGTCGACTACGAGGCCGTCACCGACCGGCCCACGGTCGTCAACCTCACCAGCCACGTCTACTGGAACCTGGCCGGCGAGGGCAGCGGCAGCATCGTCGACCACGAGCTGTCGATCGCCGCCTCCCGCTACACGCCGGTCGACGCGGGCCTGATCCCCACCGGCGAGCTGGCGAAGGTCGCCGGCACCCCGTTCGACTTCCGGCGCGCCAAGCCGGTCGGCCGGGACATCCGCACCGCCCACCAGCAACTGCTGTACGGGCAGGGCTTCGACCACAACTGGGTGCTGGACAAGGGCATCACCGCGCGCCCGGAGCACGCGGCGACCCTGCGCGACCCGGCCTCGGGGCGCACCCTGCGCATCGCGACGAACGAGCCGGGCCTGCAGTTCTACTCCGGCAACTTCCTCGACGGCACCCTCGTCGGCAGCGGCGGCCGGGTGTACCGGCAGGGCGACGGGCTGTGCCTGGAGACCCAGCACTTCCCGGACTCCCCCAACCGGCCGTCGTTCCCCTCGACCGTGCTGCGGCCCGGGGAGACGTACCGGACGACGACCGTGCACAGCTTCGGGACGTGAGCCGCGCGCCGGTGTGAGCGCTCCGGTGCGGACGTCAGGGTGTGAGCGGTTCCGGTGTGAGAACGATCACGAGGCGTCCTCACATTTTCCTCACACGTGCTGAACGGCGCCCCGCTCCGCTCCGTACTCCTGGGTGGCCCGTGCTCCCCCGCGCGGGCCACCCAGGCATGACGGGCCCGTCACGTCCCCGGCGGGCCCGCCGCACACGGAGGTTCCCTTGGCCGACAACGTCACCTCGTTGTTCCGCAGCACGGCGGCGCACAGCCCGTCGATGGCGGCGCTTTCGCGGGAGAGCGACGGGGCCGGTCCGGTGGACTTCTGCATTCCCTGCAATCCGTACTTCCCCACCCCCGCCATGTTCGAGGAGATGGCGTCCCGGCTGCGCGACATCATCACGTACTACCCGAGCAGCGCGGACACCATCACCGCCGAGCTGTGCAGCCTCCTCCAACTGCCGCCGCAGTGCGTGGCGATGGGCAACGGCTCGACGGAACTCATCACCTGGATCGACCATCTGCTGGTGCGCGAGTCGCTCGCCGTGCCCGTGCCGACGTTCGGCCGCTGGACCGACCAGCCGATGGAGACAGGCAAGCGGGTCGACATGTTCCCGCTCCAGGAGTCCAGCGGCTTCGCCCTGGACCTCGCGCAGTACGCCGAGTTCATCCGCGCCCGCGGCACCCGGGTCGCCGTCATCTGCAACCCGAACAACCCCGACGGCGGCTTCCTGCACAAGCACGCGGTCGTGCAGTTCATGGACGCCATGGCCGACCTGGACCTCGTGGTGATCGACGAGTCGTTCCTGGAGTTCGCCGACGCCGAGAACGAGCCGAGCGTGGTGCAGGAGGCGATGCTGCGCCCCAACGTCATCGTGCTGCGCAGCCTCGGCAAGAACTTCGGCCTGCACGGCATCCGCTTCGGCTATCTGGTCGCCAACCCGGCGCTGGCCGGGCGGGTGCGCTCCATGCTCCCCAAGTGGAACCTCAACTCCTTCGCCGAGCACGTGGTGTTCATGCTGAAGGAGCACGGCGCCGAGTACGCGCAGAGCCTGCACCAGGTGCGCCGCGACCGGATGGACATGTCCGGTCAGCTCTCCTCGCTGCCCGGCCTCACGGTCTACCCCTCGCAGGGCAACTTCCTCTTCGTGCGCCTGCCCGTCGGCGCCGAGGGGACGGTGGTGCGCGACCGGCTGCTCACCGAGCACCGGATCCTGGTGCGTGAGTGCGGCAACAAGATCGGCTCGTCCAGCCGCTTCCTGCGTCTCGTGGTGCGCCCCCAGGTCGACGTCCGTCGCCTGGTGACCGGCCTGGAACAGGTGCTCTACGGGACGTCCAGGAGGGGAGCCGCCGTGCCCGAGCAGGCCACAGGGACCGGCTACAGCTCGGGCACGGCGGCGGTGGACCGTCTGGTGAGCCAGACCAACGGGGCCGGGACGCGCGGCCTCGCACAGGCCGCCGGCGCCGGCATGCCGCTCCCCGCCGCCGTACCCGCCCCCGCGGTGGGCCCGGGCGGCGGGATGCCGGTGCCGGCCGCGGCGGGGGTGCCGCAGCCGGAACCCCGGCCCGTGCCGCAGGAGGCGCCCCGGCCGCAGCCCGCCCCCCAGCCCGTGCCCCAGCCGGTTCCCGTGCCGCAGCCGCAGCCCGTGCCGCAGCAGTTCCCGCAGCCGGCGGCGTACCCGGAGCCGGCCCCGCAGCCCGCCCCGGCCGCGCCGCCCCTCGCCCCGGCGGCCGCGTTCGCGGCGCCCGCGCCGGCGCCCGCGCAGGTCCCGCCGGCCACCGGGCCCACCCCGCCCGGCGTCCCGGCGCGCGGCGGGCTGACGGCCGCCCAGGTACGGGGCACGGACGGGCTGTCCATGGCCCCGGCGACGGGCTGGCCGGGGGCGCAGAGCTGGCCGGACGCGGCGGGGATGGGCCAGGCGGCGGGCTGAGGCACCCGGCCCGGTACCGGCGTCCACTTCCCTCACTGCCCTGCCGAGGTCTCCGTCGGGGTCGGGCAGGGTGCTCCGGTGCCGGACGGTGAGGCCGTGGTGTCGGGCTCGGGGACGGTCGGCTGCGGGGAGCAGGTGACCGAGGTGGTCGGGTCCGGTGAGGGCTCGGCGGTCCCGGTCGGGGACTCGACGGGCGGTTCCGTGGGCTCCTGGCTCGTCGGGGGGTCCGTCGGTGTGGGGGTCGGGGACGTGCTGGGACCGGGTGACGGCGATGTGGGGTCGGGGGTGTCCGGGGCGGACGGGGAAGGACGCGGGGACGGTCCGGTCCCGCTGGAAGGGCTGGGCTGCGGTCCGATGACGACGCCTCCGCCACGGCCCCCGCTGCCGTCGTCGACCGGTTCGGTCGCCGGGGTGCCGCCGCCCGCGCCGGGGCTGCGGGGGACGACGCCCTCGCCGTCGGGCACGGCGTGGACCCCGTCGCTGTAGAACGCCAGCCAGTACCGGACCAGACGCAGGTAGGAGCGGGAGTGGTTGTAGCTCAGCACCGCCCGGTCCAGGTCCGCCGGGCGGCGCAGGTCCCGGTCGCCGGCGCACAGGTAGTGGCCGGCCGCCAGCGCCGCGTCGAAGATGTTGTTCGGGTCGGCGCGGCCGTCGCCGTTGCCGTCCGTGCCCCAGCGGGCCCAGGTGGACGGCAGGAACTGCATCGGGCCCACCGCGCGGTCGTAGACGGTGTCGCCGTCGTGGGCGCCCCCGTCCGTGTCCCGGATCAACGCGAAACCCCGTCCGTCGAGGGGCGGCCCGGTGATGCGGCCGAGCGTCGTGCCGTTCTCGTCGACCGCGCCGCCGCGGGCCTGCCCGGACTCGACCTTGCCGATGGCGGCGGGCAGTTCCCAGGGCAGCCGGCAGCCGGGGTCCGTCCTGGCGACCGAGGACTCGGCGGCACGGTAGGCGCGCAGCACGGTGGCCGGGATGCCCGACTCGGCGCGGACCTGCCGATGCAGCACGGGTGAGGCGGACGCGGCCGTCGCGGTGCGCAAGGGCGGGAGTTCGGTGTGGTATGAGCCGTCACCCGGCGGGAAGAGCTCCGCGTACGGGTCGCCCGTGGACGCCGGCCGCCCGCCGTCACCCGCCGGTTCGGCCCGGGCCTTCGTGGCGTCCCTGACGAGGGCGGGCCCCTGCGAAGCGGTCAGGGCCGTCATGGCCGCCACGGCGAGCACACTCGCCCGCAGCCCCCTGCGGGCCCGGCCGGAGTACCGGCGTCGGGATCGTCGTACGGACATGGGCGTCACTCCTGTCGGATCCGGGTGCGGTGCGGCGCCCCTGCGGGGGGCGTGCGGGGTGGTGCAGGGCCCCTACGGGGGCCGACGAGCAGGTGCCGGGTCGTGCTACGCCCCTGCCGGGGCACGTGCGGGGCGCCGGATGGCGCAGTAGCTCTGCGGGGCCGACACGCGGGGTGCCGGGTGGTGCGGGCGCCGGGGGCGCGTGGTGCGGTCGGGCGCATGGCCCGCACGTGCCGAGTCCCTGACGGTGCGGGTGTGCCGGTGGCACCGGGGAGGTGCGGCGCCCGAGGTGCGTGGCGGCGTCCCGCCGCGCCCGGCCGCCGCGCCCCTGCGGCTACGTGCGGCCGAAGGTGTCCAGGGCCGAGATGAGCCAGCGGCCGTCGCGGTGGACGGTGTCCACCGCGAGCATCGCGGCCGCGTACACGCCGTCGTCCTGCTCGGCGCCCGCCGTCCGTGCGGTGGTGGCGACGCTGCTCTGGTCGGCGTAGACGAGGACCCGCGCCCGGTCGCCGTCGATCCGTTCGACCGCGGTCTCGGTGACCGCCGTGGTGATCACCGCCTTCCGCGCGTCGGCCCGCTCGCGGACGGCGGCGAACAACTCCCGGTGCTGGGCGACGGCCTTCCCCGTCAGAAGATCCTTCGCGGCCCGGTCGAAGGCCGCGGGATCCGCGTGGTCGTAGGAGAACAGCCGGTCGACGGCCTCGGCCACCTGCCCCTTGATCTCGCTGGTGCGGGCGACGTCGGTCAACGCGGTGTTGGTCCGCGCGGGTTCGGCGCGCAGCGCCTCGGCCTCCGCGTGGGCCCACCCCGCGAAGGCTCCGAGGAGCACGGTCAGCGCGCAGAGTGCCGCCAGGCCCCAGGGACGGCGGGACCGGGCGGGGCCGTTCTCCTCGTCCCGGTGCGACGAGGGCGGCGCCTTCACGGCGGTGCGGACGGCCGCGCCGCGCGTGCCGGGGCGGGCCTCCACGGCCTGCGGGCGGGCCGCGCGGGCCTGGCGGAGCCGCTGGCGGTTGATGTGGTGACGGGTCGTCGACATGGTGGTTGTCCTCCTCGCTGCGGCCGGCCGGTGCGGTACGGGCCGGTCAGCCGGCCGGTGCGCCGCCGACGGGCGCCTGGCCGAGAGCGCTCAGCTTCCACCGGCCGTCGGTCCGGGTGAGCTCGCCGAGCATGCGGCTGTCCTTGTCGGTCCGGGTCCCGTCGGCCGCCCGGACGGTGACGCGCAGGGCGACCAGCACCCGGGCGCGCCCGGCACGGTCGTCGAGTTCGGTGACGGCTCCGGACAGCACCCGGGCCGTGCTGACCGTCCTCGCCTCCTTCACCTGGTCGGCGAAGCCGTCCCGGCCGGAGGTGAGCTGCTCGTGCAGCTCCCCCGTCGTCGACGCTTCCCAGAGGTCCAGTCCCCGGTCCAGGTCACGGTGGTCGAGGGTGTTGAGGTTCTGCACGGCCTGCTCGCCCGCGGCGAGCGCCCGGTCCCGCTGCGCGGCGTAGGCGGCGCGGTCGTCGTGGGCGGCGCCGTACCAGTCCTGGCCGGCCCACGCGGCGAAACCGCCGGCGACGAGGGCGAGAGCGAGAGCCGGCGCGTACGGGGTCCGGAGGCGGCGCGGGACACGGCGGCGGGCCGGTCGTTCCATCAGGTGCTCCTGTCTCCCGCGCGTGTCAGCGGGTTTCGATGTCGACGATCCGCCACCGGTCGTCCTCGAGCCGTGCCGTGACCGTGAGCTGCGCCGCCGCCGTGGTCGCCGCGTCCTCGCCCCGGCGGGAGGTCTGGTCGAGGAAGACCAGCAGGCGGGCCCGGTCGCCGTCGAGTTCCACCACGCCGGTGCGGACGGCGCGGGTGCTCAGGGTGACGCGCTGCGCGGTGAGGTCCTGGCGGACGCGGTCGAAGAGGGTGGCGTACTGGCGGGCGGCCTTCCCGTCGAGGGCGGTGCGTGCGGAGCGCTCGGCGGCGGCGGTGCCGTCGGGTGTGTAGGAGAAGATCCGGGCGAGGGCGTCGCCGACGTCCCCGGCTACCCGGCTGGTGGCCTCGGTGTCGGTGAGCGCCCTGTTGCGGGCGGACCCGTCCGACCGCAGCTGGTGGGCCGCGTGGAGGAAGCCGCAGCCGCCGAGGAGCAGGACCGCGACGGCTCCCGCCGCGACGGCACGCCTCAGCCGCGGTCCCGGGGAACGGCCGCTTTCCCGGCGGCTGTTCTCGGAGCCGCCGCCGAGGTCGCGCCCCTCCTGCGAGCTCTTCGTCCCTGCGTCCTCCCCGGCGGGATCCTGTTCCGTACCGGCCTCGCGGGGCGGCCACGTCCGTGTCATCGGGTCCCCTCCTGCCTGGCCGCCTGGACCGGGACGGCGCTCAGCGCCTTCACCTTCCAGACGTCCTCGCCCGTGCGGGCCAGGACCGCCTCCAGGCGCTTGCGGTCGACGGCCGGCTTTCCCGCCCCGGCCGGGACGGTCTCGACGCGGACCGTGGCGATGAGCTTCGCCGTGCCGGAGCGGGTGTCGAGCGCCGTGACGGCGGCCTCGGTGACCGTGCCGCGCGCCGAGGCGCCCGCCCGGGCCTCGGTGGCGCCGAGCTCCTCGCGCAGCGGCCCGGTGGAGACGCGGCGCCAGTCCCGGACGCTCCCCTCGGCGCGCTGCCGCGTGGAGGCGTCGATCGTGGTGAGCGCGGCGAGGGCCCGGCGCCCGTCGGCGAGCGCGGCGTCCCGTTCCCTGCCGTACGCGAGACCGTCGTCGGCGCGCGCCTGGGCGTACGTCCAGGCGCTCGTGCCGCAGAAGCCGAGGGCCAGCGCGAGCCCCGTCCCGGCGATGATCCGGGCCCGCCTCATCGGGTGCCTCCCGGGGCGGGCGCGAGGACGTGCGTCAGGTCGCGCGGCGCCTCGCCGCTCTGTCCGGGCAGGGCGAGCGCGCCGGGCGGCGCCGCGCTGCCGGACTGCCGCGCCGCGCCGCTGCCGGAGGGCAGGGAGCCGGGGCGGGCCGGTTCGGGCACCGCGCCGCCCTTGGGGGCGTTGGCCGAGCCGCGCACGTTCTTGCCCGTCGACGGCGGGGCGGTGCAGCCCGCGCCGGTGTTCAGGGGCGGGGCGGTGCCGAGGTCGAGGCCGTTGCGGTAGCGCGTGGCGCCGTACCCGGCGGTGCAGGGCAGGGGGTCGAAGAAGGTGACGGCCATGCCGATGTTCAGCTTCCCTCCGTCGACGGCGGTGGAGCCGGCGGAGACGACCGCCGGGTAGGTCACGAGCAGTTCCTCGATGCCCCGCTGCCGGGTGACGGCCACCTCGGCGGTGGTGAGCAGGTTGGCGAGCACGACACCGAGGCTCGGGTCGAGGTCCCGCAGCACGCCGCTGACCTGGGTGGCGGCCTCGGGGGTGACCGTGAGGAGACGGCGCAGGTCGGCGTCGGACCCCTTGAGGGCGCGGGCCAGTTCCTCCGCTCCCCGGGCGAAGCCGCGGATGGCCGCGCCCTCCTGCGCCTGGGTGCGCAGCACGGTCTCGCCGTCCTCGATGAGCAGGACGGTGGACGGCAGGGCGCGGTCGGCGGCCTCGACGAAGTCGCTGCCGCTGTCGAGCAGCACCTGGAGGTCGTCGCCGTGTCCCTCGAAGGCCTCCCCCAGCTCGTCGACGACCGTACGCAGATCGTCCTGCGGCACCGACCGCACCAGGTCGTCCACACGGGAGAGGACGTCGGTGACGGGGGCGGGCACCTGGGTGTCGGCCTGGTCGATGCGGGCGCCGTCCGTCAGGTAGGGGGAGCCGTCGCTCTCGGGCCGCAGGTCGATGTACTGCTCGCCCACGGCGGAGAGCGCGGCGACCACGGCCTTGGTGTCGGCGGGGATGCGGGGCGCCGACTTCTTGATCCGCAGCTCGGCGACGACCCCGTCGTCGGTCAGTCGCAGGGGGCCGACGCGGCCCACCGAGACGCCTCGGTAGGTGACGTCGGCATGGGTGAACAGGCCGCCCGTGCGCGGCAGTCGCACGTCGACGGTGTAGTGGTCGGCGACGCCGACGTGCCGGCCGAGGTCGGCGTAGCGGATCCCGAGGTAGGACAGGGCGAGCACGGCGACGAGGAGGAAGGCGAGGTTCTTCAGCCGTACGGCGAGGGTGATCACGAGCCGTCACCCGCCTCCGGTGACGCCGGTGCGGTGGTCGCGGGCGCGGAGGGCAGCGGGAGCGGGTCGTCGATCGGCGGGATCACCTGGGTCCCGGGGACGGCGACGACGCCGAGGTAGGCGTTGAGGTAGTCGCCCTTCACGCCGTTCAGCACCTCGTCGGTGAACGGGTAGGTCACCAGCACCTGAAGCGCGTCGGGCAGGTCCGCGCCGGCGTCGGCGAGCTCCTTCAGCGTCGGCGCGACGGCTCTGAGGTCGGCGATCATGTCGTCCTTGCTCGCGTCGACGGTGGACACGGCGACACCGGAGAGCGTGTCGAGGGAGCGCAGCATGGTGAGCAGGGAGCCGCGCTGCCGCTCCAGCGTCTTCAGTCCGGGCGAGAGGCCGGTGAGGACGGTTCCGACGTCGTCCTTACGGTGGGCGAGGGTGGAGGAGAGCCGGTTGACGGCGTCGAGCGCGTCGGTGATGTCCCCCCGGTGGTCGTCGAGTTCGGTCACCAGGGTGTTGACCCGCCGGAGCATGGAGCGGACCTCTGGCTCCCGGCCGCCGAGCGCCGCGTTCAGTTCCCGGGTGATGGTGCGGAGCTGGTTGACGCCACCGCCGTTGAGCAGCAGGGACAGCGCGCCGAACACCTCCTCCACCTCGGTGCTGCGGCTGGTGCGGGACAGCGGGATGACGCCGCCGTCGGCGAGCCGGCCGTTCCCGCCGCCGGGCGGCGCGGCGAGCTGCACGTACTTCTCGCCCAGCAGGCTGGACTGTCCCAGGCGCGCGGTGGCGTCGGCGGGCAGCCGTACGTCGCCGTTGATCTGCATGGTGACGCGGGCCGTCCAGTCGTCGCCGAGTTCGATGCGGCTGATCCGGCCGACGGCGACGTCGTTGACCCGGACCGCGGAGTGCGGGACGAGACTGAGGACGTCGTCGAGTTCGGCGGTGACGGTGTAGGGGCGGTCACCGAGGTCGGCGCCGCCGGGCAGCGGCAGGTCCTCGACGCCGTCGAAGCCGCGGGGCAGGACGGTGACACCGCCCACGGCGAGGGTGAAGCCGAGGCCGAGGGCGAGCAGTCCGCCCGCGGTGAGGCCGGCCACCCGGCCGGTGGTGAGGGCGCCGCGTCCGAGCGCCGAGGCGGCCCGTTCGCCGAGCCGTGTGCCGCGCCTCATCTCTCCCCCTTCCGCTCGGTCGCGGGTCCGTCGCCGCTGACGGCGGCTCCGGTGGCGGGCAACGGCAGGAGCGGGCCTCCCATGCTGATCTCGTTGAGGTTCGCGCGGCCGTCGAGGGTGCGGGTGTCGGGGCTGTAGGCGTTCACGACGTTGCCGGCGGCCAGCGGCGCCACGTCCAGCGCCTCGGCCAGCGAGGCCCGTTGCTCGACGAGGGTGCGGGTGACGGGGACGAGCCGGTCGACGTTCTTCTTCAGCTCGCCCCGGTTGTCCTCGATGAAGGTCTTCACCTGGCCGAGTGCCTTGCCGAGTTCCTCGAGCGCGCCGGTGAGGTCGTCCTTGTTGTCGGCGAAGAAGCCGACGACCTCGTCGAGGCGTTCCTGCGCGGTGCGCACGTCGGTGTCCTTGTCCTTGAGCATGGTGGTGAAGGTCTGGAGGCTGCGGAGCGTGCGGAACAGGTCGCCGCTGCTGCCGTCCAGGGTCCTGGCCGCCTTGCCGAACTCCTCGACGCCGTCGCCGATGGCCTTGCCGTTGCCGTCGAGGTTGGCGGCGCCGGTCCGCAGCAGTCCGGACAGGGCGCCCTCGGCGTTGGCGCCGTCCGGGCCGAGCGCGTCGGCGAGTTCGGTGATCGAGTCGTAGATCTGGTCGATCTCGACCGGGACGCGGTTGCGGGAGGCGGGCAGGACGGCGCCGTCGGCGAGGGCGGGGCCGGTGCTGTGGGCGGGGGTGAGCTGCACGTAGCGGTCGGCGACGACGCTGGGGGCGACGACGACGGCCCGCGCGTTCTCGGGAACCTTGATCCCCTCGTCGAGGCGCAGGTCCACGCGGACGGTGGTGCCCTGCGGCCGCACCGACTCCACCTCGCCGGCCCGTACGCCGAGGATGCGCAGGTCGGATCCGGCGTGGACGCCGACGACGCGGTCGAAGTAGGCGGTGATGCGCAGCCCTTCGGGGCGGAGGGCCGAGGCGGCGGCGAGGCCGCCGGCGGCCAGCACCACCAGGGCGAGCAGTCCGCCGATGATCTTTCTGCGTCGGGTCATCGCTCACCGCTCCCCGCGGCCGCCGTCCGCTGCTGGGGCGGCAGGCATCCGGTCTCGGGCCGGGACGTCTCCGGCAGGTAGTCGCGGGGCACGACGCCGCACAGGTAGCTGTCGAACCAGCGCCCGTTGCCGAGGGTGTTGCCGACCAGCCGGTAGTACGGGCCGACCAGGGCGAGCGTCCTGCCCAGCTGGTCGTTGTTCTTCTCCAGGACGCCGGTCACCCGGCCGAGGGCCTTGAGGGTGGGGCCGAGCTGTTTCTCGTTGTCCTTCACCAGGCCGCGCAGTTCGGCGCCGAGGTCTCGGCTGCCCTTGAGGAGGGCGCTGATGGCGGCCCGCCGCTTCCTGAGTTCGCCGAGCAGGGAGCCGCCGTCCTCGATGAGGGTCTCGAAGCTGGACTTCTTGTTCTCCAGCGTCTTGCTGAAGCGGGCGCTGCCCTGGAGGAGGCGGGAGAGTTCCGCGTCGCGTCCGGAGACGGAGCGGGACAGGTCGGACAGGCCGGTGGCGGCCTTGCTCACGTGGGGCGGTGAGTCCTCGAAGGTGTCGGAGATGGTTCTGAAGCTCTCCGCGAGCCGGCGGGTGTCGATGGCGTCGACGGTGCCGCTGAGGTCCTGGAAGGCCTGGGTGACGTCGTAGGGGGAGGTGGTGCGGGACGAAGGGATGCGGCTGGCGGGGTCCTGCGGCCGGGAGCCGAGCGGGTCGACGGCCAGGTACTTGTCGCCGAGGACGGTCTTGACGGCGATGGCGGCGGTGCTGCGGTCGCCGATCCAGGCGTCCTCGACCTCGAAGGACACCTTCACCCTGGCGCCGTCCAGCGTGACGCCGGTGACCTGGCCGACCTTGACGCCGGCGATGCGCACCTCGTCGCCCTCGTCGAGGCCCGCCGCCTCGGTGAAGTCGGCGCTGTAGCCGGTGCCGCCGGTGAAGGGGAGCCGGTCCGCGCCGTAGGCGAGGCCGCCGAGCAGGGTGAGGGCGAGCAGACCGGCGACGCCGACGGCGACGGGGTCGCGGTCCTTGACCGGTTTCATGCGCGGGCGTCTCATCCGCGGCACCTCGATTCGGTGACGGCGATGCCGGTCGGGGGTTCGGAACCGTCGGAGGTGGTCACGCCGCTCACCCGTGCCTCGCAGAGGTAGAGGTTGAACCACGATCCGTAGGAGGACAGCCGGGCCAGGGCGGTCATCTTGGCGGGGGTGCGCTCGAGGAAGTTCTCGATCTGCGGGGTGTGGTCGCCGAGGTTGCGGGAGAGGCGGCCCAGTTCGCGGATGTCCCGCTTCAGGGGCGCGCGCCCGTCGTCGAGGAGGTCGGCGGTCACGGTGGTCAGGTCGCCCATGGCCGCGACGGCCCGGCCGAGGGGTTCGCGGTCCTCGTCGAAGCCCGAGACGAGTGCGCGCAGGGTGACGACGAGGTCGTCGAAGCTGTCCTCGCGGTCGTTGAGGGTGTCCAGGACGGTGGTGAGGTTCCTGACGACCGCGCCGATCACCTTGTCCTTGGCGGCGACGGTGGTGCTGAGCGAGCCGATGCGGCGGATCAGGCTGTCGACGGTGGCGCCCTCGCCCTGGAGGACCTGCACGATCGATCCGGCGAGTTCGTTGACGTCCTTCGGGGAGAGTCCTTCGAACAGCGGCTTGAAGCCGTTGAAGAGGAGGGTCAGGTCGAGCGCGGGAGTGGTGCGGTCCAGCGGCACGGTGGCGCCCTCCTCCAGCGTGCCGCCGAGCTCGCCGCTGCCCCGCCCGAGGGAGACGTAGCGCTGGCCGACCATGTTGAGGTACTTCACCGCGGCGGTGGTCGAGCGGGGCAGCCTGCGGTCCTCGCGGACGGTGAACGTGACCTGGGCGAGGCGTCGTTGGACGACGCGTACGTCGGTCACCTCGCCGACCGTGACGCCGGACACGCGCACGCTGTCCCCCTCCCGGAGCCCGGTGACGTCGGTGAAGAGGGCCTTGTAGACACGGCCGCCGCCCGCGCCGGAGCCGGCGACACCGAGGCCGAGCAGGGTGGTGGCGACGGCGGTGACCACCACGAAGACGAGGGACTTCAGCAGGGGGCCGGTCAGCGGGCGGCGCCGGGTGTGCCCGGTGTCGGCGCCGGTCATCCGAGGGTCACCTCCGTCCCGCGGTAGACGGGGCCGACGAGGAGGGTGCTCCAGTTGGGCAGGTCGCCGGGGGCCGCGCCGGCGGCGGGCGCGAGCAGCTCGTTGACGAGGTCGTTCTCCGCCGGGGAGTTGACGGGCCCGAGGTCCTCGGCCGCCGCGGCGGACGCGGACCGCGCGGCGGGCCGGGGCAGCGCGCCGACATAGGGCACGGAGGGGCAGCGCGGCCCGCCGCCGGAGTCGTACACCGGGGTGTCGCGGCCGGGGCGGTAGGCGCCGCGCGCGGCGACGGAGGTGACGTCGACGTGGATGCCGGGCCGGCCGGTGCCCTTGCCGAGCGCCCGGTCCATGGCCGGGACGAACTCGGCGAGGGTGCGCAGGGTGCACGGGAAGGAGGAGGAGTACTCGGCGAGCAGTTCGAGGGTGGGCCGGCCGGTGGCGGCGAGGCGGATGAGGTTGCCGCGGTTCTCGCGCAGGAAGTCCGTCATGTCCTCGGCCGTCCGGGTCGTGGTGCCTAGGGTGGTGGCGAGTTCGGCCTCCTTCCCGGCGAGGGTGCCGCTGGTGGTGGTGAAGTCGGTGAGCGCCGTGAGGATGTCGGGCGCGGCGTCCGCGTAGACATGGCTGACCTTCACGAGTTCCCTGAGGTCGCGGTTGAGGGCGGGCAGGTGCGGGTTGAACGCGGCCAGGTGCCGTTCCAGCCGGCCGAGCGTCCGGCCGAGCTGGTCGCCGCGTCCTTCCAGGGCCTGGGAGACGGCGGACAGGGTCGCGGCGAGCTTCTGCGGCTGGACGGCGGTGAGCATCGGCAGGACGTCGTCGAGCACCTGCTGGAGTTCGACGGCGTTGGCGGAGCGGTCCTGGGGGATGACGGCTCCGGCTGCCAGCGGCTCGGGCGAGGGGTTCTCGGGCGGTACGAGGGCCACGAACCGCTCGCCGAACAGCGTGGTCGGCAGCATCTGGGCGCGGACGTCGGAGGGGACGGCGTCCAGCGTGCCGGGTTTCATGGCGAGGGTGAGGCGGGCGCCGTCGCCCGTGGCGTCGACGGCGCGGACCTCGCCGACGACGACGCCGCGCAGTTTCACCTCGGCGCCCGGGTGCATCTGGTTGCCGACGCTGCCGGTCTCGACGACCACCGGGTCGGACGCGGTGAACTTCTTGTCGTGGACGGCGACGGCCAGCCAGATCAGCAGGGCGGGCGCCAGCACGAACACCACTCCGGCGAGCCGGCGGCGCAGCGTGTGTCCTCGGGCTTCCCAGGGTCCGCTCATCTCACCCCGCCACCTTCACGGTCGTGGTCGCGCCCCACAGGGCGAGCGACAGGAAGAAGTCGGTGACGCTGATCAGGACGATGGCGTTGCGCACGGACCGTCCGACGGCGACGCCGACGCCGGCGGGGCCGCCCGAGGCGCGGAACCCGTAGTAGCAGTGGGCGAGGATCACCATCACGCTGAAGATCAGGACTTTCAGCACGGAGAGCAGCACGTCCGTCGGGGAGAGGAAGAGGTTGAAGTAGTGGTCGTACGTGCCGCGTGACTGGCCGTTGAACAGGACGGTCACGGAGCGGGACGCGACGTAGGAGGAGAGCAGCCCGATCGCGTAGAGCGGGACGATGGCGACGACGCCGGCGATGATGCGGGTGGTGACCAGGTACGGCATGGAGCGGATGCCCATGCCCTCCAGGGCGTCGACCTCCTCGTTGATGCGCATGGCGCCGAGCTGGGCGGTGAAGCCCGCGCCGACGGTCGCGGAGAGGGCGAGGCCGGCCACCAGGGGGGCGATCTCCCGGGTGTTGAAGTAGGCGGAGACGAATCCGGTGAACGCGGCCGTGCCGATCTGGTCGAGGGCCGCGTGGCCCTGGAGTCCGACGACGGTGCCGGTGAAGAGCGTCATCGCGATCATCACGCCGACGGTGCCGCCGACGACGCCGAGGCCGCCGGAGCCGAAGGCCACCTCGGCCAGCAGGCGCTGCACCTCCTTGAGGTACCGGCGCAGCGTCCGCGGGATCCACAGCAGGGCCCGCAGGTAGAACAGCAGGTGGTCGCCGGAGCGGTCGAGCAGGGCGAGCGGGGAGGCCATCGGACCTCAGCCTCCCTTCGGCGGGACGATCCGGAGGTAGACGGCCGTCATCACCATGTTGACGAAGAAGAGCAGGAGGAAGGTGATGACGACGGACTGGTTGACGGCGTCGCCGACGCCCTTGGGGCCGCCGCGCGGGTTGAGGCCCCGGTAGGCGGCGACGATGCCGGCGATGAACCCGAAGACCAGCGCCTTCAGTTCGCTGACGTACAGGTCGGGGAGCTGGGCGAGGGCGGAGAAGCTGGAGAGGTAGGCGCCGGGGGTGCCGCCCTGCATGACGACGTTGAAGAAGTAGCCGCCGAGGATGCCGACGACGGAGACCAGGCCGTTGAGCAGGACCGCGACGCCCATGGCGGCCAGGACCCGGGGCACGACCAGCCGCTGCACCGGGGAGACGCCCATGACCTCCATGGCGTCGAGCTCCTCGCGGATGGTGCGGGAGCCGAGGTCGGCGCAGATGGCGGAACCGCCGGCGCCGGCGATCAGCAGGGCGACGATGAGCGGGCTCGCCTGCTGGACGACGGCGAGGACGCTGGCGCCGCCGGTGAAGGACTGGGCGCCCAGCTGCTGGGTGAGGGAGCCGACCTGGAGGGCGATGACGGCGCCGAAGGGGATCGAGACGAGGGCGGCGGGCAGGATCGTCACGCTCGCGACGAACCAGAACTGCTCGGTGAACTCGCGGAACTGGAAGGGTCTTCGGAAGACGGCGCGACCGACCTCGGCGGCGAGCGCGAAGAGCCGGCCGGTCTCGCGCAGCGCACCGGTGATCATGCGCCGCTCCCGGCGGCGGGCGCCGTGACGGTGGCCGCCGCCGCGTCCCGCGCGTAGGTCTCCCGGATGGCGGAGCGCGCGGCCGGCGGCAAAGTGTCGATCATGCTCATGACACGCTCGCGCCGTCGTGCGACGGCGCGGCGAGGCGGAAGACCGGGGGACGGCTCCAGCTGCGGCACGATCACCCGGGGCGCGGCGGGCGTCGCCCGGTCCGCCTCTGCGGCGAGGGTGGCCGCGTCCTTCTCCTCGGACATCCCGATGGGCCCCTCGCGCCGGCCGCCGAGGAACTGGGAGACGACCGGCTCGTCGCTGGTGAGCAGCACCTCGCGCGGACCGAAGGTGACCAGCTCACGCCGGAAGAGCATCCCCATGTTGTCGGGCACGGTGGCGGCGATGTCGAGGTTGTGGGTGACGATCAGCATCGTCGCGTCGATCTGCGCGTTCAGGTCGATCAGCAGCTGCGAGAGGTAGGCGGTGCGGACCGGGTCGAGCCCGGAGTCCGGCTCGTCGCACAGGATGATCTGCGGGTCGAGGACGAGCGCGCGGGCCAGCCCGGCCCGCTTGCGCATGCCTCCGCTGATCTCGCCCGGGAGCTTCCCCTCCGCCCCCAGCAGGCCGACGACCTCGATCCGCTCCATGACGATGCGGCGGATCTCGGACTCCTTCTTGCGGGTGTGCTCCCGCAGCGGGAAGGCGATGTTGTCGAAAAGGGACAGGGACCCGAAAAGCGCTCCGTCCTGGAACATGAGACCGAACAGCTTACGGGTCTCGTAAATGTCTTTCTCGGGACTGTTCACCATGTCCACCCCGTCGATGAGGACACGGCCCTTTTCGGGTTTGAGGAGCCCGATGAGCGACTTCAGGAAAACGGTTTTCCCGGTACCGGAAGGCCCCAGCATCACACTGACTTCTCCGGCCGGAAGGGTGAGTGACACGTCCCGCCAGATGTTCTGCCTGCCGAAGGACTTGGTCAGCCCTTCGACGACCACTTCGATTCCCATACCACCTCCAGCGGACGTCCGTGACACACCCCGCGGGCGCGTCTCGCCCGCCGCGACTTGTCACCACGCAGACAACACACCGGCCCGGCGCCTGTCCCGGGGGACGGGGCGGGATCTCGGGCCGCCGGGGGGCGGGGCAGCGCGAGATCCCACCGACGAACGCCCCGGCCCGGCGGGAGGGTGAGGCCGGTGACACGTCCGTCGTGACTCCGTCCGCCGAGGGCCGGCGGCAGGGAGCCGAGCACCGCACCGGCACGTTACGGCCGAGTAACCTCAACGGGCAACACCGCATGCCGAGTTTTCCGGGAGACCGGCCCACGCCCCGCGGAACCTGTCAGCGGGAGCACAAGAACGCCCCTGGAAACTGTCCGCCGGTGAGCATCCCGGCTGCCGCGCGCGCCTGCCGGGAAGCGCCTCGCCGACACCGGCCGAACCCGCATTCATTGACAACGCGTGATGAGTACGGCCGAGAATTCCCTCACTCAGGGAACAGCTTGTTCCCTTTCCCGGAAGAATCATGGAACGCCGCATTGTTCGGCCGCGTTTACCGCCAGTAACGTCATGGCACGTCCCATCCGGCCGACCCTCGAGGAGATACCCGGACATGACGCATCACCTGAAGAAAACAGCCGTCGCGGCGTGTGCGGCCGCGGCCGCTCTGGCTCTCACCGCCGGCACCGCCTCGGCGGCGCCCTCCACGGTGTGGACCGTCAGCCCGTCACCGGCCTCGTTCACCGCGGTGAACGCCGGCAACATCGTGCTGACCGCCACCATCCCGATGACCTGCACGGCCTCGAACGCGGGCGGGACGATGGCGAGCACCACCGGCAACCCGGCGAACGTCGCCGCCATCAGCACCATGAACTTCGGCACCTCCGGTGCTCCGTGCACCAGCGTCCTGGGCAACGTCACCACCGTGGCCGTCACCCCCTGGAACGTCGTCGCGGTGGACTACAACTCCGCGACCGGCGTCACCACGGGCTACATCGGCAACGTCAAGGCCAACGTGAGCGCCGGCGTCTGCAAGTTCACGGTGACGGGCAAGGCCTCGGCCACCTACACCAACAGCACCGGCGTCCTCGCGGTCAACAGCGTCGCCGGTGAACTGGCGGTCAGCAACCCCGTCAACTGCGGCGCGATCGTCACGACCAGCACCAAGCCCACCTTCAAGGGGAACTACGCCGTCAAGGTGGCCGGCACGAGCACCGTCCCGACCATCGTCGGCTCCAACCCGTAGGCCGCACGCCCCCGCTCGCCCGCCCGGCCGGCCTCCCCCGGCCGGGCGTTCGCGGGCTCCGCCCCGGATCCCACCGACACCGTCCCTGCCGCCGAGCGGAGTTGTATGAGAGCCCCACGAGCCGCCACACGGCCACGCCGAACCCGCGCCGCGTTCACGTCGACGGCCGCGTTCGTCGTGCTCGCCGCCCTGATCCCGGCCACGGCCTCGGCCGCCGGCACCCAGGAGGTCGACGCCGCACTCCCCTACGTCTGCGCGTTCCCCTCGGGACCGGTTGCCGCGACGGTGCGGATCTCCGCGGAGTTCCCGCAGCACACCCGGACGGGCGAGGCGTTCTCGCCCACCGGCGTCACCACCGCCGTGGAGCTCCCGGCGGAGGCGGTGGCGGACCTGGCGGGGAGCGACGTGGCCGAGGTGCGCGCCGTCACGGCGCTCACCGTCACCGTCACCCAGGACCCGGCCACCGCCACGGCGATCTGGCGGGGCGGCTCCGACCCCGTCCCCCTGCCGGCGTCCGGGCCGCTGACGCTCACCGCGACGGGCGACGTCCCCTCGGTCACGGGACGGGGTGACGGCAACCTGACCTTCACCGCGGGCGACCTGGCGCTCGGCCTGACGCCCGGTCCGGCGGACGACTCCGCCGAGGGCCGGGCGACCGGCGTACCGGCCGTGGACTGCGCCCTCGCCGAGGACGCGCCGGACGACGGGCTGCTGGTCACCGTGCCTGCCGTCCCGGGCCCGCCGGAGACGAGCGGCCCGCCGTCCGCGCCGGCGCCCGGCGGTACGTCCCCCGCGCCGGGGAGCGGACCGCGGGAGCGGCAGGAGGGACGGTCCGCGCAGACGCCCGGAAGCGCGCCGGGGGCCGCCGCCGACCGCGGCGTCCCGCCCTGCCGCTACGGCGAGGACAACCCTCCCACGCCCCTGTCGCTCAACGCCTACGTCACGGGCTACGCCAACGTGAAGAAGCAGAAGGCCGCTTCGTACCTTCCGCCGTCCTGCGTACTGATCGACGGGGGAGAGTTCCAGCTCCCGGCCGACGAACCCCCGGACCCCGAGCACCTGGTCATGGTCCTGGAGACGTACGGCGAGTTCAGCTACCAGGGGCGCAGGGAGACCCCGCCCTACGACAGCACCTTCCTCACCTTCGACTTCACCCCGGTGAAGGCCACCATGGTGCTGAAGCAGACCGGTCCCATGAGGATCGACGCGCGGATGAAGATGCGTTACTCCGACCTGTTCATGACGACGGAGACCTACGTACGGGTCCCCCTGGTCGCCCAGGTCACCGCACTCGAGGTCAACGGCGTTCCCCTGGAGGTGGGTCCCGCCTGCCGGACCGGGAAGTCCCTCACCTCCGTCGATCCGGACCCCGCGAAGCATCCCGGCGACCACGTGGTGCTGTACGGCAAGGCGGAACAGGCCATCGGCGAGGACGTCGTCGGCTACACGCTGCTCACCGGCGGTCCGCTGGCCGGCGAGGTGAGCATCCCGGCCTTCACCGGCTGCGGGACCGGCGACGAGGACCTCGACCGGCTGCTCACCGCCTCCGTCTCCGGTCCCGGCAACCACATCAAGCAGGTCCAGGGCCAGACGTGCACCCCCCTCGTCCCGGTGTTCGAGACCCCGGAGACCAGGGGCCAGTGCACGGAGGACCTCCAGCCCTACCAGATCCCGGTCGCCGAGCGCTGAGCTGCCCGGCCCGCAGCCCCCTCCCCACGAGAAAGGCCACCACCATGCACGCGTTCACCCCCCGCACGAGACTCGCCACCGTCTCCGCGCTCACCGCGCTGGGCGCCTTCGCCTCCCTCGGCACGGCGACCGCCGCCGAGCCCGCGCTGAACGGCGAGTGGGCCCCCTTCACGCGCTGCCCCGTGGACGCTCCGGCGATGCGGGCCGCCGACGGCTTCGAGAAGACCCCGCAGTGCGTGGTGTCCACCTCCGCGGGCGGCTCCATCAAGCTGGGCGACACCACCGTCGTCACCGGGAGGACGAACCTGCAGATCGGCATCGTGCAGAACGCGGACGGCACCAGCACGGTGGTGGCCCCGCCCGGCGGCGCGCTGGTCGCCGAACCGGCCACCGTGCCCGGCGGGCTGCTCGGCCTGATGTGTCCGAGCTCCGTACCCGTCATCACAGGTCTGTGCGAGTCGCTGGAGAACTCCAGCCTCAACAAGATCACCGCGACCATGGAGTCGGTCGGCGCACCCTACGACTTCAACCAGACCGCCGGGGTCCTGACCGACATGCCCATCGTCGCCCTGCCGGTCCGCATCCACCTGGAGAACCCGCTGCTCGGCAGCAAGTGCTACATCGGCACGGCCGCCGACCCGATCGTGCTGCTGCCCGAGAACCGGACCTACCCGGAGTTCGGCATGACCTTCTTCCAGGGGGACGGCACCCCCGACCCGGCCGGTGAGATGAGCCGGATCGACCTCACCGGCGCCACCCAGAACGACCGCACCTTCGCGGTCCCGGCCGCCAGGGGCTGCGGGCTGAACATCGGCCTCATCAACGCCGCGGTCAACGCGAAGACCGGGCTGCCCTCGCCCTCCGGGAACAACAGCCTGACCCTGAACGACACGCAGACCCGCCTCACCGGCCTGAACGCCCCCGGCACCGCCGCTCCCCGCGCCGGCGAGGTGCTGGCGGAGCACTGGCACTCCGCCGTGAGGTGAAGCTCCTGTGAAGCGGTTTCCGCCCAAGAGGTGTACAAGACAATTAAGTTGACTTACCGTCAGGTTCTCAGACCGGTGCACGTGGCGGCCCGACCGGGCCTCGTCCCGCGGGGCGTAACCCGGTCGGGCCGCCTTGCCGGACAGGTCGGAGAGCAAGGGATCGGTCATGCCCTCAATCACACGTCCTTCGGTGCTCGGCGAGCCGCTCGACCCGCTCCCCCGGCAGTTCGCCGCCTTCATGCGGCCCCTGCTGCCGGGACTGCTGAACGAGATACGGACCGAGGTCACCCGCGCCTACCCGGTGTACGGCAGGCTGCTCAACGGGCCCGACGGCCACGCCATCCGCCAGGGTGTCGAGCAAGCGCTCACCGCCTTCGTGGACCGGGTGGCCGACCCCGGCACCAGCTCGGAGCTGCGCGACGACCTCCTGCGCCGGTTCGGCCGGGTCGAGGCCTACGAGGGCCGTGACCTGGAGGTGCTCCAGGGCGCCTACCGGCTCGGCGCGCGCATCGCGCTGCGCCGGGCCAAGACGCTGGGACGGCAGCACAACCTCTCCCCCGCCCTGGTCCTCGCCTTCGCCGACGCCCTGTTCGCGTACGTCGAGGAGCTGGAGGCCGTCACCCGGGAGGGGTACACGGAGGTGCGGGAGAGGGCCGCGTCCGAGGTGTCCGCGTTACGAAGACAGCTGTTACACCTCCTTCTGGCCGCCTCCCCGCTCCCCCGGACGACCGTGTCCGAGCTGTGCGCGTCCGCCGCCTGGGAACTGCCCCGGACGTGTTTCCTCGTCGCCCTGCGCCCCCCGGTCCCCGAGCACATCCAGGCGGGGCTCGACAGCGACGTCCTCGCCGACTTCGACATCCCGCAACCGCATCTGCTGGTGCCGGGCGAACTCACCCCCGAGCGCCTCCGGATGCTCGGCACGGCCCTGTCCGGCACCCGTGCCGCGGTGGGCCTGACCGTGCCGGTCGCCCAGGCCGCGGACTCCGTCCGCTGGGCCCGCAGGGTGCTGCAGCTCGTCGACGACGGCGTCGTGCCGGACGCCCCGCTGGTCCGCTGCGAGGACCATCTGACGACGCTGTGGCTGCTGTCCGACCCCGCCCTGGTCGACCATCTCGCCGCCCGCGAGCTGGCGCCGCTCGACGGGCTGACCGCCAAGCGGCGCGACCGCCTCGTCGAGACCCTCCGGGTGCACGTCTCGACCCGCGCCCCCGCCGAGCAGGTCGGCGAGATGCTGGGGGTGCACGCCCAGACCGTCCGCTACCGGCTGCGGACGCTGGACGCCCATCTGGGCGACCGGCTCGCCGACCCCGACCACCGGTTCGCCCTCGAGGTGGCCCTGCGCTCGCGCCATCTGCGGAGCGGGGACGGCGCCCGGGACAGGGCGGACCTCTCCCGCCCCGGCCCGTAGGCGGCCGGCCGGCCGCCGCTCCGGTCCAGCAGGCTGACGCCCGGCTCGGGTGCCGCCGTCGTCGCCGTCGTCGTGCCGTCGCAGGGGGGGTGGACGATCAGTCGCCGTCGACGTCGCGCAGGATCGGCCGGCCGCCGGGTCCGTCGACGCTGCCGTGCGACTCCGGCACGGACGTGGCTCCCTCGTCCGTCCTCGCCACGCCGGTGCAGTCGCGGCACGGGCCGGGGCGGGCGTTCGCCCGCCCCCGCCGTCGCGTCATCTCGCCGGACACTCCTTCCAGGCCAGGTGGTAGACCGTGCTGATGTCGCCGTCCGTGGAGTCCATCGTCATGAAGCTGACCTTGGACGGGTCGTTCCCGGCGGAGACTCTCAGCTCCGTGTTGATGTTGAAGTTGCGCTGCACGCCGCAGGGCGCGTAGACGAGCTGCGCCCAGTCGGTCTCGTCGGTGGCCTGCCAGTTGTCGTCGTACGGGCCCGCGAAGGCGTGCGTGCGGTACTCGGTGTTGGGCGACCCCTGGAAGTAGTACGACGCCCGCTGGGTGCCCCGCGCGCCGGGCTCGAGCGCGGCGAAGCCGCGGTAGTCCGCGCTGGCGATGGCGTAGGTGAAGCCGGAGGGGACGTGGACGAGCAGGCTGAGCTGGCAGTTCTTGCGGGCGGCCGTGGGGTCGGAGCCTCCGCCTGCCTGGGCGAGGTAGTCGCTGTAGGTCACGGTGAACGCGGTGTTGTCGGCCGAGACGGCGACGGCCGCGGTACCGGCGGGGCATCCCGACCCGTTCACCGTGGCGACCTTGATGACGATCTTGTCCGGCGGGGGGTCCTCGAACGAGGAGCCCGGGTCGTGCGCGGGCAGCGCGGCGGCGAGCAGCGTGGCCGCCGCGACGCCGAGGAGCAGGCCTGAAGCCATGGTTCTCCGTCCTTGGGGTGGGGGGTTGGTGCGGTGCGATGATTGAAGCGTCATGCACATGCCAAACATGCGGGCGCATGCAGCCCCGGCTTCGTGAAGGAGGCATGGAGGAGCGGTGAAGACCGGGAGCGCTCGCATCGTACGGAGCGCCACGACGGCCGGACAGGGCGAACTCCGGCCATTCACTCCCGTCCGTATACCGCCGGTGAACGCCGCGTGACACCGCCGGCGGTCGCCGCGGGCGCGGCGGGACTCCCGTGTGAACGGGGGCCGTTCCGGTTCGGGGACAATGACCCACCAGCACCGCTTGTGGCACAGACCAGGAGGCGCTCCCTTGGAGCTCAGCAGGCGCACCTTCACCGCCCTGGCCGGCACGGCCGCGCTCGGTCTCGCGCTGGCCGGCAGCGGCGGGGCGGCGACCGGCCCGCAGGGTCCGGGCGTCGTGCCGACCGGACCGCCGCCCCCGCCGCCGGAGGCCGACGGCCGGCGCCATCGCGTCACGTACGACCGGCACTCCCTGCTGGTCGACGGCAGGCGTCTGGTGCTGTGGTCCGCCGAGGTCCACCCCTTCCGGCTGCCCAGCCCGTCGCTGTGGCGCGACGTGCTGCAGAAGCTGCGCGCCCATGGCTTCACCGCGGTCGACGTGCCCGTGCCGTGGAACGTCCACTCCCCCGCGCCCGGCGTGCACGACTTCACCGGGGTGCGGGACCTGAACCGCTTCCTTACGGCCGCCGCCGAGGAGCGGCTGTACGTGGTGCTGCGGCCCGGCCCCTACCTGGGCGCGGACCTGGACGCCGGCGGCCTCCCCGGCTGGCTGACGGCCGCCCCGGGCTCCGCCCGCACCGACGACCCCGAGTACCTGCGGCACGCCGAGGCGTGGCTCGCCGCCGTCGACGCCATCGCCGTACGGCACCTGTACACCGCGGGCGGCGGGACGGTGCTGCTGTACCGGCTCGAGGACGGGCGTCCGGTGCCGGCCGGGAACCCGGCGGCGCGCGCCCACCGGGCCCGGCTGCGGGCGAAGGTGCGCGCCGACCGCATCGACGTGCCGGTGCTGGACGGCGAGGGCTTCACCGGCGGGGACGGGCCGCCCACGGCCGGTCTCACCGCCGTGGCGGGCGGGGCGGCCGACGCCTGGGGCGGGCCGCTGTCCGGCGGCGAGGGCTACGCGCGGGTGCGCGAGAGCCACGACGCGGCGCACGAGCGGCGGCGTCATCTCACCGCGCTCGCCGACCGGGTCACGGTGCACCACACCGGCATGGGGTTCGGCGGGACGTCGTGGGGCTGGCTGCCCGGACCGGGCGTCTACACCTCGTACGACTACGGGGCGGTGCTCGACGAGGGGCGCCAGCCCGCGCCGAACATGGCCGCCGTCCAGCAGCTCGGCCATCTGGTGCGCACCGTGCCCGACCTGGCCCGGCTGGAACCGGACGGGGAAGGGACGGAACGCGCCGCGGACGGCCGGCTGACGGTGCGCCGGCTGGCCAACCCCGACACCGGCGCGCGGTTCTTCGTGGTGCGCAACGACACCGGGGAGGAGGTGCGCGCCCTGCTGCCCGGCACCGGCATCGAGGTGCCGGTCACCGTGGCCGCGGGCGACACCAAGCTGGTCGCCTCCGATCTGCGCCTGGGCCACCGCAAGCTGGCGTACACCACGGCCCAGCCGATGCTCTGCGTCTCCACCGGGCGGCAGGACGTGGCCGTGTTCGTCGGCCGCCACGGGGAGACCGCCCAGCTCGCGCTGGACTGCGAGAAGCAGCCGGGCGCCGACCGCGCGGACACCGAACCCGCCTGGGCCTACGCCCAGGGCCGGCTGAACGTCGTCTCCCCGCTCGGCGTGGGCGGCCTGAGCCGGGTGCTGGTCAAGGACGGCGACTCCGAGACACCCCTCGTGCTGCTGTTCGCCGACGACGAGACCGCGCTGCGCCTGTGGACGTACGAGACCCCGGCCGGGCCGCTCGTGGTGTACGGCCCCTCGATGCTGCGCTCGGCCGAACTGCGCGACTCCACGCTCCATCTGACGGGCGACGTCACCGTCGAGACCGGCGTGGAGGTGTGGGGGCCGCGCGGCATCGCCGAGGTCACCTGGAACGGCCGGCCCGTCCCCACCTATCTCGGACGTGCCCGCAGCCGCGTGATGGAGGGGCTGATGCCCGCCGTGCGCGCGGTGGCGCTGCCCGCACTCGACGGCTGGCGGTGCCGCACCGAGAACCCGGAGTCCGACCCGGACTTCGACGACTCGGCCTGGACGGTCGCCGACCGCACCACCTCCCACAGCACCACGCCCGTGCCCGAGGGCGGGCCCGTGCTGTTCGCGGACGACTACGGCTTCCACCACGGCGACGTCTGGTACCGGGGACGTCTCGAGGACCTGGGCGGCATCCCGTCGGTGGCGCTGTCCTACAGCACCGGCACGCAGGGGCTGCTGATGGCCTGGCTGGACGGCCGGCCGCTCGGCACCCACCGCATGCCGGCGCCCGACGAGGACACCGTCTCGCGCGGCACCTGGACGGCCACGGCCCGGTTCGACGTCCCCCAGGCGGTGCGCACCCCCGGCGAGCATGTGCTGTCGGTGCTGGTGCGGCCCATGCAGCACGCCGGCACGGAGCCCGGCGAGGACGCCCACAAGGCCGCGCGCGGGCTGGTCGCCGTGGAGTTCGCGGGCGGCGACCGCAGCGTGGAGTGGCGGGTGCGGGGCGCCACCGACCCGGAGCGGGTGACCGGACCGTTCAACAACGGCGGCCTGTACGGGGAGCGGCGCGGCTGGCATCTGCCGGACCACGACGACCGCCGCTGGCGGCCGGTGGAGTTCCCGCGCGCGGAGTCGCGGCAGGGCGTCACGTGGTACCGCACCCGCTTCCGGCTCGGGTTCGAACCCGAGCTGGACGCGTCGGTCGGGCTCACCCTGGAGGACGACCCGGAGCGCGCCTACCGGGTGCAGATCTTCCTCAACGGCTGGAACCTCGGCCAGTACGTCAACGACGTCGGCCCGCAGCACACCTTCGCCCTGCCGAACGGCATCCTGCGCACCCGCGGCGCCAACACCCTGGCGCTCGCGGTGCTGTCCGACGGGACCACCCCGGCAGGACCGGGCAAGGTCACGCTGACGCTGCTGGGGGCTGCGCGCGGCGGCATTCCGGTCGAGCCGGTGGACCCACCCGGGAGGTGAGCCCACCGGCGCGCGGGCACCCGCCGCCGGGTCACGCCGCCCGCGTCACGCCAGCCGGATGACGTTCCAGGACAGCGGCTCCAGCACCGCCGACAGGCGGCCGCCGTCCAGGGTCGTGCCCTCGGCCGCGTGCGGCGTCACCCGGTCCGGCTCGGCGAGGGTGTTGCGGGCGTCGGGGTCGGCGTCCGCGAGCACGCTGTGCTCGACGACGGACGTCGGGCCGAGCCCGTTCAGCGCGACGTCCAGGGGCAGCGGCTCGGTGCGGGAGCGGTTGACGGCGAACACGGTGAGCGTGCCGTCCTCGTCCCGCACGGCGGTCGCGTGCAGCAGGTCCGCCTCCCCGTACTTCCTCGTCGCGTAGGTCGGTGAGTCCACGCGCACGTCGAGGACCTCGCCGCGGCCGTACCTCGAGGCCTGGGCGAACGGGAAGAACGTCGTCTGCCGCCAGGCCGGGCCGCCCGGCTCGGTCATGATCGGGGCGATCACGTTGACGAGCTGGGCCAGGCAGGCGACGGTGACCCGGTCCGCGTGCCGGAGCAGCGCGATCAGCAGCGAGCCGAGGACGACCGCGTCCAGGACGCTGTAGTTGTCCTCCAGCAGGCGCGGCGCCTCGGGCCAGTCGAGCGCGCTCACCTGCTCCTCGGTGCGGGACATGTACCAGACGTTCCACTCGTCGAACGAGAGGTTGATCCTCTTCCGGGACTTCAGACGGGCCCCGACGTGGTCGCAGGTGGCCACGACGTCCTCGATGAACGCCTCCATGTCGACCGCAGAGGCGAGGAAGGAGTCCACGTCGCCGTCGAGCGGCTCGTAGTAGGCGTGCAGCGAGATGTGGTCGACCAGGTCGTACGTCTCCTGGAGGACGGTGGCCTCCCACTCGGCGAAGGTCGGCATGGAGCGGCCCGAGGAGCCGCAGGCGACGAGCTGCACGCCGGGGTCGATCTGGCGCATGGCGCGGGCGGTCTCGGCGGCGACCCGGCCGTACTCGGCGGCGGTCTTGTGGCCGGTCTGCCAGGGGCCGTCCATCTCGTTGCCCAGGCACCACAGCCGGATGCCGAACGGGTCCTTGTCGCCGTGCTCCGCGCGCAGGTCGGACAGGGCGGTGCCGCCGGGGTGGTTGGCGTACTCCTGGAGCTGGAGGGCCTCCGCGACGCCCCGGGTGCCGAGGTTGAGGGCCATCATCGGCTCGGCCTGCGGCCCGATCTTCCGCAGGAAGGAGATGTACTCGGACAGGCCGAACCGGTTGGTCTCGGTGGACCGCCAGGCCGGGTCGAGGCGGCGCGGGCGCGCCTCGACGGGGCCGACGGAGTCCTCCCAGCGGTAGCCGGAGACGAAGTTGCCGCCGGGGTAGCGGACGGCGGTGACACCGAGTTCGCGGACCAGGTCCAGGACGTCGCCGCGGATGCCGTCGGCGTCGGCGGTGGGGTGGCCCGGTTCGAAGACGCCGGTGTAGACGCACCGGCCGAGGTGCTCGACGAACGAGCCGAACAGCCGGGGGTCGACCGTGCCGACGGTGAAGGCGGGGTCCAGGGTGAAGCGGGCGGTGCGCATCGTGTCCTTTCCACGGGTCGGGTCCTGCTGCGGGAGCGTCACCGGCCGGCGAGTCCGGTACGGGCGACGCCCGCCACGATCCGGCGGAGGTGTCTGCGGTCCAGGCCAGGTCGCCCCATTCCCTGCCCCCCCTGCTCATCGCGTGCCGCGAGCCTCGCATGTTCGATATTCCGGATGACGCCCGTAACTTCGAACGGGACCGTAAGTGCCGGGGGGTGACGCGTCAATGCCCCGGACAGAACTCGCCCGCCGCGCACCCCGTCCCGTCCACGGCGGTCACGGATCGCGTGACGCGGACACATCCGGCCGCGTACGCTCGAACAGCCTGAGGTGCGGCGGTCGCACGGGCGAGGGGATCCGATGGATGGCGCGGGCGCACGGACGCGGGCCGTACGGCTCGCCTCCGCGCTGCGGCGCTCCCGCACCCGCGCCGTCCTGCGCCGCCTGGCCGGTGATCTCACCACCGCGCTCCGCGTACGGCCCGATCCCCTCACGGACGTCCGGACGGCGTGCCGGGTACTGTGCGAGGAGATGAGCTCGCGGCGCGGGGGGCGGCCCGTCGTCCTGCGCTTCGAACGCTTCCCGGACGAGATCGAAGTGACCGGCCTGTGGGTGGAGTTCCAGGACTTCGACCTGGTCATCGTGGAGGAGCGAGCGGAGGCCATGCAGCAACTGGTCATCCTCGGACACGAGTTGTGGCACATGTACGCCGGTCACCGGCACCACGCCCCGACGGCGGCCGAGCAGGTCCTCACGGACGGCCTGCCGGACTGGGACGCCGCGCTCGCGATGGCCGCGCGCGACGGCTCCCGCGAGGCCGACGAGGCCGAGGCCGACGAGTTCGGGCACCGGATGGCCGCCGCCGTGCGCGCCCTCCTGGACGACCGGGACGCCGACGCCGGTCCGCTCCAGCGGGCCCTGGGCTACCGCGGGCGGCGGGGAACCCACCGGTGACCGCCCCGCTCGCCCTCACCCCGTCGGACGTCCTCGGCGACCTCTACATCTCCTTCTGGATCCCCACGGGCGTCCTCACCGCGGCACTGATCATCAAGCTGCCCACCATCGTGCGGCTGTGGCGGGACCCGCTGCTGCGCGCGGTGGGCGGGCTGCTCCTGCTCGCCTGCGCCGTCTTCGTCTTCGTCGCGCCCACGACCATCGCCCGGGTCAACCGCCTCACGGGGGTGCCGAACATATCGGCGCCGTGGTGCTATTCGCTCCTCACCGCCTTCTGCGCCTCCTGCCTGCTGCTGATCATCGCCTGGCGCAACGGGCTGTCCGACCGCTCCGCCGCCACCCGGCGGGCGATGCGCCGGGTGGTCTCGCTCTACTCCGGGGTGATCGTCGCCCTGTGGGTGCTGTTCTTCCTCGCGGACGCGTCCGAGGAGCGGCTGCGGGACCTGGACACCTACTACGCGACCACGCCGTTCATGCGCGAGCAGATCCTGCTCTACCTGCTCGCGCACACCGTCGCCGTCCTGATCACCTGCCGGCTGCTGTGGAACTGGGTGCAGACCGCCGGACTGGACGCCTGGCTCCGGTGGGGCCTGAAGTTCCTGGGCGTCGGCTACGCGCTCAACCTGGTCTTCGACGCCGCCAAGCTCACCGCCGTCGCCGCCCGCTGGACCGGGAACGACCTGGACTGGCTCAGCACCGATCTCGCGCCGCCCGTCGCCTGCCTGTCGGCCATCCTGATCGCGGTGGGCTTCATCCTCCCGCACGCCGGCCAGTTCCTGCACGAGCGCTGGCGCGTCCGGCTCGCCCACCACCGGCTCCGCCCGCTCTACCTGCTGATGCGCTCGGCCAACGGCAGGGGCGTGCCGTTCCTGCTGCGCGCCACCCCGGAGCTGCGCCTGATCCGCCGGGAGACCTTCATCCGGGACGAACTGCTCACCCTGGCACGGCACATCGACGAGGAACGGCGTGACCGCACCCGCGAGGCGGCCCTCGGCCTCGGGTTCCCGCCGGAGCGGGCCGTGGCGCTGGCGAACGCCGTGTCGATCCTGGAGGCCGTCGAGTCCCGGCGCCGCGCTCCGGACGACGAGGGCACCCAGGACCCCGACACCACCGACCTGCTGCGGGAGATCGGCGCCGTCTCCCGGGAACTGCGCCGCCCCCACGTCGTGGACGCGGTCCGCGCACGGGCCGCCGCCCTCGCCGCGGACCCCCGGGCGGCCGTGCCCCGCGGCGCGTCCGCCGAATGAAGAACCGACGACAGGTCAGGAGAACGAAGAGCGTGCCCGCCGCCCCAGAGAGAAGACGTCCGTCCGCGGACGGACGTCCCGCCACCGCCGTCGTGCTCGGCGGATCCGTCGCCGGACTGCTCGCCGCGCGGGCCCTCGCCCCGTTCGCCCGGGTCACCGTGGTGGAGCGCGACGCGCTGCCCGCCGGACCCGGGCCTCGGCGCGGCGTCCCGCAGGCCCGGCACGCGCACCAGCTGTGGTCGGGCGGGGCGCACGCCCTGGAGGACCTCGTGCCGGGCACCGTCGACCGGCTGCTGGCCGTGGGGGCCCACCGCCAGCCGGTCACCACGGACATGGTGGTGCTGTCGCCGTACGGCTGGTACCGGCGCTGGGACGAGTCCCACTTCATGCTGCTGTGCACGCGGGACCTGCTGGAGGCGACCCTGCGGGCGCAGGTGCTCGCCGACGGGCGGATCGAGCTGCTCGACCGGACCGACGTCCTCTCGCTCGACGGCACCCGCACCGCCGTCACCGGCGTCCGGGTCCGCGCCCGTGACGGCGCCGAGCGCACACTGCGGGCCGGTCTCGTGGTGGACGCCACGGGCCGCGCCTCCCGCACCGCCCGCTGGCTGGCCGACGCCGGGCTGCCCGCCCCCGAACGCCGGGAGGTGGACACCGGGCTGGTGTACGCGAGCCGTCTCTACCGCGCCCCGGAAGGGGCCAGGGACGGCTTCCCGGTCGTCAACGTGCAGCAGGACCCGAGGGCGGGCGGACCGGGCCGCGGAGGGGTGCTGCTCCCCGTGGAGGACGGACGCTGGCTGGTCACCCTGTTCGGCACCACGGGCGGCGAACCCACCTCCGACACGGCCGACTTCGAACGGTACGCCCGCGAGGAGCTGCGCCATCCGCTGATCGCCGACCTGCTCGGCGCGGCGACCCCGGAGACGGAGGTGTCGCTGACCCGGGCCACCGGCAACCGCCGCTTCTTCTACGAGCGGATGAAGGCGTGGCCGGAGAACCTGGTGGTGGTCGGGGACGCGCTGACCGCCCTCAACCCCGTCTACGGCCACGGCATGTCGGTGGCGGCGCAGGGGGCGGCGGCGCTGCGCGCGACGGTACGGCGGCACGGCTGGGGGGCGCCGGGTCTCGCCCGCAGGGCGCAGCGTGCGGTGGCCCGGCCGGCGGTCCCGGCCTGGGACCTCGCCCTGGGCCAGGACGTGTTCTACCCGGGCCCGACGCACGAGGGCCCGTCCGCGCGCGACCGGTGGGCGGCCGCGTACGTCGGCCGGCTGATGCACACGGCCACCGGGAACGGCCGCGTCGCGCGGCGGGTCACCGACGTGACGTCGCTGGAGCGGGGCCCGGGCGTGCTGCTGGCCCCGCGGGTGCTCGTGGCGGCGCTGGCGGGTCCGCTGAAGCCCGCCCTGGCGGACCCGCCGCTGACCGCCGAGGAGCGCAAGGCGGCCGGCCTGATCTGAGGTGCCTCAGCCGGCGAACGCGGGCTGGGGGACGCCCTTGCCCGCGCCCGGGACCACCAGCAGGGAACCGGCGAGCGGGTGCGGGGCGGTGAGGCCCACGCGGGCCGTGGTGACGTACAGGTCGGTCAGCCCCGGGCCGCCGAAGGCACAGCACGTGACGCGCGGGACGGGCAGCTCGATCACCCGGTCCAGCTCGCCGGACGGGGTGTAGCGGCGCACCGCTCCACCGTCCCACAGGGCGACCCACACGCAGCCGTCGGCGTCGACGGTGAGCCCGTCGGGGAAGCCGGCGCCCTCCTCGATCTCCACGAGCGGACGGCGGCCGGCGATCGTGCCGTCCTCGCCGTAGTCGCACACGTCGACCCGGCGGGTGGGCGTGTCGATGTAGTACATCAGCCGGCCGTCGGGGCTCCAGCCGGTGCCGTTGCTCACCGTCACGTCGTCCAGGAGCACGGTGACCGCGCCGTCGCCGGTCACCCGGGACAGGGTGCCGCCGCCGGGCGCCTCGTCGTAGCGCATGGTGCCCGCGAGGAGGCTGCCGTCGGGGGCGACGGCGGCGTCGTTGCCCCGGCGGCCCGCGACCGGCTCGCGGTGCAGCCAGCGGAAGGTGTCGTCGGGGTCGAGCAGTCCGACGCCGTCCCGCAGGTTCAGCACCAGTCCGCCGCCCGCGCGCGGCTTGACCGCGCCCACGTGCTGCTCGCTGCGGCGCACGGTGCGGCGGCCGGTGGCGGGGTCGTAGGTGTGCACCCGGGAGTTCAGGATGTCGATCCACAGCAGCCGCCCGGTGGCCGGGTCCCAGGTGGCCCCCTCGCCCAGTTCCGCCTCCGCGCGGACCGCGACGTCGAACGCGAGTGTCATGCCATGCTCCTGTGGCCCAGGCGCTCGGAGAGTTCGGCGGCGCCCTTGACGGCGAGCTGCTCCAGCTCGGCCAGGCGCTCGTCGCTCCAGCGGATCATCGGTACGGAAATGGACAGCGCGGCGACGACCTGCCCCGTGCGGTCGCGCACCGGAGCGGCGACGCAGGACACGTCCGGGTTGGACTCGCGGCTCTCCACCGCGACGCCCCGCGTGCGGATCTCGGCGAGGGTCTCCCGCAGGACGGCCGGGTCGGTGATGCTGTTCGGGGTCATCGCGGTCAGCTCCGCGCCGTCGGGGAAACGCGCGGCCAGTTCCGGCTCGGGAAGGGAGGCCAGCAGCATCTTGCCGACGGAGGTGCAGTGCGCGGGGAGCCGGCGGCCGGCCGCCGACACCATCCGCACCGCGTGCGTGGAGTCCACCTTGGCGATGTAGATGACGTCGGTGTCCTCCAGGATCGCCACGTGCACGGTCTCGTCGCAGGTCTCGGCGACGGACCGGGCGACCTGCTGCCCCTCGGCGGCCAGGTCCAGGTGCTCGGCGTAGCGGGCGCCCAGCTGGTACGGCCGGACGCCCAGCCGGTAGCGGCCGGGCTGACCGGCGACCGGGACGATGTACTTGCGGGCGGCGAGCGTGGTGACCAGCTCGTGGACGGTCGTGCGCGGCAGTTGCAGCTTGCGCACGATGTCGGGGGCGGAGAGCGTGCCGTCCCCGTCCAGGAAGAGCTCGAGTATGTCGAGAGCCCGGGTCACGGCTGGCACAAGTCGTCCCACGACCGGCCCCCTCCTAGCGTTCGATATACCAACAAACGATCGGCATGACGAACACAGGCTAGCCATAGCCCACGTCAGGGGCAACGCCCCGGGAGGGGCGCGGGGAACTGCGCGACAAGCCCCCGCCCACCCGCACCCGGCGGCGAACCGCCCTAATCGACGGCGTTGCCCAGCAGCCCCCGCAACCGCTGCGCCCGCAGCACCAGCTCCAGCTCGAACCGCCGGTCGGGATCGTCGACCGACCCACCGAACAACTCCCGTATCTGCCGTAACCGGTACCGCACCGTCTGCGGATGCACCCCCAGCCGAACCGCGACCTCCGGCGCCCCGCCCCGTGTCTCCAGCCACGCCAGCAGCGTCTGGGCCAGCCGCCGCCCGTGCGCGGGAGGGCAGTGCGCCAACGGCGCCAGACACCGCAGCGCGAGATCGTCGATCAGCTCCTCCGGCTGGAGCAGCACCAACGCCTCCGTGTGCTCGGTGCAGTACAGCACCTCACCGGACGGCAGCAGCCCCCGCTCCATCAGCCGCACCGCGGCCTCCGCCCAGCGCAGCGACTTCGCCGCCTCGGTGACCGGCACGGGCGGTCCGATCGCCCCGGACCAGCCGGCGAGCGCCCGGTGCAGCAGCTCCGGCCGGCCGGCCGCGTCGGGTTCGGGCACGACCATGCGGGGCCGCTCGTGCTCCATGTCGAGCAGCACCCCCTGCCCCACCGCGGGCGCGACGGCCTCCCGCGCCGGGCGCAGCAGCACCCCGGCCGCGACCCGGTCGGGCACCGGCCAGCCGATGCGGGCGGCCCGCTCCCCGAGCGCGTCGGCCGGGTCGCCCCGGTGGTGCTCGGCGAGCAGCAGGTCCATCAGCCGGCGCTGCAGCCGCAGCCGTTCGCCGGCCTGCCGGGCCGCCGCCTCGGCATAACCGCGCACCGACTGGTCGACCAGCCCGTCCAGGTACTCGTAGCCCGCGTCGACGAGTTCGTACATGGCGGGCGGCGGGATGTCGAGGCGCTGGCCGATCTCGGCGAAGCGGCGCCAGGCCATGCGGACGCCCATCCGATAGGTCGCCTGGAGCGCGTCCAGCGAGCGCCCGCCCAGCCCCTCGCCGCGCCCGAAGTCGTGGAAGACGCCGGGCGGCACGGTGGGCCGGCCCACCGTGTGGTCGCCCTGGGCGAGGTGGCGGACGAACACCTCGATGGCGCGGCGGATGCCGATGAGGGCCATCGGCTCGCCGGAGTCGTCGAGGACCACCGGCAGATGCGGGTACTCGCGCCGGATCTCGCCCATGATCTCCTCGGCCAGCGCGGGCGCCTCGGCGAGGGCGATCTCGGCGAACCGGCGCACCTGGTGGCGCGGTACGGCGTGCCAGGCGGAACGGGCGGTCAGGGTGCGGGAGGCCGTCACGGGTCAGCTCCCCTGGTCGGCCTGCTCATAGGTGATCAGTGGGGTGTTCGGCTGGTCGGGGGTGGCCTCGAGCAGGGCCACGACTCCGAACGCCGTTCCCACGGCGAGGACGGCGGCGAACGCGACCGTCAGGCAGGCGGCGAGCAGTCTGGACATCGCAGGGTCAGCCTCTCTGTCGGGGAGGTTCCCCACCCCCACGTGACCGACCACCCCTGTCCGTCGTGCCCCAGTCTCGGCACGACATTGACACTCCGTCAAGAGGCGCTTACGGTTCCCAGCTCCAGGGGGTGGGGACTCCCGCACGCGCACTGTCCCGTACGGCGGGGCCCCTCAGCGGCCCGCCGACCGAGCCTCTGGAGTGCCCGGATGCGCCGTTCAGTCTCCCCGTTCTCCCTGGTCCTGCTGGGCCTCGGCACCTTCCTCCTGGTGCTGGCGCCCCTCCTCGCCTGGTACGTGCAGCCACGGGCCGCGGTCAATCCCACCGACATCGACACCACCGCCGTCTACACCGGCCGGGGCAGCGTCTTCGACCTGGAGAAGGTCGAGACGGTGCCGAACCAGCGGATCACCGTGACCCAGCGGGTGCGCGGCGACGTCCGGGAGAGCGAGCGCAGCGGCAAGGCGGTGTGGGACGTCACCACGTCCGTCGACACCGACAGGACGCTGCCGGCCGCCGACCCGCACGACGCGCTGTCGTTCACCCCGCACCGCTGGGTGCTGGACCGCCGCACCACCGAGCCGGTGCACTGCTGCGGCGCGAAGCGCATCCAGGGCGAGGCGTATCTGAAGTTCCCCTTCGACGTGCGGAAACGCTCCTACCGGTGGTGGGACAACACCCTCGGCGACACGGTCGTGCTGCGCTACCGGGGGACCGAGAAGGTCCTGGGCCACACCGGCTACCGCTTCACCGGCTCGGTGCCGCCCACCCGCACCGGCACCCGGCTGGTGCCCGGCAGCCTCGTCGGGCTGCCGGGCGGCGGGCAGGTGGCGGCCGAGGAGTGGTACGCCAACCACGGCGTGGAGCTGATCGTCGACCGGCGCACCGGCCGGGTGCTGTACGCGCGGACGGGGCCCCGCCAGACGCTGCGCGCCCCGGGCGGGACCGAGGACGAGGCGGTGCTGCTGGACGCCGAGAGGATCTCCTTCACGGAGGAGACCCAGCGGGCGGCCGTGGAGCAGGCGAAGGACGACGGGGCCCGGCTGCGGCTGCTCGGTGAGACGGTGCCGCTCGGCGCGGCGGTGGCGGGCGGCCTGCTCGCCGCGGCCGGCGCCGTTCTCGTGGCGCGCGGCCGGAAGGTGACGGAGCGTCCGGATCCGCGCGCTTCGTCCGCGTGACCCTCACGGAAAGAAGTGACTCCCGAGTAAGAAAAGCCGGAAATTGTCACGCCGGTGAGTAGCCGTGGGGAACGCCTGGGCGAAAACTGTGCCATCCCCACCCCCTCACAGACCGTCCACACCCCCCGCCCAGGACGTCCCGGGGTCCTTCTCAGGGCCCCGGATCCGGGGCCGCCGGCCCCCCGCCCCCTGTCGCACCACCCCGCGTTCCTCCCCGACGCCGAGTCACACCGAGACGAGTTGGAGCACCGATGCCCCAGCACGTGCCGTCCTCGCTGCGCACAGCACTCCCCGGCGCGCAGCAGTCCTCCCCGGCGCTCCCCCCACATCCGCGCCGGATCGTCTTCCTCGCCCACCGGGACCTGGGCAGTCCGTCCGCCGGCGGCTCCGAGCTGCTGGTCGACCGTCTCGCCGACGGCCTGACCGGGCGGGGCCACCAGGTCACCCTGCTGTGCGGAGGGCCCGCGGCCTTCCGCGACTACCGGGTGGTGTCGGCGGGCGGACCGTACGACCACTACCTGCGCGCCCGTTCCGCGTTCGCCCGGCAGGTCGGCGACTGCGACCTGCTGGTCGAGGTCTGCAACGGCATGCCGTACCTCGCCCCGCTGTGGCACCGCGGGCCCACCCTGTGCCTGGTCAACCATGTGCACACCGACCTGTGGCCGATGCGGTTCGGCGGCCCGCTGGCCCCCGCCGCGCGACTCGGCCGGAAGCTGGAGCACTGGGCCCTCACGGGGGCCCACCGGCACGGCCTGGTCGTCGCGGTCTCCCCGTCGACGGCCCACGCCCTCCAGCGCATCGGCGTACCGCGGGAACGGATCCGCGTGGTGCACAACGGTGTGGCCGAGCCGGGCCCGCGCACGGAACGCTCCCCGGAGCCGCTGTTCGTGGCGGTGGGCCGGCTCGTCGAGTACAAGCGGATCGACCTGCTGCTGCGTCTGTGGGAGCGGGTGCGGCCGGTCACCGGCGGCACCCTGGTGATCGTCGGCGACGGGCCCGAACGGCAGCGTCTGGAACGGCTCGCCGGGCCCGGCGTCCGGTTCACCGGGCATGTCTCCGAGGCCGAGAAGCACCGGCTGCTGTGCGCGGCCTGGCTGCTGCTGCACCCCTCCGCCGTGGAGGGCTGGGGTCTCGTCGTCACCGAGGCGGCGGCCCGGGAGACCCCGGCGGTCGCCTTCGACGTGCCCGGGCTCCGCGACTCCGTGCGCGACGGCGAGACGGGGGTGCTCGCCCGCGGCGAGTCCTCCTTCGCCGCCGCGTGGATCTCCCTCACCCTGGCCGGGGAACGGCGTGCCCACATGGGCAAGGCGGCACGGGACGTCGCCGCCCGCTACCGGTGGGAGCACACCGTGCGCCAGTTCCGGGCGGTTGCCCGGGAGGCCGCCGCGGAGGCCGCGCGGTGACACGGTTCCGCCCTCCGAGACGCACCGGCACCTTGCCGGGAACCGGCAAGGATCCGTCCCTGCGGCGCTCCCTCGCGCTGTTCCGCGCCTTCCTGCGCGAGCAGGACGACCCGGACGCCTGCTACGCCCTCCTCGCCCGTGACGCCGTCGACCAGGTGGAGGCGTACGACGGGCCGGTGGCCGGGAGGATCGTCGTGGACGTCGGCGGCGGCAGCGGGTACTTCACCCGCGAGTTCCGCGCCCGGGGCGCGCTCGCCTGCCTGTTCGAGCCCGACGCGCGGGAGCTGGGCGGGAAGCCGCCCGAGGCCGCGGTGCTCGCGGACGGTTATCTGCTGCCGCTCGCCGACGGGGCCGCGGACGTCACGTTCTCCTCCAACGTGCTGGAGCACGTGGCCGATCCGCAGACCTTCCTCAGCGAGCTGGTGCGGGTGACCCGTCCCGGCGGGCTGATCTACGTGTCGTTCACCAACTGGCTGTCCCCGTGGGGCGGTCACGAGTGGGCGCCCTGGCACTACCTGGGTGCCGGGCGGGCCCGCGCCCGGTACGAGCGCCGCACCGGCCGGCCCGCGAAGCACACCCTCGGCGAGAACCTGTTCGCCGTGCACGTCGGCCCCACCCTGCGCCGGGTGCGCGCCCGCGACGACGTGCGGATCGTCTCCGCGCGCTCCCGCTACTGGCCCTTCCTGACGGAGGCCGTGGTGCAGGTGCCCGGCCTCCGCGAGTTCGCCACCTGGAACCTCCTCCTCATCCTCCGGCGGTGTCCCGCATGACGACCACGGTCCAGGCTCCCCCTCCCACCGCCGTCCCGGCCGGCCCCACGGCGGCGGGACCGCCGCGCGGCCCGCGCTCGCGCCGCTGGCTGCTCGGCTTCTGGGCGGCGGTGTTCATCCTGCTCGTGGCGGTGCGGCCGGGACGGCAGACCTTCGACACGAAACTCGGCGTCACCGTCGACCCGGGACGGTTCCTGGCCGACCTGGGCCAGTTGTGGCAGAGCCGGGGCTCGTTCGGCGGGATCGCCGACCAGTACACCGGCTATCTGTGGCCGATGCTGCCGTACTACTGGCTGGCCGATCTGGTGCGGCTGCCGGTGTGGCTGGCGGAGCGGCTGTGGATGTCGCTGATCGTGACGGCCGCGTTCTGGGGCGCGCTGCGGCTCGCGGAGCGGCTGCGCGTCGGCAGCGGCGCGTCCCGGCCGGTCGCGGCGGCGGCGTACGCGCTGTGGCCGGTGTTCACCGCGGTCGTCGGTTCCACGTCGGCCGCCGCGCTGCCCGGCGCGCTGCTGCCGTGGGTGCTGCTGCCGCTGGTGGACCAGCGGTACGCGGCCCGGGTCGCGGCGCTGCGGTCGGCGCTCCTCGTGCCGTTCATGGGCGGCGTCAACGCGGCCTCCACGCTGGCGTCCCTGCTGCCGGTCGGGCTGTACCTGCTGTCCCGCCCGCCGGGTGCGCGGAAGCGGAAGCTGATCGCGTGGTGGGCGCCCGCGGTGGCGGTGGCGACCGCCTGGTGGTGGATCCCGCTGCTGCTGCTCGGCGTCCACGGCGAGAACTTCCTCCCGTACATCGAGACCGCGCGCACCACCACCGACACGATGGCGGCGACGGAGGCGCTGCGCGGCGCCGGGAACTGGGTGGCGTATCTGCACTTCGGCGAGCCGTGGCTGCCGGCCGGCTGGGCGGTGGCGTCCTCGGCGGCGGTCGTCGTCTGCTCCGCGTGCGCGGCGGGCCTCGGGCTCGCGGGTCTGGCCCGGCGCGACATGCCGGAGCGGCGCTGGCTGGTGCTGACGGTGGTGGCGGCCGTGCTGGTGCTGCTCGCCGGGTACGGAGGCGCGTCCGGCGGTCCGTTCCACGGGACGGTGCAGGACTGGCTGGACGGGTGGCTGTCGCCGTTCCGGAACATCTACAAGTTCCAGACGGGGCTGGCGCTGGCCCTCGTCCTCGGTCTGGCGCACCTCGCCGGGCGGGGTGTGCCCGGCCGGGGGGCGCGGCGGCGGCCGGGGGCGCGGACGGCGGCCGTGCTCGCGGCTGTGCTGGTGCTGCCGGGGCTGGCCTGGCCGTACGTGAGCGGCAAGGTGCTCGGCCCCGGCTCGTTCCAGGAGATCCCCGCGTACTGGCGGGCCACCGCCGACTGGCTGGAGCGGAACTCGCCGGACGCACGCGCCCTGGTGGTGCCGGCGACCGCGCACGGCATCCACACCTGGGGATCGACGATCGACCAGCCGCTCGACGTGGTCGCCGGTTCCCCGTGGGCGCAGCGCGACTACGTGCCTTTCGGCACGCCCGGCAACCGGCGCGCCCTGGACGCGGTGGAGCAGGCGCTGCTGACCGGCGGTGAAGTGCCGGGCCTCGCCGACTACTTGAGCCGGGCGGGCGTGCACTACGTCGTCGTCCGCAACGACCTCGACCCGGACCGGCTCGGCCAGGTGCCCACGGCGACGGTGAAGCGCGCCCTGGAGCAGTCCGGGTACGAACGGGTCGAGGGGCTGGGCCCGGTGACGACCGGCGGGGTCATCGCGCCGGACACCCCGCTCCAGGTGGAGGGTCTGTACCCGCGGCAGCGCGCGGTGGAGATCTACCGCCCGGCCGGCGCCGACGCGCCCCGGCCGGGCCGGGCGGAGCTGCTGCCGGTGGCCGACACGGCCGTGGTGTCCGGCGGGCCCGAGTCGCTGCTGCCGTCGGCCAAGGAGCTGCGCGGCCGGCCGGCCGTGCTGACCGGCGACGCGCATCCGGGTCTCGGCGTCCCTGCCGTGCAGGTGACCGGTGACGGGCTGCGCCGCGCGGACACCCGGTTCGGGCTGGTCAGCTCGAACACGTCGTACACGTACACACCCGAGGAGCGCAACGCCCCGGACGCCGCCCAGGACCCGGGCGAAAGCCCCCGCCAGATCCTCCCCGTGGAGGGCGAGGAGCACCAGACGGTGGCCGAGCTGCGGGGCGCCCGCGAGGTGTCGGCGTCCTCCTACGGCAACTGGCTGTTCCATCTGCCGCAGTACGACCCGGTGCACGCCTTCGACGGCGACCCGGCGACCGGCTGGGCGGAGGGCGCCGAGGACACCCCGGACGGGCAGTGGCTGCGGATCGCCTTCGACGGCCGTTACGACATGCCGGACACGATCCGGGTCACCCCGCTCCGCCAGAACGGGGTGCGGGCGGCGCCGACCGAGGTGCGGGTGGAGACGGAGAACGGCTCCGCGACGGCGTTCCTGCGCGTCGACGGCGAGCGGGAGCGGATCGACGCGCCCGCGGGCCCCACCCGCTGGATGAAGCTCACGATCACCGGCTCGACCGTGCCGCGCCCCGGCGTCACCGGCGCCGGTTTCGCCGAGGTGGAGCTGCCGGGCGTGAAGGTGACGCGGCTGCTGCGGCTGCCCGAGGACGGCAAGGACACGGCGGCCCCGGCGCGGATCGTGTCGCTGCACCGGGCCGCCGACCCCACCGGTCTGTCCCTCGCGAGCAGCGAGTCCGGGCTGCGCCGCATCGTCGACGCCGGCCAGGCAGGGACGTACGCGGTGCGGGCGCGCGCGGTGGCGGTACCGGGCGAGGCGCTGGACCGGCTGCTGTACGAGGTGGCGCCCGGGCAGCGGCGGAGGATCGTCGCGACGGCGGACTCCACGGCGCGGCTGAGCGCGGGCCTGTCCGCGCGGAACCTCACCGACGGGGACCTCACCACCGCGTGGATCGCGGGCGACGACCCGACCGTCCGGCTGAGCTGGCCGGGGAAGCGGCCGGTCGGCGAACTGGTGCTGGCGCCCGCGGGCGGACTGTCGGCGCCGGCCGAAGAGGTGCGGATCACCTCCCCGGCCGGCGCGGTGGCCGCGGGCGTCGACGCAAACGGCTGGGTGCGGTTCCCGCCGATGACCACCGACCGCCTCGACATCACGGTCACCCGCACCGCCCCGCTCACCGTGCACAACCCGGCGGTGGGCGACGACCTCCAGCTCCCGGCCGGCTTCACGGAGGCGTACCTCCCCGCCCTGGACGACCTGCGCACGGAGCAGCCGAAGGGTGACCCCGCGTTCGCACTGGCGTGCGGCAAGGGCCCGGCGCTGACGGTGGACGGCGAGCGGTACGACACCGCCGTGCGCGGCACCGTACGGGACCTGGTGGAGCGGCGGCCCGTCGCGGTGACGCCGTGCCGCGACGGGCGGACCGTCCCCGGTCTGGAACTCGCGGCGGGACCGCACGAGATCGAAGCCGGTGACGCGGGCCCGCTCACCGCGACCGTGGTGACGCTGACCCTGGGGACCGTGCCGGACCGCGCCGCCACCGAGCGCGACCTGCGGGTGCGGGACTGGGCGGGCGACCGCCGCGAGGTGCTCGTCGGGCCGGGCGCCGCCTCGTACCTGACGATGCACGAGAACCACAACGACGGCTGGAAGGCCACACTCGACGGCGAGGAACTGACCCCGCTGCGCCTGGACGGGTGGCAGCAGGGCTGGCTGGTCCCGGCCGGCGAGGGCGGCACGCTGAAGCTCTCCTACGAGCCCGCCACGACGTACGGCGCCGCACTGGTCGCGAGCGGCGCCGGGATCGTGGCGCTGGCGGGCCTGCTGCTGTGGCGCCGCCGCGCGGAGAACCCGGACGCCCCGCAACCGGCGCCTCCGCCCCCCGGGGTGTGGCTGGGCACGGTCGCGGTGACGCTGACGGGCGTGGTGATCGCCGGCTGGTGGGCCCTGCTGCTCCCGCCCCTGGCCCTGCTCGCGTGGCGCCGCCGCTCCCTGCTTCCCCCGCTGGCCTTCGCCACCCTCACGGGAGCGGGCCTCGTGGCGGCGGTGGGCGCGGGAGGCGCGGTCCGCGCGGGCGAGGGGGCGTTCGGGCATGTGGCTCAAGTACTGGCGTTGACGGGTCTGTTCGCGGGGCTGGTGACGTTGGGCGCGGGCCATGAACGCGACGAGACGCCCACCGGCGGGGAGCCGGGCCCGGACGACGGCGACACGGGGCAGCGGCAGCCCCTGCCCCCGGAGCCCACGGCGCCTCTGCCCGCCCCGACGCACCCCGACCCCGGCTCCCAGCCTTCACGGCCCCCCGCGGCCCGGGTACGCCCCTTCCTCCCACCGCTCCCGTCCCGCGGCGAGCGAGGAGAACACGGCCCCGGCGCGGGAGGTCGCGCATGAACGTGTCCACCCGGGCCGGCGGCGGCCCCGCGCGTATCCCCTTCCCCGTCGTCGACGAGATCTCCCGGCACTGTCTGCAGCACCAGGAGCCGGAGACCGTGCACATCGAGGTCCATCTCCCCGGCGACCTGGATCCGGGGCGGCTGCGCAAGGCGTTCGCGGAGGCGTTGCGGCGGCATCCGCGGAGTCTGGTGCGGGAGGCGCCCGGACGCTGGTACCGGCGGCGCTACGAGTGGGAGGCGACCGACGGGCCGGACGCAGAGCCGGTGAGCTTCCCGGTGCCGGGCGAGCACGCCCTGCGGGACGCCCGTAGGCGGGCGCTGCGCGCGGCGCCCCCGCTCGCCCTGTCACCGCCGGTCCGGCTGGAAGCCGTGCGCGGGGAGGCGGAGGGCACCGTCCTGGTCCTCACCGTCAACCACACCGCGATGGACGGCCCCGCCTGCCTGCGCGTGCTGGCGACGGCCGCCGAGCTGTACGGCGGGCGGGACAACGAGCCGGCCGCCCCGCCCGTCCGTCCCCCGGACGCGCCGCCCGTCCCGTGGGACACCCCGTCCCCGTGGACCCGGCCCGCCCGGGTGGCACGCGGCGCGCCCGGCCCCGCGCCCGGCAACGGGCTGATCGTCACGGAGCTGCCGCTGCCGCGCCGTCCGAAGGGCGCCCCGTACACGGTGAACGACCAGCTGATGGCGGCCACCGCGCTGACCGTGGCGCAATGGAACCGGGAGCGTGGCGCCGGGCGGGGCCGGCCGCTGCGGATCACCATGCCGGTGGACGACCGGCCCCGGGACAGCGGCATGCCGATCGGCAACGGCACCCGCCTGGTCGACGTGGCCTTCGCTCCGGAGGAGCTGGACGCGGACGCGGTGCCGGAGCTGCTGCGCCGCACCGCCCTGCGCACCCGCGCCCTGAAAGCCCTCCCCCGCCCCCAGCTGGGGCACGGCGCGGCACTGTTGACCGCTCCGTGGGCGCCGGTCGCCTGCCGGGCCGCGCTGACCCGGGCGGTACGGCGGGCGGCGGCGCCGTGGACGTCGACCACGCTGCTCAGCAACATCGGCCGCGTCCCGTACCCCCTGGACTTCGGTGAGGACGCGGGCCGGGCGCGGGCCGTGTGGTTCTCGGCGCCCGCCCGGATGCCGCGCGGGCTGACGTTCACCACCGCGTCCACGGCGGGCCGGCTGCATCTGGCCCTGCGCTGGTCGAGCGCGCTGCTCGGGGACGGTGACGGGGCGCGTCTGCGCGAGCTGTTCGCGCACCACCTGCGGACCACGGAGGCGACCTGAGTGGCGACGACCTCAACCACGACCACCGGCTCCCCGAGCACGCCGTCCCCGCCCCCCGGGCTGCGCGACTTCTACGAGAACCCCGCCGTGCCCGTCGCCTCGGGCCCTTCCCGGAGTCTGCGCCAGGCCCGCATGCTGGCCCGCGCGCTGGGTCCGGCCGACGGGTCCGGACCGCGCACGGTGCTGGACATCGGCTGCGGAGACGGCACCGCGGCCGCCACCGCGGCACCGCTGCTGCGCGGCCACCGGCTGATCGGCGTCGACTGGTCGCAGGATGCCCTCACCCGGGCGCACACCCGGCTGCCGTACGCGGTGCGCGGCGAACTGGGCGGCGGGGGGCTTCCGTTCGCGTCGGGGGCGGCGGACGCGGTGCTGTTCAGCGAGGTGCTGGAGCATCTGGTCGACCCGGATGCGGCGCTCGACGAGATCCGCCGCGTGCTGCGTCCGGGCGGTCACCTCATGCTGTCCACACCGAACCTGGCGGCCTGGTACAACCGCGGCCTGCTGCTCGCGGGGGTGCAGCCGGTGTTCTCCGAGGTGAGCCTGCGCGGCATCCACGGCCGGCCCGGCACGGAGGTGGTGGGCCATCTGCGGCTGTACACCGCCCGCGCGCTGCGGGAGTTCGCCGCCGCGTCCGGCTTCACCGTCGTGACGCTCGAGGGGGCGCCGTTCCACGGGGTGCCGCGCGTGCTGCGGCCGCTGGACCGGCTGGCCTGCGCGGCGCCGTCGCTCGCGTCGATCCTGCTGCTGCACGCGCGGCGGACATGAGAGGGGCGGGGGGACATGTGGTGGGGAGTGGGCGCGGCGCTGCTGGCGAACGTCCTGTACAGCGCCGGGTTCGTGCTGGAGAAGCGGGCGCTGGGCGCGCTGCCCGAGGTGACGGTGCGCCGGCCGGCCCGGCTGCTGCGGCTGGTGCTGGGCAGCCCGCTGTGGATCGGCGGCTCGCTGGCCCTCGCGGCCGGGTTCGCGGCGCAGCTCGCCGTGTACCGCACGCTGCCGATCGCCGCCGCGCAGGGCCTGTTCGTGTCCGGTCTGGTGCTGCTGGTGCTGCTGTCGGCGCGGCTGCTGGGCGAGGAGACCAGCGGCCGGGAGCGGTACGCGCTCGGCGCGATCCTGCTGGCGCTGCTGATGGTGGTGCTGTCGCTGCGGGAGAGCGGCGCGGACGCCGACACCGTCGGCCGGGACGCGCCGTACCCGCTGATCCTGCTGGTGTGCGTGCCGGCGCTGGCGGCCGGGGTGTGGCTGTACTCCTCCGCCGAACGCAACGCCCGCCACCGGCACCGGCTGCCCACCACCGGCGTGGAGTACGGGGTGGCCGTCGGTCTGCTCTACGGGGTCAGCTCGCTCGCCGTGAAGGGCGTCTCCGGCCACCTGACGGCCGGCGTCGGCGCGTCGGCCTTCGCCCTGCTCCGCTCCCCGTACCCGTATCTGCTGCTGTTCACCGGGGCGTTCGGGCTCGTGATGTCGCAGGCGGCGCTGCAGCGCTGCCGGGCCTCGCTGATCGTGCCGGTGTGCACGACCGTCACCTGCCTGTTCACGGCGGTGCTCGGCACGCTGTCGTTCGGCGAGGAACTCCCGCACGAGCCGCTGCGGCTGGCCCTGCGCGTGCTCGGGACCGTCCTCGCGGTGACCGTGCTGCTCGCCATGCCCAAGCACGACACCGCGCCCAGGTCCCCCGCCACACCGAGGAGTTGACGTCACCGTGAAACCCGACGACCCGCTGCTGAGGATCCTCGCCTGCCCGCTCGACAAGGGGCCGCTGCGCCTGCTCGCCGCGGACGACGAGGACGGGGAGGCGCTGTACAACCCGCGGCTGCGCCGCCGTTACCCGGTCGTCGGCGGCATCCCGCAGCTGCTGCCGTCGTCCGGGGAGCAGGTGCCGGAGGAGGAGCACGAGCGGCTGCTCGCCCGCGCGGCCGAGGCCCCGGGGACGGCGCCGTGACGGGGCGGCGCACGCTCGCGGCGCGGGCGGCGTCCGTGCTGCCCGCGCGCCTGGTGGCGGCGACGGCCCGCGCGGTCTACCCGCGCTTCGAGCCCGAGCTGGCCCGCCTCTCCGACCTGTGCCCGCCGGGCTGCGACACGGCCGTGGACGTCGGCGCCTGGTACGGCCCGTGGACGCACCGGCTGGCCCGCCACGCCCGCCGGGTGGTCACCCTGGAGCCGGTGCCCCGCCTGGCCCGGCTGCTGGGTGCGACCGCCCCGCCGAACGTGCGGGTGATCCGCGCGGCAGCCTCCGACCGGCCCGGCATCGCCCGGCTGTGGCTGCCGGACGACGACGCCGGCGCCCAGGGCGTGTCGTCGCTGGTCCGCCGGGACATCCACGGTCACGCCCTGGACGTCACCTGCGTCGCCCTGGACGACCTGGGACTGCGCGACGTCGGCTTCCTGAAGATCGACGTGGACGGCAGCGAGCCGGCGGTGCTGCGCGGGGCGACCGGCATCCTGGCGCGCGACCGGCCGGCCCTGTTCGTCGAGCTGGAGTCGCGCATCCAGCCGGTCGCCCCGGTGGTGACGTACCTGTCGCTGCTGGGCTACGACGGCTGGGTGCTGCCCGCCGGCACCTGGATCCCGCTGTCCCGCTTCCCGCTGGAGGCCCACCAGGAGCGCACCGCGTACGTCGCCACGCACGGGCTGGTGCGCCGGATCGTGCCGTACGGGCGGCTGCGCGGCCCCCGTTACGTCAACTCGGTGCTGTTCCTCCCGGACGGCCGCCGCCCGGGAGAGCCTCCGGTGGGCGACGATGGGTTCCGTGCCCACCGGACGACGCCCACCTGAACCGTTCACCCCGTTCCACTTCCAGCTGGTGCTGCTGCGCCGCATGGCCGACCACAACCCCGGCCTGGTGGAGGACGCCCGGCGCACGCTGGGCGCCTCCCTCACCGACATGCGGGAGGCCAACCGCCGCTGGCAGGCCATGGTCCGCTCGCCGCGTCCCCGCCCGGCGCTGTCCCGGTACCGCTCGGTGCTCGGCGAGCCGGAGTCGCGTACCCCGCGCCGGGTCGGCGATCTGGACTGCGAGGCGTGGCGGTGGGCGCTGCCGCTCTGGCCGGACCTGCGCTTCGAGGCGCTGACCCCGGCGGGCGGGGGCGCGGTGTGGAACGAGTGGCTGGTCCGCGCGCCCGGCGCGCCGGTGCCGGCGCTGCGCACGCTGGAAGACCTCACGCCCTGGTCGTGCACGGTGGACGAGGTGGCCCGCGCCTTCGCCCCGGCCCGCCCGCTGGAGGGTTCGGCGCCCACCCGGTGGGGGCTGGCGTTCACCGCCCCGGACGCGGAGGGCCGGCCTCACGAGGTGGCCGCGGAGTTCACCTGGGGGCTGCTCCAGCGGACGGGCGTCAGCGGCCCGCCGCCTCGATGATCCGCTCCACGGCCACGGGCAGCGACTCGGGGTGCAGCCACAGGAACAGGTTCGGCTCGACCAGCTCCAGCTCCATCACCCGGGGCCGCCCGTCGTCGCCGTCCACCAGGTCCACCCGCGCGTACAGCAGCTCGGGTGCGCCGGGCACGGCGGACAACGCGGCCTCGGCCACGGCGAGTTCGTCCGACGTGGGGGTCCATCCGGTCAGGTCGGGGTGGGCCGTCTTCCGCTGGTCGTAGGGGGTGCCGGGCGCGAGCACCGGTCCCTTCCTGCTGGCGTGCAGCAGCGTCCCGCCGAAGAACTGCAGCGCCCGCTCCCCGCCGCTGTCGATCGCCCGCACGTACGGCTGCACCATCGCCGTGAACCCGTCCCCGTGCATGCGCCGCACATGCCGTACGGCGGTGTCGTGCTCGTCGGGGGTGTAGCGGGCGGCGAACCGGGCGCCGGCGCCGGAGGCCGGTTTGACCACGAACTCGTGGTCGTCCGGGAGCTCCACGGCGTCCCCGGGCGCCAGGTACGTCGTCTCCACGACGGGCACCGCGGCCGCGGCGAGGTCCGCGAGGTAGCGCTTGTCGGTGTTCCAGCGCACCACGTCCGCCGGGTTGGCCAGCCGGGTCAGCGCGCCGCACCGCTCGGCCCACGCGGTGAACTCGGCCGCCCGCCAGCTGTAGTCCCAGGTGGAGCGGATCACGGCGAGGTCGAAGCGGGCCCAGTCGACGCCGGCGTCGTCCCACACCTCGGCGGACGCCTGCGCCCCGGCCTCGTTCAACGCCCGCACCAGCACCGGGAGATCCCGGTCCTCGGCCACGTCGGGCCCGTCCGCACAGGTCACCAGCGCGACACGCACCACGCCGCCTCACCCCTCCCACGACCACTTCCGCTCCGCGAGGAGGCTAACAACCGCGGGCGGACCGTGGCGCCTGCGACGTACTGGCGTTGTCCAGCACCGTTCGTACCGGCGGTGGTGTCGCTGGTGATGGTGGTGCCCTGCCGGGGGTAGGACACCCTGGACCCGGCGGCCCCCGACGGGCCCCGGCCGCGCGACGGCGGCCGTCGACGACAGCCACGACCGACGACAGCGACGACAGCGACCCAAGGAGTACGACGCGTGTCCTCTCTCTTCCCGGCCCTCACCGACGACCCGGCCGGCGGCTCCGCCGGCCGTCCCGCCCTGCGCTTCGGCGAGCGCTCACTGACGTACGGGGAACTCGCCGCCGCGGCCGGCGCGGTGGCCGGGGACCTCAAGGGCGTGCGCACGGCCGCCGTGTGGGCCACTCCGACCCTGGAGACCGCCGTCGCCGTCACCGCCGCGCTGCTCGCAGGGGTGGTCGTCGTCCCGCTCAACCCGAAGTCGGGCGAGCGGGAGCTGGACCACATCCTCGGCGACAGCGCCCCCGACGTGCTCCTCGCCGCGCCCGGCGCCGCCCTGCCGGACGCGCCGGCCGCCTTGACCCGCGTCGGCGTGGACCCGGCCCGCGGCGCCGGCCCGGGTTCCGTGCCCGACGACCGGGAGCGCGACCCGGAGGACCCGGCCCTGATCGTCTACACCTCCGGCACCACCGGCCCGCCCAAGGGCGCGGTGATCCCCCGCCGTTCGATCGCCTCGACGCTGGACGCCCTCGCCGACGCCTGGCGGTGGACCGACGCCGACGTGCTGGTGCACGGCCTGCCGCTGTTCCATGTGCACGGCCTGGTCCTCGGCACCCTGGGTCCGCTGCGGCGCGGCGGGTCGGTGCGTCACCTGGGCCGGTTCACCCCCGAGGGCGCGGCCCGTGAGCTGAACTCCGGCGCGACCATGCTGTTCGGCGTGCCGACGATGTACCACCGCATCGCGGAGGCCCTGCCGGCCGAACCGGAGCTGGTGCGGGCGCTGTCCGGCGCCCGGCTGCTGGTGTCGGGCTCGGCCGCGCTGCCGGTGCACGACCACGAGCGGATCACGGCGGCGACCGGCGCCCGGGTCGTCGAGCGGTACGGCATGACGGAGACGCTGATGAACACCAGCGTCCGCGTCGACGGCGAGGTACGCCCCGGCTCGGTCGGCGTGCCGCTGCCCGGCGTCGAACTGCGGCTGGTCGACGAGGACGGCACCCCGGTGACGTCGTACGACGGCGAGACCGTGGGCGAGATCCAGGTGCGCGGGCCGAACCTGTTCACCGGGTACCTCAACCGTCCCGACGCCACCGCGGAGGCGTTCACCGCCGACGGCTGGTTCCGCACCGGCGACATGGCGGTCCGCGACCCGGGCGGCGACGTCCGCATCGTCGGCCGCAAGGCCACCGACCTCATCAAGAGCGGCGGGTACAAGATCGGCGCGGGCGAGATCGAGAACGCGCTGCTGGAGCACCCGGGGGTGAAGGAGGCGGCGGTCACCGGGGAGCCGGACGCCGACCTGGGAGAGCGGATCGTGGCGTGGGTGGTGCCGTCCGACCCGCAGTCCCCGCCCGGCCTGGAGGAGCTGGCGGACCATGTGGCCGCGCGCCTCGCCCCGCACAAGCGGCCCCGGGCCGTCCGCCACCTCGACGTGCTGCCCCGCAACGACATGGGCAAGATCATGAAGCGGGCGCTGACGCATGGCTGAGCGCCCGTCGGCCCGCGAGGTCCTCGCCCTGGTCACGGACACGTTCAGGGAACTGCCGTACCCGGAGCGGCAGTCGGCGCCGGACGGCCCGCTCGGCTGGCCCGGCTACGGCGAGGCCCGTTCCCGCGCCGCCGCACGCACCGGTGAGGACGAGTCCGTGGTCTGCGGGGTCGCGGACGTCGAGGGCGTCCGGGCCGTGCTGATCGCGTTCGAGTTCGGCTTCCTCGGCGGCTCCCTCGGCGAGGGCACCGGCGACCGCCTGGAGGCCGCGTACGCGCACGCCGTCGCGCACCGGCTGCCGCTGGTGTCCCTGGTCGCCACCGGCGGCAGCCGCATGCAGGAGGGCATGCTCGCCCTGACGCAGCTCCAGCGGGTGGCGCGCGCGTCGGCGCGGGCCCGCGAGGCGCGGCTCCTCCAGACAGCCGTCCTGCGGGATCCCACGACCGGCGGCGGCTGGGCCACGCTGGGCGCGGGCGCGGACGTGGTCCTCGCCCTTCCCGGAGCGCAGGTCGGTTTCGCCGGCTCCCGGGTCCGCCCGCCGGACGCGGACCCCACGGCGTACACGGCCGAGGCGCAGGTCGCGGCGGGCGCGGCGGACGCGCTGGTCCCGCCGGAGGAACTGCGCACGACTCTCGGCCGGTGGCTGCGGCTGCTGACCCGCCCCTCGGCCGACCCGGCCCCGCCGCCGCACGCGCTGGGCGACCGGGACCTGCCGGCCACCGGCTGGGGCGCGGTCCGCCGCGCCCGCGCCCCGAGCCGCCCGCGCGCCGCCGCCTACCTGGACGCGTACTTCACGTCCCGCGTCCAGCTCTCCGGCGACCGCTGCGGCGGCGCCGACCCCGACGGCATGCTCTGCGGCTTCGGCGACCACGCGGGCCGTACGGTCGCCTACGCGGCCCAGACCGGCACGGCCACGCGCCCCGCCGGCTACCGCACGGCCGCCCGTCTGATCCGTCTCGCCGACCGCCTCGGCATCCCGGTGCTGACCCTGGTGGACACCCCGGGCGCGGCGGGCGACGCGGAGGCGGAACGGCAGGGTGCGGGAGCGGCCATCGCGGACCTCTTCGCCGCCGTCGCCGCCGCGCGCACGCCGCTGACCACCCTGGTCATCGGCGAGGGCGGCTCGGGCGGCGCGCTCGCGCTGGCCGCGCCGGGCAACACATGGGCCGCCCCGGACAGCTACTTCTCGGTGATCGCCCCGGAACTGGCGGCGGCGATCCTGAAACGCCCGGCGTCGGAGGCGGAGTCCACGGCGGACGCCCTGCACGTCCGGCCGCAGGATCTGGTGGAGCTGGGGGTGGTGCGGGGGATCGTGGGACCCGAGGGTGCTTAGGCGGCGAGCTCCGGTCCCGCGGCGGGTGCTGCTCCTCGTCACCCAGGTGACCGGCCTGCCGGAGCATCTGCACGACGGCGGCGTTCCCGGCGGGCGCCTGGAGCCCCCTCGGTCCCGCGGCGTGGGCGGCCGCCTGTCGCACGGTCAGGGAGTGCTGCGGGAACGTCAGCCCGCGCTCGTCGGCCCTCCGAGCGGGGCGGGCTCGTGGTGACTCACGGAATCGCCTCTTCGCACGTGAGGTCCTGAAGCGTCATCAGAAGAACGACCAGCACGGATCGGCCGTTCGGCGCCCTCGTGCGGACCTCTGCCCGAAGGGGTCCGCACGGTGCGGCGACGCTGCCCCTCGGGGCAGTTCCGGCCGCCGCCCGGCGCCGTCGCCGACCGACTCCCCCCGTTCGGCGGCCCCTCTCCCGGCCCCCCAGAAAAGGCGCCGCCCCCGCCCGGCGCGCACGATGCGAGGAGGCCCGCCGCCCGGCGGGCGCAGGCCGCGCACTCGGGAGGAACTGCCGTGACCGCCAGTCTGGAGCAGCTGCGCCGCTGCCACTTCGCCGTCGACCTGGGCGCGGCCCGCACCCGGGTGTACGTCAAGGGCGTCGGCCTCGTCGTCGACCAGCCGTCCGTCGCCGCCGTGAACACCCGTACCGGAGCGCTGATCGCGGTCGGCGAGTTCGCGGAGAAGATGACCGGGCGCACCCCCGACTACATCCGCGTCGTCCGGCCGGTGACCGGCGGCACCGTCGTCGACATCGAGATGGCTCAGCGGATGCTGCGTCAGCTCATCGGCGACCGCACCCGCCGCGCCCTGCGCCGCAGGCCCCGGCTGCGGGCGGCCGCCTGCACCCCGCACGATGCCGACCCGCTGGCCCAGCGCGCCGCGATCGAGACGCTGGTCGGGCTGGGCGCGCGCCGGGTGGAGCTGGTGGACACGCTGATCGCGGCGGCCGTCGGGTGCGGGCTGCCGGTGGAGCGGCCCGAAGCCACCATGATCATGGTGTGCGGCGCGGCGGCCACCCAGGTGGCCGTGCTGTCGCTCGGTTCGATCGTGCGGGCCGAGCGCATCCCGGTGGGCGGCGAGGCGGTGGACGCGGCGATCGTGCAGCACCTGCGCCACCAGCACGAGCTGATGCTGCCGAGCCAGTCCGTACGGCCGCTTCAGCTGGCGCTGGAGGGGAACGGGCTGACGCCGGAGGGGCCGGAGGTCACGGAGATCCACGGCCGGGACGTCGCCACCGGGCTCGCCCGGTCGGTGAAGGTGGACACGGCGGCGGTGCGGCGGGCCATCCAGACGCCGCTCACCGCGGTCCTCGACGGCATCGGCAAGGTGCTGCGGGACTGCCCGCCCGACCTGGTCGCCGACCTGGCCGACCGCGGCATCATGATGGTCGGCGGCAGCGCCCTGCTGCCGGGCCTGGACCAGATGCTGCGTCAGGCGACCGGCATGCCGGTGCACATCGCGGAGCAGCCGGAGCTGTGCGCCGTGGAGGGGCTCGGCGCCATGCTGGAGGGCCGTATCGCCCCCATGGTCCTGGACCCGCTGGGCGCCTGAGACCCACTCCGTCCCGCCGCCCCTTCCTCCCTCTGGCCTGCCCGCATCCGTGCGGGCGGGCCGTCGTGCGTTCCCGGCCGTTCCCGCGGCGCGGTGTGTACCGCGGCTCAGGGCGGGCAGGCGCATCCGCAGCGCAGCAGTACGGTGCGCGGCCTCTCGCGCGGGTGCCGGCGGCGGCCGGGACCGCCGGGACGGCCCGGCCGGCCACCCACGAGCACCGACAGGGCGGTGACATGACTTCCGCGGCTTCCTTCCCTCCGGGACGGCAGGACACCTTGGTCATCGGCGGCCGCATGGACGCGGACCGGGCGCTGCTCGCCCCGCGCGGGGAGCTGGTCCGCGGCTGTGCCCAGATGCTGGCCGAGAAGCTGGCGGCGCTGCCCGCCGGCACGGCGCGGGTCGACCTGGACATGAGCGGCGTGCACTTCATGGACACCGCGGGTCTGGAGTTCCTGGAGGTGCTGCGCGACCACGCGCGTCGGCGGTCCATGCCGGTCACCACGTCCCGCTGGACCGGCCAGCCGCGCCGCATCCTGGAGCTGGCCGGGCTGGACACCACGGACCCGCTGCGCTCCCCCGCGCCGCGCCCCTCGCCCGCCGGATCGGCGGTGGCGCTGGAGCGCCAGGAGCGGCTGCACCTGCTCCAGGAGGAGGTCGAGCAGCTGCGGCAGGCCATCGCGTCCCGCCCGGTCATCGACCAGGCGCGCGGCATCCTGATGGCGACGTACGGCTGCACCTCGGACGAGGCGTGGCACATCCTGCGGGAGGCGTCGCAGCTGTCCAACACCAAGCTGCGCACCGTGGCGGAGTCGCTGACGGCCTGCGCGGCGGCGGAGGGCACTCCCCCGCCGCCGGAGGTGCGCACGGCGCTGGCCCGCGCCCTCGCCCGCCGCGCGGCGCGGTGACATCGCCGCGCGCGGGGTACTCGTAGTCGCCGTAACCGACGGGTCCCGCGACAGGGAGGCGGCACGATGAGCGAGCACACTCCGTCCCAGGCCGAGGGCGACCGGGACGACAGCGAATGGACGACCCCCGACGTGGTGCACACCACGCCGTCGCAGGCGGAAGGGGAGCGTGATCCGTCGGACGCCCCGTCGGCGTCCGACGACAACGCCGTACGGGGGACGCACGAAGGCGGCTGACCCCGGCTCGGGGGCGACGGTTCCGGTGAACCGTGACGTGGTGGGGCGGGTGGGACTCGAACCCACGGCCGACGGATTATGAGTCCGCTGCTCTAACCGGCTGAGCTACCGCCCCATAGCGGCGTGTCGCGTACATGTGTGCGCGCCGTCTGCCGCAGCATAGCCGCTCATACGATCTCCTGCTTCGGATGGTCGGCTGCGTACGGCCCTGTTGACCATGAAGACAGCGCCGCGCCGCGCGCGGTTCCACCGGACATGAAAAAGGACCCCTAGGGGTCCTCGTTCAGCATGCTCCCCCGACTGGACTCGAACCAGTAACCTGCCGGTTAACAGCCGGCTGCTCTGCCAATTGAGCTACGGAGGACCGAGCTCCCCCGACTGGACTCGAACCAGTAACCTGCCGGTTAACAGCCGGCTGCTCTGCCAATTGAGCTACGGAGGAATGCCTCGTTCTGCATCGAACGCACCCGCCTGGGTATCCGCCAGGGGGCGCGTGCTCGCTGCGACACATACATTAGCGCAAGCAGGGGGGTGCTTCGCCAATCGGTACTCCCCGGCCCGTCGCCGCGCCGGAGACCCACGCAGACTGGAACAACGGGAAGGGTGGCCGCCATGCGATACCGGCTCACGTTCGTCGCCGGAGCCGTCCTGGGCTACGTGCTGGGCACGAAGGCCGGGCGGGAGCGCTACGAGCAGATGAAGAGGTCCGCGCTGCAGCTGGCGCAGAATCCCGCGGTGCGCAACACCGCGGAGTCCGCGGCCCAGCAGAGCCGTGAGTTCGCCGACAAGGCGTACCACGTGGTGAGCGACAAGGTCGGGGACCGTATGCCCGACTCGGTCGCGCAGCGGGTCCACGCCCTGCGGGAGCGCACCGCCCACGGCCCGGCCGAGGACGACTGGGGCACGAGCAACACCTGACGGACACCGCACCCCTCCCCATGCGGCAAAATCGCCGTATGGGGATAGTCGCCGGGTTGGACAGTGCGCCCGATTTCACTCGCATCGTCGTCTGTGACACGGACACCGGAGCCGTGCTCAGGCAGGGGTACGCCCCGCACCCGGTGCAGGGCCCGGACACCGGCCGCTCCTCGGACGTCGACCCGCAGGCCTGGCTGCTGTCCCTGGGCGAGGCCGCGAGCGGCGGGCTGCTGGAGGGCGTGCAGGCGATCGGGGTGTCCGCGCAGGCGGGCGCGCTGGTACCGCTGGACGCGCAGGGCAACACGGTCCGCCCGGCGATGACGGGGGGCGACAAGCGCGCGCAGGTCGCGGCGGCCGATCTGGTCGACGCGCTGGGCGGGCGCGAGGCGTGGGCGCAGGCCGTGGGCTGTGTGCCGGGCGCCGCGCAGCCGGTGACGAAGCTGCGCTGGATGGCCCGTACCGAACCGGAGAACGCGGCCCGCACCGCCGTGCTGCTGCAGGCGCACGACTGGCTGGTGTGGCAGTTGCTGGGCCGGCCGGTGCGCCGGACCACCGACCGGGGCGGCGCCTCCGGCACCGGCTACTGGGCGGCGGCGACCGGCGGTTACCGGCCCGACCTGGTGGAGCTGGCGCTCGGGCACCAGGCGATGCTCCCGGAGGTGATCGGCCCGGCCGACGCGGCCGGCACCACCCCCGAGGGGCTGATGATCTCCGCGGGCACGGCGGACACCATGGCGGCGGCGTTCGGGCTCGGCATCGGGCTCGGCGACGCGGTGGTGTCGCTGGGCGCGTCCGGCTCGGTGATGGCCGTGCACCCCGAGCCGCTCGTCGACCGGAGCGGCATGATCACGTCGCTGGCCGACGCGACCGGCATGCATCTGCCCGTCGTCACCACGCTGAACGCGGTGCGCGCGCTGCGCGGCACCGCGGAACTGCTGGGGCTGCCGGACCTGGAGAGCCTGTCCGACCTGGCGATGAAGTCGACACCGGGCGCGCACGGGCTGGTGCTGCTGCCGTACCTGGAGGGCGAGCGCACCCCGAGCCTGCCGCACACCGCCGGGACCCTCGCGGGGCTGCGGCGGGAGTCGATGAGGCCGGAGCACCTGGCGCGGGCGGCGTTCGAGGGGATGCTGTGCGGGCTCGCGGACGCGCTGGACGTGCTGCGCGGCCGGGGCGTGGAGGTGCGGCGGGTGTTCCTGCTCGGTCCCGCGGCGGAACTGCCCGCCGTGCAGGCGGCGGCGCCCGCGCTGTTCGGGGCGCAGGTGGTCGTGCCGCAGCCCGCGGACTACGCCGCGACGGGCGCGGCCCGGCAGGCGGCCTGGGCGCTCGGCGTCTCGCAGGGCGCCCTCGATCCGCGGACCCCGCCGGTGTGGCCGGGTCCGGTGGCACAGGTGCTGGACCCGGGCGAGGAACTGGCGGTGGGTCAGGCGGTGCGCCAGCAGTACGTGGCGGTGCGCGAGCAGACGCATCCGGGGGCGTTCCAGCAGTAGGCGGCCGCGCGGGGGCGGCGCGCGGGGGCCCGTAAATGGGTTGAGGTAACGCGGGTGGAGTGTTCGACGATAGGGGCCACGGGCAACCGATCGGCCCCTTCCTCCACTCCGAGAGATGCAGCGTGCTCATACGACTTCTACGTGACCGCCTACGGCCCTACACAAGACCCATCGCCCTTCTGGTGGCCCTGCAGTTCCTGCAGACCTGCGCCACGCTCTACCTGCCCACGCTGAACGCGGACATCATCGACAGCGGTGTCGTCCAAGGTGACACGGGTTACATCCTGGGCCACGGCGGTCTGATGATCGGCATCTCGCTGGCGCAGGTCGTCTGCAACGTCGGCGCCGTGTACTACGGGGCCCGGACCGCGGCGGCCCTGGGGCGGGACCTGCGCGCCGCGGTGTTCGACCGGGTGCAGTCCTTCTCCGCCCGGGAGGTGGGCCACTTCGGCGCCCCGTCGCTGATCACACGGACGACGAACGACGTCCAGCAGATCCAGATGCTCGCCCTGATGACGTTCACCCTGATGGTGTCGGCGCCGATCATGTGCGTGGGCGGTGTGGTGCTGGCGCTCGGTCTCGACGTGCCGCTGTCCGGGGTGCTGGTCGCGGTGGTGCCGGTGCTGGGCGTCTGCGTGACGCTGATCGTGCGCCGGCTGCGACCGCTGTTCCGCACCATGCAGGAGCGGCTGGACACGGTGAACCGGGTGCTGCGCGAGCAGATCACCGGCAACCGGGTCATCCGGGCGTTCGTACGGGACTCGTACGAGCAGCGGCGGTTCCACGGGTCCAACACCGAGCTGACCGATGTGTCGCTGCGCACCGGCAATCTGCTCGCGCTGATGTTCCCGGTGGTCATGACGGTGGTGAACCTGTCGTCGATCGCGGTGGTGTGGTTCGGCGCGCACCGCATCGACAGCGGCGGGATGCAGATCGGCGACCTGACGGCGTTCCTCGCCTACCTGATGCAGATCGTCATGTCCGTGATGATGGCCACCTTCATGTTCATGATGGTGCCGCGCGCCGAGGTGTGCGCCGAGCGCGTCCAGGAGGTGCTGGACACCTCCTCGAGCGTGGTGCCGCCCGTCGCGCCCGTCACCGAGCTGCGCCGGCACGGGCATCTGGAGATCCGGGGTGCGGGCTTCCGCTACCCGGGCGCCGAGGAGCCGGTGCTGCGGGCGGTCGATCTGGTGGCGCGGCCCGGCGAGGTCACCGCCGTGATCGGCTCCACCGGCAGCGGCAAGTCCACGCTGCTGGGGCTGGTGCCGCGGCTGTTCGACGCGACCGAGGGCGAGGTGCTGGTCGACGGGGTGCCGGTGGCGGACGTCGACCCGGCGCTGCTCGCGCGGACCGTCGGGCTCGTGCCGCAGAAGCCGTACCTGTTCGCGGGCACGGTGGCGACCAATCTGCGCTACGGCAATCCGGACGCCACGGACGAGGAGCTGTGGCACGCGCTGGAGGTGGCGCAGGGCAAGGACTTCGTGGAGCGGCTGGAGGGCGGGCTCGACGCGCCGGTCGCGCAGGGCGGGACGAACGTCTCCGGCGGTCAGCGCCAGCGCCTGGCCATCGCGCGGACGCTGGTGCAGCGCCCGGAGATCTACCTCTTCGACGACTCCTTCTCCGCGCTCGACTACGCCACCGACGCGGCCCTGCGCGCGGCGCTCGCGCGGGAGACGGCCGAGGCGACGGTGGTGATCGTCGCCCAGCGGGTGGCGACCATCCGGGACGCCGACCGGATCGTGGTGCTGGACGAGGGCCGGGTGGTCGGCACCGGCCGGCACCACGAGCTGATGGCGGACAACGAGACCTACCGGGAGATCGTGCTCTCCCAGCTGACGGAAGCGGAGGCGGCCTGATGGCGGGGCCAGGGGGCCGGATGGCGGCGGGGGTCGCACCCGGCCAGCGGTCGATCGACTTCAAGGGGTCCGGGAAGCGGCTGCTCGGCCGCTTCGGACCGGAACGCCTCACCATGTACGGGCTGCTGGCCTGTGTGGTGATCAGCGTGGGGCTCAGCGTGGTCGGGCCGAAGATCCTGGGACAAGCCACCGACCTGGTGTTCGCGGGCATCGTGGGCCGTGACATGCCGGAGGGCGCCACCAAGGAGCAGGTGCTGGAGTCGATGCGGGAGCGCGGCGACGACCAGGTCGCCGACATGCTCCGCTCCACCGACTTCACACCGGGGCAGGGCATCGACTTCACCGCGGTGGGGCACGTCCTGCTGCTGGCGCTGGCGGTGTTCGGCGTGGCGGGGCTGCTGATGGCGGTGGCGACGCGGCTGGTGAACCGGGCCGTGAACCACACCATGTTCCGGATGCGCGAGGACGTGCAGACGAAGCTGTCGCGGCTGCCGCTGTCGTACTTCGACAAGCGGCAGCGCGGTGAGGTGCTGAGCCGGGCCACCAACGACATCGACAACATCGGACAGACGCTGCAGCAGTCGATGGGCCAGCTGATCAACTCGCTGCTGACCATCATCGGCGTGCTGGCGATGATGTTCTACGTCTCGTGGATCCTGGCGCTCGTCGCGCTCGTGACGGTGCCGCTGTCGTTCGTGGTCGCCACCCGGGTCGGCAAGCGGTCGCAGCCGCACTTCGTGCAGCAGTGGCGCTCCACCGGCACGCTCAACGCGCACGTCGAGGAGATGTACACCGGGCACGCCCTGGTGAAGGTGTTCGGGCGGCAGGAGGAGTCGGCGCGGAAGTTCGCCGAGGAGAACGAGGCGCTGTACAAGGCCGGGTTCCGGGCGCAGTTCAACAGCGGTGTCATGCAGCCGCTGATGATGTTCGTGTCGAACCTCAACTACGTGCTGGTCGCGGTCGTCGGCGGTCTGCGGGTGGCGTCCGGGTCGCTGTCCATCGGGGACGTACAGGCGTTCATCCAGTACTCGCGGCAGTTCTCGATGCCGCTGACGCAGGTCGCGTCGATGGCGAACCTGGTGCAGTCGGGCGTGGCCTCCGCGGAGCGGGTCTTCGAGGTGCTCGACGCGCAGGAGCAGGAGTCCGACCCGTCGCCCGCCGAACGTCCCGAGGAGCTGCGCGGGCGGGTGGAGCTGGAGCACGTGTCGTTCCGCTACGACCCGGACAAGCCGCTGATCGAGGACCTGTCGCTGACGGTCGAGCCGGGCCGCACGGTCGCCATCGTCGGCCCGACCGGCGCCGGCAAGACCACGCTGGTCAATCTGCTGATGCGGTTCTACGAGGTGTCCGGCGGGCGGATCACCCTGGACGGGGTGGACATCGCGCGGATGACGCGGGACGAACTGCGCGCCGGGATCGGCATGGTGCTCCAGGACACCTGGCTGTTCGGCGGCACCATCGCGGAGAACATCGCGTACGGCGCGTCGCGCGAGGTGACCCGGGAGGAGATCGAGGAGGCGGCCCGTGCGGCGCACGCCGACCGGTTCGTCCGCACCCTGCCCGACGGGTACGACACCGTCATCGACGACGAGGGCAGCGGGGTCAGCGCGGGCGAGAAACAGCTCATCACCATCGCGCGGGCGTTCCTGTCGGACCCGGTCATCCTGGTGCTGGACGAGGCGACGAGCTCCGTGGACACGCGGACGGAGGTGCTGATCCAGAAGGCGATGGCCCGGCTCGCGCACGGCCGTACGTCGTTCGTCATCGCGCACCGGCTGTCCACGATCCGCGACGCGGACACCATCCTCGTCATGGAGAACGGCGCGATCGTCGAACAGGGCGCGCACGACAAGCTGCTGGCGGCGGACGGGGCGTACGCCCGGCTGTACAAAGCCCAGTTCGCGCAGGCCGTCGCGGAGGTCGACTGAGCCCCGGGGTGCCGGAGGTGTTCCTCCGGCACCCCGCCGGCTAGTCGAGGTAGCCGCGCAGTTGGTCGGCGTAGGCGTGGTCGCGGAGCTTGCCGAGGGTCTTGGACTCGATCTGCCGTATCCGCTCGCGGGTCACCCCGAAGATGCGGCCGATCTCCTCCAGCGTGCGGGGCCGTCCGTCGACCAGGCCGTAGCGCAGCTGCACCACCTTGCGCTCGCGCTCCCCCAGCGTGGACAGCACCGCCTCCAGGTGCTGCCGCAGCAGCAGGAACGCCGCCGACTCCACGGGGCTGGCGGCGTCGCCGTCCTCGATGAGGTCGCCGAGCGCGACGTCGTCCTCCTCGCCCACGGGCGCGTGCAGCGACACCGGCTCCTGGGCCAGCCGCAGCACCTCGCCGACCCGCTCGGGCGGCAGGTCCAGATGGGCGGCGACCTCCTGCGGGGTCGGCTCGTAGCCGCGCTCCTGGAGCATCCGCCGCTGCACGCGCACCACGCGGTTGATCAGCTCCACGACATGCACCGGCACACGGATGGTGCGGGCCTGGTCGGCGAGCGCCCGGGACATGGCCTGCCGGATCCACCAGGTCGCGTACGTGGAGAATTTGAAGCCGCGGGCGTAGTCGAACTTCTCGACGGCGCGGATCAGCCCGAGGTTGCCTTCCTGCACCAGGTCGAGCATGGTCAGCCCGCGTCCCACGTACCGCTTGGCCACGGACACCACGAGCCGCAGGTTCGCCTCGATCAGCCGGCGCTTGGCCATGCGGCCCATGACGACGAGCCGGTCCAGGTCGTGGGCGAGCCGGCTGTCCAGGTCGGGGGTGAGCCGCAGCTTCTCCTCGGCGAACAGCCCGGCCTCGACCCGGCGGGCGAGCTCCACCTCCTCGGCGGCGGTGAGCAGCGGGATGCGGCCGATCTCCCGCAGGTACTGGCGGAACAGGTCGGAGGAGGGACCGCCGGTCTCGGGCCGCACCCGCGGGTCGACGGGCTCGGCCGGCTCCACGACGTCCGGCGGCCCGGCCTCGACGGGCTCCTCGGGACCGGTCCCGGGGCGCTGCCCGACGAGGCTCCGCGCGGGCATCGCCACCAGCAGATCCGCGTCCGGCGCTGCTCCGGCGACGTCCGTGTCGGTCTGGGTGAGGGTCTGGGTCTGCACGGGGGCGACCTCCAGGATGATCGCTGCCTGGGGGTGGGGCAGCGGTACTTCAGGGGCGGAGTCGACGGCCTCGCCGCTGTCCGTCCCGTACGCGATGAGCGGAACCGCGGGGGTGTGCGACCCGTCACCGACGGGCCGGCCGCGCTCCGAGGACTCAGGCACCGCCCCCCAGTGTGGGGTACGACACATCGTCCCCACGAGGGGCGTGCGATGACTTTTTGCGTCCGGCCGGTCACCGCGCGGTCATCCGGAAGCCTCAGCACCCCCCGCGGGAAACGGGTGTGTTCGCGGAGGGACCGCTGACTACAGGGCTGCCGCGCCGTGTTCGCGCAAGGCCTGGTCGTACTGTTGGAGGACCCACAACTCGTTCTGCACGGCGGACAGTTCGGCCTGGTCGGCGTGGTGCGACAGGCGGGCCAGCTTGCCGTTGACCTCGCGGACACGGCGCTCGACCGCGCGGCGCCGCACCCGGACCAGCACCTCGCCCGCGTACACCTCGTCGACCGCCCGGCGCATGATCGCCTCGACCGCCAGCTCCGTGACCATGGCGCGGACCGTGTCGTCGGGTGCCGCGTCGCGGACGCGGATCAGGTATTCCTGCGGGTCCTGGACGCCGTACTCGGCGCCGCCCGCGTCCAGGATCGCCTGGCGCACGGCCGCGTAGGGCGGGGCGGTGAACTCGTCCACGCCGTACGCGTCGAAGGCCGGGGAGACCAGCTCCGGGCGCTGGAGGGCGAGCTTGAGCAGCTCACGCTCGGTGGCGAAGACCGGGTTGCGGAGGTTCAGGGCGGGGCCGCGCGGGGCGGCCGGGGCCGCGGCGTACTGCTGGGGGCCGCCGGCGGGACGGCCACGCTCCGGGGCCGGGCCCTTGCCGCCGCGGTCGCGGGCCCAGCGGGCGAGCTGGGCGACCCGCTTGACGACGAACTGCGTGTCGAGGATGCCGAGCATCCCGGCGAGCTGGACGGCGACCTCGTGCTGGGCGCCGCTGTTCTTGATCCGGGCGACGACGGGAGCGGCCTCGTCCAGGGCGGCGGCGCGTCCGGCGGGGGTGTCCAGGTCGTAGCGGCCGACGATCTGGCGGAGCGCGAACTCGAACAGCGGGGTGCGCGGCTGGACCAGGTCGGCGACCGCCTCGTCGCCCTTGGCGAGGCGCAGGTCGCAGGGGTCCATGCCGTCGGGGGCGATGGCGATGTACGTCTCGGCGGCGAACTTCTGGTCGTCCTCGAAGGCGCGCAGGGCGGCCTTCTGCCCGGCCGCGTCGCCGTCGAAGGTGAAGATCACACGTGCCGAGCCGTTGTCCATCAGCAGGCGGCGCAGGATCTTGATGTGGTCGGTGCCGAAGGCGGTGCCGCAGGTGGCGATGGCCGTGGTGACGCCCGCGAGGTGGCAGGCCATGACATCGGTGTAGCCCTCGACGACGACCGCGCGGGAGGACTTGGCGATGTCCTTCTTCGCCAGGTCGATGCCGTAGAGGACCTGCGACTTCCGGTAGATCGCCGTGTCGGGCGTGTTGAGGTACTTCGGGCCGTTGTCCGCGTCGTAGAGCTTGCGGGCGCCGAAGCCGACGACGTCCCCGCCGATGTCGCGGATGGGCCACATCAGCCGGCCGCGGAACCGGTCGATGGGTCCGCGGCGGCCCTCCTGGGCGAGACCGGAGAGCACCAGCTCCTTGTCGCTGAAGCCCTTGCCGCGCAGGAAGCGGGTGAGGTGGTCCCAGCCCTGCGGGCTGTAGCCGACGCCGAAGTGCACGGCGGCGGCCTGGTCGAAGCCGCGCTCGGCGAGGAAGACCCGGCCGGTCTCCGCCTCGGGGCTGGTCGCGAGCTGTTCCGCGTACCACTCGGCGGCCAGCTTGTGCGCCTCGACCAGGCGGATGCGCTCCCCGCGCTGGTGGGACGGGTTGTACCCGCCCTCCTCGTAGCGCAGGGTGATGCCGGCCTGTCCGGCCAGCCGCTCGACCGCCTCCGAGAAGGTGAGGTGGTCGATCTTCATCACGAACGTGATGGTGTCGCCGCCCTCCTGGCAGCCGAAGCAGTGGAAGAGTCCCTTGCCCGGGCTGACCTGGAAGGACGGCGACTTCTCGTCGTGGAACGGACAGAGGCCCTTGAGGTTGCCGCCGCCCGCGTTCCGCAGCTGGAGGTACTCGGACACCACGGCGTCGATCGGGACCGCGTCCCGAACCGCCTTCACGTCCTCGTCGTTGATCCTCCCGGCCACGCGTGAATTCTACGGGGCCCCCGTGACATCCCCGGCCGCCCCGGCGCCCCCCGAGGGGCGCGAGGCTGTGCCATGTGCGGCTCCGCCGCGTGGGCGCGACCAGCCACGACGAGCCCGCACCCGCGACGGAACAGCCCCCGGGGCGCCCCTAGGCGACCAGACTCTCCAACGGCACATGCGGATCCGCCAGCGCGTCCATGTCCACCGGCTCGCGGGAGCGGATCAGCGCCTGGATGGGATCCGTGACATCCCACACGTTCACGTTCATCCCGGCCAGCACCCTCCCCTCGCGCACCCAGAACGCGATGAACTCCCGTTTGCCCGCGTCGCCCCGGACGACCACCTGGTCGTAGGACCCGGGCGGCGCCCACCCCGAGTACTCCATGCCCAGGTCGTACTGGTCGGTGAAGAAGTACGGGACGCGGTCGTAGATCTCGTCCCGGCCGAGCATGGAGCGCGCCGCCGCCGGGCCGCCGTTCAGCGCGTTGGCCCAGTGCTCGACCCGCAGCCGGGTGGAGAACAGCGCGTGCGGGAAGGACGCGACGTCGCCGGCCGCGTAGACGTCCGGGTCGGACGTGCGCAGCCGCTCGTCGACGAGGACGCCCCCGCCGGACGCGGGGTCCGCCAGCTCCAGGCCCGCCGCCTCCGCGAGGGCGGTGCGCGGGGCCGCGCCGATCGCCGCGAGCACGGCGTGCGCCGGGTGCTCCTCGCCGTCGTCGGTGCGGGCGGCGAGGACCATCCCGTCCTGGCCGGTGATCTCGGTGAGCGAGGCGCCGAAGTGGAACCGCACGCCGTGCTCGCGGTGCAGCTCGGCGAAGAGCGCCCCGAGTTCGGGGCCGAGCACCGAGTGCAGCGGGGCCGGCCCCCGGTGGACGACGGTGACCTCCGCGCCGTAGTGCCGGGCGGCCGCCGCGATCTCCAGGCCGATCCAGCCCGCGCCGGCGATCACGAGGTGGCCGTTGTCCCGGCCGAGGGAGGTGAGGACGCCCTTGAGGCGCTCGGAGTGCGCGAGGCGGCGCAGGTGGTGGACTCCGACGAGGTCGGTGCCCGGAATGTCGAGCCGGCGGGGCTCCGCTCCGGTGGCGAGCAGCAGCTTGTCGTAGCGGACGGTGGTGCCGTCCTCGCCGAAGCGGACGGTCTTCGCCGCACGGTCGACCGCGGCGACGGTCGCCCCCAGGTGCAGCTCCACGTCGTGCTGCGCGTACCAGGCGGGCTCGTGCACGAAGACGCTGTCGCGCTCCGCCGAGCCGAGGAGGTAGCCCTTGGACAGCGGCGGACGCTCGTAGGGGTGGTCGCGTTCGTCGCAGATCAGTATCACGCGGCCAGTGAAACCCTCCGCTCTCAGCGTCTCGGCCGCCTTGGCGCCGGCCAGGCCGCCTCCCACGATGACGAAAGTCTGATCCGCGTCGACCACGTGATGCCTCCTTCAAGCGTTGCCACCAGCGAGCCTCCCGCAAGCGGAAGGCTGCGGGAAGGGGGAGTGACCCGATCAGGCCACCCGTCTCACGCCCGTCTCACGTCCGGGCTGTGAGCCGGGCGTGCAGCGAGCGGGCCGAGGCGTCCGTCAGGGAGGCGATCTGGTCCACGACGACCCGCTTGCGGGCGCGGTCGTCCGGCGCCCGGTCGAACAGCGTCCGGAACTGCGGGTCCAGCCCCTCGGGCGCGCGGGCGGTCAGCGCCTCCGCCAGCTCCAGCACGACGACGCGCTGGTCGGCGCGGAGCCGCTCCTGCTCGGCGCGCTGCATGACGTACCGGTCGGCGACGGCCTTGAGGACCGCGCACTCCATGCGGGTGGAGCGCGGCACGACCAGCTCGGCCGCGTACCGGGTGAGGCGGCCGCCGCCCCAGGCCTGCCGGGTGGCGCCCTCGGCGGCGAGACAGAAGCGGCCGATCAGCTGGCTGGTGGCGTCCTTGAGGCGGGCCTGCGCGACGGCGGTGCCGTCGTAGCCGTGCGGCCACCACTCCTGGGCGAGCAGCCGGTCGAGGGCCTCGGCCAGCTCGGCGGGGTCGGTGTCCGCCGGGACGTACCGGCCGACGGCGACCGCGAAGACCGCGTCCCGCTCCGGGTCGGCGTGCAGGCAGTTGGGGTCGATGTGGCCCGCGTGCAGGCCGTCCTCCACGTCGTGCACCGAGTACGCCACGTCGTCCGCCCAGTCCATGACCTGCGCCTCGAAGCAGGTGCGGGTGCCGGGGGCGTCCTTGCGGAGCCATTCGAAGACCGGGCGGTCGTCGTCGTAGACGCCGAACTTCACGGAGGCCGGGTCGGTGGGGTGGGCGCCGCGCGGCCAGGGGTACTTGGTGGCCGCGTCGAGGGTGGCCCGGGTGAGGTTGAGGCCGACGGAGCCGTCGGGGGTGAACCGCTTGGGCTCGATGCGGGTGAGCAGCCGCAGCGACTGGGCGTTGCCCTCGAAGCCGCCGCAGTCGCGGGCGAACTCGTTCAGCGCCTGCTCGCCGTTGTGCCCGAAGGGCGGGTGGCCGAGGTCGTGGGAGAGGCAGGCGGCCTCCACCAGGTCGGGGTCGCAGCCGAGGGCGGCGCCCAGCTCCCGGCCGACCTGGGCGCATTCCAGGGAGTGGGTGAGGCGGGTGCGGGGGCTGGCGTCCCACACCTGGCTCTGCTCGCCGGGGGTGACGACCTGCGTCTTGCCGGCGAGGCGGCGCAGGGCGGCGGAGTGCAGCACGCGGGCCCGGTCGCGCTGGAAGGCGGTGCGGCCGGGCCGCTTGTCGGGCTCGGCGGCCCAGCGCTCGACGGCCGACGGGTCGTACCCGGCGGGCGGGAGGTGGTGTGCGGACGGGTCGGTCGTGCCGGTCGTGATGCCTTCCATGACCCGACAGTAGCCCCGGCCGGTGACATCCCGGACACCGGTGGCCGTGTCAGGCCGTCGCCAGGGCGGCCGGCCCGGCGACCGGGGCCCCGGGCCGCAGCGCCTGGTCGTAGCGGTGGAGGAGCAGGCGGGCCATCGCGGGGTGGGTGCCGAGCGGGTCGGCGACGGTGCCGGGCGCCGCGTCCGCGCACTCGGCGGCGAACCGGCCGGGCGCGGTGAAGCAGGAGGCGACGGCGACCCGGGTACGCCCGCGGGCGGCGAGGGCGCGGACCGCCTCGGGCACGGTGGGTGCGGCGGCGGAGGCGTAGGCGGGGACGACGGGCACGCCGAGCCGGGCGGCGAGCAGGGCGGCGATGCGTTCGGTGTCGGCACGGGAGGCGGGGGCGCGGGACCCGGCGGCGGCCAGCACCACGGCGCTGCGGCGGCGCTCACCCGCGTCCCGGGGCGGCTGCCAGCCGGCCTCGGCGAGCCGTGCGTGCAGGGCGTCGACGAGGAGGGGGTGCGCGCCGAGCGGGTCGGCGACGCGGGTGGGCAGCGACGCCTCGGCGGCGGCGTCGGGGATGTCCCGGGTGACATGGTGGCCGCGGCCGAACAGCAGCGGGACGAGCACGGCCGAGCCGGCGCGGGACGCGGCCAGCTCGTCGAGGGTGTGGGGGAGCAGCGGGGCGTTCAGCTCGATGTGCCCCAGGTGCACCGGCAGGCCGGGCCGCAGCGCGCGGACCCGCTCCAGCAGCCGCAGCGCGGTGGCCAGGGCGCGCGGGTCGCGGCTGCCGTGGGCCACCACGACGAGGGCGGGGGGCGGGACGGCCGGGCGGGGCCGGGCGCCGGGGTGCATCGAGTACGCCGTCATGCAGCGAGCGTGACCGGACGAGGTTGCCCTGCCGTTGCGCCGGGGTCACGGGTGTTTGCGGGGTGTTCACGCGGGGCCCGGGGGCGGTGTGAGGCGGCCTGCCCTCCCCGCCGGCGCGTGAGGCCGGTCACAGGGCGCGAACCGCAGGCCCCGGCCCGGCGTCCTACCGGGTCCAGGACCGACCCGGGGGAGGCTGTCCCATGCGCCGTATCACCGTCCGCCGCCCGCGCCTGCCGCGCACCCGTGCGGGACAGCGGCGGCTGGTGCAGGCCGCGGTGGCGGTGTGCGTGCTGGCGCTGCTGCCGGCGACCTGGCTGCGGCTGAGCACGGGCGACCGGCTGCGCACCGTCGCCGACGTGCCGCGCACCGAGGTGGCCGTGGTGTTCGGCGCGGGGCTGTGGGACGGGGAGCCGTCGCCGTACCTGGCGCACCGGCTGGACGCGGCGGCGGAGCTGTACCGCGCGGGGCGGATCCGGGTGGTGCTGGTCACCGGTGACAACAGCCGGAAGGACTACGACGAGCCGGACGCGATGCGCGCCTACCTGACCCGCCACGGGGTGCCGGACACACGGATCGTCAGCGACTACGCGGGCTTCGACACCTGGGACTCGTGTGTCCGCGCCCGGAAGATCTTCGGGGTGGACCGGGCGGTGCTGATCAGCCAGGGCTTCCACATCCGCCGCGCGGTGGCCCTGTGCGAGGCGGCGGGCGTCGCGTCGTACGGCGTCGGCGTGGACGACCGCCACGACGTCACCTGGTACTACGGGGGCGCCCGCGAGGTCCTCGCGGCGGGCAAGGCGGCCCTGGACGCGGCGTTCCGCCCGGACCCCCGCTTCCTGGGGCCGGAGGAGCCGGGGGTGCGCAGGGCCTTGGCGGACGCCGAGGGTTCCGGCACGCCGGACTGACAGCTCCGGCGCGCATACCGGAGTATGCATTCACCCATGGCGGATACGACGCGCACCACGGTGACCCTCCCGACGGAGCAGGTCGCCGAGCTGAAGAAGCTCACCGACAACGTCTCCGGCTATGTCGCCGAAGCCGTGGCTCGTCAGCTGCGGCACCAGTTGCTCCGGGCGGATCTCCTGCGTCATCAGGAGGAGCACGGCGCCTTCACCGAGGAGGAACTGGCGGAGGCCCGCTCCCGGATCTTCGACGACACCGAGGCCGGCGGCTCGGCGAGCGCGGGGTGAGCGGGCACGTCGAGACGGTCGTCCTGGACGCCGAAGGGCTCTCCGCCTGTGATCGCGCAGGACCGCAAGATCGCCGCGATGTTCCAGGTGTTCCACTCGGCGGGAGCCGACTTCGTCGTCGGAGCCAACACCATCGTCGAGGTGAGTCACGCACGGGTGAACACCGCCCGGATGCGGTGGGCGCTGTCCCGCGTCAGGGTCGAGCCGGTGACCGAGCAGGCGGCGGGAGCGGCTGCGGAGCTGCTCGAAGCGGCCGGCCTGCACGGGCACGAGTACGCGATCGACGCGACGGTGGCCGAGATGGCGCTGCGCCAGCCGGGCCCCGTGGTCGTACTGACCTCCGACATCGACGCCATGGCGCGGCTGTGCGGGGACCGTGTCCGGCTCGTCGGCATCTGAGGCAGGCGCGGCGGTGCCTCACCGGGGTCGCCCGGCGGCAGAGAGGTCGTCGTGTCCGGGGTGTAACCGCGGCCAGCGTGGTGCGTAACACCGGCACCGCAGCCTGGGCCGTATGCGAAACACCGTGACGTCCACGCACTGCCCCTACTGCGCGCTGCAGTGCGGCATGAACCTGACGCCGGCCGCCGACGGGCGGACCGTCGAGGTGAGCGAGCGCGCGGACTTCCCGGTGAACCGGGGGGCGCTGTGCGGGAAGGGGCGGACCGCGCCGGCCGTGCTGTCGCCGGCCGTGCGGCTGACCTCGCCGCTGGTCAGGTCGGCGGCGGGCACGCTGGAGCCGGCCTCCTGGGAGGAGGCGCTGGACCGGATCGCCGAGGGGATCGGCGGCGCCCGCGCGGACCACGGCGCGGACGCGGTCGGGGTGTTCGGCGGGGGCGGGCTCACCAACGAGAAGGCGTACTCCCTGGGGAAGTTCGCGCGGGTGGTGCTGGGCACCTCGCAGATCGACTACAACGGCCGCTTCTGCATGTCGTCGGCCGCCGCCGCGGGAGGCAGGGCGTTCGGTCTCGACCGGGGGCTGCCGTTCCCGCTGGAGGACATTCCGAGGACCGGCTGCGTGATCCTCGTCGGCTCCAACCCGGCCGAGACCATGCCCCCGGCGCTGCGCTACTTCACCGAGCTGAAGGAGAACGGCGGCACCCTGATCGTCGTCGACCCGCGCCGCACGCGCACCGCCGAACAGGCCGACCTGCACCTGGCGCCGCGCCCCGGCACGGACCTCGCGCTGGCCCTGGGCCTGCTGCACCTGGTCGTCGCCGAGGGGCGCACCGACGAGGAGTACATCCGGGAGCGCACGGCCGGCTGGGAGGACACCCGGGCCGCGGCGATGGCGCACTGGCCCGAGTACGTGGAGCGCATCACCGGCGTGCCCGTGCCGCATCTGCGGGAAGCCGTACGGCTGTTCTGCGAGCCGGAGAACGCGATGGTGCTCACCGCGCGCGGGCCCGAGCAGCAGGCCAAGGGCACCGACACGGTGAGCGCCTGGATCAACCTGGCCCTGGCGACCGGCCGGCCGGGCCGCCCGCTGTCCGGGTACGGCTGTCTGACCGGGCAGGGCAACGGGCAGGGCGGGCGCGAACACGGCCAGAAGGCCGATCAGTTGCCCGGCTACCGCAAGCTGACCGACCCGGCCGCGCGGGCGCATGTGGCGCAGGTGTGGGGCGTCGACCCGGACAGCCTGCCGGGACCGGGCCGCAGCGCCTACGAGCTGCTGGACGCGCTGGGCACGGACATCCGCGCCCTGCTGCTGATGGGCTCCAACCCGGTGGTGTCGGCGCCGCGCGCCGCGCACGTCGAGGAGCGCATCCGCTCCCTGGACTTCCTCGCGGTGTGCGACGTGGTGCTGTCGGAGACGGCCCGGCTCGCCGACGTCGTCCTGCCGGTGACGCAGTGGGCGGAGGAGACGGGGACCACCACCAACCTGGAGGGCAGGGTGCTGCTGCGCCGCCGCGCGATCACCCCTCCCCCGGGTGTCCGCAGCGACCTGGAGGTGCTGCACGAGCTCGCGGCACGGCTGGGCGGCGAGGGCAGCCCGGAGAAGCGCTTCCCGACGGACCCCGAGGAGGTGTTCGAGGAGCTGCGGCGGGCGAGCGAGGGCGGCCCGGCGGACTACTCGGGGATCACCTACCGGCGGCTCGCCGAGGAGAACGGGGTGTTCTGGCCCTGCCCCTCCACCGGCACGTCCGCCGCGGAGACCGTCCACCCCGGCACCCCCCGCCTCTTCCTCGACCGGTTCGCCACCGAGGACGGCCGGGCGCGGTTCGTGCCGGTGTCGCACCGGGCGGTCGCGGAGGAGCCCGACGAGGAGTACCCGGTGCTCCTCACCACCGGGCGGGTCGTGGCGCAGTACCAGTCCGGCGCCCAGACGCGGCGCGTGGACGAGCTGAACGCCGCCGCGCCCGGCCCGTTCGTGGAGCTGCACCCGCGGCTCGCGCGGCGGATCGGCGCCGCCGAGGGCGAGCCGGTGGCCGTGGTGTCGCGGCGCGGCCGGGCGGTGGCCCCGGCCCGGATCACCGCGTCGATCCGCCCGGACACGGTGTTCATGCCGTTCCACTGGGCCGGGGAGGGCCGCGCCAACACCCTCACCAACCCCGCTCTCGACCCGACCTCCCGCATGCCGGAGTTCAAGGCGTGCGCGGTACGCCTGGAGGCGGTACGCCCGTGAGCGCACCGCCTCCGGAACAGGGGGCGGGTCAGCCCACGCCCACCGCGCTCCAGGCGGCCGCGACCGCCTGGTGCTCGGCGCCGCCCTCGCCGTAGAGGTCCGCCGCCGCCTTCAGGGTGGCGGTGCGGGCGCCGGCGTAGTCGGTCGACGAGGTCATGTGGACCGTGAGTGCCCGGTACCAGATCGTGCCGAGCTTGGCACGGCCGATGCCGGTGACCGTCGAGCCGTCGCAGGTCGGGGAGTTGTGGGCGGTGCCGCCCAGGGTCTTCGCGCCGCTGCCCTCGGCGAGCAGGTAGGCGAAGTGGTTGGCGACGCCGGAGGAGTGGTGGACGTCGAGGTCCTTGACCGTCTCGTCCCAGCAGTCCGCCGAGGAACCGTCCTTGGAGGGGCGGTCCATGTAGCGCAGGGCGTCCTTCCCGAAGCCGTCGCGGACGACCTCCTCACCGATCAGCCAGTCGCCCGGGTCCTGCGGGTTGGCCGCGTGGAACTCCACCAGGGTGCCGAAGATGTCGGAGGTGGCCTCGTTCAGGCCGCCGGACTCGCCGGAGTAGGTCAGCCCGGCGGTCTTCGAGGTCACGCCGTGGGTCATCTCGTGCCCGGCGACGTCCAGGGAGACCAGCGGGCCCATCCGGGTGCCGTCGCCGTCGCCGTAGGTCATGCAGAAGCAGCGGTCGTCCCAGAAGGCGTTGTTGTAGGCGTTGCCGTAGTGCACGCGGTTGTACGAGCCCTTGCCGTCGCCGGCTATGCCCCGGCGGCCGTGCGTGTCCTCGTAGTAGTCCCAGGTGACGTTCGTGCCGTACTGGGCGTCCACGGCGACCGTGGCGCGGTCGGCGACGGTGCCGGTGCCCCAGTGGTTGTCGGTGTCGGTGACGACGGGGGCGGGGGCGCGGATCACGCAGACGACGAGGACGCACAGGTCGGTGCGGTTGCCCGCGTCGCCGGTGTAGGTGCCGCCGCGGGTCGGGTCCTTCAGCTCGTAGCCGGACGCGGTCCGCGTGGTCTCCAGCGGGACCGTGCCGCCGTACAGGGACCTGCCGTCGCCGGAGACGCTCTCCAGGCGGTCCCAGGCGTCGATGCGGGCGCCGGTGTGCGCGTCGGTGAGGACGGTGCGGGCGACCGGGTTGCCGGCGGAGTCCTGGGCGGCGGCGTCGGTGCGCCAGGCGAGGCGGGGGGCGCCGTGCAGGGCGTCGACCACCAGCTGCGGGCGGGCGGTGAGCCGGTTCAGGGTCTCGCCGAGGTGCGCGGCGCGCAGTTGGTTCGCGGCGAGGTCGGCGGCGCGGGGCGCGGCGAGGCGCGGGGAGACGGTGGGCAGGTCGATCGCGGCGCGGGTGGCGCGCGTGACGTCGCGGTAGGACCCGTCGGGGGTGAGGTGCAGCACGAAGTCCCCGCCCAGCACGGGGAGTCCGCGGTAGGTGCGGTCGTAGCGGACGTGGCGGCCGCCGTCGGCGTCGACGACGACGTCGCGGACCTTCGTGTCCTGGGCGGCGGTGAGGCCGAGGGCCGCGGCGCGGTCGGCGAGGACGGAGGCGGCGGCCTCGGCCGCGGCGGCGCGGGTGGGGCGGTCGGTTGCTCCCGCGGTGGCGGGGGTGAGGGCGGCGGCCAGCAGGGCGGCGCCGGTGACGGCGGCTCCCGCGGCGGCGGGACGGGGACGTCGGGCAGGCCGTATCGGGCTCAAGCGGTCTCCTGGAACGGGCGCCCCGACGCGGGCGGGGAACGGGGCGGCGCGGGTGGTGCCCGCGATTCAAGTGGCGGCCCGAGTGTCATGTCCATAGCGCAAATGTGGGGGTGTGTGAGGGGAGAGAATCGTTCCCGCAAGGCTCCGGTGGCACTTCCGTGCAGAGGGGCTCCGCCGACCGTCCGCGCAGGTGAAGCGAGTGAACCTCCCCTTCTTCGTCTACGGCACCCTCCGCCCCGGCGAGATCAACCACGACCGCTTCCTGCGCGGCCGCACGGCGCACGAGGAACCGGCCCGGCTGCGGGGCGCGGTGCTGTACGAGGGGCCCGGTTACCCGTACGCCGTCGAGGCCCCGGAGGGCGAGGTGCGGGGCGAACTGGTCACCGCCCGGCCGGAGGCGTACGAGGAACTGCTGACGCGGCTCGACCGCCTGGAGGAGTACGTCCCGGGCGACCCGCGCAACCTCTACGACCGGGTGGAGCGGCCGGTGGTGCGGGAGACGGACGGCGCGGCGGTCCGGGCGTGGGTGTACGTCGCCGCCCCGGCGGTCGAGGCCCGGCTGCGGGCGCGGGGGACGCGGGTGGAGGGCGGGGACTGGCGAGGGGTGGGGTGAGGCGCGCGCGGACGCGCCCTCGGACGCGCACCGGGGCGGGCGCGCCCTCGCCCGGTCAGCCCTTCGCCGCCCCGCCCGGCCCAATCCGCCCGTACGCCGCCCGACCGCCCGGTGTCACGGCGTTGACCTGCTGGAACACACCGTCGTCCGCGGTGGTCACCGACCGCCTGACACCCGTTCAGCCGCCGCCCTGACGCCCTCTCAGGGAGCGGTGACGGCCCCGGGGGTCTTACCTCGGAGGGGCAGGGACGCGGTCGACGGCGGCACATGGGGGTGCCGCGGGCCGGGTCACCTCCGTGAGCTCGAGGGAGCATCCATGCGACGTACCGCCCGGCTGCTGACCGGCACGACCGGCGCCGCACTCGCCGTGGCCGCCGCGGGGCTTCTCGCCTCCCCCGCGTACGCCGGGGAGGCCCCCGGTCCGTCGACCGCCGGTCTGCGGATGTATCCGTCGTCCGTCGCCCCGGGCGCGCAGGTCTCGGCGAACACCGCAGCGTGCGGCGAGGAGGGCACGGCGGCGGGCGACGCCTCCGCCGTCGGCGCGGGCCGGTTCACGCTGGCGCCGAGCACGCACGACGGGGAGGCGATCGGGCAGTTCCAGGTGCCGCCGAGCGCGCAGCCGGGGACGTACGAGATCGTCGTCACGTGCGCCGGGAGCGGGCGCCGGGTGACCGGGGACCTCGTGGTGACGCTGACGCCCGACGCGGAACAGGTGGTACCCCGAGGAAGCGTGAAGACGGGGGTCGGTGGCGCGCTGGGCCCCGACCCCGCACAGACCGCGGCAGGCGTGACGGCCCTCGCCGTCGCCGCCGCGGGCGGTACCTGGCTCCTGCATCGCCGGGCGAGAGGCGACGGGATCTGACGGGCATCCTCCGCTGCCCGTCCCACTGGTACCGCAAGTCCCCTCCCCCTCCGGGTCCGACGCCCCTCGCGGCCCGGAGGGGGGCACGGGGCCCACTCGAGGTGAGGTCACCCCATGCGCCGCAGGTTCCGCCGCACCGGGAGTCCCGGCAACGTGGCGATAGCCGCCGTCACGGTGTGCGCCCTGTGCGCGGGGGCCGTGCTGCTGCGGGACGGCGGGGGCGACGCCCCGCCGCAGCCGTCCGCCGCGCAGGCGCACTCGGAACTCGACGGGCACGGCCCGGCGCGGTCCGCGGCGCCCGCGCTGCCGCCGTCGCCGCCCGACCGGGTGCGCATCCCGGCGATCGGCGTGGACGCGCCCCTGACGGGCCTGGGGCTCACCCCGGCCGGCTCCCTGGACGTGCCGCCCGCGGACCGCCCGGACCTGGCCGGCTGGTACGAGGCCGGCACCACGCCCGGCGAGCGGGGCACCGCGATCGTCGCGGGCCACGTCGACAACGAGGACGGCCCGGCCGTCTTCTACTCCCTCGGCGCCCTGCGCAAGGGCAGCACCATCGAGATCGCCCGGCACGACGGCACGGTCGCCGTGTTCACGGTGGACGCGGTCGAGGCGTACGACGCCCGCCGCTTCCCCGACGAGAAGGTCTACGGCGCGGCCCCCCGTCCGGAACTCCGCGTCATCACCTGCGGCGCCGGCTACTCCCCCACGACGGGCTACCGGGGCAACGTGGTGGTGTACGCCCATCTGACGGGGACGCGGTGAGCCTCCCTCAGCCCGACGCCCCGTCCGGGCAGGACTCGGTCGTCGGGGCCACCAGGAGAGTGACCGGGTACGACGTGATCCGCTGGTTCGCCCCGGGCCTGCTGCCGCAGACGCGCCACGCCTGTGGGTCCACCACCTCGCGGTCCTTCCCCGTGGCGTCCTCGAAGCGGACCTGCGTGCCGTCCATCTGCTCCTGTGCCCGGAGCGCGTTGCCGCCGGTGACGTCGGGCATCACGGCGGTGACGGGCCGGGCGGCGGAGTCCGCGGCGGACGCGGAGGGCAGCGCCCTCCTGTCGGGCTCGGGGCTCGTTCCGCAGGCGGAGGCAGCCGCGCAGACGACCGCGGCGGCGAGAACGGCTCTCAGCGGTGCGGTGACCGTGGTTCCGGTGATGGCCGTGCCTCTCTCGAGGTGATCATGTCCGGCCCAGTATCCCCACCGGACGCCCCCGCGCCCAGGCCTACGCCAGCCACTGCTCGTACGCCATGTTCGCCACCAGCGCGAACACCACCGTCAGCAGGACCACGCGGACGAAGCCGCTGCCGCGCTTCAGGGCGGTGCGGGCGCCCAGCGTGCCGCCCGCCAGGTTGAAGACCGCCATCACCACCGCCAGTTGCCACAGCACCGCGCCCTGCCAGGCGAAGGTGGCGAGCGCGCCCGCGTTGGTGCAGCAGTTGACGATCTTGGCGGTGGCGGAGGCGGTGACCAGGTCCAGGTGGAGCAGGGCGGTGAGCGCCAGGACGAGGAACGTGCCGGTGCCGGGGCCGATCAGGCCGTCGTAGAAGCCGATGCCGAGGCCGGCCAGGCCGATCGCCGCGAGGATCTGCCGGCGGGTCGCCGGACCCGTCGCGGGCGCGGTGCCGAAGGCGGGCCGCAGGATGACGAAGGCGGCCACCGCCAGCAGCACCACCATGATCACCGGCTTGAGCACCTCGGTGCTCATCCCGGCCGCGAGGAACGCCCCGCCCGACGACCCGGCGAGGGCGGCGAGCCCGATCCGCACCGCGGTCCGCACGTCCACCGGCGCCTTGCGGGCGTACGTCACCGCCGCGCCCGTGGTGCCTACGATCGCGACCGCCTTGTTGGTGCCCAGCGCGTGCGCGGCGGGGGTCCCGGCGGGCAGGCCGAGCAGCAGGGCGGGCAGGAGCAGCAGCCCTCCGCCGCCCACCACGGCGTCGATCCAGCCGGCGGCGAGGGCGGCCACGCAGAGCAGGACGACGGTGGTCAGGGATATGTCGGGCATGGCGGTGAGCCTATGAAGGCGGTAGATGTTGCGTCCATCAAGATGAGCGTTTGTTGAGGTTGGCCTCCTCACACCCGCCCCGCGACCGCCTCCGGAAGCCTCACATGCCGCGCCCGTGACCGCTGAGGGCAGCGTTCCGCGCGGGAAACAGAAGGGATGCCACCGGGTAACACCCGCCCCGCACGCTCAGGACATGACCTCGAACGAGCGTGTGGTGGTGATCGGCTCCGGCCTCGCGGGCGTACGTCTCGCCCGGCGGCTCGGCGAGCTGGGCACGCCCGTGACGCTGATCGGCGAGGAGGAGCACCCGCCGTACAACCGGGTGCTCCTCGCCGAGGTGCTCGCCGGGCGCTACCGGCCCGAGGTGATCGCCCTGCCCGCCCCCGCGGAACTGGTCCGGGCCCGGGTCGCCGGAATCGACCGGGACCGGCGGACCGCCGTCTGCGCGGACGGCACGGAGATCGCCTACGGGCGGCTGGTGCTGGCCACCGGCTCCAACCCCGTCCTGCCGCCGCTGCGCGGCCTGTTCACCGAGGACCACGAGCTGCCCCGGGGCGTGCACGCGTTCCGCACCCTGGACGACTGCCTGGGCCTGTCCGCCGAGGTGCGGCCGGGCGTGCGGGCCGTGGTGATCGGCGGCGGGCTGCTCGGCGTGTCCGCGGCCCGCGCGCTGGCCGTGCGCGGCGCGCAGGTGGTCCTCGCCCAGCAGTCGGAGCGGCTGATGGAGCGCCAGCTCGACCCGGCCGCCTCCGCGCTGGTCCGGCGCCATCTGACCGGGCTCGGCGTGGAGGTGCACACCGAGTGCCGGGTGCGCGACGTGCGCTGCGTCGGCGGCGCGGTCCGCTCGGTGGAGATGGCCGACGGCTACGCCCTGGACGCCGACCTGGTCGTGCTGGCCTGCGGGGTGCACCCGAGGGTGTCCCTCGCCCAGACCGCCGGGCTCGACGTGGCCAAGGGCGTCGTCGTCGACGACGAGCTGCGCACCTCCGACCCGTACATCCACGCGGTCGGCGACTGCGTCCAGCACGCCGGCACCGTCTACGGACTGGCCGCCCCGGCCCTGGAACAGGCCGACGCGCTCGCCGCGCTGCTCGCCGGGGACACCGCCGCCCGCTACACCGGCACCCGCTCGCTCACCCGGCTCACCCTGACCGGCCCGGACAGCCCCTTCGACCTGGCCGCGTTCGGCGAGACCGAGGTGCTGCCGGGCGACGACGTGGTGCAGCTCGCCGACGCCACCCGCGGCACGTACCGCAAGGTCGTGGTCCGCGACGACCGCCTGGTCGGCGGGGTGCTGGTCGGCGAACTCGGCACCGTCGGCGCCCTCGCGCGCGCCTGGGAGGGAGCAGAGCCGCTCCCGTCCGACGGCGGGCCCCTGCTCCATCTGCTCACCAACGACGGAGGCTCCTGATGCCCACGGACACCTCGACCATCGTGCTCGTCGGCCACGGCATGGTCGGCCAGCGCTTCCTGGAGGCGCTCGCCGAGCGCGGCCTGACCGCCACGCACCGCGTGGTCGTGCTGTGCGAGGAGCCGCGTCCGGCCTACGACCGTGTGCAGCTCACCTCGTACTTCTCCGGGCGGACGCCCGAGGACCTGTCGCTGACGGATCCGACGTTCGTCGCGGACCACGGCATCGAGCTGCACGTCGGCGACCCGGCCGAGCACATCGACCGCGAGGCGCGCACGGTGACCGCCCGCTCGGGGACGGTCGTCGGCTACGACGTCCTCGTCCTGGCGACCGGCTCCTACCCGTTCGTGCCGCCGGTGCCGAACAAGGACGCCGAGGGCTGTTTCGTCTACCGCACGATCGAAGACCTGCTCGCCATCGAGGAGTACGCGAGGAGCAGGGCGAAGACGGGCGCGGTGGTCGGCGGCGGTCTGCTCGGCCTGGAGGCGGCCGGCGCGCTCAAAGGGCTCGGGCTCACCTCGCACATCGTGGAGTTCGCACCGCGGCTGATGCCGGTGCAGGTCGACGAGGGCGGCGGCGCGGCGCTGCTGCGCACCATCGAGGAGATGGGGCTGAGCGTCCACACGGGCGTCGGCACCCAGGAGATCGTGGTCGGCGACTCCGGCGCCGTCACCGGCATGAAGCTGTCCGACGGCTCCGAACTCGCCACCGACATGGTGGTGTTCTCCGCCGGCGTCCGCCCCCGCGACCAGCTGGCCCGCGACTGCGGCCTGGCGGTCGGCGAGCGCGGCGGCATCACCGTCGACGAGCAGTGCCGCACGGTCACCGACCCGCGCGTGTTCGCGATCGGCGAGTGCGCGCTGGCCGCCGACGGCCGGGTGTACGGCCTGGTCGCGCCCGGCTACGAGCAGGCGGAGACGGCCGCCGCGACCATCGCCGAGGACGAGGCCGCCTTCACCGGCGCCGACCTGTCCACCAAGCTGAAGCTGCTCGGCGTGGACGTGGCGTCCTTCGGCGACGCGCACGGCACCGCCGAGGACTGCCTGGACGTCGTCTACTCCGACTGCCGCGCGGGCCTGTACAAGAAGCTGGTGATCGGCAAGGACGGCACGCTGCTCGGCGGCATCCTGGTCGGCGACGCGGAGGCGTACGGCACGCTGCGCGCGTTCACCGGCTCGGTGCCGCCGGTCGCGCCGGAGTCGCTGGTGCTGCCCGCCGGCGCCGGGGCCCCGGCCGCGCTCGGCCCGTCCGCACTGCCCGACGACGCGGTCGTCTGCTCCTGCCACAACGTCACCAAGGGCACGATCCGCGGCGCGGTCACCGAGCACAGCTGCACCACCGTGCCCGAGGTGAAGAAGTGCACCAAGGCCGGTACGGGCTGCGGCAGTTGCGTCAAGGTGCTGGGCCAGCTCCTGGACGCCGAGCTGGAGGCCAACGGCGTCGAGGTCGACAAGGGCCTGTGCGGCTGCTTCTCCCAGACCCGCGAGGAGCTGTACGAGATCGTCCTCGCCCTGCGCATCGCCTCCCACCGCGAGCTGCTCGACCGCCACGGCCGGGAGGAGGCGCGCGGCGGCGACGGCTGCGAGGTGTGCAAGCCCGCGGTCGGGTCGATCATCGCCTCCCTGGCGCCCACGATCGGCGCGAGCACCTATGTGCTCGACGGCGAGCAGGCGGCCCTGCAGGACACCAACGACCACTTCCTCGCCAATCTGCAGAAGAACGGCTCGTACTCGGTGGTGCCGCGCATCCCCGGCGGGGAGATCGCCCCCGAGAAGCTGATCGTGATCGGGGAGATCGCCCGCGACTTCGGCCTCTACACGAAGATCACCGGCGGCCAGCGGATCGACATGTTCGGCGCGCGCGTGGAGCAGCTGCCGCTGATCTGGGCCCGGCTGGTCGACGCGGGCTTCGAGTCCGGGCACGCGTACGGCAAGTCGCTGCGCACGGTGAAGTCCTGCGTGGGGCAGACCTGGTGCCGCTACGGCGTGCAGGACTCGGTGCGGATGGCGATCGACCTGGAACTGCGCTACCGGGGGCTCAGGTCCCCGCACAAGCTGAAGTCGGCGGTCTCCGGCTGCCAGCGCGAGTGCGCGGAGGCCCGGTCGAAGGACTTCGGCGTCATCGCCACCGCGGCCGGCTGGAACCTGTACGTCGGCGGCAACGGCGGCGCCACCCCGCGCCACGCCGACCTGCTGGCGCAGGACCTCTCCGACGCCGAACTGATCCGCCTGATCGACCGGTTCCTGATGTTCTACATCCGCACCGCCGACCGGCTGGAGCGCACCTCCACCTGGCTGGAGCGCGTCCCCGGCGGCCTGGACCACGTACGGGACGTGGTGGTGCACGACTCCCTGGGCATCTGCGACGAACTGGAGTCGCTGATGGCCGCGCACGTGGCGCACTACCGCGACGAGTGGGCCGAGACGATCAACGACCCGGAGAAGCTGGCCCGGTTCGTGTCCTTCGTCAACGCCCCGGACACCCCCGACCCGGTGGTCGCCTTCGTCCCCGAACGCGACCAGATCAAGCCCGACCTGCCCCTGCTGAGCATCGGCCTGCGTCCCGCCGACGACGTCCTGGAAGGAACCGCACAGCGATGACCCTGGCACTCGAGACGACCACCGGCCTGACCGTACGACTCCGCCTGGCGGACGACTGGTTCGAGGTCTGCGGCCTCGACCGGCTGACCCCGGGACGGGGCGTGGCCGCCCTGCTGCCCGACGGCCGGCAGGCCGCCGTCTTCACCGACCGCGCGGGCCGCCTGTACGCCCTCGACAACCGTGACCCGTTCACGGGCGCGGCGGTCCTCTCCCGCGGCCTGACCGGCACCCACCGGGGCCGCCCGTTCGTCGCCTCGCCGCTTCTGAAGCAGCGCTTCGACCTGGAGACGGGCCGCTGCCTGGACGACGACGCGGTCCGTGTGACGACGTACGAGGTCGAGGCGGCCTGAGCGGCCGGGACTGTCGGGTCCGGGCCGCCGCGGCCCCGGGCTCCCGGTGGCGGTGCCGATGTGGGACGCGGGGCCGCCGGCCCGGTGCGCGCCTGCCCGCGGGACGGCCACCCGCCCGTACGCCGCCGGTCATGAAGCGTCCATGTCATTCCCGTAGGTTCGCTGCTCGCACGCCCCCGTCGCCGGCCGGCGGCGGGGCGGTAACGGCCACCTGGAGTGACAGTGGAACGTCGTACCTTCCTTCGTGCGACCGCCCTCGGCGGCGGCTCCGCCGTACTCGGCGGGACCCTGTGGCGCGGTGCCGCGTACGCCGCCCCCGCCCAGCCCGGCACCGGCCCGTACGGGCCGCTCGGGACGGCGGACGCCAACGGGATCGCACTCCCGGCGGGATTCACCAGCCGGGTGATCGCCCGCTCCGGGCAGCGGGTCGGGAGCACGTCGTACACCTGGCACAACGCCCCGGACGGCGGGGCCTGTTACGCCGACGGAAGCGGCTGGATCTACGTCTCCAACTCGGAGATCAACCCGTCGGGCGGCGCGAGCGCGGTGAAGTTCTCGGCCACCGGCGCCATCACGGGCGCGTACCGCGTCCTGTCCGGCACCCGGCAGAACTGCGCGGGCGGGAAGACCCCGTGGAACACCTGGCTGTCCTGCGAGGAGGTGGACCGGGGGTACGTCTACGAGACCGACCCGTGGGGTGTGAAGGCGGCCGTCCGCCGTGACGCCATGGGGCGCTTCAAGCACGAGGCGGCGGCAGCCGACCCGGTGCGCGGGGTGATCTACCTGACCGAGGACGTCTCGGACGGCTGCTTCTACCGTTTCAGGCCCACGACCTGGGGCGACCTGTCCTCCGGCACACTGGAGGTGCTGGTCGGCGGCAGCGGCACCAGCGGCCAGGTGAGCTGGGCGCGGGTCCCGGACCCGTCCGGCGCCACCGCCACCCGCAACCAGGTCTCCGGAGCCAAGCGCTTCAACGGCGGCGAAGGCTGCCACTACGCGAACGACACCTGCTGGTTCACCACCAAGGGCGACAACCGGGTCTGGCGGTACGACGCGGCCGCCCAGACCGTCGAACTCGCCTACGACGACTCGCTGGTGACCGGCGGCACGGCCCCGCTGACCGGGGTCGACAACGTCACCGGCTCCTCCTCCGGCGACCTCTTCGTCGCCGAGGACGGCGGGAACATGGAGATCTGCGTCATCACGCCCGACGACGTGGTGGCCCCGTTCCTGCGCGTCAGCGGTCAGTCGGGCTCCGAGATCACCGGCCCGGCCTTCTCCCCGGACGGCACCCGCCTGTACTTCTCCAGTCAGCGCGGTACGAGCGGGAGTTCGTCGGGCGGCATCACGTACGAGGTGAAGGGTCCCTTCCGGGCGTGACGCGCGGGAGGTGGCGGACAGCTACCTCCCGGTCACGTCACGTTCCCGTCACGGGTCCTTCATATTCCCCACGCGCCACGAGCCCCCCAGTAGCTTCGGCACCCTCGTGCCGAGCGCACACTTTCGACCGACCTGGGGGGCTCCTCACCATGATCCCGTTCCGTACCTCAGCCGCCGCACTGCTCGCCGCCGTCGCCCTGGCCGCCGTACCGGCCACCGCCGTGGCGCACGACGGCGCCCACCCGTTCGAGAACTGCACCGAGGCGTACGACAACGGGTACAGCAACATCCCCGAGGGCGACCGCCACTACGGCGAACACCTCGACCGGGACGACGACGGCATCGGCTGCGACCAGCCGCCGTCGGACTTCGTGCCGCGCGACGAGAGCGACGACGACGCGGAGGCGGGTGCCGGCGCCGGCGGCGCGAAGGAGGAGAACGGCGGCGGCGGCGCCGACCTCGCCGAGACCGGCGGCAGCGACACCACGCCGTACATCGCGGCGGGCGGCGGGGCCGTCGTGCTGCTCGGCGGCGGCCTGATGATCGCCGCCCGCAAGCGCCGCGAGAACCGGCACTGAACCCCTACCGAGGGGGCCGGCCACCCGGCCCCCTCACCCTCACAACCACCCACCGGCGAAGGCGCTCTCCACGGGTGCGGGGATCGCACGCCCAGCCACCGACCACCCGCACCTGGCGCTACAGAGGGTGCCGCTGCGCCCACCCTCCCGCCTTCTCGGCTTTGCTCGAGCGGGAGGTACCCCCATCGCCCCAGCGGCACGAATGCCCGCAGCGGCGGCATGTCCGCCCGCCTGCCCACAGCAGGGAGCGCATTCATCGGCCGCGGCGAAGACACCCTCCAGGGGCGCGGGGAACTGCGCGACCAGCCACGAACCACCCGCACCCGGCGCAACGGCGGTGCATCCGCCCGCCCGCAGCGACGGGGCGCTACAAGCGTCCGCGATGAAGACACCCTCCAGGGGCGCGGGGAACTGCGCGACCAGCCACGGACCACCCGCACCGGTCCGGGCGCGAAGACACCCGCCCCGTCATCTTCCGCTCCCCCACCGCGGTGACCCCCGCACACCCCCTCCGACCTGGCCCACTCCTGCCCAACGACAGGAAGGCACCCCTCCATTCATGGCGGTGCGCCACGATTCCGTCACATCACGTTCACATCACAGGTCGCCCGTAACCCTCCGCAGCACACCCGAACCGCCAGTAACTTCGTCTCGCCACAGCCCGGTCAACGGCACCCGCACTCGGACTTGGGGGCATTTGCCATGCGCCTGACACGAACCACCCTCACGGCCCTCGCCGCCCTCGCCCTGGCCGTTCTCCCCGCCACCGCGTCCGCCCACGACGGGGACCACCCGTTCAAGAGCTGCTCGGAGGCGTACGAAAACGGCTGGTCGAGGATCTCCAGCGGGGACGACCACTACGGTCCCGCACTGGACCCCGACGGCGACGGCATCGCCTGCGACGAGCCGCCCACCGGCTTCATCCCGCGCGACGACACCTCGGTCGACGACGGGAACACGACTCCCGTGGCCGACACCACCCAGGCCGCCACGAGCGACGACGCCGGGTCGGACGACCCCCTCACCACCTACGTGACCATAGGCGTGGCCGCCGTGGTCCTCGCCGGAGGCGCCGTCCTCATCGCCTCCCGCGTGCGCCGCGGCACCTGACCGCCCCACAGGGCGCGTCGCGCGCACGACGGAAGGGGCGGCACCCCCGCACGGGTGCCGCCCCTCCTTCGTGATCCGGAGCCGTCGCCGATCGGTGAGGGTGGTCGGGTGACAGACGACGGCCCCGGGGTCCTGCGCGCCCCGGGAGGGCTCAGCGGTGGTCGCTGCCCGCCGAGGTGACGGCGGCACGGCCGGCCTCCAGACGGGCCACCGGGATGCGGAACGGGGAGCAGGAGACGTAGTCCAGCCCGACCTCGTGGAAGAAGTGGACCGACTCCGGGTCGCCGCCGTGCTCGCCGCAGACGCCGAGCTTCAGGTCCGGGCGGGTCTCCCGGCCGGCCTTGGCCGCGGACTTCACCAGGGAGCCCACGCCGTCCTTGTCGATCGTCTCGAACGGCGACACCCCGAAGATGCCCTTCTCCAGGTAGGCCGTGAAGAAGCTGGCCTCCACGTCGTCCCGGGAGAAGCCCCACACCGTCTGGGTGAGGTCGTTGGTGCCGAAGGAGAAGAACTCGGCGGCCTCCGCGATCTGGCCGGCGGTCAGCGCGGCGCGCGGCAGCTCGATCATCGTGCCGATGGCGAGCTTGAGCCGGGTGCCGGTGGCCTCCTCGACCTCCGCGATGACCTTGTCGGCCTCCTCGCGGACGATCTCCAGCTCCTGCACCGTGCCGACCAGCGGGATCATGATTTCCGCGCGCGGGTCGCCCTTGGCGTTCCGGCGCTCGGCCGCCGCCTCCGCGATGGCCCGCACCTGCATGGTGAACAGGCCCGGGATGACGAGGCCGAGGCGGACACCGCGCAGGCCCAGCATCGGGTTCTGCTCGTGCAGCCGGTGCACGGCCTGGAGCAGCCGCAGCTCGTTCTCGTGCGGCTCCTGCCGGGACTCGGCGAGTGCGACGCGGACCGACAGCTCGGTGATGTCGGGCAGGAACTCGTGCAGCGGCGGGTCGAGCAGGCGGATGGTGACGGGCAGGCCGTCCATCGCCTCGAACAGCTCGACGAAGTCCTTCTTCTGGAGCGGCAGCAGCGCCTTCAGCGACTCCTCGCGCTCCTCCTGCGTGTCGGCCAGGATCAGCCGCTCCACCAGCTCGCGCCGGTCGCCGAGGAACATGTGCTCGGTGCGGCACAGGCCGATGCCCTGGGCGCCGAACCGGCGGGCGCGCAGCGCGTCCTCGGCGTTGTCGGCGTTGGCGCGCACCCGCAGCCGGCGCTTGCGGTCGGCGAAGGCCATCATCCGGTGCACGGCCTCGACCAGCTCGTCGGCGTCGTCGGCGCCCGGGTGCATCCGGCCCTCGAAGTACTCCACGACAGGCGACGGCACGACCGGGACCTCGCCCAGGTAGACCTTGCCGCTGGAGCCGTCGATGGAGATGAGGTCGCCCTCCTCGACGACGTGCCCGCCCGGCACGGTCATCCGGCGGCGCTTGGTGTCGACCTCCAGGTCCTCGGCGCCGCAGACACAGGTCTTGCCCATGCCGCGGGCGACGACGGCGGCGTGGGAGGTCTTGCCGCCGCGCGAGGTGAGGATGCCCTCGGCGGCGATCATGCCGTCCAGGTCGTCGGGGTTGGTCTCACGGCGGATCAGGATGACCTTCTCGCCGGAGCGTGACCACTTCACGGCGGTGTAGGAGTCGAAGACCGCCTTGCCGACCGCGGCGCCCGGGGAGGCGGCGATGCCGCGTCCGACCTGCGCGACCTTGGCGCTCTCGTCGAAGCGCGGGAACATCAGCTGGGCGAGCTGGGCGCCGTTGACGCGGGTGAGCGCCTCGGCCTCGTCGATCAGGCCCTGGTCCACCAGCTGCGTGGCGATGCGGAAGGCCGCGCCCGCGGTGCGCTTGCCGACGCGGGTCTGGAGCATCCACAGCCGGCCGCGCTCGATGGTGAACTCGATGTCGCAGAGATCCTTGTAGTGGTTCTCCAGGGTCTCCATGATCTGCATGAGCTGGTCGTACGACTTCTTGTCGATCTGCTCCAGCTCCGCGAGCGGGACCGTGTTGCGGATGCCCGCGACGACGTCCTCGCCCTGCGCGTTCTGCAGGTAGTCGCCGTAGACGCCCTGGTGGCCCGAGGCGGGGTCGCGGGTGAAGGCGACGCCGGTGCCGGAGTCGGGGCCGAGGTTGCCGAAGACCATGGAGCAGACGTTGACGGCGGTGCCCAGGTCGTGCGGGATGCGCTCCTGGCGGCGGTAGAGCTTGGCGCGGTCGCCGTTCCAGGAGTCGAAGACCGCCTTGATGGCGAGGTCCATCTGCTCGCGCGGGTCCTGCGGGAAGTCCCGGCCGCACTCGGTCTTGACGATCTTCTTGAACTTGGTGACGAGCTTCTTGAGGTCGGCGGCCTCCAGCTCGGTGTCGACGGTGACCTTCTTGGCCGCCTTGGCCGCCTCGAGCGCGTCCTCGAACAGCTCGCCGTCCACGCCGAGGACGGTCTTGCCGAACATCTGGATGAGCCGCCGGTAGGAGTCCCACGCGAACCGGTCGTCGCCGGCCTGCTTGGCCAGGCCCTGCACCGACTTGTCGGACAGACCGATGTTGAGGACGGTGTCCATCATGCCCGGCATGGAGAACTTGGCGCCGGAGCGGACCGAGACGAGGAGGGGGTCGTCGGCCTGGCCGAGCTTCTTGCCCATCCGCTGCTCGAGCGCCTCGAGGTGCGCACTCACCTCGTCACGCAGTGCCGCGGGCTCCTCGCCGCTGTCCAGGTAGACCTTGCAGGCTTCCGTGGTGATGGTGAAGCCGGGTGGCACGGGGAGACCGAGGTTGGTCATCTCGGCGAGGTTGGCCCCCTTGCCGCCGAGCAGGTCCTTGAGGTCCTTGTTGCCCTCGGTGAAGTCGTAGACGAACTTCACGCTCTCAACGCTCGTGCCCGACTGAGCTACGTGGGGATCTTTGTTTTCCGACACGGGTCTCGACTCCTCGAGGACGCGGTGGCTGCCCTGACGGCGAGGAATGTACCCAGATCAAAGGCGTCTGGGTACGTCCACTTGCGCGTCGTGCGCCTGTCACCGGCCGGGCGCCGGCGGATCGAAGGTCAAAGCTTGGCAAGCCGTGGAGGCTCGGTGTTTTCACTTCTTGAACGCGGGGCGCCTCCCAGAACTGGTCGAGTTGCTCAGGTGAGCATCCTGAACCACGTTTGATTTCGCCCGATGAACGATCATCGAGTGGCACTGAGTGCCAACCTTTGAGAAGTGCAGCCTCCTCCGATTCGCTCATCTGAGCGCAACCCCTATCAGGGGTGGTGAGAATCACGCTGCCATACGGAGCCCGGTTCCACCATGCGGACCGGTGCGATGAACGCTCCGGCCCAGCCGCCCGTACGGACTGGAGGCGGATCCGGACCCCCACGCCGGATCCGCCTCCCGCCTCACCGGTATCGGTACGGAAGGAACCTCCGGGTTGCCCGTCTTCACTCGCGTCCTCACGGGCCTGCGCGCCCTCCGTGTTCCCATGCGCCCGCGGGACACACGTGTCCTCACGCGCCTGCGCCACGCACGCGACGCGCACCCCTCCGCCGACCGTGCCCTGCGGCTCACGGGCCACGTCCTCGCCGCCGTGCTGGTGCTCGGCGCCCTGCTGATGCCGAACACCGCGCCGGGCCTGCGCCCCGACCGCTTCACCCGCATCCCCGCCGAGGCGATCGTGGGCGCGGTCCTGCTGCTCGCCCTGCCGCGCCGGCCGCGCGTGATCTTCGCCGCGCTCTACGGGACGGGCCTCGGCGTGCTCACCGTGCTCAACCTGCTGGACATCGGTTTCAGCGAATACCTGGGCCGCGGCTTCAACCTGGTCCTCGACTGGGGCCTGCTGGACGACGCCCTGTCCTACGTGCGGGACTCCATGGGCGGCTTCGTCGCCGACGCCGCGGCCGTCGGAGCGGTGCTGCTCGCCCTGCTCGTGGTTCTCGTGATGGCGCTGGCCACGGTGCGGCTCGGCAACGTGATCGCCCGGCACCGCACCCGGGCCGGCCAGGGCGCCATGATCGCCGGCACCGTGTGGATCACCTGCGCCTCGCTCGGCCTGCAGATCTCGGGGCTGCCGGTCGCCTCCGACCGCGCGGCGGACACCCTGCGCGGGCAGACCCGGCGGGTGGTGGACACCCTGCGGGACGAGGCGGCCTTCGCCAAGGAGGCCCGGACCGACACCTTCGGCGCCACCCCGCCCGGACTGCTGCTGCCGGACCTGCGCGGCAAGGACGTCGTCATCGCGTTCATCGAGAGCTACGGCCGGGTGGCCGTGGAGGACCCGCTGATCGCGCCCGGCGTCACCCGCACCCTCGACGCCCGGGGCGCCGCGCTCGCCCAGGCCGGCTACCGGGCGCGCAGCGGATGGCTGACCTCGTCGACGTACGGCGGGAGCAGCTGGCTCGGGCACTCCACGTCCCTGTCCGGCCTGTGGATCGACAACCAGCAGCGGTACCGCACCGCCACCAACAGCGACCGGCTGACCCTCACCGCCGCCTTCCGGAAGTCCGGCGCGTGGGACACCGTCGGCATCATGCCGGGCGTGCAGAAGACCTGGCCGGAGGCCGAGTGGTACGGCCTGGACAAGGTCTACGACGCCTCCGGGATGGGTTACGAGGGCCCGAAGTTCAGCTGGTCCACGATGCCGGACCAGTACGCCCTGGAGGCGTTCGAGCGTCTGGAGCACGGGAAGAAGCGGAACCGGCCGCTGATGTCGGAGGTCATCCTCACCTCCAGCCACCAGCCGTGGGCGCCGGTCCCGGAGATGATCGACTGGGAGGACCTGGGCGACGGCTCGGTCTTCGACGCCATCGAGGAGGAGGGCCGGGACGCGTCCGAGGTGATGGCCGACTCCACCGAGTCCCGCAAGGAGTACGGCAAGTCGGTCTCGTACTCGGTGACCGCCCTCACCGAGTGGCTGGAGCGCTACGGCACCGACGACACCGTGCTGGTGTTCCTCGGCGACCACCAGCCGATCGCCCGGGTCACCGGGCACACCAAGAACCGGGACGTGCCGGTGACGGTCGTCGCCAAGGACCCGGAGGTGCTGAAGAAGATCGACGGCTGGCGGTGGACTCCCGGCCTCCGGCCCGCCGACGACGCCCCCGTGTGGAAGATGGACGCCTTCCGCGACCGCTTCCTGAAGGCCTACGGATCCGTGCCCCGGCCCACCAAGGGCTGATCAGCCGCCGGAGGTGTCCAGCTCGGCGTCCTCGCCGACGCCCGCGCAGTCGTAGGGGTCCTTCAGCCAGCCGTCCGGCAGCACCACGCGGTTGTTGCCGGACGTACGGCCGCGGGGGCCGTCGGCGCCGGCCGGCCAGGGCTGGTCCAGGTCCAGCTCGTCGAGCCCGGACCGCAGCTCCTGGAGCGTGGAGGTGACGGCGAGCCGCCGGCGCATCTCGGAGCCGACCGCGAAGCCCTTCAGGTACCAGGCGACGTGCTTGCGGAAGTCGATCACGCCGCGCGACTCGTCGCCGATCCACTCGCCCAGCAGGGTGGCGTGCCGCACCATCGCGTCGGCCACCTCGCGCAGGGTGGGCCGGACGTAGTCGTCGGGGCGGCCCTCGAAGGCGGCGACCAGGTCGGCGAAGAGCCACGGCCGGCCGAGGCAGCCGCGGCCCACGACGACGCCGTCGCAGCCGGTCTCGCGGACCATGCGCAGGGCGTCGTCGGCGGACCAGATGTCGCCGTTGCCGAGTACCGGGATCTCGGGGACGTGCTCCTTGAGGCGGGCGATCGCGTCCCAGTCGGCGGTGCCGCCGTAGTGCTGGGCGGCGGTGCGCCCGTGCAGCGCGATCGCGGTGACGCCCTCCTCCACGGCGATGCGGCCGGCGTCGAGGTAGGTGATGTGGTCGTCGTCGATGCCCTTGCGCATCTTCATCGTGACCGGCAGGCCGCCCGCGCCGGCGACGGCCTCGCGCAGGATGGCGCGCAGCAGGTTCCGCTTGAAGGGGAGGGCGGAGCCGCCGCCCTTGCGGGTCACCTTGGGCACCGGGCAGCCGAAGTTGAGGTCGATGTGGTCGGCGAGGTCCTCCTCCGCGATCATGCGGACGGCCTTGCCGACGGTCGCCGGGTCGACGCCGTAGAGCTGGATGGAACGCGGCTGCTCGGAGGCGTCGAACCGGATGAGCTGCATGGTCTTCTCGTTGCGCTCGACCAGCGCCCGGGTGGTGATCATCTCGCTGACGAACAGGCCCTTGCCGCCGCTGAACTCCCGGCACAGGGTACGGAAGGGCGCGTTGGTGATCCCGGCCATGGGGGCGAGCACGACGGGCGGTTGCACGGTGTGCGGGCCGATGGCGAGGGGCGTGTTCACGGTCGGCGAGGCAGTGGGCATTCCCCCATTGTCCAGCATTCCGAGGGGCGCCCGGCACAGAGATCGTGTAGCGGTCATTAGTTAGACGCACTATCGACATCGGCGTACGATGGCGCGCATGCCCCAGCTCAGCCATGGCCGCCGCATGCTGGTGCTCGCGATCTGCTGTATGAGCCTGCTGATCGTGAGCCTGGACAACACGGTTCTGAACGTCGCCCTGCCGTCCCTCCAGCGGGAGCTGGACGCGAGCACCTCGGGACTGCAGTGGACCATCGACGCGTACACGCTCGTGCTGGCCTCGCTGCTGATGCTGGCCGGCTCGACCGCCGACCGGATCGGCCGCCGGCGGGTCTTCATGTCCGGCCTGGTGGTCTTCACCCTGGGCTCGCTGCTGTGCTCGCTCGCCCCGGACCTGAACTGGCTCGTGGTGTTCCGCATGGTGCAGGCGGTGGGCGGCTCCATGCTCAACCCGGTCGCCATGTCGATCATCACCAACACCTTCACCGACCCGCGCGAGCGGGCCCGGGCGATCGGGGTGTGGGGCGCGGTGGTCGGCCTGTCGATGGCCGCGGGACCGCTGGTCGGCGGGCTGCTGGTGGACTCGGTCGGCTGGCGCTCCATCTTCTGGGTCAATCTGCCGGTGGGCCTCGTCGCCCTGCTGCTGACCTGGCGCTTCGTGCCGGAGTCCCGTGCGCCCCGGGCCCGCCGCCCGGACCCGGTGGGCCAGGTCCTGGTCATCGCGCTGTTCGGCTCGCTCACGTACGCGATCATCGAGGCGCCGCACGGGAGCCTGGGTTCCACGCTGCCCTTCGCGGCGCTGGCCCTGATCGCCCTCCTGGCGCTCCTCCGCCACGAACCGCGCCGCCCGGAACCGCTGATCGACCTGCGCTTCTTCCGCTCGGCGCCGTTCAGCGGAGCGACGGTGATCGCGGTGAGCGCCTTCGCGGCGCTCGGCGGGTTCCTGTTCCTGTCGACGCTGTACCTGCAGAACGTGCGGGGGCTGAGCGCGATGGAGGCGGGGCTGTGGATGCTGCCGATGGCCGTCCCGACGTTCCTGTGCGCCCCGCTGTCCGGCCGCCTCGTGGGCAGCCGGGGACCGAGGCTGCCCCTGGTGATCGCGGGCGGCGCGATGACGGTGAGCGGGCTGCTGTTCGCCCTCTTCGAGGCGGAGACGTCGAACGCGACGCTGCTGGCGGGTTACCTCCTCTTCGGCGTCGGCTTCGGCTTCGTCAACGCCCCGATCACCAACACGGCGGTCTCGGGCATGCCCACCGACCAGGCGGGAGTCGCCTCGGCGGTCGCCTCCACCAGCCGCCAGCTGGGACAGACACTGGGGGTGGCGGTGCTGGGCGCGGTGCTTGCGGCGGGGGTGGGGTCCTCGTCGTACGCCGACACGTTCGTGACGGCGTCGCGGCCGGGCTGGTGGATCCTGACGGCGTGCGGGGCTGCGGTCCTGACGCTGGGCGTCGTGACGACGGGCCGGTGGGCCCGCTCCACGGCGGAACGGGCGGCTCGCCGCCTGAAGGGGGAGGAGGAGCGGGCTCGCCGGGCGGGGGTGGGCGCCTGAGGCGTCCGCGCGGGTGGTCGGTGGCTGGTCGCGCAGTTCCCCGCGCCCCTTGGGCTGCCTCCCCCGCCGCCACGGAAAGCGCCCCGGCGCTACGGGCAGCATCCCGCCTGTGCGGGTGGTCGGTGGCTGGTCGCGCAGTTCCCCGCGCCCCTGAAGGGTGCCTCCGTCAACGGCCGTTGGATCGGGGCCGTGGGCGACACCGCCGGCGCGGGTTCCGCGTACCCCCACCTGTTGATGTTGCTTTTGCTGCACACTCCGTACGGCGACAGCCATCCGCCGACCGCCGGAGGCACCATGCCCCAGATCGACTCGAGCAAGGTAAGCCGCTGGGACCTGCACGGACGTGAGCACACCGTGCTCGTCCACCGCACCGGAGTGCAGCGGACGATCAGATGTGACACGTGCGGCTGGCGCCGGTCCGCCCAGTTCCTGCCGTGGCTGAAGGCACAGGAGCACCTGGAGCAGGCCCACCAGGCGACGGTGGACCCCAGCGCAGCCTGACGGACCCGCCCGGGTCAGGCCCGCAACCCCCGCAGCAGCAGATCCACCGCCGCCGCGAAGTCGGCGTCCGCCTCAGGTCTGTCCCACTCCCCCGCGTAGGCGGGATCGTGGAACCGCCCGGTCGCCTGGAACACCGCACGCGCGCTGACCGCGGGGTCGTCGCTGTGGAAGACCCCGGCGGCCACTCCGTCGGCGACGATCCGCGTCAACTGCCCGGTCAGCTCGTCGATGTGCTCGGCGACCGCGCCCACCTGCTCACCGGCCAGCACGCTGTAGGTGGCGAACAGCTCCGGGTCGTCGCCCGCCTTGCGCCGCTTGGCCGTGAAGAGGCCGGCGAGCCAGTCCCGCAGCCGGGCCTCCGGGTCGCGGGACCCGTCGCCGGCTATCCCGTCCAGCGCCTCGGACGTACGGTCCAGCCACCGCTTGGTGACCGCCTCCCGCAGTGCCGCCTTGGTGCGGAAGTGCCGGTAGACGCTGCCGTGGCTGACGCCGAGGGCGCGGGCCACGTCCACCACGGTGGCCTTCGCGGGCCCGTGCCGGCGCAGCACCTCCTCGGTCGCCTCCAGGATGCGCTCGGCGGTCAGGGTCTCGGTCGCTGCCATGTCTAGACCGTACCCGCCGCCGGGATCACTCCTCGGTGCCGAGGTGGGCCATCATCGGCTCCGGGTAGCGGGCACCCGCCGCGGCCCCTGGCGGCACCGCCCGCTCGATCGCCGCGAGGTCGTCCGCGTCCAGCGTGACGTCCAGCGCGCCCAGCGACTCCGTGAGCCGCTCCCGCGTACGTGCGCCGACCAGCGGCACGATGTCCTCGCCGCGCGACAGCACCCAGGCGACGGCGATCTGCGCGACCGTGACGCCCTTGCGCGCGGCGATCTCGCGCAGCGCGTCGACGAGGCGGAGGTTGTGCCGGAGGTTGTCGCCCTGGAAGCGGGGCGAGTGGGCGCGGAAGTCGTCCGCGGAAAGCTGCCGGTCGGCGGTGAAGTGGCCGGAGATCAGGCCGCGCGCGAGCACCCCGTAGGCCGTGACGGAGATGCCGAGTTCACGGGTGGTGGGCAGGATCTGGTCCTCGACGGCGCGGGAGATCAGGGAGTACTCGATCTGGAGGTCGGTGATCGGCGCGGTGGCGGCGGCCCGCCGGATCGTGTCGGCGCCGACCTCGCTGAGGCCGATGTGCCGTACGTGGCCCTTCTCGACGAGCTCCGCGACGGCTCCGACGGTCTCCTCGATCGGCACGTCGGGGTCGGCACGGGAGAGGCGGTAGACGTCGATGTGGTCGACGCCCAGCCGCTGGAGGGAGTACGCGGCGAAGTTCCGCACGGCGGCCGGGCGGCCGTCGATCGGTCCCCAGCCGCCGTCCGGGTCGCGCAGGGAGCCGAACTTGACGCTGGTGAGGGCCTGTTCGCGCAGTCCGGCGGGGGCCGTGCGCAACGCCTCGCCGATCAGCAGCTCGTTGTGGCCCATGCCGTAGAAGTCGCCGGTGTCGAGCAGGGTGACGCCGGCGTCCAGGGCGGCGTGGATCGTGGCGATCGCCTCGGCCCGGTCCGCCGTGCCGTAGAGCGCGGACATGCCCATGCAGCCGAGCCCCAGGGCGGACACCCGTGGGCCGGTCTTTCCGAGAGGTCGTGTGTGCATCGTCATATCTCCACCTTGACATGACGAATGACAGATTTCAATATCTGTCATTCATTTATCTGTCACTCGCCCGTCCGTCGCCCACCCGTCGGGACGCCGGTCCGGAAACGCGGAACGCCGGGCCCCGGAGATTCCGGGGCCCGGCGTTCGTGCCGGTCAGAAGAGACGGGTCAGCAGCCGACCAGGCGGGCGGCCAGGTAGCCCTCGATCTGGTCGAGGGAGACCCGCTCCTGCTTCATGGTGTCGCGCTCGCGCACGGTCACCGCGTTGTCGTCCAGGGTGTCGAAGTCGACGGTCACGCAGAACGGCGTGCCGATCTCGTCCTGGCGGCGGTAGCGGCGGCCGATGGCGCCGGCGTCGTCGAACTCGATGTTCCAGTTCTGCCGCAGCGCCTGGGCGAGGCCCTTGGCCTTCGGGGACAGCTCCGGGTTGCGGGACAGCGGCAGCACCGCGACCTTCACCGGCGCGAGGCGGTGGTCGAGCCGCAGCACGGTCCGCTTCTCCATCTTGCCCTTGGCGTTGGGCGCCTCGTCCTCGACGTACGCGTCGAGCAGGAAGGCGAGCATCGCCCGGCCCACACCGGCCGCCGGCTCGATGACGTACGGCGTCCAGCGCTCGCCGGCCTCCTGGTCGAAGTAGGAGAGGTCCTGGCCGGAGGCCTTGGAGTGCGCGGAGAGGTCGTAGTCGGTGCGGTTGGCGACACCCTCCAGCTCGCCCCACTCGCTGCCGCCGAACTGGAAGCGGTACTCGATGTCAGCGGTGCGCTTGGAGTAGTGGGAGAGCTTCTCCTTCGGGTGCTCGTACCACCGCATGTTCTCCTCGCGCAGGCCGAGACCGGTGTACCAGTTCCAGCGCTGCTCCATCCAGTACTCCTGCCACTGCTCGTCCTCGCCCGGCTTGACGAAGAACTCCATCTCCATCTGCTCGAACTCGCGGGTGCGGAAGATGAAGTTGCCGGGCGTGATCTCGTTGCGGAAGGACTTGCCCATCTGGGCGATGCCGAACGGCGGCTTGCGGCGCGAAGTGGTCTGCACCTGGGCGAAGTTGGTGAAGATGCCCTGGGCGGTCTCGGGGCGCAGGTAGGCGATGGAGCCGGAGTCCTGCGTCGGACCGAGGTGGGTGGAGAGCAGGCCCGAGAACTGCTTGGGCTCGGTGAAGGTGCCCTTGTTGCCGCAGTTGGGGCAGCTCAGGTCGGCGAGGCCGTTCTCCGGGGCGCGGCCCTTCTTCTCCTCGTACGCCTCCTCCAGGTGGTCCGCGCGGAACCGCTTGTGACAGGAGGTGCACTCGGTGAGCGGGTCGGTGAACGTCGCGACGTGACCGGAGGCGACCCACACCTCGGGGGCCAGAATGACGGACGAGTCGATACCGACCACGTCCTCGCGCGACGTCACCATGTAGCGCCACCACTGGCGCTTCAGGTTCTCCTTGAGCTCGACACCCAGCGGTCCGTAGTCCCAGGCGGCCTTCGTGCCGCCGTAGATCTCACTACTGGGGAATACGAAGCCACGGCGCTTGCTCAGGCTGACGATGGTGTCGATCTTGTCGGCGGCCACGGTGCTCTCTTCATTACGACGACGGGCGACGAAGCGGAGATGCTTCCAGCGAATGCCTCAGGTTACCGGCGGGGACGGCCCCTCGACCAAATCGGTCCCCCCAAGCGGACCTCCGACGCACCGGCAGGGGCCGCGAAGGGGGCCGACGGGGAGCTTGTTGACAACGGTTTCCATATCAGTTGAAAATGACTGTCATGAATGTACGACGACGTCACATATCCGCGGTCGCGCTCACCGCTGTCGCCGCCCTCGGGTTCGGCACCCTCACCGCCTGCTCGTCCGACAGCGCCGCCGCGGGCGACACCGGCACGTTCGACGTCGTCGCGTCGTTCTACCCGATGGCCTTCCTCGCCGAGCGGATCGGCGGCGACCACGTCCACGTCACCAGTCTCACCCAGCCCGGCCAGGAACCGCACGACCTGGAGATCAGCGCCAGGCAGACAGCGCAGCTCGAGGAGTCCGACGCGGCCCTCTACCTCAAGGGCCTCCAGCCCTCCGTCGACGATGCCATCGGCCAGTCCCCCATCGCCACGAAGATCGACGCGGCCGAGCTGACCGCGCTGGAGGAGCACGGCACCGAGGCCGGCCACGGCGAGGAGCACGGGGACGAACACGGGGACGAGCACGCCCATGAGGACGAGCACGCCGATGAGGACGGGCACGGCCACGACCACGAGGGCGGCGACCCCCACATCTGGCTCGACCCGGTGAAGTACGCCGAGGTCGCCGAGGGCGTCGGCAAGGCCTTCCAGAAGGCCGACCCGGACCACGCCGCCGACTACCGGAAGAACACCGCGACGCTGGTCAAGGACCTCAAGGCGCTCGACCAGAAGTTCCGCGCCGGCCTCGCGAACCGGAAGACCGACGTCTTCGTCACCACCCACGCCGCCTTCGGCTACCTCGCCGAGCGCTACGGGCTGACCGAGGAGGCCATCAGCGGACTGGACCCCGACACCGAGCCCAGCGGGGCGCGCGTGAAGGAACTGCAGAAGATCGCCAAGGAGGACGGCGTCACCACCGTCTTCTACGAGACCCTCGTCAGCGACAGGACCGCGAAGACCCTCGCCGGCGACACCGGCCTGAGGACCGACGTCCTCGACCCGGTCGAGGGCATCACCGACCACTCCCGCGGCGAGGACTACTTCCAGGTCATGGAGGCCAACCTCACGGCCCTGCGCACCGCGCTGGGCGCCCGGTGACCCCGACGACGCGACAGCGGAGGACGGCATGACCACCGAACCCGTCATCACCCTGCGGGGGGTGCGCGCCGAGCTGGGCTCGCGCCCCGTGCTGCGCGGCATCGACCTCACGGTGCACCGCGGCGAGGTCGTCGCCCTGCTCGGCGCCAACGGCTCCGGCAAGTCCACGGCCGTGCGCACCGTGATCGGCCAGGTGCCGGTCACCGCCGGGGAGATCGAGCTGTTCGGCGCCGAGCGGCGCCGCTTCCGCGACTGGGCGCGCGTGGGCTACGTCCCGCAGCGCACCACGGCAGCCGGCGGGGTGCCCGCCACGGTCACCGAGGTCGTCTCCTCCGGGCGGCTCGCCCGCACCCGCTTCGGCCTGTTCCGCAAGGGCGACCGGGCGGCCGTCCGCCGGTCCCTGGAGCTGGTCGGCATGGCGGACCGCGCCAAGGACTCCGTCGACGCCCTGTCCGGCGGCCAGCACCAGCGCGTCCTGATCGCCCGCGCGCTCGCCTCCGAACCGGACCTGCTGATCATGGACGAGCCGATGGCGGGCGTGGACCTGGCCAGCCAGGAGGTCCTCGCCGAGACCCTGCGCACGCAGGTCGGCCAGGGCGCCACGGTCCTCCTCGTCCTGCACGAACTCGGGCCGCTGGAGCCTCTGATCGACCGGGCGGTCGTCCTCCGCGACGGCTGCGTGCTGCACGACGGCCCGCCGCCCAAGGCGGTCGGCCAGCACGCCCTGCCCGGGCACGACCACGTACACCCGCACGCACCGGCGGACGCCGGACCGATCCGCACGGGACTGCTGAGCTGATGGAGATCCTCGACTACGCCTTCATGCAGCGGGCGCTGCTCGCCGCCGTCCTGGTCGGCGTGACCGCCCCCGCCGTCGGCGTCTACCTCGTCCAGCGCCGGCAGGCGCTGATGGGCGACGGCATCGGCCATGTGGCGATGACCGGCGTGGGCCTCGGCTTCCTGCTGTCCTGGTCGCCGGTGTGGATGGCCGCCGTGGTCTCCGTCCTCGGCGCCGTCTTCATGGAACTGGTCCGCTGGTACGCCCGGACCCGCGGTGACATCGCCCTCGCGATGCTCTTCTACGGCGGCATGGCCGGCGGCGTCATGTTCATCAACCTCGCGCCCGGCGGCTCCACCTCGAACCTGTCGTCGTTCCTGTTCGGCTCGCTGTCCACGGTCTCGCCGTCCGACGTGACGGCGATCTGCGTGCTGGCCGCGTTCGTGGTGCTGGTCACCGTGGGTCTGCGACGGCAGCTGTTCGCGGTCAGCCAGGACGAGGAGTTCGCCCGGGTGACGGGGCTGCCGGTGCGGTTCCTGAATCTGCTCACGGCGGTCACCGCCGCGGTCACGGTGTCCGTGGCGATGCGGGTCGTGGGCCTGCTGCTGGTGAGCGCGCTGATGGTGGTGCCGGTCGCGGCGGCCCAGCAGCTCACCCGGAGCTTCGCCGCCACCTTCGCCGTCGCCGTCGCGATCGGCGTCAGCGTGGCCGTCGGCGGTACCGTCACCTCGTACTACCAGGACGTGCCGCCCGGCGCGACGATCGTGCTGCTGACCATCGGCGCCTTCATCCTGCTGACCGCGCTGGCCGCCCCGCTGGCCCGGCGCCGCGCCCGGGCGCTGGCCGCCGCACGGCCGGGACCCGACCCCGCGGAGTGCTCGATTCCGGCCAGTCGTCCGGCGGACGGCAAGGTCGGCGCCTGACTCGCCGGTTCCCGGACTGGCACAATGGCCGGGCAGCAGCCAGACGTGAGGAGGCATTCCGGTGACGACCGCAGGACCGCCCGTGAAGGGCCGCGCCACCCGGCAGCGTGCCGCCGTGGCGGCGTGCCTCCAGGAGGTCGACGAGTTCCGCAGCGCGCAGGAACTGCACGACATGCTCAAGCACAAGGGCGACTCGGTCGGGCTCACCACGGTCTACCGCACGCTGCAGTCCCTCGCCGACGCCGGTGAGGTCGACGTCCTGCGCACCGCCGACGGCGAGTCCGTCTACCGCCGCTGCTCCACCGGCGACCATCACCACCACCTGGTCTGCCGCAGCTGCGGCAAGGCCGTCGAGGTCGAGGGCCCGGCGGTGGAGAAGTGGGCGGAGGCCATCGCCGCCGAGCACGGCTACGTCAACGTGGCCCACACGGTGGAGATCTTCGGCACCTGCGCGGACTGCGCCGGCTGCGCGGACGCCTCCTGACGGCGGGCTGCGGGGCCGGGCGTCAGCAACGGCGCTCCCCGGCCGGCGCCCGTCACACGCGGGACAGGTGCCGGCCGAGCAGCGCCCGCGGCCGGTGCACGTCCGACGCCTGCCGCACCCCCTGCTTCACCGGCACCAGCGCGCAGTCCCCCGCCCGGTGCGGGCTGCGGAGCGGGCGGACGCGGCCGGACTCCGCGTAGCTGCTCGGCGGAGTCCTCGTGCCCCGTGCCCCGCTCCCTGGCCCGTCACGGCCCCTCCCCGGTCCCTCGGTGACGAGCCGTGATCCTGGCGCCGGCTACTCCTGGCGGCCCTCCATGGCCAGCAGCTCCTCGTTGGGGACGGCCCCGCCGAAGCGGCGGTCGCGGGAGGCGAACTCCAGGCACGCGCGCCACAGGTCGCGCCGGTCGAAGTCCGGCCACAGCACGTCCTGGAAGACCATCTCGGCGTAGGCGCTCTGCCACAGCAGGTAGTTGGAGGTGCGCTGCTCGCCGCTCGGCCGCAGGAACAGGTCCACGTCCGGCATGTCCGGGTAGTACATGTACCGCTGCAGCGTCTTCTCGTTGACCTTCGACGGGTCCAGGCGGCCCGCCTTCACGTCCTCGGCGAGCGCCTGCGCGGCGTCGGCGATCTCCGCGCGGCCGCCGTAGTTCATGCAGAAGTACAGGGTGAGCCGGTCGTTGTCCTTGGTCTGCTCCTGGGCGATCTGGAGCTCCTTGGCGACCGACTTCCACAGCTTGGGCATACGGCCCACCCAGCGGACCCGGATGCCCAGTTCGTCGAGCTGGTCCCGGGTCTTGCGGATGAAGTCCCGGTTGAAGTTCATCAGGAAGCGCACCTCGTCCGGGGACCGCTTCCAGTTCTCGGTGGAGAAGGCGTAGAGCGAGATGGCGCCCACGCCCATCTCGATGCCGCCCTGGAGCACGTCCAGCACGCGCTCGGCGCCGACCTTGTGCCCCTCGGTGCGGGGCAGGCCCCGCTGCTTCGCCCAGCGCCCGTTGCCGTCCATGACGATCGCCACATGGTTGGGGACGAGTTCCCCGGGAAGCTTCGGGGGCCGCGCGCCGGAGGGGTGCGGTTCCGGGGTCCTGTACTCCCGGCGCTGCCGCCCCAGGAATCCGCGTACGGCCATGTGTCTCTCGTCTCCTCGTGCTGACGGGGGTGGTTACTGCTTCTCGACGTACCGGAGCGAGCGCAGCCCGCGCTCCAGATGCCAGTGGAGGTAGGCGGACACGAGCCCGCTGCCCTCCCGGACGTACCGTGCCTCGCACGCGTCCGCGGTGGCCCAGTCTCCCGTGAGCAGTGCGCCCAGGAGTTCGAGGGCCTGCGGCGAGGGTACGACGCTCCCGGGGACGCGGCAGTCGGCGCATACGGTTCCGCCCGACGCGACCGAGAAGAAGCGGTTCGGTCCCGGCATGCCGCATCTCGCGCAGTCCGTGAAGCTGGGCGCGTAGCCGTTGACCGCGAGGGAACGCAGCAGGAACGCGTCGAGCACCAGGTGCGGGGCGTGCTCGCCCCGGGCGAGGGTGCGCAGTCCGCCGACCAGCAGCAGGTACTGCTGGACGGCCGGCTCGCCCTCGTGGTCGGTGAACCGCTCGGCGGTCTCCAACATGGCCGTGCCGGCGGTGTAGCGCGCGTAGTCGGTGACGATGCCGCCGCCGTACGGCGCGATCGTCTCGCTCTGCGTGCACAGCGGCAGGCCGCGTCCGACGAGCTCGCTGCCCTTGGCGAAGAACTGCACGTCCACGTGCGAGAAGGGCTCCAGGCGCGCGCCGAACTTCGACTTGGTCCGGCGCACGCCCCTCGCCACGGCGCGAACCCGTCCGTGACCTCGGGTGAGCAGGGTGATGATCCGGTCCGCCTCACCCAGTTTCTGGGTGCGCAGCACGATGCCGTCGTCGCGGAACAGACTCATGGCAGCCATTGTCGCGCACGTTCACGGCACCTCGCGGCGGCTCCAGTTCCGCGGGTGCGGGGCGGTGCGGTGGACGCATCGGGTTCCTCGCATGCGGATGATATGCCGATGACGCCGAAGGCGTGACGTTTCCGCAGGGGTGCAACCAGGAGACGCGGCCCCGGTCTCCTCCCCTGCGGAACCGACACTCCTTCTGTGAGGAGAGCGACATGACCGCGACCGTTTTCGAGTACGGCCCCCATCCGTCCGCCGCCGGGCAGCCGGGCAGCGACCACCTGCTGGCCCCGCCGGACCCGGCCACCCGAGTCGGCTCCCCCATCGACCCGCGCGACCGGCGTCGCCTCGACCTGCACGCCGCCCTGACCGCCGCCGGGATCCCGCCGCGCCCCGAGGACCGTGAGGCCATCGAGCACCTGAGCGCCCTGTCCGCCGGGGTCAACAGCACCATCCACCGCTGGCTCCGGCACACCCTCTGGCAGGGTCAGCCGGCGCCCGGTGCGACCAGACCCGACTCGTAGGCCACGACGACCAGTTGGGCCCGGTCGCGGGCGCCGAGCTTGCCCATCGTGCGGCTCACGTGGGTCTTCGCGGTGAGCGGGCTGAGCCCCAGCGTCTCGGCGATCTCCGTGTTGTTGAGGCCGCGCGCGACCAGCGTCAGCACCTCCCGCTCCCGGTCGGAGAGGCAGTCGGGGCCGGCGGTGACCGGCGCCGCCGCGGGACTGCGCAGGAAGCGCTCGATCAGCCGGGCCGTGGGTCCGGGCGACAGGAGCGCCTCACCGGCGGCCACCGTGCGGATGGCGTCGAGGAGCTCGGCGGGCCGGGTGTCCTTCACCAGGAACCCGGACGCCCCGGCGCGCAGCGCCTCCACGATGTTCTCGTCCGTGTCGTAGGTGGTGAGGACGAGCACCTTCACCCCCGCCAGGTCGTCGTCGGCGGCGATCAGGCGCGTCGCCTCGATGCCGTCGAGGTCCGGCATGCGGATGTCCATGACGACGAGGTCGGCCCGCCGCGCGCGGACGAGTTCGACGGCCTGCCGACCGGTGGCGGCCTGCCCGACGACCTCCATGTCGGGCGCCGACTCGACGAGCATCGCGAACGCCTCCCGCACCAGGGTCTGGTCGTCGGCGAGCAGCACACGGACGGTCATCGGGCCCGTCCCTTCCGGGTCGCGTCGGTCAGAGGCAGGGCGGCGGTCACCCGGAAGCCCCCGGCCTCGCGGGGACCGGCCTCCAGCGTGCCGCCCACACTGCGGGCCCGCTCCCGCATGCCGACGAGTCCGAACCCGGGGGTGCCGCCGGGGTCGGGTCCGGTGCCGTCGTCGGTGACGCCGATGTGCAGCACCCCGTCCCGGTCGCTCACGTCGACGCGTACGGCGGGCTTTGGACCGGCGTGCCGGACCGCGTTGGTCAGCGCCTCCTGCACCACGCGGTACGCGGCGGCCCCGACCGCGGGCGGCACCGGCTCCGCGACCCGCACACGGTGCTCCACGCGTGCCCCGGCCAGCCGCGCGGCCTCGACCAGGTCGGGCAGCCCGTCCAGCCCGGCGAGCGGACCCCGCGCGTCCTCGGTGCCGCCGCTGTCCCTCAGCACCTCGAGCGTGGCGCGCAGTTCACCGCGCGCGGTGCGGCAGGTGCCGGCGATGTCGTCGAGCGCCTTCGCCACGGCCGCCCGGTCCAGCCGGTCGGGGTCGGCGGCCAGGACGTGCGCCGCGACGGACGTCTGCACCCCGATGAGGGTGATGCTGTGGGCGAGCAGGTCGTGCAGGTCTCGCGCCATGCGCAGCCGCTCCTCGGCGACCCGGCGGCGCGCCTCCTCCTCACGGGTGCGTTCCGCCCGTTCCGCGCGTTCGACGATCGCGGCGACGTACTGCCGGTAGTAGCGGACGTCGAGGCCCAGGAAGAGGACGGCGACGACCCAGCCGGTGATGCGGACGAGTTCCGTGAACCCGTCGGGGTTGGTGAGGGCGTTCACCGTGAGGGTGGTGCCGATGACGACGGTGCCGATCAGCAGCGTCCGGCGCGGGGTGCCGGTCGCGGCGACCGTGTAGAGGGCCACCACGGTCGCGGCCACGGGCGCCCCGTGGTGGTTGTCCAGGGCGTGGTACGGCACGACCGGGGCCAGCGCCGCCAGGAGCGCCGGCAGCGGCCGCTTCCGCCGCCAGGCCAGCGGCACATGGGCGGCGAGCAGCAGGACCCAGCCGAGCGCGTCGGGCCGGCGGCCGTCGTCGGTCAGCAGCGCCAGCGTGACGCCCAGGGCGGCGGTGCACGCGGCGAGCACCGCGTCGTTGCGGAAGGCGTGCGGGCGGGTCAGGGGGTCACGGCTGAGCGCGGTGATGACGCCGTCCCTCGTACGGGAGTTCCCCGTGCGTGACTTCCGGGGGTCCGCGGATCCGGGGTCCGGGCGCCCGGCGTCCATGGTTCCGGAGCCCTTGTCACGGGACGCCCCGGTCCGGGAGGGCTCGGCTGCCTGTGCTGTCGTCGGGTGCACGGGGTCCATCCTCGGGGAGGAGGGCGCCCCTCCGGGAGGGAGGGGCGCCCTGTCACGGTCGTACGGGCGGATCACACCGGCTCCGGGTGCCGCTCCCGGTGTGCCTGCTCGGGCGTGCGGGACAGCGCGCCCGGCCACCACATCCGGCGTCCCAGCAGCACACTCGCCGTGGTGACCAGATAGGTGCGGACCAGGAAGGTGTCGAGGAGGACGCCGACGGCGATGACGAGGCCGAGTTCGACCAACGCGACCAGGGGGAGGGTGGTGAGCACCGCGAACGTCGCGGCGAGCACGACGCCCGCGGAGGCGATGACCCCGCCCGTGGTGCGCAGCGCGGTGAGGGCGGCCGCCTCGGGTTCGGCGCCGTTCAGGGACTCCTCGCGCATGCGGTGCATGAGGAAGATGCCGTAGTCGACGCCGAGGGCGACCAGGAACACGAAGGACAGCAGCCCGATCGCGGGGTCCGTGCCGGCGAAGCCGAGCAGCGGTCCGAAGACCAGCCCGCCGATGCCGAGCGCCGCGCCCCAGACGGCGACCACCGCTCCGAGCAGCAGCAGCGGGGCGACGAGGCTGCGCAGCAGGACGACCAGGATCAGGAACACGGCGGCCAGCACCAGCGGCACGATCACCGTGCGGTCGCGCGCCTCGCTGCGGGCGAGGTCGAGCTGCTCCGCGCTGGGCCCGCCGACATGGGCGCCGGTGCCGTCGAGCGTGTCGCGCAGGGCCTCGATGGTGCGGGTCTCCCCCGCCGACTCCGGCGGGGCGGTGGCGAACACGGTGATCTCGGCCCAGGTGCCGTCGGCCCGTCCCGGGGCGGCCTCGGCGACACCCTCCGTCTTCCGGACCCGCTCGACGACCTCGTCGGCGTCCCCGGCGGGCGCGATCACCGTGATCGGCTGGGCGCCGCGCTCCGGGTACTCCTCCGCCAGCGTGCGCATCGCGGCGACGGACTCGGGCCGGTCGGTGAAGGCGTCCTCCTGACGGAGGTCGCCGCCCAGGTTGAGCGTGCCCAGGGCGAGCGCGCCGAGGAGCACAGCGCCGCCGGTCAGCACGGCCGCGGGCCGACGGGTGGCGGACGTGCCCATGGCGGCGAACAGCGACCGCCGTGCCTTCGGCTCGCTGCCGAAGGCCGGGATCAGCGGCCAGAACACGCGCCGCCCGAGCAGCACCAGGACGGCGGGCAACAGCGTCGTCATCGCGACCAGCGCGGCGAGCACCCCGATCATGCCGACGGGACCCATGCCGCTGCTGCTGTTGAGGTCGGCGGCGAGCAGGCACAGCAGTCCGGCGGCGACCGTGCCGGAGGAGGCGAGCACGGCGGGTCCGCAGCCGCGCAGGGCGGCCCGCATGGCGTCGTACGGCCGCTCGTGGCGGCGGAGTTCCTCGCGGTAGCGGGAGACCAGCAGCAGCGCGTAGTCGGTCCCGGCGCCGAGCACGAGGACGGTCATGATGCCGCCGCTCTGTCCGGTGATCGTGATGCCGAACAGCTCGTGCGTCACGTACCCGGCGGCCATCGCCAGGGCGGTCGCGGCGCCCGCCACGGCGAGCGGCACCAGCCACAGGAACGGGCTGCGGTAGATCAGCACCAGCAGCACGGTGACCACGCCGATCGTGGCCGTCAGCAGCGTGCCGTCGATGGTGTCGAACACCTTGTCCATGTCGGCGCCGACCGCCCCGGGCCCGCCGACCTCGACGTTCAGCCCGCCCGTCCCGCCGACGGTCTCCCGCACCCCGTCGACGAAGGCCCGCTGCGCCTCCTCGTCCTGCCCGGGCCGCGTGCTGGAGACCGGGTACATCAGCGTGCTGCCGTCCGCGGAGGGAACGCCCCGCGGCACGTCCGACAGCTCGAACGCCCGCTCCACCTCGGCGATCTGCGCGGCGGCCGTCTCCCGGTCGGCGGCGGTCAGCCGTCCGCCGTCGCGGTGGTAGACCACCACCAGGTCGGTCGACTCGCCGCCGGGCAGCTCGTCCTGGACGCGCGCCACCTGCGTCGAGTCGGCGCCGTCGGGCAGGTAGTCGACCGCCCGGTTCTGCTGCACACCGGCGAACTTCCCGGCGAGCGGCCCGAGCAGCACCAGCGCCGCCACCCACAGCCCCACCACCGCCCAGGGCACGGCCCGCCGCCCCCGTGTGCCTGTCCTGACTGCCCTCATGGCCTCGGCTCCCCTTCCGGTCCGGTCGTCTGGATACGCTGTCCAGCCTTCCGGCGGCGGGGAGCCGGGACGTCCGGCGTGAGACCGAAACGGCGGGTACTGCGGCGGGCGGCCGGAGCGCGGCCGTTACTCCCCCGGGAGTACCGGCGGGGCCCTGTGGGAGGTCAGCCCCGGTCGACCATCCAGGTGCCGTCCTCCTCGTCGTCGACCCGGACCTCCAGCTCGCGCAGGCTCATGCCGGCCTCCCACAGCTCACGGAAGCGCTTCATCCGGTCGTGCACATGGTCCTGGCGGGCGATCAGCCGGGTCCGGATGTTGACGTCGCGCAGGTCCTGGTCGATCTCGAAGGACACGGCCTCGTCGTACACGATGAAGTCGTTGGTGGTGCCGCGCAGCAGATGCGGCGGCAGCTCCGGCAGGACCGCCACGCGCACCTCGATGTGCAGCACCTCCTGCTCCTCGCACAGCCGCAGCAGCCGGTCGTCCAGCTCCCGCGCGCTCTCCAGCAGGAACAGCCTGCGCACCGGGACGCCCTGTTCGATCGCCTCCGCCTGGGCGTGCAGATAGCGGCTGGCGGGCTCGCTGTTCCAGAACGTCCGGTCGACGGAGGTGCTGGTGGCGCAGATCGACTTCTCCGCGGCCCGGGTGAGGGTGAGCATCCAGTCGTGGTTCTCGCCCGGGCACTCGGCGGTGAGCGTGGTGAGGTCGCTCAGGTGTCCGACCACCCGCTGCATCTCCAGCCGGACGAAGGTGGAGAGGATCGGCAGGCCGGGCGAGAGGACCTCGGCGAAGTTGGCGGCCAGGTCGGACACGGACCCGATCCGCACCAGGTTCGGCGCCGGCGGTTCGGGCTCGGCCGGGCGGGGCGGGGGCACCAGGCGCGTCTCGACGAGCTGCTTCATGTCCTCGGTGTGCCGGGTCAGCCCGTGGTGGAGTTCGTCGTAGCGCCGTAAGCCTCCGCGCACGGTGGCGGCGGTCTCGGCCAGCAGGCTCTCCGCGCGCCGGGCCCGCTCCTCGGCGGCCCGGTCCGGGACCGGCACGAGGTGCTGGACGGCGACGGCGGCGACGGCGACCAGGGCGGCGGCGCCGAGCTGCCGTGCCGCGCCGTCCTCCGGGCTGAGCAGCGCGGCGAGGCCCCAGGCGAGCAGTCCGGCGACCAGGCCCACCAGCAGCCTGCGCTGCCACGGGACGGGGCCGGGACGCTCGGCCGGACCGCCGGACCGGGTGGTGTCCGGGGCGCCGGGCGTCTTCGCCGTCCGGTCCACGGGGTGTTCGGGTGTGCCCACCGCGCCCGGCGGGCCGGCCGTGTCGTCGGGCTGAGGTGTCTGTGCCGTGCTCATCTCGCTTCTCCCCCCGTTGGGAAACACGTCGGTTCGGGATGCGGAATGTGCGTGGGGGTCCGGACGAGGCCGCTCACGGCTGGTGGGCGTCTCGCGGGCAGGGGTCGGGGACGCGTCAGGGCGCGGGCTCCACCTCCCGGTGCACGGGCGGGATCGCGTGCAGGGTGAGCTGGTCGCGGACGCGCTGCACCAGGGCGAGCCACTGCCGGGTGAACCCGGGCCGCTCCTCCAGCGCCTCCCACAGCGGCGCCAGCTCCCCGGACACGCGGGCCCGAGGCATCCACAGGTGCAGCAGATGGTCGACGGCCGGCCGCAACGCCCGCACCAGCGGCGGGAGTTCGCCGTCCGGCGCGGAACGGGGCCAGGATCCGGGCGCGGCGGGGCCGAGGCGGATGCCGTCGAGGACGCGGACCAGGGTGGTCAGCAGCCAGTCGTGCAGGGCCAGGTCGTCGCAGAGCCCGGCCAGGTCGGCGGCGGGGATGTCCTCCGGGACCCGCAGACGCACGGTGCGCAGCTCGTCCTCGGCGAGGGTGAACCGCTCCAGGGCGGGCGGCTCGCCCGGCGGCGAGGTCAGTGCGACCCAGCGCAGCCGGGTCGGCCTGGACCTCAGCGGCGGCCGCTGGTCGAGCAGCGGGTGCCGCAGCAGCCGGGTGAGCAGGCCCCCCGCGATCAGCCCCACGTCGAGGTCGCCGTGGCGTCCGCCGTCGAGCAGCCCGGCGGCGACCGCGTCGCAGGGCAGCTTCCCCAGCGGCTCGACCAGTCCGGGCCGCACCAGGTAGTCGCCCCAGGGCCGGCGGTGGTCGGGCCCGGAGGCGGGGAGCGTGAAGTACGCGGAGGTCTGCAGCACGCGTCCCTCGGTGAGCGCGGCCCGCGCGGCGACCGTGCCGACGGCGCGGACCCGGGCGCCGTTGGCGCTGGGCAGCGGGCAGTCGACGCCGGTGAGGGTGTCCGGGGAGCGCCCGTAGAGGTTGGGGCGCTCGGACACCAGGACCCGCTCGTCGGCGCGCAGCCGCAGCAGCCGGGCGGCGGCGCGGCTGTCGAGGGCCTGCCCGGCGGGCAGGAGGCAGGTACGGACCTCGCCGCAGGCCAGCACGGTGCGCGGTGCGGCGGTTTCCGGCTGTGCACCGGGGGCCGGCATCTCAGGTCTCCTCGCAGAAGACGTAGGAGACGCGGTCGGCGACCGGGCCGGGGACGGGCACGCCTTCGCCCGCGGACCGCTCGGCGATCTGACGCAGGGCCTCCCTGTCCACGTCGGTCTGGTCGAGGACGACCCGCACGGCGTGCTCGACCGGCAGGAAACGGCTGGGCAGCACCGAGCAGGTGCGGTAGGCGGCGAACGGGTCCGCCCGCGGGTCGAGCCGCACCAGCGGCGGCAGGTCGTCCCACTCGTCGGGGAACGCGCCGGTGTGCGGCTGCGGATCGAACACGGGCTCGCCCTGGTGGCGCAGCAGCCCGAGGCGGGCGAGCTGCCACACGGTGGCCAGGAAGGGGCAGGACCACAGGCGTTCGCCGTCGGGCGTCTCGTTCCACAGTTCGACGTCGAGGAACACGGAGTGGCGGCGGGCGGCGGTCTCGCGGGGCGGCTCCCAGACGGCGGCCTTCCGCATCGCCTGCGGGGCGCGGGCGGTGGGGCTGCGCACGCCGTTGGCGAGCCAGCCGGTCTGCGCGGCGGGCGGCCGGTGGCCGTAGCTGCCGGGCGGCGGTTCCTCGACGATCCGCCCGGCCACGGCCTCCGCGACGGGCACCTTCCCGCTGACGGCGCAGGCGGACTCGCGGGCGAGGTAGTCGACGGTGAGGCCGGCGCGCTCGGCCTCCGCCAGCAGCATGGGGACGACCTCGGCGGGGCTCGCGAACCGGGTGAAGTAGTCGTCGACCAGGAAGCAGGTGCTGACGCGGGCGCGCCGCCGGCCGGCCCGGTCGGCGGCGAAGGCCCGGGCGGCCTCCGCCCAGGGGCGGACCCGCGCGAAGTGCCGGCGCAGATGCTCCGGACCCGCCTCGAAGTCCTCCATGTACAGGTGCCCCAGCTCCAGGGAGAGGTGGGACAGGGGGACCGCCTGGGTGCGGGGTTCGGCGGTGGTCTCACGGAACACCGCTTCGGTCATGGCAGCCCCCAGTAGGCGTCGTCGGTGAGCCGCCGGGAGATCTCCTCGAGCGCCTCCAGCGTCTCCTTGTTGGCGATCTGGGTGGCCAGGACGTCCTCCTCGGTGATCAGCTGCTCCCGCCACTGCAGGATCGGCTCCAGCGGCACGGTGCCGAGCACCACGCTGTCGCCGATGCGCTGGTCGGAGGCGAGCCGGCGGAGCGCCCGGTTGCAGGACTGCATCCAGGCGGCCTGGGCGGGCGAGCCCTGCGCCCACATGGCCGACTCCGGGTCGGGCACGGCGGCCCGCACGAAGCGGATGTTGCCCTGGAGGGTCTCCTCGTCGTGCCCGCGGTCGACGCCGCTGCGGAGGATGCCGTTCTCCTTGTGCACCAGGCCGGCGGCGGCGATGACGTGCTGCCGGGTCCAGCGGTGGAACACCAGCCAGCGGTAGGCGACATGGCGCATCTGCGGGTGCGCGGTGGCCGCGAGGACGAGGTCGACGGCGTAGCTGCGGCCGGCGCTGAGGTCGACCATGACGAGGTCGAACTCGCTGTTGAGCCGCAGCAGCAGGTCGATGCAGCGCTCCAGCGTCTCCTCGCCGGTGGCGAACTCGCCGCCGCCCGCGTCGCCGGGGTAGAGGACGAGCCGCCCGGACTGGTTCTGCCGGGCGCGCAGCACCGGATGCTCGGTGTGCCGCCAGATGTCGATGCTGGCCGGTTCGGTGACCTCGCCCTCCAGGTAGGAGTGCAGGCCGCGCTCCTCGGTGCCGCGCAGGGCGCTGGGCACGTCGAAGACGGCGGCGGCGGTGGGCGAGCCGAAGTCGAAGTCGACGTAGGCGACGTGGTCGCCGGTGAGGGCGCGCTGGTAGGCCAGGTTGGCGCTGGTGACCGAGCGGCCCGTGCCTCCCTTGTCGGAGGCCGCGAAGACGAGCACGGCTCAGCCCTCCTGCGCGGCGGCGTCCCGGGCCTGGGCCAGGGTGTCGAGTTCCCGCAGGACGGGCAGGGCGAGCGCGAAGGCGGTGGCGGGCCGCTCGTCGACCAGACCGCGGGCGTGGTCCAGCCGGTTCTCTATGCTCCGCATCGCCCGGGCGCGGCTGCCGTCGTCGCCGGTGGACGCCTCCAGTTGCTCCCTGCCGAACAGGTGCGTGGCCTCGCTGAGCAGGTCACGGGCCAGGTCGGCCAGCTCGGGACTGCGGATGGGCTCCTGCTCGTAGAGGTTGCGGGCGGCGACCAGGCACTCGGTGACGCGTTCGGTGACGCTCCAGGACAGGCGGCGGTTGACGTCCTTGGCGTCCGGGAAGACGGCGCGCACGTCGTCCCAGAGGCCGGCGCCGTGGCCCTCCTCGATCCTGCGGCTCCACAGGTGCTCGAAGGTCTGCTCGGCGAGCCGCAGCAGCCGGTCCTGCGCCTCGATGTTCCGGGACAGCTCGGCGAGCTGCACGGTCCGTTTGAGCAGTTGGGCGGAGAAGTCGGTCATGCGCCACTGGAGCCGTGACCCGGAGCGCTCCGACCCGGCGAGCGGCATCAGCACGCCCGGGTCGTGCAGCCGGACGACCGGGTCGTTCCGGGTCATGCGGCTGGTGACGCGGCCGCGGTCGGCGAGCCGCTCCATGATGGAGACGGTGCGGGTGAGGTCGTCGTCGGTGGCCCTGCGGCGCACCAGGTCGTGGACGAGGATGGCCGCGACGGTGAGGGAGAAGTACTCGGACTCCAGGCGCAGTCCGGTGGTCTGCCAGGGCAGGTCCTCCAGGGGCCAGCGCTCGCTGCCGAAGCGGGCGACGGCCGACCAGTACTGCTGGCTCAGCTCCCAGCGCAGCCGCAGCGCCTCGGCGAGTTTCTGCTGGTCGGCGTCGAGCAGTCCGAGGGTGAGGGTGCGCTCGGAGAAGAGGTCCTGGATGCCGTCGAGGGCGACGACGGTGAAGTACACGTAGGGCAACCGGTCGGCGATGCCGTCGGGCTGGCCGGGCACCGGGGTGTCGAGGTCGGTGACCTTGGGTGCGTCCTTGACGACGCCCCAGGCCCAGCCGCACTCGAAGAGCTGGCTCTCGTCGCGGATGGACTCGTCGACCTCGATGCCGCGGCTGAGGCTCTCGATGATGGTGGCGCGCAGCGGCCGGAAGCGGCGTGCGAACTGCTGGAGGACGGCCCGGTCGGAGTGCCGGTTCTGGCCGATCACCTGGATGAGGCGCCGGCCCTGCTCGGACTCGGCGTCGAAGACGTTGACCGCGAAGGAACGCAGCAGGCTGACCATGGCGGCGGTGAGCCGCAGATTGGTGGCCTCGCGGAGTTCGCCGAGTGCCCGGCGCACTTCGGGGCGGGTGGTGCTGTTCTCGTAGACCTTGAGGAAGCCGAGGGTCGCCAGGCAGAGCGTGACGGACATCGAATAGGAGTCGACGACGCCTAACTTGCCTTGTTCATAGGTCAGTTCGACTTGCGGATCGACGGTCTTGAAGTACGGTCCGCCGGCGAAGGTGGGGGCGTCGTCGGGGCCGGTGTGGGTGCGCATGAACTGGGCCAGCGCGGTGATCAGGTTGGGCGGGATCTCCAGCCGGCTGCCCACGCGCTCCATCGCCTGGAGCACGTCCCGTTCGGTGGTGTCGGGCTGGTCCAGGCGGAACGCGGGGATCTCGGTGGCGGGGTACAGCAGGCAGAGCAGCCGCTCGGCGTCCGCGACGCTGCTCAGCCCGTCGGTGTCCCCCCACACGAGCTTGCCGTCGTCGAACGAGTGGCGGGCCGCGGCCCGCCAGATGTCCAGCAGATGCTGGCGTGGCTTGATCTGCATCCCCCTACCCCTCGTACAGACCGTGTGCAGACATGGTCCCCGTTCCTACGTGTCCGCAATCGCCGAATTTCGCCGTCCCAGGGCGAGAATGATGCCCTCGTGCCCCTCGCGCACCATGTGGTGCAGATCGTGGATCTCCAGGTCGTCGGCCCAGTCGCTCAGGCTTTCACGGACCCGCTCCTCGTTGACCCGGTAGGCCGGATAGCGATGGTCGCCCACCTGGTAGCCGACGGATTCCTTCATGAAGGCGGTGGCGAACGGCGCGCCCTCGGTCAGCGCGCCCATGAAGCAGGTGACGCCGCGGCGGAACTCGTCGGGGCACTCGGACATGGAGTCGGCGACGAAGAACATGGTGCCGATGTCCCAGCGGCGCTGGCCGTCGAGGTCGAGGAGGTTGGCGCGCTCGACGCGGACGATCTCGCCGAACCGGCCGCGGGGTTCGACGGCGGCGTAGGCCGGGTGTTCGCTCAGCTGGTCCCAGAAGGGGTCCCAGACGGTGTCGAACCCGGCGGGGGACGCCTGCTTCTCCAGGTACTCCACGTTCGGCTGCGCGTACTCCAGGAGCAGGACCTTCTCGCACCAGGGCAGCATGGACAGCGCCGGGTACAGGTTGGCGCCGGCGCCGACGTCGACGCCGCGGCCCGTACGCGGGACGCCGTCCTCGAAGCACTTGCCGAAGTAGTCCCGCATCAGCCGCACGATCAGCAGATCCACCTCGAGGGGACTGCGGTAGTTCGCGTCGACGTAGGCCTCAGGATCGAACTTCGACCACGGGGCGTCGGCGTTACGGTCCATCATCACCCTGCCGCGTTCCATTCAGTGTCGGACAAGACCGTGTGCCCTGTCTGCGCCGTTCCGCTGAACGTCGGCAGGTGAAGCAGCATCTCCGGTTCTCGCACGGTAGGCCGAAGTGGCAGGCCGAGACAGCCAGGAACACGCCGTTCCATGCCGACGGGCGCACGGAAGGCGCACGCCGGTTGTCCGTGCACCCCTGAACTCGCCCTTGCACGCGGTGAGTTGACGGCTCACTCTAACCAGAGACGCCACCGGCCGCCACCGGAAGCAGCAATCCCTTCCGGGTGAACGCCGGTGTCTTGGCGTTGACGCATCCGCATGTCCCGACTGGGGGGTGGCATGACCGCCGAACCGCTGGAGCGCACCCTGGACCGGCACGGGCGACTCGCGGGACCCGAGGGGTTCCCGGAGCCCGGACGCCTGGTCCTGAGGGGGGCCCTCGAGTCCGATCTGCCCGAGCTGCGCCGGCTCGACGAGGAGGTGTTCCAGGAGGTCGCCTATCCCGCCTTCCTGCTCCGCCAGCTGTACGACGTCTACGCCGAGCACTTCCTGGTGCTGGACGACGGCGCGGGCGGGCTGCGCGGCTACGTGCTGGCCGCGACCACCGCGTTCGGCCGGGACAGCTGGATCCTCGGTCTGTGCGTGACCGAGGGGGACCGCCGGCACGGGCTGGGCCGGGAGCTGATGACGGAGATCCTTCAGCGGCTGCGCCGGGACGGCATCGAGACGGTGCGCCTGACCGTCGAGCCCGCCAACCGGGCCGCGATCCTGCTCTACCGCTCCCTCGGCTTCGTCCCCGAGGAGCCGGACGGGGGCCTGCGCCGGGACTACTTCGGACCGGGCGAGCACCGCAGGATCATGCGACTGGAGCTCTGCTAGACCGGCCGTCGGTTCCGGGCGGCGTCCGCCGGACACGCGTCGATCCGGGACGGCGTCCGCAGGACACGGCCGGGTTCAGGACGGCGTCCGCGCCGCCGCCAGCAGGCGGCCGACGTCGTCGGAGCAGATGGTGAGGGCCGCGCCCACCGTGGCGAGGGCGTCCCGCTCCGCGGGGGTGTACGGACCGTCGGCCAGGGCGATCCGCGCGCCCTGCAGCAGGATCGACTCACGGCCGGGTGCGGCCAGGTGCGGGGCCAGCGGGTCCAGCGCCTCGTGCAGTTCGATGGACAGCCCCGCCACGCAGGGCTCGCCGGTGAACCGGCCGGTGTCCTCCTCCAGCGCCTCGACCAGCGCGGCCAGCTGCTCCTCCGTGCAGTCCTCGAAGCCGGCCGCGCGCACCCCGGCGGCGGCGGTCTCCAGGGCGGCGCGGGAGCAGGTGCCACCCGCGGCGAGCACGGCGAGGGCCACGGTGTGGACGGCGTCCCGCAGCATCGCGGAGAAGCGGGTGGTGGTGGGGTGGTCCAGCACGTCGGTGCCGAAGTGGCCGCGGCAGGCGGCGCACTCCACGGTCGGCGCGCACACCCCGCGCGGCAGCACGGGCACGCCCAGCACGGTGAACCGGCGGCGTCCGGTGAGCCTCTGGTAGTTGCGGTCGCCGCCGCAGGTCGGGCAGAAGAACTCCCCGTCGCCGACGGCGGTCCACGCGGTGCGGGTGCCGACCAGGCGGCGCGCACGCCGGGCGGCAGCGGTACGGCCGTCGGGTCCCCGTTCTGGCAGCACGTCGCACCTCCATCAACGCCACACAGCTCCGTCGCCGCGCTTGCGTGATGTTAGCCACATCCGGCAGGCGGAGTCAGTACCCGGGACGAGACCTTTCCGTGACCATCACAGCTATTGGCCGGTAACCGACGCCGGGGCCCCGTCCGCCGTGACGGCGGACGGGGCCCCGGATTCGCTCCTGCCGCTGATCAGCGGGCCGCGCGGTTGACGGCGGAGACGACCGCCTTCAGCGAGGCGCGGGTGGTGTTCGCGTCGATCCCGATGCCCCACAGCACCTTGTCGCCGATGGCGCACTCGATGTACGAGGCGGCCTGCGCGGAGGCGCCCTCGCTCATGGTGTGCTCCTGGTAGTCCAGCAGGCGTACGTCGATGCCGATGCCCTGGAGCGCGTCGAAGAAGGCCGAGATCGGGCCGTTGCCGGTGCCGACCAGGGTGGTCTCCTCGCCGTCGACCGTGGCCTGGACGGTGAGGGTGTCCACGCCGTCGTGGTCGGTGGTGCTCTGGCCGCCGGCGACCTGGATGCGGCCCCACGGGTTGTCCGGGTTGGGCAGGTACTCGTCCTGGAAGACCGCCCAGATGTCGGCCGGGGTGATCTCGCCGCCCTCGGCGTCCGTCTTGGCCTGGATGATCTTCGAGAACTCGATCTGCATCCGGCGCGGCAGCTCCAGCTTGTGGTCGTTCTTCAGGACGTACGCCACACCGCCCTTGCCGGACTGCGAGTTGACCCGGATGACCGCCTCGTAGGAGCGGCCGACGTCCTTGGGGTCGATCGGCAGGTACGGCACGGCCCACTCGAGGTCGTCGACGGTGACGCCCTTGGCCTTGGCGTCGGCCTCCATGGCGTCGAAGCCCTTCTTGATGGCGTCCTGGTGGGAGCCGGAGAAGGACGTGTAGACCAGGTCGCCCACGTACGGGTGGCGCGGGTGGACCTCCATCTGGTTGCAGTACTCCCACGTACGGCGGATCTCGTCGATGTCGGAGAAGTCGATCTGCGGGTCGACGCCCTGCGAGAACAGGTTCATGCCCAGGGTGACCAGGTCGACGTTGCCGGTGCGCTCGCCCTGGCCGAACAGGCAGCCTTCGACGCGGTCGGCGCCGGCCATCAGCGCCAGCTCGGCGGCGGCGACGGCGGTACCGCGGTCGTTGTGCGGGTGGACGGACAGGCAGACGTACTCGCGCCGGGAGAGGTTGCGGTGCATCCACTCGAAGCGGTCGGCGTGCGTGGACGGCGTCGAACGCTCCACGGTGGCGGGCAGGTTGAGGATGATCTCGCGGCCGGGACCGGGCTGGTAGGTGTCCATCACCGCCTCGCAGACCTCCAGGGCGAAGTCCAGCTCGGTGTCGGTGAAGATCTCCGGGCTGTACTGGTAGCCGAACTCGGTCTCGGGGCCCAGCAGCTTCTCCGCGTACTCCATCACCAGGCGGGTGCCGTCGACGGCGATCTGCTTGATGTCGTCCTTGGAGCCGCGGAAGACCACGCGGCGGAAGACGGGCGCGGTGGCGTTGTACAGGTGGACGGTGGCCCGCCTGGCGCCCTTCAGGGACTCCACCGTGCGCTCGATCAGGTCCTCGCGGGCCTGGGTCAGCACGGAGATGGTCACGTCGTCCGGGATGGCGTCCGGGTCCTCGACGATGGAGCGGACGAAGTCGTAGTCGGTCTGACCGGAGGCGGGGAAGCCGACCTCGATCTCCTTGTAGCCCATGCGTACCAGCAGGTCGAACATCGCGCGCTTGCGCACGGGCGACATGGGGTCGATCAGGGCCTGGTTGCCGTCGCGCAGGTCGGTGGAGAGCCAGCGGGGCGCGGTGGTGATCCGCTTCTCGGGCCAGGTGCGGTCGGGGATGTCGACCTGCTCGTACCGGCCGTACTTGTGGATCGGCATGGGGCTGGGCTGCTGGCGGTTCGCCATGATGCGGGGGCTCCTCGATGGTCCGCGGAAGTGTCCTGGGACGGCCGACGGCGCAGCGCCAAACTCCGCGGGGAGGGGGTCGGCCTCTAACGCAGACCCTCACCGCGGCAGCTAAGGAGAAGCAGCCCGAAGTACATGATGCTCCGGAGCATAACCGAGTCGCCCACCGTGCGGGGTCGCGTATCAGTATGCGGGATCGGCGGGATGAACGGGACAAAGAGTGCGGTATACCACTTCCGCCGCGGGCGGCGGGCGGTTATCGCGGGGGAATTCATCCGTCATGGTCGCGGGCAGTGACAGCCCGGTCACCCAGTGCGATGGTTCCGGCATGACGACGAACGGGGGCCACGAGCCCGTCTTCTGCACCATCGTCCCGCCGCACGTCCTCGACCGGCTCTCCCAGGCCGAGGACCCCGTGGTCCACGGGCCCGCGCGCCGCACCCTGCGCCGCGACGCCTACGAGCGCACCCGGCGCCGGCTGACCACGGTGGTCGGCGCACCGGCCGTCGCCACGCTCGCCGGGGCCGAGCCCGGCAAGCCCCGGCGCACGGTGTACGACGCGGGGCACGGCACCGACCTGCCCGGCGAGAAGGCGCGCGGCGAGGGCGAGGAGCCCGGCCAGGACGCCACCGTCAACCGCGCCTACGCCGGACTGGGCGCCACCTTCGACCTGTTCCTGAAGGAGTTCGGCCGCGACTCCATCGACGGCCACGGACTGCCGCTGGACGCCACCGTGCACTACGACCGGGACTACAGCAACGCCTTCTGGAACGGCGAGCAGATGGTGTTCGGCGACGGGGACGGGGAGATCTTCCTCGACTTCACGATCGCCGTCGACGTCATCGGCCACGAACTCGCCCACGGCATCACGCAGTACACCGCGAACCTCGACTACTTCGGCCAGTCGGGCGCGCTCAACGAGTCGGTGTCGGACGTCTTCGGCGCGCTCATCAAGCAGTACACGCTCGGCCAGACCGCGGAGGAGGCCGACTGGCTGATCGGCGCCGGCCTGCTCGCCCCGCGCGTCACCGGCACGGCCCTGCGCTCGATGAAGGAGCCCGGCACGGCCTACGACGACGACGTGCTCGGCAAGGACCCGCAGCCGGCCACGATGGACGACTACGTCCGCACCGGCCGGGACAACGGCGGCGTGCACATCAACTCCGGCATCCCCAACCACGCGTTCTACCTGGCGGCCACCACCCTCGGCGGGCACGCCTGGGAGCGCGCCGGGCAGATCTGGTACGACGTGCTGACCGGCGGGGAGCTGGACCAGAACGCGCAGTTCACCGACTTCGCGACGCTCACCGTGAAGGCGGCGCGCGCCCGGTACGGAGAGGGCGCGGAGCTGGTGGCCGTCACCAAGGCGTGGGAGCGGGTGGGGGTGCGCACGCTGTAGTTCCGTACTAGACACGGACCATGCGGATTCAGGTGCGGCGCACGGGCGGCTTCGCGGGGATCGAGCGGCAGGCCGAGGTGGACACCTCGGGACGGGCCGACGCGGCGGAATGGCACGCCCTGGCCGAGCGGGCCCTGGCGGGCGGGCACGCCGCTCCGCCTGCCGGGGTGCCGGACGGGTTCAGCTACACGATCACGGTGGACGGCAGGACGGTGCGCTGCGCGGACCCCCGGCTCACGGAGGAGCAGCGGACGCTGATCCGCCGGGTGCTGAAGGAGGGCGCGTAACCGGTCCGTCGCGTAAGGGCGTTGACGTGACCCGGGCGCGGTGCGGATGATCCGGGCCATGGCGACGACGAGCCCGATCCCCCGTTTCCCGGCCGGCTTCCTGTGGGGTGTGTCGACCTCGGCACACCAGATCGAGGGGGCCGTCGACGAGCGCGAACCGTCGGTGTGGGACGTCTTCACGGCCGAGCCGGGAAAGGTGCGGGACGGCTCGACGGCGGCGGTGGCCTGCGACCACGTCCACCGCCACCGCGAGGACGTGGCGCTGCTCGCGGACCTCGGCGTGGACGCGTACCGCTTCTCGGTGTCCTGGCCGCGGGTGCGGGCGGAGGGCGGCCCGGACTTCTACGACCGGCTGGTCGACGACCTGCTGGCGGCGGGGGTGCGGCCGGTGCCGACGCTGTTCCACTGGGACCTGCCGGCGGACCTCGACTGGCTGGAGCGGGACACGGCGGAGCGGTTCGCGGAGCACGTGGCGCGGGTCGTCGCGCGCCTCGGCGACCGGGTGACGAAGTGGATCACGCTGAACGAGCCCGCCGAGCACACGCTGCTGGGCCATGCGCTGGGCGTGCACGCGCCGGGCCGGACGCTGCTGTTCGACGCGCTGCCGGTGGCACACCACCAGCTGCTGGCGCACGGCCTCGCGGTACGGGCGCTGCGCGCCGCCGGGGCGTCCGACATCGGCATCGCGAACTCGCACGGTCCGACCTGGGCGGCCTCGGACGACGAGGCGGACGTGGCGGCGGCGGACTTCTACGACACGCTGCTGAACCGGCTGTTCGCCGACCCGCTGCTGCTCGGCCGCTACCCGGAGGGCATCGGCGAGCTGATGCCGGGCGACGTGGCGGCGGACCTGAAGGTCATCGCGGAGCCGCTCGACTGGTACGGGATCAACTACTACGCGCCGACGCGGGTGGGCGCGCCCCAGGGCGCGGAGATCGAGTTCGGCGGCGTCCGCATGCCGGCCGAACTCCCCTTCTCCGTGCGGGAGATCGAGGGGTACCCGGTGACGGGCTTCGGCTGGCCGGTGGTCCCGGAGGCGCTCACGGAGCTGCTCGGGATGTTCCGCGGACGCTACGGCGACCGCCTCCCCCCGGTGGTCGTCACGGAGAACGGCTGCGCGTACGAGGGTCTGGACGACACCGACCGCATCACCTACCTGGACGGCCACGTCCGCGCGCTGCACCGGGCGGTGGAGGCGGGGGTGGACGTCCGCGGCTACTTCGTGTGGTCGCTGCTGGACAACTTCGAGTGGGCGGAGGGGTACGGCCGCCGCTTCGGCCTGGTCCACGTGGACTTCGACACGCAGCGGCGGACGCCGAAGGCGTCGTACGACTGGTACCGCGCGCTGCTGAGGGAGCAGCACGGGTGCCGGCGCTCCTAGAAGCCGAGTCGCCGCAGCTGCTTGGGATCCCGCTGCCAGTCCTTGGCGACCTTGACGTGGAGGTCGAGGAAGACGGGAGTCCCCAGAAGCGCCTCGATCTGCTTGCGGGACTTGATGCCGACGTCCTTCAGGCGCTTGCCCTTGGGGCCGATGACGATGCCCTTCTGGCTGGAGCGCTCGATGTAGAGGTTCGCGTGGATGTCGAGCAGCGGCTTGTCGGCGGGGCGGTCCTCGCGCGGCAGCATCTCCTCGACGACCACGGCGATGGAGTGCGGCAGCTCGTCGCGGACGCCTTCCAGCGCGGCCTCGCGGATCAGCTCGGCGACCATGACCTGCTCGGGCTCGTCGGTGAGGTCGCCCTCGGGGTAGAGGGCGGGGCCCTCCGGCATGAGCGGGATCAGCAGGTCGGCGAGAAGCTCGACCTGCTTGCCCGCGGTGGCCGACACCGGGACGATCTCCGCCCAGGTGATGCCCAGCTCCTTGCCGAGCTGGTCCACGGCGATGAGCTGCTCGGCGAGCGCCTTGCTGTCCACCAGGTCGGTCTTGGTGACGACGGCGATCTTGGGAGTCTTTTTGATCCCGGCCAGTTCCTTGGCGATGAAGCGGTCGCCGGGGCCGATCTTCTGGTCGGCGGGCAGACAGAACCCGATCGCGTCGACCTCGGCCCAGGTGGTGCGCACGACGCCGTTCAGCCGCTCGCCGAGCAGGGTGCGCGGCTTGTGCAGACCGGGGGTGTCCACCAGGATCAGCTGCGCGTCCGGCCGGTGCACGATCCCGCGCACGGTGTGCCGGGTGGTCTGCGGCCGGTTCGAGGTGATCGCCACCTTCTGCCCGACCAGAGCGTTCGTGAGGGTGGACTTGCCCGCGTTGGGCCGTCCCACGAAGCAGGCGAAACCGGCCCGGTGAACGGCGTCGGCCGGCTGCTCGGATGACTGGGTACGAACACTCATGCCGCCCATTCTCCCTGATCGCCGAGGCGCCTCCGACCAAGGTGCGCCCCGGCCGCGCCGTACCCTCCGGTGCCGGTTCGGCGGGCGGGCGCCGGTCAGCCCGCCGTGACCGTCTCCCGCACCGTGCCGTCCGGTCCGGCCACCAGCACCGGAGTGTCCGCCCCGCCCAGGTCCCGTACGGCCGCACGGTCCTCGTCGGAGGCCGACTCCGCCTCCGTCACCACCGCCGCCGCCTCCAGCGAGGTCGCGCCGGACGCCACCGCCATCGCCACCGCCGTTCGCAGCGCGCTGAGCTGCAGCGATTCCAGGGAGACCGTGCCGGCGACGTACGTACGGCCGGTCTCGTCGCGTACGGCCGCGCCCTCGGGCACGCCGTTGCGGGCGCGGACGGAGCGGGCCAGGGTGACGATCTTGCGGTCCTCGGGGGTGAGGTCGGGAGTCTCGGTCATGGGGTGAGCATACGGAGCACGCCCGTCGCCGGCCCGCTCACCCCGCCACCGGGTACATCGCTCCCCGCCGGCCCTCCGGCGAGGCCAGCCACTCCAGCTTCGCCGCGGTGTTCGCCTCGTCGAGCGGCGTGTGCAGCACGATGGTCAGATCGGGCCGGGCCGGCACCCGCAGGGCCGTCGACTCCAGGCTGAGCAGACCGACCAGCGGATGGTCCAGCTCCTTGCGGATCTGCCCGGCGTCCTCGATGTCCCGCTCCTCCCACAGCGCCGCGAACTCCGCACTGGCCTCCTTCAGGTCCGCCAGCACCTGCTGGAAGCCCTCGTCGTCCGGGTTGGCCGCGCACGTGGCGCGGAACTGGGCGACGACCGTGCGCGCGTTGTGCTCCCAGGTACGGCTGCGGGAGCGGTACAGCGGGTCGGTGAAGTAGTCGATGATGCAGTTCCACGTCGTCCCGGGCCGCATGCCCAGCACCGCCGCCGCCGCGTCGTTGTACAGCACGCAGTTGTAGTACCGGTCCATGATGTGCGCCGGATACGGCATCCACGTGTCGATCAGCCGCCGCAGTCCCTCGCACATGTCCCGGTTCGCCGGCTCCACCTCGGCGGCGGGCGGGTTCAGCCCGGCCAGCGTGTACAGATGGCGGCGCTCGGCGTTGCTGAGCCGCAGCACCCGGCCGACCGAGTCCAGGACCTGCGGGGAGACGGAGATGTCGCGGCCCTGCTCCAGCCACTGGTACCAGGACGCGCCCACCCCGGCGAGCACGGCCACCTCCTCGCGGCGCAGCCCCGGCGTCCGGCGCCGCGCCCCGCCGTCCGGCAGGCCGACCTCGGCCGGGGAGATCCGGGCCCGCCGGCTCATCAGGAACTCCCGCAGCTCACTGCGGCGCCGGTCCCGGCCCGGCGACTCGCCCGGTGCCTTCGTGATCACATCCGGCACGTACGCACTCTCCCCCCGTGGCGAACCCTCTGACGCTCTGTGCCTGGTGGTGGCACCACCAGAACAATCCGTGTCTCCCCACAACTATTCCGGGGGCCCGAGGCTCCTGTCCATGGCGATCGACACCACTCCGACCCCCGTGGCCGGACAGCGGACCGCTGCCCGGCTCTCGACGCGCGACCGGCTCGTCCTGTTCGTGCTCTGCGCGGCCCAGTTCATGGTCGCTCTCGACTTCTCCGTCCTGAACGTCGCCCTGCCCGTGCTCGGCGCGGACCTGGGCATGAGCACCTCCGCCCTCCAGTGGGCGGTCACCGCGTTCGCGCTGCCGTCCGGCGGATTCCTGCTGCTCTTCGGACGCATGGGCGACCTCTACGGCCGGCGCCGCCTCTTCCTTTCCGGCCTCGCCCTCTTCGGCGCCGCCTCCCTCCTCGCCACCCTCGCCTGGGACCCGGCCTCCTTCCTCACCGGACGGGCCCTGCAGGGGCTCGGCGCGGCGGCCATCGTCCCGACCGGCATGTCCCTGCTGACGACGACCTTCCCGGAAGGCCCCGCCCGCGACCGCGCCCTCGGCATCTCCGGCACCCTGCTCTCGCTGGGCTTCACCGTCGGCATGGTGGCCGGCGGTGTGCTGACCGACCTGCTGAGCTGGCGCTCCACGATGGGCCTGCTCGCCCTGTTCGCCCTGATCGTGCTGCCCCTGGCCCCGCGCCTGCTGCCCGAGTCGCGGACTCCGGAGCGGCCCCGGCTCGACGTCCCCGGCGCCGCCACCGTCACCGGCGGCCTGCTCGCGCTCATCTACGCCCTGACCACGGCCGCCGAGCACGGCTTCGGCCGCACCGACGTCCTCGTCACCCTCGTCGTGGGTCTGTCGCTCCTGGCCGCCTTCGTGGCCGTCGAGTCCCGCAGCGCGGCGCCGCTCGTCTCGCTGCCGATGCTGCGCCGCCGCACGGTGGCATGGGGCAACCTGGGCGGACTCGTCACCTTCTCGATGATGTCGACGGTGGTCTTCGTCCTCACCCTGTACCTCCAGGAGGTTCTCCACCTGGGCGCCTTCGAGACCGGTCTGGTCTTCGGGGTGCAGGGCGTGCTGTCGGTGGTGGCCGGTTCCTGCGCGCCCCGCGTCATCGGCCGCTTCGGCGCCCGCCGCACCCTCGTCGGCTCGCTCGCCGGGCAGGGGGCCGTCGGGCTGTCCCTGCTCGCGCTGGGAGAGGGCGGCCGGTCGGTGGTTCTCGCCACCGCCGCCGTGTCCCTGGCCAGCATGTGCCACCTCGGCGCGATCATCTCCTACGGCCTGACCGTCACCTCCGGCGTCGCCGACGAGGAGCAGGGACTGGCGACCGGCCTGGTCACCTCCACCCAGCAGGTCGGCATCACCGTCGGCATCCCGCTCCTCGGCGTGCTGGCCACCACCGCGACCGACCTGCGGTCCGGCGTCCACCTGGTGCTGGTCCTGGACGCGGCGATCGTGCTGGCGGCCGCCGCGCTGGTCGCGGTGGGGCTGCGGGTGGCCAGGACCGGCTCAGGGGCGGTCGAGGCGAAGACGGTCGGCACGCGGTAGGCCCGCCACGACGAGGTCGTACGAGTCCTCCACGAGCTCCCGGACGAGACGGTCCGGGAGCTCGCCGGGTCCGCCGTCGACCGTCACCGTGTTCCAGTGCCGTTTGTTCATGTGCCAGCCCGGGACGATCAGGTCCGGGTGCTCGGCGCGCAGCCGGATCGCGTCCTGCGGATCGCACTTGAGGTTGACCTTCAGCGGGCGCGCGCCCAGGTCCGTCAGGGCGAACATCTTCCCCAGCACCTTGAAGACCGAGGTCTCCGGGTTGAAGGGGAATTCCTCCACCGCCGCGTTGAAGGAAAGGCAGAGCGTGCGCAGCCGCGCCGGGGTCACTCCTCCACCGCCTCCTCGCCGGCCGGGGGCTTCGCCGGGCCCACCGGCTCCACCAGCACCGTCACGATCTTGTTCCGGCGTCCGGCCGCGGCCTCCGCCGTCAGCCGCAGCTCACGGCCGTCCGGAAGTTCGACGACCGAGGACGCGCCCGCGATCGGCACCCGGCCCAGCCGCTTGGCGAGCAGCCCGCCGACGGTCTCCACGTCCTCGTCGTCGAACTCCTCCAGCCCGTACAGCTCGCCCAGGTCCGTGATGTCGAGGCGGGCGGTGACGCGGTGGCGGCCCTCGCCGAGGTCCTCGACCGGGGGCAGTTCGCGGTCGTACTCGTCGGTGATCTCGCCGACGATCTCCTCGAGGATGTCCTCGATGGTGACGATGCCCGCGGTGCCGCCGTACTCGTCGACGGCGACGGCGACGTGGTTGCGCTCCTTCTGCATCTCGCGCAGCAGGTCGCCGGCGTTCTTGGTGTCGGGCACGAAGAACACGGGCCGCATCGCCGTCGACACCAGGTCGTTCTCCGCGTCCCTGCTGATGTGCGTCTTGCGGGCCAGGTCCTTCAGGTAGACGATCCCGACTATGTCGTCCTCGCTCTCGCCGGTCACCGGGATGCGGGAGAACCCGGAGCGCAGGGCGAGCGTGAGGGCCTGCCGGATGGTCTTGTACCGCTCGATGACCACGAGGTCGGTGCGCGGCACCATGACCTCCCGCACCAGCGTGTCGCCCAGTTCGAAGACGGAGTGCACCATGCGGCGCTCCTCGTCCTCGATCAGCGACTCCGCCTCAGCGAGGTCCACCAGCGCGCGCAGCTCCGCCTCGGAGGCGAAGGGCCCGTGCCGGAAGCCCTTGCCGGGTGTGAGGGCGTTGCCGATGAGGATCAGCAGGGAGGGGATCGGGCCCATGATCCGCGCCAGCGGCACCAGCACGTACGCGGCGACCGTGGCCGTGTTCAGCGGGTGCTGACGGCCGATGGTGCGCGGGGAGACGCCGACGGCGACGTACGACACGAGGACCATGACGGCGATGGCGATCAGCAGCGCCTCGGCCGTGCCGTCGAACTCGCGGACGCTGCCGTAGGTGATCAGCGAGGCGGCGGACATCTCGCAGGTGACGCGGACCAGCAGCGCCACGTTGAGGTAGCGGGTGGGGTCCGCGGCGATCTGCGCGAGCTTGGCGCTGCCGCGGCGGCCGGAGCGTACGGCCTCCTCGGCGCGGAAGCTGGAGACGCGCGCGATGCCGGCCTCCGCGCAGGCGGCGAGCCAGGCGACGACGACGAGCGCGAGCGCCCCCAGGACGAGCTGGGCGCTCATGACACGGTCGGGGCCGGAGAGGGGCCGGTGAGGCCCTTCTCCGCGCGCCAGCCGTCCACGATGGCCGCCTGGAGGCCGAACATCTCGGCCTTCTCGTCCGGTTCCTCGTGGTCATAGCCGAGCAGGTGCAGCACGCCGTGGACGGTGAGCAGCTGCAGCTCCTCGTCCATGGTGTGCCGCGTGGGCGCCTCGGCGCCCTGCCTGGCGGCGACCTCGGGGCAGAGCACGATGTCGCCGAGGAGCCCCTGCGGGGGCTCCTCGTCGTCCTTGGACGGGGGCCGCAGCTCGTCCATGGGGAACGACATGACGTCCGTGGGCCCGGGCAGGTCCATCCACTGGATGTGCAGCTGCTCCATGGCGCCCGCGTCCACCACGATCACCGAGAGCTCGGAGAGCGGGTGGATGCGCATCCGGGCCAGTGCGTAGCGGGCGATGTCGAGGATCGCCTGCTCGTCGACCTCGGTGCCGGACTCGTTGTTGACGTCGATCGACATCTGGTGCTCGGTCTACTTCCCCTTGTGCCCGGACCGGCCGCGGCCGCCCTTGTGGGTGCCGTTCTCGGTGCCGTGCTGGCTGTCGTACTTCTCGTACGCGTCGACGATACGGCCCACCAGCTTGTGCCGGACGACGTCGTGGGACGACAGCCGGGAGAAGTGCACGTCGTCCACGCCCTCCAGGATGTCCTGGACCTGGCGCAGACCGGACTTGGTGCCGTCGGGCAGGTCCACCTGCGTCACGTCACCCGTGATCACGATCTTCGAGTCGAAGCCGAGGCGGGTGAGGAACATCTTCATCTGCTCGGGGCTCGTGTTCTGGGCCTCGTCCAGGATGATGAACGCGTCGTTGAGCGTGCGGCCGCGCATGTACGCCAGCGGCGCGACCTCGATCGTGCCCGCGGCCATCAGCCGGGGGATCGAGTCGGGGTCGAGCATGTCGTGCAGCGCGTCGTACAGCGGGCGCAGGTACGGGTCGATCTTCTCGTAGAGCGTGCCCGGCAGGAAGCCCAGCCGCTCGCCCGCCTCGACCGCAGGCCGGGTCAGGATGATGCGGTTGACCTGCTTGGACTGCAGGGCCTGCACCGCCTTGGCCATGGCCAGGTAGGTCTTGCCGGTGCCGGCGGGGCCGATGCCGAAGACGATGGTGTGCTTGTCGATCGCGTCCACGTAGCGCTTCTGGTTGAGCGTCTTGGGGCGGATCGTGCGGCCGCGCGAGGACAGGATGTTCTGCGTGAGCACCTGGGCCGGGGTCTCCTGGCCGTCGCTCTCCCCGTTCTCGCTCGCCTTGAGCATGGCGATCGAGCGTTCCACTGCGTCCTCCGTCATCGGCTGCCCGGTGCGGAGCACCAGCATCATCTCGTCGAACACGCGCGAGATCAGGGCCACCTCGGTGGCGTCGCCGACCGCGCTGATCTCGTTGCCCCGGACGTGGATGTCGGCCCCCGGGAAGGCCTTCTCGATCACACGCAGGAGCGAGTCGCCCGACCCCAGCACGGTCACCATGGGGTGCTGGGCGGGGACGGTGAACTGCACTCTCGCCTGCCCCTGCGCGGGGGTGTGAGCTGTGGGTGTCTGAGTCATGGGCCGGCTCTGAGGCCTGCGGTTCCTCCTCGTCACGGCCGCGCAGCTGAGGGCGGCCTCGCGACTCCCAGGGTACGACGGCGGGGTGACAAGCCCGTAGACCTTTTATCCGACCGGGCGGCCGACCCCGCTCGCTTCTCTTCCCCCGGTGCGCCGTCGCACGCCTCCCCGCCTGCGCGGGCTCACGCCTCCCGCCTGCGCCGGATCACGCCGAGCGGCGGAACCCGATCGTCGGGACGGCCCGCCGCAGCGGCCAGGGCCGCACCGCCTCCTCCGGTACCAGCCCGGCCAGGAAGCCGTACCGGCGCAACGCGGTGGGCTCCTGCTCCCGCACCGACTGCACCCGGCGCCACCAGGCGGCGATCTCCGCCCAGCCCGGTGCGGACAGCGAGCCGCCGAACTCCTGGACGGACAGCGCGGCCGTCAGTCCGGCGAAGGCCAGCCGGTCGGCCAGCGGCCAGCCCGCCAGCGAGCCGGTGACGAAGCCGGCGACGAACACGTCCCCCGCCCCGGTCGGGTCCAGCGCCTCCACCTCGATCGCCGGGACCGACGCGGTCTCCCCCGTCCGCCGGTCCACCGCGTACGCGCCCTCGGCGCCCAGCGTGACCACGACGACCGGCACGTGCTCGGCGAGGGCGTGGGCGGCGGCGCGCGGGGTGTCCGTGCCGGTGTAGCGCATGGCCTCCGCCGCGTTCGGCAGGAACGCCTCGCAGTACCGCAGGTCGTGCAGGCCCGCCAGATCCCACGCCCCGGTGTCGTCCCAGCCGACGTCGCCGAAGATCCGGGTGCCCTTGCGGGCGGCCTGGGCGATCCAGGGGGCGCTGCGGCCGGGGGTGAGGGAGGCGACGGCGGCCCGGGCGCGGGGCGGGCAGTCGGGGGCCGGCTCCTCGGGGGGCGGTTCGTGGCCGTGGGAGACCATCGTGCGCTCGCCCTCGTACGCCATGGAGACGGTGACCGGGGAGTGCCAGCCGGGGACCGTGCGGGACGGGGAGAGGTCGATGCCCTCGCCCTGCTCCAGCGCGTCCCAGCAGTACTCGCCGTAGTGGTCGTCGCCGAAGGCCGCCGCGAGGGACGTGCGCAGGCCGAGCCGGGCCAGGGCGGTGGCCATGTTGGCCACGCCGCCGGGGCTCGACCCCATGCCGCGCGCCCAGGACTCGGTGCCGCGTACGGGGGCGGAGTCGAGCCCGGTGAAGACGATGTCGAGGAACACGGTGCCGGTGAGATAGACGTCGCAGGCCGGGTCGTCCGGGCCGCGCAGGGCGGCCAGCGGGTCGATCTGGGCCGGGCAGGGCGGTCCCGCGACGGGTTCCTTCCCGGCTCGTCTGCCGTTCCTCTTCCCGGTGGACGCCATCACGGTGCGCTCCCTGACGTGGTGCGGTTTCAGCCAGTGTGCACCACACCGCCGACGGGGAGGCGGCCGTCAGGCCGCGCCGTGTCCCGGACCGCTCACCAGCGGGGCACGGCCGGCCGGACCCAGTCTGGATCGGCGATCCGCATGGCGGCCGCGTCGTCGCGGTCGCGCAGCGCGCCGTCGTCGTCCAGCCACCGCCGGTGCAGGAACGCCAGCCGGTCGCGGTCGAGTTCCACGCCCAGGCCCGGCGCGTCGGACACCCGGACCGTGCCGTCCTCGAACGTCATCCGCTCGGTGAGGACGTCCTCGGACTGCCAGGGGTAGTGGGAGTCGCAGGCGTGGTGCAGGTCGGGCACGGTGGACGCCACGTGCGTCATCGCGGCGAGGCTGATGCCGAGATGGGTGTTGGAGTGCATGGAGACGTCCACGCCGAAGGTGCGGCAGATCGCCGCGAGGTGCTGGGTGTTGCGCAGGCCGCCCCAGTAGTGGTGGTCGGAGAGCACCACCTGGACGGCGTCCCGGGTGAACGCCTCCTCGATCTCGGCGAACGTCGTCACGCACATGTTCGTCGCGAGCGGCACGTCGGTGCCGGCGGCCACCTCCGCCATTGCGGGCGTGCCGAGCGCGGGGTCCTCCAGGTACTCCAGGACGTCCCCGAGTTCCTCGGCGACCTTCAGCGAGGTCTCCACGGACCAGGCGCCGTTGGGGTCGAGGCGCAGCGGGTGGCCGGGGAAGGCGGCGGCGAGGGCGCGGACGGCGGCGATCTCCTCCTCGGGCGGGAAGACGCCGCCCTTGAGCTTGAACGACGTGAAGCCGTACCGCTCCGTGAAGCGGCGGGCCTGCTCCACCACGCCCGCCGGGTCGACGGCCGCGCCCCAGTCGTCCTTCTCCGCCGCCACCCCCTCGGGGTGCTCGGCCCACTTGTAGAACAGGTACGCGCTGTACTCGACGGCGTCGCGCACCTTGCCGCCCAGCAGGGCGTGCACGGGCAGGCCGAGGCTCTTGCCGAGGGCGTCGAGGCAGGCGACCTCCAGGGCGGAGAGCACGGACAGCCGCAGCTTGCCGGCGGTCTGCACGCCGCGCAGCCCGCCGACGTCGACCTGCCCGGAGACCCGGGCGGCGTCGACGGCGACCTCGTCGGCCCCGGCGAACAGCCGGTTCAGGTCGTCGACGCGGTGTCCGACGAGCCGGTCGGCGAGCGGACGGGCCAGCTCCAGGTACTTGGTGTCGCCGTACGTCTCGCCGAGCCCGGTGATCCCGTCGGCGGTCACCACCTCCACGATCAGCCGGGGGGTGTACGGCTGGTGCACGCCCTGGGTGTTCAGCAGGGGCGGGTCGGCGACCAGGACAGGAGTGAGGCGGACCCCGGTGACGGTCAGGTCGCGGGAGGGGGTAGCGGTCACAGGGCGGCTCCTACGAGGTCGGGTCCGGCGTCGAGCGGGGTCCTGAGGCCGGTGAGGTCACGGGCGGACGGATCAGTGGGTTCATCCCCCTATATGGACGGCGTCCATGTATGAGAACGAAGGCTAGAGGGGTGAACCCGGGGCGTCAATGGCGCGACCGCCGATGCCTCAGAGGCAAAAAGCGCGCTGCTACCCAGCCCTTCCGACACCCAAACACGCAAGTGATCCAGATCACACCTTTCTCACTCCCGTTGCGCCCTACACGCTTGATACAAATTGCCCGCGCGTTCTCGTCCGTCGACGGTCGTCGCCCCCACCGCCTCTTTTTCACACCGTCCCTTTCGCACGCCCTGGGAACGCCCGTGTACGCCCCTCGCACCACCCCCTGGCCCCTCGTCGCCCTTTTCACGGCCGGGTACCTCGCCCCGTATCTGCTGCCGACCACCGTCGGGCGGCTGGAACGAGGCCTGGATCTGACGCCCACCCAGGCGGGCGGCGTCGGCAGCCTGTTGCTGCTCAGCTCGGCCACGGCCGGGTTCTTGCTGGCCTCCCGCGTCGAGCGGACCGGCGCGCGCACCCTGGCCCGGCTGGGTCTCGTCCTCGCCGCCGTCGGTTACGGCGGGGCCGCCCTCACCACCTCCGTCCCGGCCGTCGTCGCCGGCGCCGTCGTCGGCGGGTTCGGGTCGGGCACGGCCACCACGGTCGCGGCGACCCGGATCGCCGCGGAGAAGGACCCCCACCGGGCGTCCACCCTGGGCCTGCTGAGCGTGTCCGCGCTGGCCGGCGCGGTCTATCTGACCGTGCCGCACCTGCCCGGGCACGGGCTCACCCTCGCCGCCATCGCCCTCACCGCGCTCGCGGTGTGGCCGCTGACCTCGCGGCTGCCCGGAGGCACGACAGGGCAGGCCGCGGCCGAGTCGGCGGAGGCCGACGGCTTCGTCACGGGGCGGCTGCCGCACCGGCGTTCGGGCATGGTGCTGGCCGGGGCGATGCTGCTGTGGTCGCTCGCGCAGAACGCGCTGTGGGGGGTCAGCGGACGTATCGGCGTCGGCCAGGCGCATCTGTCCGAGCCGACCGTGGGCGTGGTCTTCGCGGTCGCGCTGGGCGCGGGGCTGCTGGGCGTGCTGGCCGCGGGGGCGCTCGGCTCGCGGCTGGGGCGGGCGCTGCCCATCGGGGGCGGGACCGTCGTCATCGCTTGCTGCATCGCGCTGAGCGCTTCCGCGACGGGGCTGGGGAGTTTCGCCTTCGGGGAGATCGCCTGGAACACGTTCTACCCGGTGGTGCTGTCGTATCTGATCGGGCTGGCCGCGTCGCTGGACCCGCGGGGGCGGTGGGCGGTGCTGGTGGGGTCGGCGTCGTCGCTGGGGACGGCGGCGGGGCCGCTGACCGGGAGCGTGCTGTCGGCGCAGGCCGGGTTCCCGGTGATGGGGGCGGTGCTCGCGGTGGGGCTGCTGCTCGTCGCGGTGCCGATGACCGGGGTCGCGCTGCACACGGGCGGGCGGCCGCTGCTGCCGGGGGCTGTGCGGAGGCGGGGCGGACATCCTGCCGCTGTCGTCGCCGCGACGACGGGGACTCCGTCCGGGGTGGTGCCGGAGGTCGGCGCTCCGGAGCAGCCGGTCGTCGAGATCGCCCTCGACGGGGCGGCGGTGCCTGCGCGGGGCGCGTACGACACTGCGGCGGCCACTCGGGCGCCGGGTGGCATGTGAGGCACGTGGGGACAGCCACGGCCGGCTGAAAGGCGCCGCCGCGCCCACGGGCGCGCTTGAGGGGCGCGGGGAACTGCGCGACCGGCCACAGACCACCCGCACCCGACGCTCCGGACCTGCCCGCCGCGGGAGCGCGCCTGCCCGCAGGCCACAGCGCCCTCCAGGGGCGCGGGGAACTGCGCGACCAGCCACGAACCACCCGCACCCGACGCTCCAGCACTGCCCGCAGCGGGAACGCGCCTGCCCGCGGCCCCAGCGCCCTTCAGGGGCGCGGGGAACTGCGCCCTACAGGGGCGCGGGGAACTGCGCCCTACAGGGGCGCGGGGAACTGCGCGACCAGCCACAGACCACCCGCACCCGGCGACGCGGAGGTGCGCCCACCCGTGCCGGCCGGCAGCTAGGCGCGCCGCTTCGGTAGCTGGATGCGGTCCAGGTCCCTCGCCACCGTCAGGTCGCCCTCGTAGCCCGCCGCGCGCGCCTGGCGTTCGAACTCCGCCGGGTCCGTGTAGCGCTGGCTGAAGTGGGTCAGGACCAGGTGGCGGACGCCCGCCTCGCGGGCGACCCCTGCCGCCTGACCCGCCGTCAGGTGGCCGAACTCCACCGCCAGGGACTCGTCCTCGTCGAGGAACGTCGACTCGATCACCAGCATGTCGCAGCCCTCGGCCAGCGCGTACACGCCGTCGCACAGGCGGGTGTCCATGACGAACGCGAACCGCTGTCCGCGCCGGACCTCGCTGACGTCCTCCAGGGCGACGCCGTTCAAGGAACCCTCGCGCTGGAGGCGGCCGACGTCCGGCCCCTTGACGCCGTGCGCGGCGAGCCGGTCGGGCAGCATGCGGCGGCCGTCGGGTTCGACGACCCGGTAGCCGTACGCCTCGACGGGGTGGGAGAGCCGGCGCGCCTCCAGGGTGTAGCCGGAGGTGCGGACGAGCGGGCCGTCGGTGTCGACGGGGGCCTCGAGGAGGGCGACGGTCTCGCGGTAGGCGGTCGCGTACCGCAACCGGTCGAAGAACCGCTGCCCGGAGCGCGGGTAGTGCACGCTCACCGGGTGCGGCACCTTGTCGAGGTTGATCCGCTGGATCACCCCGGCGAGCCCCAGCGAGTGGTCGCCGTGGAAGTGGGTGACGCAGATCCGGTTGATGTCGTGCGCGGCGACCCCGGCGCGCAGCATCTGCCGCTGGGTGCCCTCGCCGGGGTCGAAGAGGAAGCCCTCGCCGTCCCAGCGCAGCAGGTAGCCGTTGTGGTTGCGGTGCCGGGTCGGGACCTGGCTGGCGGTGCCGAGCACCACCAGTTCACGGACGGACAACGCGGCCTAGCCGGGGGGCCACTCGAGACCGCGCCCGCCCAGCACGTGGGCGTGCGCGTGCCACACGGTCTGGCCGGCGCCGCTGCCCGTGTTGAACACGATGCGGTAGCTCTCCAGCTTCTCCTGGTCCGCGACGGCCTGCGTCTCGCGCAGCACGTCCGCGGCGAGCCCCGGCGCCGCGGCGGCGAGCGCCGCGGCGTCCCTGTGGTGCGCCTTCGGGATCACCAGGACATGGGTGGGCGCCTGGGGGTTGATGTCACGGAACGCGACGGTCGTGTCCGTCTCCCGCACGATCGTCGCCGGGATGCTGCCCGCGACGATCTTGCAGAACAGACAGTCGTCCTGCGGTTCCCCTGCCATACGCCCTCCTCGGCCCGGCGATCACTACAGGGGCATGCTACCGACCCGGCCCCGGCCCGTCGTGCCGCACGGGTGGGGTCACGACAGCTGCGGCGGCACCTTCGCCGGGGTCTCCTCCAGCGCCTCCAGCGCCAGCCGCACCGCCTCGTCGAGCTGGACGTCCCGCCCGGCCGCGTAGTCCTGCGGGCGCTGGACGACCTCGATGTCGGGGTCGACGCCGTGGTTCTCGACGTCCCAGCCGTAGCCCTCCAGCCAGAAGGCGTACTTGGGCTGGGTGACCAGCGTGCCGTCGACGAGCCGGTAGCGGCTGTCGATGCCGATGACGCCGCCCCAGGTGCGGGTGCCGACGACGGGGCCGATGCCGAGCGCCTTGATCGCCGCGTTGACGATGTCCCCGTCGGATCCGGAGAACTCGTTGGCGACGGCGACGACGGGTCCCCGGGGCGCGTCGCGCGGGTAGCTCTCCGCGCGCATCCCGCGCGGCAGGTCCCAGCCGACGATCCGCCGGGCCAGCTTCTCCACCACGAGCTGCGAGGTGTGGCCGCCGCGGTTCTCCCGCACGTCCACGACCAGGCCCTCGCGCAGCACCTCCACGCGCAGGTCGCGGTGGATCTGCGCCCAGCCGGGCGCCTGCATGTCGGGGACGTGGATGTAGCCGAGCCGGCCGCCGGACTTCTCCAGCACGTACGCCCGCCGGTCGGCGACCCAGGCGTGGTAGCGCAGCGGCTCCTCGTCGGCGAGCGGGACGACGACGGCGTGCCGCGGCTCGCCCCCGCCGGCCGGTGACACGGTCAGCTCGACGGGTTTGCCGGCCGTGCCCACCAGCAGCGGCGCGGGACCGGTGACCGGGTCGACGGGCTGTCCGGCGACGGCGACGATCGCGTCGCCGGGACGGATCGCGACGCCGGGCGCGGCGAGCGGGGAGCGGGCCTCCGGGTCGGAGGTCTCGGCGGGCAGGATGCGGTCCACCCGCCAGCTGCCGTCCTCGTGCCGGGAGATGTCCGCGCCGAGGAGTCCCTGCCGGGCTCCGCCGCCGAAGCCGCCGCGCGGGGTGACGTAGGCGTGCGAGGTGCCGAGTTCGCCGTGCACCTCCCAGAGCAGGTCCACCAGGTCGTCGTGGGTGGCCAGCCGGTCCAGGACGGGCCGGTAGCGGTCCAGCACCCCGTCCCAGTCGACGCCGCTCATGTCGGGACGCCAGAAGTTGTCCCGCATGATGCGGCCGTTCTCCTCGAACATCTGCCGCCACTCGGCGGACGGGTCGACGAACTGCCGCACCCGCGCCAGGTCGACGGTGATGTTGCTGTCGCTGTCGTCGTCGGAGGAGGCGCGCCGGTCGCTGGGCACGACCTTGAGGCGCCCGTCGGTCCACAGCAGCACCCGCTTGCCGTCGCCGCTGACCTCGAAGTGGTCGGCGTCCACGGCGAGGTGCTCGATCCGCTGCTGGGCGAGGTCGTAGCGCTCCAGGTCGGTCTTGGGGTCCGGGTCGTCGGGTGTGGCCCGGGACGCCCCGAGCACGCCGCGCACCGGGTGGCGCAGCCACAGCACGCCGTCCTTGGCGGCGCGCAGGTTGCTGTAGCGGGCGGCCTCGACCGGGAACGGCACGATGCGGTCGGCGAGCCCGTCGAGGTCGATGCGGGTGGTGGGGGTGCCCTCGCTGTCGGGGGTCTCGTCCCGGTCGGGGGTCTCGAAGGGACGGCCGTGCCGCTGCGGCCCGAACGGCGACGGGGTGGCCGCCGCCAGCGTGATCAGGTACGGCCGTGCGCCCTCGACGAAGGCCAGGTCGAAGACGTGCTCGTCGTAGACCGGGTCGAAGGAGCGGGTGGACAGGAACGCGAGGTGCTTGCCGTCGAGGGTGAAGGCGGGCGCGTAGTCCTGGAAGCGCAGCGGGGTCGCCTCGGTGACCGACAGGTCGGTGGTGTTGGCGAGCTTGATCTGGCTGAGCGGGCGCGGGCCGGGGTGGGACCAGGCGAGCCAGGTGGAGTCGGGCGAGAAGACCAGCCCGGAGACGTCGCCGTCCTCGCTGCGGTCGACCTCGCGGACCTCGCCGGTCTCCCGCTCGACGAGCAGGACGCGGCCGTCGTGCGAGGCGATCGCGGCGCGGCTGCCGTCGGGCGCCATCGCCAGGCCCACGACCCTGCCGAGCTGTCCGGCGGCCAGCCGGCGCGGGGTGGCGCCGGGGGCCGGTCCGGTGGCGGGGGCGAACTCCAGGGCGTCGTCGCCCTCGGCGTCCGTCACCCACACCACCCATTCCTCGCCGTCCGCGCGGAAGGTGCGCGGGCGCCGGGCGCGGACGCCCGGGGTGGCGGCGAGCGCACGGGCGGGTCCGGAGCGGTGGGTGACCCAGTGCACGGTGCCGCGTACGCAGACGGCGCTGCCGCGCGCGGTGTGGTCGGGGGACGCGGAGCCGAACCAGCGGGCCGCGTTCACCGGGAACGGCTGGAGGTCGACGCGCTGCCCGCCGAGCCGGACGTCGAGGCGGCGCGGCTCGGCGGTGTCGAGGTCGTCGAGGATCCACAGCTCGCCGGCACCGGACCAGACGACCCGGATGCCGTCGGTGGCGGCGTGACGGGCGTAGAACCCGTCCAGCGGGGTGTGGCGGCGCAGGTCGGAGCCGTCGGCGAGGGAGGAGTACAGCGCGCCCGTGCCCTCGTGGTCGGAGAGGAAAGCGATCCTGTCCCCCGCCCACAGCGGGTACTCGATGTTCCCGTCGAGGTCCGCGTGCAGCCGGACGAACTCGCCGTCGCCCTCCCGGTCGATCCACAGCTTGCCCGCGGTGCCGCCCCGGTACCGCTTCCAGGCGGCGGCCTCGCGGCCCATCGTCGCGGACAGCAGCACCGTGTGCGGGCCCGCGGCGACCTCGCCGACCGGCCCGTACGGCAGGGTCTCGGCGGGTCCGCCGTCGAGCGGCACGGCGCGCGCCCAGGTGCGGCGCAGGCCGGCCTGGCCGTGCGTGCTCAGCGCGAGGACCCGGCCGTCCGCGGTCCAGCCGCGGACCTGGGTCTTCATGCTGCCCCAGTGGGTGAGCCGCCGGGCGGGGCCGCCGTCGACGGGGGCGACGTGCACCTCGGGCGCGCCGTCGCGGGTGGAGGTCCAGGCGACGGTGGTGCCGTCCGGGGAGATCCGGGGATGGTTCACCGGCACGTTGTCCGCGCTGACCCGCCAGGCGCGGCCGCCGTCGAGCGGGGCGAGCCACACGTCGTCCTCGGCGGTGAAGGCGACCAACTCGCCGCGCAGATGCGGAAAACGGAGGTATGCGCTGGATGCGACCGATGCAGGCTGTGTCACCCGGTCACCCTATGGGCGCGCGTGCGGTCCGGCCAGGGGTTCCGATCACTTGCCCTCGACGGGGCGACAGGACGGGTACTGGTCGCACCACACCGTGGTGGTGACGGTCACGGTGACGGTGGGCCGGGGGCCCCGCTGCGTCGGTTCGCCCACGCGCGGCGGGCTCTTGGAGTCGCAGTCGCCCAGTCCCTCGACGCGGAACACCTGCCGGCCGTCCACCTTCGCGGTGATGTCCCCACGAACGCAGGCGTTGTTGACGGCGTGGGTGACCCGTCCGGTGACGGTGATCTCCTTGCCGCCCTCGGTCTCGCCCTCGCAGTCGACCGAGGCGGCGGTCTCCTGAGACGCCGGCGACGCGGACCTGTCCCGGTCTCCGAAGGACGCGGTGCAGGTGAGCCAGCGGACCTTGTCCTTCTGGCGGTTGAGCTCCTTGGTCACGGTCCCGTCGGTGGTGATCGCCACGGCGGCGGAGCTGAGGCTGCCGCCTTCGCACGCGGTCACGCCGGTGACCGCGGCCACGGCGAAACCGGCGGCAAGTGCGAGCCGCCGCCCTCGTGTTCCCCGCGGGAACCTCGTCATCGCCCCCATGCAGGGCAGCGTGCCACTGCCGCTCGCGCGGCGGTAGGGCGCATTGGGCCACGTGTGCCTCGACAAGCCCCTCCGGCGTTCGGGGAGCGTGGTCGTGGCGGAGCCCTCCGGCCTCAGGACCAGCGGCCGGTACGGCCGAGCAGCAGCGCCGCCGCGGCGGTTCCCGCCGTGGACGTCCGCAGCACACTCCGCCCCAGGCGGTACGCCCGCGCCCCGACGCTCTCGAACAGCGCCAGCTCCTCGGGTGACACCCCGCCTTCGGGTCCGACGACCAGCACGACGTCCCCCGTGTCCGGCAACGGGACCGAGGCCAACGGCTCCGTTCCGGATTCGTGCAGCACCGCCGCGAACCGCGCTTCGGCGAGAAGTGAGGCAACCTGCTTGCTCGTCGCCGCGTCAGCGACCTCCGGGAACCGCACCCGGCGGGACTGCTTGCCCGCCTCCCGGGCGGTGGCCCGCCACTTGGCGAGGGACTTGGCGCCCCGCTCGCCCTTCCACTGCGTGATGCAGCGCGAGGCGGACCACGGCACGATCGCGTCGACACCGACCTCGGTCATGGTCTCCACGGCCAGCTCGCCCCGGTCGCCCTTGGGCAGCGCCTGCACGACGGTCAGCCGGGGCGTCTCCACCGGCTCCTCGACGACCTCGCCGAGCCGGACGATCAGCCGGTCCTTGCCCTCGGTGCCGTCCACCTCGCCGGCGGACCAGCGGCCCGCGCCGTCGGTGAGGACGACCTCCTCGCCGGCCCGCAGCCGCTTCACGGCGACGGCGTGCCGGCCCTCGGGGCCTTCGAGGACGTAGCGGCCGGTGCCGTGCGTGTCGAAGTCGTCGACGACGAAGACGGGGGCGGTCATCGGGCACCTCCGGCCGACAACGCTGTCCGGGCGGCGGCCAGTTCGGCGACCAGGACCTCCACCAGCTGTCCGGCGGGCAGCTCGCGGGCCATCCGGTGACCCTGTCCCGCCCACAGCGCGAGGCCCTGCGCGTCCCCGGCCTTCGCGGCGGCCTGGCGCAGCGGCGCGGTGAGGTGGTGGACCTCCGGGTACGCGGCGGGCGCGTACGGCCCGTGCTCGCGCAGGAAGCGGTTGACCAGGGCGCGCGCCGGGCGGCCCGTGAAGGCGCGGGTCAGCTCGGTGCGGACGAAGAGGGGGTTGGTGAGGGCCTGCTTGTGCAGGGCGTGCGCGCCGGACTCGTGGGCGGTGACGAAGGCGGTGCCCAGCTGCGCCGCGCTCGCGCCGGCGGCGAGGACGGCGGCGATCTGGCCGCCGCGCATGATGCCGCCGGCGGCGACGATCGGGATGCCGACGGACTCGCGGACCTGGGCGACCAGGGACAGCAGTCCGACGCCGGTGCCGTCCGTCTCGGGGATGTCCCGGTGGGTGCCCTGGTGGCCCCCGGCCTCGACGCCCTGGGCGATCACCACGTCGGCGCCGGCCCGTTCCACGGCGCGTGCCTCCTCGGCGGTCGTCGCGGTGACGAAGGTGAGGGTGCCGACGCGGTGCAGCGAGTCGATCACCTCGCGGGCCGGCACGCCGAAGTGGAACGACACGACCGGCACGGGGTTGTCGAGCAGCACGGCGAGCTTGGCGTCGTAGCCGTCGTCGCGGCCGCTCTCGGGGTCGCCCAGCTCGGTCTCGTACCAGGAGGCCTCGCCGGCCAGCTGGTGGGCGTAGACGTCGACGGCGGCCGGGTCGGCCGTCTCGGGCTGGGGCAGGAAGAGGTTGACGCCGAAGGGGCGGGAGGTGAGTCCCCGCAACTGCTTGATCTCCTGGTACATCCCGTCCGCGGTCTTGTACCCGGCGGCAAGGAAACCGAGCCCGCCCGCGTCGGACACGGCGGCGGCGAGCTGCGGCACCGATACGCCGCCCGCCATGGGCGCCTGCACGATCGGGTGCGGGAAGAGATCGGTCAGTACGGAGGACATGACCGCATGTTGTCACGTCCCCCGACCAACTCCGAATTGGCCCTTCCCCTTGGCATAAGCCACTTTTCACCGGGCCGCCGACCACGCCGGCAACCCCTCGCGGGGGACGGGATCAACGCCCGTTGAACGCGTCCTTCAACCGCGAGAACAACCCCTGCTGCCCCGGCTGGAACTGCCCCGTGGGCCGTTCCTCGCCGCGCAGCTTGGCCAGTTCGCGGAGGAGGCGCTCCTGCTCCGGGTCCAGCTTGGTCGGGGTCTGCACCTCGACGTGCACGATGAGGTCGCCCCGGCCGCCGCCGCGCAGGTGCGTGACGCCCCGGCCGTGCAGCGGGATCGACTGGCCGGACTGGGTGCCGGGCCGGATGTCGACCTCCTCCATGCCGTCCAGCGTCTCCAGCGGCACCTTGGTGCCGAGCGCCGCCGCGGTCATCGGGATGGTGACCGTGCAGTGCAGGTCGTCCCCGCGCCGCTGGAACGTCGGGTGGGGCAGCTCGTGGATCTCCACGTACAGGTCGCCGGCGGGACCGCCGCCGGGCCCGACCTCGCCCTCGCCCGCCAGCTGGATCCGCGTGCCGTTGTCGACACCGGCCGGGATCTTGACCGTGAGCGTGCGGCGGGAGCGGACCCGGCCGTCGCCCGCGCACTCCGGGCAGGGCGTGGGCACGACCGTGCCGAAGCCCTGGCACTGGGGGCAGGGGCGCGAGGTCATGACCTGGCCCAGGAAGGACCGGGTGACCTGCGAGACCTCACCGCGGCCGCGGCACATGTCGCAGGTCTGCGCGGTGGTGCCGGGGGCCGCGCCCTCGCCGCTGCACGTGGTGCAGACGACGGCCGTGTCGACCTGGATGTCCTTGGTCGTGCCGAAGGCGGCCTCGTCCAGCTCCACCTCGATCCGGATCATCGCGTCCTGGCCGCGGCGGGTGCGCGAGCGCGGTCCGCGCTGCGACGCCGTGCCGAAGAACGCGTCCATGATGTCGGAGAAGTTGCCGAAGCCCCCGGCCCCGAAGCCGCCCGCGCCGCCGGCGCCGCCGGACTGCGAGAGCGGGTCGCCGCCGAGGTCGTAGACCTGCTTCTTCTGCGGGTCCGACAGCACCTCGTAGGCGGCGTTGATCTCCTTGAACCGCTCCTGGGTCTTCGGATCCGGATTGACGTCCGGATGCAGCTCGCGGGCGAGCCGCCGGAAGGCCTTCTTGATCTCTTCCTGCGACGCGTCGCGGCGTACGCCGAGTACGGCGTAGTAGTCCGTGGCCACCTATGACTCCGCCAGGATCTGTCCGACGTACCGTGCCACTGCGCGTACCGCTCCCATCGTTCCGGGGTAGTCCATGCGGGTCGGTCCGACCACGCCGAGCTTGGCGACAGCCTCGCCGCCCGAACCGTAGCCGACCGACACGACGGACGTGGAGTTGAGTCCTTCGTGGGCGTTCTCGTGACCGATCCGTACGGTCACACCCGGATCCTTCGCCTCGCCGAGCAGCTTGAGGAGCACGACCTGCTCCTCCAGCGCCTCAAGGACGGGCCGGATCGTGAGGGGGAAGTCGTGGCCGAAGCGGGTGAGGTTGGCGGTACCGCCGATCATCAGCCGCTCCTCGTTCTCCTCGACGAGCGTCTCCAGGAGAGTGGAGAGCACCGTGGAGACCGTACCGCGGTCGTCGGCCTCGAAGGCTTCCGGGAGGTCCTCCACCAGGCTCGGCACATCGGTGAACCGGCGGCCCGCGACCCGGCTGTTGAGCCGCGCCCGCAGGTCGGCCAGGGACGCCTCGCCGAACGGCGCCGGGCAGTCGACCATGCGCTGCTCGACCCGGCCGGTGTCGGTGATCAGCACCAGCATCAGCCGCGCCGGGGCGAGGGACAGCAGCTCCACGTGCCGCACCGTCGAACGGGTCAGCGAGGGGTACTGCACCACGGCGACCTGCCGGGTGAGCTGCGCGAGCAGCCGCACCGTGCGGGCCACGACGTCGTCGAGGTCGACGGCGCCCTCGAGGAAGTTCTGGATGGCCCGCCGCTCGGGCGGGCTCATCGGCTTGACGCCGGCCAGCTTGTCGACGAACAGCCGGTAGCCCTTGTCGGTGGGGATGCGCCCGGCGCTGGTGTGCGGCTGGGCGATGAAGCCCTCCTCCTCCAGGGCCGCCATGTCGTTGCGCACGGTGGCCGGGGAGACGCCGAGGTTGTGCCGCTCGGTGAGGGCCTTCGACCCCACGGGCTCCTCGGTGCCCACGTAGTCCTGGACGATCGCGCGCAACACCTGGAGCCTGCGTTCACTGAGCATCGCGCACACCTCCAGCTGGCTTCCGCCCGGTAACGACTCTGGCACTCTTCGCACGCGAGTGCCAGACTTCCCCGGCCCAGTGTACGGCCGGGGGGTACGACGTCGGCAAGGCCGGTCCGTGCCGTGGTGCCGGGTGACGTCGTCCCCGCTAGCGTCCCGGTCATGACCGTGACTTGGGAAGAGTCGGGATGGGAGCAACTGGCCCCGGGGGTCGGGCGGCGCCGGCTGCCGGGGTGGGACTGCACCGCGGGGATCGTCGTGGGCGCGGACGGCGTCCTGGCCGTCGACGCGGGCTCGTCCCTCGCCGAGGGCGCGCGGTTGCGGACCGAGGCGCGGGAGCTGACCGGCCGCCGTGTGACGCATCTCGCGCTCACCCATCCGCACTTCGACCACGTCCTCGGGGCGCCGGCGTTCGCGGACGCCGAGGTGTACGGCGCGGTCGGTCTGGACGTGGCGCTCGCCGGGCGGGGACGGGAGGAGCTGAGCGCGGACGCGGTGCGCTGGGGTCTCGACCCGGCGGCGGCCGACGAGGCGGTGGCGGCGCTGGTCCCGCCCCGGCACGCGGTGTCCGGCGAGTGGACGCTGGACCTGGGCGGCGGCCGCCAGGCGCTGCTGGCGAACGTGGGTCCCGGCCACACCGCGTACGACCTGGCGGTGCTGGTGCCCGGCGACCCGGAGGTGGTGTTCTGCGGCGACCTGGTCGAGGAGTCGGACGAGCCGCAGGCGGGTCCGGACGCCGTGCCGTCCCGCTGGCCGGCCGCGCTGGACCGGCTGCTGCGGCTGGGCGGCGAGGACGCGGTGTACGTCCCCGGTCACGGCGCGGTGGTCGACGCGGCGTTCGTGCGGGCCCAACGGGACGCGCTGGCGGCCCGGTTCGGCGTGTCGGACTGATCACCGCACCGGTGTTCCTCGTATCGTCGGCAGAATGCGCCAGTACTCCGCCGATCTGACCCCTCCGTGGAAGAAGCCGCAGTCCGTCCCCGAGGTGCCGGCCGAGCCGGGCCTCGTGGTGGAGGAGCCCGGCACCGGGTTCTGCGGCGCCGTGATCCGCTGCGAGGCCGGCACCGTGACCCTGGAGGACCGCTTCGGCAAGCACCGGGTGTTCCCGCTGGAGCCGCGCGGGTTCCTGCTGGAGGGTCGCGTGGTCACGCTGGTCCGCCCCTCCTCCGGCCCGGCCCGCCCCACCCGCACGGCGTCCGGCTCGGTCGCCGTCCCCGGCGCACGGGCGCGCGTCGCCCGCGCGGGGCGCATCTACGTCGAGGGCCGGCACGACGCCGAGCTGGTCGAGAAGGTGTGGGGCGACGACCTGCGGATCGAGGGGGTGGTCGTGGAGTACCTGGAGGGCGTGGACGACCTCCCGTCGATCGTCGACTCCTTCGCGCCCGGGCCCGACGCGCGGCTGGGGGTCCTGGTGGACCATCTGGTGCCCGGCACCAAGGAGTGGCGGATCGCGCAGGCGGTGACGAGCGAGCACGCGCTGGTGGTCGGGCATCCGTACATCGACATCTGGGAGGCCGTGAAGCCGGCGTCGGTGGGGATCGAGGCGTGGCCTCGGGTGCCGCGGGGGGTGGACTGGAAGACGGGGGTCTGCGAGGCGCTGGGGTGGCGGGTCGCCAACACGGGTGAGGCGTGGAAGCGGATCCTGGACTCCGTCCGCTCCTACAAGGATCTCGAGCCGCAGTTGCTGGGGAGGGTGGAGGAGCTCATCGACTTCGTCACGGCTCCGTCGTGACACCCGTCCTCAAACGCCGGAGGGGCTGATTCTCAGCCCGTCCGGCGTTTGAGGACGAGGCCCGAAGGGCCGAAAGGGGTTCTGGGGCGCAGCCCCAGGGTCGGGACGGGAAGGGGCGGCGGGGGCGAGGCAACTCCGGTCAGTCGACCAGGTCCCGGACCACGGCGTCAGCCAACAGGCGTCCCCGCAGGGTGAGGGCCGCGCGGCCCTCCGCGAAGGGCTCCGGACGGAGCAGACCGTCCGACAACGCCCGCCGCGCAGCGGCAAGCCCCTCCGCCCGCAGCAACTCCAACGGCACCCCGTCCAGCAGCCGCAGCTCCAGCAGAATCCGCTCGACCCGCCGGTCCTCGTCCGACAGGATTTCGCGGCCCGCCCCCGGCGACCTCCCCTCCGCCAGCGCAGCGGCATACGCCCCTGGATGCTTCACGTTCCACCACCGCACCCCGCCCACATGCGAGTGCGCCCCCGGCCCGGCCCCCCACCAGTCGGCGCCCCGCCAGTACAGCTCGTTGTGCAGACAGCGCCCCGCCTCCGAGGTCGCCCAGTTCGACACCTCGTACCAGGAGAACCCCGCCGCCGACATCATCTCCTCGGCGATGAGGTACCGGTCGGCGTGGACGTCGTCGTCCGTCATCGGCACCTCCCCCCGCCGGATCCGCCGGGCCAGCTGCGTGCCCTCCTCGACGATCAGCGCGTACGCGCTCACATGGTCGGGGCCCGCCCCGATCGCCGCGTCCAGCGAGGCGCGCCAGTCGTCGTCCGACTCCCCCGGCGTGCCGTAGATCAGGTCGAGGTTGACGTGGTCGAACCCGGCCGCCCGCGCCTCGGCGACGCACGCCTCGGGCCGGCCGGGGGTGTGCGTGCGGTCGAGGACCTTCAGCACGTGCTGCCGGGCGCTCTGCATGCCGAAGGAGATCCGGTTGAAGCCGCCGGCCCGCAGTTCGGCGAGGTAGGCGGGGTCGACCGACTCGGGGTTGGCCTCCGTCGTGATCTCGGCGTCCGGCGCCAGCCCGAACTCCTCGCGGATCGCGCCGAGCATCCGCACCAGGTCGCCCGCGGCGAGCAGCGTGGGCGTGCCTCCGCCGACGAACACCGTGCGCACCGGGCGGGGGTCGTCGCCGAGCACCTTGCGGGCCAGCCGGATCTCGTCGACGAGGGTCTCCGCGTAGTTGTCGCGGGAGGCCAGCACGCCCCCGGTGCCGCGCAGCTCGGTCGCGGTGTAGGTGTTGAAGTCGCAGTAGCCGCAGCGGGTCGCGCAGTAAGGGACGTGCAGGTAGAACCCGAGGGGGCGGTCGGCCGCCCCGGCGAGCGCGGACGCGGGCAGCGCGCCGTCGGCGGGGACGGGCTCGCCGTCGGGGAGTGCGGAAGGCATGTGCTCCATTGTCCCGCACCGCGCGCGATCCCCTTCCTGGCCCTCACTCCGCCTGGAGCACCAGCAGGGCCATGTCGTCCGCCGGGGGCCGCGCCCCGAACTCGTGCACGAGCCGGGTGATCCGGTCCGCTATCGCCCCGGCCTCCATCCCGGCGCAGCCCGCCAGCGCCCGGGCCAGTCCGTCGCCGTCGTCGAACTGCCGGGACCCGGAGCGTCGCTCGGTGACCCCGTCGGTGACGCAGAGCAGGGTGTCGCCGGAGTACATCTCGAAGGTCTCGCCGGAGTACCCGGCGTCCTCGACGACCCCGAGCAGCGTCTGCGGCTGGGCGACGGCCCGGACACCGCCCTCGGGGTCGAGGAGCAGGGGCAGGGGGTGGCCGGCGGAGGCGAGGGTGCAGCGGACGCCGCCGTCGAAGGGCACCAGCTCGCCGTAGAGGAGGGACAGGAAGCGGGTCTGGGGGCCGTCGCCGGGAGCGGTGGGGCGTGCCCCGGCCGCCACCAGCGCGCGGGCGGCGGCGTCCGCGGCCTCGGTGGCGTCGTCGAGGAGGAGCTGGTTGAGCCGGTCGAGGACGTCGGCGACGCGGTAGCCCTCGCGGGCGAGCAGCCGTAGCCAGGGGCGGACCAGGCCGATGACGACGGCCGCCTCGGGGCCCTTGCCCTGGACGTCGCCGACGGCGAAGCACCAGCGTCCGTGGCCGGCCGGGAAGAGGTCGTAGAAGTCGCCGCTGGGGCCGCCCTTGTCGCACGGTTCGTGGACGAGGGCGCTGCGCACGCCGGGGATCTCGGCGACGGCGCCTGGCAGCAGGCCGCGCTGGAGCACGGCGCTGATCGTGGCCTGGCGTGCGTACTGCCGGGCCGCCCCGATGGCCAGCGCGACGCGCCGTCCCAGGTCCTCCACGAGCCCGGTGATCTCGTCGGGGAAGCGGTCGATGCCGCCGCGCCCGATCACCAGCGTGCCGAGCGGGCGGCCCCCGGCGACGAGCCGGTACGCGAGCGCGGTCCCGGGCGGCGCGAGGGCGGGCCCTTCGGCCTCACCGGACGGCGGCTCGTCGGCGTGCCCGGACACGGCGGGCGCCGGCCCGTCGCCGTACCCCGACACTCCGGACGCCGGCCCGTTGGTCTCCCCGGACGCGGCGGGTGCCGGTCCGTCGGCGCCCTCCGCGACCGGGCCGCCCGCGCGCCCGGGCCGGTCCGGCGTGGCCGGGTCCCCGCCGTCCACGGCGGTGGCCCGAGGCCACGGATACCGCACCGGCCCGGTGCCGAGCGGGTCGTCGGCCTGGGGCGGCGGCGTGCGTTCGAGCGCCCGGCTCAGCTCCTCCACCAGATGCTCGCTGGCGTGCCAGACGCGGGCGAGGCGGCCTCCCGCGCCGGGCCGGCCGCCGTACGCGGTGGCCTCGTCCTCCAGCCAGACCGCGCACCAGTCGGCGAGCCGCGGCACGATCAGCTGGCCGGTGAGGGAGGCGACCAGATCCTCGTCCAGCTGCCCGGCGAGCAGGTCGGACGCCTCGGCGAGGAAGGACAGCGCGCCCCGGCCCAGCCAGGCTCCGTCGCGTCCGGGGCGGCGGGCCAGCCAGTCGTCGCCGTAGGAGGCGGCACGCCAGGCGTCCCGGGGGCCGTCACGCGGGCCGTCCCGGAGGCCGGTGTGCCCGCGCGGAGTGAGAGGGTCGAGCGGGTCGGAGGCGAGAAGCGCGGCGGCGCGCAGGTCTCGCGCGGGGGCGCGTTCCCCGGCGTACGCGGCGGGCGGGTCCAGGGGCGCCTCCTCGCGCGTCGGCAGCCGCGCCCACACGGTCTTGCTGCCGGCGCGGTAGGTGACGCCCCAGGACTCGGCGAGCGCGGCGACCAGGCGCAGGCCGCGCCCGTACTCGGGGAGATCGTGCGACGGCGTCTCCGCGGCGTCGTCGCGCGGCGGGCGGGAGGGGTGCAGGTCGGCGACCTCGACCACGAGCGCGCCGGTGTCCTCCTCCAGCCGGCAGGTCAGACGCACCTCGGTGCCGGCGTGCACGACCGCGTTGGTGACCAGCTCGCTGGCGACCAGGGCGGCGTCGTCGCCGACGCGGCCGGTGAGGAGGTCGGCGCCGTCCGCCGCGGATTGCGTCCACTCGGTGAGCGCCTTGCGCAGCAGCGCGCGTGCGGAGCCCGGCGCGAGGGGACTTCCGGACAGCGTCGTCTCCACCCGCGTACTCCCCCGCACGTCGGAGGCGCACGAGGTGGTCTCCCGTTGGGTCGGAATGGCCCGCATGGGCAGCTCCCCGGGCAGTTCGTACGAAGAGAACTCGATCGCTTGCCGACAGAGTGACAGAACGGACCCGCCCATAAGCGTGGAGTCACGAAAGTGGATCGCTTGTCGGGGGGACAGTGCCACCCGTTCGGTCAGGAACGGTGCCGAGACCGCTCGCTTTCGGTCATCGCAGAACGAGGAGTGTCGGGTCCGCGCCTCCCGCGCGGGCCCGACCACAAGAACCTCAGGAGAAGTCGAGGACCAGCCGCCCGCGCAGACCGCCGGCCTCGAGCAGCCGGTGTGCCTCGGCCGCGTCGGAGGCGGGCAAAACCTTGGCGACGCGCAGGGACAGCACGCCCTGCTCGGCCTGCCGTCGCAGGGTGTCCAGCAGTGCGGTGTCGGCGCGGACGCTCGCCACGATCACCGGGGTCACCGTGACGCCGCGCTCCGCGGGACCCTGCCAGCCGCGCAGCGCGACGAACGCGCCGCCGTCCGCGACCGCGGGGACGGTCTCCTCGCGCTGGTTGGAGCCGTCCACCAGCCCGGGCACGCCGTCGGGTGCCAGTCGCCGGATGCGGGCGGCGACGTCCGCGCCCCGGTCGACGACGTGGTCGGCGCCGAATCCGCGCACCAGGTCGCGGTCGTGCGGGGCGGCGTCCGCGACGACGGTCAGGCCGTCGGCCTTGGCGAGTTCCACCGTGTAGCCGCCGACGGCGCCCGCGGCGCCGGTCACGGCGACCGTCGCGCCCTTCGGCAGCGCGAGGGTGTCGAGGGCCAGCCGGGCGGTGGCGGCGTTCATCAGGAGGGTGGACGCCTCGGCGTGGTCCGTCCCGGCGGGAGCGGGGACGACGGACTCCGCGGGCACGACGATCTGTTCGGCGTAGGCGCCGCCCTGCGGCCGAGTGAACATCACGAGGGCCACGACCCGTTGCCCCACGCTCAGCCGGCCGTCCGCGCCGGGGCCGAGCTGGTCGATCACGCCGGCCGCGTCCATGCCGGGCACGTACGGGGGCGGCACGTCCCGCATCCGGGCGGCGTGGCCGCCGGTGCGCAGCATGACGTCGGTGGGATTCACGGCGGCGGCGTGCACCCTGATGCGGACCTCGCCGGGTCCCGCCTCGGGTGTGGGGAGCTCCAGCTCCCGCAGGACGCCGGGGCCGCCGTAGGTGGTTAACGCGATTGCCTTCATGGCGAGAGGCAACCGCGCCGGCCCGCCGTCGATTCCCGGGACCGGCGACAAAAAAGCGGAGGGACGGCGTCGGCCGGGAGAGCGTGTCTCCCGGCCGACGGCCCGTCACTTCTCGCGCGCGCCCTCGTACATCTCCTCGATGAGGTGCTTGTACTCGCGCTCCACCACCGGGCGCTTGAGCTTCAGGCTCGGGGTGATCTCGCCGTGCTCCACGTCGAGGTCGCGCGGCAGCAGGCGGAACTTCTTGATGGTCTGCCAGCGCTGCAGGCCCTCGTTGAGCTGCTTGACGTAGCCGTCGACCATCTCGACGGTGACGGGCGCCGCGACGATCTCCGCGTACGGCTTGCCCTCCAGGCCGTTCTCGGCGGCCCAGGCGGTGATGGCGGCCTCGTCGAGCGCGATGAGGGCGGTGCAGTAGTTGCGGTCGGCGCCGTGCACCAGGATGTTGGAGACGTACGGGCAGACCGCCTTGAACTGGCCCTCGACCTCGGCCGGCGCGATGTACTTGCCGCCGGAGGTCTTGATCAGGTCCTTCTTGCGGTCGGTGATGCGCAGGTAGCCGTCGGCGGACAGCTCGCCGATGTCGCCGGTGTGGAACCAGCCGTCCTCCTCCAGTACCTCGGCGGTCTTGTCGGGGAGGTTGTGGTAGCCCTCCATGATGCCGGGGCCGCGCAGCAGGATCTCGCCGTCCTCGGCGATGCGGACCTCGGTGCCGGGCAGCGGCTTGCCGACGGTGCCGGTGCGGTAGGCCTCGCCCGGGTTCACGAAGGAGGCCGCGGAGGACTCGGTGAGGCCGTAGCCCTCCAGGATGTGGATGCCGGCGCCGGAGAAGAAGTAGCCGATCTCGGGCGCGAGGGCGGCCGAGCCGGAGACGCAGGCGCGCAGCCGGCCGCCGAAGGCCTCGCGGATCTTGGCGTAGACGAGCTTGTCGGCGAGGGCGTGCTTGGTGCGCAGTCCTGCCGGGGCGGTCGCGGTGCCGGTGCGGCGGAAGTTGTCCTGGGTGACCTTGGCGTACTCGCGGGCGACGCCCGCGGCCCACTGGAAGATCTTGTACTTGGCGCCCCCGCCGGCCTTCGCCTTGGCGGCGACGCCGTTGTAGACCTTCTCGAAGATGCGAGGAACGGCGGCCATGTAGGTCGGCTGGACCACCGGCAGATTCTCGATGATCTTGTCGACGCGGCCGTCGACCGCGGTGACGTGGCCGACCTCGATCTGGCCGGAGGTGAGCACCTTGCCGAAGACGTGCGCCAGCGGCAGCCACAGGTACTGCACGTCGTCGGAGTGGACCAGGCCGGTCGCGGCGATCGCCTTGGCCATGTACGACCAGTTGTCGTGCGGCAGGCGCACGCCCTTGGGACGGCCGGTGGTGCCGGAGGTGTAGATGAGGGTGGCGAGCTGGTCCTTGGTGAGGGCCGCGACCCGCTCCTTGATCAGCTCCGGCTCCTTCTGGAGGCGGGCGGCGCCACGCTTCTCCAGCTGGGCCAGGGTGATCACGAAGTCGTCGGCGGTGACGCCCTCGTCGTCGATCACCACCACGCGGGTCAGCTCGGGCAGCTCGTCGCGCTTGGCGACGGCCTTGGCCGCCTGCTCGGCGTTCTCCGCGATCAGTACCCGGCTCTGCGAGTCGGAGAGGATGTACGCGGACTCCTCGGCGTTGGTCTGCGGGTAGATCGTGGTGGTGGCGGCGCCGGCGCAGAGGATGCCGAGGTCGGTGAGGATCCACTCGACCCGGGTGGCGGAGGCCAGGGCGACCCGCTCCTCCGGCTGCACGCCCAGTTCGATCAGGCCGGCCGCGATGGCGTGGACCCGCTCGGCGGCCCCGGCCCAGGTCAGCGACTTCCAGTCGTCCGGGCCCTCGCCGGAGGCCGGTGGGACCGGGTAGCGGTAGGCCTCGGCGTCCGGTGTGGCCGCCACACGCTCCAGGAAGAGGGTCGCCACGCTCGGCGGACGGTTCTCGATCAGTGTCTGTGTGTCGCTCACGACATCCTCCGGGGCCCGCGACGGTGCGGCTGGCTCAGTGCGGCTGGGGTTTCCTCGCGTCGTTGTTTAACTCGCGAGTAACTATCGAGCACGGACAGAGTAAAGGTCGACCGGCCACTGCGTAAGGGGCCACGGCCTGTAACTTCACACGAACGGGCACCCGTGGAACGCGCGAGGTCCGCCGCACGCACGTGCGACGGACCCCGATTCGCCCGGTTCGCGGAGTGACCCCCGGTAACCTTCGGCTACTTCTTGGCCTTGCCGGATCCCGCGTTCTCGTCGCTGGAGAGGACGGCGATGAAGGCCTCCTGAGGGACCTCCACGGAACCCACCATCTTCATCCGCTTCTTGCCTTCCTTCTGCTTCTCCAGCAGCTTCCGCTTACGGGAGATGTCACCGCCGTAGCACTTGGCGAGGACGTCCTTGCGGATGGCGCGGATGGTCTCGCGGGCGATGACACGGGACCCGATGGCCGCCTGCACGGGCACCTCGAACGCCTGCCGCGGGATCAGCTCCTTCAGCTTGGCGACGAGCCGCACGCCGTACGCGTACGCCTGGTCCTTGTGGGTGATCGCGGAGAACGCGTCCACCTTGTCGCCGTGCAGCAGGATGTCCACCTTGACCAGGCTGGACGTCTGCTCACCGGTGGGCTCGTAGTCGAGGGAGGCGTAGCCGCGGGTCTTGGACTTCAGCTGGTCGAAGAAGTCGAAGACGATCTCGGCGAGCGGCAGGGTGTAGCGGATCTCCACCCGGTCCTCGGAGAGGTAGTCCATGCCGAGCATGACGCCGCGCCGGTTCTGGCACAGCTCCATGATCGAGCCGATGAACTCGCTGGGCGCGAGGATCGTGGCCCGCACGACCGGCTCGTAGACCTCGTGGATCTTCCCCTCGGGGAACTCGCTCGGGTTGGTGACGGTGTGCTCGCTGCCGTCCTCCATGACCACGCGGTAGACCACGTTGGGCGCGGTGGCGATCAGGTCGAGCCCGAACTCGCGCTCCAGCCGCTCACGGATCACGTCCAGGTGGAGCAGGCCGAGGAAGCCGACGCGGAAGCCGAAGCCGAGGGCGGCGGAGGTCTCCGGCTCGTACACCAGGGCGGCGTCGTTGAGCTGGAGCTTGTCGAGGGCCTCGCGCAGCTCCGGGTAGTCCGAGCCGTCCAGCGGGTACAGCCCGGAGAACACCATCGGCTTGGGGTCCTTGTAGCCGCCGAGGGCCTCCGTGGCGCCCTTGGACTGGCTGGTGACGGTGTCGCCGACCTTCGACTGGCGGACGTCCTTCACCCCGGTGATCAGATAGCCCACCTCGCCGACGCCGAGACCGTCCGCGGCCAGCATCTCCGGCGAGTTGGTGCCGATCTCCAGCAGCTCGTGGGTGGCGCCGGTGGACATCATCCTGATGCGCTCGCGCTTGTTGAGCTGCCCGTCGATCACCCGGACGTAGGTGACGACACCGCGGTAGGAGTCGTAGACCGAGTCGAAGATCATCGCGCGGGCGGGGGCGTCCGCGACGCCGACCGGGGCCGGGATGTCGGCGACCACGCGGTCCAGCAGCGCCTCGACGCCGAGACCGGTCTTGGCGGACACCTTCAGCACGTCGTCGGGCTCGCAGCCGACCAGGTTCGCCAGCTCCTCGGCGAACTTCTCCGGCTGCGCGGCCGGCAGGTCGATCTTGTTCAGCACCGGGATGATCGTCAGGTCGTTCTCCATCGCCAGGTACAGGTTGGCGAGGGTCTGCGCCTCGATGCCCTGGGCGGCGTCGACCAGGAGGATGGTCCCCTCGCACGCGGCGAGCGACCGGGAGACCTCGTACGTGAAGTCGACGTGCCCCGGGGTGTCGATCATGTTGAGGATGTGCGTCTTGCTCTTGTCGTGGGTCGGGGCCCACGGCAGACGCACCGCCTGGGACTTGATCGTGATGCCGCGCTCGCGCTCGATGTCCATGCGGTCGAGGTACTGAGCGCGCATCTGCCGCTGCTCGACCACACCGGTCAGCTGGAGCATCCGGTCGGCGAGCGTGGACTTGCCGTGGTCGATGTGCGCGATGATGCAGAAATTGCGGATCAGCGCCGGGTCGGTACGGCTCGGCTCGGGCACATGGCTAGGGATCGCGGGCACGCAGGGTCCTGATTCTTGAGGCGTCCGCATACGTGTGCTTGTCCGTCTGCGGTCTCGGGTCGGATCGATACGTAGCTTCCATGGTCCCACGGGTGGCGACCGGGGACGGGTTTGGGCCACGGAATGGGCCGCTGGTAGTGTGGGGGGCTGTGTCTCATGCCCTCTCAGCGCGAGGCACACCCCAAGAAATCACCCGGTGCGAAGCCGTGCGTCTGCGTACGGCCCGTGCCAGAACCTGTAGAGGCTCATTCGTGGCGAACATCAAGTCCCAGATCAAGCGGAACAAGACCAACGAGAAGGCCCGGCTGCGCAACAAGGCCGTCAAGTCCTCTCTGAAGACCGCGATCCGCAAGGCCCGCGAGGCCGCCGCCGCGGGTGACGCCGAGAAGGCCACCGAGTACCAGCGCGCCGCTGCGCGCCAGCTCGACAAGGCCGTCTCGAAGGGCGTCATCCACAAGAACCAGGCCGCCAACAAGAAGTCGGCGCTGGCTCGCAAGGTCGCGGCCGTCAAGGGCTGAACACCCTGATCTGACCGTCGGCGGGACCCGGGCGGGCCCTCTCTCATCCGCCCCCGGCCGACACCCCCGAGCTCGTACGCGGCCTGCGTTCGCCACGCGGGTACGGGCTCGACAGCTTCATCCGAAGGCCCCGTCCCCCGCCCTTCCCCAGGGTGGGAGGCGGGGCCTTCATGTACCCGGGCGCTACGACCAGAAGTCGTTCACCACGTCGAGGTCCGCGACGCATTCGTCAAGGTCGGTGATCTTGTCCCCGACGATCCGGAAGACGATGCCTCCGTCCTCGTCCACGTGCCGGCCCCGCCGGTCCGCTGTGAAGTGGTGCAGTGTCACGGCATGCCCCCTGCCGTCGACGAGGACCTGCCGCAACTCGACCCTGAACGTCCCTTCGGTCTCCTCACCGAGCCGCCGGTACATGTCGAGGATCGCGTCATGTCCCTTGAAGTCGCCCGACAGGATCCCGGTCCCGGGCACATGGTGCGTCGCGTCGGCCGCCATGAGGCCGCGCAGGGCGTCCATGTCCCCGCGCGTGAAGGCGTCGTACCCCTTGCGGACAAGTTGCGCGTTCGGATGTTCAGCCATGTCGCTCGCCACCTCTCGTACTTGGCGGCCTGAGCTGATACCTCCGATTGTCCTCTCCGTGCGGCGCGGTGCCACTCGATCCCCGACAGTGGACGACCGACGTCCGGCGGGGGGGGGGCGGGTGGCGGGTGGTTACGCCCGGCGTCCGGAGCGGGCCGCGCGGGCGATGGTGACGACCGCCTTCTCCAGGGCGTACTCCGGGTCGTCCCCGCCGCCCTTCACGCCCGCGTCGGCCTCGGCGACCGCGCGCAGCGCCACGGACACCCCGTCCGGGGTCCAGCCGCGCATCTGCTGACGCACGCGGTCGATCTTCCAGGGGGGCATGCCCAGCTCGCGTGCCAGATCGGCGGGCCTGCCGCCGCGCGCCGAGGACAGCTTGCCGATGGCCCGCACCCCCTGCGCCAGCGCACTGGTGATCAGCACCGGGGCCACACCCGTCGACAGCGACCAGCGCAGCGCCTCCAGGGCCTCCGCCGTACGTCCCTCGACCGCCCGGTCGGCGACCGTGAAGCTCGACGCCTCGGCCCGCCCGGTGTAGTAACGGCCGACGACCGCCTCGTCGATGGTGCCCTCGACGTCCGCGACCAGCTGGGTCACCGCGGAGGCCAGCTCGCGCAGGTCGCTGCCGATGGCGTCGACGAGCGCCTGGCACGCCTCGGGAGTCGCCGAACGCCCCGCCGTCCGGAACTCGCTGCGCACGAACGCCAGCCGGTCCGCCGGCTTGGTCATCTTCGGGCAGGCCACCTCCCGCGCGCCCGCCTTGCGCGCCGCGTCCAGCAGGCCCTTGCCCTTCGCGCCGCCCGCGTGCAGCAGCACGAGGGTGATCTCCTCGGCGGGCGAGGACAGGTACGCCTTGACGTCCTTGACCGTGTCGGCCGACAGGTCCTGCGCGTCCCGTACGACGACGACCTTGCGCTCGGCGAACAGCGAGGGGCTGACCAGCTCGGCGAGGGTGCCCGGCTGGAGCTGGTCCGGGGTCAGGTCGCGTACGTCCGTGTCGGCGTCGGCGGCCTTGGCGGCGGCCACCACCTCCCGCACGGCGCGGTCGAGCAGCAGCTCCTCCTGGCCCACGGCGAGCGTCACGGGGGCGAGGGGGTCGTCGGATGCGTTCTTCCTGGCCATCGCCGACAAGCATCCCACGGGCCACCGACAGCCCCGCCCGCCCGGGCGTTCAGCCAGGAGCCACGGCCTACGGCTCCTCGCGCCAGCCGTCCCACCCGGCGAGGAACTCGTTCAGCTCGTCCGCGTCCAGCCGGCCCGCCTCGTCCCGCAGGACGACGAGCCACTGCGCGTCCTCCGCGTCGTCCTCCCCGGCGAGCGCGTCCCGCACGAGCCGCGGCTCCTCGTCCACGCCGAAGCGCTCCGCCAGCGCCTCGGCCACCTCCTCGGCCGCGTCCCGGTCGGGCAGCACCAGCACATGTCGCACATCACTCACACGGCTCATTGTCCGGTACGGGCCCGGCCGTCCGTCCCGCCGCCCCGCACCGTGCGTCGGTCGTCGCGGGGGCGATCCCGTCGGTCATGTCCTCAATGTCGCGCCACCTCCACCTCCACCTCCCCGTCACCGCTCCTGCCGGGAACGACCGCCAGCGCCCCGTCCCGGTCGGTCCGCAGCACGGCCGCTCCCTGGGCCCGCAGCGCCTCCACCGTCCCCGGGGCCGGGTGGCCGTAGGAGTTGTCCTCGCCGGTGCTGATCAGTGCCAGGCGGGGTGCGGCGAGGCTCACCAGGCCGGGGTCCTGGTAGGCCGAACCATGGTGGGCGACCTTGAGGACGTCGACGCCGGCCAGGTGCCGCGCCGCGGGTGAGCGGGCCAGGGCGCGCTGGGCCGGGGGTTCCAGGTCGCCGAGGAGGAGCAGGCGCAGGCCGCCGGTGCGGACCAGCATGGCCACGCTGGCGTCGTTCGGCCCCTCGGCCACCGGGTGGTCTCCGGGCGGCGGCCACACCACCTCCCAGGACAGGTCACCGGTGCGGCGCCGCTCCCCCGCGACGATCCGCGTCACGGGGAGGCCCGCGGCGGCCGCGGCACCCCGGACGGCCGCCGCCTGGTCGGCCGGCTCCTCCAGAGCCGTGGTCCCGATGCCGCCCACCTCGCGCCCGCGCAGCACCCCGGTCAGCCCGGCCACATGGTCGGCGTGGAAGTGGGTCAGCACGACGAGCGGGACGCGGGTCACTCCGAGGGAGCGCAGGCAGCGGTCGACCGACTCCGGGTCGGGTCCGGCGTCCACGACCACCCCGGAGCCCTCCCCCGCCGCCAGCACCAGCGCGTCGCCCTGCCCGACGTCGCACATCACCATCCGCCAGTCCGGCGGCGGCCACCCGGTGATCGTGCGCACCAGCGGCCGGGGCTGCACCACCACCAGGACCAGCAGCAGCGCGCACGCGGCGCACCACCAGGGGTGCCGCAGCAGCCGGCGCCCCACGAGCAGCACGGCCACGGTGACCGCGCCGAGCGCCGCCGCTCCGGCCCAGCTGCCCGGCCAGTCCACACCGGCGCCCGGCATCGCCGCCCCGGTCCGGGCGACCCGAGCGATCCACCCGGCGGGCCAGCCCGCGCACCACGCCACCGCCTCGGCCAACGGCATCGCGACCGGCGCGGCGGCCAGGGCCAGGAAGCCGAGCACGGTGGCCGGAGCGAGCGCCGCCTCGGCGAGCAGGTTGCAGGGGATCGCCACCAGGCTCACCCGGGCCGACAGCACGGCGACCACGGGGGCGCACAGCGCCTGCGCGGCACCGGCGGCGGCCAGCGCCTCCGCGATCCGGGGCGGCATCCCGTGGCGGCGCAGCGCCTCGCTCCAGCGCGGGGCGAGGGTCAGCAGCGCACCGGTCGCCAGCACGGAGAGCAGGAAGCCGTAGCTGCGGGCCAGCCACGGGTCGTACAGCACAAGGAGCAGGACGGCCGTCGCCAGGGCCGGGACGAGGGATCTGCGACGGCCGGTGGCGAGCGCGAGCAGCGCCACGGAACCGCAGGCGGCGGCGCGCAGAACACTGGGGTCCGGCCGGCACACGACGACGAAGGCCAGGGAAAGCACCGCGCCCAGTACCGCCGTGGTCCGCAGCGAGATGCCGAGGCGGGGTGCGAGTCCGCGCCGCTCGGCCCGTTGCGCCAGCCCCGGCGGGCCTAAGAGCAGGGCGAGCAGGATGGTGAAGTTGGCCCCGGACACGGCGAGGGTGTGGGTGAGGTCGGTCTCCCGGAACGCCTGGTCAAGCTCCGGCGTCACCCGCGCGGTGTCCCCGACGACCAGTCCCGGGAGCAGCGCCCGCGGGTCCTGCGGCAGATCCTCGGTCGCCTCGCGCAGTCCGGCACGCAGCCGGCCCGCGAGCCGCTGCGGGGCGGAGGGTCCGCCCACGGCGTGGGGGCCGTCGCGGCCGTCCACCCGCAGCACCGCCGCGAACCGGTCGCCGCCCTCCCGCGCCGGCGCGAGCCTTGCCTCGACCCTCAGCCGGGTGGAGGGCAGCAGGGCCGGCCAGGGCGAGCCCTGCTGCTCGGCGGTGGCGGTCCGCTTCCGGTCGCCGGTGTCGACGATCAGCAGGACCGGGGCCCGCGTCGCACGTGCCGTCGTACCGGCCCGCTCCACGCGCCGCACCTCGGCCTCGATCAGCACGGACACCGGGGCCGTGTGAGGGCCGCTGACCCGGGGCCGGGTGAGCCGTGGATCCGCGGTGACCTCCACCTCCGCGACCACCCGGGCGTACTCCCGGGCCAGCTCCGGGACCGGACCGCGCCGGACGTCCGCGCCATGCAGGCCCGCCGAGCCGGCGGCTGCCGCGACGCACAGCGCGGTGGCGGCGACGGCATGCGCGGTGACGCGTGCCCCTTCCGCCGGACGCCGACGTGCCGGGAGCAGGCGGCTGCCCGCCGCGAGCAGAACGACGGCGACCAGGACCGATGCGGCCACGGTGGTCACGGCCCAGCCCGGCGGGGCGTGCAGCGTCACCGCCGCCGTGGCCCAGGCGGCGAGGGCGGGCGGGACCAGCCGGAGGTCGGTCGGTCCCTCCTCCCGGGGACGAAAGGCGCCCTGCCGTTCGGCGTCGGCGTCGGCGTCGGGAGCGACGCGGGCGCGGGCGCGGGTGCTCATGGCCGTACGAGGTCGCGCAGGTCGGCGAAGCGGCGGTCGCCGATGCCGTTGACCTCCCGCAGCTCGTCCACCGAACGGAAGCCGCCGTTGCGGGTGCGGTAGTCGACGATGTGCTGGGCGAGCACGGGGCCCACCCCGGGGAGGGTGTCGAGCTGGTCGACGGTGGCGGTGTTGAGGGAGACGGGTGCCGCGGGACCGGCCGCCGCTCCCGTGCCCGCCGGGGCCGCGGGGGCCGCCGCTCCGGCCGGCGCCGACCCGCCCACCACCAACTGCTCGCCGTCGACGAGGAACCGGGCGCGGTTGAGGCCGCCCGTCCTCGTGCCGGGCCGCACCCCGCCGGCCGCCTTCAGCGCGTCCTCGACCCGTGAGCCGGCGGGCAGCCGGTGGACGCCCGGGTTCCGCACCTTGCCGCTGACGTCGACCACGATCTCGGGAGCCGCCGTTCCGCCCGCCTGCCCGAAGGAACCGGGAGCGCCCGAGGGACCTCCTCCGGCGTCCACGCCCTCCCCCTGCGCGGCCGGTGCCGCCCTCACCACCTCCGGCGCCCGTACCGGCTGGGTGCGCCCGGTCCAGAAGTGCTGCACGGCGAACACCAGGGCGAGCGCGAGCAGCGCGGAGAGCGCCACGACACTGCGCCGCTCCAGCCCGCACCGGGCCTGCACCCACAGGGGCAGCCGCTCCCGCAGCGCGGGGCCGAGAAGCCGCCCGGACGCGGGCGCCGGCGGCGGCTCCGGCTCGGGCACGCCGTCAGGTGTCTCCCGGTCCACCGGGTCCGGGGGGCCGGCCGCGTCCCGGCCAGGGCGCGCGGCGGGCAGGCGCACCGGGTAGGTGGCAGGCTCCTGCCCCTCCGGCCCGGCGCCGAGGAACCGCCCCGGACGGGCCGCCGCATCCACATCCCCGCCCGACCCGACGACCGCCGAAGGCGACCCCGCGCGCTCCGGCAGCCGCCTCAACTCCAGCGTCCGCTCCACCTCCGAGGCCCGTCGCCGCCCGGCAGCCGTCCGAGGCCTCGTCAGCAGTGCGTGCCCGGCCACCCCCTGACGGTCCACCACCACGGCCCTGCGACGCGGCCGCGAGGGCGGCACCCCGCCCTTCACTCCCGCTAACGCGTCTCCCGTCTCCGGCCCCGGCCGTGCCCAGCTGGGCGCCCTCCTCGCCCTCCGCACCGGACGCCCGCCACGCACCACGGGCTCACCGCCGAACAGCGTCTCGGCGCGACGCCGGAGCTCCTCCTCCGGATTCTGAAGGTCACCGTCCCGGGCCCACGCGCGCGCCCTGCTCGGGCGGCCCCGGCGATGACGGTGACGGTTGTGGGACGTGCGGCCGTCGGACAGGGGGCCGCGCCCCGGACCACTCGTCGGAACAGCGGTACGTGTGTGTGATCGATGTGCCATGCGACGAGGGTCGGGCACCACCGCGACCCCGCGATGATCATGGGCAGAATGCGTGGACAGGCACCCGGTTGTGGACAACGCCGTCACCCGTTCGAGGGGGAAAACCCCACTCCGGGGCACTCCGCACTTCGGGGCATTCCCCACATCTCAGGGAACGGCCCGCTCCGAACCTCACCGCGCCGAGACCACGACCCCCAGCAGCCCCGGCCCCGTGTGCGCCCCGATCACCGCGCCCACCTCGCTGACATGCAGCTCGGACAGTCCCGGCAACCGGGTGCGGAGCCGGTCGGCCAGGGCGGAGGCGCGTTCCGGCGCGGCGAGATGGTGGACGGCGACGTCCACCTCCGCGCCTCCCGCACGGTCCGCCGCGATCTCCTCCAGGCGGGCGATCGCCTTCGACGCCGTCCGCACCTTCTCCAGCGGTTCGATACGGCCGCCGGCCAGCTGCAGCAGCGGCTTCACGGCGAGGGCGGAGCCCAACAGCGCCTGCGCCGCGCCGATCCGGCCGCCCCGGCGCAGATAGTCGAGCGTGTCGACGTAGAAGTAGGCCGAGGTGTCCGCCGCCCGCTTCTCCGCCGCGGTGACCGCCTCGTCCACGGTGCCGCCCGCCTCCGCCGTCTCCGCGGCAGCCAGCGCGCAGAATCCCAGGGCCATCGCGATCATGCCGGTGTCGACCACGCGGACCGGCACCGGCGCCTCGCGGGCCGCGAGGACCGCCGCGTCGTAGGTGCCGGACAGCTCGGCGGAGAGATGGAGGGAGACGATGCCGGCCGCACCGGACTCGGCGACCCTGCGGTAGGTGTCCGCGAAGAGCGCGGGGCTCGGGCGGGACGTCGTGACGGGACGCCGCTTCTGCAAAGCCTGGGCGAGGGAGCGGGTGGAGATCTCGGTGCCCTCCTCGAGGGCGCGGTCCCCCAGCACCACGGTCAGGGGTACCGCCGTGATGCCGTGCCGCTCCATCGTCCGGGCCGGAAGGTAGGCCGTTGAATCGGTGACGATCGCGACATGGCGGGACATGAGCTGGAGGTTACCTGCCGTGGTGGCCCTGCGGCAGCCCGGGCCCGCAGGGGCGTCGTGCGCCGCGGGGTGGCCGGTGCCGCTCGGGCGGTGGTCACGTGGTGGATTCGGGGCGCGGCTTCTTCTGCCAGGGGTAGGTGGGGCGCGGGGCGGCCGGGGCGATGGCGGGCCGCTCCTGGTCGTCGCCCTGCTGCGGGTCGGCCTCCTGGCGGGCGGTGTCCGGCCAGGTCTGGCCGGGTCCGGCGGCGTCGGCGGCCGGGGCCTCGGGCCAGCGTGGCGGCGCGGGCGTGGACGGCTGGTCCGTGGTGGTCCAGTGCCGCAGGGCGCCGGCCTCCATGTCGATCTGCGCGCTCAGCGAGTCGAGGTCGTCGTCCGCGAAGCGGCGGGCGCGGTCGCGGGTGGCCCAGCGCAGGGAGTCGGCGGAGCTGGTGATGCGCTCGGTGCGCTCGCGCAGGTCGGGCAGGCGCGCGGACAGCGTGGCGCGGTCCGGCTCGCCCTCCAGGCGGCGCAGTTCGGCGTCCAGTTCGTGGCCGTGCGCACTGAGGCGCTGGAAGAGGGAGAGGGATTCCTTCACCGAGGCGTCCTCGGCGGCGACCGCCTCCAGGGCGTCCTGCGTGGCCCGCATCGAGGTGCGCAGCTTCAGCCGGAGCTGGGCGATCTCGCCGGCCGGGCCGGGCTGCGCGAACGCCTTAGCGCGCAGGGTGTGGTCCTCGACCGTGCGGCGGGCCTGGTGGATGTGGCGGTCCGCGCTGCGCTTGGCGGCGCCGACGACCTTCACCGTGGCGTACACGCCCAGGGCCACGAAGAGCACGAAAAGCAGGGCGACCACTGCGAACACCGCTTCCACGAGGCTCCTCCTCCGGGCACGTCCGGCCTGTTCCGGCACATGTGGTGCCGCTCTTCCACGGTAAACGCAACGGGCAGGCCCGGAGTTCCGGCGGAACCCCGAACCTGCCCGCAGACGATCCGGTCGTTACCCGTAAGGGTCCGACCGGTGAGGGTCCGACCGGTGAGGGTCGGACCGGTGAGGGCCTCAGGCCGGAACGATGTTCACCAGCTTCGGCGCCCGCACGATCACCTTCCGGATCCCCGCGCCGTCCAGCGCCGCGACCACCCGCTCGTCGGCCAGCGCGGTCTTCTCCAGCTCGTCCTCGGAGATGCCCGGGGACACCTCCAGCCGGGCCTTCACCTTGCCCTTGATCTGGACGACGCAGGTGACGGTCTCGTCGACCACGTACGCCGGGTCGGCCACCGGGAAGTCCCGGTGCACCACGGAGTCGGTGTGGCCCAGCTTGCGCCACAGCTCCTCGGCGATGTGCGGGGCCAGCGGCGCGATCAGCAGCACCAGCGACTCCGCGACCGGGCGCGGCAGCGGGCCGCCCCGCTTGGTCAGGTGGTTGTTCAGCTCGGTGACCTTGGCGATGGCGGTGTTGAACCGCATGCCCTCCAGGTCGCCGCGGACGCCGTCGATCGCCTTGTGCAGGGCGCGCAGGGTGTCCTCGTCGACGTCGTCGGTGTCGACGACGGTCACCTCGCCGCTCGCCTCGTCGACGATGTTGCGCCACAGCCGCTGCAGCAGGCGGAACTGGCCGACGACCGCGCGGGTGTCCCAGGGGCGGGACACGTCCAGCGGGCCCATGGCCATCTCGTACAGGCGCAGCGTGTCGGCGCCGTACTCGGCGCAGATCTCGTCCGGGGTGACCGCGTTCTTCAGGGACTTGCCCATCTTGCCCAGCAGGCGGGTGACGCGCTCGCCCTGGTACCAGTAGCCGCCGTCGCGCTCCTCCACCTCGGCGGCCGGCACGGCGATGCCCCGGCTGTCGCGGTAGACGTAGGCCTGGATCATGCCCTGGTTGAACAGCTTGTGGAACGGCTCGGCCGAGGACACGTGGCCCAGGTCGTACAGCACCTTGGACCAGAAGCGGGCGTACAGCAGGTGCAGCACGGCGTGCTCGGCGCCGCCGACGTACAGGTCGACGCCGCCGTGCGGCATGCCCTCGCGCGGACCCATCCAGTACTGCTCGATCTCCGGGTCGACCAGCTTCTCGGAGTTGTGCGGGTCCAGGTAGCGCAGCTCGTACCAGCAGGAACCGGCCCAGTTGGGCATGGTGTTGGTCTCGCGGCGGTACTTCTTCGGCCCGTCGCCCAGGTCCAGGGTGACGTTCACCCAGTCCTCGTTGCGGGACAGCGGCGTCTCGGGCTGGGTGTCGGCGTCGTCCGGGTCGAAGGTGCGCGGGCTGTAGTCGTCGACCTCGGGCAGTTCCAGCGGCAGCATCGACTCGGGCAGGGCGTGGGCGACGCCGTCCTCGTCGTAGACGATCGGGAAGGGCTCGCCCCAGTACCGCTGGCGGCTGAACAGCCAGTCGCGCAGGCGGAAGTTGACGGTGCCCTCGCCGTGGCCCTCGCGCTCCAGCCATTCGGTGATGCGGGCCTTGGCCTCGGTGACGTCCAGTCCGTCCAGGGAGACGTGCTCGGCGGAGGAGTTGACGATCCTCGCGTCGTGGGAGACGAAGGCGTCGTCCCACGTGGCGGGGTCGGTGCCGCGGCCGTCGGTCGGCTCCACCACGCACACGACGGGCAGTTCGAAGGCGCGGGCGAACGCGAAGTCGCGCGTGTCGTGACCGGGGACGGCCATGATCGCGCCGGTGCCGTAGCCCATCAGGACGTAGTCCGCGATGAAGACGGGCACCTGCTGCCCGTTGACCGGGTTGGTCGCGTAGGCGCCGGTGAAGACGCCGGTCTTGTCCTTGGCCTCGGCCTGCCGCTCGACGTCGGACTTCGAGGCGGCCTGCGCGCGGTAGGCGGCGACGGCCTCGGCGGGCGTGGCGTGGCCGCCGGTCCACACCTCGTGGGTGCCCTCGGGCCAGGCGTCCGGGGTGAACTTCTCGACCAGCGGGTGCTCGGGCGCCAGCACCATGTAGGTGGCGCCGAACAGGGTGTCGGGGCGGGTCGTGAAGACGGTGATCTTCTCGCCGTCGATCGGGAAGTCGACGCGGGCGCCCTCGGAGCGGCCGATCCAGTTGCGCTGCTGCAGCTTGATCGCCTCGGGCCAGTCCAGGGCGTCCAGGTCGTCCAGCAGCCGGTCGGCGTAGGCCGTGATGCGCATGTTCCACTGGCGCAGCTTGGCCTTGAAGACGGGGAAGTTGCCGCGCTCGGAGCGGCCGTCGGCGGTGACCTCCTCGTTGGCCAGCACGGTGCCCAGGCCAGGGCACCAGTTGACGGGCGCGTCGGAGGCGTAGGCCAGGCGGTACTCGCTCAGCAGGTCGGCGCGCTCGACGGGGCTCAGACCGCTCCAGGAGCGGCCGCCGGGCACGGGCCGCTCACCGGACTCGAACTGCGCGACCAGCTCGGAGATCGGGCGGGCCTTCTTCGCGTCCTGGTCGTACCAGGAGTTGAAGATCTGCAGGAAGATCCACTGGGTCCACTTGTAGTAGTCCGGGTCGATCGTGGCGAACGACCTGCGCTTGTCGTGGCCCAGTCCCAGCCGGCGCAGCTGGACCTGCATGTTCTTGATGTTGGCCTCGGTGGACACGCGCGGATGCGTGCCGGTCTGCACCGCGTACTGCTCGGCGGGCAGGCCGAAGGCGTCGAAGCCCAGGGTGTGCAGGACGTTGTGCCCGGTCATGCGCTGGAAACGGGCGTAGACGTCGGTGGCGATGTAGCCCAGGGGGTGTCCGACGTGCAGACCCGCACCCGAGGGGTACGGGAACATGTCCATGATGAACTTCTTGGGCCGCGCGACCAGCTCCGCATCGCCCGCCAGGTCACCCTTGGGGTTGGGCGCCGCGTACGTGCCCTCGGCGTCCCAGAAGTCCTGCCAGCGTGCCTCGATCTCGGCGGCCAGGGCGGCCGTGTAGCGGTGCGGCGCGGCCTCCGCGGCTGCGGGGTTCGTCTCGCTCATGATCCTCAAAGCTCCATCGATCGTCTCTGCCTGCTGCTGCGACTTCCTGGAAATGAAAAAACCCCTCGCACAGGAGGGGACGCCGCGCCGATTCCGACCTGCCGGAACATCGGCGGTCGGGACTGATCAGCGCGGCTCGCTAAGCAGGAGGCGTACGGCACGCATGCGGTCAGGGTACCGCAGGGACGGATCTGGCCGCGACGCCCTTCCACGACACACTGAACGAAGGTCAAGAGTTACTTCGCGTAACAACCCCTAAGCGGACAACACAACGGCCACATTGTCTTTTGATAACAGCGCAATAACTCAAACCTGGTACTGACGGGTACGGCGAGGCTTAGAGTTCGGCAGCGGGACCGCTTTACCGAACCGTTCGGAGTTGCCCCCATGAACCCTCGTCCACTCGGCAGCCCACCCCCCGCTCGGGGCAGGTCGGCTGCGACTCCGTCGTACCCGCTGTGCGTCCGGACGTCCGGAGGTGCGTCGTGAGGCCGGACGACAGCACGGCGGACGACTGGTTCGTCGACTTCCTCAACTTCGGCGTCGGCGTCCTGTCGCTCGTGTGCCTCAGCTGCTCCGTGATCTGGGGACTCGTGGCGCAGGACCGGATCCTGCTCGGCCCGCGGCAGCGGATCATCGCGCAGGCGGTGCACCGCACCACGGCGGTCGGGGCCGTCGTCTTCCTGCTGATCCACATCGTGGTCAAGCTGGCGCTGGACCACACCTCGTGGATCGCGGCCGTGATCCCCTTCGGGCTCGTCCTCACCGACGACGAGGCCGTCATGGGGCGGAGCTTCCTGATCGGCCTCGGCACCCTGGCCGGCATGCTGATGATCTTCGTGGCGATCACGGGCATCCTGCGCAACCGCTTCGCCTCCCCTGCGGAGGTCGCCGCCCGCTGGCGCGCGGTGCACATGCTGGCCTACCCGGCCTGGTGCGCGGCGCTGGTGCACGGCCTCTACGCGGGTCGAGCGGCCAAGCCGATCTTCATGATCCTGTACGGCCTGTCGCTGTTCGGCGTGTTCGCGGCCCTGGTGCTGCGGGCCTCGCCGCGCCCGGTCAAGCGCAAGGTGGCCGACCGGATCACCTCGATGCTGGGCCTCACCGAGCAGCCCGGCAGCCGGCTGGACGAGGCCAGAGCGCGCAACGCCGAGTCCGTCCTGCCCGGTTACGGCAGCGCCCGGGACGACAGCCGGTCGCGCCCGGGGCGCCCGTCGTTCGCCGCCCCCGAGCCCGCGCCGGCCCCGGAACCGGCGAACGGGTTCGCGGCCGCCTACCGCGCGGTGTCCCCCCGGCAGTCCGCCGCGCGGAACCCGCTCACGGACGCCACCGCCCGCATGGAGATGCCGGACCTCCAGGCCACGGAGGCGATACCCCGCGTGGACTCGCCCTCCAGCACCTCGGGCAGCTGGCCGATCCCGTCCCCGCCGCCGGTCGGCGAGGCCCCTCCGTCGGCCTACGACCCCCTCAACGACACCGGATACAACATCCCGACCTACAACAATTCGGTCGCCTCCGGTTACGGGTCGAGTGATGTGTACGACACCGCTGAGACAAACACCCTCTACGGCACGTACAACCCGGGTGACACGTACAACAGCGGTCCCGCCAATGCACCAACCCCCGGTGTGCCCTCGTCGTCCTACGACTTCGACGCACCGGGGTCGGGCGAACCTTGGAACACGCCTTCCGGAGGCTTTAAGTGAACGAGGCCCTGCCCGACGTCCCCGAAGTCCGCGTCGTAGGGCTTCCCCAGCTCACGTCGGGTTTCGACCTTGTCGACAGGCTCGATCTTCAGATGCACCTCAAGGTGCACGGCCCGCTCGAGCCCCTGGGCGGTGAGCAGCTCGCGCAGCTCGCCGAACGCATCAACCTCAGGGGCCGCGGCGGCGCGGGCTTCCCCTTCCACAAGAAGCTGCGCGCGGTCGCCGAATCGGCGATCAAGCGCGGCGTCCGGCCGGTCGTCGTCGTCAACGGCAGCGAGGACGAACCGGCCTGCCGCAAGGACACGGTGCTCATCAACCGGGCGCCGCACCTCATCCTGGACGGCGCGCTGCTGTGCGCCGAGGCCATGGGTGCCCGCACGCTCGTGGTGGGGGTGACCCGTGAATCCACGCAGCGCTCGATGGAACAGGCGCTCGCCGAGCGCGGCCTGAGCAACGGCCGCCGCTCGGCGCTGCGCGCCCGTGTGCAGCGCAACCCGGTGCGCATGGTGACGGGGGCCGCCGCCTCCCTGATCCGCTCCATCGACGGCGGCCCGGCCATCCCGCCGGGGCGCAAGACCAGCGCCTCCAGGAGCGGTGTGGGCGGCGCGCCCACACTGCTGTCCAACGCCGAGACGTTCGCCCAGCTCGCCATCGCCGCCCGCATCGGCCCGGAGCGCTACGGCAACACCGGCCTGTACGACGAGCCGGGCACCGTGATGCTCACGGTGTCCGGGGCGGTGGCCCGCCCGATGGTGGTCGAGGTGCCCACCGGCGTGCCGCTGCGCTACGTGCTCCAGCTGGCCGGCGCCCCGCCGGTCCCGCAGGGGGTGCTGACGGGCGGCTACCACGGCAAGTGGATCGACGCGGCGACCGTGAACGAGGCGATCATCTCCCGCAACTCGCTGGACGCGGTGGGCGGTTCGCTGGGCGCGGGCGCGATCCTGCCGATCAGTCAGGACACCTGCCCGCTGGGCGAGTCGCTGATGGTGGCCAAGTGGCTGGCGCAGGAGAGCGCCAACCAGTGCGGCCCCTGCTACCTGGGGCTCCCGGCCGCCGCGCGCGGGCTGGAGGACATCCTGGGCGGCGGCGGCGCGGCCGCGCTCGAGGCGGTGCGGCAGGTCGCGAAGAACGTGAAGCGGCGCGGGGCATGTTCGCACCCGGACGGCTCGGCGATGTTCCTGGAGTCGACGCTGAAGGCGTTCACCGAGGACATCGCGCTGCACGCCCTCGGCAACGGCTGCGGGCGACCCGTGGCCGGCGTGCTGCCGCTGTTCGAGGGCGGCGCGGCCCCGACGGGCATCCCGGGCGGCGAGGACGAGGACAGGAACGGCCCGAGCCGTCAGAAGATCTTCGTCGACTGGACGCTGTGCCGGGGCCACGGGCTGTGCGCGGACCTCCTTCCGGAGGTCTTCCAGCTCGGTGCGGACGGCTTCCCGACGGTGGCTCAGGCGCAGGTGCCGCGGTACGCGGAGGCGAAGGCGCTGCGCGCGGTGCGCCGCTGCCCGGCGCTGGCCCTGCGCATCGAGGAATCGGCGCCCCAGGCGAAGGCGCCGTCCCGGAACCTTCCGGTGCTCTCCCAGGGCCGCGGCAGGCGCGCTCTGGGGCGCTGACGCGCCGACGGGGACAACACGCAGCCGGCCCTCTCCGGCGGTCTCAGGCCGCCCGGAGAGGGCCGTTCGCGTTCTCGGTGTGACACACGGCGCACAACGACCGAGGGCGGACCATCCGTTCGGATGGTCCGCCCTCGACTTCTGTGGAGCTAAGGAGAATTGAACTCCTGACCTCCTGCATGCCATGCAGGCGCTCTACCAACTGAGCTATAGCCCCTTGCGGTGTTCCCCCGGGTTTCCCCGGCGGCGACGCCAACTTTACACGGTCCCCCCGGCCCAACACCAAATCGGTTTCGCTTCGCCCGGTTCCGCCCGGAACGCCCGCACCCGGAGGGGCGCTCCCCTCCCTCCGGCGCTCACGCCGTCACGAACGAGTAGAAGCGTTTGAGGGTGCAGTGCTCCTCCAGCAGCCGGCCGTAGATCGGCTCCCCCTCGAGTTCCCGGTACGTCTCGATGGGGTCGCCTTTTATGATCAGCGCCCGCGCGCACTCCTCGCACCAGTACTGGTAGTCGGGGTTGATCGGCTCCATGTCACGGACGATGGGCGTGCCGCTGCCGCACCAGTCGCACTTCCGCCTGTGTGCACCCATCGGTCAGCTCCAGCTGTGGCCGCAGGCCGTGCACACGTAGGAGATCCCGCCGTTGTCGCCGAGCACCTGGGCGACGTGTGCGGAACCGCAGGAAGGGCAGCTGAGACGCGTAGAGGTCCGTCGGGTCGACACCGCTCCGAGAAGGTGGTCGACCTCCTCGAGGATGCTCGCAGGCATCACAACTCCCTCCCGTCGGGCCGCGCCCCCTTCCGGTCGTTTGATTCTGCCACGACCGGGCCAATACGGTCAGCGACGCCGTGGTACCGGTAGGGACACGGCTGTACGCCTCGTAGAGGTATACGTCGGAGAACGCCGCCGCGCTCACCTGCGGACGACAAAAGATCCCGTCTCCGCTGAGGGAGACGGGATCTTCACCATGTGGAGCTAAGGAGAATTGAACTCCTGACCTCCTGCATGCCATGCAGGCGCTCTACCAACTGAGCTATAGCCCCTGGCCGCCACATGAAGTGACTTCCTGGTTTCGCCCCGCTCGGCGGGGCGAACAAGAAGAACTTTAGCCTGCGACCTGCCAGAAAGTGAAATCCGGGTCCGGAACGCCGCGGGGCGGGTCGTACGCCCGCCGCCGGAGGCCCCGGCGGCGGGCACGGCCGTCCTCAGTCGTCGTCGCCGAGCACCGGCTCCGGCAGGGTGCCGGCGTTGTGCTCCATCAGCCGCCAGCCCCGGGCGCCCTCGCCGAGGACGGACCAGCAGCAGTTGCTGAGGCCGCCCAGGCTCTCCCAGCTGCGCGGGTCGAGGTCGAGCAGCCGGCCGATGGTGGTGCGGATGGTCCCGCCGTGGCTGACGACCACGAGCGTGCCGTCCTCCGGGAGTTTCTCGGCGTGCCGCAGCACCACGGGGGCGGCGCGGTCGGCGACCTCGGTCTCCAGTTCGCCGCCGCCTCGGCGGACGGGCTCGCCGCGTTTCCACGCGGCGTACTCCTCGCCGTACCGGGCGATGATCTCGTCGTGCGTCAGGCCCTGCCAGACGCCCGCGTAGGTCTCCCGCAGGGCCTCGTCGTGGACGACGTGCAGGCCGGTGAGCGCGGCCAGCTCGGCGGCGGTGGCCGCGGCCCGCCTGAGGTCGGAGGCGACGATCGCGTCGGGCTTCAGACCCGCGAGCAGTCGGGCGGCCCGGCGGGCCTGGGCGACGCCGGTCTCGGTCAGCTCGACGTCCGTGGAGCCCTGGAAGCGGCGCTCCACGTTCCAGGAGGTCTGGCCGTGCCGCCACAGGATGACGCGGCGGCCCCGGCGCGCGGAGCCGCTCACCTCACCGGTGGCACTCACCGCCACTCACCTCCCGGCCCGGTCGCCTCCTCGGCCTCCTGGAGCTTGGCGTGCTCGGCGGCCTTGCCCCGGGTGGCCTTGGCGTCCTCCGGGAGGTCCAGCTCGGGGCAGTCCTTCCAGAGCCGCTCCAGGGCGTAGAAGACCCGCTCCTCGCTGTGCTGGACGTGGACGACGATGTCGACGTAGTCGAGCAGCACCCAGCGGGCCTCGCGGTCGCCCTCGCGGCGGACCGGCTTGGCGCCGAGCTCCTTGCTGAGCCGCTCCTCGATCTCGTCGACGATCGACTTGACCTGGCGGTCGTTCGGCGCGGAGGCCAGCAGGAATGCGTCGGTGATGGACAGCACGTCACTGACGTCGTAGGCGACGATGTCGTGCGCGAGCTTGTCGGCGGCCGCCTGGGCGGCGGTGGTGACGAGCTCGATGGAACGGTCGGTTGCGGTCACTGCGTGGCTTTCGGTCGACGGTCGGTTGACCTCCAGGGTCTCATGGACCGCCGGACGCACCCCACGTCATTACGCGGGGTGCGTCGTCCGTCGCCTCTCGTCGCCGCTTCTCACTCCGAGCCGGGGTCGTAGTCCTGGCCGAGGACGACCGCCACGCGCGCGTTGCCGGAGATCTTGCCCTTGGTGACGGCGTCGGCGGGCAGCCCCAGGGTCTTGGCGACCTCGGCGGCGTTCTCCTTCTCCGCGGGGTCGGCGTAGACGACCTCGGAGGCGGACTCGGCGGAGCCGGCGGTGCCGCCCTCCAGGAAGGTGAAGCCGCCGTTGAGCAGCACCACGCGGGCCTTCTCGGTGTTGTCCTTGTCGCCGGTGGCGTTGCGCACGGAGACGGTGACGGCGGCGTCCCGGTCGGGGCTCTTGGCGGTGCCGCCGAGGATGTCCTTGACGACGCTGTCGCTCGCCTCGTCGGTGAGCGTGCCGTCCTCCTCGACGGGCAGCAGCGCGGTGCGGTGGTCGCCGCCCTTGGCCCGGTCGGAGAGTCCGGCGAGGAAGGTGCCGAGGTCGGCGTCGGTGAGCGGCGGCTCGATGATCTGGCCGAGGGTCTGGACGGTGGTCGTGGCGGCGTCGGGGTCGGAGGTCATCTTGCGCAGCACCCCGTGCAGCACCTGCCCGAAGCGTTCCAGCTGGGCGTCCTGGGTCTCGCCGGGGCCTCGGTGGGTGGCGTAGGCGACGGCCATCTTGCCGCTGAGGGTCTGGCCCTCGCCCTTCCTGACCAGCGGCGCCTCGCCCTTCTTCTTGGCGTCCGGGTCGGGCACGTCGGTGTCGGTGTCGACCTCGATGTTGCCGACCAGGTCGACGAGCGTGAGCAGGAAGGGCGTGTCCAGCCGCCAGGTGCCCTCGATGTCGGTGCCGAGGACGGTGTCGAGGGCGGTCCTGGTGCCCTCGGAGCCGTCGTCCTCGACGGACTTGGCGAGTGTGGTGGTGGTGCCGTCCTCGGCGGTCAGGGCGAGGGAGTTGGGCAGCAGCACGGTGGTGCCCTGCTTGGTGGTGGCGTTGTCGACGAGCAGCGCGGTGGAGGTGCCGCCGTTCTCGGTGTCGTGCAGATGGACGACGAGGACGTCCCGCTTCTGCGCGCCCGCGGCGGTGGTGGTGCCGGTGCCCTTGTCGGAGGCGGAGAGTCCGGGCAGCTTCCCGGCGTACCAGAGGTAGCCGACGCCGCCGGCGACGACCAACGCGAACACCACGGTCAGGGCGATGATCCGGCTGCGGGCGCGGCGGCGGGCCTCCTCGCGGCGCTCGGTGCGGTTCTCGGTGAACTTGAGCCAGTCGATGACGTCCTCGGAGTCGTCGTCGGGCTCCTCGACGAAGGCGAACTGCTCGGTGCGGTACTCGGGGGCGGAGCCGGCGCCGTCGTCCCTCCCGTCGTCGGCCGGGCGGGCCTGCTGCGGGACGTGCGCGGTGCGCTCGGGGGCGTGGCCGGGCTGCTCCGGTATGTACGCGGTCTGCTCGGTCGTCCGGGGCTGCTGTCCGGTGCCGTCGGGGTGCGCGCCCTGCGCGCCGCCCTGCCCGTACGGGTCGTAGGCGGGCTGCTGGTGGCCGCCCGTGGCGTACGGGTCGTAGCCGTAGCCGCCGCCGTTCCCGTACGGGTCGTACCCGGGCTGCTGCTGCCCGCCGGTCGCGTACGGGTCGTAGTCGTAGCCCTGCTGACCCTGGTGGCCCTGCTGGGTCTGCCCGCCCTGCTGCCCGTAGGGGTCGTACTGCTGCTGTGTCCGCCGGCCGTCGGCCTGCCGGTAGACCGGCCGGCCGTACTCGTCGTAGCCGACGAGCTCGTACGGGCCCCCGTCCCCGTACCCCGCGTCGTATCCGTCGTTCACCGGTGCCCCTCTCGGCTCACTCGCCGCGATACAGCTGGCGCTTGGCGATGTAGCGCACGACACCGTCCGGCACCAGGTACCAGACGGGGTCTCCCTTGGCGACTCTCGCACGGCAGTCCGTGGAGGAGATGGCGAGGGCCGGGACCTCCACGAGCGAGACTCCGCCCTCGGGCAGGCCGGCGTCGGTCAGATGGTGGCCGGGCCGGGTCACGCCGATGAAGTGTGCCAGGGAGAACAGTTCCTCGCTGTCGCGCCAGGTCAGGATCTGGGCGAGGGCATCGGCGCCGGTGATGAAGAACAGGTCCGTGTCCGGGTTGAGCGCGTCGAGGTCGCGCAGGGTGTCCACGGTGTAGGTGGGTCCGCCGCGGTCGATGTCGATGCGGCTGACCGAGAACTGGGGGTTCTCGGCGGTGGCGATGACCGTCATCAGGTAGCGGTCCTCGGCGGGCGAGACCGCGCGGTGGCTCTTCTGCCACGGCTGGCCGGTGGGGACGAAGACCACCTCGTCGAGGTGGAACTGCGCGGCCACCTCGCTGGCCGCCACCAGGTGCCCGTGGTGGATCGGGTCGAAAGTGCCGCCCATGACGCCCAGACGGCGCTTGCCCCGCGCGACGGGGCCGGTGCCGGGGCCGGTAGGCATGTCCTGCTCTCCCATGCGTGCAGACCCTACCGGCCCGGTCTGGGGGCCCCGTGCGCCAGTGCCCTCGGGGCGGGCTCCCGGCGGCTCAGCGGTCGCGGTTGAAGCGGGTGGTGATCCACAGCAGGAGCAGCAGCGCGAACAGGGCGCCGCCGCCGGTGAGGTAGGGGCTGAGGCTCTCGTGGTTGCCGCCGTGCTCTCCGCCCTCGGCGGCGAGGGTGACCATCTGGGCAGCGGTGCTGGGGAAGCTCATCTTCGGCAGGACCTATCGCGTGTGGGCGGGATAAAGACGTGCGCTCATCGTATGCGGGCGGCTTTCCGGCGATCACGCCGACTCCGCCGTTGCGGGCGTGCGGCGTCGCTTCGGTGCCGTCCCGGCGCGGGGAGGCAACCGTTGCCCGGTGCCCGGTCGTCCTTCCGGTGGGGCCGCACGGAGCGGCCGTCCCCACTGCCCGCGCACGGGAATCCCGCCTAGGCTGGGTCGCCGCGGGGGGAGCGGGGGCCGCACCGGCGACCGCGCAGGTCCATCAGACGCACATGGGGGATACATGTCCGACGGCCACCAGCACAACGGGCACGAGAGGGTGCCCGGCAGGCAGCGCAGGCGTTTCCCCGGGATCTCCTCGCGTGCGTACGAACACCCCGCCGACCGGTCCGCGCTGGTGGCGCTGCGGAAGCTGAGCGGGTTCGACACGGTCTTCAAGGCGCTGAGCGGGCTGCTGCCCGAGCGGAGTCTGCGGCTGCTGTTCCTGTCCGACTCGGTGCGGGTCTCGGACCGGCAGTTCGCGCACCTCAACGACATGCTGCGGGACGCCTGCTACATCCTGGACCTGGAGAAGGTCCCGCCGATGTACGTCAACCAGGACCCGGTCCCCAACGCGATGTGCATCGGTCTCGACGAGCCGATCATCGTGGTGACCACGGGTCTGGTGGAGCTGCTCGACGAGGAGGAGATGCGGGCGGTCGTCGGGCACGAGGTCGGGCACGCGCTGTCCGGCCACTCGGTGTACCGGACGGTCCTGCTGTTCCTGACCTCGCTGGCGGTCCGGGTCGCCTGGATCCCGCTGGGCAACGTGGCGATCATGGCGATCGTGACCGCGCTGCGGGAGTGGTTCCGCAAGTCGGAGCTGTCAGCGGACCGCGCGGGGCTGCTGGTGGGGCAGGACGTCCAGGCGTCGATGCGCGGCCTGATGAAGATCGCGGGCGGCAACCATCTGCACGAGATGAACGTGGACGCGTTCCTGGAGCAGGCCGAGGAGTACGAGTCGGGCGGGGACCTGCGCGATTCCGTGCTGAAGATCCTCAACGTGCTGCCGCGTTCGCACCCGTTCACCACGGTGCGGGCGGCCGAGCTGAAGAAGTGGGCGGCCTCCCGTGACCACCAGCGGATCATGGACGGCCACTACCCGCGCCGCGAGGACGACAAGGGCGCGTCGGTACGGGACTCCTGGCGGGAGTCGGCCGGCGCCTACGCCGAGGAGGTGCGGACCTCCAAGGACCCGCTGATGAAGCTGGTCAGCGACATCGCGGGCGGGGCGGGCGACCTGGGCGACCGGGTCCGCCGCGGCTTCGGCGGCTTCACGGGATCCAAGCCGGGCCCCTCGCGCCCGGACCCCGCCGACGACGCCGACGGGAACCCGCCGCGCGACCAGGCCTGAGCGGGTGACGCGGGACAGGCCGGGCGGCCTGCCTGTGCGCCTGGGGCGCGGCCCTCGGGGCGCGCCCGGGTCTGCCCGCTCCCGCCCGGCGGCTGGTGCGCGCCGCGTGCACGGCGGCCGGGCGGGCGCGCCGAGCGCCTGACGCACCGCGCGCTGCCGACGATCGGCGGGCCGTCACGCCCGGCCGCCGCGCCGTCCGGCGGGCGCGGCGGCGTCCGGCCGCGCACCGCCGCTCACAGCCCGTGCGCGATCCGTGTGCGGGCGCCTGTCATGCGGGCGCCGGGCGCGTCAACGGGCTGCTCACAGCCGGGGCTGGGCCGCGTCCGCCAGGGTGCCGCAGAGGGCCGGGGCGGTGCTGTCGGGGGCGTAGGGGTTGGTGCCCGGTGGGGCCGTGTGCGGGGCGCGCTGGCCGGCGAGCAGGGGGTGCAGGCGCGGGGCCGGGTCCAGGGCGCAGGACTGGGGGCCCGCCTGGACGTGGGAGACGACCAGCTCCGCCTGGTGCAGCCGCAGGTCCTCGCGGTCGAAGCGGAACCGCAGCTCGCGGCGGACCGTGAACAGCGACGCCTCCGTGTCCCGGCCCGCGCCGGCCGGGCGGAGCGCGTAGACGACGGTGTGGTCGGTGGTGACCTCCAGGGTCCCGGAGTCGGCCTCGGAGGCCTGGAGGGTGCCGCGTACCCGGATGTGCGGGTCGGCCAGCCGCACGCGGGTGGGGTCGAAGCGGACGAACCATCCGGTGACCGCGTGCCGTCCGTCGGCGGCGGGCCGGTCGATGCTCTCGTCGAACTGCTCCTGCTGGCCGGAGTCGAGCAGCACCCGCACGGCGTGGGTCTCGCGGCCGGTCACCACGGCCGGGTCCAGGGCGGACCGTACGACGTAGTCCCTGGCGGTGAGCAGGGCGGACACCACCTGGTCGCCGGAGAAGTTCGCGGTGCGCCGGGTCGGCGGGAGGGGGACGCCCTCGGCGCCGGCGCGGAAGTGCGCGGCGGGGCTGTGCGCGTACAGCTGGTCGACGTCGCGGGCTCCGGGCACGGCGCCCTCAGGGGCGAGGGGCACCACGGTCATCCGTAAGGGCTCCGCGGGCCGCTCGGCGGCGGGGGTGCGGTAGGGGTGGCGTACGCCCATGTAGACGGCGGTGCCGAAGGCCACGGCGATCAGCAGGACCAGGACGAGGGCCTGCCGGGAGAGGCCGCTGCGGCGGGCCGGCGGGAGCCGGCGCACGGCGGGCGTGTGATCGGTGATGCGCTCCTGCGCGGAGAACTCCTGGAGCCGGGCAGCGCGCACGAAGGTCTCGTCGAAGACGACGGACCGGTACTCGTCGTCGCCGCCTCGGGGGGCTCCCTCGGGCGTCCCCTCGGGCGGGTCCGAAGGCTCTCCCATACCTTCAGGGTAGGTCCGGCGGGGTGCCGGTAAACGCCCGCCGGGGACCCAACTTCTGACAGGTTCTCACCAAGGCGGAGAAGGGGTCACGGCCCGCCGGTGGGGATCACGGGGACGGTCGGCCGGGAGTGGTCGGCCGACGCGGAGGGCGCGGCTCCGGCGTCTGGGCCGACGCCGGTGGTGGCGGGCGGCGGGGCGGGCTCCTGGCGCTGCGCGGACCCACCCCGGTAGACCGCCGAGAAGGCGAGCGCGACCATGCCGATGCCCATCACCAGGGCGAGCATCCAGGCGACCGGCCGGTGCCAGCGCACCTGTCTGCCGTAGGGGGAGCCGTACCCGGCCTCCAGGTCGTCGGCGTCCTCGTCGTCGGGGTCGTGGCCCCCTGCGCGGTAGCCGCCGTAGCCGTCGTGGTGCCGCCGGGAGCGGGCGCGGTGGGCCTCGGCCTCGGAGGCCTCGGCTCTGGCCTGCGCGGCGGCCAGGAGGCGCTCGACGGCGGTCGGCTCGTGCACCGCGGCCGCCTGTACGAAGGCCTCGTCGAAGACCACGGAGGCGAACTCTTCGTCCGACACCCCGCGGTCGTGGTCGTCGTCGGGCTTCCAGCCGTCAGGGAACGGCGTGCCCCCCACGTCCTCCGGCACTCGTCCAGAGTAGACCTGGGGGGTCAATTTGGGCAGACGGTACGGAAATCCGTCCGCCCACCGGACACCGCCCCGTCGAGCCGCCTCCGCGGGGCGCGCCGCTCAGCGCCGGGTGTGGCCGTCGCCGGTGACGATGTACTTCGTGCTGGTCAGCTCGGGCAGGCCCATGGGACCGCGGGCGTGCAGCTTCTGTGTGGAGATGCCGATCTCCGCGCCGAAGCCGAACTGGCCGCCGTCGGTGAACCGGGTGGAGGCGTTCACCGCGACCGTGGTGGAGTCCACCAGCTGGGTGAACCGGCGGGCGGCCTGCTGCGAGCTGGTGACGATGGCCTCGGTGTGGCCGGAGGTCCACAGCCGGATGTGCTCGACCGCCCGGTCCAGGGAGTCGACCACGGCGGCGGCGATGTCGTAGGACAGGTACTCGGTCTCCCAGTCCTCCGTGGTGGCCTCCACGACGGTGGCCCGGGAGTCCTTGGCGTACGCCATCACCCGCTCGTCGGCGTGCACGGTGACCCCGGCGTCGGCGAGGGCGTCCAGCGCGCGTGGCAGGAACTCGGCGGCGATGTCCTGGTGCACCAGCAGCGTCTCGGCGGCGTTGCACACGCCGACGCGTTGCGCCTTGCTGTTGACCAGGATGTCGACGGCCATGTCGAGGTCGGCATGGGCGTCGACGTAGACATGGCAGTTGCCGGTGCCCGTCTCGATGACGGGGACGGTGGACTCCTGCACGACCGTGTTGATCAGTGAGGCGCCGCCGCGCGGGATCAGCACGTCGACCAGGCCGCGGGCGCGCATCAGCTCCCGCACGCTGTCCCGGCTCTCCCCGGGCACCATCTGGACGGCGTCGGCGGGCAGGCCCGCGCCGTGCACGGCGTCGCGCAGCACCCGCACCAGCGCGGTGTTGGAGCGGTAGGCGGAGGAGGAGCCGCGCAGCAGGACCGCGTTGCCCGACTTCAGGCAGAGGGCGGCGGCGTCGACCGTCACGTTGGGCCGGCCCTCGTAGATGATCCCGACGACGCCGAGCGGCACCCGGACCTGGCGCAGGTCGATGCCGTTGGGCAGGGTCGAGCCGCGGACGACCTCGCCGACCGGGTCGGGCAGCGCGGCCACGTCGCGCACGTCGGCGGCGATGGCGCGGACCCGCTCCGGGGTGAGCGTGAGCCGGTCGATCATGCCCTCGCTGATGCCGGCCTCGCGCGCCTTCGCCACGTCCTGGGCGTTGGCCTCGACGATCTCGCTCGTGCGGACCTCCAGCGCGTCCGCGATGGCGAGCAGCGCGTCGTCCTTGGCGGCGCGCGGCAGCGGCGCGAGGGTGGCGGCGGCGCCCTTGGCGCGGTAGGCGGCCTGGCTGACCGGGGACATCGAGTCGAACGGCGAGAGCGTGGTCATGGAGGGAAGCGTAGTGCGCGGGCGGTGCGGCGGAGGCGTTCGTCCCACACCCCGAGACAGGGATATTCACGGTCAAAACGGGTGTGACGGGTGGGACGCGCACGCCACGGGAAGGACGCGGCACTACGGGAAGGGGTGCACCCCGACCGGGGTGGCCGGCACCGGCCCGTGCCCGGCGGCGACGCGGCTGCGGTAGGTGGCCCGGTCGATGACCTCCAGGCCCACGATCTCCCACGGCGGCAGCCCCGCGGTCCTCCGGTGCTCGCCCCACAGGCGCAGCGCCACCGCGGCCGCGTCGTGCAGGTCGCGGGCCTCCTCCCAGTAGCGGATCTCCGCGTGGTCGTCGGCGTAGCGGCTGGTGAGCAGGAACGGATGGTCGTGCGCGAGCTGTTCCAGCGCCCGCCGGACCTCCGCGACCGGCGCGGGCTCGCCGGAGACGCTGAGGGTGACGTGCCACAGGCGGGGCAGGTCGCGCGCCTCGCCGCCCCGGTACCGGTCCCCGGCCGCGACGCTGGTCAGGGCGCGCTCCTCGCCCGCCGCGCGGGAGCCGCGGCCACCGTGAGACACCGTCGTCCCAGGGCGCACTCGTCTCACGACGGCCTCCTTCACACGCGGACCGCCCGCACGCCGGGCGGAATGTGTCCCTGCGACAAAGTGGAGCAGGCCGCCGCGGATCGTGGGGCGGTTTCGCGGAACGTCCACCACCGAGGGCCGACGTTTTGGGGCATTACGGATGCAGGATCACGAGATCGTCCCTGTGTACGACCTCGCGTTCGTACCCGGGGCCGAGCTCCCGCGCGAGTTCGCGGGTGGAGCGGCCCACCAGGAGGGGGATCTCCTTGGCGTCGAAGTTGACGAGCCCGCGGGCCACCGCGCGGCCCTCCCGGTCCCGCAGCTCCACCGGGTCGCCCGCGCCGAAGTCGCCCTCGACGCCGGCGATGCCGGCCGGGAGCAGCGACTTGCGGCCCTCCACGACCGCGCGCACCGCGCCGTCGTCCAGGGTGAGCGAGCCCTGCGGGGTGGAGGCGTGCTGGAGCCACAGCAGCCGGTCGGCGGAGCGGCGTCCGGTGGGGTGGAAGTAGGTGCCGGTGTCGCCGCCGGCGAGCGCCTCGGCCGCGTGGACCGCGCTGGTCAGCACCACCTGGATGCCCGCGGCGGCGGCGATCCGGGCGGCCTCGACCTTGGTGACCATGCCGCCGGTGCCGACGCCCGCCCTGCCGGCGCTGCCGATCTCCACGTGGGCGAGGTCCTCGGGGCCCCTGACCTCGGCTATCCGTGAGGTGCCGGGGCGGGACGGGTCGCCGTCGTAGACGCCGTCCACGTCGGACAGCAGCACCAGCAGGTCGGCGCGGACCAGGTGGGCGACGAGGGCGGCGAGACGGTCGTTGTCGCCGAAGCGGATCTCGTCCGTGGCGACCGTGTCGTTCTCGTTGACGACCGGGAGGGCGCCCATCGCGAGCAGCTTGTCCAGGGTGCGGGAGGCGTTGCGGTGGTGGGCGCGGCGGCTCATGTCGTCGCTGGTCAGCAGCACCTGGCCGACGCGGATGCCGTAGCGGGCGAAGGAGGCGGTGTAGCGGGCGACGAGCAGGCCCTGGCCGACGCTGGCGGCGGCCTGCTGGCGGGCCAGGTCGCGGGGGCGGCGGCGCAGTCCCAGCGGGGCGAGACCGGCGGCGATGGCGCCGGAGGAGACGAGGACGACCTCTCGCTCCCTGCCGCTCCTGGTCTTGGCCAGGACGTCCACGAGCGCGTCCACGCGATCGGCGTCCAGTCCGCCCGCGGCGGTGGTCAGCGACGAGGAGCCGACCTTGACGACGATCCTGCGCGCCTCGCCCACGGTCTGCCGTGCCCCTGCCACCTTGCCGTCGCTCCCTCACGTCGATCGTTCCGCCCGGCAGGCAATCTACGCGAAGCGCGACGAAGGACGCTCGGCGGTCCAGCCTCCGGACACCACGCCGGACACGGCCCGCGGGCCCTCGGGACGCCGTACTCCGTCCGTGCGACCCGGGGCGTGGACACCTGTGCGACGGCACCTGGCCTGCGGCGGCGCTACACGCGCGTGTCGTCTTCCGGCCGACGGCCGTTAACCCCAGCGCACGTCCCTCACGACCCTGGAGTGACCGCAGTGCCCCTACCCACGTCCCGTCGGCGGTTGAGGGCGGGTATCCGCCGGCCCCGCCTTCCGCTGCTCCGCGCGCCCGGCCGCCCCGCGCTCGCCACGCTCCTCACGGCGTCCGTCCTGGCCGGCGCCTACGGGGTGCAGGCCGTGGCGGCGCTGGCCCCGCACGTGCCGCTGCTGCTGGCCGCCACCGCCCTCTCGCTGGCCGTCGAGGGCGTGCTGTACCGCTGGCAGCGTGGGGTGCCCGCGCTGTTCGCCAAGGCGCACGCGGACATCACCGTCCGCCATGTGCTGCGCGACCTGCTGCTGGTGGTGGGCCTGCTGCGGCTCGGCGAGCAGCACCGCGAGACGCAGTACGCGCCGCTGCTCGCCGGTCTGCTGCTGTGCTACGCCCTGCACTGCGCGATCCAGGCGGTGTCCGTGCTGGTGCGCCGCACCCGCACGCTGCCGGTGGTGACCCGCAACGTCGACGCCTCCGCGCTGCGTCTGTCCCCCGCCCCGCCCGCGCTGCTGCGCCGCCCAGGGCACCGGCTGCCGTTGTTCGGGCTGCCCGCGACGGCCGGGCTGACGGCGACGGCGGTGACGGACGACGCGCGGTGCGCGGCGGCCGGGATCGCGGTGTCGCTGGCGCTCGCGCTGGGCGGTCTGGCCGCGCTGTCGCTGCGGCTGCTGCCCGGGAGGCGCCCGGCCGGCGAGCAGGAGGTGCTCGCCTGGTTCGACGCCTGGCTGGCCGAGTACCGGCCCACCGTGGGGCTGTACTTCTCCGGCGGGCCGTCCTCCGTCTACCAGGCGGGGATGTGGCTGGAGCCGCTGGCCCGGCTGGACGGCCGGCCGCTGATCGTGCTGCGCGAGCGGCACATGGTGTCGCGGATCCCGGCGACCGACATCCCGATCGTGTGCCTGCCGAAGGTGCCGACGCTGATGCGGCTGGAGCACTCCACGCTCCAGGTGCTCATCCACCCCTCCAACTCCGGCAAGACCTCGCAGGTGCTGCGCATCCCCACGATCAAGCACGCCTTCGTCAACCACGGGGAGAGCGACAAGCTGTCGTCCTGCAACCCGTACGCGAAGGCGTACGACGAGGTGTGGGTCGCGGGTCCGGCCGCGCGCGAGCGGTACGCGCTGGCCGAGGTCGGGGTCGAGGACAAGGACGTGGTGGAGATCGGCCGCCCGCAGCTCGACGCGGTCCGGCCGTACGCGGGGCCCCCGGCGGGCGCGTACGTCACCGTGCTGTACGCGCCGACCTGGGAGGGCTGGGACGGCAATCCGGGCAACACCTCGGTGATCGCGGCCGGCGAGAACCTGGTGCGGGCGCTGCTCGCGGACCCGGGCGTGCGGCTGCTGTACAAGCCGCACCCGCTGACCGGCTCGGTGGATCCGCGCGCGGGCGCCGCCGACCGCCGCATCCGGGAGCTGATCCGGGCGGCCGGCCGGGCCCGCTCCGGTCCGCGCCCCGCCCCGTCGGAGGAGCTGGCCGCCCGCACGGCCGAGCTGGACCGGCTGACCGCCGCGGAGTTCAGGGAGGGCGCCGACCAGGCGGAGCGGATGCTCGTCCAGTCCGCTCCCCCGGCGGGCCGCGCGAAGGCGGTGGCGCGGGCGACCGAGGCATGGGAGGCGGCCTACTGGGCGTCGCTGCCGGAGTGGGAGCACCAGGTCGTGGTGGACTCCCGTCCCTCGCTGTACTCCTGCTTCGACGTGGCCGACCTGCTGATCAGCGACGTGTCGAGCGTGATCAGCGACTTCCTGGCGAGCGGCAAGCCGTACGCGGTGACGAACACCGGCGGCCTCACCGAGGAGACGTTCCGCGCCCGGTTCCCGACGGTGGCGGCGGCGACCGTCCTCACCCCGGACGCGACGGGGGTGCCGGCCCTGCTGGAGACGGTCCGGCACCCGGAGAAGGACGGTCTGGCCGAAGCGCGCGCGGAGCTGCGCCTGCGCCTGCTGGGCCCGTCCGAGCCCTCGTCCCAGGAACGCTTCGCCGAGGCGGTACGCGCCCTGAGCGCGGCGGCCGCGACGCACAGGGCCCGGATGACCGGCAGGGCGACGGCGGGAGTCCCGGCCCCCCGCCAGGTCCGGCCGACGCCCGCCCGGATCACTCTGCCCGCGCGGGAACGGCCGGAGCAGCTCGCCTGACGACGCGCGGAAGGGCGCTCACGGAGCAGGACGGCGGGTCGCCGCGCGTGGATGCGCGGCGACCCGCCGGGGGTCCGGGCGGTGCCGTCAGGCGCGCTCGAAGGAGCTCGGGTACGGGAAGTACCACTCCAGGAAGTCGTGGACGTAGGAGCGCACGTAGTCGCGGCGCTCGGGGGCCGTGTCCACGTCGTTGAGGCAGAAGAAGTCGTAGCCGCGGCGCGCCTTGAGGGACTCGACGCGCTCCTCCAGGTGGGGCTTGCCGACGTCGACGTAGCGGTACTTGAACTTCGCCGGGACGGCGCGGCCGGTGAGCAGCGCCAGGTGGTGGTGGAAGGAGGTGGCCGGCGACACGTCCTCGATCGACCGGAACCGGGAGCGCATGGTCCGCTCGATCGCCTCCGGGTAGTCCCGCTCCAGGTCGGCCAGCACGTCCCGGCGCTGGGGGTGCGGGGTGTGCAGGAACTTGTGGGTGATGGACACCCCGTAGGTCTCCTCCAGCAGCCGGCGCACGTTCCGCCCGGCGGAGTTGGGGGCGGAGGCCTGCGGGTGCGGGGCGCCGACGCCGATCTGGTACGTGGAGAAGGGCAGCCGGGCGACACCGCTGGCGTGGAAGAAGTGCTGGGGGGTGACGCTGCGGCCGACGAACACGTCGTCGTTGAAGTACAGGTAGTGGTCCGACAGGCCCGGGATGTGGTGCAGCCGTGTCTCGATGGCGTGCGAGTTGAAGACCGGCAGGACGCCCTCGGGGAAGATGTCCTTGTGGTCGACCACGGTCACGCCCGGCGCCTCCGGGTCGAGCCACTGGGGAGTCTGGCCGTCGGTGACGATGTACACGTGCCGCACGAAGCCGGCGTACATCTGGAGCGACCGCAGCGAGTACTTCAGCTCGTCGTGGCTGGTGTAGCGGGACTCGCCTACCTCGCGGGCCGCGATGCCGGCGTCTCCGTCGCCGCGGTACTTCTGGCGTTTGGCCCGCAGTTCGGGGTCCTGGCCGTCGACCCAGGTGTAGACGACGTCGATGGGGAACGTCACGTCCTCCACCGTGGTCACGGTGAACGGCGCGAAGGTGGGGTGGTCGCGACCGGCGACCGTGACCTTCGCGGGCGTCTGCTCCGCGGTCGGCACCACGTCGGCGATGCGGTTGCGGCGCGGCGCCACGAGGGAGTCGGCCAGGACGTCGGCGGAGGCCTGCGGCGACACCCGTGCCAGCTCCGCCTCCGCCTGCGGACCCGCCAGCACCTCGGCGCCGTCCTGCCAGAACTCCACGTCGCAGCCGAGCAGCGGACCGCCCAGGACCTGGCCGGCGGGGCCCAGACGCACCACGCCGAAGCGGATCACCGGGGCCGAGGACAGCGACTTCGGCCAGACCTCGTCCGCGAAGAGCGAGAAGTCCGACACACCCCCGGAGCGGGGACGCGCCGCGAACACGACCGTGCCCGCGTACAGCTCGCGCATCGACCGCAGGAACGCCTCGCGGTCGGCCTCGCGGACGCCCAGGGCCCACGCGGTCCGGGACACACCCGGCACCACGAAGTACGAGATGCCGGCGCGCTCCAGCGCGTCCGCGACCAGTGCCAGGTTGTCCGCCGCGGCGCCGGCCGCCGTGAACCCGTCGACCACCCGCCCCCACAGCGGCTGACCGTCGAACGAGACCTGGCGCACACCCGCGTCGGACCCCAGCAGACCCTGCCGCTGCCGGGCGAGCCGTGCCGCCGAGGCCCGGTCGCGCACCTTGCGGCCGACGCCGAGTCCCCGGCGCGCCAGCCGGCGGATCCGCCGCGAGGCCGGTGCCATCAACGCTTCCCGGAGGAGGTGCTTTCAGGTGCCTTCTCGAAGGAGCTCGGGAAGGGGAAGTACTCCTCCAGGAAGGAGAACATGCGGGCGGTGACCTCTTCGCGCTGCTCCGGCGGCACGTCGACGTCGTTGAGGCAGAAGAAGTCGTAGTTGCGCTTGGCCCGGATGCCCTCGAGACGGCGGTCCGCGTCCTCGCGGCTGATGTTGACGTACCGGAAGCGGAACTTGCCGGGGACGCCCTTGCCGGTGATGTACGCGTGGTTGTAGTGCATCGACGCGGTCATCGCGATGTCGTCGGGCGACCGGAAGCGCGAGCGCATGGTCTGGCCGACCTCCTCGGGGAACATCTCCTCGAGCTCCTGCAGCACCGACCGCACCTGCGGCAGCGGGGTGTGCATGAAGTTGTGCGTGATGAAGCGGTCGTGGGCCTTCATCAGCAGCTGGCGCACGTTCTTGCCGGCCGAGTTGGTCGCGGTCTCGCCGCCGTGCGGCTGGCCGACGCCCACCTTGAGCGGCGAGAACGGGATGCGGGCGATGCCGTTCGCGTAGAAGAAGTGCTGCGGGGTGACGCTGCGGCCGACGAACACGTCGTCGTTGAAGTACAGGTAGTGGTCCGACAGCCCCGGGATGTGGTGCAGCCGAGTCTCGATGGCGTGCGAGTTGAAGACCGGCAGGACGCCCTCGGGGAAGATGTCCTTGTGGTCCACGACCGTGATGCCGGGCGCGTCGGCGTCCAGCCACTCCGGCGTCTGGCCGTCGGTGACGATGTAGATGTGCCGCACGAAGCCGGCGTACATCTCCAGCGAGCGCAGCGAGTACTTCAGCTCGTCGTGGCTGGTGTACCGGGACTCGTTGGTCTCCTTGTCGAGGATCGCCGGGACGCCCTCGCTCTTGTACTTCTGCCGCTTGGCGCGCAGCTCGGGGTCCTCGCCGTCGACCCAGGTGTAGACGACGTCGATGGGGAACGTCACGTCCTCCACCGTGGTCACGGTGAACGGCGCGAACGTCGGGTAGTCGCGGCCCTGCACCGAGATCTTCGCGGACTTCTGCTCGCTGGTCGGCATGACGTCCGATATCCGGTTGCGCCGGGGGGCGACCAGGGAGTCGGCCAGCACGTCGGCGGAGGCCTGCGGCGACACGCGCGCCAGCTCCGCCTCCGCCTGCGGACCCGCCAGCACCTCGGCGCCGTCCTGCCAGAACTCCACGTCGCAGCCGAGCAGCGGGCCGCCCAGGACCTGGCCGGCGGGGCCCAGACGCACCACGCCGAAGCGGATCACCGGGGCCGAGGACAGCGACTTCGGCCAGACCTCGTCCGCGAAGAGCGAGAAGTCCGACACACCGCCGGGACGGGGACGCGCCGCGAACACGACCGTGCCCGCGTACAGCTCGCGCATCGACCGCAGGAACGCCTCACGGTCGGCCTCGCGGACGCCCAGGGCCCACGCGGTCCGGGACACACCCGGCACCACGAAGTAGGAGATCTCCGCGCGCTCCAGCGCGTCGGCGACGAGTGCCAGGTTGTCCGCGGCGGCGCCGGCCGCCGTGAACCCGTCGACCACCCGCCCCCACAGCGGCTCGCCGTCGAACGAGACCTGGCGCACACCCGCGTCGGAGCGCAGCAGGCCCTGCCGCTGCCGCGTGACCCGCAACAACCACGCCCGGCGCTTCTGCGCCTGCATCGCGCTCTTGGTGCGCGACTTCAGACTGCTTCCGATGCGGGTACGCACACTCACTTCAATCCCAAACCTTTCGGCGAGTCCCGACGTGGCCTACATGATGGAGGTGTCAAGACGACCAGCGGCAACGAGCGCTGTACCCCCATACGGCGCCACACGCGGAGCACGCGAGGCTCCTCCAGGGTCAAGCCGCAGGGGGGAAGTTTACAGCAACGGTGTCACATTCCTGTTCGATGACATGCGCCGCCACGACGGGCGGAGTTCACACCTTCGTTGCTTGTGTTTGCGACCGTCAATTCCGGCACTTACATCTCCCGTAAGGGTATTCTTCGGACTTATCCGCCCCTCTTGAGATTCCGACCGTTCCCGGTCACCCGGCGATCATTTTCGTGACGTAGCACACACTCGCGTTTGAGCGCAGAGTGTTCGGGCGAGCATGCAGACTTACGGTCATGCGTGTACCTTCACTCCCCGAAGTCCGCCGCCTCACGGAGAAAGAGCGAGACGCCTGGTGGACCGTTCTCCTGGTCGATCCCGTCGCCACCCCTCTTGTCCGCTGGACCGCCATGTGGACACGGGTGACCCCGAACCAGATCACCTGGGCCGCCCTGGTGCTCGGAATCGGGGCCGCGGCCTGCTTCGCGCAGGGTGACTGGCAGTGGCTCGTGGCCGGAGCCGTCGTCTATCACGTCAGCTTCATCCTGGACTGCATGGACGGGAAGCTCGCCCGTCTGACGGGGAAGGGCTCGGCGTTCGGCGCCTGGCTGGACTACATCTTCGACCGCGTCCGCGTGCTGGTGTGCGCCATCGCCCTGATGGGCGGGCAGTACCAGCGGACGGAGGACGTCACCTACATATGGCTCGCCGTGGCCGTGGTGTTCCTCGACATGCTCCGCTACATGGACGCGCTGGAGATATGGAAGGTCCGCCTCAACATGCGGCGGCGCCAGCGTGAGCGCGCCGAGGAACTGGGCCTGATCGACACCACCCAGGACAACGGCTCGGACGACGAGGCCGACGACACCCCGGTGAAGGGCACCGCCAGGGTCCCCGCCCAGCCGACGGCCGGCGACGCCTCCGCGGCCGCCTCCACGGCGCCGGCCGCTCCCGCGCACGTCGTGCCCCCGGCCAAGACGTTCATCACGCGCCTGCCCGGGTACGTGCCCCTGCGCGATTTCCTCGTCAGCCACCGGATCCGCATCCATCTGTTCAGCGGCATCGAGTTCCAGATGACGATCTTCATCGTCGCACCGCTGCTCAACTCGATCCTCTGGCCGACGGTCGTCGCGGGAGCCCTGCTCCTCGCCTTCGAGGTGCTCGTCGTCTACCGCCTCCTCCTGGCCACCCGCGCCTTCGAGCGCACGATGGCCCGGTACGACCGTCTGGAGGCCGAGATGAGGTCCGAGACGTCCAGCCCGTCGGAGCAGGCCACGCTGGTCTGAGAGGGGGAAGCCCTCCCGGCGGACAGGACCAGCACAGACGTTCCCGGCAGAGAGCGCGTGGACCCCGGCGAACGGGACCCTCCCGGCGCTGTCCGGGACACGGACTTCTCGGTGCCGTTCGGTGCCGGAGGCCGTCCGGTCGCTCGTCAGGAGTTCACGGAGCGGCTGGGCGTGTCCCGGGACGGGGTGACCCTGCCGGGCCGGCCGAGAATGTGGTGATCGTGGATTCCGTGACGGGGGACCTCCTCGACAAGGACACGGAATTCGTCCGGAACATCCACGTGATCTCCTTGGAGCGGCGCGGCAGGAGCCGGATGTCCGGGGCAGACGCGGCTGCTCCGCGAACCGCCTGCGGGCGGTTCCGAGTTACTTGTTACGACAATGCGACAGAAGATGCGACGGTTCGCCACCCGGGCGGAGATACGCTCGAGCGTCCGACTCCGCGTCGAGCACCGGAGCCGGCAGGTCCCGGCAGCGCCCGGCCCCGGACCGTGTCGCAGACTTCTCATGTCTCGCAGACGCTCCCCGAACAAGGAGAACCCCCGAATTGTCCGCCCGCGATCTCGCGTCCCCACCGCGGCCGTCAGCAGATGGTGCCCCGTCCGTCCCCCCCACGCGGGGCGGCTCCCCCGCACCGCCGTCCGGCGGTAGGCCCGCCCAGGCGGCGGGCGGCGCCGGACTGAGGCTGGACATCCAGGGACTGCGCGCCGTCGCGGTCACGCTCGTGGTGGTCGCCCACGCGGGTGTGTCGTCGCTGGCCGGCGGCTTCGTCGGGGTGGACGTCTTCTTCGTCATCTCCGGCTTCCTCATCACCTCGCTGATGCTGCGCGAGTGGAAGCGCGAGGGCAGGATCTCGCTGGGCCGCTTCTACGCCCGCCGGGCCATGCGCCTGCTGCCCGCCTCCACGCTGGTCGTCATGGCGACGCTGGCCGGGTCATGGCTGTTCCTGGGCCCGCTGCGGTTCGCGGACTACGCCAAGGACGCCATCGCCTCCGCCTGGTACGTCGTCAACTTCCGTCTGGCCGAGACGGGCACCGACTACTTCAACACGGACGTGCCGCCGTCGCCGTTCCAGCACTTCTGGTCGCTGGCGGTGGAGGAGCAGTTCTACCTGATCTGGCCCGTCCTGCTGATCGTCGCGCTGAAGATCTTCCGCCGCCGCGCCCTGCTGGCGATCCCGCTGCTGGCCCTCGCCGCCGCGTCGTTCGCCGTGAACCTGCACCTCACCGAGACGTCCCCGTCCTGGGCCTACTTCGGCTCGCAGGGCCGCATCTGGGAGCTGGCGGTGGGCGCCCTGCTGGCGCTGGTGGCGCACCGGCTGAACGACATCCCGCGTGCCGTCGCCGCGGTCCTCAGCTGGGCCGGCCTGGCCGCCATCGCCTACGCGGCGGTGGCCTTCGACGACCACACCGTCTTCCCCGGCCACAACGCCGTGGTCCCCGTGCTCGGCGCGGCCGCCGTGCTGGCCGGCGGTGCGGCGGGCGGCCGGTACGGCGCGGGCCTGGTGCTGTCGCTGCGTCCCGCCGTGTGGGTCGGCGGCGTCTCCTACGCCTGGTACCTGTGGCACTGGCCGCTCATCGTCATCGTGCCCGCGGCCCTGGGCTTCGGCGAGAACGAGGGCCCGCTGCGGCTGATCGCCGCCCTGGGCGGTCTGGTGCTGGCCTGGCTGACGCTGAAGCTGGTCGAGGACCCGATGCGGTTCCACCGGGCGTTCAAGGCGCACGCGGCCCGTGGTCTGTCGCTGGGCCTCGGTCTGTCGGCGGTCGCTGCGGTGGCCGCGCTGGTCGCCGCGCAGTTCCCGCCGAGCCTGTCCTCGGGCGGCGCCCAGCAGAACACCAAGCAGGCGATCGCCCAGGCGCCCGACCCGCAGGCGGCGCTGACCCGGCTGCTGCAGAACCCGGCGGACAAGATGCCGTCCAACCTCTCGCCGAACGTGCACGACGTGGCGTACAAGCGGACGGCGGTCTACAACGACGACTGCGCGCTGACCATGTCGGAGGAGAAGCAGACGCAGCCGTGTCTGTACGGCGACAAGAACGGCGACCGCAGCGTGGTGCTGTTCGGCGACTCGCACGTCGCGCAGTGGTTCCCGGCGTTCGACGCGATCGCCCGCGAGCACGGCTGGAAGCTGTACTCGTTCACCAAGAACGCCTGCAAGGTCTCCCAGATCACCATCGCCTACAACAACGGTCCCTACTCGTCCTGCGACGACTGGCGTGAGGTGACCATCGACAAGATCCGCGCGATGGAGCCCGAACTGGTCGTCACCTCCAGCTCCAACTCCGCGAAGCTGTGGGGTGAGGGTGACACCGCCACCGAGTGGGGCAAGGGCCAGGCCGAGACGTACCGGATCCTCCAGCAGGGCCGCACCCGCGTGCTCACGCTGCTGGACAACCCCTGGCCGAAGAACAACGCGGTGGACTGCGCGGTGGCCAACCCGGACGACCTGTCCGAGTGCGCCAACAAGCTGTCCGAGTCCGACAAGCAGCCCTCGGTGACCAAGGCGATCCGCGAGGCGGCGGCCGCCGAGGACGTGGCGGTCATCGACCCGTCCCCCTGGGTCTGCGCCCCCTCCGGCAACTGCCCGGTCGTGGTGGGCAACACGCTGGTGTACCGGGACTACGGCCACCTGGCGGACGCCTACGTCGAGGCCCTGACCCCGGTGGTGGAGGAGCGGCTGCTGAAGCTCTTCGGGGCGGACCTGAGCCGGACGCCCGGCAACTGAGCCACCGCACGTACGAGGAGGGCCCGTTCCGTTCGGAACGGGCCCTCCTCGTACGTGCGGTGCGCGCGGTGCGCCGTGCGGACTAGAACGGCTCGAAGCCGTCGAACTCCCGCTCCGCCTCGTCGCGCTGGGCGTCGCGGTCACGGCGGCGCTGGGCGGCCGGACGGGGCGCCTCGAAGCGGTGGTCCTCACCGCGGCGGCCGAGCATCTCCGCACCGGCGCTGACGGACGGCTCCCAGTCGAAGACCACGGCATTGTCCTCGGGGCCGATGGCGACGGCGTCGCCGCCGCGGGCGCCCGCCTTCATCAGCTGCTCCTCGACGCCGAGGCGGTTGAGCCGGTCGGCGAGGTAGCCGACGGCCTCGTCGTTGTTGAAGTCGGTCTGCCGCACCCAGCGTTCGGGCTTCTCGCCGCGCACCCGGAACACCAGCTCGCCGCCGGCCTCCTCGCGGGTGACGGTGAACCCGGTGTCGTCGACCGCCTTGGGACGGATGACGATGCGGGTCGCCTCCTCCTTCGGCCGGGCCGCGCGCGCCTTGGCCACCAGGTCGGCGAGCGCGAAGGACAGCTCGCGCAGACCGGTGTGGGCCACGGCGGACACCTCGAAGACGCGGTAGCCGCGCTCCTCCAGGTCCGGGCGGACCATGTCGGCGAGGTCCTTGCCGTCGGGCACGTCGATCTTGTTGAGGACGACGAGCCGCGGCCGGTTGTCCAGGCCGCCGTACTGGCGCAGCTCCTCCTCGATGACGTCGAGGTCGGAGACGGGGTCGCGGTCGGACTCCAGGGTGGCGGTGTCCAGCACGTGCACCAGGACGCTGCACCGCTCGACGTGGCGCAGGAACTCCAGGCCGAGGCCCTTGCCCTGGCTGGCGCCGGGGATCAGGCCGGGGACGTCGGCGATGGTGTAGACGGTCGAACCGGCGGTGACCACGCCGAGGTTCGGCACCAGCGTGGTGAAGGGGTAGTCGGCGATCTTCGGCTTGGCGGCGCTGAGCACGGAGATCAGCGACGACTTGCCGGCGCTGGGGTAGCCCACGAGGGCCACGTCGGCGACGGTCTTGAGCTCCAGCACGACGTCACGCAGGTCGCCCGGCTCGCCGAGCAGCGCGAACCCGGGGGCCTTGCGGCGCGCCGAGGCGAGGGCGGCGTTGCCGAGCCCGCCGCGGCCGCCCTGGGCGGCGACGTAGGAGGTGCCGTGGCCGACGAGGTCGGCGAGCACGTTGCCCGCCTTGTCGAGCACCACGGTGCCGTCCGGCACGGGCAGGACCAGGTCCTGGCCGTCCTTGCCGGAGCGGTTGCCGCCCTCGCCGGGCTTGCCGTTGGTGGCCTTGCGGTGCGGCGAGTGGTGGTAGTCGAGCAGGGTGGTCACGGACTGGTCGACGGTCAGGATGACATCGCCGCCGCGTCCGCCGTTGCCCCCGTCGGGGCCGCCGAGCGGCTTGAACTTCTCGCGATGGACGGAGGCACAGCCGTGACCTCCGTTACCCGCGGCGACATGCAGCTCGACGCGGTCCACGAAGGTGGTCATGGAATGTGCCTCCAGTTACTACGGGGTTGTCTCTTGGGTAACACGCGAAAGGCGGACCCGCTTCCCGTCGGGGAAGTGAGGTCCGCCTCGCGAAAGTGTCCGATCAGGCGACCGGGACGATGTTCACGACCTTGCGGCCACGGCTGGTGCCGAACTGCACCGAACCGGCCTGCAGCGCGAACAGCGTGTCGTCGCCGCCACGGCCGACGCCGGCGCCCGGGTGGAAGTGGGTGCCGCGCTGGCGGACCAGGATCTCGCCCGCGTTCACGACCTGACCGCCGAAGCGCTTCACGCCGAGGCGCTGAGCGTTGGAGTCACGACCGTTGCGGGTGGACGATGCGCCCTTCTTGTGTGCCATCTCTCCTCAGTCCCTTACTTCGCAGCCGCGGGGATCTCAGTGACCTTGATCGCCGTGTACTGCTGGCGGTGGCCCTGACGACGGCGGTAGCCGGTCTTGTTCTTGTAGCGCAGAATGTCGATCTTCTGGCCCTTGTGGTGGTCCACGACCTCGGCCTGGACCTTGATCCCGGCCAGCACCCACGGGTCGCTGGTCACGGAGTCGCCGTCGACGACGAGCAGGGTCGAGAGCTCGACCGTGTCGCCGACCTTGGCGGTGGAAATCTTGTCAACCTCGACGATGTCGCCGACAGCAACCTTGTGCTGGCGACCACCGCTGCGCACGATGGCGTACACGCGGATCTCACTCTCACTCGAAGAACGGCACCCCCGCAGGCCAGTCGCCCACGCACATACGCGGACGACCTCTCCCGGTCGCGGCCCGCGTCCGGGAGGAAGAGGTTTACGGGGATGTGGCGGTCCCGATGGACACGCCGACGGTCAAGGTTACGGGGCCGGAGCCACGGGGGTCAAACCGGACCCCTCTGCGCCTGTGCCGCTCAGTGACCGGCGACGATCTCCCGTCCGCGGGCGAGGTCGTCGTGGTTGTCGATCTCGACCCACCGGACGTCGCCGATCGGCGCCACGTCGATCCGGAAGCCCCGGTTCACCAGCTCCTGGTAACCGTCCTCGTAGTACAGCTGCGGATCCCGCTCGAACGTCGCCTTCAGCGCGTCCGCCAGCGCCTGCGCGGCCCCGCCCTCGATCAGCGTCACACCGATGTACTCGCCGGTCGCCTCGGCCGGGTCCATCAGCTTCGTGATCCGCCGCACCCCCTTCCCGGGGTCGACGACGACCTTCATCTCCTCGTCGGCGAGCTTCTTCACCGTGTCCAGCGCCAGGATGATCTGCTTGCCGTCACCCCGCGCGTCCAGCAGCGTCCGCTCCACCGACACCGGGTGCACCGTGTCGCCGTTGGCGAGGATCACACCGTCCTTCAGGGCGTCCCGCGCGCACCACAGCGAGTAGGCGTTGTTCCACTCCTCCGCCTTGTCGTTGTCGATGAGCGTCAGCTTCAGCCCGTACTTCGCCTCCAGCGCCGCCTGCCGCTCGTACACCGCCTCCTTGCGGTAGCCGACCACGACACCGACCTCGGTCAGACCGATCTCCGCGAAGTTGCCGAGCGTCAGGTCCAGGACGGTCGCGGCGTCCGGGTCGCCCTCCGCGCCCACCGGCACCAGGGCCTTGGGGAGCGTGTCGGTGTACGGACGCAGACGCCGGCCGGCGCCGGCCGCGAGCACGAGGCCTATCATCGCGGTCGTTCTCCTTCGGGGACGGAAAAAAGCGTGTGGCCCTGCCCCGCAGGGGACAGGACCACACAGCGTAGACGCTGGTCAGCTCTCGTCGGCCGCGGCCGTGACGGAGGAGGGCGCCTGCTGCTCGGCAGCGGCCGTCTTCTTCGTCGTGGCCTTCTTCGCCGTCGACTTCTTGGCGGTGGTCTTCTTCGCCGCCGTCGTCGTCTTCTTGGCCGCCGTCTTCTTGGCCGTCGTCGTCTTCTTCGTCGCGGCCTTCTTCGCCGTGGCCTTCTTGGCCGTCTTGCGGGCGGCCTTCTTGGCCGGAGCGGCCTCCTCGGCGCCCTCGGCGCCCTCGGCACCCTCGACGGGCTCGGCGGCCCGGACGGCCTCCGGCTCGGCGGCGGGCTCCTCGGCGGGCTTCTGCTCGTCCGCCGGGGCGGACGGCAGGACCACGACGGCCGTGTCCTCGGACGCGGTCGCGGTGCTCGGCTTGCGCACCGCACGACGCCGCGGACGGGCCGGGGCGGGCGCCTCGGGCGCGGCCTCCGGGGCCGGGGCCTCCGCCGGGGTCTCCTCGGCCTTCGGCGTCTCCTCCGTCCTCGCGGACTCGGCGACGGTCACCACCGCGGCCTCGGCACCCGCCGGGGAACCGGCCGGCGCGGACACCTTGCGGGTGGCCCGGCGGCGGGTACGGCCCTGGGGAGCGGCCTCCTCGGCCGGCGGCACCACGGCGTCCTCGGCGGCGGCCGGCTCGGCCAGCGCCTCGGCGGCCGACTCCGGCTGCACGGGACGCCGCGCCTCCTCGGCGGCCGTCACGTCCTGCGCCGTGGGGACGGTCTGCGTCTCCTCGGCGGCGGGCGCCTCCTCGGCGCGCTCCTCGGCCTGCTTGCGGCCGCCCTTGGCGGTCTCACGCTGCGGGGAGCCCGCGGGCGCGGAGGCCCGACGGCTCGCCCGGCGGCGCGTACGGCCCCGGGAGGCGGCGGCCTCCGCCTCGGCGGCGCTGCTGTACAGCTCCTCGTCCGGGGTGAACTCGGGAGCCGGCAGCGCGGCCGGCTCGGCCACCTCGGCGGCGACCTCGGCCGGCGTCTCCGACTCGGCCTCGGCCTCCTGCTCGGGCGTCTCCACGGCCGCCTCGTGCTCGTGCGGCTGGTCCGCCGCGCCGGCCCGGGCCCGCTTGCGGCGCTTGCCGCCGCCGGAGGAGGACGGCTGGTCGAGGTGGACGATGACACCGCGGCCGTTGCAGTGGACGCAGGTCTCGGAGAACGACTCCAGCAGGCCCTGGCCGACCCGCTTACGGGTCATCTGGACCAGGCCCAGCGAGGTCACCTCGGCGACCTGGTGCTTGGTCCGGTCCCGGCCCAGGCACTCCAGCAGACGGCGCAGCACCAGGTCCCGGTTGGACTCCAGCACCATGTCGATGAAGTCGATGACGATGATGCCGCCGAGGTCGCGCAGCCGCAGCTGGCGCACGATCTCCTCGGCCGCCTCCAGGTTGTTCCTGGTGACCGTCTCCTCGAGGTTGCCGCCCTGGCCGGTGAACTTACCGGTGTTGACGTCGATGACGACCATCGCCTCGGTCCGGTCGATCACCAGCGAACCGCCGCTGGGCAGCCAGACCTTGCGGTCCAGCGCCTTGGCGAGCTGCTCGTCGATCCGGTACGTGGCGAAGACGTCGACCTCGCTGGTCCACCGCTGCAGGCGGTCGGCCAGGTCGGGCGCGACGTGGGAGACGTAGCCGTGGATGGTCTCCCAGGCCTCGTCACCGCTGACGACGACCTTGGAGAAGTCCTCGTTGAAGATGTCCCGGACGACCCGGACGGTCATGTCCGGCTCGCCGTACAGCAGCGTCGGAGCGGTGCCGCCGTTCTTGGACTTCTTCTTGATCTCCTCCCACTGCGCCTGGAGCCGCTCGACGTCACGGCGCAGCTCGTCCTCGCTCGCGCCCTCGGCGGCGGTGCGCACGATGACGCCCGCGTCCTCGGGGACGATCTTCTTGAGGATGGTCTTCAGCCGGGCCCGCTCGGTGTCGGGCAGCTTGCGGCTGATGCCGGTCATCGAGCCCTCGGGCACGTACACGAGGTAGCGGCCCGGGAGGGAGACCTGGCTGGTGAGGCGGGCGCCCTTGTGGCCGATCGGGTCCTTGGTGACCTGGACCAGCACCGGCTGTCCGGACTTCAGCGCGGACTCGATGCGGCGCGGACCGCCGGACATGCCGAGCGCGTCGAAGTTGACCTCGCCGGCGTAGAGCACGGCGTTGCGGCCCTTGCCGATGTCGATGAAGGCGGCCTCCATGGACGGCAGCACGTTCTGCACCTTGCCCAGGTACACGTTGCCGACGTACGAGGTGGCCTGCTCCTTGTTGACGTAGTGCTCGACGAGCACGCCGTCCTCGAGCACGCCGATCTGCGTGCGGTCGCCGTGCTGGCGGACCACCATGACGCGCTCGACGGCTTCGCGGCGGGCCAGGAACTCGGCCTCGGTGATGATCGGCACGCGCCGGCGGCCCTGCTCGCGGCCCTCGCGGCGGCGCTGCTTCTTGGCCTCCAGGCGGGTGGAGCCCTTGATGGACTGCACCTCGTCGGACGGCTCGGCACCCTTTTCCCGCAGGGGGCGGGGCTCGCGGACCTTGACGACGGTGCGCTCGGGGTCGTCGGCGGACGGCTCGGGCTCCCCTCCGCTGTCCCCGGCGCGGCGACGGCGGCGACGACGGCGACGGCTGCTGCTGGAGCCGCCGTTGTCCTCGCGCTCCTCGCGCTCGCGCTCCTCGGCGTCCTCGTCGCTCTGCCCGTCGGTGTCCTCGGCGTCCTGCTCGGACTGCTCGGTCCCGGCCCGCCCGGCGGCTTCGGTGTCGCCGTCCTGCTGCTCGCCGCTGTCGGCGTCGGCGGACTCGCCACGGCGACGGCGACGGCCGCCGCGGCGACGGCGGCGGCGCGAACCGGACGACTCGTGGTCGTCGTGGTCGTCGCCCTCGTCCGTGTCGTCGCCCTCGTCGCTCTCGGCGCCGTCGGTCCGGTCGTCGGTCTGCTCGGCCGTGTCCTCGGCCTCGGGGGTCTCCTCGGCTGCCGGGGCGGCGGCCTCGGGGTCGTCGGAGGCGCCCTTGCGGCGACGGCGACGGCGGGAGGCGGCGGGCTGCTCCTCCGGGAGCTCCTCGGTCTCCTCCTCCGGCTCCGCGGCCTCGGCCAGTCCGGCGGCGGCCTCGGCGGCCGCCCGCTCCGGGGTCTGGAAGCGGGGCTCGGTGAACACCGGCGGCTGGAACACGGCGACGGCGGGACGCGCGGGACGACGCGGGGCGTCCTCCGTGTCCTCGGCATCGGCGCCGCGGGCGGGGCGCGCGGGCTCGGCGAAGCCGGCGGCGGCCTTGCGGACGACGCGCCGACGGCGGCGCGGGCCGCTCTCCTCGGCGGGGGCCTGCGCGGCGGGCGCCTCGGCGGGGGTCTCGTCCTGCTTGTCGTTCTCCGTCACCGGGGCCTCCTCGGCGGTCGGGGCGGCCTGCTCGGTCCCGTCGTCGCCCTGTGCGGCGACGGCCTCGGCCGTCGCGTCGGCGGCGGGAGCACCGGCGGGCGCGGACGCGCGCCGAGAGGCACGGCGGCGGGTGCGGCGCGGGGCGGCGTCCTCGGTGACGTCGGCGGCGGGCTCGGGGGCCGTCCCGGCGGCGGCCGGGGCGGTCTCTTCCGCTGCGGGCTCCTCCGCCTCGGGCTCGGCGGGCGTCTCGGCCGCGGTCTCGGCCGCCGGGGCGGTCACGGTGCGCGTGGCGCGGCGCCGGGTGCGGCGCGGAGCGGCGTCCTGCGTGGCGTCGGCGGCCGGCTCGGTCGGGGTGTCGGTGGTCTCGGGGGCCGCGGCGGTCTCGTCGGCGGCCGGGGTCTCGGCGGCAGGCGCCGGGGCGGTCACGGTGCGCGTGGCGCGGCGCCGGGTGCGGCGCGGAGCGGCGTCCTCCGTGGCGTCGGCGGCCGGCTCGGGCGCCGGGGCGGCGGCCTCGGACGCGGGCTGCGCGGCGGGTACGACGGTCTCGGCGGCCTCCGCGGACGCCGGTGCTCCGGCGGGGGCGGCCGCGCGGCGGACCACACGGCGACGCCGGGGCGCGGGGGCCCCGGTCTCCTGCTGGGTGTCGGTCACGCTCTCGGCGGGCCGGGGCGTCTCGGCCGGTTCGGCGGTCGCCTTCGCGGCAGGCACGGCCGGCGTGACGGTCTCCGCGGTGCTGCCTTCGGCGGCGGCGGGCGGACCCGCCGGGCGGGACGCGGCCCTGCGTCGCCGGCGGGGCGGCAGGGTGTCGCTGGGGGTGTTCGGTTCGGAGCCCTCGGTGGGCTCGGTCGGTTCGAGCATGCGGGCGTTTCTCCCGTCAGGCTCCCGGGCGCCGCGCCTGGTCCGGCGATGCCGGTGACGTCCGCGGCCCGCGCGATGCGCGGTGGCCGCCGTCCGGGGCGCGGGCGCCGCTCGGAAGCTCTCTGTGTCCTGTCTCGCCGGTTCCGTACGCCGAATGCGTACGGCCTGGCGAAAGTCTTCTGGTCGGTGCGCTGCCCGACCCAGGTGGCTCCCGAGTTCGAGGGCGGCGCTTACGACGTCCGTCCCTACGCGGGACCTTCCTTACGCCGGCGCCGTCGCGGCGGCAGTGGCGGCGGCCGTGTGCGGCTCGGTCGCTGCTGCCTCGCGGTCGGGCGCGAGCGGGTCGGTCACCGTGCCGGTCTCTTCATCGAACAGCCCCTGCGCCAGCCTGGTCACCGCTACGGGGACCGGCGGCGCCAGGTCGGCCACGGCGCGGAGACCGGACAGGACGTCGTCGGGTCGTACGGCAGGCGTCACGTGCCGAACAACCAGCCGCAGTATCGCACAGGGCCGGTCGGTCGGCCTATCGGCCGGCGAGGAGTCCGTCCGGGCGTCTTCCTCGACGGTTTCGAGGGAGGCGACCGCGGAACGGGCGTCGAAGGTACGGATGCCGTTCTTCATACGGCGCTGGACCTCGACGGTTTCGGCCGCCTCGAAGGCGTCCACCGCGCGGCGGGCGTCCTCGGGGGCGACGCCGTCCAGCCGCAGTTCCCACACCGAGGCCGTGAGCCGGTCGGCGAGCCCGGAGGTGCGGGCCTCGACGGCCTCGACGATGTCGAGTCCGGCGGGCATCGACTCGTCCAGCAGGACCCTCAGACGCTCGGGGTCCCTCGGCTCGGTGAGCGCGATCTCCAGGTACTCGGCCTCGCTGCCGGTGCCGGTGGGTGCGGCATTGGCGTACGACACCTTCGGGTGCGGCGTGAAACCGGCCGAGTACGCCATGGGCACCTCGGCGCGGCGCAGCGCGCGCTCGAAGGCACGCTGGAAGTCACGGTGGCTGGTGAACCGGAGGCGGCCGCGCTTGGTGTAGCGCAGTCGGATGCGCTGCACCGCGGGTGCGGGCGGCGGGCCTTCGGGCTGTCGCTTGCCCAGTGGATCTTCTCCTTGTCGCAAGGGGGCGCGGGGAGCGCCTTCCCTTCCAGGGTACGGCCGTACGGGACGGCCCCGGCGGGCCCGGTCGGGCACCGGGGCCGTGTCCCTTTCAGGGTACGTGCCCGTGGTGACGGCGGTTCCCCGCCGTCACCAGCTGGCGGGACGCTCTCCCTGCGCGCCGGTACCCGCTCCCGTACCCCGGGAGACACCGGACATGCCGTCCCCGTGCGGGGCGGACACCGGGGGCCCGAGCGCGGTGTCGCGCCGACGGGGAAGTCGGGTGCGGGTCCGCTCACGGCGTTCGGGGCGCACCACCGGGGGTTTGGCGCCCGCGACCGGCAGCGGGCCGGAGATGGCGACCGCGACGGCGACCCGGCCGGGACGAGACGCCTGGTCAGGGCTCGATCAGCGCTTGATCAGCGGAATCCGGTCGTCCTGCCCGTCCGACGAACCGACTGCTCCCTTTCCGTCCCGGTCGCCGCGTGCGCCTGCTGTTCCGGGATCACCGACGAGCGCCCGCCGGACGTCCTGGCGCACCTGGCGGACAGTCGCGCGGACGGAACGGAGAGTGTCCTGTGTGACGCGAACCACACTCCGAGCGGCCTCCGCGAGCGGCCTCAGCACCGCGTCACGGACGGCGTGACCGACCGGCGTGAGCACGGTCCGGTACGCCCAGCGGGCCGGCTCCACGACCGTCCACCGGAAGAAGGCGGCCAACGCCCGGCCCACGGCGAGCGAGACGTGCCCGGCGACCCGCCAGGCGTGCCCGAGGGCCTCCCCGACCTCCCGCGCGACGACGGCCAGCACTCGGCCGACGGGCGCCAGCACCCAGCGCCACACGGCGTGCGCGGGCCACACCACCAGGACGCGGAGCGTCCAGTACAAGGCCGTGGCGAGCGCGGCGACGAGCATCGAGGCCAGCGCGAGGAGCCCCCGGCCGCACCACGCCAGCGCGCACCCGACCGGAGTGAGCACCCACCGGTACAGCCACACCGACGGCACGACGAGAAGCCGGTGTCCCAGCCAGGCCAGGGCGTGCCCGAGAGGCATGAGCACCCACCGGTACAGCCACCCGGCCGGGACGACGACCAGTACCGTGCCCAGCCACCGCAGCGCCGCCCCGAGCGGCACGAGCACCCAGCGCCAGAGCGCCACGAACGGCCACACGAACACCGCGCGCCCCACCCACACCAACGCGCGCCCCACCGGACGGAACACCGTGTCGCCGAGGAACCGCCCCACGACCACCAGGACGTCCCACACCATCCGCAACGGCACCACCAGCACGAGCGCCACGATCCGCACCGGCATGCGGAGCGCGACGACGAGGCACCCCTCGCCGGCCTGCTGCTCCCGTGACTTCTCCAGATCCATACCGGCAAGGACGCCGGGGACGCCCGCGCGGATGCGAACACCCGGTTCCGGCGGTTTCTTCATATGCTGAACGTCTCATCGAAAAAAGGAAATTCGGAGCCTTCGACAAACCAATTGTCGCCATGGCCGTTCACTCATTCGCCGCGCATCCAAGTGAAAGTGCCGCCGTTAGTCGCTGTATGAAGGCAAGCAGGTCAGGTCCGCCCCAACTGCACTTCACGCGAACGCTGTTGAGTGCTCCCGCCGGCCCGATGAATCAATCCTGACATGAATGATGAACGCTACGACCCGCTCTGGTACAACGCCGACGCAGCGGACCCGTTCACCGAAATGGGAACCGGCCGGCACCGTGCCGGGGCCGTCTACGCGGAGCCCGTCGAGCCCCCCATGCCTCCCTGGGACCCGGCCGAGGAACTGGCCTACCTCCTCCAGGAAGCCCGCACCGACGAGTACACCGCCCCCACGGTGCCGCCCCCGCGCGAGGAGACCTCGGTCACCGCTCCCCCGGCCGGCAGCCCCTTGGGCAACCTGCAGGAGATCACGGCCGAACTGCCGCCCCTGCGCTCCGCACCCCGCGCCCACCGCAAGCCCCCACGGCCACGCCCCGACGCCCTGCGCGTCGCCAGCTACGCCATCGCCGCGATGGCGGCGGTCACCGTCTCGATGGTGAGCGTCTTCAGCGGCGTGGTCACCTACGAACCGCTGCTCCTCGTCACCACGGCGCACAGCAGCGGCGACTCCTCGTCCTGGTGGCCGATCCTGGTGTACGGCCCCTGGCTGGCCGGATCCCTCTCCATCCTCCGCGCGGCCCTCCACCAACGACGTGCCCTGCACTCCTGGTTCGTGGTCCTGCTCTTCTCCTCCGTCGCGGTCCTGCTGTGCGTGGCCCAGGCGCCCCGCACCGTCACCGACACGGCGGCCGCGGCCCTCCCCGGCGTCGCCGCCCTGGCCTGCTTCCAGCAGCTGGTCCGCCAGATCACCCTCACCCGCCCGCCCCGCCGCACGGTCAGCCCCCGCCACCGCGTCCGCCCGTACGGCGGCCGCCAGGTGCCCTGAGAGCCCGTCCACGGACAACGGAGCAGCGCCCCCCGCCCGAAGAGGCCGCTGCTCCGTTGTTCGTTCTCCCGTGTCGCCGCCCGGTCGCCCGGGCCACGCTCAGTGCGCGTGACCGCTCGGCACCGGACCCGCGTTCTTGACCGTCAGCGGCAGCAGTTTCTTGCCCGTCGGGCCGATCTGGATGCTCGTGTCCATCTGCGGGCACACGCCGCAGTCGAAGCACGGCGTCCAGCGGCAGTCCTCGACCTCGGTCTCGTCGAGGGCATCCTGCCAGTCCTCCCAGAGCCAGTCCTTGTCCAGGCCCGAGTCGAGGTGGTCCCAGGGGAGGACCTCCTCGTAGGTGCGCTCGCGGGTGGTGTACCAGTCGACGTCCACGCCGAACGGGGCCAGCGCCTTCTCCGCGCACTGCATCCAGCGGTCGTAGGAGAAGTGCTCGCGCCAGCCGTCGAAGCGGCCGCCGTCGTCGTAGACCGCGCGGATGACGGCGCCGATGCGGCGGTCGCCGCGCGAGAGCAGGCCCTCGACGATGCCGGGCTTGCCGTCGTGGTAGCGGAAGCCGATGGAGCGGCCGTACTTCTTGTCGCCGCGGATCTTGTCGCGGAGCTTGGCCAGGCGCTCGTCCGTCTCCTCGGCGGACAGCTGCGGCGCCCACTGGAACGGCGTGTGCGGCTTGGGCACGAAGCCGCCGATCGACACGGTGCAGCGGATGTCGTTGGAGCCGGAGACCTCACGGCCCTTCTGGATGACGCGCGTGGCCATGTCGGCGATCTGCAGCACGTCGTCGTCGGTCTCGGTGGGCAGGCCGCACATGAAGTACAGCTTCACCTGACGCCAGCCGTTGCCGTAGGCCGTGGCGACGGTCCGGATCAGATCCTCCTCCGAGACCATCTTGTTGATGACCTTGCGGATGCGCTCCGAGCCGCCCTCGGGCGCGAAGGTGAGACCGGAACGGCGGCCGTTGCGGGTCAGCTCGTTCGCCAGGTCGATGTTGAACGCGTCGACGCGGGTCGAGGGCAGCGAGAGGCCGATCTTGTCTTCCTCGTAGCGGTCCGCGAGGCCCTTGGCGATGTCGCCGATCTCCGAGTGGTCGGCGGAGGACAGGGAGAGCAGGCCGACCTCTTCGAAGCCGGTCGCCTTCAGGCCCTTGTCGACCATCTCGCCGATGCCGGTGATGGAGCGCTCGCGCACCGGGCGGGTGATCATGCCGGCCTGGCAGAAGCGGCAGCCACGGGTGCAGCCGCGGAAGATCTCCACCGACATGCGCTCGTGGACCGTCTCGGCGAGCGGCACGAGGGGCTGCTTGGGGTAGGGCCACTCGTCGAGGTCCATGACGGTGTGCTTGGACACGCGCCACGGCACGCCGGAGCGGTTCGGCACGACGCGGGCGATCCGGCCGTCGGGGAGGTACTCGACGTCGTAGAAGCCGGGAACGTAGACCCCGCCGGTCTTGGCCAGGCGCAGGAGGAGCTCCTCGCGGCCGCCGGGGCGGCCCTCCTCCTTCCAGGCGCGGATGATCCGCGTGACCTCCAGCACGGCCTGCTCACCGTCACCGATGATCGCGCAGTCGATGAAGTCGGCGATCGGCTCCGGGTTGAACGCCGCGTGGCCGCCGGCCATGACGATCGGGTCGTCGTCGGTGCGGTCCCGGGCCTCCAGCGGAATGCCGGCCAGGTCCAGCGCGGCGAGCATGTTGGTGTAGCCCAGCTCCGTGGAGAAGCTCAGGCCGAACACGTCGAAGGCCCGCACCGGACGGTGGCTGTCGACGGTGAACTGCGGCACACGGTGCTCGCGCATCAGCGCCTCGAGGTCCGGCCAGACGCTGTAGGTGCGCTCGGCCAGGACGCCGTCCTGTTCGTTGAGGACCTCGTAGAGGATCATGACGCCCTGGTTGGGGAGTCCGACCTCGTACGCGTCCGGGTACATCAGCGCCCAGCGGACGTCGCAGGAGTCCCAGTCCTTGACCGTGGAGTTGAGCTCTCCGCCGACGTACTGGATCGGCTTCTGCACATGCGGGAGCAGAGCTTCGAGCTGCGGGAACACAGACTCGGCGGCTTCGGCAGGCATCTCGCGAACCTTCGTGTGGTGACTGCGGTCCCCCCGGGCCGATGCCTCAGGGGCGGGTGACCATCCAGCCTAACCCGCCCGAAGGGGTCTCCCGTACGGCGCTCAGAACGGGAACGCCCGGCTGATCGAGCTCCACGCCTCGGGCAGCGCCTCCTCGGCGACCCGGGCGCGGTGCGCCTCACCGGCGTACAGCACCCCGTAGGTGAAGTCGCTCTCCCCCGCCGCGTGCGCCACGGCGGCCAGCTCGCGCAGGGTGCGGCGGGCCATGACGCTGTCCTGGTGGTCGCCGAGAAGGCCCTGCAGCGACTTCATGTCCCTGACCGCCTCCTCGGCGGGTTCGCCCAGCGCGGGGACCGCGGCCTCGGCCGCGTACCGGGTGCGCTTGGTCTTCTTGCGCGCCTCGTGCAGCGCGGTGTCGCGTTCCGGTCCGGGCGGCAGTTCCAGGGCGTGCTCGACGAGCCGGGCCAGCTTGCCGAAGTCCTTCGCGACGGCCTTGGCGAGGACCTTGTCCGGGCGGGCGGCGGCCTTCTTGCGCAGGGGCGGGTCGGCCAGCAGGGCGTCGAGGGTGTCGAGGAGGGAGAGGTGGCGGCGTGAGTCGAGGATGGCGACGAGCTCGTGGTGGGCGCCCTTGTGGCGGGCCTCGGACCAGGCGGCGAGGCGCTCGGCGACCGGGCCGGTGACCTGGTCGTCGGGGAGCCGGCCGAGGGCCTGGGTGAGGCGTTCGGCGAGGACCTCCTGGTCGCGGTCCTTGCCCAGCTCGGCGGCCAGCCACTTCAGGTCGGCGGCGGCCGGACCGGTGGCCGCGCGGTCGAGGACGGAGCGGAAACTGCGGAAGGTGCTGCGCAGCCGCCGGGTGGCGACGCGCATACGGTGGACGGCGTCGGGCACGTCCTGCCGCACGGCGGGGTCCAGCTCGACCAGGGCGTCGCGCTGGGCGCGGACGTAGGCGAGGACGTGGTCGCCGGCGGTGACGGGGGCGCCGTCCGGGCGGGGGCGGTGCTTGTGCCCGGGGGCGGCCTCGGGGGCGGTGGCGGGCGGCGTGCCGGCGGCGGCCTCACGCGCGGAGGATCCGGCGGCGGGCGCGGTCTCGGTCCGGGTCTCGGTCTCGGCGAGGGCGCGGGCCAGCTTCGAGGACGACGACGAGGGCCGTACGCCCGCCTTCCTCAGCCGTTTCTCCACCTTGTCGAGGAAGGCCGGGTCGCCGTCGTCGGCGAGTTCCACCTCGATCTCGGTCCAGTGCGCCTCGCCGCCCTCGCCGGTGAGGCGTTCGGCGTGCACGGTGTCGACGCTCACCTCGGCGAGCAGCCGGTCCTGTTCGTCGAGGAGGTGCCGGACGTCGCGGTCGGAGCGGAGGCGGACCACGGGCCGCAGCTCCCGGTCGCGGACGCGGGAGCGGACCAGGGCGGCGAGCTCGTCCGGGAGCGTGTCGGAGAGCGGGGCGCGGATCTCGTCCCGCACGCCGGGGGCGACGGGGAACTTGAGGTGCCAGCCGGCGTCGGCGCCTCCCGTGCGGCGGCGCAGGGTGACCGAGGCCGCGGCGAGACGCTGGTCGGCGGTGTCGTGGTAGGTGGCGTCGAGGTGGGTGACGCCCCGGCCGCGTACGGACGCGACGCCGGGGACGCGGGTCAGGTCGGGCAGAGCGGCGTCGTCGGACTCGTACTTCCGCTCGATCTCGCGCTTGGTGTCCGCCATGTAACGAATCTAGTCGTCCTGGGTGCGGAGCGGCAGTGGGCCGCTCCGCACCGGTGACGGTCGGTCGTGGGGTCAGGCGGACATGGGGCGCTGCATGCGGATCGACTGCAGCAGTCCGACCGCCAGCCAGGTCGCGAACATCGAGGAACCGCCGTAGGACACGAACGGCAGGGGCAGACCGGTGACCGGCATGATGCCCAGGGTCATGCCGATGTTCTCGAAGGTCTGGAAGGCGAACCAGGAGACGATGCCCGCGGCGACGATCGTGCCGTAGAGGTCGGTGGTGTCGCGGGCGATGCGGCAGGCGCGCCAGAGGATGATGCCGAGCAGGCCGATGATCAGCGCGCCGCCCACGAAGCCCAGTTCCTCGCCCGCGACCGTGAAGACGAAGTCGGTCTGTTGCTCGGGGACGAACTGGCCGGTGGTCTGCGAGCCCTGGAAAAGGCCGGAGCCGGTCAGTCCGCCGGAGCCGATGGCGATGCGGGCCTGGTTGGTGTTGTAGCCGACGCCGGCCGGGTCGAGCTCCGGGTTGGCGAACGCGGCGAAGCGGTTGATCTGGTACTCGTCGAGGATGCCGAGCTGCCAGACGGCGATCGCGCCTGCCGCGCCCGCCCCGAGCAGGCCGAAGATCCAGCGGTTGGAGGCACCGGAGGCGAGCAGCACGCCGAGCACGATGATGACCATCACCATGACCGACCCGAGGTCGGGCATGAGCATCACGATCAGCATCGGCACCACGGCGAGGCCGAGCGCCTGGAGCACCGTGCGGTGGTCGGGGTAGGGCTTGTCGCCCGCGTCGACCCGGGCCGCCAGCAGCATCGCCATGCCCAGGATGATCGTGATCTTCACGAACTCCGAGGGCTGGAGGGAGAAGCCGCCGGGCAGCTTGATCCAGGAGTGGGCGCCGTTGATCGTGGAGCCCAGCGGGGTGAGCACCAGCAGGATCAGGAACACCGAGGCGCCGTACAGCAGGGGGACCGCCGTGCGCAGCCCGCGGTGGCCGAGCCAGATGGCGCCGATCATGAGGGCGACGCCGATGCCGGTGTTGAGCCAGTGCCGGACCAGGAAGTAGTACGGGTCGCCCTGGTTCAGCTCGGTGCGGTTGCGGGTGGCCGAGTAGACCAGGAGCGAGCCCAGCAGGGACAGGGCGAGCGCCGCGAGCATTATCGGCCAGTCCATCCTGCGGGCCAGGCCGTCGCGGGCGAACACCCTCGTCCAGCCGGCCCGCTCGGGCCCGTACCCGGAGACCTGGAAGCTGTTGACGCCGCCGGTCATGACGCCGTCCTCTCCGGGCGTGCCGCGCGCGACCTGGGGCGCCGGCCACGCGGATGTCCCCCGCCGCGGCCGGGGCCGCCGCCGCGCCGTCGTCCGCGGCGGGTGTCGCGGTTGGTGTTCTCCGGGGACGGGGTCGTGCCCGCCTGCTGCGGGTCGGCCGGGTCGTCGCCCTGCGGAGCGGTGGCCTCGCCGTCCGGGGAGGGCGAGGGGCGGAACTCCTTGGCGAAGTCCTTGGCGATCTTCGGCGAGGTGATGGTGCCGTCCGTGCGGACCTTGGGGAGGGTCTTCTGCGGCTTGGGCAGCAGCGCCTTCCTGCTGTCGATCTCGCCGTCCTCGGACACGCCGTAGAGGGCGTTGTAGATGTTGCGCACGGCGGGGCCCGAGGCGCCGGAACCGGTACCACCCTGGGAGATCGTCATCACGATCGCGTAGTCCTCGGTGTAGGTGGCGAACCACGAGGTGGTCTGCTTGCCGTACACCTCGGCCGTACCGGTCTTGGCGTGCATCGGGATCTTGTCCTGCGGCCAGCCCCCGAACCGCCACGCGGCCGTACCGCGGGTGGCGACTCCCTCGAGGGCTTCGTCTATCTGCTTGAGCGTCTTCTTCGACGTGGGCAGCTTGCCGTGCGCCTTGGGCTCGATCTCCGTGACGGTCTTGCCGTCGGGGCTGATGACGGCCTTGCCGACGGTCGGGTCGTACAGCGTGCCGCCGTTGGAGATGGCCGCGTAGATGGTGGCCATCTGGATCGGGGTGACGAGCGTGTCGCCCTGGCCGATGGAGTAGTTCACCGAGTCACCGGCGCGCAGCCGGTTGCCTTCGAGGCAGTTCTCGTAGGCGATCTGCTCGGCGTAGCTGCCGCCCTTCTTGCCGTACTTGCACCAGGCGTCCTTGTTGGCCTTCCAGTAGTCGGCCTTCCACTGGCGGTCGGGGACGCGGCCGGTGACCTCGTTGGGCAGGTCGATGCCGGTCTCCTCGCCGAGGCCGAACTGGTGGGCGACCTTGTAGAACCAGTCGTTGGCGTTCTTCTTCGGCTTGTTGCCGCCGTCGCGCTTCCACTCCTCGTGGGAGAGGGCGTAGAAGACGGTGTCGCAGGAGACCTCGAGTGCCCGGCCGAGGCTGATCGGGCCGTGGTTCTGCGACTCGAAGTTCTTGAAGACCTGGCCGCCGATGGAGTACGAGCTGGAGCAGTTGTAGGGGCCCTCGAAGGAGTAGCCGGCCTTGATGGCGGCGGCCGTCGGGATCACCTTGAAGATGGAGCCGGGCGCCGACAGGCCTTGGATCGCGCGGTTCAGCAGCGGGTAGTTGGACTTCTTGCCGGTGAGCTCGGCGTAGTCCTTGGCGGAGATGCCGCCGACCCAGGCGTTGGGGTCGTAGGTCGGGTTGGAGGCCATGGCGACGACGCGGCCGGTCTTGGCCTCCATGACGACCACGGCGCCGGAGTCGGCCTCGTAGTTCCGCCCGGTGTTGCGGTCGTGCTGCTTGCGGGCCTCCTTCATCGCCTCGTTCAGTTCGTACTCGGCGATGCGCTGCACGCGGGAGTCGATGCTGGTGACGAGGTTGGCGCCGGGCTCGGCGGGGTCGGCCTGGGCCTGGCCGAGGACGCGGCCGAGCTTGTCGACCTCGTAGCGGGTGACGCCGGCCTTGCCGCGCAGCTGCTTGTCGTACTGCCGCTCCAGGCCGGAGCGGCCGACCATGTCGGAGCGCAGGTAGGGCGAGTCGGTGTCCTGGGCCTGCTGGATCTCCTCGTCGGTGACCGGCGAGAGGTAGCCGAGGACCTGGGCGGTGTTGGCCTTGCCGGGGCTCGGGTAGCGGCGCAGCGCCTGGGGCTCGGCGGTGATGCCGGGGAAGTCCTCGGCGCGCTCGCGGATCTGCAGGGCCTGCCTGGGGGTGGCCTCGTCGGTGATGGGGATCGGCTGGTAGGGCGAGCCGTTCCAGCAGGGCTGGGGGGTCTCGGCGTTGCACAGCCGGACCTTCATCATGACGTCCTGGGGCTTCATGCCGAGGACGCCGGCCAGCTTGGTGAGGACCGCCTTGCCGTCGTCCTCCATCTTCATGAGGTCCGTGCGGGAGGCGGAGACGACCAGGCGCGTCTCGTTGTCCGCGAGGGGGACGCCGCGGGCGTCCAGGATGGAGCCGCGCACGGCGGGCTGGACGACCTGCTGCACGTGGTTGCCGGAGGCCTCCTTGGCGTACTGGTCGCCCTCGCGGATCTGGAGGTACCACAGCCGCCCGCCGAGGGTGCCGAGCAGGGAGATGACGAGGACCTGGATGACGACGAGCCGGACCTGGACGCGTGTGCTTCGGCCGGTCTCGGGGATGTTGGTCACGCTGCTTCCTCCCCTCTCAGAGCGCGTGCGGATGTGAGCTGACGAGTGGTGAACGACCGGCCGGTGGACACGCGTTCCAGCCGCGTTCACCCGAACCGGTGAAGTTTCGGGAGGTCACAGGCGCTTGACCCCCTTGATGCGTCCGGCGCGGGCCGAGCGGGCGCGGGCCGCCTTGACCCGCAGGCCGTTGCGCTGGCCGCCGATACGCAGGCCGGTGCCGCCGGCCAGCCAGCCCGAGGAGATGTCGCCGGACTTGGCGGAGGTCGTCTCGGCGAGCGGGTCGTTCTCGGCGCGCCGCGCGAGGGCCATCACGCCCGGCACCACGAAGGGCGCGAGCAGCAGGTCGTACAGGGCGGCGGTGAACAGCAGGCCGCCGAGGCCGACATGACGGGCCGCGGTGTCCCCGACGAGGGCGCCGACGCCGGCGTAGAGCAGGGTGGAGCCGACGGCGGCGGCGACCACCACGAGCATCGGTCCGGCCGCCGTCCTCACCTGCCCGCTCTCGGGTTTGACGAGTCCGGCGAGGTAGCCGATGACGCACAGCACGAGGGCGTAGCGCCCGGCGGCGTGGTCGGCGGGCGGGGCGAGGTCGGCGAGGAGACCGGCGGCGAAGCCGACGAGGGCGCCGCCGACGTGGCCGTAGACCAGGGCGAGTCCGAGGACGACGAGCAGCAGCAGGTCGGGGACGGCGCCGGGGAGGTGGAGGCGGGCGAGGACGCTCACCTGGACGACGAGGGCGACGACGATCAGCGAGCTGGAGAGCAGGATCCGGTTGACGCGCATGGGGTGACAGCTCCTACTGCTCTGGCTGGTCGGGACCGTCGGCGGGCGCCGAGGGCGTGACGGTCACGGTCACGGTCGGCGTCGGGGTCGGCTTGGGCTTCGCGGGCAGCACCGTGTCGCGGGGGTCCTTCTCGGGCGCCTGGACGACGACGCCGACCACGTCCAGCTTGCTGAAGTTGACGAACGGCGTGACGTACAGGGTGCGGGTCAGGTCGCCGCCGGAGGGGTCGACGCGGGAGACGACGCCGACGGGGACGCCGGGCACGAACGGCTTGTCGGCCTGCGAGCCGAAGGTGACCAGCCGGTCGCCCTTCTTGATCTCGGCCTTGCCGTTGAGCAGTTCGACGCGCAGTGGGCGGTCGCCCTGGCCGGAGGCGAAGCCGAGTTCGTCGCCGGCCTCCATGCGGGTGCCGACGGTGAAGTCGGGGTCGCTGGCGAGCAGCACGGTGGCGGTGCTGGGTCCGACGGTGGTGACGCGGCCGACCAGGCCGTCGCCGTTGAGGACGGTCATGTCGCGCTCGATGCCGTCGTCGGCGCCGGCGTCGATGGTGATGGTCCAGGAGAAGCCCTGGGCCGCTCCTATGGCGATGACCTGGGCGCCCTTGATGCCGTACTGGCCCTTGCCGGCGACGCCGAGCAGCTTGTCGAGCTGCTTGAGGCGGCTGCGGCTGCGGTCGTCGCTGCCGAGTTCGGCCTTGAGCGCCGCGTTCTCCCGCTCCAGCCGGGCGAGCCGGTCGTGGCGGTCGCCGGACTCGCGGACGGCGGTGACGGCGTTGCCGATCGGGTCGACCGCGCTGGAGACGCCGTTCTCGATCGGGCCGAAGACCGACGCCGCCGCCTGGCGGGCACCGTCGACCGGCGAATCCTCCCCGCCCCGGATGTCCACCGTGATCAGCGCGAACGCGATGGCGATCAGCAGCACCAGGAGCAGCCGGCTCTCTTTCGTGTCCCTCACGTGCGGCGGCCGTGCCTTCCTCGTCGAGAACGGGTATGAGGTGGTTTCTGTTCAGGTTTCAGGTGGCGTGAGGGGTCTTCGGGGCGTCACCGCCCGGATCGTCCCTCGACACCAGCGCTCCGCCGCACGGGAGGGAAGGTCCCGTACGGCGGAGTCGTGGCGGTGTGTCATCGGCGGGGCTGGGCGTCCAGGACCTGCTGCAGCGCCTCGAACTCCTCGACGCACTTGCCGGAGCCGAGCGCCACGCTGTCCAGCGGGTCCTCGGCGATGTGGATCGGCATGCCGGTCTCCCGGCGCAGCCGCTCGTCGAGTCCGCGCAGCAGGGCGCCGCCGCCGGTGAGCACGATGCCGCGGTCCATGATGTCGCCGGACAGCTCGGGCGGGCACTTGTCGAGGGTCGTCTTGACCGCGTCCACGATGGCGTTGACCGGTTCCTCGATCGCCTTGCGCACTTCGGCGGCGGAGATCACCACGGTCTTCGGCAGTCCGGAGACGAGGTCCCGGCCGCGGATTTCGGTGTGCTCGTCGGTGTCGAGGTCGTACGCCGAACCGATCGTGATCTTGATCTGTTCCGCCGTCCGCTCACCCAGCAGGAGCGAGTACTCCTTCTTGATGTGCTGGATGATGGCGTTGTCCAGCTCGTCGCCCGCGACGCGGATGGACTGGGCGGTGACGATGCCGCCGAGGGAGATGACCGCGACCTCCGTCGTGCCTCCGCCGATGTCCACCACCATGTTGCCGGTGGCCTCGTGGACCGGCAGACCGGAGCCGATGGCGGCCGCCATGGGCTCCTCGATGATGTGCACCTGGCGGGCGCCGGCCTGGGACGACGCCTCGATGACGGCGCGGCGCTCGACGCCCGTGATGCCGGAGGGCACGCAGACGACGACCCGCGGGCGAGCCAGATACCGCCGCTTGTGGATCTTCAGGATGAAGTAGCGGAGCATCCGCTCGGTGATCTCGAAGTCGGCGATGACGCCGTCCTTCAGGGGGCGCACGGCGACGATGTTGCCCGGCGTGCGTCCGATCATCTTCTTCGCTTCGGCACCGACCGCGAGGATGCCACCGGTGTTGGTGTTGATCGCGACGACGGACGGCTCGTTGAGTACGATTCCGCGACCCCTGACGTACACCAGCGTGTTGGCGGTCCCGAGGTCGACAGCCATGTCACGGCCGATGAACGACATTGAGTTCCCCATCAGGATTCGTCTGGCCTTCCCACGAGCTTTTGAGGGCTTTTCAGGTCGGCGAGGTGGGTGCGGTGACGCGATGGCGTCCATGGTAGACGTGCCTTCGCGCACACTGTGCGAGGGTCTCCGCCATTGTCATCAGATGGCGCGTCGCCCTGCCTTTGGAGACGGGCCAACGGGGGCATCCGTTCCCCCGAACGCCATGCATATGCCAGAAAAGGCCCGAGGGCAAAGCTCTCAGACCATGCGAGGTACGACAAACAACCGGGCCGCGTCCGCGATGTGATCGTTATGCGCGGATTTCGTCGGGGCGGCACGCCCGTGCGCGCGGCGACGCCCCCGTGTGTCCGCGCGGCCGCACCGGGTCACCGCCGGGACCCGTCAGGGGCAGGCGCGCCGGTCACGGACGCGACCGGCGCGCGCCGGGGAACGCTCAGGCGCGGCCCGGGAAGAAGATCTTGATCTCGCGCGCCGAGGACTCCTCCGAGTCGGACGCGTGGATCAGGTTCTCCCGCACGATCACGCCGTAGTCGCCGCGGATCGAGCCCGGGGCGGCGGCGATGGGGTCGGTCGGTCCGGCGAGCTGGCGCAGGCCCTCGATGACCCGCTCGCCCTCGACGATCATCGCGACGACCGGGCCGGACGCCATGAACTCCACCAGCGGCTCGTAGAAGGGCTTGCCCTTGTGCTCTCCGTAGTGCTGCTCCAGCGTGTCCTGGTCCAGCGTGCGCAGCTCCAGCGCCGTGATCCTCCAGCCGGCCTTGCGCTCGATGCGGCTGATGATCTCGCCGGTCAGGCCACGACGGACGGCGTCGGGCTTGAGGAGGACGAGGGTGCGCTGGCTCACTGCGGGCTCCTTGTGGGTCAAATGGTGCGGGGCACCGAGATTACCGGGCGTGTCGGACGGCCCGTCACGCAGTGTCGGGCTGTTCCGCCTGTGCGGCGAAACGGGCCTTCGCCTCGTCCACCTTTCGCCCGAAGTGCACCGACGCCCACCACAGCAGCGCGAACACCGCGCCCATGAAGAACATCATCGGGACGAACACGCCGGAGGCGATGAGCGCGATCTGCAGCGCCCACCCGAGGGCGACCCCGCCCGGCCGGCCGACCATCCCGCACAGCGCCACGGACAGGAACATCGCGATGCCGCAGACCGTCCACACCGTGCCGGTCGACAGGTCGGGCTGCTTCATGGCGACAAGACCGGCGAACCCGATGACGAAGAACTCGCCGATCAGTGTCGAAGAACAGAGCGTACGCACGGGATGTCAGCCCTTCCCCAGGAGTAGCCGGGCCTCGCCGACCGTGATGACGGAACCGGTGACGAGCACACCGCCGCCGGCGAACTCGCCCTCCTCCTCGGCCAGCGTGATCGCGGCCTCCAGGGCGTCCGGCAGCCGCGGCTCGACCTGCACCCGGTCCTCCCCGAACACCTCCACGGCGATGGCGGCCAGCTCGTCGGCGTCCATCGCGCGGTGGCTGGTGTTCTGGGTGACGACGACCTCGGCGAAGATCGGCTCGAACGCCTCCAGCAGTTCGCGTACGTTCTTGTCGCGGCTCGCGCCGACGACGCCGATGAGGCGGCTGAACTGGAAGGCCTCCCCGATCGTGTCGGCCGCCGCCCGCGCGCCGGCCGGGTTGTGGGCGGCGTCCAGCACGACGGTCGGCGACCTGCGCACGACCTCCATGCGGCCCGGCGAGGCGACGGAGGCGAACGCCTTGCGCACCGTGTCGATGTCGAGCGGCTGGGCGTGCTGGGAGCCGACGCCGAAGAACGCCTCGACGGCCGCGAGGGCCACCGCCGCGTTGTGCGCCTGGTGCGCTCCGTGCAGCGGCAGGTACACCTCGGTGTACTCACCGCCCAGCCCGCGCAGCGTCATCAGCTGGCCGCCGACGGCGACCTGCCGGTCCAGGACGCCGAACTCCAGGCCTTCACGGGCCACGGTGGCGCCCACCTCGACGGCCTTCCGCAACAGCACCTGCGCCGCGTCCACCGGCTGCTGCGCCATGATCACCGTCGCGTCCTGCTTGACGATGCCGGCCTTCTCGGTGGCGATCTCGGCGGGCGTGGTGCCCAGCCGGTCGGTGTGGTCCAGGTCGATCGGCGTCACCACGGCGACCCCGGCGTCGATCACGTTCGTCGCGTCCCAGGTGCCGCCCATGCCGACCTCGACGACGGCCACGTCCACGGGCGCGTCGGCGAAGGCGGCGTAGGCCATGCCGGTCAGCACCTCGAAGAAGGACAGCCGGTACTCCTGCGCGGCGTCGACCATCTCCACGTACGGCTTGACGTCCTGGTACGTCTCGATGAACCGCTCGGCGGAGACGGGCGCCCCGTCGAGGCTGATCCGCTCGGTGACCGACTGGACGTGCGGGGAGGTGTAGCGGCCGGTGCGCAGGTCGAAGGCGCCGAGCAGCGCCTCGATCATCCGGGCGGTGGAGGTCTTGCCGTTGGTGCCGGTGATGTGGATCGAGGGGTACGAACGCTGTGGCTCGCCCAGGACGTCCATCAGGGCGGAGATACGGTCCACGGAGGGCTCGAGCTTGGTCTCGCCCCAGCGGGTGGCGAGCTCCGCCTCCACCTCGCGCAGGGCCTTGTCGACCTCGGGGTCGGCGGGGCGCGCCGGGACGTCCGCCTGCGGCGGCCCGCCCTGGGTGCGCAACGTACGGCTGCCGGCCTCGATCACCGCCAGGTCGGGGTCGCGGCGGGTCTCCTCCTCCACGAGCTCCGCGAACTCGTCGAAGGTGTCGTCCGGGTCGGGACCTGCTGAATCTGGGCGCTCGCTCACGGTCCCCAGTCTACGGAGCGGCGCGGGTGGCCCCCCGCACACCCCGCTGCCGGCTCAGCCGAGCCAGGGGCGCCACCCCAGGCGCCCCCACAGCAGGCTCACGGCGAAGGACAGCGCGGCCGCCGCCACCGTGGTCACGGCGAGCGCCACCGGGGCCCAGGGCCCTGCCGGCAGGTGCCCGGCGACCGGCCCGGCCAGCAGCGTCACGAACACCAGGTGCACCAGGTACGTCCCGAACGACGCGTCCGACAGCCGCGCCAGCAGCGGCCGGGCCCGCTCCGGCACCCGCACCCCGGCCACCGTCCCGAGCACCGCGAACGTCACCGCGGCCACCGCGGCGCTGCCGTACGCGGCGGGGTGGCGCACCGTGAGCTGGTACACGGCGAGGACGACGAGCGTCACCGCGGCGGCCGCCGCCCACAGCGCGCGCGGGCCGCGGCGCGGAGCGGCGAGCAGCGCGGCGCCGGCCACCGCGTACACCACCGAGGACAGCGGCACCGACCACGCCCAGTCGGGCGGCGCCCACCCGGTGAGCGTCGTCATGTCCCCGAGGAGCGCCGGTGCGACGGCCAGGGCGGCCAGCAGCACCGCCGAACGGCGGGGCAGGGCACGCCCCCGCACCACCAGCACCACGACGCCGAGCAGCAGGAGCAGGGGGACGTAGGCGTACAGGTACCAGAGGTGGAAGGCCGCCTCCACGGACCCGAAGAGGGCCCGCACGGCCTCCTCGCCCGCCTGGCCCCGGTTCCCGCCGAACACGTAGGACGCCAGCAGGTAGAGGGCCGTCCAGAGGGCCATCGGGCGCAGGATCCGGCCCAGCCGGGCCAGCAGCCGGGCCTCGTCCCGCACCGGCGCACCGGACAGCGCGGCCCAGCCCGCCATCGCGAAGAACGCGGGCACGGCGTACCGGCCCGCCGTGTCCCCGAGGATCCCGGTGGTGCGGTGCCCGGCGTCGATGAACTCGGCGGAGGCGTGCACCAGGACGACGGCGGCGGTGCACAGCACCCGCAGCAGGTCGATGTCGTACCGCCGCTCCCGGCCGGTGGCGCGGTCCGGCGCTTGCGGTGCGGCGGCGGGGGACGTGGCTGAGGACATCGGCGGGGCGCTCCTGGCGGCGTCGGCCTGTGGGCGGGCGGAGCCGACAGGTTCCCCCCGCCGGGTTACGGGGCCGCCACCACGACGTGAACGGCCCCCGGCCGGGAGGTACCGGTCGGGGGCCGTACGGACTGCGGGCCGGGCGTCAGGCCTGGGGCAGCCGCTCGAGCTGGGTGCGGATGCGGACGATGTCCTCCTCCGCCTTGGCGAGCCGCGTGCGGATCTTGTCGACCACGTGGTCCGGGGCCTTCGCCAGGAACGCCTCGTTGCCGAGCTTCGCGGTCGCCTGGGCCTGCTCCTTCTCCGCGGCGGCGAGGTCCTTGGCGAGCCGCTTGCGCTCGGCGGCGACGTCGATCACGCCGGACAGGTCCAGCGCGACCTCGACACCGGCGACGGGCAGGGTCGCGGTCGCCGTGAAGGAGTCGCCCTCCGGCTGGAGACGCAGCAGCTGGCGGATGGCCGGTTCGTGCGCGGCGAGGGCGGTGCCCTCCAGCGTCAGCCGGGCCGGGACCCGCTGGCCGGGCTGGAGGCCCTGGTCGGCGCGGAACCGGCGGACCTCGGTGATCACCGACTGGAGCGTCCCGATCTCCCGCTCGGCGGCCTCGTCGCGGAAGCCGCTGTCGGCCGGCCAGTCGGCGATGACGACGGACTCGCCGCCGGTCAGCGTCGTCCACAGCGTCTCGGTGACGAACGGGACGACCGGGTGCAGCAGCCGCAGCGTGACGTCGAGGACCTCGCCGAGGACGCGCTTGCTGACCTCGGCCGCCTCGCCGCCCGCCTGGAACGTCGTCTTGGACAGCTCCACGTACCAGTCGAAGACCTCGTCCCAGGCGAAGTGGAACAGCGCGTCCGAGAGCTTGGCGAACTGGTAGTCGTCGTAGTACGCGTCGACCTCGGCGACCACCGAGTTCAGCCGGGACAGGATCCAGCGGTCGGTGGGCGACATCCGGGAGGCGTCCGGCAGCTCGCCCTCGACCGTCGCACCGTTCATCAGCGCGAAGCGCGTGGCGTTCCAGATCTTGTTGGCGAAGTTCCGCGAGCCCTGGACCCAGTCCTCCCCGATCGGCACGTCCACGCCGGGGTTGGCGCCGCGCGCCAGGGTGAAGCGGAGCGCGTCGGAGCCGTACTTGTCCATCCAGTCCAGCGGGTTGACCACGTTCCCGAAGGACTTGGACATCTTCTTGCCGTTCTGGTCACGGACCATGCCGTGCAGGGCGATGGTGTGGAACGGCGGGGTGCCGTCCATCGCGTAGAGGCCGAACATCATCATCCGGGCGACCCAGAAGAAGAGGATGTCGTAGCCGGTGAGCAGGACGGAGTTCGGGTAGAACTTCGCGAGCGACTCGGTCCGCTCGGGCCAGCCCAGCGTGGAGAACGGCCACAGGCCCGAGGAGAACCAGGTGTCGAGGACGTCGGAGTCCTGGCGCCAGCCCTCGCCGCTCGGCGGCTCATCGTCCGGTCCGACGCAGACGACCTCGCCGTCCGGCCCGTACCAGACGGGGATGCGGTGGCCCCACCACAACTGGCGCGAGATGCACCAGTCGTGGAGGTTGTCGACCCAGTCGAAGTAGCGCTTCTCCATCTCCTGCGGGTGGATCTTGACGCGGCCGTCGCGGACCGCGTCACCGGCGGCCTTGGCGAGCGGGCCGACCTTGACCCACCACTGCATGGACAGCCGCGGCTCGATGGTGGTGCTGCACCGCGAGCAGTGGCCGACGGAGTGGACGTAGGGGCGCTTCTCGGCGACGATCCGGCCCTCGGCGCGCAGCGCGGCGACGATGGCGGAGCGGGCCTCGAGGCGGTCCAGGCCCTGGAAGGGGCCGTGCGCGGTGATGACGGCGTGTTCGTCCATCACGGCGATGGACGGCAGGTCGTGGCGCTGGCCGATCTCGAAGTCGTTCGGGTCGTGGGCGGGCGTCACCTTGACGGCGCCGGTGCCGAACTCGGGGTCGACGTGCTCGTCCGCGACGACCGGGATGGAGCGGTCGGTCAGCGGCAGCTTGACGAGCTTGCCGACGAGGTGCTTGTAGCGCTCGTCCTCGGGGTGGACGGCGACGGCCGTGTCGCCGAGCATCGTCTCCGCGCGGGTGGTGGCGACGACGATGGTCTCGTCGCCCTCGCCGTACTTCATGGAGACGAGCTCACCGTCGTCGTCCTGGTAGTTGACCTCGATGTCGGAGATCGCGGTCAGACAGCGCGGGCACCAGTTGATGATGCGCTCGGCGCGGTAGATCAGCTCGTCGTCGTAGAGCCGCTTGAAGATCGTCTGGACGGCCCTGGACAGGCCCTCGTCCATGGTGAAGCGCTCACGCGACCAGGCGACGCCGTCGCCGAGGCGGCGCATCTGGCCGCTGATCTGGCCGCCGGACTCCGCCTTCCACTTCCAGACCCGCTCGACGAACGCCTCGCGGCCCAGGTCGTGGCGGGACTTGCCCTCCTTGGCGAGCTCACGCTCGACCACGTTCTGCGTGGCGATGCCGGCGTGGTCCATGCCGGGCTGCCACAGCGTCTCGTAGCCCTGCATGCGCTTGCGGCGGGTGAGGGCGTCGATCAGCGTGTGCTCGAAGGCGTGGCCCAGGTGCAGGCTGCCGGTGACGTTCGGCGGGGGGATGACGATGGTGTACGGAGGCTTGTCGCTCTTCTCGTCCGCCTCGAAGTAACCCCGCTCCACCCAGCGCTCGTACAGCGGCCCCTCTACGTCGGCCGGCGCGTACTGGGTCGGCAGTTCGGTCGTGGGCGCTGGTGGCTGCTGCTGAGCGTTGTCGGTCACGCGCCCAGTTTAGAGGCGTCACGGTGGTGTCCCGAAACGCGTTTCCTTTGTAACGGTGCGACCCCCGCCGGTCTGGAGTCGTCGGCTCTGAGCCAGGATGTCAGCAGAAGCTGAGCGTCTCGAGGGGAACCGAGTCATGAGTCACCACCAGCCGGGGCCGTACGGCGGGCAGCCGCAGCAGCCCGGTCCGTACGGACAGCAGGGACCGTACGGCGGACAGCCGCAGACCCCGCAGCCCGGTTACGGCTACCCCCAGCAGACGCCCCCGCCGGCCCAGCCCGGCTACGGCTACCCGCAGCAGCACCCCGGAGTGCCGCCGCAGCAGCCCCCGTACGGCCGGCCGCAGTACGGACAGCAGCCGCCGTACGCCCAGCCCCAGTACGGCATGCCGTCCCAGCCCCCCGCCTCCGGCCGCGGTGGCGGCGGCAAGGTGGCCGCGATCGTCGTCGGCGCCGTCGCGGTCGTCACGGCCATCGGCGTCGGCGCGTACCTCCTCATGGGCGGCGACGGCGGCAGCACCGCGGCCGGCCTGACGGACGACGGCCCGCACAAGCTGACCGTGCCGAAGACCGTGCTGGACGAGTACCAGCGATTCGGCGACGGCTCCGAGGAGAGCGGCTCGGAGACCGCGCAGGACATGGAGAAGAGCGGGGTCGAGAACGGCACCGCCATCCTCGGCCAGTGGTCCACCGCCGACTTCGGCAACTACGACCCGGCCGACCCCAGCACCGCGGGCGACTTCCCCGACCAGTCGGAACTGCTGACCGCCAAGGGCATCACCATGGTGGGCGGTTACGGCGAGATCGCCGACCCGCAGAAGACGCTGGACAAGTTCTTCGCCAACATCCAGGAGCAGGTGGAGAAGAGCTCGGAGCAGAACACCGGGGGCATGGAGAACGCGGAGCTCGTCGGCGAGCCCGAGGAGGTCGAGATCGCCGGTACGGTGGCCAAGTGCCAGTCGACGAAGAGCACGAACGCGCTCACCAAGAAGGAGTCGACGGACTGGTTCTGCGCCTGGGCCGACCACAGCACGGTCGGCATGGTCTCGCCCGGCGACAACGCCGGCACGGGGGTGGGCAAGGACACGGCGGTCGACCTGACCACCAGGCTCCGCGAGCAGATCCGCGTCAAGGTCTGACGGCACCGCAGCAGCGAACACGAGGGGGAACCCAGTCATGAGCTTCAACCAGCCGGGCCCGTACGGCGGGCAGCCCCAGCAGCCCGGCCCGTACGGCCAGCAGCCGGGACCGTACGGCCAGCAGCCGCAGACCCCGCCCCAGCCGCAGCCCGGCTACGGCTACCCCCAGCAGACGCCCCCGCCGGCCCAGCCCGGCTACGGCTACCCGCAGCAGCCGGGACACCCGGGTGTCCCGCCGCAGCAGCCGCCCTACGGCCAGCAGCCCCAGTACGGCACGCCGCCCCAGCCCCCGACGTCCGGCTCAGGCGGCAAGAAGGCCGGGATCATCGTCGGCGCGGTCGCGGTCGTCGCGGCCATCGGTGTGGGCGCCTACTTCCTGATCGGCGGCGGCGGGGGCGCCGGCGGCCTGGAGGACGACGGCCCGCACAAGCTGACCGCGCCCGCGTCGGTCCTCTCGGACAAGTACGACCGTCAGGGCCCGGCGCAGGAGGAGTCGGCCAGCTCCAGCGACGAGAAGGATCTGGCGAAGGCCGGGGTGAGCGACGCCACCTCGGTGGGCGCCGTCTACTCCACCACCGACCTCACGAAGCTGGACCCCGAGGACCCGGCCGACCTGGCGAAGCTGCAGAGCGCGGAGAACATCACCTACTTCGGCGTCTACGGCAAGGTCGAGGACCCGGAGAAGGCCCTCGACGTGATGTTCACGCAGATGCACAAGAACACCGACGACGAGAAGGTCACGCTGGTGGGCGAGCCCAAGTCGGTGTCCCCCGACGGGCTGGACGGCGCCGTGATGAAGTGCCAGGAGGCGGAGACCCAGCACCCGGTCACCAAGAAGGAGCAGACGACCTTCATGTGCGTGTGGGCCGACTACAGCACGCTCGCCGTGGTCGAGCCGACCGCCACCGGCAAGACCTACTCGCTCGACGAGTCCGCCGGGATGGCCGCCGACGTCCGCAAGGACGTGCGGGTCGCCAAGTAGGCGGCTGAACACACGGAAAGGGCGTCCGGCGCAGTGCGCCGGACGCCCTTTCCGTGTGCCAGGGGCTACGCCGTCTTCTGCTCGCCCGAGCCGCGGCCGCGCGAGTCGCGCGGGATGAGCGTCGGGTTGACGTTGGAGAGCACCACGTCCGCGGTGATGACCACACGGGCCACGTCCTTGCGGGACGGCACCTCGTACATCACGCCCTGGAGGACCTCCTCCATGATGGCGCGCAGGCCGCGGGCGCCGGTCTGGCGCAGGATCGCCTGGTCGGCGATGGCCTCCAGCGCCTCACGCTCGAAGTCCAGCTCCACACCGTCGAGTTCGAACAGCCTTTGGTACTGCTTCACCAGGGCGTTGCGCGGCTCGACGAGGATCTGCAGCAGCGCCTCACGGTCGAGGTTGTGCACGCTGGTGATGACGGGGAGCCGGCCGATGAACTCGGGGATCATGCCGAACTTGACCAGGTCCTCCGGCATGACCTCCTCGAACTGGTCCTTGGACTCCATCTCCCGCTTGGAGCGGATCGTCGCGCCGAAGCCGATGCCCTTGGCGCCCGCCCGGCCCTCGATGATCTTCTCAAGACCGGCGAAGGCGCCGCCCACGATGAACAGCACGTTCGTCGTGTCGATCTGGATGAACTCCTGGTGCGGGTGCTTGCGCCCGCCCTGCGGCGGCACGGAGGCGGTGGTGCCCTCGAGGATCTTCAGCAGCGCCTGCTGCACGCCCTCGCCGCTCACGTCCCGGGTGATCGACGGGTTTTCGCTCTTCCGGGCGACCTTGTCGATCTCGTCGATGTAGATGATCCCGGTCTCGGCCTTCTTGACGTCGTAGTCGGCCGCCTGGATCAGCTTGAGCAGGATGTTCTCGACGTCCTCGCCGACGTAGCCGGCCTCGGTGAGCGCCGTGGCGTCGGCGATCGCGAAGGGGACGTTCAGCATGCGGGCGAGGGTCTGCGCCAGCAGGGTCTTGCCGGAGCCCGTGGGGCCCAGCAGCAGGATGTTGGACTTCGCCAGCTCGATGGCGTCGTCACGGCCCTGGGCGCCGCCGTTCTCGCCGGCCTGGACGCGCTTGTAGTGGTTGTAGACCGCCACGGAGAGCGCCTTCTTGGCCGCCTCCTGGCCCACCACGTACCCCTCGAGGAACTCGTAGATCTCGCGGGGCTTGGGGAGCTCCTCCCAGCGGACCTCGCTGGTCTCTGCGAGCTCCTCCTCGATGATCTCGTTGCAGAGGTCGATGCACTCGTCGCAGATGTACACACCGGGCCCTGCGATGAGCTTCTTGACCTGCTTCTGGCTCTTGCCGCAGAACGAGCACTTGAGCAGATCGCCGCCGTCACCGATGCGTGCCACGGTGTGCTTCCCCTTCGCCTGGGAGACGACCGGACGTCCGTGTCCGGCGGCTCCTGGTGCTGCCTTATGTCCGACGGTACCTTGCCTGGCCCCCCGTTCGGGCCCCCCTTGGCACGGTTCACTTTGACGTGGACCGTGCCAAACCGTGCCAAGGGGCGGCAGACGTTACACCCCAGCCCCGCATCAGCGCAGGCTGGAGTTGTCCATCTTCCGGGTGGTGATGATCTGGTCGATCAGGCCGTACTCCAGCGCGTCCTCGGCCGTGAGGATCTTGTCGCGCTCGATGTCCTCGCGGATCTTCTCGATCGGACGGGTGGAGTGCTTGGCCAGCATGTCCTCCAGCTGCGTGCGCATACGGAGGATCTCGTTGGCGGCGATCTCCAGGTCGGAGACCTGACCGCGGCCGGTCTCGCTGTACGGCTGGTGGATCAGCACCCGGGCGTTCGGCAGCGCCATGCGCTTGCCGGGCGTGCCGGCGGCGAGCAGGACGGCGGCGGCCGAGGCCGCCTGGCCCATGCACACCGTCTGGATGTCCGGCTTCACGTACTGCATCGTGTCGTAGATCGCGGTGAGCGCGGTGAAGGAGCCGCCGGGGCTGTTGATGTAGACCGAGATGTCCCGGTCGGGGTCCATCGACTCCAGGCACAGCAGCTGCGCCATGACGTCGTTGGCGGAGGCGTCGTCGATCTGCACGCCGAGGAAGATCACGCGCTCCTCGAAGAGCTTCGCGTACGGGTCGTACTCGCGGATGCCCTGGGAGGTGCGCTCGACGAAGCGCGGAATGACGTAACGGGACTCGGCCTGCGGACCGGTGTAGCGGCCCTGCGAGCCGGTCATGTCCTGCACGGCCTGCATACGGTCGTAGATCCCGCTGCCGGGGAATGCGTTCACGGTGTCTCCTGAAAGGGGCTGAGGCGGTCGGCTGGGGCTGCTGGGGCCCCGGGCTCGGTCACGGGCCCGGGCGGGGTCCTACGGGGCTCGTGGAGCCTCGCAGCACCTCTCAGGCCCCGGTGCCGCCGCCGCCCGGCATGCCGGCGGCCGTGGCGATCACGTCGTCGATGAGGCCGTACTCCTTGGCCTCGAAGGCGTCGAACCAGCGGTCGCGGTCCGAGTCACGGGTGATCTGCTCGACCGTCTGGCCCGTGTGCTGGGCGGTGAGCTCGGCCATGCGCCGCTTGGTGTGCAGCAGCCGCTCGGCGTGGATCTTGATGTCCGAGGCGGAGCCGGCGAGGCCTGCGGAGGGCTGGTGGATCAGGATCTCGGCGTTGGGCAGCGCGAAGCGCTTGCCGGGCGTGCCCGCGCTGAGCAGGAACTGCCCCATGGACGCCGCGAGACCCATGGCGATCGTCACCACGTCGTTCTTGATGTACTGCATGGTGTCGTAGATCGCCATGCCGGCCGTGATCGAACCGCCGGGGCTGTTGATGTAGAGGTAGATGTCCTTGTCGGGGTCCGAGGCAAGGAGCAGCAGCTGTGCGGTGATCTTGTTCGCGATGTCGTCGTCGACCGGCTGGCCGAGGAAGATGATCCGCTCGCCGAGCAGCCGGTTGTAGACCTGGTCGCCGAGGCCACCACCGATGGAAGGCTCGCCGGCGGCTGAAGGCATCAGATTCGTCACGTATCCACCTGCTCGTCTTACGACGGCGCCGGGCCGTCTCACGTGTTCCCTGCGGGGCGGGAGCCGTATCGGAGACTCCACTGCCCTGGTATTCATGGACCCTAACGCGCGGGTCCCTTCGGGGAATCCCGGAGATGGGAGTGTTCGCCGGGGGCGTAGTCGGGTGCGGGTGCGCCGTGGTTGCCCGCGCGGTTCTCCGCGCCCCTGGGGCGTGCCGCCCCGGCGGTGGCGAGAAGGCCCCGGGGCTGGCGCCCCGGGGCCTTCTCACATGATCACCGCTGCCGGGGCTCAGCCCTCGGTCTTCTCCTCGGCCTTCTCGTCGGCCGCGGCCTCGGAGGTCTCGGCCTCGGCGGCCTCGTCCTCGTCGTCCTCGAGGTCGACGATCTCGCCGTTGGTGTCCTTGACCGTGGCCTTCTCGACCACGACGGCCAGCGCCTTGCCGCGGGCGACCTCGCCGACGAGCAGCGGGACCTGGCCCTGCTCGACGACCGCCTGGGCGAACTGGTCGGGCGACATGCCGGAGGAGGCCGCACGCCGCATGAGGTGCTCGGTGAGCTCCTCCTGGTTGACGTTGAGCTTCTCCTGCTTCACGAGCTCGTCGAGCACGAACTGGGTCTTGATGCCCTTGATCGCGGCCTCGCGGGTCTCGTTCTCGAACTCCTCCTCGGTCTTGCCCTGGATCTCCAGGTACTTCGCGAGGTCCAGGCCCATCTGGCCCAGCTGGTGGTGCTCGAGGTTGTGCTTGCGGGTGTTGATCTCGTCCTCGAGCAGCTTCTCGGGGACGGGCACCTCGACCAGCTCGAGCAGCTTGTCCAGGACGCGCTCCTGGGCCTGCGTGGCCTGGTCGTACTGCTTCATGTTCTCGAGACGCTTGCGGCTGTCCGCCTTCAGCTCCTCGAGGGTGTCGAACTCGGAGGCGAGCTGGGCGAACTCGTCGTCCAGCTCGGGCAGCTCACGCTTGGCGACCTGGGTGACCTTGACGGTGACCTCGGCCTCCTTGCCGGCCGCCGAGCCGCCCTTCAGCTCGGAGGTGAAGGTGGCCTCGCCACCGGCCTCCAGGCCCTTCACGGCGTCGTCGATGCCGTCCAGCAGCTCACCGGAGCCGATCGTGTAGGAGACGCCGCTGGCGACGCCGTCCTCGAGGACCTCTCCGTCGACCTTGGCCTCGAGGTCGATGGTGACCACGTCGCCGTCCTCGGCGGCCCGCTCGACCGGGGTCGTGGAGGCGAAGCGCTCACGGAGCTGCTCCACCGACTTCTCCACGTCCTCGTCGGTGACCTCGACGGCGTCGACCTCGACCTCGATGCCGGAGTAGTCCGGGATCTCGATGGCCGGGCGGATGTCGACCTCGGCGGTGAAGTTCAGCGTCTCGCCGTCCTTCAGCTCCGTGATGTCGACCTCGGGCTGGCCCAGAGGGCTCAGCTCCGCCTCGTTCACGGCGTCGGTGTAGAACTTCGGGAGGGCGTCGTTGACCGCCTCCTCCAGGACCGCACCACGGCCGAAGCGCTGGTCGATGACCCGGGCCGGGACCTTGCCCTTGCGGAAGCCCTTCACCGTGACCTGCTGGTTGATCTTCTTGTACGCCGCGTCGAGGCTGTCCTTGAGCTCCTCGAAGGGCACCTCGACAGTGAGCCGAACCCGGGTCGGGTTCAGGGTCTCCACGGCGCTCTTCACGGTTCGGTCTCCTTGTGGCTGACTTCTCGGGTTCTGCCGGGACCAGAGCGGTCCGGCCGATTCGCCGCCCGGAGGACTTTCAGAGACACACGGGCGTGCAGCTTGCATAGTAACGGCAGCGGCTGCGGCACCCAAAAGGCGTTCACCGATGGTGAGCAGGTGGCTGGTCGGGGTGGCGGGATTTGAACCCACGGCCTTCCGCTCCCAAAGCGGACGCGCTACCAAGCTGCGCCACACCCCGTCTGGTGCGATCCGTAGGGTACATGCACGCGGGCGAAAGGGCCGCCGCCTTTACGGGCCGCGGAGCACCGCCCGGCGGCCGGCAGGACACGGGGTGTGCGGCGAGGGCGCACGACCCGCTACGATGCCTGTCGGTGCCGCGGTCACGGACGCGCGGCGCGCACCGTGCGGGCGTAGCTCAATGGTAGAGCCCCAGTCTTCCAAACTGGCTACGCGGGTTCGATTCCCGTCGCCCGCTCTGAACGGCCGAAGGCCCAGGTGAGAGGGTGTACGCCCACTCCCTGGGCCTTCGTCGTCCCTCGGGACCGGCCGCCTCGGGCGGCCCCGTACCGCCGGGCGGGACCGGGCGCCTCCCGCGCGGAGCTCTGCCGTGGGGCGGGGTCAGAAGCTGATGGAGTTGATCATCTCGGCTATCGAGTCCAGGAAGCGCTGGATGTCGTCGGCCATGCCCGTCGAGGCGAGGAAGAAGCCGAAGAGGACGGCGACGATCGCCGGCCCGGCCTTGATGGAGCCACCTCTCAGCAGCACCACCAGGATGATCGCCAACAGCAGCACCACTGACAGTGAAATGGCCACAACTGATCACACCCTTGGTCGGTTCGGCTTCCCCGGCCCGGGCGACGCATCCCCGCGCACCCCGCCAGAACCATCGTGCCACCAACACGCCCGCCCTAACCGGCGGCTGACACATCGTCCGTCCCGCCGTCCCGTCGCCGTCGCCGCCGTACCGGACACGAAGGGGCAACACCTGTTTCCCGTACGGCAATTCGAGGGAACACCCGAACGAGTAATTGGACGTCCCCGTCAGCACTTGCCCAGGAATTACGGACGCCTTCTCCTCCCCGCCCTCACATTGTGTTCGCAGACCATTCGAATAACCCCTGTTCCACCCCCACAAAGGGACATGTCACCGGAGTCCCCACCCGCCCCCATGACCGGACTGATCCGGAACAATCCTGACAAGGACGGCCCGCATGAGGGCCAGCACAGCACGTCTTCACCTGTGTTGCCCATCACGCCCACGCCATGCACGCATTACCGATTCCGGGGTACTCGAACGCGATAACCAGGAATGACGTCGGGCGTTTTACGGATTCCCGAAGACGACGCTAGGGTGCCTGAGATGTTCCACGCTGCCTCGTCCCCCGAAAGCGCAGCGAGCTCCCCGACCGCCTCCCCGTTCCACCACCGGGAGGGCCAGTGACGAACTCGCAGCGACCGTACGGCAACAGCAGGACGCCGCTCCCTCCGGTGCAGACGCCGGCGGACGGAGTGCCGACCCCGCGCACCCGGACCCCGGAGGGTTCCCGGCCCGCCCCGGGAGGCAGACAGCGCGACGCCTTCTTCGACAACGCCAAGTACCTGGCGATCGTGCTGGTGGCCGTCGGCCACGCCTGGGGGCAGCTCCTGGACGACGGTGCGGTCGAGACGGCCTACCGGGTCGTCTACACCTTCCACATGCCGGCGTTCATCCTCATCTCCGGCTACTTCTCGCGCAGCTTCGACCTGCGCCCCAAGCACGTCCGGCGGCTGATCACCGGAGTCGTCGTCCCCTACGTGGTCTTCGAGACCGCGTACTCCCTCTTCCAGCGCTACGGCAACGACGAGCCGGGGCACGGCATCACGCTGCTGGACCCCACCTACCACCTGTGGTTCCTGTGCGCACTGTTCGTGTGGCGGATCACCACACCGGTGTGGAAGGCGGTCAAGCACCCGCTGCCGGTGTCGCTGGTCCTCGCCGCGCTGGCTTCGGTGTCCCCCCAGATCGGCGACGACCTGGAGCTCCAGCGGGTGCTGCAGTTCCTCCCCTTCTTCGTGCTGGGCCTGACCCTGCGTCCCGAGCACTTCCGGATGGTCAAGCGCCGCTCGGTGCGCCTGGCGTCCGTGCCGGTGTTCGTCGCGGCGGCGCTCACGGCCTGGGCGACGATGCCGTACCTGCGGCTCGGCTGGCTGTACCACAGCGACTCCGCCCAGGAGTTGGGCACCGCCTGGTGGACCGGCCCGGTCATGGTGTGGGCCACGCTCGGCTGCTCCCTGGTGACGACCGTCTGCTTCTTCGCCTGGGTGCCGCGCCGCCGCATGTGGTTCACGTCCCTCGGCGCGGGCACCGTCTACGGCTACCTGCTGCACGCCTTCCTGGTGCGCGCGGGCAACTACACGGACTTCTACGACCGGCCCACGCTGCACGAGCCGCTCGGTGTGCTGGGACTCACCGTCTTCGCGGCCGCCGCCGTGACGCTGCTGTGCACCCGGCCGGTGCAGCGGGCCCTGCGCTGCGTGGTGGAGCCGCGCATGGAGTGGGCGTTCCGCCGGGACGCGGGCGAGGCGGCCCGGATCCGTGAGCAGTACCGGCCCGTCGAGGTGCGGGTGCCGGGCGAGAAGGTCTCCGTCTAAGTTCCCGCGTCCAGGCCCAGAAGGGCCCGCATCCGCGCGTACTTGTCGGCCAGCCGGGCGCGGGTGGCGTCGTCGAGGACGGCGAGGCGGTCCGGGTCGGCGTTGTGCGCCAGGTCCGCCTCCTTCACCAGCAGCGCGCCCGGCGTGGACAGGATGCGGGCCGCGTACTCCTCGGGCGGCTCGCCGGACCGCTTGGTCACGGCGAGGACGATGTCCTTGGTGCGCCGGGTGAGCGCCGCCTCCTCCAGCCACGCGGGGCTCAGCCTGTCGTCCTCCACGGCGTCGTGCAGCCAGGCCGCCGCGATCTGCTCGTCGTCGCCGCCCCGCAGCCGTACGCCCTCGGCGACCGCGTGCAGGTGCTCGGCGTAGGGGCGCCCGGCCTTGTCGGTCTGGCCGGCGTGCGCGGCGCGGGCGGTGGCCTCGACCTCGGCCAGGTCCATGATCGGTGTCCGGTTCACGCGAACAGTGTGCCCGGCGCGGCTCAGCGGGCCGCGGCCGCGGTGGGGCCCTCGCGGCAGATCAGCAGCAGCGCCCGGTCGTCGTTGACGTCCTTGGCGACGGCCTCGATGAGGTGCCAGGCGGCGCCGTGGAAGCCGCCGGCGACATAGCGGTCGGCCTCGCCGGTGAGCCGGTCGATGCCCTCGACCATGTCCCGGTCGGAGGTCTCCACCAGGCCGTCCGTGAACAGCATCAGCACGTCGCCGGGGCGCAGCGAGCCCTTCACCGGGTCGAACTGGGCGCCGTCGTACACGCCCAGCAGGGGCCCGTCGGCGGCCTTCTCCTCCCAGCGGCCGCTGCCCGCGCTGAGCTGCAGGCCGGGCGGGTGTCCGGCGGAGTAGAGCTCGTAGTCGCCGGAGTCCAGGTCGAGGACCAGGTGGATGGAGGTGGCGAAGCCCTCGTCCCAGTCCTGGCGGAGCAGATAGCCGTTGGCGGCAGGGAGGAAGTCGTGCGGGGGCAGGCTGCCGAGCAGGCCGCCGAAGGCGCCCGACAGCAGCAGGGCGCGCGAACCGGCGTCCATGCCCTTGCCGGAGACGTCGGTGAGGACGACCTCCAGGGTGCGTCCGCCGTTGGTGCGTGCCGCGACCACGAAGTCGCCGGAGAAGGACTGGCCGCCCGCGGGACGGAGCGCCATCTCCCGGTGCCAGCCCGTCGGCAGCTTGGGCAGCTTGCTCTGCACGCGGATGCGTTCGCGCAGGTCGAACAGCATGGTGCCGCCGCGCCGCCAGGGCACGCCGACCCGGCTGCGGAACTGGGCGACGAGCAGCCCGAAGAAGCCGCAGGCCGCGACGACCAGCACCACGCCGGGGGTGACCCGGGCCACACCCTCGGTGTACGGGCCGAGTTGCACCGCCTCCACGATCAGCGCGGTGGCCGCCGCCGCGTAGAGCCCGAGCAGGCTGGCCGGGCGCAGCAGCAGGCCGCCCGCGACGATCGGGACGCACAGGGCGGACGGCGCGCACCACACGGAGTTGGCGAGGGTGCCGGCCGCGATCAGCGGGACGGTGAGGAGCAGTCCGGCGAGCGCGATCCAGTCCGAGCCGTCGCCGCGGAAGTAGTCGACGGCTGCCCGGCGCACGCCGACGCGGGCCCGGTGCCACTGCTTCTTCAACCGGGCCGTGAACGTATCGGCCGCCGCGCGCCGCTCTCGTCCTGCTGCCATCAGTTCGGGACCCTATCCATCCAACCGGCCGCTTGGCACGGGAGGTCCAGCTTGTCCCCTCTGACGGGGACCGGACTCACAGTGAACTTCACCCGGGGCCGTCCCGGGGCCCGGGCGGCGGAAATTGCCTCGACCCGATTCCGGAGCCCTGGTAGGCATGACCCCATGGTCGATCACACGGGCCCGGCGCCCGAACTGCGCAGCCTGCAGCCGGACGAGTGGGACAGCGCGTACGGGAACCTGCTGCGGGCCTTCGGCGGGCTGCCGGAGGCCGACGAGGAGCGGCAACTGTGGCGCGCCCTGACCGAGTTCGGCCGTTTCCTGGCCGCCTGGGACGGCGACCGGTGCGTGGCGTCCGGGGGCGCCTTCTCCTTCCGGCTGACCGTGCCCGGCGGGGCGTCGGTTCCGGCCGCGGGCGTGACGATGGTGAGCGTGGCCGCCACCCACCGGCGGCGCGGGCTGCTGACCGCGATGATGCGCCGGCAGCTGGACGACATCCGATCCTGGGGCGAGCCGCTGGCGGTGCTGACGGCGTCGGAGCCGGCGATCTACGGCCGGTTCGGCTACGGAGCGGCGACCTTCCAGCTCGACGCGGAGATCGACACCCTGCGCGCCGGTCTGTCGGTGCCGGCCGGTACGGACGACGTACGGCTGCGGTACGCGGACCCGGCGGAGGTGCTGGACGCGTGCGAGGCGGTCTACGCACAGCTGGTGCCGGGGCGGCCCGGGATGCTGGCGCGGCGGCCCGGCTGGGAGAAGGTGGGGGTGCTGGACCCGGAAAGCGAGCGGGGCGGGGCGTCGCCGCTGCAGTGCGTGGTCGCCGAGCGCGACGGCGCGACGGTCGGGTACGCGCGGTTCCGGGTGAAGCCGTCCTGGGGTCCGGGCGGGCCCGACGGAGAGGTGGCGCTGAGCGCCCTGGACGCGCTGGACCCGGCGGCGGCCGCGGCGCTGTGGCGGTTCCTGTTCGACCTGGACCTGACGTCGTCGCTGCGGGTGCGGGGGCGGCCGGTGGACGATGCCTGGCAGTACCTGGTGAAGGACGTGCGGCGCTGCCGCCCGGCGTTGCGGGACGCGCTGTACGTGCGTCCGGTGGAGGTGGATGCGGCGCTCGCGGCGCGCACGTACCGGACGCCGGTGGACGTGGTGCTGGAGGTGGAGGACGCCTTCTGCCCGTGGAACGCGGGGCGGTGGCGGCTGAGCGGGGACGCCAAGGGGGCGGTCTGCGAGCCGACCCGGGACGCGGCCGACCTCGCCCTGTCGGTGCGGGAGCTGGGCGCCGCCTACCTGGGCGGGGTGAGCCTGACCGCGCTGGCCGCGGCCGGGCGGGTGCGGGAGCTGCGGGGCGGGGCGCTGGCCGAGGCGTCCGCGGCGTTCGGCGGCGACCCGGCGCCGTGGCTGCCGCACGGCTTCTGATCTGCGGCGGGCCTTCGGCCGGCGTGCCTCACAGGCCGCGCGTCCGTGGTCAGGCCCGCTGGCAGCCCGGGCACCAGAAGAGGTTGCGGGCGGCGAGGCCGGCGGTGCGGATCTCGCCGCCGCAGATGTGGCAGGGCCGGTTCGCCCGGCGGTAGACGTAGACCTCGCCGCCGTGGTCGTCGACGCGCGGCGGGCGGCCCATGGCCTCGGGGGTGTGCTCGGGGCGGACGGTGTCGATGCGGTTGGTGCGGACGCCCTCGCGCATCAGCGCGACCAGGTCGTCCCAGATCGCGTCCCACTCGGCGCGGGTGAGGTCCTTGCCGGCCCGGTAGGGGTCGATGCCGTGCCGGAAGAGGACTTCGGCGCGGTAGACGTTGCCGACGCCCGCGACGGCCTTCTGGTCCATGAGGAGCGCGGCGATCGTCGTGCGGCTGCGGCTGATCCTGCGCCAGGCGCGCTCGGGGTCGGCGTCGGGCCGGAGCGGGTCCGGGCCGAGCCGGTCGTGTATCGCCCGCTTCTCGGGCTCCGTGATCAGGGCGCAGGTGGTCGGCCCGCGCAGGTCCACGTAGGCGGCGGTGCCGGTCAGGCGCAGCCGCACGGTGTCGGTGGGCGGCGGCGCCGGGGCGGGGCCGAAGGTGACCTTGCCGAACAGGCCGAGGTGGATGTGCACCCACTCCGGGTGGCCGGGGTCGCCGAAGCCCAGGAAGAGGTGCTTGCCGTGGGCGTCGGTGGTGCGCAGCGGGGTGCGGTCGAGGAGGGCCGCGGCGTCGCTGAACTTGCCCTGGGGGCTGGTGACGCGCAGGGAGGAGTCCGCCCGGAAGGCTTTGGCGTAGTCCTCGGCCAGCCGGTGGATGGTGTGTCCCTCGGGCACGGTCCCCCTCGCTCGCTCCGCTGTCTGTGTCCGGTCGTTACTGCTGCGGGTGGTGCGCCGGGATCGGCGGGAGGTCGCCGGTGGTCTCGTAGGAGGAGAGCATGTCGATCCGGCGGATGTGGCGCTCGTCACCCGAGAACGGGGTGTTGAGGAAGATCTCGACGAACTTCGTCGCCTCCTCCTGGCTGTGCATGCGCGCGCCGACGGCCACCACGTTGGCGTCGTTGTGCTCGCGGCCCAGCGCGGCGGTCTGCTCGCTCCACGCCAGGGCGGCCCGTACGCCCTCGACCTTGTTGGCGGCGATCTGCTCGCCGTTGCCGGAGCCGCCGATCACGATGCCGAGGGAGCCGGGGTCCGCGGCGGTCCGCTCCGCGGCGCGGAGGCAGAACGGCGGGTAGTCGTCCTGGGCGTCGTAGATGTGCGGGCCGCAGTCGACGGGTTCGTGCCCCGCCTCCTTGAGCCACTCGACGAGGTGGTTCTTCAGTTCGTAGCCCGCATGGTCGGAGCCGAGATACACGCGCATGCGTCGAGTGTGACACGGCCCCCGTGGGGAAGCGGCGCGGGGTGGGGCGCGTGAAAAATGTGAGCTGTTCCATAGGACCTCAGGAAAAGCTCAAGTAACGATTGGAAATCAAAGGTTCCTGTATAAGTTCACCTCCGTTTCACTGGTGCAGCTCGTGCAGCTCACGTACGGGTACCGCTCAACCGGCTCAAAGGAAGACCCCACATGACTTCGCAGCCGACCCTCACCAAGGCCGGTAACAACGGCCCCGAGGGCCCCGGAGGCCCGTCCACGGGCTCCGGGCTCCAGGCCGGTCTCAAGAACCGGCATCTGTCGATGATCGCCATCGGCGGTGTCATCGGCGCCGGACTCTTCGTCGGTTCCAGCACCGGCATCGCCACCGCCGGTCCCGGCATCCTCCTGTCGTACGCGCTCGTCGGCACGCTCGTGGTGCTGGTGATGCGGATGCTCGGTGAGATGTCCGCGGCGAACCCGACCTCCGGCTCCTTCTCCGCGCACGCCGACCGGGCTCTCGGCCCCTGGGCCGGATTCACCATCGGCTGGCTGTACTGGTTCTTCTGGGTCGTCGTGCTCGCCGTGGAGGCGACCGCGGGCGCCGCCATCCTCGAAGGGTGGATACCCGCCGTCCCGCAGTGGGGCTGGGCGCTCATCGTGATGGTGGTGCTGACCGCGACGAACCTGGCGTCGGTCGGCTCCTACGGCGAGTTCGAGTTCTGGTTCGCCGGCATCAAGGTCGTCGCCATCGGCGCGTTCATCGTCGTCGGCGGGCTGGCCGTGTTCGGCCTGCTGCCCGGCGTCGACAGCGAGCAGGCGGGCCTGTCCAACCTGACCGGCCACGGCGGCTTCCTGCCGAACGGCGCGGGCGCCATCCTCACCGGCATCCTGCTCGTGGTGTTCTCCTTCATGGGCAGCGAGATCGCCACCCTGGCGGCCGGCGAGTCGGAGGACCCGCAGCGGGCCGTCACCAAGGCCACCAACAGCATCATCTGGCGGATCGGCGTCTTCTACCTCGGCTCGATCCTCGTCGTGGTCTGCCTGCTCCCCTGGGACAGCAAGGCCATCGCCGAGGACGGCTCGTACGTCGCCGCGCTGGACTCGCTGGGCATCGCGCACGCGGGTCAGATCATGAACTTCATCGTGCTGACGTCCGTGCTGTCCTGTCTCAACTCCGGGCTCTACACGGCCTCCCGGATGGCCTACTCGCTCGGTGAGCGCGGGGACGCGCCGAAGTCGTTCGCCCGGACCACCCACCGGGGCGTGCCGCGTGCCGCGATCCTCGTGTCGGTCGTGTTCGGCTTCGTGGCGGTCTTCTTCAACTACAAGTTCCCCGACTCCGTCTTCCTCTTCCTGGTCAACTCCTCGGGCGCGGTCGCGCTGTTCGTGTGGCTGGTGATCTGCTTCTCGCAGCTGCGGATGCGGAAGATCATCCAGGCGGAGGCGCCGGAGAAGCTGGTCGTGCGGATGTGGCTGTACCCGTACCTGACCTGGCTGAGCATCGGGTTCATCGTGTTCGTGCTGATCTACATGCTCACCGACACCGAGCACGACGGCCGGTCCACGATGCTGCTGACGATGCTGGTCGCGGCCGTGGTGCTGGCGATCTCCCTGGTCCGGCAGCGGCTGGCCGGCCGGCGCGCGGCCGCCGCACCGGAGCGGGACGAGGTGGGGGCGGGCTGACCCGCACTCCCGGACATGACACGCCGAAGGGCTGGGCGGGCGCCGTGAACGGCGCCCGCCCAGCCCTTCGGCGTGTGCGGTGGAGTCGTCAGCGCTTGTCGACGAGCTTCCAGGCAGTCGGCAGCAGGCCCATCGCGAGCGCCGCCTTGAGCGCGTCACCGACGAGGAACGGGGTCAGGCCGGCCGCGATCGCCGCGGAGGCGGACATCCCGGTGGCCAGGGCCAGGTACGGCACGCCGACGGCGTAGATGACCGCCGAGCCGAGCAGCATGGTGCCGGCCGTGCGCCAGGCGGAGCGGTCGGCGCCGCGGCGGGCGAGCGCGCCCACGACGACGGACGCCAGCAGCATGCCGAGGATGTAGCCGAACGACGGCATGCCCATCCCGGACCTGCCCTCCGCGAACCACGGCACGCCCGCCATGCCGACCAGCGCGTACACCGCGAGCGAGGCGAAGCCGCGGCGGGCGCCGAGGGTGGTGCCGACGAGGAGCGCCGCGAAGGTCTGGCCGGTCACCGGCACCGGGGAGCCGGGGACGGGCACCGCGATCTGGGCGGCGAGACCGGTGAGGGCGGCGCCCCCGAGCACGAGGGCCGCGTCCCGGACACGGGAGGCGGGGACGAGGTCGGCGAGGACCTGTCCGGGCCGGGCGGAGGTGACGGTGGCGGTGCTCATGGGGACTCCCCGGGGTGAGGGCAAGTGGGAACACGGCGACGCTATACCGGCGCCCCCGTGCCGATCACCAGCAGCGCTCGACAAAGGCTCCGTCAGGGAGTTGGTGGGCTCCGGACAAAGGAGGGGGGTCACACCTCACCCGAGGTGACACGGGTCACTGAGGTGGCGTGGTGTCGCCGACACGGACGCGTGCGGCGGCGGCTGTAGGGATCCACCAACGCGGACGGGCGTGCCCGGGCGGGCCGTCTCGCCCGTCGGTCACGGTCTGGGCAGCGGGCGAGGCCGTTTGCTAGCTTCGGGCCATGGTCGCCCAGTCCCGGAACTTCACCTCGCGTCGCCACGTCGATCTGCGACGCGTGGGCACGGCCGCCTGTCGCCTCCTCTGACGAGGCGTGCGGAGCGGATCCGGCGCGCCTCGACTCCCGTACGACGGCGCAGTGTCGGACCCGTTCCCGAGGAAGTTCCCCATGCTTCGTACCGTGGCACCCCCGCCCCGTTCCCCCGCCCGCCCGGCGCGCGCCGCCGATCCCGACCGGCGGCGCACCAGTGCCCGTACCGTGCTGCGGTGCGTGCTGGAGCACGGTCCGGTGGCCCGCAGCACCATCGCGCGGCTCACCGGCCTGTCCCCTGCCTCCGTCACCGACCACTGCGCCCGCCTGACGGAGCTCGGCCTGGTCCGCGAGGCCACGGCGCCGCGCCGCTCCGGCGGGGTGGGACGCCCGCACCTGCCCCTCGACGTGGACGGGGCCCGGCTGGTGGTCGGCGGGGTCCATGTGGCGGTGCCGTACACCACGGTGGCGCTGCTGGACCTGCGTGGCCGGGTGGTGGCCGAGCGGAGGCTGCCGCACCCGGGCGCCGAACCGCTGCGGGTGCTGGCGCGGGCCGCCGACGGTCTCGCCGAGCTGCTGGAGCGGGTGCCGGAGCGGCGGCCGCTCGGGGTCGGCTTCGCGGCCGGCGGCTGGGTGGACCGCGCGGCCGGCACGGTCGTCGACCATCCGCTGCTGGGCTGGCGGGAGGTCCCGGTGCGGGAGGCGCTGCGCGCCCGTACCGGACTGCCGGTCCATGTGGACGGGCACGCACGGGCGTTGGCGGACGCGGAGCGGCTGTTCGGCCGGGCCGCGCGGGGCAGCGGGAGCGCGCTGCACCTGTTCGCCGGGAACATCGTCGACGCGGCCTTCGCCACGCATGACGAGGTGCATCACGGGCCGCGGTCCCAGGCGGGCGCGATCGCCCATCTCCCGCTGGCGGGCGGCACCGAGCGCTGCCCGTGCGGCCGGACCGGCTGCCTCCAGGCCGAGTTGAGCGAGCGCACCCTGTGCCGGCGGGCCCGTGAGGCAGGCGTCTGCGACGGGCGCGACCCGCTGCACGTCGTCGACGCGGCGGCGGCCGGGCATCCGGTGGCGGGGCGGCTGCTGCGGGAGCGGGCCCGCATGGTGGGGCGCGCGGTGGGTCTGCTGACGGACGTCCTCAACCCGGAGAGCGTCGTCGTCACCGAGATCGGCGTCATCCACCGGCCGGACTGTCTCGCGGCGCTGCGCGGCGAGCTGGACCCGGCGCGTGCGGCCACCGTGACACCGACGAGTTTCCCGGAATCCGTGCTGGCCGTCGCCGGTGGAGCGGTCGCTCTCGACGTGCTCTACCGGGATCCGCTGAGCGTGTCACCAGAGCGTATTTAATTCAGAAACTCCGAATATTGACAGCCCTCTTCAGGGACGAGGAACATGCTGGTCATGAGCTGTCGCACCCTCTGTTGCTGACACGTTGACGCGCGATCTCCCGCAGCGTCCCCCCTTTCTCACGCGCTTTTTCTTCCGGGCATTTTCCGCCCGGTAATTCAGCCTGCCTTCCGTCCCCGCGCACACCCTTGTGCGCATTCCCCCATCCCCGGGAGTTCTCTCATGCCCGCACCACCGGCGGCCGGCCTCGACCGGCGTCTCTTCCTCACCTCCCTGCTCGGCGTCACCGCCGCCGCGGCCGGACTGAGCGGCTGCGCCGAGGCCGGGGCCGCGGCCGACGAGGCCGCGCTGAAGGCCCCGCTGGCCGGCAAGGTCCCGCCCGGCACCCGTCTGAAGATCTCCTCGTTCGAGAACTTCCAGCAGATCCAGCTGAAGCTCGCCGGCCTGGACGACCTGCCGTTCGAGGTGGCGGAGTGGCTGAACATCGGGGCCGGTCCGGACGTCATCAACGCGTTCCGCGCCAAGTCCCTGGACCTAGCCAACAACGCGGGCATCCCGCCCATCCAGGCCTTCTACCAGGGCTTCGACGCGCGGATCGTCGCCATCAACGTCACCCGCAAGCCCAACTACCTGTTCGCCACGAAGCCCGGCAGCGACATCCGCACGGTCGCCGACTTCAAGGGCAGGCGGCTGGCGTTCTCGCAGGGCCAGGCCCAGGGCGTGGTGCTGCTGCGCGCCCTCAAGGAGGCCGGCCTGGACCACGACGACGCCGAGCTGGTGCCGCTGACCAGCAACCAGTTCCTCACCGCCCTGCAGTCCGGGCAGGTGGACATCGCCCCGCTCGGCATCAGCCAGGCACCGGCCTACCTCACGCAGTACGGGTCGAAGGGCGCCCGCACCATCCCCACCGACGTGGTGGACCTGCTCAACCTGCTGTGGGCGCCGGCCGAGGTGCTCGCCGACCGGGCCAAGGCCGCCGCGGTCGCCGCGTACATCCCGTACTGGGCCCAGGGCGCGGTGTGGCAGTACGAGCACCCGGACGTGTGGAACCGGGAGTACTACGTCAAGACGCAGAACCTCACGCCCGCCCAGGCCGAGTCCATCACGGCACTCGCCAACAAGCCCTGCTTCCCGCCGCGCTGGGACGAGGCGATCGCGTGGGAGCAGGAGACCGCCGATCTGCTCGCGGAAGGCGGCTACGTGAACAAGTTCGAGGTCGGCGTCCTCTTCGACCGGCGCTTCGAGTCGCTCGCCGCGCGCGCCGTGCCCGCGGAGTACCGGAGGTGACCGCCGTGACCACGACCACGACCACGACCGCGCCCGCACCGCCCGCCGCCGTCGCGGAGGAGCACCAGGTACGGCGACGACGACGGCTGTCCCCCGGGAAACGGCTGCCCGCCACCCGGATCACCGGCCCGCTGCTGGTGCTGGCGCTGTGGGCCGCCGCCTCCGCCACCGGACGGCTGGACCCCGGCGCGATCCCCGCGCCCTGGACCGTGGTGGAGACCGGGGTCCGGCTGTGGACCGAGGGCACCCTCCCCCGCGACGTCCTCACCTCGCTGCAGCGCGCCGGGGCCGGGTTCGCCATCGGTCTCACGGCGGGCATCGTGCTCGCCCTGGCCTCGGGGCTCAGCCGGATCGGCGAGGCGCTGATCGACGGCAGCGTGCAGCTCAACCGCGCGGTGCCCACGCTGGGTCTGATCCCGCTGTTCATCCTCTGGCTGGGCATCGGCGAGACCTTCAAGATCGCGATCATCGCCATCGTCGTCTACGTCCCGATCTACCTGAACACCCACGCCGCGCTGTCGGGCATCGACCACCGGTTCGTGGAGCTGGCGGAGGTGCAGGGCCTGTCCCGGTTCGCCTTCGTCCGGCAGGTCGTCGTGCCGGGCGCGCTGCCCGGCTTCTTCGTCGGGCTGCGGCTCGGCGTCACCGGGTCCTGGCTGGGCCTGGTCGTCCTCGAGCAGATCAACGCCACCAGCGGACTCGGCTACATGATGTTCCAGGCGCAGAACTACGGCCAGACGGACGTCATCCTCGTCGGTCTGGTCGTCTACGGCCTCTTCGGCCTGGTCTCCGACACCGCCGTCCGCGCGATCGAACGGAGGGTGCTGTCATGGCGCCGCACACTGAGCAGCTGACCCGGCCGGCCGTACGGCTGCGCGGCCTGACCCGGTCCTTCGAGGGGCGCACCGTCCTCGACGGCGTCGACCTGGACCTGCCCGCCGGTCAGTTCACCGCGCTGCTCGGGCACAGCGGCTCCGGCAAGAGCACGCTCCTGCGGGCGATCGCGGGCATCGACCACGGGGTGGCCGGCAGCGGCACCCTGACCGCGCCCGGGCGGGTGTCGGTGGTGTTCCAGGACTCCCGGCTGCTGCCCTGGCGCCGGGTGCTGCCCAACGTGCTGCTGGGCCTGGACGGCGAGGACGCCGAGGAGCGCGGCCGGGCCGCGCTCGCCGAGGTCGGTCTCGGCGGCCGGGAACGCGCCTGGCCGACCGAGCTGTCGGGCGGCGAGCAGCAGCGGGCCGCCCTGGCCCGGTCTCTTGTGCGGGAGCCCGAACTGCTGCTGGCGGACGAGCCGTTCGGGGCGCTGGACGCGCTGACCCGGATCAAGATGCACGCGCTGCTGCGGCGGCTGTGGGAGCGGCACCGGCCGTCGGTGCTGCTGGTCACGCACGACGTGGACGAGGCGATCGTCCTCGCGGACCGGGTGCTGGTGCTGGAGGACGGCCGGATCGGGCTCGACCTGACGGTCGACCGTGACGGCCCGCACGCCCACGGCGGGTACCGGACCCGGCTGCTGAAGGCGCTCGGCGTCTTTGAGGACGCCCCGTGACGGCCCTTCGCCCGCACCGCGCCCGACGCACGCCTCAGCAGCCCCGCACCGAGAAGGGATCCCGCATGCCCAGACAGCTCCATCTGAACGCCTTCCTCATGAACACCGGGCACCACGAGGCGTCGTGGCGGCTGCCCGAGAGCGACCCGTACGCCCATGTCGACCTGGACCATCACGTGCGGCTGGCCCGGACCGCCGAACGGGGCACGTTCGACTCGCTGTTCCTCGCCGACGGTCCCCAGCTGTGGAGTTCCGTGGCACAGCGTCCCGCCGGGGCGCTGGAGCCGCTCACCCTGCTCACCGCGCTGGCGACCGCGACCGAGCACATCGGGCTGATCGCGACGGCGTCCACGTCCTACAACTCGCCCTACAACCTGGCCCGGAAGTTCTCCTCCCTGGACATCGTCAGCAAGGGCCGGGCCGGGTGGAACATCGTCACCACCGCCGGCGCCGGGGCGGCCCGCAACTTCGGCCTGGACGCCGAGCCCGCGCACGCCGAACGGTACGCGCGTGCCGCCGAGTTCCTGGACGTCGCCCGTCTGCTGTGGGACAGCTGGGAGGACGACACGGTCGTCGCCGACAAGGCGGCCGGGGTGTGGGGCGACGACGCCAGGATCCACCCGCCGCGCCACCGGGGCACGTACTTCCGGGTCGAGGGCGCGCTCAACGTGCCGCGCACCCCGCAGGGATATCCGCTGCTGGTGCAGGCCGGGTCGTCGGAGGACGGCAAGCGGTTCGCGGCGCGGTACGCGGAGGCCGTGTTCACGGCCCAGCAGACCCTGGCCGACGCGCGGTCCTTCTACGCCGACCTCAAGGCCCGTACGGCGCGGGCCGGACGCGACCCCGACCACATCAAGGTGCTGCCCGGCATCGTGCCGGTCATCGGCTCCACCGAGGCCGAGGCGCGGCGTCTGGAGCGGGTGCTGGAGGAGCACATCGTGCACGAGCACGGGGTGGGCCGGCTGGAGGAGCTGCTGCGCCTCGCCCCGGGGACGCTCGACCTGGACGGCCCGCTGCCCGACGACCTGCCCTCGGAGGACGAGATCGAGGGCGCCAAGAGCCGTTACACGCTGATCGTGGAGCTGGCCCGGCGCGAGCGGCTCACCGTGCGGCAGCTCGTCGCGCGGCTGGGCGGCGGGCGCGGGCATCTGACCTTCACCGGCACCCCCGAGCAGGTCGCCGACACCATCGGCCGGTGGTTCGCCGAGGGCGCCGCCGACGGCTTCAACATCATGCCCCCCGTACTGCCGTCCGGGCTGGAGACCTTCGTCGACGAGGTCGTCCCGATCCTGCGCGCCCGCGGCCTGTTCCGCACCGAGTACGGCCCCCGGCGCACCCTGCGCGAGCGCTACGGCCTGCCGCGCCCCGCCAACCAGCACGTCACCGCGCGCACCCCCGAGGCGGCCCCCGCGGCCGCGCTCGTCCGACACCCCTGAAGGAAGGAACACCCTCATGTCCGACCTCCGGATCACCAAGGTCACCGCGAACATCGGCGCCCGCGTCTTCGGCGTCGACCTCTCCCGGCCGCTGGACGACGCCACCGTCACCGCGCTGCGGGACGCCCTGAACGAGCACAAGACGCTCCTCTTCGACGACGTCCACCTGGACGACGCCGGGCAACAGGCCTTCGTGCGGCACTTCGGCGAGATCACCGGCGCCCATCCGACCGTGCCGGCCGTCGAGGGCGCACCCGGCGTGCTGCCCGTCGACAGCGGGCGCGGGCGGGCCGCCAACAACTGGCACACGGACGTCACCTTCGTCCTCAACCCGCCGCAGGCGACCTCCCTGCGCAGCATCACGATCCCGCCGTACGGGGGTGAGACGCTGATCGCCAACGCGGCCGCCGCCTACCGCGACCTGCCCGAACCGCTGCGCCGGCTGGCCGACACCCTGTGGGCCGAGCACACCAACGACTACGACTACGCCGTGCCCGAGGAGGCGGTCGACGAGGACGAGGCGGCCCGGCGCGCCCAGTTCACCTCCGTGAAGTACCGCACCGTCCACCCGGTGGTGCGGGTGCACCCCCTCACCGGGGAGCGCGGGCTGTTCATCGGCGGCTTCGCCCAGCGGATCGTGGGGCTGTCGAGGGGCGAGTCGCGCAAGGTGCTGAATCTGCTCCAGGCGTACGTCACCCGGCCGGAGAACGTGGTGCGCTGGCGCTGGGAGCCGAACCAGTTGGTGCTGTTCGACAACCGCATCACCCAGCACTACGCGATCGACAACTACGACGGTCTGCCCCGCCGCCTGCACCGGGTCACGGTCGCCGGTGACGTGCCGGTCGGCATCGACGGCAAGGAGTCCTACGTGATCGAGGGGGACGCCTCGCACTACACGAGCGTGGCGAAGGTGCCGGCCGCGGCCTGACGGTCACCCCGCAGTGAGCGGACTGTAACCCTCCGCTTGACTGTCGTCCACATGCTGGGCGGCCGCCCCGGGACCGCCGGGCGGCCGCCCAGACTGGGGGCGTTTTTGTCGTCTTCCCCCCATTGGACGAGCCGCGCCCATGCCCCTCACCACGGTCGAGACGCCCGCCGACAGCGACGGCGTCTCCCTCTCGCACGGCCTCAAGCAGCGCCACCTGTCGATGATCGCCCTCGGCGGGGTGATCGGCGCCGGACTGTTCGTCGGCTCCGGCGCGGGCATCGCCGCCGCAGGCCCCTCCATCGTGATCGCCTACGCCCTCTCCGGCCTGCTGGTCATGCTGGTGATGCGGATGCTGGGCGAGATGTCGGCCGCGTATCCCTCCTCCGGGTCCTTCTCCTCGCACGCCGAGCGGGCCATCGGCCCCTGGGCCGGGTTCACCGCCGGCTGGGCGTTCTGGGTGCTGCTGTGCACCGCGGTCGGCCTGGAGGGCATCGGCGCCGCACAGATCGTCCACGGCTGGCTGCCGGGCACACCCGAGTGGGCGTGGGTGGCGCTGTTCATGGTGGTGTTCTGCGGGACCAACCTCGCGGCGGTGAAGAACTTCGGCGAGTTCGAGTTCTGGTTCGCCGCGCTGAAGGTCGGCGCGATCACCCTGTTCCTGGTGCTGGGCGTGCTGGCACTGGCCGGTGTGCTGCCGGGCACCGACTCGCCGGGCGGCTCCAACCTCACCGAGCTGATGCCGGGCGGCGGCGAGGGCCTGGTCATCGGCCTGCTCGCGTCCGTCTTCGCCTACGGCGGCCTGGAGACGGTGACCATCGCGGCCGCCGAGTCCCAGGACCCGGTCCGCGGCGTGGCGCGCGCGGTGCGCACCGCGATGTGGCGGATCGCCGTCTTCTACGTCGGCTCGATGGCGGTCATCGTCGCCCTCGTCCCCTGGGACTCCCCGCAGGTGGTGGAGGACGGCCCCTACGTCGCCGCCCTCGACCGGCTCGGCATCCCCGGCGCCGGGCAGCTGATGAACGTGGTCGTGCTGGTGGCGCTGCTGTCCGCGATGAACGCCAACATCTACGGCGCCTCCCGCATCGGCTACTCGCTGGTGGCACGCGGCCAGGGCCCCAAGTGGCTGGGCCGGGTGTCGGGCGGGGTGCCGCGCGTCGCCGTGCTGGCGTCCTCCGTCTTCGGCTTCCTGTGCGTGCTGCTGAGCTACTGGCGGCCGGACGACGTCTTCGCCTGGCTGCTGAACATGATCGGCGCGGTGATCCTGGTCGTGTGGATCTTCATCGCCGTCTCCCAGCTGCGGCTGCGCCGCCGCCTGGAGCGCGAGACGCCGGAGAAGCTGACCGTACGGATGTGGGCGTTCCCGTGGCTGACCTGGGTGGCGCTGGCCGGCATGGCGGCGGTCTTCGTGCTCATGGCCCGCGAACCGGACACGCGGGTGCAGCTCTACTCCACCGGCGCGATGACGCTGGCGCTGGCGGCGGTCGGCTACGCCTGGCAGCGGGCGCGCGAGCGCCGCTGACGCGCCCTTCCATCGGAAGCCCCCGCGAGGTGCGACTCGCGGGGGCTTCCGGTATACGGCATTCCGGGCCACCGTGGCGCAATGGCGACACCCAGAAGACTGACGCTGCAATGCTCAACGTGCCGCGACCGGCATCCTCACCGCCTGCTGAGCCGCGAGGAGGAGGCTGTGGCCAAGCGACAGCTGGGCCTCAGGGCCGTGCACGACTTCTGGATCTGCGAAAACGTGGTGGACACGGAAACCGGCGGACAGTGCCGGACGTTGCGCCGGTGGGCGCAGATCAGACCGTTCCCCAAGCCGGTCAAACTGCTGCCTCCGGACTGACGTCCGTCACAGGTTGCTGAAGTCCGGCCCCTTCGTGCGGGTGCGCTTGATCTCGTAGAAGCCGGGGACCGAGGCGACCGCGAGGGTGCCGTCCCAGAGGCGGACGGCCTCCTCGCCCCGGGGGGCCGGGGTGACGACCGGGCCGAAGAAGGCGATCTCCTCGCCGTCGGGGCCGGGGACCGCGATCACCGGGGTGCCGACCTCCTGGCCGACCTTGTCGATGCCCTCCTTGTGGGAGGCGCGCAGCTGCGGCTCGTACGGGGTGGAGTCCCAGTGCTCCATGAGGGAGTCGGGCAGCCCGACGTCCTTCAGCGCCGCCGCGACCGTCTCCTTGCCCGGGCCCTCCCCCTTGTTGTGGATGCGGGTGCCGAGCGCGGTGTAGAGGTCGCCGAGGACCTGCGGCCCGTGCTCCTCCTGTGCGGCGATGACCACCCGGACGGGGCCCCAGGCCTTCACCTCGAGCATCTCGCGGTACTCCGCGGGCAGCTCGTCCAGCTTGTCCTCGTTGAGGACGGCGAGGCTCATCAGGTGCCAGCGCACGTCCAGGTCGCGCTGCTTCTGCACCTCCAGCACCCAGCGGGAGGTCATCCAGGCCCACGGGCACAGCGGATCGAACCAGAAGTCGACGGGCGTGGCGTGAGACTTGTCCGACATGTCGCTCCTCGAGAAGGCAGTGTTCCACCCTGGCAACGCCGTGGCTCGCCCCGGCCATTCCCGGCTGACCCGCGTCAGGGGCGCATGGCAGGATCGGTGCTGTCCATCCCTGTCGACGACGCATGAGGAGTCCGCCCGTGCCCGGTGAGAACCTGACCCGTGACGAGGCCCGGGAGCGGGCAGCGCTGCTGTCCGTCGACGGGTACGAGGTGTCCTTGGACCTGCGGTCCGCGACCGGCGAGCACGACGGCGACGGACCGCGCACCTTCCGGTCGGTCACCACCGTGCGGTTCCGCTGCGCCGAGCCGGGGGCGAGCAGCTTCGCCGACCTGATCGCGCCCGCCGTGACGTCCGTGTCCCTCAACGGACGGGACCTCGACCCGGGCCAGGTCTTCGACGGCAGCCGCATCCTCCTGGAGGACCTGGCCGCCGAGAACGAGCTCGTGGTGGACGCGCAGTGCGCCTACTCCCGCACCGGCGAGGGCATGCACCGCTTCGTCGACCCCGAGGACGGCGAGGTGTACCTGTACACCCAGTACGAGCCGGCCGACGCCCGCCGGGTCTTCGCGAACTTCGAGCAGCCCGACCTCAAGGCCCCGTACCGCTTCGAGGTGCGGGCGCCCGAGGGGTGGACGGTGTGGAGCAACGGCGTGGGCGACCTGGCCGACGGCGTCTGGCGGTTCGCGGAGACCAAGCCGATCTCGACGTACATCACGTGTGTCGTCGCGGGTCCGTACCACTACGTGACCGATCACTACGAGCGGGTCTTCGAGGACGGCACCCGGCTGGAGATCCCGCTCGGCGCGATGTGCCGCAAGGGCCTCGCCCCGCACTTCGACGCCGACGACGTCTTCCTGGTCACCAAGCAGGGCCTGGACTTCTTCCACGACCACTTCGACCACCCGTACCCCTTCGGGAAGTACGACCAGGCGTTCGTGCCCGAGTACAACCTGGGCGCGATGGAGAACCCGGGGATGGTGACCTTCCGCGAGGAGTTCATCTTCCGGGGCAAGGTGACGCAGGCCTCCTACGAGGGCCGGGCCAACGTGATCCTGCACGAGATGGCGCACATGTGGTTCGGCGACCTGGTCACCATGGAGTGGTGGGACGACCTGTGGCTGAAGGAGTCCTTCGCCGACTTCATGGGCGCGTTCGCCCTGGTCGGCGCGACCCGCTTCACCGACGGCTGGATCACCTTCGCCAACCGCCGCAAGGCGTGGGCCTACCGCGCGGACCAGCTGCCCTCCACGCACCCCGTCACCGCCGACATCCGCGACCTGCAGGACGCCAAGCTCAACTTCGACGGCATCACCTACGCCAAGGGCGCCTCGGTGCTCAAGCAGCTGGTGGCGTACGCCGGCCAGGACGCGTTCCTGGAGGGCGCCCGCCGCTACTTCAAGCGGCACGCCTACGGCAACACCCGGCTCGGCGACCTGCTGTCGGTGCTGGAGGAGACCAGCGGGCGGGACATGGCCGCGTGGTCGCGGGCGTGGCTGGAGACCGCCGGGGTCAACTCCCTCACCCCGCAGGTGCTGTTGCGTGCGGACGGCACGGTCGACGAGCTGGCCGTCGTGCAGGAGGCCGCCGAGTCACATCCCGAACTGCGTCCGCACCGGGTCGCGGTGGGCCTGTACCGGCGCACCGCCGCGGGCACGCTCGAGCGGTACGCGCAGGCCGAGACGGACGTCGAGGGCCCGCGGACGGTCGTCGCGGAGCTGGCGGGCGCGGACGCGCCGGAGCTGGTGCTGGTCAACGACGACGACCTGACGTACTGCAAGACGCGCTTCGACGACACCTCGCTGGCCACGCTCCGAGAGGCCCTCGGCGACCTCACGGACCCGCTGGCCCGCGCGCTGTGCTGGTCCGCGCTGTGGAACATGACGCGCGACGCGCTGCTGCCGGCCCGCGACTTCATCGGGCTGGTGCTGCGGTTCGCGGGCCGGGAGACCGACATCGGCGTGCTGCAGATGCTGCACGCCTGGGCGGAGTCGGCGGCCGTGCACTACACCGCGCCGGAGCGGCGCGAGGAGGCCGGGCGGCGGCTCGCCGAGGGCGCGGCGGAGCAGCTGCGCGCGGCCGGCGAGGGCAGCGAGCAGCAGCTGGCGTGGGCGCGGTTCGTCGCCCGCGTGGCGTGCGCCGAGGCCGACTTCGAGCTGCTGGCGTCGCTGCTGGACGGCACGGAGACGCTGCCGGGTCTCGAGGTGGACCAGGAGCTGCGCTGGGCGTTCCTGGAGCCGCTGGCCGCGCACGGGGCGGCGGACGAGAAGCGGCTGGACGAGGAGCTGGCGCGGGACGACACCGCGTCCGGCCGCCGCCACCACGTCCGCTGTCTGGCGGCCCGCCCGTCGGAGGCGGTCAAGGCGCAGTGCTGGGCGCAGGTCGTGGAGTCGGACGCGCTGTCCAACGCGCTGGTGGAGGCGACGATCGCGGGTTTCGCCCAGCCGTCCCAGCGGGAGCTGCTCGCGCCGTACGCGGAGAAGTACTTCGCGGTGATCGAGCGGGTGTGGACGGAGCGGTCGATCCAGATCGGCATGGACGTGGTCCGCGGTCTGTTCCCGTCCTACGAGGACTCCGAGGAGACCCTGGACGCGACCGACGCGTGGCTCGCGGCGCACGAGGACGCGGCGCCTGCGCTGCGGCGTCTTGTGCTCGAGGCGCGGGACGACTTGGCGCGCGCCCTGCGGGGCCAGGCGTGTGACGCCGCGGCGGGCTGAGACTCCCGCGTCTCATCTGCCCCGGGGCCGCGCCCCGGACCCCGCTCCTCGGACGCCGGAGGGGCTGACATGTCAGCCCCTCCGTGCAACCACCGTTACCGAACGCGGGCATTCGGCCCCGTAACCCCACCCCTCACCCGAACGGACCAGCGGCTTTCGGTATCCGAACAAGCGTCCTTTAGTGCGGGCTTGTCCGGGTTCGTCGACGGACGTGTAACAGGGGTTCGGAGGGCGGCCGGAGGCGGGAAATTGCCGGTCATGAACCACAACACCCCCCTCTCCCCGCGCCCCTTGCACCACCTCGCCACCGGCACCGGACGCCGCGTGCTGACCCACACGCAACTGCGGGCGCACGGCGTCTCCGCCGCGGAGGCCGGAGAGCAGTGCCGTCCCGGCGGGCCCTGGCAGCAGCTCCTGCCCGGTGTGGTCCTGCTGCACCCGGGGCCGCCGACCAGCGAGGAGCGGCTGCACGCGGTGCTGCTCTACGCGGCCCGGGAGCGGACCGTGAGCGTGCCTGTGCAGCCGGGCCGGGACGAGCCGCCCGCCTCCCCCTACGGCGAGGCGATGATCACCGGGCTGGCCGCGCTGACCCTGCACGGCTTCACGTCCGCTCCCCCGCTGCCGTCCCAGGAGACGTTCGACGTGCTGGTGCCGCGCCTGCGCCGGCTGCGGTCGACGGGCTGCGCCCGGGTCGTGCGGGCGGCCGCGCTGCCGGTCCCGGAGCAGGTCACGGGCCTGCCGGTGGCCCCGGTCCCGCGCGCGCTTGCGGACGCGGTGGCGGGCCTGAAGGACGCGGTCGTGGTGCGCCGGCTGCTGACGGAGGCGGTGCGCGGCGGACACTGCGAACCTGCGGCGGTCGTCCGGGAGCTGACGGCCGCGAAGCTGCTGAACCGCCCGCACGTGGTGGACGCGGTGGACTCGCTGCTGGCCGAGGGGCGGGCGCTCGCGGAGTCCCGGCTGTACCGGATGGTCCGCGAGTACGGCCTGCCGGACCCGTGCTGGAACGTGGACCTGCGTCTGCCCGGCGGCCCGCACCTGGGCGGCCTGGACGCGTACTGGCCGGAGCAGGCGGTGGCGGTGGAGCTGGACACCCGCGCGCCCCGGCCGGGCGGGCGGCCGGAGGACGACGCCGAGTGGGAGGAACACGCCCGCAAGCGTGAGCACCTGGAGCGCCTGGGCATCACGGTCGTGCACATCACCCCGCGCAAGCTGCGGGACGCGGCGGAGCAGCAGGCGGCGGTGGTCCGCACGGCCCTGATGGCGTCGGCGGACCGCGACCCGGCGGCGTACGTCGTCGTGCTGCCCCGCTAGTGCGGCGGCCTGACGCGTCGAAGGGGGAGGGCGGACCGCCGGGGAGCAGAACGCGCCCCGGCGGCCCGCCCCCAGGTCAGTCGCCGCAGTACTCCGCCTCGATCACCGCCTCGGGGTCCCCGGCCCAGTCGCCGTTGAAGTTGAAGGCCACGGAGTGGCGCCCGTCGCGGGTCGTGACGGCGTCGGAGGTGGAGCCGTGGATGCCGCCGCCGTGGCCCCAGACGGTCACCCCGCAGCTCAGCTCGGTGCTCATCAGGCCCAGCCCGTAGCCGTTCCTGTCGTTCACGGCCACCGTGTCGGTCATCTCCTCCAACTGCTCCTCGGGCAGCAGCCGGCCGGTGAGCAGGGCACGGTAGAAGCGGTTGAGGTCCTTGGAGTCGGAGATCATTTCGCCCGCCGAGGAGGCCATGGACGGGTTGAGCCGGGTGACGTCGTGGACCGGACCGCTGCCGTCCTCGGTGAGCTTGCCGTAGGCACGGCTGCTGGGCCCGGGCACGCCGGTGCGGGTGCCGGGGACCGAGGTGCCGGTGAGGTGCAGCGGCGCGATGACGCGCCGGCGGATCTCCTCGCCGTAGGGGCGGCCGGTGGACTTCTCGATCACCAGTCCCGCCAGCACGTAGTTGGTGTTGGAGTAGTTCCATCCGGCGCCGGGCGCGAAGTCCGGCTCGTGGGACATCGCGACGCGCACCAGGTCCTCGGGCGCGAGGGTGTCGTAACGGTGCTTGAAGAAGCCCTCCTCGAGGAAGTACGTGCGGCCGAAGTCCTCGTCGGCCGTGTAGTCGAAGATCCCGCTGGTGTGGTTGAGCAGCTGACGCACGGTGATCCGGGTGCCGTCGTGGCCGTTGCCGGTGACCAGGCCGGGCAGCCAGGAGTCCACGGTGTCGTCCAGCGACAGCCTGCCCTCGGCCTCCAGCTGCAGCAGCACCGTCGCCACGAAGGTCTTGGTGATGCTGCCGACCCGGTAGCGGTCGTGCGGGGAGCGCGGACGCTCCGTGCGCAGGTTCCCCACCCCGGCGGTGGTCGTCCACACGCCGCGCCGGTCCTCCGCCCGCAGCGTCACGCCGGGCACCCCGCCCTCGACCGCGGCCCGCACCGCCCGGGCGGTGGCCCGGTGGTCGCCGCTGTCCCCCGTGCGGTCCCCACCGGGTCCCGCCGCGACCGCGGGGGCCGCGAGGGCCGCCGAGAGGGCCACCGCCACCGCTGTCACCGCCGTCGTCCGCATCCGCTTCCGCATGCCCGTGCCTCCCCTGTCCGTCGTGCGTGGTCGCGGGGAGGGACCGCGCCGGGGTGCGGCGGGGTTGCCACGGCTCGTGGCGGTTGACCGGGTTTCGGCCGTTCCGCGCGACCGCGTGGGCGTCACCCCAGGCCGGCTTTCGGATGCCCCGACGCGGGGCGTTCGCGCCACAGCCGCAGGGCGGTGTCGATCAGGCCGACACGGGCGAGGCCGGGGACGGCGTCGAGGCGCTGCCAGGCGGCGAGTTCGGTGGAGCCGTCCACCTCGTTGCGCAGCTCCCCGCCGGCGATCCGGGCCTCGTAGACCAGCCGCAGGCCGTGGTGGTCGACCGGGCGGCGGAAGCGGCCGGGCAGGGTGCGGCGGCTGGAGTCGATCCCCAGGAAGCCGGTGACCTCGACGAGGTAGCCGGTCTCCTCCTCCAGTTCGCGCCGCACGGTGTCGTAGGGGTCCTCGCCGTGTTCCATGCCGCCTCCCGGCAGCACCCACTCGGGGGCGCCGTCGTCGTCCCGAGATTGGGCGAGCAGGAGGTGTCCGTCGCGCACCACCACGGCGTAGGCCGCCACCCTCAACGTCCGTCGCATCGCCGGACGGTAACCCGGGCGGCCGGGGTTGCGCAGGGGAGTATTCGGGCGGGTCCGCACTGTGGACACCCACCCTGCATGAGCATGACGGACTTGCCCGCTTCGGGCGTGATCTCCCCATACGGGCATCGGGGGTTTTCCCCACACCTCTCCCGGCCTTCCGGCCAACCCTCGCCAAACATCGGCCCTTTACGCGAAGCTCATCGATCGTCCGGTAGTGCATTCCGGACCCCCACGACCAGGACCGATCACCCCTGGCCGCTCCCGATCGTTCGCTCCTTGCAAGGGATGCCGATGACCAACTCCCCGCAGCGCGCCCCCATATCGGGCACCAGACGTGCGGTCCGCATAGCCGTCGCCGCCGGTCTCGTCGCCGCGCTCTCCGCGGCCGGGCCGGTCCCGCTGGCACTCGCCGCCGACAGCCCGGCCGCCGCCCCGGCCGACGCGGACGTCAAGTCCGCCCACGACAAGCTCGGCTCGCACGACGCGGAACTGCTCGCCGAGGCCAAGGCCGAAGGCACCAAGCACGTCACGATGATGATCGCGACGGCCCCCGGGAAGACCGCCCAGGTCACCGACGAGATCGAGTCCGTCAAGGGCGCCTCGGTCGGCCGCTCGGACGACAAGCTCGGCTACGTCCGCGCCACCGTGCCCACCGGCAAGGCGGACGCGGCCATCGCCGCCGCCACCAAGCTCTCCTCCGTGCACGGCGTCGACCTGCGGGACGAGATCCCGCTCGACGACCCCACGCCGGCCGGCGACACCACGAAGGCCGCCAAGGGCAAGGGCGGCAGCGCCAAGAGCTACCCCGCGCCCGACCGGAAGACGCCCGCGAAGAACCCGTACAACCCGTCCTTCGAGACGGGCGCCGTCGACTTCGTGAAGAAGAACCCCAAGGCGGACGGCCGCGGCGTCACCATCGGCATCCTCGACTCCGGCGTCGACCTCGGCCACCCCGCACTGCAGAAGACGACCACCGGCGAGCGCAAGATCGTCGACTGGGTCACGGCGACCGACCCGATCGTGGACAGCGACCAGACCTGGCGCCCCATGGTCAACGCGGTCTCCGGCCCGGCCTTCACCTACGGCGGCGCCACCTGGAAGGCCCCGCAGGGCTCCTACCAGGTCAGCCTCTTCCGCGAGTCGTACACCACGGGCGGCGACGCGGCCGGCGACGCCAACCGCGACGGCGACACCACCGACGTCTGGGGCGTGCTCTACGACCCGGCCGCCGGCACGGTCCGCGTCGACCTGAACAACAACCAGGACTTCTCCGACGACACCCCGATGAAGCCGTACAAGGACGGCTTCCAGATCGGGTACTTCGGCACCGACGACCCGAAGACCGACGTCGCCGAGCGCCAGCCGTTCGTCGTGGAGATCCGCAAGGACGTCCCGATGGACCCCTACGGCGGCGACTGGGTCGGCAAGAAGGCCGACTTCGTCAACATCGGCGTCATCGAGTCCGAGCACGGCACCCACGTCGCCGGCATCACCGCCGCCAACGGTCTGTTCGGCGGCAAGATGAACGGCGCCGCGCCCGGCGCCAAGCTGGTCTCCTCCCGCGCCTGCACCTGGTCCGGCGGCTGCACCAACGTCGCCCTGACCGAGGGCATGATCGACCTCGTCACCAAGCGCGGCGTCGACATCGTCAACATGTCCATCGGCGGTCTGCCGGCGCTGAACGACGGCAACAACGCCCGCGCCGAGCTGTACACCCGCCTGATCGACACCTACGGCGTCCAGCTGGTGATCTCCGCGGGCAACTCCGGCCCCGGCGCCAACACCATCGGTGACCCCGCCCTGGCCGACAAGGTCATCTCGGTGGGCGCGTCCGTCTCCAAGGAGACCTGGGCCGCCAACTACGGCTCCGAGGTGAAGACCTCGTACGCGATGATGCCGTTCTCCTCGCGCGGCCCGCGTGAGGACGGCGGCTTCACGCCGACCCTGACCGCGCCCGGCGCGGCGATCAACACCATCCAGACCTGGCTGCCGGGAGCCCCGGTCGCCGAGGCGGGCTACTCCCTGCCGGCCGGTTACGGCATGCTGCAGGGCACCTCGATGGCCTCGCCGCAGGCCGCCGGCGCCTCCGCGCTGCTGCTGTCCGCCGCGAAGCAGCAGCGCATCGATCTCACCCCGGCGACGCTGCGCACCGCCCTCACCTCCACCGCCGAGCACATCAAGGGTGTGCAGGCCTACGAGGAGGGCGCGGGCCTGATCGACGTCGTGGACGCCTGGAAGGCGATCCGCAAGGGCGCGACCGCGCACGAGTACACGGTGAAGGCGCCGGTCGACACCGCGATCGACCAGTTCCTCAAGACCCCGGGCCACGGCACGGGTCTGTACGACCGTGAGGGCGGTCTGAAGGCCGGCCAGAAGAAGACGTACGACATCACCATCACCCGTACGACCGGCCCGGACCGCGCCGTCCGCCACGAGCTGGACCTGGCGAACAACGCGGACCGCACCTTCCGCGTCGTCGGCGGCGACACCGTCTCGCTGCCGCTGAACAAGCCGGTGACCGTCAAGGTCCAGGCGCAGCCCCGCTCGGCGGGCATCAAGAGCGCGATCCTCGAGGTCGACGACCCGCGCACCGAGGGCGTGGACCGGCAGATCCTCACCACCGTGGTGGTCTCCACCCCGCTGAAGTACACCTACTCGGCGAAGGGCACCGCCCAGCGCAACAGCACCACCTCCTACTTCGTCACCGTGCCCGAGGGCGCGAAGACGCTGGAGGTCGCGATGAGCGGGCTGAAGGCGACGAGCCAGACCCGGTTCATCTCCATCCACCCGTACGGTGTGCCGTCCGACCCGACCTCGACGGTCAACTGCTACCCGAACTACAGCAACCCGGCGAACACCTGCCGGCCCGACGTGCGCTCGTACGCGGACCCGCAGCCGGGCGTGTGGGAGATCGAGGTCGAGGCGCGCCGCACCTCGCCGCTGCTCGACAACCCGTACACGCTGGACGTCGCCGCGCTCGGCGCGGCCTTCGACCCGGAGACCGTCACGGTGCCCGAGGCGAAGGTCGGCACCCCGGCCGGCGTCGACTGGACGGTGACCAACGAGGCCGCCGCGATCGACGGCAGGCTGGTCGGCGGACCGCTCGGCTCGTCGAAGACGGCCCGTCCGTCCATCGGCACCGGTGACGTCCACACCACCACGGTGGAGGTGCCCGAGGGCGCCGCGTCCCTGGACGTGTCGATCGGCAACGTCTCCGACACCGCCGCCGACCTGGACCTGTCCGTGTACGACGCCTCCGGCACCCGGGTCGCGCAGTCCGCGGACGGCGACTCGGAGGAGTCCGTCTCCATCGCCTCCCCGAAGCCCGGCACGTACACCGTCAAGGTGGACGGCTACTCGGTCCCGGCCGGCACGACGGAGTACGACTACCTGGACGTGTTCTTCTCCGCCACGCTCGGCGCCGTCACCGTCGACGAGTCCGCGCCGGTGAAGCTGGGCACGGGCGCCAAGGCCACCGTCTCCGGCGAGGTCACCGTCGCCGCCGCGGCTCCCGAGGGACGTGCGTTCTTCGGCCGTGTGCAGCTGGTGAACGCGCGCGGCACGGTCGCGGGCGTCGGCAGCGTGGCGATCGAGAAGGTCGTCCCGTAGCGGACCGGTAGGCACAGGATCACCCACGAGGGGCGGGCGTCCGCAGGGGCGCCCGCCCCTCGCCGTGCCGGCCCGGCGTCTCAGCCGCAGGCGAGGCCGCGCGACTCGGACGCGGCGACGGCGAGCCCGGCCCGCAGGAGGGCGATGTCCTCCTCACCGGTCACCACCGTGTCCGGGTAGGGGCCCCCGTCCGTCGTGCCGACCAGCACCCGGTCGCCCGGGCGCAGCGGGACCTCCCCGGCGTCGCGCAGGAACGCCACCGGTCCGTCGCCCTTGTAGTACCGGGTCGCCCGCACGGTGATCCGGGACGTTCCGGCGGCTCCCGGCACCCGCTCCACCGCCGTCACCTCACCCTCGGCGACCAGACGCGCGCAGGCGAGGTAGCCGGGGGTGCCGAAGGCGCGGGATCCCGCGTCCTCCTTGGCGTCCGCCCCACTTCCGGCGTCCGAGGCGACGCCCCGGTCCGCCGAGCCGGCCGTCGTGCCGTTCTGCGACACCAGCCAGCCCAGTCCGAGGACGAGACTCGCGGCGGCAGCGGCGGCGAGCCCGCCGAGCGCCGGCTTCAGCGGCCGGAGCCGGGGCCTTCGCCCGAGCGGCGTGGCGGGCGCGGTCCGTGCGGGGCGCGGCCCGGCCGCCCCGGCGTCCTCGGCCGGCCGCTCCCCGGCAGGAGCGGCCTCTTCTCGCCCCGCCAGCGCGTCCCCGATCAGCGTGAGCTGCTCCCGGAGCACCGCGAGGTCGGCGAGCGCGGCGTCCCGCGCCGCGAGGAACCCGGCGTCCTCCCGGACCCCCTCGGGCGGCGGCTCGTCGAACAGGGCCGCCGCGAGCGCGTCGTGCCCCTGGCTTCCGTGCCCGGCGTCCTCCCGGAACGGGTCCTTGTCCCCGCTGTTGTCGTGGGCGGTCACGTCACACCACCTCGTCCTCGTGCAGGCGGGCGCGCAGGGCCCGAACCGCCGTGTGCAGCCTGCTCTTGACCGTGCCCTCCGGGACGCCGAGCTGCTCGGCTATCGAGCGCACCGGCAGGTCGGCGTAGAAGCGCAGGACGACGACCTGACGCTGCGCGTCGGGCAGCGCGTCCAGGCCCCGCGCGACGGCCAGCGACAGCACGCTGGTCTCCTCACCGGACGGGGCCTGAGCGGGCCGCAGCGCGGCCAGCCGCTCCCCCACCCGTTCCTGCCGCCGTTTGGCCCGGTGCCAGTCCATGGCGAGGTTGGAGGCGACGACCGCCGCCCACGCCGAGACGTCCCGGGGCGCCTCCCTGCCGCTCGCGGCGCGTTCCAGCAGCCGCAGGCGGACCTGCTGCACCCCGTCCGGCAGGTCCGCCTGCGGCACTCCCCCGAGTGCGAGCACCGCCCGCACCCGGCGCTCCTGCGCCGCGTCCAGCGGGTCGTCGTCGGCGACGTACGGCCCGCGGCCGCGCCGGGTTCTTCCGCGCAGCACCGCTCACCCCCCTCACGCTGTTTCTCCTACGACGCGGCGGGCCTGCGGAACGTTCGGACGGATCCGCTGGGCCGGCCGAGGCGTACGTCACACCTTCGTGTGGACGGGGTCGGCCTGGGCAGGGGTCCTTGCGGCCGACGGCCCGCGCGGGGGGAATTTCTGCAGCTCAGATGGGTTGACGCCGAAGGTCCGCAACCGGCGCCCGGAGCGCGTTCGTCCCACTGTGCGGGCGGTCGTGGCAAAGAATTGGACAGCCGGGGCGTGGTCGGCCGCATGATGGAACTGCCCCGTCCAGGCACATCAGGTACGCGTGAGACGCAGTAGGGAGTCGTCGTGAGGGTCGGAATCGTCGGAGCCACCGGTCAGGTGGGCACGGTCATGCGCAGGATCCTCAAGGAGCGGAACTTCCCGGTCACGGAGCTGCGCCTGTTCGCCTCGGCCCGTTCCGCGGGCACGGAGCTGGACGGTGTGACGGTGGAGGACGCCTCCACCGCCGACTACAGCGGCCTGGACATCGTGCTGTTCTCCGCGGGCGGCGCGACCTCGAAGGCGCTGGCCGAGAAGGTCGCCTCGCAGGGCGCCGTGGTGATCGACAACTCCTCCGCCTGGCGCAAGGACCCCGAGGTCCCCCTGGTCGTCTCCGAGGTCAACCCGCGCGCGATCGCGAACCGCCCCAAGGGCATCATCGCCAACCCGAACTGCACGACCATGGCCGCGATGCCGGTGCTGCGTCCGCTGCACGCGGAGGCGGGCCTGGAGGCGCTGGTCGTCGCCACGTACCAGGCGGTGTCCGGTTCCGGTCTTGCGGGCGTCGCGGAGCTGCACGGCCAGACGCAGAAGGTGGTCGACGAGGCCGACAAGCTGACGCACGACGGCGCGGCGGTCGACTTCCCCGAGCCCGGCGTCTACAAGCGCCCCATCGCCTTCAACGTGCTGCCCTTCGCCGGCAACCTCGTCGACGACGGTCTGAACGAGACCGACGAGGAGCAGAAGCTGCGCAACGAGTCCCGCAAGATCCTGGACATCCCCGGGCTGAAGGTCTCGGGCACCTGCGTGCGCGTCCCGGTCTTCTCCGGCCACTCGCTGCAGATCAACGCCCGGTTCGCCCGCCCGATCAGCCCGGAGCGCGCGACCGAGCTGCTGGCCGAGGCGCCCGGCGTGGTCCTCACGGACATCCCGACCCCGCTGCAGGCCGCCGGCCAGGACCCGTCGTACGTCGGCCGCATCCGCCGCGACGAGACGGTGGAGAACGGTCTGGCGCTGTTCGTCTCCAACGACAACCTGCGCAAGGGCGCGGCCCTGAACGCGGTGCAGATCGCGGAGCTGGTGGCGCAGGAACTGAGCGCCTGACCGGCGCACCGGCACGAGGAGAGGCGGGCGTCCCCGGAGGGCGCCCGCCTCTCGCCGTTCCGCCGGCCGGGTGAGCGGCGGTCAGCCCCGCCGGACCTCGTAGAGGAAGCAGCCGTACTCCACGGCCCGTACGTGGACCAGCGCCACGGCCGGGTCGGCGAACGCCTCGCGCAGGGCGGGTACGAAGTCCTCCGATGCCTGCACCAGCAGCCCGCCGAGGATCCGCCCGTCGGTGGAGTAGCGGCGCAGGACGCGGTGCGCCGAGGTGAAGGGCAGGCCCTCGTCCTCGGGTCCCGCGCACCCGTCCGCGTGGACGAAGACGGGCCCCTGTTCGTCGTACGCGCCCGGGTCGACGCCCGTCTCCGACGCCCAGCGGCGCAGGGGCGCGTAACTCACGAGGGCGATCCGCTCCCCCGGACGGCTGCGGCGCAGACAGCAGCGCAGGGGGGAGCCGCCCTCGCCGTCGGTGAGGGGAACGGCCGGACGGCCGGCGTCGTCACGGACCAGCAGCTCCTTCACGACCTGCGGCGGAACGGCCCGTACCAGCGATGTGTGGGTGCTCATGCCCCCACCTTCGCCCGCCCTTCCCTCTCCCCGCTGGCGGCGATCGGACGTCGAGCCCGACACGTCCCCCTTCCGACACAGGGGTATCCCCATGCCTGCGGTTTCGTCATCGCGTGATGCCGATCCCGCGTGGAAGGATGGCGCAACCCACACATATCGAGGAGATGACCGCGTGCCTGGCACAAACCTGACCCGCGAAGAGGCGCAGCAGCGGGCGAAGCTGCTGACCGTTGACTCGTACGAGATCGAGCTCGATCTCTCCGGCGCGCAGGAGGGGGGCACCTACCGCTCCGTGACTACGGTGCGCTTCGACGTCGCCGAGGACGGCGCGGAGTCCTTCATCGACCTGGTGGCCCCCGCCGTCCACGAGGTCACCCTGAACGGTGACGCGCTGGACCCCGCCGAGGTCTTCGCCGACTCCCGCATCGCCCTGCCCGGCCTGCTGAGGGGCCGCAACGTGCTCCGGGTGAGCGCCGACTGCGCGTACACCAACACGGGTGAGGGCCTGCACCGCTTCGTCGACCCGGTGGACGGCCAGGCGTACCTGTACACGCAGTTCGAGGTGCCGGACGCCCGCCGGGTGTTCGCGAGCTTCGAGCAGCCGGACCTGAAGGCGACGTTCCAGTTCACGGTGAAGGCGCCGGAGGGCTGGACGGTCGTCTCCAACTCCCCCGCGCCGGAGCCGAAGGACAACGTGTGGGTCTTCGAGCCGACCCCGCGCCTGTCGACGTACGTCACGGCGCTGATCGCCGGCCCGTACCACTCGGTGCACAGCGTGTACGAGAAGGACGGCCGGTCGGTGCCGCTCGGCATCTACTGCCGGCCCTCGCTCGCCGAGTACCTCGACGCGGACGCCATCTTCGAGGTGACCCGGCAGGGCTTCGACTGGTTCCAGGAGAAGTTCGACTACGCCTACCCGTTCGAGAAGTACGACCAGCTGTTCGTGCCCGAGTTCAACGCGGGCGCGATGGAGAACGCGGGCGCGGTCACCATCCGCGACCAGTACGTGTTCCGTTCGAAGGTGACGGATGCGGCGTACGAGGTGCGCGCGGCCACGATCCTGCACGAGCTGGCGCACATGTGGTTCGGCGACCTGGTCACCATGGAGTGGTGGAACGACCTGTGGCTGAACGAGTCGTTCGCCACCTTCGCGGAGGCCGCCTGCCAGGCCGACGCGCCCGGCTCCAAGTGGCCGCACTCGTGGACGACGTTCGCGAACCAGATGAAGACCTGGGCCTACCGCCAGGACCAGCTGCCGTCCACGCACCCGATCATGGCGGACATCCGCGACCTGGACGACGTCCTCGTCAACTTCGACGGGATCACGTACGCCAAGGGCGCCTCCGTGCTGAAGCAGCTCGTCGCCTATGTCGGCGAGGACGAGTTCTTCCGGGGCGTGCAGGCGTACTTCAAGCGCCACGCGTACGGCAACACGCGCCTGACCGACCTGCTGGGCGCCCTGGAGGAGACCTCCGGGCGCGATCTGAAGACCTGGTCGAAGAAGTGGCTGGAGACGGCCGGCATCAACGTCCTGCGTCCCGAGATCGAGACGGACGACGCGGGCGTCATCACCTCCTTCGCCGTCCGCCAGGAGGCCCCGGCGCTGCCCGCCGGCGCGAAGGGCGAGCCGACCCTGCGCCCGCACCGCATCGCGATCGGCCTGTACGACCTGGACGAGGCGACCGGCAAGCTGGTCCGCGGCGACCGGGTCGAGCTGGACGTCGACGGCGAGCTGACCGCCGTGCCGCAGCTCGCGGGCAAGCGCCGCCCGGCGGTGGTCCTGCTCAACGACGACGACCTGTCGTACGCCAAGGTCCGCCTGGACGAGCAGTCCCTCGCCGTGGTCACCGAGCACCTGGGCGACTTCGGGTCGTCGCTGCCGCGGGCGCTGTGCTGGGCCTCCGCCTGGGACATGACCCGCGACGGGGAGCTGCCCGCCCGCGACTACCTGTCGCTGGTGCTGTCGGGCGTCGGCAAGGAGTCCGACATCGGTGTCGTGCAGTCGCTGCACCGGCAGGTGAAGCTGGCGCTCGACCTGTACGCCGACCCGGCCGCCCGTGAGACCCTGCTGGCCCGCTGGACCGACGCCACGCTGGCCCACCTGCGGTCCGCCGAGCCGGGCAGCGACCACCAGCTGGCGTGGGCGCGCGCGTTCGCGGCGACCGCCCGCACCCCGGAACAGCTTGACCTGCTGGAGGCTCTGCTCGCCGGCACGCAGACCGTGGAGGGCCTGGCCGTCGACACCGAGCTGCGCTGGACGTTCGTGCAGCGGCTGGCGGCGGTGGGCCGGTTCGACGAGGCGGAGATCGCCGCCGAGTACGAGCGGGACAAGACGGCGGCGGGCGAGCGGCACGCGGCCACCGCGCGGGCGGCCCGCCCGACGGAGGAGGCCAAGGCGGCGGCGTGGGCCTCGGTCGTCGAGTCCGACAAGCTGCCCAACGCACTCCAGGAGGCCGTCATCGCCGGCTTCGTGCAGACCGACCAGCGCGAGCTGCTGGCGCCGTACACCGACAAGTACTTCGAGGCGCTGGCGGACGTGTGGGCGTCCCGCTCGCACGAGATGGCCCAGCAGATCGCCGTCGGCCTCTACCCGGGCATCCAGGTCTCCGGCGAGACCCTGGACAGGACGGACGCCTGGCTGGCCTCCGCCGAGCCGGGCGCGGCCCTGCGCCGCCTGGTCTCGGAGTCCCGCGCGGGCGTGGAACGCGCTCTGCGCGCGCAGGCGGCGGACGCGGCGGCGACGTCGGCGTAACGCGGTCCTGACAACGAGAAGGGGCGCCCGGCTTCCCGGCCGGGCGCCCCTTCCGTCATGTCGCGGATTGGACCGGCGCGCCCGCCTCGGCGGCCTCCCAGGCAGCCTCGGCCATCCGGAAGATCTCGTCCACCGCGGTCTCCGGGTCGTCCGCCTCCCGGGCCAGTGCGAAGGCGTCCACCACGAACCGGGCGAGCGCCCGGCAGGCGACGGCGCCGCGCGGCGCGCCCGGTTCCGCGGCGAGGGCGGCCGCCAGGGTCTCCGCGTGCCGCAGCCGCATGGAGCCCTCGTACTCCCGCAGGGCGGGCGAGGCGTCGATCATCCGCCACACGGGGGCGGCCTCGTCGGCCAGGCAGTGGCGCACCAGGGCGTGCGTCTCCCGGCGCAGGGCGGGCACGAGCGGTGCGCCGGGCGCGCGGTCGGTCACCGCGCGGGCGAGGCGCCGCTCGAAGTCCGCGTCCCGCTCGAACACCAGGGCCTCCTTGGAGGCGAAGTGGGAGAAGACGGTGGTGACGGCCACGTCGGCCTCGGCGGCCACGTCCCGGATGCCCACCGCGTCGTACCCGCGCTCCAGGAAGAGCCGCAGGGCGGTGTCGGCGATCTTCTGACGTGTGGCGGCCTTCTTGCGCTCTCGACGTCCGGACGGCGGCTGCTCGGGCATGTTTCAAACGCTAGCAGATACAAAACCCTAACGACTCCAATGAGCTAACCGTTAGTGTTACGGTCGACGGCATGAAGAAAGTGAGCTACGCCGAGTTCGGCGGCCCCGACGTCCTTCGCCTCATCGACGCCGACAAGCCCCACGCGGGCCCGGGAGAGATACGCATCGCCGTGCGCGCGGCCGGGGTGAACCCCGTCGACTGGAGGATCCGGGAGGGCCAGATGCGTCCGGCCCTCCCGGCGTCCCTGCCCTCGGGCGTCGGACTGGACGCGGCAGGTGTGGTGGACGAGGTCGGCGAGGGCGTCACGGACGTGGCGGCCGGTGACCGCGTCTTCGGCGAAGGCACCGACACCTACGCCGAGTTCGCGGTGCTGCACGCCTGGGCCCGGATGCCCGAGGGCCTCCCCTTCGAGGAGGCGGCCGGCTATCCGTCGGTCATGGAGACGGCCCTGCGCGTCCTGCGCGAGTGCGGCATCCGCCCCGGACAGACGCTGCTGGTCAGCGGCGCGTCGGGCGGGGTCGGCTCGGCGGTGCTGCAGATCGCCCGCGACCGCGGCATCACGGTGGTCGGCACCGCGGGGGCGGCCAACCTGGCGTACCTGCGCGGCCTCGGCGCGCACGCCACGACGTACGCGGAGGGCTGGCCGGAACGGGTGCGGGCGTTCACGTCGGTCGACGCGGCCCTCGACCTGGCCGGCGCGGGCGTCGTCCGCGAGCTCGTGGAGCTGACCGGGGAGCCGGCCAGGGTGGTCTCCATCGCGGACCGCACCGCCCCCGAGCTGGGCGTCCGCTTCTCGAACGTCGCGGGCAGCGTCCCGGACGCCCTGAAGGAGACGGTCCGCCTCCTCGAACAGGGCAGGCTCCACATCCCGGTGGAGAAGGCCTACTCCCTCGCCGAGGCGGCCGCCGCCCACACCGACAGCCGGGCGGGGCACACGAGGGGACGGCGGGTGATCGTGATCTGACCGCGCGGTGAGCCCTGCGCGTGCGATGGTCGCGGACCGGCGTCCCGCTGATCGGGGCGTGGGACGCCGATCCCTCACCTCCCGCCCCTCCCCGGCCCTTCACGCCGGACCTCGACCGGCAGGACGGGCGAGGGCCGGCGCCGGTGCGGGCCTGTGCCGATGTGCGGGGCCGGCAGCCGCTGACCAGGGAGGGCAGCCGGGGCAGGATCGTGTGGTGCGAGCCGGCTTCGGGCCGGCCCGGCTGACGGCCCCCTCAGCTGGCCCGCCACCGTCGCGCCGAAGGCCAGGGCCATACCGGCGAGTTGGAGAGCGGTCAGGCTCTCGTCCAGGACCGCCCAGCCCAGCACCGCCGCCGTCAGCGGGGACAGCGGGCCCAGCAGCGTGGCCTGGGTGGCGGTGAGGCGGCCGATGCCGCGGAACCACAGGCAGTACGCGACGGCCGTGTTGACCAGGGCCAGGTAGGCGTAGCCTCCGGCCGCGCCGGCGTCCAGGGCGGGCGGGGCGCCCTCGGCGAGAAGGGCGAGCGGGGCGATCAGCAGCCCGCCCGCGGTCAGTTGCCAGCCCGTGAGGGCGAGCGGGCCGACGCCCTCGGGGCGGCCCCACTTCTGCGTCAGCACCGTGCCCGCGGACATCGACGCCGTGGAGGCGAACGCCGCCGCCACGCCCAGCGCGTCCAGCGCCCCCGCAGCCTTCAGCACCACCATGCTCACGCCGAGCCCGGCGGCGGCCCCGGCCAGGACGTCCCGAAGCGCGGGCCGCCGCCCCAGCAGCAGCGCCGACAGGCCCAGCACCAGCAGCGGACCCACGGAGCCGACGACCGCCGCCAGTCCGCCAGGCAACCGGTACGCGGAGAGGAACAGCAGGGGGAAGAAGGCGCCGATGTTCAGCGCGCCCAGCACCGCCGCCTTCCACCACCACGCGCCGCGCGGCAGCACCCGGGCGACCGCGAGGAGCAGCAGCCCGGCGGGCAGGGCGCGGACCAGGGCCGTGAACAGGGGGCGTTCCGGCGGCAGGAACTCGGTGGTGACGACGTAGGTGGTGCCCCAGGAGACGGGGGCGAGGGCGGTGAGCGCGGCGACGGCGGCGCGACGGTGCGCGGGCATGGACACCCCTTCCGACAAGTGAGTGAGCCACAAGTAGCTTAGCTTTAAGCTACTTATCCGCAAGATACTTTCTTGCGGGCAACCCCTGCCGCGCGGATACTCCCGGCTATGAGTGCACGCCCCGAGCCGCGCCCCGCGGACCCCGTCGACGCGATCATCGAACAGTGGGCCCGGGTGCGGCCCGACCTGGACACCGCCGGGATGGAGGTCTTCGGGCGCATCTACCGGCTCGCGCGCGCCATGGGCGACCGGCACGAGCAGGTGTACGCCCCGTTCGGCATCTCCCGGGGCGAGTTCGACGTCCTCGCCACCCTGCGCCGCGCCGGGGAGCCGTACACGCTCTCGCCCCGGCAGCTCTCGGCCACTCTGATGCTCACCACCGGAGGGATGACGGGCCGTCTCGACAAACTGGAGCGCGCGGGGCTGCTGCGCCGCTCACCCGACCCGCACGACCGGCGCGGACTCCAGGTCACGCTGACCGAGGAGGGGCTGCGGCTGATCGACGAGGCGGTGGTCGCGGGCGTCGCCGAGCAGTCGCGGGCACTGGCCGCCCTCGGCGAGGAGCGGGCGGCCCAGCTGGCGGACCTGCTGCGGGAGTTGCTGCTCGCCACGGAGCGATAGGCGGCGCCGCCCCGGAACACCTGGGAGCCGGTCGCGCATCCCCCGTGCGAGCTACAGGAGCTGTCCCTGCCCGGGTGATTCGCGGGCGGCGGCGGATTCCTAGCGTGGTCCCAGGTCGCAGCGGGTGCGGCCACGACGGGAAGGCCGCCATGCGTACGACATCCGAGACACCGCACGCCACCGACTCCGGTCCGGACAAGGACCACGACTCCGGCGGCGGCCGTCTCCGCCGGATCGCGCGCTCCCCGCTCGGCTGGATGCTCGCCGGCCTGGCCGGCGTCGGCCTGGTCTCGGGCCTGACGGCGACCGGCCCCGGCCCGGTGCCGGTGCTGGGCGCGGCCGCCGCGGTCGCCGTCTACGCGTGGGTCATGCGCCGTGCGGCGGGCCGCTCCGTGCCGGAGATCGCCCGGTCCGGGGCCGGCCGGGAGGCGCTGCTGGGCGGCGCGATCGGCCTGGGCTTCGTCCTCGTCTCCGCCCTCCTCATCACGGCGTTCGGGGGTTACTCCTTCTCCTGGGCCGGCGACGGCGTCGTGTCGGTCGTCGCGACCGCGGTCATGGTGCAGGCCGGCGCCGCGGTGACCGAGGAGCTGATGTTCCGCGGTCTCGCCCTGCAGGCCCTGGAGCGGCTGTGGGGCAGCCGGGCCGCCCTCGTGATCACCTCGCTGTTCTTCGGTGTCGCCCACCTGGGCGCCGAGGGGGCGAGCGCGTGGAGCGCGCTGGCGATCGCCGTCGAGGCGGGCGTCCTGCTCGGAGCGGCGTTCCTGTGGCGGCGTAGCATCTGGTTCGTCGTGGGGCTGCACTTCGTCTGGAACACCACGGTGGAGTTGCTCGGCATCCCGGTCTCCGGGCACACCTCCGACGGTCTGTTCACCGCCGACGTCCACGGCTCCGATCTGCTGACCGGCGGCGCCTTCGGCCTGGAGGCGTCGGTCGTGCCCGTCCTCCTCGGCGTGGCCCTCGCGGTCCCGATGCTCGTCCTCGCCCGCCGGAGCGGCAGGTTCACCACCCGCCGGCGCGCGAACCGTTGAGACAGGCCGACCGAAGGAGAACGGACATGACGGCCCGTCGGGAACTGTGGGGCGCCCCCTCGCTCCGTGCTCCGCTCGACCGGTGGCGGGAGCGGGACGCCCTCCTCAAGGACGGCGTTCTCGCCCTGGCCCTCACCCTGCTGTCCTTCGTGCCGACCCTGTCCGGCGTCGGCGCGCAGATCGGCGACCTGCCCGAGCGGCCGGCGGACGCGCTGGGTGTCGGACTGGTCCTGGCCCAGACTCTGCCCTCGGCGTTCCGCCGCAGATCACCGGCGGCCTGTCTGGCGGTCGTCGCGGTCGCGTTCGCCGTGCACCAGGCCCTCGGCTACGCGACGACGTTCGGGAGTGTGGGGCTGTACCTGGCCCTGTACTCCGCCGGCGCCCACCAGGTCCGCTTCCGCCGCGGGCTCGCCGTCCTGGCGTGTGCCGGATACGCCGTGCTGGCCGTCGTCCTGGACCGCCTCGGCTCACCGCAGTCGCTGCCGGACTACCTCGCGTTCGGGCTGGTGCTGGCCGCGGTCCGGCAGGTGGGAAGCACGGTGCGCGCACGGCGCACGGAGGAGGCGGAACGACGGCGGCTGACCGCCGAGGCGGCGACGGCCGCCGAGCGGGCGCGGATCGCCCGGGAGCTGCACGACGTGGTGACCCACCACGTGACGGCCATGGTGGTCCAGTCCGACGCGGCGCAGTTCCTGCTCACGTCGGCGCCGGACCGCGCCGCCGGTTCCCTGACGGCCGTCAGCGACACCGGACGGCGGGCGCTGACCGAACTGCGGTATCTGCTCGGCGTCCTGGAGGCGACCGGTGAGGCGGCGTCCGCGGACCTGGAGCGCGCGGAGAGGGCGCCGGCCCGGGGGCGGCTGGAGGATCTGGTCGAGCAGGCCCGCCGGTCGGGCCAGCCGGTCGAGTTCGACGAGACGGGCGAGCGGCGGCCGGGCGGCGTGGAGGTGGAGCTGGCCGCGTACCGGGTGGTGCAGGAAGCACTCACCAACGCCATGAAGTACGCGGCGGGGCAGACGACCCGGATCCTGCTCCGGCACGGCGACGAGCACCTCGGGATAGAGGTCACCACCGACGGGCCGGTCTCCGCACCGGTCCTGCGGGAGCCCGGCCCGGCGGGCGGACGGGGACTGGCCGGGCTGCGTGCACGCGTGCGGATGCTCGGTGGTGAACTGAACGCCGGCCCCCGGCCCGAGGGCGGGTTCGAGGTCCGCGCCACGATTCCGTCCCGACCCGTCCAGGAGTGATCCCGTGAACGATGCGCCGCCACCTGTCCGTGTGCTCGTGTGCGACGACCAGGCGCTGGTGCGGACCGGCTACGTCACCATCTTCTCCGCGCAGCCCGACATGGAGGTCGTCGGGGAGGCCGAGAACGGCCACGAGGCGGTGCGGGAAGCCCGGCGGCTGCGCCCCGACGTGGTCGTGATGGACGTCCGCATGCCGCTGCTCGACGGCATCCGGGCGACGCGTCAACTGGCGGGCCCGGACTCCGAGGACGCGCCGAAGGTACTGGTCGTCACCACGTTCAACGTCGACTCCTACGTCTACGACGCGCTGCGCGCCGGAGCGAGCGGCTTCCTCCTCAAGGACGCGCCCCCGGCGGAGCTGGTCAACGGCATCCGCACGGTCGCCCGGGGCGAGGCCCTGCTGGCGCCCGCCGTCACCCGCCGCCTCATCGGCCACTTCGCCCAGCATCTGCGTCCGGCCGACGCCTCCCGGCCGGGCCGGCAGGACGTCGTGGGCGCGCTGACCCCGCGCGAGCTGGAAGTGCTCCGGCTGATCGCCGAGGGACTGTCGAACGCGGAGATCGCCGCGGCGATGTTCATCACGCCCGAGACCGTCAAGACGTACGTGTCGCGGATCCTCGCCAAACTCGGCCTGCGCGACCGGGTCCAGGCCGTCGTCCTCGCCTACCGGGTCGGACTGGTGCCCGGCACGACGTGAGCCGGCCGCCGTGCGTGAGCCGGCCCGGCGGCACGGGCCGTACGCACGCGACGCAGGGCGCCGGCGGAGGCCGGCGCCCTGCGGGAAGCGCGCGTGGACCGCTCGGGCGAGCGGGCCCCGGGTCAGGCGTTGGCGTCCGCCTTGGTCCGGATGTTGGAGCTCGTCGGGTCCTTCTTCTGGTGGGACTTGTCGAGCGCCATCACCAGACCGGCGATGACCACGAAGAGCCCGATCGGGAGCAGGACGTAGAGACCCAGCGTCTCGATGACGCTCAGGCCCGTGCCGGGGTCGTCGCCGTCGTCGCGGGTGAGGGCGAGCGCGGGGGACGACATGAGCAGCATCATCAGCGTCGTACCGGCTGCCAGGGCGCCGGCGCGCAGGGCGTTCTTCTTGTCCACGGTCCCCAACGTATCGAACGCGGTCGGGGGCCGCGCGCCCGGGGTGCCGTACGGGCGCGCGGGCCGGTCAGGGGCCGGGCGGGGCGGACCCGTCGGGGGCCGGCGGGGCGCCGGCGCGCAGCACGTCGACCAGGGCCCGCAGCCGGGGGGACGCGGCCAGGTCCTCCAGTGTCACCGGGCGTCCCTCGGCGTCGGCGACGGGCAGCCGCCAGTTCGGGTACTGGTCCCAGGTGCCGGGCAGGTTCTGCGGACGCCGGTCCCCGACCCCGTCCGGCAGCCACACGCCGACCATGCGGGCGGGGGTGCGCAGCAGGTAGCGGTACACCGCCTGGATCCCGGCCTCCTCCCGGGAGGGGCCACCCGGACCGCCCTCGTCCGTCCCGGGCGGCAGCAGCCCCAGCCCTTCCAGCCGCTCCAGCCACTCCCCCACGTCCGCGGCGGCCTCCGCCCGCTCCTCGGCGAGCGGCCGGGTGAGCAGGCCCAGCCGGTCGCGCAGCTCCACGTGCTCGCCGGTGAGACGGGCGGCGGTGGACGGCAGGTCGTGGGTGGTGGCCGTGGCCAGGCAGTCGGCGCGCCAGCGCTCCGGCGGCAGCGGGCGGCGGTCGCCCTCCCAGTCCCGCTCGAACCACAGCACCGACGTGCCGTACACTCCCCGTTCGCGCAGCGCCTCGCGCACCCCGGGCTCGACCGTCCCGAGGTCCTCGCCGATCACCAGGGATCCGGCGCGGGACGCCTCCAGGACGAGCACGGCGAGCATGGCCTCGGCGTCGTAGCGGACGTACGTGCCTTCCGTGGGCGGGCGGCCCTCGGGCACCCACCAGAGCCGGAACAGACCCATCACATGGTCGATGCGCAGGGCGCCCGCGTACCGGAAGAGACCCCGCAGCAGGTCGCGGAACGGCGCGTACCCGCTCTCGGCGAGGCGGTCGGGGCGCCAGGGCGGCAGTCCCCAGTCCTGGCCGCGCGCGTTGAAGGCGTCCGGGGGCGCGCCGACGGACATGCCGGGCGCGAAGTGGTCCTGCTGTGCCCAGGCGTCCGCGCCGGTGGGATGCACGCCGACGGCCAGGTCGTGCACGATCCCCACGCCCATCCCGGCCTCCCGCGCGGCCCGCTGGGCGGCGGTGAGCTGGGCGTCGGTGAGCCAGACGAGCCAGGCATGGAAGTCGACGCGGTCCCGCAGCTCCTCGCGTGCGCGGGCGGTCTCCGCCGAGCGGGGGTCACGCAGCGCGGCGGGCCAGCGGCGCCAGTCGGGGCCGTGCGCCTCGGCGAGCGCGTACCAGGTGGCGTGGTCCTCCAGGGCCTGGCCCTGTTCGGCGCGGAAGGCGCGCAGGGCGGCGGCGCGGCCGGGGCCGAGCGGGACCGTCCGCACCAGTTCGAGGGCCTCCCGCTTGGCGTCCCAGACGGCGTCCCGGTCGATCAGCTCGCCCTTGCCGAGCACCGCCTCGCGCAGCCGCGCCGCCCGCTCCAGCAGGGCGTGCAGCCGCTCGCGGTCCCCGACGTACGCGAACTCGGGCACGGCCTCGACCCGCAGGTGCACGGGGTCGGGGAAGCGGCGCGAGGAGGGGCGGTACGGGGAGGGGTCGGTCGGGGGTCCCGGGACGGCCGCGTGCAGCGGGTTCACCTGCACGAACCCGGCGCCCAGGTCGCGTCCGGCCCATCCGGCCAGCTCAGCGAGGTCGGCGAGGTCGCCCATGCCCCAGGAGCGGCGGGACAGCAGCGAGTACAACTGCACCAGCAGCCCGTGCGAGCGGCCCTCGACCGTGGGCAGCCGGGGCGGCGCGACGATCAGGTGGGCGCGGGCCGTGCGGCCGTCGGGGGCGGTGGCGGTGAGCAGGTGCACGCCGGGCGGGAGGTCCTCGGCGGACGCGCGGGTGCCGCCGTCCTCGGTGCGGATCTCCAGCCGGGCGCCCTCGGGCAGCGCGGCGAGCGCCTCGGGCGGGCGGGCGCCCCAGCCGACGACGGTCGGGGGCAGCAGCCGCTCGGCGATCTCCTGTTCGCGCACGGCCAGGGCGGCGCGGACGGCCTCGTCGGTCGACGCGTCGACGCCGAGGGCGGCCAGGGCGCGCGTGACGGCGGCGGCCGAGGCCGGGACGGTGATGTCCGGGGAGGGGCGGTAGGAAGTGGCGACCCCGTGCAGGCCGGCGAGCCGGGACAGCGCCTCGGAGGGGGTCCCGTCCGGCCGTGGCGCGGTCACGCTAGGGCTCCGGGTGGTACTGGGCCGGGAAGGCGTCGGGTCCCGCGGAGTCCGAGGGGTCGGAGAAGGTGTCGGACTCGCTGGTCAGCCGGGTGGCGTCGGCGAGCGGCGGTTCGCTGGTGAGGGGTTCGGCGTCGGGCAGCGGGGGTTCGCTGGTCAGCGGCGCCTCGGCGCCGGTGCCCTCGGCGCCGAGGAAGCAGTCGTGCGGGTCGCAGGCGGAGTGCTCCGCCTCGGGCGCGGAGTGCTCCGCCACGGGTTTGGACAGGACCGGGGGAAAGACGTATGCCGCTGTAGCCACCGAGGGCCTCCTCGTCGAGCCGGACGTGCGGGTCATCTCGCAGCCCTACCCAGTGGACGCGAGCGCAGACGCACAAAGTCGTTCAACGTGAACGTGGTCACATTCTCTCCCTTCACTCTCACTCCACAGGGGGACAAATGCGCCACAACACCCCCTCTGATTGACACGTTCAGTCCAGGAGTGGTGGGCTCGGGGCGTCTCGGTAACGGAATGGACACGGCCGCCGGTCGTACGCCGGCCGGTCCCGGGGGATCAGGAGGGGCCTCGTGCAGCTGTGGCGTGGCAGAACGGCGTCCGCACGGAGGACGGCACTCGCACTCGCCGTACTCGCCGGATCCCTGGGCGTCGCACCCGCCGCGACGGCCGCGCCCGCCCCGGATCCTGCCCGGTCGCCCGCCGCCGGCCCGGCCGGGACGACCGCCGCGGACGTCCCGGCGGTGTGGCCGCGCCCGCACTCCCTGCGCGCGAACGGCGCTCCGGTCCGGGTGACCGAGGAGGTCGCCCTGGTCGCCGAGCGGGGAGCGGATCCGTACGCCGTGGAGGCGCTGAAGGACGTGCTGCGGGAGGCCGGCGCGCGCCGGTTCACCGACCCGGGCGCACCGGTGCCCGAGGGGGCGCTCGTGGTGCGCGCCGGCAGCGAACACGCCTCCGCCGACCCCCGTCACGCCCTTCCGGCGGGCGGCTACACGCTCACCTCCGGCGACGGCTCCGTGACCCTGACCGGGGCGGACGGCGACGGCCTCTTCCACGCCGTGCAGACCCTGCGCCGCCTGGTCCGCCCGGACGGCACGCTCGCCGCCGCCGTCGTGCGGGACTGGCCCGCCACCGCCGTGCGCGGCATCACCGAGGGTTTCTACGGCACCCCCTGGACGCACCGGCAGCGGCTCGGCCAGCTCGACTTCATGGGACGCGCCAAGCTGAACCGGTACCTGTACGCACCCGGCGACGACCTGTACCGGCAGGCCCGCTGGCGCGAGCCCTACCCGGCCGAGCGGCGCGCGGAGTTCCGCGAGCTGGCCGGGCGGGCCGCCCGCAACCACGTCACCCTCGGCTGGGCCGTGGCGCCCGGACAGGCGATGTGCTTCTCCTCCGACGACGACCTGCGGGCGCTGACCCGCAAGCTGGACGCCATGTGGGCGCTGGGCTTCCGCGCCTTCCAGGTGCAGTTCCAGGACGTCAGCTACAGCGAGTGGCACTGCGGGGCGGACGCCGAACGGTTCGGCTCCGGACCCGAGGCGGCCGCCCGCGCCCAGGCGCACGTGGCCAACGCGGTGGCCCGGCACCTGGCGAGGCGGCACGCGGGCGCCCCGCCGCTGTCCCTGATGCCCACCGAGTACTACGAGGACGGCTCGACCGCGTACCGGCGGGCGCTCGCCCGGGAGCTGGACGACGGCGTCGAGGTGGCGTGGACCGGCGTCGGCGTGGTGCCGCGCACCATCACGGGCCGTCAGCTGTCCGAGGCCCGCGAGGTGTTCGCCCACCCGCTGGTGACGATGGACAACTACCCGGTCAACGACTACGCGCCCGAGCGCCTGTTCCTCGGCCCCTACCAGGGCCGGGAGCCCGCCGTGGCCGCCGGTTCCGCCGCGCTGCTCGCCAATGCGATGGAACAGCCCGAGGCGTCCCGCATCCCCCTCTTCACGGCCGCCGACTTCGCCTGGAACCCGCGCGAGTACCGCCCCCAGGAGTCCTGGCGGGCCGCGATCGCCGACCTGGCAGGCGGTGACGCCCGGCGCGGGAAGGCGCTGACCGCCCTCGCCCGCAACACCGCCTCCTCGGTGCTGGGCGGCACGGACGCGGCGTATCTGCGGCCGCTGCTCGAGGAGTTCTGGCGTACCCGGCCCGCCGCGCGCGGTGAAGGCGACACGGCGGCGGCAGGGCGGCTCCGCGCCGCCTTCACCGATCTGCGCGAGCTGCCCGGCCGGCTGTCCGGCACCTCCCTCTCCGACGAGATCACCCCCTGGACCGGACGCCTCGCCCGTTACGGCGAGGCCGGCACGGCCGCGCTGGACATGCTGCGCGCCCAGCAGGCGGGTGACGCGGGCGAGGCCTGGGCCGCGTACCGGCGGCTGGAGGCGCTGCGTACGGAACTCCGGTCGGCGCGGGTCACGGTCGCGGAGGGCGTGCTGGATCCGTTCCTGGCCCGGGCGCGCACGGCGTACGAGAGCTGGGCGGGCATCGCGCAGGCGCCCGGCGGGAGCGACGGCGGCACGCTGCGGCTGGAGCGCGCCCGGGTGCTGGACACCGTGACGGTGCTGGCCGAACCGGGCACCACGGGTTCCGTGGAGGTGCGTACGCAGGCCGGGGCCTGGCGGCGGATCGGCGCGCTGGCCGCTGAGGGCGCCACCGAACTGCGCGCCGGCGGGCGGCCGGTTGACGCCGTCCGGGTCGTGGACGTGGATCCGGAGCGGGTGCGGCACGTGGTGCCGTGGTTCGCCGACGTGCCGGACGCCGTGGTGGAGCTGCCCGGCGGCCGCGCCGACGCCGACATCGGCCGCACCCGCACGGTGACGGTCACCCTCGGCTCGGCCCGCCCCGAGGACGTACGGGACCGGCTCACCGTGGACGCGCCGGAGGGCGTCGAGGTGCGGGTGCCGAAGGAGCCGCTGTCCGTGCCGCGCGGGACGCCGGTGCGGGTGCCGGTCGAGGTGACCGTGAAGCCCGGCACGCCCACCCGCTCCTACGACGTCCGCCTGGGCTTCGGCGGCGCGGCCCGCACACTGACCGTGGACGCGGTGCCGCCCGTCGAGGGCCGCGACGTGGCCCGTACCGGCCGCGCGGAGTCCTCGGCCGACGAGACGCCCGACTTCCCGGCCTCGGCGGCCAACGACGGGGAGACCGGCACGCGTTGGTCGTCGCCGGCCGAGGACGACGCGTGGTGGCAGGTGGAACTGGACCGCCCGGTGCGGCTGGGCAGGGTCGACCTGCACTGGCAGGACGCGCACGCCTCGGCGTACCGCGTGGAGGTCTCCCGGGACGGCCACGCCTGGCGCACCGCGGCGGAGGTCCACGACAGCCGCGGCGGCCACGAGACGGTCCGCATGGACGAGCCGGACGTCCGCCACATCCGCGTCCAGGGCGAACGGCGGGCCACGCGGTACGGGTACTCGCTGTGGTCGGTGGAGGCGTACGCGGTCGCAAAATGATCATTTGCGGCACACCGTCCACGCCCGGCCAATCGGACAGCTGAAAAGGCGAAGGCCGCCTCAGGCAAATAAAGTTGACCCTCAGTCAAGTCTGCTGCTAGCTTTTCCGGGCTGGCCGACATTCGGCCGCACGGGGGGCGGTAAAAGTGGGGGGACACCACTCGCGCGAGCTTCCTCGTGTCTTTACGGAAACAGGGGAAGATGAAGAACAGCGTTCGCATTTCCACCATCGCCGGTACCGCAGCAGTGATCACGCTGGCCCTCGCGCCGCTCGCCCAGGCCAACTGGAGCAGCTCCATAACGGGCGCCAGCGTGGGCTTCGAGTCCCGGCGCTGGTCGGACGAGCTGTACTCGCAGGTCCAGTTCACCAACTGCCGGACGGACGGCTCGAAGAGCACCGACGTGCAGATGTGGAACGACATCTCGCTGCAGCCCGACGAGTCGTACGACAACAAGACGTTCACGGCCTGCTTCAGCGGCGGCACCAGCAACGGTGAGTGGACCGACCTGCCGTCCGGCAAGCGCGACTACTACTTCAAGATCATGAAGATCGGCGGCTCGACCTTCGGCCCGCAGCTGAGCGTCAGCACCGTCACGGTGGACACCACCAAGGCCGACGGCTGATCGACCAGCCCCGAGGGGTGCCCACCGGGCACCCCTCCCCGTCGACCGAAGAACAGTCCGGTGAATCAGCATGAAATTCAGCACCGCCTTCCGCAGCGGTAGTGCGCGATGGGCCTCACCCGCCGTTCTCTTTCTTGCGCTGCTTTATTACGTCACCGGGGAAACAGCCCCGCTTTCCAGTTATTACCATTACGCGCCCAGCATTGTCGCGGAGCCTTTGAAGACGCTTTATGCGCTGGCTTATGCGGTGGCCGCGGCGCTCTCCTGCTGGGAAAGCGGACGACTGCGCAGCGCTCGCGTCTGGGAACTCGCACCCGCACGGTCCCGCTACCGCATCGCGGCCAACGCCCTGGCGCCGGCCGTGGTGCTGGCGTGGCTGGTCGTCCTGGTGCCCCCGGCGCTGTCGCTCGCGCGCTCCGGCACGCTGCCCACACCGGACAGCCTCCGGCTGCCGCTCGGCGCCATGGTGCTGTGCGTCGCCCACGCCGTCCTCGGCTTCGCCGTGGGCTGCTGGATCCCGCGGGTCATCGCCACGCCGATCCTGGCCGTGGCCGACTGGATCACCGTCGCGTTCACCAGGTCGGTGCTGCCCTACTGGCCCCGTCACGTCTCCGGCCAGTACGGCTCCATAGGCTTCGGCGAGGTGCCCGGTCTCGTCACCGTCCTCGTGCCGGTCCTGCTGGCGGGCGGTGTGGCCGTGGGGCTCCTGCTCCTGTGGCTCCCGTACGGGCCGCTCGCGCTCCGTGCCGCACTCGCACTCGCCGTCGCGGCGGGCGGCGCCCTCGGCGCGTACCGGACGGCCGTCCCCTGGACGGCCACGCCTCCGCTGACCGCCGGCCACGTGGCCATGACGTGCACCGGTGAGGCCCCCCGCATGTGCGTCCCGGAATTCACCGCCGGCACCCTGCCTCAGGTGCAGCGGGACACGGCCGAGGCGCTGGACACGCTGCGCGAGGCGGGCGCGACCTCGGCGCGGCCCCGGCTGATCACCGACAGCTATGTCGACGGCCGTCTGCACAAGCCGTCGACCGACGCCGTCTGGCGCATGGCGCTCACCGGGCCGATGCAGAGCGGTGACGCCGTCTACCGGGTCGTGGTCCGGTCGCTGCGCTTCAGATGCGAGCAGGTGGACGCCAGGACCGCCCATGGCGTCTGGCTGTGGGCCGCGTCCAGGACCGGCCAGGAGGACGCTTACCGCAAGCGCCGCGAGGAGGAAGGTCTGACGCCGGTGGCCCGGCAGCTCGAGGAGCAGGTACAGGCGGACGTCACCCGGGTGCTGTCCACGTCGCCGGCCGAGCAGACCCGGTGGGTCAGGCGCTCCCTCGCCGCCTGCGGTACGGAGCAGTCGTGAGGTGGTGGTTCAAGGCCCGCAGGGGCTACACCCTGCTGCCTCTCGGCCTGGCGCTGTTCACGCTGGCCCTGTTCGCGGTGCAGGACACCACGGTGCTGCTGCCCTCCGTCACGGGCAGCCCGCGGGTGGCGCTGTCCCTGTTCGTCCCGGTGCCGCTGTTCGCCCTGCTCATGGCGGTGCTGGAGTCACGGCTCCCGTCCGCCGAGGCGTCCGGCGTGCGGTCCCTGATCTGGTTCGACAACGCGCTCGTCATCTCGGTCATGGCCGCCGCGGCCCTGTGCAGCGTGGCTGTCGCCGCACTGCAGGGCACCGCTGCCGCGACCACCGGGGCGCGCAACGCCCTGTTCCTGACCGGTCTGATGCTGATCGGACGGGCCTGGGCCGGCCAGGCGGCGGTCATGGTGCCCGTCGGCTGGCTGGTCACCGTCGTGGTGATCGGGTTCCGCGGCAACATCCCGCGCCCCTGGACGGTGATCGCCCTGCCCGCGGACGACGTGTTCGCCGCGGTCGCCTGTGCGACGGTGTTCGCCGTCGGTCTCGTGGCCCAGATCCCTTCGTCGAGGAAGACAGCGTGACACTCGAACTGCGCAACTGCACCTACGGCTACCGGCGCTGGAAGCGGCCGGTGCTGAGCGACTTCTCCTACGCCCTGCCGGACGGGATGACCGTCCTCCTCGGCCCGAACGGCGCCGGCAAGTCCACCCTCCTGAAGCTGGCGGCCTCGGTGAACCGGCCGCAGGCGGGCGAGGTGGTCCTGGACGACATGCGCGCGGGCACCCCGGCGTACCGGCGGGCCGTGGCGTGGATGCCGCAGGACATCGCGCCCATGCCCACCCTCACCGCCCGCGAGTACGTCGCCTACATCGGCTGGCTGAAGGGCATGAACCGCGCGGACGCCTGGAAGCAGGCCCGCAAGGCGCTGGTGCGCGTGGACCTGGCCGACAAGGCCGACGACCGCACCGGGCAGCTGTCCGGCGGCCAGTTGCGGCGCGTGGGCGTCGCCGGGGCGCTGGTGCACGGCGCGCGCGTCCTGCTGCTGGACGAGCCGACCGCGGGCATGGACCCCTACCAGCGCCGCGTGTTCCGCGACAACCTGCGCGCGCTCACCGATGACGTGCGGGTGCTCCTGTCCACGCACGACGTCGCCGATCTGGCGGAGGAGGCCGATCACGTCACCGTGGTGCACGGCGGCCGGATCCTGCATCACGGCGACACCCGGGCGTTCCTGCGCCACACCCCGCCGGGCACCGTGGAGGGGCGCGCCGCCGAGGCGGCGTACACGGCTCTCCTCCGGGACAACGGCGTGGCCGCCTGAGGGACGGGGCACCCGGGACCGCGGGGACGGTCCGGGGCGCGACGACGGCGGGCGCCGTCAGGCAGAGATCCCGTCGATCCTCGCCAGCGCGTCGTCCGCGCCGTACGGCTGGAGGTACGGCAGCCAGCGCGGGTCGCGGTGGCCGGTGCCGATGATGCGCCAGGCCAGGCCCGTCGGCGGTGCGGGCTTGTGACGCAGGCGCCAGCCCAGTTCGAAGAGGTGGCGGTCGGCCTTCACGTGGTTGCAGCGGCGGCAGGACGCCACCACGTTGTCCCAGACGTGCTTGCCCCCGCGGCTGCGCGGGATGACATGGTCGACGCTGGTGGCGACGCCACCGCAGTACATGCACCGGCCCCCGTCACGGGCGAACAGCGCCCTGCGGGTGAGTGGGACGGGCCCCCGGTAAGGGACCCGCACGAAACGCTTGAGCCGGACCACGCTGGGTGCGGGGACGGTGACGGTCGCGCTGTGCAGATAGGCGCCGGTCTCCTCGAGGCAGACTGCCTTGTTCTCGAGGACGAGCACGAGCGCGCGGCGGAGCGGTACGACGCCGAGCGGCTCGTACGACGCGTTGAGGACCAGGACATGCGGCACGGACGGCCTCCTTGTACGCCGGCGGCGCGTGGCTCGCGCCGGGACGATCCGTAGTCAGTCTCCCCTCATGCCTGGTGAACGCGCCACCATGTCCCGGTAACGGGCTGGGAGTGTTTTCGACCACACCCGGATACATCCCCAGGATCATGGCCTGTTCAAGCGCAGGTGAGCACGGTCTCTTCTTCACACATACCGGCGATCCGCTCACAATGCCCCGTTAGTGTGGTGGTTCCGTCCCCACCGGTGACCTGTTCGTGATCTCGCAGGTCTTGACGGCCGCACCGGGGACGGTCGTGCACCTGGAGGTACCCGCCGTGTCCTTGTCCGCCGCCCTGCCGGCCGCCGACCCCTCACCGACCCCCGCGGAGTCGGAGACCCCACGGGTCCCCTCGCTGCAGGACGCCCAGGAGAGCGCCACGAGCGCGGCCGGCTGGGTCGAGGAGAACTGGTCGACGTGGCTCGCCATCGGGCTGCGGGTGCTGCTCATCGTGGTGATCGCGGCGGTGCTGCGCGTGCTCGTCCGGCGGGCCATCACCAAGCTGGTCGACCGCATGTCCCGCACCGGGCAGGCGATGGAGGGCGGCGGGCTCGGGGGTCTGCTGGTCAACGCCGAGCGCCGCCGCCAGCGGTCCATGGCGATCGGCTCGGTGCTGCGTTCCGTGGCGTCGTTCCTGATCGTGGGCACGGCCGCGCTGATGGTGCTGGGCACCTTCCAGATCAACCTCGCGCCGCTGCTGGCGTCGGCCGGTGTGGCCGGTGTGGCGATCGGCTTCGGCGCCCGCAATCTGGTCACGGACTTCCTCTCCGGCGTCTTCATGATCCTGGAGGACCAGTACGGCGTGGGCGACACGGTCGACGCGGGCGTGGCCACCGGCGAGGTGATCGAGGTCGGGCTGCGGGTGACGAAGCTGCGCGGCGAGAACGGCGAGATCTGGTACGTCCGCAACGGCGAGGTCAAGCGCATAGGAAACCTCTCGCAGGGCTGGGCGACCGCCAACGTGGACGTCACGGTCCGCTCCGACGAGGACCTGGACCGGGTGAAGGCCGTGCTGAGCGACGTCGCCGAGCGCACCAGCAAGGAGGAGCCCTGGAACGAGCTCCTGTGGAGCCCGGTCGAGGTGCTCGGCCTGGACTCCGTGCTGCTGGACTCGATGGTGGTCCGGGTCTCCGCGAAGACCATGCCGGGCAAGTCGCTCACCGTGGAGCGGGAGCTGCGGTGGCGCATCAAGCGCGCCTTCGACGCGAACGGCATCCGCATCGTCGGCGGCGCCACGGCCACGGAGGACGCCCCGGCCCCCGATCCGACGGCCGGGATGGCCGCGCCGTCCGCGTACGCCAGCTCGGTCTCCCCGCAGTCGATGGCCGCGTCCCCGCTGCCGGGCCCGAACACCACCAAGTAGCCGCAGGACCGCCGAGGGGCGGCGCCCGGGGGACCTCTCCCGGGCGCCGCCCCTCTCCCCTGTCCGGGGCCGGCTCTTGACGCCCGCTCGACGCCAGGCCTACCTTCGCCTCGTCCGACAGGAAACTTTCCTAACGGTTTCCGGCGAGTGGCCACCGGGATGGACGTCCCGTGCGGCCCGCTGAGAAGCTGTGCAGGCGACGAAGGGCAGGTGGCGCACCCCATGGCAGGAACGGCCGGCACGCCGGGCACCCCGCGCGTCCTGCGCGCCATGAACGACCGTGCCGCCCTGGACCTCCTGCTGGAGCACGGCCCGCTGTCGCGCACCCGGATAGGCAAGCTCACCGGCCTGTCCAAGCCGACCGCCTCCCAGCTCCTTGCCCGCCTCGAGGCGGCCGGGCTGGTCCTCGCCACCGGCACCACGGAGGGCCGCCCGGGCCCGGGCGCCCAGCTCTACGCCCTGAACCCGGCCGCCGGGTACGCCGCCGCGCTGGACGTGAACCCGCACCGGATCCGCGCGGCCGTCGCCGACATCACCGGCCGCACCGTCGGCCACCACGAACTGCCCACCCCCGGCCGCCGCCCCGCCGTGCCCGTCGTCCGGCAGGTCACCGACGCCCTGGACGGCGCGGTGAAGGCGGCAGGACTGACCCGCGCGGACGTCCACCGCACGGTGATAGGCACCCCCGGCGCGTTCGACCCGAACACCGGCCGCCTGCGGTACGCCTCCCACCTGCCCGGCTGGCACGCCCCCGCGCTCCTGGACGAGCTGGCGGCCGCCCTGCCGATGCCCTGCGAGTACGAGAACGACGTCAACCTCGTCGCCCTCGCCGAACAGCGACTCGGCGCGGCCCGCGACCACGGCGACTTCGTCCTGCTGTGGAACCAGGAGGGCCTGGGAGCCGCCCTGGTGCTGGGCGGCCGGCTGCACCGCGGCTTCACCGGCGGCGCCGGGGAGGTCGGTTTCCTGCCGGTGCCCGGCACCCCGCTGGTCCGCCGGGTCACCAAGGCCAACAGCGGCGGCTTCCAGGAGCTGGCCGGCGCCCAGGCGGTGCCCCGCCTGGCCCGGGAGCTGGGCGTCGAGCACGTCCCCGACGGCCCGTACGCCGAGGTCGCGGCGGCGCTGCTGGAACGCGCCGCGGCCCGCCCCGGCGAGGAACCGCACCGCGCGCTGCTGCGCACCTACGCCACCCGCCTGGCGACCGGCCTGGCCTCCCTGGTCGCCGTCCTCGACCCCGCGCTCGTGGTGCTGAGCGGCGCCGTCCTCACCGCGGGCGGCGAGCCGCTGCGCGATCTGGTCCAGGCCGAGCTGGCGGAACTGGCCGCCTCCCGCCCGCGGCTCGTCCTCGCCGGCGTCCGCGATCACCCCGTGCTGCGCGGCGCGCTGGAGAGCGCGCTCGCGACCACCCGCGACGAGGTGTTCGACACCTCGCGCTGACCCCGCTGCCCGACCCGTCCCGCACCACCCCGTCCGCAGGGAGCATCGTCATGCCCGGAACATCCGGCCACCGCCGCCTTCCCTCGCCCCGCTCACCACCGCCCGCCCCAGCTCATTACGAGGGCCTTCCGCGGCGCCTTCTCGGTGCTCCTGCTCATCGCCGCAGTGGCCCTCTTCCGCTTCCTCCACGCCTGGAACGACTACTTCGCCCCGCGGATCCACGCCTCGGAGAACCCGGCGGCCTGGACCCTCTCCCACGGCCTTCAGCCCTGCAAGGGCGCCCACCACACCGGCCGGAACCTCACCATGGCCGCGACCGTACCGGTCATGGCCCCCGTCGTCCTCGTGTTCTTCTTCGCCCGGAAGGCGTTCGTCGAGGGCGTCACTTTCACCGGAGTCAAGGGACAACGCGCATGAAACTCACCGTGGTCGGCGGAGGCTCGACCTACACCCCCGAACTCATCGACGGTTTCGCACGGCTGAGAGACGTCCTGCCCATCACGGAGCTGGTCCTCACCGACCCGGCGGCCGACCGCCTGGACCTGATCGGTCCCCTCTCCCGCCGCATCTTCGCCCGCCTGGGCCACCCGGGCCGCATCACCACGACCACGGACCTGGACGCGGCGGTCGAGGGCGCCGACGCGGTCCTCCTCCAACTCCGCGTGGGCGGCCAGGCGGCGCGCCTCCAGGACGAGACATGGCCCCTCGAATGCGGCTGCGTGGGCCAGGAGACGACCGGGGCGGGCGGCCTGGCCAAGGCGCTGCGCACGGTCCCGGTCGTCCTGGACATCGCCGACCGGGTCCGCCGCACCAACCCCGACGCGTGGATCATCGACTTCACCAACCCGGTCGGCATCGTGACCCGCGCCCTGCTCAGGGAGGGCCACAAGGCCCTGGGCCTGTGCAACGTGGCGATCGGCCTCCAACGCAAGTTCGCGGCCCTGTTGAACGTGGCCCCCTCCGAGGTCCACCTGGACCATGTGGGCCTGAACCACCTCACCTGGGAAACGGCGGTCCACGTCAACGGCGAGAACGTCCTCCCGCGTCTCCTGTCCGACCACGGCGGGACGATCGCCGCGGACCTCCGCCTCCCCCTCCCCCTCCTCACCACGCTGGGCGTGATCCCCTCCTACTACCTCCGCTACTTCTACGCGCACGACGAAGTGGTGGCGGAGATGCGCACCAAGCCGTCCCGCGCAGCCGAAGTGGCCCGCATGGAGAAGGAACTGCTGACGCTCTACGCGGACCCGGCCCTCGACTCGAAGCCGGCCCTCCTCGCCAAGCGGGGCGGCGCGTACTACTCGGAGGCGGCGGTGGACCTGGCGGCGGCGCTCCTGCGCAACGCGGGCTCGCAGCACCAGGTGGTCAACACCCTCAACAACGGCACGCTCCCCTTCCTCCCCGACGACGCGGTGGTCGAAGTACCCGCAACGGTCACCGCCAAGGGCGCGTCCCCCCTCCCCGTACAGCGGCTCGACCCCCTCCTCACGGGCCTGATGGCGAACGTGACGGCGTACGAGGACCTGGCTCTGGAGGCGGCCCTGCACGGGGGCCGGGACCGCGTCTTCCGCGCTCTGCTCGCCCACCCCCTGATCGGCCAGTACGCGTACGCCGACCGCCTGACCGACGACCTGATCGCGCACAACCGGGAGCACCTCACGTGGGCCTGACCGCAGCCGTCCTCGCCGTCGACGCGGGCAACAGCAAGACGGACGTGGCGGTGATCGCCCCCGACGGCACGGTGCTGTCCACCGCCAGAGGAGGCGGCTTCCGCCCACCGGCGGACGGCCTGGACAAGGCGATGGAGGCCCTCTCCCGAACGGTCACGGAGGCCCTCACGACGGCGGGCGCCCCCACCGCCGCCCACACCTCGGCCTGCCTGGCCAACGCGGACCTGCCGGTCGAGGAGGAAGAACTCACCGAGGCCATCGCATCCCACAACTGGTCCTCCACGACCACGGTCCGCAACGACACGTTCGCCGTCCTGCGCGCGGGAGTCCCGGAACCCCGCGGGGTCGCGGTCGTCTGCGGCGCGGGCATCAACTGCGTGGGCATGCGCCCCGACGGCCGCACGGCGCGCTTCCCCGCCCTGGGCCGCTTCTCGGGCGACTGGGGAGGCGGCTGGGCCCTGGCCGAGGAGGCTCTGTACCACGCGGCGCGCGCGGCGGACGGCCGAGGCGAACCCACCGCCCTCTCCACCACCCTCCCCGCCCACTACGGCGTCCCCGACATGCCGGCCCTGATCGAGGCCCTGCACCTGCACCGCATCCCGCACCACCGCCGCCACGAGGCGACGCCCGTCCTCTTCACCACCGCAGGCCAGGGCGACGCCGTGGCCCGCAGCGTCATCGACCAACAGGCCACCGAAATAGTCGCGATGGCGACGGTGGCACTCACCCGCCTGGACCTCCTCGACGAGGAGACCCCGGTCTGCCTGGGAGGCAGCGTCCTGGCAGCGGACCACCCCCTCCTCACGGAGGGAATCCGCACAAAACTGAAGGCGGCAGCCCCCAAAGCCGTACCGCACGTCGTGACGGAGCGCCCGGTCCTGGGCGCGGCCCTCCTCGGCCTGGACGACATAGCAGCCCCACCGGAGGCCCAGGAACGCGTGCGCGCGCACTTCACCTGACGGGATGTCCCATACGGCGGTAAGGGGACGGGGTGGGGGTGCCCCGCCCGCAGCGGCCGGCGCGTCCGCACCCTGAGCTTTCCAGGAAGCACAGTCGCGCCGGACCGAGGACGGGCACCTCACCACGGCCCCGGCCCCCACCCCGTCGGCGGGACGTGCACCCCCACTCACGGGCACAACGTCCCGGAACCGAACGGATTTCCCGGGCGTGTTCCTGGGCAGGGTGGGGTGCGGCGGCCGGAACTTCCGGCCATCTCGCTGCAATTGGATCAAGATCGTGCCAAGGCCGGTGCGGATGTCGCGCCCGACGGCGATACTTGCCGCGGAGGATGACCATGGGGGAGGTCAGATGACACACACACCGGACACGGGCGCGCCACCGACGCTGCCCGCGATCCCGCCCCAGCCGTCGTCCTCCACGCCCCCCGGCACCAGCACCGCCCGGCCCCCCGCACCCGCCTCTCCCCCCACACCCCCCACCCGCCGCCGCACGGCTTTCGCCGAGGGCGTCGACCAGCTACGCCACGCCGCCACCACGGAACCCGGCCGCCTCCGCATCATCGGCGCGGTCCTGGCCGCACTGGTCGTCGCGTTCGGCGCGGTCACGGCCTGGCAGATGACCGAACGAGCGGCCGCCGCGGACGCCGTCCTCACCAGCAGCCAGCCCCTCACCTCCGACGCCGCCGACATCTACCGCTCCCTCACGGACGCGAACACCGCCGCGAGCAGCGGCTTCCTCGCAGGCGGCCAGGAGTCCGCAGCCACCCGCGACCGCTACGAACGCGACATCGCGACGGCCGCGGCGAAACTGGTGAACGCAGCAGCCAACGCGGCCCCGGGCTCCCCCTCCACCCGCACCATCACCAAGCTCAACCGCCTCCTCCCCGAGTACAAGGGCCTGGTCGAACGCGCCCGCACGTACAACCGCCAGGGCTACCCCGTGGGCGGCGCCTACCTGCGCTACGCCAACGAGAAGATGCAGCAGGAGATGCTCCCGGCCGCCCAGGACCTCTACACCAAGGAGAACGAACGCCTCCGCGCGGACTACGCGGACGCGACCCCGTACCCCTGGCCGGCGATCGCCCTGGGCCTGGCCACCCTCGCCGCCCTCGCCTGGGTGCAGCGCCGCACGTACCTCCGCACGAACCGCGTCCTCAACCACGGTCTCGTCGCGGCGACGACAGCGACCACCGTCGTGCTGCTGTGGCTCACGGCCGGCCACGCCCTCGCCCGCAGCCACCTCGACGACTCCTACGACCACGGCGTCCGGTCCCTCGCCGTGCTCCACGACGCCCGCATCGCCTCCCTCAAGGCCCGCGGCAACGAGAACCTCACCCTCGTCGCCCGCGGCGCGGAGACGGTGAAGGTCGGCGACGAGACCCTCGACGCCTACGACCACGACTTCACCCGCGACATCGGCGCCCTCGCCAAGGGCCTCGCCCACGCCCGGCGCCTCGCGGACGACGACACCGGCGCGAAGCCGGTGACCGCGGCCGTGGGCAGCATGACGGAGTGGAAGAAGCGTCACGCGGCCGCCCGCGAGCAGGACGAGAACGGCAACTACCAGCAGGCGCTGGACATGGTGATCGGCGCGAAGGGAGCGACGGGCGAGTGCTTCGACGCGGTCGACAGGAATCTGGCGACGGCGCTGAAGCACGAGGAGGCCGAGTTCGTGACGGCGGCCGGCGACGGCCGGGACGCGCTGACGGGCCTGCCGACGGGCGCCGCGGTCCTCGCCGTGCTGGGCGCGACGGGCGCGGTGCTGGGCATCGGCCGCAGGCTCTCGGAGTACCGATGAGTGAGCGGCGGCGGACGACGAAGCCGGAGGGGGCGATGACGATGCACGCACGACACCTGCGGGCCCGCCTGAAGGGCTGGGGCGGGGTGGGCGCGATGGCGGCTGCCTGCGCCCTCGCCGTCGTGTTCGCCCTCGCCGTGACCTGCACGGGCTCGGTCGCCTCACAGACGGGAGCACAGCCGGCGGGCCACCGCACCGCGAAGGCCCTCACCGTCGACGCCGCCCGCGCGGCCGACGACTGCGAGGCACCCGAGAAGCAGACCCTGTCCCCGTCCCGCGCCGACGGTCCCGCCATCACGGCGATCAAGAACCGCCCGGGCGAGAAGCGCAAGCTGGTCGTCGGGGTGGACCAGAACAGCTTCCGCTGGGGTTACCGCGACCCGAACGGCGGCGAGAGCGGCCGCCTCGAGGGCTTCGACATCGACCTGGTGCACCGCATCGCGGAGGACATCCTCGGCGACCCGGACGCCGTGCAGTTCAAGGCGATCCCGACCGACCAGCGCATCCCGGCGATCCAGGACGGCCGGGTGGACCTGGTGGTCCGCACGATGACGATCAACTGCTCGCGTCTGAAGGACGTGGCGTTCTCCGCGCCGTACTTCAAGACGGGCCAGCAGGTGCTGGCGCCGAAGTCCTCCCCGATCGAGGGGTACGACGAGACGCTCGCCCACCGCAAGGTGTGCACGGCGAAGGGCTCGACGGCGTACGCGAAGCTGGAGGAGGACCGCAGGAGCGGCGACCTGCCGGCGTCGACGGACATCTCCACGACCGTGCCGAACCAGCTGGACTGCCTGGTGCGGCTCCAGCTCGGCGAGGTGGACGCGGTCGTCAACGACGGCGCCCTCGCGGCGAGTCAGGCCGCGCAGGATCCGACGGTGGAGCTCAAGGGCGAAGCGTTCACGACCGAGTACTACGGCGTGGCGATGAAGAAGGACGCGGACGACCTGGTGCGCCGGGTCAACCAGATCCTGGTCGACTTCCGGCAGGACACCGCGACCGGCTGGCAGGCGTCGTACACGAAGTGGCTGTCCGCCACGCTGGACGACGACCCGTCCGCGTCGAGGCCCCCGGCCCCGGAGTACCTGCGTCGCAGCTGACCGCGATGTGTGTCACCCACAACCGCACCGCACCAGACCGAATCCCCCGCAGCGAGAGGTGATCGATGGCCGACACGGATCCCGCCGGGCCGGTGATGGACCGGGACGAGGTGGACCGTGCGCTGGCGCGGCTCGGCCAGGAGCACGAGGCGATCGAGACCTCGCTCCTCGCCCTGCAGGACCACGCGGGCCGACGACTGCTGGAGGGCGCCCGGCTCACGGGCGTCACCGCCGAGCGGTGGACGTCCACCGAGGCGGCGATCACGCTGCTGTGGACGTACTTCGACGCGTACACGGACGTGTTGCGCCGGGCGCGGGAGATCCGCGCCCGCCGCCGCTGGTCCAGCCGCGAGGACCTGGTGGAGCTGACGGAGCTGCTGCGCGGCGAGCCGGTGACGGTGGCCGGCAGCGCGGCCGCGACGGCCGGCGCGCCGACGCCGCACGGCGGTCAGGCCGGTCCGGGCGTGCTCAGCGAGCGCTGGTCCCTCTCCGCCCTCGTCGACCGGATGAACGAGCTGTACGCGTCCTCGCTGGACATGGTGGTCGCCGCGGACGCGGTGTGGTCCGCCCTGCCCGCCCGGATCGACTTACTGTCGGCGGAGCTCCGGCGCACGAGCAGACTGGCGCACTCGGTCGGGGTGCGCCCGGGCGAGCATCCGGCGGGCGACGACCTGGAGCGGATCACCCGCACGCTCAAGAAGCTGCGCGAACAGGTCGTGTCCGACCCGCTGGCGTACTGGAAGCCGGCGGAGGGCAGCTCGGCGCCGGGCGGCGGAAAACCCGACACCACCGTCTACGACCGTGAGGCCCGTGCCCTGGAGGAGGTGCGCCGCGAGATCGACGCGGTGCTGGCGGTCCGTCAGGACGCCGAGAAGCGCATCGTCCGCCTCCGCGACGTCCTCTCCCGCGCCGACCGCACCCTCGCCGAGGCGCGCACCGCGCGCGGGGAGGTGCTGGCGAAGATCGCGGCGACGGAGGTGCCGGTGGTCAGCGGCCCGCCGACGGCGCTCCAGGAGCAGCTGTCGACGGCGGCGGAGTACCGGCGGCATGCCCAGTGGCACCGGCTGTCCCCCCTGCTGGAGTCGCTGGAGCAGAAGGCGGAGGACGAACTGCTGCGTGCCCGCGAGTCGTTGACCGCCGTCACGGCGCCGCTCGCGGTGCGCGCGGAGCTGCGCGGGCGGCTGGACGCGTACAGGGCGAAGGTGTCCCGGCACGGTCTGGCCGAGGACCCGCTGCTGGTGGAGCGGTACGAGAAGGCGCGCCGCATGCTGTGGAGCGCGCCGTGCGACCTGCGCGCGGCGGAGCAGGCGGTGCTGCGCTACCAGCAGGCGGTGGCGGAGCTGCTGGGCGCGGCGCCAGGGGTGCCGGGGCAGGGTGCGGGACCGGACGAGCGGAGGGGGCCGGGCACATGAGCGGACCGGGAACACAGGGACCCGTGGCGCCCGCGACGCCCGCGCAGGAGCGGTCCGCCTGTCAGCGTCCCGAGTGCGACGGCACGTACGACGACGTCGGCGGGGGCGAGCTGTACTGCGACACGTGCGGTCTGGCGCCCGTGGTGTCGCCGACGGGCCTGGTGGCCTCACCGCCGACGGGCATCACGGCGGGCGGACACGACTCGCAGGGCGCGCGCTCGGGGAGCGGGGGCGCGGGCAGCGGCCGCAGCTCGCGCACGTCCTCCCAGTCGTCGAAGTCCCGCCGCTCCGTCTCGGGGCGGCTGTCCCGTTCGCTGTCCGGCCGGACGGCGGCGGGCCGCTCGGTGTCGGTGCGCAGCTCCGGCTCGGGCGGCAGCAGTTCGGGGCGGGGCCGGCTGGGGGCGGGGCTGGTGCAGGTACCGCCGATCCCGCGGCCCGATCCGCGGCGGATGGTGCTGGACAACCCGGAGGTGCCGGAGCGCAAGCGGTTCTGCTCGCGGTCGGACTGCGGGGCACCGGTCGGCCGCGCCCGCACCGGCCGGCCGGGCCGTACGGAGGGCTTCTGCACCAAGTGCGGCCACCCGTACTCGTTCGTGCCGAAGCTGCGCCCCGGTGACGTGGTGCACGGCCAGTACGAGGTGGTCGGCTGTCTGGCGCACGGCGGGCTCGGCTGGATCTACCTGGCCGTGGACCGCGCGGTGGCCGACCGGTGGGTGGTGCTGAAGGGCCTGCTGGACACGGGCGACCAGGACGCGATGGCGGCGGCCATCTCCGAGCGCCGCTTCCTCGCGGAGATCGAGCACGCCAACATCGTGCGGATCTACAACTTCGTCGAGCACCTCGACCAGCGCACCGGCTCCCTCGACGGCTACATCGTCATGGAGTACGTCGGCGGCAAGTCGCTGAAGGAGATCGCCAACGCCCGCCGCACCCCGGAGGGCAGGCGTGACCCGCTGCCGGTGGAGCAGGCGTGCGCGTACGGCATCGAGGCGCTGGAGGCGCTCGGGCATCTGCACAGTCGCAACCTGCTGTACTGCGACTTCAAGGTCGACAACGCGATCCAGACCGAGGACCAGCTGAAGCTGATCGACATGGGCGCGGTGCGGCGGACGGACGACGACGAGTCGGCCATCTACGGCACGGTCGGCTACCAGGCGCCGGAGGTCGCCGAGGCCGGCCCGTCGGTGGCGTCCGACCTGTACACGGTCGCCCGCACCCTCGCGGTCCTCACGTTCGACTTCCAGGGCTACACCAACGTCTACGCGGACTCCCTGCCGGACCCGGACACCATCGAGGTGTTCCGGCAGTACGAGTCCTTCTACCGGCTGCTCGTGCGGGCCACGGACCCGGACCCGGCGCGCCGGTTCGCCTCCGCGCAGGAGATGGCGGAGCAGCTGACGGGCGTGCTGCGGGAGGTCGTCTCGCTCCAGTCGGGGCAGGCGCGCCCTGCGCTTTCGACGCTGTTCGGTCCTGAACTGCGGGTGACCGACACGGAGTTGTTCCCCGCGCTGGACGGCGACGTGTCCCGTCTCGGCGCCCGCCGTCTCCGGACCCGCGCGGGCGCTCTCGTCCCGCCGCCCGCGCTGCCCCGCTCCTCCGCCTCCCTGGTGCGGCCCGTGGACTGCCCCACGGCCGCTCTCGCGCTGCCCGTGCCGCACGTCCAGCCCACCGACCCCAACGCCGGTTTCCTCGCGGGTCTGCTGACGTCCGCGCCCGGCGAGCTGATCCACGCGCTGGCCGCCGCGCCCGACCCGTCGGCCGAGACCCGGCTGCGCGCGGTGCGGGCCCGGCTGGAGACGGGCGAGTGGGCGACCGCGCTGGAGGCGCTGGACGCGCTGGAGGCGCAGGACCCCGACGACTGGCGGGTGGTCTGGTACCGGGGCGTGGCCTCGCTGGTCACCGGCGACCACGAGGGCGCGGCGCTCGCCTTCGACGCGGTCTACGACGCCTTCCCGGGCGAGATCGCGCCGAAGCTGGCGCTGGCGCTGTGCGCGGAGGTGCTGGGGCAACTGGACAACGCGGCCGAGTACTACCGGCTGGTGTGGTCCACCGACCCGAGCTACGTCAGCGCCGCGTTCGGGCTGGCCCGGGTGCAGCTGGCGGCCGGCGACCGGCACGGCGCCGTGCGGACGCTGGAGTCGGTGCCGGAGTCCTCCATCCACTGCACCGCCGCCCGGGTCGCGGCCGTCCGCGCGCGGCTGCGGGGGCGCACGGCCACCGCGGCCGACGCGCCGTTCCTGGACGACCTGACCGCCGCCGCGGGACAGGTCGAGGCCCTGGAGTCGTACGGTCTGGATCCGGCGCGCCGCGAGCTGTTGGCGGCGGAGGTCCTCGGTTGCGGACTGGACTGGGTACTCTCCGGGGGCCAGGGTTCCGCTCCTCCCGCCGCCGGGGGGCGGACGCTGCTCGGCAGCGGCCTGGACGAGCGCGGGCTGCGCTTCGGCCTGGAGCGCTCGTACCGCACGCTGGCCCGGCTGGCGCGCAGCGGCGAGGAGAGGATCGACCTGGTGGAACGTGCCAATCGTTACCGCCCCCGGACGTGGGTGTAGTTGATGTCGCAGATGCCCCAGCAGGCCGCGCTGTCGAAATGCCCGAGCTGCGAGGAACCCCTCGAGTCGGGTGATCGTTTCTGCGGCGCATGCGGATACGACTTGTCGGCCGTCCCGGCCCGACCGGTGGACGAACCGACGATCGCCATGACCGGCACGGTGCCACCCCGGCCGGCGCCGCCGGCCGCCCCGCCCGCCTGGCCCGCCCCGGCCGTGCTCCCCCCGCCCCCTCCGGCCCACCCGGCGGCGGCCCCTCACGCCGCGGTCGCACCGACGCCCGGCACCCCGCCGGCCGGCGGCACCGCGCACCCGGCGGAGGCCGGCCGGCCTGCGGCCGCCGTCCCGTACGCGGATGCGGCAGCGCGTCAGGCGGCAACCGGCGCGCAGGCGTCGGCCCCGAGCGCGTACGCGGCCGACGGCCCGCCGCACCCCGCGGCACCCGGCCCTCACCCCACGGCCCCCGACGCGCACGCCGTGCACCCGGCAGCGCCCCACCCCACCCCAGCGGCGCCCAACGCCCACGCTGTGCCCGCGAGTGACGCCGCGTCGGCCGGAGGCCCCGTCCACCCGGCAGCAGCCGGCCCGGGCCCGGCCGCGGCTGCCGACCGGCCGGCCCCTCCCCCGGGCGCGCCCGCGCGGCCCGGCGCCGCCCCGACGGGTGTTCAGGGAACGTCCGTTCCCGCGCAGCCCGCGGCGCCTGCCGCGCCCTCCGGCGGGGTGCGGCTCGACCGGCGGGCGTCGGACGAGGGCGGCGGCGGGGACGACTACACCCTTCAGACGCCCGACCCCCGCGTCGCGGCCGAGCCGCACGCCGCCGTGTGTGTGGCGTGCCGCGCAGGCCGGGTGGACGACGACGGATACTGCGAGAACTGCGGCCACGCCCAGCCGCGCGAACGGGACCACATGGAACAGGAATGCGGCCCCGTCGCCGCGGTCAGCGACCGCGGTTTGCGGCACCACCGCAACGAGGACGCCTTCGCCGTCGGCACGACCACGCTGCCCGACGGCTCCCCCGTGTCCGTGGCGGTCGTCTGTGACGGCGTCTCCTCGGCGACCCGCCCCGACGAGGCGTCACTCGCCGCCTCGCGCGCGGCGAACGCTTCCCTGCTCGACGCCCTGCCGCGCGGCACGCACCCGCAGCAGGCGATGCACGAGGCGATCCTCGCCGCCTCCGAGGCGGTCAACGCCCTGGCGGACGAACAGCCCGCCGAGGCACGCGAGCACGCCCCGCAGCAGAACGCGCCCGCGTGCACGATCGTCGGCGCCGTGGTGACCGCGGGCCTGCTGGTCGTGGGCTGGGTCGGCGACAGCCGGGTGTACTGGATCCCGGTGGACCGTTCCGCCCCGCCGGCGCGGCTGACCGAGGACGACTCGTGGGCCGCGCAGATGGTCGCCGCGGGGCTGATGGGCGAGGCGGAGGCGTACGCCGACCACCGCGCGCACGCGATCACCGGCTGGCTCGGCGCGGACGCCTACGAACTGGAGCCGCACACGGCCGCGTTCAAGCCGGACCGCCCCGGTGTGGTCGTGGTCTGCACGGACGGTCTGTGGAACTACGCCGAGTCCGCGGACGAGATGGCCGAGGCGATGCCCTCCGACGCCGCCGCGCGCCCTCTGCACGCCGCCCGCGTACTGGTCGGTCATGCCCTCGACGGCGGCGGCCACGACAACGTAACAGTGGCACTGGTGCCGTTCCCCGCCGCTCCGCGAGGGGCAGGATCGGCCTGAGGCCGCGCACCGCGCGCCGAACGCGGCACACGCACGCACGCGTGTGCCGCACCCGCGTGCCGCGTACGGCCGGCCTCGCACGGGGAAGCTTCAACGGACCGGAGGGGACCGGTCCTTGAGGACGTCGTCGCCCCGCGCCGTCGGGGCACCGGAGGGGGAGCGAACCAGGCATGGCCATTTTCTCGAAATCGAACGTGCCGCAGTTCTCGGTGGACGTGTACCAGAACGAGTACCTGCCGGAAGGGGGCCGCGAGGTCAACGCGGTGGTGACGGTCACGGCGACCGGCGGCGGCACCATCGGCAGCGCGGTGGCGGCGCCGCACCTGTACTCGCCCGGCGAGGGCCCGTCGGCGGCGGTGGTCCTGATGGTCGACTGCTCGGGCTCGATGGATTACCCGCCGACGAAGATGCGCAACGCGCGGGACGCCACGGCCGCCGCGATCGACACCCTGCGCGACGGCGTGCGCTTCGCGGTGGTCGCCGGCACCCACCTCGCGCGGGAGGTGTACCCGGGCGACGGCGGGCTCGCGGTGGCCGGACCGGACACCCGGGAGCAGGCCAAGCAGGCGCTGCGGAAGCTCGGCGCGGGCGGCGGCACGGCGATCGGGACATGGCTGCGCCGCGCCGACCGGCTGCTGGCGTCGGCGGACGTGGCGATCCGGCACGGCATCCTGCTCACCGACGGCCGCAACGAGCACGAGTCGCCGGAGGACCTGAAGGCGGCGCTGGACGCCTGCGCGGGACGGTTCACCTGTGACGCCCGCGGCGTGGGCACCGACTGGGAAGTGAAAGAAGTCACAGGCATCGCCTCGGCCCTGCTCGGCACCGCCGACATCGTCGCCGACCCGGCCGGACTCGCGGCAGACTTCACGCGGATGATGGAAACGGCGATGGGCAAGGAGGTCGCGGACGTCTCGCTGCGTCTGTGGACCCCGGCCGGCGCCACCGTCAGGTTCGTCAAGCAGGTCGCGCCCACGGTGGAGGAGCTGACCGACAGGCGCACCGAGGCGGGCCCCCGCGCGGGCGACTACCCGCTCGGTTCCTGGGGCGACGAGTCCCGTGACTACCACCTCTGCGTGGAGGTGCCGCCCGCCGCCGTGGGCCAGGAGATGCTCGCGGCGCGCGTCTCGCTGGTCATCCCGCACGCCGGTGGCACCTCCCGTTCAAGCGCGGCCGGGAGTGGGGGAGGCGGCGTGCAGAACCTGGGCGCGCAGGGGCTGGTGCGGGCCGTGTGGACGGACGACCTGGCCGCGTCGACGTCGATCAACCCTCAGGTCGCCCACTACACGGGCCAGGCCGAACTGGCGGAAGTCATCCAAGAAGGTCTGGATCTGCGCAAAGTGGGAGATATGGACGGGGCAACGGCCAAGCTGGGCCGTGCCGTTCAGCTCGCGAGCGTCTCCGGCAACGCCGATACTGCGAAACTGCTTGCGAAGGTGGTGGACGTCGTCGACGCCGCGACCGGTACTGTGCGACTGAAGACGAAGGTCGAGGAGGCCGACGAGATGACACTCGAGACACGGTCGACCAAGACTGTTCGTGTGAAGAAATGATCTGCAAGTAATCGAGCCCGGCCCCTCGGGGTTGGAGAAACCCGGTCGGAAACGACCGGAAAAGGAGAGGGGGAAGCGCCGACATGCCGACCTGCCCGAACGGACACCAGTCGGGTTCCGACGACTGGTGCGAGGTGTGCGGTCACCGCATGGCGGGTGCCGTGCCTCCACCTCCTCCCCCGCCGCCGGCGCCCGGTGGCGGCGGCTACGGCTTCCCGCCGCCCGGCGGCCCGGGCGGCGCTCCGGGCGGCCCCGGCGGCTACGGCGGTCCCGGCGCTCAGCCGGAGCTGTGCCCGCAGTGCCGCACGCCGCGTGAGGGCGGTGCGCCGTTCTGCGAGGAGTGCCGGTGGAACTTCCTCACCAACACGGCGACCTCGTACACCCCGGCCGCCCCGCGCCCGCCGGCCCCCGGCCCGGGCGGTCCCGGCGGCGGCCCCGGTGGTCCCGGCGGACCCTTCGGTCAGCAGCCGCCCCCACCGTCGTACGGCGGCGGTGACGGGTTCGACTACCAGAGCTCGCGCCCCTCGCAGGTGAACCGGCCCGCCGAGCCGATCCCGCCGGGCCCGCCCGGCTTCGGCGGCGAGCCCTCGCGCCCGGTCCCGCCCCCGCCCCCGCCCGGCCGCGGCAACCCGGGCGGTCCCGGCGGCCCGCACGGGCCCGGTGCTCCGCAGGCGTTCCACTCCGGTCCCCCGGCACCTCCCGGCTTCCCGCAGGAGACCGGCCGTCCGCCGCAGGGCGGCGGCCCGTCGTACGGCGGCGGAGACGACGACTGGGTGATCTCCCCGCCGAACGGCCCCGGCGGGCACGGCGGCCCCGGCGGTCCGAACGGCCCCGGCGGGCACGGCGGTTACGGCTACCCGCAGCAGGGCGGCACCCAGGCGCCTCCCGGACCCGGCGGTTTCCCGCAGCAGCCGCGGCAGCAGCAGGGCCCGGTCACCTGGACGGCGACCATCGGCCCCGACCGCGAGTACTTCATGGCGATGATGCAGCGCTCCGGCCCCGAGGCCGCGGGCCTGAACCTGCCCGCGTACTCCCCCGAGCAGCAGCGCACGCTCACCGGCAACCAGATCACCATCGGCCGCCGCCGGCACTCCACCGGCGACACCCCCGACATCGATCTGTCCACCCCGCCGGAGGACCCGGGCGTCTCGCACCAGCACGCGGTGCTGGTGCAGCAGCCGGACGGAAGCTGGGCGGTCGTCGACCAGAACTCGACGAACGGCACGACGGTCAACGGCTCCGAGGAGCCCATCCAGCCGTTCGTCCCGGTCCCGCTGCAGGACGGCGACCGGGTCCACGTGGGCGCGTGGACGACGATCACCATCCGCCGGGGCTGAGCGCCGGCCGGCCCGGCCGGACGTACCTCTCCGTGAGGCCGTCCGGCCGGGCCAGGCACGCGGCACAGGGGGCGGGTCCTAGGCCTTGAGTCCTATGCCGTGGCGTCTGAGACCATGGACGGCGTGACAGAGATTCGGCGCGGCACGCTTCAGGAGCAGACCTTCTACGAGCAGGTCGGCGGGGAGGAGACCTTCCGCCGGCTCGTCCACCGTTTCTACCAGGGTGTGGCGGAGGACCCGCTGCTGCGGCCCATGTACCCGGAGGAGGACCTGGGCCCGGCCGAGGAGCGCCTCGCGCTGTTCCTCATGCAGTACTGGGGCGGTCCGACCACCTACAGCCAGAACCGGGGCCATCCGCGGCTGCGGATGCGGCACGTCCCGTTCAAGGTCGACCGGGCGGCGCACGACGCGTGGCTGAAGCACATGCGGGACGCCGTGGACGAGCTGGGCCTGTCCGAGGAGCACGAGCAGACCCTGTGGAAGTACCTGACCTACGCGGCCGCCTCCATGATCAATTCGCCGGACTGACGGGCCCACGGCCGGCCGTGGTCACGCGGTCGTCACATACCGAGCACAAGACTCCGCATTGCGATCACGATCAGGTCAAAAGCGGACCCGGACCGATGCCTCCCGTCATGTCCCTCTGACAACATCCCCGAGAGGTCTGGACAACACGCGGGGGGTCGCGGGTGGATGCCGCAGGGGGATCGGCGGGATTCGTGCTCGCCCGCGCTCGGGCGCACCGTCCGCTGCTCGCCGCCGCGCTGCTCACGGTCCTGCTGACCACGGCCGTCCTGGCCACCCTGACCGCCTACTCCACGACGATCGGCGACGCGGCCCTGCGGCACGCGCTGGCCAACCCCCGCGACGCCGCCGGGACCACACTGCTCGTCAAGGCCGAGTCGCTGCCCGAGGGCGGCCTGCCCGCCGCCGACGCCGCCGTGCGCCGCGCGGCCGGGCGGGCCTACGACGGCCTGCCGGTGACGCTGCGCACCCTCGTCCGGTCCGGCCCGTACGGCCTGCCGCCGTCCCCGCGCCCGGCCGACCGGCGCGCCGAGGGCGAGGAGCCCGACCTCACGCACTTCGCGGCGCTCGACCGGACGCAGGTGCGCATCACCGAGGGCCGGATGCCCTCCGCACGCCCCGCCGGACCGGAGATCGAGGTCGCCCTCCCGGTCGTCGCCGCCCGTGAACTGGGCCTGCGGCCGGGCGCCCGGATCACCCTGGACAACCGGATGGAGGGCCCTGCGGCGCGGGTGCTCGTCACCGGCCTCTACCGCCCCGCCGACACCTCCGCGCCCTACTGGCAGCTCGACGAGCTCGCCGGCCGCGGCATCGTCACCGTCCACTTCACCACCTACGGCCCGCTGCTCGCCGACCCCGCCATGCTGACCGGGGGCCGGGTGAGCGCGGGGTCCGTGGGCTGGCTGGCGTCGGCCGACTTCTCCGGGATGACCACCGGCCGGATCGACGCGCTGCGCACCGCCATGAAGGAGGGCGTGGCCGCGCTGCCCGCCGCGCCGGCCCTGCACGGCTCGGCGACCGCCGCCGGGGACCTGCCCGCCACCCTGGACCGGGTCGAGCGGGCCCTGTTCGTTGCCCGCTCCACGCTGCTGGTCGTCGTCCTCCAGCTCGCCCTGCTCGCCGCGTGCGCCCTGCTGCTGGTGGCCCGGCTGCTGACCGCCGAGCGCGCGACGGAGACCCGGCTGCTGCGGGCCCGCGGCGCCTCCCGCGCCCGGGTGGCACGGCTCGCCGCCCTGGAGGCGCTGCTGCTGGCCGTGCCCGCGGCCCTGTGCGCGCCGCTGCTCGCGGGCCCGCTCACCCGGCTGCTCGCCGGACGGGGCGCGCTGGCCCGGATCGGGCTGCGCCTGGACGCCTCCGTGACGTCGGTCGCCTCGCAGGGCACGGTGTGGCTGGTGTCGGTGGGCGTGGCGCTGGGCTGCGCGCTGGCCGTCACGCTCCCCGCGCTCGCCACCCCGTACGCCCCCGGCCGCGCCAAGCCGCTGCCCGGCCTGGTGCGGGCGGGCGGGGACCTGGGGCTGCTGGTGGTGGCCGGGGTGGCGTACTGGCAGCTGAGCCGCCGTGCGTCCGGGGCCGTCGGCGAGGACCTCGGCGTGGATCCGCTGCTGGTGACCGCCCCGGCGCTGGCGCTGCTCGCCGGCACGGTGCTGACGCTGCGGCTGCTGCCGCTGCCGGCCCGGCTCGCCGAACGGCGGGCGGCCCGCAGCCGGGGGCTGTCGGGTGCGCTGGCCGGGTGGCAGCTCGGCCGCCGCCCGATGCGCGGGGCGGGCCCGGTGCTGCTGCTGGTGCTCGCCGTGGCGCTCGGCATGCTGGCGGTCGGGCAGGGCTCCTCGTGGGAACGCTCGCAGGACGACCAGGCGGACTTCCGGGCCGGCACGCAGGTGCGCGTCCTGTCCAACGGCACCGAGGGCCCGGGACGCGGCGCCGCCTACGCGGCCGTCCCCGGCGTCCGCTCGGCCTCGCCCGCCTTCCGTACGACCGTGTCCCTGTCCGGCGGACGACAGGCCACGGTGCTGGCGCTGGACAGCGAGGGCGCCGCGGGCACCCTGCTGATGCGCCCCGACCTGGCGGACGTGCCGGTGCGCACCGCGCTGTCCGGGCTGGCCCCGAAGGGCGCCGCGGCGGGCGTCCGCATACCGGCGGGCACCGCGCGGCTGGCGCTGACCGCGTCCCTGCACGGCGCGGACGCCACCGCCACCGCCGACGTGACCGCCACCGTGGAGGACGCCCACGGCACCCCGTACCCGCTCATGTTCGGCGAGCTGCCCCAGGACGGGCGGCCGCACGACCTGGTGACCGACCTGGCGGCGGTCGCCGGGGGCCCGGCCGGCCCGCTCACCCTGACCGGGTTCCACCTGGACCTGCCTCAGCCGGCCGGGCCTCCTCGGCGGAGCCGGCTCGCCCTCACCGCGCTGACCGCCGCGGACACCGCGGGCCGGGACCGCGCGCTGCCGTTGTCGGCCCGCTGGCTCCCGTCGCTCGACGGCGGCGGCCCGGACACCGCCGACGACGATGCGGCACGGCCGCGGATGGCCGCCGGCGCCCCCGCCACCGCCGACTTCACCGCCACACCCCTCCCGCCCGACATGGCCTGGCTGCCCACGACCCTCACGCTCCACCTGCGCGTCCCGCAGCCGCCGGTGCCCGTGGTCGAGGGCGTCGCGACGGACCGGTACCTGGAGTCCACCGGCGCCCGGACCGGTCAGCGGCTGAGCGTGCAGCTCGGCGGCGGCACCGTGCCGGTGCGGATCGCCCGCGCGGTGCGGGCGCTGCCCACCACCCCGTCGGACGGGGCGGACGACGACGGCGGCGCCCTGCTGCTCGACCTGGCCTCCGTCAACCGCGCCCTCCAGGCGGCCAAGGGCGAGGCCGTGCTGCCGAACGAGTGGTGGCTCGCCACCGGGCCTGGCGCGTCCTCGCGGGTCGCGGGGGCGCTGCGGCAGCGACCCGACATCGACCCGTCCCGTGTGGTGGTGCGTGACGAGATCGCGGAGCAGCTGCGCGACGACCCGTTCGGCGCCGGCCCCGGCAACGCCTTCGCGGCGGCGGCCTTCGCCGCGGCGGCCCTGACGGCGGTCGGCTTCGCGGTGAGCGCGGCCGGCTCGCTGCGGGAGCGGTCCGCCGAGTTCGGGGTGCTCCGCGCCCTCGGCGCCTCCCGGCGCCGGCTGGCCCGGGTGGTGCTCGTCGAGCACACGGTGCTGGTGGGGACGGCGCTCGCGGTGGGCGTACTGCTCGGAGCGGTGCTGGCCCGTGCGGTGATCCCGCTGGTCATGCTGACCGCCGAGGCCACCCGCCCGCTGCCCGGGGTGCTGGTGGTGCTGCCGCCGCTGCGGGTGGCGGCGCTGCTGGCCGCCGTGGCGGCCGTCCCGCTCGTGATCACGGCCATCCTGTCCCTGCGCAGGGTCGACGCGGTGTCCTCGCTGCGCGACCGGGGAGGTGAGTGAGGTGAGTGAGGTGACCGAACGGCCCTCCGGACGGCCGCGGACGGCCGCCTCACGGGTGACCGTGCCCTGGGTGCGCACCCGGCTGCGGACCGCGCCGGGCGCCGCTGCGGCGCTCGCCCTGCTGGTCGCGGTGACCGCGTTCCTCGCCGCCGCGCTGCCGCCCACGCTGGAGCGGTACGACGAGGAGGGGGTGCGCCGCGCGCTGGAGGCCGCGGGGCCCACCCGCACCAGCGTTCAGATCCAGACGTCGGACGCCGACCTGTATCTGAGCGACGAGCCGTGGGAGGACCGGCTCTCCCGGGACCGGGTGGAGGGCCCGTTCGCCAAGCTGCTCACGCTGCCGGGACGCGCGCTGCCGCTGGAGGTGGACCAGTCGTCGGCCGGGGTGCGCACCACCCGGCCCCTGGAGGCCCCCGACCGGTACCTGTCCCAGCCGGACGGCGTCGCACCGGTGTTCCACCTCGTCGCCCAGGGCGGCGTCGCCGCGCACTCCCGGCTCACGCAGGGCCGGCTGCCGCGGGCCCCCGAGGACCCCGGTCCCGAAGCCGCCGCCCTGGAGGCCGCCGTCACCACCGGGACGGCCGCGACGCTGAACATCCGGGTGGGCTCGGTCGTCCACCTCCCCCGGGCGGAGGGCGACCCGCTCGCCGTGCGCGTCACCGGCCTGGTCGCTCCCCGTGAACCGGACGGGGCCTACTGGTCCACACTGCCCGGACTGGTCCGGCCGCACCGCATGGTCACCCAGGGCCCCGTGCCCAGCCAGTACTGGGCCGGCGCCCTGCTGCTGGCGCCGGACGCGGGCCCGGCGCTGCTGGGCACCCCGGGAGCGCCCGCGCGGTACTGGACGCTGGCCCCCGATCTCTCGGCCCTCCAGGGCCGTGACCTGAGGGATCTGACGTCGTCCGTCGCCTCCATGGAGGGCGGGCCGCTGCTGGAGCGGGTCACCGCCACCGTCTCGCCGCACCTGGACGTGTCCACCGACCTCGACGACGTGCTCGGCGGCTACGAGGGCCTCCGGTCGGCCATCGGTCCCCTCGTCGCGGTCGCCGCCTTCGGGACCGGCACGGTCGCGGCCGTGGTCCTGTGCATGGCGGGCGGACTCGCGGCCGAGCGGCGCCGCGCCGAACTCACCCTGCTGCGCGCCCGCGGTGCCTCGCTCCGCGGTCTGGCGGGCCGGCTCCTCGCGGAGACGGCCGTGGTCGCCGTGCCCGCGGCCGCACTCGGCCTGCTGGCCGCCCGGCTCGCCGTCGGCACCGGCCGGCCCCTGCAGTCCGCGGCCGCGGCGGGCGCCGTAGCCCTGGTCGCCGCCCTCGCGCTTCCGCTGCGCGCCCTGGCCGTCCACCGTGCGGTGGGGGTGCACACCGGCCGCGAGGACGTCGTCCGGGCCCGTCCGTCCAAGGGACGCCTGGTCGCCGAGGTGACGCTGCTGGCCGTGGCGGCGGGCGCGGTGCTGACGCTGCGGACGCGCGGCACGTCCGCCGACGGCGACCCCACCGGCGACGAACTGGTGTCGTCGGCCCCCGTGCTGGTGGCGGTGATCGCCGCCCTGGTGCTGGTGCGCCTGTATCCGCTGCCGCTGCGCGGCCTGGCGCGCCCGGCGCGGCGGATGCGGGGTGTGGTCGGGCCGCTGTCGCTGGCCCGGGCCGGGCGCGCGGACGGTTCCACGGTGCTGCCGCTGCTCGCGCTGCTGACCGCGCTGACCACCGCCGCGTTCGGCGGCTCGGTCCTGGCCGGGGTGACCGACGCCCGGGAGCGCGCCGCCGTGTTCGCCGTCGGCGCCGACGCCCGCGTCGACAACCTCGACGAGGGAGCGGCGGACGTCGAGGAACGCGTACGGCGCGCCCCCGGCGTCGAGGACGTCACCCCCGTGAAGGTCTCCTACAACGCGCTCGCCGGGAACCAGCGGGTGTCGCTGGCCGGGGTCGAACCGGACGCGTACGCGGCGCTGAGCGGCCGCCTGGACGACGGCGCCTTCGACGCGGACACGCTGGAGGCGGACGGTGAGGACGCGGTGCCCGCGCTGGGCTCGCCCGCGCTGGCGGAGCGGTTCGGCGACGACCCGTTCCCGGTGATCCTGGACGACGGCGACTCCTTCACCGCGCAGGTCGTGGCGGTGCGCGCCTGGACGCCGGCGCTCGGCGCGGACGACTTCCTGGTGGTGGACGGCTCCGCCCTGCGCGCCGGCCTCGAACCGCCCACCGGGCTGCTGGTCACCGGCGACCACCCGGACGCGGCGGCGCTGAAGAAGGCCGCGGGCGGTGACGCGCACGTGCGGCTCCGGTCGGACGTGGTCGCCGCCACCGTCGAGTCGCCCCTGCAGACCGGCGCCGAGCGCGTCTACGCGGCCGCGGTGGGGGCGGGCGCCGGGTACGCCGCGCTCGCCCTGCTGCTGACCCTGCTGCGCGCCGCACCGGAACGCGCCGCGCTGCTGGCCCGGCTGCGCACCATGGGCCTCACCCGTGCCCAGGGCAGGCGGCTGCTGATCCTGGAGTCGCTGCCGCAGGCGCTGCTCGCCGCGGTGGGCGGCGCCCTCACCGCGTGGGCGGCGATCCGGCTGCTGGCGCACGGCATCGACCTGACGACCGTCGCGGTCGCCTCGGGCGCGCCTGATGCGGGACGTGCCCTGCTGCGCGCCGACCAGGTGTCCCTGCTGGTGCCGGCGCTGGCGGTGGTCGCCCTGACCGTCGGTGTCGCGGCGGCCCAGGCCTGGTGGTCGGGGCGCAGGGGCGCGGTGCGCGAACTCCGGGCGGGTGACGCGCGATGACCCCGCCCGACTCCGTGTTTCTCCCCGCAGGAGGCTCCCGATGACCTCGGACCCGACCCTCGCCGACCTCACCGAGCGCGTCACGGCCCGCCGCGACCGGCCCGCCTACGGCCATGACGCGCTCATCACCTGCGACCGTCTGGTCCGCGTGTTCACCGCGGACGGCGTGGAGGTGCAGGCGCTCCAGGGGCTCGACCTGCTGGTGCGGGAGGGCGAGCTGATGGCGCTGGTGGGGGCGTCCGGCAGCGGCAAGTCGACCCTGATGAACATCCTGGCCGGCCTGGACACGCCCACGGCCGGCGCGGCCCGGGTGGCGGGCCGCGACCTGCTGACGATGTCCGCGCGGGACCGGCTCGCCTACCGCCGTGAGGTCGTCGGCTTCGTATGGCAGCAGACCTCGCGCAATCTGCTGCCATATCTGACGTCGGCGCAGAACGTGGCGCTGCCGATGCAGCTCTCCGGCCGCCCCGGCGGACGCTCGCGGTCCGCGCGCCGGGCCCGCGCCGAACGCGCCCTGGACCTGCTGGAGATGCTGGAGGTGGCGGACTGCCGGGACCGGCGCCCCCATGAGATGTCCGGCGGCCAGCAGCAGCGGGTCGCCATCGCCGTGGCCCTGGCGGGCGACCCCGCGGTGCTGCTCGCGGACGAGCCGACCGGCGAGCTGGACTCGCACACCGGTGAGCAGATCTTCGCCGCGTTCCGCACGGCCAACGAGCGGCTCGGCACGACCGTCGTGATCGTCACCCACGACCAGGCGGTGGCGAACGAGGTCAGCCGCACGGTCGCCATCCGCGACGGCCGCACCTCGACGGAGGTGCTGCGCCGCAGCGAGGTGGACGAGGCCACCGGCGACGAGAAGGTGGTCGCCCGCGAGTACGCGATGCTGGACCGGGCGGGCCGCCTCCAGCTCCCGGCCGAGTACACCAGCGCGCTCGGCATGCGCGACCGGGTGGCGCTGGAACTGGAGCCGGACCACATCGCCGTCCGCCCGGACGACAGCGGGCGGGAGGAACGGTGAGGCGGGTGCGGGGCGTCAGCGGACGCTGAGTCCGAGAGCGCCCGCACCCGACCGTCGGACGGCGACGGACCCGTAGGGCGTCCGCAGCCGCAGCCACGCCCCGGACGAGAACAGGGCCCGCTCGTCGCCCCGCAGGAAGCCGAGCGACTGGGCGGCGTGCACGGCGCGCACCGGCAGACCGGTGTCCGCGACCGTGCGGGACCATATCTCCCGCCCGATGCGGTCGAGTTCGGCGCGCGTGCGCTGCTCCGGCGCCAACTGCTCGGTGCGGGAGCGGAATTCGGCGACCGATGCGGCGACGAGCCGGCGCAGCCGCTCGGGCTCGGGAAGGCCGGGCTCGGGCCTCCAGCCGCCGCGCGGCGGGAGCACCCCCGCCCACGGCGGCCCGGTGACCGCCGCCGGCACGGCCGCCGTGGCGGCGGACTCGTCCACCGACTCCAGCAGCTCACCGGCGGACACGGTCACGTCCAGGGTGACGTCGAGCCCGTTCTCGTACGGTTTGGCCAGCCGCACGGCGCGGATCGCCAGCACCTCGAACGAGGGGGGACGGCCGAAGACCGCGAACGCCGTGCCGGCCGCCTGGAGGCGGACGGCGGCGCCGCGGTCGTAGTGCAGCAGCCGGGACAGGAAGGCCGCGAGATCCGCGGCCTCCCCCTCGTCGGCGAGGTGGAGCACCGTCATGCGGCGACGGCCTCCTCCTTGTCACCGGCGGTGGCGTCGTCCGTGTACTCCTGGAGGAACTCGCGCTCCTCCGCGGTGAGCCGCCGGGGACGCTGTGCCTCGAAGTCGAACGGCACGATCACCGTCGACGCGCGGACGTAGACCAGGTCGTCGTCCTTCACCTCGTAGGTGAGGGTGAAGGACGCCGCCCTGATCTCCGTGACCCACAGCTCGATGTCGACCGGGTGGTGCCGGTGCACGAGCTGCCGCTTGTAGTCGATCTCGTGGCGCGCCACCACGGACCCCTGCTTGAAGTCCTTCTCCGGGCGGAACAGGAAGTCGATACGGGCCTCCTCCAGATAGCGGAGGAACACCACGTTGTTGACGTGGCCGTACGCGTCCATGTCCGCCCAGCGCAGCGGGCAGCGGTAGATGTGCCGCAAGAGATCAGCCCCGGGTCAGCTTCTTGTAGGTGGCGCGGTGCGGACGGGCGGCGTCCGGGCCGAGCCGCTCGATCTTGTTCTTCTCGTACGACTCGAAGTTGCCCTCGAACCAGAACCACTTGGAGTCGCCCTCGTAGGCGAGGATGTGCGTGGCCACGCGGTCGAGGAACCACCGGTCGTGGGAGACGACCACGGCGCAGCCGGGGAACTCCAGCAGCGCGTTCTCCAGGGAGGAGAGGGTCTCGACGTCGAGGTCGTTGGTCGGCTCGTCGAGAAGCAGCAGGTTGCCGCCCTGCTTCAGGGTGAGCGCCAGGTTGAGGCGGTTGCGCTCACCGCCGGACAGCACACCGGCCGGCTTCTGCTGGTCCGGGCCCTTGAAGCCGAACGCGGACACGTACGCCCGGCTCGGCATCTCGACCTGGCCGACGTTGATGTAGTCGAGGCCGTCGGAGACGACCTCCCACAGCGTCTTCTTGGCGTCGATGTTCTCGCGGCTCTGGTCGACGTACGAGATCTTGACGGTGTCGCCGACCTTGATGGACCCGGAGTCGGGCTGCTCGATCCCCTGGATCATCTTGAACAGCGTGGTCTTGCCGGCGCCGTTGGGGCCGATGATGCCGACGATGCCGTTACGGGGCAGGGTGAAGCTGAGGTCGTCGATGAGGAGCTTGTCGCCGAAGCCCTTGGTGAGGTTGTTGACCTCGACCACGACGTTGCCCAGGCGCGGGCCCGGCGGGATCTGGATCTCCTCGAAGTCCAGCTTCCGCATCTTGTCGGCCTCGGCGGCCATCTCCTCGTAGCGGGCCAGACGCGCCTTGGACTTGGCCTGGCGCCCCTTGGCGTTGGACCGCACCCACTCGAGCTCTTCCTTGAGCCGCTTCTGCCGCTTGGCGTCCTTCTGGCCCTCGACCTTGAGGCGGGCGGCCTTGGTCTCGAGGTACTTGGAGTAGTTGCCCTCGTAGCCGTGCAGACGGCCGCGGTCGACCTCGCAGATCCACCCGGCGACGTTGTCCAGGAAGTACCGGTCGTGGGTCACGGCCACGACGGTGCCCTCGTACTTGGCGAGGTGCTGCTCCAGCCAGTTCACCGACTCGGCGTCGAGGTGGTTGGTGGGCTCGTCGAGCAGCAGCAGGTCGGGCTGCTCCAGCAGCAGCTTGCAGAGCGCGACGCGGCGCTTCTCACCGCCGGAGAGGTTGGTGACGGGCCAGTCGCCGGGCGGGCAGCCCAGGGCGTCCATGGCCTGCTCGAGCTGGGCGTCGAGGTCCCAGGCGTTCGCGTGGTCCAGCTCCTCCTGCAGCTTGCCCATCTCCTCGAGCAGCGCGTCGGAGTAGTCGGTCGCCATCTGCTCGGCGATCTCGTTGAACCGGTCGAGCTTGCCCTTGACCTCGGCGACGCCGTCCTGCACGTTCTCCAGGACCGTCTTCGACTCGTCCAGCGGCGGCTCCTGGAGCAGGATGCCCACGGTGTAGCCGGGGGTGAGGAACGCGTCGCCGTTCGACGGCTGCTCCAGCCCCGCCATGATCTTCAGAACGGTCGACTTACCGGCGCCGTTCGGACCGACGACACCGATCTTCGCCCCCGGCAGGAAGCTCAGGGTGACGTCGTCGAGGATCACCTTGTCGCCGTGCGCTTTGCGCGCCTTGCGCATGGTGTAAATGAACTCAGCCAAGAGAAACCGTCCGGCAACTTGAAATCTGGCAGTGGGCAGATACACCCCATCTTGCCCGACCGCCACCCCTTGGGGGAAACCCGTTCCGTCCGGTGGCCCTGACCTGGCCTTTCCCGGATGACGCCTGAGCCTCACCGGTCACTGTCGGTCGCCACCGGTGGGCCTCGGGCACCCTCGCACGGCCCAGGGACGGCCCGGCCCGAGGATGCCGTTCCCCCACCGTGCCGGGCTGCCGTGCTGTCGTGACCAGCACGGCAGAGCGCCCTCTCCTCTTCCTCGACGTCGATGGCCCACTGATTCCGTTCGGATCGTCGTCCGGCCACCCACGGGCCGCCGCTGCCGCCGCCGTGAGGGCTACCGATCAAGGGAACCCACTGCTGGCCCGGCTCGACCCTGGGATCGGGGCACGCCTCATGGTTCTGGGCTGCCATCTCGTGCGGGCGACGACCTGGATGGAAGAGGCGGCCGTCACCTGCGCTGCCCTGCTGCTGGCGCCGAGGCACCACCGCCCCCCATCCGCCTGTCAGCCGTGGGTGTCAGACCGCCCTGGCATTCTGCGCCCGTGAGAATGACATGGGCCGACTTCTGGGCACTGATAGCCACCCTGAATGGTGAGGCCACCCAAGCGAACTGCCGACACCTCGCCGCAGAACTGAGCCGCCGCTCCGTCTCCGACATCATCGGCTTCGCGGAACGCCATGCCGAGGCTCTCTACCGTCTGGACCAGGAGAAGTTCGGCTGCCTCCCCGTCGTTGACCTGACGGCCCGATTCGGTAGCTTTTTCCCGCAGTCGGCCGACGTGTTCCTGTATGCCCGCTGCGCTGTGGTGGCCGCGGGGCAAGCTGTATGGGAGAGCGTCTTCTTCGATGCTGCCAAGTTCGCCCCGTACACCTCCAGCGAACACGACGGCGAATGGCTTCTGTATGTGCCGGACATGGCGTACGAGCTGGCCACTGGTGAGGAGTGGAACCGCTCGACCCGGTACTGCTTCGAGAGCTTCTCCAACCGGGACGGCTGGCCCCATCTGCGGGACTGAACCGAACTACCGCGCAATGGGGATCTCGTAGACGATCTCGCAGAGCGCGGCGGGCACGACGATATCCGCCGTCTCCACGGGCCGCCCCTGGTCGCTGTAGTACGTCCGCCGGATGTGTGTGACGAGTGCGCCCTTCTGGACGCCCAGAAGTGAAGCCTCCTCGGCGGTCGCCTGCCGGGGCTCCGGCTGTTCCACGGCGTGGCTGACGGTGATGCCGATCTCCGCCATGCGGTTCACGACCCCTGCCCCGGCGTGCGGCCCTCCCTCGGGGAGGACGACGAGAGTGCCGGCGGTGAGGTCGTACGGCTCCCAGCTCGTCGACAGCTGCACCGGCCGGCCGTCGGCCAGGAATTCGTACGCGGTCCGCACGCACAGTTCACCTTCGGCGATACCGAGCCGCGTGGCGATCTCCGCCGGTGCCGGAACCTTGGCCTCGGTCCGGCTCTCCCAGTCGCCCTGCCTGCCCACGGCCTTCATGTCCGCCCGGAACGGGGAGCCGCTGGGCTGTTCCCGCGCGGATGACCGGACCACGCGCACGCGCTGCCGTGGCTCGGCGACGTAGGTGCCGGAACCGGCGCGCCCCTCCAGCACACCTTGGGAGATCAGCAACTCCTGTGCCCGGCGCACCACGTTGTCACCGACGCCGTACTCCTGGCCGATCTGGGCGCGGGAGGGGAGCCGGTCCCCCGGTACCCACTCGTGCTCCGCGATCCGCCGCCGTAGCTCGTCGGCGATGCGGAGATAGGGCGGTTGCTCAGGCATATGGAAAATCTAGTCCACTAGCTCTAATCTAGTTAACTAGCTTCACTCAAAGTGATCGCCGCTAACCGGAGGGCTGCCCTGCGCCTGCTTCCAAGGAGCGCGCGGAGGCCATCGCAGCCCGGTTATCGGCCGTCGGGCTCGCCACCCGCGTGGAGGAGCGCGACGACTGCACGGCCATCGAGGCGGAGGTGCCGGAACCACTCTCCGCCGAGTCATGGCGGGAGGTCCTGGAAGCGGTGGCCGATGCCGACCGCTTCGGCCTCCACGCCACCAGTTCGAACGACCGCACCCTCTGGGCGGTCGTACGCAAACGGTCCCCGCGACGGGCGATGTCGGGGGACCGGGCCATCAGCGATAGGAGCTGAACACCGTGCTCAATCGTATCCGCCGTACCGCCTCGCACCTCAGGGAGCGGTACCTCTACAAGGGCCGGCACCGCCGCTCCGCAACGCCTGTGCGGCCCGTGGCCGCTTCCCCTGAAGTCGCCCACGGTGCGGTGCTGTTCCTACGCCGACACCGCGAGCACACGGGCCTTCTCGTGGGGGAGGAAACGGCGCTCGTCCGCCCGTACGTCCTGGCCAGTGAGGCCCGCGCACAGCACCGCTCGGCGCCCGTGAGCTGCGCCCCCCTCGCCGCTCCCTGGTACGCCTCGGCAGGTGACCACTGATGCCGCCCCGCCAACAGCCTCACGTGCCGGGGCCTGACTCCTACCGATCAGCCTCGTGCCGGATCGGCACGCACCACGCCTCCGCGGAGTCGTCCCCGGCCACCGCGCCGGTCGATGTGCCAGTGATCTACGAAGCCTGCGACTGCTCGTGCCACACGATCGCCAAGTGCCCCGTACCGACGGAGGCGGCACGGTGAAGGTGACGGCACTCGGTGGCGCGGTGCTTTCCCCTGTCGAGATCACCTCGGTCAGCGTGCAGCGCGGCGACGTCATCCAGGTCGGGGGCCAGCAGTGCCGGGTGAGCGACCTCTTCCAGCTGCCCGGTGGAGCAAAGCGACTCGTTTTCGACTCGGGTGAGTTGCTGACCATCCACACGATGACCCGGCTCGTGGCCCTGCGGCTCGTGCGAGTAAGAGGCGGTGATCCAGCCCATGCCCTCGCGACGCGACACCATCGCCGATGACCTCCGGGACCGGATCGTCACCGGACGGCTCAAGCCCGGCGACCGCCTGCCTTCTGAGGCGCACTTGGCCGCGCAGTACACGGTGAGCACACCGACATTGCGGAACGCCCTCGCCGTGCTCCAGGCGGAAGGCCTCGTCGAGAAGGTCCACGGCAAGGGGAACTTCATTCGCCGTCCGGTCCGCAGGATCACGTACGTAGGAGGGGGCCGGACACCGGACACGCGCATCGTGGATTTCGCACCCCTGAGCGTCACCGTCCGCACCACCCGGGTCCGGGCCCACGGGCATCTCGCGTCCCTGCTGAAGATGCCGACCGGCAGTGCTCTGACGGAGATCCTCTGCCTCGGCCATGAGGACGAGGGGCCTCACAGCCTGGCTCGCATCTACGTCCCTTGTGACCTGGCGCCGGCCGCCGCACTCCGCAAGTCACTCCCGTACGAGGAGATCATGACGGGCCATGGAACTTCGCCCGCCGCCGGCTGAAGTCCGGGAGCAGATCAGCGTCCGCCTCCCGACACCGGAGGAGGCATCCACGCTCCGCATCAGCTCCGCCCTGGCAGTCCTCTCCATCACCCGCCGTACGGCCGACGTCGCTGGACGCGTGGTCGAGGCGGCCCTCCTCGTGCTACCGGGAGACCGCGCCGACGCGGTGTTCACCACTCACCACATGATCGACGAGAGGCCCGCGGAAGCATGACGACGTCGCACGAACTGCGGCTCCTCCCCTGGACGGGCCCCGACGGCAAGCCGTGCTTTCTCAGCACCGACGACAACGGCGGCAACATGTCCCGCCTGGCAGACAACATCGAGTCAGCGCAACTCGGCATGGCAACCGCCCTCCTGGACCGAGCGTTGGACATCCTCGCCCAGGCAGAAACGGACCCCGACGACCTGCGACTCCTGACGAAGGACCTGACCGGAGCTCTACGGGACACGCCCCGAGTTGCGACCAGCCGCGGTCACCGTCTGGACAGCAGGTCTACCGATCAACGCCCCCCGCTGACCGGCGGGCCGGAAGAAGCCCACGGCTCCGACCAGTTCGGATGCCGTGGGCTTCTGTCGTTGGCGGCCGGAGTCGGGTGATCCTGGATGACCCAGAGGCGGCCCGAAATCGCACTGCTCCTCCGTCGAGTTGGGTTCGCTAGCATCCTGGGATCGAAGGGACAGGCATGGCACTGGGACGCAAGGGAGCACGGCGCATAGTCGTCGACGGCACGGCCTACCGCTGGCGGCTGCGACGCAGACCCACCTACAGCCAGGCACTGTGCTGGTCACCGTGCACTTACGCCGTGGAGCATGCGGATGCTCCTGGGACGACTCTTGTCGTCACCACGAACCAGCCTCACCTCAGCAACTGGCTCGGGGGCCTGGGTAACCCGGTACTGCCCTCCCATGTCGCCCATGCCATTGCATCCGCTCTACGACAGGGTTGGATGCCCACTCACGCGGGCTCGCCGTTTCACCTCGACCAGTCCGCCGGCTTCTCCTCCTTGCCCTGAGCTGCTGGCGAGTGAGCACCGCCTTAGCAGTTCGATCGCTGCTCGGCTACATAGTGGATCCCCACGGACGTATCAGTCTCGGGAAGCCATACGTGGCTGCTGGTGTCCACCATCGTTGATGTCAGTTGTGGATGTCACGTTAGGTGTTTCAAGGTCTCAGGAAAGCTTTCGAACATGCCAGGTGGGAACGACGTCATGCCCAGCTTCTCCATGCCCGCCACCAAGGTAGCCATAGAGACGACTTGGCCGAGTGGGCTGTCCTTCTTGATGACGAACACGAACTCATTCTCGGACGGAGGGAGCGTCTTCGGCAGCGTCATCAAGCCTTGCCTGTCGAGCTCCTTGCTGATCTCCTCACGCAGTGCAGCGCTGAGCCGCTCCCTGTCTGGTGCGGCGTATTTCTTGATGAAGCGCATCGAGAGGCGTTTGATGCCGTGGTCCACCTCTACCGCGTGAGCAATCACAGTGAAGTCCATAAGGCGGTAGACAACTGAGTTAATAGTGTAGTTGTCAAGTGGGCTGGTGTTACCTTCAGCGGCCGACACCTGTAGACCTGCAGCAGCGACCCGGTGTGAAGGGGGCAGCCCACCGGGTCGGCCAGTGAACTGGCAACACTGACGGAGTTCACCTGTGCCTCAGCCGACGACAGCCAGACACGGTGGTGGCTGCGCCGATCGATCAGGCGCACGTATGCCTCGTTTCGCCCCCACTGGCCTCAGCCGCGCTGTCGGGTGTTGTCCACCGTCGTTGGCAACGGCCTGATCCAGGACCAACACACAGCTCCGGAGACCGCTTGGGACCTGGGCAACGCAGAAGGTCACGGCCCTGCAAGTGCCATATCAGGCGGGACGAGTCTACGGATTACGCCCGGGGCTGTCTCCTTCTCGTGCTGCGCGATGCGGTGGCGGTGGTCGCGCTCAGGTGCTCGTGCTGGCGTGTTCTGGGTCGGCGGCTTGTGCTTCGGCAAAGGTGCCGTAGTCGGTGGAGCGGTTGAGCAGGGTGTAATCCATGTCGCCGGCGGTGAAACGGCTGGTGTAGTAGTGCCCGGTGGCAACTCGTGGGGTCAGGCCCGTGACAGAGATCCGGCAGGCCCCTTCGTGCCTGGGGCTGCGGTGCTGGTGTTCTACGCGCGGCGTGTTGTCGTACAGGAACCCGATCTCGGCCGTACCAGAGTTCTCAGGTGAGCCAATGGTGGCGTTGTTCGACCGGGAGGTGCTTTCCTTGGTGCGGAGCGTGGCGTGCAGGCTCCAGAAGGTCTGCTCGATCGTCATATAAGTGATGATCGGGCCTCGGTTGCCCCCCTTGGGGATGTGGCTGGCCGGGCTCGGGGACAACACCACACGCCAGGTGCCGGTGACCCAGGGCCGACCGGTCAAGCGGTGGATGACGGGCCAGTGCCAGGCCCACTTGTCGAAGACGACGACGCAGTATCCGACAGCGGCCGGGATGTAGGCGAACAGGTACCGGAACTGCGACGGGTACAGGCCCAGGACGACCAGGATGATCGTATAGAGGGTGGCGGCGATGGTGGCGCCGGTGCGGATGTTGCTGGCCGTGCTCATCGTCAGTCTCCGTAGCCGAGGTAGTGCCAGGCGCCTTCGATCAGCTCGCGGGCGTCCTTTACGTTCCACTTCTGGTCTTCGCCGAAGACCCTCTTCATTCCGTTCGGCTCCCACATGACCTGAGGCCCCATGAAGGAGCTGAGCTGCCGGTAGACCTCCTTCAAGCTGGAGCGGACCGCGTCGTCCAGGTCACCAGCGAGGAAGATGTGATCGGGGACGTTGTAGATCAGGCACTCGGAGAAATACGACGGCAGCGCCTTGATGACGCCCTCTGCAGCGAGGTCGTTTTCCACGTTCTTCAGGACCCGCACCACGAACTTGTACCGATAACTGGTGTTGGTGTTCTTCGTGCGGCCGTTGGTTAGCTGAAGCTCGGGCCAGTTGATGATTTGCTTGCCGTTGCGTCCGTAGACGACGCTCCCCGCGTGCTCGCCCTCAGGTGCAGCGAGGTCGTACTTCACCCACTTGAAGCACGGCACCACGTCAATGCTGGGACGGCTGCCGAGGACCTCCGGTACGTAGAAGGCGATGTTGTGTTCCGCGTCTACCCATCCGAAGTAGCTGGTGAGAGCGGCGTGGACTTCCTCGCGGAGCTTGGCCTTGGTCCACGGCCCCGTATACCGGGCTGGCTGGCCCCACCACCATGACGCTAGGCCGTCGGTGTGGCAGGGGTCGTTGAGCTTCACCATGATGTCCACGTCGCTGTCACCGCGGACATTCGTCTTGTTGGGGTAGGAACCCTTCGCCGCGACCGTGATGTCGAGCCCTCGGAACGGCTCATGCCGCCTGACCGCGTCCTTCACCATGCGCTCAGCCCGCTCCAACCGCGCCTGCTCGGAAGGTCCTGGAGGGTTCTTCCACTTGCTGATCAGTGCGAGCCGTTGAGCGTACGTCAGTTGTCGTGCCATGAACCTCTCCCTACTTCCGGCCCCGTGCCGGGGACAGCGTACGAGCGGGGTCTGACAAACCTGCCTACAGCAGAAAACTCACCCGACGTCTCGGTCCGGGCCGGAGATCGAGCGCCTGTGGCGGCAATCGCGCACATGACCTCTTCGTCCCGAAGCAACTTGGGTGGGGGCGCTGCCTTGGGCTTGGGTGCCTCTCACCTGGGCTGATGGTCCGTAGGCGTTCGGGCTTGTTCGCCGTTGTTCGTGGGCGTTGTCACGCAGTTAGACACGCACTGGTGCTGCGCCTTGCTGGTGCCTGTGGCAGAAGACCACCTGATGCATAGCTCTGGTCCGATCGGTCAGCGACGGTCATACCGCCCGCTCTGAGGCACTGGAGGGACGCTACCGGACGGGGTCGGTCGTTGGGATGCGGTACGAGTTGCCACACAGCGACCGGACAGGGAGCCTGTCACGCCGGCTCCTTCATCGGCCGCAAGCAGCCGCACCCTCCGGCCCGTCTGTGGCGCGCCGGGCGGTCACCAGATAGCCCGCGAAGCTAACGTCCGGCCTGGCCTTCGCCCACCTGTCAGGTTGGCCGTGATGCTCCTCGCGGAAGTCGATCTCATCCGCACGTTCGCTGCCAACGACGTCGGCGTACTCCTCCGGATCGACCTCCAGCAGCGTCCAGGAGACAACATCCTCTGACGCGAAGCTCTGTCCGCAGCACTGGATCTGCCAGTCATCGTCCCAAACCGTCAACGTCATGTCGCCATTGTCCGCCGAGCGTCCGGAGCGCATCAGGGGCCTCGCGCGTGATCGGCGACACCCGCCTTAGGAGTTCGATCACCTCGTGGATTGGCGTGCTGGAACGAGGCTTGGGGTGGGCTCCTCGATCCCTCCGTGACCGTCTCTGGGCGTCATCGTTTGCGGCCGTTGATGTCAGATGCTGATGTCAACCCGGTGCCCGGCTGGTCGCGCGCGTTCATTGGCAGCGTGCGTGACAACCATCCAGTTCCAGGACTCGCCGCGGTACCTGGTTCTGAACTCTTCAACTGGAGTGAAGCCCTTCATCCAGCGACCATGTCCGTGATACTTCGCTAGGCACGAACAAGTACAGTAAGGGCCTTGGCCGTTTTTGCATCTCGAATTACATTTTTCATTCGGATTGTACTCGCGTCCCAGGATCAAGTGCCTATGCCGACCAAGAAGCCTTCCGACCATTACTAAAAAGTGGTTCTTCGGGACTGTCCAGCACTCGCGCTGCGGGTCCCACACCGGCCGTGTGCGGGTCCTCATCATGTCGTCGATCGAAGCGATGTGTCCCAGAGAGGTGGTGTGCGGCAACCAGATACGCAGCGCACCGGACGCCGGGAGGGAAAGAGCCGCCACGTGCCGCTGCTGCCAGGACGGCAACCACTCGGGCGCCGCGAGATACTGGGAGGGTCGTTGTGCGGGTTGAGCATCATGCCGCGCCGCCTTCTCGTCCCACACAGGTCGCTGGCCTTCTCCCTTGCAGCGAAGATCACTGAATGTGGTCAAGAGGTGAGGAGCAACGAGCCCGTGCTCAGTCGGTTCGATGGGCTGAGTACAGTGCGGGCAGAGATACACAGTTCCCCCTTTTTTGACTGTGACTTCAGTCGTTTTCCCATAGTGCTCTGAGTCTGCAGCTGTCGAGAGACCAAGGCCACTTCTTCTTGCCCTGGGTCTTGCCGGGGATCTTGATGACCTGCGTTTTTCCCTGCTCAGGGTTGGTGTACTTGTGCGCCTGGTGGCCGGCGTTAATCGTCATTGGCCACTGTCGAGCGACATCGGACGGCCCAGGGACGACCCAGCTCCTCGGTCTGAGTGGGCGGCCCGCCGGTCTCAGCGCTAGGGGCGCCTCTTCGGGGGAAACGGCCCAGGGATCACATCCTTGCCAAGCTGTTCCGTGATCAGATACGTGAGTTCCGGCCCCTCGATGAGCTGGAGGCGGCCATGCTGGCGGGTAAAGTCGTGGCTGGCCCTGCCGAACCACGACGCGGTGATCAAGACCCCCCTTGGCAGCACGCTTGTGCTCCACAACTCCGGCGAGCGCCTGGACGGACTCAACACCCACCAGCTGGGGGGAAACCCGTATCCCGGCAGGGCCCTGACCTGCGCGTACGCTGTGCGGGGCGCGGCGGAACCGTTACGGTCGGTCACGGCGCCCGATCACTCCCGTACTGTGCAGGCGCATGACCGACGGCGAGATCGAGATCACCGCGGATCTGGTCCGCGACCTGTTGCGGGAGCAGCATCCGGACCTGGCGGGCCTCTCCATCCGCGAGGTGGCGGGCGGCTGGGGCAACCAGATGTGGCGCCTCGGGGACGAGCTGGCGGTGCGTGTGCAGCGCATGGACCCCACCCCGGAGCTCCAGCTCAACGAGCCGGCGGTGGCTGCCCGTGCTGGCCCCGCGCCTGCCGCTCCCGGTGCCGACCCCGGTGCGCTCCGGCGAACCGTCCGCCCGCTTCCCCAAGCGATCACCCCATGGTCATGTGCGCGCACTCCTCGGCCCCGGACGACACAGCCGCCCTCGAAGTACTGGATCAGCCCGGCGGCCCCCACGACTCCGCGCTCGACGCCCTCTCGTTCAAGGAGTTCGACCCCATGGTCGTCATGGTCACCCTGGCGGCGCAGCCGCCGTCACCCCGCATGAGTGCCGCGTCATGAGTGTCGCAGCGAAGCGTCCCCTCCTCTTCCTCGACGTCGACGGCCCGCTGATCCCCTTCGGGCCCGCACAGCCCTCACTCACGGAATCAGTCCCCGACCACGGCAACCCCCTGCTCTCCCGGCTCGACCCCACCGTCGGCCCCCGCCTGCTCGCCCTGAGCTGCTCGCTCGTCTGGGCCACCACGTGGATGGAGGAGGCGAACGCGGTCGTCGCCCCGCGCCTCGGGCTGCCGAAGCTGCCGGTGCTGGAGTGGCCGGAGGCCGACGAGCCGAGCCTTCACGGTCTGCACTGGAAGACCCGCCCACTCGTCGGGTGGGCCCGCGGCCGGCCGTTCGTCTGGGTCGACGACGAGATCGGCGCCGTCGACCGTCTGTGGGTCGCCGCCGCCCACCCCGGGCCGGTGCTGCTCCATCGCGTGGACCCGGCCCGAGGGCTCCAGGACTCCGACTTCCTCGCCCTCAGCGACTGGCTCGCCGCCCTCGACCGCCCGTCGTGAGGCACCGCGGGGCCCGAGCCCCGCGTCCCGTCCTCGGTCAGCCGTTGTCGCCGGAGGCGCCCTGCCGCCGGCGGGTGAAGACAAGGCCCGCACCGCCGAGGACGACCAGCGCGATGGCGGTGCCGGTGATCCACGGAGTGGCGCCGGACGCGCCGGTCTCGGCGAGGTTGGTGTCCGTGTCCGGGGCGGAGACCGGGACCGGCGTCGGACCCGAGAGGGTCTGGGTCGTCGTCCCCGCCTCGGCGGCCCGCGTACGGCAGTCGAGCATCCCGGTGAAGCGCTGCTGGAAACCGCCCGGTCCCTCGACGGTGAAGTCGTACGGCTGGTCCTCGTTCAGCGGGACCGTCACCGTGTGGGAGCTGCCGGCCTCCACCGTGTACTCGGCGCCCGCCAGCTCGAAGGCGAACGCGGCGTCACCCTGGTTGGCGACCGTGACGTCCACCGCGCCAGCGGCGCAGTTCTCCCGGGCCGAGACCGCGGGTATCGCGCCCTCCGCCGTCCAGCCGGCGCTCGCCGTCGCGGAGACGGTCGACTCGCTGGACCCGGCAAGGATCTGCGTCTGGCTCCGGCTCTCGGAGACGAAGGCACGGCCGACCGGCACGCTCGTCGCCGCCTGCACGGTCAGCTGGGCGGTGCCCGTCTCCGCGTCCTCGGGGACCTCGACGTACAGCTTGCTGCCGTTGCCGGCGGTGGTGACGGGTACGCCCTTGGCGTCCACGATCCGTATGCCGGAGGTGGCCGCGTCCGCGGGCGGGGAGACCGTGACGCTCCGCGCGTCGGTGCGGACGGTGACCGGGCCGAGCCGCTCGCCCGGACGGCCGGCGACGACCGGCGGGTCCAGGGTCAGCGACGCCTGCGGCTCCGCCACCTTCTTCGCCTTCTTCTCCAGGTAGTCGGCGAGCTGCTCGGCCTGCGGGTCGAGCGCGTCGACGTCCACGCCGTCGGAGTACCGCCATATCGCGACCTGGGTGCCGGCCGCGGCGTCCTGCTCGGTGAGCTGGCCCCGGACGCCTGCCTTCTTCGCGAGTGACGCCAGGTCGTTCACCTGCGGGTAGGAGTGCTCGAGGATCCAGAGGATCCGGCCGGCGTCCTTGTTGGTGCCGAGCGAGGTGCCGCTCCAGGCGGTCTCGTGGTACTTGGCGTCCTGCTGGGTGGGGGTGTGGATGTCGACGCAGTAGGTCTGCAGCATGCCGCCGCCCTCGACGGACATCTCGAACAGTCCCGCCGACACCTGCGTGTCACCGGCGGCCCCGTGGATGACGGCCGCGCCGTACGTCTTGAGCCCGTCGATCGTCGCGGCTGCTCCGTTGTGCTGCGGCATCGTCCCGGGGTCGTCCGCGGAGGCCGTTCCGGCACCGGCGAGCACGGTGGTGGCGACGATCCCCGTCACCAGCGTCCCCGCTGCGAGGCGGGCCGACCCACGTCCGCGCAGGCGCCGCGCGGAGAACGAAACAGACACCGAATTTCCTTCCGAGCAGGACCCGTTACGTGGGGGGACGGTCCCACCAGCAGAATCTCCGGCCCCGAGAACCCCCGGAGCCATGCCCGGCATCCTAAGGAGCCCTCGGACAGCGCTTGCCGGTGATCGCGTCGCAGCGATGATCCGAATCGGAATCGTTATCGCCGGGACATCGCCGAACAGGGCTTATCGACAAATCCCCGTAGGACGGTTCAGCATCGATCCGTCGATAAGCCTCGGTTCGGACAGCCGTCGTGCCGGAGTCCGTCACCGTTGATTTCACGTCACCAGGGTGACTTCCGGCCGCAGTTGACCCGCCGCGTCACTGTTGTGGGCGTCCGTGGCCCCGTCCGTCGCCGACCCGTCGACCGGCGGTGACGGCGCCGCATCTGTTTCCCAGGCGGGTTCCGAGCGGTCCGACGCGTGGTTCGACTCGGGGCGCGGCGTGCGGCGGAAGGCGGTCGTGCCGCGGGCCAGGTCGTGCCCGACGGACACCGCGTCGATGTCCGCCGACATCCAGCCGGGCTGGCCCTCCCGCGTCTCCGTCCGCACCTTCAACCGGCCCTGCACGATCACCGGTTCGCCCACCGAGAGGGACGCCGCCGCGTTGGTGGCGAGCTGCCGGTTGGCCCACACCGTGAAGAAGTTGGTGTGTCCGTCGGCCCAGCTGTTCTTCTCCCGGTCCCAGTAGCGCGCGGTGACCGCGATCCGGAACCTCGCCGAGGGTCCGGAGACCGTCTCCCGGTACACGGGCCGCGTCGCCACGTTGCCCACCACGCACACCATCGTCTCGTTCATCGCGTTTCCCTCCCTGGCCCGGACCCCGCCGGCTCGCTCACCGGCGCCGGGCGGATACGCGTACGGGTCCGTCCCGTACGGCTGCCGTCTGGCGCGGTGACCTCGGAACGTCTCGCGCTCCGTGGTCACCGCGGAGTCAGACTGCCTCCGCCGGGCCGGACCCCGCCGAGCCCTGTGGACCGCCCCCACCCTGTGGAAAACCTCGCCACCCGAATGAGTGGTCCGCCCACTCCCCCAGAAGCACGCCTCAGCGTCCCCCGCCCGCCGTTCCCACTCCCGCCACACGCCCGTACTGCTCCCGTACCTCCCGGTACCGCAGCAGCTCCGCCGCCACCGGATCCAGCACGCGGGCGCGCCCGCACCCGGCCGCCGCCTCCCGCAGCCGTCTCTCCGCCTCCAGCCCGTACCGCCGGGCCGGCCCCCGCGCGGCCATCCTGCAGCTCCACTCGACGAGCGGCCCGCCCACGATCCCGATGACCATCAGCAGCACCGGCACACCCAGGTTCGGCGCCATGACGCCGATGATCTGCCCGAGCAGCCACAGACCGCCCACGAACTGCAGGACGGTCATGGACGCCTGGGCGAGCACGGCCACCGGCCACCATCCCGGCCGCGGCGGCCGCCCCGGCGGCAGTCCGGCCCGTACGGCCAGTTCGTCGAGCGCCTCCGGCAGCCCCTGCGACCCGCGCACCGCCGCCTCGCGCACCGCCTGCGCCCAGGGCGTGGGAAGTCCGGCCGAGGCTCGGTCGGCCACCGTGCGGACCGCCTGCTCCACGCGCTGCCGTGCGGTGACCTCCTCGTCGGGCCGGCCGCCCAGCGGAACCCTGCCGGTGGTGGGCTCGCGCCGCGCCTGGCACCAGCGCCACAGCCGCAGCCAGGGGGTGCCGCAGGCGCGGTTGGCGTTGCGCAGCCAGGCGCGTTCGGCCGCCTCCCCCGCCGCGGTGGCGCCCACGGCGTCCGCGAGCCGGTCGGAGAACTCCTCCCGGGCCTCCTCGCTCAGCCCGGTGCGCCGGCGCGTCGCGTAGGCGGGCCACAGGCGGGCGGCGGTGATGTCGACGTCGGCGGAGATCCGGCGGGCGGGCGCCCCGCGTTCGGCCACGAACCGGGCGAGCGCCTCGCGCAGGTCGCCCACCCCGTCCCCGGTGAGCGCCGACAGGGCGAGCACGGTCGTGCCGGGTTCGCCGTACTCGCCCAGCACGATGCCGTCCTCGTCGAGGAGCCGCCGCAGGTCGTCGAGGACCTGTTCGGCGGCGTCGCCGGGCAGGCGGTCGATCTGGTTGAGGACGACGAACATGACCTCGGCGTGGGCCGCCATGGGCCGCAGGTAGCGCTCGTGCAGCATGGCGTCGGCGTACTTCTCCGGGTCGACGACCCAGATCACCGCGTCGACCAGCCCCAGCACCCGGTCCACCTGTTCGCGGTGCTCCACGGCCGCCGAGTCGTGGTCGGGCAGGTCGACGAGGACGAGTCCGCGCAGCCGTTCGTCGGCGTCGGTCATGGCCTGGAGGGGGCGGCGGCGCAGCCGGGGCGGGATGCCGAGGCGCTCGATGAGGCCGGCCGCGCCGTCGCTCCAGCTGCACGCGATGGGGGCGGCGGTGGTGGGACGCCGTACGCCGGTCTCGGAGATCGGCACCCCGGCCAGCGTGTTGAACAGCTGCGACTTGCCGCTGCCGGTGGCGCCCGCGATGGCGACGACGGTGTGCTGCCCGGAGAGCCGGCGCCGCGCGGCGGCCTCGTCCAGCACGCGTCCCGCCTGGGAGAGGGTGCGGTTGTCGAGCCGTGCGCGGCTCAGCCCCACCAGCTCGCGCAGCGCGTCCAGACGGGAGGCGAGCTGCGGGTCGTACGACAGGGGGACCACCTTCTGCGGTGTGGCGGCGCGGGGTTCCGCCACGGCGGGCCGTTCCACCGAGGAGGTCCCCGCGGTAGCGCCGCCCGTGGTGCCGTTCACCCGGCGTGCGATCAGCCCGTCGTCCCAGGCGCCGGCCGCGTCCTCGCGGGACCGGTCCTCGGTGTCACGATCGGGGTGCTCGGTGTGGTCCTGGTCAGTGACGGCGGTCACCGGTCACCTCTCCTTCTGCAGTACGGACAACGCGGCGATGAGTTCCGGCTGGGGTTCCGCGTGCACCTCGAGCGTGTCGATCGGGGCGAGCCGGCGTTCGCGTTCGGCGTGCATGATCCGGTCCACGTGGGCGACGAGGAGCCGTCCGCCGCGGTCGCGCAGGCGCAGCGCGCCGTGGGCGCCGATCCGCTCGGCGAGGGTCTCCCCGGCGGTCCGGGCGCGGCGGCCGCCGAGCAGGACCGTGGCGACGAGGGCGGTGACCGTCTCGGGATCGGGCGCGACGCCCCGCTCCAGCTCGCGCACCTCCTCCTCGGCCAGCTCCTCCAGCTCGCGCCGCCAGCGCCGCACGGCGAGGCCGATGCGGTGCTCGACGCTCTCGGAGGCGCTGTCGCGGGCGGCGAGCTCGGGCGCTTCGGCGGCGGGCTCGCGCCGCCAGGCCTCGTCGACACGTTCGTCGGCGGCGGCGACGGCGCACAGCAGGAGCGCGCCGAGGCTCTCCACGAGCGTGTCGAGCAGCTCGCCGGGGGTGCAGTCGAGGGGGAAGGCGCGCCACCGCTTGAGGGCGTCCCCGGCGAGCACGGCCCCGGCCTGCAGCCGTCCCCGCACCCGCGAGTGCTCGCTGTCGTACGCGGTCTCCACGGCGGAGGTGAGGCGCAGCGCCGCGGCGTACTGGGCGGCGGCGGCGCCGGCCAGCTCGGGCAGCCGGGCGTTGAGCGAGTCGAGGATGCCGTACGCGGTGCGGGCCATGACGTGCTGGCGGGCGGCCGGGTCGAGCGTCTGGTGGACGAGCCAGGTGCGCAGCGCGGCGACGGCGGTGCCGGGCAGCAGTCCGCCGCCCCAGGCGGACTCGGGCAGCTCGGGCACGGTGAACCGGGGTACGTCGCCGAGCCCGGCCTTGGTGAGGAGGGCGCCGTACTGCCGTGACACCTCGGAGACCACCTGGTGCGGCACCCGGTCGAGCACCGTGACCAGGCTGACGTCGTACTCCTTGGCGGTGCGCAGCATGTACCAGGGGACGGCGTCGGCGTAGCGGGCGGCGGTGGTGACCATGATCCAGATGTCGGCGGCGTTGATGAGCTCGGCGGCGAGGATCCGGTTGTCGGAGACCAGCGAGTCGATGTCGGGCGCGTCGAGGAGGGCGAGGCCGGGCGGCAGGGTGTCGGCGGTCTCGACGCGCAGGACGCGCGCGGGGTCCTCGCCGGGCAGCAGCAGGTCGTCGGCGGGGTCCTGGTGGTGGGGCACCCAGACGCGGGTGAGGTCGGGCAGTACGCGCATCCCGCTGAACCAGTGGTGGTCCTCCGGGTGGCAGACGAGCACCGGCGTCCGTGTCGTCGGCCGCAGCACCCCCGCCTCGCTGACGCGCCGGCCCACGAGCGAGTTCACCAGCGTGGACTTCCCCGCTCCGGTGGATCCCCCGACGACGGCCAGCAGCGGCGCCCCGGGGTCTCTCAGCCGCGGCACCAGGTAGTCGTCCAGCTGGGCGAGCAGTTCGTCGCGGTTGGCACGCGCGCGGGCGGCCCCGGCGAGGGGCAGCGGAAAGCGTGCGGCGGCGACACGGTCGCGCAGGGCGGAGAGTGCGTCGAGCAGCTGAGGCCGTACGTCCAAGGTCACCACATGCGAAGAATGCCCAATTTAAGGGTGATTATGAAGCATATGGGCACGTCTGCGCGCCGACAGGACACAAGCGGATGGAAGGGACGTCTGCGGCGCGGGCACAGCCGAGGCATAACGAGTGCACAACACCCGATGCGCCAGAGGCCAAAACGAGTGCACGATTCGTACCTGCCTGCGATTATCAGGACCGCTTCACCGAACCTCCACATCGAGCCACGGAGGCGAGGCGACAGGGACAAGGATGCGGGAGCCCTATCCTTGTCTCCGGCAACGTCAAGGACAGGCCCCCACCAGGGCACCACGACGACAGGCCACCACACCCGGCCCCCGTAGCTCAGTGGATAGAGCAGGCGCCTTCTAAGCGCTTGGCCGCAGGTTCGAGTCCTGCCGGGGGCGCAAACCAAGCCTCACCTGCGCAAACGCGAGTGAGGCTGCTTCGTGGCCGCTTCGCACAAGGCGGAGAGGCCAAGCGCCTGCCTGGCGCTGGCCGCAGGTTCGAATCCATCCGAGGGCGCCAGTGTCCGCCTTCCCGTGGGAGGGCCTTCCGCTGTTCGGCGCGCTGCGTGTGACGCCGGCAAGGTCGGTACGCTCGGTCAGGACGTCTCCCCACTGGGTCAGTAGGTCCACGAACGCGTCGAAGTCATGGACCCAGCCGCCGGGAACGGCGGCATGCTGGGCGAAGGGCTCCCGTATCCGGTCGAGATGAGGGCGTGCGCGCTCCCAGCTCGCGGCCAGTTCCCGCACGCTCCCGAAGCAGACCGGCGTGGGTGGTGCCTCGTGGGACTGAGCGAGTAGTCCGACTGCGCCTGCTGCCCGAGGTGCGCCCGGTGATCGAATCGTTGCCGCCGCGCGCACAACCCCGCACCACGCTCCCCAGTCCCCTGATCAGCCGCTGAACACCACAGCGGGCCACAGGGGAAAGGGAGGGCACTTGAGGACGAGAAGGACCATGGGGAGCGCGTTGGTGGCCGGCGGGGCCGCGATCGCGTTCACGGCGGTCTCCGCGGTGCCGGCGGGCGCGGCCGAGGGAGGCGTCTCCTTCAGCAACGTCAAGGTGAACGGCGGGAAGCCGATCGTGATCGGGGTCAAGGAGGAGGTCGTGGTGCACGCGACCTTCCGGATGACGACCAGGCTCAGGCACGACCCGGGGGTGTTCGTGTTCCCCTACCGCGGCCGCCTCGAGTCCGGCGACGAGCTGTGGAACACGATCGACGGCTCCAACTGCAAGGTGGTGAACCGGGCGAAGGGCATCTGCGACTACGAGGAGTGGCTGTACATCGATCCGCGCCATGGCGACTTCGGCAACGAGGACGCGGGCGCCTGGAAGACCGCCGGCCGCGTCTGGCTCGCCGGTGACAAGCACGACATCGACGACGTGAAGGTCCCGCTCCAGGTAAAGCGGGCCACCCGTGTCACCGTCAACGCCTCGCCCGAGCCGGCCCTGAAGGGCAGGACGCTCACCGTGACCGGGAAAGTCACCCGGGCCAACTGGGACACGCACACGTACCAGGGGTACGCGGGCCGCACCGTGAGCCTCCAGTTCAAGGCAGCGGGCGCCAAGGCATACACCACCGTCAGGAAGGTGAAGTCCGACAGGACGGGTGCCCTCAGGACCACGGTGAAGGCCACCAGGTCCGGCGCGTGGCGCTGGGTGTACTACGGCAACACCACCTCCGGCGCCAAGGCGTCGGGCGGGGACTACGTGGTCGTCCGTTAGCCGACGCCCCCGACGCGAACGTCGAAGGACCGCTCAGCCCGTCCGGACGGGCTGAGCGGTCTCATCGCCACAGGGGCGCTTGCGCGCGAGTGCGCTCCCCCACGCGGGCCCTTTTTTCTCCAGCCCGGCAGGCCAGCACCCCCCACCTACTTAGGATTTGATCAGGATCGCCCGCATTTGAGTGATTGCGCCCATATAGCGAGTTTCCTGGTAATCATGGAGCGGTTAACCATCGTTCCGTTCTTCCCGGAGCCGCTCATGCGCACAGCCGTCATCGCCGCCCAGGACCCGCCCCGGACAGGGGGCTCCGGGCTCGTCCCCCCGGTCTCGCCTCCGGGAGAGGCGGAGGAACGAGAGCTGCAGTTCCAGGGTTTCGCGTACACCTGCCGGATCGTTCGTCAGAGCGCCCCGCAGACCGCCCCGCTGCTACTGCTCGGCGGGTCCTCGCAGAACCGGTACTCCTGGCAGAGCCACGAGAAGTGGCTGGCACCGCTGTGCACGCTGATCACAGTGGATCTTCCTGGGTACGGCAGTTCCGATTTCCTCCCGGCCCGCTACGACATCGACTTCCTCGGTGACGCGGTCCAGCACATGCTCACCGAGATCGGCGTGTCCGAGGTGAACCTGTTCGGCGGCTGCTTCGGCGAGGTCGTGGGGCTGCGTTTCGCGCAGCGCCATCCGCAGTCGGTCCGGCGCATCATTTTCGCGGCCGCGGCGAACCGGCTGCCCGAGCTCTACCGCGAGGCCGTGCCGCAGTTGTCGAAGGCCCTGGAACAGGGTGACATCGAAAAGGCCGCGGACGGACTGGTGCGGCTGTTCATGTCGAACCCGGAGGCCGGCAAGGTCCGGAGGCACGCGGCCGTCGCCCGGCTGCTGCAGCGCCAGTTCACGAACCAGACGCCGGACGACATCGACAAGGCGGTCGAGCACAACATCAGGCTGATGACCCACGGCCCCTACCGGCCGCTGCCCGTGCCGCGCGTACCGACGCTGGTGTTCACCGGGGAGTACGACACCCTGTGCACCCCGCAGATGGGGCGGGAGCTCGCCGCGACGATGCCGGGGGCGCTGTTCACGACCGTGAAGGAGGCGGACCACCTCGTCACGGTCGAGAGGAGGCAGGAATCGGCCGACTTGATCGCCCGGTTCTGCACCGACCGTCCCATCGGCGACCTGCCGTTCTGCACACCACCCGAGATCCCGTGCCCCATGCCCAGCCCCGCCTCGGCCTGACGCCGGGCGTACGGAAGGGCCGCAACCCGCTGCCGGGTTGCGGCCCTTCCGTACGGCGCGGCAGGCGTCAGGACTTCGCGCCGGCGACGACGACCCTGGCGGCGCAGGACACCTTCGCGTCGCTCCCGGAGCACTGCTCCAAGTCGTTGACCAGCTGAATCGGCCCGCGCTCCTCGCCGGTGATCCGTTCCTTACGCACGTCCACGCAACGCTCGTATCCCTTGCCGTCGTTCTCGCACTTACCGGAATCCTCGACAGCGGCGGCCTGAACGGCGCCGAAGCCGATCAGAACGGAGCTACCGAGAACCCCTGCCATCAGCGTGATGGTCATCGACTTGCGCATCCACCTTCTCCTCAACGCTCGACCTCGCCGCTGCCCCGTGCGGCGCGCCGCCACGAAAGCCGGGACGGCCAACGAAACGGAGAAGGCCCGGCATCCGGATCGCGTGCGATCGGACACCGGGCCCGCCCCTTCACCCAGGGGTGGTCACTCGCCGCCGAGGGCGAGGTTGCTCTCGCACTTCACGGCGTTCGTCTCCTCGTTCTCGACGTTGCCGAGGCCCAGGATGCCGACCGCGAGGTTGATGTCGTCGATGGCGATCAGCGACTGGACCGAGCTGTCCTGAACGCACTTGGTGGTCTGGCTGTTGTTGATCTCCACCTCCGGCTCGTCACCGGCGAAGCTCATGCCGGAGCCGAGGAAGCTGACGCTGCCCAGCATCGCGACGACGACGGCGGCCTTCTGGTACTTGCGCATTACTGCTCCATTCTGGAAGTGAACCGGTCCCTGGTGGGCCGGCCTTGATCGCCGCCCAACATAGGGCGGCATTTGCGACAATTGATAGCGAAACGCCGAACGGTATTCACATGGCGGAAAAAGGCACTTCAGGCTGCTGTCGCCATTTCACACAATCAGCCCGGCAATTCGACGATCGAGCGACACAGACAGGCGCGTCTGCGCACAGTCAGGACTGCTCGCCCTTGACCGAGAAGCTGCTGCTGCAGCTGACCTCGCCCTTGCCGGAGCAGCTCTGCGACACCTTGCTGTCGACGCGGACCCGGCCGTCCTGTTCGGTGACGTGGTGCTCGTTGACCTGGACGCAGCGAGTCACACCCTTGTCGTCCTTGGTGCAGTTGCCCGGGTTCTCCACACCGATGGCCTGGACGGCACCGGCACCGATCAGCGCGAGGCTTCCGAGGAGGCCCGCCACCGCGATCTTCTTCGACTGGAACATCGACTTTTCCTTGACGGTCGTGAAGTGAGGGAAGGGGCCGTGCGGGCCCGGGCCCGCGCCACGAAGGCGCGGAACCCGGAGCCCGCCCGGCTCACCTGACGGCGACTGTTCAGCCGACGTTCGAGGAGCAGGCCACGGCGTTGGTCTCGGCGTTGGACGCGTTGCCCAGGCCGAGGATCGCGCCGACACCGGCGGTCACGTCGTCGATGGCGATCAGCGACTGGACCGACTGGTCCTGGACACAGGTGGTCGTCTGGTCGCTGTTGAGCTCGAAGCCCGGGTTGTCACCGGCGTGGCTCACGCCGGCGCCGAGGAAGCTGACGCTGCCGAGCATGGCCGCGACGACGGCCGCCTTCTGGAACTTACGCATTACCTCTCCGTTTCTCGTGCGGACACAGCCCGTTATGGGCTGGTCACTGACGGTTGTTAACGTAAGCGAACATTGCGGCTTTGGGTAGTCGAAACGCCCATATGCGTAAGTTTCTTGTGAAGATGCAGGTCAAGGCCTTGAGTGACCGCCCCAAACGGTCCACGGCCAGGTGAGCGCATGGCGCGGTTCGACTCATAGGGGGCCAAAGAGTGATCCCTGGACATACCCCGTGACCCGGGCCGCCGTCCCGCGTTGAGCGGTGCGTGCGGCGCTAGTCGTGCTGCCGCGCTTAACCAGTCACTAAGGAGAACGTGATGTCTCACATCGCGAAGGTCGGCGCAATCGCTCTCGGCACCGGTGCCGTGGTTCTGGGCAGCGCCGGTCTGGCCTCGGCCCACTCGGGCGCCGAGGGTGCGGCCGTCCACTCACCCGGCGTCGTGTCGGGCAATGTGATCCAGGCTCCGATCCACGTCCCCGTCAACGTGTGCGGCAACACCGTGAACATCATCGGCGCCCTGAACCCCGCTTTCGGCAACTACTGCGTGAACAAGTAGCAGTTCCGCGGTCTACGCACGTCCGTCGTAGCGCCCCAAGGAGCCCCGGTAGCCTCGCGCCCGGGGCTCCTTTGCTGCGCCTCTCCGCAGGAGCGGAGAAAACATGTGGCCCCCGGTGAAGCACCGGGGGCCACATGCCGCTGGAAGGTGAAGAGGGCTCAGGCGTGCAGACCCACGTCGCCGCGCACCGGCTTGACCTCGTTCACGACGCCCGCGGCCTCCTTCGCGGTGCCCATCACCGACTCCTGGTCGGCCTCGAGCGTGTCCGACTCGTGCAGCGGCATCAGCTCGAAGGGAACCGCGGTGCGCAGGCCCGTGTCGAGGCCGGTGGACGCCAGGTCGGTGGTGTCGGCGTACGCGGGCGCGGCGACACCGGCGGCGATCAGGGACCCGGCAAGGACGGCGGCAGCCTTCAGGGACTTCATCGTGTTCCTTTCTTCGGCAACGCAAGTCGCCGGAGTGGTTCTGTCGCCGTGCACAACGATTCCCGGCCGGAGCGGAAACCGGGAAATCGAAGATTGCCGAGTCCTCATACGAATTCTATGAACTGATGGAGTGTCTGACCCTCCGATCGCGTTTCAGGAATTCGGTGTCAGAAGTGAGGTGAGCGCGGGCAGCAGCCCCGGTGCCGCAGCGGGCTCGGCGGGGGTCGCCGGGGCCGCGGGAGCGGGCAGCGTCGTGGCGGTCGGCGCGTCGGTGCCGACCAGCGCGGCGAGCAGTTCGTCCACCCGGGCCAGCAGCGCGTCGGCCGACGTCAGCGCCGCATCGACCGACTCGTCGGCGGTGACGCCGTCCACCGGCTCCGTGGTGCCCGTGGCGCTCGTGTCGTCCGTCTCCGTCGTCGACGTGCCGCTGGGCTCGGTGGGCGCGCTGTCCGCGTCGGCCGGCTCCGACTTCGGAAGCAGCAGGTCCAGGAGGTTGTCCAAGGCCTCCCGTACGGCACCCAGGGTGCTGTCCGTGATGGCGGCCGGGGTGGTGTCCTCCTCGGCCGTGGGCAGCAGGACGCCCGTCGTCGGGGTCGTGGCGCCGGGCAGAGCCGGGGTGGCGAGGGTCGAGGAGTTGCTGACCACCGTGACCGACGTGGACGACGGGTCGTCGGTGGCCGCCCGGGCGACCGCCTCCCGTGCCGCCGCCGCGAGCCGCTGGGCCTCTGCCAGGGGAAGTCGGCCGTCGGGGGCGGCGAGGACCGCGCGGACCAGGTCGGTGACCGGGGTCAGGTCGGTCCGGGCGGTGTCGGTCTGCGGCAGCCGCGCGACGAGTGATGCCGCCGGGTCCTGTCCGGGGTGGGAGTCGGCCGCGAGGGCGGCCGGGCCGGTGGTGGTGACCAGGAGGGCGGCGCACAGGGCGCCGAGTGCGATGCGCCGGGCCGGCAGAGCGCGCATGGAGAGTCCTTTCGCGGGGCTTCGGATCTTGGACCCACCGTCGAAGCGCCCGCCACACCCCGCAACCGGGCGTACGCCTTTCGGTGCGGGCACCGTCACCCTGCTGCACGTTCCGGCAGATGAGCCGGTGTGCGGGGGCGCGGGCCAGACAAACCCGGCTTCACGATTCCAACACACTTGCCACCCTTGCGGCGAATTTCACCGCATTTGTCCGTTTGGTCACTAGAGTTGCGGTGCTCCGACGCACCTTCCTTGGGCGGCCGCATCGCACTCGTCCCCGCTGCCGTGCCGCCGCCACCCTTTCCCGAAAGGCTCCGAACGGTCATGCGCCAAACCCTGGGTCAGCTGCTTCGCCGTGCGACGGTGGGCGTCCTCGCCCTGACCGCGCTCTGGGCGCCCTGCGGCCCCACCGCCGTCGCCGCGACCGCCGCGCCCTCCGCGCCGGCTCCGGAGGCGGAGGCACTCCCCTTCGGCGAGCGCTACCGGGCCCTTCAGCACGGCAACATCGTGCGCGCGGCCAACTCCTCCGCCACCTGCCGGACCTCGGCGTCCTCCTGCCGCTCGGTGCAGAGCGGCACGCGGCCCGGAGTGAACGGCGACTTCGACATGCACTACGTCGACGTCGACGACGACCCCAACACGTACAACTCCTCGCAGGGGGAGGTGCGGCTGCCCCAAGGATCGCGGGTGACGTACGCGCGGCTGTACTGGGGCGGCAACCTGCTCGTCGGCGAGCAGAAGCCGGCCGAGGACAACGAGCGCGTGCTGATCGCCGAGCCCGGCGGCAACTACAAGGAACTGCTCGCCGACACCGTCGTCGGGCACCGTGTTGCGGGCGGCATGGACGCCTTCCAGGCCTCCGCCGACGTGACGCGGCTGGTGCGGGACAGTGGCACCGGGCTCTACACGGTCGCGCAGGTCAACGTGGCCGGCGGACGGTCGACGGCCGGCGCCTGGGGCGGCTGGACGCTGGTGGTGGCGTACGAGAACGCCGCCGAGCCGCTGCGGCACCTGTCCGTGTGGGACGGCTTCGCCCCGCTGAGCGGTGACTCCGGCGCGACCTTGGCGCTGCGCGACCTGCCGTTCCCCGCGGCCGCCGGAGGCCGGGTGGGCATGGTGGCCTACAACGGCGACCGCGGCACCGCCGGCGACTCCCTCGTCCTGACCGCGGGCGACACCGCCACCGCGCTCGGCAACGACGCCAACCCCGCCGACGACGTGCTGAACTCCACCATCTCCGGCCCGGCGGACGCGCCCTCCTCGCGCGTGCCCGCGTACGCCAACACCCTCGGCTACGACTCCGACGTGTTCGACCTCGGCGGGCGCCTCACGCGCGCCGGTGACCAGGCGTCCCTCCGCCTCACCTCCGAGCGGGACGCGGCGTGGGCCGGCGTGCTCTTCGCCGCCGTGGACGCACGGCCGTGACGGTGCCGTCCCACCCGCCCCACACCCGGGTGAGCGAGGAAGCCGTGCCCGCGGACCTGACACCGCCCGGCCGCCGGCCGCGGGTCCTGCACCTCACCCAGCCCGTGGACGGAGGCGTCGCCCGGGTCGTGACCGACCTGGTGCGGGCGCAGCTGGCGGACGGCATGGACGTCGCCGCCGTCTGCCCGGACAGCCCTCTCGCCGCCCGGCTGCGCTCCCTCGGCGCGCACGTCCGCACCTGGGAGGCGACCCGCGCGCCCGGTCCCTCGCTGGTGCGGGAGGTACGGCAGCTCAGCGACGCGATCAGTCATGTGCGGCCGGACCTCGTGCACGCGCACAGCGCGAAGGCGGGGCTGGCCGGGCGGCTCGCCGTGCGCGGGCGCATCCCGACCGTGTTCCAGCCGCACGCCTGGTCGTTCGAGGCGGTCGGCGGGAGCACGGCCGCGCTCGCCCTGCGCTGGGAGAGGTGGGCGGCGCGCTGGGCCTCCCGGGTGATCTGCGTGAGCGAGGCGGAGCGGGACACCGGGGCGGCCGCCGGGATCCGCGGCCGGTGGACCGTCGTGCCCAACGGCATCGACCCCGAGCGTTTCCGGCCCGCGGAGGACACGGACCCGGTCAGGGCCCAGCTCGCCGCCCGGTACGGCCTGGACGCGGACGCGCCGCTCGTCGTGTGCGTGGGGCGGCTGTGCCGGCAGAAGGGGCAGGACGTCCTGCTGCGCGCCTGGGACGCCGTACGGCGGCAGGTGCCCGGGGCGCGGCTCGTGCTGGTCGGCGACGGCCCCGACGGCGAGCGGCTGCGGGCCGCCGCGCCGCGCTCCGTGGTGTTCGCCGGGGCCGTGACGGACGCGGCGCCCTGGTACCAGGCCGCCGACCTCGTCGTCCTGCCGTCCCGCTGGGAGGGGATGGCGCTGGCCCCGCTGGAGGCGATGGCGTGCGCGCGGCCCGTGGTGGTCGCGGACGTCGACGGGGCGCGCGAGAGCCTGCCGCCGTCGCTGGCCGACCGCTGCCTGGTGCCGCCGGAGGACCCGCGGGCGCTCGCCCGGACCGTGGCCGCGCTGCTGCTCGACCCGCCGCTGCGCGCCTCCCTCGGCGACCGGGCCCGCCGCCATGTGCTGTCCCTCCACGACGTGCGGCACACCGCGAGGGCGGTCGCCGGCGTCTACCGCGATCTGCTCGGTGCCCGCCCGGCCGGCTCCGTGGCGCACGCGCCCCGGCCGGCCGCCGTCGGCGCCGAGGCCGACCGGACGACACAGCGCGTCGAGCACTCAGAGCACAGGGAGTCCATCCACTCGTGACCGCCGAACGTACCGTGACCTCCCCCGGTGTCGCACCGCGGGAGCACGGATCCTCACCCGTGTCCGTCATGCCCCCGCGCGGCTCCGGCACCGCTTCCCGGCTGCCCGCCGCACGGCCCCCGGACCGTCCCGCCTCCCCCGTCCCCCTGCTCCTCGCGGACGGCGCGGCGGCCCTGCTCGCCTGGTGGGCGTCCGCCGGGCACTCCTCGCTGCTGCTCGCCCTGCTGGCCGGGGCGTCACTGCTGCTGCGCCCGCGCGGCGGGCGGACGCCGGTGCCGGCGCTGCTGGAGGAACTGCCCGCCGTGTGCGGGCGGGTGGCGGTGGCCTGGCTGGCCGCCGCCGCGCTGTGGGCGGCGCTGTACCCGCGGGACGTGCTGTCCGTGACCACCGTGCTGACCGGCTTCGCCGTGCAGGTGACGGCGGCCGGCGTGCTGCGCGCGCTGGTGCACGGGCGGCGGCGCGCCGCACTGCTGCGCCGCCCGCGGGCGGCGCTCGTCGTCGGGCCCGCGGCGACCGCGCAGCGCGTGGCCGCCGCGGTGCTGCGCCACCCCCGCAGCGGGGTGCGGCCGGTGGGGGTCGTCGCCACGCAGGGGGACGGCGCCGAGGGGGGCGTTCCCGTGCTGCGGACCGACCAGGAGGTCGAGCGGGCGGTCATCCAGAACGGGGTGCGGGCGGTGCTCGCCGTCGGCCCGTCGGTGCGGACCGAACAGGCCGCGCTGTTGCGGTCGCTGGCCGCGTCGGGGTGCGTGGTGTGGGAGGTCGAGGCGGAGGCGGCGCCGTACCCGGCGCGGGAGCGGGTGGCCGGGTTCGCCTGCCGGCGGCTCGACCTCGCGCCGGTGCGGGCCGGCGGCACGGGCAAGCGGCTGCTCGACATCCTGGTGTCCGGGACGCTGCTGCTGCTGGTCAGCCCGCTGCTGCTGGTGTGCGCGGTGACGCTGCGGCTCACCGACGGGCCCGGGGTGGTGTTCCGTCAGGAGCGCATCGGGCGGGACGGCAGGCCGTTCACGCTGCTGAAGTTCCGCACCCACCGGCCGGTCGACGAGCACGAGTCGGCGACCCGGTGGAGCGTGGCGGGCGAGCACGAGATGCGCCGCTTCTGCCGGATGCTGCGCCGCACCTCGCTGGACGAGCTGCTCCAGTTGTGGAACGTGCTGCGCGGCGACATGAGCCTGGTCGGGCCGCGCCCCGAACGTCCCTTCTTCGTGGCCCAGTTCAGCGAGACGTACCCGGGTTACGCGGCCCGGCACCGGATGCGGACCGGCATCACCGGACTCGCGCAGATCCACGGGCTGCGCGGGGACACCTCGATCGAGGACCGCGCCCGCTTCGACAACGCGTACATCGACGACTGGTCGCTGTGGCAGGACGTCTGCATCCTGCTGCGCACGGCGGCCACGCTGGTCCGTCCGACGGGGAGCTGACGTCAGGTGAGCCACGTCCCCCTGCCTCTGCCGCACCGGGCCGTCCGGTTCGCGCCGGTGCTGCCCCTGGTGGCGGTGGTCGCGCTGCTGGGCCTGCCCGTCGCGGGCGACGGCGCGCAGCCCGCCGACGCGGTGTCCGCGCTGGTGGTGGGGTACTGCGTGATCCTGCTGCTGCGGGAGCGGCGGCGTCCGCTGTCGCCGCGCGCGGCGGTGGTGCTGGGGCTGCCCGTGGCGGGAGTCGCGGTCGCGGCCATGGGCGCGGCCTCGCCGGCGGCGGGGCTCGATGGGACGGCCCGCTATCTGCAGGTGTTCGTGCTGGTCCCGGCGGCCGTGCTGGTGCTGCTGCGCGGGCGGGCCGACTTCCGTGTGCTGGCCTGGTCGTTCGTGGGTCTCGCGCTGTGGCAGGGGGCCGTCGGCGTGCACCAGTACGTCACCGGGACCGGCGCCTCCTACCAGGGCGAGACCGTCCGCGCGGTGGGCACCTTCGGGGCGCAGGACGTGATGGGCATGGCCACGGCGGTGGCGCTCGGGGTGGTCTGCGCGACCGGGCTGGCGCTGGGCCGTACCCCGTCGTGGCAGCGTGCTGCGGCGGCCGGGTGCGCGGTGGTGCTGCTGGTGCCGCTGGCGGTGTCCTTCAGCCGGGGCGCCTGGATCGCGACCGCCCTGACCTGCGCGGTGCAGCTCGCGCTGGCGGGACTGCGGCGGGCGCTGAAGGCGGGGGCGGCCGTGGTGGCGGCGGGGGTGGTCCTCGTGGGCGGCTTCGGGGTGGGTACGGCGATGCTGCAGGAGCGGATCGACAGCATCACGCAGGTCGCCGACGCGCCCGACCAGTCCGTGGTCGACCGGTACACGCTGTGGGCGTCCGCCGTCGGCATGTGGCGCGAACAGCCGTTGACCGGGGTGGGGCTGAAGAACTTCCCGGAGTACCGCGACGGGCACGCCACGCTCGCGCTGTCCTTGGGCAGCGACATCGAGGGCGCCGGGGAGACGTACCACAAGCAGGCGCTGCTCTCCCCGCACAGCATGTACCTGCTGGTGCTCAGCGAGCAGGGGCTGCTCGGCTTCTGTGCGCTCGTGGGGAGCTGGCTGGCGCTGCTGCTGTGCGCGGTGCGCACGCTCGGGCGGGCACGCCGCGACGGGACAGGCCTCGACTGCGCGCTGATCGCCTGCGGCCTGCTGCTGTGGCAGCTCGTCGACTACGTGTACGGCGACATCGGCGGCCCGTCGACCCTTCTGACCGGCGTCGCCCTCGGCCTGACGGCGTGGTGGGGACTGGCGGAGCGGGCGTCGACGGACGCGGCCCGCCAGGACACCCTCCCCGGCCGCGTGGAGGAGGCGGTGGCCCGATGACGTCCTTCCCTCCCCAGGCCACGGGCACCGCGCCCGGCCCCCGCACGGAGCGAGTCCCGTCCCGTGCGAAGGCCCGCACCGCCGACGCTCACCGCCCGCAGGGCGAGCGCCCCTCCCCCGGTTCGCGGGGACAGGGTGACCCGGACCCCTCCCGCCGTTTCCTCGCCCGTGCCGCGCTGGTCACCGCCGCCCTGTCGATCGCCGGCTCGCTGCTCGGGCTGGTGCGGGACCAGTCGCTGGCGCGGCTGTTCGGGGCGGGGAGCGACACCGACGCGTTTCTCGTGGCGTGGACCGTGCCGGAGATGGCGGCGACGCTGCTGATCGAGGACGGGCTGGCGATCGCGCTGATCCCGGCGTTCAGCATGGCGCTGGCCCGGCGGGCGCGGGGCGTCCCCGGCGATCCGGTGCGCGACCTGGTGCGGGCCACGCTGCCGCGGCTGTGCCTGGCGTTCGCCGCGGTGGCCGCGCTGGCCGCCGCCGGGGCGCCGTACCTGGTGGCCGTGCTGGCGCCCGGGCTGCCCGACCCGCAGCTCGCCGTGGACTGCACCCGGCTCACCGCGCTCAGCCTGCTGGCCTTCGGGCTCGCCGGGTACTGCAGCGCAGCGCTGCGGGCGCACCGGCGCTTCCTCGCCCCGGCGGCGATCTACGTCGCGTACAACACCGGGATCATCGCGACGATGTTCGCCTTCGGCGGCGAGTGGGGGGTGCGGGCGGCTGCGGCCGGGGTCGCGGTGGGCGGCTGTCTGATGGTGGCGGTGCAACTGCCGTCGCTGTGGCGGCAGCTCACCTCCCGTACGCCCGCGCCGCCCACCGCCGTCGACGGTCCCGCGGACGAGGAGCGGACGGTGCGGCTGACGCTGATCGCCGCCGTGCTGCTGTTCGCGCTGTGCCGGCAGTCGCAGGTGCTGGTCGAGCGTTTCCTGGCGTCGTCGCTGCCCGCGGGCGCGATCTCGCACCTCAACTACGCGCAGAAGGTCGCGCAGATCCCGATGACGCTGTCGCTGATGGTGTGCACGGTGACCTTCCCGGTGGTGGCGCGGGCGCTGGCCGACGGGGACACCGCGCGGGCCCGGGCCCGGGTGCAGCGGGACCTGGTGCTGGCGTCCTGCGTGGTGCTGCTGGGCATGTGCGCGGTGGTCGCCTGCGCCCCGCAGATGATCGAGCTGCTCTTCCAGCGCGGGGCGTTCACCGCGACCGACACCGCCGCGACGGCGGACGTGATGCGGGTGTACGCGCTCGGGCTGCTCGGCCAGACCCTGGTGGGCGCGCTGGTCCGCTGCTACTTCTCGGCGGGCCGCGCCCGCTGGTACCCGCTGGGTGTGATGGGCGTGGGAATCGTCGCCACGTCCCTGATCGGCGCGCTCGCCGTGGGCCGTTGGGGTGTCGCGGGGATCGCCGCGGCCAACGCCGCCGGCATCACCGTCACCGCCGTCCTGCTGCTGACCGGCCTGCGCGCCGCGCCCTCCGACAACGCCACGGGCGTCACCGTCGGCGTCCGCCGTGTCCTCGCCGATCTGGGCCGGCCGGTCCTCGCCTCCGTCCTGGCGGTCGCCGCCGGGGTGTTCGCCGCGGGCCGGTTCGCCTCGTCCGTGGCGGCGCTCGCGGCCGGCTGCCTCGCCGTCACCGCCGTCTTCGTCCCGATCGCCCTGTCCGCCCTGGGCGTGGGCGCCGCGACCGCGCGGCGCTCCGTCCGTACCGTCACACGAAGGCTCACACATGGCCGCACCCGTTGAATCCCCGCTCGCCGACCGGCCCCCGTCGGCGCGCCGCCCGGCGCCCGTGCCCTGGGTGGCGATGTACCACTCGGTGGGCGACTGCTCCGACGACCCCTACCGCGTCACTGTCACGCCCGACCGGCTGGAGCACCAGCTGACCTGGCTGCGCCGGCGCGGGCTGCGGGGCGTGTCCGTGGCGGAGCTGCTGGACGCGCGCGCCCGCGGTGAGGGCGGGGACCTGGTCGGTCTGACCTTCGACGACGGCTACACCGACTTCCTCACCGGCGCCCTGCCGCTGCTGCGGCGGTTCCGGTTCAACGCGACCCTGTTCGTGCTGCCGGGGCGGCTCGGCGGCGACAACGCCTGGGACCCTCTCGGCCCGCGCAAGCCGCTGCTGGACGCGGACGGCATCCGGCGCGCCGCCGGGGAGGGCGTGGAGATCGGCTCGCACGGGCTGACGCACGTGGACCTGACCCGCGCCGACGACACGGTGCTCGCGGCCGAGGTGACGGAGAGCCGCGCCCGGCTGGCCGAGCTGACCGGCGCCGAGGCGGACGGCTTCTGCTACCCGTACGGCACGGTCGACGCGCGCGCCGTCGAGGCCGTGCGGAAGGCCGGTTACCGGTACGCCTGCGCCATCGACCCCGGCCCGCTGACCGGTCCGCACGCGCTGCCGCGGGCGCACGTCGGGCAGAACGACACGGCGTGGCGGCTGCATCTGAAGCTGAGGCTGCACCGCTGGCGCCGCCGTCCGGTGGAGGGCGTGTGAGATGAGGGCCCTGCACATCATCACCGGTCTCGGCGTGGGCGGCGCCGAACAGCAGCTGCGGCTGCTGCTGCGTCACCTGCCCGTCGACTGCGACGTGGTGACGCTCACCAACCCGGGTCCGGTCGCCGAGGGCCTGCGCTCCGACGGGGTGCGGGTGCTGCACCTGGGCATGGCGGGCAACCGCGACGTGGGCGTGCTGCCGCGTCTGGTCCGGGTGATCCGCTCCGGCGGCTACGACCTCGTCCACACCCACCTCTACCGGGCCTGCGTGTACGGCCGCCTCGCCGCGCGGATGGCGGGGGTGCGGGCGGTCGTGGCGACCGAGCACTCGCTGGGCGACTCCCAGATGGAGGGGCGCGCGCTCACCCAGGGCGTGCGGGCGCTGTACCTGGCGAGCGAACGGCTCGGCTCGGCGACGGTCGCCGTGTCCCCGACGGTGGCGGACCGGCTGAAGCGGTGGGGGGTGCCCGCTCCCCGGATCGAGGTGGTGCCGAACGGCATCGAGCTGGACCGCTTCCGCTTCGACCCGGAGCGGCGGGAGCGCACCCGCAGGCGGCTCGGGCTGCCGGACGGCGCGTTCGTCGTCGGCGGGGTGGGCCGGCTCGCCCCCGGCAAACGGTTCGACGTGCTGGTGCGGGCGCTGGCGCGGCTTCCGGAGGACTGCTGGCTGCTGCTGGTGGGCGGCGGCCCCGAGGAGCACGTGCTGCGCCGCACCGCCCACGAGGCCGGGGTGTCCGGGCGGGTGCTGTTCACCGGGGAGCGGCCCGCCGTGCCCGACGGCTCCCCCGGCCCCGACCTGCCCTCCCTCACCTCGGCGATGGACCTGTTCGCGTCCCCGTCCACGGAGGAGGCGTTCGGCCTGGCGGCGGTGGAGGCCCTGGCGGCCGGGCTGCCCGTGCTGCACGGGTCCTGCCCGGCGATCGAGGACCTGCCGCCGGACGCCTCGGCCGGCGCGCGGCGGGTGCGCGGCGGCCCGGAGGAGTACGCCCGCGCGATCGCCGAGGTCCGCGCGGCGGGCCCGGCGCCGCGCACGGCCGCCGAGGCCGCCCGCCACTACAGCATCACCCGCAGCTCGGCCCGCCTCATGGACGTGTACGCGGCCGCCGTGGCCGGCCCCTCCCCGTCCCTCCACGTCAAGGAAGCACCGTCCTCATGACCGACACCCCGACCCGTCTGCGTCTTCCGTCCCTGGACCGTGTCAGAAGGCTTCCGGCCTGGTCCGCGCTGGTGGCGGGCACGCTGCTCGGCGGTCTGTCCGGCGGCGCGTACGGCCTGCTCACCCCTGCCGAGTACACGGCCACCAGTTACGTCGTGGCCGTCCCCACCGACCAGGCCACCCCGGAGTCCGCGCGCGGTTTCGCGCAGGCCTACGGGCGGGTGGCCACCCAGCTCGCGGTGCTGGGGGACGCGCAGGTGTGGGCCGGTGTGCCGGTGCGCACCCTGCGGGACAGCGTGCGCACGGCGACCTCGCCGGACGCGCCGATGGTGTCCGTCACGGCCGTCTCCGGGCGTCCCGGTACGGCCGTCGACATGGCGAACGCGGTGGCGCGGGCGCTGACCCGGCACGCGGAGGACACCAAGGCCAGCACCCGGGTCCGGCTGGTGCAGTTCTCCCGCGCGGTGAAGCCGTCCGCGCCCGCCTCCGCGTCGCCCGCGGTGACCGCCCTGGTCGGTGCGAGCGCGGGCGGGCTGCTGGGCGGTCTGGCGCTGCTGGCCCGGCCCCGCCGCGGCGGCCGCGACGGGGAACCTGCGCCCAGTGCCTCCGTGCCCGGTCCGGCCTCCGCCGCCGACGTGCCGCGGTGACGGCGGTGGGCCGGGCCGGGACGGTCCCGGCGTCACCCGGTGCGCGACCACCAGTCGAGGCGCAGGCACAGCCTCCCGCCGAGCCAGTGCTCCACCCAGCGTCCGAGGTCCAGCGGCATGCAGTGGTCCGGCAGCTCCGGTCCCGCGGGCGGCTCGGCGGGCGCCGGGGTCTGCGGGTCCTCGGGTGTGCGGCCCCACAGGGCGTCGCGGAAGACGCGGGAGGAGTCCGGGTTGTCGTCGCACTGCCAGACGCCGTGCGGGCAGTAGTCGGTGAGCGTGTGGTAGAGCGGCCGGTGCTGCTGCATCCAGGCGAGCATGCGGCGCATGTACTCGGGATTGTCGCCGTTGCGGAAGAGCCCCCACTCCGGATAGGCGATGGGCTTTTTGTGCGCCTTGGCGAAATCGACGTGCGCCTGAAGTCCGTACGGTTCCTTCACCTGTTCGTCGAAGGACATTCCGCGCGGCTGGTCGTAGGAGTCCATTCCGATGATGTCGACGGTGTCGTCGCCGGGATAGCACTCCGTCCACGGCACGGCGTCACGGCCCCGGTTGGGCGTGAACTCGAACCGGAATTTCTGGCCGGGGACGGAACGCATCGTGGTGACGATGCGGTTCCAGTACTTCTTCCAGTTCTCCGGGTCGGGTCCGCAGCGGTGGGTGTAGGTGATGCCGTTCATCTCCCAGCCCAGGACCAGGACGGTGTCGGGGATCTTCAGCTCGACGAGCCGCTCGGCGAGGGCGCGGAAGTGGTGGTCGAACTCGCCGGCCGCGCCGCGCCGCAGCAGCTCGCGGACCTCCCCGTCGGGCACGCCCGCCTCGTTGCGCTCCTGGAGCGGGACGTTGAGGACGAGCATCCGTTTGTCGTCGGCGTTGCGCCAGCGCGCCCACGCCTCGAGGAAGCCGACGTCGCCCTCGATGTCCCTCCAGTGGTTGCCGGGCAGGTAGGTGTGGCCGACGCGCAGTTCGGCGCCGCCGAGCCAGCGGCTGAGCTGCTCCATCCGCTCCACGCCGCGCGCGTCGGACGCGAGGAAGGCGCCGAACGGCGGCACGCCCTGAGCGGGGGCGGGCACGGACGGCGGCCGCAGTTCCGCGACGGAGGGCAGCTCCGGCACGGACACGGCGGGGACGTCGACGTCGGGTGTGGGGAAGGCCGACGCGGCGGGCTCGGCGCCCGGTGCGGGCTGGGCTCCCGCGGCCGGCGTGGGGCGCCCGGTGGGGCCCGGCAGCGCGGCTCCCGCGTCGTCCATGGGCGCTGCGCCGGCCACGGGGCCCGCCGCCAGGGCGGCCGACACGGCGACCGCCGCCGCGCCCACGGCCAGGGCGCGGGCCCGGGCCCGCCTGTGCTCTGGGGCCATTGGCTGCTCCTCTTCTCGCTCGCGTCCGCCTGCTGCCTGATGCCTCGCTGTTGACGAACAGTCATATGAAGTCAGCCATACGAAATACGACAGTGCCACTGTCGTTGCGGCTTTCGAGTGCCGTTCTCGTCCGTGTGGGTGAGACGGCGCCAGAGGAAAGTGAGAATGCGTGTCCTTGCTTGACACCCGGGTTCCCGCGGTCGTGCTGCGGATCGACCGGAATCCCTTTCACCACGGCACCCTGGGCGCCGTCCGCTCGCTCGGCCGGGCGGGGGTGGACGTGCATGTCGTCGCCGACTGCACGGGAAGTCCCGTGGCCCGTTCGCGCTTTGTGCGCCGGCTGCACGCCCCGCCGTCCCCGGACGCGTCCACGGACGAGGTGCGCGCGGTGCTGCGCGGGGTCGCCGCCCAGGTGGGCCGTCCGGCGGTGCTGGTGCCGATGGACGACGCCACCGCGATCGCCACGGCCCGGCTGCGCGAGGAGCTCACCGGCTCCTACCTGCTGCCGGTGATGCCGTCCGCGCTGCCCGAACGCGTCGCGGACAAGGCCGAACTGGCCGCCGTGTGCGCCTCGGTGGGCGTGCCGCACCCGCGCACGGAGGTCCCGGACACCCCCTCACGGGCCGCCGAGGACGCGGTGCGGCTCGGGCTGCCGGTGGTCGCCAAGTGGAGCCGCCCCTGGCTGCTCCCGGCGGGCTCCGGGCTGCGCAGCACCCAGGTGCTGCACACCGCCCGCGAGGCGCGGGAGCTGCACGCGCGCACCGCGGAGGCGGGCAGCCCGCTGCTGCTCCAGGCGTATCTGCCGCCCGGCACGGACCGGGACTGGTTCTTCCACGGCTACGCCGACCGCACGGGCGCCGTGCGCGCGGGCGGGCCGGGCCGCAAACACCTGTCCTGGCCGCGCGGCGCGGGACTGACGGCGGTGGGCCGCTGGACGCCCAACTCGGAGGTGATCGCGCTGGCCGAGCGCATCACCGGGGAGCTGGGCTACCGCGGGATCCTCGACCTGGACTTCCGCCGCTGCGGCACCACCGGCCGCTACCACCTCCTCGACTTCAACCCGCGCCCCGGCGCCCAGTTCCGGCTGTTCACCGACAGCGCCGGCCTGGACGTCGTACGGGCGCTGCACGCGGACCTGACGGGGCGTCCGCTGCCGGACGGCGATCCGGTGACCGGCAGGGCGTTCGTGGTGGAGAACTACGCGCCCCTCGCCGCGCTGCGTCCCGCGCCCGGCGGGCGCGAACTGGCCTGGTGGGCGGGCGACGACCGCGCACCGGGCTTCGCGATGTGGGCGCTGTGGGCCCGTCACGTGTCCGGCCGGCTGCGCCGGCGGCTCGGCGCCGGGGCCGAGGTGCCGGCGCAGCGCCCGGCGCCCACAGCTCACACGCCCTCCCTGACGACCGACAACGAGAAAGCGAGCAGCTGATGATGTACGACCTTCTGGTGGTGGGCGCGGGTCCGTACGGTCTGTCGATCGCGTCGCACGCGGCGGCCGCCGGACTGACCCTGCGCGTCTTCGGCCGGCCCATGGCGTCCTGGCGGGACCACATGCCGGCCGGGATGTTCCTGAAGTCGGAGCCGTGGGCGTCCAACCTGTCCGACCCGGCGGGACGCTGGCGGCTCGACGCGTACTGCACCGAGCGGGGCCTGACGGCCCGTCACGCGCATCCGATCCCGGTGGAGGACTTCGCCTCGTACGGGCTGTGGTTCGCGCGCAACGCCGTGCCCGAGGTGGACGAGCGGATGATCGCGCGGGTGTCGTCGGGCCCCGAGGGCTTCAGCGCGGTCGCCGAGGACGGGGAGGTGCTGCACGCGCGGACGGTGGCGCTCGCGGTGGGCGTGATGCCCTTCATCGAGGTGCCGTCGGCGCTGCGCGGGCTGCACCCGACGCTGGTGACGCACAGCAGCCACCACAGCGACCTGGGGCCCTTCCAGGGCAAGGACGTCACCGTGATCGGCGGGGGTCAGGCGGCGCTGGAGACGGCGGCGCTGCTCGCCGAGCAGGGCACGCGGGTGCGGGTGCTGGCGCGGGCGGAGCGGCTGCGCTGGAACGACGTGCCGCCGCCGTGGGAGCGCCCGTGGTGGCAGTCGCTGCGCTCGCCGCACAGCGGTCTGGGCCCGGGGTGGCGGAACTGGTTCTACTCGGAGCGGCCGGGGCTGTACCGGCGGCTGCCGGAGGCGACCCGGACGCGGATCGCGGCGACGGCGCTCGGGCCTGCGGGCGCCTGGTGGGTGCGCGAGCGGGTGGAGCGCGCGGTGGACCTGCTGCCGGGGCACGAGGTGACGGCGGCGGCCGCGGTGCCGGGCGGCCTGCGGCTGGAACTGGCCGACCTGTCGGGCGCGCGCCGCACGATGGAGACGGAGCACGTCATCGCCGCCACCGGGTTCAAGGCGCACCGCGACCGGCTGGGGCTGCTGTCGGCGGAGCTGCGCGGCGCGATGACGGTGCTGCCCGACGGGTCTCCGGTGCTGGACCGGGGCTTCGAGTCGTCCTACCCGGGGCTGTTCCTGGCGGGTCTGGTGACGGCGTCAGGGTTCGGTCCGGCGATGCGGTTCGTGCACGGTGCGACGTTCACGGCGTCGACGCTGGTGCAGGGGGTGCGCAGGCGGCTGCGCGCGGCCCCGGTGCGCGGGAGCGTGCCGGTGCCCGCGGGCGCCGGCCGCGGGGGCACGCCGGCCCCGGTGCGCGGCTGACGGACCGTACGACGAAGCGTCCCCCGGACCGGGTGGTCCGGGGGACGCTTCGTGCCGGGGCGCGGACTTCGGGTGGGGTGGGCCCGGCGTCCGCGGGACCGTCAGCGGCGGGCGCCGACGCGGCCGCGGCGGTACAGCACGGCCCCGCCGGTGAGCAGCACGGCTCCGGCGGCGGAGGCGGCCATCAGGCCGTCGGCGCCGGTCTCGGCGAGGTGCGGCGGGCCGTCCGGGGTGTGGACGGCCGGCGGCTCGACGGGCGTAGGCGGCGTCTTCACCTTGACGGGCGGCTCGGGCTTGTCCTTCTCGGGCGTCTTCTCCGGCTCCTTCTCCTCGTGGCGGTGGCCGGAGTCGTTGACGCAGGTGTTGTCGCTCGCCTCGTTGAACAGGCCCACGAGGTTCAGGCTGTTGCCGCAGGCGTTCACCGGCAGGTGGATCGGCGCCTGGATGAGGTTCCCGGACAGCACACCGGGCGAGCCCTTGGCGGCGCCGACCGCGTGGGCCCCGCCGCTCTCGGAGTGCGAGGCTCCCGAGGAGGCCTCGTGGTGGGAGTGCGCCGAGCGGTCCGAGGACTTCTTCTCGCCGTGCGAGCCCTCGGAGACGTTGACGCAGGTGTTGTCGGAGGCGCTGTTGAACGCGCCGCCGATGGTGACGTCGTTGCCGCAGGCGTTGACGGGGGCGTGGACGGGCGCCTGCACGTTGTTCCCGGAGATCACGCCGGGCGAGCCCTTGGCGCCGCCGGACGCGTGCGCGCCGCCGGCCTTCTCACCGTGGCCGCCGGACTCGTTGACGCACGTGTTGTCGGACGCGCTGTTGAAGGCGCCCACGGCGGTGACGGTGTTGCCGCAGGCGTTCACCGGCACGTGGACCGGCGCCTGCACGTTGTTCCCGGACAGCACACCGGGAGAATCCTCGGCACCGCCCCCCGCGAACGAGTCGGCGAGGGCGGGGGTTCCGTACAGGGACAGAATGCCCGTGGCGGCAGCGGCCGCCGCGAACACTCCCCTGCTCAGGGTCTGTCGCAATGTGGTTGTCTTCCTGCTTGAAGATCGGGAGGCCGGCCCCGGCACGGTCAGAGGCGGCCGAGGCCGCGCGTCACGGCCCCGGCTGCCCTGTGGCCTGTCTCCCTCTCCAACCCTGTCGCACGGAATCGGTTGCGCAGGTTCACCCGGTCGGCCGCGTCCCCGTCACACGGCCCCGGGGGTCAGGACACCACGTCCTTGCGCGCGAACCCGCGGAACGCCAGTGCGAACAGCACGAGCGCGTACGTCACGGACACCGACGCGCCCTGGATCATGCCGGACCACTCCGGGGTGGGCTGGACGGCGTCCGCCCAGGCGAACTGCCAGTGGGCGGGCAGGAAGTGCCGCCAGTCGCCGAGGGCGGTGACGGCGTCCAGGACGTTGCCGACGATGGTCAGACCGACGGCTCCGCCGACCGCGCCCAGCGGGGCGTCGGTACGGGTGGACAGCCAGAACGCCAGTGCGGCGGTGACCAGTTGCGACACGAACAGATACGCGACGATCACCACGAGCCGCCCGGCGGCGGTGCCCGCGTCGAGCGTGCCGCCGGTGGGGATGTGCAGCGGGCCCCAGCCGTAGGCGACGGTGCCGACGGCGAGCGCCACCACCGGCAGCAGCACCATCGCGGCGAGGCTCAGGCCCAGTCCGACGATCAGCTTGGACCACAGCAGCCGCATCCGGGGCACGGGCGCGGCGAGCAGATAGCGCAGGGAGGACCAGCCGGCCTCGGAGGCGACGGTGTCCCCGCAGAACAGGGCGACCGGGATGACCAGCAGGAAGCCCGCCGACACGAAGAGGCTGACGGCGGCGAAGTTGGCCCCGGACGCGGTGGCCGTGTCCATCAGGTTGATCCGGGTGTTGCGGCCCTCGGGTTCGCCGCCGATCGCGAAGGCGGTCACCAGCACGAACGGCAGCAGGGCGAGGACCGCGCCCATGACGAGGGTGCGCCGCCGCTTGAGCTGGCGGACCAGCTCGACGCGCAGCGGCAGGGTGCGGCCGGCGCGGTAGCCGGCCGCGGTCCCGGCGGGGACGGCCGGCGCGGGGGCCGTGGACTCCTCGGCCCGCTCGGTGAGCGCGCTCATGCGGATCCTCCGATCAGGGTGAGGAAGGCGTCCTCGAGGCGGCGGTGGGGACCCACGGACGTCACGGGCACCTCCAGCCGGACCAGTTCCGCGATCAGCCGGGGGGCGGTGCCGTCGGCGCCGAGCCGGACCAGCAGCCCCTCGTCGGTGCGGACGGCGGACTCGACTCCGGGCAGCGCGGCGACCTTCTCGGCGAGGGGCTCCTCGACGGGCGTGACGGTGCCGACGAGGAGTGTGTCGCCGGAGCCGACGATGGCGTGCACCGGTCCGGCCTGGACGAGCCGGCCGCGGTCCATGACGACGAGGTGGGTGCAGGACTGCTCGACCTCCGCCAGCAGATGGCTGGAGACGATCACCGTGCGTCCGGCGGCCGCGTACCGGATCATCACCTCGCGCATCTCGCGGATCTGCGGCGGGTCGAGGCCGTTGGTCGGTTCGTCGAGGATCAGCAGGTCGGGCAGGCCCAGCATGGCCTGGGCGATGGCGAGGCGCTGGCGCATGCCCTGCGAGTAGGTGCGCACGGCGCGGGCGAGCGCGTCGCCGAGGCCGGCGATCTTCAGGGCCTCGTCGAGGTGGGCGTCCTCGGGCGGGCGGCCCGTGGCGGCCCAGTACAGCTCGAGGTTCTCCCGGCCGGACAGATGCGGCAGGAAGCCCGCGCCCTCGACGAAGGCGCCGACCCGGGACAGCACGGGCGCGCCGGGGCGCACGGCGTGGCCGAACACGCGGATCTCGCCGTCGTCGGGCTTGATGAGGCCCATCAGCATGCGCAGGGTGGTGGTCTTGCCGGCGCCGTTGGGGCCGAGCAGGCCCAGCACCTGGCCCTTCTCCACGCGGAACGACAGGTCCCGTACGGCGTACCGGTCGGCGGAGCGGGCGTACCGCTTGCTCAGGCCGGTGATCTGGAGGGGGACGTCGGCCAGGTCGGGGTCGGGGGCCGGGGCGGTGGTGCGGCGGCGGGCGGTGAGCAGCAGCGCGAGGGCGGTCACGGCGCCGGCGACGGGCAGCCACACCACCCAGGCGGGCAGCGGGGCCGCGGCGGTGGTGACGCCGGGCGCGGTGGGCACCTTCAGGTCGCTCCTCAGCGCCACGGTGTACGTCGCCGGGGCGGCCGGGGAGGCGTAGGCGAGGTCGGTGGAGGCGAGAACCAGGCGCAGCCGGTGGCCCTTGCGGACCTCGTGGTCGACGGCCGGGAGGGTGAGCTCCACGTCCCTGCCGGCGCGGGCGCCCTCGACACGGACGGGGGTGACGAGCTGGGAGGGCAGCACCTGCTGCCGGCCGTCCGGGCCGACGTCGTAGAGCTTGGCGAAGAGGACGGCGTCGTCGCTGGTGGCCTTGATCCGCACGGTGACGGCCGGGGAGCCGGTGACGCGCAGGTCGCGGGTGACGGGGGCGGACTCGAAGCGGGCGTGCTGGCCCGGGAAGTCGAGGGAGACGCCGATGCCGAGGGAGGAGAGCTGGGAGAGGCCGCCGGAGCCGCCGATGCCGGGCAGGGCGGACACGGCGGGCGGGTTGGCGCCGGCCGGGTTGGCGAAGCGCTGCTCACGGCCCGTCAGCTTCAGGGACCGCTCGCCGCTGTGCAGGCCCGGGTAGGCGTCGGCGCCGGCGCCCCGCAACTGGGCCCGGCCGTCCGTGGAGTCGACGCCTCCGGTGCGGGTGACGCGGAAGGCGGGGCCGGTGTCGGCGTGCTGGTCGTCCTTGAGGTAGCGGTCGAACCAGGCGCGGACGCGCGCGTGCAGACGGTCGGTCTCGGGGTCGCCGCCGTCGTGGCCGCCGGCCAGCCAGTCGACCTTGACGGGGGCGCCGTTGGCGCGGACGGCCCGGGCGGCGGCGTCGGCCTGGCCGAGCGGGAACAGGGAGTCGGTCTGCCCCTGCATCAGCAGTGTGGGCACGTCGATACGGTCGGCGACCGCGACCGGGGAGCGGGCCTCGAGGAGCGCCCGCGCCCGTGCGTCGGGCACGCCGGACTCGGCGACCCGCTCGTACATGGCGCACAGCTCGGGCTCGAAGCGGGCGCAGCCGCCGCCGGAGGTGACGAAGGCGCCGGCCCACAGCTTCTTGAACACGCCGCCGGGGAAGAGGGCTTCGGCGAGGTCGAAGTAGGTGATGGCGGGGGCGACGGCGTCGACGCGGCCGTCGTACCCGGCGCCGAGGAGGGCGATGGCGCCGCCGTAGGAGTTGCCGGCCATGCCCACGCGGGGGTCGCCGGTCTTGTCGAGGCGGACCTCGGGGCGCGTGGCCAGCCAGTCGACGAGCCGGGAGACGTCGGCGACCTCGCCCTCGGGGTCGTTCAGCCCGATCTTCCCGGTGGACCGGCCGAAGCCGCGCGCGGACCAGGTGAGGACGGCGTACCCGTCGCGGGCGAGGTCCTCGGCCTGTGCGCGGACGTCCTCCTTGCTGCCGCCGAAGCCGTGGCCGAGCAGCACGGCGGGGCGGCGGCCCTCGGGCCCCGCGGTGAAGAAGGAGGTGTCGATGCGCACCCCGTCGTCCGTGGCCATGACGCGGTCGGCGCGGCGCACCCGGGGCGCGTCGTCGGAGGCGACGGCGGTCCAGGTGCCGGCCCCGGCGAGCACGACGACGGCGGCCGCGGCGGCGAGGGCACGCCGGGGCCGCGGCCGCCTCAGGCGGGGCAGTCGAAGATCCATGCGTCAACCGTACGGGGTCCACCTGTCGGTCCGTTGTCGACCGGAGACCGAACCGGGGGACCTCCCGGGGGTGTACGCGGGTGCGGCCGTGTACCGCGGGTGCGGTACACGGCCACACTCCCCCTGAGCGGGCTCAGTGGTTGCGGGGGAAGCCCAGGTCGACGCCGGCGGGGGCGTCCGCCGGGTCGGGCCAGCGGGTGGTGACGACCTTTCCGCGGGTGTAGAAGTGCGTGCCGTCGTTGCCGTAGATGTGGTGGTCGCCGAAGAGGGAGTCCTTCCAGCCGCCGAAGGAGTGGTAGCCCACGGGGACCGGGATCGGGACGTTGACGCCGACCATGCCGGCCTCGACCTCGAGCTGGAAGCGGCGGGCGGCGCCGCCGTCCCGGGTGAAGATGGCGGTGCCGTTGCCGAACGGCGAGGCATTGATGAGGTCCAGGGCCTCCTCGTACGTGTCGGCGCGCAGCACGCACAGGACGGGGCCGAAGATCTCGTCCTGGTAGGCCTTGGCGGTGGTCGGCACCTTGTCGAGCAGGGAGATGCCGATCCAGTGGCCGTTCTCGAAGCCGTCGACGGTGTAGCCGGTGCCGTCCAGGACGACCTCGGCGCCCTCGTCGGCCGCGCCGGCGACGTAGGAGGCGACCTTGTCACGGTGGGTCGCGGTGATCAGCGGGCCCATCTCGGAGGTGGGGTCGTCGCCGGGGCCGATCTTGATCTTCTCGGCGCGCTCGCGGATCTTCTCCACCAGCTCGTCGCCGATCGCGCCGACGGCGACGACCGCGGAGATCGCCATGCAGCGCTCGCCGGCCGAGCCGTAGGCGGCGGACACGGCGGCGTCGGCGGCCGCGTCGAGGTCGGCGTCGGGCAGCACCAGCATGTGGTTCTTGGCGCCGCCGAGCGCCTGGACGCGCTTGCCGTTGGCGGAGGCGGTGGTGTGGATGTAGCGGGCGATGGGCGTGGAGCCGACGAAGGACACGGCCTTGACGTCCGGGTGCTCCAGCAGGCGGTCGACGGCCACCTTGTCGCCGTGCACGACGTTGAACACGCCCTCCGGGAGCCCGGCCTCGGCGAGCAGCTCGGCGAGGCGGACGGAGGCGGACGGGTCCTTCTCGCTGGGCTTCAGCACGAAGGTGTTGCCGCAGGCGATGGCGAGGGGGAACATCCACATCGGCACCATCGCCGGGAAGTTGAACGGGGTGATGCCGGCGACCACGCCGAGCGGCTGGCGGATGGACGCCACGTCCACGCGGCTGGCGACCTGGGTGGACAGCTCGCCCTTGAGCTGGACGTTGATGCCGCAGGCCAGGTCGACGATCTCCAGGCCGCGCGCGACCTCGCCGAGGGCGTCGGAGTGCACCTTGCCGTGCTCGGCGGTGATCAGCTCGGCGATCTCGTCGCGGTGGGCGTCGAGCAGCGCGCGGAACCTGAAGAGGATCGAGGTGCGCTGGGCGAGGGAGGACTGGCCCCAGGTGCGGAAGGCCTCCTTGGCGGCGGCGACCGCGGCGTCGACCTCCTCGACGGAGGCGAAGGCGACCTTGGTGGTGACCTCGCCGGTCGCCGGGTTCGTCACCGGGCCGTAGGTTCCCGAGGCGCCTTCGGCGGTCTTGCCGCCGATCCAGTGGTTGACGATCTTCGTCATGACCGAGAACTCCTTCGCAGATGGCGGCGTCGGGTGGAGACGTGCCGTTCGTACAGCTCGTGCGGCGGTGCCGCGGGCGGGCGCGCCGCGGCGGCGGCCACGGGTCCATCCCACCAGGGGCGGGGTGCCGGGCGGGCCCGACACTGTGTCGGCCGTTCGGGTCCCCGAGTGGACACATGGGTCTCAGGGGCGGACGTCCGGGACTGAACCTCCGGCGCGGGGCCGCGGCGGGCGGGGAGTCGTCGCTCGCACCTCGCTCCTGCCAAAGCGAGGCGGCCTCCCGCGCCGGAGGCGATCTGTGACGGGGCGCCGCCGTGGACGCCCCGACGGCCGGGAAGCGCCCGGCGGCGGTGGAGGCTCGCCATGACGCTCCCTTCTGACGTCTCGTCCGCCCTGCGGGGTCCGAGGGCTCTCCCCGGTTCTAGCCCCGCTCACGAAGCCCTGTCAATGTTTTGTCCGGACATTCGGACGAGAACGCGGAAGTAGGGGCGCGGAAGGGGTCTCCGGTAGGGGTCCGGGCGTCCGGGAGTCAATGCGCCCCGCCGGTGTGCCGGTGTGCGCCTGTGCGTCACTCCTGTCACAAACGCTCCCGTCGCGTCACGGGCGTCACACGCGGGCGGCCCTTCCGTCACACCCGCGCACGGGCCCTCTCCGTAAGCGGACCGGCTCGTTCTCCCGCACGACGCTGTCGATCGCCAGCGCATGCCCGGCTCCCCCTGACGGCCGCCCCGGCCGCCGCCGCGGTGTGCGCGGGGAGGTGCACACATGACCGAGCTGTGGTCGTACAAGGACATCGCGGCCCACATCAAGGTGCAGCCGGACACCGTGCGTTCCTACCGCAAGCACGGCCTGCTGCCGCCCCCGGACCGGGTGGAGGGCGGGAAGCCCTACTGGTACCCCGACACGGTCCGGCGCTGGGTCGCCGCCCGTCCCGGCAACCGCAACCGCCGGGACTGACCGGCGCGACACGAGGACGCCGTGCCCCCGCGCCGACCACGCGGGGGCACGGCGTCCGTGCGTGCGCTCAGCGCCAGGGTTCGATCACCGTCACCCCTGCGGCCGGGGCCGTGTCCATCGCCGCCAGCGCCGCGGGCACCGCGTCCAGACCGATCACGGAGGTCACCAGCAGGTCGGGGCGGAGCACCCCGGCGCGCACCAGGTCGAGCATCGGCGGGTAGGCGTGGGCGGCCATGCCGTGGCTGCCGAGGATCTCCAGCTCCAGGGCGACGGCGCGGGCCATGGGCACGGGGGTGGTGCCCGACTCCGAGGGGAGCAGGCCCACCTGGACGTGCCGGCCCCGCCTGCGCAGGCCGTTCACCGAGGCGGCGCAGGTGACGGGCGCGCCCAGGGCGTCCAGGGAAAGGTGGGCGCCGCCGCCGGTCAGCTCACGGACCGCGGCGGCGGGGTCGTCCACCGCCGAGGCGTCCACGCACTCCGCCGCGCCGAACCGCCGGGCGAGACCCAGGGCGCCCGGTGACACGTCGACCGCGACCACCCGCGCGCCGGCCGCCGCCGCGATCATCACCGCGGACAGGCCGACACCCCCGCAGCCGTGCACCGCCACCCACTCCCCCGCCGCGACCCGGCCCTGGCGGACCACGGCCCGGTAGGCGGTGGCGAACCGGCAGCCGAGGGAGGCGGCGGTGGAGTACGCCGTGCCGTCGGGGACGGCGACCAGGTTCACGTCGGCGTGGTCGAGGGCCACGTACTGGGCGAAGGAGCCCCAGTGGGTGAAGCCGGGCTGGGTCTGGCGCTCGCACACCTGCTGGTCGCCGGCCGCGCAGGCGGGGCAGGAGCCGCAGGCGCAGACGAACGGCACGGTGACCCGGTCCCCGGCGCGCCAGCGGGTGACCCGGGGACCTGCCGCCTCGACGACTCCGGCGAGTTCGTGGCCGGGGACGTGCGGGAGGGTGACGTCGGGGTCGTGGCCCTGCCAGGCGTGCCAGTCGCTGCGGCACAGGCCGGTGGCCTCCACGCGGACCACGACCCCGTGCTCCGCCGGCTCCGGGTCCGCGACCTCGCGCACCTCGGCCGGTTCCCCGAACCGCTCGAACACCACCGCTCGCATGCCAGGTCCCGCCTTCCGGTGATCACCGCTGTCGGCGGAACGCTATCCCCCGGCCCGTCGCGCTCCGGCGCGCGGGCCGTCCGTCGCGGCGCTCCCCCCTCCTGGATTCATACCCCCTAGGGGTATAGTGTGGGATGTACGGGGTCCTCGGAGGCCCCTGCGACCCCCTGCACACCCCACAAGCCCCGACGAGGAGAACGACATGACGCCCCAGACCGACACCCAGGGTTCCGTCACCACCGTCTACAAGGTGACCGGGATGAGCTGCGGGCACTGCGAGGGCGCCGTCTCCGGCGAGATCTCCCAGCTCCCCGGCGTCAGCTCCGTGACGGCCGTCGCCTCCTCCGGCGAGGTGACCGTGGTCTCCGCCGCCCCGCTCGACGAGGCCGCCGTGCGCGCCGCCGTCGACGAGGCCGGCTTCGAGCTGGCCGGCACGGTCTGATCCGGAGCCGCACACCCTCCGACAGCACCCCGCGCGGCGTGAACCGGGCCGCACCGGCCACCCGGCAACCGGCACAGCCGGACACCCCGGCCCCTACGGCCCTTTCGGCCCGGTCCGCCGCCGCCCGCATCCCGGACGTCCCAGGAGCACGGACATGACCAGCACCACCGCCCCCGAGGCGCCGGCCGCCGCCGGGCAGCCGGCCCTCTCGGAGGTCGAGCTGCTCATCGGCGGGATGACCTGCGCCTCCTGCGCGGCCCGCGTCGAGAAGAAGCTCAACCGCATGGAGGGTGTCACCGCCACGGTGAACTACGCGACCGAGAAGGCCCGGATCACGTATCCGCCGGGCGTCGAGGTCGCCGATCTGATCACCACGGTGGTGAGGACCGGCTACACCGCCGAGGAGCCGGCGCCCCCGCGGCGGGACGACGAGGAGGACACCGGCTCCGGGACCGACCCGGAGACGGCCGCCCTGCGCACCCGGCTGGTCGTCTCCGCGCTGCTCGCCCTGCCGGTCGTGCTGCTGGCGATGGTTCCCCCGCTCCAGTTCGACCACTGGCAGTGGCTCTCCCTCACCCTCGCCGCGCCGGTCGTGGTGTGGGGAGCGGCGCCCTTCCACCGGGCCGCCTGGACCAATCTGCGGCACGGCGCGGCCACCATGGACACCCTGGTGTCGGTGGGCACGCTGGCCGCGTTCGGCTGGTCGCTGTGGGCGCTGTTCCTGGGCGACGCGGGCGAGCCGGGCATGCGGCACCCCTTCGAGCTGACCGTGTCCCGTACCGACGGGGCGTCCATGATCTATCTGGAGGTCACCGCCGGGGTCACCGCGTTCATCCTGCTCGGCCGCTATCTGGAGGCCCGCTCCAAGCGGCAGGCGGGCGCCGCGCTGCGGGCGCTGATGGAGCTGGGCGCCAAGGACGTCACCGTCCTGCGGGAGGGGCGCGAGGTGCGGGTTCCCGCCGAGCGGCTGTCCGTGGGCGACCGGTTCGTGGTGCGCCCCGGGGAGAAGATCGCCACCGACGGCACGGTCGTCGAGGGCTCGTCCGCGGTGGACGCGTCCATGCTGACCGGCGAGTCCGTGCCGGTGGACGTGACCGTGGGCGACACCGTCACCGGCGCGACCGTCAACGCGGGCGGCCGGCTGGTCGTCGAGGCCACCAGGATCGGCGCGGACACCCAGCTCGCGCGGATGGCGAAGCTGGTGGAGGACGCGCAGACCGGCAAGGCGCAGGTGCAGCGGCTCGCCGACCGGATCGCCGGGGTGTTCGTGCCGGTGGTGCTGCTGATCGCGGCCGCCACCTTCGGACTGTGGCTGGGCAGCACCGGGGACACGGTCGCCGCGTTCACCGCCGCCGTCGCCGTACTGATCATCGCCTGCCCCTGCGCGCTCGGTCTGGCCACGCCGACCGCGCTGATGGTCGGCACCGGACGGGGCGCCCAGCTCGGCATCCTCATCAAGGGGCCCGAGGTGCTGGAGTCCACCCGGCGCGTGGACACGGTCGTCCTGGACAAGACGGGGACCGTCACGACCGGCCGGATGTCCCTGCGCGCGGTGCACACCGCCGAGGGCACCGACGAGCGGGAGCTGCTGCGACTCGCGGGAGCCCTGGAGCACGCCTCCGAGCACCCGGTGGCCCGCGCGGTCGCCGCGGGCGCCGAGGAGCGCGTGGGCACGCTGCCCGAGGTGGAGCGCTTCGAGAACGTCCCCGGCCGGGGCGTGCGCGGGCGGGTGGAGGGCCGCGAGGTGGCCGTGGGGCGGCTGTCCGAGGTGTTCGGGGAGCTTCCGCCGAAGCTCGAGCGGGCCAAGGAGGACGCCGAGCGCGCCGGGCACACCGCGGTGGTGGCCGGCTGGGACGGCGTGGCACGCGGTGTCCTCGCCGTCGCCGACGCGGTGAAGGAAACCAGCGCCGAGGCGGTCCGTGAACTGCGGGCGCTGGGCCTCACACCGGTGCTGCTGACCGGCGACAACCGGGCGGTGGCCGAGGCGGTCGCGCGCACCGTCGGCATCGACGGGGACCGGGTGATCGCCGAGGTGCTTCCCGAGGACAAGGCCGACGTGGTGCGGCGGCTCCAGGAGGAGGGGCGCAGCGTCGCCATGGTCGGCGACGGCGTCAACGACGCGGCCGCGCTGGCCGTCGCCGATCTGGGTCTGTCCCTGGGCACGGGCACGGACGCGGCGATCGAGGCGGGCGACCTGACGCTGGTCCGCGGCGACCTCAGGGTGGCGGCGGACGCGATCCGGCTCTCCCGGCGCACCCTCGCGACGATCAAGGGCAACCTCGTGTGGGCCTTCGGCTACAACGTGGCCGCGCTGCCGCTGGCCGCGGCCGGACTGCTGAACCCGATGATCGCCGGGGCCGCCATGGCCTTCTCGTCGGTCTTCGTGGTGACCAACAGTCTGCGGCTCCGGTCATTTCATTGATGTCTCAAGTTGGGCAGTACCCCTGGAGTCCGGTAAGACCCTCACATAAGCTCTTCACAAGCCTCGCGCATCATCCTTACGCTTGGGTCCCGTGAGAGGTTTGCGGGCTCCTGCGCACTGTGGGGACATGTGCAAGAGACGCAGATCACAGTGATCTGAACGTAACCATCGAAGGGGTTCGAAGGTCTAAGTTGGCGATGTCGGGCAGCGTCTTGGGGGGCGCTTCCTGGCATCTGGAGATGTCTTGGGGGACTTCTCCAGAGATTGCGTTGCCGGGGCACGTGCCCAGGGAAGCTTTGAGCGGCCCTCCCGACGTGCGTTGTCCCGGCAGACCGCACACACCGACGAGTGCGGCGGGTTCAGGTCCGTCCGTGCTCAAACAGCGATTCAGGCGCTGTCCTCACAAGCGCCCGGCCGGATCCCGTGGGGGGAATCCGCACCGGGACATGGGAAGGCGCCCTGGCTCGTCGGCCCGTGGGGGGACCGGCGGCCGGGGCGCCTTTTCCTTTGCGTGGCGGCAAGCGCCCGAAGAGGCGCGTGCAACACGCCGAAGGGGCGCGGGGAACTGCGCGACCAAGTCACAGCCGGCCTGCAGTCGCCCACGCCCCTCAGGACACGAACGCTTACGCGCACGACACCCGCACCGGCAGGTGTCAGCGCTCCTCGACGGGCACGAAGTCCCGCTCGACGACACCCGTGTAGATCTGCCGCGGGCGCCCGATCCGCGACCCCGGCTCCTTGATCATCTCGTGCCACTGGGCGATCCAGCCCGGAAGGCGGCCGAGGGCGAACAGAACGGTGAACATCTCGGTCGGGAAGCCCATGGCCCGGTAGATCAGACCGGTGTAGAAGTCCACGTTCGGGTAGAGGCTGCGCGAGACGAAGTAGTCGTCGGAGAGCGCGTGCTCCTCCAGCTTGAGGGCGATGTCCAGCAGCTCGTCGGACTTTCCGAGGGCGGACAGCACGTCGTGCGCGGCGGCCTTGATGATCTTGGCGCGCGGGTCGAAGTTCTTGTAGACCCGGTGGCCGAAGCCCATCAGGCGGACGCCGTCCTCCTTGTTCTTCACCTTGCGGATGAAGGCGTCGACGTCGCCGCCGTTGTCGCGGATGCCCTCGAGCATCTCCAGCACCGACTGGTTGGCGCCGCCGTGGAGCGGGCCCCACAGGGCGTTGATGCCGGCGGAGATCGAGGCGAACATGTTCGCCTGCGAGGAGCCGACCAGGCGGACCGTGGAGGTGGAGCAGTTCTGCTCGTGGTCCGCGTGCAGGATCAGCAGCTTGTCCAGGGCGGAGACGACGACCGGGTCGAGGTCGTACTCCTGCGCCGGGACGGAGAAGGTCATGCGCAGGAAGTTCTCGACGTAGCCGAGGTCGTTGCGCGGGTAGACGAACGGGTGGCCGACCGACTTCTTGTAGGCGTAGGCCGCGATCGTCGGGAGCTTGGCGAGCAGGCGGATCGTGGAGAGGTTGCGCTGCTGCTCGTCGAACGGGTTGTGGCTGTCCTGGTAGAACGTGGACAGCGCGGAGACCACCGAGGACAGCATGGCCATCGGGTGGGCGTCGCGCGGGAAGCCCCGGTAGAAGTTCTTGACGTCCTCGTGCAGCAGGGTGTGCTGCGTGATGTCGCCCTTGAAGGCGGAGAGCTGGTCGACGGTCGGCAGCTCGCCGTTGATCAGCAGGTAGGCGACCTCCAGGAAGGTGGAGCGCTCGGCCAGCTGCTCGATCGGGTAGCCGCGGTACCGGAGGATGCCGGCCTCGCCGTCGAGATAGGTGATCGCGGATTTGTAGGCGGCGGTGTTGCCGTAGCCGCTGTCCAGCGTCACCAGACCGGTCTGGGCGCGGAGCTTCCCGATGTCGAAGCCCTTGTCACCGACGGTGCTGTCGATCACCGGGTAGGTGTACTCGCTGCCGTCGTACCGCAGTACTACAGAGTTGTCGCTCACGTCTTCCCTCACCGACGTTGTGCCTCATCTTCGAGGTGCCCTGACTGTCTCTACCATCCCCCACTCGGCTCAGGAGAGTGCACTCGGGGTCGACCATCGGGCCTATTGACGGCACTGAGTGCCGCCAACTTGCCCATCCTGCCCCCTGTGTTCCCCATCCGGAAGCCCTGTGTGACCTTCACGACTCATTTGATCGATCATTTTCTGATGACGAGGCCCTCACAGCGGCGTCCGCCCCTGCCGGGAGGCCGTTCCCTCCGGGTCCCCCGCGCGCCGCTGCGGAACCGGCGAGGCGCATGTCGAGGGCCGTGCAGCGGCGGCCCGCCGACAGTGTGCGCACGGCCTGCCCGACGGCCTTGCGGGAGCCGACCAGGACGACGAGTTTCCGGGCCCGGGTGACCGCGGTGTAGAGCAGGTTGCGCTGAAGCATCATCCACGCGCCCGTGGTGACGGGGATGACGACCGCCGGGTACTCGCTGCCCTGGGAGCGGTGGATGGTCACGGCGTAGGCGTGCGCCAGTTCGTCGAGCTCGTCGAAGTCGTACGGCACCTCCTCGTCCTCGTCGGTCAGCACGGTCAGGCGCTGGTCGACGGGGTCGAGCGAGGTGACGACGCCGACGGTGCCGTTGAAGACGCCGTTGGCGCCCTTCTCGTAGTTGTTGCGGATCTGCGTGACCTTGTCGCCGACGCGGAACACCCGGCCGCCGAACCGCTTCTCGGGCAGGTCGGGGCGGGCGGGGGTGACGGCCTGCTGGAGCAGGGCGTTGAGCGTGCCTGCGCCGGCGGGACCGCGGTGCATGGGGGCGAGGACCTGCACGTCCCGGCGGGGGTCGAGGCCGAACTTGGCGGGGATGCGCCGGGCCGCGACGTCGACCGTGAGCCGCCCGGCCTCCTCGGTGTCCTCCTCGACGAAGAGGAAGAAGTCCTTCATGCCCTCGGTGACGGGGTGCTTGCCGGCGTTGATCCGGTGGGCGTTGGTGACCACGCCGGACTGCTGCGCCTGGCGGAAGACACGGGTGAGCCGGACGGCGGGAACCGGGCTGCCGTCGGCGAGCAGGTCCCTGAGCACCTCTCCGGCCCCCACGCTGGGCAGCTGGTCCACGTCCCCGACGAACAGCAGGTGCGCACCCGGCGGGACGGCCTTGACCAGCTTGTTCGCCAGCAGCAGGTCCAGCATGGACGCCTCGTCGACCACCACCAGGTCGGCGTCCAGCGGCCGGTCCCGGTCGTACGCCGCGTCCCCGCCGGGCTTGAGCTCCAGCAGCCGGTGCACGGTGGACGCCTCGGCGCCGGTCAGCTCGGCGAGCCGCTTGGCGGCCCGTCCGGTCGGCGCGGCGAGCACCACCTTCGCCCTCTTGGCGCGGGCCAGCTCGACGATCGACCGCACGGTGAAGGACTTGCCGCAGCCCGGTCCGCCGGTCAGCACGGCGACCTTCTGCGTCAACGCCAGCTTGACCGCGGCCTCCTGTTCGGGCGCCAGGTCCGTCCCCGTACGGCCGCGCAGCCAGCCGAGCGCCTTGTCCCAGGCCACGTCCCGGAAGGCGGGCATGCGGTCCTGGTCGGTGCGCAGCAGCCGCAGCAGCTGGGCGGCGAGGGCCACTTCGGCACGGTGGAAGGGCACCAGGTAGACGGCGGTGACCGGGTCGCCGCCCTCCGGGTCCGGCACCTTCTCCCGGACGACACCGGGGTCCTCCCCCGGGTCCTCCGGCTCGGCGGCGAGCTCGGCGAGGCACTCGATGACCAGGCCGGTGTCCACCTGGAGCAGCTTCACCGCGTCGGCGATGAGCTTCTCCTCGGGGAGGTAGCAGTGCCCTTGGTCGGTGGCCTGCGACAGCGCGTACTGCAGGCCGGCCTTCACGCGGTCCGGGCTGTCGTGGGGGATGCCGACGGACCGGGCGATCCTGTCGGCGGTGAGGAAGCCGATGCCCCAGACGTCGGAGGCGAGCCGGTAGGGCTGGTTCTTCACCACGGAGATGGAGGCGTCGCCGTACTTCTTGTAGATGCGCACGGCGATGGAGGTGGAGACCTCGACGGTCTGGAGGAAGAGCATGACCTCCTTGATCGCCTTCTGCTCCTCCCAGGCGTCGGCGATCTTCTTGGTCCTCTTGGGCCCGAGCCCGGGGACCTCGATGAGCCGCTTCGGCTCCTCCTCGATGACACGGAGGGTGTCCGTGCCGAAGTGCTGGGTGATCCGGTCGGCGAAGACGGGTCCGATGCCCTTCACCAGCCCCGAGCCGAGGTAGCGGCGGATGCCCTGGACGGTGGCGGGCAGGACGGTCGTGTAGTTCTCGACGTGGAACTGCTTGCCGTACTGGGGGTGCGAGCCCCACCGCCCCTCCATCCGCAGCGACTCCCCCACCTGCGCGCCGAGCAGTGCCCCGACGACGGTGAGCAGGTCGTTGCCCCCGCGGCCGGTGTCGACGCGGGCGACGGTGTAGCCGTTCTCCTCGTTGGCGTACGTGATGCGCTCCAACACGCCTTCGAGGACGGCGAGCCGGCGTTCGCCGGGAGGTGCGGGCGGGTGGGTGGGCATGGGTCGACGGTACCGGTGGGGTGTGACAGGCGGATCGGGGTTCAGGACTCCTCGTCCTGGCCGGGGTGGGCGGGGCCGTGGTGGTCGGCGAGGGCGGTGAGCAGGCGGGTGAGTTCGGCCCTCTCGGCCGGGTCGAGGGGGGCGAGGAGTTCGTCCTGCGCCTCGCGGATGAGCGCGTCGAGCCGTTCCAGGCGGCGGCGGCCGGTGGCCGTGAGGGTGATGACGTTGCGACGGCGGTCGGCGGGGTCGGGGTCACGGCGGACGCAGCCCGCGTCCCCCAGGTCGTTGAGGACGGCGACCATGTCGCTGCGGTGGATGCCGGTGCGGCGGCTGAGCCCGGCCTGACTGGCGGGGCCCGCCTCGGCGAGCGTCAGCAGTACCGCGAAGTGCCACTTGTGGGCGCCCTCGGCGGCCAGCCGCTCGCCGACGAGCCGGTCGGCCACCAGGGTGGCGCCGGCCAGCAGACGGCTGGGGATGGCGCGGAGGCGGGCGGGGGCGGGTTCCTCCGGTGCCGGGGTGGGGCTGGGGCTCACGTGCGGTCCTCCGCGTCTTGCGTTGGTGGGACCAACAGTCTACGTTCGTTAGTGACACAAACGTTAGTGTCACTACTGATTACGGAGGCGACCATGATCACGCCGTTCCGCATCGACATCCCCCAGGCCGACCTCGACGACCTCGCCGGCCGTCTGGCACGCACCCGCTGGCCCGACGAGCTCACCGGCGCCGGCTGGGACTACGGCTTCCCGCTGGCCCGGCTCAAGGAGCTGGCCCACCACTGGCGCACCGGCTACGACTGGCGTGCGCACGAGGCCCGCCTCAACGAACTCCCCCACTTCCTCACGGAGATCGACGGCCAGACCGTCCACTTCGTCCATGTGCGCTCCGCGCGGCCGGACGCGCTCGCGCTGATCCTCACCCATGGCTGGCCGGGCTCGTTCCTGGAGTTCCTCGACGTGGTCGAGCCCCTGTCACGGGACTTCCACCTGGTGATCCCGTCCATCCCCGGCTACGGCTTCTCGGGGCCGACCCACGAGCGCGGCTGGGACGTCGTCCGCGTCGCCCGCGCGTGGGCCGAGCTGATGCGCCGCCTCGGTTACGAGCGGTACGGCGCGCAGGGCGGCGACTTCGGCTCGGGCATCTCCCTGGCCCTGGGCGCGGTGGCGCCCGAGCGGGTGGTCGGCGTGCACGTCAACTACCTGCCCACCCGGCCGGACCCGGCCGCCGGTGTCGCCCTGAGCCCTTCGGACGAGGCCCGGCTGGAGAAGGTGCGGCAGCTGATGGCGAACCGCCCGCCCTACCAGGCCCTGCAGGCCACGACCCCGCAGACGCTGGGCTACGCGCTGACCGACTCGCCGGTGGGCCAGCTGGCGTGGATCGCGGAACGGTTCGCGCAGTGGACCGATCCCCGGACGCCGGTGAGCGACGAGCGGATCCTGACCGACGTCTCGCTGTACTGGCTGACCGCCACGGCCGCCTCGTCGGCACGGCTGCACCGCGAGTCGGCACGACGCACCGAGGGGTGCCCCGTGCCGGTGGGGGTGGCGGTGCTCCCCCACGACATCACCCGGTCGGTACGGCCCCTGGCGGAGCGGCTGTACGACATCCGGCACTGGTCGGAGTTCGACCGGGGCGGTCACTTCGCGGCGATGGAGGTGCCGGAGCTGTTCGCGGAGGACGTACGGACGTTCTTCCTGGCGTTGGAGGGCGGGGCGGGCGAACCCGTCACTTCGCGCGCCGCCCGATCAGGGAGTTGAGGAGGGCCGCGCCGCGTTCGGCGTCGTCGACGCTGACGGCGAAGTCCTTGCCCTTGACGGTGCGGATCACCAGGCATTCGCCGCCGCGCAGCATGACGGTGGTGCCGAGGCCGTTCAGGCGGTAGCCCCAGCCGCCGACCTGCATGGCGGTGCGGTTCTCGACCCGGGCGGAGGCGATGGCGTCGGCGGGCCAGCGCCGGGTCGGCCGGCCCAGGGGGCCGAAGGCGACCTCCAGGCCCTTCTCGGTCACCCGGGCCTGGACGGAGGCGCAGGCGAGCACCACCAGGGTGACGAGGCCGAGGGACCCGGCCAGCGACCAGGCGTCCGCCCCCGCCAGGCCGCCGACGGCAGCCACCGTCGCGCCGACGGCGACGATCCCGCTGACGGCCCCTGTGACGTGCAGCCAGCGGTTGGAGGTGCGGGACAGCCACACGAAGCGCTGCCCCTCCGGTATCTCCATGGAGGGCCCGGAGGCGGGCGGCCCGGCGACGCGCGCCCGGCGGCCGATCACCTGGGCCGCGACGCCCACCGCCACCGCGCCGGCCAGGGTGGCGACGGCCCAGCCGGTGACCGGACCGGCGTCGCGCCAGTCGGCACGGTCGAGGTTCGCCCGTACGACGGACGCCTGCGCGCCGAGGAGGGTCACGCCGGTGAAGCCGAGAGTGATGCCGGCCCAGCCGGGAGCGGCGACCGTACCGCCGGCGCTTCGGCGGGCGCGCCACAGGGACACCACGGCAACGGCCGCCAGGAGCAGCCAGACCAGCGCCGGGAAGAAGGTGGCCGCCCAGAACGGCATCGAGTCGTCCGGCTCGCCGCCCGCACCCCAGTGGGTCGCCAGCCGGTCGGGCAGCCGGTCCCGAGCGGTCAGCGGGAAAAGCACCAGGAGCACCAGCACTCCCAGGACCCAGACGGCGGCACCCCATGTCGTGGCGTTCCCGCGCGCTGTCCGCTCGGTCACGTGACCTCCCTGATCATGTCGATGACGTCGTCCTTGCCGTACCCGAGGCGCGCCGCGTCGGCCAGGACCTCACGGATGCGGTCCAGCAACGCCGAACGCCCGTCGGCCCCTTGGGCCACGGTCACTCCGCGCCCCCGCCGGAACTCCAGCAGCCCTTCGTCCCGCAGGGCGCGCAGGCCGCGCAGCACGGTGTTGACGTTCACGCCGAGCGCCTGGGAGAGGTCCCGGGCGGGCGGCAGCCGGTCGCCCGGCGCGCACTCCCCTTCGGCGATGGCCCGCCGTACGGCACCGGCCACCTGCTCGTGCAGGGGGCGGGTGTCGGCGACGTCGAGTCTCAGCAGCATGGTGCTAATGATGTTATCACCATTCATTTAGCGGGGTAGTCGAGGCGGCACTGTGCTGCCATGCCCTGGAATGTGCGGGAGCACGCCGGTCGCCACCACGCCGTCGCCCTCCACTACGCCCTGCACGACGACGCCTGGTCCGTCGAGTTGAGGGATGCCGCGCCTGTACCGGCAACCGGCGGCACCGACGCGACGGTTACTCACCTGCCGGGCGCGGCGTTCCTGACGACACGCGTCTCGGACGAGGACCCGGCTGCGGAGCCGACGGTCCGGGTGCACAGCCCGGAGGAACACGTCGTGCCGTACGAGATCACACGTCGGTGCACGGAGCAGACCGCGGACCAGGTCGAGCGCTGCCGCAAGGCCCGGCCGGTGAATCGGCCCACCGCTGATCAGGCGGGTGCGTGCCCCCCCCCCCGTGTCGCCACCCACGGCTGCCGCTGCCTGCCGTTCGACGAACGTCGTGAAGTCCACAGCCGGCGGGTGCCCCGTGTCGCCGTACGCGTCGAGCAACGTCACGGACAGCTTTCCGAGTCCCCGAAAACTCGCGGATCTCCGGGCGCCGGTCGTGAGAAGGTGCCGTTCTGCCTGGCCAGAGGGGGGAACATGGGGCTGACCTATGCCTACGACATCCATCTGCGTCCCGAGAACGTGGCGCGTGCGCTGCACGAGGTGGCGAAGCTGGCACCGCCCCGGCGGAGGCTGCCGCCGCTGACGGTCACGTTGCCGGATGGTGAGCGGGTCGTGCTCCCGTTCACCAGCGGCTTCGAGAGTGACCCCGTCGATTGCGCCGGGAAGGACAGGGTCACGCTCGACACGTCGCTCATGTTCCCGGCGGACGAGGCGGTGCGGGCGTACGCGGAGGAGGGGGGCCTTCCCGTCGAGGACGGGCGCGTGCAGATCGGTTACGTGTATCTGGACCTGTACTTTCCGCCCTTCCTGAACCTGCGCCACGTGTGCCTGGACTTCTGGGCTGCGACGACGAGGATGAGCGGGCTGTTCGAGGCCTCGGGTGCGATCAGAGAGGTGTTCACGGACCTCGCGGAGACGGCGGGGGCGGAGTGCTGTCTTTTCGACACGGGGGACGGAGCTCCCGAGCGGGTTCTTTGGGGCACGGCCCCGGACTGAAGGGCGACGGGGGCGCGGCCCGCCCTCTGTCTGGTCAGGCGGGCGGGCCCTTGCGTTTCTTCAGCGCGCCGACGAACTCGGCGAAGACCGGCTCGGAGAAGGTGAGCACGGTCTGGCCGGGGTTGTCGAGTCGCGGACGGACACGTGGGCGGCTGATTTCGGCGACCTGACACTCGGTGAGCCCGTAGGCGGCGAACTCCTCGTCGTCGTACCACTCGGCGCCTGCCGGACGGTCCCGCAGGTCCTCCCGTCGGAACTCGTCGCGGCCGCGCCGTTCGCCCAGGGGTTCGAGGTCCTACAGGTCGTGCCGGACCCGTATGGTCCGTTGGCCTGCCCGGCCACTGTCCCGGCCGCCGGCCCATCCACCGGTCACGATTCGGTTGCGGCCACCCCCCACCCCCTTGCCCAGCACTGGTGTAATCGTTTCCAATCCTCCGTGTAATCGATTCCACGAGGAGGTGGGTCGGGCATGGCGGGTATCAAGGACGTCGCCGCCGAGGCGGGGTTGTCCGTCGCCACGGTGTCGCGGGTGCTCAACGGGCATCCGTCGGTCAGTGAGGACGCGCGGCGTCGGGTGACCGCCGCCGTGGAGCGGCTGGGGTACCGGCCGAACGCCGTCGCCCGGTCCCTGCGCACCGATCAGACCCGCACCCTCGGGCTGGTCATCAGCGACGTGATGAACCCGTACTTCACCGAGCTGGCCCGCTCCGTCGAGGAGGAGGCCCGCGCGCTCGGGTACAGCGTGATCATCGGCAACGCCGACGAGCGGCCCGACCTCCAGGACCATCACGTCACCACCCTGCTGGACCGCCGTATCGACGGCCTGCTCGTCTCCCCCACCGACGGCGGCTCGCCCGGCATGCTCGGGGCCGCGCGGGCCGGGACGCCCATGGTGTTCGTCGACCGGTGGATCCCGGGCGTGGACGTGCCGGTGGTCCGCTCGGACGGGCGGGCCGCCGTACGGGATCTCGTCGCGCATCTGCACGCGCTCGGGCGCCGGCGGCTCGCGATCATCGCCGGGCCCGCCGCCACCACGACCGGCCGGGAACGCGTGGACGCCTTCCGTGAGGCGCTCGCGGCCCACGGCCTTGAACTCCCCGACGCCTACATCGGGCAGGGCGACTTCCAGGCCGGCAGCGGGCGCCGGGTGACCGAGGGCTTCCTCGACCTCCGCGAGCCGCCCGAGGTCGTCTTCGCCGCCGACAACCTGATGGCGCTCGGCGCGCTGGACGCGATCCGCGCCCGCGGACTGCGGGTGCCGGACGACATCGGGCTCGCCGCCTTCGACGACATCCCCTGGTTCGTGCACACCGACCCCCCGGTCACCGCGGTCGCCCAGCCGGTCCGCGACCTGGGGCGAGCCGCCGTGCGCGCCCTGGTCGACCGGATCGAGGGCAGGCCCGGCGAGTCCGTCACCCTCCCCGCCCGGCTCGTCGTGCGCCGCTCATGCGGCGAGGGCGACGCCGGAATCGAGTCCCCCTCCCCCGTACGAAGGAGTACGCCGTGAGCAGCCGCAGTCCTGACGAGTTGCTGCGCATCGAGGGCATCCGCAAAACCTTCCCCGGCGTGGTCGCGCTCGACGGCGTGGACTTCGATCTGCGCCGTGGCGAGGTGCACGTGCTGCTGGGCGAGAACGGCGCCGGCAAGAGCACGCTGATCAAGATGCTCTCCGGCGCCTACACGCCCGACGCCGGGCGGATCACCGTCGGCGGCGAGGAGGTGCGCATCGGCGGTGCGCAGGACTCCGAGAGGCTAGGGATCGCCACCATCTACCAGGAGTTCAACCTGGTCCCCGATCTGACGGTCGCGGAGAACATCTTCCTGGGGCGGCAGCCGCGCCGGTTCGGGATGATCGACCGGAAGCGGATGGACGCGGACGCAGAAGTGCTCCTGAAGCGCGTCGGGGTGGACGTGTCGCCCCGCGCCCGGGTGCGGGAACTGGGCATCGCCCGGCTCCAGATGGTCGAGATCGCCAAGGCGCTCAGTCTGGACGCGCGCGTGCTCATCATGGACGAGCCGACCGCCGTGCTGACCTCCGAGGAGGTCGAGAAGCTGTTCGCGATCGTGCGGCGGCTGCGCGAGGACGGCGTCGGGATCGTCTTCATCACGCACCACCTCGAGGAGATCGCCGCGCTCGGCGACCGGGTCACCGTGATCCGGGACGGCCGCAGCGTCGGGCAGGTGCCCGCCTCCACCCCGGAGGACGAGCTCGTACGGCTCATGGTGGGGCGGTCCATCGACCAGCAGTACCCGCGTGAGCGCGCCGACGCCGGTGACGCCCTGCTCAGGGTCGAAGGGCTGACGCGCAACGGCGTGTTCCACGACGTCAGCTTCGAGGTGCGGGCCGGTGAGGTCGTCGGCGTCGCGGGGCTGGTCGGCGCCGGGCGGACCGAGGTGGCCCGCGCGGTGTTCGGGGCCGACCCGTACGACGCCGGGACCGTGCACGTCGCGGGGACCCCGCTGCGCCGCCACGACGTGAACGCCGCCATGGAGGCCGGGGTCGGGCTCGTGCCCGAGGACCGCAAGGGGCAGGGGCTCGTCCTCGACGCCTCCGTCGAGGAGAACCTCGGCCTGGTCACCCTCCGCTCCTCCTCCCGCGCCGGACTCGTCGACCTCAAGGGGCAGCACGAGGCCGCCGCCCGCATCGCCGGGCAGCTCGGCGTGCGGATGGCCGGTCTCGGCCAGCACGTGCGCACCCTGTCCGGCGGCAACCAGCAGAAGGTCGTCATCGGCAAGTGGCTGCTGGCCGACACCAAGGTGCTCATCCTCGACGAGCCGACGCGCGGCATCGACGTCGGCGCGAAGGTCGAGATCTACCAGCTGATCAACGAGCTGACGGCGGCCGGCGCCGCGGTCCTCATGATCTCCAGCGACCTGCCCGAGGTGCTCGGCATGAGCGACCGGGTCCTGGTCATGGCGCAGGGCCGGCTCGCGGGCGAACTCGACGCCGCCGACGCCACCCAGGACGCCGTGATGGCCCTCGCCGTCGGCACCTCTTCCCTCGACTCCCCCAGCAACGGAACGGAGGCCCCCGGTGGCCACTGACACGCTCAAGAGCAAGCCGGGCGCGCAGGGCGGCGCCACCGGCGGCCTGCGCCGGCTGCTCCTCGACAACGGCGCGCTCACCGCGCTGATCGTCCTCGTGATCGCCATGTCGGCGCTGTCCGGGGACTTCCTGACCGCCGACAACCTGCTCAACGTCGGTGTGCAGGCCGCCGTGACCGCGATCCTCGCGTTCGGCGTCACCTTCGTCATCGTCTCGGCGGGCATCGATCTGTCGGTCGGCTCGGTCGCCGCGCTGTCCGCGACCGTGCTGGCGTGGAGCGCGACGGAGGCCGGAATCCCGGTGGCCCTCGCGGTCGTCCTCGCCGTGCTGACCGGCATCGTCTGCGGCCTGGTCAACGGCTTCCTCGTCTCGTACGGCAAACTCCCGCCGTTCATCGCCACCCTGGCGATGCTGTCGGTGGCGCGCGGCCTGTCGCTGGTGATCTCGCAGGGCTCCCCCATCGCCTTCCCCGACTCCGTCTCCCACCTCGGCGACACGCTCGGCGGCTGGCTGCCGGTGCCGGTGCTCATCATGGTCGTCATGGGGCTGCTGACCGCGTTCGTCCTCGGCCGCACGTACATCGGCCGGTCCATGTACGCGATCGGCGGCAACGAGGAGGCCGCGCGGCTGTCCGGGCTGCGGGTGAAGAAGCAGAAGCTCGCCATCTACGCCTTCTCCGGCCTGTTCGCGGCCGCCGCGGGCATCGTGCTCGCCTCCCGGCTGGCGTCCGCGCAGCCGCAGGCCGCGCAAGGCTACGAACTGGACGCCATCGCCGCGGTCGTCATCGGCGGCGCCTCCCTCGCGGGCGGCACCGGCAAGGCGTCCGGCACCCTGATCGGCGCGCTGATCCTCGCGGTGCTGCGCAACGGCCTCAACCTGCTGTCGGTGTCGGCGTTCTGGCAGCAGGTCGTCATCGGCGTGGTCATCGCGCTGGCGGTGCTGTTCGACACGGTGCGCCGCAAGGCGGGCGCGACCGCCCCGGCGGCCGGCGCGTCCGGCGGCGACAAGGGCAAGCAGGCACTGACGTACGTGATCGCGGCCGTCGTCGCCGTCGCGGTCGTCGGCGCCACCTCCCTGCTGCACAACGGCTCGTCCGCGGCGGCCAAGCCGAAGATCGGATTGTCCCTGTCGACGCTCAACAACCCGTTCTTCGTGCAGATCCGGGACGGCGCGGAGGAGGAGGCGAAGAAGCTGGGCGTCGACCTCACCGTCACCGACGCGCAGAACGACGCCTCCCAGCAGGCCAACCAGCTGCAGAACTTCACCAGCGGCTCGCTGGACGCGGTCGTCGTCAACCCGGTGGACTCGGACGCGGCCGGGCCTTCGGTGCGCGGCGCGAACAAGGCGGACATCCCGGTGGTCGCCGTGGACCGCGGCGTCAACAAGGCGGACACGTCCGCGCTGGTCGCCTCCGACAACGTCGAGGGCGGCGCGCTCGGCGCCAAGGCGCTCGCGGAGAAGCTCGGCGGCAAGGGCACCATCGTGATCCTCCAGGGCCAGGCCGGCACCTCCGCGAGCCGTGAGCGCGGGGCGGGCTTCGCCGAGGGCCTGAAGGACTACCCGGGCATCAAGGTCGTCGCCAAGCAGCCCGCGGACTTCGACCGCACCAAGGGCCTGGACGTGATGACGAACCTGCTCCAGGCGCACCCCGACATCGACGGCGTCTTCGCCGAGAACGACGAGATGGCGCTCGGCGCGATCAAGGCACTCGGCTCCAAGGCCGGGAAGTCGGTGCAGGTCGTCGGGTTCGACGGCACGCCGGACGGGCTGAAGGCGGTGCAGGCGGGCACGCTGTACGCCTCCGTCGCCCAGCAGCCCAGCGAACTCGGGCGGATCGCCGTGCGCAACGCGTTGCGGGCCGCCGAGGACGAAAAGGTGGAGAAGATGGTGAAGGTGCCGGTGAAGGTGGTCACGAAGGAGAACGTGGCCGGCTTCGAAGGCTGACACCGGCACCGAGGCGCGGGAGCCACACAGGCACTGGGGCCTCAGGGGCACACGGGCGGGCGGTCACCGGGCCGCCCGCCCTCCTCAGCGGATCGGGGAGCGAATTCATGTACGACTACGACCTCCTGGTCGTCGGATCGGCCAACGCCGACCTGGTGATCGGGGTGGAGCGCCGGCCGGGCGCCGGGGAGACGGTGCTCGGCTCCGACCTGGCCGTGCATCCGGGCGGCAAGGGCGCGAACCAGGCGGTCGCCGCCGCCCGGCTCGGCGCGCGCACCGCCCTGCTGGCGCGGGTCGGGGACGACGACCACGGGCGGCTGCTGCTGGACTCGCTGCGCGAGGCGGGCGCGGACACGGTGGGCGTGCTGGTGGGCGGGGCGCCGACCGGTGTCGCGCTGATCACAGTGGACCCGTCGGGCGACAACAGCATCGTCGTCTCGCCGGGCGCGAACGGCCGGCTGACCCCGTCCGACGTACGGGCCGCAGCGAGCCTCTTCCACGCATCGCGGGTGGTGTCGACGCAGCTGGAGATCCCGCTGGAAACGGTGGTGGAGGTGGTGCGGAGTCTCGCGCCGGACAGCCGTTTCGTCCTCAACCCGTCGCCTCCGCGGCCGCTGCCGTCGGAGGTGCTGGCGGCCTGCGACCCGCTGATCGTCAACGAGCACGAGGCGAAGGTGATCCTCGGTGACAGCGCCGGGGTGAGCGACGAACCGGAGGACTGGGCCCGGCTGCTGCTGGCGAAGGGCCCGCGGTCGGTGGTCGTCACCCTGGGCGGTGAGGGCGCGCTCGTGGCGTCCTCGGCCGGGGTGACGCGGGTGCCGTCGGTGAAGGTGGAGGCGGTGGACACCACGGGCGCCGGGGACGCGTTCACCGCGGCGCTGGCGTGGCGGCTGGGCACGGGCGAACCGCTCGCCGAGGCCGCCGCCTACGCGGCCCGGGTGGGTGCGGCGACGGTCACCAAGGAGGGCGCGCAGGTGTCGTTCCCGACGGCGGCGGAGGTCGCGGAGCTGTGAAGAAGCACGGGATCCTCAACCGTCATCTGTCCGGCGCGCTCGCCGAGCTCGGCCACACCGACGGGGTGCTGGTGTGCGACGCGGGCATGCCCATCCCGGACGGGCCGCGCGTGGTGGACCTGGCCTTCCGGGCCGGGGTGCCGTCGTTCGCGGAGGTGCTGGAGGGTCTGCTCGGCGAGCTGGCGGTCGAGGGCGCGACGGCGGCGGAGGAGGTACGGGGCGCGAATCCGGCGACGGCGTCGCTGCTGACCGGCCACTTCCCGGACCTGGCGTACGTCCCGCACGAGCGGCTGAAGCAGCTGACGTCCGGCGCACGGCTCGTGGTGCGCACGGGCGAGGCGAGCCCGTACGCGAACGTGCTGCTGCGGTGCGGGGTCTTCTTCTGAGCCGCGTCCGCGCGAACTTCGAGGGGCCCGGTCCGTCGACCGGGCCCCTCGCTTCCCTCCCCCGCCAGGACCTCCCTGAAGCCCCCCCCGGGTCCCCACCCGGAAGTCCTGACGGTATGTAGACAGGCGGGGTGGGGGGAGGGTTGTACGGGCTGGAGGAATTTTTCGGCGGGCGCTGCCGGGGGTGTTCCCACGAAGCCTGCCTTCTGGCTGAAGCGCGGAACCACCACCTACAGCTTCGCGGCCGACATGCTGAACCAGTCGCAGGAACTGCCCTGGGGCAGCCCGGTCGAGAAGGAGCGCCACGGGCTGGGCCGGGCCACCAACTGCTTGAGCTCGGCAAGGGGTTCGTCGTCGACGGGGTATGGGCGACGATGCGCGGTCTCGGCACTCTTGTTGGGGTGGACGGCTGGGACGCCGCAGGCGAGGCCTGGAAGGGGCTCGGCAAGCTGGCCACCGGCCTGGTCATCACCGCGGTACCGGTCGTCGGCGTCGCGTACTGGACGATGCCCGAGGACAAGCTGCCGCCCTATCTGCGCGACTCCCGTAACACGGTCAAGGAGGCGGGCAAGGCGCTGGTCGCCTGGGACCAGTGGAGCGACAACCCCGCCCGGGCCGGCGGCAGCGAGGGATCTGGCCGACGAGACGCACTCACCCCTCCACGGCGACGCGAACCGGCAGAGCGAGCTTCTGGGCGAGTACGCCGCCGAGCGGCATGCGGTCCCCGAGCATTACCCCGGTGCGGTACGCCTGGACGACGGCGCCTTAGGGAACAACCGGTTCGACCAGGTCTACAGGACACCCGACGGACGGTACGTCGAGGTGGAGGCCAAGGGGTCGACCAAGGCCGCGCTTGGTGTGCGTAAGGGTTACAGCGGGCGGCTTGTGACACAGGGGACTTCGGAGTACTTCAAGACGATCCTCAATGACATGGAGCGCAGGGCCACCCGCAACGAACGGAAGGGCTTGCTCGATTCTGCGGCTGCCGAGGTCCGCCTGATGAACGACCTCCGCGTCGCCCTCAAGCAGGGCAAAGTGGACTACATCCTGGTCAAGGCCGATTTCAACGACGCTCAGTACGCTGGCTACGAGATGAAGCAGTTCGACCTGCCGAAATGAGAATGCCGTCCGTGCCCACCAAAATCACTCGCCCCTCACCGGCAGGCAGCCACCCCGACCCTGACCGGTTTCGGGCACAGCTCAATGAGCGCGTTGTTCAACGGGTTGAGGAGTTGCCGGAGTGGCCTCAGAGCTTCGATCTGACTTTCAGTAGTGCCCTGAACGCCGCAAAAACCCAGTGCTCCCTGGATCCCACTGCGGAGTTGCTCGAAACGTGGGAGGCCTGGGTGACCGCCATGCAGGTCGGATCGGCCCTGTTCGCCTCTGCCACCGCTCCCGCAGGGTCCACCGTCGAGTGCGTCATCGCGCACAAGACGCGGACCATCCCTGCCGTCGGCGTCACGCATTTCACCGACGCCGGTACCTGGCTCGACGCTTTCTGGCTCGCGGTGATCTGCCGGGATCAGGCCCGCATGACCCAGCTGTGCCAGGTGTCCGTCGACACCCTGCGTGCCTCCGGCGCCGTCTTCGAGAAGTACGTCTACGACTGGGTCGACACGCTGCAGACCTACTGGCTGGAGCGTCCCGGACTCGGGGAGAAGCTCACTGCCGCCTTCGAGGGAACCGACCCCGAGCGGATGCGGTTCATGGACCGCGAGACGGCACTCAAGGTGCTCTACCCGCCGGTCAATCTCTTCTTCCGCTTCCTCAGCCGAGATGCGGACAAGTTCAACGAAACGCTGGTGCAGTCCCTCGAACTGCACCGCGAGTACTGGACGGCGAACGAGGAACGCCAGGAGACCGGAGACGGGGATGTCCCGCTCGCCCTCCTCGCCCTCACCTGCCTCGCATACGACGCCGGGCGGCCCATCGAGGTCGAGTCCGAATACCTCCCCGAGCACCTGCTCAAGCGCAGCTGGCTCGGCGAGTTCCCCACGTGACACGAGGTGACGCGGCACCATGACCGCTCAGGACTACGAAAGCCAGCTCCTCGAGTCCGTCGCCGTGTCCGCACGGCGACGTCCTGCGCCACCGACGAGGTGAGCTTGCGCAGGCTTGCCCTGTGCGCCGGGTCACCGAGTCAGGCCCCGCCCGTCCCCGTCGCCTTCACTCTCGGCGCACGGGACGTGCGGGACATCGGACTCACCCACGCCCGCCGCCCGCCCGTCGGCATTCGTCCCGTTCCTCTGGGCCCCTCCTCCGAACCCGCCCTGCACTACCCGCTGGGTGACGGCTCGGACCCGAGTGCGCTGGTGGCGCTGCGCCACCTCGCCGCCCACCTGCGGACCGGGGTGCCACGGGCGGACGGCTGATGGCGGGGGCGCGTCGTGCACGCCTGTGTGTGCGGCGCACCCCTCGCGTCCTGTCACACGTCCACGTTCTCCGCCCACCGGCGGGCCGTCTCCGCGAGGAGTTCGCGGCCGTCGCGGGCCCACAGGTCCTCGTTGAACAGCTCCACCTCGATGAAGCCCGTGTAGCCGGCCGCCTCCACGTGCCCCTGCCATTCACGCATGTCGATCGCGCCGTCGCCGAGCTGGCCGCGGCCGTTGAGGACGCCCTCGGGAAGCGGGGTGATCCAGTCGGCGAGCTGGAAGGTGTGGATGCGGTTCTGGGCGCCGGCGCGGGCGATCGCCTCGGGGGCCGTGTCGTCCCACCAGATGTGGTACGTGTCCACGGTGACGCCGACCTGCCGCGCCGGGAAGCGTTCGGCGAGGTCCAGGGCCTGGGTGAGCGTGGACACCACGCAGCGGTCGGAGGCGAACATCGGGTGCAGCGGCTCGATCGCGAGCTTCACCCCGTGGTCCTCGGCGTAGGGGGCGAGTTCCGTCAGCGCGTCCGCGATACGTTCGCGGGCCGCCCGCAGGTCCTTCGCGCCGGGCGGGAGGCCGCCGGAGACCAGGACGAGGGTGTCCGTGCCGAGGGTGGCCGCCTCGTCGACGGCGCGGCGGTTGTCCGCGAGGGCCGCCGCGCGCTCGTCTGCGTCGACCGCCGTGAGGAAGCCGCCCCGGCACAGTGTCGACACCGTCAGGCCCGCGTCCCGCACGAGCCCCGCGGCCGCCTCCACGCCGTACTCCTGGACGGGCTCCCGCCACAGGCCGACCGCCGGGACGCCCAGGTCGCGGCAGGCGGCGACCAGTTCGGGAAGCGTGAGCTGCTTGACGGTCATCTGGTTGACGCTGAAGCGGGCCAGGTCGCTCACGGGGTCACTCCGTACAGGTGCAGCAGGGTCCTCATCCGGTCCTCGGCCAGCTTCGGATCGGGGAACAGCCCGAGGCGGTCGGCGAGTTCGTAGGCGCGGGCGAGGTGGGGCAGGGAGCGGGCGGACTGGAGGCCGCCGACCATCGCGAAGTGGGTCTGGTGGCCCGCGAGCCAGGCCAGGAACACCACGCCGGTCTTGTAGAAGCGGGTGGGCGCCTGGAAGAGGTGGCGGGACAGCTCCACGGTCGGGTCGAGAAGGGCGCGGAAGCCGTCCGTGTCGCCGGTGTCGAGGACGCGGACCGCTGCCGCGGCCAGCGGGCCGAGCGGGTCGAAGATGCCGAGCAGGGCGTGGCTGAAGCCCTGGTCGTCGCCCGCGATGAGTTCGGGGTAGTGGAAGTCGTCGCCGGTGTAGCAGCGGACGCCCTTCGGCAGGCGGCGGCGCAGGTCGATCTCGCGCCGGGCGTCGAGCAGGGAGACCTTGATGCCGTCGACCTTGTCGGGGTGGGCGGCGATGACGTCGAGGAAGGTGTCCGTGGCCGCGTCCAGGTCGGACGAGCCCCAGTAGCCCTCGAGCGCCGGGTCGAACATGGGGCCGAGCCAGTGCAGGATCACCGGTTCCGCGGCCTGGCGGAGGAGGTGGCCGTAGACCTCCAGGTAGTCCTCGGGACCGCGGGCAGTGGCGGCGAGGGCGCGGGACGCCATGAGGACGGCCCGCGCGCCCGACTCCTCGACGACCGCGAGCTGTTCCTCGTAGGCCGCGCGGACCTCGGGGAGGGTAGCCGGGCCGCCGGTGAGCTGGTCGGTGCCGACACCGCAGGCGATCCGGCCGCCGGTCGCCTTCGCCTCGGCGGCGGAGCGGCGGATCAGCTCGGCCGCGCCCGCCCAGTCCAGGCCCATGCCGCGCTGCGCGGTGTCCATCGCCTCGGCGACCCCGAGCCCGTGGGCCCAGAGGTGGCGGCGGAAGGCGAGGGTGGCGTCCCAGTCGACGGCGGCGGGCGAGTCGGGGGTGGTGTCCGCGTACGGGTCGGCGACGACGTGCGCGGCGGAGAAGACCGTACGGGAGGTGAAGGGTGTGCCGGGGGTGAGGACGAGGGGCTCGGTGCGGGGTTCGTAGGCGCGCAGGGCGCCGTGCGCGCCGGGGAGGTGGAGGGTCACAGGGCGATCTCCGGTACGTCGAGACGGCGGCCCTCGGCGGAGGACCTCAGGCCGAGTTCGGCGAGCTGGACGCCGCGGGCGCCGGCCAGCAGGTCCCAGTGGTAGGGGGCGTCGGCGTACACGTGCTTGAGGAACAGCTCCCACTGGGCCTTGAAGCCGTTGTCGAACTCGCCGTTGTCCGGCACCTCCTGCCACTGGTCGCGGAACGCCTCGGTGGCGGGGATGTCCGGGTTCCAGACCGGCTTGGGGGTGGCCGAGCGGTGCTGGACGCGGCAGGTGCGCAGGCCGGCGACGGCGGAGCCCTCGGTGCCGTCCACCTGGAACTCGACCAGCTCGTCGCGGTGGACGCGGACCGCCCAGGAGGAGTTGATCTGGGCGATCGCGCCGCCCTCCAGTTCGAAGACGCCGTAGGCGGCGTCGTCGGCGGTGGCGTCGTAGGGCTTGCCGTTCTCGTCCCAGCGCTGCGGGATGTGGGTGGCGGTGAGGGCCTGCACGGACCTCACGCGGCCGAACAGCTCGTGCAGCACGTACTCCCAGTGCGGGAACATGTCGACGACGATGCCGCCGCCGTCCTCCGCGCGGTAGTTCCAGGACGGGCGCTGCGCCTCCTGCCAGTCGCCCTCGAACACCCAGTAGCCGAACTCGCCCCGCACGGACAGGACGCGGCCGAAGAAGCCGCCGTCGACCAGGCGCTTCAGCTTGAGCAGGCCGGGGAGGAACAGCTTGTCCTGGACGACGCCGTGCCTGACGCCGGCCGCGTTCGCCAGGCGGGCGAGTTCCAGGGCGCCGTCGAGGCCGGTGGCGGTGGGCTTCTCGGTGTAGACGTGCTTGCCGGCGGCGACGGCCTTGCGGATCGCCTCCTCGCGGGCGGAGGTCACCTGGGCGTCGAAGTAGATGTCGACGCTGTCGTCGGCGAGGACCGCGTCCAGGTCGGTGGAGAGGTGTTCGAGGCCGTGGCGCTCGGCCAGCGCCCTCAGCGCGTGCTCGCGGCGGCCGACCAGCACCGGCTCGGGCCACAACACGGTGCCGTCGCCGAGGTCGAGGCCGCCCTGCTCGCGCAGGGCCAGGATGGAGCGGACGAGGTGCTGGCGGTAGCCCATGCGTCCGGTCACACCGTTCATGGCGATACGCACCGTCTTGCGTGTCACGTCGTTCCCTTCGTACGCGGTCCGCGCGCCGCGTACGCCGCACCCGCCCCACACGCCCCGGGAGGATGCGGGGGGACTGGCAGACGTGACAGCAAGCGCTTTCTATGTAGTCAGAAACTAGCCTCTGGACCGCGTGTGGACAAGACCACTGCCCCTCCCGGCTTGTTCGAGGGGGCGAACAACGGCGCGGATGGCCTTAAGGTCTGGTCGGACAGCTCGGTCGGAACCACCGGTGTGGGCGCGGGTGTGTACGACGGCGTACGGCACGGGCGGACGGCGCGGCGAGGCGGAGGACGAGACATGACGGTGACCCTGGCGGACGTGGCGGCGCGGGCGCAGGTCTCCCCCGCGACGGTGTCGCGGGTGCTGAACGGGAACTATCCCGTGGCCGCGTCCACCCGCGAACGCGTGCTCAAGGCCGTGGACGAGCTCGACTACGTCCTCAACGGCCCCGCCAGCGCCCTCGCCGCCGCCACCTCCGACCTGGTCGGCATCCTCGTGAACGACATCGCCGACCCGTTCTTCGGGATCATGGCGAGCGCCATCCAGTCGGAGATCGGCGGTCCGGGCGGACGCGCGGGCGGGGAGAGACTCGCCGTCGTCTGCAACACCGGGGGCTCCCCCGAGCGTGAACTCACCTACCTCACCCTGCTCCAGCGGCAGCGCGCCGCGGCGGTGGTGCTGACAGGCGGCGCCATCGAGGACGCGCAGCACAAGGCGGCGATGGACGCCAAGCTGAGGAAGCTGACGGACGCCGGGACGCGGGTGGTGCTGTGCGGGCGTCCACAGGCGCCGGAGACCGGGGCGATCGCCCTCACCTTCGACAACCGGGGCGGCGGGCGGGAACTCACCGAGCACCTGATCCGCCTCGGGCACCGCCGGCTGGGGTACATCGCGGGCCCCGAGGAGCGCACCACGACCCGGCACCGCCTGGAGGGCCACCGGGACGCGCTGGCCGCGCACGACCTCGAGGAGGACCCGCGCTGGACCGTCCACGGACGCTACGACCGTCGCTCGGGGTACGAAGCCACGCTTGAACTCCTCCGCCGCGACCCGTCGTTGACGGCCGTCGTCGCGGCGAACGACTCCGTCGCGCTGGGCGCGTGCGCGGCGCTGCGGGACTCGGGACTGCGCATCCCGGACGACGTGTCGGTGGCCGGCTTCGACGACCTGCCGTTCAGCATCGACGCGGTGCCGGCACTGACCACGGTCAGGCTCCCTCTCGCGGAGGCGGGGGCGCGGGCGGGCCGGATCGCGATGGGCCGCGAGGAGCCCCCGCCCGGCGGGATCACGTCGGTGCGGGGGGAGTTGATGGTACGGGGGTCGACGGCGGGGTCGCGGGGCTGACTTCGCGAGGGGCTGGGGGTGGCCCCCAGGGGCGCGGGGAACCGCGCGACCGGCCCCCACGGGCCCGCGCCCGACGAACCGCCGAAGAAGCAGCGGCACCGGAGTGACGGGGAGGAATCGGTCCCGCGCCTCCGGGGTAGTCCCGTATCCATGAAACTGGCGTTCTCCACCCTCGGTGTCCCCGGCCTCCCCCTCTCCGAGGTGACGGCCCTGGCGACCGCGCACGGCTACCACGGCGTGGAGCTGCGCGCCCACCCCGAGGAGCCCGTCCACACGGGTCTCGGCGCGGAGCAGCGGGCCGACGTGGCGGCCGCGTTCAAGGAGGCCGGGCTCGACATCCTGGGGGTCGCCGGGTACGCCCGGGTCGCCGCGCCCGGCGACGACGAACCCGTCTTCACCGAGGTCCGCGCGCTGATCGACCTCGCGCGGGACATCGGCGCACCGTACGTACGCGTGTTCCCCGGCGGCGGTGACGAGCAGAGCGCGGAGGAGGCCGACGCGACGGCCGCGCGGCGGCTGGGGACGGCCGCGGAGTACGCGGCGGACCGGGGCGTACGGATTCTGCTGGAGACGCACGACTCCCACCGCACCGGTGCGGATGCCATGCGGGTGCTGGGGCTGGTCGGGCACCGGCAGGTGGGGGCGCTGTGGGACGTGATGCACACGTGGCTCGGCGGCGAGCAGCCGGTGGACAGTTTCGCGGCGTTGTCGCCGCACCTGGGGTATGTGCAGGTGAAGGACATCGCCTCGGCGGAGGACACGACGCCGGTCGCGCTGGGGGCGGGGGTGCTGCCGCTGACCGACGTCGTCGAGGTGCTGTCCCGCAACGGCTGGGACGGGTGGCTGTGCTGGGAGTACGAGAAGCGGTGGTACGCCGACGCGGCACCACTGCCCGGCCTCCTCGCCCCCGGCCGCGAGCTCCTGTCGCGCCTGCTGAACGACTCGGCCTGACGGGCGCGAGCGGCCCGGCGCCGGTGAGCCGGCCCGAGCGCGGGAAAAACGAATGGCCAAGGCCGTGGGCGGGTGGATAACGTCCCCGCCGTGCCTCAGCTTGTCCGCCGCCGCTCCCTCATGCCGTCGTGAGTGTGTCCCGCACGTTCATCGACGTGCGTCCGCTGCGTACCTCACCCGTCTTCCGGCGTCTGCTGGTCGGACGGACCGTGTCCGTGCTCGGCAGCTTCATGACCATGGTCACCGTCATGTACCAGGTCTGGGAGATGACGCACAGCGCGGCCTGGAGCGGTGCGGTGGGCCTCGCACAGGCCCTGCCGCTCGTGTGCTTCGGCCTGTTCGCCGGGGCCTGGGCCGACCGCGGCGACCGGCGCCGGATCTACCTGGCCGCGACCGTCGGCCAGGCGGTGTGCTCGCTGCTCCTCGCGCTGCAGGGGTTCACCGGAAACGTGCCGGTGGCCGGTGTGCTGGCCCTGGTGGCCGCCCAGTCCGCCTGCGCGGCGGTGGGCGGTCCGGCGGCCGGCGTGTTCGTGCCGCGGGTGCTGCCCAAGGAGCAGGTCGCTTCCGGTCTTGCCCTCTACCAGGTCACCGCCCAGTCGATGATGCTGGTCGGCCCCGCCCTCGGAGGGCTGATGCTCGGCTGGTTCGGCCTGGGCGTCTGCTACCTGCTGGACGCGCTGAGCTTCCTCATCGCCTTCTACGGCGCGTTCGGTCTGCCCGCGCTGCCTCCCGAGGGTGAGCCGTCACGGGCCGGCCTGCACGGCGTGGTGGACGGGCTGCGCTTCCTGGCCGGACACCGCGTGGTGCGGGGCGCGCTGGTCACCGACCTCGCCGCCACTGTGCTGTCCATGCCGGCCAGCCTCTTCCCGCTGATCAACGAGGAGCGGTTCGGCGGTGACCCGCGCACGCTGGGTCTGTTCATGTCGGCGATCGCGATCGGCGGGGTGACGGCGTCGGCGCTGTCCGGGAGGGTGACCCACCTGGGCCGTCCGGGCCTGGTGATGCTGTGCGGCGCCGGCGTCTGGGGGGCCGCGCTGGCCGCGTTCGGCCTGATGCGCAGCCCTTGGGCGGGCCTCGGCCTGCTGGTCCTCGCCGGGGCGGCCGACGCCCTGTCGGTGCTCTCGCGCACCACGATCGTGCAGACCCGTACGCCCGACGCCCTGCTGGGCCGGGTCACCGCCGCCGAGCAGATCGTCGGACAGGCCGGCCCGCACCTCGGCAACATGCGGGCGGGACTGGTGGCGGGTGCGACCTCCGGCGCGACGGCCCTGGTGACGGGCGGGCTGTTGTGCCTGCTCGCGGTGGCCTGGGTCGCCATGGGCACACCCGAACTGCGCGCCGGAGTCCCCGCCCCGGAGTCGGCCTGACCGAGCCCCGTCAGGACGGCGCGGCACCGGCACGCGGTCCCACGGGGGTCGCGCCGGGCCGGGCGACTCGGCCGGCACCCGGTGTCCCGTCGCACCCACGGGCCGGGACCGGCGCCGTGTGCCCGCCACCGGCCCGCACCGCCACCCCTGGGCACGCTCCGCCACCCCTGGGCCGGCGCCCGCGTCCGCTCGGCCGGCACCCGCGTCCGCGGCAGGCCGAGCGCGGCGTCACGCGAGGAGACCGCCTCGGCGGACGCCCCACGAGCGCGGCGTCACGAGGAGACCGGCCGGCGGGCCCTGCGCCGGCTCACCCGACCGGGGAGCCCTCGGAGCGGGCCCCGGAGGGCTGTGCGGCCTCCGCGCCGGGCACCGCCGAGGGGTGCCGCGGCGTCACCGACGTCAGCGCCACCCCTCCCACCAGCAGCGCCGCCGCGCACCACCGCAAAGGGGTGATCGACTCGCCCAGGAACAGCGCCGCCGACGTCATCCCGAAGACCGGGACCAGCAGCGAGAACGGGGCCACCGTGGACGCCGGGTGGCGGTGGAGGAGCCAGCCCCAGGCGCCGAAGCCGAAGACCGTCGCGCCCCAGGCGACGTAGAGGACCGTGCCCGCGCCCGACCGGTCGAGGGAGCGAAGGGCCTCCAGGTCCGCCGACCAGCCCTCCAGCAGCAGGGAGAGGGCGAGCAGCGGGAGCACCGGGACCGTGCTGACCCAGATCATGAAGTTGAGGGCGTCGGGGGGAGACGCCTTGCGGGTGAGGATGTTGGACACGCCCCAGCAGGCGGCCGCCGCGACGACGAGGGCGAAGCCGGTCAGCGGGCCCGAGGCGCCCTCGTCGACCGCGGCCACCCCGATGCCGGCCAGCGCCACCGCCATCCCCGCCACTCGGACGCGGGTGGGACGCTCACCGAGGAGCGCGACGGCGAACAGGGCCGTGAACACCGCCTGGATCTGCAGGACCAGGGAGGACAGGCCGCCCGGCATGCCGACGTCCATGCCGATGAAGAGCAGGCCGAACTTGGCGACGCCCAGGGCCAGTCCGACCCCCACGATCCACTTCCACGCGACCTTCGGCGGGCCCACGAGGAACACCGCGGGCAGGGCCGCGACCAGGAAGCGCAGGGCGGAGAAGAGCAGCGGCGGGAAGTGGTCCAGGCCGACCTCGATGACCGTGAAGTTCACTCCCCATACGGCGGCGACGAGGACGGCGAGACAGACGTGTGCGGGTCGCATGCGTCGAGCATCACCGGAGACGACATTTCAGCACCAGCGACAATTCCTGCATGGTTGGATGAAGCATCGCTAACCGATGACAGGAGCGGCCATGCTCGACCTCCAGCGTCTGCGCGCCCTGCACGCCGTCTCGGTGCACGGCACGGTCGGCGCCGCCGCCTCGGCGCTCGGCTACACCTCGTCCGCCGTCTCGCAGCAGATCGCCAAGCTGGAGCGGGAGACGCGGACCGTGCTGCTGGAGCGTGAGGGCCGGAGCGTGCGGCTCACCGACGAGGCGCATCAACTGGTGCGCGCCGCGCGTGAGCTGATCGCCATCGTGGAGCGCGCGGAGACGGAGCTGGAGGAGCGGCGCGGGGTGCCGTCGGGGCGGCTGACCGTCGCCGCGTTCGCGTCGGCGGCACGCGGGCTGATGCCGCCGGTGCTGGCCGACCTGGCGCGCCGGCACCCGGCGCTGGACACCCGGCTCACCGAGGTGGACCCGCATCTGTCGGTGGACCTCGTCGCCAAGGGCGCGGTCGACCTGGTGGTGGCGCACGACTGGGACATCGCGCCGCTGCCCGCCCCGGCGAACGTGGAGCAGACGGTGATCGGGGACGACCTGTGCGACCTGCTGGTGCCCGAGGGGCACCGGTTCGCGGGGCGGACGGGGGTACGGCGGGAGGAACTGGCCGGGGAGCGGTGGATCTGCCAGCCGCCGGGGCGGGTCTGCCACGAGTGGCTGGTGCGGACCCTGCGGGCGGCCGGGCACGAGCCGGAGATCGTGCACATGGCCGACGAGAACCCCACCCTGGTCGCCCTGGTCGCCGCCGGTCTGGGCATCGCGCTGATCCCCCGGCTCGGACGCGGTCCGCTGCCCGCCGGGGTCGTCGAGGTGCCGCTGGACCCGATGCCCGTACGGCGGCTGTACGCGCTGTGGCGCACAGGTGCGGCGCGCCGCCCCGCGATCGCGGAGACGGTCCGCACCCTGGTCGCGCACTGGCCGGCCGTGTCGGCGCACGGACCTCGCTGACCCGGACGGCCGGGCGAACGGCGTACGGAGAACGCCGCCGGACAAGGGCGGAACCCGTCGCCGCCTCCGTACGTCCAACGCCGGGCTGCCGGTGAACCTCCGGGCACACCGCGCCGGCTCCCCCCGCCGGCCGCGGCCGCCGTCCCCCCTCGGCGCCGCGCCCCGGCCGGCAGCCCGCCGTCGTCGGCGCCGTCCTCCTCCCGCCGCGCCGACGGCGGCCCCCTCCGGATGCTGCACACGCCCTTGACTGGCAGAAACTTCCCGGATATTCGTGGCCTCCTGGCAGTTTCCTTCAGCGGATCCCCGGTCCCCCGCGGATCACCTCCCAAAGGAGCGCACGTGCCCGACAGCAGCCCCGGATCCACGGCAAGCACCGCCCGCCCGTCCAGACGTACCGTCCTCGCCGCGACGGCGGGCGTCACCTCCGTCCTGGCGGCCGGCGGCACGGTCCATGCGGCCACCGGCGCGCACCGTCCCGACGACCGCAAGCTGCGCGCCCTCATCTCCCGTATGACGCTGGAGGAGAAGGTCGGCCAGCTCTTCGTGATGCGGGTCTACGGCCACTCCGCCACCGACCCCGACCAGGCCGACATCGACGCCAACCTGTCCGAGATCGGGGTGCGCACGGCCGCCGAACTGGTCGCCAAGTACCGGGTCGGCGGCATCATCTACTTCGCCTGGGCGCACAACACCCGCGATCCGCACCAGATCGCCGACCTGTCCAACGGCATCCAGAAGGCGTCCCTCGGTCTGCCGCGCGGTCTGCCCGTGCTGATCTCGACCGACCAGGAGCACGGCATCGTGGCCCGCGTGGGCGAGCCCGCGACGCTGATGCCGGGCGCGATGAACGTCGGCGCGGGCGGTTCCCGTTCGGACGCGCGCACCCTGGGCCGGGTCGCGGGACGTGAGCTGCGCGCCCTGGGCATCCGTCAGAACTACTCCCCCGTGGCCGACGTGAACGTCAACCCGGCCAACCCGGTCATCGGCGTGCGCTCCTTCGGCGCCGACCCGCACGCGGTCGCCGAGCTGGTCGCGGCGGAGGTGCGGGGCTACGAGTCGTCGGGTGTCGCGGCCACCGCCAAGCACTTCCCGGGACACGGCGACACGATCACGGACAGCCACGAGGACCTGCCGTGGATCCACCACACCCGCGAGCAGTGGGAGGAGCTGGACGCGCCGCCGTTCCGGGCGGCGATCGCCGCGGGCATCGACTCGATCATGACCGCGCACATCGTCGTCCCGGCGCTCGACGCCTCCGAGGACCCGGCCACGCTGTCCCACCCGATCCTCACGGGCATCCTGCGCGAGGAGCTCGGCTACGACGGCGTGGTGGTGACCGACTCCCTCGGCATGGAGGGCGTGCGCACCAAGTACGGCGACGACCGGGTGCCGGTGCTGGCGCTGAAGGCGGGCGTGGACCAGCTGCTCAACCCGCCGTCCCTGGACATCGCCTGGAACGCGGTGCTCCAGGCCGTGCGGAGCGGCGAGCTGACGGAGGCGCGCCTCGACGAATCGATCCTGCGCGTGCTGCGTCTGAAGGCCCGTCTGGGCCTCTTCGACGACCCCTACGTCAGCCACGCGGGCGTGGACCGCGTGGTCGGCGCCCGGTCGCACCTGGCCGCCGCCGACCGGATCGCCGATCACGGCACGACCCTGCTGGTCAACGAGGGCGGTCTGCTGCCGCTGTCCCGCCGCCGCACGCCCAAGGTGCTGGTGGTCGGCGCCGACCCGGCGTCCCCGTCCGGCACCACGGGCCCGCCCACCGGGGTGCTCGCGGGCGCCCTGACGGAGCTGGGCTTCACCGCGACCGCCCTGTCCACCGGCACGGCGCCCTCCGCGGCGACCGTCGCCAAGGCCGTGGCGGCCGCGCAGGACGCGGACGCGGTGGTCGTCGGGACGTACAACGTCACCGCGTCCAGCAGCCAGAAGACGCTCGTCGAGCAGTTGCTGGCGACCGGGAAGCCGGTCGTCGCGGTGGCCGTCCGCAACCCGTACGACGTGGCCCGTCTGCCCGGCGTGCGCGCCTACCTGGCGTCGTACTCCTGGACCGACGTCGAACTCCGCGCGGCGGCCCGCGTGATCGCCGGCAAGGTCCGCCCCCGCGGCACCCTCCCGGTCCCGGTCCAGCGCGCCGACGACCCGACGGCGGTGCTGTACCCGGTGGGGCACGGGCTGACGTACTGACGGCCGGGGACGCCCGTCCGGACGTGCCCCCGGGCGTCCGGACGAGGCGTCCTGGTCAGCCGCGATCACGGCCTCTCCCCGGCGGGGCGTAACCCCCCTACGCCGGCCGCCCGGCCCACCACCCCCCATATGCGCAAACACCCCCACTTGTCTGGCGTGTCCCGGCATCGGGCGGTCAGGCTGGGGCGGGGAGATCCGGGGGGACGCCGATGCGTGTGCGCGACTGGGGGGCAGGGGCCGTGGCGGTCCTGACGGGGCTCGTGGTGCTCGTCGGGTGCCGGGAGGCGCCGCCGGACGCGGCGGGCGGGACGGCGGCCGTGGCGTCGCCCGTGCGGCCGACCGGGTACGGGGCGGTCTTCCTCGACGTCGGGGAGTGCAGCTCCTTCGGGCGCACCAGCTTCACCGAGGTGTCCTGTGCGAGCGAGCGCGCGGCGGCCCGGGTGACGGCCCGGCACGACGGCACCGCGCGCGACGGCCCGCCCTGCCCGCCCACCACCGACTTCGTGCTGCACATCAGCGAGCGGTGGCCGGCCGCCGACGAGGACGGCGACGGGATGGTGCCGCGCGGCCGCGCCTGCATGCGGAACCTCCAGCCGCCGCACCCGGGCGACCCGGGCGGCGGGGGCGGTCCGCGCACCGTCGTCGGCGACTGCGTGTACGCCCTCGACGGCGGCAAGGTGCGGGAGACGGCCTGCGGCGGGAGCGGGCCCAGGAGGCCGGAGTTCAAGGTGACGAAGGCCGTGGACGCCCGGTCCGCGTGCCCGGCGTCCACGGCCCTCTACGTCCGGCTGGGCGGGACCTCACCGGTCGGCTGCGCCGTCCCGGTGTGACCCCGCCCCCGTCTCACGGACGCAGCGCGTGCCGCGGTTCGACGTCCCGCTTGTCGAGCTTCGCGTCGAACTTCGCCAGCGGCTTCGCGGCCGCCGGGTTCGCCTGGACGGCGTTCGGGGCGACGCCCGCCCACTCCAGGATCCTGGCGGTGGCCAGCGCCTTCTCCTTCTCGACCAGTCCGGCCACGTTCGCGCCGTGGTTCATGCCGGGCGCGGTGAAGACGTACGAGTCGCGCGCGCCCTTGCCGAGGCGGAACGGCTCGGCGCCCCACGGGTCGTTCTCGCCGTACACGAACAGCATGTGCCGGGCGTTGTGGCGGACCCAGGTGTCGACGTCACGCATGGCGTGCGGCTGGAACTTCATGTCGATGGAGCGCGGCACGAAGTTGCGCGGGGGCTGGTAGCCGTAGCGGACGTACTTCTTCTCGATGTGCGGGAAGTGGATGGTCGGCGCGCCCAGCTGGGTGCCGGCCTGGTAGTAGTACGGCGTGTACGGGCTCAGGCCCTGGTCCGTGTAGAACGAGAAGCCCGAGATCGTGTCGACGGAGTTCCAGATCTCGTCGTCCGTCGCGTTCCTGGCGTCCGCCGGGATGTCCTGGCAGTCGGCGACGGTGCTGTACTGCCAGAAACCCCAGACGTAGTCCAGGACGACCGCCTCGTAGGCACGGTCCAGGCTGCCGATGGTGTCGAACGTGTAGCCGTTCTCGGCGGCGTAGGCGGCGTACTTCTTCTCCAGCGGTGCCCGGCGCACCAGCGCCTCGCGCTGCACGCCGTTCAGCCGGTCGCGGCACTCCTTGGTGCCGACGGTGCGGAAGAACCGGTCGTAGGCCGAGTCCTCCTTGTTCACCACGTCGTTGGGGGCGACGTAGGCGACGACGCCGTCCATGTCCCGCGGGTAGAAACGCTCGTAGTAGGTGGCGGTCATGCCGCCCTTGGAACCGCCCGTGGACAGCCAGTTCTCGCTGTAGATCTTCTTCAGCGCGGTGAAGATGCGGTGCTGGTCACTGGCGGCCTGCCAGATGTCCAGCTTGCTCCAGTCGGCCGGCTCGGGCCGGGACGGGGTGAAGAAGCGGTACTCCATGGAGACCTGGTTGCCGTCCACGATCTGGGTCGGCTCGGCGCGCCGCGGCGTCGTGGAGACGCTGTAGCCGCCGGTGTAGAAGACGGTGGGCCGCGCGGTGTCCTTGTGCAGCACGGTGATCCGCTGCTCGAACGTGCCCTTGGCGGGCCTGCGGTGGTCGACCGGCTGGGTGTAGTTCAGGACGAAGAAGCGGTACCCGGTGTACGGCTTCTCCTCGACGAGGCTCATGCCCGGGATCGCGAGCAGCCTCTCCTTGATGTCAGTGGTGCCGGTGGCGTCCGGCTCGGCGGCGGTGGCCGCCCCGGCCGTGCCCAGTGTGCCTATGAGCACCGTGAGCGCCAGCAGCCATCTGAGCGCCTTGCGCATGCGCACTCCCCTGTGAGACAGATGTGCGCCGGAAGCTACTCGACCAACTCCTCACCGCACCAGGGGACATAGGGAAAACCCTGTGCACGGCGGGCGTGCGGAAGGGTCAGCAGAGGATCCAGCCGGAGCTGACGGAGTCCGCCCCGACCCGGCCGGTGACCCAGACGCAGCGGCGTCCGGCGTGCACGGTCACCGGGCCCGCGTGGTAGGCGAACTGCCCTTCGTCGACCACGGGCCGGCCGCCGCGCGCCCGCACGCTCACCGCCATGTTCCGCTTCACGCCCTGCTTCTTGGCGACGGTGACGGCGCAGACGTATCCGCCGCGCTTGTAGACGAGCACCGACCCGGTGGAGAACGGCAGGGTCCGCACCTTGCGTCCGGGACACAGGGCGGCCGCCTCCGCCTCCTGGGCCGGCGCCGCCAGGGTGAGCAGCCCCGACGCGATCAGCACCGCAAGGACCGGCGCGAGTCGCCGGTGTATCGCTCCACTGCGCACAGTCGTCCTCCCGTACCGCGCCCGCCGGAACCGACGGCGTACGCGTGTACGGACGCACGGCGTAGGTCGCACGGTTGCGCGAGCCGGTGTGCGCCGCCGGCATACGGCCGGATCAGGCCGGTGCGGGTACGTCCTCACCGACGAACGTCCGCCACAGCGCGGCGTAGCGGCCGCCCCTGCGCAGCAGTTCCTCGTGGGTGCCGTCCTCGGCGACGCGGCCGTGGTCCATGACGACCACCCGGTCGGCGCGGGCGGCGGTGGTCAGCCGGTGGGCGACCACCAGCGTGGTACGGCGGCCGGCGATGCGGTCGGTGGCCGCGTTGACCTGCGCCTCGGTGGCCAGGTCGAGGGCGGCGGTGGCCTCGTCGAGCAGCAGCACGTCCGGGTCGACGAGTTCGGCGCGGGCGAGGGCGATCAGCTGGCGCTGGCCCGCCGACAGGTTGCGGCCGCGCTCGGCGACCTCGTGGAGGTAGCCGCCGTCCAGGGTGGCGATCATCTCGTGCGCGCCGACCGCGCGGGCCGCGGCCTCCACCTCGGCGTCGGTGGCGTCGGGGCGGCCGTAGGCGATGGCGTCGCGGACGGTGCCGGGGAAGAGGTACGCCTCCTGCGGTACGACGCCCAGCCGGTGCCGGTACGCGGTGAGGTCCAGGTCGCGCAGGTCGGTGCCGTCGACGGTGACCCGCCCGGAGGTGGGGTCGTAGAACCGGGCGACCAGCTTGACCAGGGTGGACTTGCCGGCGCCGGTCTCGCCGACGAACGCGACGGTCTGCCCGGCCGGGATGGTGAGGTCGACGGCGGTGAGGGCCTCCTCGCCGTCGCCGTAGGAGAAGTGCACGTCCTCGAAGGCGATCTCGCCGCGCAGGGACGTCACCGGGAGCGGCTTGGCCGGGGCTTTCGTGGAGGTCGGCTCGCGCAGCAGCTCCTGGATGCGGCCGAGGGAGACGGACGCCTGCTGGTAGCCGTCGAAGACCTGGGAGAGCTGCTGCACGGGCGCGAAGAACAGGTCGATGTAGAGCAGGTACGCGACCAGCGAGCCGATGGCGAGCGTGCCGTCGTCGACCCGGCCGCCGCCGACCACGAGCACCGCCGCCGCGGCGACCGAGGACAGCAGCTGCACGAACGGGAAGTACACGGAGATCAGCCACTGGCCGCGGATGCGGGCGCTGCGGTAGGCGGCGCTGCGCTCCGCGAACCGCCGCGCGCCGTCCCCCTCACGGCGGAAGGCCTGCACGACCCGCAGCCCGGCGACCGACTCCTGGAGGTCGGCGTTGACCACCGACACCCGCTCCCGCGCCAGCTCGTACGCCTTCACGCTGGCCCGGCGGAAGAAGTACGTGGCGACGATCAGGAGGGGCAGGGTGGCGAAGACGACGAGGGCGAGGCCGACGTCGAGCGCCAGCAGGGCGACCATGATGCCGAAGAAGGTGACCACCGAGACGAACGCGGTGACCAGGCCGGTCTGCAGGAACGTGGACAGCGCGTCCACGTCCGTGGTCATCCGGGTCATGATCCGGCCGGTCAGCTCACGCTCGTAGAAGTCGAGGCCGAGCCGCTGGAGCTGGGCGAAGATCTTCAGCCGCAGCGTGTACAGGACGCGTTCGCCGGTGCGTCCGGTCATACGGATCTCGCCGGTCTGCGCCGCCCACTGGGCGAGCACGGTGAACAGGCCCAGCAGGGCGGCCGCCCAGACCGCGCCCTGGGCGGCGCGGGTGACGCCCTCGTCGATGCCGTGCCGGATCAGGATCGGCAGCAGCAGGCCCATGCCGGCGTCCACGGCGACCAGGGCGAGGCTGATCAGCAGAGGCGTGCGGAAGCCCTGCAGCAGGCGGCGCAGGCCGTAGGAGTCCTCGGGGCGGACCGCGCGGGCCTCGTCGACGTCGGGCACGTCGTCGGCCGGGGGCAGCGCGGCGACCTGCTCGAGGAGTTCCGGGGTGGCCGGGGCGCCGTCCAGGGCGGTGTCGCGGGGTTCGCGGTCGCCGGTCCACAGGCGCGGGGTGACGCCCCGCTCGGCGTCGAACTCGGCGTCCAGCTCGGCGCGCACGGAGGTGTCCTCCTCGCGCGGGCCCGCGGCCGGGGTGTGGCCGGGGGAGACGGCGCCCAGCTCGTCGGGGTCGGTGAGCAGCCGCCGGTACAGCGGGGAGCGGCGCTGGAGCTCGTCGTGGGTGCCGATGTCGGAGAGCCGGCCGTTCTCCAGGACCGCGATGCGGTCGGCGAGGTTCAGGGTGGAGCGGCGGTGGGCGATCAGCAGGGTCGTACGGCCCCGCATGACGCTCTTCAGCGCCTCGTGGATCTCGTGCTCGACGCGGGCGTCCACGGCGGAGGTCGCGTCGTCCAGGACGAGCAGGCGCGGGTCGGTGAGGATGGCGCGGGCCAGGGCGATGCGCTGGCGCTGTCCGCCGGAGAGGGTCAGGCCGTGCTCGCCGACGGTGGTGTCGTAGCCGTCGGGCAGCTCGTCGATGAAGCGGTCGGCCTGGGCGGCGCGGGCGGCGGCCCGGATCTCGTCGTCGGTGGCGTCGGGACGGCCGTACGCGATGTTGTTGCGGACGGTGTCGGAGAACAGGAAGGAGTCCTCCGGGACCAGGCCGATGGCGGCGCGCAGCGAGGCGGTGGTCAGCTCGCGGACGTCGTGGCCGCCGACCAGGACGGCGCCGCGGGTGACGTCGTAGAAGCGCGGCAGCAGCAGGGAGACGGTGGACTTGCCGGATCCTGAGGCGCCGACCACGGCGAGGGTCTCACCGGGGCGGATCTCGAAGGACAGGCCGTCGAGGACGGGCCGCCCGGGGTCGTAGCCGAAGGCGACGTCGTCGAACTCGACGGTCGCGGGGGCGTCGGCGGGCAGCTCCTTGGTGCCGTCGGTGAGGGACGGCTCCGTGTCGATCAGGTCGAGGACGCGCTCGGTGCCGGCGCGGGCCTGCTGGGCGACGGTGAGGACGACGGCGAGCATCCGGACGGGGCCGACGAGCTGGGCGAGGTAGGTGGAGAAGGCGACGAAGGTGCCCAGCGTGATGTGCCCGCGCACCGCGAGCCAGCCGCCGAGGGCGAGCATCGCGACCTGGCCGAGGGCGGGCACGGACTGGAGGGCGGGGGTGTAGCGGGAGTTCAGCTTGATGGTGCGCAGGCGTCCCGCGAACAGCCGGCGGCCGACCTCGCGGAGCTTGCCGGTCTCCTGGTCCTCCTGGCCGAAGCCCTTGACCACGCGGACGCCGCTGACCGCGCCGTCGACCACCCCGGCGACGGCGCCGGCCTGCGCCTGGGCGTACCAGGTGGAGGGGTGCAGCCGGGTGCGGCTGCGCTTGGCGATCCACCACAGGGCGGGGGCCACGGCGAGCGCGATCGCGGTGAGCGGCAGGGACAGCGACGCCATGATCACCAGGGAGATCACGAACAGCAGCAGGTTGCCGATGGTCATCGGCAGCATGAAGAGCAGGCCCTGGATGAGCTGGAGGTCGCTGGTGGCGCGGCCGACGACCTGTCCGGTGGACAGCTCGTCCTGGCGTCTGCCGTCGAGCCGGGCGATCGACCCGAACATCTCGGTGCGCAGGTCGTGCTGGACGTCGAGGGCGAGCTTCCCGCCGTAGTAGCGGCGGATGTAGGTGAGGACGTAGACGGCGAGGGCGGCGCCGACCAGCAGGCCGGCCCAGGTGCCCATGTCCCGGGTCTTGTCGCCGATCACGTCGTCGATGATCACCTTGGTGATCAGCGGGACCAGGGCCATCACGGCCATGCCGGCGAGGGAGGAGCCGAGGGCCAGGACGACGTTCCTGGGGTGCCGCCACGCGTAGGCGGCCAGCCGTCGTGCCCATCCCCGTTGCGCTGTCACGCGGTGCCCTCCGATCGTCCTGATCTTCCGGAAGGCTCCAACGCCGACCGAAGCGGATTTCATCCCTCCGCAACAATTCCGCGGGCGCGCACCGCCTACGCGGCGTCGGATTCTCGTCACGCAATCGACACGCCGTCTCCACGCGCTTGACTGCATGTCCATGCCAGTCTCTCGGGTATCTCCCTTGTGCAACCCGCGTAGATCGGACACCCCACATGCTCGCCATACGCATACGGCACCGCAAGGCGGCGGCCCTCGCCACGGCCGCCGTGCTCGCCGGCCTCGCCGCCCCCGCCGCGACCGCCACCCCGGCCACGGTGACGGAGACCGCCACGACGGCGTCCTACGACCCGGCGTACTACGACGCCGCGGCCGGCAAGACCGGCACAGCCCTCAAGTCCGCCCTGCACACGATCATCAGCGACCAGACGAAGCTGTCGTACTCGGCGGTCTGGGAGGCGCTGAAGGTCACCGACCAGGACCCGGACAACAGCAGCAACGTGATCCTGCTCTACTCGGGCATCTCCCGCAGCAAGACGCTCAACGGCGGTGACGTGGGCGACTGGAACCGCGAGCACGTCTGGGCCAAGTCGCACGGCGACTTCGGCACCTCCACCGGCCCCGGCACCGACCTGCACCACCTGCGTCCCGAGGACGTGCAGGTCAACTCCATCCGCGGCAACAAGGACTTCGACAACGGCGGCAGTTCGTTCACCAACAGCGGCGGCAGCCTCACCGACTCGAACTCCTTCGAACCCCGTGACGCCGTCAAGGGTGACGTGGCCCGCATGATCCTCTACATGGCGGTCCGCTACGAGGGCACCGACGGCTGGCCCGACCTGGAGCCCAACGACACCGTCACCAACGGCACCAACCCGTACCACGGCCGCCTCTCGGTGCTGAAGCAGTGGCACCAGCAGGACCCGCCGAGCGCGTTCGAGGTGAACCGCAACGACGTCATCTTCGCGTCGTACCAGCACAACCGGAACCCGTTCATCGACCACCCGGAGTGGGTCGAGGCCATCTGGTGACGGCGGGACGGGCACCGGTCACCGCGCCTGCGGGGTGACCGGTGCCGGAAACGGGGCAGACTGCCTCATGACCGACGCGACACCGAGTCCCCACACCCTGTCCGGACGCCTGCTCGCCGCCCTCTGGACGCTGCGGCTCCTCGCCACGTCGGAGGGGTCTCCGCCGAAGCCCGAGGAGTTCCTCGCGAAGAAGAGGCCGGCGACCGTGGTGGGCAGGGAACTGTCCGCGCTGGGCTCCCACCTCCTCCGGGCCAGACGCCGGGGAGGCGAGCGATGGAAGGCCGCGGTGACCGTCCACCGCGAACTGCCGGACCTCCTGCCGGCGGACGGCGTGAGCCGCGACACCATGTCCCCGCCCGAGCAGCAGGCCTTCTCCTCGGGGTACGCCGAGGGTCTCGACCACTACCGGGACAAGTTCGGGGAACTGCTTCACTGAGACGGCTCCCGCCCTCCGTCACGCCGGGTACGGCACCGTCTCCCGGGCCGTGCGGAGGGCGCCCGCCCACCAGGAGAGCTGGTCCAGCAGCTTCTTCGCGTAGCCCGCGGACTCCGGGTCGGCGGGGCGGCCGTCCTCCCACGCCACCCGGTTCAGCGGGAAGGCGAGACCGTCGCGGATGGTCACCGCGTGCAGCTCGCCCATCACGTTCTCCAGGTGCAGGACGGCGTGCCGGCCGCCCGCCCCGCCGCCGTAGCTGACGAACGCGACGGGCTTGGCCGCCCACTGGGTGTAGTGCCAGTCGATCGCGGCCTTGAGGGAGGCCGGGTAGCTGCGGTTGTACTCCGGCGTGACCATGATGAAGGCGTCCGCGCCGTCCAGCGCCGCCGTGAGCGGTGCCATGGAGGCGGGGCGCGGGTAGGAGGCGCCGGCCACCGAGGGGTAGGCGTCCGGCAGGGTCAGGGGGATGTCGTGCTCGGCCAGGTCGACGACCTCGACGTCGAAGCCGCCGTGCCCGCGGGCCTGCTCCGCGACCCACGAGCCCACCACGGGACCGAACCGTCCCTCACGGACGCTGCCGACGACGACCACGAGCTTGTGCGTGTTGATGTCCATGCCGTCCACCCTGGAAGCGGCCCGGGACGGCAGCCAGACCGCGCTCAGGCTGGCCCCCGCAGGGCCACGCTGAGCACTGCGCACGGGCGGGTCCGCCGTCCTATCCTCGCGGCATGGGGACACCACTGGGCGACTTCCTGCGGCTCAAGCGCGACAGCACCCAGCCGGAGCAGCTGGGGCTCCCGGAGCACGGCCGCCGCCGCTCCCCCGGGCTGCGCCGCTCGGACGTGGCCGCGCGGGCCGGGGTGAGCGTCGAGTACCTGACCCGGATCGAGCAGGGCCGCGACCGCAACCCCTCGGTGGCCGTGCTGCACGCGCTGTGCGACGCGCTCGCGCTGACCCCGGCGGAGCGGGAGCACGTGCGGTACCTGGCGAAGATCGGCGGCGACGAGTGCACCGGGCACCTCGGGCCGGAGCCCGCCCGCCGGGAGGTCCGTGCGCCGGTGCGGGAGACCCTGCGGCTGCTGGAACCGGGCGTCGCGGTGGTCACCAACCGGCTGGGCGACCTCCTCGCCTGGACCTCCGGCTACGAGGCGGTCGCGGCCGGCACGGGACTGCTGGACGCCGACGGGCCGAACCTCACGCGGTACGTGTTCACCGACCCGCGCGCCCGGTCCCTCTTCCCCGACTGGGACGAGGTCGCCGACGAGCAGGTCTTCGACCTGTGGCTCGGTCCGAGGGCGGAGAACGCGGAGTGGCTGGCGGCGGAGCTGGCCCCGGCGGCGGGTCCGGAGTTCACCCGCCGGATGAACCGCCACAAGGTCCCGGAGCGGGGCGTGCTGCGGCTCCACCACCCCGACGCGGGTGAGCTGCGTCTGCGCCGCGAGTACCTCGAACTGCCGTCGGACTCCCAGCTGCTGCTGGTCCTCCTGCCCGACGGCGAGGCGACGTCCGAGGCGCTCGCCCGTCTCGGTGGCCGGACGGCGCACGGACGGCTCCGGGCGATTTCCTAGGAGCCTTCAGCCCAGGTGCGTCGGCGCGAACATGCGGAGGACCGCCGGGAGGACGACCACCGAGGGACCAGGGGTGGAGAGGGCCTTGGCGAGGTCCTCCTCCAGGGACTCGGGGGTGGTGCGGACGCCGGGGACGCCGAAGGACTCGGCGAGGGCCACGTAGTCCGGGCGGGTCAGCTCGGTCGCCGTGGGCTCGCCGAAGGCGTCCGTCATGTACTCGCGCAGGATGCCGTAGCCGCCGTCGTCGACGATCAGCCAGGTGACGTCCAGGTCGTACTGGCGGGCCGTGGCCAGCTCGGCGATCGAGTACAGCGCGCCGCCGTCGCCGGAGACCGCCAGCACCGGGCGGGTGGGGTCGGCGACCGCCGCGCCGAGGGCGGCGGGAAAGCCGTAGCCGAGACCGCCGGCGCCCTGCGCCGAGTGCAGGTGGTTGGGGCCCATCGCGTCGAACGCGGACCACGCCCAGTAGGCGAGGATCGTCATGTCCCAGAAGGACGGCGAGCCGGTCGGCAGGGCGCGCCGCACGGCCGTCAGGACCTGCTGCTCCAGCGCCAGGTCCTGCCCGTCGATGCGGGCCCGCACCCGGTCCAGCAGCTCCCGCACCCGCGCCGGGGCGGTGTCGTCCTCGCGGGGCCCGGCCGTCTCCAGGAGCGCCTGGAGGGCGAGGCGGGCGTCCGCGTGGATGCCGATGCCGGGGTGGTTGGACTCCAGTTTGCCGAGGTCGGCCTCGATCTGGATGACCCGGCCGCGAGGCTTGAACGTGTGGTAGTTCGAGGAGAGTTCGCCGAGTCCGGAGCCGACGACGAGCAGGACGTCCGCGTCCTCCAGGAAGTCGGTGGTGTGGCGGTCCTCGATCCAGGACTGCAGGGACAGCGGGTGGGTCCACGGGAAGGCGCCCTTGCCGCCGGGGGTGGTCACCACGGGCGCCTGAAGGCGCTCGGCGAGCTGCCGCAGCTTGCCGGAGGCGTCGGAGCGGACCACTCCGCCGCCCGCGATGATCGCGGGGCGTTCCGCCCCGGACAGCAGGTGCGCGGCCAGCGCGGTGAGTTCGGGGCGCGGGGGCAGCTCGTCCGGGGTGGCGTCCATCGCCGTCACCACCGGCAGGACCGTCTTCGCGAGCAGCACGTCCTGCGGGATCTCCACCCACACGGGCCCGTGCGGGACGGTGAGCGCCGACTTCCACGCCGCCGCGATCGCCGACGGGATCTGGGAGGCCGTGCGGACCGTGTGCACGGACTTGACGACGCCCCGGAACGAGGCGGACTGGTCGGGGAGTTCGTGCAGATAGCCGTGGCGTCCGCCGCCGAGGCCGGCCGTCGGCACCTGGCTGCTGATCGCCAGCACCGGCGCGGACGCGGCCGCCGCCTCCTGGAGCGCGGCCAGCGAGGTGAGCGCGCCGGGTCCGGTGGACAGCAGCAGCGGGGCCGCCTCGCCGGTGATGCGGCCGTACGCGTCGGCCGCGAAGCCCGCGTTGTTCTCCACGCGCAGGCCGATGTAGCGCAGGTCGGAGCGGCGCAGCGCGTCGAACATGCCGAGGGCGTGCTGGCCGGGCAGCCCGAAGACGGTGGTCGCGCCGAGCCCGGCCAGGGTCTCCACGACCAGGTCTCCGCCGGTGCGGCCGGGCGGGGGGTTCAGCGCCGCCTCCGTCTGCGCGGCGGTCGGACGGAGCTCCAGGTCGTGGTCGTGCGTCACTTGGCGCGGGCCTCCGCAATCTGGCGGGACATGATCGTGGTCAGTTCGTACGCCGTGTGGGACGCGGCGACCGAAGTGATCTCGGCGTGGTCGTACGCGGGCGCCACCTCGACGACGTCGGCCGAGACCAGGTTGCAGGAGGCGAGGCCGCGCAGGATCTCCAGCAGCTCGCGGGAGGTCATGCCGCCCGCCTCGGGCGTGCCGGTGCCGGGGGCGTGGGCCGGGTCGAGGCAGTCGATGTCGATGGAGATGTACAGCGGGCGGTCGCCGATGCGCTGCCGGAGCTGGTCGGCGACCTCGTCGGCGCCGCGGCGGTAGACGTCCGCGGAGGTGACGATGCCGAAGCCCATCTTCTCGTCGTCGGTGAGGTCCTGCTTGCCGTAGAGCGGGCCGCGGGTGCCGACGTGGGAGAGCGCCTCGGTGTCGAGGATGCCCTCCTCGACGGCCCGGCGGAACGGCGTGCCGTGGGTGTACTCGGCGCCGAAGTAGGTGTCCCAGGTGTCGAGGTGCGCGTCGAAGTGGAGCAGCGCGACCGGGCCGTGCTTCCTGGCGACGCTCCTGAGCAGCGGCAGCGCGATGGTGTGGTCGCCGCCGAGGGTCATCAGGCGGGCGCCGGTGCCGAGGAGGTCGTCGGCGGCGGCCTCTATCGTCTCGACGGCCTCGTTGATGTTGAACGGGTTGACGGCGATGTCACCGCCGTCCGCGACCTGCGCGAGGGCGAAGGGGGAGGCGTCCTGCGCGGGGTTGTAGGGGCGCAGCAGCCGGGACGCCTCGCGGATGGCGTTGCCGCCGAAGCGGGCGCCCGGCCGGTAGGAGACGCCCGAGTCGAACGGCACGCCCACGACGGCGACGTCGGCGCGGCCGACCTCGTCGAGCCGGGGCAGCCGGGCGAAGGTCGCGGGACCCGCGTAGCGCGGCACGCGGGACGAGTCGACGGGGCCGCGGGGCGTCTCGTTGCTGCTCATGAAGGACTGCTCTCTTTCCTACGTTTCGTCGCGTATGTGGTGACTGCCCACGATGCTACTGGGCGGCCGGGACCTGTTCGGACACGGTTTCGGACGCGTTCTCCGGCTCGGTGCCGCGTCCTGCGAGGCGCTCGCGCCAGGCGGCGAGGACGGCCGCGTCGGTCGGGCGGGTGGCGAGGGAGACGACGACGTAGGCCGCGAGGGAGGCGAGGAGGCCGTAGTAGACGGGCTCGTTGGCGAGGATGCCGTACGCGGCCATCAGGCCGATCACGGCGAGGCCGCCCACGGCGACGGAGGCGAGGGCGCCCTGGGCGGTGCCGCGCTTCCACAGCAGCCCGCCGAGGATGGGCACGAGCAGCCCGCCGACCAGCAGGTTGTACGCGACGGTCAGCGCCTGGACGACGTCGTTGAGGGCGATGGCGGTGGCGATCACGGCGAGACCCATCAGCAGGATGAAGGCGCGGTTGCCCCTGACCTCGTCGTGCTGCTCGCGCTCCGGGCGGACGATGCCGCGCAGCCGCGCCCAGATGTCGTTGTTGGCGACGGTGGCGCAGGCGATCAGCGCGCCGGAGGACGTCGACATCACGGCGGCGAGCGCGGCGGCCAGCACGAGGCCGCGCACGCCCATGGGCAGCTCGTCCTTGACGATGGTGGCGAACGCGTCGTCGGGGCTGGCGAGCTTCGGGTAGAGCACCTTGGCCGCGGTGCCGATGACCGCGCCGGCGACGGCGTAGGCGAGGCAGTAGGTGCCGGCGACGGTGCCGCCCCAGCGGGCCGTGCGGTCGCTGCGGGCGGTGAACACACGCTGCCAGATGTCCTGCCCGATGAGCATGCCGAACGTGTAGATCAGCACGTAGGTGAAGATCGTCTCGCCGCCGATGCCCAGCGGGTCGAAGTACTCGGTGGGCAGCTGTGCCTTCATCTCGCTGAAGCCGCCCGCCTTGACCACGGCGATGGGCAGCAGCAGGAGCAGCACGCCGATCGTCTTCACGACGAACTGCACCATGTCGGTGAGCGTGATCGACCACATGCCGCCGAGCGTGGAGTACGCGACGACGATCGAGCCGCCGAGGACGATCGCGAGGGTGCGGTTGATGTCGAAGAGGACGTCGAAGATCGTGGCGTAGGCGATCGTCGAGGTCACCGCGAGCATCAGGGTGTACGCCCACATGACGAGGCCGGAGATGACGCCGGCCCGGCCGCCGTAGCGCAGGTCGAGCATCTCCGAGACGGTGTAGACCTTCAGCCGGGCGATACGGGCGGAGAAGAAGACGCTGAGGGCGAGCAGTCCGAGGCCGATGGTGAACACCATCCAGGCGCCCGACAGGCCGTACTGGTAGCCGAGGCCCACGCCGCCGATGGTGGAGGCGCCGCCGAGGACGATGGCGGCCATGGTGCCGGAGTACATGGCGGGACCCAGGCGGCGGCCGGCCACCAGGAACTCGCTCTTGGACCTGGCGCGGCGCATGCCCCACCAGCCCATGGCCAGCATGCCGGCCATATAGACGACGATGACCAGGTAGTCCACGGCCATGCGGGGGCCTCCTTCGCGCACTGTCGGTGGCGTGTCGTGCAGACGGATCGCGCTCACCGGCGCCGCGCGGGGACATCCGCCCGTACCCGCGGGTTGCCGGTGACCCGACCTTAGGTGGCCGAAAAGCGACTGCGAAGTGTACGTTTCATCCAGATCGACATCCTGGGATGGAGGAAACGTCCACCATGCCGGACCCCGCTGTTCCGCCCACTCCACCCGTCCCCCTGGACGCGCTGCTCGCCCGCGCGGACCTGGGCCTGCGCCGGATCGCGGGCCCCGCGGACCCGGCGGTCGTGGTGCACTGGGCGCACACCTCGGAGATGGCCGACCCCTACCCGTACCTGCTGGGCGGCGAGCTGCTGCTGTCGGCGGGCGTGCACGTCCCGGACGGCGCGGGCGCGGGCTACTTCGACGCGTACGTGTCGCGGATCGTCGCGGCGGGCGGGGCGGCGCTCGGCTTCGGTGTCGCGCCGGTGCACGACACGGTGCCCGGGGCGCTGGTGGAGGCGTGCGAGATGCACGGGCTGCCGCTGCTGGAGGTGCCGCCGAGGACCACGTTCTCGGCGGTGGCGCGGGCGGTGTGGCAGCTGATGGCGCAGGCCCGCACGGCCGAGCTGCGGCGGGTAACGGAGGCCCAGCAGAGCCTGGCCACCGCCGCCGCCCGCCCGGACCCGGTCCCCTCCGTCCTCCAGCAGCTCGCCCGCCGCCTGGGCGGACGCGCGGTGCTGTACGGACCCGAGGGCACACGGATCGCGGCCGCCGGGACCGATCCGGGCGAGGAGACACGCACGGCGCTGGCGAAACTCGCGGAGGTCGTACGGCCGTCGGGACAGGAGCCCTCGGACGCCCGCCCCTCCTCCGCGTCCGACACGGTGGCCGGGCTGCGGCTGGTCGCGCACGCGCTGGGCAACGGCGAGGGGTTCGTGCTCGGGACGGCCGCCCCGCAGCGGGACGCGGGCGACCACACCATCGCGTCCGTCGCGGCCGTGCTGCTCTCCCTGCTCACCGGCGAACGGCACAGCGGCTCGGGCGCCGGCCGCTCCTCCGCGCTGGTACGGCTGCTGCTGGGCGCGGCGCCCGCGGAGGTGGCGCCGCTGCTCGGCGGTGACCGGTGGCGGGTCGTGCACGGCAGGCCGGACGGGCGGGCGGCGCCGGACCCGGTGGCCGCCTCCGCGCTCGGCGCGGCCCTCGGCTCGTCCCTGGTGGACGTCTCTGGCGAGGTGGTGCGGGTCCTGGTGCCCGACGGGCGGACGGTGGAGCGGGTGCCGGGCTGGACGCTCGGCGTCAGCGCTGCGGCGGCCCCGCGGGACTGGCCGGCCGCCGACACCCAGGCCGCCCGCGCCCTGGCCCGCGCCCGCGCCACCCGCACCCCGCTGCTCCGTCACGGCGACCGCCCGACGGCCCTCACGGACCTGGTCCCCCCGGCGGAAGCGGACGCCCACGCCCGCGCGCTCCTCGCGCCCATAGAGCGGTCCCCGGCCCTGGTCGACACCCTGCGCACCTGGCTGTCCCTCCACGGCAGCTGGGACCGCACGGCGGTCGCCCTGGACGTCCACCGCAACACGGTCCGGCAGCGCATCGCGCGCTGCGCGTCGCTCCTGGACGCGGACCTGGACGACCCGGACGTCCGCATGGAGCTGTGGTTCGCGCTGCGGCGGACGTGACCGTTGGCCCGGCCCGCGTGAGCGGCCCGGAGCCGGTCAGGACCGGCGGGGCGTCCGGGATCCCCCGCCCTCCGGTGTCAGGGGCAGGCCGCGCAGGGTCAGTCCCGACGGCGCGGGCAACGGTGCGGTGGGCGGGGCGGCCCGGAACGACTGGAGCAGGTACGCCACCAGGCGGCGGGACGCCCTCGGGTCGTCCGGGAGGGCCGCCACCAAGCCGCAGTGGGCCACCAGGGCGACGACGAGGTCGGACGGGTGGAAGTCGGGCCGGAGCGCACCCGACGCCTGGGCTCTGCGCACCAGGACGGTGAGGTCGCGTTCGGCCTGCTCACGGGAGTGCGCGTGCTCCTCCCTGGTCTCCGGGAAGGCGTCGAGGAACGCGGCCGGGAATCCGCGTTCCTCCCGCTGGAGGGCGCAGACCGTCTCGACCAGGTGCGTCAGGCCCGTCCACGGGTCGTCGGCGGCCAGGGCGTCACCAAGGGCCCGGCCGCAGGTCTCCATCTGCCGCGCGAACGCGCCCCGCACCAGCGCCTCCCGGGTCGGGAAGTGCCGGTACAGGGTCGCCACGCCGACCCCGGCCCGCCGGGCCACGGTCGCCATCGGGGCGTCGATCCCGTGCTCGGCGAAGACCGCGCGGGCCGCGGCGAGGAGGCGCTCCCGGTTGCGCCGGGCGTCCGCCCGCACGGTGTCCCGGGCCGTGTTCCGAGAGGATCGCGTCGTCACTGTCTCTCGCTTCCGCCTAAACGGACGATCTCGTCCGCTTGCCAGCCTACGGTCGGTCCCGAACCCCCGGACCACCTGACGCGAAGGCGACGGCGATGGACGACCGCATGATGAAGGCAGTGCTCTACGACCGTTACGGCGGCCCCGAGGAGCTCTACGTGGGCCGCGTGCCCCGGCCCGTGCCCGGCCCCGGCGAGGTCCTGGTGAAGGTGAGCGCGTTCAGCGTGAACGGCGGCGAGCTGTCCGCCCGCTCCGGGCGGCTCCGCCTGCTGCTCGGCCGCCGCTTCCCCAAGCGCGTGGGCCTTGACTTCACCGGCGAGGTCGCCGCGCACGGGGCCGGGGTCACCCGGTTCGCGCCCGGCGACCGCGTGTGGGGCGTCCTGGGCCGGACCTCGGGGTTCGGCAGCGCCGCCGAGTACGTGACCGTGCCCGAGGAGCGCGTCGGCCCGCTCCCCGACGGCCTCGACCCGGTGGACGCCGCCGCGCTCCCGGTGGCCACTACGGCCGTCACCGCGCTGCGCGACAAGGCCGGGCTGCGCCCCGGCGAGCGGCTCCTCGTGCGGGGCGCGGCGGGCGGCGTCGGCAACGCCGCCGTCCAGCTCGGGCGGGCGTACGGCGCGAAGGTCACGGGCCTCGCCCGCGCCGCCAACCTCGGCCTCGTCCGCGAACTCGGCGCGCACGAGGCCGTCGACCACCGGAGCGTACGGCCGGCGGACCTGGGCCGCTTCGACGTCGTCCTGGACACGGTGGGGACGGATCTCCGCGCCTTCCGGGGCCTGCTGAACCCCGGCGGGCGCATGGTGACCATCGCCTTCGACCTGAGCCGGCCCGTCACGTCGCTCGGCTACATTGCGGGCAGCGCGCTGCACGGACGCGGCCGGGTCCGCTTCTTCAGCGGCGACCCCCGTCGGGCCGATCTCGACGTGCTGGCCCGGCACGTCGCCGAGGGCGCGCTGCGCCCCGTGGTGGACAGGGTCTTCCCGCTGGAGGAGACGGCGGCGGCCCATCGGGCTCTGGAGGCGGGCGGCGTCCGGGGCAAGTACGTGGTGAGGGTCGCGGCTGAGTAGCCGTACGCAGCCGGCTGAGTACGTGACGCACGTCCCAGCGCGCGATACGCCAGGGACGGCCCCTGTTCCCTGCCTCACAATGGACGCATGCCGATACCCGGGACCCCCAGCCGCGCCGAACTCGTCGAGCACCTGGTCGCCACCCGCATCGCGGGCGAGGTCGCCACGCCGCGCGAGAACAACCTCTCCCACTACCGGAAGCTGGCGAACGGCGACCGGCACTACTGGCTCGGCCTGGAGCTCGGCGAGCGCTGGACCGACGAGCAGGACGTGCTCGCGGTGATGGCCGAGCGGGTCGGCGTGAACGACGACCCCGAGCACCGGTACGGGCAGGACACCATCGACCCCGAGCTGACGGTCGACGGCCTGGAGCGGATGGCGGGGCGGCTGCGCAAGGCGGCGGAGGGCCGGCAGCGGGTGCTGCTGGCGACCGGACACCCGGGCGGCCTGCTGGACGTGCACCGGGCGACGGCCGCCGCGCTGCGGGCGGCGGGCTGCGAGATCGTGGTCATCCCGGACGGGCTGACCACGGAGGAGGGCTACGTGATGCAGTTCGCGGACGTGGCGGTGCTTGAGCACGGGGCGACGCTGTGGCACACCCACTCGGGCGCGCCGATGAAGACGATCCTCACGGCGCTGGAGCGGGAGGGGAGACCGCTGCCCGACCTGGTGGTCGCCGACCACGGCTGGGCGGGCGCCGCCGGCCAGTACGGAGTGGACTCCGTCGGGTACGCCGACTGCAACGACCCCGCGCTGTTCCTCGCCGAGGCCGAGGGCACCGTCCAGGTGACCGTCCCCCTGGACGACCATGTGACGAGCCCCCGCCACTACGACCCGATGACGGCGTACCTGCTGGCGGCGGCGGGTCTGAGCTGACTCTCCCCTATGAACCTATGAACCGGGCCGCGGCCCCTTCCCTGGAAGCGCCGCGGCCTCTCCTTCTGCCTCAGTCCTCGTCGCGCGGGACGCGGACCACGCCCTCCTGGATGACGGAGACCGCGAGGCGGCCGTCCTGGGTGTAGATGCGCGCCTGGCCGAGCCCCCGGCCGCCGTGGGCGGTGGGGGACTGCTGGTCGTACAGCAGCCACTCGTCCGCGCGGAACGGGCGGTGGAACCACATCGCGTGGTCCAGGGAGGCCCCGACGACGTCGCCGACGGCCCAGCCGCCGCGCCCGTGGGCGAGCAGTACGGAGTCGAGGAGCGTCATGTCGGAGACGTACGTGGCGAGGACGACGTGCAGCAGAGGGTCGTCGGCGAGCTTGCCGTTGGTGCGGAACCACACCTGGGAGTGGGGTTCGCGGGGCTCGCCGAAGCGGCCGTAGGGCGGCTCGTCGACGTAGCGCAGGTCGACGGCGGCGCGTGCCTCGAGGAAGCGGTCGACGACCTCGGGCTCGAGGTGGGCGTAGCCGCGCAGGCGTTCCTCCGAGGTCGGGAGCGCGTCCGGGTCCGGGGACGCCGGCATCGGTGCCTGGTGGTCCAGGCCCTCCTCGTAGGTCTGGAAGGACGCGGAGAGGTGGAAGATCGGCTTGCCGTGCTGGACCGCGACCACCCGCCGGGTGGTGAACGAGCGGCCGTCGCGGATCCGGTCGACGGTGTAGACGATCGGCGCGCCGGGGTCGCCGAGGCGCAGGAAGTACGCGTGCAGGGAATGGGCGGGCCGGTCCTCGGGGACGGTCCGCCCGGCCGCGACCAGCGCCTGCGCCGCGACCTGCCCGCCGAAGACGCGGGGGACGACGGCGCTGCGCGAGCTGCCGCGGAAGATGTTCTCCTCGATCTGCTCGAGGTCGAGCAGATCGAGGAGTTCCTGAAGAGCCTGACTCATGGAATCAGTTGTATACGGCAGGGATTTCCGGGACCTTACAGGCCCATGTCCTTGGCGATGATCGTCTTCATGATCTCGCTGGTGCCGCCGTAGATGCGGTTGACCCGGTTGTCCGCGTACAGGCGGGCGATCGGGTACTCGTTCATGTAGCCGTAGCCGCCGTGCAGCTGGAGGCAGCGGTCGATGACGCGGTGGGCGACCTCGGTGCAGAACAGCTTGGCGCTGGCGGCCTCGGCGGGCGTGAGCTCGCCGGCGTCCAGGGCCTCCGTGGCGCGGTCGGCGACGGCCTCGGCGGCGTCCACCTCGGCCTGGCAGGCGGCCAGCTCGAACTTGGTGTTCTGGAAGTGCGCCACCGGCTTGCCGAAGACGGTGCGCTCCTGCACGTACTGCTTGGCGAACCGGACGGCGGCCTTGGCCTGGGCGTAGGCGCCGTAGGCGATGCCCCAGCGCTCGGAGGCCAGGTTGTGGCCGAGGTAGTAGAAGCCCTTGTTCTCCTCGCCGAGCAGGTCCTCGGCGGCGACCTTCACGTCGACGAACGCCAGCTCGGCGGTGTCGGAGGTGCGCAGGCCGAGCTTGTCGAGCTTGCGGCCGACCGAGTAGCCCTCGGACTTGGTGTCCACGACGAAGAGGGAGATGCCGTGACGGCGGTCCTCGGCGGTGGGGGCCGCGGTGCGGGCGCAGACGATCACCTTGTCGGCGTGGACGCCGCCGGTGATGAAGGTCTTGGCGCCGTTGAGGACGTAGTGAGTGCCGTCCTCGCTCAGCTTGGCGGTGGTCTTCATGCCCGCGAGGTCGGAGCCGGTGCCCGGCTCGGTCATCGCGATGGCCCACATCTCCTCGCCGGTGACGAACTTCGGGAGGTACCGCTTCTTCTGCTCGTCGGTGCCGAGCATCTTGATGTACGGCAGGGCGAGCAGCACGTGCACGCCGGAGCCGCCGAACTGGACGCCCGCGCGGGCGGTCTCCTCGTAGAGGACGGCCTCGAACTTGTGGGTGTCCATGCCCGCGCCGCCGAACTCCTCCGGCACGCTGATGCCGAAGATGCCCAGCTCACCGAGCTTGTAGTAGAAGTCGCGGGGCGCCTGTCCGGCCGCGAACCACTCGTCGTAGACGGGGACGACCTCGGCCTCGATGAAGGCGCGGAGGGTCTCCCGGAACGCCTCGTGATCCTCGTTGAAAATCGTACGGCGCACTATTCGCCACCTCCGGGGCCTGGGCATGTCTAAGCGCTTGCTCAGAGCAAGGTACCGGCGAGTATCCACACCCGTCCAGACCGGACGCCCCGTAACGCTCGTCACTCCGCGGCAGCGGGCGCGCCCCTCAGGAGTCCGCCGCCGCCGCGAACGCCCCCCGGGCCATCCGGTGCAGCAGCTCCGCCGTGCCCGCGCGGTCCGGGAGGGAGCCCGGGCGGGTGAGGTGGGGGGTGGAGTTGAGGAGGCCGAAGACCGAGTGGACCGCCGAGCGGGCGGCCGGTTCGGCGAGGTCCGGGTAGAGGCGGCGCACCACGGCCACCCAGAGCTCGACGTACTGCCGCTGGAGCTGGCGCACCAGCTTGCGGTCGGCGTCCCGGAGGCGGTCCAGCTCACGGTCGTGCAGGGTGATGAGCGGGCGGTCGTCGAGCGCGAAGTCGATGTGCCCCTCGATCAGCGAGTCGAGGACCGCCTCGGGAGCCGTCCCCCCGGCCCCGTCCGCCTCGGTGAGCCGACGCTTCGCACCGGTCAGCAGCGACTCGCTGATGCCGACCAGCAGCTCCGCCAGCATCGCGTCCTTGCCCGCGAAGTGCCGGTAGAGCCCGGGCCCGCTGATGCCGACGGCGGCGCCTATCTCGTCGACGCCGACCCCGTGGAAGCCCCGCTCGGCGAAGAGCCGCGCGGCCTCCTTGAGGATCTGCTCGCGGCGGGTGGGGGCGTCGGTTCTGGTGGCCATGAGGACGATTCTAGACAGGGAGGTTAGCGGTCGTTAACCTGAAGGAAATGCGTTAACGCTCATTAACACGTGAGGGGACCCGCAGGATGCATGAGGCACCGGAGCTTCACAGCGCGGCCGATCCCGCGTCGGAGGCCTTTCGGGCCAACGAGGAGGCGCACCGCGCCCTCGTCGAGGAGCTGCGCGGCAAGCTGGCCGCGGCGGCGCTCGGCGGCGGCGAGCGGGCACGCGCCCGTCACACCGCGCGCGGGAAGCTGCTCCCGCGCGACCGGGTGGACACCCTCCTGGACCCCGGCTCGCCCTTCCTGGAGCTGGCCCCGCTGGCCGCCGACGGGATGTACGACGGGCAGGCGCCGGCGGCCGGGGTGATCGCCGGGATCGGCCGGGTCGCGGGCCGCGAGTGCGTGGTCGTCGCCAACGACGCCACCGTCAAGGGCGGCACGTACTACCCGATGACCGTGAAGAAGCACCTGCGCGCGCAGGAGGTGGCCCTGGACAACCGGCTGCCCTGCGTCTACCTGGTGGACTCCGGAGGCGCCTTCCTGCCGATGCAGGACGAGGTGTTCCCGGACCGGGACCACTTCGGCCGCATCTTCTACAACCAGGCCCGGATGTCCGGCGCCGGCATCCCGCAGATCGCGGCGGTGCTCGGCTCCTGCACGGCGGGCGGGGCGTACGTCCCGGCGATGAGCGACGAGGCGGTGATCGTCCGCAACCAGGGCACGATCTTCCTCGGCGGCCCGCCGCTGGTGAAGGCGGCCACGGGTGAGGTCGTCACGGCGGAGGAGCTGGGCGGCGGCGAGGTCCACTCGCGGGTGTCCGGGGTGACCGACCACCTCGCCGAGGACGACGCGCACGCGCTGAGGATCGTGCGCCGGATCGTCTCCACGCTGCCCGCGCGCGGCCGGCTGCCCTGGCGGGTGGAACCGGCCGCCGAGCCCAAGGTGGACCCGGCGGGGCTGTACGGCGCGGTGCCGGTGGACTCCCGCACCCCCTACGACGTCCGCGAGATCATCGCGCGCGTCGTGGACGGCTCCCGGTTCGCCGAGTTCAAGGCGGAGTTCGGGCAGACCCTGGTCACCGGCTTCGCGCACATCCACGGCCACCCGGTGGGGATCGTCGCCAACAACGGCATCCTCTTCTCCGAGTCCGCCCAGAAGGGCGCCCACTTCATCGAGCTGTGCGACCAGCGCGGCATCCCCCTGGTGTTCCTGCAGAACATCTCGGGCTTCATGGTCGGCCGGGACTACGAGGCGGGCGGCATCGCCAAGCACGGCGCCAAGATGGTCACGGCCGTCGCCTGCACGCGCGTGCCGAAGCTGACCGTCGTGGTCGGCGGCTCCTACGGCGCGGGCAACTACTCGATGTGCGGCCGGGCCTACTCCCCCCGCTTCCTGTGGATGTGGCCGAACGCCAAGATCTCGGTGATGGGCGGCGAGCAGGCGGCCTCGGTCCTGGCGACGGTCAAACGGGACCAGCTGGAGGCGCGCGGCGAGGAGTGGCCCGCGGACGAGGAAGAGGCCTTCAAGGCCCCGATCCGCGCCCAGTACGAGCGCCAGGGGAACGCCTACTACGCGACGGCACGCCTCTGGGACGACGGCGTGATCGACCCGATGGACACCCGGCAGGTGCTGGGGCTGGCCCTGACCGCGTGCGCCAACGCGCCCCTGGGTGACCCCCAGTTCGGCGTCTTCCGGATGTGAGGGGACCCCTGACGATGACTGATCAGATGTTCGACACGGTGCTGGTGGCGAACCGGGGCGAGATCGCCGTCCGCGTCGAGCGCACGCTGCGATCGCTGGGCGTGCGCTCGGTGGCGGTGTACTCGGACGCGGACGCGGACGCCCGGCACGTCCGGGAGGCCGACACGGCGGTGCGGATCGGACCGGCGCCGGCCGCCGAGAGCTACCTGTCGGCCCAGCGGCTGCTGGAGGCCGCCGCCCGCACCGGCGCGCAGGCGGTGCACCCGGGGTACGGCTTCCTCGCGGAGAACGCGGAGTTCGCACGGGCCTGCGAGGCGGCAGGGCTCGTGTTCATCGGTCCCCCGGCGGACGCCATCGCCCTGATGGGCGACAAGATCCGCGCCAAGGAGACGGTGAAGGCGGCCGGGGTGCCGGTGGTGCCCGGCTCCAGCGGCAGCGGGCTGACGGACGCGCAGCTCGTCGACGCGGCCCGCGGGATCGGCATGCCGGTACTGCTGAAGCCGTCGGCGGGCGGCGGCGGCAAGGGCATGCGGCTCGTGCGGGACGAGACGCGGCTCGCCGACGAGATCGCCGCAGCCCGGCGCGAGGCCCGCGCCTCCTTCGGCGACGACACGCTCCTGGTGGAGCGGTGGATCGACCGGCCCCGGCACATCGAGATCCAGGTGCTGGCCGACGGCCACGGGAACGTGGTGCACCTGGGTGAGCGCGAGTGCTCCCTCCAGCGGCGGCACCAGAAGATCGTCGAGGAGGCGCCCAGTGTGCTCCTCGACGAGAAGACCCGGGCGGCGATGGGCGAGGCGGCCGTGCAGGCGGCCCGCTCCTGCGGCTACCGGGGCGCGGGCACGGTGGAGTTCATCGTCCCGGGCGACGACCCGTCGGCGTACTACTTCATGGAGATGAACACCCGGCTCCAGGTGGAGCACCCGGTCACCGAACTGATCACCGGCCTCGACCTGGTGGAGTGGCAGCTGCGGGTCGCGGCGGGCGAGCGGCTGCCGTTCGGGCAGGACGACGTCCGCCTCACCGGGCACGCGGTCGAGGCGCGGCTGTGCGCCGAGGACCCGGCGCGCGGCTTCCTGCCCTCCGGCGGCACGGTGCTGCGGCTGCGCGAGCCCCGGGGCGACGGCGTGCGCACCGACTCCGGGCTCTCCGAGGGCACGGAGGTCGGCAGCCTCTACGACCCGATGCTCTCCAAGGTGATCGCGTACGGTCCCGACCGGGCGACGGCGCTGCGCAAGCTGCGGGCGGCGCTCGCGGAGACGGTGACGCTGGGCGTGCAGACCAACGCGGGCTTCCTGCGGCGGCTGCTGGCGCACCCGGCGGTCGTGTCGGGCGAGCTGGACACCGGTCTGGTCGAGCGGGAGGCGGACTCCCTGGCCGGCGGCGAGGTGCCGGCCGAGGTGTACGCGGCGGCGGCGCTGCTGCGCCAGGCCGCCCTCGAACCCGCCGCGGCGCCCGGCTGGCGTGACCCGTTCGCCGCCGCCGACGGCTGGCGGATGGGCGGCGGCCGGGCCTGGACGGCGCACCACCTGCGGGTGGCGGGCCACGAACCGGTGACCGTGCGGGTGCGCGCCACGGCCGACGGCGGCACGGAGCTGCTGCTGCCCGGGGCGGACACCCCGCTGCGGGCGTCCGCCGGGCCGCTGGACGGACACCGGTTCACCTGCGAGCTGGACGGCGTGGCGCACACCTTCGCCGCCCTGCCGGACGGCTCCTGGCTGGGCCGGGACGGCGACGCCTGGCAGGTGCGGGACCACGACCCGGTCGCCGCGTCCCTCACCCGGGCGGGTCAGGCGGGCGCCGACTCGCTGACCGCGCCGATGCCGGGCACGGTGACGGTGGTGAAGGTCGCCGTCGGCGACGAGGTGGACGCGGGCCAGAGCCTGCTGGTGGTGGAGGCGATGAAGATGGAGCACGTCATCTCCGCCCCGCACGCGGGCACGGTCACGGAGCTGGACGTGTCCCCGGGCACGACGGTCGCCATGGACCAGGTGCTCGCGGTCATCGCGTCCGTGGAGGCCGCGGAACCGGCGGAAGGGGAGACGGCATGAACGCGAGCGAGCTGGGCCTGCCCATGGCCGTACCGGCCGAGGGGCTGCCGGCGCGGGTGCGGATCCACGAGGTGGGTGCCCGCGACGGCCTGCAGAACGAGAAGCAGACCGTGCCGACGGCCGTGAAGGCGGAGTTCGTCCGCCGGCTGGCCGGCACGGGCCTGACCACGATCGAGGCGACGAGCTTCGTGCACCCGAAGTGGGTGCCGCAGCTCGCGGACGCCGAGGACCTGTACCCGGCGGTGTCCGACCTGCCGGTCGAGCTGCCGGTGCTGGTTCCCAACGAGCGCGGCCTGGACCGCGCGCTGGCGCTGGGCGCCCGCCGGGTGGCGGTGTTCGCCAGTGCCACGGAGTCCTTCGCCAAGGCCAACCTCAACCGCACGGTGGACGAGGCGCTGGTCATGTTCGAGCCGGTGGTGGCCCGCGCGAAGGAGCAGGGCGTCCATGTGCGCGGCTATCTGTCGATGTGCTTCGGCGACCCCTGGGAGGGCGCGGTCCCGGTCCCCCAGGTGGTGCGGGTGTGCCGGGCGCTGCTCGACATGGGCTGCGACGAGCTGAGCCTCGGCGACACGATCGGCGTGGCGACCCCGGGCCATGTGACGGCCCTGATCCGCGCGCTCACGGAGGCGGGCGTGCCCGTCCCCGCGCTGGGCGTGCACTTCCACGACACCTACGGCCAGGCGCTGTCCAACACCCTGGCCGCGCTCCAGCAGGGCGTCGCCACGGTCGACGCCTCGGCCGGCGGGCTGGGCGGCTGCCCGTACGCGAAGTCCGCCACCGGCAATCTCGCCACCGAAGACCTCGTGTGGATGCTGCGGGGCCTCGGCATCGACACCGGGGTCGACCTCGGCCGTCTGGTCGCCACAAGCGTCTGGATGGCCGCCCATCTGGGCCGACCCAGCCCGTCCCGCACCGTACGAGCCCTCTCCCACCAGGAGCAGTGACGCCATGGACCACAAACTCTCCCCCGAACTCGAGGAACTCCGCCGCACGGTCGAGGAGTTCGCGCACGACGTGGTGGCGCCGAAGATCGGCGACTTCTACGAGCGGCACGAGTTCCCGTACGAGATCGTCCGGGAGATGGGCCGCATGGGCCTGTTCGGGCTGCCGTTCCCGGAGGAGTACGGCGGCATGGGCGGCGACTACTTCGCGCTCGGCGTGGCCCTGGAGGAACTGGCCCGCGTGGACTCCTCGGTGGCCATCACCCTGGAGGCGGGCGTCTCGCTGGGCGCCATGCCGCTGCACCTGTTCGGCACCGAGGAACAGAAGCGCGAGTGGCTGCCCCGGCTGTGCTCGGGCGAGATACTCGGCGCGTTCGGGCTGACCGAGCCGGACGGCGGCAGCGACGCGGGCGCGACCCGCACGACGGCCCGGCTGGACGAGGCGACGGACGAGTGGGTCATCAACGGCACCAAGTGCTTCATCACCAACTCGGGCACGGACATCACCGGTCTGGTCACCGTCACCGCCGTCACCGGCCGCAAGCCCGACGGCAGGCCGCGGATCTCGTCGATCATCGTTCCGTCCGGCACGCCCGGCTTCACGGTGGCGGCGCCGTACTCGAAGGTCGGCTGGAACGCCTCGGACACGCGCGAGCTCTCCTTCCAGGACGTGCGCGTCCCCGCGGCCAACCTGCTGGGCGAGGAGGGCCGCGGCTACGCGCAGTTCCTGCGCATCCTCGACGAGGGCCGCATCGCCATCGCGGCGCTCGCCACGGGCCTCGCGCAGGGCTGTGTCGACGAGTCGGTGAAGTACGCCAAGGAGCGGCACGCCTTCGGGCGTCCGATCGGCGCCAACCAGGCGATCCAGTTCAAGATCGCCGACATGGAGATGAAGGCGCACACGGCGCGGCTGGCGTGGCGGGACGCGGCGAGCCGGCTGGTGGCGGGCGAGCCGTTCAAGAAGGAGGCGGCGCTGGCCAAGCTGTACTCCTCCACGGTCGCCGTGGACAACGCGCGCGACGCGACGCAGATCCACGGCGGCTACGGCTTCATGAACGAGTACCCGGTGGCCCGCATGTGGCGCGACTCCAAGATCCTGGAGATCGGCGAGGGCACCAGCGAGGTCCAGCGGATGCTCATCGCACGGGAGTTGGGTCTGGCCGGCTGACCCCGGGACCGGCAGTGGGAGGGCCCGCGTCGGCCAGGACGCGGGCCGTCGCCGTGGCCGGGGCGCCTCAGCCCTCGGCCAGGTACATCAGCGCCACCAGGGCCGGCAGCGGGATCAGGAGCAGTACCGCCCCGACCACCCAGTGGCGGCGCCCGGACGCGCCCGTGCCGCGCCGGACCAGGATGTTGGCGGGGATCCACAGCCCGATCAGGACCGCCCACGGCGGGAGCAGGAGCCGCAGCCAGCCCACCAGATCGCCCACGGCCCCGCCGGAGGCGGACTCCGTGCCGGCGGTCAGGAGACTCGCCGCGAAGAGCGCCGTCAGCCACAGCGGTACGACGGCGAGGACACCGAGGACCAGGTTGACGGCCGCGGTGGGCCCCCACTTACGCACCACGTCCATGCCCGATCCCCCTTCGCGTGACCGGTTTCACGGTACAGGGCGGGCATTTCGGCACCCCGCGCAGGGACGGGTACGGGATGCCCTCTGGACAGATCGTTTGGTTAGGCTAACCTAACGCTGTTTGTACACCGGTCCCGTACGCACGAAAGCAGACCCTTCCATGCCGAACGCCACAACCGCCCGCCTCTCCCGTCGTGGACTGCTCGCCGCCGGCGGCGCCCTGGGCCTCGGCGCCGTACTCACCGCCTGCGGGGGCGACGACGCGAAGGACGGCGGCGCGGACACGAAGGGCTCCGCCAAGACCGGCCCCTGGACCTTCAAAGACGACCGCGGCACCACGGTGAAGCTGGACGAGGCGCCCAAGAACATCGTCGCGTTCACGGGCGTGGCCGCCGCGCTGTACGACTACGGCATCGAGGTCAAGGGCGTCTTCGGCCCGACCACGACCAAGGACGGCAAGGCCGACGTCCAGGCCGGCGACATGGACGTCAGCAAGGTGACGGTCCTGGGCAACGTCTGGGACCAGTTCAACGTCGAGAAGTACGCGGCCCTCGCGCCCGACGTCCTGATCTCCACGATGTTCGACGACGCCGGCACCCTCTGGTACGTCCCCGAGGCGTCCAAGGACAAGATCGCCAAGCTCGCGCCCAGCGTCGGCATCTCCGTGTTCGACCGTCAGCTCACCGCCCCGCTCCAGCGGATGTGGGAGCTGGCCGAGTCGCTCGGCGCCGACATGACGGCCGCGAAGGTCACCGAGGCCAAGAAGCGGTTCGAGGCGGCCTCGGAGCGGCTGCGCAAGGCCGCCAAGGCCAAGCCCGAGATCAAGGTGCTGGTCGGCTCCGCGAGCCCCGAGCTGTTCTACGTCTCGGGCAGCAACCTCTCGATCGACCTGGAGTACTTCAAGGCCCTCGGCGTGAACTTCGTGGAGCCGACGGAGGAGGCCAAGAAGGCCACGGGCGGCTGGTTCGAGAGCCTGAGCTGGGAGAACGTCGACAAGCACAAGGCCGACGTGATCATGATGGACGACCGCTCCTCGGCCATCCAGCCCGCCGACATCACCGAGGCGACCTGGAAGCAGCTGCCCGCCGTCAAGGCCGGCCAGGTCATCGCCCGTTCCACCGAGCCGATCCTGTCCTACGACAAGTGCGTGGCGCCGGTGGAGGCGCTCGCCGAGGCCATCGAGAAGGCCAGGAAGGTCAGCTGACCTCCGCGCAAGGCCCCCTCGCAGGTCCCCTGGCAAGGGCCAGCCGCCCTCGACTCGCAGGAGTACGCCGTGACGACTGCCGTGGCCGCCCCGTTCCGCTCCTTCGCCCCTCGGGCCGCCGGGACGCGGCGGCTCGGCCCGTCACCGGTCCGGGTCACCTTCACCGGACCGGAGCTGGGCGGCTTCCGCTCCGACGGGCGTGACCGGTCCCTGTCGTCACCCCTGCCCGATCCCGGGCGGGACAGGCCGGTGGTGCCGCTGGAACTCGGCGACAACCGGTGGCAGGTCCGGCGCGAACTGCCGGACGGCGTACGGGCGGTGACGCGCTCGTACACGCTGCGGGCGCCGCGTACGGACGCCCGGAGGCGGAACACCGAGATCGAGGTCGACCTCGACCTGCACGGCGTCACCCCTCAGGCGGGCCCGTCCGCCGGGGCCGGCCCGGCCTCCCGCTGGGCCGCCCGTGCCGCCGTGGGCGACCGGGTACTGCTGTTCGGCCCCGCGATCGCCGGCAACCGCGCGATCCGCTTCCGCCCTCCCGAGGACACCTCGACGGTGCCGCTGTGGGCGGACCAGACCCGCCTGCCAGGCGCGTCCGCCGTCCCGGAGAGCCTCCCGGCGGCCCCGCTACCGGGTCCGGCTGGAGGTACCGCACACCGGGGACGTCCAGGAGCTGCCTGCGGACACGGAGATCACCTGGTTCGCACGGGAGGGCGCCGCCGCCCCGGAGGCTCCGCCGGCCCTGGACGCCGTCCGCCGGACCGCCCTTCCCTCCCCCGAGCGCGCCTCCGTGTGGAGCGCCGGTGAGTCCGGCCAGGTCAAGCGGCTGCGTCGGCATTTCGTCCGGGAGCGCGGTGTCGACCGTCGGCGGGTGACGTTCGTGGGCTACCGGCCGCGCGGCCTGACGGAGCAGCAGCTTCGCGAACAGGCTTGAGCCGTGGGCGAGTTGAGGCTTTGTAGCGTCCTGTCGAGGACGTGACAACGGTCACGAAGGAAACGGGATTACCCCGGGAAAAGTTTGGTTAGGCTAACCTAAGTTGAACCGCACTGGACCTCTCCCCGCATCAGACCGTCCCCACCGGAGGACCCCCACATGCGCTCGCACCTGCTCAACGACACCACCACGGAGCACTACCGACGCTCCGTGACCGAAGGAGTCGAGCGGGTGGCCGCAAAACTCGCCGCCACCGACCGGCCGTTCACCGGCGTCACGGTCGACGACCTCGCCCCGCGCATCGACGCGATCGACCTCGACCGGCCGCTGCACGACACCACCGCGGTGCTGGACGAACTGGAGGACGTCTACCTCAGGGACGCGGTCTACTTCCACCACCCCCGCTACCTCGCCCACCTCAACTGCCCGGTCGTCATCCCGGCCGTGCTGGGCGAGGCGGTGCTCTCCGCCGTCAACTCCTCCCTGGACACCTGGGACCAGTCGGCCGGCGGCACCCTGATCGAGCGGAAGCTGATCGACTGGACGGCCGCCCGCATCGGCCTCGGCCCCGCCGCCGACGGCGTGTTCACCTCCGGCGGCACCCAGTCCAACCTCCAGGCGCTGCTGCTGGCCCGCGAGGAGACCAAGACCGAGGAGCTGACGAAGCTGCGCGTCTTCGCCTCCGAGGTCAGTCACTTCAGCGTGCAGAAATCCGCGAAGCTGCTCGGTCTCGGCCCGGACGCCGTGGTGGTGGTCCCCGTCGACCACGACAAGCGGATGCAGACCGTCGCCCTCGCCCACGAACTGGAGCGCTGCGCCGGGGCGGGGCTGATCCCGATGGCGGTCGTCGCCACCGCCGGCACCACCGACTTCGGCTCCATCGACCCGCTGCCGGAGATCGCGGGACTGTGCGAGCAGTACGGCGCCTGGATGCACGTGGACGCCGCCTACGGCTGCGGCCTGCTCGCCTCCCTCAAGTACCGGCACCGCATCGACGGCATCGAGCGCGCCGACTCGGTCACCGTCGACTACCACAAGTCCTTCTTCCAGCCGGTCAGTTCCTCGGCAGTGCTGGTGCGCGACGCGGCCACGCTGCGGCACGCCACCTACCACGCGGAGTACCTCAACCCGCGCCGCATGGTGACCGAGCGCATCCCCAACCAGGTCGACAAGTCCCTCCAGACCACCCGCCGCTTCGACGCGCTGAAGCTGTGGATGACGCTGCGCGTGATGGGCGCCGACGGCATCGGCCGGCTGTTCGACGAGGTGTGCGACCTCGCGGCCGAGGGCTGGAAGCTGCTGGCCGCCGACCCCCGCTTCGACGTGGTGGTCGAGCCGAGCCTCTCCACCCTGGTCTTCCGTTACGTCCCGGCGGCCGTCACCGATGCCGCCGAGATCGACCGCGCCAACCTGCACGCCCGCAAGGCCCTGTTCGCCTCCGGCGACGCGGTGGTCGCGAGCACCAAGGTGGCCGGGCGCCACTACCTGAAGTTCACCCTGCTCAACCCCGAGACCACGACGGCCGACATCACGGCCGTCCTCGACCTGATCGCCGGCCACGCCGAGCAGTACCTGGGAGAGTCCCTTGACCGCGCTTGCTGACACCACGGAACCGACCTACGACTTCGTGGGCATCGGGCTGGGCCCGTTCAACCTGGGGCTGGCCTGCCTGACCGAGCCCATCGACGAACTCGCGGGCGTCTTCCTGGAGTCCAAGCCGGACTTCGAGTGGCACGCGGGAATGTTCCTCGACGGCGCGCACCTGCAGACGCCGTTCATGTCGGACCTGGTCACCCTCGCCGACCCGACCTCCCCGTACTCCTTCCTCAACTACCTGAAGGAGAAGGGCCGGCTGTACTCGTTCTACATCCGGGAGAACTTCTACCCGCTGCGCGTGGAGTACGACGACTACTGCCGCTGGGCCGCCGCACAGCTGAGCAGCATCCGCTTCGGGACCACCGTCACCGAGGTCACGTGGGACGAGGCCGCCGAGGTGTACGTCGTGGCCACGTCCACCGGCACGACGTACCGCGGCCGGCACCTGGTGCTCGGCACCGGCACCGTTCCGTTCGTGCCCGAGGCGTGCCGCGGCCTGGAGGGCGACCTCTTCCACAACGCGCAGTACATGCACCGCAAGGCCGAGCTGCTGGGGAAGAAGTCGGTCACGATCGTGGGCAGCGGGCAGAGCGCCGCCGAAATCTACTACGAGCTGCTCTCGGAGATCGACGCCCACGGCTACCAGCTCAACTGGGTCACCCGCTCCCCGCGGTTCTTCCCGCTGGAGTACACCAAGCTGACCCTGGAGATGACGTCCCCGGACTACATCGACTACTTCCGCGCGCTGCCCGAGGACACCCGCTACCGGCTGGAGAAGCAGCAGAAGGGCCTGTTCAAGGGCATCAACTCGGACCTGATCGACGCGATCTTCGACCTGCTGTACCAGAAGAACGTGGAGAGCGGCGGCCGCGGCGTGCCCACCCGGCTGCTCACCAACTCCTCGCTCACCTCCGCCCGGTACCAGGACGGCACGTACACGCTGAGCTTCCACCAGGACGAGCAGGGCAAGGACTTCGAGATCGCCACCGAGGGCCTGGTGCTGGCGACCGGCTACCACTACGAGCAGCCCGCCTTCCTGGCGCCGGTGCGCGACCGGCTGCGCCTCGACGGCCGCGGCCGCTTCGACGTCGCCCGCAACTACGCGATCGACGTCACCGGGCGCGGCGTGTTCCTGCAGAACGCGGGCGTGCACACGCACAGCATCACCAGCCCCGACCTGGGCATGGGCGCCTACCGCAACGCCTCGATCATCCGCGAGCTGCTGGGCACCGAGTACTACCCGGTCGAGAAGAGCATCGCCTTCCAGGAGTTCGCCGTATGAGCACCATCGGTACGTTCACGATCCGCCCGCTCGACCCGAGGAAGGACGCGGAGCTGCTGCACCGCTGGGTGACGCATCCCAAGGCGGCGTTCTGGATGATGCAGGACGCGAAGCTCGAGGACGTGGAACGCGAGTACATGCGGATCGCCGCCCACGAGCACCACCACGCCTACCTGGGCCTGCACGACGGCGAGCCCGCCTTCCTGATGGAGAAGTACGACCCCCGGTACGTCGAACTCGCCGGACTCTACGAGCCCGAGCCCGGCGACGTCGGCATGCACTTCCTGGTCGCCCCCACCGACCGCCCCGTCCACGGCTTCACCCGCGCCGTCATCACCGCCGTGATGGAGGAACTGTTCGCCGATCCGGCCACCCGCCGGGTCGTGGTGGAGCCGGACGTCGGCAACAAGGCCGTGCACGCCCTGAACGAGGCCGTGGGCTTCGTGCCCGAGCGCGAGATCGACAAGCCGGAGAAGCGCGCGCTGCTGAGCTTCTGCACGCGCGAACAGTTCGAGGCCGCACGAGGAGCTTCCGCATGACCCTGTCCGACGCCGTGGCGCACCTGTCCCCCCACCGCTGGGCGCGGGCCAACCGTCTGCTGATCCGCAAGGCGCTCGCCGAGTTCGCGCACGAAAGGCTCGTCACTCCCGAGCCGGCCGGTGACGGCCGGTACGTCGTCCGCAGCGACGACGGCGAGACCCGCTACACGTTCGCCGCGAAGCTGCGCGGCCTGGACCACTGGCAGGTCGACGCCGACTCGATCACCCGCCACCGCGGCGACGCCGAACTCGAGCTCGCCGCGCTGGACTTCTTCATCGAGCTGCAGAAATCCCTGGGGCTGAGCGACGAGATCCTGCCGGTGTACCTGGAGGAGATCTCCTCCACCCTCTCCGGCACCTGCTACAAGCTGACCAAGCCGCAGATCACCTCAGCCGAGCTGGTCGACGCCGGGTTCCAGGCGATCGAGGCCGGCATGACCGAGGGCCACCCCTGCTTCGTCGCCAACAACGGGCGGCTCGGCTTCGGCGTCCACGAGTACCGGCGGTACGCCCCGGAGGCCGCGAACCCGGTGAAGCTGGTGTGGCTGGCCGCCCACCGCTCGCGGGCCGCGTTCACGGCCGGCGCCGGCATCGAGTACGAGGCGTTCGTCCGGCAGGAGCTGGGCGAGGAGACCGTCGAGCGGTTCCACGGCGTCCTGCGCGCGCAGGACCTGGACCCGGCCGACTACCTGCTGATCCCCGTCCACCCCTGGCAGTGGTGGAACAAGCTGTCCGTCACCTTCGCCGCCGAGGTCGCCCGCCGGCACCTCGTGCTGCTGGGCGAGGGTGACGACGAGTACCTGGCGCAGCAGTCCATCCGCACCTTCTTCAACCGCTCGCACCCGGAGAAGCACTACGTGAAGACGGCCCTGTCCGTCCTCAACATGGGCTTCATGCGGGGCCTGTCCGCCGCCTACATGGAGGCCACCCCCGCGATCAACGACTGGCTGGCGCGCCTGATCGACAACGACGCGGTGCTGCGGTCCACGGGACTGTCGGTCATCCGCGAGCGGGCCGCCGTGGGCTACCGGCACCTGGAGTACGAGCAGGCCACCGACCGCTACTCGCCGTACCGCAAGATGCTGGCGGCGCTGTGGCGGGAGAGCCCGGTGACGTCCCTGGAGGACGGCGAGTCGCTGGCCACCATGGCGTCCCTGGTCCACGTCGACCACGAGGGCCGGTCCTTCGCGGCCGCCCTGATCGAGCGCTCCGGGCTCGCCCCGGAGGAGTGGCTGAGACGCTACCTGCGGGCCTACTACGTCCCGCTGCTGCACAGCTTCTACGCCTACGACCTGGTGTACATGCCGCACGGCGAGAACGTCATCCTGGTCCTGGAGGACGGCGCCGTGAAGCGCGCGGTCTACAAGGACATCGCCGAGGAGATCGCGGTGATGGACCCGGACGCGGTGCTGCCGCCGGAGGTGTCCCGGATCCGTGTCGACGTCCCGGACGACACCAAGCTGCTGTCGATCTTCACGGACGTCTTCGACTGCTTCTTCCGCTTCCTCGCGGCGAACCTCGCCGAGGAAGGCGTCCTCGACGAGGAGGGCTTCTGGCGGACGGTCGCCGAGGTCACCCGCGAGTACCAGGCGTCGGTGCCGGAGCTGGCCGACAAGTTCGCCCGCTACGACATGTTCGCCCCGGAGTTCGCCCTGTCCTGCCTGAACCGCCTCCAGCTGCGCAACAACAAGCAAATGGTCGACCTGGCGGACCCCTCGGGCGCGCTCCAGCTCATAGGCACCCTGAAGAATCCCTTGGCGGCGTTCTGACCCGGCGCCCCTCAGGGGCGCCGGGAGCTGCGCCCCACCCCCACCCACGGTCGGCCACCCACGTTCCCCAGCCCTCCCTCCCCCAACTCCCGCCCCTGCCGGGGAACGTGGCGATGGAACAATCCCCCCATGGCGGAAATCATCCAGAAGGACGGCACGTGGACCTTCGACGGCGAAACCCTGCGCCTGACCCCCGGCCGCGACAAGAACGTCGGCCTGCTCCGCCGCACGCTGGGTGAACTGGCCGTGCCGCTGGAGGCGTTGGCGGGCATCTCACTGGAGCAGGGCAAGAAGTCGGGGCGGCTCAGGCTGCGGCTGCGCGACGGCGCCGACCCCCTGCTGCACGCGACGGGCGGCCGCCTCACCGAGCCCCACGACCCGTACCAGCTGGTCGTGGAGTCCGACCGCTACGGCGTCGCCGAGTACTTCACGGAGGAGGTCCGCACCGCGCTGCTGCTGGAGCAGATCCCGTCGGGCCCGGTGACCGGCTACCTGCTGCCCGGTCCGCCCCTGCCGCTGTCCGTCTCCGCAGGGGACGGCACGGTGAGCTTCGACGGCGAGCGCGTCCGGCTGGAGTGGAACTGGAAGACGGAGGACGCCAAGGCCGCCGCGGGCCCCCGCACCCTGGCGGTGGCCGACCTGGAGGGCGTGGACTGGCAGCCGGCGGCCGGGCTGGAGAACGGCCATCTGCGCTTCCTCGTGCGGCACGCCCCCACCAAGGTCCCGGCCAAGTACGACCCGAACGCGGTGGAGCTGTGGGGGTTCAAGAGGGACCCGCTGATGGCGCTGGTGGCCGCCGCCGTGCAGGCCCGTCTGCCGCACCCGTCCACCCCCGCCGCCCCGGCCCTGGAGGGCCCGCGCACCCCGGAGACCGACCGGTCCGCGCCGCCCGGCCCCGCCGAGGACGACCACGACGCGCTGCTGCGCCGGCTGCGGGAGCTGGGCGAGCTGCACCGGTCCGGGGTCCTCACCGACGAGGAGTTCACCCTCGCCAAGCAGGCCGTCCTGAAGCGCATGTAGAGGCCACCGGGCTTGGCCTGCCCGAAATCGGGCACGTTTCTTGCGAAACGGCCGCCGGTACTCCAGGATCATCGGGTGCACGACGAACTTGTCGATCATCTGACGCGGTCCACGCCCCTCAGCCGGGGCGAGGCGCTGCGTGTGATCCAGGACGTGCTCGCCTACTTCGACGAGACGACCGAGGAGTACGTCCGTCGCCGCCATCGCGAGCTCCAGGCCCAGGGCCTGGTGAACGCGACGATCTTCCAGCGGATCGAGGCGGACCTGAGATACCGCGCGGTGGCGCCGCCCGAGCTCTCGCTCCGGCAGCTGCGCCGCATCGTCTACGGCTAGGAACATACCTGTATGTGCGGAATCGTCGGTTACATCGGCAGGCGTGAGGTCGCCCCCCTGCTGCTCGAGGGCCTGCAGCGCCTGGAGTACCGCGGCTACGACTCGGCGGGCATCGCCGTGACCTCCCCGAAGACGGGGACCCTGAAGACGGTCAAGGCCAAGGGCCGGGTGCGCGACCTGGAGGCCAAGGTCCCGGCGCGCTTCAAGGGCACCACCGGCATCGCCCACACCCGCTGGGCCACCCACGGCGCCCCGTCCGACGTGAACGCCCACCCGCACCTGGACGCCGAGGGCAAGGTCGCCGTCGTCCACAACGGCATCATCGACAACGCCGCCGACCTGCGCCGCAAGCTGGAGGCGGACGGCGTCGAGTTCCTCTCCGAGACCGACACCGAGGTCCTCGTCCACCTCATCGCCCGCTCGGGGGCCGAGAAGCTCGAGGACAAGGTCCGCGAGACGGTCCGCCTGATCGAGGGCACCTACGGCATCGCCGTGCTGCACGCCGACTTCCCGGACCGCATCGTCGTCGCCCGCAACGGCTCGCCGGTCGTCCTCGGCATCGGCGAGAAGGAGATGTTCGTCGCCTCGGACATCGCCGCCCTGGTCGCCCACACCCGCCAGATAGTCACCCTCGACGACGGCGAGATGGCCACCCTCAAGGCCGACGACTTCCGCACCTACACCACGGAGGGCACGCGGACCACCGCCGAGCCCACCACCGTGGAGTGGGAGGCCGCCTCCTACGACATGGGCGGCCACGACACGTACATGCACAAGGAGATCCACGAGCAGGCCGAGGCCGTGGACCGCGTGCTGCGCGGCCGGATCGACGACCGCTTCTCCACCGTGCACCTGGGCGGCCTCAACCTGGACGCCCGCGAGGCCCGGCGCATCCGCCGCGTGAAGATCCTCGGCTGCGGCACCTCGTACCACGCCGGCATGATCGGCGCCCAGATGATCGAGGAGCTCGCGCGCATCCCCGCCGACGCCGAGCCCGCCTCCGAGTTCCGCTACCGCAACGCGGTCGTCGACCCCGACACCCTGTACGTCGCGGTCTCCCAGTCCGGCGAGACGTACGACGTGCTGGCCGCCGTCCAGGAGCTGAAGCGCAAGGGCGCCCGGGTCCTCGGCGTGGTCAACGTGGTGGGCTCCGCGATCGCCCGCGAGGCGGACGGCGGCGTCTACGTGCACGCAGGACCGGAGGTCTGCGTCGTCTCCACCAAGTGCTTCACCAACACCACGGTCGCCTTCGCGCTGCTCGCCCTGCACCTGGGCCGCACCCGTGACCTCTCCGTCCGCGACGGCAAGCGGATCATCGAGGGCCTGCGCCGCCTCCCCGCCCAGATCGCCGAGATGCTGGAGCAGGAGGAGCAGATCAAGAAGCTGGCGCTGGAGTACGCCGAGGCCCGCTCGATGCTCTTCATCGGCCGTGTCCGGGGCTACCCGGTGGCCCGTGAGGCCTCCCTGAAGCTCAAGGAGGTCTCCTACATCCACGCCGAGGCCTACCCGGCCTCCGAGCTGAAGCACGGCCCGCTGGCCCTGATCGAGCCGGCTCTCCCGACCGTCGCCATCGTCCCGGACGACGACCTGCTGGAGAAGAACCGCGCGGCCATGGAGGAGATCAAGGCCCGCAGCGGCCGGATCGTCGCGGTGGCGCACCAGGAGCAGGAGAAGGCGGACCACACGATCGTGGTCCCCAAGAACGAGGACGAGCTGGACCCGATCCTCATGGGCATTCCCCTCCAGCTCCTCGCCTACCACACGGCCCTGGCCCTGGGCAGGGACATCGACAAGCCCCGCAACCTGGCGAAGTCGGTCACGGTCGAATAATCACCTCTGAGGGGCAGCGCGCCCCAAAGGGGCGCGGGGCTGTGCCGATATGCGGCTCCGCCGCGCGGGCGCGATCAACCCGCACCGGCCCGCACCGGCCGTGCGAACAGAACGGGCCCCCACGTGTTGCCGGTCAACACGTGGGGGCCCGCCTCACATCACCCCGTCAGGGAATGACGACAACAGGCCGCTGCGCCCGCTTCGCCAGCCTCCCCGCGACCGACCCGAAGAGCCGCCCCACGAGCCCGTGGGTGGAACCCACGACGATCGCGTCGGCCGCGTACTCCCGCCCCACCTCTTCGAGTTCATGGCAGATGTCCCCGCCCCGCTCGACGAGGATCCACGGCACCTCGGCCAGATAGTCGGCGCAGGCGAGCTCCAGCCCCAGCACCTCCGTGCGGTGGTCCGGGACGTCGACGAAGACCGGCGGCTCGCAGCCCGCCCACACCGTGGTGGGCAGCCGGTTGGCGACGTGGACGATGATCAGACCGGAACCGGAGCGCCGTGCCATGCCGATGGCGTACGCGAGGGCCCGTTCGCTGGAGGTGGACCCGTCGAAGCCGACGACCACCCCGTGCCGGAAGGCGGGGTCGCACGCATGGCGCGATTCCTCAGCCGCCAGGGGTTCGGACGCCGTCGGATCGGCGACCGGCCGCTTGCGGTCCGCGGGTTCGAAGAATTCGTGACCGGCCATGGCTGTCTCGGGGGTGTGATCCTTTTATGGGGACGACAGTGTGCGGCGGAGCTGTGTCCGGGAAGTACCTTCCCAACCCCATACCCCCAAGGGTACGGCGGCACGCCTCCTTGGCCCAGATCCCGCGCGAACCGGGAGGCGGGTTCCCCGGAGCATGCACGAGGGTCCGCCCACGGCGCAACGGTTGCTGGCCTGTACAGGCGGTTTGCCGGGTATTCGCTTGACACCTGAACCATCCGCACCGGGCGACCCGCACGGTGACCGACGGACGGCCTGCCCGTCGGGAGGACGGGACCCCGACGGCCTCACCACGGCAGGAGGCACTCCGACGCCCCACCCCGCCCACGCCCACGCCCCCGCCCGGCTCCCGGAGGACGGCCTTCTGCGCCGGGCGGCGCTCGGGCGCCTGCCGGCCCCGCGGTCCTCCTGTGGCGCGGCGCGCCACACCTCACGGCGGCAGGCGTGACATGCGGCCCGGCAGCCGTCACGGCCGCTCCCCTCGCCCCGGCGCCCCTGCCTGCTCCCGGCGCCCCGCCGCCGGCCCCCGCGCCCGGCGCGTCGGCGCCTCTCCCCACGCGCGGGCGCACGCCCCACGGGACGCCGTAGACTCACCGGCCGGTTGACCGGTTTCCGCACCCACCCCCGTCTCTTTTCAGCCAACTTCCGGTTCTGGCGCACCTCGTGCCATGACCACCCTCCAACCCCCGTTCCACCTGCACGGAAAGCACCTCGCGGGCCCCGCGCACCCTACGTGCTTTGGCCACCGCGACGAGGCGCACTTCCCTGCACGGCGCGCGAGTGCAACGCTTCGTGATCGAATGCTTCACGCCAAGTTGCCAAGTCGACAATGCACCGAGTGCCGAACTGGCCACCGGTGCGCGACGGGACACAGTAGATTCGATCTTGACTGTCTTACGGCGGGGGACTCGTGCAGGACCGAGGGGAAACGTGCAGGAGCGACACAACCGAGGAGCCGCGACCACCGAGGGGGGCTTAGCAGGATGAGCCACGACTCCACTGCCGCGCCGGAGAACGCGGCCCGGAAACTCTCCGGGCGCCGCCGCAAGGAGATCGTCGCGGTGCTGCTGTTCAGCGGCGGCCCCATTTTCGAGAGTTCCATACCGCTGTCGGTGTTCGGGGTTGACCGCCAGGACGCCGGCGTGCCGCGCTACCGCTTGCTGGTGTGCGGCGGCGAAGAAGGCCCGCTGCGGACCACAGGGGGCCTGGAACTCACCGCGCCACACGGCCTGGAGGCGATATCCCGGGCGGGCACCGTCGTGGTGCCGGCCTGGCGATCGATCACCTCCCCGCCACCGGAGGAGGCCCTGGACGCGCTGCGCCGGGCCCACGAGGAGGGCGCCCGCATCGTCGGGCTGTGCACCGGCGCCTTCGTCCTCGCGGCGGCGGGTCTGCTGGACGGCCGTCCGGCGACCACCCACTGGATGTACGCGCCGACGCTGGCCAAGCGCTATCCGTCGGTGCACGTCGATCCACGCGAGCTGTTCGTGGACGACGGCGACGTGCTGACGTCCGCGGGCACCGCGGCCGGCATCGACCTGTGTCTGCACATCGTGCGCACGGACCACGGCAACGAGGCGGCCGGCGCGCTCGCCCGCCGCCTGGTGGTTCCGCCGCGCCGCAGCGGCGGTCAGGAGCGCTACCTCGACCGGTCTTTACCGGAGGAGATCGGCGCCGACCCGCTCGCCGAGGTCGTCGCCTGGGCGCTGGAGCACCTCCACGAGCAGTTCGACGTGGAGACGCTCGCCGCCCGCGCGTACATGAGCCGCCGCACCTTCGACCGCCGGTTCCGCTCGCTGACCGGCAGCGCGCCGCTGCAGTGGCTGATCACGCAGCGGGTGCTCCAGGCGCAGCGCCTGCTGGAGACGTCGGACTACTCGGTCGACGAAGTGGCGGGCCGCTGCGGCTTCCGCTCGCCGGTCGCGCTGCGCGGCCACTTCCGGCGCCAGCTCGGCTCCTCCCCGGCCGCCTACCGGGCCGCCTACCGGGCACGGCGTCCGCAGGCCGAGCGGGGCCAGGACGACGGGAGCGCGCAGGGCGCCCCGACGGGCGGCGTCCCGGCCGGCCGGCCGGATTCCGCGGGGCACTCGATGCCGCAGCAGCTGCACACGGACGGAGGCGTCCCGCACCAGTCGCGCCGGACGGCGGCCGGTGCGATGGGGTCGTCGCTGACCGCGTCGGCGCCGGGCTTCCCGGGGCAGCGCAGCGCGCCCTGAGACGACCGCCGTGAGGGCCGGAGGCCGCGTGCCTCCGGCCCTCACCGCTGTGCGGGACGACCTCGCCGCCGTACGGGAAGATCCAGGGAATCCCCGCTTCACCACCCGGTCCCGCCCGGCGTCACGCACCGTAGGGTGAGACACATGAACGATCGCATGGTGTGGATCGACTGCGAGATGACCGGCCTCTCGCTGTCGGACGACGCGCTCATCGAGGTGGCCGCCCTCGTCACCGACTCCGAGCTCAACGTGCTCGGCGAGGGCGTCGACATCGTCGTCCGCCCGCCGGAGCGGGCCCTGGAGACGATGCCGGAGGTGGTGCGCGCGATGCACACCGCGTCGGGGCTGCTCGACGAGCTGCCGAACGGCACGACGCTCGAGGACGCCGAGCAGCGCGTCCTCGCGTACATCAAGGAGCACGTCAAGGAGCCCGGCAAGGCGCCCCTGTGCGGGAACTCCGTCGGCACCGACCGCGGCTTCCTGCTGCGCGACATGCCGGCCCTGGAGAGCTACCTGCACTACCGGATCGTCGACGTGTCCAGCATCAAGGAGCTGGCCCGCCGCTGGTACCCCCGGGCGTACTTCAACAGCCCCGAGAAGAACGGCAACCACCGGGCGCTCGCCGACATCCGCGAGTCCATCGCGGAGCTGCGCTACTACCGCGAGGCCGTCTTCGTGCCGCAGCCGGGACCCGACTCCGACACGGCGAAGAAGATCGCGGCGAAGCACGTCCTGCCTGCTCGGTAGGGGCGTCGAGGGGGCCCAGGGGGGCCGCGCGGAAAGGCGTGCGCGAGCACCCCTTCGGACCCTGTACACTTTTTCTCGGCCGGTCGGGGAAGTCACTGATCTCCCGGAAACAGGCCGTGGTGGGTGTAGCTCAGCTGGTAGAGCACCTGGTTGTGGTCCAGGATGTCGCGGGTTCAAGTCCCGTCACTCACCCTCACCGCAGAAGCCGGTGACCTCGACGAGGTCACCGGCTTCTGGCGTCACCGGGGGCAAGGGGCAGGGTGCGGACGACTCCGCCCGCACCCATGGCACCCTCAGGACGACGCGCGCTCCACCAGTTCCGTCGCCAGCACCATCTGACGCCGCTCCAGCTCCCGCGTCGCGGACGGACGGCGGTCGGCGACTTCGCGGAGCAGCAGGTCGGTCATCGCCCGGCCCATCTCCTCGATCGGCTGGCGCACGCTGGTCAGCGGCGGCTCCATGTGGCGGGCGATCGCGGAGTCGTCGTAGCCGACCAGCGCCACGTCGTCCGGGATGCGGCGGCCCGCCTCGCGCAGCACCTGGCGCGCGCCGGCCGCCGTGACGTCGGAGGCGGCGAAGACCGCGTCCAGGTCGGGGCGGCGCTGCAGCAGGGCCTCCATGGCGCGGCGGCCGCCGCCCTCGGAGAAGTCGCCCGGCTCGATCAGCAGCTCGTCCACCTGGTGTCCCGCCTCGCGCAGCGCCTCCCGGTAGCCGTCGACGCGGCGCTGGGCGCCGTAGACGTCCAGCCGGCCGGTGATGTGCGCGATGGTGCGCCGGCCCCGGGAGACCAGGTGCTCGACGGCCTGCCGGGCGCCGCCGTAGTTGTCGGAGTCCACCGAGGTGAGCGTCTCGTCCGCGGAGCGGGGGCCGCTGATCACGGCGGGGATCTCCAGCTGGGACAGCATGTCGGGCAGCGGGTCGTCGGCGTGCACCGAGACCAGCAGCACGCCGTCCACGCGGTGCGCCGCCAGGTACTGGGCGAGCCGCTGCCGCTCCCGGTCGCTGCCCGCGAAGATCAGCAGGAGCTGCATCTCCGTGTCGGACAGCGCGGCGCCGACGCCGCGGAGCATGTCGGAGAAGTAGGGCTCGGTGAAGAAGCGGGTCTCCGGCTCGGGCACCACGAGCGCTATCGCGTCGGTGCGGTTGGCCGCGAGGGCGCGGGCCGCGGTGTTGGGGACGTAGCCCAGCTCGGCGACGGCCGCCTCGACGGCGGCGCGTGTGGCCTCGCTCACCCGCGGAGAGCCGTTGATCACGCGCGACACGGTGCCGCGGCCCACTCCGGCGCGCGCTGCCACCTCTTCGAGGGTGGGGCGGCCACCGCTCCGGCCCCGCACTCCGTGGCTTGCCATCCGCCCCCGCCTTCCTTGTGTGTCACCCTGGCCTGGAATGTAACAGCCCCGGCAGTGACGGTGACCAGCCGCGAGGGCGTCCGTGCGGACCCCGGCGTTCCGAGGGGGCGGACCCCGGGTCAAGTTAACGGGCAGATAACTGAACGCAGTTTGCCGCGTCTGTTCCCTTGACACCCCCGCCCGGACCCGGGACTCTTCAACACATCACTTGTGGGAGCGCTCCCACAGTACCTGACACATACACAACCCGCACGTTCCCCGCCCGAGCCGCAACGCGCAGAATACGGGTCAACAACGCCGTTGGCCGGGGGGTCGGCACGTCAGGGCAACAGGAGGACGCAATGCGAGCACGTACCCTGCCCCTCACCAGGCAGCGGTCGGGCGGGGGGAAGCCCTTCGCCCGCAAGGCGCTGGCGGTCGCGGCCGTCGTGTCGCTGGGCACCGGGCTGCTGGCCGGCTGCGCCGACGACGGCGGAGACGACAGCTCCGGTGGTTCCTCGTCCGGCGAGGGCAAGACCACGATCACCCTGGGTCTGTTCGGCACCATGGGCTTCAAGGAGGCCGGCCTCTACGCCGAGTACGAGAAGCTCAACCCGGACATCAAGATCCAGGAGAACGTGGTCGAGCGGAACGAGAACTACTACCCCGCTCTCGTCAACCACCTGACCACCAACAGCGGGCTGATGGACGTGCAGGCCATCGAGGTCGCCAACATCGCCGAGGTCGTGAACACCCAGGCGGACAAGTTCACGGACATGTCCAAGGTCGACGGTGTGAAGAAGGACGGCTGGCTGCCCTGGAAGTGGGAGCAGGCCACCACCAAGGACGGCCAGACCATCGGTCTCGGCACGGACGTCGGCCCGATGGCCATCTGCTACCGCAAGGACCTCTTCGAGAAGGCCGGTCTGCCGAGCGACCGCGAGCAGGTCGGCAAGCTGTGGGCCGGCGACTGGAACAAGTTCATCGCGACCGGCGAGAAGTACAAGAAGGCGGCCGGCAAGGACACCTTCTTCATGGACTCCCCCGGCGGCCTGCTGAACGCGGTGCTCAGCAGTGAGAAGGAGAAGTTCTACGACGCCTCCGGCGAGGTCATCTACAAGACCAACCCCGCCGTGAAGGCCGCCTTCGACCTGACCGCCGAGGCCGCCGAGAAGGGCCTGGTCCAGTCGCAGACGCAGTTCCAGCCGGCCTGGGACACCACCATCGCCAACAGCAAGTTCGCCACCGTCGCCTGCCCGCCGTGGATGCTCGGCTACATCAAGGGCAAGTCCAAGCCCGACGCGGCCGGCAAGTGGGACGTCGCCGTGGCGCCGAAGTCCGGCAACTGGGGCGGCTCCTTCCTGGGCGTGCCGAAGAGCGGCAAGAACGTCGAGGAGGCGCAGAAGCTGGTCGCCTGGCTGACCGCGCCCGAGCAGCAGGCCAAGCTGTTCAAGGTCCAGGGCTCCTTCCCGAGCGCCCCGGCGGCGTACGACAGCCCGGAGGTGACCGGCGCCACCAACGAGATGACCGGTGACGCGCCGATCGGTGAGATCTTCTCCGAGGCCGCCAAGCAGATCCCGGTCCAGGTGATCGGCCCGAAGGACCAGATCATCCAGCAGGGTCTGACCGACAACGGCGTCATCCTCGTGACGAAGGGCAAGTCGGCCAAGGAGGCCTGGGAGACGGCCACCAAGACCATCGACAACAACCTGGACCAGTGACCCGCATGGCCACCCGCTCCGACATCGCCGCGTCCCCCGTCAAGGGGGGCGCGGCCCCGGGCCGTACGCCCGGGAGCCGCCCCGCGGACAAGGAAGACCGGCGCAGGACGAAGCTGTCGCGCCGCTGGCAGCGCGACGCCCGCTGGAGCCCGTACGCGTTCGTCGCGCCGTTCTTCCTGCTGTTCGCGGCCTTCGGCCTGTTCCCGCTGATCTACACCGGCTGGGCCTCGCTGCACCAGGTCGAGCTGACCGCGCCGACCGACATGAACTGGGTCGGCCTGAAGAACTACACCCGGATCTTCGACGACGACTTCTTCTGGAACGCGGCGCAGAACACCCTGACCATCGGCATCATCTCCACCGTCCCGCAGCTGATGATCGCCATGGGCATCGCCCACATCCTCAACTACAAGCTGAGGGCGTCCACGTTCTGGCGGGTCGCGATGCTCGCGCCGTACGCCACCTCGATCGCCGCCGCGACCCTGGTGTTCGTGCTGCTCTTCGGCCGTGACTACGGCATGATCAACTGGGCGCTCGGCGCGGTGGGGATCGACCCGATCGGCTGGCAGGACGACAAGTGGCCCGGCCAGATAGCCGTCTCCACGATCATCATCTGGCGCTGGACCGGCTACAACGCGCTGATCTACCTGGCCGCGATGCAGGCGATCCCGCAGGACCTGTACGAGTCGGCGGCGCTGGACGGCGCCAGCCGCTGGCGGCAGTTCCTGCACGTGACGCTGCCCTCGCTGCGTCCGACGATCCTGTTCACCGTGGTCGTCTCGACGATCGGCGCCAGCCAGGTCTTCGGCGAGCCGCTGCTGTTCGACCCCAACAAGGGCGCGTCGGGCGGCGCGGAGCACCAGTTCCAGACGCTCGGCCTGTACCTGTACGAGCAGGGCTGGGTCAACCAGCACCTGGGCCGTGCCTCGGCGATCGCCTGGACCATGTTCGCGATCCTGATCGTCATCGGCCTCATCAACCAGCTCATCTCGCGCCGGCTGCGCGCCAGCAGTTAAGGAGTGTGGCCGTGACGACGACTGTGACGCCCCCCGAGACACCGATCGTCAAGGAGCAGAAGCGCTCGCGCCTGCCGAAGTCGGCGCGGGCCGGCGGGACCCTGCACGGCGGACCGCTCGCGTACGCGATCCTCGCCGTGTTCATGATCGTGTCGCTGTTCCCGCTGGTGTGGACCGCGATCGCCGCGTCCCGCGACAACCAGCGCCTGGCGGAGAACCCGCCGCCGTTCTGGTTCGGCTCCAACCTGTTCAAGAACCTGGAGCTCGCCTGGAACGACGCCAACCTCGGCGAGGCGTTCCTCAACACCACCATCGTGGCGGGCACCTCCGCCGTCACCATCGTGGTGCTGTCGACGATCGCCGGGTTCGCCTTCGCCAAGCTGCGCTTCAAGGGCCGCAACGCCCTGATGCTGGTGGTCATCGGCACGATGATGATCCCGCCGCAGCTCAGCATCATCCCGCTGTACATGATGGTCGCGAAGCTGGACTGGACCGACCAGCTCCAGGCGGTCATCTTCCCGTCGCTGGTGAGCGCGTTCGGCGTGTTCTTCATGCGGCAGTACCTGCTCCAGGCGCTGCCCGACGAGGTCATCGAGGCCGCGCGGGTGGACGGCGCCAGCAGCTGGCGCGTGGTGTGGCACGTGGTGTTTCCCGCCGCGCGGCCGGCCATGGCCGTGCTGGGCATGCTGATGTTCGTGCAGGCGTGGAACGACTTCCTGTGGCCGTTCCTGGTGCTGACGCAGACCGGCAACCCGACCGTGCAGGTCGCCGTCGCGGGTCTCGGCCGCGGGTACACCCCCGACCAGTCCCTGATCATGGCGGGTGCGCTGCTCGGCACGCTGCCCCTGCTGCTGGTCTTCGCGATCTTCGGCAAGCAGATCGTGGGCGGCATCATGCAGGGCGCGGTCAAGGGCTGACGCCCGCGCCCGATCCCGGTGGGGCCGGGTCGCCGCCGCCTCGGCCCCCTTCCTTCCTCTCACGTATCCGTCGGTCTTCCACGACCCCTATGCGACCTCTATGGGAGCGCTTCCATGTCTGACTCCGCCACGCCGGCGACCCCGGTGACCTTTCCTCCGGCCTTCCTCTGGGGCGCCGCGACCTCCGCGTACCAGATCGAGGGGGCGGTGCGGGAGGACGGACGTACCCCTTCCATCTGGGACACCTTCAGTCACACGCCGGGAAAGACGGCGGGCGGCGACACCGGTGACGTCGCCGTCGACCACTACCACCGCTACCGCGACGACGTGGCGCTGATGGCCGACCTCAACCTGCAGGCCTACCGCTTCTCCGTGTCCTGGTCCCGGGTCCAGCCCACCGGCCGCGGCCCTGCCGTGCAGCGCGGTCTGGACTTCTACCGCCGGCTCGTCGACGAGCTGCTGGAGAAGGGCATCAAGCCGGCCGTCACCCTCTACCACTGGGACCTGCCGCAGGAGCTGGAGGACGCGGGCGGCTGGCCGGAGCGCGACACCGCCTACCGCTTCGCCGAGTACGCGCAGATCGTGGGCGAGGCGCTCGGCGACCGCGTCGAGACGTGGATGACGCTCAACGAGCCCTGGTGCAGCGCCTTCCTGGGCTACGCCTCCGGTGTGCACGCCCCCGGCCGCACCGAACCGGCCGCCGCGCTGAAGGCCGCCCACCACCTCAACCTGGCGCACGGCCTCGGCACCAAGGCGCTGCGCTCGGTGATGCCGGCCCGCAACCAGATCTCCCTCAGCCTCAACACCTCCGTGGTGCGCCCGCTGAACCCCGGGTCCCCGGCGGACCTGGTGGCGGCCCGGAAGATCGACGACCTGTCGGGCGGCATCTTCCACGGCCCGATCCTGCACGGCGCCTACCCGGAGACGCTGCTGGAGGCGACCTCCTCGGTGACCGACTGGTCGTGCATCCAGGACGGTGACCTGGACACGATCCACCAGCCGATCGACGCGCTGGGCCTCAACTACTACACGCCGACCCTGGTGTCGGCCGCCGACCCCGACGACAAGGGCCCGCGCGCCGACGGTCACGGGGCGAGCGAGCACTCGCCGTGGCCCGCCGCCGACGACGTGGCGTTCCACCAGTCGCCGGGCGACCAGACGGAGATGGGCTGGTCGGTCGACCCGACCGGGCTGCACGAGCTGATCATGCGCTACCACCGCGAGGCTCCCGGCCTGCCCCTCTACATCACGGAGAACGGCGCCGCCTACGACGACAAGCCGGACGCCGACGGCAAGGTCCACGACCCGGAGCGCGTGTCCTACCTGTACGGCCACCTCTCCGCGGTGCGCCGGGCCATCGCCGACGGCGCCGACGTGCGCGGCTACTTCCTGTGGTCGCTGCTGGACAACTTCGAGTGGGCGTACGGCTACGAGAAGCGCTTCGGCGCCGTGTACGTCGACTACGTCAGCCAGAAGCGGACGCCGAAGTCGAGCGCGCTGTGGTACGCGCAGGCGGCGAAGGCGGGTGAGCTTCCGGACCCCGAGGGCTTCTGACCGGCCCTCGGCGTTCCGGAAGGAACGGGGCGCGGGATGCGGGGGGCGGGGCGCGGTGGTCCCTGGGGAGTGCCGCGCCCCGCTCGTGTGCGTCCGGGTCCTGCCACGCGGGCCGCTCCAGGCCTGCCGCCGGACGCACGGGTGCCCCGGCCGGGTGGGGGGAGGTCCGGCCGGGGCACGCGTTCCCCGTTTTCTTCAGGTGGCTCGACTGCTTCGGGTGACCCGGCCGCCTAAGGTGGCCCGGCTGCTTCAGGTGGCCCGGCTGCTTCAGGTGGCCCGGCGGCTCAAAGGCGGCCCGGCTGCTCAGTTGTAGGCCGCGAACGCCTTCGAGAAGGCGAACTTCTCCTGGAGGATCGAGCTGCAGGTGGCGTCGGCGGCCGGCTTCTCGCCCTCGGGGCACTGCTGGTCGCGGGTGCCGGACCACATCGACAGCCGGCCCAGCCCCTTGGCCTTGGCGAACTCCACCAGCTGGGTGGCGTCCTCGACCGTGAAGATCTCGGTGACGACGTCGTTCACCCCGATCATCGGGGTCACCGCGACCGTCTTCCACGCCTCGGCCTCGCCGAGCCCGAGGACCTCCTTGAGCTGCGCCTGGGTGGCGGTGGCGGCCTGCTCGGCGTAGGTGCCCATGTCGTCGCTGTACGCCGGGCCGTAGTCCATCGCCATGATGTTGACGGCGTCGATGCGCACGCCGTTCCTCCTGGCGTCGGCGAGGAGGTTCACGCCGTCCTGGGTGAGCCCTTCCGGCATCACCGGGAGGGTGAAGGAGACGTCCAGGTCCGGGTGGGACTTCTGCAGAGCGGCGATCGCTCGCGCGCGGCGGGTGTTCGCCTCCGCGTTCGGCAGCGCGCCGCCCTCGACGTCGAAGTCCACCTTGGTGAGCTGGTAGGTGTCGACGACCTCGGTGTAGGCCGCGGTGAGCGCCTCCACCGAGCCGCAGGTGGTGCCGAGTTCGGAGCCGGCCGCGCCGCCGAAGGAGACGCGGACGTCGCCGCCCGCCTCGCGCAGCGCGCCGATCTGCGCGGCCACCGGGTTGTCGCCGAGGCCTCCGGTGCCGCCCCACCTGGGGGTGCAGCCGCCGCCGTCCGTGACGAACGCGAGGGTGTACTCCTTCACGCCGGTCGCCTCGGCGCTCGCCGGCAGGTCGAACGCCGGGCTGAGGGAGGTGTCGACGTAGGGGGCGAAGCCCGCGCCGGCCGCCTTCGCGGAGCCGTCGGCGGCCACACCGGCCGTCTCGTCGGTGGCCAGTGCGGTGTTCGTGAACAGGAACGCCCCGCCGGCGGCGACGGCCGCGGCCGCCACCGCGCCGATCGCCTTGTTCCTGCCGCTGATCCTGCGCCGGTGCGTGCTCATCGCATGCCTGCCTTCGTTGCCGTTCGTGGGGGGAGGTTGCGGCAGCACGCTAGTGATCCGGAACCGGACAACCCGCCTGATCCGGACGGCGGCAGGGAACCTTAGGGTCCGCTTAAGGGAGGGATCGGGAGCGGTTAAAGGACAGGGCGGCGCGGCCCGTCCTGCGGCGGCGGACGCTCCCCCGGTGCCCGCGCCGCCGCGGCGGCCGGTCGCGGCCGTCGAGCTGGATCCAGATGCGCACCTCGGTCCCGCCGAGCACCGACCGGCCGATCCGCACGTCACCGCCCGTGGACTCGGCGAGACGGCGCACGATGTCCAGGCCGAGACCGGTGGAGCCGTCGGTGCCGGAGCCCCGGCCGCGCGCCATCGCCGCCTCGGGGTCGGCTATGCCGGGGCCCGCGTCGGAGACCAGCACGATCACCGCGTCCTCGCCGTTGTGCACGTCGACCGCGAAGGCGGTGCCCTCGGGGGTGTGCCGGAAGACGTTGCCGAGCAGGGCGTCCAGAGCGGCGGCCAGGTCGGCGCGGGCCACAGGGATGCGCACCGGCCGGTCCGCCCCGGCCACCCGCCACTTGCGGCCCTCGTCCTCGGCGAGCGCCGACCAGAACGCCATCCGCTCGCGCACCACTTCAGCCGCGTCACACCCCGCGCCCGGTCCGGCGGCGGCCGTCTGCGGCTTGGCGTCGCGGGCGGTGCGGATGATGGTGTCGACCTCGCGCTCCAGCTGCTCGACGGCGGCGCGGGTCTGCTCCGCGGCCGGACCGTCCCCCAGGGAGGCGGCGTTGAGGCGCAGCACGGTGAGCGGGGTGCGCAGCCGGTGGGACAGGTCGGCGGCCAGCTCCCGCTCGTTGGCGAGGAGCTGGACGACCTGGTCGGCCATGGAGTTGAACGCCACGGCAGCCAGGCGCAGTTCGGTCGGCCCCTCCTCGGGGACGCGGGCGCCGAGCTTGCCCTCGCCCAGTTCGTGCGCCCCCTCGACCAGCCGCTGGGCGGGCCGCACCATGCGCACGCCCAGCCGGTCGGCGACCGCGACCGAGCCGACGATCAGGGCGGCGCCGACGGCCGCGAGGACCGCCCAGGCGGTGCCGACGCCGTTGGTGACGGCGGACTCCGGGACGAACACCTCGACGACGGCGATCTCGCCGGAGCTGAGCGCGACCGGCTGGAGCAGCGCCGAACCGCCGGGCACGGTGGAGGTGGAGGCGCGACCCAGTTCCCGCACGGCGGCGATGTCCTCGTCGGAGGCCCGCCTCTCCCCTATGTCCAGGGGCCGTTCACCGGCGACGGCCGGGAGGTGCACGGCCATGGCGGTGCCGGAGCCGGCCGAGGCGACGACCCGCTCCAGCTGGGCGCGGTCGGTGGTGATGGACAGCGCGGGGGCGACGGCCGCCGCCTCCCGCTCGGCGCCCGCGAAGGCGCGGTCACGGGCCATCTCGCGGATGACCAGGCCGAGCGGGACGGCGAAGGCCACCACGACCATCGCGGTCACCGCCAGCGACACCTTCACCAGCGCCCATCTCATCGCGGCGGCTCCGCTCCGGGCGCGTGCACGGGTCCGGCCGCGTCGGCCGGGGGCTCCAGCTTCACGCCGACGCCCCGCAGGGTGTGCAGGTAACGGGGGCGGGCCGCGGTCTCCCCCAGCTTCCGGCGCAGCCAGGACAGATGGACGTCGATGGTCTGGTCGTCGCCGTAGGACTGCTGCCACACCTCGGCGAGCAGCTCGCGCCGGGGCACGACCACGCCGGGCCGTCCGGCGAGGAAGGCGAGCAGGTCGAACTCGCGTCTGGTCAGGTCCAGTCGCACGCCGTCCAGCTCGGCCTGGCGACGCAGCGGGTCGACGGTGAGGCCGCCGACCCGGATCACCGGGGAGGGCGCGGCCTCGCCGCCCGAGGCACGGGCGCGGCGCAGCACGGCGGCCATCCGGGCGGAGAGGTGCTCCACCGAGAACGGCTTGGTCAGATAGTCGTCCGCGCCGGCGTTGAGCAGCCGCACGATCTCCGTCTCGTCGTCGCGGGCGGTGGCGACGATGACCGGGACGTCGGTGATGCCGCGGAGCATCTTCAGGGCCTCGGAGCCGTCGAGATCCGGCAGTCCGAGGTCCAGGACGACCACGTCGAAGCGGAAATGGGCGACCTCGCGCAGCGCCTCCAGCGCGGTCCCGACGCTGCGCACGGTGTGCGAGGCGTCGGTCAGCTGCCGTATGAGCGCCGAACGTACGAACTGGTCGTCCTCGACCACGAGAACACTTGCCATGGGCGGCACCGTACGCCATGCCGGGCGAGGGCGGCCGGGGCCTGTGGACAACTCCGGACGAGCTACTCGAAGGCCTGTGGACGGCCGGTCCTGGCCGTCCGGGGGCGCGACACGGGTGGGGCCTGTGGGGCACTATGGGCCGACGATGCGCAGAGGACTCCTTCATGTACTGGCCTGGCTGCTCGCCACGGGCGCGGCGGTCACGCTGTCCTGGTGGGGCGTCAGCACGGTGATGGAGGGCACGGCCTACGACCCGCCGCGCGCCCTGCCGATCCCGGCGGGCGAGGAGAAGGCGCAGGCCGTGTCGTCGTCCACGCGCCGCCCGTCCCCGGGGCCGTCGGAGGACGAGGACGACACGCGGACGGAGAAGTCCCGCGAGCCGTCGGGGACTCCGGCCACCGGGTCCGCCCCGCCGGACCCGACGCCCTCGCGCACCGCCTCCCCTTCGAAGACGCCGTCCGCGCCGGAGGCGACCGCCGCCGGCGAGGTCAAGAGCTACGACACCCGGGGCGGACGGGCGGTGTTCGACATCGGCGAGACGTCCGCGTCGCTGGTGTCGGCGACGCCGGGGGCCGGCTGGTCGATGCAGGTGTGGAAGACGGAGACGTGGATCCGGGTGGAGTTCGCCTCGGGCACGGACCGGGTGACGGTGTTCTGCACCTGGCACGACGGCCCGCCGCGGGTGGAGATCTCCACGTACTGACGCCGTCCCGGGGCGCGTTCAGCGGAACGCGTCGGCGGGCGGCGCCGGGGACGCGACCGCCCTGAGGTCGGTCACGGGGGCCGCGCCGCCGGTGAAGTCGGTCAGTTCCCGGCCGTGCTGGACCCGGCCGGAGTGCGGGTCGGAGGCGGCCCGGCGGGTCAGCTCGGCGACCGGCAGCGGCGCGTCGGAGGCGACGAGGACCGCGTTGCCGAACCGCTTGCCGCGCAGCACGGCCGGGTCGGCGATCAGCGCGAGTTCCGCGAACCGGGCGGCGGCGGTGGCGATCTGGCCGCGCAGATGCGTGAGCGGCGGCCCGTCGGCGAGGTTGGCGGTGTAGATCCCGCCGGGGGCCAGCGCCCTGCGGACCTCGTCGAGGAACTCGGTGGAGGTCAGATGGGCCGGGGTGCGGGCGCCGCTGAAGACGTCGGCGACGACGAGGTCGGCCCAGCCGTCGGGCACCTTGGCGAGCCCTTCGCGGGCGTCCGCCGTGCGCACCCGGATCCGCGCCCGGGGGTCGAGCGGCAGCTCCCGCCGGACCAGCCGGACCAGCGCCCCGTCGCGCTCGACGACCTGCTGGGTGGAGCGGGGCCGGGTGGCGGCGACGTACCGGGCGAGGGTGAGGGCGCCACCGCCGAGGTGCACGGCGCGCAGGGGCTTTCCGGGCGGGGCGGCGAGGTCGACGACGTGCCCGAAGCGGCGCTGGTACTCGAAGGAGAGGTGGGCGGGGTCGTCCAGGTCGACGTGCGACTGGGGAGCGTCGTCGACCAGCAGCGTCCAGGCGCATGACCGGTCGCGGTCCGGGACGAGCCGGGCGGTGCCTCCGTCGACCTGCTCGGTGACGGCCTCGACGGCCGCCTGTCCCCGTCCGCTGCTCCTGCCCCGTGCCATGCGGTCATTGTCCCAGGCGGCGCGTCCGCACCCCGCCGGGGCCCGGCGCGCGGCCGCCCGCTGCCCGCGCCGCCCCTCAGCTGCAGCCGTCCGCCGCTTCGATCATCCGCTGGGCCTGCCCCAGGGCCTCGCGCAGCACCGCGGGGTCCGTCGCGAGGTCGGCCTCGCCGGGCGGCACCAGCCAGTCGGAGCCCTCCGCCGGGCGGTCGGGCGTCAGGCAGATGCCCCGGCCGTCGGTCTCCGTGCAGACGCTGCCGGGGACGTCCCAGGCGGCGGCGGTGCCGGGCGGCACCAGGAAGCCGAGGGTGTCGCAGCCGCCGTCGTGCAGCACCGGACCCACCGCGTCCCCGGCTCCGCGCCGCAGGATGTCCACCGCCTCCAGGCCCTGGCGGGCCGGGACGGTGACGACGTCACAGTCCCGGCCGTCGGGTTCAAGAGGGTCGTTCTTCCGGCTGGTCGTCATCATCCCGGCCTCCACCACACGGATCACGCTCGGACGAGGGGTCGGGAGTCGGGGGGCTCCCGGTCCACAGAGTTCAACGAGCCGCGCCGTCAAGGGCTACGCCGGAAGTACGCCGCAAAGGATGGCACTTCATGGCAGATCGCGGCTGACATATCCGGTATGTAGTCAAACTCAGCGTACCCAGCTCGTCACAGCAGGTACGTTCATGCCCGCCGGAAACAGGGTGGCACTCGGACAAGCCGTCCCGTTTCCGGCATGGTTCGACGGTTCGCAGAGAGGACCCGGCCATGGCGTCGTCAACGGTGCCCTCGTCCCAGCCAGCTCGGCCGTCGCGGCCGAATCTCGTCTTCCGGCGACTGCGCGGCTCGCGCTCGCCGGCCGAGTTCGCCGCGGCGGTGCGGCGGGCCGCCCGCGAGATCGGCGAGCGGGTCAGCTGTGACGCGCGGTACGTGCACCGGGTGGAGGCGGGCGAGATCCGCTGCCCCAACTACGCCTACGAACGGGTCTTCCTGCACATGTTCCCCGGCCGCACGCTGACCGACCTGGGCTTCTCGCCCCGCTCGTCGGTCCGCGGGCGCCGGGCCCGGGCCGCCGGGGACCGGTCCGCGGCCCGACCCGAGAACCCGGCGAACGCCACGAGTGAGACCAGCGGGGCGTCCGAGCCGTATGAGACGCACAACAGGTACGACCCGTACGACGAGTTCGACCCGCACGACCACGAGGAGAGCGACGTGCTGCGTCGCGCATTCATGACCGGCGGTGGCGCCACGGTGGCCGCCGTCCTGAGTCCGTACGGGCTCGCCCCGGAGGCTTCGGCGGCACAGCGCCCCGTGCGCCGTGCGGGGACGTCGGACGCGTGCGCCCTGGAGGAGGCCGTACGCCGGATCCGGGTGCTCGACGACCGCCACGGGGCGGACGGGCTCTACCGCCGCGCCGCCGCCCCGCTGCGGGCCGCGTACGAACTGCTGGAAGCCGGGACGACCCGGCAGAGCACGGCGGACCGGCTGTACGCGGGCGCCGGGGAGCTGGCCATCTCGGTGGGCTGGCTGGCGCACGACTCGGGCCGCTTCGACGACGCGCGCTCGCACTACGCGGAGGCGCTGGCGACCGCCCGGGTGACGGGCGACGCGGCACTGGAGGCGCACGCCTTCTGCAACACGGCGTTCCTCGCCCGGGACGCGGGCCGGCCCCGTGAGGCGGTGCGGGCGGCGCAGGCGGCCCAGCGGGCGGCGCGGCCGCTCGGCTCGCCCCGGCTGATGTCGCTGTTGGCACTGCGCGAGGCGGGCGGCTGGGCCGGTCTCGCCGACCGCACGGGGTGCGAACAGGCGCTGGTCCGGGCCCAGGCGTACTTCGACCGCGGGACCGCGGAGGCGGACCCCGAGTGGATGACCTTCTACGGGGAGGCCGAGCTGGAAGGCCTGGAGGCGCAGTGCTGGTCCACGCTGGGCGACTGGACGCGCGCGGCGCGCCACGCCCGGCGGGCGGCGGAGCTCCAGGACCCGCACTTCACCCGCAACATCGCCCTGTACACGGCGGAGCTGGCCGACGACCTGGCCCGCGGCGGCCGTCCGGAGGAGGCGGCGCAGGCCGGGATGCGCGCCCTGGACCTGCTGGGCGAGGTCCAGTCGTCCCGCGTCCGCTCGATGCTGTCCGTCACCTCGCGCGTGCTCCTGCCGCACCGCCGTGCGTCCGGCGTCTCGGAGTTCCTGGACCGCCACGCCTCCCTGCCCCGCATGGTGTGAGCACACGGGACACGGGCCGCGGGGCCCCGCCGGCGCAGGGGGAAGAACGCCGGCGGGGCCCCGCGGTGTCCGGACCGGGTCACGCGCCCTTGGCGGCACGGCCCAGGCGGAGGGCGGAGACGAGGAAGAACACGCCGCCGAGGAATGCGTAGCCCGCGAGCGTCTTCAGGTCGGCGTCGGCGCCGCCCGCCTGCGCGGCGAAGGACACACCGGCGAGGGTGGAGATGCCGCCGCTCGCGATCATCGCCCACTGCCCGCCCATGCGGCGCCGGACGACGCCCACGACGAGCTGGACCAGACCGGCGGTGACGGCCCAGGCGCCCCAGACCCGCAGCACCGCCGGGATGCCGGAGGTCGCGGCGAGGGCGAGGCCGACGGCCGTGGCGGCGCTCAGGGCGATGTTCAGGTACAGGTGCCGCACGGGACCGCCGTCCGCGGCGGCGGAGCGTACGTCGGCGATCGCGCAGGCGACGTCGAACAGCGGATAGATCACCAGGAGCGTCGCGCTGAGCGGGCCGAGGGTGTCGGCGGTGGCGAACAGCAGGGCGGCCCAGACGGCGGCGAAGGCGAAGCGCACGAAGTACAGACGGCGCAGTGCCGCGGGGGCGGCGGTGGGCGCGGGGGCCGGGGCGGTGGTGACGAGGGTGTCCACGGGAGTGCCTCTCGATGGGCGGAGCTGGCGAGGGAGAACGTTCGGTCTCCCTTGATTGAAGACCCGTCGCGGCCCGCTCGTCAAGACCGAACGTTCTCCCTCGCACTTTTGGTACGCTCGCACCCATGAGTCGGGGCACACGAAGCGGCAGGCCGTCCGAGGCGCGGACCCGGCTGCTCGGAACGGCGACGAAGATCTTCTACGCCGAGGGGATCCACTCCGTGGGCGTCGACCGGGTCATCGAGGAGGCCCAGGTCACCCGGGCCACGCTGTACCGGCACTTCTCGGGCAAGGAGGAACTGGTCCTCGCCTATCTCGACCAGGCGGACCAGGGCATACGGGCGCAGATCACCGGCGCGCAGTCGCCCGACGCCTCACCGGAGGACGACGTACGGGCGGTCGCGCGGGCCATCGCCGACGGCATCCGCTCCCCCGGCTTCCGCGGCTGCGCGTTCCTCAACGCGGTGGCGGAGTACCCCGACCCTGGCCACCCGGTGCACCGGGCCGTGCTGGCGCACCGGCAGTGGTTCCTGGGGACCGTCACAGAGCTGCTCGGCCGCGCGGGACTCGAGCCCGCCGACGCGGCGGGACGGCACTTCGTGATGCTCAGGGACGGCGCAATGGCGGCCGGCTGCCTCTTCGACCCCGAACTGGTCTGCGAGACCTTTCTGAGCGGCGTCGAGTCGTTGCTCAGGGCGGGCGCCGCCGCGTCACGCGCCTGACACCCACGCGCGCGTGGGTGTCAGGGGACGAGGTGCCCCACGTCGTTCCAGCTCTCCACGGCCGGCTCGCCGTACGCCCAGCCCAGGACCGACAGGGACGTCGGGTTGAGACGGATGCGGGCCGCGAAGTCCAGCGGCAGGCCCAGCCAGCGGGCGCCGATGGAGCGCAGGATGTGGCCGTGGGCGAAGACCAGCACGTCACGGTCGGCGGAACGCGCCCAGGCGACCACTTCGTCCGCGCGGGCCGTCACCTCCGCGAGCGTCTCCCCCTCCGGGACACCGTCCCGCCAGATGAGCCAGCCCGGCCGCACCGCCTGGATCTCCGCCGGGGTCATGCCCTCGTACGCGCCGTAGTCCCACTCCAGGAGCGCGTCCCAGTGCCGGGCGCGGTCGCCGAAGCCGGCCAGCTCGCACGTCTCCCGCGCGCGGGACAGCGGGCTGGTGCGCACCTCGACGTCCGGCAGCCCGTCGTAGGGCTGCCGGTGCAGGCGCTCGCCCAGCAGCTTCGCCCCCTGACGGCCCTCCTCCAGCAACGGCACATCGGTCCTGCCGGTGTGCTTTCCGGACAGCGACCACGCCGTCTGTCCGTGCCGGGCCAGCAGGATGCGCGGAGCCATGGGGAACCTTCCGGGAATGTCACAGGCGGGACCCGTCCATCATCGCTCACCCCGGTCCAGGGCAACCCGGGGGGCGATCTCCGCGTCTTCCCGGTTCCGAGGGCGTGTACGCGGGAAGACGCGCGCACACCGTAGAGTGGCTGGCCGCCGACCAGGACAGCACGAGGACGAAGGGGGAGCGATCGGATGCCGCACGCCGAGACACCGGGCACCGAGGCGGTCCCGGCGACCCGGATGCGCTGGTGGACGGAGCTGCCGCTCATCCTCCTCGTGTACGCCTGCTACTCCGCGGGACGGCTCGTCGTCCGCGGCGACGTCTCCGACGCCGTCGACCACGGCCTGGCGCTGCTGCGGATCGAGAAGGCGTTGTACCTCAACGCCGAGCACCCGCTGAACCGCCTGTTCACCCGCGAACCGTGGATCGGCATACCCGCCGACTTCTGGTACGCCTCCCTGCACTACCTGGTCACCCCGGCGCTCCTCGTGTGGCTGTTCCGCTCCCGCGCGGTGCGCTACCGGGCGGCCAGGACCTGGCTGATGACGTCGACGTTCATCGGCCTGATCGGCTTCACCCTGCTGCCCACCTGCCCGCCCCGGCTGCTCGACCCGAGCCACGGCTTCGTCGACACGATGGCCTACTACAGCTCGTGGGGCTGGTGGGGCGGCGAGGCGAGCGCCCCGCGCGGTCTGGGCGGCATGACCAACCAGTACGCGGCGATGCCCAGCCTGCACGTGGGATGGGCGCTGTGGTGCGGCGTGATCCTCTGGAAGTACGGGCGCGGGCGCTGGGCCAGGACGGCCGCGGTCGTCTACCCGCTGGTCACCACGATCGTGGTGATGGGCACCGCCAACCACTACTTCCTCGACGCGCTCGCGGGCGCCGCCGTGATGGGCGCGGGCTACCTGCTGGCCCCGTACGTGACGCGGTACGCGGACGTCGTGAAGGCCCGCTTCCGGATCGGTGCGACGGCCGTCCCCGCGGTCTCGTCCGGCCCGGATACCGCGATTGTCAGTGACGGATGCCAGACTTCCGCGGGTGAGCGAATTCCACGGCAGCGGCAGCCCGAGTCGCGGTACGGAGCCGAACCGGGTGCCTCCCCCACGGACGCCGGAGAAGGGGCTCCGGCACCGGCTCGCTGAGCTGCGCGGTCCCGAGGTGAAGCCCAGGGCGCTGGACGCCCGGGCGCTGGCCGCCCTCGCCGCCAACCCGGGCTGCAGACGGCGCGCGATCCTCGACGGCGCCGGCGTGGACAAGGCCGCATTGGCGAGCGCGCTGGGCTCGCCCTCGGTCTTCGGCCAGTCGCAGTTCGCCTTCGTCCGGGGCAACGCCTTCGAGGCCAAGGTCAAGGCCGACGGCGGCACGGAGCTGCTGCGCCTCGCCCACGAGAAGCTGGACCGCACGGCCGAGCCGCCCATGGGCGCGCGCCTGCCGGACCTGGGCGCGCAGGACTCCGACGGCCGCACGCGGCGCACGGAGGAGGCGCTGCGCGAGGCCGCCGCGGAACCGGGCGCCTGGACGCTCCTCGACCACCCGATGCTCGCCCTCGACGTGGCGGGCTCCCCCGCGTTCCTGGAGCCGGACGCGGTGGTGGTGCACCCCGACGGCAGCTGGACGGTCGTAGAGATCAAGTCGTTCCCCATGCTGGACGGGGCCGCCGACCCGGCGAAGGTCGGCGCGGCCGCCCGCCAGGCCGCGGTGTACGTGCTGGCGCTGGAGCGGGTCGCCGAGCGGCTGGACCCGCCGCCACGGGTGCGTCACCGTGTGCTGCTGGTGTGCCCGAAGGACTTCTCCAACCTGCCCACCGCCTCCGCCGTGGACGTGCGCAAGCAGCGCGCGGTGACCGCGCGCCAGCTGGCCCGGCTCACCCGCATCGAGGAGATCGCCGGGACGCTGCCCGACGGCGTGTGCTTCGCCCCGGAGCTGCCGCCCGAGCAGCTCGAGTGGTCCGTGGAGTCGGTCCCGGCGACGTACGCGCCCGAGTGCCTGTCCGCGTGCGAGCTGGCCTTCCACTGCCGTGACCGGTCCCGCGCGGCCGGCGCCGTGACCTCCCTGGGCCGCCCGGTGCGGGCCGAGCTGGGCGGTCTGACGACGGTCGGGGACGTGCTGGCGGCGGCCCGCGGCGAGGCGGGCGACCCCGAGGACCCGGCGGTCGCCGCGCTGCGCCGGGCCGCCGCCCTGCGCGCGGAGGCGCTCGCGTCCGCCGCCGAAGGGGCGCGGGAGGTGGCCGGGTGTCGCTGATCTCCACCCTCGCCCGGCTCGAGGCGGTCGACACCGGCCGCGCGCAGCCCGCCGCGACCGTCCGGCACCGGCATCTGTCCGAGCGGCCGCTGGTGTTCGTGCCGCTCATCACCGCCGGTGAGGCGGGCGCCCCGCTCGGCGCGCTGGTGGGGACCGACCGGGACGCGCCGCGGCTGCTGGTGGTGCCGCAGCCGCGCGACCGCGAGCTGCGGTTCGCGTTCCTCGCCGAGCTGGCGGACGTCGTCCTGCCGTACGTGGACGGGTTCGCGGACGCCGTGGAGGCGGCCGAGCGCTCGGAGACCGACCCGGAGACGGGCAAGCGGGTCAAGGTCGAGGTCGAGCTGTGCGCGGACGCGCCGCAGTTGATCGTGCCGAGCCGGGCCGGCGTCGACCTGGTGCGCCTGCTCGGCCGGTCGATGCGGTTCCGGCGCACCGCGGAGCAGGACCCGGAGACCCCGTTCCCGGCGCCGCCCCGGGTGCCGCTGCTCGGCCGCTGGCTGACGCACTTCGGGGAGCGGGCCCGGGTGCCCGGCTCCTGCCTGCTGCTCGCCATGACGGACGTGCTGGGCCGGCACTGGGCGACCGGCCAGTCCACGCTGGAGGACCAGCACCTGGGGGCGCTGCTCGCCTGGATCGACCCGCCCGAGGGCCGCTCCGGCGCGGAGGCCGCCCAGGAGGCGGAGCTGGCGCGGGACGACGACGGGCAGCTGGTGTGCCCGCCCGCGGGCCCGGCCACCGACCCGGCGTTCGACAACAAGCTGCTCGCCCCGGCCATCGAGCGCTACGACCGCGCGCGCACCGCGCTCGCCGCCGCCGAGGACGGTGTGGAGGCCGACGACCGGCTGGGCGCGCTGACCGCCGCCGAGCAGGACATCCGCGCCCTGGTGGAGAGCCGTACGCGGCCCACCTGGGACGCGGTGTGGCGGGGCCTGGACCTGCTGCGGGAGCTGCCGGAGGGCGCCCGCGTGGAGGAGCGCTGGACGCGCGACCGCTGGTCGTTCACCAGCCACCGCGACCGGGTGGCGGCCGGGGAGCCGCCGCAGCCGCGCCGCGACGACGCGGTGACGGCGGCGAACAAGCTGGCGGCCCGCGAGCGGGAGCAGGCGCGTCTGGAGGCACAGGAGGCACTCGACGACCCGCTGGTGATGGCGGCCCGGCGGCTGTCCGGGGAGGCGTTCGCCGGGGAGGTCGTCGACGTGGTGATGGCGTACAGCGAGAGCAAGCGGCCGAGCCCGCGCCCGCTGGTCACTGTCCGCACGGACGACCGGCCGCATCTGGGCGAGCGTGTGAAGGTGTACCGCTCGCTGGGCGGGAAGCCGCAGACGGCGGAGTTCGTGGAGTACGCGGCGGGGCCGGAGGACGGTCTGCTGGTCCTGCGGATCATGGACAAGATGGGCCGGGGCAAGGAGCCGGAGCCCGGTTCGGTGCCGGAGAAGGGCGACCGGCTGTGCTTCACGCTCTTCGAGCACGAGCCGCGCGGCGGCGCCAAGCTGCCCGACCCGGAGGAGACCCCGTGGACCCACGGCGGGCCGCCCGGTGAGGACCCCGCCCCCGAGCCCGCCGACCCGGTGACCGAGGAGGACGTGTTGTGACCGCCCCTGTCGAGGCGACGGTGTTCGACCCCGGCTCCGCGGCCGCCCGGGCCACGGACGCGATCCTCCACGACACACTCCACGGCCCCGCGCGCGGTGTCGTCGTCGACTCCCCGCCCGGCGCCGGCAAGTCCACGCTGGTGGTGCGCGCGGCGCTGGAACTGGCCGAGGCGGGCCGCCCGCTGATGGTGGTCGCGCAGACGAACGCGCAGGTGGACGACCTGGTGCTGCGCCTCGCCGAGAAGAACCCCGACCTGCCGGTGGGCCGCCTGCACAGCAGCGACACCGACCCGTACGACAAGGCGCTGGACGCCCTCGACCAGGTGCGCACGTCCGCGAAGGCGGCGGACCTCGCCGGGCTGCCGGTGGTGCTGTCGACGGCGGCGAAGTGGGCGCACGTGAAGAACGTGGAGCCGTGGCAGCACGCCATCGTCGACGAGGCGTACCAGATGCGCTCGGACGCGCTGCTGGCGGTGGCCGGGCTGTTCGAGCGGGCGCTGTTCGTGGGCGACCCGGGGCAGCTGGACCCGTTCTCCATCGTGGGCGCCGAGCAGTGGGCGGGCCTGTCGTACGACCCGTCGGGCTCGGCGGTGACCACGCTGCTCGCGCACAACCCCGACCTGCCGCAGCACCGGCTGCCGGTGTCCTGGCGGCTGCCCGCCTCGGCGGCGCCGCTGGTGTCGGACGCGTTCTACCCGTTCACGCCCTTCCGCAGCGGCACGGACCACGGCGACCGCGCCCTGACCCTCGCCGTCCCGTCGGACGGCTCGGGCCCTGACCGGGTGATCGACGAGGCGGCGGAGACCGGCTGGGGCCTGCTGGAGCTGCCCGCCCGCCACACCCCGCGCACCGACCCGGAGGCGGTGGGGGCGGTCGCCCTCGTGGTGCGCCGGCTGCTGGACCGGGGCGGCGCGGCGGTCTCCGAGCGCTCCCCCGACCCGACGCTGCTCACCGCGGACCGCGTCGCGGTCGGCACGGCCCACCGCGACCAGGCGGCGGCGATCCGTTCGGCGCTGGCGGACCTGGGTGTGAGCGACGTGACCGTCGACACGGCGAACCGCCTCCAGGGCCGGGAGTACGACGTGACGGTCGTCCTCCACCCCCTCTCCGGCCGCCCCGACGCGACGGCGTTCCACCTGGAGACGGGCCGCCTCTGCGTCCTCGCCTCCCGCCACCGCCACGCGTGCATCGTCGTCTGCCGCGAGGGCGTGACGGACCTCCTGGACGACTACCCGTCCACGGAACCGGTCCAGCTCGGGACGCTGGTGAAGTTCCCGGACGGCTGGGAGGCGAACCACGCGGTGCTGTCGCATCTGGCGGAGCACCGGGTGGCCTGGCGGCCCTGAGGCGGGACGGGGGCCGCGTCGGCGTCCGGCGCGCGCCGGTGCCGGGCGGGCCGGGGGAATAACCGGGGACCACCCCCTGTTCCCCCCACCGCACATGCACCGAGTGCGAAGACGTCCGACAGGAGGCACCCACGTGACCGCAGGCGACGAGATCAGGGGCACGGCACACGGCACCGCCCCCGTTCCCCTCTCCGTTCTCGACCTGGTCACGGTGGGTGCCGGGCGGACCGCGTCCGACGCGTTGCGGACCAGCGTGGAGCTGGCGAAGCTCACCGAGGCGCGCGGGTTCCACCGGTACTGGGTGGCCGAGCACCACTCCATGCCGGGCGTGGTCTCCTCCTCGCCGGCCGTGATCCTCGCGCACCTGGCCGCGTACACGGAGCGGATCCGGCTCGGGTCGGGCGGTGTGATGCTGCCCAACCACGCGCCCCTCGTGATCGCCGAGCAGTTCGGCACGCTGGAGGCCATGGCGCCGGGACGGATCGACCTGGGGCTGGGGCGGGCGCCCGGCACCGACGGGGCGACGGCCGCCGCCCTGCGCCGCACCGACCGGCTGAACGAGGGCGCCGACGACTTCCCGCAGCAGCTCGCCGAGCTCACCCGCTTCCTGGACGACGACTTCCCCGACGGGCACCCGTACCGGCGCATCCACGCCGTGCCCGGCCCTGTGCAGGCCACCTCGCCCGGCGGGGTGCAGTCCCCGCACCGGCCGCCGGTGTGGCTGCTCGGCTCCTCCGGGTTCAGCGCGCGGCTGGCCGGCGTGCTCGGCCTGCCGTTCGCCTTCGCGCACCACTTCTCCGCGCAGAACACCGTCCCCGCCCTCGACCTGTACCGGGAGAGCTTCCGGCCGAGCGAGGTGCTGGACGCGCCCTACGCGCTGATCGGGGTCGCCGCGCTCGCCGCCGACGACGAGAAGGAGGCGCGCCGCCAGGTGCTGGCCGCCGCGCTGAACATGGTGCGGCTGCGCACCGGACGCCCGGGGCTCGTGCCCACGCCCGAGGAGGCGGAGGCGTACGACTTCAGCCCGATGGAGCGGGAGTTCGTGGAGTCCTGGAACGCCAACGTCATCCACGGCACGGCGGACGAGGTCCGGGCAGGCCTGGACGACCTGCAGAAGCGCACCGGCGCCGACGAGTTGATGCTCACCGCCAACGCGCACGGTGGTGACGTCCGGGTGCGGTCGTACGAACTGATCGCCGACGCCTACGGGTTGCCGACGCCCGCCTGAACCCCGGGTGTGCCGAGCAGTTCGGAGATGCGGTCGGGCGGGACGGGCCGTGAGTACAGCCAGCCCTGGCCGGTGTCGCAGCCGATCCGGCGCAGCCGGGTGGCCTGCGCGGAGGTCTCCACGCACTCCGCGGTGACGGTCAGCCCCAGCCGGTGGGCGAGCTGCACCATCGCCTCGACGATGACCTCGTCCGCCGGGCTGGCCTTGGCGGCGCGGTCCTCGATCTGGAAGCCGCGCACGAAGGAGCCGTCGAGCTTCAGCACCGACACCGGCAGCCTGCTGAGGTAGGCGAGGTTGGAGTAGCCGGTGCCGAAGTCGTCGATGGCGATGCGCACGCCCATGTCGCTGAGGGCTTCGAGCGCCCGCAACGGCCGGCCCGAGGAGCCCATCACCGCGGACTCGGTCAGCTCCAGCTGGAGGAGGTGCGGGGGCAGCCCGGTCTCCTCCAGGGTTTCGGCGACGTCGGCGACCAGGTCGGAGTCCCAGACCTGACGGACCGCCACGTTCACGCTGACGAAGATCGGCGGCTCGTCCGGGTGCTGCGTCTGCCAGGCGCGCGCCTGCCTGCAGGCCGTGCGCAGCACCCAGCGGCCGAGCGGCACGATCGAACCGTCCTCCTCCGCCAGGGAGATGAACCGATTCGGCGTGAGCGTGCCGAAGCGCGGGTGGTGCCAGCGGATCAGGGCCTCCACGCCGTGCACGCGGTCGTCGTCCATGCCGACCAGCGGCTGGTACTCCAGGGCGAACTCGCCCCGGTCGATGGCCGGGCGGAGGGAGGAGACGAGGGCCTGCCGGGTGACGCGTGAGGCGTTGCGCTCCGGGTCGAACAGCGTCCAGCGGGCCTTGCCGTCGGCCTTCGCCCAGTACAGCGTGGTGTCGGCGGCCTGCATCAGCGCGGTGGGCGTGGTCCCGGCGGCGTGCCGCTCGACCACGCCGATGGAGGCGGACACCTTCAGGCGGCGGCCGGACAGGTCGAACGGCTCCTGGATCGCGTCGAGCAGCGACTCGGCGAGGTCGGCGAGCTGTTCGGTGCCGGTGGAGTCCTCCACGAGCAGGGCGAACTCGTCGCCGCCGAGCCGGGCGACCAGCGGGATCCCGGCCCGGGCCCGGCCCGCGTCCTGCGCGCACCGCGTGAGCCGGTCGGCCACGGCGGCGAGGAGCTGGTCGCCGACGCGGTGGCCGAGGGTGTCGTTGACGGCCTTGAAGCCGTCCAGGTCGAGGTAGCAGAGCCCGATCCGGCCGGTGCCGCTCTCCGCGTACGACTCCGCCTCCAGGGCGGTGGTCAGGCGTTCGAAGAACAGGGTGCGGTTGGGCAGCCGGGTCACCGGGTCGTGCATACGGAGGTGGCGGAGCCGGGCCTGGAGGGCGCGGTGGTCGCTGATGTCGGCGACGGACAGCAGGACGCCGCCGTCGCCGGAAGGCAGCGGGGCGACCGTGACCCGGACCCACAGGGCGTGCCCCTCGGGGTGTTTCAGCCGGCGGGTGCAGCGCAGCCGGGCGCGGCGGCCGCGCAGCAGTTCGCGGTAGGCGTGCCAGGTGCGGGCGTCGGAGGCGAGGTCGACCAGGTCGGCGGCGACGGCGCCGGTGAGGGCGTCCTGGTCGCGGCCCAGCAGGTCGGCGAGGGCGGCGTTGGCGCCGGTGACCATGCCCTCCCGGTCGACGACGGCCATGGCGAGCGGGGCGGCGGTGAAGACGGAGCGGTAGGACGGGGGCGCGGGCGACCGCGGGGAGGCGGACCCGGCGGAACCGACCGGCTCGGCAGCCTCGGCGGACCCGGCACCCGGGGACGCCGGGTTCTCACTCTCCGTGACGACCGACCGATTGAGCTCAGTCGCGGGCGTCGGCCCTTCGGACGTTCCGCTCACCACTCGCTCCCGCAGTGCACTCGCTCGCTGTCGTGCAGGAAAACACCTTCCGCATCCGGAAAGTGTGCCGATCATAGAGGCCCGCGTCGGGCCCTTCCAGCCACTGTCCGGCCTCCGGGCCGGTTCCGCATCTCTGCCAGATCGTTTCTGCACGGGTACGGACGGCTTCTGCCGAGGCTCCGACCAGTTGTGACGTTCTGTGAGTGCGGACGGTGCTCAGTGCGCGCGGTCCCGCCCGTTCTGCCGCCGTTCTCACCCGAGCGGTGCAGTTGAACAGGGCGCAGTACGACAAATCATCCCACTCTGGGTGCGGTGTCCCGCGAACCGTCTCCCGGAGGTCCCCGTGCCGCGTCAGCTCACCCCGAGAGGACTCGGTCGTGAGGCACTGCGACAGCGGCTGGGCCGTTCGGGTGTCCGGCCCCGGCTGCGGACCACGGCGGCGATGTGCACGACGATGTCGGCGCTCGCCGCGACGTCCATGGTGAGCGTGCCGTCCGGTCCCGAGCCGTTCTCGGCGGAGCCGTGCGTGCTCACCCGGACCGACGCCCACCACTCGGAGGGGCTGGACACCTGGAACGCGGCCTATCCGCGTCCGACCAGCCGGCTGGACGCGGTGATGGTGTTCCTGTCGTTCCCCGACTCGCGTCCGCTGACCTCGCCGGACGAGCTGGCCGCCGACCACTTCCCGATGACCAGCCGCTTCTTCGAGCGGGCCTCCTACGGGAAGTTCAGCCTGCGGGCGCATCCGGTGAAGCGGTGGATCCGGATGCCGCGCCCCTCGACGGCGTACGCCGTACAGCGCGACTGGACGGTGGCGCACCGTGCGGCCTACCTGCGGGACGCGCTCGCCGCATCCGATCCGCACGTCGACTACTCGGCCTACGACATCGTGTACCTCGTCGCCGATCCGGACGCGCCGGGGGTGGACTCGGACGCCACGAAGGTGGTCAACCTGGACCGGCCGATGCGGGCGGACGGCGCCGACATCCGGCGGGTCGTCACCGTGTTCGAGAACCATCCTCCGGACCGTCTGGTGCTGGCGCACGAGACGGGGCACGTCTTCGACCTGCCGGATCTGTACCACCGGCCGGTGGACGGCAAGGGCGACTGGGACACCCATGTCGGGGACTGGGACCTGATGGGCAGCCAGTTCGCGCTGGCCCCGGATCTGTTCGGCTGGCACAAGTGGAAGCTGGGCTGGCTGGAGCCGCGGCAGGTGCGGTGCGTGCAGGAGGGCGGTCCGGTGCGGCTGACGCTGGAGCCGCTGGGGGCGGGGCCGGGCACGCCGGTGACGGGCGCGGCCGGGGCGCCGTCGTTCGGTCTCGGGCGCGGCACCAAGCTGGCGGTGGTGCGCACGGGCGCGGACACGGCGCTGGCCTTCGAGGTGCGCGGCCCGGTCGGCAACGACCGCGCGGCCTGCCGGCCGGGGGTGCTGGTCTACCGCGTGTCCAGCGGCACCCGCTCGGGACGCGGTCCCGTCGAGGTGATCGACGCCCACCCGCACACCGAGGGGTGCTGGGAGGACTCGGTCTATCCCCCGCTTGCGGACGCCCCGGTCGCCCTCGGCGAGAGCTTCACGGTCCCCGGCGAGTCGGTCCGCGTCGACGTGGAGGGCCGCACGCCCTCCGGCGCCTGGACGGTCAAGATCACCACCGGCGACCGCGCGGCCCGGGCGTCCTGACCGGACGCGTGACCCACGCGCAGAAGGCCCCCCGCTTGCGCGAGAGGCCTTCCACGTGTCGTGCGCCGCCAGGGACTCGAACCCCGGACCCGCTGATTAAGAGTCAGCTGCTCTAACCAACTGAGCTAGCGGCGCCTGCTGACGTCGTAGACATTAGCACCACGATCGGCGGGAGGAAAAATCGATATCCGCACGGCGGCACGGGCCGCCCGGACCGCCGCCCAGAGCAGTACCTCCGGGCCCGGCAGCCAGGGGCTCCGGCTGTCGGGGGCGACCAGCCAGCGGGCCGGGGGTCCCGCGTCGGGGCGGGCGGGTCCGGACGGGGCGGGGACGGTCACCGCGTCGCCGGCGCCGTGACACAGCAGGGGCGGGACGCCGTCCGTGCGGCTGCCGTGGGCGCCCCACTCCTCCCACTTCAGCAGGGCGGGCAGCCGCTGGGCCGTGCCCACGGCGCCGAACAGCAGCATCCGGCCCCGGTACTCCGCGACGGGACCCGAGCCCGGCCCCTCCTCCCACAGACGGTCCAGCATCCGGCGCCCGAAGATCGCGGGCACGCTCACCACGTCGAAGACGACGCCGCAGGGCAGGACCACCGGAGCGTCCGGCCGCTCGCCCCAGAGGGTGCGGGCGCCGCGCGGGGCGGCGCCGGCCGAGGCGAGCCAGGCGGCTCCGTCCGGGGTGACACCGCTGACGTCGGAGACATTCGGTGTGCTGCTCATACAGATATTTCTACGTGCCGTGAGGGAACGGTTCCGCAGAGTTGCCGGAATCCGGGACGGCGACCCGGCCGGGCGCGTACCCTGTCGTCCGGCATATGCCACACCCGTTCGACGGGCCGGAGGACCGGGGCGCCGGCGCGGCTCACACGGGGTCGACGTGCCCCGGGCCCTCGCCGCCGCGCATCAGGTCGCGGCCGAACTCGACCATCTTCTTCGCGTAGTCCTCGGTCCACTCGGCGCGCTCGGCGATGTCCGCCGTGGACAGCCGGTCGAAGCGCCGGGGGTCGGCGAGCTGGGCCGCCGCCATCGCCTGGAACTCCGTCGCCCGGTCCGCGGCGGCACGGAACGCGAGCGTCAGCTCCGTGGCCCGCTCCAGCAGCGCGCGCGGATCCTCGATCGACTCCAGGTCGAAGAAATGCTCGGGGTCCGAGGCCGCCTGCGCGGGCTCGAACAGCAGGGGCGCGGGGCGCAGCCGCGGCTGGTCCGGGCGCGGCGTGTGCTCCGCCATGACTTCTCCTTCGTACGTCGCGGTGGCCTCCGGGTGCCGGAGGGCCACCGTCCATTGTCCCGCGCCCCCGCAAGAGGGCGTCCGGCCCGCGGGGACCGGCCGGCCCCGCGTCCGCGGGCGCGCCGACCGGTGACTACCCAGCTCGCGGGGCGCACAAAGACGGCGACGGGAACGCGCTCCGGGCGCGCGGGAGGGCGTACGCCGGCGAAGGTGGCGTTCGTCACGTCCGTGCCGGACCGGCATCTCCCGTCACACCTGGACGACCGGCTCCCGGGTGAAGAGCGCGCCCAGTTCCGGCGCGTTGACGCGGCGGTCGGCCAGGCGCAGGCCCTCCCAGGCCGTGACCTGGTTGGCGGTGAGGACCGGCTTTCCCAGCTCCTTCTCCAGTGCCGGGATGTGGGCCACGGTGTGCAGGGCGGTGTCCGGCAGGAGCAGCGCCTCCGCGTCCGGGGAGTCGGCCGCGCGGGCCAGCGCGAACAGCTCCCGTTCGCCCCAGGCGCCGACCTCGGCGGCCGTGACGGTGGTCCCCGAGCTGCGCACCCCGGTGACCTCCGCTCCCCCGGCCCGCAGGAAGTCGGCGAAGAGCCGGGCGACGTCGTCGGGGTAGGTCGCGCCGACGGCGACCCGGCGTACCTCGATCTCCCGGATCGCGTGCACGAAGGCGAAGGAGGTGGAGGAGGCGGGCATGCCCGCGGCGAGCGCGAGGCCCCGCACCTGCTCGTGGGCGCCCTCCCAGCCGTGCACGAAGCTGCCGCTGGTGCACGCCCACACCACGGCCTCCGCGCCGGAGAGCCGCAGTTCCTGCAGTCCGGCCGCCAGTCGTTCGGGCGAGCCCATCTCGCGCAGCACGTCCACCCGGTGCGCGTCCTCGCCGATGTCGGTGTGCACCAGGTCCAGGCGGACGTCGCTGCCCAGCAACTGCTCGATGCGCGGATAGTCGTCCTCCGCGAAGTGGCCGGGGTAGAGGAATCCCAGTGCGGTCATGTCCAGCCTTCCTGCTGCTTCTCTCCTGGCGCTTCCGGCAGTACGGGACCGGGCGCCGCCCGGCCGGGCAGCACGGCCGGCGTCCGGCCCGGCGTGACGGTCCCGGAGCGTGCGGACGCGTCGATCGGCGCCCGACACGGTCCCACCGCCCGGGTACCCCATCGGCGCAACGCCGCCCACATGCTCACCTGGTTGGCCGAGATGAGCGGTATGTGAGGTCCCGCCTCCTCCTCGACGGTGACCGAGAGGGCGTGGACCTCGTGGGACGCCGCCGGACAGCGGGAGAGATTTCCGGACGGCTTCACAGCTGATCGGGGCACGGTCGTCGAGCAGCCGCGCGATGCCGGACACCTCGCGCCCGACCAGGGAGATCTCGAGGAATCGGCCGGCCGTGCACCGTGGTCCCGTGCCGGTCGAGACCGCTCCCACGGCCGGACGGGCCGAAACTGGCCGGAATAACTCGCATCGCTTCGGGTAGCGGCGCCGCCATGGCTCCACCACTTCACCCACTGAGACGAATCACAGGGACCTCCGGGCCCTCGCGTCGGTCGCTGCTCGCGGGGGTCGCGGCGCTCGGCGCGCTGGGCGCGGCGGGGTGTTCCCGCGTGCCGACCGCCTCCACGACGGACGGCGGCGACCTGCTCGAGCGGCTGAGGGCGGCGGGCGTGGTCCGGCTGGGCATCGCCGGTGAGATCCCGTTCGGCTACATCGACAAGGACGGTGAGCTGACCGGCGAGGCGCCCGAGCTGGCCAAGGTCATCTTCAAACGGCTGGGGGTGGACCGGGTGCAGCCCGTGCCCACCGAGTTCGGCTCGCTCATACCCGGGCTGAACTCCCAGCAGTTCGACGTCGTGGCCGCGGGCATGTACGTGAACCCCGAGCGCTGTGAGCAGGTCATCTTCTCCGACCCCGACTACCAGATGCTCGACTCGTTCATCGTCCGCAAGGGCAACCCGCTGGGGCTGCGCGACTACCAGGACGTGGTCGAGAAGAAGGCGAAGTTCGCCACCGGCACCGGCTACGCGGAGATCGCGTACGCCGTGGAGGCCGGCTACAAGGAGAGCGACATCCTGATCGTCCCCGATCAGGTGGCCGGCCTGAACGCCGTCGAGGCCGGACGTGTCGACGTCTTCGCCGGTACCGCGCTCACCACCCGTGAGGTGGTCAAGAAGTCGAGCAAGGCCGAGGCCACCGAGCCGTTCAAGCCCCTCGTCGGGGGCGAGCCGCACGTCGACGGCGGCGCGTTCGCGTTCCGGCCGACGGAGACCGAGCTGCGGGACGCCTTCAACGTGGAGCTGGCGAAGCTCAAGAAGAGCGGCGAGCTGCTGCGCATCCTCAGGCCGTTCGGGTTCACCGAGGACGAGATGACCGATCTGACCGCGAAGGAGCTGTGCGGCGGATGACCTCAGGACTCTGGGAACGCGTACTCGAAGGCGTCTGGGTCACGATCCAGCTGCTCGTGCTCAGCGCGCTGCTCGCCACCGCCGTGTCGTTCGTGGTCGGCATCGCGCGCACCCACCGGCTGTGGATCGTCCGCTTCCTCGCGGGCTTCTACACCGAGGTGTTCCGCGGCACCTCCGCGCTGGTGATGATCTTCTGGGTGTTCTTCGTGCTGCCGCCGGCCTTCGGCTGGCAGCTCGTGCCGCTGTGGGCGGGCACCCTGGCACTCGGCCTGACCTACGGGGCGTACGGCTCGGAGATCGTGCGCGGCGCCCTCGCCGCGGTCGACCCGGCCCAGCGTGAGGGCGGCATCGCCCTCAGCTTCACGCCCTGGCAGCGGATGAGGCTCATCCTGCTGCCGCAGGCGGTGCCCGAGATGATCCCGCCGTTCTCCAACCTGCTGATCGAGCTGCTCAAGGGCACCGCCCTGGTGTCGGTCATGGGCATGGGCGACCTGGCGTTCAGCGCCAACCTGGTCCGCCTGGCGCTGCAGGAGAGCGCGGAGATCTACACGTACGTCCTGCTCATCTACTTCGCCATCGCCTTCCTGCTCACCCGGTCGATGCGCGGGCTGGAGAAGAAGCTGAAGGCGGGCGTCGGCAAGGCGCCGAGGAAGAAGGCCGCCGCCGTGCGCGTGCCCGAGGGAAGTGGTGTCTCGTGACGTGGGACTGGGGCGCGGTCGCCGACTTCATGCCGTACTTCTGGGACGGTCTGTGGGTCACCCTGCAGATCCTGGTGTTCGGTTCGCTGATCTCCTTCGCGCTGGGCCTGGTGTGGGCGCTGCTGATGCGGGCGCCGACGCGCTGGGTGACCTGGCCGGTCGGCGGCCTCACGGAGTTCGTCCGCAACACCCCGCTGCTGGTGCAGCTGTTCTTCCTCTTCTACGTGCTGCCCGAGTGGGGGATCACCTTCTCGGCGATGACCACCGGCGTCTTCGCCATCGGGCTGCACTACTCGACGTACACGATGCAGGTCTACCGCGCCGGTATCGAGGCCGTGCCGGCGGGCCAGTGGGAGGCGGCGACGGCGCTGAACCTGCCGCTGCGCCGGACGTGGACCGTGGTGATCCTGCCGCAGGCCGTGCGCCGGGTGGTGCCCGCGCTCGGCAACTACGTCATCTCGATGCTGAAGGACACGCCCCTGCTGATGGCCATCACCGTCCTGGAGATGCTCGGCCAGGCCCGGCTGTTCGCCCAGCAGAACTTCCAGTTCACCGAGCCCCTGACGGTGATCGGCGTGGCCTTCATCGTCATCTCCTACCTGGCCTCCCTTGCCCTGCGAGCCCTGGAGCGACGCCTTGTCCACTGACACCCACGCCCCCTTCGAAGAGAAGCCCGGGACCCCGCGCGCGACCGGTGAGCTGATCCGGCTGGAGCGGGTCACCAAGCGGTTCGGGGACCACACGGTCCTGGACAACCTGGACTTCTCGGTCGACGCCGGCAAGCACGTGACGCTGATCGGTCCGTCCGGGTCCGGCAAGACCACGATCCTGCGACTGCTGATGACCCTGCTGAAGCCCGACGAGGGCGTCATCACCGTCGACGGGCAGCAGCTGTTCCCGGCGCCGGAGAAGCAGGTCCGCGAGGTCCGCAAGAAGATCGGCATGGTCTTCCAGCAGTTCAACCTGTTCCCGAACATGACCGTGCTGCGGAACATCACCGAGGCCCCGGTCACCGTGCTCGGCATGTCCAAGGACGCCGCCGAGGAGCGGGCGCGGGAGCTGCTGGAGATGGTCGGGCTGAGCGACCACCTCGACAAGCACCCGGCCCAGCTCTCCGGCGGCCAGCAGCAGCGGGTGGCGATCGCCCGGGCGCTGGCGATGCGCCCGCAGGTGCTGCTGCTGGACGAGGTCACCTCGGCCCTGGACCCGGAGCTGGTGGCCGGCGTGCTGGACGTGCTGCGGGACATCGCCCGCTCCACGGACATCACGATGCTGTGCGTGACCCACGAGATGAACTTCGCCCGGGACATCTCGGACCAGGTGCTGATGTTCGACTCGGGCCGGGTCATCGAGGCGGGCTCGCCGGAGAAGATCTTCAACGAGCCGGAGCACGACCGGACGCGGGAATTCCTCAGCGCGGTCCTGTAGTCACGGAGCGTGCCCCGGCGCATCACCCGAGGTCCACGGTCTGGGTCATACCCCTGGCATATGCCAGGGGGTCGGCACCGCAGTTCAGAGGGCCGCAATCTTGTCAACCCCCGCCTTCGACAACGTCTTTGACGGCTATCGTGGAGGGGATTCGTTGACCGGATTGCGGCCCTACGAGCGAGCGCAGGGGGAAACCGTGGCGCTGAGGCACGAGCCGACCGCGTCGTACCACTCGGTCCAGGACGCGCTGCGCGTCCTGGAGACGGTGGCGCGGCGCGGCACAGGAATCAACGAGACCGAACTGGCCCGCGAGACCGGCATCGCCACGGAGCGGCTGACCACCCTCCTGCGCATGCTGCGCCGCGAGGCCTACGTCGAGCAGATCGCCGACGGCGCCTACGTCACCGGGGCCGCCTTCGTCCGGCTCGGCTCCGCCGACGGACACCGGCAGGCCCTGCGGGACACGCTCCAGCACACCCTCGAACGGCTGCGCGACTCCGTGGGCGCCGCCGTCTACCTCAGCCGGTACGTCGACGGCGAGGTCCGGGTCACCCAGTACGCCGACTCCCCGGCCACCCCGAAGGTGAACGAGTGGGTGGACTTCCGCTACTCGGCGCACGCCACGGCGGTCGGCAAGAGCCTGCTCACCCAGCTGGACCACGAGGGCCGGCGCGACCACCTGGCCCGGCACCGCCCGGCCCGGCTCACCTCGCGCACCATCACCAGCGACCGCCTGCTGCTGTCGAAGCTCGCCGCGCAGCCGCCGACGGTTCCGGTCCTGGACCTCCAGGAGTACGCGGTCGGCACGGTGTGCGCGGCCGTCCCGCTCACCGCCGGGTCCACGGCGGGATGCCTGGCGCTGTCCCTGCCGCTGGCCCACGCCCACCGGCTGCGCAGGGCCGCCGACGCCCTCAACCGCAACGCCGCCCCGGTGCTGCTGTCGCTGGCGATCTGAGCCTCGGCGGGAGTGGTCGGGAGCACCCTCTCGGACCAGGTATGATTTTTCCCGTCGCCGACCGCGGAAGCGGACGGCGGGAGTCATGCGCCGCTAGCTCAGTTGGTTAGAGCAGCTGACTCTTAATCAGCGGGTCCGGGGTTCGAGTCCCTGGCGGCGCACCGAGAAGGGCCTCTCGTGGGAGCGAGAGGCCCTTTGACGTGCCCGGGGACCTGTCAGAAGGTCACGTCGGAGCAGGCGTAGAACGCGTTGCCCGTGTCATGGACCGTCCACACCGCGAGGATCACGTGGTGGCCGCTGAGCCCGGTGGGCAGCCGGCCGCTGTGCGACAGGGTCTGCGGCGGACGCTGGCCGTTGTAGGGGACGGTCAGGAACGGGGTGAGGTTGAGGTCGGACCGGGACAGGTTGTGGTTCTGGTTCCAGCCCGGCTTGGTGACGTAGTACTTGAAGTCGGTGGTGGCGTGCATCGCCGTGAACTGCCACCGGAAGGTGTACTCCTGGCCGCCGGTCACCCGGGTGGTGGGCCAGGCGCCGCCCGACGGGGTGCGCGGGGCGTCGAGGGGGGCGAAGGACGCGTTGCCGGCCGAACAGAGCTTGCCGTCGGCGGGGCCGCCCGCCGGGAAGCCCTTCGGGCCCTCGACGCTCTGCGGCTCCCACTGGATGGCGCCGCAGTTGGAGACGCCGCCGTTCTGGCAGAGCTTCTGCCTGCTGACCGGCAGGTCGGTGTAGCCGTGGCCGCTGGCGCCGCCGGAGGAGAGCATGAGCGCTCCGGTCGTGGCCAGTCCCACCGCGGCCGCGTACAGCTTGGTCCGTTTACGCATGCTGCCGCTCCTGGATCGTGGGGGAGTTTGTCAGGGGTGCAGGTCTAGACCAAGTCTCAGGGTAAGGACGGTTGTTGAACATGTCCATACCAATCGCGGGGGTTGTTTCCCTCCGCGGTCGCCCTCCGTTCAGACCCCGGTCTCACCCCGCCCCGCGTAGAACGCCACCGTCAGGTCCTTCACCAGCACCTGGCGCTCGTAGTCGTCCAGGTCCACCAGGCCGCGCATGGTCAGCCGGGTCACGGTGTCCTCCACCGAGTCCACGACCGCGCCGATCACGCTCGCCCGGTGCCGGGCGTCCAGCGCCGTGATCCGGCGCCGGTGCATCGCGGCGGCCACCTCCGGCGCGTACTCCACCCGCAGCGGACGCACCGCGCACACCTCCACCCCCACCGGCCCGGCGTCCGCCGCCACCAGCCGGGTCAGCGCGTCCTGCGTCGCCTGCACCGCGCCCCGCCCGGCGCCCGGCGCGGCCACCGGCACCCGCAGCAGCGCCGCCTCCACGCACGCCCGCAGATACCCCTCGTGGTCCTCGACGCCCAGGGTCGCCCGCGCGGTGTCCCGCACCCGCCACACCACCAGCACCGACACCCGCAGCGCCACCCCGCCCCGGTCCGCCGCGGGGAGCGGCTCACCGCGCCAGTGCCGCAGCCGCACGTCGACCCGGCGGCGCAGCAACAGCGGGTTCACCCACAGCAGTCCGGTCCCCCGCACGGTCCCCCGGTAACGGCCGAACAGTTCCAGCACCCAGGCCCGTCCGGTCCGCCCGCGGGCCAGACCGCCGAAGCCGAACAGCCCGAGCGCCCCGGCCCCGGCGAACGCCGCCCACTGCGCGGGCCCGGGACCGCCGGCCCCGGCGGACGGTCCGAACGCCTCCGCCGCGAGCGGCGGCAGCACTCCCGCCCACCACGCGGTGACCGCGCAGCCCGCGGCGCCGCACACCCCCGCGAACACCCCGGCGATCCCCGGCAGCACCCGCGCGGGCCGCTCCACGATCTCCGGGTCGACGCCGGGCGCGGACGCGCGGGCCCTTACCCCGATGTCCCGGGTGTCCCGGTCCTCCTTCTCGGGCAGGGGACGGTGGGCGACGACCGCGGGCCGCGGCTTCGCCTCCGCGGGAGGCGCCGAGGGTTCCTCACGGAACAGCAGGTGGACGGGGATCTCGGTGGTGGACTCGGTGTGGATCAGCCGGGCCGGGCGGGCGGCCGCGAAGCCGTCGTCGGGCCCCTCGGACTCGGGGACGTGCTCGGGGATGTGGGGTGTCGTGGTGGTCATGCGTGCCTCCAGCCTCCGCGCCAGATGCGTCACATCGAGGGACTCGGGCGGGGGCGGAAGCCCGGCGCCCCGGTCGGGTCAGGCGAAGAGCCGTTGCCAGGTCTCCGGGTTCGGGACGCCGTCCGCCGCCCCGCCCCGCAGGCCCTGGGCCCGCTGGAAGCCGGCCACGTCGCGCCGGTCCTCATCGCCCCGGCGCGGGCCGGTCCCCTGGGTGCCGTGCCGGCCGGATCCCTTCGCCACCGGCTGCCGGCCCAGCCGGGTGACGTGCTCGTTCTCCGCACCCGGGCGAAACGGCTCCCGGCCCGGCACCCCGTGCGCGGCGGGCGCGGCGAGAAGGCCCACCGGGGCAGAAGCGGAACCTCCGTTTGAGCCGTCGAGGGATCCGCCGGACCGTCCGCCCGACGGACCGGGAGCACCGTCCGCGGCGGCGCCCCGCCGCACCGGCGCCACACCGGCCGCCCCCTCCCCGGCGTCCGTCCCGCGCGGTCCGTCGGGCACGGCGGGCACCGGCGTCCCGCCGCCCGCCACGACGGCGTCCGCGCCCTCGGTGACGGGTGGGGAATCCGCCACCTGCGGCTCGGCCGAAGGCGTGGGCAGGACGGGCGCGGCGGTCTCCGGGGCGGCTCCCGCGGTTCCGTCGGTCACGCCCTTGTAGCGGTACGGCACATAGCGCGCCGAGTTGTTCCAGTAGGCGTACGGCGTCGTCATCTTGCGGGTGTGCGGCGGGGTCTGCTCGTAGGCGACGTACTGGGTGCGGGCGGAGTTCGCCCACCCGCCGAAAATGACGACGTGCGAACCGTTGTACGGGTCGGACGCATTGTGGAACAGGAGGATGTCACCCGGCTGGAGTTCCGCCTTGGTGATTTTCTCGGCGTATTGCGCGAGGCTTCCCGTCCATTCGTTGCCGGGCAGTTTCCAGGCCATCGACACATAGCCCGAGCAGTCCTGCCGGTATCCGTCGGACCAGTAGGAGGACACGCTGTAGGGCACCTTCTGGCTGACCCAGGAGGCGGCCCGCCTGACGATGTCCGTCCGGCTGATCGCGGGGACCGTCCCGGGCGGCAGCGCGGGACCCGTGCGCCCGTCGGAGCCGAACAGGGGACCCGGCGCGCCCTGCCCGCCGCTTCCCTGATCTGCGGGGACGCCCTGGCCCGCGGAGACCCGGGTGTCCTGGGCGGCGACCGCGGGGACCGGGTGCGCGCCGAACGCGGCGGACGCGACCGCGGCCACCACGAGGGCGGCGCGGTGCGCCAGGGAGCGCCGCGGCCGCCCCGCGCGGGGAAGCGGCCGCTCCCGCCGTTCACCCGCTCGTCCGGGGGACGCGTGGTCTCCGGCGGGACCGCATTCCTCGCACACCGGAGACCCCATGCGACTTCCCTCACATTCCCGGAACGTTTCTCCGCATCTGCGCACGAGCGTCAGTGTCGCAACGGTCATCCGGGCGCGCACTTTGACGGTCCGAATGATGTAAAGCGCCCCTCCTCCGGACGCCCCGGGTGGCGGGCGGCGGGCCGGGGTGGTCACGAGCAGCTTCCGGGGTCCTGTAGAGTTCTTCCGTCAGCAGGCGCCGCTAGCTCAGTTGGTTAGAGCAGCTGACTCTTAATCAGCGGGTCCGGGGTTCGAGTCCCTGGCGGCGCACCGACACGACGGGCTCCTCGTTCCACGAGGAGCCCGTCGGCTTTTGGCCGGAAACTCTCTCGCCCCCGTTGAGCGCCTCGCTCTCGCGGCCCGTACGGAACTGTGACACCACAGGACACCCTCGGGTGTCACAAAGGTCCCCCTTTGCCCGGTCTGCACCGTGTTTCGCACCTTGCGATCATGAGGAGCGAACCGGGACCCTGGGTCCCTTCAACGGTCCGCGCCGTCGCGGTCGTTGAGGGGATCGGGGGAGCACCGGCCGCCGGCGGGGACGGGGTGAGGGACCCCGTTCCACCGCGCCGGCACCGAAGGGGGATCATGCAACCGGAAGGACACGAAGTCGTGTCTATAAGGTGTGCGTGACGTGGTGACCGCGGTCCGCCACTGACACGTCCGGAGGTCGAGGGGGACCGGCCCGGACGTAAGAAAGCGACGAAACACGCGCTCTTGCCGCGTGTGGGGGGATGACTCATGACGTCGACGCCGACGGGCGCCCACCGGGACGACGACCCGTCCCAGACCACCCAGCTGCGGGTGCCCGGCCATCGGAACTGGAACACGGGTACGTTCCGCCGGATCAAGAAAGCGCTGCCCAGATACGACTACGAGCACTACAGCCGCCTCGCGGGTCCCCTCACCCAGCCTGATCCGAACAAGCCGTACAAGGTCCAGTACCGCTCGCTGATCTCGCAGGAGCCGCACCGCATCCGCATCGCGCTGATGCTGCTGGCTGCCCCCGTGCTGTCGCTGGTGCTGCTGGTGTGGCTGCTCCAGCCGTCGCACTGGACGGAGCGCGACTACCCGGCGTTCGAGTGGCTGCCCGCCCTCGACGTCGTGATGCTCGTGTCGATCGGTCTGATCGAGCTCTTCCGCTGCATGAACGTGGTGTCGAACGCGCACGCCACGCTCGTCGCGCGCGACCCGATCCCCGTGGTGCCCGAGACCGGCACCCGGGTGGCCTTCCTCACCTCCTTCGTGCCCGGCAAGGAGCCGCTGGAGATGGTGACGAAGACCCTGGAGGCGGCCGTCAAGATCCGCCACCGGGGCCTGATGCACGTCTGGCTGCTCGACGAGGGCGACGACCCCGAGGTGAAGGCGGTCTGCGAGCGACTCGGCGTGCACCACTTCTCCCGCAAGGGCGTCGCGAAGTGGAACCAGAAGAAGGGCCCGCACCGCGCGAAGACCAAGCACGGCAACTACAACGCCTGGCTGGACGCGCACGGCGACAACTACGACTTCTTCGCCTCCGTGGACACCGACCACGTGCCGCTGCCGAACTACTTGGAGCGGATGCTCGGCTTCTTCCGCGACCCGGACGTCGGCTTCGTCATCGGCCCGCAGGTCTACGGCAACTACGACAACTTCGTCACCAAGGCCGCCGAGTCCCAGCAGTTCCTCTTCCACGCGCTGATCCAGCGCGCCGGCAACCGCTACGGCTCCCCGATGTTCGTGGGCACCTCCAACGCGGTGCGCATCAAGGCGCTGAAGCAGATCGGCGGCCTGTACGACTCGATCACCGAGGACATGGCGACCGGGTTCGAGATGCACCGGGCGAAGAACCCGGAGACCGGACGGAAGTGGCGCTCGGTCTACACCCCGGACGTGCTCGCGGTCGGCGAGGGCCCCAACGCCTGGACCGACTTCTTCACCCAGCAGATGCGCTGGTCGCGCGGTACGTACGAGACGATCCTCAAGCAGTACTGGAAGGGCTGGTTCTCGCTCCCGCCGAGCAAGCTCTTCAACTACACGATGATGATCATCTTCTATCCGATGTCCGCCCTGAACTGGATCCTCGCGGCGCTCAGCTGCGCGCTGTTCCTGGGCCTGGGCGCCTCGGGTGTGAACATCGACCCGGCCGTCTGGCTGATGCTCTACGGCAACGCCTCCGCGCTGCAGATCGGCCTGTACGTCTGGAACCGCCGGCACAACGTCTCCCCGCACGAGCCGGAGGGCTCCGGCGGTGTGGCCGGCATGGTGATGTCCGCGCTGTCGGCCCCGCTCTACGCGAAGGCGCTGATCGACTCGGTGCTGCGCCGCAAGAGCAAGTTCGTGGTCACCCCGAAGGGCGACTCGGCCAGCCCGGACACCTGGTTCGGCACCTTCCGCTACCACTGGTACTTCATTCTGATCTTCGGTGGCTCCATCGCCGCGGGCTTCGTCTTCGGGCACTCCCACCCGGCGATGGTCATCTGGGCCACCTTCGCCCTGCTCATCACCGCGGCGCCGATGTTCGCCTGGCGTCATGGCATGCGGCAGGACCGGAAGAAGCCCGGCGCGCACGCGGCGGGGCACCGGCGCGAGGACGCGACCCCGGCCGACGGCGTGCGGATGCCCCAGCAGCAGCACGCCCCGCACCAGCCGCAGCCCCGGCCCCACTGGGCCGGCTCCCACGGCGCACCGGGCGGACCAGGGGGCCCCGAAGGGCCGGGAGGCCCCGGGGGCGGCAACCCCGGTGACGACCAGACCATGCAGATCGCCCTTGGTGGACTTGGGGGACGTAAGGAATGACTGACCGTGCAGGCCGCCGTCGCGCCCGTCGGATCGCGATAGGCACGGCGGTGGTGCTCGCGCTGGCCGGGATGAACGGCCCGTGGCTCTACCGCTTCGGGACGGAGAAATACCACCAGTACAAGATCAATCAGCCGGAGTACAAGGCCGCGAACGGCAAGTGGGAGATCGTCGAGTTTCCCGAGGAGTACCGGCAGAACACCATCCACGCGGCGCTGCTGCGCACCGGCAAGGTGCTGCTCGTCGCGGGGTCGGGCAACAACCAGGACAACTTCGACGCGAAGAAGTACGACACCCGGATCTGGGACCCGGTCAAGGGCACCATCAAGAAGGTGCCCACGCCGAACGACCTGTTCTGCACCGGGCACACGCAGCTCGCCAACGGCAACCTGCTGATCGCGGGCGGCACCAAGCGGTACGAGAAGCTCAAGGGCGACGTGAAGAAGGCCGGCGGCCTGATGCTCGTCCACAACGAGAACCCGGACAAACCGATCACCCTGCCGGCGGGCACCAGGTTCACCGGCAAGGAGAACGGCAAGACCTTCGTCTCCAAGGACCCGGTGCTCGTGCCGCGCGCCGAGAAGAAGTTCGACCCGGAGACGGGCGAGTTCCTCGGCACCACCCCGGGCGTGGGCCGCATCTACGTCGAGGCGCAGAAGGAGGGCGCCGAGTACGAGACCGGCACGCAGGACAACTACCGGGTGCAGGGGCTCTCCGGCGCCGACGCGCGCAACACGTACGGCATCGCCGAGAAGCTCGCCCTGGACAAGAAGGACTTCCAGGGCATCCGGGACGCCTACGAGTTCGACCCGGTCGCCGAGAAGTACATCAAGGTCGACCCGATGAAGGAGGCCCGCTGGTACCCGACGCTCACCACCCTGAGCGACGGGAAGATCCTCAGCGTCTCCGGCCTCGACGACATCGGCCAGCTGGTCCCGGGCAAGAACGAGATCTACGACCCGGAGACCAAGGAGTGGGAGTACACCGACAAGGAGCGGCAGTTCCCCACGTACCCGGCGCTGTTCCTGATGCAGAACGGCAAGATCTTCTACTCCGGGTCGAACGCGGGCTACGGACCGGACGACGTCGGCCGCGAGCCGGGCGTCTGGGACGTGAAGACCAACAAGTTCAAGAAGATCCCCGGGCTGAGCGACCCCGAGCTGATGGAGACGTCCGGCACGGTGCTGCTGCCGCCCGCCCAGGACGAGAAGTACATGGTCATCGGCGGCGGCGGGGTGGGCGAGTCCCCGCGCTCCAGTGAGAAGACCAGGATCGTCGACCTGAAGGCCGACGACCCGACGTTCGTCGACGGGCCGTCGCTGGACAAGGGCACCCGCTACCCGCAGGCGTCGATCCTGCCGAACGACGAGGTGCTGATCTCCGGCGGCTCGGAGGACTACCGGGGCCGCGGCGACTCCAACATCCTCGAGGCGCGGATCTACGACACGGAGAAGAACGAGCTGCGGCGGGTCGCCGACCCGCTGGTGGGCCGCAACTACCACTCGGGTTCCATCCTGCTGCCCGACGGCCGCGTGATGTTCTTCGGCTCGGACTCGCTGTTCGCCGACAAGGCCAACACCAAGCCGGGCAAGTTCGAGCAGCGCATCGAGATCTACACCCCGCCGTACCTCTACGGCGACGAGGAGCAGCCCGACCTCTCCGGGGGGCCGCAGACCATCAGGCGCGGCGGGTCCGGCACGTTCACCTCGCAGGACGCGGCGTCGGTCAAGAAGGTCCGGCTGATCCGGCCGAGCGCCACCACCCACGTCACCGACGTGGACCAGCGCTCGATCGCCCTGGACTTCACGACCGACGGCGACGAGGTCACGGTGACCGTGCCGAAGAACAAGAACCTGGTGCAGTCCGGCTGGTACATGCTGTTCGTCACCGACGGCGACGGCACGCCCAGCAAGGCCCAGTGGGTGCGGGTGCCGTAGCGCGCCCGCCGGTACGACAGAGGGGGGCGCCGTGCGATCGCACGGCGCCCCCCTTCGTGTACGCGCGCTGCCCTGCCGCTAGTTCGCCGACGCGCGCGCCAGGTCCAGGGCGTAGTCCTCCCACCACTCGCCGGCCTTCGGGCCGCCCTTGCACTCGCCGTCCGACTCCCCCGGGCGCTTGATCCACAGATAGGCGTCGACGAGCGGGTCGGCCGTGCGGGTCGTGGGGGTCTCGCCGAGCGCCCGGCCGGGCGGGTTGCACCAGCGCTCGTCCGGATCGCCGTCCGTGTAGGGGCCGTTGCCGTTGCGGCTGGTGTCCACGACGAAGTGCTTTCCGCCGACCTCGGCGGACAGCTTCTTGCCGTAGGCGATGGAGTCCTCGGTGGTGTAGAAGTTCGAGACGTTCACCGCGAAGCCGTCGGCCTGCTCGATCCCGGCCCGCTTCAGCGGCTCGTGGATCTGGTCGGGGCTGCCCCAGCCGGCATTGCCCGCGTCCAGGTACACCTTGGTGTTCTTCAGGTCCTTCAGCCGGGTGACGGCGCCCTTGAGGAGGTCGTAGCGCTCCTCGTGGAACTCCTGCGGGGTGCAGCCGTCGACCAGGTGCAGCACCGCGTCCGGCTCCAGCACCACCGTCGCCGGGCGGTCCCCGATGCCCTCGGCCACCGCGTCGACGAAGTCCCGGTAGGCGTCGCCGTCGGCGGCCCCGCCCTGCGAGTACTGGCCGCAGTCGCGGTGCGGGATGTTGTAGAGGACCAGCACCGCGCGGCGGCCGGCCCGGTCGGCGCCCTCGGTGAACTCCCGCGCCTGCTCCTCGGCGTTCTCCGGGTTGATCCACTCCGCGACGGGCTGCTCGGCGATCTTCCTGAGCTGCTGCGCCTCGGCCTTCCTGCCGTCCCCCAGCAGCTCGCCGACCTCGCGCGCCGCGACACCGTCCGGGTTGACCCAGAAGGGGTCCGCCTCCTTCGGCTGCTGCGTGACGACGGCCGCGGCCGAGCCCTCCTTCTGGTCGTCACCTCCCGAGGAGCATCCCGTGAGCAGCAGCGCCGCCCCCAGCACCGCTGCGGACGCCCGCCCCCCGGCGAACGCCCCGACCCCCCTGCTGCCGTACATCCAACCCCCCTTGGGTGCACTTGTTCCAAGTGTTCCGAGCCCCAATCCTGGCACACCGCACGGCCCGCCAGGACGGCCGAGTGCCGCTTGTCCACGGCCTGTTACAGCGGACCCGGGGCGTCGTGGGGCCCGCCGTGCGCGACGTGGCCGGATCCACGCCCACCTGCGCCGATCACGGAATGCGACCGGTCCGGGACTGTCACGCGTCGGTGCGGGGCGCCGAGACGTCGGTGAGGTACGCGGAGACGACGACGTTGGCCTCGTAGGCGCCGGCCGCGGGGTCGAAGGCGCCCCCGCAGGTGATCAGCCGGAGCTCGGCGCGCCCCTCATGGCGCGGGCCGTACGCCTCCTGGGCGTCGAAGCCGTCCCGGTCGAGCACGCGGACGTCCTCGACGGTGAACTCGGCGACCGTGCCGTCGCTGCGGGCCACCCGGATCTCCTGGCCGGGCTCCAGCGTGTCCAGCCGGTGGAAGACGGCGGGCCGCGTCTCGGTGTCGAGGTGCCCCACCATCAGCGCGGCGCCCTCCGCGCCGGGGGCGGTGCCGGCCGCGTACCAGCCGACCTCGCCCGGGCGGTCCGGCGGCGGCGGGTCGGGGGCGCCGCGCTCGTCCAGGCCGCGGGCGGCGACCGGGGCGCGCAGGTCCAGGCCGGGGATGTCGAGGGTGAGCGGGTCGGCGGCCTTCAGCGGCCGGTGCACGGTGGGCAGGTCGGTCAGGGGCGGGCGTCCGGCCGCCGCCATGTCGCCGGTGGCCGGTCCGGCCGTCCCGGCGGGCACCTCGGTGAGTCCTTGCCCCCACAGCCACAGTCCGAGCAGCAGCGCCACCCAGACCGCGCCGGCGGGCAGCCGTTTCGTCAGGTCGCGCATGATGCCGGTCAACCCGTCCTCCGGCCGCGCCGCGCCTGACGCCGGGCCGTCCGGTGCACGGTGAGGGCGGCGGTCCCGGCCAGGGCGAGGGCGACCACCGTCTGCGCGGTGCCGGGCCCGTGCCGCTCGGGGCCGTCGGCGAGGTCCCGTGCCGCGCCGCCGGCTCCGGCGTTCACGGGGGCGACGGGCGAGGGATGCGCGGAGGGCTCGGCGCCCGCGGCGGGCGTGGGGTTCCGGACGACCTCGACGGTGCCCTTGTGCTCCGTGCCGTCGCAGGCGACGGTCACCGTGTACGTCCCGGCGGTGAGCGTGGACCGTACCCGCCCGTCGCCCGTGAGGCCGTCGCCGTCGTCGCCGGGGGTGAGGCGGGCGTCGGACACCAGCGCCGGGGACTGCGCGACCGCCTCGCGCGCGTCGCACCCGGTCACCCTGAGGGCGATGTCGCCGCCGGGCGCGGAAGTCGCGGGGACCGCCGAGACGCCCCCGCCGTCCGCCGCGTACGCCGCACAGGCCGCCGGACCGAACGCGGTGACGGCCAGGACACCCGCGCAGAGTGCGAGTCGCCGCTTACCCATCGTGAACCTCCAGACACTCTGGAGGTTCCCCCGCCCGGTCCGGCCCCGCACCTCCTTACGCGCGACACTGGACCGGTCGGGTGAACGAGGTACGGCGAAACGGCCGTACGACGATCAGACGAGGTCGACGATGTCCGCGATGGAGTCGACGACCCTGCTCGGCCGGTACGGGAAGTTCTCCACCTGCTCCGGCCGGGTCAGCCCGGTCAGCACCAGGTACGTCTTCATGCCGGCCTCGATGCCCGCCAGCACGTCGGTGTCCATCCGGTCGCCGATCATCGCGCTGCTCTCGGAGTGCGCGCCTATGGTGTTCAGTCCGGTGCGCATCATCAGCGGGTTGGGCTTGCCCGCGAAGTAGGGCTGCCGGCCGGTCGCCTTGGTGATGAGCGCGGCCACCGCGCCGGTCGCCGGGAGCGGGCCCTCGGTGGAGGGGCCGGTCTCGTCGGGGTTGGTGCAGATGAACCGGGCCCCGGCGTTGATCAGCCGCACCGCCTTGGTCATCGCCTCGAACGAGTACGTGCGGGTCTCGCCGAGGACCACGTAGTCGGGGTCGTGGTCGGTGAGGATGTAGCCGATGTCGTGCAGCGCGGTGGTCAGGCCGGCCTCGCCGATGACGTACGCGGAGCCGCCGGGCCGCTGGTCGTCGAGGAACTTGGCGGTGGCCAGGGCGGACGTCCAGATGTTCTCGATCGGCACCTCGAGCCCCATCCGGCGCAGCCGGGCGTGCAGGTCGCGCGGGGTGTAGATCGAGTTGTTGGTCAGCACCAGGAAGGGCCGCCCGGTCTCGCGCAGCTTCTTGATGAAGGCGTCGGCCCCGGGAATCGGCACACCTTCGTGGATCAGCACCCCGTCCATGTCGGTGAGCCAGGACTCGATGGGCTTGCGGTCTGCCATGTACACGATCTCCTGCCGTCGTCGGGCCCTGTGGGCCCCAGCCTAAATCGTCCCGGGTGCGGGTCGTCCGTGGCCGGTCGCGCAGTTCCCCGCGCCCCCGAGGGGTGCTGCAACCCCGGCCGCCGACAGCGCACCCCCGCCAGCCGCGGGCAGTCGTGCCGCTGCATCGCCGGGTGCGGGTCGTCCGTGGTTGTTCGCGCAGTTCCCCGCGCCCCCGAGGGGTGCTGCGGCCCCGGCCGCCGACAGCGCACCCCCGCCAGCCGCGGGCAGTCGTGCCGCTGCATCGCCGGGTGCGGGTCGTCCGTGGTTGTTCGCGCAGTTCCCCGCGCCCCCGAGGGGTGCTGCAACCCCGGCCGCCGACAGCGCACCCCCGCCAGCCGCGGGCAGTCGTGCCGCTGCATCGCCGGGTGCGGGTCGTCCGTGGTTGTTCGCGCAGTTCCCCGCGCCCCCGAGGGGTGCTGCGGCCCCGGCCGCCGACAGCGCACCCCCGCCAGCCGCGGGCAGTCGTGCCGCTGCATCGCCGGGTGCGGATGGTCCGTGGTTGTTCGCGCAGTTCCCCGCGCCCCTGAAGGGTGCTGCGGCCCCGGCCGCTGACAGTGCCGGGCTGCGCGGTACCCCCGCCCGGCACCACACCGTGGACCGCTCACCCGTCCTGCCCGAACACCGGCGCCAGCACCAACTGCGCCGCCCCCTCGGCGACCCGCCCCTCCCCGGGCACCGACCGCACCGCCGCACACTCCTCCCCCGTCCGCCGGGCCCGGGCCTCCAGCACCTCCCGCACACCGGACACGAACGCCTCCGGCGCCCCCTCCACCGTCCGCCCGCCCACCAGCACCCGATCGATGTCCAGCAACCCGACCAGATTCGCCGCCCCGGTCCCCAGCACCCGAGCCGCCTCCTCCGTCTCCCCCCGCGCCACCGCCGCCAGGCACAGCGCCTCCACGCACCCCCGGTCCCCGCACCCGCACGGCGGCCCGTCCAGCTGCACCACCTGGTGCCCGAACTCCCCCGCCCCGGTCCGCGGCCCCCGGTGCACACTCCCGCCGATCACCAGCCCGGCCCCGAGCCCCGTGCCGAGGTGCAGATAGGCGAAGGACCCGCCCTCACCCCCGACGGCCAGCCCGAGCGCCACGGCGTTGGTGTCCTTGTCGACGACGACCGGGACGGAGCCCAGCCGCGCGGACAACGCCTCCCGCAGCGGAAACCCGTCCCACTCGGGAAACCCCGTCACCCGGTGCAGCACCCCCCGCCGATGGTCGAGCGGCCCGGGCAGCGCGACGCCCACCCCCAGCAGCGACCGCACGCCCGCGACCTCCGTCCCCAGCTCCCCCACCACGGACGCGACCCGCCCCAGCACCGCCTCCGCGCCCGCCCCCAGATCCAGCGCCGTATGCCGCCGCGCCACCACCGTGCCGTCGAGATCGGCCAGCACGGCCCGCAGCTCGTCGCGGTCCAGATGCACACCCACCGCGTGCCCCGCCTCCGGCACCAGCCGCAGCACCGTCCGCGGCTTGCCGCCCGTGGACGCCCGCCGCCCGGCCTCCGCGGCGAGGCCCTCCTCACGCAGCCGGGCGGTTATCTTGCTGACCGCCTGCGGGGTGAGCCCGGTGCGCTCGGCGAGTTCCAGCCGGCTGATCCCCTCCGCCCCGGCCGTGCGCAGCAGGTCCAGCACCAGCGCGGTGTTGTGGCTGCGCAGGGCGAGCAGATTGGCCCCGCCGCCCGCGCCTCGCATGCCACCGCCGTACGTCCTGTTCACCCGCCCATTGTGTCCCCCTCTTGCACTTTGGCAACAGCGTTGCGAAAGTAGGACGCATGACTGGCACTCCCCTCCGCGTCGGCCTCGTCGGCTACGGCCTCGCGGGTTCCGTGTTCCACGCCCCGCTGATCGCCGCGACCCAGGGCCTCGCGCTCGACACGGTCGTCACCTCCAACCCCGAGCGGCAGGCGCAGGCCCGCGCCGAGTACCCGGACGTCACGGTCGCCGCCTCGGCGGACGAGCTGTGGGCGCGCGCGGACGAACTGGACCTGATCGTCGTCGCGTCCCCCAACAAGACCCACGTCCCGCTCGCCACCGCCGCGCTGGAGGCCGGTCTGCCGGTCGTCGTGGACAAGCCCGTCGCGGGCACGGCGGCCGAGGCCCGCACGCTGGCCGAGCTGGCCGACAGGCGCGGCCTGCTGCTGTCGGTCTTCCAGAACCGCCGCTGGGACAACGACTTCCTCACCCTGCGCAGGCTGATCGCCGACGGCGAGCTGGGCGAGGTGTACCGCTTCGAGTCACGGTTCGAGCGCTGGCGTCCGCAGCTCAAGGGCGGCTGGCGGGAGTCCGGCGACCCGGCGGAGATCGGCGGCCTGCTGTACGACCTCGGCAGCCATGTCGTCGACCAGGCGCTGGTCCTGTTCGGCCCGGTGACGTCGGTGTACGCCGAGACGGACGTCCGTCGCGAGGGCGCGCGGACCGACGACGACACGTTCATCGCGCTCACCCACGAGAGCGGGGTCCGCTCCCACCTGTACGTCTCCGCGACCACCGCCCAGCTCGGCCCGCGCTTCCGCGTCCTCGGCTCGCGGGCCGGGTACGTCAAGCACGGCCTGGACCCGCAGGAGACCGCCCTCCGCGAGGGCGCGCGCCCGGGCGCGTCCGGTGCCGAGTGGGGCGCCGAGCCCGAGGAGCTGTGGGGCCGTCTCGGCGCCGGGGAGTCCCCGGTGACCGGCGGCGGCAGCCCCGTCCCCACCCTGCCGGGCGACTACCCCGCCTACTACGCGGCCGTGGCGCGGGCGCTGCTCTCCGGCGGCCCCAACCCGGTGACCGCGCAGGAGGCCGCCGCGGCGCTCGACGTCCTGGAGGCGGCGCGCCGTTCGGCCGCCGAGAAGGTGACGGTGACCCTGTGACCAGCCCGAAGCAGTCCCCGGAGCTCACCCCGACGGTGGAGGAGCTGGAGGCGCAGGAACGCCGCCTGGTCCTCCGGCAGTTCACGCACGACGACGCGTGGGCGCTGGGCTCCCTGCTGGTGGACCTGGCGCGTGAGCGGCAGGCGCCGGTCGCGATCGACATCCACCGCGCGGGCCAGCAGCTGTTCCACGCGGCGCTGCCGGGCTCCACGCCCGACAACGACGCGTGGATCGCCCGCAAGCGCCGGGTGGTGGAGCGGTACGGCTCCGCGTCCTACCTGGTGGGCGCGCGGTTCCGGGCGAAGGGCACGACGTTCGAGGAGTCGTCCCGCCTCGACCCGGACATGTACGCGGCCCACGGCGGCTCCTTCCCGATCACCGTCGAGGGCGTCGGCGTCGTCGGCGCGGTGACGGTCTCGGGCCTGCCCCAGCTCCAGGACCACCGGCTGGTGGTGGAGGCGCTGGAGCTCTTCCTGTCACGGGCCTAGCCGGCCCGTATCACGCGACGAGGAGCAGGACGACGGCCCGGTCCCTCGCCTCCCGCCCGAGGCGAGGGACCGGCGTGTCCCTGTGTCCTACGCCTGCGCCAGCACCTGCCGTTGCCGTCCGAGCCCCGTGACCTCCAGCTCGACCACGTCACCTGCCCTCAGGTACGGCTTCGGTTCGGAGTGGCCCATCGCGACCCCGGCCGGGGTGCCGGTGTTGACGACGTCGCCCGGGTACAGGGTCATGAACCGGCTGACATGGCGCACGACCTCGCCGACCGGGAAGATCTGCTCCGCCGTCGTGCCGTTCTGTTTCAGCTCGCCGTTGACCCACAGCCGCAGCGACAGGTTCTGCGGGTCGGGCACCTCGTCGGCGGTGACCAGCCAGGGGCCGAGCGGGTTGAACGTCTCGCAGTTCTTGCCCTTGTCCCAGGTGCCGCCGCGTTCGATCTGGAACTCCCGCTCGGAGACGTCGTGGGCGACGGCGTACCCGGCGACGTGCGCGAGTGCGTCCTCCGCCGACTCCAGGTACCGCGCGGTCCGCCCGATCACGACGGCCAGTTCGACCTCCCAGTCGGTCTTCACCGACCCGCGCGGGATCAGCACGGTGTCGTCGGGGCCGACGACGGTGTCCGGGGCCTTGAAGAAGACGACCGGCTCGGCGGGCGGCTCGGCGCCGGTCTCGCGGGCATGGTCGTGGTAGTTGAGCCCGATGCACACGATCTTGCCGATCCGCGCGAGCGGCGGCCCGGTGCGCAGTCCCGCCGTGTCCAGTGCGGGCAGGTCGCCGGCGGCGGCCGCGCTCCTGATCCGGCCGAGGGCGTCCTCGTCGACGAGGAGCGTCCCGTCGATGTCCGCGACGATTCCGGACAGGTCCCGCAGGGTCCCGTCGGGGTCGAGCAGGGCGGGCCGTTCCCGTCCCGCCGTACCGACGCGCAGCAGCTTCATGGTCGTGTCTCCCTCGCTCGCGGGCGCCCGCCCGACGGGGACGACCGGTGCGGCGGGCGCGGCCGTCGGAGGACCGGCCGATCCTCCAGGCCGGGCCCTCCACTCCGCAAGACCCGGTTCACGTACTGGACCGTGTCCGCCGCACGCCTCACCGGTACAGCGCCGCACACCTCACCGGTACAGCGCGGACCGCTCGACCACGCTCCACGTCGTGGAGGTGACCACGTAGAGCGCGGCGGCGAGGGGCACGACGGCGACGGTGACCAGGGTGAAGAAGGACATGAACGGCATCACCTTCATGACCCCGCCCATGGCGGCGGCGCCCGGCACCTGCGGGTCCGCGCCCGCTCCCGTGCCCGCCATGGCCGCCGAGGCCGCGGTCATCCGGCGGGAGAGCCGGTAGCTGAAGTACGCGACGACCGCGACGACCGCGAAGAGGCCGAGGTACACCAGGCCGGCCCCGCCGAACATCCCGCCGTCGTCGAGGGCGTCCGCCCACCGGCCGCCGAGGGGCGCGTCGAGCAGCCGGTGGGTGAGCAGCGCGTTGGGCTCGCCGCCGATCGAGCCGCTGGAGAAGAGGTGGTAGAGCAGGAAGAACGCGGGGAGCTGGAGCAGGCTGGGCAGGCAGCCGGACAGCGGGGACACCTTCTCCTCGGCGTGCAGCTCCATCACGGCCTTCTGGAGCTTCTCCGGGTTCTTGCCGTGCTTGCGGCGCAGTTCGGCGATGCGCGGCTGGAGCGCGGCCCGCGCCTTCTGCCCGCGCGCGGCGGCCCGGGAGAGGGGGTGGACGAGGAGGCGTACGAGGGCCGTGAACGCGATGATCGCGGCGGCCGCGGCGGACAGGCCGAACAGGGGGCGGAGCAGGTCGGCGAGCTGCTCGACCAGGGTGGCGAAGACAGACAAGGGTGAGCCCTCCGGGGGTCTCGTCGTGCCGGGGGTCCCGGCACGACGGACGGCCGGGACGGGACGGGGAAGGTCGGCATGACGACCCGCGCGCGGGCGTGCGGAGGGAACGTGGAGAGAACGTCCCGCGGAAGTGCCCTACGCGGCGGTCGCCGGGAGGGCGTGACCGGGCGCTCGGGGACGGGTGCGTCCCTTGGCGTCGGGATCTCGCTGGGGGAGGAAGGCCGTACGCCGGTCGCGGTCCCGCAGGGCCGTGCGCACCCGGGTGGGCGGCACGGCGGGTGCGCTGCGGGCGGCGATCACGGCGCAGACGGTGAGGGCGGCGCCGGCCGCGGCGGTCGCGGCGAGCGTGACATGGACGAGGGAGAGGCCGCCGTCGGGGGCCGGGGTCAGCAGCAGGGCGATCTGGAGCAGCGGGAAGAGCAGGGCGAGGAGGGTGCGCGCGGAGCGCGTGGCCGGCCGCCCGGCGGGCGTGTGCCGCGTCGTGGGCCGTGTCATGAACCGCGTCATGGGCCGTGTCCCCCCTCTCCTCGTCCCGTGGTGCGTCGCGTGCACCGCATTGTGCCAGGCCTCTGTGTCAGCTCGGTGTGAGCCGTCGGTCAGGCGGGCTCGACCTCCACGGGCCGCAGCAGCCGCTTCGGCTTGAGCAGGGCCCGGCTGACCGGGTCGGCCGGGTCCCGGCTGAGGTCCGGTCCCGGCACCACTTCGACGTCCGGGACGGCCACGACGGTTCCACAGGCGGGGCAGTCGCTGTACGGGCCGAGCTCGGTGCCGCAGGCGGCGTGCCGGAAGATCCGCAGCCGCCGTTTCGTGAGGTGCTCGCGGCCCCACAGTCCGAGGGCGCGCAGGGTGGGCCACAGGGCGATGCCGCGGTCGGTGAGGACGTACTCGTCGCGGGGCGGGGACTCCTGGTAGCGGCGCTTCTCCAGGATGCCCTGGGCGGTGAGCGCCTGGAGCCGGGAGGCGAGGACCGCGCGCGGGATGCCGAGGTGGACGAGGAAGTCGTTGTAGCGGCGCACGCCGTAGAACGCGTCGCGGATGACGAGCAGCGTCCAGCGTTCGCCGATGACCTCCAGGGCGCTCGCGATGGAGCACTCCTGCGTCGCGTAGTCCTTGCCCAGTGCCATGCCGTCCACTGTAACCACTTTTCCGATTGTTGGTTCAATGAGCGAACCGACTGGTGTTACCTTGGTCGGGTCCTGGTGAGTTCAATGAGCGAACCTACCATCGCGTCTCTCACGCACGCCTCCCTCCCGATCCCGCAGAGGACCCCGACGACATGACCGCCACCCCCGCCACCGCCGCACAGGCGCAGGCCGCCACCGCGCGCGCCGCCGGCCCCGAGTCATCTCCTCGCCCAGCCGCCACCCTGGCCCTGACCAGCGCCGCCACGGCCGTGGCGCTGATGACGTACACCGCCCCGATCGTCACGCTGCCCGCGACCGCGGCCGCCCTGCACACCCCGCTGTCCGCGCAGGCGTGGCTGCTGAACGGCACCCCGCTCGGGCTCGCCGCGCTGCTCCTGGTGGCCGGCAGCCTCGCCGACGACTACGGCCGCCGCCGGGTCTTCGTCTGGGGCACCCTGGCGCTCGGCATCACCACGGCCCTCGGGGCCCTGGCCACCGACACGTGGCTGTTCACCCTGGCCCGGATCGCGCAGGGCGCGGCCAGCGCGGCCCTGCTGGCCAGCAGTCTCGGCCTGATCGTGCACGCCTTCCCGACGGCCGCAGGGCGGCTGCGGGCGACGGGCGTGTGGGGCGCGTTCGTCACCGGAGGCATCGCGGTGGGCCCGCTGCTCGCCGCGGGGATACCGAACTGGCGCACGGTCTACGGCGTCCTCGGCGCCGCCGCGCTGGTGATCGCCCTGCTGGGCACCCGCGCGCTCACCGAGTCACGGTCCGCGCGCGGGGGCCGGCCCGACTTCGCCGGGGCCGCGACGTTCGGACCGGCGCTGGTGGCGCTGGTGGCGGCCCTCACGCTGGGCCGGGACGGCTGGCTGCGGGCGCCGGTGTGGCTGCTGCTGGGCGCGACCGTCGTCCTTCTCGCAGGGTTCGCGCTGGTGGAGCGGCGCACGGCGACCCCGATGATCGACCTGTCCCTGCTCCGCCACCGCGGTTTCCTCGCCTCGTCCGTGGGCGGCCTGTTCACGGGACTGTCGGTGATCGGCCTGTTCAGCTTCCTGCCGGCGGTGCTCCAGCGGGTGCTGGGCATGTCCGCGATGGAGACGGCGCTGTTGTCCCTGCTGTGGGCGGGGCTCGCGTTCGTCGTCGCGCTGCAGGCCCGCCGCCTGGCAGGCCGCATCCCGACGCGCGTCCAGCTGGCCATCGCCTTCGCGCTGCACGCCGTCGGCGTGATCACGATGCTGGGCGCGATCGACGCGGGCTCCACGGCCCGATTCGTCCCCGGCATGATGATCGCCGGCGTCGGCAGCGGGCTGCTCAACGCGGCGCTGCCGCTGCTCGCCGTCGAGTCGGTCCCGCCCGCGCGGGCCGCGATGGGCTCCGGCGCGCAGCAGACCCTGCGCTACATCGGCTCGTGCGCCGGCGTCTCCCTCACCATCGCGGTGGCGACGTCGTCGAGCGGCGGCCCGGCCCGGGGCACGGACATCGCGATGGTGGTGTCCGCGGTGCTGGCTCTGGTCGCGGCGGTGGCGGTGCTGGCGCTGAGGGAACGGCCGTAGGACCGCGGCGGGCATGCCGTGGACCGGCTCCGGAGGGCCTTGGGGCCCTCACTTCTGTCACCTGTCGGCAGTACGGTGTCCCCCATGCGCCCCGACACGCCTGCCGAAAACGTCGACCACATCAACGAGGCCGCCCGTCTGGAGCGGACCGCCGACCGCTACCCCGAGGACGCCGAGGCCCTGCTGCTGCGGGCCGCCGCGCACCGGGAGCTGGCCGGAGACCGCCCGGCCGCCACGGCGCTCTACGACCGTCTGCTGACCTCGGGCGCGGACCTGGACAACCCGTACCTGGTCCGCGCCCTGAAAGCCTCCAACCTGTGGGAGTACGGTCATGAGGCGGAGGCCCGCGCGATCATCGACGGCATCCGCACGGCGTCCCCGCGCGACCCCGCCCCCTGGGTGATCGTCGCGGAAGCCCTGGAGGCGCACGACGAGCTGGAGCAGGCGCACGAGACGTTCACCGAGGCGGTGCGCCTGCTGCTGACCGGGGTGAGCGAGCCGCCGCGCGCCACGCATCCGCTGCTGCTCGGACGCCACCGGGTGCGCAGGATGCTGGGCGCGGCGCACGACGAGTGGGACGCGCTCGCGGACTCCGTGCACAGGCACCCCATCGGCCTGGACGAGCTGCACGACCCGAAGCGCGTGTGGTCGCTCGGTTCGGAGAACCCGGAGGAGCTCGAGGCGGAGATCCTGCGGCTGCGCGCGGAACTGGGCGCGTACCGGGAGGCGCTGTCCCGCCCGTTCCCGGTGGCGGTGCTGCACTGGCCGGCCGACGAGCTGGCGGAGCTGACGGAGGCGTACCCGGACCTCGCCGAGGAGTACCCGTCCTACGAGGCCCACCTGCGGACGATAGAGGCGGCCCTGCGCGAACTGGCCGCGTCCGGCACACCGAACCTGGGCATCGTGCGGGGCACGGTCCCGTCGTACGAGGCGTTCGCCGCGTCGGAGCTGACGTCCCCCTCGGACGCGAGCCTCCTCCCCCAGTACGCGACGACGCTCGCGGCGCGGGGGCGTGCGGTGGCGTGGCCGCCGGAGCGGTCGCAGGCGTGCTGGTGCGGGTCGGGGCAGGCGTACGGGGAGTGCCACGGGGTGCGGGCGTCTTCGCGCTGACGCGCGCGCAGGGGTGCGCCCGGCCACCGGTTCGTCCGGCGGCCGGGCGCACTTGGCGTTTCCGCGGCTGTTGTCGCGTTACCCGGCGAGGGCCGCGTTACTTGGCGAGGAAGGCGAGGAGGGCGTCGGTGACCTCCTGGGCGTGGGTCCACAGCAGGCCGTGCGGGGCGCCCTCGACGACGACGTACTCGGCCTGGGGCAGCGCCTGGTGGAAGGGCTCGCCGGTGGACTCGATGGGCAGGATCCGGTCGGCGGTGCCGTGCAGGATCAGCGCCGGGACGTCGATCTTGGCCAGGTCGGCGCGGAAGTCGGTGGTCCAGGTGGCGACGGCGGCGATGGAGGCGTACGGGGAGGACCCGGCGGCCACGTTCCAGCTGTTGCGCAGGGCCTCTTCGCTGATGCGGGTGCCGAGGTTCTCGTCCAGGTTGTAGAAGTCCTGGTAGAACGCGGTGAAGTAGGCGTACCGGTCCGCGGTGACGGCCTTCTCGATGCCCTCGAAGACGGAGGCGTCGACGCCCGTGGGGTTGTCGTCCGTCTTGAGCAGGTACGGCTCGAGCGAGGCGAGGAAGGCGGCCTTCGCGACCCGCTCCGACCCGTAGGTGCCGAGGTAGCGGCCGACTTCGCCGGTGCCCATGGAGAACCCGACGAGGACCGCGTCGCGCAGGTCCAGGGTCTCCATGACGGTGTTCAGGTCGGCGGCGAAGGTGTCGTAGTCGTAGCCGGTGGTGGGCTGGCTGGACTGCCCGAACCCGCGCCGGTCGTAGGTGACGACCCGGTAGCCGGCGGCGAGCAGGGCGGCGGTCTGCTTCTCCCAGGAGTGACCGTCGAGCGGATACCCGTGGATCAGCACGACCGGCTGCCCGGTGCCGTGGTCCTCGTAGTACAGCTCGATGTCGGTGCTGTTCTCCTGGCCGACGGTGATGAACGGCATGGTGACTGCCCCTCTTTCCTGAGGTCTGGTGTGCGGGAGCACTGGAGAAGAAGGTAGCGCGTCACTTGGTTGTACGCAACTAGATTGCGCACAATTAATTTCCGCCGGGGCGTCTGGGGGCGGGGTGCTGTCTGCGGGGTCGCTTGTGCGCTGCGAGCTGACGAACGAGGCCGGAGGCGGCGATGGTGGCCCGCAGCAGGTCACGGACGAGGTCGAGGTCGACGCTGCCGGGACCGGCTGAAGCGGGGGCAACTCCTACCCGCGACGCCGCCCCGCTCGCAGGCGGGCATCCCGTCGGCCACGACCTCCGTGCACCCGTGGAGCTCGACCTGGCGCAGCTCACACAGGCGCACCAGGACGGCCTTGCGGCCGTCGGAGACCTCGGCGAGGTCGGCGTCCACGTTGGGCGCGCTGCTTTGCACCGCGGCGGGAGCTTATGTCGACATGGCCGTGCGATTCCGCCTCAAATCTTGCCCTGACGTGACACCTTGAGCCAACAAATTCGGGATCAATCACCCCACTTCACAATTCAACTGCTTCAATGTCCGACCTTTGCAGTACCGTCACACGAACCAACCGAAGCGGAGGGCCGTCATGCGCTGACAAGGCCCAGACCTGTGTAGTTGAGGAAACAGCCCATGCCCTACGAGCCCGGCACTGTCTGGCAGTACGAGGTCCCCACGACCGGCAGCACGCATCTGCCGCCAGACGCCGGCTACGGCAAGGCCCTGACGAATCAGGGCTACGGCTTTGAGGTCGCCATCGCCGACCTGGTCGACAACTCGATCGACGCCGGGGCCGACAAGATAGTCGTGCACTTCCTGCGCGACGCCGAGCGCATCCTTACCCTGCTGGTCATCGACAACGGCACGGGCATGGACGACGCCGGTCTGGTTGCGGCCATGACGGTGGGACGGCGCCGCGACTACGGGGATAGCGCCCTCGGCATGTACGGCACAGGGCTGAAAGCGGCCTCGCTCTCTCACGCCGCTTCCCTGACCGTCGTCAGCCGCACCAAGCGCAGCCGCGCTGCTGGCCGACGGCTCACGGCGGAGGGCATCGAGGACAGCTTCCGGTGCGACACAGTTGATCCGCGGTACGCGCAGGAACTTGTGGACCGGTACGACGGCATCATCGAGTGGCAGGGCACAATCGTGCGCTGGGACCAGGTCCGCGTCTTCGAAACCGTGACGACCGGCCAAAGCGACCACTTCCTGTCCAAAGCCATCGCGCGTCTTGAGACCCACCTCGGCCTCTACCTGCACCGTTTCCTGCAGGACGGCCTCAAGCTCGACATCGCCGTGTGGGACATCAGCAGCAGCGAGGGTGAACTCGGCGAGGAAGTGGACCACATCGCCGTCCAGCCGCTGGATCCCTTCGGGTACAAGGTGCCCGGCAAGGCCCGCTACCCGCGTACGTTCACCGCCCCCGTCGAGGGTCTCGGCGACATCCAGCTGACCGCGCACATCTGGCCCGCGAAGTCGAAGCAGGCCGGTTTCCGCCAGATCGGCTCTCTCACCGACCGGCAGGGGTTTTACTTCTACCGCAACAACCGCCTTGTCCAAGCCGGCGGCTGGAACGGCCTGCGCAATCCCGAGGGTCACCTGGTGCTCGCCCGCGTGGAAGTCGACCTGCCCGCCCAGGGCAACAGCGTTCTCAGCCTGGACGTCAAGAAGGAAACCGTCACCGTCACACCTGCCTTCACTCTCGGCGTGGAGAAGGCTGTCGACGCAGACGGCCACACCTTCCACCAGTACCTCAGCGACGCCGAGGCCACCTACCGGGAGGGGGCCAAGCGCAACGAGATTGTGCGCAAGGCCGTGACCCCTCCGGGGAAGGGACTGGACCCGAAGATCAAGCGGGTCATCAAGGAAGAACTCCCCGAAAAGCCGGGTGAAGATCCGATCGCCTTCTCCTGGGCCACGCTGCCCGCGGACAAGTTCTTCGACCTGGACCGCGAGAACAACGTCGTCCTGCTCAACAGGGCCTTCCGCAGCGACTTCAACGATGGACGGCGCGGCGGGAGCAACGACGCGCCGGTGACAAAAACACTTCTGTACCTGCTGCTTGAAGACTGCTTCGGTCTCGGCCGCTGGGAGCGCGGCCGACAGGACCGAGTGGACTACTGGAACACCATTCTGCTGGCTGCGGCAGGCGCGCACCGAGAGCGCCGTACGCAGACGGCTGACTGATCCAGTACCGCTCTCACATCAGTCCTGACTGGGGGAACCATGACCACCACTTCATCTGCCGTGCTGCTCGACATCCACACCTCCGCGCTGGCGGGGATGGGCAGCCTGCCCCGCACCTTCGCCTCCTGGGCCAAGCTCGCCGCCGAGGTGTATACGGACGCGGATCTGAGCGAGGAACTGTTCCGCTCTCATCTCCTCAACGGTGACGATGCGCTGACCGCCCTGTGGAGCCGACACCTCACTGCCTGGGACTTCGCCGAGAATCCGCCGTGGGGTGGCAGCACCCCAGCCCGGACAGATGAACGGCGTGCCGTGATCTATGAGCACCTCGGGTTCGGCAGCGACGTCTGCAAGGCCCTGGACCAGGCGGTGCCGGTCGCGAAGGTGCCCGGAGCGACGGTAATCACCCGGGAGTTCACTCCCTGGTACACCGCTGAACGCGCAGCTGCCAGAAGCTTCTACTGGACGGCGTACGAACGGAAGCTGCGTGAGAAGGGCTGGTCCGAAGCGGCCATCGCCAGTCTGGACGAGGCGAGCCGGGCGGTAGTGGAGAGGCTTACCGACCCCGAGCAGCCCACGGCCCGCCAGGCGAAGGGCCTGGTGGTGGGCTACGTCCAGTCCGGCAAGACGGCGAACTTCACCGGGGTGGCCGCCAAGGCGATCGACGCCGGGTACCGGCTGGTCATCGTGCTGGGCGGCACCCTCAACCTGCTGCGTGCACAGACCCAGCGACGCCTGGACATGGAGCTGATCGGCCAGGAGAACATCCTGCGCGGCGCCGACATCTCGGATGTCGATTCACTCGTGGGTGTGGACTACGTGGGCGATGACGAGGGCTGGCCGGACTTCGTCCGCCACGGTGCGCGCCCCTCCACGCTCGGTGCTTTCGACATCGAACGCCTGACGACTCGTGACAACGACTATAAGAGCCTGGCTCAAGGCATCCGGGCGCTGGAGTTCGAGAAGCGCGTCCCGACCAAGCCGCTGCATGATCCAGTAAACCTGCACCATGCCGCGGCACGGATTCTCGTGGTGAAGAAGAACAAGAGCGTCCTGACCAAACTGGTCAAGGACCTCAAGCAGATTCACGGCATCCTGGGTGAACTGCCCGCTCTCATTATCGACGACGAGTCTGACCAGGCCTCCGTCAACACCTCTGACCCCAAGAAGTGGGAGCGCGGAAGCACCGAGCGCACCGCGATCAACGGCTTGATCTCCAAGCTGCTCGGGTTGCTCCCGCGGGCCCAGTACGTCGGCTACACCGCGACGCCGTTCGCCAACGTCTTCATCGATCCCGGTGATGACATGGACATCTTCCCCAGCGACTTCCTGATTTCGCTGCCCCGGCCGGCTGGGTACATGGGCGTTCAGGACTTCCACGACCTGGACTCCCCCGTGCCCGTCGACCAGCGCACCTATGCCAACTCGCAGGAGAAGGCACACGTGCGAGGGATCTATGACTCCACGGGAGAAGACAGACTCCAGGAGGCGATGGACGCCTTCGTGCTGTCCGGCGCCCTCAAGCTCTACCGAGCGGATCACGGTGTGCCGGACGCCGCCTTCCGGCACCACACCATGCTCGCCCACCAGTCGGTGCGGCAGGACGACCACGCTGACCTGGCTCTGCGCATCAACACCATGTGGCACCAGGCGGGTTATAGCTCGACGGCAGGACACGAACGTCTCGCGGCGCTCTGGGGAACCGATTTCGGGCCCGTCAGCGCGGCTCAGGCCAGTGACCTGCCTGCGCCGTCTTCCTACGAGGAGCTGCGTCCCTACGTGCACGCCGCACGGCAGCGCATCGGCAGCGGAGGCCAACCGGTCATCGTCGTGAACGGGGACACCGATCGGTACTTCGCCCAGCTCGACCTGGACTTCGACCGGACACCGAACGTCTGGAAGATCCTCGTGGGCGGTACGAAACTATCCCGCGGCTTCACGGTCGAGGGCCTGACCGTCACCTACTACCGCCGCACCACCCAGCAGGCCGACACTCTGATGCAGATGGGCCGCTGGTTCGGCTTCCGTCCCGGGTACCGGGACCTCGTCCGGCTGTACATCGGCCGTGAGGAGCCGTTCGGCCGCGACAAGTCCGTCGACCTCTATGAGGCGTACGAGGCCGTCTGCCGTGACGAGGAGACGTTCCGAGAGCAGCTTGCCCAGTATGCCGAGCTGGTCGACGGCAAGCCCCAGGTCACCCCTGTCGAGATCCCGCCGCTCGTGGCGCAACACCTGCCGTGGCTCAAGCCCTCGGCGCGCAACAAGATGTTCAACGCCGAGCTCGTGGAGATCCGCTCCCCGGGCCGCCCCATCGAGCCTGCCTCGTACCCGCTCACCGGATCAGTGACGAAGCGCAACACCGAGCACTGGCGGCCGGTACTGAGCGCACTGGCCCCGGAGCCCGTGCCGTTCAACAACCCCCCGGACAGCTCAAGCCCTCTCTCGCGGACGTTCACGGCGCTCACTGGCGCCGTCACCCACGGCGATCTGCTGAGCGCGCTGCGCAAGCTCGAGTGGGAACGGCCCCAGTACTTCGACCCGCACCTGACCTATCTGCAGCAGCTTGACGGCACCCTCGCGCGGGTAGATGACTGGCTTCTCATCTCGCCCCGGCTGGCCTCGGGGAACCGCGTCGAAGCGAGTGTCGTCGGCTCGGTCCCCTTGTCCCTTGTCCGACGGAGCATCCAGGCCGGCAAGAGCAGCTTCGGCCGCATCGCGAGCGTCGAGCACCGTACGGCTGCTCAACGGCTCATCGATGACGCCGCTGCTGGGGGCAGCACTCTTATCGGACCCAGGACTGGCGTGGCTCTGCTCTACCCAGTCGTGGAGGGCAGCAGCCAGGACAGCGTCCAGGCCGCGGTCCACAACGGCATCGCAGATCCGTCGAGGGTTGTGATGGCTTTCACTCTCATCCCGCCCCGGTCGGCGACCAGCGGCGACAGGCGTCTGGTGCGCTTCCGAGCCAAGAACTCGCGCTATGAGGGTGAGGCCACGGCTCCTTCGGAGTCCTCCTCGTAGGCGGCACCCTCACGTCAACACCTGGACATACTGGCTGACACGAACAGGACGGACATTGCTGCCCTTCGACGAAGACGTCACTGTGCAGGCAGCCTCCCGCATCGCGATGCAGGATGCGCTGAAGCAAGACCTCGACGTACAAAAGGTGGCCGATCATATCCTCTCCCTCGATCCGAAAGGGAAGAGATTCGGCGCAGTTCTCCGCGACACCATCGACCAGTTGCTGAACGGCGAGGCGACCGGAAGATACGACTGGAATCAGCTTTACAAAACGGAGAAAACTCACGCAGGCACGCTCGTTGAGATCAACTTGCAGCGAGAGTTCAAATTCGCCGACGGTGGGGACGTGGGCAGCTTTGACGACAAGCACCCCATGGACTACCGCATCCTTGGCATCGACGTGGACTGCAAGTTCTCTCAGACTTTCGGAGGGTGGATGATCCCCCCGGAAGCCATGGGCTACCTCTGCCTCCTTGTCTGGGCGGATGACAGTAAGAGCAAATGGAGCGCCGGGATACTTCGGGTTCGCTCTGAGTGGCTCAACACTGGAAGAAACCGAGACAAAAAACTCACGCTAAAAGCGGAGCACCGGGACGATGCGGTGCACTGGATCTGGCGTGATGCGGACCTTCCAGAGAACGTCCTTCTCCACCTGCCTGAGGCCACTCGATCCGCCATCTTGAACGAAAAATCCGGACAGGCGCGTGTCGTTGAGCTGTTCAGCCGTGTCCAGAACCGCCGTATCGGACGCGGCACAGTCCGAACAGCAGCCCAGCAACTCGACTACCTGGCACGGCTGCGGGAAGGTAAGTACAGAGCACGTACAGTACTCCGCGAGAGGGGCATTCTCATTGCCGGTCCTTTCGACAAGCATCGCGACATAGCCCGCCGCATCGGTGCCGAGGTTCCCCAGCGCGGTGAGTTCGTCAGCTTCCGGGTAGCCGAAGCCATGCCTCATCATGGGGAGGCCCCGCGTGTTGAACTGGAAGGACGTGAATGGGTTCTCGCCACTCCGGACGACCCAGAGCGGGAAGGTCCCAGACTGCCGAGGGTCAACGGTGAGGAAGAAGTTTGAGGGGCAGGACTGTGACCAGGACACCTCAGCTGGCGTGACGGTCAGCAAGGAGGTCTGGGTGCCGCCCGCCGGCTCCTGGGCGTCCTCCGCGGCCCGGCGGCGCAACATGCAGGCCATCCGCAGCCGCGACACCACGCCCGAGAAGCTGATCAGGCGGCTGGTCCACGCCCAGGGGCTGCGCTACCGCGTGGCAGCAAGGCCGCTGCCCGACCTTCGCCGGACGGCTGACATGGTCTTCCGCCCGGCGAAGGTGGCCGTCTTCATCGACGGCTGCTACTGGCACGGATGCCCTGAGCATTACGTCCCGCCGAAGACCAACGAGGGCTACTGGTCAGACAAGGTCGCCCGGAACATGGCCCGTGACCGGGACACCGACCAGCGTCTGGCAGAGGCGGGCTGGACGGTGCTCCGGTTCTGGGAACACGAGGCGTCGGAGAAGTGCGCCGCACGCATCGCTGCGGAGGTGGAGAAGCGTCGCAATCAAGGCAAGCAGGCTAAGCCTAAGCAGACTTAGCCTCGGAGCGATCACGCTCCTGCGCTGCCCTGAGCACATCGGCGATGGACTGCCCCACAGCCCTGGCCACGGGCGGCGGGAACGCGTTACCGACCTGCCGGTACTGCGCCGTCTTCCCACCGAAAAAGTCCCACTCCACCGGGAAGCCCTGGACGATGGCTGCCTGCCTCACTGTGAGCATCGGCCCGTCCGGGCCGAAGAGGTCACGGTCTTCGGTCTGCTTCTTCTCGCAGGTCTCGATGTCGTTGGCGACGCCCATGCCGGAGATGCCGAGCTGGCGCCATGCTGCCTTTGCGCGGCTAGGCCCCAGGTCTGCGCCGCCATGCTTCTTGGAGCCGCCTACGAGAGTCGGGGCGATTCCGCCGCCCTTGCCCTTCAGTTCGGCGTCTCGTTCCTGCGCCTTGCGGAGCCACTTCTCGTAAGCATCACGGGCCCGCTGTGCATGGGCTCCTTCGAAATACCGCGAGTACCTCTCCAGCATCGAAGGCTGAAGCGCTGCAGCCACACTCACCGGCTCCTCAAGCGCAGGTGTCGGCCACTCGTACTTCAGGTCCTTGATGACGTCGTCACGGAAGGCCACGAGGATGGCGCGCGGTCTGAGCTGTGGCACGCCGAAGTCACTGGCCTCTAGGACGCCCCACTTCGCGACCGTGTAGCCAAGGCCGGGGTCCTTGGCCATCTGGCCGTCGTCGCCTCGGTACTCGCCGCCCTGCAGTCGGGCTGTGATCCAGTCCCGGTAGTCCGAGAACTTGGGGTCCATGATCCCGCGCACGTTCTCGATCATGACGGCCCGAGGCCTGAGAATGTCAACCAACTCAAGCATGCGCGGGAAGAGGTCCCGCTCATCGTCCTTGCCAAGCTGCTTGCCCGCGTGTGAGAAAGGCGGGCACGGCACACCGCCTGCCAGCAGATCGAGGCCTCGCATCCGCAGCAGCTCGGCACTCTTCTTGACGTCCCGGTAAGGGTCGAACTCTTTGACGTCACCGGCCAGAACGTCGCAGTGCTCCCGCTCCCAGGCCCACACCTCGTGATCTTCGATGTTCAGCTTGAGTGTCTCGACCGCATACGCGTCGATTTCGACCAAAGCCAAGTGCCCGAAACCCGCCTGATGGAGACCGATGGCCTGACCTCCAGCCCCAGCGCAGATCTCGATCGAAGTGAGCTGAGGCTCCATCGGCGTCGCCTGGACGCCGCGAGCTTCCTTCGTGTGGGTCATGCCCCCTCCTTACAGCCGTGCAGCGGCAGACACATCTTGCAATCCACCATCACTGAGGGTGACAGACCCCACTGACAACGAGACCAGACCAAGTGTGCAGCACGCCTCGCCGTTCCCGGAACGCACCCTCCGCCACGCCGAACACTCATACGATATTGCCCATGCGGATACCTGCCTGGACCGAGGACGAACTTGTGCTTGCAGGCGCCCTGGTCGTGAAAAACGGCTGGCGCGAGCTGCGGACCGGGGAGCCCGAGGTCCAGGAGCTGTCTGACCTGCTCCGCTCGCTGCCCCTGCACGCTCCGGAGGCCCGCAGCGTTCCCAGCTTCCGGTCGCCGGACAGTGTGAGCCGTAAGACGACGGACTTCATGACCAACCACCCGTCCTACACCGGCAAGGCCACAAGGTGCGGGAAACCCACCCTGCTGATGATCCATGCCTTCACCGAGCGGGAGACGGAGATGTGTCTCGCCGCGGAGGCCCTCAGGGATGCCATTGGCTCTGGCGAGCTGTACCGCATTCCGCCCCAGCCCGAGGAGGTGGACGAGACGGGCGCGTCGGCGATCGAAGGCCGCCTTCTCATCCGGCGGGCGCTCGCACGTGAGCGTGACCCCAAGCTGCGAGTCCGCAAGATCGGACAGGTGCGAGGGCAAGGACTCCCCCTGCGGTGCGAGGTTTGCGCCTTCGACTTCGCCCAAGCGTACGGAGACCTCGGGGACGGTTACATCGAGGTGCATCACATCACCCCTCTTCATGTCTCCGGAGTCAGGGAGACGAAGCTGGACGACCTCGCGTGCCTGTGCGCCAACTGTCACCGCATGTGTCACAGAATCCGTCCAGGAGAATCCTGGCGTACGCCGGATGCGCTCCGTGAGCTGATGCGGAAGCCCACCGGGGATGCCATCCACTAGGCGGCGTCCGCTTCAGCCTCGTAGTGCATATGCGCACGGTCCAGGACATCGTCCGGGTCCAGGCCGCGCGCGCTGGTCCAGTGCAGCAGGTCGGTGATCAGCTCAACGGCTGACTCTGCCAGGACGGCGTCGGACTGGCCCCGTGGAAGCGTTCCGCTGCGTGCCCTGTAGCTCTCCAGCGCCTCGGCGGCGCGTTCCATGCGGAGGCAGCCGGCGTCCTGGCCGAGCTCGATCTCGCACCAGACCGCTTTGCCGATGGCCGTGGCCACCGCTCCCCAGTCCACTGCCATCGCAGCCAGCAGGTGCAGGCCACGTCCGCACTCGGCGTCGCAGTCGGCAGCACGCAGCAAAGGCAGCGATCTGGCTTTGTCATGCATCTCGACTCGCAGCCGATCACGCTTCCGCTCGAGAATCAGCGTCGCCGCGGAGCCTTCTCCGACGTGCTTGATGACGTTCGTCGCCAGCTCCGTGACGACGAGCTGCGCCGCGTCTCTGGCGGTCGGCACGCCCCACTGGCTCAGCTGGGTGGCCGCCGCCCTCCGCAGCAGACGGACTTCGCTGGGCAGTGCTTCGAAAGGCAGCACGCAGCGGCGCTGCACGTTCTCGGTGTAAGTCCCGGACACAGCAGTTCTCCCTCCCGCGCCACTTGACGAGTACGCATCGTGCCGAGCCGGATGCGTTGCGTGGCGATGCGTTACTGAGAATGACACAGAGAACTCTCACCGTGTAACTCCTCACGAGCCTCGATCGGGTGAATCTGTGCGTGGTGCCAGCCCAGCCTCCCTAGCCTGTTCTCGCTCCATACGCCCGCCTGGCCTATGCCTCAGAGGAGTCCCATGTCTGTGAGGACCACCACCCGCCGCCGCCAACTGGGCTCGACCCTGCGCAAGTTGCGCGCCCGCAGCGGCATGACGCTCGAGGAGGCCGGACGGCTGGTCGGCGTATCAAAGGCCACGGTCAGCCGTTACGAGACGCAGGCGGGACCAGTGAAGTGGATCGTCGTCGATGCCCTGTGCCGTGAGTACGGAGCGACGGACGCCGAGCGGGAGGCCGTCGTCAGGCTGGCCAAGGACGCCAAGCAGCAGGGCTGGTGGAGTTCCTTTGCCGACTCCATCCCGGAGAGCATGAACCTGCTGCTCACGCTGGAGGACGAGGCCGTTCGGGAGGATCACTTCTCCTGCGTGTACGTCCCCGGTCTCCTGCAGACCCGCGCGTACAGCACCGCTTTGCAGAAGGCGAACGAGATCCCACTGGCGCCGGCGGAGATCGAACGGCTCGTCGACATCCGCATGAAGCGGCAGGAGATCCTTACCCGTCCCGACCCGCCACGGCTGTGGGCGATCCTCGACGAGTCCGTCATCCGCCGCGTCGTCGGATCGCCGGAAACGATGAAGGAACAGCTGGAGCGGCTGCTGGAGGCGAACGAGTCCCTGCACATCACGCTTCAGGTACTGCCGTTCTCCAAGGGCGCCCACTCCGCCGCGCTCGGCAGTTTCGTCATCCTCGGCGGCCCCGAGTCGGCTCTCGACGTCGTGTACGTCGACTTCCACACCGGCTCGCTCTTCCTTGAGAAGGAGGAGGAACTCCACCGATACAGGCTTGCGTTCGAGTACCTCCGCGCACAAGCGTTGGACATGGAGGCGTCGTCTTCCCTGATCCAGCGTGTTTACGAGGAGCTGTGAATGTCAGTCGGCCAGCCGCCCGCTCATCGGCCCAAGTGGTTCAAGTCGTCCTACAGCGGCGGCAACACGACTGAGTGCCTGGAGGCGGCCTACACGCCCGATAGTGTGCTCATAAGAGACTCGAAGCGGTCGTCGGGACCGCGCCTTGAGCTGTCCCGGCGTGCCTGGGCGCAGTTTGTGGCAGGCGTGCCCGCACGGTGACCGCGCCACGCGTACCGGCTCAGAGGGATGTGCAGTCCCGTCCGTGCCCATGCTGACGGAGTTGCAGTACCGGCAGGTGTTAGCCCACCCCCGGCCCCTCCCACTCCCCCACCAACAACCCCAGCACCACCTCGTCCATGAACTCCCCCAGCACCCACGCCGACGACCGCAGCACCCCCTCCCGCACGAAACCGTTGCGTTCCGCGGCGCGGATCATGCCCTCGTTGTCCGCGAGGGTCTCGATCTGGAGGCGTTGCAGGCCGCGCACGGCGAAGCCGTAGTAGCAGAGGGCCGCGACGACGTCCGTGCCGTAGCCCTTGCCGCGGGCGGCGGGGAGCAGGCCGATGCCGATGTGGGCGTTGCGGTTGTGGGTGTCGATGCCCCACAGGTTCGCCGTGCCGATGAGGGTGCCGCCGGCGAGCTCCACCACGGAGAAGGGCGCCATGTTCTCCGGTGGGCTGTCGAAGGCGAGCTGCGGGTCCTTCGCCGTGACCGGCCGCCACGGGCGGCCCTCGGCGCGCGCGGCGTTGACCACGTCGTTGTAGAGCTCGGTCCGCAGGACCGGTATGTCGTCCTCGTGCCGTGCCCGGAGGCCGACCCTGGTTCCCTTCAGCATGCGGCCCTTCCTATAGGCCCGGGCGGGCGGGCGACAAACCATTAATCCGGTGTGCCGCCCGTCGAACCGAAGCGCGGCGGTACTCGACCGGCTCGTCCCGGCCGCTCCGCCCGGGGACCCGGCCCGGGTGCTCCTGTGGTGCACGGCCGCGGCGGCCTCGACGGCCTTCCTCGCCGGACCTCGTGGGTGTGGGAGGCGGCGCTCCCGGACTGAGCGGGGGCGGCAGGGCGACCGGACGTACGGTCGTGGGTCCGCTGCGGAGCAGGAGGGTGCAAGGGCTGCGAAAACCCCGGGGCGTCGCGCACCCGCCCGGCGTTACGCTGGCGCCATGGAGTGCTTCGCCGCCTTTCGCACGCGTCGCTGAGGGCCCCGCTCGCCGTCGCCGGGTCACGGCCGGGAGCGGGCCGACCGATGCCCCCTTCCCACCCGGGCGTCCAGCCCTCAGCCCGAAAGGCACACTCCCATGCGCATCCGCGCGTACACCCCGCAGGACCTCGCGGCCCTGACCGACCTGACCATCGAGACGTTCCGGCCGTTCTACGAGGACTCCTTCCGCCCTCTGGTGGGTGAGGCCGTCTTCGCCAACCAGCACGGCGACTGGCGCGACGACTACCGTCGGGAGGTCCCCGGACTTCACGCGCCCGAACGGCACAGGTACGTCGCGGTCGCCGAGACCGGCGACGGCAGCGGCATCGCCGGCTACGTGGCGTGGAGCGTCACCCCCGGCCGCCGGAACGGCAGCATCAGTCACCTCGCCGTCTCCCCGCGGCACCGCCGCCACCACGTCGGAGCCGCCCTGTGCGAGCACGCCTTCGCGCAGATGCGGAGTCTCGGCGCCGAGGTCGTCGAGATCGGCACCGGCGGCGACCCCTTCCACGCACCCGCCCGCGCCCTCTACGAGCGCCTCGGGTGCACGGCGCTGCCGACCGCGGTCTACTACCGGCGGCTCTGAGCCGGGTCCCGGGTGGGCGCGGCCTCCGTGCCCACCCCGGGCTGCGCCTGGCTCACTCGGCGCGGCCGGTGAACGCCACCGACGCGCCGAGGCCGATCATGGCCAGGCCGCCGGTGCCGCCGATCGCCGCCGTCCTGCGCGGTGACCGGCCCAGCCAGTCCCGCGCGGTGGCGGCGCCCAGGCCCCAGACGCCGTCGGAGAGCAGCTGCAACAGGGCGCCTGCCAGGCCGAGTACCAGCATCTGCGCGGTCGCGTGACCGGCCTCGCGGTCGACGAACTGGGGCAGTACGGCGGTGAGGAAGACGACGCTCTTGGGGTTCGTCACCCCGACCCAGAACCCCGCCCGGACCGAACCGGCCGTCCCCTCACCGCCCTTGGCGTCCGCCGGCCGGCCGGCCACGTCCCGGCCCCGCCAACTCGCGTGCACCGCCCTCACCCCGAGCACGATCAGGTACGCGGCGCCGAGCAGTTTGACCGTGTGGAAGAGCACCGCCGACCGCTCGACCAGGCTCCCCACGCCCAGCGCGACGGCCACGACCAGGACGTAGCCGCCGAGCGCGTTGCCCAGCACGGACGCCAGGGCCGTCGCCCGACCGTGGGCGAGGGCGCGTCCGACCACGAACAGCACGCTCGGTCCGGGCACGGCGGACAGCAGCAGGGACATCGTGCAGAAGGCGAGCAGGTGGTGGGCGTCGACCATGGGCCGATCCTCCCGGGCGGCCGACGCCGCCCGCCAGACGGACTTTCGGCCTAGGCCTCCGGGAGTGCGCCGCCGCACGCGCCCGCGGCGGGATGTTCGACCGTCTGGAGATCAAAGTGCTGCCGCCCGGGCCCCGGTGGGCGGCTCAGGCACGGTTCATGGTCAACGGTGAGGACCTGGTCGAGGAAGCGGTCGACGAGGGAGGTCGCGGCCCGTTCGCGGCCGACGTGCTGCCGGCCGGCCGCCCGCGAAGTGGTCCGTCGTCATGCGTACGACCGTACGCTTCACGTCGGCGCGAGCGTACGGGCGTACTCGCCCTCGCGCGGCGAGCGCCCCCGCGCCGTGTCGGGCACGGGGGCGCTCGCCGGTGAGGAAGGGGAGCTACGGCGTGGCCGTCACGCCGCCGGTGTCAGCTCCGCCCGGCCGAACAGGAGGGCGTAGCCGGACGGGAGCTGGTGCAGGATGCGCGTCACCAACTCGTCGCCGACCAGCGGCGGCAGGACGCTGAGCACGGAGCTGACGTCCCAGCGGGCCGTCGCCGGGGTCGCGCCCTCGATACGGGCCGCCACCGAGTCGACGAACTCGGACGCCGTCAGCCGGCGCGTCGCCGGGATCTGCGAGGCGACCACCCGCGCGGCCTCCTCGGGCAGGGCGCGGGCCAGGTCGACGCGCTCGTCCCCGACGACGTGGCCGCCGAGGGCGGACAGGACGATGCGGGTGACGCTCTCCGCCTCCGACCGCGTCGGGTACTGCCCGGCCTCCCGCACGGCGTCGACGAGTTCACGCCAGGCGGGGTCCTGTGCCGGGCGCGGCGCGGGCGCCGGGGTCATGATGCCTCCCGGCTGCGGGATCGCGGGCTTCTGCGGCGTCAGCGTGGTCATCCGAAGCTCCTCTCCTGCTGCGGTATTCGGTTCTGAAGGGGGTCCGGTGTCGTGTCCCCCACCGGGGGTGTACGGCGCGTGGACGCGTCCCGCGGGAGGGGGTTCCGCGGGACGCGTGGAAGGGGCGCGCGGGTGTCAGCCGACGATCTGCTTGCGGCTGTCGCCGCCCGTGATCTGGATGCGGCGCGGCTTGGCCGCCTCGGCCACCGGGATGCGCAGGGTCAGGACACCCGCGTCGTACTTCGCGTCGATGCGCTCGGTGTCCAGGGTGTCGCCAAGGAACAGCTGCCGGCTGAAGTGGCCGGTCGGACGCTCGGAGACCACCACGTCCGCGTCCTCGGGGGCCGGCGAGCGGCGCTCGGCACGGACGTTCAGGACGTTGCGCTCGACGTCGAGTTCGATGGACTCCGGGTCGATGCCGGGGATGTCGAAGTGGACGATGAAGTCGTCCCCTGCCCGGTAGGCGTCCATCGGCATCGCCGAGGTGCGGGTGGCCGGGCCGAAGGCCTGCCGCGTGAGTCGGTCGAACTCGGCGAACGGGTCGGTACGCATGAGCATCACAGTCCACTCCTCTCCGTGAAGTCGCTTGTGCGATGCCCTACGGATCACTTCCTTATATAACCCACCCGCTGGAAAGTTGACAACCCCCGACTCAGTTTTGCGTGGGCGGTCGCTCCGGGGCTGGTGGGAGGGGGCGCCGCCGGGCGCGTTAGCCTCGGAGATCCGAGGTTTCCGCGCCCCGCGCGGGGCGCAGTGGCAGGAGGCAGCAGGCATGGCGAAGGTTCCCAGTTCGGTCGTGGCCGCGAGCGGGCTCGTCGGCGGGTACGGCGTGGCCCGCTGGACCCGTAAGCGGCAGCTCGGCGGGGTCGTGCTCGCCGCCGCCGGGGTCGCCGCCGCCCAGCAGTGGCGCGAGCGGGCCGGCGGCACGGCGGCCGGTGTGCTGTCGGCGGCGTACGTGGCCGCCTTCGCCGGGTCGCACCCGCTGGCGAAGAAGGTCGGCGCCTGGCCGGCCGTGTTCTCGGTGGCCGGCGCGGTCGCCCTCGCGTCGTGGGCGGTGGCCGACCGGCGAGGCTGAGCCTCCGCCGGCCGCACCCCCGTCGAAGGCGGCCGTCAGGAGCCCGTCCGTCAGGGGCGGGCCACCGCCTGCTGCGGTTCGGCCGCCGACAGCGGCGCCGCGATGTCCTCCAGCGACCGCCGCTCCGCGTTCACCGCGAGCAGCGCCGCGACGACACCCGCCGCGACCATCAGCCCCGCGCCGATCTGGAACGCGAGCACCGTGTCGCCGACCTTGCCGGTGCCGGTCAGCTCGGCGAACAGCAGCGGGCCGCTGATGCCTCCGGCGGCGGTGCCGATCGCGTAGAAGAAGGCGATGGACATGGCCCGGGTCTCCATCGGGAAGATCTCGGAGACCGTGAGGTAGGCGCTGGACGCGCCGGCGGAGGCGAAGAACAGCACCACGCACCAGCACGCCGTCATCGTCGCCGCGGTGAGCGAGCCGCGGTCGAACAGCCACGCCGTGCCGAACAGCAGCGCGCCGGACAGCACGTAGGTGCCGGAGATCATGATGCGGCGGCCGACCGTGTCGAACAGCTTGCCGAGCAGCAGCGGGCCGAGGAAGTTGCCGGCCGCGATGACCGCGAAGTAGTAGCCGGTGTTCCCGGACGGCACGTCGAAGAACTGCGTGAGGATCGCCCCGAAGCCGAACGTGATCGCGTTGTAGAGGAACGCCTGCCCGATGAACAGGGCGAAGCCGAGGGTGGAGCGCCTGCGGTAGCGGCCGAAGACCGTCCGGGCGATCTCGGTGAACGTGGTGCGGCTGCGCTGGTGGATCGTCATCTCGCCGTCGGCGGCCGGCAGTTCCTTGCCGCCGTCGGCCGTGACGCGTTCCTCGATGCCGGCGACGATCCGCTCGGCCTCCTCGTCCCGGCCGTGGATCAGCAGCCAGCGCGGGCTCTCCGGGACGTGCCGCCGTACGAGCAGGATGGCCAGGGAGAGGACCGCGCCCAGGGCGAAGGTGAGGCGCCAGCCGACGTCCGCCGGGAAGATCGAGGTGTTCAGGGCGACGATCGACAGCAGCGCGCCGGCGACCGCGCCGAGCCAGTAACTGCCGTTGATGAGCAGGTCCACGCGGCCCCGGTACTGCGCCGGGATCAGCTCGTCGATCGCGGAGTTGATGGCCGCGTACTCGCCGCCGATGCCGAAGCCGGTGAGGAAGCGGAAGAGGAAGAACCACCAGGTGTCGAAGGACAGGGCGGTCATCGCCGTCGCGCCCAGATAGACGGCCAGGGTGATCAGGAACAGCTTCTTGCGGCCGTAGATGTCGGTGAGCCGGCCCCAGAAGAGGGCGCCCAGGCAGGCGCCCGTGACGTAGAGGGCGGCGGAGATGCCGGTGACCTCGCCGGAGGTGATGGGCAGTCCGCTGCCGGGCTCCGACAGACGGGCCGCGATGTTCCCGACGACGGTGACTTCCATCCCGTCGAGGATCCATACGGTGCCGAGGCCGATGACGACGGACCAGTGCCAGCGGGACCACGGCAGGCGGTCCAGGCGGGCGGGGATTCTGGTGGTGATGGTGCGTCCGGTCCCGGACTGCGCGGTGGCCATGGGCTCCCTCCTCGACGAAGTGAACCTCGTGTGCCCCGCGCCGGCCGCTTTCACGCCCGGCCGGTCCGCGGCCGGTACGGCCCCGGACGCCTCAGGGGCCGGACGCCTCAGGGGCCGGACCGCGCGACGCCTCTGCCTCCCTACGCCCCCAGCGCCCGTGACACCGTGTAGATCAGCAGGCCCGCGAGCGAGCCGACCACCGTGCCGTTGATGCGGATGAACTGCAGGTCGCGGCCGATGTTGGCCTCGATCTTCTTCGTCGTGTGCTCCGCGTCCCAGCTCGCCACCGTGTCCGTGATCAGCGAGGTGATCTCCTTGCGGTAGGTGGTCACCACGTACACCGCGGCGCTCTCCAGCCAGCCGTCGACCTTGCCCTGGAGCTTCGGCTCGAGCGACATGCGGGCGCCCAGCGACAGCAGCGACGCCCGCAGCCGCAGCCGCAGTTCGCTGCGCTCGTCCTCCGCCGCCGAGACGATCATGCCCCGTACGGCCGTCCAGGCGGACGCGATCAGGTCCTGCACCTCGCTGCGGCCCAGGATGTCGCCCTTGAGTCGCTCCACGCGCGCGCGGGTGTCGGTGTCGGACTGGAGGTCGGTCGCGAAGTCCGTGAGGAAGCGGTCCAGGGCTCCGCGCGCCGGGTGGCTCGGCATGTCCCGCATCTCGGTGACGAAGCGCAGCAGCTCCTTGTAGACGCGCTCGCCGACCTTGCGGTCCACGAACTTGGGCGTCCAGCCTGGGGCGCCGCCGTGCACCGCGTCCATCACGGCGTCGCTGTGCAGCACGAGCCAGTCGTGGGCGCGGGTGACGACGACGTCCACCGCGCGTTTGTGGGCGCCGTCGGCCACGATCCGCTCCAGCATCTTGCCCATGCCGGGCGCGACCTCCTGGGCGTTGGCCCGGCGCGTGATCGCCTCCCCGACGACCGCCTGCACGTCCGAGTCGCGCAGCACGGTCAGCGCGCCGCGCAGGGCCGCCGACGCCTCGGCGGTGACGCGGTCGGCATGCTCGGGGACGGAGAGCCAGGCGCCGAGTCGTGCGCCGATGCCGACGGCGCGGAGGCGTCGGCGCACGACGTCCTCCGAGAGGAAGTTCTCCCCGACGAAGTCGCCGAGGGCCGTGCCGAGCTGGTCCTTCTTGGTGGGGATGATCGCCGTGTGCGGGATGGGCAGGCCCAGCGGGTGCCGGAAGAGCGCGGTGACGGCGAACCAGTCGGCCAGCGCGCCCACCATGCCCGCCTCCGCCGCCGCGGCCACGTACCCCGCCCAGGCGCCGGCGCCCTGGTGGGAGGCCCACTCGGCGAGGACGTACACGAGGGCGACGAACAGCAGCAGGCCGGTCGCCGTGAGCTTCATCCGGCGCACCCCGCGCTGCTTCTCCTCGTCCGCGGGGCTGAACGTCGTCATCGCGCGGTTCGTGGCGGCACCGGTGCGGGCATGCTGCCCGGCGGCGTCCCGGTCCTCGGTGTCTGCCGTATCAGTCCGTTCCATCCGCTCCACCCGTTCGGTGATCTCTCACACATTGTCCCTTCCTGACCGACTCCTGGAACGGAACAGGAGTTCCCGGCGTCTGTCCGTGGGGGGATCGTCCAGGGACGTCACCTAGAGGTACCCCGGGCCGGCCGGGACACCCCGGGCCACGCGGACCGACCACCCGAAGGCCCGCACGGGGCCCGTCCCCGCGGCCGGTCCCAGGTCACGCCCGGTCCTGTCCCGGGCCCGTCCGGGTCCGCCCGGACGATCTTCGGCCGCGTCCCGCACCCGGCCTCCCCCGCCCTGACCCACCATGGTGCGACGGACGGAGCCCCGAGCGGCTCCCGCTTCCCGAGGAGAACGGAACAGCATGACCCGTGACGGGGACACGGCGGTGGGGCCGCGCACACCGCAGCCCCCCGCCCCGCAGGGGCGGCCCGGACGGTACGCGGCGTTGCTGGCCGCGGTGCTCGCGGCCGTGCTCGCCGTGTCCGCCGTGATCTTCGTCGGGGTGTCCGCCGACGGCCTGCGCGGGCGGGACACCCCGGCCCGGGAGGGCGGCGGGGCCGGGAACCCCGTCGCGCCCGCCTCCGCCGGGACCTGGGTCACCGCCTGGGCGACCGCGCCCGGCGGCGGCGAGCCCGGCACGGAGACCGCGGGGCTCGCCGGCCGGTCCGTGCGCAACGTCGTCCACACCACCGCCGGCGGCACCCGCGCCCGTGTCACCCTGTCCAACCTCTACGGCCGCGCCCCGCTCACCCTCACGCACGCGTCGATCGCCGTCTCCGCCGGCCCGGACACCGCCGCCGCGCTCGCCGGCACCATGCGGCCCCTCACCTTCGCCGGCAACCCGTCGGTCGTCGTCCCGGCGGGCGGACAGGTGGTCAGCGACGCCGTGCGCGTCCCGATCCCGCGCGACGCGCACGCGCTGATCAGCACGTACTCCCCCGTCCCCTCGGGCCCGGTGACGTACCACAAGCACGCCCGGCAGATCTCGTGGGTCGCCGAGGGCGAGCACACCCGCGACAGCACCGGGGCCGCCTACAACGGGAAGAGCACCGTATGGCGGTACGTCACCGCGCTGGACGTGTTCAGCGACGACTCCGAGGGCACGGTCGTCGTCCTCGGTGACTCCCTCACCGACGGCATCACCGCCACCGTCGGCGCCGACGCCCGCTGGCCCGACGTGCTGTCCGGCCGGCTGCGCTCGGCCCTCGCCTCCGGCCGGGACCTCCCCCGCTACAGCGTCGTCAACCTCGGGCTCAGCGGGAACCGCGTCCTCGCCGACGGGCCCGGCCGGCCGCCGCGCAACCCCAGCGCGCCGCGCCGCTTCGACCGGGACGTGCTGGGCCGCGCGAACGTCCGGGTCGTGGTCGTCGCGCTCGGCGTCAACGACATCCTCCGCGCGCCGGACACCGCCGACCCGGAGCGGATCCTGCGCGGGCTGACGGCCCTGGCCGAGCGGGCGCACGCACGGGGGATCAAGGTCGTCGGGGCGACGCTGATGCCGTACCGCGGGCACCACGGCTGGACCCCGTACGGCGAGGACGTACGGCAGCGGGTCAACGAGGAGATCCGCGACGGCGGGGTGTTCGACGAGGTCGTGGACTTCGACGAGGCGGTGCGGGACGGGTACGACCCCCGCCGCTTCCGGGCCGGCTACGACTCCGGGGACGGACTGCACCCCAGTGACGACGGCTACGCGCGCATGGCGCAGACGTTCGAGCTGAAGGCGCTGAAGGGCGGGGCGCCGGCCCGGCTGTGACCGGCGCCGGGACCGGTGAGCGCGGTCAGCGTTCCCCGGGCCGCCGCTCCCGCTCCTGGTGCGGGCCGTGCAGATTCAGCGGGTCGTGCGGACGCCGCGACTCCTCCAGTTCCCGGATGTGCCGCTCGGCGCTGTCCAGATGCTCCCGCCGCTGCCGCTCGGCTCGCTCCAGGTGCTCCCGCCGCCGCTCCTCCTTGAGCGCCTGCTTCTCCCGCCGCCGTTCCTCGCGCAGCCGCTGCCGCTCGGCGCGCGGCAGCTTGCGCTGCACGCCGACGCCGCCCCAGAAGGCGAGCCCGGTGACGATCACGCGCGGGGCGCCCGGCTCGGGCGGCACGCCCTCCTCACGGTGGTCGAAGCCGCCCATGATGCCGACGCCGCGCACCACGACCTCCACGCCCGGCGGCACGATCACATCGACGCCGCCCATGATCGCGACGGCGTTGACGACGACCTCACGGTCCGCGAAGTTCGCCTCGCGCAGGTCGATCTCGCCGCCACCCCAGAAGGCGAAGCAGTTGAACCGCCGGGGCGCCGTCCACCGGCCCTTGCGCTGGAAGCCGCTCATCACGGCGACCGCCCAGGTCGACGTCCCCGACTCGTCCCCGCCGACGATCCGGTCCGCCCAACCGCCGCCCGTCGCCGGGTCCTTCGTCAGCGACACGGAGGGCGCGACCGCCGTGCCCGACGCGGGCAGGTCACGGGTGAGGGGGGCCAGTTCCCCGTAGGTGCGCGCCTGGTAGGTGGCGTCCAGCCGCTCCTCGAACTCCTCCATGTCCAGGCGGCCCTCGGCGAGGGCGTCCCGGAGGACTTCGGCGACCCGTTCACGGTCGGCGTCGGAGGCGCGGAGGTCCGGGGCGGGTGCGTCGTCGGTCATACCCAGCAGCCTACGAGTTGTCCCCGTCACACGGCTACGAGGACCGCGTGGGCGCCCGCCCGGCCCGCTCCGCGTACATCCGCGCGATGACCGCCTCGATGTCCGGTTCCCGCACCGACAGGTCGACGAGCGGGTAGCGCTCGGCGATCCGCGTCACCAGCCCGGCCGCCGGCTCCGACGCGGGGAACGCCACCCACTGCCGGGGCCCGTCCACCCGCACCACCCGCGCGGGAGCGGGCACCTCCACCGGCGGGCACTCCCGCTCCAGGTCCACCACCAGCGTCCGCTCGCCCTCCCCCACCTCGTGCAGACCGGCGAGCGCCCCGTCGTACACCAGCCGGCCGTGGTCGATGACCATCACACGGGAGCAGACCTGCTCGATGTCCTGGAGGTCGTGCGTGGTCAGCAGGACGGTCGTGGAGCGCTCGGCGTTCACCTGCCGCAGGAACTCCCGCACCCGGGTCTTGGAGACGACGTCCAGGCCGATCGTCGGCTCGTCCAGGTACAGCACCTCCGGGTCGTGCAGCAGCGCCGCCGCGATGTCCCCGCGCATCCGCTGCCCCAGCGACAGCTGCCGCACCGGCACCTCCAGCAGATCACCCAGGTCGAGCAGTTCGACCAGCCGCGCGAGGTTCTCCCGGTAGCGGGCGTCGGGGATGCGGTACATGCGGTGCATCAGCTTGTACGAGTCGATCAGCGGCAGGTCCCACCACAGGGTGGTGCGCTGCCCGAACACCACCCCGATGCGGTGCGCCAGCCGGGTCCGCTCCCGCGACGGATCGATCCCGGCGACCCGCAGCCGGCCGCCGCTCGGCGTGAGGATGCCGGTCAGCATCTTGATCGTCGTCGACTTCCCGGCGCCGTTCGGCCCGATGTAGCCGACCATCTCGCCGCGCCCCACCGTGAAGGAGATCGAGTCCACGGCGCGCACCTGGTGCCGCTCCCGCCGCAGCAGCCCCTTGCGCCGGCGCACGTCGAAGACCTTCTCGACCCGGTCCAGCTCGATGAACGCCTCCGGTCCGGCCCCGGGACCCGGTTCCACTGTCGTGTGCATCGGCCCTCTCAACTCCCCACGCTCCTGTACGACCTGAGCCCCATCCGCCACACCAGCCCCGCGAGCACACAGCACCCCGCCGCCACCAGCGGCGACACGAACGCCGTCCACCCCGGCAGCGCCAGCGGGTACGGGCGCCCCAGCACGTGCGCGGCGGGCACCCAGTTGACGAAGGCCAGCGGCAGCACGAACGTCACCCCGCGCACCAGGTCCTTGCCGAACACCGCCGGCGGATACTGCAGCATCGTCGTCCCGCCGTACGTGAACGCGTTCTGCACCTCCGCCGCGTCCTGCGCGTAGATCTGGAACGCCGCGCCCGCCACGAACAACGCCACGAAGATCGCCGCACCCGCGAGCACCATCAACGGCACCAGCAGCACCCGCGACACCGTCCAGTCGATGTCCGCCGCCACCAGCGCCCAGCCCAGCACCGCCCCGCCCTGCACGGCCCGCCCCAGCCGGCGCACCGAGAAGCGGTCCCCGCCGACCTGCGCCAGCACCGGAACGGGCCGCACCAGCAGCACGTCGAAGGAACCGTCCCGGATCCGTGACCCCAGCTGCGGCATCGAACCCGCCGCCAGATGCGCGATCCCGAACGACGTCACCGACGCCCCGTACAGGAACGCCACCTCCGGCAGCGACCAGCCGGCCAGGGAGTCGACGTGCGAGAACATCAGCAGGATCCCCACGAAGTCCAGGCCCGTCATCACCAGGTTCCCGAACAGCGTGAACACGAAGGACGCCCGGTAGGTCATCCCGGACCGCACCCACATCCCGGCGATCATCCGGTAGGCCCGCAGCCCCTCCAGCACCGCGCCGCGCTCAGCCACCCTGCACCACCACCCGGCGCGTGGCCGCCGACTGCACCAGCCGGCCCGCCGCCAGCAGCACCACCGCCCACACCGCCTGGAACGCCAGCGCCCCCGCCGCGCCCGTCTCCCCCATCAGCACGTCCGCCGGCACCTGAAGCTGCGCCGCCCACGGCAGCGCCCGCGCGACCTCGCCGAACCCTCCGGGAAAGACGTTCAGCGGCAGCACCATGCCCGAGAAGAACACCCCGAGGATCATCATCGCCTGGTTGACGCCCGTACCGTCCAGCAGCCAGAACACACTCAGCGCCACCAGATAGCGGATCGCGAAACTCACCACCGCCGCCAGCGCCAGCGCCACGCCGAAGGACGCCCACACGTCGAACCGCGTGGGCAGCGCCGTCGGGAAGAACAGCCCGCCCACCAGGAACGGCACCACACCCCGCCCCAGCAGCTGGAACACCCCCCGCCCCAGGTCGCTCGCCAGCCACCACAGCTGCAGATCCGCCGGCCGGTAGAGGTCCACCGCGATGTCACCGGTGCGGATCCGCTCCATCAGCTCCTGCTCGACACCGCCGCCCTGCAGCGCCAGCGCCGCGAACAGGCACTGCCCCAGCCACACGTACGTCACCGCCTGCGCCTGGTCGTACCCGCCGAGGTGCGGACGCTCGTCCCACAGGGCCAGATACGTGTAGACGAGGATCAGCCCGAACACCGTGTTGGTGAACACACCGGCCGCGGTCGCCGCCCGGTACGACGCGTACCGCCGGAAGCCCCGGGCCGCCACGGCCAGGTACAACCGTGCCGAACCCACCTCTTCCTCCCCTTTCCGCCGCGGACACCGAAGCGCAGGAGCCTAGTCCGCGAGGCAGATGAGCCGCCACGGGTTTTCCGGCCCGTCCTCCGGTCAGGTGAACACCCGGCGCGGCCGTACGGGCGGGAAGCCGCAGGGCGCGCGAGGCGCGTCGCCGCCCGGCGAAGGCGGCGACGGATGCGACAGTCTTCAATAAGAGGCACGCACCAGGCGTACGCGCACACACGACGCGTACGCCTACGCATGAGGCGTACGGGAACGAACAAGGCGAATCAGGAGTCCGTGCACGACATGAGCGACGAGCCGCAGCCGAAGAAGCCCCGCCCGGGGTGGGCATCGCACGAGCCTCAGGCGGCCGACGCCCCGCGGGGGAGGAACGGCGGCGAGGCCCACGACGCCGGCGGCGCACCGGACGACCCACGGACGGACGAAGCCGCCCTCCCACGAACGGATGAATCCGACGGGGACAGCGGGACCGGCCCCGCTCCCGCGAGAACCGGCGCCTCCGCGAAGAAGGCCGCCCGGGAGAAACGCCGCGCCGCCCTCAAGGCCCGCCGCACCGGCTGGCGTCGCCTCGTCCCCACCTGGCGCATGACCCTCGGCGCGTTCCTCGTCACCGCACTGCTCGTCGTCGGCGGCTTCCTCCTCGGCTACGCCCTCGTCCAGATCCCCGCCGCCAACGCCCTCGCCACCCAGCAGGCCAACGTCTACCTCTATGCCGACGGCTCCGTCATCGCCCGCGACGGCGAGGTCAACCGGGAGAACGTCACGCTCTCCCAGATCTCCGAGGACGCCCAGCACGCCGTCCTCGCCGCCGAGGACCGCGACTTCTACACCGAGTCCGCCGTCGACCCCCAGGCCATGGTCCGCGGCGCGTGGAACACCGTCACCGGCAAGGGCAAGCAGTCCGGCTCCACCATCACCCAGCAGTACGTGAAGAACTACTACCTGCGCCAGGAGCAGACCGTCACCCGCAAGGTGAAGGAGTTCTTCATCGCCATCAAGCTGGACCGCAACCAGTCCAAGGACGAGATCCTCGAGGGCTACCTCAACACCAGCTTCTTCGGCCGCGGCGCCTACGGCATCCAGGCCGCCGCCCACGCCTACTACGACATGGACGCCTCCGAACTCGACGCCGGACGCGCCGCCTACCTCGCCGCCCTCGTCAACGCCCCCAGCCAGTACGACGTGATCGCCCACCCCGAGAACCGGGCCTTCGTCGAGAAGCGCTGGAACTACGTCCTCGACGGCATGGTCGACGAAGGCTGGCTCGACCCGGCCGAACGCGCCCGCCTCACCTTCCCCGTGCCCAAGCGGACCACCCACTCCACCGGCATGTCCGGGCAGCGCGGCTACATCGTCAACGTCGTCAAGCAGCACCTCACCGACAACAAGATCGTCGACGAGGCCTCCCTCGACACCGGCGGCTACCGCATCACCACCACCCTGCAGAAGAGCAAGCAGGACGCCTTCGTCGAGTCCGTCAACGACAACCTCATGGACCGCCTCGACCAGGAGAACCGCAAGGTCGACACCTACGTCCGCGCCGGCGGCGCCTCCGTCGAACCCAAGACCGGCAAGGTCGTGGCGATGTACAACGGCATCGACTACGTCAAGCAGTACACCCCCAACGCCACCCGCCGGGACTTCCAGGTCGGCTCCTCCTTCAAGCCGTTCGTCTTCACCGCCGCCGTCGAGAACGGCTCCCGCACCCAGGACGGCCGCCGCATCACCCCGGGCACCCGCTACGACGGCACCAGCGAACGCCCCGTCCAGGGCTGGGCCGGCCCCCGCTACGCGCCCGAGAACGAGGACCACGAGGACTACGGCGACATCACCGTCGCCGAGGCCACCGACAAGTCCGTCAACGCCGTCTACGCCCAGATGGCCGTCGACGTCGGCCCCGACAAGGTCCGCCAGACCGCCGTCGACCTCGGACTCTCCCCCGACACCCCCGACCTCGACGGCGCCGGACCCTCCATCGCCCTCGGCGTCGCCAACGCCAGCGTCCTCGACATGGCGCAGGCGTACGCGACCCTCGCCAACCACGGCAAGCACACCCCGTACACCCTCGTCGAGAAGGTCACCCACAACGGCCGCGACGTCGCCCTCCCCGACCGGCGCACCCGGCAGGCCGTCAGCCGCGAGGCCGCCGACACCACCACGTCCGTCCTCAAGGGCGTCGTCGAGAAGGGCACCGCCACCGCCGCACAGACCTCCGGACGCCCCGCCGCCGGCAAGACAGGCACCGCCGAGGAGGACACCGCCGCCTGGTTCGCCGGCTACACCCCCGAGCTCGCCACCGTCGTCGCCGTCATGGGCCAGGACCCCGTCACCGCCGGCCACAAGTCCCTCTACGGCGCCATGGGCCTGCCCCGCGTCAACGGCGGCGGCGCCCCCGCCGAGATCTGGGGCCAGTACACCCGCGACGCCCTCGACGGCGAACCCGTCAGCTCCTTCAGCCTGCGGCTCCAGCCCGGCGCCGACGAGAGCCAGCCCCCCGCCCCCGACTCCAGCGGCGGACCGTCCTCCTCCGGCGACCCCTCCTCCGCCTCCGCCGCCCCCGACGACGAGGACACCGACAGCGGCGCTCCCGAGGACAGCGGGAGCAGCAGCGACGACGACGGCACGGAGAGCGAAGAGCAGGACTCCACCGGCGGCACCACCACCGGCTCCCCCACCGGCGGCACCGGCGACGGCGGCGGCACCGGCACGGGCGGCGCCGGGGACACCACCGGCGGCGGCAGCACCGACGACGGCTCCAACCGCGACGAACTCCCCGGCCCCGGCGGACTCAGCGGCGCCCTCGACGGACGCCGCTGGAACTAGTCGCCCCTAGTGACCCGAGGTCGCCTTCAGCCCCACCACGGCCACCAGCAGCAGACAGATGAAGAAGATCCGGGCGGCGGTCACCGGCTCCCCCAGCACCGCCATGCCCAGCACCGCCGCCCCGGCCGCGCCGATCCCCACCCACACGCCGTACGCCGTCCCGATCGGCAGCGTCCGCGCCGCGTACGACAGCAGCAGCATGCTCGTCACGATGCCGGCGCCCGTCAGCACGCTCGGCCACAGACGGGTGAAACCGTCCGTGTACTTCATGCCGACCGACCAGCCGACCTCCAGCAGACCGGCGACCACCAGCAGAACCCAGGCCATGACGGCACCTCCGGGACACGACAGCGAAACGGGGGTGCGTCGTCTTTGCCTTCACCCCGGTACGGCGCGTCTCGTCGGGGCCCGCGCGGCGGGACCGCACAGGACCTCCCACCGTAGCCGACCACACGAAAAGGGCCGGTGACACCCGTCACCGGCCCTCCGAACAACGGGAACTACAGGTACAGCCCGGTCGAGTCCTCCGACCCCTCGAAACGGTCCGCGGCCACGGCGTGCAGATCACGTTCCCGCATCAGCACGTACGCCGTCCCGCGCACCTCGACCTCCGCACGGTCCTCCGGGTCGAACAACACCCGGTCACCGGGCTCCACCGTCCGCACGTTCTGACCCACCGCGACCACCTCGGCCCAGGCCAGCCGACGGCCCACCGCCGCCGTCGCGGGAATCAGAATGCCGCCCCCCGAACGCCGCTCACCCTCACCGGTCTCCTGCCGCACGAGCACACGGTCGTGCAGCATCCGGATCGGCAGCTTGTCGTGCTGGGAACTGTCGTTTCTGTTGGCGCTCACAGCCTGAAACCTACCTGCCTCGACAACGGGCGCACTCGGGAGGGGGACCGTCGGACCCTCACCTCAGCGGCGCCGCTTACGGGTACCCAGGGCCAGCAGCCCCACGACTCCCACCACCAGCAGCCCCACCGGGACCACCCGCTCCAGCCGCGGCGACCCCGTCTCGTCCACGAACTGCGCCTTCACATCGCTCACCACACGGTTGACGCCCACATAGGCGCGCCCCAGCGTGTGGTCCACGTTCGACACGACCCTTGCCTTCGCGTCCCCCACGATCGTCTTCGGGTGCACCCGCACCCCGATCTCGTCCAGGGTCTCCGCCAGCACCGCACGGCGACGCGCGATGTCCGCCTCGATCTGCGCCGGGGTCCTGGTGTCCGCCGTGTCCGCCACCGTGTCGCCTCCACGATCCGCTGTGTTGCCTGTGCCGGACAGTCTGTCAGCTTCAGGCCGCGCCGCACTGTCAGGACCCCCGGTTACCCTCGATCCCGGCACCCGATCCACGCAGTGCACGTAAGAGGAGACGAGACCGATGAGCGCACGCCTGACGCCCGGGGACGAGGCCCCCGCCTTCACCCTGCCCGACGCCGACGGCAACGAGGTGTCGCTGGCCGACCACAAGGGCCGCAAGGTCATCGTCTACTTCTACCCGGCGGCGCTGACGCCCGGCTGCACCAAGCAGGCGTGCGACTTCACCGACAACCTCGACGTGCTGGCCGAGGCGGGGTACGACGTGATCGGCATCTCCCCGGACGCCCCGGAGAAGCTCGCCAAGTTCCGCGAGAAGGAGAACCTGAAGGTCACCCTGCTCGCCGACCCGGACAAGAAGGTCCTGGACGCCTACGGCGCGTACGGCGAGAAGAAGAACTACGGCAAGACGTACATGGGCGTCATCCGCTCCACGATCGTCGTCGACGAGGAGGGCAAGGTCGAACACGCCCTCTACAACGTCCGCGCGACGGGCCACGTCGCCAAGATCATCAAGGACTTGGGCATCTGACCCGGCCGCCCTTTTCGCAACGGCCTGCACCGGTGCGCCGGTGCAGGCCGTTCCGCTTTCCGTACGTGACCGTCCGATATCCGGATCGTCCCAACTGCCACGCGATCACCGCCACGTGGTGCCGAGGAGGCCGACGAACCCGGGGCGACGCCCAGTAGAGTAAGCACCGCTGCGGGCCCGTACCCCAGCTGGCAAGAGGGCGCCGGTTTAGGTCCGGTGTGTCGTGGGTTCGAGTCCCACCGGGCCCACAGGGAGCAGAGGCTCGCCACCGCGATGGTGTCGAGCCTCTTCCGTGTCTTCAGCCCAGCAGCTCCCGCACCACCGGTACCAGCCCCCGGAACGCCTTCCCCCGGTGGCTGATCGCGTTCTTCTCCTCCGGGGTCAGCTCCGCGCACGTGCGTGTCTCGCCCTCGGGCTGGAGGATCGGGTCGTAGCCGAAGCCGTTGGTGCCGGCGGGGGTGTGGCGGAGGGTGCCGTTGAGGCGGCCCTCGACGACCCGCTCCGTGCCGTCCGGCAACGCGAGGGCCGCCGCGCACGCGAAGTACGCCCCGCGGTGTTCGTCGGCGATGTCGGAGAGCTGGGCGAGGAGGAGGTCGAGGTTGGCCTTGTCGTCGCCGTGGCGGCCGGACCAGCGGGCGGAGAAGATGCCGGGGGCGCCGCCGAGCACGTCGACGCAGAGGCCGGAGTCGTCGGCGACGGCGGGCAGGCCGGTGGCCCGGGCGAGGGCGTGGGCCTTGAGGAGGGCGTTCTCGGCGAAGGTGACGCCGGTCTCCTTGACGTCGGGGACGGCGGGGTAGGCGTCGGCGCCGACGAGTTCGTGCGGCAGGCCCGCGTCGGCGAGGATCGAGCGGAGCTCGGTGATCTTTCCGGCGTTGCGGGTGGCGAGGATCAGGCGGGTCATGGGCCCAGTATCCCTGGGCCGTGACGCGGCCTGTCGTTACGGGGTGCAGACCTTGGTGAGTTCGCCGGCGGCGTCGGTGACGGGGCCGATGTCGGGGGTCGTGTCGCCGTTCCTGACGGAGGTGCGGACGTTGTCGACGGCCTTGTCGAGGTCGTCGACGGCCTTGGAGACGTCGGCGTTGTCGGTCTTGTCGCCGATCTCGGTGAGGTTCTTGTCGATGGAGTCGAGGGATTCCTCGAGCTGGGTGACGTCGTTGCCCGCGTTCTCCACGGCCTGCTGCATGTCGGTGACGCTGTCGGCGATGGCGTCGGCGGTCTGGACGCAGTCCAGGGCCTTGTCGACGGCGTCGCAGCCGGTGGTGAGTCCGGCGGTCAGCGCGACGGCCGCCAGGGTGGCGGCGACGGCTGCGGTGCGGCGTCGGCGGCTCGATGCCATGGATCGTTCCCTCCTTCGTCGGGCCGGTGGGGCCCGGTGTGTCGGCGGGGCGCGCGGGGGGTGCCCGTGCGCCCGTAACCCTTCAGACGCGGCGGCGGTCGGCGCGGTTGCTCGCGCCGACCACGGGTCTTGGGGTGCCCTTTACCTTTCGAGGAGGGTATCGAGTGCGGTGCGCTGTGCGGCGGCGAGTTGGGTGCATCCGGTGACGGCGAGGTCGAGGAGGGCGTTGAGCTCGTCGCGGGCGAAGGGTTCGGCCTCGGCGGTGCCCTGGACCTCGACGAAGCGGCCGTCGCCGGTGCAGACGACGTTCATGTCGGTGTCGGCGCGGACGTCCTCCTCGTAGCAGAGGTCGAGGAGGGGCACGCCGGCGACGATGCCGACGGAGACGGCGGCGACGGTGCCGGTGAGGGGTTTGCGGCCGGGCTTGACGAGTTTCCTGGCCTGGGCCCAGCCGATGGCGTCGGCGAGGGCGACGTAGGCGCCGGTGATGGCGGCGGTGCGGGTGCCGCCGTCGGCCTGGAGGACGTCGCAGTCGAGGACGACGGTGTTCTCGCCGAGGGCCTTGTAGTCGATGACGGCGCGCAGGGAGCGGCCGATGAGGCGGCTGATCTCGTGGGTGCGGCCGCCGATGCGGCCGCGGACGGATTCGCGGTCGCCGCGGGTGTTGGTGGCGCGGGGGAGCATGGCGTATTCGGCGGTGACCCAGCCCTCGCCGCTGCCCTTGCGCCAGCGGGGGACGCCTTCGGTGACGGAGGCGGTGCAGAGGACCTTGGTGTCGCCGAAGGAGACGAGGACGGAGCCTTCGGCGTGTTTGCTCCAGCCGCGGTCGATGGTGACGGGGCGGAGCTGTTCGGGGGTGCGGCCGTCGATGCGAGACATGGCGTCGAGCCTAGCCGTAGACACGGCGGGGCCCTTCCCCGTGCTGGGGGAAGGGCCCGGGTGCGGTGGCGGCCGGTGGGGCCGCGGCGCGCGCGTCAGGTGGTGCGGTCGTTCACATCATGTCTTCGATCTCGGCGGCGATGGGGTCGGCGTCGGTGCCGATGACGACCTGGATGGCGCTGCCCATCTTGACGACGCCGTGGGCGCCGGCGGCCTTGAGGGCGGCGTCGTCGACCTTGGACGGGTCCACGACCTCGGTGCGGAGGCGGGTGATGCAGCCCTCGACCTCTTCGATGTTGTCGATGCCGCCGAGCCCGGCAACGATCTTCTCAGCCTTGGTGGCCATGTTCGTTCTCCCTGATCCGAACCGCTTTGTCGCAGTAACCCACAGTTGGCCCATCTTTGCGAGCGGTCATGTCGTGGGCGCTCGATGATGGGCGTCACGACAGCGGAACCGTCCTGCCTCACTGGTCTACACCACCGGGTGGACTGCCGCCAAACCCTCAGGGTCGTCCAGCGAAGGGGACTTGATGAGTACCGAGAGCCCCGCGGGTGCCGGCGCGGGGGTGAGCCCGCTGCGGGAGCGCTGGCACCGGTTGTTCCAGGGTCTGCAGAAGATGGGGCGGAGTCTGCAGCTGCCGATCGCGGTGCTGCCGGCGGCGGGCATCCTCAACCGGCTGGGGCAGCCGGACGTGTTCGGGGACGACGGGCTGGGGTGGACGAACGTCTCGAAGGTGATGGCGGGGGCGGGCGGGGCCCTGCTGGACGGTTCGCTGGGGCTGCCGCTGCTGTTCTGTGTGGGTGTGGCCATCGGGATGGCGAAGAAGGCGGACGGGTCGACGGCGCTGGCGGCGGTGGCGGGGTTCCTCGTCTACTTCAATGTGCTGCGGCAGTTCCCGAAGGACTGTCCGGAGGGTTCCGAGGCGGTACCGAACGTCGGCTGTCAGCTGGCGGACGGGACGGTGACGGCGTTCGACTACCAGAATCCGGGGGTGTTCGGCGGCATCGTCATCGGTCTGACGGCGGCGTATCTGTGGCAACGGTTCCACCGGACGAAGCTGGTGGACTGGCTGGGCTTCTTCAACGGGCGGCGGCTGGTGCCGATCATCATGGCGTTCGCGGCGATCGTGTTCGCGTCGCTGTGCCTGTGGGTGTGGCCGCCGATCGGTGACGCACTGGAGAGTTTCAGCGACTGGATGACGGGGCTCGGCGCGTGGGGTGCGGGCGTGTTCGGGGTCGCGAACCGGGCGTTGCTGGTGATCGGGCTGCACCAGTTCCTGAACGTGCCCATCTGGTTCCAGTTCGGTACGTACACGAAGCCGGACGGGACGGTGGTGCACGGTGACATCAACATGTTCCTGGCGGGCGACCCGGATGCGGGGCAGTTCCTGTCGGGGTTCTTCCCGATCATGATGTTCGCGCTGCCGGCGGCGGCGCTGGCGATCACGCACTGCGCGCGGCCGGACCGGCGCAAGGAGATCGGCGGACTGATGCTGTCGGTGGCGCTGACGTCGTTCGTCACGGGGATCACGGAGCCGATCGAGTACTCGTTCCTGTTCGTGGCGCCGCTGCTGTACGCGGTGCACGCGGTGCTGACGGGTGTGTCGATGGCGGTCACGTGGGGCCTTGGTGTGCACGACGGGTTCAGTTTCTCGGCGGGTCTGATCGACTACGTCATCAACTGGAACCTGGCGACGAAACCGTGGCTGATCATCCCCATCGGGCTGGTGTTCGCGGCGGTGTACTACGCGGTGTTCCGTTTCGCGATCACGAAGTTCGACCTGAAGACTCCGGGGCGGGAGCCGGAGGAGGAGGTGGAGGACGCGACGCGGCGCTGATCTCCTAGGCTGGAGGCGGCTGTCCCAGCCCTCGGGACCTCGAGTTCCGGGGGCTTTTCGGTGTGCCCGTGAAGGGGTCTGGCCGGCGCTTCCGCAAAGGCACCGTGCGTAGTTCCACGGTCGCTGATTCGCGGGTTCCTTACGTGGCCTTCATCGTGCTACAACAGGTCTACACCACTAGTGGTGTAGACCACCACCGATGGAGGAAGTATGAGCACCGCCACCGACTCGGCGGCCCCCGCAAAGAAGCGGGGATCCGGCCTCTTCCAGGGCCTGCAGAAGGTCGGCCGCAGCCTTCAGCTCCCGATCGCCGTCCTGCCGGCGGCGGGCATTCTGCTGCGCCTCGGCCAGCCGGACGTGTTCGGCGCGGACGGCCTTGGCTGGGACAAGGTCGCGGCCGTCTTCGCCACCGCGGGTGGCGCCATCTTCGACAACCTGCCGATGCTGTTCTGCATCGGCGTTGCCATCGGCTTCGCCAAGAAGGCCGACGGCTCGACCGCCCTCGCCGCGCTCGTCGGCTTCCTGGTCTACAGCAACGTCCTGAAGGCCTTCCCGGTCACCGAGGCCAAGGTGCAGGACGGCGCGGACATAGCCGCGACGTACAACAACCCGGGTGTCCTCGGCGGCATCCTGATGGGTCTGCTGGCCGCGGTGCTGTGGCAGCGGTACCACCGCAAGAGGCTGGTCGACTGGCTCGGCTTCTTCAACGGCCGCCGCCTCGTCCCGATCATCATGGCCTTCGTCGGCACCCTCGTGGGCGTCTTCTTCGGCCTGGTCTGGGAGCCGATCGGCAACCTCATCTCCGACGCCGGCGAGTGGATCACCGGTCTGGGCGCCGCGGGCGCGGGTCTGTTCGGTCTGATCAACCGCGCGCTGATCCCCATCGGCATGCACCAGTTCGTGAACACCGTCTCCTGGTTCCAGATCGGTGACTTCACCAACGCGGCGGGCGAGGTCGTCCACGGCGACCTGAACCGCTTCTTCGCCGGTGACCCGGACGCCGGCCAGTTCATGTCGGGCTTCTTCCCGATCATGATGTTCGGTCTGCCGGCCGCCGCGCTCGCCATCGCGCACGCCGCCCGGCCCGAGCGCCGCAAGGCCGTGCTGGGCATGATGCTCTCGCTCGCGCTGACCTCGTTCGTGACCGGTGTGACCGAGCCGATCGAGTTCGCGTTCATGTTCATCGCCCCGGCGCTGTACGTGATCCACGCGGTGCTGACCGCGCTGTCCATGGCGATCACCTGGGCGCTCGGTGTGCACGCCGGCTTCACCTTCTCGGCGGGCTTCATCGACTACGCCCTGAACTGGAACCTGGCGACCAAGCCCTGGCTGATCATCCCGATCGGCCTGGTGTTCGCGGTGATCTACTACGTGCTCTTCCGCTTCGCCATCACCAAGTTCGACCTGCCCACCCCGGGACGTGAGCCCGAGGAGGAGCTGGAGGACACCACCAAGGCGTGACGCCTCCTCGTACGACGCCGAAGGCCCCGGAACCGGCTCGGTTCCGGGGCCTTCGGCGTGCGCGGGGCTGCCGCGCTCAGATCTCGTACGTCGCCCCCGGCGCCGCCAGCCCCACCGGGCCGTCGTACACCGCGCGCGCGTCGGTGAGGTTGACCTGCGGGTCGGTCCACGGCGGGATGTGCGTGAGGATCAGCCGGCGGGCCCCGGCGCGGGCCGCGGACTCGCCCGCCTCACGGCCGTTGAGGTGCAGGTCCGGGATGCTCTCCTTGCCGTGCGTGAAGGCGGCCTCGCACAGGAAGAGGTCGGCGTCCCGGGCGAGGTCGTCGAGGAGCGGGGTCGCCCCCGTGTCGCCGGAGTAGGTCAGCGTCTTCCCGCCGTGCTCGATGCGGATGCCGTACGCCTCGACCGGGTGCGCGACGCGCTCGGTGTGCACGAGGAACGGGCCGATCTCGAAGGTGGACGGCTTGACCGTGTGGAAGTCGAAGACCTCGCTCATGGAGGAGGCCGAGGGGGTGTCGGCGTAGGCCGTCGTCAGCCGGTGCTCGGTGCCCTCGGGACCGTAGACCGGCAGCGGGGCGCAGCGGCCGCCGTCGTGCCGGTAGTAACGCGCCACGAAGTAGGCGCACATGTCGATGCAGTGGTCGGCGTGCAGATGGCTGAGGAAGATCGCGTCGAGGTCGTAGAGACCGCAGTGGCGCTGCAGCTCGCCCAGGGCGCCGTTGCCCATGTCGAGGAGCAGCCGGAAGCCGTCGGCCTCGACGAGGTAGCTCGAGCAGGCCGATTCCGCGGACGGGAACGACCCCGAGCAGCCGACGACGGTGAGCTTCATGAAGCAGAAACCTCCGCTGGCGGGTGGGAGAAGACGGGGGTCGTGCGGTTCGTCGAGCGTAAGGCGCAAAACCTGCGGTCGCTCCTCCACCAGGCGCCGTTGTGGGCGAACTCACCTGTGCTGTCACCGGTTCGGCTGGAAGGGGCGCGTGCCGGGGCGGGAGGGGGCGCGCGTCCTCGGTCCGCGCCGGTACGGTCTGGTCATGAACACGGCCTGGTGGCTCGCACTCGCCGCGGTGGTCCTGCTCGCCCTGGTCACCGCCCTCGTCGACGGCTGGGGCAGAGGCCACCGTCCCCGCAGAGACCGTCGCCGGGGAAAGGAGGGGGAGACGGAGTGAGTCCGCCCCGGACAGCGGAAGGGCCGGGGAGTGTGTCCCCGGCCCCGGCACGTCACGCGTGACGGACTACGCCCAGAGCTGCCCCTGCAGGGTCTCGATGGCTTCTTCCGTCGTCGGCGCCGTGTAGACACCCGTCGACAGGTACTTCCAGCCGCCGTCGGCGACGACGAAGACGACGTCGGCGGACTCGCCGGCCTTGAGTGCCTTGTTCGCGACGCCGATCGCCGCGTGCAGGGCGGCGCCGGTGGAGACGCCCGCGAAGATGCCCTCCTGCTGGAGGAGTTCGCGGGTGCGGGTGACCGCGTCGGCGGAGCCGACGGAGAAGCGGGTGGTGAGGACGGACGCGTCGTACAGCTCCGGCACGAAGCCCTCGTCGAGGTTGCGCAGGCCGTAGACCAGGTCGTCGTAGCGCGGCTCGGCGGCGACGATCCTCACGTCGGGCTTGTGCTCGCGCAGGTAGCGGCCGACGCCCATCAGGGTGCCCGTGGTGCCGAGGCCGGCGACGAAGTGCGTGACGGACGGGAGGTCCGCGAGGATCTCCGGGCCGGTGGTCGCGTAGTGGGCGCCCGCGTTGTCCGGGTTGCCGTACTGGTAGAGCATCACCCAGTCCGGGTGCTCGGCGGACAGCTCCTTGGCGACGCGCACGGCGGTGTTGGAGCCGCCCGCGGCCGGCGAGGAGATGATCTCCGCGCCCCACATGCCGAGCAGGTCGCGCCGCTCCTGCGAGGTGTTCTCGGGCATCACGCACACCATGCGGTAGCCCTTGAGCTTCGCGGCCATGGCGAGGGAGATGCCGGTGTTGCCGGACGTCGGCTCGAGGATCGTGCAGCCCGGGGTGAGACGGCCGTCCTTCTCCGCCTGCTCGATCATGAACAGCGCGGGGCGGTCCTTGACGGAACCCGTGGGGTTGCGGTCCTCCAGCTTGGCCCAGATGCGGACGTCGGCGGACGGCGACAGCCGCGGCAGGCGCACCAGGGGGGTGTTGCCCACCGCGGCCAGCGGGGAGTCGTACCGCATGCGGATCAGGCCATGCCGCCGGCGACGGCCGGCAGGATCGTCACGTTGTCGCCGTCGCTCAGCTTGGTGTTGATGCCGTCGAGGAAGCGGACGTCCTCGTCGTTGAGGTAGACGTTGACGAACCGGCGCAGCTGGTCGCCGTCCACGATGCGGGCCTGGATGCCCGAATGCCGGGTCTCGAGGTCGGCGAAGAGCTCGGCGAGGGTGTCCCCGTTGCCCTCCACCGCCTTCTGACCGTCGGTGTACTGGCGGAGGATGGTGGGGATGCGGACCTCGATGGCCATGGCTGAGGGCTCCTGTCGGAAGGTGTCGTGGGTTCGTCGTAGGCGCACGGCGGCGCCGCGGCTCACGGCCGCAGGCGGCGGCGGAACGTCAACAGATGGCGCTGTTCAGCCTGCACAGGTCGACGTGGAGCCGCGCCACGAGCAGCATGCCCGGCGCCTTGTCGCCCACGTCGAGGAGAACCATGCACTCATCGTATCGATTCCCCGGCGGGATCCCGGAGGGTGATCCCACATCCCGGACGTGAACCATCCGCCATGCGGGATCAGTACGCGTCGACGACCCGTACCTCCTCCTCGGTGACCTCGCCCTCCACGATGCGGAAGGAGCGGAACTGGAAGTCGCCGGCGCCGTCGGTGTCGGCGGTGGAGACCAGCACGTAGTGGGCGCCGGGCTCGTTGGCGTAGGTGATGTCGGTGCGCGAGGGGTAGGCCTCGGTCGCGGTGTGCGAGTGGTAGATGACCACCGGCTCCTCGTCGCGGTCGTCCATCTCCCGGTACAGCTTCAGCAGGTCCTGGGAGTCGAACTCGTAGAACGTGGGCGAGCGGGCCGCGTTCAGCATGGGGATGAAACGCTCGGGGCGGCCGGAGCCCACCGGGCCCGCCACCACGCCGCACGCCTCGTCGGGGTGGTCCTCGCGGGCGTGCGCGACGATCTGGTCGTAGAGGGCCTGGGTGATGGTCAGCATGGGCTCAGGATAAGCAGACGGGCCGTTCCGTACCGAGGGGTGGTACGGAACGGCCCGGATGCCGGACGCCTTGAGCGGATGGCGGCGGGGAACCCCACGAGTGCTCCCCGTGCGCCGGCGTCCTTCGGGGTGGTCAGCCGACCTTCTCGAACCGGTCCTCGTCGCGGTCCGCGATCGCCGGGTTGCCCTTCTTGAGCACGGTCCAGCCGATGCCCAGGGCGACAGCCCAGCCGGCCGCGACGTAGAGACAGACACGGGCGTCCGCGTCCGCCGCGATCATGCCGGTGACGCCGATCAGGAAGACCAGGGCGACCCAGCTGAACAGGGCGCCGCCGGGGGCGGGGAAGGACGAGGCGCGCAGCCGGCCGGCGTCGACGGCGCGGCGGTAGCGGATGTGGCTGACGAGGATCATCATCCAGGTCCAGATGCCGGCCGCGGTGGCGACGGAGGTGACGTAGAGGAACGCCTTCTCCGGGACGACGTAGTTCAGGACCACGCCGATGCCCATGAGGGCGACGGAGACCGTGATGCCGACGGCGGGCGTCTTGCGGGCGTTGAGCTTGCCGAAGGCCTGCGGCGCCTCGCTGTTGGAGGCCAGGTCGCGCAGCATCCGGCCGGTGGAGTACATGCCCGAGTTGCAGGACGACAGGGCCGCGGTGAGCACGACGAAGTTGACGATGCCCGCGGCGAGCGGGATGCCGATCTTGCCGAAGGCGTGCACGAAGGGGCTCTCGCCTGCGGAGAACTCGGTCCACTTGACGACGGAGAGGATCACCAGCAGGGCGCCGACGTAGAAGACGATGATGCGCCAGGGCAGGGTGTTGATGGCCTTGGGCAGCGTCTTCTCGGGGTTCTCGGACTCGCCCGCGGTGACGCCGACGAGCTCGACGGCGAGGTAGGCGAACATGACGCCCTGGAGGGTCATCAGGCTGGAGCCGATGCCGTTGGGGAAGAAGCCGTCGTGCGACCAGAGGTTGGAGACGGTGGCGGTGTCACCGGCGTCGGAGAAGCCGAGGGTGAGCACGCCGAGTCCGATGACGATCATGCCGATGATGGCGGTGACCTTGATCATCGAGAACCAGAACTCGACCTCGCCGAAGATCTTGACGGAGATCAGGTTCACGCCGAACAGCACGACGAGGAAGACCAGGGCGCTGACCCACTGCGGGATCTCGGGGAACCAGAAGTGGATGTAGATGGCGGCGGCCGTCAGCTCGGCCATGCCCGTGACCACCCACATCAGCCAGTACGTCCAGCCGGTGACGAAGCCGAAGAACGGGCCGAGGAACTCGCGGGCGTACTCGGCGAAGGAGCCGGAGACGGGACGGTAGAGGAGGAGCTCTCCCAGGGCCCGCATGATGAAGAAGATGACCACGCCCGCGAGGGCGTACATGAGGATGATGCTGGGGCCGGCCTTGGCGATGTTCGCCCCGGCGCCCATGAAGAGGCCGACGCCGATGGCGCCGCCGATCGCGATCATCTGGACCTGGCGGCTGCCGAGTCCGCGCTCGTACCCCTCTTCAGGGGCTTCGGTGACCTTCGCAGAGGTCATGTGTCGTGCGCCTTTCTCCATGCCGACCCGGGCCGTCTCTCGGCCGCGGATCGGGTCTCGATCCCCCCGGACTGATGGAGCTGAGCGGACGCGCGGGCCCGCTCGTGCCTGGCCGGCGGTGACCGGCTCGGTGGCGCACCCGGCCGAACGTTCGGGTGGCGTTCGCCGGGCGGTCGTGAAGGTCTATCACGGCCGCCATACTGATCACAGGGGGGCGCTGTGGCGCGCCTCACAGGAAGAAGCGGACAAAAGGCACCTGAAGGGCCCATAGGTGGCGGTCATTTGACGCGATCGTTATCCGGATTTGAGCGTCCTCTGAGCGAACACGTCGGCGGACTTTTCCGGACATTCAGGCCGCATGTCCGGCATGCCGCCCGGGGGCGGACGGCGCGCCCGGCGGACTCACGGCATGAGCGTCGAGACGAGCGTCTCCTGAAGACCGCCCAGCCAGAGGTACGCCATCACCATCGGCTTGCGCGGGTCCTCGTCCGGAAGGCGGAACAGCAGGTCGCTGTCGTCCTCGTCGGTGATCTCCAGCCGGGCGCCGATCGCCAGGCGCAGATCGTTCAGCGCGCCGAGCCAGCGCAGGGACTCCTCCGGCGTCAGCTCGAGCACCGTCTCGCCCTCGCCGGCCGCCGCCCTCAGCCCGTCCAGGGAGCGGATCACCGCCAGCGCGTTCTCCCGCTTGCCGGCCCGCAGGTCGTTCTCCGTGTAGCGGCGGAACTCGGCGGAGTGGGCCCGCTGCTCCTCGGCCTCCTCGGGCCGCTCGGTCCCCTCCGGGTCGACGTAGGCGTCGGGGAAGAGACGGCGCAGCACCGGGTCGGAGGGCGGCTCGCTGGGGCCGTCGGCGAAGAGCTCCGCGAGCGGGTCGCCGCCGGACTCCTCGGCCGGGCCGGGGCCGATGATCTCCATCAGCTGCACGGCGAGCGAGCGGATGATGGAGATCTCGACGTCGTCGAGGGCGACGGCCGCGCCGCCGCCGGGGAGCGGTTCGAAGTGTCCTGGCATAGGGGCGGTTCGCTGCTTCCGGTCCTGCGGGCGGGGTCGGGCCACGTCCGGTGCGGTCATGTCCGGCTTCACTTCCGGTCGTGCTGGAGGGTCGCCCACAGGCCGTAGCCGTGCATGGCCTGGACGTCGCGCTCCATCTCCTCGCGGGTGCCGCTGGAGACGACGGCCCGGCCCTTGTGGTGGACGTCGAGCATGAGCTTGGTGGCCTTGTCCTTGGAGTAGCCGAAGTACGTCTGGAAGACATAGGTCACGTAGCTCATGAGGTTGACCGGGTCGTTGTGGACGATCGTGACCCACGGGACGTCGGGCTCGGGTACGGCGAAGACCTCCTCCGCCGACTCGGTGCGTTCGATCTCCAGGGGTGCGGGTGACGTCACACTGCCCATGCTGCCACCGGAGGGGGGTGGTCGCACAAACCGGCCCGCTCACGACCGCCCGCGGAGTTAAATCGTCAGAGTGACGAAATGGGGGTACCATCCTCGCCATGGACACAGCGGACCTTGGGTTGCCGGTGAATGTTCCGTCGACGGCGCTCTTCACCGACCAGTACGAACTGACGATGCTGCAGGCGGCGCTGAAGGCCGGCACGGCCGAGCGGCACAGCGTGTTCGAGATCTTCACCCGGCGGCTGCCGCACGGCCGCCGCTACGGCGTCGTGGCGGGCACCGGACGGGTGCTGGACGCGGTGGAGAACTTCCGCTTCGACGAGGGCGTGCTGCGCTTCCTGCGCGAGAAGGCCGTCGTCGACGAGGAGACCTCGGACTGGCTGGCCGGCTACCGCTTCTCCGGCGACATCTGGGGCTACCCGGAGGGCGAGGTCTACTTCCCCGGCTCGCCCGTCATGCGGGTGGAGGGCAGCTTCGCCGAGTGCGTGCTGCTGGAGACGGTGATCCTGTCGATCCTCAACCACGACTCGGCCATCGCCGCCGCGGCCTCCCGGATGTCGTCCGCCGCCGGCGGCCGGCCGCTGATCGAGATGGGCGCCCGGCGCACCCATGAGCTGGCCGCCGTCGCCGCCTCCCGCGCCGCCTACATCGGCGGCTTCTCCTCCACCTCCGACCTGGCGGCCGGCTTCCGCTACAACATCCCCACCGTCGGCACCTCCGCCCACGCCTTCACCCTGCTGCACGACACCGAGCGGGACGCCTTCCGCGCCCAGGTGGACTCCCTCGGCGCCGGCACCACGCTGCTGGTGGACACCTACGACGTGGCCGAGGCGGTCCGCGCGGCCGTCGAGGTCGCCGGGCCCGAGCTGGGCGCGGTGCGCATCGACTCCGGCGACCTGCTGCTGGTGGCCCACCGGGTGCGGCAGCAGCTCGACGAGCTGGGCGCCCGCGACACGAAGATCGTCGTGACCTCGGACCTGGACGAGTACGCCATCGCCTCGCTGGCCGCGGCGCCGGTGGACGCGTACGGGGTGGGCACGCAGCTGGTGACCGGCTCCGGGCACCCGACCGCCTCCATGGTCTACAAGCTGGTCGCGCGCGCCGAGTCCGCCGACCCCGGGGCGCCGCTGGTGCCGGTGGCGAAGAAGTCCACCGGCGGCAAGACGTCGGTCGGCGGCCGCAAGTGGGCCGCCCGGCGGCGGGACGCGGACGGCGTCGCCGAGGCCGAGGTGATCGGCACCGGCGAGGTCCCGCCCGAGCTGGCCGACCGGCAGCTGCTGGTTCCGCTGGTGCGGGGCGGCGAGGTGATCGCCCGCGAGCCGCTGGACGTGGTCCGCGACCGGCACGCCGCCGCCCGCGCCGGTCTCCCGCTGTCCGCGACGCAGCTCTCCCGCGGGGAACCCGTCCTTCCGACGGAGTACGTGCACGTGCCGTCGGGTAGCTAAAGGCAAGCCAAGGCGTGAGTCCCCGTCCGCGTCGCTCCGTCCCGGGGCCCGAGGCACGCCCGCCCGGCCCCGCCGAATCCATCCGTCCGCCCAGAGCCGAAGGACACCGACCATGCGCCGCGCACTGATCGTCGTAGACGTGCAGAACGACTTCTGCGAGGGGGGCAGCCTCGCCGTCGCCGGCGGCGCCGACGTGGCCGCCGCCGTGACCGAGCTGATCGGCCAGGCCCCGGCCGGGTACCGGCACGTGGTCGCCACCCGGGACCACCACGTGGACCCCGGCGACCACTTCTCCGACCACCCCGACTTCCAGCGGTCCTGGCCCGCCCACTGCGTCGCCGGCACCGAGGGCGTCGGCTTCCACCCGAACTTCTCGCCCGCCGTGACCTCCGGGGCGGTCGACGCCGTCTTCGACAAGGGGGCGCACGCGGCGGCCTACAGCGGCTTCGAGGGCGCCGACGAGAACGGCACACCGCTCGCCGAGTGGCTGCGGGAGCGGGGGGTCGACGAGGTGGACGTCGTGGGCATCGCCACCGACCACTGCGTACGGGCCACCGCGCTGGACGCGGTGCGGGAGGGCTTCCGCACCCAGGTGCTGCTCGATCTCACCGCGGGCGTGTCCCGGGAGACCACCGAGCGGGCGCTGGAGGAGATGCGGGAGGCAGGCGTGGAGCTGTCCGGCAAGCCGGTCGTGCGGTGAGCCGGATCAGGCGGGGGCGGCCGGGCGGTTGATCAGCGCCCGGATCGGGTGCCACAGCTCCACCGGGAGCACTCCCCCGGCGGAGGCCGTGCGCCATATCAGGCCGTCGGGATGGTGCAGGACCGCCGTGATCTCGTCGGGCGTGGGCGGAGCGGTGTTGCCGCGCAGATAGACGGCGCGCAGGCCCAGGTTGCGCAGCCTGGTCAGGGCGCGCGCCCGGTTCTGCGCGTGGACCAGCACGCGTACCCCGGCCGGTGTGTCGGCGGCGGGGCTGGGCAGGTTCAGCGCCACCACCACCGTGCCGTTCGGCAGCTTGCAGAAGCCTCCTGCGGCCATGCGGTCATACCCCCGTGTCAGCAGGTGTCAATAAGAGAGCCACAGGAGGCACCTAAACACGGATCGGCGGTGACCCGCCAGGGGGTCACCGCCGATCATGCTCTGACCTGCTAGAACGCTATTCAGCGACCCGCAGGGCCCACCTCGAGCTCGATCGTGGAGCCGTCCTTGGCCTCCTTGGTGATCTTGATCTTGGTGTTGGTGTCAGTGACCTGGACGCTGCCGGTCGGGTTCGCCGGGTCCCAGTAGGTGTTGGTGCGGTCGTTGAAGACCGGCACGCCCTTCGAGGACGGGATGTACGTCGCGACGTCCGCCTTGTGCAGCGTGATCGCGTCGGTGCGGAAGGTGCTGAACGGCGAGTCGTAGGCCTGGATGCGGTTGCGCATCAGGGTGCCGTCGGACCACTTCAGCGCGGTCGGGTGGGAGTCGATCGGGAGGATCAGACCCGCGCCCGGGTGCACGCTGGTGTTGTTGTCCAGCTGGGAGGTGTCCCACTTCCAGATCAGCAGGCCGTTCTGGTAGGCGTAGTGCTCCACCCAGTCCGGACGGCTGTTCGCGAAGCCGAAGTTGTACGGGCCGACCTTCAGCGTCTTGTCGTACGACACGTACTGCCGGTTCTCGGCGATGTAGTACTGCTCGTAGTCGTTGGTGAACGACGCGCCGATGCGGGAGAAGCCCTTCGCCGTCCAGGCCTCGTCGGCCGTCTCGGCGTTGTCCGTGAAGAGCGTGGTGCCGTCCGCCGTCACCGTGATCGCGTCGGCCGTGAAGCCCTTCAGGGCGACACCGCCGTCGGTCTGGTAGCGGAAGCGCAGGTCGATCTTCTGGCCCGCGTAGGCGTCCAGCGGGTACACCAGCTTCTTGTGGCCGTCGACCGTGCCGTGCAGGGCCGGCTTGTCGCTGCCGTCCCGCGGGATCGGCTGACCGTCCACCGTGCCGTCCAGGGCGGTCCAGTTGGCGCCGCCGTCGGTGGACACCTCGGTGTAGAGGAAGTCGTAGTCGGACTCGATCTCGTACCAGCCGTCCAGGGACAGCTCGGCCGACGACCTGCCGGTGAGGTCGACGCTGCGGGTGAGGGTGTTCCGCAGGTCGTCACCGCTGCCGCTCCACCACTGGGTCCGGCCCTCGGCCGGAGTGACGATCTCGGTGGTGACGGCCTTCTTCGGGAGCTGGACGACCAGCGCCTGCTTGTGCTTGGTGTTGTACTCGGCGACGCCCAGCTTGTGCCAGGAGTTGACGCCGGCCTTGGCGGTGTCGTAGTTCAGCCAGCCGAGCTGGAGCTTGTCCCAGGCGGTCATGTCGCCGGGCAGGTTGCCGATCTCGTTCTTGCCGGTGCCCAGCCAGGAACCGGAGGACATCAGCGTCCAGAAGCCGGTGGCGTTCTCGCCGCCCTGGGTGTCGTAGAGGTCCGGCAGGCCGAGGTCGTGGCCGTACTCGTGGGCGAAGACGCCGAGTCCGCCGTTCTCGGGCTGGATGGTGTAGTCGCCGACCCAGATCCCGGTGTCGCCGATCTGCGTGCCGCCGAGCTTGTTGTTCTCGGGGCCGGTGGCGCCGGCGTCGGTGCCGAAGGCGTACCAGCGGTGCGCCCAGATCGCGTCCTCGCCCTGGGCGCCGCCGCCGGCGGACTCGTCCTCACCGGCGTGCACGATCTGGAAGTGGTCGATGTAACCGTCGGACTCGTTGAAGTCGCCGTCACCGTCGAAGTCGTAGCGGTCCCACAGGTCGTACTGGGAGAGCTGCGCCTTGATCTGGGCGTCGGTCCGGCCGGCGGCCTTCTGCTGCTCGACCCAGGCGGTGACGCCGTCCTGCACCGCGTACCAGGCGCAGTTGTCGGGCACACACTTGTTGGATCCGTAACGGGCCTCGTTGTAGGGCACCTTGACCCAGTCGGAGACCTCGCCGTCGACCGAGTAGCGGCCCGAGGACTGCTTCTCGTAGTACGTCTTGACCGAGTCGACGCCCTTGCCGGACCCGAAGTACAGGTCCTCGAAGTGCTGCTGGTCGTAGTCCTCCTGCCAGGCCGTGGAGTTGTCCACCTCACGGTCCGGCTCGGCGATCTGGTTGTGCAGGGGTCCCGGGGTGCCGCCGTAGCGGCTGTCGATCTTGTCGCCGAACTCCACCAGGATGGTGAAGATCTTGTCGGTCTTCTCCCGGCCGAGCTCGACGTACTTGCTGTCGCCCTTCTTGCTCTTGAGCTGGACGACCTTGGAACCGTCACGGTTCTTGACCGACGTCTTGCCGGAGAGCACCTGGTTGAGGGCCTCCTCGCGCTGGGCCGCCTGCGTCTTGGAGAGCGGGCCCTCGAGGTCGTGGTCGACGTGGTTGTTCGACGCCGGGTCGTGCCGGTCCACGGCGCTGGGACGGTCGGCCCGGTCGGCCGAGTCCGCCTGCGCCACGGTGAACGCAGAGCAGGTGGCGGTGGCCGCCGCAAGGGCCACGCCTATCGCGGCCGCTCTGAACGTCCAGGGTCTACTGGTCACTTGAGATCCCCTCCCGCGTGCCTGCGCGCGGCCGAAGGAGGTTCCGTCTGTGGAAGGTCCCGCGCGCACGTGATCAACGCGTGTAGTCAAGTGACGTCATTTGACTAGAGGTTCGCCAGAAAAAACAGACCTTGACTTGAACAGATCAAACGCGTTATGCGGAGCGACGGTTCGCATTGCGGACAGTTCCCCGCGAAACCCTGGCGGGCGCGTCCGCCGGGCCCTGTGCGGGGCGCCATGAATCCGTGCGCCCCCTGTGCACCGGCCCTGTAGGTCAGGTCACGCTTACTGTCCGTTCCCCTCGGGCACGCTCGCGGTTAGAGTCGCTTGGCGGAACACCCTTGAGCCGGTGGAAAGCCAGGCCGACAGCCCCCGACTTCCGAGGACACGATGGCCATGCCCCGTCCGACTGTCGCTCAGTTCGCCTACGGCTCGTGCGCCGTGATCCTGTCGACCCTCGCGTTGCTGCTGCTGTCCGGGACGAGTTCCGGCGCGGGCGTCGCGGCGGTCGCCGTCGTGGCGCTCGCCCTGGGACTCGTGGTGGCCGTGCGCGTACCGGGCCCCGCGTCCCGTCGCCCCGCAGCGGCCCGGCCCGCGACGCCGCTCCCGGTGCGGGCCACGGTGCCGTCCCCGTCCCGCGAGCAGGTCCGCGAGCCGGTCCACGAGCGCGCGGCGTCCTGACGCTCCGCCCGTCACCCGAGGGACGCCCCCCGGCCGCCCGGCCGGGGTGTATCGCGGTGCGGCCGGGCCTCACCGCGTGCTGACCACGACGGTCCTGGCCGCCTTGTCGTGCAGTCCCTGCTTGTAGGGCCGGTCGAAATAGCTCCAGCCGCCCGAGATCGCGGTCCAGACGCAGGCGCAGCAGAAGGCGAACGGCAGCCACAGCACGGCCGCGCGGATCAGCGCGGTCTGCACGGAGGGGTTGGAGCCGTCGGCGAGGTCGGCCACCCGCATGCCCAGCCACTTCTTGCCCAGGGTGCGGCCGTAGCGGACGGCCATGAAGGTGTCGTACGCGATGTACAGGGCCGCGGCGATGACCGACTGGGCGAAGCCGTTGCCGACGTTGACCCGATCGCCGTCGATGTTGTACTCGCTGACCCCGACCGGCCAGGTGAGCAGCCAGACGACGACGCCGACGAGGATCATGTCGATGATGCGGGCCAGCGTGCGCCGGCCGCTGTCGGCGAGCGGAGGCATCCCGGCCGGCGGGTCGCCCGGTCCGCCGCCCCCGTAGGGACCGCCGCCCGGGCCGCCGCCGTACGGGCCGCCGCTCCCGCCGTAGGGGCCGCCGCTCCCGCCGTAGGGGCCGCCCGCTCCCCCGCCGCCGTAGGGCCCCTGGGGGCCGCCGCCCCCGTACGGGCCGCTGCCGCCCTGACCGGGCGGGGGCGTGGAGCCGGGCGTGTCGTACGGGGAGCCCGGGCCGGGGGCGCCGGGCGGGGGCTGTTTCCTGAACGGGTCGTCGTCCGGCGGCGGCTGCTTCCGGAACGGGTCCTCGTCCGGCGGCTGCTGACCGGAGCCGGGGGGCGGTTCGGTGGTCATGCCCCCGATCCGATCCCGAACACCGCGGCCCCGCATCCGGCGGGCCGCCGTCCGGAGTAGCGGCGCCGCCCGCCGGGCCGATGCGGCGTCAGGCGGCGGGCGCCCGGCGCGCGTGTCAGACGGCGGCGACGAAGGTGTGCGCGGCCTTGTCGTGCCAGCACTGGCGCCAGGGCTTGTCGAACAGGCACCACAGCACGCCGACGACGCCGACCACGAGCAGTCCGGGCACGCTGTAGACCAGCCAGCGCCGCAGCGCCGCGCCGAGCTCCGGGGCCTCGTGCGCCTCGATGTCCCGCACCTCGATGCCCATGAGCCTCTTGCCCAGCGTGCGGCCCCACTTGACGGTCGGCAGCACCTCGAGGAGCACCCCGCCGAGCAGCAGGACGGCGAGGACGATGCCGAGGTGGACGGAGGTGGTGCCGTCGACCAGCCACACCGTGACGGTCCGTCCGGACAGCTTGGCCGCCTCGATCTTCGCGTCGATGTGGTCCAGGGCCCTCATACCGAGGGGCACGGCGGCCGCGGCGGTGACGGCGCCGAGGACGACCGTGTCGAGCAGCCGGGCGGCCAGCCGCCGGCCCAGGGTGGCGGGGCGGGCGGCGGCCTGGCGGCGGGCGGCGGCCTGGAACACGTCGTCGACCGGCGGCTTCCAGGGCGCGGGCTGCGGTTCCGGGGCGGCGCCCGCGAGCCGGTGCACCTGCTGCGGCCAGGAGGGCTGCCCGCCCCCGGGGCCGGACGTCAGCGGCGCCGAGGCGGCCGGGGCCGCGGCCGCCGCCGGGGTCGCCGGGGCGGACACGGCGGGCGCGGCGGCGGGTCCGGCGGGTCCGGTGGTCTGCGGGGGCACGGCGGGCGCGGTGGCCTGCTGCGGGCCGGACGGCGGGGCGGCGGGCGCGGACGCCGACGCGGCGGCGCGCTCGGCCGCGGCCTTCCCGGCGGTGAAGCCGGGCCGTCCGGCGCCGGGCGCGTTCGTCTCCCCGGCGCGCGGGGAGACGGCGCGGAAGGTCATGGTGCCCTCGTCGGGGGACGCCGCCGCACCGCCGGACGGGGCGGGCGGTTGCGCGGAGCCGGCCGTCGGCCTGCGGAAGACGAACGTCCCGTCCGCCCGCGGGGCGTCCGGGGAGGCGGTTGCCGGTGCCGAGGTGTCCGGGGTGTGCGGCACGCGGGGGTCGGCGCCGGCGGTCCCCCAGGAGACCTTGCGGTCCTGGTCGCCGCCGAAGCCGGACTGGCGGGAGCGGTCGGCGCCCCAGGCGGAGGCGGGCTCGGGCCTGCTGCCGTGCTGGGCGTCGGCCGGGGACGGGGCCGCCGGGGCGGGCGCGTCGTCCGGGTCCTCGTCGAAGAAGTGCGGGCCGGTCTCCTCCACGGACGGCACGGCCGGCGCGGCGCCGGAGGAGGCGGCCGGCGCGGCGCCGGGCGGCGGGGCGAGCGGCTCTCCGTCGGCGGGTGCCGGACGGCTGGTGCCCGGCACCCAGGAGGCGCCGTTCCAGTACCGGACGTAGCCGGGAATGGAGGGGTCCGGGTAGTACCCCTCGCGGGGCCTGTCGTCTCCGGGTGCCGGGGTTGGGGCGCTCATGTCCGTCGTCCCGTATCTGCTCGAGGGATGGGTCGGGGGCAACCACATCTATCAGACGGGCGGGGCCCGGACGTCCCGTCCGGGCGGACCCCACCCCTTTCGGGCACCTTCTCGTTCAGAAGAGCTTGCCCGGGTTCAGAATGCCGAGCGGATCGAACGCGCGCTTGACGGCCCGCTGCATCTCCATGGACACGGGACCGGCCTCCCGCGCCAGCCACTCCTTCTTCAGCACGCCGACCCCGTGCTCGCCGGTGATGGTGCCGCCGAGCTCCAGGCCGAGCGCCATGATCTCGTCGAAGGACTCGCGGGCCCGCCGGGACTCGTCCGGGTCGGAGGCGTCGAAGCAGACCGTCGGGTGGGTGTTGCCGTCGCCGGCGTGGGCGACGACGCCGATGGTCAGCCCGTGCTTCCCGGAGATCCGCTCGACGCCCTCGATCAGCTCGCCGAGCCGGGAGCGGGGCACGCACACGTCGTCGATCATCGTGGTGCCCTTGACGGCCTCCAGCGCGACCAGGGACATCCGGCGGGCCTGGAGCAGCATCTCCGACTCGGCGGCGTCCTCGGCGGGGACGACCTGGGTGGCGCCGGCCTCCTCGCAGAGCGCGCCGAGGGCGGCGAGGTCGGCGGCGGGGTCGGCGGTGTCGAACGCGGCCAGCAGCAGCGCCTCGGTGGACTCCGGCAGGCCCATGCGGGCCATGTCGTTGACCGCCTTGACGGTGGTGCGGTCCATCAGTTCGAGGAGGGACGGGACGTGACCGCCGGCCATGATGCGGCACACCGCGTCGCTCGCGGCGGCGCCGGAGGCGAACTCGGCGGCCAGCACCAGCTGCTCCGGAGGCTTGGGCCGCAGCGCGAGGACGGCGCGGACGACGATGCCGAGAGATCCCTCGGAGCCGACGAACAGCCGGGTCAGGTCGTAGCCGGCGACGCCCTTGACGGTGCGGCGGCCGGTGGTGAGCAGCCGCCCGTCGGCGAGGACGACGTCCAGACCGAGGACGTACTCGGCGGTGACGCCGTACTTCACGCAGCACAGGCCGCCCGAGGCGGTGCCGATGTTGCCGCCGATGGTGCACATCTCCCAGCTGGAGGGGTCCGGCGGGTAGGCGAGGCCGTGCTCGGCGACCGCGCGGGAGAGGGCGGCGTTGATCACGCCCGGTTCGACGACCGCGATCCGGTCGACCGGGTCGATCTCCAGGATGCGGTCCATCTTGGTCAGCGAGAGCACGATGCAGCCGTCGGTGGCGTTGGCGGCGCCGGACAGGCCGGTGCGGGCGCCCTGCGGGACGACCGGCACCCGCAGCTCGGTGGCGGTGCGCATCACGTGCTGGACCTGCTCGACCGTCCGGGGCAGCACCACCACCGCGGGGCTGCCGGCCGGGCAGAAGCTCGCCATGTCGTTGGCGTAGGAGGCCGTGACGTCCGGGTCGGTGAGGACGGCCTCCGCGGGCAGGCCGCCGAGCAGCCGGTCGACGAGAGGTCCGGCCGCGACCGTGTCTTCATCGCGTCGCGCTTCGATACGGCTCATGATCACAGCGTCGCACCCGGGGCCATCGGTGTGAACCCCATGCGGGCGGGCGGGTCCCGTCGGAGTGTGATGATCATATGTAAGCGGTGGGTGACGCACAGTGTGCGCCATGGACGACAAGCCTCATGCGCGCCGGCGGAGGTACCGTCGCGCCCTGCTCGCCTCGGCCGGCGGCACGGTCGTACTGGGCGGGGTGCTGGTGACGCTGCCGTGGGGCGGGCAGGCGGCGCCCCCGGCACCCACTCCGCAGGAGCGCGCCCTGGCCGCGGTGACCAGCGGCGTCCCGGCCGCGCTGCCCGGCCTGGATGCGCTGGCCGCCGAGCGCGAACGGCATCTGCGCACGCACCCCCGGGACGCGCGCGCCTGGGCCGAGCTGGGCGCGGCCCGGGTGGAGCAGGGGCTGCGGCTGGCCGACCCGCGCTACTGGCCGCGCGCCGAGAAGGCGCTGCGCACCGCGCTGAAGGTACGGAAGGACGACGTGCCGGCGCTGCGGGCGATGGCCGTGCTGGCGAACGCCCGCCGGGACCACGCGGCCGCCCGCGCCTGGGGCGAGGCGGCACGGAAGCTGGAGCCGGAGCGGTGGACGACGTACCCGCCGCTGATCGAGGCGTCCGCCGGGCTCGGCGACGACGAGGAGACCGGCCGGCTGCTGGAGAAGCTCGCGAAGCTGCGGTCAGGGCCGGAGGTGATGGCGCGGGCGGCGGCCGTGTACCGGGACCGGGGCTGGCGGGAGGACGCGGCGGCGAAGCTCGCGGACGCCGCGTCGGCCGCCGGGGAGCCCGCCGAGCGCGCGGCCTACCTGGAGCGGGCCGGGCAGCTCGCCTGGGAACGCGGTGACCGGCAGGACGCGCTGCGCCACTTCCAGGAGGCGGTGCGCACCGACCCCGACCAGCGGGCGGCCCAGGCCGGGCAGGGCAGGGTGCTGGCGGCGCTGGGCCGCACCACGGAGGCGCTGAGCGCGTACCGCACGGCGCTGGCGAGGCAGCCGCGGCCGGAGTACGCGCTGGAGCTGGGCGAGCTGTACGAGTCGCTGGGGATGCGGCCGGCCGCCGAGGCGCACTACGCGCTGGTGCGGGAGCGGGTCCGGCTGGCCACCGCGCACGGCGCCGACGAGGAGCTGGTGCTGGGCCGGTACGAGGCCGACCACGGGGATGCGGAGGCGGCGGTGCGGCGGCTGCGGGCGGAGTGGCGGCGGCAGCCGTCGACGGAGGTCGCGGACGCGCTGGGCTGGGCGCTGCACCGGGCCGGTGAGCACGAGGAGGCGCTGCCGTTCGCGGTGCGGGCCACGGAGGGCACCGAGGGCGGGGGCGTGCGCAGCGGGCTGTTCGCCTACCACCGGGGGATGATCGAGCTCTCCCTGGAGCGGTACGGGGCCGCGCGCCGCCATCTGACGGAGGCGCTGCGGATCAACCCCTGGTTCTCGCCGCTGCACGCGCCCCGGGCGAAGGAGGCGCTGGCCCGCCTGGGTGAGCCGTCCGTCCAGGCGGGCCCCGAGTCCTCCTGAGAGGGGGCGCGGGCGCGCGGCGCCTACAGGTTGCCGCGCTTGGCCTGCTCGCGCTCGATCGCCTCGAACAGGGCCTTGAAGTTGCCCTTGCCGAAGCCCATGGAGCCGTGGCGCTCGATCATCTCGAAGAAGACGGTCGGGCGGTCCTGGACCGGCTTGGTGAAGATCTGCAGCAGATAGCCGTCCTCGTCGCGGTCGACGAGGATCTTCAGCTCGCGCAGCGTCTCCACCGGCACGCGGGTCTCGCCCGCCCACTCGCCGAGGGTGTCGTAGTACGAGTCCGGGGTGTCCAGGAACTGCACGCCGGCGGCGCGCATCTGGCGGACGGTGTGCACGATGTCGTTGGTGTTCAGCGCGATGTGCTGGACGCCGGCGCCGCCGTAGAACTCCAGGTACTCGTCGATCTGGGACTTCTTCTTGGCGATGGCGGGCTCGTTGATCGGGAACTTGACCTTGAGCGTGCCGTCGGCCACGACCTTCGACATCAGCGCGCTGTACTCGGTCGCGATGTCGTCGCCCACGAACTCCTTCATGTTCGTGAAGCCCATGACCTTGTTGTAGAACTCGACCCACTCGTTCATGCGGCCGAGCTCCACGTTGCCGACGCAGTGGTCGACGGCCTGGAAGGACCGCTTGGCCGGCGGCTCGACGATGGGGTCGGCGGAGACGTAGCCCGGCAGGTAGGGGCCGTCGTAGCCGCCGCGCTCGACCAGGGTGTGCCGGGTCTTGCCGTAGGTGGCGATGGCGGCCAGCACGACGGTGCCGTGCTCGTCCTTCAGCTCGTACGGCTCGGCGACGGAGGTGGCGCCGTGCTCGATCGCGTACGCGTAGGCGGCGCGGGCGTCCGGCACCTCGATGGCGAGGTCGTACACGCCGTCGCCGTGCGCGGCCACGTGGTCCTCGAGGAACGCGCCCCACTCGGTGGACCGCTTGATCACCGAGGTGAACACGAAGCGGGCCGAGCCGCTCTCCAGCACGTAGGAGGCGGTCTCGCGGCTGCCGTTCTCCGGTCCGGAGTAGGCGACGAGCTGCATGCCGAAGGCGGTCGAGTAGTAGTGCGCCGCCTGCTTGGCGTTGCCCACGGCGAAGACGACCGCGTCCATTCCCTTGACCGGGAAGGGGTCTGCCTGCCGTGCGGTGTCGGGAGCGGTGTGTGTGGTCTGCGTCATAGGGGCAGGGTGGAACAGCCCTGCAAGGTGCGCAACAGTTTGCCCGATCACTGGGCAACATGCTCAGCCGGATGCCCGTATCGGCGGGCTTTCTGTACAGGATGACCACTGGGGAGAGCGGTATGGCGATCGATCATCTGGACGGGCGGATCATCCTGCTGCTGGCACGCGAGCCGCGCGTCGGGGTGCTGGAGATGTCCCGCAGGCTGGGGGTGGCGCGCGGGACCGTGCAGGCCCGCCTGGACCGCCTTCAGTCGAACGGAGTCATCCGCGGATTCGGCCCCCAGGTGGATCCCGCGGCCCTCGGCTACCCGGTCACCGCGTTCGCCACCCTGCAGATCAGACAGGGTCAAGGCGCCGATGTACGGGCCCACTTGGCGACCGTCCCCGAGGTGCTGGAACTGCACACCACCACCGGGACCGGGGACATGCTGTGCCGCCTCGTGGCTCGCTCGAACGCCGATCTCCAGCGGGTGATCGACCGCGTCGTCGGTTTTGATGGCATCGTCCGGGCGTCCACGGCGATCGTCATGGAGAACCCCGTTCCGCTGCGGATCATCCCGCTGGTGGAGCAGGCCGCGCTCGGCGAGTGACCGGACCTGGCCGAGCTGGGGGTGAGCGGATGTGAACTTCTGGGAGTACCTGGAGAGCCGGCACCAGCAACTGCTCACCGACGCCTACCAGCACGCCAGCGTCGTCTTCCAGTGCATGGTGGTGGCCACCGCCCTCGGTGTGCTGATCGGCATCGTCACCTACCGCAGCGAGTGGGCGGGCAGCCTCGCCACCACCCTCACCTCGGCCCTGCTGACCGTCCCGGCGCTGGCCATGATCGGCCTCCTCATCCCGATCGTGGGGCTCGGCGTCCCGCCGACCGTGATCGCGCTGACCCTGTACGGGCTGCTGCCCGTCGTGCGGAACGCGATCGTGGGCCTGCGCGGGGTCGATCCGGCGCTGGTGGACGCGGCCACGGGCATCGGCATGTCCCGGCTGTCCCGGCTGGTGCGGGTGGAGCTGCCGCTGGCGTGGCCGCCGATCCTCACCGGCATCCGTGTCTCCACGCAGATGCTGATGGGCATCGCGGCCATCGCCGCCTTCGCCTCCGGACCCGGCCTCGGCAACCTGATCTTCCGCGGGATCGCCTCCCTGGGCAGCAGGAACGCCCTGAACCAGGTGCTCGCCGGCACCCTCGGCATCGTCGTCCTCGCCCTGCTGTTCGACGCCGCGTACGTCCTGCTCGGACGGCTGACCATCTCCAGGGGGATCCGTGCCTGAGTCCGGTACGACCGAGGCCGCTCCCCGGTCGGTCGGGGCGACCATCGAGCTGGAGGGCCTCACCAAGCGCTACCCGGGCAGCGACCGGCCCGCCGTCGACGACGTCAGCATGGAGATCGGGGCGGGCGAGACGGTGGTACTCGTCGGCCCCTCCGGGTGCGGGAAGTCCACCACGCTGAAGATGATCAACCGGCTGATCGAGCCGACCGGCGGCCGGATCCGCATCGGCGGCGAGGACGTCACCGACATGGACCCGGTGAAGCTGCGCCGCACCATCGGCTACGCGATCCAGGCGAGCGGGCTGTTCCCGCACATGAGCGTCGCGCAGAACATCGCCCTGGTGCCGAAGATGCTGCGCTGGCCGGCCGCGCGGGTGCGCGACCGGGTGGAGGAGATGCTGGACCTGGTCGGCCTGGAACCCGGCGAGTTCCGCGACCGCTATCCGCGCCAGCTCTCCGGCGGCCAGCAGCAGCGGGTCGGCGTGGCGCGGGCGCTGGCGGCGGACCCGCCGGTGCTGCTGATGGACGAGCCGTTCGGCGCGGTCGACCCGATCACCCGCGACCACCTCCAGGACGAGCTGATCCGGCTCCAGCGGGAGCTGCACAAGACGATCGTGTTCGTCACCCACGACTTCGACGAGGCGATCAAGATCGGGGACCGGATCGCGGTGCTGCGCGAGCAGTCGCACATCGCCCAGTTCGACACCCCTGAGGCGATCCTCACCAACCCCGCCGACGACTTCGTGTCCGGTTTCGTCGGCGCGGGCGCGGCGCTGAAGCGGCTCAACCTCACCCGGGTCGGGGACGTGACGATCACCGACTACCCGACGGTGGGCGTCGACGACCCGCTCGACGAGATCTCCGCCCGGCTGCGCTCCGCCGGCACGGACGAGGTGCTGGTGCTGGACAAGCGGGGCCGCCCCTACAAGTGGCTGCGGCGCGGCGACATCGTGCGCGCGCAGGGCTCCTTGGCCCGCGCGGGCGTCCTGGTGCACGACACGGTGACCCGGGACGCCACCCTGCGGGACGCGCTGGAGGCGGTGCTCACCGACAACACGGGCCGTGTCGCGGTGACCGGGCGGCGCGGCGCCTACGAGGGTGTCGTGGACGTGGAGACGCTGATGAACTCCGTGCACGAACTGCTGGAGGCGGACCGGCTGGAGGCGCGGGAGTCGCAGGCCGGTCCGGAGGAACGGCGGTCCGCGCAGACGCACGCCGAGCAGGAGGCCGCGCGCCCCTCGGGCGACCGCGGGGAGGCCCAGGCGTGAGGACCTCCGAGGGGCGGCGGTCCGGGGACGGGCCCGGGGTGCGCGAGGGCGCGGGGCCGGACGGGGAGGAGGCCCCTGAGCCGGTCCGGCCGGCCGTGGCGCCGGCGCGGGTGAGCCGGCAGAAGCTGACGCTGCTGCCGCTGCTGCTGATCGCCGTGCTGCTGGCGACGTGGCTGTGGTTCGAGCAGGCCGACCTGGACGCCCTCACCCGCAACGCCCTGTCGGACGGGCGGGTGTCGAAGGCGCTGTGGCAGCACATCGAGCTGACCGTGATCTCGACGTTCTTCGTGCTGATCATCGCCATCCCGCTGGGCATCCTGCTGACCCGCGGGCCGGCCGGCCGGGCCACCCCGGTGGTGATGACGCTCGCCAACATCGGCCAGGCCACCCCGGCGATCGGGCTGCTGGCGCTGCTGGTGATCTGGCTGGGCATCGGCCGCCGGGCGGCCCTGATCGGCATCATCGCCTACGCCGTGCTGCCGGTGCTGTCCAACACCGTCACCGGGCTGCGGGCCAACGACCCGGCGCTGCTGGAGGCGGCGCGCGGCATCGGCATGTCCCCGGTGGGCGTGCTCACCCGGGTGGAGCTGCCGCTCGCCGTGCCGCTGATCCTCGCGGGTGTGCGCACCGCGCTGGTGCTGAATGTCGGCACGGCGACGCTCGCCACCTTCGGCGGGGGCGGCGGACTGGGCGTGCTGATCACCACCGGGATCACCAGCCAGCGGATGCCGGTGCTGGTGGTGGGGTCGGTGCTCACCGTCGCGCTGGCCCTGCTGGTGGACTGGCTGGCCTCGCTCGCGGAGCTGCTGCTGCGGCCGCGCGGGCTGGAGGCCGGGCCGTGAGCGGGCGCCCCGGGGTGTGCCTGACGCTGGCGGCAGTGCTGCTGGCGGTGGTGTCGGGGTGCGGGCTGACCAGCGGGTCGCCCATGGTCGACGACGTGGAGCCGGGCACGATCGGCCGGGGGAAGCCGCTGGAGGGCGCCGAGCTCACCGTCACCTCCAAGGAGTTCACCGAGCAGCTGATCCTCGGCGCGATCATGGGCATCGCCTTCCAGGCGGCGGGCGCGGAGGTGGTGGACCGGACGGGCATCCAGGGCTCGGTCGGCTCGCGGGAGGCGGTCGTCAAGGGCGAGGCGGACGCCGGGTTCGAGTACACGGGCACAGGGTGGATCACGTACCTGGGCAACAGCAGACCGATCCCCGACCCCCGCGAGCAGTGGCTGGCGGTGCGCGAGGCGGACACGAGGAACGGGGTGACCTGGCTGGAGCCGTCGGAGCTGAACAACACGTACGCCCTCGCCATGAACCAGGCCAACTACGAGCGGTACGGCACCCGCACCCTGTCGGAGGTGGCGGAGCTGTCGAAGACCGACCCGGGCGCGGTGACGCTGTGCGTGGAGGGCGAGTTCGCCAACCGCGCGGACGGGCTGCCCGGCATGGAGAAGGCGTACGGGATGAGCGTCCCGGCGGGCGGCATCACGCAGATGGACACCGGGATCATCTACACGCAGACGGCCAAGGGCGCCTGCACCTACGGCGAGGTCTTCACCACCGACGGGCGGATCAAGTCCATGAACCTGGTGGTGATGGAGGACGACAAGAAGTTCTTCCCCAACTACAACGCGGCCCCGACCGTGAACAGCGAGACGCTGGAGAACTGGCCCGCGATCGCCGAGGTGCTCGCCCCGGTCACGGAGAAGCTGGACAACACCGTGGCGCAGACCCTCAACGCCCGCGTCGACGTCGACGGTGAGGACCCCCACCAGGTCGCGCTGGACTGGATGGTGGCCGAGGGCTTCGTCGAGGAGAAGTAGCGGGCCGCCGGGTCAGCAGGCGGGGACCTTGCCGGTGCCCTTCTCCAGGGCGACCAGCGCGTCCACGGCGCCCTTGAGGGTGGTCACCGGGACCAGGCGCAGCCCCTGGGGCAGTTCGGCCCGGGCCTCGGCGCACTCGTCGCGCGGGACGAGGAAGACGGTGGCGCCGTCCCGCTTGGCGGCCTGCGTCTTCAGCGGGACGCCGCCGACCGCGCCGACCCGGCCCTCGGCGTCGATGGTGCCCGTGCCGGCCACGACCCGGCCGCCGGTGAGGTCGCCGCCGCTGCCGTCGCCGTCCAGCTTGTCGACGATGCCGAGGGAGAACAGCAGTCCGGCGCTCGGACCGCCGACGTCGGCGAGCTCCAGGGTGACGTCGATGCCCTCGTTCTCCCGGCCCAGGTACGCCAGCGCGGCCCGGGTGGCCTCGTCCTGGGACTCCTTCATCTGCTTCTGGTTGAACTGCTCGATCTCCTGGACGTCGCCCCCGCTGGGGTAGACGGCGTCGCGGGGCATGACCGCCTCGTCGCTGCGGAACCAACTGTCGATCACCTGCGGCAGGTTCACGCGGGTGTCCGGGGAAGTGGCCACGATGGTCGTCATCCGCAGCTGGCCGGTGGTCCTGCGCACCTCGGCGCCGGAGATGGTGATGACCTGCCGGCCCTTGTTCTCACCGAGCACGTCGACCGTCGTCCCGGGCTGCGCCACGGAGAAGGGCAGCGGCGCGAGCACGGCGGTGGCCAGCAGCGCGGCGGCCGGGGCGGCGCAGACGGCCAGGGCCTGGGGACGTGTGAGGCGAGTGAGCACGGAGCCAATCTAACGTGACGTGCGTGGGACCCGGCCGGGGTGCCCTCCGAGGCGGATCCGCCGGGTGGGCGCCCCGCCCGGGTGCCCGCGGTCAGCGCAGGGCCTCGGCGACCTCCCGGGCCGCCTCCACCACGCGTGTGCCGACCCGTTCCGGCACGACGTCCGCCAGCATGACGACGCCCACGCTGCCCTCGACCCCCGTGACGCCGACGAGCGGCGCTGCCGCCCCGCAGGCGCCGGTCTCCAGCTCACCGTGGGTGAGGGTGTAGCCGGGGTCGCCGGGGGTCTTCTGCCGGGCGGCGAGTATCGCCCTGCCCGCGGCCCCGCGGTCCAGCGGGTGCCGGAACCCTGCCCGGTAGGCCACGTGGTAGTCGGTCCATGACGGCTCCACCACCGCCACGGCGAGGGCTTCCGCCCCGTCGACCAGGGTCAGGTGGGCGGTGGCGCCGATGTCCTCCGCGAGGGACCGCAGCGCCGGCATCGCCGCCTCGCGTACCAGCGGGTGCACCTGTCGTCCCAGCCGCAGCACGCCGAGGCCGACGCGGGCCCGGCCGCCCAGGTCGCGGCGGACCAGCGCGTGCTGCTCGAGCGTGGCGAGCAACCGGTACACCACGGTCCGGTTGACGCCCAGTTTGTGGGAAAGCTCGGTGACGGTCAGCCCGTGGTCCGTGTCGGCGAGCAGTTTCAGGACCCGTAGGCCCCTGTCGAGCGTCTGAGAGGTCTCCGCGGTCACGACGCCCACTCCTTCAGTGGTGAGGTCGACGGCCCTCCCGCTGCATGTGCGTCACCGGTCCCGGCGGTCACGCGCTTCAGAGGGCCGCCGATCGGCCGGCGGCCCGGACCAGTCCCGGGCACAGTCGCTTCACGGCTGCGCTCCGCGGCGGCGCTGCCACGGGGCGTGTGCGTAGCGGGACAGTAGCGACCCGGTCCCGCTGAGCGGAAGGCTCCGTCCAGAATCCGGTCACCAGTTGAACAAACTGGTCACTTTTGTCCCAGTACGCACGCAGGGTGACCGCTCCCACACGCCTCACCGTCCACAGATGACGCACAGGCGTCTCACCGCATGCGGGTGGCCCACTCCTGCACCTTGGCGATCCGCTGGCGCAGCTGGCCCGCGGTGGCCTCGGCGGACGGCGGGCCGCCGCACACCCGGCGCAGCTCGGTGTGGATCACGCCGTGCGGCTTGCCGCTCTGGTGGACGTAGGCGCCGACGAGCGAGTTGAGCTTCTTGCGCAGCTCCATCATCTCCTTGTGGGAGACCACGGGCCGCCGCTCGGCGGGCAGTTCGAGCAGGTCGGCCTCCTCGGCCGGCTTCTTCCTGCTGTGCGCGATCTGCCGGGCCTGCCGCTTCTGGAGCAGCAGCTGCACCTGGTCGGGCTCCAGCAGGCCGGGGATGCCGAGGTAGTCCTGCTCCTCCTCGCTGCCGGGATGCGCCTGCATGCCGAACTCGGCGCCGTTGTACATGACCCGGTCGAAGACGGCGTCGGACTCCAGCGCCTCGAAGGGCAGCATGTCCTGCTCGCCGGTGTCCTCGTCCTGCTGCTTGTTCGCCTCGTCCATCTCCTTCTCGGACTCGGCGTAGGGGTCCTCCTCGCCCTCCTTCTTGGGCTTGTCGAGGACGTGGTCGCGCTCGCGCTCCATCTCGTTCGCGAAACCGAGCAGGTCCGGCACGGTCGGCAGGAACACGGACGCGGTCTCGCCGCGCCGCCGGGAGCGCACGAAACGGCCGACGGCCTGGGCGAAGAAGAGGGGCGTGGAGATGGTGGTGGCGTACACGCCGACCGCGAGGCGCGGGACGTCGACGCCCTCGGACACCATGCGGACGGCCACCATCCAGCGGTCGTCGCTCGCACTGAACTCGTCGATCCGCTTGGACGCGCCCGCGTCGTCGGAGAGCACGAGGGTGGCCTTGTGGCCGGTGATGTCCCGGATCAGCTTGGCGTAGGCGCGGGCGGACTCCTGGTCGGAGGCGATGACCAGGGCGCCGGCGTCCGGGATGGCCTTCCTGACCTCGGTGAGCCGCTGGTCGGCGGCGCGCAGCACGGACGGCATCCACTCGCCGCGCGGGTCGAGGGCGGTGCGCCAGGCCTGGCTGATCGCGTCCTTGGTCATGGGCTCGCCGAGCCGGGCGGCGATCTCGTCGCCCGCCTTGGTGCGCCAGCGCATGTTGCCGCTGTACGACATGAAGATCACCGGCCGGACGACGCCGTCGGCGAGGGCGGAGCCGTACCCGTAGGTGTAGTCGGCGGACGACCGGCGGATCCCGTCGTCGCCCTCCTCGTACGTCACGAACGGGATCGGGTTGGTGTCCGAGCGGAACGGCGTACCGGTCAGCGCGAGGCGGCGGGTGGCCGGCTCGAACGCCTCCAGGCACGCCTCGCCCCACGACTTGGAGTCGCCGGCGTGGTGGATCTCGTCCAGGATCACGAGCGTCTTGCGCTGCTCGACACGGTTGCGGTGCAGCATGGGGCGCACACCGACGCCGGCGTACGTGACGGCGACGCCGTCGTACTCCCGGCCGAGCGGGCCCGCGCTGTACTCCGGGTCGAGCTTGATGCCTATCCGGGCGGCCGCCTCCGCCCACTGCTTCTTCAGATGCTCGGTGGGCGCGACGACGGTCACCTGCTGCACGACGTGGTGGTGCAGCAGCCAGGACGCCAGCGTCAGCGCGAACGTGGTCTTTCCGGCGCCGGGCGTGGCGACCGCGAGGAAGTCACGGGGCTGGGCCTGGATGTACTTGTCCATCGCCGCCTGCTGCCAGGCGCGCAGCTTGCCGGCGGTGCCCCAGGGGGCACGGCCGGGGAAGGCCGGGGACAGGTGGTGCGAGGCGGTGCCGGCGGTGGTAGTCACGATCTCCGGGAGGGTGGGTCGGGCGGCTCTGGTGCGTGGGACGACCGGGCCACCCTACCGATGCGGCGGTGACGCACACGCCGCTACACGGCCGTCCCGCCCGAGGGTGGGACCCACGTCACAACTGCCTCAGCCGTCGTGCGATCTCTCTCACATCACTCTCCGCCCCGGACGCCACATCGACGACCAGCGTGTACGCCGTGTCCTGGTCCACGCCCGCGAGGTCGGCCCCGTTCACCGCGAGGAACGTGGCGGTGGCCAGCCAGGCGGTGCGTTTGTTGCCGTCGACGAACGGGTGGTTCGTCGCGACGGCGTGGAGGAGCGCCGCGGCCTGCTCGTACGGATCCTCGTACGCCGCGGTGCCGAACATCCGGGCGCGTGGGCGGTGCACGGCCGAGGCCAACAGCCCCGGCGCCCGGGTCTCGGGCGGCTGCCCGCCGAAGGCGACCTCGGCGATGGCCGTGACCTCGTCGACGGTGAGGTGCCGGGTCATTCGCCGAGCCTCCTCAGCAACTCGGCGTGCTCCCGCGCGATGCGCTCGGCGACGGCACGCACCAGCGTGCCCTCCTCGTGCAGGTGTCGGCGCAGCGCTTCCCGCGCGACCTCCTCCGGGGCGCGGTCCTGCGCGTCCGCGAGGTCGTGGAGAGCCTGGTGCACGTCGGGGTCGAGGCGGAGAACCAGTTCGGACATGACGGGAGACTACTGTCGGCGATCACCCGGCGACGACCGGTTTACGGGTCGGCGCTCCCGCACCCGCGTAGCCACCCAGACCCCCGCCAGGGCCACCGCCGCCATCGGCAGGAAGACCACGGCGAAGGCGGCCGGGCGGGAGCCGGTGGCCTCCGTGGCCGCGTGGCTGACGGTGCCTCCGCCGAGGGCGGCGAAGGCGGCGCCGCCGATCGCCAGGAGGAGGACGTTGGAGAGGCCGTCGGAGATCTGGAGGGCGGCGGAGTTGGTGCCGGCCTCCTCGGGGGCGGAGAGCTGGAGCAGCAGCACGCTGGTGGAGGAGATCACCAGGCCCATGCCGAAACAGCCGAACGCCCACGCCACCGCCAGCGTCCAGGCGGGCACGGAGTGGATCAGCACGCTCGGCGCGGCCGCGATGGCGGACGCGACCAGCAGCATCCCCACGGTCATCAGCCGTTCCCGGTGCTTCTCCAGGCGGGGCCGGGACTGCACCCAGGAGCCCAGCGCCCAGGTGCCGCCGCCCGCCGCGAGGGAGAATCCGGCCAGCGTCGGGCTGAGTCCCCGCTGGGTGACCAGCATCAGCGGGACGAAGGACTCCGCCGCGATGAAGGAACCGGCGGCGACACCGCGCAGCAGCACCACCGACGGCAGGCCGCGGGCCGCCCGCCAGGTGCCGCGCGGGAGCAGGCCGAGGACGGCCGGGACCAGCAGGGCCACGCCCAGCGCGCCCGGCAGCAGGGACAGCCACCGCAGGTCCTGGGCGGCGTACTGGAGCAGCCCCGCGCCGAAGGAGATGGCGAGCGCCAGCCGGATGCGGCGACGGTCGAAGGAGGCCGGGGCCTCGGCGGCGTCCCCGACCGGGCCGGAGGCGAGCCGCCGGATCTGGGGCAGTGCCAGCGCCAGCGGGAGCACCACGATCACCGGGATACCGAGGAACACCCAGCGCCAGCCGAGATGCTCGGTCACCGCGCCCGAGGCGAGCGGGCCGACGATCGACGGGACGACCCAGGCGGCCGCGAACGCCGCCATGATGGCCGGGCGCAGCCGCTCGGGATACGCGCGGCCGACGACGACGTACAGGGCGACGATCACCAGGCCGCCGCCGAGGCCCTGGACCGCGCGGCCCAGGATGAACAGCCACATCGCGCCCGCGGTGCCGCCGATCAGCAGCCCGGCCGCGAAGGAGGCGATGCCCCAGGTGAGCGGGGCGAGCGGCCCGCGCCGGTCGGACCACTGGCCGGACAGCACCATGCCGAAGAGGCTGGTGGTGAAGTATCCGGAGAACGCGAACGCGTACAGCGGGACGCCGTTCAGCTCGCGGGCCGCGACGGGCATCGCCGTGCCCACGGCGGTCGCCTCGAAGGCGATCAGCAGCACGACGGAGACGACCCCGATGCTCAGTGCGCGGTACCGGCGGCTGAGGACGGTGCCGTCGGGGACGACGGCCGGGGCGGGAGCGCCGGCGGGCTCGGCGACACCCGTGTCGCGGGGGTTCGGGGCGGTCATGCCCGCCAGGGTAAGGTCCACGGCCCTGGTTGACCCCTGTCGGGGGTCGGGTCCGGCACCGGGACCTTGGTCGTAGGACCGGCGCCTCCCCTTTGTGAACGGGGCATGGCAGTCACGTTGCACGCCACGGAGTTCCCTTGAGCCCCGCGAACCCGCTCCGTACGGTCGACGTACCGGTTCGGGACGGCGAGGCGCCGCACGGCACCTCTCCCCCACCGACACGGCCGTGTGCCCGAGTGGTTCAGGGACTCGCCTGCAAAGCGAGTTACGCGGGTTCGATCCCCGCCACGGCCTCGACGAAGGGCGGGGCGCTTCAGGCGCTCCGCCCTTCGACGCGCGCGGCGGTACGACTCACCCGCCGCGCTCCGGTGACACCGTGTCGGAGTGGCCCGCCCTCGTCGGGGCGACCCGCCTCAGAGCACCCCGCCCGCCTCGTCCTGGAAAAGATGGGTCCAGTAGTGCCAGTCCGTGTCCTCCGTCGTGCCCGTGGGGTCGACCGAGGCGAGGACCTGGATCATCGTCAGGGCGAGCTGGTCGTAGGCGTCGCTCGTGAGGGCGTGGCCGGAGGCCTCGTCGAGGGAGCGCTCCCGGTGCAGGAGCCAGAGGGTGAACGCGAGCGTGGAGATGTCCGTGTTCAGCGGGCGCAGCGCCCCGTCCGACTCGCTCCAGCTCAGCACCGCTCCCGTCGCCCCGTCGACGACCAGGCTGTGGTCGTCGACCAGGTGCCCCACGCGTACCAGCCGGTCGGCGTGGGCCGGGACGAGACCCGGCGGGAAGCCGCTCCCGCAGTCGTCGGCCGCGTACTCCGTGAGCGTGCGCAGCGGCTGGTCGGTGTCCAGGGAGAACAGGAAGCCGTCCTCGGGCAGGCCCGTCTCGCGCAGGAAGCGGCGGGTCGGCTCGTGCGTGAGCGTCGCCGGGAAGTCGACGTCCTCGAAGCGGACCACGCCGCCCCGGCCGAACTCGTCGTCCAGCAGGCGCAGGGGGAGGTCCAGGGCGAGACCGGAGGCCGTGCCGGGGCCCGCGACCAGGGCCAGGGGCCGGATCAGCGCCGCCATCCGCCAGAACGGCGCGGGCTCGCCGTCCGCGCCCTCCTCGAACACCGCGAGCAGCTGCCGCGAGGCCTCCGCGACCGCCTTGGTGCCGTACCGGCCGGCGTAGGCGGCGAACTGGCCGCGCAGCCCGGCCAGTTCGTCCGTGGCCGCGGCGAAGCGGACGAACGTCGGCAGGGACGGGGCGAGCGGACGGCAGTCCATGAGGTCGGGCCGGTCCTGGACGTACGCGCTGGAGACCTCGCCGGTCGCGCCGTCGAGCAGCACGGACTCCGGCTCCAGGCCCGCCGGGGCGGCGAACGCGCCGATGACGAGCCGGTCGCGCAGCGCGGGCGACAACCGGCCGGCGGCGCCCGTCACCTCGGCGACCGTGTGCAGGCCGCCGGGGCGGGACGGCTCGACGAAGCGGAACAGGCCGTTGTCGCACGGCAGTCCGGGTCCGGTCAGCCAGCTCCGCGTCGACGCGTGCGTGACCTGGGGACCGAGGTCGTCCTCGGTGAGTGTGATCGCCCTCGCGACAACGGTGTCGGTCGTGCTCATGATTCCCCCGCGATACGTGTGCTCGGTCCCGGGCCCGCGAACGTCCCGCCCCGGGCAGGACGGCCCGCGCCCTGCCGGGCCCACGGCCGTCCCCCACTGCTCCGAACAGTACGCGGCGCCACTGACAACGCATCGGAGACGGGGAGCACGGCCGGCGTCCTGTATCCCAAGACGCCCGGGAGGCCCCGAGCGTTGCCCCGGCGGGGCGATCGGCCCGGGGAATCGCTCAGTTGGAGGTCACCACGGCGGCCTGCGGGCGGATCGGCAGCCGGTTGACCGGCCGGCCGGTGGCGGCGCGCACGGCGGAGGCGATCGCCGCCGGCGAGGTCACCACCGGCACCGCGCTGACCGCCTTCGCGCCGAACGGCGCGACCACGTCCCGCTCCTCGACCAGCTTCACGATCCGGATGTCGGGCGCGTCCAGCGCGGTCGGCAGCGCGTACCCGGTGAGGTCCGGGTGACGGATCAGGCCGCGCGGCGTGCGCAGGTTCTCGGTGAGCGCGGCGCCCAGGCCCTGGGTCACGCCCGCCTCGATCCGCGCGGCGAGCTGCGCCGGGTTGAGCACCCGGCCCACGTCCTGCGCGACGGCCAGCTCCACGACCCGGACCGAGCCCAGCTCGATGTCGACGTCCACCACGGCCCGGACCGCGCAGAAGGCGATGCCGACGAAGGCGTCGCCCTGCCCCGCGTCGTCCAGCGGCTCGGTGGGGTGCGGCCGGCACTGCGCGGTCGCCCACAGCTCCTTGCCGTCCATCGCCTCGGTGACGGTCGTGGACAGCACGCCGTCGTACGAGGTGATCTTGCCGTCGGTGATCTGGAGCAGCTCGGTGGACATGCCGAACTTGTGCGCCAGCGGCTGGAGGAGCTGGGTGCGGACCATCTTGGCCGCGCGCTCCACCGCCCCGCCCGACACCCAGGTGTGGCGTCCCCGGCAGCCTGCCCCGGCCGGGGGCTGGTCGGTGTCGACGGGCACCACGTGCACCTCGTCGATGCCGAGGGTCTCCTGCACGATCTGCCGGGCCAGCGTGGAGAAGCCCTGTCCGGTCTCGACGGCCGCGCACAGCACGGTCGCCACGCCGTTCTGGACGCGCACGGTGGCCGTGGACACCTCGTCGGCGCCCTCCGCGCCCAGCATGTGCACCATGCCCAGGCCGTAGCCCACGCCCCGCCGCACTGCGGCCGGTTCGCCCGCGCCCTCGGGGCCGCCGGGCAGCAGCCACTCGTCCTCGGGGGTGTCCTTGGGCAGCGGCGGCAGCGGGAAGTCCCGTACGGCCTCCAGCAGTTCGGCGACGGGGGCGGGGCAGGTGACGGTCTGGCCGGTGGGCAGCACGTCGCCGGTGGCCATCACGTTCCGCAGCCGCACCTCGGCCGGGTCCAGGCCGAGCTTCTTGGCCAGCTTGTCCATCTGCGCCTCGTACGCGGCGCACACCTGCATCGCGCCCTCGCCGCGCACATGGCCGGAGGGCGGGTTGTTGGTGCGCACCGCCCAGCCCTCGATGAAGGCGTTGGGCACGACGTACGGGCCGCAGGCGAAGGCGACGGCGGCGGCCAGGGCGTCGGAGGAGGTGCCGGCGTAGGCGCCCGCGTCGAGCAGGATCTGCGCCTCGACCTTGACCAGCTTGCCCTCGGCGTCGGCGTGGTGGCGGTAGCGCAGCAGGGTGGGGTGGCGGTGGGTGTGGCCGAGGAAGGACTCCTCGCGGGTGGCGGCGAGCTTCACCGGGCAGCCGGTCTTCAGCGCCAGCAGCCCGAGGGGCAGCTGGAAGCTCTGGTCCTCGCGGTCGGCGGTGGCGCCGGGCACACCGGTGACGACGATCTTGACCTGGTCCTGCTGGAGGCCGAACGCGGCGGCGGCGGTGTCCCGGTCGCCGTGCGGGTCGGTGGAGGCCAGGTACAGCTCGACCCCGCCGTCCGGGCGGGGCACGGCGAGTCCGGCCTCGGCCCCTATGGGGGCGGGGTCCTGGCGGCCGATGCGGTAGAGCCCCTCGACGACGACCTCGCCGACCGCGTCCGCGTCGCCGTGGCGCAGCGGGATGTGCCGGATCAGGTTGCCGTCGGGGTGCAGCGGTTCGGCCTCGAAGGCCTGCTCGGGGTCGGTCACCGGGTCGAGCACCTCGTACTCGACGATGACCGCGGCGGCGGCCATGCGCGCGGTGTCGGGGTGGTCGGCGGCGACGGCGGCCAGCGGCTCGCCGTGGTGGCGTACGACCTCGGAGGCGAAGACGGGGCGGTCGGCCTTGCCGCGGCCGAGCACCGGGGTGCCGGGGACGTCCTCGTGGGTGACGACCGCGCGGACGCCGGGCATCTCGCGCGCGTGCGTGGTGTCGATCGACTTGATGCGCGCGTGCGGGTGCGGGGAGCGCAGCACCGCGGCCCACAGCAGGCCCTCGGCCCACAGGTCGGCGGCGTACGGGAAGGTGCCCTCCGTCTTGGCGCGCGCGTCGGCGGCCGGGAGGGACGCGCCGAGTCCGCGTGGCGGGGCGGTCTCCTCCTCGGGGGCCGCCTCGGCGGTCTGCACGGTGGCTGCTTCGTTGCTCACGCCTGGCCTCCGTCCTGGCCGTGGTGCCGGTCCTGCGGTGCGACGCCGAACGCCGAGGGGTTGACCCCGCCGGCGCCGGGGCCCGCCTGGTGCGGGATGCGGGGGGTGCCGTCGCCGTCGTCCGCGGCGGCCTCGGCCTCCGCGTGCGCCCCGCGCTCGGCGACGACCTCCTGCACGGCGTTCACCACGCCCCGGTAGCCGGAGCAGCGGCACAGGTTGCCGCACAGGGCCTGGCGGGTCTCCAGCTCGGTCGGGGCCGGGTTGCCCTCCAGCAGGTCGTGCACGGTCATCGCCATGCCGGGCACGCAGAAGCCGCACTGCACGGCGCCGCAGCGGGCGAGGGCGCGCTGCACGTCCGAGGGGCGGCCGTCCTGGGCCAGTCCCTCGACGGTGCGGACCTCGCTGCCGGCCGCGGTGACGGCGGGGACCAGGCAGGACGCGACGAGCCGTCCGTCGACCTGGACGTTGCACGCGCCGCACTCGCCCTGCGAGCAGCCGTCCTTGGCGCCCGCCAGGCCGAGGCGCTCGCGCAGCACGTAGAGCAGGGACTCGCCGATCCACGCGTCGGTGACGGGCCGGTCGGTGCCGTTGACACGGAGGACGTAGGAGGCGAGGGGGTGGTCGTCGTGCGGGGCCACGAGGACGTCGGCGACGGGGGCGTCCGGTTCGTCGGAGGCCTCCGGGGCGCCCGGACCGTCCGCGTCGGGGATGTCGTCGCCCTCGGGGTGCTCCGAGCCCTCCGTTGGCCCTTCGGAGGGCTCGGCGGCCTCCTGGGCGTCCGCGGGGTCGCCGTCGGTCCCGGACGCGCCGGAGGGGGGCTCCTCGGCGTCCTGGGGGGCGTGCGGGTGCTCGTGGCCCCCTGCGGCCCCGGCGTCACCGTCGGCGCCCTCCTCGGACTGCCACGGCTGCTCCGGGAGTTCCTCGGCGGGCAGCGGCCGGGAGGCCGGCGGGGCGTCGTGCGCGGAGGTGTCCTCGTCGGGGCGCGCCTGCGGCTGCTCCGGGGAGGCGCCGGGCGTGCCCGGGTACGAGGGCTGCGAGCCGTGCTGCCGGGCGGAGGCGTCCTGCGTCTCCTGGGCGGGACCGTGCTCGCCGCTGTGCCCGTCCTGGCCGTCGTGGGCGCCGGGCGCCTGCCCGTACGCACCGGCCTGCTGTTCGTGGTCCTGCGGCACTCCGGGTACGCCGGGGCCCCAGGGCGTGCCGATGGACTGGGACTCGGCCCAGGGGGCGGCGGCGCCGCCCGGGAGGGTCGCCGGAGGGGTGCTCCCCCACTGCTCGACCAGGGAGGACCTGGTGAACTCGCCGGACTCGTCCGGCAGGTCGCCGCCCGCCACGGGGATCGACCACTGCCCGGTGACGTCCTGCCCCGGCGCCTGGCCGTGCCCGGGGTGCTGCCCCGCGGGATCGTGGCCCTGCGCGTGCTGCTGTCCTTGCCCGTTCGGGTCGTAGGTCCACTGCCCGCTCGCGCCGGGGTCGTAGCCGTACGGGTCCCCCGCCGCCGCGTCGGGCTCCGCGGACGCCGGGTCGTGCCACTGGGCGCCGTCGACGGGGGCGCCGGGCGCGGCCCAGCTGCCGGTGGCCGCCGGGTCGGTGCCCGCGGTGGTGGCCGGCGTGACCGTGATCTGCGGCGGGACGTAGCCGTGGCCGGGGGCGGCCAGCGGGCTCTCCATCGCGTCCAGCAGGGCGTCGATGCCGCCCTCCGGGAGGTTCACGAACGCCGTGGCCCCGTCGTCGTAGTCGCCCTGCGGCAGCGGGTCCCAGCGGCTGCCGCCCGGAGGCGTGCCGCCCTGTCCGTGCTGGTCGTCGGTCACGACAACGCCCTCCCCAGTGCTCGTCGGGCCAGCGCGGCGACGGTGCGCCGCAGGTGCAGTACCGCGGGCGGCAGCGGCGGGACGGTGCCGTCCTCGCCGGGCGCGGCGTCGGGGATGCAGGCCGCGGCGACGTACTCCCCGAACGCGCTGAGCGCCTCAGGGACGATCGCGCGGTTGTTGTCCCAGTCGATGAGCTGCGCGACCCACTGCTCGGCCTCCAGGGGCCGCAGCGGCATCGGCGCTATGGCGCCCACCGCGCAGCGCACCCCGCGCCGGGCGGGGTCGAGCACGAGGGCGACGGAGGCGACCGCGCGGCCGGGTCCGGTGCGGCCGGTCGCCTTCAGGAAGACCTGGGGGGCGTGCAGCAGCGGCACGCGCACGTAGCCGATCAGCTCGCCGGGGCGCAGCACGTCCATGCCGGCCAGCAGGTGCGACACCGGGACCTCGCGGCGGGCGCCGCCCGGACCGGCGACGATCAGCGTCGCCTCGAGGGCGGCCAGCACGGGCAGGGCGTCCCCGGTGGGGGCGGCGGAGGCGATGTTGCCGCCGAGGGTGCCGGCGTTGCGGATGTGCGGGGGTCCGGCGGCACGCGCGGCGGCGGCGAGCGCGGGGATGAGCGCGGCGAAGTCGGGGCGCCCCATGCGCGCGTGGGTGAGTCCGGCGCCGAGCAGCGCGTGTCCGTCCAGGTACTGCCAGCCGCGGATCTCGCTGATCTTGCCGAGGCCGACCAGCGCGGCGGGCCTGAGCTGCCCGGAGTTGACGGCGGCCATCAGGTCGGTGCCGCCCGCGACGGGCACGGCGGCGGGCATGGCGGTGAGCGCCGCCACGGCCTCGTCCAGCGTCGTGGGCAGCGTCACGGCCTGCGCCGCCTGCGGTGCGTGCGTGCTCAAAACCGGCTGCCCCTTCCCGCTGCCCCACCTGGTCCCACCCGTGCGCCGTACGGTACGTGCTGACAGGGCGGACGTGGCAACTCTGGCACATCTTGGCAGGTGCCGAGGACGGGGGTCCGCTAGGAGGCATTCGCCCGTCCGGGCCCGGACCTGGCCGTTCCGTCCCCGAATCGCCCCGGCACCACGGAATCACAGCCTTCGGAAGCTCTTGTTCCGTTATGACCCGGCCTGTTCGGCCCGCAGCGAACGCGGGGGACACGCGTCGTCCCCCGGGGCGGAGGAGCACCGGGGGACGGCCGAGGCACGCGGCTACAGGGCGGGCGGCGGCCCGTCGATCGGGCGGCCGAGGACGCCCGGGCGGCGCTGCCACGGGCGGGGACCGCCGGGCGGGCGGTAGGCGACGCCGAGGGCGTCCAGGCGCCGGTAGTGCTCGGTCATCCGCCGCTCGAAGCCGGGGAAGTCCCGGTCGGCGGGGGCGGGCAGCTCGCTCCAGGCGACCTCGGCCAGCGCAGCGAGCCGGGGGAACGTCTGGTAGTCGACGCGTTGCTGGTCCTCCATCACCTCGGTCCACACGTTGGCCTGCGTGCCCAGCACCCGCTCCCGCTCCTCGGGCGTCAGCTCACCCGGGACCGGTTCGAACCGGTAGACGTCCTCCAGGGTGCGCACGTACCCGATGGGCACGGGCTCGTCGGGGCCCCCGTCCTGGCGGTGGTCCAGGTAGACCTGCTGCTCGGGGCACATCACCACGTCGTGGCCCGCGCGGGCCGCGGTGACCCCGCCCGCGTAGCCGCGCCAGGACGACACGGCGGCGCCCGGCGCGAGTCCGCCCTGGAGGATCTCGTCCCAGCCGATGAGCCGCCGCCCGCGGTCGGCCAGCCAGCGGTCGAAGTGGCCGATGAACCAGGACTGGAGGGCGTCCTCGTCCGCGAGCCCGAGCTTCGCGATCTGTTCCTGCGCCGTCCTCGACGCCCGCCACTGGTCCTTGACGCATTCGTCGCCGCCGATGTGCACGAACGGCGAGAACGGCCCGGCGTCGGCGGGGAACAGTTCCAGCAGTTCCTCCAGCACCCCTTCGTAGAAGCGCAGGGTGTCCTCGGTGGGGGCGAGGACGTTCGGATTGATGCCCCAGGTGTCCCAGACGGTCAGCGCGGCGGTGTCGACGACATCGGAGTTGCCCAGTTCCGGATACGCGGCGATGGCGGCCTGCGAGTGCCCGGGCACGTCGATTTCGGGGACGACGCAGATATGCCGTTCGGCGGCGTAGGCGACGATCTCGCGGAGATCGTCCTGGGTGTAGTGGCCGCCGTGCGGACGGTCGTCCCAGAGCGGCGAGGCACGGTGGCCGATTTTGGTGCGGGCACGCCAGGATCCGGTCTCGGTGAGGCGCGGATACCGCTTGATCTCGACGCGCCAGCCCTGGTCGTCCGTCAGGTGCAGATGCAGCACGTTGAGTTTGTGCGCGGACATCAGATCGAGATAACGCAGCACGCCTTCCTTCGGCATGAAGTGGCGTGCCACGTCGAGCATCAGACCGCGCCAGCGGAAGCGGGGCGCGTCCTCGACGGTCAGGTGCGGCACCGTCCACGCCCGGTCGCGGCGGACCGGCGCCCTGCGGAACGCGTCGGCTCCGAGGAGCTGGCGCAGGGTCTGCGCGCCGTGCTGCACGCCGGCCGCGTCGCCGCCCTCGACGAGGACGCCGGCAGGGTCGCTGACGAGCCGGTACGCCTCCGGGCCGAGGTCCGGCGCGAGTGCGAGCCGGACGCCGACGCCGGCCTCGGCGGGCTCCCGCGCCTCCCTCCAGGGCAGCCCGGTGGCTCCCCGCAGCACGGCGCCGAGCCACCGCCCGACGCCCTCCGCACCGGCCCCGGCGTACAGCCCGGAAGCCTCCGTCAAACGGGTCTCCCCGGCGCCGGCGACGACGCCCCTGGGGGCCGGAATCAGTGAAGTCGGCATCACGTCAGTCCTTTACCGCGCCGCCCAGTCCGGAGACCAGGCGCCGCTGTACGAGTACGAAGAAGACCAGCACCGGAATCGTCATCACGGTGGACGCCGCCATGACCCCGCCCCAGTCGGGGTCGTCGGGTTTGTAGAACACCAGCAGCGCCATCGGCAGGGTCGACTGGGAGATGTCGCTGATGATGAACGACTTGGCGAACAGGAAGTCGTTCCAGGCGGAGATGAACGAGAACACACTGGTGGCCACGAGGCCCGGCAGGACGAGCGGGAAAAGGATCTGCCAAAGGAACCGCGCACGGCTCGCGCCGTCCATGTACGCGGCCTCCTCCAGCGCCTCCGGAACGCCCTTCACGAAGCCTCTGAGCATCCAGATCGCGAACGGCAGCGAGAAGGCGATGTGCGGCAGGATCAGCGACCACAGCGTGTTCAGCTGGCCGAGGTCCCGCATCACGAAGAACAGGGGGATCGTCAGCGCCTCCACCGGCACCATCTGGGCCACCAGAAACATGATCAGCAGGGTGGTCCGCAAACGGAACCGGAATCGCGTCACGGCGGTCGCGGCGAGAAACGCGATGAACGCGGAGGCGATCACCACGGCGACCGCGACGACGACGCTGTTGAGGAAGTAACGGCCGAAATCCTGCTGCCCGAACACCCGCCGGAACGAGTCCAGCGTGGGCGCCGTCGTCCACGGCCGCGGCTCGTCCGAGCGGATCTCCCCGGCCGGCTTGAAGGCGCTCAGCACCATCCAGTACAGCGGGAAGGCCACCGCGGCGGCGACCACCAGCGCGGTCGCCTCGGCGGCCGTCCGGCCCGGGCGCCGGGTGAACCGGCGCAGAAGATTCACCCGGGATTCCACGTCCTGCCTCACGGGACTCACAGTTCCTCCCCCTGGCGGCGCAGCAGCCGCAGGTACACCAGCGTCACGGCGAGCAGGATCAGCAGCATCACCACGCCGATCGCGGCGCCCAGGCTGTACTGCGAGGACGCGAACGCCTTCTGGTACGCGTACACGTTGAGCACCAGGTTCTGTCCCGCGATGCCCCCGCCGCCCGTCATGACGTAGATCTGCGTGAAGACCTTGAAGTCCCAGATGACCGACTGGATGGTGACGACGACCAGGATCGGGCGGAGCATCGGCGCGAGCACCGACCGCCAGATCCGCCACGGGGAGGCCCCGTCCAGCGCGGCCGCCTCCAGCACCTCCGCGGGCACGGCCCGGATGCCGGCGTAGACGGTGACCATCACGAACGGGAAGGAGCACCACACCACTTCGAGCAGCACCAGGAAGAACGCGCTGAACCGTCCGTACGTCCAGGAGTGGTCACCGAGCCCGAGCACCCGGTTGACGGGACCGAAGTCGGCGTCGAAGAGGAACAGCCACACCGTGGAGCCGGTGATCGCGGGAGTGGCCCAGGCGCCGAGCGCGGCCAGCATCAACGCCAGCCGGGGCACGGCCCGCACGCGGGTGAGCAGCACGGCGAGCGCGCACCCCACGGCCAGCGTGGAGACGACACAGGCCGCCGCGAACGCCACGGTGGCCAGCAGCACCTCCCAGAACTGCCCGTCCGAGAACAGCCGGGAGTAGTTCCCGAACCCCTCGAAGGTCGTCGGCTCCCCTCCACTGACCTGGGCCTGGGTGTAGTGGAAGACCGAAATCAGCCCAAGCTGGTAGATGGGATAGGCGAGCAACCCCCCGAGCACGACAAGTGCCGGCGCGAGATACAACCAGGGCGTACCGGAACGCCTTGTTCGGGGACGCGGGGAACTGCGCGGGAACCCCCCGCGGACCGGCACCCGCGAACGCTCGAGAACCCCCGAGCTCGTGGGCCCGCTCACCCGGCCGACCCGAACGCGTCGTTCATCTTCCGAGCGGCGTCCGCCGAGGCGGAGTCCACGTCCTTCTTGCCGGACACGATCTCCTGGAACATCGTCGGCAGCACCGCGCCCGCATCGATCTGCGCCCACGCCGGCGAAGCGGGCACGAACCTCGTGTCAGCCGCGAGCGTCTCGACGAACGGCTTGACGAAGGGCTCCTTCGCGGCCACCTGCTGCCGCACGTCGGAGAACGTCGGCAGGAACCCCATCGCCTCGAACAGCTCCCCCTGCGCCTTCTTGGACGCGAGCCGCTTCATCAGGTCGACGGCGAGGGTGCGGTGCGTGGTGGACTTCAGCACGCCCAGGTTGTTGCCGCCCGCGAACGCGGGGGCGATCGACCCCGCCTTCAGGCCCGGCAGCGGCACGACCTTGTACGCGCCCTTGACCTTGCCGGCCTCGACGGCGGCGTGGCTGAAGTCGCCGCCGATCGCCATGGCCGCCTTGCCCGCCGCGAACGCGGTGATCGTGTCGTTGCCGGTCATCGCGGCGCACTTGGCGGCCGGGCAGTTGTCGTCGCCGAACAGCGAGGTGTACGCCTCGATGCCCTTGCGCGCGGCGGCGCTGTCGATGGCGGCGGCGTACGAGCCGCCCTTGCCGGTGGCGAGTTCGCCGCCGTGGGCCCAGATGAACGGCATCGCGCCGTAGGTGTAGGCGCCGCCGACGGCGAGCCCGTACAGGTCGGGCTTCGCGGCGCGGATCTCCTTCGCCGTGGAGATCAGCTCCTCCTGCGTCCTCGGGACGTCGAGGCCGAGTTCCTCGAAGACGTCGGTGCGGTAGTACAGCGCGCGGACGCCGACGAAGTAGGGGACGCCGTAGACCTTGCCGCCGACGGTGACGGACTGGCGGGCGGTGGGGTCGGTGTCCTTGGCCTCGTCCCAGGCGCCGAAGTCCTCGGTGACGTCGGCGAGTCCGCCGTCCTTCACATAGCCGGCGGTGTCGGTGTTGCCGTACTCGATGAGGTCGGGCGCCGACTCGGGGTCGTTGAAGGCGGCCTTGATGCGTTGGGCGCGGGTCTCGACGGGGATGTACTCGACGGTGACCTCGGCGCCCTCGTGCTCCTTCTCGAACTCGGCGAGGACGGAGTCGACGACCTGTTCCTTGGGCTGGTTGTTGACCTCCTGGAAGAGCCAGACGCGCAGGGTGCCGGTCTTCTCGTCCTTGTCGGACGCGGAGTTGCCGGAGGTCTGAGGGGCGCAGGCGGCGGTGGCGAGGACGGCCGCGACGGCGACCATGCGGACGGACAGCTTCATGGAGTGCTCCTCCGAGCGCGTTGCAGCATACGCAATGGCGGTTTCGCTGTGCACAACACACCGGAGGCTATGGACTGGGTGAACCACGCCACAAGAGGTCTCAACCACTCTGTGACCGGCCGACGCACCCTGCGCAACGGGCAAGCAGCACAAAGGCCCCCGTGGGCACGCAAAGCGCACCCCGGGGGCCTCGGAGGACTCGGACCGGCGTCAGTCAGGAAGGGAGGGGGCTACTTGTCGCCCTTGCCCTTGTCGTCGCCGCCTTCACCCATGGACTCGTAGATCTCCTTGCACATGGGGCACACCGGGTACTTCTTCGGGTCGCGGCCGGGCACCCACACCTTGCCGCACAGCGCCACGACGGGAGTGCCGTCGAGGGCGCTCGCCATGATCTTGTCCTTCTGGACGTAGTGGGCGAAGCGCTCGTGGTCACCGTCGCCGTGGGAGGTCTGCGGCGTCGGCTCGACGAGGGTCCCCGTACCAGTCCCGCGCTCGGGCTCAAGAGTGCTCATAACAGCCAAGGGTACTGAAGCCGGCCCCGGTCAGTTGAGCGAAGGGTCGTCCGGATACGTGGCGACCATCGCCAGTTCGTTGCGCTGCCGGCGGAGCACCTCGCGCCAGAGCCGCTCGGGCGCCGGACAGGAGACGTCACCGGGCTCGGACTCCACCACGTACCAGGCGCCGTCGACCAGCTCGTCCTCGAGCTGGCCGGGGCCCCAGCCCGCGTAGCCGGCGAAGATCCGCAGCGAGCCGAGGACGGAGGCGAGCAGTTCCGGCGGGGCCTCCAGGTCGACCAGGCCGATCGCGCCGTGCACCCGGCGCCAGCCGAGCGGCGGCTCCTCCCCCGCCGCGCCGCCCGGGACGACGGCGACACCGAGGGCCGAGTCCAGCGACACCGGGCCGCCCTGGAACACCACGCCGGGTTCGCCGGCCAGGTCCGCCCAACCCTCCAGGATGTCGCCCACGTCCACCGGGGTCGGCCGGTTGAGGACGACACCGAGGGAGCCCTCCTCGTCGTGGTCGAGAAGGAGCACCACCGCGCGGTCGAAGTTCGGGTCCGCCAGAGCGGGAGTGGCCACGAGCAGCCGCCCTGTGAGCGAGGACACCTCGGTCATGCCAGACATGATCCCGCATCTTCCCGCCGCGCGGGGAGGCAATGCGGGTGACGGAGTGAAGACCGCCGCCGCGCGCGAGAGCTTCCTGGTCGGGCGTCGTCCGGCCGGAGCGAAGGGGTGCGGGCGGGCGGCCGGGAGCGCGCCCGGCGCACGTCCGGCCGCGGTGACCCCGCGTGGCCGCGGGGGAACCGTTCGTGTTGTGACAGAGCCATGACGTTCCCAGGGCCTCCTCGGGCTTACAGAAGGGGGGTCAAGGGCGATTACCCTTTCCCTTCTGACCCTCTGCCCCACTCCACGGAACGCGAGATTCATGACCGTCAACGACGTCGATGACGTACTGCTTGTCCACGGCGGAACCCCGCTGGAGGGCGAGATCCGGGTCCGCGGTGCGAAGAACCTCGTACCGAAGGCCATGGTCGCCGCGCTGCTGGGCAGCGCACCGAGCCGGCTGCGCAACGTTCCGGACATCCGTGACGTCCGGGTCGTCCGGGGTCTGCTGCAGTTGCACGGCGTGACGGTCCGTCCGGGCGACGAGCCCGGCGAACTGGTGCTCGACCCCACCTACGTGGAGAGCGCCAACGTCGCTGACATCGATGCCCACGCCGGTTCCTCGCGGATCCCGATCCTGTTCTGCGGCCCGCTGCTGCACCGTCTCGGGCACGCGTTCATCCCGGGCCTCGGCGGCTGCGACATCGGCGGACGCCCCATCGACTTCCACTTCGACGTGCTGCGGCAGTTCGGCGCGACGATCGAGAAGCGCGCGGACGGCCAGTACCTGGAGGCTCCGCAGCGGCTGCGCGGCACGAAGATCCGCCTGCCGTACCCGTCCGTCGGCGCCACCGAGCAGGTGCTGCTCACGGCGGTGCTCGCGGAGGGCGTCACCGAGCTGTCCAACGCGGCGGTGGAGCCGGAGATCGAGGACCTGATCTGCGTCCTGCAGAAGATGGGCGCCATCATCGCGATGGACACCGACCGGACGATCCGCATCACCGGTGTGGACACGCTCGGCGGCTACACCCACCGCGCCCTGCCGGACCGCCTGGAGGCCGCCTCCTGGGCGTCCGCGGCGCTCGCCACCGAGGGCAACATCTACGTCCACGGCGCCCAGCAGCGCTCGATGATGACGTTCCTCAACACCTACCGGAAGGTCGGCGGCGCCTTCGAGATCGACGACGAGGGCATCCGTTTCTGGCACCCGGGCGGACAGTTGAAGTCCATCGCCCTGGAGACGGACGTGCACCCCGGCTTCCAGACCGACTGGCAGCAGCCCCTGGTGGTCGCCCTGACGCAGGCCACGGGCCTGTCCATCATCCACGAGACGGTCTACGAGTCCCGGCTGGGCTTCACGTCCGCGCTCAACCAGATGGGCGCCCACATCCAGCTCTACCGCGAGTGCCTGGGCGGCTCCGACTGCCGCTTCGGCCAGCGCAACTTCCTGCACTCGGCGGTCGTCTCCGGCCCGACGAAGCTCCAGGGCGCGGATCTCGAGATCCCCGACCTGCGCGGCGGCTTCTCGTACCTGATCGCGGCCCTCGCCGCCCAGGGCACGTCCCGCGTCCACGGCATCGGGCTGATCAACCGCGGCTACGAGAACTTCATGGAGAAGCTCTCCGCCCTCGGCGCGAAGGTGGAACTCCCGGGCAAGGCCCTCGGCTGACCCCCGCACCAACGCCGATGGGGCGGTCACCCTGGTCGGGTGACCGCCCCATCGGCGTTCACTGCGGCGCCCCGGAAGGGGGCGCGGGGAACTGCGCGACCGGCCACGACGGGCCGGCAGACGGCGAGAGGGACGCCCGGCCGAACGGCGCTGGACCGCTCAGGCGTGAGGCGCCCGCAAGGCGCCTTACTTGCCCTTGGCCGCTTCCTTGAGCTTCGACCCCGCAGACACCTTCACGCTGTAACCAGCGGGGATCTGGATCGGCTCACCGGTCTGCGGGTTGCGCGCGGTGCGCGCAGCGCGGTGGGTGCGCTCGAAGGTCAGGAAGCCGGGGATGGTGACCTTCTCGTCGCCCTTGGAGACGATGTCGCCGACGACGTCGGCGAACGCGGCCAGCACGGCGTCGGCGTCCTTGCGGGTCACCTCGGCGCGGTCGGCCAGCGCGGCCACCAGCTCACTGCGGTTCATGTTGTTACTCCCGTGTTCTTCTTGCCGTTGAGGCGTGCCACGCGGCGGAGCCGCATGTCGGGCACGGCGAAAGCCGATGCTGCCAGGTTCCTCGGTGAGTCCCCGGACCCGGGTCCTTCGTCGGACCCTCGCGCCCAGGGACGCATCCTGCCTCTACCTGCGGCGGTAATGCCAATCCGGCACCCGCAGGAGTCGTGAGAACACCCGAGGGAGTCACACGAAGAGCGCCACGGCCTCCGCACGGTGACGCTCCGTCCGCTTCCGGCAGCGGACAGCAGGGGCCGGAGCCCAGGCCCGGCCGCCCACCCTAGAGGGCGGCCAGGACTACGGGTTCCGCGACGCGCCGGTTCAAACCCCGTGGCGATCCTCACAACGTGCGGTCCGCCTCGGATCAGGCGCTCACACCCTTCGCGGGCGTCATGCCCCGGCGGCCTTCGCGGCGTCCCGGACGGCGCCGGCGACCGCGCCGGCGACCTTCTCGTTGAAGACGCTGGGGATGATGTAGTTCGGGTTCAGCTCGTCCTCGGTGACGACGTCGGCCAGGGCCTGCGCGGCGGCCAGCATCATCTCGGTGTTGACGGTGCGGGACTGCGCGTCCAGCAGGCCGCGGAAGACACCCGGGAAGACCAGCACGTTGTTGATCTGGTTGGGGAAGTCGGAGCGACCGGTGGCGACAACCGCCGCCGTCTGGCGGGCGATTGCCGGGTCCACCTCGGGGTCGGGGTTCGCGAGCGCGAACACGATCGCGCCCTCGGCCATCGCGGCGACGTCCTCGGCGCCCAGCACGTTCGGGGCGGACACGCCGATGAAGACGTCCGCGCCGCGCACGGCCTCCTTCAGCGTGCCGGTGAGGTTCTCCGGGTTGGTGTGGTCGGCGATCCAGCTCAGCGCGGAGCCGGGGGCGGCGTCGACCAGGTCCTCGCGGCCGGCGTGCACCACGCCGTGGATGTCGGCCACCACGGCGTTCTTCACACCGGCGGCCAGCAGCAGCTTGAGGATGGCGGTGCCGGCCGCGCCGGCGCCGGACATGACGACCCGGATGCTCTCGATGGTCTTGCCGGTGACGCGCAGCGCGTTGGTCAGGGCGGCGAGCACCACGATCGCGGTGCCGTGCTGGTCGTCGTGGAAGACGGGGATGTCGAGGGCCTCGCGCAGCCGGGCCTCGATCTCGAAGCATCGGGGCGCGGAGATGTCCTCGAGGTTGATGCCGGCGAAGCCGGGGGCGATCGCCTTGACGATCTCCACGATCGCGTCGGTGTCCTGGGTGTCCAGGCACAGCGGCCAGGCGTCGATGCCGGCGAACCGCTTGAACAGGGCGGCCTTGCCCTCCATCACCGGCAGGGCGGCCTTGGGGCCGATGTTGCCCAGGCCCAGCACGGCGGAGCCGTCCGTCACGACCGCAACGGAGTTGCGCTTGATGGTCAGGCGGCGGGCGTCCTCGGGGTTCTCGGCGATCGCCATGCAGACCCGGGCCACGCCGGGCGTGTAGATCATGGACAGGTCGTCACGGGTGCGGATGGGGTGCTTCGACGCCATCTCGATCTTGCCGCCGAGGTGCATCAGGAACGTACGGTCGGAGACCTTGCCGAGGGTGACGCCCTCGATGAGGCGCAGCTGTTCGACGATCTCGTCGGCGTGGGCGGTGGAGGTGGCCGCGATCGTGACGTCGATCCGGAGCCGCTCGTGGCCCGACGCGGTCACGTCGAGGCCGGTCACCAGGCCTCCGTGGGACTCGACTGCCCCGGTGAGCTGGGACACCGCGGTTCCTCCCGCGGGCACCTCCAGCCGGATGGTCATCGAGTAGGAGACGCTGGGCGCCGTTGCCATGGCCGACTTCCTCTGCTTTTCAACCGTGTCGCGAATCGTGCCGTCCGATCGTCGCACCTACCACTGAGTACGTGGTAGCCGCCTCGGATTGCGGACGTTTTGTTCATCGCCGTCTGCCGCCAGACGGAAAGTGAGTTCCACCATACGAGAGACGCCGGGGCAACAGAAGAGGCCCCCGTCACATCTCGTGACGAGGGCCTCTCGAACGCCTGTGACACCGACCCGCCATGCTCGCCTCGCGGCAAGTGGTCGCTCGAAGCGACTAAGGTTGGGCCCGGGGGCTTGGATCGGGCCGGTGCCACATCCAGGCTAACAAACGGATCGCCCAAGGCCATTCCCATGACCGGGGGATATTTCCCGAGCCCCTCGGCACCCCCGTCCGCTCAGTCCCGCAGCAGGTCGGGCACCCCCTCGGCGTCCGGTTCGTCGCGCTCCGCGGACACCACGGTGAGCTGCTGCGTCGCGCGCGTCAGGGCGACGTAGAGCACCCGCAGGCCGGCCGGGGACTCGTCCGCGATCTCCGCGGGCGAGACGACCACCGTCGCGTCGTACTCCAGACCCTTGGCCTCCAGGCTGCCGAGCGCCACCACCCGGTCGCCGAGCCCGTCGAGCCAGCGCCGCGCCTCCTCGCGCCGCCGCATGGCGACGACCACGCCGACCGTGCCGTCCACCCGCTCCAGCAGCCGGGCGGCCTCGGCGCGCACGGTGTCGCCCAGCGTCCGGCCGGCCACGGCGAAGCGCGGCTCCACGCCGGTGGAGCGCACCGCGCGCGGCGACTGCGAGCCCGGCATGGCGAGGGCCAGGACCTTCGCCGCCAGCTCCGCGATCTCGGACGGGTTCCGGTAGTTCACGGTCAGCTCGAAGCGCCGGCGCGGACGGGTGCCGAGGGCCTCGTCACGGGCGCGGGCGGCCTCGTCCGGGTCGGACCAGGAGGACTGGGCCGGGTCGCCGACGATCGTCCAGGTGGCGTGGCGGCCGCGGCGGCCGACCATGCGCCACTGCATCGGGGTGAGGTCCTGCGCCTCGTCGACGATGACGTGCGCGTACTCGACGCGCTCCTGGGCGAGCCGCTCGGCCCGCTCGCGCTGGGTCTCCTCGCGCACCGGCATCAGCTCCTCCAGACCGGTGAGCTGGTCCAGCGGGTCGATCTCGCGCTTCTTGCGGGGCCTGGCGGGGGCGCCCAGGATCGCCTGGAGCTCGTCCAGCATCGCGATGTCGTGCACGGAGCGCCCGTCCCGCTGGAGGGCGCGCGCCAGCTTGCGCACCTCCCCCGGGTTGAGGACGCGCCGGGCCCAGCGGCCGAGGCGCCGCTCGTCGGCCATGGCGTCCAGGACGGCGGCGGGGGTGAGTTCCGGCCACCAGGCGTCGAGGAAGACGGTGAAGTCGTCCTCGGAGGTGATGTCCTCGTCGAAGGAGGAGCGCAGCTCGGCGGCGAGCTCGGGGTCGGTGTGCCGGTTCCCGGCGCCGGAGCGCTCCCACAGGGCGTCCAGGAGCAGCTTGCGGGCACGGGGGCGCAGCAGGTTGACGGGGGCGGTGCCGCCGAGGGCGGTGCGGCGGATGCCCGCCAGCTCCTCGGCCTCCAGCTCGAGGCGGCGGCCGAAGGCGACGACCCGCAGCCGCTGCGGCGCGTCGTTCAGCTCCAGCGCGCCGCGGGCGGCCTTCCGCAACACCTTGAGCATGCGGTACGAGCCCTTGATCCGGGCCACGGCCGGGGAGTCGTACACGGTGGCCTCGGCGCCGTCGACGAGGGAGCCGATGGCGCGGATCGCGACCTGGCCCTCCTCGCCGAGTGACGGCAGCACGCCCTCGGTGTAGGCGACCAGCAGGGGGGTCGGGGAGACGATGAGGATGCCGCCCGCGTACCGGCGCCGGTCCTGGTAGAGCAGGTAGGCCGCGCGGTGCAGGGCGACGGCGGTCTTGCCGGTGCCGGGACCGCCCTCGACGTAGGTGACGGAGGCGGCGGGGGCGCGGATCACCAGGTCCTGCTCGGCCTGGATGGACGCGACGATGTCCCGCATGGTGTGCGTACGGGCCTGGCCGAGGGCGGCCATCAGGGCGCCGTCGCCGATCACGGCCAGCTCGCGGCCGTCGAGGCTGGCCTTCAGCTCGGGGCGCATCAGGTCGTCCTCGACGCTCCGCACCCGGCGCCCCTTGGAGCGGATCACCCGGCGCCGCACGACCCGGCCGGGATCGACCGGGGTGGAGCGGTAGAAGGGCGCCGCTGCGGGCGCGCGCCAGTCGATGACCAGCGGGGCGTAGTCCTCGTCGAGGACGCCGATCCGGCCGATGTGCAGGGTCTCGGCGATGTCGGCGGTGTTGTCGGGGCGGACGGCGCCCTCGGCGGGCTCGACGGCGGTGTACGCGCCGTCCGGGCCCTTCTTGCCGTCCTTGCCGAGCAGCAGGTCGATCCGGCCGAAGAGGAAGTCCTCGTACTCGTGGTGCAGCCGGTTGAGGTGGACGCCGGCCCGGAAGACCTGGGCGTCCCGCTCGGCGAGGGCGCCGGGCGTGCCGACGTGGCCGCGCTGGGCGGCGTCGCGCATGAGGAACTCGGCCTCGGAGATCTTCTCCTCGAGGCGCCGGTACACCCGGTCCAGGTGTTCCTGTTCCACACGGATCTCCCGGTCGCGAACGGAGTCGTGAACCGGGACGACCGCGGATTCCTGTTGAGCCTGAGCGGCCACCGGGCCCCCTTCTGACGTGCTGGGCAGCCGTCAACCGTACGCGAAGGGGGCCCCGTGAGGCTACGCGTCGACCTCCACGAGCGTCTTGCCGTCGAAGGTCGCGATCACGAAGTGGTCGATCTGGTTGCGCTCGAAGGCGGCGCCGCCCTGGACGTACAGCGGCTGCTTGCCCTTGTCGGTCGCGGCGTCGGGCAGTCCGTAGCCCTCGCCGGTGACCGCCCAGGAATTCACCGTCTCGCGCTCGCCGTTCTTGCCGACGGCGATGAGCGAGCACTTCTGTTCGCCCTTGACGTTCTTCAGCTCGGTGACGATCTCGGTGCCCCAGAGCTTGTCCTCCAGGGCCACGGTGGCGGTCACCCCGGTGGCGGGGTCGGTCGCCGTGATCTTCTCGGAGCTCTTGTCGAAGGCGTCCTTCACCGGGTTGGCCGCGAGCGTGCGGCCGGTGTTGCCGCCGCCGCTGCCGCTGTCCCCGCCGCTCGCCGCGACGGCCACGAACGGGCCGCTGACGATCAGCGCGCCGGCCGCGGCGACCATGTAGAAGTTCCGGCGGCGCTTGCGCGCCCTGCGCTCGGCCACCTCGTCGACGAGCTTCTCCACCACGCGCGGCGACGGCTTCGCGGACAGCGACTCGCCGATCGCGGGCGATCCGGCGGCGTCGGGCAGGTCCGCGAGCGCGGCCAGCATCGGTTCCATGCCGGCGAGTTCGTCGAGCTGCTGGGCGCACCACTCGCAGGTCGCCAGATGCGCCTCGAACTCGGTGGCTTCGGCGTCGTCGAGAATGCCGAGGGCGTAGGCACCGACGGTCTCGTGTTCGTTCGGCACCGGTGATCCCTCCATGGCACCAGACATACCCGTCCCGCCCGTGCCGAATCCCTGGTTTCCCCCGTACACCCTCATCACGCCGTCACCCCCCGCTCCTCCAGAGCCAGCTTCATCGACCGCAGGGCGTAGAACACCCGGGAGCGTACGGTGCCGCTCGGTATGCCGAGTGTCTGGGCCGCCTCATTGACGGTACGCCCCTTGAAGTAGGTCTCGACGAGGACCTCCCGGTGTGCCGGGGTCAGGTCGTCGAGTGCGTCCGACAGCGTCATCAGCCACAGCGCCTTGTCGATCTCGTCCTCCGCGGGGATGACCTCCAGCGGCGACGGATCGACCTCCTGCGGCCGGGCCTGCCGGCTGCGGTGGCCGTCGATGACGATGCGCCGGGCGACCGTCACCAGCCAGGGGCGTACCGAACCGGTCGCCCGATTGAGCTGACCGGCGTTCTTCCAGGCACGGATGAGCGTTTCCTGGACGACGTCCTCGGCGCGCTGCCGGTCTCCGGCGACCAGCCTGAGGACGTAGGCCAGCAGGGGTCCTGCGTGCTCGCGGTACAGCGCACGCATCAGCTCCTCGTCAGGTTCCGAGGGCTGTGAAGACATGCGATGTCGGGCCCTCGTTCCACGTTCATTGGCCACGGCCGCATCCTTGCGCACGCCCACCTCCGGTGTCCGGGGGATCCCCCAGTCGGTCGCTCGACAACCGGTACGCACGCGGCCCGTCAGGTGTTCAAAGAGAGACGGCAGTTTTCTCAGGGACGTCTCGACGACCGGGACATGAACACACATTCCCGCTGCTTTCCCTTCACATTTCCGACACACCACGAGCCGAAGGCTGTCGACGGGTGACCGCCAGCGCCCAACAAGGGCGTGACGGACATCACTTGGCCGATTTTCGGGATCTCTGGGACACGAAAACCGCGAAGCGGATGAGGGAGTTCAATCGGGCGCCGGAGGAGAGCGCCGTTCAGGCGCGGGTGAGGGCTGCCGTACGACGGCGGTGGCGGGCCACGCGCTCCCGGTTTCCGCAGACCTCGCTGGAGCACCAGCGCCTCCTGCGCCCCCGTGAGGTGTCGACGTACACGATGGGGCAGTTGTCGCCCTCGCACTGGCGCAGCCTCGCGCGGGCGGCCGGGTCGGTCAGCAGGTCCACCGCGTCCCGGGCCACCGCGCCGAGCAGCGCGTCACGGCCGGGCGGGCCGTCGAGCCGGCGCACCAGCGTCCCGTCCGTGCCGGGCACCGCGCGGGGCGCCGGGGGTGCGGAGCGGGCCAGGTCGTTGACCCGGGCGAGTGCGGGGCCCTGGGACGGGGAGCCGGGCGCCCGCACCAACGGGGCCAGATGGGCACGCAGTTCGCGGAAGGCCCCCAGCCAGGACGGGTCGGCGTGGGCGAGCGGGGTGCCCTCGGGGACGAGTCCGGCCCCGGTGATCCAGGCCCGCAGCGCGTCGACGGAGCCCAGCCGTTCTCCCGGATGGGTGGTCGCGAGCAGATCCAGGCAGACCCGCCCGGTGTCGAACCTCAGCTCGTAGGACGCCGTGACCGTGCCCAGTGCCATGTCCTGCCACCGCCTAGGTGGGCCCCGCGCGCGTGGGGGGCCGTGCGCGAACCGGGAAACCGTGCTCCCTCCACAGTGCCCGCCCGCCCCGGACCCCGGAACCCCTCCTGCCGGGTGCTTTCGACGCGGCCTCGCGGCACCCCGGTGCGCCCGGGTCAGACCGCCGCGTCGTACTTGGTGTCCGCCGCCGGGTCGAGGGCGAGGCGGTAGCCGCGTTTGACGACCGTCTGGATCAGCTTGGGGGCGCCCAGGGCCGTGCGGAGGCGGGCCATCGCCGTCTCCACCGCGTGTTCGTCGCGGCCCGCGCCGGGCAGGGCGCGCAGCAGTTCCGCGCGGGAGACGACCCAGCCGGGCCTGCGGGCCAGCGCCCGCAGCAGGGACATCCCGGCGGGCGGCACCGGCCGCAGCCCGCCGTCGACCAGCACCGCGTGACCCCGGATTTCCACCCGGTGCCCGGCGACGGGCAACGTGCGCGCGCGGGAGGGGAGTTCGCGGCACAGAAGCTGGACCAGCGGGCCCAGGCGGAAGCGTTCGGGCTGCACCGTGTCGACGCCCCGCGCCTGGAGCGGCAGGGCGGTGACCGGCCCGACGCAGGCGGGCAGCACGTCGTGGCCGAGCGCGGCCAGCAGGTCGTCGAGCAGGCCCCGCTCCTCGGCGCGGGACAGCAGCGACGCGGCGGCGGGCGCGCTGGTGAAGGTGACCGCGTCCAGGGTGCGGGCGACGACCGCGTCGATCAACCGGTCCACCGGTCCGATGTCCTCCGGCGGCAGCCACCGGTAGACCGGCACGCCCACCACCTCCGCTCCCCCGGCCCGCAGCGACTCCACGAACCCGGGCAGCGGCTCGCCGTGGAGCTGGACGGCGATGCGCAGCCCGTCGACGCCCTCCTCGAGGAGCCGGTCCAGCACCTCCGCCATCGACTCCGACGCCGGCGACCACTCCTCGGTCAGCCCGGCCGCCCGGATGGCGCCCTTCACCTTGGGCCCGCGCGCCAGGATCCGCACCCCGCGCAGCCGCTCCAGCAGGTCCTCGCCGAGCCCCCAGCCGTCGGCGGCCTCGACCCAGCCGCGGAACCCGATGGCCGTGGTGGCGACCGCGATGTCGGGGATCCGCCCGATGATCTCCTTCGTGGCGGCCAGCAGCTCGCTGTCGTCGGAGAGCGGAACGATCCGCAGCGCCGGGGCGTGCAGCACCGCCGCGCCGCGCCGCTCCAGCAGCGCGCCCAGCTCGTCGGCCCGGCGCGCCGCGGTCACGCCCACGGTGAACCCCGCGAGGGGGCCGTGCTCCGGAGACTGCTCTCGTTCGTCGTACATCACTCTCGTCCCGGCTCGAGTCGGCGTCCTGCACGGAGGTGCGGCTCCACGTCCGTGCCGAGCGAGCCTGTCAACGATCCATGACAGGCTCGGTTCGGCTTCATGTCACCAGTGTTACGTCACCCGCCGTCACACCTCGGCGTAGCTGAGCTGCGGCTTCTCCTCCGTGGCGGGGGTCCGGCCGGCCGGGCCCTCGGCGGGCCGGCGAAGGTATACCGCCCAGGTGACCGCGAAGCAGACCGCGTAGCAGGCGAGGAACGCCACGAACGCGCCGGTGCCGGAGCCGTAGGAGAGGAAGGACTGGCGGAAGGCCAGGTTGATGCCGACGCCGCCGAGCGCGCCCACCGCGCCGATCAGCCCCATCGACGCCCCGGACAGCCGCCGCCCGTACGCGGCCGCCGCCTCCCCTTCGAGGCCCAACGCGTGCGCCTTGGCCTGGAAGATGCCGGGGATCATCTTGTACGTCGACCCGTTGCCGAGGCCGGTCAGCACGAACAGCACCACGAAGGCGACGGTGAACAGCGCCAGCGACTTCGCCATGGAGGCGGCGATCAGCACGACGGTCGCGGCGCCCATGGCGACGAAGTTCCACAGGGTGATACGCGCGCCGCCGTAGCGGTCGGCGAGCCGGCCGCCCACCGGACGGATCAGCGAGCCCAGCAGCGGCCCGACGAAGGTGACGTACGCGGCCTCCAGCGGGGTGCGGTCGAACTGGTTCTGCAGCACCTGTCCGAAGGCGAAGCTGTAGCCGATGAACGAGCCGAAGGTGCCGATGTAGAGGAAGGACATGATCCAGGTGTGCCGGTCACGCGCGGCGTCCTTGGCGGCGCCGGTGTCGTTCCTCACCGAGGCCAGGTTGTCCATGTGGAGGGCGGCCAGCACGGCGGCGACGACGATCAGCGGGATGTAGATGCCGAGCAGCATGCGCGGCCCGCCGCTCGCGCCGATGATCGCGAGGGCGGCGAGCTGGATGACCGGGACGCCGATGTTGCCGCCGCCGGCGTTCAGCCCGAGCGCCCAGCCCTTCTTCCTCAGCGGGAAGAAGGCGTTGATGTTGGTCATGGAGGACGCGAAGTTGCCGCCGCCGACACCGGCCAGCAGGCCGACGAGGAGGAAGGTGGAGAAGGACGTCCCCGGCTCCATCACGGTGAACGCGGCGACGGTGGGCACGAGCAGCAGCGCCGCGCTGATCACCGTCCAGTTCCGTCCGCCGAAGATCGCGACGGCGAAGGTGTACGGGACCCGGACGACGGCGCCGACGAGCGTGACCATCGACGTGAGCAGGAACTTGTCGGCGGGGGTCAGCCCGTACTCGGGGCCCATGAAGAGCACCAGCACGGACCACATGGTCCAGACGGAGAAGCCGATGTGCTCGGACAGGACGGAGAAGAGGAGATTGCGGCGGGCGATCTTCTCTCCGGTGCGGTTCCAGAAGGTCTCGTCCTCCGGGTCCCACTGCTGGATCCAACGGCCGCTGCGGGCTGTCATGGGGCCTCCACTGCTCTCCGGGGCGCGGCGGTGCCGCGAGGGCTGGTCCCGAAGGTAGGGAGGGAGCGTTTCCGGCCTGTGGCAGGCGGTGACCGGCAGGGAACGTTGCTCTCACCCCCGCCGGGGGCGGGGTGAGAGAAGTCCGTCACCGGTCACCGGTGGGGCGGTGAGGGGTCAGTGCTGCGGGGGCGGGCCGTACGGGCCGGGCTGCTGCGGCGGGGCGCCGTACGGGCCGGGCGCCTGCTGCGGGGCGTAGGGGCCGGGCGCCTGCTGCGGGGCGCCGTAGGGGCCGGGCTGACCGTAGGGGCCGGGCTGACCGTAGGGGCCGGGCTGACCGTAGGCGGGAGGCTGCTGGGCGTGGCCGGGAGCGGGCTGCTGCTGCGGGAACGGCTGGCCGTACGCCGGGGGCTGCGGTGCGTGTCCCGGGGCGGGCTGTTGCTGCGGGAACGGCGCCGCGCCCTGGGCCTGCGCGCCGTACGGCCCGTACGGGCCGCCCCCGTACGGCGTGCCGGAGCCCGGCGGCAGGTAGCGCACGCGGCCCGTCCCGTCCGTCACCGGTGCGAAGCCGGCCGCTTGGAGCCGCGCCGCGAACTTGGCGTTGCGCTTGCGGGTGACGACGAAGCCGATGCCGAGGATCGCCATGAGCGCCAGCCAGATGACCGCCGCGATGACGAAGTCGTCCGAGGTGCCGCCCAGCCGGTAGGCGATGATCACGGCGCCGATGGAGACACCGAGGGCGCCGTAGCCGATCCGCTTCTCGGCGCTCTTGCCGGTGAGGTCGAAGTTGATGCGCGCCTTGAGCAGTTCGACGGCGTCCGGCACGAGCGGCGGCAGGGAGACGCCGTCGTGGGCGTTGGGGTACTGCGCCCAGTTCTGCGCGGCGCGGGCCTGTGCCTGCGGGCTGGGGTCGGGCACGATCAGCATCTTCAGCTGGCTGTTGTTGCCGCCGCCCTGCCGGACGTCGGCGTACTCGTAGCCGAACTGCTGGGCGACGAAGGCGAGTCGGGCGAGTTTCTTCACGGATGCCATGGGGCTGGTGAGCTCCACCGGCTCCCCGCCCGCCATCAACCGCAGCATCTTCTGCGTCTGCCGCTTGCCCATGCGCCCCGCGCCCCCTGGCCTGCCGTTCACTTCAGCAACAGGGGGCAGTCTCGCACGGGCCGCCCCGGCGCGAAAGGCGCGTCCGGGGCGGCCCGGCACGTCAGCGGCGGCGTCCCCGCCCGGCCGGCCGGGGACGCTTGCTCTCGCTGCCGTCCGGCCACAGCTGCGGCCTGCGCTTCGCCGCCACGTCCTCCATCCACCCGAACCAGACGACGCAGCTGCCGATCAGCACCCAGGTCAGGGCCAGCACCGGCCACGAACTCTCCAGCAGCCAGGGGACGTTCTCGTACATCACGTCGAAGCCCCACAGCTGGTCCCAGAGCGTGGCGGCGACGACGATGCAGACGTTGTGCCACAGGTAGATCGTCACGGCCCGCGAGTTCAGCAGCGTGATCAGCTTGTCCCAGCGGCGCAGCCAACTCGGCCAGTCGGTCCACGAAGGGCTCAGGTGCAGGAGCAGGAGCACGGTCGCGAAGGACCACACGGCCTGGGCGAAGGGGATGGAGTCGAGGTCGTACCCGGTCTTGAACCCCTCCCTGAAGGCGAACCAGAGCCCCAGCGCCGCGATCACCGGCGCCACCGAGGGCACGACGTAGCGCGGGAGGCGCTTCAGGATGCCTTCCTGGTGGGCCATGCCCAGGATCCAGCAGGCGCCGAAGGTGCTGAAGTCGGTGAGGGCCGACGGGAAGCGCTCGCCGGGGAGTTCGAGGTAACCGAAGTGGAGCACGGCCGACAGCGCGAGCGGAGCCAGGAGCGTCACCCAGGGGAGGGCGCGAAGGGCCCGCAGGAGGAGCGGGGAGAGCAGGACGTACCAGAGGTACGCGCGGATGTACCACAGCGGACCCGCGAAGTCGGCGGCCCAGTTCTCCGCCAGGATGCCGTGTACACCGGGGAGCCCTTCGCCGTAAGGCGGGTCGCTCAGCGGCAGGACCCAGTAGACGAGGTGGAACCACCACCAGCCCGGGTGCCCGTCCGCGTCGGGTCCCCACCCCTGCAGCACCATGGCCGTCACGCCGATCGCGCCCATCAGCCACAGCGGCGGCAGCAGGCGGCGCATCCGGCTCCGCACGACCTGGACGGCCGGCCGCTTCAGGGAGCGCGCCATGAGGTTGCCGGCGAGGGCGAACATCACGCCCATGGACGGGAAGACCACGGGCAGCCACGCCCAGCCCATCAGGTGGTACAGCACCACCCGGAACAGGGCCACGGCCCGCAGGAGGTCGAAGTACCGGTCCCGGCCCGGCTTCTTCGGGGCGGCCGGGGTCTCCTCGGGCTCCCGCTCGGACGGCGGTTCCGTCGTGTGCTGCTGCGGGAACGGGTACGCCGGCTGCGGGGCCAGACCCGTGTGGCCGCCGTACGGCGTCGGGTACGGCGCGGCCGGTTCCGGGACCGGGCCGGCGCCGGACGGGTGTCCGTGGGTCATGCCACCGGCCTCCGGTCGTCGTTGTACACCTGGCCGCTCGGCACGGCCCCGTTCACGGGCGCCCCGACGACGCCGGTGCGGCGCAGCTTCTGCCAGCGCAGCCGGCCGCCGGTGAGCGCCGTGATCCAGGACTGGAGCAGCACGACGTACATCAGCTGGCGGTACAGGATCTGCTGCAGCGGCAGCGAGATCAGATGGGTCATGCGTTCCTTGTCCAGACGGAACGCGTAGGCGGCGCAGACCGCCTGGATGGCCAGGACGCCCAGCCACGCGAGGATGGTCTGCTGGGTCGGCCCGAAGACGAGGCCGTACAGCAGGAAGACGTCGATCAGCGGCGCCAGCAGCGGGGCCACGATCATGAACAGGGAGACGAAGGGCAGGCCCACGCGGCCGAAGCGGCCGGAGGGGCCCTTGTCGACGAGGGCGCGGCGGTGCTTCCAGATGGCCTGCATGGTGCCGTACGACCAGCGGTAGCGCTGGGACCAGAGCTGCTGGACGGTCTCCGGGGCCTCGGTCCAGGCGCGGGCGTTCTCCGCGTAGACCACGCGCCAGCCGGCGCGGTGCAGCGCCATCGTGACGTCGGTGTCCTCGGCGAGCGTGTCGTCGCTCATGCCGCCGATGGGCTCCAGCGCCGACTTCCGGAAGGCGCCGACGGCGCCCGGGATGGTCGGCATGCAGCGCAGGATGTCGTACATCCGGCGGTCCAGGTTGAAGCCCATCACGTATTCGATGTGCTGCCAGGCGCCGATGAGGCTGTCCTTGTTGCCGACCTTCGCGTTGCCGGCGACGGCGCCGACCCTCGGGTCGCCGAAGGGCTGCACGAGCTCACGGACCGTGGACGGCTCGAAGACCGTGTCGCCGTCCATCATCACGACGATGTCGTGGCGGGCGTTGGCGAGGCCCCGGTTGAGGGCGGCGGGCTTGCCCGCGTTGAGCTGGCGGACGACCCGGACGTTGGGCAGGCCCATCGCCTCGACGATGCGGGCGGTGCCGTCGGTGGACCCGTCGTCGATGACCAGCACCTCGATCGGATGATCGCTGGCCATCAGGGAGTTGACCGTGTTCTCGATGCACTTGGCCTCGTTGTACGCCGGGACCAGCACCGTGACCGGCTCGGTGACCGGCGGGCCCCAGCGGAAGTCCGTGCGGCGCACCCGGCGGGCGTGGGCGCCGGACAGCAGCAGCATCAGCACGAAGCGGGCGATGACCAGGGTGCCGATGACGGCGAGGCCCACCACCAGCACGTCGGTGATCCTCTCGGAGGCCTGCACCAGGAAGATCCAGGCCTTGCCCTTCCACAGCTCGGGTCCGGTGACCGGGCTGTGCGCGCTGGGCGCGTCCAGGGCCTCGGTCAGGTTGTCGAACTCGTAGCCCTTCTTCTTCAGGTCGGGCAGGAAGGTGTCGAGCGCGGTCACGGTCTGGCTGCGGTCGCCGCCGGAGTCGTGCATGAGGACGATGGCGCCCTTGCCGTTCTCCGGGGTGGCGCGGCGGATGATCTCGTCGACGCCGGGCCGCTTCCAGTCCTCGCTGTCGGTGTTGTTGACGACGGTGAGGTAGCCGCGGCTGCCGATGTACTCGGTGACCGGCCAGGACTCGTTGTCCATGGCGTCGGAGAAGGACGAGTACGGCGGGCGGAACAGCGAGGTGCGGATGCCGGCCGCGCCGGTGAGGGCGAGCTGGTTCTGCGACAGCTCCCAGTCGATGCGCTTCTTGGACTGGAGCGACAGGTCGGGGTGGTTGAAGGTGTGCAGGCCCAGCTCGTGGCCCTCGTCGACCATGCGCTGGACGAGGTCCGGGTAGCGGGAGGCCATGGTGCCGGTGACGAAGAAGACGGCGTGCGCGTCGTGCTTCTTCAGCACGTCGAGCACCTTCGGCGTCCAGGTGGGGTCGGGGCCGTCGTCGAAGGTGAGCACGAGACGCCGGTCGGGCACGCTCAGGGTCGTGGCCTTGCCGTTGCGGGCGTCTATCACCGGGCCGCCCTCGAGTATCTCCTTGGGCACCTCGGTGGTGGGCGCCGGTGCCTGCACCCGGTGGTCGGCGAGGATCTCGCTGTGCACGTAGCCGCGCAGCATCAGCATGGCGGCGAGGGCGACCAGGACCAGCAGCGGCAGCAGCAGACGCAGCGGTACGCGACGGCGCAGTGCGCCGCGCCGGTCCGGGCGGGGCGCCCGGCGGCGGTGGGACGGGGGTGCCATCAGAGGACGTTCTCCGGGGACGGTGCGGCGGCGGGGGCGGAGTCGGCGCCCGACGCGGGTTCGGCGGCGACCGGACGGTCGGCGGAGGGAGCGGAAAGGCTGTCGGTGCCGCCGGCCTCGCCGCCGCCGGTGGGGTCGGACGTCTCGGAGGACGGCGGATCGGCCGGGGTCGTCGGCGTCGTGGGCTGTGTGGCGGTGCCGCCGCCGGCCGGGGGTGCGGTCGCGGTGGTCCCGCCGTTCCCGCTGCCGCCTCCTGTGGCCGGCTGGGAGCTGGCGCGGCCGGCCGGGGTGGTCGCCGGGGCTCCCCCGTCCTGCTGCCGCGCCGTGCCGCCGGAGCCGCCCGCCACAGGGGCGGAGGCGCCGGGCCCGGGCAGGTCGGAGGCGCCCGGGGCGGGCGTGCCGAGGCCGGGGTCGAGGCTGGTGCCGGAGCTGGGCGCGGGGTCGGTCGCGGAGGGCCGGGGCGTGGTGTCGACCTGCTCGGCCGGCCTGTCCTCCTGGCCCGGGACGGGCATCCAGGGGGCGTCGGAGTTGCCGGACAGCAGGGTGGCGACCATGACGACGGCGTAGCCGGCGCAGGCGAGGCCGACGGCCAGGCCGATGCGGCGGTAGAGCCGGTTGCGGCGGCCCGACTCGTCGACGAACACGGGGGCCGCCTCGGGTGCCGCGCCCGCTCCGGGTGTACGGCTCAGCACACCGCCGGCGCCGATCTGCACGGCGTCGAGCTGGACCGTCACCTCGTGCGGGTCGTGGGTGGCCTCGGCGGTGCCGGGGTCCTCCTGCCACGGATCGCGGACGGCGGTGCCGGTGTCGGCGGGAACGGTGGCGTCCACGGCCGGGATGCGGGTGGTGGCTGCGGGGTCCGCCGTCCCCCCGGCCGGTGCCGCCGGCGCGGCGGGGCGGGGCACGCGCAGGGCGGTGGTGCGCTCGGAGTCGTAGACGTCGTCGGAGGTCCTGCGTGTCGCGGGCGCGGGCGGCTTGCGGAAGGCGTCGAAGCCGCCGCGACCGCCGGACGGCCCGGGTACGTCGCCCGGGCGAACGCCGCCGGCCGGACCGGGGCGGGAGGACGGACCCGGGATCCCGCCCACCTCGGGCAGCACCTGCGTACGGTCCTCGCCGCCGTGCCGGGGCGCGCCGGACGGGCCGGAGACGCCGGGGCGGCCGCCCGTTCCGGGCAGGACGTCGGTCCTGTCGTCGCCCCCTGTCGGAGGCAGCACCTGTGTACGGTCCTCGTCCCTGCCGTTCCCGGACGGGAACACGCCGAGCCGCGCCCAGCGCTCGTCGAGGGAGCCGGAACCGGAACCGGCGCGGAAACTCTCCGCGCCGTCTCTCACACCGGGTTCGGCGGGTCTCTCCGCCAGGGGGAGCACCCGTGTCTCACGGGCGTCCTCGTCCGCTTCCGCGAACCTCCGGGAGCCGTCGGCCGACTGCGGCCGCCCCGGTTGGGCGTCTTCTCGCCACTTCTCCACGCGCTCGCACTTCCCCCCAACGGAACCTTCGGCGCGCGTACGACCCGAGCACCCGTCGGCGGACCGGGCCCCCACCCGCTCCGAGCGCCCCGTTTATCACACCGTGCTCGGGCATCGAATGTAGCGCACGCGGAGGTTGTGTGTTTGCGGGCCGACCTTTTGTGTCAGCAGCGAGACATTGGGTGCGCTCCCATCACATCGGTGTCGGCTGCGGGGATCCAGGAGTCCGCGGGACGCCGCAGCCAGCCCCGCGCGGCGGCGATTTCGGCCGCCGACCTGCGCAGTTCGGTCAGAGCGGGGTGGATCATCCCCTTCCGCCACACAAGAGACACGGGTGAGAGGGGGACCGGCTCGACCAGGGGGCGCGACACGGTCCCGGGAAGTGGCGGAAAACCGACCACGGCGAGGATCGGGTTCCGGGTACGTGCCATCACCCGCTGGAACTCCTCCTCCCCCACCGCCAGCGGGGCGGGCGGAGCGAGCGCGATGCCCCGCCCGTCGAACAGCCGCCGCGCCAGGTCCGTCCACTCCTCGGTGCGGGTGTTGCCCGCACCGGCGTAGACGGTCTCGCCCGCCAGCGCGGCCAGCGGCACCTCGGGCAGCCCGGCCAGGGCGTGTTCCTCGGGCAGCACGACCGCCATCGGCTCGTACCGCACCGGCTGCTGGTCGAGCCCGGCCCGCACGGCCGGGGCGAGCCCCGCGAACCGGCCGAACGACGCGTCGAGCCGCCCCGCGAGCAGCTCCCCCGCCGCCCAGGTCAGCCCGCTCTCGTAGCGGGCCATCAGCTCGTGCCCGGGGGCGCGCTCCCGCGCCCGGTGCAGCACCTCGCGGTGGGTCACGAGGCCCGGGGAGTTGAGGTCCACCAGGAGCGGGCGGCTCTGTCCCGCGGCGGCGAGCAGGTCGTCCTGCGATTGGAGCACGGCGCGGGCGTACGGCAGCAGGCGTTCCCCGTCGGCGGTGAGCGTGACCCGGCGGGTGCTGCGGACGAACAGCTCGCAGCCCAGCTCCCGCTCCAGGCGCCGCACGTCCCGGCTGAGCGCCTGCTGGGCGATGTGGAGGCGGGCCGCGGCGCGGGTGAAGTGCAGCTCCTCGGCGACGGTGACGAAGGCGCGCAGCAGGCGGGGCTCGACGTGGGCGGGTGCGGGCATGGCCGTGAACCTACAACACAGGTGCGTCAATCGGTGCGGAGAAGGTGTTGGACCGGGTGCCCGGCCAGGGGCGACGGTGAGGCCATGCCGCAGCCGACCTCCGGGGACACCCGTCTGTTCACCGTCACCGCCGACACCCTCGTGGCCGTCGACTTCACTCCCCGCGCCCGGCGCGAGCCGGGCCCGTACCGCCGTCTGTTCGCCGTGCCCGGCGCCCGCGCCTTCACGGCGGGGAATCTGCTCGCCCGGCTCCCGATGGGGATGTTCGCGCTGAGCGCGATCGTGATGATCGCCGGCAGCCGCGGGTCCTACGCCCTGGCCGGCGCCGTCACCGCGACCGGGCTCGCCGCCACGGCGGTGGTCGCCCCGTGGACCGCGCGTCTTGTGGACCGTTACGGGCAGGCCCGGATCGCACTGCCGGCCACGCTGGTCGCGGTGCTCGGCTCACTGGCGCTGGTGCTCTGCGTGCGCCACGACGCCCCCGACTGGACCCTGTTCGCCGCCTACGCCGCGACCGCCACCACCCCGAACACCGGAGGCATGTCACGGGCCCGCTGGGCGCATCTGCTGAAGGGCAGACCCGACGCGCTGCACACCGCGAACTCCTTCGAGCAGGCCGCCGACGAGCTGTGCTTCATGCTCGGCCCGGTGCTCGCCGCCGTGCTGTGCGGGACGTTCTTCCCGGAGGCGGGGACCCTGACGGGCGCGGTGCTGCTGCTGACGGGCGTCGCGCTGTTCACCGCGCAGCGCTCCACGGAGCCCCCGGCGGTCCGCCGCGCCACCGGGCGGGCCCCGCTGCGCGCGCCGGGCGTACGGCCGCTGCTGCTGGTCTGCCTGGCGACGGGCGGGGTGTTCGGCTCGATGGAGGTCGTGACGATCGCGTTCGCGGACGGGCAGGGGCACCGTACGGCGGCCGGTGCGGTGCTGGCGCTCCAGGCGGCGGGTTCCTGCGTGGCGGGCCTGCTGTACGGGGCGGTGCGCCCGGCCGGGTCGGCGTGGTCCCGGCTGGTCCGGTGCCTGGCCGCGATGACCGCGCTGATGACGCTGCCGCTGCTGGCCGCCGCCCTCACCGGCTCGCTGCTGGTCCTGGCGGGGGCGCTGCTGGTGGCGGGCATGGCGACCGCCCCGACAATGGTCACCACGATGACCCTGGTGCAGCGGCACACCCCAGAGGGGCGGCTGAACGAGGGCATGACGCTGGCGGTCACCGGGCTGCTGGGCGGGATCGCCTGCGGCAGCGCGGCCGGCGGCTGGATCGTGGAGCACGTTTCGGCCACCGCCGGGTACGGGGTGCCGGTCGGGGCGGCGGTGACCGCCTTCGCGGTCGCGGGGACCCTCCTCGCGTTCGGCTCGTCGAACCGCTTCACGGATCACCGTCCGCACCATTGACGGCCACAGATCCCGCACATACCTTCACCCGTCGAAGCGCTTCGACGAGGGCGTCGGCCGCTTCCTCCCCCCACGAACCGTGCCCACGAGGACTCCCGATGGTGAAGATCACGGATGTGGCCCGGCGGGCCGGCGTCTCCCCCAGTACGGTCTCGTACGCGCTGAGCGGCAAGCGGCCGATCTCCGACGCGACCCGGCGCCGGGTGCAGGCCGCGGTGCGCGAGCTGGGCTACCGCGCGGACGGCGGCGGACGGTCCCGGTCCGGCGCCCGGTCGAAGGTGCTCGCGCTGGCGGTGCCGATGCGGCCCGGCATCCATGTGCCGGTGGTCACCCAGTTCGCGGTGTCGGTGGTCACCGCCGCCCGCGCCCGCGACCACGACGTGCTGCTGCTCACCCAGGGCGAGGGCGACCAGGGCATCGGGCGGGTCACGGAGACGGGGCTGGCGGACGGGGTGATCGTCACGGACGTGCAGCTGCAGGACCCGCGACTGCCGCTGCTGCGTTCCTGTCCTTCACCGTCCGTGCTGATCGGGGTGCCCGCCGAGGCGGACGGCCTGACCTGCGTCGATCTGGACTTCCGGGCGGCCGGGGAGCTGTGCGTGGACCATCTGGCGGAGCTCGGGCACCGCGCGGTGGCGCTGGTCGGCTCGCCGCCGGAGGTGTACGTGCGGCGCACGGCGTTCGCCCGGCGGCTGGTGGAGGGGTTCACCGCGGCCGCCGACCGGCACGGCCTCGCCTCGGCGGTGCTGCCGTGCGGCACCGGCCGGGACGCGGCCCGCGCGGTCGTGGAGCGGCTGCTGCGCGACCTGCCCGCGCTGACCGGGGTGGTGGTGCACAACGAGCCGCTCGTCGACCCCCTGATCGAGGCGTTCGAGGAGCTGGGCATGCGGATCCCCGGCGATCTGTCGCTCACCGCCGTCTGCCCGGCGCCGGTGGCCGCGGCGGCCCGCGTCCCGGTCACCTCGGTGGCCGTGCCGGCCGCCGAGCTGGGCGCCCGCGCGGTGCATCTGCTGGTACGGAAGCTGTCCGGGGCCGCCGTACCGGGCACCACCCTGCTGCCGCCCCGGCTCACGGTGCGGGCGAGCACGGCGCCGCGCGGGCACTGAGACTCAGCCGAGCTGCCAGGCCTTCCCCAGCCGGTACGCGGCGCACAGGTTCACGTCCAGGAAGTACGCCCCGGCCGCCCCGCACTGCGCTTCCCCGGCGCCCGGGTCGACGGGCTGGCCGTGCCCCATCCCGGTGAGGCTGTACGTCTCCACGACCGCGTTCCCTCCGGGGCCTCGGTAGACGCGGTGCGGGTACCCGGCGACGGTGTCGCCGACGTCGGCGGTGCGGTCGGCGCCGTGCACGTTCGTCCACTGGTCCACCAGGGCGGTCATGTTGACCGGCTTCACCGTGTAGTCGGCCGTGCCCTGGAACACGGTGAGCGCCGGCCAGGGCCCGGTGTACCCGGGCCGCGCGGCCCGCACCCGGTCGCCCCACTGCGCAGGCGTCTGGGTGGCCCCGACGTACATGCACACGTACGCCGTTCCGGCGGCCTGCGCGCAGCCGTAGGGCAGTCCGGCGACGATCCCGCCCGCGGCGAACTTCTCCGGGTACGTGGCCATCATCACGGCGGTCATCCCGCCGCCCGCGGACAGCCCGGTGACGTAGACGCGGGACGGGTCGCCGGAGACGTCGGCGAGCTGCCGGTCCACCATCTGGGCGATCGAGGCGGCCTCGCCCTGCCCGCGCCTGGTGTCGGCGGGCTCGAACCAGTTGAAGCACTGGCTGAGGTTGTTGCCGCTCTGCTGCTGCGGCAGCACCACGGAGAAGCCCCAGCGGTCGGCGAGCGTGGTCCAGCCGGTGCCGGAGGCGTACCCGGCGGCGTTCTGGGTGCAGCCGTGCAGGGCGACGACCACGGGGCGGCCCGCGGGCAGCCCGTCGGGGACGTAGCGGTACATCTTCAGGGCGCCGGGGTTGCTGCCGAAGCCGGTGACCTCCTGGAGGGAGGCGGCGGAGGCGGGCGCGGGGGCGAGCAGGACGGAGAGGAGGGCGGCCAGGAGGGCCGTCAGCACGGTGGGGCGCAGTGCGGCTCTGGTCTGTGTCATGGAGAGCGAAGGTAGAAGCGCGAACCACCCACCGATATGGGTGCGGCCCCCACATCCCGGGGGTGCGCCCATGTGGCCGCGCATGACAGAGGCCCCGCCGCTCGCGCGACGGGGCCTGCTGCCCACATGGGGTAAGTGGAGATGGCGGGAATCGAACCCGCGTCCAACGGTGAGGAACCAGGGCTTCTCCGTGTGCAGTCGGCTGTGCTTTTCTCGGCCCCGGAGATCACGCCGACAAGTCTCCGACGGGCCCAGTCACTGTTGGATTTCCCTTTTCACCCCGTGACCGGGATCAAGGTTTAGTTCCCTAGCTGATGCCAGGATCCGGGTCGGGAACATCCCCGGGCTGACACTCCCTTAAGTGGGGGAGCCGCTGCTCGCTACCTGAAGATCAGGCAGCGAGGGCGAGCTCGCCCTGGGAGAGGGATCGCTTGGAATTGGCGATTATTTTTTTCGGCCTGTGGTTTACGAGATCATGGCCGCTTCCTCGACACGCTTCCCCTGCTTCGACAGCCGCTGTCGAAACCGATCATCCCCATGTTGTGTTGTCAAACCCTCCCGGAGGAGGTGACCCGCACCCTCTGTGAGGTGCGAAGCCATCGTACGTGACCAACGCGGGTCGATGCCAGCCTATTCCCGCGAGGCCCCGGGGGCCTCAGGCCCGCTGCTTCCTGCGCACCGCGGAGATCGCCCGCTCGGCCTCGCGCCGGTCCTGCTTCTCGCGCAGCGTCTGCCGCTTGTCGTACTCCTTCTTGCCCTTGGCGAGCGCGATCTCGACCTTCGCCCGGCCGTCCTTGAAGTACAGGGAGAGCGGCACGATGGTGTGGCCGGTCTCCTGGGACTTGGCCTCCAGCTTGTCGATCTCCTCGCGGTGCAGCAGCAGCTTCCGCTTGCGCCGGGCGCTGTGGTTGGTCCAGGTGCCCTGGCTGTACTCCGGGACGTGCACGTTGTGCAGCCACGCCTCGTGGTCGGTGAGCTGGACGAAGCCGTCCACCAGCGACGCCCGGCCCTGGCGGAGGGACTTCACCTCGGTGCCGGTCAGCACCAGGCCCGCCTCGTAGGTGTCGATGATGAGGTAGTCGTGGCGCGCCTTCTTGTTCTGCGCGATCAGCTTGCGCCCTTTTTCCTTAGCCATAGTGCCGCCCATTTTCGCACTACGGAGGGGCTCCCGGGGAAGCGATTACCGGGGGCGGCTCACCTGCCGAGTCCGCTGATGACCGTCTCGGCGCGCTCCAGCGCCTGCCCGCCGGCCTCCAGGTCGGGGGTGATGCCGTGGCCGTCGACGCCGCGGCCGGAGGGGGTGCGGTAGTGACCGACGGTCAGTTCGGCCACGGAGCCGTCGGGCAGCTCGGTCGGCATCTGCACCGATCCCTTGCCGAAGGTGCGGGAGCCCACGACGACCGCCCGGCCTCGGTCCTGGAGGGCGCCGGTGAGGAGTTCGGCCGCGCTCATCGTCCCCGCGTCGACCAGCGCGACCAGCGGTCTCTTCGTGTCGCCGCCGGGCTCGGCGTGCAGGGCGCGCTGCTCGCCGGCGACGTCGTAGGTGGCGACCAGGCCGCCGTCGAGGAAGGCGGAGGCCGCGGTGACCGCCTCGGCGACCAGGCCGCCGGGGTTGCCGCGCAGGTCGAGGACGATGCCGGACCCCTCGGGCGCCTCGCGTACGGCGGCGCCGACCCGCTCGCCGGATCCCTTGGTGAAGGCGGACACCTGGACGACCGTGACACCGGAGGCCAGGGAGCGGACGGTGACCGGCTCCCGGGAGAGCCGGGCGCGCCGGACGGTCTCGCTCCACGAGCGCGAACCGCGCTCGAGGCCGAGCCGCACGGTGCTGCCTGCGGTCTTGCCCGCCCTGTCGCCGCGCAGTAACGAGACGACCTCGGTGACGGGCCGGCCGTCGACCTTCTCGCCGTCGACGCTGCGCAGCCGGTCGCCCGGTCGGATGCCCGCCTCGTCGGCGGGGGTGCCGCTGCCGACCCTGCTCACCTCGATGCGCCCGTCCCGCTCACGGGCCCACAGGCCGACGCCGGTGTAGGCGCCGTCCAGGGTGGCCTCGAACTCCTCGTACTCGCCGCGCGAGTAGACGGCGCCCCAGCGGTCGCCGCTGCGGCTGACCGCGCGCTCCGCGGCCTCCAGCGGGGACGCGCCGTGGGCGGCGGCCTCCTCGGCCGCCCGGGCGACCTCGGCGTGGTGGCCGACGGGAGCGGCCTGCGCGGCGCCGTCCGCGGCGTCCCCGCGGCCGGTGCCGGGAAGGCTGCCCGTGGCCGCACCGGCGACGAGCACACTCGCGAAGACCAGGGTCAGGGCGGCGCCGCGGCGAACGCTGCGGGGCCGACAGAACGGGTCACGACCTGACATGCCGGTGAGTCTAGGACAACGCAAAGGGGCGCACGGCCCGTTGGCCGCGCGCCCCTCGTTGGCAAGAGTCACACCTTCAGATACTTGCGCAGCGCGAAGAACGCGGCCAACGCCGGCATCAGCAGACTGGTCGCCAGGATGAGCGGAAGCTTCGTCAGGACGGCGTCCCAGCCGATGAAGTTGATCAGGCTCAGCTTCTCCGACAGGGCGAGTCCGTGGTCGATGATGAAGTACCGCGCCAGGAGGAGGAAGGCGCACGCGAGGGTGCCGCCGATGAGTCCGGCGACCGCGGCCTCCATGATGAACGGCGCCTGGATGTAGAAGCCGGAGGCGCCCACCAGGCGCATGATCCCGGTCTCGCGCCGGCGGCTGAACGCGGACACCCGGACGGTGTTCACGATCAGCATCAGGGCGACGACCAGCATCAGCGCCATCATGGCGAGGGCGGCGATGTTCATGCCCTCCAGCAGCCCGAAGAGGTTGTCCAGCAGGCCCTTCTGGTCCTGCACGGACTGCACCCCGTCCCGCCCGTCGAAGGCGGTCGCGATGACCTGGTACTTCTCCGGGTCCTTCAGCTTGATGCGGTACGACTCCTGCATCTGGTCCGGCGTGAGGGAGCTGGCCAGCGGCGAGTCGCCGAACTGCTCCTTGTAGTGCTTGTACGCCTCGTCCTGCGACTCGTACGTCACCGTGTCGACGACCGACATCTTCTCCAGGTCGGCCTTGATCTGGCTCTTCTGGTCGTCGGTCACCGCGCCCTTGGCGCAGTTCGGGTCGGACTCGGCGTCGGACTTGTTGCAGAGGAAGATGGAGACGTTGACCTTGTCGTACCAGTAGCCCTTCATCGTGCTCACCTGGTCGCTCATCAGGAGCGACCCGCCGAACAGGGCGAGCGACAGGGCGACGGAGACGACGACCGCGAAGGTCATCGTCAGGTTGCGGCGGAGACCGACGCCGATCTCCGACAGGACGAACTGGGCGCGCATGGCGTCTGATCAAGCCTTTCCGTGGAGCGTCAGTGCTGGTAGCCGTAGACGCCGCGTGCCTGGTCGCGCACGAGGCGGCCCTTCTCCAGCTCGATGACGCGCTTGCGCATCTGGTCCACGATGTTCTGGTCGTGCGTCGCCATCACCACGGTGGTGCCCGTCCGGTTGATCCGGTCGAGCAGCTTCATGATGCCGACGGAGGTCTGCGGGTCGAGGTTGCCGGTGGGCTCGTCGCAGATGAGCAGCTTGGGCCGGTTGACGAAGGCCCGCGCGATGGCGACGCGCTGCTGCTCGCCGCCGGACAGCTCGCCCGGCATGCGGTCCTCCTTGCCGCCGAGCCCGACCAGGTCGAGCACCTGCGGCACGGACTTGCGGATCTCGCCGCGCGACTTGCCGATGACCTCCTGCGCGAAGGCCACGTTCTCGGCGACCGTCTTGTTGGGCAGCAGACGGAAGTCCTGGAACACGGTCCCCAGCTGGCGCCGGATCTGCGGCACCTTCCAGTTGGAGACGCGGGCGAGATCCTTGCCGAGGACGTGCACCTGACCGTGGCTGGCCCGCTCCTCGCGGAGGACGAGCCGCAGGAAGGTGGACTTACCGGAGCCGGAGGACCCGACGAGGAACACGAACTCGCCCTTCTCGACCTCCAGGGACACATCCCGGAGGGCAGGGCGGGTCTGCTTGGGGTAGACCTTGGACACGTTGTCGAATCGGATCACGGATGCACCACGGGTAGCCGGGGGTAGATGAGCGTGACCTTACGCGACCCGGGGAGCCGAGCGCAGTCACCGGAGGGGGTTGCGGAAGAGATGCGCCCTTTGTACCGGCCGACGCCGGCTGCCCGGGGTCGGGGGCGCCCCCGGGGAGGGTCCTGACTGGGGAGGACCCGGCGCGCACCCGGCGGGAACCTGGCACAGTGGAAGGGGAACGTTCACACGGCGGTGGGCGTTGAACCCCAGGAATCGGCGCGAGGAGGGCGAGCGCATGACGTACGACCGGCTGGTGTGCGCGAACTGCGCCGCGCCCGTGAGCGAGGGCCGGTGCCCCGTGTGCCGTGCGAACCGCGAGCGGATGCAGCAGGAGAACTTCTTCGCGGGGCTGACCCCGATGACCCTGATCGTCCTGCTGGCGGTGCTGGTGGCGGCGGTGGCCCTGCTCGCCCATCAGACCGTCTGACCAGGACGGACAGGGACCCCACAGACGGAGCGAGGGCCCGGAGCGCGGCGGCGCTCCGGGCCCTTGCGTCATGTCGTGCGTACGGTGCGTACGCGCGCGGCCACCGTCAGGCGGCGGCGCCGCCGCGGCCGGTCATCAGGCGCGGGAGCACCCGGAAGCCGATACCGCCGGCGATCATCGTGGCGGCGCCGATGACCAGGAAGGTGGTCTCGGCGGCACCGGTCTCGGCCAGCTCCTTGCCGTTGCCCTGCGCCGAGGCCGCCGGGGCCTCCTCGCCGGTGTCGGTCAGGGAGGAGGAGCCCTCCTCCTGCGGGGAGGCGCCGCCGTCGGGGTCGAGGCCGCCGCCGGGGGCGGACTCGGAGGGCTCCTCGGTCGGCTCCTCGGTCGGGTCCTCGGTCGGGTCCTCGGTGGGCTCCTCGGTGGGGTCCTCGGTGGGCTCCTCCGTCGTGGGCTCCTCGGTGGGCTCCTCCGGCGTGGTCGGAACCTCGGTGGGCTCCTCCGGCGTGGTCGGAACCTCGGTGGGCGGCTCCTCCGGCTCGGTGGGGTCGTCCTCGTCGCCGAGGCTCACACCGAGACCGAGGCCCGCATCGTTCGCCTCGGCGCTCACGCCGATCTCGAGGGCGGAGGCGGCGCCGGCCGCCGTGAGCGAGGCGCCGGCCGCTATCACGGCACCGGCCGCGATACGGGCGACACGGATCCGCGTCTTCTTGGTCATGTGGTTGCTACCCCCAGTAGCTCATCGTCAGTGAGGCGGCGCCCGGGGCCGTGATCAACGGAGGTAACTGTGGTGAAACGCCCCCCGGTTCACATGCGCCCCAGAAATGCGCATGCCACGCGCCACCCTTCCCACTTTCCAAAAGAACGTCAAGGGCGTTGCGTACGCGATGTCCGGCTCCGCACGCTTTGCCGGACACGGAAGCTGTGAGTGTGATGTAAATCCCGGACATCCCCGACACGGCAAGGCAACTGCCGCTAGGGAAGCGGCAGTTGCCTTGTCGACAAATCGGTGTGCGGGCGGAGCCTTACTTCTCCCGCTGCTTGCGCCAGCGAATTCCGGCCTCGAGAAAACCGTCGATCTCGCCGTTGAACACGGCCTCCGGGTTGCCCACCTCGAACTCCGTGCGCAGGTCCTTGACCATCTGGTACGGGTGCAGCACGTACGAACGCATCTGGTTGCCCCAGGAGTTGCCGCCGTCGCCCTTGAGGGCGTCCATCTTGGCCTGTTCCTCCTGGCGGCGCCGCTCCAGCAGCTTGGCCTGGAGGACGTTCATCGCGGTGGCCTTGTTCTGGATCTGCGACCGCTCGTTCTGGCAGGAGACCACGATGCCGGTGGGGATGTGCGTGATGCGCACCGCGGAGTCCGTGGTGTTCACGCCCTGGCCGCCGGGGCCCGAGGAACGGTAGACGTCGATGCGCAGCTCGGACTCGTCGATGTCGACGTGGTCGGACTGCTCGACGACGGGGAGCACCTCGACGCCCGCGAAGGACGTCTGGCGGCGGCCCTGGTTGTCGAAGGGCGAGATGCGCACCAGGCGGTGCGTGCCCTGCTCGACGGAGAGGGTGCCGTAGGCGTACGGCGCCTGCACGGCGAAGGTGGTCGACTTGATGCCGGCCTCCTCCGCGTAGGAGGTCTCGATCAGCTCCGTCTTGTAGCCGCGCTGCTCGGCCCAGCGCAGGTACATGCGCTGGAGCTTCTCGGCGAAGTCGGCGGCGTCCACGCCGCCCGCCTCGGCGCGGATGTTGACCAGCGCCTCACGGGAGTCGTACTCGCCGCTGAGGAGGGTGCGGACCTCCATCTCGTCCAGTGCCTTCTTGACCGAGGTGAGCTCCGACTCGGCCTCCGCGCGGGTGTCCGGGTCGTCCTCCTCCTCGGCCATCTCGAAGAGCACGGCGAGATCGTCGATCCGCGAGCGCAGGGCCTCGGCCTTCCTGACCTCCGCCTGGAGGTGGGACAGCTTGCTGGTGATCTTCTGCGCCTCGTCCGGGTTGTCCCAGAGGGACGGCGCGGCCGCCTGCTCCTCGAGCACGGCGATGTCTGCCCTCATCTTGTCGAGGTCCAGGACGGCCTCGATCGACTCCATGGTCGAGGAGAGGGACTTGAGCTCTTCGGATACGTCGACGACTGCCACGCCCTCCAGCGTAACGGCTTCCCGCCGTGGGCCATGCCGGGCGGGGGCGCCCGGCTCCCTCCCCTCGTCCGGGGGCTGCGCCCCCGGGCCCCCGTTCGCGCAGTTCCCCGCGCCCCTGAGGGGGGTCGCTCTCCCCTGGGCCGGGGAGGTGCCGCGTGTCTCCCTCACCTCCCTGGGGGCTGCGCCCCCAGACCCCCCTTCGCGCAGTTCCCCGCGCCCCTGGGGGGTGTTGTTCTCCCGCGTTGCTAGGGGGTGGCCGGGGCCGAGTTCTCCATGTCGGTCGGTGGGGGTGGGGTGTCGTCCGACGTGGCCAGCCAGGTGCCTACGCCTGCTGCCGCGAGGAGGGTCGCCGCCACCGCCAGCGTGAGGCGGCGGCGGCGCGTCACCGCTCTGTTGCGGGCCGAGCCGGGGCGGGGGGCGCCGGCCGCCCGGGGGGCGCGGGCCGTGCCGTGGGCTCCGCCGGCCAGCTCGTCCGGTGCCGGGACCCGCATCGACGTGTGCGTGTCGCGGTTGGAGTCGGAGGGCCGGGCGCCCGGCACCAGCGGGACCGCGCCCCGGCGGCGTACCGGCTGTCCGGCGGCCGGGGCGGCGCCGGACAGTTCCTCGGCGGCCTCCTCGGCCTGGTCGGTGTCCGGCTCGTCCACGTCCAGCGGCGGCATCCCGGCCAGCATCGGGAGCAGTTCCCGCAGCCGGGCGGCCAGCTCGGAGGCGCGCAGGCGCGAGGCGGGGGCCTTGGCCAGGCACTGCACCAGCAGCTGCCACAGCTCGTCCGGGATGCCCGGCAGCGGCACCACCGTCTCGGTGACGTGCCGGCGCAGCACCGCGCCCGGGTGGCCGCCGCCGAACGGGGTGAAGCCCGCGAGCAGCTCGTAGAGGACCGTGGCGAGGGCGTAGATGTCGACGGCGGCGCGCGGCGGGAGGCCCTCGACGATCTCCGGGGCCAGATAGTCCGGCGTGCCGATGATCTTCGAGGCGCGGGTGCGGCGCGGGGTGTCGATGAGTTTCGCCACGCCGAAGTCGGTCAGCAGGGCGCGGTGCGAGCCGCCGGGGCCGAGCGGGCCCTGCATGTCCAGCAGGACGTTCTCCGGTTTGACGTCGCGGTGGACGACGCCAGCCGCGTGCGCCGCCGCCAGGCCGTCCGCGACGTCCGCGGCGATCGCCACCGCGGCCTCCGGGGCGAGCCTGCGCTCCCGGTCCAGCCGGGTGCGCAGGTCGGTGCCCCGGACCAGGTCCATGACCAGCGCGAGGTCGTTGCCGTCGACGACCAGGTCCCGCACGGACACCACGTGCGGATGCTCCAGACCCAGCAGCGCCGTCCGCTCCTGCACGAAGCGGCCGACGAGCTCCTGGTCCGAGGAGAGATCCTCACGCAGCAGCTTGATGGCGACGGGCCCCTCGGGGCCCTCGCCCAGCCACACCGTGCCGGCGCTGCCCCGCCCGAGGATCTGATGGGCGGTGTACCGGCTGCCGATTCTCCGTGCCAAGACTGCTCCTACCGACGCGTGTTGTCGCCAAAGCTACGCGTCCGGACAGGTGACCTTCACCGGAGACCCGGAAATCGGCCCCCAGATGTCGACAAAGCGGCAAACGAGTCTAGTTCGCCGGGCCGGAGGGGCCGCCCAGGTCCTCGATCCAGCCCGTGACCGAGCCGAACCAGTCACTGAGCTGCTCCCAGTAGCCCTTGCCCGTGCCGATCCAGTCCTGGAGCGGGCTCAGCTCCCAGATCAGCCAGCTCGCCACGAACAGGATGAGCAGCGTGAACAGGCACCCCTTGAGGCAGCCGAGGCCGGGGATCCGCATCGGGTTGGCGCTGCGCTGCCGGGGCTGGCGCGGCTCCCGTGCGGGGCGCTGCGGCTCCGGCGGGGGCGCGTACCGCTGCGGCGGCTGGGGCGCCTGCCGGCGCTGGCGCTCCGGCGGCGGGGCGTACTGCTGCGGCTGCTGCTGCGGGTAGCCGTACCCGGGGCCGGGCTGCGGCTGCTGCTGGGGGTGGCGCTGCGGCGGCTGCTGCGGGGGCCGGGCCACCTGCCGCTGGGGGCGGCGGCGCAGCGGGTCCTGGCTGGGGTCGAGGTACTGGACCTGGGTCTGCTCGTTGCGGTCGCGGGCCGCGCGGAGCTGGTTCTGCCAGGGGTGCGGGTCCTCGGGGCCGCCGGGCTGCCCTGGCGGCACCGGGGGCATCACGGCCGTGGGGTCGGCCGCGCCGGACGGGCCGGTGTGCGGCAGGACGGTGGTGGCGGCGCCTGGGTCGTAGGCGCCGTTCGGGTTCTGCGGCAGCACCTGCGTGGGGTCGGAGGCTCCATGGGCGGACGGCTCGCCGGGGACCCGCGCGGGCGCGGGGTCGGGGGCGAGGAGCGCGCCGACGTTCTCCGCGGCGGAGATCTGCGCCGAGTTCGCGTGCACGCCGATGCCCTGGGCGACGACCCGCAGCCCGCGCGCGAGGTTCTCGGCGCTGGGCCGCTCGTCGGGGTTCTTGCGCAGGCAGCGCTCGATGACCGTCCACAGCGGGTCGGGCACGGTGGACGGGCGGCGCGGCTCGGCGCTCAGGTGCTGGTGCAGCACCTCCAGGGCGGACCCGCCGGAGAACGGCGGACGGCCGGTGACCAGCTCGTACAGCAGGATGCCGGCGCCGTAGATGTCGACGGCGGAGGTCTGCGGGCGGCCCTCGGCGGACTCCGGCGCGATGTACGCGGGCGTGCCGACGAACTCGTGGGTGCGGGTCAGGCCCGGGGAGTCGGCGAGGCGCGCGATGCCGAAGTCGGTGAGCATCGGGTGAAGCTCGTCGCCCTGCTGCTTGAGCAGGACGTTGGCGGGTTTGAGGTCGCGGTGGACCACGCCGTCGGCGTGGCTGGCCCCGAGCGCGTCGGCGATCTGCGCGGTCAGCAGGGCCGCGGCGACGGGGGTGAGGGGGCCGTGCTCCCGCAGGTAGCGGTGCAGGTCGGGGCCCTCGACGAGGTCCATGACCAGCGCCAGCAGCTCGCCCTCGACCACCAGGTCACGGACCCGGACGATGTTGGGGTGGGTGAGCCTCAGCAGGACGGAGCGCTCGCGCAGGAAGCGCATCACGACGTCGGCGTCGCCCGCCAGCTCCTCCTTGAGGACCTTGATCGCCACGGTCTCGCCGGGCTGGCCCGGCACGGCCGCCTCGGCGCCCGCGGTCTCCCGCTGGCGCGCGCGCCAGACGGTGCCCGTGGCGCCGCGTCCGAGCGGCTCCTCGAGCAGGTACTTGCTCCCTACCGGCCGCACGTCATGCGCTCCCTGCTGCTTGCTGGCTGGCGTACACCGTGGTCCACCCTGCTGCGGAATGTTCCGACCCACTGTAGTGCCGCCGCACGGGATACCGGCGGGCCGACTTCTGCGTCACCCCGTGCTGGGTCCTACGCACCGGTTCCCGTTCCTGTTCGACGGTTTCGACGACTCCGTTGAATTGTCCGCGGATTCCGCGTGTGCGGAGTCTGCCGGAAAGACGCCCGACTCTGTCCGTTGGTTGCCGCGGGCCGGACGTGACCGATCTCAAGTCGGCGCGGAACGATCACCCGCGCGTCATTGGTCAGGCATTTTTACGGGCAGAGCCGACCAATCAAGATCATTTGATGCCCGGAGGCGGGCGCGCTGTCGGTGACAGGTGCGAGGATGCGGGCAGTACTGGCCGTACGTGCGCGTGTGGCGGTGGGGGAAGTCCGCGGAGGGGGACCGCGGGGCGGCTTCGTCCCCCGTGTCGCGGGCGCCCGCGCAGAAGGGACCGCTGACGGCGATGCAGATCCGGCTGACCGTCGTAGACCCGCTGGGCCCCTCCTCCCCCGTCCAGGAGCGGGCCGTGAGCTGCGACGTGCTGGTCACGGCGCCCGCGGGCACGGCTCTCGCCGCGGTCGCCTCCGCGCTCGCCTCGGCGGTCTCCGGCGGCGACGGCTCCGCCGGCTCCTCGGGCGCGCCCGTGCTGTACGCCGGTGACCAGCGGCTCGACGCCCAGCGCTGCACGCTGGGCGAGCCCCCGCTGATCGACGGAGCGGTGCTGGCGGTGGGCGCCCCCGGCGAGCCGGAGCCGCACCCCGAGCTGGACGCCACCCCCACCCGGCTGCACGTGGTCGCCGGGCCCGACGCGGGCGGGGTGCACCTGCTGCACGGCGGGGAGATCCGCATAGGCCGCTCGGCCGACGCCGACGTGCCGCTCGACGACCCGGACGTCTCCCGGCTGCACTGCGCGGTGACGGTCGGCGCGGACGGCCGCGTCTCCGTCGCCGACCTCGGCTCCACCAACGGCACCACGCTGGACGGCCGCCCCGTCGGCCCCCGCCCGGTACGGCTCACCCCGGGCGCGCTGCTGCGCATCGGCGAGTCGGCCCTGCGGCTGACCCCGGCGGAAGGGCCGTCCGCCCGCACGGCGACCACCCCGGACGGAGAAGGGCACGTACGGGTGCCGGGGCCGCGTACGGCCCGGGCGGCTCGGGACGCCGTGGGAGCGCCGGGTCCGCGAGATGCCGGGAGCGCCCCCGAGGGGCCGCGCGCGCCCACCCACCACGCCTACGGCTCGGCGGACCCGGCCACGCCCGCCCACGCCGGCGCTCCGGCGTCGGGCCCCGTTTCCCATGTGCCGGAGCAGAGCGGCCCGCCGGAGGCCGAGCGGCACGACGGAGGGAGCCAGGGGCGGCGCACCGTGCGGATCGCCGCCCAGGGGGACGTGCCCCGGATGCCCCAGGGGCGGCGCGTGTCCCGGCCCGTCCCCGCCGACGAGACGCACGCGGGCCGGGGGCGGGCGCAGGGCCTGTACGCCGGCCCCGCGCACGGCCAGACGCGGGACGAGGCGCCCACGGCGCACCCCGGACCCCACCCCGCCGGACCGCCGCCCGCCGGGCCCACCGGCCGGACCACCGGCGACGCCCGCGACGGGCGGTACGCCGACGCCACCGCCGCGCAGACCTCCGACACCCCCGACGGCACCCGCAAGGGCACCCCCGTACGGGGCACCGACGTCCCCGAGCCGCCGCGACCGCGCAAGCGGGGCGGGATCGGCGCCTGGGCGCGGCGGCTCACCGGCGGGCGGACCGAGCGGGACGACGACGCCGCCGCCCTCCACGACGGCCCGGCGCGGGGTACGGCGTACGCCCCGGCGCCCGCCGTCCCCGCGCAGCCCGAGACCTGGCCGGACCCGGCCACCCTGCTGCTGACCGCGCTCGGCCCCGGCCCCCGGCTGTGGGAGCGCGGCCCTGACCACCCGGAGGCGCTCGCGGTGCGGCTCGGCACCGCGGACCGGCCCGCGCCGGACGGCTCCGGGCTGCTGCCCGTCGTCCCCGTGACCGTGGGACTGCGCGAGGTCGGCGCGCTGGGGCTCGCCGGACCGCGCGAGCGGCTCTCCGGGCTGGCCCGCGCGGCGCTCGCCCAGCTCGCCGCGCTGCACTCCCCCGACACGCTGGAGATCGTCCTGATCGCCGCGGACCCGTCCCGTCCGTCGGACGAGCGCACCGCCGAGTGGTCCTGGCTGGGCTGGCTGCCGCATCTGCGGCCCGGACACGGCCAGGACTGCCGGCTGCTCCTCGCCCACGACCGGGAGCAGGCCGCGGCCCGCGCCGACGAACTGCTGCGCCGCCTCGCCGACCACGACCACGCGGGCGCCCCGGCCGACGCGGGGCCGTACACGGTGGTCGTGGTGGACGGCGACCCCGGCGGCGCCGACGTGCGGGACGCCCTGGCGCGGCTGGCGGTGGAGGGGCCGCGCGCCGGCGTCCATCTGCTGTGCCTCGCCGAGACGCCCGCCGCCTCGCCCGCGTCCCCGGTGACGGAGACGTACGAGGCGGCCTGCGCGGTGGCACCCGCGTTCCGTGACTGCGGAGCGGTCGCCCTGCTCAGCGGGGACGTGGCGACCGCGCTCCGGCTGCTGCGGGTGGCCAGGACCGGTGACGGCTCCCCGCCCGGCCCGGTCGGACACGGCACCCTGGCCACCGTGGACGCGGTGTCCGCGGCCTGGGCCGAGCGGTTCGCGCGGGCGCTCGCGCCGCTGCGGCCCGACGGTCCCGCGGCCGGACCGCACCCGCGCGTGTCGGCGCCGCTGCCCCCGTCGGCGCGGCTCCTCGACGAACTGGGCCTGGCCCGTGCCACCCCGGCGTCGCTCATGGCCCGCTGGGCGGACGCGGCCGACGACCCCGGTGCGCTCGGCGGACGCGCCACCGCCGTCCTCGGCGCCGGCCCGCGTGGCCCGGTCACCGCCGATCTCACCGCCGACGGACCCCACCTGCTGGTCGAGGGCCCGTCCGGCAGCGGCCGTACGGAGCTGCTGCGCGCGGTCGTCGCGTCACTGGCCGCGGCCGAGCGGCCCGACCGGCTGGGCATCGTCCTGGTCGACGGGCGCGGCGGCCCGGTCACCGGTTCCGGGGCCGGCGAGGGCCTGCGGGTGTGCACGGACGTGCCGCACGTCTCCACCCACCTGAGCGCCGACGACCCGGTGCGGATGCGGGAGTTCGCGCAGTCCCTGAGCGCCGAGCTGAAGCGGCGGGCGGAGCTGCTGGGGCGTTCGGACTTCGCCGAGTGGCACACCGGGCGGGAGCTGGCGGACCGGATGGTCGCCCAGCGCACGGCCGCGAACGGCGACCTGGACAGCCCGCCCAGCGCGACCGTGCGGCTGCGTCCCGGCGCGGACCGGCGCAAGACGCAGGCCGCGCCGGCGCTGCCCCGGCTGGTGGTGGTCGTGGACGACCTCGACCAGCTGGTCTCCCCCGCGCTCGGCGCGCCCGGCAGGCCGGCCGCGGGGTCGGTGATGCGGGCGCTGGAGGCGGTGGCTCGGGACGGTGAGCGGCTCGGGGTGCACCTGGTCACGGCGACCGCGCCCTGTCCCCGGACGGCGCAGACCGAGCCGGTGAGGCAGGCGTCGCTGCGGGTCGCGCTGGACGCGCCGGTCGTGGGGCGAGGGCCGGACGATCCCGCGCCGGGGCGTGGCCGGCTGGTCCGCCCGGACGGGCGGGGGACGGAGTTCCAGGGCGGCCGGGTGACGGGGCGTATTCCGCGTACGGCGACGCTGCGGCCGACGGTGGTGCCGGTGGAGTGGCACCGGATGGGTGACCCGCCGGCCCGGCGGCAGGTGCGGGAGCTCGGCAACGGGCCGACGGACCTGGCCCTCCTCGCCAGCGCCCTCGACCGGGCGGCCCGCCAGGTCGCGTCACCCCGGGTGCCGTCGCTGTTGTAGGACGAGGGCGTTCCATTCCCCCTGGGGGACGGCAACGGTGCCGTGGCGCACGGCACCGGGTCTCGCTCACGGCCCCGACCGGGTGCCGTCGCGCGGGGCCCCTTCCAGCGACCGTGACGGAAACCCCCCAGGGGCGCGGGGAACTGCGCTGACCAGCCACCGACCGCCCGCACCCGGCACCGACAGCCTGCGCCCCAGCCGCCCGCCGCCACACGACCGCCCACAGCCAAGGCGGCAGCCAGCCCGCAGCGGCGGCGGAGCACTTCCAGCGACCGTGACGGAAACCCCCCAGGGGCGCGGGGAACTGCGCGACCAGCCACCGACCGCCCGCAGGCTGCGCAGCACGTGACGCCCGGTCACGACGTGGTCACGATCGTCGAGTTGACACAGGACGCGCTCTTGCCACCCCCTCGCGCCGGGCGTAGACCAGACCGCACGGAACAGCGCTCGAACGTTCGGCCAAGTACGACGGAGTACGAGAACGGGGCAGTGATGCGCAGGACGAGCAGGAACTTCCGGATACGCGGGTCGGCCGGGCGGCACGGGCCGGTCCTCCCCACCCGACGGGCCGTCAGAGCCGCCGCGGCGCTGGCCGCCGGTGTGCTGGCGGTCTCCCTCACCGCCTGCGGAGGCGACGACGACGGCGGCGGTGACGGCGACGACAAGGGCAAGGCGTCCGGGGACACCGGAACCACCGTCACCCTGCCGAAGCTGGACGGCCAGACCCTGGAGGTCGCGGCCGTGTGGACCGGTGCGGAGCAGAAGAACTTCAAGCAGGTCCTCGCGGAGTTCGAGAAGCGCACCGGCGCCAAGGTGACCTTCGTCCCCGCCCAGGACCCGATCATCAACTTCCTCGGCTCGAAGATCGCGGGCGGCGCCCCGCCGGACGTGGCGATGCTGCCGCAGCCCGGCGCGATCAAGCAGGCCGTGGAGAAGAACTGGGCCAAGCCGCTCGGCCCCGAGGCCACCAAGGAGCTGACGAAGAACTACTCGCAGGGCTGGCAGGACATCGGCAAGGTCGACGGCAAGCAGTACGGGGTCTACTACAAGGCCGCGAACAAGTCGCTGATCTGGTACAACGCCCAGGTCTTCGAGAACGCGGGCGCGTCCGAGCCGAAGACCTGGGACGAGCTGCTGAACACGGCGCAGATGGTCTACGACTCCGGCGTCACCCCGTTCTCCGTCGGCGGGGCCGACGGCTGGACCCTCACGGACTGGTTCGAGAACATCTACCTCTCGCAGGCGGGCCCGGAGAAGTACGACCAGCTCGCGAAGCACGAGATCAAGTGGACGGACCCGTCCGTCAAGGAGGCGCTGACCACCCTCGCCGAGGTGTGGGGCAAGAAGGACTACCTCGCGGGCGGCGCGAAGGGCGCGCTGCAGACGGAGTTCCCGGCGTCCGTGACGCAGACCTTCACCGGCGGCGACCAGCCCAAGGCCGGCATGGTCTACGAGGGCGACTTCGTGCAGGTGAACATCGGCGAGACCAAGGCGAAGGTGGGCACCGACGCGAAGGTGTTCCCGTTCCCCGCGGTCGGTGACGCCCCGCCCGTGGTGTCCGGCGGCGACGCGGCGGTGATCCTGGAGGACTCCGAGGCGGCGCAGGCCCTGGTGACGTTCCTCGCCTCCCCTGACGCGGCGAGCATCCAGGCGAAGCTCGGCGGCTACCTCTCCCCGAACAGGAACGTGCCGCAGTCGGCGTACCCGAACGAGGTCCAGCAGAAGATGGCCAAGGCGCTCATCGACGCCGGCGACGACTTCCGCTTCGACATGTCCGACCAGGCCCCGCAGGCCTTCGGCGGCACGCCGGGCAAGGGTGAGTGGAAGGCGCTGCAGGACTTCCTGAAGAACCCGTCGGACGTGGCCGGCACGCAGGCGAAGCTGGAGGCCGACGCGGCCGCGGCGTACGGGAACTGACCGGCGATGGCGGCGGACACGGCGGCGGGGGCCGCGAAGACGGCCCCCGCCGCTCCCAGGTCGCGCAAGAGCGTCACCGGCACCCGCAGGACCGTGGCGGCGCTGTTCCTGCTGCCCGCCCTGGTGCTGCTCGGGGCGCTCGTGGTCTACCCGATCGGGTACTCGGTCATCCGCAGCTTCTACGACCAGTCCGGCGACTCCTTCGCCGGGTTCGACAACTACCGGGCGCTGTTCACGGACGACGGCATCCGCACGGCGCTGAAGAACAACATCGTCTGGGTGGTGTTCGCCCCGACGGTGGCGACCGCGCTCGGTCTGATCTTCGCGGTGCTCACCGAACGGGTGCGCTGGGGCACGGCGTTCAAGCTGGTCGTCTTCATGCCGATGGCCATCTCCATGCTGGCGGCGGGCATCATCTTCCGTCTCGTCTACGACCAGGACCCGGACAAGGGCGTGGCGAACGCCGTGTGGGTGGGCGTGCACGACACCTTCGCCCAGTCCTCGGCGTTCCCGAAGGCGCACCCGGGCCGCGAGTCGCCGCTGGAGCCGGCCGGCGGGGGCGCGTTCGTCACCAAGGACACGGTGAGCGCCGGGGACACGGTGACGCTGCCGCTGGTGGGCGTCGCCCCGGACGTGATGCCGGACGACGCGAAGCCGGCCGCGGCGCCGAAGCCGGAGGGCGACCGGATCACCGGCAGCACCTGGCAGGACTTCACCCGCGGCAAGGGCGTCGGCACGCTCAACCAGGTGGACTCCTCCGAGCTGGGCTACGCCGGGATGCGGATCGAGGCGGTGAAGGACGGAACGGTGGTGGAGACGGCCACGGCCGCCGCCGACGGCACGTTCTCCTTCTCGTCGAAGGCCGACGGGGCCCAGCTGCGGCTGCCCGCGAGCAACTTCGCGGAGCCGTACAACGGCCTCGACTGGCTCGGCCCGTCGCTGGTCACCCCGGCCATCATCGGCTCGTACATCTGGATGTGGGCGGGGTTCGCGATGGTGCTGATCGCGGCCGGGCTCGCGGGCATGCCCCGTGAGCTGCTGGAGGCCGCCCGGGTGGACGGCGCGAACGAGTGGCAGGTGTTCCGGCGGGTCACGGTGCCGTTGCTCGCGCCGGTCCTCGCGGTGGTCACCGTCACCCTGATGATCAACGTCCTGAAGGTGTTCGACCTGGTGTTCATCATCGCGCCGGGCTCGTCCCAGGACGACGCCAACGTCCTCGCGCTGGAGCTGTACCGCAAGGGCTTCTCCGAGGACCAGCCGGGCGTCGCCAGCGCCATCGCGGTGTTCCTGCTGCTGCTGGTCATCCCGGTGATGTGGTTCAACGTACGGCGGCTGAGGCGGGAGGTGCGGCGATGAGCGCGGACGCCGGAAGCGTCACGAAGGCGGGCGTGCGGCCCGCCGGGTCCGTCCGGGCGGAACGGCCGCTGGGGTCCCGGCTCGCCGGGTGGGTGAGCGGCGGCGCGGTCCGCGTCTTCCTGATCGTCGTCGGCCTGTTCTGGCTGGTGCCGACGATCGGACTGCTGATGGCCAGCCTCCGCTCGCCGGAGGACATGGCGGTGGACGGCTGGTGGACGGTGTTCACCGAGCCGTCCGAGCTGACCTTCGGCGCGTACCGGACCCTGCTGGAGAACGACGACATCACCGCCTCGCTGCTGAACACGGTGTACATCACCGTGCCGGCGACCGTGCTGGTGGTGGTGATCGGCGCGCTCGCCGGGTACGCCTTCGCGTGGATGGACTTCCCGGGCCGCGACTGGTGGTTCCTCGCCGTGGTGGGGCTGCTGGTGGTGCCGGTGCAGGTGGCGCTCATCCCGATCGCCGAACTCTTCGGCAAGCTGGGCATCTTCGGCTCTCTGACCGGTGTGGTGGTGTTCCACGTCGGCTTCGGTCTGCCGTTCGCGGTGTTCCTGCTGCGGAACTTCTTCGCGGAGATCCCCAAGGAACTGCTGGAGGCGGCCCGGCTGGACGGCGCGGGCGAACTGCGGCTGTTCGTGCGGGTGGTGATGCCGCTGGCCGGTCCGGCCGTCGCCGCGCTGGGCATCTTCCAGTTCCTGTGGGTGTGGAACGACATGCTGGTCGCGCTGATCTTCACCGACTCGGGGAGCCAGCCGATCACGGTCGCCCTGCAGACGCAGGTACGGCAGTTCGGGAACAACATCGACGTGCTGGCGCCGGGCGCGTTCATCTCGATGGTGGTGCCGCTGGTGGTGTTCTTCGCGTTCCAGCGGCAGTTCGTGTCCGGCGTGATGGCCGGCGCCGTCAAGTAGGCACATCGCATCCACAGTTGGGGGCGGACCGGCCGAGGTCCGCCCCTTCGTGCGACGTGATTCCCCCGGATGCCGCAGGGGTGCGTAACCAAGGCGGGCCAACGGGCGTTGCCGGGCAGAACGCCCGCGCCGACCGTTGGATGCCCCTTGCCCAGGTTCAGTGTCATTGTCCCCGCGTACCAGGTTCAGGCGTATCTGCGCGAGTGCCTGGAGTCGGTGCTGACCCAGTCGTACCCGGACCTCGAACTGATCGCCGTGGACGACTGCTCGCCCGACGCCTGCGGAGCGGTGATCGACGAGTTCGCGGCCCGCGACCCGCGGGTGCGGCCGGTGCACCTGCCGGCCAACGTCGGTCTGGGCCCGGCCCGCAACGCGGGCATGGCCCGCGCGACCGGCGACTACCTGGTGTTCCTGGACGGCGACGACACCCTCACCCCGGACGCGCTGCTCGCCGTCGCCGACCGGCTCAAGGAGACCGGCGACCCGGACGTCCTGGTCTACGACTACGCCCGCGCCTACTGGACCGGCGAGACCGTGCGCAACCAGGTCGCGGCCCAGCTCGCCGAGCACGGCCCGGCGCCGTTCACCCTCGCCGACCGGCCCGGGCTGCTCGGCCTGCTCGCGGTGGCCTGGAACAAGGCGTACCGGCGGGAGTTCGTCGAGCGGGAGGGCTTCACCTTCCCGCCCGGCTACTACGAGGACACCCCGTGGACCTACCCGGTGCTGATGACGGCGGGGACGGTCGCCACCCTCGACCGGGTGTGCGTGCACTACCGGCAGCGGCGCGCCGGCGGCATCCTGCACACCACCAGCGAGCGCCACTTCGAGGTCTTCGGCCAGTACGACCGGGTCTTCGCCCACCTCGACGCGCACCCCGGTCTGGAGCGCTGGCGGCCGGTGCTGTTCCGCCGCATGGTCGACCACCTGCTCACCGTGTACACCCGCCCGGACCGGCTGCCGCGCGGCTCGCGCGCCGCCTTCCTGCGCCGGGCCCGCGACCAGTACCGGCGCCACCGCACGCCCGGCGCGTCCGTCCCCGCGCGCGCCCGGGTGCGGCACGCGCTGGTCCGGTTCGGGCTGCACCGCACCTACCGCACCCTGCGGCTCGCCGCCGCTCTCGGCCGTCGCGCGGGCCGGATGCGCCGCCGTGCCCTGCGCGGTCTGCGCCGCGCCCTGCTGCGCACCCACTACGGCGTCCAGCGGCTGCTCCCCCTGGACACCGGCCGGGTCCTGTTCACCGTCGAGGACGACGGCGGCTACGGCGGGGACCCCGCCGCCCTGGAGTCGGCGGTCCGCGACCACGCCCCGCACGTCCGCACCGCCTGGGCGGCCCGCCCGGAGCTGCACCACACCCTGCCCACCGCCACCCGCCGCCTGGTGCCCGGCACCGCCGCCCATCTGACCGCGCTGGCCCGCAGCGCGTACGTGGTGACCGACCGCACGCTCGTGCCCGGCCTGGTCAAGCGCAAGGGGCAGATCCTGGTGCACACCCCGCCCGGCACCCCGCTGGCGTACGCGGGGCTCGACCTCCAGGACCGCCCGGCGGCGGCCCGGGACACGGACTTCGCCCGGCTGCTGGAGGGCGTCGACCAGTGGGACCACGTCGTCACCGGCGACCGCCACTCCACGCTGACCTACGAGCGGGTGCTGCCCGGCCGCTACCGGACGCTGGAGTACGGCAGGCCGCGCACCGACCGGTTCCACACGGCGACCCCGCAGGACGTGGCCGTGCTGCGCGACTCCCTGGGCGTCCCCGCGGGCGCGGTGGCGATCCTGTACGCGCCCGCGCCCCGCGACTACCGCCGCACCCCGGTGGGGACGCTCGACCTGGAGCGCGTGGTGCGCCGGCTCGGCCCCCGGTTCGTGATCCTCTCCCGCGCCGGACGGCCGCAGGACCAGCCGCTGGAGGCCGCCTCCGACCGGGTGGTGGACGTGAGCGCCCACCCGGACGTGATGGCGCTCTGTCTGGCCTCGGACGCCCTGGTCACCGACTTCTCCCCGCTGATGTGCGACTACGCGGGCCTGGACCGCCCGATCGTGCTGCACGCCGAGGACCGGGAGGCGTACGCGGCGGCCCGCGGTCTGTACGTCGACCCGTGGACCTTCCCGCCCGGCGCGGTCGCGGACAGCGAGGACGAGCTGATCGAGATCTTCGCCGGGGGCCGCTGGTGCGGGCCGCGCGCAACCCGGCTGCGGGCGGCGTTCCGTGACCGCTTCTGCCCGCACGACGACGGCCGCGCGGCCGAGCGGGTGGTGCGCACGGTGCTGCTCGGGGAGTTCGCCGAGCCGCTGCCCGTCCCGCCGGAGCGGCGCCGCCCGGTGCCGGCGGCCGCCGCCGCGCCGGAGACCCCCGTGGTGTCGCTGCCGCCGCAGCCGGCGGTCTTCTGACCGTCACTCACCCCGTCCGCCCGTCGTTGCCCCACTGGGAGTACGCATGTCCCCCGGCTCGTCACGGCCCGCCCCGGCCCGGCCGCCCGCGCGGCGCCCGACGGGGCGGCCCGGGCGGCGGCCCGCCCGCTGAGCGGCCGCCGTCACGCCCTCGTCAACGGAAAGAGCAGAATGCCCCGCTTCAGCATCATCGTCCCGTCCCATGGGGTCGCAGGCCGGCTGGGCCAGGCGCTGGACTCGGTCCTCGCCCAGTCGTTCGGAGACTTCGAGCTGATCCCGGTCTGCGACGCGGCCGGGTCACCGGCGGCCGGTGTCGCCGCCGGGCGCGCCGAGCGGGACTCCCGGGTGACGCCCGTCCACGCGCCGCCGTCCGAGGGGCTGGCGGGTGCGCGCAACGCGGGCGTGCGGGCGGCGACCGGGACGTATCTGCTGTTCCTCGACGGGGACGACGTGCTGGTGCCGGGTGCGCTGGCGGCGCTGGACGCGCGGCTGGCGGAGACCGGCCCGGTGGACGTGCTGCCCTGCGAGCACGAGCGCGTCCCCTGGTGGGAGGGGGAGCCCACGCGTCCCGTCGCGCCGCTGCTGGAGCACACCCCGGGCGGCGCCTTCGCCCCCGCCCGCGCCCCGCAGCTCACCGGGGTGCGGCTGCCCGCGTGGAGCGCGGCCTGGCGGCGCGACTTCGTCACCGAGCACGAACTGGCCTTCCCGCCCGGGTGGTTCACCGACGTCGCCTGGTGCGGGAGGGCGCTGCTGCGTGCGGAGCGGGTGGCGGTGTCGCGCCGGGTGCTGGTGCGGCACCGGGCGCGCCGCCAGGGCGACCGGCTGCGGCTGCCCGGCGCCCACCACCACGACCTGCTGGACCAGACCGAGCGGGTGCTCGACGAGGCCGCCGGTCTCGGGCTCCCGGCCGAGCGGTCGGGGCCGCTGTTCGAGCAGCTCTTCGCGGCCGTGCTGAAGACCGCCGCCCACCCCCGCCGGCTGCCGTCCGGACACCGGGAGTTCTTCCGCCGGGCGAGCGCCCTGTACCGCGGGCACCGGCCCGCCGGGTTCCGGCCGCCGGGCGGCAGCCTGGGCGTGCAGCACCGGCTGCTGGCGGCCGGTTCGTACGAGGCGTTCGCCGCGCTGCGCGACGCCCGGCGCGCGGCAGGCCGGGCGGCGGCCGCGCTGCCCCGTCCGCGCGGTCTGCGCACCCGGCTGCACTACGGCCTCCAGCTGCGCCGCCCGCTCGACCCGAACCTCGCGGTGTACTGCGCGTACTGGGGCCGGGGCTACGCCTGCAACCCGGCCGCGATCCACGCCAAGGCCCGAGAACTCGCCCCGCACATCCGGGGCGTGTTCCTGGTGGAGGCCGACCAGGCGCACACCGTGCCCGACGGCGTGGAGTACGCGGTCCTCGGCAGTCACCGCGCCTGGGAGCTGCTGGCCCGCGCCACGTACCTGGTGAACAACGCCAACTTCGCGGAGGGCGTCGTCAAACGCCCCGGCAGCGTGCACCTCCAGACCCAGCACGGCACCCCGCTGAAGACCATGGGCGTGGACCAGTCGACGTATCCGGTCGTGGCGGCCGCCACCGGCAGTTTCACCAAGCTGCTGGGGCGGGTGGACCGCTGGGACTTCAACCTCTCCTCCAACCCCCACTCCACCCGCGTCTGGGAGCGCGCCTTCCCCGGCTCGTACGAGCATCTGGAGTACGGCTATCCGCGCAACGACGTGTACGTGACGGCCGGCGCCGACGACGTGGCACGGGTCCGCGCCGAGCTGGGCGTCCCGGAGGGCGTGCGTGCCGTCCTGTACGCGCCGACGCACCGCGACCACCACACCGGGTTCGAGCCCGGCCTCGACCTGGAGGCGTTCTGCGAGGCGGCCGGCGAGGACGTGGTGGTGCTGCTGCGCGCGCACTACTTCTACGACCGGGGCGGGCGCGGACGTGGCGGGAGGGTCATCGACGTCACGGCGCACCGGTCCTCGGAGGACGTGTGCCTGGCGGCGGACGCGCTGGTGACGGACTACTCGTCGATCATGTTCGACTACGCCAACCTGGACCGCCCGATCGTGGTGTACGCCGACGACTGGGAGGTGTACCGGGAGACGCGGGGCGTCTGCTTCGACCTGATGGCCGCCCCGCCGGGCCGGGTCGCCCGCACGCCCGAGGAACTGGCCAGGGTGTTCCGCGACGGCTCCTACGCGGACGGGGAGGCGGCGGCGCTGCGGGCCGCGTTCCGGGAGCGGTTCTGCCCGTTCGACGACGGCCGGGCCGCCGAGCGGGTGGTGCGCCGGGTGCTGCTCGGCGAGCCGCCCGAGACCCTGCCGCCCGTGATCCCGCTCGCGGAGCGTGTCCCCGCCCCCGCGGCCGCCGCCCTGGTGAGGAGCTGACGTGCCCCGCTTCAGCGTCATCGTCCCCGTCCACCACGTGCAGGGCTATCTGCACGCCTGTCTCGACTCGGTGCTCGGGCAGTCCTACCGCGACCTCGAGCTGATCGCCGTGGACGACCGCTCCCCCGACGGCTGCGGGGCGATCCTCGACGACTACGCGGCCCGCGACGAGCGGGTGCGGGTGCTGCACCTGGAGGAGAACGTGGGCCTCGGCCGGGCCCGCAACGCGGCGATGCCGCACGCGACCGGCGACCACCTGCTCTTCCTCGACAGTGACGACACCCTCACCCCGGGCGCGCTGCGTGCCCTCGCGGACCGGCTCGACGAGACCGGCGACCCGGACGTGCTGGTCTTCGACTACGCCCGCACCTACTGGTGGGGCGGCACCCGCCGCAACGTCCTCGCCCATGTGCTGTCCGAGGCGGCCGGGAGCACCTTCACGGCGGCCGAGCGGCCGGAGATCCTCGACCTGCTGATGGTGGTGTGGAACAAGGTCTACCGCCGTGACTTCGTCGAGCGGGAGGGCTTCACCTTCCCGCCCGGCTACTACGAGGACACGCCCTGGACCTTCCCGGTGCTGCTCAGCGCGGAGCGCATCGCCACCCTGGACCGCATCTGCCTGTACTACCGGCAGCGCCGCCAGGGGAACATCCTGTCCACCACCAGCCGCAAGCACTTCGACGTGCACGAGCAGTACGCGCGGGTGTTCCGGTTCGTGGACGCACGTCCGGCGCTGGCGCACTGGCGGCCGTTCCTGCACGCCAAGATGGGCGAGCACTGTCTCGACATCCTGTCCAAGCCGGACCGGCTGCCGCCGTCGGACCGGGCCGAGTTCTTCCGCCGCACCGCGGAGATGTTCCACGCGCACCGCCCGCCGGGGGCGCGGGTCCCCGCCGAACTGCGGGTCCTGGAGGGCTCGTACGCCGGGTACGTGCTGCGCCGCCGGGCCACGCGGACCGGCCGGGAGCTGCAGCGGCGGGCCCGGCAGGTCCACGCGGCGACGGCGGCGCGGGCGGTGCGCGCCCGGTCGCTGCTGCACCGCCCGCTGGACCCGCACCTCGCCGTGTACTCGGCGTTCTCGCACCGCGGGATGCTCGGCGACCCGGCGGCCGTCTACCGCGCGGCCCGTGAACTCGCCCCGCACATCCGGGGCGTATGGGTGGTCGCCGACGAGGAGCGGGCCGCGTCCCTGCCGCCGGGCACCCCGTTCGTGCTGCCGGACACGCCGGAGTACCGCCGGGTGACCGAGCGGGCCACGTACTTCGTCAACAACGTCAACTGGGCGGGCACGCTGGTGAAACGGCCGGGCAGCGTGCACGTCCACACCCACCACGGCACCCCGCTGAAGTACGCGGGCGCGGATCTGCTGGAGAAGCCCGGCGCGCGGCTGCACTTCGACGTGCCGCAGATGCTGCGCCGGGCCGACCGCTGGGACCACAGCCTGGTCGCCAACCGCCACTCCGAGCTGGTGTGGGAGCGGGCCTTCCCCTGCCACTTCACCTCGCTGCGGTCGGGCTCCCCGCGCAACGACGTGCTGGTGCGCGGCGACGAGGAGCGCGCCCGTGCGACACGGGAGCGGCTCGGGATCCCGGAGGGCGACACGGTGGTGCTGTACGCGCCGACCCGCCGGGACTACCGCAGGGACGGGCTGGTGGAGCGGATCGATCCGGCCCGGTTCGCCGCCGACCTGGGCGAGGGCCGCACCCTGGTGGTCCGGCTGCACCCCACGCTCGCCGACGGACCGGCGCGCGGGCTCGGGCTGTCGGAGCTGCACCGGCGGGGCGTGCTGGTGGACGCCACCGACGAGCCGGAGGTGCAGGACGTGCTGCTCGCGGCGGACGTCCTGGTCACCGACTACTCGTCCGTGATGTTCGACTACGCCCTCCTGGACCGGCCGGTCGTGGTGCACGCCGACGACTGGGACGCCTTCCGCGCGAGCCGGGGCGCGTACCTGGACGTCACGGCTCGGCCGCCTGGTCATGTGACGCGTAGCTACCGGGAGCTGGCGTGGCTGTTCGCGTCGGGCACGTGGGCGGACGAGGAGTCGGCGCGGCTGCGGGCGGCGTTCCGGGAGCGGTTCTGCGAGTACGACGACGGCCGGGCCGCCGAGAGGGTGGTGCGCGCCGTGATGCTGGGCGAGCCGTTGCCGGAGCTCTCGGGCGATCCCGGCCTGGTGCCCGCGCAGACCGCCGGCCGCGACCTGCTGACCCCGTCGTGAGGCCGCGCACCTGGGTGCTGCTGCTGGCAGCCCTGTTCGCGCTGATGCAGCTGGCCACCGTGGAGGGCCGTGACACCCCCGACAGCAAGAACTACGTGTCGTACGCGCTGAGTCTGACCGGCGCGGACGAACGGGAGGCTGCGGCCGCCACCATCGACCACTACTGCGCGGGCAGGGCGGCGATGGCGCACCGCGCGCAGCTCGTGGACGTGGTGCGCTTCCACGCCCCGGACCCCGCGCCACGGGTCCTCGAGGAGTGCCGGGAGCAGGAGTGGCGGCAGGTGGAGGCGCGCCTCGCGGCCGGGGACACCGGCGGGCGCACGGTGCCGTTCATGCCGGAGCGGTTCATGCGGATCTTCGAGGTGCGGCCCGGCTATCCGCTGGTCCTGGCGCCGTTCGTTGCGCTGCTCGGGGTGACGTGGGGCGTGTGGACGGCGGGCGTGCTGATCACCTGTGCGGGCGGGGTGCTCGCCTACCTGGTGCTGCGCACCCTGGCGGCCCCGGTGCCGCTCGCGCTCACCGGGATGGCGCTGTACCTGGTCCTGCCGTGCGGGACGACGGCGATGCGTCCGATGACCGAGGGCCTGATGCTGGCGCTCACCCTGGCCGCGCTGTGGGGCTGCGCCCTGGTGCTGGGCGGGACGAGACCCCGGGCGGGGCTCGCGCTGGTGGGGGGCGCGCTGTTCGCGCTGTTCACGGTGAAGCACTCGCAGGCGCTGTTCCTCGGGGCGTGTCTGGCGGCGGCGGGCGTGGCGGTCGCGGTGCGGCGGCGGTGGCGGGGGACGCCGGCGGGGCGTGGTCCCGTCGCGCTGGCCGCGGTGGGGTGCGCGGGGGTGCTGGGCACGGTGCTGGTGTCCCGGCTGCTGGACTACCCGTCGGTGTCGGAGAGCGTGCAGGACCTGCTCACCGACCACTTCGCCCGGCCGGACCGGGAGCGGCCGTGGGCGGAGTTCTTCCAGCTCCAGGGGAACTTCTGGATGGAGTGGGCGCGACGGCAGCTGTGGGAGCCGCTGTTCCTCGCGGCGCTGGCGGCGGGCGCGCTGGGGGCGCGGCGGCGGCCGGCGTTCGGGGTCTTCCTGGCCGCGGCGGCCTGCACGGGGATCCTCAACCAGGCGGGGCACCCGGACATCAACATCTGGGGCGACCGGCTGATCACGCTGGCCTGGCTGCTGCCGGTGCTGGGGGTGCCGCTGCTGCTGGAGCCGGTGCTGCGGCGGGCGGTGGTGCCCGCGCAGGGGGCGCCGGTGGAGCCGGTGGGCTGACCGGCCGTCACCCGAAGCGGTGACGGCAGGTCAGGATCACGCTCACACGGGAACATTGGTCGAATGCCTCGAATGCCCCTTTTTCTTCGCATCCGATGAGCGCCGGCGTCCTCGTCCGGCGCCGCACGGTTGACGGCGCCACGGCGCTGCGCGGCGGCGGGTCCTGGCGGCCGTCGCCGTACCAGTGCGCCGGCTTCCTGTTCTTCCTGGTGATGACTCTGGCGTTCTGGCGGGTGCCGCTGTGCTGCGACGCCGGGCAGCACGCGGCGGTCGTGGAGCGCCTCAAGGCCGATCTGCTGCGCCCCCGGCACCCGATGGCGGACCTGCCCGGCGCGGGCAGCCCGTACTACTCGCCGTACGCCGTGGCGCAGGGCGTGTTCGCCCGGCTGACCGGGCTGGGCGGCTGGGAGGTGCTGCGGCTGACCGGGCCGCTGAACCTGCTGGTGCTGCTCACCGGCCTGGGCCGCTTCGTGCGGGTGCTGACCCCGCGCCCCTGGGCGCCCGTGCTGGCGCTGGCCGCGACGGCCCTGCTGTGGGGCGTGGAGCGCGCCTGGTGGAGCGGCTATCTCAACCTGATGTCGATGACGGGCAATCTGCCCTACCCGTCGGCGTTCGCGATCGGGCTGGCCTTCTGGGCGTGGGCGCTGACCGGCGCGCGGGCCCGGGACGCGGGGAGTGTGCGCTATCTGGGGCCGGGCGGCCTGCGCCCGCTGTCCGGGTACGCGGGCCTCGGTCTGCTGTACGGGCTGATCCTGCTGGTGCACCCGATCACCGCGGTCGCGGCGGCGCTGGGGGCGCTGGCACTGGTCGCCGGGTGGCAGCGGCGGTGGTCGGCGGCGCTGGCCGGGCGCTGGGCGCTGACCGGCGCGGTGGCCCTGCTGACGGCGGCCTGCTGGCCGTACTTCGACGTGTTCGCGCTGGCCGGGGACTCCAGCGTGGACGCGATGCACCGGCGGCTGTACCTGGATCTGGCCGGGCAGTTCGGGCTGGCGCTGCTGGGGCTTCCGGCCCTGTGGCTACGGGCCAGGCGCTCACGGCGGGACCCGCTGGTACTGATGTTCGCCCTGGACTGCGCGGTCGTGGCGTACGGCTGGGTGAGCGGCCACTACACCTACGGGCGGGCCCTCGGGCTGACGCTGGTGCCGCTGCAGCTCGCGCTTGCCGTGGAGCTTGCGGCGCCCCGCCCCTGGCCGGTGTGGCGGCGACTGCTGGGCGGGGCCGCGGCGGCGGGGGCCGTCGCCGGGTTCCTGACCGTGCACGCGGGGGCGCTGCTGCCCCCGGCCGCGGACCCGGTCGGCTTCCGGCAGCCGCCGGACTGGCCGTCGTACGACTGGGCCGCGCGGCACATCGCCCCCGGGGAGGTGGTGATCACCGACGGCTACTACGCCATCCACGCGATCGCCGGGTACGGGCCCGACCTGGCCGCACCCGCCTGGCCGGACGCCTCGCTGGACGAACGGGAGCGGCTGCGGCGGCTGGCCGATGTGCGCGCCTACCTGGATCCCGCCTCGACCCGCGCCCTGCGGGACACGGTGGTCCGCCGCTACGGGGTGCGCTGGCTGCTCCTCACCCGCTACCAGCGGGTGCCCGAGGAGGCCGTGGTGGTGGCCTGGAGCCGGCGCACCGGCGAGGTGCTGGCGCGGGTCGGGAGCGGGCGGCGGGACTACTCGACGACGAGCTCGACGGGGATGTTGCCGCGGGTGGCGTTGGAGTAGGGGCAGACCTGGTGGGCCTGCTCGACCAGCTTGCGGCCGGTCTCCTCGTCGAGGCCGTCGGGCAGCTCGACGCGGAGCGTCACGGCGAGACCGAAGCCCTCGCCCTCCTTGCCGAGCACGACCTCGGCGGTCACCGCCGCGTCGGCGACGTCCACCTTGGCGGCGCGGCCCACGACGCCGAGGGCGCTGCCGAAGCAGGCCGCGTACCCGGCGGCGAAGAGCTGCTCCGGGTTGGTGCCCTTGCCGTCGCCGCCCAGCTCCTTCGGGGCGCTCAGGCCGAGGTCCAGCTTGCCGTCGGAGGTGACGGCGCGGCCCTCGCGACCGTGGGTGGCGGTGGCGACTGCGGTGTAGAGCGCGTCCATGGGGACACCTTTCGTCTTCGGCGGGTGACCGGCCGGATCCTGGGACCCGGCCTCCGTGGGCTCAAGTAGAGCACACAATTCAATTGGACACAACCAAATGGCTCGCACAGCGCTACCCTGGACGTATGACAGCGACACCCAGCCCCACCCCGGCGACGGACGCGCCGGCCGTCACGGACGACTGGCTCCGTCTCGACCAGCAGATCTGCTTCAGCCTCAACTCCGCCGTCCGCGCCTTCAACGGCGTCTACCGGGTGGTGCTGAAGGATCTCGGCCTCACCTACCCGCAGTACCTGGTCATGCTGGTGCTGTGGGAGGACGGCACCCTGCCGGTCAAGCGGCTGGGCGAGCGCCTGCGGCTGGACTCCGGCACCCTCTCCCCGCTGCTCAAGCGGCTGGAGGCGGCCGGTCTGGTGCACCGGGAGCGCAGCGCCCGCGACGAGCGGTCCGTGGAGGTGCGGCTCACCGAGGAGGGCGCCGCGCTGCGCGAGCAGGCCGTGCGGGTGCCGCGCCGGATCGCCGCCGCCACCGGGCTGCGGGCCGAGGAGATGCGTGCCCTCGGCGCCACCCTCGCCGATCTCACCGCCGCCCTGGACAAGGCGGCCGCCGAAGGGGCCTGACGCCCGCCGGGACCGCCCCGGGGTGCGGGACGGCACACGCCGGGCGAGCGTGGAGTGAACCTCCGCAGCGCGCCCCGAGGATGCCATGCACCCCGACCCCTCCCCCGCCCACGCCGGCGCCGTCTCGGTCGTCGTCATAGGCCACGACGACGCCGCCCATGTGGCCGGCGCGGTGAGTTCCGCGCTGGGGCAGGGGCCCGCCGTGCGGGAGGTCGTCGCCGTGGACGACTGCTCCACGGACGGCAGCGCGGAGCTGCTGGAGCGGCTGGCCGCCGCCGAGCCCCGGCTGCGGGTGGTCCGGCTGCCGGTCAACAGCGGCGGCTGCGGCACCCCCCGCAACACCGGGCTGGACGCGGCGGTCGCCCCGTACGTGATGTTCCTGGACAGCGACGACGTGCTGCCGCCGGGCGCCGTGGACGCGCTCCTCGCCGCCGCGCGGGAGACGGACGCGCAGGTGACGGGCGGTCTCTGCGTGCGCCGCGAGCTGCCCTCGGGCCGTGAGGTGCCGTGGGAGCCCGCCCTGTACGCCTCCCCCGCCGTCCTCTCCCGCCCGGCCGACCACCCGCGCCTGGTCCGCGACACCCTGAGCGTCAACAAGCTGTACGCGACGGACTTCCTGCGCGCCCACGGCATCCGGTTCCCCGACGGCCGCTTCCCCTACGAGGACATGGTCTTCACCGCGCGGGTGTGGGCCGCCGCCCCGCGCGTCGCCCTCGTCCCGGACCGGGTGTACGTCTGGCACGTGCGCCGCGCCGCGCGCCGGCTGTCGATCTCGCTGGACCGCGCGGGCGTCGACAACTGGCGCGCCCGCACGCACGCCTGCCGCACCGCCCACGCGATCCTGCTGGACGCCGGGGAGAAGGGGCTGGCACGCGCCGTCCGCGCCAAGTTCCTCGACCACGACCTGCGCATGTACGTCCGCGAGCTGCCGCTGCGTGACGAGGCCTACCGCCGCTTGTGGTGGGCGCACACCCGCGCGCACCTCGCCGAGTACGACGCCGCCGACCGCTCCGGCGACCCGGCCTCCCCCGGCATGCTGCTCGCGCGGGTGCTGCTGGCCTCGCCCGGGCCGCGCGACCTGCCCCGGCTGCGCGAGCTGGCCGCCCGCCCGGCCCGGCTGTGCCCGCCGTACGCCCGGACGGCCGAGGGCACGCCCTGCTGGTCGGCGGAGCTGCCCGAGGTCACCCTGGAGACTCTTCCGGAGCGCCCGGTCCGCCTGCTGCCGCTCGCCGTGGACGCCGAGCTGCGTCCCCGCACCCGCCTGCTGCGGCTGCGCCTGCACGAGCTGTACGGCGCGGTCGGGCGGGCCGGTCCGGTGGACGCGGAGGTGGAGTGGCGCCACCGCGACCGCGCGCGCCTGGTGCTGCGCCGTACGGTGCCGCTGCGGCCGGCCGCCGACGGCGCCTGGACCGCCGTCACACCCGTCCCGCTGGAACGGCTGGCGGCGCTCGCCGCGGGCGCCTGGGACCTGCGGCTGCGGCTGCGCTTCCGCGACGGCGCGTCCCGCACCGTCTCGGCCCACGCCCTCACCGGTCCCGGCCTGCTCCGCCCCCGCGCGGTCCCGAGCGCCCGCTACGGCCTGCTCCTCACCCGCCCGTACGCCACCCACGGAGGAGCGCTGGCCCTGCGGGTCACGGCGGGCGCACAGGGCGCGGGCCGGATCCTGGCCGGCCGGCTGCGGCGGTGGCTGCCCTGACGCGGACCCGCACCGTCCCGGCGGCTGCGCACCCCGGCCGCCGCGAGCCACCCCTACGTCCCGACCGTCGTCCGCACTGGTCGGACCGCGGCGGGGCACAGGGCGCGAACCGGCCGTGCGGCCAGATCCCGTCCGCCCCTGCCGCCACCTGCGGGGCGCGCCGGCTCCGCGCGTCGCGGCGGGCGCGGCCGGACAGTGACCGGCCGGCTCCACCGGCCGCCTTGCCCCTGATGAGGGCCCGCACCGACCTCCGCCGCTGCACCCGGCGCCACCCCGAGCCACCGCGACGGCCTGATCCCGTCCGCCCCGTCCGCCACCCGCAGGGCGCGCCGGCTCCGCGCGTCGCGGCGGGCGCGGACGGACAGTGACCGGCCGGCTCCACCGGCCGCCTTGCCCCTGATGAGGGCCCGCACCGACCTCCGCCGCTGCACCCGGCGCCGCCCCGAGCCACCGCGACGGCCTGATCCCGTCCGCCCCTGCCGCCACCTGCGGGGCGCGCCGGCTCCGCGCGTCGCGGCGGGCGCGGGCCGGGCAGGCCCGATGGCTGGCTTGCCCCGACGAGGACGGCAGTCCGTCTCCTCCGAGCCCGCGCCGTCCCGAGCCGCCGGCCCGGCCCACTCCTCGTCCACCCCTCCCCCGGGGGGACACACCGGCCCCGCAGGTCGCGGCAGGGGCACAGGGCGTCGACCGGGTGCCGGACGGGTGCCGGCCGGGTGCCGGACGGGTGCCGGCCGGGTGCCGGACGGACGGATGCTCTGGCGCGAGCCAGGGATCAGAGCGCCTTGAGGGCCTGCGCCGTCGCGCGGGCCAGGCCGTCCAGGTAGCCCTTCGGCAGCTTCGGGCTGCGGATCACCACCGAGCGCCAGTACAACGGCCCGGAGATCAGGTCGAGGGCCAGGGCGTGGTCCACGCCGGCGCCGATCTCACCCCGCTCCTGGGCCGCGGTGACGATGCCCTTGGCGACACCGTCCTGGCCCTCGCGCAGGGCCTTCTGCACGGCCTCGGCGATCTCGGGGTTGCGGGCGGCCTCGGCCTGGAGGTCGGGGAGGATCTGCGAGGCGACGGGATGGCGCAGGGCGCGCGAGCTGACCTCGTAGAGCAGGCGCAGGTCGCTCTCCAGGGAGCCGGTGTCGGGGGCGGGCAGGCCCTGGACGGCGAGCGCGGAGACCACGTCGAGGACGACGTGCAGCTTGGAGCGCCAGCGGCGGTACACCGCGGTCTTCCCCACGCCCGCGCGGCGCGCGATGCCCTCGATCGACATCCGGGCGTAGCCGACGGCGGCGAGCTCCTCGAAGACGGCCGTCCGAATGGCCTCGGTGACGTCCTCGCGCAGGACGGCGGCCCCGGCGGGAGCCCGGCGGCGCGGACGTGGCTCGGGCGCGTCGGCGTTCGTCATGGGCTCCAGCATAGGCCGCCCGCGTAGCGACGATACGGTTGCGTTCCGACGTGCATTCGACCTACGCTCGTCGTCACGACGATACGGTCCCGTTCCGACGTCAGACCGTTGGACCCGTCACCCCCACCCCCCTCCTAGCGAAAGCAGCGGATGTGAGTCAGGCACTCGACACACCGCCCGCCGCGTCGGCGCGCCCGGAACCCCCCGAGTCCGACCTCGCGGCCCTCGCAGCCCGGCACGGCCTCACGGTCAGCGGAGCCCGCCCGCCCCTCGGCGCATACGTCCGCCAGCTGTGGGGGCGGCGCCACTTCATCCTGGCCTTCTCCCAGGCCAAGCTGACCGCCCAGTACAGCAAGGCGAAGCTGGGGCAGCTGTGGCAGGTGGCGACGCCGCTGCTGAACGCGGCCGTGTACTTCTTCATCTTCGGTCTGCTGCTGGGCGCCCGTAAGGGCATACCGAGCGATGCCTACGTGCCGTTCCTGGTGACGGGTGTGTTCGTGTTCACCTTCACGCAGAGCTCGGTGCTCGCGGGCGTGCGGGCGATCTCGGGGAACCTGGGGCTGGTGCGGGCGCTGCACTTCCCCCGGGCGTCACTGCCGATCTCGTTCGCGCTCCAGCAGCTCCAGCAGCTGCTGTTCTCGATGATCGTCCTGGTCGTCGTCATGATCGGATTCCGCAGCTACCCGGATGCCTCCTGGCTGCTGGTGGTCCCCGCGCTGGCGCTGCAGTTCGTGTTCAACACCGGCCTCGCGCTGATCTTCGCGCGGATGGGCAGCAAGACCCCCGACCTGGCGCAGCTGATGCCGTTCGTGCTGCGGACCTGGATGTACGCGTCCGGCGTGATGTTCTCCATCCCCGCGATGCTGGAGGACAAGAACGTTCCCGCCTGGCTGGCGGACGTCCTGCAGTGGAACCCGGCCGCGGTCTACATGGACCTGGTGCGGTTCGCGCTGATCGACAAGTACGACTCGTCCTACCTGCCGCCGCACGTCTGGGCGTTCGCGCTCGGCTGGGCGGTGCTCGCCGGCGTGGTCGGCTTCGTCTACTTCTGGAAGGCAGAGGAGAGGTACGGCCGTGGCTGACACCCCCAAGGACAGGAGGCCGACGGTCGTCGCCGACGGCGTCGACGTGGTCTACCGGGTCAACGGCACCGGCGCCGGACGCGGCACCGCGACCGCAGCGCTCAACCGCATGCTCCGCCGCGGACAGACCGAGAAGGCGGCCGGCGTGCGCCGGGTGCACGCCGTGCGGAACGTGTCCTTCGTGGCGTACCGCGGAGAGGCGATCGGACTGATCGGCACCAACGGCTCCGGCAAGTCCACCCTGCTCAAGGCCGTCGCCGGGCTCCTCCCGGTGGAGAACGGCAACATCTACACCGACGGCCAGCCGTCCCTGCTCGGGGTCAACGCGGCCCTGATGGCCGACCTCACCGGCGAGCGCAACGTGATGCTCGGCGGGCTCGCGATGGGCATGTCCCGCGAGGAGGTGAAGGCCCGCTACCAGGACATCGTCGACTTCTCCGGGATCAACGAGAAGGGCGACTTCATCACCCTGCCGATGCGCACCTACTCCTCCGGCATGGCCGCCCGGCTGCGCTTCTCCATCGCCGCCGCCAAGGACCACGACGTGCTCCTCGTCGACGAGGCGCTGGCCACCGGCGACCGCTCCTTCCAGAAGCGCTCCGAGGCCCGTATCCGCGAGCTGCGCAAGCACGCCGGGACGGTGTTCCTGGTCAGCCACAACAACAAGTCCATCCGTGACACCTGCGACCGGGTGCTCTGGCTGGAGCGCGGCGAGCTGCGCATGGACGGCCCCACGGACGAGGTGCTCCGGGAGTACGAGAAGTTCACGGGAGCGGCCCGCTAGCAGATCCGGCGTGGGCGCGGCGAGCGCCGTTCGGGTGGACTTCGCGCCGACCGATTCGCCCGACAGGTGTCACTATGACTGGATGACGACCGACGGGACCGTCCGCGCCGACGAGCAGCCGAAGGAGCCCCGTGATGCCCCAGCTCAGCGTCATCGTCCACGGACCGAACACCCAGGACCACCTGACCGGCCTCCTCGACTCGCTCGTCGCCCACCCGCTGCCGGACGTGGAGGTCGTCGTCGCCGCCGTCGGCGACTGGGCCCGTGAGACGGCCGAGCGGCACGCCCCGCAGCTCCAGGTGGTCCCGCTGCCCGACGGCGCCTCCGACGCGGCGGCGAGAGCGGCGGGGGCCGCGCGGGCCACGGGCCGCTGGCTGCACTTCGTCCGCGCCAAGGACGGCCTCCCGCCCGGCAGCCCCCGCACCGTCGCCGAACGCACCGCCGAGCTGCCCGACACCGTCGACGTCCTCCTCCTGGACCATCTGCGCAGCACCTGGCGCAGCTCCGCCCTGCCCTCGGCGGACGGCCCCCTCCTCGCCCGTGCCGGACGCACCGAGCCGGCCCTCGCCGACAGCGCCTACCTGCTGCGCCTGACCCCGCTGCTGGGCACCCGCGTGCTGCGCGCCGGCTTCTGGCGGGCCCACGAGGAGCACCTCACCACCGACGACGAGGCCCGCGCCGCCCTCGCCGCCCTGCTGCTCGCCGGCCGCGTCTCCTGCCTGCCGCACATCGCCTACGAGGACCGGCGGCTGCGCCCCGCGAGCCTCCCGCCCGTCACCCCCGAGCAGCACCTCGCCGCCGTCGACCGCTACGAGGCCCTGCTCGACCTCGCCCAGGACCGGCCCGCGGTCTACACCGTGCTCTACGAGATCATGGTCCGCGACTGCCTGCGCACCTTCGCCCGCGGCGCCGTGCCCGAGCCGGCCGCCCGGGAGTTCTTCCTGCGGGCCGGATCCGCCGCCGTACGCCGCCGCCCCGAGGGGTACCGCCGTCCCGGCGGCCCTGAGGGCGTGCGCCGCTCGCTGCTGGAGGAGGGCGCCTACACGCGCTACCGCGCCTTTCAGACCGCCAACCACGCGCGTCGCGCCGTGCGGTCCACGGTGCGCGCCGGACGGCGGCAGGCGGGCGCCCTGATCCGCGACCACCAGTACCGCGCGGCGCTGCGCCGGCCCGTCGACCCGCACCTCGCGGTGTTCTCCGCCTACTGGAACCGCGGCGTCGCCTGCAACCCGGCCGCGATCGCCGCGAAGCTCGCCGAACTCGCCCCGCACGTCCACCCGGTGTGGGTGGTGACCGCGCGCAACGCGGCCCTGCTGCCGCCCGGCACCGACCACGTGGTCCCCGGCACCCGCCGCTACTGGGAGGTGCTCGCCACGGCGAAGTACCTCGTCAACAACGTCAACTTCCCGAACGCGGTGGTCAAACGCCCCGACGCGGTGCATGTGCAGACCCACCACGGCACCCCGCTCAAGCGCATGGGCCTCGACCAGATGGCCTACCCGGCCGCCGCGCAGGGCCTGGACTTCGACGCCCTGCTGGAGCGCGTCGACAAGTGGGACTACAGCGTCTCCGCCAACAGCCACACCACCCGCATGTGGGAGCGCGCCTACCCGTCCCGGTACGTCTCCCTCGACCACGGCTATCCGCGCAACGACGTCTACTACACGGCGGGCGCCGACGAGGTGCGCGCGGTCCGCGAGCGGCTCGGCATCGCCCCCGGCCGCCGCGCCGTCCTCTACGCGCCCACCCACCGCGACTACGAGGCCGGCTGGACCCCGCGCCTGGACCTGGCCGCGCTCGCCGACCGGCTCGGCGAGGACACCGTCCTGCTGGTGCGCGCCCACTACTTCTACGACCCGGGCCTCACCCCGCCGGCCGGCCTGCGCCGCTCGGGGCGCGTGATCGACGTGTCCGCGTACGAACCGGTCGAGGAGCTGTGCCTGGCCGCCGACGCCCTGGTCACGGACTACTCGTCGATCATGTTCGACTACGCCAACCTGGACCGCCCGATCGTGATCCACGCCGACGACTGGGAGACGTACCGGACCACGCGCGGGGTGTACTTCGACCTGACGGCCGAGGCGCCGGGGCCGGTCGCGCGCACCCAGGACGACCTCACCGAGATCCTCGCCACCGACGCCTGGCGCGACGAGGGCGCGGCGAAGGCGCGGGCCGCCTTCCGGCGCCGGTTCTGCGAGTTCGACGACGGCCGGGCCGCCGAGCGCGTCGTGCGCCGGGTGTTCCTCGGCGAGGACGAGGCGTCCCTGCCCCCGGTGCTGCCGCCGAAGGAGCGCACCCCGGCGCCGGCCCCCCAGGAGGTGACCGCGTGATGTCCACGTCCCGGCTCCCCGACGTCACCGTCACGGTGATCGTGCACAACGACGCCGGACGGCTGCCCCGCGCCGTGCGGTCCGTGTGCCGCCAGACCCACCGCGACCTGGAGGTCGTCATCAGCGACGACCACTCCACGGACGACACCCCGCGGGTGGCGCGGGAGCTGGCGGCCGCCGACCCGCGCGTGCGGTACCTGCGGCTGCCGGAGAACAGCGGCGGGTGCAGCGCCCCGCGCAACCGCGCCCTGGAGATCGCCCGGGCGCCGTACCTGATGTTCCTCGACAGCGACGACGAACTGCCGGAGGGGGCGGTCGCCGCCCTGCTGGCCGCGCACCGGGAGCGGGAGATCGACTTCGCGATGGGGGCGGTGCGCCGGATCCGCGTGGACACCGGACGCCGCTCCACGTGGATGCCGCACCTGGTGGGCGAGCGCCGCACCCTGGACGGCATCGAGGACGACCCGCGGTTGTTCTTCGAGCACCTGGCGACCAGCAAGATGTACGCCCGCGCCTTCCTCGACCGGCACGCGCTGCGCTTCCCGGAGGGCATCCACTACGAGGACCAGCTGTTCTCGGCGCAGGCCTACTGCCTGGCGGAGCGGTTCACGATCGTCCCCGAGCCGGTCTACCTCTGGTACATAGCCCCGTACGTGAGCTCCGACACCGCGTCCATATCCAACCAGCGGCACCTGATCGGCAACGTCCGCGACCGGATCCACGTGCAGCGCCTGATCGACGCGTTCCTGGCGGAGAGCGGGCACGAAGGGCTGCGCGAGGACAAGGACCACAAGTTCCTCAAGCACGACTTCCGGATGTACGCGGGCGACCTGCCGTACCGCGACGCGGAGTGGCTGGCCGCCTTCGCCGACGAGGTGAACCCGTACCTGGAGACGCTGGCCCCGGGCGCGTACGCGCGGCTGCCCCGTGCGGAGCGGGTGGTGCTCCAGCTGGTCCGGGACCGTCGCCTGCCGGAGGCCGCGCTCGCGGCGCGGGGACTGGGGCACGGCGTCGCCCCGAGGCGGCTGACCGGCGACGCGGACGGCCGGGTCTACTGGGGCGACCGGGTGCCGGACGGCGTGGCCGCCCGCCGCGAGCTGGACCTGACCGAGCTGGAGCCGGACACCCGCCCGTTCCCCGCCGCGCTGTTCCGGCACGAGATCACGGGGCTCGCCCGCGTCCCCGGGGGCGGCGCCCGGGTCGACCTCACCGTGCGGACCTACGACCCGGCGCTGCGGCTCCCCGTCGGCCCCCAGCGGGCGAGCCTGGTGATCTCCCCGGGCCGGCGCCGCCTCACCGTGCCGTTCCGCCTGGACCCGGTGCGGCCGGGTGTGTTCGAGGGGACGGTACGGCTGGACCTGGCCGGGGCGCGGCTGCCGCTGGGCGGGTTCGCCGGGGTCCGGCACCCGCTGGTGCGGCTCTCCGGTGGCGGCCGGAGCAACCAGGCGCTGCTGCTGGCGCCTCTGGAGTTCCCCGCGCTGACCGCCCGCGTCCCCTACCGCTCAGGCGCCGCCCCCCACCAGGTCACCGTCGAGCCCGAGGGACACAACCCGGGCCGCCTCCAGGTCCGCTGGGAACCGGCCGGCGTCACCGCCGCGCTCCGCCCGGTCGCCGGCCGCCTGGTCCACCCGCGCCTGCGCCGCGCGGTGCAGCTGGTGGCGGGCGCCCTGCGCTGACCGCACGCACCGTCCGCCCGCCGTCCGCCCGCCGTCCGCACCGGGCCGTACGGCCGGCGGGCGCACTGCGCCGGTCCCACGCCGCCCCGCCTCACGGCACCGCGTACAGCACCTCCCCGCGCGGCCCCCGGGCCACCGGCCGCAGCGCGGCGTCGTCCAGCGCGCCACGGCGGTCCAGCACCCAGCGCACCTCGTAATCCCGCTCGGTGCGCCGCCGCTCGGCCGCGGACGTGTCCGCGGCGAAGTACGCCCGGGTGACGGCGGTACGGCGCTCCTCGTCGGCGAGGAAGAAGTCCGGGTAGCCGGGGGCGACCGTATAGGGGCCGTACGCCGGCACCTGGCGGGCGACCCGGCCCTCCGCCATGACGACGTCGCCGTACCGCACCCAGCGGGTGATCCACCCGTACCCCGGCCACGGCCGCCGGTACTTCTCCGCGACCGGACCCGGCAGCGCGTCGGCCGGGACCACGTACCCGAGCGCGCCCGCCTGCGCCCAGGCACCGGCCAGCAGCGCCCCGGCGAGCAGCGCCGCCCACACCGACCGCACCCGCCGCGATCCTTCCCCCACGACCGCGAGCGCCGCCGCGAGCTGCGCCGGGATCACCGCCGCCGGCAGGGCCCTCGCCCAGGAGTGGTGCCCGGTGACCCGGCCCGCCGCGACGGCCAGCACGCCCAGGGCGCAGAACACCACCAGCGGATCGCGGTGGTCACGCCGCCACCGCCCCACCAGCGCGGCCACCCCGAGCAGCACCAGTGCGAACCGCGCCGCCGGATGCGCGTACAGCACCCGGTGCACCGTCTCCAGCCGTTCCCCGGCGTCCGCCAGCGCGAAGAAGTCGTAGTACGGCCACGCCCCCAGCACCGAGACGCCCAGCAGCAGCGCGCCGCCGAGCCGGGGCCACACCGCGCGCCCGGGACGCGCGGCGGCCACCGTGGCGGCAGCGCCGGCCGTGGCCACCACCCCGGAGAACTGGTGGCAGAGCAGGATCACCGCCCACAGCACGCCCAGCCCCAGCCACACCCCCCACCCGGCCGGCCGGCGCAGCGCCCCGCTCAGCCAGGTCCAGAAGTGGAAGGCGAGCCCCAGCGTGAAGGTGCTCGGGTACGCCGCCGTCAGGGCCAGCGAGTGCAGCCCGGTGAACCCGCTCCACAGCAAGGGCTCGGTGCCCCACAGCAGCAGCAGGGACAGCAGCGCGAGCACGGGCGCGGCCGGGTGCGCGCTCAGCGTCCGCACGTACCGCCACACGCCCGTGACCAGCAGCGCCAGTCCGGCCGCGGCGGCCGCCCGCAGCACCACGAACACGTCCAGCCCGGTCACCCGGGCCGCACCGCCGAGCACCAGCGTCCACGGCGAGTAGTAGGGGCTCGGGGTGTTCGCGTCGACCAGCGGGTTGCCGGGGGCGAGCGGGGCGTGCCGCAGCCGCTGCACGGTCGCCGCGTGGATGCCCAGGTCGCCCATCCACGGCAGCCGTACGACGACCAGGGCCAGCAGCAGCAGGACGAGTCCGGTGACGCCCGTGGCCAGGACCCGGCCGGCGGCGGCCGGGCGGAGCGCGGAGCGCCGTGTGCCGGTCTCCCCGGACATCCCGGACGACGAGAATCGGACAGTCACAGGGGAGCCCTATCCCGTTACGGCACCGTGCCCACGGGTTCGCCGCCGATTCCCGCCCAACGCACCACACACGCGCGAGGGGCGCCCCGGACCGTGACGGCCCGGGGCGCCCCTCGACGGGTCCGGTGCGCTACGAGTTCCTGAGCAGCGTGCGCATGGTCCGCATCGCCACCGACAGGTTGGCCAGGTCGAACGCGTCGGAGTTGTGGATCTCCTCCAGCGTGCTGCGGGCCCGGCCCAGCAGCGCCGCGTTCTTCTGCTCCCACAGCGCGAAGCGCTGCTCCGGCGTCGACGTGCCGTCGCCCTCCGCCAGCACGTCCGCGGTGACCGCCGCGTGCGCCGCGTACAGGTCCTCGCGGATCGCCGCACGGGCCATCGACTGCCACCGGTCGGCGCGCGGCAGCTCGATGATCCGGTCCATCAGCTGGGTGATGCGCAGCCGGTCGCCCAGGTCGTAGTAGACCTCGGCGACGTCCAGCGGCTCCTTGCCCATCCGGTCGGCCACGGACACGATGTCGAGCGTCGGGAAGGCGGAGGAGAATCCGGCGACCCGCGTGGCCAGCTCGTCCGGGACCCCGGCGCCGCCGAGCTCGTCGTAGATCTTCTGGTACCAGTCCAGGTCATCGCCGCGCAGCAGCTTGGGCAGCTGCGACCAGACGTGCTCCACCCGCTCGGCGAAGAACGACACCGTCTCCTCGAGCTGCAGCGGCTGCGGCCGGTTGTTCAGCAGCCAGCGCGTGCCGCGCTCCACCAGACGGCGCGAGTGCAGCCGGATCCGGGTCTGGGTGGCCGCGTCGACCTTGGTGTCGAGCGCCTCCACGCCGTCCCACACCACCGAGGAGCGGAAGATCGCGCGGGCCGCGGTCTGCGCCCGGACGATCTCCTCCAGCGACGCCCCGGTCTCCTCGCGCATCCGGTGCAGATACGTGGTGCCGCCGGTGTTGACCGTGTCGTTGACCAGCACGGTCGTGGTGATCTCACGGCGCAGCGGGTGCGTGTCGATGTGCTCCGCGAACTGCTCGCGCAGCGCGGTCGGGAAGTACGCGTGCAGCAGGCCCTTGAGGTACGGGTCGTCGGGCAGCGAGGTGTGCAGCAGCTCCTCGGCGACGGTGATCTTCGTGTACGCCAGCAGCACCGCCGTCTCCGGCCCGGTCAGGCCCTGCCCGGAGGCGAGCCGCTCGCGGATCTGCCGGTCGGTGGGCAGGAACTCCAGCGCCCGGTCCAGATGGCCCTCGCGCACCAGGTGCTTCAGGAAGCGCTGCTGCGCGTGGATCATGTCCTTCGACTGGGCGAGCGCGTTGGCGATGGCGGTGTTCTGCGCGTAGTTGTTGCGCAGCACCAGACGGCCGACCTCGTCGGTCATCTCGGCGAGCAGCTTGTTGCGCTGCTTCACCGTCATGTCGCCTTCCTTGACGAGCCCGTTCAGCAGGATCTTGATGTTCACCTCGTGGTCGGAGGTGTCCACGCCCGCGCTGTTGTCGATGGCGTCGGTGTTGATCCGGCCGCCGTGCAGCGCGAACTCGATCCGGCCGAGCTGGGTCAGGCCCAGGTTGCCTCCCTCGCCGACGACGGAGACCCGCAGGTCCTGCCCGTCGACGCGGATCGCGTCGTTGCTCTTGTCGCCGACGTCCGCGTGGGACTCGGTGGACGCCTTGACGTAGGTGCCGATGCCGCCGTTCCACAGCAGGTCGACCGGCGCCGTGAGGATGGCCTTCATCAGGTCGGCCGGGGTCATCTTGGAGATCTTCTCCTCGATGCCCAGGGCCTCACGGATGTGGCTGTTGAGCTGGATGGACTTGGCCGTGCGCGGGAAGACGCCACCGCCCGCGGAGATCAGCTCGGCGTTGTAGTCGGCCCAGCTGGAGCGCGGCAGCTCGAACAGCCGGCGGCGCTCGGCGTACCCGGTGGCCGCGTCCGGGTCCGGGTCGATGAAGATGTGCCGGTGGTCGAAGGCGGCGACCAGGCGGATGTGCTCGCTGAGCAGCATGCCGTTGCCGAACACGTCGCCGGACATGTCGCCGATGCCGACGACCGTGAAGTCCTCGCTCTGGGTGTCCACGCCCAGCTCGCGGAAGTGCCGCTTGACGGACTCCCAGGCGCCGCGCGCGGTGATGCCCATGCCCTTGTGGTCGTAGCCGGCCGAGCCGCCGGAGGCGAAGGCGTCCCCGAGCCAGAAGTTGTAGCTCTCCGCGACCTCGTTGGCGATGTCGGAGAAGGTCGCGGTGCCCTTGTCGGCGGCGACGACCAGGTAGGTGTCGTCCTCGTCGTGCCGGACGACGTCCGCCGGCGGCACGACCTCGCCGCCCACCATGTTGTCGGTGATGTCGAGCAGCGCGGAGATGAACGTCCGGTAGGAGGCGATGCCCTCGGCCATCCACGCGTCGCGGTCGACGGCCGGGTCGGGCAGCTGCTTGGCGACGAAGCCGCCCTTGGCGCCGACCGGCACGATGACGGTGTTCTTCACCATCTGCGCCTTGACCAGGCCGAGGATCTCGGTGCGGAAGTCCTCACGCCGGTCGGACCAGCGCAGACCGCCGCGCGCGACCTTGCCGAAGCGCAGGTGCACGCCCTCCACCCGCGGCGAGTACACCCAGATCTCGAACGCCGGGCGCGGCGCGGGCAGGTCCGGGATGGCCCGCGGGTCGAACTTCATGGAGACGTAGTCGTGCGGCTCGCCGCCCGCCGCCTCCTGGAAGAAGTTGGTGCGCAGCGTCGCCTTGATGACGGTGAGGAAGGAGCGCAGGATGCGGTCCTCGTCGAGGCTCGCGACCTGGTCGAGGGCGGCGTCGAGCTCCTCCAGCAGGGCGTCCACCAGCTCGTACCCGGCGCGCTGCCGGTCCGGCGACATCCGCGCCTCGAACAGGGAGACCAGCAGCCGGGTGGTGTGGACGTTGTGGCGGAGGGTGTCCTCCATGTAGTCCTGGCTGAAGGTGGACCCGGCCTGGCGCAGGTACTTGGCGTACGCGCGCAGCACCATCGCCTGGCGCCAGGTGAGCCCGGCGCTCAGCACGAGGGCGTTGAAGCCGTCGTTCTCCGCCTTGCCGGTCCAGGTCGCCGCGAAGGCCTCCTGGAAGCGCTCGCGGGCGTCGTCGCCGAGGTAGTCCACCCCGCCGCCGGGCGCCTGCGGCATGCGCAGCCCGAAGTCGTAGATGTAGGCGACGCTGCGGTCGTCGCACCGCAGCTCGTACGGCCGCTCGTCGATGACCTCGACGCCGAGGCGCTGCAGCACGGGCAGCACCGCGGACAGGGAGACGGCCTCGCCGGTGCGGTAGATCTTGAAGCGGCGCTCGTCGGGCGCCGCGCCCACCGGCTCGTACAGGCTGAGCGCGAAGTCCTGCTGCTCGCCCAGCTCCTCCAGGCGCACCAGGTCGGCCACGGCGCCGCGCGGGCTGTGGTCGGCCTTGTAGCCCTCGGGGAAGGCGTCCGCGTAGCGGCGCAGCAGCTCGGCGGCGCGCTCCTCGCCGAACTCGGTGGTCAGCGCCTCGGAGAAGCCGTCGGACCACGAGCGGGCGGCCTCCGCCAGCCGGGACTCGATGCGTTCCTTGTCGCTGTCGGACAGGTGGCGCAGCTCGGTGCCCTGCGGGACGCGGACGACGAAGTGCAGCCGGGAGAGGACCGATTCGGTGTTCCACGCGGTGAAGTCGACGCTGACGCCGCCGAGCTCCTCCTTGAGGATGTCGATGATCCGCAGCCGCACCGCGGTGGTGTAGCGGTCGCGCGGCAGGTAGACGAGGGCGGAGTAGTAGCGCCCGTACTCGTCCTGGCGCAGGTACAGCCGCAGCCGGCGGCGCTCCTGGAGGTAGAGCACCGAGGTGGCGATGGCCTGCAGTTCCTCGACCGGGGTCTGGAACAGCTCGTCGCGCGGGTAGGTCTCCAGGATCTGGAGCAGGTCGCGCCCGTCGTGGCTGTGCGGGGAGAAGCCGGCCCGCTCCAGGACGTCCTCGACCTTGCGGCGGATCACCGGCACCCGGCGCACGGACTCGGTGTACGCGGCGGAGGAGAACAGCCCGAGGAAGCGCCGCTCGCCGATGACGTTGCCGTCGGCGTCGAACTTCTTCACGCCGATGTAGTCCAGGTACGACGGCCGGTGCACGGTGGCGCGGCTGTTGGCCTTGGTGAGGATGAGCAGCTTGTGCTCGCGGGCCTTGGCGCGGGCGTCGGCGGGGAGCCGGTCGAAGGACGGGCTGACCGGGTGGTCCTCGTCGGTCGCGTGGTGCGGGTCGGAGCGCAGGATGCCGAGGCCGGTGCCGGGCACGGCGGCCAGCGAGTCGTCGGCGCGCAGCTCGTACTCGCGGTAGCCGAGGAAGGTGAAGTGGTCGTCGGCGAGCCAGTGGAGCAGTTCGCGGGCCTCCTCGACCTGCAGCGGGGGCAGGTCGGCGGGGACGGGCTCGTCGGGCAGCGCGTCGGCCAGCGAGGTGGCGGCCTGACGCATCTTGCCCCAGTCCTCGACGGCCTCGCGGACGTCGGAGAGCACGCGCAGCAGATCGGCGGTGATCTGCTTGAGGTCGCCGCGGTCGGTCTCGCGGTCGATCTCCACGTGGATCCAGGACTCGACGTGCGCATCGTGCGGCAGGTCGCGGGCGTCCTGCGGGAGGTCGCCGCTCACCGGGTCGGAGAGGACCTCGATCAGCTTGCCGGTGACGTCCCGGCGGACCACGAACTGCGGGTGGATCACCACGTGGATGCCGCGGCCCTGGCGGGTCAGCTCGTTGGTGACGGAGTCGACGAGGAAGGGCATGTCGTCGGTGACGACCTCGACGACGGAGTGGCTGCAGGTCCAGCCGTTCTCCTCGACGGTCGGGGTGTGCACCCGGACGTTCGCCGTGCCCTGCGGGCGGTTCTCGGCGAGCCGGCGGTGCGAGACGGCGGCCCCGAAGACGTCGACCGGGTCGCGGTCGGTGAGGTCTTCCGGGGCGGTGTGCAGGTAGTAGCGCTGGAGGAACGTGAGGACGGCATCCCGGTCGGGCGTGTCCCCCTCCGCGGTCCCAGTCGGCAGTTTCCCCCCGGCCGGGCTGTTCTCAGCTACCCGGGCGGCCCGATCGAGCAGCTCGGCCTTGGCTTCGTCCAGCTTGGTCTGCATGGTCCTCTGGCTCCTGTCGCGCGCCGTTGCGTGACGTAGAAGGAAGTACGGTCTCCGACCCTGTGGTGCGGCGGTACGACACGGGGTGTCCGGTCTGTGCCGACGGTATGCCGCAAGGTGAGAGGAGCGGGGGCTTCTCGGCGGAATTGAAGGGGTCCGACGGGTGTGACGTGGCTCTCCGTGACGCCGGGCTCCCTGGGGTGCGCCGCGTCCCGTGCCGCCCGCGAGGATCAGCGGTCGCCACCCGGTCACGGATGTCCTCCGTGCTCGCCGGGCGCACAGCGGGGACGCCACGGTCCCCGCGAGCTATCGCGCTGATCACGCTGCCTAGGCTATCGCTCTCCGGAGGGGCCCCGTCATGAGCCGTATGTGTACAAAACCGGGGGGCGAACTTTGACGTTTCGCACAGTGCGCCCGGGCTCCCCGGGTCAGCCGGAGACCGCCAGCCGTTCCGCCTGCGCCACGGCCTCGCTCAGGCTGTCGACCACCGGAACCCCGACCGCCTCCAGACTGGTCCGGCCGTGCGAGCCGCCGGTCCACAGCACGGCGTGCGCGCCCACGTGGAGCGCGGCCAGCGCGTCGTCGGCGGCGTCGCCGATGACCACCGTGCGCCGCGGGTCCACCGTGCCGCGCAGCGCGTCCAGGTGGCGCACCAAGTGCTCCGCCTTGCTTCCGCCGGAGGGGCCGGTGCGGCCGTCGACGCGTATGAAGTGGGAGGAGATACCGAAGTCCTCCACCAGCGGGACCAGCTCCTCGTGCCCGTACATGCTGAGGATCGACTGGCTGCGGCCCGCCGCCACCCACCCCGTGAGCAGGTCCTCCACGCCGTCGGCGAGACCGCAGCGCACCCGGTGCTCGGTGTAGTGGCGGTGGAAGACGGCGTCCATGACCTCCCACTCGGCCTGGCTGGGCATCCGGCCCATCAGCCGCTCGTAGAAGCGCGGCACCGGCACGCAGTACAGCTCCCGGTACCGCTCCAGCGTGATGGGTGCGAGGCCCAGCTCGGCGAAGGCCGCGTTCGTCGCCCCGATGACCGCGTCGACGTCGTGGAACAGCGTGCCGTTCCAGTCCCAGACGATGTGCGCGTCCGTGTGCGTCCCCATGCGGAAAACCTACCCGGGCCGTCAGGCGACGAGCTGCGGGATCTCCTGCGTCGCGAACCACAGCAGCTCGTGGTCCTCCGCGCCGTCCACGACGAACTGCGCGTCGTCGTCCCCCTTGTCCGCCGCGTCCAGCGCCTGCGCGGCGGCCGCCACGTCCTCCTCGGCGTCCTCCGCGTCGACGTGCACCGCGGCCGCCTTCGCCAGGCGTACGGGCCCGGCGAGGCGCACCTCGCCCAGCACGGCCGGGTCCGGGCCCCGGCCGGGTTCGGCGGAGGCCGCGCCGTCGGCCACGTCCACGGCGACCACGACCCGGCGGCGGGGCGCGGCGGGGTCGGCGGCGAGCAGACGCAGGGAGGCCAGCGCGGCGCGGCTGAGCGCGGCGTACTCCAGCTCCTCGATGTCGTCGGAGAGGTACCACTCGCGCAGCGCGGGCGTCACGGCGTACGCGGTGAACGGCCCGTCGCCCAGCTGCCCCGTCCTGTGCGCCTCGGCGAGCCCGGGGAGGGTGAGGGGGACGTAGACGCGCATGGTCGGCCGCTTTCGTCAGCTCGGATCACTACTTCGGCAAGGTCTCAGAATACGTCGCACCCGTCCCCCTTCGAGTCCTCGCCGCCCCCTCGGGAGCCGTCACCCTCGGTCCACGGATTCACCCGTCCCGCCCGTGTGAACAAGGGCGCCGGCAGGCGACCGGCCACCCGGATAAGTGAACTTCCCTCCCCGCCCCACGCACCCCCGCCCTTCCTTGCCCCGCCCCCGCACGGCCCCGTACAAGATCCACGTCACGAAGTTACTGCCCGGTACCCGGCTCCCCCGCCGGCCCGGCCTTCAGAACGGGGCCCTCGTGCACAAGGTCATGAGCAGAACACCACGCCGCTCCCCCGCAGCAGTCCCCCCACGCGTCCCCACGACAAACCCGTCCCTGGCCCCCTCCCCAGGCGCGGGCCGCCCCCGAGGAACAACCCCTCGCCGCACCCGGCCCACGGACAACCGCCCGGCGGGCCGGGCACCGGCGCGCGGCGGCCGCACGGGCCCAGGGCCGGGGGCGCCGTCCGCCGCGCCGCCCGAGCACCGGGGCGGGACGCCCACGGGTACGGCGCCCGAGCGCCAGGACGGAGCACCCGCCGACTTCCTCGGCACTCCGGGCCGGAGGTCCGACGGCACGGTGTCCGGGCCCCGGAGCCGGGTGCCGGCGGGCACGAGGCCCGGCGGCCGGGGCCGCCCACCCACAGGGACCGCGCCCGAGGGCCGGGGCGCGGCGCCCGCCGACACGGCCGGAGACCGCGGCCGGGTGCCCGTCGCAGCGCCTTTCCGGGCCGCGCGCAGGGCGCCGGACGGCACCGCGTCCACGCGCCCGGACGGGGTGCCTCGGGGCGTCCCCCAGCCCCGGCCCACCGACCGCTTCGCGGACCTGCTCGTCGCCGTGCTCAGCGGCCAGCGCCCCGTGCACGCGATGCTGCGGCACAGTGCCGGGCAGGCCTACGACGAGCTGATCCGGCTCGCGGAGCGCGGCCCGCTGCGGACGCGCGGGGCGCGGCCCGTCGTGCGGGACATCGGGTGGTTCGTGCCGCGCGAGGGCGCCATCGAGGCGTTCGCGCGGATCGGCGCCGGGGACAGGCTCCGCGCCATGGCGTTCCGGCTGGAGCGCGGCCGGGACCTCCGCTGGCGCTGCACCGCCGTCGAGCTGGGCGGCCCCCGCTGACGACCACGCGCAACGGCCGGGTCCTGGCACCCTCAGGTGCCCGGACCCGGCCGGCAGTGCCGTCGGTACGGCGATGTCACTTCTTGCGGCGACGCCCGCCCCGCGCCTGCTTCCGGCGCTCCGCGCGGGTCAGCCCGTCCGCCGACGAGCGCACCGGCTCGTCGTCGGTGGCCAGCTCGCCCTCGATGGTGCCGCCCTCGCCGTCCACCGTGGGAGCGGAGAAGTGGAGGTTCCGCCGCTGCGGGGCGTCCAGACCCTTCGCCCGGATCTCCGGCCGCGCCTGCGCCGGCACCGCGTCCTGCTTCTCCAGGTCGGCGGTCGGCTTGACGTCCTCGACCGGCACCTCCTCGACCTGCTGCTCGACCTGGACCTCCAGGTTGAACAGGTAGCCGACGGACTCCTCCTTGATGCCGTCCATCATCGCGCTGAACATGTCGAAGCCCTCGCGCTGGTACTCGACCAGCGGGTCCTTCTGGGCCATCGCGCGCAGGCCGATGCCCTCCTGGAGGTAGTCCATCTCGTAGAGGTGCTCGCGCCACTTGCGGTCCAGCACCGACAGCACGACCCGTCGCTCCAGCTCACGCATGATCTCGGAGCCGAGCTGCGCCTCGCGCGCCTCGTACTGGGCGCGGATGTCGTCCTTGATGGACTCGGAGATGAACTCGGCGGTCAGACCGGCACGGTCGCCGGCCGCCTCCTCCAGCTCCTCGATCGTGACGCTCACCGGGTAGAGCTGCTTGAACGCGCCCCACAGCCGGTCCAGGTCCCAGTCCTCGGGGAAGCCCTCCGCGGTCTCCGCCTGGACGTACGCGTCGATGGTGTCGTCCATGAAGTGGTGGATCTGCTCCTGCAGGTCCTCGCCCTCCAGGACGCGGCGGCGCTCGCCGTAGATGACCTCGCGCTGCCGGTTGAGCACCTCGTCGTACTTCAGGACGTTCTTACGCGTCTCGAAGTTCTGCGTCTCCACCTGCGACTGCGCGGACGCGATCGCACGGGTGACCATCTTGTTCTCGATCGGCACGTCGTCCGGCACGTTCGCCATGGACATCACGCGCTCGACCATCTGCGCCTTGAACAGCCGCATCAGGTCGTCGCCGAGCGACAGGTAGAAGCGGGACTCGCCCGGGTCGCCCTGACGGCCGGAACGACCGCGCAGCTGGTTGTCGATACGCCGCGACTCGTGCCGCTCCGTGCCCAGCACGTAGAGGCCGCCGAGCTTCTCGACCTCCTCCTTCTCGGCCTTCACGGCCTCCTCGGCGCGCGCCATGGCCTCCGGCAGGGCCGCGGCCCATTCCTCGATGTGCTCCTCGGGGTCGAGGCCGCGCTGCCGCAGCTCCGCCTCCGCGAGGTCCTCGGGGTTGCCGCCGAGCTTGATGTCCGTACCACGGCCGGCCATGTTCGTGGCGACCGTGACGGCGCCGCGGCGGCCGGCCTGGGCGACGATCTGCGCCTCACGCTCGTGGTGCTTGGCGTTCAGCACCTCGTGCTGGATGCCCCGCTTGCTGAGCTGCTGCGACAGGTACTCGGACTTCTCGACCGAGGTGGTGCCGACGAGGATCGGCTGGCCCTTGCGGTGCTTCTCCTCGATGTCGTCGACGACCGCCTCGAACTTGGCGACCTCGGTGCGGTAGATCAGGTCCGACTGGTCCTTGCGGATCATCGGCCGGTTGGTCGGGATGGGCACCACGCCGAGCTTGTAGATCTGGTGGAACTCGGCGGCCTCGGTCATCGCCGTACCGGTCATGCCGGACAGACCCGGCAGCTCCTTGCCGCTGTGGTCGTGGCGCTTGTAGAGGCGGAAGAAGTTCTGCAGCGTGATCGTGGCGAGCGTCTGGTTCTCGTCCTTGATCGGCACGCCCTCCTTGGCCTCGATGGCCTGGTGCATGCCCTCGTTGTAGCGGCGGCCGGCGAGGATACGTCCGGTGTGCTCGTCGACGATCATGACTTCGTCGTCGATGATGACGTAGTCCTTGTCCTTCTTGAAGAGCTCCTTCGCCTTGATGGCGTTGTTCAGGTAGCCCACGAGCGGGGTGTTCACCGACTCGTACAGGTTGTCGATGCCGAGCCAGTCCTCGACCTTGGCGACACCGGACTCGTGGATGGCGACCGTGCGCTTCTTCTCGTCGACGTCGTAGTCGCCGGTCTCCTCGATGCCCTTGAGCGGGTTGCCCGGCTCACCGCGCTTGAGGCGCTTCACCAGCTTGGCGAAGTCGCCGTACCACTTGGTGGCCTGGTCCGCGGGGCCGGAGATGATCAGCGGCGTACGGGCCTCGTCGATGAGGATCGAGTCGACCTCGTCGACGATGGCGAAGTTGTGGCCGCGCTGCACCAGCTCTTCCTTCGACCACGCCATGTTGTCGCGCAGGTAGTCGAAGCCGAACTCGTTGTTCGTGCCGTAGGTGATGTCGCACGCGTACTGCTCGCGGCGCTGGGCCGGCGTCATGTTGGCGAGGATGCAGCCGACGCTCAGGCCCAGGAAACGGTGGACGCGGCCCATCATCTCCGAGTCGCGCTCGGCCAGGTAGTCGTTCACCGTGATGATGTGGACGCCCTCGCCCGACAGGGCGTTCAGGTACGCGGGGAGCGTGCCGACGAGGGTCTTGCCCTCACCGGTCTTCATTTCCGCCACGTAACCCATGTGCAGGGCCGCGCCGCCCATGATCTGGACGTCGTAGTGGCGCTGGCCCAGCACGCGCCGGGCGGCTTCGCGCACCGTGGCGAAGGCCTCGGGCAGCAGGTCGTCCAGGCTCTCACCGTCGGCGTAGCGCTGCTTGTACTCATCGGTGAGGGCCCGCAGCTCGGCGTCGGAGAGGCCTTCGAAGTCCTCTTCGATGGAGTTGACCTGGTCCGCGATGCGGTGCAGCTTGCGCAGGATTTTGCCTTCGCCTGCACGCATGATCTTCGAGAGGACGGACACGGGGGTTGGTCTCCTTGCCGGTCGGGCCTGGGACGGTCGGTTTCCGTTTCACTGACTGAGCAACGGCCATCGTATGCGAGGACCCCGTCGCGCCGGGAGGCCTGCCGGGGCGGTGACCGTCCGCCGCAGCCGAACCGTGGCACGGCCGCTACACGGACAACGTCCCGGGCGCCCGGATGGTGCCGCACGCATACGGCGAATCACACGCAGGGTGATCATCGTTCCGCCCGGGCCGAAGGGATGGCGCCCGCCGCCGCGACGTGCGCAGAATCGCCCGATGGAACCCGTCACGCTCACCACCGACCGTCTGCTGCTGCGTACCGTCGGCCCGCAGGACGCCGACACGGTGTACCGGATCTGCCAGGACCCGGACATCCAGCGCTGGACCACGATCCCTTCGCCGTACCTCCCCGAGCACGCGCGCGGTTTCACGGAGCAGATCGCCCCCGACGGCTGGGCGAACGGCACGATGTTCACCTTCGGCGTCTTCCTGCCCGCCGGGGAGCTGACGGGCATGCTCGGCATCACCATGCGGTCGTTCGCGACGGGCGAGATCGGCTTCTGGAGCGCCAAGGAGCACCGCGGCAACGGCTACATCACCGAGGCCACTGTGGCCGCGTGCCGCTGGGCCTTCACCCGGATGTCCATCGACCGCATGGAGTGGCGCGCCGAGGTGGGCAACACGGCCTCCCGCGCGGTCGCCGAGCGGGCCGGCTTCACGATCGAGGGCGTGCTGCGCTCCTCGCTCGTCAACAAGGGGGTGCTGCGGGACGGCTGGGTGGGCTCCCTGCTCCCCTCCGACCTGGGCCTTCCGTCCACCACCCCGTACGTGCCGGCCCGGGCCTGACGAACGTGCCCCGCGGGGCGCCCGCGTTGTCAGTGGGGCCCTCTAAGGTGCGGACGTATGACGACCCTGCCGCGTCCGACCACGGAACTCTCGGCCGACGAGGCCCGCCGCATCGCCCTGCGGGCCCAGGGACTCCTCGGCGTCCCCGACCGCCGCGCCGGTGTGCGCGGCGTCCTGCGCCACCTCGGCGCGGTGCAGCTCGACACGATCTCCGTCCTCGCCCGCTCGCACGAGCTGATCCCGTACGCCCGGCTCGGCGCGGTGGGCCGGCGCACGGTGGAGGAGGCGTACTGGAAGCAGGGCGACCAACCCGCGCACACGTTCGAGTACTGGTCGCACGCCGCGTGCATCCTCCCCGTCGAGGAGTGGCCGCACTTCGCCTTCCGCCGCCGCGCCTACCGCGCCCGTCCGCACTGGAACCACGACCTGCCCGACGGCGTGTACGACCAGGTCGTCAAGCAGCTGCGCACCGAAGGGCCGCTGACCGCCACCGAGCTGGGCGGCGCGAAGCGCACCAGCGAGTGGTGGGACTGGTCCGGCACCAAGGTCGCCGTGGAGCGCGCCCTGATGTACGGCGAGGTGGTGTGCGTGGAGCGTCGCGGCTGGAAGCGGGTCTACGACCTGGCCGAGCGCGCCGTGCCGGCCGCACTGCTGGCCGAGGAGCCGTCGGACGAGGAGTGCCTGCGCCGGCTGGTGGGGCTGGCCGGGCGGGCGCTGGGCGTGGGCACCCGCGCGGACATCGCGGACTACCACCGTCTCAAGGGCGAGCAGGTCGACGCGGTGATCGCCGACTCGGGGCTGGTGCCCGTCACGGTCGAGGGCTGGTCCAAGCCGGCCTGGGCGGACCCGGAGGCCCTGGCCACACCCCCGCGCGGACGGCACCGCACGACGCTGCTGTCCCCGTTCGACTCCCTGATCTGGGAGCGGGCACGCACGGAGCGGATCTTCGGCTTCACCCACCGTCTGGAGGCGTACGTCCCCAAGCCCAAGCGAGTCCACGGCTATTTCGCGATGCCGGTGCTGGCGGGCGGGCGGCTGGTGGGCCGCGTGGACCCGGCGCGCGAGAGCCGCACGCTGGTCGCCAAGCAGGTCACGCTGGACGGCCGCAAGGCGGCGCCGCAGGTGGCGCAGGCGCTGGTGGAGGCGGCGGGCTGGGTGGGTTGCACGGACGTCCGCGTGGAGCGGGTGGACGCGCCGGAGCTGCGCGAGCCGCTCATCGCGGAGCTGGCCCGGCTGCTCGCCTGAGGTCAGCGGGCCGGCAGGGCAGCGGGGGCCGGCGGGTCAGCGGATCTCGAGGATCTTCTCCCGCATCGCGTAGACCACGGCCTCCATCCGGGAGTGCAGCTGAAGCTTCTCCAGGATGTTGCGCACGTGGTTCTTCACGGTGTTCTCGGAGATGAACAACTCCTTGGCGATGTCCCGGTTGTTCATGCCCGTGGCGACGAGTTTGAGGACCTCCAGCTCGCGGTCCGTCAGCCGGGGCGCGGGGACGAGCCGGCGCTCGTCGGTGCGCTGGATCATCGACTTGAACTCGGTGAGCAGCTTCGACGCCATGGAGGGGCTGATCTGCGACTGCCCGTCGGCGACGGCGCGGATGGCGGTGGCGACCTCGTCGGTGGAGATCTCCTTGAGCAGGTAGCCGGTCGCGCCCGCCTTGATGGCGTCGTAGAGGTCGGCCTCCTCGTCGCTGATCGTCAGCATGATGATCTTGGCGCTGGGGGCCACCTCCTTGATGGAGGTGCAGGCCTCGATGCCGCCCCGCTTGGGCATCCGCACGTCCATCAGGACGATGTCGGGCAGCAGGTCGGCGGCCTTCTCCACGGCCTCGGCGCCGTCACCGGCCTCGCCGACGACCTGGATGTCCTCCTCGGCGGCGAGCACGATCTCCAGACCGCGGCGGAACAGCGCGTGGTCGTCCACCACAAGGACTCTGATCGGCTCCTTGCGCGGAGTGTCCGCGTCCGGGCCCATGCCGACGACGCCGTCGTCGGCATCCTCGTCCCGCATCGGTCCGAAGCTGTCCGCCATCGCGTTCCTCCCCCTGAAGGCTGTGGCCTGTGGTCCTGACCATCGCCAACCCAAGGCAACGGCCCACCCGTTGGGCCGCTGCCGCCATGATTCCATGCCGCACCGTCACCGGGGTGCAGTGTGCGCGCCGGGCGGTGGCGCGCCGGTGCCCCTGGGGGCGCACTCGCGCACCAGGGGCACCTGCTGTGCTGTCGCCCGGCGGGTCAGCCGCCGAGGGTTCCGCCGGCCTCGGGGGAGTGGTTCTCGGTGACCATCGTGTCGGTCCTGAGGTGGATCACGCCGTAGTCGTAGGCGTGGCGCCGGTAGACGACGCTGGGCTCCTTGGTCTCGGAGTCGACGAAGAGGTAGAAGTCGTGCCCGACCAACTCCATCTCGTAGAGCGCCTGGTCGAGGGTCATGGGGGCGGCCACGTGGGTCTTCTCGCGGACGACCAGCGGCCCGTCGCCCTGGACCTCCAGCGAACCGATCTTCTTGGTGGGGACCGCCTGCTCCTCTTCCCGCGCGGTGCTAGCGCCGGCCCCGTTGAGGGTGGCCACGCCGGGCACGTGGTCGGGGACCTCGGCGGCGGGGATCCTGCGCGCGCCGCGCCGTGAGAAACGCTTGTCGTGCTGTTTGCGCAGTCGGGCGTCGAGCTTCTCCGCTGCCAGGTCGAGCGCCGCGTACGGGTCGCTCGCCGCCGCCTCCGCCCGGATCACCGGTCCGCGGGAGCGGAGCGTGATCTCCACCCGGTCACAGCGGTCGGCCTGTCGGGGGTTGGGCTCCTTGGACACCTCGACGTCGAGGCTCATCACCTTGCCATCGAGCTTCTGGATCTTCTCCAGGTTCAGCTTCTCGGCCACGTGCTTCCGGAACCGCTCGGGCACCTCGGTCTTGCGGCCCTTGACGACGATGTCCACGCAGAACTCCGTTCCCGGATCACTCCGCTTCGCTGCGGATGTGTCTCCCTTTTGCACCAGGCCCCGGTGTCGTCCGGAGCCTCGGACTCGGTGACGTCCACCTCCTCCCCCGTGCGCGAGATCTCCAGTCCACCGGTGCGGGTGATGTCGAAAAAGCCCGCACCACCGCATTCCGATCAGAGGGGTGTGGCCTGCGGCTTTCCCTCACAACCGAACATATCTCGCGCGGACGGATGGCGTCACCCTCTACCGCGACGTACCTCCATTCAGGGGAATTAACCCTCTGATTACCTGCAACGACGTAAGTTCTCAGTCAGTTTCGGTGTATTCCGAACGCATCCGGCGACGCCGCCACAACGGCCGCGCACACCACGCCGGGCGTTCCGCCGACGCTTTCCCCGTCCGCCTCCTTCGCCGTCCGGCCGGGCTGCCGGTCCGCCCCGCTCCACACCGGCGGCGGTGTCCGCCGTTGTTCTGACCCTTCCCATGTCTCACCCAGGTACACGAACGCGGGCCGCGAATTGCTCGATGCCTCCCGGCCCTTTCCGGCCGGTTCCGTTTCCGGGCCGGGCGGCCCTTGTGCGGCCCGGACCGCGCGCGCCGCCTCGGCGAGGGTCGCCCCGGTCGTCATGAGGTCGTCGACCAGCACGATCCGGCCCCGGTGCAGCAGCCGGGCGCTGCCCGGCGCCACCGCGAGGGCGCCCGCGACGTTGGCCAGACGCTGCCTCGAGCCGAGTCCCGACTGGTCGGCCACCGGCCGCCGTTGCCGCAGCGCGGCGAGTACTGCGGCGGGTACCCCCGTGCGCCGCAGCTCACCCGCCGCCGCGTAGGCGATCCGCCGCGCGGGGTCGTGCCCGCGCGCCCGCACGGCCCGCCGGGCGGACGGCACGGGGACGAGCAGTACGGGGGCGCACGCCGCCCTGCCCGTGCCGTCATGGACGCCGGACCGCCCGCGCGCGGCCGGAACTCCCAGTCCTGCCCGTACGGCACCCGCCAGGGCCTCGCCCAGCGGCCGGGCGAGGGCCAGGGCGCCGCGCTCCTTGTGGGCGAGCAGCACGGCGCGCACCTCGTCGGCGTAGGGGGCGGCCGCGTGCACGGGCGGCAGTCCGCGGGGCTCGGGCGCCGGCCGCACCCGGCGTGGCGTCCTGCCGCCCAGCGCCGCACGGCACCGGTCGCAGAGCACGGCGCGGGGCCTGCCGCATCCGCCGCACTCGGCCGGAAGCACCAGGTCGGTGAGGTCCCGCCACCAGCTCCGCATGGGCCCACTGTGCCAACGCCCCGGACACCCGGCCACCCCTGTGGACAACCATGCGACCGGCGCCGGAACCGCTCGAACACCGTGGCGAGAACCGCCCCGCGCGGGGGCCGGCACCCTAAGGACCTGCACCTGCACCCTAAGGACCTGCACCGTAAGAACCGTCCCCGTAAGGACCGGCCCCGCAGGAACGAAACCCGGAGGCCGCTCAGCCCGGATAGACCGGCGCCGCCCCCTCCTTCACCTCCGCCACCTTCTGCCACTGCGCCCCCGACGGCAGCCGCACGATGCCGTCCACCGAGTACGCCACCAGCGGCGCGTTCTCGTCCCCGGCGGCGGTGAGCGCCTTCACGCCGGTCAGCGCGGCGGGCGGCGGCACGTCCGGGGTGGAGCCGTCGACCTCGACGTACTTCATCTGCTCCACGCCGCCGTGCTCGCGGCCGACGACCACGAGCCGGCTGTCACCGGCCCACGACATGGCCGTGACCTGCTCCAGCTCGGGCGTCGCCGAGCGCAGCTCCACCACGGTGACCGTGGGGTGCTCGCCCGGCCCGGCCTCGTCCGGGCCGCTGCGCTCGATGCGTCCGATGAGCAGCGACCGCTGGTCGCCGTTCTCCACGACAAGGGCGATCCGCACCCCGTCGGCGGCCACCCGCACCGCCTGGATCCTGCCCTCCAGACCCGGCGTGCGCACCTGGAGCGGCCGGCCCGCGCCCTCCTCCAGCAGGTAGAGGCCGGGGCGGGCGGGGTTGCGGTCGGCGACCCACAGACCGCCCTGGGCGTCCCAGCTCGGCGGGGTCAGCCGGTCCTGCTCGGTCTCGCCCTGGCTGCGCAGCACCGGCTCGCCGAGCGGGGAGCCCTGCGCCAGCGCGGAGACGAACAGGTCCTGCCCGTTCAGGCCGACGCCGGCCGCCGTGCGCTCGTCCCGCGCGACCGCCACCGACCGCAGGCCCTGCTCGCCCTGTCCGAGCGCGCCGGGCGCCGGTTCGGGGTCGGGGGTGCGGCCGCCGGCGGCGATCCGGACCAGCTTGTGCTCCTGGTCGAGGTAGTACAGGTAGTCGGGCTGGTTGAGCGCGCCCCTGGTGGCCACGGTCTCGGCGCCGTCCTGGGTGAGCGAGCACAGCTGCCCGCCGTCGGCCCGCAGTTCGACCTCCTCCACCGCGGGGCTGAGGTCGCGCAGCGTGAACAGCAGCTGGGCGGCCATCTCCTCGCAGCGGCCGGTGCCGACCTCGGACGCCCGGTCGTTCAGCGGCACGGTGAGCTTGCCCCGGTCGTCCGGGGTGAGCGGCCCGGTGCCCTTCCGCAGCTGGGTGCCGGCCGGAAAGCTCGACCGGACGACGGGGTCGAGCCAGTTCGTCGGGCCGGAGAGCAGCGAGCGCACCATCCGCGTCGTGGGGTCCACGTGCCGGCGCACGTACACGGGGTCGGCGACCGCCATCGGCAGCGACGACCCGTTCACGTCCACGTTCGAGGCGAAGTAGTACTTGTTGAAGGACGTGTAGTTGCGCTGGAAGTCCGACTTGCCCATGACGACGCCCTGCGGCACCGCGTCGATGCGCCACTGGCCGCTCTTGTCGTCCTTCACCAGCCGCACCAGTTCGCTGTAGTGGCCGGAGGAGGGCGCGTACGCCTGCTGCGCGTCCACGGTGGCGAACTTGGTGCCGGTCAGCGTGTACGTCAGGGCGGTGCTGTCCTCGCGGGGCTCCCGGTCGGCGCGGGCGCCGGGCCCGTCGGAGAGCACGGTGGTGGACTGCTCCGGCCGCCAGTACTTGGACGCCTCGGGGGTGAGGTACTGGCGCGCGGTCTTGTAGTCGGCGTCGTCGCTGGTCAGGGCCTCCAGGAAGCCCTGGACTATCTGGGTGGGGGTGGCGTCGTCGCTCGGCGGCATGGCGTACACCCGCACCTGCGTGTCCTGCCGCGGCGTGGACTCCACCCCGCGCAGGTCGCCGCTGTCCGGCATCGAGGCGCACCCGGCCAGCAGGACCGCCCCGCAGGCGGCGTACACCGCAGTCCTGGCCGGTGCTGTCCCCCGCCCGCGCCTCACACGCTCAGCGCCCACGCGTGGCCTCCCCGTCCTTCTCCGCATCGCGCGGTGCACCGTCGCCGCCCTCGCCGCCGGCCGTCGGCCGGTCCGCGTCGCCCGGGCGGGCCTCGTCCGTCCCGCCGTTCGTGCCGGACACCGTGCCCGGCGTCATCCGCGTGCTGCCCGAGCGGGCCACCACGCGCGCGCCGTTGCCGGGCAGGGCGGTGGGGTCGGCCGTGGGCGCCGAGGCGCCGGGCCTGCGGCCCAGCGGGTCGCGGGCGGACTGCGCCGGGTCGTCGGCGCCGGGCCGGCGCACCGGCACCGTGGCGCGCTTCTCGCCGTCGCCGCCGCGCGGCAGTCCCGCGTCGTCGAGGCCGCGGTTGCGCCGCGAGTCCTTGGGTTCCAGGGGTATCGGGGATCCGCGCAGCGGCTCGTCCGCCGTCCGGGGCAGCGTCAGCCGGAACTGCGAGCCGCCGCCCGGCTCGCCCCACGCCTGGAGCCAGCCGCCGTGCAGCCGGGCGTCCTCCAGGGCGATGGACAGCCCCAGGCCCGTACCGCCCGTGGTGCGGGCGCGGGCCGGGTCGGCCCGCCAGAAGCGGCTGAACACGCGCGTGGCCTCGCCGGGCTTGAGCCCGACGCCGTAGTCGCGCACCGCGACCGCCACGGCGCCTCCCGCGGCGGCCAGCTTGACGACGACGTCCCTGCCCTCGCCGTGCTCGACGGCGTTGACGACCAGGTTGCGCAGCACCCGCTCCACGCGCCGCGCGTCGGCCTCGGCGACCACGGGCTGCTGGTCGCCGACGACCTTGATGGCGGTGCCCTTGCGCTCGGCGAGCGGCTCCGCGCCGGTCACCACGCGCCGCACCACCTCGCGCAGGTCGATCGGTTCCGCCTCCAGGGCGGCCGCGCCCGCGTCGAAGCGGCTGATCTCCAGCAGGTCGGCGAGCAGCGACTCGAACCGGTCGAGCTGGTCGGCGAGCAGCTCGGCGGAGCGCGCGGTCACCGGGTCGAAGTCCTCGCGTGCCTCGTGGATGACGTCGGCGGCCATCCGCACGGTGGTCAGCGGCGTGCGCAGCTCGTGCGACACGTCCGACACGAACCGGCGCTGCATCCGCGACAGGTCCTCGAGCTGGCTGATCTTGAGCTGGAGATTCTGCGCCATCTTGTTGAAGGCCTCGCCGAGCCGGGCGATGTCGTCCTCGCCGGTGACCTTCATGCGTTCCTGCAGCCGTCCCGCGGACAGCCGTTCGGCGATCCCGGCGGCCATCCGGACCGGTGTGACCACCTGCCGCACCACGAGCCAGGCGATCGCCCCGAGCAGCACGACCACGAACAGCCCGGCGGTCGCCAGGGTGCCCTTGACCAGGCTCAGTGACTTCTCCTCCTGGGTGAGCGGGAAGAGGTAGTAGAGCTGGTACGGGTCGCCGTTGGGGTCGTTGACCTGCTTGCCGATGACGAGGGCCGGCTGGGACTGCTTCTCCTTCTCGGCGTAGACGATGCGCGTGTAGCTCTGCGCGGCCCCGGTGCTGGTGTCGATGCGCTCGCGCAGCTCCGCGGGGACGCTGGCGGCCGGGTTGACCCCGCCGGAGGCGCGCGGTCCGCGCCCGCTGCCGCTGTCGCCGCCGGAGGGCAGGGTCACCACGTCGAAGGCGCCCTGGCCGCCGCTGGACAGCGAGGCGACGAGGTCGCTCATCCACTGGATGACGCTCTGCGAGGGGCGGCCGTCGGGTGCGGTGCCCTCCTCGCCGGTGACGCTCACGGCCTGCTCGGCCTGCTGCTTGGCCACGGCGAAACCGCCCGTGGCCTGGCTCTGCGACGCCTTCACCTTGGCGTCCAGCAGGCCGTTGCGCACCTGGCCGATGACGACGAAGCCGAGCAGCAGCACGACGCCCAGCGACATCAGCAGCGTCGTGACGACGACCTTGAGCTGGATGTTGCGCCGCCACAGCCGTATGACGGGCAGCAGCGGGCGCCGCACCCAGCGCATGACGAGGCGGACGACCGGGCTGCCCTGGACCCCGCCCTGGAGCAGGTCGCCGTCGAAGAGGTGGCGCCAGCGGAAAGCGGCCGTACCCCGGCCGACAGGCCGCCCCGGACGGTCCCCGGACCGGCCGGGCGCCGAAGCGGCACTGTCACCGGACATGTCAGCTCGGTCCTGCCTTGTATCCGACACCACGGACGGTCACCACGATCTCGGGCTTCTCCGGGTCCTTCTCGACCTTGGAGCGCAGCCGCTGCACATGGACGTTGACCAGGCGGGTGTCCGCAGCGTGGCGGTACCCCCACACCTGCTCCAGCAGCACCTCACGCGTGAACACCTGCCACGGCTTGCGCGCGAGGGCGACCAGCAGGTCGAACTCCAGCGGGGTCAGGGCGATGGACTGCCCGTCCCGCTTCACGGAGTGACCGGCCACGTCGATCACCAGGTCGCCGATGGCGAGCTGCTCCGGTGCCGGCTCCTCGGACCTGCGCAGCCGCGCACGGATCCGGGCGACCAGCTCCTTCGGCTTGAACGGCTTGACGATGTAGTCGTCGGCCCCGGACTCCAGGCCCACCACCACGTCGACGGTGTCGCTCTTCGCCGTGAGCATCACGATCGGCACCCCGGACTCCGCCCTGATCAGGCGGCAGACCTCGATGCCGTCACGGCCGGGGAGCATCAGGTCCAGCAGGACCAGATCCGGCTTGGTCTCACGGAAGGCGGCCAGCGCCTTGTCGCCGTCGGCTACGAAAGACGGCTCAAAACCTTCACCGCGCAGCACGATGCCGAGCATCTCGGCCAGTGCGCTGTCGTCGTCGACGACAAGGACTCGTCCCTTCATAAACGACATCATCCCATTAGCTATTCGTTACCTGGCGTGACCTGGCACACAGGGCGGCCAGAGCCTCGGTGGTCACGGGCGAAACGACGCCCTCTTCGGTGACGACGGCCGTCACCAGCTCCGGCGGTGTCACGTCGAACGCCGGGTTGTACGCGGTCGTCCCCAACGGGGCCACCGGAATCCCGCCTCCCGCCTCCGCTCCGGCCACCGGCACCTGCGGCGCCGTGATCTCTGTCACCTCGTGGCCGGGACGCTGCTCCACCTCGATGGACGCCCCGTCCGGCGTCGAGGGATCCACCGTCGTCACCGGAGCCACCACGATGAACGGCACATGGTGGTACCGCGCGAGCACCGCGAGCGGATAGCTCCCCACCTTGTTCGCCACCGAACCGTCGGCCGCGATGCGGTCCGCCCCGATCAGCACCGCGTCCACCTCGCCCGCCGCGAACAGCGATCCCGCCGCGTTGTCGGTGAGCAGGGTGTACGCCATGCCGCTGCGGGCCGCCTCGTACGCCGTCAGGCGAGCACCTTGCAGCAACGGACGCGTTTCGTCCACCCACAGGCGCCGCAGCCGCCCCGCCCGGTGCGCCGCGAGCGCCACCGCGAAGGCCGTCCCCTCGCCGCCCGACACCAGCGAACCGGTGTTGCAGTGGGTGAGGATCCGGTGCCCGCCGCCGGGCAGCAGCTCGTCGAGGAGAGCCAGCCCGTGCTCCGCCATCCTCGCACTGGCCTCGGCGTCCTCCCGGTGCAGCTGCCGCGCGGCGGCCAGCGCCGCCCCGGCCGCCTGCCGCGGGTCGCCGCCGCCGTCCACCACCGCCCGGTACGCGGAGTGCGCCCGCCGCACCCCGACCGCGAGGTTCACCGCCGTGGGCCGGGCGCTCTCCAGGGCCGCGGCCGCGTCGTCCACGTCGTAGCCCCGCACGGCCGCGAGCGCGACTCCGTACGCGCCCGCGATGCCCAGCAGGGGGGCGCCGCGCACGGCGAGCGAACGGATCGCCTCCACCAGCGCGGGCGCGTCCGTGCAGACCAGCTCGACCTCCTCGGCCGGGAGCCGCGTCTGGTCGAGCAGGACCAGCACCGGGCCTTCGGGAGGCTCCTCCCAGCGCAGTGCCGGCATCCAGGTCGGCCGCTTGTCGTCACCGCTGTGCGCGTACTGATCAGCCATGCCGCCAGTCTGCCCCCTGACCCGCGGACAATAGAAGGCGAGCAGCCCGACCTCGGCGGGCCCACCGGGAAGCACCGCATGGCACGATGGCTGCCCGAGCCGCCACCGGACCGCGGCCGGGCACCGTGAAGGAGCGACGATGAACGACACTCCGGGCTGGGCCTCGCCCGGATCCGCCCCGTCCGACGGGCGGGAACCGGGCGCGTCCGGACCTGCCGGGCCCGACGGCCGTCCCGGTCCCGAGCAGTCCGCCGACCGGCCGCGGCAGTCGGGTGACGCCCCGCGGGAGCCGGGCGTGAAGTGGTCCAAGGACCAGCCCCCGGCCGCCCAGTGGTCCGCGCCCACCGGCACCCCCGGCGCGGGCGGCCCCGGCCAGGCCCCTCCGCCGCCCCCCGGCCCCGGCTGGGGCGCCCCGCCGCCCGGCGGACCCGGCGGCCAGGCCCCCTGGGGAGGCTGGGGCAACGGCTGGGGAGGCCCAGCGCCCGCGGCGAAGCCCGGCGTCATCCCGCTGCGCCCCCTCGGCGTCGGCGAGCTCCTCGACGGCGCCGTGTCGACCATGCGCACCTACTGGCGCACGGTCCTCGGCATCTCGCTGACCCTCGCCGTCCTCACCGAGATCGCCGCCGTGCTGCTGCAGGGCTTCGTCCTCGGCGACGCCGACACCGAGGTGCTCGACGACCCGAGCGCCACCCTCGGCGAACTCACCGACGTCATGGGCGACCTGCTGCTCAGCTCCGCCGCCCTCTACGGCATCACCCTGATCGGCACGGTCGCGGCGACCGCCCTGCTCACCACCGTCACCAGCCGTGCCGTGCTCGGCCGCCCGGTGACCACCGGCGAGGCCTGGCGCGACGCCCGCCCGCAGGTCCTCAAGCTGTTCGGCCTGATCCTCCTGCTCGGGCTCATCGCGGTGGGCATCGCCGCCGTCGGCGCGCTGCCCGGCATCCTCGTCAGCGTCTCGGCCGGCGCCGAGGTGGGCTTCGGACTGACCTTGCTGGGCCTGCTCGCGGCGGCCGTGTTCGCCGCCTGGCTCATGGTCCGCCTCTCGCTGGCCTCGCCCGCGCTGATGCTGGAGAAGCAGGGCATCGTCAGGGCGATGCGCCGCTCCGCCCGGCTGGTGCGGGGCTCCTGGTGGCGGGTCTTCGGCATCCAGCTGCTCGCCGCGATCATCGCCTACGTCGTCGCGGCGATCATCGTCATCCCCTTCACGTTCCTCGCCGCCGCGTTCAGCGGCGAAGGCGTCACCGGCTTCGTGAACACCACCGGCGGGGACATCGGCTGGACGTTCCTGATCATCAGCGGCGTCGGCTCGGTGATCGGCTCCATGATCACGTTCCCCATCACCGCAGGCGTCACCGTGCTCCTCTACATGGACCAGCGGATCCGCCGCGAGGCCCTCGACCTCGAACTGGCCCGAGCGGCCGGCGTCCAGGACCACGGCGCCACCGGCGGGAGCTGATGCGGTGACCGTCACGGGGGGAGTTCTCCAGGCCGTACCGGCCCTGCCGACGGCCGCCGACACCGCCGTACGCCTGCTGGCGCGCGGCGACGACGAACCGCCCGTCACCCTCCCGCGCGACCCCGCGCGGGAGGCCGCCCGGCGCGAGCTGTCGAAGCAGATGTACCACGAGAACGACCCCAGCTGGCTCCAGCGGGCGCTGGAGACCTTCTGGGACTGGGTCGACGACCTCCTGGGCGCCGCGTCCACGGCGACACCCGGCGGCGCGCTCGGCCTCGTCGTCATCGTCGTCGCCGTGCTCGCCGTCGCGGCCGCCCTCTGGTGGCGCCTCGGCACCCCCCGCCGCCGCCCCGTCACCGTCCCCGCCCTGTTCGACGACCGCCCCCGCAGCGCCGCCGAGCACCGCGCCGCCGCCGAGGCGCACGCCGCCCAGGGCCACTGGAACCAGGCCGTGCAGGAACGCATGCGGGCCGTCGTCCGCGCCCTGGAGGAACGCGCCCTCCTCGACCCCCGCCCCGGCCGCACCGCCGACGAGGCCGCCGCCGAGGCCGGCCGGGCCCTGCCCGCCCACACCGACCGGCTGCGCACCGCCGCCCGCGACTTCGACGACGTCACGTACGGCGGCCGGACCGCCTCCGAGGGCACGTACCGCAGGCTCGCCGCCCTCGACGGCGACCTGGAGCGCGCCAAGCCCGCCCTCGCCGGCACGCACCCCGACGCCCGCCAGGGGGCCACCGGATGACGACGGAGGTCACCTCGCCGCCCACCTCGGCCTCCCCCACCGCCCGCCAGGTGTGGACCCGCAGCCGGGGCGTGGCCCTCGCGCTGGTGCTGCTCGTCGTGGCGGCCGTCGCCATCGCCGTCGTCCGCTCCGACGCCCGGCACGGCCGGCTCGACCCGCGCTCCGCCGCCCCCTCCGGCAGCCGCGCCGTCGCCGAGCTCCTCGCCGAGCGGGGCGTCGACACCCGCGTGGTCACCACCCTCGCCGAGGCCGCCGACGCGGCAGGACCCGACACCACCCTGCTGGTCGCCGTGCCGGACCTGCTGACACCCCGCCAGCAGACACGGCTGCGCACGGCCACCGAGGACTCCGGCGGCCGCACCGTCCTGGTCGCCTCCGGCGTCGCCTCCGTGGAGCGCCTCGTCCCCGGCGTCATGGCCGACCCGGCCAACAGCCTCGACTCCACCCTCGAACCGGACTGCGACCTCCCCGCCGCCGTACGCGCGGGCAGCGCCGACACGGGCGGCATCCGCTACTCCTCCGCCCATCCCGACGCCGACGAGTGCTACCGCAGCCACCGCCTGGCGACCCTGCTGCGCGTCCCCGCCCCCTCCGGCTCAGGCGACACCGTCCTCCTCGGGGCCCCCGACATCCTCCTCAACGACCGCCTGGACGAGCACGGCAACGCCTCGCTGGCGCTCCAGCTCCTCGGCTCCCGCCCCCATCTCGTCTGGTACCTCCCCACCCCCGCCGACGCCACCGCCGGCACCGAGGACGAGAAGAGCTTCTTCGACCTCCTCCCCTCCGGCTGGCTCTGGGGCACCCTCCAGCTGTTCGTCGCCGCCGCCCTGGCCGCCCTGTGGCGGGCACGCCGGCTCGGCCCCCTCGTCCCCGAGAAACTGCCCGTGGCGATCCGCGCCTCCGAGACGGTCGAAGGCCGCGCCCGCCTCTACCGCAAGGCCGACGCCCGCGACCGCGCCGCCCTCGCCCTGCGCTCCGCCACCCGCGTCCGCCTCGCCCCTCTCGTCGGCGTCCCCGGCACCCAGGCGCACGCGCCCGAGGCCCTGCTGCCCGCACTGTCCGCCCGCCTCGACGGCGACGGACCGTCCCCCCACACGCTTCTGTTCGGCCCGCCCCCCGGCGACGACGCGGCTCTGATCCGGCTCGCCGACCAACTCGACGCCCTCGAAAGGCAGGTACGCCGTCCATGATGGACCCGACCACCGACAACGCCGCGCCCACCGGCGACCCGGCCGCCGCCCGGGCCGCCCTGGAGGCCCTGCGCGCGGAGATCGCCAAGGCCGTGGTCGGCCAGGACCCCGCCGTGACCGGCCTCGTCGTCGCCCTGCTCTGCCGCGGCCACGTCCTCCTCGAGGGAGTCCCCGGCGTCGCCAAGACCCTGCTGATCCGCTCCCTCGCCGCCGCACTCGAACTCGACACCAAGCGTGTCCAGTTCACCCCCGACCTGATGCCGAGCGACGTCACCGGCTCGTTGGTCTACGACGCCCGCACCGCCGAGTTCTCCTTCCAGCCCGGCCCGGTCTTCACGAACCTCCTCCTCGCGGACGAGATCAACCGCACGCCCCCGAAGACCCAGTCCTCCCTGCTGGAGGCCATGGAGGAACGCCAGGTCACCGTCGACGGCACGCCGCGCGCCCTCCCCGACCCGTTCCTGGTCGCCGCGACCCAGAACCCCGTCGAGTACGAGGGCACCTACCCCCTGCCCGAGGCGCAGCTCGACCGCTTCCTCCTCAAGCTGACGATCCCCCTGCCGTCCCGTCAGGACGAGATCGACGTCCTCACCCGGCACGCCCAGGGCTTCGACCCGCGCGACCTGCGCGCCGCCGGCGTACGCCCCGTCGCGACCGCCGCCGACCTGGAGGCCGCCCGCCGAGCGGTCGCCGCCACCACCGTCTCCCCCGAGATCACCGCGTACGTCGTCGACGTGTGCCGCGCCACCCGCGAGTCGCCGTCCCTCACTCTCGGCGTCTCCCCGCGAGGCGCCACCGCGCTGCTCGCGACCGCCCGCGCCTGGGCGTGGCTGACCGGCCGCGACTACGTGATCCCCGACGACGTGAAGGCCCTCGCCCTGCCCACGCTCCGCCATCGCATACAGCTGCGCCCGGAGGCCGAGATGGAGGGCGTGACGGCCGACTCGGTCATCAACGCGGTCCTCTCCCACGTCCCCGTCCCCCGCTGATGGCTCCCACCGGACGCGCCGCCCTGCTCGCGGCCCTCGGCTCCCTCCCCGTCGGCATCTGGGAACCCGGCTGGACGGGTCTCCTCGCCGTCAACGTGCCCCTCGCGGTGGCCTGCGCCTGCGACTACGCCCTGGCCGCCCCGGTCCGCACCCTCGGCCTGGCCCGATCCGGCGACACCTCCGTACGCCTCGGCGACACCGCCGACGTCACCCTGACGGTCACCAACCCGTCCCGCCGCCCGCTGCGCGCCCGTCTCCGCGACGCCTGGCCGCCGAGCAGCTGGACGCCCGGCACGGAGACGGAGGCGTCCCGGCACCGGCTGACCATCCCCGCGGGGGAACGCCGCCGCGTGACGACCCGCCTGCGCCCGACCCGCCGGGGCGACCGCCAGGCGGACCGCGTCACTGTCCGCTCCTACGGTCCGCTCGGCCTGTTCACCCGCCAGGGCACCCACAAAGTGCCGTGGACGGTTCGCGTCCTGCCGCCGTTCACCAGCCGCAAGCACCTGCCGTCCAAGCTGGCGCGCCTGCGCGAACTGGACGGCCGCACCAGCGTCCTGACGCGGGGGGAGGGCACCGAGTTCGACAGCCTCCGCGCCTACGTCCCGGGCGACGACACCCGCTCCATCGACTGGCGCGCCACCGCCCGGCAGTCGGAGGTCGCGGTACGCACCTGGCGCCCGGAGCGCGACCGGCACATCCTGCTCGTCCTCGACACCGGCCGCACCTCGGCGGGCCGTGTGGGCGACGCACCGCGCCTGGACGCCTCCATGGACGCGGCCCTGCTCCTCGCCGCCCTGGCCTCCCGTGCCGGCGACCGCGTCGACCTGCTGGCCTACGACCGCCGGGTACGCGCCCTGGTACAGGGCCACGCGTCCGGCGATCTCCTGCCGTCGCTGGTGAACGCGATGGCCACGCTGGAACCCGAGCTGGTGGAGACGGACGCCCGCGGCCTGACGGCGGCGGCACTCCGAACGGCCTCACGCCGCTCCCTGATCGTGCTTCTGACGACGCTGGACGCGACACCGGTGGAGGAGGGCCTGCTGCCTGTCCTGAGCCGCCTGACACAGCGCCACACGGTCCTGCTGGCCTCGGTGGCCGACCCGCATGTCGCGTCCATGGCGGGGGGTCGTGGAGACGTGGACGCGGTGTACGAGGCCGCGGCTGCCGCACAGGCCCACACGGAACGCGACCGCACAGCCGAACAGCTCCGCCGCCGCGGGGTGACGGTCGTGGACGCGACCCCGGAGGAACTGGCGCCGGCACTGGCGGACGCGTATCTGGCGCTGAAGTCGGCGGGGCGGCTGTAGGACGAGAGCGGGCGCGGGGGACGGCCCCGTAACGCAGAAAGCCCCCGTGCCGAATGGCACGGGGGCTTTCTCAAGAATTGTTCGGCGGCGTCCTACTCTCCCACAGGGTCCCCCCTGCAGTACCATCGGCGCTGTAAGGCTTAGCTTCCGGGTTCGGAATGTAACCGGGCGTTTCCCCTACGCTATGACCACCGAAACACTATGAAACTGACAACCGCACCATGCCGTGACCATGGCATGGGGTTGTTCGTGGTTTCAGAACCAACACAGTGGACGCGAGCAACTGAGGACAAGCCCTCGGCCTATTAGTACCGGTCAACTCCACACGTTACCGTGCTTCCATATCCGGCCTATCAACCCAGTCGTCTACTGGGAGCCTTACCCTCTCTAGGAGGTGGGAGTCCTCATCTCGAAGCAGGCTTCCCGCTTAGATGCTTTCAGCGGTTATCCCTCCCGAACGTAGCCAACCAGCCATGCCCTTGGCAGAACAACTGGCACACCAGAGGTTCGTCCGTCCCGGTCCTCTCGTACTAGGGACAGCCCTTCTCAAGACTCCTACGCGCACAGCGGATAGGGACCGAACTGTCTCACGACGTTCTAAACCCAGCTCGCGTACCGCTTTAATGGGCGAACAGCCCAACCCTTGGGACCGACTCCAGCCCCAGGATGCGACGAGCCGACATCGAGGTGCCAAACCATCCCGTCGATATGGACTCTTGGGGAAGATCAGCCTGTTATCCCCGGGGTACCTTTTATCCGTTGAGCGACGGCGCTTCCACAAGCCACCGCCGGATCACTAGTCCCGACTTTCGTCCCTGCTCGACCCGTCGGTCTCACAGTCAAGCTCCCTTGTGCACTTACACTCAACACCTGATTGCCAACCAGGCTGAGGGAACCTTTGGGCGCCTCCGTTACCCTTTAGGAGGCAACCGCCCCAGTTAAACTACCCATCAGACACTGTCCCTGATCCGGATCACGGACCCAGGTTAGACATCCAGCACGACCAGACTGGTATTTCAACGACGACTCCACCCGAACTGGCGTCCGAGCTTCACAGTCTCCCAGCTATCCTACACAAGCCGAACCGAACACCAATATCAAACTGTAGTAAAGGTCCCGGGGTCTTTCCGTCCTGCTGCGCGAAACGAGCATCTTTACTCGTAGTGCAATTTCACCGGGCCTATGGTTGAGACAGTCGAGAAGTCGTTACGCCATTCGTGCAGGTCGGAACTTACCCGACAAGGAATTTCGCTACCTTAGGATGGTTATAGTTACCACCGCCGTTTACTGGCGCTTAAGTTCTCAGCTTCGCCCACCCGAAAGTGAGCTAACCGGTCCCCTTAACGTTCCAGCACCGGGCAGGCGTCAGTCCGTATACATCGCCTTACGGCTTCGCACGGACCTGTGTTTTTAGTAAACAGTCGCTTCTCGCTGGTCTCTGCGGCCACCCCCAGCTCTAGCAGCAAGTGCTATCACCAGGTGTGGCCCCCCTTCTCCCGAAGTTACGGGGGCATTTTGCCGAGTTCCTTAACCATAGTTCACCCGAACGCCTCGGTATTCTCTACCTGACCACCTGAGTCGGTTTAGGGTACGGGCCGCCATGAAACTCGCTAGAGGCTTTTCTCGACAGCATAGGATCATCCACTTCACCACAATCGGCTCGGCATCAGGTCTCAGACACATGGTGTGCGGATTTGCCTACACACCGTCCTACACCCTTACCCCGGGACAACCACCGCCCGGGATGGACTACCTTCCTGCGTCACCCCATCACTCACCTACTACCAGCTCGGGTCACCGGCTCCACCACTCCGACCTCGTCCGAAGACTCAGCCGGCGGCTTCACGGGCTTAGCATCACTGGATTCGATGTTTGACGCTTCACAGCGGGTACCGGAATATCAACCGGTTATCCATCGACTACGCCTGTCGGCCTCGCCTTAGGTCCCGACTTACCCTGGGCAGATCAGCTTGACCCAGGAACCCTTAGTCAATCGGCGCACACGTTTCTCACGTGTGAATCGCTACTCATGCCTGCATTCTCACTCGTCAACCGTCCACAACTCGCTTCCGCGGCTGCTTCACCCGGCAGACGACGCTCCCCTACCCATCACAGCACCCGTTGGGGCTATCTGCTGCAATGACACGACTTCGGCGGTACGCTTGAGCCCCGCTACATTGTCGGCGCGGAATCACTAGACCAGTGAGCTATTACGCACTCTTTCAAGGGTGGCTGCTTCTAAGCCAACCTCCTGGTTGTCTGTGCGACTCCACATCCTTTCCCACTTAGCGTACGCTTAGGGGCCTTAGTCGATGCTCTGGGCTGTTTCCCTCTCGACCATGGAGCTTATCCCCCACAGTCTCACTGCCGCGCTCTCACTTACCGGCATTCGGAGTTTGGCTAAGGTCAGTAACCCGGTAGGGCCCATCGCCTATCCAGTGCTCTACCTCCGGCAAGAAACACACGACGCTGCACCTAAATGCATTTCGGGGAGAACCAGCTATCACGGAGTTTGATTGGCCTTTCACCCCTAACCACAGGTCATCCCCCAGGTTTTCAACCCTGGTGGGTTCGGTCCTCCACGAAGTCTTACCTCCGCTTCAACCTGCCCATGGCTAGATCACTCCGCTTCGGGTCTTGAGCGTGCTACTGAAACGCCCTGTTCGGACTCGCTTTCGCTACGGCTTCCCCACCCGGGTTAACCTCGCAACACACCGCAAACTCGCAGGCTCATTCTTCAAAAGGCACGCAGTCACGAGAACAAGGCAAGCCTTGTTCCGACGCTCCCACGGCTTGTAGGCACACGGTTTCAGGTACTATTTCACTCCGCTCCCGCGGTACTTTTCACCATTCCCTCACGGTACTATCCGCTATCGGTCACCAGGGAATATTTAGGCTTAGCGGGTGGTCCCGCCAGATTCACACGGGATTTCTCGGGCCCCGTGCTACTTGGGTGTCTCTCAAACGAGCCGCTGACGTTTCGACTACGGGGGTCTTACCCTCTACGCCGGACCTTTCGCATGTCCTTCGCCTACATCAACGGTTTCTGACTCGTCTCATGGCCGGCAGACCATGAAAGAGAGATCCCACAACCCCGAATGCGCAACCCCTGCCGGGTCTCACACGCATACGGTTTGGCCTCATCCGGTTTCGCTCGCCACTACTCCCGGAATCACGGTTGTTTTCTCTTCCTGCGGGTACTGAGATGTTTCACTTCCCCGCGTTCCCTCCACTTGCCCTATGTGTTCAGGCAAGGGTGACAGCCCATGACGACTGCCGGGTTTCCCCATTCGGACACCCCCGGATCAAAGCCTGGTTGACGACTCCCCGGGGCCTATCGTGGCCTCCCACGTCCTTCATCGGTTCCTGGTGCCAAGGCATCCACCGTGCGCCCTTAAAAACTTGGCCACAGATGCTCGCGTCCACTGTGCAGTTCTCAAACAACGACCAACCACCCGTCACAACCCACCGAAGCAGATCTTTACCGGGGCCGGCACTGAAGGCGACCATGCGGCCGAACCCTCAGACACCCAACAGCGTGCCCGACACAGTCAGTTGACCAGATCAGCGTTCCACGCCCCGAAGAGCAGTACTAGCGCCTGGTCCATCCTGGACCGTGCCGAGTAGTCAACGTTCCACCCATGAGCAACCAGCATCAGACGTTCGCCGATGTACTGGCCTCTGACCCGGACAAGTCCGAGTAAGAAGTGCTCCTTAGAAAGGAGGTGATCCAGCCGCACCTTCCGGTACGGCTACCTTGTTACGACTTCGTCCCAATCGCCAGTCCCACCTTCGACAGCTCCCTCCCACAAGGGGTTGGGCCACCGGCTTCGGGTGTTACCGACTTTCGTGACGTGACGGGCGGTGTGTACAAGGCCCGGGAACGTATTCACCGCAGCAATGCTGATCTGCGATTACTAGCGACTCCGACTTCATGGGGTCGAGTTGCAGACCCCAATCCGAACTGAGACCGGCTTTTTGAGATTCGCTCCACCTCGCGGTATCGCAGCTCATTGTACCGGCCATTGTAGCACGTGTGCAGCCCAAGACATAAGGGGCATGATGACTTGACGTCGTCCCCACCTTCCTCCGAGTTGACCCCGGCGGTCTCCCGTGAGTCCCCAGCACCACAAGGGCCTGCTGGCAACACGGGACAAGGGTTGCGCTCGTTGCGGGACTTAACCCAACATCTCACGACACGAGCTGACGACAGCCATGCACCACCTGTACACCGACCACAAGGGGGACCCTGTCTCCAGGGTTTTCCGGTGTATGTCAAGCCTTGGTAAGGTTCTTCGCGTTGCGTCGAATTAAGCCACATGCTCCGCCGCTTGTGCGGGCCCCCGTCAATTCCTTTGAGTTTTAGCCTTGCGGCCGTACTCCCCAGGCGGGGCACTTAATGCGTTAGCTGCGGCACGGACGACGTGGAATGTCGCCCACACCTAGTGCCCACCGTTTACGGCGTGGACTACCAGGGTATCTAATCCTGTTCGCTCCCCACGCTTTCGCTCCTCAGCGTCAGTATCGGCCCAGAGATCCGCCTTCGCCACCGGTGTTCCTCCTGATATCTGCGCATTTCACCGCTACACCAGGAATTCCGATCTCCCCTACCGAACTCTAGCCTGCCCGTATCGACTGCAGACCCGGGGTTAAGCCCCGGGCTTTCACAACCGACGCGACAAGCCGCCTACGAGCTCTTTACGCCCAATAATTCCGGACAACGCTCGCGCCCTACGTATTACCGCGGCTGCTGGCACGTAGTTAGCCGGCGCTTCTTCTGCAGGTACCGTCACTTTCGCTTCTTCCCTGCTGAAAGAGGTTTACAACCCGAAGGCCGTCATCCCTCACGCGGCGTCGCTGCATCAGGCTTTCGCCCATTGTGCAATATTCCCCACTGCTGCCTCCCGTAGGAGTCTGGGCCGTGTCTCAGTCCCAGTGTGGCCGGTCGCCCTCTCAGGCCGGCTACCCGTCGTCGCCTTGGTGAGCCATTACCTCACCAACAAGCTGATAGGCCGCGGGCTCATCCTGCACCGCCGGAGCTTTCGATCACCAAGGATGCCCAAGATGATCAGTATCCGGTATTAGACCCCGTTTCCAGGGCTTGTCCCAGAGTGCAGGGCAGATTGCCCACGTGTTACTCACCCGTTCGCCACTAATCCCCTCCCGAAGGAGGTTCATCGTTCGACTTGCATGTGTTAAGCACGCCGCCAGCGTTCGTCCTGAGCCAGGATCAAACTCTCCGTGAATGTTTACCCGTGATCGGGTGCACACATCACGAGAGCGGAACATCGGGAGGAATAGTCCCGACGTTCACAGCGTCCTCGCTGTGTTTTCTTCAAAGGAACCTCGACCATCCGAACCGGATGGACGGGGTATCAACATATCTGGCGTTGACTTTTGGCACGCTGTTGAGTTCTCAAGGAACGGACGCTTCCTTTGTACTCACCCTCTCGGGCTTTCCTCCGGGCGCTTCCCTTCGGTCTTGCGTTTCCGACTCTATCAGATATTTCCGATCCGATTTCCTCGGTGCTTTCCAGGTCAACGCTTTCGCGCTTTCCTTTCCGGCGGATCCGACTTTATCAGAAGTTCCGGGGCGGATTGACCGGCCTCGAATTCCGACTTATCGGGGGGTGCTTCCGCGGAATCTGCGTCCCGCCGGGAAGCCAGTAGATGTTCACCGTTGCCTTCAGGGTCAGACCCCATCTCCAGGCAACTGTTCTAATCTACCTCCCCACCGGCGCCGCGTCAACAGCTCCCGTGGGGCGAAGAGGAGACTAGCAGCTCACCGGGGCCGGTCGCACATCAGGCGGCCGTGGGCACGGTGGCGCTTCGCTCGGATGCCTCCACGTCCCCGGTGGCACCCGCGCGAGCGGCGCGTCCGCCGAGGATGTAGACGTACGCCAGGAAGGCCAGTTCCGCGACGACGCCGATGGTGATGCGGGCCCAGGTGGGCAGGCCCGACGGGGTGACGAAGCCTTCGACGGCCCCCGAGACGAAGAGGACCAGAGCCAGGCCGATCGCCATGGCGAGGGCGGCCCGGCCTTCCTCGGCGAGTGCGGTGCGGCGGGTGCGCGGGCCCGGGTCGACGACCGTCCAGCCGAGCCGCAGCCCCGTGCCGGCGGCGACGAAGACCGCGGTGAGCTCCAGCAGGCCGTGCGGCAGGACCAGACCGAGGAAGGTGTCGAGGCGTCCGGCGGACGACATCAGGCCGAAGCCGACCCCCAGGTTGAGCATGTTCTGGAAGAGGATCCACAGCACCGGCAGGCCGAGGAACACGCCGAGGATCAGGCACAGGGCGGCGGCCCACGCGTTGTTCGTCCACACCTGCGCGGCGAACGAGGTCGCCGGGTTGCTGGAGTAGTACGTCTCGTACTGGCCGCCCGGGCGGGTCATCTCGCGGAGTTCCGCGGGCGCCGCTATGGAGGCCTGGACCTCGGGGTGGGTGCCTATCCACCAGCCGAGCAGCGCGGCCACGGCCGTGGAGATCAGCGCCGTCGGCACCCACCAGTGACGCGCGCGGTAGACGGCCGCGGGGAAGCCGTGGGTCAGGAAGTGCGTGACATCGCGCCAGGACGCCCGGCGGGTGCCGGTCACCGCGCTGCGCGCGCGGGCGACCAGCTGGCTGAGCCGGCCGGTGAGCTGGGGGTCGGGGGCGGCCGACTGGATCACCGAGAGGTGCGTGGCGGCGCGCTGGTACAGGGTGACGAGTTCGTCGGCCTCGGCTCCGGTGAGCCGGCGGCGTCGTCCGAGCAGGGCGTCGAGGCGGTCCCACTCCGCGCGATGGGCGGAGACGAAGACGTCGAGGTCCATCGGTGTCCCTGCTCCTCGGCTGTTCGTACTGCGGTGCGATGTGCCATCAGCTTGGCAGACTGGCGGTGTTCGGGGCAGACCCAGGAGAGGCGGCGGGCGTGAGTGAGCTGGTGACGGGCGAGGCGGTGGCGTTGGAACTGCGCCCCGCGAAGCTGCCCAGCAGGGGGCTGGCCGTGCTGCTGGACCTGGCGGCGGCCGTGACCGTGTACGTCCTGGTGACCCTCGGTCTGGTGGCGGCGACGGCCTCGCTGGACGAGGCGGCGCGGACGGCGGTGTCGATCGCGTCGTTCGTCCTGGTGCTGGTGGGGGCGCCGATCCTGGTGGAGACGCTGACCCACGGGCGGTCGCTCGGGAAGCTGGCGTGCGGGCTGCGGGTGGTGCGGGACGACGGCGGGCCGATCCGGTTCCGGCACGCGCTGGTGCGGGGGCTGCTCGGGGTGATCGAGATCCTGATGACGTTCGGGGTCGTGGCCTGCATCGCCTCGCTGGTGTCCGCGCGTGGCCGGCGGCTGGGGGACGTCTTCGCGGGGACGCTGGTCGTGCGGGAGCGGGTGCCGGCCGCGCAGGGCGGTTTCGTGCCGCCGCCTCCGCCGTGGTTGGCGGGACGCTTCTCCGGGCTCGACCTGTCGGCGGTGCCCGACGGTCTGTGGCTCGCCGTCCGGCAGTACCTGACGCGGATGCGGCAGCTCGATCCGCAGGTCGGCTGGTCGATGGCGGAGCGGCTGGCGTCCGACGTGGCCGGGCGGACCGGGGCGCCGGTGCCTCCGGGGGTGCCGCCCGCGATGTATCTGGCGGCCGTGCTGCAGGAGCGGCAGACGCGGGAGGCGCAGCGGACGTTCGGCGGCGGAGGGGCCGCGGCCTCTCCCGCTGTCCCCGGTCGGGGCGGGCCCGTGCTGCCGCCGCCCGCCGTTTCGCCCACCCCCGTGTCTCCGCCGGCGTCGCCGGTCGCCCCTGGCTCGAACAGCGAGACCCCCGGTGCGTCCGCCGAGCGGCCCGCGACGGGGTTCGTGCCGCCCGCCTGACCGCCGCCGACGGCAGTCCTTCAGCCGAGGTCCGACGGCGGTGAGTCCAGGTCCTCCAGCTCGACGCCGGGCGCCGACAGGACGACGTCGCCGGCCAGGTGCACGGTGTGCTGTTCGCCCGTGTCCAGGGCCGTGACCTGGTACGCGTCCACGGTCAGGGGGCCGTTGTCAGTGGGGTGTGTTTCTCTGTCGACCAGCGCCCAGGACTGGTCCACGGTGCGGGGGGCGAGGACCGGGTCGGTGAAGGCGACGAGGCGTACGCGGGTGGCCGCGGCGGAGGGGGTGAGGCGCAGGAGACGGGCGGTTGCGACGAGGAAGGCCGGGGACGAGCCGGTGAAGGCGTGGGCGCGCACATTGCCTTCGGTGGCGTGAGTTCCGGTGGGGTCGGTGCGGACCCAGGTGACGCCGTCGAGGGCGGCGCCGCGGACCTGCCAGCTCGCGGCGTGCAGTTCGAGGCGGAGGGGGCGGCCGAGGGCGTCGAGGGTGAGGTCGACCGAGCCCGTGTGACCGCCGTCGGGGGCGGTGAGCCGGGAGACGTAGCGCCAGCCGGACGGGCCGGGGGCGCACTGGAAGTGTTCGTCCGCGAGGGGGGTGTGATCGTGCGGATCGTGGAGCGAATAGCGGCCGCGGGGCATGGGGGTCCTGGGTCGTGAGGGCGGGGCCGGTCGCCGGTCCGACAACGGGGCAGGCCCCCGGCACGGGGGTGCGGGGGCCTGCCTCGGGGCTCGGGCTCGGTGAGGAGCTGCCGGCTCAGTAGCGGTAGTGGTCGGGCTTGTACGGGCCCTCCACCTTCACGCCGATGTAGTCGGCCTGGTCCTTGCGCAGCGTGGTGAGCTTGACGCCGAGCGCGTCCAGGTGGAGGCGGGCGACCTTCTCGTCGAGGTGCTTGGGCAGCACGTAGACGCCGGTCGGGTACTCGTCGGGCTTGGTGAACAGCTCGATCTGGGCCAGGGTCTGGTCCGCGAAGGAGTTGGACATCACGAACGACGGGTGACCGGTGGCGTTGCCCAGGTTCAGCAGGCGGCCCTCGGACAGCACGATGATCTTCTTGCCGTCGGGGAACGTCCAGGTGTGGACCTGCGGCTTGATCTCGTCCTTGACGATGCCCGGGATCTTCGCCAGACCGGCCATGTCGATCTCGTTGTCGAAGTGGCCGATGTTCCCGACGATGGCCTGGTGCTTCATCCTGGCCATGTCCGAGGCCATGATGATGTCCTTGTTGCCGGTCGTGGTGATGAAGATGTCGGCCGTCTCGACGACCTCGTCGAGCGTGGTGACCTGGTAGCCGTCCATCGCCGCCTGCAGCGCGCAGATCGGGTCGATCTCCGTGACGATCACCCGGGCGCCCTGGCCGCGCAGCGACTCCGCACAGCCCTTGCCGACGTCGCCGTAGCCGCACACGACGGCGGTCTTGCCGCCGATCAGGGTGTCCGTGGCGCGGTTGATGCCGTCGACCAGGGAGTGGCGGCAGCCGTACTTGTTGTCGAACTTCGACTTCGTCACGGCGTCGTTCACGTTGATCGCCGGGAACAGCAGGGTGCCGTCACGCTGCATCTCGTACAGACGGTGGACGCCTGTCGTGGTCTCCTCGGTGACACCGCGGATCTCGGAGGACAGCTGGGTCCACTTCTGCGGGTTCTCCGCGAGGGTGCGGTTGAGGAGCTCCAGGATGACCCGGTGCTCGTCGGACTCGGCGGTGTCCGGGGAGGGCGCCTTGCCGTCCTTCTCGTACTCCACGCCCTTGTGGACCAGGAGCGTGGCGTCGCCGCCGTCGTCGAGGATCATGTTCGGGCCGCCGGTGGGGCTGTCCGGCCAGGTCAGCGCCTGCTCGGTGCACCACCAGTACTCCTCGAGCGTCTCGCCCTTCCAGGCGAAGACGGGGACGCCCTGCGGGTTGTCGGGCGTGCCGTTCGGACCGACGGCGATGGCGGCCGCGGCGTGGTCCTGGGTGGAGAAGATGTTGCAGGACGCCCAGCGGACCCGCGCGCCGAGCGCGACCAGGGTCTCGATGAGGACGGCGGTCTGCACGGTCATGTGCAGGGAGCCGGTGATCCGGGCGCCGGCCAGGGGCTGGGCGTCGGCGTACTCCTTGCGGATCGCCATCAGGCCGGGCATCTCGTGCTCGGCGAGGGTGATCTCCTTGCGGCCGAACTCGGCCAGGGAGAGATCGGCGACCTTGAAGTCCTGTCGGTTGTCGACAGTCGTCATTACGGGCTGCTCCTCGGGTTGGGTCGAGGTGGGTACGGCTGGTCTGCGCGGCGGCGGACACAGGGGTGCCCGAGGAGGGCACAGGCATGCCCGCGTACGCGCAGCGCAGTCCGTCGGAGGCCCTCTCTCCCTCGGCCGGTCCGCGGTGGGACCGCCCGACCGCCATCAGCAGCGACGTCTGGCTCCGTCCCAAGCTACACCGACCCGCCCGGCGGTCCCCAGTCCGGCCGCGAACACATCAGGCCGTTCTGGGGCCGCTGTGCGGTCCGGGAACGGCCTGACGGGGATGTCGGGGTGGGTCAGTGCGCTGCGTCCGGCTGGGTGGGGCCGCCGGGCGTGGCCTCGGGGTCGGGCCCCTTGGCGGCCTCGGTCTCGCTGTAGATGTCGGGCTCGAGGTAGATCACCCGGGCGATCGGCACGGCGTCGCGGATGCGGGACTCGGCGGCGTCGATGGCGGCGGCGATCTCCCCGGCGGTCTCGTCGTGCCGGACGGCGATCTTGGCGGCGACCAGCAGCTCCTCCGGGCCGAGGTGGAGGGTGCGCATGTGGATGATGCGGGTGACGGTGTCGCCGTCGACGACGGCGGCCTCGATCTTGCGGGTCTCCTCGACGCCCGCGGCCTCGCCCAGCAGCAGCGACTTGGTCTCGGCGGCGAGCACCAGGGCGATCAGGATGAGCAGGACGCCGATGCAGAGGGTGCCGATGCCGTCCCAGACGCTGTCGCCGGTGGCGAGGGCCAGGCCGACGCCGCCGAGGGCGAGCACCAGACCGACGAGCGCGCCGAGGTCCTCCAGGAGGACGACCGGCAGCTCGGGCGCCTTGGCGTGGCGGACGAACTCCTTCCAGGAGCGGTGACCGCGCAGGACGTTGGACTCCTTGATGGCGGTCCGGAAGGAGAAGCTCTCGGCGATGATCGCGAAGACCAGCACGCCGACCGGCCAGTACCAGTGCTCCAGCTCGTGCGGGTGCTTGATCTTCTCGTAGCCCTCGTAGAGGGCGAACATGCCGCCGACCGAGAACAGCACGATGGAGACGAGGAAGGCGTAGATGTACCGCTCGCGGCCGTAGCCGAAGGGGTGCTCCGGGGAGGCCTTGCGCTGGGCCTTCTTGCCGCCGACGAGCAGCAGTGCCTGGTTGCCGGAGTCGGCGACCGAGTGCACGGACTCGGCGAGCATCGACGAGGAGCCGCTGAAGACGAACGCCACGAACTTCGCTACCGCGATCGCGAGGTTGGCGGCCAGTGCCGCCACGATCGCCTTGGTGCCGCCTGACGCGCTCATGTGTTCGCGTTGTCCCTTCGTACGCCGTTGAGGTCGCGGCAGGCGGGTGCGCCTGCCGTCGGGCCGTCGCCCGTGCTGTGACGGTGGGCCATTGTTGCAGCCCCGCCCGGCGACGGCGCGTCAGGTCGTCGTGATGGACCGCTCAGAGGACGACGGTGGCCCGGAAGACAGTTCCGGTACCCGAGACCTCGGCCTTCTCACCCGCGGGGACGAACACGGACTGTCCGGGCGTCAGGTCGTGCTCGCCCGCGCGGACGGCGCCGGCGGTGCACAGCAGGATCTGCGGGGCGTCGAGGGTGAGGTCGTGGGCGGGGGCGCCCTCGGGGAGGACGTAACGGGAGAGCCGGAACTCGTCGGTGGGGGTCTCGTAGACCTCCTCGTCGTCCGGTCCTGCCTCCGGGCGGAGCACGCCGGGGTCGGCCGCCTCGAAGCGGACGATGCGCAGCAGTTCGGGGACGTCGACGTGCTTGGGGGTGAGGCCGCAGCGCAGGACGTTGTCGGAGTTGGCCATGATCTCGACGCCGAGGCCGTCGAGGTAGGCGTGCGGCACGCCGGCGCCGAGGTACAGCGCCTCGCCGGGCTGCAGCCGGACGTGGTTGAGGAGCATCGCGGCGATGACGCCGGGGTCGCCCGGGTAGTGGTGGGCGATGCCGGCGTAGGGGGCGTACTCGCCGCCGAGACGGTCGCAGGCGGCGGCCGTCTCCGTGACGGTGCGGGCCATCTCCTCGCGGTCGGCGGTGAGTACGGCGGTGAGCACCTCGCGCAGCGCCGCCTCCTCGGGGCGGGCGTGCAGCAGGTCCACGTACGGCTTCAGGGAGTCCACGCCGAGGCCGTCGAGAAGTTCGGCGGCGCGCAGCGGGTCGCGGAAGCCGCACAGGCCGTCGAACTCGGTGAGGGCGCAGATCAGTTCGGGCTTGTGGTTGGCGTCCTTGTAGTTGCGGTGCGGGGCGGTGACGGGGACGCCACGGCGCTCCTCGTCCTCGTAACCCGCCTGCGCCTGGGCCCGGTCGGGGTGGACCTGGAGGGACAGCGGGGAGCCGGCGGCGAGGAGTTTGAGCAGGAACGGCAGGCGGGGCCCGAACTTGGCGACCGCGGCGGCTCCGAGCTCGCGCCCGGGGTCGGCGTCGATGACCTCGGCGAGGGTGCCCCGGCCGGTGCGCGAGGGCGCGCCGGGGTGTGCGCCCATCCACATCTCCGCCTGCGGTTCGCCGGTCGGCTCGGTCCCGAGCAGCCGCGGGATGGCGGTGGTGGAGCCCCAGGCGTAGGGGCGGACGGTGTTGTCGAGGCGGTCCATGGGGCTCTTCGCGTTCCTTCTGCCGGTTCTCGTACGCGCGCGCCGGGCCGGGCGTCCGCGCGGGGGTCAGGGGGTCTTCGGCATCATCGGTGTGCCGAGGCGAGCGCCAGGTAAACGGCGGCGAAATCGGTGACGGCGATCAGTTCCGCGAGGGTCTCCAGGTCGCCGCCCTCCTCCGGTTCCAGCTCGCTGATCGGCGTGTCGTGGGTGAGGGCCAGTTCGCGGGCGGCGGGGGCGGCGGTGAGGCCGCCGAGGGGCCGGTCGCGGAGCAGCACCACGCGGGCGTGCAGGGCGGGCGGTTCCTCCACGCGGTCGCGGAAGAAGTCGTCCGGGTCGGCGCCTGCGGCGAGCGGTCCGGCGAGCAGGGCGCTGTGCGCGGCGAGGGCCTCGGGCAGTTCGGCGACGACGGCGGGGGTGCCGGACAGCTCGGCGAGCGCGGCGGCGAAGCGCCGTCCCGCCGGTCCGGCCGAGACGCCCTCGGTCCACACGACGGGCAGCGCGTCGGCGAGTTCGGCGGCGAGGGTCTTGGCCGCGTTGCTGTACGTGGCGACGGCGGGCCCGCAGCGTTCGGCGACGGTGTCGAGGCGGTCGGCGACCTTCTGCAGGGCGTCCGGCGGCGCGGTGAGCAGGCCGGTGCGGTCCAGCAGGGCGAGCAGCGGGGTGAGCATCGCCCACAGCACGCCGGGCGCGGAGGCGGCGAGGGGTTCGTCGTGGTCGTAGGGCGCGACGGCCATGGGGACGCACAGGCCGTGGCTGCCGGAGAGGGTCTCGGCGAGCGGAGTGCCGGCGGGGGCGACGGCGACGACGGTGAGGCCGCGCCGGTAGGCCTGCTCGCAGAGCAGGGACAGGCCCGGTTCGGTGCCGTCCGGGGTGGCGATCAGCAGCAGGTCCACGGACCCGGCCCAGCCCGGCAGTTCCCAGCGCAGGGCGCCCGCGGCGGGCGCGACGCCGGTGGGGGCGAGGCGCGTGACGGGGCTGCCGGCGCCGGCCAGCGTGCCGAGCAGGTCGGCGGTCTGGGTGGCGGCGGCGCCGGGCCCGGCGATGAGCACGGCGCGGGGGCGGCCGTCGGGCTTCAGGTCGCCCACGCCCGCCTCGGCGGCGTGCCGTGCCGCGGTGCGGACGCGGGCCCCGGCCTCGGCGGCGCCGCGGAGCAGGGCGCGGTGGTCGGCCTCGGCGAGGCCCTCCGGTGAGTCGAGCAGCGATTCGTCGAGCATGGGCGACTGGCTCCGATCGGCGGGGCGGTACGCGGGGGCTCCGGGCGCGCGGCGGCGGCTACTGCGGGCGGCGGGCCTCGTCGACGAGGAGGACGGGGATGCCGTCGCGGACCGGGTAGGCGAGTCCGCAGTCCTGGCCGGTGCAGACCAGCTCGGTGTCCCGCTCCTCGAGGGGGGAGTGGCAGGCCGGGCAGGCCAGGATCTCCAGGAGGCCGGCTTCGAGAGGCATGAGGGTCCCTTCGCTGGTGGATGTGCTGGTCAGGGTACCGCCGGTGGGGGCCGCGCGGCGGGTCCGGGGCGGTCCCCACCGGCGGTGGCCGCCCCGGCCGTCGGGGCTCGGGGACTACTGCCTGATCAGGGCGAGGGCCTCGTCGCGGACGCGGATCATGGTGGCCTCGTCCCGGGCCTCGGCGTTCAGCCGCAGCAGCGGTTCGGTGTTGCTGGGGCGGACGTTGAACCACCAGTCGGCGGCGGAGACGGTGAGGCCGTCCAGGTCGTCGAGGGTGATGCCCTCGCGGCCCTGGTAGGCGGCGCGGATCGCGGCGAGGCGGGCGGTCTGGTCGTCGACGGTGGAGTTGATCTCGCCGGAGCCCGCGTAGCGGTCGTACTGGTCGACGAGCGCGGACAGGGTGCCCTGCTGTTCGCCGAGCGCGGCGAGGACGTGCAGGGCGGCCAGCATGCCGGTGTCGGCGTTCCAGAAGTCGCGGAAGTAGTAGTGGGCGGAGTGCTCACCGCCGAAGATGGCGCCGGTCCTGGCCATCTCGGCCTTGATGAAGGAGTGGCCCACGCGGGTGCGTTCGGGGGTGCCGCCGTTCTCCCGGACGACCTCGGGGACGGACCGGGAGGTGATCAGGTTGTGGATGACGGTGCCCGTGCCGCCGTTGCGCGCCAGTTCGCGGGAGGCGACCAGGGCGGTGACGGCCGAGGGCGAGACCGGTTCGCCGCGCTCGTCGACGACGAAGCAGCGGTCGGCGTCGCCGTCGAAGGCGAGGCCGAGGTCGGCGCCCTCCTCGCGGACCCGCTTCTGCAGGTCGACGAGGTTGGCCGGGTCGAGCGGGTTGGCCTCGTGGTTGGGGAAGGTGCCGTCGAGCTCGAAGTACATCGGGACGAGCGTGAGCGGCAGTCCGGCGAGGACGGTGGGGACGGTGTGGCCGCCCATGCCGTTGCCGGCGTCGACGACGACCTTCAGCGGGCGGATGCCGGTGAGGTCGACGAGGGAGCGCAGGTGGGCCGCGTAGTCGTCGAGGGTGTCGCGGCGGGTGACCGTCCCGGTGGCGGCGGCCGGCCGGGGGACGCCCGTGTCGCTCCACTCCTCGACGAGGGCGCGGATGTCGGCGAGGCCGGTGTCCTGGCCGACGGGGGCGGCGCCGGCGCGGCACAGCTTGATGCCGTTGTACCGCGCCGGGTTGTGCGAGGCGGTGAACATCGCGCCGGGCAGGTCCAGCGCACCCGAGGCGTAGTACAGCTGGTCGGTGGAGCACAGGCCGATCTCGGTGACGTCGGCGCCCTGGCCGGCCGCGCCGCGGGCGAAGGCGGCGGACAGGCCGGGCGACGAGGGGCGCATGTCGTGGCCGGTGACGACGGCGGTCGCGGAGGTCACCCGCACGAAGGCGGCTCCGAAGAGCTCGGCGAGCGGCTCGTCCCACTGGTCGGGGACGACCCCGCGCACGTCGTACGCCTTCACGATCTGCGAGAGATCAGCAGCCACGGCCAGCCCTTCCGGAAGTCCTGTCGGTCACCACAAACTACCCGTAGCGTCCGGCACGGCCGTCGCGGAGGCTCACGGCAGCATCCAGCCGAGCACCGCCGTGCTCTGGCCCACCACGATCAGGCACATCACGAGCAGCAGGCCGAGGCTCCAGGGCAGCACCTTGCGCAGCAGGTCGCCCTCGCGGCCCGCGAGTCCGACGGCCGCGCAGGCGATGGCGAGGTTCTGCGGCGAGATCATCTTGCCGAGCACGCCGCCGGAGCTGTTGGCGGCGGCGAGCAGTTCGGGTGAGAGGCCGGACTGCTGGGCGGCGGTGACCTGGAGGGCGCCGAAGAGGGCGTTGGCGGAGGTGTCGGAGCCGGACACGGCGACGCCGAACCAGCCCAGCACCGGGGACAGGAAGGCGAGGCCCGCGCCGGCGCCCGCCACGAAATGGCCGATGGTGGCGGCCTGTCCGGAGAGGTTCATGACGTAGGCGAGGGCGAGCACGCTGGTCACCGTGAGCAGCGCGAACCGCAGCTCGCGCACGGTCTCCAGCCACTCCTTGACCGCGACGCGCGCGTGGACGCCGAGGACGGCCGCGGTGGCGAGCCCGGCGAGCAGCACGAGCGTCCCGCCGGTGGAGACGAGCGGCAGGCTGAAGGTGTTGCCGCCGACGGGCTCGCCGTCGGGGCCGGCGACGTCCAGCAGCGGCCAGTTCCAGGTCCGGGTGGCGCCGGCCAGCCAGTCCTTGACGGCCGGGATCTGCGCGACGGCGAAGATCGCGACGATCAGCGCGTAGGGGGCGTACGCCCGCACGACCTCGCCGCGCGGGTCGTCGGCGTCCAGTTCCTCGCTGCGGGTGCCGGTGAGGACGGAGGCCCGTACGGACTCGGTGGCGGGCACGCGGGAGCGGGGCACGGCCATCAGGGCGCCCGCGCCGGCGAGGGCGGCGCCGATGTCGGCGAGCTGGGCGGAGACGTAGTTGGAGGCGGCGAACTGCGCCACGGCGAAGGCGACGCCGCACACCAGGGCGGGGATCCAGGTCTCACGCAGTCCACGCCGGCCGTCGACCAGCCAGACGAGCACGAGCGGCACCACGAGGGCCAGCAGCGGGGTCTGGCGGCCGACGACGGACGCCACGGAGTCCAGCGGGAGCCCGGTGACCTGGGCGAGCGTGACGACGGGCGTGCCCATCGCGCCGAACGCCACCGGCGCGGTGTTGGCGACCAGCGCGACGACGGCGGCGCGTACGGGGTCGAAGCCGAGGGCCACCAGCATCACGGCGGAGATCGCGACGGGGGCGCCGAACCCGGCCAGCGCCTCCAGCAGGGCGCCGAAGCAGAAGGCGACGACCAGCGCCTGGACGCGGGGGTCGTCGGAGAGCCGGCCGAAGGAGCGGCGCAGGACGTCGAAGTGGCGGGTGCGGACCGTCATCCGATAGATCCACAGGGCGTTGACGACGATCCACATGATGGGGAAGAGCCCGAAGACGGCGCCCTGGACGCCGCTGGAGAGCGTCTGGTCCAGCGGCATCCCGTACGCCAGCCAGGCCACCGCGACGGCCGACGCCAGGCCGATCAGGCCCGCGAGGTGCGCCTTCATCCGGACACCGCCGAGCAGCACCAGCACGATCAGCAGCGGAAGGGCCGCCACGAGGGCGGAGAGGCCGAGCGATCCGGCGACGGGTTCCAGTTCCTGGACGTACACGGGCGCCTCCCGGATTCCGCCATGCGAAAGCGATTTCTCGCTGCGTCACCGGAATGGTCGTGTCCGCGCCAAGCAGGCGTCAATGGGTGTGCGGTGAAGGGATATCGCGGGACGGCCGGAGCGCGCGGCTCAGTTGTCCGGGGAGCGCAGAACCCGCAGGTGGCCGCGGCGGGCGACCTCCATCGGGTCGGCCCCGCGCGCGCCGCCGCCGGCACCGGCCGCCCGCTCCTGGGGGCGGGCCGCCTCACGCACGGCGTTGGCGAGCGCTTCCAGGTCGTCCCCGCTGGGCTGCGCCGGGGCGGACCCGTCGAGGAGACGGACGACCTCCCAGCCACGCGGCGCGGTGAGGCGCTCGGAGTGCTCGGCGCACAGGTCGTAGCAGTGGGGTTCGGCGTAGGTGGCGAGCGGGCCGAGGACCGCGGTCGAGTCGGCGTAGACGTACGTCAGCGTCGCGACGGCGGGACGGCCGCAGGCGGTGCGCGAACAGCGACGTACAGGGCTCACGACGTTGGACGGTACCGCACTCTTGAGCGGGCCGCGACGACTCTCCACCAGGTCACTCCCCCGTGTCGGGGTGTGAAACGCCCCACATACCCAAGGAAAGACACCTCTGCGACCAGGCGGTACGCCGGAACGGCGGCTTTCGGCCGGTTCTGATTCCGGTCACCACTCGGCATAAACACCGTCAAATGCCTTGAGGTGATCGGTCAAGGAGAGATACGGAATCGAGCCCAACCTTGGCTGGAATGGTCAGGTTGTGACATGGCGCGCGGGTCGGCCGGAACGCGCGTGGGCGTGGGGCGGCGCGGCGGCACGACGACTACCCTTCGCAGTGATGGACAGCCCCGTGACTCCTCGCTCCGCGGCCCCCGGGCCCCGACGCCGTGATCGCCACGGCCGCGGCATGCGCGGCCCGATCGCGCCACCCCAGGTGCCGCTGGCCGCCAGCCGTGCGGAGACGTTCGCGGATCTGGTGCAGGACTCGGTGGAGCGGCTGGAGCGGCGCTGGCCGCAGCTCGCCGACATCGATTTCCTGGTGCAGGACGTCCCCCGGCTGGACGGCGCTGCCGCGCCCGGCTGGGACGAGACGGTCCCGCTGGGCGGGACCGTGACGGCGCGTGACGGCCGCCCCGCGCGCGTCGTGATCTACCGGCGGCCGGTCGAGATCCGCTCCAAGGGGCGCGACGAGCGGGCGGCGCTGGTCCACGAGGTCGTGGTCGAACAGGTCGCCGACCTGCTGGGACTCACCCCCGAGACGGTCGACCCCCGGTACGGCGAGGACTGACGTACCGGGGGGCCTCGTACGGCGCACCGGGCGGGGGCCTCGTACGGCAACCGCCCTGAGGACGGCTACCGCTGGAGGACGGACAGGTCCTCGGACGCGTCCGGCACCGCCACCATGCCCCGGTCGTCCGGGAGCGCCTGCACCGTGAAGTACGGGACGCCTCCCTCCGTCGAGGCCAGGGTGCGCGAGGCGTAGACCGGACCGCCGGACCGCGTCTCGACCGTCAGCGCGTAGCTGCCCTTCAGCCCCGCGGGCACGGGCGCCTCGACGTCCTGCGTCGTCCCCGACCTGATGCTGTACGTCTTCGTCTGCGGCGTGCCGCCCTTGGTGCCCGCGGAGGCCGTCACCCTGATCTCGGCGCCGCCCTCGGGCGCGGTGACCGAGAGGGTGGTGCCCTTGGCGGTGTTGTCCAGCGCCGTCGCGCGCGTCTCGACCGGGCGCGCCGCCGGAATGAACGCCGACTCCTGCTTGCCCTCCTCGCCGCGCAGCACCCGCACCGCCGCCACCACCGGCACGGAGCCGTCCGGCGCCGTCAGCACCAGGGAGCCGGCCTCGCCGCGGGTGAGCTCACCCAGGTCGAAGGCCGCGGTCATACCGCCCTTGAGGTGCAGCGTCTCGTTGCCGGCCGGGGTGATCAGGCCGGACGGGGCGGCGAGCCGCACCTTCAGGTCGACGTCGGCGTCCCCGGGCGTGAACGCGACCAGACGCACGGCCGTGGCGTCCTTCGGGATGCCGGGCAGCACCAGGCGGCCCGACGGGTCGGCCGACGCGGGCAGCCAGTCGCCGCCCGTCTCGTCGTCCAGGGCCTGCACGGCGGCGCCGACCCGGCCGCTGCGCACCACCACGTGCACGGTCACGTCGGTCTGCTTCTCGGCGGTGAGCGTGGACAGCAGCACCGGCTCGGCGGAGCGGGGCTTGACCGTGATGCCCTCCCCCACCGTCGTCTTCAGCTCGCCGTCCTTGCCGTACAGCTCGACGTCCACCACGGCCGCGGAGTCGTCCGGGTTGGTCAGGTGGATGTAGTCGGTGCGGCTGTCGTCCGTGCTGGCGCCGGGGAACCAGAACTGCGTGTCGGCGGCGGAGCAGGCCACGCCCTGGAGCCCGCGGCCGGTGCCCGCGGCGACCTCGGTGGTCTGCTGCGCGGTCCAGCCGGACGCGAAGCGGCCGTCGGCGGTGCCGACGAGGGCGGGGGCGTCGGCGCCGTCGGCCTCGGCGGTCACCGGCTTGCCGGGCTCCTCGAGCTGGAGGACGGGCTTGTCGGCCTGGTCGCCCTCCACCGCGTCCTTGTCGCCCTTCTCGCCCTTCTCGTCGTTCTCGTCGTTCTCGTCCTTCCCGGCCTTTTCGCCGTCCTTCTCGTCCTCGCCCTCGGCGTCCTCGTCCGGGGCCGACTGCTGCGCGGCCGACCGGAGCACGGCCGTGCCCTTGTCGTCCGCGCCCTCCGTGACCGGGGTGAACGAGGTGTACGTCGTCTCGGCCAGGTCCGAGGTGCTGGGCCGCGGACACAGCAGGCCGGTGCGCTCCACGGGCAGGGTGGCCGCCCCTGTGCGCCGCTCGGCGGCCCCGGGGTCGGGCGCCGAGACCGCGGCGAAACCGGTGACGGCGGCGAGCGCGGTGGCGCCCGCGATCAGGGACAGGGTGGTGCGGTTCACTGCTGGCTCCCGTCAGGACGCTCGTTGCCCGTGCCGTGGGGGTCGTACGGGGTGTCGTAGCCCTGCGGGTACGCCGTCCCGTCGTATCCCTGCGGGTACGTCTGGTCGTAGCCCTGCTGCGGGGCGCCGTAGCCGTACGGGTCGTACGCGCCGTCCTCCTGCGGGTAGCCCTCCGCCGGGTACTGCTGTCCGCCGTAGGGGTCCGCCGGGTACTGCTGCTGGTAGGGCGCGGCCGCGTAGGCGTTCTCGTCGTAGTCGGTGTTTCCGTACTGCCCCTGGTCCCAGTCGCCGTAGCCGGTCTGGTGCGGGACGGTCGCCGGGGGGTGCTCCGGCGGGGCGGGCATGCCGGCTTCGCCGTCCGTGCCCCCTGTCACGTACGGGTCCGGGCCGGGCGCGTCCATGGCGCCGGCGTCCATGCCGTCCCCGCCCTCGCCGTCGGCCGGCGCCGAGGCGGCGGCCTCCGCCTCGGCCTGGGCGCGCAGCCGGCGGGCGCGGCGGCCCTCGCCGGCCATGGCCTCGGCCGGGACGGGCTCCTCCTCGGGCAGGTCGTCGTCGATGTCGCGGCGGCGGCCGGGCAGCGCCATGACCACGAGGACCACGGCGAGCAGGCCCTGCGCCCACATCCACAGGGTGTGGGTGAACGGCTCGTCGTAGGTGACGTCCAGGCGCCCGCCGGACGCGGGCAGTTCGAAGCCCTGGGCCCAGCCGTCGACCGTGGTGGGGGTGAGCGCCTTGCCGTCGAGGGTGGCGGTCCAGCCCTCCGCGGCGGAGTCGGCCAGACGCAGGACGCGGCCCTCCGCGCCGTCCTCGATCTCGGTGTGGATCTCGACCGGGCCCGCGGCCACGGGCTCCGGTTCGCCCTTGCCCCCGGCGGGCACGACGGCCGCGCGGGCGACCTGCCGGTCCACCCGCCACAGCGCGCCGCCCGCCCGCTGGCTGAGCCGGCTCAGGCCGGGCGTGGCGTCCAGCACCCGGGTGACCTCGCGCGGGGCGCCCGGGTGCACCAGGACGTAGCGGACGGCGAAGCCGCCGAGCTGGTCGGCCTGGTCGGCGCCGGAACCGGCGACGAGGTTGGCGACGACCTTGTCGAGCAGTCCGTTCTCGCCGTCCTGGGCGGCGATCTCCGCGTCGCCCATGCGGGCGCCGGAGCCGCGCACCAGGACGTAGTCGACGCGGTCGGCGGAGTCGGTGTCGAGGACCAGGGTGCGGGCCTGGTCGCGGGTGGCGCTCTCCTCGGCGACGAACGCCGGCACCTGCACCGGGTGGCGCCGCTCGACGGGGCCGTCGGCGCCGCGGACCATCCAGCCGACGGCCAGGACCAGCGGGCCGACGGCGCAGGCCAGGGCGATCAGCGCGGCGACCGGCTGACGCCAGCCGAAGCTCTGCTCGGCGACGCGCGCGCGGGCGCCGTCGGCGCCCAGCGTGCCGGCGGCCAGCAGGGCGATGCCGTAGACGAGGGTGGCGGGGCCCGCCCAGGCGGAGCCGTTGGACAGGGCCGCGAAGAGGAGGCCCACCAGGGCGGCCGTCCACGCGGCGAGGATCGCCGTGCGGCGCTCGGCGCGCAGCAGGGCGGCCAGCGCCGCGAGGACCAGGCCGATGAGCAGCAGCCCGCCGCCGGTGCCGGGCCCGCCGGGGCTCACGCCGAGCAGGTCGAGCGCGGACGCGGCCGACGGTCCGAACGGCAGTCCGGCCTCCTGGAAGAAGCCGAACGGCAGCAGGGACAGCGACCAGGGGGCGAGCACCAGCAGGGGGCTGCCGAACTGCGCCAGGAAGCGCGGGCCGTAGGTCTTGAGGTCGGCCCTGCGCAGGGCCAGCACGCCGATGCCGAGGACCAGCGCCATCGGCCACACGATCGGGGTGAAGGCCGTGGTGAGGGTGAGCAGCAGCGCGTACGCCCAGGTGGCGCGCCAGCTGCCGCGGCCGTCGGGGGCGGTGAGGCCGCTCGCGGCGATGCCGGCGCGGGCCAGGAGGGGCAGCAGCACGGCGAGCACGGCCGTGCCGATGTGTCCCGAGGCCAGGGCGCCGGTCACGGCGGGCAGGAAGGCGTAGGCGACGGCCGCCCACGCGCGCAGCAGCCGGGACTCGACCAGCGGGCGGGAGGCGAAGTACGCGGTGAAGCCGGCCAGCGGGACCGAGCAGACGAGCATCACGGTGACGGCGAGGCCGGTGGAGCCGAGCAGCAGGGTCGCCAGCGCCGCGACGATCGCCAGATAGGGCGGTGCGGTGCCGGTGCCGCCGGCGCCGACCGCGTGCCAGGCGTCGGTGTAGCGGGCCCACAGGTCGCCCGCGGCGGCGGGCGCGGGCAGCAGGGCTCCGCCTGCCAGCGCGCCGCCGCCGAGGAGCTGACGGCACGCCACCAGCGAGACCAGCAGCAGCGTCAGGAAGAGGACTGGTCCCGGCCGGCGGGCGATGCGCTTGAGACGGGCGAACTGCTCGATCTCGAGGAAGTCGGCGTCGTCGCCGCCGGGGCCGGACTCGATCGCGCTGCCGTGCCGTCCCGCGCCGGAGACCGCCTCGGGGTCGGAACGTCCGACAAGGTTGCCCGCGACCTGCTCCACGGTGACGCGGACGGTCGCGCCGGGCGGCGGGAACAGCGGCCGCAGCTCGCCCTTGTCGACCTGGGGGGTGCCGCGGTCGCGGCGTCCGGCGAGGATGCGCTCGGGGCGCAGCAGCACGCCCATGAGGCCGCGGATCTCGTCGACGGCCTGCCCGGGGACCTTGCCGATCAGGTAGGCGAGGGTGCGCAGCAGCGTGCCGAGGACGACCCGGAGGAGCACCCAGGGCAGGGCGGCGGTGCGGGTGTTGACGAGGAGGGTGTGGACGGCGCCGGCCTTGTCCACCTTGTGCGGGGAGGCGGCGGTGCGGCCGACGCAGTCGACGGTGCGGCGCTCACGGGAGGCCGCCTCGGCGTGCCGGACGACCGCCTCGGGCGCGACGAGGACCCGGTAGCCGGCGGCGTTCAGCCGCCAGCACAGGTCGACGTCGTCGCGCATGAGGGGCAGGTGCCGGTCGAAACCGCCGAGCTGCTCGAAGAGGTCGCGGCGGACGAGCATGCCCGCGGTGGACACGCTCAGCACGGGCCGTACGTGGTCGTGCTGGCCCTGGTCCTGCTCGCGGCGGTCCAGGCCGGTCCAGCGGCGGCCGGAGTTGGCGATGGAGACGCCGACCTCGAGCAGCTGCCTGCGGTCGTACCAGCCGCGGAGCTTGGGGCCGACGACGGCGACGTCCTCGCGGCCGAGCTCGTACTCGTTCTCCACGACGCGCAGCATCTGCGCCAGCGCGTCCGGCTCGGGCGCGCAGTCGTCGTGCAGCAGCCACAGCCACTCGACCGGTTCGCCGTACGGCAGTTCGGGCAGGTCGTAGGCGTCGTCGCGCCAGCTGCGGGTGGCCGGGTCCCAGCCGCTCGGCCGCTTCAGGTACGGCAGGTCGTCGGGGGTGAGGCGCGGGGCGCCGCGGTGGCACTCCTCGACGGCCTGGCCGAAGCCGGTGCGCCGGGCGAGGTGCAGGACGCGGTCGTCGCCGAGGGCCTCGGAGACCAGCCGGGCGGAGTCGTCGGCGCTGCCGGTGTCGGCGGCCATGACGGACTGGACGGGGCGCTCCTGGCCGAGCAGGCCGGCCAGTGCGTCCGGCAGCCAGCGGGCGCCGTCGTGGGAGACGAGGACCGCGGTCACCACGTGACGCGGGAACTCAGGTGCGGCAGCGGAATCCTGACGGGCTGCCGTGTGGCTGTGCACGGACATCGAGGTACGGGCCCCGGTTCGGTGGACTGTGGGGACGCCCGTGCCCGATGGGGGCGGCGGGGCGTCTCGGACGAGCGACCACACTATCGGCTGCACAACAAGGGGGCCCGCCGCCTGTGGACAACCCAACGGCGACGGGCCTTAAGTGACGTTTGTACGAAGAAGCGTGTGCGTATCGGGAGTGCGCCGGGCGACGCCCGGGGCGCCGCGCGTCAGACGGCGGCCTTCTTGAGGCGGCGGCGCTCCCGCTCGGACAGACCGCCCCAGATGCCGAAGCGCTCGTCGTGCGCGAGGGCGTACTCGAGGCACTCGGAGCGGACCTCGCAGGCGAGGCAGACCTTCTTGGCCTCCCGGGTGGAGCCGCCCTTCTCGGGGAAGAAGGACTCGGGGTCGGTCTGGGCGCACAGCGCGCGCTCCTGCCAGCCGAGTTCCTCGTCCGCGTCGTCGACCAGCAGTTGCTGCACCAGCTCGGTCATGTGCGCCCCTCGTCCGTCTTTCGCGTCCCCGTGATGTGGCCGTTACCGATTCCGGCTGAACGACACGAGTGAAATTACAAGTGTGCTGCTCCGGGCGAGTCAAGCCGAGATCTGCTATTGGGCCCCTTATTCACTCTGCGGAACCAAGGCCGAGCGGAAAGTGTTCAAATCACCCTAAACCTTGACATGCAGATAGGACCCGCGAGGGCGTCCGGCCCCCACAGAGCCTCACGGGGGAGGACGCCCAGAGGATCGATCCCGTTCCGACACCCCCCGCCGTGGCGATCCGGATCACAGTCGGGTCACAGGATCGCAACGGCGCACAGGGCGCCCGGCCGTGCGCACCTTGTGTCCCGGCAACCGGCTGAGCAAACCTTTCACCTGCCAGATGAACCGGATGAGGTGAACCCGGTCCCACATACCGGGCGTCGAGTTGACTTCGGTGGTGTGAACCGCTCTCCTTGTGGGCATGCTCGCGAATCCGGCACTCACCTCGACCCGCTCCGCCGGGTTCCTCGGTGCTGCCCGCGCTCGCTGTAGCTGTCGCTGTACCGGCTGTTGAGCCACCGCGCTCCCGCCGCCGCGTCCCTCGAGGACCCCGCTTCCTCCTGCTGAATCCGCTCCCACCGGGGCGAACCCTGCCGCCCGCCCGCGACCCGGGCCCCACGCGGCGACCCCCCACCGCCCCGCCTCATCGCGCCGAGGACCTCCGTACCCCATGAACAGCGACAGCGACCTGCAGATCGCCGGCGACATCCTCGAAGTCCCGCACCTGCTCCAGCCCGAACGTGAACACCCCTCCACCGTGGCCGAGTTCGTCGGTCTGGCCCGCGCCGTCGCCGCCGACCGCGCCCAGTGGGAACCCCTCGTGCGCTACGACGCCACCACCCGCTGGTACCACCGGCTGCGCACCGGCCCCGGCTACGAGGTCTGGCTGCTGTCCTGGGTGCCCGGCCAGGGCAGCGGACCGCACGACCACGGCCGTTCCTCCGGCGTCCTCACCGTTCTGGACGGCGCGCTGACCGAGCGCACCGACCGCGGCACGCGCGTGCTGACCGCCGGGGACCAGCGGGTCTTCGCGCCCGGCTACGCGCACGACGTCGTCAACGACACCCTGGAACCCGCGGTCAGCCTGCACGTCTACTACCCGGGCCTGACCGAGATGCCGATGCACCCCGCGTCCCGGCTCCGCCCGGCCGCCGCCTCCCCCGCCGCCCCGCACTGCGAGGCACGCCCGGCAACGGTCCGGTGACTGGCTGACGCGATGTCGTGGCGGCCTGCGAGGATGGCCCCATGCGCATTGTGGTTCTGGCAGGCGGCATCGGCGGTGCCCGTTTCCTGCGCGGTCTGAAGCGGGCCGTGCCGGACGCGGACATCACGGTCATCGGCAACACCGGGGACGACATCCACCTCTTCGGGCTGAAGGTCTGCCCGGACCTCGACACGGTGATGTACACGCTCGGCGGCGGTATCGACGAGGAGCAGGGCTGGGGGCGGAGCGACGAGACCTTCCACCTCAAGGAGGAGCTCGCGGCCTACGGCGTCGGCCCGGACTGGTTCGGGCTCGGCGACCGCGACTTCGCCACGCACATCGTGCGCACCCAGATGCTCGGCGCGGGCTTCCCGCTGAGCGCGGTCACCGAGGCGCTGTGCGACCGCTGGCAGCCCGGCGTACGGCTGATCCCCATGACCGACGACCGCGTCGAGACGCACGTGGCGGTCGAGCTGGACGGCGAGCGCAAGGCGGTCCACTTCCAGGAGTACTGGGTGCGGCTGCGGGCCTCGGTGCCCGCCCAGGCGGTCGTGCCGGTCGGCGCGGAGCAGGCCAAGCCCGCCCCGGGCGTCCTGGAGGCGATCGGCGAGGCCGACGTGATCCTCTTCCCGCCGTCCAACCCGGTGGTGTCCGTCGGCACGATCCTCGCGGTGCCCGGCATCCGCGAGGCCATCGCCGACGCGGGCGTGCCGGTGGTCGGCCTCTCCCCGATCGTGGGGGACGCGCCGGTGCGCGGCATGGCCGACAAGGTGCTCGCCGCCGTCGGCGTGGAGTCCACGGCGGCGGCGGTCGCCGAGCACTACGGCTCCGGGCTGCTGGACGGCTGGCTGGTGGACACCGTGGACGCGGCGAGCGTGGAGCGGGTCGAGGCGGCGGGCATCCGCTGCCTGGCCGTGCCCCTGATGATGACCGACGTGGACGCGGCCGCCCGGATGGCCCGCGAGGCGCTGGCCCTGGCCGAGGAGGTCCGGACGGCATGAGCGAGGCACCCCCCGCCTACCGGGTCCGGGCCCTCCCGGGCCTGCCCGAGGTCCGTCCCGGCGACGACCTGGCCAAGCTGATCGCGGCCGCCGCGCCCGACCTCGCCGACGGCGACGTCCTCCTGGTCACCTCGAAGATCGTCTCCAAGGCGGAGGGCCGGATCGTCGAGGCCGCCGACCGGGAGGCCGCGATCGACGCGGAGACCGTACGGGTGGTGGCCCGGCGCGGCCCCCTGCGCATCGTCGAGAACCGGCAGGGCCTGGTGATGGCCGCCGCCGGCGTCGACGCCTCCAACACGGCGCCGGGCACGGTCCTGCTCCTCCCCGAGGACCCGGACGCCTCCGCGCGCGCGATCCGCCGAGGGATCCGCGACGCGCTCGGCGTCGAGGTCGGCGTGATCGTCACCGACACCTTCGGCCGCCCCTGGCGCGCGGGCCTGACCGACGTGGCGATCGGCGCGGCGGGCGTGCGCGTGCTGGACGACCTGCGCGGCGGCACCGACGCGCACGGCAACCCGCTCGCCGCCACGGTCGTCGCCACCGCCGACGAGCTGGCCGCCGCGGGCGACCTGGTCAAGGGCAAGGCCGCGGGCCTCCCGGTGGCGGTGGTCCGCGGCCTGCCGCACACCACGTCCCCCGACGACACCGAGGGCGCCCGCGCCCTGGTCCGCGCCGCGCGCGACGACATGTTCCGTCTGGGCACGTCCGAGGCGGTCCGCGAGGCGGTCACCCAGCGCCGCACGGTGCGGTCCTTCACGGACGAGCCGGTCGACCCCGGGGCGGTCCGCCGTGCGGTGGCCGCCGCCGTGACGGCCCCCGCGCCCCACCACACGACCCCCTGGCGCTTCGTCCTCCTGGAATCCCCCGAGACCCGCACCCGTCTCCTCGACGCGATGCGCGACGCCTGGATCGCGGACCTGCGCCGGGACGGCAAGTCCGAGGAGTCCGTCGCCAAGCGGATCCGCCGCGGCGACGTCCTGCGCAACGCCCCGTACCTGGTCGTGCCCTGCCTGGTGACGGACGGCTCGCACCATTACGGCGACGCCCGCAGGGACGGCGCGGAGCGGGAGATGTTCGTCGTCGCCATGGGCGCGGGCGTGCAGAACTTCCTGGTGGCCCTCGCGGGCGAGCGGCTCGGCTCGGCGTGGGTGTCGTCGACGATGTTCTGCCGTGACGTGGTCCGTGAGGTCCTGGACCTGCCGGCCGGCTGGGACCCGATGGGCGCGGTCGCGGTGGGCCACCCGGCCGAGGAGCCGCGCCCCCGTCCCGAGCGGGACGCCGCCCGTTTCATCGAGGTGCGGTGAGCGAGGCCCTACCCTCGTAGGAGCTCTTCACTCTCACCTCAGGGACTCTCGTGGCCGGACGCTTCGCTCCCCGCCCGACGCGGACCACCGTGCGCGGCGGCCATGTCGCGATGCCGTCGCCACGGGGACCGCGCAGCGCGCCGGCCTCGCCCCGGACCCGCACGTGGGTACCGGACGGCCCCCTGGACCTGGGCCTGGTCCTCGGCCCGCTGCGCCGGGGCACCGGCGACCCCACGTTCCGCACGACCCCGGACGGCGCCGCGTGGCGCACCAGCCTCACACCTGTCGGCCCCGGCACCCTCCGGGTGACCCAGCACGACGACACGATCCGTGGCCAGGCGTGGGGCCCCGGCGCCGACTGGCTCCTGGACCGCCTCCCCGAACTGCTCGGCGCCGCCGACGACCCGTCCGCGTTCGTGCCCCGGCACCGTCTGCTGGCGTTCACCCACCACCGCCTGCCGGGCCTGCGGCTGCTGCGCACCGGGCTGGTGCTGGAGTCGTTGATCCCGTCGATCCTGGAGCAGAAGGTCACGACCGGGGAGGCGTACCGGGCGTGGCGGCTGCTGGTCCGCAAGTTCGGCGGACCCGCGCCCGGGCCGGCGCCCGATCGGATGGCGGTGATGCCGGCGCCGCGCACCTGGGCGCTGATCCCCTCCTGGGAATGGCACCGCGCCGGCGTCGACGACAAACGGGCCTCGACCGTGCTGCGCGCGGTGCGGGTCGCCGCACGGCTGGAGGAGGCGGCCCGTATGTCTCCCGAGGAGGCGCGGGCGCGGTTGGAGCTGGTGCCGGGGATCGGGCCGTGGACGTCTGCGGAGACGGTGCAGCGGAGTCATGGGGCGGTGGATGCGGTGACCGTGGGGGATCTGCATCTGCCGGGGATCGTGGGGTGGGCGTTGGCGGGGGACCGTGACGCGGACGACGCCGTCATGCTGTCGTTGCTGGAGCCGTACGCGGGGCAGCGGCACAGGGCGGTGCGGCTCATCCTGCTGAGCGGGAGGACGCCTGCGCGACGGGCGCCCCGTATGCCGCACGGGGACATCGGTCGGCTTTGAACCGCGGTGCGGGACAGCAACGTACCTGTGCTGCCGCACCCTCTTCTCTCTCCGCACCCGGCGTTGGTGCGGGCCGCGGGTGTTCACGCCCCTGGCGCCGACAGGGTGCCGCCGCGCCCACCCGTGCCGCCCCAGCGGCACAAATGCCCGCGGCTGGCGGGGGGCCTGTGCCCGTCGCGTGCCTGGGAGGGCGGGAGGCGACCTCAGCCACCGGGGTCGGCGTAGCCGCTCGCGGCGGGGAGGGGACGGGGTGGGGGCGGTCGCCCGCAGCGGCCGGCGCGTCCGCGCCCTGAACCTTCCGGGACGCACTCTCGCGCCGGACCTAGCACGACCGCCCCCACCCCGCCCCGCACCACCCACCCACCGCAGGCGCCACGCCGCCCCCACCGGACAGGACGATGCGCCGCAGGCACTACTGGTCGGACGAGAACCGCACAGCCCCCGCCGGAATCCGCGCGTCGCACCACACCCGCACGCCCTCCCTCAGCTCGTTGCGGGCGCCCACGACCGCCCCGTCGCCTATCACCGCCCCCGTCAGCACAGCCCGCTCCCCCACCCGCGCCCGCGTCCCGATCAGGGAGTCCGTGACCACCGCACCCGGTTCGATCACCGCGCCCGGCAGGATCGTCGAGCCGAACACCCGCGCGCCCTCCGCGACGAACGCCCCCTCGCCCACCACCGTCCCGCCCGCCAGCTTCGCGTCCGGCGCGACCCGCGCCGTCGGCAGCACCAGCCGGTCCCCGCACCGCCCCGGCACGGCCGGCGACGGCGCCTTCCCCAGCACCAGGTCCGCCGACCCCCGTACGAACGCCGCCGGCGTCCCGAGGTCCAGCCAGTACGTCGAGTCGACCATCCCCTGCAGGTGCGCCCCCGCCGCCAGCAGTCCGGGGAACGTCTCCCGCTCGACCGACACCACCCGCCCCGCGGGAATCGTGTCGATGACGGACCGCCGGAAGACGTACGCCCCGGCGTTGATCTGATCGGTGACGATCTCCTCGGGCGTCTGCGGCTTCTCGAGGAACGCCAGCACCCGCCCCGTCCCGTCCGTCGGCACCAGCCCGTACGCCCGCGGATCGGTCACCTGCGTGAGGTGCAGCGAGACGTCGGCCCCCGACGTCTCGTGCGTCCGCACCAGCGCCCGGATGTCCAGCCCCGTCAGGATGTCCCCGTTGAACACCAGCACCGGCTCGTCCGGCCCGGAGTGCAGCCGCGAGGCGACGTTGCGGATGGCGCCGCCCGTGCCGAGGGGCTCCTCCTCCGTGACGTACTCGATGTGCAGCCCCAGCGCGGACCCGTCGCCGAAGTACGGCTCGAACACCTCGGCGAGGTACGACGTGGCGAGGACGATGTGCTCCACGCCCGCCGCGCGCGCCCGCGCGAGCTGGTGCGTGAGGAACGGCACCCCGGCCGCCGGGACCATGGGCTTGGGCGTGTGCACCGTGAGCGGACGCAGCCGCGTGCCCTTGCCGCCGACCAGGAGGATCGCTTCTGTCACCTGTCGTCTCTGCTTCCTGCCGGGACCGGCCGAACTGTCTTTCGGCCGGCCAGTGTATGCAGACGTTCCCCGGCAGGATCGGAGCGGCCGGCCCCCGGCCGCCCCGCGGACTCGCGCCCTCAGCAGCCCCTCAGCGGCCTTGGTACTCGGCCGCCTTGGACCGCACGCTGCTCAGCTTCTTGTACAGCTTCCCCCCGGGGCAGGAGGTGTTGAACCCGTCCCGGTGACCGGAGATCACCTTCATCTTCACCTTCGTGCCTTTCGCGTACAGGTTGCCACCGGCGGACGTCAGGGACGTCTTCTTCTTCGGGTTCATGCCGTGCAGCCCGAGCTTCCAGGCGGTGAGCCGGGCGACGGCCTTCACCGCCTTGGAGGACGGCTTCTTGGAGCCGTAGGAGCCGATGACGGCGATGCCGGTGGTCTTCGAGTTGAACCCCATGGTGTGCGCCCCCTTCACCGGCTTGGCCACACCGCCGGCCCGGCCCTCGTAGATGCGGCCGCACTTGTCGACGAGGAAGTTGTAGCCGATGTCCCGCCAGCCCAGGCTCTTGGTGTGGTAGCGGTAGAAGCCGCGGATCAGGGAGGGCGCCTGCGAGCAGGAGTAGTTGTTGCCGGAGGCGGTGTGGTGCACGAAGGCCGCCTTGACCTTGCTCGTGTAGACGAAGCTCTTCTCGCGCAGGCTCTCGTCCGCCCCCCAGCCGCGCCGGGTGACGATGGAGGGGCGCGGCCCGATGTACGGCTTGGCCTGCTGCTGCCCGGTCAGTTCGGTGCCGCGCAGGGTGACGAGTTTCTCCCGTGTCTCCTCGGCGGTGAGCGAGGGGATATGGGTGGCGCCGAGCGGCACGAGGGCGGAGTTGGCGGCGGAGGCGGCCTGGGCCGCGGCGGTCATGACGCCCGTACGAGGTTCTTCCGCGCCCTCGGCGAACTCCCCGGGCTCCGCCTCCCCCGGATCGACCAGATCGAGCCGCATCCCGGCCGGCGGGGTGGACACCTCACCCCCTTCACCGGCGCCCTCCCCGCCTGACGCCCCCTCGTCCGGCCCTGTGTCCACGGGGTCCGCATCCCCCGGCTCACCGGCTTCCGGCAGCACCCGCACCTCGACCCCGTCCGACTCCCCCACCCACAGCGGCGCGGTGGCGCCCCGCACCTTCCCGGTGGCGGCCTCCGAGGAGTCCGGGTCCGCCCCGTGCTGGGTGTAGTGGGTCTCGACGTCCTGCCAGTCGGTCCACCCCCCCGTGCCGGCCGCACGGGTGCGGACCTGCACGCGGCCGTGGAGGTCGGCGGAGGGGTCGTCCCAGACGACACCGAGGAGGGAGAAGGGCCGTACCGTGCGGGGCGTCAGGCCGAGGACGGCGCCGGAGGCACGGTCGCGGGTGAGGGGCCGTAGGGGCAGCGACCGGGTGCTGCCGGGGACATCGGCTCGGGCGTCGGCTCGGGCGTCCGCCGTCCCCGCGGTTCGCGTGGCCACGTCCGCCACCGGCGCCGGTGCCCCGGCGGACGAGGCGGACGAGGCGGACGCGGCGGCGGGCGGGGCGAACGGAAGGGCGAGGGCCGCGGCGCAGGTGACGCCGATTGAGGAAGCAAGAATTCCACGCATGCCCCTGAGCTTGGACATAGTCAGACAAATCTGTCCATCGCTCATATGACGGTCTGTCGGCTGCCGTTCCCCCGAACCGGTGGCCCGCACCTGGTCCGCACGGAGGGTGCGCCCGGCGCGGGCCGCGTACGCTAACACGGGTGAACGCCACCGACCGCACCCCTGCCGACCTGCTGAGTTCCGCGCTCGCCGCGGACCCGGGACGCCCCTTGGTGACCTTCTACGACGACGCCACGGGCGAGCGGGTCGAATTGTCCGTGGCCACCTTCGCCAATTGGGTGGCCAAGACCGCCAACCTGCTCCAGGACGAACTGTCCGTCGAACCGGGCGACCGGGTGGCCCTGCTGCTGCCCGCGCACTGGCAGACCGCGGTGTGGCTGCTGGCGTGCGCGTCGGTCGGCGTGGTCGCGGACGTCGGCGGCGACCCGTCCGCGGCGGACGTGGCGGTGAGCGGTCCGGAGCCGGAGTCGCTGGATGCCGCCCGCGCCTGTTCCGGCCCGCGGGTCGCGCTGGCGTTGCGGCCGCTCGGCGGGCGCTTCCCGCAGCCGCCGGAGGGCTTCGCCGACTACGCCGTGGAGGTGCCGGGGCAGGGCGACCGGTTCGTGCCGTACGCGCCCGTCGACCCGGAGGAGCCGGCGCTGATCGTGGCGGGCCGGGAGTTCTCGGGCGCGGAGGTGGTCGAGCGGGCCCGCGCGGAGGCGCCGGAGCTCGGGCTGACCGGCCCCGGTTCGCGCATCCTCTCCGGACTGCCGTACGACACCTGGGAAGGACTGAACGCCGGGCTGTACGCGCCACTGGCGACCGGCGGCTCGGTGGTGCTGTGCCGCAACCTCGACCGGCTGGACGCCGAAGCCCTGGACAAGCGGGTCGAGAACGAACGGGTCACGGTCATCGCCCGCTGACCTGCCCTCCCCCGGCGCACACCGCCGTCACCCGTTCGGCGCAGCACCACCTCCCACCCCTCCCTCCCCCGGGCCACAGTCGTAGGAAGCGGCACACCGAACGGCACGCCCCCGGGCGCACCCGCGAGGTACGCGGAGCAGCCCGCACCCGTACGCCGTCCCGGCCCGTACGCAGGGAGGGGTGGAACCGGCATGAGCGACACCGCAGGCACACCCCCCGAGGGACAGGGCGGGACGGGACGCCCCCACGGTCCGGGCGCCGGCTCCTCGCCGAGCGGGCGCGGCGCGGTCCGCCGCCGTCGCCGGCGCTGGGTGTGGGGTGTGGGCCTCGGGGTGTCCCTCGCGCTGGTGGGCGCCGCGGCCGCCGGGTGGGCGGTGTACATGAAGCTGGAGGGGAACATCACCCCGGACGAGGCGGCGGCGGCCGAGCTCGCCCGGTTCGAGAAGGACCGGCCCACCGCCCTGGTGAAGGACGCCCTCAACATCCTGCTGATCGGGTCGGACTCGCGGGCGGGCGCCGAGAACCGCCGCTACGGGCGCGATCCGGGCACCGAGCGCTCGGACACGGTGATCCTGCTGCATCTGTCGGCGGGCCGGCGCAGCGCCACCGCGGTGTCGATACCGCGCGACCTGATGGTGGACGTGCCCGACTGCCGCCGCCCCGACGGGTCGCGTTCGGCGCCGATGTTCGCCCAGTTCAACGCGGCCTTCGAGGTGGGCGGCTCGGCCTGCACCGTCCGCACCGCCGAGAAGCTGACCGACATCCGCGTGGACCACCACGTCGTCGTCGACTTCAAGGGGTTCAAGGACATGGTCGACGCGGTGGACGGCGTCGAGGTGTGCCTGAACGAGCCGATCGACGACAAGGACGCCCACCTGCACCTGCCGGCAGGACAGGTGACGCTCGACGGGGAGCAGGCCCTCGGTTACGTCCGCGCCCGCAAGACCCTCGGGGACGGCAGCGACACCGGCCGCATCGAGCGCCAGCAGCGGTTCCTCGGCGCGCTGGTCAACAAGGTGCGCAGCAACGAGATCCTGCTGAATCCGGTGAAGCTGTATCCCGTCCTGGACGCGGCCACCTCGTCCCTCACGACCGACCCCGAACTCGCCAGCTTGCGCGGTTTGTACGAACTCGTACGGGGGCTGCGTGACATCCCTGCGGAGGGTGTGCAATTCCTCACCGTGCCAAGGGAGTCCTACGCCGGGGACGTGAATCGGGATCAGCTCGCCCAGCCCGCCGCCGGGAAACTGTTCGAGCGGCTGCGCAAGGACGAACCCATACGTGTGGGCACGGACGGTGAGCGAAAGGCCACGGAAAAGGAAACAACGGCCCCGGCGGACAGCGCGTCCCCGGCACCCACGTTCTCCGGTAACACCGCCGCCGAGGACCCCTGCGCGTAAAGGGAACTCAAAGACAACTCCCAGGCTGCGAACTCCTGTCCACAGAAATGGGCGGATTGCCCCTTGTGAAGGCGTGGAATTCGTCACCGACGTCGCCGGACGCCGATCCGGCCCGTTAGTGTGAGCCCTCCGGTGCGTCCGTTCCTTCAGGTCCGTCCTGAGATCCCGCACTGTGTGACCGAGACCCGAGCGCCTTGGGAGGGGAAAGGCGCCGCGTGGCCCCGACGGAGGATTCGAGCGACCGTGGACGCGCAAGGCCGTGGGCGGGGAGAGAACATCGATCCCGCAGACCAGTGGGTACTCAATCCGAGCACCGGCGAATACGAACTGCGACTGAGCCCTTCCGCACCGCAGTCACCCATTCCGGGCCCGCGCGGGCCGCGGAACGCGGGGGCGGGAAATCCGCGTGCCCGGTCGGCGTCGCCCGACCGGGCGCCCGAGCGCCCCGGCCGCGCCTCCGCCGGGAGTGAGACGCCCGGGCGGGACGTCCCGCCGCAGCGCCGGCGCCGGGGTGCGCAGGAGGAGCCTCCGGCGGGCCGCCGGGGGCGCCGGCCGACGAAGAAGTCCAAGAAGGCCAAGAAGGTGCTGCTGTGGACCAGCGGCACGGTGGCCTTCCTGGTGCTCGCCACGGGTGTGGGCGGCTATCTCTACCTGGAGCACCTGAACGACAACATCACGTCCGTCTCCGACGACGGGGCGGGCACCGGTGGCTTCAAGAAGGACCAGGCCATCAACATCCTGCTGATCGGCACGGACAAGCGCACCGGCTCGGGCAACGAGGGCTACGGCGACAAGGGCAGCGAAGGCCACGCCGACACCACGATCCTGCTGCACGTCTCCAAGGACCGCTCCAACGCCACCGCGCTGAGCATCCCGCGCGACCTGATAGTCGACATCCCGGACTGCCCGACCGAGCAGGAGGACGGCAGCCAGAAGGTCATCCCGGGCGAGACCGGCGTCCGCTTCAACACCAGCCTCGGACAGGCCGGCCGTACGCCCAGCTGCACCATGCGGACCGTGACCGAGCTGACCGGCATCAAGCCGGACAACTTCATGGTGGCGGACTTCAACGCGGTGAAGACGCTGACCTCGGCGGTCGGCGGCGTCCCGGTGTGCCTGGGCAAGGACATCAACGACCCGGACTCGCACCTGAACCTGCCCAAGGGCACGCACCGGATCGAGGGCGAGGAAGCGCTGGCGTTCGTGCGCACCCGTCACTCGGTGGGCCTCGGCGGCGACCTGAGCCGTATCGAGCTGCAGCAGCAGTTCCTCAGCTCGCTGATGCGCGAGCTGAAGTCGAACGACACGCTCACCAGCCCGTCCAAGATGATCAAGCTGGCCGAGGCGGGCACCAAGGCGCTCACCGTCGACTCGTCGCTCAACAGCATCAACAAGCTCAAGGACCTCGGTCTGGAGCTGGGCAAACTCAACGTCAAGAACCTGACGTTCACGACGATCCCGGTGATCGACAACCCTGCGGAGAAGGTGAAGGCGACCGTCGTGCTCGACGAGTCCAAGGCGCCGCAGGTCTTCGACCTGATCCGCAACGACGTGTCGTTCACCGAGGTCAAGAAGAAGCAGAAGAAGGAGAAGGCCGCCGTCGCCGCCCGGCTGAAGGGCGAGAAGGCTCCGGCCTCCGAGGTGCGGGTCCGCATCCTCAACGGCGGCGCGCCCGCCGGAAGCGCCCAGTCGACCCTGAGCTGGCTCCAGGTCGACGAGGGCGTCAGCAAGTCGGAGAACGCGGGCAACGCGCCCGCGGAAGCGGCGAAGACCACCCTCGAGTACGCCCCGGACCAGGCGGACCAGGCACGCCGGCTGGCCGACATCATGGGCCTGTCCGCGTCGGCGCTGAAGCCGGGCGAGAGCGTCACCAACTCGCAGGGGCTCCCCGCGATGACGCTGACCCTCGGCAAGGACTTCAAGGGCGCGGGTGTCTCGCTCACGCCCCCGGACAAGGCTCCGGACGACATCAAGAAGTCCACGGCGGACAAGGTCGTCTGCGCCGAATAGGCACCTGACGGGCCCGTCTCGCGTCCTACGGGGCGCAGACGGGCCCGTTCCATGTCCAGGGGTGGGGAGAAACACCGCACGATGACGCGAAGTGACGTGTACGAGGAGGGGGCACGGCAGGACGGCGCCCCGCGCCGGTCCGGCCCGCCCGAGGAGGGCCGTCCCGAGGGAGGACGCGCCGAGGGCGGCGACGGCAGCGGGAGACCGCGCGGCGGACGGACGCGGCGCGCCCTGCGCTGGTCGGCGACGACCCTGGCCGTGCTGATACTCGGCACGGCGGGCGCCGGTTACCTGTACTACGACCACCTCAACGACAACCTGGTGAAGGGCGAGCGCAGCAGCGGCGACTCCAAGGCCGAGCGGTCCGCGCCGAACGCGGCCGGGCAGACGCCCCTCAACATCCTGCTGATCGGTTCCGACAGCCGCGCCTCCGACGCCAACGTCGCCCTCGGCGGCGGCAAGGCCAACCGCGGCAACCCGCCGCTGGGCGACGTGCAGATGCTGATCCACCTGGCCGCGGACCGGAGGAGCGCGGCCGTGGTGAGCATCCCGCGCGACACCCGCGTCGACATCCCCCGCTGCACCGACCCGGACACCGGGACGACGTACCCGGAGACCAACGACATCATCAACACCTCGCTGGCGCGCGGCGGTCCGGGCTGCACGCTGGCCACCTGGGAGAACCTCACCGGTGTCTACGTCGACCACTGGATGACCATCGACTTCGCCGGCGTGGTGCGGATGGCGGACGCGGTCGGCGGCGTCGAGGTGTGCGTCCGGCAGAACGTGTGGGACCGGCCGCTGCCCGGCGTGCCCGGTGGCTCGGGCCTGAAGCTGCGGGCGGGGAAGACCAAGGTGGAGGGCGTGCAGGCCCTGCAGTGGCTGCGCACGCGGCACGCGTGGGGCAGCGACGTCCTGCGCACCCGGGCGCAGCGCATGTACATGAACTCGATGATCCGCACGCTGCGCGGGCAGAACGTGTTCACCGACACCGGGCGGCTCACCGATCTCGCCGAGGCGGCCACGAAGTCGCTCCAGGTCTCCGAGGAGATCGGGTCGGTGAAGAAGCTGTACGACCTGGGGATGCAGCTGCGGACGGTGCCGCCGGACCGCATCACGATGACGACCCTGCCGACCGTCCCGGACCCGCAGAACGCCAACCACCTGCTGCCCGCCGGGGACGACGCGGAGCAGGTCTGGGCGCTGCTGCGCGACGACGTGCCGTTCGACGACAAGGGCGGCAAGGGCGGCAAGGGCGCGAAGAGCGGCACGGGCGGGGCCGGGAAGGCGTCCCGCGAGGAGCGCACCGCCGACCCGTCCGCGCCCGACGACGAGATCGGCGTGCTGGTGCGGAACGCCACCCGGTCCGCCACCGAGGGGCCGGTCACCGGCCGGGCGAGCGCGATCGCCGAGGAGCTGACCGAACAGGGGTTCACCCGTGCCGCGCCGGACACCTCCGCCGCCGGCGCCGAGGAGCGGACCGTCGTGCGCTACCCGGCCGACGACCTGAAGGGGGACGCCCAGCGGGTCGCCGAGTCCCTGGGCATCCCGACGGGTTCGGTCCGCCGGTCGGCCGACGTCTCCGGGGTCACCGTGGTGGTCGGCGCGGACTGGCGCGAGGGCGCCACGTACCGGGAGCCGGAGCCGCCGAAGGCGGGCGACCTGCCGGACGACGCCGACGCGCTCACCGCGGCCGAGAAGGGCGCCTGCATGGACGTGTACGCGCCGTACCGCTGGTAGCGCCCGCGGCGGGCGGGGACCCCGCCCCCTCTTGAGGAAATCGAGGGAAAACCCGGGGCAACTGACGGGCCCGTCGTGCGTCTAACAGGACGCAGGGCGGGGCCTGCGTTCCGGAGCGGGGTTTCCAGGGGTGGGAAGGACGGGGCAGTGACACAGAACGCCACGCGGGAGACGGCCCGCCACGAGGAGCTCGCGCCGGCTCCCGACGACGCCCCGCCCGCCGAGGACGCCCCGCCCGCCGACGGCTCGGCCCCGCGTCCGCGGCGCTTGCGCGGAATCCTCAAGTGGTCGGCCGCGGTGCTCGCGCTGCTCATACTCGCGGCCGGCGCGGCGGGTTACCTGTACTACCGCGAGCTCAACGACAACATCCGGAAGGACCCGCTGAACCTGGGCGACAGCAAGGTCGCCGAGCCGACGCCCAACGCGGCGGGCCAGACCCCGCTGAACATCCTGCTGATCGGCAGCGACGCGCGGGACAGCGAGGAGAACCAGAAACTCGGCGGCGCCCGCGAGACGTTCGGCTCGACGCCGCTTGCGGACGTGCAGATGCTGGTGCACCTGTCCGCGGACCGCAGCAACATGTCCGTGATCAGCATGCCGCGCGACACCCTGCTGAAGATCCCCAAGTGCACCGACCCCGACGACGGCACGGTGTATCCGGCGAGCGAGGGCCGCCGCATGGCCAACGAGAGCCTGGGGCACGGCGGTCCGGGCTGCACGGTGGCCACCTGGCAGGAGCTGACCGGCATCCACATCGACCACTTCGTCATGGTGGACTTCGCGGGCGTGGTCGCCATGGCGGACGCGGTCGGCGGCGTCCCCGTCTGCGTCGACGCCAACATCCACTCGCGCGACAGCCAGGGCCACGGCTCCGGGCTGAAGCTGCCGAAGGGCACCCACCCGGTCAAGGGCGAGCAGGCCCTGCAGTGGCTGCGCACCCGGTACGGCTTCGAGGACGGCAGCGACCTCGCGCGGGCCAAGGCGCAGCACATGTACATGAACTCGCTCGCCCGGCAGCTGCGTGAGAACGCCACGCTGAGCAGCCCCAACAACCTGCGCAGGCTGGCCGAGGAGGCCACCCGGGCGCTCACCGTCGACCCCGGCCTCGACACGGTGAAGAAGCTGTACGACCTGAGCACCGAGCTGCGGAAGGTGAAGCCGGAGCGCATCACCATGACGACGATGCCCAACCGGTACGTAGGCGCACGCGTGGAGCCCACCGAGGACGCCGAGAAGCTGTTCCGGCTGGTGCGCGAGGACATCGCCCTGGACGGCAGGGACGCCAAGCCGAAGCCGGCCGTGGAGAAGCCGCCCGCCGACCCGGCCGCGGACGACGCCGCCATCGCCGTGCAGGTCCGCAACGGCACCCGCACCGACTCCCTCGCGCCCGCCTCCGGCCGGGCCTCCGCGATCGCCGGTGCGCTGCGGGAGAAGGGCTTCACCGGCGCCACCGCCGACACCGCGGGCGCGTACACGCAGGGGCGGACCGTGGTGCGTTACCCGAGCGCCGACCTGGAGGGCGACGCCCGCCGTGTCGCCGCGGTCCTCGGCATCCCGGCGGACGCGGTGAAGCGGTCCACGGACGTGTCCGGCGTGACGCTCGTCGTGGGCGCGGACTGGCGCGAGGGCACGCGGTACGAGGCGCCCGAGGAGGACGACACCACGCCCGAGTCGGCGCAGGCCCTCAACGGCGCGGACGACAAGGCCTGCATGCACGTGGACCCCGGCTTCACCTGGTGACCGCGAAGGCCCCTTCCCGGTGCGGGAAGGGGCCTTCGGGCGCAAGGGTGACGGGGGGTCAGGCCGCCTTGGCGTCCTCCGCCTTGACGGCGGGCCGGCGGGAGGCGATGACCTTCTTCGCCAGGGAGCGCGGGCTGGTCAGGAAGCCCCAGCCCCACGACATGTGCATGGTGGCGAGGGCCACCGGGATCTGCAGCCGCGCCTTCAGCGGCAGGCCCTTGCCGGCGGGTATCGAGCCCGCGACGATCGCCGCGAGGTAGCCGCCGGGGATCACGAAGCCCCACGGGGTGAGCGCCGCGCCCACCACGAGGCCGGCCGCGATCGCGCACACCGCGGTCGGCGGGGCGAGGTAGCGCAGGTTGATGGAGCCGGAGTGGTAGCGGGCCACCACGTGGCGCCAACGGCCGTAGTCCTTGTACTGCTTGGCGAGCGCCCGCACGGACGGGCGGGGGCGGTACGACACCCGCAGCTCGGGCGAGAACCAGATCAGCCCGCCCGCCTCCCGGATACGGAAGTTCAGCTCCCAGTCCTGGGCGCGGATGAACTCCACGTTGTAGCCGCCCTGCCGCTCCAGCGCCTCGCGCCGGAACACGCCCAGGTACACGGTCTCGGCGGGGCCCGCCTCGCCGCCGGTGTGGAAGGCGGCGTTGCCCACGCCGATCTTCGAGGTCATCGCGGCGGCGACGGCCCGCTCCCAGTCGTTCTCGCCCTCGGCGTGCATGATGCCGCCGACGTTCTGCGCGCCGGTCTCCTCCAGGAGGCGCACGGCGGTGGCGATGTAGTCCGGGGAGAGCATCCCGTGGCCGTCGACGCGGACCACGATCGGATGGCGCGAGGCCTCGATCGCCGCGTTGAGGGCGGCCGGGGTGCGGCCCGTCGGGTTGGGCACGGTGTGCACCCGCGGGTCCTCGGCGACGAGCTCGGCGGCGATCTCGTCCGTGCGGTCCGTGGACGGACCGAGGGCGATCACGACCTCCATCTCGCCGGCGTACTCCTGGGCGAGGATCGCGCGGACCGCGCCGCGCAGATGCCGTTCCTCGTTGAGGACGGGCATGATCACGGAAACGGCCGGGGGCCGCACGTCGGGATTGGCGTTCATAGGAGCCTCACGTTACCGCGAACGGGGGACACGTCTGCGCGTGCCGGGGTGCTGTGCGGAGGGCCGCAGATCGTATCGGCCTACGGTGCTCACGATTCCACGCTCGGCCGTCGTCCGGAGGTGCCCCCCTTGCCCACGCCGCCGCGCTCCCCCCGGCCCCGAAACCCCGACCGGCGCCCGGCGCGGCCGCCCCGCCCGGCCCCGCGCCCGCCCGCGCCCCCGCGCCGCCGGCCGCGGTGGGTCATGCGCACGGTCACCGCGCTGTCGGTCGTGGTGCTCGCCTCCGCGGGGATCGGGCACGCGGTGCTCAGCGGGCTCGACGACGACATCGCACGGGTCGACCCCTTCCGCGACATGAAGAACCGGCCCCGGGCCGGTCACGGCATGAACATCCTGCTGGTCGGCACGGACGGGCGGGACAGCATCGGCGAGGCGGAGCGGGAGCGCTACCGGCTCGGCGGGGCGCCCTGCCACTGCACCGACACGATCATGATCGTGCACATCTCGGAGGACCGGGACCGCGCCAGCGTCGTCAGTCTGCCCCGCGACTCCTACGCCCTGACGCCCCCGCACACCGACCGGGTGAGCGGGCAGCGGCACAAGGGACACCCGCTGAAGCTGAACGCGGCGTACGCGGAGGGCGGACCGCAGCTCACCGTGCGGACGGTGGAGAAGATGACCCGGGTGAAGATCGACCACTACCTGGAGGTCGACTTCGCCAGCTTCATGAAGACCGTCGACGTGGTCGGGGGCGTGGAGATCTGCACCGACCAGCGGCTGAAGGACAGCCACAGCGGGCTCGACCTGCCCCCTGGCCGGCACACCCTCAAGGGCGGCGAGGCCCTCCAGTACGTCCGTGCCCGGTACGTCGACGGGGGGTCCGACCTCAGCCGGATGCGGCGGCAGCAGCATTTCCTGGCGGCGCTGGTGGAGCGGGCCACGTCGTCCGGGATCCTGCTGAACCCGATGCGGTTCCGGGACGTCACGCGCGCGGTGCTCGGCTCGGTCCGCGCGGACGAGGGGTTCGGCACGGGTGAGCTGCTCGACCTGGGGCGGGCGATGCGGAACTTCTCGCCGTCGTCGTCGGAGTTCACCACCGTGCCCGTGGTGACGCCGGGGCTCGTCGTGAAGGGCATCGGCTCGACGCTGAAGTGGGACCCGGAGAAGTCCGAGCGCATCTTCGACGCGCTGCGCCGCGACGAGCCGCTGTCCACGCGGCCCTCGGCCGGCGCGGCGCTGCGGGTGCCGGTCGACCCGAAGCAGATCCGGGTGCAGGTCGAGAACGGCACCCGCACGCCCGGTCTGGGGCGGCGGGTGGACGCGGCCCTGGCGGCGACCGGCTTCGCCACCACCAAGGCCCCCGTGAACGCCGCCCGCCAGGACCACCGGCGCACGGTCGTCGCCTACGACCCCCGCTGGGACCGCTCGGCGAAGTCCCTCGCGGCGGCCCTCCCCGGCAGCGAACTGCGCGCGGTGAAGGGCCAGGGCCCCACCTTGAAGGTCATCGCGGGCGACGACTTCGAGAAGGTCCGCAAGGTCCGCCCCGAGGACCCGGGCCAGGGAGAGTTCGGGGTGGTCCGAGGCGACGAGGTCAACTGCGGCTGACCCCCGCCTGCGGCGGTCCCCCTCTGTCCTCTGCGGGCCGTGACCCCGAGCAGCCGGACGGGCCGCTCACCCTCCGGGCCGCCGACGACCTTGGCCCCGCGCCCCTCGGCCGTACCGTCGGGCAGTCCCGGGCCCTGGGCGGGGAGTCGCCGGCGCCTGCCCACGGCAGCGTGCCCGGCGGCCGGGCAGAGAGGAGGCCAACGCCCTCATGGTCCCGAGCGCTCGGCGGCGAGCGGTGCCGCAGACGCCGCAGAAGGTGGCTGCGTCAGTCGTCGAAGCCCTCCGCCGCGCGCTTCTCGCGGAGTTCCAGGATCGCGCGGCGGCGGGAGAGGCGGTGGGTGCGGCGGATCTGCGCCTCCTGGTAGCGGCGGCGGTCGCGGTCGCTCTCGGGGAGGACCGGGGGCACCCGCCGGGGCTTGCCGTCGGCGTCGACCGCGGCGAAGACGAGGTAGGCGGAGCCGACGTGCGTGGCCGGCGTGGACTCGTTCCAGCGTTCGGCCAGCACCCGCACCCCGACCTCCATCGACGTCCGGCCGGTCCAGTTGACCTGGGCCTTGACGTGAACAAGGTCACCCACGCGCACCGGCTCGAAGAACGCCATCTCGTCCATGGAGGCCGTCACGGCCGGCCCTCCGGAGTGCCGGCCGGCGACGGCGCCCGCCGCGTCGTCGACCAGTTTCATGATCACCCCGCCGTGCACGGTGCCCAGAAGATTGGTGTCGTTGTGGGTCATGATGTGGCTGAGGGTGGTGCGGGACGCCGAGACGGGCTTGCCCGGGATCTCCGGACTGTCCGTCTGCGCGGCAGGGGCCTGGTCTGTCATGGCCTCCACCTTATGCCGAGGTCCGCAAGCGGTTGTTTTGTGTCAGCTTCGCAACAGCGGCGCTCTGATTTTCCGACGACCCTTGTACGGCTGCCCCGGCGGACCTGCACACTGTCTGCCATGAATGATTGGCCCGAGGCATGGTCCGACGACAACCGCGGCGGCCGCTACGGACGCGGGAGCGCGAGCGCACAGCCCGAGAGCGCCCGTGTCATGCGGCAGGTCCGGCGGGGTCGGCCGGCCCCTCCCGGGCAGGGCGCCTACGGCGGGGTCCCGCAGCAGCCCCAGTACGTCGACGGCCGCGGCAGCGGCGGCTACGACGACTACGACAGCGGCTACAACACGGGCCAGGTGTACGGCGGTGGCGGACGCGGCGGCGGTGACGGCCACGGTCCGCAGCGCCCCGCGCCCGACTGGCGGCGCCGTATCAAGTGGACGGCGATCACCCTGGTGACCGTGCTGTTCGTCACCACCGTCGCCACGTACTTCTGGGCCGACTCCAAGCTCAACCGCGAGGTCGACCTGTCGAAGGTGATCGAGCGGCCCGAGAAGGGCGAGGGCACCAACTACCTCATCGTCGGCTCCGACAGCCGTGAGGGCCTGTCCGACGAGGACAAGAAGCGGCTGCGCACCGGGTCCTCCGAGGGCAAGCGCACGGACTCGATGATGATCCTGCACACCGGCGGCAACGGCCCGACCCTCATCTCGCTGCCCCGTGACTCGAACGTGGAGATCCCGACCTTCAAGGGCTCCGAATCCGGGAAGATCTACCAGGGCACCGGCCGCCAGGTGAAGCTGAACGCCGCGTACGCCGAGGACGGCCCCGAGCTGCTGGTGCGCACGGTGGAGTTCAACACCGGCCTGCACATCGACCACTACGTGGAGATCGGCTTCGCCGGCTTCGCGAACATCGTGGACGCGGCCGGCGGCGTGGAGATCGACATCCCGCAGGACATCAAGGACACCAAGTCCGGCGCCGACCTCAAGAAGGGCAAGCAGACCCTGAACGGCGAGGAGGCGCTCGCCTTCGTCCGCACCCGCTACGCGCTGGCCGGCTCCGACCTGGACCGCACCAAGAACCAGCAGAAGTTCCTGTCCGCCCTGGCCAACCAGGTGGCCACCCCGGGCACGGTGCTCAACCCGTTCCGCCTCTACCCCACGATGGGCGCGGGACTGGACTCCCTGATCGTCGACAAGGAGATGGGCCTGTTCGACCTGGCCGACATGTTCTGGTCGATGAAGGGCGTCAGCGGCGGCGAGGGCACCTCGATGAACATGCCGCTCGCCGGCTCCAGCGGCGGCAACCTGCTGTGGGACAAGGACAAGGTGAAGCAGCTGGTCAACCAGCTGAACAACGACGAGAAGGTGACCGTCACGGGCGACTGACACCGGACATGCGTGAGGGCACCCCGGGCGGGGGTGCCCTCACGCATGTCCGGCGGTGGACGTCACATCGGGGCGCCCGCCATCGCACGGCACATCTCGGAGCAGCGGCGGCACGACTCGGCGCACCGCGTCATCAGCTCGTCCTCCGGCATCGACATGCACGCCTCCGCGCACAGGTCGCAGGCCTGCGCGCACATCATGCACATCTCGTTGTGCAGCGGGGAGCGCCGCATCATCATGTCCGCGCACATGCGGGTCATCTCCGAACAGTCGAGGAGCGCCCGCATGATCCGCGTCTGGGCCTCGCCGCCCCTCTGCAGACACGCGCTCATGGCCTCCTCGCACACGCCGTGACAGGCCATGCACGCCTGGATGCACTCCTGCATCTCCTTGGTCAGCGGTTCCGTGGCCGGCTGCTGCTGGGTCATGGTTCCTCCCAGGGTCCGGCGAGGACCGGCGTTCGGCCCTCGCACCACCCGTCCTACGCCCCTGTGTCCATGACCACCACAGGACGCTGCTTGGCCGGGCCCGGAGGGGCAACCAGGAAGGGTGGCGCCGGTGACCGCGGCGCCGAGGGGGCGATCGCAGGACGGACAGGGGAGAGGACCATGACGGCACGGACGGAACGTCACCGGCTGCGCAGACGGCTGGAGCGGCTCATCGGCATCGCGGCGACCGAGGGCAACGAACTCGTGCCGTTGCGCAACGGCGACGAGATCTTCCCGGCGATGCTGGAGGCGGTCCGCGCCGCGGAGCACACGGTCGACATGATGACGTTCGTCTACTGGCGGGGCGACATCGCGCGCGAGTTCGCGGAGGCGCTGGCCGAGCGGGCCCGCGCGGGCGTCCGGGTGCGGCTGCTGCTGGACGGCTTCGGCGCCAAGGAGATAGAGCCGGAGCTGCTGGAGGCCATGGAGGAGGCCGGCGTCCACGTGGCGTGGTTCCGCAAGCCGACCCGGCTGTCGCCGATGCGGCAGAACCACCGCTGCCACCGCAAGGTGCTCGTCACCGACGAGCACACCGCCTTCACCGGCGGGGTGGGCATCGCGCAGGAGTGGTGCGGCGACGCCCGCAACCCCGAGGAGTGGCGCGACACGCATGTGCGGGTCAGGGGCCCGGCCGTGGACGGCATCGCGGCGGCCTTCGCCCAGAACTGGGCCGAGTGCCACGACGAGCTGTACGACGAGTGCGACCGCTTCACCCCGCAGGAGCAGCCCGGCAACGCCACGGTGCAGGTGGTGCGCGGCTCGGCCAGCTTCGGCTGGCAGGACATGCAGACCCTGCTGCGCGTGGTGATCACCTCGGCGCAGGAACGGTTCCGGCTGTCCACGGCGTACTTCGCGCCGGACGAGTACTTCGTCGACCTGCTGGCGGCCGCCGCCCGCCGGGGCGTGAAGGTGGAGATCCTGCTGCCCGGGCCGCACACCGACCAGCGCGCCTGTCTGCTGGCCGGGCGCCGCCACTACCAGACGCTGGTGGACGCGGGCGTGGAGGTGCGGGAGTACCAGCCGACCATGCTCCACACGAAGATCATCACGGTGGACGGCGTCTGCTCCCTGATCGGCTCGACCAACTTCAACCGCCGCTCGCTGGAGCACGACGAGGAGGTCATGCTGGCCGTTCTCGACGAGCATTTCACCGCACAGCTCGACGACGACTTCGACAACGACCGCAAGCAGAGCGAGGCCGTCGACCCGGTCCGCTGGCGGCGCCGCCCGCTGGCCGCACGCCTCGCCGAGGCGGCCGTCACTCCGATCCGGCGATTTCTGTAGGCCGGCGGCGATGAGTTCCGCCGGCGCGGGGAGTCCACCCCCTGTCAGCCAGGTCAGGAGAGACCAGGTCAGGAGAGACAGTGCCTCAGCTGCTGCGCGTACAGAACTTCAACGTCTCGGCCGACGGGATCGGCGCGGGCGAGGACCAGAGCCTCGAGCGCCCCTTCGGCCATGTGGACCCCGGCAGGATGTTCGCCTGGGCGGGGGCGACCGCGAGCTGGCCCAACCGCACCGACCCCGGCGGGACCCGGGGCCTCGACGACTACTTCACCCGTGATTTCAGGAACAACATCGGCGCCGAGATCATGGGGCGCAACAAGTTCGGGCCTCAGCGCGGGCCCTGGCAGGACCACGAGTGGCGGGGCTGGTGGGGGGACGAGCCGCCGTTCCGCACGCCGGTGTTCGTGATGACCCACCATCCGCGTCCGTCGTTCACGCTGTCCGACACCACGTTCCACTTCGTCGACGGCACCCCGGAGCGGGTGCTGGAGCTGGCGCGGGAGGCGGCGGACGACAGGGACGTCCGGCTCGGCGGCGGGGTCACCACCGTGCGGCAGTTCCTCGACGCGGGTCTGGTGGACACCCTGCACGTGGCGGTGTCGCCGGTGAAGCTGGGCTCCGGGCTGCGTCTGTGGGACTCCCCGGAGGACCTGCTCGACCGGTACCACATGGAGGCCGTGCCCAGCCCGAGCGGTGTGACGCACCACCTCTTCTGGCGCAGGTGAGCGGGGCACGGGGGCCGGTGACAGGGCCGGACGACGCACGAGGGCGCCCGGGATCTCCCGGGCGCCCTCGTGCGGGGCCGACCTCGGTTACGGCAGGTTGCGCGCCATCACGATGCGCTGGACCTGGTTGGTGCCCTCGTAGATCTGGGTGATCTTGGCGTCGCGCATCATGCGCTCGACCGGGTAGTCACGGGTGTAGCCGTAGCCGCCGAGGAGCTGGACGGCGTCCGTGGTGACCTCCATGGCGACGTCGGAGGCGAAGCACTTGGCGGCGGCCCCCTGGAAGGTCAGGTCGCTGTCGTTCCGCTCGGACTTCGCCGCGGCCGCGTACGTCAGCTGGCGGGCGGCCTCGATCTTCATGGCCATGTCGGCGAGCATGAACTGCACGCCCTGGAAGTCGGCGATCGGCTTGCCGAACTGCTTGCGCTCCTTGACGTAGCCCTTGGCGTAGTCGAGGGCGCCCTGGGCGATGCCGAGGGCCTGCGCGGCGATGGTGATGCGGGTGTGGTCCAGGGTCTTCATCGCCGTGGCGAAACCGGTGCCCTCCTCGCCGATCATGCGGTGGGCGGGGATGCGGACGTTGTCCAGGTAGACCTCGCGGGTGGGCGAGCCCTTGATGCCGAGCTTCTTCTCCGGGGCGCCGAAGGAGACGCCCGGGTCGGACTTCTCCACGACGAAGGCGGAGATGCCCTTGGAGCGCTTCTCCGGGTCGGTGACGGCCATGACCGTGTAGAACTCGGACTCACCGGCGTTGGTGATCCAGCGCTTCACGCCGTTGAGCACCCAGAAGTCGCCGTCGCGGACGGCGCGGGTCTTCATGCCGGCGGCGTCGGAACCGGCGTCCGGCTCGGACAGGCAGTACGAGAACATCGCCTCGCCCTTGGCGAGCGGGGCCATGTACTTCTTCTTCAGCGCCTCGGAGCCGGAGAGGATGACCGGCAGCGAGCCCAGCTTGTTCACGGCGGGGATGAGGGAGGACGACGCGCAGACGCGGGCCACCTCCTCGATCACGATGACCGTGGCGAGCGCGTCGGCGCCGGCGCCGCCGTACTCCTCGGGCACGTGCACGGCGTGCAGGTCGTTCGCGGTCAGCGCGTCCAGGGCCTCGCGGGGGAAGCGGGCCTCCTCGTCCACCGCGGCGGCGTGCGGCGCGATCTTCGCCTCGGCCAGCGAGCGGACGGCGTCCCGGAGCATGTCGTGCTCCTCGGACGGGCGGTACAGGTCGAAGTCAGCCGATCCGGCCAAGGTCTCTCACGCTCCAAAACGCTGCGATGCTGGTCACGCTAACTACCGTTAAGTAACTCAAATGTTAGGCCTTCGCCCACGGTCGTGGATAGGTGAGCTGGGCGACAGCGGGAGAACAACCTGACGGGGGGCGTACGGGCGCCCCGGATATGCTCGGGCGCGCACGTGCCTGCCGCAGACCTCTGGAGCACCCCCATGGCCCTCAAGATCACCGTGATCGGCACCGGTTATCTCGGCGCGACCCACGCCGCGGCCATGGCCGAGCTGGGCTTCGAGGTGATGGGCCTCGACGTGGTGCCCGAGAAGATCGACAAGCTGCGCCGCGGCGAGGTCCCGATGTACGAGCCGGGACTCGAGGAGCTGCTGCGCCGGCACGTGGCCGGGATCGAGGGCTCGACCGGCCGGCTGCGGTTCACCATGGACTGGGCCGAGCTGGGCGAGTTCGGCGACGTCCACTTCGTCTGTGTGAACACCCCGCAGCGGCACGGCGAGTACGCCTGTGACATGTCGTACGTCGACTCGGCGATCGCCTCGCTCGCCCCGCATCTCAAGGGCCCCGCGCTGGTCGTCGGCAAGTCGACGGTGCCCGTCGGGTCGGCCGACCGGCTGGCCGCCTACCTCGCCGAGCACGCGCCGGCCGGGGCGGACGCGGAGCTGGCCTGGAACCCGGAGTTCCTGCGCGAGGGCTTCGCGGTGCAGGACACCCTGCACCCGGACCGGATCGTGGTGGGCGTGCGCAGCGAGCGTTCGGAGAAGCTGCTGCGCGAGGTGTACGCCACGCCGGTCGAGGAGGGCTCGCCGTTCGTCGTGACGGACTTCCCGACGGCGGAGCTGGTGAAGACGTCCGCGAACTCCTTCCTCGCCACGAAGATCTCGTTCATCAACGCGATGGCGGAGCTGTGCGAGGCCACCGGCGGCGACGTCGCCAAGCTGGCCGAGGCGATCGGGTACGACGACCGGATCGGCCGGAAGTTCCTGCGGGCCGGGATCGGCTTCGGCGGCGGCTGTCTGCCGAAGGACATCCGGGCGTTCATGGCGCGCGCCGGCGAGCTGGGCGCGGACCAGGCGCTGACGTTCCTGCGCGAGATCGACTCGATCAACATGCGCCAGCGCGGGCGGATGGTGGAGCTGACCCGGCAGGAGCTGGGCGGCGGGCCGTTCCTCGGCAAGCGGGTGGCGGTGCTGGGCGCGACGTTCAAGCCCGACTCGGACGACGTCCGCGACTCGCCCGCGCTGAACGTGGCCGGGCAGATCCACCTCCAGGGCGGCCAGGTCACGGTCTACGACCCGAAGGGCATGGACAACGCCCGCAGGATCTTCCCCACGCTCGGGTACGCCGACTCGGCGCTGGAGGCGGTGCGCGGCGCCCATGTGGTGCTGCACCTGACGGAGTGGCAGGAGTTCCGCGAGCTGGACCCGGCGGAGCTGGGCGAGGTCGCGGCCGAGCGGGTCGTGCTGGACGGGCGCAACGCGCTCGACGCGGAGGCGTGGCGGCGGGCCGGCTGGCGCTTCCGGGCGATGGGACGCCCCGGGGCCTGAGACGCGCTTCCCGCGCGAAGGGTGACGCCGGTTCGGCCGAGGCTCAGTCGGCCGAACCGGCGTCGTGTTGCATTCTGCCCCAACGGGCGCGAACGTGCCGGGACTACCCCTGCTTCGCCCGGTACCGGCGCATCTTCTCGCGGGCCCCGCACACCCGCATGGAGCACCAGCGGCCGCGTCCGGCGGGGCTGCGGTCGTAGTAGGCCCAGTGGCAGGCCGGGGACTCGCACGCCTTGAGGCGCTGCCAGGTGCCGGCCGTGACCGCCTCGGCGACGGCGGCGGCGACCCGGGAGAGCAGCGGCCCGTCGTCGACCGGCGCGAGGGCGGCGGAGCCGTCGGCGGGGTCGACCGTGACCACCAGGGGCGCACGGGCGAGCAGGTCGCCGAGCGGGACGACCGGACGGTGGGCGGGGTGGCCGGCGTGCGCGAGAAGCGTGGCCCGCAGCGACTCGCGCAGGTCGCGGGCGTCGTCGACGGTGTCCTCGGTGAGCCCGAAGGGCGCGCGGCCCTCGGGGGTGTCCAGTGCGTCGGCGCCGGTGGCGAGGTCCACCGTGTTGACGAGGTCGTGGACCAGGGTCAGCCGCCCCGGCGGGGCCGCTCTCTCGCTCATGACGCGACGGTACCTTTCCGAAATCTCCTTGCGAGGTTACCGGCTCTGCGGCAGCATGCGGTAACGGTTACCTGTAGGCCGCTTCAGGCGGTAACACGAGGAGGCAGTCATGTCCGTAGCGAAGGTGGGCGCCGTCGTCCTGGACTGTCCGGACCCGCACACCCTGGCCGGTTTCTACGCCGGTGTCGTGGGCGGCACGCCGGAGGGCGAGGGCGACTGGGTGGACCTGGCGGTCCCCGACGGCCCGACGCTGGCCTTCCAGCGGGCCGAGGACCATGTCCCCCCGCGGTGGCCCACGGCCGACCGCTCCCAGCAGTTCCACCTCGACCTGACCGTCGAGGACCTGGACGCGGCCGAGAAGGAGGTCCTGGCGCTGGGCGCGAAGCCGCTGGACACGGAGGACCGCGCGAGGACCTTCCGGGTTTACGCGGACCCGGCCGGGCACCCGTTCTGCCTGTGCGCCTGCTGAGAGCCTGACGAGACATGGAGGAACCGATGGCCCCCGTGGCACGACTGCGCAGTGTCGTCCTGGACTGCCCCGACCCGAGTGAGCTGGCGGTCTTCTACGCGGCCGTCGCCGGCGGCACGCCCGTGGCGGAGGACGAGGACTGGGTGGTCCTCCAGGTGCCCTCGGGCCCCCGCCTCGCCTTCCAGCGCGCCCCCGGCTACGCCCCGCCGGCCTGGCCGGCCGCCGACCACGACTCCCAGCAGTTCCACCTGGACTTCGACGCGGGCGGTACCTGGGACGAGGTCGACGCGGCGGAGGAGAAGGTGCTGGCCCTCGGGGCCCGCGTCCTGGACCGCGAGGACTACGAGAAGAAGGACTTCCGCGTCTACGCCGACCCGGCGGGCCACCCCTTCTGTCTGTGCCGCATCGAGCAGCCGTAGGCCCGCTCGGAGCCGGGTTCAGCCGTCGAGGGTGACGATCGTCGCCGTCGACGGCTTGCGGCGTTGTTGGGCCGTGTGGGACGTGAAGGCGGTGGCGCGGAGAACCCGTTGGACGTTCCCCCAGGTCAGGAGGGCTACGTCCGACTCCTCCCAGCCTCGGCGGAGGAGTTCCGCGATCAGGCGGGGGTAGCAGGACGGATCGCGCAGTTCCTGCGGGTGGGCGCTGCCCGTGTCGTACGTGCCGGAGAGGCCCACGGATTCCGGGCCGGCGACGGTGCGGACGTGGTCGAGGTGGTCGGCGACGTCGCGGACGGTCGGGCCGGCCTGTTCGGCGGTGAGCGGCACCAGGCACAGCCCCTTCGCCTCGCCCACCGCCGCGAGCAGGTCGTCGGGCAGGTTGGCCGGGTGCGGACGCAGGTCGCGGGCGCCCGAGCGGGTGAACAGCACCGGCGCCTTGGAGACCACGAGGGCCCGGCGGATCGTGGGGGCGGAGGCGTAGGAGAGGTCGGCGACCATGCCGAGCCGGTTCATCTCCCGCACGACCTCCTCGCCGAAGCGGGTCAGCCCGGACGGGCCCGCCCAGGAGGTGCCGGTGAGGGTGAGCACCCGGACGCCGAGGGCGTGCAGGGAGCGCAGAACGCTCAGGGAGTCGCCGAGGGCGGGCGCGCCCGCGGGGCCGAAGAGCACGGCGACCCGGCCGCAGTTGCGGGCGTCGACGACCTCCCCGGCGGTGCGGGCGGGCCGCAGCCCCGCGTCGTGGGCGGCGACGACCCCCTGCGCCAGGTCCAGCTGCTCCAGGGTCGTGGTGAGCGCCCGGCCGTCGTCGTGGCCGTCGGGCAGGTGCAGCGACCAGAACACGGCGCCGACCTGCCCCTGGCGCAGCCGCGGCAGGTCCGTGTCGACGGCGCTCTCCCCCAGGTCGAGGTCGTACCAGGGCAGTCCGCGCAGCGTCCACGGCAGGCCGCTGTAGCCGTCGCAGACGGGGTGGGCGGCGAGGACGGCCCGCGCGCGGTCGAGGGGGGCGTCGTCCGGGTCGGAGACCGGCCGGTACTCCTCCGGCCCGACGACGACCGCCTCCTGCGGGTACGGCTCGTCGGCACGGCCCACCTCGGCGGCGGTATGCAGGTCGTCCTGGAGATCGGCCATAACGGGGCTCCGTACGTCGTGACCTCGGGCGGTACGGTCACCGTCGCACGGAGCACCCGCGGGCTTCCTGGTGAACGCGGCGTTCGGGGTACGGCGGGACGCCCGCCCCCTTGCGCCGCGTCCGCCGGTCAGCCGTCGAGCGCCTCGATGGTGGCGTTGGACGGCGCGCGCGTGGCGCGCAGGTCACGGGCCACGTCCTCGGCGGCGCCGAGCACGCGGACCGCGTTCTGCCAGGTCAGCTTGGCCAGGTCGGCGCGGGACCAGCCGCGGTCCAGCAGCTCGGCGATCAGCCGGGGGTAGCCGGAGACGTCGTCCAGGCCGTCGGGTGTGAAGGCCGTGCCGTCGTAGTCGCCGCCGATGCCCAGGTGGTCGACGCCGGCGACCTCGCGCATGTGGTCGAGGTGGTCGGCGACCGTGGCCACCGTGGCGACGGGCCGCGGGCGGCTCTCCTCGAAGGCGCGGTGCAGCTTCATCGCCTCGGGGCTGGTGTCGAGGTGGTGGAAGCCGTGGGCGCGCAGGTTCTCGTCGGCGGCGGCCGTCCAGTCGACGGCGGCCTGGAGCACGAACTTCGGCACGAACGTCACCATCGCGACGCCGCCGTTGGCGGGCAGCCGCTCCAGCACGTCGTCGGGGATGTTGCGCGGGTGGTCGCAGACCGCGCGGGCCGAGGAGTGGGAGAAGATCACCGGCGCGGTGCTGGTGTCCAGCGCGTCCCGCATGGTCGTGGCGGCGACGTGGGAGAGGTCGACCAGCATGCCGAGCCGGTTCATCTCCCGCACCACCTCACGGCCGAAGGCCGTGAGGCCGCCCACGCCGGGCTCGTCGGTCGCCGAATCGGCCCACGCCACGTTGAAGTTGTGGGTGAGGGTCAGATAGCGCACCCCGAGGTCGTACAACCCCCGCAGCGTGCCGAGGGAGTTGGCGATGGAGTGGCCGCCCTCCGCGCCCATGAGGGAGGCGATACGGCCCTCCCGGCGCGCGGCCTCCATGTCGGCGGCGGTCAGCGCGGGCGCCAGGTCCCGCGGATGCCGGTCCAGCAACTGCCGTACGCAGTCGATCTGTTCCAGCGTGGCCGGCACCGGGTCGGGGGCGTCGGCGCGGACGTACACCGACCAGAACTGCGCCCCGACGCCCCCGGCGCGCAGCCGGGGGATGTCGGTGTGCAGATGGGCGGACTGGTCGCCGGCGATGTCGCGGGCGTCGAGGTCGTAGGAGACCTGTTCGCGCAGCGCCCAGGGCAGGTCGTTGTGCCCGTCGACGACGGGGAAGTCGGCGAGCAGGGCGCGGGCGTCGTCCAGAGAGGTCATACCGGCAACCCCGCTCACTTGCCGAAGCCGAAACCGGTGCCGGACCCCTCGGCCTTGGCCCGCAGCCGCTTGCCCTTCTCGGTCGCCTGGTCGTTCAGCTCCTGCTGGAACTCCTTCATGCGGCCCAGCAGTTCCTCGTCGTGGGCGGCGAGGATGCGGGCTGCGAGCAGGCCCGCGTTGCGCGCGCCGGCGACGGAGACGGTGGCCACGGGCACACCGGCCGGCATCTGCACGATGGACAGCAGCGAGTCCATGCCGTCGAGGTACTTCAGCGGCACGGGCACGCCGATGACGGGCAGCGGGGTCACGGAGGCGAGCATTCCGGGCAGATGGGCGGCGCCGCCCGCGCCCGCGATGATCACCTTGAGCCCGCGGTCCGCGGCCTGCTCGCCGTAGGTGATCATCTCGCGGGGCATGCGGTGCGCGGAGACGACGTCGACCTCGTAGGCGATCTCGAACTCGTCGAGGGCCTTGGCCGCCGCCTCCATGACGGGCCAGTCGGAGTCCGACCCCATGACGATGCCAACGACTGGACTCATTCGGTGATCGTGCCTCTCAGGTAGCCGGCTGCGTGACGGGCGCGCTCCAGCACGTCGTCCAGGTCGTCGCCGTAGGTGTTCACGTGACCGACCTTGCGGCCGGGCTTCACGTCCTTGCCGTACATGTGGATCTTCAGCTGGGGGTCGCGCGCCATGCAGTGCAGGTACGCCGAGTACATGTCCGGGTAGTCACCGCCGAGGACGTTGACCATGACCGTCCACTTCGCGCGCGGGCGCGGGTCGCCGAGCGGGAGGTCGAGGACGGCGCGGACGTGGTTGGCGAACTGCGAGGTGATCGCGCCGTCCATGGACCAGTGGCCGGAGTTGTGCGGGCGCATCGCGAGTTCGTTGACGAGGATGCGGCCGTCATGGGTCTGGAACAGCTCCACCGCGAGGTGGCCGACCACGCCGAGCTCCTTGGCGATGGTCAGCGCCATCTCCTCGGCCTTCAGCGCGAGCTCCTCGTCGAGGTCGGGCGCGGGCGCGATCACGGTGTCACACACGCCGTTGACCTGCCGCGACTCCACGACCGGGTAGGCGACGGCCTGGCCGTGCGGGGAGCGGACCACGTTGGCGGCCAGCTCGCGCACGAAGTCGACCTTCTCCTCGGCGAGCACGGGCACCCCGGCCTTGAACGGCTCGGCGGCCTCCTCGGCGGAGTCCACGACCCACACGCCCTTGCCGTCGTACCCGCCCCGGACGGTCTTGAGGACGACGGGGAAGCCCTCGCCCTCCGCCGCGAACGCCGCCACATCGGCCGGATCCGACACGATGCGGTGGCGCGGGCACGGGATGCCGATCGCGTCGAGCTTCGCGCGCATCACGCCCTTGTCCTGGGCGTGCACCAGCGCCTCGGGCCCGGGGCGGACGGGCACGCCGTCGGCCTCCAGGGCCCGCAGGTGCTCGGTGGGCACGTGCTCGTGGTCGAAGGTGATCACGTCGCAGCCGCGTGCGAAGTCGCGCAGCGTGTCCAGGTCGCGGTAGTCGCCGACGACGACGTCGCTCACCACCTGGGCCGCGGAGTCCTGCGGAGTGTCACTGAGAAGCTTGAACCTGATGCCGAGCGGGATGCCCGCCTCGTGTGTCATACGAGCGAGCTGACCGCCGCCGACCATGCCGACTACCGGGAACGTCACGCCCCCAGGGTATCCGCCCGCGCCAGGGTGGCCGATTCCCGCCCGTCCCCCGGGACGGAAGGGGCACATGATGCCCGTGCGACACGGCGTCCGCAGGAAGATCGCGCGTGCGGGTGGTTAGCATGGCGGAGTTGACGCACTCGACCGACGGGAGCCTGTGGGCGATGGAACAAGGTTCCTCGGGGCTTCGGCGGCTCTTCCGCGAAGTGGCCAAGTTCGGCGCGGTGGGGGGAGCCGGGGTTCTGGTCAACCTCGGTGTGTTCAACCTGGTCCGTCAGGCGACCGACCTCCAGGTGGTGCGCGCGAGCGTCATCGCCACGGTGGTCGCGATCGTCTTCAACTACGTCGGCTTCCGGTACTTCACCTACCGGGACCGCGACAAGTCCCGGCGCACCCGCGAGATGTCGCTGTTCCTGCTGTTCAGCGTCATCGGCCTGGTGATCGAGAACGGCGTGCTCTACACGGCGACGTACGGCTTCGGCTGGGACAGCTCCCTGCAGAGCAACATCTTCAAGTTCCTCGGCATCGGCATCGCGACGCTGTTCCGCTTCTGGTCCTACCGCTCGTGGGTGTTCCGCGCCCTGCCGGTGCGGGAGGAGCCCGTGGCGGGCGGCGGCGCCACAAGGGCCGGGGAGCGGCCCCGGCAGCGCGTGCCGTAGCGGCACTCGCGCGCCGTGCGACCGCCGCGCGTCTCAGCGGACCGTCCTGCGGGTCTCCTCGTCGGGGTCCTTCCGCGGGGGCGTGCTGGAGAGGAACAGGCCGAACACGGGCGGTTTGGCCTGGAGCATCTCCAGACGGCCGCCGTCCGCCTCCGCGAGGTCGCGGGCGACCGCCAGGCCGATCCCGGTGGAGTTGCGGCCGCTGATCGCCCGCTCGAAGATCCGCGAGCCCAGCTCGGCGGGCACGCCCGGACCCTCGTCGGTGACCTCCACGACGACCTGGTTGCCGGTGACCCGGGTGCGCAGGGCGACCGTGCCGCCGCCGTGCATCAGCGAGTTCTCGATCAGCGCGGCCAGCACCTGGGCGACCGCGCCCGGGGTGCCGACGGCCCGCAGGTCCCGCTTGCCGGAGGTGACGATGGCCCGGCCGGCGCTGCGGTAGGCGGGGCGCCACTCGGCGAGCTGCTGCTTGATCACCTCGTCGAGGTCGAAGGTGACGGCGGAGCCGGTGCGCGGGTCGCGGGAGTTGGTCAGCAGCCGCTCCACGACGTCCGTCAGCCTCTCCACCTGCGTGAGCGCGATCGTCGCCTCCTCCTTGACCGTGTCCGGGTCGTCGGTGACGGTGATCTCCTCGAGCCGCATGGACAGCGCGGTGAGCGGGGTGCGCAGCTGGTGGGAGGCGTCGGCGGCGAGTCGCCGCTCGGCGGTCAGCATGCGCGCGATGCGCTCGGCGGAGGCGTCCAGCACGTCGGCGACCCGGTCCAGTTCGGGGACGCCGTAGCGGCGGTGGCGGGGGCGCGGGTCGCCGGAGCCGAGGCGCTCGGCGGTCTCGGCGAGGTCGGTCAGCGGGGAGGCGAGCCGGTTGGCCTGCCGGATCGCCAGCAGCACCGCCGCGATCACCGCGAGCAGCGCCACCAGGCCGATGATCAGCAGGGTGCGGGCGACCTCCTCGGTCACCGAGGAGCGCGGCTCCTGGACGGTGACCGTCTCGCCCTCCTCGCCGGGCGCCGTGGCGCTGATGACGTCGCCGTCCGGCTGGGAGCCGACCTCGATGGGCGGCTTGCCGGGGATCCGGACGACGGCGTACCGGTCGTCGGGCATCTGGTCGCCGAGGATCTCGGCGGTGACCTTGTCCTCGACGAGCAGACGGCTGTCGACGATGCTGGCGAGCCGCACCGCCTCGGACTTCACGCGCTCCTTGGCGGTCTCGGTGATGGTGCGGGTCTCGACGATCACCAGCGAGACCCCGAAGACGGCGATCACGACGAGGACCACGGCGAGCGTGGACTGGATCAGACGGCGGCGCATGTCCTCTTACCCGGCGGCGGAACCCCGGCGGGGGTTCAGCTCTTCTCGAAACGGAAGCCCACGCCGCGCACGGTGGCGATGTAGCGGGGGTTGGCCGCGTCGTCGCCGAGCTTCTTGCGCAGCCAGGAGATGTGCATGTCGAGGGTCTTGGTGGAGGACCACCAGGTGGTGTCCCAGACCTCGCGCATCAGCTGGTCGCGGGTGACCACCCGGCCCGCGTCGCGCACCAGCACCCGCAGCAGGTCGAACTCCTTGGCGGTGAGCTGAAGCTCCTCGTCGCCCATCCACGCGCGGTGCGACTCGACGTCGATGCGCACCCCGTGGGTGGCGGGCGGCTGCTGCGGCTCGGCGGCGCCGCGCCGCAGCAGGGCCCGGACCCTGGCCAGCAGTTCGGCGAGGCGGAACGGCTTGGTGACGTAGTCGTCGGCGCCCGCGTCCAGGCCCACGACGGTGTCCACCTCGTCGGCGCGCGCGGTGAGGATCAGCAGGGGGACCGTGTGCCCCTCGGCGCGCAGCCGGCGGGCGACCTCCAGGCCGTCCATCCCCGGCAGCCCGAGGTCCAGCACGACCAGGTCGACGCCGCCCTGCATTCCGGCGTCCAGGGCGCCGGGTCCGTCCTCACGCACCTCGACTTCGTAGCCCTCCCGGCGCAGGGCGCGGGCCAGCGGCTCCGAGATGGACGCGTCGTCCTCGGCGAGCAGTACACGGGTCATGCGGATGATGGTAGACCCGTGGCCCGAGCCGCAGGGGTGTGATCGGCGGGCTCGGTTCTTACCGGTGTCTCACCCGATTCTCACCGCCCGGACCCCTGGTACGGACCTGCGGGTGCGAGGTGCGATGCTGAGCAGACCTTCGAATAGGCGATCACGGTTCCTTCGAAACCTGTGATTCGCGTCTCAAGTCCTTCCATATCCGGCAGTGTCCTGCCGTATGGTGAAGCAACGCCTGTTGCACCACGGGGACCTTCGGCGGCAGTTGACGCTGAAGGTCTCTTTTGTGTGCGGGCCGGCACACGCTGCCGGTCCCTGAAGGAATGACCTGTGGCCGGGCCTTCGCCGCGCGTCGACGCACGGCGGGGGCGTGGATCCCGGTGGTCGCCGTCCGCCGCTCCGTGATCCGGAGCGGCACCCCCCAGGCGTGGGGCGGACGGTACGGCCCGCCGGTGCCGGCCAACCCCCACCGGGCGCGTACCCGTCTCGCGCGACGCGTCCCGACAGCAAGGAACGACCATGGCGTCCAGCCTGACGAAGGACTCGGTCACCCCGGGCACCCCCGGTTCCGAGAAGACCTTCTTCGGCCACCCCCGCGGACTGGCCACTCTCTTCATGACCGAGATGTGGGAGCGTTTCTCCTACTACGGCATGAGGGCTCTGCTCCCGCTGTACCTCGTCGCTCCGGGCGGTCTCGGTCTGAGCGCGGGCACCGCCACCGCCATCTACTCGGTGTACCTGTCGCTGGTGTACCTGCTCGCCATGCCCGGCGGCTGGTTCGGCGACCGGGTCTGGGGCCCCCGCAAGACCGTCGCCGTCGCCGGCGGCGTCATCATGCTGGGCCACCTGACGCTGGCCCTGCCCTACTCGGGCACGTTCTACGGCGGCCTCGGCCTCGTCGCGATCGGCTCCGGTCTGCTGAAGGCCAACATCTCCACGATGGTCGGCCAGCTCTACCAGGGCCCGGACGACCCGCGCCGGGACGGCGGCTTCACCGTCTTCTACATGGGCATCAACCTCGGTGCCTTCGCCGCGCCGCTGATCATCGGCACCATCGGCGAGAGCGTCAACTGGCACCTGGGCTTCGCGCTCGCCGCGCTGGGCATGGGTCTGGGCGTCACACAGTTCCTGCTGGGCAGCCGCCACCTGGACCCGCAGTCCAGCGTCGTCCCGAAGCCGCTGTCGGCCGAGGAGAAGGTCTCCACGCTGCGCAAGGCCGCGCTGTGGGCGGGCATCGCCGTCGTGGCGTACGCGATCGTCGGCTTCTCCGGCAACTACACCCTGAACTGGATCCTGGTCCCGCTGACCCTGCTCGGCGTGATCATCCCGGTGATGGTGCTGGCGCGCATCAAGCGCGACAAGGACCTCGACCGCACCGAGCAGTCGAAGATGTCCGCGTACATCTGGTTCTTCGTCGCCGCGGCGATCTTCTGGATGATCTACGACCAGGGCGGCTCGACCCTGTCGATCTTCGCCGACTCGTCGGCCGAGAACAGCGTGCTCGGCTGGGACTTCCCGGTCTCCTGGTACCAGTCGGTCAACCCGGTGCTGATCATGGCGCTGGCCCCGGTCTTCGCCTGGATCTGGCTCGCGCTGAACCGGCGCGGCAAGGAGCCGAGCACGATCGTGAAGTTCGCGTCCGGTCTGATGCTGGTCGGCGTCTCGTTCTTCCTGTTCCTCGCCCCGCTGTCGATCGCCGAGGGCGGTCACAAGGCGGCCGCGCTGTGGCTGGTGGCGATCTACTTCATCCAGACCGTCGGCGAGCTGCTGCTCTCCCCGGTCGGCCTGTCGGTCACCACGAAGATGGCGCCCGCGAAGTACGCCTCGCAGATGATGGGCGTCTGGTTCCTCGCCGTCACCGCCGGCGACGCCACGACGGGCCTGCTGTCCATCGCGGGCGTCGACCTCAACAAGACGGGCATCGTCGCCCTTGAGGCGGCCCTCGCGGTCGTGGCGGGCTTCGCGATCTGGATGTACCGCAACAAGGTGAAGTCCCTGATGGGAGATGTCCGCTGACGCGGACGCCACGCATCCCGCACCCTTGAACGAAGGGCCCCCGGCCGATCCGGCTGGGGGCCCTTCGGGCGTGGGGGCGCGCTTCGGCGCGGCGGGTGGTGCGCGGGGCGGGGGGCGCGCTGTTCTGCGCCGTTGGGCTGGGGGCCTTTCGTCGTGTGCGGGCCGTCCAGGGCCGGTCGCGCAGTTCCCCGCGCCCCTTGCGGGGTGCCGATGCGCGGGCGAGGTTGCGCGGGGCAGGGGGGTCGCGCTGTTCAGCGCCGTTGGACTGGGCGCCTTTCGTCGTATGCGGGCCGTCCAGGGCCGGTCGCGCAGTTGCCCGCGCCCCTGGCGGGGCGCCGATGCGCAGGCGGGGTTGCGCAGGGCGCGGGGGTTCGCGCTGTTCTGCGCCGTTGGGCTGGGGGCCTTTCGTCGTGTGCGGGCCGTCCAGGGCCGGTCGCGCAGTTGCCCGCGCCCTTGCGTGGGGGCCTGGGGTCTGCTGGGGCGACCGGGGTGGCTGGAAGGGGCTCAGGTGGGGCCTGGGAAGGCGCGGGGCGGGTGCGGGCGGGTCCCGGGGTCTTGCGGGCGCTCAGGCTCGTACAGCGGTTGTCCGCCGGAAAGGGAGCGGCCTCCGAGGGACCCTCTGCGGTTCCTGGAGGCCGGTGCGTGCCGGGTGCCGGGAGGTGAGCCTGCGACTACGCCGGGGTGCCGAGTTCCGCCCAGACCGTCTTGCCCGCCACGTCGGGGGTGCGCTGCACGCCCCAGTCGAGGCAGAGGCGCTGGACGATGAACATGCCGTGGCCGCCGGGGCGTCCCGCGCGGTGGGGTGTGCGGGGGGACGGCTGGCCCGTGCCCCGGTCGGTGACCTCGAGGCGGATCACCTTGCGGTCGCTGGTGATGGTCAGCAGGTCCGGCCCTTCGGCGTGCAGGCACGCGTTGGTGACCAGCTCGGAGACGACGAGCAGGACGTCCTCGGCGGCGGCCCGCCGGTCCGCCGTGGCGGCCGGCAGCCAGCCCCAGTCGTACAGCGCCTGCCGCGTGAAGTCCCGGGCGAGCGGCACGACCCCGCTCTGGTCCTCGAAGCTCAGCCGGCGCACCAGTGCGCCGGCGGGCGGCCCCGGAGGGGACGCCGGCTCGGCGGTCGGCGCGGCCACGCCGCCGTCCGGGACACCCGCGGCCGGTGCAGCGCCCCCGGACACCCCGGAAGCGCCGCTGGGCTCCGGACCGCGGTCGCCCGGCGAATAGGGCCGGGTGGTGCTCATCAGCGCTTCACCTCACCGTGTCACCAGTTCACAATGCGAAATCTTCCGTACGCGGCCGGTCACCCGCGGACGGCCCGAAGGGTTCTCGGCGTCCTCCCGACCACCGCGTCCGGGACGTACAGGAAGTCTCCTGCCCGACCCGTCCGACGGAACACCCCCGTATTCGCACGAAAAGACGCGCCGGGAACCCCCCGCCGTCGGCGGGGGCGGCACGACCGCCCCGCCGGGCCTGCCCGCCCGCATCACGCCGAATCGTCGGCCAGGGCCGCCTCGAGCGTGTCGTGGACGGCGAACACCGCGTCCGCTCCCGTGATCTCGAACACGCGCGCGACGACGGGCTGCATGCCCACGAGGGCCACCCCACCGCCACCCGCCTCGGCCTTCAGCCGGGCGCCCAGCAGCACGTTCAGCCCCGTGGAGTCACAGAACTCCAGCCGGGAGCAGTCGATGACAAGCCGCTTGAAACCCTTGGCGAGACAGTCCTCCAGTGGCTCCCGCAACAGATCGGCGGTGTGGTGGTCCAACTCACCCGCCGGGGTCACGACGGCACTGGGGCCCTCTTCTCGCACCTCGACCAGAAGCCGGCCCGACTGTGCGCTGCCGACCGTCCCGCGGTCCATGCCGTCTCTCTCTCCCGAGGTCGTGGCTGTTCCTGACGCTCTCGAACATTACGCCTTCCGGCCACGCATCGACACTCTAACAATCACGCACAAACGGACATAACCGAACAGAACGCACTTGCGGCATGCTCCGAGCAGCCGATAGGGCTAGTAAAGACCCGTACCCGACACGGCCGGCTTTGGAGGCGCCGCACACCGCAGTGCACGTATCGGCTTCGGCAGCCATATGCCGAGAACGATGGAGGACATCATGTCACCCCGGCTCGACGCATCGCCTACCCGAGAAGCGACGTCGACACCCCCTCCGGAACATCTGGATCCCATCATCGAGCAGGACGGCCTGGGAGTCGTCCAGGACGGCCCACTCGCCGGGCTCCCGGAGATCCCCCCGTACGACGAGGTGGGCCCGGTCGACGCCCGGGCCCTGTCCAAGACCCTGTTCGAGCGCCTGGAGTCGCTCGACGAAGGCAGTCACGAGTACTCGTACGTACGCACCACGCTCGTCGAACTGAACCTCGCCCTGGTCAAGTTCGCCGCCTCCCGGTTCCGCTCCCGCAGCGAGCCCATGGAGGACATCATCCAGGTCGGCACCATCGGCCTGATCAAGGCGATCGACCGCTTCGAGCACACGCGGGGTGTGGAGTTCCCCACCTTCGCGATGCCGACCATCATCGGCGAGATCAAGCGCTTCTTCCGCGACACCTCGTGGTCCGTGCGCGTACCGCGCCGCCTGCAGGAGCTGCGGCTGGACCTGGCCAAGGCCGGTGACGAACTGGCCCAGCAGCTCGACCGCGCGCCGACGGTGGCCGAGCTGGCGGACCGGCTGGGCATCACCACCGACGAGGTCGTCGAGGGCATGGCCGCGTCGAACGCGTACACCGCCTCCTCCCTGGACGCCCAGCCCGAGGAGGACGACGCCGAGGGCGCGCTGGCCGACCGGATCGGTTACGAGGACCACGGGCTCGAAGGCATCGAGTACATCGAGTCGTTGAAGCCGCTGATCGCGGAACTGCCCGCGCGGGACCGTAAGATCCTGTCGCTGCGGTTCGTCGCCGGCATGACCCAGTCGGAGATCGGCGAGGAGCTCGGCATCTCCCAGATGCACGTCTCCCGTCTGCTGTCCCGGACGCTGGTGAAGCTGCGCAAGGGCCTCACGGTCGAGGAGTGATCCCGGCCGCGTGACGTCCGTCCTCCGCAGGGCGGCCCGGAGGGTCCGGGCCGCCCTTCAGGGGTTCGAGGGCGTTTCGGCGCCCTCCCGGACCACCCGTACGCCCCTGCGCCACACGTCCGTGACCAGCGGGACGCCCGGCCGGTAGGCCAGGTGCACGTGGCTGGGGGCGTCCAGCAGCACCAGGTCCGCGTACGCGCCCGGGACGAGCCGGCCCACGTCGGTGCGCCGCAGCGCCGCCGCGCCGCCCGCGGTGGCCGCCCAGACGGCCTCGTCGGGCGTCATCCCCATGTCCCGCACGGCGAGCGCGACGCAGAACGGCACCGACGAGGTGAACGACGAACCGGGGTTGCAGTCGGTGGAGAGCGCCACGGTCGCCCCCGCGTCCAGCAGCCGCCTGGCGTCCGGCCAGGCCGCCCTGGTGGAGAACTCCGCGCCGGGCAGCAGCGTCGCGACGGTCGCGCTGTTCGCCAGCGCGTCCACGTCGGCGTCGGTGAGGTGGGTGCAGTGGTCGGCGCTGGCCGCGTCCAGCTCGACGGCCAGCTGCACACCGGGGCCGTACGAGAGCTGGTTGGCGTGGATACGCGGGTGCAGCCCCTTCGCCTTGCCGGCGGTGAGGATCGCGCGGGCCTGGTCGCCGTCGAAGGCGCCCTTCTCGCAGAACACGTCGATCCAACGGGCGTGCGGGGCGCAGGCGTTCAGCATCTCGCCGGTGACCAGGGCGACGTAGCCGGCCGGGTCGTCGGCGAACTCGGGGGCGACGATGTGCGCGCCGAGGAAGGTGACCTCGTCGGTGTGGCGGGCGGCCAGGCGCAGGGCGCGCGCCTCGTCCTCGACGGTCAGTCCGTAGCCGGACTTGGTCTCGAAGGTCGTGGTGCCCTGGCGGAGCGCCTCCGCGAGGTGGCGCGTGAGGTTGGCCTCCAGCTCCCCGTCGCCCGCGGCGCGGGTGGCGGCGACGGTGGTGCGGATGCCGCCCGCGCTGTACGGGCGGCCCGACATGCGGGCGTTGAACTCCTCGGTGCGGTCCCCCGCGAACACCAGGTGGGAGTGGGAGTCCACGAAGCCGGGCAGGACCGCGCGGCCGCCCGCGTCGACCCGGTTGTCGGTGGCGGGTGCTTTGCCCGACTCGCCGGTCCACACGACGCGGTCGCCCTCGATGACGACGGCCGCGTCCCGGACCAGCCCGAGGGGGTCCGGGGCGCGGAGGGAGGGGTCGTTGGTGACCAGCGTGCCGATGTTGGTGATGACGGTGGCGCTCATGGTGTCCTCACGGGTCGCGTGCTCATGGGTCGTCAGGCGCGCAAGTCCTGGATCGCCTGCGCGAGGGCTCCGGGCACGTCGGGGACCAGTGTGTGCGCCCAGTCGCGCACCACGTGCCGGCCTGCCACGACCGTGTGCCGCACATCGGCGGCCGTCGCCGCGAATACGGCCGTCTCGGCGCCCAGCCGGGGCGGCGGCCCCGCCGTCCTGACCGAGTCCAGCGCGACGGTGGTGAGGTCGGCGCGCGCCCCGGCCTCGATGACGCCGGTGTCGTCCCAGCCGAGCGCCGCGTGCCCGTCGACGGTGGCCGCGCGCAGCAGGGCGGCGGCCGTCCAGTGACCGCGGGTGCGGGTGCGCAGCCGCTCGTTCAGCTCCATCGCGCGCGCCTCCTCGAAGAGGTCGACGACGGCGTGGCTGTCGGAGCCGAGGCTGAGCGGGGAGCCCTCGTTCTGGAGGGCCGCGGCGGGTCCGATGCCGTCGGCGAGGTCGCGTTCGGTGGTGGGGCACATGCAGGTGCCGGTGCCGCTGCCGCCGATCAGTGAGACGTCCTCGGCGGTGAGGTGGGTGTTGTGCACGCCGGTGGTGCGCGGCCCGAGCACGCCGTGCAGGGCGAGCAGCTGGGCCGGGGTGCAGCCGTGCGCCTCCCGGCAGGCGTCGTTCTCGGCGGTCTGCTCGGACAGGTGCACGTGCAGCGGGGCGCGGCGCTCCTCGGCCCAGCGCGCCACCGTCGACAGCTGCTCCGCGGGCACGGCCCGTACGGAGTGCACGGCCGCGCCGATCCGCGCGTGGTCCCGGTCCTTGAGAAGTGAGGAGCGTGCGGCCCAGGCCTCCGCGTCGCCGTCGGAGAAGCGCGACTGGTGCGCGGTGGGCGGCCGGCCGAAGCCGGAGGAGAGGTAGGCGGCGTCGAGGAGGGTGATCCGGATGCCGGCCTCGGCGGCGGCCGCGAGCAGCGCCTCCCCCATGGCGTTGGGGTCGGCGTAGGGCGCGCCGCCGGGCGCGTGGTGCACGTAGTGGAACTCGCCGACGGTGGTGATCCCGGCCAGCGCCATCTCGGCGTACACGGCGCGGGCGAGCGCGTGGTAGCTGTCCGGGGTGAGCCGCTCGGCGGTCGCGTACATGACCTCGCGCCAGGTCCAGAAGGTGCCGGAGCCGACCTGGACGGTGGAGCGCAGGGCGCGGTGGAAGGCGTGGCTGTGGGCGTTGGCCAGCCCCGGGAGGGTCAGTCCGCGCAGGATCTCGGCGCCGGGCGGGGGCGCGGGGACGCCGGTGCGGACGGCTGCGATGCGTCCGTCCGTCATGTCGAGGGCGACGCCTGGCTCGACGTGCGTGCCGAGCCAGGCGTGTTCCAGCCAGTACGTCCGCGGGGTGGCGGTCACGGGGAGGCCAGTCCTTCCAGTACGTCGGCGAGGGCGAGGACCCCGGCCACGCAGTCGTCCTCGGCGGCGAACTCGGCCGGGGAGTGCGAGACGCCGGTGGGGTTCCGTACGAACAGCATGGCGGTCGGGACGCGTCCGGCGAGGATTCCCGCATCGTGTCCCGCGCCGGTGCCGAGGACGGGCACCTTCAGGCCGGCGTCCTTGCCGAGGATGCGTGCGAGCCGGTCGCGCAGGGCGTGGTCGAACTCGACGACGGGGGTGAAGGACTCGCGCTCCACGTCCAGCTGGACGCCGTGGGCGGCGGCGTACGCGCGGGCGGCCCGCTCCACCCCGCCGACCACCGCGTCCAGGCGCTCCTGGTCACAGGCCCGGGAGTCGAGCCAGCCGCGCACCAGGGAGGGCACGGCGTTGACGCCGTTCGGTTCGACGGCCATCTTGCCGAACGTGGCGACCCCGCCCGCCTGTTCGGCCTCCCGGCGGGCGGCGAGGACGGTCTCGGCGTACGGCAGCATCGGGTCGTGCCGGTCGGCGAGCCGGGTGGTGCCGGCGTGGTTGGCCTCGCCCCGGAAGTCGAACCGCCAGCGGCCGTGCGGCCAGATCGCGGACGCGACGCCGACCCGGTCGCCGGTCAGGTCCAGCGCCCGGCCCTGCTCGACGTGCAGCTCGACGAACGCGCCGATGCGGCCGAGGCGTACGGGGTCGGGGCCGAGGGCGTCCGGGTCGTGGCCGGCGGTCTCCATGGCCTGCGGGAGGGTGATGCCGTCGGCGTCGGTGAGGCGGTGGGCCTGGTCGACGGTGAGCGCGCCCGCGGTGAGCCGGGAGCCGACGCAGGCGAGTCCGAAGCGGGCGCCCTCCTCGTCGCCGAAGTTGACGACGCCGAGCGGCTTGGCCGGCCGGACGCCGCGGCGGCGCAGTTCGTCGAGGGCGGCGAAGGCGGAGACGACGCCGAGGGGGCCGTCGAAGGCGCCGCCGTCGGGCACGGAGTCCAGGTGCGACCCGGTGACCACGGCGTCCCCCTCGGCGGGGTCGCCGAGCCAGGCCCACTGGTTGCCGTTGCGGTCCACCTCGTAGGTGAGGCCGCGGCGGCGGGCCTGCTCGCGGAACCAGTCCCGGCAGTCGGCGTCGGCGCCGGTCCAGGCGAACCGGCGGTAGCCGCCGCTCGCGGAGTTCCGTCCGACGGGCAGCAGTTGCCGCCACATCTCGTGGAAGGAGTCCTGCTCGGGCGCGGGCCGGACGGAGCGCTCCGCGGCGGCCGGGACGGGGCGGGTCATGCCTGCTCGCCCTCACGCATGGGGATGCGCACACCGCGCTCGTCCGCGACCGACTCGGCGATGTCGTACCCGGCGTCGACGTGCCGGACGACGCCCATGCCGGGGTCGTTGGTGAGCACGCGGCGGATCTTCTCGCCGGCCAGGGCGGTGCCGTCGGCGACGGTGACCTGGCCCGCGTGGAGGGAGCGGCCCATGCCGACGCCGCCGCCGTGGTGGACCGACACCCAGGAGGCGCCGGAGGCGACGTTCACCATGGCGTTGAGCAGCGGCCAGTCGGCGATGGCGTCGGAGCCGTCGAGCATCGCCTCGGTCTCCCGGTAGGGGGAGGCGACGGAGCCGCAGTCGAGGTGGTCGCGGCCGATGACGACGGGCGCGGACAGCTCGCCGCTCGCGACCATGTCGTTGAAGCGCTCGCCGGCCTTGTCGCGCTCCCCGTAGCCGAGCCAGCAGATGCGGGCGGGCAGGCCCTGGAAGTGCACCCGTTCCCCGGCCATCTTGATCCAGCGGGCGAGGGACTCGTTCTCCGGGAAGAGGTCCAGAACGGCGCGGTCGGTCCGCGCGATGTCGGCGGGGTCGCCGGAGAGTGCGGCCCAGCGGAAGGGGCCCTTGCCCTCGCAGAACAGCGGGCGGATGTAGGCGGGGACGAAGCCGGGGAAGGCGAACGCCCGCTCGTACCCGGCGAGCTGGGCCTCGCCGCGGATGGAGTTGCCGTAGTCGAAGACCTCGGCGCCGGCGTCCTGGAAGCCGACCATCGCCTCGACGTGCCGGGCCATGGACTCGCGGGCGCGCGTGGTGAAGCCGGCCGGGTCCTTGGCGGCCGCGTCGGCCATGTCCTCGAAGGCCGTGCCGAGGGGCAGGTAGGCGAGGGGGTCGTGGGCGGAGGTCTGGTCGGTGACGATGTCGATGGGCGCCCCCATGGCGAGGAGCTGCGGGACGGCCTCCGCCGCGTTGCCGAGGACGCCGATGGACAGCGGGCGGCGGGCGTCGCGGGCCTCGGTGGCGAGCCGCAGCGCGTGGTCCAGGGAGTCGGCCTTCACGTCGAGGTAGCGGTGCTCGAGGCGGCGGTCGATGGCGCGCGGGTCGCAGTCGACGCAGATCGCCACGCCGTCGTTCATGGTGACCGCGAGGGGCTGGGCGCCGCCCATGCCGCCGAGTCCGGCGGTGAGGGTGACGGTGCCGGCGAGGGAGCCGCCGAAGCGCTTGGCGGCGACGGCGGCGAAGGTCTCGTAGGTGCCCTGGAGGATGCCCTGGGTGCCGATGTAGATCCAGGAGCCGGCGGTCATCTGCCCGTACATGGTCAGGCCGAGCTGCTCCAGGCGGCGGAACTCCTCCCAGTTCGCCCAGTCGCCGACCAGGTTGGAGTTGGCGATGAGGACGCGCGGCGCCCACTCGTGGGTCCGCATCACGCCGACGGGGCGGCCGGACTGGACGAGCATCGTCTCGTCCTGCTCGAGGGTCCTGAGCGTGCGGACCATGGCGTCGAAGGAGCGCCAGTCGCGGGCCGCCTTGCCGGTGCCGCCGTAGACGACGAGCTTGTCGGGGTGCTCGGCGACCTCGGGGTCGAGGTTGTTCTGCAGCATCCGCAGGGCGGCCTCCTGCTGCCATCCCAGGGCGCTCAGCTCGCTGCCGCGCGGTGCTCGGACGGGACGAGGTCCTGACATGGGGTGCCTCCAGGTGGCCACACGACGTCTGCAGATATTCACATCCTCACCGGCTGAATAGACCTAGTCAATACAGGGGGTGCGTCAGTGCCTCCGTCCGGGGGATGTTTGGCTGGACGCATGCGCGCGAACGAGCAGACCGATGACAGGACGGCCGACGTGACGGCCGGGGCCGACCCGCGGGCCGCCGGGCGGGCGGCCCGCCGGGACGCCGCGGTGCGGGCGGCCGTGGAGCAGGGCTTCCTCGACACCGGCGCGCCCCTGGTGGCGCTGCTGGACGTCACCGGCATCCGTGAGTCGGCGGCGGACCTGCGGGCCGCCTTCGAGGCCGTGACAGCGCCCGGCACGCCGGTGCTGCACGCCTTCGCGGTGAAGGCGAGCCCGCTGGTGCCGGTGCTGCGGCTGCTGCGCGAGGAGGGCATCGGCGCGGAGGTGGCCAGCCCGGGCGAGCTGGCGCTGGCGCGCGCCGCGGGCGTGGAGCCGGGGCGCACCGTGCTGGACTCCCCCGCCAAGACGCTCGCCGAGCTGCGGGAGGCGCTGGAGCTGGGCATCGCCGTCAACGCGGACAACCCGCAGGAGCTGGAGCGCATCGATGCGCTGGTGGCCGGCACGGACGTCCGCTCGCCGCTCGGCATCCGGGTGAACCCGCAGGTCGGGGGCGGTTCCATCGAGGCGCTGTCGACGGCGACGGCCACCTCGAAGTTCGGCGTGGCGCTGCGGGACGAGGGCGCGCGTCAGTGGGTGGTCCAGGCGTACCTGGACCGTCCGTGGCTGACCCGGCTGCACGCCCACACCGGCTCCCAGGGCATCGCCCTGACGATGATGGCGCGCGGGGTCGCGGAGACGTACGAACTGGCGGAGGAGATCAACCGGCGGGCCGGACGGCAGCAGGTCGACACCCTCGACATCGGCGGCGGCCTGCCGGTGAACTTCGCCTCCGAGGAGAGCCGCCCCACCTACGCGGAGTACGCGCGGCTGCTCAAGGAGACGGTGCCGGGACTGTTCGACGGGCGGTACGGGCTGGTCACCGAGTTCGGCCGGTCCCTGCTGGCCAAGCACGGCACGGTGGTCACGCGCGTGGAGTACGCCAAGAGCGCGGGCGGCCGGCCGGTGGCGGTGACCCACGCGGGCGTGCAGGTCGCGACGCGCACGGTGTACGCGCCGGAGTCGTGGCCGCTGCGGATCGCCGCCTACGACGCGAAGGGGCTGCCCAAGGAGGGCCCGGCGGTCGTCCAGGACGTGGCGGGCCCGGCCTGCTTCGCGGGCGACCTGCTGGCGCGGGGGCAGGAGCTGCCGCTGCTGGAGCAGGGCGACCACGCGGCGGCGCTGGACACCGGCGCGTACTACTTCGCGCACCACTACGCGTACAACTCGCTCCCGCGCCCGGCCGTCCTCGGCTACGCCCAGGACGCCTCCGGCGCGATCACCTTCGCGACGGTCCGCCCGGCGCAGCCGATCGAGGAGATCGTCGCGGAGTCGGGCGCGGCCCACACCGACGCCCTGACGGGCCTGGGCTGACACGCACGGGGCGTGACCGGACGGGGCGTGACCGGACGGGGCGTGACCGGACGGGGCACGGGCGAGCGCTCGCGCCCCGGGCTCCGCGCCCCGGCCCACCGCGCCCGTCGCCGTCCCGTAGGAGCACGGCCGTGCGCCCGGGCGGCCTCACGGGTGCCGGCGCCCCGGGCGCCGAGTGCGGGGCGAGCACGGTCCGGCGCGGCCCGCGCGGACCCGGCGTGCGCGGACGCCCTGACGGACCTGGGCGGCCAGCACGCGGGCGTGACCGGAGACCGCACTCCCGACCGGCCCGGCGCGTGGCGCGGGTTCGGGTGCCGGGCGGAGGGGCGTGCGAGGCGCGGACACATCCCGGGCGCGTGACCACCACGCGCCCGGTGTCCCGTCAGGCCGCTGTCGTCAGCCGCCGCCGTGCCCCGCCCGGGGACGCGTCGCCCGCGGCGATGCCTGTCGTGCGGTAGGCCTTGACGGCGCGGCCGGCGGGGCGGCCCGCGCCCTTGCGGAGCCAGTCCACGCGGACCCACAGCAGTACGTCGTCGTCGCGCTCCAGGCGGCCGATCCACGCCGCCTTCAGCCACAGCCCCACACCGCACCCGGCGAGCAGCAGTCCGGCCGCGGCGGGCGCCGCGAGGGCCGAGCCGAGCGCGGCGAGGAAGGCGAGCAGCAGCCACCAGCGGTGCGCCCGGCGCCAGTTGCGCGCGGTGACCGCACGGTCCTGCAGCACGTCGTGCCGACCCGCCCGGGCCGCCGCACGGGCCAGGGCGCGGTACCGGCCCCGCCGCGTCAGCGCCACGAGGGCCGCGGCCACGAGGAACAGCGCGGCTCCGCCGAGCACGCCGATCCGCAGCCCCGTCAGGCCCGGTACGAACGCCCCGGCGCCCGCGGCGACGACTCCCAGCCACCACAGTGACGCGGCCCCGGCCCGTACGACGACGGCCACCCGGGCCAGCCCCTGTCCTCCGCGCGTCACGTCCAGCCTCCCGTCTTCCGATTCCTGAGGAAGTCCATCTGTGGGAAGTCCCTTACCGGTGGAACGCCTTCGAGGGAAGTCCCCGCGTCGGACGCTAGCGGGGGAAGCTGAGACGAGTCTGAGAAGACGCGGCTGTCACTCCACGAACAGCCCGCGCGCCGCCGCCCGGGTGTCGAACTCCTCGAGCCGCGCCTGTGCGTCGGGCAGGTCGTCGCACATCGCCTCGAGGAGCACCCGCCCCAGCAGCATCGGCGCGCACGCGGTGTCGAACACCAGCGCCGTGCCGACGGCGGCCGGCAGCAGCAGGTCGGACACCTTGGCGACGGGCGCGAACGCCGAGTCGGCGACGGTGACGACGGTCAGCCCCGACTCCTTGGCGTGGACGAGCGCGTCGAGGACCTCGCGCGGATGCCGCGGCAGCGCGAAGCACAGCAGCGCCGACGCCCCCGCCCGCACGGCCGCGTCGATCCGGTCGAGCAGCATCGTGCCGCCCTCGTTGAGCAGCCGTACGTCCGGGTGGACCTTGGCGGCGAAGTAGGCGAAGCCGTGCGCCTGGGCGGCGGCCGCCCGCAGACCGAGCACGGGCAGCGGCCGGCTGTCCGCGAGCACCCGCCCCGCCCGCCGCACCGGCTCGGGGTCGGCCAGCACCTCCGCGAGATGGCGCAGGTTCTCGATCTCGGCCTCGACGGCCTGCTGGTACTCGTTGGACGAGCGGGTGTCCGGGGCGGGTTCGGCCGGCGCGACCTCCCGCAGGTACCGGCGCAGCGCGGGGTAGCCGTCGAAGCCGAGGGCGACCGCGAAGCGGGTCACGGAGGGCTGGCTCACCCCGGCCAGTTCGGCCAGCTCCACGCTCGACAGGAACGGCACGTCGGCGGCGCGCCGCACCATGCTGTGGGCGATGCGCCGCTGGGTGGGCGTCAGCCGGTGTCCCTCGAACAGCGCCTGGAGACGCGCCGCGGGGCTCTCGGTGCCGCTCATGACCTGACTCCCCCTCGGCCGTCCCCGGCCCATTCATCCGTCGTGACTTCTGCATGCCGTTATACAGGCGCACGCCGCACCGTGCCGGGCGGGCGCCGGACCCGGCACGGATCACGCCTTGTCGTGGATCCGGAGCCCTCTTCCGGGACACGTCCGGATCTCGACGATTTCGCCACGAGATCCGCGCGGCCGGGAACGGCCGGATAGCGTGAGCCGTCGAACAGGTAAGCAATTGTGGACTCAGGTGCCCCACGGGGCACGGGCGCAGGAGTGGGTGGGGGCGTGGACGCGCAGAGTCGTGGGCGGGCGGAAGGGGCCGATCCCGCCGACCAGTGGGTGCTGAATCCGCAGACCGGTGACTACGAGCTGAGGCTGGACGGCGCCCCGCCGCCTCCGACGCCCTCGGTCCCGCGCCAGCGCACCCCGCAGGCGCCCGGGCCGCGTCCCGGCGGCCCGCGCGAGCGCGACCCGGACCCAAGCGACCGGGACGCCGACCCCGGCCCCGACGGCCCCCGCGACTCGCACCGCCGCAAGCGCAAGCAGCCCAAGAGGTCCGGCCGGCGCAAGGCGCTGATGTGGACCGGGGGCGTGATGGGCCTGGTGCTCGTCGGCGGCTCGGCGTTCGCGTACTACTGGTGGGACCGCCTGGGCGGGAACATCGACACCGTCGACATCGGTGACGTCGGCAGCGACACCGTTCTCGGGGACGGCCCGGCCAACATCCTCGTCATCGGCAACGACGTCCGCACCGGCAAGGGCAACGAGGCGTACGGCAACCGGGACAACGTGACCGGGCACGCCGACACCACGCTGCTGTTCCATGTCGCAGGGGACCGGTCCAACGCGACGGTGGTGAGCATTCCCCGCGACCTGATGACCGAGATACCGGACTGCGAGACCCGGCAGTCCGACGGCTCGGCGAAGACGGTCCCCGGCTCGGAGGGCACCACCCGGTTCAACGAGTCCTACGGCGTCGGGGGCCGCGACCCCGGCTGCACCATGCGCACGGTCGAGCAGCTGACCGGCCTGGACGTGGACCACTTCATGATGTTCGACTTCAACGCCGTCAAGACGCTGTCCACGGCGGTCGGCGGCGTCGAGGTGTGCCTGGAGGAACCTCTGAAGGACACCTCGGGCGGCACCGAGCTCGACCTGCCGGAAGGGAAGAGCGTCATCCAGGGCGAGGAGGCGCTGTCGTTCCTGCGCAACCGGCACGGGCTGAAGAACGAGAGCGACCTGGACCGGATCGGGATGCAGCAGAAGTTCGTCGCGTCGATGCTGCGCCGCCTCAAGGAGGACACGCTCGGCAGCCCGTCCAAGATGCTGGACGTCGCCGACGCGGCCACCAAGTCCCTCACCGTGGACAAGGCCATCGGCAGCCCCGCCGAGCTGCTCACCCTCGCCAAGGAGCTCGGCAAGATCGACCTGAAGAACATCACCCTGATGACGCTCCCGGTGATCGACAACCCGGACGAGCCGAAGCCCGTCACCGTGGTCCCTGACCCGGTGAAGGCGCCGCAGGTGTTCTCGATGCTCCAGGACGACGTGTCGTTCACCGAGGTGAAGAAGCAGCAGAAGAAGGCCAAGGACAAGCAGGACGCGTTGCTGAAGGGCGCGCGGGCCGAGGCGTCCGCCGTGCGCGTCGACGTCCTCAACGGCGGCGGCCCGCAGGGCGCCGCCGGGGAGACGATCACCTGGCTGCAGAACAGCGAGGGCGTGTCCCGTTCGGCGAACGGGGGCAACGCCCCCGCCGAGGTCGCCCGCACCCAGCTCGTGTATGCCCCGGACCAGGCCGACCAGGCGCGCAGGCTCGCCGACCTGATGGGGCTGCCCGCCGCCGCCATGAAGCCCACCGCCGAGGCCGGCGGCGACGGGCCGATGACCCTGACCCTCGGCCCCGACTTCAAGAAGGCCGGGGTGCCGGTCACGACGCCGAAGAAGGTCGACGTCCCGCAGTCCCGGGCCGACGAGAAGATGTGCAAGGGCTGAGACAAGGACGGCGCGCGAGGGCAGGTGAACGGCGGCCCGCCCGAGGACGGGAACGGGGGTTACCCCCAGTGCGGGCGGGCTTCCGCGTGCCTACCTTGTGAGGCATGACCGGAATGGACGCGCGGGACGCCGAGCTGAAGAAGGAACTCCACGCCTCCCTGCAGGCCCGCAGGGAGCTGGGCGAGGAATACGAGTCCGCCCTGGTCGACTCGTTCCTGGAGAAGGTCGACCAGCGCATCGACGGCGCCGTGGAGCGCCGGGTCCGGCGGCAGCTGGCCGAGCACCGGCTGACGTCCGCCCGGGACGCGCGGGCGCCGAAGGCCACGGACTCCTGGGGCGAGCGGTTCGGCTTCGGGATCGTGTCGCTGGTGCTGGCGGTGCCGCTGTCCGCGATCGGCGGGGGCGTGGCCGAGCTGCCCGGCCTGCTGGTCGCCTGGGCGGGGATCGTGGGCGTGAACGTCGTCCAGGCCGTGCGCACCAACCCGGGGCTGTTCCGCGGCCGTCGGCCCGCGCGGGACGACGACGCCTGGGAGGACTGAGCCGCACGGAGGAAGCGGCGCACGCGCGCCGGGGAGAAGAGATTGGCGCGGGGACCGCCGCACCCCCGTTGCCGGGGGGCGGGACGACGGCGGTCCCCGCGAACACGCGCTCCGCCTCCGGCGTAGTGCGTCGCACAGGCGTCCATGGAGGTCCGGGAGCCGCTCCGGAGGTCCTTCGACGCCGTGTGGCCGTCGGCCGGAACGGGGAGCCGCTCCCGTCCCGCCGACATCCATCACTGTGCCGGAGCTGTGTTAACCGGGTGCTGCGCGGGCGTGACGTGCTCGTACCACTTCCGCGAAGGGTGTGCCCGCCATGCCCGCGCGGGACCGACCGCGCCCTTGGGCCCGGGTGCGGGCCGTCGCGGGTTGCGCGCGCAGTTCCCCGCGCCCCTTCGGGACGCGGCCCCGGCAGCACCCTCAGAGGCGCGGGAAACTGCGCGCCAAGCCCCCACTCCGCCGCGGACGGCATCGAACCGCATCCTCAGGGGCGCGGGGAACTGCGCGACCAGCCCCCACCCCGCCGCGGGGACGGCTGCCTCAGGCGCCGGTCTTGGCGAGGAAGGACAGCAGGTCCTGACGGCTGACCACCCCGGTCGGCTTGCCCTCGACCAGCACGATCGCCGCGTCCGCCTTGCCCAGCACGGCCATCAGGTCCGCGACCGGCTCACCGGAGCCGACCTGCGGCAGCGGCGCGGACATGTGCTTCTCCAGCGGGTCGTCGAGCGAGGCGCTCTTGCTGAACAGCGCGTCCAGCAGCTCGCGCTCCACGACCGAGCCGACGACCTCGGCGGCCATCACGTCCGGGTGGCCGGCGCCCGGCTTGACGACCGGCATCTGCGAGACGCCGTACTCGCGCAGCACCTCGATGGCCTGGCCGACGGTCTCGTCGGGGTGCATGTGGACGAGGGACGGGATGTGGCCGCCCTCCTTGTCGTCCAGGACGTCGGCGACGCGGGCGCTCGGGCCGCTGTCCTCGAGGAAGCCGTAGTCGGCCATCCACTCGTCGTTGAAGATCTTGCTGAGGTAGCCGCGGCCGCTGTCCGGCAGCAGCACGACGACGACGTCGTCCTCGCCGAGCCGGGAGGCCACCTCCAGCGCCGCCACGACCGCCATGCCGCAGGAGCCGCCGACCAGCAGGCCCTCCTCCTTGGCGAGCCGGCGGGTCATCTGGAAGGAGTCCTTGTCGGAGACGGCGACGATCTCGTCCGCGACGTCACGGTCGTAGGCGGACGGCCAGAAGTCCTCGCCGACGCCCTCCACCAGGTACGGCCGGCCGGAGCCGCCGGAGTACACCGAGCCCTCGGGGTCCGCGCCGATGACCTTGACGCGGCCCTCGCTGGCCTCCTTGAGGTAGCGGCCGGTGCCGGAGATGGTGCCGCCGGTGCCGACGCCGGCCACGAAGTGGGTGATCTTCCCCTCGGTCTGCTCCCACAGCTCGGGGCCGGTGGAGTGGTAGTGCGACAGGGGGTTGTTCGGGTTGGAGTACTGGTCCGGCTTCCAGGCGCCCGGCGTCTCACGCACCAGCCGGTCGGAGACGTTGTAGTAGGAGTCGGGGTGCTCGGGGGCCACCGCCGTGGGGCAGACCACGACCTCGGCGCCGTACGCGCGCAGGACGTTGATCTTGTCCGTGGAGACCTTGTCCGGGCAGACGAAGATGCACTTGTAGCCCTTCTGCTGGGCCACGATGGCAAGTCCGACGCCCGTGTTGCCGCTGGTCGGCTCGACGATCGTGCCGCCGGGCCGCAGCTCGCCGCTCTTCTCCGCCGCCTCGATCATGCGCAGGGCGATGCGGTCCTTCACGGAGCCGCCCGGGTTGAAGTACTCCACCTTGGCCAGGACGGTGGCCCTGATGCCCTTGGTCACGCTGTTGAGCCGCACCAGCGGGGTGTTGCCGACGAGGCTGATCATCGAGTCGTGGAATTGCACCGTTGTCTCCGGATGCTGCAAAAGAGGTGGTCGTGGTGGTGATGCCAGCCTAGGCCCTCCCCGGGGCCGGACCCGGCCGGGTCGTTCACTCCCCGTCTGGATTGGACCACCGTCCGTACGGGGCAAGACCTGGGTGTACGGCTACGAGGAGGTGGCGGCGAGCATGACGGGCATGTCGAGGGCGCGGGTGGCCCGGCGCATCGCGGCCGGCGCCGCGTACGGCGGCGGGGGGATCGGGCTGGCCGGAGCGGCGGCCGTGGGGCTGCTGCTGGCGGAGGCGCAGCTGGCCCGGCGCCGTGTGGGCAACGGCACGACTCCTCACGTCCCCCACCCGGACGGGCTGTACGGCGCCTCGTACACGGTGCCGGGTGAGCCGGCGCTGCGGCTGACGATGCTGGGCGACTCCACGGCGGCCGGGCAGGGCGTGCACCGGGCCGGGCAGACTCCGGGCGCGCTGATCGCCTCCGGGGTGGCGGCGATCGCGGAGCGCCCGGTGGGGCTGTCCACCGTCGCGGTGCCCGGGGCCCGCTCGGACGACCTGGACCGGCAGGTGAGCCTGGCACTGGCGGACCCGTCGCGGGTGCCGGACATCTGCGTGATCATGGTCGGCGCCAACGACGTCACCCACCGCATGCCCCCCACCCGCTCCGTGCGCCACCTCGCCGGGGCGGTGCGCCGGCTGCGGACGGCCGGCGCGGAGGTGGTGGTCGGCACGTGCCCGGATCTCGGCACCATCGAGCCGGTGAGCCAGCCGCTGCGCTGGCTGGCCCGCCGCGCCTCGCGGCAGCTCGCGGCGGCGCAGACGATCGGCGTGGTCGAGCAGGGCGGGCGCACGGTGTCGCTGGGCGACCTGCTGGGCCCGGAGTTCGCGGCGAACCCGCGGGAGCTGTTCGGCCCGGACAGCTACCACCCCTCGGCGGAGGGGTACGCGACGGCGGCCATGGCGGTGCTGCCGACGGTGTGCGCGGCACTGGGCCTGTGGCCGGCGGAGGAGGACCGCCCGGACGCCGCCCGCCGCGAGGGCTTCCTGCCGGTGGCGCGCGCGGCGGCGGAGGCCGCCTCGGAGGCGGGCACGGAGGTCACGGCCGCGATGCCGACGGGCCCCCGAGGCGCCTGGGCCCTCCTCAAACGCCGGCGCAGGCGCCGGGTGACGGAGTCGGAGCCCGAGCCGTCGGCCCAGCCGTCCCCGTAGGCCACCGCCCGGCCCGGGACGCGCGGGGCGCCCGCCCTCGCCGCACGGCCGGACGCGGGGCACGGGACGTCCGCCGCCCCTGCGGGCGTTCGTGCGGCCAGGGACGGCACAGCCGCATCCCCTGCGGGCAGTCGTGCCGCCCGGGGCGGCACGGGTGGGCGCAGGCGGCACGGGCGGGGACGCGCCCACGCCGACCCGCTGCCGCGCAGGGCGAACACGCCCCTCGTTCGCGCACCCCGGGAGGGTGTACACCGGTAAGGGTGGGACGACCCGCCCCCAGGGTCGGAAAAAGCAAGCGCTTAGAAAGTTGCGGCCCATGTCACACCCCGACACCCGTGACCCCGGTCATACGTACGGGTAACTTCCCAACGGACGCCGCCCAGCGCCCCGCCGCACCCTCTTCACTCTGGAGCCGTGATGCCCGAAGCCGTGATCGTTTCCGCCGCCCGCTCCCCCATCGGCCGCGCCTTCAAGGGCTCGCTCAAGGACCTGCGCCCGGACGACCTGACCGCCACGATCATCCAGGCGGCCCTCGCCAAGGTCCCCGAGCTGGACCCGCGGGACATCGACGACCTGATGCTCGGCTGCGGTCTGCCGGGCGGCGAGCAGGGCAACAACCTCGGCCGAATCGTCGCCGTGCAGATGGGCATGGACCACCTCCCCGGCTGCACGATCACCCGTTACTGCTCCTCCTCGCTGCAGACCTCCCGCATGGCGCTGCACGCCATCAAGGCCGGCGAGGGCGACGTCTTCATCTCGGCCGGCGTCGAGACGGTCTCGCGCTTCGTGAAGGGCAACTCCGACAGCCTCCCGGACACGCACAACCCGCTGTTCGCCGAGGCCGAGGCCCGCACCGCCGAGGTCGCCCAGCAGGAGGGCACCACCTGGCACGACCCGCGCGAGGACGGCCTGGTCCCCGACCCGTACATCGCGATGGGCCAGACCGCGGAGAACCTCGCCCGCTGGAAGGGCGTCACCCGCCAGGAGATGGACGAGTTCGGCGTCCGCTCGCAGAACCTCGCCGAGGAGGCCATCAAGAACGGCTTCTGGGAGCGCGAGATCACCCCGGTGACGCTGCCCGACGGCACGGTCGTCAGCAAGGACGACGGCCCGCGCCCCGGCGTCACCATGGAGGGCGTCTCCGGCCTGAAGCCCGTCTTCCGCCCGGACGGTCTCGTCACCGCCGGCAACTGCTGCCCGCTCAACGACGGCGCCGCCGCGCTCGTCATCATGAGCGACACCAAGGCCCGCGAGCTGGGCCTGACCCCGCTGGCCCGGATCGTGTCCACCGGCGTCTCCGGCCTCTCCCCGGAGATCATGGGCCTCGGACCGGTCGAGGCGAGCAAGCAGGCCCTCGGGCGGGCCGGCCTGACCGTCGACGACATCGATCTGTTCGAGATCAACGAGGCGTTCGCCGCCCAGGTGATCCCGTCCTACAAGGACCTGGGCATCCCGCTGGACAAGCTGAACGTCAACGGCGGCGCCATCGCCGTCGGCCACCCCTTCGGCATGACCGGCGCCCGCATCACCGGCACGCTCATCAACTCCCTGCAGTTCCACGACAAGCAGTTCGGTCTGGAGACCATGTGCGTCGGCGGCGGGCAGGGCATGGCGATGGTCATCGAGCGCCTGAGCTGAGTCCGCCCACCACTGCGTCACCGCGGCGGCACAGTGCGTGAGAAAGCGGCCCGGCACCCCCGTCCCCCGGGGTGCCGGGCCGTTCTGTGATCCAAATTCCCCCAGGATGTGACCTACGCCTCGCGGGCGGGGCATCCGCGCAGGTCACGGAAGTCGCGTCAGGTGTCCCCACCCCGTCGGACTGTCCGATTCGTGACGTTACGCACTGACAGATGGTTAGTCCGCCCTTCAAGCTGATGTAGGAAGTCGGGGGTCGACTGTGAACCGGGAGTACGTCAGTGAGCGCCATGCCGATCGCCCTGCTGATCACCACGGCCGCCACCGGCGCCGTGGGCGTCGCCGTCCTGCGCAGCGTGCTGGTGCTGCGCCGACAGGTCGCGGCACTGCACACCGAGCTGGCCAGGAGCCGGACCACGGGCCGTGCCCAGGTCCCGCCCGCCCGCTCGGCCGGACCGGACGAGATACGCGCCGCGGTCGCGGAGGCGCTCGCCGAGGAGCGGGAGCGCGAGCTGGCCGAGGCGCGGGCGTTCTGGGCCGCCCAGGAGGCCCGTGACGCCTTCGACGGCCCCTCCCTGCTGGGTCTGCCCGACAGTGAGCTGTTCCTGCCCAGGCAGGCCGATTTCGCGGGTCTGGAGCCGGTCTCCGAGCCCGGCGCCGACACCGAGGAGCACGCCGGGGACTCCCCCGAGCTGGCCGCGGCCCGCCGCCGTCATCCCTCGCACCCGGACTTCGTGCCGCACTCCTCGCCGGTCGTGAGCGACCACGAGCGCACGGTGGAGGTGCTGGAGGAGCTGGCGGCCGCGCGCACCGAGCTGACCGACGTCCGTCCGGGCCCGCTGGGCACCCTGGACGTGTACGTGTTCGCCGACGGCACCACGCTGTGCATGACGCCGGGCCACCGCGAGACCGCGGACCGGCTGGCCGAGGCGCTGCGGGCGGGCGAGAAGCCGTTCCTGCTGGGCGGCTCCGGCATCTCCGGGGCGTACACGCTGACGTTCTCCTGCGGCGAGGACAGCGTCTACATCCTCGCGGACCGCGTCATCGCGTCCCTGTAGTTCCCGATGCCCCCGGCGTCCCGGGGGCGCCCCTGTACCGCCCGGCGCACGCTCCTCGCGGGGTCACACACCCGCGCGCTCGCGTGCCTCCTCGACGAGCCGGGCGGCTTCGGCCACTTCCTCGTCGCTTCTGAGCACGAGGGCGAAGTCGTGTCCGGCGACGGTGATCTGGTCAGCGGCGGCGAACATGCCGGCGTCCGGCATCTCGCGCGGCTCGGTGCCCGGCTCCTCGACGAGCTGGGTGCGCCGCGCCAACTCCCTGGCCAGGGCGAGCGCCTCGGCCGCCGCCCCTCGCTGCAGCCGGCTCTGCGGCGCGGCCCGCAGGCGGTCGGCGAAATGATCCACGGCACGGGTGAAGGGCGTCGTATCAACCACGCGGCGAGCGTACGCGGCGCGGCAGGACTGTTGCCAACGGACGGGTGCTCGGGCACGGTGACCTGAAGGACCGGCTTGTATCCCAGCGTCCGGAGGCGCCGATGTCCCAAGTCTTCTCCGCAGAGACCCATCGCAACATGCTCGCCCGCATCCCGCACTGCACCGGTCGTGAGATCTCCGACTGGCTGCGCACCGTCGAAGAAGGCCCGGCGCTCGTCCGCTTCGAGGAGAAGGTCAGCTGGCTGAGGCACGAGTACGACCTGGCGTACGGCCACGCCAAGGCGATCGTGCACGAGTACGACCTGCGCAGGGCGGCGCGCAGGCTCCTCTAGCCGGCGCCCGGCCCGTCCCCCGGAACGGACCTGGAGACACGGCGAAGGGCCCCGGCCGGAACCGGGGCCCTTCGTCATGCCGTGCGGCGGACGCCGGGGCGTCAGTCGCTGTTGAGGATCGAGATGAGCCGCAGGAACTCGAGGTAGATCCACACCAGGGTCAGCGTGAGGCCGAAGGCGGCGAGCCAGGCCTCCTCACGCGGGGCACCGTAGGCGATGCCGTCCTCGACCTGCTTGAAGTCCAGGGCGAGGAAGCAGGCGCCGAGGATGATGCCGATGACGCCGAACAGGACGCCGAGGGCGCCGCTGCGGAAGCCGAGGCCGTCGCCGCCGCCGATCACCGCGAACAGCAGGTTCACGGCCATCAGCAGGATGAAGCCGAGGGCTGCCGCCATCACGAAGCCGTAGAAGCGGCGGTTGACGCGGATCCACCCGGCCTTGTAGGCCACCAGCACACCGGCGAACACCGCCATGGTGCCGAGCACGGCCTGCATGGCCGCGCCGTCGGCGATGCGGTTGTCGACGACGCTGGAGACGACGCCGAGGAACACGCCCTCGAAGGCGGCGTAGGTCAGGATCAGCGCGGGCGACGCCTTGCGCTTGAACGCCTGCACGAAGCCCAGGACCATGGCGATCAGCGCGGCGCCGATGCCGATGCCGTAGGACCGGCCGATGTTGGCGTCGTCGACCGGCAGCAGCGCCCAGGCGAGCGCGGCGGTGACGACGAGCACGCCGAGCGTGGTGCCCGTGCGCATCACGACGTCGTCGATGGTCATGCGGCCGGTCGCGGCGGGGGCCTGCGGCGGCGCGCCGTACTGCTGCTGCTGCGCGTACGGGTTCTGGGCGTACGGGTTGCCCGTCGGCTGGGCGTACGGGTTGGCCTGCGTGGCGACTGCGGGGCCCCCGGCCTGCGGCGCGGTGTTGAAGCCCGCGTAGCCGTTGTCGCGGCCGAACCCCCGTCGCGAGAAGACCGGGTTGCTGCTCCTCATTTCACTCCTCCATGGCCACTCGATGCGGCCTTGGCTCAAGAGTAATAGGTAGGCAAAGGAATGACCCTAATGCTTGGGGAGGATCTTTCCCTCGTTGTGCTGCGCAACACGCTACGCGTCCTGGTGATTCCCTTCACGGCCGGTCACGGACCGGTACCGAGCCGGTACCTGCCCGGAACCGGCCGGAGACAGTGATCACTCCAGGGGGAGTCCGGTGTAGCCCTCGGCGAAGTCGGCCGCGGCGGACCGGGAGGTGGCGATGCGGTCCGGACGGGCGAGCCGCAGCCGGTCGTCGAAGGCGGTGGTGCCGGGGGCGCGGTGCAGCAGCGCGGTCATGTCGTGGGAGAACCGCTCGGCCTGCCGGACGCGGCACAGACAGGCGTCGGATAGGCGTCGAGCAGTTCGGCGGAGCCAGCCGCAGCAGCCGCGCCGGCATCAGCCCGGCAGGACCGGCCCCCACGATCCCCACCGTGGTGCGCATCGGTCGTCCCCCTTCGCCCGCGGCCGAACGCGAGGTCCCGACCACGCCCATACGGGTGCCAACGGCCGCGCGGGGCGTCCGGGGAAGCCGGGGGCGAGCGTGGGGAGGGCGTGGTGGTGCCCGGAGCCGGACTTGAACCGGCACGCCCGCTCAGGGGCAGCGAGGTTTAAGCTCGCCGTGTCTGCATTCCACCATCCGGGCAGGCCGTGGGCCCCGCTTCGCGGTTCCGAGCCTATCGGTGACCCTCCCCCCGACTGCGGCGGGATGGACCGATCTTGTCTTATTTTATTGGCGCCTGAGGGAGCATCAGACACCGGAACGCACCGTCAGCACGTGCCACCAGCCTTGCCTGCGACGAGGCCCCCCGCACGTGAAATGACGGGATTTCACCGTCCGGGACAGGGCGCCCCACCCTTTCCGGGGACGACCCGGGTAGGGGTCTCCCGTCATCCCCAGGTATGACCCGGCGTCCGGCGCTCCCTCCCGAGTCGCCCCCGGGAACCGGAGCTGCGGCTGACTCCGCGGCGGCGAAGCCACGGAACGATGGTCGTGTCCTCGCAACACGCCGTCCTGACAGGAGCTCATCCGTGACCACCGCCCCCCTCGCCGACCGGACCACCGCCGTGGCCGCACGTGCCACGGAGCTGTCGAAGATCTACGGCCAGGGCGAGACCCAGGTGGTCGCCCTGGACCGGGTCTCCGTCGACTTCCGGCAGGCCGAGTTCACCGCGATCATGGGTCCCTCCGGCTCGGGCAAGTCCACGCTGATGCACTGCGTCGCCGGGCTCGACACCTTCTCCTCCGGCTCCGTGCGCATCGGCGACACCGAGCTGGGCGCGCTGAAGGACAAGCAGCTCACCCGGCTGCGCCGGGACAAGATCGGCTTCATCTTCCAGGCGTTCAACCTGCTGCCGACGCTGAACGCCCTGGAGAACATCACCCTCCCGATGGACATCGCGGGCCGCAAGCCGGACAAGGAGTGGCTGGACACCGTGATCCGGATGGTCGGTCTGTCCGACCGGCTGAGCCACCGGCCCGCCCAGCTCTCCGGCGGCCAGCAGCAGCGGGTCGCGGTGGCGCGGGCGCTGGCGTCCCGGCCCGACATCGTCTTCGGCGACGAGCCGACCGGCAACCTCGACTCCCGCTCCGGCGCCGAGGTGCTCGGCTTCCTGCGCAACTCGGTGCGCGAGCTGGGCCAGACGGTGGTCATGGTGACCCACGACCCGGTCGCCGCCGCCTACGCGGACCGGGTGGTCTTCCTCGCCGACGGCCGGATCGTCGACGAGCTGTACGGGCCGACGGCCGACTCGGTGCTGGACCGCATGAAGCGCTTCGACGTCAAGGGCCGCACCAGCTGACCCCGCCCCCGCCGCCCGCCCGCCCCTCCCCCGTACCGTCTGGACAGAGAAGACCCATGTTCCGTACCGCCTTGCGCAACGTCTTCGCGCACAAGGCCAGGCTGTTGATGACCGTGCTCGCCGTGATGCTCGGCGTGGCGTTCGTGTCGGGCACCCTGGTCTTCGCGGACACCCTCTCCAACGCCTTCCGCAACCAGTCGGCGAAGAGCTACGACGACGTCGCCGTCGCCGTCACCTCCTACGCCGACCCGGACAACCCCGAGGAGGCGCCCGGCCTGTCCGCCAAGGACCTCGACCGGATCTCCGCCGTGGACGGCGTCGCCGGGGTGTACGGGCGCGTCGAGGGCTTCGCCGGCGTCGCCGACCCCGACGGGAAATTGATCGGCGTCGGCTGGTCCAACAAGGGCTCGAACTTCGCGCCCGGCAAGGACGGCAAGGACCCCGCGTACACGTTCACCGACGGCTCCGGCCCGGTGCGGGACGGCCAGATCGCCCTGGACGAGGAGTCCGCGGCCAAGGGCGAGTACGAGGTCGGCGACCGGGTGCGCGTCGCCACCAACGGCCCGGTGAAGGAGTACACCCTCAGCGGCGTGTTCACCACCGAGGACGGCGCCGTCAACGCCGGCGGCAGCCTCGTCCTCTTCGACACCGCCGTCGCCCAGAAGCAGTACCTCCGACAGGGCTACTTCGAGGACGCCACCGTCGTCGCCGCCCCCGGCGCGGACGACGCGGAGATCCTCGCCGCGGTCGAGCCGCTGCTGCCGGACACCGCGAAGGCGCAGACCGGCGCTGCGCTCGCGGACGAGCAGGCCGACCAGATCGAACAGGGCATGGGCAACCTCAAGCAGGTCCTGCTCGGCTTCGCGGGCATCGCGCTCTTCGTGGGCGTCTTCCTGATCTCCAACACGTTCACGATGCTGGTCGCCCAGCGCACCAAGGAGGTCGCCCTGATGCGCGCGGTCGGCGCGTCCCGCAGGCAGATCACCCGTTCGGTGCTCGCCGAGGCCGCGGTGGTGGGTCTGGTGGCCTCGGCCGTCGGCTTCGTCCTCGGCGTCGGTCTGGCCGTCGGACTGCGCTCCGGCATGGCGGCGTTCGACATGAAGATGCCTGACGGCCCGCTGGTCCTGTCCGCCACTCCGGTGATCTCGGCGTTCGCGGTGGGCGTGCTGATCACGGTGTTCGCCGCCTGGCTGCCCGGCCGCAGGGCCGCGAAGATCCCGCCGGTGGCGGCGATGAACAGCGTGCACGCGGTGGCCACCACCAAGTCGCTGGTGCTGCGCAACTCCATCGGCGGGGCCGTCACCGCCCTCGGCGCGGCGGCGATCGTGGCAGGCGCCTCGACCGGCGGCGACGACGGCCGGATGTACATCGGCGCGGGGGCGTTCCTCGCTCTGATCGGCGTGATCATCCTGATCCCGCTGCTGTCCCGGCCCGTGATCGCACTCGTCCGTCCGCTGCTCGTCGGGCCTTTCGGCGTGGCCGGCAAGCTGGCCGGCCAGAACGCGGTCCGCAACCCGCGCCGCACCGGCGCCACCGCCTCGGCGCTGGCGATCGGACTGACGCTGGTGACCGGCCTGTCGGTGCTCGGCGTCACGGTCGGCACCGCCATCGACAAGATGACCACGGACAACATCAAGGCCGACTACATGGTCACGATGGCCAACGGGGGCGACCTCGACCGGTCCGCGCTGACCGCGCTCGAGAAGGCCGAGGGCGTCTCGGCGGTCTCGCCGCAGCAGGACGCCTACCTCCAGGCCGGCGACGACTACGTGTCCGCCTCCGCGGTCACCCCGGGCGACATCGAGCGGGTCCTGAACGTCGACGTCGTCAGCGGCGACGCCGGCACGCTCGCCGAGGGGCAGATCGCGGTGGCCGAGACCACGGCGAAGAGCAAGGGCTGGAAGCCCGGCGACCGCATCCCCTTCACCTTCGCCGACGAGAAGAAGGCGACGCTGACGGTCGGCGCCGTCTACAAGGACAGCGAGTTCCTCTCGCCCGTCCTCGTCGACACCGCCGTGGTGGACGGGCACGAGGCGAAGCCGTACATCCGGCAGATCTTCGTGAAGGTCGACGGCGGCCAGACCGCGGCGAACGAGCAGGTCCTCGTCGACGCGCTGGGCGACAACCCGGCGATCACCGTCATGGACCGGCAGGACATCCGCGACGAGTTCGGCGGCGCCATCAACACCCTGCTGAACGTCATGTACGGGCTGCTGGCGATGGCGCTGATCATCGCGGTGCTGGGCGTCGTCAACACCCTCGCGATGTCCGTCTTCGAACGCCAGCAGGAGATCGGCATGCTGCGCGCGATCGGTCTGGACCGGCGCCGGGTGAAGCGGATGGTCCGGCTGGAGGCCGTCGTCATCTCGGTCTTCGGCGCGGTGGTCGGCATCGGTCTCGGCACGTTCCTCGGCTGGGCGATCGGCGAGACCGTCGCCGAGGAGATTCCCGGGTACGCGCTGGTCCTGCCCTGGGACCGGATCGGGATCTTCGTGGTGCTGGCCGGTCTGGTGGGCGTCCTGGCCGCCCTGTGGCCTGCCCGCAACGCCGCCCGGCTGAACATGCTGAGCGCGATCAAGGCGGAGTGACCTCGCCGCGACGCGGCACACAGAGGGCCGGGCCTCCCGTACAGGGAGCCCGGCCCTTCGCGTCGTGGTAGGGATCAGGCGGGGCCGGGAGCGCCCCACACCCGGGCCCGCAGCGGCATCCCGGAGGCGCCGGACTCGGGGGTCCGCACCGCGACGACCTGGTTGACTCCGATCCGGTTGCGTTCGAAGGCGAGCGCGGAGGCGGCCATGTACAGCTGCCAGACGCGGGCCCGGCCCGGACCGGTGAGGGCCACGGCACGGGCCCAGTCGGCCTCCAGGTTGGCGACCCAGCGGCGCAGGGTGAGGGCGTAGTGCTCGCGGATCGACTCCACGTCGCGGACCTCGAACCCGGCGCGCTCCAGCAGGGTGACGGTGGTGCCGAGCGGGGCGAGTTCGCCGTCGGGGAAGACGTAGGCGTCGATGAACTCGTCCACCTGGTACGACGACTCGTCGCGCTGCGGGCGGCGGGCGATCTGGTGGTTGAGCAGCCGGCCGCCGGGCCTGAGGAGCCGGTGCAGGGCGGTCGCGTACCCCAGGTACCGCTCGGAGCCGACGTGTTCGGCCATGCCGATGGAGGAGATGGCGTCGTAGGGGCCGTCCGCGACGTCCCGGTAGTCCTGGACGCGGATCTCGACGCGGTCGGTGAGCCCCTCCTCGGCGATCCGCTTGCGGGCGTACGCGGCCTGTTCCTGGGAGAGGGTGATGCCCACGACGTTCACCCCGTGCTCGCGGGCGGCGTGGATCGCCATGGAGCCCCAGCCGCAGCCGACGTCCAGCAGCCGCTGCCCGGGCCGCAGGGCGAGCTTGCGGGCGACCAGTTCGAGCTTGTCGTGCTGCGCCTGTTCGAGGGTGGACTCCGGGGGCGGGGCGGGCCAGTAGGCGCAGGAGTACACCATGGACGGGCCGAGGACGATCTCGTAGAAGTCGTTGCCGACGTCGTAGTGGTGGCTGATGGCGCGCTTGTCGCTGCGCTTGGTGTGCAGTCCGCGGCGGGGTCTGCGGACCTCCTCGCGGGGCGGGGCGGGCGGCAGCGGCGGGCCCGCCATGGCGAGCAGCCGGCGCACCGCCGAGCGGAACTCCGGGTCGCGCAGGGACCGGGCGAGGGTGCGGGCGTCCTCGTCGCGCTCCCAGATGCTCCCGGCGAGCAGGCCCAGCGCAGTGTAGAGGTCGCCCTCGATCGTCAGGTCGCCGGCCACCCAGGCGCGGGCCAGGCCCAGCTCTCCCGGCTTGAACAGCAGGCGGCGCAGGGCGCGCCGGTTGCGCACGACCAGGACGGGGGCCTCCGGGGGGCCGGCTTCCGAGCCGTCCCAGGTGCGGACACGCACCGGGAAGGGTGCGCCGAGCAACTGCTCGAGGATGCCTTTCAGCCGCGAGGCGGCGTCTGCCATGGTGTACACCTCCGTGACCGGATCCCGGAATGTCGACACCACGTAAACACCTGGGCGCGGCCGTGACAGTCCCCGGCGCGCGTCATCTTCGGGCAAAACACGGAAACGCAACCCGCGGGGAGTCACCCGGAGCACGCCGAAGGGGCCGCCCGCACCACGGATGGCGGGCGGCCCCTTCGGGGGCGGCCTGTGCGTGACCGGGGATGAGCCCGGGTCAGGAGGCCTTGGCCTCGGTCTTCCTCGGCTCCTGCGCGGCGGCGGGCGCCGGGGCCGGCTTGGCGGCCTCGTAGAACTCCTCGCGCGGGGACTCGATCGCGCCCAGGGACACGACCTCACGCTTGAGGAACATGCCGAGGGTCCAGTCGGCGAAGACCCGGATCTTGCGGTTCCAGGTCGGCATGGCCAGACCGTGGTAGCCACGGTGCATGTACCAGGCGAGCCGGCCCTTGAGCTTGATCTTGAACTTGCCCATCACGATCATCGCGACGCCCTTGTGCAGGCCGAGGCCCGCGACCGCGCCCTTGTTGGCGTGGCTGTACTCCTTCTGCGGGAAGCCCCGCATGCCGGAGATCACGTTGTCGCCGAGGACCTTGGCCTGGCGCAGCGCGTGCTGGGCGTTCGGCGGGCACCAGGCGTTCTCGTTGCCGGCCTTGCGGCCCACGAGGTCCGGGACCTGGGCGTTGTCGCCCGCGGCCCAGATGTAGTCGGTGCCCTTGACCTGGAGCGTCGGCTCGGTGTCGACGTGGCCGCGCGGGCCGAGCGGCAGGCCGAAGCGGGCCAGCGCCGGGTTGGGCTTGACGCCCGCGGTCCACACGATGGTGCCGGCGTCGACCTCGAGGCCGTTCTTCAGCACCACGTGGCCGTCGACGCAGGAGTCCATGGAGGTGGACAGGTAGACCTCGACGCCGCGGCTCTCGAGGTGCTCCTTGCCGTACGCGCCGAGCTTGGGGCCGACCTCGGGAAGGATCTTGTCGGCGGCGTCGACGAGGATGAAGCGCATGTCCTCGCGGGACACCGTCTTGTAGTACTTGGCCGCGTCCCGGGCCATGTCCTCGACCTCACCGACGGTCTCCGCGCCGGCGAAGCCGCCGCCCACGAAGACGAAGGTGAGCGCCTTGCGGCGGATCTCCTCGTCCGTGGTGGAGTCGGCCTTGTCGAGCTGCTCGAGGACGTGGTTGCGCAGGCCGATGGCCTCCTCGACGCCCTTCATGCCGATGCCCTGCTCGGCGAGGCCGGGGATCGGGAAGGTGCGGGAGACCGCGCCGAGCGCGATCACCAGGTAGTCGAAGGGCAGCTCGTACGCCTCGCCGACCAGCGGGGCGATCGTGGCGACCTTGCGGTCCTGGTCGATGGTGGTGACCCGGCCGGTGAGGACCTCCGCCTTGGGAAGCACGCGCCGCAACGGGACGACGACGTGCCGCGGGGAGATGCTGCCGGCGGCGGCTTCGGGGAGGAAGGGCTGGTAGGTCATGTACGACCGCGGGTCGACGACGGTGACGGTCGCCTCGCCGTAACGCATCTTCTTCTGGATGCGCCGAGCTGCGTACAGGCCTACGTACCCACCGCCTACTACGAGGATCCTGGGACGCTCCGTGGTGCTCATGCCATCGAGTATCCACCCGCCCGAGGGGGGTACCTCGTGCGCCCCTTCACAAGCTCCGGCAGGGCCTGTGCTACACTCCCGCGCTTCTTGATCCAGATCACAGTCCTGATCGGGAACCGGACTCCCGCCTGACGCGTTGTCAATGCCGCGTGAGCTGCCTCTCTGCGGCCCCGGACGGTCCGTGAGGCCGACCGGGCGGTCGGCGCGAGGGGTGTGCGTGAATCCCCCGCGACCCCCTTCTGAACGTGTTCAAAGGGGTGTTGAGCGCCCGAACGGGTCAATCGGACCCCCTTCTTCGCCCTCCCGGGGCCAATTCCTTGTGAAGAACTTCACGAACTTTCCCGGGGAGGTCCGTCCCGGGGGGCCCGAAGGCCCCCCGGAGCGCCGCTCAAACGCTATCCCGACTGCTCAGCGGAGTGCTACTGACTGGTAACAAAAGAGAGCTAGGCCACGGACCAGGCGATCCCGTCGAGGATGTCGTGCTCGGACACCACGACCTCCTCGGCGCCCGTGCGCTCCATGATCGCCAGCAGCACCAGGGCGCCCGCGCCGATCACGTCGACCCGGCCCGGATGCATGGACGGCACCGCGGCCCGCTCGGCGTGGGTGGAGCGCAGCAGCCACCCGGTGATCTCCCGGACCCGCTCACGGGAGACGCGGGAGTGGTGGATGGCGGCCGAGTCGTACTCGGGCAGGTCCTGGGCGATCGCCGACACGGTGGTGACGGACCCCGCCAGGCCCACCAGCGTCCGCGCCTCGCGCAGCGGCACCGCCTCCTCCGCCCGGTCTAGGGCGGCCTCGATGTCGGCGCGCATCGCGGCGATCTGCTCCTCGGTGGGCGGGTCCGTCACGGCCCCGTCCCGCACCAGGTGACGCTCGGTCATCCGGACGCAGCCGACGTCCACGGAGCGGGCGGCGCGCACCTGGTCGTCGCCGACGACGAACTCGGTGGAGCCGCCGCCGATGTCCACCACGAGGAACGGCCGGCGCAGGTCGTCCCGCCCGGTCAGCTCCTTGGTGGCGCCGGTGAAGGAGAACTCCGCCTCCTGGTCGCCGGTGATCACCTCGGGCTCCACGCCCAGGATGTCCACCACCCCGCGCACGAAGTCGTCGCGGTTCTCGGCGTCGCGGGAGGCCGAGGTGGCGACGAAGCGCAGGTGCTCCGAGGCGCCGTGCTTCTCGATGATCTCCGCGTACTCGCGGCAGGCGGCGAAGGTGCGCTCCAGCGCCTCCGGGGCCAGTCGGCCGGTGCGGTCGACGCCCTGGCCGAGCCGCACGATGGTCATCCGCCGGTCCAGGTCGGTGAGTTCGCCGGTCGCCGGGTCGGCGTCGGCGACCAGCAGGCGGATGGAGTTCGTACCGCAGTCGATCGCGGCGACCCGGGTCACTGGGCGCCTCCCTCGGCCGCGGGCGTCACGCAGGGGCCCTTGGCCCACCACTCCGGCAGCATCGCCAGCGCCTCGTCGCCGAGCGGGTTGACGCCCGGCCCGGCGGCCAGCGAGTGCGCGACGAGGACGTGCAGGCACTTCACCCGGTCCGGCATGCCGCCGGCGCTGGGGAAGTTCTTCAGCTCCTCGATCTCGTCGCGGCGCCGGATGTAGTCCTCGTGCGCGGCGCGGTAGGCCGCCGCCAGCTCCGGGTCGGCGGCCAGCCGCTCGGTCATCTCCTTCATCACGCCGTTCGCCTCCAGCGTGCCGATCGCGGAGTTCGCCCGCGGGCACGTCAGGTAGTACAGCGTCGGGAAGGGCGTGCCGTCGGGCAGCCGCGGCGCGGTCTCCACGACGTCCGGCTGCCCGCAGGGACAGCGGTGCGCGATGGCGCGCAGCCCGCGCGGGGGCCGGCCGAGCTGCTGCTTGAAGGCCTCGACGTCCGCGTCGGTGGGCTCGGTACGCGGGGTCGTGGGCGGAGGGGTGTCCATACGTGTCTTTCTGCGGTGTTCCGTCGGGTCACTGGGCGGCGGCGTCGGCCTTGTCGACGCCGTCCCAGACGTTGGCGTACCAGGGACGGTCGGCGGCCCGGAGGTCGCCGCGCGTGGTGTCGGCGCCGGCCGGGTCGACGACGATGTAGCCGGTCTCCCCCGGCATGACGTAGTGCAGGCGCCTGCGGATCTCCTGCTCGGCGTAGGCGTCGTCCTGCCAGCGGGCCTTGAGGTCGCGCAGCCGTTCGACCCGGCGGCGGGTCTCGTCCTGCTCCTTCTGCAGGTCGGCGATCTCCGCGCGCTGGGAGACGTACTGCCGCATCGGGTAGGCGAGGGCCACGACCAGGGAGCAGAGGACCAGGGCGAGCAGGGCCGCGCGGCCGGTCAGCCGTGAGCGGCGGGCCTGCCGCTTGGTCTGCGAGCGGTAGACCCGGGCCGCGGTCTGCTCACCGATCAGCCGGATCCTGGTCGCGGTGGAGAAACGGTCCCGGTCCTTCACCGCCATGTTCCCGCCTCTCGTTCGGTCTCATACACGCGTACGTCCCCGCACACGGTACGGGACCGGGTACGGGGACGTACGTACGACGCTTCCTGCGGGGGCGAGGTCAGCCCCTGCTGTGCCTACTGGTTCGCAGCGCGGAACCGGGGGAAGGCGCTGCGGCCGGCGTACACCGCGGCGTCGTCGAGGATCTCCTCGATGCGCAGCAGCTGGTTGTACTTGGCGACGCGCTCGGAGCGGGCCGGGGCGCCGGTCTTGATCTGGCCGCAGTTGGTGGCGACGGCGAGGTCGGCGATGGTGACGTCCTCGGTCTCGCCGGAGCGGTGGGACATCATGCACTTGAAGCCGTTGCGCTGGGCCAGCTCGACGGCGTCCAGGGTCTCGGTGAGCGAGCCGATCTGGTTCACCTTCACCAGCAGGGCGTTGGCGGCGCCCTCCTCGATGCCGCGGGCCAGGCGCTCCGGGTTGGTGACGAACAGGTCGTCGCCGACGAGCTGGACCTTGTCGCCGAGCTTGTCGGTGATGGTCTTCCAGCCCTCCCAGTCGTCCTCGAACAGCGGGTCCTCGATGGACACGAGCGGGTACGCGTCGACGAGCTCCGCGTAGTACTCGGTCATCTCGGCCGCCGAGCGCTCCTTGCCCTCGAAGGTGTAGACGCCGTCCTTGTAGAACTCGGAGGCGGCCACGTCGAGGGCGAGGGCGATCTGCTCGCCGGGGGTGTAACCGGCTTCCTTGATGGCCTCGAGGATGAGGTCGAGGGCCTCGCGGTTGGAGCCGAGGTTCGGGGCGAAGCCGCCCTCGTCGCCCAGACCGGTGGCCAGGCCCTTGCCCTTCAGCACCTTCTTGAGGGTGTGGTAGACCTCGGCGCCCCAGCGCAGGGCCTCGGAGAAGGACTCCGCGCCGATCGGGGCGATCATGAACTCCTGGATGTCCACGTTGGAGTCGGCGTGCGAGCCGCCGTTCAGGATGTTCATCATCGGCACCGGCAGCAGGTGCGCGTTCGGGCCGCCCAGGTAGCGGAACAGCGGCAGGTCGCTGGCCTCGGAGGCGGCGTGCGCGACGGCGAGCGAGACGCCGAGGATGGCGTTGGCGCCGAGCGAGCCCTTGTTGTCGGTGGCGTCCAGGTCGAACATCGCCTGGTCGATCAGGCGCTGCTCGGTGGCGTCGTAGCCGACGAGCTCCGGGCCGATCTGCTCGATGACGGCCAGGACGGCCTTCTCGACGCCCTTGCCCAGGTAACGGCCGGCGTCGCCGTCACGGAGTTCGATGGCCTCGAAGGCGCCGGTGGAGGCGCCGGACGGGACGGCGGCACGACCCGTGCTGCCGTCGTCGAGGCCGACCTCGACCTCGACCGTGGGGTTGCCTCGGGAGTCCAGGATTTCCCGGGCTACGACGACGTCGATGGACGGCACGAGCATCTCCTTCTTGGGATGTGACGCGGGTGAGCGGGGCCGCGGGGGCCCTGCGGGTCCGAGCCTAACCGGCTCCGGGCGATCGGCCATCTCGCCGCCCGCCTCATGGACAGAACCGAGAATAGATTGTTTCCGGACGGAACAAAGCCGGTTCGGGAAACCGTGACCGGAACGCGTCCGGACATGACCCCGCCCCGGTGCGTACGGGGGAAGAAACGCACCGGGGCGGGGAGCCCGTGGGGACGGGGAGGGACCTGGCGGTCGCTGCTTACTTGAGGTGCAGCTGCTGGCCCGGGTAGATGAGATCGGCGTCGTCGACGATGTCGTCGTTCAGCTCGAACAGCTTCGCCCAGCCGCCCTTGACCTCGTGCTCCGCGGCGATGGAGCTGAGGGTGTCACCCTTGACGACCTTGTACTCGCCGTCGCCCTTCTCGACCTTCTTGCCGGTCGGGGTGGTCACGGTCTTCTTCTCGGCCTTCTGCTCGGCCGGGGCGGCCGGGGCGGCCTGGCGCTCGGCGGAGCGGGAGGCCTTCTGCTCGCTCTCACGCGACTCGGTCGAGCCGGACTCCTGCGAGGAGCCCTCGGCGGAGCCGCCGTCGTAGGAGGCGTTGGACAGGCCGGTGCCGCAGACCGGCCAGGCGCCCTTGCCCTGGCCCGCGAGGACCTTCTCGGCGATCTCGATCTGCTGGGCCTTGGAGGCCTGGTCGGCGGTGGCGGCGTACTGCGTGCCGCCGTACGCGGCCCAGGTGGAGGCGGAGAACTGCAGACCGCCGTAGTAACCGTTGCCGGTGTTGATGGACCAGTTGCCGCCGGACTCGCACTGGGCGACGGCGTCCCACTCGGACGCGGTGGCCGCGGAGGCGGTGCCGGACGCCATCAGCGGGCCGGCGACGGCGGCGCCGGCGACACCGGCGATGGCGATGGCGCGAGTGGCCTTGGACGGACGACGGTGCTTGCCCTTGCCGGAAAACAGCATGGATGGATCCCCTCACCGACGCCTACGAGGTGAGCTGTCGGGTTCGGGCCGGTTGAGTTGCCCGGCCACGTCCCTCCCGGGACGCGGCTTCACCCCGAGCCGTACCGGACGTCAACCGTCCGGTCGCGGCACTTACCTGGGTCCCCCGCTCCTGCCTACGGCGCATGACGCGACGACTGTTCCCGTGCTGCCACTGGCAGGATTCGGCGTGGCGGCAGCCGGGGCCCGCGGTGGCGAGCGGTCACGACCGTAAGCACGTGATCGACGGAATTTCAAAGATGATCAGGGCCTCTGAGACCTATCTCTCACAGTCCTTATTACGGACATTCAGCCCTTATCGCTCCGTCAACTGCCGCCGTCCGCAGGCGTCTTCGACCGCCCGTTTCCTACCGCTATTCGGCGGTCTCGGCGTCCACCAGGAGCCGCTGGCCAGGCAGGATGAGGTCCGGGTCGTCGCCGATGACCTGCTGGTTCTCCACGTAGAGCGCCGTCCATCCGCCGGTCAGGGCAAGGGAGTCGGCGATGGAGGCCAGGCTGTCGCCGTTCTGGACGGTGTAGCGGTCGTCGGCGATGCCGGCGGGCGTGTCCACGGAGGGCGAGGCGTGCCGGCCGGACGACGGGGTCCCGGCGTCGGCGGTCGCGTCCTCCTGCGCGCTGGGACCGCGGTGACGGCCCGAGCCGCTGTCCTCGGACCCGGTGACGGCCGAAGAACCGGTACTCTGCCCCGACTTGTCCGACTCGTCACCTTCGGGGGTGGCGGAGGCGGAGGCGGACGGGGAGGCGGAGGCGCCGGCGTCCGCGCCACTCTTGACCTCACCGGACGAACCGGACGTGGCCGACGGAGAGGGGGAAGCGGACGAATCACCGGATTCCGGCGAACCGGACGGTGTGCCGGTGCCGCCGGTCCCGGAGTCGTCCCGGTCCGTACCGTCCGGCACGCCCGGGTCGACGTTCGGGGACGCGGTGTCCTGGTTCAGACCCGTGAGCAGGCCGCAGGCGCGCCACTTGCCGACCCCCTGGTCGGCGAGGATCCTCTCGGCCACGGTGATCTGCTGGTTGCGGCTGGCCTCGTCGGCGCTGGGCGCGAACTCCAGGCCGCCGTAGTTCTCCCAGTCGTCCTGGGTCAACTGCAGGCCGCCGTAGTAGCCGTTGCCGGTGTTCTGGCTCCAGGAGCCGCCGCTCTCGCACTCCGCGACCCGGTCCCAGGTCTCACCGTCCGCCGCGCTGGCGGCGCCCGCCCCGAGGAGCGGGATCGCGATCGCGGAGCCGGTCACCCCGGCGGCGACGAGCAGAGCCGGAGCCTGGCGGGGGCGACGGTGTCGGCCGTTCCCGGAGAGCATGCGGAAGCCTTTCACTCGGCAGCAAGGACCGGCACGGGCGAGCAAAACCTTGCGGCGCGCCGTACTTGATGGGTGAACGTATAGGCAGTCGATCACTTGTCACAAGTTCATGCCGTGCAGATCACATGGAGATCACAGAGTTGAGCATGTCTCAGGTTTCCGCGCGTCGGCCCCCGGGCACGGACAGGAAGGTCAGGTGTGTCCTGAACTCCGCCCTGAACGCGGAGGGGAGAATTCCACCGGAAGCGTGCGGAGTCCCCGCATGATGAGGCCGCCGCGCCAGCGCAGTTCGGCCGGATCCGCGGCGAGCCGGAGGTCCGGAAGGCGCGTCAGAAGCGTGGCGAGCGCGGTCTGCCCCTCCAGGCGCGCGAGCGGGGCGCCCAGGCAGTAGTGGATGCCGTGCCCGTACCCCAGGTGCTGGTTGTCGCGGCGGCCCAGGTCCAGGGTGTCCGGGTCGGTGAACCGCTCCGGGTCCCGGTCGGCCGCGGCCAGCACGACGAGCACCGGGTCGCCGGTCTCGATCCGCTGCCCGCCGATGACGACCGGTTCCGTGGCGAACCGCCAGGTCGCCAGCTCCACCGGGCCGTCGTAGCGGAGCAGTTCCTCCACCCCGGTCGCCAGCAGCCCGCGGTCCCCCTCGGCCAGCGCCCGCTGCAGACGCTCCCGCTGCCCGGGGTGCGTGAGCAGGGCGTAGGTGCCGTTGCCGATCAGGTTGACCGTCGTCTCGAAGCCGGCGAAGAGGAGGATGAACGCCATCGCGGCGGCCTCGTTCTCCGTGAGGTGCTCGCCGTGGTCGGAGGCGCGGATCAGACCGGAGATGAGGTCCTCGCCGGGGGCGGGCTCGGCGGGCAGCGCCTGACGCTTGCGGTGGATCAGCTCGGCGAGGTAGGCGCGCATCTTCTTCACCGACCGCGCCACCCCGCCGCGCGGGCCGCCGCCGTGACGGATCATCATGCCCGCCCAGTCCCGGAAGTCGTCCTGGTCCTCGCGCGGGACGCCGAGCAGGTCGCAGATGGCGTAGATGGGGAGGGGGAAGGCGAAGTCGTGGATGAGATCGGCGGTGCCGCCGCCGTTCGTCGTGAAACGGTCGATGAGGTCGTCCGTGAGTTCCTGCACGCGGGGGGCGAACTCGGCCACGCGGCGCGGGGTGAACGCCTTGCTGACCAGGCGGCGGAGGCGGGTGTGGTCCGGGGGGTCGATGTTCAGCAGGTGCGTCATGAGGTCGGCCTGCCGCTCGCCCGGGATGCCGGTCTTGCCCTTCGCGTGCGCGGGCTCGTCGTGGTGCGCGGGGTTCTTCGACAGACGGTTGTCGGCGAGGGTCTGACGGGCGTCGGCGTAACGGGTGACCAGCCAGGCGTCGACGCCGCTGGGCAGCTTCGTCTTGTGCACGGGGGCGTGCTCGCGGAGCCAGGCGTAGGCGGGGTAGGGGTTGGCCGCGAACTCCCATGTGAACAGGTCGGGGGCCGGGGAGGGGGGTGACTGGTCACGCATGGGGTGACCCTAACGGGCCGGGGATTCGGGGCCGCGGGCCCGTGCGGGTGGGTGGGGGCTGGGCGCGCAGTTCCCCGCGCCCCTGGAAGGGGGTGGCTCGCACCGCGAGTATGTGCGGGTCCGCGGGACTTGCTCGCGCCGTTCCCCGCGCCCCTTCAGGCCCTGACGGGCCTGGCATCGGGCCGGCGGGCCCGTGCGGGTGAGTGAGGGCTGGGCGCGCAGTTCCCCGCGCCCCTTCAGGCCCTGAGGGGCGCGGGGAACTGCGCGAACGGGGGTTCGGGGGCGGGGCCCCCGTGGTGGTGGGTCAGCCGCCCCCGGTCTTTTCCGTCGCGCGGATCGCGTCCCGGTACACCCGGGCGGCAGCCCGAAGAGCCGCTTCCGCGTCCACCCCCTCCGCCTCCGCCCGCGCGGCCAGCGCCAGCAGCTCGTAGCCGATCCCCTCCCCGGAGGGGAGAGGAACGGACAGGCCCGCCGAGCGGGCCCGCGACGCCAGCTTGGTGGCGAGCGCCAGCGCCGGCTGCCCCACCGGCACCCCGTCCGTGACGGACTCCCTCCGCTTCTCCTCCGCCTTCGTCCGCATCCAGTGCGCCTTGACCTCCTCCGGCGTCCGCGCCGTCTCCTCCCCGAAGACGTGCGGATGCCGGTGGACGAGCTTGGCGACGATCCCGCCCGCGACGTCGTCGACCGAGAAGGGCTCCTCCGGGTGCTCCTCGGCGATGCGCGCGTGGAAGACGACCTGGAGCAGCACGTCCCCCAGTTCCTCGCGCAGCTCGTCCCGGTCGCCGTCCTCGATGGCCTCGACGAGCTCGTACGCCTCCTCGATGCCGTACTTGGCGAGGCCCTTGTGGGTCTGCTGCGAGGACCAGGGGCACTCGGCGCGGATGCGGTCCATGACCTGGACCAGGTCGAGCAGGCGGGCGCCGGGCAGGTCGTAGGAGGCGGGCAGCAGCTCCAGCTCGGGCATGCGGACCCGGCCGCTGCCGGCCATCCGCGCCAGTCCGTCGGTGAGCGCGGGCTCGCCCTCGCCGGTCGCGACGACGACCACCGTGCGGCCGCCGGCGCAGGCGTCGACGACCTCCTCCGCGGTGGGCGCGGCCTCCTCGACGGCTATTCCGGCCTCGCGCAGGTACGGCAGCTGCGGGTGGGCGCCGTCCGCGCACAGCACCCGGTCGGCCGTGCGCAGGACCTGCCAGGCGGGCCAGGACAGCAGTCCTGGCGCGACCCGGTGGCTGGTGGTGAGCAGGACGACACGGCCGGGGGCGGGGCTGGTTGCGTTCACCCTTCGAAACTAGCCCACCTCACAGGCCCAGCGGCGGCCCGTCCACGGCGGTGACGTCCTTCACCCACGGCGTCTTCGCGTCGACCCGGCTGCTCTTCTCCGCGTCCCACTCGCCGTAGCGCGGGTTGAGGTCGACGTCGAGCTCCTTGCTCGCGTCGGACAGCGCCTTCCAGAACTCGGGCCGGCTGGTGTCGGTGCCGAGCTTCTGGGCGAGCTTCTGCGCCGTCACCTGGAGGCGGAGGTTGTCGTCGAGGCGCTGCGGCGGGACGCCGTACTGCTGGAGCCAGGCGGCCTCCAGCGCCTTCGCGCCGCCGGCCTGCTCCTCGAACTCGGCCCGCGTCCGCTGCACCTCGCGGTCGGAGACCGTCACCCCGGCGTCGCGCGCGGCGCGCTCGAGCACCCGGTCCAGCACCATGCTGTGCAGGGTGTCGCGGGTCAGACCGCCGGTGCGGGCGATGGCCTGCTGGTACTGCGCCTCGTCCGGAACGGCCTTCCGCTGCGCGGCACGCACCTCGTCGACGCGGTTCTCCAGCTGCGACACGGTGATCCGCTCCCCGCCGACCACGGCCGCCGCACCGGGGTGCGCGTCGTTCCCGCAGGCGGTGAGCAGAGGGGCCGCGGCGATCGCGGCGGTGAGGAGGAACGCGGTGCGACGACGGCGGTGCAAGGAAACCTCCTGAGGAGAGCTTGTGCGGCGGTGCACAAAGTCTTGCGGTGATCGATGGTAGGCATCGGCCAAGCTCTGGCCAACCCATTCGACCAACGATTCACGGCGACTTCCGGCACCGCCGCGCCCGCCGTCTCCCCCGCGCGGGCCCTATCCGCGCACCTGCCCCAGCCACTGGAGGGTGCGCCGGATGTCCGCCGCGAGCGGGTGCCCCGGCCCCTGGACGCGCTCGACGTCGTGCAGCAGCCGCACCAGCGTGTCGTGCGCGGCGGCCCGGTCGCCGAGGGCGAGCAGCAGATGCCCGATGCGGCGCCGCACGTCGTGGGCCTGCTGCGGGTCCCCGGCGGCCACGTACCGGTTCTCGTAGTACGGCAGCAGCGCGCGGTACTCGGCGAGGGCGGCCGCCGGGTCGCCGAGCTGCTCCAGGCACTGGGCGGCCTCGTAGCGGTGGCGCAGCGACTGCGGGTCGGCCTGGCCCGCCTCGGCCGCGCGCTCGTCGGCGAGGCGGCGCAGCTCGGGCAGGGCCCGCCGGTACTGGCCGTCGTCGAGGAGCGTGGCCGCGTACTGCTTGCGCAGGGTGCGCACCACCGGGGAGTGCTCGCCGTGCTGTTCGGCGGCGACCGGGAGGATCGAGCCGAGGATGTCGACGGCCTGGGTGATGCGGCCCTCGCCGAGCAGCCGCTTCACCTCGTCGACGGCGGCGGCCACGTCGGCCTTCTCCGCCGCCGGCGCCGGCGGCGCGGCGGGCGCGGGCTGCGGCGCCGGCGTCCTGGCGCGGTCCGGCCAGGGCGCGTGCGGGCGCAGGAAGGGCCGGGTCGGGTCCAGCGGGGCGCCGGTGGGCGTGCCCCGGGAGGGCAGCAGCAGCGCCAGGTGCTCGTACACCTCCTGCGCGGAGTCCGGCCGGTGCTGCGGGTCCTTGGCGAGCAGCCGCAGAACCAGCGCCTCCAGCGCCTCCGGCACCTCGGGGCGCAGCCGCCGCACCGGCACGGGCGGCTCGTACAGATGCCGGTGCAGCACCCCGAGCGCCGTGGAGCCGGAGAACGGCACGTCGCCGCTGAGCAGTTCGTGCATCAGCACGCCGAGCGCGTACAGGTCGGTGTACGGGCCGACCGCGCCGCCCATCGCCTGCTCGGGCGCCATGTAGGCGGGCGAGCCGATGGGCGTGCCGGTGTGGGTCAGACGCGTGGTGTCGGCGTCCATCACGGAGGCCACGCCGAGGTCGAGGACCGTGACCGTGCCGTCCTGCTTCACCATCACGTTCCGCGGCTTGAGGTCGCGGTGGACGATCGGCACCGCGTGCACGGCGCTGAGCACGGCGCACAGCTGCGCGGCGACCGCGACCGCCCACTGCCACGGGTACGGGTCGTGCTCGGCGAGGTGGTCGCCGAGGTCGGCGCCGTCGACGTACTGCATGACGAGGAACAGCTCCTCGCCCTCGCTGCCCGCGTCGTGCACGGTGACCAGGCCGGGGTGGTCGACCTGCGCGGTCACCCGGCACTCGCGCACGAAGCGGCGGCGCAGCTCGTCGGCCTCGTGTCCTGCCACCTTGTCGGGGCGCAGCAGCTTCACCGCCACGCGGCGGTCCAGCCGCTTGTCGTAGGCCGTCCAGACCTGTCCCATGCCGCCCTGGCCGATGAGCGTGGACAGTTCGTAGCGGCCGGCGACGACCCGTCCCGTCGTCGCGCTCACCGTCCGCCCTCGTGGTCACCCTGCGGCCGCTGCTGTCCGTCCTGCCGGCGCAGGTAGTCGCTGAGCTCGTCGAGCTCGGCGCGCACCTGGTCGATCCGGGCGGGCGCGGGTCCCTGCGGGGGCTGCGCCTGCGGCGGGGGGACGGGGACGGGCGGGGCGGTGGAGGGCGGCACGGGGCCGGGGTACGGGGTGTGCGGGGGCTGCGGCTGGGGCTGAGACAGGGTCGTGGGCGTGTACGGCGAGGCCGGCTGCGGATAGCCGTAGGGGGCGGGGCCGTTCGGCGCGTGGGCCGGGGCGGCGTGCGGCGACGGCGGCACCGGGCCGCCGTACCGGCCGTGCTGCCGGGGCAGGCGGATGTCGACGATCAGGTAGTAGGCGCTGGAGCAGGCGCCGAGCAGGAGGAGGACGGCGAGGGCCGCGTCGGTGCGCCAGTCGGTCTCCGGGAAGGCGCCCATCACGACCATGGCCACGACGGCCAGCGGGATGCTCGCCCAGGCCGCTATCCAGTCGTGGACCCGCCCGCGCAGCACCGCGATCCTGAACAGCGGCACGGCGGACAGCATCCCGCAGCACAGCACCCCGGAGGCCGCGTACAGCACGCGCTGCGTGATGACCGATCCCGAGCTGGGTGGGGGCGGCGGCGCGCCGTGGCCGTACATGCTGCTCCTGGACGGGTGTAGCCGATGTGTGAACTCCGGTGGAGGGTCCGAGCGTATAGGTCCAGGGCGACAACCGGTCCCGTGATGTACCGAACCGTTGTCGTACCGGAGCTGGGCCGCCGTCAGCCGGGGGCGATCGTCCCGTCCGTCAGACCGTCGTACATCCCGCGCACGAGCTGCTCGCCGAGGCGTCCGGCCTCCCTGAGCGCCCTCTCGAACGCGTCCAGGGCGCGGAACCGCTCGCCGTAGCGCCGCTGTTCGTCCGGTGCGAGGCGCGGGAGCTGGAGGCGGCGGACGTCGAGCCGGGTGGCGGTGGACGCGTAGCTGCTGGCCTGGCGGTGGTTGGCGGTGCCGCGCAGGAAGCCGGCGAGGAACCACGCGTCGAGCGCCGCCGGGTCGGGGCGCAACAGGACGAGGTTGCGGCCGAGGACGGCCCCGGCGGTCGCCTCGTCGACGACCCGGGCGACGGCCCCGCCGCCGAGCACGGGCAGCACGACGTCGCCCGGCTCGGTGAGCACCGGCTCCTCCTCGCTCTCCGGGAGGGTCCCGGAGGGCGCGGTCCCGGCCAGCACGTCGTGGTCGGTGAGCACGGGCACACGCGCGCGGCCGCCGTGTCCGCCGGTGCGCATCACCAGCGCGCCCGCGCGCGCCAGTTCGCCGACGGTGGTCAGCGGCAGCCGCCCGGACGCGGCGGACGGCACTTGCTCCGCGGGCGGCGGCGCCAGCTCGGCGGTCAGCCGCAGCGTCTCGTCGAGCCGCGCCCGTACGTCGGTGAGCCGGCCGGCGCCGTCGGCGTCCGCCGGGGGCGGCAGCCGGCGGGCGGGGGTCAGGTCGACGTCGTCGTCGAGGAGTTCGATGACCGGCACCGAGCGGGCCAGGCCGGGCCGTTCCTCGACGCCGCCGTCACGGTCGAAGGCGCCCCAGGCGTCGAGCACGGTCTCCCGCACCCCGGGCCAGTCGGGCCCGCCGCGCCCCTCGGCGGTGAACCGCCCGACGTCGACGAGCAGCACCTGAGGCTGTGCGGGCGTCCGCTCGGGCCTGCGCAGCACCCACAGGTGCAGCGGCACGTTGTAGGGGGGTGCCGCCCCGGCGGGCAGCGCGACGACGGCGCGCAGCGCGCCCCGGCGCAGGAGGTCGGCCCTGATCCTCCGGCCGGAGCGGCGGGAGGCCACGGCGGGCGGCATCAGCATCACGGCGGTGCCGCCGTCCCTGAGCCGGGCGAGCGCGTGCTGCACCCAGGCCAGCTCGGACTCGGTGCGGGCGGGGAAGCCGTACTCCCAGCGCGGGTCGTAGGCGAGGTCGTCGTGGCCCCAGTTGCGCTCGTTGAACGGCGGGTGGCACAGCACGGCGTCGGCCCGCAGCTCCGGGTACGCGTCGGCCCGCAGGGTGTCGCCGGCGGCGGCGTGCACGGGGGCGCGGGTGTGCAGGGCGAGGCGCAGGGCGGTGAGGGCGGCGAGCTCCGGCGAGCTGTCCTGGGCGTGGAGGCGGCGGTCGGGGCGGTCGGCGACGGCGCGGAGCAGGGCGCCGGTGCCGCAGGCGGGGTCCAGGACGGTGGCGGGGGTGCCGACGAGGGCGGCCATGAGGCCGGCGAGGTCCGGCGGGGTGAGCGTGTACTGGCGCGGGTTGGCGTCGAGGTGCCGCCCGAGCAGGAACTCGAAGGCGGGGCGGGCGCCCCGCTCGGCGGCGAGTTCGGCGACGCCGCGCAGGAGGGGGACGGAGGGGAGGAGGCGGGGGGCGGTGGGGATGTCGAGGGCGGGGGCGGCCGGGGCGGTCGGTGTTGGCGCGGGGGCCGGATTCGCCGGTGCGGCGGGCGTGGGCGAGGTGTTCACAGGGTGCTGACCGTTCACGCGTGAGCGGTCGGGGCGTCCCGGTCGGGCCGTTTCGGGCATGCGCGGTGTGAGCACCTCGTCCAGCGCCGCGGGGAGCAGGGCGGCGAGCCGCTCGTCGGTGCCGGAGCTGATGTCGAGCCAGACGGGCGGCCGGTCGTGGATCAGCAGCAGCGCGCACCCGGCGTGGACGAGCGCGGTGACCGGCCCGTCGGGGTGACCGGCGAGCTGCTGCCATACGCGCTCCTTGAGCGGGACCTCGGCGAGCTTGCGGTGGCGCCGCAGCCACTCCTCGACCTCGGCGAGGGCGAACGCGGGGCTGGTCTCGGTGCCGCCGACCGGCCGGGGGAAGTCGGCGTGCCGGCGGCGCCAGTTGCTGACCGCGGCCCGGCCCACTCCCGCCAGCCGGGCGATCCCCGCGGCGGTCACTTCAGTCGCGTCGTCCTGCATCCCGGAACCCCGCCCCGCTCTCCCGCTGCTCCTTGTGTGACGACGAGCATACCGAGGACGGTAAGGACCGGGGTTCACGGTCGTGTACCACTCACTTCACATTTCTCGTGTTGACTCGGTTCACAGGCTCTGGTCTTATTGACCCAGCACGAGCGGCCGCCAATGAAATGGGGCGGCCGCCGCCTGGGGAGGGGGACACCGTCATGGGTATGAAGACCAAGATCGCGCTGGGCGCCGTCGTGGGGATCGCCGTCATCGGCGCCGTCTCGGCGAACGCCGGCGACAACGGCACCGGCTCCGCCGACAAGGGCGCCTCCGCCTCCGCGGACCGGCAGCCCGGCGGCGCGAAGGGCGCGGGGGCGGACGCCGGCCAGGGCGGGGAGAAGACGGAGAAGGCAGAGAAGAAGGCCTCGCAGGCCGAGCAGTTCAAGGCGTTCGTGGAGGAGAACGGGACGGCCCAGGAGAAGGCGGCCGTCGCGCACGTCACCAAGGTGCAGGGCGCCGACGAGCAGAACGACATCCTCGACACCGCCGACGTCTACACCGACTTCACCGGCGGCATCATGGGCGGGGGCACGGGCCCCGCCAAGCTCATCGCCTCCGCCTTCGCCGACTGGAAGCAGAGCGAGAACGGCCTCGTCACCGTCTACGACGCCGACGGCGAGCTCCTCGGCAACGGCGAGTTCTGACCCTCGCCCCCGGCGCCACGCGCCGCTCCCGGCCGATCACGGCCACTCCCGGCCGCCACATCGGCCGTCCCCGGCCGTCGTCCCGGCCGCCTCCGGTCACCGCGGCCGCTCCGCGGCGACCGTCCACCACCACACACCCCCGAAGGAACAGAATCGTCATGCGTCGCACCGCACTCGCCGCCCTCTGTCTCGTCGCCGTGACCGGTGCCGGGCTCACCGGCTGTCAGTCCGGCGAGGACACGGCGTCCGCCGGATCCGAGCCGTCCTCGGAGCAGGCGAAGAACGTCAAGGAGAACAAGGAGCCGTTCGCCGGGCTGTCGGGCGGCGAGATCACCGAACGGGCGGTGGCCGCCACCACCGGCGCCCCGTCCCTGCGGTTCACGGGCGAGATCCCCGACGGGGAGAGCGGGGGCACCCTCCGCCTCGACCTGGCCCTGGACAAGAAGGGCGACTGCGCCGGCACCCTCGGCATGGGCGACGAGGGCGAGGTCGAGCTGATCAAGACGGGCGACACCCTCTACGCCAAGTACGACGAGGCGTTCCTGCGCGCCCAGAGCGAGGGCGAGCCGCAGGCCGACGTGGACGCGGTCGTGGAGATGATGGCCGGCACCTGGACGAAGATGTCCGCCACCGGCGCGGACGCCGAGGACATCGCGGGCTTCTGCGACCTCGACGAGGTGCTCGGCGGCGCGAAGGACGGCAGTTCGGACGCCTCCCGGGGCAAGACCACCACGCTCGACGGCACTCCGGCGCTGACGCTCACCGAGCAGGACGGCGAGGACCGTTACACCTTCTACGTCGCCACCGAGGGCGAGCCGTACCTGCTCCGGCTGGAGAGCACGTCGGCCGCCGACCCGGGGTCGGTCACCTTCACCGACTTCGGCAAGCCGGTCCCGGCCGAGAAGCCCGAGGGCGAGATCCTGGACCTCGACGCCCTGGGCTGACCGACCGTCACAGCGAGGCCTGATCCGCACGTCAGGCCCGACGTCCCCGGCGTGGCCGCGCTCCCCGTGGCAGCGGACCGGCGCCAGCGCCGCGGGCGCCTCGGCCGGGCCGTCGGTGTCGAACGGCGCGCCCGTCCAGCGGCGCCACTGTCCAGGCAGACGACAGGGGTTCAGACCCCGCACTGCTCCCGCATGGTCTCCTTGTCCGCCTTCGTCACGGGCATCTCGTACTTCACGGCGACCTGGGCGAAGCGGACGGCGTAGGCGCAGCGGACGGCCTTGCTGGGCGGGAGCCAGGACGCAGGGCCGGAGTCGCTCTTGGCGGAGTTGGCGCTTCCGTCGACGGGGAGCAGGTTGAGCGGGTCGTTGGCCAGTTGCCGGCGCTTGGCCTCGGACCAGCGGGAGGCGCCCATCTGCCAGCTGTAGGAGAGCGGCACGACGTGGTCGATCTGCACCTCGGCGGCCTTCTGCTTGCGCCACTCGATCGTCTTGCCGGTGTAGGGGTCGGCCAGGGTCAGGGAGACGACGACGCAGTCGGAGCCGGAGCGGAAGCGCAGCTCCTGGCCGTCCCGCTGGAGGATGTCGTTGCGGGTGTCGCAGCCGTTCCGGGCCAGGGGCACGCCGTCGGCGGTGTCCATCCAGGCGTAGCCGTACTCGTCGCGGTCGTAGCCTGTCTTGGGGCCGCGGCCCTTGGTGGCGACCTTGTCGATGAGGGCGGCGGCCTCGGCGCGCTCCTGTGCGTCACGGACGGGGGCGAGGCCGGGGCGGGTGCCGTCGGGGTTGTCCAGCGGGCTCGCCGCGCGCCCGTCGGGGGCCGGCGCCCCGCTGCCGCCGGACGCGGGGACGTCCGCGTCGGGTATCGACTCGCACCCCGCGAGGAGGACCACCGCGACGGCCGCCGCCCCTCCCCCGCGCCGCATCCGGCTGCCCCACCCCAGGTCTCGCGTCACCGCGCCCCTCCCTCGTTCTGCTGTTCTGCTCCGAACCTGCCCCGGCAGGAGCGGTCCATCCGGAAGCTCACCGTAACGAGCGAGTGGTGCAGACCTTTCGCCGCCCGCTTGGGCATTCGATGTGATCCGCGCGTATGGTCGGATTTGAGCCACTTCGGAAGGAGCTCTGATGGGCATCCTCGACAAGTTCAAGAGCAACAAGGCGGCACACAAGGCGGCGCACAAGGCCTCCGACGCCGCGGAGAAGAAGATGAACGAGAGGTCCGGCGGCAAGTACGAGCAGCAGATCGACACCGGTCAGCAGCAGGCGGAGCGCCGGCTCGGCATGGAGCGCGACCGTCCCGACCAGCCGTAGGGCCTCACGTACGTCTCAGGGCCGTCCGCGGTGCGCCTCACGCGCACCGCGGACGGCCCTGCTGTTCGGACAGCCGGGTCAGGACCCCAGCACCGAGGTGAGGAACTCCCCCACCCACCCGAGCAGGTCCCGCCCGACCAGCGGCTTGCCGCCGACCTTCGCGGTCTTCGGGCGCGGCACCAGCACCTGGTGGGACGTCGGCTTGATCACCGAGCCGGGGTAGAGACGCTTGAGCCGCAGCTCCTGCGACTCGCGCAGTTCCACCGGCGCGAACCGGATGTTGTTGCCCTGCAGGACGATCTCGCCGACCGCGCAGGCCCGCGCGAGCATCCTCAGGCCCGCCACCAGCAGCAGGTTCTCCACCGGCTCCGGCAGCTTGCCGTAGCGGTCGACGAGCTCCTCGCGGACGGCCTTGATGTCCTCCTCGGAGTTCGCGGAGGCGATGGCCCGGTACGCCTGGAGGCGCAGCCGCTCGCCGGGCGCGTAGTCGTGCGGGACGTGCGCGTCGACCGGCAGCTCGATCTTCACCTCGAGCGGCGCCTCCTCCACCTCGCCGGTCTCCAGCTGGCGGCGGTAGTCCGCGACGGCCTCGCCGACCATCCGCACGTACAGGTCGAAGCCGACGCCCGCGATGTGCCCGGACTGCTCACCGCCGAGCAGGTTGCCCGCGCCGCGGATCTCCAGGTCCTTCATCGCCACGTACATGCCCGCGCCCATCTCGGTGTGCTGGGCGATGGTCGCCAGACGCTCGTGCGCGGTCTCCGTCAGCGGCTTCTCCGGCGGGTACAGGAAGTACGCGTACCCGCGCTCGCGGCCGCGGCCGACCCGGCCGCGCAGCTGGTGCAGCTGGCTGAGGCCGAAGTTGTCCCCGCGCTCGACGATCAGGGTGTTGGCGTTGGAGATGTCGATGCCGGACTCGACGATCGTCGTCGACACCAGCACGTCGAACTTCTTCTCCCAGAAGTCGACGACGACCTGCTCCAGCGCCTGCTCCGACATCTGGCCGTGGGCGGTCGCGATGCGCGCCTCGGGCACGATCTCGCGGAGCCGGGCCGCCGCGCGGTCGATGGACTCGACGCGGTTGTGGATGTAGAAGACCTGGCCCTCGCGCAGCAGTTCACGGCGGATGGCGGCGCCGATCTGCCGCTGGTCGTAGGGGCCGACGAAGGTGAGCACCGGGTGGCGCTCCTCCGGCGGGGTGGTGATCGTCGACATCTCGCGGATGCCGGTGACCGCCATCTCCAGGGTGCGCGGGATGGGTGTGGCGGACATGGTGAGCACGTCGACGTTGGCGCGGAGCTTCTTCAGCTGCTCCTTGTGCTCGACGCCGAACCGCTGCTCCTCGTCGACGATGACCAGGCCCAGGTCCTTGAACTTCGTCTCGGAGGAGAACAGCCGGTGGGTGCCGATGACCACGTCCACCGAGCCGTCCTTGAGACCTTCCAGGACCGCCTTGGCCTCGGTGTCCGTCTGGAAGCGGGACAGCGCCCGCACGTTCACCGGGAACTGCGCGTACCGCTCGCTGAACGTCCCGAAGTGCTGCTGCACCAGCAGCGTCGTCGGCACCAGCACGGCGACCTGCTTGCCGTCCTGGACTGCCTTGAACGCGGCCCGCACCGCGATCTCGGTCTTGCCGTAGCCGACGTCGCCGCAGATCAGCCGGTCCATGGGGACCGACTTCTCCATGTCCTCCTTGACCTCGGCGATGGTGGTGAGCTGGTCGGGCGTCTCCGCGTAGGGGAAGGCGTCCTCCAGTTCGCGCTGCCAGGGCGTGTCCGGGCCGAAGGCGTGACCGGGCGCCGCCATCCGCGCGCTGTACAGCTTGATCAGGTCGGCTGCGATCTCCTTGACGGCCTTCTTGGCGCGCGCCTTGGTCTTGGTCCAGTCGGCGCCGCCGAGCCGGTGCAGGGTGGGCGCCTCCCCGCCGACGTACTTGGTGATCTGCTCGAGCTGGTCGGTGGGGATGTAGAGGCGGTCGCCGGGCTGGCCGCGCTTGGCGGGGGCGTACTCCACGACCAGGTACTCGCGGGTGGCGCCCTGCACGGTGCGCTGCACCATCTCGATGTACCGGCCGACGCCGTGCTGCTCGTGGACGATGTAGTCGCCCGCCTCCAGTGTGAGCGGGTCGATGGTCTTGCGGCGCCGGGCGGGCATCCGGGCGCCCTCGCGGCCGGACGCCTTCTGGCCGGTGAGGTCGGTCTCGGTGAGCACGGCCAGCTTGAGCGCCGGGGCGACGAGGCCGTGGTCGATGCAGCCGCAGGAGACGTGCACCACGGACGGGGTCAGCTCGCCCAGGTCGTTGTCGAGGCGGGCGGCGATGCCCTCCCCTCCCAGCACCTCCACGGTGCGGGAGGCCGGGCCGTGGCCCTCGGTGACGTAGACCGTGCGCCAGCCGTCGGCGAGCCAGCCCTTGGTGTCGGCGAGCGCCCGCGCGGTGTCGCCGCGGTAGGACTCGGGGGCGTGCAGGCCCAGCTTGAGGGTGTCGGCGTCCAGTTCCTCGTCGGCGGCGAACGGCGACACCGTCCACCACATCATGTCCAGCTCGCGGGCCCGGTCCCGGACGTCGGCGAGGGACCACAGGGAGGCCGCGCCGACGTCGATGGGCGCCTCGCCCCCGCCTGCGGTGGCCGCCCAGGACGCCTGGAGGAACTCCTGCGAGGTGGCGACCAGGTCGGACGCGCGCGTGCGCACCCGCTCCGGGTCGCACACCACGGTCATGGCGCCCTTGGGCAGCACGTCCAGCAGCAGCTCCATGTCGTCGACGAGGACCGGGGCGAGGGACTCCATGCCCTCCACCGCGATGCCCTCGGCGATCTTCCCGAGCAGCTCGCCCAGCTCCGGGTGCTCCTCGGCGAGCGCCCGCGCCCGCTCGCGCACCTCGTCGGTGAGCAGCAGCTCGCGGCAGGGCGGCGCCCACAGTCCGTGCTCGGCGACCTCCAGGGACCGCTGGTCGGCGACCTTGAAGTAGCGGATCTCCTCGACGTCGTCGCCCCAGAACTCCACCCGAAGGGGGTGCTCCTCGGTGGGCGGGAACACGTCGAGGATGCCGCCGCGCACCGCGAACTCGCCGCGCTTCTCCACCAGCTCCACGCGCGCGTACGCGGCGGCGGCGAGGGCGTCGACGACGTCGTTCAGGTCGGCGCTCTGCCCTGTGCGCAGGGAGACCGGCTCCAGGTCGCCCAGGCCCTTGACCTGCGGCTGGAGCACGGAGCGCACGGGGGCGACGACGACGGAGACCGGGCCGGTCTCGGGGTCGTCGGGGCGGGGGTGGGCCAGGCGCCGGAGCACGGCGAGGCGGCGGCCGACGGTGTCGCTGCGGGGGCTGAGCCGCTCGTGCGGCAGCGTCTCCCAGGACGGGTACTCCACGACCCCCTGGGGCGGGAGCAGCGAGCGCAGGGCGGCCGCCAGGTCCTCCGCCTCGCGTCCCGTGGCCGTCACGGCGAGCACGGGGCGGCCGGCGTCACGGGCCAGGGCGGCGACCGCGAAGGGACGGGCCGCGGGCGGGCCGACGAGGTCGACGTGCATGCGGTTGCCGTCGGCGGCGGCCGTGACCGCTTCCGCGAGGGCGGTGTCCTTGACGACGGCGTCGAGCAGACCGTGCAGGCTCATGCGGGGCGGAATCCCTTCCGGGGATGTGCAACACGACGGGCCCGACGCGCGCCGCGGGCCGGGGGTGTCCAGGGTACGTCGCCGCGTCCGCGGGTGCGGGGGCTGTGGACAGCGCCGGGCGTCGCCGCCGAGCCGCCGGGGGGCTCCGCCCCGTGGACCCCCGGCCTGTGCCTGCCCACCACCCGGCTCGGCGTCTCCAGAAGCCTGGGCGCCGGAAGTCCCCCCGTGGGACTTCCGGCGCCCGTGTTCCCCCGCAACCCCGTGTGCGGTGGTCAGTCGGTGGCGATGGCGTTCAGGACGTTCATGCGGCCGGCACGGAATGCCGGGACCAGGGCCGCGAACAGGCCCACGAAGGCCGAGCCGATGAACACCCCGGTGATCGTCGGCCACGGGATGTCGAGGACCTTCAGGCCCTCCAGCGCCAGGAGCTGCTGCGCGGTGGCGCCCCAGCCGATGCCCAGGCCGAGGCCGAGCAGGGCGCCGAAGAGGGCGATCACTACCGACTCCATGCGGATCATGCGGCGCAGCTGCCGGCGCGAGAGGCCGATGGCCCGCATGAGGCCGATCTCCCGGGTGCGCTCGACGACCGACAGGGCCAGGGTGTTCACCACGCCCAGGATCGCCACGATGATCGCCAGGGCCAGCAGGCCGTAGATCATGTTCAGCAGCTGGCCGATCTGGTCCTTCAGGGCCTCCTTGTAGTCGGTCTGGTCGCGCACCTCGTACTGCGGGAACTCGCCCAGGGCGTCCTTCAGCGCCTTGTAGGCGGCATCCTTCTGCCCGTCCTGCGCCGAGGCGAAGAGCAACTGGTCCAGCGGCATCTTGTCGGCCGGGACGTACGTGGCGAGGGTGTCGATGGACGTGTACATCGCGCCGGCGTCGATCACGCCCTCGCTGCTGGTGATGGCCCGCACCGTCAGGGACCCGGTGGTGCCGTCCGTGAAGGCGACCTCGATCTCCGAGCCGATGCGGACGTCGTGGTCCTTGGCGAAGTCCTCGTGCACGGACATCGAGTCGGGCTTGTAGGCGTCGGCGAGGTTCCCGGCGACGGTCTCGACGCGCAGGTCGGTCGCGTACGTCGGGTCGGCCGCGGTGATCGCGGTGTCCTTCACGGTTTCGCCGTCGGGCGTGGTGAAGTCCGCCTCGGTCCACTTGTACTCGGTGACCCGGTCGATCCCCGGCGCCGCCTTCACGGCCTCGACGGCCTGCGGGGTGATCAGCGCTCCCATGTCGTCCTGGACGATGAAGTCCGTGCCGACCGCCTTGTCGAGTTCCTCGGTGGCCGAGGCGACCATGGAGGAGCCCACGACCGACAGGCACGCCACCAGGGCGAGGCCGATCATCAGCGCGGCGCCCGTCGCGCCGGTGCGGCGCGGGTTGCGCAGGGCGTTGCGCTCGGCCATGCGGCCCACGGGGCCGAACGCCCGCAGCAGGATCGCGCCGAGGACCCGGACCATGCCGCTCGCCAGCACCGGGCCGACGACGACGAAGCCGATCAGGGACAGCACCACGCCCAGGCCGAGCCACAGGGAGCCGTCGGCGGCCTTGTCGGCGGTCCCGGCCAGGTAGAGGGCGAAGCCGCCGGCGCCGGTGAGGACCAGACCGGCCACGGCCCGGATCCAACCGGCCTTGGCGTCCGCCGGGGTGCCGGCGTCCCGCAGCGCGGCCATCGGGGAGATCTTCCCGGCCCGCCGGGCCGGCAGGTAGGCGGCGAGCACCGTGACGACGACGCCCAGGACCAGGCCGACCACAGGCGTCGTCCAGGCGACCGTGAGGTCGTCGGTGGACAGCTCCATGCCCATCTGGCCCATGAGCTCCATGAGCCCGATCGCGAGCCCGACGCCCGCGCCGACGCCGAGTACCGAGCCGAGCACGCCGAGCAGCAGCGCCTCGACCAGCACCGAGCGGTTGACCTGCTTGCGGGACGAGCCGATGGCCCGCATCAGGCCGATCTCCCGGGTGCGCTGGGCGACCAGCATGGAGAAGGTGTTGATGATCAGGAAGATGCCGACGAGGAAGGCGATCCCGGCGAAGCCGAGCATGGCGTACTTCATGACGCCCATGAAGTCGCCGAGGCTCTCCTGGTTGGCCTCCGCGGTCTCCTCAGCGGTCAGCACCTTGTAGCCGGCGCCGAGTTCGGCCACGACGTTCTTCTTCAGCTGGTCGTCGCTGACGCCGGGCGCGGCGGTGACGTTGACGTTGGTGTAGACGCCGCTCTCACCGACCAGGGTCCGCTGGGCGGTCGCGGTGTCCATGTAGAAGATCGCGGCACCGGGGTTGGTGACGGTGAAGTCCGCGATGCCGGAGATCTTCGCGGTGTGCGTGCCGACGGCGCTGATGACGCCGATCTCGTCACCGAGCTTCAGGTCGTGCTTGTCGGCGGTGTCGCCGTCGACCATGATCTGGTCGCCGCCCTCGGGCGCGGCACCGGAGGTGATCTCCATGGTGCGGGCGTCGTTGGAGTTCCAGCTGCCGACGATGGTGGGGCCGCCGCTGGTCGGCGAGAGGCTGTCCTTGTCGGCGTCGACGACGGTCACCGAGGTGGAGAACACGGTGCCCTCTGCGGACTTCACGCCCTCCGCCCTGCGCACCTCGTCGAGCACGGAGGCCGGTATCACCGGCGGCTTGCCGTTGCCGGAGGTCGTCTGACCGCTGTCGGAGGCGTCCTTGTCGCTGACGGTGACGTCCGAGGAGGTGGCCGCGAACAGCTTGTCGAACGTCGTGTTCATGGTGTCCGTGAACACCAGCGTGCCGCAGACGAACGCCACCGACAGCAGCACCGCCACCGCCGACAGCGCCATGCGTCCCTTGTGCGCGAGGAAGTTGCGCATCGAGGTCTTGAGCACGGTCATGACGTGCGCCCCCGGGCGTCGAAGTCCTTCATGCGGTCGAGGACCTGCTCGGCGGTCGGCTGGTGCATCTCGTCGACGATGCGGCCGTCGGCCAGGTACAGCACCCGGTCCGCGTAGGAGGCGGCGACGGGGTCGTGGGTGACCATCACGATGGTCTGGCCCAGCTCGTCGACCGAGCGGCGCAGGAAGCCGAGCACCTCGGCACCGGCGCGGGAGTCGAGGTTGCCGGTCGGCTCGTCGCCGAAGATGATCTCCGGCCGGGCGGCCAGCGCCCGTGCCACGGCGACCCGCTGCTGCTGGCCGCCGGAGAGCTGCGTCGGCCGGTGCTTGAGCCGCTCCGCGAGCCCGACGGTCTCCACCACACGGTCTAGCCATGCCTTGTCGGGCTTGCGGCCGGCGATGTCCATGGGCAGCGTGATGTTCTCGAGCGCGTTGAGCGTCGGCAGCAGGTTGAACGCCTGGAAGATGAAGCCGATCCGGTCGCGGCGCAGCCGGGTGAGCTTCTTGTCCTTCAGGCCGGTGATCTCGGTGTCGTCCAGGTAGATCTGACCGCTCGTCACGGTGTCGAGCCCGGCGAGGCAGTGCATCAGCGTGGACTTGCCGGACCCCGAGGGGCCCATGATCGCGGTGAACTGTCCGCGGGCGATGTCCACGTCGACGTGGTCGAGGGCGACGACACGGGTCTCCCCCGACCCGTACGCCTTCACGACCTGCCGCGCCCGCGCGGCAACGGCCGTAGTCCTTCCAGTACCCCCGTGCCTGGGAATGGTCACAGCCGATGTCACGGTAAGTCTCCTATGTCGGTGGTCAAGACAAAGCGGTGCTCCCGGCGGCCGCCCTGGTCTGCGGCGGCCGCCCGGCGCGTGGTGTGCGGGACGTGCTTCAGTCTGGCGGGGGGAGGGGGTCCGGCGCGCTGATGCTCAGCGCAGTCTTCTGCTGTGGAAAACCCCACCCCCGGTGCTGTGCTCCGCCACCCCCCAGCGGCGTAAAGCCAGGTTAAGGACGGGGCCGGCCCCGCCTCGTCCTCCGCCGGGACGAACCCTCCCCGAGCCGCAGTACGGAGGTGCCCCTAGGGGCTCTCCGCCCTGGGGCGGAGGCCGCCTCGGGGTCGCTCGTCCTTCCGTCGCCCCGCGTCTCCTCCCGTCCACGCCTCAGGACCCGCCCCGTCCGGCGCTGCCCAGCGTCCACCCTGCCGCCGCGTCAGGGTCAAGCGGACGGCCCGCCGGTGGACAGCGCGATGTCCCGCGTGCACCGCAAAAGTCGGCGTTGATCCGGGTAACACCCCAGCTCAGGGCGGGTACCCCCGGCGAGAGCGCTCCCCGGCGCGCGAGTTGTTCCAACCTTCGCGCTTCGCTCTACGCGCGAGTTGACGTGCGGGCTCTGCTCCGCCACCCCCCTCCCTGTGGTCCCCGCACGGACCCGAGCCACGCAAGGAGCACGGGATGCCAGCCGACCCCTTCCCCCCTCCCCGCGACCCGCGCCGCCCCCGCCCCCCGTACGCCGATGCCCCGTACACGGATCCCCGCACGGGCGTCCCGTACGCCGCCTCCCCGGCCCACCGCACCTACCCCTGGCTACCGCCCGCCCCGCCCCGCCTGTCCGGCGGAGGACGCCGACCGGCCGTGCGGGTGCGTCACTCCACCACGCGGCCCGTCAGCGCGCTGAGGCTGGCGCACACGTGGTCCATCTGCGTCTGCACGTCCTCACGCCGGTCGGCGTGCTCCCTCAGCACCCGCTCGGTCTCCCGCTCGACGCCCTCCGCACGGGACTGCGCCTCGGCCAGCACCTCCGCCGCACGCTCCCGGGCCTCGTCCGCGCAGCGCCGGGCCGCCTCCTGCGCGTCGGCGAACACCTGCCGCGCCTCCGCCAGCACCTTCTCGGCGCGCTCCTCCGCCTCCGCCTGCCGGGCGTCCAGCTCCGCCGCCCGCGCCGCCTCCTCCCCGGCGACCTCGTCGAGCCGCCGCGCCTGCGCCCTGGCCTCCTCGGCGAGCAGCTCCGAGGTGCGCTCCCGCATCCGCCGCACCTCCGCCAGCGCCTCGGTGCGCCGCTCCTTCACGTCAAGCCGCGCCTCGACGCGGATCTCGTCGGCCTTCTCCCGCGCCGCGGCCAGCCGCTCCCGGGCGTACTCGTCGGCGACGGCGCGCAGCGCGGCCGCGTACGCCCGCGCGGCCTCCTCCACCTCGGCGGCGTCGTCCCGCGCCAGGTCGACCAGGTCCCGCGCGTGCTGCCGCGCCGACTCCCGTACGGCCGTGGCCTCCTCCAGCGCCAGCAGGAACAGCCGCCGGGGCCCGTCGCCGAGCGACTCGTACGTCTGCTCCGGCAGCCCGGCCGCCCGCTCCCGCAGCCGTTCGAGCTCCTCCTCCATCTCCCGCGCCAGGACGGTGAGCCGCGCCGCGCGCTCCCAGGCGGCGTCCCGGTCGTCCGACAGCGCCTCGACGTACGCGATCACCTGCAGGGGGCGATACCCGCGCCCCCGGCGGACGATCTCGAACCCCCGCGACGACACCGATGTGCTGCTCACCCTGGAACCCCTTCCACCGACGGACATGAAGCCCAGCACGACGACCGAGCACAAAAGGGATGAATCGCGCACATCTTGATCGATGACGAGGAAGTGTTCATAACGCGACACTCCGCTCGGCGGGCCCGGCAGGGGCGGACAGACGTGAGCCGGGCCCGGTCGTCGTCACGACCGGGCCCGGCTCACGGGTCACACCATCAGCGGCGGCGGCTCACAGCAGCCCGTCCCACATCTGCTCCAGCAGCACCGACCACCAGGTCTCCGGCGACCCCAGCGCAGCCGGGTCCAGCGCGGCCAGCTGCGCCTGGAAGTCGACGGTCCAGCGGCCCGCCTGCTCCTGGTTCAGCCCGAACCGCAGCCGCCACATCCGGCCCAGCAGCGCCAGGCAGCGCGCGAACTCCGGCAGCCCCGTGTTCACGAACTGCGGCGGCACCGCCGTACCGCCCGGACCGGCCTCCACCGGCACCGCGACGATGTTCGCCGTGCCGTACTGCACACAGAGCGCCTTGCCGAAGTCGCTGCCCATCACCAGGTACGAACCCGCGTCCGGCGCCGGCTGCACCCCCCGCTCCGCGGCCAGCTCCGCCAGCGTCGGCACCGGGCGGCCCGGCTGGGCCTGCGCCCAGAAGAACGGCCCCATGTCCGTCGGCAGACCCGCCGTCACCAGCGTGTGCGCCACCACCGGCGGCACGCCCTGACGGGACACCGCCGCCTGCTCGAACCGGAACACGCCCGGCCCGAACGCGGCCGCCAGCTCCTGCGCGATCGCCTCCGGCGGGATCGGCGGGGCGGGCTGCACCGGCGGGATCGGCGCCCGCACCGGAGCGGGACGCGCGGGACCGTCCGCCACCTGGTGCAGTTCGCCCTGGTGGGCGAGGAGCTGCCGCATGCCCTGCTGGCGGCTCGCGTGGTCCGTGCCGTACGGCGCGATCGACGTGATGCGCGCCTGCGGCCACTGCTCGCGGATCATCCGCGCGCAGTACGCGCCCGGCAGCTCGCACGACTCCAGCTCCGTGTGCAGCTCCAGCACCTGGTTCGGCGGCACGTTCATCGCGCGCAGCTCGTGGAAGATCTGCCACTCCGGGTGCGGGGTGCCCGGCGCGGAACGCCGGATCAGCTGCTGCTCGGAGCCGTCCTGCGCGCGGTAGCGCAGCACGGCCTGGTAGCCGGGGCCGACGGTCGGCTGCTGCGGATAGCCGTACGCCGACGGCTGCCCCGGCACGGGGGCGCCCTGCGGGGGCGTACCGGGAGGCACGGCGCCTGGAGGCATCGCCCCGGGCGCCATCGGCGGGATCCCGGGCGCACCGGGCGGTGCGGGCGGCGGGGGCGCGCCCGGCCCGCCGGCCGGGGGCGCGGCCAGGACGGTCTCCGCGTGGTGCACGGGCGGAGTGCCGGGAGCGCCGCCCGGAGCGCCGGGAGGCTGGGGCGCGCCGCCCTGGCCGGGGGCACCGGGAGGACCGGGAGGCTGAGGCGCACCCGGGGCACCGGGCCGGCCGGGGGCGCCCGGAGCACCAGGAGGACCGGGAGGCTGAGGCGCGCCGGACTGTCCGGCAGGCTGAGCCACGCCGGGCGCGCCGTGCGCACCCGGCTGCCCCGGAGCCCCGGGCGGCCCCGGAGGCACAGGCACCCCCGCACCCGAGCCGTTGGGATCGGCGAGCATCGTCGCCGCGTGATGCACCCCGCCCGGAGGCGCACCCGGCGGGGGCGGGGTCGGCGCCCCAGGCGGAGGCGTCTGCCCGCCGCCCGGACCCTCCGGCCCCTCCGGTCCCAGCGACGACACCAGCTGCGTGGGCACATAGCCGCTCCCGCCCTGCGCGGGCGCAGGCGCGGACGTGCCGCCGGGTCGCGCACCCGGCGTCCCCGGAGCACCCGGAGGCGGCGGGGCCGAAGGACCCTGCCCCCGCTTCGGCGGGGTCGCCTTGCTGGTCGCGGCGTCGGCGATGTCACCGGCGTCCGGCGCACCCGGAGCCGGCGGCACGGGCGCACCCGGCGCCGCAGTGCCGGGAACACCGGCCTGGGTGGGAGGCGGAGGCGTCGCAGGGGCCCCCGCCTGGGCAGAAGGCGGCGGCGTCGCCTGCCCCGTCCCGCCCGCATCAACCGCCGGCGCGACCGCCGTCGACGGCAGCCGGCTGCCGCCCGACATCAACGCCGTCTTCGCGTCGGGCGTCACCGGGGCGTCCCCGCCCGGCTCCCGCACCTGCGGCGCGTACACGGTCCGCGGCAGCGGCACCGACCGGTCCTCACCCGCGTCCGCCGTGGTGTCCGTACCGGCCCACGGCGTGCCCTCGTCCGCACCCCCGCCGGCCGCCGGCCACCCGGAACCGCCACCGTCGGAAGCGGACGCCGCGGCACCGGAACCCGCCGAGGACTCCTCCGAGCCACCCGCGTCGGCACCCCGCCCCGCACCCGCGGACGACGACGCCCATCCCGCACCCGGCGCACCCGCCTGGCCAGGCGCCTCACCCGACGCCGCACCGGAACCCGCGGCAGAAGCCGCGGACACCCCTCCCGCGCCCCCCGACGTCTCCCCGCGACGGTCCGGGATCCCCAGCCGGTCCGCAGCCTCCTGCAGCCACTCCGGCGGACTCAGCAGGAACGACGTCTGGTTGAGGTCCACCCGCGCCGGAGGCGCGGGCGCCGGCTCCTCGGCCGCCGCCTCGTCCCTGCCGTACTCCTCCTCGTACCGGCGGACCACCTCGCCCACCGGCAGCGCCGGCCACAGCGTCGCCTCACCGCTGTCCCGGGCGATCACCAGCCGCTGCCCGCCACCGTCCGAACGCGGACCGTCCGCACGGTCCTCCGCCCACACCACGAACCCGAGACCGAACTCCCGCACCCGCACCTCACGGTGCTGGTACGCGGGCACATCCCCGTTGACCCACTCCTCCGCGCGCTCCTGCGCCTGCGCGAACGTCACCATCGCTCGACTCACTCCCCCGCGGAAGAAACCGGAACGGCACGCGCGAACCCGCCGTCCACCATCAGATTCGCCACCGTCTCCAACTCCGGAGGAGACCCCGCGAGCCGCGACAGGAACACGTCGAAATCCTCACCGCACGGCAACAACAGCCGCTCCACACGCTCCGCCTGCGACCACGACGGATCCACGTCCCGCACGTCGTCGTACGCGCAGAACCACACCGAACCCTGCCGCTCGCCCCTCACCTTCACGGCCAGCAGACCACCCTGCACGAACGCCACGCACAGATAGTCCTTGGTCAGATGGTCCCGCAGACACTTGTTCACATACACCAGGTCGTTGACCGCGGCCTCGTCCCGCACCGTGAAGAACGGCTGGTCCACCAGCAGACCCAGCTCCGCGTCCAACGCCGTCCCCACCGGCGCACAACCGCCCGCCGCCTTCAGGAACGACCGGTACGCACCCGGCAACCGGTACCCGAGATCCTCCTCCACGCCCAGCACCTGCGACTCCGTCACCGCCACACCCGACTTCGGCAGCCCGAAATGCGCCGGACGCGTCTCCTGCAACGGCCGCGTCCCACGCTTCCCGTGATCCACCGCCGCCGTCGCCACACCCCCGTGATGCCGCAGCAACGCCTTCACCTCGACCGGCACCAACTCCAGACGCCGCGTACCCGCCACGTGATGCCACGTCCAGCCGTGCGGCGTCGCCACCACCGGCACCGTGTCCCACAACTCGTGACCCGTCGCCGCCAGCGCCGCGTTCGCCGACACGTAGTCCGTCAACCGCAGCTCGTCCGCACCGAAACCCTCCGGCGGGTCCGCGATCTCCGCAGCCGCGCGCGCGTAGGGCGAGAAATCGGGATACCCACGCTCGTCCACCCGCACCCCTCTCGGGTGACGGGCCGCCCGCACCGGATCCGGAAAGTGCACGACCTGCCCGGCGTAGGCCGCGTTCGGCGGCGCGGAAGTGCCCCCGGCCTGACGGCCGGGAGGTGCCCCCAGCCCGAGCGGACCTGTCGTCATGGCGGTTGCCCCCTGCGGCACTCTGTACGCCCCGCCCCACCCCACCCTCGGGGCCGTCACGGACCGTATCGACTGTCACGTCTGTCTCGACTGCTCTACCGCCACGACCCCTCGGCGCCCGCGCACGGAACACCGCTGGATCGCGGTGCCGACAGCCTATGCGGTACACCCCCACCGGTCACCGGGCACCGGTCACCAGGCCCTCCGCTTCCGTGACCCCACGTCACCCCACCGTGACAGCCCGCCCACACCCTGGCGTGTCGGCCCGCCCCAGCTTCCCCAGCCGCCACACGATTTGGCACTCTGTGACCACCGGGGAGACGCTCGGGAGGGGATGACGATCATGAACGCGACGCAGACGGGGACGCACACCGGACCAACCGGCGCCCCCCGCTCAGGCGACCCCCGCATCGGCTGGAGCACCACCGACACCACCCCCGCACCCGCCCTCCGGCACCGCCGCGACGGCATCCTCCCCACCATCGCCGCCGCCCTCTCCGTCCGCGGCGCCACCCTCACCGGCACCGCCGCCCGCGGCGACACACCCCCCGCACTCCACCCGCTCGTCCAGGACTTCCTCGACACCCTCCCCAGCGACCAGCGCGACCGCTTCACCGGACGCTGCGCCGAAACCATCCTCATCTCCCGGCACATCGCCACCGCCGACGCAGCCCGCAGCAAAAGAGCCGCCCGCAGACCCATGACCAACGGCGAAGCCCGCAAAGCCCTCAAACACGCCAAACTCACCACCCGCCGCATCCGCGAGGACGGCGACCCCCTCCACGGCAGCTACGCCGCCCCCTGCCGCGCCTGCACCGCCCTCACCGCCCACTTCGGCGTCCGCACGGTCGACCCCGCCGCCACCGACGGCTGAACCACCCCCCGCACCACCACACGACCTCGACGAACGAAGAGCAGATGCACACCGACCGCACGTCCACCACCCGCTTCGCCGTGCCCGTCGACGCCGCACTGCGCGCCGCCGGCTGGCAACCCGGACGCTGGGACATCAAACAAGCCGAGATCTGGGCCGACACCCTCCGCGACCACACCTCGCCCGCCGGACACCGCCACACCGTCTTCCCCGCCGCCGTCGAAGCCTGGGCCGAATTCGGCGCACTCCACATCCTCCCCACCGGACCCGGCCGCCAGATCGCCCCCACCCCCCTCCACATCGACCCCCTGCACGGCCTCCACCTCGCCCGCACCCTCGGCGACCTCGGCCGCGCCCTCGACACCGAGGTCTGCCCCCTCGGCGCCGAAACCGACACCCAGGCACTCCTCGCCATCGACGCCCAAGGCCGCGTCTACGCCCTCGACCACACCGGCGACTGGTACCTCGGCCCCGACATCGACGCCGCCCTCACCACCCTCATCACCGGCGCCCAGCCCCAACGCCTCACCACCGGCTGACCCCCACCGCGCACCCGGCGCCCTACGACGCCGGAATCACCGCCGACACCCGGAAACCCCCCGAGTCCGTCGGCCCCGACACGAACACCCCACCCAACGCCGACACCCGCTCCCGCATCCCCACCAGACCGTTCCCCCCCGACGGCAACCCCGCCGACGAACCCACACCCGACGGCGGCTCGTTCTCCACCTGCATCGCGATCTCCGACACCCGGTGCGCCAGCCGCACATACGTCTTCGCACCCGCCGCATGCTTGTGGACGTTCGTCAACGCCTCCTGCACCACCCGGTACGCCGTCGCCTCCACCTCCGGCGCATACGACCGGCACTCCCCCTCCACCGACAGATCGACCACCATCCCCGCCGCGGCCGACTGCCCCACCAACTCGTCGATCTCCGCCAGCGACGGCCCCTCCACCGGCTCCTCCACGGCCACCCGCGACGCCGCGGCCGCCGCAGCCGCACCCACCGCCGCCAACGGCACCGACGACCCCTTCGGCCGGGGCCGCACCGCGTCCCCACCCGCACGCAGCACCCCGAGCATCTCCCGCAACTCCGTCAACGCCTGCCGGCCCATGTCCCCCACCAGCGCGGCATTCCTCACCGCCTTCTCCGGATCCTTCCGCGCCACCGCCTGCAACGCCGCCGCATGCACCACCATCAGACTCACCCGATGCGCCACCACGTCGTGCATCTCCCGCGCGATCCGCGTCCGCTCCTCGTTACGCGCCCACTCCGCACGCTCCTCCGCCCGCTCCGCGAGCAACTGCAGCTCCCGCTCCAGACTGTCCGCCCGCTCCCGCAGACTCTCCATCAGCCGCCGCCGCGCCCCCACATACAGACCCAGCAGCACCGGAGGAGCCGTCACCCCCAGCGCCATCGTCACCGACGCGAACGGCACCAGCCAGTCACCGACCTCGACGTCCCCCCGCGCGATGTCCTGCCGCATCCGCACGAACATCACGATCAGCACACCGACCGACTGCATCCCCGCCAACGACCCGATGATCCGACGCGGCAGGTCAGACGCCGCCAGCGAATACAGCCCCACGATCCCCAGCAGGAACCCCATCGCCGCCGGCGTCACCGCGATCGCCACCAGCACCACCGCGATCGGCCACCGACGCCGCACCAGCAGCACCGCCCCCGCCGCCAGCCCGAACAGCACCCCCACGGCGACCGGGATCCCCGCCTCCCACGCGAACGGAACCCCCTCGACCCCGCACTCCAGCGCGGACACCGCCGCAAGCCCCACATCGAGCACGGCACTGCGCCGCCGCTCCCACCACCAGGGCCCTCCCCGGGCCGTCACATGGTCTTCCCCCGTCGTGGTCATGCCTCCAGCCTAAGGGCGCTCCCAGTCCGTTTTCCGAGGAGTTTTCACCTCACCCCCGGACCACACCGACCGACCGATCAGCCGCGATACGCCCCACAATCCCTCGAACTGCTGAATCGCGCACCGTTCGACCCGGGAACCCTCCATTCCGGCCGGACGGTATGCCCATGGCACATCCGACCGGCACATACGCCGACTTCGAAGGCCTGCGCGAGCAGGCGGTCGCCCTGCGACGCGCGGGGTACAGCCTCCGGCAGATTCGCGAGAAGCTGAAGATCTACAACAACGACATCCTCAACCAGCTGGTGAAGGGAGAACCGCCGCCTGCGTGGACCCGGCGCCCCAACGCCAAGGACGACCTACGGGCAAAGGCACGGGAGCTACGCCTTCAGGGCTGGACCTACGACCAGATCCAGATCGAGCTGGGCTGCTCCAGGAGTTCGGTGTCGCTGTGGGTTCGCGACCTACCGAAGCCCGAACCCCGCTACACCCCCGAGGAACAGCGGCAGCTCATGAATGAAGGGCTGGCACGGCGTCGCGCGGCAGACGAAGAGGGGCGCAGGAGGACCAGGAGGGTCGCTCACCGCGAGACGAGGGAGCTGACGGACCGCGAACTGTTCACCGCCGGCGTTGCGCTCTACTGGGCAGAAGGCGCCAAGAGCAAACCGTACGACCGGCGTGAGCGGGCCGTTTTCGTCAACAGTGACCCGGGCGTTATCCAGACCTACCTGGCCTGGCTGGATCTCCTCGACATCGACCGGGAGCGCTTGGGCTTCCGCGTGCTCATCCATGAATCAGCAGACATCGACGCCGCCCATGCCTTCTGGGCGGAGATCGTGGACATCGATCCCTCGGCCTTCGCCAGGCCGACTCTGAAGAAGCACAACGCGAAGACCATCCGGAAGAACACTGGTGAGAACTACCGCGGTTGCCTGACGGTGACCGTGGCTCGGAGTGCCGATCTGTACAACCGGATCGAGGGCTGGTGGAGCGGTATCGTCGCGCACGCGCAAGGACGCCTCCGGTAAGGTTCGACGCGCGGTCCCCCGTGGTGTAATCCGGCAGCACACCAAGTTTTGGTCTTGGCAGGTCAAGGTTCGAATCCTTGCGGGGGAGCTAACAGCGCGCAGGACCCAGGTTCGGGCCCTGACCGGGCGGCAGCCCCGGTCAGGGCCCGCGCTCATGTCCCCCCGGAAACGCCCCGGTATCCTGCGGATGTCCATCCCCCCACCTCCAACACAGCCGAAGGGCATCCCGTGAGCGCCAATCGCCCGGCAGCCGTCGTCGTTCTCGCAGCGGGTGAGGGCACCCGTATGAAGTCGGCCACACCGAAGGTCCTGCACGAGATCTGTGGTCGTTCCCTGGTGGGTCATGTGCTCGCCGCCGCCGGTGAGCTGGACCCGGCGCATCTCGTCGTCGTCGTGGGTCACGCCCGTGAGCAGGTGACCGCGCATCTCGCCGAGGTGGCCCCCGGCGTGCGGACCGCCGTGCAGGCGGAGCAGAACGGCACGGGGCATGCCGTGCGGATGGGTCTGGAGGAGCTGGGCGGTTCCGTGGACGGGACCGTGGTGGTGGTGTGCGGCGACACCCCGCTGCTGACCGGTGAGACGCTGCGCCGGCTATCGGAGACGCATGTGGCGGACGGCAACGCGGTGACGGTGCTGACGGCCGAGGTGCCGGATGCGACCGGGTACGGCCGCATCGTGCGGGACGGCTCGGGTGCGGTGACGGCGATCGTGGAGCACAAGGACGCGTCGGACGAGGTGCGGGCGATCCGGGAGATCAACTCGGGTGTGTTCGCGTTCGACGGTGCGCTGCTGGCGGACGCGCTGAAGAAGGTGCGTACGGACAACAGCCAGGGTGAGGAGTACTTGACGGACGTGCTGGGGATCCTGCGCGAGGCGGGGCACCGGGTGGGTGCGTCGGTGGCGGGGGACCACCGGGAGATCGCGGGGATCAACAACCGTGTGCAGTTGTCCGAGGCGCGGCGGATCCTGAACGAGCGGCTGTTGACGGCGGCGATGCTGTCGGGTGTGACGGTGGTGGATCCGGCGTCGACGTGGGTGGACGTGACGGTGACGTTCGAGCGGGATGTGCTGGTGCATCCGGGGACGCAGTTGCACGGCTCGACGCATCTGGGCGAGGGCTGTGAGGTGGGTCCGAACACGCGGTTGACGGATACCCGGGTGGGTGCGGGGGCGCGGGTGGACAACACGGTGGCGATGGGTGCCGAGGTGGGTCCGGAGGCGTCGGTGGGTCCGTTCGCGTATCTGCGTCCGGGGACGCGGCTGTCGCGCAAGGGCAAGATCGGTACGTTCGTGGAGACGAAGAACGCGTCGATCGGTGAGGGGTCGAAGGTTCCGCATCTGTCGTATGTGGGTGATGCGACGATCGGCGAGTACTCGAACATCGGTGCGGCGAGTGTGTTCGTCAATTACGACGGACAGGACAAACATCACACGACGGTCGGGTCGCACTGCCGGACGGGGTCGGACAACATGTTTGTTGCTCCTGTCACGGTCGGAGACGGTGCTTACACGGCTGCGGGCTCGGTGATCACGAAGGATGTGCCGCCCGGTTCCCTGGCGGTGGCCCGTGGTCAGCAGCGCAACATCGAGGGCTGGGTGGCTCGTAAGCGTCCGGGGAGTGCTGCCGCGAAGGCCGCGGAGGCGGCGTCGCGGGAGTCGGCCGGGGAGGACTGACCGGAGAGCGTCCCGTTCGGGACGGCGTACCGTGAGAGGTGCGGAAACGCGCACCCCCACCAGCTGAGACACCTCTGAGGAGACAGTGCTGTGACCGGGATCAAGACGACCGGCGAGAAGAAGATGATGTTCTTCTCCGGCCGCGCCCACCCCGAGCTTGCCGAGGAGGTCGCCCAGCAGTTGGGTGTCGGGGTCGTCCCGACGAAGGCCTTCGACTTCGCGAACGGCGAGATCTATGTGCGGTATCAGGAGTCGGCGCGTGGTGCCGACTGTTTCCTGATCCAGAGCCACACGGCGCCGATCAACAAGTGGATCATGGAGCAGTTGATCATGATCGACGCGTTGAAGCGTGCGTCGGCCCGTTCGATCACGGTGATCGTGCCGTTCTACGGGTACGCCCGGCAGGACAAGAAGCACCGTGGCCGTGAGCCCATCTCGGCGCGTCTGATCGCGGACCTGATGAAGACGGCGGGTGCGGACCGTCTGCTGACGGTGGACCTGCACACGGACCAGATTCAGGGCTTCTTCGACGGTCCGGTGGACCATCTGTTCGCGCTGCCGCTGCTCGCGGACTACGTCGGCGCGAAGGTGGACCGTTCGAAGCTGACGGTGGTGTCCCCGGACGCGGGCCGTGTGCGGGTGGCGGACCGCTGGTGCGACCGGCTGGGTGCGCCGCTGGCGATCGTGCACAAGCGCCGGGACAAGGACGTGGCGAATCAGGTCACGGTGCACGAGGTGGTCGGTGAGGTGAAGGGCCGCGTGTGTGTGCTGGTGGACGACATGATCGACACCGGTGGCACGATCTGTGCGGCGGCGGACGCGCTGTTCGCGCACGGTGCTGAGGATGTGATCGTGACGGCGACGCACGGTGTGCTGTCGGGTCCGGCGGCGGACCGTCTGAAGAATTCGAAGGTGAGCGAGTTCGTGTTCACGAACACGCTGCCGACGCCGGGTGAGCTGAGTGAGAGCCTGGACAAGATCAAGGTGCTGTCGATCGCGCCGACGATCGCGCGCGCGGCGCGTGAGGTGTTCGAGGACGGTTCCGTGACGAGTCTGTTCGACGAGCAGTAAGGGTTCTGCGGTCCGGCGTCCGTTCGGCTGCCGGTGATCGTTTTGGGTACGGCCTCCTGGCCCGGGTAAACTGCACGAGTTGCTCGGCGAGGGAGGCCGTACCGCTTCTTCGGAAGTTGCGTACGGCGGTCCGTTATCGACGCGCTCTTCGTAGCAGGCCGTTCGTGGCCGGGTGACCACGTCCGTTTCTGACTATGAGGAGTGATCATGTCCGAGGTGAAGATCGCCGCCGAGACGCGCACCGAGTTCGGCAAGGGTGCCGCCCGCCGTATCCGTCGCGCCGACAAGGTTCCCGGTGTGCTGTACGGTCACGGTTCCGACCCGATCCACCTGACCTTCCCGGGCCACGAGCTGCTGCTCGCCCTGCGTACGCCGAACGTCCTGATCGCGCTGGACATCGACGGCAAGACCAACGAGCTGGCCATCCCGAAGTCCGTTCAGCGTGACCCGCTGAAGGGCTTCCTCGAGCACGTGGACCTGCAGCTGGTGAAGCGCGGCGAGAAGGTCCAGGTCGAGATCCCGGTGCAGGCCGAGGGCGAGCTGGCCCCGGGCGGCAACCTGCTGGAGCACGTCCTGGACGCGCTGCCGGTCGAGGCCGAGGCCACGCACATCCCGGAGAACGTGACCGTCTCCGTCGAGGGTCTGGCGGCCGGCGCGTCCGTCCTCGCCAAGGACATCGAGCTCCCCAGCGGTGTCACCCTCGCGGTGGACGAGGACGCCGTGGTGCTGCAGGTCCTGGCGGCGCAGGCGGAGGAGGCGCCCGAGGGTGCCGAGGAGGGCGAAGAGGCCGCCGAGGCCTGAGCCTTTCGGATCCAGTCGTAACGTCGGCCGCTGCTCCCGTGCGGGGCGGCGGCCGACGCGTATGTGGGAGGAAGCGTGGGCGTGACGGAGGACGCGGCGGGGCCCTGGCTGATCGCCGGGCTGGGCAATCCGGGGCCGGGGTACGCGATGAACCGGCACAACGTGGGGTTCATGGTCGCGGATTTGCTGGCGGAGCGGGTGGGCGGCCGGTTCAAGCGGGCGGCGAAGGCGCAGGCGCAGGTGGTGGAGGGCCGGGTCGGGTCTCCGGGGCCGGGCAGCCGCCGGGTGGTGCTGGTGAAGCCGATGTCGTACATGAATCTGTCGGGCGGGCCGGTGAACGCGCTGCGGGAGTTCTACAAGGTGCCGCCGCAGCGGGTGGTGGCGATCCATGACGAGCTGGACATCGATTACGGGACGCTGCGGCTGAAGCTGGGGGGCGGGGACAACGGGCACAACGGTCTGAAGTCGCTGACGGGTGCGTTCGGCCGGGATTATCACCGGGTGCGGTTCGGGATCGGGCGGCCGCCGGGGCGGATGCCGGTGGCGGACTTCGTTCTGAAGGATTTCTCGTCGGCGGAGCGCAAGGAGCTGGACTATTTGGTGGACCGGGCGGCGGACGCGGTGGAGTGTCTGGTGGCGGAGGGTCTGGAGCGGGCGCAGAGCGTCTACAACTCCTGATTGGCGGCCGATGGTGACTTGGGCCGACATGTCGTCCGGAGCCGCCCCCCGGAGTTGACCGGGTGCAAGGTCATGGCCAAGGATCGCGGCCATGCCTTCCGCTGTCCGTTCCTCGCGCGGTTCCTCCGCGCTGCGCTTCGGCCGGTTCGCGGCGATGGGCGCGGTCGCCGTGCTGATCCTGATCGCCGGTGTGTGGGCGTCGTGGGGGACGGCGCAGCACGTGATGCTGACCAAGGGCCGCGAGCGGGGCACGGTCGAGGTGACGCGGTGCGTCGAGGACGCCTGTGGGGGTCCGTTCCGGCCGCTGTCGCCGGGGGCGCAGCCGCGGGAGAGGGTGGTGCTGGACGGCACGGTGGCCGTGGAGAAGGGCCGTACCTACGCGGTGGTGCTGAAGCCGGGTGGCCAGGAGGCGGTGCGTTCCGGTCCGGCGGGGGTGCTGTACGCGTGGGTGCCGCTCGGGGGCGCGCTGCTGCTGGCGTCGGTGGTGGTGGCGGGTGGCCTGCTGCGGACGCGGCTGGCGTGGGTGATGGCGCTGGCGGGTGCGGGTCTGCTGACGGCGGCGTTCGTGGCGCTGTAGGGACGCGTCCGGGCGTGAAGGGGGCGGTGCCCTCCGGATCGTGGGATCCGGAGGGCACCGCCCTTTCGTGGCGTGCCGGGGTCAGCCGGTGTTGCGCAGGCCCGCCGCGACGCCGTTGACGGTGAGCAGCAGGGCGCGGGAGAGCAGCGGGTCGGGCTGTTCGCCGGCGGCGGCGGCGTCCCGCTGGCGCTTGAGCAGGGCCACCTGGAGGTAGGAGATGGGGTCCAGGTAGGCGTCGCGGATGGCGAAGGTCTGCTTGAGGACGGGGTCGGCGTCGAGCAGTTCCTGTTCGCCGGTGACGCGGAGCACCTCGGTGACGGTGAGGTCGTGCTCCGCCCTGATGGTGTCGAAGACGTGCTTGAGCTCGTCCGGGACGAGGGTGTCGACGTAGTGCTGGGCGATCCGCAGATCCGTCTTGGCGAGGGTCATCTCCACGTTGGAGATGAAGTTGCGGAAGAAGTGCCACTGTTCGTACATCTCGTCGAGCACGGTGTCCAGGCCGGCCTCGCGCAGCGCCTTGAGGCCGGAGCCGACGCCGAACCAGCCGGGGACGATCTGCCGGGACTGGGTCCAGCCGAACACCCACGGGATGGCGCGCAGGCCGTCGAGGGAGACGCCGGAGCCGGGGCGGCGGGAGGGCCGCGAGCCCAGGTGCAGTTCGGCGAGCTGGTCGACCGGGGTGGAGGCGAGGAAGTACGTCGGCAGGTCGGGGTCCTCGACGAAGGACCGGTACGCGGCGTGGGCGGCGTCGGAGACGACGTCCATGGCGGCGTCCCAGCGGGCGAGGGCCTCGACGGACTGGCGGGGCGCCGTGTGCAGGGCGGACGCCTGCAGGGTGGCGGCGACGGTCAGTTCGAGGTTCTCGCGGGCGAGGGAGGGGATGAGGTACTTGTCGGAGATGACCTCGCCCTGCTCGGTGACCTTGATCTCGCCTTCGAGGGTGCCCCAGGGCTGGGCGAGGATGGCGTCGTGGGTGGGGCCGCCGCCGCGGCCGACGGTGCCGCCGCGGCCGTGGAAGAGGCGCAGCCGCACCCCGTAGCGGTGGGCGACGTCGCGCAGCCGGCGCTGGGCGCGGTGGATCTCCCACTGGCTGGTGGTGATGCCGCCGAACTTGGAGGAGTCGGAGTAGCCGAGCATGACCTCCTGGACGTCGCCGCGCAGGGCGACGAGGCGCCGGTAGGACGGGTCGGCGAGCATGTCCTCCAGGATGGTGTCGGCGGCCTTGAGTTCGTCGGTGGTCTCCAGCAGCGGCACGATGCCGATCTTGGCCCAGCCGGCGTGCAGGTCGATCAGGCCGGCCTCGCGGGCGAGGACGGCGGCGGCGAACACGTCGTCGGCGCCCCGGCACATGGAGATGATGTACGACTCGACGACCTCGGGTCCGAAGACCTCCAGGGCTCGCTTGACGGTCCGGAAGACGCCGAGGGTCTTCTCGCCGGCCTCGTCGACGGGCGCCGGGGTGGGCGCGAGGGGCCGGCGGGAGCGCAGCTCCTTGGCGAGGAGCTTGGCGCGGTACTCGCGGGGCATGTCGGCGTAGCGCCAGGACTCCTCGCCGAGCCGGTCGAACAGCTGGCCGAGGGCGTGGTGGTGGGCGTCGGCGTGCTCGCGGACGTCCATGGTGGCGAGCTGGAGGCCGAAGGCGGCGAGGGTGCGGATGGTGCGGGCGAGGCGCCCGTCGGCGAAGAGGCCGCCGCGGTGCTCGCGCAGGGACGCCTGGATGATCCGCAGGTCGGCGATGAGCTCGCTGGTGCCGAGGTAGTCGCGGCCGGGCTCGTGCGGGGTGCCCTTGGCGAGGCGGAGCTTGGTGTTCTCCAGCTTCTGCCGGATGCAGGTGGCCTTGAGCCGGTAGGGCTCCTCGGCGTTGAGCCGCTTGTAGCGGGGGCTGATCTCGGGGAGGGCCTCCAGGTCGGCCTGGAGGGAGGTGAGCAGTTCCTCGGTGGCCCCGGTGTAGCGGATGGAGTTGGAGAGGAAGCCGCGCAGCTCGTCGATCATCTCCAGGGCGTCGTTGATGCCGTGCTCGTGCTGGAGGATCAGGACGTCCCAGGTGACCTGGGGGGTGACGTTGGGGTTGCCGTCGCGGTCGCCGCCGATCCAGGTGCCGAAGGTCAGCGGGCGGGTGTCGTCGGGCAGGTGGACGCCGACGCGCTCCAGTTCGGCGGTGAGGTCCTCCAGGACGTCGCCGACGGCGCCGGCGTGCAGCTCGTCGAGGTAGTAGATGGCGTTGCGGGCCTCGTCGGCGGGTTCGGGGCGCACCACGCGCAGTTCGTCCGTCTGCCAGACGAGGTCGATGTTCTCCGCCAGGCGGGTGTCGAGGCGGCGCCGGTCGGAGGGGAGGACCGGGGTCTCCAGCAGGGCGGCGATGCGGCGGAGCTTGTTGAGGACGGAGCGGCGGGCCGCCTCGGTGGGGTGGGCGGTGAAGACGGGCCGCACGTTGAGGTTGCGGACGGTCTGGCGCAGGTGTTCGGGGTCGGCGTCCTTGAGCCGGTCGGCGGTGCGGGAGAGCAGGCCGCCCTCGGCGGCGCGGCGGGCGGCGAGTTCGCGTCCGCGGTGCACCTGTTCGGTGACGTTGGCCAGGTGGAAGTAGGTGGAGAAGGCGCGTACCAGCTTGGCGGCCGTCTCGAGTTCGGTGCCGCGCAGCAGCTCTGCGGCGGCCTCGCCGTCCTCGCGGGTGAGGCGGCGGACCTTCTCGACGAGGTCGAGGAGCTCCGGGCCCTCCTGCCGGACGAGCGTCTCTCCGAGGAGGTCGCCCAGTCGGCGGATGTCGGCACGCAGTTCGGCGCTCGTCGTGGTGGTCTGGTCGTCGGCACTGCTCACAGGTGCGGCTCCTTGCAGTGTTGGAAGCTCGTCTGGGAGGGAACCCGAACGAGCGTCTCGCGCGGCGTGTGCCGCTTGCGGGCCGGACGTCCGGGAAGAAATCAGAGCGGACCGCGCTGTCCGACCGACTTCCAAGGATAGGTGTCGAGCCGGACGCGCTGGCCCACGGGCTCTTGCCGCGGGGGGACGCACTGCCATACTTACGATGCCGTAGGTTACGGGACCGTAGGAAAGCGATGCGGTTCCGGCCCGGCACCTTCCCTCAGTCCACATACCCCACAGGGGAACGCATGACCTCAACCTCCGAAGTGCTCGACGAAGCCCCGAAGCAGTCCAGGCCCGACGACGTCGCGCCCTCCGCCACGCTGGGCGGGGAGCGGAAACGGTCCATCGAGCAGATCACGCTGCTCCTCTTCATCGTCGTCCCCTTCCTCGCGCTCCTGGCGGCCGTGCCGCTGGCGTGGGGCTGGGGGGTGAGCTGGCTGGACCTCGGCCTGCTGGTCTTCTTCTACTTCCTGGGATGCCACGGCATCACCATCGGCTTCCACCGTCACTTCACGCACGGTTCGTTCAAGGCGAAGCGGCCGCTGAAGATCGCGCTGGCGGTCGCCGGTTCGATGGCGGTCGAGGGACCGCTGGTGCGCTGGGTGGCCGACCACCGCAAGCATCACAAGTTCTCCGACGCGGAGGGCGACCCGCACTCGCCGTGGCGGTACGGGGAGAGCGTTCCGGCGCTCATGAAGGGCCTGTGGTGGGCGCACATCGGGTGGATGTTCGACGAGGAGCAGACGCCGCAGGACAAGTACGCGCCGGACCTGATCAAGGACCCGGTGATGCGTGGCATCTCCCGTCTGTTCGTGCTGTGGACGGCGTTGTCGCTGGCGCTGCCCGCGCTGATCGGCGGTCTGGTGACGATGTCGTGGTGGGGCGCGTTCACCGGCTTCTTCTGGGGGTCACTCGTCCGGGTGGCTCTGCTGCACCATGTGACGTGGTCGATCAACTCGATCTGCCACGCGGTCGGCAAGCGTCCGTTCAAGTCGCGGGACCGCTCGGGGAACGTGTGGTGGCTGGCGATCCTGTCGTGCGGTGAGTCCTGGCACAACCTGCACCACGCGGACCCGACGTCGGCGCGCCACGGTGTGGAGCGCTGGCAGCTGGACTCCTCGGCGCGGCTGATCCGCTGGTTCGAGCAGCTGGGCTGGGCGTACGACGTGCGGTGGCCGTCACGCTCGCGTATCGATTCGCGCCGTGTCGGCCCGGATGGCTCCGCCCGGCGCGGGAAGGAACCTGCCGAGGCGGCATGATGGTCGCCGTGGCGACCGACTCGAGCACCCCAAGCAATGACAAGCCGCGGCGTGCGCGCCGCACCCGGATGACCGGTGCCGAGCGCCGCCAGCAGCTGCTGGAGATCGGCCGCACCCTCTTCGCGGCGAAGGGGTTCGAGGGCACGTCGGTGGAGGAGATCGCGGCGAAGGCCGGGGTCTCCAAACCCGTGGTGTACGAGCACTTCGGCGGCAAGGAGGGGCTGTACGCGGTCGTGGTGGACCGGGAGATGCGGCGGCTGCTGGACATGGTGACCGGCTCGCTGACGGCCGGCCATCCGCGGGAGCTGTGCGAGCAGGCCGCGTTCGCGCTGCTGGACTACATCGAGGAGTACACGGACGGGTTCCGCATCCTGGTCCGTGACTCCCCCATCCCGCAGTCGACGGGGACCTTCGCCTCGCTGATCTCGGACATCGCCACCCAGGTGGAGGACATCCTGGGCCGCGAGTTCAAGTCGCGGGGCTTCGACCCGAAGCTGGCCCCGCTGTACGCGCAGGCGCTGGTGGGGATGGTGGCGCTGACCGGCCAGTGGTGGCTGGACGTGCGCAAGCCGAAGAAGGCCGAGGTGGCGGCTCATCTCGTGAACCTGGCCTGGCACGGTCTGGACGGCCTGGAGCCGAAGCCGCGGCTGATAGGCCACCGGAAGAGCTGAATCAACAGCACACTGGATTAACCTTGTGCAATCATGTGCGCATGACTGAAATCACGATCAGCGCAGCCCGTGCCCAGCTCGGTGACCTCGTGCGTCGCGCGGCCCACGGCCGCGAGACGATCGCCCTCACGGATCACGGGCACGTGGCCGCGCTACTCGTGTCGCCGCAGGTCATAGAGGATCTGGAAGACGCGTTGGCGGTTGCCGACTACGAGCGCCGCAAGGCTGCGGGCCTCCTCGGCGAAGGCATCCCACACGAAGAGGTCGGACGCATGCTGGGGTTGCGCCCGTGACCTACCGCATCGTTTGGGAGCCCAACGCCACGAACGCGGCCGTGCGGTTCCTCCGTGACGACCCGGCAGGGTTGGCCGCTGTGTACGAGGCCGTCGACACCCTGGCGAAGGAGCCCCGGCCCGCCCAGTCCGTCGCCTACGGACCGACAGCGCGCCGCTTGCGCGTCGGCGACTACCGGGTGCTGTACGTCATCGACGACGACGTGATCCACATCCTCGTCACCCACCTGGGCCGCACCCGCTGAATCAGCCCTCCTTGACGGCGACGGCGAAGACGCGGCGGAAGCGGAACGGGGTGCCGTGCGCGGTGGCCGGGTAGGCCTCCCGCAGGGCGGCGCGGTACTCGGCGAGGAACTCCTCCCGGCCCGCGGGGTCGTCGTCGAGGGCGGTGAGGACGGGCCGCAGCCCGGTGCCCTTCACCCAGTCGAGCACGGGGTCCTCCCCCGACAGCAGATGGACGTACGTCGTCTCCCAGGCGTCCACGGAGCAGCCGAGGGCGGCCAGGCGGTCCAGGTATCCCTCGGGCGGCAGGACGGCGTCCTCGTGACGCAGGACGCCGGACAGGCGGTCCCGCCGGCGAGGGGAGGCGGCGAGGTCGCGCATCAGGGTGTGGCTGGGGGCGCCGAAGTTGCCGGGCACCTGGAGGGCGAGGACCCCGCCGGGCACGAGCCCGTCGATCCACGCGGCGAACCGCTCCACGTGCCCGGGCACCCACTGCAGGGTGGCGTTGCTGACGATCAGGTCGTACGGCTCCTCGGGCGTCCAGGTGCCGGCGTCGGCGTGGGCGAAGTCGAGGCGGCCGCCTCCCTGGGTGGGGCCCTCGTGATCGGCGCGGGCCTTGGCGAGCATCTCGGGGGAGTTGTCGTAGCCGGTGATGCGGGCGGCCGGCCAGCGGTCGGCGAGAAGGGCGGTGACATTGCCGGCGCCGCAGCCGATGTCGGCGACGCGGGGCGGGTCGCCCGGCAGGCCGGGGACGCGGGCTAGCAGGTCGGTGAAGGGCCGGGTGCGGTGCCCGGCGTGACGCAGGTACTGGGCGGGGTCCCAGACGGGACGGGCGGCGGCGGCGGACACGGAACCTCCCCGGATCGCGGATCGTGACCCCAGCGTCACCCCGAAGCTTCTCGACGTCAAGAAAATTGACATCAAGAGACTTCACATCGACACAACCACTACACTGATCCTTATGGAGGACGAGGTCGATCGGCTGGTCGCAGCGTGGCGCCGGGAGCGCCCGGACCTCGACGTGGAACCGCTCGAGGTGCTCAGCCGGGTCAGCAGACTGGCCCGGCACCTGGACCGCGCACGCCGCCTCGCCTTCACCGAGCACGGCCTGGAGTCCTGGGAGTTCGACGTGCTGACCGCGCTGCGCCGCGCGGGCACCCCGTACCAGCTCTCCCCCGGGCAGCTCCTCACACAGACGCTCGTCACCTCGGGCACGATGACCAACCGTATCGACCGGCTCACCAAGAAGGGCCTGGTGGAGCGGCTGCCGGACCCCAGCGACCGGCGCGGTGTGCTGGTGCGGCTGACCGACGAGGGCAAGGACCGCGCGGACCAGGCGCTGGCCGGTCTGCTCGCCCAGGAGCGGGCGATCCTCGGCGAGCTCACCCGCCCCCAGCGGGTGGAACTGGCCGGGCTGCTACGCCAGTTGACCGCCCCGTTCGACAACATCCCCGGATAGGTCGGCCGGCCCCACCCCGGCCCGGCGCGCAAGGGCGACCGCGGCCAGCGTGGAGTGCACGCCCAGCTTCCCGAGGACGTTCTGCATGTGGGTGCGCACGGTGTGCGGGGACAGGTACAGGCGCTCGGCGACGGCCTTGCGCCCCAGGCCCGCGACCATGCAGCGCAGCACCTCCCGCTCGCGCGGGGTCAGCGACTCCACGAGCCGCTCGCTCTCCGTGCGATGGCGCCGGGCCGCGGTCAACTCCCGCAGGACGCCGGTGAGCAGCGCGGGCGGCAGATGGGTCTCGTCGCGCAGCACGCCGCGGATGACGGTGAGCAGCCGGCTCAGCGAGCAGTCCTTGGCGACCCAGCCGGAGGCGCCCGCCTGCAGGGCGAGGGCGGCACGGGCCGGGTCGTCCTTCTCGGCGAGCACGACCACCCGCACCTGCGGCTGGGCCGAACGCACGCCGCTCACCAGGGAGATGCCGTCCACGGCGCCGTCCTCGTCGACGGCCTGCACGGGCACGGCCGGGCGCCCGTCCGGCACGGGGACGCCCAGGTCGGCGTCGACGAGCATGACGTCGAACCGCCGCCCCTCGGCCGCCGCCCGCTCCAGACACCGCAGCGCCGCCGGGCCGCTGCCCGCCGCGGACACGTCGACGTCGGGCTCCGCGGCCAGCGCCGCGGCCAGCGACTCGGCGAAGATGCGGTGGTCGTCGACGACCAGGACTCGAATGCGAACCACGTAACCCCCTTCCCCACGCTCTTCCCAGAGCAGGGGACTACCCCGTCGCCGGTGGACGACACCGGCGCGGACACGGCACCGAGGCCCCCGTGGCTTTTCCTCGCCGGACGCGGGACGGGACGGCTCGTCCGCACGGCCGCCGCCGCGCGACAACCGCCACCCCGCCCCGGACGCCGTGCCCGGCCGTCTCGCCCCCTGAACGCACGCCGGCCCCCACCGGCGCTGTTCATCAGAGTACGGGCGGGGGCCCGGAGCGGAAGCTGATTTGCAGAACTTGCGGCCTTGCGCGTTTATGGTGTGCCGCATGTTTCGTCTTGAGACAGAAGTCGACAAGGCCCGACGCGATCTGCTCCACAGGCGGCTCCGGGACACCAACACGGCGGCCTCCCCGGTCCTGCGCGCCCTGCGCGGAACTCCCGCCGAGCGCGAATCCCCTTTGCACGTGTGGGCGTCGGACGCGAACGGCGAACTCGCGGGCGGTCTGGTCGGCCACACCTGGACGACGTGGCTCCACGTGACCTACCTCTGGGTCGACGCGGCCCACCGCGGCACGGGCCTCGGCACGGCGCTCCTGACGGAGGCGGAACGCCTGGCCGCCGGTGAACGCGCCTGCACGCACTCCCGCGTGGAGACCTGGGACTTCCAGGCGCCGGACTTCTACAAGAAGCGGGGCTACGAGGTGGTGTGCGTGATCCCCGACTACCCGCCGGGGGTCACGGAGTACACGCTGACGAAGCAACTCACCTGAGAGGCCAGGGCCTTCCGGGCGAGTTCCGGGCCACGTCGCCCGCGGGACGGTCCCCGTAGAATCCCCGCATGCCCGCTGACGAAGGCGTGACCCGGTCCACGTTCTCCGGTCGCATCCGGCCGATGTCCCTGCCGCAGCCGATGCCGCGGGTGCCCCAGCGGGTGTGGTCGGACGAGGACTGGGAGCGCATCCGGCGCGGCTACTCCGCGCGGGGCATGGACGAGAAGTGGAACGTCTTCACGGAGGGCGAGGTCGTCTTCCTGCACCGGAGCTGGACGGGCAGAGGAATCTACGCGGCCACCTTCGCGCCGGTCGACGACGGTGGCCGGCGGATCGTTCATGCCGTGGTGGAGCGCGATCCCAAGCGTTACCGGGGCACGGACGACGACTACGACTGCGTGATGCTGGAGCTGGTGATCAGCGCCATCGTGCTGGGCGAACCGGCGACCGGTCTGCGCGCACGTCTCGTCGAGTTGACGCGCCGGGAGGCCGGCTCCGCCGATGCGCCCGCCGAGCTGGTGCAGCACAGCGCGCTGGGACTGCGCTCGGATCCCTAGCCGGACGCGGAAGGCGGATGCCCCGCCCGGCGACGGCCGTGGCGGGGCATCCCCAGGCGAACCGCGTGACTACCGCACCCGCCGCGCCCCCGCCGAAGGCACCGCCTCGAAGACGCGGGGCGTCTTGAAGCCCGCCGACGCGAAGGCCTCCTCCAGCGCCTTGGTGATCGCCGGGACGTCCGTCTCCTCCGCCAGCACGATCGCCGAGCCGCCGAAGCCGCCGCCCGTCATGCGGGCGCCCAGCGCGCCGGCCGTGACCGCCGTGTCGACGACCAGGTCGAGTTCGGGGCAGGAGACGCGGAAGTCGTCGCGGAGGGAGGTGTGGCCCTCGACCAGGAGGGGGCCGACGGCGCGGGTGTCGCCCGACTCCAGGAGGGAGACGACCTGCTCGACGCGGTGGTCCTCGGTCACCACGTGGCGGACCAGACGGCGGACCTCCTCGTCCTCGCCGAGGCGGGCCAGCGCCGCGTCCAGGTCGTCGTACGGCACGTCCCGCAGGGCGTCGACGCCGAGCAGGGCCGCGCCCTTCTCGCAGCCCTCGCGGCGTTTGCCGTACTCGCCCTCGCTGTGGCTGTGCTTGACCTGGGTGTCGACGACCAGCAGGCGCATGCCCTCGGCGGCGAGGTCGAAGGGGATCTGGCGCTGGGACAGGTCCCGGGTGTCGAGGAACAGGGCGTGGCCCGCCTCGCAGCAGGCGGACGCCGTCTGGTCCATGATGCCGACGGGCGCGCCGACGTAGACGTTCTCGGCGCGCTGGGACAGGCGGGCGAGCTGCCAGCCGCGCAGGCCGAGGCCGAACAGGTCGTTCAGCGCGAGGGCGACCACGACCTCCAGGGCGGCCGAGGAGGACAGGCCGGCGCCCGCCGGGACGGTGGACGCGAGGTGGACGTCCGCGCCGGTGACCGCGTGACCGGCCTCGCGCAGCGCCCAGACGACGCCCGCGGGGTAGGCGGTCCAGCGCCTGTCGGACCCGGGGGTGAGGCCGTCCACCGTCAGTTCGACGACCGGGCCCTCCACATCGGCGGAGTGCAGGCGCAGGACGCCGTCGTCGCGCCGGGACACCGCCGCCACCGCGGTGTGCGGCAGGGCGAACGGCATGACGAAGCCGTCGTTGTAATCGGTGTGCTCGCCGATGAGGTTGACCCGGCCGGGTGCCGCCCACACCCCGTCGGGCGCGCTCCCGTACAGCTCCTCGAACCGTGCGGCGACGGCTTCCGCGGCGGCCGCGCTGGACTCGCTCATGCCCTGAACCCCTGACCCTTCGTTGCTCCTAGTTGCCGCGCTGCTGCGCGAACTCCCACGCGTCCGCGACGATCCCCTCGAGGTCCGCGCGTGACGGGTTCCAGCCGAGCTTCTCGCGGGCCGTGGCGGCGGACGCCACCAGGACCGCGGGGTCGCCGCCCCGGCGCGGTGCGACGACCTCGGGGATCGGGTGCCCGGTGACCTTGCGGACGGTCTCGACGACCTCGCGGACCGAGAAGCCGTTGCCGTTGCCGAGGTTGCAGATCAGGTGCTCGCCGGGCGTGGCCGCCTCCAGCGCGAGCAGGTGCGCCTCGGCCAGGTCGGCGACGTGGATGTAGTCGCGTACGCAGGTGCCGTCGGGCGTCGGGTAGTCGTCGCCGTACACGGAGATCGCCTCGCGCCGGCCCAGGGCGACCTGGAGCACCAGGGGGATGAGGTGGGACTCGGGGTCGTGGCGCTCGCCGTACTTTCCGTAGGCGCCGGCGACGTTGAAGTAGCGCAGGGAGACCGCGCCGAGCCCGTGGGCCTGCGCCTCGCCGGTGATCATGTGGTCGACGGCGAGCTTGGAGGCGCCGTAGGGGCTGGTGGGGCGGGTGGGGGCGGTCTCCGGGATCGGGACCTGCTCGGGCTCGCCGTACGTGGCGGCCGTGGAGGAGAACACCAGGCGGCGCACGCCGGCCTCGCGCATGGCGCCGAGCAGCGCCATGGTGCCGCCGACGTTGTTGTCCCAGTACTTCTCCGGCTTCTGCACGGACTCGCCGACCTGGGAGAAGGCGGCGAAGTGCAGCACGCCGTCGAACGAGGGGTCCAGCCACTTGGCGGCGTCACGGATGTCGCCCTCGACGAACGTGGCGTCCGCGGGGACGCCCTCGCGGAAGCCGGTGGAGAGGTTGTCGAGCACGACGACCTCGTGACCGGCCTCGACCAGATGCTGGGCGACGACGCTGCCTACGTATCCCGCGCCCCCGGTGACCAGGTACTTCCCGCTCATGAACTCGCTACCTCTCGCAGTCGCTCGGCCGCGCGCTCCGGCGGCACGTCGTTGATGAAGACGTTCATGCCGGACTCGGAGCCCGCGAGGAACTTAAGCTTGCCGGACGTCCGGCGAATGGTGAAAAGCTCCAGGTGTAGCGCGAAGTCGTCGCGTGTCACGCCGTCGAAGGCGTCCAGCGGGCCGAACGGCGCCTGGTGCCAGGCGGCGATGTACGGCGTGGGCGGCTCGCCCTCCCCGAAGATCCGGTCGAAGCGCCTGAGCAGTTCCAGGTACACCCGGGGGAACTCCGTGCGCGCCGCCTCGTCGAGCCCCAGCAGGTCGGGCACCCTGCGCTTGGGGTAGAGGTGCACCTCGTACGGCCAGTGCGCCGCGTACGGCACGAACGCCACCCAGTGTTCGCCCTCCAGGACGACCCGCTCGCCGGCGCGTTCCCGCTCGACCACGGCGTCGAACAGGTTCTCCCCTCCCGTCGCCTCCTTGTGCGCCGCCACCTGGCGCAGCATCAGGGCGGTGCGAGGAGTGGTGAAGGGGTAGGCGTAGATCTGCCCGTGGGGGTGCTGGAGGGTGACCCCGATCTCGGCGCCCCGGTTCTCGAAGCAGAACACCTGTTCAACGGAGGACAGATGCGACAGCTCGGACGTGCGGTCCGTCCAGGCGTCCAGCACCAGCCGCGCCTGCCGTTCGCCCAGCGAGGCGAAGGAGGCGTCGTGGTCGGAGGTGAAGCAGACGACCTCGCAGCGGCCGGAGTCCCCGGCGAGCGAGGGGAAGCGGTTCTCGAAGACCACCACGTCGTACGAGGAGTCGGGGATCTCGCTCAGCCGGTCGCCCTCGGACGGGCACAGCGGACACTCGTCGGCCGGCGGGTGATACGTGCGGCCCTGCCGGTGCGAGGCGATGGCGACGGAATCGCCCAGGAGCTCGTCGCGGCGGATCTCGGACGTGGTCACGGTGGCGTCCAGCGGGCGGCGGTCGACCGCGTCGCGCACGGTGTCGTCGGCGAGGTCGTAGTAGATGAGCTCACGTCCGTCGGCCAGCCGGGTCGAGGTCTTCTTCACTGTGGCACTCCTCCGCACCCGCCAGTCACTCAACACAATCGAACATAACACATCACAACTCACCAGCGAGCAGCGCTCATCACAATCCAACAAAGAACATGTAGGAACATGTTCAGTTACTGAACACGGAAGCGTAGATTCCGCGTCGGATCAGTTCGCGAACGAAGCGAGTGCGTATGCATACCCCCACATACCTGGCCGCGGAGCTTCGGCTCCCCACCAACTGGCTGGACTACACGATCCTCGGGATCTACTTCCTCGTCGTGCTGGGCATCGGCTTCGCGGCCCGCCGGTCGGTCAAGACGAGCCTGGACTTCTTCCTCTCCGGCCGTTCGCTGCCCGCCTGGGTGACCGGACTCGCGTTCATCGCGGCCAACCTCGGCGCCACCGAGATCCTCGGCATGGCCGCGAACAGCGCGCAGTACGGCGTCTACACGACGCACTGGTACTGGATCGGCGCCATCCCCGCGATGGTGTTCCTCGGCCTGGTGATGATGCCGTTCTACTACGGCTCCAAGGTCCGCTCGGTCCCGGAGTTCCTGCTGATGCGCTTCGACAGGGCGGCGCACCTGCTGAGCTCGATCCTCTTCGCGGCGGCCGCCATCCTCATCGCCGGCGTCAACCTCTACGCCCTCGCGATCGTCGTCGAGGCCCTCCTCGGCTGGCCGCAGTGGGTGGCCATCGTCGTCGCCGGAGCCTTCGTCCTCGGCTACATCACCCTGGGCGGTCTGTCCTCGGCGATCTACAACGAGGTCCTGCAGTTCTTCGTCATCCTGGCGGCGCTCATCCCGATCACCGTGCTCGGCCTGAAGAGCGTCGGCGGCTGGGACGGCCTGTCGGACCAGCTCACCGCGTCCCGCGGCGACAACTTCATGACGGCCTGGGGCGGCACCGGCATCGGCAGCGACAACCCGCTCGGCGCCAACTGGCTGACCATCGTCCTCGGCCTCGGTTTCGTCCTCTCCTTCGGCTACTGGACGACCAACTTCGCCGAGGTGCAGCGCGCGCTGTCCGCGAAGAACCTCTCGGCGGCCCAGCGCACCCCGCTGATCGCCGCGTTCCCGAAGATCTTCATCGTCTTCCTGGTGATGATCCCCGGCCTGGTCGCCGCCGTGCTGGTGCCCAAGATCGGCACCAGCGGCTCGGACCTGCAGTACAACGACGCCATCCCGTACCTGATGCAGCAGCTGCTGCCCAACGGCGTGCTGGGCATCGCCGTGACCGGTCTGCTGGCCGCGTTCATGGCGGGCATGGCGGCGAACGTCTCCTCGTTCAACACCGTCTTCACCTCCGACATCTGGGCGAAGTACGTGGTGAAGGACCGCGAGGACTCCTACTACGTCCGCTTCGGCCGCCTGATCACCGCGATCGGCGTGCTCGCGTCCATCGGCACGGCGTTCCTGGCCAGCTCGTTCTCCAACATCATGGCCTACCTCCAGACGCTGTTCTCCTTCTTCAACGTGCCGATGTTCGTCGTCTTCATCATCGGCATGTTCTGGAAGCGGGCGTCGATGAAGTCCGGCTTCTGGGGCCTGATCGCGGGCACCACGGCCGCGATGGTGAACTACTTCTGGATCTACAAGCAGGGCATCATCGACATCCCCTCCGACCAGGGCGCCAACTTCGTCTCCGCGATCGCGGGCTTCGTCGCGGGCGCGGTCGTCATGGTCGCGGTGTCGCTGTTCACGGCGCCCAAACCCGCCGCCGAGCTGCAGGGCCTGGTCTACGGCACCCGCTCGCCCGGCATGGCGGAGCCGCCCGCGGAGGGCGACGACGCGTGGTACCGCAAGCCGGCACTGCTGGGCTGGGGCGCGGTGATTCTGGCTGCCGTCTGCTACATCCCGTTCTCGTTCTGACCGCGGGAGGATTGAGAGAGCATGTCCGAGCACAACTCCGAGAGTGACCTCCAGAAGGAGATCACCGAGCTGGAGACCAAGTCCGCGACGGCCGCCCGGTTGTTCGACATCCGGCGGATCATCGGTGGGCTGTTCGTCGTGTACGGGGTGATCGTGATGATCGCCGGGTTCACCGCGTCGGATGCCGACATCGAGAAGGCGGAGGGGGTCAACATCAACCTGTGGACGGGGTTGGGGATGCTGATCCTCGGCCTCCTGTTCCTCCTCTGGCTCTGGCTCCGCCCGACCCCACCGCCACCGGCGGTCCCTGACGACGAGGACGCGTCCAGTTCCTGACGCGGGTCGTTCCCACACGGGGTGTGCGCCCTCGCCCACGGGGGTCGCACACCCCGGGCCGGGGGGAGTTCGCGCAGCCCGGCGCTTACGGGGTGCCGTGCCGCCCCAGCGGCACGACTGCCCGCGGCCGGCGACGCCCGCGGCGGGGAGGGGACGGGTGGGGGCGGTCGCCCGCAGCGGCCGGCGCGTCCGCACCCCTGACCTCTCGAGACGCACTCTCGCGCCGGACCGAGGACGACCGCCCCCACCCCGGCCCCGCACCACCCACCCACCGCAGGCGCCACGCCCGCCCCACCGGACAGGACGACGCGCCGCAGGCGTCAGACCTCAGCCCCCGGTCACGAGCGCGTCGACGCCCGGTCCAGCAGACCCGTACGCGCGGCCAGCGCCGCTGCCTCCAGCCTCGACCCCACCCCCAGCTTCATCAACACCCTCTGCACATGCGTCCGAGCCGTCGACGGCGCGATCCCCATCCCCGCCGCGATCTGCCGCGTGTCCTCCCCCTCCGCGACCCGCACCAGCACCTCCACCTCCCGAGGCGTCAGCATCGACAGCAACCTCGCCCCCTCGTCGTCCGGCTGAGCCGCCGGGTTCAGCAGCTCCCCGAACGCCCCCTGCAACAACGCGGGCGCCACCGCCGCCTCCCCCGCCCGCGCCTTCAGCATCGCCCGCTCGACGCCCTCGATCCGCTCGTCGTGCCGCACGTATCCCGACGCCCCCGCCGCGAACGCCGCCGCGATCCCCCGCGGCGACGGCACCGGCCCCAGCACCACGACCGCCACCTGCGGCCGCTCCCGCTTGATCTTCACCACCGGGTCGAACGTCCCGGCCTCCGCCGGCGCCGCCGTCCCCAGCAGACAGACCTCCGGCGCCCTGCTGATCACCAGATCCGCCGCCCCCGCCGCGGGCGCCGCCGCGGCCAGCACCCTGTGCCCTCGCAGCTTCAGCGCCGAGGCCAGCGCCTCGGCGAGCAGTCGGTGGTCGTCGACCACCATCAGCCGCACTCCCATCGGACAACCATCCCCCCAGACAACACACCCCCGGATGCCCCCGGAAGCTACACGCTTGTTCGACGTCGCGCTCCCCCTACCGGCGAGAATCGCCCCGTAACGCCGAAATTCTCGTGTTCGATGGCGAAGAGCGCGTGATGAGCGGTACGCGAACGGCCCCGTCCCTGAGCAGGGACGGGGCCGTGGGCGAAGGCGTGAGGCGACGGCGAACGATCACCCCGTGCCGAACGCGATCACCGAGTACTCCTTCTCACGGCTCGTGAAGTCACTGGCGTACACGGAGGACATGTACAGCCCGCCCTGCCCGAACTGGATCTCCGAGTAGTCGGGCGACATCCGGGACTCGACGTCGCGCACCGCCTCCGTCGACGGGTTCTCCATCAGGACCGTCTCCTTGAAGGACTCGCCGTCGATGCTGACGACCTGCCCGCCCTTGTCGTACGGCGGCCGCTTGTAGGCGATGACGTTGGGGCCGTCCATGCGCAGCGGGAAGATCTCGTAGTTCTCGCCGGCGTCGGCACGCTGGCCCGTCTGCTTGCCGGTGGCCAGGTCGAACGCGACGACCTCGTTGGTCTGGCTGTAGGAGTCGCCGCCGCTGTCGTGCTCCTCGGTGGCGATGTACAGCCGGTCGTTGCCGACCGTGACGCCCGTGCAGTTCTCCACCTTGTAGATGGCGTCGCAGCGGGCGGCGAACTCGTCGCCCGGGGCGGAGAGGCGGGCGCGCAGCTTGCCGGTCTTGTTGTCGATGGAGAAGAAGTCGGAGATGCCGCTGCCGTCACCGGCGCTGTCGCCGACGTCGGCGGCCACCACGAGGGGGTCGGTGGAGACGACGGCCGCGTACTCGATGCCCTCGTCCATCTTGTACTCGGCGAGGATGTCGCCCGACTTGGGGTCGACGTTCTGGATGTGCAGCTGACGCTGGTCGTACGAGCCGCACTTGCGGACCGCGACCAGCTTGGCGCCGCCGCCGTACCCGGCGTCGTAGCAGGAGTCGGACGTCTTCGGTGCCCAGCGCTCGTCACCGGTGGCGAGGTCCCAGGCGGCGCCGCCGCTGGTGGAGCCTGCCGCGACGGTGCCGCCGCCGATCGTGACGTTGTTGAAGCTGACCGGCATGGTTCCGGACTTGGCGGTCTTGGTCCACACCTTGCTGCCGGCCGCCAGGTCGACCACCGCGACCTCGGTGCAGGCCTGGGGGTCCGTCTTGCTCGGCATGGCCGGCTTGTGGACGATCGCCGTCTTGTCGTCCTCGGTGATGTGCGGGGTCGCCGCGCACACCGGACCGGGGAGGTCCAGCGTCCACTTCTTGGTGCCGGTCCTGCGGTCGTAACCGGTGATCTCCGACAGCCCGCTCTTGGCGTAGACGGAGTCGGTCAGCCAGGAACCGGCGATGGAGATGGTCGTGACGCCCTTGGGCACCTTGGGCGAGGGCACCTGGAACAGCACCTTGGACCCGGTGGCGGCGGGCGCCTTCTCCTTGGCCTCGCCGGTGGTGGCGCCCCCGTCGCCGGAGCCGCCCTCCTTGCCGTCGCCCTCGCCGCCCTTGGTGTCGCCGCCCTCGGCGGTGGTCTGCTTGTCGTCGTCCTTGCCGGACGAGTTCGCGTACCAGACGCCGCCGCCGACGATCAGCGCGATCGCGACGACCGCCGACACGATGATCGCCACCTGGGCGTTGAACTTCCGCCCGCCGCCGGGCTGTCCGGGCTGCGCCTGCATCGGCACGGTCGGCTGCGCGTAACCGTAGGGGGGCTGCTGGCCGTACGGGCCGGGCTGCTGCGGCTGGCCGTACGGACCCGGCTGCTGACCGTAAGGGCCGGGCTGCGGCGGCTGGCCGTACGGACCGGGCTGCTGGGCCGGGTAGCCGTAACCGGCGGGCGGCTGCTGCGGGTAGCCGTAGCCGGGGCCCTGCGGAGGCGTAGGCGGCGCGGCGGGAGGCGGGGTCCCCGGCGCCTGCGGGTAGCCGTAGCCCGGCTGCGGCTGGGGCGCCTTGTTCACATCGGGTCCGGCGGGCGGCTGCTGGGGCGGCTGCGCCGGCGGGGTGGGAGGCGTGGCGGGAGCCGAGGGCGCCGGCGGCTGCGGCTCCGACGGTTCCTGCGGCGGCCCGAACCCCGGCTGCTGCGGGGGCTGGTTGGGCGGCGGGGGCGGCTGGCTCATGACGTGGGTACCTCAGGGGAAGGGGACGACGGGCGGCGGGAAAGTGACGCGAGTTGCGCTCACGGGGCTCATGTGCCGTAGGCGAGCATCAACTTCTCCTTCGCGTCGTCGTTGCCGTTCAGCCGGGTGGTCGACAGGTAGAAGCGGCCGTCGACCCAGTCGATCGCCTTGCTGAAGAAGCCGTTCTCGATGTCGGCGACCGCCTGCGGGTTCTGCATCAGCGTGGCCGGCTTGTGGTTCGCGCCGCCGACGGGCAGGGCGACGACCCGGCCGCCGGCGTCGTAGGACGGCTCGACGTACGCGACGAGCTTGCCGCCCTCGACCTTCATCGGGATCATCGACTCCTCCACGGGGGAGGACTCGCGCCACAGCTCCTTGCCGTTGGCGAGGCTGATGGCGACGAGCTCGTTGGCCCCGGTGGTGGCGGCCGTCGGCAGGTAGAGGGTGTCGCCCTCGACGACGACGCCTTCGCAGCCCTGGAGGTCGCGCGCGAGGATGGCCCAGCCGCAGCCGGGGTCGAAGTTCTCGTCGACGGCGACCTGGGAGCGCAGCTTGCCGGCGGCGGTGAAGGCCGCGATGTTCCACGACTTCTTGTCGCTGCCCTCCTCCTGCTTGGTCGCGTAGACGACCAGAGGGTCGACGGAGAAGGTGCGCTCGACGCGCCAGCCCTTGGCGTACTGGTAGGTCCACTTGGCCATGCCGGTGGCGGGGTCGAGCTCGCGGACCTCGTCGTGGGCGTTGTCGCCGCCGGCGCCGCAGGAGGCGACCTGGATCAGCCGCTCGCCGCCCGCGAACGCGGCGGGGAAGCAGGGGGCGTCGCCGTACCGCTTGGAGTCCCACAGCTTCTTGCCGGTGCGCACGTCGTACGCCGTGCCGGACTGCGAGCGGCCCACCATCAGCGTGTTGCCGGCGAGGGACAGCTCGATGGAGAGCACGCTGTCGAACAGCGCGCCGTCGGCGACCTCCTGCGTCCAGCCCTTCTCGCCGGTGACGAGGTCGACGAGCTGGAGCTGGTTGCACTTGGCGCTGTCGCTGCTGCCGCTCATGGACGCGACGACGATCTTGTCGTCGGCCGTCTTCTCCGGGGTGACCGCGCAGATCTTGTGGGGGAAGGTGATGGTGTCCCAGGCGGGTTTGCCGTCGGTGACGTTGTACCCGTAGAGGTCCTTGTAGGCCGCCTTGACCGCGGTCTTGCCGGTTATCCACTGGCCGGGGGCGTCGGCGCCGGAGCCGGGGGCGTCGGGCGCCTCCTTGTACCAGAGCACCTTGGACTCGCCCGCCTGGCGGCCCTCGTTGAGGTCCTCGGTCTCCTCGCCGCCGTCGCCGCTGCCGTCGCCCGGGTTGACCGGGGCGCCGCTGGGCCCGCCCGGCTCGGGGTCGTCGGTCTGCCGGGCGACCGGCTCCTTCTTGTCGTCGTCGCCGGAGACGGCCCACACCGTGCCGCCGACGATCAGCGCGACCGCCACCGCGGCGGCGGCGATCAGCAGCGGCTTGCCCTTGAAGGGGTTGCGGGAGCCGCCGCCGGGCGGGGTGCCGGGCGCGCCGGGGAAGCCGGGCTGCTGCGGATGGCCGTACCCGGACTGGCCGTACGGGCCCGGCTGCTGCGGCTGTCCGTACGGACCGGGCTGCTGGTACGGCCCGGAGGCGTAGGGGCCGGGCTGCGTCGGAGGCTGCTGCGGGTAGCCGTACCCGGGATGCGGAGCGCCGGAGGGCTGACCCTGCGGGGGCGGCGGCGGGGTGCCCTGCGGGGGCGGTGGGGTCTGCGGCGGTGTCTGCGGCGGTCCGAAACCCCCGCCCGGCGGCGGGTCCTGCGGAGGTCCGAAGCCGCCCTGAGGCGGCTGGTTGGGCGGCTGAGTCATCAGCGCGTTCCCCCTTGCTCACTGATTTTTAGCCACGCCCTGAGGTTCGTGATGACCCAGAGTCGTCGTCGGTCACTTGTCGGACGGCTCTTTCTATCACCCGGCACCGACACGCCACCGGGCCGCGTCCTCCCCTGTTCCCAAGGGAGGACCGGCCTGTGATGCGCCCGTTACGTGCCTTCACGCCCTCTTCACGCGGCGCGTGCTCCCCACGCGCAGGCGCACGAGGCGGCTCTCGCGCCGGTCAGGCGTCCTCGGCGAGTTCCAGCCAGCGCAGCTCCAGTTCGTCGCGCTGACCGGCCAGGTCCCGCAGTTCGGCGTCGAGTTCGGCCACTTTCGCGAAGTCCGTGGCGTTCTCGGCGATGGCGGTGTGGAGGGTGGCCTCCCTGGCCGAGATCTTGTCCAGCTGGCGCTCGATGCGCTGGAGTTCCTTCTTCGCCGCGCGCTGGTCGGCGGCGCTCTTCTCGGGCGTCGCGCCGCGGGCCGGGGCGGCGGCCTGGGCGGAGGCGGCGGCGGCCTCCTCCATGCGCTTGCGGCGCTCCAGGTACTCGTCGATGCCGCGCGGCAGCATCCGCAGGGTGCCGTCGCCGAGGAGGGCGAAGACGCGGTCGGTGGTGCGCTCGACGAAGAACCGGTCGTGGGAGATGACGATCATGGAGCCGGGCCAGCCGTCGAGGAGGTCCTCGAGCTGGGTCAGGGTCTCGATGTCGAGGTCGTTGGTGGGCTCGTCGAGGAAGAGGACGTTGGGCTCGTCCATCAGCAGCCGCAGCAGCTGGAGGCGGCGGCGCTCACCGCCGGAGAGGTCCCCGACGGGCGTCCACTGCTTCTCCTTGTTGAAGCCGAAGGTCTCGCAGAGCTGACCGGCGGTCATCTCGCGGCCCTTGCCGAGGTCGACGCGCTCACGCACCTGCTGCACGGCCTGCAGCACCCGCCAGGTGGGGTCGAGTTCGGCGACCTCCTGCGACAGATAGGCCAGTTTGACGGTCTTCCCGACGCGGATGCGGCCGGCCGCGGGCTGTGTCTCGCCCTCGCTGCGGGCGGCCTCGGCGAGCGCGCGCAGCAGGGACGTCTTGCCGGCGCCGTTGACGCCGACCAGGCCGATGCGGTCGCCGGGGCCGAGCTGCCAGGTCACGTGCTTCAGCAGCACCTTGGGCCCGGCCTGGACGGTCACGTCCTCCAGGTCGAACACGGTCTTGCCGAGCCGCGAGGAGGCGAACTTCATCAGCTCGCTGCTGTCGCGCGGCGGCGGCACGTCGGCGATCAGTTCGTTGGCGGCCTCGACGCGGAAGCGCGGCTTGGAGGTGCGGGCGGGGGCGCCGCGGCGCAGCCAGGCCAGCTCCTTGCGGACCAGGTTCTGCCGCTTGGCCTCCTCGGTGGCCGCGATGCGCTCGCGCTCGGCGCGGGCGAAGACGTAGTCGGAGTAGCCGCCCTCGTACTCGTGGACGACGCCGCGCTGCACGTCCCACATGCGGGTGCAGACCTGGTCGAGGAACCACCGGTCGTGGGTGACGCAGACGAGCGCGGAGCGGCGGTTGCGCAGGTGCTCGGCGAGCCAGGCGATGCCCTCGACGTCGAGGTGGTTGGTCGGCTCGTCGAGGACGATCAGGTCCTGTTCCTCGATGAGCAGCTTGGCCAGCGCGATGCGGCGCCGCTCGCCGCCGGACAGCGGTCCGACGACGGTGTCGAGTCCTTTGGGGAAGCCGGGCAGGTCGAGCCCGCCGAACAGTCCGGTGAGCACGTCGCGGACCTTGGCGTCACCGGCCCACTCGTGGTCGGCCATGTCCCCGATGACCTCGTGCCGGACGGTCGCCTCGGGGTCGAGCGAGTCGTGCTGCGTGAGCACGCCGAGCCGCAGCCCGCCGGAGTGCGTCACCCGCCCGGTGTCGGCCTCCTCCAGCCGGGCCAGCATGCGGATCAGCGTGGTCTTGCCGTCCCCGTTGCGCCCCACGACCCCGATCCGGTCGCCCTCGGAGACGCCGAGGGAGATCCCGTCCAGCAGCGCACGGGTGCCGTACACCTTGCTGACGTTCTCGACATTGACCAGATTGACGGCCATTTCTCTCCTGCCCGGTGGATCGATCAGCTTTCCAGCGTAGGCCCTGCCGGGGGGCGGTCGTGACGCGAGGAGGTGGTCACCCTTTGTGATGAGGCGACCGGAAACGGGCGGCTGCCGTAGGTGGCAGGCAGCAGGTTCCCGTCCACGGGAGGAATCATGACCGCCGAACCCGTGAGGCTCTCCCGCCGCACACGCCGCACACCGAATTGATCGGCGGGAGCCCGGTGGAAGCGCGGCCCTGAGCCGTTCAGACCACCGTGGCCCCCGGCACCGGCCCCGGCGCCGTGCGTACGTCCCGGCAGGTACCGGAGGCCCGCAGCGCCGCCGCGACGGTCTCCGCCGCCTCCGCGTCCCGCGCCAGGAACGCCGTCGTCGGCCCCGACCCCGACACCAGCGAGGCCAGTGCCCCCGCCGCGCGCCCCGCGGCCAGCGTGTCCGCCAGCTCCGGGAACAGAGACAGCGCCGCCGGCTGGAGATCGTTGGACACGGCGGCCGCGAGCGCTTCCGCGTCACCCTTGGCGAGAGCGCCGAGCAGTCCCCGCGAAGCCACCGGCTCCGGGATCTCCCGCGCTTCCGCCAGCCGGTCGAACTCCCGGAACACCGCCGGTGTGGACAGCCCCCGTGAGGCCATCGCGAACACCCAGTGGAAGGTCCCCCCGACCTCCAGCTCCGTCAGCCTCTCGCCGCGCCCGGTACCGAGCGCGGCCCCGCCGATCAGGCTGAACGGCACGTCGCTGCCCAGCTCGGCGCAGATGTCGAGGAGTTCCTCCCGGCTCGCGCCGGTGCCCCACAGCGCGTCGCAGGCGAGCAGGGCGCCCGCACCGTCCGCGCTGCCGCCGGCCATGCCGCCCGCGACGGGGATGTCCTTGGCGATGTGCAGGTGGACGTCGGGCGCCCGGCCGTACCGCTCGGCGAGGGCCAGGGCGGCGCGGGCGGCGAGGTTGCTGCGGTCGAGGGGGACCTGCGCGGCGTCGGGGCCTTCGCAGGTGATGCGCGGGCCGTCCGGCGACGGGGTGGCGGTCACCTCGTCGTACAGGCCGACCGCGAGGAAGACGTTGGCCAGCTCGTGGAAGCCGTCGGGGCGGGCCGCGCCGACCGCGAGCTGCACGTTGACCTTGGCGGGGACGCGGACGGTGACGCTCACTGCGGGCCCTGCTCCTCGTGTCCGGCGTGCTTGTGTTCGGCGATGCGCGCGAACTCCTCGACGGTCAGCGACTCGCCCCGCGCCTGCGGCGGGACGCCGGCCGCGACCAGCGCCGCCTCGGCCGCGGCCGGCGAGCCCGCCCAGCCGGCGAGGGCGGCGCGCAGCGTCTTGCGGCGCTGGGCGAAGGCCGCGTCGACCACGGCGAACACCTCGCGCCGGGTCGCGGTGGTCTTCAGCGGCTCCGCACGCCGCACCAGCGACACCAGGCCGCTGTCGACGTTCGGCGCGGGCCAGAAGACGGTGCGGCCGATGGCCCCGGCGCGCTTGACCTCGGCGTACCAGTTGGCCTTGACCGACGGGACGCCGTACACCTTCGAGCCGGGTGCGGCGGCGAGCCGGTCGGCCACCTCGGACTGGACCATCACCAGCGTGCGCTCGATGCTCGGGAACGTCTCGAGCATGTGCAGCAGCACGGGGACGGCGACGTTGTAGGGGAGGTTGGCGACCAGCGCGGTCGGGGCCGGTCCCGGCAGCTCGGTGACGTGCATCGCGTCGGAGTGGACCAGCGCGAACCGGTCGGCGCGCTCCGGCATGCGGGCGGCGACGGTGGCGGGCAGCGCCCCGGCGAGCACGTCGTCGATCTCCACCGCGGTGACCCGGTCGGCGGCCTCCAGCAGCGCCAGCGTGAGCGAGCCGAGCCCGGGGCCGACCTCGACGACGACGTCGTCGGGGCGTACCTCGGCGGTGCGCACGATACGGCGGACCGTGTTGGCGTCGATGACGAAGTTCTGGCCGCGCTGCTTGGTGGGCCGTACGCCGAGGGCGGCCGCCAGTTCGCGGACGTCGGCGGGGCCGAGGAGGGCGTCGGGGGTGGGGCTGGTCACGGGACAAGGGTACGGGGCGCGTGGGTCCGCCCCGGTCACCGCCGGTGCGGTCGGCGGCCGGCGGCGCCGAGGTCCCGCCAGGTGCGGGTGTCGAACTGGTCCAGCCCGCCGTACATGCGCGAGCCGAGGGCCGATCGCTCTCCCGAGCGACACGACCGCGGACCGTGCGCGAGGTGAGGGCCCGTCAGTAGCCGAAGGCCCGCGCGGTGTTGGCGCCGAGCGCGGTGGCCAGGGTGTCCTCGTCGACGCCGCGCACGGCCGCCATGGCGCGCACGGTGACCGGCACCAGGTAGGGGGCGTTGGGCCGGCCGCGGTAGGGCACCGGGGTGAGGAAGGGCGCGTCGGTCTCCACCAGGACCAGTTCCAGCGGGGCGACGGCGAGCGCGTCCCGCAGGTTCTGGGCGTTCTTGAAGGTGACGTTGCCGGCGAACGACATGTAGTAGCCGGCGGCGGCGCAGATCTCCGCCATCTCCGCGTCCCCGGAGTAGCAGTGGAAGACGGTGCGCTCGGGGGCGCCCTCCTCCTTCAGCACGCGCAGCACGTCCGCGTGGGCGTCGCGGTCGTGGATCACGAGCGTCTTGCCGTGCCGCTTGGCGATCTCGATGTGGGCGCGGAAGGACCGCTCCTGCGCCTCCTTGCCGTCCTCGCCGGTGCGGAAGTGGTCGAGGCCGGTCTCGCCGACGCCCTTGACCTGGGGCAGCGCGGCCAGCCGGTCGATCTCGGCGAGCGCCTCGTCCAGCGCCGCGTCCCCGCCGGGCTGCCTGGCGCCCTGCCGGGACCACCCGTCGGGGTCGCCGTGGACGATCCGCGGGGCCTCGTTGGGGTGCAGGGCGACCGTCGCGTGCACGGCGTCGTACGCCGCGGCCGTCTCCGCCGCCCACCGGGACCCCTTGAGGTCGCAGCCGACCTGCACCACGGTCGTCACCCCCACCGACGCGGCCTTGGCGAGGGCCTCCTCGACCGTGCCGGACTGCATGTCGAGATGCGTGTGGGAATCCGCGACCGGCACCCGCAGGGGCTCCGGGAGCGGCGGCGCGGCGTTCTTGTCGGTGTCGTCGGCAGGCATGCTCCCGATCCTACGGAAGCGGCGCGGACCCCTCCTGCGCCCAGGGGGCCTCCACCGGTCCGGCGGCCGGCACCCGGCGCTCCCGGTGGGCGGCGTCGCGGGCCGAGGCGACCCGGCCCGGCCGGAGGATCCGCACGACATGTCCGTCGCAGCTGCGGCAGGTGGGCCGGCTGAGCGGGGAGGGCACGATCCGGCCGTCCGCCACGTACAGCACGAAGGTGCGGCCGTCGGCGTCGACGTGGTGCTCTATCTCGTACGCCTGCTCCCAGCCGTATCCGCAGCGCATGCAGGCGAAGGCGTACGCCTCGGTGACGACGGCGGTGGCGCCCGCGCGCAGTGCGCCCGGTCCGGAGATCTCGGTCATGCCGGCTCCTGTCGGTCCGCTGACGGGACGGGCCCGCGCCCGCCCCTGCGGCCAGTGGACTCCCCGGCGGCCATGAGCACACGGGCACCGGCGGAGTATTGGCGCCGATTTGGCCGTGGATTACCCGAACGCCCCGGGTTCTTTACCGACACCGGTACCTCTCATGACGAGGGAGCGACGTCCGGCGTCACCGCTTCCCGGCGTCCTGGGCGGTGCCGGCGTTCTTCGCCGCCACCACCGCGTCGAAGACCTGCCGCTTCGGCAGCCCCGCCGCCGCCGCGACCGCCGCGATGGCCTCCTTGCGCCGCTCGCCCGCCTCCTCGCGCACCCGCACCCGGCGCACCAGCTCGGCGTCGTCGATCTCCTCGGGGCCCTTCTCGGGGGCGCCCTCGACGACCACGGTGATCTCCCCGCGCACACCCTCGGCCGCCCACGCGGCCAGCTCGGCCAGCGGGCCCCGCCTGACCTCCTCGTACGTCTTGGTCAGCTCGCGGCAGACGGCGGCGCGGCGGTCGGCGCCGAACACCTCGGCCATCGCGGCGAGGGTGTCGTCGAGGCGGTGCGGGGCCTCGAAGTAGACGAGGGTGCGGCGCTCGTCGGCGACCTCCCGCAGCCGGCCGAGACGCTCGCCCGCCTTGCGGGGCAGGAACCCCTCGAAGCAGAACCGGTCGACGGGCAGCCCGGACAGGGCGAGCGCGGTGAGCACGGCGGACGGCCCGGGCACCGCGGTGACCTGGATGTCCCGCTCGACGGCCGCGGCGACCAGCCGGTAGCCGGGGTCGGACACGGACGGCATGCCGGCGTCGGTGACGAGCAGCACGCGCGCGCCGCCCGCCAGCTCGTCGACCAGTTCGGGCGTGCGGGCGGTCTCGTTGCCCTCGAAGTACGACACCACCCGCCCCTTGGGGGTGACGCCGAGCGCCTGGGTCAGCCGGCGCAGCCGCCGGGTGTCCTCGGCGGCGACGACGTCGGCGCCGGCGAGTTCCTCGGCGAGCCGGGGCGGCGCGTCGGAGATGTCGCCGATGGGGGTGCCTGCGAGTACGAGGGTTCCGGTCACGCGTCCATCCTCCCAGGAGCGGACGGAGGCGGGGCATACCGCCCATGCGCGGGACTCACACAGCGCCGTTCCCTACGATGGCGCGGTGACCAGTACCGCGTCCTCCACGGACACCCGCCAGGAGCAGTCGCCGCTCGAGCAGCGGCAGACGTGGCAGCACCGGCTGCGGCGTTTCGGCCACCGTACGTCCGCCGTCAGAGGCGACGTCCGCGACCGCCTGGTCCCGCCGTACACCGAGCCGTCGGACCGGCTGTGGAAGACGCTCGGGGTGCCGCCGGTGCTCGCCGGCCGTCTCGTCCGCTGGTCGGGGTGGGGCGGCCCGCTGCTGGTGACGCTGGTGGCGGGGGTGCTGCGGTTCTGGAACCTGGGCCACCCCAAGGCGGTGATATTCGACGAGACGTACTACGCGAAGGACGCGTGGGCGCTCGTCCACCGCGGGTTCGAGGTGAACTGGGACAAGGAGGTCAACCGGCTCATCCTGGACTCGGGCGGCAACGTCCCGATCCCGACGGACGCGGCGTACGTCGTGCATCCGCCGGTCGGCAAGTACGTGATCGGGCTGGGGGAGCTGCTCTTCGGCTTCGACCCGTTTGGCTGGCGGTTCATGACGGCGCTGCTCGGCACGCTGTCGGTGCTGATGCTGTGCCGGATCGGGCGCCGGCTGTTCCGCTCCACGTTCCTCGGCTGCCTCGCGGGCGCGCTGATGGCGGTGGACGGGCTGCACTTCGTGATGAGCCGCACCGCGCTGCTCGACGGCGTGCTGATGTTCTTCGTGCTGGCCGCCTTCGGGTGTCTGCTGATCGACCGGGACAAGGCCCGCGAGAAGCTGGCCGCCGCGCTGCCGGTGGACGCGGACGGGCGGGCCCGTCCGGACGTGGACGCCGCCGAGAACACCCGGATCGGCTTCCGTCCGTGGCGTCTTGCGGCGGGCCTGATGCTGGGCCTGGCGATCGGCACCAAATGGAACGGCCTGTACATCATGGCCGCGTTCTGTGTGATGTCCGTGCTGTGGGACGTCGGCGCGCGCCGGGTCGCGGGCGCGGTGCGTCCCCGGCTGGCCGTGCTGAAGCGGGACCTGGGCTGGGCCTTCCTCTCGACGGTGCCGGTGGCGGTGTTCACGTACTTCGCGTCCTGGGCCGGCTGGATCCTCTCCGCGGCCGACGGCAGCGGCGGCTACTACCGCGACTGGGCCACCCGCGACGGGCGGGGAAGCGACTGGTCGTGGCTGTTCCCCGACTGGTGGCGCAGCCTGTGGCACTACGAGAACCAGGTGTACGAGTTCCACGTCGGCCTGTCCTCGCCGCACACGTACGAGTCCAACCCGTGGAGCTGGATCGTCGCCGGCCGCCCGGTGTCGTACTTCTACGAGTCGCCCGCGCCCGGCGTGGACGGCTGCCCGGTGGACGCGGGCGAGAAGTGCGCGCAGGAGGTCCTCGCCATCGGCACGCCGTTGCTGTGGTGGGTGGGCTGCCTGGCCCTCCTCTACGTCCTGTGGCGCTGGGCCTTCCGCCGCGACTGGCGCGCGGGCGCGATCGCGTGCGGCATCGCCGCGGGGTACGCCCCCTGGTTCCTCTACCAGGAACGCACGATCTTCTACTTCTACGCGATCGTCTTCCTGCCGTTCCTCTGCCTGGCGGTGGCGATGCTCCTGGGCGCGATCGTCGGCCCGCCCCGCTCCACGGACACCCGCCGCGTGGCGGGAGCGACGGCGGCGGGCGTCCTGACCCTCCTGATCATCTGGAACTTCATCTACTTCTGGCCGATCTACACGGGCACGCCCATCCCGATCGACGACTGGCGGTCGCGGATGTGGCTGGACACGTGGGTGTAGCGGGCCGGACACCGCCCGGCGGGAGCCTCCCGCGCATGACAGCGGAATAGCGCAATCCGCTATTCGAATTCGAACACGGGACGCTCGTAGGACAAGCCTGTTAACCTCCGTGCCTACTGCGGCGTAACCCGCGAAGCACGTCACCGAGGGTTGTCGATCTGCTACCTTGGGTATATCGCACTGAGTCAACGCAGCTCTCTGGGGGGTGGTTGTCGTGGGCTGGGACAATTTCGGAGCCGGTGCACGCGCTGTCCTTGATCCGACGGGGAGGATCTTTCCCGCCCGAGCGGCGGACCACGGCATGGCGGTGCGGTCTTTTCACGAGGGCGTCGAATCCCTCATTTCCGCGTTGGACGCGGAAACCGATCGCTCCCGCCGGAGCGCCTCCGAATTGACGGGGTACAAACCGCACGCCGAGGTGTCGAGGTCCTTATCGCGTCTGCGTCTTGTCGCAGTGACCACGAGCTTCCTCTCCGCCGTGCTGACATCGGCACTGGGGCTGGTGTCGCTCGCCAGCGGAACCGACTGGCCCGTCGCCGTGATCTCGGCATGCTCGGTCCTGGCCACGGTCGGCATCGGCGCATTTTTCACCGCACTGCAGCGCTCACTGAAACAAAAAGAACGAGAACTGCATCACCGTGAAACCGCGATGATCCGCGAAACCCTGAAGCGGATGGCCGAGAACCAGGTCGATTCACTGGAGGCTGCCAGCCTCATCCGCCGCAGCCGGGTCGATCCGGCGCTGGCGAGCGCATTGTTCATGGAAATCGTCTCGGAGTACGACGAAAGCGGGCGTAATAGCCCGATCGTCTCCCATTCTCCGAAGGTCAGCGTAGAGCAGGTCATGAAAACGGCAAGCGAAGACCACCCGGTGGTCAAAATCCTCCGCCGCCTCGCGGCCGACGTGCAGGAAGCACGTTGAGCATGCACGGGGCCGGGGAAACCCCTGATTCCAAAGTGGACGTCGACCAGCTCATCGAACTGGCCAAGAGGCTGGAGAACGTCCCGAAGGGGACCGTCAAACGCGCCCTCAAGGAGATCAACTACCCGGCCCGCACCCAGCGCATCAACATGTACCTCGGCCATGCCACGACCGCGCTCGGGACCCTGGTGGCCGGTGGAGCTGTGATAGCCCTGGTCTGGCTCGCCCACAGCATGGTCCAGGCACAGGAGGCGGGGTACGGCGTCCTGCTCTGCGGTCTCCCCGCTTCGTCGATCGCCGGCATCTTCGTCATCAGGAAGGCGCCCAATCTCAGGGCGTTCAACTCCATGTCACGCCAGCTGGGATCGGCTCAGGCGAACCAGGTCCCCCCGGCCCGCACCCCGGCCGACGCAGCCGCCAACGCCGCCAACCCCGCCGACCAGACCGGGAGCGGTGTCTGACCACCCCTGGGGCCGTCAGGCCAAGGTCTCCTTTGAGACACCGATCGAAAACCGACGCCCCCTGGTCAGCGCACAGCGCATAGAGTGCTCCACGTACCGGGCTTTTGAACGTGTTCAGATGACGCGGGGTCCGGCGGGGGAGGATCGCCCGATGGGCAAGGGGGTCAAGGTCGCCGTCGTCGGCGGCGTGTTCGCCGTGATGGTCGGCGGAGCGGGGTACGGGGCGTACAACATCGTCTCGGCACTGAACGGAAACGGGGGCGGCTCCGGCGCCGCGGAGACGCGCAGGTCGGGGCCGCCCGACCAGGACGAGGTGCGCGAGGCGTCCGAAGCGTTCTTCGGCGCCTGGGAGAAGGGGCAGGCCACGCGGGCCGCCTCGTACACGAACAACGCGCAGGAAGCGGGCGCGCTGCTGGCCGCGTACGGCGAGGAGGCGCGCATAGGGCGGGTCGACATCACGCCGGGCGCACCGCGCGGCACCACCGTGCCGTTCACGGTGAAGGCGACCGTCTCCGCCGACGGCGTCTCCAAGCCACTGCGCTACACCAGCACCCTGACGGTCGTGCGCGGGCAGACCACCGGACGCGCGCTGGTCGACTGGAAACCGGCCGTCGTGCACCCGGACCTGAAGGACGGGGACACGCTCGTCACCGGAGAGTCCGCGCAGCCGCCCATCGAGGCGGTGGACCGCGACGGCACCGTGCTGACCAGGGAGAAGTACCCCTCCCTCGGCCCGGTCCTGGACACCCTGCGGCAGAAGTACGGCGACAAGGCGGGCGGCAGCCCCGCCGTCGAGCTGTCCATCCGGCACACGACCGACGAGGCGGACACCCCGCTGCTCACCCTCGCCGCGGGCGAGCCTGGCACGCTGCGCACCACGCTCAGCGCCGGGGTGCAGGCGGCAGCCGAGAAGGCGGTGAAGGACTTCCCGGAGTCGTCGGTGGTGGCGCTGAAGCCCAGCACCGGTGAGGTCCTGGCGGTGGCCAACAACCGCGGCGACGGCTTCAACGCGGCCTTCCAGGGGCAGGTCGCCCCCGGCTCCACCATGAAGATCATCACTGCCGCGATGCTCATCGACCACGGCGTGACCTCCATGAACGGCCCGGCGCCCTGCCCCGACACCGCGACCTGGCAGAGCCAGACCTTCAAGAACCTCACCGGCATGGAGCCCGACGAGGGCGCCACCCTCGCCAACAGCTTCCTGCGCTCCTGCAACACCGCCTTCATCAAGCTGATCGACGAGCAGCCGCTCACCGACACCTCGCTCACCGAGGAGGCGCAGGAGCGGTTCGGGCTGGGCCGGGACGACTGGAAGACCGGCATAGCGTCCTTCGACGGCAGCGTGCCGGCCTCCGGCGGCCCGGACCGGGCGGCGAACGCCATCGGCCAGGGCCAGGTGCAGATGAACCCGCTGAACATGGCCTCCGTGACGGCTACCGCGATCACGGGCGCGTTCCGCCAGCCCTACCTGGTCTCCCCCGAGCTCGACAACCGTCGGCTGGCCCAGGCGAAGGGCCTGCCTGCGGAGACGTCGGACCAGCTCAAGGAGATGATGCGGCTCACCGCCACCCAGGGCACCGCGCAGCAGGCGATGTCCGGCCTGGGCGGTGACATCGGCGCGAAGACCGGTTCCGCGGAGGTCGACGGGAACGCCACGTCGGACAGCTGGTTCACCGGTTTCCGCGGTGACGTCGCGGCGGCGGCGATGGCCCAGCAGGGCGGCCACGGCGGCGACGCGGCGGGGCCGATTGTCGCAGCCGTGCTACGAGCGGGCGGCTGAGCGCACGGCCCGTCCGGCGGGACTTTAGGGTGGGGGCCGTCGTCGGCGCGACTGCGCCGACGGGGCCTTGACTCGATCGAGAGCCACGCGGGCCGCGGGGGGCCGGGGCGGGGCGACGGAGGACGGACACCAGTGGGGAACAGAGGGCGCGCCGGGGACCGGCGGAACATGAGGCCGGTCGTGATCGGCGCGGCGATGGCCGTGCTGATGGGCGGCGCCGGTTACGGCGCGTACGCACTCGTCGGGGGCGCGGGACGGGACGGCGGGGACACCGCCACCCAGGCGGAGACCGTGAAGTCGGGGCCGCTGTCGGCCGACGAGGTCACGGCCGCCGCCGAGAAGTTCCTCACCGCCTGGCAGTCCGGCCAGGTCGCGGAGGCCGCCGCCGCGACCGACGACCCGGTGGCCGCGAAGGCGGCGCTCGCCTCGTACGTGAAGGACGCCCGCGTCCGCGACCTCGCCCTCACGCCGGGCGCCCCCGCCCGGGACTCGGTCACCTTCGCCGTCAAGGGCACGGTGTCGTACGAGCGGACGGCGAAGCCGCTGACGTACGACAGCACGCTGACCGTGGTGCGGCGGGCCGGGGACGGGGAGCCGCGTGTCGACTGGCGGCCGTCCGTGCTGCACCCGGAGCTGCGGGAGGGCGACAAGCTCGTCACCGGCGAGGCCGGCACCCCGCCGGTGAAGGCGCTGGACCGCGACGGCGGCGAGCTGACCACCGAGAAGTACCCGTCGCTGGGGTCCGTGCTGGACGGGCTGCGCGAGAAGTACGGCGAGAAGGCGGGGGGCGAGGCCGGGGTCGAGCTGCGTGTGGTGCGCGGCGAGGCGTCGAAGAAGGCGGAACTGGCCGACACGACCCTGCTGGAGCTGAGCGAGGGCACGCCGGGCACGGTGAAGACCACGCTGAGCCCGTCCCTGCAGGCGCTCGCCGAGGCCGAGGTGGCGAAGCGCAAGCAGGCCTCGGTGGTGGTGGTGCGGCCGTCGACCGGCGAGATACTCGCGGCGGCGAACTCCTCGCGTGGCTTCAACGTCGCGTTCCAGGGGTCGCTGGCGCCGGGATCCACGATGAAGGTGGTCACGTCCTCGATGCTGATCGAGAAGGGCCTCGCGTCGATCGACAAGAAGCACCCGTGCCCCAAGTACTTCAGCTACGGCGGCTGGAAGTTCCAGAACCTCGACAAGTTCCAGATCAAGGACGGCACGTTCCGCGCGAGTTTCGCCGCCTCCTGCAACACGGCCTTCATCAGCCAGGCCCCGAAGCTGGAGGACGACGACCTCACCCGGCACGCCCAGGACTACTTCGGCCTGGGCCGCGACGACTGGAAGGTCGGGGTGTCCACGTTCGACGGCGCGGTGCCCGTGCAGTCGAAGGCCCCGATGGCGGCGTCGCTGATAGGCCAGGGCGGGGTGCGGATGAACCCGCTGAACATGGCGTCGGTGTCGGCGACGGTGAAGGCGGGCGTCTTCCACCAGCCGTACCTGGTGTCGCCGGAGGTCGACGGACGTCAGCTGGCGACCGCGCCGCGCACCCTGTCCGCGGGCACGCTCGCGCAGCTGCGGGAGCTGATGTCGTACACCGCGACCGCCGGCACCGCCGCGGAGGCGATGGCCGGGGTGGACGGTGAGCGGGGCGCGAAGACGGGCTCGGCCGAGGTGGACGGACAGAAGAAGCCCAACGGCTGGTTCACCGCGTACCGCGGCGACCTGGCGGCGGCCGCCGTCGTCCAGTCCGCCGGCCACGGCGGCTCCACGGCGGGCCCGATCGTGGCGACGCTGCTGAAGGCGGGCGGCTGAGAGACCCGCGGCGGGCGGTCAGTGCGGGACCGGCTCCGCCTTCGCCACGTGGGTGAGGCGGAGGAAACGGGACAGGGTCTTGGTGTCGAACTCGACCACCGAGTGGCCCTGGCCGGTGTGGAACTCCACCACGGCCTGCACCCGGCCGCACGGCCACACCCGTACGCCGCCGCTGTCCACCGGCGCCTTGAGGCCGTGTTCCAGCAGGTCCCGGTCGACGACCCATTCGAGGGGCCGCGCCCCGGGCAGGTCCACCCGTACATGGCGGGGGTCGTGCTCGGGGTCGTACCGCAGCACCACGGGGACGGCCCCGTGACTCTCCAGCAGGGGATCCTCATCCGTCACGATGTGGACTCGCGCGTACTGCTCGATCACGGACATCGGTGGGCCCCTTACGCTGCGTCGTGCGCCCGGCAAGGCATCCATGGCTTATCAGCCGTTTACCCACCCCTGTCCTATCGTGCACCCAAATCGGAATCCGCGCTTCCGAGCGGCCTATATCACAGATGAGGTAAGCGGCAAGCAGGACGAGACGTAGAACAAGCCGCTCGCTCTTGCGAAAGGTTCGCAAGAGGACACATCATCGAGTCCGTGCACGCACCTGACGGATTCATCGACGTCCCCGTTTCCGCCGCCGCCGGCGTCCTCGCCGCCGGCGCGATCGCCGTGAGCCTGCGCGGCGCGCGCCGCGAGCTCGACGACACGGCACGCCCCGGTGCGGGCGCCGGCGCCGAGCGCACCGCCCCGCTGGCCGGGCTGGTCGCGGCGTTCATCTTCGCCGTGCAGATGCTGAACTTCCCGGTGGCCGCCGGCACCAGCGGCCACCTCCTCGGCGGCGCCCTCGCCGCGATCCTCGTCGGCCCGTACACGGGCGTGCTGTGCGTGTCCGTGGTGCTGCTGCTCCAGTCCGTGCTGTTCGCCGACGGCGGCCTGACCGCGCTCGGTGTGAACATCACCACGATGGCGCTCACCACCACCGTGGTCGCCTACGCGCTTTTCCGCGGCCTGGTGAAGGTGCTGCCGCGCTCCCGCCGCTCGGTGACCGCCGCGTCCTTCGTGGCCGCGCTGGTCTCCGTCCCGGCCTCCGCGGTCGTCTTCACACTGCTGTACGCGGTGGGCGGCACCACCGACGTGTCGATCGGCAAGGTCGCCACCGCGATGGTCGGCGTGCACGTCCTCATCGGTCTCGGGGAGGCCGCCATCACCGCGCTGACCGTCGGCGCGGTGATCGCCGTCCGCCCGGACCTGGTGCACGGCGCGCGCGGGCTGCGGCAGAAGCTGAAGCTGCGGGTGAACGGCGAGCTGGTCGACGCCCCGGAGACCGCGGAGCCCGTCCCGGCCCCCGCGCGCTCCCCGCGCAGGGTCTGGATCGCCGGTCTGGTCACCTCGCTGGTGCTCGCCGGTTTCGTGAGCTTCTACGCCTCGGCGAACCCGGACGGCCTGGAGAAGGTCGCCGCCGACCACGGCATCGACAAGCAGGCCGAGGAGCACGCGGTCGCGGACTCGCCGCTCGCCGACTACGGAGTGAAGGACGTCGACGACGCCCGGCTCTCCGGCGGCCTCGCGGGCGTGATCGGCGTCGGCGTGACGGTCGTCGCGGGCACGGGCGTGTTCTGGGCGGTCCGCCGCCGGCGCACGGCCGACGAGCAGGCGGAGGCCACCTCCCCCGCCGGCACGAGCGTCTGACGTGGGCGCGGGCCACTCCCACCGGCTCTACCGGCACGGCCACTCCCCCGTGCACGCGCTGCCGCCGCACACCAAACTCGCGGCGGTGCTCGCGTTCGTGATCGTGGTCGTGTCGACGCCGCGCGAGGCGATGTGGGCGTTCGCGGCGTACGCCGTGCTGCTCGCCGCGGTCGCGTACGCGGCGCGCGTACCGGCCGCCTTCCTGCTGAAGCGGCTGCTGATCGAGGTGCCGTTCGTCGCGTTCGCCGTGCTGCTGCCGTTCGTCGCCGAGGGCGAGCGGGTCGACGTCCTCGGGCTGTCGCTGAGCGTGAACGGCCTGTGGGGCGCCTGGAACGTGCTGGCCAAGGGCACCCTCGGGGTCGCCGCGTCCGTCCTGCTCGCCGCCACCACCGAACTGCGGGAGCTGCTGCACGGCCTCCAGCGGCTCAAACTGCCGCCGCTGCTGGTGCAGATCGCGTCCTTCATGGTCCGCTACGGCGACGTCATCACCGACGAGATGCGCCGGATGCGGATCGCCCGCGAGTCGCGGGGCTTCGAGGCGCGCGGGATACGGCACTGGGGTGTGCTCGCCAAGTCGGCGGGCGCGCTGTTCATCCGCTCCTACGAACGCGGCGAACGCGTCCACCTGGCGATGGTGAGCCGTGGCTACACCGGGGTCATGCCGGTGATCGACGAGGTGGCGGCGTCCCGGACGCAGTGGTCGTACGCGCTGGCCCTCCCCTGCGCCGCCCTCGTCGTGTGTCTGCTGGGATGGACCCTGTGAGTACTGCTTCCCTGGAGGTCTCCGGCCTCGCCTTCGCCTACCCCGACGGCCATCAGGCGCTGTTCGGCGTGGACTTCACCATCGGGCGCGGCGAGCGGGTCGCGCTGCTCGGGCCGAACGGCGCCGGCAAGACCACCCTCGTCCTGCACCTCAACGGCATCCTCACCGGCGGCGCGGGCACCGTGCGCGTGGCCGGCCTGGAGGTCGGCAGGCGGAACATGGCGGAGATCCGGCGCCGGGTCGGGATCGTCTTCCAGGACCCGGACGACCAGCTGTTCATGCCGACGGTGCGGGAGGACGTCGCGTTCGGTCCGGCGGCGGCCGGGCTGAAGGGGGCCGAGCTGGAGGCGCGCGTGGACCGGGCGCTGGAGCGGGTCGGCATGGCGGAGTTCAAGGACCGCCCGCCCCACCACCTCTCCTTCGGACAGCGGCGCCGGGTGGCGGTGGCGACCGTGCTCGCGATGGAGCCGGAGATCCTCGTCCTGGACGAGCCGTCCTCCAACCTCGACCCGGCGTCCCGCCGTGAACTCGCGGACATCCTGCGGTCGTTGGACGTCACCGTCCTGATGGTCACGCACGACCTGCCGTACGCGCTGGAGCTGTGCCCGCGCGCGCTGGTCCTCAGCGGCGGGGTGATCGCGGCGGACGGTCCGACGGGTGATCTGCTCGCCGACGAGGACCTGATGCGGGCGCACCGCCTGGAACTGCCGTACGGCTTCGACCCGCGTTCCGTGCCGGCGCCGCCCGGCCGTGGGTGACGAGCGCGCCGCGCCCTGGAATCGCAGGCGCGACGGCGTGGTTGCACCCACTGTCGCAGGCGAGTGGAAGGAACGACGAGACGTGGACGTCGAGGTGCACGGCACGGCGGCCGGCGGTTGGGAACCGGTCCGGGAGGCGTTCGCCCGGAACTTCGAGCGGCTCGGGGAGCGGGGAGCGGCGCTCGCCGTGTACCGGGACGGGCGCCGGGTCGTGGACCTGTGGGCCGGGACGAAGGACGTCGACGGCGACGCGCCCTGGCAGCGGGACACCGCGCAGGTCGTGCGGTCGGCGACGAAGGGCGTGGCGGCCGCCGCGGTGCTGATGCTCTACGAGCGGGGCCTGCTCGACCTGGACGCGCCGGTCGGCCGGTACTGGCCGGAGTTCAAGGCGCACGGCAAGGAGGGCGTGCTGGTCCGGCACGTCCTCGGGCACCGAGCCGGGCTGCCGGTGCTGGACCGTCCGCTGAGCTTCGCCGACGCCGCCGACCCGGTACGGGCCGCGGAGGCGGTCGCCGCGCAGGCCCCCGTGTGGGAGCCGGGCACGGACCACGGCTACCACGCGCTGACGTACGGCTGGCTGGTGGACGAGCTGGTGCGCCGGGTGACCGGCGAGGGCACCGGGGAGTGGATCGCGTCCGAGATCGCGGCCCCCCTCGGCCTGGACCTGTGGGTGGGCCTCCCGCCCTCCGAGGCGCACCGCGTCGGGCGGGCCGGCAAGGTCGAGGCGCCCGAGCCGCCGGGGGCGCTGCGCGCCCGTCCCAAGCGCTCGGTCACCGCCGCCTACGCCGACCCGGACTCCCTCACCCGCCGCGCCTTCGCCGCGATCGACCCGTCCCCGGACCACAACGACCCGGCGTTCCACGCGGCCGCCCTGCCCGCCGCCAACGGCATCGCCACGGCGGACGGGCTGGCCCGCTTCTACGCGTCACTCGTCGGCGCGGTCGACGGGGTGCGCCTGCTCTCCCCGGACACGGTGGAGCGCGCCCGCTCCGAGGAGTCGGCGGGCCCCGACCGGGTCCTGGTGGTCGGCACCCGCTTCGGGCTCGGCTACATGCTGCACGGCAGCGCCTCTCCGTTCCTGGCCCCGGGCTCCTTCGGGCACCCGGGCCGCGGCGGCTCCCTCGGCTTCGCCGATCCCGGGTCCGGCGTCGCCTTCGGCTATGTCACCAACGGCTTCCGTAAGACGGTCACCGCGGACCCCAGGGCGCAGGCTCTGATCCGTGCGGTGCGGGATTGCGTTCCCCGTTCCTAGACGTGGATCGGGTGGGAGACACGGCCGGACGCGTCGTCGATCTCGCGGTGCGCCTTGTCGAGCATCTGCATGGCGAGTTCGTTCAGGGCCCGGGCGCCGGCGATCTCCTCCCCGACCCGCGGCTGATTGGAGTCGGTGTAGTGCCGGGACGCGTGCCCGTGGGCGCGCACCTCGGACCCGTCGGGCAGCCTGACCATCGCGACCGCGCGGGTGTGCTGGTCGTCCTCCGCGAACTCCATCTCCACGTGCCATCCCACTGCGGTGTGCATCATGACGGATCACCTCCGGATTACCTCTCGTTCCAGGGTGCGCCTCCCGCCTGCGTGGCGCATGCGCCCGGCGGACGCGGGCGGACGTCGCTTTCCGGCCGGTGATCGGCACTTCACCACCAGTGGCGGCGAGGTGGGGATACCGTCACCGGGGCCCCGCCGACCACGGGGTCTTCACACCGCCCCCCCCCGGAGGCCCCGTGCGCCGCTGTTCTCCCGCCGCCGTCAGTGCCGCCGCGGCGGCACTGCTCCTGACCGGCTGCACCGGCGCGGACGCCCCGGAGCGTGCGGACACCCCGGCGCCCACCGGGCCCGCCGCCTCCCAGCCCGCCCTGGCCGTCCCGCGAGCCGCCGAGGTGCTCCTCCCCGAGACCTCCGGCACCGCGGGTGAACAGCTTCCGCGCTTCACCCCGCCTGAGGAGGCGTACACGCTCTACGCGGACTGCACCGGCACGGGCACGGTGACGATCGTCGACCGCTCCGCCGGCGGAGGCCGCCACCTCGTCCGCTGCAACGGGGTCACCACGGTCGGCGTCGTCCACACCCCCCGGGAGGCCCAGCACCTGGCGGTCCAGGTGACGAAGGGCCCCGCCACCTGGAGGCTCACCGTCGTCTCGGGTGTTCAGAAGGGATGAGGCCTTACGCCTCGCGTTCCCGTACGTCCACCAGCGTCGCGCCGGCGTGGGTGATCAGGTCCTTCGGGGGCATCGGGAAGACCGTGTAGGGGGTGCCTGCCGCGGCCCAGACCACGGGGTGGCCGAGGAGGGAGCGGTCGGCGAGGACGCGGGTGCGGGTGCGGTGGCCGAAGGGGGGTACGCCGCCGATGGCGTAGCCGGTGGTCTCGCGGACGACGTCGGCCTTGGCGCGGGTGACCCGCTCGGCGCCGAGTTCCTCGCGGACCCGCTCGAGGTCGACGCGGGACGCGCCGTCCATGAGGACCAGGACCGGGTCGCCGTCGGCGGCGAAGATCAGCGACTTGCAGATCTGGCTGAGCTCGCAGCCGATCGCGGCGGCGGCCTCGGCGGCGGTGCGGGTGGCGTCGGGGAAGCGGCGTACCTGGCCGGCCACGTCCCCCAGGCCCAGTTCCCGCAGGGCCTCGGCGAAACGGGGGTGGGCCGCCGAGCCCTCGGTGTCGGTGGCTGAGGTGGTCATGCGGGGCACCGTAACCGCCGGAACCCGGCGTCCGCGACCGCGTTCCGCGCCACGGACACCCACGAGGAAGCCGGTGAGGGCGCCCCGTCCCCACGGAGCCCTCACCGGCTGGTCGTGACCGTCCGGGCGGTCAGGCCCGGACGAGTTCCTTGTCCTCGTCGTCCTTGTCCGCGGCGCGGTCGTGCACGGCGAGGCTCTCGCCCTCGACGTCGACGTTGGGCAGCGCCCGGTCCAGCCACTTCGGCAGCCACCAGGCCTTGGCGCCGAGCAGCGCCAGGACGGCCGGGACGAGTGTCATGCGGACCACGAACGCGTCGAAGAGGACGGCGATCGCGAGGCCGAAGCCGATCATCTTGACCATGGAGTCGCTGGACCCGATGAACCCGGAGAACACCGCGATCATGATGACCGCCGCGGCGGTCACCACCCGGGCGCTGTACCGGAATCCGGTGACCACGGCCTGGGACGGCTTCTCGCCGTGGACGTGGGCCTCGCGGATGCGGGTCACGAGGAAGACCTCGTAGTCCATGGCCAGTCCGAAGACCACGCCGACCATGAAGATCGGCATCATCGACATGATCGGGCCGGTCTCCTCGACGCCCATCAGGCCGGACAGCCAGCCCCACTGGTAGACCGCGACGACCGCGCCGAGGGCCGCCAGCACCGAGAGCAGGAAGCCGAGGGCCGCCTTCAGCGGGACCAGGATCGAGCGGAACACCACGATCAGCAGCAGGAACGCGAGTCCGACCACCAGCACCAGGTACGGCACCAGCGCGTCGTTCAGCTTCTGCGACACGTCGATGTTCATCGCCGTGGCGCCGGTGACGAGGACGTCCGCGCCGGTGTCGTCCTTGATGCCGGCGCCCGCGGCCCGGATGTCGTGGACCAGGTCCTCGGTGGCGGCCGAGGACGGCTTGGCGTCCGGGATGACGGCGATCGTCGCGGTGTCGCCGGCCTTGTTGGGGGCCGCCGGGGCGACGTTCACGACGTTGTCGAGCGCCTTGATCTCGTCGCCGGCCTGCCGGAAGACGGCCTGCGGGTCGTCGCTGCCCTGGGCGTCGACCACGACCACCAGCGGGCCGTTGAAGCCGGGGCCGAAGCCGTCGGAGAGCAGGTCGTAGGCGCGGCGCTGGGTGGTGGACGTCGGCTGGGAGCCGTCGTCGGGCAGGCCCAGTTCCAGGGAGCCGGCCGGGACCGCGGCGGCGCCGAGGCCGACGATGCCGAGCAGCAGCACGGCCAGCGGACGGCGGACGACGAAGCTCGCCCAGCGGGTGCCCATGTTGGGCCTGTCCGCCTTGTCCTTGGCGCGTCCGCCGCCGAGCAGCTTGCTCTTCTCGCCCGCGGGGCGGACGCGGCGGCCGGCGTAGCCGAGCACGGCGGGGATGAGGGTGAGGGCGATGAGGACCGCGACGGCGACCGTGCCGGCGGCGGCGACGCCCATCTTCGTCAGCATCGGGATGTTGACGACGGACAGGCCGACCAGGGCGATGACGACGGTCAGGCCGGCGAAGACCACGGCGGAGCCCGCGGTGCCGACGGCCCGTCCGGCCGCCTCCTCGCGCTCGCGTCCCTCGGCCAGTTCGGCGCGGTAGCGGGAGACCACGAACAGGGCGTAGTCGATGCCGACCGCGAGGCCGATCATCGAGGCCAGGATGGAGGTGGTGGAGCCCAGGTCGAGCGTGCTCGCGAGCGCGGTGATGGTGGCGACGCCGATGCCCACGCCGACGATCGCGGTGAGCAGCGGCAGCCCGGCGGCGAGCAGCGAGCCGAGGGTGATGACCAGGACGACGGCGGCGACGCCGATGCCGATGATCTCCGCGGAGCCGGTCTCCGGGACGGCCTGGAGGGCGTCACCGCCGATCTCGACGGTCAGCCCCGAGTCGCGGGCGTCCTCGGCTGCGGCCTGCAGGGCCTCGCGGGAGGTCTCCTCCAGCTCCATGCCGGGGACCTTGTAGGTCACGGAGGCGTAGGCGATCGTGCCGTCCTGGCTGACGCCGCCGCCCTGGTACGGGTCGGAGACCTGGGCGACCTCGGCGCCGCCGGACAGCTCGTCGACGGTCTCCTGGACCGCCGCCTTGTTGCCGGGGTCGGTCATCTTCTGGCCGTCGGGCGCCTTGAAGACGACGCGGGCGGTGGCTCCGTCGGCGCTGGCGCCGGGGAACCGTTCGTCCAGCAGGTCGAAGGCCTTCTGGGCCTCGGTGCCGGGGATGGAGAAGGAGGAGTTTCCGGCGGCGGGCGCGCCGGCCGCGCCGGCGCCCGCGAGCGCCAGCAGCGCCACCCAGAAGAGGGCGACGACGTGCCGTTTCCGGAAGGAGAACCGGCCGAGTCGGTAGAGGAATGTGGCCACGAGGGCGTACTCCCGGTCAGTCGTGAGTGCTTCAGGGCAAGGTGGATCAGCCCGACGACGTGAGCGGTGACGTCAGGAGGTGGCTGACTGTGGGTGCCGGCGGTGGGGACCGTCAGCGGGGTGGGGCGACTCCGAGGGCGGGGAGCACCACGGCGTCGATGTACGAGATGAGGAACGCTTGCGTGGGCGGCTGCTCGTCGATCAGTGTCCGGGTGGCGAACGCCCCGACCAGCATGTGCACGATGTAGTCCAGCGCCGGGCAGTCGGCGCGGACCTCGCCCCGTCGGATCGCGCGGTCGACGATCCGGCGGAACTCCTCGACCTCCGGCTCCACCAGCAGTTCGCGGAGCGCCTGGCGGAGGTCGTCGTTCTGGTGCACCGCCATGGCGAGGGCCCGCATGAGGGCGACGTTCTGCGCCATGTCGCAGTCGTCCTCGCGGCCGATGATCGTGTGCAGGTCACCCCGCAGGGACCCGGTGTCCACGTCGGCGATGCCGCCGGGCTTCTGGCTGCGCATCGCCCGGACCACCAGCTCGGCCTTGCCGCCCCACTGGCGGTAGAGCGTGGCCTTGCTGGACCGGGTGCGGGCGGCCACGGCGTCCATGGTGAGGGCGTCGTAACCGACCTCACGGAGCAGGTCGAGCACGGCCCCGTACAGCTCGGCCTCGCGCTCGGGGGTGATCCGGCTGCGACGTGACGTCGCGATGTCACTCATGCCGACCACCTTTCCGCTCCGGGTCCCACCGCGTCAAAGAAACGACACGGTTTCGTACAAGAAGAAGGTACAACGCGCGAGTAGCGAAACGAAACCGTTTCGTACGTGGTGTGCGTCACGGTTGTCGGTTCGGCATAAGTTGCTGCGTCCCGTCCCCCGGAAAAGCATGGGGAGAGTGACCTATCTGCGTCTGCCGCACCTCAAGGACGACCTGCTGTGCTTCGTGGCGGAGGACGACCTCTGGCTCGCCCCGCTGGACGGACCGGGCCGCGCCTGGCGGATCACCGCCGACCGCACCAAGCTCGGCCACCCCCGCTTCTCCCCCGACGGCCGCCACATCGCGTACACGAGCTGGCGCAGCCTGGACCCCGAGGTGCACCTGGCGCCGGTGGACGGCGGCCCCGGGCGGCGGCTGACGTACTGGGGCAGCTCCGACACCCGGGTCTGCGGCTGGGCCCCGCCCGACGAGCAGGGGCACGCGTCGATCCTCGCCGTCACCTCGCACGGCGAGCCCTTCTCGTACTTCACCTGGGCCTACAAGCTCGGCCTCGACGGCAGCCCCGGGCGCAAGCTGCCCTGGGGCCCGGTCTCCGACATCCAGGTCGCCGACCTCGCGGGCGAGCGCAAGTCCTTGCTGCTCACCGGCACCCCGCCGCACGAACCGGCGTCCTGGAAGCGCTACCGGGGCGGCGCCACCGGCCGGCTCTGGCTGCACGGGCACCGTCTGCTGGAGGGGCTCGACGGCCATCTGCACTCGCCCATGTTCGTCGGCGGCCGGATCGCCTTCCTCTCCGACCACGAGGGCATCGACAACCTCTACTCCTGCGCCCACGACGGCACCGACTTGCGCCGCCACACCGACCACGACGCCTTCTACGCCCGGCACGCCTCCACCGACGGCGCCCGCGTCGTCTACCAGTGCGCCGGCGACCTGTGGATCGTCGACGACCTCTCGCCCGATTCCGAGCCGCGGCGGCTGGACGTACGGCTGAGCGGTCCGCGCTCCGGCCGGCGCCCCTACCAGGTGCCCGCCGCGGGGCACCTGGACGGTCTCTCCGTGGACGAGACCGGCCGGGCCAGCGCGGTCGCGGTACGCGGCAGCCTGTACTGGCTCACCCACCGCGACGGCCCCGCCCGCACCCTCACCGACACCCCTGGCGTCCGGGTGCGGCTGCCGGAGATGCTCGGCGAGGGCGGCCAGGTCGCGTACGTCACGGACGCCGAGGGCGAGGACGCCGTGGAGATCGCCTCGCTGCCCCGGGCCACCGGCCACCGTGCGCACCGCAGACTGGCCGCCGGGAAGCTGGGCCGGGTGCTGGAGATGGTCGCCGACCCCGAGGGGCAGCGGCTCGCGGTCGCCGCCCACGACGGGCGGCTGCTGCTGGTGGACACCGACGAGGCGACGGACGGGACGGCCGAGGAGGTCACCGAGCTGATCCACTCCGGCAACGGCCCGGTGCGCGACCTCGCCTTCTCCCCGGACGGCGCCTGGCTGGCCTGGTCCCATCCGGTGATCGGGCGGTCGCTGCGGCAGATCAAGCTCGCCCGGATCAAGGACCGGCTGGTCCTGGACGTCACAGGCGGCCGCTTCGAGGACGAGAACCCGGTCTTCACCCGCGACGGCCGCTATCTGGCGTTCCTGTCCTGGCGCGGCTTCGACCCGGTGTACGACGTCCACACCGGCGACCTGTCCTTCCCGCTGGGCTGCCGCCCGTACCTGGTGCCGCTGTCGTCGGCGACGCCCTCGCCGTTCGCGCTGAACCCGGAGGGGCGGCCCGCCGCCGGGGGGCTCGACCCGCTGGACGAGGAGGGCGAGGAGGGCGGCACGGTGACCGTGGAGGCGGAGGGCCTCGAGAGCAGGGTGACGCCCTTCCCGGTGGCCGCCTCCAAGTACTCGGGCCTGTGCCCGGTCGCGGGCTGCGGTCTTGTGTGGCTGCGCTGGCCGATCTCGGGCGCGCTGGGCGAGACGTTCGCCAACCCCGACGACACCACCGGCCGGCCCACCCTGGAGCACTTCGACGTCCCCAAGGCCAAGAAGTCCGAACTCGTCACCCACCTCGACTTCTTCGCGGTCAGCGGCGACGGCACCCGGCTGGTCGTGGTCGACGAGGGCGAGCTGCGCGCGGTGCCCGCCACCGAGCGGGGCGACGGCGACTCCACGGTGTGGATCGACCTGCGCCGCATCAAGCACGAGGCGGATCCGGCGGCCGAGTGGCGCCAGGCGTACGCGGAGGCGGGACGGCTGATCCGCGCCTACTTCTGGGAGCCGGACATGTGCGGCATCGACTGGGACGGGGTGCTGGAGCAGTACCGCCCGCTGGTCGAACGGGTCGCCTCCCCCGACGAGTTCGCCGACCTGCTGCGCGAGGTCCTCGGTGAACTGGGCACCTCGCACGCCTACGTCACCGCGGCCCGCCGCAACGAGGGGCCCCCGCACTACCAGCGGCGCCAGGGCCTGCTCGGCGCCAACCTGGTCCACCGCGACGCGGGGTGGACGGTGAGGCGGATCCTGCCCGGCGAATCCTCCGACTCCCGGGCCCGCTCCCCGCTAGCCGGCACCGGCATCCGCGAGGGCGCGGTCCTCACCCATGTCGACGGCCGCCCGGTGGACCCCGTGACCGGGCCGTACCCGCTGCTCGCGGCGGCGGGCGGCACCACGGTCGAGCTCACGTTCTCGCCCGAGGGCGAGGGTCCGCCCCGGCGGGTCGCGGTCGTCCCGCTGGTCGACGAGACGCCCCTGCGCTACCAGGACTGGGTGGCCAAACGGCGAGCCGTCGTACGCGAGTTGAGCGGCGGGCGCTGCGGGTATCTGCACATCCCCGACATGGGCGGCTCCGGCTGGGCGCAGTTCAACCGGGACGTGCGGATGGAGATGTCCCGGCCCGCGCTCATCGTGGACGTGCGCGGCAACGCGGGCGGGCACATCAGCGAACTCGTGGTGGAGAAGCTGACCCGCACCATCATCGGCTGGGACCTCACCCGCGACGCCCAGCCCGTGTCGTACGCCTCCAACGCGCCGCGCGGGCCCGTGGTCGCGCTGGCCGACGAGGCGACCAGCTCCGACGGCGACATGATCACCGCCGCGTTCAAACTGCTGAAGCTGGGCCCGGTGGTGGGGCAGCGCACCTGGGGCGGGGTGGTCGGCATGACCGGCCGGCACCGCCTCGGGGACGGCACGGTGATCACGGTGCCGATGAACGCGGCCTGGTTCGACGCGTACGGCTGGTCCGTGGAGAACCGGGGCGTCGACCCCGACCTGGAGGCGCTGCGCACCCCGCTGGACTGGGCCGAGGGCCGGCACGCGGTCCTGGACGACGCCGTACGGCTCGCACTGGACCTGCTGGAGGCCGAACCGCCCGCCTCGCCCCCGGGATACGCCGACGTGCCCGACCGTTCGCGTCCCAAGCTGCCGCCGCGCAGCCGCTGAGGGCGTGAGAAAGGGGTGCCCCCTTCGCCAGGGGCACCCCTTCCTACGGCACGTCACTGCCCGGGTGGGTCGACGTCAGACCTCGTGGTCCTGGTCGAAGCGCTCCTCGGACTCACGGCGACGCTGCGGGTCCTGCTCGTCGTCCCGACGGCGGCCGCGGTTCTGCAGCTGCTCCTTGCCCTGCTGGGCGCGCTGCTTGGCCTGCTGCTGGAACTGGCCGGCCTTCTCCTGCATCTGGTCCTTCATACCCATGTGGGTTCACTCCCGTTGTGGGGTGGGGGGAACTTGCCCGACCAGATTCACACGGGCGGTGACCCTGCGCATGTCGATCAGTCACGCACCGTAGCGCGGTGCTGTTCGTCGGCGCTGCCGCCCGCACCGACCAGGCCGATGCGCAGCCCGTCGAGCCGGCCGGCGAACCGCTTCATCTCCCGTTGCCCCACGGTGCCGATGAGGGCGGGCAGGTAGCCGCGGATGCCCTGCATGCCGCGCAGCCACGCCTGTCCGTAGACGTGCGCGGAACGCCGCTCGATGCCCGCGACGAGCCGGTCCACGGCCGGTCCGAGCGGGTACGTCTTGTTGGCCGGCCACGGCAGTCGCTGCCTCAACTCCCGCATGACGTCGTCCTGGTCGGCGCCGCGCACCATGTCGGTGTCGGTCCACGACAGGTAGCCGACGCCCACCTTGACGCCCCGGTGGGCGACTTCGGCGCGCAGCGCGTGCGCGTACGCCTCCACACCGGACTTGGAGGCGCAGTACGCCGTCATCATCGGCGCCGGGGTGATCGCGGCGAGGGACGCGATCTGCAGCAGGTAGCCGCGGCTCTCGACGAGCAGCGGCAGGAACGCCCGCGCGGTGACGGCCGATCCGATCAGGTTGACCTCGATCACGCGCCGCCAGGCGTCCGGGTCGGACTCGGTGAGCGGGCCGCCCGTCGCCACACCGGCGTTGGCGACCACGATGTCCACCCGGCCGAACCGCTCGCGCACCTCCGCGGCGACCCGGGCCATCGCCTCGTGGTCGGTGACGTCCGCGTACCAGTGGTCGCTGTCGCTGTGCAGCCGGGCGGAGACGTCCTTCAGCGCGTCCGGTTCGAGACCGACCAGTGCCACCTTCACGCCGCGCGCGGAGAGTTTGCGGGCGAGCAGCTCCCCGACCCCGCGCGCCGCGCCGGTGACGACGGCGACCTTTCCTTCGAGAATGACCCTGCTCATGCGTTCTCCTCGGCGGGTACGGGCGGCTGTTGGGCACTCACGTGGGCGGTGACGAGGTCCCGGATCCGCGCGGTGACCAGGTCGGGCGCCTCGACGGGGGTCATGTGGCCGACGCCGGGCAGTTCGGTGAGGCCGCGGCAGTCGGGCAGCGCGGCGGCGAGCGCGCGGGCGTGCACGGGCGGGGTGAGCCGGTCGGCGGTGCCGGCGACGATCTCCACGGGCACGTTCAACTCCCTCACGGCCGCGTCGAGGTCGAGCGTGGCGAGCACGTGCGACCAGGCGTGACGCACCGTGCGGGGGCAGGCGTGCACGATGCGGGCGCAGGCCTCCACCATGTCGGGCGCCGAGGCGGGGCCCATGGTCGCGTACTTGAGGATGCGCCGGGCGGCGGGGGTGACCGGGCCCAGCGGCGCGCGGCTGCCGAGGATGTGTCCGGTGATCCAGGTCCTGACCCGGCCGGGACGCAGCGGCAGCACCGTGGACTCGGGGACGAGCCGCGTGCTGCCCGTGCTGCACAGCAGGACGGCGGCGGCGTGCTCCCGGAAGGCGGGCCGGGCGGAGGCGGCCATCACCGTCATGCCGCCCATGGAGTGCCCGGCGATCACGGCGCGTTCGCCGGGGGCGAGGGTGGCGGTGAGGACGGCCTCGAGGTCGTCGGCGAGCGCGTCGGTGCTGCACGCGGGGCTCGCCGGGCTGCGTCCGTGGCCGCGCTGGTCGTAGGCGATCACCCGGTGGTCTGCGGCGAGTTCGCGGATCTGCGCGGCCCAGAAGGCGGTCGAGCAGGTCCAGCCGTGCGCGAGGACGACGGCGGGCGCGCCCTCGGGTCCGTGCACCTCGACGTGGACCGGGGCGCCGTCGGCGGAGGTGGCGGTCAGCTCGCGCCCGGGGGCGGGCGGGGCGTAGCGCCCGGTGGTGACGGGGGCCGGGCGGCTCATGCGGCCACCTCCGCGTTCTGCGCGCCGGTCCCGGGCCGTGCGTCGGCGGCGCGCAGCACGGCGTACTCGGCGAGGTCGACGCGGCGGGTGGCGCGCCGGAACTCGGCGGTGGTGCCGGGCCAGATGGTGGTGTTGCGGCCGCTCGCGTCGAGGTACCAGCTGGTGCAGCCGCCGGTGTTCCACACCGTGCGCTTCATCCGTTCCTGCACCCGGTGGTTCCAGGCGCGGACCGCGCTGGGGCGGGCGTCGAGGGCGACGCGGCCCCCGAGGACGTCGAGCTGGCGCAGGTAGTCGGCCATGTAGTTCAGCTGGGACTCGATCATCAGGATCATCGAGGAGTTCCCGAGGCCGGTGTTGGGGCCGATGATCGTCATCCAGTTGGGGAAGCCGGCCGCGGAGGCGCCGCGCAGCGCCTGCATGCCGCCCGACCACACCTCCGCGAGGGTCTTGCCCTCGGGGCCGACGACCCGCTCGGCGATCGGCATGTCGGTGACGTGGAAGCCGGTGGAGAAGACGATGGCGTCGGCCTCGGTCTCGGTGCCGTCGGCGGCGACCAGGGTCGAGCCGCGCACCTCGGTCAGCCCGCTCGCGACGACGTCCACGTTGGGCTGCGCGAGGGCCGGGTAGTACGTGCTGGACAGCAGGATCCGCTTGCAGCCGATGCGGTAGTCGGGGGTGAGCTTGGCCCGCAGCGCCGGGTCCTTGACGGCCCGCGCCATGTTCCGCCTGGCGAGCTGCTCGACGAAGCCGAGCTCGCCCGGGTGCTTGGTGAACGCCTGCACCTGGAGCTCGCGGATGCCCCACAGCATCCCGCGGCGCAGCTTGGTGGTGAAGGGCAGCGCCCGGTGCACGGCGCGTTCGGCCGCCCCGATGGGCCGGTCCATGCGGGGCAGCACCCAGGCGGGGGTGCGCTGGAAGAGGGTGAGCCTCTCCACCTGCGGCTGGATCGACGGGACGATCTGGATCGCGGAGGCGCCGGTGCCGATCACGGCGACCCGCTTGCCGCGCAGGTCGTAGTCGTGGTCCCAGCGGGCGGAGTGGAACACCTTGCCGGGGAAGGTGTCGAGGCCGGGCACGTCCGGCAGCTTGGGCTCGGACAGGGGCCCGGTGGCGGAGACGACGACGTCCGCGCTCCAGTTGCCGCCGGTGGTCTCGATGTCCCAGCGCAGCCGCTCGGCGTCCCAGGTCATCCGCTTCACCTCGGCGTTGAAGCGGAGGTGCGGGCGCAGCCCGAAGGTGTCGGTGACGCGCTCCAGGTAGGCGCGGATGTGCTCCTGCCCGGAGAAGGAGCGCGGCCAGTCGGGGTTGGGCGCGAAGGAGAAGGAGTACAGGTGGGAGGGCACGTCGCAGGCGCACCCCGGGTAGCTGTTGTCGCGCCAGGTGCCGCCGACGCTGCCGGCCCGCTCCAGGACGACGAAGTCCGTGATCCCCTCGCGGCGCAGCCGTACGGCGGCCCCGAGTCCGCCGAATCCCGACCCGATCACCGCGACCCGTACATGCTCGTGCTCGGCCATCCCAAAGCCTCCGCGCATCACTCAGAACCATGCCAGTGAACACTGGCGCAATGGGGAGCGTAGAGCAGTGGCGTACTCATGGGTAGGGGGTGTGCGAGGAAAGTTACCGGCGGTACGACCTAGGGTTCAGATGTGGCAGACGACAGCGAGACACCCACGGGGCGGCGCGAGTACCGCATGGAGGAGCTGGCGCGGCGCGCCGGCATCACCGTGCGCACGCTCCGCTTCTACCGCGAGCGCAAACTGCTCCCGCCGCCCCGCCGCGAGGGCCGCATCGCCTGGTACGACGACCACCACCTGGCCCGCCTGCGCACCATCACGGCGCTGCTGGAGCGCGGCCACACGCTGAACGGCATAGCCGAGCTGGCCGAGGCCTTCGACAACGGCCGCGGCGTCGGCGACCTGCTCGGCATGGAGGTCCCCACCGAGGAGACCCCGGTGCGCCTCACCCCCGAGGAACTCGCCGACCACTTCGCCGGCGAGGTCACCCCGGAGAACCTGGCCGCCGCCCTGGACCTCGGCTATCTCGGCGTCGACGGCGAGGAGATCGTCCACATCAGCCGCCGTCTGCTGGAGGTGTCGTCCGCGCTGGTCCGCGAGGGCATCCCGCTCGGCGAGGTGCTCCGTACCGGCGCGGAGGTCCGCACCCACGCCGACGCTCTCGCCGACCTCTTCGCCGGCCTGATCCTCCGCCACGCCCCGGAGGAGACCCTCCACCGCCTGCGCCCGCTGGCCCGCAGCGTGGTCGACGCGGAGCTGTCGCTGGCGCTCGACCGGAGACTGCGGAAGCGGGACTGAGCCGAGCCGAGGGCCCGGGGCGCCTTCCCGGCCGTCAGACCCCGGCCACCTCCGCCTGCCAGAGCGGGCTGGCGCAGTAGTGGTTGTCGTACCGCTCGGAACTGGCCTTGATGTCCTCGACGTCGGCCTCCCCCCGGTACACGCGCTCCAGCAGACGGTAGTAGTCGAAGCGGTCCATGCCGGGAGTGAAGGTGACCAGCACGTCGGCCTCCTGGTCCCGCGCGGGGGCGAAGGCGTGCGGCAGCCGGGGCGGCACCGTCACGAGGTCGCCCGTCCGAAGGGTGACGATCCGGTCGCCCAGCAGCACACGCAGGCTCCCGCCGAGCACGAAGAACATCTCGGTCGCCCGGGTGTGGAAGTGCGCGGGCGCGCCGGGAGAGCCCTTGCGCAGGGTGGCACGGTTGACCGTCAGTGCCCCCTGGGTCCCGTCGGAGTCGGCGAGCAGGGTGATGAGGCTCGCGGCCCCGTCCTGCAGCGTCTCGGCGGAGCCGGCGCGGACGAGGACGGGACGGGCGGACGCGTTCGCGGCGTTCTCGGACACAGGGTTCTCCTCGGCGTGGTCGGGACGGTGCGGCAAGGGGGAGCGGCGCCGCGCGGATCCGGTGCGGACCGGCCCCGGGCCCCGGCGTCACGCCGGTCCCCGTTTCCCCGTGACCACCACGCTAGGCGGCACAATGACCCTGCGTAGGGTGCATTCCCGTGACGAATTCATGGGTCAATCACGCCGGGCGCACCGGCAGCGACCTTCATCTGGACCTGGACCTGGACCCGGCCGGAGGCGGCAGCCGTCGCGCCGTCCTCGGCCGTGCGCTGCGTGAGGCGATCAGGGAGGGGCGACTGGCCCCGGGCACCCGGCTCCCTCCCTACCGGTCGCTCGCCGCCGACCTCGGACTGGCCCGCAACACCGTCGCCGAGACCTACGCCGAACTCGTCGCCGAGGGCTGGCTGGTCGCCCGTCAGGGATCGGGAACGAGGGTGGCGCCCGGAGCCAGGCCGGCCGCTGCCCCGCGCGGTCCCGAGACCGTGCCGGCCACGTGGCAACCACCCGCCCACGACCTGCGGCAGGGTCTGCCCGACGTCGCCTCCTTCCCCCGTACGGCCTGGCTGGCCTCCGCCCGGCGGGCGCTGAACACGGCGCCCCACGAGGCGTTCGGGCCCGGTGATCCCCGCGGACGGCCGGAACTGCGGCGCGCCCTCGCCGGATACCTCTCCCGTGTGCGGGGCGTCCGCGCCCGCCCCGGGACGATCGTCGTGTGCTCCGGCGTCGCCCACGCCCTGCGCCTGCTCTTCGAGGGAAAGGTGGTGCGCGGTCCCCTGGCCGTGGAGTCCTACGGACTGCCGTTCCACCGGTCGCTCCTGGAGGCGGCACGGGTCCGGACCGTGCCGCTGACACTCGACGAACACGGCGCCCGCACCGAGGAGTTGGCCGCACTGAAGGGCGTACGGGCGGCCCTGCTCACCCCCGCCCACCAGTTCCCCACCGGGGGAGCGCTCCGTCCCGAGCGGCGGACCGCCGCGGTGAACTGGGCGCGAGCGGCCGGGGGCGTACGGCTGGAGGACGACTACGACGGGGAGTTCCGTTACGACCGGGAGCCGGTGGGCGCCGTCCAGGGACTGGACCCGCAGCACGTCGTGTACCTGGGTTCGCTCAGCAAGAGCCTCTCCCCCGCGCTGAGGCTGGGCTGGATGGTGCTGCCGGAGCACCTGGTGGAGCCCGTGCTGCGTGCCAAGGGGGAGCGTGAGGCGTGGGCGGGGGTCACTGATCAGCTGACCCTCGCCGATTTCATCGAGTCGGGCCACTACGACCGTCACGTCCGCCGGACCCGGCAGCGGTACCGGCAGCGGAGGGACCGTCTGGTCGCGCTCCTCGCCCGCCGGGCACCGCACGTCAAGCCCACGGGTGTCGCCGCGGGCCTGCACGCGGTGCTGAACCTGCCGCCCGGCACCGAACGGTCCGTCGCCGAGGCCGCGGCCCGGCAGCGCGTCGCGGTGGACCCGCTCGCCGGTTTCCGGCACCCGGCGGCCACCATGCCCGCCCGCGACGGCCTGGTCGTCGGCTACGCCGCGCCCCCCGACCACGGTCTCGGACCCGCGTTCGACGCTCTCTGCGGCATCTTGCCTCCCCCACCGGACGGGGGCTGACGGCCACGGCCGCCCGGGCCGGCCGCAGGCGTGGCGGGATCACGCACCGGCCCCCACGTACCCGGTGGGTCGCCGCCCGTGGGGCGCCTACCCGTAGACGACCGTCACCGGCGCGTGGTCCGACCAGCGTTCGGCGTGGGTGGCCGCGCGTTCCACCTAGGCCTTCACCGCGCGGCCGGCGAGCCCCGGGGTGGCCATCTGGTAGTCGATGCGCCAGCCCGTGTCGTTGTCGAAGGCGCGGCCCCGGTACGACCACCACGAGTAGGGGCCGTCGACGTCCGGGTGCAGGGCGCGCACCACGTCGACGTAGCCGCCGTCGTCCGGGGCGAGGACGCGGGAGAGCCATTCCCGCTCCTCGGGCAGGAAACCGGAGTTCTTGGTGTTGCCGCGCCAGTTCTTCAGGTCGGCCTTCTCGTGCGCGATGTTCCAGTCGCCGCAGACGACGACCTCGCGCCCGTCGGCGGCGGCCTTCTCCCGCAGCTCCTTGAGGTATGCGAGGAACTCGTCCATGAAGCGGACCTTCTCGTCCTGCCGCTCCGTGCCGACCTCGCCGGACGGCAGGTACAGCGAGGCGACCGTCACACCGGGCAGGTCCGCCTCGACGTACCGTCCGCTGCCGTCGAACTCCGCCGAGCCGAAGCCGATCCGCACCCGCTCGGGCTCGCGCCGGGTGTACAGGGAGACGCCCGCGCGTCCCTTGGCGGCGGCCGGCGCGTGCACCACGTGCCAACCCTGGGGCTCCCGCACCGTCTCCGGCAGCTGCGCCGCCTCGGCCCGCACCTCCTGGAGGCACAGCACATCGGCGGAGGTCCCGGCGAGCCACTCCACGAAGCCCTTCTTGGCGGCGGCGCGGAGTCCGTTGACGTTGGCAGAGGTCACAGTGAGCACCAGGGCACGATACGACACGCGCAGGTCCGGGCATGTTTTACGGTAATCGTCATGGAAATCCGCCCGGTCCCCTACGACCACCCCGACGCCGTGAAGCTGGACGCCGCCGTCCAGGCCGAGTACGACATCCGCTACGGCGACGGCGGCGACGCCACCCCCATGGACCCCGCGGACTTCCGTCCCCCCAACGGCATCTACCTGATCGCCTACGACGCGCTCGGCGTCCCGGTCGCCTCCGGCGGCTGGCGCGTCCAGGACGCCAACGAGGAGGGCAACCGGGACGGCGACGCCGAGCTGAAGCGCATGTACGTCGTCGAGGACATGCGCGGCCGCGGTCTCGCCCGCCGCATCCTCGCCGCCCTGGAGGAGGACGCCCGCGCCGCCGGCCGCGTCCGCATGGTCCTGGAGACCGGCACCAAGCAGCCGGAGGCCATCGCCCTGTACACCTCCAGCGGCTACGAGCCCTGCGAGAAGTTCGGCTACTACCGCTTCCACGAGGAGAGCCTCTGCTACGCGAAGAAGCTGTAGCACACCTTCGGGTCAGGTGTGCCGGTGCACCTTGTCGGCGATCCGCCAGCCCGCGCCGTGCGGGCCGGCAGGAACACGTCGGTGAAGGCGCCGGCGCCGTGCCGCAGCGTCATGGGCGCCGTCGCGACGCTGCCGTGGACGTCGACGCCGTCGATCCGCCGACGCCCGGCCGCTTCGTCCGCGGCCGGGCGCCCCGGGAAGAGGCCGCGGTACTCGTCCAGGGACCAGGAGACGAACACCCCGTCGAGCAGCGCAAGAACGTCACCGCCACGTCGTTCAGCGCCTTCGACGGGCCGCTGGACGTGAGGCCCCCGGACCAGGCCGAGGAGCTGCACATGGGCGGCACCGGCTGACGGTCGCGGAACAAGTCGAAGCCCCGGCCGGGTGAACCCGGCCGGGGCTTCGTTGCGTGGACCTGAGGGGATTTGAACCCCTGGCCCCCTCGATGCGAACGAGGTGCGCTACCGGACTGCGCCACAGGCCCTTGCAACGAGTGAAACTTTAGCATCCCGATCGGGGTGCTCAAAAATCCGTTGGCCGGGTGCTACTCGTTCGCGGCCTTGGGACGGTCGCCGTCCTCGTACTGGTCGAACAGCGGGGTGCGTCCGCGCTCGCGGGAGCGGCGGGCGGAGGCGGCGCGACGGGCGTCGGTGCGGCCGCCGTCCGCGTCCCGGTCGTCGGCCGCCGGCGGCTCCGGCTCCTCGGTCGCCGCCTGCGTCTTCTCGGCCGGCACGGCGCTGGAGCGGGCGGAGCTCCAGGTGTCCGGGGCGCCGAGGTCGACGTCGCCGGAGGCGCGCGGCGCGACCGGGGCCGTCACGTACGTGGGGAGCGGGACGGGGACCGGGTCCCAGCTGTCACCGCCCTGGCAGGGCCGCCGGCTGCGCTCGCGCTGCTGGTCGACCCACTCGGCGTGGTCGGTCTGCTCGACCAGCGCGCGCCGGTCCGCGGCGAGCGCGGACAGACCCGGGTCGGTGCCGGCGCCGGCTTCCGGGCCCTCCGGTTCGTCCGGGTCGGCCTCGTCGACGACGGGACGGCGGCGGGGCCGCCGCTCGCGCAGCCGTTGCGCCGCGGCCTCGGCCTGGCGGCGGTCCATCTGGTAGGCGAACCGGCGGCGCTCCTGGGAGCGCAGGTAGGCGATGTAGGCGCTGAGCAGCACGGCGGGCACGCCCGGCGCCCAGAGGAACGCCAGCCCGCCGACCGCGGCGACGACCGCGCCGAGCGTGAAGGCGAGGAACAGCATCGTGATGGTGCGCCGGCGGCGCGCGAGGACCTTCGAGCGCCGGGCGCGCTCGGCGGCGGCCTGCGCGCTGCGGTCCCGGCGGGCGAGGTCCGGGGAGCGGCGCGCGGCGGGGACGCGGCCCTGCGCGGCGGGGTCGCGGAAGGCGGCCGGTTCGCCCCGGCCGGCAGTCCGCTCGTCGAGCGGGGCGGCCTCCTCGGGCGCGTGCGGTTCGCCGCGTTCCTGCGGGGCCGGCCCGCCGCGGCCCGGTTCCGGACGCTCGTCCAGGAGGGGCGGTACGGGCACCTGGGTCTGCGGACGGGTCTGGGACACGGCGAAGGCCCGGACGTCCACCGAGTCGGTGATCGCATCCGGGTCGTGGACGCCCTGCTCCCCCTCGTCGGCGGAGCGCGCCCGCAGGTCCTTGGCGTACCGGCGCTCCATGCCCGCCCGTCCGGACAGCAGCCGGATGGCGGTGCTGAAGCGTTCCGTCGGACGTGCCTCGTTCAGCTCGTCCTGCCTACGGAGCCACATCGGCACCAAGTAGGCGGCCCAGGCCCCGACGATGACTGCGTAGATGAGGCCGCTGCTGCTCACGTCTCACACCGTAGAGGGGTTTGCACGGGGCCATAGGCCAATTGGGCCGGTGTGTCGCACGATCTGGCTGATATTTCGAACTTTTCTTGTGATGGATGCGATCGGACAGTCGCCGGATCCCGGTAATTGCCGGTTCCGAGTCGGTCGTCCCGCACCGCAATTCGAACGTATATTCAATTAGTGGGGCCGTGCTGGATTCCGTGGTCGCGCTGTTCGCGTCCGGGCAGCTCATGGCCCGACCGCTCCCGCGCGCGGGCGCGGCGCCAGCGGGAGAGTAGACCGTCCGGGACTTCTTCCGCGGTGAGCGCGAACACGAGATGGTCGCGCCACGCGCCGTCGATGTGGAGATAGCGCGGGCGCAGCCCTTCCTCGCGGAATCCGAGTTTCTCCACGACCCTGCGGCTGGGGCCGTTCTCGGGGCGAATGCAGACCTCGATGCGGTGCAGTCCGACGGTGCGGAAACAGTGGTCGACGGCCATCGCGACGGACGTGGGCACCACGCCCCGTCCGGCGACGGCCTCGTCCACCCAGTAGCCGATGTGCCCGGAGCACATGGAGCCCCAGGTGATCCCGGCGACCGTCAACTGTCCGACCAGGCGCCCCTGGTACTCGATGACGAACGGCAGCATGCGGCCCGCGCTCGCCTCGGAGCGCAGGTGGCGCACCATCTGCCGGTAGGTGGGGCGGTGGGTGACGGGGCCGCTGGGCGTGGGCGGCGGGATGGTCGCCTCCCAGGGCCGCAGCCAGTCGCGGTTGCGGCGGTTCACCTCGCGCCAGGCCTTCTGGTCGCGCAGCTTTATCGGCCGGAGGACGATGTCGCCGTCCACCAGCTCCACGGGCCAGTACGGGGTGTTCAGCGCGCACCCCCGTCGTCGGCGTCCGGACGGGGATGGTCCCCGCCGCGCAGCTGGTCCACCGCGTGCCTCAACAGCGGCTCCAGGACGGCGAGACCGTCCTTCACCCCGCCGCTCGACCCGGGGAGGTTGACGATCAGCGAGGTGCCCGCGACGCCGGCGAGGCCGCGGGAGAGGGCGGCGGTGGGCACCTTGTCCCGGCCGTACGCGCGGATGGCCTCGGCGATGCCGGGGACCTCGCGGTCGATCACCCGGCGGGTGGCCTCGGGGGTGCGGTCGGTGGGCGAGATGCCGGTGCCGCCGGTGGTGACGACGACGTCGTACCCGGCGTCGGCGGCCGCGCGCAGGGCGGCCTCCACGGGGTCGCCGTCGGGGACCACCTGGGGGCCGTCGACGGCGAAGCCGAACCGCTTCAGACCCTCGGCGATCAGCGGGCCGCCCGTGTCCTGGTAGACGCCTGCGGCGGCGCGGTTGGACGCCGTGACGACGAGGGCCCGGTACGGGGTCGCGGGGTGCGTCATGACCGGCTCCAGTCGCCCGACTTGCCGCCCGTCTTCTCCTCCACCCGCACGTCCGTGATGACCGCCTCCTTGTCGACCGCCTTGACCATGTCGATCACGGTGAGCGCGGCCACGGACACGGCGGTGAGGGCTTCCATCTCGACGCCCGTGCGGTCCGTCGTCCGTACGGTCGCCGCGATCTCCACGGCGTCGTCCGCGACCGACAGGTCCAGTTTCACACCGGACAGCGCCAAGGGGTGACACAGCGGGATGAGGTCGGGGGTGCGTTTGGCGCCCATGATGCCCGCGATGCGCGCGGTGGCGAGCGCGTCGCCCTTGGGCACGCCCTCGCCGCGCAGCAGCTCGACCACGCGCGGCGCGACGAGCACGCGGCCGGTGGCGCGTGCGGTGCGCGCGGTGACGTCCTTGGCGGACACGTCGACCATGCGGGCGGCGCCCGCCTCGTCGATGTGGGTCAGACGGGACTGGTCGTCGGTGGGTCCGGGGGTGTCCCCCCGGGAAGGCACGGTCATGATGGTGTGGCGCTCCCGGTCCTGGCCCGTCGCGGTGCGGGGCGCGGGCCTGCTGTGCGCGACACGGTACCGCCAACGGGCGCTGCTCAGCCGAGCAGGACCACCTCGACCTCGGTGCCCGGCGCCACGTCCTGGACGTCCTCGGGGACGACGACGAGCGCGTTCGCCCGGGCGAGGGCGGCGACCAGATGCGATCCGGCGCCGCCGACGGGCGTGACGACGCCGTCGGCGTACCGGCCGCGCAGGAACTGGCGGCGGCCCTTCGGCGAGGTCAGTGCCTTCTCGGCCCTCAGCTCGGCGCGCACGCGCGGCCGGTGGACGTCCTCGAGCCCCATCAGGGCGCGGATGGCGGGGCGGACGAACAGCTCGAAGGAGACGTAGGAGGAGACCGGGTTGCCGGGGAGGGCGAGCAGCGGGGTGTGGTCGGGGCCGATGGAACCGAAGCCCTGCGGCTTGCCCGGCTGCATGGCGAGCTTGCGGAACTCCACGCCGCTGCCGGGCTCGTCCTCGTCGCCCGCGTGCGAGAGCGCCTCCTTGACGACGTCGTACGCCCCGACGCTCACGCCGCCGGAGGTGACCATCAGGTCGGCGCGGACGAGCTGGTCCTCGATGGTGTCGCGGAGGGTCTCGGCGTCGTCGGCGACGGCGCCGACGCGGTAGGCGATGGCGCCGGCGTCGCGGGCGGCGGCGGTGAGGGCGAAGCTGTTGGAGTCGTAGATCTGGCCGGGGCGCAGCGGCTCGTCGGGCTGGACGAGTTCGCTGCCGGTGGAGAGGACCACCACGCGCGGGCGCGGGCGCACCCGGACCGTGCCGCGGCCGACGGCGGCGAGGAGGGAGATCTGCGGCGGGCCGAGGACGGTGCCGGCCTCCAGGACGCGGTCGCCGGCCCGTACGTCGCTGCCCTGGGCGCGCACGTGCGCGCCGGCGGGCGCGGGGCGGTAGACGCTGACCTGTCCGGTGGCGCCCTCGGGGGCGAGGCTGCGGGCGCGCATCCCGGCGACGGGGCCCTCGCCGAGTCCGCCGTCGGTCCACTCGACGGGGACGACGGTCTCGGCGCCGGGCGGGAGCGGGGCGCCGGTCATGATGCGCGCGGCCTGCCCGGGCCCGACGTGCAGGGGGTCGGCCGCGCCGGCCGCGACGTCGCCGACGACCTCGAGGGAGGCCGGGTACTCCTCGCTCGCGCCGGCGATGTCCGCGACCCGCACCGCGTAGCCGTCCATCGAGCTGTTGTCGAAGGGGGGCAGGGAGACCGGGACCGTGATGTCCTCGACGAGGACGCAGCCCTGTGCGTCGAGCAGGTTCAGCTCGATGGGTTCGAGCGGGCGGACGGTCGCGAGGATGTCGTCCAGGTGCTCGTCCACCGACCAGAGGTGGTCCGGTTCTGCGGTGCGGGGCGCGGCGCTGCTCAACGTTGCTGCATCTCCTCGGTGACGAATCGCTGGAGCCAGGTCCGGAAGTCCGGTCCCAGGTCCTCACGTTCGCACGCGAGACGGACAATGGCACGCAGGTAGTCCCCGCGGTCGCCGGTGTCATAGCGGCGGCCCTGGAAGATGACGCCGTGCACCGGTCCGCCGAGCGTGGCGTCCGCGGCGAGCTGCTGGAGGGCGTCGGTCAGCTGGATCTCGCCGCCGCGGCCGGGCTCGGTCTTGCTCAGCACGTCGAAGACGGCCGGGTCGAGGACGTAGCGGCCGATGATGGCGTAGTGAGAGGGCGCCTCCTCGCGGGAGGGCTTCTCGACCAGGCCGCTGAGCCGCACGACGTCGGCGTCGGTGGTGGCCTCGACGGCGGCGGAGCCGTAGAGGTGGATCTGCTCGGGGGCCACCTCCATCAGCGCGACGACGCTGCCGCCGTGCTCCTGCTGCACCTCGATCATGCGCTGGAGCAGCGGGTCGCGCGGGTCGATCAGGTCGTCGCCGAGGAGGACGGCGAAAGGCTCGTCGCCGACGTGCGGGGCGGCGCACAGCACGGCGTGGCCGAGGCCCTTGGGGTCGCCCTGGCGGACGTAGTGCATGGTGGCGAGGTCGCTGGACTCCTGGACCTTGGCGAGACGTTCGCCGTCGCCCTTCTTCTCGAGCGCGGACTCGAGTTCGTAGTTGCGGTCGAAGTGGTCCTCGAGCGGGCGCTTGTTGCGGCCCGTGACCATGAGGACGTCGTCGAGGCCGGCGGCGACGGCCTCTTCGACCACGTACTGGATCGCCGGCTTGTCGACCACCGGCAGCATCTCCTTGGGCGTGGCCTTGGTGGCCGGCAGGAACCGGGTGCCGAGGCCGGCGGCGGGGATGACAGCCTTGCTGATCCGCGGGTGTGACTGAGACATGAGCGACACCCTAGCCGGTGTCTTTGTACTGAATCTGTGACTCCGCTGAAAAAATGCTCATATGAGCACATTATGACCGTACGGGAATCGACTTGAGACAGAACCAGGGCCAGCCCGAACCTGACAAGCGCACGCGGCGGCGCGAAGTCCTCCAGGCGAGGAACGGATTGACGGCCGATGACGTTCAGGGGCACGCCGCCGCCCTGGCCCGCCGGGCGCTCGCGCTGCCCGAGCTGGCCGGGGCCCGCACGGTGGCCGCGTACGTCTCCGTGGGAAGCGAACCGGGCACGCCGGCGCTGCTGGACGCGCTGCGCGCCCGGGGCGTGCGGGTGCTGCTGCCCGCGCTGCTGCCCGACAACGACCTGGCGTGGGGCGTGTACCGGGGCCCGGACTCCCTGCTGCCCGCGCGTCACGGCGGCGGGCGGATGACGCTGCTCGAGCCCGCCGGGGAGCGGCTGGGGCCCGATGCCGTGACGGAGGCGGACGCCGTGCTGCTGCCCGGTCTCTCGGTGGACACCCGCGGAATGCGCCTGGGCCGCGGCGGCGGCTCCTACGACCGTGTCCTCGCCCGCTTGGAGCGGGCGCGGGTGCGTCCGGCGCTGGTGGTGCTGCTGTACGACTGGGAGGTCGTGGAGCGGGTGCCGGAGGAGCCGCACGACCGGCCGGTGGACGCGGTGGTGACCCCGTCCGGGGTGCGGCGGTTCGGCCGGCCCGCCCCGGAGGCCTGAGAGACGCGGGCCGGCCTCCACGCGCGCGTGGAGGCCGGCCGTCGTGTCCGCGGGGTGCGGCGGCGGGTCAGGGCTTGAGCACCAGGTGGTCGGTGGTGGAGTCCTCGACCGCCTTCTCCGAGTAGGCCCACTCCAGCAGTTCGCCCTCGGCCCACTTGTCCGTCTGGTCGACGTAGTGGGCGTTGTAGGCGTGCCCGGAGGCGCCGGTGAGGTTGATCCAGCGGGACTTGTCGAGGTCGCCGAGGTTGACGACCATCCGCATGGACGGCACCCACACCACCCCGTAGCCGCCGGCGGCGTTCCAGCCGGTGGCGTTGACGGTGGCCTCGCCGCCGCCGAGCTTCCACGGGCCGCGGTTGAGCACGTACTTCACGATGCCGGGCCCGTCGCTGCCGAGCGTCTGGTTGTCCAGGAACAGGCGGTGCAGCCGGCCCCAGCTCCAGGTGTCGATGTCCTTGCCGAGCTTGGCGGTCAGCTCCCAGCGGGCGTCGATCAGGGCCCGCTTGAACAGCTGGTCGCGGTTCTCGGCGGCGGGCCGGGTACCGCGCTTCGGCGTGGTCCACCACTCGCTGTCCTCGTCGGCCATCAGCCGGCGGACCACCTCGAACCAGCGGTCGCCGCCGTCCGGCTGCGCCTGGCTCGCGGAGCGCTGGCCGCACTCGCGGACCTTGCCCGCCTCGTCGGCCGGACCGGTGGTGTTGGCCGGCTCGACCCACAGGCACTGGCCCTTGACCCGCACCTCCTTGGGCAGCTTGTGCCCGAAGGAGAGCTTGAGGATGTTGCGCCAGACGGAGTTGAAGTACGCGGCGGCCGCCGAGTCGGCGTCCTGGGTGTAGTCCCAGCCCTCCAGCAGCTTCTGCGCCTCGCGGACGTGCTCGTCGTCGACGTCGATCTTGAGCAGTTCGGGCACCAGCAGCTTGGCGATGGAGCTGGAGTTGTCCAGCTGCATCTGCCGCATGTCGTCCGTGGAGATCTTCCCGCCGTCCTTGATCTTCGACTGGATCAGGTCGTTGATCCGCTGGCTGCGGGCGCCGTAGCCCCAGTCGGTGGTCAGCGTGTACGGGTAGTCCTCGTCGACGACGGCCTGGTTGGCGGTGACGATGTAGCCGCGCTCCGGGTCGAACTCGTAGGGCAGTTCGTCCTGGTCGACCCAGCCGGTCCACTCGTAGTCCGGGTCCCAGCCGGGGGCGGGGACGGAACCGTCGTGCTTCTCCGCCCGGGTCGGGATCCTGCCCGGCAGGGTGTAGCCGATGTGGCCCTCGGTGTCCGCGTAGACGAGGTTCTGCGAGGGCACCTCGAAAAGCTCGGAGGCCTCGCGGAAGTCGTCCCAGTCCTTGGCGCGGTTGATCGCGAAGACGGCGTCCATGGTGCGGCCGGGGTCCAGGGCGGTCCAGCGCAGCGCCACGGCGTAGCCGTCGCCCCGGTCGGGGGCCGCGCTGTCGACGGTGGCCTTCTTGCCGGTCTTCACCAGCTCGTCCGAACGGTCGGACAGCAGCGGGCCGTTGTTGGTCTCACGCACGACGATCTTCCGGGAGGCGCCGCCGGCGACCTTGATGATCTCCTCGCGCGTCTCGAACGGCACCACCTTGTCGCCGTACTGGTAGCCGTCGCCGGTGATCTTCTCCAGGTACAGGTCGGTGACGTCCACGCCGGAGTTGGTCAGGCCCCAGGCGATGTCCTGGTTGTGGCCGATTATCACGCCGGGCATGCCCGCGAAGGTGTACCCCGTGACGTCGTAGCGGCACTTGTCGGAGACGTCGCGGCAGTGCAGGCCCATCTGGTACCAGACGGACGGCAGCGAGGCCGACAGGTGCGGGTCGTTGGCGAGCAGCGGCTTGCCGGAGACGGTGTGCTGGCCTGAGACGACCCAGGAGTTGGAGCCGATGCCGTCGCCGTTCACGCCGACGGCGGTGGGGAGGTCCTCCAACACCCGCTGGAGGCCGGTGAGCTGGCTCTCGAAGCCGGCCGCGTCGCCCTCCGCACCGGCTCCCGTGCCGCCTTCCGTGCCGCCACCGAGCTCCGAACCGGCGCCCTCGCCCGAGCCGGTCCCGTCGCCCTCGCCCTCACCGTCACCCGAGCCGCCCTCGGCCTCGAACGTGCCGCTGCCCTCGTCGTAGCCGCCCTCCTGCACGATCGGCTTGTTCCGGCTGTACGGGTACGACGGGTACAGGTCGGCGATCTGCTTCGGGCCGAGGCGGCTGGTCAGCAGCGCCCGGTCGATCTCGTCCTGCATGTTGCCGCGCAGGTCCCAGGCCATCGCCTTCAGCCAGGCCACGGAGTCGACCGGCGTCCACGCGCCGGGCTTGTAGTCGTTCTCGAAGCTCAGCGCCGCGTACTCGAGGGAGATGTCCTTGCCCTGCTTGCCCTCCAGGTAGGCGTTGACGCCCTTGGCGTACGCCTGGAGGTACTTCTTGGTGGCGGGGGACAGCTTCTCCTCGTACTCCTGCTTCGCGATGCGGTCCCAGCCGAGGGTGCGCAGGAACGCGTCGTTGTCGACCTGGCCCGCGCCGAACATCTCCGACAGCCGGCCGGACGTCATGTGCCGGCGCACGTCCATCTCGTAGAACCGGTCCTGTGCCTGGACGTAGCCCTGCGCCATGAACAGGTCCTCGTCGGAGGAGGCGTAGATCTGCGGGATGCCGTAGCCGTCGCGTCTGACGTCGACGGGCCCGGACAGTCCCTCGAGGGTGATCGACCCCTTGGTCTGCGGGAAGGAGGCGCGCACGGTACTGACGGACCAGTACGCCCCGTAGGCGACGCCTCCGATCAGGGCCAGCACCAGGACGAGCACGAGGAGGCGGCCTTTGCGCCCCTTCTTCCTGCCGGACGTGCCGGCGGCCTGCTGACCCGTGGAGGCGGCGGCGGCGGTGGTGTCGGTGGGCATCGCTGTCCTTGCTGTCCTAACGCGAGCGGCAGGTCGGGCTGTGCTTTTAACTGAGCGCTGGAGCAACGATAGGCGCAGGGCTCCGCGCCCCTTGACGCGGAGTGGGGAACCAGCCCGGACGGGCGTTCGATCTTGCCGCCTTTCGCGTCAAGAACGCGTCAAGAGTTAGGTAAGGTAACGAAGTAGTTCGCCGTGACAATCGAAGCGGTTCGCCCGGAAAGCGGGCGCATCGCCCGCGACGGACGCGCGCTCCCTCACGGGTGCGCCAGGGCCGGGGAAGGGAACGCCGCTGACTGTCCACCACCTCAACCAGCTCCTGCTCGTGTGCTCGGTCGTTCTGCTCGTCGCCGTGGCGGCGGTCCGGATCTCCTCGCGCAGCGGGCTCCCCAGCCTGCTCGTCTACCTGGGCATCGGCATCGCCATCGGCCAGGACGGCATCGGCGACATCCAGTTCGACAACGCCGAGTTGACCCAGGTCATCGGGTACGCGGCCCTGGTCGTGATCCTCGCCGAGGGCGGTCTGGGCACGAAGTGGACCGAAATCAGACCGGTCCTGCCCTCGGCCGCCGCGCTGGCGCTGGCCGGCGTCGCCGTGAGCGTCGGCGTGACGGCCACGGCGGCGCACCTGCTGATCGGGCTGGAGTGGCGGCAGGCGCTCATCATCGGCGCGGTCGTCTCCTCGACGGACGCGGCGGCCGTCTTCTCGGTACTGCGGAAGGTGCCGCTGCCCGCGCGGGTGCGGGGGACCCTTGAGGCCGAGTCCGGCTTCAACGACGCCCCCGTCGTGATCCTCGTGGTGGCCTTCTCCACGGCCGGTCCGGTCGAGCACTGGTACGTGCTGATCGGCGAGATCCTCCTGGAGCTGGCGATCGGCGCCGCCATCGGCCTCGCCGTCGGCTGGCTCGGCGCCTGGGGCCTGCGGCACGTGGCGCTGCCCGCCTCCGGCCTCTACCCCATCGCCGTCATGGCCATCGCGGTCACCGCCTACGCGGCCGGCGCGCTCGTCCACGGCAGCGGCTTCCTCGCCGTCTACCTCGCCTCGATGCTGCTCGGCAACGCCGGGCTGCCGCACTGGCCCGCCACCCGCGGCTTCGCCGAGGGGCTCGGCTGGCTCGCCCAGATCGGCATGTTCGTGCTGCTCGGCCTGCTGGTCACGCCGCACGAGCTCGGCGACGACATCGTGCCCGCGCTGGTCGTCGGGCTGGTGCTCACGATGGTGGCCCGTCCGCTCAGCGTCGTCGCCTGCCTGGTGCCGTTCCGGGTGCCCTGGCAGGAGCAGACCCTGATGTCCTGGGCGGGACTGCGCGGCGCCGTGCCCATCATCCTGGCGACCATCCCGATGGTGCAGGGCGTCGACGGCAGCGAGCGGATCTTCAACATCGTCTTCCTGCTGGTCGTCGTCTACACCCTGGTGCAGGGCCCGACGCTGCCCGCGCTGGCCCGGCTGTTGCGGCTCGGCGACTCCGGCGCCGCCGACCTGGGCGTCGAGTCGGCGCCCCTGGAGCGGCTGCGCGGCCATCTGCTGTCGGTCACCGTCCCCTCCGGGTCGCGGATGCACGGCGTCGAGGTCGGCGAACTGCGGCTGCCCGCCGGGTCCGCGGTCACCCTCGTCGTGCGGGACGGGACGTCCTTCGTGCCGTCACCGGAGACGATGCTGCGCCGCGGGGACGAACTCCTCGTCGTCGCCACCGACCCGGTACGGGACGCGGCGGAGCGCCGGCTGCGCGCGGTCGCCCGGGGCGGCAAGCTCGCCGGCTGGCTGGGCAACGGCCGCGACACCGAAGGATCGCAGGCCGGACGCTGAGAGGGTGCTCACTTTCACAGGCGGGCACGCCGTCGACCTCTGTATCATGAAGCGACCCCAGATCGGACCAACTCTGCCTGACGCAGAGCTGGCGCGACCGTATGGCGGCCGGGCGCCCTGAGCTGTGGCGCCGGTATCTACCGCAGTCAGCGCAAGAGGACAGCTCTCGGCGTGCCCGCGCGACCGCGCGCGGGGCGCTACCAGGTGGCGGAAAGGCACGGGCCGTGGCATCCACGGTCACCACGTCGAAGGACTCGGCGGCCACCTCCCGACCGGGATACGGCCGCCTGCTGCGCACCCGCGGCGCGTGGACGTTCCTGCTCCCCGGCTTCGCGGCACGCCAGCCGTTCGCGATGCTCACCCTGTCCATCGTGCTGCTCGTCCAGCACACCACCGGCTCCTACGGCGCGGCCGGCGCCGTCGCGGCCGTCACCGGCGTCTCGATGGCGCTGTTCGCCCCGTACACCGGCCGGCTCGCCGACCGCCACGGCCAGCGTGCCGTGCTGGTGCCGGGCGTGCTGGTGCACGCGGCCGCCGGACTCGCCCTCACCGCCCTCGCGCTGAACGACGCCCCCCTGTGGGCGCTGTTCGCCGCGGCCGTCCCCACCGGCGCCTCCGTGCCACAGGTCGGGCCGATGGTCCGCGCCCGCTGGGGCGTCCGCCTCAAGGGCTCCCCGCTGATGGCGACCGCCGCGGCCTTCGAGTCCGTCACCGACGAGTTCACCTTCGTCGTCGGCCCGCTGCTCGCCACCGCCCTGTGCACGACGGTCGATCCGTCCGCGGGCCTGGTCACCGAGGCCGCGCTCACCCTGGTCGGCGGTCTGCTGTTCGCCGCCCAGAAGGGCACCCAGCCGCCGGTCGCCACGACCGCCGACGGCCACCCGCGCGTACGGCACGCCTCCGCGCTGCGCGTGCCCGGCGTGCGCGTGCTGATCGTGACGTTCCTCGGCATCGGCTCCGTCTTCGGCGGCATGCAGGTCTCCCTGGCCGCGTTCACCGAGTCCATCGGCGAACCCGGCCTCAACGGCGTCCTCTACGGCGTCTTCGCCGCCGGCAACATGCTCGCGGGCCTCGCCTGCGGCGCGATCGCCTGGAAGGTCGCCCCGCAGCGCCGCCTGGTCGTCGCCTACGCCGCCCTCGCGCTGGCCGCCTCCGCGCTGTGGACGGCCGACTCGGCGCTGCTGCTGGGCGCGCTCGGCCTGCTGGTCGGCATGTGCATCGCCCCGGCGCTGATCACCGGCTACACGCTGGTGGAGAGCCTCGTCCCGGCGGGCGCCCGCACCGAGGCGTTCACCTGGCTGACCGGCGCCGTCGCGCTGGGCCAGGCCGCCGCCGTCACCGTCGCCGGACAGTTCGAGGACCGGCTGTGGGACGGCGCCGGATTCCTGGTGCCGATGGGCGGCACGCTGCTCGCCCTGGCGACCCTGCTGGCGCTGCGCTCGCGGCTCGCGGGTGCTCCGCGCGGGCGTACGGTCGCACGTGGCATGGGTCACCGCGAGCCCGTCGCAGTGGACTAGGCCCACGGAATGCGTCACTATGGACCGTCGTTAGCACTCATTGAGTGAGAGTGCCAGGAGGAAGACAGTGCCGACCTACCAGTACCAGTGCACCGAGTGCGGCGAGGGCCTCGAGGCGGTGCAGAAGTTCACCGACGACGCTCTGACCGAGTGCCCCAGCTGCCAGGGCCGCCTGAAGAAGGTGTTCTCCGCGGTCGGCATCGTCTTCAAGGGTTCCGGTTTCTACCGCAACGACAGCCGCGGCTCCTCGTCGAGCTCCTCGCCGGCGTCGTCGAAGTCCTCCGGGTCCTCGTCGTCGAGCTCCTCGTCGTCGGACTCCGGTTCCAGCTCGTCCTCGTCCGGTTCCTCCGGCAGCTCGACGAGCACGACGGCGGCCTGACCGCCTGACGCGCGCTTCCCGGGGCCCTGCCGTCTCCCGACGGCGGGGCCCTCGGCGTTTCCGGCGCCTCCAGGGACGGCCGACGGGGCTCCCTCCCGGCGTTTCCGGGTGCCGTTAGGGTCGGGCCATGGCGAACATGGCGAACGCCGAGATCGGCGTGATCGGCGGATCCGGCTTCTACTCCTTCCTCGACGACGTGACCGAGGTCCAGGTCGACACCCCTTACGGGGCGCCCAGCGACTCCCTCTTCCTCGGCGAGGTGGCCGGCCGGAGGGTCGCCTTCCTGCCCCGGCACGGACGCGGCCACCACCTGCCCCCGCACCGCATCAACTACCGCGCCAACCTGTGGGCGCTGCGGTCGGTGGGCGTGCGCCAGGTCCTCGGCCCGTGCGCGGTGGGCGGCCTGCGCCCCGAGTACGGCCCCGGCACGCTCCTGGTGCCGGACCAGCTCGTGGACCGCACCAAGTCCCGGGTCAACACGTACTTCGACGGGCTGCCGCTGCCCGACGGCACCGTGCCGAACGTCGTCCATGTGTCCCTGGCCGACCCCTACTGCCCCACCGGACGGGCGTCCGCGCTGAAGGCGGCGCGCGGCCGGGACTGGGAGGCGGTCGACGGCGGCACGCTGGTCGTCGTCGAGGGCCCGCGCTTCTCCACCCGCGCCGAGTCGCTGTGGCACCAGGCGCAGGGCTGGTCCGTGGTGGGCATGACCGGGCACCCGGAGGCGGCGCTCGCCCGTGAGCTGGAGCTCTGCTACACGTCGTTGACGCTGGTCACGGACCTGGACGCGGGTGCCGAGACGGGTGAGGGCGTCTCCCACGACGAGGTGCTGCAGGTGTTCGCGGCGAACGTGGACCGGCTGCGGGGGGTGCTGTTCGACGCGGTGGCGGCGTTGCCGTCGACGGAGGAGCGGGACTGTCTGTGCGCGTCGGCGCTGGGAGGGATGGATCCGGGGTTCGCGTTGCCGTAGGCGGCGTCGGGCCGCGCACGCGGCGGCGGGCGGGCTGCGCGGAGGCGCGGCGCCAAGGAGGTGTGGAACGCGGAGGCGCTCGTTCGGGTGGGGCGGTTTTCCACAACCGAGGATGTGTTCACAGCCCCCGGCGGGATTCCGTCGGGGGCTTCATCGTGGGGTGCGCAAGCCGTTCCCGCGTCCCAGGTGGTGGTCCCGTGTCCATGTCGTCCATGACGTCCGCGCCCTCCGCGCCCTCCGCGCCCTCTGCGTCGTCCGCGTCGTCCGCGTACCGTCGTTCCCCGTTCCCGCGTCCGCACGGCGCCGATGTGCCGCCGCCGTGCGGGGTGCCGCCGTTCGACCCGGTGCGGGTGCGCGGTGCGCTGCCGCTCGCGGGCCGGCTGGCGCGACACCGGAGGCGGGCGGTGGCGGTCGGTCTCGCGGTGACCGCGGCGGCGCTCGTCGCGGCGGGCCCGAGGGACACCGACCGCTCACGCGGACACCCCGAGCCGGCCAGGGCGGCGGCCGGCACACCCATGGCGTCCGGCGGCGACGACCGTCCCGTACGGCAGCGGCGCGCGGGCACGACCGTCGGCGCGCCGGTGCGGATCGCCGACGCGGCCACGGTCCGGCTGCTGCGGCCCGGCGACCGGGTCGACGTGATCGCGGCCGGGGAGACGGTGTCCGGCTCACAGGCGCGGGTGGTCGCGCGCGGGGCGCGGGTCACGGAGGTGCCGGAGCCGCCGGGCGACGACGGGGGCGCCCTGGTCGTCCTGTCGGTGCCGCGCGACACGGCGGCCGAGCTGGCGGGCGCGAGCGCGACGGCACGGCTGGCGGTGACGCTGTGGTGAGGCGCGCGGCGCCGGGCGCCGTGACCGGCCGGTGTCCGACCCCGCCCGCCCCCTCAGCTCCCCCCGTACAGCTCCCCGTACGACGGCCACGCACCGCCGGGACCGTCCACCGGGGCGGCGGCCCGCACGGCGCGGACGATCGCCCGGGTCACCAGGTCCGCGCCCGCCGCGAGCACCTCGTTCAGCGCGAGCGGATCCTTCGCGTCCAGCGGGCGCGTGCCGGTGGCCAGGGTGAAGACGGTGTCGCCGTCGTTCAGCAGATGCACCGGGCGGACGGCGCGCGCGATGCCGTCGTGCGCGGTGCCGGCCACCTTCTGCGCCTGCGCGCGGGTCAGGTCGGCGTCGGTGGCGACCACGGCGAGGGTCGTGTTCATCGGCGGCGGGGCGTTGCGCTCGGCCGCCTCCGCCAGCCGGCGCCGTGCGGCCCGGTGCACCTCGGGATCGGGCAGCCGCGGGCGTCCGCCGAAGTACTCCCCGTAGAGCACCCCCGTCTCCAGGTCCACCGCCGATCCCACCGCGTTGGCCACCACCAGCGCGGCCACGGTCACCCCGGACGGCAGGACCGTGCTCGCCGAGCCGACCCCGCCCTTGAGCCGGCCCACGACGGCACCCGTCCCGGCGCCCACGCAGCCCTGCGGCACCGGCGCCCCAGGATCCGTGGCCGCGGCGGCCTCGATCGCCTCGCGGCCCAGGGCGGCGTCCGGCCGGGCCCGGAAGTCCCCGCCGCGGCGCAGGTCGAAGACGCAGGCGGCCGGCACGACCGGCACCACGTGGGTCGGCTCCGGACCGACCCGCACCCCGCGGCCCCGCTCCTCCAGCCAGGCCATCACCCCCGACGCCGCGTCCAGGCCGAAGGCGCTGCCGCCGGTCAGGGTGACCGCGTCCACGCGCTGCACCACGTTGCGCGGGTCCAGCGCGTCGGTCTCCTTCGTGCCGGGTCCTCCGCCGCGCACGTCCACCGCGGCGACCGCGCCGCCCTCGGGGGCGAGCACCACCGTGGTCCCGGTGAGCCATCCGTCGCCAATCCGCGTCGCGTGTCCCACGCGCACGCCGGCCACATCCGTCAGAGCGTCAGCTTTCATGGAGGCAGTCATGCCCTTACGGCCCCGGCCGTACCCTGGACGCATGAGTACCGCTCCCGAGCCGCCGCGCGAGCCGAAGCCCGCGCTGGTCTTCGACGACCCCCTGGACCAGCCGGCCTCCGACGACACGGACCGCGGCTGGGGCGAGCGCCCGTCCGGCGACAGCGCCGCCGACCTGAGGCGTTTCCTCGACGAGAAGCCGCCCCACCACATCTGACCGGGCGGCGGGGTCCCCTACCGCCCGTCGCCGGTCTGCCCGCCGCCGTCCGCCCGAGTGCTCCTGCCCCCGCCCTGCGCGCGCTCGGCCAGCAGCGCGTCCCGGATCTCCTTCAGGACCTCCAGCTCGGTCACCTCGACGACCTCGTGGGCGCCTTCCTTCGCCTTCCGGCGCGCCTCCACGCGGGCCAGGTACTTCGCCATGGGCAGCACCATCAGGAAGTAGACGACCGCCGCCGTGATCACGAACTGCAGCGTCGCGCCGAGCACCGAGCCCCACAGGATCCGCACCCCGGTCGCCGCGTCCCCGGTGCCCTCGCAGGGGCCCTTCAGGCAGGACGTGTAGCCGTCGAGGTTCTGGGTGCCGAACGCACCCACCAGCGGGTTGATGATGCCTTCCACGACCGAGTTGACGATGTTGGTGAAGGCGGCGCCGATGACGACCGCCACCGCCAGATCGACCACGTTCCCGCGCATCAGGAAGGCCTTGAAACCCTGCCACAGGCTCGTCTTCTCCTGGTCGCTCACTCCGGGGCCTCATTTCTCGTGCGTAGGGTGCGGAAGGAAGCGCTCCGCAACTTACGTCACCGCCGAGGCGGCACGTCCAGTCGTTTCGGACGGCGGAACGGGAGGGGCGGGGTCACCGGCGTGCGCGGGGGCGGCGCGCACCCCCTCCGCCACGCGCCCCTGAAGTACCGTTCGACCAGGAACAATTCATGTCGGGGTGAGGTTCATCCACAACTTCTCGCGTGTTCCGCTCGTCGTCCGGGCATACGTTTTCCCGGTTCCCGGACACGACGTCCGGCCGAGGGGCTACGGTATGCACCCACAAGGTGACATGCAGCAACGCCGGGAGAAACCTTGAGCGTTCCGTACGAGACGGCAGCGTGCGAACCACCTGACTCGTCCGACTCACCGGAGGAGCACCTCGCGCGCCTCCTGGGCCGCGCCCTGAACTCCTTCGAGTTGCCGGACGAGACGATCCGCCGACTGGACTGCGCGCTGGCGCACGACGGTTCCCTGCATTCGGCGCACCACAGCGCGGGGCTGCACCGGGAGACGTACCGGCACACGTGGCTGCTGGCGGACGGTGCGGCACTGACGCTGTGGGAGCTGGTCCACAACACCGTCCCGGGCAGCGAGCCGCAGCACGAGGTGTACGTGGACGAGGAGGAGCTGCGGACGGCGACCGCGCGGCTGCCGCTGCCGCCGGAGGCCCCGGACTTCGAACTGCCGGTGACGGCACCGGCTTTCACGCTGCCCGCGGTACGCCAGGTGTACGTCCCGGACGACTCCCCCGATCACGCCCGGCGTTTACTGCGCCGGGCGGAGAACGAGGACCGGCCGGACGCCGAGACGGCGGCGCTGCTGTCGACGGCGTGCGCGCATCGCATCACGCAGGCGTTCGGCCGTCCGTCGCGGGCGGGCCGTGCGGCGCTGTGCTTCTCGCTGTACGAGCACGCGTTCCTGCTGGGTGACGGCGGTGAGGTCTCGCTGTGGGAGGTCGAGCACACGGTGACGCCGGACGGGCGGCACATGTGCGAGGTGTACGCGAGTGAGGACGCCGCGCGGCGGGCGATGGAGCGCAGGGCCGCGCAGGGCCGCCGAACCCCTGAGCGGGGCCCGGGACCGGCCTAGTCCCCTTCGGAGAGACGCCGTACGAGGACGGCGAACGCGTCGCGTTCGGCCTCGGTGAGGCGTACGGTCTCCGCGCTCGGGCCTGTGGCCCGCTGACGCGGGATGGTCGGGGCCCCGTGGTGGGTGTGCACCGGGGCGGGCTCCGCCCCGGCGTGGTGGCGCGTGCGCCTGCGCAGGCGCAGGCGGCGCCGGAGGGCGTCGGCCAGACCGGCGGCGCAGGCCACAACCACCAGGGTGACGACGGTGGCACCCGTCGTCCGCGAGAGGGTCTCGTGCTCAGCCATGCCGCCCAGTACACACCACGGTCCGGGGAGTTGTACCCCGGACCGTGACGATCGTGATCTATATCGCACTAGGCATGAACTGCACACACACCCCCAAACGGACGCATCGTCACACCGTCCGCGCGGCGACCGTTTCCTTGCTCGTTCCGGTGCCTCCGGCCGCCGGTGCGGGGGCGGTGTCCTCGCCCGTCACCGGGGCGGCCGGGCCGGCGGCGCCACGCAGGCCCTTGAGGACGATCACGAGGGCCGTGGTGACGCCGACGCCGGCTGCGATGGCGACGAGGTAGAGCAGCGGGTTGCCGATGAGGGGCACCACGAAGATGCCGCCGTGGGGTGCGCGCAGGGTGGCGCCGAACGCCATGGACAGGGCACCGGTGACCGCGCCGCCGGCCATCGAGGCGGGGATGACGCGGAGCGGGTCGGCGGCGGCGAAGGGGATGGCGCCCTCGGAGATGAAGGAGGCGCCGAGGACCCAGGCGGCCTTGCCGTTCTCGCGTTCGGCGCGGTTGAAGAGGCGGCCGCGCACGGTGGTGGCGAGTGCCATCGCGAGGGGCGGGACCATGCCGGCCGCCATGACGGCGGCCATGACCTTCATCGCGGAGTCGCTGGGGTTCGCGACGGCGATGCCGGCGGTGGCGAAGGTGTAGGCGACCTTGTTGACGGGGCCGCCGAGGTCGAAGCACATCATCAGGCCGAGAAGGGCGCCCAGGAGGACGGCGTTGGCGCCGGTGAGGCCGCCCAGCCAGTCGGTCATGCCCTTCTGGGCCTCCGCGATGGGCTTGCCGATGACGACGAACATCAGGAAGCCGACGACCGCCGAGGAGATCAGCGGGATCACCACCACCGGCATGATGCCGCGCAGCGCCGCCGGGATGTTCACCTTCTGGACGGCGAGCACCACACCGCCGGCGATCAGTCCGGCGGCGAGGCCGCCGAGGAAGCCGGCGTTGATGGTGAGGGAGATGGCGCCGCCGACGAAGCCGGGGACGAGTCCGGGCCGGTCGGCCATGCCGTAGGCGATGTATCCGGCGAGGACGGGGACGAGGAAGCCGAAGGCGACGCCGCCGATCTGGAAGAGCAGCGCGCCCCAGCTGGCGGCCTGGGTCCACACGAAGTGGTCCATGACCGACGGGGCCTCGTTGATCTCGTAGCCGCCGATCGCGAAGCCCAGGGCGATGAGCAGTCCGCCCGCGGCGACGAACGGGACCATGTAGCTGACGCCGGACATCAGCCAGCGGCGCAGACGGGTGCCGTAGCCCTCGTCGTCCGTGCCGGCGCGTTCGACGGGGGTGGACCCGGCGGCGGGGGCGGCCTCGGTGGTCACGCCGCGTGCGGCCTTGTCGCGGACCTCGCCGATCAGGTCGGCGGGGCGGTTGATCGCGGCCTTCACACCGGTGTCGACGGTGGGCTTCCCGGCGAAGCGCTGCTTGTCCCGTACGGGGACGTCGTGGGCGAGGACGACGCCGTCCGCGGCGGCGATCACGGCCGGGTCGAGCCGGGTGAAGCCGGCGGATCCCTGGGTCTCGACGACGATCTCGACGCCCGCCTCGCGGCCCGCCTTCTCCAGCGACTCGGCGGCCATGTAGGTGTGGGCGATGCCGGTCGGGCAGGAGGTGACGGCGACGATCCGGAAGGGCCGGTCGCCGTCGGGGGCGGCGGGGCCCGTGGCGGCGTCGGCGGAGGCCGCCGCCGACGCCGCCACGGAGTCGTCGGGGGCGGTGTCCGCACCCACGGAAGCCGCACCCTCGGAAGCCGCACCCTCGTCAGCCGCGTTCCCAGGAGCCGCGTTCCCGGCAGCCGTCTCGGGAGCCGTCGCCTCCCCTCGGATCAGCGCCGCCGCGTGCTCCGCGTCGGTCTCCGCGCGCAGGGCGTCCGTGAACTCGGTGTTCATCAGCCGCCGGGCGAGGGCGGACAGCAGGGTGAGGTGGGCGTCGTCGGCGCCGGCCGGGGCGGCGATGAGGAAGATCAGGTCGGCGGGCCCGTCGGGGGCGCCGAAGTCGATGCCGGCGCCGCTGCGGCCGAAGGCGAGGGTCGGCTCGGTGACGTGTGCGCTGCGGCAGTGCGGGATGCCGATGCCGCCGTCGAGGCCCGTCGGCATCTGGGCCTCACGTGCGGCGACGTCGGCCAGGAAGCCCTCCAGGTCGGTGACCCGGCCCTGGGCCGCCATGCGCTCGGCGAGGGCGCGGGCCGCCGCTTCCTTGGTGTCGGCGGACAGGTCGAGGTCGACCAGGTCCGCGGTGATGGTGTCGCTCATCGCGGGCTCCTTCGCACGCGTATCGCCCGAGTGGCCCGTACGGCGGGGCGGGCGGGGGTGGGGACGAGAGGGGGACGGGGGAGCTCGTAGGAGAGGTCGTGAGACGTGGGGTCGGTGGGTGTCATCCGGCCGCTCCGTCCAGCGGCCGGTCGGCGGGGATGTCGGCGGTGACGGTCACGGCGGCGGGGTCGAGGTCGTCGGGGGTGGGCATGACGCTGCCGGGGAGGCGTACGGCGGCGGCGCCGTGGGCGACGGCGGAGGCGAGCGCCTCCGGTCCGCGCCCGCCGGCGACGAGGAAGCCGGCGAGGGAGGCGTCGCCGGCGCCGACGTTGCTGCGGACGGCGTCGACGGGGGCGGCGCCGTACCAGGCGCCGTCGGCGTCGACGAGGAGCTGGCCGGCGGAGCCGAGGCTGGCGAGGACCGCGCGGGCGCCCGTCTCGCACAGGTCCTCGGCGGCCTTGAGGGCGTCGCCGACGGTGGTGAGGGGGCGGCCGACGGCCTCGGCGAGTTCCTCGGCGTTGGGTTTGACGACGTCGGGGTGTTCGCGGAGGGCGGCGAGCAGGGCGGGTCCCGAGGTGTCGAGGGCGATGCGCAGACCGGCGGCGTGGACGCGGGCGACGAGTTCGGCGTACCAGGAGGGGCCGAGGCCTCCGGGGAGGCTGCCGCAGCAGGCGATCCAGTCGGCGCCGGCGGCGTGGCGGCGGACGGTGTCGAGGAGGTTCTCCTGCTCGGCGGGGGTGAGGTCCGGGCCGGGTGCGTTGATCTTCGTGAGGACGCCGTCGGCCTCGGCGAGGGCGATGTTGGAGCGGGTGGCGCCGGTGACGGGGACGGGGGCGACCTCGATGCCCTGGGCGTCGAGGAGGCCGGCGACGAGGGCGCCGGGAGCGCCGCCGAGCGGCAGGACGGCGACGGTGCGGCGGCCTGCGGCGGCGACGGCGCGGGAGACGTTGACGCCCTTGCCGCCGGGGTCGACACGTTCGCCGGTGGCGCGGACGACCTCTCCGCGGTCCAGGGACGGCACCTCGTAGGTGCGGTCCAGGGACGGGTTGGGGGTGACGGTGAGGATCATGCGCGTACCACTTCCGTGCCGCCGGCCTCGATGGCGGCGGCCTCCTGCGGGCCGAGCCCGGTGTCGGTGACGAGGAGGTCCACGTCGTCGAGGCCGCCGAACCGGGCGAAGTGCTCCTGGCCGTGCTTGGAGGAGTCGGCGAGCAGCACCACGCGCCGGGCGGCGGCGATCGCGGCGCGCTTCACCGCGGCCTCGGCGAGGTCGGGGGTGGTGAGGCCGTGCTCGGCGGAGAACCCGTTGGCGGCGAGGAACAGCACGTCGGCGCGGATCTCGGCGTACGCGCGGAGCGCCCAGGCGTCGACGGCGGCGCGGGTGCGGTGCCGTACGCGTCCGCCGACGAGGTGGAGCTGGATGCCGGGGTGGTCGGCGAGGCGGGCCGCGATGGGCAGGCTGTGGGTGACGACGGTGAGCGAGAGCTCCGGGGTCAGGACGCCCGCGAGACGGGCGGCGGTGGAACCCGCGTCGACGATCATGGTGCCGTCGGCGGGGACCTCAGCGAGGGCGGCGCGGGCGATGCGGTCCTTCTCGTCGGCGGCGGTGGTCTCGCGTTCGGCGAGGTCCGGTTCGAAGTCGAGGCGTCCGGCGGGGATGGCGCCGCCGTGGACGCGGCGGACGAGTCCGGCGCGGTCGAGGGCCTTGAGGTCCCGGCGGATGGTCTCGGCGGTCACCTGGAACTCCTCGGCGAGCGAGACCACGTCGACGCGTCCGCCGTCACGGGCGAGACGCAGGATCTCCTGCTGCCGTTCCGGTGCGTACATGACCGCTGCCTCCCGGTTCCGTCCGCGCCCGCGTCTTCCGTGGCGCGTCCGTGTCCGAACGTGTGATTTCCGGTGGGAGGCTACGTCGGGATGTCCGGAAAGTAAACAGTCGAAGCCAAGAAACGGGCATGATCGGGCGTCCGACCATGCCCGTTTCCGGGTTGAGGCATCTCAGCGCGGCCCCGTCAGGGCACCAGCTCCGGCTTCTTCTCCCCCGTCACCGGCGCCTCCTCGGCGCCCGCGGCGCCCGCGGCGCCCTCGACGTGCTGCGCCGGCCGCTTCGGCAGGGCGAACATCAGCAGGAAGATCGCGCCGAGCACCGCGGCCACCCAGCCCAGGGCGTGGGTGAAGCCGTCCACGAAGGCGGGGCCCACCTCGGCGGGCGCGAGCCGCTCGTCGATGACGCCGAAGAACACCACGGACACCAGGCCGAGGCCGAGCGCATGGCCCATCTGCTGCACGGTGTTGATGAGTCCCGACGCCGATCCGGCGTGCTCGCGCGGCACCTCGGACAGCACCGCGTCGGTCAGCGGGGCCACGATGAGGCCCATGCCGGCGCCCATGACGACCAAGGGGAGCGCCATCTGCCAGGAGGTGATGCCGAGCCCGTAGTGGTCGGCCTCCGCCAGGTAGATCAGCACGCCGGCCGCCATGACCAGGGCGCCCGCCTGGAGCACCTTGCGGCCGAAGCGCGGGACGAGCTGCTGCACGGACATCCCGGCGGCCACCGACACCGCGACGGAGAACGGCACACCCGTCAGTCCGGCGCGCAGCGCGCTCCAGCCGAGCCCGATCTGCATGTACAGCGTCCAGACCAGGAAGAACACACCGAGGCCTACGCCGAACACCGTCTGGACGGCGATGCCCGCCGCGAAGCTCTTCACGCGGAACAGCGACAGCTCGATCAGCGGGGACCCGTCCCGGGCGCCCTTGGCCCGCTCGTACGCCACCAGGGCCGCGAACACGACGAGCGCGCCGGCCATCGACACGTAGCCCCACACCGGCCAGCCCAGCTCGCGGCCGCGGGTGAGCGGGTAGAGCAGCATGAGCAGGGCGAGGGTGACGAGGGCGACGCCGGGCAGGTCGAGCTTCAGGGCGCGGGGCGCCTTGGACTCGGTGATGAAGCGGCTGCCGAGGAACAGGGCGGCGACGCCCACGGGCAGGTTGATCAGGAAGATGGGCCGCCACTCGAGGCCGAAGAGGTTCCCCTCCGTCAGCAGTGCGCCCAGCAGCGGCCCGGAGACCGCGCCGAGGCCGACGATCGCGCCGAACAGGCCGAACACCTTGCCGCGTTCGTGCGCGGGGAAGGTGGCGTGCACGATCGAGAGCACCTGCGGCACCATCAGCGCGGCCATGGCGCCCTGGAGGATGCGGGAGGCGACCAGCATCTCGGGGTTCACGGCGAGCCCGCACAGGGCGGAGGCGACGGTGAAGCCACCGATGCCGACGAGGAAGACCCGCTTGCGGCCGTGGATGTCGCCGAGCCGCCCGCCGGTGACCAGCCCGGCGGCGAAGGCGAGCGCGTAGCCGGCGGTGATCCACTGGATCTGGCTGAAGGTGGCGCCCTCGTCGCGCTGGATCGACGGGACGGCGATGTTGACGATGGTGACGTCGACGAGGTCCATGAAGGCCGCGGTCATCACGATGGCCAGCGCGAACCAGCGCCGGCGGTCGCCCGTGGCGGGCTCCGGTGTCGGTGCGTGAGCGATGTCGGTGGAGTGCATGTCCGTGACGCTAGAACCCCAGTAGGTCAGATACGGTCCTAGTGGTGAGGCATGCTCGACGCATGACGACGGACACCCCGGCACGGCTGCTCCAGTTGCTCTCCCTCCTCCAGACGCCCCGCGAATGGCCCGGCGGTGAGCTGGCGGACCGGCTCGGTGTCTCCCGGCGCACGGTCCGCCGGGACATCGAGCGGCTGCGGGACCTCGGCTATCCCGTGCAGGCGACGATGGGCTCGGACGGCGGCTACCGGCTGGTCGCGGGGAAGGCGATGCCGCCGCTGGTGCTGGACGACGAGGAGGCGGTCGCGATCGCGGTCGGCCTGCGGGCAGGCGCCGGGCATGCCCTGGAGGGCGTGGACGAGGCGTCGGTGCGGGCCCTGGCGAAGCTGGAGCAGGTGCTGCCCGGCAGGCTGCGGCACCGCGTCAGCGTGCTCCAGGCCGCGACGACCCCGCTGACCAGCGGGGACGGCCCGACAATCGCCCCGGAGACGCTCACGGTGATGGCGTCCACGGTGGCCGGGCACGAACGGCTGCGGTTCTCCTACCGCGCCGCCGACGGCACCGGGTCCCGGCGCCTGACCGAACCGCACCGGCTGGTGTCCACCGGCCGCCGCTGGTACCTGGTCGCCTACGACCTCGACCGTGCGGACTGGCGCACCTTCCGTGTCGACCGGGTCAGCGACCCCTTCGCCACCGGCGCCCGCTTCACGCCGCGTGAACTGCCGACGGGCAGTGCCGCGGAGTTCCTGCGGCGGTCCGTGAACCGCGCGCTCGACTCCTACGAGATCGCCGTCACGTTCGCCGCGCCCGCCGCGACCGTCGCGTCACGGCTCCCGCCCTGGATGGGCGCGCCCGAGCCGCTGGACGAGGACAGCTGCCGGCTGCGGGCGACGGTGAGCGGTCCGAAGGACTGGATGGCGGTACGCCTGGCCATGATGGGGCACGCCTTCACCGTGCAGGAACCGCCGGAACTGGCGGAGGCGGCACGGGTGCTGGGCGCCCGGCTGACGGACGCGGCGCGCGCCGTGGAGTGACTCCCGGGCTCGCCGGTCCCCCACCCCCGTACGGCACGCCGGTCCCACCCCCGTACGGCGCGCCCGTCATCGCCCCTGCGCCGTCACCACCGCGTCCCACGGGAAGTTTCGCAGCGCGGCCAGACTGGCGGCGGCCAGTTCGGCGGGGCCGTCCGGGCCCTGCGCGGGGCAGTCGGACGCCGCCCAGTTCTCCATGGCGGTGCGGACGGCGGCGCCCGCGACGGCCGCGGCGAAGCACAGACGGGTGCGGGCGGCGACGTCGGCGTCCGGCTGCGGGGGCGGCCCACCGGTCAGCCGGTGGGCCAGCGCCTCCGCCAGGTCCCGTTCCGAGGCCCGGCACGCCTCCGCCCACACCCGGCCGAGGGCGGGGTTGTCCGCCGCGAGCCGGATGAGGGTGCGGACCCAGTTCCAGGACTCCTCCGCGACCCCGAGTCCGGGGGTGAGGGTGTGCCGCGCGGCCTCCTCGAGCACGCGCGGCAGGGGCGTCCCGGCGGGGGCGGTGCGGACCGCGTCCACCCAGCGCCGGGCGCCCAGCGCGTAGAGGGGGCCGACGGCCTCCTCCTTGGTGGGGAAGTACCGGTAGAAGGTGCGCGGGGCGACGCCGGCCGCCTGGGCGATGTCCTCGGCGCGGGTGGCGCGCAGGCCGTCACGGACGAACAGCCCGGCGGCGGTACGGGCGATGTGCAGGCGGGTCTGCGCCTTGCGGCGTTCGGTCAACGAGCCGTCGGCCGCCGGGTCTTCGGGGAACGGCGGGGTCGGCGTCGGGGTGGTGCTGCTCACGTTCGGCAGGCTATGCCCATGTGGCACAATCTGCCATCTGGCGGGCCACCCCGGGGTTCAGGTCCGGGGTGACCCGCTGTCGGCGCGGCTTCGCGTCCCGGGCCGGAAGTCCGTACCGGTCTCGGTCCGGGCACAGAAAGAGCCGGGCCCGGCGCCCGGGGGGACAGGCGCCGGACCCGGCCTGGGAAGTCCCGGCGCCGGGGGGGTGGTGCGTCGGGACGTGGTGCGTGGGCCGGCCCGGGGCCCGAGGCCCCGGAGCCTTCCGACTGCTGGGTTCTCACGTCTTGTTCCCTGGCCCCGCCGGGTTGAAGCGGCGGGGAACAGCCATGTTTGCGCGGTCTTCCGCCACCCGGCGCACGCGGCCCGTGCCCCTCACGCGACCGCGCGGGGCACGCCCGTCACGCGGGACGGCCGCGGCGCGCGCACGCGGGGGCGGGCCGCCGCACCGGCGGACGGACGCTGCCGTCACGCCGCCGCGTCGAACCCGGTGGAACGGGCCAGCTTCTTCAGCTCCAGCAGGGCGTGCTTCTCGATCTGGCGGATGCGCTCGCGCGTCAGACCGTGCTCCTTGCCGACCTCGGTCAGTGTGCGCTCCCGGCCGTCCTCGATGCCGTAGCGCATCTTGATGATGGAGGCCGTGCGCTGGTCGAGGCGGCCGATCAGGTCGTCGAGCTCCTCGCTGCGCAGCAGCGTCATCACCGACTGCTCCGGCGACACCGCGGAGGTGTCCTCCAGGAGGTCGCCGAACTGGGTCTCGCCCTCGTCGTCCACCGACATGTTCAGCGAGACCGGGTCGCGCGCCCAGTCGAGCACGTCGGTGACGCGCTCCGGCGTGGAGCCGAGCTCGGCGGCGATCTCCGCGGGCTCGGCGTCACGGCCGTGCTCACGGTTGAACTCGCGCTGCACGCGGCGTATCCGGCCCAGCTCCTCCACCAGGTGGACGGGCAGGCGGATCGTGCGCGACTGGTCGGCTATGGACCGGGTGATGGCCTGCCGGATCCACCAGGTGGCGTACGTCGAGAACTTGAAGCCCTTGCGGTAGTCGAACTTCTCGACCGCGCGGACCAGGCCGGCGTTGCCCTCCTGGATCAGGTCGAGCAGCGGCAGACCGCTGCGCGGGTACCGCCGGGCGACGGCGACGACCAGCCGGAGGTTGGAACGGATGAAGATGTCCTTCGCCCGCTCGCTCTCGTCGACCAGGGCCTGGAGCTCCTCGGGGGTGGCTCCGGCCTTGTTCTCCTCGAGGCCGTCGAGGATCTGTCGTGCGAACACACCCGCTTCGATGATCTGGGACAGCTCGACTTCCTTGGCGGCGTCGAGCAGCGGTGTGCGCGCGATCTCGTCGAGGTACATGCCGACCAGGTCGCGATCGGCGATCTCGCCGCCATGGGCGCGAACACTGCTTGCCGAGTCGACCGTCTCGCCGGAGGCGGACTGACGACGGGCGACGGCACGGGTTGCCATGCGTGCTCCCTTGCGATGATGAGGTCAGCGGGTGGTCCTGCGGACACTCGGCACGGTCTTCAGGGTCTCGTCCGGACTCTGCTCGGGTGCCCGCATCCGTAGGAAACAACGACTGGAATCAGGACAGAATTCCCAACCCGCTCCCCGATTTTTCTGATCATGCAGTACCCTGTCCGGCCACGCAGGGAGGTGCGATGCCATCGGATCACGCGGAGGTGCAGGTCAGACCGGGGGACGAGGGTGACCTCGCGGCCCTCACCGACCTCTACAACCACTACGTACGTGAGACGGCCGTCACGTTCGACACCACGCCGTTCACTCCGGCGGAGCGACGCCCCTGGCTGCTCTCCCACCCTGTAGACGGCCCCCACCGCCTGATGGTTGCCACGGACGCCGGGTCCGGCAGGATCCTCGGGTACGCCTCGTCGAGTCCGTTCCGCGCGAAGCCCGCCTACGCGACGTCCGTGGAGACGACGGTGTACGTCGCCCCGGACGCCGGCCGGCGCGGCATCGGCACCCTGCTCTACCAGGCTCTTTTCGACGCCCTGGCGGACGAGGGGCTGCACCGCGCCTACGCGGGCATCGCGCAGCCGAACGCCGCCTCGACGCGGCTGCACGAGCGGTTCGGCTTCCGGTACGTCGGCACGTACCGCGAGGTGGGTCACAAGTTCGGCCGCTGGTGGGACGTGGCCTGGCACGAGAAGGAGATGTGACACCACTCCCTCGGCGGTCCGACGCCACGTGTGCCCGTCTCAGCCGAACTGCACCGACCGCTTGGCCAGCCCCATCCAGAACCCGTCGATCACGGACTTCTGTTCCCCGAGCTCGCCGGCCGCGTCGGCGGCGCCCATGGTGACGAAGAGCGGGGCGAAGTGCTCGGTGCGCGGGTGGGCGAGCCGGCCCGCCGGGGACTTGCGGGTGAAGTCGAGCAGCGCGTCCACGTCCCGTGCCTGGAGCGCCTCCCTGCCCCACGCGTCGAACTCGGCCGACCAGGCGGGGATGCCGCCCTGGCGCAGCGCGGCGAGGTTGTGGGTGAAGAAGCCGGAGCCGACGATCAGCACGCCCTCGTCGCGCAGCGGGGCGAGGCGGCGGCCGATCTCCATCAGCTTCACGGGGTCGAGGGTCGGCATGGACACCTGGAGGACGGGGATGTCGGCGTCCGGGTACATCTCGACGAGCGGGACGTAGGCGCCGTGGTCCAGGCCCCGGTCGGGGACGTCCTGGACGGGGGTGCCGGGGGCGCGCAGCAGCTTGCGCACGGACTCGGCGAGCCCGGGGGCGCCGGGGGCGGGGTAGGTCACCCGGTAGTAGTGCTCGGGGAAGCCCCAGAAGTCGTGGACCAGGGGGACGGTCTCGGTGGCGCCGAGGGCGAGCGGGGCCTCCTCCCAGTGGGCGGAGACGACGAGGATCGCCTTGGGGCGGGGCAGGCCCGCGGACCAGGCGGCCAGCTCGCCGGGCCAGACGGGGTCGTCGGCCAGGGGCGGGGCGCCGTGGCTGAGGTAGAGCGCCGGCATGCGCTCCTGAGTGGCGGCGGTCATGACGGCGACTCCTTCCAGCGGTGCGTGCGTCGTCCGGTGTGCGGTGCGGCCGAGCGATCTACTTGAACTCTCAACCTTCACTCACGACTGTACGCCCCTTTTGTTTAACGTTCAAGAAGAACGCCCGTACAGTGGAGTGCATGAACACGGCACCCGCATCATCGGCAGCCGCCGGGGAGCCCCGCTGGCTCACCGACGAGGAACAGCGCGTCTGGCGTGCGTACGTCGACGCCACCACGCTCCTGGAGGACCACCTCGACCGTCAGCTCCAGCGGGACGCGGGCATGCCGCACGTCTACTACGGCCTGCTGGTCAAGCTGGCCGAGGCGCCCCGCAGGCGGCTGCGGATGACGGAGCTGGCGAAGGACGCCAAGATCACCCGCTCCCGTCTGTCGCACGCGGTCGCGCGGCTCGAGAAGAACGGCTGGGTCCGCCGGGAGGACTGCCCCTCCGACAAGCGCGGCCAGTTCGCCGTGCTCACCGACGAGGGCATGGAGGTGCTGCGCCGCCACGCGCCCGGCCATGTCAACGCCGTACGGCAGGCGGTGTTCGACCGGCTCACCCCGGAACAGCAGAAGTCCCTCGGCGAGATCATGGGGATCGTCGCCGAGGGACTTCAGCCGATCGAAGCGGGTGCGGACCTGCCCTGGCTCCGCTGACGCCGCGGAAGCCGGGGCAGGTCCTTCGGAACCGCTCGGAAGGGGTGTCCCCTTCCCCTCCCGCGCGGATGGCTCCGGGAGGCGGGCCCGTCGGTCAGTGCATGGCCACCGGCACGGCGGCCGCCTCGGTCTCCGCGGCCGCGTCCGAGGACCCGGCGACCGCCGTGGAGCCCGGACGGCCCGCGTTGATCAGGGTCAGGGCGACGGCCGCGGCCACCACCAGGATCCCGACCGCGAACCAGATGGCGCTGGTGTAGCCCTGCACCTGCCCCTGGAGCTGGACCAGCTGCTGCTGGGCCCGGCCGGAGGCGCCGCCGATGTGGTCGGCGACGTAGGCGGTGGTGGCGGAGGCGGCGATCGTGTTCAGCAGGGCCGTGCCGATCGCGCCGCCCACCTGCTGCGAGGTGTTCACCATCGCGGAGGCGACACCGGAGTCACGCGGCTCGACGCCCAGGGTGGCCAGCGACATGGCCGGCATGAACGCCGTACCCATGCCGAGACCGAGCAGCAGCATGCCGGGCAGCAGCACGGCCGCGTACGAGGTGCCGATCTCCAGCTGGGTCAGCAGCAGCATGCCGACCGCCGCGACCAGGAAGCCGGGGCCCATCAGCAGCCGGGGCGCGACCCGGGTCATCAGCCGGGTGCCGATCTGCGTGGAGCCCGTGATCATGCCCGCGATCATCGGCAGGAAGGCGAAGCCGGTCTTCACCGGCGAGTACCCCTTCACGACCTGCAGGTAGTAGGTGAGGAAGAGGAACAGGCCGAACATCGCGATGATCGCCAGGCCCAGCGACAGGTAGACCCCGCCGCGGTTGCGCTCGGTGATCACGCGCAGCGGCAGCAGCGGCGCCTTGACCTTCGCCTCGACGGCGACGAACGCGGCGAGCAGCACGGCCGAGGCGACGAACATGCCGATCGTGACGGTGTCGCTCCAGCCCTCGGACTCGGCGCGGGTGAAGCCGTAGACCAGCGCGACCAGGCCCAGGGTGGACAGGATCACGCCGGGGACGTCCAGCGGGGAGCGGTTGCGGCCGCCCTTGGGCTCACGGATGACGAAGTAGGCGCCGGCCGCGGCCACCACGGCGAACGGGATGTTCACGAAGAACGTCCAGCGCCAGTCCAGGTACTCGGTGAGGAAACCGCCGAGGATCAGGCCGACGGCGCCGCCGCCGCCGGCGATCGCGCCGTAGATGCCGAACGCCTTGGCGCGCTCCTTGCCGTCGGTGAACATCACCGCGAGCAGCGACAGCGCGGCGGGCGCGAGCAGCGCGCCGAACGCGCCCTGGAGTGCGCGGGCGCCGAACATCATCGCCTCGTTGGTGGCCGCGCCGCCCAGCGCGGACGCCAGCGCGAAGCCGCCGAGACCGACCACGAAGGCCCGCTTGCGCCCCCAGAGGTCGGCGATCCGGCCGCCGAACAGCAGCAGTCCGCCGAAGGCCAGGGCGTAGGCGGTGACCACCCACTGGCGGTTGCCGTCCGAGATGCCGAGGTCCTGCTGGGCGGAGGGCAGGGCGATGTTCACGATGGTGGCGTCCAGGACGACCATCAGCTGGGCGATCGCGATGAAGACGAGCGCTTTCCAGCGGTTGGCGTCCGGGCCGCCTGCGTCGGCGCGGCCCGGGGCCTTTCCGGCCGGGGAGACTGTTTCAGACATGGAAGTACCCACTTCGGGACGTGTAGCGGAATGAATGTGTGAGTAACGAAAAATCGGGCGTGTTCGGCTAACGGCGCGTCCCCGTCGACGGCCGTCGGTGCCGGTGCCCGTGGTCAGGACGGGCGGCCTGAAGGTGTCAGGAGTGGCTCAGCGGCGCAGATCCTCCACGGTCACGGCCGAACCCGGCAGGACGGAGGGGGCGGGCGCCCGCATTCCGTCCAGGAACAGCTGAAGGTGGCGGTGGACGAAACGGTCGGCGTTCATGCAGGCGGTACCGGCCGGGGGCCGGCTCAGCTGCGCGACGCCCACCATCAGGTCGCCGTACTCCACGTCGTCCCGCAGCTGACCGGCCTCACGGGCGCGGTCCATGAGCTGGGCGACGAGGCTCTCGACGCGTCGTCGCGCCTCCTCCAGGTCGGGGTGGCTCTGGTCGAAGGTGCTGGAGATCATCGGGCACAGCGCGCTGATCCGCTCGTCCCCGGCCGTGTGCGCGAAGCGCTCCAGCGCCTCGAAGGCGTCCCCGGTCTCGCTCAGCGCCTGCTCGGCCGCCCGCACCGTACGGTCCATGACGGAGCAGACGACCTCGCGCACGAGCGCGTCGCGGTCGGGGAAGTTGCGGTACACCGTGGCGTTGCCCACGCCGGCCCGGCGGGCGATCTCGTCGAGCGGGACCTCGGGCCCGAACTCGGTGAACATCTCCCGGGCGGCGGCGACGATCCGCTCCCGGTTGCGCAGGGCGTCGGCGCGGGGCCGGGGCGCCTTGCGCGTCACGGGGGTCTCGGTCGTCGCGGTCACGGTGCCCTCCTCGGAGTGTTGCTCTGACGTCTGTACTGCGTCTGCGGCGAATCCGGGGATTGTGTCCCCGGATCGTGCGGACACAGGCGTAAACGGGGAGACGATCCCCGGTTATTTCCCGCACGGGAAGTTTTTGTTGTGACGCAGGCCACACTTCGCTTCCCGCTGATGCCCACGATCGGACCACCCGGCGAGCGCACCCCCGACCCGTGACGCAGGGTGATCACGAGGGCGCAGTCGGAGACGGCGGCTGCCGTGGAGCGGAGGTCCCCCCATGCAGCCGAGCCGAGGCCGGATATCCCCGCGCCGTCTGGCCGCCCTGGGTTCCGTCGCCGCCCTCACCCTCGCGGTCTGCACCTCGGCCGGGAGCGGCCACCTCTCCCCCGCCACCACCGCCCCCGGCGCCGGCCCGAGCGCCCTCTCCCGCAGCTCCGTCCACGGCCCGTGCATGATCGGCAGCGACCGTGAGGTCCAGATGTCCGAGGGCATCCCCACGGACCCCGGCTACACCCGCTCCACCGGCACGGTCCGCGCCCTCACCCTGATGATCGACTTCTCGGACGCACCCGGCGAGGGCGACGCCCTGGACCGCTACCGCGAGTTCTTCCCGCAGACCCGCGAGTGGTTCACCACCAGCTCCTACGGCCGCCTCGACTACCGCCCCGAACTGCCCGTCCCCGAGTGGCTGCGCATGCCCAAGTCCTTCCGCCAGTACGGCATAGAGCGCGGCGCCCCCTTCGACCCCGGCTACCGGGAGCTGATCCGCGACATCGTCTCCGAGGCCGACACCGAGGTGGACTTCCAGGCGTACGACCTGGTCAACGTCCTCGTCACCCCCAACGCCGGCCCCGCAGCCCTGGACACCGTCCTGTCCGTCACCTTCGCCGGCAACGACGAGGCCCCCACCGCGGACGGCCGGCCCGTCTCCAACGCGTCGTTCGTCTACTCCCGCCAGGACGACGGCTCCGGCTCCTACGCCCGCACCGGCTACCGCGTGCTGCCCCACGAGAACGGCCACGTCTTCGGCCTGCCCGACCTCTACACCGCCGAGGGCGGCGGCGCCGTCGGCCACTGGGACATCATGAGCGAGGACTGGGGCGCCAACAACGACTTCCTCGCCTGGCACAAGTGGAAGCTGGGCTGGCTGGACACGTCCCAGGTGAGCTGCGTGGCCGAGCGCGGCTCACGGGAGTACGTCCTGACGCCGCTGGCCCGCGCGGGCGGCCCCAAGCTGCTCTTCGTCCCGCTCGACGCGCACTCCGGGTACGCGGTCGAGCTGCGCACCCGCGACGGGAACGACGAGGCGGTGTGCCGGCCGGGCGTCCTGGTCTACCGGGTCGACGCGGACGTGGACACGGGCATGGGCCCGATCACCGTGCACGACGCGACCCGGGACAGCGGAGGCTGCACCCGGGCCCCGAACGTGCACGCGGAACTGTCGGACGCGACGTTCAGGCCGGGGCAGAGCTTCGTGGACCCCGAGGAGGGGATACGGGTGGCGGTGCTGGTGGGGGACGAGGACGAGTACCGGGTGAGGGTGACGCGCACGTCGCCCCGATGAAGGGCCGGGGGCTGACCCCTCCCTTACAACTCCCCCCGCTAGGTTGCTCCTTGACAGCTGCCGGCCAGCTCTGGGAGGACCTAGTGACGGAGATATCCGCGGCATCGCTCGAGGCGCGCAAGCGCATCAGGACCGACCAGCCGCACACCGCCCGCATCTGGAACTACTGGCTGGGCGGCAAGGACAACTACCCGGTCGACCAGGCGGCCGGCGACCAGATCCGCGAACTGCACCCGGGCATCGGCGACTACGCCCTGGCCGACCGGCAGTTCCTCGGCCGCGCGGTGCGGTACCTGACCGGGCAGTGCGGCATCCGGCAGTTCCTGGACATCGGCACGGGTCTGCCCACGGCCGACAACACCCACGAGGTGGCCCAGCGGGTCGCGCCCGACTCGCGGGTGGTCTACGTCGACAACGACCCCATCGTGCTGGCCCACGCGGAGGCGCTGCTCACCAGCACGCCGGAGGGCAGCACGGCGTACCTCGACGAGGACCTGCGCAACATCGACGCGATCCTCGAACAGGCCGCGAAGACCCTGGACTTCAGCAAGCCGGTCGCGCTGGTCCTGCTGGGCGTGGTCATCTTCATCGAGGACGACGAGGAGGCGTACGGGGTGGTGCGCCGCCTGATGGACCGGCTGCCGTCGGGCAGCCACCTCGTCCTCTCCCACACGATCACCCGCCCGGACATGCCGGACGTGGACGCGGCGGTGGCCTTCTGGAACGAGAACGGCACGCCGAAGCTGACGCAGAGGACACCGGAGGCGGTGTCCCGCTTCTTCGAGGGACTCGAGCTGCTGGAGCCGGGGGTGGTGTCCTGCAACCGGTGGCGCCCGGACGACGCCTCGGGGGAGCCGGCGGCGGAGGTGGCGATGTTCGGAGGGGTGGGGCGGAAGGCCTGAGGCGAGGCGAGGGTGGGGGTGGGAGGGGACTGTTCGATCTTCGGGCCCTCCCCGACCTCCACCCACCCGGACTCCGATCCGGTACCCTGTGGATCGAGCGCCCCGGCGGTCACCGCTGTCCCCTCGACCGGGCCTGCGGCCCCGACCAGGACGCTCACGGCACGGTTTCACCGCCGGCCACGCCTTCGTAGCTCAGGGGATAGAGCACCGCTCTCCTAAAGCGGGTGTCGCAGGTTCGAATCCTGCCGGGGGCACCAGGCAAAAGGCCTCGGATCGATCATGGTCCGGGGCCTTTGACATCTTCCTTCGACATCAGCAACCGCGGTCCCGGATGCGGCTTCCCCTGGTCATTCAGGAGGGCATGAGGGCCATGCGTCTGCCAACTCGAAGGAGACAACCGTTCCGCCGAAGCGGCTCGGCCCGGAGGACCAGGACGCGGCGATGGAGTCGACCAGGAGCAGCCCACGTCCGTGAGCGTCGTCGGCGTCCGGCCGCCTGAGGCGCACGTTCGCGGAGATTCCCGGGTTGTGCACCTCCACGCGCAGTGACGACCCCTTGCGTGACCACTCGACACGAACGACCCACTCCTCGTCGGACTGTCCGTAGAGGATCGCGTTGGTGACCAGCTCCGAGATCAGCAGAAGGCAGTCATCCACCGAACAGGCGGGCTCGTACGGGGCGATGAGCTTCCGGAACCAGCGCCGCGCCCGCGGGACGGACTCCGGCGTCGGGTCCAGAACCATCGACCCGAGTCTCGGCGATCCGTCACAGGGATCACGGTCAATCGCAAACGCCATCAGCACTCTCTCCTCGCTCCTGGAAGGGAAGCCACCGCAGTCCGCATGAGGACGCCCTCGCCCAGACACGGACACGGAGATCCGAGCAACCTCTCTAGACATCCAGACCATCCCGACACATCTCTAGAGATGTCAAGCATTGAGACTGAGGACTGCCGGAACGAGGGATCGGACGGCTACACGCAGCGAGCCCGCTCCTGACCTATGGCCTAAGGTGTCTAGAGAAGCGAGGAGGGTTCCGGAATGGCTGCTACCGACGACCGTCGGCCCAAGTACCAGCGGATCGCAGACTCTTTGCGCGAGGCGATCCGGTCGGGCGAGTACGGTCCCGGTGATCGGCTCCCGGGAGAGAACGACCTCATGGCCGCGCACGGCGTGGCCCGTATGACGGCCCGGCAGGCGATCGGCGTCCTGCGGGACGAGGGCATCGCCGAAGCCCGGAAGGGGGCCGGAGTGTTCGTCCGGGCCTTCCGCCCTCTCCGCCGACGCGGGATTCAGCGGCTGGCCCGCGACCAGTGGGGCAACGGCCGCTCGATCTGGTCGGCGGACATCGAGTCCAGGGCGTTGGAGGTCGACCAGGTCTCCGTGTCCGAGGAGGCGGCTCCCGCACACATCAGTGCGGTGCTGGACCTGGCCGCCGAAGACGTCATGTGCGTGAGGCGTCGGCGCTTCGTCGTGGACAACAAGCCGGTCCTGCTCGCAACGAGCTACCTCCCGCTGTCCCTTGTGGCCGGCTCCGCCATCACCCAGGAGGACACCGGGCCAGGCGGCACCTACGCCCGACTCGCCGAACTCGGCTACGAGCCTGTGCACTTCCGCGAAGAGATCCGCTCACGCATGCCATCGCCGGACGAGCTGACGCAGCTGAGCCTGGCCCCGGGCACCCCGGTCATCCTCATCTGCCGCACCGCGTTCACCGACGAAGGCCGCCCCGTCGAGGTCAACGAGATGACCCTGGACGCCGCTTCCTACGTCCTGGAATACGACTTCGACGCATAGGCCCCGGACGCCGACACAGCACCGCTCCACTGAGCCTGATTCAGGCTATCCCTACTGGTTCAAGGCGGCTCGCTCCGCTCACCGCGCGCGGCCCGGCCCCCGGCCGGGCCTGCGCTCCTGTCTCCGCCCCGCTCCAGCCCGGCCGGCGCCCGTGCCACGCGGCAAGGGCTTTAGAATTTGACTCGCGTGAAGATATAGGTCACGAATTCACTACTTTTCGCATTCTTCTCCATGGAGCCAGCCTTTGCCTTTGCGTAGTCTCCGTAATACATCCTGAGCTCATCCAAGATAGCGTTGAGATCGAGGCTACCAAAATCCTTCCCATCTGTAGACAATTCTCGGAGTTGAGTCGGATTGTATACGCGTTTCCCGAGCAGCTTGGCTACAGCAAGCATGGACAGGTGGAATCGCAAGTTGGTCCGCTCACCTGCGGATGTCTGATGGTGTGTCGACAAGAGAAATAGATCAATCTCTTTCTGTCGACGGGCCACCCAAAGGTAGATGGGAAGATCGATCTTCTTTGAGAAGATTCGGGAGTACTCGTCGTTTCGCTTGAGCAAGCTAGATGGCCTAGCGCGAGAATTGTGCGGCTGACTAAGACCCATCGCCATGACCGCCTGCGCCAGGAGCGGGATGCCTACGATCCGCTCGGCACTCTTGCCGATATTTCGATAGTAATTCTTACGGCGATCGTAAAACCAGCCGTTGGCGAGGAAGTAGGCTTCAATCTCTCGCTGAATCTCATCAGTCGCACGTAGTGAAGCAGCAGGAACCGCAGTCTGGCGATTGGTAGCCCTGATAACCCGGTCCCGCTCCCCAGGGTCAGTAGTTACGAGGATCCTCACCAGTACTGATCGAGAAAACGCGGGGTGGTCATCTTCGACTTGGGACAATGCCCTGAAGACCGTATGTGAAGTTTGCAGGCCATTAACGATCTGCACATCGTCGAGGATGTACGTCTTCCCTACGATGGAAGTTTTCGAGCAAACGATCGTGACACCGTTGTTGAGCCACCAGAATTCTGCACCGTCCCGATCCAGCAGAGACTCCCGGATCTCTTGGTTTACCTCAACATCCCCTTGATAATCTCTCACATTCCAGTCAAAAATATGACGGCGAAGTGAGCCCATGTCATCGGTAAGGAAAGCCAGGTAGTCCTTCAGGGTAACCAAGGCGACATGACTAGTGCCGCTCGTCGCATTTTCCAGGTATGTAAGTTTTAGAGTGTACGAGGGCACGCGACTGGCGGCCTTCCAAAGCTCAGCAGCGCCTACGAAATCAACTTTCCCGATAGCGTCTGGGACGAGGTTCGAAAACTGAACCTCGAGATCCTTTGCTTTAGCCGCAACCTTGGCGTTGACGTCAGCCACCTTTCCACGAGTGACGTAGGAGAATCGCACTTCCACCGCTGGATGCCGAATGGCCAGCTTCTGTAGCGCTTTCCTGAAAATGGCAACTCGGTCTACGACGGCATCAGAATAGAGAAGCTTGAGATCCTCTTCAGATTCGCCCAAATTCAGCAATCGAGAGGTTGAGGAGGCCACGAGGTCGATAGCGGTTTCAGTAAAGGATTCCTCCTGCTTGGCCTGCACTAGCCACAAAAGAAGCCGAGTTCCCACCGCTACACTCGACGGGGAAAAGTCGGCGTCAAAGACATCGCTATCTTCTTCAAGCAGGGAACCGCCAAGGAATACGTAAGCACCGTCGATAGCCCCATCGTTTCCACCGCCCACTACCCCGCCGCTTACCTCGTCTGCAGACGGATCGAGATCTCGCAATGCCTGCTCGCACGCGAAGAGTTCGAATGCTTCATCTGCGGGAAGTGGTGTAGCGCGTTCCGCCTGCCGCTGCTGCAAAATTTGGTCCAGCAGCACGAGTTCGTTGCTTGCCATGGTTTGGCCTACCCCGCTCATCGCTCACCGTGCAAGAAGTGACCTCTAGATGCTAGGCCAGCGGGAGTTACGAGTCGCCCAAAACCCGAACTTCAACGCCAAGGAGGCAAGCGCGTCCTGGTCGCGGATCCTCCATCAGCATCCGAACTTCCCAAGCTGAGGGCTCAGGCACCGTCATCACGTGCTCGCCGTCTAACTTGCTCTGGTCGACGACGCTGGCAGCGTGGTGAAGGCCGGTGGGGGTGCAACGAGGCACACGCGCGCCTGGTCGGTCGGCGCACCCGCCATCGTGGCTGACTGTCGTCGGCTGAGGTTCGTGCCACAACCGTGCCAGATGCAGGGGTCAGACACGGTCAACGCCGGTGCCCCGCGGTCGAGTAGCCGCCCGCTTGCTCGGCCGGCGTAGCCGCAGCTCAGTACGCAGATCTCCCAGCCGCTTTCCTAAAGTGGTTGTCCAGCCCCGTGACTGAGTCCGCACCGCTTCCCCGTTCACCGTTGAGGCCCTGATCCTGGCGGTACCGTCTCGTGACTGACGCGGGAGGGAGCGGGATGACAGGTGATCTGCAGTTCAGCTGGGAATTGGGTGGTTCCGGGTGGGCGACGTATCGACTCGCCGACGGCACGTCGGAGAGAGTGGACACCGTCAGCTATTGCACTGACGCTCTCTCCGACCTGTTGCGCGGAGTGGCGGATCTCTACGGAGCAGCCGACTCCCAGCGGGTCTCCTTCGACCTCGAACCCGCAGAGGTGAGGTGGCGGCTCCGACGTCGGGGGGAGGACGTGGAGATCATCATCTACCGGTTCCCGGACATGTCCACGAGCTGGGACGCCCCCGATGACGTAGGAGCACGCTGCTGGCACTCCGCGCAACCGCGCAGCGCGCTTGGCCATGCGATCGTGGAAGCCGCCGAGGCTGTGTTGCGGACGCACGGCGAAGCTGGCTACAGGGAGAAGTGGGTACAGCATTCCTTCCCCAGCGCAGCTCTGAACGACCTTCGGCGACTGCATCTGCAAAACGACGAGTGCCGGCACGAGAGCTGCCAGGTCAGCGCTGATTCCTGACATCAGCGGCTGACATCAACGAGGCCGGACGGCGACATACAGCAGCATCCCGGCCGACTGCCGGACCAGCCCCCGATGGCTCCCGGAGCGGTTGTTGAGAACTCTCATAGCGGGTGTCGCAGGTTCGAATCCTGCCGGGACACAGCCAGAAGGGCCAGCTTAGGAAGGGTTTCCTCGCAGGCTGGCCCTTCGTCGTGTTCGAGGCCGTACCACGTCGGCTTCGCTGTCAGTCCTGACCTGTACGGTCCCGCCCATGGCTGAAAGACCGACTACGTGCTGGCGTCAAGGCATAGCGGAGGAAGCCGCGGAGATCGCCGCCGGCACCCTGGACCCCGAGTGCGCCTGCATGGCAGGGCTGTTCCCCGAGAAACTGCTCACGGCAACCGATGCAGTCCTCGACACCTTCGAGGACCAGCTTGCCGGACTTGACGATGCCAGCGACGAGCAGGTCTTCGCTGTAGTGGAGCGCGTCGTCCTGGCCCTCAACGCGGTGGATGAAGCGCACAACGGAAGCGCCTTCGAAACAGACGAGCGCGAGGAGCTGTGCGACTACATCGACCAGTCGCTCACCGAGCACGGCGTCGACGTCGTCGCACTGACCGCCCGCCACGGACTGGGCCGCTACCAACTCACGGACAAGTGGCGGAAGTGGTAAGGACGCGGACCGAGCTGGGCGTCGTACCACCGCCGCACCACAGACGCACCGGATCGAGCGGAGAACAGCGGGGAACCACGGTGAAGCCATCGGATGCGAAGAGCCTGCACCGATGCCGTTCCAGGTCATCGCTGGAACCAGCCGCAAATGATCCCAGCTTGTCAAGCTGGGTCCCGGCCGCACGACTGCGCTAGGGGCCATAGGGTCGCTGCGGAGGAGGGGAGATGTCGTCTCTGACGATCACATGGACGCTGCACAGTCACGGCTGGGCCCTCGTCAAAGTGGTTGACGAGCACGGCGAGGCAGAGGCCATCGCTTCGTACGTCACTGACGCGCCTGAGCAATTCCTCTACGCCGTTGCCCGGCTCGCCCTCGGTGACGAGAACACACGGGCAGAGTTGGAGGGAGAGCCACAGGTGTACCGGTGGTTTTTCCACAGAGACAGGGCTGTGGTCGATGTCCGCCTGGTCCTGGCCGACGACGCCCGGGTCCCGGACAGCTCGGGGGCGGTTCTCTGGTCGGGCCGCCACACCGTCATGGCACTCGCACGGTCGGTCGTCCGGGCTTTCGACCGGATCGATTACGAGCAGGGCGAAGAGTCCTACGAGGCCCAGTGGGGCCGGCCGTTCCCCCGGATCGAGCTCGAAGCCCTGCGAACCGCGATGCGGGCGCATCGGAGAGCCACTGCGGCCGCGGGCACGCCTCCCGCAGCGCCTGATGAGCGGAAGTCTGGGCTGTCTCTGGGCCGTCCGAGGCCGCTCGACAGCGGCCGATGACGACCAAAGGCGACCACGAGGCGCCCATGACGAGCTCAGCCCCGCGGATCTAGGGGCCCATCCTGCAAGCAGGGGGAACATCCGATACGGCTTCGGCGAGGATGACTGAGGAGAGGCTCTCCGCAGGAGCCACACCAACCCGAGGGGTGAGTGTCTGACTGCGTGACAACGCCCACGACCATCCGCGGACGTCTGCGGACCATCAGCCCCCACGTGGGAGTCGCGCCAACCCAAGGCGGCAGCCCCGTCCAGGTTGCGTCGGCACGAAGAGGTCGCGGGTTCGAATCCCGTCGTCCCGACAGCTGAAGCAGCAGAGATCAAGGCCCGGTTCCCTGGCCCTGATGCGTTGTGCACCCCTTGTGCGCCCTCCTCAGCCGGGGAGCTTCGCCAGCTGCGCCTCCAGAAGGGGCCGCGGGAGCGTGTCCGTGATCACCATCATCGTGGTGAGGATGTTGTCGGTGCGGACGACGGCGTAGGTCGCGGGACTGCTTACGCTGGAGAGGCTGGTGGTGAACCGGAAGCCGACGGATTCGTCGCCGAGATTCGGGGCCTGGGCTGGTTCGAGGCCGCGGTAGACCATGGGGGCGCCGAGAACCTTGAAGCTGCCCGAGCACTCCGTGAGCGCCTTGCGAATATCGTCGATCGCCGAACGGGCATCGTCTCCCCGATGCACAGTCACCCACAACCCGCCGACGGCGGAGTTCGACCCGCCAGGGCCCGAGAACTCGCGGACGGCCCGGGCGGTCGCGGGGCGCGGCGTATCGGTGAAGGCCAGCTGCGCAATGGGGAGGCACTCGTCCTTGTCGGACCGGTACGAACCCTTCGGAAGCGGGTCCTCGGCCGGCTCGGTCACCCGGAGGCCTGCGACGGTCCCCACCATGGTGAGCTCCTCAAGGGTGGCGTCGGGCAGGGAGGGCCTGGCTGCGGTCCCGCCTGCAGGGCCGCTGTACTCGGCGCTGCTGCAGGCAGTCAGGAGCAGAGCGATCGAAAGAGCAGCACCGGCAGCGGTACGGCGAAGGCGCATGAAGAGTGCTCGGATCTTTGAACCTCGCCTCCAGTGAGAGGCAAGACGAAGGTGGACAGGTCGTGTTGAGTCTCCGGCGGCGGGGCGCTCCCAGATGTTCGACAGACGAAGATCTAAGGCCAGAAGCCCTCAGGCGTCAAAACCTTCGGTAGCGCCTGGCCGTCTCCGACACCTCAAGTGCACCGGGGTCTCTCACCCATGTGCTGCCGTGCTCAAGACGGTGCGGCACGCCCCGACCCACATACGCGATCGGCGAGGCTCCATGGCGGCACAGCAGCGCCGTACCGCAACCCGGTAACCGCTCCCGTCCAGTAGCGTCTGCCTCTGCGGTCGCCCTCACCGTGTTCTCTCTGGAAGATTTGGGCGACACCGCCGCCCCTGGGCAGCCACGTCCCGGCGGGCTACCCCTCTGGCCACGTGCCCCGGCTGGGCCGCGCCCTTGACCTCAACCTTGGTTGAGGCGCAACACTCGGCGCATGGAGATGACGCAGAGCAGCACCATTCTCTTCCGTAACACCATGCGCATCACGGACGGTCACCTCGACGGTTTCCGGAAGGCCATCGCGCGGGCGGTGGCATTCGCTCAGGAGCACGGCCCTCAGCTCATGGTGGAGGTCTTCATCGACGAGGAGCGGATGCTGGCGCACAGCTTCCAGCTCTACCGCGACTCCGATGCCGTCCGCGCCCACTGGCGGCTGTCGGATCCGTACATCCGCGAGGTGATGGAGCACTGCACCGTGCAGCACTTCGAGGTGTTCGGCGCCCCGGACCATGACATCGTGGCGGCCCTCAGGACCCCCGATGGCGCGTCCTTCCCCTTCGTGGTCCTGCCGCGTCTCGCCGGCTTCGACCGTCTTCAGGAACCCGGCTCGGGGGAACCACGCCCTTGGCGGTGACGCGCCACTCTTGCCCTGCTGATCCGTGGCCGCGGGACTCGCCGCGTCCTGGCTTCGCGGGCGCGGGCCGGACCCGCTCCTCGTTCGCGCGCCGAAGCCCTCCGGCCGCGCCCGCATCCGACCTGCACGCCCAGTGCGCCGTCTCCCTCTCCGCGGTGCGCCTCCTCAGACGGCCGCGGTGTGCTCGCGCACCGCGATCCGGGCGAGCTTCGTCAGCATCATGCCGTTGCGGACCCTGACGAAGTAGTCGACGGGCAACCCGTGCATGCGTGTGCCGGGGCCTCGGAGGGGGTGCCAGTCCAGTGTGAAGAGGGTGTGCTCGCCCCAGGGCGTCAGCTTCATGGCGATGCGAGCTGCGCCGAAGGGCCCCGCCTTCGCCTCCAGTTGCAGGCGGCGTCGCGGTTCGCAGATGCGGACGACACAGGTGTCGTCGAGCGTCAGAGAGCCGGCGCCGACGCGTACCTTCAGTCGGGCGCCCACCTCCGGCCAATGCGGGTCCACTGCGAGGACCTGCTGAGTTCCCGTCACCCATTCCCCGTACCGGTGGCCGTCGGACAGCAGGCGCCAGACTTCGGCGGGCGAGCTCTGGATCAGACAACGGTTCCGGGCCACGGTCACGCTCCTGGGAGATGGGCAGCACGAAGGCGGGAACCCGCCCCCTCCGGGGCTCGAGGGGGGTCCGGTGCGACGGGTCTGCCTTGCCGGCCGTCCTGCGGGCTTGAGGCCCAGCTTCCGGCGCCTCGTGCCGCGTGCCCAGTCCGAGGGATCCAGGCGGGTGAGTGGCAGCACGACTCACTGCTCCGGACGCCGGTCGACGGCCCGCGTCGGACCGGCGTCGGGCGGGCCGTGCGCTCAGGTCGCCGGCCGACGGCCGTGAGGCGCACCTCGGAGGAGGAAGGGGCAGGGCTCCGGATGTCCGGGCCCGGTGCCGTCCGGGACCTCCGCGGAACGTGGCTGAGGGGATGACGCCCTCCTCGGGCCCGGTGACGTGTCGTGCCGTCACCCCAGCGGGTTCGTCGTGTCCCTCAGGGTCGTCAGGACCTCCGTGTACAGGCGGGACTTGATCGTGCCCAGCGTGTTGCCGGCCTTGCCGGAGAGGGACTCGGCCAAGGCCACGGCCGTGGCCCGCACATCCGCCTCCGGGACCGCCCGGTCCACGATCGACGCCGCCGCCGCGTCCGCTCCCCCGTACCGCCGCGCCGTCGTCATCGCCTCGTGCGCCGTCTGCGGGGTCAGGCGCGCGCGGATGAGGGCCGACATGCCGGGCGTGAACGGGATGTCGATGTCCGCCTCCGGGAGGCACCAGTAGCCGCGGTCCGCGCGCATCACGCGGAAGTCGTGCGCCAGGGACAGCATCGCCCCGGCCGCGAACGTGTGGCCCTGGAGCGCGGCCACCGTGATCACCGGCAGCGACAGCATCCGCGCGAACAGCTCGTGCACCGAGACCACGTAGGCGTGGTAGTGGTCCGCGTTGGCGAACAGCCACTCCAGGTCGAGGCCGTTGGACCAGAACTTGCCCGTCGCCGCCGTCACCAGGGCGCGCGGGCCCTCCGCCTTCTCCACCTCGTCGAGCGCGGCCCCGACCGCGGCGATCCAGTCGGGGTGGAAGCGGTTCTCGCCGTCTCCCAGGTCCAGGACGAAGACGTTCTCGTGGCGGTCCAGCGTGGGCATGGCGGCGCTCCGTTCACCTGTGGCCTACTGGTCGGTAACTTAAGGGGCCGGTGCAGGGAACGCAAGACGCCGCCGAACGTCGGCGTGCGTCAGGAGTAGCTGAAGTCGCCCACCGTCCAGGCGCTGACGTCCTCGATCGCCACCCGGTACATGCCGCCCGTCTCCGGGACGCCGACCGTGCCCTGGATGATCCGGGCGACGTGGAAGTGGAGGTGGGTGGGCGGGCCTTCCCGCTTCACCGGGGCGTCGAAGACGGAGGCGAACTCGGCGAGCCGGTCCGAGTCCTTCAGCACCTCCGCGACCCTCTTCCGCCACACGGATTCGGGAGCCAGCCGGCCGGTGATGACGGCACCACCGGTGACCACGGTCAAAGACATCTGGCTGCTCTGCCCCGATTCCACGCGGGCGGCGATGTCTACGATCAGCTCGTCGGGCTTCACCATGGCCCGGATTCTATGCGGGGGCGCTCCCCGGCGCGCCGCCCCCTGTCCGGGACACGACCACGGCACGCCTCTGACCTGCCCGGACAAGGTCACGGCTGTCCGGGACGGGCCCTTCCCGTTGAGTCCGGCCGCCGCCGTCCGGCAAGGTCGAGGTGTCGGCGGGGGGCACGGGCCGTGGTGAGGGGGAGACCACGGCCCGTCACCGCCGCGACGGGCCGGCACGCGCACGGTCGCGGGGTCCCGGCATGCGCGCGCCGCATGGCGGGTTTCCCCGTTGTTCAGCGTGCAACGACCGCAGCAGGATGGCACGCATGGGGAACCTGCGTGAGTCGTCTCCGTACGCGGCCGAGGATGCCGCCGGTTTCGTCGAGTCGATGAGGCGGCTCAAGGAGCTGTCGGGGATGACCTATCGCGAGCTGGAGGAGCAGGCCGGCCGGAACGGGGACGTGCTGGCGCGCAGCACCCTGGCCGACGTCCTCCGGCGTGACCGTCTGCCCCGGCCCGACGTCCTGGCCGCCTTCGTGCGCGCCTGCGGGGACGGACAGCGGGTCGGGGACTGGCTGGACGCCCGGGAGAGGATCGCGGAGGGGAGCGCGGGACGGGGCGGCGGCACGTCCGCGTCGCCCCCTGCCTCCTCCGCGTCCCCTCCCGCGCCGCGCGGGGACCACGAGGAGGTGAGTGCGGTGGGGCAGGACCGGGAGGCCGGCGCCGCCAGGACGCCACGGCGGCGTCGGCAGACCCTGCTCGCGCTCGCCGCCGTCGCCCTCCTGCTCGTCGCCGGCGCCGGTGTCCGGGCCTGGCAGTCCGGGGACGAGGACACCCGGGACGACACCCCCGTCGCCAGGGGCGAGCAGCGGGCGTCCGTCGACGGCTGGGTGACGATCCGGCCCGCCGGGCGGACCGGCCTGTGCCTCACCGACGGACGCGACCGCCACGGCGCCTACGGCAGCGCCGTCGCCGTGCATCTCCCCTGCGCCGGGGCCCCGGTGCCGCGTACGTACCTCGAACCGGCCGGCGCCGGGCTGTACCGCGTCCAGTGGCACCATCCCGAGCTCGGCAAGGGGTGTCTGACCGTCATGGACACCGGCCCGGTGAAGGGCATGCTCGAGCCGCGGGACGACTGCGCCGGCGCGACCCTCTTCCGGCTCGAGCCCGCCCCGTCCGGCGCGCCCGGTGCGTACCGGTTCCGTACGGTGCCGGGCGCGCGGTGCGTGGGCACCGCCGACGACTCGGTCACCGAGGGCGTGGAGGCCGTCCAGGAGCCCTGTGCGGACTCCCCGGACCAGTCCTTCGTCGTGCGGCCGGACTGACGTCTCAGGAGACGTTCACGCGCACCGGGTCGCCCAGCAGGCCGTCGGTGTACGTCACGTACTTCGGGGTGAAGGTGCCCTTGCCGGTGACGGTGCCGGAGATGTTCTCGCCGGGGGCGAGGTCCACCGTGTCGATCTGCTCCTCGTCCACGCCGAGTTCGACGGTGTGCTTGGTGCCGTCGGTGTCGGTGATCGTGAAGTACAGCGGGTTCACGCTCACCTCGTCGTCGCCGTCGTTGACGACGGTGACCCGCACGCTGGTGTAGTCGCTGCCGTCGGCCAGGATGCTCTTGCTGAACTCCGCGGGCTCCGCGCTGAGCTTCACCGGGCCGCCGCCCTGCTCGGGCTCCTTCTTCTTCGCATCCGGGCTCTTCTCCTTCGCCCCGGCGGAGTCGCTGACGGAGGAGCCGGCGGCCTTGTTCCCGCCGTCGTCGGAGTCGCCGCCGCTCGCCGACAGGGCGGCGATCACGACGACGAGCCCGAGAACGCCCGCACAGCCGAAGCCCGCGGACCTCAGGAAGCGGCCCCTCCTGCGGGGCGGCGGGGGCGGGGTGCCGGGGAAGCCGTACCCCGCGGGCTGCGGATACGGCTGCTGGTTCATGTGGGGCGGCTGCTCGTTCGAGTGGTTCGGCTGGGTCACCGGGATGGATCCCTCCTGGTCGTTCGCTCCGTGCGCGTAGGTGACCTGCGAGGTATGCGACCCGTTGCCCTGTACCGGACGGATTCACCCGATCGTGGTGCGGCGTCCCCGCCGCGATAATCGGGGCATGACCTCACCTCCCCTCGGCGTGGACGCCGTGCACGAGCGGCTGGCGGCCGATCTGCTCGCCGTCGGTGCGCCGTACGGCCTGGTCCTGGCCGGCGGTGAGGCCGTGCGGGCGCACGGGCTGGTGGACGCCCGGGTGAGCGAGGGCGTGGATCTGGCCACCGAGCATCCCGCGGGCATGGCCGAGATCGCCGGGGCGGTGCGGGCGGGGCTGGAGGAGCGCGGGTGGCCCGTCGAGGCGCCGACGGCCGATCCGCTGGCGGCGCGGCTGGTCGTCGGGGACCAGGAGACCGGGGCGCGGTGGCGGGTCGACCTCCGCAAGGAGGTGCTGTGGCGGCCGCCGGTGACGACCGCGGCCGGTCCGGCGCTGTCGCTGGAGGACCTGGTCGGTACGCGGGTGCGGGCGCTGGCGGACCGAGGGCTGCCGCGTGACCTCGTGGACGTGCACGCGGCCGCGGACCGGTGGAGTCCGGCCGAGCTGGAGGAGCTGGGGCGCCGGCACGCGCCCGACACCTTCGACCTGGCCGAGCTGCAGTCCCGGCTGACCGGCACGGAGTGGCTCGACGACCGCGGGTTCCGTGCGCAGGGGCTGGACGCGCCGGAGATCGAGGAGTTGCGGCGCTGGGCACTGGCCTGGGCGGACGACATCGCGGAGCGGCTCGTGGAGGGCGAGGACCCCGAGGAGTGACCCCGCGGCCAGGGTCAGGGAACGGTGGATTCCGGTCAGGGCGGCCGGATGGGCGTCGGAGCGCGGGGCTAGGGTCGGCCCCATGACGACTACCGAGAACAACAGCGCCTCGCCGCTCGATGTCGAGATCGGCGCCCTCACCGGCGGTCCGGCCGACCTGTCCCGGTACGCGGGCCGTGCCGTGCTCGTCGTGAACGTGGCCTCGAAGTGCGGTCTCACCCCGCAGTACGAGGGTCTGGAGCGGCTGCACGAGCGGTACGCGGAGCGCGGGTTCACCGTGCTCGGCGTGCCCTGCAACCAGTTCCTCGGTCAGGAGCCGGGCTCCGCGGAGGAGATCGCGGAGTTCTGCTCGGCGACGTACGGGGTGACGTTCCCGATGACCGAGAAGGTCGAGGTGAACGGGGACGGCCGGCACCCGCTGTACGAGCGGCTGGTGGGCTTCGCCGACGCCGAGGGGCACAGCGGTGACGTCCGCTGGAACTTCGAGAAGTTCCTCGTCGGCAGGGACGGCGCCGTCGTGGCCCGTTTCTCCCCGCAGACGGAGCCGGAGTCGGCGGAGGTCGTGGCGGCCGTGGAGAAGGCTCTGGGCTGACGGTTGACCTTGCCCCTGGGGCAGGGCCGAGCGTCTCCGTCACCGGGCGGAGGGACCGCCCGGTGACGGAGAATGCCGACGTGGACGAGGAACTGCTCTCCATCGGGGCGTTCGCGGCCCGCAGCCGCCTGTCGGCGAAGGCCCTGCGCCTGTACGACCGGCTGGGGCTGCTGGCGCCGGCGCGGGTCGACGCGGACACCGGCTACCGGTACTACCGGGCGGCCCAGGTCGAACGGGCCCGGATGGTGGCGCTGTTGCGGCAGCTGGACATGCCGCTGGCGCGGATCGCCGAGGTGGTGGACGCGGGCGACGGGGCGGCGCGGGCGCGTCGGCTGGACGCGTACTGGGCCGAGGTCGAGGCGCGCCACGCCTCGCAGCGGACGCTCGCCGGCTATCTCCGTGGACGGTTGTCGGGGAGGAGCCTCGAGATGTACGGGAAGTTCACGGTGGAGACGGTGGACGTGCCGGAGCAGGTGGTGATCACCGAGTCTCGGCACATCCTGGCGGACGAGCTGCCGGCGTGGATCGGAGCGTCGCTGGGACGGCTGGAGGAGGGCGCCCGCGCCTGCGGCGGGGTGACCGGGTCCCCGTTCGTCGTCTACCACTCCGAGGTGTCGGTGGAGAGCGACGGGCCCGCGGAGGCGTGCGTGCCGGTCGCCGACGAGGCGGCGGCCCGTGCGTGGGCCGCGGAGCGGGGCCGGGCGCGGGGGACGACGGTGCGGGTGGAGCCGGCGATGCGGCTGGCCCGCACCCGGATCGCCAAGGCGCAGGTCGCGCACCCGCAGATCCTGGCCGCCTTCGAGGCGGTGGAGGCGTGGATGCGGGAGCAGGGGCTGACGTACGCGGGCCCGTGCCGTGAGATCTACTTCGCGGACTGGGACGCGGCAGGCCCGGAGGACCCGGTGTGCGACGTCGCCTTCCCGGTCGCGGAGGCGTAGGCGACAGCGGGCTGAGCGACGAACGCGGTGACGTGCGGCCGGTCGCGGGGTTCCCGCGGCCGGTCCGCCGTCTCCCGGTGGGCCGGGCCGGGGGCGCCCTGCGGGCGTGGGCCGGCCCTCTCGGCAAGGACGGCGGACTCGTCGAGAGGGCCTGTCGGTGGTGCTGCCGCCTGCCGCCGGAGGGCGTCAGGACTACTTGACCGAGGCTACGAAGGCGTTCCACGCGTCGGCCGGGAACGCCAGCTTCGGACCCTCGGGGATCTTGGTGTCCCCGAGCTCCAGCGCCTCCTCGGTGGTCGACCTGACCATCACGCACGCGCCGTTGTTGTTGGTGTAGGAGGACGTCGTCCACGTTTCCGTGGCGCCCAGACGAATTGCCATGTTCGCTCCGTAGCCAGATGCTGAGTTGCTGTCACCGGCCTGCGCATTCCGGCGTGGACCGCAGAACGGATTGCGCCAACCGTCGGTGCTGGTTGGCGTGATCGACGCTACTCGTCACCTTCGGCGTCCGGAGGTGTCGTTCACTCGACCGGATGGCATATTCCGAGCGGGGCTTACGGCCGTACCTGCCGTCGGTGTATCATTCGCCGCTCCCGTAACGGGAGTTCAGCGTGCGTACTCCTTGGCGAGCCGCTCCACCAGCCGCCGCGACTGCTCCACGTTCAGCGACTGCGCCCTCAAGTGCTCGTACATCACCGTGTACTTCTGCACGTCGTGCGGCTTCTCCAGGTACAGGTCGCTGGTGACGCCCTCGATGTAGACCACGCTGGAGTCGGCCGCGTCGGCGAACTCCAGGATGGAGTACTGGCCGTTGATGCCCGCGTGCGCGCCGACCTCGAACGGCAGCACCTGCACGGTGATGTGCGGCAGCTGGCTCAGCTCCAGGACGTGCTCGAGCTGTTCGCGCATCACCTGGCGGCTGCCGACGACGCGGTGCAGCGCGGCCTCGTCGAGCACCACCCACAGGCGCAGCGGGTCCTGTTCGGCGGTGATCCGGCTCTGCCGGCGCAGCCGCACCTCCACCCGCTTGTCGTTGTCCTGCTCGCTGGACTCCGGCGAGCCGCCCTGCACGATCGCCTCGGCGTACGGGCGGGTCTGCAGCAGGCCGGTGATGATCTGCGGCTCGTACACCCGCAGCGACTCCGCGTCCGTCTCCAGACCGATGTAGACGCTGTACGGGATGTCGCCGAACGCGTGCCACCAGCCCTGCTGGCGGGAGTCCTTGGCCATCTGCATCAGCGAGTCGACGATCCGCTGGTCCTCGACCTCGTACACCCCGCACAGGTCGCGCACGTCGCGCTGGCTGATGCTGCGGCGGCCGTTCTCCAGCCGGCTGATCTTCGACTGCGACACCAGCAGCCGCTCCGCGACCTCCTCGGCCGTCATGCCCTTCAGCTCACGGAGCCGGCGCAGCTCCTGGCCGAGCCGGCGCCGCCGGACGGTGGGATTGACATTGGACGCCACGGGACGTGCACCTCCGGCTGCGTGCCTCGTACTTGCACTGTGTACCTGGACTTCGTACTGCCACTTTGTGTGTCTGCTCGATGACTCGACGACCCGTTGAGCAGACTGCCACCAACGTGCGTACTACCGCTGGGAAATGGTGGATATACGACCGGTACACGCCAGTTCACGGCCGTGCGGCCGCGCTTCGGCGTGCCCGCGGGCACGCCGAGCGGGGCGGAGAGAGCCCGTGTGTTCTCTCCGCCCCGCTCGGACAGCGGCTCCCGTGACCGGGTCTGCGGTGCCGTGGATCCGGTGGTGCGCCCTGCCGAGCCCGGGGGACGTACGGCTCAGTGGGCGACGGCGCGTGCCATGGATCCGCGGCGTGGTTGCGCCGGAACGCCGCGGGCGGGCTCCGGTGCGCCCCTGCCGCCGGGGGCCTGCCGGCCCGCCGGTGCGGAGCTGCGGCGCGGCTGGGTCGCGACGCCGTTCTGGACGTCCATCACCGCGTGTGCGACGAGTCCGCCCATCGGGTCGTGCCGGATCAGGTCCCGCAACCGGGAGCGCGAGGACCGGCCCTCGTTCCCCGGGTACAGGTGCTTGCCGAGGCCGACCGCGTGGGCCAGCGCGGCGAGCGCCGCGGTCCGCGGGTCCGGCGGGACGCCGGTGCGGATCGCGGAGTCCAGCCGGGCCCTGATCTCCCGGCTGATCTCGGTGTCCGTCGCCTGGTACCGGGTCGTCGGCAGCACCCCGCACATCTGGCCGGCCACGGCGTGCACCATGCCGCAGCGCTCCAGATGCGAGAGGTAGGTCTGGCGGAGCCCGAGACGCGGCCCGCCGATCCAGTGGACCGCCCGTACCGGAGCGCCGCGCCTTCGCAGCAACTCCAGTGCGCAGTCCAGTGTTGGGTCTCCAGTCGGCCGTGGCACCACCACGGCGATACGATCCCCGTCTGGGGCTATCCGTCCGGCCAGCGCCAGCTCCACTAGCTGTGCTCCGGCCAGACCGAGGTCGAGCGACTGCGGCTGTGCAGTGGTACCCGTGGCCGGGTCCAGTGCCAGCAGCAGAAGCTCCTCCGGAAGTGTTCTGCGGCTCCTGCCCATCCATGCCTCCCCGCGTGGATGAATGACAGGGTGACCCCTCTCACATTGGTCTGTCGAGGGTGCGTGACCGGTTCGTAGTGGAACCGGTAGGTATGTCGTTCTCGTCTACCGCGTGGGGTAAGCCCGCACACAGGACACTGGTACATGGTTCGGACAGCGCTTCGGAGCGGTGTCACGGGCGGGCGGTTCACGGTTCGGTTGGCGCACGCGGGGCGTGCGGCGCATGGAGGAGGCATCGGTGGCGGGCGAGTCCCCCGACAGGTCGAAGCAGCGCGAGTCGTCGGCAGAACAGACGTCGGGGAGCGCCGGGCCGGTTCCCGAGAAGCAGGATCCCCGCCTCGCGGTCGCCCGCGGGGAGGGCGACTCCGGGAGCAGCCGCAAGGCCGACACGGCCACGCGGGTGCTGTCGGTGCCGCAGGCCGCCAAGGGCCCCGATGCGGATGCCGAGGCCGGCGACGACGTCGATGCCGAGGGGCGTGGCGAGGGCGCGGGGGACGGTGGCGGACGTCTGCGGGAGGCCGTCGCGGCGTGGGTGCGGACGGCCGAGCCGAAGTCCGGGGACGCCGCGGAGGGCTCCTCGGACGCCTCCGGCGTCGACGGGGACGCGGAGGGCGTCGAGCCCGCCGCGAGCGACGAGAGCCCCCGTGAGGGCGGTCCCGCCGGTGAGGACGGGCGTCCGTCCGGTGGCGTGACCGAGGACGCCGCCCCGTCCGGTGACGCCGCCGCCGAGGACGACGACCAGGGCGACGGCCCGGAGGGCGAGGCGCCGAAGGGCGCGACCTCCGAGGACGAGAACGCCGAGGGCGCGGACGCCGAGAACGAAGCCGGCGAGGCGGCAGCTGCCGCGGACAAGGCCGACGAGGGCAAGGCGGCTGCGTCCAAGGCCGACGAGGGCAAGGCGGCTGCGTCCAAGGCCGACGAGGGCAAGGCGGCTGCGTCCAAGGCCGACGAGGGCAAGGCGGCTGCGTCCAAGGCCGACGAGAGCGACGCGGCTGCGTCCAAGGCCGGCGAGGGCAAGGAAGCCGCGCGCGCGGCAGGCGACGAAGCTCGCGACGGCAGGGAAGCCACGGCCGAGGCCGGCGAGGGCAAGGGCGACGGCAGGGGCAGCGGCAAGCCCGCCGCCGGTGTGGCAGCCGCGCCCGGCCACGGCGAGGCCGGTGACGGCGAGGCCGATGCCAAGGGGACCCCCAAGACCCGCGACGCCGGTACCGACGGTGGCGAGGTCGACGCCAAGGACTCCGACGCCACGCCTGACGGAATCGGCGCCGGCGCCCGGGGCGACGACAGGACCGACGCCGGCGGGAGCACCGGCAGGACCGCCGCCGGGGCTGCCGCGGCCAAGGCCGACGCCGGCGAGAGCACCGCCCAGGACGCCGACGGCACCACCGGCGGCGGCAAGGGCACCGACGAGACCGGCGACGCCGGGACCGACGGTGGCAAGCGCGACTCCGAAACCCCCGACGCCGACCGCGACGAGGACGGCCGCACCGGCGACGACGCCCCCGTCGATCAGCCCACCGCCGTGTTCCGGGCGCCCCGGCCCGCCGGGCCGGCCGTCGACCAGCCGACCACCATGCTCAAGCTGGGCGACGCCGCCGCGCGTACGGGCGCCGGTGCCGGCGAGGCCGAGCGGACCAGCAAGTTCGTCGCGCTGAAGCCCGACCCCGCCATAGGGGCCCCGCGCCAGGGCGGTCCCGCGCCGGCCGAGTCGACGACGTTCCTGCCGCAGGTCGGCCCGGAGCGGACGACGCAGCAGCCGTTGCCGCCGAAGCCGCCGCTGGACCTGCTGGCCGAGCTGACCAACACCCCGCCGCCCCCGCAGACCCCGCTGCGGACGGCCGTGCGGCGGATCAAGATCTGGACGCCGCTGGTGATCCTGCTGCTGATCGTCTTCGCGATCGTGCAGAACGTCCGGCCGCTGCCCGCCCCCACCCTGGCGCTCACCGCGGAGGACACCCACACCTTCGACGGTGACCCGGTGAAGCTGCCCTGGCCGGGCGAGGGACAGGGGTGGATGAGCGGCGACGGCATCGGCACGATGGACCACTTCGGTGAGCAGAAGCCGGTCGCCATCGGCTCGGTCGCCAAGACCATGACGGCGTACATCATCCTGCGCGAGCACCCGCTGAAGCCCGGTGAGGAAGGCCCGAAGATCGAGGTCGACGCGAAGGCGGAGGAGGAGGGCGGCTACGACAAGGACGGCGAGTCCACGCTCAACACCGTCAAGGCCGGTGACTTCCTCACCGAGAAGCAGGCGCTGTCGGCCGTCATGATCCCCTCCGCGAACAACATCGCGCGTCTGCTGGCGCGTTGGGACGCGGGCTCCGAGGAGGCGTTCGTCAAGAAGATGAACGACACCGCCAAGGAGCTGGGGATGACCAACACGACGTACACCGACCCCTCGGGGCTGAAGGAGACCACCGTCTCCACCGCCGAGGACCAGACGAAGCTCGGCATCGCGGCCATGAGGAACCCGGCCATGGTGGCCATCACCAGCGCGGCCAGCTGGACGGACCCGAGCGGGCAGTACTGGAGCAACTACAACGAGCTGCCCTACACGATGGGCGCGATCGGCATCAAGACCGGCTCCACCACCAAGGCCGGCGGCAACCTGCTCTTCGCCGCCCGCAAGAAGGTGGGCGGCCAGGAGGTCACCGTCGTCGGCGCGATCCTCGGCCAGCACAAGGGCCCGTCGATCCTGGACACGGTCAACGAGGTCAGCAAGCCCGCGCTGCGCGCCGCCCAGGACGCGCTGACCTCGGCGAACATCCTGAGGAAGGGCACGGTCGTCGGGTACGTGGACGACGGTCTCGGCGGCCGTACGCCCGTCGCCGTCACCGAGGACGTCAAGGCCGTCGGCTGGGCGGGGCTCGAGGTGAAGCTGACGTTCGCCGGGACGGAGCTGCCGCACACGGCGAAGGCCGGGACGAAGGTCGGCACGCTCACCGTGGGCGACGGCGAGAACGGGGCCGTCAAGGTGCCGGTCGCGCTGAAGGCGGACCTCGTGGAGCCCGGCTTCACGGACAGGCTGACCCGCGTCGCCTGACCCGGCAGCGGATCGACGAGGGCCGCACCCCGCGGGCCGCCGCCCACCCGGGCGGACGGTCCGCGGGGTGCGTGCTAGCGTCACGAAACGGGCAGTGAACGGGCGATGAACGGGAACACGGGGAGTGCCGAAGGTGGCGACAGCGGAGCCGACACGCGCCGACGACGCGCGCCCGGGCCCGGGAGCCGGCCCGCGAATACCCGCAGAGCACGAACCCGAGCGCGCTCCCGAAGGGACGCCGGACGGGGACGCCCCTCCCGGTGCTCCTCCGGGGGGTGACCCCCCGGGCCGGAGCGGGCGGGCGAAGGCCGCCGTCCTCGCCGTGCGCGCCCGCATGCTGCGCCACCCCGTGCTGTCGGTCACCGCGCTGTCCGGGCTGCTGCACGTCGTCTGGTTCTTCACCTTCGCGAACAGCGGCGGCGACCTCGCCGCGCAGGACGCGTGGGCCGAGTTCGTGGGCCGGCACCCCGACTCCGCGTACAACCTCGCCTGGTACGGCGGCATGCACCCGGTGTCGTACAGCGTGGTGTCGCCGTACCTGATGTCGCTGCTCGGCGTGCGGACCACCATGATGATCGCCGGCACGGTGACGGCGGGTCTGCTCACGCTGGTGCTGATGCGCAGCCGGTCCGTGCGCAATCCCCTGTGGGCCGCGCTCGCGGGCGTCTTCGCGCTGCTGTGCAACGCCGCGTCCGGCCGGGTGACGTACGGGCTGGGCACGATGTTCGGGCTCGGCGCGGTCGCGGTCGTCTTCTGCTGGCCGTACCGGTGGCGGTACAAGCGGTGGGCGAAGGCGCTGTGCGCGGCCCCGCTGGCGGCGCTCGCGACGATGGCCTCGCCGGTCGCGGGCCTGTTCGTGGGCCTGGTGGCGGTGGCGCTGTTCCTGCAGAAGCGCCGGCCGGGGGCCTGGGCGCTGGGGCTCGCGCCCAGCGCGGTGGTCGCGGTGTCGGCGTGGCTGTTCCCGTTCTCCGGCACGCAGCCGATGGGCTTCGGCTCGGTCGTCCTGCCGTTCGTGTACTCGGTGCTGGTGTACGTCCTGGTGCCGAAGGACTGGAAGACGGTCCGGATCACGGCGGCGGTGTACGGGCTCGGGGTGCTGCTGGTCTGGCTGATCAGCTCCCAGATCGGGTCGAACATGACCCGGCTCGCGATGCTGTTCGGCGGTGTGGTGCTGGTGGCGGCGCTGCCGTTCGCCGAGCCCCGGTCCCGCAGGTGGTACGCGCTGGTCGTCGCCGTGGTCGGCTTCACCTGCTGGATCGGCGTGAAGTCGGTGAACGACGTGGTGAACACGACGCCGGCCGCGTCCTGGGCGCGTGAGCTGGCGCCGCTGGTGAACGAGCTCCAGGAGGTCGGCGCCGAGCGGGGCCGGGTGGAGGTCGTCCCGGCCCGCTCGCACCGCGAGGCGTCCGCGCTGGCGCCGTACGTGAACCTGGCGCGCGGCTGGAACCGTCAGGCCGACATGGAGCGCAACCCGCTCTTCTACGACGACACCCTCAACGCGGCCAACTACCACGAGTGGCTGAAGCGCTGGGGCGTGCACTACGTGGTGCTGCCGAAGGACGAGCCGGACGGTGACGGCGGCCAGCGCGAGCGGGAGCTGGTGCAGCGCGGGCTGCCGTATCTGAAGCAGGTCTGGGGCGACGCGAACTGGCAGCTGTTCGAGGTGCAGGCGCCGACCCCGCTGGCGGAGCCCCACACGGTCGTGGAGCGCGCCGAGCAGGGTGAGTGGACGCTGCGGGTGGAGAAGCCGGGCCGGATCCTGATCCGCGTGCCGTACTCGCCGTGGCTGGGTCTGGTCGACGCCGAGGGCAAGGCGCTGGACCCGCCGCAGGAGACGGAGGAGTCCGAGAACCGTCCCGACGGCGAGCCGAAGACGTTCGAGAACGTGCACGGCTGCCTGATGGAGACGGAGGAGGACGCCAACGGCGACCAGTGGACGGTGCTGCTGGCCCCCGAGGCGGGGACGTACCGGCTGGCGGCGCCGTACAAGTGGGGTGAGCGGGGGACGCCGTGCCCCGAGGAGCTGCGCTGAGGCAGGCCCCGGGGAGGGTTCCCCGGGGCTTCTTCTTGTGCCTGCATCGTTCAGGTCAGTGAACAGAGGTCAACTTGTCGAACGTTTTTACCCTGTCTTGACCTTCCGTTTTCTTGTCGTGCTCCCGCCACAGCGCCCACGATGAGCGGGCACTTCGCACCCTTCCGATTTCCTGCCCCGCTCAGGCGAAGTGCCAACCAGCTGAGCGGTGTTCACAAGGCGGACCCTGGAAGGGGGGACATGAACGGTCTCGACTGGGCGGTGCTCATCGGCTACTTCGCCGTGATGGTCGCCATCGGTGTCTGGTCGCACAAGCGGGTGGACAACGTCAGCGACTTCTTCACCGCCGGCGGCAAGATGCCCTGGTGGCTCTCCGGGATCTCCCACCACATGTCGGGCTACAGCGCGGTGATGTTCACCGGGTACGCCGGCATCGCCTACACCTACGGCGTCACCTCGTTCGTCACCTGGTCCTTCCCCATCGCCCTCGGCATCGCCATCGGCTCCAGGCTGTTCGCCCCGCGCATCAACCGGCTGCGCTCCCGGCTCCACGTGGCCTCGCCGCTGGAGTACCTCAAGAGCCGCTACGACCTGCGCACCCAGCAGGCGCTGGCCTGGTCCGGGATGCTGCTGAAGATCGTGGACGTGGGCGCCAAGTGGGCCGCCATCGCGACCCTGCTGTCGGTGTTCACCGGGGTCTCGCTGAACCAGGGCATCCTCATCACCGGCGCGGTCACCGCCGTCTACTGCACCATCGGCGGGCTGTGGGCGGACGCGCTGACGGAACTCGGCCAGTTCGTCATCCAGCTGCTGGCCGGCATCGCGATGTTCGTCGCGGTCGTGCTGGAGCTCGGCGACCACGGCGGCTTCCTCGGCGCCTGGGACCAGCCGGAGCTGAAGGGCCACGGGGAGCCGCTGGTGGGGCCGTACGGCACGGTGTTCCTGCTGGCGTTCCTCTTCATCAAGCTCTTCGAGTACAACGGCGGGATGCTCAACCAGGCCCAGCGGTACATGGCCACCTCCGACGCGCGGGAGGCGGCACGGTCCGCACGGCTGTCGGCGGTGCTGTGGCTGGTCTGGCCGCTGGTGCTGTTCTTCCCGATGTGGATGTCGCCCCTGCTGGTCGAGTCGCAGAAGGCGGACGGGTCCGACTCCTACGCCCTGATGACCGAGCAGCTGCTGCCGCACGGGCTGCTGGGGCTGGTCATCGTCGGGTTCTTCTCCCACACGATGGCCATGTGCTCCTCCGACGCCAACGCGATCGCGGCCGTGTTCACGCGGGACGTGGCGCCGGTGCTGTCCGCCCGGGCGCGGGCGTGGGGCGAGCGGTCGGGTCTTGTCGCGGCACGGGTCACGACCGTGGTGTTCCTGGGGCTGTCCATGGCGGTGGCCACGCAGGTGGACTCGCCGACGTTCAAGGACATCATCACCGTGGTGATCAAGTGGGTGGCCGGCCTGATGGGGCCGATCGCCATTCCGATGATGCTGGGGCTGTTGCGGCCCTTCCGGCGGTCCGGGCCTACGGCGGCGCTGACCAGCTGGGGGCTGGGGCTGGTGGCGTTCTGGCTGGTGAACTATCCGGTCAACTGGTCGGTGGAGGGTGGGGTGCCGTTGGAGTACCAGGTGTCCGTTCCGCTGGCGGTTTCGCTGGTGCTCTATGTGGTGGTCGGGTTCGTGAAGCCGGAGGACACTCCGGGGAGGATGGCGATCATCGAGCGGGTCAACACGGACGACGACGACTCGGGTGCGTCGGCAGCGGTGCCGTCCCCTGCGGCGGTGCGGGACAGGACGTAGTTCTCGCCCCCGCCGCCCCTTCCCGTTCCCGTCCACAAGGGGTGCTGCCCCTTCGGCCCCGGACCTGCGGGTGGGTGGGTGGTTGCTCGCGCAGTTCCCCGTGCCCCTCGAGGGGCACGGGGAACTGCGCGAAAACCCCCGGCTCAGGCGCCCCGCGGATACCGCGAGAGCCAGGCCGGGGACGAGGTCGCCGGGGTGTGGAGGGCGGGACCCTGGGTCATCTCCATCGCGAAGTCGTCGGCCAGCTCCAGGACAGTGGGGCGGCCCTCCAGTTCGGCCAGCCAGGCCGGCGGGAGGGCCGTCTCGCCGTGCAGGGCGCCCAGCAGACCGCCCGTCAAAGCGCCGGCCGCCGCGCTGGGACCGCCGTGGTTCACGGCGAGGCACAGCCCGTGCCGTACGTCCTCCCCGACCAGCGCGCAGTACACGGCGGCCGACAGCAGGCCCTCGGCGGTGGCGTTGCCGGCCAGTTCCGCGACCCGCTCCGCTCCGGGCATCCCCTGCCGTACGGCGCCCAGCGCCCGCTGGAGGGCGTCCGTCACCGGCTGGTGGCCCGGCCGCGCGGCCAGCAGGGCGAGCGTGCGCTGCACCGCCGTGTCCAGGCTGTCGCCCCGGGCCACCGCGTGCACCAGCACCGCGTACGCGCCCGCCGCGAGGCAGGCGACCGGGTGGCCGTGGGTCTGCGCCGCGCACTCCACGGCGAGCTGCGCCACCAGCTGCGGGTCCCAGCCGACCAGCAGCCCGAACGGCGCCGACCGGGCCGCCGCCTCGGGGCCGGCCTCGCCGGGGTTCTTGGGCGCGTCCAGCGTGCCCATCGTCGCGTCGCCCAGGCCGAGGAGCAGGCTGCGGGCGGGGGCGCGGCGGGCGTACAGCCACTCCTCACGGGCCAGCCAGCCGTCCTCCCTGCGCCGCTCGTCCGGGCCCCAGTCCCGCTGCGTGGTGGCCCAGCGCAGATACGCCCGGTGCAGATCGGTCGGCGGGTGCCAGGCGCCGGTGTCGCGCCGCACCTGGGCGCGGATCAGGCCGTCCACGGTGAAGAGGGTGAGCTGGGTGTGGTGGGTGACGGCGCCGCGCCGGCCGTAGGCGGGGGCGAGGTCGGTCAGGCCCTCCGCGCCGTGGGTCCGGCGGATCGTGTCGAGGTCCAGGGTGTCCACGGGCGCGCCCAGCGCGTCGCCGACGGCCACGCCGAGCAGCGTGCCGCGCACCCGGCTGCGGAAATCCTGCTGCTCACGGCGCCCCCACACGGGCCCGGCAGTACCAGCCACCAAGACCTCCCCGGGACCGTCCGTACGTACGACGCCCAGCACTGTAATCGAACGGGGACGGTGGGCCGCGAGGCCCGATCGCCTTCCCGATCGCTCCAGGAGTGTGACCCGAGCGGCCGGGAGTCGCCCGTTCTCACCCGTCGCGGTCCTGTAGGACCCCGTCGCGCCGCTCGCGCGCCCAGGCGTAGGACGGGTTCAGCTCCAGGGCCCGTTCCAGGTCGGCGAGCGCCTCGTCGAGGTGGCCCAGACGGTGGTGGGCCGCGCCCCGGCTCGCGTACGCCGACGCGTACCCCGGGTCGAGGGCGAGGGCGCGGTCGTAGGCGTCCAGGGCCTCCCGGTCGCGGCCGGCGGCGTGGAGGGCGTCGCCTCGCTCGCAGTGGGCCCACGCGGAGTCGGGGTCGGCGGCGACGGCACGGTCGAGGGCGGCGAGACGGCCCTCGGGGTCGCCCAGCTCCCGGGCCACGCGGGCGCGGCGGACCAGCGCCCAGGCGTAGTCGGGCTCGAGGGCGAGGGCGCGGTCGAGGGCGGTACGGGCCTCCTCCGGGCGACCGAGGGCGAGGCGGACGGTGCCGAGGGAGGCCCAGGCGTAGGCGTCGGCGGGGTCGAGGGCGGTGGCCCGCTCCAGGTCGGCGACGGCTTCCGCGTGGCGCCCGAGGGGGCGCAGATACTCGCCGCGCAGGGCGAGGGTGCGGGGGTCGTCGGGGGTGAGGGCGAGAGCGTGGCCCAGCTCGACGACGGCGGCCGGACGGTTGTGCCGCGCGGCGTGCGCGAGGGCTCGGTCGCGGTGGATGCGGGCCAGGAGGGGGGCGGGCAGGGTGATCCGCGAGGGGATCGCGCCGTACACCGGCAGGCTCCGCGGCCACGCCTGGGTCTGCCGGGGCGGCGCCCCGTAGCCCGTGTCCCCGGCCGGCACGGGTCGGGATCCCGCTCCGACGGGCCGGTACGCCGCGCCCGGCTGAACCGGTCCGGCGCCCGGCTGCGCCGGTCCCGGCGAGGTCGGCGGGGTCCCCGCCCAGGTGAGCACCGTGTCGAGGACTCCCTCCGTCCCGCCGGCGGCGAGGGCGCCCGCCAGTTGTCCGCCCCACGCGACGGCGTCGAGCACACCCGCGTCCCGGCCCGCGTCCTCCAGCACCCGGATCCAGCGTCCGGCGAGCGCCTCCCCCTGGTCGCACGCCTCCACCAGGTCCTGCAGCGTGTCGGGGACCGCCGTGGGGTCGTCGGCGCACAGGCGGTGGTACAGCTCCCCGAGCCGCAGCTCGCACCAGGTCTCGTCGAGCCACAGGGTGCCGGTGTCCCGGCCGCTCTCCGTCTGCTCGCGCCACCGGCGGAAGGCGCGCGCCAGCCTGCCGTGGCCGTCCGCCCAGCCGCGCGGGGAGCGGCCGCGCTGGAGCCGCAGCATGGGGGCGCGGACGATGTCGTGGTAGCGGAGCCGGCCGCCGAGCCGGTCGGCGAACGGCAGGGTCTCCACCCAGGTGTAGAGCTCCTCGGCGCGGTCCCGGTCGCAGTTGGCGGCGACCGCGAAGACGTCCACGTCGAGGAGCCGGGGCAGCGCGCCCGCGAGGGCGGCGAACCGGCGGCCGGGGTCCTGCTCCCACTTCAGGAAGCGTTCGACGGCGGTGGCGCTCGGGTCGGTCACGTCCTCGGGTCCTGCGGGGCGGGTGCCGGCGATCGTGGACAGCAGCACCGGGAGGCCGCCGGTGAGGCGGAGCGCCTCGGCGACGACGGGTTCGGCGGTGACGCCCCGCTCGGCGAGCAGTCCGCGCGCCTCCGCCTCGGTGAACGGCTGGAGCGGCAGGGAGGTCATGAAGTCGGCGAACGTGCCCCAGCGGGCCGGGTCGGCCGGGTGCTGTCCCGCGGTGACGACGACGACCGTGTCGGGCAGGGCGCCGTGGCGGTCGGTGGTGAGGAGGTCGTGCAGCCAGGTGTCGAGGAAGGGGCCGGTGCGCTCGTAGGTGTCGAGGAGGAGGACGATCCAGGGGACGTCGGAGGCGACCGCGTCCAGTTCGTCCGCGAGGACGGGGGTGAGGACGCTCGCCGGGTCGAGGACCAGGCGGACGTCCTCGTGGCTGCGGAAGCGGGCGGCGAGGACGGAGCGCAGCCGGTCGGCGCCGTGGGCGAGCTGCTCGGGGTCGAGGACGGCGGTGAACGGGGCGACGCCGGGGACGAGTCCGAGTCCGGCGAGTCCGGCGCGGGCGAGGGCCATGCCGCCCGCGGAGGGGGGGCCGTCCGGGGCGGGGGCGAGGGCGGCGAGGGCGGCGGTCTCCGCCTCGTGCCGCCGCTCACGGTGCGTGGCGAGCGTCCGCTCCAGGTCCTTCAACCGGTGTCCCTGGGCGGCGAACTGACGGCACACCGCTTCCAGCACCTCGGGGACGGAGCCGGAGGTCTCGTCGACGTATGCCGTCAACGCGCCCTGTTCGCGGGCGAGATGCTCGAACTCCTTGACCAGCCTGGTCTTCCCGACGCCGGCGGTTCCGTGCACATGGAAGAGGAAACGGTGCCGTCCGTCGTCGGGCGAGGTGTCGAAGTTCCGCCGGAACAGCTCCCGTTCGGCACTGCGGGCAACCAGTCCGGCCCGTGTCCGCCGCCGCACCCGCTCCTGGAGAGAAACCCGGCCACGCGTCACCCGAACGTCCCTTCCCCCGCGTCACGACGGGCTCATTCTGTCGCACCTCGGTCCGGTCCGGCAGGGCGACGGCAGCCGGCCGTTCACTCCGGGTGACGAAGCGCGGCGACGACGTCGCGCCCCCGCCGGTGGAGGGTGAACGGCGTCTGCGCTTCGGGGCGGACGAGGCCGCGAAAGGGTGAAGCAGCGCGCCGGGGCGGCTAGTCCACCACGTGGACCGTGGTCCCCGCCGTGCCGAAGGTCCAGAGGGCCTTGCCGTCCTGTTTGGCGACGCGGATGCCGCCGGTCCGGGCGCCCGGGTCGGCGGGTGGGGGCGAGGAGCCGTCGACCGCGTTGGAGAAGGCGACGAAGACGCCGGACTTCTGGGCGAAGTACATGATGTGCTCCACCGGGACGCCGTCGCTGCCGGTGGTGGCCTCCGTGCGGGTGCCGATCGCGTAGGAGCCGGGGTCCGGGGCGACCGTGCCGGGCCACACCGGGAAGGAGCTGCGGGCGACGTCACTGGCGTCGACCAGCCAGACGCGCTTCTGGCCGAGGGAGTAGACGATGCGGCGGCCGGTGCCGGAGTCGGCCGGGACCGCCGGCGCCGTCGGCTTCTTCGACGGGGCGGCGGACGGCTTGGGGTCCGCCGTCGCCGTGGCCTTCGGCGGAGTGGCGGCGGCGACGGGCTTGGTGCCCTGGTCCGCCTGGACGCCCAGGACCGCCACCACGGCTATCGCCCCCGTGGTCAGCCCGGTCACCCAGGCCCACGAAGGAAGACGGGCAGACACCGGTACGCACTCCTCAGCTACCGAAAGCGGGTCGGATCATCGTACTGCCAGCCGGCACCGGTCCCGGAGTCAGTCGAGGACCGGCAGCAGCTCCGGCAGATGCCCGTCGGAGGCCTCCGCCGCGCGTCGGCGCTCCTCGGGAACCTCGCCGTACAGGGTCGTGCGCGGCTTCGCCGGGCGGCCCGCCGCCTCCGCCACCGCGATCAGGTCCTTGACCGACTTGTAGGAGCCGTAGGAGGAGCCCGCCATGCGGGAGATCGTCTCCTCCATCAGCGTCCCGCCCAGGTCGTTCGCCCCGGAGCGCAGCATCTCCGCCGCGCCCTCCGCGCCCAGTTTGACCCAGCTCGTCTGGATGTTGGGGATCCAGGGGTGGAGCAGCAGGCGGGCCATCGCCGTGACCGCGCGGTTGTCGCGGACCGTCGGGCCCGGGCGGGCGATGCCGGCCAGGTAGACGGGGGCGTTGGTGTGCACGAAGGGCAGCGTCACGAACTCGGTGAAGCCGCCGGTCCGCTGCTGGATGCCGGCCAGGGTGCGGAGGTGGCCGAGCCAGTGGCGGGGCTGGTCGACGTGGCCGTACATCATCGTGGACGACGAGCGGATGCCCAGCTCGTGGGCCGTCTCGACGACCTCGGTCCAGGTCGCCGCCGGCAGCTTGCCCTTGGTGAGGATCCAGCGGACCTCGTCGTCCAGGATCTCCGCGGCCGTGCCCGGGATGGTGTCCAGGCCGGCCTCCTTCGCCGCCGTGAGCCACTCGCGGACGGACATGCCGGTGCGGGTCGCGCCGTTCACCACCTCCATCGGGGAGAAGGCGTGCACGTGCATGCCGGGGACGCGTTCCTTCACGGCCCGCGCGATGTCGAAGTAGGCGGTGCCGGGCAGGTCGGGGTGGATGCCGCCCTGCATGCACACCTCCACCGCGCCGACGTCCCACGCCTGCTGGGCGCGGTCGGCGACCTGCTCCAGGGAGAGCGTGTACGCGTCGGCGTCGGTGCGGCGCTGGGCGAAGGCGCAGAACCGGCAGCCGGTGTAGCAGACGTTGGTGAAGTTGATGTTGCGGGTGACGATGTACGTCACGTCGTCGCCGACCGCCGACCTGCGCACGTCGTCCGCGATCCGGCAGAGGGCGTCCAGGGCGGGACCGTCGGCGTGCAGCAGGGCCAGCGCCTCGGCGTCGGTGAGCTTCGTCGGGTCGTCGGCGGCCGTGCGCAGCGCCTCGCGCACGTCGGTGTCGATCCGCTCCGGGACCATGCCGGGCGCGGCGGCCTCGCGCAGCGCGTCCCAGTCGCCGTACACCTCGTCGAAGTCCTCGCGCCGGTCGCCGGTGCGGCCCTCGGTGTCGATGGTGCGGTGCAGGTCGGTGCGGCCGGTGGCGGTGAACGCCTCGTCCGGCTCCTGCCAGGGCAGCCCCTCGGGCAGCGCGTCCGGGCGGGCGAGGCCGGTGGCCGGGTCGGCGAGCGCGTCCACGTGCGGGCGCAGCCGCGGGTCCAGCCAGGGCTCACCGCGCCGGACGAACTCCGGGTAGACGCAGAGGCGTTCGCGCAGTTCGAAGCCGGCCGCGCGGGACTGCTCGGCCAGTTCCTCGATCTGCGGCCAGGGCCGCTCGGGGTTGACGTGGTCGATGGTGAGCGGGGAGACGCCGCCCCAGTCGTCGATGCCGGCCGCGATCAGCCGCCCGTACTCAGCGTCGACCAGGTTGGGCGGGGCCTGCAGGCAGGCGGTGGGGCCGAGGACCAGTCGGGCCACGGCGACCGTGGCGACCAGCTCGTCCAGCTCCGCGTCCGGCATGCCGCGCATCGCGGTGTCCGGCTTGGCGCGGAAGTTCTGGATGATCAGTTCCTGGATGCCGTGGTGGGCCCGGGAGATCCTCCGCAGCGCGAACAACGACTCGGCGCGCTCCTCGTAGGTCTCGCCGATGCCGATGAGGATGCCGGAGGTGAAGGGCACGGAGGAGCGGCCGGCGTCCTCCAGGACCCGCAGCCTGACGGCCGGTTCCTTGTCCGGGGAGCCGTGGTGGGGGCCGCCGGGCTCGGACCACAGGCGGGTCGCGGTGGTCTCCAGCATCATGCCCATGGACGGCGCGACCGGCTTGAGGCGCTGGAAGTCGGTCCAGGACATCACGCCCGGGTTGAGGTGCGGGAGGAGGCCGGTCTCCTCCAGGATGCGGACGGAGATGGCGCGGACGTAGGCGATCGTGTCGTCGTAGCCGTGCGCGTCGAGCCACTCGCGCGCCTCGGGCCAGCGGTCCTCGGGCTTGTCGCCCAGGGTGATGAGGGCTTCCTTGCAGCCGAGCGCGGCGCCCTTGCGGGCGATGTCCAGCACCTCGTCCGGCGACATGAACATCCCGTGCCCGGCCCGGCGCAGCTTGCCGGGCACGGTGACGAACGTGCAGTAGTGGCACTTGTCCCGGCACAGCCGCGTCAGCGGAACGAACACGCTCTTGGAGTAGGTGATGACGCCGGGCCGCCCCGCCGCCTCCAGGCCCGCGTCGCGGACCCGGGCGGCCGAGGCGGAGAGGTCCGTCAGATGCTCACCGCGGGCCTGGAGCAGGACCGCGGCCTCGGAGACGTCGAGGGAGACGCCGTCGCGGGCGCGCCTCAGCGCGCGCCGCAGGGAGTTCTCGGTCGGGCCGCCGGTTCCGGACGTCGCGGAAATCGTCATTCCTTGAGCATACGTTCGGCGTGGTCAGGACCCCTGCCCGTCCACGAAAGGCTGGAGCGCGTCCAGGGCGCGGAGCGCCTCCGTCTCCCCCGCCGGCGGCAGCTGCGCCACGACCTCCTCGACGCCCAGCTCCGCGAAGTGCTCCAGTTTGCCCGCGCTGGGACGGACCGCGTACGGCACGACCTGGAGGGCGGCCGGGTCGCGGCCCGCGTCGGCCCAGGCGGCGCGCAGCGCGGGCAGCGCCTCGGTCAGGCCGCGCCCGCCGATCGGCAGCCAGCCGTCGGCGTAGGCGCAGATGTCGGCGAACAGCTTCGGTCCGGCCGCACCGCCGACCAGGGTGCGCGGGCCGCTCACCGGGCCGCGCGGCTTCTGCACCGGCTTGGGGTACGCCACGCTCGCCCGGACGCTCGCGAACCGGCCCTCGTAGGCGGTGGGTTCGTCGGCCCACAGGGCGCGCATCAGGCCGATCCGGTCCCGTACGAGCGCGCGCCGGGTGCGCCACTGGACGCCGTGGTCGGCGGCCTCCTCCACGTTCCAGCCGAAGCCGACGCCCAGGGTGAACCGGCCGCCGGAGAGGTGGTCGAGGGTCGCGATCTGCTTGGCCAGGTCGATCGGGTCGTGCTGCGCGGCCAGCGTGATGCCGGTGCCGAGCCCGAGCCGTTCGGTGACGGCCGCGGCCTGGCCGAGCGCGACGAAGGGGTCGAGGGTGCGGCCGTACTCGCGGGGCAGTTCGCCGCCCGCCGGGTAGGGGCTGGTGCGCTCGACGGGGATGTGCGTGTGCTCCGGCAGGTAGAGCCCGGCGAAGCCCCGCTGTTCCAGCTCCCGGGCCAGCCGGACCGGGGTGATCGTCTCGTCGGTGAGGAAGATCGTGACGGCGATGCGCATGGGCGGCCTTTCGTACGCGGACGACGCCCCATGCATACCCGCCCGCTCCCCTCCTGTCCATACCGACCGGTCGGCATTGCGTCGGGCGCGGCTCACGAACCCGCTCCGAAATCCGTGGATTCCCTTCCCTTCCACGGCAGTTCACTGCTCAATACAAAGGTTGCACCGCACCACCCCTGCGTCACCCAGCCCTGTCCTCACCGACACCCGGGAGCAGCAGCATGTGCGAGGAGCATCGAAGCGGCGTCGGACGGCGCGCCGTCTTCCTGACGGGCGCCGCCGCCGCGCTTACGTTGGGGAGCGTGAGCTTCGCCTCCGCGGCCGAGGGCGGCCGCAGCCAGAGCAGGACCGTGCGGGGCGCCCTGGAGCCCGGCGCCCCCGACTTCGTGTACATCCCCGTCGACGTGCCGCACGGCGTACGGGAGATGAGGGTCGCGTACAACTACGACCGACCCCAGGTCCCGCCCGGCACCGCGGGCAACGCCCTGGACATCGGCGTCTTCGACGAGCGCGGCACCGGCCTCGGCGGCGAAGGCTTCCGCGGCTGGTCCGGCGGGGCGCGCACCGAGTTCTTCGTGCGCGCCGACGAGGCCACCCCCGGCTACGTCCCGGGTCCGGTGCGCGCGGGCACCTGGCACATCGCGCTGGGTCCGTACACGGTCGCCCCGCAGGGCCTGTCGTACGAGATCACGGTGACGCTGACGTTCGGCGAGCCGGGCCGGACGCCCCGGCCGGTGTACCCGCCGGAGCGGGCCAAGGGGCGGGGGCGGGCCTGGTACCGGGGCGACTGCCATCTGCACTCCTGGCACTCCGACGGCCGCCGCACCCCCGGGGAGATCGCCGCCCTCGCCCGCGCCGCCGGGCTGGACTTCGTCAACTCCAGCGACCACAACACCCATTCCGCGCACGCCCACTGGGCAAAGGCGGCGGGCGACGACCTGCTGGTGCTGCTCGGCGAGGAGGTCACGACCCGCAACGGGCACGTGGTGGCGCTCGGCACCGACCCCGGAACCTTCGTCGACTGGCGCTACCGGGCCCGTGACAACCGCTTCGGCCGGTTCGCCCGGCGGATCCGCCGCGCGGGCGGCCTGGTCGTGCCCGCCCATCCGCACGCCACCTGCATCGGCTGCAACTGGAAGTTCGGCTTCGGCGAGGCGGACGCCGTCGAGGTCTGGAACGGCCCCTGGACGCCCGACGACGAGGTGGCGCTGGCGGACTGGGACGGCATGCTCGTCGCGTCCGTGCGGGACGGCCGCGCCTGGATCCCGGCCATGGGCAGCAGCGACGCGCACCGCGACCCGGACGTGGTCGGCCTGCCGCAGACCGTCGTCCTCGCCGACGACCTCAGCCGCCGCGCGATCCTGGACGGCATCCGCGCCGGCCGCTGCTACGTGGCCGAGTCCGCGGCCGTCTCCCTCACCCTGACCGCGGCCGGCCCGCGCGGCGAACACGCGGGAATCGGCGAGCGGCTGCGGGTGGCCGACGACTCCCCCGTCGTGGTCCGCGCCGAGGTCACCGGCGCCCCCGGCTGCACCGTCCGGCTCGTCACCGACCAGGGCGTGCTGCACACCTCCGCGCCGCTGCCGGCGAGCGGCGAGGGGACCGTGGAGTGGCGGACCACCCCCGCGTACGCCGCGTACGTGCGCGCGGAGGTGCGCCACGAGGCCGTCGCCCCGCCCCTGCCCGGAAGCCTGGCCGCTTTCACCAACCCCGTCTTCCTGGGCCGCCGGTAGGCTCGGCGCACGATGACTTCTCCCGCCGAACGCAAGTACCGCGTGGCCACGGCCCTCCAGCGCCGCGTCGGGAACCCCCTGCTGCGCCGGATGCCGTTCCAGACCCTGCTGGAGACGACCGGCCGCGTGTCGGGCCTGCCCCGCACCACGCCGGTGGGCGGGCGGCGCGCCGGCGACACCTTCTGGCTGGTGTCGGAGTTCGGCGAACGCTCGCAGTACGTGCGGAACATCAAGGCGGACCCCCGGGTGCGGGTGCGCATCCGGGGCCGCTGGCACACCGGCACGGCCCACCTGATGCCCGACGACGACCCCGTCGCCCGGCTGCGCTCGCTCCCTCGCCTCAACAGCGCCGCCGTCCGGGCGATCGGGGCCGAACTGCTCACGGTACGGGTGGATCTGGACGGATGAGGTCGCACATGTGTGGAGTCCGTGGCGGCCCGTGGCTCCCCGTGTGATCGGTGTCTCGCACGGCTGACTCCTGCGTCAGGAGAAGGCAAACTGGCGTAGTTGCTCGGAATGCATAGGGGGACTGCATGGACGGTGTGCCGCGAGGACCCGAGCAGCGGGGTCCCGGCTCCTCCCCGGAGCCGGCGGCGCTGCGGTTCGGGGTGCTGGGTCCGGTGCGCGCCTGGCGTGACGACGTACCGGTCACCACCGGCAGTCCACAGCAACGCGCCCTGCTGGCCGCCCTGTTGCTGCGCGAGGGCCGCACCGCCACGGCCGCCGAGCTGATCGACGCCCTGTGGGGCGAGGAACCGCCCTCGCAGGCGCTGGCCGCGGTGCGCACCTACGCGTCCCGGCTGCGGAAGGTGCTGGACCCCGGCGTCCTGGTCAGCGAGTCCGGCGGCTACGCCGTGCGCGGTCTCGCCGAGGGCGCCCTGGACCTCGCGGCCGCGCAGGAGCTGGCGGCGCAGGCGGACAAGGCCCGCGCGACCGGTGACCTGTGCCACGCCCGCGACCTGCTCAACCAGGCGCTGGCACTGTGGGACGGCGAGACGCTGGCCGGGGTGCCCGGCCCCTACGCGGAGGCGCAGCGCGTCCGCCTGGAGGAGTGGCGGCTGCAACTCCTCGAGACACGGCTGGACATGGACCTGGAGCAGGGCTGCCACGCGGAGGCCGTCTCCGAGCTGACCGCGCTGACCGCCGCCCACCCGCTGCGGGAGCGGCTGCGCGAGCTGCTGATGCTGGCGCTGTACCGCAGCGGACGCCAGGCGGAGGCGCTCGCGGTGTACGCCGACACCCGCCGGCTGCTCGCCGACGAGCTGGGCGTCGACCCGCGCCCGGACCTGAGCGAGCTGCAGCAGCGCATCCTGAAGGCCGACCCGGCCCTCGTCGAACCGCCCGCCAGGCTGCCCACCGCGGAACCCGCAGCCGTACGCCCGGCACAACTACCGGCTTCCGTGCCGGACTTCACGGGCCGTGCGGCGTTCGTGCGGGAGCTGGGCGAGGTCCTCGCGTCGGCCACCGGCGACCAGGCGCAGGTGATGGCGGTGTCCGCCGTCGCCGGCATCGGCGGCGTCGGCAAGACCACCCTCGCCGTGCACGTGGCGCACACCGCCCGGGACGCGTTCCCCGACGGCCAGCTCTACGTCGACCTCCAGGGCGCCGGCGCGCGCGCCGCGGAGCCGGAGACGGTCCTCGGATCCTTCCTGCGCGCTCTCGGCACCGCCGACTCGGCGATCCCGGACTCCCTGGAGGAGCGTGCGGCGCTGTACCGCTCGGTGCTGGACGGCCGCCGGGTGCTGGTGCTGCTGGACAACGCGCGCGACGCGGCGCAGGTACGGCCGCTGCTGCCGGGCACGGCGGGCTGCGCGGCGCTGGTGACGTCCCGGGTGCGGATGGTGGGCCTGGCCGGGGCGCACCTGGTCGACCTGGACGTGATGGCGCCGGAGGAGGCGCTGGCGCTCTTCACGAAGATCGTCGGTGAGGAGCGGGTGCGCTCCGAGCGGGAGGCCGCCCTGGACGTGGTGGCCGCCTGCGGCTTTCTGCCGCTGGCCATCCGTATCGCCGCGTCCCGGCTGGCCGCCCGCCGCACCTGGACGGTGTCGTTCCTCGCGGCGAAGCTCGCCGACGAGCGCCGCCGCCTGGACGAGCTGCAGGCGGGCGACCTGGCGGTCGCCGCCACCTTCGAGCTGGGTTACGGCGCGCTGGACGCGGCGCAGGCCCGCGCGTTCCGGCTGCTGGGACTGGCCGACGGGCCCGACATCTCGGTGGCCGCCGCCTCCGCCCTGCTGGACCTGGAGGCGGACGCCACGGAGGACCTGCTGGAGTCCCTCGTCGACACGTCCCTGCTGGAGTCGGCGGCCCCCGGCCGCTACCGCTTCCACGATCTCGTCCGGCTCTACGCGCGTGCGTGCGCCGAGCGGGACGAGCAGCCGCCCGCCGAGCGGGAGGCCGCCCGGTCGCGGCTGCTGGACTACTACCTGGCGACGGCGGTGCGCGTGTACGGCATCGAGCGGCCGGGCGACCGGACCGTGGCGCACCTGGAGAAGGGCCGTTTCGAGGGCGAGGAGTTCGGCGGCGCGGCGAAGGCGCTGGACTGGCTGCACACCGAGGCCGGGCCGCTGCTGGCGTGCGTGCAGCAGTCGCTGGACGCGGCCATGGTGCGGCGGGCCGTGGACCTTCTGGTCGCCACCATCGACCTCGCCGAGTCCGGGGTGGACTCGCGCCAGTACCGCAAGACAGCGACGGCCGCCTGCGAGGCGGCGGCCGCCCTCGGGGACGCCCGTGCCGAGGTGCGGGCCCGTGTCACCGTCGCCCAGGTGCTCAGCCAGGCGGGCCGGTTCGAGGCCGCCGAGGAGGAGACACGGCGGGCGGACGCGCTGCTGCGGGAGGCGGACGACCCGTGGGCGAACGGCACCGCTCCGAACCAGCTCGGCATCATCGCCCTGTGCACCGCCCGCTACGCGGACGCCGAGGGGTACTTCCTGCGCGCGATCGACGCCTTCCGCGCCGACGGCAACCGGCCCGGCGAGGCCAGCGCGGTCTGCAACCTCTCCCGCACCCTCGCCTCCATGGGCCGCAGCGGCGAAGCCGTGGAGCTCGCCCGGCGGGGCGTGGAGATCTACGACGAGCTGGGGATGTCGATGCGGCTGGCGAACGCCCGGTACGCGTCCGGGATCGTGCTCAGCCAGGCGGGGCGTTCCTCGGAGGCGCTGGCCCAGCTCGACGAGGCGCTGTGCATCTTCGCGGAGAACCGTCAGTCGCTGTGGGAGGGCACCACCCACTACCGCATCGCCGAGGTGCACCTGCGGGCCGGACGCCCGGCGCGGGCCGCCCGGCACGCCGAGCAGGCCCTGGCGATGGGCTGCATCGGCGGCGACTGGATGCGGGCCAACGCCCTCACCCTGCTCGGCCGGGCGCTGGACACCCTCGACCAGGGCGACCGGGCGCGCGCCTGCTGGCGCGAGGCGCTGACCCTGTACGACGAGACGGGCTCCGCCGAGGCCGGCCAGGTACGCCGGCTGCTCGCCCCGCTGTCGGTGGCCTGAGGGCGGTCCCGCCGGAGGCGTTCATCGAACGTTTATGGCGGGCTGCCACTCTCATGGAACGGATGCGTCGCGTCGGGGGGCAGGCGGATCCGAGGGGCTCATCTCTACTCTGAGACCCGCTGGAACACCCGTTCGGCGGCCTTCGGGGGAGTCGCCGAACGGGTCGTTCAACCGCACGGCCCAGTCCACCAGTTGGGGGTAGCACATCATGACCGAAGCCACGAGCGAGCCGGAGTTCACCACGCAGGACCAGCACGCGCCGACGCCGCCGAGCAAGGACGACCCGGAGGTCACCACGCTCGACCAGCACGCGCCGGCCCCGCCGAGCATCGGCGAGGTCACCACACTGGACCAGCACGCGCCGGTCCCGCCCGCCCTGGACCGGGACGGCCGCTGAGCCTTCTTCCCGCACGGGGACCGGCCGCGGCGGCACGGAGGGGGAGCCGCCGCGGCCGAGGCGTCGAGAGGGGCCCTGTTCCCGGTGTCGCAGACACCGGGAACAGGGCCCCTCTCAACGTGTTGTCCGGTCAGGCCGCCGGGGCGTAGGAGTCGAGCGCGCACTCCTCGATCAGCGGCACGCTCTCCGTGTCGTTCACCGGGATCCGCACCGGCGTGGTCCCGCCCGCCGGGACGAAGACCTCCTCCGTCCCGCTGTCGAGCTCCTCACCGGCGGCGTCCCTGAAGGCCACCGTGACCGAGAAGGTGCCGTCCACCGTGTCGGTGTTGGCGACCTCGACGGTGGCGTACGGCGTCTCCTCGGACGCGCAGTCGACCAGCGTCACCGTGGCCGCGTCCGGGGACATCGACGCCTCCGTGCCGCCGGAGCCGCCGCTGCCACTGCCGTAGTCGTCGTCGTAGTCGTCATCGTCGTCGTAGTCACGGTGCGAACCGCCGCTCGACGAGTCGTGGTTCTGGCTGGAGCTGCTGCAGCCGCCGCCCCCGCCGTCGCCGCTGCCTCCCCCGTGTCCGCGGCCGGTGGAGAACCCGGTGAGCGCGAGGACGACGAGCGTCGAGACGGCGGCGAGCCTGAGTGTCTTCCCCCGAGAAGTCATGACCGTCAGGCTAGCGATCTCCCTGTCACGACCATGTCACTGCCTGGCGACCGTCCCGTACCCGGCGTAGCGTCGGCCCTGAGGGCGGCGACCCTCGCCGCCCCGCAGCGGCGGCCGCCGTCCTGGCCCCTTCCGTGCAGCCGGCACGACGGCCGTCCCGCGCGTGGGCCGGGGACGGCGCGTCTCACGCCGTCCGTGCCGTGCCGGTGCCCTTCTCCGCGTCGAGCGCGTACACACAGCGGTCCTTGCTGCACGCGTACACCACGCCGTCCCGCACCACCGGGGAGCCGGTGATCTCCCCGCCGGTCGCGAGCTTCCAGCGCAGCCGGCCGTCGTCGGCCTTCAGCGTGTACAGCAGGTGGTCGCTGGAGCCGAAGTGGATCCGGCCCTCGGCGACCGCGGGCGCGCCCACGATCTCGCCGCCCGACTGGAAGCGCCACTTGGGCGTGCCGGTGACCGCGTCCAGCGTGTAGAGGCCCTTGCCGCTGCCCACGTGGACATGGCCCGCGGCGACCAGCACCGGCTCGACCGAGGAGCGCGCCTCGGTGGCGATGCGCCAGCGGTCGCGGCCGTCGGTGGCGTCCAGGGCGTACACCGTGCCGAGGTAGTCGGCGAGGTACACGCCGCCGCCGGTGACCGCGGGGCCGGGCACGAAGGAGGGCGGGCACAGGAAGACCGCCGGGGCCTCGAAGTGCCAGCGGACGTGCCCGGAGGCCGCCTCCAGGGCGAGCACCCGGGTGCCGGCGCAGACGTACACGTAGCCGTCGGGCGCGGCGGTGAGGCGGACCGCGACGCCGCCGCAGGAGGCCGCGTCGCCGATCGGGTACGACCAGCGCTCCTCGCCGGTGCGGGCGTCCAGGGCGCGCAGCCGGGCGTCCTGCCAGACGTAGGCGGTGCCGTCGAAGAGGGCGGGTCCGGCCTCCGGGGACTCGAAGTCGGTCTGGCAGCCGGTGAGTTCCCACAGCTTCTGCCCGGTGGACGCCTCCCAGCCCTGGACGCCTCCGCCGCGCGTGCCGGTCAGGACGGTGCCGCGGTCGGCCTTGAGGGAGTACACCCAGGCGTCCGTGTTCAGCCGCCACAGGTCGCCGCCCTCGCGGGCGTCGAGCGCGTAGAGGGTGGGCCCGTCGGAGGCGTGGATGCGGCCGTCGGCGACCGCCATCGACCAGGCGACGTCCCGCGTCTTGAAGCGGCGCCGGCCGGTGGCCACGTCCAGGGCGTGCACCTCGAAGGAGGTGACGTACACCAGGTCGCCGGCCACGGCGGGCGTGCCCCACACGTCGTTGGACATGCGGAACCGCCAGGGACGCCAGCCGCCGGGCTGCTCCGGCTGCGCGGCGGGCGCCGGGGGCACGGGCGCGGCGGCGGGCTCGGCGCCGTTCACGCCGGGGCGGGGCTTGGTCCAGGTCGCGGCCAGGGCGGCGGCGGGCGGGGGCGCCTGCACGGCGGCCGCGCGCGTGTCGGCGACGCGCGGGCCGGGACCGATGGGCACCGCGGCGCCCGCCAGCCTGACGGGCCCGGTGCCGGGCGCGCCCACGGGGGCAGGCCGGGGCGGGGGCGGCGGGACGACCGGGTCGTGCGGCGGCGGAGGCGGGACGTGGGGACGCGCGCCGCCCCCGCTGCGGCCGCTGTTCTGCGGCGGTCTGGCGGGGCGGCCGCCGCGGCGCGCCTCGATCAGGGCGACCGCCCGCTCGGGCAGCCACGCGGACGCCGTGCCGCTGTCGTCGGAGCCGGAGCCGAACAGGTGCGGGGCGAGCTGCGCCTGGAGGTCGGCGGGGTTGGGCCGGGCCGTGGGGTCCATCTGCATGCACGACTCGATGAGCGGCCGCAGCTCGTCCGGCAGGCCCTCGAGGTCCGGGCCCTCGCGCAGCAGCATGAAGACCGTCTCGACGGGGTTGGCGCCGTGGAACGGGGGGTGGCCGGTGGCGGCGAAGACCAGCATGGAGCCGAGGGAGAAGACGTCGCTCGCGCCGGTGACGCTGCGGGAGTCCTTGGCCTGCTCCGGGGACATGTAGGCGGGGGTGCCGACGGCGACGTTGGTCATCGTCAGGCGGGTGTTGGACACCCCGGAGGCGATGCCGAAATCGATCACCCGGGGGCCGTCCTCGACGACCAGCACGTTGGACGGCTTGAGGTCGCGGTGGACCAGGCCCGCGCCGTGGATCGACTGGAGCGCCTCGGCGACGCCCGCGGCGAGCCAGCGCACGGCCTGCGCGGGCAGCGGCCCGCACTCGTTCACTATCTCCTCGAGCGAGGGGGCGGGGACGTAGGCGGTGGCCAGCCACGGCACCGCGGCGCGCGGGTCGGCGTCCACGACGGCCGCCGTGTAGAAGCCGGAGACCGCGCGAGCCGCCTCGACCTCGCGCGTGAAGCGGACCCGGAACAGCTGGTCCTCGGCCAGCTCGGTCCTGACGGTCTTGATCGCCACCCGCCGACCGGACGCCGAGCGCGCGAGATAGACCAGCCCCATGCCGCCGGCTCCCAGCCGTCCCAGCACCTCGAACGGCCCGATTCGCCGCGGATCGTGCTGCGTCAGCTGATCCACCACTTGCCTGCCACCTCCCCGTACGCGTCGCGCCACCACCTGTGCGCGACCGTAGTGCAGCGTCTCACCACCGCACCGCCGTGGCGGCACGCACCCCGATTCTTCCTGTCCGGGCCCCCTGGTGCGAACCGGCCGACAAATCGGGTGTCCAGGTTTGCATATGACTCGAATGGACGGTCGGACGGTGTACAGGAGACGGACCGCCGCGGCGCACCGAGCGTACGGTCAGCGGCGCAGCAGCGCGAAGGACGCCCCCTGATTGTCGGTGACGACGGCCGCCGTCCCGTACGACGTCTCGAAGGGTGGAACCTGCGTGCGGCCGCCGAGCCGGGTGACCTGCTCGAGGGCGGGCTCCAGCTCCGTCACGCCGAAGTGGACGAGGAGGTGCGGCGGCATCTCGGGGGCGAAGACCTCGGCAACGGGCGCGCGTCCGAAGTCGGGGTCGGCGCCCTCGCCGAACAGGGCCTCGTGGAAGAGGTCGCCGTAGAAGACGTTGGCCGTCTCCGTGTCCCGTGCGTAGAGCTGGACCCAGGCGAAGGTGCCCGGCTCGTGGCGGCGTCCGAAGCCGGTCGCGGTCCCGGGCTGCCACAGCGAGAACACCGCGCCCTCGGGGTCGGTGACGAGCGCGGTGCGGCCGAGGTCGCCGAGCGGCGCCGGGGGCGCGACCACCTGTCCGCCGGCGGCGCGGATGCGCGCGCACAGGCCGGCGGCGTCCGGGGTGAAGAAGGACACCGTCCACACCGTGGGCAGCCGTCCGTCCGTCTTGTGCGCCAGGGAGGCGACGGGGTCGCCGTCCTTCAGCGCCCGGACCGTCCCGGTGGGCGGGCCCTCGAAGGTCCAGCCGAACAGCTCACCGTAGAACCGCTTGCCCGCCTCCAGATCGGGCAGCTGCGCGTCCACCCAGCAGGGGGTGCCCTCCATGTACTCCGATGCCCTGTTTTCGGCCATGCCGACAACGTAACCGTGCCGCCCGCACCCCGCCGACCAGGCACACCAGGGTTCCTCGGGCCCCGCACCCCATTTGCAGTCGGCCGAATCGCGCTCCCGAACCCCGTCGGTAAGCTGACGGCATGACAGGACAAGTGCGTACCGTCGACGGCCGCGTGGCCGGCAGGCGTGGGCAGGAGACCCGGCAGAAGCTGCTCGACTGCCTCAGCGAGATGCTCAGCTCGTCCCCGTACCGGGATGTCAAGGTCATCGACGTCGCCCGCCGCGCGGGGACCTCACCGGCCACCTTCTACCAGTACTTCCCGGACGTCGAGGGCGCCGTCCTGGAGCTCGCCGAGACCATGGCGGCGGAGAGCGGCTCCCTGAGCGAGCTGGTCGAGGGACGCTCCTGGAGCGGGCGGGCCGGCTGGCAGACGGCGCAGGAACTGGTCGACGGCTTCCTGGAGTTCTGGCGGAAGAACGACGCCATCCTGCGTGTGGTGGATCTCGGCGCCGCCGAGGGGGAAAAACGTTTCTCCAAGATCCGTCTGAAGGTGCTCAACGCCGTGGAGGCCTCCCTCGCCGAGGCGGTGTCCGAGCTCCAGGCGAAGGGGCGCATCGACAAGGACGTCAACCCCGGCGCGGTCGCCGGGTCCCTGGTCGCCATGCTGGCGGCCGTGGCCTCGCACCAGAAAGGTTTCTCCTCCTGGGGCGTCAAGCAGGCCGAGATCAAGCCGAACCTGGCGCTGCTGGTGCACCTGGGGGTCACCGGGCGCAAGCCGACCAAGTAGCCGCGCACGGCCCCGCTCCTCCCCCGCGACCTCGTCAGTCCTGTCATCCGGGCGGCGGTTCACTCCGGTGGACCACCGCCTGTCGCGTCCCCGGAGGCGTCCGGTTCCGACGGGTGGGGCGCGACGTGCGGAACACGCCCCGGCCCCGGCGGCGTTGTACCGCCCGGCCTCAGGCCAGAAGTGCACGCCCCGACGCCGACGACGCTGGAGGAACCGCCATGGCCCTGTCCCGTGAAGAGCGCGAACAGTTCCTGTCCGAACCGCGCGTGGCCGCGCTGGCGGTGGACGCGGGCGAGGGCCGCGCCCCGCTGACCGTGCCGATCTGGTACCAGTACGCGCCCGGCGAGGACGTGTGGATCCTCACCGGGCTGCACTCCCGCAAGAACCGGCTGCTGCAGGCTGCGGGCCGCTTCTCCCTCCTGGTGGAGCGCGCCGAGCCGACCATCCGCTACGTCTCCGTCGAGGGCCCGGTCGTCGACACCTCCCCCGCCACGATCGAGAAGCTGCGGGAGATCTCCGCGCGCTACCTGCCCGCCGAGAAGGTCGAGGGGTACGTGGACTTCGCGTGGAAGAACCACGGGGAGCAGGTCGTCGTGCGGATGCGGCCGGAGCGGTGGGTGTCGTCGGACCTGGGCTCCGTCTGACACGGCCGACAATCGGCTGCATGGAACCAGACCTTCACGAACTGCTGCGGTCCCTGCGGGTGTGGGACCCGGCCGTCACCGACCTGCGTCCCTTCGATCCGGAGCGGGCCCCCGCCGAGCCGCTGCCGCTGTTCGCGCGGTGGCTCGCGGACGCCGCCGCGGCCGGGCAGGCCGAGCCGCACACCATGTCCCTGGCGACGGCGGACGCGGACGGCCTGCCGGACGTGCGGATCGTGATGCTGCACGGCGCGGACGAGAGGGGCTGGTCGTTCGCCACGCACGCGCACAGCCGCAAGGGCGGGCACCTCGCCGCCCGCCCGTACGCGGCCCTCGCCTTCTACTGGCCGGTCCTGGGCCGCCAGGTGCGGGTACGGGGTCCCGTCACGGCCGCCCCGCCCGAGGAGGCCCGGGCGGACCTCCACGCCCGCTCCACGGGCGCGCTGGCGGCGGCCCTGACCGGCCGGCAGAGCGCGGTGCTCGCCTCTCCCGGGGAACTCACCCGTGCCTCGGAGGCCGCCTGGGAGAAGGCCCGCCGCTCCCCGACGACCCCGGCCCCGTCCTGGACCCTGTACCACCTCGCCCCGGTGGAGACGGAGTTCTTCCAGGGCGACGCGGACCGCCGCCATGTGCGGCTGCGGTACCGCCGGGAGGGGGAGGGGTGGGTGCGGGAACTGCTGTGGCCGTGAGGGAGTCGCCGTGCCCGGGGACGGGACGGTGAATCCGCGATCACGACATCATGTGATCATTCCGCAACCGATTCCGGTCTTGACCGAGACCCATCAATCCCCTGCCGGATTACGCTCGCGGTCATGGCCGACTCCACCACGTCCGCGCAGCCCACCGCGCCCTCCCGGGCGGACCGCCCCGTCTACGTCGTCGGCGGCGGCCCCGGCGGACTGTCCGTCGCGTACGCCCTGCGCGCCCGCGGGGTGCGGGCCGTCGTCCTGGAGCGCTCCGAGCGGGTCGGCGACTCCTGGCGCCGCCACTACGACCGGCTGCACCTGCACACCACCCGGCGCCGGTCGGCGCTGCCCGGCCTGCCGATGCCCCGCCGCTTCGGGCGCTGGCCGTCCCGCGACGACGTCGTCCGCTACCTGGAGAAGTACGCCGAGCACCACCGCCTGGAGATCGTCACCGGCGTCGAGGTGTCCCGTGTCGAGCGCACCGCGGACGGCACCGGCTGGCTGCTGCGCGCCACCGGCGGACGCGAGCTGACCGGCGCGGCGGTCGTCGTCGCCACCGGCTTCAACCACACCCCGCGCGTCCCCGACTGGCCCGGACGGGACGCGTACACCGGGGAGTTGCTGCACGCGTCCCGGTACCGCAACGCCAAGCTGTTCGCCGGGCGGGACGTGCTGGTGGTGGGCGTCGGCAACACGGGCGCCGAGATCGCCGTGGACCTGGTGGAGGGCGGCGCCTCCCGGGTGCGGCTGGCGGTGCGCACCCCTCCGCACATCGTGCGCCGCTCGACCGCCGGCTGGCCCGCGCAGTACTCCGGGATCCTGGTGCGCCGGCTGCCGGTGCCGCTGGTCGACCGGATCAGCCGCCTCCAGGCGCGGGTCGCTGTGCCGGACCTGTCCGAGCACGGCCTGCCCCGCCCGCAGACCGGCCTCTACAGCCGCGTGCTGGAGGGCGCGATCCCCGTGCAGGACGTCGGTCTGATCGACGCCGTGCGCAAGGGGTCGGTGGAGGTGGTCGCCGCCGTGAAGGGCTTCGAGGCCGGCGAGGTGCTGCTGGCCGACGGCGAGCGGATCGCGCCGGACGCGGTGGTGGCGGCCACCGGGTACGAGCGCGGTCTGGAGGGCCTGGTCGGGGGCCTCGGCGTGCTGGACGAGCGGGGCAGACCTGTGGTCCGCGGCGCCCGCACCCCGGCCGGCGCCCCCGACCTGTACTTCACCGGCTTCACCAACCCGATCAGCGGCAACCTCCGCGAGATGGCCCTGGACGCCCAGCGCATCGCCCGCGCGATCGCCCGCGGAGGGAAGGCGTCCCGGCTGCCGGGCGCCTGACCCTCGGGGCGCCTCAGCTCGCGGTGAGAACCGCGGGCCGCCTGCGGATCACCAGCGCCATCAGCGCGGCCGCCGCGCACAGCGCGCCCGACGCGAGCCACACCACGTCGTACGAGCCGAACGCGTCCCGCGCGAGGCCCCCGGCGAAGGCCACGATCGCCGCGCCCACCTGGTGCGACGCCAGCACCCAGCCGAACACGATGGGGCTGTCGTCGCCGTAGTGCTCCCGGCACAGCGCGAGGGTGGGCGGCACGGTGGCGACCCAGTCGAGGCCGTAGAAGACGATGAACAGCAGCATCGGCGGGTGCACGGAGGGGGCGAGCAGCAGGGGCAGGAAGAGCAGGGAGACGCCGCGCAGCGCGTAGTAGACGGCGAGCAGCCGGCGTGCGTCGAAGCGGTCCGTGAACCAGCCGGAGGCCACCGTGCCGACGACGTCGAAGACGCCGATGACGGCGAGCAGGGACGCGGCGGTGGTGATGGGCATGCCGTGGTCGTGCGAAGCGGGCACGAAGTGGGTCTGGATCAGCCCGTTGGTGGAGGCGCCGCAGATCGCGAACGTCCCGGCGAGCAGCCAGAACGGGCCGGTGCGGGCGGCCGAGCCGAGCACGGTCAGCGCGCGCCGGGCGGCCCCGGGCACGGGCGCCGGCTTGGGCACGAACTCCTTCGCCCCGTACGGCTTCTGGCCCACGTCGGCCGGGTGGTCGTGCAGCAGCAGCCAGACGAACGGCACCACCGCGAGCGCGGCGAGCGCCACCGTCACCGCCGCGGGCCGCCAGGAGTACCGGTCGACGATCCACGACAGCAGCGGCAGGAAGATCAGCTGCCCGGAGGCGGACGCCGCGGTGAGGATGCCGCTGACCAGGCCGCGCCGCTCGGTGAACCAGCGGTTGGTGACGGTGGCGGCGAAGGCCAGCGCCATGGAGCCGGAGCCGAGGCCCACCAGCAGGCCCCAGCAGAGCATGAGCTGCCAGGCGGCGGTCATCCACACGGTGGCGCCGGACCCGGCCGCGATCACGGTCAGCGCGACCGCGACGACCCGGCGGATGCCGTAGCGGTCCATCAGCGCCGCCGCGAACGGTGCGGTGAGGCCGTACAGCGCCAGGTTCACGGAGACCGCGGCGCCGATGGTGCCGCGCGACCAGCCGAACTCCTCGTTCAGCGGGTCGATGAACAGCCCCGGCACGGCGCGGAAGGCGGCGGCGCCGATGATCGTCACGAAGGTGACGGCGGCGACGAACCAGGCGCGGTGCATCCGGCGGCGGGTCGGCTCGCGGCCGCTCACGGGCGGCCCGACGGCGGCGGTCTTGCTGGTCGTGGTCACGTCGTACAGCTTCGGGGAAGCATGTCCGCTTCAACGAGTGGCCCGAGGGACAGCATTCGCTAGGATCGGGCCATGCCTTCGGACCCGGTCGCGCCCCTCCGCTCCCCCGCCGGCCACCGGCCCCACCGTGTGGCCGTCCTCGCCCTCGACGGCCTGCTGCCGTTCGAACTGGGCATTCCGCACCGCGTGTTCGGCCGCCCCCGGGACGAGCGGGGACGCCCGCTGTACGAGGTGGTCACCTGCTCGGTACGGCCGCCGGGACCTGTGGAGACGGACGCCGACTTCGCCATTCACGTGCCGCACGGCCCGGAGGTTCTGGCCACCGCCGACACGGTGATCATCCCGGCCTCCTACGAGCTGGGCCCGGTCTTCGAGCGCGGCGAGCTGACGGAGGAACTGGCCGACGCGCTCGGCCGCATCCCGCCGACCGCCCGCATCGCCTCCATCTGCACCGGCGTGTACGTCCTCGCCGCGTCCGGGCGGCTCGACGGGCGCCGCGCCACCACGCACTGGGCGGACGCGGAGCGGCTGCAGCAGCTGTTCCCGAAGATCGACGTCGATCCGGACGTGCTGTTCGTCGACGACGGCGACATCCTCACCTCGGCGGGCGTGGCGGCCGGGATCGACCTGTGCCTGCACATGGTGCGGCGCGACCACGGCGCCGCCGTCGCCAACGACGTGGCCCGGCGCACGGTGGTGCCGCCGCACCGGGACGGCGGCCAGGCGCAGTACATCCAGCGTCCGGTGCCGGACCCGCAGCAGGCGTCCACGAGCGGTGCCCGCGCCTGGGCGCTGGGCCGGCTGCACGAGCCGATCCAGTTGCGCGACATGGCGGAGCGGGAGTCGATGTCGGTGCGCACCTTCACCCGCCGCTTCCGGGAGGAGACGGGGGTCAGTCCCGGGCAGTGGCTCACCCGTCAGCGGGTGGAGCGGGCACGGTACCTGCTGGAGACCACCGAGCTGACCGTCGACCAGGTGGCGCGGGACGCGGGGTTCGGGACGGCCCAGTCCATGCGGGCCCATCTCCAGGCGGCCCTCGGCGTGACCCCCACGGCCTACCGGCGCACCTTCCGCGCGGCCTCGGAGCGCGGGGAGGCGGCGGTCGCGGTCTGAGGTCCGCGCGTCCGTCCGTCCACAGGCTGTGGACGAAGAACGCCCCGCGGCGGTGCGGCACTGCTCGCCCCGAGCACGAGAGCCCCGCACCGCCCTGCGGCTCCGGCGGCCCCGCCAGGTCCCCCGCCCCCGGGAGGCACGCGCCGGATCACGACCCACACTCGTCGAGGACTCCCGTCGCGGTGCCCTCGCCGTCCCCTCGCGGCGAATCGCTGACGCCCAGCGTGATCACCCGGTGACGGCACGTCAATACCGTTTCGACGGACGGTACGGCGTTCGCGGCAATTGCCCTGTTCATCGGCTCGGCGCACGGGAGCACACCCGGCGCACCGGATCACGCACGGCACCGGGACGCCGTCCCGCCGTGCATCCGTGCCTCCCCTCGGACGCGGCAGCCGTCGGGGCGCGGCACGCTCAGACCGCTTCGTACGTCAGCCCGTCGTACCTCACCGCGCCGCCGCCGCGGAAGGCGCGGGCGGTGCCGGACGCCTCGCCGCAGCGGTCGAGCTCGCACCAGATGCGCTTTCCCGCGCCCTCGGTGCTCCAGCCCCAGCGGTCGGCCAGCCCGTCGACGAGGGCGAGTCCGCGCCCGCCGGTCGCCTCGTCGCCGGCGCAGCGCGGCACCGGCGCCCGGCCGCTGCGGTCCGCGACCTCCAGGCGGACGGTGACCTCCTCGGCCGCGTCCGCGCCGGGCAGCGAGAGCCTCAGGACGGCCGGACAGCCCGTGTGCACCACGGCGTTGGTGACCAGTTCGGAGACGAGCAGGATCAGCGTCTCGGCCAGCGGTTCGTCGGCCCCTATGCCGGTCCCGGCCAGCCGTGAGCGGGCCCAGCGCCGGGCCCGCCCCACCTCAGCGGGGTCGGGCCGGATCTCCAGCTGCACTTGAAGCACCTGCACCGCTCACACCATCCGAACCGGCGGACACTTGGACTCGCGCCTCACGAGGGCCACGATCCTAGCCATCTTCCGCATGACCAGAACAATGGCCGGGACCGGGGTCACGGACCGTGACTCCCTTACGGGACAGCATGGTTGACGCACAGTCACCTCAACAAGCGCTTCAGGCATATTCCAGCGCGAAGGAGTACCCGTGCGGCATACTGTGCGACGCTTGCCGCGCGGACTCGCACGAAGCGCGGCACACGGCCCGTTGGCCCCAGGAGCAGCCGCAGGAACGGCGCCTCGGGCAACCGCCCCGAGGGCGGCCCGGCCGCGGCGGACACTCACGAGGACTCGCATCCCGCACAACGTACCGGAGCCGCGCCCCGACTCCGGGCCGTGACGAAGGAAGTCACCCGGCCCGGGCCTTCCGGACGCTCCGTGATCAGGAAAATGCCACGATCGGCGACATGGGCGGGGGCGCGGACACCCGGCGCGTCACTCGGGGACGGTGAAGTAGCGGGCGAACGCGGAGACGATCTCCTCCTCGCCGATCCGCCCGTCGCCGTCGGTGTCCAGCTGTGCGGCGGCCTCCGCGGCGACGCCGCCCTCCACGCCCAGCACCTGGAGCACGCGCGCGGTGTTCTCCACGCCGACGGCTCCGTCCCCGGTGGTGTCCGCGACGGCGAGCGCCGCGTGCAGGAAGGGACGGGCGATCTCGGCGAAGCGCTCCGGGTTGTCCCGCAGCCGCTTGAGCGCGCCGGTCACGAACTCCTCGCGGGTGATGCGCTGGTCGCCGTCCCGGTCGGCGATGCCGGCCATGCCCTGCCAGAACGCCTCGGCGCCGACGTACAGGGCCTGGCCCCGGTCGGAGCGGGCCGCCGTGCCGAACTCGGCGAGCAGCGCCTTGGCCGCCGCCATGAAGTCCTCGCGGTCGATGTAGCCGTTGCCGTCCTGGTCGAAGCCGGCGAAGCGGGCCGCGATCCTGCGCTCGTTGTCGCTGGTGACCATGTCTTGTTCAGGCCGCCTTAGGTCGGAGGGGTCGTCTCGCTGGGAGCGTACGGGGTGAGGGGGCGCGGGGGAGCCGGAAAGCGGCGCTTGGACCAGGACCGGGGGAACACCGGGACACACGTGTGACAGGTGTGAGCGGCACCACGTGCGGACCGCGGGGCGGAAGCGGGTGGGAAGGCGGGGCCTCAGGCCGAGAGCGGGCGGGCGTCCTCGTCGAGGGCGGACGGCACGTCCGGGTGGATCTCGAACAGCCGGCGTACCCCGAGCGCCCCGAGCACCTTGTTGACGTGGCTGCCGTCGGCGGCGCCGCGCGCGGGCAGGATCAGCCGGAGCCGGCCCTGGCAGGAGCGCAGCAGCCGGCGGGAGCCAATGAGCACACCCACCCCGCTGGAGTCGCAGAACCACACCTCGGAGAGGTCGAGGACGAGCCGGTGCCGCCCCTCCGCCACGACGTCGTGCACCCGCTGCCGCAGCACCGGGGACGTCACCAGATCCAGCTCGCCGGAGACCCGGAGGACGGCCCATTCGCCGTTCTCCTGGTCGGTCACTTCGAAGGTCACCACCACGCCCCTCGCTCGCCGAAACGGAAGCAGTACCTACGCTTCCTTGCTGCGCGGCTGCCCACCGGCCGTTCCCTGAAACACGGCCCCAGAAACGGTTACCGAACAGAAGAGGCTTGTTCTGGTCGCAACCGATCCGATTCGATCGGTTCCGATCGACACCCCACGGGGCAGACATGATCCGCACACCGTGCCACCTGCGCGGGCGGCCCCCTACCACGGAAGGCGCCGCGAGGGGCGCACATTGCCACAAAGGGGCGTGCACGCACGTCCATGGCGACTACATTCGTGGCGTCGCCGGTCACACGCCGGACCCGGGAACCGACCACCCCGGGGGTCCGCGGGACGAACAGGGGGTGAGGGGCCGCGTGCAGAAGAAGGACGTACCGCCCCGCTGGGACCGCAAGATGCAGCAGCGGCTCGCCCGCGGGGAGGCGGCCGCCCTCGGCGAGCTCTACGACCGTTTCGCCTCCCTGGTGCACGGTCTCGCCCACCGCGTCCTCGGGGACGAACACGCGGCCGACACCGTCACCCGTGACGTCTTCGCCCACGTCTGGCAGCACCCCGACACCTACGACCCCCGGCAGGGCCCCCTGCGCAGCTGGCTCGCCGCCCTGACCAACCGGCTGGCCGTGGAGCGGCTGCGCACCACCGGGACCGCCGCGCTCGCCCGGGGCGGCCCCGGCACCACCGAGGACCTGGAGCGCAAGGTCCGGCACGCCACGGTGGCCGCCCGCGCCGACTACATCGTCCAGTCCATGCCCGCGCCCCTGCGGGCCGCGCTGGAACTGGCCTACTTCCAGCGCCGGGACTACCGGCAGACCGCCGCCGATCTCGGCGTCACGGACGAGGAGGCCCGCCGCCGGCTGCGCCTCGGCCTCCAGTTGCTGGCCACGGCCCACGACGCCGGGACACCGGGCGCACCGCCCGGAATCGGGGGTGCCGCGTGAGCGGGCGCGGCGCCGGGCCGCACGACGACCGCGGATCCCTCGCCCCCGGGCCGGACGGGCTGCCCCAGGGGCCGGAGCACCAGGTGCTGAAGTCGCTGCTGGGCGCCTGGGCGCTGGCCGCCTGCGCGCCCGCCGAGGCCGACGCCGTCGAGGAACACCTCGGCGTCTGCGGTCCCTGCGCGGACGAGGCGCTGCGGCTGCGCGAGGCCGTGGGCCTGCTCCAGCGCCCCGAGAGCCTCGACCTGAAACCGGCGCTGCGCACCCGCGTCCTGGAGACCTGCCTGGAGCGGCGCCCGCCGCGCATCCCGGTCCCCGACTGGGCCGCCGCCTACGACGTCGAGACCGCCCGGCTCGACGCGCTGCTCCAGGACTTCGGCGACAACGAGTGGCACGCGCCGGTGCGGCTGCGCTGGTACGAGGGCGACGAGGCGAGCAGCCGCCGCACCACCGTCGCCGGAGTCATCGCCCACCTCATGAGCGTCGACGGGCTGGTCGCGGTCGCCCTCGGCCTGGAGGACCCCCTCGGCGAGGTCCGGCCCGAGCGGCCCACGCCGTCCGACCGCACCGAGGCGTACTGGCGGGCCGCCCGCTTCCCGCCCACCCGGTCCGTCCGCGGCCCCTGGCGGGAGCAGAGCCACCGGCTGATCCGCACGGTCTCCTGCACCGGCAGCGACACCGGCCGTACGACCGTCCCCTACGGCGACTTCGCGCTGCCGCTGCACGACGCGATGCTGGACCGGGCCTTCGAGTGCTGGGTCCACGCGGAGGACATCGCCGAGGCGGTGGACTACCCGTACGACCCGCCCGCCGGACGCCATCTGCACGACATGGTGGACCTCGCGGCCCGGCTGCTGCCCGTGGTCCTGGAGAACCGCCGTCACCACGGGCTGGCCGCGCCCGTCGAACGCCGGCTGGTCGCCGCCGGCGAGCCGGGGCGCAGCCTGCGGCTGGAGATCGAGGGGTCGGGCAGCGGGGAGTGGCTGATCCCGCTGGACTCGCCGGCGGCGAAGGGGTCGGCGGAGCACGAGGTGGCTCATGTCGCCCTGGACGGGGCGGAGTTCTGCAGGCTGGCGGCCGGTCATCTGCCGCCGCGTGAGGCTGCCGCCGGGCAGGAAGGTGACCGCGAGGCGATCAGGGACGTGCTGTTCGCCGCGGCGAGCTTGAGCAGGATGTAGCGCACGTGCGGGTGCGTCGTGGTTGCTCGCGCAGTTCCCCGCGCCCCTGAAGGGGCGCGCAGCCGCCGACGAGGCAGCAGCGGCCTGTCTCCTAGGCGAACACCACAGTCCTGCGGCCGTTCAGCAGGATCCTCCGCTCGGCGTGCCACTTGACGGCCCGCGCCAGCGCCTGGCACTCCACGTCCCGCCCGACGGCGACGAGCCCCTCGGGCGTGACGTCGTGCGACACCCGCTCGACCTCCTGCTCGATGATCGGCCCCTCGTCGAGATCCGCGGTGACGTAGTGCGCGGTCGCGCCGATCAGCTTCACACCCCGCGCATGTGCCTGGTGGTACGGCTTCGCGCCCTTGAAGCTCGGCAGGAAGGAGTGGTGGATGTTGATGATCCGCCCCGACAACTGCTTGCACAGGTCGTCCGAGAGCACCTGCATGTAGCGGGCCAGGACGACGAGTTCGACCTCGTCCTCCCGCACGATCTCCAGCAGTCGCGCCTCGGCCTCCGGCTTGGTGTCCCTGGTCACCGGGATGTGGTGGAAGGGGATGTTGTAGGAGGCGACGAGCTCGGCGAAGTCGGTGTGGTTGGACACCACCCCGGCGATCTCCACGGGCAGCGCCCCGGTCCGCGCACGGAACAGCAGGTCGTTCAGGCAGTGCCCGAACTTGCTGACCATCAGCAGGATGCGCATCTTCTCGTCGGCCCGGTTGATCTGCCAGTCCATCTGGAAGGAGTCGCCGATCGCGGCGAAGCTCGCCCGCAGCTTGTCCACCGTGACCGGGGCCTCGGCGGAGAAGTGGACGCGCATGAAGAACAGACCCGTGTCGTGGTCGCCGAACTGCTGGCTGTCCTCGATGTTGCAGCCGGTCATGAAGAGGTAGCTGGACACGGCGTGCACGATGCCCTGCTTGTCGGGGCAGGACAGGGTGAGGACGTACTGGTCGGCGGGTGCCGCGGCTCGGGTGGACTGCTCGCTCATGGGGAAAAGGGTCGCACACCCGGACCGGCGCCGGGCCGGTCGTCCCGCTAAGCGGAACGGGTCATGATGCGCAGCACCTCGAGCGTGCCGGGCGCCGCGTCCGGGTCGTCGCCGTCGCTCGCCGCCATCCGCACGTGCGCGTCGCGCGCGGCGCGCACCGCCTCGGGCCAGCCCTCGTGCTCCAGGTACGCGATGACCGGGGCGTCCGGCCCGACCTGGTGCATGATCCGCAGCACGCGCAGCACGGCGGTGTCGACGAGCGCGGCCTCCTGCGAGTCGCGGAAGATCGTGCCGACGTACTTCTCGGCGGACCAGTTGTCCAGCCAGGTGTCCTCGACCAGCCGGTACACGGCGTCGGTGACGTCCCCGTAGCCGGGCACGCCGGCCAGCCAGACGTCCCGCTGGAAGACGGGGTCGGAGAGCATGTGCAGCGCGGAGCGCACATTGCTGCGCCAGCGCCACCACGGCATGTCGTTGAGCGGCATGCCGCCCATGGTGGAGGAGCGACGGCCGCGACGGGAAGAGTTCTCCGAACCTTGCACGGTCGTCGATCGTACGTTTCCGCTCCGTACGCGCCGGACGGGCCCCCGTAATTCACCTCCGCGTCACCTCCCGTCGACCGAGCGTCACGGAGCGGTTCGCCATGTGAGGGAATGGTGCGGGGACATGACCGGCAGGCGACGCATCCGCAGCACCGTCCTCCCCCGTTCCCTCGTCCGGCCCGCCCGTGCCGGCGCCCTGCCCGCGGGCGCGCTGGCGGCGTGCGCCGCGCTGGTCGCCGGCTGCGGGATCGTCCCCGGAGTCACGGGGGGCTCCGGGGACGAGACGATCACCGTGATGACCTGGGCGCCCGAGAACACCGGCGCGACCAACAAACCCGGCATGCCCGCGTTCGCCGAGGCCTACGGCCGCTGGGTCAACGCCCACGGCGGCATCGACGGCCGCCCGCTGAAGGTGCTGACCTGCGACGAACGCGACGACGCGGTGGCGGCGGCGCGCTGCGCCCGGCGCGCGGTCGCGGAGAACGCGGTCGCCGTGGTCGGCTCGTACAGCCAGCACGGTGACGCCTTCCTGCCCACGCTGGAGGCCGCCGGCATCCCCTACATCGGCGGCTACGGACTCACCCACGACGAGTTCACCAGCCCCCTGTCCTACCCCGTCAACGGCGGACAGCCCGCGCTGCTCGCCGGGCTCGGCCGCACCCTGGCCGACGCGTGCGGACCGGTCGCCCTGGTCCGGCCCGACACCATCGCGGGCGACCAGCTCCCGCCGCTGCTGGACTCCGGCCTCGCGGCGGGCGGCCACGACCCGGCCGGCGACCTGCGCGCCGCCGAGGCCGCGACCTCCTACGGCGACACCGCCGAGCGCGCGCTGGAGCACGCGGCCGCCGGCACCGGGGAGCAGGGCTGCGTGGTGCCCGCGCTCGGGGACCGCACCGGCACCTTCATGGACTCCTTCCGGCGCGCCCGCGCCCGGCACCCCGAGGTGCGCACCGCGACGGTGCTGGGCAGCGTCGACCAGACGGTGCTGGACGCCTCCGGGGGCGCGTCGGGACCGTACGAGGGGGCGTACGTCACCGGCTGGTACCCGGAGGCGGGGGACGCGCGCTGGGACCCGATGAAGGAGGTCATCCGGGCGGAGGCCTTCGGCGACAACCGCATCGACCCGGCGGACGCGGGCGTGCAGACGACATGGATCGCCTACACGGTGCTCCGCCAGGCCGTGGAGTCGCTCGGGGACGGCGAGGTCACCGCCGACACGGTGACCGCCGCCCTGGACGGCGGCCTGAAGGTCACCACGGGCAACCTCACCCCCACCCTCCGCTGGAAGTTCCAGGACACCCTGGCCTCCATCGGCCTCCCCCGCCTGGTCAACGCGAACGTCACGCTCCACGTGGTGGAGAAGGGCCGCCTCACCGCGGCAGCGGAGGGCTTCACGGACGTGACGTCCACTTTGGAGGAGGCGGCGCTGTGAGAAGGGGCGCGGGGACCCGCGCGCCCAGCTCCCACGCGGCCGCAGCCGAGCGCGGCCCTACAGCTGCGTAGGAGTCCGCTCGGTCAGCCCGTACTGCCGAGCGATGGCATTCCACAGCTCGGACGCCTTCTTCTTCTGCTCGGTGGCGGTCCCGCTCTCCCGGTTCCCCGCAGCGGTCTGCTCGGTATTCCGGGCAGACCCCTTCTTGCACCCCTTCTTCCCCTGGGTCTGGTCCGCCCACTTCGCGTAGTGGTCGTCGGCCGAGGCGGACGCCTTCCACGCCTTTTCCAGCGCCTCGCTCAGCGCCTCGTGCTGGGGCAGCTTGTCCATGGAGAGCTGGGACAGGTCGGTCACGAGCTGCCTCCGCTGCTTCGCGGCCTCCCGCAGATCGGACGCGGCCTGGCCGAGGTCACGGCACGCCTTGACGTCCTCCACCGCGTTGATCACGCTGCTGCGGCTGTCGCCGCTGTGCGCGAGCAGCTTGTCCAGCTCGACGGCCTGCTCGCGGGCCGGGTCGGCGCTCGGCGACGGCGAGGCCTCGGTGCTCGCGGGGGCGGTCGCGGAGACGGGCTGGTTGGCGCTGCCGTCGTCGTCCTTGCTGCCGCTGCCGAGCAGGGCGCCCGCGCCGACGCCGACGACGGCGAGGCCGACGCCGACCGCGGCGATCAGCGGCCAGCGCGGGCCGCCGTTGCCGCCGCGACCGCCGCGTCCGCCGCCGTGGCCCGACACGGGCGGGGCGGGCGGTCCGGGCGGGGTGCGGTCGGCCCGGACGGGACGGCCGTAGTCCATGCGCGGCATCTGCTGTGTGGCGCCGGCCGCGCCGTCGTCGTTGCGGAAGAGGTTGTCGAACTCGGCGGGCGGCTGCCGGCCCGCGTCGCCCTGCGCGGCACCGTACGGCTGGGGCGGCCCCTGGTCGGTGACCGGGGCGATGAACTGGGTGGGCTCGGCGTCCGGGTTGCCCGGCTGCGGCAGCGGGCCGGGGCCGGCCGGCGGCTGGGCGATGCCGAGGTTGCGGGTGTGCTCCGCGTCGTGCGCGGCGGGCATCTCGGGCGGCAGCGCGCCCGGGGCGACCGGGGGTATGTACTGGGTCGCGCCCTCGTCGGCGCCGCCCGCGGGGACCGGCGGTATGACCTGCGTGGCCCCCTCGTCCGCGCCGGGCGCGGGGGGCGGCAGCGGGGCGCCGTGGGCGGGCGGGTAACCGTACCCGCCGCCGGGTGCGGCGTAGGCGGCACCGTTCTGCGGGGGCAGCTGGCCGCCCGCGGTGTGCCCGCCGTACGCGGCGCCGCCTCCGGCGGCCTGGCCGTAACCGTCCGCGGCGGCGTACCCGCCGCCCTGCCCGTACGCGTCCTGCCCGCCGTGCGCGGGCGGGTAGCCGCCCTGGGACGGGGCGCCCTCGGGCGGCAGCGGTCCGGGTCCGCCCTGGGCCTGCGCCCCGGCGTCCCAGGAGGGCTGCTGTCCCTGGTGCGGCTCAGCACCCCGGCCGTGCGGCTGCTGGGCGTGGTGGCCACCGTGCTGCTGGTTGCCCCCGTCCCATCCGGACGGCGACTGCTGCCACTGCCCCTCGTCCGGCGAGGGCCATTCCTGGCCCGCGGACGGGGCGGCCGCCTGCTGGCCGGGGCCCCAGGGGTTCCCCCAGGTCTGGCCGCCGGGCGGCGCCGACGCGGGGAACCCGCCGGCGGGCGGGCCGTCCGTGCCGCCGGGCGCGACCGGACCGGACGTCATGCCCGGCAGCAGGGGCTCACCACCGTCCGAGGGCAGCACGATGCCTTCGCGCGCTTGGCGCGCCGAGGGCTCCTCGCCCTGTCCACTCTGCGTCACCGGGACTCCTACCAATGGGGGACCTTGTGAATCGGGCTCACGCTACCGGGTCCCCGGAGCCCGGTGCCACGCAGCACAGAACCTGGCCTCCTGCCCTGTGAGCGCGGTAACAAAACCAGGTCACAGCACGCTGCTTACCTCCCCCTCTTCCCGTCCGCCTCCCGTGTCGCACGGGACTGTCACGTACGTCACGCCGCAGTCTGGAGCTCCATCCGCGCCCCGAACTCCCGTACCACCGGCTCCTCCCGGTACGGCTCGAGACGCTGCTGGAGGTCCTCCAGGTACTCCGCGCCCCGGTTGGAGCGCAGTCCGCCCAGCAGTTCCGCGGCCTTCAGGCCGGTGGCGCAGGCCTGTTCGATCTCGCGCTGCTGCACCTGGGCGGTGGCGAGCAGCACATACCCGATGGCCCGGCGCCTCGCGCGGGTGGGCGGGTGGCCGTCCAGCGACTCCCGCGCGTACCGCGCGGCGGCCTCCGCCTGGCCGAGGTCGCGGTGGCAGTGCGCCAACTCGTCGGCCAGGTACGCCTCGTCGAAGTGCGCGATCCACGGCGGGTCGTCGCCCGAGCCCGGGTCGGCGGCCTCCAGGGCGCCGACGGCCCGCCCCGCGGCGGCGTGCGCGGCCGGGGCGTCGCCCATCAGCGCGTGCCCGCGGGCCTCCGCGGCGAGGAACATCGCCTCCGCGCGCGGTGTCACGCGCCCCCGTGCGCCTTCCTGCGCCGCGCGTGCCAACTGGGCGATCTCGCGCGGGTTCCCGAGCTGTGCGGCGAGGTGGCTCATGGACGCGGCGAGCACGTACCCGCCGTAGCCGCGGTCCCCGGCGGCCTGCGCGAGCCGCAGCGCCTGGATGTAGTACCGCTGGGCCAGCCCCGGTTGGCCGGTGTCGACGGCCATGTACCCGGCGAGCTCGGTGAGTCGGGCGACGGCGGCGAACAGATCGCGCCCCACCGCCTCCCGGTACGAGCCGGCCAGCATCCCGGAGACCACGCTGTTGAGGTAGTGCACGACGACCGGGCGGACGTGCCCGCTGCCGTACTGGTGGTCCAGCGCGACCAGCGCCTCCGTCATGGAGCGCACCGCCGCCACGTCCGACTGGCCCACGCGCGGGCCGCTGTTGCGCGCGACCTGCCCGTCGGGCGCGGAGATCAGCCAGTCCCGGCTGGGCTCCACCAGCGCGGACGCGGCGACGGACGAGCCGGACAGGAAGTCCCGCCGCCCCACGTCGCTGCGCCACAGCTCGCAGACCTGCTCGATGGCTCCCAGCACCGTCGGTGAGAACTGGAGGCCCACTCCGGACGCGAGGTTCTTGCCGTTGGCCATGCCGATCTCGTCGATCGTGACCGTGCGGCCCAGCTTGCGGCCCAGCGCCTCCGCGATGACGGCCGGCGCCCGGCCCCGCGGCTGCTGTCCCCGCAGCCAGCGGGCCACCGACGTCTTGTCGTAGCGCAGGTCGAGGCCGTGCTCCGCGCCGCACATGTTGACCCTGCGGGCCAGTCCGGCGTTGGAGCATCCGGCTTCCTGGATGAGCGCCTGCAGCCGTTCGTTCGGCTGCCGGGCGACGAGCGGCCTTGCGGCCATGGCGTACCCCCTGAGGCTGCGGTGCCTGCCCACGCACCGGGTTGACGTGTTGTCCGCGGCCGTACGTCTCACGTCGTCCCGGCGAGACGTCCGGCCGGGAGGATCAATGCCCCGTCGACATACCGACAATGCGGGACATGTGAGAATTGCCGGGGTATCGACGGTTGCCGACCCCCCTCCTGGTTACCCCGACGCGGTGGCGGATCCCCCCGCGCGCCCCCATGGATGCACCCATGCGCCCCGGAGACGGGCCCGATGCCCCTCCCCCGCGCATACGGCAGGGCGTAACCCCTGGTGACGGGTGAAGTTGTGTTCATCGTGGAAGAGACGATCGCGGGCGCCGACGCCGTACAGATCCCGAAGCAGCGCGGGGAATCGCTGCTGGACACCGCCGTGCGCTATGCCGAGGAGCGCCACTGGGACGTGGTGCCGGGCACCTGGACCGAGGTCGTCGACGGGGTGCACGTCTGCTCGTGCGGTGACGCGGTGTGCTCCGCCCCCGGCGCGCATCCGGCGGAGCCCGGCTGGGCGGACCGGGCGACCGGGAGCGCCGGCGCCGTGCGCCGGATGTGGCAGCAGCGGCCCGGCGCCTCGGTCCTGCTGCCCACGGGGCGGTCGTTCGACGCCGTCTCCGTGCCGGAGACGGCCGGTCTGCTGGCGCTGGCGCGCATGGAGCGGATGGGGCTCGTGCCGGGCCCGGTGACGCTGACGCCGTACCGGCGCACGGAGTTCTTCGTGCTCCCCGGAGCGGCGGCGAAGCTTCCGCATCTGCTGCGCACGCTGGGCTGGACGGCGTCGTCGCTCGACCTGGCCGTGCTGGGCGAGGGGTCGTACGTAGCCGCGCCGCCGACCCGGGTCGGGCGTCACGGGGCCGTGCAGTGGGCCCGCCGGCCGACCCGGGAGAACCGCTGGCTGCCGGACGCGGAGGAGCTGCTGCCGTCGCTGGCGTACGCCTGCGGCCGCGACCGGTGACGGGGGGGGCGCCGCCCCGCTCCCCGGGCCCGCGTGCCGTGGTCCCGTGCCCGTAGGCTCGGGGGTCGACGGAGGGAGACGTGGTGGGCGCTGTTGCCGTACGCGTGCAGGGGCTGTGGAAGCGGTTCGGGGAGCAGGTCGCCGTCGGCGGGATCGACCTGGAGCTGCCGGCGGGGCGGTTCATCGGCCTGGTCGGGCCGAACGGCGCCGGGAAGACCACGACCCTGTCCATGGTGACGGGCCTGCTCCGCCCGGACCAGGGCACCGTCGAGATCGCCGGGCACGACGTGTGGCGTGACCCGGTGCAGGTCAAGGCCCGGATCGGCGTGCTGCCGGAGGGACTTCGCCTGTTCGAGCGGCTGTCCGGGCGCGAACTGCTCGCCTACACCGGGCGGTTGCGCGGGCTGCCCGGCGAGGAGGTCGACAAGCGGGCCACCCAGCTGCTCGACGTGCTCGACCTGGCGGGCGCCCAGCACAAGCTCGTCGTCGACTACTCCACCGGCATGCGCAAGAAGATCGGCCTTGCCGCGGCGCTGCTGCACAACCCCGAAGTGCTGTTCCTCGACGAGCCGTTCGAGGGCGTCGACCCGGTGTCCGCGCAGACCATCCGGGGCGTCCTGGAGCGCTACACCGCCTCCGGCGCGACGGTGGTGTTCTCCTCCCACGTCATGGAGCTGGTGGAGTCGCTGTGCGACTGGGTGGCGGTGATGGCCGCCGGCCGGATCCGCGCCCACGGCCCGCTCGCCGAGGTGCGCGGCGACGCGCCGACCCTCCAGCGGGCGTTCCTCGAACTCGTCGGCGCCGACAGCCGTGACGCCGGGTCCGACCTCGACTGGCTGGGCGGCGGTGCCCGGTGAGCGCGCCCGCCCTCACCCCGGTCGTCGTCCGGCTGAAGCTGTCCCTGCTGCGCAACGGCCTGCGCCAGTCCGGCGGGCGCCGCGCCGCCTGGATCGCGTCCGCCGTCGTCGCGCTGCTGTTCGCCGCGCTCCAGCTGCTCGGTCTTGTGGCGCTGCGCGGCGTCGGGGGCGCGGAGTCGCTGGTGGTGCTGCTGGTGGCGGTGCTGGCGCTGGGCTGGGCGGTGATGCCGCTGTTCTTCCCCGGCGGCGACGAGACGCTCGACCCGACCCGTCTGGTGATGCTGCCGCTGCGCCCGCGGCCGCTGGTGCGGGCCCTGCTGGCCGCGTCCCTGGTGGGCATCGGGCCGCTGTTCACGGTCTGTCTGCTGGTCGGTTCGGTGATCACGGTCGCCCGTGGCGCGGCGGCGTGGGCAGTGGGCGTCGTGGCCGTGCCGCTGGCGCTGCTGGTGTGCGTGGCGCTCGCGCGGGCCGTGGCCGCGGCGAACGTACGGCTGCTGACCAGCCGCAAGGGGCGGGACCTGGCGGTGCTCAGCGGACTGGTCGTCGCGATCGGCGCGCAGGTCGTCAACTTCGGCGCGCAGCGGCTGGGTTCCGGGGGCCTGGACCAGCTCGACCCGGTCGCGGACGTGGTGCGCTGGCTGCCGGGCGCGTCGGCGATCGGCGCCGTGCACACGACCGGCGAGGGTGCGTACGGGGTCGCCGTGGCGCAACTGGTGGTGAGCGCCGGGGCGCTCGTGGTGCTCCTCGCGCTGTGGTCGCGCACCCTGACCCGGCTGATGACCGCGCCGGACGGCTCCACGCTCCAGGCGGGCGACTCCGCGGCCCGCGACCGCCCCTCCACGGGCCTCGCGCGCCTGCTGCCGCCGGGCAGGACCGGCACGGTGATGGAGCGCAGCCTGCGCTACATCTGGCGCGACCCGAAGACGAAGGCGGCGTGGGTGACGTCGCTGGCGATCGGCCTGATCGTGCCGGTGTTCAACGCCTGGCAGGGCACCGGCTCGGTGTACTTCGCCTGCTTCGCGGCCGGGATGCTCGGCATCCAGATGTACAACCAGTTCGGGCAGGACACGTCCGCGTTCTGGATGGTCGCGATGACGATCTCCACCGCCCGCGACGCCTACGCCGAACTGCGGGCCCGCGCCCTGGCGCTGCTGCTGATCACCCTCCCGTACGCCACGCTCGTCACGGTGCTGACGACGGCGATGCTGGACGACTGGGCGCGGCTGCCGGAGGCGCTGGGCCTGTCCTTCGCGCTGCTCGGCGCGATGCTCGCCACCGGCGCGTGGACCTCGGCGCGGTTCCCGTACTCCATTCCGCAGGAGGGCTACAAGAACGTGGCCCCCGGCCAGGTGGGCCTGGCGTGGATCTCCATCTTCGGCGGCATGACGGCGGCGGCCCTCCTCTGCCTCCCGGTCATCGCCCTCACCATCTGGCTGAATCTCAGCGAGTCCGGTGACGCCCTCCGCCTGCTCCTCCTCCCGGCCGGCGCGGCGTACGGCGCCCTCCTCACCTTCGGCGGCCTCCGCCTGGCCGCCCCGCGCACGGCGGCGCGGCTGCCGGAGATCGTGACGGCGGTGAGCAAGGGGTGAGGGGCGCCTTGACGGACCCGCGCATCGAGACCGCGGTGCTGTTCGCGGGGAGCTTCGTCCCGCGCGTGACGTTCGAGGAGGCCCGCCGGGTCACGGTCCCGCTGCACGTCCTGCTCCAGTGGGACGACGAGGGCAACGACCGCGAGGCGTCCCTGGCCCTCTTCGACGCCTTCGCCTCCCCGGACAAGTCCCTCCACGCCCACATGGGCGGCCACACAGGCGTCCCGGCCTCCGCGGCGGAGGCGGCGGCGGGCTTCTTCCGACGGCATCTGACGAAGGCGTGACGTCAAGGCCCCGGGGCCCGCGGGACACCGGGCTCCGGGCCTCACTCCCCGTCGAGCGAGTCCAGGAACGGCTCGATCGCGGCGAGCCAGGCTTCGGGCTGGTCGTAGTGGACGAGGTGGCCGGCGTCGGCGACCTCGGCGTACTGGCCCCGGGGGAGGACGCGGACCATTTCCTGGGCCTCGGCGCGGCCCAGTTCGCCGTCGAGGCCACGGACGACCAGGGCGGGGCAGCGGACCTGGGCCAGTTCCTCCCAGTGGGCGTCGTAGACCCAGGTCTCGCGGGAGCGGAGCATCTGGTCGGGGTCGAAGACGGGGCGCCAGCCGTCGGGGGACTCGGCCATCACCTCGGCGTAGAACTCGCCGCGGGACGGGTTGGGGCGCTCCACCCAGGGGTCGTCCTCGCCGAACCACTTCCGTACGTCGGCGAGGGTGGCGAAGGGGACCGGCCAGGACGCGAACCACTCCGCCCACTCGCGCTGCGAGGCGCCTCCGAGGGCAGAGGCCCGCATGTCGCAGATGACCAGGCCGCGGACCAGGTCGGGGCGTTTCGCGGCCAGTTGCCAGGCGGTGAGGGCACCCATCGCGTGGCCGATGAGGACGGCGGGGCCGAGGCCGAGCTGTTCCAGGGCGGCCTCCACGTCGTCGACGTAGGCGTCGCGGGTGAAGGCGCCCTCCGGAGGCTTCTCGCTGCGGCCGTGGCCGCGCTGGTCGAGGGCGACCGCGCGGTGCCGCGCGGAGAGACGGCGGGCGGTGGACGCCCAGTGCGAGGCGCGGCCCATCAGGCCGTGCAGTAACAGCACGCCGGGCGCGTCCGGCACGGCTGTCTCCCCCGGGTCCGGTCCGGCCTTGGCCGGGTCGCCGAACTCCCAGGCGGCCAGGCGTACGCCGTCCGCCCCCGTCACGTCGATGCGTCGCGCCATGGTCTGGCACCCCCCAAGCTCGCTGCCTGCCCACTGACCCTGTCTGTCGCCGGTGCTCCGGCCCCCGCCGGCCGCCGGACTCTGCCTGTTGCCACTGCCGCACGCTATCGAATGGGTATTCGAAAATGCTCGTCTCTCCGGCAACACCCCTCGTTCGAGTGACCCCGCGCGAGGATTGACCGGCGCGGACCGGGGGAGATCTTCAGCGGGAGGCGGACCGCTCGGGGAAACCGGTCCGAGGGGAATGACCCTGAGAGCTCGGGGCTCCGGGTCAGCACAGGGGAGGACAGGCCCCGGCGCCGTGCGGCGCCGGGGCTCCTCACGTGGTCACGGCACATCGTCCCGCCCCTCCCCGGCCCGGGCGGCCTCCGCGCCACCGGGCCAAGAACCCCTCAGGTCATATGCCTCACGCGACAGCCTCGCACGCCCGCCGGGCGAACGCTGCGATTCCGCGCAACGCAGACGCGGTGGAGCCGGATCCGACGGGTGATTCGGCGCGTTCCCGTCCGGCGGGCGGGAAGCACCCCCTCCCCCGGGAGGCGGCCGGCCGCCGTCAGGGCTTCGCGACGAACACGTGCGAGGCGACCTCCGACTCCAGCTCCGCCGCCTCGCCGCTGCTGCCCACCAGCACGCCGCCCGCGGACTCCGTCACGCTCACCACCGAGCCGGGCTGCACGCCCGCCCGGCGCAGCGAGTACATCAGCTGCGCGTCCGTCTGGATCGGCTCGCCGATCCGGCGCACCACGACCGTCTTGCCCTCGGCGCCCGGGTCGAGGTCGGCGAGCGACACCATGCCCTCGTCGAGGAACGGCACCGTGCCGTCCGTCTCGCCCAGCTCCTCGAGCCCCGGGATGGGGTTGCCGTAGGGCGACTCGGTCGGGTGCCGCAGCAGCTCCAGGACGCGGCGCTCGACGGCCTCGCTCATCACGTGCTCCCAGCGGCACGCCTCGGCGTGCACCTGCTCCCACTCCAGGCCGATCACGTCGACCAGGAGACACTCGGCGAGACGGTGCTTGCGCATCACGCGGGTGGCCAGCCGGCGGCCCTCCTCCGTGAGCTCCAGATGGCGGTCCGGGGCGACGGACACCAGGCCGTCGCGCTCCATCCTGGCCACCGTCTGGCTGACCGTCGGCCCGCTCTGGTCGAGCCGCTCGGCGATCCGGGCGCGCATGGGGACCACACCTTCCTCCTCCAGCTCGAGGATGGTGCGGAGATACATCTCCGTGGTGTCGATCAGTCCGGACATACTTGCCCCTCGATGAGATCTGCGGATTGGCTCTGCCGGAAGGCTGGACGGCTCACCGGCGTGTGCGCTGGCCCGAGACTCAATTCTTACGCATACGACGGACAACCGGGCCGCGCGGCGGAAACGCGTGGCTGCGGCAGGGCCGCGGACGGGCGTCCGGACACCGTATTGACACGGCAGTGGTCCAGACCGCACGGTGATCCGCGACATGTCCGCCCCCGAAGGGAGCCGCATGAGCGACCGCACGCCCGCCGGTCAGTTCCTCGACGCCGCGATCGGGCTGCTGCGGCGGCTGCGCGACGAGGAGGCCGGGCCCATAGCGGCGGCGGGCACGATGATCGCGGACACGGTCGCCGACGGCGGACGGCTCTTCGCCTTCGGCGCGGGCCACTCCTCGCTCGCCGCGCAGGACCTCGTCTACCGCGCGGGCGGGCTCGCCCTGATGAACCTGCTCACCGTGCCGGGGGTCGTCGGCGTCGACGTCCGGCCGGCGACGCTGGGGTCCGCCCTGGAGCGGGTGGAAGGGCTCGCGGGCACGGTGCTGGACTCCTCCCCGCTGCGGGAGGGCGACCTCCTGGTGATCATCTCCCTGTCCGGGCGCAACGTGATGCCGGTGGAGATGGCGACGAGGGCGCGCGCCAAGGGCGTGAAGGTGATCGGCGTGACATCGGTGGCGTACGCGGCGCAGACGTCGCCGCGGAACCCCTCCGGGACGTTCCTCAAGGACCACTGCGACGTGGTGCTGGACTCGGGGATCCCGGTCGGCGACGCGGAACTGACCTGGGAGGGCGTCTCGGCGCCGTTCGCGCCCGCGTCCACGGTCGTCACCTCGGCCCTGCTCCAGGCGGTCATGGCCACCGCCGCGGCGGCCCTCGCCGACCGCGGCGTCGAACCGCCCCTGCTCCGCTCGGGCAACGTCGACGGCGGCCACGCCTGGAACACCCAGGTGATGACGGAGTACGGCGACCGGATCTTCTACCAGCACTGAGCCCGGTACGACCGCGGGTCGCCCCGGGCAGTCGCACGCGGCCCCGCCGCCGGCGTCCGCGCGGCACGTCCGCGCCGGGCGCGAGGGCACGGATCACCCCGCGTGGTTCCGTGCTCGCGTCCGGGCGGTTCGAGGAGGGCGACGCACGGGGGCACCTACGGCCCCGGCGCGGCCGGCCCTCACCCCTCCCCGGGCAGCAGTGCCGCCAGGTCCAGGGCCATGGCGATGTGTGCCGCCACGTCCTCGGCGTACATCGCGTCCGCGCGTTCGAAGGCCGTGCGGTTGGACGTGCGCAGAAACGTCACGGCACCGAGCGTGCGGCCGCGGCTGCGCAGGACCGTGCACAGGGCGTGGACCGTGTCCTGCGGCCACTGGCGGGCCAGCGCCCACTCGCGTGCCGCGTCACCCTTGAGCGAGCCCGCGCCGGCCCGCACCGTCCCGGCGCGCTCCACGCACTGCAGGGCCGGATGCCCGTCGGCGTACAGCGCCGGGAGGCCCGCCCGGCCGTCGAGGCGGCTGGGGCCCGGGGCGCCGGAGGGGGTCCCGGCGATCCGCACCAGGCGGACCCGGTCGGTGTCCGTGCCGCCCTCGGCGACCCGGTCGATCAACGCGTGGTCGGCGAACCCGGCGAGCGCGAAGTCCAGGTGGACCGTGGCCGCCTCGGCCGGGTTCTCGCACTCCGCCGCCGCGCGGGCGGCCCGGTGCAGCTGCTGGGTGCGGAACCGCAGCAGCGACGCCTCCTGCTCGCCCTGCCGCGCCTCGGTCACGTCCTGGAACAGCCACCCCACCCCGAGCGGCACCGGCTCCTCGGCGAGCGGCGACGACAGCCGCACGAACCCGTTCCGCCAGCAGCGCCGGCGCTCGCCCTCGGGTGTCCGCACGGCCACCCACAGTTCGGCGGGCGCGGGCGGGGCGCCCTCGGCGAGCACATGGGTGAGCGCGCTCTCGAGCTCCTCCACGCCCTGCGACAGCAGCTCCCCCAGCGGCCGCCCCAGCACCGACGTACGGCCCGCGCCGAGCGCCCGCGCCGCGTACGCGTTGACGACGGCGGGCCTGAGGTCCGCGTCGACGAGGACGACGCCCCAGCCGGCGTCCTCCAGCAGCGCCTCGCTCAGCGCGATGGAGCGCTCCAGGTCGATCTGCGCGTGGACCTCGCTGAACGCACAGTAGACCCCGGCCGGCTTGCCGTCGGGACCGCGTACGGCGGCGGACTGGGTGCGCACCAGGACCCGGCGCCCGTCCTTGGTGAGCAGCGCGAACTCGTTCACCTGCCGGCCGGGCGCGTCCATGGCCGACATCAGCCGGGCCTCGACCTCCTCGGCGTCCGCGCTGCGCACGGCCCACCCGGCGAACCCGGCGCGCCCGACCGCCTCCTCGGCGGTCCAGCCGAGGACGCGCTCGGCCTCACGGTTCCAGTGGGTCACCACGCCGTCCGCGTCGAAGGCGCACAGGGCGGCGTCCATGCCGTCGAGCAGCGCCGCGAGCAGGTCGGAGCCGGCCGGCCCCTCCCGCTCGGGCTCGGGCCCCTCCGGCCCGAGCTCGTCGGTGGCCCCACTACGCCGGGATGCACTCACCTGAACCCCCTGCAGGCTGTGTCCGCACGTACGGCACGACGATTCGCTCACCAACAATCATTCAACTTGAACGTGACCCAGCGCACATCGAGTTCCCGACAAGATTTGTGGGAATTGTTGCCTGCTCCCTCGTACCCACGCATCCACGAGGCAAAAGACCTCATGCGACGGGGCGGGGCGGACGCCGCGCCATGGGCTCGGAACGAGCGGCCGGCTGACGGCGCCCGGCCCGACGGGACGGCCGCCGACCGCGCTCCGGAAGGTCGGCACAAAAAACTGGTTGATCCTGCGGCGGGCGGTTCTTAGGGTGGCGGTACTTCGGAAAGGAGGTGGTTCGGCAGATGTATGACAACCGGACGGAAGAGGTGGCTGCGGGCTAGTGGCCCGTCGCCGTACTCGGTTCGGCGCCGGACCGGCGTGCGAGTGATGCACGCAACCGGCCCAATCCAACGCAGTCACCCGACCCGCGAGTCGCCGGTATCGTCCGGCCGGCTCCCCCCAGGGGGAACCAGACTCGCGGGTCGCCTGCGTTTCCGAAGGTTCTCCTCCCGGGCAGGGCTCAGTGGGCGAGGGACGCGTAGCCCTCGATCTCACGCGGGTCGCGCGGCCCGGGGCCCACGTAGCGGGCCGACGGGCGGACCAGCCGGCCCGTGCGCTTCTGCTCCAGGATGTGCGCCGACCAGCCCGCGGTGCGGGCGCAGGTGAACATCGACGTGAACATGTGCGCCGGAACCTCCGCGAAGTCCAGCACGATCGCGGCCCAGAACTCCACGTTCGTCGCCAGCACCCGGTCGGGGCGGCGGGCGTGCAGCTCGGCCAGTGCGGCCTTCTCCAGCGCCTCGGCGACCTCGAAGCGCGGCGCGCCCAGCTCGCGGGCGGTGCGGCGCAGCACGCGGGCCCGGGGGTCCTCCGCGCGGTAGACGCGGTGGCCGAATCCCATCAGCCGCTCGCCCTTGTCGAGGGTCTTGCGGACGTACGCCTCGGCGTCCCCGGTGCGCTCGATCTCCTCGATCATGCCCAGCACGCGGGAGGGCGCGCCGCCGTGCAGCGGGCCGGACATGGCGCCGACGGCCCCGGAGAGCGCCGCCGCGACGTCCGCGCCGGTGGAGGCGATGACGCGGGCGGTGAACGTGGAGGCGTTCATGCCGTGCTCGGCGGCCGACGTCCAGTACGCGTCGACGGCGGCGACGTGCTTGGGGTCGGGCTCGCCGCGCCAGCGGATCATGAAGCGTTCGACGACCGACTCGGCCTTGTCGATCTCGCTCTGCGGCACCATCGGCAGCCCCTGGCCGCGCGCCGACTGGGCGACGTACGACAGGGCCATGACGGCGGCGCGGGCGAGGTCCTGGCGGGCCTGCTCGGCATCGATGTCGAGGAGCGGTTTCAGGCCCCACACGGGGGCGAGCATGGCGAGCGCGGACTGCACGTCGACGCGGATGTCGCCCGAGTGCACGGGGATGGGGAACGGCTCGGCGGGCGGCAGTCCTGGCGCGAACGCCCCGTCGACGAGCAGCCCCCACACGTTGCCGAAGGAGACGTGACCGACCAGGTCCTCGATGTCGACGCCCCGGTAGCGGAGGGCGCCGCCCTCCTTGTCCGGTTCGGCGATCTCCGTCTCGAACGCGACGACTCCTTCGAGCCCGGGTACGAAGTCGGACATCAGGCGGCTCCCTCGATAGGTGGGGACAGATGGTGTTGTGGGGTGGGACGACCATGTGTCGTGGCGCGATCGGCGTGGGTCCGGGGATCCGCGGTCGGCTCGGTGAGACTCGCGGTCTGGACGTCACCCCTGTGATGCCCGGCTGGCGGTCACCCAACCGGATCAGTGCCAGCACGATATCCCCGAGTGCCAGTTTTGGGGAGGGTTCGCGGCACTGAGTGCCACCCGTGAGGTTGGGCACCGGGTGTCTGTGACGTGGGCCACCCCGACCTCGCGGCCTGGGCGGATGCGGCAGGATGACGGCGTGACCGACCGAGACGCCGTCCCCCTCGATCTCGCCTCGATGCGCAAGCAGTACCGGACCGAGGGGCTTTCCGAGACCGACCTCGCCGCCACCCCCGTCGAGCAGTTCGCGCGCTGGTTCGCGCAGGCGGCGCGGGAGGGCGGGCTGTTCGAACCGAACGCCATGATCGTGTCGACCGCGGACGCGGCGGGCCGGCCCAGCTCGCGCACGGTGCTGCTGAAGCACTTCGACGAGAACGGGTTCGTGTTCTACACGAACTACGAGTCCCGCAAGGGCCGCGACCTGGCCGCGAACCCGCACGTCTCGCTGCTGTTCCCGTGGCACCCGGTCGCCCGGCAGGTCATCGTCACCGGCACGGCGCGGCGCACCGGGCGCGACGAGACGGCCGCGTACTTCCGCACCCGGCCGCACGGGTCACAACTGGGCGCGTGGGCCAGCGGGCAGTCGACGGTGATCGCGTCGCGGGAGGAGCTGGACACGGCGTACGCCGCTCTCGCGGCACGCTATCCGGAACACGAGCGGGTCCCGGTGCCGCCACACTGGGGCGGCTTCCGGGTCGTCCCGGAGACCGTGGAGTTCTGGCAGGGCCGCGAGAACCGGCTGCACGACCGTCTGCGGTACGTCGCGGAGGCGGGGGGAGGGTGGAGAGTGGAGCGGCTGGCTCCGTGAGCGGCTGCCGCGGTGTTCTGCGCGGTGGGGGTTGTGGTTGTGGGCCTGCGGCGCAGGGTTGCGGTGCGGTGGGGTGCGCGTAGCGCCTACGGAGGGTGGGTGGTGCGGGGCCGCGGCGGGGGCGGACGTCCTCGGTCTGGCGCGATCGAGTTACTCGGCAGGGGAAGGGCGCGGACGCGCCAGCCGCTGCGGGCGCCCACCCCCACCCCGTCCCCTCCCCGCCGCGAGCGGCAGCCTGCCGCCAACGGCGGCGCGCGGCCGGATGACGGGGGCCGCGATGCCGCTAGCCGCAGGCTTTCGTACCTCCCCCCAGGGCGATGGGGGGGAGGGCGCGGCGGCACCTCGTTGGTGCCGAGGTGCGCCAACACCCCCGGCCCGCACCGACGCCGGTGCCTGGTGCCCCTCCGGAGACACACCCGCGTAGCCCCGCGCCCTGCGCGAACCCACAAGCGCCCCGGTGCGTCCTCACAGCTTGCCCCACACCCTCCTCACCCGGTGCCCGCCCAGGGCGTCGGAGAAGCGGGTCAGGAACTCCTCCGTGAACTCGGGCCAGTTCCAGAACTCGAAGCCCAGGTGGGCGAAGGCGAAGTAGTCGTCCGCCCAGCGGTACTCCGGCAGCGGGACGGACGCGGCGCAGGCGGGGCAGACGGCCTCGGCCTCTCCGGTGTCGTCCCAGTCGCGCAGGGCCGCGCCGAACGGCGCCCAGGCCTCGTCGTCCGGCTCCCACGTGTCGGTCATCAGCCGGGTCGTGACCTCGCAGCGGGGGCAGGTCACCGCCTCGGGCTCGCCCTGACCGCCGTTGAAGACGGTGCGTCCGACTTCCACGTCCAGCCCGTCGGACGGCTCCCACTCCTCGTCCTCCGGGGAACAGGCGCGGAGCCAGTTCGGGCCGGGCGGATGGCCGAGGGGCGCGCCCAGGACGCAGTCGGTCCGTTCGGCGCTCACGATGCCCTCGGAGATCAGCCAGGCCAGCCCGCGCTCCGCGTAGGTCGCCGCCTCGTCGGGCCCGGCTTCGAGGTCGACGATCGTCTGGAAGTGGTCACCCATGCCGGACACCGTAGGCCCGGCCGCTGACAGCGCCCTCAGCGCAGCGCGTCGTCCAGGAGGTCCGCCCACTGGGCGACGACCCGTTCGCGGCGGGCGGTGTCGTCGGTGAGGAGGTTGGCGAGGCCCAGGCCGCGGGCCATGTCGAGGAATCCCTGGACGGTCTCGCGGACGCCGGGGCGGGACTCGTCGGCGCCGAGGAGTTCCACGGCGATCCGGTGCGAGTCGCGTCCGACCCGCAGCTCCAGCTCGGTCACCCGCGGCCGCAGCTGCTCCTCGTTGGAGGCGGCCACCCACAGGTGCAGGGCGGCCCGGAACAGGGGCCCGGTGTAGAGGCCGACGAGGGCGGCGACCACCGCGCGGCGGTCGGAGGCCGCGGCGCCTTCGGGGAAGAGGGCGCGCAGGGCGGAGGAGCGTTCCTCGGCGACGTACTCGACGGCGGCCGTGAACAGGTCCTCCCGCGTGGGGAAGTGGTGCTGGGCGGCGCCCCGGGAGACGCCGGCCCGTTCGGCGACGACGGAGACCGTGGAGCCCGCCCAGCCGTGCTCGGCGAGGCAGGCCACGGCGGCCTCCAGCAGCCGCTGCCGGGTGGCCCGGCTGCGGTCCTGCTTGGGGACGCGTCCGGCACGGTCGGCCGTGCTCACCTCGCCCATGCCGTGCTCACACCACCCATTCCGGATCCCGTCGTTCGAGGAACGCCGTCATGCCCTCGCGCGCGGGCGCGGAGGCGAAGAGGCGTGCCGAGAGCGCGGTCAGGGCGTCCGCGTCCCGGTCGAAGGTCTCCAGCACCCTAGCCGTGAGCAGCCGTTTCGTCTCGGCGAGGGCCTCGGGGGCGGACCGGCGCAGGCCGTCGAGGACGGGGGCGAGGGCGTCGTCGACGTCCTCGCCGGCCGCCGTGAGCAGGCCGATGCGGGCGGCCTCGTCGGCGTCGAAGCGTTCCCCGGTGAGGTAGTAGCGGGCGAGGGCGCGCGGGTCGGTGCGCGGCAGCAGCGGCAGGGAGATCACCGCCGGGGCGACTCCGATCCGCACCTCGGTGAAGGCGAAGGTCGCCGCGCGGGAGGCGACGCCGATGTCGCATGCGGCGAGCAGCCCGAGCCCGCCCGCGCGGACGTGCCCGGTGACGCGGGCGACGACCGGTTTGGGCAGCTCGACGATCTGCCGGAGCAGCCCGACCAGCGCGGACGGATCGGGCGGGTCCTTGAGGTCGGCGCCCGCGCTGAACGTGTTGCCGGTGTGGGTGAGGACCACCGCGCGGACGCCGGGGTCCTTCCCGGCGTCGGCGAGCGCGGCGGCGAGGTCGCCGACGAGGGTGGCGGACAGGGCGTTGCGGCGTTCCGGGGCGTCGAGGGACAGCGTCTCGACGCCCCGGTTGCGACCGCGGCCGATCAGGGTCACGAGGGCTCCTTGTGCGCCGCCCGGAGTTCGCGGCGCAGGATCTTTCCGGAGGCGGCGCGGGGCACGCCGTCGATGAAGGTGACGTGCCGGACCCGTTTGTACGGGGCGACGCGTTCGGCGACGTACATCATGACCTCGCCCTCGGTCAGTTCCGGCGCGGAGGGGTGGCGGACGACGAAGGCGTGCGGGACCTCGTTGCCGTCCTCGTTGTAGACGCCGATGACGGCCGCGTCGGCGACCCCGGGGTGGGTGAGCAGCAGCGCCTCCAGCTCGGCGGGCGCGACCTGGAAGCCCTTGTACTTGATGAGCTCCTTCACCCGGTCCACGACGAAGAGCCACCCGTCGTCGTCGACGTGGCCGACGTCCCCGGTGTGCAGCCACCCGTCCCCGTCGATCATCGCGGCGGTGGCGTCGGGGCGTCCGAGGTAGCCCTTCATCACCTGCGGGCCGCGGATGAGGATCTCCCCGGACTCGCCGGGACCGAGGTCCTTGCCGGGGTCGTCGAGGGACACGATCCGCATCTCGGTGCCGGCGATGAGCTTGCCGACGGTGCCGGGCGGGGCCTCCTCCATGAGGTCGAGCGGTACGACGTGGGTGCCGGGCGACAGCTCCGTCATGCCGTACGCCTGCCCGACCGGCGGCAGGCCGAGACGCTGCGCGCAGGCCGCGGCGAGGCTCGCGTCCAGGGGTGCGGCGGCGCTGATGACGTGTTTCAGCGAGCTGAGGTCGTACTGGGCGACGAGGGGGTGCTTGGCGAGGGCCAGCACGATCGGCGGGGCGACGTAGAGGGCGGTGATGCGGTGGTTCTGGACGGCCGCGAGGAACTGCTCCAGGTCGAAGCGCGGCAGCACGACGACGGTCGCGCCGTGCCGCAGCGGGGCGTTCATCAGGGCGGTGAGGCCGTAGATGTGGAAGAACGGCAGCACGGCGAGCACGCGGTCGCCGGGGCCCGCCGTGATCGCCGGCTGGAGCTGGGCGAGGTTGGTGGCGATCTGCCGGTGGGTGAGCATCACGCCCTTGGGGACGCCGGTCGTCCCGGAGGAGTACGGCAACGCGGCGACGTCCTCGGCGGGGTCGATGCCGACGACCGGCTCGGGGGCCGTGGAGGCCAGCATGTCGATCAGTGAGCGGTGTCCGGGTGCGCTGTCGCAGACGAAGATCTCCTCGACGCCGCCCGCGAGTTCGGCTGCTCCGCGCGCGCTGTCCAGCAGGGGGGACACGGTGACGATCCACCGGGCCGCGCAGTCCTTCAGCTGCTTGGCGAACTCCTCGGGAGTGGCGAGCGGGTGCACGGTGGTGACGGAGGCGCCCGCGCGGGTCGCCGCGTAGAAGGCGGTGGGGAAGGCGATCGTGTTGGGGCTGTGCAGGGCGAGCACGTCCCCCTTGCGCACGCCCGCCTCGGCGAGTCCGGCGGCGACCCGCCGGTGGAAGCGGTCCAGCTGCTCGTAGGTGAGGGTGGTGCCGTCGGTGCCGTCGATCAGGGCCGGGGTGCTCCCGAACTCGGCGGCGCGGCCCAGCACCGCCTCGTGGATGGGGAGTTCGACCGGCGTGACGTCTGCGTACGCGCTGCGGAACATGGTTCCTCCAGGACGGCCGGGAGGCTTGCCGGTCGCCTAGTACGACTTGGGCAGGCCCAGGGTCTGGTGGGAGACGTAGTTGAGAATCATCTCCCGGCTGACCGGCGCGATACGAGACACGCGCGCGGCCGTTATCAGCGAGGCGAGCCCGAACTCACGGGTGAGACCGTTGCCGCCGAGGGTGTGCACGGCCTGGTCGACGGCCTTCACGCAGGCCTCGGCCGCCGCGTACTTGGCCATGTTGGCGGCCTCCCCCGCGCCGGTGTCGTCGCCCGCGTCGTAGAGGTGGGCGGCCTTCTGCATCATCAGGCGGGCCAGTTCGAGGTCGATGTGCGCCTGCGCGAGGGGGTGCGCGATCGCCTGGTGGGAGCCGATGGGCGCCTTCCAGACCGTGCGGTCGCGGGCGTACTCGACGGCGCGGGACAGCGCGAAGCGGCCCATGCCGATCGCGAACGCGGCCGTCATGATGCGCTCGGGGTTCAGCCCGGCGAACAGCTGGAGCAGACCGGCGTCCTCGTCGCCGACCAGCGCGCCGGCGGGCAGCCGCACGTCGTCGAGGGTCAGCTCGAACTGCTTCTCCGCCGCGCTGAGTTCCATGTCGATCTTGCGGCGCTCGAAGCCCGGGGTGTCGCGCGGGACGATGAACAGGCAGGGCTTGAGGCGCCCGGTGCGGGCGTCCTCCGTGCGGCCGACGATCAGGGTGGCGTCGGCGATGTCCACGCCGGAGACGAACACCTTGCGGCCGGTGAGGAGCCAGTCGCCGGTGGCGGGGTCGCGTCGGGCGGTCGTGGTGATGCGGTGGGAGTTGGAGCCGGCGTCGGGCTCGGTGATGCCGAAGGCCATGACGCGGGTGCCGTCGGCGAGGGCGGGCAGCCAGTCCCGCTTCTGCTCCTCGGTGCCGAAGCGGGCGATCACCGTGCCGCAGATGGCCGGGGAGACCACCATGAGGAGGAGGGGGCAGCCGGCGGCGCCGAGTTCCTCCAGGACGATGGAGAGTTCGAAGATGCCGCCGCCTCCTCCGCCGTGTTCCTCCGGCAGGTTGACGCCGAGGTAGCCGAGTCCGGCGGCCTCCGCCCAGAGTTCGGTGGCGGGCCTGCCCTCCTCGACCGTGCGGGTGAGGTACTCACGGCCGTATTTGTGGCCCAGGGCGGACACCGCTGCGCGGAGGGCCCTGTGTTCTTCTGACTCGATCACCGGCATGTGGGCTCCTTGGGAGGAGGGGCTGTGAGTCGTGGGGTGGGTGCGGGTTCGTTTGGGCTGGTCGCGCAGTTCCCCGCGCCCCTGGAGGGGCTGTGGCCCTCAGGGGGTTTCTTCCACTACCGCCAAGAGGGCGCCCAGTTCCACCTGTTGGCCGGGCAGTGCGTGGAGGGAGGTGAGCGTGCCTGCTGTGGGAGCGGTGATCTTGTGCTGCATCTTCATCGCCTCCAGCCAGAGCAGGGGCCGGCCCGCCTCCACCGTCGCGCCCTCGGTGACTCCCTCGGCGATGCGGACCACCGTGCCCGGCATCGGGGCGAGAAGTGAGCCGGGGGCATGACCGGCCTCGGGGGCGGGGAAGCGGGGGAGGGTGGTGAGGGCCGTGGCGCCGACGTACACGCGGTCGCCGTGGCGGGCGACCTCGTAGCGGCGGCGCACGCCGTCGATCTCCAGGATCACCAGGGACGTGTCCGCGTGCACGACCGTCACACCGTCGGCCGCCAGGCCCGAGCGTGTGTGGCGGTAACGGACCTCGTGCTCCTCGCCGTTCATCGCGTACCGCTTGACCTGCGGCTGCGAGGGCACGTTGCGCCAGCCGCCGAAGCGGGAGCGGCCGTGCGCGTCGGCGAGGGCGGCGGCGAGCGGCGCGTACGGGTCGGCGGCGGGGGCGGTGAGGGCGGACAGGTGGCGGTCGTAGAAGCCGGTGTCCATGCGGCCCTGCGTGAACTCCTCGTGGCGCAGGGAGCGGACGAGGAGGTCGCGGTTGGTGACGGGGCCGTGGATCACGGCGCGTTCCAGGGCGGCGGCCAGTCTGCGCACCGCCTCCGCGCGGGTGGGAGCGTGGGCGACGACCTTGGCGAGCATCGGGTCGTAGTGCACGCCGATGTCGTCGCCGTCGGTGTAGCCGGTGTCGAGACGTACGGCACCGGGGACGGCGAGGCGGTGCAGGCGGCCGGTCTGCGGGGCCCAGTCGTGGGCGGGGTCCTCGGCGTAGAGGCGGGCCTCGACGGCATGGCCGCGTGGGGCCGGCGGCTCGGGGTCCAGGGCGTGGCCCTCGGCGACGCGGATCTGCTGGGCGACGAGGTCGACGCCGAACACCTCCTCGGTGACGGGGTGTTCGACCTGGAGCCGGGTGTTCATCTCCAGGAAGTGCGCCCGGTCGCCGGCGACCAGGAACTCCACGGTGCCCGCGCCGACGTATCCGACCGCGCGGGCGGCGCGTACGGCGAGCGTGTGGAGCTCCCCGGTGAGCGCGTCGGTGAGGCCGGGCGCAGGGGCCTCCTCGATCACCTTCTGGTGGCGGCGCTGGAGGGAGCAGTCGCGGGTGCCGAGCGCCCACACGGTGCCGTGGGTGTCGGCGAGGACCTGCACCTCGACATGGCGGCCGTTCTCCAGGTACGGCTCGACGAAGACCTCCCCGTCACCGAAGGCGCTCGCCGCCTCCGCGCGGGCGGCGGCGAGTTCGGCGTCCAGGCCGGCGAGGTCGCGCACGACGCGCATGCCGCGTCCGCCGCCGCCCGCCGCGGCCTTCACCAGCACCGGCAGGTCGGCCTCGGTGACGTCGGTGAGCGGCTCGACGCCCATGAGCCGCTTGGCGCGCGTCTTGGACGCCATCGCCTCGACGGCCTCCGGCGGCGGCCCGATCCACACCAGTCCGGCGTCCTGGACGGCGCGCGCGAAGCCGGCGTTCTCGGAGAGGAATCCGTAGCCGGGGTGCACGGCGTCCGCGCCGGCCGCGAGGGCGGCCTTCACGATCAGGTCGCCGCGCAGGTACGTGTCGGCGGGCGCCGAGCCGGGGAGCCGTACGGCGGTGTCGGCGACGCGTGTGTGGAGGGCGCCGGCGTCGGCGTCGGAGTGCACGGCGACGGTCGCGATGCCGAGGTCGCGGCAGGTGCGGGCGATGCGGCAGGCGATCTCGCCGCGGTTCGCGACGAGGACGGAAGAAATCACGGGTTGCCTCACATCCGGAAGACGCCGAAGCCGCCGCGCGCGCCCTCGTAGGGCGCGGTGTGGACGGCGGACAGGCACAGGCCGAGGACGGTGCGGGTGTCGCGCGGGTCGATGACGCCGTCGTCGTACAGCCGCCCGGACAGGAACATCGGCAGGGACTCGGACTCGATCTGCTGCTCCACCATGGCGCGCAGCGCCGCGTCCGCCTCGTCGTCGTACGGCCGGCCCTTCGCCGCCGCGGACTGGCGGGCGACGATGGACAGCACGCCGGCGAGCTGCTGCGGGCCCATGACGGCGGACTTGGCGCTGGGCCAGGCGAAGAGGAAGCGCGGGTCGTAGGCGCGGCCGCACATGCCGTAGTGGCCGGCGCCGTAGGAGGCGCCCATGAGGACGGACAGGTGCGGGACGCGGGAGTTGGAGACCGCGTTGATCATCATCGCGCCGTGCTTGATGATGCCGCCCTGTTCGTACTCCTTGCCGACCATGTAGCCGGTGGTGTTGTGCAGGAACAGCAGCGGGATGTCGCGCTGGTTGGCCAGCTGGATGAACTGCGCGGCCTTCTGGGACTCCTCGCTGAACAGGACGCCCCGCGCGTTGGCGAGGATGCCCACCGGGTAGCCGTGCAGGGACGCCCAGCCGGTGACCAGGCTGGTGCCGTACAGCGGCTTGAACTCGTCGAAGTCGGACGCGTCGACGATCCTCGCGATCACCTCGCGCGGGTCGAAGGGGGTCTTCAGGTCGCCGGGGACGATGCCGAGCAGTTCCTCCGGGTCGTACTCGGGCGGCTCGGCGGGGCCCGGATCGGGGTACGCCTTGCGGTGGTTGAGGCGGGCGACGACCCGGCGGGCCTGGCGCAGCGCGTCCGGCTCGTCCACGGCGAAGTGGTCGGCGAGGCCGGAGACGCGGGCGTGCATGTCGGCGCCGCCCAGGGACTCGTCGTCGCTCTCCTCGCCGGTCGCCATCTTCACCAGCGGCGGGCCGCCGAGGAACACCTTGGCCCGCTCCTTGACCATGATCGTGTGGTCCGACATGCCGGGCACGTAGGCGCCGCCCGCCGTGGAGTTGCCGAAGACGACGGCGACGGTGGGGATGCCGGCCGCCGACAGCCGGGTCAGGTCGCGGAAGATCGCGCCGCCCGGGATGAAGATCTCCTTCTGCGAGGGCAGATCGGCGCCGCCGGACTCGACGAGGCTGATCAGCGGCAGCCGGTTGGCCAGCGCGATGTCGTTGGCGCGCAGGGCCTTCTTCAGCGACCAGGGGTTGCTGGCGCCGCCGCGCACCGTCGGGTCGTTGGCGGTGATCACGCACTCCACGCCCTCGACCACCCCGATGCCGGTCACGAGGGAGGCGCCCACGGTGTGGTCGCTGCCCCAGGCGGCCAGCGGGGACAGTTCCAGGAACGGGGTGTCCGGGTCGAGCAGCAGCTCGATGCGTTCACGGGCGAGCAGCTTGCCGCGTCCCCGGTGCCGCTCGACGTACTTCTCGCCGCCGCCCGCGAGGGCCTTGGCGTGCTCGGCGTCGAGTTCGGCCAGCTTGGCGAGCATCGCCTCCCGGTTCTCCCGGTGGTCCGGGTCGGACGGGTTCAGGGCGGACGCGAGGACCGTCACAGGAGCACCTCCGGGATGTCGGCGTGACGGAAGCGCAGCCACTCCCCCAGCGCCTTGGCCTGCGGATCGAAACGGGCCTGTGCGGCGACGCCCTCGCCGAGGATCCCCTCGACGACGAAGTTCAGGGCGCGCAGGTTGGGCAGCGCGTGCCGGGTGACGGGCAGGTCCCGGGCCTCGGGGATCAGCTCCCGGAACCGCTCGACGGTCAGCTCGTGCGCGAGCCACCGCCAGGCGTCGTCGGTCCGCGCCCACACACCGACGTTGGCGTTCCCGCCCTTGTCCCCGCTGCGGGCGCCGACGACCCGGCCGATCGGCGCGCGGACGGCCGGCCCCGGCGGGAGCGGCTCGGGCAGGGCGGGGGGCGGTACGGCGTCGAGGGCGGCGGTGTCCTGGGGCGGGTCCACGGTGATCCGGCGCCCGTCGTGGAGGACGGCCACATGGTGTACGTCCCCCTGGGGGACGTACGCCTCCTCGAAGACCCCGTACGGGGAGCCCTTGCCCGGTGGCGCCACCACATGGAACCCGGGGTAGCTCGCCAGCGCCAGCTCGATGGCGGCCCCGCTCAGCACCCGCCCGACCTTCTGCTGGTCCGGGTCCCGTACGACGAGACGCAGCAGCGCGCCGGCGGTCTCCTCCGTGTCGGCGTCGGGCTTGTCGGTGCGGGCGAGGTCCCAGCGCACGTCCGCGGGCGGGGACGCGGCGAGGGCCTCTCCCATCTGCTCGCGGACCAGTGCGGCCTTGGCCTCGATGTCGAGTCCGGTGAGCACGAAGACGACCTCGTTGCGGAACCCGCCGAGCCGGTTGCGGCCGACCTTGAGCGTGGGCGGCGGAGCCTCTCCGCGCACCCCCTCGATCCGCACCCGGTCGGGCCCGTCCTGGGTGAGCGTGACGGTGTCCAGGCGTGCGGTGACGTCCGGCCCGGCGTACCGGGCGCCGCCCGTCTCGTACAGCAGCTGCGCGGTGACCGTGCCGACGTCGACGAAGCCGCCGGTGCCGGGGTGCTTGGTGACGACGGCGGAGCCGTCGGGGTGGATCTCGGCGAGGGGGAAGCCGGGCCGGCGCAGGGCGCGGGGATCGCGTTCGGCGAAGAACGCGTAGTTGCCGCCGGTGGCCTGCGCCCCGCACTCCAGGACGTGCCCGGCGACGACCGCGCCGGCCAGCCGGTCGTGGTCGGAGGGCTTCCAGCCGAAGTGCGCGGCGGCGGGCCCGGTGACCAGGGCGGCGTCGGTGACCCGCCCGGTGACGACCACGTCGGCGCCGGCCCGCAGGCACTCCCCGATGCCGAAGCCGCCGAGGTAGGCGTGCGCGGCGAGGCTGCCGGGGTGGCGGGCGGTGAGGTCGTCGCCCTCGACGTGGGCGACGCGCACGGGGATGCCGAGGCGGTCCGCCAGCTGTCTCACGGCGTCGGCCAGCCCTGCCGGATTGAGCCCGCCCGCGTTGGTGACGATCCGGACGCCCTTGTCGTGGGCGAGGCCCAGGGTGTCCTCGAGCCGGCGCAGGAAGGTGCGGGCGTACCCGGCGGCCGGGTCCTTCAGCCGGTCGCGGGCCAGGATCAGCATGGTCAGCTCGGCGAGGTAGTCGCCGGTGAGGACGTCGAGGTCGCCGCCGGTCAGCATCTCGCGCAGCGCGTCGGAGCGGTCGCCGTAGAAGCCGGAGAAGTTGCCGATGCGCAGGGGCTTCGCCGTCACCGCGCGCCGTCCCCCTTCGGCTCCCGCCCGCCACCGGGCGGCCCGGCGAAGGCCTGGGCGATGTCCAGCCAGCGGTCGGCGTCGGGGCCGTCGGCGGTGAGGTCCAGGTCGGCGCGGTGGGCGCGCCGGGTGACCAGGAGGCAGAAGTCGAGGGCGGGCCCGGTGACCCGCTGGGGGGCGTCCTCGGGGCCGTACGCCCAGACGTCGCCGCCGTCCGGCGCGGTGAGCTCGACGCGGAACGGGTCGGCGGGCGGGGTGAGGCCGTGCACGCCGTAGGCGAAGTCGCGGGTGCGGACGCCGAGCCGGGCGATGTGGCGGAGGCGGCCGGTGGGCGCGCGGGTCACGCCGAGCGTGTCGGCCACGTCCCGGGCGTGCGCCCAGGTCTCCATCAGCCGGGCGGTGGCCACGGAGGCGGTGGACATCGGGGGCCCGAACCAGGGGAACCGCGCCCCGTCCGGCGCCTCCCGCAGCGCCTTCTCCAGCGCCGCGCGCCCCTCCCGCCAGCGGGCGAGCAGCGCGGCGGGCTCGGCGCGGGCGTACTCCTCGGCGCCGTCGTCGACGTACGTGTGCGGAGCGGCGAGGGCCTGCTCGACGAGCGCGCGGAAGCCGTCGGGGTCGGTGACGGCGGTCCGGGCGCAGTGGTCGGTCCAGGCGAGGTGCCCGATCTGGTGGGCGACGGTCCATCCGGCGGCGGGTGTGGGCAACGCCCACCGCTCCGGCTCCAGCCCGGCCACCAGCCGGTCGAGCTCCTCACTCTCCTCACGCAGATCGTCGATCACGGGCGTCGGATCGGACACGAGTCGCTCCCCTCGGGGCACGGACACGGCGGTGTGCGGCGTGGTGAGGAGCATGGCAGCGGTACTGAAAACAAGCAAGCGTGCTTGCATGATTGAGGCCGTCCGGAGCACGACCGACGACAAAGGCCGCGCCCTCGCCGGGGACGCGGCCTTTCTCCCCGCCTGTCAGTCCTTCCGGACCGTCATGTCAGATGGCCGAGCCGGAACGGCCGGGCTGCGGGGCGCGCGTGGCGGGACCGTGCCCCGGGACGCTTCCGGATGTCGACGCCGGCGGGGCGACGTCAGTCCTTGGTGAGGTTCGCGCCCGCCCTGACCCGGCGCCGCCCCACCTGCGTCCGCACCGCCCCCATGCTCGCCGCGATGACCAGGGCGATGGCGGCGGCCTCCGTCGCGGCGAGGGCCTGGTCGAGGACGAGGAAGCCGGCGGTGGCCGCGAGGGCCGGTTCCAGGCTCATCAGGATCGCGAAGGTCGAGGCGGGCAGGCGTCGCAGCGCGAGGAGTTCGAGGGTGTACGGCAGGACGGACGACAGCACCGCGACCGCCGCGCCCAGCGCGAGGACCGTCGGGTCCAGCAGCTTCGTGCCGGACTCCAGCACGCCCAGCGGCAGGAACAGCACCGCCGCCACCGCCATGGCGAGCGCGAGCCCGTCGGCCTGCGGGAAGCGGCGCCCGGTCCGCGCGCTGAAGACGATGTACGCCGCCCACATCGCCCCGGCGCCCAGCGCGAAGGCGACGCCCAGCGGGTCGAGGCCGCTGAAGCCCCCGCCGCCCAGGAGGAACACGCCGGTGAGGGCGAGCGCGGCCCACACGAGGTTGACCGCGCGCCGGGAGGCCAGCACGGAGAGGGTGAGGGGGCCCAGCACCTCAAGGGTGACCGCGGGGCCGAGCGGGATGCGGGCGACGGACTGGTAGAAGAGGCCGTTCATCGCGGCCATGGCGATGCCGAAGACGATCACCGTGCCCCAGTCGGTGCGCGAGTGACCGCGCAGCCGCGGCCGGCACAGCACCATCAGCACCACCGCCGCGACCAGCAGCCGCAGGGTCACCACCCCGAGCGCGCCGGCGCGCGGCATCAGCGTGACCGCGAGCGCCCCGCCGAACTGCACGGAGACGCCGCCGGCCAGTACCAGTCCGACCGGCCCGAGGGCGCCGCGGCGGCCGCCCGGGGCGCCGGCCCGCGCGGGTGCGGGGCCGTGGGCCTGCCCGGAAGCGGTGGACGAGGTGGCGGCGCTGGGGGTGGTCACGGTGCCTTCCAGGGAGGTAGGGGACGCGAGCGGTGCGAGGTGATGCGCGACTGCATCGAGTGTGCACCTCGATGTACTCACGGGTCCAGCGTATTGGACTACGTCAGCACCGTGAAGCGTTTATATACCTGACGATGCGACCCGGGTCCCGTCCGGGTCAACTCCGTCCACGGTGCGGACGTCCTACCCGGTACGGTTCCCCCTGGTGACACCCCGTCCGCTTCCCCCTTTCGACTGAGGTTCCGTGCGACGACTCCTGGTCCGTGTCTGGCGGCTCCTGCGCCCGCTGCAGAGCCGCATCGTGTGGCTGCTGCACGCCAAGTTCGTGGTCGGCGTGACGGGAGTGGTGCGCGACGACGAGGGACGGGTGCTGCTGCTCAAGCACCGGATGTGGCCGCCCGGCCGCCAGTGGGGCCTGCCGAGCGGCTTCGCGCGCAAGGGCGAGGACTTCCGGGCGACCGTGGTGCGCGAGGTCAAGGAGGAGACCGGCCTCGACGTGGAGGTCGGCCGGCTGGTCATGCTGAACAGCGGCCTGCGCACCCGCATGGAGGTGGCCTTCGAGGCCCGCCTCCTCGGCGGCGAACTGCGCCTGGACCCGTTCGAGATCCTGGAGGCACGCTGGTGCGAACCGGACGCCCTCCCCGAGGGCGTCCAGCCGGTGTGCCATCCCCTGGTGCGGGGCGGGACGACGCCCTGAGGACGTGAGGAGCGCCCCCGCGCAGGGCTACCGCACCTCGATCCCGAAGTCCTGGACCAGTTCCTCCAGGCCGCCCCGGTATCCCCTGCCGCCGAGGACGAAGTCCCAGTCGCCGCCTGCGCGGCGGCGGAACGAGCCGAGGACCAGGGCTGTCTCCCCCGCCCGGCCGTCGGACACCTCGAGACGGCCCAGCTCGGTCAGACCCGGGTCGAGGAGGCGGATGCGGGCGTCCGTGAAGCCCGCGAGGTCGGCGTCCGGGTTCACCTCCGGGTCCACGGCGGCGACCAGCACGAAGCGGTCGGCCTCGTCGGGCAGGCCGTCGAAGGCGACGCGGATCGCGGCCTTGTCGGGTGCGGTGGCCTCCAGGGCGCGCACGGCGCCGTCCGGGGTGCCGGGGTTGTTGAAGAAGACGAAGTGGTCGTCGCTGAGCACACGGCTGCCGCGGCACACCAGCGCGCACACGTCCAGCGCGACGCCGCCGGTCCAGCTCATGCCCAGGACGTTGTAGTCGTCGGGGAGCCGGTCCGCGTCCGGGTCCGCCGGACGGCCCGTGTCCCGCGTCGTCCCGTCGCCGAGCCGCCCCCGCAGCCCGTGCCGGTGGAGGAGGTCCACCAGTTCGGGGCCCGCGACGAGCTCCAGGGGCTTGCCGGCTGCGAAGGTGTGTGAGCCGGGGCCGAAGCCGGACGTCGTCACGAGGACGCCCTTGTTGGCGCCGGCGTCCTGCACGGTGCCGTAGAGGTCGCGCACGGCGGTGGGCGGCACCGTGTTCCGGTAGCGCTTCACCTGGACGACGATCTTGCCGCCCCGGATCGGCGTCGGGTCCAGCGCGTCGACGTCCACACCGCCGTCGTTGGAGCGCTGGGTGGTCACCGCCTGCATGCCCATGGCGCGGAAAAGATCGGCGACCAGATGCTCGAAGGCCACCGGGTCCATGGCGAACAGGTCGGGATCCTCGTCGCCGCCGTGGGCGACGACCCGGTTGCCGACGTCCTGCGGACGCCTTGCGGGCCGTACGGCCGCGAGTTGGTCGGGGCGTGCCGAGACCTGACCGCGCAGCGCGTCGGCGAAGCAGCTCTCCGGGTCCACCTGCGCCAGGTGCAGCTCCTGGAACACGGCGCGCTCGGCCATGACGGTGGCGAGGCAGATCCGCCCGGGCCGGCCCGTCGTCGGGTCGTGCCCGTCGACGAAGCCGTTCAGCGCCACCGACTCCAGGGCGCCCTGCTCGTCCGCGGCGAACAGCTCGTGCAGCACGAGCAGCATGCACTGGGCCAGGACCTCCCTGTACAGCGCACGCCGCCGGCCCACGGGGCGGGGCGTCTCCTTGTCCTGGTCGACGCTCGCCATGTACCGGACCGACTTGGTCTCCGGCACCACGTCGTACGCGGGCAGCTCCCAGTCCAGGACGAGCTGCCCCGCCGCCCGGTCGTAGGCCGCGGCCACCTGGCGCGGGAACCCTTCCGGCCAGGCCGTCGAGGAGTACAGGGCGGCGGAGAAGTACTCGATCACGGCGTCGGGCTCACGGCGGCGTACGCCCTCGACGGTCGCGTTGACCCCGGCGTTGTGCCGCCGCACCTCGGCCAGCTGGGCGTCGGCCCACTCCTGGTACTGCCGCTGGTAGGCGGCGAGTTGCTGCTGCCGCTGCGCCTCGGCGGCCTGCGCCGCGTGCCGGTCCCGCTCGAACCGCGCCCGCGCCTCCGCCTGGGCCTGGGCCCTGCGGTTCGCGGTCCAGCCCCCGCCCTGCGGCTGGTAGTACCGCTCGTCCGGCATGGGCACCGGCTGGGCGAGCGGTCCGGGCGCGAACGGCTGCACGGTCTCCGCCCGCATCAGTGCCGCGGCCCGGAACGGCGCCGCCCGGCACCCCGAAGCGAGCAGCTCGCGCAACGACGCGACCCGCGCGTCCAGTTCCTCCGTACGCCGGAGGGCCTCCGCCTTCCGGTACTCACGGTGGTCCCGCTCGGCGCGCCGCTGATGCGCCCGCGCCCGCTGCTCCTCCTGCCGGCGCCGCCTGGCGTCGGCCTCCTGCTGACGCTGCTGCTGCCGCTGCATCTCTGCCCAGACGCCGACAAAACCGGTGGAACGACGACTCATGCGCTGCGGGCCCTCCCCCAAGGCACTCCGGTTGTCCCCACAACCAGCTGTGACGCACGACTCTAACCAGCGACGGCTGCCCCGCACACCGGCTTGACGGAGGCTGTCCGGGGTTCGGCGCGGCCCGAAGTCCGTGGCGGTCGCCCGACCGCTTGTTAGGGTGCGCCCCGTGGCAGAGATCAGGCAGGTGCAAGTCACGTTCGACTGTGCGGAGCCCGAGCGGGTGGCCCGGTTCTGGTGCGAGGTGCTGGGGTACACCGTCGTGCCGCCCGAGGGGTACGGCTCCTGGGACGAGTTCAACCGGGAGCGGTTCCCCGACGGGGAGGGCGCCTGGTGCTCGGCGAGTGACCCGACCGGCGCCGGGCCGCGGCTGTTCTTCCAGCGGGTGCCCGAGGGCAAGACCGTCAAGAACCGCGTCCACCTCGACGTCCGCGTCGGCACCGGGCTGACCGGTGAGGAGCGGCTCGCCGCGCTGGAGGCCGAGTGCGCCCGGCTGGTCCCCCTCGGCGCCACCCGGCAGCGGCTGCTCTACGACGGCACCGACTCGTGCATCGTCATGCAGGACATCGAGGGGAACGAGTTCTGCCTCGACTGAGGCAAGGCGTCACTCCTCCTCCAGCGCCTCCGCCAGGATCTCCGCCAGGTGACGGCCCCGCACGCCCCCCAGCTGCTCCAGCTGCGTCCGGCAGGAGAAGCCGTCCGCCTGGACCACCGCGTCCTGTGGCGCCTCCCGTACGGAGGGCAGCAACTGCTCCTCCGCGCAGGCGCGCGAGACGTCCTCATGCCCCCTCTCGAAGCCGAAGTTGCCCGCGAGGCCGCAGCAGCCGCCCGCCAGCTCGCCCGTGAGGCCGGCCGCCTCCCGGAGTCTGCGGTCGGGACCGTCGCCCAGGAGCGCGTGCTGGTGGCAGTGGGTCTGGCCGGTGACCGGGCGGTTCACGGCGGGCGGGGTCCAGTCGGGGGCGTACCGCTCCAGCGCCTCGGCGAACGTCACGACACGGGACGCCAGTTGTGCCGCACGCGGGTCGTCGTGCACAAGCTCCGGGGCGTCCGTGCGCAACGCGGCGGCGCAGCTCGGTTCCAGCACCACCAGCGGCGCGTCCGTGGCGAGAACCGGTTCCAGGATGTCGAGGGTGCGCCGCACCACCGCACGGGCGCGGTCCAGTTGGCCCGTGGAGATGTACGTCAGGCCGCAGCAGACCCGGCCGCGCCGTGCCGTCAGCAGGGACAACGGAGAGCGTGACCGGGCGTCGCCCACGCGCCCGCCGGACCGTGGCCGCAGCGTCGGCGGCAGCACCACCCGCATCCCCGCCGCCTCCAGCACCCGTACGGCCGCCCGGCCCACCGACGGCGACAGATGCTCGGTGAAGGTGTCCGGCCACAGCACCACCAGTGGGCCATCGTCCTCGGCGGACCTCCGCCTCCGCCTCCACCAGCGGCTGAAAGGCTCCGTCGCCAGAGACGGGATCTCCCGCTCCCCCGCGATCCCGCCCATCCGCTTCGCCACCCTTGCGAGCGGCCGCACCGAGGCGAGCGCGTTCGCCACGCCCGCCGTCCGGGTCCGGGCCGCCCAGGACAGCCACACCGGCAGCCACCCCATCGCGTAGTGCGCGGCGGGACGGCGGCGGCCCGCGTAGTGGTGGTGCAGGAACTCCGCCTTGTACGTGGCCATGTCGACGCCCACCGGGCAGTCGGACCTGCACCCCTTGCAGGACAGGCACAGGTCGAGCGCGTCCCGTACCTCCGTGGAGCGCCAGCCGTCCGTCACCAGCTCGCCCGCGAGCATCTCGTGCAGCAGCCGGGCGCGCCCGCGCGTGGAGTGCTCCTCCTCCCCCGTCGCCCGGAACGACGGGCACATCACGGCGGACCCCGACACGGACGTCGTGCGGCACTTGGCGACGCCCACGCAGCGCCGCACCGCGGCCGAGAAGTCACCGGCGTCGGCGGGGTAGCCGAAGGCCACGTCGACCGGTTCGCGCGGGAGGGCGGAGAAGCGGAGGTCCGCGTCGAGGGGCGCGGGGCGGACCAGCATGCCGGGGTTGAGCAGGCCGTCCGGGTCCCACACGCCCTTGACCCGCTCGAAGAGGGCGACCGTCTCCGCGCCGTACATGCGGGGCAGCAGCTCCGCGCGCGCCTGCCCGTCGCCGTGCTCGCCGGAGAGGGAGCCGCCGTGGGCGACGACGAGGTCCGCCAGCTCCTCCGAGAAGCGCCGGAAGCGGGCCACGCCCGGCCCGGTCAGCAGGTCGAAGTCGATGCGGACGTGGATGCAGCCGTCCCCGAAGTGCCCGTACGGGGTGCCGCGCAGACCGTGCTCGGCGAGCAGCCCCCGGAAGTCCCGCAGATAGTCGCCGAGCCGGGCGGGCGGCACCGCGCAGTCCTCCCAGCCGGGCCACGCCTCGCTCCCGTCCGGCATGCGCGTCGCCGTCCCGCTCGCGTCCTCCCGGATGCGCCACAGCGTGCGCTGCCGGGCCGGGTCGGTGACCACCAGCGCGTCCACGACGTCCGCCGCCCGCACGATCGCCTCCGCCGCCGCGCGCGCCTCCGCCCCGGTGTCCCCGCCGGCCTCGACGAACAGCCACGCCCCTCCGCGCGGCAGGCCGGCGGCGGACGGCACGAGGTCGGCCGCCATGCCCTCCACCGTCAGCGGCCGGTACGGCAGCAGTCCCGCCGCCGCCTGCGCGGCCCCGCTCTCGTCGGCGTACGCCAGCACGGCGAGCGCGCGTGCGCGGGGCGCCCGTACGAGGGTCAGCTCGGCCTCGGTGAGCACGGCGAGGGTGCCTTCCGAGCCGCAGAGTGAGCGGGCGACGTCGGCACGGTTCTCGGGCAGCAGGGCGTCGACCGCGTACCCGGAGATGCGGCGCGGCAGATCGGGGAAGCCCGTGCGCAGGCGTGCCGACTCCCCCTCCACGAGCGCGCGCAGGCCCGCCGGGGCGCCCGCCCAGCCGGGTCCGGGGCGCAGACGTTCGCCGCGCGCGGTGATCACCGACAGGGTGCGCACGTTGTCGGCGGTGGTGCCCCAGGCGACCGAGTGGGAGCCGCAGGAGTTGTTGCCGATCATGCCGCCGAGGGTGCAGCGGCCGTGGGTGGAGGGGTCGGGGCCGAAGCGGAGGCCGTGCGGGGCGGCGGCCTCCTGGAGCCGGTCGAGGACCAGACCGGGCTGGACGACGGCGGTGCCCGCCTCCGGGTCGAGGGACAGCAGACGGTTCATGTGGCGTGTGAGGTCGAGCACGATGCCCGTGCCGGTCGCCTGTCCCGCGATCGACGTGCCGCCGCCGCGCGGCACCACGGGCACCCCGCGCTCCCGGCACACCGCGAGCGCCGCCGCGACGTCGTCGGCGTCCCGGGGCGCGACCACGCCGAGCGGAATCCGGCGGTAGTTGGAGGCGTCCATCGTGGTCAGCGCCCGCGCGGTGACGCCGAGGTCCACCTCGCCGCGTACCGCCGCGCGCAGGGCCGCCGCCAGTTCCCGCTGATCCGTCATGCCCTCAGGATGCCTCCGGCGGGGTGCGGCGCGGGCGGCGGCACACCCTCCGCGGAACCGTCCCGGGACGCGCGGCCATGGCCGTTCAACCAAGAACGGAAGCAGAATCTTCCCAAGCCGATCACGAACTCCCATATAGTGACCGCGAGTTGCGCGCAGTTGTCGGACCTCGTTCGCAAAGCGACCCCTGCATCAGGTCCGGCGTCCCATCGAACCGCCCGAGGGCCGCGCAGCCACGACGGCGCACGCCCGCGGACCCGACCGAGGACCTGACCGAGGACCTGACTGATGACCTCCCCCCTGCTCCCCGGCGACCGCCCCACCCCCCGCAGCCTGCTGCCCGCCCCCGTGCTCACCGCCGCGTTCTGCGCGGTCGCCGTCGTGGCCTCCTTCGTACTGGTCCCGCAGGCCGCGATCGGCGCGGTCCTGGTGACCGGCGTGGTCGCCTCCGTGCTGCTGTGCGCCGCCGTCACGGCCGCCGCGTACGCCCGGCTGTCGGCGCGCGCCGCCCGGGAGCGGCTGGAGGCCGTCACCCAGGACGTCGGGCGGCTGCTCCAGGAGCGGTCCCGGCTGACCGAGGACGCCCGCCGCCAGCACGAGCTGCTGACCGGCGAACTCACCCGGGAACGCGCCCGGCTGTCCGCCGAGCTGGACCAGGAGCGGGCCCATCTCGCCGAGGCGCTGGCCGACGAGCGCGACCGGCTCGCCGAGCAGCACGCGGCCGAGCTGGCCCGGCTGGCGCACGAGCGGGCCGAGGAGCGCACCCGGACCGACGACGCACACACGGCGGAGCTGGCCCGGTCCGCCGAACGGCACACCGCCGAACTGGACCGGCTCACCGCCCAGCACGCCGACGAACTCGCCAGGCTGGCCGCGGAGCACACCGAGGAGCGGGAGCGGCTGGAGGAGGAGCGCGACCGCCTGGCGCGCGAGCGGATCCGCCTGGCCGGGGAGAACGCGCGGCTGACCACCCGGCTGCGGGAGGCCGAGGGCGCCCGCGCGGCCGCCCTGGCCGCCACCGCCAACGCGGCAGGACGGATGCAGGCGCTGGCCACCGGCATGCTCGCCGACCTGCGTGCGATGGAGGAGAAGCACCACGACGAGGAGGTTCTCGCCGACCTGCTCCACCTCGACCACCGGACCGCCCAGGCGGGCCGCCTCGCCGACTCCGTCGCCGTCCTCACCGGCGCCCGCTCCGGCCGCCGCTGGGCCCGCCCCATCCCGATGGAGTCGATCCTGCGCGGCGCGATGGGCCGCATCGCCGGCTACCAGCGGGTCCGCGTCCACTCCGCCAGCGACACCTCCGTCGCCGGGCACGCCGCCGAGGGCGTGATGCACGCGCTCGCCGAACTCCTCGACAACGCCGCGAACTTCTCGCCCCCGACCGCCGAGGTCCACGTCTACGTGGAGGAGGTCCCGGCCGGTGTCATCGTGTCCGTCGAGGACAGCGGTCTGGTGATGGGCGAGGCGCAGCTGCGGCGCGCCGAGCGGGCCGTCTCCGGCGAGTCCACCGGGCTGGGCGGTCTCACCGGCACCCGGCTGGGCCTCGCGGTCGTCGGCCGGCTGGCCCGGCGGTACGGCCTGCGGGTGTCGTACCGGCCTTCCGCGCGCGGCGGCACGGGCGTGCTGGTGCTGCTGCCGCAGGACATCCTCGTGCCGGCGGACGCGGCGCCCCTGCGGCCGGTCACGGCCCCGGCGGCCCGCACCACCCTCACTGCGACGGTGAAGGGCACGGACGGCAGGGACCGGGAGGCGTCCGCACCGCAGGCCACGGAACCGTCCGCCCCGGCGGACCCGGAATCCTCCGCCCCGACGGACGCGGAACCCCTCGGCGCGCGGGACCGGAAGCCGTCCGGCCCGAAGGACGACCAGCCGTCCGCCGCCGAGGACGAACCGCTGGTCCTCCCCCGGCGCCGCTCCGTGACCGAGCCCGAGCCCCGCCACGGCGCCGCCGACGACAGCACCCCTTCCCCCGCCTCTCCCGGGACGGAGCGCCCCGCCGCCGCGCCCGTCCTCCCCGCGCCCTCCTACGCCGCCGCCCGCTCCGGCGGTGACGTGGACGCCGACCCGGTGCCGGCCCACGCGTCCGCCGACGACGACGCCCCGCCCCTGGTGCTGCCCCGCCGGCGCCGCGGCCGGACCCTCGCCGAGGCGGAGCGCCGGGCGGCAGCGGTGAGCCGTGCCGCGGAGTCCCGGCCCGCGCCCACGGCCGAGGAGACCCGGGCCCGCACCGCCCGCTTCAGCAGCTTCCGCCAGGCCGTGCGCACCCCCACCCCGGACGACACGGCCGACCCGGACGCGGGCGTCACCCCGGCCCGTGACACCACCCCCGACCCCGAGACCGCACCTCAGCCCACCCCCGTGACTTCGGAAGGCGACACCACCTCATGACCGGCACGACCACCGCGGACGAGAAGCTCACCTGGCTCATCGAGGGCCTGCTGGAGCGCACGCCGGGCGCGCGCCACGCGCTCGTGCTGTCCCGTGACGGCCTGAAACTGTGCCGCACGACCGGGCTCTCCAACGACCAGGCCGACCAGCTCGCCGCCATCGCGGCCGGCATCCAGTCGCTGTCGCACGGCGCGTCCGTCGAGTTCGGCGACGGCACCGGCGGCGTGCGCTCGGCGATGACCGAGTTCTACGGCGGTGTGCTGTTCATCGTGGAGGCCGGCGAGGGCGCGCACCTGGCCGTCGTCACCACGGAGGACGCGGACGCCGGGCTCGTCGGGCACAACATGAGCGAGCTGGTGGAGCAGCTCGGCGAGCACCTGACCGCGCAGCCGCGCACCTCATGAGCCGGCCCGGCAGGGACGACGCGCCCGACCGGCTGTACACCCTCACCGGGGGGCGCAGCCGGTCCGGGCCCGACAACCCCTTCGACCTGGTGACCCTGGTCGTCGCCGAGTGCGACCCCGTCCCCGGCATGCAGTCGGAGCACGCGGCGATCCTGCGTCTCACCGGACGGCCCACGGCGGTCGTGGAGATCGCGGCCGAGCTGAGGCTGCCGGTGAGCATCACCCGGATCCTGCTGTCCGACCTCCTCGCGGCGGGCCGGGTCAGCGCCCGCCACCCCCGCAAGGCCGCCGTACCCGACCCCGACATCCTGGAGCAGGTGCTCGTTGGACTCCGCAACCTCTGAGACGCCCGTGGCGTCCGAGACGCGCACCCCGCTGGGCGCGTCGGCCGACAACGGCCTGAAGATCGTGGTCGTGGGCGGCTTCGGCGCCGGCAAGACGACGATGGTCCGCTCCGTCAGCGAGATCCGTCCCCTCAACACCGAGGAGACGATGACCCAGGCCGGCGAGGGCGTCGACGACCTCAGCGGGGTGCGCGGCAAGACCGCGACCACCGTCGCCTTCGACTTCGGCCGCATCACGCTGGACGAGCGCAACGTGCTGTACCTGTTCGGCGCGCCGGGGCAGGAGCGGTTCTGGTTCCTGTGGGACCGGCTGTTCTCCGGCACGCTCGGCGCGGTGGTGCTGGTCGACACGCGGCGCATCGACGACTCCTGGTACGCCATCGACCGGCTGGAGAAGCACGGCACGCCGTTCATCGTGGCCTGCAACGACTTCGGCGGGCCCGTCTTCACCCCGCAAGCGATCCGCGAGGCGCTCGACCTGGACCCGCACGTGCCGCTGGTGAACTGCGACGCGCGGTCCCGGGAGTCCAGCAAGATCGTGCTGATCACGCTGGTGGAGCACATCAAGGAGCTGTACGCCGATCAGGCCCGAGCCCCCCGTCAGGAGCTGGTGTGAGTCCCGCCTCCGTCCCCGACGCCGTCCGCTTCAGCGGCCCTCTGCTGCAGGACGACCCGGCCCGCGTCTACCGCGAGCTGCGCCGCGAGCACGGCAGTGTGGTGCCGGTCGTGCTCGACGGCGACGCCCCCGCCTGGCTGGTCCTCGGCTACCGCGAGCTGCACCAGGTCACCGGCGACCCGGTGCTGTTCAGCCGCGACTCCGAGCTGTGGAACCAGTGGGACAGCATCCCCGACGACTGGCCGCTGCTGCCGATGATCGGCCGCCGTCAGCCGTCCATCCTCTACACCGTCGGCGAGCGGCACCGGGAACGGGCCGCGATGCTGGGGAACGCGCTGGAGGCGGTCGACCCGACCGAACTGCGCGGCCATTCCGAGCGGTTCGCGGACGAGCTGATCGACGCGATCTGCCCGCGCGGATCCGCCGACGTCATCGGCGAGTTCGCGATGCTGCTGCCGGTGCGGGTGCTGGCCCGGCTGTACGGGTTCCCCGACGACAAGGGTCCCGCGCTGGTCACCGCGCTCAACGACATGATCGACGGGCGGGAGCGGGCGCTCGCCGGGCAGACGCACCTGTTCACGTCGATGACGGAGCTGGTGGCCCAGCGGCGCAAGGAGCCCGCGGAGGACGTCGCCTCCCGGATGCTCGCCGACACCTCGGGGTTCACGGACGAGGAGATCGTCCAGGACCTGATGGTGATGATGGCGGCCGGGCACCAGCCGACCGCCGACTGGATCGGCAACTCACTGCACCTGATGCTCACCGACTCCCGGTTCGCGGCCTCGCTGTTCGGCGGACGCAACAGCATCGCCGAGGCGATGAACGAGGTGCTGTGGGAGGACACCCCGACGCAGAACGTGGCCGCGCGGTGGGCGTCGCGCGACACGCAGCTCGGCGGTCGCCGCATCCGGGCCGGGGACATGGTGCTGCTGGGCCTCCAGGGCGCCAACTCCGACCCGCAGGTGCGCACCGACGGCTCGGCCCTCACCGGCGGCAACAGCGCGCACTTCTCCTTCGGTCACGGCGAGCACCGCTGTCCGTTCCCGGCGCAGGAGATCGCCGAGGTGATCGCCCGTACCGGCATCGAGGTGGTCCTGGACCGGCTGCCGGACATCGACCTGGCCGTGCCGGCCGGCGCCCTGACCCGCCGCCCGTCGCCCTGGCTGCGCGGCCTGTCCGAGCTCCCGGTCACCTTCACACCCACCCCCGCTCTTGGAGGCTCGCTCGCATGACGGCTGGTACGGACCTCACCGCGACCGACACGGAACAGACCCGCATCCCCCTCGACCCGTTCGTCTCCGACCTGGACGCCGAGAGCGCCGCGCTGCGCGCCGCGGGGCCGCTGGCCGCCGTGACCCTGCCGGGTGACGTGCCCGTGTGGGCGGTGACCCACCACGCCGAGGCGAAGAAGCTGCTGACCGATCCGCGGCTGGTGAAGGACATCAACGTCTGGGGCGCCTGGCAGCGCGGGGAGATAGCCCCGGACTGGCCGCTGATCGGGCTGGCGAACCCGCCCCGCTCCATGCTCACCGTGGACGGCGCCGACCACCGGCGGCTGCGCACCCTCGTCGCCCAGGCGCTCACCCCGAGACGGGTGGAGCGGATGCGGGCCCGGATCACGGAGCTGACCGAGTCCCTGCTGGACCAGGTGGCGGCGCAGCCCGGCGACAGCGTCGACCTGAAGGCGGTGTTCGCCTACCCGCTGCCGATGTACGTCGTCGCCGACCTGATGGGGCTGGCGGAGGAGCGGCTGCCGCGGCTGAAGGAGCTGTTCGAGAAGTTCTTCTCCACGCAGACCCCGCCGGAGGAGGTCGTCGCCACGCTCACCGAGCTGGCCGGGATCATGGCCGAGACGGTGGCGTCCAAGCGGGAGAACCCGGGCGACGACCTGACGTCGGCGCTGATCCAGGCGTCGGAGGACGGGGACCGGCTCACCGACGAGGAGATCGTCGCCACGCTCCAGCTGATGGTGGCGGCCGGGCACGAGACCACGATCTCCCTCATCGTCAACGCGGTGGTCAACCTCTCCACCCATCCGGACCAGCGCGACCTGGTGCTGTCCGGGAAGGCGGACTGGTCGGCGGTGATCGAGGAGACGCTGCGCTGGTCCACGCCGACCTCGCACGTGCTGATCCGGTTCGCCACCGAGGACGTGCCCGTGGGGGACAAGGTGCTGCCCGCCGGGGACGCGCTGATCGTGTCGTACGCGGCGATCGGGCGGGACGAGCGGGCCCACGGGCCGACGGCGGGCGTCTTCGACATCACCCGGGAGAGCCCCAGCCGGCACATCTCCTTCGGTCACGGCCCGCACGTCTGCCCCGGCGCGGCGCTGTCCCGCCTGGAGGCGGGCGTCGCCCTCCCGGCGCTGTACGCACGCTTCCCGAAGCTGGACCTGGCGGTCCCGGCCGGTGAGCTGCGCAACAAGCCGGTGGTGACCCAGAACGACCTGTACGAGCTGCCGGTGACGCTCGGCGGGTGAGAGACGCGGGTGGCGGGCGGCCCTCCCCCCGGACCGTCCGCCACCCGTCCCGGTGACGCGTCTCAGCGGCGCGTCTCAGCGGACGGACGATGTTGCGCCCGCGTTTCCTCCAGCCGCTAGGCTCCCGTCGTGGCTGAGATCCGGATTCCTGCTGACATCAAGCCCGCCGACGGTCGTTTCGGTGCGGGTCCCTCCAAGGTGCGGACGGAAGCGCTGGACGCGCTGGCCGCGACCGGCACGTCCCTGCTGGGCACCTCCCACCGCCAGGCCCCGGTGAAGAACCTGGTCGGCCAGGTGCGCGAGGGCATCCGCGAGCTGTTCCAGCTCCCCGACGGCTACGAGGTGATCCTCGGCAACGGCGGGTCCACCGCGTTCTGGGACATCGCGACCCACGGCCTGATCGAGAACAAGTCGCAGCACCTCAGCTTCGGCGAGTTCAGCTCCAAGTTCGCCAAGGCCGCGAAGCTCGCCCCGTGGCTGGCCGACCCGGACGTCATCTCCGCCGACCCGGGCACGCACCCGGAGGCGGTCGCCGAGGCGGGCGTCGACGTGTACGCCCTCACCCACAACGAGACCTCCACCGGCGTCGCCATGCCGATCAGGCGCGTCGCCGGCGCCGACGAGGGCGCGCTGGTCCTGGTGGACGCCACCTCCGGCGCGGGCGGCCTCCCGGTCGACATCGCCGAGACGGACGTCTACTACTTCGCCCCGCAGAAGTCCTTCGCCTCCGACGGCGGCCTGTGGATCGGCGTGTTCTCCCCGGCCGCGATCGAGCGCGCCGAGCGGATCCACGCGAGCGGCCGGCACGTGCCGGAGTTCTTCTCCCTGCCGACGGCGATCGACAACTCCCGCAAGAACCAGACGTACAACACCCCGGCGCTGTCGACGCTGTTCCTGCTGAACCAGCAGCTGGAGTGGATCAACGGCCAGGGCGGCCTGGACTGGGCGGTCCGCCGCACCGCGACCTCGGCGCGCACGCTGTACGGCTGGGCCGAGGACATCAAGTACGCCAACCCGTTCGTCACCGACCCGGCGAAGCGCTCGGCCGTCATCGGCACGATCGACTTCACCGACGAGGTCGACGCGGCCGCCGTCGCCAAGGTGCTCCGCGCCAACGGCATCGTCGACACCGAGCCGTACCGCAAGCTGGGCCGCAACCAGCTCCGCATCGCGATGTTCCCGGCGATCGACCCGTCGGACGTCGAGGCCCTGACGAAGTGCGTCGACTACGTCATCGAGCAGCTGTAGTCCGGCTCACGCGCAAGGGGGCGCCCGGTGGATTCCACCGGGCGCCCCTTCCGTCTCACCTGCTCAGACGCCGGAACCGCCGTACCGCCAGCGGCAGGAAGAGCGCCGTCAGGATCACCGGCCACACTCCCGCCATCAGCAGCGCGTGCTGTTCGACCCACGAGTCGCCGCCGCCGACCGGCGTGCCGAAGAGTTCGCGGGTCGCCGCTGCCGTGGAGGAGATCGGGTTCCAGGCGGCCACCCAGCCCAGCCAGTCGGGCATCAACTGCGGGGCGACGAAGATGCTGGAGATCATCGTCAGGGGGAAAGCCACCGCGAAGAGGCCGCCCGCCGCCTCCGGGTTGGGGACCAGCAGGCCCAGCCAGACGCCCAGCCAGATCAGCGCGAACCGCAGCCACAGCAGCAGTCCGAACGCGGCGAGGAACTCCCAGCCGCCGTCCGGGCGCCAGCCCATGACCAGCGCGGTGAGCATCAGGATGGCCAGCTCCGCGCACGCGACGATCAGGTCGGTCACCCCGCGCCCGGCCACCACCGCCGAGGACGCCATCGGCATCGAGCGGAAGCGGTCGATGACGCCCTTGGTGGAGTCGTACACCACCACCGTCGCGGTGTTGATGAAGCCGAAGGCCATGGTCATCACGAACATGCCCGGCATCAGGAAGTCCTTGTAGTCCCCGCCGCCGGGCACCCGCATCGCGCTGCCGAAGACATAGCCGTACAGCAGCACGGAGAGGATGGGGAAGCCCAGCTGCCAGGCGATGTTGACCGGCTGGCGCTGGTAGTGGGTGAGGCCGCGGCGGACGACGTTCCAGCAGTCCGCCAGCGCCCAGTACACACGGCCGTGCCCGGCCGGTCCGGTCAGGTCGAGCGCGCTCATGCCGCCGCCTCCTTCTCCGTCGTCTCCGTGCGGTGTCCGGTCAGGCGCAGGAACACGTCGTCGAGGCTGGGCCTGCGCAGCCCGATGTCCTCGACCCGGACGCCCTCGTCCTGGAGGGTGCGGGCGACGTCCGTGAGCGCGCCGACCCGGTCGGTCACGGGGGCGTGCACCCGCAACTCCGTCTCGTCCGCCTCGGGTTCACCGTCGGCGACCCGGGCGACCACCTTCACCACGCGCGGGATGTCGGACCGTTCGGCCACCACGACCTCGACGCGGTCGCCGCCGACGCGGTTCTTCAGCCCGTCCGGGGTGTCGTCGGCGATGGACCGGCCCCGGTCGATGACGGTGATCCGGGAGGCCAGCCGGTCGGCCTCCTCCAGGTACTGCGTGGTCAGCAGCACGGTCGTGCCGCCCGCCACCAACGCCCGCACCGACTCCCAGACCTCGCCCCGGCTGCGCGGGTCGAGCCCCGTCGTCGGCTCGTCCAGGAACAGCACGGCCGGCGTCAGGATCATCGACGCCGCCAGGTCCAGCCGGCGCCGCATGCCGCCGCTGTAGTCGCCGACGCCCTTGTCGGCGGCGTCGGTCAGGTCGAACTGCTCCAGCAGCTCCGCCGCCCGCGCCCTGGCGCGCCGCCCGCCGAGGTGGAACAGCCTGCCGAACATCTCCAGGTTCTGCCGCCCGGTGAGCACCTCGTCCACCGCCGCGTACTGCCCGGTGAGCCCGATCCGCGCCCGCACCTCGCGGGCCTGCCGCGCCACGTCCAGCCCGGCCACGGTCGCCCGCCCGCCGTCGAGCCGGATCAGCGTCGACAGGATCCGTACGGCGGTGGTCTTGCCCGCGCCGTTCGGTCCCAGCAGCCCGTGCACCGTGCCCGCCCGCACGGTGAGATCGAAGCCGTCCAGGGCGCGCTTCTCGCCGTAACGCTTCTCCAGCCCCTCGGCCCGCACCGCGTACCCGTCGTCCTTCATGGGTCCCCCTTCCAGAAACCGGGTACAGCGTACCCGATTGCGCGTACGACGTACCCAGTTTTTTCGCGCGGATCTAGACTGCCCGCATGAGCGGCGGCGGAAGCGGTACGGAGACCAGCGGCAGCGGCGACATCGCGCGCACCCTCGACCTGCTCTGGGGCACCGGACAGCGGCCCAGCCGGGGCCCGAAGCCGGGACTGACCCTGGAGCGGATCGTGGAGGCGGCGATCGAGCTCGCCGACCGGGACGGCATCGGCGCGCTGTCGATGCGCCGGATCGCCACGGAGCTGGGCACCGGCACGATGTCCCTGTACCGCTACGTCCCCGGCAAGGCCGAATTGCTCGACCTGATGCTGGACCGGGTGCAGCGCCCGTCGGAGAATCCCGCGGACCTCGGCGACGGCGGCTGGCGCTCGGCCCTGGAGGCGCTGGCCCGGGCCACCCTCGCCCTCTACCGGCGCCACCCCTGGCTGCTGGAGGTCAACCAGTCCCGCCCGATCCTCGGCCCGAGCGCCCTGGACGGCATGGAGAAGGTGTTCTCCCGGATCAAGCCGATGGGCCTGTCCGACCCCGAGCTGCTGTCGGTGATCGTCATGATCGACGGGTACGTGGTCGGGGCGGCCCGGACGCAGCTGTACCAGGAGCAGGCCGAACACAGCTCGGGGCTGACGGACGCGGAGTTCTGGGAGGCCCAGCGGCCCGCCCTGGAGAAGGCGATGAGCAGCGGCCGCTACCCCGTCATGGCCGCGCTCTCGGAGGACACCTTCGACTCCGGCTTCGACCACTTCGAGTTCGGGCTCCAGCGCATCCTGGACGGCCTGGAGGTCCACGTCGCCCGGCGGGCGGGCGAACAGGGGCGCTGACGGCCCCGGTTCAGCCCCTGCGACGGCGCCTGCTCAGCCCGAACAGGGCCGCGACGACCACGGCGGCCACCACGGCTCCCCCGACCTTCACGGAGTCCCCCTTCCCGTCCCCCGAGGCGCTGTCGCCGCCGTCCGCGCGGGAGCCGGGGCCGCCGCTGGAGCCGCCCTCGTCCGCGCCGGGCGCCGGGCGGCTCACCACGCCGCTCTGCTCCCCCTCGCTGCCGAACAGCAGCCGTGAGCCGTCGGCGGAGTAGGTCACCGACTCCCCCTGCCCCTGGAGCGGCACGCTCAGCCGCCCCTTGCGCTGGAGCTCGCCGCCGTTCCAGGCGTAGTGGACGCCGCCGAAGTAGCCGCGCACGGCGAGGTCCTGGCCGTCCGGGGAGAGCGCAGCGTCGGTGGTCCACAGCTCGACGAGGGCGATCGGCCGGAACACGTTGTCGCCTTCCGGCGAGAGCTTCTCCGGACCCTCGTAGAGGTGCCCGCCGTCCTCGTGCTTGTCGATGAGGTACACCCGCCCCGTCTTCGGGTGGACGACCATCGCCTCGGCGTCGCGCGGGCCGTCGGCGTACTTCACGACGTACTGGGTGGCCTGCACGGTCGCGTCCTGGAGCCGCTTCGGCTCGGGGAGTTCGTAGATCCACACGTACGGCCAGGTGCCGCCGAGGTTGTCGCCGACGTCGGCGACGAAGAGACGGTTGCCGGGGCCGACGGAGATCGCCTCGACGTCCCGGGGCGTGCCGATGCCGGTGAGGGTGAGGCGGGCGACCGTGTCGCCGGTGCTGCTGTCGACGGCGTAGAGGTAGGGGCCGTCGTCGCTGTCGTTGTGGGTCCAGTAGACGCCGGGGTGCTGCCGGGAGGCGGCCAGGCCGCTGGACTCGGTGATGCGCGGGTCGTTGATGGTGAACCCCTCGTCCCCGTCGTCGTTGTCGGCGGCGGAGGCGGGCACGGCGAGCGCGGCCGTCAACAGGGACGCGGCGAGCAGGGCGAAGGGTCGGCGCATGAGCCAAGACTGCCATCAGCGCGGGCCCCCCGGGTGCGGGTGTCGGGGCTCACATCGCGGCGAACGGGCTGATCCACGATGATGATCGGGTGCTCAGGTTCATGCCCGTAGGTGACTCGATGACGATCGGGAGCGCGGGTGAACACACCTGGCGCTACCGCCTGTGGCAGCACCTGTGCGCCGCGTACGGCGGCCCCTTCACGCTGGTCGGCCCGCGCGAGACGCTGCACGACCCGTCCACGGACACCCCCACCTCGTACGCGTACGCCGATCCGGACTTCCCCCGGGCGCATCTGGCCGGCTGGGGCGAGGGCTGGTGCCACATGGCGCCGTTGATCGGCGACGCGGTGCGCTCCTGCCGCGCGGACGTGCTGCTGGTGTCGCTGGGCCTGATCGACCTCGGCTTCTACACCAACGCCGAGCAGACCGCGGACAACGTGCGGGCGTTCGTCGCCGAGGCGCGTGCGGCCCGTCCGAGGGTGCGGATGGCGGTGATGCCGGTGATCCGCAACATCCGGGTGGACGCGGACGAGACCTTCGCGGGGCAGGTCGGCCGGTTCAACACGCTGCTGGGCGAGACGGTCGCCGGCCTGGACACGGCGGCCTCCCCGCTGCTGCTCGTCCCGCCGCCGGCGACGTACGACTTCCACCTGGACACCTACGACGGCACGCACCCCAACGAGAGCGGCGAGCACAAGATCGCGGGGGCGTTCGCCGAGGCCATGTGGCAGGAGTGGTCGCTGGGCGGCCCGTACAAGCCGTCGTGACCCTCCCGGACCGGCGCCCTGACGCGTGAAGCGCTTGCATCGAGCGCACTCCAACACGTTGGCTGGACGTCCATGAGGTACACGCAGCTCGGACGCACAGGACTCAAGGTCAGCCGGCTCGTCCTCGGGACGATGAACTTCGGCCCGCAGACCGACGAGGCCGACAGCCACGCCATCATGGACGCCGCGCTCGACGCCGGCATCAACTTCTTCGACACCGCCAACGTCTACGGCTGGGGTGAGAACAAGGGCCGTACCGAGGAGATCATCGGCAGTTGGTTCGCCCAGGGCGGCGGACGCCGCGACAAGGTCGTCCTCGCGACCAAGGTGTACGGCAACATGGGCCCGGACGGCGAGGCGTGGCCCAACCACGACAAGCTGTCCGCGGTGAACATCCGGCGCGCGGTGGACGCCTCGCTGAAGCGGCTGGGGACCGACTACATCGACCTCTACCAGTTCCACCACATCGACCGGGCCACCCCGTTCGACGAGATCTGGCAGGCGATCGACGTCCTGATCCAGCAGGGCAAGATCCTCTACGCCGGCTCGTCGAACTTCCCCGGCTACAAGATCGCCCAGGCCAACGAGGCCGCCGCCCGGCGCGGCGGGACCATCGGGCTGGTCAGCGAGCAGTGCCTGTACAACCTCGCCGAGCGGCGCGCCGAGATGGAGGTGATCCCGGCCGCGCGGGACTACGGGCTCGGGGTCATCCCCTGGTCGCCGCTGCACGGCGGTCTGCTGGGCGGGGTCATCAAGAAGGAGGCCGAGGGCGGCCGCCGCGCCTCCGGGCGGGCCGCGGACACCCTGGCCGACCCGGTGGCGCGCAAGCAGATCCAGGCGTATGAGGACCTGCTGGAGAAGCATGGGCTGGAGCCGGGCGAGACGGCGCTGGCCTGGCTGCTCACCCGTCCCGGCGTGACCGGTCCGATCGTCGGCCCGCGCACGCGCGAGCAGCTCGACTCGGCGCTGCGCGCGCTGGAGCTGGAGCTGAGCGAGGAGCTGCTGGCCTCGCTGGACGAGATCTTCCCGGGTCCGGGGCCGTCCCCGGAGGCCTTCGCCTGGTGACGGCGGACAGGCCGTGACGGCCCGGCGGTGGCGCTACTTCCCGAGCGCCGCCGCCAGGGCCACCACGACGAACATCAGCACGAGCGCACCGGCCATGATCCGGTTCCGGGTCTTCGGGTCCACGCCGTCGAGCCTAACCGGCCGCGCCGAGTGCCCGGCGGGCGACCGCCTCGTAACGGGGCTGCTCGCCCGGAACGCCCGACCGGGGCAGGTGGCTGCGCACGAGCACCAGCTCCTCCACGGTCCAGGTGCGGCTGCGGAAATCCTCCAGCGCCGCCAGGTACGGCCGTACGTCCACGGCGTCCCGGCTGCGCGCCACGGTCAGGTGGGCCTGGTAGCGCCGGTGCTCGTCCATCGCGATGCCCGCCTTGCGCCCGGCCGCCTCGGACCGCTCGGCCAGCAGCCGCATGGTCCGCAGGTCGCCCGACGCCCCGGTCCACAGCGCGCGGCCCCGGCCGAACTGGCCGCCGCCGGACAGCGCCAGCGGGAACGGCTCGGTCCGCGCCGCGGCCCGCCCCAGGCGTGCGGTCAGCTCGGGCACGGTGTCGTCGTCCACCTCGCCGTAGAACGCGAGCGTGAAGTGCCACCCGGCCCGCTCGGTCCACCGCAGCCCGTCGGCCCCGCCCAGCTTCCGCAGCGCGCCCACCTCGACGTCCAGCGCCCCGATCACGTCCTCGGGCGGCAGCACGGCGGCGAAGAGTCTCATGCCTCCAGTGTCCCGCGTGTCCCGGTCACCGTGCGTATCGTTGTACTGCGCGGCTGTACGCATCGAGCGTCGGCCGAGGAGGAGCGCCACGATGACCGTCCTCGAAGACAGGATCGAGATGGCCGAGAGCGGCGATGAGCTCACGCTCGACATGATGTTCGAGTGGCTGGAGAAGATGCCCGTCCCCGAGGGTTACAAGGCCGAGATCGTCGGGGGGCACGTCTTCATGACGCCGCAGCGGGACACCCACTTCCAGATCATCTTCGACATCCTGGAACAGTTGCGCGCCGCGTACCCGCGCAAGCGCCTGGCTTCGGACGTACGGATCGACTTTCCCGGACGGCTGAACGGCTTCGCCTGTGACGTCGCGGCGTTCGCCGAGCGTTCGGTGAAGGACGCCAGGGGCCACTGGCAGTACCGGGACGTCGAGTTCGTCACCGAGGTCATCTCCCGGGACACCGCCGCCAACGACTACGGGCCCAAGAAGGACACCTACGCCGCCGCCGGCGTGCCGGTGTACCTGATCGTCGATCCGTACACCGCCGAGTGGCATCTGCACACGCTCCCCAAGGACGGTGCCTACCACGCGGCCGTCGGCTTCCCCTTCGGCGAGGAGATCGACCTGACCGGGACGTCCGTCGGACTGGTGCTGAGGACCGACGAGTTCCCCCGGGACTGACGGGCAGCCGGGGGCCCGGCCCGGCGGCTCACGCCGCCGGGGCCAGGGCCTTCACCCGGTCGCGCGGGACGAAGCGGACGCTGGGGTGGCCGTGGTGCCAGCCGACCGCGAGGCGGAGGCCGCCGGCGCGGGCCAGGATCAGGCCGATGACGGCCGCCGCGGTCATCGCGATCGCGCCGCCGGCCGCGAAGCCGACACGGGCGCCGTAGGTGTCGGTGACCCAGCCGACGACGGGTGCGCCGACGGGGGCGCCGCCGAGGAACACCATCATGTACAGGGCCATGACGCGGCCCCGCACCGACGGGTCGGTGGACATCTGCAGGCTGGTGTTGGTGGTGACGTTGACCGTCATCGACACCAGGCCCAGCGGCACCATGACCAGCGCGAACATCCACAGCTCGGGCGACGCGGCGGCGAGGATCTCCAGCGCGCCGAAGGCCAGCGCGGCCATGATCAGCATCCGCAGCCGGGCCGTGCCGCGCCGGGCGGCGAGCAGGGCGCCGGAGACGGAGCCGACCGCCATCAGCGTGTTGAACATGCTGTAGACGCCCGCGTCCCCGTGGAACACGTCGTCGGCGAAGGCCGACAGGTAGACCGGGAAGTTGAAGGCGAACGTGCCCATGAAGCCGACCAGCACGATCGGCCAGAGCAGGTCGGGCCGTCCGGCCACGTAGCGCAGGCCCTCACGGAGCTGTCCCTTGCCGCGCGGGGCGCGCTCCACGGGGTGCAGCTCGCGGGTGCGCATCAGCATCAGGCCGGTCAGCGGCGCGACGAAGGACAGGCCGTTCAGCAGGAACGCCCATCCGGTGCCGACACCGGTGATCAGCAGACCCGCGACGGCGGGGCCGACCAGCCGGGCGGACTGGAAGTTCGCGGAGTTCAGGCTGACCGCGTTCTGCAGCTGGCCGGGGCCGACCAGCTCGGACACGAAGGACTGGCGGGCCGGGTTGTCGACGACGGTCGCGAGACCGAGGGCGAGGGCGGCGACGTAGATGTGCCAGACCTCGACCATGCCGGTCAGGGTGAGGACGGCGAGCGCGAGGGACGTGAGGGCCATCGCGGACTGGGTGACCATCAGGGTGGGCCGCTTGCGCAGCCGGTCGACGAGGACACCGCCGTACAGGCCGAACAGCAGCATCGGCAGGAACTGCAGGGCCGTGGTGATGCCGACGGCGGCCGAGGAGCCGGTGAGGCTCAGCACCAGCCAGTCCTGGGCGATGCGCTGCATCCAGGTGCCGATGTTGGAGACGACCTGGCCGAGGAAGAACAGGCGGTAGTTCCTGATCCTCAGCGAGGAGAACATCGAGTTCCTGCGCGGCTGGTCGAGGGCGGTCTTCGTGTCGTAGGGGTCAGGTGCGGGGGCGGAAGCTGCTCCGGATCCCGTACTCAAAAGGTTCGCCTCCTGTTGCTGCGGGGGTCAGATGTGCGCCAGTTTCTCCAGCACGGGGGCGGCGGCGCGCAGGGTCGCCCACTCGTCCTCGTCGAGTTCCTCGACCAGCGTGGCGAGGAACGCGTTGCGCTTGCGCCGGCTCTCCTCGAGCATCGCCTCGGCCCGCTCGGTCTGCGTGACGACCTTCTGGCGCCGGTCGTCGGGGTGCGGCTCCAGCCTGACCAGGCCCTTGGCCTCCAGCAGCGCCACGATGCGGGTCATCGACGGCGGCTGGACGTGTTCCTTGCGGGCGAGCTCGCCCGGGGTGGCACTGCCGCAGCGGGCCAGAGTGCCGAGCACCGACATCTCGGTGGGGCTGAGCGACTCGTCGACCCGCTGGTGCTTGAGACGGCGGGAGAGCCGCATCACGGCGGAGCGGAGGGCGTTCACGGCGGCGGCGTCGTCGCCATGGCTGAGGTCCGGCATGTTTTTTAGCGTAACTCATTACTTTCGCTAAGGACCACTCGGTATGCGGCGCCCCGCCCGTGAGTCGCGCCACTCCCGCCCCGGAAGCCGCCCCCACGCGGGCGAACCCGACGGGCTGTGCGAAATCAAGACAGCCCCCGGCCGAGATCACCCATACGAGTGATCGACGCATGAAATGCCACGCGCCGCACGGTGAGGTGCGGCGACTCTCGTGGGCATGGGGACCGACGTGCTCAGCCTGCGGATAGACCACGAACTGCTCGAAAGGCTCCGCGGCCATGCCGCCAAACGCGGCATGAGCGTCCAGGACTATGTCGTCCGGACGCTCATGCGCGATGACTTCGACCAGCGGTTCCGCACCGCCGTCGAGGAGACGGAGAAGTTCTACGGCGTCACCTGAGCCCGCGCTCCGCGGGCGGGGATCAGGTCAGGCCCAGCGCCGGCATCAGGTAGTAGAAGGCGAAGACCGCCGCCACCACGTACAGCGCCGTCGGGACCTCCTTGCCGCGGCCCGCCGCGAGGCGCAGCGCCACGAAGGTGAGGAAGCCCATCCCGATGCCGTTGGTGATCGAGTAGGTGAACGGCATCATCACCATGGTGATGAAGGCGGGGATGGCGATGGTGTGGTCCGCCCAGTCGATCTCCCGGATCCCGTTGGCCAGGATCAGGAAGCCCACCGCGAGCAGCGCCGGTGTGGCCGCCTGGGACGGGACCATCGTTGCGACCGGGGTGAGGAACAGCGCCACGGCGAACAGACCGCCGGTGACGACGTTGGCGAAGCCGGTGCGGGCGCCCTCGCCGACGCCCGCGGTGGACTCCACGAACGCGGTGGTGGCGGAGGCGGAGCTGGCACCGCCCGCCGCGACCGCGACGCCGTCGATGAACAGCACCTTGTTGATGCCGGGCATCTGGCCCTCGCCGTCGGTGAGCTTGGCCTCGTCCGAGACGCCCATGATCGTGCCCATCGCGTCGAAGAAGCACGACAGCAGCACGGTGAAGACGAACAGCACGCCGGTCAGCACGCCGACCTCGGAGAATCCGCCGAACAGGCTGACCTGGCCGATCAGGCCGAAGTCGGGGGTGGCGACCGGGTTGCCGGGCCACTCGGGCGAGGTCAGGCCCCAGGAGGGCACGTCGGCGACCGCGTTGATCGCGACGGCGACGACGGTCATCACGACGATCGAGATGAGGATCGCGCCCGGCACCTTGCGCACGATCAGCGCCAGCGTGAGCAGCGCGCCGAGCACGAAGACCAGCACCGGCCAGCCGTTGAGGTGGCCGTCGGCGCCGAGCTGGAGCGGGACGGTGGTCTGCGCGGCGTCCGGGATACGGGAGACGAAGCCCGAGTCGACCAGGCCGATCAGCATGATGAACAGGCCGATGCCGATGGCGATGGCCTTGCGCAGGCCGTAGGGCACGGCGTTCATCACGCGCTCGCGCAGTCCGGTGGCGACCAGGAGCATCACCACGAAACCGGCCAGCACCACCATGCCCATGGCGTCCGGCCAGGACATGCGGGGCGCGAGCTGGAGCGCGACCACCGAGTTCACGCCGAGGCCGGCGGCCAGGGCGATCGGGACGTTGCCGATGACACCCATGAGCAGCGTGGTGAACGCGGCGGTCAGGGCGGTCGCGGTGACCAGCTGGCCGTTGTCCAGCTGGTTGCCGTACACGTCCTTCGCGCTGCCCAGGATGATCGGGTTCAGCACGATGATGTAGGCCATCGCGAAGAAGGTGGCGAAACCGCCCCGGATCTCGCGGGGCAGCGTGCTGCCGCGCTCGGTGATCCGGAAGTAGCGGTCGAGGGCGCCGGACGCGGCACCGGACCCCGGCTGCTCGGGGGTGGGCGCCTTGGCGGGGGCCGACGTGGACATGTGCAGGGACCTCATCACCGGCGGGCTCCCCCCGGAGCCGAGCCTTTGGTGTTTTCTACGAATAAAAGCGGTCAGAGGCAAACGAATTCAGTATGAACATATAACGCCGTCGACACCATCTCCGCGCGTAGACCCCCCGTGGCCGGTGTGATTCCCGCTCCACCTCCGGGGCCGTCCGGTGCGGGGCGCCACGCCTCCGGCGCTCCTCGTAAGCTGTCCGCATGGCGAAGTGGACCCCCAAGCACGAGGCGCCGGAGCCCCTGGAGGGCCCCGTGGTCGCCACCATCACCGGCGGCACGATCGTCTGGTTCGTCCTCTTCCTGGTGCAGCTGCCGTTCTACGGCTGGTTCGACGAGCACGGGCACACCTGGTGGGTGTGGACCTGCCTGGCCGGCGGCGGTCTCGGCCTCATCGGCGTCTGGTACGTGCGCCGGCGCGACGCCGCGATCAAGCGGGCACGGGCCGATGAGGCCGGCGCCGAGGAGGGTCGCGCCTCGGCGGCCCACACCGACTGAATCACGCCAACCCGGCGCTCTGAGACGGCAGTTGGCAGGGCCGCCACCGCGGTAGTACCCCGGTAGGACGGCCGTCCTCCCCTGGTCGGAACTTCCCCGCTCCAGCGGGTGAGGCACCGGATCCGCACGTACTGTCGAATGCATGACGCATCTCGATGCGGGCGACCGGACCGATGCCGTCCGGCCTCCCACGGCCACCTCACCGGCGACCGGTCTGACCTCGGCCGAAGTGGCCGAGCGGGTGGCGGGCGGACGGGTCAACGACGTACCCGTGCGCAGCAGCCGGTCGATCATGGAGATCGTCCGCGCGAACGTCTTCACCCGGTTCAACGCGATCATCGGCGTGCTCTGGGTGATCATGCTGATCGTCGCCCCGCTCCAGGACAGCCTGTTCGGCTACGTCATCCTCGCCAACACCGGCATCGGCATCGTCCAGGAGTGGCGGGCGAAGAAGACGCTCGACTCGCTCGCGCTGATCGGCGAGGTGCGGCCCACGGTGCGCCGGGACGGGGTGGCCGCCGAGATCGGCACCTCCGAGATCGTGCTGGACGACCTCATCGAGATCGGGCCGGGGGACAAGGTCGTCGTCGACGGGGTGGTCGTCGAGGCGGACGGCTTGGAGATCGACGAGTCGCTGCTCACCGGTGAGGCCGACCCGGTGGTGAAGCAGCCCGGCGACCAGGTGATGTCCGGCAGTTTCGTCGTCGCGGGCGGCGGCTCCTTCCAGGCGACCCGGGTGGGCCGCGAGGCCTACGCGGCGCAGCTCGCCGAGGAGGCGTCCCGCTTCACCCTGGTCCACTCCGAGCTGCGCAGCGGCATCTCCACGATCCTCAAGTACGTCACGTGGATGATGGTGCCGACCGCGATCGGCCTGATCATCAGCCAGCTGGTGGTCAAGGACAACGAGCTGAAGGGCTCGATCGCCCGCACGGTCGGCGGGATCGTGCCGATGGTGCCCGAGGGGCTCGTGCTGCTCACCTCGGTCGCCTTCGCGATCGGCGTGATCCGGCTGGGCCGCAAGCAGTGCCTGGTGCAGGAGCTGCCCGCGATCGAGGGCCTGGCCCGCGTGGACACCGTGTGCCTGGACAAGACCGGCACGCTCACCGAGGGCGGCATGGACGTCACCGAGCTGCGGGTGCTGGGCGACGCCGACGAGACGTACGTGCGGAAGCTGCTGGGGGAGCTGGGATCGGCGGACCCGCGGCCGAACGCCTCCCTCAAGGCGATCATCGACGCGTATCCGGACACCACCGAGTGGCGCCTCACCGACACGCTGCCCTTCTCCTCCGCCCGCAAGTACAGCGGCGCGACCCTCGACGAGGGTGACGGGCGGCTCGTCACCTGGCTGCTGGGCGCCCCGGACGTGCTGCTCCCCCACGACGACCCGGCGCTGGCCGAGACCGAGCGGATGAACCGCGAGGGCCTGCGGGTGCTGCTGCTCGCGCGCGCCCGCGACGGCGTGAACGCCGACGACCTGGCCGACCCGGCCGCCGTGGACGGCGTGCGGGCGGTGGCGCTGGTGGTGCTGGAGCAGAGGCTGCGGCCCGACGCCGCCGACACCCTGCGCTACTTCGAGGAGCAGGACGTCAGCGCGAAGGTGATCTCCGGCGACAACGCGGTGTCGGTCGGGGCGGTCGCCGGCAAGCTCGGCCTGTCCGGCACGACGGTGGACGCGCGCCGGCTGCCCGCCGAGCCGGAGGCCATGGCCGAGGAGCTGGAGGCCGGCACGGTTTTCGGGCGGGTCACGCCCCAGCAGAAGCGGACCATGGTGGGCGCGCTCCAGTCGAAGGGCCACACGGTCGCGATGACCGGTGACGGCGTGAACGACGTGCTCGCGCTGAAGGACGCGGACATCGGCGTGGCGATGGGCTCCGGCTCGGAGGCCACCCGGGCGGTCGCGCAGATCGTGCTGCTGAACAACAGCTTCGCCACGCTGCCGTCGGTGGTGGCCGAGGGCCGGCGGGTGATCGGCAACATCACGCGGGTGGCCACGCTGTTCCTGGTGAAGACGGTGTACTCGGTGCTGCTCGCGGTGCTGGTGGTGGCGACGCAGGTGGAGTACCCGTTCCTGCCGCGCCATCTGACCCTGCTGTCCACGCTGACCATCGGCGTCCCCGCCTTCTTCCTCGCCCTCGCCCCCAACAAGGAGCGGGCCAGGCCGAACTTCGTCCGCCGGGTCATGCGGTACGCGGTCCCGGGCGGGGTGCTGGCGGCGCTGGCCACGTTCGCCACGTACCTGCTGGCCCGCGGCCACTACAGCGGCACGGGGGCGCTGGGCGCGGAGACCAGCGCGGCGACGCTGACCCTGTTCCTCATCTCCATCTGGGTCCTGGCGATCGTCGCCCGCCCCTACACCTGGTGGCGCGTCGCCCTGGTCGCCGCGATGGCCGGCGCCTTCCTCCTGGTCCTGGCGGTTCCCTGGCTCCAGGACTTCTTCGCCCTGCGCCTGGTCGGCATGACGATGCCGTGGCTGGCGGTCGGCATCGCGGCGGTCACGGCGGTGGTCCTGGAGTTCCTCTGGCGCTGGGTGGACCGCAGGTTCCCGGTCTGACCGGCCCCCGGGCGTCCCGCGCCGCCCCCCTCCGCGGGGTGCGGGACGCCCGGCGTGCTGCCGCCTACTTCACGTCGACGAAGTCGGCCGCGGACGTGACGGCCGCGGAGATCGAGTTGCCCGCGTAGACGTAGCGGTAGTAGCCGTCGACGGAGGCCTTGACGGTCGTCCTCAGGTCGCCCTTGGAGTTGGTCTTGACCGTCTTGAGCGTGGTGTACGTCTTGGCGCTCTTCTTGCGGAACTGCAGCTGCACCGACTGGCCGGTGTAGTTGCCGTACTTGAGCGTCTCCCAGTTGACCCGGGTGAGCTTGCCCGTGACGGTGAGCGTCCTGCCCTTCTTCACCGGCTCGGGGGTGGCGTTGGCCGTGAGCTTGGTCGCCCGCTGGAACTTGAAGGAGCCGGACTTCTGCTTCCAGACGAAGTCGCCGTCCCTGGCGTCGATCCACGCGTCGACGTACCAGGTGCCGGCGTTGGCGTTGGTGAGGTAGTCGGTCCGCGGGTCCACGAGCACGGACGCGGTGCAGGTCGAGGTGGTGGAGCTCGCGGCCTTGCACACCGGCCTGCCGGTGGAGAGCAGACCGAGGTCCGGGCCGTACAGGTCGAACGCGTCGGCACTCAGGATGCCGGAGTTGTCGACGGCGGTGACGCTGACCTTGATGCTCTTGGCCGTGGCGCCGACGGTCACCTTGTTGTCGCCGTCGACGACCACCTTGGTGATTCTGGTGTCGCCGTACCCGCCGTCGGCCTGGGCGGCCGGGACGGCGAGGGCGGACAGGGCCAGGGCGCCGGAGACGGCGGCCACGGTGGCACGCATGCGCATGTGTGTTCCCCACGGATGGACAGGGATCCGGCGCCCGCCGTGGAGCACACGCGGCTCGGCGGGCGCCGGATCAGGATGATCGCGGAGTCTGATGACTCGTCCGATGAGATCCGCCACTCGTGTGAATGGTTGTGCGGATCATGGAGATTTGATGAAGAAGCAACTTCCGCGATCGGGCGTTATGCCCGGTATGTGGGTGACCATGGGAGTCTGCCGCCGCAGGTGATCGGAGACGGAAGACCTCATGAAGCTGCTGCCCCGGAAGAAGTCCGACGAGTCGCAGACGCGGTCGAGCAGGGGTGAGCTCGCGGCTCAGCTGGCCGCCCCGGTGCGCAGGTTCCTGGCGACCGAGGCGGGCAGCTCCGGGCTGCTGCTCCTCGCGGTGGCGGTCGCCCTGATCTGGTCGAACTCCGCCTGGTCGGAGTCGTACTTCTCGCTGTGGCACACCGAGGCGTCCGTCGCGGTGGGCGCCGCGGAACTGGCGATGGACCTGGGGCACTGGGTCAACGACGGGCTGATGGCGCTGTTCTTCTTCGTCATCGGCCTGGAGGTCCGCTACGAGCTGTCCGTCGGCTCGCTGAACGACCGCCGCCGGATCATGATCCCGGGCCTCGCGGGCGTCGGCGGCATGCTCGTGCCGGTGCTGTTCTACCTCCTGATCGCGCCCGGTTCAAAGGCCGCGGGCGGCTGGGGCATCGTCATCGGCACCGACACGGCGTTCCTGCTGGGCGCGCTCGCCGTGGTCGGCCCCCGCTTCGTCACCCAGCTGAGGATCTTCCTGCTGGCCATCACCGTCATCGACGACATCGTCGCGGTCACCGTCATCGGCGTCGTCTACTCCGGGTCGATCCGGGTGCCGGAGCTGCTCGCCGCGCTCGTGCTGGGCGCGGTGCTGTCGGCGCTGTCCCGTTTCGACGTGTGGTGGGCCGTCCCGTACGTGCTGATCGTGCTGGTGATGTGGTACCTGACCCTGAACGCCGGGCTGCACGCGTCCATCGCCGGCATGCTCGGCGGTCTGCTCATCCCCGCGCGCGAGCCGTCCCGTGAGGGCGTCGAGCAGGCGACGCGGCTGTTCCGCGCGTTCCGTCAGTCGCCCCGCGCGGACGTGGGGAAGACCGCGCGCAAGGGGCTGCAGAAGGCAGTCTCGGTCAACGAACGCCTCCAGATGTATCTGCACCCCTGGTCCAGCTATGTCGTCGTCCCGGTGTTCGCCCTGGCCAACGCGGGCGTCGACCTGCGCGGCGGCGTCCTCACCGACGCGCTGGGCTCCGCGCTCACCTGGGCCGTGGTGGCCGGTCTCGTCGGCGGCAAGTTCATCGGCATCTGGGGCGGCGCGCGGCTCGGCACCCGGTTCGGTCTGGGCGAGCTGCCCGTCGGGGTGGGTCAGGGCCATGTGCTGGGCGGCGCGGCCCTGTCCGGCATCGGGTTCACCGTCTCCCTGCTGATCGCGGGGCTCGCCTTCGACGACGAGCCGGAGCTGCTCGCCCGGGCGACCGTCGGCGTGCTGCTCGCGGCGGTGATCGCCACCCTCGTGGGCTGGCTGGTGTTCCGGCTCTCCACCATGCTGGGCGGCAAGCAGGACGCCGACCTGCCCCGCTACCTGGACCGGCTGGTCGACCCGGAGACGGACCACATCCTCGGCCCCGTCGACGCGCCGCTCACGCTGGTGGAGTACGGCGACTTCGAGTGTCCCTTCTGCGCCCGCGCCACCGGCGTCACCAAGGAACTGCGGAACCGCTTCGGCGACCGCTTCCGCTACGTCTTCCGGCACCTCCCGCTCCCCGACGTCCACCCGCACGCCGAGCTTGCCGCGCGGGCGGCGGTCGCCGCGGACGCCCAGGGCCGCTTCTGGGACATGCACGACCTGCTGTACCGGCACCAGGACGAGATGGAGTACGAGGACACCGTCGTCTACGCCATCGACCTGGGCCTCGACATGGAGAAGTTCCTGCGGGACCTCGAGTCCGACTGGGCGGCCGAACGGGTCCGCCGCGACGCCCGCAGCGCGGAGGCGAGCGGCGTCCAGGGCGCCCCGACGTTCTTCATCGGGAACCGCCGGCACACGGGCCCCTACGACGCGGAGACGCTGGCGCGGGAGCTGGAGCATCTGGAGTACGAGGGGTCCGGGGCGACACCCACGGACCCCTGACCCACGGCGCTCCGCCCCGGGCCCCGCTCCTCAAACGCCGGAGGGGCCGATTCCGGCCCGTCCGGCGCTCGAGGACGAGGTCAGTCGAACCACCGGTCCCTGGCCAGTTCCTCCGTCCGTGACGGATCCTCCAGCAGAGCCGCCACCTCGAACCGCCGCGGCCACTGCCCCGCCGCCCAGGCGAGACCCGCGGCGACGCCCTCCAGCGTCGCCGCGTGCAGCACCCCGTCGTCGGTGAGGCGCCAGTCGATCTCCACTCCGTCCACGACGAGCTCCTCGTGCTCGACGTAGGACGCCGGGGTCCGCGGGCCCAGCAGGACCCGTACCGGCTCCGGCACCTCGTGCTCCGTGCCCTCGGAGTCCACGCGGCCGGTGACGGACTCGCTGAGCCGCCGCACCTGGAACAGCTCCGCCAGTTCGGCGGCCCGCGCCGGGCGGACCGGGAGCAGGGGTACGCCGGAGGTGAACGGCAGCAGGTCGGGCGAGTCGACGACCACCGCCTCGGAGGCGTCCACCACCTCCACCCGCCCGTCGACCACCGCGCGCAGGTCGTCCGGCAGGGTCACCTGCTCGGGGTCCAGCTCGGCCAGCGCCCCGTACAGCCCGTGCAGCTGGGCCGCCGTGACCGGCCGGCCGGGGTCGGCGAGGCGTTCCAGCAGTTCGGCCGCCCCGCCCGGCTCGTCCAGCAGCGCGGCGACCGACGTGCGCACGCCCAGTGCCCGCAGCACCTGCTCGTCGTCGAAGCCGGTCGCGTCGGCCTCGTCGTACAGGCCGCGCAGCAGCGGGTCGCCGCCCGCCGCGCGCAGTCCGGCCGGGCGGCGCCCGCCGAGCACCGGATGGCCGCGCAGCCACCACGCGGTGTACGGCCGTACGGTCTCGTGGGTGCCGTCGTGGAGCAGGATCCGCACCGGCTCGACCAGGGCGTCCCGCAGCGGGGGCCGGGAGAGCAGGGCGAGCGCCTGCGGCCAGCGGTCGTCGTCCACCAGGTCCAGGTCGCGCACGGCGACGATCTCGGTGGCGACGGGCGGGACGGGCGCGTCGGGGAAGCGGTCGAGGATGTCCTCGGCCCACACGTCGACGGCGTCCAGCAGCCCGGGGTCGTCCGGCTCGGCGTAGTCGCTCTCGCGCGGCTCCAGCTCGTCCGGGTCGAGGACGACGTCGGTGGCGCGCACCAGTGCGAAGTCGACGAGCACCCCGCACGCGGCCAGCGGCTGCTCGCCCCACTTCGCGGCCAGTTCCGCGTCCACGGCGGCCAGTTCGCCCTCCCGCATGACCTGCGCGAAGGGGCCTTGGGGGTGGACGAGTTCGCAGGCCGGGGAGAGTTCGCCGTCCTCGTCGGGCAGGGCGAGCGCGCCCAGCCAGGGCTCGTCGCCGGGCTCCAGGCCCGCCTCCCGCACCAACGTCAGGACGACCTCGGCGAGTTCGTCGGCGTCGAGGGCGTCCTCCTCCCAGTTCACCCCGCCCTCGTCGTCGAGGGACGCGGCGACGGCGGCCCTCACCTGCGGGGTGGTGAGCACGGCACGCGGGGTCGCGGGCAGCGCGCCCAGCTTCTCCAGGAGCGGGTGGGCCGCGTCCGGGTGGGCGACCTTCAGGCCGAGCCGGGCCAGCAGCTCGGCGTCGAGGGCCGCGTCCGGGGTGGGCAGCAGCACCTGCCGGGGGCCGATCGTCGTGCGCCTGTCGGCCAGCGGCACCGGGAGTCCGCTGAGCCGGTCGGGATCGACGCCGGCGAGGCTGTCGTACAGCCGCCGCCACCAGTCGGGGGACTTCTCCAGGCCGGCGAGCCGGTCGACCGCGTCGGTCAGCGGCACCCGCGCGACCCCGAGGGTGCGCAGCTCGGCGCGCCGTTCCAGACCTGCGGGCAGCAGCGTGGGCAGCACCTCCGCCAGCACCCGTACGGTGTCGGCGCCCGCGCCCTCGACGATCTCGGCGTCGCGCGGGCGCAGCGCCTCGGGCAGCCCGGAGTCGTCGTCGGCGACGGGCGCGGCGGCGGGCGGCAGGAAGGCGGTGCGCGGCAGCCGCTCCAGGATGGCCGCGCGCAGGGCGCCGTCCAGTTCGCCCTTGCCGAGCGGGCCAGGGACGAGGTCGATGGCGCCCGCGGTCACCGGGCGCCAGTCGGCGAGGAGCCCGGCGTAGGCGTCGGCGGCGCGCTGCACGAGGAAGTCGGTGAGCGGGCCGGGGGCGGCGTGCCGGCGGGTGGAGTCCAGCGGCAGGGAGGCGATGAGCAGGGCGGGCACGCCGAGCGGCTCGTCGCTGGGGGTGGGCGCGTGCACCACGGCGGCGGTGCGCGGCCGGGCGGGGGCGCCGTCTGGGCCGACGGGGACGGCCCAGGTGACCGACCAGTGCGGGCGCAGCCGCTCCTCGACGGGGCGGTCGGCGAGCAGGTCGGGGGTGAGGGCGCCGTGCGCGGCGGCGGTGCGCCAGCGGGTGACGCCGTCGCGGGAGTCGGTGACCACGGTCAGGTCGCCTTCGGCGCTCCGGCTCAGCGTGCGGGGCGCGTCGTCCCCGGTCTCGACGACGACCTCCTCCAGGCCGGGCAGGGCGAGCAGCAGGGCGTCGTCGACGGCGTGCAGCAGCCGCTCGGCGAGATCGGCGGCGGCGGTGTCGCGCAGCGGCAGGATGACGGCCGTGTCGTACGGATCGGGGGCGGTGCCCTCGGCGGGGAAGGGGAGCCGCAGCAGCGGTACGTGTCCGTCGCGGCGGCGGATCTCGTCGCCGAGGCCGGGGCTGTGCCCGGCGGTGTCCCGGGCGAGGTCCCGCGCCTCGGCGAGCGACCAGCGCACCCCGCCGTGCCGGCCGACGACGGCGGGCTCGTCGGTGACGGCGAGCACCGCGGCGAAGCCGACGCCGAACCGTCCGACGGCCCGGTCGGGGGCGTCCCGCTTGGCGGAGGCGCGCAGGGTGGACAGCGACTCGACGCCGGCCGCGTCCAGCGGGGCGCCGGTGTTCGCGGCGACCAGCACCCCGTCGCGCAGGGTGAGCCGGAGGCGTCCGGGCACGCCGGCCCGGGCGGCGGCGTCGGCGGCGTTCTGCGCGAGCTCGACGACGAGCCGGTCCCGGTAGCCGCCGAGGACGAGGTCCTCCTCGGCGTTGGCGTCCTCCCGGAACCGGGCGGGGCTGGTGGCCCACGCGTCCAGGACCCCACGTCGCAGACGCGCCGTACCGAACGGGTCGGCACCTTCGGCGGCGGGCCGCACGAACTTGCTCACGTTGACTCTCCTCATCGGGCCCTGATCTGCGTGAGGTCGAAGGTACCGCTCCGCGACACCACGGGGACGCGGTGTCCGGGGCGCCGCCCACCTTGTGGATGATCAGCACTGTGCTGCTCGAATCGCTGTCCGTCGCCGCGCTGGCCGTGGTGCTGGTGTGTGCCGTCGTCCGTCCCTTCCGCTGGCCGGAGGCGGCCTTCGCGGTGCCCGCAGCCGGGGTGGTGGTCGCGACGGGCGCGATCACCACGGAGGCCGTGCGGGAGGAGGCCGAGCGGCTCGGCCCGGTGATCGGCTTCCTCGCCGCCGTCCTGGTGCTGGCCAGGCTGTGCGACGAGGAGGGCCTCTTCCACGCGTGCGGCACCTGGATGGCCCGCTGGTCGCACCACCGCCCGCGCAAGCTGCTGGGCGCGGTGTTCGCGCTGGCCTCGCTGATCACGGCGGTGCTCAGCCTGGACGCGACGGTGGTGCTGCTGACGCCGGTCGTGTTCGCCACCGCGACCCGTATGGGCGCGCGCCCCGCACCGCACGTCTACGCGGGCGCGCACCTGTCGAACACGGCGTCCCTGCTGCTGCCGGTGTCCAACCTGACGAACCTGCTCGCGTTCACCGCGACCGGCCTGACCTTCACCCGCTTCGCGCTGCTGATGCTGCTGCCGTGGCTGGCGGCGATCGCCGTGGAGTACGTGGTCTTCCGGCGCTTCTTCGCCGCCGACCTGTCGGCCGGACCGACGGCGCCGGACACGGGGGACGAGCCGGTGGAGGTGCCGCTCTTCGCCCTGGTGACGGTGGCGGCGACGCTCGCCGGGTTCGCGGTGGCGTCCGCCGCCGGGATCGACCCCGCGTGGGCCGCGGCGGCCGGGGCGGGAGTGATGGCGGTGCGGGCCCTGGCCCGTCGCCGCACCGGCGTCGTAGGGCTCCTGCGCGCGATGGACCTGCCGTTCCTGGCGTTCGTGCTGGCTCTGGGCGTCGTCGTGCGGGCGGTGCTCGACCAGGGTCTCGGCGACGCGCTGGACGCGGTCCTGCCCGACGGCACCGGGCTGCTGTCCCTGCTGGCGGTCGCCGCGCTGGCGGCCCTGCTGGCCAACCTGATCAACAACCTGCCCGCCGTGCTCGCCCTGGTCCCGCTGGCCGCGCCGTCCGGCCCCGGCGCGGTCCTCGCGGTGCTGCTCGGCGTGAACATCGGCCCGAACCTCACCTACGCGGGCTCGCTGGCCACCCTGCTGTGGCGCCGCATCGTCCAGCACCACGACCACGAGGTGAGCCTGCGGCGCTTCACCCTGCTCGGGCTGGCCACCGTGCCGGCCGCGCTCGTGGCGTCGACGGCGGCGCTGTGGCTGTCGCTGGAACTGTTCGGCACGTGAGTCCGGCCCGGGGGTCCTGTGGCGATTGCGGAGACCCACGCCACATTCGAAGAGGGCCCTCGGTGACATGCTCCACAGGCCCCGCCGGGCGTACTACGCGGAATAGTGGCGAAACGCCCGATTCGAAATCGGACATTTGCCGCACAGGCCTGATCGATCAGCTTGAAATGGGGGGTTTCGCCCCGTAGAGGGTGCTCCGTCAAGAGACGTGCATCTCATGCCGCATCTACGACGTTTCGTCGTAGGTCACACCTTTGCGGCTTTTGGGCGGTCCCGGTTACCAAGGAGCAGCCAGCACGGCACGGACCCGTTCCGCCGATGGCATCCCCCGTCCCCTCCCCCATGAGGTTTCGATGTTCGAGCGCGTCATTTCCCGTTTCCCCCGTACGACCGTCACTCGCACCCGCGCCGCCGTCCTGGCAGCCGGTCTGGGCTCCACGGCCGTCCTGGGAGCCGGGGTCGCGGTCGCCTCCTCCGGCAACTCCGCCCCGGCCGCAGCAGCCCCGGCGCAGGCCGCCGCGAAGGCGGAGGCCGCGAAGACGCAGGCCGTGAAGGCCTCGGCAGTGAAGAAGGCGACCCAGGCCGCCAAGAAGTCCACCCCGTCCTGGGTCTCCCCGGTCAAGAACTACAAGCTGTCGGCGAGCTTCGCGCAGAACGGCGGCATGTGGGCGCACAAGCACTCCGGCCAGGACTACGCCGTCCCGACCGGCACCCCGGTGATGGCCGCCCACGGCGGCACGGTCGTCAAGGCCGGCGGCAACGGCGCGGGCGACGGCCCCGCCTACGGCAACGCCATCGTGATCAAGCACGGCAACAAGACGTACTCCCAGTACGCCCACCTGTCGTCCGTGCACGTGAAGGTCGGCCAGGTCGTGAAGACCGGCCAGAAGATCGCCCTGTCCGGCAACACCGGCAACTCCAGCGGTCCGCACCTGCACTTCGAGATCCGCACGACCCCGAACTACGGCTCCGCCGTCAACCCGGCGACGTTCCTGCGGGCGCATGGCGTGTCTCTCTGACGCGCACGCGGTTTGTCGAACACCCCGAGGCTTGCCTCGGGGTGTTCGCGCATTTCAGCGCCGGGGTGCCGGATCAGGCCCCGGCCTCCGGATCCTCACGGTGCTCCGGCGGCACCGTCCAGCTCGCGTGACGAGCGCCGGGCGTACCAGGCCCCGTCACCGCGCCTCCGACGCGTACGGGACGAAGTGCGCCCAGGTGGGCGGGGTGAAGGTCAGGCTCGGGCCTGTTACGTCCTCCGAGTCACGAACGTGGACGGTGCGAGGGGTCAGGGCTGGTTCGACGCACGAGTTGCCGTCGTTGGTCGACCAGCCGGTCCGCCCGCCCGTCGAACGGCAGACGGACCCGGCCGCGTGATCATTCTCCGGACGCGTACGGCACGAACGCCGCCCACATGTCAGAAGTGAAGGCGATGCGGGGGCCTTCGCTGGTCTTGGAGTCGCGGACGTAGACAGTGCCGGGGGTCAGGGCGAGTTCGACGCAGGACTCACCGTTGGTGCCACTGCTGTAGCTGCTCTTGAACCACTCCAGGTCGGACGTGTCCCCGGCGGATCCCTTGTGAATCATGTTTCTCCCAGCAGACGCTTGAGGAAGGCCAGTGACTCCCGGGGAGTGAGAGCCTGTGCCCGGATGGTGTTGAACTGCAGCTCAAGAATCCGGAGCTGCCGGGGCTCGGAGACGGGACGTCCGTTGAACGCTCCGTCTCCGCGTCCTACGGCTGTACCATCTGCGAACTTCAGCAGTTCGATCCTGCCATCCAGGCCCGGGTGGGCGTCGCTCTTGGTCGGCATCACCTGAAGCGTGACATTCCACAACCGGCCCAGTTCAAGCAGGCGTTCGAGCTGTCGGTGCCACACCATTGTGCCTCCGATCTCACGCCGGAGCGGCGCCTCTTCCATCACGAAGTGGATCGCAGGCGCTGGATTCCGGTCGAAGACGGACTGCCGGTCCATGCGCGCAGTCACCATGCGCTCCACGTCGTCGGGCGAGTACGGCGGCTGGCATGCTTCGAACAGTGCTCGCGCATGCTCGGGCGTCTGCAACAGCCCGTGGATGCTGTTGCACTCGTACAGGCCGATCTCGACCGCCTTGCCTTCCAACTTGCCCAGCGCCCGAACCTTCTTCGGATACCGGACCTTCTTCACGTCCTCCCACGCCGCCGCGATGAGTCCGCCGGCTCCCAACACCTCGTCCGCCTTGTCCAGGAACTCCTGGCGAGGAATCCGTTTACCGCCCTCGATCTTGTAGATCATGTCCTCGCCGTAGCCGACCGCCCGGCCGAACTCGGCGGCCCGCATGCCCACCGCCTCGCGCCGCAGCTTCACTTGCCGCCCCACCGTGGTGATGACCGCGACGCCCCACTCGTCGTCCGGGTCGACCTCCCAACCGGGCTCGTCCGCCTCTTCCTTGAGCCGACCCGCCTCCGCCTCGACCGCCGTCATGCCGCACCTCTCCCTCGGAACCGTCCGTGACGCGTGACGCGTGACGCATCCCGCGCCCTACCCGCATCAACCGTCGGCACAGCCACGACAGCACCGGACAACCACCGGACAGTGACCGTACGCACGCGCTGAGTGACACTCCACGGTACGCAACTCCCGCCACGCTGAGTGATGTGAATCAACGAACTGCCGAACCAGCCGCCCCCGTCAGGAACTTCAGCGTGCTGCTGTCCGCGACCCGGCGCAGTGCCCGCCTCGCCCGGCTCCTCACGGACGCCCATCTCCGCGACTGGGGATACGACTCGGAGGCCGCACGTCACGTCGTGGCCGAACTGGCCGCCAACGCCGTCACCCACGGCCGCGTACCGGGACGGGACTTCCGTCTCGCGTTCTACGTGGTGGGCGACACGCTCCGTATCGAGGTCACCGACACCCGGGGCGATCAACTGCCCCGGCACTAACCACCCGCCACCGACGCCGAGTCGGGCCGCGGCCTCCTTCTCGTGGAGGCGCTCGCGGACCGCTGGGGCGTGTCCGAGGACCGCTTCCCGCGCAAGACCGTCTGGGCAGAGCTACGCCTTACGGCACCGGAGCCCGAGATCTGAAGCTCCGGTGCCGTCGGCGCCTTTCCCTATGAGTACTCGGGGGAAAAGAACCGCACCAAGCCCCACCTTTCCGCCCGAGGCAGTCGATCACTCGGGCGGGTGAACATCCGCCGCTCAGCTGGATTTTCGAGCCCTCAGCACCTCTACGCTCAGCGCAGCACAACCGAAAAAAACTTCGGCCCCCGCCGGGATTGCCGTCCCGAGGCGAGGGCCTGACCACCAAGGAAGAACGGACCTTCCCGATGGGTACCCAAAACCCTAGCGCGCCCTCGCGCGCCCAGTCAGCCCTCGCCGGCAATCCGACCCGATCGCGTCACCGCACCGGCGGCATCGTCCACGAGAACACCCGCCACACCACCCGCTTCACGGTGATCGGCAACCACCTCACCCAGCACCCGGAGCTCTCCCTGCTGGCGATCGGGCTCGGCTGCCACATCCAGTCGCTGCCCGCCGGCGCCCCGGCCGACATCAAGTCGCTGGCCGCCCGCTTCAAGGAGGGCACCACCCGCATCGCCGCCGCGCTGCGGGAACTGGAGGCCCACGGCTACCTGCGCCGCGAGCGCGTACGGACCGCCACCGGGCGGATCATCACCCGGACGACGTCCTGCAACCAGCCCGGTCACCGGCGCGAGGCGGCGAACACGGACTGCCCCGCACCACCGCCCCGGCCGGCCGCGTCCGACCGTGCGCCTCAGCGGCGCCCCCGTAAGGCGCTTCCGGGCGTCCCCCAGCCCACCCGGGCCGCGGCCACCGCCCTTCACCAGCAGGCCACGGACCTCCTCACCACCCTCCGCCGCCTCGACCCCCGCCTGCTGCTCTCCGCCGCCGACACCGCGCACCTGGTCCCGGTGTCATCGCCTGGCTGGAACGCGAGGTCACCCCCACCGCCGTACGGCACGCCCTCACCGCCGACCTCCCCGACGACCCCCTCCGCCGCCCCGCGGCCCTCCTGGCCCACCGCCTCACCGCACACCTCCCACCCCCGCCCCCGTACCGCGCCCCCGTCGGCCCGCCACCCGTCCGCCACCCCCTGCGCACCTGCGAGGGCTGCGAGCGCGCCTTCCGCGCCCCGGAGACGGAGACCCACTGCCGCGACTGCCGCACGACCACACCATTCACCCGTTGAGCAGGAGAAAGACACCGCGATGTTCGCGCACGAGTACCTCGGCCGCCCCGGACGACTACCCTGGCCCGTGCACTCCCGGGAGGACTCCATGAGCACGCAGGCCGACCACGGACACGAGCTGGTTCCCCGCCCCGAACAGACTCCTGACGCCCTACGGGCCGCCCTCGCCGTGGTCGACCCGCAGCGCCTGCCCGAGATGCAGCGGACGAAGGACGAGGCCTTCGCCAAGGCCGTGGAGTGGCAGTCCCTCAGCCCGGTACGGAGCTGGGTACTGGCCTGGGCACGGGACATCGAGATCGCCCGCCGTCCCGACCTCGCCGCCCGTCACGCCCGCGCCAGGAGCAACCTGGAACACGAGGACGCGGCGACCGCTCAGGAAGCCCTGCGGGAGCTGAGCGCCGTACTCGACGAAGCGATGAAGGCAGTTCGCGCTTGAGCTGGACCTGGGAGTACGTCTTCGGCGCAGAGGAAGCCGCCCGCACTGCCCCACCCGCCTTCCTCGCCGAGATCGAGCGCAAGGCCGACGAACTGGTGAGGGCCGCCGAGGCGCAGTACCTGCACGGCCCCACGCACGGCGGAGGCGACCCGAAGGGCGACGACATCGTCGTTCCCGGCGGAATGTTCAGCTACCGGATCGTCGTACGCAGCGAGCGCGTCTACGTCGTCCAGCTCACGTACCTGGGCTTCTGAGGACTCGCCCCACAACGGGCGTCGCACCCGGGACGCCCGCGACGGCGCCTTCCGCGCCCCCGGAAACGGAAACCCACTGCCGCGACTGCCGCACCGCCGGGCCGTGACCCTGACCGTGACCGGAACACGGGCCCCGTGTCAGCGCGTGAAGAAGTTGACGAGATTGCCGTCGGGGTCGCGGAAGAGCAGGGAGCGGTTGCCCCAGGCCATGGTGGCGGGGCCGTTGACGACGTCGGTGAGGGTGTCGCCCAGTTCCTTGTGGACGCGGTCCACGTCCTCGACGTGGAACTCGACGATCGCGCTGTGGTTGGCCGCCGGGCGCGCGGAACCGGGGGCGAACATCGGGACGGTGGCGGTGCCGGCGATCGCGAGGGTGGCGCCGTCGGTCCTCAGCTCGGCGAAGTGCTCGGTGGCCCAGGTCGCGGGCACGCCGAGGACACGCTCGTAGAAGGCGACGAGGCGGGCCACGTCGGCGGTGATGATGCGGACGGATGCGAACTGCATGGCGGAACTCCTCGGCCGTACGGATGGTGTGCACGGCCGACGGTAGGAGCAATACCGGACAGAAACCGCCCGGTATCCGCACTATCTTCGTACCCATGCCCCGACCCGCCGCCCGTGTGCTGACCCTGCTGGAGCTGCTGCAGTCGGGCGGCACCCGGACCGTGGCCGAACTGGCCGACCGGCTCGGCGTGGACGGACGGACCGTGCGGCGGTACGTGGACCAGTTGATCGACCTGGACGTGCCGGTGGAGTCGGTGCGCGGGCGCTACGGCGGATACCGGCTGGGGCCGGGCTACCGGGTGCCGCCGCTGATGTTCGGCGACGAGGAGGCGCTGGCGGTGCTGCTCGGGCTGGCCGCCGGGCGCCGGGCGGGGCTGACAGCGGCCCAGCGCACGGCGAACGAGACGGCGGCGGCGAAGATCCGGCGGGTTCTGCCCCGGCATCTGGCCGCCCGGCTGGACGCCCTGCTGGAGTCCCTGTCCTTCACGGAGCAAGCGGGGGCCTTCGCGAGCCCGGACGCGGGCGTCCTGCTCACCCTGGCCGACGCGGTACGCCACCGCCGACCGGTCTCGGTTCGCTACACCGACCGCGAGGGACACCGCAGCGACCGCGCCCTGCACCCGTACGGGATCGTGGCGCACGCGGGCCGGTGGTACGTCACGGGGAGGGACGCGGACCGCGACGGGGACCGCACGTTCCGCCTCGACCGCATCGAGGACGCGCGCACCCTGCCGGGCTCGTTCGAGGCGCCGGAGGGCATGGACCCGGCGGACCGCGTGGTGACGGCCTTCGCCACGGCCGACTACCGCCACACGGTGATCCTGCGCGTCCGGGCGACGGCCGAACACATCCGCGCCCGCCTGCCCGCGACCGTCGCGACCCTGGAGGAGGACGGGCCGGGGTGGCTGCGGGTCGAGATCCACGCGGAACGCCTGGACTGGCTGCCGCCCGTACTGGCCGCCCTGCACCGCCCGTTCGTGATCGACCGCCCCGGCGAACTCCGCGCCCTGATGCGCGATCTCGCCGCCCGCCTCACGGCGTACGCGGACCGGGCACCGCCGACAGACGACCACCCGGCCCGATGAACGTCACCGGCCCGGCCCGAGTCCGCACCCCAGGCGCACCTACGGGATGCGCACAAGCCCGCGACCTCAGCACGCTGCCGGTGTCCTCAGGAGTGCCCCAGGTCCGCCGACGACGCGTCCTCCGTCGCCGGGACCGAGCCGGAGTCCGGGGACGGGCGGAGGGGGAAGGGGTCGACGCGGGTCTCGTCGATGACCGGCGGGGCCGGCTGCGGGGGCTTCGGCATGACCGCGGCCTCCGAGTGGCCGCCGCAGCCGTAGGCGAGGGAGACGACCCGGCCGTCGGCCGGGGAGAACTCGTTGGCGCACACGCCGAACGCCTGGCCCAGCGAGCCGCCGATCGGGGCGAGGAAACCGCAGGACACGCAGGAGGCGGGGGCCGCCTGCGCCATCGGGGTCTTCGGGCCGAACGCCTCCTCCCAGCGGTCGGCCGCGGCGTGCAGGCCGTAACGGGACAGGACGCGGGCGCGGCGCATGCCCAGTTCCTCGGCGACCGCGGCGATCGAGCCGCGGGACGGGGTGACGGTCTGCTCGGCGGGGGTGTTGCCGGTGACCTCGGCGTCCTCGGTCTCCGCGAGGTCCGCCAGGTCCTCGGTGAGCGCCGAGTTCGGCGGCGGCTCCTCCGCGCCCGTGTAACCGGGCTCCAGGCGCAGGTCGTCGGCCTCGGTGGGCAGCAGGTCGCCGGGGCCCAGGTCGCCGGGGCGCAGCCGCTCGCTCCACGGCACCCACTCGGGGGCGAGGACGGCGTCGGGGCCGGGCAGCAGGACGGCCTCGTCCACCGTGACGACCTTGGCGCGGGAGGCGCGGGCGACGGTGACGGCCCACCGCCAGCCGCGGTAGCCGAGCTCGCGGCACCCGAAGAAGTGTGTGACGACGCGGTCGCCCTCGGAGACCATCCCCTCGTGCTCGCCCACGACCCCGGGCGCGGCGGCCTCCTCGGCTGCGGCACGGGCGAGGTCGACGGCCTCGGCGCACAGACGGTCGGGGGTGCGGCTTCGCGTTGTCGCTGCGCTCACAGGTATCGCTTCTCTCCTACGCCGTCTCACGAGTGCGCCACTCCCAGCGCGGGGGGCGGACGGAGCGGACCGGGGGACCGCGTCGACGTCCGCGCCGCATCGTGCTCGGGCGCGCCCACCATCCATTCTGCGGGATGGCTGAGATACGCACGCTACCTGCTCGCGTGCGCTGGGCCTACACCGACGGTTGTTACGGAACGGCGCGCGCCGGTTTGTCGGGCGCCGGCGGGCGTGGGCGGACGGTCCGCGGGCCGGCCGCCCACGCCCCGGGGCGTTCGGCCGTACAGTCGCACCGAAGGACCCGTCCCCGGTGTTACGGCACTACGCACCGCCATCTCGGGGCACTATGACGTCGTGGCCACCGCGAGGACACCCCAGAGCGCCACCGGTACCGGTGGGCCCACGGGGAGCAAGGGACGCGGCCGGCGCCTCGGTTCGGTCCGGGCGGGCGGCCGTCTTCGTGCGTTCGGCCGGGCGCTGCACTTCCCGGTGACCAGAACCGCTCGCGGCATCCGCAAGGTGACCCACGCGCACGGCGCGGGCGAGTCCGGTCTCGGCAAGCTGATCGAGCTGCACGGGGTGAACGGCGCGGGCGACGTGATGATCACGGTCGCGCTGGCCTCCACCGTGTTCTTCTCCGTCCCCACCGACGAGGCGCGCGGGCGCGTCGCCCTGTACCTGGCCATCACGATGGCGCCGTTCACGCTGCTCGCCCCGGTCGTCGGCCCCCTGCTCGACAAGGTCCCGCACGGCCGCAGGGCCGCCATGGCGGGCGCGATGCTGGCGCGGGCGCTGCTCGCGCTGGTGCTGTCCGGGGCGGTGGTCAGCGGCGGCCTGGAGCTGTACCCGGCGGCGCTGGGCGTCCTGGTGGCGTCCAAGGCGTACGGGGTGGTCAGAAGCGCCGTCGTGCCGCGGCTGCTGCCGCCCGCCTTCTCCCTGGTGAAGGCGAACTCGCGGGTGACCCTCGGCGGGCTGCTCGCCACGGGGATCGCGGCGCCGATCGGCGCGGGGCTCCAGCAGATCGGGCCGCGCTGGCCGCTGTACGGGGCGTTCGTGCTGTTCGTGGCGGGCATGCTGCTGTCGTTCCGGCTGCCGCCGAAGGTGGACTCCGCCAAGGGCGAGGCCGTGGCGCTGCTCGCCGCCGACGAACAGCACCTGCACGGTCCGCACCGCAAGACCGAGAAGCCCGGGCTGCGCACGGTCGGCCCGGCGGTCACCCACGCGCTGGCCGCCAACGCCTCCATCCGCTGCCTCACCGGCTTCCTCATCTTCTTCCTGGCGTTCCTGCTGCGCGAGCATCCGATGACCGGCCAGAGCGCGGCGGTGTCGCTGGGCATCGTCGGCGTGGCGGCCGGCGCGGGCAACGCGCTCGGCACGGCCGTCGGGGCGGGCCTGCGGTCCCGCGCCCCTGAGATCATCATCGTGACGGTGGTGGCGGTGGTGCTGGGGGCCGCGGTCACGGCGGCGGTGTTCTTCGGCGCGGTGCTGGTGGCGTGTCTCGCGGCGATCGCCGGGTTCGCACAGGCGCTGGCCAAGCTGTCGCTGGACGCGCTGATCCAGCGGGACGTGCCGGAACAGGTGCGGACATCCGCGTTCGCCCGGTCGGAGACGCTGCTGCAGATGGCGTGGGTGCTGGGCGGCGCGATCGGCATCGCGATGCCGCTGATCGGCACGCTGGGGCTCGCGGTGGGCGCCGCGATCGTCGGCGCGGGCTGGGTGACGACGGTCCGCGGGCTGCTCCGTTCGGCGCGTCAGGGGCACGCGGGACGCCCGCGAGTGGCGTAACGCGGGGCCACGCCGTACCCCACGTGGCGGACGGGGCACACCTGCCCGATAGCCTTCCGCCATGACCACGTTGCAATCCGCTGTGCGACGCCGCCGCGCCGTCGCCGCCGCCGGCGCCGTATCCGCCGGACTGCTTCTCCTGTCCGCCTGCGACAAGCCGACCGCGATGGCCACCGTCACGGTGGGCAGCGACTCGGTGAGCGCCGAGGCGACCTGCGGTGGCGAGGGCAAGGCCCTGACCACCGAGGCCCTCAACGAGTGCCTCCGGGACAAGGACATCGACGAGATCAAGGTCGACCCGACGGAGACCGTCCGCTTCGGCGTCGACCCGGAGATCGCCGACCACAGCTGGACGATCCTGCTGAACGGTCAGCCGCTCGTCGAGCCCATGAAGAACAACACCTACCAGACCATCCCGGGCAGCGTGTTCTTCAACGCCCAGTACGGCGCCCAGGGCGACTCGACCCTGGTGTCGATCAAGGAGGGCGGCGAGAACGAGGCCACCGGTCTGTGGTCCTTCCGGCTGAAGAAGGACGAGGGCTGATCACGTCCCTCGCACGCGTTCTCGTGGCCACCGCGGTCCCCGCCGAGCGGGACGCGGTGGCCGAGGCGTTCCCGGCGCCGGTACGGGCGCGGGAACTGCCCGGCGCGGTCGTGCACCGCGTCGCGGGCGGGCCCGACCTGCTCGCCGCCGGGGTCGGCCCGGCGCTCGCCGCCGCGTCGACGGCCGCCGCGCTGACCGCCGCCGCCCTGGACGGCCGCCCCTACGGCCTCGTCGTGTGCGCGGGGATCGGCGGCGGCTTCGCGCCGCACGCGCCCCTCGGGTCCCTCGTCGTCGCCGACGCGATCACCGCGGCGGACCTGGGCGCCGAGACGGCCGAGGGGTTCCTGCCGGTGACCGAGCTCGGCTTCGGCACCGTCACCCACCGCCCGCCCGCGTCCCTCGCCGAGGCGGCCGCCGCCGCGTCCGGCGCGCGCACCGGCACCGTCCTCACCGTGTCCACGGTGACCGGCACCGCAGCCCGCGCGGACGCCCTGCGCGCCCGCCATCCCCGCGCCCTCGCCGAGGGCATGGAGGGCTTCGGCGTCGCCGAGGCCGCCGCCGCGCAGGGCGTGCCCGTCCTCGAGGTGCGGGCGGTCTCGAACCCTGTCGGCCCGCGCGACCGCGCCGCCTGGCGCATCGGCGACGCCCTGGCCGCCCTCACCGAGGGCTTCGGGAAGCTCGCGCCCGTACTGGAGAGTTGGAACACGGCATGACCACCAGTGAGCAGCAGCGGCTGCGCATCGCCTACTCGCCCTGCCCTAACGACACCTTCGTCTTCGACGCCCTCGCCCACGGCCGCGTGCCGGGCGCGCCCGCCCTCGACGTCACCTTCGCCGACATCGACGTCACCAACGGCATGGCCGAGCGCGGTGAGCTGGACGTGCTGAAGGTGTCGTACGCGGTGCTGCCGTACGTCCTGGAGGAGTACGCGCTGCTGCCCTGCGGGGGCGCGCTGGGGCGGGGCTGCGGACCGCTGGTGCTGACCCGGGAGCCGGGCGTGGACCTCACGGGCCGCACGGTCGCGGTGCCCAGCGAGAAGTCGACGGCGTACCTGCTGTTCCGGCTGTGGACGGCGGACGTCGTCCCCGGCGGTGTGGGCGAGATCGTGGTGATGCCGTTCCACGAGATCATGCCCGCCGTACGGGACGGGAAGGTCGACGCCGGTCTCGTCATCCACGAGGCGCGCTTCACCTATCAGAACTACGGGCTGCACAAGCTCGCCGACATGGGCGAGCACTGGGAGAACACCACCGGGCTGCCGATCCCCCTCGGCGCGATCCTCGCGCGGCGCGCGCTCGGCGAGGAGATGCTGACCCGGCTCGCGGACGCGGTCCGCGCCTCCGTGCGGGCGGCCTGGGACGACCCGGAGGCCTCCCGCCCGTACGTGATGGAGCACGCCCAGGAGATGGACCCGGCCGTCGCCGACCAGCACATCGGGCTGTACGTCAACGAGTTCACCGCCGACCTCGGCGAGGACGGCTACGCGGCCGTGCGCGGGCTGCTCACCCGCGCGGCGGCCGAGGGGCTCGTACCGCCCCTCGGCCCGGACGCGCTGCGGTTCCCGTAGGGAAGGTGCGCCTAGACGTCGAGCTGGTCGGCGACCGCGCGGAGCAGCCCGGCGATCTTCTTGCCGGCCGCGCGGTCGGGGTAACGGCCCCGCTCCAGCGACGGCGTGATGTTCTCCAGCAGTGTCGTGAGGTCCTGCACGATCGAGGCCAGCTCGTCGGGCTTCTTGCGCTGGGCGGCCGCGACCGACGGGGTCGGGTCCAGGATGGTCAGGGAAAGGGCCTGGTCGCCGCGCTGCCCGGCGACCACGCCGAACTCCACGCGCTGGCCCGGCTTCAGGGCCTCGACTCCGGCGGGGAGGACCGAGGAATGCACGAAGACGTCTCCGCCGTCGTCACGGGAGAGAAAGCCGAAGCCCTTCTCGCTGTTGAACCACTTGACCTTGCCGGTAGGCACGTCTGTCCTCGTCCTCGTACTCGTCGGGAAAACTGCTTCGGAAAACGGCTCTTGATAGCACTCGGGCGGGCCCGATGACCCGCCGGTACCAAGGCTAATGGTCTTCGAGCCGGTGACAAGACGTCACCGCGTCGTTCCCTCGCGCAGGGAACTACCCTGGTGCGGTGCGTGACAAAACCCAAGCGAATTCCGCCGCGCCCGGTGACGGCCTGGTCCGTGCCGGTGCCCTCGTCTTCTTCGTCGGCGCCGTGGCCACTCTGGTCACGGTCGCCCCGCTGTTCCTCGGAACGACGCCCTTTCCGACGTACATGTTCGGATTGAGCATGCTCATGGGTGTCGGATTCGCCATCGCCGGTGCGGGCGTACTGCGTTCCGCCGCCGCGGGTCGACGGCGCGCCCGGGCCGCTCGTGCGGTTTCCGGTCAGTTGTCCGAGCAGTAGTCCGAGAACCAGCGGGGGAATTCCGTCAGATCGGTGAGGACGGTGTCCGCGCCGGCCTCCCGGAGTTCCGCCGCGTCGCACGGTCCGGTGGCGACCGCGACCGACACCGCGCCCGCGGTGCGCGCTCCGCGCACGTCCCCCGTGTGGTCGCCGACGTACACGGACGCGCCGTGCTCGCGCAGCGCCAGCGCCTTCTGCTCGGCCCACAGGTCGCCGATCACCGCGTCCGGCTCGATGCCGAGGTGCGCGAGGTGCAGCTTGGCGTTGGGCTCGTACTTCGCGGTCACCACGACCGCCCGCCCGCCCCGCGCCCGCACGGCGGCTATCGCGTCCCGCGCACCGGGCAGGGCGAGCGTCGGCGCGATCGCGTACTCCGGGTACATGGCCCGGTACAACTCGGCGACCTCCTCGACCCGCTCCGCCGGGAACCAGTTCACCAGCTCCTCCACCAGGGGCGGCCCCAGCCGGCTGACCGCGAGATCGGCATCGACGTAGGTCCCGGTCCGCTCGGCGAGAGCCACGTAACACGCCCGGATCCCGGGCCTCGAGTCGATGAGCGTCATGTCGAGATCGAACCCGACGGTGGGAGCGGCGGTCCTGCCGGACGGAGCGGGCTGAGCGGGCGGGGTCACGTTGGCCATGTGCGCCATTGTGCGCCACGCCCCTCCGGGCCCGGCCCGCCACGGCGGCACCTTCGCGGCGCCGGGTGCGGACGGTCCGTGGCTGGTCGCGCAGTTCCCCGCGCCCCTGAAGGGGGCTTCCGCCCCAGCCGCTGGGCTGCGCGAACACGCCCGGCGCGCCACCGTCCGCCCCAGCCGCGGGCAATCGTGCCGCTCGGGCGGCACGGGTGGGCGCGACGGCACCTTTGCAGCGCCGGGTGCGGACCGTCCGGGGCTGGTCGCGCAGTTCCCCGCGCCCCTGAACGGGGCTGCCGCCCCAGCCGCGGGCAATCGTGCCGCTCGGGCGGCACGGGTGGGCGCGACGGCACCTTTGCAGCACCGGGTGCGGACCGTCCGGGGCTGGTCGCGCAGTTCCCGGCGCCCCTGAACGGGCGTGCCGCCGGGGCGGCACAGGTGGGCGCGGCGGCGCCCTGCCGGCGCCGGGTGCGCGGACACCCCCGCCCGCCGGAACACCCCTCAGCGTTGCCGCTGCGACCGCCACACCAGGAACAGCGCCGACGCCACCGCCGCCGTGCGGATCACCCACGGCCAGGTGCCGGCAAGCGCCGCGTTCATCTGCCCCTCGGCGACAGGCTCACCCCACCGCCCCACCGCACGCCCCCACAGCCATACGATCCCCCCGATCAGCGACAGCCCCGGCAGGATCACCACCGCCGCCTTCACCTCCCCCGGAGTCAGCCGCCGCGAGGCATACGCGATCAGCCACCCCAGGATCAGCGCGAACCAGTTCCCCAGCACCGCCCCCACGACCAGCGACGCCGCGGCGACCAGCAGCAGCGGATTGCTCCACCGCCGCGACGGCAGCCGCAGCAGCCGCCGCCGCGCTGGCACCTCCTCGGCCGCCTCCACCACCTCGGCAGCGGGCGGGGCCTCGGCCGCCGGCTCCTCCTCCTTCGGCGCCGGCCGCTTCAAGAGCTCAGGGATCTCCACCCCGCCCACGAACCCCGGCACCTCGTCCCCCACCCCGAAGGGACCGCTGTCCACCCGCCACCAGTCGGGCTGACTCCCGCTGTCGCCGACCTCGTCGAGACCGGCCCGATGCGGCGGCGAGGGCACGTCGGCCGGAGCGGACGGCGGGGCCGCGGACGTGGACGACCGCGGCCGGGGGACGGCCTTCCGGAACACCCCGCCCGCCTTGGCCTCCCGCTGCACGGGGACACCCGTCGGCTGATCCCGTTCCGGCGCGCCCGGCGCGGAGCCGGCCGTCGAGTCCTCCGCCTTGGAGACCACCTCCGTAGGCGTCCCCATCCGCGCGATGATCCGCCGCACCGCCGCCGGCGAGTCCACCACGGCCTTGGCGCGACGCCGGTCGATCTCGTCACGCAGCTCCGCGACCAGCCGCATCCGTGCCGCCGACGGCAACTGCCGCTGCTGCGCCACGTCGCCGACGCGGCTCAGATACTCGTAGACGACCTGGTCGCTCTCGATACCCACGAAGTCCCCTCCGGGACGGATGCGTCGGGACACCGTCGCCCGACGGTACCGCGAGTGCGGCGACCTGGCCCAACTCCCGGCACGCCACGGACGTACCCACCCGCTAACGTGAGGCGGATGAGCACCGAGGAGAACCCCGCGGCGGCCCCCCGATCCCTCGCCGAGGCGCTCCGGGGGCGGGACGACGCCTCCCTGGCCGCGCTCCTGCGCGGCCGGCCGGATCTCATCACGCCCGTGCCCACGGACCTGACCCAGCTCGCCACCCGCGCGGGCACCCGCGCCTCGGTGGTCCGCGCGCTGGAGCGCCTCGACCGGTTCACGCTGCAGACCGCGCAGGCGCTGGCGGTGGCGCCGGACCCGGCGACGTACGAGGAGCTGCTCGGGCTGATGGCGGGCGACGACGGCGACCCGGCGGTGTCCGCCGCTCTGCCGCACGCGCTGGGCACGCTCCGCGAACAGGCCCTGGTGTGGGGCGGCGACGACCGGCTGCGCCTGGTGCGCACCGCCCGCGAGCTGCTGGCGCCGTCGCCGCAGCACCCGTCGCCGACCGGTCTCGGCCCGACCGTGCGGGAGGCGGGCGCGGGGATGTCGCCGGGCCGTATCCAGGAGATCCTGGCGACGGCCGGGCTGCCGTCGACGCACGACTCCGTCTCCGCGCTGGACGCGCTGGCCGGCCTCTTCGAGGACCCGGAGCGGATGCCGGCGCTGCTCGACCAGGCGCCGAGCGAGTCGGTGGAGGTGCTGGAGCGGCTGGTGTGGGGCCCGCCGTACGGGCAGGTCACCGCCGATCCGGCGCCCCGGCTGCGCTGGCTGCTCGACCGGGGGCTGCTGCTGCCGACGGCGCCCGGCACGGTCGTCCTGCCCCGCGAGGTGGCGCTGCGGCTGCGCGCCGGGCGGGCGCACCGGACGACGGAGCCGGTGCCGCCGCCCGTGGAGGCGGCCGCGGTGCACCGGCCGCAGATGGTGGACGCGACGGCGGCCGGGCAGGCGTACACGGCGCTGGCGACCGTCGAGGAGCTGCTGAAGGACTGGCACGAGGGCGGGCCCGCGGTGCTGCGGGCCGGCGGGCTGAGCGTGCGGGACCTCAAGCGGACCGCCGTGGCGCTGGACGTGCCCGAGCCGGTGGCCGCGTTCTGGGTCGAACTGGCCTACGCGGCCGGGCTCCTGGCGTCCGACGGTGAGGCCGACGAGCGGTACGCGGCGACCCCGGCGTACGACGAGTGGCTGGAGCGGCCCGCCGGCGAGCGCTGGGCGCGGCTGGCCACGGCGTGGCTCGCGGCGACCCGGACGCCGGGGCTGGTCGGGGAGCGGGACGCGAAGGACCGCACGCTGTCCGCGCTCGGTCCTGGCCTGGACCGCTCGGTCGCCCCCGAGGTACGGCACCGGGTGCTGGCCCTGCTGGCGGGGCTCCCGGAGGGCGCCGCGCCGAACACCGGGTCGCTGCTGGCGCGCCTGCGCTGGGAGCGGCCCCCGCGCGCGGAGCGGGCCGGGGGCGGCGCGTCCTCCCCGTACGCCCGCCGGACGCCGGCGCAGCCCGCCGAGGGGGCACGAGGTGCCGCGGCCCGCGCGGGCGGGTCCGGGGCGCCGGGGTATCCGGCCGACGGCGGGAGCGGGGCGGGCGGGGACGAGGACCTGCGGTCGCGGCTGGCCCGCTGGACGCTGGCGGAGGCGGAGATGCTCGGCGTCACCGGACGCGGCGCGCTCTCCTCGCACGGGCGGGCGCTGATCGGCGCGCCGCCGGCGCCCCGGCACGGGGACGCGGAGAGCGAGCCGACGGGGCCGGGCGACAAGCTGCCCGTGCACCACCGGCGGACCCCGCCGCCGCCCGCCCTCTCCCCCGCCGAGCAGGCGACCGCCGCCGCGGCCGCCGCCCGGCTGCTCGAACCCCTGCTGCCCGAGCCGCTGGACCACGTGCTGCTCCAGGCCGACCTGACGGCGGTGGCGCCCGGCCCGCTGGAGCGGCCCCTCGCCGACATGCTGGGCGTGCTCGCGGACGTGGAGTCGAAGGGTGGCGCGACCGTCTACCGGTTCACGCCCGCCTCGGTACGGCGGGCCCTGGACGCCGGGCGGTCCGCCGCCGACCTGCACGCCTTCCTCGCCGCGCACTCGCGTACGCCGGTGCCGCAGCCGCTGGCGTACCTCATCGACGACGTGGCCCGCCGGCACGGGCACCTGCGGGTGGGCGCCGCCTCGTCCTACGTGCGGTGCGACGACGACGCGGTGCTGAACGAGATCCTGGCCGACAGGCGCGCCGCCGGGCTGGGGCTGCGCCGGCTCGCCCCGACGGTGCTGGCGGCGCGGACCGACCCGGCGGCTCTGCTGGAGGGGCTGCGGGCGATGGGGTTCGCGCCGGCCGCGGAGTCCGCGGAGGGCGACGTGCTGATCGCCCGCGCGGACGCGTACCGCACACCCCCGCGCACGCCTCCCGAGCCGGTGCCGGACGGGCCGCCCGTGCCGGACGACACGTTGCTCGCTGCCGCGATCCGGGCGGTCCGTGCGGGTGATCTCGCATCCACGGCGCCGCGGAAGCCGGTCGGCGGCGGGGCGGGTGCGGCGCCGGGGGAGCTGCCGCGCACCACCGCCGCGGACACCCTGGCCACCCTGCAGGCCGCCGTTCTCACCAACGACACGGTGTGGATCGGGTACGTGAACGCGGAGGGGGCGGCCAGTCAGCGGGTCATCGCGCCGATTCGGGTCGAGGGCGGGTTCGTCACCGCGTACGACCACACGGCGGACGAGGTGCGGACGTACCCCCTGCACCGGATCACGGGTGTCGCGGAACTCGCGGACTGATGCGGCCGGCGGGCATGTGCGGGCTGCTCCGTGGCCGGTCGCTCGGTTCCCCGCGCCCCTGACGGAGTCGCGGTCCCGCGTCTCCACGAACGCTCTGGGGGACGGTGTGGAATGCGATCAGGCAAACTGGACGTTTGGCCGTGCAGTGCCCGTGCCGAGCCCGTCGCAGAAAGGCAGCCGCGCGTGAATGGTCCGCTCATCGTCCAGTCCGACAAAACCCTGCTCCTCGAGGTCGATCACGAGCAGGCCGACGACTGCCGTCGCGCCATCGCGCCGTTCGCCGAACTGGAACGCGCCCCCGAGCACATCCACACCTACCGGGTGACCCCGCTCGGCCTGTGGAACGCCCGGGCCGCGGGCCACGACGCCGAGCAGGTCGTCGACGCCCTGGTGCAGTACAGCCGCTACCCGGTGCCGCACGCGCTGCTCGTCGACATCGCCGAGACCATGGACCGCTACGGCCGGCTCAGCCTGGTCAAGCACCCCGCGCACGGCCTGGTCCTCACCACCACCGACCGCCCGGTCCTCGAGGAGGTGCTGCGTTCCAAGCGCGTCGCTCCCCTCGTCGGCGCCCGCATCGACCCGGACACCGTCGCCGTGCACCCCTCCGAGCGCGGCCAGATCAAGCAGACCCTGCTGAAGCTGGGCTGGCCCGCCGAGGACCTCGCCGGGTACGTGGACGGCGAGGCGCACCCGATCGAGCTGCACGAGAACGGCTGGGCGCTGCGCCCGTACCAGAAGCAGGCCGTGGAGAACTTCTGGCACGGCGGCTCCGGCGTCGTCGTCCTCCCCTGCGGCGCGGGCAAGACGCTGGTCGGCGCGGGCGCGATGGCGCAGGCGAAGTCGACCACGCTGATCCTCGTCACCAACACCGTCTCGGCCCGCCAGTGGAAGCACGAGCTGGTGAGGCGGACGTCGCTCACCGAGGAGGAGATCGGCGAGTACAGCGGCACGAAGAAGGAGATCCGCCCCGTCACCATCGCCACCTACCAGGTGCTGACGACGAAGCGGAAGGGCATCTACCCCCACCTGGAACTGTTCGACTCCCGCGACTGGGGCCTGATCCTCTACGACGAGGTGCACCTGCTGCCCGCCCCCGTCTTCAAGTTCACCGCCGACCTGCAGGCCCGCCGCCGCCTCGGCCTGACGGCGACCCTGGTGCGTGAGGACGGCCGCGAGTCCGACGTCTTCTCGCTGATCGGCCCGAAGCGGTTCGACGCCCCATGGAAGGAGATCGAGGCGCAGGGCTACATCGCACCCGCCGACTGCGTCGAGGTCCGCGTCAATCTCACAGACTCCGAGCGGCTGGCGTACGCGACGGCCGAGCAGGAGGAGAAGTACCGCTTCTGCTCGACGACCGCCACCAAGCAGAAGGTGACGGAGGCGATCGTCCGCCGGTTCGCCGGGCAGCAGATCCTGGTCATCGGGCAGTACATCGACCAGCTCGACGAGCTGGGCGAGCATCTGGACGCGCCGGTCATCAAGGGCGAGACGTCCAACGCCCAGCGGGAGAAGCTGTTCGAGGCGTTCCGGCAGGGCGAGCTGAGCGTGCTGGTGGTGTCGAAGGTCGCGAACTTCTCCATCGACCTGCCGGAGGCGACGGTCGCCATCCAGGTGTCCGGCACCTTCGGCTCCCGCCAGGAGGAGGCGCAGCGCCTCGGCCGTGTGCTGCGGCCGAAGGCGGACGGCCACCAGGCGCACTTCTACTCCGTGGTCGCCCGCGACACCATCGACCAGGACTTCGCGGCGCACCGCCAGCGGTTCCTCGCCGAGCAGGGGTACGCCTACCGGATCGTCGACGCGGACGAACTTCTCGCGGAGAGCTGAGAGCCTTCGCGAGCGGTCGTCACCCCTCCGGCAGGTTGAAGACCAGCGCGATCACGACGAGCCAGGGCAGCAGGGACAGCCCGGCCAGCCAGACGCGCGGCGCCGCCCAGCGGCGGGTGCGGGGCAGCAGCCACGCGGCGACACAGGCGGCCGCTCCGAGCAGTCCGCCGAGGAACAGGGTGCCGTGCACGACGTCCAGGGCGGTCGTCAGCGCCGCCGAGCAGTCGTCGGGGCCGCAGCTGTCCGTCGCCATGACGGACAGCGCGCCGAACAGCAGCGCGAGCGGGGCGAGCATCACCCCGAGCACGGTGGCGACGGCCGGCGCCACGTACGCACGGGGGTCCCGCTCGTCCCCGTGGCGCCGGTCCGGCGAGCTGTCCAGGTTCATACGGCCAGTGAAGCGGCCCCGGTGCGACTGGCGCACCGGGGCCGCTACTCAACTGTGCGGGCGTACTCGTACTCACTCGTGCCCGTGTCACTTCGGTTCGCGGGCGAAGGACGCGGTCGACCAGAAGTAGCCGAGCGCCGTCAGGGCCACGCACCAGCCCGCCGCCAGCCACCCGTTGTGCCCGATCTCGCTGCCGAGCAGCAGCCCGCGGAGGGTCTCGATGGCCGGCGTGAACGGCTGGTACTCGGCGACCGGCCGGAACCAGCCCGGCATCCCCTCGACCGGGACAAAGGCGCTGGACAGCAGCGGGAGCAGGATCAGCGGGGTCGCGTTGTTGCTGGCGGCCTCGGCGTTCGGGGCACCGAGGCCCATGCCGACCGCGATCCAGGTGAGCGCCGTCGCGAACAGCACCAGGAGCCCGAAGGCGGCCAGCCACTCCAGCGCGGTGGCGTCGGTGGAGCGGAAGCCGATCGCCACGGCGACCAGGCCCACGACGACCACACTCAGGACGGCCTTCAGCACGCTGCCGACGACGTGCCCGACGAGCACCGAGCCGCGGTGGACGGCCATCGTGCGGAAGCGGGCCACGATGCCCTCGGTCATGTCCATCGACACCGACACCGCGGTACCGATGGCGGTGGAGCCGATGGTCATCAGCAGCAGGCCCGGCACCAGGTAGGCGACGTACGCGGACCGGCCGCCGCCGCCCAGCCCGGCGCTCATCACGTCGCCGAAGACGTACACGAAGAGCAGGAGCAGCATGACCGGGGTGAGCAGCAGGTTGAGCGTGAGGGACGGGTAGCGGCGCGCGTGCAGCAGGTTGCGGCGCACCATCGTGGTCGAGTCGCGCAGGGCGAGGGAGAAGCGGCTGGGGCGGGCGGCGGTCCGGACGGCGCTCATCGGGCGATCTCCTTCGAGGGGACGGCGGACGGAGCGGGGACGACGGCGGCCTCGGTCAGGGCGAAGAAGACGTCGTCGAGGTCGGGGGTGTGCAGGGTCAGCTCGTCGGCCTCGATGCCGGCGGCGTCCAGGTGGTCGAGGATGGACCGCAGTTCACGCTGGGTGCCGTCGCTGGGGAGTTGGAGGGCGAGGGCGTCGTCGTCGCGGGACGCCTCGGTCAGCGCGGCGGCGGCGGTGCGGTAGGCGGCCGGGTCGGTGAAGCGGAGGCGGACGTGGCCGCCGGGGACGATCCGCTTGAGCTGCTCGGCGGTGCCCTCGGCGGCGATCCTGCCGTCGTGCAGCACCGCGATGCGGTCGGCGAGTTCGTCGGCCTCCTCCAGGTACTGGGTGGTGAGGAAGACGGTGACGCCGCCGGTGACGAGTTCGCGGATGATCTGCCACATGTTGTGGCGGGACCGGGGGTCGAGGCCGGTGGTCGGCTCGTCCAGGAAGATGATCCGCGGGCCTCCGACCAGGGTCATGGCGATGTCGAGGCGGCGCTTCATGCCGCCGGAGTAGGTGGAGGCGGGCTTTTTCGCCGCGTCGGCGAGGTCGAACCGCTCCAGCAGTTCGGCGGCGACCCGTCGGCCCTCGGCCTTGGGGAGGTGGTTCAGGTCCGCCATCAGAAGCATGTTCTCCTCGCCGGTGATCAGCCCGTCGACGGCGGAGAACTGCCCCGTGACGCCGATCGCGGCGCGTACGGCCTGCGGGTCGGCGGCGAGGTCGTGGCCGGCGACGCGCACGTCGCCGGCGTCCGCGGCGATGAGGGTGGAGAGGATCTTGACGGCGGTGGTCTTGCCCGCGCCGTTCGGGCCGAGCAGCGAGAAGACCGTGCCTTCGGGGACGGCGAGGTCGACGCCGTCGAGGACGGTCCTGTCGCCGTAGGACTTGCGCAGCCCGTTCGCCGCGATGGCCAGGTCGGTCATGAGGGGGTCTCCTTCAGGTGCTCGGGTGTCCGGGGTGGGGCTTGGGGTGCGAGCGGGTCACGAGCCGGCGGCGGTGATGTCGCCGTAGGCGGTGGTCGCGTGGACGGAGAGGGCGGCGGCGGCCCCGTCGGTGTTGGTGAGCGTGTTGCGGATCCGGCCGTAGCCGGTGCCGGCGTCCAGGGCGGCGGAGACCCCCGGGGCCGCGCCGACGGAGATGTCACCGTGCTCGGTGCGCAGGGTGACCGTGCCGCGCACGGCCTCGGTGACGCGGATGTCGCCCCTACGGGTGCTGATCTCGGCGGGGCCGCCCAGCCGGCCGACGCAGACGTCGCCGTCGAGGACGGCCAGGCGGGCGCCGGCGGTCTCGTCGAGCTTGACCGGGCCCTGTGCCCCTTCGAAGGTCACGTCGCCGAGCCGTCCGACGCCCCGGAGTTCCGCGCCGGCGGCCTTGCCCTCGACGTGGGAGCCGGTGGGCAGCCGGACGGTGATCTCGACGGCGCCGGACGGGCCGACGAGCTTGTTCGCGGCGGCCGGGCCCTGGATCCGCAGAACGCCGTCGCCGTGGTGGACCGTGGTCTGCTCCGCGGCCTTCGCGTCGCGGCTCTTCCCGGCGTCCGCGGGCAGGACCTCGACGACGGTGTCGGTCCGGTCGGCGGCGATGAACCGGATGTGGCCGGCGGGGACGTCGAAGAGGACGGAGACGGGGGCGGGGGTGTCGAATCGCATGGTGCGCTCCTCCGGTGCGTTGTCGTTTCTGACACCGGAAACGCTACGTTGCGTTCACAGTTACGGCAACTAGTTCGTTGCGTGCAATTGAAGTCCACGCAGCTCAGAGCGTCTAAATTGTTGCAACGAGTTGAGAGACAACGCAACAAAGCATGCCGGGTACGTTGCAATGAATTGGGATGAAAGCTATGCTGACGGCGTCACGGACCATGAAGGAGGCCGCGGTGCCAGGAGGCAGGCTCACCCAGCAGGAACGCCAGCAGATCGCGACGGGACTGGCCGACGGGCTCGCCTACGCGGAGATCGCCAGGCGTCTGGACCGCCCCACCTCGACGATCACCCGCGAGGTCATGCGCAACGGCGGACCCGCCGGCTACCGTCCCGAGCTGGCCCAGCGCGCGACCGAGCAGCGTGCCCACCGGCGCAGGCGAAGCGCGCGGCAGGCGAAGGCGGCGCCGGACGCCTACGGGCGTGACCCGGAGGCGGTACGGGAGTACGAGGAGACGCTCACGACGGTCTTCATCGCCTCGGGCACGCCCCGGATGATGGCCAGGGTCATGGCCTGTCTCACCCTCAGCGACTCCGGCAGTCTCACCGCCGCCGAGCTGGCGGAGCGGCTCGAGGTCAGCCCGGCGTCGGTGTCGAAGGCGATCGCGTTCCTGGAGAGCCAGGACCTGGTGCGCCGGTTCCGCGAGGAGGGGGGCCGCCGGGAGCGCTACGGCTTCGACGAGGACATCTGGTACCAGTCGATGGTGGCCAGCGCCCGGTCCACCGCCCAGGTCGCCGAGACCTCACGGCAGGGCGTCGCGGTCCTGGGGCGCGGCACACCGGCCGCCGTACGGCTGGAGAACGCCGCCCGCTTCCTCGACTTCGTGGCCGAGACGATGCTCCGCGCCTCCGAACAGGCGCGCGAAGTTCTCCACGCGAACCCCGCGACGGCTCCGGACGGTGCCGCCGGGCCGCGTCCGGACCGCGGGTAGCCGTCCGGCGCCGCCTACCGGTGGCGGACGCCCGCCTCCTCGCCGTACTCGCCGAGGAGGACCACGTCGAAGGCGGCGCCGAGGAAGACCTTGACGGCGCGCAGGGCGTCACCGAGGCGGTGCGGGTGACTGCCCTGGACCGGGGTCGCGCCGGCCGGGCGGGCCGGCGGCGTGGTGGGATGGATGGTCGCTGCGCTCATACCTCCATGGTTGCTCTCCGGCCCCGGTACCGGCATCGGCCCACGGGACCGAGCCGCGGGGCCGCCGCGTACACCTGCGGAACGAGCCGTCCCTCTCAGGCAGGACGGGGTGTCCCCTAGGGGGTGGGCCCCTGGTCACCCCCGATCGTGTCGAGCGCGGCCAGGTCCTCCTCGGTCAGGGTGAGCGCCGCCCCGGCGACGTTCTCCCGCAGATGCGCCACCGACGACGTACCGGGGATCAGCAGGATGTTCGGCGAGCGGCGCAGCAGCCAGGCGAGCGCCACCGCCACCGGCCGTACGCCGTGCCGCTCGGCCACCTGCGACAGCGTGGCGGACTGGAGCGGCGTGAACCCGCCGAGCGGGAAGTACGGCACGTACGCGACGCCCTGCGCGGCGAGCCGGTCGATCAGGGCGTCGTCCTGGCGGTGGGCGAGGTTGTAGAGGTTCTGGACGCAGACGAACGGCGCGATGGTCTCCGCCTCGGCGACCTGCCCGGGGGTCGCGTTGCTGAGCCCGAGGTGCCGGATCAGGCCCTCCCGCTGCAGCTCGACGAGCGTCTCGTACGCCGTCGCCAGTGAGCCCGGCCGGGGTCCCGTGGCGTCACCGAGGCGCAGGTTGACCAGGTCGAGGGTGTCGACTCCGAGGGCCTCCAGGTTGTCGTGGACGGCGCGGCGCAGGTCGTCGGGTTCGCGGGCCGGGGGCCAGCCGCCGTCGGCGTCCCGGCGCGCGCCGACCTTGGTGGCGATGTGCAGGGTGTCCGGGTAGGGGTGCAGGGCCTCGTGGATGAGCCGGTTGGTGACGCGCGGGCCGTAGGCGTCGGCGGTGTCGATGTGGGTGATGCCGAGGCGTACGGCCTCGCGCAGCACGGCGAGGGCGCCCTCACGGTCGGCGGGCGGGCCCATCACGCCGGGCCCCGCGAGCTGCATGGCGCCGTAGCCGAAGCGGGTGACGGTCAGGTCGCCCAGCGTCCAGGTGCCGCCGGGGAGGGTGGTCATAGCCGTTGCGGTCGTTCGCGTGGTGGTCATGTGCCCACCGTCCGCCGTGGACGGCGGTCCGCCCAGTTCCCCGCCGATCCTGGGAGTGACAGGACCAGGAACGGAACGCCCCGCGCCCTTACGCTGGAACGCATGTCTGAGGAGAACCGGCTCGGCGACTACCTCCGGGCGCGCCGGGAACTGGTGACGCCGGACGACCTGGGCCTGCCGTCGCACGGTGTGCGCCGGGTGCCCGGACTGCGCCGCGAGGAGGTCGCCCTGCTCGCCGGCATCAGCTCCGACTACTACCTGCGGCTGGAGCAGGGCCGCGACCGCAATCCGTCGGCGCAGATCCTCGACGCGCTCGCCCGGGTCCTGCTGCTCGACGACACCGCCACCGCGTACCTGCACCAGCTCGCCGCGCCCCGGCCGCGTACCCGGCGGCGGCCGTCGCGGCGGCCCGCCGTCCCGCCGGCCACGGCGCAGCTGCTGGGGTCGATCGGCCTGCCGGCCTTCGTGACGGACCGGACCCTCGACATCATCGCGGTGAACCCGCTGGCCACGGCGCTGGTGCCGGCCGTGCGGGTGGGTGAGAACCGGCTGCGGTCGTTCTTCCTCGACCCCGCCGAGCGGGATCTGCACGCGGACTGGGCGGCCACGGCCGCGCAGTGCGTCGCCGTGTTCCGGCGGCGGCTGGGGACCGACGTGGACGATCCGCGGGTGGTGCGGCTGGTCGGCGAACTGTCGCTCAAGAGCGCGGAGTTCCGCAAGGTGTGGGCCCGGCACGACGTGCGGCCGGTCGTGGACAAGCCGATCCGGATGAACCACCCGCAGGTCGGGGAGCTGAGCCTGACCCTGTCCAAGCTGGACGTCGACGGCCCGGACGGTCTGGCGCTCGCGGCGTACCACGCGGCACCGGGCAGCGAGGACGCGCAGCGGCTGGCGCTGCTGGCGTCCTTGACCACGGGGCCGGCGCGGCGGAGGGCATCCGGCGCGGACCGTCGTACGGGGCGCGCGGAAAACCGTTTGGACCGCCCCCGCCCCACGACCTAGAATCTCCGCTCTCTTCCCGCCTCCCTCACGGAGCGCCGCCGTCCGGACGGAAACCGGCCGGCATTTCCTTCCTCGCAGCACACCCGCAGCAGGTTTTTCGGAGGCACCCCCTTGTCCGCGTCCACGTCCGTAGACGAGCCCGTGAACGACCCCGTGGACGGTCCGGCCGCCCCGGCCGACGACCCCCTCGCCCGCGAACGCTCCCACCTCGCCGCGTCCCGCGCCGCCCTGCGTGCCATGCGGGAGGACGTGGAGGCGCTCGACATCCGCGACGTCACGGCCAACTGGGTGAACGCGGAGGTGCTGCAGCACCAGATCGAGGAACGGATCAAGGCGCTGGCCGACCTCAGCGACACCCCGTTGTTCTTCGGCCGCCTCGACTATCTGCGCGCGCCGGGCGCCGAGCAGGCGGAGGGCGCGGAGGGCGAGCGCTTCTACATCGGGCGCCGCCATGTGCACGACGCGGACGGCGACCCGATGGTGATCGACTGGCGTGCGCCGGTGTCGCAGCCGTTCTACCGGGCGTCCAAGAAGGACCCGATGGACGTCGGGCTGCGCCGCCGCTTCGGCTACACCGGCGGCGACCTCACCGCCTACGAGGACGAGCACCTCTCCGACCCGGCCGAGGCGGCGACCACCAGCAAGCTGCTCCAGCAGGAGATCGAGCGCCCGCGCGTCGGCCCGATGCGCGACATCGTCGCCACCATCCAGCCCGAGCAGGACGAGATCGTACGGTCCGGGCTGTCGGGCAGCGTGTGCGTGCAGGGCGGACCCGGCACCGGAAAGACGGCCGTGGGCCTGCACCGGGTCGCGTACCTGCTCTACGCCCACCGTGAGCGGCTGGCCCGCACGGGCACGCTGGTCGTCGGCCCGAACCGCTCCTTCCTCCACTACATCGAGCAGGTGCTCCCGGCCCTGGGTGAACTCACCGTCGCCCAGGCCACGGTGGACGACCTGGTGGCGCACGTGGAGGTGCGCGGGACGGACGACGCGACGGCGGCGACGGTCAAGGGCGACGCGCGCATGGCGGAGGTGCTGCGGCGGGCCCTGTACTCCCACGTGACGATGCCGACGGAGCCGGTCGTGGTGGTGCGCGGCTCCCGCCGCTGGCGCGTTCCGGCGTACGAACTCGAGGAGATCGTAAGGCAGTTGCTCGACCGGGACATCCGCTACGGGGCCGCCCGGGACGCCTTGCCGCAGCGGATCGCGCACGCGGTGCTGGTGCAGATGGAGCGGGCGGGCGAGGCGCCGGACGACCGGGTCCAGGACACGGTGGCGCGCAACGCGGCGGTGAAGGCCGCGGTGAAGGCGGTGTGGCCGGCCGTGGACCCGGCGAAGCTGGTCCTGCGGCTCCTGGGCGACGCCGAGTTCCTGGCGGAGCACGCGGAAGGGCTGCTCGACGAGCAGGAGCAGAAGGCGGTCCTCTGGGCGAAGCCGGCCCGGTCGGTGAAGTCGGCGAAGTGGTCGGCGGCGGACACGGTGCTGATCGACGAGGCGGCGGACCTGATCCAGCGGACGCCGTCGCTCGGGCATGTGGTGCTGGACGAGGCGCAGGACCTCTCCCCCATGCAGTACCGGGCGGTGGGCCGCCGCTGCACGACCGGCTCGGCGACCGTCCTCGGCGACCTGGCACAGGGCACCACGCCGTGGGCGACGCGCAGTTGGGAGGAGGCGCTGGCCCACCTGGGGAAGCCGGACGCGGTGGTGGAGGAGCTGACGGCGGGTTTCCGTGTCCCGACGGACGTCATCACGTACGCCTCCCGCCTGCTCCCGTACATCGCGCCGGGCCTCACCCCGGTGGCGTCGATCCGCGAGAACCCGGGCTTCTTCGAGGTACGCGGCGCTTCGGGCCCGGACGACGTGATCGCCGCGTGCCGCGAACTGCTCACCCGCGAGGGCTCGGTGGGCCTGATCGCGGCGGACCCCCGCATCCCCGCCCTGACGGAGGCCCGCCTCGGCGGGCCTGCCCCACGTGTCCCCCGGCGAGGAGACAACGGAGTCGACCCGCCTCACCCTGGTCCCGGCGTCCCTGGCGAAGGGCCTGGAATACGACTACGTCCTCCTGGACGAACCGCAGGCGGTCGTCGACGCGGAACCGGACGAACGCACGGGCCTGCGCCGCCTGTACGTGACGCTGACGCGAGCGGTGTCGGGCTTGGTCATCACGCATGGGGCACCGCTGCCGGCGCAGTTGACGGAACCCGCGCCGTAGGCGGGCGCGGGCGCGGACGGCGCCCCGCGAACGCCGGGCCGCGCGACACCACCCGCCCGGCGTCCGAGGCGCCTCAGCTCCCCAGCACGCCCCGCCACCGGCGCACGGCTTCCGCCGACACCGGCCCTGACCAGCCGTCCGGACGTGCCGCCCCGCCGATGTGGAAAGCGTCCACACCCGCGTCCCGCAGACCCGGCACATGCTCCAGCCGCAGCCCGCCGCCCACCAGCAACTGCTGCCCGTACCCGGGCTCCCCGCGGCGTGCCGCCTCCGCGCACAGCACCGGCAGGCCCGCGTCGACGCCCCGCGCCGAACCGGCGGTCAGGTAGGTGTCCAGCCCGGGGAAGTCCGCGAGCTGCTTGCGCAGGGCGTCACGGTCCGCCGCGTGGTCGATCGCGCGGTGGAACGTCCACCGGCACCCCTCCAGCTCCGCCGCGACCCGCTCCACCGCCGCCAGGTCCACCTGGCCGTCCGCGTCGAGGAAGCCGAGGACGAACTCCTCCGCCCCCGCCTCCCGCATCTCGCCCGCCGCCGCGGCCAGCCGTTCCACCGCGCCCGCCGCGAAGCCGTCCGCGAGCCGCAGCATGACCCGGACCGGGATGTCCACGGCCGCGCGGATCGCCGTCACCGTCGCCGTCGCGGGGGTCAGCCCGTCCGCCGCCATGTCGGTGACCAGCTCGAGGCGGTCCGCACCTCCCGCCTGGGCGGCGACGGCGTCCTCGACGTCGAGGGCGATCACCTCCAGGACTGCACGCTTGCTCATGGGGCCCCATTCGTCGGCTCGGAACGGCTCCTACAGGTCTAGTCCAATCCAAGCCTACGCCCGGCCCCGGCCCGCGGCTCCCCCACCTGCCCGTCAGCCGAAGATGTTCAGCTCCGCCGCGTCCACCCCGGCCAGCTCGTACGACGCCCCGTCCACCGGGCGCCCCGCGTACAGCCGCACCAGCGTCGGCCCGTCGCCGATGAACCGCGCCGGGGGCCGTTCCCCGGACGCGTCGCCCAGCCGTACCGGCTCGTCCGCGTCGTCGAGGTCCGCGTGCAGCGGCACGTGCCCGCGCGCGCTGGTGACCTGCGCCAGCAGCGCGAGCGCGAACGGCAGGCCCGAGCCGGCGTACGCCCCCGGCTCCCCGAGCGCCACGCGCACGTCCCCGGCGTGCACCCACTCGCCGAGCGCCACCGCGTCCAGCAGCCCGCCCGCCTCCGCGATGACAGGGCCGGCCCCGGCCATGCCGCGGTCCAGTTCGTCGAGAATCTCGGCGTTGGTCCAGCCGGCCCGCTCGTCGATGTCCCGCTGGTTGGCCGCCGGGGAGAACACGTCCTTCTCGTACCGGCTCTCCACCACCCGCGACAGCGCCGCCGAGCAGTGCGCCAGCACGTCCCGCACCGTCCAGCCCGGACACGCCGTCACCGGCAGCGCGAAGTCGCCGTCGCCGCGCGCCCGCAGCAGCGGCAGCAGCGCGTCCCGCTCGACGCCCAGCAGCCGTCCCGGCAGCTCGGGGTCCCGTACCTCGTGCACATCCGCAGGAGTCGTCATGCGTCCACGCTAGTGGCGGCGGCGCCGCCGGGACGGACATCGCGGCGGAACGGCCGACGGGAGTCGTTCCCGGCCGGGGCCGGTCACGGGCGGGCGGACGGGTCCGTGAGGTCCGCGAGGTCACTCAGGACCCTGGCCGCCGGCGCCGGGTCGACCAGCCACTTCAGGTGGCTGCCCGGGAGGGTCCGGACGTCGTAGGGGTTGTCCGGCGTCAGCGCGTCGCCCTCGCGGATCAGCCGGTCCTGGAGGGCGAGCGGCATGCTCGTGTCGTCGGCGAGGCGGACGTACGTCTTCGGGATCCGGCCCCAGGTCGCGGCCTGCGCCCGGTCGGCGGAGGTGCCGACGTCCAGGTTCTCGTCGGGCTGGAAGGTGTTGAGGAAGACCAGGAACTCCTCGTCGGTGCCGTCGGCGAGGAAGGCCTCCTTGAACGCCGCCAGGGCGGCCGGGTCCGCGGTGCGGAAGTTGACGCGGAGCAGGCCGAGTTCGGCGGGGTTCCCGGCCGCGGCCAGGCCGAGGGAGGCGACGTCGACCGTGGCCATCTCCGGCTCGGCGTAGTAGTCGTTGACGTCGAGCGCGACCGGGCACCAGGCGGAGACGTAGACGATGCGGTCGATCAGGTCGGGCCGCGCGTTGGCCGCGGCGGTGGCCGTGATGCCGCCCCGGCTGTGCGCGACGAGAATCACCGGGCCGTTCCGCTTCGCCCGCTCCAGGACGCCGATCAGGTGCGCGGCGTTGTCGGCGAGCGTGACGCCTTTGATCGCGCCGGGCGCGGTGGCGAGCCCTTCGGGATCCTGCGGCGCCTGGTAGGCGCGGGTGTAGGTGGCCCTAAAGCCGTGACCGGGCAGGTCGACGGCGACCGAGCGGTGTCCGAGGAGCCCGAGCTCGGCCTGGAGCGGCGCGAACGAGAACGAGTTGGCGAAGGCCCCGTGGACCAGGACGAACGTCGGCCGGCTGCTCACTGCTTACGGTCTCCTTCGGGTCGGGAGCCTGCGAGGTGGCGTACGCACGGCAGTTCGCGCTCCGGCGGATCACACTACTCAGCGGAAGATCACCGACACCAGCCGTTGTCGGCCCTTCCGTTTGTGTGCATGCCCGTAACCCGGCTTGTGTGCATGCCCGTAACCCGGCATGCGCGGTGCGCCGGGGACGAAATGGGGTTGCGCCGGGCGACCCGCCCCGAGAGGGTGCCGGGGTGACCGTCCCCCACGGGAGTTGATGTGCCGTTTTCCCACACCCCCTCCGTCAGCGCGTTCCGCCTCACGGACGAGAAGGCCGGGCCCTACGGCATCACGGCCGGCCCCGACGGCGCGCTCTGGCTCACGCTGGTGCACCGCGGCAGCGTCGCCCGCCTCACCCTCGACGGCGCGTTCGAGGAGTACGCCCTGGACGCGGCCGACTGCCGTCCCACGGTCATCGCGGCCGGCCCGGACGGCGCGCTGTGGTTCACCCGCTTTACGGACCACCGGATCGGCCGCGTCACCACGGACGGCGAGGTGACGTCCTTCCCGCTGCCGTCCTCCGACGGGGGGCCGTACGGCATCACGGCGGGGCCGGACGGCGCGATGTGGTTCACGGAGACGACCGGTGACCGCATCGGCCGCGTCACCGCCGACGGGGAGGTCACGGAGTTCGCGCTCCCGGTCGCGGGCGGTTTCCCCTCCGCGATCACCACGGGTCCGGACGGCGCGCTGTGGTTCACCCTGAACGGCGCGAACGCGATCGGCCGTATCACCGTCGACGGCGACACCGCCGTGCACCCCCTGCCCACGGACGCGGCCGGGCCGGTCGGCATCGCGGCGGACGGCGGGGCGCTGTGGTTCGCCGAGATCCTGGCGGGCCAGATCGGCAGGATCTCGCCCGACGGCCGGATCACGGAGTTCCCCCTCCCCGACCGCTCGGCCAAACCGCACGCGGTCGTCGCGGTGGCCGAGGGCGAGTGCTGGTTCACGGAGTGGGGCGCGGGCCGCGTCGGCCGCATCACCGGGACCGGCGACATCACCGAACACGCCCTCCCGGACCCGTCCTCCGAGCCCCACGGCATCACGGTGGGCCCGGACGGCGCCCTGTGGACGGCCCTGGAGACGGGCGGGGTGGCGCGGGTGGAGCGGCTGCCGTGACGCCGTACGCCGAGGATCCCGCCCGGCTGGGCGAGACCCGGCTGCCCGACGGCCGCGTCCTCGGGTGGGCCGAGTGGGGGCCTGCGGACGGCACGCCGGTACTGCTGTGTCCGGGCGCCGCCACCAGCAGACGGCTCGGTTTCGGGCCGGACGCCGTCAGGGCGCTGGGGGTGCGGCTGATCTCCGTGGACCGCCCGGGGCTCGGTGTGTCGACACCGGCGCCCGGCCGGACGTTCGCCGGCTTCGCCCAGGACATCCGTCACCTCACCGAGCTGCGAGGGCTGGGCCGCCCTGCCGTCGTCGGCAACTCCCAGGGCGCGCCGTTCGCCCTCGCGTGCGCGGCGGCAGGGGCCGTCGCGGGCGTTGCGGTCGTCTCCGGCGCGGACGAGATCGCGGCGCCGGAGTTCGCCGCCGCGCTGCCTGCGGAGGTGCGCGGGCTCGTCGAGCGGGTCACCGCCGATCCGGCCGGCGCGGAGGAGTTCTTCGCCGGCTTCGACGCGGACGCCATGCACGCCATGGTGATGAGCGCGAGCCCCGCGTGCGATCTGGCGGTGTACGCGGACCCCGGCTTCGACGCCGCCTACCGCCGGGCGCTGGAGGAGGGCTTCGCCCAGGGCGCGGCGGCCGGCTACGCCCGCGACACGCTCCTGGCCATGGGGCGCTGGCCGTTCGCCCTTGAGGACATCACCGTCCCGGTCGACGTCTGGTACGGCGACCTCGACACCAGCCACTCCCCCGACCACGGCCGACGCCTCGCCGCCCGCATCCCCGGCGCGCGTCGCCACACCGTCCCCGGCGCGGGCGGCTCGCTCCTGTGGACCCACCCGGTCCCGGTCCTCACCAGCCTGCTGACACGGACCGGGCGCGCTGCACCCCGCTCGGCAGACCGTCACCGTCAGGCCGGCGGCATGCGGCGGGCACACCGGGAAGAATGACGGCATGGCCGACACCCGAGACCTCCGTGACCGTTTCGTCCGTGCCCTGGAAGGGGCCCGGGGATCCTCGGAGGGTCCTGACCCCGTGCCGTACGCGGAGCATCTGATCGCCCGCTGGCAGGAGCCGCAGCGGCGGTACCACACGGTCGCCCACCTCACCGCGGTCCTCGACCGCGTCGACGAGCTGGCGGACCACGCCGACGACCCCGACGTCGTCCGGCTCGCCGCGTGGTTCCACGACGCCGTCTATCTGCCGGACCGGTCCGAGAACGAGGAGCGGTCCGCCCGCCTCGCCGAGCGCGCGCTGCCGGAGGCCGGGGTGTCCGCGGCGAAGACCGAGGAGGTCGCCCGGCTCGTGCGGCTCACCGTCACGCACGACCCGGCCGACGACGACCGCGACGGCCAGGTGCTCTGCGATGCCGACCTCGCGATCCTCGCCGCCGCGCCGTCGGCGTACGCCGCCTACACCGCCGCGGTCCGCGAGGAGTACCACTTCGTCCCGAACGACGCCTTCCGCGAGGGCCGCGCCGACGTCCTGCGGCAACTCCTCGGTATGCGCCGCCTGTTCCGCACCCCGTACGGCCAGGAGCACTGGGAGGCCACCGCCCGGTACAACCTGCGCGCCGAGCTGGAAATGCTGTCGACCGCGCCCCCGCCGCCCGCCTAGCCTCCCCCCATGGATGCTTCGGGAGCGGAACAGGTGGAGGCGGCCGTCGCGCACGGCACGGCGGCCCTGGGGGCGGTCACCGACCGGGACTGGACGGAGGTGAGGGCCGGGCGGCTGGAGTGGAGCTGCCGGGAGACGGCCGAGCACCTCGCGAGCGCCCTCATCGGCTACGCGGGCCAGCTCGCGGGCCGTGAACAGGAGGCGTACGCACCCTTCGACATCGCCCTGCTGGACGAGGCCGACAACGACGGCGCCCTCCGCGTGGTCTCCGCCATGGGCACCCTCGTCGCCGCCGCCTGCCGCACCACCCCCCGCTCCGTGCGCGCCTTCCACCCGTACCCCTTCCGGCACGCCAACCGTGAGGGCTTCGCCGCGATGGGCGTCGCCGAGGTGCTGCTGCACACGCACGACATGGCCGAGGGCCTGGGCATCGCGTACGAACCGCCCGCCGAGCTCTGCGAGTTCGTGCTGACGCGGATCTTCCCGCGCGTGAAGCCGGGACCCGCGCCATGGCCGACGCTGCTGTGGGCGACCGGCCGGGGCGAGCTGGAGGGGCGGGAGCCCGTCACCGAGTGGCGCTGGTGCAACAACCCGGTGCTGCGCTCCGAGCGGCTCGACCTGGAGGGCGTCACCCCCGCGGTCGCCGCGAGCCTGTCCCTCGCGGGCGACGGCGGCTTCACCTGGGCGGGCGGCGCGCCCGCCGAGGGAACGCGCGTGGGCGCCGGCATCGGCGTCAAGCAGTACGAGGAGGGCGCGTTCGTCCCGGAGTGGGGCATGTACGTGCTGGTCCGCCGGGAGGACGACCGCGCGGTGGGCGCGATGGGCTTCCACGGCGCGCCCGCCGACGGCCGGGTCGAGATCGGCTACGACCTCGTCGTGGAGGCGCGCGGGAACGGCTACGCGACCGAGGCGCTGCGCACCCTGTCGGCGTGGGCGCTCGGGCAGGACGCCGTGCACACCGTGGTGGCCGTCGTGGAGGAGACGAACGTGCCGTCGCAGAAGGTCGTCACGCGCGCCGGCTTCACCGAGGTGTCCCGCCAGGACGACCGGATCACCTACGAACTGCGCGCCTGACTCACACCCGCCGGCCCGTCCGCCCGGCCCCCTTGCGCCGCCGCAGCCCCGCCCCGTGCAGCAGCCGCACCACCTCACGGCTGCTCACCTCGACCGCGCCCGCGCGCACCGCGTCCGCGTACCGGTGCGCGGGGATGTCGTAGTGGTCGCGCTCGAAGGCGCGGCGGGGCACGCCCAGGCCGGCGGCGAAGAGGTGCAGTTCGGCGTAGGAGACGTCGCTCACCAGATGGGACCAGAGGCGGCCGTGGCCCGGCCAGGTGGGCGGGTCGATGTACACCGTCACGAGTCGTCCGTCCCGCCGAGTCCGCCGACCGCCGCGACCTTCACGCCCGCCTTGTGGCACACCCAGTGCGGGTCGGGGCCCAGCTCCGGCTCGACCTCCAGCGCGTGCGGGTCGCCGCTGCCGCACACCGGGCACAGCGGCCAGCGTCCGTACCGCTCCAGCAGGGCGTCCTGCACGTCCTGCGCGACCAGTCCGGCCAGGAAGCCGGCGCCCTCCGGCCACTGCTCGACCCACCAGCGGCGGTGCGCGACGGAGTCCTCCACCAGCGACACCACGTCCGCCTCGGCGACCCCGCGCGCCATGAGATCGGCCAGCACGAGGGCGCGCGCCGCGTGCAATTCTTGTTCCAGGGGCGGAGGGGGGCCGGGTTCGCGCTGGGGGTCCATGTCCCCATTGTGCGCACTCTTGACCAGGAGCCCGGGACGAAAATATCTTTCATTCCGTGACCAATGACGTGAAGGAAATTTTCGGGAGCGCCGGGGCCCCACCCGCCCCGCCCGCGCCCGCCGCCCTCGCGGCCAAGGTGCGCACGCTGGCCCCGTCGATGACGCGCTCCATGCAGCGCGTCGCCGAGGCCGTCGCGGACGACCCGGCCGGCTGTGCCGCCCTCACGGTCACCGGTCTCGCCGAGCTGACCGGCACCAGCGAGGCCACCGTCGTCCGCACGGCCCGCCTGCTCGGCTACCCGGGCTACCGCGACCTGCGGCTCGCCCTGGCCGGCCTGGCCGCCCAGCAGCAGTCCGGGCGCGCCCCCGCGATCACCACGGACATCGCCGTGGACGATCCCATCGCCGACGTCGTCGCCAAGCTCGCCTACGACGAGCAGCAGACCCTCGCCGACACCGCCGCCGGACTGGACACCGTCCAGCTCGCCGCCGCCGTGACCGCCCTCGCGGGCGCCCGCCGCACCGATGTGTACGGCGTCGGCGCGTCGGGACTGGTCGCCCAGGATCTCACCCAGAAGCTGCTGCGCATAGGTCTGATGGCGCACGCCCACAGCGACCCGCACCTCGCCGTGACCAACGCCGTGCAGCTGCGCTCCGGGGACGTGGCGATCGCCGTCACCCACTCCGGCACCACCGGGGACGTCATCGAGCCGCTCCGGGTGGCCTTCGAGCGCGGCGCCACGACGGTCGCGGTCACCGGCCGCCCCGACAGCCCCGTCACGCAGTACGCCGACCACGTCCTGACCACGTCCACGGCCCGCGAGAGCGAGCTGCGCCCGGCCGCGATGTCCTCCCGTACGGGCCAACTGCTCGTCGTGGACTGCCTGTTCGTGGGTGTCGCCCAGCGCACCTACGACGCCGCGGCGCCCGCCCTCTCGGCGTCGTACGAGGCGCTGGCGCACCGGCACCGGGCGACCCGCAAGGGTCCGTGAGGGCGGACCCTGCCGCGCACCGGTCGCGTGCGCGCCCCCGCCGTACCCCGTTCCGAGCCGCCGGCCCCGACCGAAAGAACACCGCCCATGACCTCCGCCTCCCGCGACCGTGATCTCCGCTCCCAGCTCGAGACCCTGACCACCGAGGCGTTCCGGCCGGAGCTGGCGGACGTCGACCGGCTGCCGACGCCGGAGATCGCCCGGCTGATGAACGCCGAGGACGCCTCCGTCGCGGGCGCCGTCGCCGAGCAGGTGCCGGCGATCGCCGCCGCGATCGACGCCGTGGCGGACCGGATGGCGCGCGGCGGGCGGCTGGTCTACGCGGGCGCGGGCACGGCGGGGCGGCTGGGCGTGCTGGACGCCTCCGAGTGCCCGCCCACCTTCAACACCGACCCGGCGCGGGTCGTCGGCCTGATCGCGGGCGGCCCTCAGGCCATGGTGAACCCGGTCGAGGGCGCCGAGGACTCCGCCGAGCTGGCCGAGTCCGACCTCGCCGCGCTCGGCCTCACCGCGGACGACACGGTGGTCGGCATCTCCGCCTCCGGCCGCACCCCGTACGCGATCGGCGCCGTCGCGTACGCCCGCGGGCGCGGGGCGCTCACCGTGGGGCTGTCGTGCAACCGGGGCAGCGCGCTCGCGGCGGCGGCCGAGCACGGCATCGAGGTGGTCGTGGGCCCGGAGTTCCTCACCGGCTCCACCCGCCTCAAGGCCGGCACGGCGCAGAAGCTCGTGCTGAACATGATCTCGACGATCACGATGATCCGGCTCGGCAAGACCTACGGGAACCTGATGGTCGACGTGCGCGCCTCCAACGAGAAGCTGCGCGCCCGCTCCCGCCGGATCGTCGCCCAGGTCACGGGCGCCGACGACGAGGCCGTGGAGCGCGCCCTCGCGGCCACGGACGGCGAGGTCAAGAACGCGATCCTGGTGCTGCTGGCCGGGGTGGACGGACCGACGGCGGCCCGGCTGCTGGACGCGGCCGGCGGACATCTGCGGGCGGCGCTGGCGGCCGCGGGGAGCTGACCGCGCGGGCTGGGATACTGGAGCGGTCCCCCACCCGGAGAATCCACCATGAACCACGCACAGCTCACCGCCCTCGGCCGGGCACTGCGTGTGCTCGGTGAGCACGGCGAGGCGCTCTCCGCCGACACCCCGGACGCCCGGCTGCACGAGGTGCGCAACGACCTGCGGCGGGCCCTGGACCTGCTGGAGGACACCGTGACCACGGCGCCGCCCAGCACGCGCTGCGCCGAGCACCCCACCGGGCCGGTCGACGAGAGCGCCCCGGACCTGTGCCTGCTCTGCGAGACCCGGCGCCGTGCCGCCCGCCGCGCCGAGTTCAACGGCCCGGCCCCGCAGACCCGCCCGGCCGGCCCCGCCCCGTCCCGGTACGGGGTGCGGGGCGACCGCCCGCAGCCGCAGCAGCGCTGGCTGCCGGAGATGTGGAACGGCCAGGCGTGGCAGCTGTGCGGCACCCCGCGCCGCGACCGCCAGGAGGCGGAACTCTTCGTCAAGGCCCAGCTCCGCACGGCCCGCCCGGCGATGGCCTACCGCGTCGTCCACGAGTTCACCGACTACGAGGTCCTGCGGGTATGGGGCACCCCGGTCCGCGTGGACATCGAACCGATGGGCAACATCTGAACCGCGCGAGCCGCACGCCACCTTGAGCAGCACGGGGTGCGCGGCGCCCCCGGGGCGTCTCATGGGTGCCGTCCGCCACCCCCGGAGCGTGCGGCTCGTCTTCCTTGGCTCCCGCCTCGAGCGGCGGGCGTGTCACCCGGCCCGGCCGCGCGCCCCCGCGTGGCAGTCGCCCGACACGGACCACGCGGCACGAAGGCGCGGCGCCCCCGCCGGAGGGGCACCGCGCCACGCCCGGAAGCCGGGCCGGACTCAGCTCAGCGACCTCAGCGACGCCGCGTCGTACGCGGTCAGCTCGTCGAAGCGGCCGGCCAGCACCTTCGCCGCCCACTCCGGGTCCTGGAGGACCGCCCGGCCCACCGCGACCATGTCGAACTCGTCGCGCTCCAGGCGGTCGAGAAGGTCGTCGATGCCGCGCAGCCCGGCGCCCTCGCCGAGGAAGGCGCGGCCGAACTCGCCGTCCAGGCCGACCGATCCGACCGTGATCGCGGGACGGCCGGTCAGCTTGCGGGCCCAGCCGGCCAGGTTGAGGTCGGAGCCGTCGAACTCGGGGAGCCAGTAGCGGCGGGTGGACGCGTGGAAGGCGTCGACGCCGGCCGTGGCGAGCGGGGCGAGGATCGCCTCCAGCTCCTGCGGGGTCTCGGCGAGCCGGGCGTCGTAGTGGTCGGCCTTCCACTGCGAGAAGCGGAAGACGACCGGGAAGCCGGGCGACACGGCCGAGCGCACGGCCTGCACGATCTCGACCGCGAACCGCGTGCGGGCCACCGGGTCGCCGCCGTAGGCGTCGGTGCGGCGGTTGGTGCCGGCCCACAGGAACTGGTCGATGAGGTACCCGTGGGCGCCGTGCAGCTCCACGCCGTCGAAGCCGATGCGCTCGGCGTCGGCCGCCGCCTTCGCGAACGCCGCCACGACGTCGTCGATGTCGGCCCGGGTCATCTCCTTGCCGCCCTCGGTGCCGTCCAGGCGCAGCCCCGACGGGCCGACCGCCGGCGCCTCGGGGAAGGGCGGCTTCCCCTGTTCACGGACCATGCCGACGTGCCACAGCTGCGGCATGATGCGGCCCCCGGCCGCGTGCACCGCCTCCGCGACCTTCGCCCAGCCGGCCAGCTGGTCCTCCCCGTGGAACCGCGGGACGCGGTCGCTGATGCCGGCGGACGGGTGGCCGACGTACGTGCCCTCGGTGACGATCAGCCCGACCCCGGCGGCGGCCCGGCGGGCGTAGTACGACACGACGTCGTCCCCCGGCACGCCGCCCGGCGAGAACTGGCGGGTCATGGGCGCCATGACGATGCGGTTGGGCACGGTCAGCCCGTTCAGGGCGACCGGCCGGGCCAGGATCTCGGCGGCACGTCCGGTGGTCTGGGAGGCGGCGACGGTCATCGGGGGATCTCCTCGCGGATACTCGACGGTATGTGTACGTGCATACAACGCACACATCGTCGAACCCGCGCGAGGCGCAGAGCATTCCCGCCCCCTCCCCGCCCCTACCCGTGACGCCGGTCACCCCGAGGCGCCCGGACACGCCGAAGGGCGGCACCCCCACTGCGGGAGTGCCGCCCTCCGGATTTCGGACGGGTCCGAACCTGACGGGTCAGGCTCAGAAGTCCATGTCACCGCCCGGCATGCCGCCGCCGGCCGGGGCCGCGGCCTTCTCCGGCTTGTCGGCGATGACGGCCTCGGTGGTGAGGAACAGCGCGGCGATCGACGCGGCGTTCTGCAGCGCGGAGCGCGTCACCTTGGCCGGGTCGATGATGCCTTCCTTGACCAGGTCGACGTACTCGCCGGTCGCGGCGTTCAGGCCGTGGCCGGGGGTCAGGTTGCGCACCTTCTCCACCACGACACCGCCCTCGAGGCCGGCGTTCACGGCGATCTGCTTCAGCGGGGCCTCGAGCGCGAGCTTCACGGCCTGGGCGCCGGTCGCCTCGTCACCCTCGAGCTCCAGCTTCTCGAACACCTGGGAGGCCTGCAGCAGGGCCACGCCACCACCGGCGACGATGCCCTCCTCGACGGCCGCCTTGGCGTTGCGCACGGCGTCCTCGATGCGGTGCTTGCGCTCCTTGAGCTCCACCTCGGTGGCGGCGCCGGCCTTGATGACGGCCACACCGCCGGCGAGCTTCGCCAGGCGCTCCTGCAGCTTCTCGCGGTCGTAGTCCGAGTCGCTGTTCTCGATCTCGGCGCGGATCTGGTTCACGCGGCCCTGGACCTGGTCGGCGGAGCCGGCGCCGTCCACGATGGTGGTCTCGTCCTTGGTGATGACCACCTTGCGGGCCTTGCCCAGCAGGTCGAGGGTGGCGTTCTCCAGCTTGAGGCCGACCTCCTCGGAGATGACCTCGCCGCCCGTGAGGATGGCGATGTCGCCGAGCATGGCCTTGCGGCGGTCGCCGAAGCCCGGGGCCTTGACGGCGACGGACTTGAAGGTGCCGCGGATCTTGTTGACGACCAGGGTCGACAGGGCCTCGCCCTCGACGTCCTCGGCGATGATCAGCAGCGGCTTGCCCGACTGCATGACCTTCTCCAGGAGCGGGAGCAGGTCCTTGACGCTGGAGATCTTGGAGTTCGCGATCAGGATGTACGGGTCGTCGAGGACGGCCTCCATACGCTCCATGTCGGTGGCGAAGTACGCCGAGATGTAGCCCTTGTCGAAGCGCATACCCTCGGTGAGCTCCAGCTCCAGACCGAAGGTCTGGGACTCCTCGACGGTGATGACGCCTTCCTTGCCGACCTTGTCCATGGCCTCGGCGATGAGCTCGCCGATCTGGACGTCGGCGGCGGAGATGGAGGCCGTGGAGGCGATCTGCTCCTTGGTCTCCACGTCCTTCGCCTGCTCCAGCAGGGCGGCGGAGACCGCCTCGACGGCCTTCTCGATACCGCGCTTCAGGGCCATCGGGTTGGCGCCGGCGGCGACGTTGCGCAGGCCCTCCTTGACCAGGGCCTGGGCGAGAACGGTCGCCGTGGTCGTACCGTCACCGGCGACGTCGTCCGTCTTCTTGGCGACTTCCTTGACCAGCTCGGCGCCGATCTTCTCGTACGGGTCCTCGAGCTCGATCTCCTTGGCGATGGAGACACCATCGTTGGTGATCGTGGGGGCGCCCCACTTCTTCTCGAGGACGACGTTGCGGCCCTTGGGGCCGAGCGTCACCTTCACGGCGTCCGCGAGCTGGTTCATGCCGCGCTCGAGGCCGCGCCGCGCCTCCTCGTCGAACGCGATGATCTTGGCCATGTGAAGTGGTCCCTCCAGGACTGGGGGTGATTCCTTCGGACCGCGCCCGCGCCCGCGACGGACGGCTCGCCGGCCGTGTGGTTCCTTGCACCACCCGGCCTGGCGGGCCTCACCGACCCGGTCCTTCGTTGTCACTCTCACCTTCAGAGTGCTAACGCCAATGATTAGCACTCGACCCCGGAGAGTGCAAGGCGCGCTCGCGGAGCGGCGCCGGATTCGAGAGGCCCCCGAGAGGCGTACGAGCCAGTCGCACCAAGGGTTCGCGCCCGCGCTCAGCCTCGGGCGAACACGGCGCGCACGGCGCGCGCGCCTAGGGCACGACGAGACACGACGAGGCACGACGAGGCACGACGAGACACGACGAAGGGCCCGCACCCCGGAGGGTGCGGGCCCTGTCGCCGGCAGAAGATGTCGCGTGCGGCTGGTAGCGCGTTCAGGCGGTGACGCGAACCATGTCGGCCTGCGGGCCCTTCTGACCCTGCGAGATCTCGAACTCGACCCGCTGGCCCTCTTCAAGGGTGCGGTAGCCGTCCATCTGGATCGCGCTGTAGTGGACGAAAACATCCGCACCACCGTCGACCGCGATGAAGCCGTACCCCTTCTCCGCGTTGAACCACTTGACGGTGCCCTGAGCCATGCCTAACTCCCCTATTACTGGCCCTTGCACAGATCCACACTTCGCGGACCCGGGTCAGACCTCACCCCCCAACGGTTGGGGGCGTGCGCCGGAACGCGTCGACCGCGGCTGAATGTATCTGTCCAACTGCCGTCTGCAACAGGTCAATCGGACGAGAAATCTGGACGCCACCGGTCCGGAATGTGGCAAGAATTCGCCAGAATTCAGGGCAAGTCGGGCCGGGCAAAGGAGACAAAAGCCGCGAAAGGAGCCCGCACTTTGGCTACATCCAGTCGGGTCTGCGGCAGGAATTCAGGGTTCTCGATCTCTGGATCGGGAGCGCGTTCCCCAACTCTACCGCGCTCAACCCCATGGAATTGCCCCCTCCGGATCTCTCACGGAGGGGGCAATGCCGTAAACGCTCGGTAACGATCATTACCGAAGGTAATGATCAGCCTCCGGCGACCGCCGGGATGATCGAGACGCCGGCGCCTTCCGGGGTGGCCGTCTCCAGCCCCTGCTCGAAGCGCACGTCGTCGTCGTTGACGTACACGTTCACGAACCGGCGCAGCTTGCCCTGGTCGTCCAGGACGCGCGCGGCGATGCCGGTGTGCTTCTTCTCCAGGTCCTGGATGACCTCCCCGAGGGTGGCGCCCTCGGCGGTGACCTCGGCCTTGCCCCCGGTGTAGGTGCGCAGAATGGTAGGGATACGAACGGTGACGCTCACTTTGAACCTCCGGTCAGGTGACAACCCCAGGGGCGCGGGGAACTGCGCGAACAACCCCCGCCGGCCCGCGGACGATGGACGAGCGGCTCTCAGACGAGCCCGGCCTCACGGAATGACTCCAGGCTGGGCCGGATCGTCGCCGTCAGCCCGGTCCCGGCCACCGCGTCCAGCGTCTTGAGCCCGTCCCCGGTGTTCAGCACGACCGTGGTGAGGGACGGGTCGAGCGCCCCGCTCTCGATGAGCTTCTTCGTCACGCCGACCGTGACCCCGCCCGCGGTCTCCGCGAAGATGCCCTCCGTCCGCGCCAGCAGCTTGATCGCCTCGACCACCTGCGCGTCCGTGACGTCCTCCACCGCACCGCCCGTGCGACGCGCGACGTCCAGGACGTACGGCCCGTCCGCCGGGTTGCCGATCGCCAGCGACTTGGCGATCGTGTTCGGCTTCTGCGGGCGGACGACGTCGTGCCCGGCCTTGAAGGCGGTGGACACCGGCGAGCACCCCTCGGCCTGGGCGCCGAAGATCTTGTACGGCTTGTCCTCGACGAGCCCGAGCTTGATCAGCTCCTGGAGACCCTTGTCGATCTTCGTCAGCTGCGAGCCGGAGGCGATCGGGACGACCAGCTGGTCCGGCAGGCGCCAGCCGAGCTGCTCGCAGATCTCGTACGCGAGGGTCTTGGAGCCCTCGGCGTAGTACGGCCGCAGGTTGACGTTGACGAAGCCCCAGCCCTCGCCGGCCGGGTCGCCGATCAGTTCGGAGCAGAAACGGTTGACGTCGTCGTAGTTGCCCTCGATGCCGACGAGCTCGCCGCCGTAGACGGCGGCCATGACGATCTTGCCCTGCTCCAGGTCGTGCGGGATGAACACGCAGGAGCGGAAGCCGGCCCGGGCGGCGGCGGCGCCGACCGCGCCGGCCAGGTTGCCGGTGGAGGAGCAGGACAGCGTGGTGAAGCCGAAGGCGCGCGCGGCCTCCAGTGCCTGGGCGACGACCCGGTCCTTGAAGGAGTGCGTGGGGTTGCCGGAGTCGTCCTTGACGTAGAGGCCGCCGGTGACGCCCAGCTCGCGGGCCAGGTTGTCGGCCTGGACGAGCTTGGTCCAGCCCGGGTTCAGGTTCGGCTTGGTCGCCACGTCCGCGGGGACGGGCAGCAGCGGCGCGTAGCGCCAGATGTTCGCGGGACCCGCCTCGATGCGCTTGCGGAGCTCTTCGGTGTCGTAACCCGAGAAGTCGTAGGCGATCTCCAGCGGGCCGAAACACTCCTCGCAGGCGAAGACCGGGCCGAGGGGCACACGGTGGCCGCACTCGCGGCAGGACAGCGCGGCGGCGGGACCCAGGTCGACGGAGTTCGCGGTGTCGGTGGTGCTTGCAACAGTCTGCACAGCCATGGAGGCGAGGCCCTTTCTCCTCATCTTCCTCACGACGCACTTCGCCGTGAGACGGATTTGGCACCTTCCCTAGCCGGGAGCCTCGCCACGTCGCGTGACAGGAACCGACTGGAGGGTTGCCGGGGCTTCATCGGGCCGTGTCCCTCTGCCCCTCTGGATGAGCGGTGTTCAGTTGTGCGCCCCGACACCCCCCGGGATGCGGGGTCCGTCGGCGCTGTTCAAGACTGTAACCGAAGGCCCGGACGGCGGAGGAAGCCGTCCGCACACCGAGATGGACCACCCCCGGCCAGTGAGGAGTCCGCCGTGCTGGAAGAAGTCGAGCGCTGGCTGATCGAGCGCTCCTGGTCGGTGTCCGACCGTCCTCTGCACCGGATCCTGGCGGCGAAACGGGCCTCCGGACAGACGGTGAGCGTGGTGCTGCCCGCGCTGAACGAGGAGGCCACGGTCGGCGACATCGTCTCCGTCGTCCGGCACGACCTGGTGCTCCAGGTGCCGCTGGTCGACGAGGTCGTGGTGATCGACTCCGGCTCCACGGACCGCACCTCCGAGGTGGCCGCGGCTGCGGGCGCGAGGGTGGTGCACCGGGACGTGATCCTGCCCCGCATACCGGCCGTGCCCGGCAAGGGCGAGGTGCTGTGGCGGTCGCTGCTGGTCACCCGCGGTGACATCGTGTGCTTCGTCGACGCCGACCTGAGGGACTTCTCCTCCGACTTCGTCACCGGCATCGTCGGCCCGCTGCTCACCGAACCCGGTCTCCAGCTCGTCAAGGCCATGTACGACCGGCCGATGACGCTGGCCGACGGGAGCACCACGGGCGCGGGCGCCGGGCAGGGCGGCCGGGTCACGGAGCTGATGGCCCGCCCGCTGCTCAACATGCACTGGCCGCAGCTCGCCGGGTTCGTGCAGCCGCTGGGCGGGGAGTACGCGGCCCGCCGCAGCCTCCTCGAACAGCTCCCGTTCCCCGTCGGGTACGGCGTCGAGCTGGGCATGCTGGTCGACGCCCTGCACCTGGTGGGCCTGGACGCGCTGGCCCAGGTGGACGTGGGCGTGCGCAAGCACCGGCACCAGGACGGGCAGGCGCTGGGCCGGATGGCCGCCGCGATCTACCGCACCGCGCAGCTGCGGCTGGCCCGCGCGCATCTGCTGCGGCCGTCGCTGACCCAGTTCGAGCGCACCGGGGACGCCTTCGAGCCCCGCACGTACTCGGTGGACACCGAGGAGCGGCCGCCGATGAGGGACGTCGCGGAGTACCAGGCCCGCCGGGTGGCCTGACCCCGACGGCCCGCCCCGCCGCCGGGTGGCCCGGCCTCGTCCACCGCCGGCCGGTGTGACGCACCGCCACGTTTGAGGCACGGGGGGCCGGGCTAGGTTGAGGCGTATGGCTTCAAGCTTCGGTGCAGCTCAGGTGCTGGTCGCCTCCAACCGGGGGCCGGTGTCGTACGCGGTCGCGGACGACGGTTCGCTGAGGAGCAGGCGGGGCGGCGGGGGACTGGTCTCCGGCCTCTCGGCCATCGGCCCCGAGTCGGGCGCCCTGTGGGTGTGCTCGGCACTGTCCGACGGCGACCGCGAGGCCGTGCGGCGCGGGGTCGGGGAGGACGGCGTGCGGATGCTGGACATCCCGGCGGACGTGCACGCGGACGCGTACAACGGCATCGCGAACTCGGTGCTGTGGTTCGTGCACCACATGCTGTACCAGACCCCGCTGGAGCCGGTCTTCGACGCGGAGTTCCGCCGTCAGTGGGCCTCCTACGAGACCTACAACCGCGCGTTCGCCGAGGCGCTGGCCGAGGAGGCCGCCGAGGGCGCGGCCGTCCTGGTGCAGGACTACCACCTCACCCTGGTCCCCGGCATGCTCCGCGAGCTGCGCCCCGACCTGCGCATCGGGCACTTCTCGCACACGCCGTGGGCGCCGCCCGAGTACTTCGCGATGCTGCCCGACGACATCGCGCGGCAGGTGCTGCGCGGGATGCTCGGCGCCGACCGGCTCGGCTTCCTCACCCGGCGCTGGGCGGACGCGTTCACCGCGTGCTGCGAGCGGTTCGCCGGCGGGCTCGGAGAGACCCGCATCGGGGTGCACGGGCTGGGCGCCGACGCGGACTTCCTGCGCGCCCGGTCGCACGAGGCGGACGTCGACGAGCGGATGGCCGCCCTGCGCGAGGAGATCGGCGAGGGGCGCCGGACGATCGTCCGCGTCGACCGCACCGAGCTGTCCAAGAACATCGTGCGCGGCCTGCTGGCGTACCGGCAGCTGCTGGACGACCGGCCCGAGTGGCGCGAGCGTGTGGTGCACGTCGCCTTCGCCTACCCGTCCCGGCAGGACCTCGCCGTCTACCGCGACTACACGGCCGAGGTGCAGCGGCTCGCCGAGGAGATCAACGAGCGGTACGGCACGCCCGGCTGGCGCCCGGTCGTCCTGCACGTCAAGGACGACTTCGCCCGCTCGCTGGCCGCGTACCGGCTGGCCGACGTGGCCCTCGTCAACCCCATCCGCGACGGCATGAACTTGGTCGCCAAGGAGGTCCCGGTGGTCTCCGACGCGGGCTGCGCGCTGGTGCTGTCCCGCGAGGCCGGCGCCCACGAGGAGCTCGGTGAGGACGCGATCACCGTCAACCCGTACGACGTCGTCCAGACGGCCGAGGCACTGCACGAGGCGCTGTCCATGCGCCCGGAGGACCGCACGGAACGCGGCAAGCGGCTGGCCGCGGCGGCGACCGCGCTGCCACCGGCGCGGTGGTTCCTGGACCAGCTCGAAGCACTGCGTGGATAGGTTGGGGCGCATGGCCAGTCAGACGGATTCCACGGACCCCGGCGACCTGCCGACGCCCGCCACGCAGGCCGGGCGGGACGGACTGGACGCCCTTCTGGCCCGCCCGGGCAAGGCGCTGATCGGGCTCGACTTCGACGGCACGCTCGCGCCGATCGTGCCCGACCCCGAGCAGGCGCGCGCCCACCCGGGCGCGGTGCCCGCGCTCGCCGCGCTCGCCCCGAAGGTCGCGGCGGTGGCCGTCGTCACCGGCCGCCCGCCGGGTGTCGCGGTCCGCCACGGCGGTTTCGCGGGCGTGCCCGGTCTCGAGCACCTGGTGGTGCTCGGTCACTACGGCGCCGAGCGCTGGGACGCGGTCACCGGTACCGTCACCGCCCCAGCCCCGCACCCCGGCGTCGCTGCCGCCCGCGCCGAGCTGCCGGGGCTGCTGGACCGGGTGGGGGCGTGGCAGGGCACGTGGATCGAGGAGAAGGGCCGGGCGGTCGCCGTCCACACCCGCAGGGCGTCCGACCCGCAGGCCGCCTTCGAGGCCCTTCGCGAGCCGCTGGCGGACCTCGCGACGCGGCACGGTCTTGTCGTGGAGCCGGGGCGGATGGTGCTGGAGCTGCGGCCGCCGGGGATGGACAAGGGGGTCGCGCTGCTGGAGTACGCGCGGGAGATCGGGGCGGGGTCGGTTCTCTACGCCGGGGACGACCTCGGGGACCTGGCCGCCTTCACGGCGGTGGACAAACTCCGCGCCTCCGGCACGCCGGGTGTGCTGGTGTGCAGCGGCAGCGAGGAGGTCACGGAGCTGCGTGAGCGTGCCGACCTGGTGGTCGACGGTCCGTCGGGGGTGGTGGGACTGCTGCGGGCGCTGGCCGGGCGGCTCGCCTGACGAGGGTTTCCGCGTCACACGCCGGAGGGGCCGGGAACCGGCCCCTCCGGCGTGTGGGGAGCGGGGTCCGGGGCGGAGCTTCGGCACGGTCACCGCTCCGCGCGCCGCGCCTCCCGCACTCGCCGCAGACGGTTCACCGTCACGGGATCGTGGGCCAGCGCCCGCGGGTCGTCGAGCAACGCGTTGAGGAGTTGGTAGTACCGCACCGGTACCAGCCCCAGCTCCTCGCGGATCACCCGCTCCTTCGCCCCCGGCGAGGCAGCCCCCCGCCGCTCCAGCGCCAGCACCGCCCGCTCGAGCTGCCCCAGCCCTTCGCTCTCGCGTTCACCCATGCCGGCAGGCTACTCCGCGCTCTCCGCCCGCACGGCCGCCGCCTGAAGCTCCCCCAGCACACCCGCCGGACTGCCCCCCGGCTCCACGGCCCGCCCGATCTTCTGCTTGATCGCCGCGTTCACCGAGGCCCACGACATCTTGCCCACCGGGTACAGCTCCGACAGCGGCAGCTGGTCGAGGAACGGCTTGAGTTCCTTGTCCTGCCCCGACGCCGCCATGGCCCGCGACGCGGAGTTGGTGACCGGCAGCAGGTCGTACTCGCGGGAGAACTTCAGCACGTTCTCCTCGCTGTAGACGAAGTCGAGGAAGTCCCCGATCTCGTCGCGGTGCCCGTTCTTCTCGAACGCCATCATCCAGTCGGCGACGCCCAGCGTGGACGGCGTCCTCCCCTCGGCGCCGGGGATCGGCACCATGCCGTACTTCACGCCCTTCTTCTGCGCCATCTCCATCAGGGAGGGGTGCCCGTTCAGCATGCCGACGTCCCCGGCGGCGAAGGCCTCGAACGCCTTCGCGCGGTCGAGCTCGCCGGGCGCGACGGGCCCGGTGAGCCCCTTGCCGACGAGTTCGTCCCGCAGCCAGCTGACGGTCTCGATGTTCTCCGTGGAGTCGATGCCGTAGGTCCCGCCGATGTCGGTGTAGCCGCCGTCTCCGCTCAGCAGCCACTGCAGGGTCTCGGCCTGGGCCTCCTCCGGGCCGAGCGGCAGCGCGTAGGGGAACTTCACCCCGTTCGCCTTGAGCGCCTCGGCGCACTCGACCAGTTCGTCCCAGGTCTCGGGCGGGGTGAGCCCGGCCTCGGCGAAGAGGGCCTTGTTGTAGAACAGCAGCCGCGTGGAGGCGGCGAACGGCATGCCGTACTGCACGCTGTTGACCTCGCCCGCGGCGGAGAGCTGCGAGAGGAAGTCCGCCTGGACGGGAATGGAGAGCAGGTCGCCGGCCCGGTAGAGCAGGCCCTGGGAGGCGTAGTCGGCGTACGCGCCGATCTGGGCCATGTCCGGCGGGTCGCCGGCGTCGACCATCTCCTTGACCTTGCGGTCGACGTCGTTCCAGGAGTAGACGCTGACGTCGATGTCCACGTCGGGGTGGTCGGACTCGTACCGCTCGACCAGGTCGCCCCAGTACTTCTTGCTGCTGTCGGCCGCGCCGTTGCCGTAGTCGGCGGCGACCAGCGTGAGGGTCACGTCGGAAGAAGCGCCGCCGACCCCGCATCCGCTCAGGACCGCTGCCAGTCCCAGCGCGGACACCGCCGCGATCGTCCTTGTCCTGACCCGCCGTCGCACGTGCTCTCCCCTGATCCGGCGCTCAGCGCCGTCCGTAGTTCCGATTATCGGATCAAGGTCTACACCACGTGAGTGGACTAGACCTCTTGCGGGTCCACGGGCCACACTGTTCCCCGTGAAACATGTCATCGCCCTCGACGTGGGCGGCACCGGGATGAAGGCCGCCCTGGTCGGGGCGGACGGCGAGCTGCTGCACCAGGCCCGCCGCCCCACCGGCCGCGAGCGCGGCCCGGACGCGGTGGTCGAGGGCATCCTCGGCTTCGCGGCCGAGCTCCGCGCCCACGGCATCCGCACCCACGGCGAACCGGCCTCGGCCGCCGGCGTCGCCGTGCCCGGCATCGTCGACGAGGCGGAGGGCGTCGCGGCCTACGCCGCCAACCTCGGCTGGCGCGACGTGCCCCTGCGCGCCCTGCTCTCCGAGCGGCTCGGCGGCGTCCCCGTGGCCCTCGGCCACGACGTGCGCACCGGCGGCCTCGCCGAGGGCCGCATCGGCGCCGGGCGCGGCGCCGACCGCTTCCTCTTCGTTCCGCTCGGCACCGGTATCGCGGGCGCCATCGGCATCGACGGCAAGGTCGAGGCCGGCGCGCACGGCTTCGCCGGCGAGATCGGCCACATCGTCGTACGGCCCGGCGGCGCGGAGTGCCCCTGCGGTCAGCGTGGCTGCCTCGAGCGGTTCGCGTCCGCGTCGGCCGTGAGCCGCGCGTGGGCCGAGGCGAGCGGCGACCCGGACGCGGACGCGGCGGACTGCGCCAAGGCCGTTGCCTCGGGCGACCAGCGGGCCGTGCGGGTGTGGCAGGAGGCCGTGGACGCGCTCGCCGACGGGCTGGTCACCGCGCTCACCCTGCTGGACCCGCGCACGCTGATCATCGGTGGCGGGCTGGCCGAGGCGGGGGAAACCTTGTTCACACCGCTGCGGGAGGCCGTCCGGCGGCGGGTCACCTTCCAGAAGCTGCCGTCCCTGGTCCCCGCGGCCCTCGGGGACACCGCGGGATGCCTGGGCGCGGGCCTTCTCGCCTGGGACCTGATCGAAGCCGCCGGCCCGTCCGTCGAGACCACTGACCCCTCGGAGGTAACCACCTGATGGCCCCCACCAAGGTTCTCACCGGTGCCCGGGTGGTCCTGCCCACCGGGACCGTGGACGACGCCCGCGTGACCGTCGAGGGCACGCGCATCGCGGCCACGGCCCCCGGCCCGTCCCCCGCGGAGGGGACGGCCGGGACGGTCGACCTGCGCGGCCACTGGCTGGTCCCCGGCTTCGTCGACATCCACAACCACGGCGGCGGCGGGGTGTCCTTCGCCGGCGGCACCGCCGAGGACGTCCTCCAGGGCGTCCGCACGCATCTGCGCCACGGCACCACCACCGTGGTCGCCTCCGCCGTCACCGGCGACCTCGACTTCCTCGCGCGGCACGCGGGGATGCTGGCGGAGCTGGCCCAGCAGGGCGACATCGCCGGCATCCACTTCGAGGGGCCGTTCATCTCCCCCTGCCGCAAGGGCGCGCACGACGAGAGCCTGCTGCGCGACCCCGACCCGGCGGAGGTCCGCAAGCTGATCGACGCGTCCCACGGCCACGCCCGGATGATGACGCTCGCCACCGAACTCCCCGGCGGCCTGGACTCCGTACGGCTGCTCGTCGAGCACGGCGTGATCGCCGCCGTCGGCCACACCGACGCCACCTACGAGCAGACGGTGGCAGCCGTCGACGCGGGCGCGACCGTCGCCACCCACCTGTTCAACGCGATGCCGCCGCTCGGCCACCGCGCCCCCGGACCGATCGCCGCGCTGCTGGAGGACGAGCGGGTCACCGTCGAGCTGATCAACGACGGCACGCATCTGCACCCGGCGGCCCTGCAGTTCGCGTTCCACCACGCGGGCCGCGACCGGGTCGCCTTCATCACCGACGCGATGGACGCGGCCGGCTTCGGCGACGGCCGCTACATGCTCGGCCCGCTGGAGGTCGAGGTCGCGGACGGCGTGGCCCGGCTGGTGGAGGGCAACTCGATCGCCGGCTCCACGCTCACCCTGGACCGCGCCTTCAAGCGGGCGGTGACGGTCGACGGACTGCCCGTCGAGGACGTCGTCGCGGCGGTCTCCGCGAACCCGGCGCGGCTGCTCGGCCTGGACGACCGCATCGGCTCGCTGGAGCCCGGCAAGGACGCCGACCTGGTCGTCCTGGACGACGCCTTCGAGCTGGTGGGCGTGATGCGCAAGGGGGAATGGGCGGTCGCTCCCCAACTGGCCTGATCCGTCCCCAGGACCGGTCCACGGTGGCCGGTCCCGGGGCTGGGCCGACCGCCTTCCTTTTGGCATGATCGTGACCCCGGGGCCACGGAAGGCAGGCAAGAGGGGGAGGTCGGCCCGGTGATTCTCACGGTCACGCTGAACACCGCTCTCGACATCACCTATCGCGTCCCTTCCCTGCGGGCGGGTGCCTCCCACCGGGTCTCCGAGGTGCTGGAACGTCCCGGCGGCAAGGGCGTCAACGTGGCCCGGGTGCTGGCCGCGCTCGGTCACGAGGTGACCGTCACGGGCTTCTCGGGCGGCCCCACGGGACGCGTCCTGCGCGACCGCCTCACCGAAGTGCCGCGCCTCACCGACGCATTGGTCCCGACTTCCGGGGCCACCCGCCGCACGGTGACCCTCCTGGACGACCGCACCGGCGCCACGACCCATCTGAACGAGCCCGGCCCGGACATCACCCACGCCGAGTGGTCCGCCTTCCAGGAGGTCTACGAGGACCTGCTCGCGTCCGCCTCCGCGGTGGCCCTGTGCGGCAGCCTGCCCCCGGGCGTCCCGGTCGGCGCGTACGCGAACCTCGTCCGCACGGCCCGCGCGGCCCAGGTGCCGGTGCTGCTCGACACGAGCGGTGCGGCGCTGCGCCGCGGCGTGGCGGGCCGGCCGGACCTCCTGAAGCCCAACACGGAGGAGCTGGCCGAACTCACCGGCTCCCACGAGCCGTTGCGCGCCACGCAGGACGCCCGCCGCCGGGGCGCCGGCACGGTGGTCGCGTCCCTGGGCGCGGACGGCCTGCTCGCGGTGACCCCGGAGGGCCGCTGGCGCGCGACCCCTCCGGCCCCGCTGACCGGCAACCCCACGGGCGCGGGCGACGCGGCCGTCGCGGGCCTGCTGTCCGCCCTGGTGGAACACCGCCCCTGGCCGGAACGCCTGATCCGCGCCACGGCCCTCTCCGCGGCCACGGTCCTCTCCCCCACAGCCGGCGACTTCGACCGCGACGCCTACGACCGCTTCCTGACGACGGTCACGGTCACGGGGGTGGCGACGGCGGCGTGAGATCAACTACGGCCGGGACACACCCTGCGCCCCGATTCGTGTAGGTCATAAGATCATCAGCGACCAAATGATCTACCTATCGCAGGGGGAACACATGCGAAAGGCGTCGGTGCTCAGGCGGGTTGCCGCAGTAGGCATGACGTGTCTGGCACTCACTGTCACGGCCACTTCCACAGCCTCGGCAGAGAATGTGCAGGCCGGTGTCTGGCAGAAGGACGGCCACGACTTCACCATACGGGCCGCCGCCAGCACCTCGGCATCCAAGATCGCAACCGTCAAGGACCCCAGGACCAAGGTTCCTTGCGGAGCGTCGAGGTGCACGCGGAACAACAACGGGGGCAAGTACACCTGCTGGTCCGGTGGTCCCACCGACAACGACTGGCTGAAGGTCCGCTGGGCCGGAAAAACCGGCTGGGTCGCCGCTCTGTGCGTCGACGTCGGACGTCTCTGACAACCTCAACGCGGCGGCCGCCGGTGTGCAGCGCACCGGCGGCCGCCGCCTAGCTGCTGCTTATTCCTTGACCTGGCCTTCCTTGATCCACACCTGGTCCAGCAGGACGTTGCACTTGTCGCCCTCGCCGCAGGACAACGAGATGGTGTTGGTGCCCTCGGTCAGGGTGGGCCAGGCGTAGGTCTTCGTCCAGCCCTTGGAGAAGTCGCCGTCCTTGGCCTTGGCCCAGTTGTCCATGTTCAACTTGCTGCCGAACGGCTTGCCGTTGACGGACAGCGTCATCGACTGGGCCTCGCCGGCCGTGCTGTAACGGAAGAAGACGGTGTACGGACCGTCCTTCGGGATGCCGTCGACGGTCCAGGTGACCGACGCCCCCGGCTGGTTGAGGTTCGTCACGTAGATGCCGCCGTCAGCCTCGGCACCTTCGACGTCCGAGGCGGTGGTGACACCCGGCGACAGACGGAGCGCCTTCGCGTCGATCGTCGGCGACTTGAACTCTTCTTCGCCGCTCTCACTCGCCGACGGGCTCGGCTCGCCGGTTGCCTGGGTGGCCGTCGGGGACGGGCCCGCCTCGTTGCCGCCCTTGTCGTCGTCGTCACCGCTGATCATGGCGATGCCGATGCCGATCACGACCGCCGCGACCACGGCGATCGCGCCGATGAGCAGCCCCTTGGTGTTGGGGCCGCCGCCGCGGGAGCCCCGGGAGGGCTGCGGGGTGCGTGCGGTGGGCGCGCCCCCGGGCAGCGTCTCGGGCGCGGCGTAGTGCGTGCTGGGCTGGCCGAAGGCGCCCTGCTGGGGCGGTGCCTGCGGGGCGGGGCCCTGCTGGCCGTACTGGCGGGAACCGACCGGCCGCACCCGGTTCACCGAGTTCGGGTAGCCGTAACCCCCGGACGGCGGCTGGGCTCCGTTGGCCTGCCCGTCGGCGTACAGATAGCCGAACGGGTCGTCGTCCTCGGGCGTGCTCGCGCCGTTGTTGCCGGGCGTCATCCCCTGTGCTCCTAGCTGCGGATCGGGTACGTACGTGCGGAGAAGCCGAGCCTACCCGGTTCCTCTGACCCGAAAGGGTGACCCGGACCGCATCAACCGGCCGACCTGCACGTCATCCGGCGCGCCGGTGCTGTTTGGGACGAGATCGTTTCTCGACGTACATCCGTTCGTCGGCAGATTTCAACACTTCGTCGGCCGTCATACCGCAGTGGGCCCATCCGATGCCGAAGCTGGCGCCGACCCGCACGGCCCGCCCCTCGGCCCGGATGGGCTGGATGATCTCGTTGCGCAGCCGTACGGCGAGGTCCTGCGCGTCGGCCCGGCCGAGCCCGTCGGCGAGGATGACGAATTCGTCACCTCCGAGCCGGGCCACGGTGTCGCCGTCCCGCACGCCGTTGCTGAGCCGCCGGGCGACCTCGATGAGAACCGCGTCACCGGCGTTGTGCCCGAACCGGTCGTTGATCGACTTGAAGCCGTCGAGGTCGCAGAAGAGCACCGCGAGCCCCTTGGTGCCGTCGTCGGCGTCCGCGGCGGGCGCGACCGTGTGCACATGGTGGTCGTAGCCGTCGTACGCGTCGCTGCCGGGCGGGAAGTCGAAGTCGTGGCCGCGGTCGAAGGCGGGCGGGCCGAAGGCGGCGTCGTGGGAGTCGAAGGACTCGTAGGGCGCCATGGAGTCCACGGCCGCCGGCAGGGTCTGCGGCTGCTGGCTGCACAGCCGGGCGGAGAGCCGGGAGCGCAGTTCGGCGGAGTTCGGCAGGCCGGTGAGCGAGTCGTGGGAGGCGCGGTGGGCGAGCTGGAGCTCGCGGCGCTTGCGCTCCTCGATGTCCTCGACGTGGGTGAGCAGGAAGCGCGGTCCGTCGGCGGCGTCGGCGACCACCGAGTTGCGCAGGGAGACCCACACGTAGGTGCCATCGCGGCGGCACAGCCGCAGCTCCGCACGGCCGCCCTCGGCGGAGGTGCGCAGCAGGGTGCCTATGTCCTCGGGGTGGACCAGGTCGGAGAAGGAGTAGCGGCGCATCGCGGAGGCGGGCCGGCCGAGCAGCCGGCACAGGGCGTCGTTGGTGCGCAGGATCCTGCCGTGCTGGTCGCCGCCCATCTCGGCGATGGCCATGCCGGAGGGCGCGTACTCGAAGGCCTGGCGGAAGCTCTCCTCGCTGGCCCGCAGCGCCTGCTGCTCGCGCTCCAGGCGGACCAGGGCGCGCTGCATGTTGGAGCGCAGCCGGGCGTTGCTGATCGCGATGGCGGCCTGGAAGGCGTACATCTGGAGGGCCTCGCGGCCCCAGGCGCCGGGCCGGCGGCCGTTGCGCGGGCGGTCGACGGAGAGCACGCCGATCAGTTCCCCGGAGGTGCCGCCGCCCTGCGGTCCGGGCGCGTACATCGGGGCGAAGAGCCGGTCGGAGGGGTGCCACTCGTCCTCGAAGCGGGGAGCGGGCCCGTCGGTGTACCACTGCGGGACGTCGTCGTCGTCGAGGACCCATCCCTCGGTGTGCGGTATGAACACCAGATCGCCCCAGCGCTCGCCCATGGTGAGCCGGCGGTCCCAGGACTCGCGGGAGCCGACCCGGCCGGTGATGAGGGCCTCCGCCGCCGAGTTCCCGGCGAGGGCGGCGACCACGAGGTCGCCGTCGGGGCGTACGAGATTGACGCAGGCCAGCTCGTACCCGAGGGCGCCCACGACGCCGTCGGCGACCGTCTGCAACGTGTCCGCCAGGCTGCGGGCCGTGTTCATGTCGGCCATGGCCTGGTGGAGTTGTCGCAGCGATGCAAGACGGACGTAGGGTTCCGACTCGGTCTCCATCCTCGCCCTCCCCCCGAGACCTCGCAGCGCATCAAGGGTCATCATCGGCGTATCGTCGCAGCAGCTTCCCCGCCACTGAATCACAGCGCGCTGCTCACCCGGTACACAGGGTCAACAATTCTTGCCCCTTGTGACTCAAGTCACAGCTAAACGTGAACAATTGCGTGGTCTACGCGCGGTATCCCGGCTCATTTCCGTGACGCGGATCGTGTGGTGATTGTGCATGAATCGTGCCCGTATCGGCCGCTGGTCCTAGGTCCCGGTTCGGGCCACGGTCCGATGTGGTGTCCGTGGAGCGGAGATTAGCGTTTCCGGTGTGCTGAACACTCCCGCCGCCCCGGCCCCGATCACCGTTCCGCCCGCCGCCCGGCATGCTGAGGGGGTGAGCAACGACGAGTTCCGTGCCGCCATGTCCCGTCTGGCCGCCGGTGTGGTCCTGGTGACCGCCGTGGAGCCGCCGCTGGACCCGGACGACCCGGGGGCGCCGGCCGGCGAGGACGTCGGCATGACCGCGACCGCGTTCCTGTCCGTCTCCCTGGATCCGCCGTTGGTGCTGGTCAGCCTGCGCACCGGCTCCCGCATGGACGAGCTGCTCGAGGAGCAGCCGCTGTGGGCGGTGTCCGTGCTGTCCGAGAGCCAGCGCCACGTCGCGGGCCGCTTCTCGATGAAGGGGCGGGTCAGCGACCGTTTGCTGTTCGCGGACATTCCCTACCGGCGCGGCGAGTACACCGGGGCCCCCTTGGTCGGCGGCGCGCTGGCGACCCTGGAATGCCGCACGGAACAGCGGGTGACGGCCGGCGACCACACCCTGGTGGTCGGCCGCGTGATGACGGCCGCCGTGCCGAGCGCGGAAGGCGGACCGCTCACCTATTTCAAGGGCCGCTACCGCCAGTTGGGCTGAGCACACCCGAAATCCCTTTTACCGCCGCCGCTTTGCCCGCCTACCCTCCCCGCATGACGACCGCCAGGGCCCCGCGCCTCGAAAAGATCACACCCGCGAATCTCGAGGCCGCCCTCGCCCTCCGGGTCCGCCCGGAACAGGAATTCGCCGTCGACCCGGTGGCCCACTCCCTCGCGGAGGCGTACGTCCGCCCCGACAAGGCGTGGCCCCGCGTGATCGTCGACGCCGACCGCGTGGTCGGCTTCGTGATGGCGTTCCTCGGCTTCGACTGGCGCGACGACGGCACCGACCTCCGCTCGGGCCTGTGGCGTCTCAACATCGCGGCGGACGAACAGGGCAAGGGGTACGGCCGCTTCGCGGTGAACGCGGTGGCGGAAGAACTACGGCGCCGCGGCACGAAGGCCCTGCACGTCACGTGGCATCCCGGCGAGCACGGCCCGGAGGACTTCTATCTCGCCCTGGGCTTCGAGAAGACGGCCGAGAAGGTCGACGAGGAGCACGTAGGAGTCCTGCGTCTGTAAGAACACCCGCGTGGCCCGCCCGCGTCTCACCAGTCCCGCGCGGAGCGCCCCCGCTTGGTCTCGGACCGCCGCTTCTTCTCCCTGAGCCGCCGCTCGTTGATCCCCCGAGGCACCCGGGTGGGCCGCCGCGGCGCGGGCGGCGGCGCCGTGGCCTCCGCGAGCAGGGCCGCCAGCCGCACGGCCGCCGCTTCCCGGTTGCGCCACTGCGACCGGTGCTCGGACGCCCGCACCGTGATCACCCCGCCGGTCAGCCGCCCCGCGAGCCGCTCCAGCGCCCGCCGCTTCCACACCTCGGGCAGCGCCTCGGTCCCGGCAAGGTCGAACCGCAGCTCGACCTGGGTGTCGCTGGTGTTGACGTGCTGCCCGCCCGGCCCAGACGACCTCGAGAAACGCCACATGAGCTCGGTCTCGGGCAGGGAGACGGAGCCGCGTACGACAAGGGGACCGGACATGACATACAGGTTCCCGCGCCCGCACCGGTCACGTCACCCGAATATCCGTACCCGGGTAAAGAAAGTAAAGAGACCCGGAACCTCGCGCACCCCCTCCGGCGTTCAAGGTGGTAGCTGTAGCTTCATAGCCGTACGCAAACGAGGGAAGGGACTCCCAACAATGGCTGTAAGCCTGTCCAAGGGTGGCAACGTCTCGCTCACCAAGGAGGCTCCGGGCCTGACCGCCGTCACCGTGGGCCTCGGCTGGGACGTCCGCACCACCACGGGAACGGACTTCGACCTCGACGCGTCGGCGATCGCGGTCAACACACAGGGCAAGGTCTACTCGGACGCCCACTTCGTCTTCTTCAACAACAAGCAGACCCCGGACAACACCATCGTCCACACCGGTGACAACCGCACGGGTGAGGGCGAGGGCGACGACGAGGCGATCAACGTCAACCTGGCGGCCCTCCCGGCCGACATCGACAAGATCGTCTTCCCGGTCTCGATCTACGACGCCGAGAACCGCAGCCAGAACTTCGGCCAGGTGCGCAACGCCTACATCCGCATCGTCAACCAGGCAGGCGGCGCCGAGATCGCCCGTTACGACCTGTCGGAGGACGCCGCGACCGAGACCGCGATGGTCTTCGGCGAGCTGTACCGCAACGGCGCGGAGTGGAAGTTCCGCGCGGTCGGCCAGGGCTACGCCTCGGGCCTCGTGGGCATCGCCCAGGACTTCGGCGTGAACGTCTGACGGACGCACCCGACCGGCCTGACGGAGCCCCCGCCCGCGTTCGCCGGGCGGGGGCTCCGCCGCGCCCGCCCGGCGGCCGCGCGCTACGTTGCCCCCGTGTTCCTCGACCCGCTGCGCCTCTCCCCGGACGGCGACCTCCCCGGCCCCGTGCTGACCGAGGTCACCGCCCTGTACGCCTCCAACCACGCCTTCCACGCCCTCAGCGGCGACTTCCCGGACCCGTACGCCATCCGGCCCGAGCAGGTCGCGGCCGAGCTCGCCCGTGAGCTGTCCGACCCGCACACGGAGGTGCTGCTGGCCCGCGAGGCGAGCCTCCTCGTGGGCATCGCCGTCACGCTCTCCGAGCACCCCGACCCCGCCGACCCCGACCCGTGGATCGGCCTGCTGATGGTGGACGCGAGCCTGCACGGCCGCGGTCACGGCCGCCGCCTCGCCGCACTCGTCGAGGACCGCCTGCGCACGGCCGGTCACACCGCCGTACGGCTCGCCGTGCTGGAGGACAACGCCCAGGGCCTCGCCTTCTGGACGGCCCTCGGCTGGACGGAGATCGACCGCCGCCGCGACCGTGGCCTCGGCCGCCCGTGCCGGGTCCTGCGCAAGCCCCTCACCGGCCCGGACACCGCCTAGGAAGCGGTCGCCGGCCGCCCCTCCCCGTACAGCCACTCCTCCCAGACCCGGGAAAAGTCCCTCTCCGGCACCTCCTTCTCGACGTACGCGGTGAAGTCGTCCGTGCTCGCGTTGGAGTGCCGGTACTTCGCCGCCCAGCCGCGCAGCAGGCGGCCGAAGGCCTCGTCGCCGGCCGTCCTGCGGACCATGTGGAGAACCATCGCGCCGCGCCAGTACACGGGCGTGGCGGAGATGTGCGCCGCGTCCGGCGGGTCGGCGGGCGGGAAGGACCAGAGCGCCGCGTCGGTCCCCGCGTCCGGGAAGTACGAGCCGGAGTACAGGCGGTCGAAGGTGCTCTGCGCGCTGCCCTCGCCGTGGTCCTCCTCCCACAGCCACTGCGCGTACGTGGCGAACCCCTCGTTGAGCCACATGTCCCGCCAGGTCCGCGGGGTGACGGAGTCGCCGTACCACTGGTGGGCGATCTCGTGGACCAGCAGCGCCGTGTCGGGGGCGCCCGCGAAGACGGGGCGGTTCTGCGTCTCCAGGGCGTACCCGGCGTCCCCGGGGCGTTCGACGATCGCGCCCGCGGAGGAGAAGGGGTACGGCCCGAACCGCCGCTCGGCCCACTCCACGACCTCCGGGAGCAGCTTCACCGGCGCGCGGCTCGCCGCCGCCTGCCGCGGGTCGACGGCGGTGAACAGCGGCAGCCCGCCGGCGGTCTCCCCGCGGTGGACGTCGTAGCGGCCGATCGCGACCGTCGCCAGGTAGCTCGCCATGGGCTCGGGAGTGTGCCAGCGGTACGTCGTGCGGCCGTCCTTCGTCTCCTGGCCGGCCGGTTCGCCGTTGGAGAGCGCCCTCAGGTCCTCGGGCGCGGTGACGGAGAGGGTGTAGGTGGCCTTGTCGGAGGGGTGGTGGTTGCCGGGGAACCAGGCCATGGAGCCGACCGGCTGGCCCAGGGCGAGCGCCCCGTCGGCGGTGGGCAGCCAGCCCTCCTCGGAGCCGTCGGGGTCGGTGACCGTCTCCGGCCGGCCCGAGTAACGCACGACGACCCGGAAGTGCGCGTCCCGGTCGAGGGCGCGTCGCGGCCGCACGGTCAGCTCCTGCCCCTCGCGGCCGAAGCGGGCGCCTGTGCCGTCGACGGTGACGGTGTCCACGTCCAGGCCCTGGAGGTCGAGGTTCAGGGCGGTCAGGTCCTCGGTGGCGCGGGCGTCGACGGTCGCGGTGCCGGTGAGCCGGCGGTCGTCGGGGTCGTAGGCGAGGGCGAGGTCGTAGTGGGTGACGTCGTAGCCGCCGTTGCCCGCCTTCGGGAAGTACGGATCGCCCGCGCCGTCGTCACCGGCCCCCTCGGCGCCGGAGCCCGGCCCGCACGCGGCGAGCGCCACCGCGAGCAGGGCGGCGGCGGTTCCGCGGCTCAGGGGGCGGGGGATGCGCACGCCGGGATCCTATGGCGGGAAGGCCGTCGGACCGTGACACCATCACCCACGTGCTCGACATCGGTTACGCCCTCTCCAACCGCTTCCCCGACCCTCCGCAGACCGACTACCGCCGCGCGGACGTCCACGCCCTGCGGCACGACCTGTTCTGCGGCGACGTCTATCTCGCCGACACCGAGTCGGACCGCGAGATCTCCACAGCCTGGGGATGGGTGCCGGTGCTCGACTTCGCGTGGGCGCTGTGCGACATCGTGGAGCGCGTCGACCGGGACCCGGCGGGCTCGCGCGCCTCACGGCCGCAGTACGCCGAACTGGACTTCACCGAGTCCACCGACCGGCTGCTGTTCGAGCGGCGCTTCGGCTGGGTCGACGTCGAGGCGGAGTGGCTCCCCGCGTCCGAGCCGCCGCTCACCTTCTCCCACGCCGAACTGCGCCGGGAGGCCCGCGACTTCCTGCACGACCTGCTGGCCGACCTGATCGACCTGCACGAAGACCTCGGCGAGAACCCGGCGGTCTGGACCCTCCAGTCCCGCTATCCCCGCGTGAGCTGACCGGGCGCCTCCCCCCTGCGGGGTGGGCCGGGGACGGTCAGGCGCCGATGCGTCCCCTCAGTTCCCGGGCCTCCTCGGTGCGTCGGTGATCCGGGCCGAGGACGGCCAGACAGGCGTCGTGAGCGGCAACCGCCCGCGCCCGCGCCTCGTCACGGCGGCCCAGCCCGAGCAGCGCGGTGGGCTCGGCCACCCGTTCGACGATTCCCTGAACCGCGCACGGTACGGGACACTCACCCCTCCACGGCGATCCCCAGCTCCCCCGCCAGCACCGGCGCCAGGTCCAGCAGCTGGGCCGTGCTGATCACCGCCCCGGACAGGCGGTCCACCCCGCGGGCGATCTCCAGCGAGGCCGCCCGGCGCAGGTCCACGTCCTTGAGTGTGGCGCCGGACAGGTCGACGCCCTTCAGCGTGCAGTCGACGAACTCCACGCGCTCCAGGCGCGCCCCGCCGAAGTCCGGCTCCACCAGCACGCAGCCCTCGAAGACCACGTCCTTGAGCGCTGCCGAGCGCAGGTTCAGGAAATCGATCTTCCCGCCCCGGATCCACACCCGCTCCAGCGCCGCCCCGTGCAGCTGCGTACCGCCGAGCCGGGCGTCGGTCAGCTCGACGTCCCTCAGGGTCGCGCCCGCCAGGTCCGTGCCCACGCCGCGGACCCCGTCGAGCGCCGAGTCCAGCAGCCGCGCCCTGGGCAGCCGCGTCTCGTCCAGCGCGCACCCCCGCAGCGCGCAGTCCATGAAGCGCGCCCCCGCCCCGTCCTGCCCGGCGAGGTCCGCGCCGGCGAACTCCAGCCCGTCGTAGTCCCCGTCCGGCTCCAGACCACCCCCCTCGAACGCCTCCAGCGGGGGCAGCCGCAGCTCCGGCCTCCGCGCCGCCCGCACCCCCGGTCTCCCTGCCGCTCCACGCACCATGCGCCCATGCTGCACCCCGCCTCTGACAAACGCGTCCGGCCTGCGGAAACGCCCGCATGTCACATCCCGGCGCCGCCCGACGTCCTGGTTGTGCACGGACCGACCGAGCCCGACCGAGGGAGAAGCCCAGTCATGCACCGCATCACCGTCGTCGGCGGCGGATTCGCCGGACTCACCGCGGCCGTCTCCGCCGCCGAGGCGGGCGCCAAGGTCACCCTGTACGAGGCCCACCACACCCTGGGCGGCCGCGCCCGCACCGCCGACGCCCCCTACCGCACCAACGAGGGCCCGCACGCCCTCTACAGCGGCGGACCGCACTGGACCTGGCTGCGCGCGAGGGGCCTGCTCGGCCCGCTCGCCCCGCTGCCGCTGCGGGAGGCGGCGCGGCTGCGGCTGCGCCACCGGGGCGCACTGCGCCGCACCCCGCCGCCCGCGATGCTGAAGCTGCTGCGCCCCGGACTGCGGGCGCCCGTGGACGCCGACTTCCTCACCTGGGCCACCGGGATCGCCGGCCCGGAGGGCGCGCGGGCCGCCGCGCACTACTCGGCCGTCGCGCTGTTCCACCACGACCCCGGCTCGCTGTCCGCCGCGTTCGTGCACGAGCGGCTGCGCCGGGCCACGAAGCTGCCGCCGGAGGCGCACTACCCGCGGGGCGGCTGGGGCGCGCTGATCGACCGGATGGCCGCCCACGCCTGGAACCTGGGCGTGCGTGTCGAGACCCTGTCCCGTGTCGAGACCCTCCCCACCGGCACCCCGGTGGTCGTCGCCACCTCTCTGGAGTCCGCCCGCCGCCTCCTCCGCGATCCCTCGCTGACCTGGCCGAGCGGCCGGACCGTGCTGGTCGACCTGGCGCTGCGCACCCGGCGCGGCGACCCGTTCGTGGTGTCCGACCTGGACGCGCCCGGATGGCTGGAACGGTTCACCGCGCAGGACCACACCCTCGCCCCGGCCGGGGAGCAGCTGATCCAGAGCCAGATCCCGGTCGGTCCTGACGCGTCGAAGGCCGAGGGCGCCGCCCGCGCGGACGAGCTGCTGGACCTGGGCTTTCCCGGCTGGCGGGAGCGGCTCACCTGGCGGCGCGAGGCGCTGGCGGACGCCCGTACCGGCGCGGTCGACCCGCCCGGCGCCACCTGGCGCGACCGGCCCGCCGTGGACCGCGGGGACGGGGTCTATCTGGCCGGGGACCGGGTCGCCGCGCCGGGCGTGCTGTCGGAGGTGTCCTTCACCAGCGCCCTGACGGCCGTCTCCCTCGCCCTCGGCCGGGACGCACTTGACCTCAAGCGCGCTTGAGGTCACACGGTGGGCACCGGGGCGCACGGGGCGCCCCGCGACCGACCCAGGGGGAGCACCATGCACGCCGTCCGACTGCACGCCTTCGGCCCCGCCGAGCACCTCACCTACGAGCGGGTCGAGGATCCGGTGCCGGGTCCCGGCCAGGTCCGGGTCGCCGTCCGGGCGGCCGGGGTCCACCTCCTCGACACCGCCCTGCGCGAGGGCCTGCGCGGGCCCGCCCCGGCCCCCGCCGAGCTGCCGACGATCCCCGGCCGTGAGGTCGCCGGGGTGGTCGACGCGCTCGGCCCGGACACGCCCGCCGAGTGGCTCGGCAAGCGGGTCGTCACCCACCTCGGCTTCGCCCCCGGCGGTTACGCGGAACTGGCCGTCGCCGACGCCGCACGGCTGCACGAGATCCCGGAGCGCCTGGACTTCGCCCAGGCCGTCGCCATGATCGGCACGGGCCGTACGACGATGGGGATCGTGCAGTTCGCCGAGCCGGGCCCCGGTGACGTGGTCGCCGTCCCGGCCGCGGCGGGCGGTATCGGCACCCTCCTCGTGCAGTACGCCAGGAACGCGGGCGCGACCGTCGTCGGCCTCGCCGGAGGCCCGGCGAAGACCGCCCTGGCCACGCAGGCCGGCGCCGACCTCGCCGTCGACTACACCGCCCCCGGCTGGCCCGCGCGGCTGGAGGAGTACCGGGGCAAGCTCACCGTCGTGTACGACGGCGTGGGCGGGGACGTCGCACGCACCCTGGTCGGCCTGCTCGCGCCGGGCGGACGGCACGTGGTGTTCGGCTGGACCTCGCAGGGCATCGGCAGCGACCGCCCGTACCTCGTCGACGGCGTCTCGGTCAGCGTCCTCGGCCCCGAGATGATGCGCCGGGCCGGCGGCGACGACCCCATGCGCACGCTGGAGTCCCGCTCCCTCGCCGAGGCGGCCGCGGGCCGGCTCACCCCCGCCGTGCACCGCTTCCCCCTCGCCCGGGCCGCCGACGCCCACCGGGCCCTGGAGAACCGGGGCACGACCGGCAAGGTCGTCCTGGAGCCCTGAAACCCGTGCACCGGCCCGCGAAATCGCGCGCGCCCCGCCCCCGTACCCCACTACCGTGCGAGGCGTGATCGACATCCCCGCGGAACTCGCCGAGGCCCAGATCAAGTTCAACAAGGAGGCCGGGCGGGCCTTCGTCGCCGCCCTCCCGGACCTCACCGCGGACTTCCTGGACCGCTGGGCACTGCGCCTCACCGGAGCGCCCATGCACGGCGTCAGCGCCCTCGTCCTCCCGGTCGACCGCGCCGACGGCACCCCCGCGGTGCTCAAGCTGCAGATCCGCGACCACGAGAGCGAGGGCGAACCGGTCGCCCTGCGCCTGTGGAACGGCGACGGGGCGGTCCGGCTGCTCGACCACGACGAGCCGACCGGCACCATGCTGCTGGAGCGCCTGGACTCCTCCCGGATGCTCGCCCACCAGCCCGACGTCCACGAGGGCGTCCTGGTGATCGCGCGTCTCCTGGCCCATCTGCACGCCACCCCGGCGCCCCCGGGGATGCGCCGCCTCGGCGACATCGCCGCGTCCATGCTGGAGCGCACGCCCGCCGTCCTCGACCGCATCCCCGACCCCGGGGCCCGCCGCCTCGTCGCCGACTGCGCGGCCGCGGTGCGCGAGGTCGCGGACGAGCCGGGCGACCGGCTGCTCCACTGGGACCTGCACGACGAGAACGTCCTCGCCGCCGACCGCGCGCCCTGGCTCGCCATCGACCCCAAGCCGCTCGCCGGCGACCCCGGCTTCGACCTGTGGCCCGCCCTGGCCAACAACTTCGATCCCGGCGACGTCCTGTGGCGCTTCGACGCGATGACCGAGGTGCTCGGCCTGGACCGCGCGCGGGCCCGGGCGTGGACGTACGGGCGGGTGCTGCAGAACTGCCTGTGGGAGACCGAGGAAGGCCGCCCCCTGGACGAGGCGGACCTCGAGATCGCCCGCCGCCTGCGCGGCCGTACGCGATGAAGGTGCCTCGGCAATGAGAAACCCGGGCCGGAGGAGGTCCCGGCCCGGGGAGTCGATGGAGCCCCCTGTCGGATTCGAACCGACGACCTGCTGTTTACAAGACAGCTGCTCTGACCATCTGAGCTAAGGAGGCAGCGCGCGCGGCGCGCGCGAGGCGCGGTCCACTGTACACAGTGCCGGTTTCGCCGAGCCACGCACTTGGTTCAGGCGCGCCCCACCTCGTACGCGAAGGTGTACGGCACCTTCGCCTCACCGTGCCGGTAGGTGAAGCCGCCCGTGCCGCGCAGCCCCGCCAGCTCCCCGGTGCCGGAGCCCGCCACGACCTCGAAGGCGCAGTGCACGGTGCCGTCGTCGGCGAAACGGCCCCGCTCCTCCAGCACGAAGGCGCCGGAGCGGCCGTCGACCTGGCCGGTGACGAGCTCCATCCCGGCGAAGGTTCCGGTGGCGGCGGTGTCGTAGGCGATCGTGTAGTCGCAGACGGTGGCCTCGGCCTCGATGCCTCCGGAGAAGGCGTTGACGACGGTGGCGTGCGCGAGCCGGGGGAAGGCGTCCTCCGGCGAGACGGGGTTCTCCTTCCAGTCGGCGAAGGTGAAGTGGCCGGCGGTCTCGGTGACGGGCATGGCGGGTCCCTTCCAGGGTCGGCTGCAACGGCGCGTCCGGTGCTGTGCCGGCCAGCTTTCCGGCCGTACCTGACACCCTCTGTCAGGTACGGGGCCACGGTCCGAGAATGGGCCGCATGCGCGCCGACCGGCTCCTCACCCTGCTCCTGCTGCTGCAGAACCGCGGCCGGATGACCGCGCCTCAGCTCGCCGCCGAACTGGAGGTGTCGGTGCGCACCGTCTACCGGGACGTCGAGGCGCTCGGCGCGTCCGGGGTGCCGGTGCGCACCGAGCGGGGACCGCAGGGCGGCTTCCGTCTGGTGGAGGGCTACCGGACGCGGCTCACCGGGCTGACCGACGCCGAGGCCGGTTCGCTCGTCCTGGCGGGGCTGCCGGGGCCTGCCGGGGAGCTCGGGCTCGGGGCGGTCCTGGCGAGCGCGCAGCTCAAGGTGGAGGCGGCTCTGCCGGAGGGGCTGGCGGAGCAGGCGCGGCGGGTCCGCGAGCGGTTCCACCTGGACGCGCCGGCCTGGTTCCGGGACGCCGACCCGGTGCCGCACCTGGCGGCGGTCGCGCGGGCGGTGTGGGAGCGGCGGGTGCTGCGGACCCGGTACGCGCGCTGGCGCGGCGAGGTGCGGCGGGAGGTGCGGCCGCTGGGGCTCGTGCTGAAGGGCGGCATCTGGTACCTGATCGCGCTCGCGGACGACGCGGTGCGCACCTACCGCGTCTCGCGGTTCCAGGAGGTGGAGGAGACCGGCGAGGAGTTCGTCCGGCCCGCCGGGTTCGACCTGGCCGCGTACTGGACGGAGTCCTCGCGGCGGCTGGAGGCGGCGCTGCGGCAGGGCACGGCACGGCTGCGGCTGTCCCCGCGCGGGCGGAAGCTGCTGCCGATGCAGTTCGGGGCGGCGGGCGCGCGGGCGGTGGCCCGGGCGGGGCCGCCGGACGCGGACGGCTGGGTGGAGGTGGAGCTGCCGGTGGAGTCGGAGGCGGTGGCCACCGGCGATCTGCTGCGCCTCGGCGTGGAGGCGGAGGTGCTGGGCCCGCCGGGACTGCGCAGGGCGGTCGCCGAGGCGGTGGCGGTCCTGGCCGACCGATACGAAGCCGGCCCACACGAAGCCGGCCCACACGAAGCCGACCGATACGAACAGGATCGAAAGTTTCCGCGGAATTCACAGCCCGGAACCTGCTGACAAGCAGGTGAACGCCAGGTACCGTCCTGAGCCAGTTCACTCGTGTGGACCACACACCACAACGGAACACCCGTCGTGGCATCACCTTCCTACTCGGATCGTCCGGCACGTTCCTGCCGGTAGAAGGGGACCATTCACATGGCCACTGTCACGTTCGACAAGGCGACCCGGATCTACCCCGGTTCGACCAAGCCCGCCGTCGACGCCCTGGACATCGAGATCGCGGACGGCGAGTTCCTCGTCCTGGTCGGCCCGTCCGGTTGCGGCAAGTCCACCTCGCTCCGCATGCTCGCGGGCCTCGAGGACGTCAACGGCGGCGCCATCCGCATCGGCGACCGCGACGTCACGCACCTGCCGCCGAAGGACCGGGACATCGCCATGGTGTTCCAGAACTACGCGCTCTACCCGCACATGACGGTCGCCGACAACATGGGCTTCGCGCTCAAGATCGCCGGCGTCAACAAGGCGGAGATCCGCAAGAAGGTCGAGGAGGCCGCGAAGATCCTCGACCTCACCGAGTACCTGGACCGCAAGCCGAAGGCGCTGTCCGGCGGTCAGCGTCAGCGTGTGGCGATGGGCCGCGCCATCGTGCGTGAGCCGCAGGTGTTCCTCATGGACGAGCCGCTGTCCAACCTGGACGCCAAGCTCCGTGTGTCCACCCGTACGCAGATCGCGTCGCTCCAGCGCCGCCTGGGCATCACCACCGTCTACGTCACCCACGACCAGGTCGAGGCCCTCACCATGGGCGACCGCGTCGCGGTGCTGAAGGACGGTCTGCTCCAGCAGGTCGACACCCCGCGCAACATGTACGACAAGCCCGCGAACCTCTTCGTCGCCGGCTTCATCGGCTCCCCGGCCATGAACCTGATCGAGGTCCCGGTCGCCGACGGCGGTGTGAAGTTCGGCAACTCGGTGGTGCCGGTGCAGCGTGACGCGCTCTCCGCCACCAGCGACAAGACCGTCACCGTGGGCGTCCGCCCCGAGCACTTCGACGTCGCCGGCGCCGACTCCGACCAGGGCGTGGCGGTCACCGTCAACGTCGTGGAGGAGCTGGGCTCCGACGCCTTCGTCTACGGCACCGCGCAGGTCGGCGGCGAGGCGAAGGACCTGGTGGTCCGCGTCGGCGGCCGTGAGGTCCCGGAGAAGGGCAGCACGCTGCACGTCGTGCCGCGCTCCGGCGAGACCCACGTGTTCTCCACGTCGACGGGCGCGCGCCTGTCCGACTGAGCGAGTTGACACCCGAGGGGCCCCGCAGCACCACTGCGGGGCCCCTCGCGTTGTCGACAAATACCCCGGGCATTCGGGCAATTTACCCCAACTCGTCAACACGCGGTGCGGAAGTCGGCATTCCTCGTCCCCCGTAACGGTGACGGAATGTTTCACCCCGGCTACCGGACGCTACCCTCACACGCGTGACGCACTCCCTTCACCCTCAGACGCGACGCGGCCGGGGCCCCGCCCGCCGGATCGGCCGTTCCCTCGCCCTCGTCCTGCCCGTCGTCCTGGTGCTCTCCGGGACCCTCGCGGTCGCGTCGGTCAACTGGTCCGGGACACCCCAGAGTCCGGTGCTCACCGCCGCCGACACGTCCGCCGCCGGCGCCTCCTCGCGGGCCGCCGCCCGCGCCCCCCAGGACGTCCTGCGGGACCACCTTCTGATGGAGCTCCAGAAGAAGGACCCGGGCGCCGCACTGACCCAGCTCCAGCAGGCGGTGAACGACCGCCCGTCCCTCGCCGAGCACTGCGCCTCCATCGCCCGCTCCCTGGGCAAGGCCGCCGTCCGCCTCTACGGCCCCACCAAGGCCCAGTCCTACGCCCGCCCGGTCTGCGACACGTCGTTCGCATCGGGAGTGGTGGCGGCCAACGGCTAGCACTCCTGCGCATCCGGTCGCGGCCGCGTCCCACCTCCGGTCCGGCAGCCGGCCCGGTCCCGGGCGCCTCACCGACGCGCGGCGACCGTCGGCCGCCCGGTGGGCCCGGTGGCCCGGTCGGCCGCGGCAGCGCCCCAACGCGCGTCGAAGAACTCCCGTTCGCCGCCACCGCGACACCGGCCCCATGCCCACCCCGCGACCGTCCGCCGGCAACGGGCCCCACACCCGCCGCCCCTCCGCGTGGCCCGGCACCCGTCGCACCCCGCCTGCTCCGGCGCGGGTCACAACTCCTCGCGGCCCGTGGCGATCGCGGGGGGCCTCGTCCGGTCCGCGGGCGCGAGGTACACACCGCTGCTCGGCATGGCAGTTGCCTCCGTCCCACCACCGCACTACGGGCGGCACCCGGCACACCCGTCACCAGGGCCGGCGGTGACGAGGGTTCTCGACGGCCTGCTGACGCGCGCCGCCCGTGTCGCGGGCAGCACGGCCCCGGCCAGCCGGGACGAGGCAACGTGGCTCCCTCACCCCGGGGGCATCCGGGGCGGGCCCCGATGACGCCCCGATGACATCGCCTCGGACGCCCCGGACCGCCCATGGTCCGCGGCCCCAGGCCGCGTAAAGTGCGGGCATGACCGATCCGCGTGCCGTGTCCCGCCCCACGCAAGCCGTAGTCCTGGCCGGCGGCCAGGGATCCCGGCTCCGTCCGTACACCGACGACCGGCCCAAGCCGATGGTCGAGATCCCCGGCACGGGAACCCCGATCATCGGCCACCAGCTGACCTGGCTCGCCGAGGAGGGCGTGACCGACGTCGTCGTCTCCTGCGGCCATCTCGCCGAGGTGCTGGAGAAATGGCTGGAGACCACCGACCTGCCCGTCTCCGTCACCACCGTCGTCGAGACGGAACCCCTCGGCCGCGGCGGCGGACTGAAGTACGCCGCCGCCCGCCTGCCGCACCCGGACCGGCCCTGGTTCGCCACCAACGGCGACATCTGGACCCGTTTCTCGCTGCGCGACATGGCCGACTTCCACGCCGAGCGGGACGCCGTCGCCACCGTCGCACTGGCCCGCCCGCGCCTGCCGTGGGGCGCGGTCCGCACCGACGGGTTCGGCCTGATCACCGACTTCATCGAGGCCCCGCCGTCCACGTTCGAGATCAACGCGGGCGTCTACGTCTTCTCCCCCGAGTTCGCCGGCCTGCTCCCGGAGCGCGGTGACCACGAGCGCACCACGTTCCCGCACCTCGCGCGCGAGCGCCGCCTCGCCGGGTTCACGATCCCGCAGGGTTCCTACTGGCGGGCCATCGACACCGCCAAGGACCTCACCGAGGCCGCCAAGGAGCTTGCCTCCCACGGGCGTTGATGCCACCGAAGCCAACAGCAGCGGGGTCCCGTACGTCATCGCGTACGGGACCCCGCTGTCGTACCGACGGGCCCTCCGCTAGCCCAGCAGGCCGCCCACCAGGCCGGGACGGTCGGAGGAGCCGCCCTCGTCGCCGCCGGGTGTGCCGCCCCCGCTGCCGCCGGAGCCGTCGCCGCCGCCCGAGGTAGGGCCCGCGGTGGTGCTCGGCGCCTGGCCCTCCGGGGAGGACTGCTGCGGCGGGGCCTGCCCGGTGCTGCCCTGGGTCTGGGTGGGCGCCCCCGTCGAGGCGCCCGCGCCCTGGGTGGCGCCGGGGGTGCTGCTCGTCCCGGCGGACGGGCCGGCCGAGCCGGACGTGGCGCCCTGCGTGGGCGAGTCGGACGCGGACGGCGTCCCCTTCTCGTCCTTCCCCTTCCGCTCACCGGACTCCTCCGGCAGCGGGGACCCCGGCAGGTTGTTGCGCGGCGCCTCGCCGGGGCCGGGCACGACCACCCGGTCCGCGTCCCGGACGGCGCCGCCGAGCAGCGCGCCCACGAGCATGCTGAACCCGCACACCACGAACGTGACGAGCGCGCCGCGGCGCAGCACGTAGCGCCGCAGGTCCCAGATGTCGGCGCGCGGCCCGAGCCGCCGCCAGGCGCGGCCCGCGAGGCCGCCGTCGACGGAGTAGACGGGCGCGCCCGCGATGATCAGCGGCGACCAGGCGGCGAGGTAGATGATGTCGGGCGTCTCGTAGACGGGGGCGCTCTTCCAGCTCACGCTCACCAGCAGCGCCGCCGACAGCATCGCCCCGACGCCGGCGGCCACCCGCTGCCAGCAGCCGAGGACGGTGAGGACACCGACGACGACCTGGGCGAACGCGATGGCGAGCCCGGTGCCGACGGGGTGGGCGAGCGCGAACTGCCGCAGCGGCTCGGCGACGTCCCACGGGTGCAGGCTGTGCAGCCACTTGACCATGGACCCGCGCGGCCCGCCGTCGAAGTGGAGCGGGTCGCACAGCTTGCTCATCCCGGCGTAGACGGAGATCCCGCCGAGGAGGACGCGCAGCGGGAGCAGCACGACGCCCAGGTTCATCCGGCGCCCGGGATAGTACGCGTGGCGCGCCGGGTCGTCGCCCCCGTGCCGCCGGGCGCGCCGGCCGCCCTCGTGCCGCTCCTCGATCTCGTACGCGGGCTCGTAGGCGTCCTCGTAGGCGTCCTCGTCGTACGCGCTGCCGACCGTGCGCATCGGGGGCAGCAGCGGCCCGTCGGAGTGGCCGCGCTGGGCGCCGACGAACGGGCTCTCCAGCGGCTGGGTGTCGTCGTCGTACCCGCTGTACCCGTCGCCGCCCTGGTGCGGAACGACCCGGGTGCTCCCGGAGTCGGTGAGCGGCTCGTCGGCGTGGCGCAGGCCCCCGTGCCGTACGGCCTGGAGGAGGCGGTGGGCGCCGGTGTCGTCGGGGGCGGACCTGCCGCTCCACACGACGGGACGGCGGCGCGGGGCGGCCGGACGCGCGCCCACGGTGGTGACGACGGGGATCCGCGCGGTGTCCGCGGCGGCGGTCGGGTGCCGTGCGATCCGCGGCGACCGGACGCCTCGCGCCGGGCCGGCCAGCTGCACACGGAAGCTGGCGTGGTTCACGATGACCTGCGCCGGATCGCTCGGCACCTTCACCATGCTCAGCGCGGGCGCGTCGTCGAGTCCCGACGAGCGGTCCCCCGTGGGTGTGCGGGGTGGTGTTCTGGTGTCCACACTCATCTAACCGAGTGACAAGGCGTTAGGACACTGCCTTGACCGGCCAGATGTGTCCGGACCGCGTCAAGCCGGTCCGGACCCTCCGGAATCCACCAAGTGGGTGACGAAGTCGCACACCCGTTCAGCTACGGCGGCGCGCCGCCTCGTAGAGCACGATGCCCGCCGCCACACCGGCGTTGAGCGACTCGGCGCCGCCCGGCATCGGGATCCGCACCCGTACGTCGCAGGTCTCGCCGACCAGCCGGGACAGGCCCTTCCCCTCGCTGCCGACGACGATCACGACCGGTCCGTCCAGCGCCTCGACGTCGCCCAGCTCGGCCTCCCCGTCGGCGGCGAGACCGACGACGAGGACGCCCGCCTTCTTGTACGCCTCCAGCGCCCGCGTCAGGTTCGTCGCGCGGGCGACGGGCGTCCGCGCGGCGGTGCCCGCGGACGTCTTCCAGGCGCCGGCGGTCATCCCGGCCGCCCGCCGCTCCGGCACGAGCACGCCGTGCCCGCCGAACGCGGAGACGGACCGGACGACCGCGCCGAGGTTGCGCGGGTCGGTGACCCCGTCGAGCGCGACGATCAGCGGGTCCTCGCCCTCGTCGTGCGCGGCGGCGACCAGGTCCTCGGGGTGCGCGTACTCGTACGGCGGGACCTGGAGGACCAGGCCCTGGTGGTTGAGGCCGTTGGTCATGCGGTCCAGCTCGGGGCGGGGCGCCTCCATGAGGTTGATGCCGCCGCGCTCGGCCGCGAGCTGCAGCGCCTCACGCACCCGCTCGTCGTTGTCGATGAACTGCTGGACGTACAGCGTGGAGGCGGGCACGCCCCCGCGCAGCGCCTCGACGACCGGGTTGCGGCCGACGACCAGCTCGGAGGCGGACCGGCCGCCGCGCCGCTGGGTGGTGCGGCCCTGGGCACGGCGGGCCTTCACCTGGGCGGCGCGCTGCTTGGCGTGCCCCTTGCGCATCTCGGCGGGCGGGGTCGGGCCCTTGCCTTCCAGGCCCCGGCGTCGCTGGCCGCCACTGCCGACCTGCGCGCCCTTCTTGCCGGACATGCGGCGGTTGTTCGCGGCCATGAGGTATCCGTCTCCGTGAAGTCGTGGGGGTGCGCCCACGTGGGTGGGCGCACCCGTGTTCGTAAGTGTGTCTGTGCAGTGTGCCGCCCGGCGGCCCGGACGGCACACTCGATCTTGCGCCCGGCCGGGACCGGGAGGCCCCGTAACGGGTCCGCGGCTGTTCCGCAGCCGTCCGCGGCGGTGCCTCAGCGGGGGCCGAGGCTCCAGCGCGGGCCCTGCGGGCTGTCCTCGATGACCAGCCCGGACTGGTTGAGCTGGTCGCGGATGGCGTCCGCGGTGGGCCAGTCCTTGCGGGCCCGGGCGGCCTCACGCTGGTCGAGGACCATGCGGACCAGGGTGTCGACGGCGCCGTGCAGGTCGTCCCCGCGGTCGCCGTCGCCGGCCCAGTGCGGGTCGAGCGGGTCGAGTCCGAGCACGCCGAGCATGGCGCGGACCTCGGCGAGGCGGGCGACCGCCTCCTCCTTGTCGTCGGCGGCCAGCGCGCTGTTGCCCTGCCGGACCGCGGTGTGCACGACGGCGAGCGCCTGCGGGACGCCCAGGTCGTCGTCCATCGCCTCGGCGAACGCGGGCGGCACCTCGGCGGCGGGCTCGACGACCCCGCCGGCCTTCTCCACCACGCGCTGCACGAAGCCCTCGATCCGCGCGAACGCGGACTCGGCCTCGCGCAGGGCCTCCTCGCTGTACTCGATCATCGACCGGTAGTGCGGGGTGCCCAGGTAGTAGCGGAGCACGATGGGCCGCCAGCGCTTGACCATCTCGCTGACCAGCACCGAGTTGCCGAGCGACTTCGACATCTTCTCGCCGCTCATGGTGACCCAGGCGTTGTGCACCCAGTACCGGGCGAACTCGTCGCCGTAGGCCTTGGCCTGGGCGATCTCGTTCTCGTGGTGCGGGAAGATCAGGTCCAGGCCGCCGCCGTGGATGTCGAAGGCGGTGCCGAGGTACTTGTGCGCCATCGCCGAGCACTCCAGGTGCCAGCCCGGGCGCCCGCGCCCCCACGGCGTCTCCCAGCTCGGCTCGCCCGGCTTGGCCGCCTTCCACATCGCGAAGTCACGCGGGTCCCGCTTGCCGGTCTCGCCGTCGCCCGACGGCTGGAGCAGGTTGTCCAGCTCCTGGTTCGACAGCTCGAGGTAGTCCGGGAACGAGGTGACGGCGAAGTACACGTTGCCGTCGGCCTCGTAGGCGTGCCCGCGCTCGATCAGGCCGCGCATCATCTCGACCATCTCGGTGATGTGGCCGGTGGCGCGCGGCTCGTAGGTCGGGGGCAGGCAGCCGAGCGCGCGGTAGCCGTCGCTGAAGGCGCGCTCGTTCTCGTACCCGATGGCCCACCAGGGGCGGCCCTGCTCGGCGGACTTGGCGATGATCTTGTCGTCGATGTCCGTGACGTTGCGGACGAACGTCACGTCCAGGCCGCGGTACTCGAACCAGCGGCGCATGATGTCGAAGTTCAGGCCGGAGCGGATGTGGCCGATGTGGGGCGCCGCCTGCACGGTGGCGCCACACAGGTAGATCGAGACGCAGCCCTGCCGGAGCGGGGTGAAGTCACGGATCTGCCGGGCGCTGGTGTCGTACAGGCGAATAGTCACGGCTCCAAGGGTAGTAGGCGCGGGGGCGTGCGGCGTGCCTCCGGCGGTTTCGGGGTCACATGTCACGTGCCGGCCCGGTGAGGCCGTGTCGCGCCCACGCGGCGGAGCCGCGTGCCGACACGGCCCCGCGCCCCTCGGGCGAGGACTCTCACCCTTCTCGGACGACCAGGGCCGTCGCCACTGCCATCAGGCCCTCGTCCCTGCCCGGGAAGCCCAGGCCGTCCGTGGTGGCGCCCGAGACCGAGACCGGGGCGCCCGCCGCCTCGGAGAGGATCTTCTGGGCCTCCTCGCGGCGTCTGCCGACCTTGGGGCGGGGGCCGACGACCTGGACGGCGACGTTGCCGATGCGGAAGCCGGCCTCCCGGACGATGCGCGCGGCCTCGGTGAGAAGGGTGACGCCCGAGGCGCCGGACCACTCGGGCCGGCTCGTGCCGAAGTGCTGACCGAGGTCGCCGAGGCCGGCGGCGGAGAACAGGGCGTTGCAGGCGGCGTGCGCGACGACGTCCGCGTCGGAGTGTCCCGCGAGCCCGGGGCCCTCGCCCTCCCACTTCAGGCCGGCGCACCACAGCTCGCGGCCGTCCTCGAAGGCGTGGATGTCGGTGCCGATGCCGACCTGCGGCAGGGGGGAGGTCTCAGAAGCCATCGTTGAGCCTCCTGCGCGCCAGGACCGCCTCGGCGAGGACCAGGTCGAGCGGGCGGGTGACCTTGAAGGCCTCCTCGTGCCCGGGGACGGTGACGACGGTGAGTCCGAGCCGCTCGACCATGCTCGCGTCGTCGGTGACGTCGTCCGTCACGGTCTCGTGGGCGCGGACCAGGGTGGCCCGGTCGAAGCCCTGCGGCGTCTGGACGGCGCGCAGCCTGGAACGGTCGGGGGTGGCGACCACGGGCTCCGGCTCGCCGGGGGTGGCGGCCGGCTCGACCTGCTTGACGGTGTCGGCGAGCGGCAGCGCGGGGACGACGGCGGGCGCTCCGTCGCGTACGGCCTCGATGACCGCGTCGACGGTGTCCACCGGGACCAGCGGGCGGGCCGCGTCGTGCACCAGGACGATGTCGTAGCCCTCGGGCAGCGCGTCCAGGCCCAGCTTCACGGACTGCTGGCGGCTCTCGCCGCCGGGGACGACCAGGACGTCGGTCCTCTCGGGCAGCGCGTGCGTGTCGAGCAGCGACTTGACCTCGCCCGCGCCGTCGGGCGGCGCCACCACGACGACGAGCGAGACGGCGCGGGAATCGGCCATCGCGCGCACGGCGTGGACGAGCATGGGCGTGCCGCCGAGCGCGCGCAGCGCCTTGGGCGCACCGGGGCCGAGCCGCACACCCCGGCCCGCGGCCGGGATGACGGCCGCTGTCCGGACCGTCGGACGGCCGGGTGCGGGGGTCGGCGAGGACGGCGGGAGCGGATCGTCAGACATGGTTCCTGTCAGGTTTGTGGGCTCGGCCTACGTGGGTATGGCCTGGGCGTGCCCCGCTCCTGTGAGCGGGGAAGTGCCGGGCGTTCCGCCTTGACCAGCCCCTTCCGTGACTCTGGTCGAGCCGATCGCCCGGGCCCGGCACGCCAGGGGTGGGGACGTGAGTGATGACACATTCCCCGTTCCGGCGCAAGTGCAGCCTACGGAGGGTGTCCGGGTACGAACATGCCGCAGCGCCCGGCGACGTCCTGGACGTCATCGGGCACCGCGGCATTTCGATGCGCTGAGTGCGCTGAGTGCTGCTCCGACGGCCGGCGTGAGGGCACGCGACGGGCGGAGCGACGACTCGGAGAACTCAGGAGGCGAGAACCTCGTCGAGCAGGGCCTCGGCCTTGTCCTCGTTGGTGTTCTCGGCGAGGGCCAGCTCGCTGACCAGAATCTGACGCGCCTTCGCGAGCATGCGCTTCTCACCGGCGGAGAGACCGCGCTCCCGCTCCCGGCGCCACAGGTCACGCACGACTTCCGCGACCTTGATGACATCGCCCGAGGCGAGCTTCTCGAGATTTGCCTTGTACCGGCGGGACCAGTTCGTGGGCTCCTCGGCGTACGGCGCGCGCAGCACCTCGAAGACCCGGTCCAGCCCGTCCTGACCGACCACATCACGCACGCCGACGAACTCCGCATTGTCCGCTGGCACACGTACCGTCAGGTCACCCTGGGCGACCTTCAGCACCAAGTAGGTCTTGTCCACGCCTTTGATCTGGCGAGTTTCGATTGCCTCGATCAGCGCGGCCCCATGATGGGGATAGACCACGGTGTCGCCAACCTTGAACGTCATGTGACAGGTACCCCTTCCGTGGCTATCCAGGGTAACACGGATACGGCGTCTTCTGAATGGCGTTTTCGCAGGTCAGGGCCATTCTCGGGGCTTGACAACAGCAACAGGAACGTGCTTCGGGCGGCTAGCGGAAGCAGGTATTCGCAGGTCGGAGCCGCTCTCCGGGGCAAGCGAAACGCGCACGTTACACCCTTCCGGAGCCCGCCACGAGCGGTCGAACAGCCCCAAATGTCCGGTTCCAGAAGTGCGACTTCCGCTACTCCGTTCGGTGAGCCGAGCCGGTTCCGGCCGATTCCGGAATTGATCACACGGTGTGAGGATCGGCGGCCGGTGATCAATTGCCGGGGTCCCCCTCATTCCTTCACCGAAATGCGCGCCCGCGTAATGAAGGGGCGCTCCGGACGGAAGTGGCGGCTGTTTACCGGCGGGTCACTTGTGGTCCGTGTGACCGGTGTGGCGTGTGTCGCGGGCGTCGGGTGGTGATCGGGTGACATCCCCGGCGCGGGCACGCCTCACGGGGACGACCCGGGTAGGCGTGGGGAGGGTCGGGTGCAGCAGCCTGCGGAAGGCTCGGTAACCTGAGGCCGCTGACAGACACTTAGGGCGGCTTTACCCGGTCGCCACACACGCTCGAGTCAAGGAGTTGCCGCCGCCGTGAGCAGCAGCCTTCGACGCGGCGCCCTCGCCGCCGCCGCCATCGCAATCTCCATCGCCTCGCTCTCCGCGTGCGCGGCCGGCAACAACGCCCAGACCCTGCAGATCCAGCCGGACAACGCGGCGACGACGGTCGGTGACATCCAGGTGCAGAACGCCACCGTCATCACCCAGCCCGACCTGGAGTCGACCGGCCCCGCCGTCATCTCCGCCACCCTGTTCAACTCGGGCGACAAGGACCAGACCCTGGAGTCGGTCACCGTCCCCGGCACCGGCAAGACCGCAGAGCTGTCCCCCGCCGAGGGCGACGGCGACCTGGTCGTCCCGGCCGGCGGCAGCCTGATCCTCGGCGGCGAGGGCAACGCCTCCGCCGTGCTGCCCAGCAGCCGTGAGGCCGTCCAGGACGGCAACGCCCAGAAGATCACCTTCACCTTCAGCGAGACCGGCGAGGTGAGCCTGCGCGCCATCGTCTTCCCGGCCGAGCACTTCTTCGAGAGCTGGGGCCCGAGCGAGGCCCCCGCCGCCGGCGCCTCCGCGTCGCCGTCGGCGGACGCCTCCGGAAAGCCGGCCGACGAGGCCACGGGCGAGGGCGAGCAGTCGGACGGGTCGGGCGAGGAGACCTCCGGCGACGAGCCCGCCGGCACGGGCGCCCCGTCGGGCACCCCCTCGGACGCGGCCTCCGCGAGCCAGGACGCGTCCGGCCACTGACAGCCGTCCACGTATCGCACGCCGAAGGGCGGGACCCCGACCGGGGTCCCGCCCTTCGCGTCGTGCGGCCGTCGTCCCGGCCCGCAGACCACGGGCCGGCAGACCACGGGCCCGCGGTCCACGGACTCGGCGGTTACGGACTCGGCGGTCTACGGCTCGAACTTGTAGCCCAGCCCGCGCACGGTCACCAGATAGCGGGGCGCTCCCGGGTCCGGTTCGATCTTGGCGCGCAGACGCTTGACGTGGACGTCGAGGGTCTTGGTGTCCCCCACGTAGTCCGCGCCCCACACCCGGTCGATGAGCTGCATCCGGGTCAGCACCCGGCCCGCGTTGCGCAGCAGCATCTCCAGCAGGTCGAACTCCTTCAAGGGCAGGTCGATCTTGGTGCCGCCGACGGTCACCACGTGCCGGTCGACGTCCATCCGCACCGGGCCCGCCTCCAGGGCCGCCGGGGCGGTCTCCTCGGGCTCGCCGCGCCGGCGCAGCACCGCGCGGATCCGCGCGACCAGCTCACGCGAGGAGAACGGCTTGGTGACGTAGTCGTCGGCGCCTATCTCCAGGCCGACCACCTTGTCGATCTCGCTGTCCTTGGCGGTCACCATGATCACCGGGACGTTGGAGCGGCCGCGCAGCTGGCGGCACACCTCGGTGCCCGGCAGCCCGGGCAGCATCAGGTCGAGAAGGACGAGGTCGGCTCCGTTGCGGTCGAACTCGTCGAGTCCGTCGGGCCCGGTGGTCGCCACGGCGACCTCGAAGCCCTCCTTGCGGAGCATGTACGACAGGGCGTCGGAGAAGGACTCCTCGTCCTCGACGACGAGCACTCGGGTCACGGAAGGACCTCCGGGGAGGGAAGCGTTGCGTATGGATCGGACGTGTGGGGGGAGGGGTGGGACGTCCCTGCGGCCTCGCCGTCGAGGCTCTCGGAGTCGTCCCGCTCGGACGGCCGGCGGCGGCGGGCCGGACGGGCCTCGGGAAGCCGCAGGGTGAAGGTGGAGCCCTGGCCCTCGGCGCTCCACACCGTGACCTCCCCGCCGTGCGAGGCGGCCACGTGTTTCACGATCGCGAGGCCCAGCCCCGTGCCGCCGGTGGCACGGGAGCGGGCGGGGTCGACACGGTAGAAGCGCTCGAAGATCCGCTCCTTGTCCTTGTCGGAGATGCCTATGCCCTGGTCGGTCACGGCGATCTCGATCAGGTCCCCGCCGGGCTGCGCGACCGAACGGACCGCGATGCCCACGCGGGTGCGGGCGGGCGAGTAGTTGACCGCGTTCTCGACGAGGTTGCCGAGCGCGGCGGCGAGCTGGCCGCGGTTGCCCCAGACCCGCAGGCCGGCGGCGCCTGCGGCGGTCATGGTGATCTCCTTGGTGCCCGCCTGGTGCCGGCAGCGGTCCATGGCCTCGGCGACCAGTTCGCCGACCGGGACCGGCTCGGCGTCCTCCAGCGGGTCGTCGTTCTGCACGCGGGAGAGGTCGATCAGTTCCTGCACCAGATTGGTCAGCCGGGTCGCCTCGATCTGCATGCGCCCCGCGAACCGCTGCACGGCCTCGGGGTCGTCGGAGGCGTCCATCACGGCCTCCGACAGCAGGGACAGCGCCCCGACGGGGGTCTTGAGCTCATGGCTGACGTTGGCGACGAAGTCCCGCCGCACGGCCTCGATACGGCGGGCCTCGGTGAGGTCCTCCACCAGCAGCAGCACCAGCCGGGAGCCGAGCGGCGCCACCCGCGCGGACACCGCGAGGGCCTCGCCGCGCCCGGTCCCCCGGCGGGGCAGGTCCAGCTCGACCTGCCGTATCTCGCCGTCCCGCCGGGTGTCGCGGGCCATCTTCAGCATCGGCTCCACGGCGAGCTTGCCGCCGCGGACCAGGCCGAGGGCGTACGCGGCCGAGCTGGCCTTCACTACGCCGTCGTGCTCGTCGAGCACCACGGCGGACGAGCGCAGCACGGAGAGCACGGTGTCGACGCCGGGCGGGAGCACGGCGTCGGTGTGCAGCGAGGTACGGGTGGGGCGCCGCTGCTCGCGTTCACTGACGCGGAACGCCAGCATGGCGATGACACCGGTGAGCAGTCCGGCGATCGCAGCCGCTGCGGCGACCGCCGCGTTCACGTCCATGCGTCCAGGTTAGGCATGGGGCGAGCGCAGCCCACAGCGCTCGGCGGGCGACCTCGGACACTCGTCGCCCAGAGTTCACCTACAGGCCAGGACCGGTTCACGCGAGGTGACGGAACCGGACGCGTGACGGACGGAACGTGGGAGCGTGGGTGGGACCCAGGCCCCTCAGAGCCCGGACCCGGACAGCCCGGACAGAGACGCACGAGAGGAATTCCGATGCGGGACGCGTACCACGAGGAACTGGATTCGATCGGCGACGGTCTGGTGGAGATGGCCCGGCTGGTCGGATCGGCGATCGGACGCGCCACGACCGCGATCCTCGACGCCGATCTGAAGCTCGCGGAGAGCGTGATCGAGGCCGACCAGAAGGTCGACGAGCTGCAGCACGACCTGGAGGCGCGGGCGATCGCCCTGCTGGCCCGGCAGCAGCCGGTGGCGACCGACCTGCGGATCGTCGTCACCTCGCTGCGGATGTCCGCCGACCTGGAGCGCTCCGGCGACCTCGCTCAGCACGTGGCGAAGCTGGCGCGGCTGCGCTACCCGGAGCGCGGGGTGCCGCGGGACCTGCACGCCACGATCCTGGAGATGGGCCAGCTGGCCCAGCGCCTGATGGCGAAGGCGGCCGAGGTGATCATCACCAAGGACGTCGACCTGGCGCTCCAGCTGGAGCAGGACGACGACGCGATGGACCTGCTGCACCGCACCCTCTTCCAGCACCTGATGGACGACCGCTGGAAGCACGGCATCGAGACGGCGGTGGACGTCACCCTGCTGGGCCGCTACTACGAGCGGTTCGCGGACCACGCGGTGTCGGTCGCCAAGCGGGTGGTGTACCTGGTCACCGGCGAGCACGCGGACGAGATCCAGGCGGATCTGCAGCCGGAGATCGCGCCGGTGCAGGGGGTGGAGGGCGGCTGAGGCCGCTGTGCGTACGGCGTGCGGGCGGCGGTCGGGGGCGCGGGTGAGCTTCCGCCGCCCCCGATGCGCCGTTGATGCGCCCGGCCGGGCGGGCGTGCAATGGGGAGCAGGTGTGCGCAGGCCCCAGCCCGAGGAGGGACCCATGGCCGAATCCCCTGGCACGACGCCCGACCCCACGCAGGAGCGCGAGACCGAGCAACCCGCCGAGGTCAGGAACCTCACCCTGATCGCCGCCTGCGGCTGCGGTTCGGGGTGCGGCTGCGGGTGCCAGTCGGGCAGCCCGTGCCAGTGCGGGTGAGATGACGGACGTACGCAGGCCCCGCGCGCCGGTGACGGCGTGCGGGGCCTGCGGCGCGCGGGCGTTCTAGGCGGTCTGCCCGGCGGGCCGGGCGGGCTCGGTGGACGGCTTCACCGGCTCGGTGTCCTTACCGGTGTCCGTCTCCGCGCCCTCCGGCAGCCGCCGCATGAGCAGCCCGTACCCGAGGCCGGCGACCGTGCCGACGACGGCGCAGGTGCCCCACAGCCAGGCGGCGCCCCAGCGGTCGATGACGAAGCCGGACAGCAGCGGGGCGACGAGGGCGGCGACCGCCCAGGACGAGGTGTAGACGCCCTGGTAGCGCCCGCGCCCGTGCACCGGGGAGAGCCGTACGACCAGACCGGTCTGGACGGGCGCGTTGACGATCTCCGCCAGCGTCCACACGCAGACGGTGAGGGCGAAGACGCCGACCGACCCGGCGAAGGCGGTGAGCCCGAAGCCGTATCCGGCGAGCAGTGAGGAGACGACGAGCATCCGGCGCGGGTCGCGGTGCTCGATCAGCCGGGTGACGGGCAGCTGGAGGACGACGATCAGGACGCCGTTGACGGCGATGGCCATGCCGAAGTCGGCGGGCGTGAAGCCGGCCTCGCCCATGGCGACCGGGAGTCCCAGGTAGCCCTGCTGGAAGACGAGGGCGATGAGGAAGGACAGCCCGACGACGCCCATGAACCGGCCGTCGCGCAGCACGGTGCCGAGGGAGACGGAGTCCTCCTTCGTGCCGCCGGTTCCGGCGGCCTTCTGCTCCGGCCGGGACTCGGGCAGCTTGACGAAGACGAGCACGGCGCAGAGGAGGGTCATCCCGGCCTCGATGAGGAAACCGGCGAGGTAGCTGACCTCGGCGATGAAGCCGGCGCCCACGGAGGAGATGGCGAAACCGAGGTTGATGGCCCAGTAGTTGAGGGAGAAGGCCCGGATACGGTCCTCCGGCCGCACGATGTCCGCCATCATCGCCTGCACGGCGGGCCGCGAGGCGCTGGACGCCATGCCGACGAGGAAGGCGACGGCCGCGATGGCGGCCGGGTCGTGGACGAAGCCGAGCAGGGCGACGGAGAACGCGGTCGCGGTCTGGGCGACGAGCAGGGTGGGCCGCCGCCCGAGCCGGTCGGTCATCACGCCGGCGCCGAGGGAGGAGATGACCCCGCCGAGCCCGTGGAGCGCGACGACGAGACCGGCGTAGGAGGCGGAGTAGCCCCGGTCGAGGGTGAGGTAGAGCGCCATGAAGGTGGCGACGAAGGCGCCGAGCCGGTTGACCAGGGTGCTGGTCCACAGCCACCAGAAGGCGCGGGGAAGCCCTGAGACGGACTCGCTCAGGGCACGTCTGACTCCGGTGACTGACATGGGTGGCCCCCCTGGCGCCCGGGCACGGCCCGGGGTGGTGTAAGCGGCTGAAGCGGCAAGCACAACTTACGAAGCCGGCCCCCCGGGTGGCCACTCGATTAACAGATCCCGTCAACCGTCCGCCAGGCGGGCAGGGCGCGCGGGCCGTGCGGGGCGTCGATTACGCTCGGGCACATGGCCGACGCACCGTACAAGCTGATCCTCCTCCGCCACGGCGAGAGCGAGTGGAACGAGAAGAACCTGTTCACCGGCTGGGTGGACGTCAACCTCACCGCGAAGGGCGAGAAGGAGGCGACGCGCGGCGGCGAGCTGCTCAAGGAAGCCGGCCTGCTGCCCGACGTGCTCCACACCTCGCTCCAGAAGCGCGCGATCCGCACGGCCCAGCTCGCGCTGGAGGCCGCGGACCGCCTGTGGATCCCGGTCAGCCGCAGCTGGCGCCTGAACGAGCGTCACTACGGCGCCCTCCAGGGCAAGGACAAGGCGCAGACGCTCGCGGAGTTCGGCGAGGAGCAGTTCATGCTGTGGCGCCGCTCCTACGACACCCCGCCGCCGCCGCTGGACCGCGACGCCGAGTACTCCCAGTTCTCCGACCCGCGCTACGCGACCCTCCCGCCGGAGCTGCGTCCGCAGACGGAGTGTTTGAAGGACGTCGTCGTCCGCATGCTGCCGTACTGGTTCGACTCGGTCGTCCCGGACCTCCTGTCCGGCCGCACGGTCCTCATCGCCGCCCACGGCAACAGCCTCCGCGCGCTGGTCAAGCACCTGGACGGCATCTCGGACGCCGACATCGCGGGCCTCAACATCCCGACGGGCATCCCGCTGTACTACGAACTCGACGCCGACTTCAAGCCGGTCACGCCGGGCGGCAAGTACCTCGACCCGGAGGCGGCCGCGGCGGCTATCGAGGCTGTGAAGAACCAGGGCAAGAAGAAGTAACGCGACACCGGTAAGCCCCCGACCTGCGAGTTCTTCGCGGGGCGGGGGCTTTTTGGTGGAGCTGGGCCGTCTTGGGCAGTCAGGTGCGCCGGCCCCAGCGGCGGACGCGGATGCGGAGAACGATCAGTAGCGCTTCGGACTTGCCCCAAGCACCCGCATCTGCTCGCGCCGTTCACTCCCCATACCCAAGGTTCCACACCACGAGCAGATGGCGACCAGGCGCAGGAGCCGCATCAACAGCGCCGGCATGGCTTTGTTCAAGGGATTGGGCAGCGGATGTCGATCGCTTTGGGAGGCGCGGGAGTTTGGCGCTGTTCGGTTGCCCAACTGCTAGAAGAGACCGACCGAGGTGCTCTCTGTGAGGTTCTCGACGATGGTGCGCAGCCACGGGCTGCGCACGGCTGGTAGCCGGACCAGGGTGTGCTGGAACGTTCCCCGGTCGGCCCGGAACAGGTGGTTGGGGAGCAGTGGGAGCGGGTCGTCGCGGAGGACGTCTTGGGGTATGCGGCCCGATGCGGGAGCGGGCAGGTAGGGCTGGGGGAAGATGAGCCACCGCCACACCCCCAGCGGCAGGGGCACCAGGTACGCCGACGCGGTCGGGCCGGTGGGGGTCCAGGTCTGGCCTGTCTGCGGATGGACCGGCACGAGAAGAATGTTGACGCCCGCGTCGGGGGAAGGCTGTCCCGGGCCGGCCAGGACGGCGTGCCGCTTCGGGGCCCCTGCGGGCAGCAGGGTGTCGAGTGCGCGTTGGAAGACGTCCGCGGTCAGACCGTCCGGGACCTTCACCGGCTGACCCTGTGAGGCGGCCAGCAGGTGGGCGAGCGCATGGCCGGCTGCCGCCTCCCACTGCGGGCTCCACGACCAGTAGTGATTCGACCCCAGCCGTCCTCCCCACGTGGCAATCGGCTCGAACGGTGGCGTCCCCTCCCCCTTGTCCGCCAGCTCCGCCCAGGAGAGGGGAGCGGCGTGGATACCGTCGACGGGGACGCGGTGCACGGTGTCCGGGCTGAGCCGCACTGCCTGCCAGAGTGAACAGTCGTCGATCCTGGTCGCCACGGGGAGGTCGCACGTCTCGCTGGCAACGTTGGGTCCGTCGGCTCCGTCGAGGCCGCAGCAGGCACCGCCGCGTTTCTCGGGGATCAGCCGGGTTCCACGGATGTCACCGGGCGCGCGATGACACTCGCCCCGGGCGTGCTGTCGGACAGGGCGTGGACCGGCGCGTAGATGCCGCGTGCCTCTGCCTCGCCCGGGTCGATCTCGTCCCACTTTCGCCACGGCCCTCCCCAGGGGTCCGGGTCGACGGCGAACGTCCCGGGCTCCATGAGCACCGGCAGCTGGGCTCCGTTCCCGTACTTCTGACGGGCGTGGACTGGCAGTGAGACCTGGGACAGCGGGGTGGTCAACTCGGTGCCACATCCGTCACACACAAAAACGAACAAATGCCCTCCGCCTGGGAAACAGACGCATCATCGCAGCTAGCCGACAGCCGGCCAACATGTTTTCTCATCCGTTGCGGGAACCACACCCGTCACCGCCGTGGAGTGTCAACGCCGCGCAGGCAAGTGCCGACCGCCGCCTCCGGCTGTGACTGCGGCAAGCGACGCACTCAGTGTTCGAATGCTCGGTGTGTTGTGGCGCCGCCCGAAGTGGTGAACATCTGCTGCCCATTCTCGGGTTCTGGCACGACTTCCGTGCAGCGGTCACGATTTGTGATCAGTGGGTGTTTAGACGGTTCGTCAGAACACGGGCCCGGGCTTGCTGGGCCGCTCTCGCCTTGGAAGCGGCGAATCGCAACAGGCCCAGGGGCGTCCGGAGACGCAGGGTGTCGGTGACAACGCTGCCGACCTCGTGGCGGTCGATGACGAATCGGTAGCTCATGCGGACCCGGCCGGGGCTACGGACCTCCCCGAAGATCTCGGCGGAGTGCGGGAGGCCGTCCGGGACGGCGGCGAGGGTGACGTCGATGATGTTGTCGTGCCGCAGGACGCCCAGGAAGCGGAATCGCTCCACGGCCGTGTAGGTCACGGTGCCGCCGTTGCGCCGCACGTCACGGACGGCAACGACGAGCGGCGACAGACCGACGTAGTGCAGCGGTTCGGCCAGGTGCGCGAAGACTTCCTCCGGCGGCGCGGCGACCTGAAACGTGTGCTTCAGTTCGGTGGACAGCACCTCGGCCCCCTCCTCGATACGGTCGCCGGCACGGTGATCCTCCCATCGCCGAGGCGGGAAGTCCGCGCACTCCGGCGGTTGGGCGGTCTGCGGGTCGGGTCAGCTCATCGGAGCCCAGCCCCGGAGTCGAGGAGAGGCGTGCCAGACGCGTGCCATATCGTGCGGGGAACCACGGGGAACAGCGGGCGATCGGTCGGCGACCAACCATCCGGGACACCGTTCGGTCCCTCAGTTAGGCAGCGAAGACCGAAGCACACGAGCTTCCAGCTGAGGTCTCACCGCTGTGTCCGCCTATCAGTCCAACCAGACGAGCACCGCGTCCTCCGCTTCGGCGGCGGCCTCGAGGAACTGAGTGAGGTCGTCGTACCAGTGACGATCCCACTCCAGTGCGCCAGGCTCGCCCCACCTGAGGGGATACACCTCGGCGTTGGTCAGTTCGGCAGGATCCACATCTCCAAGGAGCTGGTCATAGCTGGTAGCCCGCAGAGTCTCCGCTGCGAGCTTGACCCGCTCAGGTCGCAGGTACCTCGGAGGTCCGTAGCCCCAATCCTCATCCTCGGCGAACGGCTCCTCACCCTGGATCACGTTCACGGGGAACTCGACGTACGCCAGCAGGAAGCGGAGCATGTCCCACGCCTTGTACGTGCTGAAGTGACGCGCCTCGGCCGGCGCAGGCTGCGTCTCCTCCTCGGTGTTCCGGACCTCTTCAACCAAGTCCCAAGCCCACTCAGGCTCTCGGATCACCCGGCCGAGTTCAGCAGGCGTGACACGCAGGTACTCACCGATCATGCCCATGAGTAAGCGCACGCGAGTGAGCCCCCTGCCTTTCGCGAGGGGGCTCTTCTCATACCCTGGGCCGTCTCCCGGCCGGGGCGAGTTCTACTCGTACAACCAGCTGTCGTAAGGCGCGGCGTCCACGAGGTGGTACAGCCCGAAGGAGGCAGCTCCGAGGACGAGGAGACACAGCCCCGAGCGCAGGAATATCGGCCCTATGACCGTGACCGAGGCGGCCTGCGTGGTGATGGTGTTCCAGTCCCGCAGGCGTCGGATGTCCTCCTTGCTGAGCCACCAGAAGCCGGCACCGATCACAAGGAAGATCGCACCGAAGAATCCCAGGCCACTGAAGACGGCCAGGAACTCTTCTCGATCGCTGTGATCACTGATGCTCAAAGTCACCAGCATGAGCGGCACCACGCCCAACAGGCCGAAGACGACGCCTCGCCTTGCGACCTCGGCCGGCCGCAGTCGCGGCAGCCTCACCCCTTCTCGGTCCAAAGCCATGGCGAGCACCCTAGCCCGCCCGGGTCGAGCAGCCGCAACATCCCCCATGCCGCCTTGACCCTGGGTGACCCGATGAGTTCCGGCACGGTCGGGAGTCCTCAGGTGCGTCCACCTTCCGCGCATCTGGAGGCACCTTGAAGCTCTTGCTCACGTCGGGCGGCGTCACGAACCCGAGCATCCGGTCGGCACTCGTGCAGCTCCTCGGCAAGCCGATCGACGAGTGCCGTGCCCTCTGCGTCCCCACGGCACAGTGGGGTCACCCGATGTGCGGTCCGGCTTCGGTGCGGGGCCTCGCGGCCGCGGAGCCGTTGTGGCAGCACCTGACCGGTCTGGGCTGGGGGACGCTCGGCGTCCTCGAACTCACCGCGCTGCCCAGCATCGGCGCCGAGCGGTGGGTCCCCTGGGTCCGGGACGCCGACGTACTGCTGGTCGACGGCGGCGACGCGACCTACCTGTGCCACTGGATGCGGGAGTCCGGGCTGGCGGATCTGCTGCCGTCGCTGCCGGACACGGTGTGGGTGGGCGTGAGCGCCGGAAGCATGGTGATGACGCCCCGGATCGGCGCGTACTTCGTCGAGTGGCCGTCCGCCCCGGACGACCGCACCCTGGGAGTCGTCGACTTCTCGATCTTCCCGCACCTGGACGCGTTCCCGCAGAACACCATGGCCGACGCGGAGCGCTGGGCCGCGGACATCGGCGTTCCGTCCTACGCCATCGACGAACAGACGGCCGTCAAGGTCGTGGACGGCGACGTCGAGGTGATCTCCGAAGGGCGATGGAAGAGGTTCGGGTCGGAGCCCGCCCGGGCGGAACGCTGACGCCTCCCACTCGCGCGTACGGCGCGGGTGGGAGGCGTCCTCATGGCGCTCGGGTCACCGGGTGAACGTGAAGTACCTCCAGGCGCCGTGCGTCGTGGAGTTGACCGAGTCGCCCGAGGAGCCGTTGACGTAGGACGAGCGGAGGCGGGCGCGGATGCCGGACTCGCCCGGTGCCTCCAGACGTACGACCGACTTGCCCTTGGTGTTCAGGGCGAAGTACTCGGCGGCCGTGTCGCGCCAGGCGCCCGCGTACCAGACCTGCACCTGGACACGCTGGGCGCGGCCCTTGTAGTAGGTCATCGTCGTGGTGAACACGGGGTCGGTGTTCTTGCGGAAGTAGTAGTACGCCTTGGAGCCGATCTTCCCCGTCCTGTAGTGCTTCGAGACGGCGGTGGAGACCCTCACCTTGGCGTAGCCCGTGGACTTCGCGGTCTTCGAGGCGTAGCGGGCGTCGCCCGTGAACACCGCGCTGACCGTGGTGTCACGGGTCAGGGTGACGGTCGCCGACAGGTTGCCCTTGGAGTTGACCTTGCCCGTCCTCAGCAGCTTCCTGGGCTTGTCGGCGCCGAAGGGGTCCGCGTAGATCGAGACGGTGCGGTTCTTGTACGTCGTGCCGAGGTGCGCGGTGAAGGTGACCTTCTTGCCGTACGCGTACACCCTGCCGTTGTTGTTCAGGGTCAGCGAGGTCGCCTTGCGGGAGACCTCCACCGTGTCCGCGCCGGACGCCGGGGCGTGCGTGGCGTCGCCCGCCCAGGTGACCTTGTAGGTGACCTTGCCGCCGGCCGGCGGGGTGTCCGTGAAGGAGAAGCTGCCGTCCGCCTTCAGCCTGGCGGACGCCAGCGCCCTGCCCTTCGGCGACTCGACGTCGGTGCGCGTCACCGTCAGGGCCGTCCCGGCCGGGGGGAGCGTCTTCGAGGTGAGCTTGCCGGTGACGGTGAGCTTCTTGGCCCGCTCCGTCTTCGCCGGCGCCGACACCGTGAGTGCGGGCAGTTCCTTGGTGGGGTCGGTCAGGGCACGCAGGGTGTGGGTGCCGTAGGTGTTCACGGAGACGGCGAACACCCGGCTGGAGTCGGGCGCCCAGGCCAGCGCGCCGTCGACGAGGGTGTCCGCACCGCTGCTGTTGCCGGTGTTGGGGAAGTCGTACTCCCGTACCGGCACCGGGTCACCGGGCCGGTGGATGTGGACGTCGGGGTCGTACCAGGAGAAGCTGCCGCCCGCGATGCTGCCGTCGGGCGCGATGCGTACGGCGTTCGGGTAGGCCTCGATGGGATAGCCCGGCTGCTCGCTGAGGTCGGTGGCCGAGTAGGCGCCGAGGCTGTAGCCGTAGCCCTGGCCCCAGGAGGTGAGGACCTGCTTGCCGTCCGGCGTCAGGTCCAGCTGCTTCACTCCGCTGCCCACGTACGTGGTGGCGCGCAGACCGGCTCCGTCGGCGGAGACGTCGTAGACGGCGACGTAGCTGCCGCCACCGGCGACCAGGGTGCCCGGGACTGCGGGGTCGGAGGCCAGGATGCTGCTCGCGCCGTAGAAGTCGGCGTCGCCCCGCAGGCCGAGGTGCACGACGGGCTCGGGACCGGAGACGTCCAGCGAGCCGAAGTCGGCGCCGTGGGCGAACCAGACGCGGCCGTCCACCACCTCCAGGTCGCCGGGCGCCGCGCCCACCGGGTAACTCGCCGTCTGCGTGTACGTGGTGGTGTCGACCGAGACGATCCGGTCGCCCGTCGTCACGGCGGCGTACACCTGGCCGCCGTCGTCGGACACGGCGAGGCCGGACACCCCGGACAGACCGGTGAGCGTGGCCTTCACGGCGCCGCTGTAGTCGGTGACGACGATCTTGCCGCCGGTCGGGTCGGAGACGTAGACCCGCTGGTGGGTCCCGTCGACGACCATGTCGCCGACCGAACTCACCGGAAGGACCTTCGCCGAATCGGCCGCCGCCGGAGCCGCGGTGCCCCCCACCAGAGCCGCGGAACTGAGAACGACCGCGAGTGCCGTCGCGGTCGCGATGCTGCGCCTGCGCACAGGGATGAGCCCCCAAGGAAGAAGTCCGGTGCTCACCGGACATGAGGATGGAAGAGGCCGCGCGTCCCCCCTCACCCGAGACGGGTGTCGGACGCCGCCGAGGCGCAACATATGGCATGCGACTGACAATCGGGAAACGGAATAGCCGTGCCCGGCGGAGTCAGACGCGCGTGCGCCGCGCGCGGAGGTGGCGGGCGCCGAGGGCCGTCAGGGCGGCGAGGGTGACGAGGCCGGTGGCCAGGTTCACCACGAGGGGCGCCTGGGCGACGGACGCGACGAGGTTGGCCACGCCGCTGACGGCCACGACGGACCACAGGGCGGTGTGGGTCGCGGAGGTGCCGGACGCGTTGGGGTGGGCGGTCGTCATGATGCGTGCTCCTAGCGGAAGTTCGGAGGTCGGTTCCGTGGTCTCCACGCTAGGCAGCGCGACGTTCACCGTCGCCCCGGGCAGCACCCGGGTGTGCGGTACAGCAGGCTGTACTCGTCGGGCTCGATCAAAGCGGCCCCAGCCGCGAGCGCTCCATGAGGTCGATCACGTAATGGACCAGTTCGACCGGCACGGTCGTGGCCGCGAAGATCCTCCGGTCGACTCCCCTCTCCGGGTCGAAGTGCCCTGCGTAAATAAGCACGGGAGTATCGACGCGGTACTGGTCCAGCTTGCGCAGCAGTTCGATGCCTGCCCGCCGGTCACCGTCCCGCATCATGTCGCTGATGAGGACGTCGTACGACCTTCGCCGGAACAACCGCGTGGCCTCCTCGGTCGACCGGGCGAGGTCGATCTCCATGCCGGCCTTCCGGAACAGCTCGATCAGGGCGGAGTTTCTCTCAGGGTGATCGTCGACCCAGAGCACCTTGCCTCCCTGAAGTACCTCGGCGGCGTGTTCCAGCCGGCCCAGCGCCGTGCGCTTGGCGGCCGGGGGAACGGGCGCCCGGCTCTCCTCCTGTGCTCGGTCGAGCAGTTCGGCGGCGAGTTCGACCTCGATACCCAGTGCTCGAACGGCAGTCAGACGCGGCACCATCCGCTGGATGAGCGTGGTCCGCAGAGTGAGGTAGACCGTCACCGCGAAAGCGACCCAGAGCACTGCCGGCAGCGTGCCGACGATCTTGATCCATAACGCCTCGGACATAAGCACATCATCTGAGAGCCGACGCCTCATGCGTGGTCAGTTCGGCGAATTGGCGTGCTTCGAGCGCGGACACGCGAAGTGAAACGGGTGTGCCCCCTGCCCACGGACGTGCCGTGAGCGGAGGGCACAGTGCGTGAGGGCTCAGCCCCGCGCCAGCAGCTCCAGCGTGTCGATGACCCGGTTGGAGAAGCCCCACTCGTTGTCGTACCAGGCGACCACCTTGATGTGGCGGCCGTCGACGCGGGTGAGGGCCGAGTCGAAGATGGACGACGCCGGGTTGCCGGTGATGTCCGAGGAGACCAGCGGGTCCTCCGAGTACTCGAGGACGCCGGCCAGCGGGCCCTCCGCGGCCGTGCGGTACGCGGCCAGCACCTCGTCGCGCGTCACGTCACGGGAGACCGTGGTGTTGAGCTCGACGATCGACCCCACCGGCACCGGAACGCGGATCGAGTCGCCGGACAGCTTGCCGTCGAGGTTCGGCAGCACCAGGCCGATCGCCTTCGCGGCGCCGGTCGTGGTCGGCACGATGTTGACGCCGGCGGCGCGGGCGCGGCGCGGGTCGCGGTGCGGGCCGTCCTGGAGGTTCTGCTCCTGCGTGTAGGCGTGCACGGTCGTCATGAACCCGTGCTCGATGCCGGCCAGGTCGTCGAGGACGGCGGCCAGCGGCGCGAGCGCGTTGGTGGTGCAGGACGCGTTGGAGACGATGGTGTGCAGCTCGGCGTCGTACGCGTCCGTGTTCACGCCGTACGCCAGGGTCACGTCCGCGCCGTCCGAGGGGGCACTGACCAGTACCTTCCGCGCACCCGCGTCGAGGTGGGCGCGGGCGGCCTTGGCCGAGGTGAAGCGGCCGGTGGCCTCCAGCACGATGTCGACGCCCAGGTCGGCCCAGGGCAGCTGCGCCGGTTCGCGCTCGGCCAGCACCTTGATCCGGCGGCCGTCCACGACGAGGGTGTCGCCGTCGACGCTCACCGGGCGTCCGAGGCGGCCGGCGGTGCTGTCGAAGGCGAGCAGCCGGGCGAGGGCGGCCGGCTCGGTCAGGTCGTTGACGGCGACGACCTCCAGGGCGGTGTCCCGCTCCAGCAGGGCGCGCAGCACGTTGCGTCCGATGCGGCCGAATCCGTTGATGGCGATGCGAGTCATGAGTGGTGTCCCTTCCTCTCGCCATCCAGGCTCGCGCGCCGTCGGCGCCGCTGACAGTGGCGGGATCGCCATGGTTCACAAGGATCCTGCCAACCCGCCGAGCAGCGCGGGCTACTCGCCGCGCGTGAACGTGCGCCGGTACTCGCTCGGCGTCGTGCCGAGGATCCGCTGGAAGTGCAGCCGCAGGTTCGCGCCGGTGCCGAGGCCGGTGTCGGCGGCGATCTGCTCGACGCTGCGCTGCGAGCGTTCCAGCAGCTCACGGGCCAGGTCGACGCGGGCCCGCATCACCCATTGCATGGGCGTGTAGCCGGTCTCCTCCACGAAGCGCCGGGAGAACGTCCGCGGCGACACCCCCGCCTGCCGCGCCAGCACCTCCAGGGTGAGCGGATCGCCCAGCCGGTGCAGTGCCCACTCCCGCGTCGCCGCGAACCGCTCCCCCAGCGGCTCGGGCACGCTGCGCGGCACGTACTGGGCCTGTCCCCCGCTGCGGTACGGCGCCGCGACCAGCCGTCGGGCCGCGTGGTTGGACGCGGCCACCCCGAGGTCGCCGCGCAGGATGTGCAGGCACAGGTCGATCCCGGAGGCGGCGCCCGCCGAGGTGAGCACGCTGCCCTCGTCGACGAACAGCACGTTCTCGTCGACCTTGATCCGCGGATGCCGGGCCATGAGGGCGCGCGCGTAGTGCCAGTGCGTGGTGGCGCGCCGCCCGTCCAGCAGACCGGTGGCGGCCAGCGCGAACGCGCCCGTCGAGATCGCGGCGAGCCGCGCGCCCCGCTCGTGCGCGGCGACCAGCGCGTCGACGACGGCCGGCGGCGGATCCTCCCGGTCCGGGAAGCGGTACCCGGGCACGAAGACGATGTCGGCCCACTCCAGCGTCTCCAGGCCGTGCGAGACGGCGTACGCGAGACCGTCCCCGCCGGTCACCAGGCCGGGGGCCGCCCCGCACACCCGCACCTCGTACGGCATGCTCGCGCGGGTCGTGAAGACCTGCGCGGGGATGCCGACGTCGAGCGGCTTCGCGCCCTCGAGCACCAGGACGGCGACGCGGTGGAGGCGGGGCGGGGGCACGGAAAAAGCGTACGCGGCACACCCCCGCGGCCGTTGCCACGCGTCCGTCCTCACGTGTCCGTCCTCACGTGTCAGTCGTCACGCATCCGCCTTCACGGCGTCACGCCCGCCTTCACGGCGTCACGCCCGCCCTCACTGCGTCACACATCCGCCCTCACGGATGCATCCGCGCCCCCTTCAGCGCCTTGTCCACCGCGTTGCGCGGGCCGTGGACGGCGAGGCCCACCAGGTCCAGGTCGGTGGTGCGGACGGCGCGGACGGCCGCGCGGTTGGCGTCGTCGTGGCCGGTGGCGAAGAGGTCGGAGGTGAAGACCGCGCGCGGAAGGGCGCGGGAGAGGGCGCGTTCGTGGGCCGCCTTCAGGACCTCCTTCGCGCCCTGGAAGACCAGCACGGGCTGGCGGAACATCGGCAGGTAGGGCACGCCGTCCGCGTCCTCGTACGGCTGCCCGATCAGTTCGGGGAGCTGTGTGCCCAGGCCGCTGACCAGGAACGCGGTGACGTTGAGGCGCTGCCAGGGCTCCAGGTCCTCACGCAGCAGGACGGCGATCTTCGTGTCGAAACGGGTGCTCGTGCTCATGCCGTGAGACTGCCGTCCGGGACCGCCGCCGGTCTTGTACGTTGTTTGCATGCCTGCCCCGGCATCCCCGCCCCCGGAACCGGCGCCCGCGAGCGTCTCCGCCTGGCGGCCCTCCGTCCCCGGTGTCGTCGAGGTGTTCCACGCCCGGTTCACCGAGTACGCCTACCCGATGCACGTCCACGACGCCTGGACGCTGCTGATCGTGGACTCCGGCGCCGTGCGGTACGACCTTGACCGGCACGAGCACGGCACCCCGGACGACACGGTGACCCTGCTGCCGCCGCACGTCCCGCACAACGGCGAGCCGGCCACGGCCGAGGGCTTCCGCAAGCGGGTGCTGTACCTGGACTCCAGCCGGCTCGGCGACGACCTCATCGGGGCCGCCGTGGACCGTCCCGACCTGCGCGATCCGCTGCTGCGCCGCCGCGTCGGGCAGGTGCACTCGGCGCTGGTGCGGCCGGGGGACGAACTGGAGGCGGAGAGCCGGCTGACGCTGATCGGGGAGCGGCTGCGGGAGCATCTGCGGTCGCGGGAGCCGGCCGCGCCCCGGCCCGACCCCGTCCTCGCGCGCCGGCTGCGGGAGTTGCTCGACGCGCGGGTGGCCGACGGGCTCACGCTGGCGGAGGCGGGCGCCGAGCTGTCCGCCCATCCCGCGCACCTGGTAAGGGCGTTCAGCACCGCGTACGGCATCCCGCCGCACCAGTACCTGATGTCACGGCGGGTGGGGCGGGCCCGGCGGCTGCTGCTGGAGGGGTGGTCACCGAGCGCCGTCGCGGCCGCCGCCGGCTTCTACGACCAGGCCCATCTGACCCGGCACTTCCGCCGGCTGGTGGGGGTCACTCCCGGGCGGTACCGGACGACGGGCGCAGCAGGTGCGTGAACGCGTCCAGGTTGCGGGTGGACTCGCCGCGTGAGACGCGCCAGGCGTACTCCTTGCGGATCGCGGAGGCGAAACCCAGCTCCAGCAGGGTGTTGAAGCTGCCGTCGGCGGCCTCCAGGACCTGGCCGAGCAGGCGGTCGAGCTCCTCCGGGGTGATCGCGGGCAGCGGCAGGCGGCCGGTGACGTAGATGTCGCCGAGCGGGTCCACGGCGTAACTCACGCCGAACAGCTTGAGGTTGCGCTCGAGGAGCCAGCGGTGGACGCCGGCCTCGTTCTCGTCGGGGTGGCGGATGACGAAGGCGTTGAGGGACAGGGTGTGCCGGCCGACGATCAGGGAGACCGTCGTGGACAGCTTGCGGGTGCCGGGGAGTTTCACCACGTAGTTCCCGGGGGCCGGGCTCTCCCACTCCAGCTCGGCGTCCTTCAGCACGCCCTCGACGATCTGTGCCGCCCGCTGCTCCGCTTCCGTGTCAGCCATGGTGGGAGCGTACGTGACGGCGGTGGGCGTGGGTCGCGGCCGTGTAGACGTCGGCCGTGGCGGCGGCCGCGGTGTCCCAGCCGAAGGACTGGGCGTGCCGGGCGGCGGCCTCGCCCATGCGGGCGGCGAGCTCCGGCCGGTCGGCGAAGTCGCGCAGGACGCGCGCGTACGCGGCCGGGTCGTGGCCCTGGATCAGGAAGCCGGTCTCGCCGTCGCGCACGGCGACCGGGAGGCCGCCGACCGCCGCGGCGAGCACCGGGGTGCCGGACGCCTGCGCCTCTATGGCGACGAGCCCGAACGACTCGCTGTACGACGGCATGACCAGCACGGACGCGGCGCGGAACCAGTCCGCGAGCTCCTCCTGCCCGACCGGCGGGTGGAAGTGGACGACGTCGGCGATGCCGAGCCGCGCGGCGAGCTTCTGCAGCCCCTCCGGCTTGGCGAGGCCGCTGCCGCTGGGGCCGCCGACGACGGGCACGCAGACGCGGGAGCGCAGCTCGGGCCGGTCGGCGAGCAGCACGGCGACCGCGCGCAGCAGCACGTCGGGGGCCTTGAGGGGCTGGATGCGGCCGGCGAAGAGCGGGATCAGCGCGTCCCTCGGCAGGCCCAGGCGGGCGCGGGCGGCGGCGCGGCCGTCGGCGGGGCGGAAGCGGCCGAGGTTCACGCCGGGGTGGACGACGGCGACCTTGGCGGGGTCGGCGGCGTAGTGGTGGACGAGCTCGCCGGCCTCCTCGGAGGTGTTGGCGATCAGCCGGTCCGCGGCGGCGACGATCTGGGTCTCGCCGATCACGCGCGCGGCGGGCTCGGGCGTGTCGCCGTCGGCGAGGTTGGCGTTCTTGACCTTGGCCATGGTGTGCATGGCGTGCACCAGGGGGACGCCCCAGCGCTGGGCGGCCAGCCAGCCGACGTGGCCGGACAGCCAGTAGTGGGAGTGGACGAGGTCGTAGTGGCCGGGACGGTGTCCGGCCCAGGCCTGCATCACGCCGTGGGTGAAGGCGCACAGCTGGGCGGGCAGGTCCTCCTTGGCCAGTCCCTCGTAGGGGCCCGCGTCGACGTGCCGGACGAGGACGCCGGGCGCGAGCTCGACGGCGGGCGGGAGCGCTGCCGTGGTGGCCCGGGTGAAGATCTCCACCTCGATGTTGATCGCGGCGAGCCGCTGGGCCAGCTCCACGATGTAGACGTTCATGCCGCCCGCGTCGCCGGTGCCGGGCTGGTGCAGCGGTGAGGTGTGCACGGACAGCATCGCCACGCGTCGTGGCCTGCGGTGCAGCCGCAGCCGCGGCGGTACGGCGGGGGAGCGCCGCCCGAGCCTCGCGATGTACTGGCTCACGTGGCGTTCCTCCTCGCTGCGGGCACGGCTGGAAGAGGGCGTACGGCCCTCGCGGACGTCAACAGCGGAACGTTGCGTTCCCATTTCCGCGCGGCGCCGTCGGTGGCGGTCTTTACCGAATCATTGCCTTGGTTAGCTCAACCGTTCGACCGCGCGGTGCGTGCCCGTGGCGGCGCACGCACCGCGATCCGGGGGCGGGTACCCCCGTACCCTCGTCCTCATGACACCGCGTCCCGCCTCCGCCCCCGTGGGCACGGTGACGCGCGGCACCACCAACCCCAACCGGCTGCGCCGCATGGACCGCTGGATCGCGGCCGCGCACGGCGCCGAGCTGCGCCGCGCCGCCGACCCCCTCGCCGTCGACCTCGGCTACGGCGCCGCGCCCTGGACCGCGCTGGAACTGCTGCACCGGCTGCGCACCGCGGCGCCCCGCACCCGGGTGGCGGGCGTGGAGATCGACCCGGCCCGGGTCGCCTCGGCACGGCCGTACGAGCGGGAGGGGCTGGTGTTCCTGCGCGGCGGCTTCGAGATCCCGGTCGCGGGCAGCCCGGTCCTGGTCCGCGCGGCGAACGTGCTGCGCCAGTACGACGAGGAAGAGGTCGCCGGGGTGTGGCGGCGGCTGTGCGCGCGGCTCGCCCCGGCCGACCCGGCAGCCGGCTCGCGCGGCGGACTGCTGGTCGAGGGGACCTGCGACGAGATCGGACGCAGGCACGTGTGGGTCGCGCTCGGCCCCGAAGGGCCGCGCACGGTCACCTTCGCGACCCGGCTCGGCTCCCTGGAACGCCCCTCCGACCTGGCCGAACGGCTCCCCAAGGCGCTCATCCACCGCAACGTCCCCGGTGAGCCGGTGCACGCCTTCCTGCGCGACTTCGACCGCGCCTGGGCCGCCGCAGCGCCCTACGCCTCGTACGGCGCGCGCCAGCGCTGGATCCGGACCGTGCGGGACCTCACGGCCGACTGGCCGGTGACGGACGGCCCGGCGCGGTGGCGGCAGGGGGAAGTCACCGTGCGGTGGGGGGCGTTGGCGCCACGCGGCTGGTGAGACCGGCGGAGGCCCTGCCTCCGTGTGCGGCGGCCGGGAACGATCTCCCCCGGCCGTTCGTCACATCGACCGGGATGACGGCCGTACAGGGACCAGCGGGGCGGAAGGGGTGTTGTCCACACCCCCTGTCGTTTCGCGCGCATTGATGGCAGCATCCCCCCGGAAGCGAAAAGTTACTGACGATTAACCAGGCGGGGGTGCACGCATGGGGGCAGGCAAGCGCGGAGTGCTGACGGCGGCCGTGACCGTGGTCTGCGCGGTCACCGTACTGGCCGTGCCCGGTACGGCGTTCGCGGCGCCCACTCCCCCACCCGGCCCGGGCACGACGGCCAGCGTCACCGTGGTCACCAGCGACGTGGAGCTCGAGGCCGTCCGCAAGAAGCTCGACACGCTCTACCGCGCGGCGGCCAAGGCCACCGACGAGTACAACGCGGCCGAGGAGAAGGCCCGGCAGCAGACCGCGCAGGTCGTGCGGCTGGCGAAGAAGATCGTCGAGGGCCGGGAGAAGCTGGACGATCTCAAGGACCGCGCGGGCGCCGCGGCGGCCGCGCAGTACCGGGGCGGCGGGCTGCCGCCGGAGGCGCGCCTGGTGCTCAGCGACGACCCGCAGGAGTTCCTCGACGGCGCCGGGCGGGTCCGCCAGGAGCAGCACGCGACCAAGGGCCTGCTCGGGGAAATGACCCGCACCCAGCGGGACTTGGAGGAGTACGCCGAGGACGCCCGGGAGCAGATGCGGGAGCTGGAGGCGGGCCGCAAGGTCAAGGCCGCGGCGCAGAAGCGGATCGAGAGACAGATCGAGGCGGCCGAGAAGCTGGAGGCCGAGCTCGAGCAGGAGGAGAAGGAGCGGCTGGCCCGGCTGGAGCGGCAGGCCGCCGCCCGTGCCCAGGCCACCTGGCTGAGCTCCGGCGTGCTCGACGAGCTCACCTCCAAGGCGACCGCACAGGGCCGCGAGGCCGTGGCGTACGCCACGGCGCAGATCGGCAAGCCCTACCAGTGGGGCGCCGAGGGTCCGAACACGTTCGACTGCTCCGGGCTCACCTCACAGGCCTGGCTGGCCGCCGGGAAGACCATCCCGCGCACGTCGCAGATGCAGTGGCAGCACCTGAAGCGCGTCGACGTCAAGGACATGCGGCCCGGCGACCTCATCATCTACTGGGCCGACGCCAGCCACGTCGGGATGTACGTGGGCGACGGCGTCATGGTCCACGCGCCCCGTCCCGGCCGGACGGTGACGCTCGCCGGGGCCGGTTCGATGCCGATCCTGGGCGTCGTACGGCCCGATCCGGCCGCCGGGTGACGCCCTGAGCGACGTCCCGAGGCGGTGCCCCGCGGCCCCAACGGCCCGGTGACACGGGCCACGTGACCCATCGCACGTGGATCTCGTGGCCAACGCGCCGTCGACGTGACGTTCGTCATCCCCACAGCATCTCCGGCCTGTCCAACTGCGGTAGCAAACGCGGCATATGACAGCGGCCGTTGGCCGGGCGGCGTGGCTCACACCATTCCGCTGCGGCGCAGTCACCCGCTATGGTCCCCGTTCGAAGGGGCATCCCCTGCCCGCTCACGTCCGACGCACGCGGGGGGACAGGGCCGAGATCCGTCGCCCCCGCCATGCCCTCGGGGGGAGGGAAGGAACCCGGAACAATGCCCGCACCCGTACCGCGGCAGAGAGCGATCCCGGCCGCGGAAGGTGGTCAGGGAACGGTCGCCGCACCGAACGAGTCCGCACAGGAGCTGCCCGAGAACCGGACGGCGGCCGCCGACGCGGCCACCCCGTCCGGCACCGAACCGGCGAAGACCACGACCACCACCACACCCGCACAGCTCACGCTGCTGCTCATCGAGAACGACCCGGGCGGCACGCCGATCGTGCCCGACCTGCTCGACCAGGCCGGGCGGCCGATTCGCATCCGCACGGCCCGCAACCTCACCGAGGCCGAGCGGCTGCTGACGGACGACGTCCACTGCATCCTGCTGGACCTGGCGCTGCCCGCGCCCGGCCGGGCGGACGACGGCGACGAGCTGGCCGTCCTCCGGCACGTCCTGGAGCTGGCGCCCCGGCACGCCGTCCTCGCCCTCACCGGCGCCGACGACACCGAGCGCGGCGCCGAGGCCGTACGGGTCGGCGCGCAGGACTACCTGGTCCGCGACGAGCTGGACGGACGGCTGCTGAGCCGCGCCATCCGCTACGCGGTGGAGCGCAAGCGGTCCGACTCCGCGGAGCGGCGCCTCGCCGAGGGCCGGCTGCGCGCCCAGGAGAACCGCCGGCTCGAGCGCGGCCTGCTGCCGACGCCGCTGCTGGACGGCTCCCCGCTGCGGTTCGCCGCCCGCTACCGGCCCGGCCGCTCCCGCGCCCTGCTCGGCGGCGACTTCTACGACGTGGTCCGCACGCCCGACGGGACCGTGCACGCCATGATCGGCGACGTCTGCGGGCACGGCCCGGACGAGGCGGCGCTGGGCGTGGAGCTGCGCATCGCCTGGCGGGCGCTGACCCTGGCCGGGCTGTGCGGGGACCAGCTGCTGAGCACACTGCAGCAGGTGCTGGAGCACGAGCGTCCGGACGACGAGATCTTCGCGACGCTGTGCACGGTGGACATCGCACCGGACGGCCGCCGGGCGGGCCTGTGCCTGGCCGGCCACCCGTCGCCGCTGCTGGCCCGCCCCGGCATGCCCGCACGGCTGCTGCCGTACGACAACAACGGTCCCGCCCTCGGGCTGCTGCCGGGCGCCCGCTGGCCGCGGATGCAGGTGGAGCTGGGCGCCGAGTGGAGCCTGATGCTCTACACCGACGGTCTGATCGAGGGCCGGGTCGGCGACACCGGGGAGCGGCTGGGCCAGGACGGCATGGTCGAACTGATCCGCCGCAGGCTCTCCGAGGGGTTGCGCGGGGAGGAGTTGCTGCGGACGGCGGTCAATGAGGTGCGTGACCTCAACGGTGGGGAGCTGACGGACGACGTCGCGGTTCTGTTGCTGGACCGGACGCGCTGATCGGCTGGGGTTCGGGGGCGACTGCGGGCCGTCCGTGGCCGTTCGCGCGGTTCCCCGCGCCCCTGAGGGCGCTGCGGTGACCGCGCATCGAAGAGGCGCGGGGAACTGCGCGAGAAACCACGACGCGCCCGCGGTCACGGCTCAGGGGCGGGATGCCCCGGTCTCCGGGACCCGGCGGGCCGGGTCCCGGTCAGCGGCCGCCGTTGTACGGGCCGTACGGGCCGTCGCTGCTGGAGCCCCTGCGGGCTCGGCCGCCGCCGGGGAGCGACCTCAGGGCCGGACGGACGTCGACCATGTACACGATCGTCGCGATCAGGCCGATGATCGGCAGGAACGACAGGATGTTGAAGATCAGGTTCACCACGAAGGCGAGACCCAGGATGATCAGCCAGAACGGCTTGGTCTTCTTGTCCGCGGCCCGGTAGGCGTCCTCGCGGCGCGTGGCGGCGTCGATCAGCGCGAAGCCGCTGAACACGATCAGAGCCATGCTCAGCAGCCACAAGAAGTCAGTGAAGCCCTGCATCAGCACTACGTCCACCACCCGTAATCGGCTCGTCCACCGCGCCGTCGTCCTTGCCGCGCCGCCGACGGGCGCCACGTCGTCTTCCCGCCGTCACCGTACCCGCATCCGCCGGTCGGCTACCCGGTGAACGGGCCGGGCACCGCGTAAGTGCCCGGCCCGTGCCGTTCCGTCCCGCTTCAGCGGGGTGCGACGCCGCTCACTTCGCGGGCGGCGTCGTCTTCTTCGCCGTGGCCTTGCGGGCCGCCGGCGCCTTCTTCGGGGGGATGGGCTTCTGCGCGGCGGCCTCGGCAGGCTTGGCGTCCGCCGGCTTCACCTGCGCCTGCTTCGCCTCGGCAGGCGTCTCGGCCGTCCTGGCCTCGGCCGGGCCGGCCGACGGCTTCGGCTCGGCCGGCGGCTCGACGGCCACCGCGATGTCCTCGATGCTTTCGGCGGCCTCGCCGCGCCAGGTCTTCACGGCCTGCTCACCGTGCTCGGCGAGCTTCTCGTAGGTCTCGCGGGCCTTGACCGCGTACTCGGCGGCGACGCCCACGCTGCGCAGCGCCAGGTCCTGGGCGGTCTCGCCGAGCTTCTTCAGGTCGGTGTCGATCGTCCCGAACAGCTCGTTGGCCTTGGCCTGCAGGGTCTCCTGCGTCTCCCGGACCCGGACGGTCACCCGCTCCTGGACGGCCTTGGGGTCGGTGTTGCGCACGGCGTCGATGCGGGCCGGGGCCTCGGTGCGCAGCTGCTCCACCAGAGCCGGCACCTTCTTGGCCTGCTGCAGCGCCAGATCGGCGGTGCCGGCGGCGAAGTAGAGCGGCTTGGGGTCGCTGAAGGTCTTGCGCAGGTCGTCGGTGATGGCCATGGTGATGGTCCTCCCGGATGTCGTGTTCGGCTGAGGGTCTGTGTGGTCCGTGGCGGGCGTCCGGAGCCCTGGCCGGCTCAGCCGGCCGTCCGCCGCGGACCGTTGTCGTCGCCGCCGGCCTCGTGGCCGGGGCGCTCGGCGGGTCTGCCGCCCTTGCTGGTGGAGCCCTCCGTACCCGGCCCGGGCCCGACGGGATCCACCTCACCGTCCTCGGTGCCCCCGAATCCGTTCTCCTTGCGGAAGGACTCGTAGATCTGGAGGAGCACCTGCTTCTGGCGCTCGTTCAGCGTGGGGTCGGCGAGGATCACGGCGCGCGTCTCGACCTCGTCCCGGTCGCGCTCGGCGTCGAGGATCCCGGCGCGGACGTACAGCGTCTCGGCGGAGATGCGCAGCGCCTTGGCGACCTGCTGGAGCACCTCCGCGCTGGGCTTGCGCAGCCCGCGCTCGATCTGGCTCAGGTACGGATTGGACACCCCGGCGGCATCGGCGAGCTGCCGCAGCGACAACTGCGCGTTGCGCCGCTGCTCGCGCAGGTACTCACCGAGTCCGCCGACGTTCAGGGATGCCATACCCCCACCATGACGCACCCCGCTAACAATTGCAAGCACCCCGCTTGCAAGAGTGCGCTAGCGTTCGGGGTGCCCTCCGCCGACCAGGCTCGCCCCATGACGCGTCTCGCTGAAGGTGACCCAGTCCCGGTCTGTCTGAACCGTTTGATCGCTTGTCGCTTTCAACCTCGGCCATCTGCTGATCTGTCTCGCTCGTTCTGGCCCACCGCTTCGTCCGGCGCTACCTACGGTCGTCCCACCTGCTCAGCCCTGGTCAGCGCCGGATGGGGGTGCCTGGTGGAGGCGAAGGACTTGTGGCCGGAGTACGTCGCTGCGCGAGGCGAGTCGCTCGGCGGGCCGCTTGAAGTGATGTGGCCTGTCTGCTTCGAGGCGGCCGGACAGGTGCGTGCGTTCCCGTCCTGATGAGGCTTGATGCCGAACCGGATGTGGTGGCGGTGGTATCGCAGCCGTTCCGGCTGTCCTGGCGGTACGGCGGCCAGGGCAGTGACCGGGCAGAACGACTCCGTCGGCTGTCCCCTGTCAACGGACTGGTCCGCCCGATCCCGCTCTACGCTTCCCCGCACTGGCGCAGGCTCCTCTCGCCGACGACAAAGCGATGTTCGAGCAGTTCAAGGCCGAGTTCAACCGCCGACTGCCACAAGAGCGAGCGCTCCGGACCACAGCGCGGGCGTGGTCCTCACGGAACTCAAGTCCGCGACACCGGGGTGGGGACCGCCATGATGAACACGCCCCAGCTCACCCGCGCAACTAGCCGCTGAGCCGACACTCACTGTTGTCGAAGCCGATCACTAGGCTCCTGCCCATGGCCAACGATCTCGGATTCACCTGCTCGTGCTGCGGAGAGCGACATGCAGAACTGCCGATGGGTTACTCGACACCGGCCCCCTACGTCTGGGACCCGAGTTTCGCCGACGCCCCCGACTGCCTGCTGTCGTCGGATCAGTGCGTCATCAAGGCGCAGCACTACTTCGTCAAGGGCCTCGTCGAGATACCAGTCATCGGCACCGACAACGTGTTCTCCTGGGGTGTCTGGGTCTCCCTCAGCCGCGAGAACTTCTCCCGCGCGGCGGACGTCTGGGACACGCCAGGGCGCGAATCCGAGAAACCTTACTTCGGCTGGCTCACCACCGACCTGCCCGTCTACTCGCCCAGCACCATCAACCTGAAGACCAACGTCCACACCCGCCCGGTCGACGAGCGTCCCTTCGTCGAGCTCGAACCCACCGACCACCCCCTCGCTGTCGAACAGCGCGACGGCATCACCATGGATCGCGTCCGCGCGATCGCCGAAGCCCTGCTGCACGCCGCCGACGACGAATCCGAATGACGGCGAAGGCGGCGCTGACCTACCGTCCCGTGCATGGCATCTTCTGACCGCGGCACCGATGACAAGCCCTGGGTGACCATCCGATGCCAGAACAACCCCTCCGTGGGCGTGACGTTCCGCGACCGGTTCAGCTTCGACGCGGACTCCGTGCACTATGCCGTCGAGTTACGGGCCCCAGGCCTGACCGCTCGTGTCAACGAGGTCGTCGCCTGGATCTGGGCCAGCGATCTCACCACGTTCCTGGAATACCTCGCCGCCGACTACCAGGGATGGGACGGCGAACGACGCTGGCAGACCAACGACCAAGACTTGACGGTGTCGGCAGTCTTCCGATCCGGCGGCTACGTCGGGCTGACCTGGGTCTTGCGGCCGTGGCCACAGGCCGCTGGCGGCTGGAGCGCCTCGGCGACCACCTGGCTGGAAGCCGGCGAGCAGATGACTTGCCTGGCGGCCGACGTCCGGAACTTCCTCACCGGGAAGCAGCCGTGACATCCGGCATACGCATCACCTGGACGCTGGCCGGGTGCGGGTGGGCCGACTGCACTCCTGAAGATCACCAGACGAGAGCCGAGCTCACCGCGTCCTACATCAGCGATGCCCCGAGCAATTCCTGACCGCGGTGGCCCGGCTCGTCGCCGGTGAGACAGGGACCCGTGCAGTGTTCGAGGCCGAGCCGAAACCACCCAGGTCAGCGCACCGGGATGGCCCACTTCTACTGAGACGGGTCACCCCATGTCCGAACCGGCCGCCCACAGGGTGTGCGCGAGGCCGGCCCTGTGGTCCCCTCTCCTCACGTCGACGGCGAGCCGGACGGCATCCGCACCGGATGCATCCGGGTGCCGGACCATCCGCTGTTGACCTTCACCCTGGGGCAGCGCCCAGCATCGACGGTGCCGGGCGACGGGCCCGGTACGAGGAGGGACACGCATGGAGCTGCTGACCATCGGCGCGTTCGCGAAGGCGTCACGGCTGTCGCCCAAGGCGCTGCGGCTGTACGACGAGCTCGGTCTGCTGACTCCCGCCCGCGTGGACCCGGACACCGGCTACCGCCGTTACGCACCCGAGCAGCTGGAGCAGGCACGGCTGGTCGCCTGGCTCCGGCGCCTGGGCATGCCGCTCGCCCGCATCCGGCAGGTGTGCGCCATGGACCCGGGCGAGGCGGCCGGCGAGATCCGCGCGTACTGGGCGCGGGTCGAGGCCGACACGGCCGCGCGGCGGGACCTGGCGGCCTTCCTCGTCGACCATCTGACCGGGAAGGACCCCGCAATGTCCCGCACCACCGCTCCTCTCGCGCTCCGCTACGCCGCCCTGTCCGACACCGGCCGGGTCCGCGCGAGCAACCAGGACACCGCCTACGCGGGCTCCCGCCTGCTCGCCGTCGCCGACGGCTACGGCAGCGGGGGCGCCCTCGCCGGCGCGGCCGCCGTCGACGCCCTGCGAAGCCTCGAGTCGGAGACCGTCCCGGCGGGCGACCTGCTGGGCGCCCTGGAGGACGCCCTCGGGCGGGCCGAACAGGCCGTGCACGGCGTCGCCTCACCCGGTGACGACGGCGCCGACGCCGGCACCACGCTCACCGCGATGCTGTGGACGGGCTCACAGCTCGCCCTCGTCCACATCGGGGACTCCCGCGTCCATCTCCTGCGCGACGGCGAGCTGTTCCAGATCACCCACGACCACACGGTGGTGCAGTCGCTGATCGACGAGGGGCGCCTCACCCCCGAGGAGGCCGTCTCGCACCCGCAGCGGTCCCTGCTGATGCGCGCTCTGGGCCGGGGCGCCGACTCCACGCCCGATCTGCGGCTGCACGACGCCCGCGCCGGCGACCGCTACCTCCTCTGCTCGGACGGGCTGTCCACGGTCGTGCCCGCAGGGGACATCCACCGCGTGCTCGCGGACACACCCGAGCCCGGGGCGGCCGTCCGTGAACTCGTGGACCTGGCCAACGCGTCGGGCGGTCCGGACAACGTGAGCTGCGTGGTCGCGGACGTGCTGGCACAGGCGTAGGCGTTCCGGCCACCCGTCGGCGGGATCGGCGCGAACCCCCGCCCGCCCGGTCCCGCGTCCGGCACGATGAGGCATGCTCCCGGACCACTGGCATCTCACCACCGACGTCGAGGACTTCCTCGCCCGGGCCGGCGCCTTCCTGCGCTCATGCCCGGCCCTGCACACCACCCCGCTGACGGACGTCGAGAAGCTGCGCCTCACAGGCGCGGGCGACCGCCTCCTGGGCCGGCTGGAGACGGCGGGGGAGGTCCGCGCGGTCTGCTACCTCACCCCGCGCGGCCGTCTCGGCCTCACCCCGCTGACCGCCGACGACGCAGGCGCCCTCGCCGCCCGCCTGTCCGCCCTCGGCCACACCCCCGCCCAGGTCGTCGCCGACCAGGACACGGCCGAGGTCTTCGCCTCGGCCTGGCAGGGGCACACCGGCGCGACGCCGAAGCTGTTCTGGCACACGCACCTCTACCGCCTCGGCACCCTCACCCCGCCCCGGCCGCACCCGGAGGGCCGCGCCCAGGTCGCGGGGGCGGCGGACCGCGAGCTCGTGGTGCGCTGGTGCCGGGAGTTCTGCGTCGAGGTCGGCGAGCAGCCGTCCATCGACCTGATCGACGCGGGCGCGTGGGACCGGTCCCGTTTCGGCGACCGGCACTTCACCTTCTGGCGGACCCCGGACGGCACCCCCGTCTCCATGACGGCCGTCACCTCGGTGACCGGCGGCATGGTCCGCGTCGACCCCGTCTACACCCCGTCCCGCTTCCGCGGCCACGGCTACGCGGGCGCGGTCACGGCCGCGGTGAGCCGGGCCGCGCGGAAGGCCGGCGCCACGGACGTCGCCCTGTTCGCGGATCCGGCCAACCCGACCAGCAACGCCCTCTACCGGCGCCTCGGTTACGTGCACCTCACCGACTGCGCCGGATACCGCTTCACGTACGGCGGCCCGGCGTGAGGCGGGCGGAAATCCGGTGGCCTCCGTGGCGGCCGCGGACCAGACTTCCCGGGTGACGTCGCTGCACGAGAACGAGATCGCCGTGGACGAGGGCCTCGTACGGTCGCTGCTGCGGGCGCAGTGCCCGCAGTGGGCGGACCTGCCGCTGCGGCCCGCGGGCGCGGGCACGGACAACACCATGTACCGGCTGGGCGACGATCTGCTGGTCCGCCTGCCGCGCAAGCCGGACGGCGGCCCGTCCCTGCGCAAGGAGCAGCAGTGGCTGCCCCGGCTCGCGCCCCTCCTCCCCCGCGAGGTGCCGGAACCCGTGCACGCCGGGACGCCCACCGACGCCTATCCCGTCGTTTGGGCCGTCCACCGCTGGATCGACGGCGAGGACGCCGGCCCGGACACCGTCCGCGACTGGGCCGCCTTCGGCGCCGACCTGGCGGAGTTCGTACGGGAGTTGCACCGCGTCGACCTGATGGGGGCCACGCGGGAGGACGGGCTGTCCTGGTACCGCGGAGGCACCCTGGCGGCGTGCGACGAGTGGGTCGGGCCGGGCTTCGACGCATGCCGGGCCGTCGAAGGGCTGGACCTCGACGTCGACACGCTGGAACGGCTGTGGCGGGAAGCGCTCGCGCTGCCCGGCCCCGAAGGACCGCACGTGTGGCTCCACGGCGACCTCAGACCGGCCAACCTCCTGGCACGCGACGGCAAGCTCCACGCCGTGATCGACTTCGGCGCGCTCTCGATCGGCTTCCCCGACGCCGAACACGCCCCCGTCTGGGACCTCCCGCCGGAGGCCCGCCACGCCTACTGGGAAACCCTGGCCCTCGACACCCCGACGTGGCTGCGCGCCCGTGCCTGGGCCATCGCGGTCGCCGTCGCCGGCATCCCGTACTACTGGGACACGTTCCCGGCGTTCGCGGCGGAGTGCCGCAGCCGCCTGGAGGCGGTCCTCAGCTGAGCGCGGGCACGGACACCCGCGTCCACAGGACGAGGTCGCTGCTGGTGGCGACCGCGAGGGTCCGGCCGGACGGGGAGAATCCGGCGGTCCGGAACTCCGACCAGGACGCGTGGTGGACATGCCACCAGGTGCCGCCCGGCTCGCCGTGGTCTCCTCCCCCGGCCGCGGAGAGGATCACGCGGTGGTCGGGCCAGTCGGGAGCGACGACGTCCAGGGTCCAGCCGTCGGGGGTGGTGCGGTGCAGACCGCCGCCGAAGAGGCCGGCGATGCGCACGGACGCACCCGCGACCGGACCGAGCCCTGGGCATGCGAGGTCGGGGTGCCCGTCCGGCGTGTCGACGACGGGGTCCCGGTCCCGCGCGACGATCTCGCCGGTCGCCGCGTCGAAGAGGCCGTGGCCGGCGGACGACACGGTCATCACCAGGTCCTGACCGGTGTCGGGGTGGACGGCGAAGCCGATGCCGAACAGGCCGCCGACCGGCCGGTCGAGCACCTTCCGCCACGGCGCCGGTGCCGCCATGACGGGGGCGGAGAGGTAACGCTCGCGGATCTTCCGCGTGTGGTCCGTGATCACGCCCCGAGGGTGCCGTACGCGGCGCCCCGTGGCGAACGAATTCGGCGGACGGGGACGCCGCTTGCCGACACACTGGTCCCCATGCCGTACTCCGATCCCGCCAAGGCCGATCTGCACCGCTACCTCCAGGAGGCGCGCGACGCGCTGTTGTGGAAGCTGGAAGGGCTGTCCGAGTACGACGTGCGGCGGCCGCTGACGCCGACCGGGACCAATCTGCTCGGGCTGGTGAAGCACGCCGCCGGGGTCGAACTCGGTTATCTCGGCGACACGTTCGGGCGTCCGTCCGGGGAACCGCTGCCGTGGCTCGCGGAGGGCGCCGAGGTCAACGCGGACATGTGGGCGGCGCCCGGCGAGACGCGTGACGACATCGTGGGGCTGTACCGGCGGGCCTGGGCGCATGCGGACGCGACGGTCGAGGCGCTGCCGCTGGACACGACCGGCACGGTGCCGTGGTGGCCGAAGGACCGCGCCGGGCTGACCCTGCACCACGCCGTCGTCCGGGTCATCGCCGACACCAGCAGGCACGCGGGCCACGCCGACATCCTGCGTGAGCAGCTGGACGGCGCGACGGGCGAGCGGCCCGGTGCCGACAGCCTCCCCTCGGCCGACCCGGCCTGGTGGACGGCCTACCGCGACCGACTGGAGCGGGCGGCCCGGGAAGCCGCCGGACAGCGGACCGCCGACGGCCCCGGCACCCGCGCCACCCCCTGATCAGCCCTTCACCGCCCCCGCCGTCAGCCCCTGCACGATGTGCCGGCTGGCGAAGGCGAACAGCACCATCGTCGGCAGGATCGTCAGCACCGCCGCCGCGGACATCGAACCCCAGTCGATGTTGAAGCTGGAGATGAAGCCGTTGAGGGCGGTCGGCACGGTCCTGTTCTCGTCGCTGTTCATCAGCGTCACCGAAAGGAACAGCTCGTTCCAGCAGTTGACGAAGTTGAAGATGAACGCGGCGACGATCCCCGGCCGCATCACCGGCAGCAGCACCTTGATCAGCGCCCCGAGCCGGGACAGGCCGTCGATCATCGCGGCCTCCTCCAGCGCGTCCGGGACGTTCTCGAAGAAGCCGCGCAGCATCACCGTGCAGAAGGGGATGCACACGGCGATGTAGACGAGCATCAGCCCGAGCCGGTTGTCGACCAGCCGGAGGTCGGTCATCAGCAGGTACAGCGGGCCCAGCGCGATGAACGACGGAATCATCTGCGTGACCAGGAACGCCATCAGCAGCGCGGACTTGCTGCGGAACTCGAACCGGGCGAGGACGTACGCCGAGAGCGTGGAGATGGCGGTGGCCACCGCGCCCGCGACGGTCGACACGACCAGGCTGTTGACCAGGTACGTGCCGAAGTCCGCCTTGCCGAAGAGGCCTCGGTAGTTCTCCAGGGAGAACCGCTCGGGCCAGTAGGAGATCGGGAAGGAGAAGACGTCACCGGGGTCCTTCAGGGAGGTGACGGTGATCCAGTACAGCGGGAAGAGGGAGAAGACGAGCCAGAGCCCCAGGAAGGTGAACTTCGCGGCCCGGCCGGCCGTGGTTTCCTTGCCGATCACGCCCGCACCCCTCGCTTTCCGCCCTTGCGGGCGCCCCGGCCGCCGCCCCGCTCCCGTGTCGCCGTCAGGAAGAACGTCGCGAACACCAGCAGCACCGCCACCACCAGCAGGCCGAGCGCGGAGGCCTTGCCGTAGTCGCCCTGCTGCGTGATCTTGATCATCCAGGTGGTCACGATGTGCGTCTCGTCGTTCGGCCCGCCCCCGGTCATGCCGAAGATCAGGTCGGGGAAGTTGAAGATCCAGATGACCCGCAGCAGCACCGTGAGCACCAGCGTCACGCGGATGTACGGGATGGTGATCCGGAACAGCGTCCGCGCCTTGCCCGCGCCGTCCAGCGCCGCCGCCTCGTACAGCTCGTCCGGGATCGACTGGAGTGCGGCCAGGATCATGATCGCGAAGAAGGTGACCCCGTACCAGACGTTGGCGACCAGCACGGCGATCATCGCGGTGTCGGGGTCGGCCAGCCACGCGACCGGTTCGTCGATCAGGCCGGCCTTCTGCAGCAGGTCGTTGACGACGCCGAACTCGCTGTTGAACATCCAGCGGAAGAGGATGCCGATGAGGAACCCGGAGATCGCCCACGGGAAGAAGATCAGGGCCTGGTAGAGCCCGCGGAGACGGAACCTGCGGCGCAGCCACAGCGCCAGCGCGAACCCGATCACCAGCTGCGGCACGATCGAACCGACCACCCACAGCGCGGTGTTGCCCAGCACCGTGCCCCACGCGGGGTCGGTGAAGACCTCCCGGAAGTTCCTGATCCCCACCCACGAGGTGTCCGTGAGGTCGGTCAGGTTCCAGTTCCGGAACGCCATCTGGCTGCCGGCGATCATCGGGTAGTACGTGAAGAGCGCCACGAAGACCGCCGCCGGCGCCATGAACGCGGCGATCACCAGGCCCCGCCGGGTGGTGAACTCCCGCCGGCGGCCGCCTCCGGCGCGGGGCGGGGCGCCCTCCTTGCGTACGGAGGGCGCCCCGGTCACGCCGGGCGTGGGCGTGGACGTACCGGACATGGTCACTTCTTCCACTTCTCGGTCCAGTAGGCGTCCCAGCCCGCCAGCAGCTCCTTCGGCGTCAGCTTGCCGAGGATCATCTTCTGCACGTCCGTGTCGGCGCGCTGCTGCCACTCCGTCCACCACGCGACCCCGCGCGGCTGGGTGACGACCAAGTACTTGTCCGGGTTCTCCGTCATGGTGACGTAGCTGGCCCACGGGCCGGTGCGGTAGAACTCGTCCTCGGCCGCCGCCTTCAGGATCGGCACCAGGCTGTTCCCCTTGGTGAACCGCGTCGAAGCCTCACCCTCGGAGAGGAACTCCACGAGCTTCACGGCCTCGGCCTTGTGCTTGCTGCCCTCCGCGACACCCCATCCGGCGGTCGCCAGCGGCTGCACGGTCTTCCCGCTCGGCCCGGCCACCAGCGGCGCGGTGCTCCACTGGTTCGCGTCGATCGACTTCGACTCGGAGACGGTGGCGATGACCTCGGGGTCCTGGAGCAGGAACGCGGTCGAGCCGTTGGAGAAGCCCTCCACCATCTCGGGGTAGCCCCAGGCCACGGACGACTTCGGCGACGCCTGCTCGAACAGCTTCAGGTACATCTCCATCGCGTCCAGCGCCTCGGGCGCCGAGAAGATGGTCCTCCCGTCCTTCAGCAGGTAGCCGTTGGCCGGGTCGATCGTGTCGGCGACGTACGCCTCGATGGCGGCCGTGGCGTTGCTGTGGGCGTTGGCGCCGCCGCGGAAGGCGTAGCCGTAGCGGCGCGACGACGGGTCGTGGATCTTCGAGGCCTGCTCCAGCAGCTCCTCCCAGGTGGCCGGGGGCTTGTCGAAGCCGGCCTCCTTGATCAGGTCGGTGCGGTGGAAGAGGCTCAGCCCGTAGAAGCCGTAGGGCACGAAGTAGGTGCGGCCCTTGGCGTCCTGGGAGGCGGCGACAGCGTTGTCGGTGAGCGCGTCCCAGCCCTTCCAGCCGGCCAGGTCCTTCTTCATGTCGTACAGCCAGCCGTTGTTCGACCAGGGGCCGACGGTGATGTCGCGGACCTCCAGGACGTCGACGCCGCTGCCCGACTGGAGCATCTGCTGAAGCTTCTGGTCGGCCTGCTCGGTGGGCGGCGAGACCAGCTTGACCTTGACCTTCGGGTTCTCCTTCTCGAAGTCGGCTATCAGTTCCTCGAGCAGGTCGGTGCGGGCGGGGTTGGTCAGGCTCTCCACCATGTTGAGGGTGACCGTTCCGCTCTCACCGGGGCTCATGGTGGAGCAGCCGGTCAGGACCATCGCGGCGGCGGTGCCGAGCGCGAGGGCTGCCGTCCTTCTTCTCATCGTGCTGACCTCTTCCTTGGGTGAACGGGGAGACGGGCGGGGGGAGGTGCAGAGGACGGGGGGGGGTGCCGAGGACGGGGGGGATCAGGGGCGGGCGGCGCGGGCCCACTCGCCGAGCACGGGCACGCACCGCTCGGCGAAGTACTCGTAGTCCTCGGCGGTGTTGTAGAGGTGCGCGGACAGCCGTACGTAGCCGATGCCGCCGAAGGCGGTGAACGCGGCCTCGACGCCCAGCTCCGCGGCGGCCCGGTCGCGCAGGGCGTCCGCGGCCTCCCGGCGGTCGGCCAGACCGTCCGGCAGCCGCACCAGCCGCATGCCCGGCACCGGCATCCCGACGTCCACACGGGCGTCCTCGCCGGTCAGCGCGGTGACGGCGGCGGCCACGACCCGCTCGCCGTACCCGGCCAGCTCGTCCATGTAGCGGCGGGCCGCGTCCCAGCCCCAGGTGCGGTCGACGAAGTCCAGCGCGCTCTGCGCGGCGAGGTAGTTGGTGGCGTCGAGCGTGCCCTGCTGGTCGAAGCGGTCCGGGTACGGGTCGGGCGCGCCCCAGGAGTCGATCAGGGGGTGGAGGCCGTCGCGGAGCGGTCCGCGGGCGACCAGGGCGGCGGTGCCGCGCGGGGCGCAGGCCCACTTGTGGAGGTTGCCCGCCCAGAAGTCGCAGGTCAGGCCGGAGAGAGGGGCGGGAAGCAGCGCGGGCGCGTGGGCACCGTCGACGAGGAACGGCACACCGCGCCGTGCCGCCTCCGCGCCGATCCGCTCCACCGGGAACCGGCGGGCGGTCGCCGAGGTGATCTGGTCGACGACCAGCAGACCGGTGGCGTCGCCTACCTCCGCCATGACCGCCTCGTACGCCTGCTCCTCGTCCGCGTCCAGCGGCACCCGCGCGGTGCGCACCCGGCCGCCCCAGCGGCGGGCGAGGCGTTCGGCGCCCATGGTGACGGCACCGTAGCCGTGGTCGGTGACGACGATCTCGCCGCCGGCCCTCTTCTCCAGGCCGGCGTGGACGACGCTGACGCCGGCGCTGGCGTTGGGCACCAGGGCCAGGTCGCCCGCGTCCACGCCGAGGAACGCGGCGAGGCCGGTCCGGGCCGCCGCGATCCGTCCCGGCAGCTCGGGGAACCACACGACCGGCGCCCGCTCCATCTCCGCCCGCAGCGCGTTCTGCCGCTCCTGGGCGACCAGCGGGACGGCGCCGAAGGAGCCGTGGTTGAGGTGGCGCAGGGCGGGGTCCAGCGACCACGCGTCCGCCGCGGGCCGCCCGTCGGCCAGCAGCAGGGGGCGGGGCGCGGTGCTGACGTCGGTCTCGCTCACATGACTCCCATCCGCGAGGGACATCGGACCATCGGGAGACCCGAAGGCCGAGACGTATGATGACTCGGGATGTTGGCATGGTGTTTTCGGCCATGACAAGACCTGTGAGCCACTAGAAATCAGATGACTCTGGAATGTGCCGCGAAAGACATCTGATCTCTCGTCCCGCTACAGTTCACTCGGGCGGGGGCGCGGCGGACGCGGACCGTCAGGGGAGGCAACGGATGTCGGCAGTCGACAAGGCGTTCCACGGCCTGCGCCACATGATCGCCACGGGGCGGCTCGGCGCCGGGGAGCGGATTCCGCCGGAGGCGGACCTCTGCGAGGAACTCGGCGTCTCCCGCGGCTCGTTGCGCGAGGCGGTACGGATGCTGGCGGCGCTGGGCGTGATCGAACCGCGCCACGGCTCGGGCACGTACGTCTCGCAGCTCCGCCCCGAGGACCTGATCGGCAGCCTCTCCCTGACCCTGCAACTCCTGCCCCTGCCGGGCCTGCTGGAGGTCTACGAGATCCGCCGCGTCCTGGAGGCGCACGTGGCGGCGCAGGCGGCGGCGCGGGCCACCCCGGAGACGATCGAGACGCTGTTCTCCCTCATCGAGGCGATGGAGGCCACTCAGGACCCGACGGAGGCGTCCGACCTGGACCACCGCTTCCACGCGGAGATCGCCCGCGCGGCCGGCAACCCCACCCTCGCCTCCCTCCTGGCGGTGTTCCGCGCCCGCTCCCGCAAGTACCAGGTCTTCACCCTCCCCGAGGGCCCCGACCTGCGCCGCAAGAGCGACGCCGACCACCGCGTCCTCGCGACGGCCATCGCCGACCGTGATCCGGGTGCGGCGGCGGGCGCGGCGGAGGCGCATGTGGCGCAGACGGAGCGGTGGCTGAGGGCGCTGGAGCCGCCGGTGGAGGACGAGGGGGCGTGAGCGGCGCTCCGGCCGGCGGGCTGGGTCACGCGGCTGCGCGCACTTCGAGACGTGTGGTCCGGTTGATCTGGTCCGCGATGTCGGACAGCGCGCCGACGCGGGCAGGGACCGTCACAGGCTGCTCGAAGTCACGCCTCCGCCGGCCGGCCCGCTCCGGCATCCGGAACCCCCTCCGCACGTGGACTTGCCGGGCTCCCCACCAGGCATGTGCAGACCTTTGACAGGATCCCGCTAGACCAACGTCCGGGCCAGATAGGGATTGGCTGTGGCCCGCACCGGCAGGCCGAGTGCTCCGTTGGCGACGGCCAGGGTCACCGCGTACGAGGCGACCGCGCGGCGGACGTTGGGGGCGTCGAGGCTCGCTCCGGTGACGATGCGGTCGAGGTCGATGTAGGCCGAGCGGACGACCTCCAGGCGCCGGTACACCTGCCAGTCCTTCTGCCAGTCGCGCGTGTACGCGGACGGGAGGTTCCGCTCCCAGCGGCGGAACATGCGGTCCCGGATCTCCGGGCGGGTCGGGGTCAGGTGCATGTGCCGGACCAGGTCGTACAGGGGGTCGCCGATGAGCGCCATCTCCCAGTCGATGATGCTCAGGCCGCCATCTCGTCGCACCAGGTTCCAGGGGTTGAGGTCACCGTGGAGAAGGGAGGGCTCCCGGTGGCTGACTTCCTGCCGGGACAGGATCTGGTCGAGCCGTCCGGCGTCCGGAAGTCCCAGCTGCCGGGCGAGCTGCTGGGTCTTTCTGGGCAGCTCTGCGACGAGGCGCACCAGCTGGGCCGTGAGCCAGCGGTGAAAGCCCCACTCGCCGGCCGTCGGGTCGATCCGCTTGTAGTCCACCCGGGTCAGGGCGCACAACTGGTCCACCAACGCGTCCGCCTCGTGGGGCAGAAGACCGTGCACGGGATGGTTCGGAGGGCGGTCGACGTCCTCCGGGCCCATGTAGGTATGGATCGCGAAGCGGTCGTTCGGGTGCGTCTCGCCCAGTGCCAGGGCCTTGGGCGCGTTCACGGCGACCTGAGCCTCCTCGATGCTGCGCAGCACGGCGTGCTCGCTGAGGAAGTGCGGCTCCCGCCGGGTGACGTCGGGCAGCCTGCGCCGTACGACGACCGGATGGCAGACCCCGGGGACCCGGACCACGGTGTTGAGGTGGGCCGTGCCCTTGAAGACGCGACTGGCCGGAGCCGCGCCCTCCACCGACAGGGCTTCGAGGACCTCCCTGTCACCGAAGTCGTCCGGCGGTGCCAGGCGCCGGTCCGGCGACCACTCGACGACCTGGGCGCCACGCACCCCGCGCGACGCGAGCCAGCGGAACAGGGCGCGCTCGATCTCCTTCGGGCCGGGAACACTCCGCAGGCACAGCGGCCGCGCGGCCGCGCGCAACGCCCGGTCCACCTCCGCCGTCGCCTCGTCCAGGTTCTTCTGCGAGTACGCGTGCTCGAGGGACTGCGCCGCCCGCATCACGTCCGGAAACACGGACTGCGCGCGCTCGAAGTCGAGGTAGTGCTGGAGGTCCTTGGCCAGCCCGTTGACCGCCGCGGGGCGGATTCGGCGCATGGCCTCTTCCCAGGCGCCGATCACCTCCGGCCACTGGTGCTCCGGGTAGCGCATGCGCACCAGGTGGGTGGCCAGGTCGTGGAGCGGGTCGCCGTAGGTCGCCAGCTCCCAGTCGACACAGATCAGAGGAAGCGATTCGCCGTAGGAGACGATCACATTGTCGCGGTGCAGGTCGGCGTGGAGCAGGCTGTACGGCCGCCGCGCCATGACGGGGGTGCGCTCGGCTAGCCGGACCAGGGCGTCCTCAGGGATGCCGAGCGCCGCAAACAGCCCACCGAACGCCGTCCAATTGGGCCGGCGGATCTGCTCGTCCGCGAGGTGGGCGAGGGTACGCAGGAATGCCTGGCTGTCGGTGTCGTTGCTCGGCCAATGAGGCGGCAGGGGCGGCAGAGAGCTGCGTCTCACCCGGGTCATCTGAGCCAGCAGTCCGGTCAGTGCCCGCACGAGCAAGGTGTCCAGGGGCTTGCCGTTGGCGCAGATGCTGGACAGCGGAACGCCTTCCACATAGCTGTGGACGGCGAAGTCCGGTCCCTTGGCGAGGCACTGCGGCACGTGCGGTAGTACGTCCTTGACCGCCCCGAGGATTTCTTCCTCGTTGTCCCAGGTTCTGATCACCACCGGCAGGGCCTCGACCCTGCGGATGCGCACGGTCACCGATGTCCCCGGCTCACGGCCGACCAACCGCGCCTCAGGATCGTTCAGTGCCAGCACGTAGTTCTGGTTGTGATGACCGCTGGCGGCCGTACCGCACAGCGTGGCGCGTTCCACGAGACCCCGGAACCGGTCGTCCTGCGCAGTGGGCACCCCGAGGGCCGGTCGGGGAATGGGTGGTGCGCCCACTGGCCGCTCCGTGACGTACGAGGGAAACACATATGACGGTAGGCATGCGACCTCCGTCTCCGCATGCGGAAGTCAACCGCACGGCGTAGGGCGACGGGCAGCCGGGTGTCACCCAAGTGCCCGAGTCACGGAGGCCCGTCCCAGTCGCTGATGTGCTCTCTGGTACGAACGAGGGAGCAGCTTTTACTCAATCGGTGGCCGGAATCGTACAGCACCGCGGTTACTGGGTGAGGTGATTCCACACGGAGTCGAACCACTGCTGCATGCTGTCCACGAACACGGTCCCGGGGGCGCCGGCATCGGCCGGATTCTTCACATGGTGGGTGAGGGTCGCGCCCAGCCCCAGCACGTCCAGCGCGGTCACCACCTCACCGTCCGTCAGCTCCAGCTGCCGCTCGATGATCTCGTACATGCCATGCAGCGCCTCGACCTCATTGAGCAGGTAGAGCTTGAAAGTCGGCGTCAGGGGGGCGTGCCGGACCTGTACGTCGACGGACGGGACCAGCCTTTCGGTCCGCAGGTCCCGCAACGCACCGACCAGCGAGGCGGTGTGCGTCTCGGTGATGCGCAGCAGTCGCTCCCGCATCCGGGAGTCGTCCACATCCCCTTTCACCCGCGGATACGGCAGCGGAAGTGACGGGTCCGGAAGGAGCATACGGAGCGTGATGCGCTGGGGCGAGATAAAGCCACCGCGGATGCGCTCCGACTGGAGCCGGATGTGGGCGTCGAGGGACTCCGACGTCAGGGTGTAGACGTCGAGCGTGACCTCCGGCCGCTCGAAAGCCTCGCTGATGAAGGGGGCCAGCGTCACCTGGCCGCGCACGCGGGTCGCCTTGGCCGTCGACGACTGTATGCGCTGGACCTTGACCACCCGCGAGCCGCTGCCCCGCCGGGACTCGATCCAGCCCTCGTTGGCCAGCTCACGCAGCGCCCGCTGCAGCGTGTCCCGGGACACGCCCAGCTCCATGGCGAGGGCGCGCTGCGCCGGCAGGAAGGAGCCCAGGGGGTAGACATGCCCGATCCGCGCGCGCAGCTCGTCGGCGACCCGCTGGGCCTCCCGCCCGCCACCGCCGCTTGACTCGCCACCCCTCCCGGCCACGACCGGAACGTACCGCTTTCGGTCCACCGGCAAACCAACCGTCCACCCTTTTCCTCTCCGGGCGGAGGGTCGGTTAAGGGATCAGCCGGTCCGGGCAGACAACTCTCAGGCCAACCAGGCCAATTGGACCGAGATTTGGGGCGCATCCGGACGGTGCCGGAAGTGGAGGGGAGATGGTCGGCTCATGTACCGCCTTCAGTTGATCACAGCGCTCGGCAAGCTGCTGATGAGCCTGCTGACCGAGACGCGGCTGGGTGTGATCGGCCTGCTCCTGCTCCTTCTCGTCGGCGTGGGCATACGCACCCGCCGGGAGGGACTCGCCCTCGGGGCGGCCGTGTTGCTCACCGCGCTGATGATTCAGGCCTGACCGGCCTCCCACACCGCCTTCAGCACCGGCTCCAGCGAGCCGACGATCATCTCCGCGCCCGCCTCCCGCAACAGCTTGTGCTTCCGCTCGTTCCGCGCGTACCCGAGGAACGGCACCCCCGCCGCCCGCGCCGCCTGGAAGTCGGACGGGGTGTCCCCGATCATCAGGGCCGTCGGCGGGGCGGCGCCCATCGCGTTCAGGGCGCGGTTGATGCAGTGCGGATGCGGCTTCAGGTGGCGGAGTTCCTGGGTGCGGCCGTAGATGTGCGGGGCGAAGCACGGCAGCACCTCCCGGGACGTCAGGTACTCCTTCACCACCCGCGGTGAGTTGTTCGTGGTGACGGCCAGGCGGGCGCCCACCGCCGTCCAGGTGCGGACCAGGGGGTCGGCGTACGGCGTCGGCCGGGCGGAGGCCGCGGCCTTCAGTTCCTCCTGCGTGAGACGTTCCTCGAGCTCCGCGACGAGGTCGCTGCCGGGGTGCCGTCGGTCCACCGCGCGCAGGACGACGTGCGGATCGAGGGACTCGCGCGCGGACTCGTCCAGCAGCCCGTGCAGTCCCCGGCCCTCCAGCCACTCCACCAGGTCCCGGGCCACCCGCTCGGCGGAATGGCCCGCGAACAGCCGGCAGACGGGGCCGTCGAAGTCCCACAGCACGACTCGGGCGCCTTCGATCAGGTTCCGCAGGTCGTTCGGTTCCGTCTCGGTCTCGGTTGTCACCGATTCAGTCTGCTGCGTCTCAGAAGTCACTAGGAGAGTGTCAGGTCCGTCGTGATGGTTTCCCAGAGGGCGTCGAACCACTTCTGGGATTCCTCCACGAACGCCTGGTCCCGCCGGCCGGCCCGCTTGGCGAAGGAGAAGAGGAGCGAGGCGGAGCCGAGGGCGTCGTACATCTCCAGGGTCCGGCTCTCCCACTCCTCCTCGCGCCGGGTCAGCATGTAGTAGCCGATCAGCGCCTCCTCGCCGTTGAGCAGGTACAGCTTCACCGGCGGGGTGAAGGGCAGCGCCCGGAAGGACACGCGCACGTCGATGCCGTGCGTCGCGCGCAGGGCCTGGAGGTTGTGCTGGAGCACGCGCGCCTGGGAGTTGCGCTGGGCCAGCCACCGATCGTGCACCGCGTCCTCGTCGCCCGCGTCGCGGCCGTCGACCGGCACGGGGAAGGCGAGGTTGATCCGCCGGGACGGCAGCATGATGCGGACGTCGATCGCCTCGGGGCGGATGCGGCCCTCGTGGATGTGCCGGACCGGCTCGCCGACCGCCAGCATGAAGCTCTCCGCGGTGAGGCACACGGCGTCGATCCGCACGCGGGGCGTGGAGAACGCCTCCGTCAGCCGGGGCGCCAGCCCCACCATCGTCGGCTGGGGCTCCTCACGCGCCGGGGCGGGCGCGGCGATCCGGGGCGGGCTGCCCTTGCTCACGTTGCTGAGGAGCCCGTCGTCCTGAAGGGCGCGCAGGGCCTGGCGGACGGTGCCGCGCTCCACGCCGAACTCCTCGGCCAGCTCGGCCTGCGTGGGCAGCCGGTCGCCCGCCTTCAGTTCACCCCCGCGGATGCGTTCCCGCAGGATGTCGGCGATCTCCTGGGCCGAGAGCCTGCTGCTGCCGTTCACTGACACGTTCTCCTGGGCCACGACCAAACGCTACAACTTTGATCCATCTAAGGGCAGTTGTTTGAAAGTTGTTTATGAGTAGGAGCCAAGTGGGGACAACTCAAATGGAGTTGGTTGCCAACTTGGCGGAGTTGGCGGAAGTTAGCGTTCCGCTCATCAGCCCCCACCGCCTCGGGGCCGCCCGCACCGTCACCCCGTTCCACCGTCTCCGCCCGAAGGGGGTACACCATGCCCGTCATCGCCCTGATCTCCGCCGTCGTCGTCGTCACCGTCGAGCAGCTCGTCCAGTGGAGGTACGGCGCGGCCGGCCTCCTCGGTCTGCTGCTGGTCACCGTGGGCATCCACGCGAAGCGGCCGGGCGTCAGCTCTGCCGGAGCGGTGCTGCTCGCGCTGCTCGTGGCCCGCCCCGCCCTGTGACCGGCCCGCCCGGGCCGCCACGGGACCGTGGCCGGCCCCTGGCCGTTCCCTGTGGGAGACGTCAGTCCGTGAGCTCCAGCTCCGAACTGATCGTCTCCCACAGTGCGTTGAACCACAGGTGGGACTGTTCCACGAAGGCCGTGTCGCGCAGGCCGTCGCCCTGCTCGAAGGCGAACAGCATCGACCGTACGCCCTGGGCGTCGTACGTCGGCAGGCTCTCCTCACCGATCTGCGCCTCGCTGCGGGTCACCGTGTAGTAGGCGAACAGCGCCTCGGTGTTGTTGAGCAGATACAGCTTCACCGGCGGGGTGAAGGGCAGCGCCCGGAAGGACACGCGCACGTCGATCCCGTGCGTCGCGCGCAGGGCGAGCAGGTTGTGGCGGAGCACCTGCCCCTGGGCGTTGCGCTGGGCCAGCCAGCGCTCGTGCACCGGGTCGTCGTCGCCCTGCCGCCCGCCGACCGGCACGGGGAAGGCCAGATCGATGCTCCGGCTGGGCAGCAGCACGCGGACGTCGACCTTGGCCGGTTTCAGCCGCCCCGCGTAGATCTGCCGCAGCGGCTCCCCGATGGCGAGGGTGAGGGAGACGGCGGTGAGGCAGACGGCGTCGATCTCCACGTGCTCCGCCTCGAAGGCGGAGGCTATCCGGGGTGCGAGCGCCACCGTGGTGGGCTGCGGCGGGGCCGCGGGGCCCGCCGGGGCCCGGTCGGCCCGGTCCGCGACCGTCGCGGGCGCCCCTTTGGAGACGTTCGTCAGCAGATGTTCCGACTGCAGGATGCGCAACGCACCCCGCACGGCCTGCCGCTCGACGCCGAACTCGGCGGCCAGCTGCGCCTGGGTGGGCATGCGCTGGCCCGGCCGCAGCACTCCGGACCGGATCCGGGCGCGCAGCTCGTCGGCCACCTCACGATGCGTCCGCTGTGGCCGCTGTGGCTTCTTCCGTCCATTGACGGCGGCATGTTCCGGCTCCACGGCCAAACACTACAACTTCCCGCCATCTTACGGCAGTTCAGCGAAGGGTGGTTATAGGACTCTTCCAAGTGGAGATAACTAAGAACAAGTTGGTCACCAACTCGCCCAACCTGGTAGACCCACACAGGGGTTGGCTCACCAGGAGGGTGGTGGGGAGGCCGCCGGACAAAGGGGGACCGCCATGCCGCTCATCGCCATCGTCGTCGCCGCACTGGCCATCGGGTTCGAGCAGCTCGTCCAGTGGAAGTACGGCCCGATGGGGATCATCGCCTTCGTCGCCCTCACGGTGGGCATCAAGGCGCGCAACACCGTGATCAGCGGCATCGGCGCGGTCATCCTCGTGATGCTGTTCGCCCAGTCCGGCTGACGGCACTCCGCACGGACCGCCGGCCGGGCTCCCTTCCGGAGGGGAGCCGGGAGCCCGCCGACGGGCACCACCACAACCACAACTGAACAGCTCGCTACGGATGCACGAGCACGCCCGCCCGTCACCGGCGGAAGGAGGAGACGGTACCGAAGGGCGCGGAAGCTCCGCGCTCAGAAGATGTCCGGGCACCACGGTCGCCTGGACGTACGCAGCAGGGCGTCGGCCTGACGGGCGGCGCCCGCTCGTTCTTCCCGGACCCGGCCCAGCGCCGCGAGCCGCACCGCGGACTCGTCCCCGAGCCACAGCGTCGCCAGATCCGCGACGTCCAGGGAGAGATCAGGGTTGTCCGTCGTCGGCGCGCAGGTGCCGGCGCCGTCCGCCGACGCCTCCAGCCGGTACCGCCCGCCGGCCAGGCCGCCCGCGTCGGCCACCTCCAGCACCAGCGCACCCGCGGCCTCGTACGTCCGCGCCTCCAGGGCCCGTACGACGTCCAGGATGCGCACCCACAGCCAGTCCGCCTGCGTGGTGACGGCGGCGGCGCGCGGGTCGGGGAGGACGTGCGGAAGCAGGTCGTCGGGGGCCCGGTAGCCGCTCTTGACCCGGACCACCCAGTCGATCGAGCACAGGTAGCGCCACAGCGCGCGCTCGGCGGCCGGGGTCACCCCGATCAGCCACTTCACCTTGGCGGTGTTCAACGGCTGCTTGGCGTCGCCCCAGGTGTCGTCCGTGGTGTACGCGGCCATGCCCTGGACCTCACCGGCGGCCGAACGGTGGACCACGTGGAACGGCTCGTGGAACGTCGCGTGGAAGCGCACGGCGCCGGTGGCGAGCTGCCACCACAGCTCGTCGCGGCTCACCGCGCCCGGCTGGGACCGGCGCAGCCGCTCGTGCAGTTCGGGGCCGAGCTTGCGGACGTCCTCGGCGTCCACCAGGTCGATCCGGCCGCCGTCCTCCGGGCCCGCCCAGCGCGGGTCGAGCCCGGCGCGCGGCACGTCGATGGTCCACTCGGTGGTCCAGGTGGCCGGGCCGAAGCCGTACCGCCCGTAGATCGGGTACTCGGCGGCGATCAGCGTGGCGACGACGTCCCCCCGCTCCTTCGCCGCCGCCAGGTCCTGGGCCATCATCCGCGTCAGCAGGCCGCGCCGGCGGTGGGTCGGGGAGACGGTGACGTTGGTGACCGCGTCGGCCGGGACGGCCGCCCCGCCGGCCACGGTGAGCTCCTGCGCGAAGGAACGGAAGGTGGCGACGCACCGCCCGTCGTCGATGGCGCCCACCGTGCGGCCGGGCACGAACTGGGCCCGGCGCGCCTCGAGCAGTTCCTCGCCGAGGGTCGGCTCGCGCAGGAACCCGATGTTCATGGCCCGGCTCCAGTCGGCGAACTCGGATTCGTCGATGGGGCGTACGTCGATGTCGGCACGGGAGGTCATGGGGCTCACGTTAGGTCGGCCCCCGGGCGGGTGTCGACGTGGTTTCGCTCGCCCTCGCGTCACATCAGCAGGTCGTCGACCTGTGCCTCCCCCTCCCGGTAGCGCCGGGTGATCTCCGCCCCGCACGCGTCGGCGGTGCGCTGCAGCCGCTGCCGCCGGCGCGACACCCGCTGCTCGTGCCCCACCAGCCGGCCCATCGCCGTGTGCAGCTCGCCGTCCGTGCGCGCGCCCAGGTCGGAGAGCTCCACCTCGGCGAGCATCTCGGAGGCCAGCCGGCGGTACTCCTCGCTCCGCGGTGTGCCCAGCGTCAGATGACGCGCGGAGGACCGGTGACGCGCGGGGGTGTCCCGCAGGATCTCCGGCAGCCGCTCCACGACGGAGGCCTCCCCCGGCGCGACGGCCGCCGGCGCCCCTCCCGGCAGGTCACGCCGGGCCAGCTCCGCGCGCAGGATGTCGATCCGCCCCTGCAGCAGCCTCCGTACGTAGCTGAGGTCGGCCTCGTCCCGCTGCGCGTCCCGCCGCATCGTCCGCAGCTCGGCCAGGCTCAGCCCGGTCAGTTCGTCCTCCGCCCCGTCCCCGGGCAGCGCGGGGCTGTCCGTGCGCTGCACGGGCGGCCGGCGGAACTCCCGCTCCCCGGCGCCCCCTTGGGTCAACTCCTGGGCCAACGCGACAGCCGCGGACGACTGTCCGATCCCCGATGTGCTCATGTGCCTCAACCGTCCCCTCGACCGGTATGTGCCAGCATCGTGCCACCCCTGGCGGCCGCAATGTGAGCGAGTGGCCCCGATCCGCCCCAGATGGGCGCTAAGGAGTAAAAATAGCCCGACCGGGGTGGATCGCGGGCCGCCGTCGGGCGTCTGTTCGCGGACCGGCATCATGGGCGTATGCGTGCAGTGGTGCAGAGGGTGGACGGCGCGAGCGTCGTCGTGGACGGCGAGACCGTGGGGGAGATCGAGGGCGAGGGCCTGTGCGTCCTGGTCGGCGTCACCCACGAGGACACCAAGGAGAAGGCGGCGCAGCTCGCCCGCAAGCTGTGGTCGATCCGGATGCTGAAGGACGAGAGATCCTGCAGCGACGTCGGCGCCCCGCTCCTGGTGATCAGCCAGTTCACCCTCTACGGGGACGCCCGCAAGGGCCGCCGCCCCACCTGGAACGCGGCCGCCCCCGGCGACCTCGCCGAGCCGCTGGTCGACGAGGTGGTGGCGCAGCTGCGCGCGCTGGGCGCGACGGTGGCGACGGGCCGGTTCGGCGCGCAGATGCGGGTGTCGCTGACGAACGACGGCCCGTTCACCGTGCTGCTGGAGATGTGAGCCGCACCGGGCGTACGGCTCGGGAACTCAGGGCTCGACGACGGTCTCCTGCGCGGCGGCCGTGTCCCCGGCGAGCAGCCTGGCGTCGACGGGGACGTTCCGCTTCACCAGGGCGAGGGCGACCGGGCCCAGCTCGTGGTGGCGTACGGAGGTCGTGATGAAGCCGATCTTCCGGCCGTCCGGGCCGTCGTCCGCGAGGCGCAGCTCGGTGCCCGGCACGGGCAGATGCACCTCGCTGCCGTCCAGGTGCAGGAAGACCAGCCGGCGCGGCGGCTTGCCCAGGTTCTGGACGCGGGCGACGGTCTCCTGGCCCCGGTAGCAGCCCTTCTGCAGATGCACGGCGGAGCCGATCCAGCCCAGCTCGTGCGGGATGGTGCGGTGGTCGGTCTCGAAGCCGAGCCGGGGACGGTGCTGCTCGACACGCAGCGCCTCGTAGGCGAGAAGACCGGCGGCGGGGCCCGCCTTCCGCGCGAACTCCTCCAGCTCGCCGCGGGGCAGGAAGAGGTCCCTGCCGTACGGCGTCTCGCGCACCGCCACGCCCTCGGGCGCCTCGGCGATGGACCCGGCGGGCAGGTGCAGCACCGCGATGTCCTCGGTGCGGTCGGCGACCTCGACCCGGTAGAAGAACTTCATCGACTCCAGGTACGCGACCAGTGCCTCCTGGGTGCCGGGCTCGACGTGCGCCCAGGTCGTCTCCCCGTCGTCGACCAGGTAGAGCGCGTGCTCGATGTGGCCGTTGGCGGACAGGATCAGCGCCTCGGTGGCCTGGTGCGGGGGCAGCTCCTGGACGTGCTGGGTGAGCAGCAGGTGGAGCCAGCCGAGCCGCTCGGGGCCGGAGACGGTGACGACCCCGCGGTGGGACAGGTCGACGAAGCCGGTGCCGTCGGCGAGGGCGCGCTGCTCACGGAACAGGTCGCCGTAGTGGGCGGCCACGCCTTCGTCCACGCCCTCGGCGGGGACGGCGCCGGGCAGGGTCAGCAGGGGGCTTTTCATACGCCTAGCCTACGACTCGGTAGTTGAAGTCTTCAGGGAACAGTCCTGGCACCGGCCGAAGATCGCGAAGTGCTTCATGTCGGTGTCGAAGCCGAAGGTGTCCCTCAGCTTCTCCGTGAACTCGGCGGCCACCTCCACGTCCGCCTCGATCACCTTGGTGCAGTCGCGGCAGACCAGATGCAGGTGGTGGTGGCGGTCGGCGAGGTGGTAGGTCGGCGCGCCGTGCCCGAGGTGGGCGTGGCTGACCAGGCCCAGCTCCTCGAGGAGCTCCAGCGTGCGGTACACGGTGGAGATGTTGACCCCCGACGCCGTCTTCCTCACTTCCACGAGGATGTCGTCGGGGGTCGCGTGCTCCAGGGTGTCGACGGCTTCGAGCACGAGCTGGCGCTGGGGCGTCAGCCGGTAGCCGCGCTGCCTGAGGTCGCTCTTCCAGTCGGTGCTCACCACACCCACGAGTCTAGGGCCTGGCCCCCGGAGCGCCCCGGGGCCGGAGGGCCTACTTGAAGAACGCGATGCCGTCGTCCGGCATGTCGTCGGGCAGGGCCTTGGCCCAGCGCTCGACCTCCTCCGGCGTGACGACCTTCTTCAGGTGCGCCGACATGTAGGGGCGCAGCTCGACCTCGGGGGTCTGCTTCTCGCCGACCCACATCAGGTCGCTCTTGACGTAGCCGTACAGCCGCTTGCCGCCGGTGTACGGACCCGAGGCGGCGGTGCGCGCGACGGCGTCCGTGACCAGGTCGATCTGCGGCTTCTTCTCGGCCATCTCGCCGTACCAGATCTCGACGACGCCGTCGTCGCGGACCATGGTCACCTCGATCTTGCGGTCGGCGTCGATGCGCCAGTAGCCGTGCTCCGACTCCAGCGGGCGGACCTTGTTGCCGTCACCGTCGAGCACCCACGTGCGCGAGGTGTACTCCAGGAAGTCCCGCCCGTCGTGGGTGAAGGTGACCTCCTGGCCGAAGTTGCACTTCTCGGCACCGGGGAAGTCGTGCACACCCGCACCTGCCCAGTTGCCGAGCAGGAACGCGAGCGGGACGAGGTCCTTGTGCAGGTCGGACGGGATCTCGATCATGAGAGGTACTTCCTGGCGTCGGTGATCAGCGCTGGCCCTGGAACAGCTTCTTCACGGTCAGCCCGGCGAAGGCGAGAACGCCGACGGCGACGAGGACCAGCAGGATTTCGAAGAAGATGATCACGGGGCGCTCCTTGAGCGGGGGTGCGAGGGTGTGCACAGGGCCGGCCCCCAGCTTACGCGGCCGGGCGCGGCGCCCGTCGTGGGAGGTGCCGCACCCCGCGCGTGCTGCACGCCGACGACGGCCGGGGACCGGAGTTGCGGCGATCATGACTACGATTCGGTCATGGCGAAGAAGCTCGTGATCAAGGTGACCGCCGGTGCCGACGCACCCGAGCGCTGTTCCCAGGCGTTCACGGTGGCCGCGGTGGCGGCGGCCAGTGGGGTCGAGGTGTCGCTGTGGCTCACCGGGGAGTCGGCGTGGTTCGCGCTGCCCGGGAGGGCCGCCGAGTTCGAGCTGCCGCACGCCGCTCCGCTGCCGGACCTGCTGGACTCGGTGCTGGCGGCCGGCAAGGTCACGCTGTGCACGCAGTGCGCCGCACGCCGGGACATCACGGAGAAGGACGTGATCGAGGGCGTGCGGATCGCGGGCGCGCAGGTCTTCGTGCAGGAGGCCATGGCGGACGGCGCGCAGGCCCTCGTGTACTGACGGGCCTACCGGGGGCCCTTCCTGCCGTCCAGCTCGTCCCACCACTCGTCGGACTGCGGGTCGCCGGAAGGGTCGTCCCACCAGCGGTCGTCGGGGCCGCGCCGGTTGGCGACGATCGCGGCGACCGGCGGGATCACCATGGCGACCAGGCACATCGCGACGGCGGCGGGCACCGACCAGAGGCGTACGACGCCCCACGCCAGGACGAACAGCCCGATGCAGCCGCCCATCATGGCGAAGTAGACATGACGCCTGCGCGCGTACATGTCTCCAGCGTAGGTCCGGACATGCCGAAGGGCCGCGTCCGGACGGACGCGGCCCCTCGTACGGGCCCTGCTCAGACCGCGATCGCGACCTCGGCCAGGCCGCCCTGCTGGGCGACGACCGTGCGGTCGGCGGTGCCGCCGGGCACCAGGGCGCGGACGGTCCAGGTGCCTTCCGCCGCGTAGAAGCGGAACTGTCCGGTCGCGGAGGTGGGGACCTCCGCGGTGAACTCGCCGGTCGAGTCGAGGAGACGGACGTATCCCGTCACCGGCTCGCCGTCACGGGTCACCTGACCCTGGATGGTGGTCTCACCGGGCTTGATCGTCGAGGCGTCCGGGCCGCCGGCCTTCGCACCGCACATGTCTTACTCCTGAGAGGTCGGTCGGGGAGGGATCACTTGCCGGGGCCGAGCTCGATCGGCACGCCGACGAGAGAGCCGTACTCGGTCCAGGAACCGTCGTAGTTCTTGACGTTCTCCACGCCGAGCAGCTCGTGGAGCACGAACCAGGTCAGCGCGGAGCGCTCACCGATGCGGCAGTAGGCGATGGTGTCCTTGGCGAGGTCGACGTTCTCCTCGGTGTAGAGCTCCTTGAGCTCCTCGTCCGACTTGAAGGTGCCGTCGTCGTTGGCGTTCTTCGACCACGGGATGTTCTTCGCGCTCGGCACGTGGCCGGGGCGCTGCGACTGCTCCTGCGGCAGGTGGGCCGGGGCGAGCAGCTTGCCGGAGAACTCGTCGGGCGACCGCACGTCGACCAGGTTCTGCGCGCCGATGGCCTTCACGACGTCGTCGCGGAAGGCGCGGATGGACGTGTCCTGCGGCTTGGCCTTGTAGTCCGTCTTCGGGCGCTCCGGCACCTCGTCGCCGGGGACCAGCTCGCGGGCGTCGAGCTCCCACTTCTTGCGGCCGCCGTCGAGGAGCTTCACGTTCTCGTGGCCGTAGAGCTTGAAGTACCAGTACGCGTACGAGGCGAACCAGTTGTTGTTGCCGCCGTACAGGACCACCGTGTGGTCGTTGGCGATGCCCTTGTCGGACAGGAGCTTCTCGAAGCCGGCCTGGTCGACGAAGTCACGGCGGACCGGGTCCTGCAGGTCCTGGGTCCAGTCGATCCGGATGGCGTTCTTGATGTGGTTCTTGTCGTAGGCGGACGTGTCCTCGTCCACCTCGACGATCGCGATGGTCGGGTCGTCCAGGTGCTCCTGGAGCCAATCGGCGTCGACCAGGACGTCGCTGCGAGCCATGCTGTTCTCCTCCGGGGCAGTTGCGGGGGCGTGCGGATACGGGGGTGCGCGGCGCCCGGGCCGGGGCGGCGCACGGGTCCCCTGGTCAGGGAACGGGGATGCGGACGGAGGACGCGTCCGCTCAGAAAGTGCGACAGAGCATGGCGGCGACACGGCACAGGTCCACTGCCCGCCGCTTCGTGAGATCCGCCTGTCCCCTCGGACGGAGGACGCTCGTCTGACACTGCATGAGGACGATCGTAGGGACGGACGAGGGGCCCTGTCACCGGCGTGTCGCATACTGAGACGAGATCGTCCAACCACCGATACGGCGACCAGGAAAACCGCTCGCCCGAGCGCTCGCGCCCCCACTCCTGCCGCCGTCCCATCTGTCCAGCGGACGCGACCGTCTCGCCCACCGGACACACACTCGCCTACCCGGCCAGGCGTACGTCCTTCCCCGTCACCGTCACGTCCACACCGTCCGCGGCCGCCCGGACCTTCTCCAGGCTGATCCCGCCGGGCAGTCCGTCGATCTTCTGCTCGAAGTCGGTGATCCGCCGCACCCGCGACTCGGCGATCTCCACCCCGCCCAGCACCGGCAGCGCGTCCGCCCGCACCCGCACGGTGTTCCCGTCGACGACGGTCACCGAGCTGAGCACGGTCACCGGCTCGGGCAGCTTCGTGCCGAGCACGGTGGTCTCCAGCGCGACCTTGATCTTCCCGTTGCCCCCGTCGGACAGCGCCACCACCTCGGCGGTGATGCCGGGCGCCACCTGCGTGGGCTCGGCCTTGGCGTTCCTCAGCAGCTCGTCGTAGGCGACGGTCGCCGTGCCGGTGGCGCTGTCGGCGACGGCGGAGCCGAAGTCGCCGGAGAACTCGACGCCGCGCAGATCCGCCCGGAGGTCGGCGATGCGGATCGTCCTGCCGCCCTCGCCGGCGCCGGCCTCGTAGTCCGAGATGCCGACCCGCACCTCGTCGAACGAGCCGCCGAGCACCTGGGTGAGGAAGGGGAAGCCCCGGATGTCCACGTCGGGGGTGGAGGCCAGCCCCTCGGAGGCGCGGACGCGGTCGGCGGCCTCACCCTCGGCGAAGTGGACGGCGACGCGGTCGACGATCACGAAGATGCCGCCGAGTACCACGGCGACGACGAGCAGTATTCGCAGTGCGCGCATGCGGAGTCCCCCACCTGACGTGTGCCCGTACCCGACGACCGGCGGCCGCCCTCACGCGAGCGTAGTGCGGGGGTGGTGGGGGAGCCGGGGATTGTGGATCACCTGTGACAGGCGCTCGGTGCCGGCCGGCTTCGCTCGAGCGGGAGGTACCCCCCAGCGGCACGACTGCCCGCAGTTGCCGGGGCGTCCCCGCCACCGGTGTCGGCGTAGCCGTGTACGGCGGGGAGGGGACGGGGTGGGGGCGGGCGCCCGCAGCGGCCGGCGCGTCCACGCCCCGCACCTCTCCAGCCGGCACTCTCGCGCCGGACCGAGGACGCCCGCCCCCACCCCGGCCCCGCACCACAACCCCACCGTGGGCGCTACAGCAACCCCCACCGGACGAAACGATGCGCCGCAGGCCTCGGACCTCAGCCGAACATCCGTCCCAGCGTGTACACGACCGGACCCGCCGCCGCCAGCGGCAGAGCGACGCCCGCCGTGAAGTGGACGAAGCGGGACGGGTAGTCGTAGGAGGCCGCCCTGTGGCCGATCAGCGCGCAGACCGCCGCCCCGGCCCCCAGCAACGCCCCGTCCGACGTCATCCCGCCGACGGCGTACCCCGCACCGGCACCCGCCGCCAGCGCGATCACCACCGATGCCGCCGTCGCCACCGGCAGCGCCCGCACGACCGTCGCCGCCGCCACCGCGACCGCCCCGACAACCACGGCGTCCGAGTCCGCCGCGAGGTAGCCGCCCGCCGCGATCGCCAGCGCCGCCGCGACCACCGTCGCCATCAGGCCGTACATCCGCTCGTCGGGATCCGCGTGCGACCGCAGCTGCAGCACCAGCGACAGCAGCACCCACACGCCCAGCGTCCCGAGGATCACCCCGGGCGACCGGTCCGAGAGCAGCATCGCCGCGTCCGCGACCAGCGCCCCCAGGAACCCGAGCGCGATGCCCTGCCGCGCCGGCCACATCCCGTTGAGCCGGAACCACCCCGCCGCGGTCACGCCCTGCAGCACCACCAGCGGCACGAGCAGCGCGTACGTACCCAGCGCGGCGCCGCCCGCCAGCAGCAGGCCCAGCACCGCCGTCAGCACCGCGGGCTGCATCCCGGGCTCGATGACCGGCGACCGCCCCTCGGCCCGGGCGCGCTGCGCGTCGGTGATCCGGGCGTTCCCGGCGAGGGTGGCGGGTCCGTACTCGGGCTCCGGTTCCCCGGCGGCCACGGGAGCCGGCTCGGGAACCCGCACAGGAGCAACAGGAGCCACCCCCTGCGGCGGCAGATACGACGTCTCCTCAGCCGCCGCCACCGGCGGCTGCATCTGCGTCTCCCACGTCTGCCCCTGCCACTGCTGCGTGTGCTGCTGATCCGCGTACGGATCGTCGTACCCCTGCCCCGGCCACGCCTGCGGCTGGGACTGCGGCTGCTGATAAGGCGTACGCGGCGGCTCCTGCGCCCCGTAGCCATAACCCCCGCCGTACGGCTGGTTCGTCATTCTCACCCTCCTGCGAACGGCGGAAGCACCTCGACCGTGCCGCCGTCGGCCAGCCGTACCGTCTCATGCGCGCGCTTGCCCACGGGGTCGCCGTCGACGAGGAACGAGCACCTCAGCAGCACGCGCGCCAGCTCGCCGGGATGCCGTTCGCGCACGGCGGCGAGCGCGTCGGCGAGCGTGCCCGCCTCGTACGGCTCCTCGGCCACCCCCGCGGCGGCCTTGGCGGCGGCCCAGTACCGCACCGTGACCTCTGCCATCTGCTGGTTCCTCGATCGGTTGACGGTGAACACGGTCAGGCTAGCCCGCCCGGGCGGCCGCCCAGTCCCCGATCCTCCTCAACAGCGGTTCGGGCGCCGCGTTCTCGGCGTGCCCCATGCCGTGCTCGACCCACAGCTCCCCGTGCTCCCCGGCGGCGTCCGCCAGCATCCGCGGATGGTCGAGCGGGAAGTAGGCGTCCTGGTCGCCGTGCACGACCAGCAGCGGTGTCGGCGCGATGCGGGGCACGGCCTCGACGGGGGACAGCGGCACGGGGTCCCACTGCCGGTGGTGGATGCGGGTGCGCAGCCCGTACCGCCCGACCAGTCGCCCGGAGGGCCGCGTCACCAGCCAGTGCAGCCGCCGCATGGGCGCGGTCCCCCGGTAGAACCAGCGCGCCGGCGCGCTCACGGAGACGACGGCGTCGACGCCACCGGCGTCGAGCGCCGCGTGCCGCAGCACCACCGAACCGCCCATGGAGAACCCCACGGTGACGACCCGCGTGTGCCCCAGCTCCCGCGCCCACGCGACCGCCGCGGCGAGGTCGAGCACTTCACGGTCGCCCACGGTGGAGCGTCCGCCGGACCGCCCGTGCCCGCGGAAGGAGAAGGTGACGACGGCGCCGTACCGCGCGAACACCTGGGCGACGCGCCGCACGTGGGGGCGGTCGGCGTCCCCGGTGAAACCGTGCGCGATCACGAGAACGAGCCTTCGGGAAACGTCGGGAATCCCCTTCCCGGAACCGTTCGGCGATCCCTCGTCCGCGCGTTCGTATACGGCCTTCCCCGGGTCGTACACAACACATCCCGGCTCGTATACGGAATCGATCGCCACACCGTCCGCCGTGCGCAGGAACGTCCGCATTGCCGCGCCGTCCCGTGTCACATTCAGCGTCTCGGAATATGGACGAACGGTGGATCGCGCCACATGACCTGCCGCATCGGTGCCCATGTCGGCTATTCTGCTGCGAAGAGGACTCGGGCAGCGAAGCCCCCGGGTCCTTTTGTGCTTTCGGAAGCGTTGTATACGAAGGCGGGAAACCGCCCGATGTACGGGCCGTCGAACGCACGCAGCAATGCCGTAAACGTCCTCGCAGGGACCGAGGAGGAACCAGACGTTATGGGCGAGCGAACCGTGCACGAACGCAGGACGGCCCCGTTCCGGGCGGCCACGATCCGAGCAGGTGAGGCGACCCGATGAGTTCCCTGCTGCTCCTGACCAACGCGCTCCAGCCGTCGACGGAGGTGCTCCCCGCCCTCGGTCTGCTCCTGCACAACGTCCGGGTGGCGCCCGCGGAGGGCCCGGCGCTGGTGGACACCCCCGGCGCCGACGTGATCCTCATCGACGGCCGCCGCGATCTGCCGCAGGTCCGCAGCCTGTGCCAGCTGCTGCGCTCCACGGGCCCCGGCTGCCCCCTTGTCCTGGTCGTGACCGAGGGCGGCCTCGCCGCGGTCACCGCGGACTGGGGCATCGACGACGTACTGCTGGACACGGCCGGCCCGGCCGAGGTCGAGGCGCGGCTGCGGCTGGCGATGGGCCGCCAGCAGATCGTCAACGACGACTCCCCGATGGAGATCCGCAACGGCGACCTCTCCGTCGACGAGGCGACGTACTCCGCGAAGCTGAAGGGCCGGGTCCTGGACCTGACCTTCAAGGAGTTCGAGCTGCTCAAGTACCTCGCGCAGCACCCCGGCCGGGTGTTCACCCGCGCGCAGCTGCTGCAGGAGGTCTGGGGTTACGACTACTTCGGCGGCACCCGCACGGTCGACGTGCACGTGCGCCGTCTGCGCGCCAAGCTCGGCCCGGAGCACGAGTCGCTGATCGGCACCGTCCGGAACGTCGGTTATCGATTCGTTACGCCGGAGAAGGTGGAGCGCGCGGCCGAGGAGGCGAAGGCGAAGGGCGCCCGGCAAAAGGCGGCGGAAGCGGACGAGCCGGCCGCGCAGGACACCGACGGTGTGCGGGCGAAGGCCTGAGAGCCGCACGCATGAGCGGCGCGTTCGCGCAGACGAGCCGCTTTTCCCCTGTTCACCACCTCCGGCACGCCCTGCCCGGAGGGGATATATCCGCGTAGACTCCGCGCGTGGCCAAGGTAACCAGGGATGACGTGGCGCGACTGGCGGGGACGTCGACCGCGGTCGTCAGCTATGTCATCAACAACGGACCCCGGCCGGTCGCCCCGGCCACGCGCGAGCGGGTGCTCGCAGCGATCAAGGAGCTGGGGTACCGGCCCGACCGCGTCGCCCAGGCGATGGCGTCCCGGCGCACGGATCTCATAGGCCTGATCGTGCCGGACGCCCGCCAGCCGTTCTTCGGCGAGATGGCGCACGCGGTCGAACAGGCCGCGTCCGAGCGCGGGAAGATGGTGCTGGTCGGGAACTCCGACTACATCGGCGAGCGCGAGGTCCACTATCTGCGCGCCTTCCTCGGCATGCGGGTCTCCGGTCTGATCCTGGTCAGCCATGCGCTGAACGACCTGGCGGCGGCGGAGATCGACGCGTGGGACGCCCGGGTGGTGCTGCTGCACGAGCGGCCGGAGGCGATCGACGACGTCGCCGTCGTCACCGACGACCTCGGCGGCGCGCAGCTGGCCGTGCGCCATCTGCTGGAGCACGGCTACGAGTACGTCGCCTGTGTCGGCGGTACGGCGGAGACCCCCGCCGTCGGCGACCCCGTCTCCGACCACGTCGAGGGCTGGCGGCGCGCGATGGACGAGGCCGGGATACCCACGGAGGGGCGCCTCTTCGAGGCCCCGTACAACCGCTACGACGCCTACCGGGTCGCGCTGGACATCCTGTCGGGGCCGCGGCGGCCGCCCGCGATCTTCTGCTCCACGGACGACCAGGCCATCGGTGTGCTGCGCGCCGCGCGTGAGCTGCGCATCGACGTGCCGGGCGAGCTGGCGGTCGTCGGGTTCGACGACATCAAGGAGGCGGCGCTCGCCGACCCGCCGCTGACCACGGTCGCGTCGGACCGGCCGGCGATGGCCCGCGCGGCGGTCGACCTGGTCCTGGACGACGGCCTCCGCGTCACCGGCTCCCGCCGGGAGCGGCTGAAGGTGTTCCCGTCCCGCCTGGTCCTTCGCCAGTCCTGCGGCTGCGCGTAGCCTGAGGCCTGCCCCTGCCCTCCCGCGCCATGCGGGACGCCGTTGCGCCCACCGGTGCCGCCCCAGCGGCACGACTGCCCGCAACGGCGGCGTCTTTATATCGGGCATACGCACTTCTGCCGGGCTTCTCAGCCATCCCTCAGGAAGCTCTCATCGTCGGGCGGGACGCTCACCTGTATGAGCGAGAACTCCCGCCCGAGTGGCTTCCCCGAGTACGGTCCGCACCAGGTGAACCCCGAGTGGCCGCCCCCGCCGGCCTACGCTCCCCCGGCTTCCGGGCCCGAGCCCGAGCCCGAGCCCACCGGTCCGGCACACAAGCGCAGCCGCGGGCCCGCCAAGCTGCTCGTCGCCGTGGCGATCGTCGCCGCCGCCGTCGGCGGGACCACCGCCTACGGGGTGCAGGAGCTGACCGGCGGATCCTCCACGGGCGTCACCGCGTCCTCCGCCGCCGAGACCGACGTGGTGCCGGCGTCGCTGAAGGGCACGGTCGCCGGGGTCGCCAAGTCGGTCAGCCCGAGCATCGTGGAGATCAAGGCGGCCTCGTCGTCCGGTTCGGCCACCGGGTCCGGGGTGATCGTCACCGAGGACGGCGAGGTCGTCACCAACAACCACGTGGTGGCCGGCGCCTCGCAGATCCAGGTGCGCACGCACGACGGCAAGAGCTACAGCGCCCGCGTCGTCGGCACCGACAGCAGCAAGGACCTGGCGCTGATCAAGCTGGAGGACGCCTCCGGTCTGAAGGCCGCGACCCTCGGCGACTCCGACGGCGTGCAGGTCGGCGACCAGGTCGTCGCGATCGGCTCGCCCGAGGGCCTCACCGGCACGGTGACCAGCGGCATCGTCTCCGCTCTCGACCGGGACGTCACCGTGTCCACGGACGAGGACCAGGGGCAGCAGCAGTGGCAGCGTGGCGGCGGCTGGCCGTTCGAGTTCGGCGGTCAGGAGTTCAACGGCGAAACCGGCGGCTCCACGACCACGTACAAGGCGATCCAGACCGACGCCTCGCTGAACCCGGGCAACTCCGGCGGCGCGCTGATCGACATGAACGGCAACATCATCGGCATCAACTCCGCGATGTACGCGCCGAGCGGCGCGGAGTCGTCCACGGCGGGCAGCGTGGGCCTCGGCTTCGCCATCCCGGTGAACACGGTCAAGGCGGACCTGCCGGATCTGCGGGCCGGTGCGGGCAGCTGACGCGCACCCCGGGAAACGTGCGACGCTGAAGATCCGACAGCCCGTCCCCTCCCCCGCCGCGCCCGCCGCGCGGCGCGCAGACGAAGGACCCGCCACCCGATGAGCCCCGCAGACGGCGACCGTGCCCCGCAGCGCATCCTGATCGTCGACGACGAGCCGGCGGTGCGCGAAGCACTCCGGCGCAGCCTGGCCTTCGAGGGATACGACACCGAGGAGGCCGTCGACGGCGTGGACGCCCTGGAGAAGACGGCGGCCCGCCACCCCGACCTCCTCGTGCTCGACATCCAGATGCCCCGGATGGACGGGCTGACCGCCGCCCGCCGTATCCGCGCCACCGGCGACACCACCCCGATCCTGATGCTGACGGCCCGGGACACCGTGGGCGACCGGGTGACGGGCCTGGACGCGGGGGCGGACGACTACCTGGTGAAGCCGTTCGAGCTGGACGAGCTGTTCGCCCGGATCCGGGCACTGCTGCGGCGCAGCTCGTACGCGGCGGCGGTGGCCGCGTCCGCCGGGACCGACGACGTCCTCACCTTCGCCGACCTGACCATGAACCTGGCCACGCGGGAGGTGACCCGCGCCGGACGCCCGGTGGAGCTGACCCGTACGGAGTTCACGCTGCTGGAGATGTTCATGGCGCACCCGCGCCAGGTGCTCACCCGTGAGCAGATCCTCAAGGCGGTCTGGGGCTTCGACTTCGAACCGTCGTCCAACTCGCTGGACGTGTACGTCATGTACCTGCGCCGCAAGACCGAGGCGGGCGGCGAGCCGCGCCTGGTGCACACGGTGCGGGGGGTGGGGTACGTGCTGCGGCAGGGCGGCGCGGAGTGACCGGACCGGTGCGCCGTTTCCGCGCCCTGCCGATCCGGGCGCGGCTGTCGCTGCTGGTCGCCGCGGCGGTGGCGTTCGCGGTGGCCGCGGTCTCGGTGACCTGCTGGTTCATCGTGCAGGGCAAGCTGTACGAGCAGGTCGACGAGGATCTGAAGAAGGCGACCGTGCTGCAGGGGCCGCAGCGGGTGGACGAGATCCGCAGCGCCCTCACCGACTGCACGCAGACGCCCCGGGACGAGGGCGCGGGCGGTTTCCAGTACACGTACTCGCAGGTGGTCAAGGAGGACGGCACGGTCTGCCTGTTCCCCAGCTCCGTCGGGAGCGTCGAGGTCACCGCGTCGGACCGCACGGTGATCGAGAACGCGGGCACCGGGTCCAGCGGCATCTTCCGCGACGGCACCGACCAGGACGGCGACGACGTCCGGGTGCTGACCCTGCCCCTCGTCATCAACGACCCGTCCACGCTGACCAGCACCCACGCGGCCGTCATCGTGGCGGTCCCGCTGATGGGCACCCGGTCCACGCTGAACGACCTGGCACTCATCCTGCTGCTGGTGTCCGGGATCGGGGTGCTCGGCTCGGCCGCCGCGGGTCTCGCCGTGGCCCGCACCGGACTGCGCCCGGTCGACAAGCTCACCGAGGCCGTGGAGCACGTGGCCCGCACCGAGGACCTGGGCGTCCGCATCCCGGTGGAGGAGGAGTCGGACGACGAGATCGCACGGCTGTCGCGCTCCTTCAACTCCATGACGTCCGCGCTCGCCAGCTCCCGTGACCTCCAGCAGCAGCTCATCGCGGACGCCGGGCACGAACTGCGCACCCCGCTCACCTCGCTGCGCACCAACATCGAGCTGCTGACCCGCAGCGAGGACACCGGACGGCCCCTGCCGCCGGCCGACCGCAAGGCGCTCCTCGACTCGGTGAAGGCGCAGATGACGGAGCTGGCCGCGCTGATCGGCGACCTCCAGGAGCTCTCCCGTCCCGACCCGGGGCATCAGACGGACCGCGTGGAGATCGTCGCCTGGCAGGACGTGGTGGAGGCGGCCCTGCGCCGGGCCCGGCTGCGCGGCCCTGAGCTGACCGTCACCGCCGACCTGCGCCCCTGGTACGTGCGGGCCGAACCGGCGGCGCTGGAGCGGGCGGTGGTCAACGTGCTGGACAACGCGGTGAAGTTCAGCCCGCCGGGCGGCACGGTCGAGGTGCGGCTCGCCGACGGCGTGCTCACCGTCCGGGATCACGGTCCCGGCATCGCGGCCGACGAACTCCCGCACGTCTTCGACCGGTTCTGGCGCTCCCCCGGCGCCCGCGCCCTGCCCGGATCCGGCCTCGGACTGTCCATCGTGGCGCGCACGGTGCAGCAGGCGGGCGGCACGGTCGCCCTCACCCCGGCCGAGGGCGGCGGCACCACCGCCACCATCCGCCTCCCGGGCGCCCCGACCCCTCCGCCGGAGGTCCCCGGCGCCCCGTGACACGCTGGGACGCATGGCGAATCCACCCGACGGACTGCCCGTCTACCGCGTACTGACCGGCCCGGACGACTCCGCCTTCTGCCGGCGGGTCAGCGAGGCGCTGGAACGGGGTTACCGGCTGCACGAGGGACCGGCCGTGACCTTCGACGGCGAGCGCGTGATCGTCGCGCAGGCGGTCGTGTGGGACGTCGGGGGCTGAGACACGGAAGAGGGCCGGTGCACGGCACCGGCCCTCTCTCGTGGTCGTGCGGGTTACTTCACGATCGTGATGCGGTCCGCCGCCGGCGGGGCCAGCGGGGAGCCGGCCGAGGAGTTGGCGGTCAGGTACTGCTCCAGCGCCTTCAGGTCGTCGTCGCCGACCAGGTCGTCGGCGCCCTGGCCCAGCGTGGTGAAGCCGTCGCCGCCGCCCGCGAGGAAGCTGTTCGTCGCGACGCGGTAGCTCGCCGACGGGTCGATCGCCTCACCGTTCAGACGGATGGAGTCCGTGACGACCCGGTCGGCGCCGGACTTCGTCAGGTCCAGCGTGTAGGTCAGTCCTTCGGACACCTGGAGAATCTTCGGGGCCGCCTCGTTGGAGCCGCTGACCTGCTCCTTGAGCGCCTTGATCAGCTGCTCGCCGGTGAAGGTCTGCAGGTTCACCGTGTTGGCGAACGGCTGGACCGTGAACGCCTCCGCGAAGGTCACCACGCCGTCGCCCTCGGCGCCGCTCGCCGCGTAGGTGAGGGAGGCGCGGATGCCGCCCGGGTTCATCAGGGCGAGGTCGGTCTCCGGGTCCAGCGTGCGGGCGTACTCCAGCTGGGCGTCGGCGATCAGGTCGCCCAGCGGGGACTCGGTGCCGTCCTTGACGATGTCGCCGGAGATGTGGCCGATCGGGCGGTTGCCGATCGGGGCGGCGAGGGTGTTCCACTTGTCGATCAGGCGGGTCATGTCGGGCGCCTTGGGGACGTCCCTGGACACCACGTGGTTCGCGGACTTCACGGCCGTACGGGCGATGTCGCCGGTCCTGCGGTCGTAGGTCAGCGTGGTGTCGGTGTAGAGCCGGCCGAAGGACGCGGCGGAGGTGACCGTGCGGGGGTTGCCCGCCGGGTCGGGGACGGTGCAGACGTAGGCGTTGTGGGTGTGGCCGGTGACCAGCGCGTCCACCTCGGGCGAGACGTTCTTGGCGATGTCCGCGATGGGGCCGGAGATGCCGTCGCCGGCGCCCGGGGCGTCGCAGTCGTAGTTGTAGCTCTGCGAGGCCGGGAAGCCACCCTCGTGGATCAGCGCCACGATGGACTTCACGCCCTTGCGGCGCAGCTCCTTGGCGTACCTGTTGATCGTCTCGACCTCGTCCTTGAAGACGAGACCCTTGACGCCTTCGGCGGACACGATGTTCGGGGTGCCCTCGAGGGTCACGCCGATGAAGCCGACCTTGACGTCCTTCTTCTGCCACACCCAGTACGGCTTGAGGAGCGGCTTCCCGGTCTTCTCGTCCAGGACGTTGGCCGCCAGGTACGGGAAGTCGGCGCCCTGGAACGTCTTGTCGGTGTAGCAGCCGTCCGTCGGGTGGCAGCCGCCGTTCTGCAGGCGGGACAGCTCCTTGGCGCCCTCGTCGAACTCGTGGTTGCCGACGGAGGTGACGTCCAGTTCGAGCTTGTTCAGCGCCTCGATGGTGGGCTCGTCGTGGAACAGGCCCGAGATCAGCGGGGAGGCGCCGACCATGTCGCCGCCGGCCGCGGTGATGGAGTACGCGTTGCCCTCGCGGGCCTGGCGCAGATGCGTCGCCAGGTACTCGGCGCCGCCCGCGTCGATGGTCTTCGTCGTGCCGTCCGGCTGGAGTTCGGTGACCCGGCCGGAGGAACCGGTGGGCGGCTCCAGGTTGCCGTGCAGGTCGTTGAAGGACAGCAGCTGCACGTCCTGGTAGCGGCTCGGCCGGTGGTCGTGGCCCTTGCCGTGCTGCTCGCCCGCGCTCGCCGACCCGGGGAGGGCCGCGGCGGCCAGGGCGCCGACGGTGAGGGCGCCGGCGGCGGTCACGAGGAGACGGTTCGTACGGCGTCTGCGGCGCGGGTGCGCCGGGGATGTGGCTGGCATACGCCCCCCTGTCGGTGCGAGTGGGTACCGGCGCAGCCTAGAGTCAACGCGCGTAGCGCGACAGGGGCTTCCGGGTTACAGCCTGGTTTATCTTTTCGCCGCACCGCCGCCGCGCGGCCGCCCCGCCCCCGCCGCGGGCCGTGTCCGCCCCGCCGCCGCCCCCTCACCGCGCCGTCCCTTTACCCTCGTACGCATGACCAGCGACGCGTTCCCCCGGCCCGGCCGCCCCCGTTCGCTCCAGACGTGCACCGCGCTCGACCAGGCGCAGGTCGACGCGGTCCTCACGCTGCTCGACGAGGCGGCGCGCGCCGACGGCCGGCAGGCCGTGTCCGAGCAGGGCCGGCTGCAACTGCGCGGCGGGGAGCGGGAGGGCGTCTCGCACTTGCTGCTGAGCGTGGGTGAGGAACTCGTCGGATACGCCCAGTTGGAGGGCGCCGACCCGGTCGAGCCGCCCGCCGCGGAGCTGGTGGTCCACCCCTCGTACCGGGGGCAGGGGCACGGGCGGGCGCTCGGCACGGCGCTGCTCGCCGCGTCGGGCAAGCGGCTGCGGGTCTGGGCGCACGGCGGGCACTCCACCGCCCGGCACCTGGCGCAGGTGCTCGGACTGACGCTGTTCCGCGAACTGCGGCAGATGCGGCGGCCGCTGGCGAACCTGGACCTGCCGGACCCGGTGCTGCCGGAGGGCGTCACCGTCCGCACCTTCGAGCCCGGCCGGGACGACGCGGCGTGGCTCGCGCTGAACGCCGCCGCGTTCGCCCACCACCCCGAGCAGGGCTCCCTCACCCAGCGGGACCTCGACGACCGTAAGGCCGAGCCGTGGTTCGACCCCGCGGGCTTCTTCCTCGCCGAGCGCGACGGACGGCTGGTCGGCTTCCACTGGACGAAGGTGCACGCCGACGAGGGCCTCGGCGAGGTGTACGTCCTGGGGGTCGCCCCCGGCGCGCAGGGCGGCGGGCTCGGCAAGGCGCTGACCACGATCGGCCTGCGCCACCTGGCGGACCAGGGCCTGCCCACCGCCATGCTGTACGTCGACGCCGACAACAAGGCGGCGGTGTCGGTCTACGAGCGGCTGGGCTTCGTCACCCACGAGACGGACCTGATGTACCGGACGGAGACCTGAGGGGCCGGCCGGGGCCGGCACTTCGTCGATCACTCCGGGCCTGAACGCCGCCGACTTCACGGGCGTGGGGTTTCCGCCCCCGCCGCATCTTCCCGTCCCGTCCCCGGGGCTGCGCCCCAGCCCCCCTTGCCGGCCCTGGCGGGCCTCGTCCTCGAACGCCGGACGGGCTGGAATCGGCGGACCGGTTCCACGCAGGACACCGCGACCGCCAGGAGCGCCCCGCACAGCAGCAGCGTCCAGCGGCCGTGGGCGTCCGCCCAGTGCGGGTCGTCCGGCTCGGTGAACAGCGCCCAGTCGGACGGGCTCAGCAGCGGGGCCAGGACGGCGGCGACCAGCAAGGAGGCGGAGACGGCCTGACCCGGCCGGTCGGCGCCCCGGCGGCGCACCGCGAAGGCCGCGCCGGCCAGGGCGAGCGCGAGGGCCGCCGCCGCCTCCAGGGTGACGTCCCCGGCCGGGGGGCGCGCCTCCTGCGGCACCAGCAGCACGGCCGCCGTCCACCACGCGGCGGCAAGCGGCAGCACGAGCGCGCACCGCAGCGCGTGCCGCAGGGCACGGCGGACGGGCACGGCGGCGGTGGTCTGCCGCGCCGGGTCGTCCAGCAGGAACGCGGCGCCCAGCGCGAAGCACAGGGCTGCGGCCCGCAGGGCGTTCACCCCGGCCCACGGGGTGGCCTCGCCGCCGGACAGCCGGGGCACCGCGGCCGCCAGCAGCCCCAGCCCGCCGCCCGCCGCGACCGCCCACCAGGGAACCGTGCGGGCGACCGGGCGGACCAGCTGGAGCAGGACGCCCCGCCGGGCCTCGCGCACCGGGGTGTCCCCGGCCGGCCGGGTTCCGGTCACAGGCACTCGTTCTCCCCTTCCGGCTTCTCCAGGCCCAGCACCTGCGCCACGCGGTCCGTCGTCACCTTCGGGGCGGTCAGCTCGGCCCAGCCGGCCTTCACCTTCGCGGCGGCCTTGTCGCGGGGCAGTTCCAGCAGTTCGCGCAGCAGCTCCGTCTGGGCGGAGGTCATCTGCAACGGCTCCGTCTGCGAGACGACGATCGACGAGCCGGTGTCGCTGTCGTCGAGCCGCACCCGGCGCAGGTCCGCCACCGGGTCGGGCCGGTCGGCGAGGGCCAGCCACATCACGGTGACCATCCGGCCGTCGCACAGCCCGCCCGCCGCGGCCTCCGAGCCGGCGACCAGCACACCGGCCACCGCGACCGCGAACTCGGGCACCCGGTTGCCGCCCCAGGCCGTCCCGACCGTCACCTCGCCGGGGCGGGTGAGCGGGGTGAGGGTCGCGTCCGCGTCCAGGCCGTAGCGCGCCTCGACCCGCTGCCGTACGACCAGCGGACGGTCCTGCGCGTCGCCGCCGGCCAGGGCGCGGACGTCGCCGACGGCGCGGGCCCAGTCACCGGTGCGCGGCTGCCACTCGGGGAAGGCGCAGTACGTCGTGGCGTCCCGTTCGACGCAGGTGTGGAGCTTCTCCGGGGTGACCGACGCCCGTACCCGCGCCTCGGTGACGGTCTCCGGCACGCCCCGGGACTGGCCCACCGCGCCGATCAGGGTCAGCGTCACCGCACCGGCGACCGCGGCCTGCGCGGTCCTCAGCCGGGCGCCGCCGGACAGCAGCACCGCCGCCGACATGAGGGCCAGCGCGAGTCCGCCCAGGTAGAGGGCGTGCCACGCGGCGGGGCGGCCGATCAGGTCGGAGGGCAGGGTGACGACGCTGTACGTGCCGACGGACGGCATCAGCCACCGTGTCCAGCCACCGGCGGAGAAGCCGAGGAAGGTGGCGAGGAAGAGCAGCAGGACGATCAGCAGCGGCGCCGCGAAGGGTGCGGTGACCAGGCGGGCCAGCAGCACCCCGAACCCGCCGAGGAGCAGCACGGACAGCGGGCCGACGAGGAGTTCGGCCGGCGAGCCGTGTCCGACCGCGCCCGGCTTGAGAGCCTCCCAGGCGAACTGCCCGCCCACGCACACCGCGGTCATGAGGGCCGCCGCCGCGACGGACAGCAGGTGCGCGACCGTGCGCCCCCACCGGGGCAGCACCAGCACGTCGAGGTGCCGTTCGGTGTCGTGGCGACGGGAACGCAGCACGGCGTGGTTGGCGCTCAGCAGCACCGCGAGGCCGACGAGCAGCGGCCCGTCCTGGGTGGCGCGGTCGGCGTCCTGCAGCGCGGGGAAGCCGTCGAAGGAGACGCGGGTGCGCCACACGGTCCAGGCGATGTACACCGCGAGGGCGACGACCACCGGCACGCGGGTGAGGAGCATCCGCGTCTCGAAGCGGGCGAGGGCGGACACGGCCGCCCAGGAGGCGCCGGGCGGCGTCGTCACGGGGGCCGGGGCCGGCGCCGTGGTGGTGGCCGTGGTCATGCGGTCACCTCCGCGGCCGCGCCGTCCAGGGTGAGCAGGTAGCCGTCCTCGAGGGTGGGTTCGAGGAGGTCGGCGCCGGGGGGCGGGTCGCCCACGTTGCGGAAGGTGCCGAGTCCGGTGCGCCAGCCGGCCAGGGCTCCGGGGTCGCGGCCCTCGCTGCTCCACACGCGTCCCGAGGCCCGTGCGGTCAGCTCGGCGGGGGTGCCGTCGAAGCGGACGGCGCCGCCCGCCAGGACGACGACCCGGTGGCAGAGCATCGCCACGTCCTCGGTCTGGTGGGTGGACAGCAGCACGGTCCGCCCCTCGCCCGCGGTGGCGATCAACTCGCGGAACCGCATGCGCTGTTCGGGGTCGAGTCCGACGGTCGGCTCGTCGAGGACGAGGAACGCCGGGTCGCCGACCAGCGCCGCCGCCAGCGCCACCCGCTGCCGCATGCCGCCGGACAGCTTGCGGATCCGCTTGCCGCGCACCTCGCCCAGGCCGACCTCGTCGAGCACCCGCCGCGCCTCGCGGTGGCGGGCGCCGCGGTCGGTCAGCTCCTTGAGGATCGCCACGTAGTCGACGAACTCGAAGGCGGTGAAGTCCGGGTGGAAGCCGGGCGTCTGCGGCAGGTAGCCGAGCCGGCGGCGCACCTCCTGGCGGCCGCGCGCGGTGGAGGGGTCGTGGCCGAGCACGGTGAACGTGCCCCGGTCGGCCGGCACGGCGGTGGCGAGGACCCGCAGCAGCGTGGTCTTGCCCGCGCCGTTCGGGCCGAGCAGCCCGGTGACGCCGGGGGACAGCCGCAGCGACACCTCGTCCAGGGCGCGGGTCGCGCCGTAGTGGAGGCTCAGCCCGGAGGCCGAGACGGTGGGGGACATGGGGAACTCCCGTGGCAGGTGATGGGGGCCGGGGCGGTGGTGCGCCCCGGCGGGTGGGATGCCGGGCGCGGTCAGACCGCGGGGTCCCGGCTCAGGTCGAAGCGGTCCCGGAGCAGGACCAGCAGGCCGGCGGCGAGCACGGCGACGGCCGCCGACACGCCCTGTCCGGCCGCGGTGAACGGGGCGAGCGTCTCCTGTCCGCCGGAGCGGACCGCGTCCGCCGTGACCAGCAGCGCGACCCAGCCGCCGCCGGTCAGCGCGGGCGCCAGGACGGGCCCGAGCCGGGCCGACAGCGCGAGCGCCGTGGCGGTGAGGGCGAGCGCCGGCAGCAGCCAGCTCAGGGCGAGCAGCCCGTACCCGGGCAGGGCGAGCGTGGCCAGGCCGTTCAGGCCGAGCCCGGCGGTCAGCACGGCGACCGTGCGGATCATCAGCAGCCGGAACCCGTGCATCGGCGCGACCACGGCCATCTCGTACGTCGGGTCCATCCGCGGCCCGTACGACAGCGCCACCCCCGCGAGCGGCAGCAGCGGGGCGAGCGCGAGGAAGAAGGTGAGCCGGCCGCCCTCGGTGCGGCCGACGGTGACGGCCACGGTGAGCAGCAGCACGGCGGCCACCGCGCCCAGCCAGGAGCGGCGCAGCGCCGGGGTGGCCGCGAGCAGCCGGGCCGTGTGGTCGCGGACGCCGAGCCGCAGCAGCAGCGACTCCAGCAGTCCGGGCCGGGGCGCGTCGAGCTCGGCGTCCAGCCGCTCCCAGCCGGCGTCCAGGGCGACGGGGTCGTCGAGGCCCGCCAGGACGTCACGGCAGTGGGCGCACGCCGTGAGATGGGTGTCGGCCGACCACAGCGCGGGCGCCTCGAGACCGCCGCGCGCGTAGGCCCGCAGGTCGTCCTCCGGCACGTGCCAGCGCCTGTCCTCGTACGTCATGCCAGCGCCTCCCGAAGTTGCCTGCGGGCGCGCAGGGCCCGCGTCTTGACCGTGCCCGGCGGGATGCCGAGCAGGACCGCGGCCTCACGGGTGGTCAGCCCGTCGACCACGGTCGCCTGGAGCACCGCGCGCAGCTCCGGCGACAGCCGCACCAGGGCGCCGGCGAGGTCCCCGTGCTCGACCCCCGCGAGCACGCGCTCCTCCGCCGACACCTCGTCCCGATGGCGCAGCCGCGCCAGCGCCTGCCGCAGCCGCCCCCGCGCCCCGGCCCCGCGCAGCGCGTCGACCAGCCGGCGTGAGGCGATGCGCCACAGCCAGCCGGCTGCGTCCGCGCCCGCCGCGTCCTCACGCCAGCGTGCGGTGCCGCGCCACACCGCGAGGAAGGTCTCCTGCACGACGTCGTCGACGAGGGCCGCGTCGGCGCACCGGGTGCGCATGCGCGCGGTCAGCCACGGCGCGTACCGCCGGTACAGCTCCTCGAAGGCGCGCCGGTCGCCGTCGGCCGTGACGGCGCGCAGCAGCTCGCCGTCGCTTCTCATCTCGCTCACGTCTCCTCATCGGACGGGCCCCGCGGATCGGTTCACGGATCCGCGGTTGACTTTCGCACCACCCTTGCACCACCCTTTCACTACTCAATTAGTGAAAGGGTGGTTGTCGCGTGGTCGACTACCGCATCGACCGGCGCAGCGGCGTGGCCACCTACGTCCAGATCGTCCAGCAGACCAAGCAGGCGATCCGCCTGGGTCTGCTGGTCCCCGGCGACAGGCTGCCCACGGCCCGCGAGGTCGTGGAGGCCACCGCCGTCAACCCGAACACCGTGCTGAAGGCGTACCGGGAGCTGGAGCGCGAGGGTCTGGTCGAGGCCCGGCGCGGCCTCGGCACCTTCGTGCGCCGCTCCCTCGGCGCGGCCCCCGCCGACTCCCCGCTGCGCGCGGAGCTGGAGGACTGGGCCGCCCGCGCACGGGAGTCCGGCCTGGAGTGGGAGGACGTCGCCGCGCTGTTCACCGCCGTACTCGAGACGCACTACCCGGAGCAGGCCGCGCACGCCGCGCCTGCGCACACCCCCCAGGGAGACCCTTCATGACCGTCCCGGCCCTCGAGGCGGACGCGCTCGGCAAGCGCTTCGGCCGCCGCGCCTGGGCGCTGCGCGACTGTTCCTTCCGGCTGCCCGCCGGACGCGTGTGCGCCGTCGTCGGACCCAACGGCGCCGGCAAGTCCACGCTCCTCGCGCTCGCCGCCGGACTGCTCGCGCCCACCGAGGGCACGGTCCGTGTGCTCGGCGCACGCCCGGCCGCCGCCCGCCCCCGGGTGGGCTACGTCGACCAGGACAAGCCGTTGTACCAGCAGCTCACGGTCGCGGAGACACTGCGCATGGGCGCCGACCTCAACCCCGGCCGCTGGGACGCGGACACCGCGCGCCGGGTCGTGGCCGGCGGCGACCTGGACCCGGACCGGCGGATCCGCGTCCTCTCCGGCGGCCAGCGCACCCGGGTCGCGCTCGCCCTCGCCCTGGGCAAGCGGCCCGAACTGCTGCTCCTGGACGAGCCGATGGCCGACCTCGACCCGCTCGCCCGGCACGAGCTGATGGGCCTCCTGATGGGCGAGGCCGCCGCCCACGGCACCACCGTCGTGATGTCCTCGCACGTCGTCGCCGAGCTGGAGGACTCCTGCGACCACCTGCTGCTGGTCGGCGGCGGCCAGGTCCGGCTCTCCGGCGACATCGACGACCTGCTGGCCGCCCACACCCGGGTGACCGCCCCCGCCACGGCGGACCTCTCCCCGCACCAGGTCGTCGAGTCCCGCACCACCGGCCGCCAGCTCGGCGCGGTGATCCGCCCGTCCGGCCCGCTGCCCGCCGACTGGCGCACCGGCACGCCGACCCTCGAGGACCTGGTCCTGTCCTACCTGCGCAACCCCGCGGCCCCGGCCCTGCCCCCCGCGCCCGAAACCCTGGAGGCCGCCGTATGACCACCGCCCTCGCCACCCCGGCCGCCCCCGCCCGCGCCACCGGCGTCCCCCGCCAGTGGCGCTGGCTGGCCCGGCTGCACCGCCCGGCCTTGATCTGCGGCGGCGCGCTGGCCCTGCTCACCGCGGCGGCGCTGCTGTGGCTCGGCGGGCCGCTGACCGACGCGTCGGCGGCGGCGTGGAAGGCGTACAACGCCTGCGCGTGGGACAAGGTGTGCCGCTACGACCAGGACGCGATCTTCCTCTACAAGGAGGTCTACACCTGGACGACGGCCGCCGTGCTGGCCATGCCGTTCCTGGTCGCCGCCTGGGCCGGCGGCGCGCTGGTCGGCCGCGAGACGGAGTCCGGCACGGCCCGCCTCGCCTGGACCCAGGGCGTCTCCCCGACCCGCTGGCTGGCCTCCCGGCTGACCCTGCCGGCCCTGCTCGCCGTCACCGGGAGCGGACTGCCGGCGGCACTGCACCGCTGGGCGTGGACCGCGGCCGACGGACGCGTCGACACCGCCAAGTCCTGGCACTCCTCCGCCACTTTCCTCGCCGGCGGCACCGTCCCCGTGGGCCTGGCGCTGGCCGGTCTGGCGGCGGGCGCCCTGGCCGGGCTGCTGCTCCGCCGCGCGATGGCCGCGCTGGCCACCGCCGCCGTCGCCGTCGGGGTGCTGTGGGCGGGCGCCCACGCGGCCCTGCCGTACCTGTGGCCCTCCGTGACCCGGGTCTCCGGCCTGCGGGACGGGCCGCTGGGGAGCGGCATGCACGTCGGTGAGGGCGTGCTGACCGCCGGCGGGGGCCGGGCCGCGGCCCCGTGCTTCACCAGCCGTCTCCCCGACTGCCGTGAGGAGCTCGCCGACCTGGGCGCCACCGCCTTCTACCGCGACTTCCACCCCGCCTCCCACTACTGGCCGCTCCAGCTGGTCGCCACGGGCGTCCTGCTCGCCGTGGCCGGCCTGCTGACGTACGCGGCGTTCCAGGTGCTGCGCCGCACGACCGGGACGGCGCGCGGCTGACGCGACCGCGTTTCTCGGGGGGCGTGCCCGCGGAGGGCACGCCCCCTCGCCGTGTGCACCCCCCGTGGGCCACCGCCCGCTGCCCTGGACGTCATGTCGCCGTAACCACGGATTCAGACGGCCTTGCGACGCTCGGTGAATGCATCCCGCCGCGGCAGAGCCCTCACCCAGCCGGGTGAACGGGAGGTACGGGAGCGCCTCAGGGCCACCACCGCTCCCACCCGCGCTTTCCGACGCGCCCGTGACGCCCTTCGCGCGGAAGAATGGAGTCATGAGCCAGCCCAACACCCAGGCACAGGTCCAGCACTCGCAGCCCTCCGTGGGCTCCATCGCCGCGCACCGGCCGCACACCGTGGCCGGAACGGTGTCCGATCTGGAACCCGACATCGACGCCGACCTGGACGGCTACGAGGAGGCGCACATCGAAGGCGCCGCCCCGCTTCCGCAGGGCCGTTTCCTCGACCGCGAGCGCAGTTGGCTGGCGTTCAACGAGCGGGTGCTCGAACTGGCCGAGGATCCCGAGACGCCGCTGCTGGAGCGGGCGAACTTCCTCGCGATCTTCGCCAGCAACCTGGACGAGTTCTTCATGGTCCGGGTCGCGGGACTCAAGCGGCGCATAGCCACCGGCGTGGCCACCCGCTCCGCCTCCGGCCTCCAGCCCCGCGAGGTGCTGGAGATGATCTGGGCCCGCTCCCGGGAGCTGATGGCGCGGCACGCCGCCTGCTACCACGAGGACGTCGCCCCCGCCCTCGCGGAGGAGGGCATCCACCTGGTCCGCTGGAACGAGCTCACGGAGAAGGAGCAGGCCCGCCTCTTCACCCTGTTCCGGCACCAGATCTTCCCGGTGCTGACCCCGCTCGCGGTGGACCCGGCGCACCCCTTCCCGTACATCTCGGGTCTGTCGCTCAACCTGGCCGTGGTGGTGCGCAACCCGGTGACCGGGCACAAGCACTTCGCCCGGGTGAAGGTGCCGCCGCTGCTGTCCCGCTTCCTGGAGTCCTCCCCCGGCCGCTACGTCCCCGTCGAGGACGTCATCGCCGCGCACCTGGAGGAGCTGTTCCCGGGCATGGAGGTGCTGGAGCACCACGCGTTCCGGCTCACCCGCAACGAGGACCTGGAGGTCGAGGAGGACGACGCGGAGAACCTCCTCCAGGCCCTGGAGAAGGAGCTGATGCGGCGCCGCTTCGGGCCGCCGGTGCGGCTCGAGGTGGAGGAGTCCGTCGACCGCGAGGTGCTGGACCTCCTCGTGCGCGAGCTGAAGATCTCCGAGGCCGAGGTGTACCCGCTGCCCGGCCCGCTCGACCTGACCGGCCTGTTCCGCATCCACAGCCTGGACCGGCCCGAGCTGAAGTACCCGAAGTTCGTCGCCGGCACCCACCGCGACCTGGCGGAGGTGGAGTCGGCGTCCGCGCCGGACATCTTCGCCGCGCTGCGCAGCCGGGACGTGCTGCTGCACCACCCGTACGACTCGTTCTCCACCTCCGTGCAGGCGTTCCTGGAGCAGGCGGCCGGCGACCCGGACGTGCTGGCCATCAAGCAGACGCTGTACCGCACCTCCGGCGACTCCCCGATAGTGGACGCCCTCATCGACGCCGCCGAGTCCGGCAAGCAGGTCCTCGTCCTGGTGGAGATCAAGGCCCGCTTCGACGAGCACGCCAACATCAAGTGGGCGCGCAAGCTGGAGGAGGCCGGCTGCCACGTCGTCTACGGCCTGGTCGGCCTGAAGACCCACTGCAAGCTGTCGCTGGTGGTCCGTCAGGAAGGCGAGACGCTACGGCGGTACAGCCACGTCGGCACCGGCAACTACCACCCGAAGACGGCCCGGCTGTACGAGGACCTCGGGCTGCTCACCGCGGACCCGCAGGTCGGCGCGGACCTCTCCGACCTGTTCAACCGTCTTTCCGGCTACTCCCGGCGCGAGACCTACCGGCGGCTGCTGGTCGCCCCCAAGTCCCTGCGCGACGGGCTGATCTCACGGATCGACAAGGAGGCGCAGCACCACCGCGCCGGACGGCCCGCGTACGTGCGCATCAAGGTCAACTCGATGGTCGACGAGGCCGTCATCGACGCCTGCTACCGGGCGTCCCAGGCCGGCGTGCCCGTCGACATCTGGGTGCGCGGCATCTGCGCGGTCCGGCCCGGCGTTCCGGGGCTGTCGGAGAACGTGCGGGTGCGGTCCGTCCTCGGCCGCTTCCTCGAACACTCGCGAGTGTTCGCCTTCGGCAACGGCGGTGAGCCCGAGGTGTGGATCGGCAGCGCCGACATGATGCACCGCAACCTCGACCGGCGGATCGAGGCGCTGGTGCGGGTCACCGACCCGGCGCACCGGGCCGCCCTCAGCCGGCTGCTGGACACGGGGATGTCCGACACCACGGCGTCCTGGCACCTCGGCCCGGACGGCGAGTGGACCCGGCACTCCACGGACGCGGACGGCCAGCCCCTGCGGAACATCCAGGAGATGCTCATTGACGCCCGGAGGCGCCGGCGTGGCACAGCAGCACCCTGATCCCGCGGACGTCCTGGCCCGCCATCTGCGGGCCAGGGCCACCGAGTTCCTCCGTGCGCTGCGCCTCCACCGGGGCGCGGCGACACCGGAGGACTCCGCGGAGGCGGCCCGCGCCCTGAGCCGCGCGGCCCGCCGCATCAGCGCGGGCCTCTACACCTTCCAGCCCGCACTGGACCCGGCCTGGTCCCAGGCCCTGGGCCCGGAACTCGCGTGGGTCTCCGGAACGTTGTCCCAGGAAGACGCCTGCGCCACCCGTCTCACCCGCCTCCTGGAAGCCCTCCACCACCTCTCGGGCCCGGTGCCCTCCTCGGCGCGGCCGCCCGCGCGGCGGACACCCGCCCCCGACGAGGCTCCGGACTTCGCGAGGGCCTCCGCCCCTGACGGGCGCGCGGGCCCGGCCGAGGACGGCCCGCGAAGCGCGCCCCGTGTCCGCGACGGCGGCGGGTCCGCGTCCCCGGCACGCGAACGCGGCCTGACCGCCCACCACGACGCACCACCCGTCACCGACGCCCCGTCCACGGCACCCGCCGAGGGCTTCCCGGACCGCCGGGTCTCCACTCCCTCCCCCGGTGCGCGTGCCACCCGGCCCACGTCCCGCACCCCCGGTGCGCCCACGCCCGCCGACGGCACCCCGCCGGACGTACCCCGTACCGTCGCCCCGGCGTCCGGTGCACAGCCCGCCGCCCGCGCCGTCCGCGCGGCCGGATGCCTCCCCGCCGCGGCCCGCCGCACCCCCGCCGCGACCGTGACCGCCACCGTCCCGGCCCCGGACGGCCGGCGCGCGGGCGGCCGGCGTCCCGAGGGGGAGCCCGGTGCCGTCGGTGCCGGGCGCTCGGGGGACGACGCGCGTGACCCCGACAGCGGCCCGGGCAGCGGGTTCGCGGCGGGCGGTCCGCGCCCCGGGAGCCGCGCCCGTGCCGCCGGCGCCCGGCCCGCCCCCGACCGGAGCCACCTCGCCGTAGGCGCCGCCAAGGCCGCCGCCCTGCTCGAACGGCAGCTCACGCTTGCCCGGACGCGGGCGCACTCCGCCGCCCTGCAGGCGCTCGGGTCCGCGCGGTTCCATGCCGTCGCCGACCAGGTGGCCGTGCTGGCCAGTGAGGTCCCGTTGGCGGGCAGGGCCACGGACATCGATCTGCGTCCGCTCGCCGACGCCGCGCGGGAACGGCTCGTGGCCGCCGTCGCCGCGTTGCCGCTGGTCACCGCGGGGAGTCCGTACAACGCCGAGGCGCTGGTGCACGGCCTGTCGCCCGACCCCGCCCCGCACCCGCAGGACGCCCCCTGGCACCAGGTGCGGCTCCTGCTCCGGCTGCACCGGTACGCCCGGGAGGTGCTGGACCCCGCCGCGGGCGACGACCCCCGGCTGTGTGCGGCGGGCGAGGCGCTGGACCGGCACCGGGACGCCGCCGAGGCCGCTGCCGCCGCCGCTCAGGCGGCCCGCACGCCGAGGATCGCGCCGGCCACGGCGTACGCGCTGGGCGTGCTCCACGCCGGCCAGCGGCATGAGGTGGAGGCCGCGCGGTACGCGTTCCAGCGTGCCTGGCGGCAGCCGCCCTCCGGCACCCCGTAGAACGCCCTGGAACAGGGAGGCCCTCGGTGCGCACCACCCGGCCCGGCAGGCACGGCGCCCTCACCGTCGAGGCGGCCGGCTGCGTCCTGTGGCGCCGCTCGCCCGTCACCGGCGAGCTGGAGCTGTGCCTGGTCCACCGGCCCAAGTACGACGACTGGTCCTGGCCAAAGGGCAAGCTGAAGCGCGGCGAGGACGCGCTCGCGGGCGCCCTGCGCGAGGTCGCCGAGGAGACCGGGCACACCGCGGTGCCGGCCGCGGAGCTGCCCAGCACCCGCTATCTCGCGCACGGCCGTCCCAAGCGGGTCCGCTACTGGGCGGCCGAGGCGGTCTCCGGCACGTTCACCCCGAACGACGAGGTCGACCGCATCCTCTGGCTCCCGCCGGACGCGGCCCGCCGCCACCTCACCTCGCCGATGGACGCCGGCCTGGTGGACGCCCTCCTCGCCGCCCTCCCCCCGGCCCCCTGACACCGCCCGCGCCGTGGCCTCACCGCACCGTCCTCAGGGGTTCACCCCTCGTTCATGTACGCCCATCGGCCGCTTCACCTCTTCTGCCTAATTTCGGCCTTACGCGGTGCGGATCGGCCGTACACGCACCCTTACAGGACGAGGCGTCCCGCCTCACCACACTTCGCACGCCGCCGATTTTCAGGACGGCGGCCACTGGAAGGAACACAAGTGAAGCTTCAGCGCATGAACCGGCGGGCCCTCGCTCTCGGTGCTCTCGCCGTCACCGGCGCCCTGGCCCTCACGGCGTGCGGCTCCGACGACACCGGCACCGGCAACGGCGGCGACGCCTCGGCGACCGCGCAGGCCGGGAACATCGACTGCGGCGACGCCAAGGGCCAGCTCCAGGCGTCCGGCTCCTCCGCCCAGAAGAACGCCATCGACGCCTGGGTGAAGCAGTACACCGCGGCCTGCAAGGACGTGCAGATCAACTACAACCCGACCGGTTCGGGCGCCGGCATCACCGCGTTCACGCAGGGCCAGACCGCGTTCGCCGGCTCGGACTCCGCGCTGAAGCCGGAGGAGGTCGAGGCGTCGAAGAAGGTGTGCACGGACGGCCAGGGCATCGACCTGCCCATGGTCGGCGGCCCGATCGCGGTCGGCTTCAACGTCCCCGGCGTGGACACCCTCGCCCTGGACGCCCCGACCCTCGCGAAGATCTTCGACAACAAGATCACCAACTGGAACGACCCGGCGATCGCCAAGCTCAACTCCGGCGCCGACCTGCCCGACCTGAAGATCCAGGCCTTCCACCGCTCCGACGAGTCCGGCACGACGGACAACTTCACCAAGTACCTGAAGGCCGCCGCGCCCAAGGACTGGAAGTACGAGCCGGGCAAGTCCTGGGAGGCCGAGGGCGGCCAGTCCGCGCAGGGCTCCTCCGGTGTCGCCCAGCAGGTGAAGCAGACCTCCGGCGCCATCTCGTACTTCGAGCTGTCCTACGCCTCGGACGGCATCAAGACCGTCGACATCAAGACCGAGGCCACCCAGCCGGTGAAGGCGACCATCGACAACGCCACCGCCGCCATCGGCGCCGCCAAGGTGGTCGGCACCGGCAAGGACCTCGCGCTGGAGCTGGACTACACCCCGTCCGCCGAGGGCGCGTACCCGATCGTCCTGGTGACGTACGAGATCGTCTGCGACAAGGGCAACAAGGCCGACACCCTGCCCGCCACCAAGTCCTTCCTGAACTACATGGCCTCCGAGGAGGGTCAGGGACAGCTGGCCGAGGCCGGCTACGCCCCGATGCCGCAGGAGATCATCACCAAGGTCCGCGAGACCGTCTCGAGCCTCAGCTGACCCGAGTGTGCGGCCCGCGCCCGGTCCCGGGGCGGGCCGCACCGTCCGGTGCACCGCCAACAGGAGCCCCGATCCCCGCGGCTCCGACCGAGCCGCCCGGCCCGGCGGCTCCGCAGACCGGAGAACCCGATGGACATCACCACGCAGAAACCCGCGGCCCCGCCGGCACCCGGCCCGGCCGCGCCCCCCGACGCCCCCGCCGCGCGCGGCGTCACCCGCCCCGGCGACCGGATCTTCCTCGGGCTGTCCCGGGGGTCCGGCATCTTCGTCCTGGTCCTGATGGCCGCCATCGCGGCGTTCCTCACCTACCGCGCCACGCTGGCCATCTCCAAGGACGAGGCCAACTTCTTCACCAGCTTCGAGTGGAACCCCAGCGGCGTCCCGCCGGAGTTCGGCATCGCGGTCCTGGCCTTCGGCACGGTCGTGTCGTCGATCATCGCCATGGTCATCGCCGTGCCGGTCGCCGTCGCGATCGCCCTGTTCATCACGCACTACGCCCCGCGCCGTCTCGGCGGCCCCATCGGCTACGTGATCGACCTGCTCGCCGCCGTCCCGTCCATCGTCTACGGCCTGTGGGGCGCGCTCGTCCTGGTGCCGCACCTGGACGGCCTGTACGGCTGGCTCGACGACTACCTCGGCTGGACCGGGATCCTGGAGTGGAACGACGGCGCCCCGCGCTCGCTGTTCACCGTCGGCATCCTGCTCGCGGTGATGATCCTGCCGATCATCACCAACGTCAGCCGTGAGGTGTTCCGCCAGGTCCCGCGGATGCACGAGGAGGCCGCCCTGGCCCTCGGCGCCACCCGCTGGGAGGTCATCCGCATGTCGGTGCTGCCGTTCGGCCGCTCCGGCGTGATCTCCGCGTCGATGCTGGGCCTCGGCCGCGCCCTCGGCGAGACGATGGCCGTCGCCATGGTGCTCTCCCCGAGCTTCACGATCAACGCCAGCCTGCTCGACCCGGGCGGCGGCACCTTCGCCCAGAACATCGCCAGCAAGTTCAACGAGGCCACCGAGATGGGCCGGGACGCGCTGATCGCCTCCGGTCTCGTGCTGTTCGTCATCACGCTGCTGGTCAACGGCGCGGCCCGGCTGATCATCGCCCGCCGCAAGGAGTACTCGGGGGCCAACGCATGAGCCACGCAACTCTCCACAGCCGCCCGGCGAGCTCCCTGCGCGGGGCGACCCTGCCGAAGTGGTTCCCCTGGGCCGTCGCCGGCGCCTCCGCCGCGCTCGGGTACGGCATCAGCACCGCGGCCGGGCTGCACAGCGACATCCAGTGGGCGCTGATCGCGGCGCTGCTGTTCGTCGGCGGCTCATTCGCCGTGTCCGCCAAGGTCGAGGGGCGCCGTCAGGCCCGGGACCGCACCGCGACCAGCCTTGTGTGGGTGGCGTTCCTGCTGGCGGTGATCCCGCTCGCGTCGCTGACCTGGGAGACCGTCGAACGGGGCATCAAGGTCCTCGACGGCTACTTCCTCACCCACTCCATGGGCGTGGTCGCCGACACCGAGCCGGGCGGCGGCATCTACCACGCCCTGCTGGGCACGCTGGAGCAGGTCGGCCTCGCCACCTTGATCTCGGTGCCGGTCGGCGTGCTCACCGCGATCTACCTCGTCGAGTACGGCCGTGGCCGGCTCGCGAAGGCCGTGACCTTCTTCGTGGACGTGATGACGGGCATCCCGTCCATCGTCGCGGGCCTGTTCGTCCTCAGCCTGTGGATCCTGATCCTCGGCATGGGCTACTCCGGCTTCGCCGGCTCCATGGCGCTGTCCATCCTGATGATCCCGGTGGTGGTGCGCTCCACGGAGGAGATGCTCAAGCTCGTCCCGAACGAGCTGCGCGAGGCGTCCCTCGCCCTGGGCGTCCCCAAGTGGCGCACCATCCTCAAGGTGGTCCTGCCGACGTCCGTCGGCGGCATCACCACCGGCGTGATGCTCGCGATCGCCCGCATCACCGGTGAGACGGCACCCGTGCTGCTCCTGGTGTGGGGCACGAACTTCATCAACGCCAACCCGTTCCAGGACCCGCAGGCCTCCCTGCCGATGTACATCTACCTGCAGTACACCAACGGCTCCGAGGCGGCGTACGACCGTGCCTGGGCGGCGGCCCTGACGCTCATCGCGTTCATCATGATCCTCAACCTGGTGGCCCGCGGCATAGCCCGCTGGAAGGCCCCGCAGACCGGTCGCTGACCGGCTCCCCCGCACAGTCGCCGGCGACCCGAAAGAAGCAGTGATACCCATGGCCAAGCGCATCGACGTCAGCGGCCTCAACGCCTACTACGGATCCTTCCTGGCCATCGAGGACATCTCGATGACCATCGAGCCCCGCTCCGTGACGGCCTTCATCGGCCCCTCCGGCTGCGGCAAGTCGACCTTCCTGCGCACCCTCAACCGCATGCACGAGGTGACCCCGGGCGGCCGGGTCGACGGCAAGGTCATGCTCGACGACGAGAACCTGTACGGCGCGGGCATCGACCCGGTGGCCGTGCGGCGCGAGGTCGGCATGGTCTTCCAGCGCCCGAACCCGTTCCCCACCATGTCGGTCTACGACAACGTGGCGGCGGGCCTGCGCCTGAACGGCAAGTACAGGAAGTCCCAGCTGGACGACGTCGTCGAGAAGTCCCTGCGGGGCGCCAACCTGTGGAACGAGGTCAAGGACCGGCTGAACAAGCCCGGCTCGGGCCTCTCCGGCGGCCAGCAGCAGCGCCTGTGCATCGCGCGGGCCATCGCCGTCGAGCCGAACGTGCTGCTGATGGACGAGCCCTGCTCCGCCCTCGACCCGATCTCCACCCTCGCCATCGAGGACCTGATCGGCGAGCTGAAGGAACGCTTCACGATCGTCATCGTGACGCACAACATGCAGCAGGCGGCGCGCGTCTCGGACCGCACGGCGTTCTTCAACCTGGCGGCGGTCGGCAAGCCCGGCAAGCTGATCGAGATCGACGACACGGAGCGGATCTTCTCCAACCCGTCGGTCCAGGCCACCGAGGACTACATCTCCGGCCGCTTCGGCTGATCCGGCTCCTCGCGACGCTGCATGGCGGTGCCGCCGCGAGGCACGAAGGGCCCGCCCCCACTCGACGGGGGCGGGCCCTTCCACGTGCCGGCGCCGGATCACCGCGCGGTCAGCGGGTCTACAACGCGATCAGATGCACGAGTCCGAAGCAGGCCGCGGCCACCAGGGCGGCGGCCGGCATGGTGATGAACCAGCCGAGGACGATGTTCTTGGCGACGCCCCAGCGCACGGCGTTGACGCGCTTGGTGGCGCCCACGCCCATGATCGCGGAGGTGATCACATGGGTGGTGGAGATCGGCGCGTGGAAGATGAACGCCGAGCCGAACATGATCGACGCGCCGGTGGTCTCGGCGGCGAAGCCCTGCGGCGGGTCCAGCTCGATGATCTTCCGGCCGAGGGTGCGCATGATGCGCCAGCCGCCCGCGTAGGTGCCGAGGGACAGCATCACGGCACAGGCGATCTTCACCCACACCGGGATCGGGTCGCCGTAGTCCTCGACGTCGGCGATGACCAGGGCCATCACCACGATGCCCATGGTCTTCTGGGCGTCCTGGAGTCCGTGGCCGAGCGCCATGCCGGCCGCGGAGACCGTCTGGGCGATGCGGAAGCCGCGCTTGGCCTTGTGCGGGTTGGCCCGCCGGAACATCCACATGATCGCCGTCATCACCAGGTAACCGGCGATCAGGCCGACGACCGGCGACACGAACATCGGGATGACGATCTTGTCGACGACGCCGTGCCAGTACACCGTCGTCCCGCCGGCCAGCGCGGCGCCGACCATGCCGCCGAACAGGGCATGGGACGACGACGAGGGCAGACCGAAGTACCAGGTGATCAGGTTCCAGACGATGGCGCCGATCAGGGCCGCGAAGAGGATTCCCATCCCCGTCGACCCTTCGGGCGTCTCGATCAGCCCCTCACTGACGGTCTTGGCGACCCCGGATCCCAGGAAGGCGCCGGCCAGGTTCATCACGGCCGCCATGGCGAGCGCCGCGCGGGGCGTCAGCGCACGCGTGGAGACGGACGTGGCGATCGCGTTGGCCGAGTCGTGGAACCCGTTGGTGTAGGTGAAGAAGAGCGCGACCCCGATGGTCAGGATCAGAGCGAAGGTGTCCATGAAAGGCTCAGGACTCCTTGACGGCGATGGTCTCCACCGTGTTCGCCACGTGCTCGAAGGCGTCCGCCGCCTCCTCGAGAACGTCCACGATCTGCTTGAGCTTCAGCACCTCGATCGCGTCGTACTTGCCGTTGAAGAGGTGGGCGAGCAGCTTGCGGTGGATCTGGTCGGCCTGGTTCTCCAGCCGGTTGACCTCGATCCAGTACTCGGTGAGGTTCTCCATGGTGCGCAGGTGCGGCATGGCCTCCGCGGTGAGCTCCGCGGCCCGCGCCAGGACCTCGATCTGCTGCTCGACGCCCTTGGGCAGTTCCTCGACGTTGTAAAGGACGACCAGGTCGACGGCCTCCTCCATGAAGTCCATGATGTCGTCGAGGGACGACGCCAGGGCGTAGATGTCCTCGCGGTCGAACGGCGTGATGAACGAGGAGTTCAGCTGGTGGAAGATCGCGTGCGTGGCGTCGTCACCTGCGTGTTCCGCGGCCCGCATACGCTCTGCGATCTCGGCCCGGGCGGAGGTGTCCGCCCCGAGCAGTTCCATCAGGAGCTTGGAGCCCGTGACGATGTTGTCCGCGGACGCGGCGAACATGTCGTAGAAGCTCGTCTCCCTGGGGGTCAGACGAAAGCGCACGTGGGATCCTCGGTATGCGTCGGTTTCGGTCAGGCTGATGCTAGGCACATCATCCGGCCACCAATAACGGCCGCCCCCCAGTGTCGCCCATCAGGCAGAGTGATGAGTACGGGGGCGGCAGGTGCGGCTCGCGGGATCCGGCGAGCGGCGCGGAACGGCCGTCCGGGGACCGGCCACGTTCGGTACCATATACCCACCAGGGGTATATAGCGCCCATCAGGACACCAGGAGGACGCGATGACCACCACCGGAACCGGCGCGCACGCGCCCTCCTCCCCGGACGCGGACGGCGCCGTGGACACCGCGCCCGCCACGGGCGCCCCGGAGGCGGCGGATGTGACGGACGTAACGGACATCGTGACCGATCACGACCGCGGGATCCACGGCTACCACCACCAGAAGCAGGAGCACCTCAAGCGGCTGCGCCGCATCGAGGGCCAGATCCGCGGACTGCAGCGGATGGTCGACGAGGACGTCTACTGCATCGACATACTCACCCAGGTGTCCGCCTCCACGAAGGCGCTGCAGTCGTTCGCGCTGCAACTGCTGGAGGAGCACCTGCGCCACTGCGTCGCGGACGCGGCCGTCAAGGGCGGCGACGAGATCGACGCGAAGGTCAAGGAGGCCACGCAGGCCATCGCCCGCATGCTGCGGACCTGACCGGCCGGGCCGGGCCGGGGCTCAGGATCCGGCGGTGTCCGTCCGCGCCTCGGCCACCCGCAGCACCTCGTCGATGCTCTCCAGGCTCAGCCGGTCCTCGGCGTTGGACGCGGCGATGATCAGCTCGCCGCACAGTTCGATCTCGGCGAGCGCCACGTGATCCTGGACCGGAACCGTCCCCCTCCCGAGCGGAGCCACGCGCCTCACCTCACTCTGTCGTCACCGACTTCCTAGAGTAGGGAGCGCCCTACGGACCGCGCATGGCACGGAAGGGCTAGTTCGGCCTGGCCACCGCGGGCCCCGCCCCCGGCCCGCCGACGCCGCTCACTCCTGGGCGATCCGCCCGGCGTAGATGTCCTCGTCCGCCGGAAGCCGCACGTCGGCGGGGGCGCCGAAGTCGTACAGCAGGGTGGTGGAGGCGACCGCGACGGGTTCCTGCCGCTCGCCGTTCACGAAGCTGAACCGGTGCCGGATCTTGCGGATCCGCCCCTCGTCGTCGAGGTACACGTCGAACGGCACCCGCGCCGTGGCGAACCCTTTCGCCGCCGCGCCCAGCGGCCCCCGGTTGACCTCCGACGCCGCCTGGGACGCCACCTCCAGGTCGGCGGTGCCCCGGTAGTGCCGCACCCGCGCGCCCGCCACCTCGGTCCGCCCGACGAACGCCGCCGAGCGGGTGCCGCGCAACACCTCGGCGGCGGCGAACGGATCGGTCGCCCCGCCGGTGACCAGATTCCCGTCGGACAGCGTCGCGGTGTCCACCCGCACCCACTTGTCGGGGGGCACACCGGCGCCCCGGTTCTTCATGTACAGCGCGCCGGGGGCGAGCAGTTCGGTGATCGGCCGACGGTCGGCGGCGCCCGCGGGGTCCTGCGGCAGCCGCACCGCGAGCCGCCCGAGCCGCTTGCGATAGTCGTAGACCCCCTCGCCCCGGATGGTGACCCGGGTGCCTCCGGTGGCCATCTCCAGCGAGGTGCGCGTCTGCGAGCTGCCGGCCTCCACCAGCGCGTCGGCGGCCGTGCGCAGCACCTGCACCGGATCCCCGGCGGGCGGACCCTGCGCGACGGCGTCGCTGCGCGCGCACCCGGCGGCGCCGAGCCCGAGACAGCAGACGACCCCGGCCACGGCCGTCACGCCGTGCGTCCGCCTGTGCTGTCGCCCTCGCGCCATCCCTGCCTACCCCCGCTCCGTCCGACACGGGCCGCTGTCAGTGGCGTTAACGACCGGTCAGGGGCCCCGTCACGCGGCCCGGCGGGCGTTACCGTGGGCGTCGTGCCGCAACAGGACGACGCGCCGGAGCCCCGGCCCCACCTCACGACCACCACCGAGCAGGGGCCCTTCTGCACGGCCCACTGCACCTGCGGATGGCGCGGCCCGGCCCGCAGAGCCAGGAGCCTGGCCCGCAGGGACGCCGAAAACCACACGAGGGAGTGACGCGGCCCCCGCGGGGTGCCGAGAATGGCCCGGCACCCGGTCCCCCGGCGGACCGCCCCGCCCCGGGCCCCTGCGGACCTCCGGCCCCGGGCCCTCGACGGACGGCCCCGCCCGGGTGCGCCGTGACAGGCCGTCCCCCCACCCGACGTCCGGAAGGCCGCCCGTGAACCGCCGCACCTTCGTCGCCGGCGCCGCCGCCGCGCTCACCGCCTCCGCGTGCACGTCCTCCGAGCCCCGGCCCGCGCCGCCCACGTCACGCGCCGCGTCTTCCCCCACGCCCTCCCGCACCCCGCGCCCCGCGACGCCCGCCGACTGGACCGCCCTGGCCGGGCACCTCGACGGCCGCCTGGTGCGCCCCGGCGACGCCGACTGGACCACCGCGCACCGCCTCTACAACACGCGCTTCGACACCCTCAGGCCCGCCGCCGTCGCCTACGTCCGGCACGCCGACGACATCCGCACCGCCCTCACCCACGCCCGCGAGCACGCCGTCCCCCTCGCCGTGCGGGGCGGCGGCCACTCGTACGCGGGCTGGTCCTCCGGCGACGGGCGCCTGATCGTCGACGTGTCCGGCATGGCCGGCATACGCGTCGAGGGCGACACGGCCGTCGTCGGCGCCGGCGCCAGGCTGATCGACGTCTACCGCACCCTCGCCGCCCGCGGGCTCACCGTCCCCGGCGGTTCCTGCCCCACCGTCGGCATCTCCGGCCTCACCCTCGGCGGCGGCCACGGCGTCACCTCCCGCGCCTACGGCCTGACCTGCGACCACCTCACCGAGGTCACCCTGGTCACCGCCGACGGCGCACAGCTCACCGCCTCCGGCTCCGAGCACCCCGACCTGTTCTGGGCCCTGCGCGGCGCGGGGAACGCCCAGTTCGGCGTCGTCACCGAGTTCCGCTTCCGGACCCGCCCCGCCCCGCGGAGCGTCACCGGCCACCTCACCTGGCCGTGGGAGCGGGCGGCCGCCGTGGTCGCGGCCTGGCAGGAGTGGGGCCCCGACCAGCCCGACGAGATCTGGTCCGCCCTCCACCTGGAGAACACCGGCGCCGGCCCCTCCGTCTCCGTCACCGCCTTCTCCCTCGGCACCTACGGCGACCTGCAGAACGCCGTCGACCGGCTCGCCGACCGCGTCGGCGCCTCCGCGAGCGGCGTCCTGCTGCGCCGCCGCTCGTACCAGGAGTCGATGGAGCTGTACGCGGGCTGCACCTCGTTCGCCGACGACCGGTGCCGGCTCCCCGGCGCGACGCCCGGCCGCAGCCCCGAGGGCGCCCTGGCCCGCGAGACGTACACGGCCCGCTCCGACTTCTACGACCGCCCGCTCGACGACGCCGGGATCGGCACCCTGCTGGAACGGACACGGGCGGCCCGCGGCGGCTCGGCGAGCATCGCGCTCACCGCCCTCGGCGGCGCCGTCAACCGGGTCGAGCCCACCGCGACGGCGTTCGTGCACCGCCGCTCCCGCGTGCTCGCCCAGTACCTCGCGTCCTGGAACCCCGACAGCTCCGACGGCACGGCGGTCCGGGAATGGCTGACGGCCACTCACCGGGCGCTGCGCCCGCACGCGTCCGGGGCCGCCTACCAGAACTACACGGACCCCGGCCTCACCGACTGGCGCCGCGCCTACTACGGCGACGCCGCCCCGCGCCTGTCCCGCCTGAAGCGCCGCTACGACCCGGACCGCGTCTTCACCACCCCGCAGGCCCTCTGAGCCTCTCACCACGGACGAGGGCCCGTGGCCACCCGCCCCTCAAGGGGACGGAGACCACGGGCCCATCGCCGTGTCGTGTCGCCGTCGTGCGTCGAAGCCCGCTCAGGCCGCCAGGTCCCGCTCCTCGGGTCCGGTGCCCGCGCCCCGGCCCCGGCTGCGCTCGGCCACCTTCCGCCGCTGGCCCTGCGGCCGGGCGGCGACCAGCCAGCCGGCCTTCGGCGACCGCTCCACCGCCCGCATCAGCGGCGTCAGCAGCGCCATCGCGAGCGGCGACAGCAGCAGCGCGACCGCGGTGCCCAGCGCCAGTCCGCCGACCACGTCCGTCGGGTAGTGCACGCCCATGTAGACGCGGATGAAACCGCCGATCAGGCCCAGCACCAGCGCGACCAGCCCGAAGCGCCGGTTGGCCAGGAACAGACCCACCGCCAGCGCCATGCAGAGCGTCGCGTGGTCGCTCACGAAGGAGAAGTCGTCCTTGCCGTCGACGAGCACCTCGAGCCCTTCGTGGTCGTTGAACGGCCGTGGCCGCTCGACGAATCCGCGGATCGGCACGTTCACCAGGACCGCGACGCCCGCCGCGAGCGGCGCCCACACCAGGGCCGCCACCGATGACGCGGCGTCAGGTCCGCCGCGCCTGCGCACGCCCCACCAGCACCACAGCACCATCGCGAGAAGGCCGAAGAGCACCCCGTACTCGCCGACGAACTCCATGACGTGGTCGAACCACGGCGGGGCGGCCTTGGCGAGGCCGTTGATGTCGTAGAGCAGGTCGACGTCGGGGTTCGACCCGGAATCGGCGAGTCCAGCCATGGTGCTGCGGCCCCTTCGTCATGTCGTCCGGCGCGCGGACGCGCGCCCTGTCTGCCACCCCCGTGGTCTGTAGATCCGCTCGTCCGCTCGGCTACGAGAACAGGAACGCACGGCCCCCGCCGATACGTTCCACCCTCCACCGAAAGATCACGCAGACGTTATCGAAGAGAGATGCGTCTTCGCAGCTCAGGGGGGCGTTTGTCGCTCCGCTCACACCGTCGTGGGGAGCGCTTTCGCGCCATCTTCCGTGACCCGGGTGGCACCAAAGTAGTCAGGAGTGTCGATCGGGTCGAATCGGATCACCGCACCGGGACGCGGCGCGTCGATCATGTACCCGCCGCCGACATAAATACCCACATGCCGGATGGCCCGCGAATTGGTCAGGTCGTCCGAGAAGAACACCAGATCACCCGGCAGCAGCTCGTCCCGGGCCGGATGCGGACCCGCGTTGTACTGGTCGTTCGCCACCCGCGGCAGCGTGATCCCCACACTCTCGTACGCGGCCTTCGTCAGGCCCGAGCAGTCGAAGCGTCCGCCCTGGTCAGCGGTGCCGTTGCCGCCCCAGAGATAGGGAGTGCCGAGCTTCTTCTGCGCGAACGCGATCGCCCCGGCGGCCTGCCGCGAGGGATCCACCCGCCCCACGGGCGCCGCGAAGCTCTTCTCCAGCTCGCGGATGCGCTTCACGTAGTTCTGCGTCTCCTCGTACGGCGGCACGCCCCCGTACTTGATGACCGCGTACGCCCCCGCGTTGTACGAGGCGAGCATGTTTTCGGTCAGATCCCCGCCGACGTCCTTCACGTAGGACGCCAGCGTGCAGTCGTAGGTCGCCGCGGACGGGATCGCGTCCGCCGGGTCCCACACGTCACGGTCCCCGTCCCCGTCGCCGTCGATCCCGTGGACGGCCCAGGTGCCGGGGATGAACTGCGCGATGCCCTGCGCGGCGGCGTGGCTCTGCGCCTGCGGGTTGAAGCCGCTCTCCTGGTAGAGCTGCGCGGCGAGCAGCGCCGGGTTGATGGCGGGACAGAGGTTGCCCCAGCGGGAGACGAGCTGCTGATAGGCCGCCGGCACACTGCCCTTGGCCAGGGACTTGGCGGCGCCGCCGCCCACCCCGTTCACCAGGTTCCCGGCGACGACGTACACCCCGACGACGAGCAGCATCACGAAGGCGAGTGCGGAACCGACGGCAAGAGTCGCACCGACCCACACCTTACGCACCGTCAACCACCCCTCACCGTCCGGCAGTCCGCCGCCGCCCGACAGTGTAGAGGCGAGACGGCCGAACGGAAGTGATCAGATACGACGACATGCACGGTCCACGCCAACGGGGACGAGCCGCGCTTCATTGCCCGACGTTACGCAGCGTGATACACAGAGTGACGATACGACTCTTCACCCTTCGGAGCGCGCCCCTCCCGGAGTCCGGCGCGCGCCGGTGGCAAGCTATTCCCACGAAACCCGCCAACAGATGACGTCAAGTCGACATACGACGGCGTCATCGTCGGCGACAATGAGGCCTGACCTCTGCACCCCCGCAGAGGATGCGGAACTACCCATACAGGGGCGGTGACTTACATGCTCTTTGCGGCCGACGAGGGAGACATCAACACCATCATCGGCGGGATCGCTCCGGACTGGGGCCCCTTCGGCAGCCTGGGCAACGAGGCCAAGGTGATGATCGAAGTGGTCATGGCCGTCGCCATCCTCATCTGCCTCGGCATCGCCATCTGGGGGGCGGCCAAACAGCGCATCGGCGCCACCGCGTTGAGGGACACGTTCAGCGCCGAACAGGGCAAGGGCCTCATCATCGCGGGGCTCACGGGCGTCTTCATCATCGGTTCGCTCGGCACCCTGTTCACCATCGTGTACGGCATGGCCGTCTAGCCCCGCACCATCGGTCCCGACCGGGCACGCCCGGCCCCCCTTCATCCCACCCGCCCGTCGTGCCCACCGGCTGAGGTTGCGTTTCCCTGATGTCCAGTCACCACACCACGCCCGAGCGGCGGCCGGTACGGCTACCGTCGTACGTGGAGTACACGGAGTACGAGGTGTTCCCGCACGACGCTGAGGGGGCGGACGCGGCATGAGTCTCGGAGACGACACGGGCCGGACCCGCACCCGCCTGCCCGAGGCGAGCGGCGACCCGTACGGCGGCGCGCGCAGAAACGGCCGGTCGTCGTCGCGCAGCCTGGTCACCGTCGTCGGCGTGGTGGTCCTCCTCATCGCGGCCATCGCCTTCGCGAACCGTGGAGGCGGGGATTCCGACGCGGAGGAGGGCGGCGACTCCCCGAAGGCGGCGGCGACGGCCCCGACGGGCGAGAAACCCGTCTCGGCGGGCGCGTCCGGCATCCCGGCGGGCTTCGCCCACGACAGACAGGGGGCGGAGAGCGCGGCGGCGAACTACTCGGTGGTGCTGGGTTCTGACGGCATGTTCAAGAAGGACAGTCGGCACTCCATCCTCGGGGCCATCTACACCCCCGATGCCACCGAGAAGCTCCGCCCCGCGATGGACCAGGCCTACTCCGCGGACTTCCTGAGCAAGCTGGGTCTCGATGCGAACGGCAACCCTCCGCAGGGCAGCACCTTCGTCTCGCGCACCATCCCGGTCGGCACGAAGGTCGAGCAGTACGACGACAACAGCGCCCGCGTAGCGGTCTGGTACATGGGCCTGATCGGCATGTCCGGAGAGAGGTCGACCGACCCGGTGACCACCACCTGGAAGACCTGGACCTTCGAACTCCAGTGGATCGACGGGGACTGGAAAATCTCCGCCGATACCCAGAAGGACGGCCCGGCTCCGGTCCCCGGAGACGACAGGGCCGCCAGCTCTGAAGAGATCAGCAAGGCTGTCGAGGAGTACGGAGGGTTCACATATGCCCGGTAGCCCGCGTCACGTACTCAAGCTCGCCGCAGTGATCGCCGCTGTACCGGTGGCCGCCATCGGACTGGCCGGGCGCGCCGTCGCGGCGCCCACTCCCACGCCCACGCCGAGTGACGACCCCTGCGACCTCCTCATCGGCCCTGCGAAGCAGTACTGCGAGCGAGACGAGGGCGGCTCCAGCGGAGGCGGAGGCGGCGGGCCGAGCACCCTCAACGACCCCACCTCCGCCCTCGACCCCCTCGCCTCCCTCGCCCGCGGCTGCGCCGACGCCGCGTCCTGGACGGTCAAGCAGCTCAGCGCCGCCGTCGAGGACACCGCGAAGGTGGACTTCACCAACGACACCTTCCTCCAGCAGTACGCCGTCGTCTTCGCCGCGTCGACGATCCTCACCCTGCTCCTCTGGCTGCTGGCGGTCGCCAAGCGGGCCGTCCGCGGCGTGCCGCTCACCACCGCCCTGTCCGAGGCGATCGGCTTCCTCTGGCTCACCGTCCTCGCCTCCGCCTTCACCCCGCTGATCCTCTACACCGTCGTCTCCGCGACCGACGGCGTCACCGACGTGCTGGCGAAGGCGACCGGCGACCAGACGGACACGTTCTTCGGGACGTTCTCCGCCGCGCTGGAGAAGGGCGACGACATCGGCGGCGGCCCGATCATGCTGATCGTCGTCTCCCTGGTGTCGATCCTCGCCGCCGGCGTCCTCTGGCTGGAGCTGGTGATCCGCGCCGCCCTGCTCTACGTCGGCGCCCTCCTCGGCACCGTCGTCTACGCGGGCCTGGTCGACAAGAACCTGTGGGGTCACGTCCGCCGCTGGGCGGGCATCATGATCGCCGTGATCATGGTGAAGCCGGTCATCGTCATCGTGCTCGGCCTGGCCGGCGCGCTCTCCGCCGACGACGGCCCGGACGCCTTCTCCGCCGTCGTCTCCGGCCTCGCGATCATCCTGCTCGCCATCTTCGCCTCGGCGATGATCTACCGCTTCGTGCCCGGCTTCGGCGACGAGATCGCCGGCTCCCGCAACAACCGCCTCATGCAGGGCGCCGAGGGCAAGGCCGCCGCCGTCATCAGCTCGCCGGCCACTCTGGTCGCCCAGGGAATCAAGACCCACAGCACCCGCGCCGACAACAACGGCGGCGGCCAGTCCTCCGGGCCCCGCCCGTCCAACCCCGCGTCCGGGGGAGTCGCCGCGCACAGCTCCCGCCCCTCGGGCGGCGGATCCGTCCCCTCCGCCGCGCCCCCGCCCCGGGCGGGCAGCCCGGTGAACACCCCGCACGCCGGCACCCGCAACAGCAGCAACAACCGCACGGGAGGTGAAGGGCGTTGACGACCGAGTCCCATCTGTCCCCCACGGTCACGCCCCGCCGTACGTATCTGATCGGCCGCGCCCGGCCGAACGCGATCGTCGGCCGCAATCGCGAGACCGGTGAGATCGCGCTCATCGTCATCGGCGCGTTCCTCGGCATGATGTGCGGGCTTCTCGTCCCCGTCCTGTCCGTCCGGATCGTGCTGCTGGCGGGCCTGCCGATGCTCGCCCTGGCCGCCGTGTACGTGCCGTACAAGCACCGCACCTTCTACAAGTGGTTCGAGATCAACCGCAGTTACAAGCGGACCCTGCGCCGCGGCGCCACCTACCGCTCCGGGGTCGTCGAGGCCGGCACGCGGCTCGACGGCCGCGAGGTGGAGGTGGGCCCGCCGCCCGGCATCGGCAGGATCACCTGGCTCTCCGCGCCGTTCGGGCCGGACGAGATCGCCGTGCTGCTGCACGCGGACCGCAAGACCGTCACCGCCGCCATCGAGATCGAGGGACCCGGCGTCGGCCTGCGCGACTCCGAGGACCAGGAAGCCCTCGTCGACCGCTTCGGCACGCTCCTCAAGCACGTGGCCAACGGCGACGGCTTCGTCACCCGCATCCAGATGCTCGCCCGCACCCTGCCCGCCGACCCGGACGCGCACGCCAAGGACGTCGCCGTCCGCGGCGACGACAGGGCGCCCGCCTGGCTCCAGCAGTCCTACGACCAGCTCCAGTCGATGGTGTCCACCAGCAGCGAGCAGCACCGCGCCTATCTGGTCGCCTGCATGCACTACAACCGCGAACTCGCCGCCGAGGCCACCACGATGGCCCGCGCCATGCGCAGCCAGGGCGGCGGCCGCGTCGACCGGGACGCGGGCCTCGCCGTCGTCATGGCCCGTGAGCTGACCGACATCTGCTCCCGGCTCCAGGAGGCCGACATCCGCGTACGCCAGCCGCTCGGCCAGAGCAGGCTGTCCTCGCTGATCCACTCCATGTACGACCCGGACCACCCGATCGACCACATCCAGGCGATGTCCCAGCGCAACGCCTGGCCGGCCGAGCTGGACGCCACCGAGCCCACGTACCTCCAGGCCAAGACCCGCGAGTCCGCCACCCGCGCCCCCTGGTGCCATGCCACGGCCTGGGTGAAGGAGTGGCCGATGACCCCGGTCGGCGTGAACTTCCTCGCGCCGCTGCTCGTCCACACCCCGGACGTGATCCGCACCGTCGCCGTCACGATGGACCTCGAACCCACCGAGGTCGCCATCGAGCGCATGCTGACCGAGAAGACCAACGACGAGGCGGAGGCGTCCCGCGCCGCCAAGATGAACCGCACCGTCGACCCCCGCGACGTCGCCGCGCACAGCCGTCTCGACCAGCGCGGCGAGGACCTCGCCAGCGGCGCCGCCGGCGTCAACCTGGTCGGCTACATCACCGTCTCCTCCCGCACGCCCGAGGCCCTGGCCCGCGACAAGCGGACGATACGGGCCTCGGCCGGAAAGTCGTACCTGAAGCTGGAGTGGTGCGACCGCGAGCACCACCGCGCGTTCGTGAACACTCTCCCGTTCGCCACCGGCATTCGTAGGTAGGGGCTGAGCTGAAGATGCGGGATCCGCTGTCCGTCGTCACCGACGCCTTCACGTCCTTCCTGTTCGGGAAGGTCGAGACGACCCGGCTGCCGGTGCGCACGTCCACGGGCCAGGCGCAGGCGGTGTACCTGCCGACCGCCGCGCCCGGCCTCGGCGACTCCGGCGTCATCATCGGCCGCGAGGTCTACTCCGGGAAGGGCTACATCTACGACCCCTTCCAGCTCTACGGCCAGCAGCTCCCGGCCCCCCACTGGCTGGTCCTCGGCGAGTCCGGCAACGGCAAGTCGGCGCTGGAGAAGACGTACGTCCTGCGCCAGCTCCGTTTCCGTGACCGCCAGGTCGTCGTCCTGGACGCGCAGGGCGAGGACGGCGCCGGCGAGTGGAACCTCATCGCCCAGGAGCTGGGCATAACCCCCATCCGCCTGGACCCGATGGCCGCGCTCGACCAGGGCATCCGCCTCAACCCGCTCGACCCGGCGATCACCACCACGGGCCAGCTCGCGCTGCTGCGCACCATCATCGAGGTCGCCATGGGGCACGGCCTCGACGAGCGCTCCGGCTTCGCCCTGAAGGTCGCGCACGCCTACGTCAACGAGACCATCGTGGAGCGCCAGCCGGTGCTGTCCGACATCGTCGAGCAGCTCCGCCACCCCGAACCGGAGTCGGCGGAGGCCATGAACGTCGCCATAGACGACGTCCGCGCGTGGGGTCTGGACGTCGCGCTGGTCCTCGACCGCCTGGTCGACGGTGACCTGCGCGGCATGTTCGACGGCCCGACGACCGTCGGCATCGACCTGGACGCCCCGCTCATCGTCTTCGACCTGTCCCACATCGACCGCAACTCCATCGCCATGCCGATCCTCATGGCGATCGTCGGCGTATGGCTGGAGCACACCTGGATCCGCCCCGACCGGAAGAAGCGCATCTTCCTGGTCGAGGAGGCCTGGCACATCATCAACAGCCCGTTCGTGGCGCAGCTGTTCCAGCGGCTGCTGAAGTTCGGCCGGCGCCTCGGCCTGTCCTTCGTCGCTGTCGTCCACCACCTGTCCGACGTGGTGGACGGAGCGGCGGCGAAGGAGGCGGCGGCGATCCTGAAGATGGCCTCCACCCGCACCATCTACGCCCAGAAGGCGGACGAGGCGCGTGCCACGGGCCGGGTGCTGGGCCTGCCCAGGTGGGCCGTGGAGATCATCCCGACGCTCACCCCCGGCATCGCGGTCTGGGACGTCAACGGCAACGTGCAGGTGGTCAAACACCTGGTCACCGAGACGGAACGCCCCCTGGTCTTCACCGACCGCGCGATGACCGAGTCGTCCGCCGACCTCGCCGACGACGCCCTGCGCGCCGCCGAACTGGAGGCCGAGGAGCGGGCGGCGGCCTTCGTGGAGCAGCACGTCGGGGACTCCGAGTCGACGGTGGCGTAGGAACGGCAGGAGGGGGACGCGTGAGACCGGACGAGCGGCGCGGGCACGACGGCGGCCGGAGCGACGGCATCCCGGACGGACTGCTGGTCGGGGTGCTCGCGTTCCTCCTCGGCATGACGGCGATGGTCTGGGCGGCCACCGGCCTCGCGGGCCTCTTCGCCCACGGCCACTGGCCGTCCGGCCTCTCCTTCACCCGCACCCCGCTCGCCGTGCGCCACCTCGTCACCGAACCGCACGACCTCCCAGGCGCATGGCCCGGCACCCCGCCCGGCGACCTATCCGGCTACGGCCTCTTCTGGGGCCTGCTCATCGGCCAGCTGATGATCCTGGTGGTCCTCACCGTGTTCGTCCTGGGCACGGTGGCCCGCTGGCGGGCGGTACGGGCGCGGCGGCGCGCGCAGGGAGCGGTGACGCCGGCGCCCGCGGCTCCGCGACCGAAGCCGATGCCGGAACCGGCCCCGGTGAACGAGCCGCAGCCGGAGCCCGCGCCGCTGCACGAGGTCCCCGCCCCGCGGCCCCCCGAGCCGGCGCCCCGGCCCACGGCGGAGGTGACGGCCCCCGGCCTGCACTACGGCCCCCCGGCCACCCGCCACACCACCGCCGCCCAGGCCGTACGCGACGCCGAGGGCCCCGCCCTCGTCCTCACGTCCAACCCGACCCTCTGGTACGACACCAAGGACGCCCGCGCCAAGCTCGGACCCGCCCACCTCTACGACCCGACGCACCTCTGCGACACCCCGGCCCGCCTCCACTGGTCGCCCACCGCCGGCTGCGAGGACAAGGACACGGCGACCGCTCGCGCGGCGGCGCTCCTCGCCCCCGTCCGCCCCACCTCACGGCTCGACCAGCAGCTCGGCGACACCGCGGAACTACTGCTCCGCAGCTACCTGCACGCGGCCGCCGTCGACGGCCGCACCGTCCGACACGTGCACCGCTGGGCGCAGGGCCTCCAGGTCCAGGACGCCGTCCGCGTCCTGCGCACGCATCCCGCAGCGGCGTCCGGTTCGGCGGGCGAGCTCGAGGCGGCGCTCACCGCGCACCCCGAACGCCGGGACATGGCCCAGCAGCTGACGGCGCGTGCGCTGGCGGCCCTCTCCACGGTCAACGTCCGGGAAGCCTGCAATCCGCACCGAAGTGATGCCCTCGCCTTGGATTCCTTCGTCCACGAAGGGGGAACGCTTTACGTCGTGGGCGAATCCATCGAGGATCCGCGCACCGGTCCGGGCGCCATGCCCCTGCTCACGGCGCTCGTCTCGTACGTGGTCGAGCACGGCCGGCGCATGGCCGAACGGTCATCCTCCGGTCGGCTCGACCCACCACTGACCCTTGTTCTGGACGACGTCGCGGCAGTGGCCCCTCTCCCGCAGCTCCCGGAGCTCCTCACCTCCGGGCCCGAGCGCGGCATGCCCACGGTCGCGCTTCTGCGCTCCCGCGAACAGGCCCGCTCCCGCTGGCCGCACGCGGAGCTAGAAGTCTGACTCCGGTCGCTCCACGGCCAGTTCGAGCTCCCGCTCGCCCTTGTCGGGCCCCAGCGTCGTGGTCACCCCGGTCTCGGTGAACCCGGCCTTGCGGTAGGCCCGCAGCGCCCGCTCGTTGTCCTCGTGCACGAGAAGCCGCACCCGCTCAGCGCCCTGCGCCCACGCCCACTCGAGGCCGGCGTCGAACAGCACCTCGGTGAGCCCGATCCCCCGGTGCCCCGGCTGCACGTACACCCCCACCAGATGCCCCTGCAGCCGCTCGACGGGCATCCCGGCCCAGTCGGTGGTCCCGGCCTCCTCCATCAGCACGGTGACGGTCCCCACCCACTCCCCGTCGGGCCCCTCGGCGATGATCTGCTGCGCCCCTGACGCCCCCTCGGCACTGCGCCCGGCGCGCTCCTGCCAGAAGGCGTCGGGCTGGGCGGCGGCGGACCCGTAGGTCTCCATGAACGCGATGGACGCCACGGGATCCCGCAACGCCTCGAGCCGCAAGGCCTTGGCCCGGGGCCACTCGTCCGCTCGCAGAGACCGCACCTGGTAGCTCATGCGGCCACGGTAGTACCGGGGTACCACGGCCTCATCCGAAATAGGGCCGCCGTCCGACGCCCGCCGCTCCCGCGCCGACGAGCATCGACCCATGATGACGGCACAGCACCTCACGAAACGCTACGGCGGCAGGAACGGAAGGACGGCCGTCGACGACCTGTCCTTCACCGTCCGTCCCGGCACCGTGACCGGCTTCCTCGGCCCGAACGGCGCCGGCAAGTCCACGACCATGCGGATGATCCTCGGCCTGGACGCCCCGACGTCGGGCCGGGTCACCGTCGGCGGCCGCGCCTACGCCGCCCACCCCGCGCCCCTCACCGAGGTCGGCGCCCTGCTGGAGGCCCGCTCCGTCCACCCGGGCCGCACCGCCCGCCACCACCTGCGCGGCCTGGCCCTCACCCATGGCCTCCCGAAACGCCGCGTCGATGAGGTCCTGGACCTCACCGGCCTCACCGAGGTCGCGGACCGCAGGGTCAAGGGCTTCTCCCTCGGCATGGGCCAACGCCTCGGCATCGCTGCCGCGTTGCTCGGCGACCCCGCCACCCTCGTCCTCGACGAACCGGTCAACGGCCTCGACCCCGAGGGCGTCCGGTGGATCCGCACCCTCCTCAAGTCCCTCGCCGCCGAGGGCCGCACGGTCCTGGTCTCCTCCCATCTGATGAGCGAGATGGCCCTGACCGCCGACCATCTGATCGTCATCGGCCGCGGCCGCCTCCTCGCGGACACCACGGTCACCGACTTCGTACGGGACTCCGGGGCAGCCACGGTCCGCGTGGTCACCCCCGATCCGGACGCTCTCACCGCCCTGCTCGGGGCCCCTGACGTCGACGTCCGGGACACCGCCGGCGCACTGGAGATCCGCGGCACGACCGCCGAGCACATCGGCCGCACCGCCGCCGCCCACGGCATCCCCCTCTTCGAACTCACCCCGTCAAAGGCCTCTCTGGAGGACGCCTTCATGACCCTGACCCACGACGCCGTCGAGTACGCCGGCCCGGAGGGAGCAGCCGCATGACCTCCGCCCACCCTTACAAGGTCACCCCGGTCCGCGTCCTGCGCTCCGAGTGGCACAAGCTGACGACGCTCCGCTCCACCTGGATCGGCCTCGGCCTCACCGTGGTCCTCACCCTCGGCACCGGCCTGCTCATCGCCGCGAGCTACGAGGGCGGAGGCGGTGACGACGACATCGACACCGTCCTGATGGTCCTGCTCGGCATGCAGTTCACCTACGTCGTGCTGGGCACCCTCGGCGTCCTGACCACGGCCGGCGAGCACTCCACCGGCCAGATCCGGGCCACCATGACCGCCGTACCCGGCAGGCTGCCGGTGCTCTGGTCCAAGGCGGCCGTGCTGGCCGGCGTCGGCTTCCTCACCGTGCTCGCCGCGAACTTCGTCACCTTCCCCCTCGCGCAGACTTTCCTCACGGACACCGCGCACTCCGCCTCCCTCACCGACCCCGGCGTGGCCCGCGCCCTCGTCACCAACGCCGCCGGCCTCGCCCTCCTCGGCGTCCTCGCCCTGGCGCTCGGCTCGATGCTCCGCTCCGTCCCGGCGGGCATCGGCGCGCTGATCGGTCTCACGATGATCCTTCCGGAGCTCCTCCCGCTGATCCCGTACGACGTCGTCGACGACGCCGCTCGCCACTTCCCCAGCAAGGCGGTCGAGGCACTCACCCACGCCGCCCCTCGGCCCGGCATGCCCTCACCCGGCACGGCCCTCCTCTCGATGGCCCTGTGGACGGCGGGAAGCCTCGCCCTGGCGGCCTTTCTGCTCAGGCGACGGGACGTATGACGGTCTTCCGCACGAGCCGCGCGACCAGCACCATGGACCGCGTGCCGGAGGAACAGACAGCGGAGCCGATCACCCAGTACCTCCAGCGGACCGTGCAGCGGGTGCGCGCCGTCGACCGGCGCCGCCCGCTCCTCTGGGACCTGCACCTCACGGCCTTCTGGACGACCGCCGCGCTCATCGACCTCTACGGCGGCGGCTGGACCCGCATCACCCGTAACCCCGACGTCCCCGAGGGCCTGGTCCTCGCCCTCAGCCTCGCGCTGACCGCCCCTCTCCTCCGACGCCGTACCCATCCCCGCACGGTGCTGCTGGTGATGACGCCGGCCCTGCTGGTCAACGCCTGGACGGGCGCCCTGCTCCAGGCGGCCCTGCTCCACCTGCTCGTCGTCTTCCACATCACCGTGCGCCGCCCGCTGCGCTCCCTGTGGTGGGTGGCCGTGGTGTCGACGGCCCCGGTCGTCCTGACGGTCCTGCGCCACCCGAGAGGCACCGCCGACGAAGACCTGGGACCGCACCTGATGTCCCTCCTCGTCGCGGTCGCCATCGGCGTCACGGTCCGCACCCGCCGCGACCACACCGTGGCCCTGGAGGACCGCGCCCGCCGCCTGGAGATCGAGCGCGACCAGCAGGCCCGCCTCGCCGCCGCCGCCGAACGCACCCGTATAGCCCGCGAGATGCACGACATCATCGGCCACAACCTGTCCGTCATCACGGGTCTCGCCGACGGCGGCCGCTACGCCGCCGCCAAGTCCCCCGAGCGTGCCGCCCAGGCCCTGGACGCCATCGCGGGCACCAGCCGCCAGGCCCTCACCGAGCTGCGCCGCCTGCTGGACGTCCTGCGCGACGACGAGCCCGCCCCCGCCGACCTCACCCCTCAGCCCGCGCTCGCCGACCTCGACCGTCTCCTCGACGGCGTCCGCCGGGCCGGACTGCCCGTCCGGGCGACCGTCCACGGTGATCCCGCCATCTCCCCCGGCCGTCAGCTCACCCTCTACCGCGTCATCCAGGAAGCCCTCACCAACACCCTGAAGCACGCTGGCCCGGACGCCACCGCCGGCGTCACGCTCTCGTACGCGACCTCGGGTGCGGTGACCCTCACCGTCACCGACACCGGCCGCGGCGGCGCACCGACGACGAACAGCGGACGGGGACTTACCGGAATGAGGGAACGCACGGCGCTGTACGGCGGCACCCTGGAAGCCGGCCCGCGCCCGCACCCGGAACACGGCTGGCGTGTGCACCTGCGTCTCCCGGAGGAATCCGCACCGTGACCACCGTCCTCATCGCCGACGACCAGCCCCTCCAGCGCTTCGGCTTCCGCATGCTGCTGGAGAGCCAGGACGACATGACGGTCCTGGACGAGGCAGCGAACGGCACGGAAGCGGTCCGCAAGGCCGCGCATCTCAGACCGGACGTCGTTCTGATGGACGTCCGCATGCCAGGCATGGACGGCATCGAGGCGACCCGCCGCATCACCGCCTCCGGGGACCGCACCCGTGTCCTGATCCTCACCACCTTCGACCTGGACGAGTACGCCTACGCGGGCCTCCGCGCCGGTGCCTCCGGTTTTCTCGTCAAGGACGCCCAGCCGGAGGACCTCCTCTCCGGCATACGAGCGGTCGCCTCCGGGGACGCCGTGGTGGCTCCCAGCCTCACCCGCCGGCTCCTGGACGCCTACGTCCACCATCTACCGGCCGGCACCGCGGAGGTCACGGCGCCCGACCCCCGGCTGGCCGCACTGACGGACCGCGAGCTGGAAATCCTGACGGTTCTCGGGAAGGGCTGGACGAACACGGAGATCGCCACGCGTCTCCACCTCGCCGAATCCACGGTGAAGACCCACGTGGGCCGCGTCCTGGCGAAGACGGGCTCTCGGGACCGGGTGCAGGCGGTGATCTGCGCGTATGAAACGGGGCTGGTGCAGCCCTAGAAAAAGGACACCGCAAACGCAGAAAGCCCCCGTGCCGAATGGCACGGGGGCTTTCTCAAGAATTGTTCGGCGGCGTCCTACTCTCCCACAGGGTCCCCCCTGCAGTACCATCGGCGCTGTAAGGCTTAGCTTCCGGGTTCGGAATGTAACCGGGCGTTTCCCCTACGCTATGACCACCGAAACACTATGAAACTGTCAACCGCACCATGTGTGGCACATGGGGTTGTTCGTGGTTTCAGAACCAACACAGTGGACGCGAGCAACTGAGGACAAGCCCTCGGCCTATTAGTACCGGTCAACTCCACACGTTACCGTGCTTCCATATCCGGCCTATCAACCCAGTCGTCTACTGGGAGCCTTACCCTCTCTAGGAGGTGGGAGTCCTCATCTCGAAGCAGGCTTCCCGCTTAGATGCTTTCAGCGGTTATCCCTCCCGAACGTAGCCAACCAGCCATGCCCTTGGCAGAACAACTGGCACACCAGAGGTTCGTCCGTCCCGGTCCTCTCGTACTAGGGACAGCCCTTCTCAAGACTCCTACGCGCACAGCGGATAGGGACCGAACTGTCTCACGACGTTCTAAACCCAGCTCGCGTACCGCTTTAATGGGCGAACAGCCCAACCCTTGGGACCGACTCCAGCCCCAGGATGCGACGAGCCGACATCGAGGTGCCAAACCATCCCGTCGATATGGACTCTTGGGGAAGATCAGCCTGTTATCCCCGGGGTACCTTTTATCCGTTGAGCGACGGCGCTTCCACAAGCCACCGCCGGATCACTAGTCCCGACTTTCGTCCCTGCTCGACCCGTCGGTCTCACAGTCAAGCTCCCTTGTGCACTTACACTCAACACCTGATTGCCAACCAGGCTGAGGGAACCTTTGGGCGCCTCCGTTACCCTTTAGGAGGCAACCGCCCCAGTTAAACTACCCATCAGACACTGTCCCTGATCCGGATCACGGACCCAGGTTAGACATCCAGCACGACCAGACTGGTATTTCAACGACGACTCCACCCGAACTGGCGTCCGAGCTTCACAGTCTCCCAGCTATCCTACACAAGCCGAACCGAACACCAATATCAAACTGTAGTAAAGGTCCCGGGGTCTTTCCGTCCTGCTGCGCGAAACGAGCATCTTTACTCGTAGTGCAATTTCACCGGGCCTATGGTTGAGACAGTCGAGAAGTCGTTACGCCATTCGTGCAGGTCGGAACTTACCCGACAAGGAATTTCGCTACCTTAGGATGGTTATAGTTACCACCGCCGTTTACTGGCGCTTAAGTTCTCAGCTTCGCCCACCCGAAAGTGAGCTAACCGGTCCCCTTAACGTTCCAGCACCGGGCAGGCGTCAGTCCGTATACATCGCCTTACGGCTTCGCACGGACCTGTGTTTTTAGTAAACAGTCGCTTCTCGCTGGTCTCTGCGGCCACCCCCAGCTCTAGCAGCAAGTGCTATCACCAGGTGTGGCCCCCCTTCTCCCGAAGTTACGGGGGCATTTTGCCGAGTTCCTTAACCATAGTTCACCCGAACGCCTCGGTATTCTCTACCTGACCACCTGAGTCGGTTTAGGGTACGGGCCGCCATGAAACTCGCTAGAGGCTTTTCTCGACAGCATAGGATCATCCACTTCACCACAATCGGCTCGGCATCAGGTCTCAGACACATGTCAGGCGGATTTGCCTACCTGACGTCCTACACCCTTACCCCGGGACAACCACCGCCCGGGATGGACTACCTTCCTGCGTCACCCCATCACTCACCTACTACCAGCTCGGGTCACCGGCTCCACCACTCCGACCTCGTCCGAAGACTCAGCCGGCGGCTTCACGGGCTTAGCATCACTGGATTCGATGTTTGACGCTTCACAGCGGGTACCGGAATATCAACCGGTTATCCATCGACTACGCCTGTCGGCCTCGCCTTAGGTCCCGACTTACCCTGGGCAGATCAGCTTGACCCAGGAACCCTTAGTCAATCGGCGCACACGTTTCTCACGTGTGAATCGCTACTCATGCCTGCATTCTCACTCGTCAACCGTCCACAACTCGCTTCCGCGGCTGCTTCACCCGGCAGACGACGCTCCCCTACCCATCACAGCACCCGTTGGGGCTATCTGCTGCAATGACACGACTTCGGCGGTACGCTTGAGCCCCGCTACATTGTCGGCGCGGAATCACTAGACCAGTGAGCTATTACGCACTCTTTCAAGGGTGGCTGCTTCTAAGCCAACCTCCTGGTTGTCTGTGCGACTCCACATCCTTTCCCACTTAGCGTACGCTTAGGGGCCTTAGTCGATGCTCTGGGCTGTTTCCCTCTCGACCATGGAGCTTATCCCCCACAGTCTCACTGCCGCGCTCTCACTTACCGGCATTCGGAGTTTGGCTAAGGTCAGTAACCCGGTAGGGCCCATCGCCTATCCAGTGCTCTACCTCCGGCAAGAAACACACGACGCTGCACCTAAATGCATTTCGGGGAGAACCAGCTATCACGGAGTTTGATTGGCCTTTCACCCCTAACCACAGGTCATCCCCCAGGTTTTCAACCCTGGTGGGTTCGGTCCTCCACGAAGTCTTACCTCCGCTTCAACCTGCCCATGGCTAGATCACTCCGCTTCGGGTCTTGAGCGTGCTACTGAAACGCCCTGTTCGGACTCGCTTTCGCTACGGCTTCCCCACCCGGGTTAACCTCGCAACACACCGCAAACTCGCAGGCTCATTCTTCAAAAGGCACGCAGTCACGAGAACAAGGCAAGCCTTGTTCCGACGCTCCCACGGCTTGTAGGCACACGGTTTCAGGTACTATTTCACTCCGCTCCCGCGGTACTTTTCACCATTCCCTCACGGTACTATCCGCTATCGGTCACCAGGGAATATTTAGGCTTAGCGGGTGGTCCCGCCAGATTCACACGGGATTTCTCGGGCCCCGTGCTACTTGGGTGTCTCTCAAACGAGCCGCTGACGTTTCGACTACGGGGGTCTTACCCTCTACGCCGGACCTTTCGCATGTCCTTCGCCTACATCAACGGTTTCTGACTCGTCTCATGGCCGGCAGACCATGAAAGAGAGATCCCACAACCCCGAATGCGCAACCCCTGCCGGGTCTCACACGCATACGGTTTGGCCTCATCCGGTTTCGCTCGCCACTACTCCCGGAATCACGGTTGTTTTCTCTTCCTGCGGGTACTGAGATGTTTCACTTCCCCGCGTTCCCTCCACTTGCCCTATGTGTTCAGGCAAGGGTGACAGCCCATGACGACTGCCGGGTTTCCCCATTCGGACACCCCCGGATCAAAGCCTGGTTGACGACTCCCCGGGGCCTATCGTGGCCTCCCACGTCCTTCATCGGTTCCTGGTGCCAAGGCATCCACCGTGCGCCCTTAAAAACTTGGCCACAGATGCTCGCGTCCACTGTGCAGTTCTCAAACAACGACCAACCACCCGTCACAACCCACCGAAGCAGATTTTTACCGGGGCCGGCACTGAAGGCGACCATGCGGCCGAACCCTCAGACACCCAACAGCGTGCCCGACACAGTCAGTTGACCAGATCTGCGTTCCACGCCCCGAAGAGCAGTACTAGCGCCTGGTCCATCCTGGACCGTGCCGAGTAGTCAACGTTCCACCCATGAGCAACCAGCATCAGACGTTCGCCGATGTACTGGCCTCTGACCAACCGGAGTTGGTGAGAAGTGCTCCTTAGAAAGGAGGTGATCCAGCCGCACCTTCCGGTACGGCTACCTTGTTACGACTTCGTCCCAATCGCCAGTCCCACCTTCGACAGCTCCCTCCCACAAGGGGTTGGGCCACCGGCTTCGGGTGTTACCGACTTTCGTGACGTGACGGGCGGTGTGTACAAGGCCCGGGAACGTATTCACCGCAGCAATGCTGATCTGCGATTACTAGCGACTCCGACTTCATGGGGTCGAGTTGCAGACCCCAATCCGAACTGAGACCGGCTTTTTGAGATTCGCTCCACCTCGCGGTATCGCAGCTCATTGTACCGGCCATTGTAGCACGTGTGCAGCCCAAGACATAAGGGGCATGATGACTTGACGTCGTCCCCACCTTCCTCCGAGTTGACCCCGGCGGTCTCCCGTGAGTCCCCAGCACCACAAGGGCCTGCTGGCAACACGGGACAAGGGTTGCGCTCGTTGCGGGACTTAACCCAACATCTCACGACACGAGCTGACGACAGCCATGCACCACCTGTACACCGACCACAAGGGGGACCCTGTCTCCAGGGTTTTCCGGTGTATGTCAAGCCTTGGTAAGGTTCTTCGCGTTGCGTCGAATTAAGCCACATGCTCCGCCGCTTGTGCGGGCCCCCGTCAATTCCTTTGAGTTTTAGCCTTGCGGCCGTACTCCCCAGGCGGGGCACTTAATGCGTTAGCTGCGGCACGGACGACGTGGAATGTCGCCCACACCTAGTGCCCACCGTTTACGGCGTGGACTACCAGGGTATCTAATCCTGTTCGCTCCCCACGCTTTCGCTCCTCAGCGTCAGTATCGGCCCAGAGATCCGCCTTCGCCACCGGTGTTCCTCCTGATATCTGCGCATTTCACCGCTACACCAGGAATTCCGATCTCCCCTACCGAACTCTAGCCTGCCCGTATCGACTGCAGACCCGGGGTTAAGCCCCGGGCTTTCACAACCGACGCGACAAGCCGCCTACGAGCTCTTTACGCCCAATAATTCCGGACAACGCTCGCGCCCTACGTATTACCGCGGCTGCTGGCACGTAGTTAGCCGGCGCTTCTTCTGCAGGTACCGTCACTTTCGCTTCTTCCCTGCTGAAAGAGGTTTACAACCCGAAGGCCGTCATCCCTCACGCGGCGTCGCTGCATCAGGCTTTCGCCCATTGTGCAATATTCCCCACTGCTGCCTCCCGTAGGAGTCTGGGCCGTGTCTCAGTCCCAGTGTGGCCGGTCGCCCTCTCAGGCCGGCTACCCGTCGTCGCCTTGGTGAGCCATTACCTCACCAACAAGCTGATAGGCCGCGGGCTCATCCTGCACCGCCGGAGCTTTCGATCACCAAGGATGCCCAAGATGATCAGTATCCGGTATTAGACCCCGTTTCCAGGGCTTGTCCCAGAGTGCAGGGCAGATTGCCCACGTGTTACTCACCCGTTCGCCACTAATCCCCTCCCGAAGGAGGTTCATCGTTCGACTTGCATGTGTTAAGCACGCCGCCAGCGTTCGTCCTGAGCCAGGATCAAACTCTCCGTGAATGTTTACCCGTGATCGGGTGCACACATCACGAGAGCGGAACATCGGGAGGAATAGTCCCGACGTTCACAGCGTCCTCGCTGTGTTTTCTTCAAAGGAACCTCGACCATCCGAACCGGATGGACGGGGTATCAACATATCTGGCGTTGACTTTTGGCACGCTGTTGAGTTCTCAAGGAACGGACGCTTCCTTTGTACTCACCCTCTCGGGCTTTCCTCCGGGCGCTTCCCTTCGGTCTTGCGTTTCCGACTCTATCAGATCTTTTTCTCGACCTGACCCCCGGTCAGCGGGGTTTGTCTTTCCGGCCTTGCGGGCCGTTCCGACGTCTCAAACCTTAGCGGACTCTCTCCGTGTTTCCCAAATCGGGAGTGTGGAATTGAATTCAGGCATGCAGGCATACCGAAGTCGTTCCCACTGGGAGGTCGTACTGAGGTTTGGTTGCCGCTTTCGCGGCGGAAGTGCTGCCGGAGAACCGTTACGGCCCCATGGCAACTCGAAGAACTTTACGGACCGCGCGGGGCCGCGTCAAGTGGCGCAGGCCAAGATCTTTCAGTCCAGGTCGGTGAGGCGTCCGCCGGCGTCCGGCTGGGCGTCCTCCACCCTGCGCAGCAGGCGCGTCAGCACCTCACCGAGGGCGCTCCGCTCCCCCGGGCTGAGGTCCTGCAGGAGGTCCGCCTCGAAGACGGTGGCCATCCGCATGGCCTCCTGCCACTTCGCCCGGCCGGCCGGGGTGAGCTCCACGATGACGCGGACCCGGTTGCTCTCGTCCCGCTCCCTGGTCACCAGACCCTCGGCGACCATCCGGTCGATGCGGTGGGTCATGGCGGCCGGGGTGAGACCCAGCCGCTTGGCGAGGTCGCTGGGGCCCATCCGATAGGGGGCGCCGGAGAGGACGAGCGCCTTGAGGACCTCCCAGTCGGCGTTGGTGATGCCGAGCTCGGCGGTCTGGCGTCCGTAGGCGACGTTCATGCGGCGGTTGAGCCGGGACAGCGCGTTGACGATCTTCTCGACCTGCGGGTCGAGGTCCTGGAACTCGCGCTGGTACGCGGCGATCTGCTCTTCGAGGGTCGGCTCTTCCACGCCGGGGGTGTCGCCCATGCCCGCAGTATGGCACGCCCCTTCTTTGCCTTGAAGTCCTTCTGTGTGTACTCTTTAGCTTCGAACTTTAGCTTCTAAGTCTTCACTCCTAACTAGTGAGAGAGGTGAACGTGACCAGGGCGATGGGCGCAGCGATGCGCCGGATCCACGTGGGCAACGCACTCAGCGCTTTCGGGCTGGGCTTCACCGTCCCGTACCTGTACGTCTATGTGGCGCAGGTGCGCGGGCTGGGGTCTATGACGGCGGGGCTGGTCCTCGCCGTCTTCGCCGTGGCCGCACTGATCGTGCTGCCGCCGGCCGGACGGGCGATCGTCCGGCGCGGCCCGCTTCCGGTGCTGCTCGCCGCCCTGCTCACCGCCGCGATCGGCTCGCTCAGCCTGGGGCTGTCGGCGAGCGCGGTGACCGTGCTGCTGTCCGCGGCGGCGCTCGGCGCGGGACAGGCGGTCATGCAGCCGGCCCTGGCCACGATGATCGTGGACTGCTCCGGCCCGGAGACCCGGTCGCGCGCGTTCGCCACGCAGTTCTTCCTGCAGAACCTCGGGCTCGGCGTCGGCGGCCTCATCGGCGGCCACCTCGTCGACCCGACGAAAGCGGGCTCGTTCACTCTCCTCTTCGCCATCGAAGCGGTGATGTTCCTGCTGCTGGTCGTGGTGATGTCGACGGTGCGGATGCCGCGCTCGCCGCGGATCGACGGCACGCCCGCGCAGTCGGCCAAGGGCAGCTGGAAGGAGCTTCTGGGCAACCGGGCCATGGTGCAGCTGTGCGTGCTGGGCTTCGTGCTGTTCTTCGCCTGCTACGGCCAGTTCGAGTCGGGCCTGAGCGCGTACGGCGTCGAGGCCGCCGGGATCTCCACCTCCACGCTGGGGACGGCGCTGGCGGCGAACACGCTGATGATCGTCGTCGCGCAGTTCGCGGTGCTCCGCTTCGTGGAGCGGCGCAAGCGGTCGCGTGTGATCGCCGCCGTGGGTCTGATCTGGGCCGTGGCATGGGCCGTGGCCGGGTACGCGGGGCTGGGCGGTGCCAGTCAGGAGATGGCGACGGCCGCGTTCGTCTCGACGTACGCGCTGTTCGGGCTCGGGGAGGCGATGCTGTCGCCGACGCTCGCGCCGCTGGTCGCCGACCTGGCGCCGGCCGGGATGGCCGGTCAGTACAACTCGGCGTTCGCCCTGGTGAAGCAGCTCGCGCTGGCCGTGGGTCCGGCGGTGGGCGGCCCGATGGCGGCCTCGCTGCACGCGCCGTACATCGTGGTGTTCCTGCTGTTCTCGCTGGGGATCACCGTGCTGGCCCTGCGGCTCGGGCGCCGGCTCACCGCCGTGCAGGACCAGCCGTCGGCCGCGGGCAGCCGGGTCGTGGCACAGGGCGGCACCGAACAGGCGCCGGCTCCGGCCTGACCGCGCGCGTCAGACGCCGACGCCGGCGGTCTTCGGCAGCAGGAACTCGCACCAGACGGCCTTGCCGCCGCCCGGTGTGCGTCGGCTGCCCCAGGCGGAGGCGATCGTCGCGACGATGGCGATGCCCCGGCCGGACTCGTCGCCGGGCTCCGCGCGGCGGCGTCTGGGCAGATGGTCGTCGCCGTCGGTGACCTCGATGATCAGGCGGCGGTCGGTGCGGCGCAGGCGCAGCCGCATCGGGGGCGTGCCGTGCTGGAGGGAGTTGGCGACCAGTTCGCTGGTCGCCAGCACGCCCAGGTCGTGCAGCTCGGCGGGGAAGCGCCAGCTGGTGAGGACGCCGGACGCGAAGGCACGCGCGCGGGGAGCCGCCTCGACACCGCCGAGCAGTTCCAGCGCGGCGTTGCGGAACAGCTCGCCCTCCGGGCCGGAGCGCGCCGGGTGCTGAAGGACCAGGACGGCGACGTCGTCGTCGTGGTCCGGGGTGACGCCGGCCGAGCGGACCAGGCGGTCGCAGACGACCTGGGGGCTGCCGGTCGCTCCGGCCAGGGCGCGCTCCAGGGAGGCGATGCCCTCGTCCAGGTCCTCGTCGCGGCGCTCGACCAGGCCGTCGGTGTAGAGGACGGCGGTGGATCCCGGACCGAGCGGCACGGAGCCGGAGGCGTGCATCCAGCCGCCGGTGCCGAGCGGGGGGCCGGTCGGTTCGTCGGCGCGCCGGACGGTGCCGTTCTCGTCGCGCACGAGGATGGGGAGATGCCCCGCGGAGGCGTACACCAGACGGCCCTCGTTGGGGTCGTGGATGGCGTAGACGCAGGTGGCGATCTGGTTGGCGTCGATCTCCATGGCGAGGCCGTCGAGCAGCTGGAGCACCTCGTGCGGCGGGAGGTCGAGGCGCGCGTACGCCCGGACGGCCGTGCGGAGCTGGCCCATGACCGCGGCCGCGCGCACGCCTCGTCCCATCACGTCGCCGATGACCAGGGCGGTGCGTCCGCCGCCGAGGGTGATGACGTCGTACCAGTCGCCGCCGACGGCCGCCTCGGTCCCGCCGGGGTGATAGGTGGCGGCGACGCGCAGGTCGTCGGGCTCCTCCAGCTCCTGCGGGAGCAGGGAGCGCTGGAGGGTGACGGCGGTCTCGCGCTGCCGGCGCTCGCTGGCGCGCAGCCGCTCGGCGGCCTCGGCGTGGTCGGTGACGTCGGTGGCGAAGACCAGCACACCTCGGCTGTCGCCCTCCCCGGCGGGGGTGCAGGTGAACGTGTACGAGCGGCCGTCAGGCGCTTTGCGGGACTTGACCGTCCGGGGCTTTCCGCTGCGCAGCACCTGGTCGAGGAGGGGCAGCAGGCCCAGCTCGTCGAGCTCCGGGAGCGCTCCCCTGGCGGGCGCGCCGACGGGGCGGAGGCCGAAGGCGGCCGTGTAGGCGTCGTTGAGGTAGGCGATGCGGTGGTCCGGGCCGTGGACCAGGGCGACCAGGCAAGGGACGCGGTCGAGGACCTCGCGCACCCCCAGCTCGTCGACGGCCGGCAGCGGCCGGTCCCCGTCGGTGAGGCTTTCCGCGCGGGCCGCGGGCACGGAGCCCTCTCCCCGCCGGTCCGGGGGTGCCGTCTGCTCGGTCCGCGCTGCGGCGCGGCGCTGCGTTCCGGGGAGCCGGGCGCTCCAGCGCGTGAAGTTCACGAATCCTTGCCTCGTGTAGTTGTCGGCGGCCATACCGGAACCGGCCGGGGCCCGGAGGCCGCACCGGGGCGGGCCCTCCCGCCCGCGGTGGTGGACCAGTGTGGCAGGGTCCGGCCGGGCCGACATCCGCTAGACGCCGGTCCGGCCCCAGGAGTTCCTGGGTCCGGTCAGGACGACCCCTTCGGGTTGTGCGGTGGGTCGTGGGAAGGCTTTCCACCGGCCGCCAGTTCGAACTCCGCCCGAGGGTGTTCGAGTGATCCGAGCGAGACGATCTCCCGCTTGAAGAGCCCCGCGAGCGTCCACTCCGCGGCCACGCGCGCCTTCCGGTTGAAGGTCGGCACCCGGCTGAGGTGGTACGTCCGGTGCATGAACCAGGCGGGGTAGCCCTTCAGTTTGCGTCCGTAGATCTGTGCGACCCCTTTGTGCAGCCCGAGGGAGGCCACGGAACCGGCGTACTTGTGGGCGTACGTCTCCAGGGGCTCCCCGCGCAGGGCGTGGACGACGTTGTCGCCGAGCACCTTGGCCTGGCGGAGGGCGTGTTGCGCGTTGGGCGCGCACTCCCGCCCTTTCTCCCCCGCGGTGACGTCGGGCACGGCGGCGGCGTCGCCGGCGGCCCAGGCGTGGGCGACGCCCTCGACGGCCAGTTCGGCGGTGCAGCGCAGCCGGCCGCGTTCGTTCAGGGGCAGGTCGGTGGCGGCGAGCACGGGGTGCGGTTTCACTCCGGCGGTCCACACGACGGTCCGCGTCGGGAACCGCGAGCCGTCGCTCAGCACGGCCACCCGGTCGGCGCAGGAATCGAGCCGCGTCTCCAGGCGCACGTCGATGTTGCGCCGTCGCAGCTCGGTGACCGTGTAGCGGCCCATCTCCTCGCCGACCTCGGGCAGGATGCGGTCCGACGCCTCCACCAGGATCCACTTCATGTCCTCGGGGCGGACGTTGTGGTAGTACCGCGTGGCGTAGCGGGCCATGTCCTCCAGCTCGCCGAGCGCCTCCACACCCGCGTAGCCGCCGCCGACGAACACGAAGGTCAGGGCGGCGTCCCGCACGTCCGGATCACGCGTCGACGAGGCGATGTCCATCTGCTCGAGGACGTGGTTCCGCAGCCCGATGGCCTCTTCCACCGTCTTGAACCCGATGGCGTGATCGGCGAGTCCCGGAATGGGCAAGGTACGCGCCACGGACCCCGGAGCGAGCACCAGCTCGTCGTACTCGATCCGCCGGCCGTCGGTCCCCTCCTCCTCGGTGGCCGGGGTCCGGACGGTGGCCGTCCGCGTGGCGTGGTCGACGGCCGTGGCCTCCCCGATGACGACACGGCACCGGTCGAGAACACGACGCAGCGGTACGACGACATGACGAGGGGAAATGGCACCCGCAGCCGCTTCGGGCAGGAACGGCTGGTACGTCATGTACGGGTCCGGCGTGACGACCGTGATCTCGGCCTCGCCCCGTCCGAGCTCGCGTTTCAGTCTCCGCTGCAGGCGCAGGGCCGTGTACATCCCGACGTAGCCGCCGCCGACAACGAGAATGCGCGCACGTTCCTTCACCCTCCCATGACGCACCCGTCGCTTCCGTTTGTCCACAGCCCCGACGAATTGTGTGACCGTAGGACGCCCCTGCCGGTGGTTGGCCGAATTACCGACCCAGGTCCGATCACCGCAGGTCACATCGCATGATCGGCACCCCCCTGACGGAACATTCGGGACGTATACGACTCGTGCTCCGATCGAGGGGCGCTCCGTGCGGAACGTGCCCCTTCTGAATTGACCCCCTCTCAACTATGTTCATGTGTCGACGGGGTGCAGGGGGATGTGCTCATCGGGTCCGCGACGGGCGGGACCGACAGGCCGGTCCCGTTCTCACGCCCCGGACGTCAATGGCGGGGAGAGTCTCCGGGGGGAGACGTCATTACCGGGGGATACACATGCATGTTCAGGACTCTCGATGGTCGTCCGCTGTCGCCTCTGGCGCGACGATGAGCGCCGCCTCCGGCGGGCGCCCGGACGGCACACGCACCACACCGCTGCGCGTCGACGCCCAGCGCAATCTGGAGCACGTGCTGCGTGCGGCGCGTGAGGTCTTCGGCGAGCTGGGGTACGGCGCGCCGATGGAGGACGTGGCGCGCCGGGCACGGGTCGGCGTCGGCACGGTGTACCGGCGGTTCCCGAGCAAGGACGTGCTCGTACGGCGGATCGCCGAGGAGGAGACGTCCCGGCTGACGGAGCAGGCGCGCGCCGCTCTGGGGCAGGAGGACGAGCCGTGGTCGGCGCTGTCGCGCTTCCTGCGCACGTCGGTCGCCTCCGGCGCGGGCCGGCTGCTGCCGCCGCAGGTGCTGCGGGTCGGTGTCGCGGAGGAGGGGGGGCTGCCGGAACACGCGCGGCTGCCCCAGCAGCGGACGCAGCCGACGGGGGAGCTGCGGCTCGTGCCCGAGGAGCGGGCCGCGGACGACGGCGGGGCCGCTGAGTTGCTCGACGTGGTCGGGCAGTTGGTGGAGCGGGCCCGGGCGGCGGGGGAGCTGCGGGCGGACGTGTCCGTGTCCGACGTGCTGCTCGTCATAGCGACGGCCGCGCCCTCTCTCCCCGACGCGGCCCAGCAGGCGGCGGCTTCGGCCCGCCTCCTGGACATCCTCCTGGAGGGTCTCCGCAGCAGGCCTTCCTGACCTGCGGTCCCTTCTCGACGGCCCTGGCCGGCGTCCCTCAGCAGGGGCGCCGGCCCTTCCCGTGGGAGGGCTTGCCGAGAAGCGGGGACTCGCACACCCAGGTGTACTGAGTCGCGCCCCGTGTCGGTGCGGGCCGGGGGTGTCTGCGCAGCTCGGCGCCGGCGAGGTGCCGCCGCGCCCACCCGTGCCGCCCCGGGCGGCACGCATGCCCGCGGGTCGCGAGAGCCGCAGCCGCCCTCAGCGGAAGGGGGCGGAAGGGGGCGGGGCGGGGGCGGTCGCCCGCAGCGGCTGGCGCGTCCACGCCCCTGTGCCTCTTCAGCACGCACCATCGCGCCAGACCGAGAACGTCCGCCCCCAGCGCGACCCCGTGCCACCCACCGGCCGTGGGCGCCACGCCCGCCCCCACCGGACCGCACCCTGCGCCGCAGGCGTCCCCGCCTCAGCGCGACCCCGCAGCCCCCGCAGCCCCCGCCCCCAGCGCCCCTCGCTGCGGTGCGATCCCCGCCGGCACCGCCCTCTGCCTCGCCGGTGTCCCCGTCCAGCACGTCCCCCGCCGCGCCAGCAGCCTCCGCAGCCACACCTCCAGCGCCACCAGGTCCGCCAGCCCGTCCAGCGGCAGCGGCTCCCCCTCGGCCGCCCCCCGCAGGGCCTTCCGCACGACCCGTGCCTCCACCAGCCCCGCCTCCGCCAGCAGCGGCGTGTCGAACAGCGAGATCAGCGACCCCGCCGCCACCCGCAGCCCCGTCCGCGCGGCGACCGCCGTAGTCGGCGCGCCCGGCGCCCCCCACCCCGCCGGCAGATCCCGCACCCCCGCGCCCTCCAGCACGGACCGCAGGATCGCCGCCCGCGCGCCCGGCCGTACCCGCAGCGCCTCCGGCAGGGCCCTGCACGCCCGCACCACCTGGTTGTCGAGGAACGGTGTGTGCAGCCGCTGCGAGCGGATCTCGGCCGCCTGTTCCAGCACCCGCACGTCCGCCGCGTACCGCGCCAGCGCCGCCCGTGCCCGGAAGTCCCCCGGCCGCTGCCCGGGGCCGACCTCCGACCGCCACGTCGACGCCTGGAGACGAACCGATACTTCAGCCAACGCCTCCCCGGTCAGCCACCGCGCCGCGGGCCCCGGCCGGCCCCAGGTCAACGCGGCCAGCGAGGCATCCGCAGCACCCCCAGGCCCCTCGTCGTCCAGCTTCCTGTGCAGCAGCCGCTGCGCGAGGGACTCCAGCCCCGTCCGGTACGGCGTCCGCGCCAGCCTCCGGGCCGCGGCGTACACCCGCGCCGGCACCATCACGGACCCGTCCGCCTTGGCCAGAGCCGCGACCGGCCGCACCAGATGCCGTCGCTTCCGGTCCATCAGCAGATCGGCGAGCCGCGCCGGATGAGCGTCCAGCACCTGCTTGGCGCCGTACCCCGTGAAGTGATCCGCGCTGCCCGCCGCCAGTCGCGCCCGGTGCCGCGCCGCGGCGACCAGTGACGGCCCCGGCTCGTCCGTCAGCGGCACGTCCAGTTCGACATACGGGAGGGTCGACTCCTCCCCGGCGACCACCACATGGTGCAGCCGGGGATTCGCGGCGAGCGCGCCCGCCCGCTCCAGTTCGCCCTCGTCGCGCCCCCCTGCCCCGCCGGCGGCGAGGTCGTTGAAGGTGACGGCCAGCAGCCGCTCCCCCGCGCCGGTCCCGTGCCCCAGCACGGTGCCGGGTCTTCCGGGCAATCCGGCGGCCAGCAACGCCAAAGCCCCCGACGCCGGCCCCCCGGACAGATCGGCCCCGATCCCCGCGACCGGCGTCCCCCGCGCCGCACGCCGTTCGGCGGGCCCCATGCCCGGCACCGGACCGGGGTCCATGTCGGCGCCGGGCACATGACGAGGCGCGGCCAGCCGCGTCCGCACCGCTTCCACCAGCGCGTCCCGCACGGCGTCCACCGCGTGGCCGGGGTCGGCGGGCGGGGCGGCGACGGCCAGGGAGGCGACGGGTTCGTACCCGGTGATCTCCCGGGCCCCGGCGCGCAGGATCAGCGCGTGCCCCGGCGGAACGCGCTTCACGCCCTCGTACGGGGTGGAGTCCTGGAGGGCGGCGGGCACGTCGGGCGCCGCGAGCAGCGCGGCGAGGTGTCCGAAGTCGAGGTTGGCCTCGACGAGGTCGGCGAGCGGCAGGGCGGCGGTGGCGTAGGCGACACCCCGTTCGAAGGGGGTGTAGAAGACGGGCCGGGCGCCGGCGAGGTCGCCGCACACGGTGATGCGGCGTCCGACCTGGACAACGGCGGTGTAGCTGCCCGGCCAGGCGGTGAGGTGCCGCAGCGCCCCGCCCCGCGCGGCGAACAGCGCGACGCGCAGCTGTTCGTCGGAGGCGCCGCAGGTGCCGAGGACGGCGATGCGGGTCTGCCCGTCGGCGGAGACCACCCGCACCTCGTCGGGGCGCCAGTCGCCGACCGCCCACAGCGGGTCGGGATCGCCCCACAGGAGGTGGGAGCCGACGGGCTGCAGGGTCTCACCGTCGAGGCCGGTGGCGCCGGCGGAGCCGACGGGGCCGTATCCCCCGGCCGCCGCGGCGGTGCTGCTCCATCCCACCAACCACCGCATCGCCGCCTCCACAAGCTGTGGACAACCAGTGCACCGTACGAACCGGTTCCCCATGCTGCCATGAAGGAGGCGCTCGGCAACGCTGCCGGAGCGGTGTGTGCTCCGTCGAGTGCGCCCCGGCGGATACACCCACCCTCCGCGGGCCTTGACCCGACGCGCGCCCGAACACCCGCCCGAGACTCGGAGATCGGCTTACGGGAACCCCGCACCCACCAGGCCACATCGACGCGAATGCGCCCCCGCTGCGCGCCCCTAAAACCACCAACGCGCCCTCAACTACCTGGATAGAAGCGGGGATACGCTGAAACGAGTGGCGTTGATTTTCGGCCAAATCGAAGCGGTGAGATCACACTCGAACACGCTCCGTACAGGCTTTGCGCACCACCGCGGGGCGTACGGCCCGGGGGCGGAGCACGCCTCCCGGGCCGTTCCGCCGCCCGCGGGGATGAAGGCGGCGGTGTTCCCCCAGCCCACTGGATCCAGTACAGCGGGCCGACCCACGCACGGACCATGGAACCGCTCCCGGGATGGCCGGAGAAGAGCGCACGGACGGGCGCACGGCCACACACCGGGAGCACGCCGCAACTGCGCGTATCGGACCCGTACTTCAGTACGGACCACAATCCCGCCATCCGGCAGAATGCCCCTTAACGCTTGGGATGCGGCGAACTACGCTGGGTTTACGAATGCCGCGTGGTTATGCCAGAGCGGCAGCCGTCTGTGTCGAGGGGTGGCGCATGTCCAGGGAGCAACGCGGGCCGAACGAAAAGCTCGGCGCCGTTCTCGCCCTCGCGGGAATCAGCAACGCCGGCCTCGCGCGGCGCGTCAACGACCTCGGCGCCCAGCGAGGACTGACGCTTCGCTACGACAAGACGTCGGTGGCGCGCTGGGTGTCGAAGGGCATGGTGCCGCAGGGCGCCGCCCCGCACCTGATCGCCGCCGCCATCGGCCAGAAGCTGGGCCGCCCCGTGCCGCTGCACGAGATCGGCCTGGCGGACGCCGATCCCGCGCCCGAGGTGGGTCTCGCCTTCCCGCGCGACGTCGGCCAGGCGGTGAAGTCCGCGACCGAGCTGTACCGGCTGGACCTCGCCGGCCGTCGGGCCGGCTCCGGAGGCATCTGGCAGTCCCTCGCCGGGTCGTTCGCGGTGAGCGCGTACGCCACTCCCGCCTCACGGTGGCTGATAACCCCGGCCGACAGCTCGGTCGCGCGCGAGGCGAGCCCGTCCGACGGCTCCGGCGCACCGCTCAAAGTCGGCCACAGCGATGTGCGGAAACTGCGCGAGGCCGCGGAGGACGCCCGGCGCTGGGACTCCAAGTACGGCGGCGGCGACTGGCGTTCGTCGATGGTTCCCGAGTGCTTGAGGGTCGAGGCGGCTCCGCTGCTGCTCGGCTCCTACTCCGACGACGTGGGCCGCTCACTCTTCGGCGCGGCGGCCGAACTCACCCGTCTCGCGGGCTGGATGGCGTTCGACACCGGTCAGCAGGAGGCGGCGCAGCGCTACTACATCCAGGCCCTGCGTCTGGCCCGCGCGGCCGCCGACGTGCCCCTCGGCGGGTACGTCCTCGCCTCGATGTCGCTCCAGGCCACGTACCGCGGCTTCGGCGACGAGGGCGTGGACCTCGCCCAGGCGGCGCTGGAGCGCAACCGCGGCCTGGCCACCGCCCGCACCCTGAGCTTCTTCCGCCTGGTCGAGGCACGCGCGCACGCACGCGCCGGGGACGCGCACGCGGCCGGCGCCGCGCTGAAGTCGGCGGAGAGCTGGCTGGAGCGGTCCCGCCCCGGCGACAGCGACCCGACCTGGCTCGGCTTCTACTCCTACGACCGGTTCGCCGCCGACGCCGCCGAGTGCTACCGCGATCTGAAGGCGCCCCGCCAGGTGCGCCGCTTCACCGAGCAGGCGCTGTCGAAGCCCACGGAGGAGTTCGTGCGCTCGCACGGACTGCGCCTGGTGGTCTCCGCCGTCGCCGAACTGGAGTCCGGGAACCTGGACGCGGCCTGCGAGCAGGGCGTACGCGCCGTGGAGGTGGCCGGCCGTATCTCCTCCGCGCGCACCACCGAGTACGTCAGGGACCTGCTGCACCGGCTGGAGCCGTACGGCGACGAGCCGCGCGTGGTCGAGCTGCGCGAGCGCGCCCGCCCGCTGCTGATGACCACGGCCTGACCCGTCCCGCCCCCCACTTGGTTTGAAGCCGTTGTCAGTGGCGCAGTGCACTATCGACGCGGGAGGTGGCACAGGTGGTGGCGGGGCCGTACGACTGTGACGTGGTGGTGATCGGCGGCGGGATCGTCGGCCTGTCGACGGCGTATGCCCTCGGGCGGGCGGCCCCGGGCACGCGGGTGACCGTGCTGGAGAAGGAGCAGGGCACGGCCCGACACCAGACGGGCCGCAACAGCGGAGTGATCCACAGCGGCATCTACTACCGCCCCGGCTCCCTGAAGGCGCGGTACGCGGTGTCGGGCGCGGCCGAGATGGTCAAGTTCTGCGCGGAGTACGACATCCCGCACGCGGTGACGGGCAAGCTGATCGTCGCCACGGAGCGCGAGGAGCTGCCCCGGCTGCACGCCCTGGTGCAGCGCGGCCGGGAGAACGGCCTGTCGGTGCGCGAGCTGTGCGGCGCGCAGATCGCGGAGTACGAGCCGGAGGTCGAGGGCCTGGCCGCCATCCATGTCGGCGCCACCGGCATCTGCGACTACGGCGCGGTGGCCCGCCGGCTCGCGGAGGCGTCCGGGGCCGACGTGCGGCACGGCGCGGAGGTGGTCCGGGTCGACCGCCGCCCCGACCGGGGCGTGGCCGTGCTGACGGCGGCCGGCGACATCGTGCGCGCCCGGGCGCTGGTGAACTGCGCGGGACTGCACTGCGACCGGATCGCGCTGCTCACGGGCGACGATCCGGGCGCCCGCATCGTGCCGTTCCGCGGGGAGTACTACGAGCTGGCCCGCCCCGAGCTGGTGCGGGGCCTGGTCTACCCGGTGCCGGACCCGGCGTTCCCGTTCCTCGGCGTCCACCTCACCCGGGGCACGGACGAAGGCGTGCACGTGGGGCCGAACGCGGTCCCGGCGCTGGCCCGCGAGGGGTACGACTGGCGGACCGTGCGGCCGCGCGAGCTGGGGGCGACCCTGGCCTGGCCCGGCTCCTGGCAGCTGGCCCGCCGCCACTGGCGGTACGGCGCCGGGGAGCTGCACCGTTCGCTGTCCAAGCCCGCCTTCGCGCGGGCCGTGCGCCGGCTGCTGCCCGCCGTGCGGGACGAGGACCTGGTGCCGACGGCGGCCGGGGTGCGGGCGCAGGCGGTGCTGCGCGACGGCACGCTGGTCGACGACTTCCTGATCCGGGAGGCGCCCCGCGCGGTGCACGTGCTGAACGCCCCCTCGCCCGCCGCGACCGCCTCGCTGCCGATCGGCCGGGAGATCGCCCGCCGGGCGCTGGCCGTCCTCGCCGGGAGCGAGCGGTGAGCGCGCGTGGCGGGAGCGGTCGCCGGGCCGGTCCGCGGGGACGGGCGGCCGTGCGCGCCGTCCCCGTAAAATCGAGGGCACTGTGTCTGATTCCGTGATGAGCACCCCCGAAGCACCGCATGCCGAGCGCGCCGCCGGCGAGTCGGCCCCCCGCGCCCGCGCGAAGGGGGAGCCGCGCTTCCCCGACGGCCCGAAGGCGGACCCCGCCGGGTCGCACTTCGAGCGCCGCATCCGCAGCTTCCAGCCCCGCCGCAGCCGCGTCACCGCAGGTCAGGCGGACGCGCTGCAGCGGCTGTGGCCGGTGTGGGGGCTCGACATCGACGGCAGCCGCCGACTGGACCTGGCCGAGCTGTTCGGGAACGGACGGCCGGTCGTCCTGGAGATCGGCTTCGGCATGGGGGAGGCCACCGCGGAGATGGCCGCCGCCGACCCGGACACGAACATCCTCGCCGTGGACGTGCACACCCCCGGCCAGGGGCATCTGCTGCACCTCGCCGAGGAGCGCGGCCTGACCAATGTGCGCGTGGCGAACGGCGACGCGATCATCCTGCTGCGCGAGATGCTCACCCCGGACGCGCTGAGCGGGCTGCGCGTGTTCTTCCCGGACCCCTGGCCGAAGAAGCGGCACCACAAGCGGCGGCTGATCCAGCCGGAGTTCCTGACCCTGGCCGCGTCCCGCCTCGCGCCGGGCGCGCTCGTGCACTGCGCCACGGACTGGGAGCCGTACGCGGAGCAGATGCTCGAGGTGCTGACCGCGCACCCCGGCTTCGAGAACACCCGGGAGGACGGCGGTTTCGCGCCGCGTCCCGAGTTCCGGCCGCTCACCCGTTTCGAGCGGCAGGGCCTGGACAAGGGTCATGTGGTGAACGACCTGCTCTTCCGCCGCGTACCGCACGACGACCGCGCCGGGCACCGGGACGGAGGCCCTGCCTGACCTCCCCGGCCCTCCTCCTGAGCCCGCACGCAGCCCTGCCCCTTTCTCGTTAGGGTCGAATCCGTGGCCAGCAGCCCTCCGCACCCGCCGTACCCCGGCGCAGTTCCCGGCAGCACGCTGCGGCACCCGCACTGGTGGCAGCGCCCGGCGGTCCGCTACGGAGCGGTGGTCACGCTGCTGGCCCTGTCCGGTCTGGTGATCCTCGCGCTGGTGCGGGAGCAGACGGGCACGCAGGGCTTCCTGGTGGGTCTGGGACTGGCCGTGCTGCCGGTGCCCCTGCTGCTCGCGGCGTTCCGCTGGCTGGGGCGGGTGGAGCCGGTCCCCTGGCGGAACCTGCTGTTCGCCTTCGCCTGGGGGGCGTGCGCGGCGGCGCTGATCGCGATCGTGGCGAACAGCTTCGCCACCCGGTGGATAGCGACGACCACCGCCGACCCGGCCGGCGCCGACACCCTGGGCGCGACGGTCATAGCGCCGGTCGTGGAGGAGACGGCGAAGGCTGCGGCGGTGCTGCTGCTCTTCCTGTTCCGCAGACGCGACTTCCACGGGATCCTCGACGGCGTGGTGGCGGCCGGGTTCACCGCGACCGGTTTCGCGTTCACCGAGAACGTCCTTTACCTGGGCAACGCCTTCGGCACCGACCAGCTCACCGGCGGCAGCGGCATCGCCTCGGTCACCGCGGCGACCTTCTTCGTCCGCGTCGTCATGTCGCCCTTCGCGCACCCCCTGTTCACCGTGCTCACCGGACTCGGCTTCGGCGCGGCCGCCCTGACCGCCGACCGCCGGCGGGTGCGGCGCGTCCTCCTCCCCCTCGCCGGGCTGCTCCTCGCGATGGGCATGCACGCTCTGTGGAACGGCTCCACCACGCTCGGCCGGTTCGGCTTCATCGCGGTGTACGGGGCGTTCATGGTGCCGACGTTCGGGCTGCTGACCTGGCTGGTGGTGTGGACGCGGCAGCGGGAGCTGCGGACCGTGCGCACGGAGCTGCCCGCGTACGTGGTGGCGGGCTGGCTGCGTCCGGCGGAGCCGTTCGCGCTGGGCTCGATGCGGGCGCGGCGCCTCGCCCGGAAGGCGGCCCGTGAGCACGGGGGCAGGCCGGCCGCGCGGGCGGTCGCCCAGTACGAGGCGTACGCGACCCAGCTGGCGTTCCTGCGGCACCGGGGCCGCGCGGGGAAGGCCGGGGCGGACTTCGCGACGCGGGAGCGGGAGCTGCTGCTGGAGCTGTGGCACCGGCGCGCCGCGGCCCGGCCGGCGCTGGAGCACGCGGCCCGGCTCACGGCGCCCCCGGTGCCGTACGGCGCGGGGTGGGCGTACGGGCCCGTCCCGGCGGCGTGGCCCGCGCAGGGCCGGCCGCCGTATCCGGCGTACGGAGAGAACCCCTACCGCCGCTGAGAAGGTCCCGGACATGCGGAACCGGCAGCCCTGACGTCGGGGGGTCGTCGTCGGGGCTGCCGGCGTTCACGGCGTCGGCGGCCGGGAGACGGCCGCCGGGGTGGTTCAGACGGAGAGGCCCTTGCCGGCCAGCCAGGCGGCCGGGTCGACGCCGCCGGAGGTGCCGGCGGGGTGGACCTCGAGGTGGAGATGGGCGCCGGTCACGTTGCCGGTCGCGCCGACACGGCCGATCACGTCGCCGGTGTTGACCTTCTGGCCGACGCTGACGTTGATCGACGACTGGTGGGCGTACCAGACCTCGGTGCCGTCGTCGAGGGTGAGCACGGTCTTGTAGCCGTACGAGCCGTCCCAGCCCGCGGAGGTGATCGTGCCGGTGTGGACCGCCTTGATCAGGGTGCCGGTGGGCGCGGCGAAGTCGAGGCCGGTGTGGTAGCCGGAGGACCAGTAGGCGCCGGCCTGACCGAAGGTCGAGGTGATGGTGTACGAGGAGGTCGGCAGCGCGTACTGCTTGGCCAGCTCGGCGAGACGCTCGGCCTCGGCCTTCTTCGCGGCCTCCTCCTCCGCCTTCTTCTTGGCGGCCTCGGCCTTCTCCTTGGCCTCCTTCTCCGCCTTGGCGGCGGCCTCGGCGGCCTCCTTCTCGGCGGCGGCGAGGGCGGCGGCCTGCGCCTTGCTCTGCGCCTGGCCCTGCTGCTGCTCGACCTGGGCCATGATGCGGGCGCGCAGCGCCTCGCCGGCTCCGGCGCCCTCCTCCGTGCCGGTGTCGGCGGCGGCCATCCGGCCGATGTCGCTGAGGGGGGTGCTGGAGCCCTTCGGGGTTTCCTCGTCGGAGATGAGGGAACCCACGTTGGGAAGGTCGGGCATGGAGATGGAGACAGGCGGCTTGCCGGTCTGGGCGCTGGCCATGCCGCCGGCGCCGACGGCGGCTATGACGCCGACACCGAGGACGGTGGAGCTGCGGGCGAGTCCGCCTCCGCGCTGCTTGGCGACGCGGTGCCGGCCGCGCACGGGGCGCACGGACTCCGCGGTGGGGTTCCACTCCTCGAAGGGGCCCTCGTCGGCGCCGGGGGCGCCGTAGGCGAAGGTGTCGCTCGGCTTGAACGGGGCCTCGGGGGCAGGCGGGTTGGACGCCACGTGGGCGCGCTCCTTTCCTTCCTTCTCGCCTACCGGGTTAGCTGACGGGTTCGGAGCAGGAAGGTCTCCTACGCGCGTATACGAACCGTGCTTCCACGGCGGTATCCGCCCGATTCACCCCATGGTGGTGGTTCCCCGGTTCCCTTGCGGGATTCGGCGCGTGCGCACGGAGCCGCCTTCTGTGACGGCTGGGACGACCGCGCTGCGTTATCGAACGTTAATAGACGCGGGGTCCGGATTCCAAGCCGTTCCTCTTGATCGTTAACGATTTCCGCGCGGACTTAAGTGCCATGAGGGGGCGAAAACGGGCGAGTTGACTGCACCGTTGACGACCCGTCGAACCTGACGGTGCGTCAGTTGTTATGCGCTGCGGCGCCGTTCCCTCACTGTGCGTGAGAAGCGGGGTGCAGGCGGGGAACGGGCGTCGTCGTGGAGAAACACCGAGGGCCGGAACCCTTTCGGATTCCGGCCCTCGGCCTTCAGTAGCGGGGACAGGATTTGAACCTGCGACCTCTGGGTTATGAGCCCAGCGAGCTACCGAGCTGCTCCACCCCGCGTCGGTAAACACCAGTGTACGGCATCCACGGGGCCCGATGCACACCACTTCCCCCGCGGGCGCGATCAGCCGCCCAGCAGGTGCGCGTTCGGCGCCTTCGCGCGCTGCTCGAAGTCCGGCAGCACCAGCACCGTGGCGCCCCCGTCCGTCAGTACGGCGCTGCCGTCGGCGTCCGTCACGAAGGTGTCCGGCTCCCGCCAGGCCGTGACCACCCTGCGCACCCCCGCGTCCAGGATCAGCCGTGCGCAGGGCGCCGGCCGGGACGCGCGGCGGGCGCACGGTTCCAGGCTGGAGTAGACGGTGGCGCCGGCCAGCCGCGGGTCGGTGGGGTCGGCCTTGGCGAGCGCGGCCTCCTCCGCGTGCACCACCGGGTCGTCGCCCTCCCGGGAATGGCCCCGCGCCAGCTCGGTGCCGTCGGCGGCGACCACGACCGCGCCGACGCTGAACGCGGTCCCGGAGGGCGGGCACTGCGCGGCCAGGTCGCAGGCGAGGGCGAGCCAGTGGCGGTCGGCGGCGGACGGCAGCGCTCCGGTGCCGGGCGCGGTGGGCTCGTAGCGCATCAGGACGACGTCGCCGAGGGGCCGGGTCTCGACCAGGCGCAGCCGCCCGCCCTGGTAGGAGCCGGGGCCGAACAGGCGTGGGGCGTCCGGGTCGCCGACGAACAGCGGGGCGAGGACGAGCTGGAGCTCGTCGGCGAGGCCCTGGGTCGTCAGCTGGGTGTGGATCCGCCCGCCGCCCTCCACCATCAGCCGCCGTACCCCGCGCACGTCGTGCAGGTGCTCCAGCAGCCGCCGCCAGTCCAGGGCGTCGCCGAGCGGCACGACGTCCGCGGCGATGCCCAGGGCGCGGGCCCGTTCGGCGCCCTTGCCGGTGGTGTACAGGACCTTCTCGCCGCCGGTGTGCCAGAAGCGGGCCGCCGGGTCCAGGTCGCCGGAGCCGCTCACCGTGACCTTCAGCGGGTACTCCGGCAGGCCGTCGGCGACCCGGCCGGCGCGGCGCTCGGGCGAGTTGACCAGCAGCCGGGGGTTGTCGGCGCGGATCGTGCCGGCGCCGACCAGGATGGCGTCCACGGACGCCCGTACCTCGTCGACCCGGTCGAAGTCGGCCGGGCTCGACAGCAGCAGCCGCTCCGGGCCGGTGTCGTCCAGGTAGCCGTCGAGGGAGACGGCGGCGGACAGCAGGACGTACGGGTACGGCATCGGCGGGCTCTCCCGGGTTGCGGGCGGCGGCGGGACCGCTGCGCGGTCCGGCTCCAGTCTGGCAACCCGTGCGGCCGGGGGCGGAGGTCAGGGCTCGATCAGACCGACCCGGATGGCGTACCGGGTGAGCTCCAGGCGGTCCTTCAGGCCCAGCTTGGCGAGCAGATTGGCACGGTGCCGCTCCACCGTCTTGGGGCTGATCACCAGCATGTCCGCGATCTGCTGCGAGGTGTGGCCCTCGGCGACGAGCTTGAGGATCTGCTCCTCGCGGTCGGTGATGGCCTTCGCCGGCAGGGTCCGCCCCTCGCGCGCGAGGTCGAGGTAGTTGTGGATGAGGGCGTTGACCGCCCCCGGGTAGAGGAAGGGCTCGCCCCGCATGGTGGCGTGGCAGGCCTGCACGAGGTCCTGGTCGGCGACCGACTTGAGGACGTAGCCGGAGGCCCCGGCGGCCAGCGCCTCGAAGAAGAACTGCTCGTTGTCGTACATGGTCAGCACCAGGATCCGGGTCTCCGGCAGCGTGCGGGAGAGCTCACGGGCCGCCTGCAGACCGGTCAGGCGCGGCATGGCGATGTCGAGGATGGCCAGGTCGGGGCGGTGCTCCCGGGCCAGTTCGAGGGCTTCCGCGCCGTCGGCGGCCTCCGCGACCACGGTCAGGTCCGGTTCGCCGTCCAGGATGAGACGGACCCCCCGGCGGACCAGCGCGTGGTCGTCGGCGAGGAGGATGCGGGTGCGGGAGGCGTCTGTCATGGTTCAGCGTTTCCGGTCGGGGGACGTCGGTCACGGGGGCGGCGCGTGCGCCGGCGCGGAGCGGCGCACGACGGCCGGGGTGGTCGAGGGGACGGACTTCCGTACGGGCCGCACGGGGACGAGGACGTGCGCGGGGAAACGCGCGGGGACGGGCACGGCGAGCCGCAGCTCGGTGCCGCCGCCCGCGCGGGGCTCCACGGTCAGCTCGGCCCCCACCAGCAGCGCCCGCTCCCGCATGCCGCGGATGCCGGCGCCCTCGTCGGCGCCGCCGATGCCGCGGCCGTCGTCGCGGACCCGCAGCTCGACCCCGCCGGGCGTGCGGCGCAGGGCCAGCTCGGCGCGGCGCGCCCCCGCGTGCCGCGCGATGTTGGTGAGGCCCTCCTGGGCGACCCGGTAGAGCACCAGCTCCGACTCGCGGTCCAGCTCGGGCAGGTCGGGGCCGAGGCAGTGCTGGACGGTCAGCCCGGGACCGCCGAACTCGGTGGCGAGCGCCTTGAGAGCACTGGTCAGGCCCAGCTCGTCCAGCACACCGGGACGCAGCCGGCGGGCGATCCGCCGGATCTCCTCCAGCGAGGCGCGGGTGGTCTCCTGCACCTGGCGCAGCTCGTCGCCGAGCTCCGCCGGTGCGTGGTCGGCGGCCCGCTTGAGCTGCAGCAGCACGGCGGTCAGCGACTGGCCCACCTCGTCGTGCAGCTCGCGGGCGATACGGCGGCGCTCCGCCTCCTGCGCGGACAGGGCCCGCGCACTGCTGGTGGCCCGCTCGTCCTCCAGCCGGTCCAGCATCGTGTTGTACGTGGTGATCAGCTCGGCGATCTCGCCGCGCCCGCCGACCACGGTCCGGTGTCCCGGGCGGAGCAGGTCGGTGGTGTTCATGGCGCGGGTGAGGCGCTGCAGCGGGGCGAGTCCGACGCGCAGCAGCAGGGCGTTGGCGACGAGCATGGCGGCCAGTCCCACGGTGAGCACGGCGGCCTCGGTGAGCAGCACCGGCGTGGACACGGTGACGGGTCCGAGGAGCAGGGCGGTGGCGACGATCAGCACGACGGCGTTCAGCAGGAAGATGCGCCAGAACAGAGGCACCCGGTGCCGCCTCCTCGCCGTCGGTCCGCTCATGGTCCCGACGGCCCGCGGCCGGGGGCGCGGCGCGGGCCGTCACCGTCCAGCCTCCGCCCCTGACCGGGGCCGCGCCATCGGTGACAGTCCCCATTTTCCCGGCGTGGGCGGACCCCGGCCCACGGTCCCGTGCGTACCGCTCCCCCAGCGAGCTGGGGGGCGCGACGGATGGCCCCGGCCGTGCGCCCCGGGCGAGGCTGGAGGCACCGTACCGGGCGGGTGACGACCTCGGCACACGGGCAAACTCCTGGGTGTCCGGCCCTGGTTGGCGGCACGCCGGCGGTTCGCGCACGTCCCGGTGCCCGGAGCGACGGCCGTCGACGGTGTGACCGGGCGGCCACCCCCTGGGAAGGAGGAGCCGTGCCCCAGTCCGACGACGACCGCCTGGTCGATCTCGCGGCCCGACTCGAGCACGAGGACCCCCGTTTCGTCCGCTCCCTCGCCACCGGCCGCCCGACCCGGCCGCGCGAGTACCGGCGGACCGGTGCCTGGTGGGTGCTGATCGTGGGGCTGGGGATGCTGGTCGCGGGCATCGTCGTCCCCGACGGGCTGCTGATCGCGGCCGGCCTGGTGGCCAGCGGCATCGGCGTGCAGCTCCTCGACCCCTATCGGCGTCCGGACGAGGACGACGCCCGGCGCCCGTCACCCCGCTGACCCGCCCCTTCCGGAGAACGCGAACGGCGCTCGCGCCGGCCTGACCGGTGCGAGCGCCGCTGCGCGCGTCGGGGGTGGCTCCCCCTCCCGCGGGAGGTAGGCCCTGTGGGACTCGAACCCACAACCAATGGATTAAAAGTCCACTGCTCTGCCAATTGAGCTAAGGGCCCCTGGCGATGTTGCCTCCCCGAGCATAGCCGGACGTGGCCGGGGAGCCGATCGGGTATCGGGCAGGCGCGTGGCGGCCGGAGGGGGCACACATGCGCGAGGGCCCGCGCGACGCGTGTCGCGCGGGCCCTCGGCGGTCACTTCGGTGAGGCGGTGTCAGCCGTTGCGCTTCCAGCGCGGCTTGTCCTCGCGGCGCTGGAACGAGCCGCCGCCGCGGTGGTCGTCACGACGGCCGTACGGGCGGTCGTGGCCGCCGGAGCGGAAGCCCGGGCGGTCGCCCTGACGGTCGCGGTTGAACGGGCGGTCGCTGCCCCGGTGGCCGGGACGGTCGTCACGGCGGAAGCCGCCGCGGTCGCCGCCGTCACGGCGCTCGAAGGACCGACCACCGCGGTCGCCACGGTCGTCACGGCGCTCGAAGGAACGCCCGCCACGGTCACCGCGGTCGTCACGGCGGAACCCACCGCGGTCACCGCGGTCGTCACGGCGGTCGTCACGGCGGAAGCCTCCACGGTCACCGCGGTCGTCACGGCGGAAGCCGCCACGGTCACCGCGGTCGTCACGGCGGAAGCCGCCACGGTCACCGCGGTCGTCACGACGCTCGAAGGACCGACCACCGCGGTCACCGCGGTCGTCACGGCGGTCGTCGCGACGGAAGCCGCCACGGTCGCCACGGTCGTCACGGCGGAAGCCGCCCCGGTCGTCACGGCGCTCGAAGGAACGCCCGCCTCGGTCACCACGGTCGTCACGGCGGAAGCCTCCACGGTCACCACGGTCGCCGGCCCGGTCGTCACGGCGGAAGCCGCCGCGGTCGTCCCGGTCGTCCCGCCGCTCACGCCGCTCGTACGGCGCCGAGGCCGCCGGGCGCTCGACGCGCTCGGTCCGCTCGACGTCCTGCGCGGTCGGCTGCTCCGGCAGCGTCACCTCGGCCTCGGCCACCACGGCGGCCGCCTCGGCGATCACGGCCTGCGGGTCCTCGCCCCGCTCACGCGCGGCACGGGCCAGCAGCCGGTCGGCCTCCTCGCGCAGCTCGGTGGCGCGGCGCTGGGCGCGCTCCAGCTCCTTGGTGAGCTGGGCGACCTCGCGCTCGGCCTGCTGCGCGGCGTTGCCGGCGGACTCGGCCTGCACCTCGGTCATCGAGCGGGCGCCGGTGATCTCGGCGACCTCCGGGTCGAAGGCCGCGCCGCCCTGGATGATGTGGCGCGTGGCGTCGACGCCCGCGTCCTCCATCAGACGGAAGATCTGGCGCCGCTGGTGCGGCAGCGACAGGGAGACGACCGTGCCGGTGCGGCCGGCACGCGCGGTGCGGCCGGCGCGGTGCAGGTAGTCCTTGTGGTCGCCGGCCGGGTCGACGTTCAGCACCAGGTCGATGCCGTCGACGTGGATGCCGCGGGCGGCGACGTCGGTGGCGACCAGGACGTTGACGTAGCCGTCCTTGAAGTCGGCGAGGGTGCGGGTACGGGCGCCCTGGGTCATGCCGCCGTGCAGCGCCTCGGCCTTCACACCGGAGTCGCGCAGCTGCTCGGCGACGCGGTCGGCGCCGAGCTGGGTGCGGACGAAGATGATGGTGCGGCCCTTGCGGGAGGCGATGGCCGCGGTGACCGGCGCCTTGTCCTTGGGCTTCACGACGAGGATGTGGTGCGACATGGTCGTCACCGCGCCCTGCGCCGCGTCCACCTCGTGCGACACCGGGGAGTCGAGGTAGCGGTCGACGAGGGTTTTGATCTCGTTCTCCATGGTGGCGGAGAAGAGCATGCGCTGACCGCCCGCGGGGACCTGGTCGAGCAGCTCCGTGACCTCGGGCATGAAGCCGAGGTCGGACATCTGGTCGGCCTCGTCGAGGACCGCGATCTCCACGTTCTCCAGCGAGCAGGCGCCGCGGTTGATGATGTCGCGCAGCCGGCCCGGGGTGGCGACGAGGACGTCGACGCCGCGCTCGAGGGCGTAGATCTGGTTGCCCATGGAGGTGCCGCCGCAGACGACCTTCATCTTGAGGCCGAGAACGTCGCCGTAGGGCTGGAGGGCGTCGGCCACCTGCATGGCCAGCTCGCGGGTCGGCGTCAGGATGACGGCGCGCGGCTTGTGCTTCTCGGTGCGGCCGCCGGCGAGCTGCGCCAGGGTCGGCAGGCCGAAGGAGAGGGTCTTGCCGGAGCCGGTGCGGCCGCGGCCGAGGATGTCCTTGCCGGCCAGGGCGTCCGGGATGGTCGCGGCCTGGATCGGGAAGGGGGTGGTCACGCCGTTCTGCGCGAGCTTGCGCACGACGCCCTCGGGCAGGCCGAGGGAGGCGAAGGTGATCTCGGGGGTCGCCGCCTCGGTGGCGGCAGTGGTGTCGGTGTCCTCGGTGTTCTCGGGCACGACGACGTGATCAGTACTGGCGATGGGCATACGAATGCGAAACCTTCCGGAGTCTCTTCGGCACGCGCCCGTCAACTCCGTGATTCGCAGTTCGCAATCACGACCGCCTCAATGCGGTCCACCACGGCAAGGGAGAGAGTACGCGCCACACGGCGCGCTCTGTTGTGGCGCCGGGCAAATAGGATCAAACGATCTGCCACCATACGCACCCCGGCCCCTCGGATGCAAATCAGCAGGTGAGAAGCGTACGACGGGACCGTGGTGACCGTCAGGCCGGCGCCCCCGCCCGCGGCGCGGGCTCCCGCTGCGCGAGCTGGGTGTCGGGCGGCTGGTGGGCGGACGAGGACGGCTCGGCCTGGGTCGGCTCGGACGTCGGCCCCGGGTCCTGCGGCGGGTCCGAGGGCTGCGGGTCCGGGGTCCGGCTGGGCTCGGGCGGGCCGGGGCGGTCGTCGGGGGTCGGACGCGCGGGCTCGTCCGGGCCGCCGCCGTCGGACGCGGGGCGGCTCTCCTCGGCGGACGGCCGGTCGCCGGACGGAGAAGGGCGCTCGCCCTTCCGCTTCTTCTTCCCGCCCTTCCCGTCCTTGCCCTTGCCGCCCTCCTCGTCGCGCCCGCCGTCGGCCCCGGCCGCTCCGTGGCCGGCCTTGCCGCCCACCCGGTCGGTGCCGCCGTCCGGGGCCTCGCCGCCGGAGCGGCCCGCGGAGTGGGACGGCGCGGCCTTCCCTCCGCCGTCGTCACCCACGCTCACACATCCGGCGGCGGCGGCGACGGCCACGACCGTGGCGGCCAGGCGGACGGGTACGTACAAGCGGCGCACGGGGCCACCTCCGGTCGGAGTACAGGGTCGACAACCCCAACTCCCCTCACCCGCAGGAGGACACGCGAACGGCCTATCCGTAGCCGAGCGCGTGCAGCCGGGCGTCGTCGATCCCGAAGTGGTGCGCGATCTCGTGCACCACCGTGATCTCGGTCTCCGTGACCACGTCCTCCCGGGACTCGCACATCCGCAGGGTCGGCCCCCGGTAGACGGTGATCCGGTCGGGCAGCACCCCGGCGTACCACTCCCCCCGCTCGGTCAGCGGCGTCCCCTCGTAGAGCCCGAGCAGCTCCGGGTCGTCCGCCGGCGGCTCGTCCTCCACGAACACCGCGACGTTGTCCATGAGCCGCGTCAGCTCCGGAGGGATCCGGTCGAGCGCCTCGGCGACCAGCTCCTCGAACTCCTCGCGCGTCATCTCCAGCACGAAGCCATTGTCGGGGACGATCCGTCCGTACGAGAGACGGGCGGCGCCCGCATATCCGGCCGCCCCCACGGGCATAGGGGATCAATGGCCCGCGTCCCGACTGCCGTCATGAACCTGATCCACCGCTTCCCACGGCTCCCGCAGGCCCTGACCCGCCGCCATCGCTCCGGCACCCGGCCCCCGGCCGCGCCGGCCCTCGCGCTCACTCCCGGCGCACCGCCGCGCCCCTGGGTGCGCGCTCTCGGGCTGGTGGCGGTGGTGCTGCTCGGCGCATGGCTCGGCCTGCTCGTCGTCGGCAACGTCCGTGTGCCGGTCGGCCCGATGAACACCACCATGACCCTGCGCCCGTCCTTCACCGGCGGCACGAAGATCAACGTGTCGCCCCTGGGCGCGCTGCAGCTCGACAGCCACATCGCCCCGGTGCGCCTCGACGTCAACGTCGACCAGCTCGACCCCGAGCGCTCCCGGGCCCTGGTCGACCACCCGGAGCGCCTCTCGGGGCTCCAGGACGAGGTCACCGAGGACATCGCCCGCGGCACCGCGGACCTCGCCGTGCGCTCCTGCGTCGCCGTCGTCACCGGCGCCGCCACGCTCGGCCTTCTCGTCTACCGCCGCCCGCGCCGCGCCCTGGCCGCCGGAGGGCTCGCCCTCGGCCTGCTGGCCGCGTCCGGCGGCACGGCGTACGCCACCTGGAACCCGGACTCGGTGCTGGAGCCGAAGTTCTCCGGCCTGCTGTCCTCCGCGCCCTCGCTGGTCGGCGACGCGCGCAGCATCGTCACCGAGTTCGACGTCTACCAGCAGGAGTTGGCCCGTCTGGTCACCAACGTGACCAAGCTCTACGACGCCACGTCCACGCTCCCCGTCTACCAGCCGGACCCGACCACCATCCGCGTCCTGCACGTCTCCGACATCCATCTCAACCCCGCGAGCTGGAAGATCATCGCCTCGCTGGTGGAGCAGTACCGGGTGGACGTGATCGTCGACTCCGGCGACACGATGGACCACGGCACGGCCGCCGAGAACGGCTTCCTGGACCCGATCGAGGACCTGGGAGCCCCGTACGTGTGGGTGCGCGGCAACCACGACTCGCTCGTCACCCAGCGCTACCTCGACCGGATGAGGAACGTGCACGTCCTCGACGACGGCCGGGCGCGGACCGTCGCGGGTCTGCGCTTCGCCGGCATCGGCGATCCGCAGTTCACCCCCGACCGCACCCAGAGGACCGGCGCCGAGCAGTCCCAGGAACTGGCGGGCGCCCGGCTCGCCTCCGCGATGCGGGACCAGAAGCGGGCCGGCACCCCGGTGGACGTGGCGGTCGTCCACGAGCCCTCGGCGGCCCGCGAGGTCGACGGCACCGTGCCGCTGGTCCTCTCCGGCCATATCCACCGCGAGGACACCGAGGTCATGCGGTACGGAACCCGGCTGCGTGTCGAGGGCTCCACCGGCGGCAGCGGCCTGCGCGCGATCGAGGGCACGTACCCGGACCCGATCGAGACGTCGATCCTCTACTTCGACCGGGACACCAAGCGCCTCCAGGCCTGGGACTCGATCGAGCTGGGCGGTCTCGGGCTCACCACGGCGGAGGTCAGCAGGCACCTGCCCGAGGAGAACCAGCCGGGCGCGGACAGCTCCCCGTCCCCCTCCGGAAGCTCCCCCGGCGCCTCGTCCGGGTCCCCGTCCGCCACGCCGTCGCGACCCCGCTCCTAAAGCGTTTTGGCGAACCGTCCCGCCATCCCATATGCTTCTCACGTCCCCGACGCGCTGAGAAGCGCCCAGGCGGGCCGATAGCCCTCATCGTCTAGCGGCCTAGGACGCCGCCCTTTCAAGGCGGTAGCACGGGTTCGAATCCCGTTGGGGGCACGCACCACCCTGTGCGACACTGTCGTACGACACATGCTTGGTCCTGTGGAGCAGTTTGGAGTGCTCGCCACCCTGTCAAGGTGGAGGCCGCGGGTTCAAATCCCGTCAGGACCGCTGATGTTTCACGTGAAACATCGCGGCTGGGTAGCTCAGTTGGTACGAGCGTCCGCCTGAAAAGCGGAAGGTCGCCGGTTCGACCCCGGCCCCAGCCACAGCAAAGGCCCCGATCAGTGATCGGGGCCTTGTTGTGTGCCCCGGCAAAATGGCTCGCCGCGTTTTTCCGCGGTCTGAGATCCTGGAGTCCGTATGTCTACGCACTCTGCCCCCGCCCTGGGCTCCCTCGCCTCCCGTCTCTCCGAGCTGTCGCTGCGCGATGCGCACCGGCTCGGGCGGCGGCTCGAGGGCGCCCGCAAGATCCGCAAGCCGGAAGCACGCGCCGCCGTGCTCGGTGAGATCGAGGCGGAGGTCGCCGCGGCCGAGGAGCGGATGGCGGCGCGCCGGGCCAGGGTGCCGGAGGTCAGGTATCCCGAGCAGCTGCCCGTCAGCCAGAAGAAGGACGCCATCGCCGAGGCCATCCGTGATCACCAAGTGGTGATCGTGGCCGGTGAGACGGGCTCCGGCAAGACCACGCAGATCCCTAAGATCTGCATGGAGCTGGGACGCGGCGTCCGCGGCATGATCGGGCACACCCAGCCCCGGCGGATCGCGGCCCGCACGGTGGCCGAGCGGGTCGCCGAGGAGCTGGACACCCCGCTCGGCGAGGCCGTCGGCTGGAAGGTCCGCTTCACCGACCAGGTGGACCCGCAGGCCACGTTCGTCAAGCTGATGACGGACGGCATCCTCCTCGCGGAGATCCAGACCGACCGCGACCTGCGCGCCTACGACACGATCATCATCGACGAGGCGCACGAGCGGTCCCTGAACATCGACTTCCTGCTCGGCTATCTCGCCCAGCTGCTGCCGAAGCGTCCCGACCTCAAGGTCGTCATCACCTCGGCGACCATCGACCCCGAGCGTTTCTCCCGGCACTTCGACGACGCCCCGATCATCGAGGTCAGCGGGCGGACGTACCCGGTGGAGGTGCGGTACCGGCCGTTGCTGGAAGAGGACTCCGACGACGCCGACCGGGATCAGATCACCGCGATCACCGACGCCGTCGAGGAGCTGATGGCGGAGGGTCCCGGCGACATCCTGGTGTTCCTCTCCGGCGAGCGGGAGATCCGGGACACGGCGGACGCGCTGACCAAGAAACGGTACCGCTCCACCGAGGTGCTGCCGCTGTACGCCCGGCTGTCGCACGCCGAGCAGCACCGGGTGTTCCAGCAGCACAGCGGCCGCCGGATCGTGCTGGCCACCAACGTGGCCGAGACCTCCCTCACCGTCCCCGGCATCAAGTACGTCATCGACCCCGGCTTCGCCCGTATCTCGCGCTACAGCCACCGCACCAAGGTGCAGCGGCTGCCGATCGAGCCGATCTCGCAGGCCAGTGCCAACCAGCGCAAGGGCCGCTGCGGCCGTACCTCGGACGGCATCTGCATCCGGCTCTACAGCGAGGACGACTTCCTCTCGCGTCCCGAGTTCACCGACGCGGAGATCCTGCGGACCAACCTCGCCTCGGTCATCCTCCAGATGACGGCGGCCGGCCTGGGCGAGATCGAGAAGTTCCCCTTCATCGACCCGCCGGACCACCGCAACATCCGCGACGGCGTCCAGCTGCTCCAGGAGCTCGGCGCGCTGGACCCCACGCAGAAGGACCCGCGCAAGCGCCTCACCCAGACGGGCCGGAAGCTGGCCCAACTGCCGGTGGACCCGCGTCTGGCGCGCATGGTGCTGGAGGCCGACCGCAACGGCTGTGTCCGCGAGGTCATGGTCATCGCGGCGGCCCTGTCCATCCAGGACCCGCGCGAGCGTCCCGCCGACAAGCAGACGCAGGCCGACCAGCAGCACGCCCGGTTCCGCGACGAGACCAGCGACTTCCTCGCCTTCCTCAACCTGTGGCGGTACATCCGCGAGCAGCAGAAGGAGCGCGGCTCCTCGTCGTTCCGGCGGATGTGCAAGCAGGAGTACCTGAACTTCCTGCGCATCCGCGAGTGGCAGGACATCTACGCCCAGCTGCGGACCGTCGCCAAGCAGATGGGCATCCACCTCAACGACCAGGACGCCCCCGCCGACCGCATCCACGTCTCCCTGCTGGCCGGTCTGCTCTCGCACATCGGCATGAAGGACGTGAAGGAGTCCAAGGACTCCGGGCAGGGCGGTGGCCGGCGTGACGGCGGGCGCAACGAGTACCTCGGCGCGCGCAATGCCAAGTTCGCCATCTTCCCGGGCTCCGCGCTGTTCAAGAAGCCTCCGCGGTTCGTGATGTCGGCGGAGCTGGTGGAGACGTCCCGGCTGTGGGCGCGGGTCAACGCGAAGATCGAGCCGGAGTGGGTGGAGCCGCTCGCCGAGCACCTGCTCAAGCGCACCTACAGCGAGCCGCACTGGGAGAAGGACCAGGCGGCCGTGATGGCGTACGAGAAGGTCACGCTGTACGGCGTGCCGATCGTGGCGCAGCGGAAGGTGAACTACGGGCGGATCGACCCGGAGCTGTCCCGCGAGCTGTTCATCCGCAACGCCCTGGTGGAGGGCGACTGGCGCACGCACCACAAGTTCTTCGCGGACAACCGCAAGCTGCTGACCGAGGTCGAGGAGCTGGAGCACCGGGCGCGGCGCCGGGACATCCTGGTCGACGACGAGACCCTCTTCGACTTCTACGACCAGCGGATCCCCGGCCATGTGGTCTCGGGGGCGCACTTCGACTCGTGGTGGAAGCACAAGCGGCGCGAGCAGCCCGACTTCCTCGACTTCGAGCGGGAGATGCTGATCCGTGAGTCGGCTGACGCGGTCACCAAGGCCGACTACCCCGACACCTGGCACCAGGGGCCGCTCAAGTTCCGTGTGACGTACCAGTTCGAGCCCGGGGCGGACGCGGACGGCGTGACCGTCCACATCCCGCTCCAGGTGCTGAACCAGGTCACGGACGAGGGCTTCGACTGGCAGATCCCGGGTCTGCGCGAAGAGGTCGTCACGGAGCTGATCCGCTCGCTGCCCAAGCCGATCCGGCGCCACTACGTGCCGGCGCCGAACTACGCGAAGGCGTTCCTGGAGCGCGCGGTGCCGCTGCAGGAGCCGCTGACCGTCACCATGGCCCGTGAGCTGAAGCGGATGGTCGGGGTGCCGTTCGAGGCGGACGACTTCGACTGGTCCCGCGTCCCCGAGCACTTGAAGGTGACGTTCCGGATCGTCGACGAGCGGCGCCGCACGCTCGCCGAGGACAAGGACCTGGAGGCGCTGAAGCTCAAGCTGCGTCCCAAGGCGCGCAAGGCGCTGTCGCAGGCGGCCGCCGCCACGGCGCAGCGTCAGGGCGGGGAGTCACTGGAACGCAAGGGGCTGACGGACTGGACGATCGGTTCGCTCACCAGGGTGTTCGAGACGCGCCGGGCCGGCCAGCCGGTGAAGGCGTACCCGGCACTGGTGGACGACGGCGACTCGGTGTCGGTGCGGCTGTTCGACTCGGAGGCCGAGCAGGCGGAGGCGATGTGGAAGGGCACCCGGCGGCTGGTCCTGCTGGGGATCCCGGTCAATCCCGCGAAGTTCGCGTCCGAGAAGCTGACCAACCCTCAGAAACTCGCTCTGTCGGCCAATCCGCACGGCTCGGTGCAGGCGCTGTTCGACGACTGCGCCATGGCCGCGGCGGACAAGCTGATCGCGGACTTCGGCGGTCCGGTGTGGGACGAGGAGTCGTACCGGAAGCTGTTCGACAAGGTGCGCGCGGAGATCGTCGACACGACGGTCCGCGCGGTCGGGCAGGTGCAGCAGGTGCTGGCCGCCTGGCAGGCCTGTGAGCGCCGTCTGAAGGGCGTCCGCAGCCCCGCGCTGCTGCCGAACCTCACGGACGTCCGCACGCAGTTGGACGGGCTCGTGAAGCCGGGTTTCGTGACCGAGGCGGGGCTGCGGAGGATGCCGGACCTGATGCGGTACCTGGTGGCCGCCGACCGCCGGCTGCAGCAGATGCCGACGAACGTGCAGCGGGACACCACGCGCATGGCGAAGGTCCACGAGATGCAGGACGAGTACGCCTGGCTCCTGGAGCAGATGCCGCAGGGACGGCCGGTGCCGCAGCAGGTGCGGGACATCCGCTGGATGATCGAGGAGCTGCGGGTCAGCTACTTCGCCCACGCGCTGGGCACGGCGTACCCCGTGTCGGACAAGCGGATCGTGAAGGCGATCGACGCCGCGGCACCGTGACGGGACCCGCACGCAGGGTGAGTTCGACCAGGGGGCTCCCGCTCCTGTACAGTCCTTCTCGCAGCGCAACGCAGGAAAGCGCCGCGACTGAGGTCCTGTGGAGCAGTTTGGAGTGCTCGCCACCCTGTCAAGGTGGAGGCCGCGGGTTCAAATCCCGTCAGGACCGCATACCGGAAGGCCCGCCCCCCGTAAGGGATGGCGGGCCTTCCGCATGTGCGGACCCGTACGACCCGTACGGACCAGTACGGGCGCCGCAGGCGTCGTAAGGGCCTCCCCGCAGGCCCCCGTGGCCCAAGGAGGGCCTCAACGCCCTTGTCCCGGGCCCCTGCCCCGTCTTGACGGCCTCGCCGTCCCTCGGTACTCCAGGAACAGGGCACGTGCCCGCGGGGGACCGGAGGTGGCGCATGACGGCATCGGCCAGGCACGAGACACGGGCACTGCTCCGCGCGCACCTCGCGGCCGCGTCGTCGTACCGGCATCTCACCCGCCACTGCCCGGTCTGCCACCGTCTCCAGCGCCTGGCGATGGACTCCGCGCCCGTCGACGACACCGAGCCCGCGGAGCCGCCCGAACCCGCCGAGGGGCCACAGGAACAAGCCGCCGTCAACGCGCGTTCCGTCTAGCGCATATGCCGTCGGCTCAACAACCCGGCTGGTATGTGACGGGTGTCACCGCATGAGTTTTCACCAGGGCGGAACTTACACCTCGCCTACAACAGGTCAATTTAATATGTGCAATTGCACCTCCCCGAGTGCTCTGCCCCGACACCTCCGCAGCCGATCCCACAGGCGCCCTCAGAGTCCGACAAGCCCGCGCACAGAAGGCCGTTGAGGCCGTCCGGACCGCGCGCGGACCCACCACCGGCGCACAAAAAAGATCGCGCTGGACCCGGCGGAGTCCAGCGCGATCGACGACGCACCCGGTGTTCAGTTGGCTGTGCAGCTCTGACTCGGCTGGGCGAGGGGGCTGTTGGGGCAGTCCCCGCGTCGCTTGGAGCTAAGGTTCCCGGGCGTCGCGGCCGGTGGGGGACCAGCCGGTTCTGCCCGGTTCATGCAGGTTCAGGCCTCGCTGCGCTGCTGCGGGATGCCCGCGAGCAGTGCGCGGACCTCGGCCTCGCGGTAGCGGCGGTGCCCGCCGAGCGTGCGGATCGACGTGAGCTTGCCGGCCTTCGCCCAGCGCGTGACCGTCTTCGGGTCGACGCGGAACATGGTGGCAACCTCAGCGGGGGTCAGCAGCGGCTCGGCATCAGGGGTGCGAGCGGTCATGAGCGGCCTCCTCGGGAGAACCGAACCTTCTCGGTTCTTTCCTCTAAATTCTGCACCTTGACCCGCGTTGCCCGAAATGGCGGACGCGAGTCGAGTCGGTTATAGGACGAACGGCTTGTCCTCGGCACTACAACTACACCATCTGTCCAGCCACGTCGGCCAAACCGATGGAATTGCCCTCCCAGGTGTTCATCAGCCGCGGAAGCCGATGGACCATGCCATAGCGGACAGTCACGCCCCTGTGACGATCAGTCACAGCAACGTGCAGGAGTCACCGGACCCCCCAAAGCGTGCAATGCTGAGATTCCGCCCATAGTGGAGCACAGCAGGACGGAGGAGCCCTCCCCGGACTCCTTGTCCTATTTTGGCATGAGGAGGGGCAAGGGACGCAAGGGCCTTGTACGTGCGGTCCGTCACGCTTGACACGCTTGGGACTTACGCCCGGAACGGCCGCTACGTCCGATGTCGCATCCGGATTGACGCGACTTCAACCCACCTCAGGGCGAAGACAAAACCCCAAGAAGGGCGTTTGGTCAAACGTCAGTTCGCCGAGCGCAGGCCACGGACCGCGCGCCAGCGCTCGACGAGGCGCCCGTACGCCTCCGCCGCGCCCCCCTCGTCGCCCCGCCGCAGCGCCGCGATCCCCTCGCCGACGTCGGCCGCCGAGTGGTCCTCCTCCAGGGCGCCGGCCGGCAGGGCGTGCACCAGTCCCCCGTAGTCCAGCTCGACCAGCGACCGCGGGTGGAACTCCTCCAGCCAGCGGCCGACGTCCACCAGGCCGTCGATCAGCAGGCTCTCGTCCACGGCGTCCCGCAGCGCCCGCAGCCCCCGCGCCACCCGGCGCCGCGCCTGCACCATGGGCGTGCGGTAGCGCAGGACCGGGACCTCGCCCCCGGAGCCCTCGGCGTACTCGCGCTCCTCGTCGGCGAAGAGCACGAACCAGTTGATCGGCACCTGCCAGGTGGAGGTACGGATCCACGGCCGCGCGTCGGGATGCTCGGCCAGCCAGCGCTCGTAGTCCTGGCTCGTCTCGTGCCGCACGACGGGGGGCAGCAGGGCGTCAAGGACCGGCAGCGGGTACTCCTCCGCGAGCTCGCCCAGGGCCTGCCAGCCGCGCAGCCGGGTGCGCCACGGGCAGACCCGGACCTCTCCGTCCGTCTCCAGCACGAAGGCGTCGTCGCTCTCGTGCACCGGGACCGGCGCCGGCGGGACCGCCGCGAGGTCGGCCAGCGACCGGCGCAGCTCCTCCTGGTAGGAGGGGAGGTCGTCACGCCGGGCGTACCGCTCCCAGTGGCCGCGCTCCGGCTCGCGGAAGGCGGCCAGCGGTTCGTAGACGCGCAGGTAGGAGGCGTAGGGGACGATCACCGAGGACACCTTGGTCACGCTCTGCTCCCTCCCCCGCGGACCGCTGCGAAAACCTGCCCGGCCCCCGCCCGGACGGGTGGGAAACCCCGGCAAATCGTCGCACGCGGTACTCCGGACGGAGGTGATCCGGGACACAGTGCCGCCGACCGGCGCGTAAGGATCTACTCTCGTGCCACAGCCCCCGCCACCCGTACGGGAGCCCGTCCCACCCGCCGCTACTTACTCAGGAGTCACCACAGTGACCGACGTATCTGACGGCGTCCTGCACACCCTGTTCCGTTCGGACCAGGGCGGCCACGAACAAGTCGTGCTCTGCCAGGACCGTGCCAGCGGCCTCAAGGCCGTCATCGCCATCCACTCCACCGCTCTGGGCCCCGCCCTGGGCGGCACGCGTTTCTACCCGTACGCCTCCGAGGAGGAGGCCGTCGCCGACGCGCTCAACCTCGCGCGCGGGATGTCGTACAAGAACGCCATGGCCGGTCTCGACCACGGCGGCGGCAAGGCCGTGATCATCGGCGACCCGGAGCGGATCAAGACCGAGGAGCTGCTGCTGGCCTACGGCCGGTTCGTCGCCTCCCTCGGCGGCCGCTACGTCACCGCGTGCGACGTCGGCACCTACGTCGCCGACATGGACGTCGTGGCCCGGGAGTGCCGCTGGACCACCGGCCGCTCCCCCGAGAACGGCGGCGCGGGCGACTCGTCGGTGCTCACCTCCTACGGCGTCTACCAGGGCATGCGGGCCGCCGCCCAGCACCTGTGGGGCGACCCGTCGCTGCGTGACCGCAAGGTCGGCATCGCGGGCGTGGGCAAGGTCGGGCACCACCTGGTGGAGCACCTGCGGGCCGAGGGCGCCGAGGTCGTGATCACCGACGTGCGTGAGGACGCCGTCCGCCGGATCCTCGACCGGCATCCCGAGGGCGTGTCGGCCGTGGCCGACACGGAGACGCTGATCCGCACCGAGGGCCTGGACGTCTACGCCCCGTGCGCGCTCGGCGGCGCCCTGAACGACGACACCGTGCCGGTGCTGACCGCCAAGGTGGTCTGCGGCGCTGCCAACAACCAGCTCGCCCACCCGGGTGTGGAGAAGGACCTCGCCGACCGCGGGATCCTCTACGCGCCGGACTACGTGGTGAACGCCGGCGGCGTGATCCAGGTGGCGGACGAGCTGCACGGCTTCGATTTCGACCGGTGCAAGGCGAAGGCGTCGAAGATCTTCGACACCACGCTTGCCATATTCGCACGTGCGAAGGAGGACGGTATTCCGCCGGCCGCCGCGGCCGACCGGATCGCCGAGCAGCGGATGGCGGAGGCGCGCCCGCTGCGATGAGGTCCTGCGAGGCGCCCCCGATCGGGGCGTTTCGCACGCATGAGCGGTACCCGCCGGGGGGCACTTGGAGAGAACTCTCACTTCTCCCGGCGGGTCGGCCGTCGATAAGTGGTTAAAATCGCGGTTGACCAGCGAGGACGGGGCGCCTCGGCGGTCCCGGGCGCGGGCACGTCATGCGGGCGACGTACCGTATGGCCGCGGGCTCAGGTACCGTGGAAGCCCTACGGACCGGTCTCTCCACGGAGAGCCCGTTCTGGACCATGAACGCGTGTCAAGACTCTGGGGCCGTCGAGCCCCGTCGTTGAGGGGGTCGAGCCATGGGGCGCGGCCGGGCCAAGGCCAAGCAGACGAAGGTCGCCCGCCAGCTGAAGTACAACAGCGGTGGGACTGACCTCTCACGCCTGGCCGAGGAGCTGGGCGCATCGACGTCGAATCAGTCACCGAACGGTGATCGTTTCGAGGACGATGAGCAAGACGACGACCTGTACGCAAAGTACGCCGACCTCTACGAGGACGACGAGGACGACGAGGACGGCCGGTCCTCGCAACAGCGTCGCGGCGCTTGACCTTGCGTGGTGCATGAACCCGGTCGGTGACCCAGGTCACCCGCCGGGTTCAGTGCTGCCCGGACCGGCCCCGTCGGCCGGTGCGCTGCCCGCCCGTTCACCGAGCGGGCAGCGCCTCCGTGCTCAGTTCGCGTAGTCACCGACAAGAGCAGCACCCGTGGTGTGGTCACCGCGCCCGGTGATCTCGCCGGCCACCCAGGCGTCCACGCCGCGATCGGCCAGCGTGGTGAGCGCCACGTCGACGGACTCCTGCGGCACGATCGCGATCATTCCGACGCCCATGTTCAGCGTCTTCTCCAGCTCCAGCCGCTCGACCGAGCCGGTCCGCCCGACCAGGTCGAACACCGGGGCGGGCGTCCAGGTGGAGCGGTCCACCGTGGCGTGCAGCCCGTCCGGGATCACCCGGGCCAGGTTGGCCGCCAGTCCGCCGCCGGTGACGTGGCTGAACGCGTGCACCTCGGTGGTGCGGATCAGCGACAGGCAGTCCAGCGAGTAGATCTTGGTGGGCTCCAGCAGCTCCTCGCCGAGGGTGCGGCCCAGCTCGTCGATCCGGGCGTCCAGCGACAGACCCGCCCGCTCCAGCAGCACGTGGCGGACGAGCGAGTAGCCGTTGGAGTGAAGCCCGGAGGACGCCATGGCGATCACGGCGTCACCCGAACGGATGCGGTCGGCGCCGAGCAGCCGGTCGGCCTCCACCACGCCCGTACCGGCCCCGGCGACGTCGAAGTCGTCCGGACCCAGCAGACCCGGGTGTTCGGCCGTCTCGCCGCCCACCAGGGCGCATCCGGCCAGCACACAGCCCTCCGCGATGCCCTTCACGACGGCCGCGACACGCTCGGGGTGGACCTTGCCGACGCAGATGTAGTCGGTCATGAACAGCGGCTCGGCGCCGCACACCACGATGTCGTCCATGACCATCGCGACCAGGTCGTGGCCGATGGAGTCGTAGACGCCCATCTGCCGCGCGATGTCGACCTTGGTGCCGACGCCGTCCGTGGCGGAGGCGAGCAGCGGGCGCTCGTAGTTCTTCAGGGCGGAGGCGTCGAAGAGGCCGGCGAAGCCGCCGAGGCCGCCGAGGACCTCAGGGCGCTGCGTCTTCTTCACCCACTCCTTCATCAGCTCGACCGCGCGGTCGCCCGCTTCGATGTCGACGCCCGCCGCTGCGTAGCTGGCACCAGTGTTCTGGGACATGGCTGTGAGAGCTTTCGTGTCGTCCGTCAGGGCTTACGGGCGGCGGATCGCGTCGACCGCGGCCGGGGCGGCGGTGCCGGCGGCCAGCTCGGTCTCCAACAGCTGCTTGCCGAGGAGCTCGGGGTCGGGCAGCTCCATCGGGTACTCGCCGTCGAAGCAGGCGCGGCACAGGTTGGGCTTGGCGATGGTGGTCGCCTCGATCATGCCGTCGAGGGAGATGTACGCCAGGGAGTCGGCGCCGAGCGAGGTGCCGATCTCCTCGATGGTCATGCCGTTGGCGATCAGCTCGGCGCGGGTGGCGAAGTCGATGCCGAAGAAGCAGGGCCACTTCACGGGCGGCGAGGAGATCCGGATGTGGACCTCGGCGGCGCCCGCCTCACGGAGCATGCGGACCAGGGCCCGCTGGGTGTTGCCGCGCACGATCGAGTCGTCGACGACGACCAGGCGCTTGCCCTTGATGACTTCCTTGAGCGGGTTCAGCTTCAGGCGGATGCCGAGCTGCCGGATGGTCTGCGAGGGCTGGATGAACGTACGGCCGACGTACGCGTTCTTGACCAGGCCGGCGCCGAACGGGATGCCGGAGGCCTCCGCGTAGCCGATGGCGGCGGGGGTGCCGGACTCCGGGGTCGGTATGACCAGGTCGGCCTCGACCGGGGCCTCCTCGGCGAGCTTGCGGCCCATCTCGACGCGCGAGAGGTAGACGTTCCGCCCGGCGATGTCGGTGTCGGGGCGGGCCAGGTACACGTACTCGAAGACGCACCCCTTGGGCTTCGCTTCCGCGAATCGGGACGTTCGCAGTCCGTTCTGGTCGATGGCGACGAACTCGCCCGGTTCGATCTCGCGGACGTAGCTCGCGCCGCAGATGTCGAGGGCGGCGGACTCGGAGGCGACCACCCAGCCGCGCTCCAGCCGGCCGAGGACCAGCGGGCGGATGCCCTGCGGGTCACGGGCCGCGTAAAGGGTGTTCTCGTCCATGAAGACGAGGCTGAAGGCGCCCTTCACCTTGGGCAGGACCACGTGCGCGGCCTGCTCCACGGTCACCGGCTCGCCGTCGGCGGCACGCTGGCCGGCCAGCAGGGCGGTGATCAGGTCGGTGTCGTTGGTCGCGGCCACCTTGGGCGCGCGGCCGTTCTCCTTGGGGAGCTCGGCGACCATGTCGGCGAGCTGCGCCGTGTTGACCAGGTTGCCGTTGTGGCCGAGCGCGATGGATCCGTGCGCGGTGGCGCGGAACGTCGGCTGGGCGTTCTCCCACACGGAGGCGCCGGTGGTCGAGTAGCGGGCGTGACCGACCGCGATGTGACCCTGGAGGGAGCCGAGGGAGGTCTCGTCGAAGACCTGGGACACCAGGCCCATGTCCTTGAAGACGAGGATCTGGGAGCCGTTGCTGACCGCGATTCCCGCGGATTCCTGGCCCCGATGCTGGAGGGCGTAGAGCCCGAAGTACGTGAGCTTGGCGACCTCTTCGCCCGGAGCCCAGACACCGAAGACGCCGCAAGCGTCCTGGGGGCCTTTCTCGCCGGGGAGCAGGTCGTGGTTGAGTCGTCCGTCACCACGTGGCACGCCTCCGAGTGTAGGCGAGATCGACCACTGGTCCGAATGCGGGATGTGGCCCCGCGGGTGGGTCAGCGGGCCGCGACGGCCCGTACCTCGGTGCCGTTTTCGCTGGTCAGCCTGAGGGCGTCGCCGTCGACCGCGTAAGTGGCGGTCCCGTTGAACAGCTTCGTCAAGGCCTTCTCGGCGTCCATGAGTGAGTCTTCGCACATCATTCGGGTCAGGGACGGGACGCCGAGGGTGATATGGCCGTCGCGCACGGTGGCGTCGGCGTTCACCTGGTTGCAGCCGAGGTTCCCGGAGACCGTGCCGCGTTTCTTGTCGAAGGTGAGGTGGGCGCGGCCGGCGCCGTCGGGTGTGGTGACGTTCCAGCGGGTGCCGTGCAGGGGGCTGTCCTGTGCCTCGCTGAGGCGCACGGTGTCGCCGGAGGCGGTGGTCAGCGTGAGACGGCCGCCCTCGACGTCGGACTTCAGCTCTCCGGCGGCCAGGGCGCGGGAGACGGCACTCTCGCCTTTCATGACCTGCTCGTCGCAGGCCCGCAGGGTGGTCTCGGGGTCCATGAGGCGGACGCGGTCGCCGTCGGTGCGGACGCGGGCCTCGAAGAGGTTGCAGCCGTAGCTGCCGGTGGCCCGGCCGTCCTCGCCGAGGGTGAGGTGGGCCCCGTCCGGGGCGCGGTGGGTGGCGCCGTCGACGGTGACGCTGTCGACGCTCCAGCGGACGCCGGTGACCGGCCGCTCCGCCTCGGCGGCGCCGCTGCCGCCGCCCGCCTTCTCGCTGCCGCAGGCCGCGGCGAACGGGACGACGAGCACGGCGACGGCCGCCAGGGTCCTGCGCGGGGTGTGCTTCTGTCGGTCCATGCCGCTTCGACGGAGGGGCGGAGTGGGCGGTTCCCCCCGGTTCGGCGCCCGCGTCTCAGCCGAGCAGCGGCAGGTACGGCCCGAGATCGGCGCGCTCCCCGCCGGCATTCACCGCGGCGGAGGCCACGGCGTCCGTCCAGGAGAGCCGCCCGCCGGCCAGCCGGATCCAGGTGAGCGGGTCGGTCTCCACCACGTTCGGCGGGGTGCCGCGCGTGTGCCGGGGACCCTCCACGCACTGCACCACCGCGAACGGCGGGACGCGCACTTCCGTGGAGCCGCCGGGCGCCTTCGCGGCGAGCGCGTCGGCCAGCAGCCGCACGCAGGTGGCCAGCGCCTGCCGGTCGTACGGGACGTCCAGGCCGGGGAGGGCTGCGTTCAGGTCGTCGGTGTGGACGACCAGCTCCACGGTGCGGGTGACCACGTAGTCGGTGAGGGGCAGGACGCCCGCGCTGGTCCGGAGCAGCCTGCCGCTCGGACGGGCGTCGAGGCGGGCGGTGAAGCGCCGCTCGGCGTCCGCCAGATAGGCGTCGAGGTCGGGATGGCCTGCCGCGAGCCGGTGGGCCGTGTCGGCGATGGCTCCGGCGTCGGCGGCGATGGCGGCGGGCCAGTCCGTCAGCCGGGCGTCCTGCTTGGCGGGCTCCGGTTCGTCCAGCAGCCGGTCGACGGCCAGCAGCGCGACGCCGATGTGGGCGACCAGCTCCCGGACGGTCCAGTCGCCGAGCCGGGTCGGCGCGGCGAGCTGCTCGGGGGTGAGGGCGCCGACCGCGGTGCGCACGTTCCCGAACTGGGCCAGGACGGCGGCGCGGGTCTTGGCGGGGTCGTAGGAGCGGGGGCGTTTCCTGGCCGGTGGCATGGCGGAAGCCTATGCGCGGGCGCCGACAGGACGTGCCGGAACCTCGAACACCTCGTTGTTGCGGGGGACGCCCGTGCCTCGCCAGGTGAACGGTATGCCGCGCGCGCTGTCGGGGTCGGGGCCGTCCATGAGCTGGAAGTGCAGGTGGGGCTCGGTGGAGTTGCCCGAGTTGCCGACCTGGGCGAGCACCTGGCCCGCGTGCACCCTCTCGCCCTCGCGGACGGTCAGGGAGCCGCGCCGGAGGTGGGCGTAGAGGGCGTGGACGCCGTCGCCGAGGTCGAGGATCACGTGGTTGCCGAGGATCCTCCCGGCGCCGAGCAGGTCGCGGACGTTCGCCTCCAGGATCATCAGGTACGCGAGCGCGGGCACCGAGCCGCGGCTGAGGTGGTCGCGGGCCGTGTCGGTGGCCCGGACGACCGTGGCGTCGGCCACCGCGTGCAGGTGGGCGCCGTAGGCGGGGAAGTCGTCGTTGCGCCGGGCCACGGGCCACAGCGCGCGGAACGGCGGACGGGAACCGGGCTCGGGCTCGGCGACCACGTCGATGGCGAAGGTCTGGCCGTAGGCGTGGGTGTGGTGGCTCGGGGTGTGGTCCGCCGGGCTGTTCAGCGCGATCCAGCGGCCGGTGACCGGGGGCTCGACCTCGACCGGTTCCCGGGCGGCGCGGGGGCTGTCCGGGGCTCCGCCCCACCGGTTGGCGACGATCAGCACGGCGTACGCGAGCAGCAGCGGCAGGAAGTCCCACCACACGGGATGGCCGAGGTCCAGCGCGACATGGGCGATCACCAGGGCGAAGAAGGCGATCTGGAGCGCGCGGCAGGCGGTCATGGCGAGTTTGCGTGCGGACATGATTCCCCCAAGTCTTCGTCGGTGCGGTCAGGGCCGCGCCGCCGCCAGCGCCACCAGCAGCGGCACCACCCGGCCCGCCGGGACCTCGTGGCGGCCCCGGCCGGTGCTGTGCAGCCAGCCGGCGGCCGTCAGCTGGCGCAGGTGGTGGTAGATCTGCCCGGTCGTGCCGATGTCGTCCAGCTCCGCCAGCTCGGCGGCGGTGCGGCGGCCGCCCGCTATCTCGCGGAGCAGCCGGAGCCGGACCGGGTGGCCGAGGGCCGCGAAGGATTCGGCCACGTCCGGCCACTCGTAGGTGAGCAGATCCGAGGTGAGCGTGCCGTGCTGCCAGTCGTACCGCTCGCCGGTCGGCAGCCGCACCGCGCCCGTGAACAGCACGCCTCCGTCGGCGGCCTTCAGCTCGGCGAGCTGCTCCTTGAGCCCGTCCAGGGCCCAGAAGTCACCTTCTCCCAGGGAGGGAGCCGTGCGGTCGGCCGCTTCGAGCGCCGCGATGCGGCGCTCCAGCTCGGTCATGCGCTCTTCCAGTTCCACGCACTTGAGATTACGTAACTACGTAATCTCACGCAAGAGCTTGTGCACACCTGTGGACGACCGGACCGGAACCGGCGGCCGGACACGACGAAGCCCCCGCCGGGAACGGCGGGGGCTTCGCGGGGAAGGGATGCCGAGGCTCAGGCCAGCAGCGCCGGGATCGTCCCCTCGTGGGCCTCGCGCAGGTCGGCCAGGGAGAGGGAGAACTCGCCCTGGACCTCGACCGTGTCGCCGTCGACGACACCGATGCGGGTGGCCGGCAGGCCGCGCGCACCGCACATGTCGTTGAAGCGGACCTCCTCCGAGCGGGGCACGGCGACGATCGCGCGGCCGGCCGACTCGGAGAACAGGAAGGTGAACGCGTCCAGCCCGTCAGGGACGACCAGACGCGCGCCCTTGCCACCCAGCAGCGCCGACTCGACCACGGCCTGGATCAGACCGCCGTCCGACAGGTCGTGCGCGGAGTCGATCATGCCGTCGCGGGAGGCGGCGATCAGGATCTCGCCGAGCAGCCGCTCACGCTCCAGGTCGACCTTCGGGGGCAGGCCGCCGAGGTGGTCGTGGATGACCTGGGACCAGGCAGAGCCGCCGAACTCCTCGCGGGTGTCGCCGAGGAGGTACAGCAGCTGGCCCTCCTCCTGGAAGGCGACCGGGGTGCGGCGGGCCACGTCGTCGATCACGCCGAGGACGGCGACCACCGGCGTCGGGTGGATGGCCGCCTCGCCCGTCTGGTTGTAGAGCGAGACGTTGCCGCCGGTCACCGGCGTGCCGAGCTGCCGGCAGCCGTCCGCCAAGCCGCGCACGGCCTCCGCGAACTGCCACATGACCGCCGGGTCCTCGGGCGAGCCGAAGTTCAGGCAGTCGGAGACGGCGAGCGGCTTGGCGCCGGTCGTCGCCACGTTGCGGTAGGCCTCCGCGAGGGCCAGCTGCGCGCCCGTGTAGGGGTCGAGCTTGGCGTACCGGCCGTTGCCGTCGGTGGCGATCGCGACGCCGAGGCCGGACGCCTCGTCGATGCGGATCATGCCGGAGTCCTCGGGCTGGGCGAGGACGGTGTTGCCCTGCACGAAGTGGTCGTACTGCTGGGTGATCCACTGCTTGGAGGCCTGGTTGGGCGAGGCGACCAGCTTGAGGACCTGGTCCTTCAGCTCCTCGCCGCTCTCCGGCCGGGGCAGCTTGTTCGCGTCGTCCGCCTGGAGCTCGTCCTGCCAGGACGGGCGGGCGTAGGGGCGCTCGTAGGTCGGGCCCTCGTGGGCGACCGTGCGCGGGTCCACGTCGACGATCTTCTCGCCGTGCCAGAAGATCTCCAGACGGTCGCCGTCGGTCACCTCGCCGATGACGGTGGCGATGACGTCCCACTTGTCGCAGATCTCGAGGAACCGGTCGACCTTGTCGGGCTCCACGACCGCGCACATGCGCTCCTGCGACTCGCTCATGAGGATCTCCTCGGGCGAGAGCGTGGAGTCGCGCAGCGGGACGTCGTCGAGGGTGACGCGCATGCCGCCGGAGCCGTTGGAGGCCAGCTCGGAGGTCGCGCAGGACAGCCCGGCGGCGCCGAGGTCCTGGATGCCGACGACCAGCTTCTCGGCGAACGCCTCCAGGGTGCACTCGATGAGGAGCTTCTCCTGGAAGGGGTCGCCGACCTGCACCGCGGGGCGCTTCGACGGCTTGGCGTCGTCGAAGGTCTCGGAGGCGAGGATGGAGGCGCCGCCGATGCCGTCGCCGCCGGTGCGGGCCCCGTAGAGGATGACCTTGTTGCCGGCGCCGGACGCCTTGGCCAGGTGGATGTCCTCGTGCCGCATGACGCCGATGGCGCCGGCGTTGACCAGCGGGTTGCCCTGGTAGCAGGCGTCGAAGACGACCTCGCCGCCGATGTTGGGCAGGCCCAGGCAGTTGCCGTAGCCGCCGATGCCGGCGACGACGCCGGGCAGGACGCGCTTGGTGTCGGGGTGGTCGGCCGCGCCGAAGCGCAGCGGGTCCACGACGGCGACCGGGCGGGCGCCCATCGCGATGATGTCGCGCACGATGCCGCCGACGCCGGTGGCCGCGCCCTGGTAGGGCTCGACGTACGACGGGTGGTTGTGCGACTCGACCTTGAAGGTGACGGCGTAGCCCTGGCCGACGTCCACGACGCCCGCGTTCTCGCCGATGCCGACGAGCAGCGCGTCGGACTCGGGGGCCTTCTCGCCGAACTGGCGCAGGTGCACCTTGGAGGACTTGTACGAGCAGTGCTCGGACCACATCACGGAGTACATGGCGAGCTCGGCGCCGGTCGGGCGGCGGCCGAGGATCTCCACGACCCGCTCGTACTCGTCCTTCTTCAGGCCCAGCTCGGCCCAGGGCAGCTCGACGTCGGGGGTCGCGGCCGCGTGCTCGACCGTGTCCAGACGGGAAGGGGCGGCCCGAAGGGCCTCGGTGTCGGGCGGCGGTGGGAGACGGGAGGGCGTCTTGCTCATGCGTTGACCAGCTTCTTGAGGATCGACGTGAAGAAGGGCAGGCCGTCGGTACGGCCCGTACCGATCAGCGACTCGACGGCGTGCTCGGGATGCGGCATCAGGCCGACGACGTTCCCGGCCTCGTTGGTGATGCCGGCGATGTCGTTGAGCGAGCCGTTCGGGTTGACGTCGAGGTAGCGGAACGCGACCCGCCCCTCGGCCTCCAGCTTGTCCAGCGTGTACCGGTCGGCGACGTAGCGGCCGTCCATGTTCTTCAGCGGGATGTGGATCTCCTGGCCGGCCTCGTAGTCCGTGGTCCAGGCGGTGTCCGCGTTCTCCACCCGCAGCTTCTGGTCGCGGCAGATGAAGTGCAGGTGGTCGTTGCCCAGCATGCCGCCGGGGAGCAGGTGCGCCTCGGTGAGGATCTGGAAGCCGTTGCAGATGCCGAGCACCGGCAGACCGGCCTTGGCCTGGTCGATGACGGTGTCCATGACCGGCGAGAAGCGCGCGATGGCGCCGGCGCGCAGATAGTCGCCGTAACTGAAACCGCCGCAGAGCACCACGGCGTCGACCTGCTTGAGGTCCTTGTCCTTGTGCCAGAGGGCGACGGGTTCGGCGCCGGCGACGCGGATCGCGCGCTGGGTGTCCCGGTCGTCGAGGCTGCCCGGGAAAGTGACGACGCCAATACGAGCGGTCACTTGACCGCCTCCGCGACTTCCTCGACGCGGACGGTGAAGTCCTCGATCACGGTGTTGGCGAGGAAGGATTCCGCAAGATCGTGGATACGGGCGAGCGCGGCCTCGTCGACCGGCCCGTCAACTTCCAGTTCGAATCGCTTTCCCTGACGGACGTCCGAGATCCCTTCGAAACCCAGACGCGGCAGTGCGCGCTGCACCGCCTGGCCCTGGGGGTCGAGGATCTCCGGCTTGAGCATGACGTCGACTACGACGCGTGCCACTGGCACTCCCGGTGTGTGGTGCTGAGCAAGTTCCTTCAGACTACCCGCACAAAATTTCTACGCGAGTAGATTTGTAGGAATCTACGTGAGCGCCGTCACGATTCGGCATCGCGAGGAGGCCTGCTGGAAAAGATCCGGGAAAGATCCGCGATCTCTCGCACATCGCTATTGCGCGAGGACACGCGGGCAGATTTAGTCGGGCTTCCCATTGCATTGCCGGGCACTGTACAAATGAATTGTCATTAGCAGATACTTTGCCCGATTACAGGCGGACAGCCGACATCTCGGCGACCGTACCGGCACGTCGTCACGGACGGCCGGACGGAAGAGGTGCCGCACGAAGGGACCGATATTCGTGGCGCAGAAGGTCGTGGTCACTCTCTTCGACGACATCGACGGCTCGGAAGCGGCGGAAACGATCGCCTTCGGGATCGACGGCACGTCGTACGAGATCGACCTGAACGAAGCCAATGCCAGGAAACTGCGCGAGGCGCTCGAGCCCTACGTGGACGCCGGCCGCAAGCGCGCCCGCTCCGGCAAGGCCTACCGGCAGACCGAGGTCGCCCCGGACCCGGCGGCCGTGCGCGCCTGGGCACAGGCGAACCGGATGGACGTCCCGGCCCGCGGCCGCATCCCCAAGAAGGTCTACGAGGCGTTCGCCGCGGCCCGCTGAACCGCGCCCGGCTCCCGCCCGGAACCGCACCCGCGTACGGAGCCGGCCCCGGGCGGGTGACGCCGCCGACGGCCGGTCACCGGGCGCTCCGGGCAACCGACTTGCGCAGCCCCCCTGCTGATCAGCTAAAGTCTGGAGCACGCCGAGGGGCGAGGCCGAAAGGCCCGGTCCGAGGACATGCGGGTGTAGTTCAGTAGTAGAACATCCCCCTTCCAGGGGGAAGGCGCAGTGTGCAATTCCTGTCACCCGCTCTGCACCGCCTCACCGACCACGCTTGTGGATCAGGTAAGCTGGTGCCCGCGCCGATTGGTGAGAGCCGGTCGGAGGCAATGCGGACGTAGCTCAGTTGGTAGAGCGCAACCTTGCCAAGGTTGAGGTCGCGAGTTCGAGCCTCGTCGTCCGCTCGGGATGAAGACCCCGGTCCCTCGGACCGGGGTCTTTTCGTGTGCTCGTCTCAAGACGCCCTCTCCGCACGGCCGTCTGACATTTGTCATGTCCGCTGATGACACCGCGCACTGCCGGGTCCTTCCGCCCCCCGCGATGCTCGAGGCATGGAAACGAACGGACTTGAGCACGTGATCGAGGTCACAGGGCTGCGACGCGTCTACGGGGGCGGGTTCGAAGCGGTGCGCGGGATCGACTTCACCGTGCGACGCGGGGAGATCTTCGCCCTGCTGGGCACCAACGGCGCCGGCAAGACCTCCACCGTCGAACTCCTCGAAGGACTGGCCCCGCCGGCCGGCGGACAGGTCCGGGTCCTCGGCCACGACCCCTACACCGAGCGCGCCGCCGTGCGGCACCGCACCGGTGTGATGCTCCAGGAGGGCGGCTTCCCCTCCGAGCTGACCGTCGCCGAGACCGCCCGCATGTGGGCGGGCTGTGTCAGCGGCGCCCGCCCCGAGCGGGAGGTGCTCGCGCTGGTGGGCCTCGCGTCCAGGACGGACGTCCGGGTCAAGCAGCTGTCCGGCGGCCAGCGCCGCCGCCTCGACCTGGCGCTGGCGCTGCTCGGCGACCCCGAGGTGCTGTTCCTCGACGAGCCGACCACCGGACTCGACGCCGAAGGCCGCCACGACACCTGGGAGTTGGTGAGCGCCCTGCGCGACGCCGGCACCACCGTGCTGCTCACCACGCACTACCTGGAGGAGGCCGAGAACCTCGCCGACCGGCTCGCGATCATGCACGACGGGCGGATCGCCGTCACCGGCACCCCGGCCGAGGTCACCGCGACCGAGCCGTCCCGGATCACCTTCGACCTGCCCGACGGCTACCACCTGGGCGACCTCCCGCCGCTCGGCCCGATGGGCGTGGGCGACCACACCGTGGACGGCCGCACCGTCCGGCTGCGCACCCGCGACCTGCAGCGCTCGGCCACCGAGCTGCTGGTGTGGGCGCGGGACGCGGGCGTGGAGCTGCGCCGGCTCGACGTGCGCTCGGCCTCACTGGAGGAGGCCTTCCTCACCATCGCCAAGGACGCCTCGGCCCCCGCGCCGCACGGCGCGACCACCGAGGAGTACGCGGCATGAGCACCACCACGACCACCCCGGCCGGCCGGATGATGTCCCTGGCCCGGGCCGAACTGACCCTGCTGGGACGCAGCAAGGGCACCCTCTTCGCCGCGCTGTTCGTGCCGCTGGTCCTGCCGCTCAGCGTGCGCTCCGCCGCCGAGGAGATGGACCTCGCGGAAGCCGGGCTCACCCCCGGTGAGCTCGTCCTGCCCGCCGCCGTCGGCTTCTCGCTGCTGTTCGCCGTGTACTCCTCGCTCGTCGGCGTCTACGTCGTCCGGCGTGAGGAGCTGGTGCTGAAGCGGCTGCGGACGGGCGAGCTGCGGGACGCGGAGATCCTCGCCGGGTCCGCGCTGCCGGCCGTCCTCACCGGGCTGGTGCAGTGCCTGCTGCTGATCACGGGCTGCACCGTGCTGCTCGACCTGTCCGCGCCCTCCGCGCCCCACCTGGCCGTCCTCGGCCTGCTGCTGGGCCTCGTGATCAGCGCGACGCTCGCCGCCTTCACCGCGAGCTGGACGCGCACCGGCGAAAGCGCCCAGGTCACCCCCATGCCGCTGCTGATCGTGTCGATGCTGGGTAGCGGAATGTTCGTCCCGCTGGAGCTGTTCCCGGACCGTCTGGCGTCCGTCTGCGAACTGCTGCCGCTGACCCCGGTCGTCAGTCTGGTGCGCGGCGGCTGGACCGGCGACCTCACGGCGGGCGAGTCCCTCCGTGCCCTCACGATCGCCCTGGCCTGGACCGTCCTCGCGGTGTTTGCTGTACGGCGGCGGTTCCGCTGGGAGCCGCGGCGCTGAGGCGCAGGCAGGGTCAGGGGCGGCCGCGCGCACCGCGGTGACGGGTGCGGCGGCAGGACATCGGTTACGGACAGGAGCGGTGGATGGGCGGCCCGGGCGGCTGGTGGAGGCGCAAGAGCACACCCGCCAAGGTGGAGACGTACACGCGGTGGTCGTTCCACTTCATCGCGCTGTCCGAGCCGACGGTGATCGGGGTGACCGCCTTCGGGCACCTGGAGGCGCGTGCCGCGCTGCTCGTGATGGTGCCGGTCGCGGCGCACGTCGCGCTGGCCATGGTGACCGCGTCCCGCGCCCTGGACTGGACGGTCGGCCGGCGTGCCCAGCCGCTGCGGCTGCTGTGGGCGCTCGGCGCCGCGACCGCCCTGGTCGCGACGGCGGCCGTCGTCCTGGGCCGGCACGGCCCCGGCGGGCCCGGGGAGGACACCGGCACCGTCCTGGGCTCGGTCTTCGGCGCCACGCTCTGCTACGGCGTCGGCCTGACGGCTCTCGGTCTCAAGGACCGGCGGCGCGTCGTCCTGCTCGTCACCGGGTTCGGGGCGGGCGCCGGCCTGGTCGCCCGGGCGGCCGGCATGCCCGCCCTCGCCGCGCTGGGCACGTCCGCGTTCGTGACGGCCGCGAGCGGCTTCTTCGCCGCCACTTCCGCCTTCTCCATCTGGCTGCTCAACACCGTCTACGTCCTCGACGAGGCGCGCGAGACCCGGGCCCGGCTCGCGGTCGCCGAGGAGCGGCTGCGCTTCGGCCGCGACCTGCACGACGTGATGGGCAGGAACCTCGCGGTGATCGCGCTGAAGAGCGAGCTGGCCGTCCAGCTCGCACGGCGTGAGCGGCCCGAGGCGGTCGAGCAGATGATCGAGGTGCAGCGCATCGCCCAGGAGTCCCAGCGGGAGGTGCGCGAGGTGGTGCGCGGCTACCGCCGGGCCGACCTGGAGGCCGAACTCCACGGCGCCCGTGGCGTGCTGCGCGCGGCCGGGATCGACTGCGAGGTCAGCGGCGAGACCGACGGGCTGCCCGCCGAGGTGCAGTCCGCGCTGGGCTGGGTGGTGCGGGAGGCCACCACCAACGTGCTGCGGCACGGGGACGCGAAGAAGTGCACCGTCACGGTGCTCAGGCCGGAGGGGCGTGTGGTGCTGACGGTACGGAACGACGGGGCGACCGCCCCGCACGGGTCGTCCCGTACGGGCGGGACGGGGCTGGCCGGGCTGCGGGAGCGGCTGTCCGCCGTGGGCGGCACGCTCGACGCCGGGGAGGCCGGGGACGGCGAGTTCCGGCTCGTCGCGGAGGTCCCGCTGACCGCGCGTCCCGCGCTGGAGGTCGCGTCGTGACCGGTGTGGTGCGGCTGCTGCTCGCCGACGACGAGCATCTGATCCGCGGGGCGCTGGCCGCCCTGCTGTCCCTGGAGGACGACCTGCTGGTGGTCGCCGAGGCCGCGTCCGGCCCCGAGGCCCTGGCGATGGCGCGGGCGCACGCCCCGGACGTCGCCGTGCTGGACCTCCAGATGCCCGGCGCGGACGGTGTGAAGGTCGCCACAACCCTGCGGACGGAGCTGCCGGACTGCCAGGTGCTGATCGTGACCGGGCACGGACGCCCGGGGCATCTGAAGCGGGCGCTCGCCGCGGGCGTGCGGGGGTTCGTCCCCAAGACCGTCAGCGCCCAGCGGCTCGCCGAGATCATCCGCACCGTGCACGCGGGAAACCGCTACGTCGACCCCGAGTTGGCCGCCGACGCGATCGCCGCGGGCGACTCCCCGCTGACCGCGAGGGAGGCGGAGGTGCTGGAGCTGGCGGCGGACGGGGCCCCCGTGGCGGAGATCGCGGAGCGAGCCCGGCTGTCCCAGGGCACCGTGCGGAACTATCTCTCCTCCGCCGTCTCGAAGCTCGGCGCGGAGAACCGCCACACCGCGGTGCGTCTCGCCCGCGAACGCGGTTGGGTATAGTGGTGCTCGCGCCACGGCGCAGCAGGCGAACGTAGCTCAGTTGGTAGAGCGCAACCTTGCCAAGGTTGAGGTCGCGAGTTCGAACCTCGTCGTTCGCTCAGAGGACGAAAGCCCCGGTCGATGACCGGGGCTTTCGTCGTGTGTGCCGCCGCAGGATTCCCGGGGCCGGAGGCGTGCCCCCGGCCCCGGGCCGTGCGGTCAGCTCCAGGTGATGCCCGTCAGGCGCTCGTACGCCTCCACGTACTTCGCCCGGGTGGCGTCCACGACCTGCTGCGGCAGCGGCGGCGGAGGCTGCTCGCTCTTGCGGTCCCAGCCCGACTCGGCCGAGGTCAGCCAGTCCCGGACGAACTGCTTGTCGTACGACGGCTGCGCGCGCCCGGGCTCCCACTGGTCGGCCGGCCAGAAGCGGGACGAGTCCGGGGTGAGCACCTCGTCAGCGATGACCAGGCTGTCCCCGTCGTACCCGAACTCGAACTTGGTGTCCGCGAGGATGATGCCCCGGTCGCGGGCGATGTCGCGGGCGCGGGAGTAGGCGGCGAGCGTCGCCTGGCGCAGCTGGGCGGCGGTCTCCGCGCCGACCTGGCGGGCGACCTCCTCGTAGGAGACGTTCTCGTCGTGCTCGCCGACGGCGGCCTTGGTGGCCGGGGTGAAGATCGGGGCGGGCAGCTCGGAGCCGTCGACCAGGCCGTGCGGGAGGGCCAGCCCGCAGACCGTCCGGCTCTCATTGTACTCGACGAGCCCCGACCCGGTGAGGTAGCCGCGGGCCACGCACTCCACCGGGACCATGTTCAGCGACTTGCACACCAGCGTGCGGCCCGCCCAGTCGGCGGGGGCGCCCTCGGGGAGGTCGGTGCTCAGCACATGGTTGGGGAGCAGGTCGGCGAGCTGGTCGAACCACCACAGGGAGAGCTGGGTGAGCACCCGGCCCTTGTCCGGGATCTCGGTGGGCAGCACCCAGTCGTAGGCGGAGATGCGGTCGCTGGCGACCATCACGAGGTCGCCCGCCTCGTTCCGGTACAGCTCGCGCACCTTGCCGGTGTGCAGATGCACCAGGCCCGGAACCTGGATCGGCTCGGGCTTGTCGACGAATCCGGACACGGTTCCTCCGCGTGGTTGAACAGAAGGGACGCCCGCAGCGCTCCCGGCTCCCGCGCACGCTCCCGGAGGGCGGTGGCGGGAGAGGGCCGGACGGTACGTCGATTCTCCCGTATGTGCGGACGGGACGGCGGTCGGGGTGGTGCGGGCGGGTTCGACGGGCACGGTCCCGCGCACCCCGTCAGTCGCGTTTGCAGATGCGGTCGAGCAGGTTGGCGGTGGCCCGCTGGACGCGAGGGTCGGCGTGCCCCGGCCGGTCCAGCGCCGGCGGCCAGGCGAGCGTGCCCGAGGCGAACACCCACGCCCCGGACGGCGCGCGGTACAGGGACGTCTCCTGGTGGCGCCGGGCGCCCTGCCGGTCGCCGTACGGGGAGTGCGCGAGCAGGATCCGCTCGTCGTGGGCGGGCAGCGGGGTGCGCGGGTAGTAGCGGTCGGCCCCGCCCGCGACCAGGCCGTCGAGGGCGTCGCCCTCCTGCGCGCCGGTGCCCTCCCAGAGCCAGTGGCCGGCGTTGCGGACGATCAGCGGGCGCGGTCCCGGCACGGGACCTGCGTACTGGATGCCGAGCAGCGACTGCTCCGCGCGGTCGCTCTCCCGCCACAGCGCGGGCCCGGACCGGCCCCTGCGTCTGCCGCAGGTCAGCAGGCGGTCGGGGCCGGACGGGGCGGGTGCCAGCTCGACCTGCCGGTGCAGGGTGCGGGCGGAGAGGAACACCAGCGAGGTGCCGTGCTCGCGGGCGCGCTCCACGGCCGTGCGCATCTGCGCGGTCCAGTACTCGTCCGGGCCCGGGAAGACCAGGCCCCGGTGGCGGGCCGGGTCGACGCGGCCGGCGTGCAGGTCGCGGGCGGTGGCGTAGGCGAGGTCGTAGCCGTAGCGCTCGGCCCAGCGGATCACGTCGTAGGCGTGCCCGGCGTGCGGCGGGAGCCCGTCGCCCGCGTACGGCCGGTCGAAGGTGACGGTCGTGACCGGGTCGGCCGCCTCGTGCTCGTCGTGGACGGGGGCGAGGCTCGCGCCGGTGCCGCCGTCCGCCGCCGGGTACGGGTTGTACGCCTGCCAGGTGAGGTCCGGAAGCACCAGCAGCAGGTCCGCCGGGCGGTCGTCGCGCACGGTGAACGGGACGTGCGCGTGGTGCCGGCCGTCCTCCGTGGCCAGCACGGCGACGTACGCGCCGGCGCTCCAGGACGTCGGGACCGGCAGCCGCCAGGACAGCCACCAGTGGTGGCAGGAGACGGTGCGTCCGGCGGTGAGCGGCGGGAGCTGCGCCGTGCCGTGGAGACGGGGGCTGGTGGCGGTCTCGGTGGCGCCCCGGCCGCCGTAGTGGCCGATGCGGTGGACCGTGACGCGGAACGGGCGGGGCGGGTCGACGGTGACGTGGAGGCCGACGGAGTCGCCGGGGGCGACCGCGGAGGGGGAGGCGAAGCCTTCGATGCGACCGTCGGCGTCGGTGGGCGAGGGGGTCGGCCAGGGGAAGGTGACGGGTGCGAAGGGGTCGCCGCCGTCGGATGCCGGTGACCCCGGCGCTTCCTGCCGGACTCGCTCCGGTCGTCGCATGCCGTTTCCCCCTCCCCTGGGCGTGAACGGCCCCAGCACATCACATCCCGCACGGGTGTCGTCACCGTTCGTCGTGCGTGCGCTCAAGTGGAGGAGCACGCTCCGGGCGGGGCGGCCGGGGCGCGGCTCAGACGAGGCGTACGGGCTTCTCCGGGCGTATGCCCTGCCGGGTGAGCCAGTTTCTGAGGCCCGAGGGGTCGCCGTCCTCGATGAGGGTCAGCACCTGGGGCGGGAGGTCCGTGGCGCGGGCGCCGCCGACGAGGAGGGTGGGTCCGTCGAGCCAGTCGAGACCGGGGACGGCGCCCACGGTGTCCATCGCCGCGCAGCAGACCATCGCGGTGATGTGGTCGGCGAGCAGCTCCCGTCCGGTACGGGGCGGCTGGAGGGGGAAGAGGGGGAGCGCGCGGTCGTCGCGGAGGGGGTCGGGATCGGGCGCCGCGGCGCCCTGAGGACCGGCGGGTGCGGCGGCCGCGGCGGCCTCCTCACGGGCCAGCTCGGCCGTGAGGCACACGGCGAGGGCGGCGCCGTGGGCGGTGCCGCCTGCCAGGTCGTCCTCGTCGGGGGCGACGGCCGGGACGGGCGCCGGCGGCAGGCCGGGCGCGGCGGTCAGATGGGTCAGGACGCGGGCGAGGGTGGGGCCGTCGGGAGCCGACGGCTCCTCGTGCGCGGGCGGTACGCGCAGGCCGTCGAGTATCCGGTGCAGGCGGGCGGCGTCGGTGCGCCACTTGCGGCCCGCGACCTCCTCCGGGTAGTCCCCCCAGTGGACCGGCGTCCAGCCGGGGCCGGTCTCCGCCGGACCGCCGTGGAAGAGGCGGGCGGCGAGCAGGGAGGTGGCCTCGTCGACCGCGCCGGGCTCCTCGAGGAGGTCGCAGGCGGGGCGCTCCCCGAGCCGGGAGGCGAACCCCTCGGCCAGCCGGTCCCGGCGGGACAGCTCGGTGAGGGCGGCGACCACGCCCGCGTTGAGCCGGGCCGGCCAGCGGCCCATCCGCCAGGCGGGCAGCGCCACCCGGGTCAGCAGCCTGTCCCAGCCCGCGTAGGCGAGTCCGACCTGCTCCTGGGCGACGATCCGCAGCCCGTAGTCCACGGCCTTGGCGCGCTCGGCCGCGGCGGCGGCGACCCCGCGCTCCATCTCGGCGGCGTGCACCCGGCTGCCGCGCAGCAGCAGGCGGGCCACCCAGCCGACCCCGGCGAGCACCGCGCGGGGCACCGGCCCGCGGTCCGGCACCGACGTCACGGCGACCGCCGCGTCCAGGCCCCGGACGAAGCGCCGGGCGGCGGCTATGTCCGGGTGGGCCGACGGCCCCGTGCCGGCGACGACCGGGGCGAGCAGGGCACGCAGCTCGGCCACCCGCATCCACCACAGGAACGGCGAGCCGATGACCAGCACGGGGGCGGCGGGCGCGCGGCGGGACGACCGGCCGGCGTGGGCCACGTCGTCGTCCTCCTCGGACGGCGGGGGCGCGTGCGCCGGATGCGTACGGTCCTCCAGCCAGCTGTCGCAGTCCGGGGTGAGCGCTATCGCGGAGGGCGCGGGGACGCCGAGGCGGTCGGCGAGGTCACGCACCATCCGGTACAGGTCCGGGGCGGCCTCCTCGGCGATCGGCACGGTGGGGGTGACGGCGGGCCGGGCGCGCGCGACGACCAGGGCGACACCGGCGGCCAGCAGCAGCACCAGCACGGCGAGGGGCGTGACGATCCGGCGGGCCAGGTCCCAGCCGGAGCCGGTCAGATGGCCGGTGGACCCGCCGGCCAGGAGGATCACCGCGGCGGCGGCGGGCAGCAGCGCGACGGCCAGCGCCCGGCTGCGGACGCGCAGCACGGCCAGCGCCCGGGCCCTGGCGCCCGGGGCGCCCTGCTCCCTTTCCGCACCGCTCATGCCCATGGCCCGCCCTCACCCCCTCCCGGCGCCTGACGCAGTCCTGGCTTGCCCATGCCCCCACTGTGGCACCCGCCACCGACATCGCAATGCCGATGGGCCAAGTGCCGGAACGCTTGCGCGGCACCCTAGTTGGGGCCCCGGCCCCCGTCAGCCGGATGGCACATCGCTCACTCGATGGAATGGCTTTGGGGAGAGGTGGTCGACGGACGGCAAAGGTCAGGCCCCGGATCCTGGAGGGATCCGGGGCCTGTGCCGACCGGGGGCGTCGCGTGTGCGCCTACGCGCCTTCCGCCGCCTTCCGCGCGATGTCCGTGCGGTGCTGTGAACCGTCGAGGCGGATGCGGGACACGGCACGGTAGGCGCGGTCGCGGGCCTCGGTGAGGTCCTTGCCGGTCGCCGTCACGGACAGCACGCGCCCGCCCGCGCTGACGACCGTGTCGCCCTCGAGCCGGGTCCCGGCGTGCAGGACGTACGCGTGCGGGGCGTCCTGGGCGGCGACCTCGTCGAGGCCGGCGATGGGGTCACCGGTGCGCGGGGTACCGGGGTAGTTGTGCGAGGCGACGACCACGGTGACCGCGGCGTCGTCGCTCCAGCGGACCGGCTCCAGGTGGGCGAGGGTGCCGGTGGCGGCGGCCGTCAGCAGCCCGGCCAGCGGGGTCTTCAGCCGGGCCAGCACCACCTGGGTCTCGGGGTCGCCGAACCGGGCGTTGAACTCGATCACGCGCACACCGCGCGAGGTGATCGCCAGACCGGCGTAGAGCAGACCGGAGAACGGCGTGCCACGGCGGCGCATCTCGTCCACGGTCGGCTGCAGCACGGTCTGGACGACCTCGTCGACCAGCTTGGGATCGGCCCACGGCAGGGGGGAGTACGCCCCCATGCCGCCGGTGTTCGGGCCCTCGTCGCCGTCCAGCGCGCGCTTGAAGTCCTGGGCGGGCTGGAGGGGCACGACGGTCTCGCCGTCGGTGATCGCGAAGAGGGAGACCTCGGGGCCGTCGAGGTACTCCTCGACGACGACACTCCCCCGCTGCCCGGACGGCGCGGGAGGGGCCCCCAGACACCCGGCGGCGTGCGCGCGGGCGGCCTCGAGGTCGTCGGTCACGACGACGCCCTTGCCGGCCGCGAGCCCGTCGTCCTTCACGACGTACGGGGCGCCGAAGGCCTTGAGGGCTGCGTCGACCTCGTCCGGGGTGGTGCAGACGTAGGAGCGGGCGGTGGGCACGCCGGCGGCCGCCATCACGTCCTTCGCGAAGGCCTTGGAGCCCTCGAGCCGCGCGGCCTCCTTGGAGGGGCCGAAGACGGGGATGCCCGCCTCGCGCACGGCGTCGGCGACCCCGGCGACCAGGGGCGCCTCGGGGCCGACCACCACGAGGTCCGCGCCCAGCCGCACGGCCAGCCCGGACACGGCGGCGCCGTCGAGGGCGTCGACCTGGTGCAGCTCGGCGACCTCGGCGATGCCGGCGTTGCCGGGCGCGCAGTGCAGCGCGGTGACATCGGGGTCGAGGGACAGGGAGTGGCACAGGGCGTGTTCGCGGGCGCCGCTGCCGATGACGAGGACCTTCACGGGGGCCAGCCTAACGGCAGACGGCGGGCGCCCTTTGTGCGGGCTTCCGAACGGGCGGGGAGGGCGCCGTTGTGCGTTCCTCCGAACGAGCCGGTCAGGGCGTTGCCGGAACGGGGATCCGGGCGGCGGAGTCCCCGCCCGTCGTGCTCCCTGTACTACTCGTTACTACTCGTTCGTGATCTCCTCCACGACCGTCGCGCCCAGCTCGCGGACCAGGAGCTCCTTCCCGGAGAGGGCGGACTCGTCGAGGTCGGGGTCGTCGTCCTCCGGGATGTCGTCCTCGGGCGAGACCGGAGGGGGCGGCTCCGGGGCGGCGGGCCGGGAGGGGGCCGCCGGGGCGGGCGCCGAGGGCGCCGGGGACGGAGCCGCGGGGGCCGACGCCTGAGGGGTCGGGGGACGTCGGGTGTCACCGGGGCCACCGCCGGGTGCCCCGTGACCACCGCCGCTCGGTGCTCCGTAGCCGGTGCCTCCACCGCTGCGGCCGCCGGACGGGCCGCCCGCGGGACCGGACGCGGCCGGACCGCCACCGCCGGACGGGTCGACGACCGCCTCGATCTTCCACTGCACGTTGAACTGCTCGGCCAGCGCCTGACGCAGCACGTCCTCGCTGCCGCTGCTGAGGAAGTTGTCGCGGGCGCCCGCGTTCACGAACCCGAGCTGGAGCGTCGTGCCGTCGAAGCCGGTCACCTGGGCGTTCTGGCTGAGCAGGATCCAGGTGAAGCGGCGGCGGTTCTTGACCGTCTCCAGGATGTTCGGCCAGAGCATGCGGGGGTCGAGGCCGCCGCCTCCGCCGCCGGGGGGCGCGGAGGGTGTGGCGGGAGCCGGGGGTGCGGACGGGGCCGCGGGGGCCGCCGGGGCGGTGGGCTGCGGCGACTGGGCCCGGCTCGCGCCGCCGCCCGCGGGGGCGGCCGTGGGCCAGCCGCCGGGTCGCCGGCCCGCGCCCGCGCCGCCTCCGCCCGCGGGGGTGGCGGTGGGCCAGGCGCCGGGGGCGGGGGTGGCGGGCGCCGGTGCGGCGGCGGCCGGGGGCGTCTGGGGGGCGGCGGCGGGGGGCTGAGTCGGCGCCTGTGCCTCGGTCGGGGCCGGCGGAGGGGTGGGGGCGGGCGTCGGCTGCCCCGGCGCCCGTACGGCGGCGCGGGCCGCGGCGGGACCACCGCCGGGCTCGACATTCGGAGCCGCAGCGGCCGCTCCGTGCTGGGCCCCCGGACCGGGGACGTACCCCATGGCGGGCCCGCCGGTGGCCGCACCGCCCGCGGAGAACTGCGCCCCGCGCTCGATGCGGTCGAGCCGGGCCATCAGCGAGCGCTCGTCGCCGTACGCGGCGGGCAGCAGCACGCGCGCGCAGATCAGCTCCAGCTGGAGCCGGGGCGAGGTGGCGCCGCGCATCTCGGTGAGGCCCTCGTTGACGATGTCGGCGGCGCGGCCGAGCTCTGCGGGCCCGAACGTGCCCGCCTGCGCCTGCATGCGCTCGAGGACGTCGGCGGGGGCGTCGATGAGGCCCTTGTCGGCGGCGTCGGGGACGGCAGCCAGGATGACGAGGTCACGCAGCCGCTCCAGCAGGTCGGCGACGAAGCGGCGCGGGTCGTTGCCGCCCTCGATGACCCGGTCGACGACCTCGAAGGCGGCGGCGCCGTCACCGGTGGCGAACGCCTCGACGACGGAGTCGAGCAGCGAGCCGTCCGTGTAACCGAGCAGGGAGGTGGCCATGGCATAGGTCACGCCCTCCTCCCCGGCGCCGGCGAGCAGCTGGTCCATGACGGACATGGAGTCACGCACGGAGCCGGCGCCGGCGCGCACCACCAGCGGCAGCACACCCTCCTCGACGGCGATGCCTTCCTTCTCGCACACCTCGCCGAGGTACTCGCGGAGCGTGCCGGGCGGCACCAGCCGGAACGGGTAGTGGTGCGTGCGCGACCGGATGGTGCCGATGACCTTCTCGGGCTCGGTGGTCGCGAAGATGAACTTCAGATGCTCCGGAGGCTCCTCGACGACCTTGAGCAGCGCGTTGAAGCCGGCCGACGTGACCATGTGGGCCTCGTCGATGATGTAGATCTTGTACCGGCTGGACGCGGGCCCGAAGAACGCCTTCTCCCGTAGATCACGGGCGTCGTCCACACCGCCGTGGGACGCGGCGTCGATCTCGATGACGTCGATCGAACCGGGCCCGTTGCGCGCGAGGTCGCGGCAGGACTGGCACTCACCGCACGGCGTCGGGGTCGGACCCTGCTCGCAGTTCAGGCACCGCGCGAGGATCCGCGCACTGGTCGTCTTGCCGCAGCCGCGGGGTCCGCTGAACAGGTACGCGTGATTGACCCGGTTGTTCCGCAGCGCCTGCTGCAGCGGGTCGGTGACATGCTCCTGCCCGATGACCTCGGCGAAGGACTCGGGTCGGTAGCGGCGGTACAGCGCGAGAGACGACACGTCTACGAGGTTATAGGCGCGCACCGACAACCGGACCGGCCCGCCGGGCAACGCAAGCGCCCCCCACGCACCCGCCAGAGCCAACCTACCCTTGCTGCCTTCCGGCCCTGGGGGAGTTCAGTCAGATAGCGCCGCGTGAGGGGCTACGCAGAGGCTACCTCATCCGGCGGGGCGGGAACGAGTTCGCGAGCACTCCTCTCGGTCATGTAATGTTTCCGGCGGAGGATTCGCCTAGAGGCCTAGGGCGCACGCTTGGAAAGCGTGTTGGGGGCAACCCCTCACGAGTTCGAATCTCGTATCCTCCGCCAGTGCCTCACCGGGCACGATGTCGAAGGGCCCCACCGTTCGCGGTGGGGCCCTTCGACGTGGTCCGCCCCGGCCCGCGGAGCGTGACCCCCGTCACATGTACGGAGGGGGCCCGCATCCGCGCCTCCCCAGGTCAGCGGCATGAAGCGGCCGCTGCCGTCCATGTCTGTGCCCATGGACACAGCGGGCACGGCGCACAAAGGCGCATACTGAGCCATGACCAAGCCCTCGGCGCCGAAGCGTCATCTGCCCACCAGCCCCTTCAAGGCCCCGGTCGCACCGGCCCCCAAGCACTTCGACACCGGTGATCAGGTCACCCACGACGTGTACGGCCTCGGCCGGGTGGTCGGCATCGAGGACGGAGTCGCGGCGCTCGTGGACTTCGGCTCGGCGCAGATGCGGATCCTGAGCCCGTACCCCAAGATGACCAAGCTCTAGAACCGCCGTGCCCGTTCAGGGCACGCCAGGCCCTCCCAGCGGCCTGCAAGGAAAGGCAGACCTCTCATCGACTCCACATCGCTGTTCTCGGCCCCGGAAGGGCAGACGCACAGCTCCACCGGCTCGCCCCGTCCGACGACCCAGCCCTTCCAGGCTCCGGACTTCGGCGACGACGAGTTCCTCTGGGCCGAGGACGCGCAGCAGCCGGCCCCGGACGGCTACGCGCGGCGGCCCGAGTCCGCCTAGCGGGGTGTGCCGACCCGGCAACATCACGCGCAGGAACACTGCCGTGGTCCGGACAAGCCCGCGTAAGTGAGGCGATGGCACGCTCCCCGCATGAGCAGCGTGCCTGAAGTGACGTGCCGTACCCGGTCGAAGCGGCTTCCGTGGTTCTTCGTCGGCGCCGGTGCGGCCGGGCTGATCCTGGTCGCGGCCCGCCTCGTGATCACGGGCGGGCCCCCCGACGGGTGGGTGCTCACGGGTCTCCTTCTCATGCCGCTGGGGATCGGGGGCGGGTACGCCGCCGTCGTCCGCGTGCACGCCGGCGCGGACGGACTGTCGTACCGCACGCCGCTGCGCCGCCGCAGCGCCCGGTGGGAGGACATCGCGGACGTGCGGGTGTACGTGCAGCGCGGGCGTCACAGCGACATCCACCGCGTCGAGGTCGTGACGCGCGGTGGTCCCGTCTGGCGCCTGCCCCTGCCGGTGAGCCCGTCCTCCGAGGGCCGGGCCGTCTTCTACGACACCGTGGAGGCGCTGCGCGCGCTGCACCGACGGCACGGCACACCCGAGTCGGACCATCTGGCCGTGATCACCCCGAGCACGGCCGGGCGTGGTGTCGGTCCCGCGGCCGTCCTGTGCGCCCTCTTCCTCGCGGGCGCCGCGCCGGCCGCGTGGTTCGTCCCGGTGGTGGCGGAGACCGGGCCGGCGTGGACGTCGGCCGTCCCGTGCGCGGCGGAGAGCTCCGGGATTGACCGCGACTGCCTGACGACCCTCTCAGCGGTGATCGCGCGCACCGAGGTGGAGAAGGGCAGGGGGAGCAGTTACCTGTACTTCGCCGACGGCCGGCCGATCGACCGGCTGGCGGTGTCGAGGGAGGGGGCCCAGGGGTTCGAGGCGGGCGACCGTGTGGAACTCACCGTCTGGCGCGGTCAGGTGCGGGAGGTCATCGGTGACGAGCACGTGTGGCGCGAGCACTTCCCCGCCGCCGGTGAGGTCACCGTGGTCGCGGCGCTGTGCGTGCTGGCGGCCGGCATGCCGGCCGCCGTGATCGTGCAGCGCCGTCGCGGACGCCGCCTTCCCGCCGACGAGATCCTGCCGTCCCCGGCCCCGTTCGCCGGCGCCCTCGTCGGCACGGCCGTGTGGGCACTGCCGTACTGCTACCGGCATCCGACCCTGGTGCCGGACACCGCCGGGGACGTCGTCTGGGCCGGCCTGGGATCACTGGCCTCGCTCGCCCTTCTCGTCCGGGCCTGGCACGCGACCCGTGTCCGTACGCCCGGCACGGACCTCGCGTCGCCGACGGACACGGCCCCCGGCGACGAGGACGTCTTCCTGCCCGCCCGTTTCCTGGAGTCCACCGACTACAGCCCCAACGGCTTCGGCACCCACGTCGTCCTCGGCCCTGACGGGCCCGCCGTCACACCCCACCCGGGCCCGGGCCGGTTCGCGGCACGCCCGGTCCCGGTGGAGCGGCTCACCGTCAGGACGGTCCGCCGTCCCCGCGGCGGCGACGGCGATGTGCCGAAGGGCTGGGACATCGCCGAACTGGACGACGGGGACAGGCAGATCCGCCTCGCGGCCGCCCCTGACCATCTGGGGCGCATCCTGCGGACGTTCGCCAACGGCAAGGCGCCCGCCGGGTCGTGACCACGGCCATGTCGTCGTGGGGCGGCGAGGCAGCGCCTCGCCGCCCCCTTTTCACAGACCGCGGTCCCTCATGACCTTCTGTTCCGCCTGTTCCACGAGGAACCGGGCCGCCGGGTCACCGTTCGCGCGCCGGACGGCGCCCCGTACCAGGGCGAGGTAGAAGAGCGTCGGTGCGCACGGGGTCCACCGCTCCTCCGGTTCGTCCGCGATGAAACCGAGGACCGATTCCGGATCCGCGTCCACGAACTCGAAGCGGTCGTGTTCCCACTTGTCGGTGACTCCGCGGGTCCACCGCAGGCGCAGCGTCGGCTCGTCGAGTTCGGGCGCCACCGCGCGGAAGAACGCCGCCCACTGGTGGTTGACGACGTCGAGCCCCAGCCCGAGCAGTTCGATGTCGGTCGCGTCCCCGTCGTACACGGCGAGCTCCTCGAGGAGGGCACGACGTGCGACCGCGTGGAGACTGACCGGACTTCCGTCCGCGGGCAGGTCGTGCTGGCGGGCGAGTCCCTCGTTGGCCGAGGAGTTCCAGCGCGCGCTGTTCGGTCCGGCGACCTGTGCGCTGCGCCGGGAGAACAGCATCTTGCCGTCCTTGCCGGTCTCCAGGGCCACGTTGACGCCGAAGCTGCAGTTCATCCAGGACGGCGCGTCGACCGGGTCGCTGCCCTCGAGGTACTGCTCGCGCAGTGTGAGGCCGTTCTTCTGCCTGCGGTCCAGGTTGAGTGAGGTGGTGAGGAAGTCGAAGTAGTCGGCGTCCCGCAGGGCGAGGGAGATCACGGGGACCTCGGCGAGGTGCGTCCGGGTCACCACGACCCGCTCGACCGCGAACCGCGCGTTGTTCCACCGGTGCGGCAGACCGGCGGCCTCCTTGCGCTCCTCCTCCGCCTCGATCGCACGCCGCCATCCCGCGATCTCCTCCGGGAACTGCACCCTCTCCGGCGTGTACTTGATGTGGACGTTGTCCTCGTCGACGGCCTGGACCCCGTCACCCTCGAACAGGTGACAGTTCGTCGTCCGGCCAACCACGGTGAATCTGTCACGCATCGCCAACTCCACTGGTAAACAGGCTGTGGTGGACACTCACGGGGGGTGCTGTAGAAGCTGATGGTACGGAGCAGCACGCAAGGCCGGCCGGCGTTACGGAAGACCAAGGACCGCTTCTCCCGCCTGGTGGGCACGGTCGCTGTACCGGAGTACGCGCATCCGGACCCGGCGGAGCGGCAGCGGCTGAACCGGCCGCAGCTCGCCGAGGTGCGGGACCGGTTCACCCGTACGGTGCGTGAACGACTCGGGTTCCGGACCACGCTGCGCGCCGACCGGCGAGGAGCGACCCGGCAGGAGCTGTGGGCCGGGCTGGAGGAGTTCCTGACCGACGGCGCCGAGCAGAAGATCCTCTACTGGACGGGGCACGGCGTCCAGCGCCGCGACGAGGGCTACTTCCTCGCCTGCGCCGATTCCTGGGAGTCGGGGGAGTTCGACCCGGGCAAGGCCGTTCCGCTGCTCGAACTGGTGGGCTTCCTGCTGCGTCCGGAGTTCGAGGCGGACACCCTGCTGATCGTCGACGCCTGCTCCTCGCAGAGCTACAACTCGCTGACCGAGGCGGTGCGCCATGCCGTGGAGCTGCAGCGCGACCCCGCGGTGGACCGGGCGTGGGAGAGCAGGAGGAAGGGCTTCGCCGTCATCGGCACCTCGGGGGCGGACGCCCAGGTGCCGGCCGGCCGGTGGGTGACGTGGCTGGAGGAGGCGCTGGCCAAGCCGGATTTCACGGCGGACGACGCGTCCCGCCCGTTCGAGCCGCAGGCGCTGTATCTGCCGTTGCCGTACCTCTGCCAGGCGGTGGACGCACGCGCCGCGGACGACGGGCTGGACGAACAGGCGCAGCGGCCGGACTGCCGGGAGATCCGGGCGCTGCCCAACAGCTTCCTCGACAACCCGTATCACCAGCGGTCCGACCGGCGCATCTACATGCCGGCCGCGCTGACCCGGCGGAAGCCCTGGATCGAGGCCGAGCAGTTCGGCCTCGAGGACGACAGCCACCTGCACCGGCACTTCGCGGGACGGCGGGACGCCCTGAGCCGGATCGTGCGCTGGATGGACACCCATCCCCAGGGCATGCTCGCGGTGACGGGTCTGGCGGGCACGGGGAAGACCGCGCTGCTCGGCCGTCTGGCCCTTACCTCGCTGCCCGGCTGGCGGGCGGCCCTCGGTCCCGGTCTCGACCCGGCGACACTCCCCCGGACGGGGACCGTTCACGCGGCGCTGAGTTGCCAGGGACAGTCCGCCCACTCGCTCGCGGTTCAGCTGCGGGAGGTCCTGTCGGCGATCGACGGAGCGCCGCCGCTGCCGGAGGAGCCGGTGGGCTCGGAGCGGTTCACGGACGCCTTCGAGCAACTGGTCGGCCAGGCGGGCTCGGTGAACCTCCTTTTCGACGGACTCGACGAGGCCCTCCCCGACCAGGCGCACGCGATCGCCCGGCACGTCCTCGGCCCGCTGGCGAAGACGCTCGGTGTCCGGGTGATCGTCGCCACGCGTGCCCAGCCCCGTCGCCGCACCACGGCACCCGCGGGCCAGGAGTCGCTGCTGGACGCCCTCGAGCTCAGCGTCGAGCCCTTGGTCCTGGGGGACGACGCGGAGGCCCGCGAGAGCATCGCCGGCATGGTGCGGTCGGTCCTGGACACGGAGGGCTCCCCCTACCGGGGCGAGGCGCGCCAGGAGGACCGGGAGTGGACGGCGGAGACCGTCGCGCAGCAAAGTCACGGCTCGTTCCTGGTGGCCCGTCTGGTCGCGACCGGCCTTGCCCGGCGGACCACGGTCGCCGCCGAGACGGAGCTGACCGCATGGCTGCGCGACGGCGGCACGGACCTGCGGACCCGTCTGACGGAGGAGACGGCCCACCTCGGCGGGCAGCCCGGGGCACGACGGGCCCATGAGGTGCTGCGGGCGCTCGCGGTGGCCCAGGGCCCAGGGCTGGCGCAGGACGCCGCCTGGCTGACCCTGGCCGACGCACTGCGCGAGCCCGGTACCCCGGAACTCACCGCGCGGGACGTGCGGGAGGTGTGCCGGAGCGCGGGCGGTGGCATCGTTGCCGCCCAGCGGGACGGCCGGCACACGAGCGGGCGGACCCGGTACCAGCTGGCCCACCCGAGCTTCGGCGCCTTCTTCCTCTCCGACGCCGGGCTGACCACACGCGAGGCACACCGCCGGGTGCTCGACGCGCTGCGCGCCACCGCCGGCGGTGACTGGGGCGAGGCCGACGAGTACACCCTCGAGTACCTGGGCGCCCACGCCGCCCAGGTGGGCCCCGAGGCGCTGCGCGAGCTGTTCGAGGACGTGGACTTCCTGCTGCGCACCGACCCGGACGTCATGCTGCCGCTCGCGGCGGGCCTGGCACGGGAGTGTGACGGCGCCGCGTTGTACGGCCGGGTCGCGGGCGCGTTTCCCCGGACGTCCGGCCGGGTGTCCGAGTCGGTGCTGCTGGAGCGGAAAGCGCTGCTCCGCTCCACGGCGTTCGTCAGCCACCGTGACGGGACGTACCGGACGCTGCGCCGCGAGGCCGGTTTCCTCCCCTGGGAGGAGTACTGGACCGACGTACCGCCCGACCCTTCGGAGTGGCGCCGGGTGGCGCCCACCGGCGGCGCCCGGGCCCTGAGCTGGCGCGCCGGCACCGGACCGGCCGGGGCTCCCCGGGCGGACACCCTGACCGCGGGCGGGCTGGGGGAGATCCAGGTCCTGCATCCGGAGTCGGATGCCCGGCTGCTGACGCGGCGGCTGCCCCGGAGCGGCGGCGGACGCGGACGCCCGCTGAGCGAGGTGCACGAGGTGGGCTCCGGCACCCGCTGGGCCACCGTCGCCCGGGACGACCAGTCCGTGTACTTCTGGCACGCGGGAGCCAGGACGCCACGCCAGGAGTACCGGTGGGGAGGCAGCGTGCGCGCGCTGTCCGCGGCCGAACTGGGGGGCGAGTGCGTCGCCCTGGCGGCCGACGGCGACCGGTTGTGGGTGTGGTTCTGGCACGGCGGCAGCCAGCTGGACACCCGGCTGACGCAGGTCCGCAGCGCGGACGTCCGCCAGCTGGCGGTCCTCGTCCTGGGCATGCGGATGTTCGTCCTGGCCGCGGGCGCGGAGCGGGTGGAGCTGCTCGAAGTGGTCCTCTCCCGGCATCGGGGGGCCGCCCTGCGGACGTGCGCCGCCGACGTCGGGGTGAGGCCGGCCGCGCCGGCCATGGCGGCCGCGGCGTTCCCGGTCTCCGACCGGGAGGGCTGCTTCGCCCTGGCCGACGGCACCGCCGTGCACATCCTGCGCTGCGAGGTCGCGCCCGGCGGCGAACCGGTCCTGCACGCCGTGGCGACGCACCCGTCGAACACGCGCGGTCTGGTCTTCGGACGGCACGGCGACGAGCTGCTGCTCGCCGGATACGAGGAAGTCGCCGTGCGGATCTGGTCCGTCGAGCGGACGGGCCGTCAGGCCACCGTCGCGCTCGACGCCCCCCGGGAGGGCGCCATGGCGTTCGAGCCGCACGGTCAGGGGCTGCTCGCGATCGCCGACGGCCCGTACATCCGCGTGGTGGACGTCGCGACCGCGCTGGAGTCCGGCTACGGAAGCCGGAGGCGGCCGAGCAACGAGCGCCCGGTCCTCTCCCTCACCGGCGCCCCGGACGGGCCGCCCCTGCTGTGCCGGGCGTGGCACGACCGGGTGCGGGTCTCCCGCCCGCGGCAGGAGGACCCGGCCTCGCTCCCCGCCGAGGAGCTCGGGCACGACGGGCGGATCGTGACCGCCGTGGACGCGCTCCGGACGGCGGGCGGCTGGACCGTGGCTGCGGCTGCGGGCCGGTCCGTGCGGCTGTGGCGCCTCGACGACAGCCTGGCGGTGGTCACCCACCGGGACATCCCCCTCGGCGGCGACGCGGGCTCTCCCGCACGCTCGCTGAGCCTCGTCGGAGCCCCGGACGGCGCCGCGCTGCGGCTGAGCGTCGCGGACGGCCGGCGGCTGGTGCGCCACGAGATCCCGGCAGACCTCTCGTCCGTCGGCGCCGCGCTGCCCGTGATCCGGACCGACCGGGGATTCTGCGGGATCGACGCGAGGGTTCTGCGCGACGGTTCGTACTGGACGGCCGGTGATCTGAGCGACCAACTGCGGGTGTGGACCGAGGGCGTGCAGGGCGCCGATCAGCGTGTCCTGCTCACCGCCAACCCGTCGTGCCTCGCGCTGGGGGAGCTCTACGACGACGAGGACGACGTCTCCATGCCCCTGCTGGCCTGGGCGGACCACGGGAGCGTGTACGTCAAGAACTGCTACGGCGAGGGGAGTCCTCACCCCCCGGAACGGCTGCCGGGTGTCTTCCCCGACGTCACGACCCTGGTGTTCGCCGGGCCGGTGGAGCAGCCGGTGCTGCTGGTCTGCACGCGGGAATCGGTGTCCCGCCCATGGGACCTCTGGTCTCAGCGGTGGCTGGACGGCACGGGGATCACCGGCAGGGGTTACGCAGTGCACGCCGTCGCGACCGCGACGGACACGGAAGGGCTGGTGATGGCGCTGCAGGGCGAGGACCGGTGCGATCTGATCCGGCTGCCGCACGCGTTCCTCGGCACCCGGACAGGGGGAGAGTGAATGGAACACGATCTGGTGGTCTTCGTTCCGGGGTTCCTCGGCACCCGGCTGAGCCGGGACGGCCAGGACGTCTGGGCGCGGTGCAGTGAACGGCTGCTCGAATCGGCCGCCTCGGCGCTCACCGAGGTGGCCCTCCCGCCGGGACTGGGTGACGCGCTGCCCGAGGCCCCTCACCGCCTGGACGCCGGAGGGCTGCTCCAGGCGCCGGATTCCGTCCCCGGGCTGCTGTCCTGCCTCGGGTATCCGGACCTCCGCTCCGCTCTCGGCGATCCGCTCGACGCGCAGTTCGTGCCGTTCGGATACGACTGGCGGCTCTCCCACCGGCTGGCGGCCCGGCAGCTGAAGGAGCGGGTGGCGCGCGAACTGGACCGGTGGCGGGCGGAGGCCGACGCCCACCACCCGGACCGGCCGGACGAGCCGCGGGTCATCCTGGTCTGCCATGGGACGGGCGGTCTGGTCGGGCGGCACTACCTGGAGTGCGAGGACGGCCGGGAAACGGCACGGACCCTGATCACCCTCGGCACGCCGCAGCAGGGGCTGGTCCAGGCCGCCCGTCTGCTGGCCGGCCAGGCGGTTCACGGCGGGGCGGGCCCTCACGGGGACGTGGCCGCCCGGCTCAACGAGGCGCTGCGCGAGTGGGCGCTCAACCTGCCGGCGGTCGCCGAGATGCTGCCGCTCTTCCGTTCCGTACGGATCGAGGGAGGAACACGCGGGCGGATGCTCACCCAACGCCCGGTGCCCGGGCTCCCCGGCGAAGCAGTGCATCAGGCGTTGGCGTTCCAGGAGGAGTTCCGGCTGGCCTGTGACCGGCACGGCCGGTCGGGGCCTCGCCCGTACGGCGTCCACTGCCTCGGCAGCGTCGACTTCCCGACCCCCGAGGCCCTCGTGCTCCCGGCCGGCCCCGGCGGGGAACGCCTCGCCGACGACCTGCTGGGACCCGGCGACGGCACGGTTCCGCGCCCGTCGGCACTCGCGGGCTGGACCGGTACGGAGCCGATGCTGTGGACGGGTTTCCGGCACGCGGACCTGGCGAGCGCCCCAGCTCTCCGCGACACGATGCTCGCGGTCCGCAGAGGGCTCCCGCCCGGCGACACGCTGGCCGGTACGGAGGGCATCGTCCTGCACTTCCCGCGCGACCCGGTCGCCGCCGGCCGTCCGTTCGTGATCGAGCTGCTGGGGCACGACCTGCCGCAGCGCGATCTGCGGACGTTCATGTGGCGTTCGGGCCGCATCCGTGAGAAGCAGCCGGTCGTCTTCCGGCAGTACGAGCCCGACCGCTACCGGGCGGAGCTGGAAGCGGCCCCCGGCCGCTGGGTGGTCGAGGCGCTGGTCGACCGGCCGAAGGGGCGCGACCGGAAGGACGTGACGGTCGTGGCGGTATGAGACGGGAGCGGGCATGACCGGAACCGGCACCGCGGCGTGGCCGCGCTGCGCTCACGTCGACGGCGGCGAACGCTGCCGGGGGCGCAGGGTGGACCCGTACCCGGCCTGTCTGGCACATCTGGACGGCGCCGACCGCGCCGCACACCTGGCCGTGCTGCGTCCGGGAGCCGATCTCGACCACCGGGGCACGCCCTTCACGCAGGATCTGCTCGACGAGCTCCTCGCACCCCTCAGGGACCCGGGGACGGGGCGGGCCCGGGTGGGAAGGGCCGACTTCGACGAGGTGCGGTTCTCCGGGGAAGCGGAGGTCCGGGACGTCGAGTTCGACGACCACTGCTCGTTCACGTCGGCGGTGTTCGACTCGGTGCTGCACTTCTGTGAGGTGCGCACGGGAGGTGACCTCAGGCTCGGCAGGGCACGTGTCGCGGGAGACGTGTGGCTCGAGGACACGCAGGTGTCCGGTGACGCCTGGTTCATGGAGGCGCGGTTCGACGGGACGTTGCGGTTCTGCGTGGACGAGGTCGGGCGCAGCGCGGCGTTCCGGGGCATGACGTGCGCGAATGCCTATTTCGAGGGCGTGGACTTCGAGCGGGGCGCCGACTTCGAGGACCTGCGCGTCACCGGCAGGGCAAGCTTCGAGGGAGCGGAGTTCCGCAACGGTTCGGCCTGCTTCGACGGAGCCGATGTCGGAGGGGACATGCCTTTCGACGGCGCCCACTTCGATGCGAATGCCACGTTCGAGGGGGCCACGATCGGCGGTGACCTGTCCTTCCTCAACGCCACTGCGAAGGCCGACGTGCGCTTCCGGCGGACGGTCTTCCGGCGTACCGCCGTGATCGGCCCCCTCGTCTGCCCGGGGACGGTGGACTTCTCGGACGCCGTGTTCGAGAACGCGGTGACGCTGGAGGTGGCGGCCAAGGAGGTGCGCTGCGTGCGGACCCGGTGGGCGTCCACCGCGGCGCTGCGGCTGCGGCACGCCGACGTCGACCTGACCGACGCGGTGCCGGCGTTCCCGGTGAGCGTCGTCGGCCGGCCGCGTCGGTTCGAGTCGCCGGAGGGGGAGGCGATCGCGGAACCGGGCCTCGACCGGGAACAGGTGGGCGTCGTCTCGGTCAAGGGGGTGGACGCGGCGTATCTGATGCTGGCCGATGTCGACCTGACCAGGTGCCTCTTCGTGGAGGCGGTGCACCTGGACCAGCTGCGTCTCGAAGGCCGGTGCCGCCTGGCGGGACCTCCCGGCGGGCCGCGCTGGACCCCCCGCCGGACCCTGGCGGAGGAACATCACTGGCGGGCGACCCGGTACCGCGGCTGGACCGGGACTCCGGGCGCCGGACATCACGACCCTGACGTGCTGGCGCCGGTCTACCGGCAGCTGCGCAAGGCGCTCGAGGACGGCCGGAACGAACCGGGCGCGGCCGACTTCTACTACGGCGAGATGGAGATGCGCCGCCACGGCGCGTCGGCGTCCCGCGGTGAGCGCACGCTGCTGTGGCTGTACTGGGCGCTCTCCGGATACGGCCTGCGTGCCGGGCGGGCTCTCATCTGGCTCCTGCTGGCGATGACGGCCACGGTGTTCGCGATGATGCTGTGGGGGCTGCCGAAGGCCGATCCCGACCCGGTCAGCGAGGGCATGGCCGACGGCCGGCGGATCACCCTGACGACCAAGAAGCCGACACCCGACGATCCGGACGGGCCGTACGCGCGACGCCTGTCGGGGGAGCGGTTCGAGAAGTCCCTGCGGGTGGTGGCCAACTCGGTGATCTTCCGTGCCTCGGGACAGGACCTCACCACCACCGGGACCTACGTCGAGATGACCGCCCGGCTCGTCGAACCGGGTCTGCTCGCCCTCGCCGTCCTGGCCGTGCGAAGCCGCGTGAAACGCTGACCCCATCTCCCACCGCGCTCACCGCCCCACCCGCACCCCCCGCTCCACCGTCACCTGGTCGATGTCCGACACCCGGACCGTCAGCCTCATCGTCCAGGTGCCCTCCAGGGGGAGGGTGAGGTCGTTGGTGGCCCAGTAGCCGCCCCGGTCGGTGAGGCCGGCGTCGATGGGGCCCACGTCCTTGGACGGGAGGGTGAAGGTGACGCGGAGCTCGGGGACGAAGGACAGGGCGCCCTGGGGGCCGAAGACCACCGCCTGGAGGCCGTTCTCGCCGACGCGGCCCGGGTCCATCGTGAGCTGGACGGTGCCGCTGCCGCCGGGCGTCCCCGTGTCGTAAGGGACCGTGAGTGCCTGCGCGCCGGGCAGGCCCGCGACCTGCGGCGCGGGTGCCTTCGCGGCCTCCGCCTCCGCCCGGGAGGGCAGTGTCCCGGTCAGCACCGTGGTGACCAGCAGGACGGCCACCGCGACCACCACCTCCGCGAGGACGGAGCGGCGCAGGGCCCGGCGGTGGAGGGTTTCCGGTTCGGCGGTGGTCACGTGCGTGGTCCTCGGTTCGGGGGGCGGGCCCGGCGCGCCCACCAGCGCCAACAGGCGTTCCTCCGCCGCCGGGCGGGCCAGCAGGGCCGTCCAGCGACGGGACAGGGCCGCCGCGAGCAGCAGGAACACCGTCGCCGCCAGCTTCACGGCGAGCGTGCGGCCGTACGCCGTCCCCGTGAGGGCGGACCAGGAGCCGAGGCCGCGCCAGGACTGGTAGGCACCGGTGACGACGAGGACCGTCACCGACGTGAACGCCAGGCGGGAGAAGCGGGCCACCGTGTCGTGCGGGGGCGGGGTCTTCGCCCGGTGGAGGGTGAGCAGCAGGGCGGTGAGGCCGCCCAGCCAGGCCGCCATCGCCAGCAGGTGCAGCACCGACGACGTCATGGCGACCGGCACCTGGATGCCGGCCGAGGCGTGTTCCGCCGACGCCCATGTCAGGGCCAAGGACACGGAGAGGATCCCGCCCGCCGTCACGCGCGTGCGCGGAGTCCGGCGGCGCAGTACCGGGAGGAGCAGGGCTGCCGTCAGGAGGAGCAGCACGCGGGCCAGGAGGGCCATGCCCGGGCGGCCGCTCAGCGTGTCGGGGAACGTCGAGACGTCCAGCGCCGTCGACGGCGACGCGCCCTTCTCGTAAGGCGCGCGCAGCACCAGCAGTCCCACCGTCGTCACCAGCAGCGTCCACCAGCCGAACAGCAGCGGCGCCCGCAGCGGGCCCGTGTCCGGCGGGCGGCACAGGGCCGCGAACGCCGCCGTGCCGATGAGCAGCGCGGCCGCGATGTAGGCGAGGTAGCGGCCGGTGTCGTAGAGGCTCTTGGTGACCGGGTGTTCGGCGTGGTCCTGGGGCGCCGCCGGCGGGGTGGGGGACGGCTTGCCGACGGAGAAGGTGAACGCGCCCGAGACGGGGTGGCTGTCCGCCGAGACCACCCGCCACGCCACCGTGTAGGTGCCCTCGTCGAGGCCCCGGGGCAGCGCGGCGCGGGCCGTGTCGGCGGCGCCGGCCGCGTGTTCGGGTTCCTCCATGTGGACGCGGCGGTTGTCGGGGCCGTAGATCCGGAAGGAGTCCTCGAGCAGGCCCACGGACTCGGTGAACGTCAGCGTGATGTGGGTGGGCGCCGTTCTGACGACGCTCCCGTCCTCGGGGTCGCTGGCGCGCAGGGCCGCGTGGGCGCCGGCCGGGGCCGCGCCCGCGAGGAGGAGCACCAGCAGCGTGCCCAGCAGCACCCATGCCCGCAGGACCGGGGACCCGCCGCCTCGGCCGCCCGCCGCCCCGTCGCGCCGTCGCTCCACGTCGTACCCGCCTCCCGGCCGTTCGCCTCCCGTGGAGTACGGACGGGACGCGCGGTCCGCTCAATGCGGCGGGGACGTCTTCACCAGGTGGGGCGGGAGGTCGCCCCTCCGTCGACCACCAGGTCGTGGCCGGTCACCCAGGAGGCGAGCGGGGAGGCCAGGAACACGCAGGCGTCGCCGACGTCCTCCGGGCGGCCGAGGCGTCCCACGGCGGACGCCTCCCGCCAGCGGCGTACGCCCTCCGGCCAGGCGTCCGCCAGGCCCTCCCGGTCGATCAGGCCGGGCGAGACCGTGTTGACGCGCACGCCCCAGGGGCCGTACTCCAGGGCCGCCGAGCGGGCGTGCATCACCACCGCGGCCTTGGACGCGCCGTAGTGGGCGTGGCCGGGGGCGGGGAAGCGGGCCTCGACGGAGGCGATGTGGGTGATCGAGCCGCCCCCCTGGTCGCGCATCAGCCGTGCCGCCGCCTGGGTGCAGGCGAAGACGGCGGTGAGGTTGGTGTCCACGACCGCGCGCCACTCGGCCGCCGTCATCCCGGCGAGTTCCCGCACGGGCTGGACCCCGGCGTTGTTGACCAGCGCGGTGAGGCGGCCGCCGAACCGTTCGGCGGCCTCGGCGACGAGCCGGTGGCAGGCGTCCTCGTCGGTGAGGTCGGCCTTCAGGACGACGGCCCGGCCGCCCGCCTCCCTGACGGCGACCGCCGTCTCCTGGGCGGACGCGACGGAGGTGCGGCAGTGCAGGGCGACGGCCGCGCCCTCCTCGGCGAGCCGGCGGGCGATGCCCCGGCCGATGCCGCCGCCGGCGCCGGTGACCAGGGCGACCTGGCCGTGCAGCAGTCCCCGCTCGCTCATGGACGGCCCAGCTCCGCGACGAGTGCGGCCCGGTCCGGGTGGCGGGCGGCCAGCTCGGCCGGGTCGCCGTGTTCGTAGCCCTCGTAGGTGAAGCCGGGGGCCATCGTGCAGCCGAACAGCGTCCAGGCGCCGCCGTCCGCGACGCGGGCGCCCATCCACGTGCCGGCGGGGACGGTGAGCTGGACGTGCTGGCCGCCGAGCACGTCGGGGCCGAGGACCGGGGTGCTGCTGGTGCCGTCGGGGGCGAGCAGCAGCATCCGCAGCGGGTCGCCGAGGTAGTGGTGCCAGGTCTCGTCGGCGGGCAGACGGTGCAGGGCCGAGAAGTCGCCGGGCTCGGCGGTGAGCAGGGCGACGACGGCGGTGCCCTCGGGGCGGCCGTCGGGCCGGGCGGGACCGGCCCGGGTCTGCCGGAACCGGCCTCCCTCCCGGGGGATCGGCTCGAGTCCGAAGTGGGCGACGAGGTCGTCGGGAGTCACCCTCCGAAGGCTACCTCCCGGGTGAGGAACGCGAGTTGTGCTCGCTTCTCCGGGAGGTACACGTCCGGCAGGTCGATCTCCGGCAGCACGACCCGGGGCCCGGCGACGAAGCCCTGCCGCGTGAACCGGGCGATCGCCTTCTCGTTGGCGACGTCCGGGTCGACGACGACCCGCCGCCGGTCCAGGACCAGCAGGACGTACGTGGAGACGGCGGCCGCGAGCCCCGCGGTCCAGCCGGAGCGCTTCTCGCCCGGCTCCGGGGGTGCGATCAGCAGGTGCATGCCGATGTCGCCCGGCTCGACGGGGTAGCACTCGCCCACCCGGTCGGCCTCCGGCTCGTACGTCTGGAGCAGCCCGGCCGGGGCGCCGTCCTTGACGAGGAGGTACGCGTGGTGGGTGCCGAGGGTCTCCATGTGCGCGTAGGTCTCGGACACCTGCTGTTCGGTGAGGCCGTTCATGCCCCAGAACACGGCGCGTTCCTCGCTCACCCAGCGGTGCAGCAGGGGCGCGTCGGCGGCCGGGTCCAGCGGCAGGACGCGCACGGTGCCGAAGCCGTCGACCCTCTGCTCGTGGACGGCCGGGCGGGAGGCGTACGGGTCAGACATCGGTCTCCTTCGTCAGCTGCGCCCAGTCGGTGACGACCGGGGCCAGGTCTCCGGCGAGCCACAGGGGCTGCTGGTCTCGGTGGTGGGGCGAGCCGGGGCGGCCCGACGCGCCGTGCGGCACCACCCAACGGCTGTCCTCGCGCCGGGCCAGGTCCCAGACGTAGCGGGCGGCGGGCCCACGGGCGGCGAGGTCGGTGATGCCGGGCACGGCGGTGGTGCACAGCACGCAGTCGTGGTCGCCGGACAGCCCGGGTTCCTCCCGCGGGTCCTCGGGCGGCAGGGCCCGCCAGGGCGCGAGGCGGTGGGTGTCGCCCCAGGGGCCTGCGGGCGGCGCGGCGGCCACCTCCTCCAGGGCCGCGCGGACGACGGCGGGGCGGTCGATGCCGAACAGGTCCTTCGCCGCCAGCAGGTGCTCCAGGGCGAACCCGATGCGCGGGACCAGCGCGAGCCAGGGGCGGAAGACGTCCGGGTACGGCGGCGGGCTCGCGGCGGCCGCGAGGGCGGGCTCGGCGGCCAGACGGCGGACGACCGCGCTGCGCAGGGCCGCGAAGGCCGCCGCGTCGGCGCTGCCGGCGTCCATGTGCCGGTCCCAGGCCAGCAGCCGCGCGCGGAGCGCGGACGCGGGCCCGGTGAGGCCGGGGGCGTCGAGCGCGGCCAGGTGGTCCAGGAGGGGTGCGGCGGAGGCGAGGTGGGTGTCGGTGTGGATCCTGGCCATGCCGGCGGCGGACCAGCGGTGCTGCCGGGCGAGCAGGGCGGCGATGCGGCGGGCGCGGTGCGGCGGGGCGAACTCCACGCCGAGCGGGGCGGCGGGGCCGCGCTGGTTGGCCATCACGGCGACGCCGTCGTCGAGCCCGGCGCGCGGCGGCTCGTGCCAGCCCCGCCACTCGTGGCCGGGCTCCCACGCCGGCACCAGGCGGACGCGGTTGGCGTCGGAGCGCACGGGGACGCGGCCGGCCACCCGGTGCAGGGCGCCGCCCTCGGTGTCGGCGGCGAGGACGACGTTGACGGGCTCGGCCCACAGGTCGGCGGCGTGGTCCACGTCGGCGACGCGGCGGGCCCGCAGCAGCGGCAGCAGGGCGCCGAAGCCGAGGTCGCCGGTGACGCGGGGCGGGTACCGCAGGGCCACGGCGAGCGGGGGCTGTCCCGGCTCCGGCACCCTGCCGTCGAGGCCCTCGGGGCCGCCGATGACGACGGGCCCGCGTCCGGTCTCGACGATCTCCACCTCGACCGGGTCCTCGCCCGCGACCTCGACGGTCTCGGTGTGCCGCGCGGCCCTCCGCCAGACGCCGTCCGGGCCGAGCGCCTCGATGCCGGCGCCGGTGCGGCGCAGCCGCTCACGGTAGAGGTCCTGGTAGTCGGCCATGGCGTTGGTGATGGCCCAGGCGACCGTGCCGGTGTGGCCGAAGTGGGCGATGCCGGGGACGCCGGGCACGGCGAGGCCGACGACGTCGAACTCCGGGCAGGACAGCCGGATCTGCTGGTAGACGCCGGGGTCCTCGATGAAGCGGTGCGGGTCGCCGGCGACGACCGCCTGTCCGGTGACCGTGCGCTCCCCCGTGACCAGCCAGCCGTTGCTGCCGGAGGTGCCGGGGCCGTCGGTGGCGAACAGGCCCACGGCGTCCGCGCCGAGGCGCGCGGCGGCGTGGTCGCGCCACAGCTTGGCGGGGAAGCCGGCGAAGAGGAGGTGCGCGGACAGCCACACGGCGAGCGGCGTCCACGGCTCCCAGCGGCCGGGCAGGACACCGGCGCGGGCGAACTCCGGGGCGTCGTGCCCGTCCAGGCCCTCGTTGACGCCGGTGACGTACGCCCGGATCCAGTCGGCGGTCTCCGGGTCGCGCTCCTCCAGGCGGGCGAAGCAGCGGCGGGCGGTGTCGGCGATCCGGGCGCGCCGGACCAGCACGTCCCAGGACAGCTCGCCGGCGCCGAGGAAGGAGGCCGAGGTGCCCTGGGCGCGGTGGCGCTCCACCTCGATCTGCCAGCCGCGGTCGCGGGCGGTCACCAGTCCTTGCAGGCGCGCGAGTTCACGCGTGCCGTCCGCCCGCAGATGGGGAATCCCCCAGGCGTCCCGGAAGATCGCACCGGACACTGTGCCCCCACTTCGCTTTAGGTTAGGCTCCCCTAAGTAAACCGTGACGTGACGGGATCGTACGCGAAGGGTGAAGGCGCCATGGGGCAGGGGCGGGGTTGGGAGGGCGCGGTCCTCAAACTGCTGCGCGCGAAGGATTTCGAGTTCACGGTGACGGGCGCCGAGGACGTCACCGCCGACTACCGGCGGCTGACCTTCACCGACGGCGGGATGCTGGCGACGACCGGCGTCCACCCCACGATGTGGGTGCGGCTGTGGTTCGACAACGCGGGCAGGCCCCACCAGCGCGCGTACACCCTCGTCGACCCCGACCCGGAGGCCGGAACCTTCGCCCTGGAATTCGCGCTGCACGAGGGCTGCGCCAGCGACTGGGCGCGGGCGGCGAAGGCCGGGGACACCATCGAGGCGACCGTGCAGGGCACGGGCTTCGAGCACCCGGCTCCCTCCCCGTCCCATGTCTGCGTGGTCGGCGACCCGGCCTCCCTGCCGGCCGTCAACTCCCTGCTGGGCGCCCTGGGCGACGCCCCGGCGACGATCTGGTTCGAGGGTTCCCTCGACGGTCTGCCCTGCGTGGCCGACCCCGCACGTCACGAGGTGCGGGAGGTGCCCCGGCGGGACGCGGGCGCGGCCCTGGTGGAGCGCGTCCGCGCCGAACTCCCCGCCCTGCTCGCGTCCGGCCCCGACCCGTACGTGTGGATCGCGTGCGACACCGCGACCACCCGCGCGCTGGGCGCCTTCGTCCGCAAGGAGCTGGGCGTGCCCAAGCAGCGGGTGCAGGCGCTGGGGTACTGGCGCGCGAGCTGACCGCGACGCGCGATCAACCGGGCGGCGCGCGATCATCGGGGGCATGGACGTCATATTGCACCTCGCCCAGGACCCCGACGCCGACCGGCTGCTGGGCCGCAGCCCGCTCGCCGCGCTGACCGGGATGCTGCTGGACCAGCAGATCCCCATGGAGTGGGCGTTCAAGGGCCCGGCGACGATCGCGCAGCGGCTCGGCGCGGACGACCTCGACGCGCACGAGATCGCCGCGTACGACCCCGAGGCGTTCGCCGCGCTGCTCTCCGAGAAACCCGCGGTGCACCGCTACCCGGGGTCGATGGCCGGCCGCATCCAGCAGCTGTGCCGGTACCTCGTGGAGCACTACGACGGTGACGCCGAGGCCGTCTGGCGGGACGTCGACGACGGCAAGGAGCTGCTGAAGCGGCTCCAGGACCTGCCCGGGTTCGGCAAGCAGAAGGCGCAGATCTTCCTCGCCCTGCTGGGCAAACGGCTCGGCGTCCGCCCCTTCGGCTGGCGGGAGGCGGCCGGCGCGTACGGCGAGGAGGAGTCCTTCCGCTCGGTCGCGGACATCACGGGCCCGGAGTCGCTGGCGAAGGTACGGGCGCACAAGCAGGAGATGAAGGCGGCGGCGAAAGCCGCGAAGGCCGCGAAGAACACGGGGGCGTGACCGGCGCCTGCGGGTTCGTCCGCGAGGGCGTACCGGGGGCGGGTATGTGAGCCGGGAGTGGCGTACGGGGCGGTCCGTGAGGGCGCGTGACGGGCGCGCGGACCGTTTTCGGACGGTTTCCGGCATCTTTTACGGCGGCGTACTGCGTCGCCATGGCTGCGCCCGGAACGTCTCGACCGGTAGGCTTTCCGTGTGATCTTCAAGCGCATCGGAAACGGCCGGCCGTACCCCGACCACGGCCGGGAAAGCACCCGGCAGTGGGCGGACGTCGCGCCGCGCCCGGTCCGCCTCGATCAGCTCGTGACGACCAAGCAGCAGCTCGACCTCGAGACCCTCCTCGCCGAGGACTCGACCTTCTACGGCGACCTCTTCGCGCACGTCGTGAAGTGGCAGGGCGACCTGTACCTCGAGGACGGACTGCACCGTGCGGTGCGAGCGGCGCTCCAGCAGCGCCAGGTGCTCCACGCGCGCGTTCTCGAACTCGACTGACACCCGTCGAACCCCCTGGCGGCCCGGTTTGGCCCTTTCGGGTTGGACTGCACCCAGTCGAATGATCATCTAGTAGGCATAGCAGCCCGGGCGCACTACGCTGCGCTCATGAGCATGCTCACTCCACCCGGCATGGGCGGCCAGTACCGCATCACGGGTGACAAGTACCCGCGGATGCGCCGGCCCCGGCGGCGCGGCAAGCTCGTCGTGCTGACCGTCGCCTCCGTCGCCGTGCTCGGCGTGGGCGGCTGGGGCACGCTGCAACTCGTCGACGTCTTCACCGGCGGCGGCGACTCCGCCTCCGCGGTCGGCACCAAGGCCGCCTGCGGCACCACGGTGAAGCCCTCGGCGAGTCCCGCGGGGGCCGCCGAGCCGCTGCCCCGCCCCGGCGCGATCACCGTCAACGTGCTCAACGCCACGACCCGCGGCGGGCTCGCCCAGAAGACCGCCGACGAGCTGAAGAAGCGCGGCTTCAGGATCGGCGAGGTCGCCAACGCGCCCGAGACGTTCGACAAGAAGGTCAAGGGAACCGGAGTGCTGCTCGGTCCCGCGACCGCGCTGGACACGGCGCTGCCGGTGCTGGGCACCCAGCTGGCCGGCGCCGAGCGCCGCACCGACCCGGCCCGCAAGGGCGTCGAGCTCGACCTGATCATCGGCGACGCGTTCCGGGGGCTCACGGCGAAGGCGGACGCCGACAAGGCGCTGACCGCACTGGCCAACCCCGAGCCGGCGTCCTCCTCGAAGAAGAACTGCTGAGCCGAACCCGCCGAACGCGGGGGGGCGTGAGCCCTCGGGGCTACTCCGCGGCTCCGTACATGCGGTCGCCCGCGTCGCCGAGGCCCGGGACGATGTACCCCAGCTCGTTGAGGCGCTCGTCGACGGACGCCGTCACGACCGTCACCGGCGTGCCGGCCAGCTCGCGCTCCATGACCTCGACGCCCTCCGGCGCGGCCAGCAGCACCACGGCGGTCACGTCGTCCGCGCCGCGCTTGATCAGCTCCTGGATGGCCGCGACGAGCGTGCCGCCGGTCGCCAGCATCGGGTCGAGGACGTACACCTGACGCCCGGAGAGGTCGTCCGGCATGCGCGTGGCGTACGTGGAGGCCTGCAGCGTCTCCTCGTTGCGCACCATGCCCAGGAAGCCCACCTCGGCGGTCGGCAGCAGCCGGACCATGCCGTCCAGCATGCCGAGGCCGGCCCGCAGGATCGGCACCACCAGGGGTCGGGGGTGGGACAGCTTCACGCCCGTGGTCCGTGCCACCGGCGTCTGGATGTCCACCTGTTCGGTGCGCACGTCGCGCGTGGCCTCGTAGGCGAGCAGGGTGACCAGCTCGTCGGCGAGACGGCGGAAGGTCGCGGAGTCGGTGCGCCGGTCGCGCAGCGTGGTGAGCTTGTGGGCGACCAGGGGGTGGTCGACGACGTGGAGACGCATGGCGTCAACCCTAACCGGGCCGCGGAGGGCCGGCGTGCCCGCGCCTGGCAAGGGGATGGCGCACCCGCCACCCCTTCGCTGGCGTCAAACCGCCCGCCCGGGGGAAGGCGGGAGGGACGGACTGGGGTGATGAAGCAATGCCTGAGCAGGAGAATCATGTGAATCCGTCGACCGGGGGCACAGGCGGCGCCGGGGGCGAGGTGGACTGGGAGGCCGAGCGTCGGCGGCGGCGGGCGCGGTTCCTGAGGGAGCTGGCGGAGGCTCGGGCGTTGCGGGACCGGGTGCAGCCTCGGCGGGCGAAGGCGGCGCGGTTGCGGCACGCGATGCGGATGCGGACGTTTCGCTGGTAGCGGCTCTTCCGTCCCCGGTGCTCGTGCCGGGCGGGGGGTTTCGCGCGGCCCGGCCGGCGGGGTGCCGTCACGCCCGCCCTCCCCGTGCTCCCAGGCCCTTGCGGCTGCGGGCGCGACACGCGGGTTGCCCCGTGGGCAAAGGGCCCCGGGGGTCCGTTGACGTGCCGCGCTCCGGTGGCGGGGTTGGGCGCGTACGATCCGGTCGTGGCGGCGACAAGCACGCTGGACCGCGATCGAAACTGCCGGACACAGGGAGCGGAAGACGTCCCCTGACGGCCTTGTTTCTGCCACGATTCCCAGTGGGCGGGGTCTCAGCTCCGCGTACCCGCCCGCACACCTCCGCCGGGGGGACCCCCAACCGGCACGCCTATGACCAGTGGGAGAGTCACGGTGTACTTCGCCGCACTGCTCGCGCGCACCGAAGACGGGTGGGAAGCGAGCGACACAGAGCTCGACGATGTGGAAACCCTGTCGGATCTGGCCGACCTGGCCCGGGAAGCCTCCCCTGACGAGGACACGGTGCTCGTGCTGATCGAGCAGGAGGACGGCTGGTTCGGCGTCGTCCGCGTGGACGGTGAGGAGGATCCCAGGATCTACGTCTCCGACGCAGCCGCGGCCGCCCGCAGCAGCTACGGGGAGATCCTGCTCACCGACGAACTGCTCGGCCGGGAGCCCGGGGACGACGTCCCCGACCTGGACGCCCTCGACCTCGACGGCACGGAGGACGGTGAGCCGGACGACGAGGACGCCGACGGCGGCCCGTCCGCCGCGTCCGGCGAGTCCGTGCCGCACGGCCCCGTCGGGGACGCGCAGGTCCTGGAGGACCTGGGCGTGTCCGAGAAGGAGCTGCGCTCGATGACCCAGGACGCCGTCTCGGAGATCGCCGAGGCGCTGGGCGCCTCCGAGGTGCTGGAGACCGTCCGCTGACCGTGCCGGCCGTCACCCCAGCGCCCGGCCTCCCCGACCCGGTGCGCGACCGCTGGCGGGAGCCGATGCGACTCGCCCTGGACGAGGCCCGCGGGGCCGTCCCGGGCGGGGACGTCCCCGTCGGCGCCGTCGTGCTGGCCGCGGACGGGGTCACCGTGCTGTCCCGCGCCCACAACGAGCGCGAGGCGACCGGCGACCCCACGGCGCACGCGGAGGTCCTCGCGCTGCGCCGGGCCGCCGAGCGGACCGGGGAGTGGCGGCTGGCCGGCTGCACCCTGGTGGTCACGCTGGAGCCCTGCACGATGTGCGCGGGCGCCGTCCAGCAGTCCCGGGTCGACCGGGTGGTCTACGGCGCCAGGGACGAGAAGGCCGGCGCGGCGGGATCCCAGTGGGATCTGGTCCGGGACCGGCGCCTGAACCACCGCCCCGAGGTGATCGAGGGCGTGCTCGCCGAGGAGTGCTCGCGGCTGCTCACGGAGTTCTTCCGGGGACGCTGAATACCGATTTCGAACCACGCGCCACCGTGCTGTAAGGTCTCCCTCGGTAGCGTGTCCGAGCGGCCGAAGGAGCTCGCCTCGAAAGCGAGTGTGGCGCAAGTCACCGAGGGTTCAAATCCCTCCGCTACCGCTTGAGAAGGGCCCCGTCGTCGGACGGGGCCCTTCGTGCGATCATGGGCCCGCTCGATGCGCGTGACAGCAGTGAGATCCGTGACAGGGGAGGGCCGCGATGGCGGTGAACGCGAAGAAGGCCGCCGTCTATCTGGTGGTGGTCTTCGTGCTGTACGTGATCATCACGGATCCCGAGACCGCCGGCGACTACGTCACCATCGGGTTCCAGGGCGTCTCGGACGCCGCGAAGGCGGTCGGAGACTTCATGACCTGGCTGGCCGCGGGAGGCAAGTGATGATCCGGCACCTGGTGCTCTTCAAGCTGAACGAGGGCGTCCGCCGTGACGACCCGACGGTCGTCGAAGGCGTGGAGGCCTTCCGCGCACTGGAGGGGAAGATCCCGGAGATCCGCTTCTGGGAGTGCGCCTGGAACATCAGCGACCGCCCCATCGCGTACGACTTCGCGATCAACTCCGCGTTCGACGACGCCGAGGCGCTGCGCCGCTACGTCGAGCACCCGGACCACCAGGCGGGCGTCGGCCTGTGGCGCGAGTTCGCCACGTGGGTGATCGCCGACTACGAGTTCTGACGCCCCTCCGCGCTCCGCGCACCGAGGCCTCCTGCCGTGCCGCAGGGGGCCTCGGTGCGTTCGGCGCCCGCCTCCCGCCCTCAACACGGAATATGCGGTGCTTGCACACAGTGAGTCAGTCTTGTGATGCTATGACCGCTTTTGACGGATGAGTTGACGGACGATGTGAGCGAATGAAGAGGTGGCGTTGACCGTGTCGGCCAGTTCCGCGCCGCCCCAGGACGAGGTGTCCCCCGACGCGGTCCAGACCCCCGCGAAGCGCCGTGGCGCGGACACCAGGGCCCTGACCCAGGTGTTGTTCGGTCAGCTCAAGAACCTGGAGCCGGGCACGCCGGAGCACGCCCGCGTGCGGGCGGCGCTCATCGAGGCGAACCTCCCGCTCGTGCGCTACGCGGCCGCCCGTTTCCGCTCCCGGAACGAGCCGATGGAGGACGTCGTCCAGGTCGGCACCATCGGCCTCATCAACGCCATCGACCGCTTCGATCCCGAGCGGGGCGTGCAGTTCCCCACCTTCGCGATGCCGACCGTCGTCGGCGAGATCAAGCGGTACTTCCGCGACAACGTCCGCACCGTCCACGTACCGCGCCGGCTGCACGAGCTGTGGGTGCAGGTGAACGGCGCGACGGAGGACCTCACCACCGCGTTCGGGCGCACCCCGACCACCGCCGAGATCGCCGAGCGGCTGCGCATCTCCGAGGAGGAGGTGCTGTCCTGCATCGAGGCCGGCCGGTCGTACCACGCCACCTCGCTGGAGGCCGCGCAGGAGGGTGACGGGATGCCCGGCCTGCTGGACCGGCTCGGCTACGAGGACCCCGCCCTGGACGGCGTGGAGCACCGCGACCTCGTCCGGCACCTCCTCGTACAGCTGCCGGAGCGTGAGCAGCGCATCCTGCTGCTGCGTTACTACAGCAATCTGACGCAGTCCCAGATCAGCGCCGAACTGGGCGTCTCGCAGATGCACGTGTCCCGCCTGCTGGCCCGCAGCTTCCAGCGGCTGAGGTCCGCAAACAGGATCGACGCGTAACCGTCAGGAGCGAATCGCACGACGGCACGAATCTGCCTTCTTTTCGTCCGATACTCCGTCAGACCCCTTGCAGCCAGGGCTGATCCACATCTCGGATGTCGACATGTCACTACAGCGCGTTGCCGACATGTGACATTCTGCCGGAAGCGCGTTTGCCGGAGCCTCGGCGCCGGTATTCAGGTGAAGGCTGCGTTCCCCGGTCCGGGAGCGTTCGCCGCGACCGTCCCGCGACCCAAAGGGGGTGGCATGTCCGCAGAACAGGGCAGCTCGAAGGTGCTCACGCTCGCGGAGAGCGAGTCAGCTCCCCATGCTCTCGACGCACTCGGCCCCATCGACGAGGGCCCGGCCCTCGCCGCAACACCCGTTCCGGACCTCCCGGACACGGCGGCCCTCGACACCCGCACCCTGTCCCGCTCCCTGTTCCTGCGGCTCGCCGCGCTCGACGAGGACAGCCCGGAGCGCGCCTACGTCCGGGACACCCTGATCGAGCTGAACCTCCCGCTCGTGCGGTACGCGGCGGCGCGGTTCCGCTCGCGCAACGAGCCGATGGAGGACATCGTCCAGGTCGGCACCATCGGGCTGATCAAGGCGATCGACCGCTTCGACTGCGAACGGGGCGTGGAGTTCCCGACGTTCGCCATGCCGACGGTGGTCGGGGAGATCAAGCGGTTCTTCCGCGACACGTCCTGGTCGGTGCGGGTGCCGCGCCGGCTCCAGGAGCTGCGGCTGGCGCTGACGAAGGCCAGCGACGAGCTCTCCCAGAAGCTGGACCGCTCCCCGACGGTGGGCGAACTCGCCGCCGTGCTGGGCGTGTCCGAGGAGGACGTCGTCGACGGCCTCGCGGTGGGGAACGCCTACACGGCCTCCTCGCTGGACTCCCCCGCCCCGGAGGACGACGGCGGCGAGGGCTCCCTGGCGGACCGCCTCGGGTACGAGGACACGGCGCTGGAGGGCGTGGAGTACCGGGAGTCGCTGAAGCCGCTGCTGGCCAAGCTGCCGCCGCGTGAGCGGCAGATCATCATGCTGCGGTTCTTCGCGAACATGACGCAGTCGCAGATCGGGGAGGAGGTGGGCATCTCGCAGATGCATGTCTCTCGTCTGCTGACGCGCACCTTGGCCCAGCTGCGGGAGGGGCTCATCTCGGACTGACGTCCGCGGACATGCCTGTGAGCGCGGAGGCGCTCGGCCCTTTCGGGGCCGGGGGCCTCCGCGTTCCTGGTCGCGGGCGGCGCCGTACGCGCCTCAGGGGCGGGGCGGGTGACGGTCGCCTCGCGGGTGCGGCCCGGTGAGGGCCGGCCGCGCGGTTCCCGGCGCCCCTGAGGGTGTGGCCGCCGAGGGGGTCGCCCCGGCGGCTCCCTTCTTACTTCAGTGCGAGCCAGGCCACTGCGGCGACGACGGCCACCGCGGCGACGATGCCGACGATCAGGCCGATCCGCGGGCCGCCGCCCGTGGCCGCCGGCTGCCCGGCCTGGGGAGCCTCGTCGACGAACGCGCGGAACATCTGGGTGCTGCCGGCGGGGTCGTGATTGCCCTGCGGGCCCTGGGTGTTAGCCATGGACCGAGACCCTAGCGAATCAGCGTCCCGCGCCCCAAGCGGGGCGGCACCGACGGGGAGCACCCCGTCCCACCTGCGTGTTTACTGACGCGATTACTTGCCTTTGCCAAGTTTTTGGCCCGGACGGTCCCTTTTTATTTGCCTTCAGCAACCATCCATACATACGGTTGCTTCAAGCAACGAAACGGAGGTGCCATGGCCGAGTCGGCACAGTACGAGGAGCTGGTCCGGCAGTTCAGCGCCTTCGGCGCCGTCAAACGGGAGATGAACCGGCTGATGCCGTCGGACTGCCCGGGCGGCTCCGCGGCCGTGCTGACCGTGCTGGGCCGCCACGGCGACATGCGCATGAGCAGGCTCGCCGAGCTGCTGTCCGTGGACATGTCCGTCACCAGCAGGCACGTCACTCATCTGGCGGAGCGCGGCTGGATCGAGCGCTCCCCCGACCCCGCCGACAAGCGGTCCCGCATCCTGCGCCTCACCCCGGCCGGCCAGACCCGGCTCGACGAGCTGTTCCGGCGCACGACCCAGCTCCTCGCGGAGCGGCTGGGCGACTGGCCGGACGAAGAGGTCGACGACCTCACCCGGCTGATGGCCCGGCTCAGGGAAAGCTTCGGCGACCCCCGCCCCGTGCCCCGGCAGGCGTCTCCGTCACTCGAACAGACCACCCGTACACCCGCAAGCACCTAAGAGAAGGAAGTCCATGGCAACGACCACACCGAACGGTGTGCGGGCTCATGCCAAGCACGGGGGAGGATCCTCCACGGACGCTCCGATGACCCACCGGCAGATCATGGAGGCGCTGTCCGGGCTGCTGCTCGGCATGTTCTGCGCCATCCTGTCGTCGACCATCGTCACCAACGCCCTGCCCGAGATCGTCTCCGACCTCGGCGGCGGCCAGAGCGCCTACACCTGGGTCGTCACCGCCTCGCTGCTGACGATGACCGCCTCCACCCCCCTGTGGGGCAAGCTCGCCGACCTCATCAGCAAGAAGGCCCTGGTCCAGACGGCCCTGGTGATCTTCGTGATCGGCTCGATCGTGGCCGGCACGGCGCAGAACCCGGGCATGCTGATCACCGCACGCGCCATCCAGGGCCTCGGCGGCGGCGGTCTCGCCGCGCTGGCCCAGATCATCATGGCCGCGATGATCTCCCCGCGTGAGCGCGGGCGCTACTCCGGCTACCTGGGCGCGACCTTCGCGGTCGCGACCGTCGGCGGCCCGCTGCTCGGCGGCGTCATCACCGACACCAGCTGGCTCGGCTGGCGCTGGTGCCTCTACGTCGGCGTCCCCTTCGCGCTGATCGCGCTGGTCGTGCTGCAGAAGACGCTGAACCTGCCCCTGGTGAAGCGGGAGGTCAAGGTCGACTGGGCCGGCGCCTTCTTCGTCACCGCGGCCGTCTGCCTGCTGCTCGTCTGGGTCACCTTCGCCGACGACAAGTACGACTGGATGTCCTGGCAGACCGGGGCGATGGTCGGCGGCGCCGTCCTGCTGACCCTGATCTTCCTGTTCGTCGAGTCCAGGGCGAGCGAGCCGATCATCCCGCTGCGCCTGTTCCGCAACCGCACCATCACGCTGGCGTCGCTGGCCTCCCTGTTCGTCGGTATCGCGATGTTCGCGGGCACCGTCTACTTCAGCCAGTACTTCCAGCTCGCCCGGGACAAGTCCCCGACCATGTCGGGCGTCATGACCATCCCGATGATCGGCGGTCTGTTCATATCGTCGACCGTCTCCGGCATCGTCATCACGAAGACCGGACGGTGGAAGGCCTGGCTGCTGTCGGGCGGCGTGCTGCTCACGGCGGGTCTCGGCCTGCTGAGCACCATGCGCTACGACACCCCGTACTGGCACATCGGCATCTTCATGGCGCTGATGGGTCTGGGCGTCGGCATGATGATGCAGAACCTGGTGCTCTGCACGCAGAACCAGGTGGCCCCGAGCGACCTGGGCGCGGCGTCCTCCGTGGTCACCTTCTTCCGCTCGCTCGGCGGCGCGGTGGGCGTCTCCGTGCTCGGCTCCGTGATGTCGTCCCGGATCAGCCACTACGCGGCCGACACCATCGGCACGCTCAGCCCGCAGGAGCAGGCTGCGGCCGCCAAGGCCTCCGGCAGCGGCACCATCCCCGACATGGACCTGCTGCCCCCGGGCATCCGCACCTGGCTGGAGAGCGCCTACGGCCACGGCATCGCCGACATCTTCCTGTACGTCGCGCCGATCGCCCTGCTCGGCTTCCTGGTGACGATCTTCATCAAGGAGGTCCCGCTGCGGACCACCGGTGCGCTGGCCCAGGCCGCTCAGGAGCAGGCCGCCGCGGCCGGCGACCCGGTGGCCCCGACCGCCGCCGAGGCCGCCGCCGTCCCGGCCGGGGGCGCCGCCCCCGCGGGCCCGGCCGTCTCCGGAACGCGGACAGCCGCGCAGGACACCTTCGCCCAGCCGGTGTCCGCCGTCGCCACCACCGCCCGGCCCGGGGAGTCCGCCTCCTCCGGCATCCCGGTGCGCGGCTTCGTCCGCGGCGCCGACAGCACCCCGGTGCCCCGCGCCGCGGTCACGCTGATCTCCCTGGGCGGCCGCCAGCTGGGCCGCTCCGTGGCCCAGGACGACGGCTCCTACGCGGTGGACGCCCCCTCGGCGGGCTCGTACGTCCTGATCGCCGCCGCCGACGGGCACCAGCCGCAGGCGTCGACCGTCGTGGTGAACGACGAGCCGGTGTCCTACGACATCCTGCTCAGCGGCACCAGCGGCATGACCGGTGTGGTCCGCGCGGCGGACACCGGGCAGCCGGTGAAGGACGCGATGGTGATCGTCACCGACGTGCGCGGGGACCTCCTGGCCACCGGGACCACCGGTGAGCAGGGCGAGTTCTCGTTCGCCGAGCTGGTGCCGGGCGCGGTGACCGTGGCGGTGAACGCCACCGGGTACCGGCCGCGCGCCCTGCCGGTCGAGATCGGCGCCACGGGCGTCACCCGGGTCGAGGCCGACCTGGAAACCGGCGCCCACGTCCGGGGCGTGGTCCGCGCCCCGCACGGTCCGCTGGCCGACGCCCGGGTCACCCTGGTCGACGCGGCGGGCAACGTGGTCGGCACGGCCACGACCGGCGACGACGGGGCGTACGCCTTCGCCGACCTGGACGGCGGCGAGTACACCGTCATCGCCACGGGCTACCCGCCGGTGGCGAGCGCCCTGACGGTCGCCGGACCCGGTGTCGACGACCACGACATCGAGCTCGCCCACCCCGGCGAGTAACGCGAGTCCCGGCCCGTGGCGGGCCGCGCGTCCTGCAAGCGGAGACGCGCCCCGCCGCGGGCCGGTCGTATCACGACCTTTTTATGAGCCTTTGCAGGGAGAAGACGGGATGCCACTGACCGCGAGGATCCGCACCCGGGACGGATGGGCCGTGTCGCACGCGGTCGTCACGCTGACCGACGGGACCGGCAGCCAGGTGCTGCGCGCCGAGGCGGACGCCGAGGGCGCCGTCCGGGACGCCACCGAGCTGGCGCCGGGGGCGTACACCGTCGTCGTGACCGCGGTCGGGTACGCGCCCGCCGCCGCCAGCGCTCTCGTCACCGCGAGCGGGCGCGCGGAGATCGGGACGGTGACGCTGGCCAGGAGCGGGGGCACGGAGCTGCCGCCGCCCGGCCCGTGGACCGTGGACCCGGCGCACTCCAGCGTGGCCGCCGTCGCCCAGCACCTGGGCATCTCCAGCGTGCGCGGCCGGTTCACCGACTTCACCGCCTCGGTGGAGATCGCCCCGGACGACGTCGCCAAGTCCCGCGTGGAGGCGGTGATCCGGGCCGCGTCGATCGACACCGGCAACGCCATGCGCGACACCCATCTGCGGTCGCCGGACTTCCTGGACGCCGCGCGGCACCCGGAGATCACCTACCGGTCCACGGGACTCACCCAGGCGGGCACCGACCGCTGGACCGTGCACGGCGAGCTGACCATGCGCGGCGTGGTCCGCCCGGTCGACCTGGACCTGGCCTACCTCGGCACCGGCGCCGACCCGTGGGGGGGCACCCGGGCGGCCTTCCGCGCCACGACCGAACTGCACCGCGAGGACTTCGCGATGAACTACAACCAGGTCGTCCAGGCCGGTATCGCCGCCGTCGGCACCACGCTCCGGGTGGAGCTGGACGTCCAGGCCGTGCAGGGCGAGGAGCTCCCGGAGGGCTGAGTGCGACGCCCGGACCTGCGCCGCTTCCGGTCTCGTCCCCGGCGTGGTGCAATGGGCGGAGGGTCAGGAAGCGGCCTTGCCGATGCCGGACGACCGATTCCAGGTGATTGCCGTGACCCTTCCGCCCCCCTCCTCCGAGCGCGTGATGCTCCCGCTGCCGTCGGAGATCGACTTCCGAAACGCCGACGGACTGCTGCCGCTGATCATGTACCAGGCCCGCTCCGGCCCCGAGGGGCCCGCGCGGGTGATGGTCCTCGACCTGTCCGGGACCCGCTTCATGGACTCCCAGGGCATTCGTCTGATCAACGACGCCCGCAGGCTGCTGCTCCCCCACACCCGGGTGCACGTGGTGGCCCGCCCGGAGAGCGTCGCGGGCCGCGTCCTGGAGGTGACCGGGCTGCGCCGCGACGTGCCCGTGTACGACAACCTCCCGGAGGCGATGGCGGCCTAGGCTGACGCCATGGCACCGAACATCGCGACCAACACCCGCGTCTCCCTCGACGAGTTGCTCGACTTCGTACGCCCCCGGCACCGGGCGGTCCTGCTCACCCGCCGCTCCGACGGCGGACCGCAGGGGTCGCCGCTGACCTGCGGCGTCGACGACTCCGGGCGGATCGTGGTGTCCACCTACCCGGAGCGCGCGAAGACCCGGAACGCCAAGCGGGACCCGCGGGTGAGCCTCATCGTCCTCAGCGACGACTGGAACGGCCCCTGGGTGCAGATCGACGGCACCGCCGAGGTGCTGGACGTACCCGACTCCGTGGAACCGCTGGTGGAGTACTACCGGAACATCGCCGGTGAGCACCCCGACTGGGACGAGTACCGCGCGGCGATGGTGAAGCAGGGCAAGTCGCTGATCCGGATCACCCCGGAGCGCTGGGGGCCGGTGGCGACGGGCGGTTTCCCGGCGCGGCTGGCGGATGGCGCGTAAGGTCGCGCCTCGCGGTCGCCGCTAGCCGCGACCGCGGGCGACCATCGCCTCGATACCGGCGACGAGCAGGTCCAGGGCGAAGGTGAAGTCCCGTTCGAGCATCTCCTCGACCGTGTCGCCGCCCCGCGCCTCCATGATCCGGGCCGACCGGCCGATGACGTCGGAGGCGTCCGGGTGCCGCAGCACCTCGGTCATGGCGCGGTGGTGGTACTCGTCGGCGGTCAGGCCCGTCGAGGCCACCCGGTCACGGAAGTGGCCCTCCACCGTGCCGTGTCCGTACACGAACTGGAACACGGCGGCGATCGCCCCGGTCACCTCGTGCTCGGGCAGGCCGGTGCGGCCGAGGACCCGCTGGACGGCACCGGAGAACCGCAGAGCCTGGGGTCCGATGTTGAGGAAGCGGCCGACGAGCGCCGGCAGCCAGGAGTGCCGCACCAGCAAGGCCCGGTACGCGCGGGCCAGGGCGCGCAGTTCGTCGCGCCAGTCCGCGCCGGAGTCCGCCTCGGGCAGGGCGAGTTCGCCGAAGGCGCGGTCCAGAGCCAGTTCGAGCAGGTCGTCCTTGGTGTCGACGTACCAGTAGACGGACATCGCTGTGACGTCGAGCTCGGCGGCGAGGCGGCGCATGGAGAACTTCTCCAGGCCCTCGGCGTCCAGCAGCCGCACGGTGGCCTCGGTGATCCGGTCCCGGTCGAGGTGGGAAGGCTGGCCTCCGCCGCGTCTGCCGCCCCGCTCCCGGTCGTCCAGCCAGACACTGGGCCGCGGCGTCTTCCCGGACCGCTGGTCTGCCCTCACCATGGCGCACCTTCCTCGACTCGCCGACGCCGGTTCATGCTAGGCGTCCGCCTGTCCCCGCGCGGTCCGCGCGTCGGCACGGTCGGCGCGGCGCAGCAGCGACGCCGCGAGCAGTCCGCCGACCAGCACCGCGACCGAGCCGACGAGCAGGCTCGCCTCCAGGCCGGAGGAGAACGCCCCGGTGATCTCGGCGCGTTCGCGGTCCGAGCCGGCCGCGGCCAGCGCCGCCGGCAGCGAGGCCGCCGCGACCGGCGCCAGTGCGGCGAAGCGCGCGTTCAGCACGGCGCCGAGGACGGCCACGCCCAGTCCGTTGCCGAACTCGGCCAGCGTGCCGTTGATCCCGGCGCCGACGCCCGCCTTCTCGCGCGGCACGGAACTCATCACGGCGTGCGCCATCACCGGGCTGCCGATCGCGGTGCCCGCGCCGATCAGCACCAGCCCGAGCAGGGTGCCGCTGTAGCCGTGGCCGGTGAGCGTGGCGATGGACACCAGCCCGGCCGCGATCAAGCCCATGCCGGCCGCTATCGACAGCGGAGTGCCCATCTTCGCCGACCACTTGGTGCCGACGCCGGTGAAGTTGAGGGCGACCACGGTCAGCGCCATCGGCGCGGTGCGCAGTCCTGCCTCCAGCGGGCCGTAACCCAGGACGAACTGGAGGTACTGGGTGAGCAGGAAGAGCGCGCCGCCCATCCCGAAGGTGATCAGCACCAGGCCGCCGACCGCGCCGGTGAAGCGCCGGTTGCGGAAGAAGTGGAGGTCGAGCATCGGGTACGGGATCCGGCTCTCCCAGTACGCGAAGACGCCGAGCACCACGGCCGCCGTGCCCGCGCTGACGGCCACCGTGCCGGACGTCCAGCCGTGCTCGGGTCCGGAGATGATCGCGTAGACCAGGGCCGTCATGCCGATGGTGGAGAGCACCGCGCCGGCCAGGTCGGGCCGGTCGCCCCGCCGGTTCCGCGACTCGGGGACGTACGCGGCGACGGCGGCCAGCGCCAGGGCCGCGACCGGCAGGTTGATCAGGAAGATCGAGCCCCACCAGAAGTGGTTCAGCATGAACCCGCCGACCAGCGGACCGGCGGCGAATCCGAGGGAGTTGACGGCGCTCCAGATGCCGATGGCCTTGGGCTGCTCCTCGGGCGTGAAGATCTGCATGACCACGGCGAGGGTGGTGGTGAGCAGCAGCGCCCCGCCGACGCCCATGCCCGCCCGCGCGGCGATCAGCTGCCCGGAGGACTGGGCCAGTCCTGCCACCAGCGACCCCGCGCCGAACAGGGCGAGGCCCACGATCAGCATCTTCCTGCGGCCGTAGCGGTCGGCCGCGTTGCCCGCGCTGAGCAGCAGGCCCGACTGCACCAGGGAGTAGGCGTTGATCATCCACTGGATGTCGGCGGTCGAGGCGTCCATCTCCCGGGTGAGGGAGGGGATCGCCACGTTCAGCACCGTGTTGTCCAGCAGCACGGTGAGCTGGGCCAGGCAGATGACTCCGAGGATCAGCCAGCGCCGCGCGTGCCCCCGGCGAGCCCCGTCCGTTGGTGCGGTGTCCGGGGACGGGCCGGCGGCCGCGGCGGGCTGCTCCTGCGAGGACGTGGTCATGCTGTACACCGTAGAACAGTCCTCTTACGGTGTACAGCACGGGGTGGCCGGCGGGGTCAGCTTTCGGACGCGGGGCGGGTGAGGTCGTAGAAGGTGGCGGAGCCGGCGGTGACCTGGGTGAAGTTGGCCTGGACCCAGGCGGTGATCTGCGAGGAGGTGCCGGTGCCGTCTCCTCCGCCTCGGCCGCCGCCACCGCCCGTGCCTCCGCCGGAGACGAAATAGTGGATGCGGCCGTCGTTCACGTACCGCTGGAACTGGGCGAGGGTCGGGGACGGATCGGTGCCGTTGAACCCGCCGACCGCCATGACCGGTTCGCCGGTGGCGAGCTGGTAGCTCGCGGCGTTCTGCGCGCCGACCGCCGCGGCGGCCCAGGTGTAGTCGTCGGCGTCGGTCTCCAGCAGCTCGCGTGCCTCGGCGTCGACGTCGGTGCCGCCGAGGAGTCCGCCCATGCCGGCGCCTCCGCGCGATGCCCGGCCCGGGGCGCCCGTGGTGCCCTCCTGGCCCGACGGGCCGCCGTCGGGGAAACCGCCGTCGCCGTCGGTGCCGTTCGTGTTCGGCGGGGTGCCGTTCTGCGGGCTTCCGCCCCCGCCGGGACCGCCTCCCTGGCCGGGGGTGCCGCCACCGCCGGGCCCCCCGTCCTGGACGCCGCCCGGGGGACGGCCGCCGCCTCCCATGCCCGTCGACGCGGGACCGGCCGTGACGATGGAGCCGGAGTGTCCCTCCCGCACGGTGCTCAGGGTGTACGCCGTCGGCCCGGCCAGGGAGGCCGCGACGCCGAGCGCGGCCGCCGCGAGCACCACCCGGCGTCCCGCCCGGCCGGCGAAGACCAGCCCGAGCGCGGCGGTCAGCCCGCCCACCAGGACGAGCCACCGCAGCCACGGCAGGTAGTCGGGCGTGCGGTGGAGCAGGACGTGTCCCCAGGCCGCCGTCGCCGTGACGGCCGCCGCCAGGGTGAGGGCGGCCCATGTCTCCCGTCGCCTGTGCCACAGGGCCGCCGCGCCCATGCCGGTCACGGCCGCCAGAAAGGGGGCCAGGGCCACCGTGTAGTACTGGTGGAAGATGCCGGCCATGAAGCTGAAGACGCCGGCGGTCGTCAGCAGCGAGCCGCCCCACACCAGGAACGCGGCGCGGGTGACGTCGGTCCTGCCGGCCTTGCGGGTCAGGACCAGGGCGGCGGCCAGCAGGATCAGCGCGGCGGGCAGCAGCCAGGAGATCTGGCCGCCGATGTCGTCGTTGAACATCCGGTTCCAGCCGGTCTCGCCCCAGCCTCCGCCGCCGCCCGGTCCGCCCCCGCCGCCGACGCTGCCGGTCTCCTCGCCGTTGAGCCGGCCCAGGCCGTTGTAGCCGAAGGTCAGCTCCAGGAAGCTGTTGTTCTGCGAGCCGCCGATGTACGGCCGTGAGGACGCCGGCCACAGCTCGACCACCGCGACCCACCAGCCGCCGGACACCACGAGCGCGACGGTCGCGAGCGCGAGCTGCACGAACCGCTTGCGTGGACGGACGGGTGCGCAGACCGCGTAGACCGCGGCCAGCGCCGGGAGGATCAGGAACGCCTGGAGCGTCTTGGTGAGGAACCCGAAGCCGATCGCGACGCCCGCCCACACCAGCCATCTGGTCCGGCCGTCCTCCAAGGCGCGGACGACGAGGTGGCAGGCGACGGCCAGCAGCAACGCGAGCAGCGCGTCCGGGTTGTTGAAGCGGAACATCAGCGCCGCGACCGGCGTGAGCGCGAGGACCGCTCCCGCGAGGAGCGCCGCGCCGTGTCCGGCACGTCGGCGCACGGACGCGTGCACGACGGCGACGGTGCCGACGCCCATGAGCACCTCGGGCACCAGGATCGCCCAGGAGTTGAGCCCGAACAGGCGCACGGAGAGGGCCATCGGCCAGAGCGCCGCCGGGGGCTTGTCGACGGTGATGGCGTTCGCGGCGTCGAGCGACCCGAAGAAGAAGGCCTTCCAGGACTGGCTGCCCGCCTGCACGGCCGCGGAGTAGAAGGAGTTGGCGTAGCCGGAAGCGTGGAGGTTGCAGAGGTAGAGCAGGCCGGTGGCGAGGAGAAGCGCGAAGAAGGCGGGGCGGGCCCAGCGGGGGGTGGCGGAGGCGCCGTCGGCCGCGTCGGCGGGGCTCGTGACGGTCGCCGGGATGGGCGCGGGCGGCTGGTCACCGAAGACGGGCGCGGCATGCGCGCCGCGCGGTGGGACACCGGGCGCCGGGCCGCAAGCGGATGCGAAGCCGGCCGCTTCCGCACCGGCCCGCCCGCCGGGCGGTGCGGGCCGGGGGCCGTCGGCGGCCGCTCCGGCTCCGGTGTGCGCGCCGTACGGCGCCGGCGCGGGGAGGGGCGTCCCGCCGGCGGCATCGGACTGTGGGTCGTACGCGGGGGTCATCGGGTGGTCCTCGGGTCGCGGTCGGCCTCCGGGGCGGGCCTGGAGGGAAGCGGTGGGCGGGCCGGGGCGAGTGGTGGCGTGACCGGCCTGTCGGGCTGGGGCGTCCGCGGGGCCCGGGGAGCGGAACCGGCTGCCGAGGCGGCCCATGACGCCGTCTGCCTCGGTGGTGAGGCGGGCGCGCCGGACGCGGCACCGTGCCAGGTGGCCGTCTGCGGGGCCGACGAGTCCCCCGACGGGCCAAGCGCCGCAGGCCCGGGCGCGTGCGCCATGGCGCCGTGCCCCGTCGCCGCCGGCGCGGGCGTCCCCCCGGTCTGCCGGGCCACCGTGTCGCCGGCGGCTCGGGCCTGGCCCCGGTCCGGGAAGACCCAGGCTCTGAACAGCAGGAACCGCAGGACCGTCGCCGCCAGGTTGGCCGCCACCAGGACCGCCAGTTCCGTGGAGTGCGCGGGGTCACTGCTCGCCGTGCCGAGGGCGGCGAGGGAGCCGCTGGTCAGGACGAGGCCGATGGCGAGGACGACCAGGCCCTGCGCCTGGTGGCGGACCATCCCGCCGCGGCCCCGCACCCGGAAGGTGAGCCGGCGGTTGGCGGCGGTGTTGGCGACCGCCGACACGAGCAGGGCGAGCCCGTTGGCGAGCTGGGAGCCGGTGACGGAACGGAAGGCGCTGTAGAGGAGCAGGTAGAACACCGTGGACAGGGCGCCCACGGCGCAGAAGCCGACGAGCTGGCGGGCCAGTCCGCGCGGCACGTCCGCGAGGGTCCGGTCGCGCGGGTCGTCGCCGAAGGGCCGGGTGAGACGGTCCAGCGGCAGCGCGCCGGTGGCCAGCGCCCTGCCGACCCGCCAGACGCCCTTCAGGTCCTCCGTGGCCGTCCGCACGATGTGGACGGTCGAGTCGGGGTCGTCGACCCAGTCGACCGGCACCTCGTGGATCCGCAGCCCCGCCCGTTCGGCGAGCACCAGCAGCTCCGTGTCGAAGAACCAGCCGCTGTCCTCCACCAGCGGCAGCAGCACCTGCGCCACGTCGCGGCGGACCGCCTTGAACCCGCACTGCGCGTCGGAGAAACGCGCCTGGAGCGAGCCGCGCAGGATCAGGTTGTAGCTGCGGCTGATGAACTCCCGTTTGGCGCCCCGCACCACCCGCGCGCTGCGGCTCAGCCGTGAGCCGATGGCGACGTCGGAGTGGCCGGAGATCAGCGGGGCGACGAGCGGCAGCAGGGCGTTGAGGTCGGTGGACAGGTCCACGTCCATGTAGGCGAGGACGGGCGCGTCCGAGGCGGACCAGACGGTCCGCAGCGCCCGTCCGCGGCCCTTCCGCTCCAGCCGGACGGACCGCACCTCCTCGATCCGCCGCGCCAGCTCGGCGGCGATGAGCGGGGTGCCGTCCGTGGAGGCGTTGTCGGCGATCGTGATGCGGAACGCGTACGGGAAGGTCCGGGTGAGGTGTTCGTGCAGCCGTCGGACGCAGGGCCGGAGGTCCTTCTCCTCGTTGTACACGGGGACGACGACGTCCAGGACCGGTGTGCCGGCCCAGGCGGCCGGAAGGTGCTCCCGAGCAGGCAGCGTGCCGGGACAGTGATCGGTTCGCATGACCGCGACCCTGGTCAACTGGCCTGTCGTACCTCTGTGGTGAGGCTGTGCCACCGCTGTGAGTGCGGTGCGGCGGCGGGCAGGCGGAGGGTGAACACCGTCCGGCCGGGCACGCTGTCGACCGTCACCGAGCCGCCGTGCGCGACCGTCACGGCCCGCACGATCGCCAGACCCAGGCCCGTGGATCCGGTGGCCCGCGTGCGGGCCGAGTCACCGCGCGCGAAGCGTTCGAAGACGTGCGGGAGCAGCTCGGGCAGGATGCCGGGCCCGTCGTCGGTGACGTCCACCCGCAGCCAGGAGTCCTCGTGGCGCACCCGTGCGGTGACGGTGGTGCCCGGCGGGGTGTGGGTGCGGGCGTTGGCGAGCAGGTTGACGAGGACCTGCTGGAGCCGGGCGGCGTCGGCGGTCACCGGCGCGGGCGCGTCGGGCAGGTCCAGGCGCCAGTGGTGGCCGGGCCCCGCGGCGCGGGCGTCACTGACGGTGTCCACGACCAGCGGCACCAGGTCGGTCTCCTCGAACCGCAGGGGCCGTCCGGCGTCCAGGCGGGCGAGCAGCAGCAGGTCCTCCACGAGCAGGGTCATCCGGCCGGCCTCGGACTCGATCCGGCGCAGCGCGTGCCGGGTGTCGGGGCCGACCTCCTCCCGGCCGCGCCGGGTGAGTTCGGCGTACCCGCGGATGGAGGCGAGCGGCGTGCGCAGTTCATGGCCGGCGTCCGCGACGAACTGCCGTACCCGGGTCTCGCTCAGCTGGCGGGCGTGCAGGGCGGCGTGGACGTGGTCGAGCATCCGGTTGAGGGCGGCGCCGACCCGGCCGACCTCGGTGTGCGGATCACACTCGGACTCCGGCACGCGCTCCTTCAGCGTCACCTCGCCTCGGTGGAGGGGGAGTTCGGCGACGCGGGTCGCGGTGTCCGCGACCCGGCGCAGCGGGCGGGTGGCGACGCCGACGATGACGGCGCCGGCCAGGGACGCGGCGACCAGACCGGCGGCGGTGACGCTGATCTCCACCAGGATCAGGGTGGTGACGGTGGCGTCCACGTCGGCGGTGGGGACGGCGACGTAGAAGGCGCCGTTGGGCCCTTCCTCGTAGACGACGCGGTAGCCGCCGAGGCCGGGGATCTCGGCGGTGTGCTCCTGCCGGTCGCGCGGGACGTCCTCCAGGGCGGCGAGCTGGGCGCCGGTGAGGCGGCCGGCCTCGGGCGTGCGGACGCCGTTCACCTCGCGGGAGTCGCTGACCACCCCGTCGGTCACCGTGCCGTCCACGACGGTGGCGCCGACGGTGCCGAACATCTGCGGGCCCCTCGTCACGAAGTCGAGGGCGTGTGAGGGCGGTCCGGGACGCGGTCCGTCGCCGGCCGGGCCGCCCGTCGCCCGCATCGCCGCCTCGCGCAGCTGCCCGTCGAGCTGCTCGTACAGATGGGAGCGGAGGGCCAGCGCGGTCACCGTGCCGATCACCGCGCACACCACCGCGATCAGCGTGACGGACGCGACGACGAGCCGCGTCCGCAGCGTGCGCGGACGCGGCCGTCCCGGTCCGCTCACGACACCGCGGGCTTCAGCAGGTAACCGGCGCCGCGCCGGGTGTGGATCATCGGCTCCCGGCCCGCGTCGATCTTCCGGCGCAGGTAGGAGATGTACAGCTCGACGACGTTCGCCTGGCCGCCGAAGTCGTAGGACCAGACGCGGTCGAGGATCTGCGCCTTGCTGAGCACGCGGCGCGGGTTGCGCATCAGGAAGCGCAGCAGCTCGAACTCGGTCGCGGTCAGATGGATGCTCTGCCCGCCTCGGGTCACCTCGTGGCTGTCCTCGTCCAGGGTGAGGTCGCCGACCACCAGCAGGGCGTCGGAGCGGCGGTCGGCCGCGTAGGAGCGGCGGATCAGCCCGCGCAGCCGCGCGACGACCTCCTCCAGGCTGAACGGCTTGGTCACGTAGTCGTCGCCGCCCGCGGTCAGCCCGGCGATCCGGTCCTCGACGGCGTCCTTCGCGGTGAGGAACAGCACGGGCACGTCCGGGAGTTCACGGCGCAGCCGGCCGAGGACGGTGAGCCCGTCCATGTCGGGCAGCATCATGTCCAGGACGACGGCGTCGGGCCGGAACTCACGGGCCGCGCGCAGGGCGTTCCGGCCGTCGGCCGTGCTGCGGATCTGCCAGCCCTCGTAGCGCAGGGCCATGGAGAGCAGTTCGGTGATCGACTGCTCGTCGTCCACCACCAGCACCCGGACGGAGCTCCCGTCCGGCCTCAGCAGTTCGGTGCGCCCCTGGGGCGAGATCGTGGTCATACCGGACACGATCGGGGCGTCCCCTGAGAGCACCCTTGCGTCTGTCTGTGTTTTCCCTGAGAAACCCACAGGTGTTTCTCAGGCGGGCGGCTCCGGTGGGTCGGTGAGGCCGAACAGCCGGGCCGCGTTGTCGTGGCAGACCGCCCGCAGCCAGTCGTCGCCGAGTCCGAGACCCGCGAGGGCCTCGAGCTGATGGGCGTACCTGTAGGGGATGTTGGGGAAGTCGGTGCCGAGCAGGACACGGTCGCCGAGGGCGGTCAGGCGGGGGAGCGCCCGCCTGGGGAACGGCGCCATCCGCTCACTGAAGCCGGTGAACGCCATGGTGGTGTCGAGACGGACCTCCGGGTACCGCTCGGCCAGGCCGAGGAAGTCCTCGTACTCGGGCATGCCCATGTGGGCGACGATCAGCCGCAGCCGAGGGTGGCGGGCGAGCACGCGGGCGACCGGTTCGGGGCCGGTGTGCTTGCCGGGGGCGGGGCCCGACCCGCAGTGGACCACGACCGGTGTGCCCGCCTCGGCGAGCAGCCCCCAGCAGGCGTCGAGCGCCTCGTCGGAGGGGTCGTACCCGCCGACCTGGACGTGCGCCTTGAAGACGCGCGTCCCGTGCTCGACGGCCTCGCGGACGTAGGCGGCGGCGCCGGGCTCGGGGAAGAGGGTGGAGGTGTGCAGGCAGTCGGGGGTGCGGCGGGCGAAGCCGGCCGCCCAGTCGTTGAGCCGGTGAGCCATGCCCGGCTTGTGCGGATACAGCATCGCCGTGAAGGCGCGCACGCCGAACGCCCGCAGCAGCGCGACCCGTTCGGCCTCCTCCTCGCGGTACGTGATCGGCCACTCGATACCGCCGGTGAGCGGGCCGAGGCCGTCGAAGTACGCCCACACCTTGTGGAGGACGCGCTCGGGCATGAAGTGCGTGTGCACATCGACGAGGCCGGGCAGGCCGAGGTGCTGCCAGAAGCGGCGGACCTCGGCGGTTTCGGTGGTTCCGTCGGCCCCGGCGGTCCCGGCGGTCGCGGGGGGCTCGTCGGGGGTGGCGGGCGGGGTCGGAGGGTGGGCGCTCATGCCGGACACGATCACCCGCGGAGGCGTGGACGGTCCAGCACCCGCCCTCCCTCCCCGCTGCTCAGAACAGCCCGTCCTGCGCGGTCGGCCGCTCCTTCAGCGCCCGCACGGGCACCTCGACCCCGCGTCCCCCTGCCGGGACCAGCTCCCAGCCGGGCAGCAGGCGGGTGTCCAGCACGAGGACGCCCCGGTCCGTCGCCAGGTGCAGATCCGGACCGGCGGCAGCCACCAGCTCCCCGCTCACCGTGCCGCCGGCGGTCAGCTCCCCCACCGCGCCCACCGGCGCCGGCGCCTGCGCCAGCCCGAACGCCTCCACATGGTCGACCGGACGGCAGGGGGCGGGGTCGAGCGACTCCGGCCAGCCGGTGAGGGCCAGCGCCCGCGCGTGCAGCCCGGCGATCTCGGCGGCCCGCTCCTCCGCGGTCGCCGGGAGCGCCGCCCGCGCCGCCCGCTTGGCGGCGTAGGGGATGCGGTCCGGCACGCGCAGGGCGGCACGCAGCAGCTCCTCGGTGCGGCGCGCCGCCATCAGCGGTCCCGTGCCCAGCCAGCTGAAGCAGATGGCGCCCTGCTCCAGCAGCCGGGCCGGCCCCCGCCGCTCGGCGGTGATCCCGACCTTGGTCATCCCGGGCCCGAACCACGCCAGGTAGACCCGGTACGGCCGCGGGTCGTCGGCGAGCGTGTCGGCGGCCACCGAGTGCGCCCGGTCCAGGCGGGCGCACTCCTCGCAGCGCGGCCCGGTGCTCCGCGCGGACACCCGCGCGGCCGGCGGACATGTGTTCCCCCGTGCTCCCACACAGGTCCGCGCTCCCCCCTCCGTGACCCCGAAGGCCACCGTCTTCCCCCAGGTCAGCGCCGAGCGCCGGCCCCCGTCCCAGATCAGCACGGGACCGCCCGCCGTCCAGCTCAGCCCCGCGCACCGCCATGCCTGTGCCATCCCGGCCGAGAGTAGAGGGGACCACTGACAACGGGCCGCTCCCCAGCGGGGCGGCCACCGGCTCAGCCCCCGGCGCCCACCGCGTCGGCCTCGGCCGCCCGCTCGCCCGGCGCGGTCACGGGCGCGGTCACGGTCACGGGCGCGGTCACGGTCACGGGCGCCGGCACCTCGGCCGTCCCGCCCCTCCGCCCCGCCCACCGGCAGCCCAGGCACTCCGCGTGCCCCGCGCGAGCCCCGCTGTCCCGCACCCGCCAGCTCCACTCCTCCCGCGGCCGGGGCCCCGACGGCTTGCCCCATCCGGCGAGGTGCAGGACCCAGGTGACGAGCAGGGCGAGCACGTCGACCGCCGCTCCGGCGGCGAGCAGCGGCCCCGAGACGGTGCAGACGCCCGCGCCCAGGAGGGCCGTTCCGGCCAGAGCGATCCCGCAGCCGGTCCAGCCGGCGACCGTGTGCCCGTGGTCATATGGGTGCGCGCTCATGTCTGCCCTTCCGCGGCGTCGGCGTTCCTCCGGACGACGGACGTCCTCCAGATGTCTCACGTCCTAAGGAATTTACAACAGAAACCTCTCACAAGCTAAGAGAAATGGGAAGCCTCGTCATGCACGCCAATCCGCGCCCGCCCGCCACGCAGCAGGAGGCGATGTGGGCGATGGACCGACTGATCGCGACCCATCTGATCGGCCAGCAGGAGATGGCCCAGGTCATGGGCCTGAACGTGACCGACGTGACCTGCTTCGGCTTCGTCCTGGAGGCGGGGGACGACCTGCTCACCGCCGGTGAGCTCGCGGAGCGCGTCCATGTCACCACCGGCGCGATGACGGGCGTCCTCAACCGCCTGGAACGGGCCGGCTTCATCACCCGCCGCCCCGACCCCGCCGACCGCCGCCGCGTCCGCGTGGCCGCCGTGCCCGACGCGGTGGCCATGGCCCGCCGGCTCTACGAGCCCTACTACGCCCGCCTCACCGAGCTGTTCGCGGACTACTCCCCCGAGGAGCTGGCCGTACTGAACGACTGGTTCCGGCGGGCCACCGCGCTCGCCGACGCCTTCCGCGAGGAGAGCCGCCGCAAGAGATGACCCGCACAGGAAGCCGTACGGGAGCTGACCCGGACTCACCCGCCGAAGTGCCGGGCGGGGCCCGCGGTGCCAGTCTGAAGGGAATCGAACCGCTCGGGGACATCCGGAAGGTCGGGAAACATGACCAGCAATGTCAGCGGTACGGGCTTTCGCGGGGCGGGCCGGGAGGCCGAGAGCCCCTGGGCGGCGAGCTGGACGGTCGCCGCCGCGTTCCTGATGGTGTTCGGCGGCGTCATGGCGATCTTCGAGGGCATCGCCGCCATCGCCCGGGACGACGTCTTCGTCGCCACACCCAACTTCACGTACGAGTTCAGCCTGACCGGCTGGGGCTGGGTGCATCTGATCCTCGGCGCCCTGGTGGCCGCCGCTGGCCTGGCCTTGTTCAAGGGGGCGACCTGGGCCCGTGCCGTGGGCGTCGGCCTGGCCGGGCTGAGCATGATCGCCCACTTCGTGTGGCTGCCCTACCAGCCGGTGTGGTCGATCGTCCTCATCGTCGTCGACGGCTTCATCATCTGGGCCCTGTGCGCACCCCGCCGCGGGTCCCCGGCGTAGAGCGCGCGCCCGCCGGCCGGTCCGGTGCCTGGCCCTGGGTGATCCAGGCGGCCGGGCTGACCGCGATGGTCACCGCGTACTTCCTGCTGCCGCTGGACCGGCTGGGGCCGCGCCGGCCGGTGCTGAGCTGGGTGCTCTTCGGGGCGGTCCTCACGCTGATCGCCGTCCTGCTGCTGATCCAGGTCGCCCGGGTCCTGCTGAACGTGCCGGGCGTCCGTCCGGGGCTGGTGATCCCGCCGCTGATGTGCCTGTCCGTGCTGGTCTTCGCGACCGCCTACCAGGGGCTCGCCCAGCGCCCCGGCGAACTGGACGGCATCGCCACGCGCCTGGACGCCCTCTACTTCACGATGGTCACGCTCGCGACCGTCGGGTACGGCGACATCACCCCCCGCGGACAGTCCGCGCGCCTGGTCGCGATCCTGCAGATCCTCTACAGCTTCATCTTCCTCACGGCGGCGGCCACCGCCCTGACCAACCACCTGCGCAACGCCCTGCGCCAGCACGGGAATCCGGACCCGCCGCGATGACCCCGCGCCCACATCGCGCACCCATGTGACCGGCGTCACACTAAAAGGAGCAGGGTGCTCCCCGGGACACCCGGGGACCGCTGCCCAGGACCCCGGACGAACACCGGCCGGACGCCTCCGAGGCGCGCGACGCCGGTGCGTCCGCCCGCGGGCCCGCATCCGGTTCCGCACTGCTCCAAGGGGTGTCCGCATATGAGCGGCATGGACGCAACCGCACTGGACAATCTGCGCGAGGCCCTGCGAGGCCCCCTCGTGACGCCGCAGGACGCCGAGTACGACGAGGCCCGCTCCCTCTACAACGCCATGATCGACCGCCGTCCCGCCGCCGTCGCGCGCTGCACGGGCGCCGCGGACGTGCGCACGACGATCGCCTTCGCCCGGCAGACGGGCGTCGAGCTCGCCGTGCGCGGAGGCGGGCACAGCGGCCCCGGCCTGTGTCTGGTCGACGGCGGGCTCACCCTCGACCTGTCCCCGATGCGCTGGGTGCGGGTCGACCCGGTGAACAGGACGGCCCAGGTGGGCGGGGGCAGCCAGCTCGGCGACCTGGACCACGAGACGCACACCTTCGGGCTCGGCGTGCCCGCCGGCATCAACTCCACCACCGGCGTGGGCGGTCTCACGCTGGGCGGCGGCCACGGCCACCTCACCCGCAAGTACGGTCTGACGATCGACAGCCTGGTCGCCGCGGACGTGGTCCTGGCCGACGGCAGCGTCGTCACCACCACCGAGAAGGAACACCCGGACCTGCTGTGGGCCCTGCGGGGCGGCGGCGGCAACTTCGGCGTGGTCACGTCCTTCACCTTCCGGCTGCACCCGGTGCACACGGTCGGCGTGGCGGCCACCGTCTGGCCGGTCGAGCAGATCCAGGACGTGCTGCGCTGGTACCGGGAGTTCCTGCCCGCGGCGCCCGAGGACCTCAACGGCTTCTTCGCCGTCATGACCGTCCCGCCCGCCCCGCCCTTCCCCGAGCCGCTCCACGGGCGGAAGGTGTGCGCCGTGATCTGGTGCTACACCGGCGACCTGGAGGGCGGACGCCTGGACGACGTGCTGTCCGTGGTCGACGACCCGGCCCCGCCGGCCTTCCACTTCGCCACGCCGATGCCGTACCCGATGCTCCAGACGATGTTCGACGACCTCGTCCCCAAGGGGCTCCAGTGGTACTGGCGCGGCGACTTCTTCGACACGGTCACCGACGAGGCCCTCGCGGTGCACGAGCGGTTCGGGCGGGAGCTGCCGACCGGCCTGTCGACCATGCACCTGTACCCGGTGGACGGGGCGGCCCATGACGTCGCCCCGGGCGAGACGGCCTGGGCCTACCGGGACGCGACCTGGTCCGGCGTCATCGCGGGCATCGACCCCGACCCGGCCAACGCCGACCTGATCCGCAGGTGGTGCGTCGACTACTCGACGGCGCTCCACCCGCACTCCATGGGCGGCGCCTACGTCAACTTCCTCGGCGAGTCCGGCGACGCCGACAGCGTCCGCGCCACCTACCGCGACAACTACGCACGCCTCAGCGCCGTCAAACACACCTACGACCCGGACAACTTCTTCCACGCCAACCAGAACATCCCGCCCGCGGCCTGAGCGGCACGCGCCAGGCGGTCCGCGAACGGGCCCCGTCCGGTGGCCGCGCGGGAGGGCATGCCGAACACTGGGGCGCGGAACGGTACGGCGACGACCGGGGGCCGTGCGGATGCAGCGATACCAGCGTGGAAGGCGCCCGAGGAGGGTCGCCCTGTCCCGTGCCCTGCCGGCCACCGCGCTGGTCGTCGCGGTCCTGATCGACCTCGCCTGGCCTCCGTTCAACACCTTCCCGCTGCTGGCGACCGTGTCGTTGATCGCGGCGCCGATGTACTCCCTGACCTGGACGGTCACGAGCGGCGCGGTGGCCTGCCTGACCGGCTGGCTCCTGTCCCTCCGCGAGAACCAGGACGTGCTCACCAGGGCGAACGTCATCGGCTTCACGACGCTCATCACCCTGACGGTCGTCGCGGCCTTCCTCAACCGGATGTTCGCCCGCGAACGGGAGCAGCTGCGCACGTCACGCGAGGTGGCGGAAGCCGTCCAGCGCGCGATGCTGCCCACCGTGCCCGGGCGGGTCCGCGGGCTGGGCCTGGCCGGCCGGTACCAGGCCGCCCAGGAGGAGGCCCTGATCGGCGGCGACCTGTACGGGGTGCACGAGACGCCCCACGGGCTGCGCCTGGTGATCGGGGACGTCCGCGGCAAGGGCACCCAGGCGGTCACCCTGGTCAACACCCTGCTGGGCGTCTTCCACGCGGCGGCCCTGCAGGTGCCGGACCTGCCGTCGGTCGTCGAGGCCGCGGAGATCCAGGTGCAGGACCTGAAAGGCCGCGAGGAGGACCCGCCCTTCGAGGACTTCGTCACCGCCGTCTTCGTCGAGATCCTCCCCGACCGGTCCACGCTCCGCGTGGCGAACCGGGGGCACCCGGCGCCGTTGCTGGTCCACGAGGGCGGGGTGACGGCGCTGGAGCCGAAGGAGCCGTCGCTGCCGCTGGGCCTGGGCGACCTGGCCGGGCAGGCCGTCCCGGTGGACCACTACGACCTGCCTCCGGGCGCCACGCTGGTGCTGTTCACCGACGGCATCATCGAGGCCCGCGACCGCGCCGGCGCCTTCTTCGACCCCGTCCCCCCGCTCACCCGCCCTCTGCCCCCGGACCCCGGGGCGGTGCTGGATGCCATGCTGGCCGCCCTGTTCCGCCACACCGGCGAACTCGAGGACGACGCGGCGGCCCTGGCGGTGACGCGGCTCCCGGACGAGGAGTCCCCCGCCGCCGTGCGCCCCTGATCCCGGCGTCGCGGGCCTCGGCCGCCCTGTCCGTCGCCGTCCGGCATGTCATGGTGAGCGGGCGGGGCAACCCTGTCCCCACCTCATGAGTCACACAGGCGTTGCCCGTCCCTCATGCTTTCCCCTGGTCCAGAAGGGGCCCACTCCCTGTGATGACTCGTACCCGGCTGTCCGCGCTGGCCGCGGCGGCGGCGTTCGCCACCACCGGCGGCCTGATCAACGCCGCCCCCGCCTCCGCGGCGGTCACCTGCGCCTCTCCCCTCTGGAGGGCGCAGTACTTCGGCAACTCCACCTTCAGCGGCACGCCGAAGCTCACCGCCTGCGACACCGCCATCAAGGAGAACTACGGGTACGGCGACCCGGCCGGCGTGACGCTGCCCAAGGACAACTTCTCCGTCCGCTGGTCCCTCACCCGGGACTTCGGCTCCGGCGGCCCCTTCCGGCTCTCCGCCGCCACCCAGGACGGCATGCGCGTCTACGTCGACGGTGTGCGCAAGATCGACCTGTGGAAGAACGTCTCCACCACCGCCCGCAGGACCGTCGACCTGACCATCCCGGCCGGCAGGCACACGCTCCGCGTGGACTACGTCGCATGGACGGGCTTCGCAGGCGCCGTCTTCACGTACACCCCGCGCACCGAGGCCGCCGTCGACAAGGTCAAGCCGCTCGCCCCGACCGGCCTCACCGCCACGTACGACCGGGTGACGGCCAGGACCACCCTGCGCTGGGCCGCCAACAAGGAGATGGACCTCGCCGGGTACCGCGTGTACCGCCGGCTGAGCGCCACCGGTTGGGCCAAGGTCAGCGGGACGTCCCTGCTGACCACCCGGTCCTTCGTCGACACTCCGCCCGCCACCGGCCAGACCTTCCTGTACGAGGTCCGCGCCGTCGACAAGGCAGGCCGCGAGTCCACCGGCAGCCCGGACGTGACGGCGACGACCGTCGACCGCACCGGGCCGGCGGCCCCCACCGGACTCACGGTCGCCACCGGCGACGGGTGGTGGGACACCCTGAACTGGCAGCGGGCCGCCGACACGGCGAAGTACGAGGTGTACGCCTCGTCCGCGGCGGCCGGACCGTTCGAGCTGCGCGGTACGACGACCACGACGTCGTACCGGACCAGCGGCGGCGTGAACACGCACACGTACTACCGGGTCCGGGCCCTCGACGCGGCCGGCAACCCGGGGGCGTACGCGACGGTCACCAGCGACGGCATCGACCGGATGCCACCGAAGTCCCCGACCGGCGTCACCGCCGTCGCCCGGCCCGGCCACACCGACGTGCACTGGAGCCAGCCCGACGGTTTCTACGAGGACTGGGACAACGGCGGGCACTACCGCGTGTACCGCTCGCCCGGCACGACGTTCGACCCGACCGCCCGCACCCGGGTGACCTGCGTCGCGGAGGAGAGCGACGAGGCGAGCAACGGCGGCAACTGCTACGACGTGGACATGCCCGTGAACACGTACGTGACGTACGCCGTCACGGCGGTGGACCCGTACGGCAACGAGTCGGCGTACTCCGCGCAGCTCGCCGTCCGCACGGGCGACACCGTGGCGCCCGGCCCGGTCACCGGCGTGAAGGTCACCCCGCGCAACGACGGCATGCTGGTGAGCTGGGCCGCCTCGCCCGAGGACGACATCGACGAGTACGTGGTGTGGAAGGGCGTCCGGCAGGGCGACTCCACGGTCAAGTGGCTCGGTCCCGACGCGTGCTGGGACGGCACGGGCAACTGGCTCGCGATCCTCTGCGGCAACCTGCCGGACGGCGAGACGCACGTGTACGCGGTGGTCGCCAAGGACCACTGGGGCAACACGCTGCACCCGAGCGACCCGAAGGTCACCGTGGTGGAGGCCACCGAGCTCGACGTCCGGCCGTCCGTGACCGTCACCCGGGACTGGAGCCTCGGCAGCCTGGGCCACAACCGGACGGCCACTCGTCCGTCCGTCGACTGGCAGTGCACCGACGCGGCCCGCTGCGCCACGGTCACCGGCTACCGCGTGAGCCGGTGGAACCCGGCGACCAAGGCGTACGAGCCCCAGCACGACGGACTGCTCCCGGCGGACGCCCGGACGTGGGAGGACGCCACGGCGACGAAGGGGGACACGTACTTCTACACGCTGGAGGCCGTGACGGCCGACGGCGCCGTGGTGGGGACGTACCCCTGGTACATCGTCTTCCAGGACCGCGTCTGACCAGCGGTCACGCACTGCAAGCGTCGCTGACCGTGACCCGGCCGGTCAATCAGGGTCACGGTCAGCTTCCGGCGGCGGCGTGAGGTGTCGTGGACGTCGGCCGTGGATGTCAGCGGCCTCCTGGTCCGTGGCTGAGCGGAGATCGGTACAGGCACAGCGCGCGCAGCAGGCGTTTCCTATCGGGTCAGGTGGCGCAGTTCGCTGAAGTACAGATCGGCCGGGTCGAGCCCCATGCCGGTGAACTGGCCTGCCAGTTCCAGGGACAGCACGCCGTGCAGGCGGGTCCAGAAAAGCAGGGCGCGGCGCACGGCGGAGGGGGGCGCGGGGTGGCCGGCCGCCCACTCGCGGTGCTCGGCGAGGTGGGCCTCCAAGCGGGAGTCGTCCGGGGTGTCGGCGGGGGTGTCGCCAAGCTGGGCGGCGTCGAGGAGCGCGCCCATGATCTCGGAGGCGATCGTGGTGATGTCGTCGGGGGCGTGGTAGCCGGGTACCGGTGTGCCGTAGATGAGGAAGTAGCGCTGGGGGTCGTCCAGGGCCCAGGCACGCAGGGCGTGTCCCAGCCCGGCCAGGTCCGCGCCGGAGTCGGCGGTGGCACGGATGGTGTCGGCGAGGCTGCGGTAGGCGTCGCGGATCAGTTCGGTGATCAGCTCGTCGCGGCCGGCGAAGTACCGGTAGAGCGCGGGGCCGCTCATGCCCATCTGTTTGGCGATGGCGTTCAGGGACAACCCGGGCGCTCCGGCGGCGGCGATCTGTTCCCAGGCATGCTGCTTGATCTCGGCCCGTAGCTGGGCGCGGTAGCGCTCACGTGGGGTGTCCTTGCCCGCGATGGCCATGTGCTGATCCCTTCCCTGTCGTGTTCGCCGGCTTCCGTGGTCCGGGTGAGCGGGCTTCCCGCACGCTCGGAGTTAGACCCTATTACGAACGTGCTTGACTGTCACTGTGGCGAGTTATAGCTTCTAACTAACGCACTAGCCGATAACGCAGTCGATGGAGTCGATGGAGGTCGCCATGAACGCCGCAGAAATGATCGAGGTCGTACTGCCGGGCAAGGTCGAACCGGAGGGACTGCAGGTGCGGCGGGGCGCCGTCCCCAACGCCGGTCCCGGACAGGTGGTCATCCGCATGGAGGCGACCGGTGTCTCCTTCGCCGAGCAGCAGATGCGCCGCGGCCGTTACTACGACCAGCCGCCCTTCCCCTTCGTCCCCGGCTACGACCTGGTCGGCACGGTTTCGGAGGCCGGCGACGGTGTCGATCCCGCGCTGGTCGGCAGCCGGGTGGCCGTACTGCTGAAGGTCGGCGGCTGGGCCAGCCACGTGGTCGTCGACGCCGCCGATGTCGTGCCGGTCCCGGAGGGGATCAGTGCGGCGGAGGCCGAGACCGTGGTGATCAACGGCATCACGGCATGGCAGATGCTGCACCGCAAGGCCCGCGTCCGCGCGGGGCAGACCGTCCTGGTGCACGGCGCCAACGGCGGCGTCGGCTCCGTCCTCGTCCAGCTCGCGCAGGCCGCGGGAGCGAAGGTGATCGGCACCGCGTCCGTGCGCCACCACGCCGCCCTGCGGGAGCGGGGGGTGAGCCCGATCGACTACCGCGGCGAGGACATCCCCGCTCGCGTCCGCGAGCTCGCCCCGCGCGGCGTGAACGCCGTCTTCGATCACGTCGGCGGCCGCGGCATCATCGACTCCTGGCGCCTGCTCGCGCCCGGCGGCACCCTCGTCTCCTACGGCAGCGCCTCCACCCGCGACGACGAGGGCTCCAAGCAGTGGCCCGTCCTCAAGCTCCTCGGTCGGGTCTGGCTGTGGAACGCCCTGCCCAACCGCCGCCGCGCCTACTTCTTCAACGTCTGGGCCGGCCGAGCCCTGAACCGCAGCCGTTTCCGCGCCCGGCTGCGCACCGACCTCACCGAGGTCTTCGAAGCCCTCGGGCGCGGTGACATCACCGCCCACATCGCCGCCGAACTGCCCCTCACCGGGGCCGCCGAGGCGATGCGGCTGGCCGAGTCCGGCACCGTCGCCGGAAAGGTCGTCCTGCACGCCTGACGCGATCCGCCTCAGGCGGCCCGTCAGTCCGGGCCGCGATCGGCAAACTGCCCGACGTCATGGGCGGCAGCGGCGGACGCGGTTGCCGTACTGCGCTGCTGTACGCCCCGGCAACGCAAGAGGCCCCGGATCTCTCCGGGGCCTCTCACCTGTGTGCACTCGGCAGGATTCGAACCTGCAACCTTCTGATCCGTAGTCAGATGCTCTATCCGTTAAGCTACGAGTGCTTGTCTCTTCATTTGTCTCGCCGCTCCCGGCCCTTTCGGCCCGCTCGCGGCGACAGGAAGAACATTACATGACTGCCGCCGCCATGTGAAATCCGATTGCCCTACCCCTTGTGACCTGCGAAAACGCGCTATCGGGCACGAACGGCGAGGGAACGACGAAGCCCCGGCCGCTGGGGCCGGGGCTTCGTGATCGGGGCGGAGGCGGAGGGATTTGAACCCTCGATGGGCTTTAAGGCCCAAACCGCATTAGCAGTGCGGCGCCATAGACCGGACTAGGCGACGCCTCCATGCACAACCTGCTGCGCGCGGGCGCGAGTGGGTGGTGCGTGCCGATGATGACACAACCGTGTGGGGTGTCACCAATCGCCCCCCACGGTACTAGGCGGGGAGCCCGCAGAGCAAAGTCCTGACGACCGGCACGCCGTCGTGGCGCAACGTCCCGCGTTCCGGCGCGTTGATCACGGCATGACTTCCCTGTCTCCGTTGCCTTCCTCATCGTCCACGCAGCCGCGGCTCCTCGCCGTGGGCGCCGCGCTCGTCGCGGTCCTCTCCCCGCTCGCCGCGTCCCCCTCCCCGGCGCGGGCCGGGGAGGCGGCGCCGGCCGGCGACCGGCTCACCGTCACCGTCCGGCACGCGGGCGGCGGGGCGGACGGGACGTACGAGGTGCGGTGCCGGCCGAGCGGCGGGACGCATCCCGACCCGGACGGCGCCTGCGCGGCCGTCGAGCGGCGGACGCGGTGGGGGCGGGACGCCTTCGCGCCGGTGCCGGAGGACGCCGTGTGCACCATGCAGTACGGCGGACCCGCCACCGCCCGGATCACCGGCACCTGGGCGGGCCGCCGCGTCGACGCGGCGTACGACCGGACGAACGGGTGCGCGATCGAGCGGTGGGACCGGCTGGTGCCGCTGCTGCCCGACGCGGGCCGGACGCAAGGTGCACCCGGGGCGTAAAGGTCCCGCGAAGGTTCACGGCGCGTCGGCCCAGGCAGGCGCGGTCGCGGACGTACCGGGCGTCACATCACCGTCACCTCGGGGTGCGATGTGCGTCCCATCCGGCGTCCCCGGCGCACCCCCAGCCCTTAGACTCCCTCCCGTGACACGTTGCGGGCCCGTTGGCAAGATGGCCCGAGCGGTCGGCACGTCGCGGTAACAGGGAGGAAGCGTCTCGTGAGCAGCAGGCCATCCCGAGGCGCTGCTCGCCTCGCAGCCATACTGGACGCGCTTCCCGACGCCCTGGTGCTGGTCAACGCCAACGGGACCGTCGTCAACGCCAACACCATCGCGCTCGAGGCCTTCGAGACGCCGGGCACCGCCCTGGTGGGGCGCGGCCTGCTGGACCTGCTGCCGGAGTTCGACAGCAAGCTCATCCCCGGCTCCATGCGGCGGCCCGACCACATCGACCCGCGCGCACGCACCAAGCCGACCCGGATGACCGCCCGGCGGACCGACGGAACCGAGTTCCCCGTCGAGGTCACCAGCGCCAACCTCGAGAACACGCAGCACACCTACGACAGCTACGGCTACACCGGCGACGAGCTGCTGATGCTCGTCGTCCGGGACCTCTCCGGCACCGTGGACACCGAGGCCGAACTCGCCCGGTCGCAGCGGCAGACGGAGATGATCCTGCGGGCCGCCTCCGAGGGCGTCGTCGGCACCGACACCGACGGGCGGATCGTCCTGGTCAACCCGGCCGCCGCCCAGATCCTCGGCTACCGGGCCGGCGAACTCGGCGGACGCGAGCTGCACACCCTCGTGCTCCACTCGCGCGCGGACGGCTCCCCGTTCCCGTACTCCGAGTCCCCGCTCGCCGACACCCTGCGCTCCGGCCGCAAGCACCGCGTGCGCGGCCAGGTCCTCTACGCCAAGAACGGCGACAAGCTGCCGGTCGACCTCACCACCGCCCCGGTGCGCGACGGCGACCAGCTCGTCGGCGCGGTCATGACGTTCCTGGACCGCCGCCCCTACGACGCGCTGCTCAAGGAGAAGGAGGACGCCGAGCGGGAGCACGCCGAGGAGCTGGAGCGGCTCGCCGAGGAGCACGGCTCCGAGCTGACCGCCCTGCGCCAGAGCCACGTCACCGAGGTGGAGGAGCTCCGCGAGAAGCACGCGGAGGAACTCGCCGCGTACGAGGAGCGGTACGCGGCCCTCGGCGAGCGCGAGAAGGACCGCTACGAGGCCCTCGCCGCCCGGCACGAACAGCTGCTCACCCTCCTCGGCCGTTCCCTGCGCGGCCCGCTCGACGAGCTGCGCCGCGAACTGGCCGCGCTCGCCGCCGACGACGCGGGCCAGCTGTGGCCCGAGGCGAACCAGGTGCTCCACCACCTGTCGGCCGGCTACTCCCGCATCACCACCCTCATCGACAACGTCCTCGGTTACCAGCGTCTCGACTCCGGCACCGAGGAGATCGCCCGTACGAAGGTGATGCTCGACGCGGTCGTCGCGGCCGGCGTCGACGGCGCCGTGGAGCTGATCGGCCCCGGCCGGGTGCAGTTCGCGGTGCACGCGCCGCCCATCGAGGCCGAGGTGGACGCGCGTCTGCTCGCCACCGCCCTCGCCCATCTGGTCGCGGACGTCGCGGGCGTCGACGCGACCGGCAACACGCCCCTGTCGGCGGGCGGTTACCTGGACAACACGGTGGTCGTGGCGGCGGCCCAGCGCGGCGAGGTCGTCCGCATCGAGGTGCGCGGCCCGTACGGCGGCGGCGACCCGGTGCACGAGCCGATCGTGCGGGGGATCGTCCGGGCGCACGGCGGGGTGCTCCAGACGCACGAGGTGCCGGGGATGAGCGGCAGCGCGTTCGTCCTCGAGGTGCCGATCGGCGGCGGGGCGGGATCCGTACCGCGGGAGGCGGCCCCGCAGGCCGAGGAGGCGGCCGCTCCCGCCGAACCCGTCCCGGGCGGAGGGCGGCGCCGGGCGCGGCGCGCGTCCGTCGACGCGTTCCTGGAGAGCGAGGTGCCCGACGGCGACGGTGAGGCTCCGGCGGCTCCGGCCGCGGAGGCGTCTCAGCCCACCGGGCGGCGCAGGCGGCGGGCGGCTCCGGCCGAGGCCGCGCCGGCGCAGGCGCAGCTTCCGGCCCAGGCGTCCGGTGAGGACGGGGCCGTGTCCGGCGGGACCGGGCGGCGGCGTGGCCGTCCTGCCGAGGACGCGGCGGGCGCGGCGGGCGCCGAGGTCGAACTCGCCGGTCCGGCGGCAGGGGCGGGGGTGTCCGAGGGCGCCGTCGTCACCGCGGCCGAGCACGCGGCGGGCGCCGCGGCCTCCAACACGGGCCTTGGCGGGACCGTACCGCCGCAGGGTGTGCCCTCGCCGTCCGGACGCCGGGCCCGGCGCGCGGCCGGTGAGCAGCAGGCGCTCGCGCCGGCGCTGCCCGCGGCCGGCGAGGCGAACGGCGCGGTCGCCGTGCACGTGCCCGCCCAGGGCACGGGACCGGATCAGCAGCCGCAGCCGACCGGACGGCGCCGGCGTGCGCTGGCCGCCGCGAACGAGCGGGCTGCGGCGCAGGAGGCCGCGCCGCGCACGGTGTTCGCGCTGCCGCCGGCCGGGGCGGACCAGGACGAGCAGGCGGGGCAGGCGGCGCAGGCCGAGGCCGCGGGGCAGCAGGTCGCAGGGCAGCAGGTCGCCGCGCAGGTGCCGCCGACGGCTCCGCAGGCCCCCGTGGCGCCGGGTCAGGTGCCGGGGGGTCAGGAACTCCCGGGTGCCCAGGGGGTCACGCCCGTGGCGCCGGGTGCCGTGCCGAACGGGGTGGCCGCCGGTCCGGCTCCGCAGCCTGTGGTTCCCGCCGCGGGTCAGGCCGTACCTGCGCATCAGCAGGCCGCCGGGCCGAACGCCGCTGCCGCGGGCGCGCCCGGTGCTCAGCCGGTCGGGCCCGACGCGCAGCGGCCGGTACCGCCGAACGCACCCGCCGCCGGGCCCGCTCCTCAGCCCGCCGGGCCCCCTCCTCAGCCCGCCGCGCCGGGCCTCCAGCCCGTGGGCGCGCACCCGCGGGCTCCGCAGCCTGTTCCGCCGAACCAGCAGGCCGCGCCCCAGGCGGCCGGGCCGAACCTCCACCCCGCCGACCCGAACGCGCAGCCGGTCCCGCCGAACCGGCATGCGCCGCAGCCGACCGCGCCCCAGGCGGCCGGACCCCACCTCCAGCCCGTCGGCCCGAACGCGCAGCCCGCACCCCAGCCCGCCGTGCCGGGCCTCCAGCCGGCCGGGCCCGGCGCGCAGGCGCCTCAGCCCGTTCCGCCGCATCCGAACCCGCAGGCCCCGCAGCCGGCCGACGCCGCCGCTCAGGCAGCCCAGGCCGTCGCCCCGGCGCCCCAGGCGGGTGCGCACCCCGCCCCCGCTCCCGCACCGGGGGGCGGACCCGTCGCCGATGCCGGGCAGCACGCCGCCGTTCCGGTGGACCAGTCCGAGGACCACACCCCGCCGCAGCCGCACCCCACCAGCGCGCCCACCGGCCGCCGTCGGCGCGCGGTCGCCCCGCCCGCCGACGCCGCGCAGGCTCCCGGGGCTCCCGAGCAGTGGGGACCGGCGCCCCCGCCGGCCGCCGCGGCCCCGCTCCCTCCGGCCCAGCCGCTTCCCGCCGAGGCGCCCGCCCCGCCCGCGCCGGGCGCGGCAACCCCGCCCGGCGGGACGCCGGCCCCGCAGCAGTGGCCCACCGCCGGTGACACCTCCGGCGGCGGTGCGGCGCCCGCACCGACCGCGCCGCAGCCCACGCCGTCGGGTGGCACCCCGTTGCCGCCCGAGGGCGCGCCCGCGCCGGCCCGGCCGGCCGCCCAGCCGCTGCCCGCGGAGGCCGCCGCGCCGGTGGACCCCGACTCGACACAGGGCCGTGCGTTCAGCGTGCGGACGCTGGGCCAGGGCGTGCCGTTCAACCGGCAGGCCGCCCAGGTGCAGCAGCCGCCGGCGTCGGCCACGCCGCCCCCGCACCAGCCGGGCGGTTCCGGCCGCCGCCGCAAGCTCGGCACCCGCAGCGACCAGGCCGCGGCGAACGGCCAGACCTCCGGCGGGCAGGCCCCCGGCGCCGGGCAGGGCGCCCGCCCGCACCCGCAGGCCGGGCCCGTACCGCCCGCCGGCCAGGCTCACGCGCCGCAGCAGGACCGCACCCCCGCCGCCGCCCTCGCCCAGCCCGCGGCGCCGCCGACGCCGGCCGGGCAGTCCCGGCTCGCGCCGGCCGCCGAGGCCGCCGGACGCTCGTACGCGATAGGGGCGCCGGACGCGGACGCCGCCGAGGGTCCCGAGCCGCTGGACGGTCCGGGCGGGGCCGTGGAGGTGGCGGACCCGCCGCGTCCGCAGCCGATGGACGACGAGCTGCCGCCCGAGCCGCTGGACAACCCGCGCCGGCTGCTGGTGTGGCCCGCGCCGGACGTGTCGACGCAGCAGGCGCTGAGCGACCGCGGCTACCGTCCGGTGATCGTGCACTCCCGTGAGGAGGTCGACGCACAGATCGCGGCCTTCCCGGCGGCGCTGTTCGTCGACCCGCTGACCGGGCCGATCACCCGTACCGCTCTGCAGTCGCTGCGGCAGGCGGCGGGCGCGGCGGAGGTGCCGGTGATGGTCACGGCCGGACTCGGTCAGGCCTCCCGCGACGCCGCGTACGGCGCCGACCCGGCCGTCCTGCTGAAGGCGCTCGCGCCGCGCGACAGCGAGCAGCACCCGCCCCGTGTCCTGCTGATCGAGGAGCACGCGGAGATCGCGCTGGCCCTGACCGGGACGCTGGAACGGCGCGGGATGCAGGTCGCGCGGGCCGCCGGTGACGCCGACGCGGTGACGCTGGCGGGTCAGTTCCGGCCGAACCTGGTCGTGATGGACCTGATGCAGGTGCACCGCCAGGCCGGGCAGGCAGGCATCGTCGACTGGCTGCGCGCGAACGGGCAGCTCACCCGCACCCCGCTCGTCGTCTACACGGCCGCCGTCGACGCGGCGGACCTGCCGCGGCTGGCCTCGGGCGAGACGGTGCTGTTCCTCGCGGAGCGGTCCACCAGCCCTGAGGTGCAGGAGCGCATCGTCGACCTGCTGTCGCGGATCGGGACCAACTGACGGTCCGGGCGCGGATCGTGAGCACGGACAGCACCGCGCCGGGCGGTGGGCGCGGGTGTCGCGCTCACCGCCCGGCGCGTGTCCGGGACCGGGCGTCGGTCAGAGCTGCGTGACGTCCAGCGTGCCCTCGGCGTACTGCCGGCGCAGCACCTTCTTGTCGAACTTGCCGACGCTGGTCTTCGGAACCGCCTCGATCACCGTCCAGCGCTCCGGCAGCTGCCACTTGGCGATCTTCCGCTCCTCCTGGAGGAAGGCACGCAGCGTGGTGAAGTCGGCGGTGGCGCCTTCCTTGAGGACGACCGTGGCGAGCGGGCGCTCACCCCACCTGTCGTCGGGGACGGCGACCACGGCGGCCTCGGCGACGTCCGGGTGCGCCATCAGCGCGTTCTCCAGCTCCACCGAGGAGATCCACTCGCCGCCCGACTTGATGACGTCCTTGGCGCGATCGGTCAGGGTGAGGAAGCCGTCGGCGCTGATGGTGCCGACGTCGCCGGTCTTGAGCCAGCCGTCCTCGCTGAACTTGTCGGCCGGGCGCAGCGGTTCGGCGTCCGGGCCGTTGTAGTAGGCGCCCGCGATCCAGGGGCCGCGCACCTCCAGCTCGCCCGCGGACTCGCCGTCCCAGGGGAGGCGCTCGCCGCCGGGGCCGGTGAGGCGGGCCTCGACGCCGGCCGGGAAGCGGCCCTGGGTGAGCCGGTAGGCGAACTCCTCGTCGGTGCCGACGGCGTGGGCCGGCGGGCGGGCGACCGTGCCGAGCGGGGAGGTCTCCGTCATGCCCCAGGCGTGACAGACCCGCATCCCCAGCTTGTCGAACGCCTCCATCAGCGAGGGCGGACATGCGGAGCCGCCGATGGTCACCTGGGTGAGGGAGGAGACGTCCCGTGGGCGGGCGGTGAGCTCGGCGAGCAGGCCCTGCCAGATGGTGGGGACCGCGGCGGCGTGCGTCGGCTTCTCGCTCTCGATCATCTCGGCGAGCGGGACGGGCTGCAGGAAGCGGTCCGGCATCAGCATGTTGACGCCGGTCATGAACGTGGCGTGCGGCAGGCCCCAGGCGTTCACGTGGAACTGCGGGACGACGACCAAAGACGTGTCCTGGTCGGTGAGGCCCATCGACTGGGTCATGTTGACCTGCATCGAGTGCAGGTAGATCGAACGGTGGCTGTACACCACGCCCTTGGGGTCGCCGGTGGTGCCGGAGGTGTAGCACATGGCGGCGGCGGACCGCTCGTCCAGCTCCGGCCAGTCGTAGGCGACGGGCTGTCCGGCGATCAGCTCCTCGTACTCGTGCACCTGGACGTGGGTGTCGGCCAAGGGGGAGCGGTCTCCGGGTCCGGAGACGACGATGTGCTCGACGGTCTTGAGGTGCGGCAGCAGCGGGGCGATCAGCGGGATCAGCGAGCCGTTGACGATGACCACGCGGTCGGCGGCGTGGTTGACGATCCACGCGAGCTGCTCGGCCGGCAGGCGCAGGTTCAGGGTGTGGAGCACGGCGCCCATGGAGGGGATCGCGAAGTACGCCTCGACGTGCTCGGCGTTGTTCCACATCAGGGTGGCGACCCGCTCGTCGCCGCTGACGCCGAGATCCTCGCGCAGGGCGTGCGCCAGCTGGGCCGCCCGGGAGCCGATCTCCGCGTAGGAACGGCGCTGCGGGTCCCCCTCGCCGGTCCAGGTGATCACCTGCGAAGTGCCGTGGATCGACGACCCGTGGGTCAGGATCCTCGAGATCAGCAGCGGTACGTCCTGCATGGTGCTCAGCACGGCGTCCTCCTGGGCGACATTGCCTGGCGTCGGTACGGTGTGCGCTGATTCTGCGCACATACCGCGCGGTATGTCACTAGGGGAGCGGATGATCGATCACGCTCCGACGGACGGCAGCCCCCTTCAGGATCCGCTCATACCCCCTCAACTCCGAACAAGTCCCAGCTCAGCGTCCTCACGGAGCTTGCCGAGCGCCCGCGACACGGCCGACTTCACCGTCCCGACCGAGACGCCGAGCACCTCTGCCGTCTGGGCCTCACTGAGGTCTTCGTAGTACCGCAGCACGACCATCGCCCGCTGGCGTGCCGGCAGCCGCATGACCGCCCTCCACATCGCGTCCCGCAGGGCCTGCTGCTCGGCGGGGTCGTCGCCGGCCGGCAGCGGGTCCGGCTCGGGCAGCTCGTCGCAGGCGAACTCGTCGACCTTGCGCTTGCGCCACTGCGAGGTGCGCGTGTTCACCAGCGCCCGGCGGACGTAACCGTCCAGCGCCCGGTGGTCCTCTATCCGCTCCCAGGCGACGTACGTCTTGGCGAGGGCGGTCTGCAGCAGGTCCTCCGCGTCGCTGGGGTTTCCGGTCAGCGACCGGGCGGTCCGCAGGAGCACCGGCTGGCGGGCCCTCATGTACGACGAGAACGACGCGTACGGGAGGGTCTGCGTCGCCGGGGCGGCGGCGTTCGAAGCGCTGGTGCAGACGGGTGTGGTCATGTCGTCCACGCTAGGAGCAGGGCCCGCCCGGCGGATCGCCCGCAGGTCCCGAAGCCGGATCCCCCTCAGGTTGTAGGGGTGGGGCCCGCCCCACCTCCCAGAGGTGGACGAGCGGATGAGGGGTCCTGCGGGTCCCCCCTGACGCACGGCGCGCCGCCTTGAGGACCGGCCGCCCGGCGCGGCGGCGCCGAAGCGCCGCCGCGACCGACGTCCTCCCCCCTGTCCCGCACCCCCTTCTCCCCCTGGCTCTCCCCCCTGTCTACGCGGTCAGAGCGCCGGCCACCAGAAGGGGGCGAAGCTGATGGCCACGTTGTCCTCGCCCTGGTTGACGCTGGTGAACGCGGAGCCGTTGACCTGGGCGGTATTGCTCTCGTTCTCGGCGCCGGCCCCTACGGCCTGCTGCTGTGTGGTGGCGGAGTTCCCGAAGTTGTCCCCGCCGACTCCGGTACCGAGGGCGCCGACGCCGTTGTCCGCCGTCGCGACCCCCGCGAACAGTGCGGCCGCGAGCGGGAGCGCGGCGGCGGCGGCGACGACACGGGCGGTACGGATGCTTGCCATGTTGTGTTCCCTCCAGAACCAAGGACGCACCGGGTCAAGGCCGTCCATGCGTGAACTGCGGCTGTGAACTGCGGCTGTGAATTACGGCTTCCACCAGGGAAGTTGGCCCCCCGCCCTGGTGCTGTGCACGACGTCGCAAGATCAGGATTGCCCACCGGACGCCGCGGAACCACCTCGGAAGCCGTGATTCGCACGCAAGCGTGAGAAGCCGCTGATAAACCCCGAGTCGACCCTGATTCGAGGTCTGTTCGACCCGAAGTGGCGACGACCCCGGCGCCCCAAGGGAGGAAGCGTTTCGGCGCCGGCCCGGCCGGATCCCGCACCCCTTGGGTGCCACCCCTTGCCCCCTTCCCTTCTTCGAACATGTGTACGAACATAGGGGTATGGCCACCACCGACCGGCAGGCCACGACGCTGGCCCTCGCACACGCCCTGTCAGCCGCCGAACGCGGACTGGCCGTCATCCCGCTGTCCCGCACCAAGCTTCCGGCCCTGCGCTCCCCGCACCGCGACGACCCGTCCCACCCGCCCTGCCACGGCGAGTGCGGCCGCTTCGGCCACGGCGTGTACGACGCCACCACCGACCCGGCGCGCATCCGTGCCCTGTTCGCCGCCGCTCCCCGCGCGACCGGTTACGGCATCGCCTGCGGCCTGCCCCCGCACCACCTCGTCGGCGTGGACCTCGACACGAAGAACGGCACCGACCCCGGCACCGCCCTGCGCGCCCTCGCCTCCCGGCACGGCTTCACCGTCCCGCCCACGGTGGTCGTCCTCACCCCGAGCGGCGGCCGCCACCTCTGGCTCAGCGGCCCGCCCGACGTCGTCGTCCCCAACTCCGCCGGCCGCCTCGCCCCCGGCATCGACATCCGCGGCGCCGGCGGCTACCTCGTCGGCCCCGGCTCCCGTACGGAACACGGCACGTACCGGGCCGCGCCCGGCACCGCCGGCCTGGCGCCCGCGCCCTGTCCTCCCGCCCTGCTGCGCCTGCTCCTGCCGCCGCCCCGCGCCCACCACCCGACGCCCCCGTCGGCGGGTGACCACGGGCAGGGCCTCGTCCAGTTCGTCCTCGCGGCGCACGAGGGCCTGCGCAACACCCGTCTGTTCTGGGCGGCCTGCCGCGCCTACGAGGACGGCATCGGCCCCGAACTGGTGGAGCCCCTGGTCGACGCGGCCCGCGCCACGGGCCTGTCAGAACGCGAGGCGCGCGCGACGATCGCGTCGGCCGCGCGCAGGACCGGCCACTGAGGCCTGCCGTTCCTCCTCCCCCCACGCCCTCCCGCGCACGCGCCCGAAATTCGAAAGACCCGCATGCACCAGCGCCTTAAAGTGCCGACCATGGCACTCTCCCGCGTCCTCCTCGCCTCGGGCCGCTCCGTGGACCTGACCGAGCTGCGCCTGGCGGCGACGTACGGAGACGTGCTCGAGGGATACCCGTGCAAGCTGCTGAACGACCTCGCGATCGCCGGGCTGCTCCGGTCCGCCGAACACGTCCACCCGGGCGTCCCGGTGCATCTGATCCCGCCGCCGCGCGAGTACCCCGACCAGTTCGCGGGCGGCTTCGGCCCGGTGGAGGTGCTGCCCGCCGTGACCTGCGTCGGCAGCTTCCGCTCCGAGGCGCTCGACCCCGGACATGACCGTGCCCTGTACCGTTCCCGCCTCACCGTGGTCTGGTTCCAGCCGACGCCGCGCATCCCCTCGGGGTGTGACGCGGAGACGGCCTTGCTGGACATGGACTGGGAGCAGCTCGCCACCGACGAGGAACTGTGACCGTACCCGCCCCTTCCACCGCCCGGGCCGGCCTGCTCCGCTGGCAGTTCGACCTGACCTGGTCCCTGTTCGAGTACCACCTGGAGCGCCTGGAGCCGGAGGACTTCCTCTGGGAGCCCGCCCCGCTCTGCTGGACGGTCCGCAGGTCGCCCGAGGGCGTCTGGGTCCCCGACTGGGCGGACACCGAGCCCGACCCCGTACCGGTGCCCACCGTCGCCTGGGTGAGCTGGCACATCGGCTGGTGGTGGAGCGTGACGCTGGACCACGCGCGCGGGGAGCGCCCGCGTGAGCGCACCGAGATCGTGTGGCCCGGCGCGGGTGAACCCACGATCGTCTGGCTCCGCTCCCTGCGCGCGGAGTGGCTCGCCCACCTCGACACCCTCACGGACGCCGGCCTCGACGCCCCGGCGCCCTTCCCCTGGCCGGACGACCCGTCCCGCACGACGGCGCACATGCTGGCCTGGGTCAACGCGGAGCTGATGAAGAACGCGACGGAGATCGGCCAGCTCCGCCTGCTGCGGGCGGCGTCATGAACGGCGACGCCACCGCCATCCGGCCGCCGTGGTCCCTGCCCGACCTCGACAGGGCGTTCCGCTCCTGCTGGGCCGCCGACACCTGCTCACCCGACGACCTGCCCGACTGGCGCCCTGACAACCCGTCCGTGGGCCACTGCGACATCACGACCCTGGTCGTCAACGACCTGTTCGGCGGCGACCTCCTGGTCGCGGACGTACGCCGGGACGGCTCCCCGCACGGCCACCACTGGTGGAACCGTCTCCCCAACGGCATCGAACTCGACCTGACACGGGACCAGTTCCGCGCGGGCGAGACCCTCTCCCCACCCCGCACGGTGACACGCCCTCCGGGCCCGCTGCCCCGCCGCCACCCCGAGTACGAGCTCCTCCGCAGGCGCCTGACGGGGTACTTGGGCCCGCTTCCGCCGGCGGGCGGCGTCTAGGCTCCACGGGGGCGGAAGGGGGAGTGGCCGTGGGCCAACGAGGGGCGGAGGGACGGAACGCCGACCGGGTCGCGACGGGGGGCGCGCCACGAGGCGAACCTGTTGGACACCCCGGACGTCCCGCATGAGCGGCCAGATCCGACCTGCCGACGACCGGCAACGCAGGCCGCCCGCTGGTGCTGTCAGCCGGCCCCCATGGCGGAGACCAGCGCCGCCCCTACGCCGAGGACAACCAGTTGCACGATGCCGGGATGCGCCATCCCAGGGCGAGGAGGCCGCCGCCCGTCAGGACCGCGCTGCCGCCCAGCAGCCACATCGCCTGCGCCGCCACCTCCGGCGCACCCGACGCTGCGGCGCTGTCGCTGTCGTAGCTGTCGGCCCATCCCGCTGTTCCGACGCAGTACACCGACCCGGCGATGAGCATGAGGTCGACAAGAAGCAGCACCACGCTGACGCCGATCTGCGGGCCGGTGGAAGGCTCGTCCACCGGGGGCGTATCTCCTGAGCTCATGCGCTCAGTGTGGTGCCGTACCGGGCGTCGCACATGAGTTCAGGTACTCAGGTGCGCCGTTCTCATCGGCACCGATGCATGAGAGCGGCCCCTGACCTGGAATTCGGATCAGGGGCCGCTCTCACTGCTCATCGCGCGGAGGCGGTGGGATTTGAACCCACGGTGACATCGCTGCCACGACGGTTTTCAAGACCTTTCGGCGATCACGGCCGTTGACCGCTGCGCCGCAGGTCAGATGCTTGCAGGGACGCCTGCAGCACCGTCGCCGTCGTCATCGTGCCCCCTACGTGCCCCATGGGCGTCGTCGTGCCCGCTGAACCACGCGTCGGAGGCTTCGGCCACCTGGTCGTCGCGGCCGGCGACCGGGCGGGCGTAGTGCCGGGTGGTGACGCTCGCGTTCGAGTGGCCGAGGCGGTGCGCGGCGGTCATGACGCCGTACCGGTCGGCGACCCACGTGCCGTGGGAGGCCCGGAGGTCGTGCGGAGTCACGTCGGTCAGGCCGGCCGCCGAGACGGCAGGGTCGAAGTACGCCTTGCGCCACTGGTTGTAGCGCAGCGGCTTGCCCGCGGGCGTGGTGAACAACAGCGCGTCTTCCCCGCCGGGCAGCTCCTCGAGGAAGGCCCCGAGGCGCTTCGCCAGAGAGGGTGCCAGCCGCAAGAGCCGCTTCTGATGAGACTTCGGGGAGTCGAAGACGAGGGCGCCGTTCGCTTCGGCCAGGTTCTCGTCGACCAGGAGGAAGCCGCCGGCGACGTCCACGTCCGAGCGCCGAAGCGCGAACGCCTCTCCCACCCGCAGACCGGCGAAGGCGAGCAGCGCGATCAGCAAGTCGTGCGGCTTCTCGGCGGCGCGTACGATGCCCGAAGCCTCCTGCGGCGTGACGATGTGCGGTTCGGTCTGCGGCATACGCGGAAGCCGGACGCCACGGCACGGAGTCTGCGAGATCAAGTCGTTGTCCACGGCGGACGCCATGATCTGCGACAGCACCCGGTACGCCTGGCGGATGCGCGAGGCACTCAGGCCCTCGGTGCGCATCGCGGCCACCCACTCAGTGATCGTGATCGGCCGCAGGCTCGACAACTCCTGGTCACCGAGCGCCGGATTGATCCGTGAGTTGATCAGTGACCGGTACGTTGCTTGTGTCTTGTGCTTCAACTGCGGAGCCACAGCGGCCAGCCAGCGAGCGGACCAGTCCCGCACGGTCGTCCGCCCTTCGGCGGGGTCGAGCCAGCGGCCCTCTTCGATCTCGATGCGCTTCCGCATGAGCCACCGGTCGGCGTCCGTCGACGTGGCGAACGTCCGGTCCGCAGGCCGCAACACGCCGTCCGGTCCCGGATAGCGAGCCTGGAAGCGGCCGGACGGGAGCTTACGGACACGGCCGAACGGTCGGCGGGATCTACGCTTCGACGCCATCAGGCAGCACCCCGCAGAGCCACCGGGCGCAGGTTGACCGGCTGCACGGTGTGGGCAGCTACGAACGCGTCCACCGCACTCTCAGGGATGCGCACGTGTCGACCGACCTTCACGAAGGTGATCCGCCGTTCCTCGATGAGCCGTCGAGGAAACCGCACGCCCGTGCCGAGGCGTTCGGCGACTTCCTGCACGGTGAGCAGTCGGTCCGTGGTCACCAGTCCTCCCCTTCCGAGCGCAGGTCTGTGAGCGCTTCGCGTGCGAGTTCGCGGCTTGCTTGCAGGTCCCGGCGGATGTTGGCGGCGAGCCAGGATTCGCCGGGGGTGTGGCCGTGGCCGGCGTAGGCCCAGTGGGCGAGGGTGAGCGTGGTTGCTTCCTCGTCGTCGGGGTCGGGCAGGCCGAGGGCGGCGCGTTGCTGGGCGGCGCGGTAGTCGGTGCGGGCCTGGCGGAGTTCGCCGAGGGTGGTGGAGTAGCGGCGGGACTTGGTGGAGAAGTGGCCGCGGAAGCCGAGCATGTGGGCCCAGTCGCGGAGCTTGCGGTCCGGGTAGAGCGGGTGGAGGTCGAGGCAGGCGGCGATGAGCCGGGCCGGGTGCTCGGGGACGTCAAGGAGGACCAGGGCTTCCTTGTTGCCGATGCGGCGGTCCACGGTGCCGGTGGTCTCGGCTGCTTTGGTCGCGTACTTGGCGACGTAGGAGGCGACCGCCTGCTCGGTGATGTCCTCGCCGTCGCCGAAGGCGCGGATCGGGCGTACGTCGAGCTGGGTACCCCATCGCAGGGTCCGGGCCGGTTGGTCCCCGGCCGGGGGTACGTCGACTTCCACGCGGGCGGCAGCGGCATGGATGGCGTCGGTGAGCAGGTCGAGGGTGGCCCACGCCGGGGGCGGGTCGTCGGGGCCGGCCGGGCCGTCGAAGCGGATCACGGCATGGAAGTGCACGGCCCCGCGCTTTTGGTATTCGGCGACCTTCCCGAACGACACCCGCGACTGCTCGCGGGCGGCCTTCTGCGTGAGTCCGGCCCGCTTGGCGATCTCCCGGCGCAGGTAGATCGTGAAGTAGCGCCACAGCTCGGAGGCGTGGTTGTTCCACAGCACCGCGCCCGCGTAGTCGTAAGCGTCCGGGTCGAGCGGTGTGCCCAGCTCGGGGGAGTCTTCGGCGTGGTGGGTGCCGCAGCGGCAGGGCCGGTTGCCGGGCCGGTTGTGGACCGGGCCGAACGACGGCGCGGTGAGCGTGGCGAACACCCGAGGGTGGTCGCGGATCGTCTCGGGGGTGCCCTTGGCGGGGTCGCCGACGAGGCCGGCGCGGATCAGGTGGTAGGTGTCGCCCGCGTAGGTCCAGGCGCAGGACGGGCAGCGGGAGGCGCGGCGGTTGCCGCAGGCGACGCGCAGGACCCCACCGGGCTCGGTGTCGGTGGAGTACGAGTGCAGCACCTGTCCCGTGGCCGCGTCGCGGGTGACGGTCGAGCCGGTCAGGCGGATCGGGTCGGTGCAGCCGCCGGTACGGCGGATCTGGTCTTGGATGCGGTCGAAGCCGGGAGACCCGGCCAGCCTCAGCACGTCGGCGAGGGTGGCCGGGTCCAGGCCCGCCATCGTGGCGGTGTCGGTCACTTGATCACCGCCCCCAACGGGCGCACACGGCGGGCGGTGCCAGTGCCCTTGCAGGTCGGACAGGTGACGCGGAGAGTGGCGCGAGAGCCGTCCGGGCGGGGGACTCCAGTGGTGATCGCGGCGGTGGCGAAGCCGTCGCAGTCGCGGCAGACACGCGTGTTCTGGGCGGGCTGGGGCATGATGAGGCTTCCCTTTCGGGTCCGTTGGATCTGGATGGGTGGAGCCGTCCGGGGCGGCGGAAGTTTGGCGACCGAGGCCGCCCCGGAGGGCGTTACTTGCTGACAGCGCGGCGCTTGGCCGCGCGGTTGATCGAGTAGGTGAGTCCGCTGGTGGCCGACAGGACCGCGACGGCGGCACCGGCCACGACCTGGGCGACGAAGGCGATGACCAGCAGCACCGCGATCGACCCGGTGACGACGACGAGCGTCAGCACGATCGGCCCGGTGTAGGAGCGGGGTGCTTCCTGCACGATCACGACACGTCGCACATCGGTGCCGGGCGGGAGCCGCCGGTAGATGTCAGCGGGGATGTGTCCGGAGCGGAGCTGGTCCTCAGGGAGCTGCATGGCGGTGTCCTCCTCTCAGGTGCAGCGGTGGGTGCGGGCGGCGAGTTCGGCCGCTGAGCGGTCGCGGTGTTCGGTGGAGAAGCCGCACTCGGGGGCGGTGCAGGCGGCGGTGTGACGGGTCTGGCCACGGCCGTTGTTGAACGTGCCGACCCGCACGGGGCCGATGCGGATCACGTCGTAGAAACGGTTGGGGCGCACCTGGTCACCTCCTTTCAGGCGAGTTGGGCGACGATCGCGTCGGCGAGGTCTTCCGGGATGCCGAGGCGAGCGCGCAGGGTGGCGGTGTCGATGTCGCTCCCGGTGCGGGTGCGGTGCTCGGTGGCGACCTTGCGTGCGTGGTCGACCAGAGCGGGGGGCACCACCGGCACCGAGGCCGGGGCCGGGGCTTCCGGCAGAGCCGGGACCGGTTCGGCCGGGATGATCTCCGGTTCCTCGTCCGCGACGTCGGGGCGGTCGATGACCGGCGCGGGATCGGCGGCAGCCGCGGGTGCGGGTGCCGGTATCGGTGTGGGTTCGGTGGGCTGGTGGACGAGGAGGGTTCCGCCGAGGAAGGCCAGCGCGGGCCAGCCGGCGACGAGGATGCGCAGCCAGGGCGGAACGTGGTCGAGGTCGAGGAGTCCGGCGGTCGCGACGTTCGCGCCGAGGGAGGCGACCAGGGCGATGACGAACCACGTCCAGGCCGAGCGGTCCCGGCGAGCGCCGCGCAGTCGACGCCAGGCCGCCACCAACAGCAGGTCGACGGAGACCGGGTAGGCCCACGCCTTCCATCCGGACTGTCCCGCCGCTTCGGCGAGGTCGTGCAGGTGGGCGAAGGACAGAGCACCGGCGATCACGGCTTGGATGAGCACGGCATCGATGCGGATCGAGCGGAACACGTCCTCACCTCCCCTCAGTGGTCAGGACTGCGGGACGGACGGCGGTGTGGTGGGCATCGGCGGGACCGCCACGGGTGGGCGGAACGAGGCCAGGAACGGCAGGTCCGGGGTCAGGTGGGCGTACTCCCGGCAGACGGCCGCCGCTTGCGCCGGCGTGGTCTCCGGGGTGCGGATGCGCGACCAGCCACCGGAGGTGTCACCGGCCACCGCGACACCGGGACGGTCCACCCGGATCGAGGTCGCGGACACCACCGCCTCAGGCGCGATGTCACCCAGGCCCATCTCGGCGGTCTGCTTGTCGTTGACGCGGTGCACCACACGGCCGGTGAGCTGAGCCCGTAGCGCGGTCGCACCGCGGCCGAGGTCGGAGCCGAAGCGCTGCCCGCACACCTCCAGGTAGATCCCGACCGCGCGGGCCATTTGCCCCAGCCGCACGAGCTGCATGACCGTCCTGTCCCGCGCCGCTTCCTCCTTCTTGGAGGTGACGAAGAACAGCTCCGCCACCTCGTCGACGAGGACGACCAGCGGCACCGGCCGCAGTTTCTCGGGCAGGTCCCACAGGTCGGAGACCCCGTGCAGGGCGAGGAGATCGAACCGTTCGCTCATCTCCAGCACCAGCGCGTCTATCAGGCGGCCTGCCATGTCCGGATCGGTGGCCAGCGCCGACAGGCGCGGCAGGTACCGGCTGTGCTCGACACCGCGCTTGCAGTCGATCCCGACCAGGCCGACCGGGAGCTTCGCCAGGCCCATCACCAAGTTGCGCTGGTACATCGACTTCCCCGACGAGTTCGCCCCCAGGATCAGGCCGTGCGGCATCTTGCGGTAATCCCGCTCGAAGACCGTGCCGTCCTCCCGCAGCGCCACCGGCACCACCAGGTCACGCGGCCGGGCCTTACGCGGCAGACGCACCCGCCGCAGCACGTCATAGCCCGTCATCCGCAGTTCCACGTATCCGGGCTTGGTCTCCGCCACGTTCACCGACTGCACCCCGAAGGCGTGCCGCAGCCGCTCCGAGGACACCGCCACGTCGACCGGCTCCAGACCGGCCGGAAGCCGCAACGTCACCCGCAGACCCGTCGAGGTCGGCCGGATACGGCGGACCTTCGGCGCGACGGGCCGGACCTCACGCCGGGCCAGGTTGCGGGTCATGAACGCCCGCAGCCCCGTCGGCTGCACCGTCAGCCCGCACACGTCCATCGTGGACCGGTAGGACCAGGCGAACCGGCCCCACGTCAGCGGCAGACCCACCGTCGACCAGTACACGCGCGGAGCCCGAGCCTTGGCGTAGCCGACACCGCCGGCCCCCGCTAACGCCCCCGTGGCCTCCAGCCACAACGTCCAGTCGCTCATGGTCAGGCCGCCGGGGTGATCGCGACCGCACGGAAGGAGATCCCGTGCCGCTTCTGGCCGTTGAACTCGTTCTCCCAGTCCCGCGCCTTGAGCCCGACGACCCGCACCGGCATGCCCGGCTGGAGCCCTTCCGGCAGGCCCGTTTCCGGGATGGTCACCTGGTAGAGGTTCCCCTCCCCCTCGTCCGAGACCAGAAGGCCCACCGTCGACAGCGGAGCCCCGGTCTCCCGGTCCATCGCCCGCTCCCCGGTCTTGGCGTTCGCCAGCTTCGGCACCGGCGCGGTCGCCACGAACACCACAGCGGTCGAAGTGTCGATCTTGAAGGACGGCATCAGTTCTCCCAGCGTTGAAGACGAGGCAGCCCAAACCGGACTGCATGACGCTCGCTGTCCTAGGACTGCGAGCCACTGAGAGAGATAGTGCACCGCAGTCCTAGGACTGTCAACAGTCCTAGGACTATGTTTCACTAGACCTCGGTGAGAGGGGTTCGAGATGGCGTCCAAGTGGCGGGAGCTGGCGGACAAGCTGGCCGAGCAGATCAGAAGGGGTGACTACGCCCCTGGCCAGCGTTTGCCTCACATCCGAGAACTCGTCGACGCCGGTGAAGGCTCCAAGGCAACCGTGCACGCCGCCTACAAGGCTCTGGAAGCCGAGGGTCTGGTCACCTCTTCACGCGGCCACGGCACTGTCGTGCGCCAGCAGGTCCCCCTCAAGCGCTTGGGCATTGCCCGCTACGACAAGGCCAAGTGGCGAGACGGCGACGAGGTCGCGTTCATCGCGGACCGCGTGGCATCGGGCCGCACCTACCGCCGGAACGAGCAGACCCAGACGGTGAGCCGCGTCGTGGCACCGCCGGAGGTCGCAGCCGCACACGGGCTACCGGAAGGCGCGGAGGTCTACGCACGCGCCCGCCTGGTCAAAGAAGGCGACCAACCGACGCACACGCTGACCAGCTACTACCGGCCCGAGCATGTGGAAGGGACGCGACTGGTCGACCCCACCCCGGGCCCCGCCGGCCGAGGCGGCGGATTCCGCGTGCTGTACGACGCGGGGTACGAGATCGACCACATGAAGGAGCAGTTGTTCGCTCGCGCCGCCACACCGGACGAGGTGAAGCAGCTCCAGTTGCCGCCAGGCGAACCGGTGGTCGAGCTGCACCGGACGACCTACACGGCGGACGGCACCGTCGTGGAGTTCGCCATCGGGGTACACGCGGCATCACGCTTCGCGTGGGAGTACGACTTCAAGGTGCCCGACTCAGCGAGGGACGGAGAAGGACAGCAGTGATCTCGACGCAGGATTGGGCCGACGCCCGGCGCGTATGGGACTACCACCAGATGGGCCATGCACCCCGGCCGTGCTCGGTGGCCATCGGACTCGGCAGTCACGACCTGGGAGTGGCTGACACCGCCGTGGACCTGTACAAGCGCGGCATGGCCCCTCTGCTCGTGTTCACCGGAGCCACCAGCCCGACGACGCGGGAGCGCATGCCCCGCGGCGAAGCCGTCCACTACCGCGAGCGGGCATTGGAGCTGGGGGTTCCCAGCGAGGCCATCCTCGTGGAGCCGCACGCCCGGAACACCGGGGAGAACATCCGCTTCTCCCGGAAGGTTTTGGAGGGGAATGGGGTAGAGGTCTCCTCGGTGCTGCTGATCAGCAAGCCGTACGAGGAGCGGCGCGCGTACGCCACGGCACGCAAACTCTGGCCCGAGGTCGAAGTCGTCAGCGCTTCTACGCCCATGACCTTCGCCGAGTACGTCGACTCTATCGGCGACGCCCGCTTGGTGATCGACATGCTGGTCGGCGCCCTGCAACGGCTGATGATCTACCCGGATCAGGGATTTATGATCCGCCAGCCAGTACCCGGCGACGTGGCCGAGGCGTACGAGCGCCTGTGCCAAGCCGGGTACACGAACCGACTCACGACCGCCGCGACATCTTCGACCTGACCAGCACAACGAGAGCTGTTACAGGTTTCTCTACCTCATCAAGCCCCGGCTGCGCTCCGCTCCGCCGGGCGCGCTTCCCGGCTCCGCTCCGGGCGCCGCTCCTGCCTTCGGCCCGCTCCGCCCGCGCTGCGCCGACGCGCGCCCACTGGTGGGTTGGGCCGGCGGCCATGAGGCGAGTACCGCACAACGCGCCCTACGGTCACAGATGATGCCTCCGGCGGGGGATCGGCCGGCACCGGGATGGAGGGGGCACCGTGGCCGCCTGCAGGCCCGTAGGGGCGTGTCCGGGGGGGGCTCCCATCCCGACCACCGTCGACCCAGGCAAAGCCGAGCAGACGCGGCCCAGGGCGTCCAGGTCGTTCGTACAGTGGCGCGCTCCACCTGGACGCCCTGAACCACGCCCGCTCCACGGTGTGTGGGTCGACGGCGGACGGGATGGGAGCTGGGGTGAGTGGTGGGTGCGGAAGTTGGCAAGTCACGGCCAAGAGCCGGAAGGCTCCGCGCCACGGGCGGAGGGGAGGGCGGGACCACAAGTTCCAAGAGTGCCGGGGCACTTGACCCGCCCTAGCTGCTACAGTCTCACCACTGTGCGTACAGGTGTGCGCACATGACTAAGTGACCCGTTCGGCACGCTTACCAGGCCAGAGCCAACGGGTCACTCAACGATCACCCAACGAAGGGAGACGGTGCATGCATAAGCCTGCTGACCGCCAACCACTCAACGCCTATGGCGTACGCAATAGCTTTGTGGTTGTCCTGGACAGTACAGCACTGACACATCAGGTGCCAAGTAGGGGCGCGCGATTCCTTTCCGCGCTCGCGGCTGTGGCCGTGCCGATCGACGTGCTGATCAAGGCCACTGACCTCTTACAGCGCTGGATCTGATCGGCGTGAACACCGTGCCCGTGGCGTGCCCGTCCGCCGAGCACGCCACGGACACTCGCGGGGAACACCGGTGAATGAACTGCGAACGCGCAGGTCACGTCTGACCTGGTGAGGCCCAGGGCACGTACGCGATCTTCCAAACTGGTGCTCCAGACCCCGGGCAGTGGCGCTGGACTGGTTCACTGAGGCTTCGCTGGTCTCGCAGTCGAAGAGACTTCTCTTCATGGATGCAGGCTTAGCAGCAGTACTTGGAGCAGTTGCAGGAGCGGTCGGAACGGCCCTAGCCGGCGCCAGCACGGGATGGGCCTCACGGCAGCAGGCGAAGATCGCCGCCAGGTCTGCTCACCAACTGGAACGTCGGCAATCGCGTGAAACCGCGTACAGGGCCTTCATACGAGTAGCCGACACCTTGCACGAACACGTCGCCCCCATAGTCAGTTCATGGGCGGTGACTGAGGGGTTCGTCATACTCCGCAGACCCAATCAAGACTTCTGCGAGGAAGCAGAGGCGCATGGTCGGGCCCTAAGAGACGCATGGCTTGAAGTCTCGCTTCTGGGCCCTAGCTCTGTGCTCGATCCCGCTGTTTCGGTTCTGGAGGTCGGCAGGGACGTGATCAACGGATGCTCGCTCGTCTTCACGCTCTTGCAAGTAGATCTGTCCGAAGAACCGGAGGTGAGAGATGAGATCACCTCTGCCCGGCAGCGAACTTGGGACGCCATGTCCCGGTTTGAGAAAGACATCCAAAAGTTCGGCAAGTCCGCCCAGCAAGCACTAGACGACGATGGCGCCAGCTGAACGGCGCCGACCGCGAACTCATCAACTCAGGCGTGCCCCAGCCGTGCCCGATCGAGCGGCAAACCACGGGGAACACCGGGCAGTGACGGTAGCCGGGCACGAGAACGGCCCCCGACCGGACATCCAGGTCACGGGCCGTTCTCACTGCTCATCGCGCGGAGGCGGTGGGATTTGAACCCACGGTGACATCGCTGCCACGACGGTTTTCAAGACCGTTCCCTTAGGCCGCTCGGGCACGCCTCCCCGCGCCGGCCGGTGATCGGCGGCGCGGGGACAAGGGTAACGGGTTCGGGGGTGACGGGTGGGGTCAGCTGTCGCCCACGCGGGAGCCCAGGGTGAGTTCCGTGGTGCGCTCCTTGCCGCCGCGTTCGTAGGTGATCGTGACCTCGTCGCCGGGCTTGTGCGTCCAGATCTCGCCGATCAGCGTGGGGCCGGAGTCGATGACCCGGTCGTCCAGCTTGGTGATGACGTCGCCCGGCTTCAGGCCGGCCTTGTCCGCGGGGCCGCCCGGGTCGACGGGCTCGGCGCCGCCCACGCCCTGCTCGGTGATCTTCGCGCCGCCGGTGGTGTCCTCCAGGGAGACAGACGCGCCGATCTTGGCGTACACCGGCTTGCCGGTCCTGATGAGCTCCTGGGCGACGTACTTGGCCTGGTTGATCGGGATGGCGAAGCCGAGGCCGATCGAGCCGGCCTGGCCCGTGCCGAAGCCGCCGTTGCTGGTCGACTGGATCGCGGAGTTGATGCCGATCACGTTGCCCTGAGCGTCCAGCAGCGGGCCGCCGGAGTTGCCCGGGTTGATCGACGCGTCGGTCTGCAGGGCGCTCATGTACGAGGCTTTGCTTCCGCTGCCGTCGCTGGAGGCGACCGGGCGGTTCTTCGCGCTGATGATGCCGGTCGTCACCGTGTTGGACAGGCCGAAGGGCGCGCCGATGGCGATGGTCGAGTCGCCGACCGCCACGTCGTCGGAGTTGCCCAGGGCGAGCGGCTTGAGGTCCGACGGCGCGTTCTTCAGCTTGATGACGGCGACGTCGTACCCCTGCGCGTTGCCGACGACCTCGGCCTCGTACTTCTTGCCGTCGGGGAACGTCGCGGAGAGGTTGCCGCCGTCGACGGCGTCCGCCACCACGTGGTTGTTGGTGACGATGTGGCCCTGCTTGTCGAAGACGAAGCCGGTGCCCGTGCCGCCCTCGCCGCTGCTGCTCGCCGCCTCGATGGTGACCGTGCTGGGCAGCGCCGCCGCGGCGACCGCGGCGACCGTGCCCGGGTCGCGCTTGACGTTGCCGCCGGTGGTGCCCGCCGACACGGTCGTCGAGCCCCCGCTGTCGTTCTCCCGGGCGAGCGTGTAACCGAGGCCGCCGCCCAGGCCGCCCGCGGCCAGCGCGGCCACCAGGACCGCGGCGACGAGCCCGCCGCGCCCGCGGCCGTTCTTCGGCGCGGGCTGCTGGTGCGTGGCGCCCCAGCCTGCGCCCCAGCCGCCACCGCCGTGTCCCGCGCCGCCGTCACCGCCGTACGCCGGGGTGGACGGCGGCGGGGGCGGCGGCCAGGAGGGGTCGGGGACGGACGCGGACTCGCCCGCGTCGTGGTGGGCCTGGGAGGCCGGAGGGCCATAGGGGGCGCCGGCCGCCGAAGCCGCCCCAGGGTGTGCGCCCTGGGGTGCGGAAGCAGCGGGAGCATCCGCCGGGGGCGGCGGAGCCGACGGGGCCGGGGGTACCGCGCTGCCCTCGTTCTCGGTGCTCACAGCTTCTCTCCTCGATCCACGGCTGTTCGGTCTGGGTCGCACTCGGGCCCGCATGTCACGCGCGCCTGGCGCCCGGCGCGATGCAGCTGCAGCTGTGCACGTCTCTTTGTATGACGTCAGCTTTTCCCACACGCCGTCAGGGCACCGTAAGCCGTTCCTGTGCGTCCGGGGTCATTCTTTATATAGGGCATTACTCACATAAGGTGCGCCACTCGATGGCTCCGACCGGACTGCCGTACCGATCACGCCACACCGCCCGCCCGTCGTCCGGCGAGCGGTGGCACCATGACGCGGTGACCCACGCACGTCAGCACCTGACCCGAGTCGTCGCGCACCGCGGGGCGTCCGAGGACGCCCCCGAGCACACCCTGGCCGCGTACCGCAAGGCGATCGAGGACGGCGCGGACGCACTCGAATGCGACGTACGCCTCACCGCCGACGGACACCTGGTGTGTGTACACGACCGTCGCGTCAACCGTACGTCGAACGGGCGCGGCGCTGTGTCGGCGCTGGAGCTGTCCGACCTCGCCGCCCTCGACTTCGGCTCGTGGAAGACCCGGGACGCGGCCGGCGGACCCCGCGTCGAGGAGCCCGACTGGGAGCACCGCCCGGAGGACCGCGAGGCCACCTCCGTCCTCACCCTGGAGCGGCTGCTGGAGCTCGTCGCCGACGCCGGACGCCGGGTCGAGCTGGCGATCGAGACCAAGCACCCGACACGCTGGGCGGGGCAGGTCGAGGAACGGCTGCTGGTACTGCTCAAGCGGTTCGGGCTCGACGCGCCCTCCTCCCGCGAGGACTCGCCGGTACGCGTGATGAGCTTCTCCGCTCGCTCCCTGCACCGCGTGCGGGCCGCCTCCCCGACGCTGCCGACGGTCTACCTCATGCAGTTCGTCACACCGCGACTGCGGGACGGGCGGCTGCCCGAGGGCGCGGACATCGCGGGCCCGTCGATCCGCATCCTGCGCAGCCACCCCGCCTACATCGAGCGCCTGAAGCGGACCGGGCGCCAGGTGCACGTCTGGACGGTCAACGAGCCGGCGGACGTCGACCTGTGCGTGAGCCTCGGCGTGGACGCCATCATCACCAACCGGCCGCGCGCGGTGCTCGACCGGCTCGGGCGCTGAGCCGCACGGCCGACAGGGACGCCGACCGGAGCGGACCGGTGCGGCGGGCCGGCCCCGGCGTACGGGCCGGGAGGCGCGCCCGGGACCCCGCCTCGGTCGTCACATCCGTCCCGTGTGTCCCACTGGTTACCACCCACCCCTTGACCCACGGGACCGGTCACCCACATCCTCATATCTCGGCCACATCGACGAAATCCAGCCATGCGACTACGGGGAGTGCTCCGGCGCGTTCGGTGCGTGTTCGATCGTTCCGAGTGCGTCACCGCGCACGGATCGGCCGGTTTCCGGTTCAGGCCGATGGGGCATCCACACCGTGGCGTGGGGCGAAGGAGGTCTCGGGGGTGGCGTTGGTGGTGGCACAGGAGGTGCCCACGTCGTCGAGCATGGCCGTGCCCCATGGCCCTGCGGGCGTGGGGAAGGCGAGGCGCCGGATGCGCGCGCAACTGCGCGACGGAGGCGTCCCGGAATCGGTCATCGACGATGCCGTACTGATCCTTTCCGAGCTGTTGAGCAACGCGTGCAAACACGGCCGGCCCCTGGGCGACAGCCTGGCGGGCGACGGCGACGTGCGTGCGGCCTGGCGGGTGGACCCGCGCGGCCGGCTCGTCGTCGAGGTCACCGACGGGGGCGGCCCGACCCGCCCAGCGCCTGCCACCCCGTCGGTCACCGCGCACGGCGGCCGCGGGCTCAACATCATCTCCGCGCTCTCCGACGACTGGGGCGTGCGCGACGAGGTGCCCGGCGAGGTCACGGTGTGGGTCGTCGTCCACGAGGACGTGCACGACCCGGACGCCGTGAGCTGTCACCGCCGCGAGGACTTCGCGGCACGGGTGACCGCCCCGCCGGTCGCGCGCCTCACGGGCCTGGACTTCGCGGACGTCTTCGACGACCTGGACTGACGACCTGGGACGACGCGCGGCGGCCGGGACGGGGTGCCGACCCGGCCGGATCGCAATTCCGACGGCGGCCGGGTCGGACGCTTCCGAAGGGATCACGCCGACGCGCCCCGGTTCTCCACGGACCACCCCGTCGTCCACAGGTTCCCGTCGGCCGTGGCGCGAACGGCTAGGCTCGCGCCGTACGAGTCGAGCCGTAACCGGGAGACACCCACGATGGCCAAGAAGCGACCCCAGACGAAGGCCAAGCGCCCGCAGCTCACGGACGGGCAGATCCCGGTCGTCGGCGCCCGCGAACCCTGCCCCTGCGGCAGCGGCCGCCGCTACAAGGCGTGCCACGGCCGCGCCGCCGCCCAGGCGGTGACCGAGCTGGTGCACCGCCCGTTCGAGGGCCTTCCGGGCGAGTGCGACTGGGTGGCGCTGCGCGAGTTGGTGCCCGCCGCGACCGTCGAGCTGACCCTGAAGGACGGCCTGCCCGAGGGCGTCCCGTCCGTCACCCTGGCCACGGTGCTGCCGATGGCCTGGCCGGCGCTGCGACGCGACGACGGCTCCGTGCTGCTCGGCCTGCAGAACGACACCCCCTCCGGCGACATCAGCCGTGACCTCGCCGACACGCTGCAGCGCGCGCTGACCGCCGATCCGGGCACCCCGGTGCAGGCCCGCCGCGCGCCCGCCGACGGCCCCCGGCTGCAGGACCTGCTCGACCCGAAGGGTCCTTTCGAGCCGGTCGTGCACGACGGGTTCGAGTTCTGGGTGCCGGACCCGGAGAACGCCACCCCGGACGTCACCGCCTCCCTGGAGCGGGCGAACGCGGCGGCGATCCCGACCGTGAAGCTGACGGGCGTGGACTCCGCGTACTGGTGCGAGACGCCCGAGAAGAACCACCTGCGCTGGGTCATGCCGCACCCGGAGGAGCAGCTTCTGGACGCTCTCGCGCGGCTGCACGCGGCAGGCGGCTCCTCCCTCGGCGAGGGCACCCGTCTGGTCGGCTCCTTCCGCGCTCACGGGCTCACCGTGCCGGTCTGGGACCTGCCGAGCGACGTCCGCGCGGAGGACGTGGAGAAGCCGGCCGCCGAGTTCGCCGAGCGGCTCGCCGCCGCGCTGGCGGCCGACGCCCCGCTCACCGCGGACGAGCGCCGGGCGCGCGGCGGTCTGACGAACCGTCAGGTCACGCTGAGCTGAGGCGCTTCGCACCCGGCTTCCCGCAGGTGTCCCGGGCGGCCGAACCGCCCGGGACAAATTTCCTTACGCTCGCGTAACTCCCCTTGCAGACAAGCCAGTCGGTGACCGGAAACGCCGAGATCGAATTTGCTTACCGCCGATCTCTTGTTACCGTTCCAGTAGCCCGGTTGCTGGTGCATCCCCCGTCGCCAGCAACCGGGTCTTTACGTGCCCGCGGCGTGCCCTCCCTACGGACTTCCGCCGCCGGCCGCTCCGGATCTGCGGCACCCGGCCTCCCCGGGGCGCCGGCACAGGCACGTGCGCGCCTCACCGGTCCCTTCCCGGCGGGGGGTGCTCCCGGCCCGCGGCAGCAGCCGCCCCACCTCCGCACCGCTCCCGTGGACGGCGAACTCCGCGACCGCCGTGTGCCGCAGGGGCTCACCCTTCAGGCGCACGCGTGGCGTCTCGCACAGGGACGGGCCGTCCCCGGCCCCCGCCACGCACCGGCTCCGCACGCTGCGCCCGTCCGGTCCGAGCAGGGACAGGGCCGCGTCGAGGAGGGCGCCGACGGTGGTGCGGTAGTACGTCCACGCCCACACGTCCTCTCCCCGCACCACCACGCACGTCCGCGCCTCCAGGCCGTCGGGCGAGGACAGGGCGGGGCCACAGCGCAGGGCGGTCGGCACATGCTGCGCCCGGCGGCGCCTCGTCCGCCACCGGTGCCCTCACCGGGATGTCCTCGTCCTCCGGGGCGTGTCTTTCGGGGGCGTCTCTCCCGGGAGCGGAAATCGGACGCACATCGTCCGGCCCGGCCGAGGTGTGGCGCCGGCCGTCGTCCCGGCCCGCGCAGACCACCGCCAGCGGCAGCGCGAGCCCGCAGGCCTCCGCGAGGCCCGCGAGGGCGGTCGCTCGGGCTCTGCGGGACGTGCCGGCACGGCCCCCGGCATGACGCGGCATGCCCCGGGAAGACAGCGGCCCGGCACCGGGTGCCGGGCGCGCGGCGCGCGACGGCGCCGCCTACATCTCGGGGGCGCTCACACCCGTACGGGTGAGGGCGTCGACCACCGCGTCCACCACGGCCTCGACATCGGGAACCCAGGGCGGCGCCGAGCCGGGCAGTGGAGCCCGTTCCCAGCGGATCTCCCCCTGCGCGGTGACGGACGGGGGCAGGGCCAGGTAGCCGCCCTCGCCGTGGAAGCGGAGCGAGCCGGGGACGAAGTCCTGGGCGTACAGCAGCTCGCCCAGCTGCTCCAGGGAGTACGGCTTGACGAGGATCGCCCAGCGGGACGGCGAGGCGACGACCGGGCCGAGCCGCATCCCCCGGCGGTCCAGCGCGGCGAGCGCGCGGGCGGCCGGCAGGGCCGGCAGGGACACCGCGCACGGGGCCTTGCCGCCGGTGGCGAGCACGATCGGCGCCGTCGGCCGGTTGGTCCACCACCAGCGCACCATCCGCGCGTCGGTGGTGGCGGCGAGAAGACCGGGGTCGAACGGATGGGCGCCCGGCACCGTGCACTCCGGGTCGCGGCAGGCACAGCGGGACCCGTCCTGCGGGTCGGCCGCCACGCCGGGGAGTACGGGCCACTGCCACCCCGCGGCGAAGGCCAGGGCCGCACCGATCAGATCGGGCCCTTCGTCACCGCGCCGGGACAGGAGCCTGCGTCGCCTTCCGAGGATCTCGCGCATGAGCGCTCGTTCCTTTCCGTTGCACGCCTGGCAACACCGTGGACCACTCACGTCATGTGTCGATCACTTCACTGTGCGTACCTGTTGGCGCATCACACCCCCGCGCCGGGCAGGGGGAACCCCCAGGGGCCGGGCATGGGCTGCCTCCGCGGCCGTTCCACCCATACAGCGTTTATCAGAAGTACGGGTACGGCGTGGGGTGGCGAAGTCTGGCGTTTACCGTCGCGCGTGGTTCTCTCCGCCTCCGCCACGGGAGGATGGGGCACGGTCGTCGGTGGTTAAGACGCCCGGGTCCGTCGCCAGGTTCCCGGGCGGTTCCCAACCACCCCTGGCCTTCTCCGAGTACGTACCCATCACGACCGCTGTGACGCTCCGTCGAGCAAGGCCAGTCGACCGCAATAAGCCTCCCCCTGAGGCAGTTTCAAGCCAACTTCGAATTTCGGCAAGAGGTCTGTCGGGAGTTCCCCTCAGCCACGCGGACACCAGGAATCCCAGCAGGACAATGCTGGACATCTCCTCACGAGTACGTGTACATGTGGAGACACTGCCGGCGACGCAGAACGACATGGGGGTTTGCGATGCTTTTGAGCAGTACGTACCGGCCGGAAAGCCGGACGCCATGAACGCTCCGCACCCTCCGAAAGTGGCCGGAATCGATTCAACTGTTCCCGCCCCCGCACACACTGCCCCGCCCGCCGCGGGGACCGCCCCGTCCGCCGCGGCACACCCCCGGAACGCCCCGGGCGCGCTGCTCCAGGACCGCCTCGCCGGCTGGGTCTCGGACCTCACCACCCTTCACGAACTGACCGAGCGCCTGGTCCGCGCCGGCACGCTCGACGCCGCGCTGGACGAACTGCTGCGCGCGGGCGCCGCCCTGGTGGGCGCACGGCGCGGACTCGTCGCCCTGGAACCCGCCGACGGCCGCGGGCCGTCCACGACCGTCGGGCTGGGCCTCGGCCGTGCGGACCTGGGCCACATGGAGACGGTGCCGCGCGACGCCCTGCCGCACGGCCGGATCCTCGACGGACTGCCCGGCGGGGACGACGGCGTCGCCGAGCCCGACCTGCTCGCCGAGAAGGGGCTCGACCCCCGGCACCGTGAGGTCGCCGCCCGCCTCGGCTACGCCGCGAGTTACGCCCTGCCCCTCGCCACCGACTCCGCCGGACGCCTCGGCGCGGTCGTCTGGCTCTACGACGAGCCCGCCGAACCCGTCGGGCGGCAGCGCCACCTCGTGGGCCTGTACGTCCGGCACGCCGCGGAGCACCTCGCCAGGATCCTCGAACTGGAGCACACGCGCGCGTCGATGGCGACGATGACCGAGGAGCTGTTGCCCTCCCGCCTGCCGCGGGTGGCCGGCGTGCAGCTCGCCGCCCGCCATCGCACCTGCCCGAGCGGAGGCGGCGACTGGTACGACGCACTGCCGCTGCCGGACGCCGCGCTCGGCCTCGCCGTCGGCTCCGTCACCGGCTCCGGCCCCAGCGCGGTCGCCGCGATGGGCCGGCTGCGGGCGTCGCTGCGGGCGTACGCCGTGATGGAGGGCGAGGACCCGGTCGCCGTCCTGTCCGACCTGGAGCTGCTGCTGCGGCTGACCGAACCGGCCCGGTCGGCCACCGCGCTGTTCGGCTACTGCGAACCCGCGGTGCGCCGGATCACCCTGGCCGGGGCCGGGCACAGCCCGCCGCTGCTGCTCGGTGAGCGCCGCACCGAGTTCGTGGAGACCTCCGTCTCGGCCCCCCTCGGGATGCTCGCCTGCTGGGAGGCGCCGAGCGTGGAGGTGCAGGCGGAGGCGGGCGACACGGTGCTGCTCTACACCGACGGCCTGCTGCACCGCACCGGCGACCCGACCGACCGTGCCTTCGCCCGGCTGCACGCCGCCGCGGCCGGGGTGCCGCGGGCGCTGCGCCGCGACCCGGGCGCCGTCGCCGACCATGTGCTGCGGGCGGTGCTGCCCGAGGGCGCTCAGGACGCGGACACCTCGGAGGACGTGGTGCTGCTCGCGGCGCGCTTCGACTGACCCGCCCGGCCCGCGCGCCCTCACTCCGCGTGCCTCCGAGGTAACAGGCGCTTCCCCGGTTCGTCCGTTTCCGGCCGACCGTACGATGGGGGGTGGTCCAGTGCCGTATCGAGGAGGATGACCGTGGCGGAGGAGCTGCCGGAGACCCCGGAGACTGCCGACGAGGAGCCCGTCAAGCAGCGGAAGAACGGCCTGTACCCGGGCGTGTCCGACGAGCTGGCCGAGAACATGAGGAGCGGCTGGGCCGACACGGAGCTGCGCGACCTGGAGCCGATCCCGCAGGCCGCCGAGACCGCCGCCCGCCGCGCGGCGCTGTCCGCCCGCTTCCCCGGTGAGCGCCTGGTGATCCCGGCGGGCAATCTGAAGACCCGCTCGAACGACACGGAGTACCCGTTCCGCGCGTCCGTCGAGTACGCCTACCTCACCGGCAACCAGACGGAGGACGGTGTCCTCGTCATGGAGCCGACGGCGGACGGCCACCGGGAGACGATCTACCTCCTGCCCCGCTCCAACCGCGAGAACGGCGAGTTCTGGCTGGACGGCCAGGGCGAGTTGTGGGTGGGCCGCCGCCACTCCCTCACCGAGGCCGAGAAGCGGTACGGCATCCCCGCCTCCGACGTCCGCGAGCTGGCCGGCGCGCTGCGCGAGGCCACCGGCCCGGTCCGCGTGGTGCGCGGCTACGACGCCGGCATCGAGGCGGCGCTGACCGACAAGATCACCGCCGAGCGTGACGAGGAACTGCGCGTCTTCCTCTCCGAGATGCGGCTGGTCAAGGACGACTTCGAGATCGGCGAGCTGCAGAAGGCCGTCGACTCCACCGTGCGCGGCTTCGAGGACGTGGTGAAGGTCCTCGACAAGGCCCAGGCCACCAGCGAGCGCTACATCGAGGGAACGTTCTTCCTGCGCGCCCGCGTCGAGGGCAACGACGTCGGCTACGGCTCCATCTGCGCCGCGGGCCCGCACGCCTGCACGCTGCACTGGGTGCGCAACGACGGCCCGGTCCGCTCCGGCGACCTGCTGCTGCTCGACGCCGGCGTGGAGACGCACACGTACTACACCGCCGACGTCACGCGGACGCTGCCGGTCGACGGCCGCTACACCGAGCTGCAGAAGAAGATCTACGACGCGGTGTACGACGCCCAGGAGGCGGGCATCACGGCGGTGAGGCCGGGAGCGAAGTACCGCGACTTCCACGACGCCGCGCAGCGCGTGCTGGCCGAGCGGCTCGTCGAATGGGGCCTGGTCGAGGGCCCGGTGGAGCGGGTGCTGGAACTGGGTCTGCAGCGCCGCTGGACGCTGCACGGCACCGGTCACATGCTCGGCATGGACGTCCACGACTGCGCCGTCGCGCGCACCGAGACCTACGTCGACGGCACGCTCGAGCCGGGCATGGTCCTCACCGTCGAGCCGGGCCTGTACTTCCAGGCCGACGACCTGACGGTCCCCGAGGAGTACCGGGGCATCGGTGTCCGTATCGAGGACGACATCCTGGTCACCGAGGACGGCAACAAGAACCTGTCCTCGGCCCTGCCCCGCCGCTCGGACGAGGTGGAGGCGTGGATGGCGGGCCTCAAGGGCTGAGCCGCACCCGGCACGCACGGACGCGGGCCTCTCCCGGATCGTCGCCGGGAGGGGCCCGCGTCGTGTGCCCTAGACCGCCGTCAGCGGCGCGTCCTCGCGCCATTTGAGGATCTTGTCGAAGCTCACCACCGCGCCGCCGCGACCCGGTTTGTTGCCGATGTGGACGTGGTCGGCCAGTTGCTCGATGAGGCACAGGCCGCGGCCGTGCTCCGCCTCGGCGGGGGCGGGCCGGGGGCGGGGGCGGGTCCCGGCGGCGGGGAAACCGGGGCCGGCGTCGGCGACCTCGATGCGGCACTTCTCACCGTCGAGGTACGCGGTCACCCGGAACGCCTCCGACGAGTGGTCGCGCGCGGCGCCGCCGCCGTGCTCCACGGCGTTCGCGCAGGCTTCGCTGAGGGCGACGGACAGGTCGTAGGAGATCTCGGGGTCGACGCCCGCGGTCTCCATGGTGCCGAGCAGCAGGCGCCGGGCGAGCGGCACGCTGGCGGCATCACGCCGCAGATGGAGTGACCACCAGATGCTCATGCTCCAGCCTCCTGGCTGCGGCTCGACATACCGTTACGTATTGCCCTGAGTAGTGACCGGTAAGCACGAAGTTGACGTGACGCCGCCCATATGGCGGGTGTACCGGGGATCCGATCGGTGTATGTGGGACGCGGCACCGCACAGGTGATCTTACGGTCGTACCTCATCTTGCGGACCTGGCGTACGGCGCCCCGGGGGCTGGTGCGATGATGAGGCAGCCATGTCTGCCCCTTATCCGCGCACGACGCGCGCCGGACGAGGACTCCGGATCCTGCGGGCCGCGGTGTTCGCCGCGGTCTGCGTCGTGCTGGCCGGGGCAGGCCACTCGCTCGCCGCCTGCGACGCCGTCCCGCTCTGGACGCTCGGCGCGGGATTCCTCGCGGCGGCCGCCGTCGCCGTGCCGCTCGCCGGGCGCACCCGTCCGCTGCCGGTGATCACCGCGCTGCTGGCCGGCGGGCAGACCGCGCTGCACACGCTGTTCGGACTCGGGCAGCACGGCACGCCCACGGGCGCCGTGTCCGACGCCGCCCTGGTCGCCCAGGCCGCCCGCCTGCTGTGCGGGCCCCGCGCGCTCAGCCCGGCCGAGGCCCAGCGGATCCTCGCCGACGCCCGCATCGCCCCGCACGGGCCCGGTGCCCACGCGACCGACGCCGTGGCGGCCGGACCGGCCTCGCTGGTGCCGTCGCTGCCGATGCTGCTCGGGCACGTCCTCGCCGCGCTGGTCGCGGGGTGGCTGCTGCGCCGGGGCGACCTGGCACTGCTGCGCCTGGCCGACCTGTCCGCGCAGGGGGTCGCCGAGGGCGCCCTCGTGCGGTCGCTCCGCGGGGCGCTCGCCCTGGTGCGAGCCCTGCGCGCCGGACTCCCCGGCGCGCCCCAGGCCGGCCCGATCACCCCGCGCACCGCGCTGCCCGCACCACGTCCCCCGCGCTCCGCGGGGCTCCATCACACGGTGATCCGCCGGGGTCCCCCGGCGGAGGCCTCCGCACTCGCACTCGCCGCCTGACGCGGGGCGACCCACCGTTCCGGGGTTCCGGAAGGGACGAGGGACGCCTCCGCGCGGCACGCGTGTGCGCCGGTTCCGCCGCGTGCGCCCGGCCGTCGTCCCGCCGAGCGGAGCGACCGCCGTCCGCGCCGCGTATCCCTCACCGTCCGTGAAACCTCTACGAAGCGGAGTGCTTCTGCCATGAAGGCTTCCCGTATCGCCGCCGCCGGCGCCGTCGCCGGCGCCGCCGTCCTCGCCGTGTCCTCCCCCTGCTTCGCGCACGTCAGCGTGCAGCCCGAGGGTGAGGCCCCGAAGGGCGGCTACGCGGTCGTCGGCTTCAAGGTCCCCAACGAGCGGGACAACGCCTCGACCACCAAGCTCGAGGTCACCTTCCCGTCGGACCACCCCCTGTCGTCCGTGCTGCCGCAGCCCGTCGACGGCTGGGACATCAAGGTCACCAAGTCGCGCCTGGCCGAGCCGCTCGAGGTGCACGGCAAGAAGATCGATGAGGCCGTCTCCAAGGTCACCTGGACCGCCAAGGGCGAGGGGATCAAGCCGGGCTTCTTCCAGAAGTTCCCGGTGTCCGTCGGCACGCTGCCCGAGGACACCGACCAGCTCGTCTTCAAGGCCCTGCAGACGTACTCCAGCAAGGAGGTCGTCCGCTGGATCGAGGTTCCGCAGGAGGGCCAGGACGAGCCCGAGAACCCGGCCCCGGTCCTCGATCTGACCGCTCCTGCCGAGGACGGCCACGGGCACGGCGCCGCCGCCGACGACAAGGCGTCCGACGACGCGGAGAAGGCTTCCGCCGAGACGTCCGCCGCGTCCGACGGCGACTCCGGCGGCACCGACACCACCGCCCGCGTGCTGGGCGTCGTCGGCATCGTGGTCGGCGCCGCGGGCGTCGCGTACGGCGTGCTCGCCGGGCGCCGGCGCACCGCCTGAGCCTCCCCTCTCCACGGCGCGCGCCGGGGCCGGCCGCGGCCCCGCGGCCTCCCGGTGCGCGCCGCACACCCACTTCCAGGACCATCCCATGCGCAAGAAGACCCTCGCGGCGGCGGCTCTGCTCGCCGTCCTCCCGCTGACCCTCACCGCCTGCGGCGGCGACGACGGCGCCAGTGGCTCGCCCGTCTCCGTGGTGTCCGAGGAGAGCGGCGGCCAGAAGGCGGCCACCGTCCTCGACAAGCCCTTCGAGAAGCCCGACCTCGTCCTCACCGACACCCAGGGCAAGCCGTACGACTTCCGCGAGCAGACCGCGGGCAGGCCCACGCTGATCTACTTCGGCTACACGCACTGCCCCGACGTCTGCCCGCTGACGATGAACAACCTCGCGGTGGCCAAGAAACAGCTCCCGAAGGAGCAGCAGGACCAGCTGCGGATCGTGTTCGTCACCACCGACCCGGAGCGGGACACCCCGGCCGAGCTCGGCAAGTGGCTCAAGGGCATCGACTCCCAGGTCGTCGGCCTGACCGGCGACTTCGCCACCATCCAGGCCGGCGCCCGCACGCTCGGCATCTCCATCGACCCGCCGCGCAAGGACGACAACGGCAAGACCGTCTCCGACCACGGCACCCAGGTCATCGCCTTCTCCCCCAGGACGGACGGCGGTTACGTCCTCTACGGCGAGGACGCCACCGTCGAGGACTACACCCAGGACCTGCCCAGGATCATCAAGGGTGAGAACCCGTGAGGCGCCGCGCGGCCGCCGCCCTCGCCCTGGCCGGCGCGCTCGCCCTGACCGCGTGCGGCGGTTCGGACGACGGCTCGGCGCGGCTGTCGGTCGGCGCCGCGTACATGCCGCAGCCGGTGTCGGACCTGGCGGCGGGCTTCCTCACGATCACGAACGACGGCGACGCCGCGGACCGGCTGACCTCGGTCAGCAGCGACGTCGCCGGACAGGTCACCGTGCACGAGACCGTCGACGGGTCGATGCGGGAGGTCGAGTCCCTCGACATCCCGGCCCACGGCAGCCTCGTGCTGGAGAGCGGCGGCAACCATCTGATGTTCGAGCAGCTGAAGCGCAAGCCGAAGCAGGGTCAGAAGGTCTCCGTCGAACTGCGTTTCGCCCACTCCGACCCCGTCACGGTCGAGCTCCCGGTGAAGCCGGCCACCTACCGCCCGCCCACCGGACACTGAGGGAGACACCCCCGTGACCCAGACCATCGCCCCTCGCGTACGGACCCTGGTGCTGCTGATCCTGGCCGTCGCCGGCGCGCTCCTCGCCGGGGCCGCTCCCGCCTCCGCGCACGCCGCGCTGACCGGCAGCGACCCCGCGCAGGGGGCGGTGGTCGACACCGCGCCCCCACAGCTGTCGCTCACCTTCTCGGAGCCGGTCGCGGTCGGCGACGACTCCGTGCGGGTGCTCGACCCCAAGGGCGAGCGGGTGGACAAGGGCGACCCGGCCAACCCCAGCGGCACCACGTACAGCGTGCGGCTGGTGAGCGGGCTGCCCGACGGCACCTACACGGTGGCCTACCAAGTGGTGTCCGCCGACAGCCACCCGGTCGCCGGCGCCTTCACCTTCTCCATCGGCGCCCCCTCGGAGACCACCGTCGCGGTTTCCGCGCAGGGCTCCGACGAGGGCCTCGTGGGGTGGCTCTACGGCTTCGGCCGCTACGTCTCCTACGCGGGCTTCGTCGTCCTGGCGGGCGCCGCCTGCTTCGTCCTCGCCTGCTGGGCTCCGGGGGCGCGGGTGCGGGCGGTCCAGCGTCTGGTCGTCTCCGGTTGGCTCGCGCTCACCGCGGCGACCCTGGGCCTGCTGATGCTGCGCGGCTCCTACACCACCTCCGGCAGGATCGGCGACGTCTTCGACCTGGAGCTGCTGGGGGACGTGCTCCAGACCAAGACGGGCGCGGCCCTGGTGTCGCGGCTGCTGCTGCTCGCGGCGGCGGCGCTGTTCATCGCGGTGCTGTTCGGGGCGTACGCCCGCACGGCGGACGCCGGTGACCCGGACCGTGCCGCCGAGAGCGACGGCGGCGAGCCGGACAAGCGGGACCTGACCTTCGGGCTGGCCCTCGGCGGGACGGTCGTCGCGGCCGGGCTGGCCGCGAGCTGGGCCATGTCCGAGCACGCCTCGCAGGGTCTCCAGGCGGGCGTGGCCATGCCGGTCGACGTGGTGCACCTGCTGGCGGTCGCCGCCTGGCTGGGCGGGCTCACCGCCCTCCTCGTCGCGCTCTACCGCGCGCCCGTGGAGACGCCGGTCGGGCGGAACGCCGTCCGGCGGTTCTCGCGCCTCGCCTTCGGCAGCGTGGTGACGCTGGCCGTCACCGGCGTCTACCAGAGCTGGCGGCAGCTCGGCTCGTGGTCCGCCTTCACCGACACCCGGTACGGGCAGCTGCTCCTCGTCAAGATCGCGCTGGTGGCCGTGATGGTCGCCGTCGCCTTCCTGTCGCGGCGCTGGACGCAACGGCTGGCCGACGCCCGTGTGTCCGCGGCGGCCGAGGGCACCGAGCGGGCCGAGGAGGAGAAGCAGCCGGCCGGTACCGCCCCGGCCGAGGCGTCCGAGACGCCCAAAACATCCGAAGCTTCCAAGGTGTCCAAGGCGGAGAACGACGCGGCCGGACAGGACTCCGTGCGGGCCGCGCAGCTCGCCCGGCAGCGGGCCGCGGCGGAGGCCGCCCGGCAGAAGCGGCTGCGGGACGCCGACCCGAACCGCTTCGGACTGCGCCGCTCGGTGCTCGCCGAGGCGGGCGTCGCCGTCGTCCTGCTGGCCGTGACAACCGTGCTGACGCAGACCGAGCCGGGGCGCACCGAGCAGGACGCGCGGGCGGCCGCCGCCACGTCGTCCTCGGCCTCGGCGACCGGGCAGGGCAGTGGCGCGGTGAGCCTGACCATGCCCTTCGACACCGGCGGCAAGAACGGCAAGGGCGTCGTCTCGATCGACCTCGACCCCGCCCAGGCCGGCGACAACGCCCTGCACGTCTACGTCGAGGGACCGGACGGCACGCCCGTCGACGTGCCCGAGGTGAAGATCGCGCTCACCCTCGCCGCCCAGGACATCGGGCCGCTGCCCGTCGCACCCGACCGCATCGCCACCGGACACTGGTCGGCGAGCGGAGTGCAGATCCCCATGGCGGGCGACTGGAAGGTCGAGGTGACCGTGCGGACCTCCGACATCGACCAGGTGACCGTCTCCAAGAACGCTCAGATCGGCTGAACCACCATGGCTGACCCTTCCCTGTCGCAGACCCTCACCCCCGAGGAGGAACCCCGGGCGGAATCCGCCGCCTCCGGGGCGGGCATCTCGCGGCGACGCCTGCTCGGCACGGCCGGCGCCACCGGGCTTGCGCTCGGGGCGGCCGGCGGTGCCGTCGGGTACGCGTCGGCGCCCTCCGGCGCCACCCCGCTCACCTCGGTCGGCGCGACAAAACTGCCGTTTCACGTGAAACACCAGCCGGGCATCACCGACCCGCTCCAGTCGCGCGGCCATCTCCTCGCCTTCGACCTTGCGCCCGGCGCCGGACGCAAGGAGGCGGCCGCGCTGCTGCGCCGCTGGTCGGACACCGCCCGGCGGCTGATGGCAGGGGAGTTCGACGCCGAGGGCGACAGCGACGTGGCCCGTGACGCCGGGCCCTCCTCGCTGACCCTGACCTTCGGCTTCGGACACAGCTTCTTCGCGCGCACCGGGCTGGAGAAGCAGCGTCCCGCCGCTCTGGACCCGCTGCCCGCCTTCTCCTCCGACCGCCTCGACCGGGCGCGCAGTGACGGGGACCTGTGGGTGCAGATCGGCGCCGACGACGCCCTCGTGGCGTTCCACGCCCTGCGCGCGGTGCAGAAGGACGCGGGCGCGGCGGCCCGGGTGCGCTGGCAGATGAACGGCTTCAACCGCTCACCGGGGGCCACCGCACGCCCGATGACCACCCGCAATCTGATGGGCCAGGTCGACGGCACCCGCAATCCGAAGCCCGAGGAGCCCGACTTCGACGAGCGGATCTTCGTGCCGGAGCAGGGCGAGCCCGCCTGGATGGCCAACGGCTCCTATGTGGTCGTCCGCCGGATCCGCATGCTGCTGGACGACTGGGAGAAGCTGTCGCCCAGGGAGCAGGAGGGCGTCATCGGGCGGCGCAAGGCGGACGGCGCCCCGCTCTCCGGGGGTGACGAGACGACCGAGATGGACCTGGAGAAGACCGACACCCAGGGCAATCTGGTCGTCCCCGTCAACGCCCACGCGCGCATCACCCGGCCCGATCAGAACGGCGGGGCCGCGATGCTGCGCCGGCCGTTCTCGTACCACGACGGCATCGACGCGGACGGGACGCCGGACGCGGGTCTGCTGTTCGTCTGCTGGCAGGCGGACCCGCTGCGCGGGTTCGTGCCGGTGCAGCGCAAGCTTGACCGGGGCGACGCGCTGACGCCGTTCATCCGTCACGAGACGAGCGGGCTGTTCGCGGTCCCGGGCGGGGCGGCGGAGGGCGAGTATGTGGGCCAGGCGCTGCTGGAGGGGTGAGAACCGCCCGGAGTCACCCTCCGGAGCTCTCTCGGGAGGGGCTGCCGGCGTGGGCCCATTAGGGTGAGGTCATGCCAGCGAGCTATGCGTATCTCGGCCCAGAGGGCACCTTCACCGAAGTCGCTCTGCGCACGCTTCCCGAGTCGGCCACGCGTGAGCTGGTCCCGTACGTGTCCGTGCAGTCCGCGCTCGACGCGGTGCGCGCCGGCGAGGCCGAGGCCGCCTTCGTCCCCATCGAGAACTCGGTGGAGGGCGGGATCACCACCACCCTCGACGAGCTGGTCGCGGGCACTCCGCTGATGATCTACCGCGAGGTGCTGCTGTCGATCACCTTCGCGCTGCTGGTCCGCCCGGGCACCAAGCTGTCGGACATCAAGACGGTGACCGCCCACCCGGCAGCGCAGCCGCAGGTGCGCAACTGGCTGCGCACCCACCTGCCCGACGCGCTCTGGGAGTCGGCCGCCTCGAACGCGGACGGCGCGCGACTGGTCCAGGAGGGCCGGTACGACGCGGCCTTCGCCGGTGAGTTCGCGGCGGCCCGGTACGGGCTGGAGGCGCTGGAGAGCGGCATTCACGACGCGGAGAACGCCCAGACCCGGTTCGTGCTGGTGGGCCGGCCCGCGCGTCCGGCGGCGCCGACCGGCGCGGACAAGACCTCGGTGGTGCTGTGGCAGCGCGACGACCACCCGGGCGGGCTGCGCGATCTGCTGGGCGAGTTCGCCACCCGGGGCATCAACCTGATGCTGCTCCAGTCGCGGCCGACCGGTGCCGGCATCGGCAACTACTGCTTCTGCATCGACGCCGAGGGACACATCTCGGACCGCAGGATGGCGGAGGCGCTGATGGGACTGAAGCGCATCTGCCTCCAGGTGCGCTATCTCGGTTCGTACCCGAGGGCGGACGTGGAGCCGGGCGAGGTGCGGCCGCCGTTCCCGGGGACGTCGGACGAGGAATTCGTGGGGGCGGCGGACTGGGTGGCGCGCTGCCAGGACGGCCGGTTCTGACCGGTCTGCCGCCGGTCCTACCAGCCGATTGTCGTTATCCACAGAAGTTATCCACAGGGCCGCTTCTCGACCTGGGGACAAGTCGACACCGAGTCGGCCTTCGGTCGACAAATCGCCCTACAGGCCATGATCGCTTTCATTGCGCCGCACCTCACCCTTCGTCCACCTTTTTGAAGGGATCAATCCTTTAGAGGGAGGCCTGTCCACTCGAAAGTGGCGGCGGAGCGGGTTCGGGCCGCGAATGCCCGTCGTCGGCGAGGCGTTTCGGAGTGATCAATTCCGGCATCCACAGATCTTCCCCACAACCTGTGGATAACTTTTCGCGCGGTGTGGACAGCTGTGGACAGCACGACCCCAAGTCCCTTTCGGCTCAAGGGTTTCCGGTCAACCCTGAGCCGTTCGACCGACTCTTTCAAGCGGTCACGCCCCTTTTCTTGACCTTGAGGAACACGGGGGACATTCCCTCAGCAAAGGGACATGGAGCGCGTCACCGCAATAGTGAGTCGTGAGCCGTCATCCCGCACCGGTAGCCTGGACGGCGTGATTGACCTTCGCCTGCTCCGTGAGGACCCCGACCGTGTGCGCGCTTCGCAGCGCGCCCGTGGAGAGGACGTCGCGCTCGTCGACGCCCTCCTGTCTGCCGACGAACGGCGCAGGTCGTCCGGCGTCCGCTTCGACGAGCTGCGTGCCGAGCAGAAGTCGCTCGGCAAGCTCATCGGCCGGGCCACCGGCGACGAGAAGGCCGAGCTGCTCAAGAGGGCCGAGCAGCTCAAGGCCGATGTCAAGGCGGCCGACGCCGAGCGCGACGCCGCCGACACCGAGACCCAGGAGCTCCTGCTCAAGCTGAGCAACCTCGTCCACCCCGACGTGCCCGTCGGCGGCGAGGAGGACTTCGTCACACTCGAGACGCACGGCACCATCCGCGACTTCGCCGCCGAGGGCTTCGAGCCCAAGGACCACCTGGAGCTCGGCCAGCTCCTCGGCGCGATCGACGTCGAGCGCGGCGCCAAGGTCTCCGGCAGCCGCTTCTACTTCCTCACCGGTGTCGGCGCGCTGCTCGAGCTGGCCCTGGTGAACGCCGCGATGGCGCAGGCCACGGCCGCCGGCTTCACGCCGATGCTGACCCCGGCGCTGGTGCGCCCCCAGTCGATGGCGGGCACCGGCTTCCTCGGCCAGGCCGCGCAGGACGTCTACCACCTGGACAAGGACGACCTGTACCTGGTCGGCACGTCCGAGGTGGCCTTGGCCGCCTACCACATGGACGAGATCCTGGAGGCCGACAAGCTGCCGCTGCGCTACGCGGGCTTCTCGCCCTGCTTCCGCCGCGAGGCCGGCTCGCACGGCAAGGACACCCGGGGCATCTTCCGCGTCCACCAGTTCGACAAGGTGGAGATGTTCTCCTACGTCACCCCGGAGGAGTCGCAGGAGGAGCACCGCCGGCTGCTGGAGTGGGAGAAGCAGTGGCTGACCTCGCTGGAGCTGCCGTTCCGCGTCATCGACGTCGCCTCCGGCGACCTGGGCTCCTCGGCCGCCCGTAAGTACGACTGCGAGGCGTGGATCCCGACCCAGGGCAAGTACCGCGAGCTGACCTCGACCTCGGACTGCACCGAGTTCCAGTCGCGCCGCCTGCAGATCCGGGTGCGCGAGGACAAGAAGGTGCGCCCGCTGGCCACGCTGAACGGCACGCTGTGCGCCGTACCGCGCACCATCGTGGCGATCCTGGAGAACCACCAGCAGCCCGACGGGTCGGTCCGCGTGCCCGAGGTGCTGCGTCCCTACCTGGGCGGCCGGGAGATCCTGGAACCGGTCGCCAAGTGAGCGGCGCGTCGTCCTCCTTCCCGTACCGGCTCGTCGCCACCGACCTGGACGGCACGCTGCTGCGTGACGACCACTCGGTGTCCGCACGGACCCGTCAGGCGCTCGCCGCGGCCACCGCGGCGGGTGCCGCGCACATCGTCGTCACCGGCCGCGCGGTGCCCTGGACCCGTCCGATACTCGAGGACCTCGGCTACCAGGGCCTCGCGGTCTGCGGCCAGGGCGCCCAGGTGTACGACGCCGGCGCGGGACGGCTGCTGACCTCCGTGACGCTGGACCGGCAGCTCGCCGGGGTGGCCCTCGCCAAGATCGAGGCGGAGGTCGGCCCGCTGCACCTCGCGGCGAGCCGGGACGGCCTCGACGGCGAGGTGCTGGTCGGGCCGGGCTACGACGTCATCGGCGCGCTGCCGGCGACGCCGTTCACGGACGCCTCCGACCTGTGGGCCGCCCCGCTGAACAAGCTGTACATCCAGCACCCGGAGCTGTCCTCCGACGAACTGGCCGCGGCGGCCGAGCGCACCGCGGGCGGTTTCGTCACCGTCGTCATGGCGGGCGAGGGCATCGTGGAGCTGCTGCCGCTGGGGCTGTCCAAGGCGACCGGGCTGTCGCTCGCCGCCCGCCGGCTCGGCGTGAAGGCGGCGGAGACGATCGCGTTCGGCGACATGCCCAACGACATCCCGATGTTCGCCTGGTCCGGCCACGGCGTCGCCATGGCCAACGCCCACCGCGAACTGCGGGCGGTCGCCGACGAGGTGACGGCGTCCAACGAGGACGACGGCATCGCGGTGGTGCTGGAGCGCCTGCTGGGCTGACGCCCGGCGCTCTGCGAGACACACGTACGGCGTTCGGCGGAGGATGCACGGATCGAACGTGCGCGGGGCTCTCACCCGACCACGGTTCAGCAAACCGGTGCCTTACCACTCGGCCAATCCTCCGGGTGGGCGGCCCGCGCGCGGTGTGCGCGCGCTCGAAGCGGCCGCCCCGGGCGGTCCTCGGGGGGACTCGACGGAGCAGTAGGGATTACTCCGGAGTTCGCCTCGGGCCGCCCCGACGGGAGCGGAACGTACTGCCGTGCATGGGCATGGTCCCGCTCCTCTCCCGGCTCTCGGCCGCCGGACGTTCCCGGCGGCGGGGACACCTCACTGTGCCCGGCCGGGCCCGTCCGGCGCCACCGAATAAATCACCGCGGGACATGACGGAGGGCGGTGCCGCCGACACCGGCGGCACCGCCCTCACGTAGCGCGAAGGTGTGCCCCTCACTCCTCACCGGCGAGCGTCAGCGTGCGCAGCTTCTGGCCGGCGTACCAGGTGGCCAGCACCGTGACGGCGGCCAGCGCGACCGTCGCCGTGGTCAGGCCCACGTCCGAGGTGACCAGCTCACCGCCCGCCACCTTCTCCGCCACGGCGAGGGACCACTGCTGGACGCTCAGGGTGCGCGCGCCGGGCACCAGGGAGCCGAACAGCGCCTCCCAGATCAGCGCGTACACCAGGCCGAAGACCACCGCGTGCCGCGAGACCGTGCCGAGCAGCAGGAACAGCGCCGCGTAGGCGATGGAGGCGACCAGGGCCGCCACCGTGTAGGCGACGGCGACCTGCTGGCCGTTGCCGTTGAGGATGAAACCGGCGATCAGCGTCGGCACCGCGGAGAACACCATGGTGACGGCGACGGCGACGATCAGCTTGGTGTAGATGATCGTGGGCCGCTTGATCGGCTTGGACAGCAGGTACACCACGGAGCCGTCGTCGATCTCCGGGCCGATCGCGCCGGTGCCCGCGATGACGCCGATGATCGGCACCATCGTGGCGAGCGCGAGCCCGCCGAGGACGTCGGCGGCGGTCTGGTCGTCGGCGCCGGCGAGGGCGCGCACCGCCAGGGAGATCACGACGAGCAGCAGGGGCAGCGCCCCCAGGATGAGGGCCCGGCGACGGCCGAGCAGGGCCCGGTAGGTGAGCCGGGCGACTGTGGGGTCGTACATCAGGGCCTCCTACGCCGCGACCAGGTACGAGAACACGGACTCGAGGGACTCGTCGGACGGCGAGACCGTGAGCAGGCGGATGCCGTGCTCCCTCGCGACCTTCGGCAGCAGCGCGGTGAAGCGGCCGAAGTCGACGGCCTGGACGCGCAGGGCGCCCTCGGTGACGTCGACCTCGATGCCGGAGGTGGACGGGTCGGCGATCAGCGCGGCCGCCAGGGCGCGGTCGTCGCTGGAGCGCACCAGGTAGCGGTGCGGGCGGTCCGTCATCAGACGGCGGATCCGGCGGAAGTCGCCGGAGGCCGCGTGCCGTCCGGCGACGACGACCTCGATGTGCCAGGCGAGCTGCTCGACCTCCTCCAGGATGTGCGAGGAGAACAGCACGGTGCGGCCCTCGTCGCCCATGCGCCGCAGCAGGTCCATCAGCTGCATGCGCTGGCGCGGGTCCATGCCGTTGAACGGCTCGTCGAGCAGCAGCAGCGACGGGTCGTGGACCAGCGCGGACGCCATCTTGACGCGCTGCCGCATGCCCTTGGAGTACGTGGCGATCTTCCGGTCCTGCGCGTACTCCATCTCCACCGTGGCGAGCGCCTTCTGGGCCGCCTTGGCGCCCAGTCCGTGCAGCTCGGCGTTGGCGAGGACGAACTCGCGGCCGGTGAGGAAGTCGTACATCGCCTCGCGCTCGGGCACGATGCCGATGTGGCGGTAGATCTTCTCGTTGCGCCACACCTGCTCGCCGTCGAGGGTGACGGTGCCGGTGGAGGGGGCGAGGAAGCCGCCCATCATGTTGATGAGGGTGGACTTGCCGGCGCCGTTGGGGCCGAGCAGACCGGTGACGCCGGGGCCGATGGTCATGGTGACGTCGTTGACGGCGACCACGTTGCCGAACCAGCGCGAGACGTGGTCGATGCTGAGCGTTGTCACAGGCCCACCTTCTTGTAGCGGCGCATCAGGAGAGCGTGGGAGCCGGCGATCAGGCCGAGGGTGACCAGGACGAAGAGGAGGCCCTCGGTCCGGTCGGGGCCGACCCCGCCGGGGAAGGCGGAGCTCGCGCCCAGGTAGGCGGACTGCACCCCGTCGATGAGGGTGATCGGCGAGAACAGGCCGATCAGGATGCCCGCGTGACCGCTGCCCTGGACGTCGGCGATGGCCTGGAGGGTGGAGACGGCGCCGTAGGAGATGGTCAGCACGGCGATCACGGCGGCGATGCCGAAGCCGCGGCGCGGCGTGACCGACGCGATGACGAGGCCGATGCCGGCGAACAGCAGTGAGAGCAGGGCCACGGACACCAGTCCCTGTGCGAATCCCTTGGTCTGGTCGGTGAAGTCGAGCTTGGCCAGGAGCGCCCCGACGTACAGCACCAGCAGCGGCGCCGCGGTCAGGACGAACAGGGCGGAGGCCAGCGCGGCGTACTTGGCGCGGACGTAGTCGGCGGTCTCGATGGGCCGCGAGAAGTACAGCGGCACCGTCTTGAAGCGCAGGTCGCGGGAGACCGACTGGGGTGCCTGCGAGGCGACGTACAGGCTGATGACGGCCTGCATGACGATCGCGTAGCGGGTGTAGTCGAGCGGCAGTTCCTTCGCCTTGGTGGCGACGGCGACGGCGACCATGATGGCGGCCGGCACGCACATCACGACGAACAGCAGCATCGGCAGCACCTTGGACTTGGCCGAGCGGCCGAGGCCGTAGGCGCCGCGCAGGGACTGCGAGTACAGCGACATCCTGGCGTACGAGCGGCCCAGACGGGGGCCGTCGTAGGAGCGGTAGCCGATGTTGTGGATACGGGTGTCACCCGACGGGGTGGTTGCCTGCGGGGACTGCTCAGCCGCCATGACCGACCGCCTCCTTCCGCTGTGCGTCGGTGTCGTTGGTGAAGACCTCGGCGATCTGGTGCCGCCGCTGTTCCATGCGCACCAGTCCGAGTCCGAGGTCGGCGATCACGTCGCGGACCAGGTCGTAGGTGTCCTCGCCCTGCGCGGTGAGCAGCAGGATGTGCCCGGCGCCCGGCAGGCCGCTCCCGTCCTGGACGGTCACTCCGCGCGCGTGGAGCGCCTCGCGCACCGCGCGGGTGCCGTCGGGGTGCTCGTCGGTGTCGGTGACCTCGATCGCGAGGGTCGTGGTGGTCTGCGTGAAGTCCCGGGTGGAGGAGGAGCGCAGCAGCTTGCCGCCGTCCACGACGACGACGTGGTCGCAGGTGCGCTCCAGCTCGCCCAGCAGGTGGGAGGTGACCAGGACCGAGATGCCGAAGTCCGTGTGGATGCGGCGGATGAGGCCGAGCATCTCGTCGCGGCCGACCGGGTCGAGGCCGTTGGTGGGCTCGTCCAGGAAGACCAGCTGCGGATCGTGCACCAGCGCCTGTGCCAGCTTCACCCGCTGCTTCATGCCGGTGGAGTAGCCGCCGATGGGGCGGTAGCGCTCCTCGTAGAGGCCGACGTGGCGCAGGGTGTCCGCGGTGCGCTCCCGGGCGGCGGTGGCCGGCAGACCGGACATGCGCGCCATGTGGACGACGAACTCGGTCGCCGAGACGTCCGGGGGGAGGCAGTCGTGCTCGGGCATGTAGCCCACCCGTTCCCGGATGGCGGCGCCCTCGGTGGCGACGTCGAGGCCGAGCACTGCGGCGCGGCCCTCCGTGGCGGGGGACAGACCCAGCAGGATCTTGATCAACGTGGACTTGCCGGCCCCGTTGGCTCCGACGAGCCCGGTCACACCGGGTCCGACGTCCACGGAGAGCCGGTCAAGCGCGGTCACCCGGGGGAACCGCTTGCTCAGGCTTTCGGTCGCGATCACAGTCACATCCATGAAGGTAGTGACCCGTACCACTGCGGTCGTCAGACCCCGGGGCCGTCTTGGCGTCCGTCTGGAGTCGTACGCGCCCGTAGGGGACGCCCTGCCTGAGAGTTATGCACACCTCGGGGCGCACTGTTGACGGCTTGTCTCACAGCTGCGAGATTCGCCGCTGTGACGGGACTCGAGGGTGCGCGGCAGCGGTGGGTGCGGACGGGCGGGGTCGAACTGAGCGTGGCCGAGCTGGGCGACCCGGAGCGGCCGGCGGTCGTCCTGGTGCACGGCTACCCGGACAGCAAGGAGGTGTGGTCGCGGGTCGCGCCGCGCCTCGCCGAGCGGTTCCACGTGGTGGCCTACGACGTCCGGGGGCACGGCGGGTCCACCGCGCCGCGTCCGCTGCGCGGCGGGTTCACGCTGGAGAAGCTGACGGACGACTTCCTGGCCGTGGTGGACGCGGTCAGTCCGCACCGGCCGGTGCACCTGGTGGGGCACGACTGGGGCTCGGTGCAGGGGTGGGAGTTCGTCACGGTGCCGCGTGCGCGGGAGCGGATCCTGTCCTTCACCTCGGTCTCGGGCCCTTCGCTGGACCACTTCGGGCACTGGATCAAGAGCCGGGTGTCCCGCCCGACCCCACGCCGGGCGGGGCATCTGCTGGGCCAGGGCCTGAGGTCCTGGTACGTGTACGCGCTGCACACACCCGTGCTGCCCGAGCTGGCCTGGCGCGGGCCGCTCGGGCGGCGCTGGCCGCGGATGCTGGAGCGCATGGAGCGGGTTCCCGGTGACGGCTACCCGACGGCGTCCCTGCCGTCGGACGCGGCGCACGGTGCCTGGCTCTACCGGGACAACGTGCGGCCGAGGCTGGGCGACCCGCGTCCCGACGCCTACGCGCACGTGCCCGTGCAGCTCGTCACACCGCTGGGGGACCGGTTCCTCTCGCCGCGGCTCCACGACGGCCTGGAGCAGTGGGCGCCCCGGCTGGTCCGGCGCACCCTGTCGTCGGGCCACTGGGTACCGCGCAGCAGGCCCGACCAGCTGGCCACCTGGATCGCCGACTTCGTGACGTCCGTGGAGGACGGGCGGCCCGAGAGCCGGGCCCGGGGCCGGTACGCCGACCGGTTCGGCGGGCGGCTGGTGCTGGTGACGGGCGCGGGAAGCGGCATCGGACGGGCCACCGCGCTGGCGTTCGCCGAGGCCGGCGCGCGGGTGGTGGCGGTCGACCGGGACACCGGCGCGGCGCTTCGCACCGCCGGCGAGGCGCGGGCGCGGGGCGCGACGGACGCCTGGGCGGAGACGGCGGACGTGGCCGACGAGCGGGCCGTGGAGAAGCTCGCCGAGCGGGTGACCGCCGCGCACGGGGTGGTGGACGTGCTGGTGAACAACGCGGGCGTCGGCCTGGGCGGCGCCTTCCTCGACACCACGACGGAGGACTGGAAGCGGGTCCTCGACGTCAACCTGTGGGGCGTGATCCACGGCTGTCTGCACTTCGGGCGGCGGATGGCGGAGCGCGGGCAGGGCGGCCACATCGTCAACGTGGCGTCCGCCGCCGCGTTCCAGCCGTCGCGGGCGCTGCCCGCCTACGGGGCGTCGAAGGCGGCGGTGCTGATGCTCAGCGAGTCCCTGCGGGCCGAACTGGCGGAGCGGGGGATCGGTGTGACGGCGGTGTGCCCGGGGTTCGTCACCACGAACATCACGTCCACCGCGCGCTTCGCGGGCACGGACGCGGCGGAGGAGCGGCGCAGGCGGCGGAAGGCGGCGCGGCTGTACGGGCTGCGGAACTACCCGCCGGAGAAGGTCGCCGCCGCGGTGCTGCGGGCGGTGGTGCGCGACGAGGCGGTCGTGCCGGTCACTCCGGAGGCGCGGGCCGCGTACGCGCTGGCGCGGTGGCTGCCGGGGGTGGCGCGGAGGGTCGCGCGGGTGAAGCCGCCGGTGTGACGGGCGCGGGGTGCGTGACCGGCAGGACCGGCGTGAGCGGGCCCGGTTGTCCACAGAACCCCTCGTTCTCCTGTGGATAACCTTGCTTATCTGTGGATCAAACCTTCGGATGTAAATCGATCGCGTGATGCGCGTCTCTCCCGGCAGTCTGAACAGATGGACGAAAGACGGACCGTGCGGGTGTCGAAGTACCTCGCGAAGCACCTGCGCCACCAGCCCGAGCGGATCGGGCTGACCCCCGACGCGGCCGGCTGGGGCGAGATCGACGCGCTGATCGCCGCGGTGGCGGACCATGGCTTCCCGATCACCCGGGAGGAGCTCGACCATGTCGTCGCCGCCAACGACAAGCGGCGCTTCGCCGTCGAGGGCGCCCGTATCCGCGCCAGCCAGGGGCACACCATCCCCGTGGACCTGGAGCTGCCGCCCGCCGATCCGCCGGCCTGGCTGTACCACGGCACCGTCGCCCGGAACCTGGACGCGATCCGCGCCGAGGGCCTGCGGCCCATGAACCGGCACGCCGTGCATCTCTCCGCCGACCGTGAGACCGCCACCCGTGTCGGGGCCCGCCGGGGGCGGCCGGTGGTGCTGTCGGTCGACGCGGGCGCCATGCACCGCGACGGACATGTCTTCCACGTCAGCGCCAACGGCGTCTGGCTGACCGAGGCCGTTCCCAGCCGGTATCTGCGCTTCGGCGAGAGCCGGTAGGCCATGATCGACGGCATGGAGCATCTGCCCACCACCGAGGCCGCCGTCACCGCCCTCCGTGCCCTCGCCGAGCGGTACGGACGCGAGATCGAGGTGGCCCACGACATCGGCGCCGACCAGACCTCCCGCCGCACCGCGGCCGGCGTCGGAGTCACCACCGACCCCGACGGCTCCCTGCCGCACGAGGCCCATGTCGAGTTCGGCGGCCTGCCTCGGGTGCGGGTACGCCTGTTCCCGGAGGACGATGCGCTGATCGACGTCGAGGGCGTCGAGTGCCCCGACATCCCGCGCGACGACGTGCCCGCCTTTCTGCGGTCGCTGTTCGACGGGCTGGCGTATGTGAAGGCGCGGCGGTTCCCGCCGGGCTACTTCCTCGTCGTGCCGCTGCCGGGGGACCGTACGCACAAGGAGTTCATCCCGATGGTCGTGCTCACCCCCTGGCTGAGCGCCCGGGTGCGGTGAGGCTCTGGTGCGGTGAGGGGGAGCCGTAGGAGGACGGGCGGCCCCTCGAGGGCCGTGCACAGGGTGTGTTTCACGTGAAACCGGACGCGCCGCTTAGGCTCGGTGCATGAGCCTGCGTCTGAGCACCGTGATCCTCCCGTACCGCCGCTGGCACGAAGGCAGCCGTTCCGCCTGGGTGCGGGCCGAGGAGCTGGGCTTCCACGCCGGTTACACCTACGACCACCTGTCCTGGCGGAGCTTCCGCGACGGCCCGTGGTTCGGGGCCGTCCCGACCCTGACCGCCGCCGCGGGGGTGACCGAGCGGATGCGTCTGGGCACCCTGGTGACCTCGCCGAACTTCCGGCACCCGGTCACCCTGGCCAAGGAGCTCATCTCCCTGGACGACATCTCCGGCGGCCGCGTCACCCTCGGCATCGGCGCGGGCGGCACCGGCTTCGACGCCACCGCCCTCGGCCAGGAGCCCTGGACCCCGCGTGAGCGCGCCGACCGCTTCGCCGAGTTCGTGCCCCTGCTGGACCGGCTGCTCACCGAGGACGCCGTGTCCTACGAGGGCGACTTCTACCAGGCGCACGAGGCGCGCAACATCCCCGGTTGTGTCCAGCGTCCGCGGCTTCCCTTCGCGGTGGCAGCGACCGGCCCGCGCGGACTGCGGCTCGCGGCCCGGTACGGGCAGGCGTGGGTGACCACCGGCGACCCGAAACTGTACGAGGACGGCACGCCCGAGCAGTCGGTTCTGGCCATTCGCGGTCAGGTGGACAAGCTCGCCGACGCCTGTGCCGGGATCGGCCGGGACGTGACCGGGCTGGACAAGATCCTGCTCACCGGGTTCACCCCGGACCGAGGCCGCCCGCTGGAGTCCCTGGACGCCTTCGTCGACTTCGCCGGCCGCCACATCGAGCTGGGCTTCAACGAGATCGTGCTGCACTGGCCCATCCCGGACTCCGACTTCACTGCGGACCAGAAGGTCTTCGAACGGATCGCGATGGAGGCCCCGGCGCAGCTGCGGTGAACGACAACGGGCGCCGCCCCTCCGAGGCGGGACGAGAAGCCGCTGGTGACGTCGGTAATCACTCAGATGTGCGGAGTCCCGCACGGTCGTGCGGGCATATGCGGGACAATGAGCGGGTGACCTCAGCGATCCGAGAGCCCGAGACCCCGGCCGCCACCACCCCACCGCGGCTCATCGCCACCGACCTCGACGGCACCCTGCTCCGCGACGACAAGTCGGTGTCCCCACGGACCGTCGCCGCCCTGGCCGCCGCCGAGGAGGCGGGCATCGAGGTCTTCTTCGTCACCGGCCGCCCGGCCCGCTGGATGGACGTGGTCAGTGACCATGTGCACGGCCACGGCCTCGCCATCTGCGGCAACGGGGCCGCCGTCGTCGACCTGCACGGCGGCCCGGGCGCGCATCGCTTCGTCAAGGTCCGCGAGCTGCCCCGGAGCAACGCCCTGGACGCGGTGGGCCTGTTGCGCGACGCCGCCCCGGGCACGGTGTACGCCGTGGAGCAGACCTACGGCTTCTACCAGGAGCCCGCCTACCCGAAGCTGCACATGGAGGTGCCGGACGACCTGGCGCCCGCCGAGGACCTGCTGGCCGAGGACTCCCCCACGACCGCCGAACCGGTGCTCAAGATCCTGGCGTACCACCCCGGGATGGAGCCGGACGCGTTCCTCACCGTGGCCCGGCTCGCCATCGGTGACCGCGCCACCGTGACCCGCTCCAGCCCCAGCGCCCTGCTCGAGATCAGCGGACCCGGCGTCTCCAAGGCGAGCACCCTCGCGCTGTGCTGCGCCGAGCGCGGCATCTCGCACGAGGAGGTCGTCGCCTTCGGCGACATGCCGAACGACGTCGAGATGCTGACCTGGGCGGGCCGTTCGTACGCGATGGGCAACGCCCACCCGGACGTGCTCGCCGCCGCCTCGGGCCGCACGGTCGCCAACAACGACGACGGCGTGGCCGTGGTGATCGAGCAGCTGCTGAACGGGCGGGCGTAAGCCCTCGGCGGCTCATCGGGCGGGCCGGAGGCCCCGGGGCCCGCCGCCTCAGAGCGTCACCCCCCGCCCGGCCAGCCACGGCACCGGGTCCACCGACGACCCCATCTCCGGGGTCACCCGCACCTCGAAGTGCAGGTGCGGGCCGGTGGAGTTGCCGCTGGTGCCGGACTGCCCGATCCACTGCCCGGGGGACACGCGCTCCCCCTGGTCGACGGCGACGGCGGCCAGGTGCGCGTACTGGGTGTAGTAGCCGCCCGGGTGCTCGACCACGATCTCGATGCCGAACGCGCCGCCGCAGGACACCTTCACCACGGTGCCGCTGCCCACGGACCGCACCGGCGTCCCGATCGGCACCGCGAAGTCCTGCCCGGTGTGCCGGTTCGCCCAGCGTGCGCCGCCGCTGCCGTAGGAGGCGGACAGCTCGTAGGTCTCCACGGGCGCCACCCAGGGGGTGGTGTACCGCGCCGGCGGCTGGTCGAGCCGGACGGCGCCGCGACAGGAGCCCGCCGCCACCGAGGCGTCCGCCTCGCCCTGGAGTTTCCAGCGCGCCGCCTCGAGCTTGTCCTCGATGTCCTGCTGCAGCGCCGCGAGTTCCTCGTTCCGCTTCTCCAGCTGCTTCCAGGCCGCCGCGGCCTTCGCCTCGTCCCGGGCGAGCCGCGCCTCGGCCCGCTCGCTGCGGCCGAGCGCCTGCTCCAGCGCCATCTCGGCATGGTGCACGACACGCTGACCGCGCATCAGCTGCTCGGGATCGTCCGCCAGGAGCATGTGCGCGGTGAGGGGCAGCCCCCCACCGTCCCGGTACTGGGAGCTGGCGATCCGGCCCAGGTCCTCACGGAGCACGGCGGCCTCCTGCCGCTCGCGGTCGAGCCGCTCCTCCAGCTGCTGCGCCAGCTCCCGCTGCCTCTCCGCCTCCTCGCGTCCGGCCTCGTACCGCTCGGTGGCCTCCGCCGCCTCCTCGTACAGCTGGGCAACCTCGGCGCTGACGGATGAGGAGCCGTGGCCGGGGGCGTGGGATCCGTCGCCGTCGGCGGGCCGGGCGGCGAGCACGGCGAGCGCGCAGAACAGCACGGCGACGAGCAGCGGACGACGGCGGGTGAGACGCATGCCTGCGATCCTGTCCCCGCCCCGGGGCAGGAGGCGCGTTCACGTCGTACACATGGGGGAGGACACACCCCCGGACGGATGCTTCGACGGTCGTCCGGAAGCCCGTCCGCACTGACGGAGCGTCAACGTCTCAGTGCCATGCCACCCCTCAAGAATCGAACTGAGGGTCAGACACTCCTCAGATCGGGTGCCTGATGCCCATGTGACTGCCGTGGCCCCCGTGACTCATTGATCCTTGTAGGGCGCAAGCAACGGGCTGCAGACCGGTGCCTTGCGCATGTCCCCCACGCGTTCCGGCGCGTGGAGCGTGCGTAGTCCCACGCACGCGATGCACATCACAGGAGGATCCGCCATGAACGTTCTGACCGAGCTGCTCGCCGGTGTCGTCCACCTCGTGGGCCGGCTCGTCTGACGTACCGGAGGGGGCCGTCCCGACGCTGTGTCGGTGCGGCCCCCTCGTTCGTGCGCGGGCGCACGTACCGGAGGGGGCCGTCCCGACGCTGTGTCGGTGCGGCCCCCTCGTTCGTGCGCGGGCGCACGTACCGGAGGGGGCCGTCCCGACGCTGTGTCGGTGCGGCCCCCTCGTTCGTGCGCGAGCGCCGGCTAGGACACCGCCACCGGTGCTCCCGTCTCCTCCTCGCGCAGCGCCATGTCCCGCAACGGACCGTCGACGAAACGGAGTTCCTCGTACGGTCCGCGCTGCACCACCCGCCCCGCGTCCAGCACGATCACCTCGTCCACCACCTCCAGGCCGGCCAGCCGGTGGGTGACGAGGACGGTGGTACGGCCCTCGGTGGCGGCCAGCAGATCGGCCGTGAGCGCGTCCGCGGTCGGCAGGTCGAGGTGCTCGGCGGGCTCGTCCAGCACCAGCACGGGGAAGTCCGCCAGCAGGGCCCGCGCCAGGGCGAGCCGCTGCCGCTGGCCCCCCGACAGCCGCGCGCCGTGCTCACCGACCAGCGTGTCCAGCCCGTCCGGCAGTCCGTCCACCCAGTCCAGCAGCCGCGCACGGCGGAGCGCGTCGCGCAGGTCGGCCTCGGTCGCGTTCTTCCGCGCCAGCAGCAGGTTCTCCCGGACGGAGCTGTTGAACAGGTGCGCGTCCTGCGCACACAGCCCCACCATGCGCCGTACGTCGTCCCCGTCCAGGGCACGGGCGTCCACGCCCGCGAGCGTGTAGACGCCGGCGCCGGTGTCCAGGAACCGCAGCAGCACCTGGGCGAGGGTCGTCTTGCCGGAGCCGGAAGGGCCGACCACCGCGACGCGGCGACCCTGCTCCAGCGTCAGGTCCAGCCCGGCAAGCGCGTCCCGGCCCTGCCCGGGGTGGCGGGCGGTGAGTCCCCTGAGGGCGAGCGGGAACGGCGAGGCGGGCGCTCGTCGGGGCGTCTCCGGCTCGTGCACGGGCGGCTGCGCGTCCAGCACCTCGTACACGCGCTCCGCGCTGCGGCGCACCCGCTGCCGGTAGCGCACGGCGAGGGGCATGCCGAGGACCGCCTCGAACGCGGCCAGCGGGGTGAGCACGACCACGGCCAGGGCCACGCCGTCGAGCCGGCCGGACGCCACGCCCTGCACGCCGACGAGCGCGGCGGCGGCCACGGTCAGGCCCGAGATGAGCGCGGTCAGTCCGTCGCCGAGGCCGGTGACGGCGGCGGAGCGCGAGGCGATGCGGGTCAGCGCGCCGTCGGCCCGTCGCGTCCCCTCGGACCGTGCGGGCAGCGCCCCGGCGACGGTCAGCTCGGCTGTGCCGCTGAGCAGGTCGGTCACCCGGGTGGCGAGGTCGCCGCGGGCCGGGGCCAGCCGGCGCTCGGTGCGCCGTGCCACGGCGGCGGTGAGCAGCGGGACGACCGCGCCCGCCAGAAGGAGCCCGGCCGCGAGCACGGCACCGGCCTCGGGCAGCAGCCACGCGGTGAAGCCGACGGACAGGGCGGACACGGCAAGGGCGGCGCCGGCCGGGAGCAGCCAGCGCAGCCAGTAGTCCTGGAGCGCGTCCACGTCGGAGACCAGCCGGGTCAGCAGGTCGCCCCGGCGGGTGCCGCGCAGTCCGGCGGGCGCGAGACGTTCCAGCCGCCGGTAGACCGCGACCCGGGTGTCCGCCAGCATGCGCAGCACGGCGTCGTGGGAGACCAGCCGCTCGGCGTAGCGGAACACGGCCCGGCCGATGCCGAAGGCGCGCGTCGCGGTGACGGCCATCATCAGGTAGAGCACCGGCGGCTGCTGCGAGGCGCGGGAGATGAGCCAGCCGGAGGTGGCCATGAGACCGACAGCGCTGCCCAGGGCGAGGGTGCCGAGGAGCAGCGCGAGCGTGATCCTCCCCCGCCGGGCGCCCGACAGGGCACGCACCCGGGCGAGCACGCGCCCGGGAATCGGCTCGGCGGGCGCGTCGGTGGCGGGCTCGGGCTCGGAGCCCTTCCCGGGTGCCGTGCCGGACGCCGTGTGTTCCTCCGTCCGGCCCGCGGCGACGGGCGCGGCCTCGTCGTGAGCCTCGGGCGCCGCCAGCCGGACCACGCGGTCGGCGACGGCGAGCAGGGCCGGACGGTGCACCACGAGCAGCACCGTCCGGCCCTCCGCCAGGCGCCGTACCGCCGCCACCACCTCGGCCTCCGTGGCCCCGTCGAGGGCGGCCGTCGGCTCGTCGAGCAGCAGCACGGGCCGGTCCGCCAGGAACGCGCGGGCCAGCGCGAGCCGCTGTCGCTGCCCGGCCGAGAGCCCCGCCCCGTCCTCGCCGAGCACGGTGTCGGCGCCTTGAGGCAGGGCATCCACGAACTCCAGCGCGCCCGCGTCCCGCAGCGCGCGCCGCACCGCCGCGTCGTCCGCGTCGGGCCGGGCCAGCCGGACGTTCTCCGCGATCGTCCCGGCGTACAGATGGGGCCGCTGCGGCACCCAGGCGACGTGCCGGTGCCACGCGGCGAGGTCGAGTCCGGTGAGGTCGGCCCCACCGACGCTCACCCGGCCCGCGTCGGGACGGACGAACCCCAGCGCCGTGCTGAGCAGCGTGGACTTCCCGGATCCACTCGGCCCGACCAGGGCGACCGTCTCGCCGGGAGCGACGGTGAAGGACACGTCCGTCACGGCGTCCGTGCCCCGGCCGGGGTAACGGACGGTCACCTTCTCGAAGGCGAGGGGGCCCCGAGGCACCGCGCCCTTCCCCGCCGCGGGGACGGGCGTCTCGAGCACGGTGAAGATCTCCTCGGCCGCGCCGAGCCCCTCCGCGGCCGCGTGGTACTGCGTCCCCACCTGGCGCAGCGGCAGATACGCCTCCGGCGCCAGGATCAGGATGAGCAGACCGGTGTACAGGTCCAGCTCGCCGTGGACCAGGCGCATGCCGATGGTCACGGCGACCAGCGCCACCGAGAGAGTGGCGAGCAGTTCCAGCGCGAACGACGAGATGAAGGCGATCCGAAGCGTCCGCATGGTCGCCCGCCGGTACTCGGCGGTGATGGTGCGGATCGACTCGGCCTGCGCCTTGGCCCGCCCGAAGACCTTCAGCGTCGGCAGCCCGGCCACGACGTCCAGGAAGTGTCCGGACAGTCGTGACAACAGCAGCCACTGACGGTCCATCCGGTTCTGGGTGGCCCAGCCGATCAGCACCATGAAGACGGGGATGAGCGGCAGGGTGCCGACGATGATCGCCGCCGACACCCACTCCTCCGTGACGATCCGAGCCAGCACGGCGACCGGCACGACCACCGCAAGGCCCAGCTGGGGGAGATACCGCGAGAAGTAGCCGTCGAGGGCATCGACGCCCCGGGTCGCCAGGGTGACCAGCGACCCGGTGCGCTGCCCGTCCAGCCACCCCGGACCCAGAGCCGTCGCCCGGTCCAGCAGCCGCCCCCGCAGTTCCGACTTCACGGCGGCGCTCGCCCGGTGGGCGGCCAGCTCGGTCAGCCAGCCGACCAGGCCCCGGCCGGCCGCCACCGCGACGAGCAGCAGCAGTGGCGTGCGCAGCTCACCGACGGACCGGCCGTCCTGGAACGAGCCGACCACGATCTCCGCGATGAGCATGGCCTGGACGACGACCAGCCCCGCGCCGACGGCCCCGAGGGCGACGACCGCTGCCAGGAAGCCCCGGGTGGCACGCGCGTACCGGAGGAGGCGGGGGTCGATTGGTTTCACGTGAAACACACCCTCAGTGCACGGGATCGGCGATGTGCTGGGTGCCGATCCGCTTGCGGAAGACCCAGTAGGTCCAGCCCTGGTAGAGCAGCACCAGCGGGGTGGCGATGACCGCGAGCCAGGTCATGATCTTCAGCGTGTACGGGCTGGAAGAGGCGTTGGTGACGGTCAGGCTCCACTCGGGGTCCAGGGTGGAGGGCATGACGTTCGGGAACAGCGTCAGGAAAAGCATGGCCACCGCGGCCACGATGGTGACGCCGGACAGGGTGAACGCCCATCCTTCGCGTCCTGCCTGATTGGCCCCCAGGGCGGCGACCAGCGAGGCGACCGCCACGCCGAACGCGGCCAGACTGGCCCCGTCACCGCTCTCGACCTGCGTCCACAGCAGGAAGACCAGCGCCAGCACGGCGGCGACCAGACCCACCTTCAGGGCCAGTTTCCGCGCCCGTTCCCGTATGTCCCCGACCGTCTTGAGGGCAGTGAACACCGTGCCGTGGAACGTGAACAGGGTCAGCGTGACCAGACCGCCCAGCAGGGCGTACGGGTTGAGCAGGTCCCAGACGGTGCCCACGTACTCGAAGTCGGCGTCCAGCCTGACCCCGCGCACGATGTTGCCGAAGGCGACACCCCACAGGAACGCCGGGAGCAGCGAGGTCCAGAAGATCGCCGTCTCCCAGTTGCGCTGCCAGTTCTCCTCGGGCCGCTTGGCCCGGTACTCGAAGGCGACCCCGCGGACGATCAGGCAGATCAGGATGGCGAGCAGCGGCAGGTAGAAGCCGGAGAAGAGGGTGGCGTACCACTCGGGGAAGGCGGCGAAGGTGGCGCCGCCAGCCGTGAGCAGCCAGACCTCGTTGCCGTCCCACACCGGGCCGATGGTGTTGATGAGCACCCGCTTCTCGGCCCGGTTGCGGGCCAGCAGCCGGGTCAGGACGCCGACCCCGAAGTCAAAGCCCTCGAGGAAGAAGTAGCCGGTCCACAGGACGGCGATGAGGACGAACCAGACGTCGTGCAGTTCCATGACAGTGCAGCTCCCTCGGCCTAGTACGAGAAGGCCATCGGCTTGTCGGCGTCACGGACGTCGCCGCCGAGCTTCGTGGGCGGATTGAGGTCGGAGTCGCTCAGCTCGGGCGGCCCCGCCTTGACGTACTTGACGAGCAACCGGACCTCGATGACGGCCAGCACGGCGTAGAGCAGGGTGAAGACGGTCATCGAGGTGATGACCTCGGCCTGGGACACGCCGGGGGAGACCGCGTCCTCGGTCCGCATCACGCCGTACACGACCCAGGGCTGACGGCCCATCTCGGTGAAGATCCAGCCCCAGGCGTTGGCGATCAGCGGGAAGGCCATCGTCCACACCGCGGCCAGCCAGTAGAGCCGGGTCAGCCGGGAGCCGAGCGGGCGCTTCAGCAGCACCAGTAGCGGCACCTCGTCCTCGCCGGTGCGGTACGCGGCCGGCAGCAGGAACTTCTTCCGGGTGAGCCACAGCCCCAGCAGGCCCAGCGAGAAGGAGGCCATGCCGAACCCGATCATCCAGCGGAAGCCCCAGTAGGCGACGGGCACGATGGGCTTGTAGTCGCCGGGTCCGAACTTCTCCTGCAGCGCCTCGTTCGTGTCGTTGATGCCGGGCACATAGGACTCGAAGTCGCTGTGGGCGAGGAAGGACAGCAGGCCGGGGATCTCCAGGGCGACCTCGTTGTGTCCCTTGTCGACGTCGCCGTAGGCGAAGACGGAGAAGGGCGCCGGCTCCTCGCCGTCCCAGAGTGCCTCGGCGGCGGCCATCTTCATCGGCTGCTGCTCGTACATGACCTTGCCGAGGGTGTCGCCGCTGATCGCGGTGAACAGTCCGCCGACCGCGAGGGTGACCAGGCCGAGCCGCAACGAGGTGCGCATCACCGGGATGTGCTTCTTGCGCATCAGGTGGAAGGCCGCGATGCCGACCATGAAGGCGCCGCCGGTGAGGAAGGCCGCCGAGAAGCTGTGGAAGACCTGGTTGAGCGTGGTGTTCTGGGTGAGCACCAGCCAGAAGTCGGTGAGCTCGGCGCGGCCCTTCTCCCCGTTGATCCGGTAGCCGACCGGGTGCTGCATCCAGGAGTTGGCGGCGAGGATGAAGTACGCCGACAGCAGCGTGCCGATCGACACCATCCAGATGCAGGCCAGGTGAATCTTCTTCGGCAGCCGGTCCCAGCCGAAGATCCACAGGCCGATGAAGGTGGACTCGAAGAAGAAGGCGATCAGCGCCTCGAAGGCGAGCGGGGCGCCGAAGACGTCACCGACGAAACGCGAGTAGTCGGACCAGTTCATGCCGAACTGGAACTCCTGCACGATGCCGGTGACGACGCCCATCGCGATGTTGATCAGGAAGAGCTTGCCCCAGAACTTCGTCGCCCTGAGGTACTTCTCCTTCTCCGTCCGCACCCAGGCGGTCTGCAGCCCGGCGACGAGGGCGGCGAGCGAGATCGTCAGGGGAACGAAGAGGAAGTGGTAGACGGTGGTGATGCCGAACTGCCATCGCGCCAGGGTCTCCGGCGCCAGAGCCAGATCCACGTCGTCGCTCCTTACTTCGCCGTGGTGCAGCAGCCGCGCGGGGCCCGCTCCACCCGGCCATCTCGGGAGAAACGGGATGCGCTTGTGAACGCGTTCACATTCACAAGCAATTATGACCTACTGCTTTTCCGACCCGGAAGGGGGGTCCTGTGTGACGTCAACCCCTTCGCCGGACCTTCCCCACGAGGGAGACCTGCCGCCTGCCCCGGACACACGGGAGCGGCCGGCGGATCAACCGCCGGCCGCTCCTCGTCCGTGCAGGTCGGGCCTGCTGTACCCGCAGGTCAGCCCTGGGCGCGGAACTCCTCGGTGACCTTCAGGAAGATGTCGTTCGCCTCCGTCTCACCGATGGTGACCCGCACCCCCTCGCCGGGGAACGGCCGGACGACCACGCCCGCCTGCTCGCACGCCTGCGCGAACGGCACGGTGCGCTCCCCCAGCCGCAGCCACACGAAGTTGGCCTGGGTCTCGGGCACCGTCCAGCCCTGGGCACGCAGCCCGTCGACCACCCGGTTGCGCTCGCAGACCAGGGAGCCGACCCGGCCGATCAGCTCGTCCTCGGCCCGCAGCGAGGCGATCGCCGCCTCCTGGGCGATCTGGCTCACGCCGAACGGCACCGCCGTCTTGCGCAGCGCCGCGGCCACCGGCTCGTGCGCGATGGCGAAACCGACGCGCAGCCCGGCGAGACCGTACGCCTTCGAGAAGGTGCGCAGGACGCAGACGTTGGGCCGCTCGCGGTAGATCTCCACGCCGTCCGGCACCTCGGGGTCGCGGATGAACTCCCGGTAGGCCTCGTCCAGCACCACCAGGACGTCGCGGGGCACCCGGTCGAGGAACCGCTCCAGCTCGGCCCGGCGCACCACGGTGCCGGTCGGGTTGTTGGGGTTGCAGACGAAGATCAGCCGGGTCCGCTCGGTGATCGCGTCGGCCATCGCGTCCAGGTCGTGCACATCGCCCTCGGTCAGCGGGACCTGCACGGACGTGGCGCCGCTGATCTGCGTGATGATCGGGTAGGCCTCGAAGGAGCGCCAGGCGTAGATCACCTCGTCACCGGGTCCTGAGGTGGCCTGCAGCAGCTGCTGGGCCACGCCGACCGAGCCCGTGCCCGTGGCCACGTGGGACGCCGGCACCCCGAACCGATCGGCCAGCTCGGCCGTGAGGGCGGTGCAGGCCATGTCCGGGTAACGGTTGAAGGAGGAGGCGGCGGCCGTCACCGTCTCCATCACGCCCGGCAGCGGCGGGTAGGGGTTCTCGTTGGAGGACAGCTTGTACGCCACCGGCCCGTCGGCCGCCGCGGGCTTGCCCGGCTTGTAGGTGGGGATCCCCTCCAGCTCGGCGCGCAGCTTGGGGCTCGTCTCGCTCACCGCAGTCCTCCTTGCGAAGACCGGCGGCCCATGACCGCCGCCGACATCCAATACTCCTCACCTTATGAGGATTCAGCCTCGCTGCGTATAGGGGCGACGACCGGGCCTTCCTTCTCCTGCGTCACATGGACAACACGGGCGACATCGCTCGTACGGGTACGAAGGGCGTGCGGGTCAGGGGCGCGCCGCACATATATCTATGCGCCGGTGGTTCGCGCCGTGGCGCGCGTCACCCGTGCAGGTGAGTTGAGACCTCTTCGCAACATCGCACCCTCGCCAGGCACGCATGCACCGACACGTCAGGGACTGGCATTGAACCGTTCAACACCCATGTTTTCCATGGTGATCGATGCAGAATGATCTTGCAGAAACGTGCCTGTCAACGCGTGCATATGCGTCCGCCCTACCCCACCGCATGAGCCCTACTATCGGCTCGCCATGACAGCAGCAGGGAAGCACCAGGTGAGCCGCGCGGAAACCTCACGCCGAGGCAGCCGGCCGGGTCGGGCGGGCATCAGGGACGTGGCCGCCGCCGCCGGAGTCTCCATCACGACCGTCTCCGACGCCCTCAACGGCAAGGGCCGGCTCCCGGACGCCACCCGGCGCCACGTCCGCGAGGTCGCCGACAGACTGGGGTACCGCCCCTCGGCCGCCGCCCGAACGCTCCGCACCGGGAAGTCCGGCCTCATCGGCCTGACCGTGACGACGTACGGGGATGAACCTTTCACCTTCACGGAGTTCGCGTACTTCGCCGAGATGGCGCGGGCCGCCACCTCCGCCGCACTCGCCCGCGGCTACGCCCTCGTCATCCTGCCCGCGACCTCGCGTCACGACGTGTGGTCCAACGTGGCCCTGGACGGCACGGTGGTCATCGACCCCTCCGACCAGGACCCGGTGGTCAGCGAGCTGGTCCGCCAGGGCTTACCCGTGGTCTCCGACGGCCGCCCGGCCGGCTCCCTGCCGGTCACGGCCTGGGTCGACAACGACCACGAGACCGCCGTGCTCAACATCCTCGACCACCTCGCCGACGCCGGCGCCCGCCGCATCGGCCTGCTGACCGGCACCACCACCGACACCTACACCCACCTGTCGACCACCGCGTACCTGCGCTGGTGCGAGCGGGTGGGGCAGGACCCGGTGTACGAGGCGTACCCGGCGCACGACCCGTGCGCGGGCGCCGTCGCCGCCGACCGGCTGCTCGCCCGCCCGGACCGCCCCGACGCGGTCTACGGCCTCTTCGACCCCAACGGCACGGATCTGCTCGCCGCGGCCCGCCGCTACGGACTGCGCGTGCCGGAGGACCTGCTTCTCGTCTGCTGCAGCGAGTCCACGGTGTACGCCAACACCGAGCCGCCCGTCACCACGCTCTCCCTGAAACCCCGCCGCATCGGCACGGCGGTGGTACAGCTGCTGATCGACGCCATCGAGGGGGTCGACTCGGACCGGCCGGTCGAGCAGGTGATACCGACCGAGCTGATCGTGCGCACGTCCTCGCAGCGCCGGCCGCCCCGCACGACGGTCAGCCCGCCGAGGTCGCCGCAGGGCACATGAACACCCGGGGGCGCGAGGGCCGGAGGACCAGGGGGAATGCCCCGCTTCCGGAGGGGTGAGGCGAGGCGGAACCCGGCCCGCTCGGGGCTCCCGGGGAAGACGGACCGGCCGTCCTGCGGGACGGTCCGGTCGACGGAGGCGGGCGGGGACGCGCGGCGGGAGTGGCGCGCGGGGTGCGGGCCGAGGAGATGACGCGGAATGCGCGCCGAAGGGATGACGAGGGGACAGCCGGGGGGACAGACCGGGACCCGGACGCGGAACGGTCAGGAAATCGGGAGCGGGACGACCGGCACGGAAACGGTCACCGAACCGGAAGCAGGACCACCGGCACGGACGCCGGAACCGGCCCGGAAAGGGAATCCGGACTGCCGGCCCGGCACCGGGCGGAGACCGATCGGGCGTTCATGGAGCGTTCGGGGGACGGCCACGCGCCGGTGTCGAACGCCATTCGACGGGCCGGATACCACCGCAAACCGGGCGAAATCCTCGATGAACCGGAGTCCTGTTCTGATTCACCACCCCTGGGTCATCACACGGCGCGATCCGCATTCCTATGATGGGCCCACGACACCGCGGGCCGCTGCGACCAGGCAGTCCGACGCGGTGCAGATGCGGCGCGATGGTGGAGGGGTCGATGACTCAGGGGGCCGGTCAGGGACCCGAGGTGGAGCGGACGGCGACGTTGCGCGACTTCCGGGTGCCCGCGTACGTCCACGAGACCGGTCCGTACGTCCACAGCAGCACGCACCCCGGTGACGTCGTGCCACCGGCCGAGGAGGCGTACCCGGAGGGGTACACGCCGACCCAGCGGGACCTTCCCGTCATCAACCGGGGTGACACGGTCCAGGTGACCGTCGACCCCGCGGCCGCGCCCGCCCCGCAGCCCGCCACCGGCAAGGGCCCGCTGTACGTGGTCGGCGACGTCCACGGCTATCTGGACGAGCTGGTGGCCGCCCTCCAGGAGCAGGGCCTCATCGACGCCGCGGGCAACTGGTGCGCCGGCACCGCGCGCCTGTGGTTCCTCGGCGACTTCACCGACCGCGGCCCGGACGGCATCGGCGTCATCGACCTGGTGATGCGGCTGTCCGCCGAGGCCGCCGCGGCCGGCGGGTACTGCAAAGCCCTCATGGGCAACCACGAGCTGTTGCTGCTCGGTGCGAAGCGGTTCGGCGACACGCCGGTCAACTCCGGCGCGGGCACCGCCACCTTCCAGGCGGCCTGGCTGCTGAACGGCGGCCAGAAGACCGACATGGACCGCCTTCAGGACCACCACCTGCAGTGGATGGCCCGCCTCGACGCCGTCGAGGAGGTCGACGGCCATCTGCTGCTGCACTCCGACACCACCGCCTACCTCGACTACGGCAGTTCGATCGAAGAGGTCAACGACACGGTCCGCGAGACTCTCACCCGCAACGACGCCGACGAGGTCTGGGACCTGTTCCGCAAGTTCACCAAGCGGTTCTCCTTCCGGGACGAGGGCGGCGCCGACGCGGTGCGCTCCCTGCTCAATACGTACGGCGGCACCCGGGTCGTTCACGGCCACAGCCCGATCCCGTATCTGCTGGGCGAGGTCGGCTCCGAGGACGGCGAGGACGACGGCGGCCCCGTGGTGGCCGAACCGCACGTGTACGCCGACGGACTCGCCATCGCGATGGACGGCGGCGTGACGATGGCAGGAAAACTGCTGGTACGGCAGTTGCCGCTGACCAACTGAGAGGCTCGCGGGCCGTGTTGAGGCGGCCCTCGACCGCATCCCGGGGACGGCAATTTCCGCAGACCCCCTGTCACCGCGCGCCGTCACCGCTCTACCATCGGCTTATCCGTAGCAGGCTCCCCTCCGTTTCTGCCCGACGGCTCGTCAGCATGCCGAGCCCCAAGCCCTACGGAGCATCGGGGGATGCACATGAACAGCGTTCCGCAGCACCTGCTGAGCGAGGACCGCCAGGACTACGAGCGGATTCTCGATGAGGCGCTGCGCTCCGCACCACACAACCCGGAGCTGGCCGCTGTGGGACAGCGGCTCAACTCGGAGCAACTGCGCACGATGGCGCTGAACGCCACCGCGCTCATCAGCGCGGCCGCTGCGACCGAGTACCAGCACTACGTGAAGGTCCGCGAGGACGCCCGCAGGCCGCCCACGGTCACCCCGGATGTGCGTGACGCGGGCACCGGCGAGCCGGGTGCCACAGGCGCGGCGGGGTTCGCCGCGTCGATGGGCGAGATGGCCGAGGCGGCCGGAGCGGGGGTCGCGGCCGTCCTCGCCGTCCTGGCGCCGGTCCTGGCCGGGACCGCCGCCGCGATTTTCCTGCTCGTCGGCTTCGTGCTGCGGACGCTCGATTCCGAGAACGAGTTCGCCCGAACGATGCTGACCACCGGCTGGGTGTTCGGCGCGGTCACGGCGGTCGCCATCCTCGTCGCCGGAGCGGGCCTGCTGCTCACCGCACTGCGCAACAAGCCCTCGGCGCTCGGCGGGACGTACCGCGAACTCGACGAGGAGGTGACGCAGGCCAGGGACGCCTGGCGCGAGGCGCTGCTGGAACGGGGCATCGTGCCGTTCCTGCGGGAGGCTCTCGCCGACCCCGCGGGGGCCACGGCGCTGCAGCACACGGCGCCGCCCGCACCGACCAGCCGCATCCCGCACCTGGGGTACGACCGGCCGGGCTTCTCCAGCCCCGACGACGGGGCGCACCGGGGCACCCGCCCCAGCTACTCCAGCCCGGACTGGTCGAGCCCGGACTTCGGAGGTCCGGAACACCAGCCGGAGTAGCCGCGGCGGCGCGACGGGGGCGCACGCCGGACGGCCGGCGTACGTCCCGGGGGGCGGGGCGTCAGAGGATGCCCGCCCCGCGCGCCGCCTTGATCCAGTGCGGGAACTCGGACAGCAGCCGGTCGTACAGCTCCGCGTCCGGGACCGAGCTGATGTCGTCGACGGAGAAGAAGCCGACGTTGTCGACGCGCCGCCCGGGCAGCGTGTCGAACCGCTCCAGTACGCCGTAGTTGGCGTGCCCGAGCCCCACGAACTGCCAGAACACGGGCTCATCCGCGGCCTCGCGCAGCTGCGCCTCGATATCGGCGTTGCGGTAGACGCCGCCGTCGGAGAAGAACAGCACGAGCGTGGGGGCGGACGTCGGGTTCTCCCGTACGAAGGCGCGCACCTCCGCGATGACCTTCTGCTCCTCGTTCTGGATGCCGACGTCGCGCATGTCGACCTGGCTCGGGTCGAGGCCCTTCCTTCGCTTCCGCCGGAACAGGGAGATCTCCCCCACGCGGACGTGCATCCGCAGCCACTCGGGAAGCTCCGCGAGCCGCAGGTCCGGCAGCCGGGCGGGGTTGGTGGCGAACGTCCAGGCCTGCATCTCCCCGTCGTCGTCCAGCTGCGCGGCGACCGCCGCCATCCGCTCGACGACGTCGGCGACGACCCCCTTGGAGTACAGGAAGGACATCGACCCGGAGGCGTCCAGCACGAGGACCACGCGTGCGGTGACGTCGGCGGCCCCGTGCTTGCGCAGACTGACCGCGACCTGCTCCTTGCGCAGGGACAGCCGCTTGCGCATGTCGACGGGCAGCTGCTCCTCGCCCTTGGTGAGGCGGGTGGCGCCGGAGGGGGGCGGTGCCGGAGCGGCGGGCGGAGGCGGCAGGGGCAGCGGTACGGCGACGAGGGGCGCCTGGGCGGGGTCGTCGACGGTGATGCCGAAGTCCGTGGCGAGTCCGGCGAGGCCGGAGGCGTACCCCTGGCCGACCGCGCGGAACTTCCAGGCGCCCTGCCGCCGGTACAGCTCGCCGCCGATGAAGGCGGTCTCGGACCCGGCCGCCATGTCGAAGCGGGCGATCTCCGCGCCCGAGGCGGCGTCCAGCAGCCGCAGCACCAGTCCGGGCGCCTGCCCGAACGTCCCGCCGTCGGCCGACGCCCCGAGCACGATCCGCTCGACGGCCGGCTCCACCGAACGCAGGTCCACCTCGACGGTGTCGGTGGTGACCCCGTCGACGTGCCGTTTGCCCAGGTGCCGCACGGCCCCGGAGGCGTGCCGCGGCTGGTTGTAGAACACGAAGTCCCCGTCGTCACGCACCCGCCCCACCGACGCCAGCAGCAGGGCCGACGCGTCGATGTCGGGCACCCCGGGCCCCGCCGCCCAGGCCAGCTCGGCCCGCACCACGGGCACCTCGACGGAACAGTTGGACCCCTTGCTCATCGCCCACGCAGCCATGGCCCCAGTCTGCCCATGCCGGGCGGATTCCACGAGGTGGCCCACGGCGCGGCCGCGGCCGGACGCCCCCCCGTCAGGGCCGGAGACGGTGCCGGCGGCCGCGGGAGCCGTCGGCACCGCCTCGCCCCGGTCAGTCCGCGATCGGCAGATACACGCGGTTGCCCGCCGCCGCGAACTCACGCGACTTCTGGGCCATGCCTTCCTCGATCTCCGTGCGGCTGCCGCCGTGCTCGCGGCGGATGTCCTGGGAGATCTTCATCGAGCAGAACTTCGGCCCGCACATGGAGCAGAAGTGGGCCGTCTTCGCCGGCTCCGCCGGGAGGGTCTCGTCGTGGAACTCACGGGCCGTGTCCGGGTCGAGGGCCAGGTTGAACTGGTCTTCCCACCGGAACTCGAAGCGCGCGTCGGACAGCGCGTCGTCCCATTCCTGGGCGCCCGGGTGCCCCTTGGCGAGGTCGGCCGCATGGGCCGCGATCTTGTAGGTGATCACGCCGGTCTTCACGTCGTCCCGGTTGGGCAGGCCCAGGTGCTCCTTGGGCGTGACGTAGCAGAGCATGGCCGTGCCCCACCAGGCGATCATCGCGGCGCCGATGCCCGAGGTGATGTGGTCGTACGCGGGCGCGACGTCCGTCGTGAGCGGGCCGAGCGTGTAGAACGGCGCCTCCTCGCAGATCTCCTGCTGGAGGTCGATGTTCTCCTTGATCTTGTGCATCGGGACGTGCCCCGGGCCCTCGATCATGGTCTGCACATTGTGTCGCTTGGCGATCCGGTTCAGTTCGCCCAGTGTGCGCAGCTCCGCGAACTGCGCCTCGTCGTTGGCGTCCGCGATGGACCCGGGCCGCAGACCGTCGCCGAGCGAGTACGTCACGTCGTACGCGGCGAGGATCTCGCACAGCTCCTCGAAGTGCTCGTACAGGAACGACTCCTTGTGGTGCGCCAGGCACCACGCCGCCATGATCGACCCGCCGCGCGAGACGATGCCCGTCTTGCGGTTGGCGGTGAGCGGCACGTACGCGAGCCGTACGCCCGCGTGGACCGTCATGTAGTCCACGCCCTGCTCGGCCTGCTCGATGACCGTGTCCTTGTAGATCTCCCAGGTCAGCTCCTCGGCCTTGCCGTCGACCTTCTCCAGTGCCTGGTAGAGCGGCACGGTGCCGATGGGGACGGGGGAGTTGCGCAGCACCCACTCGCGGGTGGTGTGGATGTTGCGGCCGGTGGAGAGATCCATGACCGTGTCGGCGCCCCAGCGGGTCGCCCAGGTCATCTTCTCCACCTCCTCCTCGATGGAGGACGTGACCGCCGAGTTGCCGATGTTGGCGTTGACCTTCACCAGGAACCGCTTGCCGATGATCATCGGCTCGCTCTCCGGGTGGTTGACGTTGGCGGGCAGCACCGCGCGGCCCGCCGCGATCTCCTCGCGGACCACCTCGGGGGAGACGTTCTCCCGGATCGCCACGAACTCCATCTCGGGCGTGATCTCGCCCCGGCGCGCGTACGCCAGCTGTGTGACGGCCTTCCCTTCACGGCCCCGGCGCGGCAGTCGCGGCCGGCCGGGGAAGACCGCGTCGAGGTTGCGCAGTCCCCCGCGCGGCGAGGTGTGTTTGATCCCGTCGTCCTCGGGCCGGACGGGACGGCCCGCGTACTCCTCCGTATCGCCGCGGGCGACGATCCAGTTCTCGCGCAGCGGGGCGAGCCCCCGGCGGACGTCGGTGTCGACGAGTGGATCGGTGTACGGGCCCGATGTGTCGTACAGGGTGACCGACTGCCCGTTGGTGAGGTGCACCTGACGGACCGGCACCCGCAGGCCGGGGCGGTTGCCCTCGACGTACGCCTTGTGCCAGCCGATGGACTTCCCGGCCTCCGCGGCCTCCGACGTCTCCGTCGGGTTCTGCGTGGAGGCAGGCGTGCGTGCGTCCTTGTTGGTCATGAGACCTACTCCCTACGCCGGCATTACCCGGTAACAGGTTCGGCGGTCGACGCAGCGGTCTTCCGTCTGCCGACGTCCCGTGTGAAACATCACCCGCTGTCGGTGATGTTTCACGTGGAACATCGCTGAGACGGAGGTCAGCGCCCTCTCAGCCCGGTGCTCCGAGCTCCCGCGTGTACAAAAGGTGCCTCCACGCTAGCGTCATTTCTGGCGCGCTGAACAGAGGGCCCCCTTCCTTCTTGCGATGATCGGTCGGTGACCTCGAACTCTCCGCCTCCGTATCCGCCGTCCGAGCCACCGCACGGTGCCGACGCCCAGCCCGGGCACGGTCCCGGGCAGAGGCATGGGCACGGTCCCGGGCCGGGACGCACGGGCTCGCACGAACACACCGGTTCACACCGGCGCCTGGCCACGCCGGGGACGCCGGGTGATTCCCCGCCCACGACGAGCGGCCACGGTCATGCTCCGGTCCACAGCCACGGGCACAGCCACAGTCACGGCCCGGCCGCCCCCGTCTCCCGCCATCTCCGCAAGGTCATCGCCGCGGTCCTCATCCCCTTCACGGCGGCGGTTCTCGTCGGCCTGGCCGTACTGTGGCCGGGCGGCGCCCCCGCCCACGAACGCACCGGCGTCGGCTTCGACCGCCAGACGCAGCAGGGCACGGTCACCGAGGTGGTCGCGGTGGACTGCGCCTCCGCGAACCCCTCCGCCGGCGTCCCGACCGGTGACACCTCGACCGCCGAGGGCTCCTCCGCGCAGCAGCAGGCGAACGGCACCTGCAAGAAGGCGACGATCCGGGTCGACACCGGCAAGGACAAGGGCCGGACGTTCACCGAGATCGTGCAGCCTGACCAGTCGCGGCAGCTGAGCGAGGGCCAGGGGGTCGTCGTCGCCTACGAGCCGTCGGCGCCGGAGGACCTCCAGTACTCGGTCGCCGACGTGAACCGCCGCTTCCCGCTGGCGCTGCTGGCCGGTGTCTTCGCGCTCGCCGTGGTGGCCGTGGGCCGGCTGCGGGGCGTCATGGCGCTGGTCGCGCTGGCGGTCAGCTTCCTGGTGCTCAACTTCTTCATCCTGCCCGCGATCCTGCAGGGCTCGAACCCGCTGGTCGTGGCGGTGGTGGGAGCGAGCCTGATCATGCTGCTCGCGCTGTACCTCTGTCACGGGCTGTCGGCCCGCACCTCGGTGGCGGTGCTCGGCACCCTGGTCTCGCTGCTGCTGATCGGCGTCCTGGGGTCGGTGTTCATCGGCTGGTCGGCCCTCACGGGCAACACCGACGACAACACCGGCCTCATCCACGGCCTCTACCCGAACATCGACATGAGCGGCCTGCTGCTCGCGGGCGTCATCATCGGCTCGCTCGGCGTCCTGGACGACGTGACGGTCACCCAGACGTCCGCGGTGTGGGAACTGCACGAGGCCAATCCGACGATGGGCCGCCGCGCGCTGTACCGCGCGGGCATCCGCATCGGCCGCGACCACATCGCCTCCGTGGTCAACACCCTTGTCCTCGCCTACGCGGGCGCCGCGCTGCCGCTGCTGCTGCTGTTCTCGGTGGCGCAGAGCGGCGTGGGGACGGTCGCCAACAGCGAGCTGGTCGCGGAGGAAATCGTGCGCACGCTGATCGGCTCGATCGGCCTGGTGGCGTCGGTGCCGGTGACCACGGCCCTGGCCGCGCTGGTCGTCTCGGCGGACCGCCCGGCGGACCGTGCCCCGGTGCCCGGGCAGACGCCGGCGTCCGAGCAGGCCGTCGGCCACGCACCGGAACCCCGGCCGGCCATGGCACGAGGCGGACGGGGACGGCGCCGCAAGCGCTGACCCACCCGCCCGGCGGGGCTGGGGGCGCGCTGAAGCGTTACGCCGCCGGCCCACCCGGTCGGCTCAACGCGTCAGCCGGCGCTCTGCTCCGCGAGGATGCGGTCGAGCGCGTCGTCGAGGTGGGCGTCGAAGTCGGCGAGCGCCCCTTCCTGCCCCAGCGGCACCAGCTTGTCGGTGCGGTCGAGGAAGGCCACGAGCGGGGCGGTCGACGAGCGGAACAGCGCCTGGTCGATGCCCACCTGGAGCCGGATGAGCACCTCGCCCAGGGTGTCGGGGTCGACCGGCGCGACCCGCACATCGCCCTCGCCGCAGGGCCTGCCCACGCCGTCGACCAGCAGCTCCCTGCCGAACGCCCACGTCACCGGGGCGTCTCCGGGCAGATGGAAGGTCAGCCGCACCGCGTAGGGATCGCAGGTGTCATAGCGGAGCTCCACCGGAATGCGGAAGGAAAGTTCTTCCGACACGAGAAAGCTCATCATGACCTCTGCCTGTACGGATTCGCGCATCGCCTACCCCGTCATTCGCCGCGGACTGGCCGGGCATGGACCCTGACACTAAAGGGAATCTTGCTGAACGTACACAGCAGATCACAAGGAGTGAGTTTTCAGATACTGATAGACAGGGCGAGCGAGCCCAGCAGGCAGCGCATTTCGGCCTGCAGCCGCTGGACCGTCGGAAGGAGACGGTCGGCCTGGTGCACGGGCAGCGACACGGCCACGGAGGCCGCCGTGGCGCCCACTCTGAGGGGAATCGCGGCGCACACCGTCCCCAGCGCGTATTCCTGACGCTCGATCACCAGGTCGGTCTCCCGCGCGCGTTCCAGGCGCCGCAGCAGACTCGCGGCGTCGCGCACCGTGTACGGGGTGACCGGGCGCACCGGGTAGCGGTCGAGGTGGTCGCGCCGGGCCGCGTCGTCCAGTTGCGCGAGCAGACACTGGCCGAGGGCGTGGGCGTGGGCGGTCTCCCGGAAGTCGGCCCACTCCTCGACGGCCGGGTTGGCCGGGGTGTCGGCGACGCCGACCAGACCGATCTCACCTTCGCGGTAGACCGCGTAGTAGACGGGGACACCCACCGCGTCCCGCCAGCGGGCGAGGGTGTCGATCACCGTGCTGCGACGTTTCTGCTGGGCTCCGCTGCTGCTGAGCCGCTCGGCGGCCTCCCCCAGGAAGAACAGCCCGCGGTCCCGCCGCAGATAGCCCTCGTGCACCAGGGTGCGCAGCAGGTGGTAGGCCGTGGGGAGCGCCAGTCCCGTCTCCCGGGCGAGCTGCTTGGCGGGGGCGCCGTGCTCGTGGGCGGCGACGGTCTCCAGCAGGCGCATGGCGCGCTGGACCGAGCCGATGAGGGTCGCGCCGGGGGGAGACGTGGGCGGCGCCGGCGAACGGGGCTGCGGGGGAACCGCGGTCCGTGGGGCGGGGGCGGTGCCAGTCGTGGCCAAGGGTCACTCCCGTAACGCGAGGGGGCAGCCCGTGCGGGGAACACGGGTGGTGGGGTCGCCGCTCGCGGGGACCGGCCCCGCGTCGAGTTCCGGACTCTAACCGTCCGTCACCGCACGCAGGAGGCCCTGCGCGGAAACTTCCCCCACCCGAGGGAACCGGCGTATCCCGTTACCGTTCCGCCGGTTCCCGCCGGCTCACCAGTCGCGCGACGACGAACTCGCCGTGAACTTCCGCACCACGTAGATCAGTCCGCCGACCAGGGCGACGAAGACCAGCGCCTTGAAGAGCAGGCCGATGACGAAGCCGACCACGCTCGCTATCAGACCGCCGAACACCACCAGGGCGATGACCGGCACCGCGATCCACTTCACCCACCACGGCAGTCCCGTGAAGATCTCTCGCATGGCCTCGTCCTTACCTCTCCGCCCGCCGCCTGCCGGGTCCTGTCGATGATGTCCGCTCTCGATGCTAGGGCGGCCGGGGGCCGGACGGGGGCCTCGGATCCCTTGTCCTCCCCTGACCCGTCCCCTAGGGAACCCCGGGGGCGGGCCTCAGCTCTCCGGCGGAGAGAACACCACCAGGACCCGCAGGTCCTCGCTGATGTGGTGGAACTTGTGCGGCACCCCGGCCGGCACGTAGACGACGCTGCCGCGCGCGACCTCGGTGGTCTCCGTGCCGACGGTGATCGAGGCGCGGCCGCTGGCCACGAAGTACACCTCGTCCTGGCCGTGCGGCTGCTGCGGGTCCTGGGCGCCCGCGTCCAGGGCGTAGAGACCGACCGACATGTTCCGCTCCCGCAGGAACTGCAGGTACGCCCCGTCGTTCGCGGCGCGTTCCGCTTCGAGTTCGTCCAGCCTGAATGCCTTCACGCGTCCCGCCCCTGCCCTCACTGCCCGATCACGATGCTGTCTGCCACGATCAGACACATGAAGAATTTCCTAGTCAAGACGGTCGCCAACGCGGGAGCCCTCGCGGTCACGGTCTGGCTGCTCGACAAGATCACCCTGACCGGGGACAGCACCGGCAAGGAGATAGGCACGCTGTTCCTGGTGGCGCTGATCTTCGGCGTGGTGAACTTCCTGGTCAAGCCGGTGGTCAAGCTGCTGAGCCTGCCGCTGCTCATCCTTACCCTGGGCCTGTTCACCCTCGTGGTGAACGCCCTGATGCTGCTGCTCACCTCCTGGCTCGCCGACCAGCTCGACCTGAGCTTCCACGTGGAGGGCTTCTGGACGGCCGTGCTGGGCGGTCTCATCATCTCCGTGGTCTCCTGGGCCCTGAACGTGATCCTGCCCGACGGGGACTGACCACCATGACCTACCGCGTCTGCTTCGTGTGCACCGGCAACATCTGCCGCTCCCCGATGGCCGAGTTCGTCTTCCGCGCGCGCGTGGCCGAGGCCGGTCTCGAGGACCTGGTCGAGGTGGACAGCGCCGGCACCGGGGGCTGGCACGAGGGCGAGGGCGCGGATCCCCGCACCGTCGCCGTGCTGCGGGAGAACGGCTACGACTCCGAGCACACGGCCCGGCAGTTCGACCCGTCCTGGTTCGGCCGGCTCGATCTCGTCGTCGCCCTGGACGCCGGTCATCTCAGGGCGCTGCGGCGCCTCGCCCCCACGGAGCGGGACGCGGAGAAGGTGCGGCTGCTGCGGTCGTACGACCCGGCGGCCGGCGACGACCTCGACGTGCCCGACCCGTACTACGGGGGTCCCGAGGGTTTCGACGCGTGTCTTGAGATGGTGGAGGCGGCGAGCCAAGGACTGCTCGCCGCGGTACGTGAGCAGGTGGAAGGACGGGCGGCATGAACGACGCGACAAGGGGCACGGGCGGACCGGGCGACGGCACCCGTGCGGTGCGGGCCGGGCTGCCCGAGCCGGTGAAGCACGAGCCGACCCTGCCCGGGCCGGTGTTCGCGGCCCACTTCCATCTGCCGGGCGACCCCACCGGCCCGTACACCTACGGCCGGGACGAGAACCCGACGTGGACCCTGCTGGAGCGTGCGATCGGCGAGCTGGAGGCCCCGGGGCGGGACGACGTCGAGGCGCTGGTGTTCGCCTCGGGCATGGCCGCCATCTCCGCGGTGCTGTTCTCCCAGCTCCGCGCCGGGGACGCGGTCGTCCTGCCCGACGACGGCTACCAGGCGCTGCCGCTGGCGCGTGCCCAGCTGGAGGCGTACGGCATCGAGGTGCGCACCGCGCCGACCGGAGGCGACGCCCAGCTGGAGGTGCTGGACGGCGCGAAGCTGCTGTGGATCGAGACGCCCTCGAACCCCGGTCTCGACGTGTGCGACGTGCGGCGGCTCGCCGACGCGGCCCACGCTCAGGGGGCCCTGGTCGCCGTCGACAACACCCTGGCGACGCCGTTGGGCCAGCGCCCGCTGGAGCTCGGCGCGGACTTCGCGGTGGCGAGCGGCACCAAGCAGCTGACCGGCCACGGCGACGTGCTCCTCGGGTACGTCACCGGCCACGACGCCGGGGCGATGGCCGCGGTCCGGCGCTGGCGCAAGATCGTCGGCGCCATTCCGGGGCCGATGGAGGCGTGGCTGGCACACCGGTCGATCGCCACGCTGCAGCTGCGGGTGGAGCGGCAGAACGCGACGGCGCTGCGGCTCGCCGAAGCGCTGCGGGAGCGTCCTGAGGTCACGGGTCTGCGTTATCCGGGGCTGCCGGACGACCCGTCGCACAAGATCGCGTCGCAGCAGATGCGCCGCTACGGATGCGTGGTGTCCTTCACGCTGCCGTCCCGTGAGCGGGCGGACCGCTTCCTCGACGCCCTGCGGCTCGTGGACGACGCGACGAGCTTCGGCGGCGTGCGGTCCACGGCGGAGCGGCGCGGGCGCTGGGGCGGGGACGCGGTCGCGGAGGGCTTCGTCCGCTTCTCCGTCGGCGCCGAGGACCCGGAGGACCTGATCGCGGACGTGCTGCGGGCGTTGGACGTGACAGCGGACTGACCTGCGTACCTCTGACGGACGACACCCCTGCGGACGGTCCGAGCCTCCCCCCTCGTGGCTCGGACCGTCCTCGGTTCTGCGCGCGAAGAACCGCGCCACTCAGGCTAGTTGACTCACTGTCAGTGTCCAATCACAGTAGCGACAGCGACCTATCGACACATTTATGGTTGGCCCGTCCGGTCTGCGGCGGGCCGACGAGGGAGGGGTGCGTGCCGTGGATCTGGCCTTGCTGCGGACCTTCGTGACCGTGCACCGGGCCGGTTCCTTCACACGCGCGGCGGCCCTGCTGGGCCTCTCGCAGCCGGCCGTCACCTCGCAGATCAGAACCCTGGAGCGGCAGGTCGGACGGCCCCTGTTCCTGCGGCAGGCGCGCGGGGTGACGCCGACGACGATCGGCGACGAGCTCGCCCACAAGGCCGCTCCGCACCTGGACGCGTTGGTGGAGATAGCCGAGTCCGGGCTGGAGGAGGACTCCTCCTTACGCACCCTGCATCTGGCCGGGCCTCCCGAGTTCACCGCCGAGCGGGCGCTGCCCGCGCTCACGGAGCTGACCGGAGAGGACGGCCATGGCTTCGCGCTCCGCGCCTCCTTCGGCACCGCCGACGAGGTCCTCGAAGGGCTCGCCGCCGGCCACCACGACCTGGCCATCAGCACCGTCCGCCCGCGCGGCGCGCTGCTCTCGGCGACCGCGCTCTGCGACGAGGAGCACGTCCTGGTCGCCTCGCCCGGCTGGGCCGAGCGGATCGGCGTGGCGACGCTCCGCCGCGACGGCCCTGCCGCCCTCGAGCGGGTCCCGGTCGTGGAGGTGCACGAGTCGCTGCCCTTCGTCGCCCGCTACTGGGCCGCCGTGTTCGACTCGCGTCCGGTCTGCCCCGGCACGGTGATCGTCCCGGACCTGCGGGCCGTGCTGGCGTGCGCCGCCGCCGGGGCCGGCCTCGCCGTGCTGCCGCGCTACCTCTGCGCGGGCGCGCTGGAGTGCGGTGAAGTGGTGGCCCTGTACGAGCCCGCGGTGCCTCCGCTGCGCACCTACTTCCTGGCCGTCCGTACCGGCACGCTGGCGATGCCGCACATCGCACGGGCCCATGAGTGGCTGGAGCGGGCGGCCGCCGACTGGTGCTGACAGGGGTGTCGGCGGCCGGGTGTCCCCGCGGCCGGAGCAGGGGCGTCCGGCGATGTTTCACGTGGAACCAGCTGGGCCACATTTCCCCCATGACCGTCCGACCCGTGGTCAAGCGCACCGCCCGAGCCGTTCTGCTGGACGGCGATCACCTGATCCTGATCAAGCGCACCAAACCCGGTGTGGACCCGTACTGGGTCACCCCCGGCGGCGGGGTCGAGCCGGAGGACCCGACCGTCGTCCACGCCCTGCACCGCGAGGTGTACGAGGAGCTCGGCGCCAAGATCACCGATGTGGTGCCGTGCTTCGTGGACACCGTGGAGCACATCGGCGAGGACGAGGGTTCCACCGGCGTGAAGGTGCAGCATTTCTTCGTCTGCCGTCTGGAGTCCATGGACCCGTCCCTGCGGCACGGCCCGGAGGTCGAGGAACCCGCCGGCGAGTACGAGATCGTGCGCGTGCCCTTCACCCGGGTCGGCATCGCCACGGTCCACCTCGTACCGCTGTCCCTGCGGCACTACCTAGACGGCAACATCGAGGGGGTGCGCGCGCTGCACGCCTCCGACCTGGGCTGATCCCGGCCTCGACGGGATGGCCAAAAGCACGTACGCATCTGTGGAAACAGGTGGACGCCGAAGGCTCCGGTCGGACAGCCTGACCTGCGTGCCGACACCTTCTCTGGACTCCCTGCCCATCCGCCGTCTGACGCTCCGCGATCTCACCGCCTGCGCCGACCTGTCCGAGGACCGGGGGTGGCCCCGGGAGGAGCACAAGTGGGGACTCCTGCTCGCGGCCGGACGCGGCCACGGCATCGACGCCCCGGACGGCGGTCTGGCGGCCGCCTGCGTCGTCACCGAGTACGGGCCCCGGGAGCAGCCCTCCCTGGCGGCGGTGGGCATGGTGCTCGTCGCGGAGCGCCACTCCCGTCAGGGCCTAGGACGCCGGCTGATGCGCCACGTCGTCGAGGAGGCGGGCACCACTCCCCTCACCCTCTACGCCACACCTCTCGGCAGGCCGCTGTACGAGGAGCTGGGTTTCAAGGTCACCGGGCAGGCCGAGATGGTGCGCGGCCACTTCGTCCCGTCCGGCCGGCCGGACATCCTGACCCGCACTGCCACCGCCGACGACCTCCCCGCCCTCTTGCGGCTGGACGAAGAGGTGTTCGGCATGGACCGAACCCACATCGTGACCCGTCTGCCCGCCTTCGCCGACCAGCTACGGGTGGCCGAGGAGGACGGACGGATCATCGGTTACGCCGCCGCCTGGCCCAACATGGACACCCACGTCGTGGGTCCGCTGATCGCCCGGGACACCGCGACCGCCCAGGCGCTCATCGCCTCTCTGGCCGCCCACACCAACCGGCCACTGCGCACCGACATCGACGTCCGGCACCACGAGCTGCTCGACTGGGTGAAGGAACACGGCCTCGCGCCGATCGCGTGCAACGCCGTCATGACGCACGGGATCACGGAACTGCCCGGGGACTGGAGCCGGCGGTTCGCCCCGGTGACGGTGGCGGCAGCCTGACCGGGTGCGCAGACGGCGACGCCGGTCCCGCGTGCTGCGCGGGACCGGCGTCGCCGTGTGATGCGCCGTACGCGCGCGCCGTACGGCTCTCCTGTGCGTCGTACGGGGTGTGGCGCCCGTCCGTCGTCAGGCGAGGGACTCCACGGCGGCGGTGGCGAAGCCGTGGTCCTGCTCCGGGGCGCCTCCGCCGACGCCGACGGCGCCGATCAGCCGGCCCTCACGCCGCACGGGCACGCCGCCTGCGATGAACAGCAGCGGCCGGTCGAGGGCGGTGGGCAGGGTGTGGAAGAGGCCGCCGGGCTGCACGGCGTCCACCAGGTCGGCGGTGGGCGTGTTCAGCTGCAGCGCGGTGTAGGCCTTGCGCGTGCTGGTCTCACCGGAGATCAGCACGGCTCGGTCGTCCCGGCGGAAGGCGAGCAGGTGGCCGCCCGCGTCGAGGACGGTCACGCTGACGGTGACACCGGCCTTCTCGGCGGCCTCGACCGCGGCGGCGACGAGGGCTTCGGCATCCGCGGTGGTCAGCGGAGCGGCGGCGGTGGTGGTGGTCATGATGTGGTTCTCCTTGCGGTTCGTGTGGTGTCCGTCGTGACGGACGGAAGGGGGGACGGTGGGCGCGAGGACGGCCCTGGCCCCGCGCCCGGAGGTGTTGCGGGTCAGTGCGTGGCGACGGCCGGCCGCTCCGCGGTGACCCTGTCGGCCGACCGCCCGCGGCGTTCGAGACCGGCCGAGAGGACGGCGAGCGCCAGGGCGGCCGCGGCGAGGACGGCACCGACCCAGTTGGGGGCGGTGTAACCGAGCCCGGCGGCGATCACGAGGCCGCCCAGCCATGCGGACAGCGCGTTGCCCAGGTTGAAGGCGCCGATGTTGAGCGCCGAGGCCAGGGTGGGCGCGCCGTGCGCGTGGTCCAGGACCCGCTTCTGCAGCGGGGGGACGGTGGCGAAGCCGAGTGCGCCGACGAGGGCGATGGTGACGGCCGCGGCGATCTTGTTGTGGGCGGTCAGGGTGAACAGCGCCAGGACGGCGGCGAGGGCGCCGAGGGACACGTACAGCATGGGCATCAGGGCGCGGTCGGCGTACTTGCCGCCGACGAGGTTGCCGCCGACCATGCCGAGTCCGAACAGCACCAGCAGCCAGGTGACGGAGCCGTCGGCGAAGCCCGCGACGTGCGTCATCATCGGCGCGATGTAGGTGATCGCCGCGAAGACGCCGCCGAAGCCGAGCACGGTCATCGCCATGGCGAGCAGGACCTGCACGTTCTTCAGGGCGGCCAGCTCGTGGCGCAGCCGCACGCCCTCGGGCTTCGGCATGTCGGGCACCAGCTTGGCGACGCCCAGCAGGCCGACCACGCCCAGCGCGGCGACGATGCCGAAGGTGACGCGCCAGCCGAGGGACTGGCCGACCAGGGTGCCCAGCGGCACGCCGACGACGTTGGCGACGGTGAGACCGGTGAACATCAGGGAGATGGCGCCGGCCCGCTTGTCGGGGGCGACCAGGTCGGCGGCGACGACGGAGCCGATGCCGAAGAAGGCGCCGTGGGCCAGGGACGCGACCACCCGTCCGGTCAGCATGAGGCCGAAGGTGGGAGCCAGCGCCGAGAGCAGGTTCCCGACGACGAAGAGACCCATCAGCAGCATCAGCATGCGCTTCCGGGAGATCTTGGTGCCGAGCACGGTCATCAGGGGGGCGCCGAACATGACACCCAGGGCGTAGCCGGTCACCAGGTAACCGGCGGTGGGGATGGAGACACCGAAGTCACCCGCGACCTCGGGCAGCAAGCCCATGATCACGAATTCGGTGGTGCCGATCCCGAAGGCCCCGATCGCGAGGGCCAGAAGCGCGAGAGGCATGAGGGGACAGACCTTCCGGAGATTGCGAGAGCGCTTAACGAGACCCGACAATAATTGCAGGCGCGGGATATTTGCAAGCGCGGGATATTGCGTGCGTGGTCTACCCTGGTGTCAGACGCTGCTGGACGGAGGAATCACCCCATGACAGCCACGGATCCCGCACTCACCGCCCTCGCCCAGGGCTGGTGTGCTCTCTCGCTGCTGCACGGGAGGATCGAGGCCCACATCGAGCGCGCCCTGCAGGCTCGGCACGATCTGAGCGTGCGGGAGTACTCCCTGCTCGACGTGTTGAGCCGGCAGCACGCCGGTGAGGGCGGCCATCTGCAGATGAAGCAGGTCGCCGACGCGGTCGTGCTCAGCCAGAGCGCCACCACCCGGCTGGTCACACGGCTCGAGGACCGCGGTCTGCTGGAGCGGTACCTCTGCCCCACCGACCGGCGCGGCATTTACACCGACGTCACCGAGGCCGGTCTCAAGCTGCTGGCGGAGGCGCGGCCCACCAACGACACCGCGCTGCGCGAGGCGCTCGACGAGGCGGCGAAGAACCCCGACCTCGCCCCGCTGGTCCGCGTCGTGGAGACTCTGAAGGCCCCGGTGCCCGCATAGGGTGCGGGCATGGGAGATCTCGAGATACGGCCCGCGACCACCGATGACGTCCCGGCGATCGTCGCCATGCTGGCGGACGACCCGCTGGGTGCGCAGCGCGAGTCTCCGGACGACCTCACGCCCTACCTGACCGCGATGGAACGGCTGCGTGCCGACCCCAACCAGCACCTTGTCGTCGCCGTCCGGGAAGAGCGGGTCGTAGGGACGCTCCAGCTCACGATCATTCCGGGGCTGTCCCGGCGCGGCACCACACGGTCGGTCATCGAGGGGGTGCGCATTCACGCGGACGAACGCGGCGTCGGTCTGGGCAGCCTGATGATGGAGTGGGCGATCGACACCTCCCGCCGCGAGGGCTGTCATCTGGTCCAGCTGACCTCGGACAACACCCGCACCGAGGCCCACCGCTTCTACGAACGGCTCGGCTTCACGGCGTCCCATGTGGGCTTCAAGCTGGCCCTGTGAGGAGGACGGCCGTGTTTCACGTGAAACACGGCCGCTTGCTTACGCCGGGTGCCCGCCAGGGTTACAGGAGACCCCGCCACCCCTCCGCGTCCACGCCGCCGGGCACCGGGGCGCCCTCCTCGTACGGCTGCCGGGTGAACACGAACGAACCGAGGTCAAGGTGGCTGACCGTGCCGTCCGGGCGCCGCACGGGCTTCAGCACCTCCCCGGCGTAGTAGCCCTCGAGCCCCACCCAGCCGCCGTCACTGTCACCGTCCCGACGGAAACGTGAGCGTCGCCCCTTCCCGGAGAGCGGCTCCAGCGCGAGCAGCCCGTCGGCCGACAACCGCAGTCCGAAGGCGTGCGTTCCCCAGTACCACTGGCCCACCAGGTCGAGTGCGGCGGGATCGGTCGCCCGGAGCGGCCGCCAGGGAGCGGGGATTCGCGGTTCGGCCTCCGCGACGATCCGCACCAGGTCCGCGGCGACGGTGAACGGCGCCGGCCCGGAGGTGCAGTTGGCAAGGACCACCGCGCCGACGTCGTCCGCAAGGCCCATCGTCAGGCACGCCAGGAACCCCGGGAGTGATCCGGTGTGCCCGACGAGCGCCCTGCCGTGCTGATGGCGCAGCTCCAGCCCCAGGCCGTACGCGTAACCGTCGGCCACGTCCGCCGCCTCGGCCGGCGCCGCCGGCGTCCGCATCTCCCGCACCGACTCGGCACTCAGCACCCGCTCGTCCCCCGCGGCGAGGAAGGCCGCGAAACGTGCCAGGTCGCCGGTGGTGGACCACAGCTGCCCGGCGGGAGCCATCACACCCAGGTTCTCCAACGGCTCGGGCTGCATCACGTCGGCCCACGGATGCACCGCCCAGCCGCCCGCGTGCGGTGCCACCGGCTCCACAGTGGTGCGGTGCAGCCCCAGAGGTTCGAGCACCTCCCGCCGCAGGACGTCCTCCCAGGGCGCCCCGCGCAGCTCCTCGACCAGCGCGCCGAGAAGCGCGTAGCCGGGGTTCGAGTAGTGGAAGCGCCGGCCCACGGGATGCACCAGGGGGCGCTCACCCAGGACGTCGGTGAGTCCGGGACGCAGGGAACCAGGGGTCCGCTCCCACCAGGGACCGGGCGTCTCGGCGGCCAGACCGGCACGGTGCGCGAGCAGGTCGACGACGGTCACCTCGCCCACGCCGGTGCCTGGCAGGTGCTTCTCCAGCGGGTCGGCGAGGTCGAGCAGACCCTCGTCCCTCAGCCGCAGCACCAGGACGGCGGTGAAGGTCTTGGTGATCGAACCGATCCGGTACTGGACGTCGCCGTCCGGGACCTCCCCCTCCACCGAGGTCCGGGCCTCGCTCCACACGGCCCTCCCGCCCCGCACGACAGCCGCGACCAGCGACGGCGCGCGCCCTTCCGTCTGCGCGACGGCGATCCGGTGCAGCAGCGCCCGCCGGGTACCGGGCAGCAGTTCTTCCTGAGGTGACGTCATGCCACCAGTTCAGCAGGTGAGTCGGACCGACGCGCCCGGGGTGTGACGGCGCGCCTCAGGTCTGCGCCATGTCCACGAAACGCGAGTAGTGGCCCTGGAAGGCGACCGTGATGGTGGCCGTCGGGCCGTTACGGTGCTTGGCGACGATCAGGTCGGCCTCGCCGGCGCGCGGGGACTCCTTCTCGTAGGCGTCCTCACGGTGCAGCAGGATGACCATGTCGGCGTCCTGCTCGATGGAGCCCGACTCGCGCAGATCGGAGACCATGGGCTTCTTGTCCGTGCGCTGCTCGGGACCTCGGTTCAGCTGGGACAGCGCGATGACCGGGATCTCCAGCTCCTTGGCGAGCAGCTTGAGGTTACGGGACATGTCCGAGACCTCCTGCTGACGGCTCTCGGCCCGCTTGGAGCCGCCCGACTGCATCAGCTGGAGGTAGTCGATGACCACCAGCTTCAGGTCGTTGCGCTGCTTCAGCCGGCGGCACTTGGCACGGATCTCCATCATCGACAGGTTGGGCGAGTCGTCGATGTAGAGCGGGGCGGCCGAGACGTCCGGCATCCGCCGGGCCAGGCGGGTCCAGTCCTCGTCGGTCATCGTGCCGGACCGCATGTGGTGCAGGGCGACGCGGGCCTCCGCGGACAGCAGACGCATCGCGATCTCGTTGCGGCCCATCTCGAGCGAGAAGATGACGCTGGGCAGGTTGTTCTTGATGGAGGCGGCCCGCGCGAAGTCCAGCGCGAGCGTCGACTTGCCCATCGCGGGACGCGCGGCGATGACGATCATCTGACCGGGGTGCAGTCCGTTGGTGAGCGAGTCGAAGTCGGTGAACCCGGTGGGCACTCCCGTCATCTCGCCGCTGCGCGACCCGATCGCCTCGATCTCGTCGAGGGCGCCCTCCATGATGTCGCCGAGCGGCAGGTAGTCCTCGCTGGTGCGCTGCTCGGTGACGGCGTAGATCTCCGCCTGGGCGCGGTTGACGATCTCGTCGACGTCGTCGTCGGCCGCGTATCCCATCTGGGTGATGCGGGTGCCCGCCTCGACCAGACGGCGTAGCACGGCCCGCTCGTGCACGATCTCCGCGTAGTACGCGGCGTTGGCCGCCGTGGGCACCGTCTGCACGAGGGTGTGCAGGTACGACGCCCCGCCCACCTTGTTGATCTCGCCGCGCTTGGTCAGCTCCGCGGCGATGGTGATCGGGTCGGCCGGCTCGCCCTTGGCGTAGACGTCGAGGATGGCGGTGTAGATCGTCTCGTGGGCCGGCTTGTAGAAGTCGTGGCCCTTGAGGATCTCGACGACGTCGGCGATGGCGTCCTTGGACAGCAGCATGCCGCCCAGCACGGACTGCTCCGCCTCCAGGTCCTGGGGCGGGACCCGCTCGAAGGCGGATCCTCCGCCGTCCCACACGCCCCGGTCCGGACCGCGGTCGTGCTGCTCGTCCCGGCCTCTGCCGTGGTCGCCTGTACGACGGGAGGCGGGAAGACGATCACTGGGACCGCTGTCGGCCCACGGGTCGTCCAAGGGCTCGGAAATGCTCACCGAGCCACCTCCTCCCGTCCGCCGGAGCGGATCTCGCCGTGCCTCTCAGTTCTACGGCACGACACTGACAAATAAGGGGGCCCAACTCCGCTTGTCGGACGCCGGTTTTGTGACGTTTCCAGAACCGGTGGACGGAGCAGGCGCCGGACCACCGTAGGCCCGTCGGCACCGTCAGCCAATCTGGTTATCCACAGGCCGTGTGGACGACGGGCCCAGAGCTGTGGAGAACTCCTCGAAACCTGTGCACGAGCCGGTGGACAGCGCTGTGAACAAGCCCGCGAGTGCCCTGTGAAGAAGCTTTTGACCTGCGGATTTGCCGTCCACCGGCTGTGCAGAAGAAAAACTTTCCCACGGGGATCAAGATCCGTTCGACAGGTGTACGCAACCCCACACCCTGAGCCACAAGGTAAGGGGTGCAAACTGCTGGCATCTCTTACCTGTGGATGATTAGATTGGTGCACATGACACAGGCCCCCGCGCGCCCCAAGACCGCCCGCCGTCGGCACGACCGAGAGATCGTCATGCTGGCCGTCCCGGCCTTCGGCGCTCTCGTCGCCGAGCCCCTGTTCGTGATGGCGGACAGCGCCATCGTCGGCCATCTCGGCACGGCACAGCTCGCCGGACTCGGCGTCGCGTCGGCCCTCCTGGTGACCTCGGTGAGCGTCTTCGTCTTCCTCGCCTACGCCACCACGGCAGCCGTCGCCCGTCGGGTCGGCGCCGGTGATCTCCCCGCCGCCATCCGTCAGGGCATGGACGGCATCTGGCTGGCACTGCTGCTCGGCGCCGCTGTCATGGCCGTCGTCCTCCCGACGGCGCCCGCGCTCGTGGACCTCTTCGGCGCCTCCGAGACCGCCGCCCCGTACGCCGTCACCTATCTGCGGATCTCGTCGCTCGGCATCCCGGCCATGCTGATCGTGCTCGCGGCGACCGGAGTACTCCGCGGACTGCAGAACACCCGGACCCCGCTCTATGTCGCGGTCGCCGGCTTCGTCGCCAACGCCATCCTCAACGTCGTCCTGGTCTACGGCGCCGGCTTCGGTATCGCCGGGTCCGCCTGGGGCACCGTGATCGCGCAGTGCGGCATGGCCGGGGTCTATCTGGTCGTGGTGCTGCGAGGCGCACACAAGCACGGGGCCTCGCTGCGACCCGACGCCGCCGGTATCCGGGCGTCCGCCCAGGCGGGTGCGCCGCTTCTGGTGAGGACGCTCTCGCTGCGGGCGATCCTGATGATCGCGACGGCGGTGGCCGCCAGGCTGGGCGACTCCGACATCGCGGCCCACCAGATCATCCTCTCCCTGTGGAGCCTGCTCGCCTTCGCCCTCGACGCCATCGCCATCGCGGGACAGGCCATCATCGGGCGCTACCTCGGAGCCGGTGACGCACAGGGAGCGCGGGACGTGTGCCGCCGCATGGTCGAGTGGGGCGTCGCCGTCGGTGTCGTGCTGGGCGTGCTGGTCGTACTGGCCCGGCCAGTGTTCCTGCCGCTCTTCACCAGCGACTCGGCCGTGAAGGACGCGGCCTTGCCTGCCCTGGTCATCGTGGCGCTGTCCCAGCCGATCTGCGGCATCGTCTTCGTGCTGGACGGTGTCCTGATGGGCGCGGGCGACGGGCCGTACCTGGCCTGGGCCATGCTCGTGACCCTCGCCGTCTTCACCCCCGCCGCCCTGCTGGTACCCGTGCTCGGGGGCGGGCTCACCGCACTGTGGGCCACCATGACGCTGATGATGGCTGTGCGCATGCTGACCTTGTGGCTGCGTTCCCGCTCCGGCCGCTGGGTCGTGACGGGCGCGGCGCGCTGAACGTTTCACGTGAAACGCCGCGCCGATGCCGGCTGCCCGTGAAACCGGCCCCCGGGGGAAACAGCGATGGGGGCCGCACCCTGACGGGTGCGGCCCCCATGCTCACTGCTTCAACGAGCGCTGCCTCAGGCGGCGACGACCTCGATGTTGACCGTGGCGGCAACCTCGGGGTGCAGACGCACCGACGTCTCGTGGGCGCCCAGCGTCTTGATCGGCGCACCGAGTTCGATGCGGCGCTTGTCGACCTCGGGGCCACCGGAAGCCTTGATCGCGGAAGCGATGTCGGCCGGGGTGACGGAACCGAAGAGACGGCCGGCGTCGCCGGAGCGGACGGCCAGGCGAACCTTGACGCCCTCGAGCTGGGCCTTCACCTGGTTGGCCTGCTCGATGGTGTGGATCTCGTGGATCTTGCGAGCACGACGGATCTGCTCGACGTCCTTCTCGCCACCCTTGGTCCAGCGGATCGCGAACTTCCGCGGGATCAGGTAGTTGCGAGCGTAGCCGTCCTTGACGTCGACGACGTCGCCCGCGGCACCGAGGCCGGAGACCTCGTGGGTAAGGATGATCTTCATGAGTGGGTCACCCTTCCCTTATCGCGCGGTGGAGGTGTAGGGCAGCAGCGCCATCTCACGGCTGTTCTTCACGGCCGTGGCGACGTCACGCTGGTGCTGCGTGCAGTTGCCGGTCACGCGGCGGGCACGGATCTTGCCGCGGTCGGAAATGAACTTCCGCAGCATGTTCGTGTCCTTGTAGTCCACGTACGTGACCTTGTCCTTGCAGAATGCGCAGACCTTCTTCTTCGGCTTGCGCACAGGCGGCTTCGCCATGGTGATTCTCCTGTGTGATCAAGAAGTGTGGGTACGGCCCGCCCTAGAAGGGGGGCTCGTCCGAGTAGCCGCCGCCACTGCCGCCGGAGCCACCGCCCCAGCCGCCGCCCTGCTGACCGCCGGCGGGAGCACCGGTGGCCCACGGGTCGTCGGCGGGAGCGCCGCCGCCCTGCTGGCCGCCGCCGGGGCCGCCGCCCCAGCCGCCGCCCTGCTGGCCGCCGCCGCCACCGCCGCCGTAGCCGCCCTGGCCACCGCGGCCGGTGGTCTTGGTGACCTTGGCCGTGGCGTTGCGCAGGCTGGCGCCGACTTCCTCGACGTCCAGCTCGTAGACCGTGCGCTTGACGCCCTCACGGTCCTCGTAGGACCGCTGCTTCAGCCGGCCCTGCACGATGACGCGCATGCCTCGCTGGAGCGACTCGGCGACGTTCTCCGCCGCCTGACGCCAGACGGAGCAGGTCAGGAACAGGCTCTCGCCGTCCTTCCACTCGTTCGTCTGACGGTCGAAGGTGCGGGGGGTCGACGCGACACGGAACTTCGCGACGGCCGCACCGGACGGGGTGAAGCGCAGCTCGGGGTCGTCGACAAGATTGCCGACGACCGTGATGACGGTCTCGCCTGCCATGGGGGAACCTCTCGGCGGGTGTGCTGCTGGCTGCTTGTGCTGCTACTCGGATCCCGGGATCAGCTGAGCGGAGCTCAGTGGGTCTCGGGACGGAGGACCTTGGTCCGGAGGACCGACTCGTTCAGGTTCATCTGGCGGTCGAGCTCCTTGACGACCGCAGGCTCGGCCTGCAGGTCGATGACCGAGTAGATGCCCTCGGGCTTCTTCTTGATCTCGTACGAGAGACGACGACGGCCCCAGGTGTCGACCTTCTCGACCTTTCCGCCGCCGTCACGGACGACAGAGAGGAAGTTCTCGATCAGCGGGGAGACAGCGCGCTCCTCGAGATCGGGGTCGAGGATGACCATCACCTCGTAGTGACGCATGTGGAACCCACCTCCTTTGGACTCAGCGGCCACGGTCGTTCCGTGGCAGGAGGGTCGTGATGCGTTGCGCACCGTTGCCTGTCAGTAGAACAGCCGCCACTGACAACGGGGTCGGGCGGCGGGTTTCCGGGCCGGACGGAGAGGCCGTGGCCCGCTCCTGTTCCTGCCTGGCTCTGTCCGGACAGACACCGGTGCAGACGCTACAGAGTACCCGCACAGCGGCTTCCGGTTGAAATCCGGGCGTGAGGACCGTCAATCTGGACACATCGGGTGTGTACGGCGCTACGATGCGCCGCCCTTCGCAGGAGGTGCCCATGGCACAGGCAATGCGACCCAACACCGCCGGCGGACTCTTCGCCACCGACGGCAAGCCCCATCCGCTCCAGGACGCCCTGCTCGCGGTGACCCTGGTGCTGGGGCTCATCGCGTTCATCTCGGCGCAGTTCCACCACCTGCACCTGCTCAGCTCCTGGACCGGCCTGGTCGGCATCCTCACCGGGGCGTACGGCCAGTGGGTCTCCGTCACGACGCGCGAGCGTTTCGGGCTGATCCTGGGCCTCGGCCTGTCGGCGGTCGGTTTCTTCCTGGGCATGGCGCACGGCGGACTCTTCGGCGGAGTCGTGGACTGACGCCGCCACACCCGCCCCGTCCACACACCGTCGGACGCCCCGGCCGGCCCCGGCCGGGGCGAAGGTCCCGTGCGCCCAGACGGGCCGCACCCCGGGCGCAGTAGGCTTCGCGCGAGAGCCGGAGCCCCTGAACCCATGGGGACACACCAGCCCGAGGAGCGCCCCGAATGAGCCTGACCCTGAGGACCATCAGTCGCGAGCAGCATCTGGCATACATCCAGAGCCTGCCGTCGGCGAGCCACATGCAGGTCCCGGCCTGGGCAGACGTGAAGGCGGAGTGGCGCTCGGAGAACCTCGGCTGGTTCGACGACCGCACCGGCGAGATGGTCGGCGCGGGTCTGGTGCTCTACCGGCAGCTGCCCAAGATCAAGCGCTACCTCGCCTACCTGCCCGAGGGCCCGGTCATCAACTGGTTCGCGCCGAACCTCCAGGAGTGGATCGAGCCGATGCTCGCCCACCTGAAGCAGCAGGGCGCCTTCTCCGTGAAGATGGGCCCGCCGGTGATCATCCGCCGCTGGGAGGCCGCGACCATCAAGCGGGGCATCCAGGACCAGGACGTCAAGCGCCTGCGTGACCTGGAGGCCGACTTCATCGAGCCCCGCGCCTTCGAGGTCGCGGACAAGCTGCGCCGCATGGGCTGGCAGCAGGGCGAGGACGGAGGCGCCGGCTTCGGCGACGTCCAGCCGCGCTACGTCTACCAGGTGCCGCTGGCGAACCGCTCACTCGAAGAGGTCCACAAGAACTTCAACCAGCTGTGGCGCCGCAACATCAAGAAGGCCGAGAAGGCCGGCGTCGAGGTCGTCCAGGGCGGCTACGACGACCTGCCCGAATGGCAGCGGCTGTACGAGATCACCGCTGTGCGCGACCACTTCCGGCCGCGCCCGCTGTCGTACTTCCAGCGGATGTGGACGGCCCTCAACACCGAGGATCCCAACCGCATGCGGCTGTACTTCGCACGGCACAACGGCGTGAACCTGTCCGCGGCGACCATGCTGATCGTCGGCGGGCACGTCTGGTACTCCTACGGCGCCTCCGACAACATCGGCCGTGAGGTCCGGCCCTCGAACGCGATGCAGTGGCGGATGCTGCGCGACGCCTACGCGCTCGGCGCCACCGTCTACGACCTCCGCGGCATCTCCGACTCGCTGGACGAGACCGACCACCTCTTCGGTCTGATCCAGTTCAAGGTCGGCACCGGCGGGCAGGCGGCCGAGTACCTCGGCGAGTGGGACTTCCCGCTCAACAAGCTGCTCCACAAGGCGCTCGACATGTACATGTCCCGTCGCTGACCCGCGCTTCGCGCGGTATCCGTCTTCGTAGCCCGACGGCTTCGTCGCCTCCCCTACCTTTGTCACACCGCAGCCACCAGAAAGGTTCCAGGTCCGGCCATGGCGCTCACGCTCTACGTCGACACCGCGCGCTGGCGGGCGCATCACAAGCACGTGCAGGAGCAGTTCCCGGGGCTCGTCCCCGTCTGCAAGGGCAACGGCTACGGCTTCGGCCACGAGCGGCTCGCCGAGGAGGCCACACGGCTGGGCACGGACGTCCTGGCCGTCGGCACGACGTACGAGGCCGCACGGATCAAGGACTGGTTCGGCGGTGACCTGCTGGTGCTGACGCCCTACCGGCGGGGCGAGGAGCCGGTGCCGCTGCCCGACCGGGTCATCCGCTCGGTGTCGTCCGTCGACGGGGTGTACGGCCTGGTCGGCGCCCGCGTCGTCATCGAGGTGATGTCCTCGATGAAGCGCCACGGCATCAGCGAGCAGGACCTGCCCCAGCTGCACGCCGCGATAGAGAACGTCCGGCTGGAGGGCTTCGCCATCCACCTCCCGCTGGACCGCACCGACGGCTCGGACGCCGTCGAGGAGGTCATCGGCTGGATGGACCGCCTGCGAGCGGCCCGTCTGCCGCTGCACACGATGTTCGTCAGCCACCTCAAGGCCGACGAACTGGCCCGCCTCCAGCAGCAGTTCCCGCAGACCCGTTTCCGCGCCCGGATCGGCACCCGGCTCTGGCTGGGGGACCACGAGGCCACCGAGTACCGGGGCGCGGTCCTGGACGTCACCCGGGTCGCCAAGGGGGACCGGTTCGGTTACCGGCAGCAGAAGGCCGCGTCCGACGGCTTCCTCGTGGTCGTGGCGGGCGGAACGTCCCACGGGGTGGGTCTGGAGGCCCCCAAGGCCCTCCACGGCGTCATGCCGCGCGCCAAGGGTGTCGCCCGGGCGGGCCTCGCGACCGTCAACCGCAACCTCTCGCCGTTCGTGTGGGCCGGCAAGCAGCGCTGGTTCGCCGAGCCGCCGCACATGCAGGTGTCCATCCTGTTCGTGCCGTCCGACGCCCCGGAGCCCCAGGTCGGCGAGGAGCTGGTGGCCCATCTGCGGCACACCACGACCCAGTTCGACCGGCTCGTCGACCGCTGAGACGACACCGGACCCCACGCGAAGGGCCGTGCACGGACGTTCCGTGCACGGCCCTTCGCGTGGTCCGGGGCGAGCCTTCCGACGGTTCGCTCAGAGCGAACCGCCCCTGGCCTGCGTTCTGCCCCAGTCGACCTGAGGCGCCTCGAAGTGGGCCGCGTGCCGTGCCGGACGCGCCGCGGGGCCGAGCACGAAGACGTCCTCGGTGCCGTCCAGCACGCCTCCTGAGGGGTCGTCGTCGCCGGAGCGGCGCACCGGGTCCCGCTCCGGCATCAGGATGTCGCGGACGACCATGACGCACAGGAAGAGCGTCCCCGCCAGATGCGCGCCGATGGCCCAGTGGTAGCCGTCGGTGGGCAGGCCCTTGTGTGCGTCCCCGCTGGTCGTGTACGCGAGGTACATCCAGATGCCCAGGAAGTACGTCACCTCGCAGGCCTGCCAGATCAGGAAGTCCCGCCACTTGGGCCGGGCCAGCGCCGCGAGGGGCACCAGCCAGAGCACGTACTGCGGCGAGTAGACCTTGTTGGTGAGGACGAACGCCGCGACGATCAGGAAGGCCAGCTGGGCGAAACGCGGCCGGCGCGGCGCCGTGAGCGTCAGGGCCGCCACGCCCGCGCAGCACAGCAGCATCAGCAGTGTCGCGAGCGTGTTGACCGTCTCGGTGGCGATCGGGTCGTCCGAGTTCTGGGCCAGGATCAGCCAGAACGACCCGAAGTCGACGCCGCGTTCCTGGCTGAACGTGTAGAACTTCGACCAGCCGTCGAAGGCGAACAGCATGACGGGACCGTTCACGACGATCCAGGCGACGACGGCCCCGCCGAGCGCCGTGCAGTACTGCCGCCATCGGCCCGCGCGCCAGCACAGCACGAGCAGGGGTCCGAGGAGCAGTACGGGATAGAGCTTGGCGGCCGTGGCGAGGCCCAGCAGGACGCCGAACGCGAGGGCGCGGCCCCGCGACCACATCAGCATCGCGGCGGCCGTCAGAGCGACCGCCAGCAGGTCCCAGTTGATGGTGGCGGTCAGCGCGAAGGCCGGGGCCAGGGCGAGGAGCAGGCCGTCCCAGGGCCGGCGCGCGTGGGTGCGCGTCACGCACACGGCGATGACGGCCGCGCACGCCATGAGCATCCCGGCGTTGACCATCCAGTACCACTGCTCCTGGTGCTGGATGCTGCCGCTGCCCGGGGTGAGCCAAGCGGCGACCTCCATGAACACGCCCGTCAGGACCGGATACTCCAGGTACTCCATGTCCCCGGGGAGCCGGTCGAAGTACGGCACCAGCCCGTCGGCGAAGCCGCGTCCCTGGTACAGGTGCGGAATGTCCGAGTAGCAGGCGTGCGTGTACTGCGAGCTGGCGCCGAAGAACCAGGCGCCGTTGTAGCAGGGTGCCTTCTGCACCAGCCCGAGGGCGAACACACCGATCGCCACGAGCGAGATCACCCGCACCGGGGTCCACCAGGATCTGCCGAGCAGGGCACGCCGCCCGATCGGTCCCCCGATCAGTTCGCTGCCGGCCGCTGCGACCCGGTCCTCCTCCGTCGGCCGCACCGGGTCCGGCTCGTGGACGCTCGTCGTTTTTCCACTGGGCATGCCGCACATCCTGCCGTACCTGTCCGGTGATACGGCGAGGGCCGCCGTACCCGTCGGGTACGGCGGCCCATGTTTCACGTGAAACGCCCACATCGGGCAGGGGACGGCTCAGCCGCCGGTGCCTCCGAACAGACCGCCACCGTTGCCGCCTCCCCGGGTGCCTCCGGGGTCCTCGCTCTCGGTGGGATCGGGCGACGTGGTCACGCCTCCGTCGGTGCCTCCGTTCTCGCCACCGCCGTTCCCGGTTCCGCCGTCCTCTTCCTCCTCGTCCCGGCAGCGGAAGTCGAAGGGCCCACAGGTCTCGGTCTCCGTGGGCGACGGCGGGGCGGTCACCGTCTCGGTCGGCGTCGGCGTCTCGGACGGCGTCGCCTCCTCGGTCTCCGTCTCGATCGGGGTCGGCGACGGTGCGCCGACGCCGTCGGCGACCTCACCGATCTTCTCGGCCTTGGGGAAGCCGGGGTCGGACTTGCCCTTCAGCGCGACCTTCATGAACTCGGTCCACACCTCGGTGGGGATGTCACCACCGTGGATCGAGTCCTTGCCCGCCGTGCCGTTCATGGAAAGCAGTCTGTGGCTCTTGGGGTCCTCACGGAACATCGCGACCGCGGTCGACAGCTGCTGGGTGTAGCCGACGAACCAGGCGGACTTGTTCTCGTCCGTGGTACCCGTCTTGCCGGCCGCCCGGCGTCCCAGTTCCTTGGCGTGCTGGGCCGTACCGTTCTCGATCACGTTCTCGAGCACGTCGGTGACGTTGTTCGCCACGTTCTCGGGCATCGCCTGCTTGACCCGCGGCTTCTCGAAGCCGGACAGTTCCGAGCCCCGGTACTTGACCTCGGTCACCGAGTACGGGTCGGCCTGCTTGCCCGAGGCCGCGAAGGTCGCGTACGCGTCCGCCATGCGGATCGCGCTGGGCGTGGACGTTCCGAGCGCGAACGAGGCGTTCAGGCCGGCGAAGCTGTCCTCGAGGATGCCGGACTTCTGTGCGACGTCCGCCACCTTCTTCATCCCCACGTCCATGCCGAGCTGCACGAACGGGGTGTTGACCGACTGCTCCATCGCCTTCCGCAGGCTGATGTAGCCCCACGGCTTGTCGCTCTCGTTCTCCTGGAAGAACGGCGTGTTGTCCTTCTTGAGGACGTAGGAGCCGTCGTTGTTGAGGATCTTCAGGTGGTCGTTGCCGTTGTACTTGCTCGCCGGCGAGACACCCACACCGTTGGTCTTGTACGTGCCGTGCTGCATCGCGGCGGCGAGCACGAAGGGCTTCCACGTCGAACCGACAGGGACACCGGAGGTGTCCGCGTTGTTGACGAAGTGGCCGTTCTCGAAGCCGGCGCCACCGTACAGGGCGACGATCGCGCCGTCCTTGGGCTTCACGGACGCCGCGCCGAACTGGACGTGCTGGTCCTTCTCGCGCTTCGGGTCGATGTTCTCCTTCTCGACCTTCCTCACGGCCTTGGCCAGCGCCTCGACCTTGTCCTTCTCGAAGGTCGTGTAGATCTGGTAGCCGCCCTGGTCGAACTGCGCCTCGGTGATGTTCGAGTTCTTCAGGACGTACCGCTTGGCCGTGTCGACCAGGTAGCTGATCTGGCCGGTCATGCCCTTGGTCGCCTTGCGGCCCTGGGGCATCGGGTACCTCTTGACGGCCTCCTGGTACTCGGCGGTCGAGAGGTGCTCGTCGTTGTGCATCTGCTCGAGGATCCAGGCCCAGCGCTCCTCGGAACGCTTGCGGTTGGCCTCGGCGCTGGCCGAGCTGTCGATGCTCTCGTTGCCGGCCGGGTCGTAGTACGTCGGGCCCTTGAGGAGGGCCGCGAGGAAGGCGCACTCGCTCGGCGTGAGGTCGACCGCGTCCTTGCCGTAGTACGTCTGGGCGGCGGCCTGGATGCCGTAGGCGCCGCGGCCGTAGTAGGAGGTGTTCAGGTAGCCCTGGAGGATCTCGTCCTTGGAGAGCTTGGTGCCCACCTTGATCGAGATGAACATCTCCTTGAACTTCCGGGAGAGCGTCTGCTCCTGGGTCAGGTAGGTGTTCTTCACGAACTGCTGGGTGATCGTGGAACCGCCCTGGGTGTCGCCACCGCGCGCCATGTTGCCGAGGGCGCGGGCGATACCCATAGGGTCGATGCCCGAGTCGCTGTAGAAGCTCTTGTTCTCGGCCGAGATGACCGCCCAGCGCATGGCCTCGGGGATCCGGTCGAAGCTGATGTTCTGCCGGTTCTGGCCGCTGCCGGTCGCGACCATCTGGGTGCCGTCTTCCCAGTAGTAGACGTTGTTCTCCGACAACGCCGCGGCGTTCTCCTCGCTGGGCACGCTCACCATCGCGTACCCGATCCCGGCCACGGCGACCAGACCGCCGAAGAAGGCGAGGCACAGTCCGGACACGAGCTTCCAGGACGGCATCCAGCGGCGCCAGCCGTCCTTGTCGTAGCGCGGATAGTCGATGACTCTCTTCTTGGCCGGAGGGGCCGCGCGTCCTCGTCCGCGGCCGGGCCCGGTGGCGCGGCGGGACCCTCCGCGCTGTGCCGCGCGTCGTGCCTCGGCACGACTGCCGTACGGACGGGCCTCTCCCCCCGCGCCGCGGGTGCCCGACCCATAGGAATCGGACGGAGATCCGGTGGCGCCTCGCGGTGCCGCTCGGCGGCCGGAGGACGAGCCGGACTGGCCGCGTCGGGCCGCGGCACGTCCGCCTCCCTGCGGCTGCGGCGGTTTGCGACGGTGCTCGCTCATCGAACGACTACTCCTCGGGCAGGCGCACCTCTGCGCGCCTGGAAACGGCGGCTGGTTTCCGGTCCCCCCGAAGTACGGATGCGGCGCTCGGCGCATTCATCCGTACTGCACCGGGGACAAGGACGCCCCCAGTCGTCACTCGGTTCCCGGTGGTCTGCATGGCGCACAGACTACGCACCGCCAAAACCCCCCGGGCCCAGAAGTTCACCTCAAATCAGGCAACTTGCTCGCAATGAAACAGTGATGTGATCCCGTTCACTCTCCCCCCTCTTGTCGGCCCCGGAAGGTCGTTCTATCGTCGTGATGTATCGAGTCGATACATCAGCGCGACATAAAGGCGGCCGCGAGCCGCACACGAGCCCATCGCGGCACGACCGGGGCAGAGGGGAGGCGACGATGAGCCGGCGTTCCGGAATCCTCGAGTTCGCCGTACTCGGCCTGCTCCGCGAGGCCCCGATGCACGGGTACGAGCTGCGCAAGCGACTCAATACGTCACTGGGTGTGTTCCGTGCGTTCAGCTACGGGACGCTCTATCCCTGCCTCAAGACGCTGGTCGCCAACGGCTGGTTGATCGAGGAACCGGGGAACACCACCGAGGACGCCCTCGCCGCACCGCTGGCCGGGCGCCGCGCCAAGATCGTCTACCGCCTGACGGCGGAGGGCAAGGAGCACTTCGAACAGCTGCTCGCCCAGACGGGACCGGACGCGTACGAGGACGAGACGTTCGCCGCGCGGTTCGCCTTCTTCGGGCAGACGTCGCGCGACGTCCGTATGCGCGTGCTGGAGGGCCGCCGCAGCCGGCTGGAGGAGCGCCTCGAGAAGATGCGCGCCTCCCTGGCCCGGACCCGCGAGCGCCTCGACGACTACACGCTTGAGCTCCAGCGCCACGGGATGGAGTCCGTGGAGCGCGAAGTGCGCTGGCTGAACGAGCTCATCGAGAGCGAGCGGGCCGGCCGGGACCTCAAGGGGTCCGCCGCCGGGGGGCCGGCTCAGCAGGACACCACATCTGGAGCGACGGGCGACCTGCCCCGGTCCGGGGACGACCCCCGGCCGGATTCGCCCGGCGACACCGCCACGTGAGAGTCCGCGAGGACCTCACTCGTACACACAGGGAGCAACCGGAATGGGTTCGGTTCGCGTAGCCATCGTCGGCGTGGGCAACTGCGCCGCATCGCTGGTGCAGGGAGTCGAGTACTACAAGGACGCCGATGCGGCGGCCAAGGTGCCGGGCCTGATGCACGTCCAGTTCGGCGACTACCACGTCGGTGACGTCGAGTTCGTCGCCGCCTTCGACGTGGACGCCAAGAAGGTCGGCCTCGACCTCGCGGACGCCATCGGCGCCTCCGAGAACAACACCATCAAGATCTGCGACGTTCCCCGCACCGGCGTGACGGTCCAGCGCGGCCACACGCTCGACGGTCTCGGCAAGTACTACCGCGAGACCATCGAGGAGTCCGCCGAGGAGCCGGTCGACGTCGTGCAGGTCCTCAAGGACAAGCAGGTCGACGTCCTCGTCTGCTACCTGCCCGTCGGCTCCGAGGACGCGGCGAAGTTCTACGCCCAGTGCGCCATCGACGCCAAGGTCGCCTTCGTCAACGCCCTCCCGGTCTTCATCGCCGGCACCAAGGAGTGGGCGGACAAGTTCACCGAGGCGGGCGTCCCGATCGTCGGCGACGACATCAAGTCGCAGGTCGGCGCCACCATCACGCACCGCGTGATGGCGAAGCTGTTCGAGGACCGGGGCGTCATCCTGGACCGCACGATGCAGCTGAACGTCGGCGGCAACATGGACTTCAAGAACATGCTCGAGCGTGACCGCCTCGAGTCCAAGAAGATCTCGAAGACCCAGGCCGTCACGTCGCAGATCCCCGACCGGGAGCTCGGCGAGAAGAACGTCCACATCGGCCCGTCCGACTACGTCGCGTGGCTGGACGACCGCAAGTGGGCCTACGTCCGCCTCGAGGGCCGCGCCTTCGGCGACGTCCCGCTGAACCTGGAGTACAAGCTCGAGGTCTGGGACTCCCCGAACTCCGCCGGTGTCATCATCGACGCCCTGCGCGCCGCGAAGATCGCCAAGGACCGGGGCATCGGCGGCCCCATCCTCTCGGCCTCCTCGTACTTCATGAAGTCGCCGCCGGTGCAGTACTTCGACGACCAGGCCCGTGAGAACGTCGAGAAGTTCATCAAGGGCGAGGTCGAGCGCTAAGCGCGACCACAACGGGCAGTCGGGGGTCTCCGGGTCGTACGTCCCGGAGACCCCCGTCGTATGTGAGGCTGTGCCCCATGGCCGTCGTCCGTGACCTGCGCGTTCTGCTGCGCTTCCAAGGCTTCCGGCGCCTGCTCGGCGTCCGGTTGCTCTCCCAGGGCGCCGACGGCGTCTTCCAGGTCGCGCTCGCCGCCTACGTCGTCTTCTCCCCCGAGAGGCAGACCTCCGCCGCGGCCATCGCCTCGGCCATGGCCATCCTGCTCCTGCCCTACTCCGCGATCGGCCCCTTCGCCGGCGTCCTGCTGGACCGCTGGCGCCGCCGCCAGGTCTTCCTCCACGGCAATCTGCTGCGCGCCCTGATGGCGTCGGTGACCGCCCTTCTGATCCTCGTCCGGGTTCCCGACTGGCTCCTGTTCGTGGCCGCGTTGTGCGTCACGGGCGTCAACCGCTTCGTGCTCGCCGGACTGTCCGCCGCGCTGCCCCGCGTGGTGGACGCCGAGCGGCTCGTCATCGCCAACTCCCTCTCCCCGACCGCCGGGACGCTCGCCGCCACCGCGGGCGGTGGCCTGGCCTTCGTGGTCCGGCTGGTCGTCGCGGACTCGGACGCGGCCGTGGTGCTCGTGGGCGCCGCCCTCTACCTGTGCGCTGCCCTGTCGGCCCTGCGTATGGCCAAGGACCTGCTCGGTCCGGAGCGTGCACTGGATCATCCCCGGCTGTCCACGGCTCTCGCCGGCACGGTCGCCGACCTCGTGGCGGGCGTACGTCACCTCGCGGAGCCCGCGCGCAGGGACGCGGCCTGGGCACTCACGAGCATGTTCCTGATGCGCTTCTGCTACGGCGGGATGCTCGTCATGCTGCTGATGCTCTGCCGGTACCACCTCACGTCGACCACGGACGAGGGACTCGCCCTGCTGGGACTGGCGTTGGGGGCGTCCGGCGCCGGCTTCTTCGCCGCGGCCGTGCTGACCCCATGGGCCGCGGGGCGGATGGGGCCCGGCCGCTGGATCGTGACGTGCGCCGCGGCGGCGGCCGTCCTGGAGCCGGCGCTCGGCCTGCCGTTCGCCTCCGGCCCGTTGATGGCGGGGGCCTTCGTCCTCGGCCTGTCCACCCAGGGCGCGAAGATCTCCACGGACACCATCGTCCAGGCCTCCGTGGACGACGACTTCCGCGGCCGGATCTTCTCGGTCTACGACGTCCTGTTCAACGTCGCGTTCGTCGGAGCCGCGGCCGTGGCCGCCCTGGTGCTCCCGCCTGACGGCCGTTCGGTCACGCTGGTGGTAACAATCGCCGTTATCTACGGAGCAGTAGCGGTGGCTATGGCCCGGTTTGGACGCCAGTAAGTGTCACATCAGCGCCACGAAGCGGGAACTGACTACAGAGTTGTCGGTGCGGACCGATAGCTTACGTGGGTCTTATCGACGCGCCTTTCGCGTCATGCGCCTACGTAATAGGGGGACCCCCAAGTGACCACTCCGCCGCCCCAGGGCAACCCGTTCGCACAGGGCCAGCAGCAGCCCTACGGCCAGCCCCAGGGCCAGGCCCCCTTCCCGCAGCAGGCCGGTCAGCCCGGTTTCCCGCCGCCGGGAGCCCCGATGCCCCCGCAGCAGCAGGGCCGCAAGATCAGCTTCAAGACCATCAAGAACGTCGTGATCGTTCTGATCGTCGCGGGTGTGGCCATCGGTGGATGGATCGCCAGCCGCGACGACGCCGCCGCGGCCGCCGTGGGCGACTGCATGCACCGTGGCAGCACGGACGACAACAACCCGGACCTTGAGGTCGTCGACTGCGGTGACGCGAAGGCGCAGTACAAGGTGCTGGCCAAGGTCGAGGGCAACTTCTCCGGCCTGACGGCCCAGAGCAAGTGTGAGGCCGAGTCCAAGGACTTCGAGTACGTCTACACGGAGACCAACGGCAGCAAGAGCTTCCTGCTCTGCCTGAAGGACAAGTAAGAACGACGTTGGGGGGCGGTGTTTCACGTGAAACACCGCCCCCGGACCGTGTGCGGGTCATGTTTCACGTGAAACATGACCCCGCTTCCGTTGTCAGCCCTGCTGTGCGGCCCACCATTCCTTGAGGGCCTTCACCGCTTCGTCGTGCTCCATCGGACCGTTCTCCAACCGGAGCTCCAGCAGGTGCTTGTACGCCTTCCCGACCTCCGGACCCGGCTTGATGCCCAGAATCTCCATGATCTGGTTGCCGTCGAGGTCCGGGCGGATGGAGTCAAGCTCCTCCCTCTCCTGCAACTGGGCGATGCGCTCCTCCAGCCCGTCGTACGCGCGGGAAAGCGCGGCGGCCTTACGGCGGTTCCGCGTGGTGCAGTCCGAGCGGGTCAGCTTGTGCAGCCGGCTGAGGAGCGGTCCCGCGTCCCGGACGTAACGGCGGACGGCGGAGTCCGTCCACTCTCCCGTGCCGTAGCCGTGGAACCGCAGATGCAGCTCGACCAGCCGAGAGACGTCCTTCACCAGCTCGTTGGAGTACTTGAGCGCGGTCATGCGCTTCTTGGTCATCTTCGCCCCGACCACCTCGTGGTGGTGGAACGAGACGCGGCCGTCCTTCTCGAAGCGGCGGGTGCGGGGCTTGCCGATGTCGTGCAGCAGGGCGGCGAGGCGGAGGGTCAGGTCGGGACCGTCCTCCTCCAGGGCCATCGCCTGCTCCAGCACGATCAGGGTGTGCTCGTAGACGTCCTTGTGCCGGTGGTGCTCGTCACGCTCCAGGTGCAGGGCCGGCAGCTCCGGCAGCACGTAGGAGGCGATCCCGGTGTCCACGAGCAGAGTGAGGCCCTTGCGGGGGTGCGGGGACAGGATCAGCTTGTTCAGCTCGTCCCGGATCCGCTCGGCGGAGACGATCTCGATGCGTCCCGCCATGTCCTTCATCGCCGCGACGACCTCGGGGGCCACCTCGAAGTCGAGCTGGGCTGCGAAGCGCGCGGCCCGCATCATCCGCAGCGGGTCGTCGGAGAAGGACTCCTCGGGCGTCCCCGGCGTGCGCAGCACCCGCTCGGCGAGGTCCTTCAGACCGCCGTGGGGATCGATGAACCTCTTCTCGGGGAGGGCGACGGCCATCGCGTTGACGGTGAAGTCACGGCGGACGAGATCGTCCTCGATGGAGTCGCCGTAGGACACCTCCGGCTTGCGCGACGTGCGGTCGTACGCCTCGGAACGGTAGGTGGTCACCTCGATCTGGAAGCTCCGGTCGGTCTCCCCGACCCGTGCCTCCTTCTGGGCGCCGACCGTCCCGAAGGCGATCCCGACGTCCCACACGGCGTCCGCCCAGGGCCGCATGATCCTCAGGACGTCCTGCGGGCGGGCGTCGGTCGTGAAGTCCAGGTCGTTGCCGAGGCGGCCGAGCAGCGCGTCCCGCACCGAGCCGCCGACCAGGGCCAGTGAGAACCCCGCCTCCTGGAAACGGCGGGCTAGGTCGTCGGCGACAGGGGCGATCCGCAGCAGTTCACTCACGGCGCGGTCCTGCACCTGGCTCAGGGCACTGGTTGCTTCGTTGGCGTTCGGCACAACAGAAGAGGGTACGTGGCCCGCACGGCCCCGAGCGCCCGGAAAAAGACGCGGGGACGGACACCTGTGGCGATCATGGACAAGGCGTGCGCCGCTCGATCTTGGGCACCGGTCCGTGGCACTTCCCCTCCTCGCACCTCGTTACCATGCCTGGACGCACATTCCGACGACCACTGACGACAAGGGACGGGCGAGCGCGTGGCCGAGGCGGCAGACTTCCAGGGGACCAGTCCCTCACCTGCCCGCCGCTGGCTGCGGCGCACCGGTGCCGTGCTCGCCGGGACGCCCCTCCTGGCCGGGCTCCTCCAGCTGCCGGCGGGATCCTCCGCGGAGGCCGCGCCGCGGGCCGCCTCCGACGACGGTTCCGTGGCCGTCTCCGTGGACTCCCTCACACCCAGCGCCCCCTCCGACGGCGACACCGTCACCGTCTCCGGGACGATCACCAACAAGGGCAAGAAGGCTGTCACCGACGCCTCTGTCGGTCTGCGGGTGGGCTCGCTGCTGGACACCCGCTCGAGCATCGACACGGTCGCCAAGAACTCCGCCGACGTCGACAGCCCCGTCGGGGCGGAGATCGACGACAAGTACACCGAGAAGTTCGCCAAGCTCGCCCCGGGCGTCTCGCAGCCCTACACGATCTCCGTGCCGGCCGACGAGCTGGATCTCGGCCAGGACGGCGTCTACGACCTGTCCGTCACTCTCACCGGCGAGACCTCCGACCAGCCCTGGGAGCAGACGCTCGGCGTCCGCCACACGTTCCTGCCGTGGCAGCCGGACGATCTGGACACCAAGACGAAGACGACCTTCATGTGGCCGTTGATCTCCACCGTCCACATGACGGCCGAGACCGGCTCCGACGAGGAGCAGACGCCCGTCTTCCACGACGACGAGCTCGCCGCGGAGATCTCCCCGGGCGGCCGCCTGGACAGGATGGTGGCCCTCGGCAAGGACCTCGACGTCACCTGGGTGATCGACCCGGACCTGCTCGCCTCCGTCGAGGCGATGACTACCCGCTACGAGATCCCCGGCCAGAGCGCGGACGACAAGAACGTCGTCGGCGGCCACCAGGAGGTCGCCAAGCGCTGGCTCACCGAGGTGCAGAAGGCGGTGGCGGACAAGGAGGTCGTCGCGCTGCCGTTCGGCGACCCCGACCTCGCCTCCCTCGCCCACCACGGCACGTCGGTCACCGGTTCGCTGCGCCACCTCAAGGAGGCGACCGACGTCGCCGCCCGCACCGTCGAGTCGATCCTCCACGTCGCGCCCAGCACGGACTACGCCTGGCCCGTCGAGGGCGCCGTGGACCCCTCGATCATCAAGGTCTCCACCTCGGCCGGCGCCGACAAGGTGATCGTCCGCGGCGACACCTTCGAGAGCGGCCGTGACCTGACCTACACGCCCACCGCGCCCCGTCCCATCGGCGGTGGCACCACGGCCGTGGTGACCGACGCGCGGCTGTCCACCGTGTTCGACGGCGACATGACCAGGGCCTCCGCCTCCAGCCAGGCGGTGCAGCGTTTCCTGGCCCAGAGCCTCACCCTCGCCCTGCAGACGGACCGTCCGCGCAGCGTCGTGGTCGCCCCGCAGCGCACCCCGTCCGCCGCCCAGGCCCAGACGATGGCCGAGGCCATCGGCACCCTCCAGGACAGCACCTGGTCGCAGCCGCAGGACCTCACGGCGGCCGCGAAGTCCAAGCCGGACCCGGCCGCCGGCACCGAGGTGCCCCCGGCGTCCGCGTACCCGAAGTCGCTGCGCAAGCAGGAGCTCCCGCGGTCGGCCTTCGAGCAGATCGCCAGGACGCAGGACAAGCTCGACCGCTTCAAGGTGATCCTGTCCGACCAGTCCCGTGTGGTGACGCCCTTCGGCCGCGCCCTGAACCGGGGCATGGCGGCGTCCTGGCGCGGCCGGCCCGCCGAGGCGGCGATCTACCGCAGCGGCGTCGAGACGTACCTGGACACGCTGAGCGGGCAGGTCCGGCTGATCGAGAAGTCGGAGACCAAGCTCTCCGGCCGCAGCGCGACGATCCCCGTGACGGTCCAGAACAACCTGGTGCAGGGCGTCGAGCACCTGGTGCTCCGGCTCAGCTCCACCAACCCGACCCGCCTGCAGATCGACGGCAACGCCTACGAGGAGCAGCCCGTCGCCGTCTCCGGCGGCCACAGCCAGTCGGTGAAGTTCACCACGAACGCCAACGCCAACGGCCGGGCCACCGTGATCGCCCAGCTGTACACGCAGGACGGCCGGCCCTACGGTCAGCCCGTCACGTTCGACGTGAAGGTCACCGAGATCACCGCGACAGTGATGCTGGTCATCGGCGGCGGTGTGCTGCTGCTCGTCCTGGCCGGCTTCCGGATGTACACCCAGCGCAAGCGCGCCGCGGCCCGGCAGGCCGGGGAGCGGGAGCAGGAGGACGCGGCGGACGAGGCGGACGCGGACGCCGACGACGACGCCGACGCCGACGCCGACGCGAAGAACCCCGAAGCCTCCGGGAGGCGTCCCACCCAGGAGTCCGCGCCGGACACCCGGGAGGACACCCCGGAGCAGCCGAGTGACCCGGCCCCGGACACCGCACCGGAAAGCGCCGACCCGTCCGGCACGGGTGAGAGAGTGGACCGTTGAGAAGGTCGTGGCCGGTGGGCCAGGGACGATGAGGTGGGGTAACCATGAACGCGCCGTACGACGGTGACCGCGGCGATGCCGCGGCCAACTCGGGCCATCCCGAGTCGGACCCCGCCGGGGGTCCGCCGCCCGGGCACGACCAGGCGTCACAGCCACCCGCCGACCCGTACGTCCAGGACGCCTACGTCCAGGATCCCTACCGGGCGCAGGACATCGACGCCCAGGACCCGGTCGCCGAGGCGCTCTACGACCGGTCGGCGCACCCGCCGCCCTCACCCGGCGCACAGCAGCCGCAGCAGCCCCTCTACGGGCAGCCGCCCCAGTCGCCGTACGCGCCCGACCCCCGGGTGTGGGCCCGGACGCCCGCCCCGGAGCCGGACGGCCCCACCCAGCACCTGCCGTACGGCGACGACCCGCGCACCACGCAGTACGTCGGCGTGGACGACCTCGTCGGGCAGGCGGGGGAGCAGCGCCACGAGCCGGACGCCTTCGCGCACCTCTTCCGCGACCAGCAGCAGAGCGGCGCCTTCCACCAGCACGGCGGCCAGGCCCGTCCACAGGGCGGCGTGCACCCCGGACAGCCGGCGGGCGGCCCGCAGCAGTACGCCGCCGCCCCGGTGCCCGGACCCGCGTCCCCGACGCCCGGCCACTATGCGGGCGCCACTCCGCCCCCGGCGGCGGAGTCGGCGGCCCCGGAGCCCGCGTCCGCGCCCGCGCCGAAGAAGGGCGGCCGCGCCGGCGGTCTGCTGAAGTCCAGCGCCGTGATGGCGGCGGGCACGATGGTGTCCCGGCTCACGGGCTTCATCCGGTCCGCGCTGATCGTGTCGGCCCTGGGGCTCGGCCTGCTCGGCGACTCCTTCCAGGTCGCCTACCAGCTGCCGACGATGATCTACATCCTCACTGTCGGCGGTGGCCTCAACTCCGTCTTCGTGCCGCAGCTTGTGCGCGCCATGAAGGACGACGACGACGGCGGCGAGGCCTACGCCAACCGGCTGCTGACGCTGGTGATGGTGGCGCTGGCGCTGCTCACCGCGGTCGCCTGGCTGGCCGCCCCGCTGCTGGTGCGCGCGCTGTCGAACCCCGTCGCCTCGGACCCCGCGGCCAACGAGGTCGCCGTCACCTTCACCCGCTACTTCCTGCCCTCGATCTTCTTCATGGGCGTGCACGTGGTGATGGGTCAGATCCTCAACGCCCGCGGCCGGTTCGGCGCGATGATGTGGACCCCGGTCCTGAACAACATCGTCATCATCGTCACGCTCGGCACGTTCATCTGGGTCTACGGCACGGCCGCGGACTCGAGGATGCAGGTCTCGAACATCCCGCCGGAAGGGCTGCGGCTCCTCGGCATCGGCGTGCTGCTGGGTCTCGTCGTGCAGGCCCTCGCGATGATCCCGTACCTGCGGGAGACCGGCTTCCGCATGCGGCTGCGCTTCGACTGGAAGGGCCACGGCCTCGGCAAGGCGGCGATGCTCGCCAAGTGGACGATCCTGTTCGTCCTCGCCAACCAGGCGGGCGCGCTGGTCGTCACCCAGCTGTCCACCGCCGCGGGCCTGGACTCGGACGTCGAGGGCACCGGTTTCGCCGCCTACGCCAACGCCCAGCTGATCTGGGGTCTGCCGCAGGCCATCATCACCGTGTCCCTGATGGCCGCCCTGCTTCCGCGCATCTCCCGCTCGGCGGCGGAGGACGACGGAGGAGCCGTCCGCGACGACATCTCCCAGGGACTGCGGACCACCGCCGTCGCGATCGTGCCCATCGCCTTCGGCTTCCTCGCGCTCGGCATCCCGATGTGCACCCTGATCTTCGGATCCTCGGGCACCAGCGAGGCCACCAACATGGGCTACATGCTGATGGCGTTCGGCCTCGGCCTGATCCCCTACTCCGTGCAGTACGTCGTCCTGCGCGCCTTCTACGCCTACGAGGACACCCGGACCCCCTTCTACAACACGGTCATCGTGGCCGCCGCGAACGCGATCGCCTCCGGTCTCTGCTTCCTGGTGCTGCCGGCCCGCTGGGCCGTCGTCGGCATGGCCGCCTCGTACGGCATCGCCTACGCCCTCGGCGTCGGCGTCGCCTGGCGCCGGCTGCGCAAGCGGCTGGGCGGCGACCTGGACGGCGCCCGGGTGCTGCGGACCTACGCCCGGCTGTGCATCGCCTCCGTCCCGGCCGCCCTGCTCAGCGGCGCGGCCTGCTACGGCATCAGCAAGGTGCTGGGCCAGGAGGTCCTCGGCTCGTTCGCCGCGCTGCTCGGCGGCGGGGCCGTCCTGCTGGGCGTCTTCTACGTCGCCGCGCGCCGGATGCGCATCGAGGAGGTCAACTCGCTGGTCGGTATGGTCCGGGGACGCCTGGGACGCTGAGGCAGGGGGTAGGCGGGTAGGCGCACAACCATCATCGGCCCCCGCGTGTCGTGCATAGCGGCGGACTGTGGGCACAATTGGGTTCGGCGTCGGACTGCGCGCGACGGACGCCGGGCCGACGCGCAACGGATGGGGAGGCAGGGAACGACGGTGGCGGAACGGAGCACAGCTGCCGTCGACGTGGCAGACAACAGCGGCGAGCAGTCGCTGACCGCGGAGGCGGACCAGTCCACGGCCGACGGGGTGGCCAAGAACCGGGAGCGGGACACGGACAACGACGAGGCACAGGAGAACACCGGGACCAAGGGTCCCGCGACGACCTCGCCACCGGAGCTGCACAGCGGCCACAAGCTGGCCAGACGCTACCGCCTCGAGGAGTGCGTCACCCGTCTGGACGGGTTCAGCAGTTGGCGTGCCGTGGACGAGAAGCTCCGCCGTGCCGTCGGCGTGCACGTCCTGCCCGCGGATCACTCGCGCGCCCGGTCCGTGCTCGCGGCGGCCCGCTCGTCGGCCCTGCTGGGCGACCCGCGCTTCGTCCAGGTCCTCGACGCCGTCGAGGAGAACGACCTCGTCTACGTCGTCCACGAATGGCTGCCCGACGCCACCGAGCTGACCACCCTTCTCGCCTCCGGCCCGCTGGAGGTGTACGACGCCTACCAGATGGTCAGTCAGGTCTCGAGCGCCATGGCGGCGGCCCACCGTGAGGGCCTCGCCCATCTCCGTCTCAACCCCAACGCAGTCCTGCGCACCTCGACCGGCCAGTGGCGCATCCGCGGTCTCGCCGTCAACGCCGCGCTGCGCGGGGCCAGCTCGAACACCCCTCAGCGCACGGACACCGAGTCGATCGGCGCCCTGCTGTACGCGGCGCTGACCCAGCGCTGGCCGTACGAGAACGACGCCTACGGGATGTCAGGTCTGCCGAAGGACATCGGGCTGATCCCGCCCGACCAGGTCCGGGCCGGCGTCCACCGCGGTCTGTCCGAACTGGCCATGCGCGCCCTCGCCAACGACGGCGCCACCGCCTCCCGCCACGAGTCGCCGTGCACCACTCCCGAGGAACTGGTGAAGGCGATCGGCGAGATGCCCCGCATCCGTCCGCCGGAGCCCGCCTTCACCGCCCCGCCGGCCTACCAGCGCACCACGTACCAGCAGGGCTCCTACGGTCGCCCCACCGCCTCTCCCCGCGTCACCCAGCCGACACCGGTGCCGCCTCCTCCGCTGCAGAGCCGCACCGGCAAGGCGCTGAAGTGGGCGGTCTCGGCGCTCCTGATCGCCGCCCTGGGGCTGGGCAGTTGGCAGCTCGCGGACGCCCTCATGGAGCAGGGCGGCGAGGGCGACGACACCACCAACACCCAGACGACGAACGGCAACGACAAGAACGTCCCGAAGCCGGTGCGCGGCAAGCCGATCGCCATCTCGGAGCTGCACGACTTCGACCCGTTCGGCCAGGACGGGTCCGAGTACCCGGAGAACTTGCCCAAGATCCTGGACGGTGATCCGGCGAGCTACTGGCAGACCAGCTTCTACGCGAGCTCCGACTTCGGCCGGCTGAAGCCGGGCGTGGGCGTCGTCGTCGACCTCGGCAAGAGCCAGGACGTCGGGAAGGTCGACGTCACCTTCATCGGCAGCACGTCCGTCGAGCTCCGTGCCGCCCCCGGGGACGCGGAGTCCCGGCCGACCTCCTTCGACTCGTACGGCAAGGTCGCCGAGGGGTCGGGTACCACGGTCTCCCTCGCGCCCAAGGACACGGTGAAGACCCGCTACCTCCTGGTCTGGCTGACCGAGCTCCCCATGCAGGCCGACGACGGCCAGTGGCGTGGCCGGATCGCGGACATCAAGGTGACCAGCTGAGGCCGGCTGCGTCGAGGGAGGGGACCCGATGGCGGACGGCGCCGCGTACGACGGAGTGAGCGACCAGGATCTGCTCACCCGGCACGTCGAGGGCGACACGGACGCCTTCGGCGAGATCGTGCGGCGGCACCGCGACCGCCTCTGGGCCGTGGCCCTCCGGACGCTGGGGGACCGCGAGGAAGCCGCTGACGCCGTCCAGGACGCCCTCGTCTCCGCATACCGGGCCGCCCACACCTTCCGCGGCCAGTCGGCCGTCACGACGTGGCTGCACCGCATCACGGTGAACGCCTGCCTGGACCGCGCCCGCAAGGCCGCCTCCCGGAAGACCGCGCCGGTCGACGACACCGAGCGTCTGGAGCAGTTGCTCGAGCCGCACGAGTCGGCCTCGGCTCCCGCGGAGCGCAACGATCTGCACCGGCAGCTGATCGAGGCGATGGGCACCCTCCCGCCCGACCAGCGGGCCGCGCTCGTCCTGGTGGACATGCAGGGCTACCCGGTCGCCGAGGCGGCCCGCATCCTCGACGTGCCCACCGGCACGGTCAAGAGCCGATGTGCCCGCGGCCGCGCGAAACTCCTGCCCCTGCTCACCCACCTGCGCCCGGGAGGCACTGGTGACGAGGAGCACAGAGGCGGGGGACGGAACCGGATAGGGGGGACATCCGTCCCACCCGCAGCGGGTCCGCGGCGACCGGACCCACCCGACACAGGATCGAACGACCCGGCTGCAGTGAAGGGCGGAGGTGGGCGAGCGTGACGTCGACGACCGACAAGGCGGAACACCCGGACGTCGCGGAGATCTCCGACCTCACCGAAGGTCTTCTCCCGGCGGACCGCAGGGACGACATCCGCAGGCATTTGGAACGGTGCGAACTCTGTGCCGACGTCCACGCCTCCCTGGAGGAGATCCGGGGACTGCTCGGCACGGTTCCGGGTCCGCCGCGGATGCCGGCGGACGTCGCAGGACGCATCGACGCGGCGCTGGCCGCCGAGGCTCTCCTGCACGCCACGGCACCCGCGCCCCAAAGCGAGGACGAGAACACCGCCGCCGGAACAGCGACGGCCGCGAGCGAACCGCTCCATGTTTCACGTGAAACATCTGCACCCTCCTCCGACCGTCCCACCGGCCGCCCCCGCTCCTCGACCACAGGCCCGGGCCGCAAGCCGCGCTTGCGGGGCAGGAGCCGCCGAGCCGTCCTGGGGGCGGCGTTCGCCGTGGCCGCTCTCGGTCTCGGCTCCGTGGTGCTGTCGTCGCTGAACAGCGGCGGAGGCCCGGACGACGAGCAGCGGACGACGACCGCTGCGGACACCTTCTCCGAGGGAAAGCTGGAGAAGAAGGTCGACGATCTGCTCGCGCGCAGCCCCGAGCAGGACAAGGGAGCCCGCTCCCCCCACACCTTCGGCATGGAGTCGGACTCCTCCGGTGCGAACCCTCGGGTGCTGACAAAGCCCGAGGTCCCGGAGTGCGTCCAGGAGGGCATCGGCCGCAACGATGTCGCGCTGGCCACCGAGCAGGGTGTCTACCAGGGCAAGGCCGCCTTGCTGGTCGTGCTGCCCGACGCCTCGGACGCCACGCGCGTGACCGCCTACATCGTCGACGCGACCTGCGTGGAGAACACCTCTCCGCCCACCACCGCGAAGGTGCTGTTGCAGCACTCCTACGCGCGCTGACCGCGCATGCGTGGTCTTTGGCTCTGGGTGGTGTCCCGTACGGTGTGTGGCCCCGGCGTGCCCGCCGGAGCACCGTCCGCGCGTGCCCGGGCACGGCGGGAATGCGGGACCCTTAGGATCCGTTGGGTGGGGTGAGAGTTCCGAAAGAAGCTCCCACCGGTCGAACGACGCCAGACGAGAGACGAGGAATTCAGCCGTGAGCGACGTCCGTAACGTGATCATCATCGGCTCGGGGCCCGCCGGCTACACGGCGGCGCTCTACACCGCCCGTGCGTCGCTGAAGCCCCTCGTGTTCGAGGGCGCTGTCACCGCCGGCGGTGCGCTGATGAACACCACCGAGGTGGAGAACTTCCCCGGTTTCCAGGACGGCGTCATGGGTCCGGAGCTCATGGACAACATGCGGGCCCAGGCGGAGCGCTTCGGCGCCGAGCTCGTTCCCGACGACGTCGTGGCCGTCGACCTGACCGGTGAGATCAAGACCGTCACGGACACCGCCGGTACGGTCCACAAGGCCAAGGCCGTGATCGTGACGACCGGTTCGCAGCACCGCAAGCTCGGGCTGCCGAACGAGGACGCCCTCTCCGGCCGTGGCGTGTCGTGGTGCGCCACCTGTGACGGCTTCTTCTTCAAGGGCCAGGACATCGCCGTGATCGGCGGCGGTGACACCGCCATGGAGGAGGCGACCTTCCTGTCGCGCTTCGCCAACTCGGTGACGATCGTCCACCGCCGTGACACCCTGCGCGCCTCCAAGGCGATGCAGGAGCGTGCCTTCGCCGACCCGAAGATCTCGTTCGTCTGGGACAGCGAGGTCGCGGAGATCCTGGGCGACCAGAAGCTCTCGGGGCTGAAGCTGCGCAACGTCAAGACGGGTGAACTCTCCGACCTGGCGGTGACCGGCCTGTTCATCGCGATCGGTCACGACCCGAGGACCGAGCTCTTCAAGGGCCAGCTCGAGCTGGACGAGGAGGGCTACCTGAAGGTCGACGCTCCTTCGACGCGCACCAACGTCACGGGCGTCTTCGCGGCCGGTGACGTGGTGGACCACACCTACCGCCAGGCGATCACCGCGGCCGGTACCGGCTGCTCGGCGGCCCTCGACGCGGAGCGCTTCCTCGCGGCTCTCGCCGACGAGGACAAGGCCGAGCCCGAGAAGACCACTGTCTGACCCCCTCTCCCCACGCACCAACGATTAAGGAGCCCGCTGTGGCCGGCACCCTGAAGAACGTGACCGACGACTCCTTCGAGCAGGACGTCCTCAAGAGCGACAAGCCTGTCCTGGTGGACTTCTGGGCCGCCTGGTGCGGTCCGTGCCGTCAGATCGCTCCGTCCCTGGAGGCCATCGCCGCCGAGTACGGAGACAAGATCGAGGTCGTCAAGCTCAACATCGACGAGAACCCGGGCACGGCCGCCAAGTACGGCGTCATGTCCATCCCGACCCTGAACGTCTACCAGGGCGGCGAGGTCGCGAAGACCATCGTCGGTGCCAAGCCGAAGGCCGCGATTGTCCGCGACCTCGAGGACTTCATCGCCGAGTAAAGCGGTGAGCCGTCTCCACGGCGGTGCATGTTTCACGTGAAACACGAATGGGCCGACCCTCTTGGGTCGGCCCATTCGTGTGAGTGGGATCAAAGCGGCCGCAATGCCGGCTCCTTCTGCACGGCCCCCAGCAGCCGGTCGAGCGCCATCTCCACGTCTTCTTTCCATGAGAGTGTCGACCTCAGCTCCAGTCTCAGCCGGGGGTAGGCGTGGTGCTGGCGGACGGTTTTGAAGCCCACGGCGAGCAGATGGTCAGCAGGAAGTACACAGGCCGGCTCCTTCCATCGGGCGTCGCCGAAGGCTTCGATCGCCTTGAACCCCCGGCGCAGCAGATCTTTGGCCACCGTCTGCACCATCACGCGACCGAGTCCCTGTCCCTGGTAGTCAGGCAGGATGAACGCGGTTATCAGCTGAACCGCGTCGGGTGACACCGGGCTGGTGGGGAACGCCATGGAGCGCGGTACATAAGCCGGGGGCGCGTAGAGGACGTAGCCGACGGGGACCTCGTCCACATAGACGACGCGTCCGCAGGAGCCCCAGTCGAGCAGGACGGCCGAGATCCAGGATTCCTTCTCCAGCGCGGCGGTGCCCGCCTTTATCGCTGCTTCGCCGCTGACCGGGTCGAGTTCCCAGAAAACGCAGGACCGGCAGCGCTGGGGAAGGTCCGGAAGGTTGTCCAGCGTGAGCGGTACGAGCCGACGGCCCATGAAGGCTGTTCCTCGCTTCCTTCGCCCGCTGCCTCACGGGCCGCGATCAGAGCACTCCGTTCTCTGAGCAGGCTGCCGATGAAGCCACTGACGACGCCCACCCCCAGCCCCGCGCTCATCAGTCCGGTGCGGCTCGTCATTCGCATGGCCCCTGCCTAGCTCTCAGAGGTGTTGCCGGGTGGATGCGCCATATACGAACGCATCGTATCCATGAAGCGATTCCCCCGATACCGCCACAAGGCAAAGGGCGGACCGTGTTCCGGTAAGTACCGGTCACGGTCCGCCCCTGGCGGCTTTCAGGCCGAGCGTAGCGACCCCTCAGGAGTCGGTGTCCTCGGTGTCGTCCTCGTCCACGAGACTCTTCTGGAGCACCGGGCCCTCGCCCGGGGCGAGGGTGCCGAGGATGCGCTCCAGGTCCTCCATCGAGGCGAACTCGACGGTGATCTTGCCCTTCTTCTGGCCGAGGTCGACCTTCACTCGCGTCTCGAAGCGGTCCGAGAGCCGTGTCGCCAGTTCGGACAGGGCCGGGGACACCCGGGCGCCCGCGCGCGGGCCCTTGGACCGCTGGGCCTTCTGCGGTCGCGAGCCCATCAGGGTCACGATCTCTTCGACGGCACGCACCGAGAGGCCCTCGGCCACGATGCGGTGGGCCAGCCGGTCCTGCTCCTCGGAATCCTCGACGGAGAGCAGGGCTCGGGCGTGTCCGGCGGACAGTACTCCGGCAGCCACACGGCGCTGCACGGTCGGGGACAGCTTCAGCAGGCGCAGGGTGTTGGACACCTGCGGTCGGGACCGGCCGATGCGGTCGGCCAACTGGTCGTGCGTGCAGTTGAAGTCCTTGAGCAGCTGGTCGTAGGCGGCGGCCTCTTCCAGCGGGTTCAGCTGAGCACGGTGCAGGTTCTCCAGCAGCGCGTCCAGGAGAAGCTTCTCGTCGTCCGTAGCACGCACGATGGCCGGGATGGCCTCGAGGCCGGCCTCACGGCAGGCACGCCACCGGCGCTCACCCATGATGAGTTCGTAGCGGCCGCCGCCCACCTGCCGCACGACGACGGGCTGAAGCAGACCGACCTCCTTGATGGAGGTGATCAGCTCGGCCAGGGCGTCCTCGTCGAAGACCTCACGGGGCTGCCGCGGGTTCGGCGTGATGGCGTCGAGGGGGATCTCGGCGAAGTGAGCACCCATCGGCGTGGTCGGCACCGAAGGGCTCGCCGCTGCTGTGTCTCCTGTTTCACGTGAAACAGAAGTCAGGGTGGCCACCTTCGCGGCCGCCACTCCGCGCTCGTTCGGCAGTACCGGAACCGCTGCGGGCGACGGGGAGGCCGTCCCGCCCAATGCGGCGGGCGGCACCGTCTTCTCTGTCGGGGCAGCGGGGATCAGTGCTCCGAGCCCACGACCCAGCCCCCTCCGTCGCTCACTCACTGCACGCCCTCCACCATGTTCGGATCAGTCTGCTGTGCGCCGATGTGCGCTTGCGACGCGTCGTACCGGACGCCGACGCCCCTCAGCGCGATTTCGCGTGCCGCCTCGAAGTACGAGAGAGCACCGCTCGATCCAGGATCGTAAGTCAGCACCGTCTGTCCGTAGCTCGGTGCCTCGGAGATACGGACGGAGCGAGGGATGCTGGTGCGCAGAACTTCGTCCCCGAAGTGGGTGCGCACCTCCTCGGCCACCTGGGAGGCGAGCCGCGTCCGGCCGTCGTACATGGTGAGCAGAATCGTCGAGACGTGCAGGGCGGGGTTGAGATGGCCCCGCACCAGGTCGACGTTCCGCAGCAGCTGCCCGAGGCCCTCCAGCGCGTAGTACTCGCACTGGATCGGGATGAGCACCTCCTGGCCGGCCACCAGGGCGTTGACCGTGAGAAGGCCGAGCGACGGCGGGCAGTCGATGAGGATGTAGTCCAGCGGCTGCTCGTAGGCCTGGATGGCCCGCTGCAGTCGGCTCTCCCGTGCCACCAGCGACACCAGCTCGATCTCCGCACCGGCGAGATCGATGGTGGCGGGGGCGCAGAAGAGGCCCTCGACATCGGGGACGGGCTGGACGACGTCCGCCAGGGGCTTGCTCTCCACCAGTACGTCGTAGATGGAGGGCACCTCGGCATGGTGGTCGATCCCCAGGGCGGTGGACGCATTGCCCTGCGGGTCGAGGTCGATCACCAGGACGCGGGCACCGTGCAGAGCGAGCGAGGCGGCCAGGTTGACGGTGGTCGTCGTTTTCCCGACGCCGCCCTTCTGATTGGCGACCACGATGACGCGGGTCTGCTCGGGTCGCGGCAGCCCCTCACCGGCACGGCCCAGAGCCTCCACCGCCAGTTGGGCAGCGCGACCGATGGGAGTGTCGTCCATCGGAGGCGGTGTTTCACGTGAAACATCCGCCCCCATCGATTCGGTACGGGGACCGGGGACCGGATCGGTCATCGGTCCCGCGATGTTGGCGTCGGACCGCAAGGATTCACTCTCCTCGACTTCAGGCTCGCAATGAACAGAGCCTCCCATGCCTTCGGGGTCGCGAACCAGTGAGGCCTGACGTTCTGTGGAGAAATCCACCTCTGTGGACATCTCCGTGCCCCGTGAGGGGGGAGGTGACTCGCGTGGAGCGGAGTTCTCGCCGAGGGAGCCCAGAGGCTTTCGTTCACGAGGTTCGGCCGCAGCGCGGCCCCGACTGATGATGCCGTGCAGCAGTGAGCGACGTTTCACGTGAAACACGATGCACAGCCACGGAGGCGGCGCTGCCGCGACACTCCGGCATGTGTGGCTGAGGCAGCTTGTGTGGAGTACGCCCGGCCCCGAGGACCGGGCGCGTCGTCCCGACGTCTGTCTCCGTCGTACGGGACCCCTCGATCTCCACGGCGAGGGACATGCGGCTATCCGCGTCGGCGCCGGGCTCGCCCGGTGCGGGCGGCCTTGGCTCGCTTGGCGGCGAAGCGCACACCGCCGGGGCTCTCCCCGACCTCGACCCGCACCACCGTGGACATGGGATGCACGACGCCCTCGCCCACGTGCACGATCGACGTGGTGACGGCGCCGAGCTTGGTCAGGGCGGTGGCGGCGCTCTTCAGCTCCTCCTCCGCGGTGTCGCCCTTGAGCGCGAGCATCTCCCCGTACGGCCGCAGCAGGGGGATGCCCCAGGTGGCCAGACGGTCGAGCGGCGCCACGGCGCGGGCGGTGACCACGTGTACCGGAGGCAGCTTGCCCATGACCTCCTCGGCGCGTCCCCGCACCACGGTCACATGATCCAGTCCGAGCAGTTCCACGACCTCGGTCAGGAAGTTGGTACGGCGGAGCAGGGGCTCCAGCAGAGTGATCTTCAGGTCCTCCCGGACCAGCGCCAGCGGGATGCCCGGCAGACCGGCCCCCGAGCCGACGTCGCACACGGTGACGCCCTCGGGCACCACCTCCGAGAGCACGGCGCAGTTCAGCAGATGCCGCTCCCACAGGCGGGGCACTTCGCGCGGTCCGATCAGACCGCGCTGCACGCCCGCCTCGGCGAGCAGCTCGGCGTAGCGGACCGCGTCCGCGAAGCGTTCACCGAACACCTCACGGGCCTGCTCGGGCGCGGGGGGAAGCTCCGCTGCCTCCGTCACGGGGGACCGTCCTTCCGTACCGTGCCGGCGCGGGGCGCCGACACCAGAACCAGAACTACCAGGCTGACAAAGAGCGGCCCCGCCTGCACAACAGACGGGGCCGGTGGAACGGTGGAGCCGATCAGGCGGGAAGCACGACGACAAAGCGCTGCGGCTCTTCGCCCTCGGACTCGCTGCGCTGGCCGGCCGCCTTGACCGCGTCGTGCACGACCTTCCGCTCGAACGGGGTCATCGGGTCGAGCCGCACGGGCTGTCCGCTGCTCTTCGCCTCGGCCGCGGCCTTGGCGCCGAGGTCGGCGAGTTCGGTGCGCTTGCGGGCGCGGTAGCCGGCGATGTCGAGCATCAGGCGGCTGCGGTCGCCGGTCTCCCGGTGGACCGCGAGACGCGTGAGCTCCTGGAGAGCCTCCAGCACCTCGCCGTCACGGCCCACGAGCTTCTGCAGATCGCGGCTGCCCGTGTCACTGATGATCGAGACAGAGGCGCGGTCGGCCTCGACGTCCATGTCGATGTCGCCGTCGAGATCGGCGATGTCGAGCAGACCCTCCAGGTAGTCCGCCGCGATCTCGCCCTCCTGCTCGAGGCGGGTCAGGGTGTCTGCGCCCTCGGCAGCGGCCGCGGTGGTGCCTTCCGTCACGGGATGGACTCCTTCTTACTTCTTCGACGGGGACTTGGGCCGCTGCGGGCCCTTGCGCTGTCCGGACTGGGCCCTGCTGCGCGTGGAGCCGTTGCCGGCAGGCTTGGCGTTGCCCTTGCTGCCGCTCGGCTTGGTGTCCTGCGGGTCGTCGGCCTTGGTCAGCGAGGTGGGCTCACCCGCCGGCTTGGCCGCGCCGGACTGGTGGCGCTTGGACTTGGGCTGCCGCTTGGGCTGCTGCCGCTTCGGGGCGACGGTGGCGGTCGTCGTACCACCCTCGGCCTGGGCGGCGGCGCTGCTCTCGCTCTTGATCACGGTGCCGTCGGTCTGGGCGGCGAGACCCGCCTTGTTCAGCCCGTTGATGAACTTGCGCTCGTACTCGTTGCGGTCGCGGCCCTTCGCGACGATCGCCTTGACGATGGCGCGCTCCCGGCGGTTGCGGGTCTTGCCGTGCTTGGCGACGTGCTTTGAGAGGCGCTCCAGGTAGGCGGCCTGAGCCTTGGAACCCGGGGTCGGGTTGTTGTGGATGACGTACATCTGCTGGCCCATGGTCCACACGTTGGTGGTCAGCCAGTACACGAGGACGCCGACGGGGAAGTTGATGCCGAAGACGGCGAAGATGACGGGGAAGACGTACATCAGCATCTTCTGCTGCTGCATGAACGGCGTCTTCACCGTGGTGTCGACGTTCTTCGTCATCAGCTGGCGCTGCGTGTAGAACTGCGACAGCGACATCAGGACGATCATGATCGCCGTGACGACGCGCACGTCGGTCAGCGACGAGTTGAGCGCCTCCACCTTCTCGGGGCTGTCCGTGAACTTGGCCGCGAGCGGGGCACCGAAGATGTGGGCCTTCTGGGCGCTCTCCAGCAGTCGCTCGTTGATCACGCCGATGGTGTCGTTCGAGGCGATGCTGTTGAGCACGTGGTAGAGGGCGAAGAAGAACGGCGACTGCGCCAGGATGGGAAGACACGAGGAGAGCGGGTTGGTGCCCGTCTCCTTGTAGAGCTTCATCATCTCTTCGGACTGGCGCTGCTTGTCGTTCTTGTAGCGCTCCTGGATCTTCTTCATCTCCGGCTGGAGCGTCTGCATGGCACGCGTCGCCTTGATCTGCTTCACGAAGAGCGGGATCAGGCAGATGCGGATGAGAATCACCAAGGACACGATGGACAGGCCCCAGGCCCACCCTGTGTCAGGCCCGAAGAGGGAGCCGTACACGCTGTGGAACTGGACGATGACCCAGGAGACAGGTGTCGTGATGAAGCTGAAGAGGCTGGCAATCGTGTCCACTAATCATGCTCCTTGGGCATGGGACGGGGTCTCTGCGGCCGGGCCCGACGGACTCGTAGGACTTGTGGGAGAAGCCTGTCCCTCGGTGGCCGGTTCGGCGGCGGAGGTCCCGCCCTTGCGTGCGCGCCAGGCGTTACGCAGCATTTCGTGCCACCGCGGACGTTTACGCGGCGGAACATGGTCCACACCGCCGAGCGACCACGGATTGCACCGCAGGATGCGCCAGGCCGTGAGTGCTGTTCCCTTGACGGCACCGTGCCGGTCGATGGCCGTGTAGCCGTAGTGGGAGCACGACGGGTAGTACTTGCACACCGGGCCCAGCAGCGGACTGATCGTCCACTGGTAGAGCTTGATCAGTGCCAGCAGCGGGTACTTCATCGCGCGCCCCCTCCCAGCAGCCGCTGCAGGGCGGCGTCCAGGTCTCGGGCCAGCTGTGCGTGGTCGGCGTCGCCCGCGGGGGGCAGCGCTCGTACCACTACCAGGCTACCGGGGGGCAGCTGGTCGACTCGCTCGCGCATCAGATGGCGAAGCCTCCGCTTCACCTTGTTGCGCACCACCGCTCCGCCCACGGCCTTGCTCACGACGAAACCCGCACGCGCCGGGGGAGCGCTCTCCCCAGGCGCATGCGGGTCCGTTGCACCGCTACGAAGATGGACGACGAGGTGCTGGCGCCCGGCCCGGCGTCCTCGTCGTACCGCGGTCGCGAAGTCCTCGCGCCGCCTCAGCCGGTTCTCGGTGGGCAGCACGACGTCATGACCTGATCGGGATCAGGCGGACAGACGGGCGCGACCCTTGCTGCGGCGGGACGCGAGAATCGCGCGGCCGGCACGGGTGCGCATACGCAGCCGGAAGCCGTGGGTCTTGGCGCGACGACGGTTGTTCGGCTGGAAGGTGCGCTTGCTCACTCGGGGGCTCCAGAAAGAATCGGTGTTTGCGGGGTGCCGTCCTGGCTGTCACCGTGCGCCCACGAGTAGCTCGCGTTACGCCCGAGTGCACCGCTGACCGATCATCTTGCGCGATCTGTGCCCATCGGAGGCAGGCGGCAGCAGCCATCGACAACTCGACCTGGTTACGGTACGCGCGGCTGCGCCATTCGGTCAAACCGACGGGCGTCGGGAGACACTTGTCCACAGCCTGGGGACAACAACTTGAACCGTACCGGTCGCGCTGACTACCGTGACTGGACTCCGATTCGTTCCCTTGACCCTCCACCACCCGATTTACATCCCGACCCGTCCCCCGCATCACACGATCGAGGGACCTGTGAGAGAGCGTGCCCTGTGGCTGACGTACCTGCCGATCTTGCCGCAGTGTGGCCACGCGTACTGGAGCAACTGCTCGGCGAGGGCCGCGGACAAGGTGTCGAGAGCAAGGACGAACACTGGATCCGGCGCTGCCAGCCGCTGGCCCTGGTCGCCGACACCGCGCTGCTCGCCGTGCCCAACGAGTTCGCCAAGGGCGTGCTCGAGGGCCGTCTGGCCCCGGTCGTCAGCGAGAGCCTCAGCCGCGAGTGCGGCCGCCCGATCCGCATCGCCATCACGGTCGACGAGACCGCCGGCGAGCCGCCGGCCACGCCCGCTCCCCGTCCGCAGCCGCGCTACGAGGAGCCGGAGCTGCCCTCCGTGCACCCGGAGCGGCAGGACCACCGCGAGCGTCCGGACCACCGCGACCGCCAGGAGCGCGAGCCGTACCAGGACCGTGAGCCGTACGGCGGGTACGACCGCCGCCGCGGCGACCAGCAGCAGGGCCGGCCGGACGACCAGCTGCCCTCGGCGCGCCCCGCGTATCCGTCGGAGTACCAGCGACCCGAGCCCGGCTCCTGGCCGCGCCCCTCCCAGGACGACTACGGCTGGCAGCAGCAACGGCTCGGCTTCCCCGACCGCGACCCGTACGCCTCGCCGTCCCAGGACGCGTACGGCTCCTCGCAGCAGGACGCGTACGGATCGCAGGATCCGTACGGGACCAAGGACTCGTACGGCTCGGACTCGTACGGCGCTCCGTCCGCCCAGGACTACCGTCCCCAGCCTGTGGAGCGCCCGTCCTACGACCAGCGCTCCGAGTACGAGGCGTCCCGCGGCGACTACGACCAGCGCGACGACCGCCGCCGCGACCTGCCCGAGCCGCCGCCCGGCTCGGGGCACGTCCACCGGGGCGGCCCGGTCGGCCCGAACCTGCCGACGACCGGCGCGCCCGGCCCCCTGGCGGCGCAGCCGGCCCCGGCGACGGGTCCGGGCGAGCCGACCGCCCGGCTGAACCCGAAGTACCTCTTCGACACGTTCGTCATCGGCGCTTCCAACCGCTTCGCGCACGCGGCCGCGGTGGCCGTCGCGGAGGCGCCGGCGAAGGCGTACAACCCGCTGTTCATCTACGGGGAGTCGGGCCTCGGCAAGACGCATCTGCTGCACGCCATCGGGCACTACGCGCGGAGCCTCTACCCGGGGACGCGTGTGCGGTACGTGAGCTCCGAGGAGTTCACCAACGAGTTCATCAACTCCATCCGCGACGGCAAGGGCGACAGCTTCCGCAAGCGCTACCGCGAGATGGACATCCTGCTCGTCGACGACATCCAGTTCCTGGCGGACAAGGAGTCGACGCAGGAGGAGTTCTTCCACACGTTCAACACGCTCCACAACGCCAACAAGCAGATCGTGCTGTCCTCCGACCGGCCGCCCAAGCAGCTGGTGACGCTGGAGGACCGGCTGCGGAACCGTTTCGAGTGGGGCCTGATCACCGACGTCCAGCCGCCGGAGCTGGAGACGCGCATCGCGATCCTGCGCAAGAAGGCGGTGCAGGAGCAGCTCAACGCCCCGCCGGAGGTGCTGGAGTTCATCGCCTCCCGGATCTCGCGCAACATCCGCGAACTGGAGGGCGCGCTGATCCGGGTGACGGCCTTCGCGTCGCTCAACCGGCAGCCGGTGGACCTGGGGCTCACGGAGATCGTCCTCAAGGACCTGATGCCCGGGGGCGACGACTCGGCCCCCGAGATCACCTCGACGGCCATCATGAGCGCGACCGCCGACTACTTCGGGCTCACCGTCGAGGACCTGTGCGGCACCTCGCGCGGCCGTGCGCTGGTGACCGCCCGGCAGATCGCCATGTACCTGTGCCGTGAGCTGACGGATCTGTCGCTGCCGAAGATCGGCGCGCTGTTCGGCGGGCGCGACCACACGACGGTGATGCACGCCGACCGGAAGATCCGCAATCTGATGGCCGAGCGGCGGTCCATCTACAACCAGGTCACCGAGCTGACCAACCGCATCAAGGCCGGCTGACGGCCGCACGCACGCCTGAGGGCGCCCCTGGAGAGATCCGGGAGCGCCCTTCTTGGTTTCCGGATGCCCTCCCCACGGCCTCCGGATGCTCTCCCATGACCTCCGGGTGCCTGACCCACGCATCCCGGAGGCGCGATCCACGACGCCGGTTCCAGCGCGCTGTTCGATTTCCGCCGCCGGTTACGGCCTTCCTCCACAGATTCGGCGACTTTTTCCCGTCCACACGCTGGGGACCGGAAAGTTGTCCCGACACCGTCCACAGCCTCCCCTGGTGAGAAGCTGTCTGCGCAGGTCACCTGCCTGTGGATCCGTGGACGAACGATCTCCACAGACTGTGGACGACGCGATGATCCACAGCCTGTGCATCAAGTTGTCCACGGGCTTCCCACAGGCTGCGGGCGGTTGTCCCCAGTGATCGGGCGCTTCTCCACATGACTGTCCACTGTTCGGCAACGCGACGCGCCTGCTCACCGCCCCGAGTGAAAGCCGTCACATCGAGCTGCCGAAGGGGGCTGTGGGAAAGGAGCTCAAACCTGGGGACGCGTCTGGGGAGAACTCGGCCTCCCCTGTGCACGGGATGTGCAGAACTTTCCGTTCTCCACAGTGAGGCCCGGTTGTCCACCGCCCCCGCCCACAGGTCCCGTGGACAAAAAACCGGCGCTGAGCTGCACAAACGCGGTTATCCACGGTATCCACAGGCCCTACTACTACTCCCGACCATAGAGAGCGAGGAATTCGTTCCGAAGAGGGTCCTGTGCACAACTCGCTGTCTCGGCCCCGCCTGCCACTCGTCACGACTTGACCCCGACGGGCACCTACTGTCAGTGCGGTGCGTCAGACTGGACCCCGGTGTCCTTCCCCTCGGAGGGGCCGACGACACCGAGTCAGACGACTAAGCCAGGCAGGGCGAGAAGCGCCGGCAACAGCAGGAGGCGGCAACAGTGAAGATCCGGGTGGAACGCGACGTACTCGCGGAGGCAGTGGCCTGGGCGGCTCGCAGCCTCCCGGCCCGTCCGCCGGCGCCTGTCCTCGCCGGCCTGCTGCTCAAGGCCGACGACGGCCAGCTGAGCCTGTCCAGCTTCGACTACGAGGTCTCCGCCCGCGTGTCGGTGGAGGCCGAGGTCGAGGAGGAGGGCACGGTCCTGGTCTCCGGCCGCCTGCTCGCCGACATCTCCCGCGCCCTGCCCAACCGTCCGGTGGAGATCTCCACGGACGGTGTACGGGCGACGGTGGTCTGCGGCTCCTCGCGGTTCACGCTCCACACACTGCCTGTGGAGGAGTACCCGGCCCTGCCGCAGATGCCGAACGCCACGGGCACGGTCCCCGGCGAGGTCTTCGCCTCCGCCGTGCAGCAGGTCGCCATCGCGGCCGGCCGCGACGACACCCTGCCCGTCCTCACCGGTGTGCGCATCGAGATCGAGGGCGACACGGTGACGCTGGCCTCCACCGACCGCTACCGCTTCGCGGTCCGCGAGTTCCTGTGGAAGCCGGAGAACCCGGAGGCCTCCGCGGTCGCCCTGGTGCCCGCCAAGACCCTGCTGGACACGGCCAAGGCGCTGACCAGCGGCGACCAGGTGATCCTGGCGCTGTCCGGCTCCGGCGCCGGTGAGGGCCTGATCGGCTTCGAGGGCGCGGGCCGCCGCACCACCACGCGTCTGCTGGAGGGCGACCTCCCGAAGTACCGCACGCTGTTCCCGACGGAGTTCAACAGCGTCGCCGTCATCGAGACCGCCCCCTTCGTGGAGGCCGTGAAGCGCGTGGCCCTGGTCGCCGAGCGCAACACCCCGGTGCGGCTGAGCTTCGAGCAGGGCGTGCTGATCCTGGAGGCCGGTTCCAGCGACGACGCACAGGCTGTGGAAAGGGTCGACGCGCAGCTCGAGGGCGACGACATCTCCATCGCCTTCAACCCGACGTTCCTGCTGGACGGCCTGAGCGCCATCGACTCCCCGGTGGCCCAGCTGTCGTTCACCACGTCCACCAAGCCGGCGCTGCTCAGCGGCCGCCCGGCGATGGACGCGGAGGCGGACGAGGCCTACAAGTACCTGATCATGCCGGTGCGGCTCAGCGGCTGATCCGCTGCCCGCGGCGAACCCGCAGGTGGGGACGGGCGTGTGAGCGCGTATGCCCACAGATGTGCGCGAGCGTCCGGGTTTAGGCTCGGACGCCGGTACGCAAGTGCCGTCACGTCCCGTCGCAACCTTAAGGAACACATCTGATGGAGCTCGGTCTCGTCGGTCTCGGCAAGATGGGCGGCAACATGCGCGAGCGGCTGCGCCGCGCAGGCCACACCGTCTTCGGCTACGACCGCAACCCGGACCTCGCCGACGTCCACAGCCTGCGGGAGCTTGTGGGCAAGCTCAGCGGTCCCCGTGTGGTGTGGGTGATGGTGCCGGCCGGTGAGCCGACCCAGTCCACCGTCGACGAGCTGGCCGAGCTGCTGGAGCCCGGCGACGTCGTGGTGGACGGCGGCAACTCCCGCTGGACCGACGACGAGAAGCACGCCGCGGAGCTGGCGGCCAAGGGCATCGGCTTCGTCGACTGCGGCGTCTCCGGCGGCGTCTGGGGCCTGGAGAACGGCTACGCGCTGATGTACGGCGGCTCCAAGGAGGACGTCGCCAAGGTGCAGCCGATATTCGACGCCCTCAAGCCGGAGGGCGACTTCGGCTCGGTGCACGCGGGCAAGGTCGGCGCCGGCCACTTCGCGAAGATGGTCCACAACGGCATCGAGTACGCCATGATGCAGGCCTACGCCGAGGGCTGGGAGCTGCTGGAGAAGGTCGACTCGGTGACCGACGTCCGGGAGGTGTTCCGCTCCTGGCAGGAGGGCACCGTCATCCGCTCCTGGCTGCTCGACCTGGCCGTCAACGCCCTCGACGAGGACGAGCACCTCGACGGGCTCCGGGGTTATGCACAGGACTCCGGTGAGGGACGCTGGACTGTGGAGGCCGCCATCGACAACGCGGTCCCGCTGCCGGCGATCACCGCCTCGCTGTTCGCGCGGTTCGCCTCGCGCCAGGAGGACTCGCCGCAGATGAAGATGATCGCGGCGCTGCGGAACCAGTTCGGCGGCCACGCGGTCGAGAAGAAGTAGTCCACAGGGACGTCACCTGTCCGCAGGACCGATGTCCACAGGACCGCACGGCGGTCCACAACGCCGGAGGAGGTCGGCGGAACGCCCATGCACGTCACGCATCTGTCACTGGCCGACTTCCGCTCCTACCCCCGGGTCGAGGTCCCGCTCGACCCGGGGGTGACGGCCTTCGTCGGCCCCAACGGGCAGGGCAAGACGAACCTCGTCGAGGCGGTCGGCTACCTCGCCACCCTCGGCAGCCACCGGGTGTCCTCGGACGCGCCGCTGGTGCGCATGGGAGCCGACCGCGCGATCGTCCGTGCCCAGGTCCGGCAGGGCGACCGGCAGCAGCTGGTCGAGCTGGAGCTCAACCCGGGCCGTGCCAACCGCGCCCGCATCAACCGGTCCTCGCAGGTCAGGCCGCGTGACGTGCTGGGCATCGTGCGGACGGTGCTGTTCGCCCCCGAGGACCTGGCGCTGGTCAAGGGCGATCCGGGCGAGCGCCGGCGCTTCCTGGACGAGCTGATCACGGCGCGCTCCCCGCGCATGGCGGGTGTGCGCTCCGACTACGACCGGGTGCTCAAGCAGCGCAACACGCTGCTGAAGTCGGCGGCGCTGGCCCGCAGGCACGGCGGCCGCACCCTGGACCTGTCCACGCTCGACGTGTGGGACCAGCATCTCGCCCGCGCGGGCGCGGAGTTGCTCGCGCAGCGCCTGGACCTGCTGGCCGCGCTGCAGCCGCTGGCCGACAAGGCGTACGAGCAGCTGGCGCCCGGCGGCGGCCCGGTGGCGCTGGAGTACAAGCCGTCGGCGCCGGGTGAGGCGCACACCCGTGAGGATCTCTTCGAGCAGCTGATCGCCGCCCTGGCGGAGGTCCGCAAGCAGGAGATCGAGCGCGGCGTCACGCTGGTCGGTCCGCACCGTGACGACCTGCTGCTCAAGCTGGGTCAGATGCCCGCCAAGGGCTACGCGTCGCACGGCGAGTCGTGGTCGTACGCGCTGGCGCTGCGTCTGGCCTCGTACGACCTGCTGCGGGCCGAGGGCAACGAGCCGGTGCTGGTGCTCGACGACGTCTTCGCCGAGCTGGACACGCGCCGCAGGGAGCGGCTGGCGGAGCTGGTGGCCCCCGGTGAGCAGGTGCTGGTGACGGCCGCCGTCGACGACGATGTGCCGCACGTGCTGGCGGGCGCGCGGTTCGCCGTGGCCGAGGGGACGGTGGAGCGCGCGTGAGCGGGGAGCGGCCGCCCGCCGACGGCGCCGGCAAGGACCCCGAGCCGTCGGGCGTCGACCTGGCGCGCGTGGCGCTGCGCGCGGCCCGGGAGGCGGCACGCGCGCGGGGGGACGCGGCGCAGCAGAAACAGCAGGCGCGGCGCGGGGGCCTGCGCTCCGGCGCGCGTACCGACCGGCGCGATCCGATGGCCCTGGGCGCGGCGATCAACCGGCTGCTCACCGAGCGCGGCTGGGAGGCCCCGGCGGCGGTCGGCGGGGTGATGGGGCGCTGGCCGGAGATCGTCGGTGAGGACGTCGCCAAGCACTGCGAGCCGGAGCGCTACGACGAGGACGAGCGCGTGCTGGTGGTGCGCTGCGACTCCACGGCCTGGGCGACCAATCTGCGGCTGCTGGCGCCGACGCTCGTGGCCCGTCTCAACGACGACCTCGGGCACGGCACCGTGCGGCTGATCAAGGTGGTCGGACCGACCGGTCCGGCCCGCCGCTACGGCCCGCTGCGCGCCCCGGGAAGCACCGGTCCGGGCGACACGTACGGGTGATCCGGGGGCTTTTTCCGCCCCACCGCGGATACGTGAGAGACATCACATCAGGGCGTCCCAGCACCGCGTTCGCGGGCCGGATGCCCGCTTCGTCGTGCCACCGGACGCGGATGCGAATCGCCACCTGACTCCTAAGTAGCCAAGGGTTGACGGCCGGAAGCGCTGAGTGCCCTCGTGGGGCCTCTGGAGCCCCCATCCGCATATCGGGAGTCGGGCGAGGCCGTTTCCGGGCGGCACATGCGGACTCAGGTGCCCGCAAACCCCCATCGATGTCAGCGCTACCGGTAGACTGGAAGACAATCCCGCCCCGATCGTGGGGACCGCCCGGGAAGACGCTGAGCAACGCTGATCAAGGCTTACCAACGCAACATGCCGCAGCCGCTCCGGCAACCTGCCGACGAGCCCGGCTCGTGCTGTGCCAGAAAGGGCGCTTCGTGGCCGATTCCGGCAACCCCAACGAGAACATCCCGTCCACCGACACCGCCGCCGGCGACGCGGCGAGCTCCTCGACCGGAGACGCCGCCACGTCGTACGACGCGAGTGCCATCACCGTCCTCGAGGGCCTGGACGCGGTCCGTAAGCGACCCGGCATGTACATCGGGTCGACGGGCGAGCGGGGCTTGCACCACCTGGTGCAGGAGGTCGTCGACAACTCGGTCGACGAGGCGCTGGCCGGCTACGCGGACACCATCGACGTGACGATCCTGGCCGACGGCGGCGTGCGCGTCGTCGACAACGGCCGTGGCATCCCCGTGGGCATCGTCCCCTCCGAGGGCAAGCCCGCCGTCGAGGTCGTCCTCACCGTGCTGCACGCGGGCGGCAAGTTCGGCGGCGGCGGTTACGCGGTCTCCGGCGGTCTGCACGGCGTGGGCGTGTCCGTGGTCAACGCGCTGTCGACGCGCGTCGCCGTCGAGGTGAAGACCGACGGCTACCGCTGGACGCAGGACTACAAGCTGGGCGTCCCCACCGCGCCCCTGCAGCGGCACGAGGCGACGGAGGAGACCGGCACGTCGGTCACCTTCTGGGCCGACGGCGACATCTTCGAGACCACGGACTACTCGTTCGAGACGCTCTCCCGGCGCTTCCAGGAGATGGCGTTCCTGAACAAGGGCCTGCGGATCAACCTCACCGACGAGCGCGAGTCGGCGAAGGCGACCGCCGGTGCGGACGAGGCGGGCGAGGACGAGAAGCACGAGGTCAAGACCGTCTCGTACCACTACGAGGGCGGCATCGTCGACTTCGTGAAGTACCTCAACTCCCGCAAGGGCGAGGTGATTCACCCCACCGTCATCGACCTCGAGGCGGAGGACAAGGAGCGGCACCTGTCGCTCGAGGTCGCCATGCAGTGGAACGGCGGCTACACGGAGGGCGTGTACTCGTTCGCCAACATCATCCACACCCACGAGGGCGGTACGCACGAGGAGGGTTTCCGTGCGGCGCTGACCTCGCTGATCAACAAGTACGCGCGCGACAAGAAGCTGCTCCGCGAGAAGGACGACAACCTCACCGGTGACGACATCCGCGAGGGCCTGACCGCGATCATCTCGGTGAAGCTGAGCGAGCCGCAGTTCGAGGGCCAGACCAAGACCAAGCTGGGCAACACCGAGGTGAAGACCTTCGTGCAGAAGGTCGTCTACGAGCACCTCGCCGACTGGCTGGACCGCAACCCGAACGAGGCGGCGGACATCGTCCGCAAGGGCATCGCGGCGGCCACCGCGCGCGTGGCGGCCCGCAAGGCGCGCGACCTGACGCGCCGCAAGGGCCTGCTGGAGACGGCGTCGCTGCCGGGCAAGCTGTCCGACTGCCAGTCGAACGACCCGACCAAGTGTGAGATCTTCATCGTCGAGGGTGACTCCGCCGGCGGCTCGGCCAAGTCCGGCCGTAACCCCGAGTACCAGGCGATCCTCCCGATCCGGGGAAAGATCCTCAACGTCGAGAAGGCGCGCATCGACCGGATCCTGCAGAACCAGGAGATCCAGGCGATGATCTCCGCGTTCGGCACCGGCGTGCACGAGGACTTCGACATCGAGAAGCTCCGCTATCACAAGATCATCCTGATGGCGGACGCCGACGTCGACGGCCAGCACATCAACACCCTGCTGCTGACCTTCCTGTTCCGCTTCATGCGGCCCCTGGTCGAGGCCGGGCACGTGTACCTCTCGCGCCCCCCGCTGTACAAGATCAAGTGGGGCAAGGACGACTTCGAGTACGCGTACTCCGACCGCGAGCGCGATGCCCTGATCGAGATGGGCCGCAACGCCGGCAAGCGCATCCGCGAGGACTCCGTCCAGCGGTTCAAGGGTCTCGGCGAGATGAACGCCGAGGAGCTGCGCATCACGACCATGGACCAGGAGCACCGCGTCCTCGGCCAGGTCACCCTCGACGACGCCGCCCAGGCCGACGACCTGTTCTCGGTCCTCATGGGCGAGGACGTCGAGGCCCGCCGCGCGTTCATCCAGCGCAACGCCAAGGACGTCCGCTTCCTCGACATCTGAGTCGGTCTCAGCTGACCGCACCAGGAAGGACCTTCACCAGCAATGACCGACGAGAACACTCCCGTGACGGCGCCCGAGGACGACGCCCTGGCCATGCGCGTCGAGCCCGTCGGGCTCGAGACGGAGATGCAGCGCTCGTACCTCGACTACGCGATGTCCGTCATCGTCTCGCGTGCGCTGCCCGACGTCCGTGACGGCCTCAAGCCCGTCCACCGCCGTGTGCTGTACGCCATGTACGACGGCGGCTACCGCCCCGAGCGCGGCTTCTACAAGTGCGCCCGCGTCGTCGGCGACGTCATGGGCAACTACCACCCGCACGGCGACTCCTCCATCTACGACGCGCTCGTGCGCCTCGCCCAGCCCTGGTCGATGCGCATGCCGCTCGTCGACTCCAACGGCAACTTCGGCTCCCCGGGCAACGACCCGGCCGCGGCCATGCGGTACACCGAGTGCAAGATGGCGCCGCTGTCGATGGAGATGGTCCGCGACATCGACGAGGAGACCGTCGACTTCACGGACAACTACGACGGCCGCTCCCAGGAGCCGACCGTCCTGCCGGCCCGTTTCCCGAACCTGCTGATCAACGGCTCGGCCGGTATCGCGGTCGGCATGGCGACCAACATCCCGCCGCACAACCTGCGCGAGGTCGCCGCCGGCGCCCAGTGGTACCTGGAGAACCCCGAGGCCTCCCACGAGGAGCTGCTGGACGCGCTCATCGAGCGCATCAAGGGCCCGGACTTCCCGACCGGCGCGCTCGTCGTCGGCCGCCGGGGCATCGAGGAGGCGTACCGCACCGGCCGCGGCTCCATCACGATGCGCGCGGTCGTCGAGGTCGAGGAGATCCAGAACCGCCAGTGCCTGGTGGTCACCGAGCTGCCCTACCAGGTCAACCCGGACAACCTCGCGCAGAAGATCGCCGACCTGGTGAAGGACGGCAAGATCGGCGGCATCGCCGACGTGCGCGACGAGACGTCCTCGCGGACCGGCCAGCGCCTGGTCATCGTGCTGAAGCGGGACGCGGTCGCCAAGGTCGTGCTGAACAACCTGTACAAGCACACCGACCTGCAGACCAACTTCGGCGCCAACATGCTGGCCCTGGTCGACGGCGTGCCGCGCACGCTGTCGCTGGACGCGTTCATCCGCCACTGGGTGACGCACCAGATCGAGGTCATCGTCCGCCGTACGCGCTTCCGGCTGCGCAAGGCCGAGGAGCGGGCGCACATCCTGCGCGGTCTGCTGAAGGCCCTGGACGCCATCGACGAGGTCATCGCGCTGATCCGGCGCAGCGACACCGTGGAGGTCGCGCGCGGCGGCCTGATGGACCTCCTGGAGATCGACGAGATCCAGGCCAACGCCATCCTCGAGATGCAGCTGCGCCGGCTGGCCGCCCTGGAGCGCCAGAAGATCGTCCAGGAGCACGACGAACTCCAGGCGAAGATCAACGAGTACAACGAGATCCTGGCCTCCCCGGTCCGCCAGCGCGGCATCGTCAGCCAGGAGCTGGCGGCGATCGTCGAGAAGTACGGCGACGACCGCAAGACGAAGCTGATCCCCTACGAGGGCGACATGTCCATCGAGGACCTGATCGCCGAGGAGGACATCGTCGTCACGGTCACACGGGGCGGCTACATCAAGCGCACCAAGACCGACGACTACCGGGCGCAGAAGCGCGGCGGCAAGGGGGTGCGCGGGGCGAAGCTCAAGGAAGACGACATCGTCAACCACTTCTTCGTCTCCACGACGCACCACTGGCTGCTGTTCTTCACCAACAAGGGCCGCGTGTACCGGGTGAAGGCGTACGAGCTTCCCGACGCGGGCCGCGACGCGCGCGGGCAGCACGTGGCGAACCTGCTGGCCTTCCAGCCGGACGAGACCATCGCCCAGATCCGTGCCATCCGCGACTACGAGGTGACTCCCTACCTGGTCCTGGCCACCAAGGCCGGCCTGGTGAAGAAGACCCCGCTGAAGGACTACGACTCCCCGAGGTCCGGCGGTGTCATCGCGATCAACCTGCGTGAGCGCGAGGACGGAACCGACGACGAACTGATCGGCGCCGAACTGGTCTCGGCCGAGGACGATCTGCTGTTGATCAGCAAGAAGGCCCAGTCGATCAGGTTCACGGCGACGGACGACGCGCTGCGGCCCATGGGCCGTGCCACCTCGGGCGTCAAGGGCATGAGTTTCCGTGAAGGGGACGAGCTGCTCTCGATGAATGTTGTTCGACCCGGTACGTTCGTGTTCACTGCCACAGACGGCGGGTACGCGAAGCGGACCGCTGTCGACGAGTACCGCGTCCAGGGCCGCGGCGGCCTCGGCATCAAGGCCGCCAAGATCGTCGAGGACCGCGGGTCCCTCGTCGGCGCGCTGGTGGTCGAGGAGACCGACGAGATTCTCGCCATCACGCTGTCGGGTGGTGTGATTCGCACGCGAGTCAACGAGATCAGGGAAACCGGCCGTGACACCATGGGCGTCCAACTGATCAACCTGAGCAAGCGCGATGCCGTGGTCGGCATCGCCCGTAACGCCGAAGCGGGACGCGAGGCGGAGGAAGTCGACGGCGACGTGGTCGTGGACGAGTCCGCCGACGGGGACGCGACCACCGGTACGGACCAGGGCGAGGCGCCCTCGTCCGAGTAGCACGAGGAGTGAGTCAGCGTGAGCGGAGCCACGGGCGCCGGACCGGCCGGTACCAGTACGGGAACGGACGGCGGCGGCCGTGGCTCCGCCGCGCGGGCGACAGATCCGCACACGACCAATCTCAAAGCGATCAAGGCGCCGGTCCCCGACGCCTCCTCGTCCACCAGGCAGGGATCCCAGGGGGGAACCGTGACGGACACCCGAGGCCCGCAGGCCGCACCCGGTCAGGGTGCTGCCGCTGAGGCGGCCTCACCGCTGCCGGGGGAACGGCAGCCGCAGCAGCAGGCGGGCCCGTACCACCCGCCGCAGGCCTACCCGGCCCAGGCCGGCGCCGCCGCCGGCCGCACCGGCGCGGTGCGCCGCCCCCGCACGGGCGCCAGCACCACCCCGCGCGTGCGCAAGGCGCGCCTGCGCGTGGCGAAGGCCGACCCGTGGTCGGTGATGAAGGTCAGCTTCCTGCTGTCGATCGCGCTCGGCATCTGCACGATCGTCGCGGCCGCGGTGCTGTGGATGGTCATGGACGCCATGGGCGTCTTCTCGACCGTCGGCGGCACGATCTCCGAGGCGACCGGCTCGGAGGGCTCGAACGGCTTCGACCTGCAGTCGTTCCTGTCACTGCCGAACGTCCTGATGTTCACCACGGTCATCGCCGTCATCGACGTCGTCCTGGCGACGGCGCTGGCGACCCTGGGCGCGTTCATCTACAACCTCTCGGCCGGTTTCGTGGGCGGCGTCGAGCTGACCCTGGCCGAGGACGAGTGACCAGCTCACCGGGCGCGCCAGGGCCGCGCTGACCGCCCGCGGGGAACCGATTTTGGGACTGCCCCGGTCGTGCGCTAATCTTCAGGAGTCAGCGCGCGGGACACACCCCCGCACAGCGCGGCGGGGCTATAGCTCAGTTGGTTAGAGCGCATCCCTGATAAGGATGAGGCCACAGGTTCAAATCCTGTTAGCCCCACAGCACGGCAAAACCCCCGGTCCACTCGGACCGGGGGTTTTGCCGTGCGGGGCCGGCATCAGCCGGTACGGTCGCCGGATGACATCCGATCCCACGTCGCTCGCCGCGGACGTCGCGGCGCTGCCCACGGCGGAGTTCGCCTTCCCCGGGCCGCTGCGCGACCGGCTGGTCGCGGCGATCCTCGACGGCTCCAAGACCGCCACGACCGGACTCGTCGCCGAGTACGAGCGGGAGGGGGCGCCCCTGCCGAAGGCGGGGGACCGTTCGGTGCTCGTCGACTCGGAGGGCCGGCCGGTCGCGGTCCTGGAGGTGACCGGGGTGCGTGTGGTCCCGTTGGCGCAGGTGGATCCCGCTCACGCGGTGGACGAGGGGGAGGGATACGCCGGCGTGGCGGAGTGGCGCGCGGGTCACGAGCGGTTCTGGGGCAGCGCGGAGATGCGTGCGGCGCTGGACGACCCGGACTTCGCCGTGGACGACACGACGCCGGTCGTTCTGGAGCGCTTCCGCGTCGTCGCCGACCTGCGCGGCGCCGGCTGAGCCGCGACACCCCCTCGCGTGGCGCGGGACCGGGCGGTACGGTCGCGGGCTTGTGCTTCCGATGGGAAGGTGGGGCCTCATGGCGAGTCGGATCAGTGAACTGGTGCTGGAGTGCCGTGACCCGGAGCTGCTCGCGCGGTTCTGGTGCGAGGTGCTCGACTTCGTGGAGCTGGACCGTGACGGGGAGGACATCGAGATCGGCCCGCGCCAGGGGTTCGGCGGGGCGCAGCCGACGCTCGTCCTCAGCAAGCAGGAGCGGCCGCAGCCGGACAGGACACGGCTGCACATCGACGTGAACGCCACCGACCGGGACCAGGACGCCGAGCTGGAGCGTCTGCTGGCGCTCGGGGCGCGGCCGGCCGACGTGGGACAGACCGGCGAGGAGTCGTGGCATGTGCTCGCCGACCCCGAGGGCAACGTGTTCTGCCTGCTGAGAAGGCGTCTCGACCCGCTCTGAGGGCCTGTCGGAGGCCCTGAGGTGCTGGAAGTTCCACGGGAGCCTCACAGAGGCTCACGCCGCCGTGTGCGGGCGCGGAGTCCGGACATGACCCGGACCCCGGTCGGAGGGCGACCGGGGTCTTCGTTCTCTCTGCTCGTGACGTGCCGTTGTGCTGTACGCAAGTTCGCCAGGACTCCGGTGAAGCAGCGACGGCACGAGGAGGGTCGGGTCTGGAAGGGCAGCGGGGCGCTGCGGCCTCAGCGCTGCAGGGGGATCCGGGCGGAGGCGGGTGCGGGCAGGGTGGTCGCCGTGTCCGGGGAGCAGTGCGCGGGGACCAGTTCGGACTCGGGGCGTTCGGAGGAACCGTCCTGTTCCGCTTCGGCGTCCGTGTCCGTCTCCGAGAGGGGCCGGTGCCGGCAGCCGGGGGACTTGCCGTGCGCCTCGGCGTGGATGCGCTGCTTCATCGTGGGGGGCAGTGCCCTGATCAGCGACCAGGACCACAGGGAGACCGTCGGCGCGGCCGCCTCGGTCTTCGGAGCGCTGTCGCTGTTGCGCGTCTTCTGGGTCTGGGGTACGGCCGCCGCTGCGGCCGTGGTGACGAGACCGAGCGCCGTGCACAGCGCGAGGAAGGCGGTGACAACGGCGTTCCACAGCTGCATGACCTTGTTCCTGGCCATGGCCCCTCACTTTCGGGTTGGGCGATTTGCGTACTTTCCTCATGATGTGTATGAGGGCCTTGAAGTGGTGGACCGACGCCCGTGCCGCGTGGATGTTCAGATGAACACCACTCGGATGGGTGCATGAAGGAAGAAAATCCCTGGTTGCGGGAGGAAACGGAACGAAAACACCGAGCGTGCGGGTGTGATCACCCTCCGATCGGACCGTCCGCGTCGCATCGATCCGGTTGTCCACGGCGGCAGTTGGAGGCGGCGACGCAGGTCACCGATCGGTATCGACCGGTGTGTATAGTCGGGCGCCAGAGGTCCCCTACGTCAAGGAAAGACGAGGTCGCGCGGTGAAGAAGCTTCTCCTGGTCGCACTGGCCGCCATCGGCGGGCTCCTCGTGTACCGCCAGATCCAGGCGGATCGCGCCGAGCAGGATCTGTGGACGGAGGCGACTGACTCCGTGCCCACGGGTTCGTGAGTACCGACATACGACGCTGAACAGACCCCGGCCGCCCGCGCGGTCGGGGTTTTGTGTGGCCGGGACCTTGTGGGCGGGCCGCGCCCCCGGTGCAGGATGGGCGGCGGCAGGCAGCGGTACCCGGCGGCGACGAGGGGGGCGCGTGAGGGGACGGCAGGGCACGGCGCGGCGGACGACGGCACGGAGCCGGTACGGCGCCGTGGGACGTCCGGTCCTGGCTGCCGCGCTCGGGCTGGGGATCGCGCTGACGGGACAGCACGCCCGGGCCACCGGCCAGGACAGCGCCCACGCGTACGCCTTCGCCGAGGACGCGCGCCGGATCGAGGGCGCCGGGAGCACCGCGGACGCCGTGGAACTGGAGCCCGGCCGGACCTACCGCAGCACCCTCCCGCCCGACGCCAAGGTCTTCTTCCGTCTGGAACTGGACGACACCGGGACGGCGTACGCCTCCGTCACCGCCGTGCCGCCGTCCGGAACCGGCGTCTCCGTCGCCGACGGCGTCAAGGTGACCGTGGAGGACACCGACGGCCACGCGTGCGACGCGGACACGGCGACCTTCGGGGCGCCGGGCAGCCCTCATCCGGTCGCCGCGTGGGCCATGCGGGAGATCTCCCCCAGGAGAAGCGTCTGCGCCGAGGCCGGGACGTACTACGTGACCGTCGAGCGCGCAGCCCCCGACGCGCGCGGCGCCTCCTCCGACCCCTGGGAGCTGGAGATCGGCACGGTGTCCGAGCCCGGGACGAAGACGCCGGCCGGCACGGCCGCTCCCGAGGCGTGGGACTCGGCCACGCCCTCCCCCGTCCAGGGAACAGCCCGACGCCGCCCCGGTGGCGCGGGGTTCGCACAGGCGGCCCCGCTGGGCGAGGGCGTGTGGCGCGACGACGTACGGCCGGGCCAGACGCTCTTCTACCAGGTCCCCGTCGACTGGGGCCGGCAGCTCCACGTCACCGCCGAGCTGGGCAGCTCCGGCACGGACGCCTCCGGCTACGTCGCCTCCGCGCTCACCCTGGACCTCTACAACCCGGTGCGCGGCCAGGTCGAGGACCTGTCCCTCGGCTACAACGGCGGCCAGAAGTCCAAGCCGTTCAAGCCCCTGCCGCCGGTCGCGTACGAGAACCGGCACGCCTCCGGGCAGCAGGTCTCGGCAGTGCGGTTCGCCGGTGCCTACTACCTCGTCGCGCACCTCTCCCCGGAGGTCGCGGAGGACTTCGGCGACGGGCCCGTGCCGCTGACACTGCGCGTGCGGCTGGGCGGGGCGGCGCAGGACGGGCCGGACTACGCGGGCGGGACCGTTCCGGCGGACGTCTTCACCGTCGGAGGCGGGGACGGCCTGACCTCCGGCGGGGGTGGTGACACGGGCGACGCGACCCTGTACCGGGTGCTCGCGGCGGGCGGCATCGGCACCGGGAGTGCCCTGGTGGTGGGGCTCGGGGTGTGGACGGTGGTGGCCCGGCGTCGCGGCGCGGGCCTTTCCGGGTGATCCGGTGACGCCGTGACCCGGTGACGCCGATGCCGTCGGCGTGCGTGCGGCCCGTGGCGGTCAGACGCGGGTGAGCGCCCAGAAGCCCACGGCGTAGCACGCCAGCGCCAGCAGCAGCACGGGCACGGCGACCCGTGCCGGAGGGCCGGGCCTGCGGATGCCGCGCCGACGGTGGGAGCGGGGGGCAGGCGGGTGCTGTGCGGTCACCGTGTCCGGCGGCGGAACCTGTGACGACCGGGCGGTGTATTCAGCAGTGGAGGGGTCGGGACGCACGGCCGGTGGCGGCTGGGGGGAGCGCAGCTGATGGGTCGCTTCGGAGGGGGAGACCTCGGGCACCTGGTGCTGGTGGCCGTACGGGGAGCGGGGCACGTACTGCGGGGGGTGTGGGGGGTGCTCGGGGGAGCGTGGAGGGGGGACCGAGGAGGGCTGGGGCGGCGGCAGGGGGAAGCTGCCGGTGTCCGACAGGGCGGGAGGCCGCGGGGCGGCGTCCGGCGGAGTGGCGGGGGAGCCGGTGGCGGCGCCGTGCCGTGGGCCGGGCGGGGCCGTGCTCCAGGCAGGGCGAGGCTCGGGCTCCCCGCCGTCCCCGACGCTTCGCCCCGCCGTCCCGCCCTCGACCGCACCCACCTGCGGCCCACCGGCCTCCGGTCGCAGCCCGGAGGCCTTCTTCTCCGGGCCGTCCTCGGTGAACCCGGGCGGCAGCGGGCCGAGTTGGTCGAAGATTTCGATCAGTTCGTCGTCGGGGCCGGGCTCCGGCAGCAGCTCCGCCGCCGCGGCGAGCGCCTTCCGCGCCCCCGTCGCCGAGCGGAAACGCGCCTCCGGATCGGGCTGCAGCAAGGTGGCCACCACCTGCCACAGCGGCTCGGGGATGCCCTGGGGCGCACCCGGCGTCCCGTGATCGGCGAAGTACTGGATAAGAGCCTTGGCGTCCGGTTTCGCGCCCTCGAGCAGATACAGGGCGACCAGGCCCACGGCGAACAGGTCGGCGGGGAAGTCCGGCTCGGCGCCCATCATCTGCTCCGGGGCCAGATACCCCGGGGTGCCGACGACCAGGTCGGTCTCGGTCAGCCGGGGCTCGCCCAGCCGCATGGCGATGCCGAAGTCCGACAACCGGAGCTTCGGCCTGCCCCGGCCGGTGGCCTCCAGCAGCACGTTGGCGGGCTTGACGTCGCGATGCACCACGTCCTCCGCGTGCACCGCCGCGAGCCCTGAGAGGAGCTGGTCGAGGAGGGTGCAGACGAACGCGGGCGGCAGCGGACCGTAGTCGCCGACCAGGTGCACCAGGGAACCGCCGGCCACCAGGTCCATGGTGAACAGGACCTTGTCGTCGTCCGCGGCCCAGCTGGTGGGGGCGAGCACATGGGGGTGGTCGATCCGCAGCGCCTGCTCGCGCACGAAGCGCAGCAGCGAGTGGGCGTCGCTCTGCAGCAGCACCTTCGCCGCCACATAACGGCGACGGCGGTGGTCCCAGGCCCGCCAGACCGCGCCCACGCCCCCGCGTCCGATCGGGTCGACCAGCTCGTACCGGCCGGCGAAGACCTCACCCATGACTGTGCGTCGCTCCTCCCCCTGAGGTGTCCCCCTGTCTCTCCCCCACGACGAGCGGTACGACTCCCCCCGTGCCCCGCTTTCCCCCCGGCCCTCACGTGTCGCCGGCGGCCGAACCCCCTTCGGCCGCCGGGCGGTGCATCAGCTCTGGTGCGCCTGGTAGTGCGTGACCGCGTCGGCGGTGCGGCCGGCGCCGTAGACCCGGAGGAACTCCGCCAGCTCCGGGTGGGCGGGTGCGAGGGAGTCCGCGGCGTCGAGGATGTCGCCGGCGGCCGCCACCGAGCGCAGCAGGGACTGGATCTCACGGACCACGCGCTTGACCGTAGGAGCCCCTGAACCGCTCGTGGACTGCGCGGTGTTGGTGAGGACGGAACCCCCCTGGGACTTCTTGATCTCCTCCATGCGCTCCGTCGCCTCGGCCGCGCTGACGCTGCCGTCCGCGACCTGCCCCGCCAGGTCCTGGAGCAGCTGCACGCGCTGGACCACCGCCGGATTGCCGATCTTCGCCCGCTGGCCGCTCATCAGCTGCGACAGCATCGGCGCGGACAGTCCGAGCACCCCCGCCAGACGGGCCTGGTTGAGGCCCAGGTCGTCTATGAGCCTACGGAAGAGCGCCCCCAGCGGCTCCCCGTACCAATTCCGCTGCAGTTCCCGCGCTCTGGCGGTGGCTTCCTGCTGTGCGGCGTCCATTGCGTCTCCCCATCGCTTCCCCATGAACCGTGGGTTCGCTAGAGCGAACCACGCCTCGCATCTTACGGAGAGTGGTTGGTCACGGGGACCCCCAATCTTTTTGCGGAATCCCCGGGGGGACCCGGTACTCTGGTCCCGGACGCGTGCCAGGATCTGTTTGTCCTGGTGGACGCATTCCCTCCGGGGCCTTAGCTCAGTTGGTAGAGCGCTGTCTTTGCATGGCAGATGTCAGGGGTTCGACTCCCCTAGGCTCCACAGCAGGTCACGGGCCCCTCGCCTATCCGGGCGGGGGGCCCTCTTACGTCCGCAGTCCACAAAAAGTCCACATCGCCACGCGGCACCACGGGGAACGTCACCCGTCTGGGGGACTGGACTATGTTCAAACAGCACGTACAGTGCTGATCACGAGAGAGGCAGGCGTGTCTCCCCACGCGCGCCTGAGACGCGTCTCTCGGAGGCTGCTCGACGCCCGGCGGGGAGGCCGGCGCGAGCAGACGAGGGCCCCCGCCGGAACTATCGGCGGGGGCCTTCTGCGTCCCAACGTAGACCGCCCCAGAGGTTTTTGCCTCTGGGGCAGGACGCCTTGACCAAGTCATGGCGTCTAACGGCCAGCCAGGCGGAGACGCGCACGCCCGCCGGCCGCTCCGTCCGCGCCCTTCGGTCGAGCGAACGGCGCGAGCTTTCAAGATCCCAAATTATGCCTGGCCAGGCATAGGCATCGGACGATGATCGATATTCGGTTGGCTGGTGCCACTCGATCCGCTGCCCGACTGGGTGCCAGCCCGCCGCCGGGAGATCGGGGCACGCATCCGCGCCGCGCGGCTCGCCGCGAACCTGACCCAAGAGCGTCTCGGCGAGCGCGTCGGCCGCGACTACCGAACCGTCCTGCGGTGGGAGTACGGGCAGCGCGTACCCGACCTGAACGATCTGCTGCTCTTAGCCGACGCGCTCGGCGTCCCACTCGCCCAACTGGTGGAGTGAGCGGGCCGCCTGCCTTGCCTTCGCCGTCGGCGGCCCGCTCGTCCCGGCTCCTCACCTTCAAGCAGGAAAGGCGTGCCGGGAGTCTGGAAGGGCGGCCCGTCCCCGACGGGGAACGAGGGCGGACCGCCCAGGGCCCGCTACTGGTCCGGCCGGCGTATGTCGGACCGGGAGCGGGAGTCAGCGAGCTGCCGGAGCGCGCGGGCGTCCGGGCAGCCGTCACGGACGCAGCAGCGGTAGCAGCTCCGGATGTGGATGGCGAGGACGCGGGCGGCCTCGCGGGCGGCACACGGGTGGCAGGCGCGCGGCGCCCACGAGACGACCGTGCCGAGGCGGGTGGTCATCCGGGTGCCGAGGCTGATGGTCGGCTCCGCCGTGCACCAGACGCAGGTGCGGCCGGCGGCCTGCTCGGGGTGGATCCGGTCCGGGCGCGGCACGGGCAGCAGCTCGGGTGCGCGCACGAAACCGGGGTGCATGACGGCGGTCACCGGTCAGCGAACGGGACGAGGCCGTTGACCTTGATGCACGGGCCGCAGGCGAACTGAGTTCCGCCCGGTCCGCTGCCCTGCTCGATGACGTCGATCAGGCGGACGCCCTCAGAGTGGCCCTGGTGCCAGGCGCAGTAGCCGAACGCGCGCGGGGTGTCTTCCTGGGCGGGCGGGGTGTGCGTAGGCTCTGCCATGTCGTCGCTCCCTCGAAGCGGTGGCCACGCCCCCGGCCGGTCGCACGGCGCGGGGGTCTACTCGTGTTCGGGACTGTACCCCTTGCATCCCTTGTATGCACTACATACAGCGCATCCACTGCTCGCGGAGAGTGATCACCGCTCTTAGCGTGGCCTGCATGATCGACCCCACCTCGGCGGTACCGCGCTGGCAGCAGGCGCACGCGATCCTCGTGCAGCGGATCCGCGTCGGCACGTACCCGCCCGGCAGCCGGGTGCCGTCCGTGGTCGCGCTCGCCGAGGAGCTGGGCATCTCGATCCCCACCGCGCAGAAGGCCTTGCGGCAGCTCCGCGAGGACGGGCTGACCTACACCGTCCCCGGTCTCGGCTCGTACGTCGCTGACCCCCAGCAGGGCACAGCAGCGCCCCCGCCCACCCCATAACCAGGGCGGACGAGGGCACGTTGAGGGAGCGGGGACAGACGTCCCGGGCCGGCCTCCCACCACGGGGCCGGACCGGGACTCACAGCCCCACGTCATGCAGGAACGGCTCCGCCTCCCTCGGCACCGGCTGCGGCGGCGGGGGCGGCTCCAGGTGCGAATCGCGAATGAACCCGACCAGCGTGCGCACCCATCCCACCATGTAGCGGATCGTAAAGTCCTGAGCCGTGATCCGCTCACGGTCCCGCGCCGACTGCTCCTTCTGCGCAGCCAGCTCCGCTTTCAGATCAGCCTGGTTCTGCCGCAGCTCCTTCACGATCGTCGTGAAGTCGTCCCGCCGCTGCTGCCCGCGGGGTTGTCGACGCCCGATCACGACCTGGACGATCCCACCGACGGCGGTGACACCAGCCACAGCCAGGGCGGACAACGCGGTCAGCATCTCAGGTCTCACGGGGCAACTCCGATCGTGCACGCGGCGGTTCGTCCCAGCCGATCACCACGAGGCAGACCGCACCGAACGCGCCGAAGATCAATGCGACGACCCAGCCGCGCGGTGACTCGCCGAGCGGCCACCACGACAGCAGGTACGCCATGGCCCACGGGGTGGCAATCAGCCACACCGCGAGGAAGCCGGGCCAGTCCCGGCGCGGTGGGAGCCAGGCACAGACCACGGCGAGCACGCCCGCCGCGATCCACACCCACCCCCAGAAGTCGAGCGGGCGCAGCTTCAGCAGCAGCACCAGCCCGTCCTGGTCACCCGTCGGCTGGACGATCTGCCCCGAGCCGTAGCCCATGGCGACGATGCCCTTGCAGGTGAGGAGCGCACCGCGGCGGCCCAGACGTCGGGTGAGCCGCCGGACCGCCGCCCGCATCAGACGCTCGGCGCCGTCGACGCGCTGTTGCGCTGGCCGATGAACTTCGCGACCAGGCCCTTCACCAGCGAGCCGACCGCAGCTATCCCGGCCGCGCCGACGGTCTCCCAGAACGACGCAGAGAACATGTCCGCCGGGCCCGCCGCCAGGGCGACGGCGCCGGCCGCCGCGAGGAACGTCCAGATGATCCGCTCGACGAGGTCCTTGGCGTAGGTGGCGCCGGTCCGGACGACGGTGTCGACGTCCGCGCGGGACGGGAAGTCGGAAGTACTCATGAGTCTCTCGTTTCTCTCGGGTTGGGCAGGGGACGGGGGTGTCAGCCCTGCGGGTCGGTGTCGGTGAGCTGCTGGCCGAGCTTCTCCAGCGCGGCACGGGCGCCGGCCTCGGCTGCGGCCTGGATTTCGGCGGCGTCCAGCCCGCCGCCCTCGGCGAGCCGGGACACGACGCCGGACAGGGCGCCCACGTCCGCCTGAAGCCGCATCAGCCGGACCCGGTTGTCCCGGGACACCTCGGTCGCGTGGTGCAGGATGCTGTACGCCGACCAGTCCGGGTTGTCCTTGGTGCCCCAGCGGACGGGAAGGCCGTCGCGCTTCCACACCCGGTCCGCGACCAGATCGGCCAGCTTCTTCATGTCGGCGTCACTCAGCGCCATGTCGTCCTCCTTGGTGTCGGGTCGGGGCGCACCGGCCTTCACCCACGCGTAGACCGTGTCTCCGGGGCAGGCGGTGGCGTAGCCGTCGCGGTGCCCGCCGAGCCACGTGCCGGCCGGGCCTTCCTCGCGGCAGTACTCGATGGCGTCGCGGGCGCCGTGCAGCTGCTCGTCCGTCGGCTCGGTCAGCCCGGAGGAGCCGACCATCAGCAGCACCGCGTAGTCCTGGTTGTTCAGCGTGGTGTTGCCGTTCGCGCTGTTGCGGCGCTTCAGGCCGCGGCCCTCGTAGACGTAGCCGTGCGTGCAGACGATGTAGCTGTAGCCCACGTCGGACCAGCCGTTGCCGTCCATGTGCTGCGCCTGGATCTGTCGCACGTAGGCCGCGCACTGCGCGTGCGGGCGGTCGGTGTACGGCGTGCCGAGGTAGTGCAGTTTCACGCCTCGGCGCTTGCCGCTGTAGAGGGTGGCGCCGTTGGGACGCCGGTAGTCCCGGGCCCCCCACTGCGCACGCGTGACGAGTTTCATGGCCGTGCCTTTCAGATGAGTCGGGCGTAGCGGGGTGCACCGCCGATGGCTCCGCCACCGCCGAACTTCCCGCCGGTCGTCGCGCCGCTGGTCCTGCGGACTTGGATCTGCACCTTGAGCGCGGTGTCCGCCCGGTACGGGGTGAGGTCGAGCGTCAGGGCAGGCAGGGCGTACGTGAAGGTGGCAGGGACGTTCCCGCTGGCCACGGTGGTCGAGTCGTTGAACTGCACCCGCCACTCGCCCCCGCTGTTCGTGGTGCCGACGACGTCACCGATGAACACCAGGCCCATCGACAGCGTCGCCGCGCGCGGGCTGATGATCGTCTCCCACAGGGTGGTGAAGGACGTCGCGTCGTCGTAGACGAACGTCCTCAAGCTCGTCGGGTAGAACGGCACCTCGTCCCGCTCCCAGCCCTCACGGGCCATCGCCGCCACCCGCTCCTCGAGTTCGGCGAGCCGTTGCAGGAAGTCGCTGTTCTTGTGGACCTTGGGCACGTCACACCCCCACGCAGGTCAGGCGCACCCGCTCGGGCCCGCCGCTGCTGGTGTTCTGGATCGACACGATCCGCAGTACGCCCTCACGGCCCCGCGGGCTCTTCGGCTCCGGGTCGATGACGAACAGCGCCTCGTCCCCCACGGAGTACGAGCCGAACGCCGGGTCGGTGTCCGCAGAGACCACGAACGTCGGCTCGACCGTGGCCCGGGAGCGGGCCGCGAGGTCAGCGTTCGTCAGGCCCTGCACCTGCGCCTCGTCCACCACTCCGTCATACGTGGCGACACCCTCCAGCAGCGGCCACCCCGAGTCGATCAGATCCTGCGCCGCCGCGGTCTTCACGATCCGCGCCTCACCCGACCCCGCGCCGAGCCCGGACATCTCCGTCACCAGCTCGGTCCCGTCCTCGGGCCAGTCGTAGCTGATGATCGAGCCGTGCCCGCCGCCCTTCGAGAACACCAGGCCCGACTCGCTCACGGGCCGGCCGCGCCGCGGGTACCAGGTACGCGCCTCCCGGACCCTCCTCGGAGGCTGGTTGTTCGCCGACGTCGTCCACGCCACCTCAACCGCGAAGTCGAAACCGTTGTCAGCAGCGGCCAACTCGCTGATCGCCTTGTAGATCTCGGGCCGCTCGTACCCGAAGTACGCCACGTTGCGGGTGACACCGTGCCCCGAGCCCGAGCCAGCCAGGGCGTTCAGGTCGACCTTGATGTCCCCGCCAGGCTGATCCTGCGCGTACCGGAGCAGCGACCACACAATGTGCTTCTGGTCCGAGTACAGGCGCTGCCCACCCTTGTCGACATACGCCGGGTCGAGCAGCAGTGACGTGTCCGTGGCCAGCGTCTTCTTCACGTACCGGTGCTGGAAGTACGACAGGAACTCGGCGGCTTGGACCTGCTTCCCGCCCTTGGTGTCCTCGCGGGTCCACACGATGCCGCCCCACACCAGCACCCCGTCACGGTCGACGTACACCGCGGTACGGCCGGGTTCGCTCGCGGTCTCCGGGTCCAGCGGCAGCGTCTCGTCGTTGTACGGGATCGTGCCGCTGAGCTTCCCGATCCCGTTCAGCTCGAAGCTGTAGCTGACGTCGGACATCGGCAGCTCGGCGAGGAGCGTGTCTGTGCGCAGGTCGCAGAACAGGTACGTGTACGTGTGCTCGGGCTGCTCCGCGCTCGCCACCGCGAACAGGCGCGCTGCCTCCATCGCCGTCGTCATGCGATCGGCTCCACGATCATCTGCCCGTCACGCACGAACACGTTCGGGCCGGTCGTCGCGCCCACGTTCCAGCCCGCCTCGAACTTGACCGTCGCGCCCGGGGTGAGACCGGTCCGCACCACCCGACGGCTGGCGATGATGCGGGAGCCCTGCGCCGACAAGCCGTTGCGGGAGGAGCCCGCCTCCGTGTAGCCGCCAGACGCCCGCCACAGCAGCCACGCCGTCGCCGTCGCGCTCGACATGTTCGACACCTGGCCGGAGATCGTGACGGCGATCATCCCCGACGGCGGCACCGTGACCGTGATGCTCGGCCACTGCGCCTCGGTGAAGTAGTTGATGTTGGTGTTGGTGTACGCCGGCTCCGAAATCTGGTCCGTGACGATCGGGCGGAGCACCTCGCGCACCCGCCGCTTCGCCCCGGACAGCGTGCCCACCTCGAACACGTCGGTGTCGTACAGGTACTGCACCTGCCCGACCGCGGGCCGCGGAGGCGCGCCGCTGCTCGACACCGGGGTGATACCGCCGGCGCCGACCGCGAACTGCCGGAAGTCCGTGATGTTCGCCGCCGACACCGACGTCTGGTTCGGGCCGATCGCCAGCTCCGCCAGCAGCTGTGCGTTCGGCGGGAGCGCCGGCCGGACCGCGGCGCCCGCCGACGCGGCGTAGGAACCTTGGATGACCTCGAGACGCCACACCGACTCGGTGCCGGTGTACTCGGCGTCGTACACCGCCGCGATGACCGCGTCCTTGCGGAACTGGCCGGAACCACCGGCCGGGCCCACGGGCAGCGTCACGTCCGCGTCGTTGACGCACACGTAGGTGCCGGACCCTCCGGTGTCGTGCTGGTCGACGTAGCAGAACCCGGCCGACACGATGACGGTCATGTTCGGGGTCGCCGCAGGCCTCACCTTCATCTGCGCGTTCTGATACGACGGCTTGACGCCCTGCCGGATCCGCATCGGTGTCGACTCGTCCACCAGGAACCCGGGGTAGCTGAGCAGGCTGGTGATGACGAGCCGGTCGTTGCGGGCCGGGTAGCTGCCGGCCTGCATCCAGGGCGGCGGGTTGATAGCGGCCATGCCGCCTCCTTCCTTACAGGCTGGTGTCGCGCCAGCTCACGGTCAGTAGGGACGTCTGTCCGGGGTCGCCCGGCAGGGCCGAGCCGCGGAACGCGATCTCGTTGTCTCCGGGCTCCAGCACGGGCCACGAGGAGCCGCCGCGCACCCACGACCGGCGCGGGCTGGACCCCATCAGCAGCACCGCCCGCGACCGGGTGTCGATCTCCAGGTATTCGCCCGCCTGGAGCGTCGCGTCAATGATCAGGCTGCCTCCGGTAGTGACCTGCTCGATCGCGGGGTTGGCTACCGGGCCGTCGATCCGCAGCACCGGGAACGCAGGGCTCGCGCCCTCGTTCGTGGCGATGATCCGGCCGGACGCTCCAGCGGCGCCGTAGGAGCGCGTACCGGTCAGCTGGTCCACCTCGATGCGCACGTCATCGACCCACATCACGTCCGCGGCGGGCGGGGTGTCCGGGACGGTCGGCGCGAGCTGCGCGTAGGTGGCCCCGGCCGGCGCGGTGTAGGCCGCGCTGAACTCCACCCACGTAGTGGCGGCCACCGTGCGGCTGTCGCTGCTCGTGCTCAGGTAGTTCTGCCCGGCGTCGTACCAGTTCACGTTGAGGGCGATCTCGCGGGCGGTGGCACAGCGCAGCCAACCGCGCGCCCGGTACGACACCCCCGCGGTGACGGCCATCAGCTCGGAGTCCATCCGCGGGTACAGGCCCGTGCCGTTCGGGGTGATCCGTGCCGACCACGTGCCGTCGTGGGCCTGCGTGTTGGTCCGCTCGACGACCGCGCCGTCCGCGCCCGTCCACGGCGCGATCGTCGTCTCGAACGACGGGTTCGTGTTCAAGGTCAGCGAGGACGTGCCGGCGTAGACGCGCGGGTAGGTGCGGCCCACGGCCGGGGAGTAGGCGGTCGTCCGCTCGACCTTCTCCGCCAGGCCGTACAGGTACGGGTCGGGGCAGTAGAACTCCAGCGCCGCGTCCCCGATGCGCCACAGGTACTCCGCGTCGTACGGGATGCTGCGCTTCCTCACCTTGGCGTAGACGAGAACGTCCTGGTCCAAGAACTGAAGCGGGGCGGGCTGGCGCTGCGGCTGCGTCGCCGCGCGCAGGGCGAGGGACAGGGCGCGCAGGTCGTCCGGGGACTGGCCGCGCAGCCCCAGCTTCATCTGCACGACGCGGGGCCCGGTGTAGTCGGGGCCGCTGTAGTCGCCGTGCTGGCCCGGCCGTTCGATGTCCTCGCTGCGGATGTCCGGCAGGTCGTCCAGCCCTTCCACGGCGGTGACCATGTAGGGCGTGCCGGGCCCGAACACCAGGCTGCCCCACTGCACCTGGCCGAGTGCCTGCTGTGCCACGCTCACCGCCTCCCCACTTTGCCGAGCCACGACAAGGCGTGCACGACTTCACCCGGCGTCGCCTCGGTGCCGTAGAGATTGATCGTGTTGTACTGGTCGCCGGTCCCGGCGACGGTGCCCGCGGTGACCGCCGCGAGCTGGCCGGCGGTGGGTAGCAGGAGCGCGCCGCGCGCACCGGAGGCCACGTCGAGCGCGGCTCCGGCGACCGTCCCGGCCGCCCGCCGTACCCGCTGCACCGTGGACAACAGGCCCGTCTCGAGGCCGCGGCCGTCCATCTCACCGATCCACGCGAACTCCCGGCTCGGGCTCTTCGTCTTGTGGGCCTTCTTCACCACCGCGAGCATGCTCAGCGCGATCCGCCGCATCTGCGCCTCGATCTGCTTCTCCTGGCTCTTCAGCCCGGCGACGAGGCCCTTCGCCGCGTTGATGCCCGCGCTGTAGAGGGCGTCCCCGACGGTGTTGCCAGTCGCCGAGGCGCTCTTGGCGAGCTGCCCCTGCAGGTCGTTGATCCGCTTCAGCTCGGCCGGGGTCGCCTTCGCCAGCGCCGCCGCCGTCGCGCCGCCCGCCTCGACACCCGCGTCCGCGATCTGCAGCAGCAGGTCGTTCCGCAGGCCGGCCTTCCGCAGCTTGGCGATGTTCGCCTGGAACTCTTGCGTCTTCTTCAGCGCGGTCTGGAGCCCGACCGTGATGGCGGACACCGAGTTGACGTCGGCGTGCCCGGTGGTGATGTTAGCTTCCCGGAGGATGCCGTCACGTACCCCGTCGACGACCTTCTGCCGGTTGGCGATCAGCCCGTCGAGCTTCTTCTGTCCGGCCTGGAGCCGCTTGATCACCGCGTCGCGGCGGGTGGTCAGCTTCTCCAACTGGTTGATGCTGTTCTTCAGCGTCCGCCCGTACCCGCTGCGGACGTTGTCGGGCAGCGCCTTGGTGATCGACTCCAGCCGGGCCCGCAGCTTCGCCGTCGTGCCGTCGATGCCCTTGATGAAACCCTCGATCAGCATCCGTCCGGCCGGGGTGAGGATCCGGGCGTCCTTCGCCTTCGGGCCCTTCCAGTCGGGGAGCATGTTCGTCAGGCTCGTCAGGGTGTCGCGCACCTCGCCGAACGACTGCCGGATCCCGGTGATGAACCCTTGGATCAGATCGCGACCCGCCTGCGGCAGCAGCGTGACCAGCCCGGACAGGATGTCCCGCACGAAACCGGGGATGCCCCGGATGACCTCGCCGACGCGCGCCACCATGCTGACCGTCTGCTGCGTCATGCTCACCGCGGCGTTCGATGCGGCACGCTTCACCGTGTTCACGAACGAGGTGAGGTGCGGGCTGACGCCGGACGGCAGGCGGCTGATGGTGCGGGCCACGTCGGTACCCATCCCGGCCACCGAGGCTTTCGCGGAGTCCGTCGCCCCGGAGAAGTCGCCGCGCAGCAGCTGCGAAAAGTTCTTCACGCCCTCGGTGGCCTGGCCGCCCAGCCAGCCGACGAGGCGCCGCAGCCACTCGATGATCGTGGACAGGCCGAGCGCGAAGATCTCCAGCGCGGGGCCGATGAACTCGCGGACGATCACGGCGACGCCGCGCAGGAAGTACTGCAAAAGCGGCAGCAAGGTGACGATCAGTTCGGAGATCGGCGGCAGCAGTGGCAGCAGCGCGATCACAATCTCACCGAACGCGCCCGCCAGCTCGACCAGCACCGGCTCCAGCTCGTCCAGGATCGGGCCGAGGGCCTCACCGAGTTCGGTGATCAGCTGCTGTATCGGCGGGGCGAGTTCCTCGAGGACCGGGCCGAGCATCTGCAGCGCCTGGCCGAGCAGCGGCGCCGCGGTCTCCGCGAGCAGCGACATCGTCTCGAACAGCGCGGAGAGCCCGCCCTGCATCTCGGGGGAGTTGACGGCGTCGGCGATCTCCTGGGTCACCGTTTGCAGCGTGCCGATCAGCCCGCCGCCCTCCGGCATCGCCGCGAAGATGCCGCCCAAGATTTCGCCGACGTTCCCGCCGACCTCGGCCAGATCCCCCAGCAGCTCAACCGCCTGGTCGATCATGTCCTCGAGGGCGCCCGACTGGTACGCGCGGTCGAGCCGCTCCCCGATCTCGTTCGCCGCCCGCGCCGCGCCCCGCGTCAGCCTCTCGAACGACGGACCGGCCGCCGCGGCGATCTGCCCGAGGCCCTTCACGATCACACCGGGCGTACCGGCCAGGTTTTGCAGGCCCTTGCTCGCGGAGCCGAGCGCCCGGCCGAGGGTGCCGTTTTCCGCCAGGGTGGTGGCCGTGCCCATCACGCCGGCCGCCATGTCGCCGAGCGCGGTGGCGGTGCCCATCAGGTTGCGGCGCAGCACCGGCAGGACCACGCGGCCGGTCCGCTCGAGGTTGTCGCCGAGCCCGCGGAACACCTCGTTCTGTACGTCCTGCTGCAACGCCCGCAGTTGCGGCGCGGCGTCCTTCACGGCCTGCGCGAACTCGCGGGCTTCCGGCGCCAGCTTCTCCAGCGCCTCGCTGTACTCCTCCGCCTTCGACGGGTCGAGCGCCGCGCTGAGGGCGTCTTCCATGCCGACCGCGGCCAGCTTCACCGTGCCCTGCGCCAGCTTCACCGCGGCCAGCCCGGTGACCGCCACACCCGCCGCGGGCGCCACGTTCGACAGCGTCGTGACCAGCCCGGCCACCAGCGGCACCGCAGCGCCCACACCGGCCGTCGCCACCCCCACACCCGACAGCGCGCCGGCCGCCCGCCCGGCCACCGCCGGGATACGCCGCAGGATCGCATCGAGCCGGTCCGGGCCGTCGGTGTCGACGTCAACGTCTATGTCGACGTCGGTGTCATCGACCTGCCGCGCCGCCCGCCGCAACTCCTCCAGCCGCTCGGCCGCCTGCCGGGTCGCAGCCGAGATGTTCAGGTCGTAGTGCTCATCCCCGATCCGAGCGAGGTTCGCCTGAAGGTCGTCGATCTGCCGCAGCGCATCGGTGAGGGAAATGTCGACACCGATGCGCTGCGAGTCCAGCCGCGCCAGCTGCTGGTGCACCCGCTGAAGGTCACGGTCGATGTCCTCGGAGTCGCCGTCGATCGTGACCTGCGGGAGATTCCGCAGCAGGTCATCGAGCTGCCGGTGGATGCCCTGCCCGAGCGCCGACCCCATCGCCGAGCCCTGCCGGGTCGCGTCCGCCAGCTCCCCGGACGTGCCACCCACGTTGACCTGGAGGTGACTGACCAGGTTCGGCAGGTTGATGTCGTCTGCCATCGGGTCACCTCCGGGTCATCGAGGCGAAGCCAAGGAGGCTGGCGCCGTCGGCGGGTTCTGGTTCACGCTGGCCGCCCGTCTGGTGGGCGGCCTGATGCTGCTCGGCCAGCGTCAACAGCTGGCAGACGGTCATGTCCCAGAAGACACCGGGGCTGACGCGGAGGGCACCGACGGCGAGGTAGTAGAACTCAGCCCAGGGGAAACCGTCTCCACTGGGACCCCGGGGGCCGGGGTCGCGTCGTCGTTTCCCAGGCTCTCGAGGGCCTTGGAGAACGCGGCGTTGAACGCCTCGACGTACTGGCTCAGGCGGCCCGGGTGCAGCAGGTCCGCGAGGTCCGCGCCGTCCTTCCGCCGACGGAACACGATGTCCCCGCTGATCTTCCGTTCGCCCTTGGCGTCCTGGTGCTCGCGGAAATTCGGTTCGAACCCGCCGGGACCGACCGCGCCGCAGCCGACCAGCTGGATGATCGGGCCGAACGCGGCGCCGTTGCCGGTGGAGTCGATCGCGTTCTGTACGGCGGCGACGGACCCGTAGCGCGCCTCGAGGAGCGCGAGCGCGCGCATGCTGTACCGCAGCTGCACGCTGGTGCCGTCCACGAGGTCGACGGTTCCGCCGTCGGCGAGAAGGTCAAGGCCCTGCGTCATGGTGGTGTGTCCCTACTTGAGTGCCGGGTTTCGGCCTGCGGATGAGGGGGGCCGGGCGGGGCGGGCGCTGAGCGAGAGACGCGGGCCCCGCCCGGGGATCACGGGGTGGCGGCGGTCGGGATCGCGACGGCGGTTTCGTTGATCGTCACCGAGATCCACTTGCCGGTGCTGATCAGCGGCACGGCGCGCGCCTCGTTCTCGATCGTCCGGTAGTCCTCCTCCGCGAGCCCGAGGCCCGGGAAGCTGGAGAGGACGCACTTCCAGAGCGTGAAGTGCACGTCGCCGCCGATCTGATCGCTGCCGCCGGTCGGCGTCTTCCCGATCAACTTGAACGGCAGCGGCTTCGCGTCGGAGTCGAGATCCCAGGTGGTGGTCTGCGCGGGGGTGGTGCCGGAGTCGGTGACGTCGCCGCCGAGGAGCGCGGCCAGCACGTCCAGGCTGAGCTTGGCGTGGGGGAACGCGACGGTGACGTTGGTCAGCGACGAGTCCGAGTCGAGAAGCCGGTTGTCGCCGCGCAGCTCCTTGACCTCGACGTCGCCGGAGATCTCCATCGATTTGATGCCGGGCACGTCGATGCCCGCCCCGTACGACGGCGCACCGCCCTCCGGATCGGCCAGCAGCGGCGCGATCTTGGCGTCCTCGACCGCGTACAGCTTCGTCACTCGGGAGATAGGCATTTCGGTTCCTTCCTGGTGCCGGGGTCCGGCCCTTACGGGGTGGTGTCCTCGGCGCTCAGCGGCGCCGCGGCGAGGTCGAGCGGGGGTTCCGTGGGGGAGTCGTCCGGCGGCAGGTCGTACACCTCGTCACCCTCCAGACGCGGCACCGGACCCGCGTCCTGCGGGACGATCAGCCCGTCCACCACCCACCACGTCATCCCGGGCTGCGAACCGGACTGCACCGACACCCCGCCGTGCGCATGCTCGGACAGGAAACGGACCCGCTCGACGGTCGCCCCGGGCGGTGCCGGCCACGCCCGGCCGAGGTACGTGATCACGTCCTCGCGGGGCATCTCCGTGAACATGACGGTCATGTGGGCACTACCTCCGTACGGCGCAGCGGCCGGTGAACCTCGACGGTGATGGACTCGCGGATGCGGTTGTCCGCGATGGGGAAGCGGTCGATGTCCTGCACCCGCACGGCAGTGACTGGAGTAGGAGCGGCCGGGAGCCGGCACCCGTGCAGCGCGGTCGCGAACACCTCGGCGAGCCCGTACCGCTCGGCGTTGCTGGCGACGCGCGCGGACGTCTTGACGCGGGCGGGCTGGACCAGGTCGACGGTGATGACCTCGACGACCGAGAGTTCTGCGTTCGGGTCGCCGAAGTCGCCGTTAGCTGCGGTGTTGAGGCGGATGTCCTCGCGCTGGATCACGCCGAACGGCGGGGCCTGTCCCTCGCGGGGGCCCTCGCGGAAGAACGGCACGCCGGAGCCGAGGCCCTCGAGGAAGGCCTTCAACGCGCCCTCAGTCGTCGCGGCCATCAGCGCCTGCCGATCTGCGAGGCGTGCGCCCGCCAAAAGATCTCGGTCATCTCGATCGCCGGCCGAAGGAACGGCTTCGCGGCGGTGCCAGGGTGGTTGACCTGCGCGACCGGATGCGCCGCGCCCGGCCAGTACAGCGCCTTCTTGTACTTCGGCTTGATGACGTGCGGGGCCGTGCCGTACTCCACCGCCGCCGCATAGTTCACGTTCGTGCCGATCACGTAGCCGACCGACCGGCCCGACCCCTCCGCCCGAGACACGATCGAGGAACGCAGTCGGCCGGTGTCCACCGGGGCCCGCCGCCTGGCTTCGTTCTGCACGTCGATGCGGGTCCGCTCGACGGCGCGCTTCACGTCGTCGGACATGCGGCCGAACCAGCGGCGGTAGCCGCGCTCGTAGGCGCGGGTGTTGACCTGCGTCGACACCTGCGCGCTCATCCGCAGACGGCCCGTCGCCCGGAAGCGTGCCATCACACACCCCCGATCAGTGACGCGCCGCGGTTGAGGTAGCCCGCCAACAGGGCGTCGACCTGCGTCGATCCGGTCGACGCGGCTGCGGAGACGACGCCTTCCGACGGGGCGTCGTCGGTGTCCTCGATGGCGACGTTGTTGCCCTCGTCGTCCACCTGCAGCGACGGGTCCTGCGCGGCGTCCGCGTCCGAGGGCGCGGCCTGCGCCTGGAGGTGCGCGGCGAGCAGCGCGCACGCCTCGCCCACCAGCGGCGGCACGGTGTCGTACCCGAAGCTGCCGATCACCTTCACCTGCTCGGCGCCCCACCGCTCCCACAGGCCGAGCCATCCCCCGCTGTACGACTCGGCCCCGGCAACGAGATCGTCGTAGCCGCCCCACGCCAGGTGCACGGCGTCGACCTGCCCGAGCACCCGCGACGACGTGACCCGGTACGAGGACGGCGGCAGCGACGCGCCGTCGTCCGGCTCCAGTACCGGCATGACCGCAGCGACTTGGCGGACGCGGCGCGGAAGGATGACCAGTCCATCCGCGCCGACGTCCGCCACCACCACCAGGTCAGTTGGCTCGAAACACTGCTGCGTGTAGGCGTCGATGCGCTCCCGGGCAGCCTGAATCCACGCGGCGACCTCGGCGTCCGTGCCGGTGACGCCCGCGTTCTTCGCGGCCTCGAGAGTGCAGTACGCCATCGGTCAGCCCTGCTCGCCCTCGGCGGACTCCTCGGCGGCGTCCAGCTCGCGCCGCACGCCCTCCGTGATGACCTGGCCCTTCGCGACGATCTGCCGGGCGTAGCCGCCCGGGTGCTTGTGGACGACCGGGCCGGTCGGCTCTCCGGTGCCGGCGGCGTCCAGCGCGCGGAAGGCGTCGGACGGCGCGGTCTGTCCGACCTGCCAGCCCTCACCCGCGTCGTACTGACGGGTGGACACCACGGCCGGGTTCGGCTGCTCGGGGGTCTGCTCGGGCTCGGGGCTCTTGCTGCTGCGTGCTGCCATAGCGGCGGCTCCTCAAAGGGGGTGTGGTCCGGTGGGGGAGGGCGCGGCCGGGACGGGGTGGCCGCGCCCTGCTCAGGGGGTGCTTACGTCGCCGCGGCGAACGTGATGCGGACGAACGCGGCCGGGGTGTGCACCGCGACGTTCGCGCGGCGCTCGGCGAGGATGACCAGCGTGTTCGCGGTGAAGTAGTCCGCGTGGCTGTCGGTCATGAGGATCGTGATCCCCTGCCGCTCCCACAGGGTGGCCCCGGTGCGGAACCCGCCGAGGAGCGCGGTCCCGGCCGCCATCGCGACGGTGGTGACCACCGTCAGTCCCCACAGACGCGTGGGCGCGCCCGGGTCGGTGACGTTCGCGATGACGCGGAACTGCCCGTTGGCGTCCTCGTCCAGCTCGATGTCCTGCCAGTCCATCGGGTTCATGACCACGGCGGTCGGCGGGTACAGCGCGAGTTCGCCCTGTGTCTTGGCCTTCCGGACGGTGATGAGCTTGACGTCCGTCGAGCCGACGCCCGGCTGGTACGTGCCGATGCCGGGCGTGGTGAGGATGCCCTGCATCTCCGTCGTGCCGTTGCCGGTGAGGATCTGCCGGTCGAGCTTGTACTCCAGCCCGTACGTCAGCCGGCCGTTGATGTAGCCCATCAGCTGGCCGTTGTCGTCGGCGGCCTGACGGGTGATGGGCACCCAGTGCGCGACCGTCTTCAGCGTGGTCGTGATGAGGTCAAAGGTGAACGGACCGCTCATCGGCTTGTCCGCGCCTTCGGCCACGACCGCGGCCTTGTTCCAGGTGGACTGCGGACCGGACGTGTCGCGCATGTACTCGAGGGTGTTGCCGTCCGACGTCTGCCGGTCCAGCAGGTTCGCCACCAGCAGCGGCATGTCAGGGTTCTGCGGGATGATCCCCGGCACCCGGGTGTTCTGCTGCGGCTGCGTGCCCGTGGTGACCGTGCCGGCCGGGGCCGCGCGGTGCTCGACGGCGAACTTGCCCTGCTTGCCGTTCGCGCGGAAGTGCTCGAGGGCGGCGGAGCGCACGAACGCCTCGGCGGCGGTGACCGGGTCGGGGTTGCCCTGCGGGTCGGGCTGCATGCCCGGCTGCTGCCGCTGGCCCGGGGCGGGGTCCGGGTCTCCGGCGGGGAGCTGCGCGGCCTTCAGCGCCCGCAGGCGGGCCTCACGCTGGTTCGCGGCCTCGATGTCCGCTGCCACCTTGTCGGCGCGCGCGAGGAGTTCGGCCGGGTCGCCGTCGTAGTTGGGGTCCTGGAGCAGCCGGACGATCTCGTCGCGCTGCTCAAGCAGGGTGGGGGCGCCGCCCTTGATGGGGTAGATCGGTCGGCCGTCGCGGCGGCGACCGATGGGGCGCACCTTGGCGAAGTTGCCCATGGCGTTCCTTTCGGTCCGTGGACGGCGCACAGCCGCCCATACGTGATGGGTTGCTGCGGTCCGTCTTTCACGGCCGGTGGATCGCGCCCGGCTACTGCTCGCGGCTTATACGTCCGGTGCGAGCGGCCCGGATGGGGTGAGGGTAGATCGAAACGGCGAGTGCGTGTGGGTGGGGGCTGCAATTCGCAGCGTCGGACGGGCGTCTACCTGCGTCGTCGGCCCCGGCCGGCCGCGCCCTTGCGCGCGGGCAGGGACCGGTACGGGGCGCTGCGCTGATTGCGGTGCGCCCAACGACGAGCGAACGACTTCTTGTTGGCGAACGCCCAACGCCACTGCGCCCGGCTCCTGAAGCGACCCATCGTCATGCGCCTCCCAGAGTGGTCAGCCGCAGCAGCGCCGCCCGCCGGGCCCGCTGCTCCATCTTGCGGTCCTCCTCGGCCGCGCGCTGCTCGTCGAACTCCGCGAGACGCTCGGCAAGGGTCGGGTGCCCTGCCTCCGCGTACAGATCACCCAGCGCGCTGCGCACCGTCTTCAGCTTGCTGCCGGGGACCGCCGCCATCCGCGCCGTGATCTGGGAGACCTCCACCAGCCGCGCCGAGCGGATGTTCTCCAGGGCGTCCTTCCGCTCGTCGTCGCCCATCTCCGCGAGCTTGGACCACTCGGGCAGGTCGGTGCGCACGAACCCGACGCTGAGTTCCGGGGCGCTCCCGGACCGGGCCATGATCCGGGCGTCCCGGCCGGCGGCCGTGTCGTCGTAGCGGCCCTCGATCCACAGGTGGTCGTCCCGCTCCTCGGCGCGGAAGGTGCCCACGGGCCGGGTGGGGTCGTGCATGAAGAGCAGCGCGTAGTCCCTGCGGTCGACGCCCTTGCGGAACACGCCGGGATGGAAGGTGGTGCCGTAGCTGTCGCGCTTGCCGTAGCGGCAGGCGTATCCGGCGAACGTGCCGTCGTCGCCGTCGGCCACGCGCCACTCGACGTCCTCGAGGCTGCGGAACTCGATCTCGGTCGTCACTTGCTCCTCCTTGCCCGGCAACGCCGGTTGCCGCAGTCGATCAGGTCGGGGTTCATGTGCGCGTCCGTGAAGCTGGCCGGTGGCGGCGAGACGGGCATGCCCAGCTCCCGCTCCAGCCGGGCCGTGGTGACGTAGGCGGCGCGGTCGTGCGTGTCGCAACGGCCCGCGATGGCTGCGAGCAGGCGCTTCATCGGCCGCCCTCCTTCGCCTGCTTGATGCTGTGTTCGGCGTACACCTCGGCGACGCCGTTCATCACGTCGCGGTGGCTGCTGGACAGGTTCGGGGCGTACCGGTACACCGCGCGGCCCTTGGCGTCGCGACCGTCGTACTCGTAGACGACCTGCCCGCCACCGAACGTCATCAGCTTGGGCACCTCGCCGTCGATGCCGACGCGGACGGCGATGTCCGCCTTCCCGTCGAACGGGCCCCGGCGCACCTCCTTGAAGGGGACGCCCGGCGGGCAGTACGCGCCCCGGTACTGCGCCGTACCGGCGGGCTGAAGGATCGCGCGGACCTCACCGCGCAGCAGGGTCGCCATCGTCAGACCTCCTCGTAGGTCGCGCGGAAGATGTCGTCTCGGCACGGGTAGAACTCTCCGGCGACGCCCTTGATGATCCAGTCGCCCTCAACCGCGCGCATCGTTCCTTCGAGCGTCTTGATGTCCACGTAGAAGCGTCCGTCGTCCGGCAACACACCGCCCCCGGCGAACTGGTCAGCGGGAACAAAGTCGATCGCCTCTCGGACGCTGGCACCTGCGAGGTGAACCGCTTCAATCTCGACGGGTCGTTTCCGGAACCGCGGCATGGTCAGGACTCCTTCGGTGAGTTGGCCGGGTACGTGATACCGGGCGGAGCGGTGGTCTCCCGGCCGAGAGGTGTATCGAGGGCTACCGGCCACATAGCGTCCCCCGGGCCAGTGCATGCTTCCCGCGCCCCGTCCTCGCTCGTGAAGACACCACCGAGGTCCCAGTCCGTGGCCCACCCTTCAGCGTCAGTGCTCTTGATCTGGGCGACGACCCAGACGGTTCCCGCCATGGTCAGGACTCCTCGTCGAACTGGAAGGTCAGCGCGCACCGGCACTGAATGGACTGTGCGGCCGGGGCGGTCGGGTCCGCCGGCCACCGCGACTTCGTGAGCGTGAACCGCTTGTTCATCGGGACGGTGCGCCCGTTCTCCTGCCGGTGCGTCTCCCGCGTCCGCTGGTCGGCCGTGGCCAACCACGTCTTCCGCACTGCCCCGGCGTCCAGCGCGGCCAGGAACGACGCCTGCGAGTAGCCGCCCACCGTCTCCGTGCGGGCAATCATCGTGGCGCGGTAGTCGCTGAGGTTGGTGAACACCTGCTGGAGCCGGGCCCGCAGCTCGGGGATCGACTCGCCCTCGGCCACGCCCGCGGCGAGCAGCTGCGCCCGCAGTACCTGCTCGGTCGTCGCCGTCACCTGCCCGGCCAGCTCGTCCACCCGGTCCCGCAGCGCCTGCGCCACGTCCGGCTCGTCCAGGTCGAACGAGCCGATGATGTCCGTGCCGCCGCGCCGCCACACCCGCTCGATGAACGGGCGCATCACCTCGGCCGTGCGGCGCCGCCAGTACCGGCCGTCGAAGATCTCCCGCACCCGGATCCGCTGCTCCCACCCCTCCGGACCGGAGGCGACGTCCAGGTCCGTCATGCACGCGGCCGGCACCTGCTCCGGATCCGGCGGGGCCAACGTCACCTGCTGCTCGCGGGCGAGCGCGGCGGCCTGCGCCCGCACCTCACCCAGCCACTCGGCGGACCGGTTCGGCCGCTTCATCAGCCGGTCAAAGTCGCGGAGGACGCGTTCACGCTGCTCGCGGGCGAGGGACTGCACCGCCCGAATCCCGGCGCGCTCCAGCTCGTCGTACGCCTGGTTTACCTCCGTCAGCGACGGTGACGACGGGGCGTCGTCGGCGCGGGCCAGACGGGGCGTCGGACGGGCGTTGACCTGCGGCGGCGTCCCGCCGAGGAGCCGCGTCAGGACGCTTTCCACGGTCCGCTCGACGACGGCCGTCACGTCCGGCACCGGGGCGGCCGGCATGCGGGAGAAGTCGGCGTCCCACGACCGGGCGTCGTCGCCGCCGGGCGCGCCCTGCACGGGGGCGAACTGCGCCCGGTACGGGGTGAGCGTGTGCGCGCCGAGGCCGCCCGGGAGCGGCTCGTAGCCGAGTTCCGCGCGCGCCTCGTCGATGGTCAGGGTGTCGCTGTAGACGCTGGCCCGGGTGCGGTTGGCGACGGAGTCCTGCGAGTCCTGGAGCGCGGCCACCCCCGACAGGTCCCACGCGGCCTCTTCCGCGTCGGAGGGGAGCAGCACGCGGTCGATCTCGCTGCCGATGATCTCCAGCTTCGGGCCGATCGTGTCTGACCACAGGGTGGCCTTCGCCGCCGACCGGTTCTCGTAGGTCGTCCCGGCGGCGAGGTAGTCGTGCGGCACGCCGAACGCCATCATCACTTCGGCGCTGTTGGCCATCCGCGACTCGAGGTAGGCCATCTCCTCGGGGGTGAAGGTGAGCCGCTCGTAGCCGATGCCCGACCCGCTGCCGCCGGCGCGCGGCGCGGACCGCACCAGCAGCGTCTTGCCCGCGTTCTCCGGGCCCTGCATGCTGCTGCGCCACGCGGCTTTCACCGCGGTGAACTCCTGCTCCTCCATGTCTCCGAGGTAGACGACACCCGTGGGGCGGGCCCCGTTCGCGTAGGACGAGCGCTGCCACTCGCGGGCGTAGGCGTCCATGTCGACGGCGTGCCTGGCGGCCTTCCACGGGGGCAGGCAGCCGAGCGGGTCGAACGGGTGCGGGTAGCGCAGCCACAGCATCTCTTCGGGCAGGACGGGGACCTGCGTGCCGTCCAGGCGGCGGATCATGAAGCCGATCACGTCGGCCGTCGTGGGCCGCTCCCGCAGCGGCTTGTCAACGATGACGTCTACCTGGTCGAACACAAGGTGCATCTCGAGGACGTCGCCCTGCCCGGTCTCGCCACGGTCCAACCAGACGAACGACTGCCCGGCAAGCTCGGCCTGCTGGAGCAGCAGGCTCTTGAAGACGCGGGCGGACATCAGCGGGTTCGGGCGTTTGTTGAACAGGTGCGCGACGGGGTGCCCCTCGATGACCGTGCCGTCGCCCTGCTGCACCACCAGCGGCACGCTGGCGCCGTTGTCGGCGATGGCCGCGACGCACCGGTACGCCACGGCCGAGTTGGCGTAGCCGCGGGCCTCAGCGTCCAGCGCCATCGTGAGGGACTGCTGCCCGCCGATACTGGCGACGGTGACGGGCTGCCGGTCCCGCAGCACGTCCAGGCCGGCGGCCCGCTTCTCCGCGGCCCGGCTCAGGGCCCGGTTCCTGTACTGGCTCACGTCGTCGTTCCTCCTAGGCGACCGCTGCGAGGTTGCCCGCGGGGGCGAGCATGAGGTGTGTCATCGCCCATACGTAGGCGTCGAGTCGGTCGGGGCTGGCGTCGCCGGGGACCCAGGTGGTCAGCTGCTCCTCGAGGTCTGGCAGCGAGCCGACGATGTGGGCGCTGCCCTGTTCGGTGAGCGCGGCGACCGGCTCGGCCCTGGTCGCCTTCCCCCTCGAGGCGGTGACGGTGCGGTAGTTGACGGTCGGGTCGATCTGCCGCACGACGGTGCCGATCCACTCGCCGCCGTTGTTGACCTCGGCGACGATCGCGTCCGCCCGATGCTCGTGGTACGCCCGGATCGCGCGGCGCGCGGCCTCTACCGGGGGCATCCGGCCGGACAGGTCGTCGAGCGCGTAGCCGTGCTGCCGCTGGAAGCCGTTGCGGTCCGGGATGTACGCGGCACCCCGGCCGGCGACGATGATGCCCATCTCGTCCGCCTCGTCGGTGGACGTCGCCGCGGGGTCCATCGCCACGACGACGCTGGACAACGGGGGCGTGGCGCCGACGCGGGCGGCATCGAGCCCGGCCATCGTCCACAGTGCGCCCTCGATGTCCTCGAGGAGCACCCCGTCCAACTCCTGCGCGGCGATCCTCGTCCCGGCGTACTTCCGCATGAGGTGGTCGCGCTGCGCCTGCGGAAGATGGATCGCCTCGCGGGTCCGGCCGCGGGTGACGATGACGTCGTCGCGGCGGGTGAGTTCGATCAACTCGGTGCGCGGCTTTGGGGTCGTGCTGGCGATGTAGTGCGGGTTCGCTCCGAGGCGGAGGCCCATCTCCGAGTGCGTGATCGCGTCCTTCAGCCGCCGTTGCGCGGCAACCTCTTCCATCCACACGAGGCACCGGTTACCACCGGCACGGAGGCGTTCGACGTCGTCCGGGGTGTGCGCGCCGAACAACTTCGCCTCCGCGCCGGACGGCCAGCGGGCTATGGTGCCGCCGACGGTCTGCCGCAGGTACACGCGCGGGTCGTGTGCCTTCAGCCCGGACGGGCCGTTGACGCACGCCTCGGCCGCGTCTCCTTGCGTGGGGGCGATGATGGCCATGCGGTGCCCGCCGGGCAGGCGCGGGTCGCATGGGGGCCCGTTGACGTGGGCGACCATGTAGCGGGCGCAGCCGTCGGTTTTGCCGGTGCCGCGCCCGCCGAGCTGGAGCCACCAGCCGAGGGTGGGCACGTGGTCGGGTGGCACCTGCCACGGGTATGGCGTCCACCGGTTCCAGCGTTTCCGCCAGAGCCGGTCTGCCAACTGTTGCTCAAGGATCGCGAGTTCTTCGGGGGTGAGCTGCTGGACGCGGGTGCGGAGTTCGTCGCGGGTGAGGGTCACGGCGCACCGTCCATCTCGGCGATCTGGTCGGCGAGTTCCATGACGCGGGCGGTCATCTCGTCGGTGACGGTGACGTTGGCCTTGACGGGGGCGTACAGGCCGAGGAGTTTCGCCTGGTGGTCGAAGAGGCGTACGAGTCCTTCGACGGCGCGGACGTCGCCCTTGATGACCTTCGGCATGAGGGAGTTGATGGCGATGTCCAGGTTGGCGAGCTGCTCGCCGAGGTACTGGCCGTGGGCTTCGGCGGCCTGTTCGGCGAGGGCGGCGACGCCCCGCTTCCAGGCGACGTACACGTTCTTGACGTCGCATCCGAGGTGTTCGGCGATCTGCCGGAACTGCATCCGCTCTTGGGTGCGCAGGCGTACGACCTCGTGCTGTCGCACGAGGCCGAGATCATGGTTCGCGTTGCGCCGCGGCACTGCACCTCCCTGGTAGGGAAGGTACGGATTTTCGGCGTGCCGGGATCTTGGGGGCTGCAATTCGCGGGGACGACGACGCCCCGCCGACGCAGGTCGACGGGGCGTTGCGGTGGTTCTCGGGTCAGGCGGCTGGGCCGAGAACGGTGGTCCCGGGATCCTCCAGTGCCCGCGCGGCTACTGCGCGCAGTTCCTCGTCCGTCATCTCGGCCGCTTGGGCGCAGCCCTCCGCCATTCGCTGAAGCGCGCTCGGGCGCGGCTGTTCGTCCATGCGGCCATTCTCTCGCGGTCGGGGCCCGGTGTCAGCAGGCGTCGTACTTCCAGGCGCCGCCCTCCAGCGTCCACGGCTGCTGGCTCTGGTCGAACTTCGGCAGGCCCTCCACCTTGTACGAGACGCGCGCCAGGTCGCCGGAGACGTCCGCTTGTACGTCCGTCGCCGGGTGGTCCGGCCCGTACTCCTCGGCGGCCTGCTTCACCGTCGCCCCGAAGACGAGTTCGTTGATCTCGCCCCGGCAGCGCTCGGACAGCATGCGGTGCGCGGTGCTTGCCTCCCCGCCGAAGTACGCGCTGGTGTAGTCCTTCACGGCCTGCTCCAGTGCGGCGGTTCCGGTGGTCGGCTCCTCGGGGGTGCCGCTCGTCTCCGCCGGCGGGGTGGTGCTGCTCTCCTGGCTCGGCTCCTGCGGCGCGCTCGGGCTGGCGGTGTTGCCGGGCGCGGCGTCGTCGTCGGTGGACGAGCAGCCGGTGAGGGCGGCGAGCAGCAGGGCGCCGGCGGCGAGCGTGATGATGGTGGTGCGCATGGTTCCCCCCATGACGAGTGCGTGTGGTGGGGGCATGGTCGCATGGCGGGCATGGGTGGGCCCCCGCCCTGGGGGTTTTAGGCGGGGGCCCGGTGCAGCGCGTCGCAGCCAGCAGACGCGGATATGCATGACGTCTACGACGGTACGACGCGGGTCTGACAGCGGCGGTCGGTCAGGCGGTGCGAGCGGAGTGCTTCAGCGCCTCGATGAATTTGGAGGCGGCAGGCGCAGACTGCGCGAGTAGCACCGGGGCGCTGGCGGCCAGCTGGAGCATCGCGTCATGCATCGGGCGCAGCGTGCGGCCTGCGGCCTCCATCGCCGCGCGTGCGTCCTGCGCCAGCTTCTGCTGGAACTCGGTCGGCTCCGGTACGGAGTTATGGCGGTCGAGCTGGCTCAGGGCCCGCTCGCGGTCGGGGTATCGGCGGTAGCTCATGGGGCCCATCATCCCTTCTTGGGCTTGGCGGGGGTGGACTTCTTCGCGGGCTTCAGCCACCCGCCGCGCGACGCCTGGTACGTCGTCTCGTGCCCCTTCAGCCGGGGGTCGTCGGCGGGGATGGGCTTCTTGAATCCGAGTGCCATGATGGCGGTCCTGTCTCTTCGTTGGGATGGGACCGGGGCGGCCGGCTAGCTGCCAGGCGGACGGCCGCCCCGGGGCTTACGGAAGCTGGTCTTCCGTGACGTACTCGATCTCCGGGTAGACGATCGTCATCCCCCCGGGGCCCTTCACCACTCTCGCGGCGCGACCCGTCTCAACTGCGAAAACCTCTCCACGGGGAGGGGGCGCGGTGGGGGAGGGGAGGGGCTGGTACGTACCTTTACGGCGGCGGGCGGACCACCACACCGCAGCCACGCCGACCACCCACACCGCGAGCACGGCGGCATCCGGCGACGCGGCCCACAGCCCGGCCAGCGCGCCCCCGCCGAGGACGACGAGGACGCACCCGCCCGCGAGCGGCGACCGCCCCTCGCCCGTCTCCTCGGGCTCTGCGGCCGGGGCCTCCCGGCGCGGCCGGCGCGCCATCACAGCGCCCCGTACACGGTGCCGCCGAGCCAGTTCACGGCGGTCGCCAACGGCACCGCAGCGAACCCGGCCACGCCCGCGCTGGTGCCGAGGGTGAGCCCGCACCAGGCACCCAGCTTCAGCGTCTTGCCGTGCCGGGACTTCTTCACCAGGGCGACCATCACCGCGGTGAGGATCAGCACGACCGCCCCGCCGGTCTGCGTGAGCGGCAGGTAGACGGTCCCGCCGGCGCGCTGCCCGGCTGCGGTGCCGACGCCCCATACGAGGGCGACGTCGCCGAGCCAGTTGGAGATCCACAGGGCGGTGTCGGCGGCCCAGCCGATCAGCCCGCCGATGCCGAGGACGGTGAGGCAGCCGTAGGACCAGGCGAACAGGAACGGGGCCAGGTCGGCGCTGTGCCGTAGGGGGTCCTTCGTGAGTTGCTTGCGGCCGGGCCACCAGCTGGTGACGAAGTAGCCGAGGATGCACAGGCCGACGGTGACGCCGCCGATGGTGACGATCTGCATGGGTGGTCCTTCAGCGGAGGACGGCGACGGCGAGCGCCGCGAGGGTGAGGATGAAGGCGAGGCTCCCGGAGATCTTCGGGACGTCGCGGAGCGCGAGGGCGCACAGGCCGAGCAGGCCGAGCAGAGCCGAGGCTGCGAAGAACCCGAGCGGCATCGTCAGCTCGCCTGGTGCAGCGGCGTCGGCCGGGCAGGGAGCGCGGCCAGCTCGGGCTCATGCTGCTCGATCTCCTTGCGGAGCACGCCGCGCAGGGTCGACGCGCCGGGCGCCGTGAGGTTCGCGGCCTCGAGGGCGGCCTTCATCTCCCCGGTGGTGGGCCGGAACCCGGAGTCGTACAGGGGGCGGAGGATCGCGCACCGCGGGTCGCTGTACCGGATCGTCGGTCGCTCCGGTCGCTGCTCCTCGAGGGCCGGCCGCTCGGCGGGCTCGGGCTGCTCGGCCGCGGACTCGAGGGCGGGCGGCTGCTCCGGCTTCGGCGGCACCGGGGCGGGGGCCCGCTCGACGGTGACGACGGGCGTGGCCTGCGTCGACACGTCGGGGCGTCGGGCGAACCAGACGTGTAGCTGCCTCATGAGCGCGCCGAACGCCAGCAGCGCGGCGACCGGGGGGACTGCGGCCACGACGTACTCGAGGCGGCTCGCGTCGGCGCCGACGCCGGCCACGTTCAACCCGATGGAGCCGAGCGCCCCGACCGCGGTGAGGGCGATCGCCCACCAGTCGACGGTGCGCAGGTAGGAGGCGCGGAGGATCAGCAGCTCTCCGGCGAGGTAGAACAGGTCGAGGACGGCGGGCCAGGCCCAGGCGCGGGCGGGGTCCATGCCGAGGCCGTTGCTGGCGGCGACGTCGTGGAGGTGGTGGTAGGAGAGCCAGAAGGCGATGCCGGTGATGGCGGTGATGAGGATGGCGGCGCCGACGGCGAGGCCGAGCCCGGACGTAGCCGCGGGCGGCGGGGATGTGCGAGGCTTCTTCCAGCCCATGGAGGTCACGTCTCCTGCGGTCAGCCCCCGGTTGGTAGCCGGGGGCGTCTTCATTTGTGGGGCGTCGTCGGGCGTCGTCGGCCCGTCGTGACGCGCCCAAGGGGTACCCCTTGGGATTCCAGAGGGTACCCCTTGGACGGGGGTGTGTGCACCCCTACGCTCCGGTCGGGAGGTGGCGCGGGTGGCTGGTGAGGTCGAGCGGGTGCGTGAGGCGCTGCGCGCGTTGGAGGCGATCCCGGACGCACTGGATCGGGCGCAGGCGTGCGCCGAGTTGCTGCGGGAGTGGCCGGAGCTGCACCGGATGGTCGCGGACGTGCGGCAGCAGGCGGTGCGGACGGCGAAGGAGCAGGGTCACACGTTCCGGGAGATCGGGGCGCGGATGGGTGTGACGGGGGAGACGGCCGGCCAGATTGCGGCGCGGAAGCACCGGGCGTCGTCCTGACGTGACGACGCACGTCAACGCCCGTCGCTGCTCCGCTCGGGGGATCTGAGCGCCCGGCCGGTGTCCTGCTGGGTGGTTGGCTGGTTGGTTGGTCATGACGACCAACCAGATGCCCTTGCCGTCGGGCGAGGACGAGATCATCACGCAGGCGCAGGCGTACGAGATGGCGGGGATCACCCGCGCGGTGCTGCGGGGCTGCATCGACCGCGGTGAGTTGCGGATCGCCGACCACAAGGGCTCGCGGGGATCGGCTCGGTTGTACCGGTCGGATGTGCTGCGGGTGGCTGACGAGAAGGGGTGGCCCGGGGCGACTGGGGCGGTGGTCCCTGCGCAGCCAGTCTCGGGCGGCGGGTGTGCAGAGTGCGTGCGGCTGCGTGAGGGCCGGCGGCGAGACGCGGACACGATCGGCCGACTGCAGGATGCGCTCATTGCGGCCACGCGGCAGAGATGACGACGCCCCGTCTCCTGCCGTCGTCGGGCGGGGTGACGGGGCGTCTGGCCAGCGTCGTCAGTGCGCGTTGTTCGGCGAGACGACCCACGCGTAGGCCTCGGCAAGGTTCTTCAGCGCCTCAGTGCGCGCGCTGGCGTTCAGCTTGTCCGATGCCTCGGCGGCCTCCTCGATGTTCTTGAGCAGGGCCAGGGTCGCGGCCTGCGAGGCGGAGTCGTAGTCCTCGTTGAAGCTCACTGCTGCTCCTTGGTCGGTGGTGCTGGTGGTGGTGTGGGGGACGTGTGGGGGCGGTGTGTGGTTCCGGCCGGGTCAGGCGTCGGGGTCGTCGGCCGGCGGCGTCTGCTGCCGCGTCCATGCGGGCGTCATCAACTCGGTGGCCATGAAGTCGCCGTCGGCGGTGCGGTGGCCGACGATGACGCGGACGTCGTCAGGGTCTTCGCCGCGGGCGCGCATCTCGGCGATGATCTGCTGTTTCAAGTCGTCCAGCTTCTGCGCCTGGTGAACGATCTGCTCGACGTCGTCGTTGGTGGGCTCACTCATGGGTCAACTCTCCTTGGGCTGTTCGGTGCCGTCCAGGGCGCGGATGGTGTTGCAGGGTGCTGGCGTGGCGCATGTCCGGCACAGCGCGGTGTCGTCAACGTGCAGGGCGCGCACTCGGGCGATGGCGGCCTGCGCCTGCTCGGCGCGGTCCTGTTCTTCCATCTCGGATCGGGCGTAGCGGTCGCGCTCGGCCTTGGCCTGCTCGGCGCGGCGGTGCGCGTCTTGCAGGTCGGCGTACAGCATCTGGACGTGCCGTAGGTTGCCGTGGGCGACGGCGCGGGCGGTGTCGGCCTCCCGTGTCTCGGCGTCGACCAGCTCGCGGAGTGCGGCGACTTCGCCGGGGGTGAGGTGGCCGCGGTCGGCGCGGGCGAGGAGGTTGTGGAGGCGGGCGCGTCGTTCGGTGCGCTGCTGCTCCTCGTCGTCGGCGCGGGCCTTCATGGCGGCGTCTGCTGCCCACTGCTGGATCAGGCTGGACCGCTCGTTCATCTCCTCGGCCAGCTGCTCGTTCATCGGGAACCAGTGGCCGACGGCCTTGCCGGGTTCGGTGCTGGGGTCGATGCCGGCGACGGGGCGTCCGGGCGTCGTCGTCGGGGTGTCGGCGACGGCCGACGCCCACGTCTCGCCCTCGGGCCCGCGGTGGACGGGCCCGTCGTGGCCGTCGCGGAGGACGCACGGGCCGAGGTGCCTGTCCCCGATACCGAGGGTGGAGGCGTCGCACGTCGTCGACGGCCCGTCGGCGGGCGTCTGCCGGGTGTCGGCGAGGCGTCGGACCTGTGCGCTGAGCTGCGTCGTCAGTCTGTCGACGGCGGCGACGACGGCACGCGCATCAGGGCTGGGCTGGCTCATCGCTGCGCCTCCCCGCTGCGCCGGGTCGGCTCGCTGGCGTCCAGCAGCGCGAGCGCGTGCAGCAGGAGCGCCCGGCAGATGGCGCGCTCTCGGGGGTCGGTGACGGGGACGCGGTCGATGTGCGTGCAGTCCTGCGTGCCGTCGTCGTTGAGGGTGCTGGTGTACGTCAGCAGAGGGCCGGTGGGGTTGTAGGCGGTGCTCACAGGGTCTGGTCCTTCCGGGTGCAGGTGGCGGTGTCGTGCGTGGCGCCGTGCGACTCCCACGCGGTGAGGCAGCAGGTCTCTTCGAGGGCCTGCCAGCCGAGGGCGATCTCGTCGAGGACGGCGGCCGTGTGGGGGCCGGCCGGTCGTATGGCGCGTTCGACGCGGGCCGCGGCGGCGTGGGTGCGCCAGCCGATGGTCCAGCCGAGGGCGACGGCGAGGACGGCGACGAGGACATGGGTCATGGCTGCTCCTGGTCGTCGTGGTCGAAGCGGGTCCAGTGGACGGTGGCGAGGAAGGTGAGGGCGACGGTGTAGGCGGCGACGGGGAGGGCGGCGAGGAGCTGGCTCACGGCTGCTGGCCCTCGTCCTGCCGCGCTCCGGCGGCGGCCACGTCGACCACGTGCCGCCCGCAGGACCGGCACCGATCAGACGGGCCCACGTCGTCCGCGGTGAGTGGCACGTCGGCGCCGACGGCCGGGGCGCAGCCGATGCAGTAGGCGGGGCCGTTGCCGTCGCTGTACGCGGCGGCGGGCGTCTCGGTTGCCGTCTCGTCGGCCAGGCGGCGCAGCTGCGCGGACGCGTCCCGGCAGGGCCGAAACTTGTGCGGCTCCAGCACGCCGCCCGCCTTCGCCTGCTGGGTCTCGGCGTCGATCTGGTCGGCGGCCCAGCGGAGGGTGACGGCGCGGTCGGTGGGCGCGGGCAGCACGGCCAGCACCGCGTCGGCGTCTTCCTCGGCGTCGGCCCGCCACCGGTACTCGCAGTCCGCCCAGCGGCGGCCGGGGTTCTGCCGCTCCCAGATGGCGGCGGCGATGCGGTCGCGGAGGTCGTGGTTGGTGGCGGGCGCCTGCCCAGCAGACGACACGGCGGGGTTGGCCTCGGCCGTCGCCTGCTGCGCCTGCTCGGCGAGGTGCTCGCGGACTGCGGCAGTCTCGGCGAGGAACATCTTGCGGGACAGTTCGGACATGGGTGGTTCCTTTCGGTGGCTGCCCGGGAGGACAGCCACGGTCGAATCAGGCGGCGGGGCGGTTCTTGCGGCGGGCTGAGGGCTGAACTCCGAGGAAGCCAAGGGCCCGGTCGATGTCCGCGGTGTGCGTGTCGTCGTAGTGCTGCTCCATCGCCTTCGACGCGGTGTCCGGGTCGCCCTCGCGGACCACGTGCGGGCAGTTGAAGAAGCAGTGCACCGCGTAGACGGGAGCAGGCTCGGGGGGAGCCAGGTCGGTCAGTTCGAAGAGGGCGTCGGCGGGGCTGCTCACGGTGTTCCTTCGGGTGGTGTGGGACGGTGGGTGCAGACCCGAAGCGCCTAGGCCGCGCCCCGGGTCGCGGCAGTCACGAGACGGGGCGGCGCGGTTCGATGTAGGTCCGGCCGCGGTTGTAGTGCGGCACCGGGTCCGAGGCGGGGAGCAGGACGCGCGAGTGCGGGTCCACCTCGTTGCCGTCGCGGTCGTAGTAGGTCGGCGCGTCCCTCTCGTGGTCGGCCTTCCACTCGGCCAGGTCGTCCGGACTGAGGCCGGTGGGGATTTCCTCGCCGTACCAGTCGTCCGTGATCCCGGCCTGCTTCAGCTCGGCGTCCGTCATCTCGTTGACGATGTGCTCAGTCGCGGCCTGCACGTCGAACACTTCGGGCTGCTCGATGTGCTCGTAGGCGGCGGCCAGCTCTTCGAGGCAGGCGACCATGCGCTGCTGCCAGTCGAGCGGCATGGACTGCATCAGCGTGCGGTGCAGCACCTGGTAGTTGGTGTAGCTGAGGCCGAACCAGGTGTGGATCGGGCCGTTGGTCGGGTGGGTGTCGGGTGTGGTGGTCATGGGGTGGCCTTTCGGTCGGGCCGGACTGCGCCGGCAGGGGTGGTGGGTCAGGCGGCGACGGCGAGCGGCTGTACGCCCGTCTGCGGGCCCGGCAGCACGGCGGTGGGCCCGGAGGTGCGGGAAGCGCTACGAGGCCGCCTAGAGCCCCGCCGCGCCGCAGGAACCCGCCGCGCATCCATGCACGCCTCACACGCCCGCTCCCCCAACCGGCGATGCAGGTAGTAGCCAGCCGCCGAACCACCAGCCGCGTGATGCCGCGCCAGCTGCTCGCGCCGCTGCTCCGTCACCAGAGCCTCGTGCGCGGCCACGCAGTCCCCGTCCACGCAGTCCGGGCCCGGCTTCTCGCGGTACGTGAAGTGCGCCCGGTACGCCCGCTCCGAGCCGCACAGCAGCCGAAGGCGGCCCTGCTCGTCGAAGCGGTGCGGCTCCCCCGTCCAGAACGCGCGCCGGTCCGCGGTGGTCGTACCGCCCCACACGCCGTGCGGCTCCCGCTCAGCGATCGCCTGCTCGGCGCACGCCTGCTGCAACGGGCACGTCCGGCACAGGCGGACAGCCGCGTCACGCTCCCGGCTGTTGTCGCTGAACCAGGTGTCGGGGTCGAGGCGGCAGGGCAGGCCGGGGGTTCGGATCATGAGGTCGTGCAGGCTGGTCAAGGCGGCCTCCCAGGGGGTTGGTCGTGGGGCAGTTGGCTGGGCTGGTCAGGCGTCGAGGGGGAGTTGTCCGGCGGCTTCGATGGCGGCGCGTCGGGTGGCTGCTGCGGTGTGGCGGTGGTGGTCGCGGTCGTAGTGGAGGTGGCAGCCCTGGCACATGGCGCGGAGGTTGTCGGGGTGGCAGTTCTCGGGGGTGTGGTCGAGGTGGGCGACGGTGAGGACGACACGGCTGCCGGTGCCGTAGGCGGGGAGGCCGTTGGTGTTGGGGCAGCGGCCGGTGTGGGTGCCGCGTCCGCACTCGCCGAGGCATTCGCAGCGGCCGGCGGCGCGTTCGAAGCGGATGCGTCGGCTGATGTGGGGCCAGTCGGCGGGGTAGCGGTGGCGGTTCTCGGGGCGGATGGGCATCAGGCGCTGGTCCTCTCCGGGGTGGTGGCGGCGTCGGTGCGGCTGGGGTGGGGTTTGTCGATGGGGCGTCGTCCGCCTTGGCGGGTGGGGCGTTGGCAGGGGTGGCCGGGTCGGGCGCGGCAGGTTTCGACGGGGCAGGCGACGGCGAGCGGGTCGGGCCGGTTCTCTTGTGCGGCGTCGAGGCGGGCGGCGGCGACGGGCCGGTACGGCGCGAGGGCGCGGCGGGTCTCCGTCGTGAGGTAGTCGCCGAGGGCGGCGACCCGGCGTTGTGCTTCGGCGGCGGCCGGGCCGGCGGTGATGGCGCGGACTTCGGCGGGGGGCTGCTGGCCGTAGACGACGGCGCGGCGTTCCCCGCGGAGGGCCTCGAGGTAGCCGGGCACGTCGTCGGGGTCGACGTCGGGGTGCGCGGTGGGCTCGAATGTGCCGCTGTGGCGGTTCATGCGGTCGCGGACGACGGTCTGCCAGCGGCCGGCGATGTCGCCGGGGGTGATGGGCCACTGGCTGGTGGCGTAGTGCTGCTGTGCGGCGGTGAGGGCGTAGTCGTAGGGGACGTCGGCGAGGATCCCGGCCCACATGTGGGCTTGGGCGCGGCGTTCGATGCGGTCTTCGCGGCGGACGCGGGGGTCGGCGAGGGCGATCTGTGCGATGAGTTCGGGGATCTGTTCGGGGTTCATCGGGTGCCTCCGGTCTGGCGGAGTTCCTCGGCGATGGCGGCCATGTCGGCGAGGTACTCCTGTGTCTTGCTGGGGGGGCCGCCGACGGGGCGGGGCCCGGTGAAGGTGGTGGGTGCTTGGACGCCGGTCCAGCCGCGGAGGAAGTACTTGGCGCTGTAGGGCTGGGTTTTGGCGGCTTGCCAGGCGCGGGCGGCGTGGTCGACGAGGGCGGGGATGCCGGCGCGGCGGATGGCGTCGCGGAGTTCGAGCCACTCGGTGGCGCTGAAGCTCCACGAGACGTTCATGCCGCGGGCGTGCATGGCGTCGATGAGGGGCTGCACCTCTCCTCGTCCGGAGACGTGAGCCACGTCGGTGCTGGGCTTGTCCGCGGAGGGGGGAGGGGGAGGAGGAGTCTCCGTAGGAGACTCCGGGGACGGGACGGGTGGGGTGGGGTTGGGGGCAGCGTCTCCGTGACGCCGCGTAGACGCGTCTACATCACCGTCTACATCCGGGGCGTCACCCTCGTTGACCTGCCCTTTCTTCTTGCCCTCGCGCCAGCGTTGTTGCCGTTCCGTCTTGGCTTTGCGTGCCAACTCGGTCTCAACTCGACTCGGGTTGCGTTCCAAGTACTGGTGGATCGCGTATGAGTTGGCGTCGAGTTCGGGGCACGACTCGCAGTCGTGGCCCTTCTGGTGCCACAGGCCGGCGTCCACCAGGGCCTTGATCATCCGGGGGGTGCCGTACATCTTGGCGACGTGCTTGGGGACGATGCCGTCGGTGACCTGTTGGGCCGCCCACGACCCGCAGCGGACGTACAGGCCGATGGCGGGTGTCCCGGCTGCGAACACCTTGGGGTGGCAGTGGAACCCGTCATCGATCTTGAACCAGGCCATCGGGGCTTCTCTCTTCGGTGGGTCGTCCCAGGGCGGGGGCGCGGTGGTCTCCCCGCCCCGGGGCCGTACGGGGTGGGTCAGGCGGTCTGGTCGAGCGCCAGTCGGGCGATGCCCGCGACGTCGGCGAGGAGCGCGCACAGCGAGTCGACGTACTGCTCCGGGCCGGCCTCCAGGGCCGCTCGGAACAGCGCGGGCGGGGTCTCCCTGTCGTCGTTGCAGTAGGCGATGAGGAACCGGGCGGCGAACGCCTTGGGCGGGTGGTTGCTGAGCGATCCGGGTTGCAGCTCCTCGATGACCCACATGTCGCCCTGGTCGGGGCGGGGCGCGCGGTCGCCGTAGATCTTCTTCAGCGCGCCTTTGCCGATCTCGGCGAAGCCGCAGCAGGCGGCGTACATGTCGAAGGGGTCGCCGGTGTTGCCGATGGTGTCGAGGGCGTCGGCGATGCGGTCGAGGTCGCGGTCGACGGCGGCGTTGAACGCGCGGATGACGAGCTGGCCGAGCTGGTCCTGGTCCATCAGGTCTGTCCGTTCTGCTGGTGGTGGTCCGCGTCCTTGAGGGCGCGGTAGGTGTAGAAGGCGCCGGGACTCGGGGCCGGTGCAGGCAGGCCCTTGACGGCCCACGGGGAGTGGCGGTCGCACTTCCAGCCGGTGGCGTAGAAGCGGACGTCGCCGTCGTGGTCGTCGCGGGGCACGTCGCACGGCTCCGGGTCCCGGCTGTTCACGCCGCGCCGCCGAAGATCGCGCTGTACAGCTGGTCGACCTTGCGGGCCTCGGCCCGGTCGGTGCGGTCGGCGTGGTGGCCGGGCTTCACGCAGCCCTCGCGCCCGCAGGACGGGAGCGCGTAGCCGTCCGGCTCCCGGCCGGTGGCGATGCGGTAGGCGATCCGGTAGGCGCTCAGGGTGCGGCCCCCGTGGCGGAGCGAGGGCGCGCCGCTGTTGTTGCGGTAGCCGGTCCACACCATGTGGTCGCCGACCGGCTTCACCCGCCGCCAGAACAGGTCTTCCGCGGTGGCCGCCGGCCGCCGTCCGGGCTTGGGCTGCGGCAGGCCGAGGACGGTACGGGCCCGCGCTGGCGTGCTGGGGTCGACGCCGAGGCGGCGGGCGATCTCAGCGTTGGTGTGCCCGGCAAGCAGCAGCTCGCGGACGTCGCCGCGGATGTACGTCACTGGGTCACCCCCCGGATGCCCAGCGGGTCCTCGCCGGGGGCGAGGCCGGTGACGACGAGGACGATCTGGCCGCCCTTCACCACCCGGCCGAGCCGCATGTCCGGGCCCACGACGCGGGTGTGGTCGTCGTCCTCGAGGACGCCCGCGTCAACGAGCCCGTCGACCGCGGCCTTGAAGGAGGGGTAGAGGTTGGCCGGGTCGGCGCGCCGGTTGGAGCCGGGGTGGACGACGCCGAGGATGTGCGCCCGCTCGAACAGCGGGCCGGGCTTGGCCGCGGCGAGCGCGTCCATGAGGGCGGGGCACTCGGCGACGGCTTCCATCGCGGCGGCCCGCAGCGCGGCGGTGCGTTCGGCCTTCTGCCGGTAGTGCAGCCGGTGGTTGGAGTTGAGCAGCTTCAGGCCGGCGGGCAGGGCGATGACGAACGGGGCGGTGTCAGCCACGGGGCACCGCCGTGGGCGTCTCGCAGCGGCACGTCCAGCAGACGCGGGTGCCGGTGCCGGTGAAGGCGTGCAGCCTCACCCGCTCCTCTGCCGGGCAGTACGCCTCGTCGTCCGCTCCGGTCGGCCGGAACAGTTCCTCGAGCGTCACCGTCCCTTCGAGGACGCGCGGCGCGGCCGGGGTGCGGCGGGCCAGCAGGGCGACGGCGGCGATGGCCAGCACGAGACCGAGCGCGGAGTAGGCGAGCGTCACGACGTCGCCCCCTCGGCAGCGCGCTCCTTGCCGATCCGCACGACCATCTCCCCGATGGCTTCTTCGTCGCCGACCTCGTTCGTGACGAACGCACCGAGCTGGTTCGACTGCTTCAGCTCGAAGTGGATCTGCCGTAGCCGTCCCGCGCTGGTTCCCGGGTTGCAGATCTCGTCCAGGTACGACACAGCCGAACGGACGGACGCCTCACCGCGATCGATCGTGCTGTTCCCCGGGTCCGGGTCCCCCGTGGGCACAAGGCCGGCGTTGAGGAGCAGCACCCGCAGCGCCACCGACTGCGCCTTCGCCGTTCCCTTGTCGCCGGAGTCCAGAGCCTCGCCCTGCGACTGCGCGACCAGGACGTCCCCGCGAGGGCCGACGATGTGCCACGTCACATTCACCGTGCACTCGCGGGTGGCCTTGCCCTTCGCGGTCTTCGTGTCCCGGTAGGTGGCGTCCACCCGGTGTGGGATGACGTTGACGCCGTGCCGCATCGTGACCGGCGCGAACGCCTGGACTGTGGCGTCGACACCGCGGAAGTTGTAGCGGGAGTAGCCGTCGTTGTACTGCTCGGTCTTACCGATGGCGCGAATGTCCTTGCGGACCCTGATCCATGCGATGTGGACGGGCACCATGTCCGGGTCGTCGTCGCCGGGCTCGTATCCGGCCATCGGATCCACGGTCGGAGTGGTGTACTCCGGCTCGTGGAACGGTGCCTCAGCAACCGGGGACGGGCTGGTGTCGGCGCGACCGGCAGCTGCCGCCGCGCGCTCAGCGAGCGTGCTCATGCGTTGTGCTCCTCACGGACAGAGCGGGGAATGGTCAGGCGGCGGGAGACGCGGTCCTCCACGCAGTCCGCGTAGGCGTCGGGCCAGCGCTCGGCGAGCCGCTTGGTGTCGCAGTACTCGCGGCGCGTCTCGTCGAGGGACACGAATGGCCTGTCGAGGACGGTGGCGGCCTCAGCACCCCCGAGCCCGGCGAGGATTCGCGCCTTCGCCGCCTTCTTCCGGCGGCCGGCCTCCGTCTCGTCGTTGTGCGCGTCGAGGTAGTCGGCGACGGCGTCCTGTGTGTCGACGTCTCGGGTGAGGTCCACGGCCCCGGCGCGGTCGGGGTGGAGCCGCTCGTACAGGTCGAGGAGGACATCCGGGTCGGCGTCGTGGGCGAGGACCGGCGGGCGCCGCTCGGTGATCTGCTGCCATGCCCGCTCACCGGCAGCCCGCAGATCGTCGACGAGCTGTGCATGGTCAGCGACCCGGATGACGTACTGCCGGTAGTCGTTGCCGCCGATGAGCACCGCAGCGTGGATGTGGTCGAAGCCGCAGACGATGGCCTGCCACAAGGTCTGCACGAGGACGTCGTCGGCGACGCCCTTGCGGAACTGGCCGGCCTTCATCTTGTCTCGACACTTGATCTCGACGGCACACTTCTCCCGGCCGTCGGCGAGGGGGCATTCGAGGACGCGGCGGTCCAGGGTGCACATCTCGTGGGGGCGGTCGATGTTGGCGACCAGGCCGACCCGGCGGATCACGGAGCGGTTGCGCCGTGCCCACTCGCGGGCGACGGTCTCTTCGAACGCACGGCCCCAGAGAGCGGGCTCGCTGTCGTCGCTTTCGAGGGGGAGGCCGCCGGTCTTGTCGTGGTAGACGGAGAGGGCGTTGCCGTAGCGGCTGATGCCGAGGATGGCGGCGATGTCGCTGGAGCCGATGCCGGAGCGGCGGGCGGTGAGCCAGTCGGCGCGGTCGGCGTCGGCGGGGAGGATGAGCCGGCCGGTGGGGGTGACCCGGCGGCCGGCGGCCGGGGCCTGCGCCCCGGCCTGCACGGTGGTGGTGCTCACGAACGGTCCTTCCTGGTGGTGCTGGGGGCGTGGGCGGAGCCGGTGAGGCAGACCGCTGCGGCGGCGAGGACTCCCGCGGCGCTGGCGGCGGGCCCGGTGAAGGGGATGGCGGCGGCGAGGCTGGCGACGGCGGCCAGCAGCAGGACGGCGGACCAGTAGGCGGCGGTGAGCGCCGTACGACGGGCGGTCATGCCGTCTCACCGGCCTCGGTGACGTCGACCCAGCCGTCAGCCCACTCCTCATCCCGGAGGGACGCGGACGCCCACGGCGCGTTCGCCGTGCGCTGCTCGAAGCCGAAGGCGCGCCGGTTCCCGGTAGTCGGGTGGACGGCGACCGCGACGCACTGGAAGTGCGGCCGGACCTCAGGGGCCGTGAAGGGCTCGTTGACGGTGTAGGTGTGGCCGGGCTCGAAGAAGTCGGCGGGCAGCATCCGCACGTTGTCCGGACGGACCGCTCCCCGGTCGACCTTCGACGCCATCGCGGCGACCGCGTCAGCCTGCGCGGCCCGCATCTCGCCGCCCATCGCCCGGAACTCGCGGGCCTTCTTCACCAGCCACGCGGAGACCTCGGCGAGCACCTCGGCCCGGTAGGCGTCGAGAGCAGAGGCGACCTCAGGCTTCGACCAGACGGTCATGCTGCCCCGGTCGGTGCGGACCATGAGCTGCAGCAGCTCGCGGGCGTTCATCGGACGGCCTCCCCGGACTCGAGGTGCCAGGCGAGGACCAGCAGCCACGCCGCCAGCTGGAGCCGGACGCGCTGCACGGCCTGCTCGGCGGCCGTCTCGACGGCGTCGACCGGCAGGTGCGGCAGGTGCAGGTCTCGGTTCGCGGCGAACGCGGCGGCGGCGAGCAGCGGCAGCGTGCCCACACCCGCCGCACCGGCGAGCAGCCACTCGGGGACGGTCGCGGCGTTCACGCGGACACCTCGTTCGCGTCCGCCGCCGCCTCGAGCACCGCAACCGCCGACTCCGTGGTCCGCGACTCAAGGTCGCCCCACGCGTCGACGTGCGCCTCAAGGTCGAAGATCCCGCCGAACAGGGGCCCTTCGCCGTCGACCTCCAGCCTCAGCGCCAGCGTGCCGATCGCCTGGTCCGCCAACAGCGACGTCTGGTGCGGGTCGCCGGTCGTCACGCACTTCAGCGCCGCCACGATCGACATCGGCCGCATGAAATGCGGGATGCACATCTCCCGGTCCATCGCGTCCGGGACGAAGTCGCCCTGGTACAAGCCGTTCGACGCGATCAGCCGCGCCGCCGCCCGGAACACGCCGGACACGGTCATCGGCCGCGCCTGCGGCGACTCGTGCAGGGGGAGAACCCGCCGCCTGCTCTGCAACAATGTGGCCATCGGTGGCCTCACTTCCTGGAGTAGTGGGGTGCGCCGGTCGCGGGGCCGTCAGCCGGGCAAGGTGGGCGGCCCTTCGGCGCGTTCATGGGGTGGGTTCAGGCGCGGGCGGCGACGCCCTTACGCGCCACCTCCGCACGGACCTGCGCGGCGTCCTCGGCCTGCTCGGCGAGCCACGCCTTCACGTCCGCGAGGTTGAAGCGGCGCCGGCCACCCGGGATCCGCTCCATCGGGCAGCCGTTCTTCCGCCACTCGTTCACCGTCCACAGCGAGACGCCGAAGTAGGCGCGCAGCTGGTCGGTGGTGAGCATCGGCTGGAGGCCGGTGGGGGCGAGGATCTCGGCGCGCTCAGCGAGGGTCTGAGCCGTCATGGTCTTTACACCTTTCCACTGTGTCAGTAGAAACTGAGGGCATGTCGAAGTGCTGCTGGAGTGGCTCGTCCATCGCTGAGGTGATGAGCCACCCCGTGCGGAGCCTGCATCGGTCGGCGGCGGTCTTCCCGCTGCCGGTGACCTTCGCGACGGTCGCGACGCTCACCCCCTGCCCGCGGACGTCGACCTCTCGAGTTCGAGCGGCCAACTCGGCCTGCGTCACGCCGTGGCGCTTCATTGCGTCGCGGAGTGGCTTGCCTTCGTCCTTGCGGACCAGGTCTGTCATGTGTGCCTCGCGCCTGTCGGGGACTGCGTGACGCCCGGGGGCGTCGTTGCTACGTTTCTACTGTAGCAGTAGCAGTGTGCGCAAGTGTGCTGCCATGAGTTTCAGTGCGGGTAGCGGGAATCGAACGGCTGTTCTATGGTGTGTGCATATGACAGAGGCGACATCGCGTGACGGGGAGGCCACGCGGTGCGTACGTAACGCGCCACACTTCTACTTTGGCTTGCAAAAGTAGAAGATCATTGGGCACGCTTAGCGCGTGACAGACCAGGAGCGCACCGAAGACCTGGCGCAGCTACTCGCTCGACTCAAAGACGTCTACGACGTCAACGACAGCGAGATCGCGCGCCGCATCGGTGTCGCCCCTGCCACCGTGAACGCATGGGTCCACCGCCGGCGCGGCGGCGGCCGAGGCGTCAAGCGCGAATCCCTCGAGGCCCTCGCCGACGCCTTCCCCAAGTTCACCCGCGAAGAGATCTTCCGCGCCGCCGGCCGCGAGTCGCCCGGCCCCCTCCCCCCCGAGGCCGAAGCTCGCGTCCTCGAACTGTGGCGCGGACTCACCGAGGAGCAGCAGCGGTTGAAGGAGATCGAGCTGCGTGCGCTCGGCGAGGCCAACCGCACCGGTCAGTAGTGCAACCGTTTACGGTCCTCACGTGTCATAGCCAGAATGGCCGCGCTCACACCCCGTGAGATCTGATCAACAACACGTGTAACAGTGGTCGAAAATTCGCCCGCTCGGCGGTACGGTCATCCCCGTGACCGATGTCCTCCCCCATCGGTCGCAGGTCCCTGATCACCTGCGATAGCGGGGGTGTGCATGTGTGTTTCCGTCAGGTTCGTGTCCTCCAGTGCGCTTCCGGCCTTTGACGCCGACGCCCGCACGATCAGCATCCCCAACACCGCCACCTACGCGGACGCCATGACCGTCGTCCGCGCCATCCTGCGGGGACTGGTCGTCGACCAGCCTGCGTTCGGTGCAGTCTGCTGGTGCGGGGAGCCCGTCGACGTCGGCGTCCTCCCCCTCATACCCCAGCAGAAGATGAGCGAGCAGGTGGTGCGACATGGGGCGTAGAGCCTCGAACAACCCCCGGCAGCTGCGGGCCAAGAGCTGCGGCTGCCCGAAGTGCATCGAGAAGTACCCGCCCGAGGAGTACGGCGAGCGCACCCGCCGCCGCGACTGCCTCGGCAGCTGGCAGGCCCGGTACCGGGACGCCGACGGCGCGCAGAAGGCGAAGAACTTCGAGCGGAAGAAGGACGCTGACGCCTTCCTCGACCGAGTCCGGGAAGCCGTACGGTCCGGAACCTACCTCGACCCCAAGCGCGGCGAGATCACCCTTGCCGCCTGGTGGGCCGAGTGGTGGCCCGGCCACGAACCCGAGCGGCCCACCACCCGTAACCGGAAGCTGTCCCTGTGGACGGCCCACATCGAGCCGAAGTGGGGCCGGCGCAAGCTCTCCTCGATCCGGGCCGCCGAGGTGCAGGCGTGGATGCGGACAGAGGTCAAGGGCCACGCCACACAGGTCAAGGTGCGCGAGCTGTTCCGCGCGATGATGCGGGCCGCCGTCGTGGACGAGCGGATCGCGAAGAACCCGCTCGACACCGTCACCGTCACCGCGAAGGCGCCGGCCCGGCACCCGGACGAACTGCGCCCGCCGACCGAGGCCCAGTATGCGGAGATCCGCGAGGCGATCCCCGACTGGTACCGGCCCGTCGTGGACTTCGCCCACGAGACGGGCATGCGGTGGGGTGAGATCGTGGGCCTGCGCGCCTGCTACCTCGACCTCGAGGGCGCTGCCGCCGACGTCCGGCACATCATCGTGGACGACCGCGGCAAGGTCGTCCGCCAGAGCATGCCGAAGACCGTCGCGGGGTACCGCACGGTGCCGCTCACCGCGAACGCAGTGGAAGCCGCAAGGCTCATGCTCGAGCGCCTGCCGGCGTCCCGCGCGGTGACCGACGTCGACGACGGGCTGTGCCCCGAGGAGCTGGTGTTCCGCGGGCCGCAGGCCGGGGAGATCCGCCCGCTGCGCGGTGAGCGGGTGGAGCGCGCGGGCGTGCTGCGCGGCAACAACTTCCGGCGCCGGATCTGGATTCCGGCGATCAAGGAAGTGGGATTGGCGCGGCTCATCAAGAGCCCGGAGACGGGCCGTGAGGAGTACTGGCCGCGCTTCCACGACTACCGGCACGCCCTCGCGTCGCGTCTGCACGCGGCAGGGGTCAGTGAGAAGGACGTGCAGCTCATGCTTGGTCAGGAGCGTGGCGGGCGCGTTACGTGGCTCTACACGCACGGCAGCGAGGGTGCTGCGGACCGGCTGCGGCAGGCGCTGGAAGGTGGGGGAGCGCCCCGCCACCTGCGGTCCGTCTCATGACCGGCGAGGGCCCGGAGTCCACACGGAGTCCACGAAACCCCCGCACTGACGCTCACCGAATCTCACTGACGCACACTCTGGTCGGTGCGTCACCGCGTTGACCTGCGCACACCGGGGCCCACTGAGACACACTCTCCCTCACGGGGGCGGCTACGTGTCTTTGCATGGCAGATGTCAGGGGTTCGACTCCCCTAGGCTCCACAGAGAAGACCCCTCCACCTGCGGAAACGCGGTGTGAGGGGTCTTGTTTCACGTGAAACGACGCGGCGGGACAGAGGGCCAACTCCTCTGTCCCGCCGCGTCGTTCGCGCCGTTCCTCGTGGTGACCGCCAGCTTCTGCGGTCACTCCTCGTCGCGCTTGACGGCCTCTTCCTCGGCCTCCTTGGCCGCGACCTCGGGGTCCAGGGTCCCCACGTCGCTGCCGTCCACGGAGGTCAGGGTGGTCGAGCCGGACACGTCCGTCGCAGCCGGCGGTTCCACCAGCCAGTCGGGGTTGGCCTGCTTGTCCCACCACTTCCAGGCGGCATAGGCGCCTCCTGCCACGGCGCCCAGGATCAGCACGACCTTGGCCGCACGGCCGGCCGCGGCCCGCCGCTGCCGCTTGCGCACGAGCTTCTGGATCTGCTGGGCCGTGACCTGGCCCCGCAGGGCGGCGAGTGCGGCCGCGCTCCTTGCCGCGGCCTCCTCCCGTGCGGGTCCGGCGGCGGCCACCGCCTGCTCGAGCACCGGCCGGGAGTACTCCGCGGCCTGGCGCGCGGCGAGGCGCGTGCGGACGGCGGCCTGGTGGGCGGCCTTGTCGACCTTCGGCGGCACGTGGGTCCGGGCCTGTTCCAGATAGGGCTGCACACGGGCGTCGTACTGCACGCGCGCCTGTTCGGCGGCCACGCGTGCCTGCTCCGCGGCCTGCGTCACCTTGGGCGCGAGCCGTACGCGGGCCTCCTGTGCGTAGTGCGCGGCCCTGACCTTGGCCGTGTCGGCGTAAGGCGCCACCACTTCCGCGGCGTGCAGCACGCTCTCCTTCGCCGAACCGGTCGCGGCGCGCACGCTGTCGATGCGGGTCACGAGTTCCTCCTCCTCGGTGGCGTACGGTATTTCGACTTTCCACCCTTTTCCGGATCATGCCTGCCGGGTCGGCATGCGGCATGCGTGGACGGGCGAACGGGTGCCGTCCTCGGTGACCGTCGGCGGTATCCAGGGCAAGGGGGGCGAATACGGTGCAACGGGTGTTTGCCGCCGACGATGCCACGGATCGGCACGATGTGCCCCCGGCGCGGAAGGACCCGTGACGATTTCCGCAAGCGGTACGGCCCCGGACAGCCCCTCTCCACCGAGGCCGGGCGACTGCGCGGCCGGTCCGTGCGAGGATCAGGGAGTCACGGAAAGACAACGGAAGGCACATCGTGGCTACGCAGCTCTACGCCACCCTGAAGACCAATCACGGCGACATCCAGGTCCAGCTCTTCCCGGACCACGCGCCGCAGACGGTCAAGAACTTCGTCGAGCTCGCCAAGGGCGAGCGGGAGTGGACCCACCCCCAGACCGGGCAGAAGACCACGGACAAGCTCTACGACGGCACGGTCTTCCACCGGGTGATCAGCGGCTTCATGATCCAGGGCGGTGACCCGCTGGGCAACGGCACCGGCGGCCCCGGCTACCAGTTCGGGGACGAGTTCCACCCGGACCTGCGCTTCGACAAGCCCTACCTGCTGGCAATGGCCAATGCGGGTCCGGGCACCAACGGCTCGCAGTTCTTCATCACGGTCTCCCCCACGGCCTGGCTGAACCGAAAGCACACGATCTTCGGCGAGGTCACCGACGCCGCCAGCCAGAAGGTCGTCGACACCATCGCCTCGACGCAGACCAACCCGCGCACCGACCGTCCGCTGAAGGACGTGGTCATCGAGTCGGTCGAGATCCACGAGGGCTGAGCCCCTCGCTCCCCGGGGCGCGAAAGCCTCCAAGGGAACCAATCGCCCCGCTCATCCGTAAGGATGGGCGGGGCGGGGCTTTTCCAACGACCTAGGGGATCTCATGGAAGACCAGGCCGCCGGCGGCCGGCAGGACGCCCAGCGCGTCCCCGGCTGTTATCGCCACCCGGACCGCGAGACCGGCGTCCGCTGCACCCGGTGCGAGCGGCCGATCTGCCCGGAGTGCATGGTCGAGGCCTCGGTCGGTTTCCAGTGCCCGGAGTGCGTCCGCGGCGGTGGGGGCACGGGGCACGCGCCGTCCGCCTCCCTGCCCCGCACCCTGGCCGGGGGGACCGTCGCCGCGGACCCCCGGCTGGTGACCAAGATCCTCATCGGGATCAACGTCGCGGTCTTCCTCGCCGTGACGATCGAGAAGTCACTGCTGTCCGATCTCTACCTCGTGGGCGCCTGGCCGCCGGCGCCGTTCACGCCCACCCAGGGCGTGGCGGACGGTGAGTGGTACCGCCTGGTGACCTCGATGTTCACGCACGAGGAAATCTGGCACATCGGCTTCAACATGTTCAGTCTCTGGCTGCTGGGCGGACCGCTGGAGCAGCATCTGGGCCGGGCACGCTACCTCGCGCTGTATCTGATCTCCGGTCTTGCGGGCAGCGCCCTGACGTATCTGCTGGCCGGGGGGAGTACGCCCTCGCTCGGCGCGTCGGGTGCGGTCTTCGGGCTGTTCGGCGCGACGGCCGTGCTGATGCGCCGCCTCCGCTACGACATGCGGCCGATCATCGCTCTGCTGGCGATCAACCTCGTCATCACCTTCAGCTGGGCCGGCATCGCCTGGCAGGCCCACATCGGCGGTCTGGTCGCCGGTGTCGTCATCGGCTACGCGATGGTGCACGCTCCGCGCGAGCGGCGGGCGCTGGTGCAGTACGGCACCTGTGCGCTGGTGCTGGGCGTGGTCGTGCTGCTCACCCTGGTGAGGACCGCGCAGCTCACCTGAGCCGGAGTTTGTCCACAGAGGGTGCCGGATCTTGTGCACATCGTGCGAGACATGTGCCGTGTTCGGTCACTGACCGCTGTTTCCGCAGCTCAGGGCCTATACGAACAGGCTTTCGGTTGGTGGTGTTTCTGTCACACCGGCGTCAACCTCGAAGAGGGTTATCCACAGATCGGGTCCTCTATCCACATGTGGACAAGGGCTGTGGATAACTCAGGGGATAACCCTGCCCAGAGCTGTGGACCCCTCCGGGCAGGGCAGGCTCAGCGGCCGGCCGGAGCCGTGCGCAAAGCCCGGTCCGGCGCTACTTCCACTGCGTGGAGACGCCGAACCCGGCGGCGATGAAGCCGAAGCCCACCACGATGTTCCAGTTGCCCAGCTTGTCGATGGGCAGGGAGCCGTCCGTGACGTAGAAGACGACGATCCAGGCCAGGCCGATGAGGAACAGCGCCAGCATCACCGGCGCGACCCAGGCGCGGTTGGTCAGCTTGATCGCGGCCGTCTGCTTGGCCGGCGGCGGCGTGTAGTCGGCCTTCTTGCGGATACGTGACTTCGGCACGAGGGTCTCTCCTGTCGATGCGCTGCGTGGCCGCGCAGGGTCTGGGTCGGGCTCGGGGCAGCGTACAAGGGGACTCTGAGTGCTCCCCCGGGCGTCCGTTAGCGTAGTGCTTCTACGGCGCCGAAGGAGATAAGGGTACGTTGAGCAATTCTGCCGACTCCCGGGGGACGGAATCCAGTCCCGCGGCGCGCCCACGCCGTCTGCGTCCGGTGCGGGTGCTCACCGCGGGCATCTTCGCCCTCGCGGGCCTGCTCTTCTTCGTCAGCTTCGACACGGCCAAGGGCACCAACATCCGCACGGACGCCTCCCTGCTGAAGCTGTCCGATCTGATCCACGAGCGCAGCCGCAAGAACGCCGAGCTCGACGAATCCAACGGCGCGTTGCGCGAGGACATAGAGGCCCTGGCCGAGCGGGACGACGGCAGCACCGAGGCCGAGGACGCCAGACTCGCCGACCTGGAGAAGCGTGCCGGGACGCAGAAGCTCAAGGGTGAGGCGATCACCGTCACACTGAACGACGCGCCGCCGGACGCCACGGCCAAGCTCCCCGGCTATCCCGAGCCGCAGCCGGACTACCTGGTCATCCACCAGCAGGACCTCCAGGCCGTGGTGAACGCCATGTGGCAGGGCGGCGCCGAGGGCATCCAGGTCATGGACCAGCGGCTGATCTCCACCAGCGCCGTCCGCTGCGTGGGCAACACCCTGATCCTCCAGGGCCGCGTCTACTCCCCGCCGTACACGATCACCGCGGTCGGGGACCCGGAGAAGCTGAAGAAGGCGCTCGCCGCCTCGCCGGCGATCCAGAACTACATGGTCTACGTCAACGTCTACGGCCTCGGCTGGGAGGTCGAGGACGAGGGGACCACCACCCTGCCCGGCTACTCCGGCACGGTGGACCTGCACTACGCCGAACCCGTGGACTGACACCCGCCGTCCCCCTGCCCGGCCGGTTTCACGTGGAACATGCGCGCGGTATCGAGGCGATCGGCCCCGCGGCACGTACTGAGGGGTGCGCACAGCGGACCGGTCAGCTTGTCACACAGCCTGTGGAGGCCGGGAAACAGAGGGCGTTGCGCCGTTAGTCTGGTGGCGTACGGCGTGGGTCTGGTGCCGTGGTACGACGGAAGGGACGGCATGTACAGCTGGATCTGGCGGCATCTGCCGGGCAACGGATGGGTGAGGGCACTCATCTCACTCGTGCTGATCACCGTCGTGGTCTACGTCCTCTTCCAGTACGTCTTCCCGTGGGCGGAGCCGCTGCTGCCCTTCAACGATGTGACGGTGGACAACCAGTGAGCGCGCGCATTCTCGTCGTCGACAACTACGACAGCTTCGTCTTCAACCTCGTCCAGTACCTGTACCAGCTGGGCGCCGAGTGCGAGGTCCTGCGCAACGACGAGGTGGCCACGTCGCACGCCCAGGACGGTTTCGACGGCGTGCTGCTGTCCCCCGGCCCCGGGACCCCCGAAGAGGCCGGGGTCTGCGTGGACATGGTGCGGCACTGCGCCGCGAACGGGGTGCCGGTCTTCGGCGTCTGCCTGGGCATGCAGTCGATGCAGGTGGCGTACGGCGGTGTCGTCGACCGCGCCCCCGAGCTGCTGCACGGCAAGACCTCCCCGGTGACGCACGAGGGCAAGGGCGTCTTCGCCGGTCTGCCCTCCCCGTTCACCGCCACCCGGTACCACTCGCTGGCCGCCGAGCCGGCCACCGTGCCCGCCGAGCTGGAGGTCACGGCCCGCACCGCGGACGGCATCGTGATGGGGCTGAGGCACCGTGAACTCCCGGTCGAGGGGGTGCAGTTCCACCCCGAGTCGGTGCTGACCGAGCACGGCCACCGGATGCTGGCCAACTGGCTTGCGGAGTGCGGCGACACGGAGGCTGTGGCGAGATCGGCGGGGCTCGCCCCGGTGGTGGGCAGGTCCTCGGCGTGACGGCGCTGCGCCCCGAGCGCGAGTCCGGCGCCCACGGATACGGCGCCGGCGACCAGGGCACCTCGTACGGCGGGCAGCCGTACGGGGTCCAGGGTGCGTACGGGGACGGCTGGTACGGCCGGGCGGCGACGCCCGACCCCCGCACGGGCGGTGCCGAGGACGCCACCGCGCAGCTCCCGGCGATCGACGAGGAGACCGTCGCGCTGCGCATCCCGGACCCGCCTCCGCGGACGACGCGCGAGGAGGCCCCGCCGGCCGGGGGCCGGGCGGCCCGCAGGAAGGCCGCCAGGAAGCGCCACGGACGCCGTGGAGGCTCCCACAAGGCCGGGGACGGGTCAACGGCCGGAAGAGCAGCCGGCAACGCCTCTGAGGGGGCGACAGGGGCTCCGCTGTCCCGGGTGGAGGCACGCCGCCAGGCACGGGCGCGCAAGCCCGGTCCGGCGGTCGTGGCGAGCCGCGCCATCGGTGAGGTGTTCATCACCACCGGCGTGCTGATGCTGCTGTTCGTGACGTACCAGCTGTGGTGGACGAACGTGCGTGCGCAGGCGCAGGCCGGCAAGGAGGCCAGCGACCTCCAGCAGGACTGGGCGAACGGCGAGCGCAGGCCCGGCGCGTTCGAGCCCGGGCAGGGCTTCGCGCTGCTGCACATACCGAAGCTGGACGTGGTCGTGCCGATCGCCGAGGGCATCAGCAGCAAGAAGGTGCTCGACCGGGGCATGGTCGGCCATTACGCGGAGGGCGCGCTGAAGACGGCGATGCCGTACGACAAGACCGGCAACTTCGGTCTTGCGGGGCACCGCAACACGCACGGGGAGCCGTTCCGGTACATCAACCGGCTGCAGCCGGGCGATCCGATCGTCGTGGAGACGCAGGACAAGTACTTCGTCTACAAGACGGCGTCGATGCTGCCGGTGACGCCGCCGAGCAACGTCAGCGTCCTCGACCCGGTGCCCAAGGGCTCGGGCTTCACCGGACCGGGCCGCTACATCACGCTGACCACGTGCACACCTGAGTTCACCAGCAAGTACCGCTTGATCGTCTGGGGTCAGATGGTCGAGGAACGGCCGCGCAGCAAGGGCAAGCCGGATGCGCTCGTCAGTTAAGGGCAGAGGAAACGTGGCAGCGACCGCCGACGACACCGCACAGCACACGCACGCGTCCCCGCCTCCCCGGGGGCGCCGCCGTCTGGGGCCGGTGGCCATGGTGATCAGCTTCTTCGGGGAGATGCTCATCACCGCGGGCGTGGTGCTCGGCCTGTTCGTCGTCTACTCGCTGTGGTGGACGAACGTCGTCGCGGACCGCGCCGCGGACCGGCAGGCGGACAAGGTCCGCGACTCCTGGGCCCAGGAGCCGGAAGGCGCCGGACGCGACGCGCCCGCCGTCTACGACAGCAAGAACGGCATCGGCTTCCTGCACGTGCCCACGATGAGCGACGACGACATCCTCGTGGAGAAGGGCACGTCGATGAAGGTCCTCAACGACGGCGTCGCCGGCTACTACACGGACCCCGTGAAGGCGACGCTGCCGACGTCCGGAAAGAAGGGCAACTTCTCCCTCGCCGCGCACCGGGACGGCCACGGCGCCAAGTTCCACGGCATCCACAAGATCAAGAAGGGTGATCCTATCGTCTTCGAGACGAGGGACACGTGGTTCGTCTACAAGGTCTACGGCATCCTCCCCGAGACCTCGAAGTACAACGTCGGCGTCCTCGGCAAGGTCCCCGAGGAGTCTGGCCGCGAGAAGGCCGGCCACTACATCACGCTGACGACCTGCACACCGATCTACACCAGCAAGTACCGCTACGTCGTCTGGGGCGAGTTGGTGCGCAAGGAGAAGGTGGACGAGAACAGGACTCCGCCGGAGGAACTGCGCTGAGCGCCTTCCTTTCCACGGGACAGCAAGGAGCCCCGGCCCCCTCCGAAGAGGGGGCCGGGGCTCCTGTCGTACGGGACCCGCGGGTCAGTCGAAGAAGCCGCCGTCTCCGCCACCGCCGCCGCCGCCGACCGTGAAGAGGGTCACTCCGGTGCCCTTGTCCACCGGGTTGTCCTGGCCCGGGTTGGAGCCGATCACACGGGCGTTGGGGTCGTTGGGCCCGGTCACGCCGGCGACGGAGAGGCCCGCCTCCTGGAGCATGCGCTGGGCGTCCTCGAGCCGCTGGCCGTTGACCTTGGGCACGGCGACCTTCTCGGGTGCCTTCGCCTTACCGATGAAGATCTGGACCTGGGTGTTCTTGGAGACCTGGGTGTTCGCCGAGGGCGAGGTGCGGATGACCTTGCCGACCAGGTTCGGGTCGTCGGTCTCCTCTTCGACGCAGGTGCCGGTGAGAGCGTTCGCCGTCATCTGGGCCGTGGCCTCTTCACAGCTCTTGGTGACCACGTCCGGGATCGTGACCTTCTCCTCGGCCTTCGCGACCGTGAGGGTGACGGTGGTGCCCTTCTCCACCTCTTCACCGAGGTCCGGGTTCTGCTCGATGACCGTCCCCGGTTCCTCGCCGCTGATCTCTTCCTCGACCTCGACGACGAACCCGTACTTCTCGCCCTCGAGTTCGGCCTTGGCGTCCTCGAGCTTGTCGCCGATCACGCTCGGCACCGCGACCTTGGGCGCACCGGTGGATACATCGAGACTGATGGTGTCCCCCTTGTCCACCCTGGTCCCGGGCTTAGGGTCCTGATCACAGATATTGCCCCTGGCTTGGTTCTCGCAGGGCTTCTCCGTGAAGCTCAGCTCCAACTCGCTGTTGGTGGCGAGTTTCTGGGCGTCCGCCTTGGTCACACCGACGAAGTTGGGGGTCGCGACAGTGCTGTTGTCCACGCTGTCGCCGCTGATCGCCCACCGGCCGATCAGGATGGCGCCGATCAGGACCAGAACACCGGCCACGACCAGCAATATCGTGCTGGTGTTGTTCTTCTGCGGGCGGCGCCGGCTCTGACGCTCGTCGTAGCCGTAGCCCCCGTCGTCCGGGTTCATGGGCGGCAGCATCGAGGTGGCGCCCGCGCCCGGGCCGGCGTCCGCGCGCAGCGCCGTCGTCGGCTGGTCGTCCGGGTAGCCGCCGTAGCCGACGGCGCCCATGGCGGCCGTCGCCGCGACCGGCTGGCCGTCGAGGCAGGCCTCGATGTCGGCGCGCATCTCGTCGGCCGACTGGTAGCGGTAGTCGGGGTCCTTGACCAGCGCCTTCAGTACGATCGCGTCCATCTCGGGCGTGATCTCGGGGTCGAAGACGCTCGGCGGCTGCGGCTCCTCCCGCACATGCTGGTACGCGACCGCGACGGGGGAGTCGCCGACGAACGGCGGCCGCACGGTGAGCAGTTCGTACAGCAGGCAGCCCGTGGAGTACAGGTCGGACCGCGCGTCGACCTGCTCGCCCTTGGCCTGCTCCGGGGAGAGGTACTGGGCGGTGCCGATGACGGCGGCGGTCTGGGTCATCGTCATGCCGGAGTCGCCCATGGCGCGGGCGATGCCGAAGTCCATGACCTTGACCTGGCCGTTGCGCGTCAGCATGACGTTGGCGGGCTTGATGTCGCGGTGGACGATGCCGGCCCGGTGGGAGTACTCGAGCGCCTGGAGGATGCCGATGGTCATCTCCAGCGTCCGCTCCGGCAGGAGCTTGCGACCGCTGTGCAGCAGCTCACGGAGCGTGGAGCCGTCGACGTACTCCATGACGATGTACGGGATGGAGACCCCGTCGATGTAGTCCTCGCCCGTGTCGTAGACCGCGACGATCGCGGGATGGTTGAGCGAGGCGGCCGACTGGGCCTCCCGGCGGAACCGGGCCTGGAAGGACGGGTCACGCGCAAGATCGGCGCGCAGCGTCTTCACTGCCACGGTGCGGCCGAGACGGGTGTCGTGCGCGAGGTAGACCTCCGCCATTCCACCGCGACCGAGCACCTGGCCCAGTTCGTACCGGCCGCCGAGGCGACGCGGCTCTTCCATAGCTACCTACCAGCCCTCTCCGTCGGTCCCGACCGGCACCCTTGTGCGATCGGAGGCTGCGTTCCGGGCCTACCGTACCCGGCTCTTTTTCTGTGCCCTGGCAAAGTGCGTCAGCCGATACAGGACCGGTACCGCAACGTGCACCGATGTGAAGCGGACGTGACCGGGGTCACTGCTTGCTCTTGAGGACCGCCTCCATCACGCTCTTGGCGATCGGGGCGGCGAGGCCGCCGCCGGAGATGTCACCTCGCACCGCGTTCTCGTCCTCGATGACGACCGCCACGGCGACCGGCGCGCTGCCGTCGCCGGTCTTGGCGTAGGAGATGAACCACGCGTACGGGTTCTTGCTGTTGTTCTCGCCGTGCTGGGCGGTACCGGTCTTGCCGCCGACCGTGACGCCGTCGATCTTGGCGTTGCCGCCGGTGCCGTCGTTGACGACGGTCTCCATCATCGACTGGAGGATCTGGGCGTTCTCCGGCGAGAGCGGCTCGCTCAGCTTCTCCGGGTCCGTCTTCTCGACGGTGTCCAGGCTCGGCGTCTGCAGCTCGTCGACCATGTACGGCTTCATCAGTGTGCCGTTGTTGGCGACGGCGGCGGCGACCATGGCCATCTGCAACGGGGTCGCCGCGGTGTTGTACTGGCCGATGGAGGACAGCGCGACCTGCGACGGCTCCATGTCCTTGTCGAACAGGGAGGCGCTGGTGCGGACCGGCGTGAAGTGCTCCTGGCCGAAGCCGAACTTCTTGGCCGTCTCCAGCATCTTGTCGTTGCCGAGGTCGGTGCCGAGCTTGCCGAACACGGTGTTGCACGACACACGGAGCGCCTCGCGGAGGCTGGCGTCCTTGCAGGGCAGGTCGCCGTCGTTCTTCAGCTCGGTCGTGGTGCCCTTCATGATGTAGGGCAGCGGGGTGTCGGTCTTCTGGTCCGCGTCCTCGACCATGCCGTGCTCCAGCGCGGCGGCCGCCGTGACGACCTTGAAGGTCGAGCCGGGCGGGTACACCTCACGGAGCGCCCGGTTCAGCATCGGGTCGTCCGGGTTGTTCTTCTTCTGCAGCTTCTCCCACGCCTTGGCGTCCGTCTCCAGGCTGTTGCCCGCGATCGTGGACGGGTCGTACGACGGGTACGAGGCGAGCGCGAGGATCTTGCCGGTGGACGGCTCCAGGGCGACGACGGAACCCTTGCCGCCCTGCTTCTTCAGGCCGTTGTAGGCGGCCTTCTGGGCGGCGCCGCTGAGCGTGGTGACGACGTTGCCGCCTTGCTTCTTCTTGCCGGTCAGCATGTCGAGGGTGTTGCGGAAGAAGAGCCGGTCGTCGTTGCCGGTGAGGATGCCGTCCTCGATGGACTCCAGCTGGTTGGCGCCGAAGGCCTGGGAGACGTAGCCGGTAACCGGCGCCCACATGGCGCCGTTCTTGTACGTCCGCTTGTAGGCGAAGTCGCCGCCGGTGGCCTTGTGGCCGGTGATGGGCTCGCCGTCGACGATGATGTCGCCGCGCGGGGTGGCGTACCGCTCGATCGCCACCCGGCGGTTCTTCTCGTCCGTCCGGAGCTTGTCGGCCTGGGCGTACTGGATCCAGTTGTTCCGGACGAGCAGGGCGAGCATGAGCAGGCCGCAGAAGATGGCGACCCGGCGCAGGGGCTTGTTCACGGGCGGACCACCTGGGTCATCTCGGCGTCGGGGTTGGAGACGGGTGCGGGCGCCGGACGGCGGGCGGTGTCGCTGATCCTGAGCAGGATGCCGATCAGCGCCCAGTTGGCGATCACGGAGGAACCTCCGTAGGCCAGGAAGGGCATCGTCATACCGGTCAGCGGGATGAGGCCCATGACGCCGCCGGCCACCACGAAGACCTGGAGCGCGAAGGCGCCGGAGAGGCCGATGGCGAGCAGCTTGCCGAACGGGTCACGGGCGGCGAGCGCGGTGCGCACGCCCCGCTCCACGATCAGCGCGTAGAGCAGCAGCAGCGCCATGACGCCGGCCAGGCCCAGCTCCTCGCCGAAGGTGGCGAGGATGAAGTCGGAGTTGGCGGCGAAGCCGATGAGGTCGGAGTGGCCCTGGCCCCAGCCGGAGCCGAGCGTGCCGCCGGAGCCGAAGGCCCACAGCGCCTGCATGGCCTGCTCGGAGTGGACGATGCCGTCCTGGACGCCGGCGCGGCTCAGCTCGAACTCGCGCATCGGGTCCAGCCAGGCCTGCACACGCGTCTGGATGTGCGGCTCGAAGCTCGCGACGCCGACGGCGCCGGCCGCGGACATCAGCAGACCGAACACGATCCAGCTGGTCCGCTCGGTGGCGACGTACAGCATGATCACGAACATGCCGAAGAACAGCAGCGAGGTACCGAGGTCGGTCTCGAAGACCAGGATCAGGATGGAGATGATCCAGACCACGATGATCGGGCCGAGGTCACGGCCGCGCGGCAGGTACAGGCCCATGAAGCGGCGGCTGGCCAGGGCCAGCGCGTCCCGCTTGACCATCAGGTATCCCGCGAAGAACACCGCCAGGACGATCTTGGCGAACTCACCGGGCTGGAGGGTGCCGAGGCCGGGGATCTTGATCCAGATCCTCGCGCCGAAGACGTTGTGGCCGATGCCCGGGACCAGCGGAAGGAGCAGCAGCACCAGCGCGCCGGCCATCGAGATGTAGGTGTAGCGCTGCAGGACGCGGTGGTCCTTGAGGAAGAACAGCACGGCCACGAAGAAGGCCACGCCGATCGCCGAGTACATCAGCTGGCGTGGCGCCGCCTCCACGAAGGTCCGGCTCGCCTGGAGGCGCTCGGACTGGTCCAGACGCCAGATGGCGACGAGTCCCAGGCCGTTGAGCAGCGTGGCGAGCGGCAGCAGCAGCGGGTCCGCGTACGGCGCGAACTTGCGTACGGCGAGGTGGCCGAGGCCCGCCATCAGACCGAGGCCCAGGCCGTAGCTCAGCAGCCCGGCGGGCACCTGGTCGTCGAGGGCGAGACCCACGTTGGCGTAGGCGAAGACCGGGATGACGACGGCGAACACGAGCAGCGCCAGCTCGGTGTTGCGGCGGCTGGGCGCGCCGATGGCACCGATCGTGGACGTGTGCTGCGTCGACGGGTTGGAAGTACTGCTCATCGTGTGACAGGGCCTCTCACGGCTTGCCTACTGCTTACCGCACAGCGAGACGACCTTCTGCTCTTCCTCCGAGAGGCTGGGGCCGGGGCTGGTAGTGGGTGCGGTCGTGGACGGGGGCGTGGACTGCTCCGGGTCAGGGGCCTTCGCCGAGCCGGAAGGGTTCGGTGACGGCGATGCCTTGGACGCGAAGGAGGCGGGGGTGGTTCCCGTGGTGCCTCCGGCCTCGCCCTCGCCGGTGCGCGCGTTCTTCTCGGTGTCGGCGGCGCGCCGCTCGGCCTGCTTCTTGCACGCGGAGGCCTGGACGGCCAGTTCCTCGATCTTCTCCCGCGCGCCGTAGAGATCGCCCTCGACGATGGTCGCCTCGACCTGCTTGCGCTGGTAGGGCGGCAGGTACTTGAGTTCGATCTCGGGGTGGTCCTTCTCGACCTTCGAGAGGGACACCCAGGCCAGGTCCTGGTTGATGCCCCGGTACAGCGCGACGTGCTCGCCCTTGGCGCCGACGTAGTACTGCGTCTGCGTCCAGCGCCATCCGCCGTACAGGCCGGCGCCGATGACGGCCAGCGTGAGCAGGCTGTACACGGACCTCTTGATCCACCGGCGGTTCCTGGCGGGCTTGACGAAGTCGTCGTCGCCGTAGCCGAAGCCGTCGGTCTGGATGAAACCGGTGACGTCGCCGCTGCCGGGCGGGCCGAACTCGCCGCCCCCGCCGCGCCGCCGCCCGAGGCCGGAGGCACGGCCCGCGGGCGTCTGCATGATGCCGTTGTCGTGCAGCTGGTTCTGGTTCTCCGCGACGGCGCCGACCACGACCGGGGTGTCGGACAGCTGCCCGGCCAGGGTGTCCCCGGTGTCCAGGTCGAGCACGTCCGCGACGATCACGGTGATGTTGTCGGGCCCGCCGCCGCGCAGCGCCAGCTCGATCAGGTTCTGGACCGTCTCCTCGGGGCCCTGGTAGCTGGCCAGGGCCTCCTCGAGGGTCTGGTGGGAGACCACGCCGGACAGGCCGTCGGAGCAGATCAGGTAGCGGTCGCCGGCCCGGACCTCGCGGATGGAGAGGTCGGGTTCGACGTGCTCGCCGCTGCCCAGGGCCCGCATCAGCAGGGACCGCTGCGGGTGGGTGGTGGCCTCCTCCTCGGTGATCCGGCCCTCGTCCACCAGACGCTGCACCCAGGTGTGGTCCTGCGTGATCTGGGTGAGGACGCCGTCCCGCAGGAGGTAGGCACGGGAGTCGCCGACGTGCACCATGCCCAGGCGCTGGCCGGTCCACAGCAGCGCGGTCAGGGTGGTGCCCATGCCCTCGAGCTGAGGGTCCTCCTCGACCATCATGCGGAGCTGGTCGTTGGCCCGCTGGACGGCCGTGCCGAGGGAGGTGAGCAGGTCGGAGCCGGGCACGTCGTCGTCGAGGGCGACGATGGTGGAGATCGCCTCGGAGGAGGCGACCTCTCCGGCCGCGGCGCCGCCCATGCCGTCGGCGATGGCGAGCAGGCGGGGACCGGCGTAACCGGAGTCCTCGTTGCCCTCCCGGATCATGCCCTTGTGCGATCCGGCGGCGAAGCGCAGGGACAGACTCATGCGCACCTCGCCCGTCGGCTCCGGGTACAGCCGGTCGTGTCGAGCCACACTGCCCACCCTCCGGTCGGGAGCGCGCCGGGACCCTGGGTGAGGACCCCCACTGCGTGCTCGCTCCGCTCGCTCATTCTCGTACTACTTCCGCAGCTCGATGACGGTCTTGCCGATGCGGATCGGTGCGCCCAGCGAAATCGGTGTGGGGGTCGTCAGCCGGGTCCGGTCCAGGTAGGTGCCGTTGGTGGAGCCCAGGTCCTCGACGATCCACTGACCGTCGCGGTCCGGGTAGATCCTGGCATGGCGGCTGGAGGCGTAGTCGTCGTCCAGCACGATCGTGCTGTCGTGCGCCCGGCCCAGGGTGATGGTCTGGCCCTGGAGCGCGACGGTGGTACCGGTCAGGGTGCCCTCGGTCACGACCAGCTTGGTGGGGGTGTTGCGGCCGCGGCGGCCGCCGGAGGACTGCTGGCGCTGCTGGGGCGGCGCCTGACGGGCCGCCTGCTGCCGGCCGGCCTCGCGCCGGGATCCGCGCTGGGTGACGCGAGTGCCGAACAGGTCACTCCGGATGACCTGCACGGCCACGATCACGAACAGCCACAGAACGGCCAGGAAACCCAGCCGCATGACCGTGAGGGTCAGCTCTGACATTGCCCCCGCTTCACCCTTCGGCTTGCCTATAGATAACGGTGGTGCTGCCCACGACGATCCGCGAGCCGTCGCGGAGCGTAGCGCGGGTGGTGTGCTGCCCGTCCACCACGATGCCGTTGGTGGAGCCGAGGTCCTGGATCGTCGAGGGCGTTCCGGTCCGGATCTCGCAGTGCCGGCGGGAGACGCCGGGGTCGTCGATCCGCACGTCGGCCTCGGTACTGCGGCCCATCACCAGGGTGGGGCGGGAGATCTGGTGGCGGGTGCCGTTGATCTCGATCCAGTAGCGGGTGCGTCCGCCGGGCACCGGGCCGGGGGCCGCGGCCGGCGGGTAGCCGTAGCCGCCGGGACGGCCGGGAGGCGGCGCGGCGGGCATGGGCGGGACGCCCGCGGCGGCGGCCGGCGGGTAGCCGTAGCCGCCGGGACGGCCGGCGGGCGGGGCCGGGGCGGCCGCGCCGGGGGCCGCCGCCTGGCTGGCGGAGGAGGCGAGCGTGCGGCTGCGCACCCGGTACAGGCCGGTGTCGAGGTCCTCGGCCTTCTCCAGATGCACCTTGATCGGACCCATGAACGTGTAGCGCTGCTGCTTGGCGTAGTCGCGGACCATGCCCGCGAGCTCGTCGCCGAGCTGCCCGGAGTACGGGCTCAGCCGCTCGAAGTCCGGTGTGCTCAGTTCCACGATGAAGTCGTTGGGCACGACGGTCCGGTCGCGGTTCCAGATGGTGGCGTTGTTGTCGCACTCCCGCTGGAGCGCGCCGGCGATCTCCACGGGCTGGACCTCGGACTTGAACACCTTGGCGAAGGTGCCGTTGACCAGACCTTCGAGACGCTGCTCGAATTTCTTCAGGACTCCCATGGGGCACCTCCTCCGTCGCTGCCGTCCTGTGTACTGCCCCGTGCACCGTTGTGTGCACCGCTTACCTGGTACTGCTTACTGATCGTATCCACGCGCCGCCCGATCGGCTGGTTCCCCCTGTCCGCCCGGCCGCCGGGTGTCGACGCCTGACGAAGTTCCCTCCCAGGCTCCTCTTCGAACTCCGCCGGCCGTGGTGGTGCCCGTCGTTCTGCCATGGATCGTAGAGGGGGCCACAGACCAGTGTCCCGCACCCGGCGGTGGACTCCGTCCGCCTTCTGGGGAGACGGGCTCCTCCGGTACGAGGTTGATACGTGAGGCGGTCATGGCCGCGACATGAACACGGGTGCGGGTCGTCTCTGTGGACGGCGGCGGGCTCACCCGGGGGGAGCGAGGAGGGCAGGCCGGGGCCCGGGCGGGTGTGGACGGGAGGCCCTGTGGGGGCGGTGGCGGCGTCGTCGCCGGTCGGAGGCGGTCCCCGAACAAGGGATGTGAATCCACCCCGGCCAGCGTGCTAATGTTCTCGATGTCGGAAGGCGCCAGGCCCCACGGGGCAAGGACCGGAAGACACACCCAATGCGCGGGTGGCGGAATAGGCAGACGCGCTGGATTCAGGTTCCAGTGCCCGAAAGGGCGTGGGGGTTCAACTCCCCCCTCGCGCACACCGTCGAACGGGCGGCATCCATCGGATGCCGCCCGTTTCGCATGTCCGGATCACTGTGCGGCGGGTGGGCGTGTGAGGAACATCTCATGATCCAATTGCGTGCGCAGGGGCGGCAAGAGGGGTGAACTCCGGTCGTAACGGACCGGGGGCGGGGTGCGGTCCCGGAGGTCGGGGTGCGGTGCGCGGTCGGACGGACGGGCGTGGTCGGACGGTCGGGCGGATGGGAGGGTCGGACGGGCGGGACGGTCGGGCGGACGGACGGACGGGACGGTCAGGCCGGAGGATCGGGTTTCGGGCCGGAGGGTCGGGTCGTGCCGGAGGGCCGGGTCGGAGCAGAGGGGCCCTCGTCCTCGGGTTTCCGCAGGCTGTGCGTTGTCCACAGGGCTGCCGTCAGCGTGCCCACCGGCTGTACGGTCTGCTCGATCGATGTCGACGGGTGTGCACCGCACACATGTGCAGAGGGGAGGTGGTCCTGATGAGCGACGCCCGAGCCGGAGGGGTGGAAGGGGACGCCGGAGTGTCCGGAGCGGCGGACGCCGGGAACGGACCGCGGCTGCCGCGGGTGCCGGGATTCGGCCGCTGGCCCGCCGCCGGCACGCCCAAGCAGGAGGGCAAGGCGCTGCGCGCACGGATCCCCCGGAGCGCCCACGCCGCCCTGGACCTGGACGCGTCCCGGCCCGACGCCGTGACCGCCGTCGAGGAGTCCAGCCGCGGCCGGCTGCCCGAGCTGGCGCCCCTCCGCGTCGGACGGATGACGGCCACCCCGTTCGCCTTCCTGCGCGGCTCGGCAGGCCTCATGGGCCACGACCTCGCCCGCACGCCCGTCACCGGGATCGGCGCCCAGATCTGCGGAGACGCCCACGCGGCCAACTTCGGCCTCTACGGTGATGCCCGCGGCAGCCTGGTCATCGACCTCAACGACTTCGACGAGACCGTGCACGGCCCCTGGGAGTGGGACCTCAAGCGGCTCGCCGCCTCCCTCGTGCTCGCCGGTCGCGAGGCCGGCGCGGACGAGGACGTCTGCAGAGCGGCCGCCCACGACGCGGTGGGAGCCTACCGCCGCACCATGCGGCTGCTGGCCAAGCTGCCGGCGCTGGACGCGTGGAACGCCATCGCGGACGAGGAGCTCGTCTCCCACACCGACGCGCACGACCTCGTCGGCACCCTGGAGCGGGTCGCCGAGAAGGCCCGCGCCAACACCAGCGGCCGCTTCGCCGCCAAGTCCACCGAGCGCACCGAGGACGGCGGACGCCGCTTCGTCGACGCCCCGCCCGTGCTGCGCCGCGTCCCGGACGCCGAGGCGTGTGCCGTCGCCTCCTCCCTCGAGCAGTACCTCGCCACGCTCCCGGCCGACCGCCACCCCCTCCTGGCCCGCCACGCCGTGCACGACGTGGCGTTCCGCGTGGTCGGCACGGGCAGCGTCGGCACCCGCTCCTACGTCGTGCTGCTGCTCGACCACCGGGGCGAGCCGCTCGTCCTCCAGGTCAAGGAGGCCCGTCCCTCGGCGCTGGTGCCGCACCTCCCGGCCGCCGGTTTCGACGCACCCGAGGCGGAGCACGAGGGCCGCCGTGTGGTCGAGGGCCAGAAGCGGATGCAGGTGATAAGCGACAGCCTGCTGGGCTGGACCACCGTCGACGGGCGCCCCTACCAGGTGCGCCAGTTCCGCAACCGCAAGGGCAGCGTGGACCCGGCCGCGCTGGCCGCCGACCAGATCGACGACTACGCCCGCATGACCGGCGCCCTGCTGGCCCGCGCCCACAGTCACAGCGCCGACCCCCGCCTGATCGCCGGGTACTGCGGCAAGACCGACGAACTGGACGAGGCGGTCGCCGCGTTCGCCGTCGCCTACGCCGACCGTACCGAGGCCGATCACACGGACCTGGTGGCGGCCGTACGCGCGGGGCGGATCGCGGCGGAGACGGGGGTCTGAGCCGGTCCGCCACGGGACGTCCCGGCCCCACGCCGGCGCACGCTGGTGACGGGGCGTGCCGTCCCCGCAGGTGGCCTACGCTGTCCGGGTGACGACCTCGGAAGGTGACCAGGGTGAAGGCGCCGGCGCGCAGCGTACGCCCGCCGGTGACGGCGCGACGCGGCCCGAGGAGCGGCTGGAACAGGCCGTGCGGGCGGCGGAGAAGGCGCTGATCGAGTTCGAGATCGCCGTGGAGACGTTCCGCGTCGAGGTCGAGAACTTCTCCCGGCTGCACGAACAGAAGCTGGGCCCCATGTACGCCCGCCTCGAGGAGCTGGACGCCCGGATCCTCGAGATCAAGGCGGCCCGCAGCGACGACCCCGAGGACCGGCGGAAGGCAGACGAGGCGCGCGCCCGGCTGATGCCGATCCCCGGCGTCGAGGAGCTGATGAACGGCTGGATGGACGGGGACGGACTGTTCCCCGAGGCCACCGCCATGCTCACGGACCAGCCGGTGCGTCCCCCGCAGCGGGTGCGGCCCAGCGAGGAGGCCCGCAGGCTCTACCGCGAGCTGGCCCGCAAGGCGCACCCCGACCTGGCGCAGGAGGACAAGGAACGCGCCCGGCGCGAGGAGTTCATCACCCGCGTCAACGCCGCCTACGCCCGCGGCAGCGCGGACGAGCTGCGCGAACTCGCCGAGGAGTGGGCCGCCGGACCGGAGCTGAAGCACACCCCCAGCCCCGCGGACGAGCTCTACGCCCGCCTCGAATGGCTCTCCCAGCGCAAGGAACTGCTCACGCTGGTCGCCCGGAACCTGGAGGAGAGCGCCATCGGCTCCATGCTGCGGCTGGCGCCCGACGACCCCGACGGGCTGCTCGAGGACATCGCCGCGCAGCTGCGGGCCCAGCTGGCCCAGCGCGAGGCGGAGCTGGCGGCGCTGCAGGACTGAGCCGGCCCCCGCGGACGCAGCCTGCGGACGGCAGCCTGTGGACGGCGGCCTGTGGACGTGCCCGGTCCGGTAGCGTCGGAGGCATGAGTTTTGGAGCTGGTGTGCCCACGGTCCAGGTCGGCGACCTCAAGGACGGCGACTTCCTGCTGGACGTCCGTGAGGACGACGAATGGAAGGCCGGTCACGCCGAAGGCGCGCTGCACATCCCGATCAGCGAGTTCGTCGCCCGCTACGGCGAGCTGACCGAGGCCGCCCCGCAGGACGGCCGGATCCATGTGATCTGCCGCTCCGGCGGACGCTCGGCCCAGGTCACCATGTACCTGGCCCAGCAGGGGATCGACGCCGTGAACGTGGACGGCGGGATGCAGGTGTGGGAGGCCGCGGGGCGTCCCGTCGTCACGGACGACGGACAGCCGGGCCACGTGCTCTGACGGTCGCCCGGCACGCCCCACAAGGCGTGCCGGGCGCTGGTACCGCCCCGTGGGACCGGACCGGCGGCCTCAGCGGTGTCCGGGTTCAGCGGTGTCCGGGCTCAGGGCGTCAACGGTCGAAGTCCAGCTCGACCTTCTCCGTGACCGGATGCGACTGGCAGGCCAGGACGTACCCCGCCTCCGTCTCCTCCGACTCCAGGGCGAAGTTGCGGTCCATGCGCACCTCGCCGGAGACCAGGAAGGCCCGGCAGGTGCCGCACACGCCGCCCTTGCAGGCATAGGGCGCGTCGGGGCGGTTGCGCAGCACCGTGTCCAGCAGGGACTCGCCCGCCTGGACGGGCCAGGTGCCGCCGCGCCCGTCGAGCCGCGCCGTCACCGTGCTGTACGCGGGGGCGGCCGAGGCTCCGGCGGAGGCGGACGGTCCGGAGGCCACGTGGAAGATCTCTTGATGAATGCGGGAGCGGGCGACGCCCAGCCCGCGCAGCGCCCGCTCGGCGCCCTCCACCAGTCCGTACGGTCCGCACAGGAACCAGCCGTCGACCCGGTCCACCGGCAGCAGCACCGGCAGCAGCGAGGACAGCCGCTCCCGGTCCAGCCGCCCGGACGGCAGCCCGGCCTGCTGCTCCTCCCGGGAGAGGGCCGTCACCAGCTGGAACCGGTCGGGGAAGCGGTCCTTCAGGTCGGCGACCTCCTCCAGGAACATCGTCGAGGCGGTCGTCCGGTCGCTGCGTATCAGGCAGAACCGGGCCTCCGGCTCACGGGCCAGGAGCGTCGAAGCGATCGACAGCACCGGGGTGATGCCGCTGCCGCCGACCACGGCCGCGTACAGGCCCGGGGCCGGGGGAAGCGTGAAGCGTCCCGCGGGGGTCATGACCTCCAGCTCGTCGCCGAGGCCGATCTCCTTCAGCGCGTAGGTGGAGAACGCGCCACCCTCCACGAGCCGCACCCCGACCCGCAGGGTGCTCGGCGCCTCGCCGTCGGGGGCGGGGGAGCAGATCGAATAGGTGCGGCGGATCTCCTCGCCGTCGGCGACGCGGCGCAGCGTGAGGTGCTGCCCGGGCACGTGGCGGTACTCCTCACGCAGCTCCGGGGGGACGGCGAGGGTGAGGGCGACGGAGTCGTCGGTGAGCCGGTCGACCGCGGCCACCCGGAGCCGGTGGAAGCGGGCCATCACAACTCCTTGAAGTGGTCGAACGGTTCACGGCAGGTCAGGCAGCGGCGCAGCGCCTTGCACGCGGTGGAGGAGAAACGGCTGAGCAACTCGGTCTCGGGGGAGCCGCAGTGCGGGCAGCGGACGGGCTCCCGCGTCCCGTCGGCGGCGCCGCCCTCGCGGCGCGTGGGGCCCAGCTCGACCCGCACGGGGCCCGGCGCGGCGCCCGTGCGCGGTGGGGCGATGCCGAACTCCCGCAGTTTGCGGCGGCCTTCGTCGGTGATGTCGTCGGTCGACCAGGCCGGGGCGAGGACCGTGCGCACCGTGACCTCGCGGACGCCGTGCTCGCGCAGCACGCGCTCAATGTCGAGGCTCATCACCTCGACGGCCGGGCAGCCGGTGTAGGTCGGGGTCAGGTCGACCTCGACGCTGTCCGTGCCGTGCGCCCGCACCGCGCGGACCACGCCCAGCTCGCGCAGGGTCAGCACGGGCAGCTCCGGGTCGGGCACCGAGCCGGCGAGCTCCAGCAGCTGCTCCTCCAGGGGCGTGGTGGTCACCATGTCGCCCCCGGGTGGCTGCGGTGCAGATGCTGCATCTCGGCGAGCATCCGGCCGAACGGTTCCGTGTGCAGGCCCTGGCGGCCCGCGCCGGCCCTCCAGGCTCCCGAGCGGGGGCCCTCGGGCACGGTGAGCGTGGCGCGGCCCAGCACGTCCTCGACCGCTTCCCGCCAGGCGCTCTCCAGGCCGGGCCAGTCGATGCCGTCGATCCCCTCGACGGGCTGGAACATCTCGCCGGTGAAGCGCCACAGCGCGTCCAGGGCCCGCTGCATGCGCGCGTGGCTCTCGTCCGTGCCGTCACCGAGGCGCAGGGTCCACTGCTCGGCGTGATCGCGGTGGTAGGCGGCCTCCTTGACGGCCTTGCCGGCCAGCGGGGCGAAGGGGCCGTCGCCGGAGGCCAGCCGGTCGTGCAGGAGGTGCTGGTAGACCGAGAAGTACAGCTGGCGGGCGATGGTGTGGGCGAAGTCGCCATTCGGCTGCTCCACCAGCTGGAGGTTGCGGAAGGCACGCTCCTCGCGCAGGAAGGCCAGCTCGTCCTCGTCGCCGGCCATCGACAGCAGCACCCGGGCCTGGCCGAGCAGGTCGAGCGCGATGTTGGCGAGGGCGACCTCCTCCTCCAGCACGGGGGCGTGCCCGGCCCACTCGCCGAGGCGGTGGGAGAGCACCAGGGCGTCGTCGCCGAGGGCGAGCGCGGCGGCCGTGGGGACCGTGTCCGCGGCGGGTGTCGTGGTCACAGGTGCTGCACCCCCTCGGGGATCTCGTAGAAGGTCGGGTGGCGGTAGGCCTTGTCGGCGGCCGGCTCGAAGAAGGGGTCCTTCTCGTCGGGCGAGGAGGCCGTGACGGCGGAGGACGGCACGACCCAGATGGAGACGCCCTCGCCGCGCCGGGTGTACAGATCGCGCGCGTTGCGCAGGGCGAGCTCCGCGTCCGGGGCGTGCAGGCTGCCGGCGTGGGTGTGGGACAGGCCGCGGCGCGAGCGCACGAAGACCTCCCACAGCGGCCAGTCGGTGTGGGTCATGCGCGCGTCGCTCCCGTCGTGTCGTTGCTGTGCTTGGCGGCGTGGGCCGCTGCCGCCTCCCGGACCCAGGCGCCCTCCTCGTGGGCCGTCCTGCGGCGGGACAGGCGCTGTTCGTTGCACGGGCCGTTGCCCTTGAGGACGTCCCAGAACTCCGACCAGTCGATGGCGCCGAAGTCGTAGTGCCCGCGCTCCTCGTTCCACTTCAGGTCCGGGTCGGGGAGGGTGAGGCCGAGGGACTCCGCCTGCGGGACGCAGATGTCGACGAAGCGCTGGCGCAGCTCGTCGTTGGAGTGCCGCTTGATCTTCCAGGCCATCGACCGGGCGGAGTGCTGCGACTCGTCGTCGGGCGGGCCGAACATCATCAGCGACGGCCACCACCAGCGGTCCACCGCGTCCTGCGCCATCGCGTGCTGCTCGGGGGTGCCCTTGCTGAGGGCGAGCAGCAGCTCGTACCCCTGGCGCTGGTGGAAGGACTCCTCCTTGCAGATGCGGACCATCGCGCGGGCGTACGGGCCGTAGGAGCAGCGGCACAGGGGGACCTGGTTGGTGATCGCGGCGCCGTCCACCAGCCAGCCGATGGCGCCGACGTCGGCCCAGGTCAGTGTCGGGTAGTTGAAGATCGAGGAGTACTTCTGGCGGCCGGTGTGCAGCTTGTCGAGCAGCTCGTCGCGGCTCACGCCGAGGGTCTCGGCCGCGCTGTACAGATACAGCCCGTGTCCGGCCTCGTCCTGGACCTTCGCCATGAGGATGGCCTTGCGGCGCAGGGAGGGGGCGCGGGTGATCCAGTTGGCCTCCGGCTGCATGCCGATGATCTCGGAGTGCGCGTGCTGGGCGATCTGCCGCACGAGCGTGGCGCGGTAGGCGTCCGGCATCCAGTCGCGCGGCTCGATCCGCTCGTCTGCGGCGACGGCCGCGTCGAAGGCGCGCTGGAAGACGTCGGTGTCGCCGGGGCCCTCCGGCGCGTCGTACGCCGTCGGACTGCCGGCCGTATCGCGGGCGGCTGCTGTCGCCATGGGGTCCCCCTCGACCTGGATGCTTACCGGAGCACGCTCCCGACCGATCGTTCGGTTCGTGCGGTTCCATGGTGAGACGGGGGCCGCGAGGTGTCAACCGCTGTGGATAACCTGCCGGTGCCGGCCGCCGGCGCCCGTGGGCGGCCGGACGTGGTGACCGCCACGGGACGGAGCGCCGACGGGGCTGTGCCCGGGCGGCGGGGGCTGAGTACCGTTCCGTGCGACGCGGCGGAGCGGTCGTGGCCCAGCGCGGCGAGGGCCTCAGGGCCGGGCAAGAGGCGGCAAGGGACCGGGGACTCGGGGATCGGGGCGGAATGGACGCGCAGGACAAGGGCTTGGACGCCCGGCACGGGCCCGCGGAGCCGGGCGTGCCGGCGCCGCGCGCCCCGCTGCGGGGCCCCGCGGCACCGGCGGACGGACCTTCCGCCTCGAAGCCGCCGTCACCGGACCGCACGGAGACGGCCGCCGCGGAGCAGCCGATGCGAGACGCCTCCGACGGACCCCGCACCGGCGTCGCCGCTCTCTCCCTGCGCCACCAGATCGGCGCCGCCCTGGCCCTCGCGGTCGTCGCCATCGCGGTCTGCGTACACCTCGGCATGACGTTCCTGCACGTGGCGCCGCCGAACACGGTGAGCAAGAAGCACAGCGGGACGATCGCCGACTGGATCTACCCGGAGTTCGAGCAGAACTGGAAGCTGTTCGCCCCGAACCCGCTCCAGCAGAACGTGTCCGTGCAGGTCAGAGCCGAGATCCGCACGCCGGACGGCGGAAGCCGCACCACCGGCTGGTACGACCTGTCGGCGCAGGACGGACGGGACATCGACGGCAACCCGGCGCCCAGTCACACCCAGCAGAACGAGCTGCGCCGCGCCTGGGACTTCTACGTCTCCACCCACGACGACGACAACCGCCCGGTGGGCCTGCGCGGGGCCCTGTCCGAGTCGTACCTGCGGCGGATCATGGTCATGCGTCTGGACCGTGCGGACGCGGCGGGGCGGGACGGCGAGGTCGCGCGCGTCCAGGTGCGCTCGCGCACCACCCAGGTGCCGCCGCCGTCGTGGAGCGGGGAGAAGGCGTCGGACAAGGCCGTGTACCGGGTGCTGCCCTGGTGGCTGCTGCCGGAGGACGAGATGCGGGGAGGCATCGGATGACCCGTCTGTCGCTGGCGGTCTCCCGGGCCATCGCCCGGGTCACCGACTCCGCCCTCGGCCCGTACCAGACCGCCGTGCTGCGCATCGGCTTCAGCCTCACCTGGCTGCTGTTCCTGCTGCGGGAGTACCCCCACCGGCAGGAGCTCTACGGCCCCGACAGCCCCTGGTCCTGGGACCTGGCCGCCCAGCTGGTCGGGTCGAACGACGCCTTCACCGTGCTGCTCTGGTCGGACAGCCAGGTCTGGTTCGAGGCGGTCTACGCGCTGGCCGTGCTGTTCAGCCTGCTGCTGCTGCTCGGCTGGCGCACCCGCGGCGTGGCGGCGCTGTTCATGGTCGGCGTCCTCACCCTGCAGAACCGCAGCGTGTTCATGGGCGACGGCGGCGACAACGTCCTGCACATCATGTCCGTCTACCTGGTCTTCACCCGCTGCGGCCAGGTCTGGTCCCTGGACGCGCGGCGGGCGCGCCGGGCCGGGGAGGCACGCGCGCGCGGGGAGCGGACGCCCGACAGGGCGGGCCCCGCGCTGTGGGCGGTCCTCGGCGCCGTGCTGCTCCTGGGGTCGCTGGTGGACCGGACGGACGGCGACTGGTTCATACCCGCGCTGCTGTGGGCGGTGTGGCTCGGGCAGGCGGTGTGGTGGCTGGTCGGGCGCCTGGCGAGGACGGACCAGCCGCGCATCCTGCTGGACGTGGTCGCGAACGTCGTGCACAACGGCGCGCTGCTGGTGATCATGGCGGAGGCCTGCCTGATCTACGCCACGGCGGGCTGGTACAAGGTCCAGGGCTCGCGCTGGCAGGACGGCACGGCGGTCCACTACCCGCTGCACCTGGAGTACTTCTCCCCCTGGCCGTCGCTGGCGGAGCTGTTCACCGCGAGCGGCACCCTGGTGATGCTGGTGACCTATGTGACCGTGGTGGTGCAGGTCGCCTTTCCGTTCACGCTGTTCAACCGGCGGGTCAAGAACGCTCTGCTGAGCTTCATGATCCTGGAGCACGCGGTGATCGCCGTGGTGCTCGGACTGCCCTTCTTCTCCCTGGCGATGATCGCGGCCGACGCGGTCTTCCTCCCCACGTCCTTCCTGCGCCGGACCGGCCGCCTGGCGGCACGCGTGCGGGAGCGGCTGCGGCCGCGCGCGGACGCGGCCGTCGTCCCGCCGCAGCGACGCCCGGACGGTGCGCCCGGTGGTCCGCCCGCCGTCGGTCCGGCGGAGGCCGCTCCGGTGACCGACGGGGTGCCCGGCCCGCGCACGTAGGCTGCTCGGCATGACCGACCCCGCCCACGACCCGTCCGCCGCGACCCCGGAGAACCCGGTGGAGCGGGTGGACCCGGTGGCCGTATGGCGTCGGGCCGCACCGGACGCGGTGCTGCTCGACGGCTTCCACGCGCTCAAGCACGCCGTGCGCTTCGGCGCCGAGGTGCTCGTCGCGGTGACCGCCGACCGGGCCGCCGCCCTGGCGCTCGCCGACGAGCTGGCCTCGGACGTCCGGGACATCCTGGGGGCGCTGCTCATGGAGGTGCCGCACGCGACCTACGCCTCGCTGGTGCCGCGGCCGCACCCCACGGCCGTCGCGGCGCTCGCCGTACGGCCCGACCGCGCGGACAACCTGGCGAAGCTGGCGTACGCGCCGCGCACCGCGCCGGTGGTGGTCCTGGACCAGCCGCGCAACCTGGGAAACGCGGGGGCGGTCGTCCGGCTGGCCGCCGGCTTCGGGGCGACCGGCGTCGTCACCACCGGGACGCTGGACCCCTGGCATCCCACTGTGGTGCGCGGCGGGGCGGGGCTGCACTTCGCCACCGCCGTGGAACGCCTGACCGTGGACGAGCTGCCGCCCGGGCCGCTTTTCGCGCTGGACCCGGAGGGCGAGGACATCCGCTCCCTCAAGCTCCCGGACGAGGCGCTGCTCGCCTTCGGCTCCGAGCGCACCGGACTCACGGCCGAGCTGCGGGCGCGGGCCGACCATCTGGTGGCGCTGCCGATGCGCCCCCAGGTCTCCAGCTACAACCTCGCGACCAGTGTGGCCATGACGCTGTACCACTGGAGCGCCACCGGGGGCGCACCCGCCTGAGGTGCTCAGGCCTCCCGGCGCACCTCGACCACCCGGAAGCGGTTGGCCACGAAGGCGCCGTCGCACAGGGCCGCGTTGGCCGCAGGGTTGCCGCCGGAGCCGTGGAAGTCGGAGAAGGCGGCGGTCTGGTTCACGTAGACCCCGCCGGTGAGGTTCAGCGAGAGCTGCGCGGCCTCCTCCAGGCAGACCTCCGTCACGGCCTCCTCGACCTCCGGGGAGGTCGTGTACGCGCCGACGGTCATCGCGCCCTTCTCGCGGATCGTGCGCCGCAGCAGCTCCGTCGCGTCGGCGGCCGAGTCCACGGCGACCAGGAAGGAGACCGGGCCGAAGCACTCGCTCATGTAGGCGGCCTCGGCGTCCGGCTTGGCGCCGTCCAGCTTCACGATCACCGGCGTGCGCACCACGGCGCCCGGGAACTCCGCGTTGGCGATCTCACGGGAGGCGAGCGCGACCTCGCCGAGACCGGCGGCGGCCTCCAGACGCGCCTTCACGTCCGGGTTGACGATCGCGCCCAGCAGGGCGCCCGCGCGGGCGTCGTCGCCGAGCAGTCCGTCGACCGCCTTGGCCAGGTCGGCGGCGACCTCGTCGAAGGACTTGGGGCCCTGGTCGGTGGTGATGCCGTCGCGGGGGACCAGCAGGTTCTGCGGGGTGGTGCACATCTGGCCGCTGTACAGGGACAGGGAGAACGCCAGGTTGGACAGCATCCCCTTGTAGTCGTCGGTGGACTCGACGATCACCGTGTTGACGCCGGCCTTCTCCGTGTACACCTGCGCCTGGCGCGCGTTGCTCTCCAGCCAGTCGCCGAACTCCGTGGAGCCCGTGTAGTCGATGATGCGGATCTCCGGGCGCGTGGCGAGCGTCTTGGCGATGCCCTCGCCGGGCCGCTCGGCGGCCAGCGCCACCAGGTTCGGGTCGAAGCCGGCCTCGGTGAGCACCTGGCGGGCGACCTGGACGGTGAGCGCCAGCGGCAGCACCGCGCGCGGGTGCGGCTTGACCAGGACCGCGTTGCCCGTGGCCAGGGAGGCGAACAGGCCCGGGTAGCCGTTCCACGTCGGGAAGGTGTTGCAGCCGATGACCAGGCCGATGCCGCGCGGCACCGGGACGAACCGCTTGGTGAGGGCCAGCGGGTCGCGCTTGCCCTGCGGCTTGGTCCACTCCGCGGTGTCGGGCGTGCGCACCTGCTCCACGTACGCGTAGGCGACGGCCTCCATGCCGCGGTCCTGCGCGTGCGGGCCGCCGGCCTGGAAGGCCATCATGAACGCCTGGCCGGAGGTGTGCATGACCGCCTGGGCGAACTCCATGGTCCGGTCGCTGATCCGCTTGAGGATCTCCAGGCAGACCACCGCGCGGGTCTCGGCGCCCGCGTCACGCCAGGCGCGCATCCCGGCCTTCATCGCGGGCAGCAGCACGTCCAGGTCCGCGTGCGGGTAGCTGACGCCCAGCTCGATGCCGTACGGGGAGGTCTCGCCGTCCACCCAGCCGTCCGTCCCGGGCTGGTCCAGCTCGACGCGGCTGCCGAGCAGCGCGTCGAAGGCGGCCTTGCCCGCGGCCATGTCCAGGCTGCCGTTCTCCCCGTACGCCTTGGGGTGCTCGGGGTGGGGGGACCAGTACGCGCGCGTGCGGATCGCTTCCAGGGCCTGGTCCAGGGTGGGACGGTGGCGGGCGATCAGCTCGTGCGCGGTGAGTTCGGCGGCCATGCGGGACCAACTCCTCGTCTGGAGAACTCTTCGTCGAGCTCTTGGACCTGTGCGGAAACGTAGTCAGGAACGGGCGGTCAGAGTTAGAGTAACCGAACGATCGGTCGGGACAAGGGGGTCCGCCGCATCTGTGGAAAACACCGTGCGGGAGGATCGCGCACATGACAGCACTCGACCTCAGCAGTCCCGTGGCCGTGGTCGGCACCGGCACGATGGGGCAGGGAATCGCCCAGGTCGCGCTGGTCGCGGGCCATCCCGTGCGGCTCTACGACGCCGCCCCGGGCCTGGCCCGCAAGGCCGCCGACACGATCGCCTCCCGGCTCGACCGGCTGGTGGAGAAGGAGCGCCTCACCGCGGACGAACGGGACGCGGCGCGCGCCCGGCTGACCCCCGTCGACGACCTCGCCGGGCTCGCCGGCTGCTCCCTCGTCGTCGAGGCGGTCGTGGAGCGCCTCGACGTCAAGCAGGAGCTGTTCGGGGCACTGGAGGACGTCGTCGCCGACGACTGCCTCCTCGCCACCAACACCTCGTCCCTGTCGGTCACCGCGATCGGCGGCGCGCTGCGTGTCCCCGGCCGCTTCGTCGGCCTGCACTTCTTCAACCCGGCGCCGCTGCTGCCGCTCGTCGAGGTGGTGTCCGGCTTCGCCACCGACGCCGACGCCGCCACGCGCGCGTACGAGACCGCCCGCGCCTGGGGGAAGACGCCGGTCGCCTGCGCCGACACCCCCGGCTTCATCGTCAACCGCGTCGCGCGCCCCTTCTACGCCGAGGCCTTCGAGGTGTACGAGATGCAGGGCGCCGACCCGGCGACCGTCGACGCGGTGCTGCGCGAGTCCGGCGGCTTCAGGATGGGCGCCTTCGAGCTGACCGACCTCATCGGGCAGGACGTCAACGAGTCGGTGACGCACTCGGTGTGGCAGGCGTTCTTCCAGGACGTGCGCTTCCGGCCCTCCCTGGCGCAGCGCCGGCTGGTCGAGTCCGGTCGCCTCGGCCGTAAGACGGGCCGCGGCTGGTACGACCACCGGGAGGGCGCCGAGCGCCCCGAGCCGCACACCGCCGGGCCCGCCGAGCCGCCCGCGTACGTCGTCGCCGAGGGCGGTCTGGGGCCCGCGGCGGAGCTGCTGGACCTGATCCGTGAGGCGGGCATCGAGGTGCGCGAGGCGGAGGAGGACGAGGGCAGCCGTCTGGTCCTGCCGAGCGGCGGGCAACTCGTCCTGGCCGACGGGCAGCTCTCCGCGGAGTTCGGTGACGTCGTCCATTTCGACCTGGCGCTGGACTACCGCAAGGCCACGCGCATCGCCGTGTCCCACGCCGCGCACACCTCCGCCGCGACCGTCGCGCAGGCCGTCGGGCTGTTCCAGGCGCTCGGCAAGAAGGTGAGCGTCATCGGGGACGTTCCCGGGATGATCGTGGCGCGGACGGTGGCCCGGATCATCGACCTCGCCGTCGACGCGGTCGCCCAGGGCGTCGCCACCGAGGAGGACGTCGACACCGCGATGCGGCTCGGTGTGAACTACCCCCTCGGACCGTTCGAGTGGAGCCGCCGTCTCGGCCGCGGCTGGGCAGGGGCCCTGCTGGACGAGATGCACGAGGTGGACCCGTGCGGCAGATACGCGCCGTCCCTCGCGCTCCACCGGTACGCGTGCGCCACCGACCAGCGGGAGGACACCCCATGACCACCGCCAAGCGGGACACCTACACCCCGGAGACCCTGCTGTCCGTGGCGGTCCAGGTGTTCAACGAACGCGGCTACGACGGCACGTCCATGGAGCACCTCTCCAAGGCCGCCGGCATCTCCAAGTCGTCGATCTACCACCACGTGGCCGGCAAGGAGGAGCTGCTGCGCCGCGCGGTGAGCCGGGCGCTCGACGGTCTCTTCGGGATCCTCGAGGAGGAGGACGCGCGCGTGGGGCGTCCCGCCGAGCGTCTGGAGTACGTCGTACGGCGCATGGTCGAGGTGCTGATCGCGGAGCTTCCCTACGTGACGCTGCTGCTGCGGGTGCGGGGCAACACGGACACCGAGCGGTGGGCGCTGGAGCGGCGGCGCGAGTTCGACCACCGGGTGGCCGAGCTGCTGAAGGCCGCGGCGGGCGACGGGGACGTGCGCGAGGACATAGAGGTGCGGCTGGTGACCCGGCTGGTCTTCGGCATGATCAACTCCATCGTGGAGTGGTACAGGCCGGACGGGCGCGGCATGAACGAGCGCGAGGTGGCCGACGCGGTGGCTCAGCTCGCCTTCGGGGGACTGCGCAAGGCGGGCGACGGGCGCGGGTGAGGCGGGCCCGTCGGGCGGCCGGAGGCCTACCCTCGCTGCCGATGGAGATGTCCTTCCGGAAGCTGCCGGACAACCAGCACGAAATCCTGGTACGGCGTGACAAGGGGCCGGACGTCCGGCTCCCCGCCCGGCCCGCCGGACCGTCGATGCCGCACGACCTGGTGCACGCGGTGGTGGAGACCGCGCTCGGCATCGACGACGGCTTCTGGGGCGCGATGGCGCGCGGCGCCACCTTCCAGGGGTTCGAGCCCGTCACCCCCGGCCGGCACCGCCGGTCCGGGATGAAGGTGCTGCGCCGGGGCGGCGACGCCGTGATGGACGCCGAGCTGCGCGTGGCCTGGGCCTACCGGGCCTGGAGCGGCCTGCTCACCGAGGGCCGCGGAGTGGGGCCGGCGCCGCTCGACGCGGAGGCGCCGGCCAGGACCGGACCGCGGCTGGACGCCGCCGCGAGGCGCTGGGCCGCCGTGCCCGTCGGCGGGGAACTGGTCTGGCGCTGGGGAGTGGACAGCTAGGGCCTTCGCGGCTCGGAGGTCCGGATCACCACTGCGGCTCCAGGTCCTCCTCCTCGAACACCAGCAGCGTGCGGGTGCTGAGCACCTCGGGAATGGCCTGAAGGCGTGTCAGCACCAGCTCGCGCAGTGTCCGGTTGTCCGGCGTGTGCACCAGCAGGAGCACGTCGAAGTCGCCGCCGACCAGGGCGATGTGCGAGGCGCCGGGGAGCTGCCTGAGCTGCTCGCGCACCGTGCGCCAGGTGTTCTGAACGATCTTCAGCGTGATGTACGCCGATGTGCCGTGACCGGCGCGTTCGTGGTCGACGCGGGCGCCGAAACCACGGATGACACCGTCCTCGACGAGGCGGTTGATCCGCGCGTAGGCGTTCGCGCGGGACACGTGCACCCGCTCGGCGACCGACCGTATCGACGCGCGGCCGTCCGCCTGCAGCATGCGCAGGATGTCCTGGTCGATGGCGTCGAGAGGCCGCGCCGGAGGCAGTGGCCCCGTCCCCTCCTGCCCCTCGGCCATTTGTTCAGATGCCACCCGCCCCCACCTCTCAGCCGTGGACGTCCTGCCTCCATCCCACGATGTGGAGAACCGTTTGTCCACAGCCTGACGCCACCCGTAGCCAAAATGTGCCGACGACCGAACAATCGGTTGGTGAGGCGCGTCACAGATGCCGCGCCTCCGTCAGTCGTCCCACGAGGAGGTGCCGTCATGACGGTGATGGAGCAGCGGGGGGCCTACCGGCCGACCCCGCCGCCCGCCTGGCAGCCCCGTACCGACCCCGCCCCCCTGCTGCCCGACGCGGAGCCGTACCGCGTGCTCGGCACGGAGGCCGCGGCGAAGGCCGACCCGGAACTGCTGCGCCGGCTGTACGCGGAGCTGGTGAAGGGCCGCCGCTACAACGCGCAGGCCACCGCCCTCACCAAGCAGGGCCGTCTCGCGGTGTACCCCTCCAGCACGGGCCAGGAGGCGTGCGAGGTCGCCGCCGCCCTGGTGCTCGAGGAGCGTGACTGGCTGTTCCCGAGCTACCGCGACACCCTCGCGGTCGTCGCGCGCGGCGTGGACCCGGTCGAGGCGCTCACCCTGCTGCGTGGCGACTGGCACACCGGCTACGACCCCTACGAGCACCGGGTGGCCCCGTTGAGCACCCCGCTCGCCACCCAGCTGCCGCACGCGGTGGGGCTGGCCCACGCCGCCCGCCTCAAGGGCGACGACGTGGTCGCGCTCGCCATGGTCGGCGACGGCGGCACCAGCGAGGGCGACTTCCACGAGGCGCTGAACTTCGCGGCCGTCTGGCAGGCCCCGGTCGTCTTCCTCGTCCAGAACAACGGCTTCGCGATCTCCGTCCCGCTCGCCAAGCAGACCGCGGCCCCGTCGCTGGCCCACAAGGCCGTCGGCTACGGGATGCCCGGCCGTCTGGTCGACGGCAACGACGCGGCCGCCGTGCACGAGGTCCTCGCCGACGCGGTGCGTCGCGCCCGGGCGGGCGGCGGCCCGACCCTGGTCGAGGCGATCACCTACCGCGTGGACGCCCACACCAACGCCGACGACGCGACCCGCTACCGCGGCGACGCCGAGGTCGAGGCGTGGCGGGAGCACGACCCGATCGCCCTGCTGGAGCGGGAGCTGACCGGCCGCGGCCTGCTGGACGAGGCCGGCGCCGAGACCGCACGCCAGGACGCCGAGACCCTGGCCGCCGATCTGCGCGCCCGCATGAACCAGGACGCGGAGCTCGACCCCATGGACCTGTTCACGCACGTCTACGCCGAGCCCACGCCCCAGCTGCTGGAGCAGCGGGAGCAGCTGCGGGCCGAGCTGGCGGCCGAGGCCGAGTCGGAAGGAGCGCGGCCATGACGACCGTCGCCGTGAAGCCCGCCACCATGGCGCAGGCCCTCACGCGCGCGTTGCGCGACGCCATGACCGACGACCCGTCCGTGCACGTCATGGGCGAGGACGTCGGCACGCTCGGCGGCGTCTTCCGCATCACGGACGGCCTTGCCGCGGAGTTCGGCGAGGACCGCTGCACGGACACGCCACTGGCCGAGGCGGGCATCCTCGGCACCGCCGTCGGCATGGCCATGTACGGGCTGCGGCCGGTCGTGGAGATGCAGTTCGACGCCTTCGCCTACCCCGCGTTCGAGCAGCTCGTCTCGCACGTGGCGAAGATGCGCAACCGCACCCGCGGCAAGATGCCCCTCCCCCTCACGATCCGCATCCCCTACGGCGGCGGCATCGGCGGCGTGGAGCACCACAGCGACGCGTCCGAGGCGTACTACATGGCGACTCCGGGGCTCCATGTCGTCACGCCCGCGACCGTCGCCGACGCCTACGGCCTGCTGCGGGCCTCCATCGCCTCCGACGACCCGGTGGTCTTCCTCGAGCCCAAGCGGCTCTACTGGTCCAAGGACGCCTGGAACCCGGAGCAGCCGACGGCAGTGGAGCCGATAGGCCGTGCCGTGGTGCGGCGCTCGGGGCGGAGCGCCACCCTGATCACCTACGGGCCGTCCCTTCCCGTCTGCATGGAGGCGGCCGAGGCGGCCAAGGCCGAGGGCTGGGACCTCGAGGTCGTCGACCTGCGCTCGCTGGTGCCGTTCGACGACGAGACGGTGTGCGCCTCGGTGCGGCGGACGGGACGCGCGGTCGTCGTCCACGAGTCGGGCGGCTTCGGCGGCCCGGGCGGGGAGATCGCGGCACGCATCACGGAGCGCTGCTTCCACCACCTGGAGGCGCCGGTGCTGCGCGTGGCCGGGTTCGACCTGCCGTACCCGCCCCCGATGCTGGAGCGTCACCACCTGCCCGGTGTGGACCGGATCCTGGACGCCGTGGGGCGTCTGCAGTGGGAGGCCGAGAGCTGATGGCACAGGTGCTGGAGTTCAAGCTGCCCGACCTCGGTGAGGGGCTCACCGAGGCGGAGATCGTGCGCTGGCTGGTCGAGGTCGGTGACGTGGTCGCCGTGGACCAGCCGGTCGTCGAGGTCGAGACGGCCAAGGCGATGGTGGAGGTGCCCTGCCCCTACGGCGGTGTGGTCACCGCCCGCTTCGGCGAGGAGGGCACCGAACTGCCGGTCGGCGCGCCGCTGCTGACGGTGGCGGTCGGCGAGACGGCGGACGGCCGCCCCGCCGGTGACGGCAGCGGTGCGGGCACCGCGGGCACCGACGGCGCGAGCGGCCGGGCGCCGGCCGCGGAGGGCTCCGGCAACGTGCTGGTCGGCTACGGCACCTCCGAGGCTCCGGCCCGGCGCCGCCGGGTCCGCCCCGGGGCCCCCGTGGTGAACGGGCGGTCGAGGGCGCAGGAGCCGCTGCGGGAGACGCGGCCGGCGGACGCCCCGAGCGCCCGGACCGGCCGCACGGCGCCCGCCGGGGGGCCGGTCCCCGTGATCTCCCCGCTGGTGCGCAGGCTGGCCCGGCAGAACGGCCTGGACCTGCGGAAGCTGACCGGTTCCGGCCCCGACGGGCTGATCCTGCGCGCGGACGTGGAGCACGCGTTGCGCGCCGCCGGCACCCAGGACCGCACGGACACGACGACGGCCACCGCCGTCCCGGCCGAGCCCTCCGCAGGCACCGCCCCGGTCACCCGCGTCCCCCTCAAGGGCATCCGTGGCGCCGTCGCCGACAAGCTCTCCCGCAGCCGCACCGAGATACCGGACGCGACCTGCTGGGTGGACGCCGACGCGACGGAGCTGATGCGGACCAGGGTCGCGATGAACGCGGCGGGCGGGCCGAAGATCTCGGTGCTGGCGCTGCTGGCCCGGATCTGCACGGCGGCGCTCGCCCGCTTCCCGGAGCTCAACGCCTCGGTGGACACGGAGGCCAGGGAGATCGTCCGGTACGCGGACGTGCACCTCGGGTTCGCGGCGCAGACCGACCGGGGGCTGGTCGTCCCCGTGGTCCGTGACGCGCACACGCGGAACGTCGAGTCGCTGACGGCGGAGTTCGCCCGGCTGACGGAGGCGGCGCGGGCGGGCACGCTGACGCCCGCGCAGCTCACCGGCGGCACGTTCACCCTGAACAACTACGGGGTGTTCGGCGTCGACGGGTCCACGCCGATCATCAACCACCCCGAGGCCGCCATGCTCGGCGTCGGCCGCATCGTCCCCAAGCCGTGGGTGCACGAGGGCGAGCTGGCGGTCCGGCAGGTGGTGCAGCTCTCGCTCACCTTCGACCACCGGGTGTGCGACGGCGGTACGGCGGGCGGGTTCCTGCGGTACGTGGCCGACTGCGTGGAACAGCCGGCGGTGCTCCTGCGGACGCTCTGACCGTCACCGCCCGGTCCCACCCGCCCCCGGGCGGGCCGGTCGACCCTTCCCGCGTGCCCCTGCGTTCCCTGTGATCGCGGGGGCACGCATACTCGGGGGGTGACCGAGTACCAGCCACCCGCCGCCGCGTCCGACGCCCCGCACGACGCGGCGCACGGCAACGCCGCGCACGGCGACCGGCAGGCCGTCGCGTACGACGCCGTCGTGCTCGCCGGCGGTGCGGCCCGGCGGCTGGGCGGCGCCGACAAGCCGGCCGTGCGGGTCGGCGGGCGGCCGCTGCTCGACCGGGTGCTCGCGGCCTGCGCCGACGCCGGCACCACGGTGGTCGTGGCCGGTCCCCGCCCCACCGCGCGCCCCGTGACCTGGGCCCGCGAGGACCCGCCGGGCGGTGGCCCCCTCGCGGCGCTCGACGCCGGACTGCGGCACGTCACCGCCGAGCACGTCGTGCTGCTCTCCGCCGATCTGCCCTTCCTCGACGGGCGCACGGTCGCCGCGCTGCTGGACACCCTGCGCCGGGGCGAGGCCGACGGCGTGCTGCTCACCGACTCCGACGGCCGGGACCAGCCGTTGGTGGCCGCCTACCGCACCCCGTCCCTGCGCCGGGGGCTGGCCGCGCTCTCCGCCGCGCACGGCGGTACGGCCGGACTCCCCCTGCGCCGGCTCACCGGTGCCCTCGACCTTCTCCGCATCTCCGACCCGGTGGCGTCCTTCGACTGCGACACCTGGGACGACATCGCCACTGCCAGGGCACGCATCAGGGAGCATGGACACGTGTTGGACGAATGGATCTCCGCAGTCAAGGACGAGCTGGGCATCGACCTGGACGTCGACACCGGCGTGCTGCTCGACCTCGCCCGTGACGCCGCCCATGGGGTGGCACGGCCGGCCGCCCCGCTGACCACCTTCCTGGTCGGCTTCGCGGCCGCGCGGGCGGGCGGCGACGCCGACGCCGTGGCCGAGGCGGCCCGCAAGGCCGTCGCGCTGGCCAACCGCTGGGCCGAGGAGGACACGCAGGACGCGACACCCGCGGGCCCCTCCTCCGGCGCGGAACCCGAAACCCGCACGGACGCCGGATGACCCCGCGCACGCCCCGGGCGGGTGAGGACGCGGACGACCTCGACGTCGAGGAGGCGCTCGCCCTCGTGAACGACGCCCATACCGCTGGCGACCGGCCCACCGGTGACCGCACGCGCGGCAACGACGGCACGCACGGCAACGGACGGTGCAACGGCCCGCACGGCGCCCCCGCCTCCGGCGCCCCCGCGCACCGCGACGGCACCGACTGGGCGGAGGCCCGCGCGACCGCCGAGCGCGCCCCTCGCCTGCGCGGCGGCCACCGTGGCGGACACCTCGAGCCCGTCCCGGTCCCGCTGTCCTCGGCGCTCGGCCTCACCCTGGCCGCCCCGCTGATCGCGCTGACCGACCTGCCGTCGTTCGACACCTCCGCGATGGACGGCTGGGCGGTCTCCGGCCCGGGGCCCTGGGACGTGCGGGAGGAGGGCGTCCTCGCCGGGCACACCGCGCACGCGCCGCTGACCGACGGGGAGGCCGTCAGGATCGCCACCGGCGCGCGGATCCCGCCGGACACCACCGCCGTGCTCCGCAGCGAGCACGGCCGTACCGACGACAAGGGCCGGCTGCACGCCACCGCCGCGACCCGGGCGCCGCACACCGTCTCGCACGGCCAGGACATCCGCCCCCGCGGCCAGGAGTGCCGCAACGGCGACCAGTTGCTGCCCGTGGGCACGCTGGTGACCCCACCGGTGCTGGGCATGGCCGCGGCTGCCGGGTACGACACGCTCACCGTCGTCCCCCGGCCCCGCGCCGCCGTGTTCGTGCTCGGTGACGAGCTGCTCGGGGAGGGACTGCCGCACGACGGGCTGATCCGGGACGCGCTGGGGCCGCTGCTGCCGCCGTGGCTGCGCGCGCTCGGCGCCGACGTGGTCGACGTACGACGCGTCGGGGACGACGAGGACGCCCTGCACCGGGCGCTGACGGCCTGTGATGCCGACATCGTGGTCACCACGGGCGGCACCGCCGCGGGCCCGGTCGACCATGTGCACCCCACGCTGCGGCGACTCGGGGCCGAGCTGCTGGTGGACGGGGTCGCGGTGCGCCCCGGGCACCCGATGCTGCTGGCGCGGATCGCGGAGAAGCAGTACCTCGTCGGCCTGCCGGGCAACCCGCTCGCCGCCGTGTCGGGCCTCGTCACGCTCGCCGAGCCGCTGGTGCGGACCCTGGCGGCCCGCCCGGCCCCGGAGGGGTACACACTGCCGCTCAGGGACGCGGTGCAGGGGCATCCGCACGACACGCGGCTGGTGCCCGTCGCCCTGCGCGGAGACCGGGCGCTGCCGTTGCTCTACAACGGGCCGGCGATGCTGCGCGGGATCGCCGCGGCGGACGCGCTGGCCGTCGTGCCGCCCGGGGGCGCGAAGCCCGGGTACGAGGCGGAACTGCTGGACCTGCCCTGGGCGTCCGGAGGAATCGGGGTGTGTTTCACGTGAAACTTCCGGGCCAGGACGTCATCGCCCGTCAGGCCGACGAACATCTGGTCACCTATCGGGTCAAGCTGCCGCGCAAACTGGTGGAACACCCGATCCGCCAGGTCGCCAAGCGGTTGTCGATGGCCTTGCTGGTGCTCGTGGTGACGGCGTTCATCGTCTACGCCGACCGGGACGGGTACACGGACAACTCGGATTCTTCCCTCGACCTGCTCGACGCGTTCTACTACGCGACCGTCACCCTCTCCACCACGGGCTACGGCGACATCACGCCGGTGACGGACGCGGCCCGGCTCACCAACATCTTCGTCATCACGCCGCTGCGGGTGATGTTCCTGATCATCCTGGTCGGCACCACCCTCGAGGCCCTCACCGAACGCACCCGGGAGGAATGGCGACTGAACCGCTGGAGGTCCACGTTGCGCGATCACACCGTAGTCGTCGGGTTCGGGACCAAGGGCAGGTCCGCGATCAGGACGGTCTGTGCGACGGGGCTCCGCAAGGAGCAGGTCGTGGTGGTCGATCCGAGCGCCAAGGCGATCGAGGCGGCCACGGCGGACGGGTACGCGGGCGTCATAGGGGACGCGACGCGCAGCGAGGTGCTGAAGCGGGCCGAGCTTCAGCGGGCCCGCCAGGTCATCATCGCAACCCAGCGCGACGACACCGCGGTTCTGGTGACGCTCACGGCGCGCCAGCTCAACCGGAACGCCAAGATCGTCGCCGCGGTCCGCGAGGAGGAGAACGCGCCGCTGCTCAAGCAGTCGGGCGCCGACGCGGTCATCACCAGCGCCAGCGCGGCCGGACGGCTGCTGGGCCTCTCCGTGCTGAGCCCGGCCGCGGGCATGGTCATGGAGGACCTGATCCAGCAGGGCAGCGGTCTCGACGTCGTGGAACGGCCGGTCATAAAGGCCGAGGTGGGCAAGACCCCACGGGAGCTGGACGACCTGGTGGTGAGCGTGGTGCGCGGGCACCGGGTGCTCGGCTACGACGACCGGAACGTCGGGACGCTGGAGCTGACGGACCGGCTGATCACGATCGTGCGGGCGACACCGGTCACGCAGGTCACCCCGGACTACCGTCCGCTGCGCGACTGAGAGTCGTCCCGACGCCGGGACACGGCAACGGCCCCGAGGATCCGCTCCCCGGGGCCGTTGCCGTGCCGTGAGCCTGTCTACTTCCGGTTGTACAGCCGCATCGTCACCGGCCCGAAGACGAGCACGAACAGGGCCGACCAGCCCAGCGTCCACATGATGTCCGCGGCCGGCCAGTCCCCGGCCATCAGCCCGCGGACCGCCGACGCCAGATGGGTCACCGGGCTGTTGTTGACGAAGGCCTGGAGCCAGCCGGGCATGGTGCGCGGGTCGACGAAGACGTTGGACAGGAAGGTGAGCGGGAAGATCACCATCATGCTGACGCTCATTACCGACTTCTCGGTGCGCAGCAGCAGCCCCAGCATCGTCCAGATCCACGAGAAGGCGAACGAGAACAGCAGCAGCAGGGCGATCCCGGCGACCACCCCGGGGAAGCCGCCGTCGGCGCGGTAGCCGAGCAGCAGGCCCATGGACAGCATGATCACGGACGCGATGGTGTAGCGCAGGGCGTCACCCAGGAGGTAGCCGACCATCGCCGAGGGCCGCCAGATCGGCAGCGAGCGGAAGCGGTCGAAGACGCCCTTCTCGATGTCGATGTTCACCGAGACGCCGGTGTACATGGTGATCATGACGACCGACATCACGAGGATGCCCGGCAGGACGAACTGGATGTAGTCCGTCGGCGACCCCGCCAGCGCCCCGCCGAAGAGGTACGTGAACATCAGCAGGTTCATGATGGGGAAGGCGGTGACGTCGAACAGCTGCTCGGGCACGTGCTTGATCTTCAGCATGGCGCGCCAGCCGAACGTCAGGGACGTGGACAGCGAGCTGGGCCGCTGGGGCCGCTCCTTGGCGACCAGCAGCGCCGCCAGGGACTCGGTGCTGACGGGCGCGAGTTCCTTGGTCTCCGTGCTCGTGGCCGTGCTCATGCCGCCACCTCGCCCTTCGTGTCGGTGCCGGAACCGTCCGCGGCGCCGGTGTCGTGGCCGGTCAGCGCGAGGAAGACCTCGTCGAGGCTCGGCTGGCCGAGGGAGAAGTTGTCGACGGTGACGCCGGCCCGGGACAGCTCGGTGAGCGCCAGCGCCGCCTGGTCGGCCGCGCTGTCGCTGGTCGCGGCGTTGAGCCGGGCGGTGAGCGCCACGGGATCCGGTTCCAGCTGCACCTCCGCGAGCAGCAGGTCCCGCAGCAGCCGCTCGGCGTCGGCGCGCCGCTCGGGGTCGCGCAGCCGCACATGGACGGAACCGGCGCCCACGGACGCCTTGAGCTCGCCCTTCGTGCCCTCGGCGATCACCCGGCCCTTGTCGATCACCGCGATCCGGGAGGCGAGCTGGTCGGCCTCGTCCAGGTACTGCGTGGTCAGCAGCACGGTGGTGCCCTGGGCGACGACCGCGCGCACGATGTCCCACACCTGGTTGCGGCTGCGCGGGTCGAGTCCGGTGGTGGGCTCGTCGAGGAACAGCAGGTCGGGAGTGTTGAGGATGGACGCGGCGATGTCGATGCGGCGCCGCATGCCGCCCGAGTACTGCTTGACCTGCTTGCCGGCCGCCTCGGTGAGACCGAACGCCTCCAGCAGCTGCGCGGCGCGCTCGCGGGCCGCGGCCTTGCGGTGGCCGAGCAGCCGGCCCAGCAGGATCAGGTTCTCCGTGCCGGTGAGGTCCTCGTCCACCGAGGCGTACTGGCCGGTGAGGCTCACCCGGGAGCGGACCGCGTCGGCGTCGCGCACGACGTCGTGACCGAAGACGCGGGCCTCACCGCCGTCCGGGCGCAGCAGGGTGGCGAGCATCTTCACGGTGGTGGTCTTGCCGGCGCCGTTCGGGCCGAGGACGCCGTAGACCGTGCCGGTGGGCACCGCGAGGTCCACGCCGTCGACGGCCCGTGTCTCGCCGAAGGTCTTGACCAGGCCCGCGGTCTCGATCGCCAGGCCGGACGTCTGCGTGCTCATGCTTCGGGTCCTTCCGCGTGCTTGGGCTACGCATGGTGAGACCTTTACCGTCGCGCAAACTCATCGGTGCCGCACGCGGATTTCGGCGTCCGCGCCGTGTGCGGGGCGGGCGGGGTCTCCGACCCCGCGCCCCGGGTCGCGCAGTTCCCCGCGCCCCTGAGGGGGCGGTTCCCAGGTTCCCCGGGCACGGCACTGCCCCCGTGCCGGGTGTGGGGTTTTCGGGGGCTCCGCCCCCGGGCCCCCGTTGCGCAGTTCCCCGCGCCCCTGAGGGCGCAGTCCCCACGGCCTCGGAGGTGCAGCCCCCGTCCCCGCACTGATGAGGGTGCAGCCCCTACGCCCCGCCCCTGAGGGTGCAGCCCCCACGCCCCTGAAGACGCGGTTGCCCGGCCCCCCGGGGATGCGAGGTGCCTCGGGTGTGGGTGTGGGGCGTCCCGGGCGGGGGCGTGGGGCCCGGAGTACCGTCCCCCTCATGCATGCGATCACGATTCCCGAACCCGGTGGGCCCGAGGCGTTGGTCTGGGGGGAGGTGCCCGATCCGGTCGTCGGTGAGGGCGAGGTCCTCGTCGACGTGGTGGCCACGGCCGTCAACCGGGCCGACATCCTGCAGCGTCAGGGCTTCTACGACCCGCCGCCCGGCACCTCGCCCTACCCCGGTCTGGAGTGCTCCGGCCGGGTCGCGCAGGTCGGGCCGGGGGTGAGCGGCTGGGCCGTCGGTGACGAGGTCTGCGCGCTGCTCTCCGGCGGCGGTTACGCCGAGAAGGTGGCCGTTCCCGCGGGGCAGCTGCTGCCCGTCCCCGAGGGGATCGGCGTCGACCGGGCCGCCGCCCTGCCCGAGGTGGTCTGCACGGTCTGGTCGAACGTCTTCATGGTCGCCCACCTGCGCCCCGGCGAGACGTTCCTGGTGCACGGCGGCTCCAGCGGCATCGGCACCATGGCCGTCCAGCTCGCCAAGGCGGTCGGTGCGAAGGTCGCCGTGACCGCGGGCACCGAGGAGAAGCTGGAACGCTGCGCCGAACTGGGCGCGGACATCCTGATCAACTACCGCGAGCAGGACTTCGTGGCCGAGCTGCGGGAGGCCACCGACGGCAAGGGCGCGGACGTCATCCTCGACAACATGGGCGCCAAGTACCTGGACCGCAACGTCCAGGCGCTCGCCGTGAACGGACGTCTGGTGATCATCGGCATGCAGGGCGGGGTCAAGGGCGAGCTGAACATCGGCGCCCTGCTCGCCAAGCGCGCCGCGATCACCGCCACCACACTGCGCGCCCGGCCGGTGGAGGAGAAGGCCGCGATCGTGGCGGCCGTACGGGAGCACGTGTGGCCGTTGGTGTCCGGCGGTCACGTCCGTCCGGTGATCGACCGGGAGATCCCCATGCCGGACGCCGCCGAGGCGCACCGGGTCGTGGAGGACAGCTCCCACATCGGCAAGGTCCTTCTGGTCACGCCCAGGTGAGTCCTGCACGGGGCAACGGTCAGCGTGTCCCGCGTTCCTGACGCATCCGCAGGCCCAGGAAGGCGAGGGCGAACCCGAGGCCCATGAGGACCAGGCCGCTGCCCAGCGGCAGGATCCGCAGCACCGGCCCCACGGCGGTGCCGGCGACCGCGTCGGGCTCCGGGGCCCGCGACGACGCGGCGGGCGCCGGGGCTGCCGCCGAGGACGCGGGCGGCGCCACGCCGTCGGAGCCGTCCGGGGACCCCTCAGCCGTGTCGTCCTCCGTCCGCGTGGACGCGTCGAGCCGGGCGTCCGGCCGCCGCACCCCGTCGCCGTCCGGGCGTCCGGCCGCCTCGCGGGGACCCGTGCCCTCCTCCTCGGCACGGCCCCGGCGGGGCGGCGCGCCGTCCCGGGACTCCTCCCGCGCGGTCTGCTGCCGCCCGGGCCGGCCCAGCCCCTCGCCCGGACCGTTCCCCGACCGGGTCGGGGAGGGGGAGGCCTGGCGGGAGGGGGATACCTGGCGGGAGGGTGAGGCCGGGGCCGACGGGGAGCGGGACGCCGCGCGGGCCCGGTCGCCCGCCCCGGGGTCCGCCGGCGTCCGCTCCGCCCCGTACGCCACGCCGGCCGCACCCGGCGGGCCCGGGAACGGGCCGTACGGCAGCAGCACGGCCCCCGCCCCCAGAACGAGTGTCGCCCCCAGTGTGCGCAGCCATGGAGTCACGGCCGGGACCTCCCGCGCCGGCCGGTGCTCGGCCGCACCGTCGGCAAGTTGGGACGGATGGACGCCCAACAGCCTGGCACCGGGGGACGGGACCGGCATGTCGGACAGGGCCGTACGGAGGACCTGCCGCCGCGGTCGCTTCCGGGGGCGCGCCGCGCCGGGCGGGGGGTGTGCGCGACAATGGCCCAATGGAGATGCCGAGGAACGAACGGTCGCCGGAGAATCCGCAGATCCTGGTCGTCGGCCAGGACGGTATGGCGCTCAGCGGCGGCAAGGGCGACGAGGACTCCCGTGAGACCCCGGTGACGGAGCAGGTGGAGCAGCCGGCGAAGGTCATGCGGATCGGCAGCATGATCAAGCAGCTGCTGGAGGAGGTGCGGGCGGCACCTCTCGACGAGGCCAGCCGCAACCGTCTCAAGGAGATCCACGCCAGTTCGGTGAAGGAGCTCGAGGACGGTCTGGCGCCGGAGCTGGTCGAGGAGCTGGAGCGGCTCTCCCTGCCCTTCACGGACGAGGCGACCCCCAGCGACGCGGAGCTGCGCATCGCGCAGGCCCAGCTGGTGGGCTGGCTCGAGGGGCTCTTCCACGGGATCCAGACGACGCTCTTCGCCCAGCAGATGGCGGCGCGGGCCCAGCTGGAGCAGATGCGCCGCGCCCTGCCGCCGGGTGTCAGCGAAGGGCCCGAGGACTCCCACCACACGGGCGGTCGCTCGGGCGGTCCCTACCTGTAGGTCGCCTCATGACGGACGGAAGGGGCCCGGCGCGGATGCCGGGCCCCTTCCGTCCGTTCCGGTCGTCTCAGGAGGTGGGCGGGTTGCCCGTCGAGACCTTGAGCGTGATCTCCGGCATGTCCTCCGGGTCGACGTCGGTGCCGGCCGGCGGGAACTGCTCGCGGACGGAGCCCTCGCCGTAGGTGTTCTCGTCGACCTTGACGATCTTGAGGTTGCCGCCCCAGCCGGCGGCCTGGAAGCACGCCTTCACCGAGGAGATGTGCTTGAACTTGAAGTCGGGGAGCTGGATCAGCTCGGGGTCGTTGTACGACTCCTGCGGCTCCTCGCACTTCTCCGGGTCGATCGTCTTGGACGTGTCGGGGCCGCGGTAGCCCTCGGGCTTCGCCGTGGCGGAGGCACTGCCGCCGCCCGCCTTCGGGTCCTTGTCGCCCCCGTTGTTCAGGGCGAGCGCGGTGACCAGACCGCCGACGGCCAGCACCGCGACCAGCACGGAGGCGACGATCACCGGAGTGTTCCGGCCGCGCCCCTGACCGCCGCCGGAGCCCTGCGGCGAGATCGTGTACGGCGCGGGCGTCGAGGGGCCCTGCGGGGCGTACGGGCCGGGCGTCGGGTAGCCGCCCTGCTGTGGGTAGCCGTAGGACGGGGTGGGCGTGGCCGGGGCCGGGGTGCCGTACGGGTTCGGGGCCGGCGTCGGCTGGTACGGGGTCTGGACGCTGCCGGCGGGGGTCTGGCCGGACCGGTCGACCGGCGGGAACACCGCGGAGCCGACGCCGGCGCCGCTGGGCGCCTGGCTGCCGGGCACGATGCTCGGCGGGGCCGCCTGGAAGGACTGCGCCACCCGCAGGCACTCCCCGCGCATGGCCTCCGCGCTGGGGAAACGCTCGTTGGGGTTCTTCTTCAGGGCGCGCGTGATCAGCGCGTCCACGGCCGGCGGCAGCGAGCGGTTGATCGAGGAGGCGACCGGCGGCTCCTCCTGCACGTGCGCGTAGGCGATGGCGAGCGGCGAGTCCGCGTCGAACGGCAGCCTGCCGGTGACCAGCTGGAACAGCATGATGCCGACCGAGTACAGGTCGGAGCGGGCGTCGACGCCCCGGCCGAGCGCCTGCTCCGGGGAGAGGTACTGCGGGGTGCCGACGACCATGCCGGTCTGCGTCATCGACGTCACGCCGGACTGCATGGCGCGGGCGATGCCGAAGTCCATCACCTTGACCACGCCGCGCTTGGTCATCATCACGTTGCCCGGCTTGATGTCGCGGTGGACCAGTCCCATCTCGTGGCTGATCTCCAGTGCCGCCAGCACGTCCGCGGTGATCTTCAGCGCCTTGTCGGCGGGCATCGCGCCGTGCTGCCGTACGTCCTCGTCGAGCACGGAGCCGAGCGGGCGGCCCTCCACGTACTCCATGACGATGTACGGGGTCGTCATGCCGTCGACGTCGTCCTCGCCCGTGTCGAACACCGAGACGATGTTGGTGTGCGTGAGCTTCGCCACGGACTGGGCCTCGCGGCGGAAGCGTTCACGGAAGGCCTGCTCCCGGCCGAGTTCCGTGTGCAACGTCTTGATGGCGACCTGGCGGTCCAGCACCGTGTCGTAGGCGAGATGCACCGAGGCCATGCCACCCTGGCCGAGCAGGTCCCGCAGTTGGTAGCGTCCGCCCGCGAGCGCCCGCCCCGTGTGCCGGCCCTGTGCGCCGTCCTGGCTCATGTTCCGCGTCCCCCGTAGCCTCTCCGGCGTCCGGCGCCGCCGTCGGTGACTTGTCTCTCGTGACGTGTCGTGTCGTAGATCGAAAGTGCTATTCCCGGCCAAGTCTGCCCCAGGGCACCGACACGTCAAGCGCGGTGCCCGTTCCGTGACCGTACGCGAAAGAAGCGTCGCGGAAGCGTTACAGCGGTCGTACGGCCGGTACACGGAATTTGCACGACAGTACGGCCAGCGGGTTTGATGGCCGGTCCGTCACGTGCCGGATCCGGCAGCCCGTCCCGGACCGGAGGCCCCGGCAGAGGCTGTAGCGTGGCCGACGGAGACCGTAACAACACCGCGCGCACCGCGGGCAGAAACGACGGCGAGGACTGATGGCACAGCAGCAGCGCGCTCAGGGCCCGTCCGACCCCGAGGCGACTGGCGGCGGCATGTCGGACGCGCCGGACAACTGGGGCAACGGCGGGCTGGTCGGCGACGGCCGGTACCGGCTCACGCACCGGCTCGGCCGGGGCGGCATGGCCGAGGTGTTCGCCGCGGAGGACGTACGCCTCGGGCGTACCGTCGCCGTGAAGCTGCTGCGCTCCGACCTGGCCGAGGACCCGGTGTCCAAGGCGCGCTTCACGCGCGAGGCCCAGTCCGTGGCCGGCCTCAACCATCACGCGATCGTCGCCGTGTACGACTCCGGCGAGGACACGATCGGCGGCCAGTCCGTGCCGTACATCGTGATGGAGCTGGTCGAGGGCCGCACCATCCGCGACCTGCTGATGAACGCGGAGGCGCCGGGTCCGGAGCAGGCGCTGATCATCGTCTCGGGCGTCCTGGAGGCCCTGGCCTACTCGCACCAGCACAACATCGTGCACCGCGACATCAAGCCGGCCAACGTCATCATCACCAACAACGGCGCCGTGAAGGTGATGGACTTCGGCATCGCCCGCGCCATGCACGGCGCGTCCACGACGATGACGCAGACCGGCATGGTCATGGGCACCCCGCAGTACCTCTCCCCGGAGCAGGCGCTCGGCAAGGCCGTCGACCACCGTTCCGACCTGTACGCGACCGGCTGCCTGATGTACGAACTGCTGGCGCTGCGCCCGCCGTTCACCGGCGAGACGCCGCTGTCGGTCGTCTACCAGCACGTCCAGGACATCCCCACGCCTCCCTCCGAGGCCTCGGACGCGTGCCCGCCCGAGCTGGACGGGCTCGTGATGCGCTCCCTCGCCAAGGACCCGGACGACCGGTTCCAGACGGCCGAGGAGATGCGCGGCCTCGTCCAGTACGCGCTGCAGATGCTCTACGAGCAGGGCGGCCACACCGGCACCTGGAACACCGGCCCGGTCGACATGCACGAGGGCCCGCGCACGCCCGCGGCCGGGTACGCCGGCACCGCGGCCATGGCGCACCCGGAGCACTCCGGCACCACGGCCATCCCGCAGCCGATCCTGCCGGGCGGCTACGGCGGCGGGGACGACGGCGGCTTCGAGGGCCACGGCAACAAGGGCAGCGGACGCGGCAAGCTGTGGATCCTCGCGGTGCTCGCGGTGATCGCGGTCGCGGCAGGCGTCGCCCTCGCGCTCAACAACGGCGGGGGCGGGGGCGAGGGCGGCAAGACCGACACCTCGCCGTCCGTCTCGCAGAGCACGAAGGACGAGCCGGCGAGCGAGTCGCCGACCGACCAGGAGACCGAGGAGACCACCGGTCCCGACACCGACCCGGGCTCCGGCTCCGGCGGCAACGGCGGCTGGACCCCCAGCTACGAGCCGTCGTGGACCCCGACCCAGCCCGACACGGAGGAGCCGACTCAGGAGCCGACGGCGACGCAGCCCACCGAGACGGGCGGCACCGACGACGGCGGCACGGAGAACGGCGGCACCGAGGACGGCGGCACGGAGAACGGCGGCACCGAGACCGGGGGCACCGAGACCGGCGGCACCGGTCCCGGCGGTGCGGGCGCCGGCGGCGCCGACGCGGGCGGGGCCAACGCCGGAGTGCCCGGCGGCTCGGGCGGCTGACCGGCGTCACCGTCCCCCGACCGAACCGTTCGCCCTCGCCGAGGGCACCCCGTGACGTCCCCGGCGGCACCCCGTGCCGCCGGGGACGTCTGCTCTTCCCGTGCCCGGCTCGGCCGGGATAACGTGCCGTTGCTCCGGCCTCCTGCAAGGCTGTGACCAGCGCGCCTTCCGGGCCTACCCTGATTTACTTGGATATCCAAGCAAAATCGCAGGTCAGAGGGGGTTTCACAGAAATGTGGAGCACTGGGTAACGTGCTGTGTGCAGGGCGCTCGCCGGGGCACCTGTCACGCCTGTTCCCGGTCGAGTGGCACCCACCCCGTGCCCGGTGGTCGGAACAGGTGAGCCGCACTGGCCTACCGGCAACCCCGGGGGCCGGACCGACGGAGGAGCACACGTGACCGTGGAGAGCACTGCCGCGCGCACACCGCGACGCAGCGCCGGAAACAAGGCCGGCACCACCGGCACCAAGCGCACCACCAGCACCACCAAGAAGGCCGCCGGCGCCGGGAAGAGCGCCGAGCCCGCCCTCGTCCAGCTGCTGACGCCCGAGGGCAAGCGCGTCAAGAACGCCGAGTTCGACAAGTACGTCGCCGACGTCACGGCCGAGGATCTGCGCGGGCTGTACCGCGACATGGTGCTCACCCGTCGCTTCGACGCCGAGGCCACCGCGCTCCAGCGCCAGGGCGAGCTGGGCCTGTGGGCCTCGCTGCTCGGGCAGGAGGCGGCGCAGATCGGCTCCGGCCGGGCGCTGCGCGACGACGACTACGTCTTCCCCACCTACCGTGAGCACGGCGTCGCCTGGTGCCGCGGGGTGGATCCGACGAACCTGCTCGGCATGTTCCGCGGCGTCAACAACGGCGGCTGGGACCCGAACGGCAACAACTTCCACCTGTACACGATCGTCATCGGCTCCCAGACGCTGCACGCGACGGGCTACGCGATGGGCATCACCAAGGACGGCGCCGACAGCGCGGTCATCGCGTACTTCGGCGACGGCGCCTCCAGTCAGGGCGACGTGGCCGAGGCCTTCACCTTCTCCGCGGTGTACAACGCGCCCGTGGTGTTCTTCTGCCAGAACAACCAGTGGGCGATCTCCGAGCCGACCGAGAAGCAGTCCCGTGTGCCGCTGTACCAGCGTGCGCAGGGCTACGGCTTCCCGGGCGTGCGCGTGGACGGCAACGACGTGCTGGCGAACCTGGCCGTCACCAAGTGGGCCCTGGAGCGGGCCCGCGCCGGCGAGGGACCGACGCTCGTCGAGGCGTTCACGTACCGCATGGGCGCGCACACCACCTCCGACGACCCGACCCGCTACCGCACGGACGACGAGCGGCTCGCCTGGGAGGCGAAGGACCCGATCCTGCGCCTGCGACGCCACCTCGAGGCCGCACACCACGCGGACGAGGGATTCTTCGCGGAACTGGAGACCGAGTCCGAGGCGTTGGGCAAGCGGGTGCGCGAAGCGGTCCGTGCCATGCCGGACCCGGACCACTTCGCCATCTTCGAGAACGTGTACGCGGACGGTCATGCGCTGGTGGACGAGGAGCGGGCGCAGTTCGCCGCCTACCAGGACTCGTTCGCGGACGAAGACGGGGGTAAGTGACATGGCTGAGAAGATGGCTCTGGCCAAGGCGATCAACGAGTCGCTGCGGCGCGCCCTGGACGCGGACCCGAAGGTCGTCGTCATGGGCGAGGACGTGGGCAAGCTGGGCGGCGTGTTCCGGGTGACGGACGGCCTGCAGAAGGACTTCGGCGAGAGCCGCGTCATCGACACCCCGCTCGCCGAGTCGGGCATCGTCGGCACGGCGATCGGTCTGGCCCTGCGGGGCTACCGCCCGGTGGTGGAGATCCAGTTCGACGGCTTCGTCTTCCCCGCGTACGACCAGATCGTCACGCAGCTCGCGAAGATGCACGCCCGCGCGCTGGGCAAGGTCAAGATGCCCGTCGTGGTGCGCATCCCCTACGGCGGCGGCATCGGCGCGGTGGAGCACCACTCCGAGTCGCCCGAGGCGCTGTTCGCCCACGTCGCCGGTCTGAAGATCGTGTCGCCGTCGAACGCGTCCGACGCGTACTGGATGATGCAGCAGGCCGTCCAGAGCGACGACCCGGTGATCTTCTTCGAGCCGAAGCGCCGCTACTGGGACAAGGGCGAGGTCGACACCGAGGCGATCCCCGGCCCGCTGCACAAGGCGCGCGTGGTGCGCGAGGGGACGGACCTGACCCTCGCCGCGTACGGCCCGATGGTGAAGCTCTGTCAGGAGGTCGCGGACGCGGCCGCCGAGGAGGGCCGCAGCCTGGAGGTCCTCGACCTGCGCTCGGTCTCCCCGATCGACTTCGACGCGGTGCAGGCGTCGGTGGAGAAGACCCGCCGTCTGGTCGTCGTCCACGAGGCGCCGGTGTTCTTCGGCTCCGGCGCGGAGATCGCCGCCCGGATCACGGAGCGCTGCTTCTACCACCTGGAGGCCCCGGTGCTCCGGGTGGGCGGCTACCACGCCCCGTACCCGCCGGCCCGTCTGGAGGAGTCCTACCTCCCGGACCTGGACCGGGTGCTCGATGCCGTCGACCGCTCGCTGGCGTACTGAGGAGAGGGTCGTGACGACGATGACGAACGCGTCCGTACGCGAGTTCAAGATGCCGGACGTGGGCGAGGGCCTCACCGAGGCCGAGATCCTCAAGTGGTACGTCCAGCCCGGTGACACCGTCACCGACGGCCAGGTGGTCTGCGAGGTGGAGACGGCGAAGGCCGCCGTCGAGCTGCCCATCCCCTACGACGGCGTGGTCCGTGCCCTGCACTTCCCCGAGGGCACCACGGTCGACGTGGGCACCTCCATCATCGCGGTGGAGGTGGCGGGCGGAGCGGCCCCGGCGCAGGAGGAGGCCCCCGCGGCCGCCGTCCCCGCCGCGGAGCCGGAGAAGCCCGCCGAGCAGCCCGCGGCCCGTCAGCCGGTGCTGGTCGGCTACGGCGTCGCCACGTCCTCCACCCGCCGTCGCCCGCGCAAGCAGGCGCAGGACCCGGTGGCCCGGCAGGCCGCCTCCGCGGTCCAGGCCGAGCTGAACGGCCACGGGGCGGCTCCGGCTGCCCCCGCCGCCCCGGTGGCTCCGGCTGCTCCCGCGGCTCCCGCTCAGCGTCCGCTGGCGAAGCCGCCGGTGCGCAAGCTGGCCAAGGACCTGGGCGTCGACCTGGCCACGGTCACCCCGAGCGGCCCGGACGGCGTCATCACCCGCGAGGACGTCCACGCGGCCGTCGCCGCGGCCCAGGCCCCGCAGCAGACGGCTCCCGCGGCCCAGCCGGCGGTGCCGGCCGCCTCCGCCCCGGACCGGCCCGCGGCCCCGGCGTCGTACGACACCGCCCGTGAGACGCGCATCCCCGTCAAGGGCGTGCGCAAGGCGACGGCGGCGGCGATGGTCGGCTCGGCGTTCACCGCGCCGCACGTCACGGAGTTCGTGACGGTCGACGTGACCCGGACGATGAAGCTGGTCGAGGAGCTGAAGCAGGACAAGGAGTTCGCGGGCCTGCGCGTGAACCCCCTGCTGCTGATCGCCAAGGCGCTCCTGGTCGCGATCCGGCGGAACCCCGACATCAACGCCTCGTGGGACGAGGCGGCGCAGGAGATCGTGGTCAAGCACTACGTGAACCTGGGCATCGCGGCGGCCACCCCGCGCGGTCTGATCGTGCCGAACATCAAGGACGCCCACGCCAAGACGCTGCCCGAACTGGCCGCGTCCCTGGGTGAACTGGTGTCCACGGCCCGTGAGGGCAGGACCTCCCCGTCCGCGATGCAGGGCGGCACGGTCACGATCACCAACGTCGGCGTCTTCGGCGTCGACACGGGCACGCCGATCCTCAACCCGGGCGAGTCGGCGATCCTCGCGGTCGGTGCGATCAAGCCCCAGCCGTGGGTGCACAAGGGCAAGGTCAAGCCGCGCCAGGTCACCACCCTGGCCCTGTCGTTCGACCACCGCCTGGTCGACGGCGAGCTCGGCTCCAAGGTCCTCGCCGACGTGGCGTCGATCCTGGAGCAGCCGAAGCGGCTGATCACCTGGGCCTGACGGCCGGTGAGCCACGACAGGAGGGGCGCCGCACACCAGGTGTGCGGCGCCCCTCCGCGCGTCCGGGGGACCCGGGCAGGTCAGATCTTGCTGAACGCGTAGTTCATGAGGGCCTTCGCGTCCTTCTCGCGCTGGGCGGCGGAGGAGGAGGCGAGGACGGTGCCGACGACCGTCTTGCCGTTCCGGGTCGCGGCGAAGACCAGGCAGTACTTGGCCGTGGGGCCCGAGCCGGTCTTCACGCCGATGGTGCCGCTGTAGCTGCTCAGCAGGGTGTTGGTGTTGACCCACGGCGCCATCGTGCGGGTGCCGCCCGTCTTGGTCTTCGTCTTGGCCGTGTACTTCTTCGTCTTGACGATGGAGCGGAAGGTCGCGTTCTTCATCGCGCTGCTGGCGATCTTCGTCAGGTCGCGCGGCGTGGAGTAGTTGCTGCCGTTGCCGATGCCGTCGAACGAGTCGAAGTGGGTGTTCTTCAGGCCCAGCTTCTTCGCGTCCGCGTTCATCTTGGAGATGAACGACTTCACACGCGCCGAGCGCGTGCTGCCGGTGCCGAACTTGTCGGCCAGCGCGTAGGCGGCGTCGCAGCCGGACGGCAGCATCAGCCCGTACAGCAGCTGGCGGACGGTGACCTTGTCGCCGACGATCAGCCGCGCGGACGAGGCGTTCTTCGACACGATGTAGTCGCTGTACGCCTTCTGGATCGTGACCGTGGCGTTCAGGTTCAGGTTCTTCTGGGCGAGCACGACCTTCGCGGTCATGATCTTGGTGGTGGAGCCGGTGGCGCGGCGGGTGTCCCCGAGCTTCGTGTACAGCGTCTTGCCGTTCGCGTTGTTGAGCACGAAGCCGCCCTTGGCGACGACGGACGGAACGGGTGCGGCGGCCTGCGCCGGCGCCGCGTAGAGCGCTCCGGAGGCGAGCACGGCGCCCGTGGTGACGACGACGCCGGCGGCTCTGCGGAAGCGAATGCCCTGGATGGCGATATTCAAGTCAGGTACCCCGATTTATCGTGAATGGCCGTGCTGCTCGGCCAGGTTGAGGAGCGGCCGCACGTAAGGGGCCGCACGTGTCTGACGCCTGGGCCGAAGGGATGGTTGTACGGGAGGGGGGCGCATTTTCCTGGTACGCGCCGTTCCGCATCGTGGACGCGTCCTTTCATGCGTACGTGTTGTATCTATGCTGTCGGCATGAGTGTGTCCGCCCCGGCGAAACGTCCCCCCGCAGCCGACCGCGTCTACGCCCACGTCAAGCAGGGCGTGCTCGAGCGCACGTACGAGGGCGGGACACTGCTCACGGAGGGCGAGCTGGCCGAGGCCGTGGGCGTCTCCCGCACGCCCGTGCGCGAGGCCCTGCTGCGGCTGGAGGCCGAGGGGCTGATCAAGCTCTACCCGAAGAAGGGCGCGCTCGTGCTGCCGGTCTCCGCGCAGGAGATCGCCGACGTCGTCGAGACGCGGCTGCTCGTGGAGGAGCATGCGGCGCGCAAGGCCGTGCCCGCGTCCCCCGGTCTCATCGCGCGCCTGGAGGAGCTGCTCGCGCGCCAGAAGGAGGAGGCGGCCGCGGGCGACTTCGCCGCGGCCTCCGTCACCGACCGCTGCTTCCACGCCGAGATCGTCCGCAGCGGTGGCAACGAAATCCTCTCCCGCCTCTACGACCAGCTGCGCGACCGTCAGCTGCGCATGGGCCAGGCCGTGATGCACTCCCACCCCGACCGCATCGCCAAGACCCTCACCGAGCACGAGGAGATCCTCGGCGCCCTGCGCTCCGGTGACGCCGACGCGGCCGTGGACGCCGTCCACCGGCACGTCGGCTGGTTCTCCCACCTCGCCCGGGGAGAGGTGCGATGAGCGGCGCCACCACGCGCGGCGCCGGCGCGCTGCCCGGCGGCCCTTCCCCGGAGGGGACGCCACCGGGAGGGCGGCGCGCGCTCGCCGTCTGGGGGATCGGCGTCTCCGTCTACTTCGTCGCCGTCATCTTCCGCACGTCCCTGGGCGTGGCCGGACTCGACGCGGCCGACCGCTTCGACGTGGGCGCCTCCGCCCTGTCGACGTTCTCCATCCTCCAGCTGCTGGTCTACGCGGGCATGCAGATACCCGTCGGCCTGCTGGTGGACCGGCTCGGCACCAAGAAGGTGCTGAGCCTGGGCGCGGTGCTGTTCACCCTCGGACAGCTCGGCTTCGCCCTCTCCCCGTCGTACGGGATGGCGCTCGCCTCGCGTGCGCTGCTCGGCTGCGGCGACGCGATGACCTTCATCAGCGTGCTGCGGCTGGGCACGCGGTGGTTCCCCGCGCGGCGCGGGCCGATGGTCGGGCAGATGGCCGGACTGATCGGCATGGCCGGCAACCTCGTCTCCACGTTGGTCCTGGCCCGGCTGCTGCACGGCATCGGCTGGACGGCGGCGTTCGCGGGCAGCTCGCTGGCGGGTGCCGTGGTCCTCGTCCTGGTGCTGCTGTTCCTCAAGGACCACCCCGAGGGCCACGAGCCGGAGCCGGTCTCCCACCAGGGCGCCGCCTACGTCCGCCGGCAGATCGCCGCCTCCTGGCGGGAGCCGGGGACCCGGCTGGGGCTGTGGGTGCACTTCACCACGCAGTTCCCGGCGATGGTGTTCCTGCTGCTGTGGGGGATGCCGTTCCTGGTGGAGGCGCAGGGGCTGTCCCGCGCGGCGGCCGGTGAGCTGCTCACGCTGGTGGTGCTGGCCAACATGGCCGTCGGCCTCGTCTACGGCCAGGTCGTCGGCCGGCACCACGGGGCACGGCTGCCGCTGGCGCTCGGCACGGTGGGCGCGACGGCCCTGCTGTGGGCCGTGACGCTGGCCTGGCCGGGGGACAGGGCGCCGATGTGGCTGCTGGTCGTGCTGTGCGCGGTGCTGGGGGCCTGCGGCCCGGCGTCGATGATCGGCTTCGACTTCGCCCGCCCCGCAAACCCGCCGGAGCGCCAGGGCACCGCCTCCGGCATCACCAACATGGGCGGGTTCATCGCCTCGATGACGACCCTCTTCGCGATCGGCGTCCTCCTGGACGCCACGGGCGACGACTACACGATCGCCTTCTCGGCGGTCTTCGTCCTGCAGGCGCTGGGCGTCACCCAGATCCTCCGCCTTCGGAGGCGGGCAGCACGCCGGGAGCGGGAACGGCTGGTCGCCAGCAGGGTGGAGACGGTGCACGTCCCCGCCTGAGTCACCGCACGGGCACCAGCGTGAGGTAGGCGAGGCCGAGGACGCCGCGGTAGCTCATCCACTGGGCGCGGTGCCGGTCGAGACGTTCCCGCGTCGCGGCCGCCCGGGGATGGTCCGGGTGCCCGGCCAGCCACACCTCGGTGTCCGCCTGGTACGCCGACTCGAACTCCTCCCACTCCCCGGCGTCCGCCGTCTCCGTCCACTCCGGGCGGAAACCGGCCTCCACCGCGAGGTCCAGGAGGGTGCCCAGGTCGTGGTGGTCGGTGGCGCTCGCGCCCGGCCACATGCCCGCGAGCTCGGCCTCGGCCGGCGGACGCTGCCAGAAGCCCTCCCCGAGCAGCACCCGGCCCCCGTCCGCGACCAGGCCGCGCAGCGCCCGCAGCGCCTCGACGACGAGCCCGGGTGGCTCCGCCGTGGTGAGGGCCTGGCTGGACCCGACGCACAGCACCAGGTCGGCCGGGTCGCGGGACGTCCCCGTCGCCGACTCCTCCAGGAACCGCACCCGTCCGGCCAGCCCGCGCTCCTCGGCGGCGCGCCGGCCCCGTGCCAGGTCCCCGGCCTCGAGGTCGATGCCGACCCCGGTGGCCCCCGGCACCGCCTCGAGGACCCGCAGCATCACCTCGCCCCAGCCGCAGCCGATGTCGAGGACGGTGGCGGGGTTTGTCCGGGCGAGCCGCTCGACCAGCCGGCCGGCGCGGTGCTCGGAGAGGGGGCCGTGGAAGGTCAGCCGGGTCAGCCGGGGCGGCTCGGCGGTGCAGGGCGCGGGGGGCGTGCGGGTGTCGGTCACGGCGGGGACGGTAGCCGCCACCGGAGCGGCGGCGACACCGGTTTTCGGCCCGCCGCCGTGTCCCGCCGCGCCTCGGGTCAGGGCGTGACCGCGAAGTGGCGGAGGATGGCCGCGGCCAGGTCCTGGTCGCCCTCCGTCTTGACGCGGTCCGTGACCGAATCGACCGTCACGCGGCCGCAGGCCAGGCGGACGTAGGTCTCCCAGTCGAGGGTGAGGGCGGCGGCCGGGCCGAGGGCCGGGGCGGTTTCGAGGGTGCCGCGGCCCTGGATGTCGACGCGGACCGTGCGCAGGAACTCCACCGGGCCGTGCACGTCGAAGACCACCGCGGAGCTGCGCGGCGCCTGCGCCAGGTCGGCGACGACCCGCGGGAGTTCGTCGAGCAGGACGTCGCGGGCGACGTGGGCGCCGGGGGAGTCGAGGTTGCCCGGACGGCCGAGGGCGGCGCGCAGGTCCTGCTCGTGCGCCCACACGGCGAAGGCGTGCCGGCGCATCGACTCCTCCAGCGTCAGCTCCGTGCCCAGCGGGCCGCGCACCTTGGTGCCGGGGTCGCGGGACTCGTTGCGCAGCTGGCGGTTGCGCCGGATGATCATCAGCTCCAGCTCGGAGGTCATCTCCGGCGCCGTGTGGTGGCGGCGCACGTCGACCTGCATCTCCATGTACCGCTGGTGGTCGTTGGTGACGTGGAACAGGTCGCGCGGCAGCGTGTGGATCGGCCGGGGGTCGCCGTACATCTCCGAGTCGAGGCCGATGACGTGCGAGACCACGTCACGGACCGACCAGCCCGGGCAGGGCGTGCGCCGGTTCCAGTCGGCCTCCGGCAGCGGCTGCACCAGCTCGGATATCGCCTCGATGGAGTGGGACCAGGCGTCGGCGTAGGGCTGGAGGGCGGGATGCAGACTCACGGAACGGGACCCCTCGGCGGTCGGTACACGGGCAGGTTGTGGCGGCGGTGCCAGTGGGCGATGGCTGCACTGCGCGGGTGTCTCGGGCCTCCCCCGGTTCTCGGCTTCGCTCGAACCGGCGGGACCCCCAAGTTACGCTGCTGAGAGGCACCCCGGCAGTGCTTTCGTGTGACGATCGTAGGCCCGTGGACACGGGTCGAATGCCAGGACGGTGGTAGTGTGCGCGCTTCCTTGCTGCAAGTCGCCGTGAACGAGGACGAACCGGTCGAATCGCGTCGGCGCCGGGTGGCCGCCCTGGTACGCGATCAGGCCGGGGCGGACCTCGTCGTCCTCCCCGAGCTGTGGACCACGGGCGCCTTCGCCTACGAGGGGTTCGGCGCCGAGGCGGAACCGCTTCAGGGGCCGACGTACGAGGCGATGGCCAAGGCGGCGAGCGAGGCGGGCGTGTGGCTGCACGCCGGGTCCGTCCCGGAGCGGGACCCCGACGGCACCCTCTACAACACGTCTCTGGTCTTCTCCCCCTCCGGCGAGCTCGCCGCGTCCTACCGGAAGATCCACCGCTTCGGCTTCGACAAGGGCGAGGCCGTGCTGATGGGGGCGGGCGAGGAGCTGGTGACGGTCCGTCTGCCGGACACCGTCGTGGGCGTGGCGACCTGTTACGACCTGCGCTTCCCCGAACTCTTCCGCGGTCTGGTCGACGCCGGCGCGGAGACCTTCGTCGTCCCGGCGGGCTGGCCCGAACGGCGCCGCGCGCACTGGACGCTGCTGGCGCGGGCGCGCGCCGTGGAGAACCAGGCGTTCGTCCTGGCGTGCGGAACGGCCGGGACGCACGCGGGAGTTCCGCAGGCGGGCCACTCGGTCGTGGTGGACCCGTGGGGCGAGGTCCTCGCCGAGGCGGGCCCCGGCGAGGAGATCCTGACGGTCGACTTCGACCCGGCGACGGTGGCGGGCACCCGGGACCGCTTCCCGGCCCTCAAGGACCGCGTCCTGGGCCTGGACCGCCCCCGCCGCTGACCGGGAGGGCGCTGGCTATCCCTCCCGCTCCTTCTCCGCCAGGTGGATCACGCACACCGCCACCGCGATCAGCAGCGCCGGGTCGGCGTCCTCGCGGACGACGTCGACGCCGTAGGTGTCGCGGAGGGACAGCATGCGGCGGGAGATCACCGCGAGGAGTTCGCCGTCGTACTCCACGGCGAACTCCCGGTCGAGGATCCGCCCGCTGACGTCCAGCTCGGTGCCGCCGTCCGCCAGGGACACCCGGTAGTGGTTGCGCAGCAGCGACAGCCGCTTGCGCCGCACGGTCGCGAGCGGCTCGCCGCCCCGCTCGATCACCATGGTGTCCCGCAGCGCGAGCATCTTCTTGCGGATGTCGACGAGCACGTGCCCCTCGGCGTCCTTCAGCTCGAAGGTGTCCCGCAGCCGCATCGCCTTGCCGTCGACGAGGAAGACCTTGTTGCCGCGGTCGTCCTCGATCCAGTAGTCGTCCCCGATGCCGAGGATCCGGTCCCGTACGAGAAATCTCATGCGCCGAGGGTTCCCCGCCCCGCTCCGTCCGACGCCGCCACTGGGCCGACGGGCGGAGCCCGCTCCGCCCCCGCCGGTGGCACGCTGGACGTATGGACGACGCCGCCTCCGCTCCCCCCGTCCGCCGTTCCGCCCGTGTGCGGGCGCCCGAGCTCGCGGGGAAGGGGGGCTGGCTGAACACGGGCGGCGCCGCGTACACCCTCGCCGGCCTGCGCGGACGCGTCGTGCTGCTCGACTTCTGGACGTTCGCCTGCGTCAACTGCCTCCACGTCGTCGACGAGCTGCGTGAGCTGGAGGAGCGGCACCGGGACACGCTCGTGGTGATCGGCGTGCACTCGCCGAAGTTCCCGCACGAGGCGGAGCACGCGGCGGTGGCGGACGCCGTGGAGCGGTACGCGGTGGCGCACCCCGTCCTGGACGACCCCGAGCTGACGACGTGGACGCAGTACGCCGTGCGGGCCTGGCCGACGCTGGTGGTCGTCGACCCGGAGGGGTACGTCGTGGCCACGTACTCCGGCGAGGGGCACGTGCCCGAGATCGAGCGGCTGGTGACCGAGCTGGAGGCCGAGCACGCGGCGAAGGGCACGCTCCGGCGCGGCGACCTCCCCTACGCGCCGCCGGAGCCGGAGCCGACGGTGCTGCGGTTCCCCGGCAAGGTGCTGCTGCTGCCGTCGGGGACGTTCCTGGTCACGGACACCACCCGGCACCAGGTGGTGGAGCTGGCGGAGGACGGGGAGACGGTCCTGAGGCGGTTCGGCAGCGGCGGACGTGGCCTGGTGGACGGACCGCCCGGGCGGGCCCGCTTCCAGGAGCCGCAGGGGCTCGCCCTGCTCCCGGACGGCGCCGTGGTCGTCGCCGACACCGTCAACCACGCCCTGAGGCGGCTCGACCCCGAGTCGGGCGAGGTCACCACGCTCGCCGGCACGGGTTCCCCCTGGCGCCCCGGGGACGCGACGGACGGCCCGGCCCGCGCGGTGAACCTCTCCTCCCCCTGGGACGTCACCGTCTGGCAGGGCACGGTGTGGATCGCCATGGCCGGCATCCACCAGCTCTGGTCCTACGACCCCGCCGCCGGCACGGTCGCCCGCGAGGCCGGGACCGGCGGGGAGCAGATCGTCGACGGGCCGGTGAAGGAGGCCCTGTTCGCGCAGCCCTCGGGGCTCGCGGTGACACCGGAGGGGCTGTGGGTGGCCGACTCGGAGAGCTCCGCCCTGCGCCGGCTGGGACCGGACGGACGGGTGCGTACGGCCGTGGGGGCGGGACTGTTCGCCTTCGGGTACCGGGACGGCCCCGCGGACGAGGCGCTCTTCCAGCACCCGCTCGGGGTGACCGCGCTGCCCGACGGCTCCCTGGCGGTCTGCGACACCTACAACCAGGCCCTGCGCCGCTACGACCCGGCCACCGGCGAGGTGACCACCCTGGCCACCGATCTGCGCGAGCCCAGCGGCGCGGTGGTCGTCGGCGAGGACGTGGTGGTCGTGGAGTCGGCGCGGCACCGGCTGACCCGGCTGCGGCTCCCCGCGCAGGCGCTGGGCCCGCACACGGACACGGAGCGGTCCGTCACCGGGATCGCCGTCGGCCCCGTCCACCTGGACGTGGTGTTCACGCCCCCGCCCGGCCAGAAGCTCGACACGCGGGACGGCCCCGCGACCCGCCTGCTCGTGTCCGCCTCACCGCCCGCGCTCCTGCGCAGCGGAGAGGGCGCGGGGAGTGATCTCTCCCGCGCCCTCGAGACCGACCCCGCCGTGGGGCAGGGGGTGCTGCATGTCGTGGCGACGGCGGCCGCGTGCGACGCCGACCCGGAGGTGCTCCATCCGGCCTGCCATGTGCACCGCCGTGAATGGCGGCTGCCCGTGCGTCCCTCCGCGGGAGGCACGGACCGGCTGGTCCTGGAACTGTCCGGTGCGGACGGCCCGGGCGGCCCGGGCGGGGCGTCCGGTCAGACGCCGTACCCGTCGCTGTAGCCGTCGCGGGTGTGGTGGTGCGGACGTGCCGGGTCGTCGACCACCGGGGTGGCGGGGGGTACCACGACCCGCCGACGCCGGGCGATGCTGCTGAAGGTCGCGACGCCGATCAGTCCGACGATCATGAAGATGACGCCGACGAGGTCAAGGTTGACACCCTGCATGTCCCAGTCGGTCGCGAACGTGAGGATTGCTCCCACGGCGATGAGGATGATGCATCCGCCGAGGCCCATAGGTGTCGCCTCCCTGTCCGGTGTTTCCGGTGCGACCCGGGTACCCGGAGGGACGGCTCCCATGCGCCGCGGCGCGCACGGGAGTTGACCGCCGCTCAGGACGCTGTCGGCGAACGCGGCCCGGATCAGCCCTCCAGGAACGCCGTCAGCGCGTTCGCCAGCAGGAACGGGTCCTTGGCGCCGCAGAGTTCGCGGACGCTGTGCATCGACAGGATGGCCACGCCGATGTCGACCGTCCTGATGCCGTGCCGGGCCGCGGTGATCGGGCCGATCGTGGTGCCGCACGGCATCGCGTTGTTGGAGACGAACGTCTGGAAGGGCACCCCGGCCCTCTCGCAGGCCGCCGCGAACACCGCGCGTCCCGAACCGTCCGTGGCGTAGCGGTTGTTGACGTTGACCTTGAGGATGGGGCCGCCGTCGACGCGCGGGTGGTGCGTCGGGTCGTGCCGCTCCGCGTAGTTGGGGTGCACGGCGTGACCGGTGTCGGAGGACAGGCAGACGGTCCCGGCGAGGGCGCGGGCCCGGTCCTCCAGGGAACCGCCGCGCGCGAACACCGAGCGCTCCAGGACGCTGCCGAGCAGCGGGCCGTCCGCGCCGGTGTCGGACTGGGAGCCGTTCTCCTCGTGGTCGAAGGCGGCGAGCACGGGGATGTACGACAGTCGCGAGCCGCGTCCGGCCGCCGCGGTGAGCGCGGCCGTGCCGGCGTGCACGGACAGCAGGTTGTCCATGCGCGGGCCGGCCACCAGTTCGCGGTCGCGGCCCAGGTAGGCGGGCGGCTCGACGGGGTGCACCATCAGGTCCCAGCCGGTGACCGAGCCCTCCGGCAGCCCCGCGGTGTCTTCCAGGAAGGCGATGAGGTCGCCGTCGCGGACGTCCTCGCCCAGGCCCCACACCGGCTGCATGTGCCGCTGCTTGTCGAGCTTGAGGCCGTCGGAGTTGACCGCGCGGTCCAGGTGGATGGCGAGCTGGGGGACCCGAAGCAGCGGCCGGTCGACGTCGACCAGGCGGGTCGTGCCGTCGCGCAGGGAGAGCCGCCCGGCCAGGCCCAGGTCGCGGTCGAGCCAGGAGTTGAGGAGCGGCCCGCCGTAGATCTCCACGGCCACCTGACGCCAGCCGTGCGCCCCGCTGTCGGGGCGCGGCTTGACGCGCAGATTGGGGGAGTCGGTGTGCGCCCCGACGATCCGGAAGGGCGTGTGCGCCTCGGCCCCCTCGGGGACGTACCAGGCGATGATCGCACCGCCGCGCAGCACGTACTTGCCGCCTGCCGTGCCGTCCCAGGCGTCCGTCTCCGCGACCTGCCTGAAGCCCGCCTTCTCCAGCCGCTCGGCGGCGTTCGCCACGGCGTGGTACGGCGTGGGGCTCGCCGCGAGGAAGGACATCAGGTCATCGGTGTGGCCGCGGTCGAAGCGGGGGGGTTCGCTCATGGGTTCACCTTAACGACGCGCGGCGGTCCGGTCGCGGCCCAGTGGCGGGGGGCGGGATCGGCGCGCGGCGGCCCGTTCGCCTGCTCGAGACTGCCGCGAGCTTCCTCTGCTTGCATGATCCCCCTCCCTTCGTCCAGGAAGTCCCGACGGCCGCGCACCGACGTCCGTGCCCCCTGACGTCCCGGTCCGCGGCACCATCGACCCAAGGAGCCGGACCGTGTCCTCCCCGGACCCGATCACCCAGTTGCTCGTCACCGTTCCGGTCGTGATTCTGGGCTGTCGGGCGGGCGCCCGGTTGATGCGCAGATGCGGACAGCCGCCGGTGATCGGTGAGATCACCGTCGGCATCCTGCTCGGGCCGTCACTGCTGGGCAGCCTGTTCCCTCAGGCCCAGCAGTGACTGTTCCCCGACTCCGTGCTGGTCCCGCTGTCCGCCCTGGGCACCGTGGGCCTGCTCACCTTCATGTTCCTGGCGGGCCTGGAACTGGATCTCGGGGCGCTGCGGGGTCAGGGCCGGGCCACGCTGGCGGTCAGTCAGACCGGCATGTGGCTGCCCCTGGGCCTCGGAGCGGTTCTGGCCCTGGCCATGTACGGGCCGCTCGCCCCCGACGGCGTCGGGAAGCCGGTGTTCGTGATGTTCATCGCGGTGGCGATGAGCATCACCGCCTTTCCGGTGCTGGCCAGGATCCTGGACGACCGTGGTCTGCACGGCACTCCGGTCGGGGCACTGGCCATGGCCTGTGCGGCCGTGGACGACGTGACGGCCTGGTGTCTGCTGGCCGTCGTCATGGCGACGATCGCCAGCACCGGCCTCCTGGGCGCCGGGGTGACCGCGCTCGCCGCGGCCGGCTTCGTCGTGGTTCTGCTGGGCGTCGTGCGGCCGCTGCTCGGCCGCCGCGCTCACCCGGCCGAACGTCACGCCGACTCCGTCGTCATGACGTTCCTGGTGAGCGGGCTGTTCCTGGCCGCCTTCACCACCGACCGCATCGGGGTCCACGCACTGTTCGGGGCGTTCCTCCTCGGGGTGGCCGTGCCCGGGCACAGCCGGAAGGTGGCACGGTGCGCCGGGCAGATGCGCACGTTCGTCGTCCCGGTGCTGCTGCCGCTGTACTTCGTCGTCGGCGGCCTGCACACGGACGTCCTCCTGCTCGTCGGCTCCCTGGACCTGTGGCTGTGGACGGCCGTGGTCGTCGTGGTGGCCGTGGCGGGCAAGTGGGGCGGCACCGCCCTGGCGGCCAGGGCGGCCGGGCACGACTGGAACAGCGCGCTCGCCATCGGAGCGCTGATGAACTGCCGTGGTCTTATCGAGCTCATCGTGCTCAACATCGGGCGCGAACAGGGAGTGATCGGTACCGAACTCTTCACCGTCCTGGTCGTGATGGCGTTGCTGAGCACCGCGGTCACCTCCCCTGCCGTGTCCCGGCTGCTGCGCGGCGCCCCGGAGCCGTCGGGCGGGGCGCCCGCGTCACCGGGCGGGGCCCCGGCCGTCGGCGGGACACGGCACGCCCTGCGGACGGCCCCGGCGGAGCGGCCTGGGCGGGCGGCCTGAACAGGCGGGCGGCCCGCTCCCCGTGGGGAGCGGGCCGCCCGTCGGACCGGCCGGGGCCGGCAGCGGCTAGAACGCCGCCTCGTCCAGTTCCATCAGGTCCAGCTCGACACCCTCGGCGACCTTGCGGGCCAGGGTGACGCCCGGCAGGACGTTGGCCGCGAAGAACTTCGCCGCCGCGATCTTGCCGGTGTAGAACGCCTTGTCCTTGGCGGAGGCCGTCGGGAGCTTCTCGGCGGCGACGGCGGCGTGCTTGAGCAGCAGGTAGCCGACGACGACGTCACCGGAGGCCATCAGCAGGCGGGTGGTGTTCAGGCCCACCTTGTAGATGTTCCTGGTGTCCTTCTCGGTGGCCGCGAGGTCGGTGAGCATCAGGCCGACGATGGCCTCCAGCTCGACGGCGGCCTTGGCCAGGTGCTCGCGGGCGCCCGCCAGTTCCTCGCCTCCCTCGCCGACCGCGAGGAACTTCTTGATGTCCTCGGCGAGCGAGTTCAGCGCGGCGCCCTGGTTGCGGACGATCTTCCGGAAGAAGAAGTCCTGGCCCTGGATCGCGGTGGTGCCCTCGTAGAGGGTGTCGATCTTGGAGTCCCGGATGTACTGCTCGATCGGGTACTCCTGGAGGAAGCCGGAGCCGCCGAAGGTCTGCAGCGACTGGGCGAGCTGCTCGTAGGCCTTCTCGGAGCCGTAGCCCTTGACGATCGGCAGGAGCAGGTCGTTCATCGCGTGCTCGGTGGAGGCGTCCTCGCCGTTCGCCTCCTTGAGCTGGATGGCGTCCTGGACCGACGCGGTGTACATCACCAGGGCACGCATGCCCTCCGCGTACGCCTTCTGCGTCATCAGCGAGCGGCGCACGTCGGGGTGGTGGGTGATGGTGACCTTGGGGGCGGTCTTGTCCATGAAGTTCGCCAGGTCGGGGCCCTGGACGCGCTCCTTGGCGTACTCCAGCGCGTTCAGGTAGCCCGTGGACAGCGTGGAGATCGCCTTCGTGCCGACCATCATGCGGGCGAACTCGATGATGCGGAACATCTGGCGGATGCCGTCGTGCTTGTCGCCGATCAGCCAGCCCTTGGCGGGGTGCTTGTCGCCGAACGTCATCTCGCAGGTGTTGGAGGCCTTCAGGCCCATCTTGTGCTCGACGTTCGTGGCGTAGACGCCGTTGCGCTCGCCCAGCTCGCCGGTCTCGAAGTCGAAGAGGTACTTCGGGACGAGGAAGAGGGACAGGCCCTTGGTGCCGGGGCCCGCGCCCTCGGGGCGGGCGAGCACGTAGTGGAGGATGTTCTCCGACATGTCGTGCTCACCGGACGTGATGAAGCGCTTCACGCCCTCGATGTGCCAGGAGCCGTCCTCCTGCTGCACGGCCTTGGTGCGGCCGGCGCCGACGTCCGAGCCGGCGTCCGGCTCGGTGAGCACCATCGTGGAGCCCCACTGCTTCTCCGTGGCGATCTTCGCGATGTGCTTCTGGACCTCGTTGCCCTCCTCGAAGAGGATGCCCGCGAAGGCGGGGCCCGAGGAGTACATCCACACGGCCGGGTTGGCGCCCAGGATCAGCTCGGCGTAGGCCCAGATGAGGGAGCGGGGCGCGGTGGTGCCGCCGATCTCCTCGGGCAGGCCGAGCCGCCAGTACTCCGAGTCCATGAAGGCCTGGTAGCTCTTCTTGAAGGACGCGGGGACCGGCGCGGTGTTGGTCTCCGGGTCGAAGACCGGCGGGTTGCGGTCGGCGTCGGCGAAGGACTCCGCGAGCTCGTTCTCGGAGAGGCGGGCCAGCTCCTCCAGGATGCTCTTCGCGGTGTCGACGTCCATCTCCTCGAACGGGCCCGTGCCGTACAGCTTGTCGCGCCCGAGTACCTCGAAGAGGTTGAACTCGATGTCGCGGAGATTCGACTTGTAGTGCCCCATGGCGACGGCTCCGTTTGAGAGGGATCGGCGAGGGACTGATTCCTCGCGACTGATTCACGTACCGACAAGTAGCTACGATGATGCTACCCGTCGGTAATAAGAAGCAACCCCGATCCGGACATCTGTGACCCAGCCCTCGCGCGGGGTCAGTAGTCTGTGCGCCATGTACGGCTACGACCAGAGTGCGGGGACCCAGCAGGGTTACGTGCCGCCGCAGCAGCAGATGCCGGGCGGGTACGGGCAGCAGGCGCCGGCGTATCCCGAACCGTCCCCGCCCTCGCTCGCCGACGCCGTGCGCGCGTTCACCACGGGCCAGATGGCGGCGGAGGACTTCCAGCAGATCTTCGCCACGTCCAAGGTCTACTGCCCGCGCGGTGACAACCCCGGCTTCCTCGCCCTGCACAACACCCAGCAGCCCGTGATCCCGATGTTCACCTCGCTCAAGGAGCTGCGGCGGTACGCCGGCAAGGAGTCCAAGTACTTCGTGATCACCGGCGCCGAGGTGATCGACCTGCTGCCCACCGGCTACGGCTTCGTGCTCGACATGGAGGGCGAGCACCGGATGGTGTTCGACGCCAAGGCCGTGGAGCAGATGGTCGAGTTCGCGATGCGCCGTATGTATGGCTGACGCCGTCGCCGCGTGCACGGCCGACGCCGGACCCTGTGACCGCCGATCGGAGCCCGGAGGGAATTCCCTCCGGGCTTTGTCGGTTCGAGGTGGCAGAAAGTTCAACGCTCAACTAAACTGGGCGTACCCGAGGAGGTACCGATGCCTGCAGTGACCGTCGAGAACCCGTTGACGCTGCCCCGTGTGACCGCTCCCGCCGACGCCGTGGCCCGTCCCGTGCTGGCCGTCACGACCGCTCCCAGCGGTTTCGAGGGCGAGGGCTTCCCGGTGCGCCGGGCGTTCGCGGGGATCAACTACCGCCATCTCGACCCGTTCATCATGATGGACCAGATGGGTGAGGTGGAGTACGCGCCGGGCGAGCCCAAGGGCACCCCCTGGCACCCCCACCGCGGCTTCGAGACCGTCACCTACATCATCGACGGGATCTTCGACCACCAGGACTCCAACGGCGGTGGCGGCACCATCACCAACGGCGACACCCAGTGGATGACGGCCGGCTCCGGCCTGCTCCACATCGAGGCGCCGCCGGAGCACCTGGTGATGTCCGGCGGGCTGTTCCACGGCCTCCAGCTGTGGGTGAACCTCCCCGCCAAGGACAAGATGATGGCGCCCCGCTACCAGGACATCCGCAGCGGCAGCGTCCAGCTGCTCACCTCCCCGGACGGCGGCGCGCTGCTCCGCGTCATCGCCGGCGAGCTGGACGGCCACGAGGGCCCGGGCATCACCCACACGCCGATCACGATGATCCACGCCACGCTCGCCCCGGGCGCGGAGGTCACCCTGCCCTGGCGGGAGGACTTCAACGGCCTGGCGTACGTGATGGCCGGGCGCGGCGCGGTGGGCGCCGAGCGGCGTCCGATCCACCTCGGCCAGACCGCGGTGTTCGGCGCCGGCGGCTCGCTGACCGTCCGCGCGGACGAGAAGCAGGACTCCCACACGCCGGACCTGGAGGTCGTCCTGCTCGGCGGCCGGCCCATCCGTGAGCCGATGGCCCACTACGGGCCCTTCGTGATGAACACGAAGGACGAGCTGATGCAGGCCTTCGAGGACTTCCAGAAGGGCCGCCTCGGCACGGTCCCCGCCGTCCACGGCATGACGGAGAAGGGTCCCGGCCGGGACTGAGCCCAGGTCCGGTCGCAGGATGTCGCGGCGACGGCCCCGGTCACCCGGGGCCGTCGCCGTTCTTCTGCTCGTAGAGCTCGAACCAGATGCTCTTGCCGCGGCCGCGCGGGGCGACGCCCCAGGTGTGGGCGAGGAGCTCGATCAGCAGCAGGCCGCGGCCCGAGGACGCCAGCTCGCCCGGGCGGCGGGGGTGCGGGAGGTCGTCGCCCGAGTCGGTGACCTCGATCCGGATGCGGCGGCCGTCGCCGCCGTCGGTGACCTCGGCGAGCAGCAGCGCGTCGGAGTCCGTGTGCACCAGCACGTTGGTCAGCACCTCCGACAGCAGCAGCACCGCCGAGTCCACCTGGTCCGGCGAGTCCCAGTCGTGCAGCAGCTCGCGCAGCTGCTGCCGGGCGACGGACACCCGCTCCGGCTCGGCCTGCGCCACCGTCAGCACCGTGCGGCGCACCGAGAGCGGCGCCGTGTCCTCCGCGCCGCAGCCGCAGGCGGCGCCCTGCCGGGTGAGCAGCAGCAGCGCTATGTCGTCCTCGCGGCGGTCGGCCAGCGGTCCGGTGGTGTGGTGCGAGGAGGGCCCGTGCACCGCCTGGACCAGGGCGTCGGCCAGCTCCTCCTGGGTGCCGTTGTGCCGCTCCAGGATCTCCCGGAGCCGCTGCCAGCCGGTGTCCAGGTCGTGCCCGCCGGTCTCGATCAGCCCGTCCGTGCAGATCAGCAGGGTCTCGCCGGGCTCCAGGATCAGCCGGGTGGTCGGGTAGTCGGCGTCCGGGTCGATGCCCAGCGGCAGCCCGCCCTCCGTCGGCCGGGTCAGCACCGTCCCGTCGGTCATGCGGATCACCGGCTCGGGATGCCCGGCGCGGGCCACCTCGAGCACCCCCGTCGCCGGGTCGACCTCGGCGTACAGACAGGTCGCGAAGCGCAGCTCGGCCGGGTCCTCGCCGATGCCGTGCAGGAAGCGGGAGGCACGGGAGAGCACGGCGTCCGGCCGGTGCCCCTCCGAGGCGTACGCCCGCAGCGCTATCCGCAGCTGTCCCATCAGTCCCGCGGCCCGTACGTCGTGTCCCTGCACGTCGCCGATGACCAGCGCGAACCTCCCTCCCCCGGACGTCGTCCCGGAGGCGCCCCCGGGCAGCGGGATCACGTCGTACCAGTCGCCGCCCACCTGGAGGCCGCCGCCGGTCGGCACGTAGCGGGCGGTGACGTCCATGCCCGGGATGCCCGGCCCGAGCTTCGGCATCATCGTGCGCTGGAGGCCCTCGGTGAGCTCCTTCTCGGTCTCCGCCGTGCCCGCGCGGGACAGCGCCTGGGCCAGCATCCGGGCCACCGTGGTCAGCACGGACCGCTCGTCGGGCGTGAAGGCGACCGGGTAGGCGAAGGCGGCCAGCCAGGTGCCCATGGTGCGGCCGGAGACGGTCAGCGGCAGGAACGCCCAGGACTGACGGCCGAAACGCTGGGCGAGCGGCCAGGTGAGCGGGTAGCGCGCCTTGTACTCCTCGGGGGAGGAGATGTAGACCGCGCGGCCGGTGCGCACCACCTCGGTGGCCGGGTAGTCGGTGTCGAGCGGCATGTAGAAGGGGCTCTCGGCACCGGGCTCGTGCCCGTGGTGGCCGATGATCGTGAGCCGGTCGCCCTCCACGCCGAACACGGCCAAGCCGTCCGGGGTGAACCCCGGCATGGACAGATTGGCGGCGACCCTCAGCACCTCCTGGGTGGAGCGCGCCTCCGCCAGCGCCCGGCCGGCGTCCAGCAGGAACGCCTCACGGGAGCGCCTCCAGTCGCCGGTGACCGCGCTGCGCGCGGCGGGTGTGCCCGGCGTCGGCTCGGTCACCTCCTGCAGGGTCCCGGTCAGGACGTAGGCCTTGCGTTCCGGCTCGTAGGAGGGCTTGGAACGACTGCGGACGACGCGGACGACGTTGTTCTGGTCGTCCATGATCCGGATGCGCACCTCGGCGAGCGTGGCCTCGGCGACGGCCAGCTGGACGACCCCGGTGATCTCGTTCCAGTCGACGGGGTGGAGACGGGCCCGGACCTGGGCCTCCGTGAGGGTGACGGGCTCGGCGGGCAGCCCGAGCAGCCCGGCTGCGACGGCATCGACTGTGACCTCTCCGGATGCGGTGTCCCAGTGCCACACGCCGGTTCCGAGGGCGGCGAGGACGTCCCCCAGGGCGGGCAGGGGCTCACCAGTACGCATTGCACCACTTTATGGAGATGCTTCCGGAAACTTCCACCCATGTCGTTTGGCCGGCCCTCTCGGCGACCGTCGGCCGACCCCCGACCTGACGCCCGGCAAAGGGCGGAGCAGTGATCTTGGCCTGGCCGGTAGGCTTGGGGGGAGTTTCACGTGAAACAACGCCCCCGATCCGCGAAGGCTGGATGAACGACGATGCATCGGTACAGGTCCCACACCTGCGGCGAGCTCCGCGCCTCTGACGTCGGCACCGACGTCCGGCTGAGTGGCTGGCTGCACAATCGGCGCGACCTGGGCGGCATCCTCTTCATCGATCTGCGCGATCACTACGGGATCACCCAGCTGGTGGCCCGTCCGGGCACCGCGGCGTACGAGGCGCTCGACAAGCTCTCCAAGGAGACCGTGGTCCGCGTCGACGGCAAGGTCGTCTCGCGCGGTGCGGAGAACGTCAACCCCGACCTGCCGACCGGTGAGATCGAGGTCGAGGTCTCCGAGGTCGAGGTGCTGGGCGAGGCGGCCCCGCTGCCCTTCACCATCAACACCGAGGACGGTGTCAACGAGGAGCGGCGCCTGGAGTACCGCTTCCTCGACCTGCGCCGCGAGCGCATGCACCGCAACATCATGCTGCGCACGCAGGTCATCTCGGCGATCCGCCACAAGATGACCGCCCTGGGCTTCAACGAGATGACCACGCCGATCCTGTCCGCGACCTCCCCCGAGGGCGCGCGCGACTTCGTGGTCCCGTCCCGTCTGAACCCCGGCAAGTTCTACGCGCTGCCGCAGGCGCCGCAGCAGTTCAAGCAGCTGCTGATGATCTCGGGCTTCGACCGCTACTTCCAGATCGCGCCCTGTTTCCGTGACGAGGACGCCCGCGCCGACCGCTCGCCGGGCGAGTTCTACCAGCTCGACGTCGAGATGAGCTTCGTCGAGCAGGAGGACGTCTTCCAGCCGATCGAGAAGCTCATGACCGAGCTGTTCGAGGAGTTCGGCAACGGCCGTCACGTCACCTCGCCGTTCCCGCGGATCCCGTTCCGCGAGGCGATGCTGAAGTACGGCTCCGACAAGCCGGACCTGCGTGCCCAGCTGGAGCTCGTCGACATCACCGACATCTTCGAGGGCTCGGAGTTCAAGGCGTTCGCCGGCAAGCACGTGCGCGCGCTGCCGGTGCCGGACGTCTCCGGCCAGCCCCGCAAGTTCTTCGACCAGCTCGGCGACTACGCGGTCTCGCAGGGCGCGAAGGGCCTGGCGTGGGTGCGTGTCGGCGAGGACGGCTCGCTCACCGGCCCGATCGCGAAGTTCCTCACCGAGGAGAACGTCGCGGAGCTGACCAAGCGGCTGGCACTGGCCCCCGGCCACGCGGTGTTCTTCGGCGCGGGCGAGTTCGACGAGGTCTCGAAGATCATGGGCGCGGTCCGGGTCGAGGCCGCCAAGCGCGCCGGCCACTTCGAGGAGAACGTCTTCCGCTTCTGCTGGATCGTCGACTTCCCGATGTACGAGAAGGACGAGGAGACCGGCGCGATCGACTTCTCGCACAACCCCTTCTCGATGCCGCAGGGCGGCCTGGAGGCCCTGGAGACCCAGGACCCGCTGGACATCCTGGGCTGGCAGTACGACATCGTCTGCAACGGCGTCGAGCTGTCCTCGGGCGCGATCCGGAACCACGAGCCGGAGATCATGCTCAAGGCGTTCGAGATCGCCGGCTACGACCGCGAGACGGTCGAGGAGAAGTTCGCCGGCATGCTCCGCGCGTTCCGCTTCGGCGCTCCGCCGCACGGCGGCATCGCCCCCGGCGTGGACCGCATCGTCATGCTCCTCGCCGACGAGCCGAACATCCGCGAGACGATCGCCTTCCCGCTCAACGGCAACGCCCAGGACCTGATGATGGGCGCACCGACGGAGCTGGAGGAGGCCCGGCTGAAGGAACTGCACCTGTCGGTGCGGAAGCCTCAGCCGAAGTAGTCGCCGGCGAACGGGCCCGGAACCGCACCGCGGTTCCGGGCCCGTTCCGTGTCCGCGGGGCCTCAGGCCGCCGGACCCTCCTCGGTGAAAAGGTCCTCGGCGTGCTCGACCGTGCCGGAGCGCTCGAGCCACTCGTTGAGGCGGTCGAGGTCGGTGCAGGCGGTGATGCGCTGACGTACGTCGTCGGAGAGCGGGAGACCCCGGACCTCCAGCACGCGCAGGATCCCTCGGGCTTCGCCTTCGGCCTTGCCCTCCAGGTACTTCTCCTCGAAGAGCGTTCCGTGCCCTGGAAAGTGGGTGACGACGTCCTGCATCAGCTTCCTCCAGTTGTCCCTGGCTGGAGTCGACTCCGCCCGACTTCCACGACTTCGAACCAGAGCGCACGCTAGGGCGCTCATGGTCATGCGGCCGGGCGTATGCGAGCGCGTTCACCCGTTCGAGGGTGGGAAGGAGGTTCCCGCCGGTTGGGTGGGGCGAGTTCAGCGGGCGACGAACTGGGTGAGGATCGCCTGGACCTCGTAGATGTCCACGCCCTTGGTGAAGGTCTTCTGGATCGGGGCCGGGGAGCCGGAGATCCAGATCTTCAGTTCGGCGTCGAGGTCGAAGTGGCCCGCGGTCTCCACCGCGAAGTGGGAGATGCTGCGGTACGGGATCGAGTGGTACTCGGTCTTCTTGCCGGTGATGCCCTGCTTGTCGACCAGGATCAGCCGGCGGTCCGTGAACAGGATCGTGTCGCGTATCAGCAGGAACGCCGCGTGCACCTGCTCGCCGTGGCCCAGGAGCCGGGCGTAGTCCTGCTGGGCCTTGGCCGGGTCGACGGTGTGCGCGTTGCCGAAGAGTGCCATGGTGCGTGTTCCCCCCACATGTGGTCGTCCGTGGCGGCCGGACGTTCGGCCGCCTTGACGCGATCTTCGCAAAGGGCACGGCCCCGGGAGAAGCGTCGTGTTCTCCCGGGGCCGTGCTGTAGCGCGCGTGTTACGCGGGACGGTGGGACGTGAGCGACTGCGTGCCCAGGACCGACAGCAGGCGGAGCTTTTCCGCTGCCTCGCTGCCCGGTTCCGCCGAATACACGAGGATGCGCAGGTCGGCGCCGTCCACGCGCAGCACGTCGCAGTCCAGCGTCAGCGAGCCCACGTCGGGGTGGTCGATCGTCTTGACGGAGGACTCCACGCGGCCCACCGCGCCCGAGTCCCACAGCTCGTCGAACCGGTCGCTGCGCGCCCGCAACTCGTCGATCAGTTCGCGCAGCCGCGGATCTGCCGTGTAGCGGCCGGCCACGGACCGCAGTTCCGCGACCACACGCGTCTCGAACTCCCGCCGCTGCTCAGGGGTGTGCCGGACCCGGCCGGGCGCGCCCAGGAAGTGGTTCCAGACCCGGTTGCGGGCGAAGCCGCGCAGTGTGGACGGGTCGCCCATCAGCGCCGCGTACAGGGGGTTGGCCACCAGCAGGGTCATCGCCGCGTCCAGGACGACGACCGGGGTGTCGGCGAGGCGGTCCAGCAGCCGCTGCACGCCGGGCGTGAGATAGCCGGGCACCGTCTCCGGGCCGGGCGGGGCGAGCCCGGCGAGCCGGAACAGGTGGGCGCGTTCGTCCGGGTCGAGCCGCAGGGCGCGGGTCAGCGCATCAACCACCTGGGGCGAGGGACGGGTCGCCCGGCCCTGTTCGAGGCGCACGATGTAGTCGACCGAGATGCCGGCCAGCAGGGCCAGCTCCTCCCGCCGCAGCCCCGCCGCCCGCCGCCGTCCGCCTTCCGGCAGACCGGCCGACCGCGGGGGAACACGATCGCGCCAGCGGCGCAGCGCCTGTCCCAGCTCCGTCGTCGCCATGCTCCCAGTGAACCGCTCGCCGACGGCGCGTGCCTGGTACCGCGAGTCCCAGGAAAAGGGGTCTTCTGGCTGACCCGGCGGGACGGAACGACAGTGAAGCCATGAGTACCGCACTGATCACCGGGGCCAACAAGGGTCTCGGACACGAAACCGCCCGCCGTCTCGTCGACGCGGGTCACACCGTGTACCTCGGCGCCCGGGACCCCGAGCGGGGACGTCAGGCCGCCGCACGCATCGGAGCGCGCTTCGTGCGGCTCGACGTCACCGACGACGCCTCCGTGGCAGCGGCCGTGAAGACGGTCGAGGCCGCGGGCGGCCTCGACATCCTGGTCAACAACGCCGGCATCGAGCCACGCGGCGAGGGCAACGCGATCCCCCAGGGTGAGGACACCACCGTCGAGGAGATGCGCACCGCCTTCGAGACGAACGTCTTCGGCGTCGTCCGGGTCACCCACGCCTTCCTGCCGCTGCTGCGCCGGTCCTCCGCACCGGTCGTCGTGAACGTCAGCAGCGGCCTGGCGTCCCTGACCCGGCTGTCCGACCCGGAGTCGTCCGCGCACTTCTACCCGGCGATCGCCTACCCGGCGTCCAAAGCCGCGGTCAACATGATCACGGTGCAGTACGCGAAGGCGCTGCCGGACTTCCGGGTCAACGCGGTGGAACCGGGCTTCACCAGGACCGACCTCAACGGCAACACCGGCACCCAGAGCGTCGAGGAAGGCGCGGAGATCATCGTCCGCATGGCGACCGTCGGCCCCGACGGGCCCACGGGCACCTTCACCGACCGCAACGGGCCTTTGCCCTGGTGACACGAACAGCGACGCACAACGGCGGAAAGGCCCGGGAACGCGAGGTTCCCGGGCCTTTCGCCGTGCCGTGTGCGGGTCAGGCGGCCGGCTTCTCCTCCAGGCGGGGGAAGAGGACCGCGCCCTTGGTGACCGTGGAGCCGGCCGGGAGGAGGCCCCAGGTGCCGGCCTCCTGGACCTTCTGGTCGGCGAGGGCGCCCAGGGCGGGCTCCGCGCCGAGGGAGTCCCACAGTTTCCGGGACGTCTCCGGCATCACCGGGTTGAGGAGGACCGCCACCGCGCGGAGCGACTCCGCGGCCGTGTAGAGGATCGTCGCCAGGCGGGCCTTGCCCTCCGGCGAGTCGTCCTTGGCGACCTTCCAGGGCTCCTGCTCGGTGATGTAGCCGTTGACCTGCTTCACGAAGTCGAAGACGGCCAGGATGCCGCCCTGGAAGTCCAGCTCCTCGCCGATCTTCCGGTCGGCCTCCGCGACGGCCTTCGCCAGGCCCTCGTGGATCGCCTTCTCCGCGTCGCCGTCGGCCGTCGCGGCCGGCAGCTCACCGCCGAAGTACTTGCCGACCATCGCCGCCACCCGGGAGGCGAGGTTGCCGTAGTCGTTCGCCAGCTCGCTGGTGTAGCGGGCGGAGAAGTCCTCCCAGGAGAAGGAGCCGTCCTGGCCGAACGCGATCGCACGCAGGAAGTACCAGCGGTACGCGTCCACGCCGAAGTGCGAGGTCAGGTCCTGCGGCTTGATGCCGGTCAGGTTCGACTTGCTCATCTTCTCGCCGCCGACCATCAGCCAGCCGTTCGCGGCGACCTTCCCGGGGAGGGGAAGCCCCTGCGCCATCAGCATGGCCGGCCAGATGATCGCGTGGAAGCGGAGGATGTCCTTGCCCACCAGGTGCACGTCGGCGGGGAACGTCGACCCGAACTTCTCCGGGTTCTCGTTGTAGCCGACCGCCGTCGCGTAGTTCAGCAGCGCGTCGACCCACACGTAGATCACGTGCTTGTCGTCCCACGGGACCTTGACGCCCCAGTCGAACGTCGAGCGCGAGATGGAGAGGTCCTGCAGACCCTGGCGCACGAAGTTCACGACCTCGTTGCGCGCGGACTCGGGCTGGATGAAGCCCGGGTTGGCCTCGTAGTGCGCGAGGAGCTTCTCGCTGTACTCGCTGAGCTTGAAGAAGTAGTTCTCCTCGCTGAGGATCTCCACCGGCTTCTTGTGGATCGCGCACAGCTTCTGGCCCGCGTACTCGCCCTCGCCGTCGAGCAGCTCGCCGGGGAGCTTGTACTCCTCGCAGCCCACGCAGTACGGGCCCTCGTAGCCGCCCTTGTAGATCTCGCCCTTGTCGTACAGGTCCTGCACGAACTCCTGGACGCGGTCGGTGTGCCGCTTCTGCGTGGTGCGGATGAAGTCGTCGTTCGCGATGTCGAGGTGCTCCCACAGGGGCTGCCAGGCCTCCGTGACGAGCTTGTCGGCCCAGGCCTGCGGGGTGACCCCGTTCGCCTCGGCCGTGCGCATGATCTTCTGACCGTGCTCGTCCGTGCCGGTGAGGTACCACACCTTCTCGCCACGCTGGCGGTGCCAGCGGGTGAGCACGTCGCCTGCGACGGTCGTGTAGGCGTGGCCCAGGTGAGGAGCGTCGTTGACGTAGTAGATGGGGGTCGTGACGTAATACGCCTTCGCCCCCTGCTTCTCTGATCCAGTGGCCGCCATGGTCGAAATCCTACTGGTCCCGGGGAGATCGACTCACACGCGTTTCGGGGGGCGGACGGGGGGCGGACGGGGTTCCGTCCGTGCCTCCCCGTCCACCCCCCGGGGTGGCGGGCGTGGTGGTTCCTACGGGCGCCAGTTCGCCAGCACGCCCTCGTACAGCTCCTTGTCCGTGAGCTCGCGGGGGGTCGGGCCCGCGTGGAAGAAGGACGCGTTGTCCGTCTTGAGCTTGCGGAGGTAGTCGAACGCCTTGTTGTCGTGCTCGCCGAACGCGACGAAGGAGAAGAACACGTCGGGGTGGTTCTTCGCGGCGTCGGTGAGGGCCTTGGTGGCTGGCGTCTTCGCGTCGGGGGCGCCGTCCGTCTGGAAGATCACCAGGGCGGGGGTGCCGGCGGGTTCCTTCGCGTGCTGCTCGAGGACGGCCTCGACGGCCGCGTGATAGCTGGTACGGCCCATCCGGCCGAGGCCCGCGTGCAGCTCGTCGATCTTGTTCTCGTGGTCGGTGAGGGTCAGCTCGCCGGTGCCGTCCAGCTCGGTGGAGAAGAAGGTCACGTGCAGCGTGGCCTCGGGGTCCAGGTGCGCGGCCAGGGCGAGGGTCTGCTCGGCGAGGGCCTGGGCGGAGCCGTCCTTGTAGTACGGGCGCATGGACGCGGAGCGGTCGAGGACCAGGTGGACCTTGGCGCGGGCGCCGGTGAGGTCGTTGTTCCCGAGAACGGTGCCGGCTGCTTTGTAGGCGGTGGTGAGGGTGGTGTTGCGGAGGGCGGAGGCGGGGGTGGCGGGTTCCCCGGGGGCGGGGGTCGTTTCGGCCTCGGCTTCGCCTTCGGCCGGGCTTTCGTCCCCACCCGCACCACCCGTGCGGGTCTCATCGTCGGTTGCGGGGGTCGCCTCCGGCGCGGGGTCCGCAGGAGCCTCCGGTTCCGGCTTGGCCCCGGTCTCCGGCTCGGGCTTCGCCTCGGCCTCGGCTTCGCCTTCGGCCGGGCTTTCGTTCCCACCCGCACCACCCGTGCGGGTCTCGTCGTCGGGTGCGGGTGGCCCCTGCGGGGCCTGTTCGCCGTCGGCGGCTGCGGGGGTCGCCTCCGGCGCGGGGTCCGCCTTCGCCTCCGGCTCGGCGGCCGCCTCGGCCTCCGCCTCGGCCTTCGGCTCGCTCTTCGTCTCCGGCTTGGCCTCGGCGGAAGCCTCGGCCTCGGGCTCAGCAGCAGCCTCCGCTTCCGGCTTGGCCTCGGTTTCCGGCTCGACCTTTGCCTCTGGCTCGGCTTCGGCGGAGGTCTCGGCCTCGGGCTCCGCAGCAGCCTCCGGCTCCGGAGCCGTGGGCGTGGGCTCCGACTCAGCCTCCGGCTCCGGAGACGTGGGCGCGGGCTCCGACTCAGCCCCGGGCTCCGTAGTTGTGGGCGCGGGCTCCGCAGCAGCCTCCGGTTCCGGGGCTGCGGGTGTTGCCTCCGCCTCGGGTGTCGGGGTCGGCTCCGGGGACGCCGGGGTGGGCTCCGGTTCGGGAGTCGTCGCCTCCGTCTCCGACGACCGCGCGGGCCGGGGGACCTCCACCTTGTCGAAGGCCGACCTCACCAGGTCGTGTTCGTCGCTTTCGCGTTGTTCCGGGACCGTCGCGGTGGCGGACGGGTCGGGCGTCGTCGGGGCCGTCGTTTCCGTCGCCTCGGCGGCCGGCGCCGCACCCTCCGCTTCGGTCGACCTCGCTTTCCGTGACCGGCCGAACGCGTTCCGCAGGAGAGTGAGAATGCCCATGTGCGCAACCCTTCGCGTGAGTTGATGCCCGTCAAACCCTGGCCAGGACGGACACGTAAGGTTAGCGGCCCTTGGGGGCGATCTTGGGCAGGGTGGGATGTGCGGGATCGTATCTGTCAAGGGCGTGATCAGGCCTGTGTGGGGTCGATGTTCCGCTCCGGCGTACGCCCGTGATGCCGTTCCGGGTTCACCCGCCGTTCACTCCCGCGCCCGGTCGTCGCACCTGTGAGCTCCTACGGTCGCGCTGACACCACGGGCACGCCAAGGAGAGAACACGTGCGCAAGCTGCTGCCGTTGATCGGAACGCCGTCGGGTTCGCACCCCGGCGGCCGGTCCGCCCTGACCTGTCGTTTCCGGTGTGGTGACGCCTGCTTCCACGAGGTGCCCAACACCAGTGACAACGAATACGTCGGTGACGTCGTCGCCGGCGCCCTCAGCCGCCGTTCGGTGATGCGGGCCGCCGCCGTCGTCACCGTCGCGGCCACGGGGGCCGGTGCGGCCGGCATCGCCGCCGCGCCCCAGGCGGAAGCGGCCCCGGCCGCGAAAGGACGCCCCAGGCCGCAGAAGAGCGCCCGCGGCCTCCGCTTCACTCCCGTCCCGCCCAACACCCGTGACGCCGTCACCGTGCCGGAGGGCTACCGGCAGAACGTCGTCATCCGCTGGGGCGAGCCGATCCTGCGCGGCGCGCCCGCCTTCGACCCGGAGCGGCAGAGCGCGAAGGCGCAGGCCGGACAGTTCGGGTACAACTGCGACTTCCTCGCGCTGCTGCCCCTGAAGGGCGAGCGGAACCGGCAGTTGCTCGTCGCCAACCACGAGTACACCGACGAGATCCTCATGTTCCGCGACTACGACCCGCAGAACCCGACGCGCGAGCAGGTGGAGATCGCCTGGGCCGCGCACGGTCTCGCCGTGGTCGCCGTGGAGGAGGACCGCGGGAGCGGCCGGCTCACCGCCGTCGGACGGCATCACCTCAACCGGCGGCTCACCGCCACCTCCGAGTTCCGGCTCACCGGGCCCGCCGCCGGCTCCGACCTGGTGAAGACGTCCGCCGACCCGACCGGCACCCGGGTGCTCGGCACCCTCAACAACTGCTCCGGCGGCACCACCCCGTGGGGCACCACCCTGCACGGCGAGGAGAACTTCAACCAGTACTTCGCCAACGGCAGCAGCGCCACCGACAAGCGGTACGGGATCGGCACCGGCGCCACCGAGCGCAAGTGGGAGCGGTTCGACAAGCGGTTCGACCTCGCCCAGGAGCCGAACGAGGCGCACCGCTTCGGCTGGGTCGTGGAACTCGACCCGTACGACCCGGACTCCACGCCCCGCAAGCACACCGCGCTCGGCCGGTTCAAGCACGAGGCGGCCACCGTGCGGCTCACGCACGACGGGCGGCCGGTCGTCTACTCCGGCGACGACGAGCGGTTCGACTACTTCTACAAGTTCGTCGGCAGCAAGCGGATGCGGCACGGCAACAGCCGCGCGGCCCGCGAGCACAACCTGTCGCTGCTCGACGAGGGCACCCTCTACGTCGCGAAGCTCACCGGCGACTCGCCCGCGATCGAGATCGACGGCACGGGCAAGCTGCCGAAGGACGGCGAGTTCGACGGCAGCGGCGAGTGGATCCCGCTGGCCACCGCCACCGCGCACGGCGCCGTCTCGCACGTCGAGGGCATGACCGCCGAGGAGGTCTTCGTCTTCACGCGGCTCGCCGGCGACAAGGTCGGCGCCACCAAGATGGACCGTCCCGAGGACATCGAGCCCAACCCCGTCACGGGCAAGGTGTACGTCGCGCTCACCAACAACTCCAACCGCGGCACCGGCGCCAACCCGAAGGCGGACGAGGCCAATCCGCGCCACGCCAACAAGCACGGTCACGTCCTGGAGCTGACCGAGCGGTGGAACCGGCCGGAGAGCACCCGCTTCGCCTGGTCGCTGTTCCTCGTCGCGGGCGACCCGGAGGACCCGGCGACGTACTTCGCCGGGTTCCCGAAGGACGCCGTCAGCCCGATCTCCTGCCCGGACAACGTCGCCTTCGACGCGCACGGCAATCTGTGGATCTCCACCGACGGCAGCGCCCTCGGCTCCCACGACGGCCTCTTCGGCGTCGCCACGCGCGGGGAGCGGCGCGGTGAGCTGAAGCAGTTCCTGACCGTGCCGACGGGCGCCGAGACCTGCGGTCCCGTCGTGCAGGACCGGCGGGTGCTGGTGGCCGTGCAGCACCCGGGCGAGGTGGACGGGGCGACCGTGGAGCGGCCCGCCAGCACCTGGCCGGACGGCCCCGGCACGTACGTCCGCCCGGCGGTCGTCGCGGTGTGGCGCGCGGACGGGCGGGACATCGGCGTCTGACGCCGCACGGGGGGTGCCGGGGTCCTCAGGCCCCCGGCACCAGTTCCTCCAGCCACTCCCGGTACGCCGGCGCCTGCCGGGCCACCTCCTGGTAGGCGTCCGCCAGGTGCGGGTACACGCCGTCCAGCTCCGTGTCCGTACGCGCCGCCAGCAGCAGCCGTACGCCCAGGGGGTCGCCGACGATGCGGCGGACGGCCGTGTCGGGGCGGGAGGGGGAGGTCGGCTGGCAGACGGTGACGACCTCGCCGATCGCGACCAGGGACGCGGCCGTGTGGTAGTCGCCGTGCAGCACGGGCGGGTCGATCCTCGCCTCGCGCAGCATCCGCCGAACCGCGTCCCACTCCCCGTCGACCGCCGGGTCGATCATCCAGCGGTCGTGGGCCAGGTCGGAGAGGTGGACGACCTGGCGGGCGGCGGCCGGGTGGTCGGCGGGCAGGGACACGAACTGCGGTTCCCGGGCGATGAGGACGCGGGTGCGCAAGGTCTCCGGAACGCGCAGCGGGCAGCCCTCCACCTCGTGCACGAACGCCACGTCGAGCTGGCCGTCGGCGACCATGCGCAGCAGGGCGTTGGCGGAGACGTCCATGTGCAGGGTGGGTTCCTGCCAGTGCCGGCGCAGGCGGCGCAGCCAGCCGGCCAGCGCCCGGCTCGCGGTGGAGCCGATGCGCAGCTGACGGCCGCCGACTGCGGCGGCGCGGGCCTCGGTGACCAGGGAGCGCAGCTCGGTGACGAGCGGGCGGGCGCGGCTGAGCACCAGCCGGCCCAGTGGGGTGGGCCGGCAGCCCGTGCGTGCGCGGACGAACAGGGCACCGCCCAGCTCCTGTTCGATGCGCCGCAGCTGCGTGCTCAACGAGGGCTGGGCCACGCCGAGCTGGCGTGCGGCCCGGTGCAGGCTGCCCGTGTCGGCGATCGCGCACAGCGCCCTGAGGTGCCGGACCTCAAGCTCCATGTCCTGGGAGGGTAAGCGGGAAGTTCAGGTTTCACCAGATGCCCAAATCCCGCCTGTGCAGGCGTAGTCGGGCGTCTGCGACACCGGGATTCCGGGAGGCGTGCGGCACAGGGCCGGGCCGTGGCGATAGCCCGGTCCTATCACCGGTTGCCATCATCACAGCCGCCCCACAGGCGCGGACACTCACCGGTGACACGTGACTCACCCCCCACCGAAGGAGTCATCGATGCGCCTGCGCATGCCCCTGTCCGTGCTGTCCGCGGCCGGTCTGAGCCTGACCGCGCTCGGTCTGGGCGCCGCCCCGGCCGGCGCCGCCGAGGCCCCCCTCGCGCCCGCCGGCACGTACGCCGCGTACGCCGGTTCGTCCGAGGAGGCCGCGGCCAACCGCGCGTTCTTCGAGGCCGTGCTGAAGTCCGCCGCCGAGAAGCGGGCCGCCGACCCCACCGGCGCCGCCGCCGTCACCGTCGTCTACAACGCCTCCCAGGCGCCGACGTTCGCGAACCAGATAGCGCGGAGCACCCAGATCTGGAACAGCTCGGTCTCCAACGTGAGACTGCAGGCGGGCACCTCCGGCGCCGACTTCTCGTACCGCGAGGGCAACGACCCGCGCGGTTCGTACGCGTCGACCGACGGCCACGGCCGCGGCTACATCTTCCTCGACTACGCCCAGAACCGGACCTACGACTCGACGCGGGTCACCGCGCACGAGACCGGTCATGTGCTGGGCCTGCCGGACCACTACTCCGGTCCGTGCAGCGAGCTGATGTCCGGCGGCGGCCCCGGCCCGTCCTGCACCAACGCCTACCCGAACTCGGCCGAGCGGTCGCGGGTGAACCAGCTGTGGGCCAACGGTTTCGCCGCCGCGCTCGACCAGGCGGAGAAGGCGCTGGAGAAGTCCGGCCGCTGATCCGCGCGTGTCCCGTCCGGTGCGGGCCGTCCCCTCCGCGGGGGCGGCCCGCACCGCCGTCCCACCGGCCCGTGCGGAGGACGAGGTCCAGGAAACCGCGTGGTGGCCGGTGGCACTCAGCCGAGGAAGCGGACCTGGCCCGGACCGGTCCGGTGCGCCGAGCCGTGCCGTGCCGGCGGCCTCGGTCAGGTGCGGGCGCCGGCCGGGGCCGGGGTGGCGGTGGGCGGTGCGGGGGGAGCGGGGCGCCTGAGGCGGAGGGCACGGCTGCTGGTCAGCCAGCAGGCCAGGGCCACCGCCGCGCCCACGGCGAGGAGCAGCCAGGACGCCGTGCGCAGGGCGGCCGTGAGGGCGTCGTAGACCGCGCCGGCCGCCGGCCGGTGGACGTCGTCGGGGAGGTCGGCCAGGGTCAGCCGGCGGCCGGCCGCGACCGCCAGGGCGAGCAGGGCGCCGCCCAGCGCGGTGCCCAGCCCGGCGGCGGTGAGGGTACGGCGGCGGGACGCGGCGACCGCGACGCCGGTCACGGCGAGGGCGGCGGCGGTGAGGGGCAGCCACAGGGCGGCGGCGCCCAGCAGGCGGTAACCCTGGCGGAGCCCGGCCACGTCCTCGGCCCGGACCACGGGGACCTCGGTGTGCGCGACGGGGATGCGGTGCGCGTAGGGCATGTGGTCGGCCTCGAGCCGCTGCCTGACCTGGGCGGTGACGGGCGCGAGATCGACGGTGACGGGCCCGCCGGAGGGCGTGTCGTCACGCAGGGCGTGCAGCACCGCGTCGTGGACGGCACGGTTCCCCGCCTCCCACGCGGTGCGGAATGCGTCCGTACGGGTGAACGACTCGATCGCGTCCCGCACGAACGGCCCGACGGCGGCGTCACCCGCGGTCCGCGTCTCCAGTTCCCGTACGACCTCGTCGCCGACGGCGTCCGCGACGGCCTCGCGCACGGCGGGGTCGTCGGCCAGCGGGGTCACGGCACGGACGTAGCGTCCGGTGTCGGCGAGTCCGTACGCGGCCCAGCCGGCGAGGACGCCGAGAGGCACGAGCAGGCAGGCGACGGCGACGCACACCGCCCCGATAACGTCCCGCACCCGTCGAGTGCCGCTCCACGAACCCACCCTCCCAGGCAACCTGCCCGCCCCCGCGGCCGCGAGCGGTGCGCGCCCGAACGGGGTGGCGAGGAGTACGCCTCACTCCAGGCGGTGCCCCTCGGCGTCCTCCCTCGTGTAGTAGCGGTAGAACATGATCGCGAAGGTGCCGGCCATGACGCCCACGCCCAGGGCCACCGAGCGGTAGATGCTGCCGTTGGACTGGCTGAAGAGGAAGCCGACCGCGCAGCCGGCGAAGGCGGCCCACACCGCCGCGTGGAGTCCGCGGTGGAGTTTCGGGGCGACCGTGAGCAGCGTGATGAGGACGACGGCGAAGACGAGCGCGGTGAGGAAGCCGAACAGCAGGTTCCAGCCGGTGACGGGGCCGCCGTAGCGCCGGTTCGCCGCGGCCCAGAAGCCGTAGACCAGCGCCGCGAGGACGGGCAGGACGATCCGGGCCACGCGATGGGTGCGGGCGTCGAAGACGTCGGTGGTGCGGCCCTGTTCGATCATGCCCCGGTTCCGGGGCGCAGCGTGCACCATGGGAGCACTCCTTCCTCCGTCCCTCCAGAGCACACCTGCCGCGCCGGGGCGGCAACTCGATCGCCCGGTGGGAGGGGATGCGGCCGTCACGGGCGCGTGTTTCGCTGGGGCCGTGAGTCCGGCCACCACAGGACACGCCCTGCCCGAGCCGTACCCGACGGCCGGCCCGGGCGACGTCGTGGAGCGGCAGAAGCTGCTGCGCGTACGAGGCCGCAGCGTCGCCTGGGTGCCTCCGCTGCTGCTGCTGGTGGCGATCGCGGTGGCCGACTACAACACCACCGGCGAGTTCCGGATCATCTCCTGGATCGTGCTGGTGCCGGGCATCGCGGCGGCGCTGTGCGGGGTGTGGGGCACGGCGGTGTTCGCGGTGCTGTCGATGGGCGCGTACACGGTCGTGGACAACGCCTGGCCGCACCAGTTCCAGGCCGGCCTGCCCGACTTCATCCTGGTCGCCCTCGGCGGCGTCCTGGCCACGCTGGCGTGCGCGGTGCGGGTGCGTGGCGAGCGGCGGGCGCTGCACATGCGGGACGTGACCGACACGGTGCGGCGTACCGTGCTGCGGCCGCTGCCGCCCGGCTGGGGCGGCCTGGAGCACGCGGGCGTCTATCTCACCGCCGACGCCCAGGCCCGGGTTGGCGGCGACTTCTACGACATCCAGCCGGGGCCGCACGGCACCCGCGTCTTCGTCGGGGACGTGCAGGGCAAGGGGCTGGGCGCGGTGGAGACGGCGGCGGTGCTGCTCGGCTCGTTCCGTGAGGCGGGTTTCCACGAGGCGGACCTTGCGGTGGTCGCCGACCGGCTGGAGACGCGGATGGTGCGGCACCGCGCGTACACGACCGCTCTCGGCCGCGCGGACGGCGACCGCTTCGCCACGGCCGTGCTGCTCTCGTTCCCCGAGGACGAGGACGACGCCGTCGACGCCGTCGTCTTCGGCCACGAACCCCCGCTGGCGGTGGGCCCGTCGGGGGTGCGGCGCCTGCCGGTGGCCGGTGGGCTGCCGCTCGGCTACCGCGACCTGGCGCCCGACGGCCCCCCGGTGCGCCGGGTGCGTCTGGACTTCGACGAGACGCTGCTGGTGGTGACGGACGGGGTGACGGAGGCCCGGGACCGGGAGGGCCGCTTCTTCCAGGTCGCGGAGGAGGTGCGCCGGGCGGTTGCCGCCGACCCGGGACTGATGGCCCCCGGCCGGCTGGTGCTGGTCGTGCGGGACCGGACGCTCCGGCACTGCCGGGGGCATCTGGCGGACGACACCACCGTGTTCGCGGTGCGGCGCGGCGTGGACACGGGGGCCGAACGCCGCGAAGGGGGACGTTCACCGCTGTGACGCCCCCGTTTGCGACCGCAGCGGTTACGGTGCTGCCGTGGGTGATCGACAGGGGGAGGGGACCATGCCCGGGACCGTGCTGCTGCTGGCGGCGTCGCCGCTGGGCCGTGGACGGCTGGTGGACGCGGCGTCCGTGCTCCCCGTGCTCGCGGCGGTGCCCCCCTCGGTGCTGTCCGGCGCGGAGACGGCGAACGTCGTGGAGCTGGCCGACCCGCTGGAGCCGCAGGCGGTGCTGACCCGGCTCCGCGCGGCGGCCGCCGCGCCCGGCCCGCTGACCGTGTACGTGGCGGGAGAGCTGCGCCTGGACCGCAGGCAGCGGCTGCCGCACCTGGCGCTGGCCCGCACCACCCCGGCGACCGTGCGGTACACGGCGCTGCCCTGGCACTGGTTCCGGGACGAGCTGCGGCTGCGCGCGGCCGGCGCGACGACGCTGTTCCTCGATCTGCGCGCCGATGCGGACACCTGGCGGGCGCTGTGCGCGCCGCCCGCGCCGGGCCGGGCTTTCCCGCTGGACTGCGGCCGCGACGCCGCCGTTTACGGTCGCGTCGCACCCCCGCCGTCCCGGCGCGGGGTGGCGGCGCCGGCGTACATGAAGGCGCTGGCGACGCTGCTGCGCAGCGGGCGGCGGCTGCCGGACGAGGAACTGCACCGGCGGACGCTGACCAGGATCGCGCCGGAGGGCGCCGGCACCGACCTGGTGCTCGAACAGCGCGGGCCGCTGCCGGGCGACCCGCACGCGGCGGTCACGGCGGCGGTGCGGGCGGGACGGCACGCGGAGGCGGACGCGCTGGCCGCGCGTCTGGAGCAGGCGGCGGGGCTCGCGCACGGCCCGGTGTCGGAGGAGGCGCTGCACTGGACCGAGGTCCGCGCGGATCTGGCGATGCTCGCGGGCGACGCGGCCCGCAGCTGCCGTGCGTGGATGGCGCTGGCGGGCACCCGGATGGCCGCCGGGCAGCCGGCCGACGCGCCCGCCGTGGAGGCGGCCGTGGACCGCGCCCACCACCAGTGGGGCCGGATCGACGACCCGGTGCGGGTGCGTGAACTCGGGGTGCGGCTGGTGGAGCTGAGGAGTCGGGTGCCGGGGCGCCGGGAGGGGGCCGTGGAGCACGTGCGGCGCCGGTTGCGTGAGGTGCAGGGGCGCGGCGCGATGCCCGCAGGGCACCTGCGTACGGACCCTCCCCAGGGGGCAACCGCGGTGCCATGATGGGGAGTTATGGCTGAGGGGGACGGAGTGGCCGACCAGGACATCTGCATACGGCTGGACGGGAGCGCGACGGAGGGCGACGTCACCGCCCTGCGCAGCTGGCTGGAGCGGGAGAGACCGCTGGACGACCTGTTGCGGGACGGGAGGCTGCGGCTCTTCGAGAGGCCCGCCGCCGATCGCGGCGGCGCCCCGATGGGGACGAGTCAGGAGATCGTCATCGCCGTCACCTCGGCGGGCGCGACCGTGGTGTTCCAGGAGCTGTTGGAGCAGGTCAAGCGAGGTGTGACGGCCTGGCGGGACAACCGCCGCGAGGTCGAGAACGGCGAACCGCCGCAGGGCAGAGTCGAACCGGTGAACCGCGACGACAGGTAGGCCGGTGCAGCCTGAGGACGCGGGGGAGCCGATGGACCGGGCGCTGCTGATCGGTGTGTCCGACTACCGCTTCACGAAGGGCCCGCACGCGGTGCCGGGCGAGCTGCCGGCCGTGGAGAACAACGTGCCCGTGCTGCGCGAGGCGCTGGTGCGCGCGGGGGTGTTCGCCGAAGAGGAGATCACCCCGCTGCCGTCGCCCGACTTCGCCGAGGCGGCACAGGCGCTGCAACGGGTCGCCAGGGAGGCCCGTGGGCTGCTGCTGGTCTACTTCGCCGGGCACGGGGCGATCCCCAGCGGGGGCGACGAGCTGTATCTGCAGCTGCGTGACGCCCAGGTGTTCGCCGGCGAGCACACGGTGTTCAACGGCGCCGTGTCGTTCAGCGACCTGATGGGGACGGTGCTGGCCACGAGCCGCGCGGACCGCATCGTGGTGGTCCTCGACTGTTGTTTCGCGGGCAACGCGGCCCGGGTGTGGGAGCACTTCGAGGACAAGCGGCGCGTCGTGCTGCTGATGAGCGTCCAGGCCAACCACCGCATCGACGCGGGTGACCGGAACACCCCCACGCCGTACACGAAGAACCTGGCGGAGCTGCTCCGCGAGGAGGGCGCCACGACCGTCTCCCGGCTCGCCGCCCGGCTTCGGGAGCGTATGGCCGAGCAGAAGCGCCGCACCCTGCGCAACGAACCCTGGGAGCCGCAGCTGCGCGCCGACGCGGGCGCGGAGGTGACGCTGGGGAAGAACGGCCCGCAGGTTCCGCTTCTGACGACGGCGGAAGGGTCGGGTCCCGCCGCCGCGGACCCGGCGCCCGGCCCGTCGCGCCCCTTCCCGCCCGGGTGGCGGCGTGATCCCTCCGGGACCGGCCTGGACGAGGGGAGGCGGCCGTCCCGCCGGATCCTGTTCCGGGTCGTCCTGCCGGTGCTGGCCGCCCTCGGCATGGTCGGCGTGGGCCTGTACGGGCCGCCGGGCCTGGCCGGCGGGGACGACACCCACTGCGCCCCGCCGCTCGAACTGCGCGTGCTGACCGACCCGGACCTGGAGGAGACCTTCCGCACGGCCGCCGACGCCTATCTCACCTCCGACGCGAACACCACCGGCGGGGGCTGCCGGCGCACCGGCATCACCGTCTACAGCGCGGGCTCCTCCGACGTGGTCGAGGCGCTGCGCCGGCACACGGACGCCTGGAAGGAGCCCGGAGCCGGCGAGGTCGACCCGCAGCGCGACATCGGTCCGCAGCCGGACGTGTGGATCCCCGGCTCCCGCGCCGAGGCCGACCGGGTGCTGGAGGAGCAGGACACGGACGCGGTGGCGGAGCTGGAGCCGGGGGAGTCGCCCCTCGTCTACTCCCCCGTCGTGCTCGCCGTGCCCGACCATCTCGCTCCCGAACCGCTGGACGAGGTCACCGGGCGGCCCCTGACCGGGATGATCCAGGCGCTGAGGGCGCGCGCCGAGAACGTGGGCGTGCGCCGCCCCGACCCCGAGTTCACCGACTCCGGACTGCTCGCCACCGTCGGCCTGTACGGCGACGCGGCCGCCGTGGCCCTGGGGGAGCGCTTGGTCGAGCAGCCGGGGCCGCCCTCCCCCACGGCCGGCGACCTGCTGTGCGCTCTGCCCGACGACGACGCCGTGGACGACCGCACCGCCGCCCTCGTGCCGGAGTTCCTTCTCGTCAGCGGGGTCGACTGCGAGGGCAGTACCCGCACCCCGCGCTCGGCCCTGTACCCCGCCGACGTGCCCGGGATGGACCCGGTGTTCGTCCGGGTGCGCTGGGACGGCGGCGAGGCCGACGCCACGGCCCGGGACGCGGCGGCGGCCTCCTTCCGTGACTGGCTGGCCGGGGACGGAGGCCGCGAGGTGTTCACCCGGTACGGCTTCCGCGAGCCCGGCACCCGGGACCCGCTCGACAAGAACCTGAAGCCCGGCGCTGTGAAGTACGCGCCCAGCCCGCTCGACGAGTCGGCCGGGCAGCACGAGATGGAGCAGGCGCTGAGCGCCTACCAGGCGTACGGCGGTCCCGGCCGGGTGCTGTTCCTGCTGGACAGCTCCGGTTCCATGGCCGGCCTGTGGCAGGGGCCCAGCGGCGGCCCCGGGCTGCTGCGGCAGACGCTGGGCGGGCTGGGCGCCGAGGACGAGTACGGCGTCTGGGCGGTCGCCGACACCGGCGACGGCCCGTACGAGACGCTGCTGGCGTTCGGCAGGCACGCGCGGAAGGACGCCGAAAAGGCCGTCGACGAGCGGGCGCGGGTGCGTGACGCCTCGGCCGACCCGCACGCGGCGCTGCTCGCGGCGTTCGACGAGATGGAGGAACGGGGGGAGGACGGGCGGCCCCAGCTGATCGTGCACATCACCGACGGCCAGCACGGCGCGTCCCTGAGGGGCGGACGGCTGCGGGACGTGCTGGACCGGGCCGAGTCGAGCCGGGTGCCGGTGACCGTCGCCGTCCTGGGCGGCGGAGGCTGTGACGAGGGCCGCCCGGACCAGCGGATCGCCGAGGTGAGCGGCGGGCGCTGCCTGGACGCGGGGGACGACGTGGGCGCCGCCCTGCACGACGAGATCGCCCGCATCGGAACGGGGGACGACTGATGCCGCGACGGCTCACCGCGCTGCTCGCACTGCTCTCGCTCGCCGCCTGCACGGGCGGCGGGGACGGGACGCCGGACCGGGCCGACGAGGAGAGGCCCGGCACGATCGTCGTGGCCAGCGGCCGGGACGTCACCGGCAGCAACGGCGTGCGGCAGCGGCTGATCGACACGTGGAACCGTGCGCAGCAGGAGGCCGGCTCGGAGTACCGGGCGCGGCTGGTGGAGCTTCCGGGCAGCGCCGACGAGCAGCGCAGCCAGCTGCTGGGCGCCCTGCAGTCCGGGAGCGCCCGGTACGACGTGGTGAACCTGGACGTGACCTGGGTTCCGGAGTTCGCGGAGGCGGGGCTGGTGCGGGAACTGCCGGACGGTCTCGTGGACGCCGACGTGATCGATCCGGTCGCGGAGACGGCCCGGTGGGACGGGAAGGTCTACGCGGTGCCGTTCAACAGCGACGTCGGCCTGCTGTACTACCGGACGGACCTGCTGCAGAAGGCCGGTGTGGAGAAGCCGTACGTCCCGGAGGACTTCACCTGGGAGCACGTGCGCGGGCACATCACCACCCTGGGCAAGAAGCTCGCCGCCGCCGACTACGTGAACGGCTGGACCACCCAGCTCGCCCCGTACGAGGGCCGCACGGTCAACGCGATGGAGGCGTTCGCCACGGCGGTGCCCGGCCTGAGCCTGGTCGACGAGGACGGCCGCTACGCGGGGGACGTGGAGGAGCTGAGACGCGGTGTGGCGGAGTTCGCCCGCCGCGTCGACCGGGCGTACGTCTCCCCGGACGCGAACGAGCAGGACGAGACGGGGTCGACCAGCGAGTTCACCGCGGGGCGTACGGCCTTCCTGCGCGCCTGGCCCTCCACCTACCCGACGCTCTACCGGGTGTTCGAGGACCGGCTGGGGGTGGCGCCGCTGCCCGGGCGGGCGGTGCTCGGCGGGCAGAACCTGGCGGTGACCACGACGTCGGAGCGGGCGCGGAAGGCGACCGAGCTGATCCGGTTCCTCACCGGGCGGCAGAGCGAACGCTGCCTGCTGGAGGCCGGCTTCGCGGCGACGCGTGCCTCGGCCTACGGCCGTTCGCCGCGGTGCCCCGCGGAGATCTCCGCCGCCCCCGCCCCCTCCCCGACGGGGGAGGAGGACGAGGTGCCGCGCGGGGACAGGGGACGTCCCGGGCTGACGGACGAGATGCTCAGGAAGGCGCTGGAGCGGGCCGTGCACCGCCCGAGGACGCCGCTCTACGGCGCCTTCACGCAGACCCTCATCACGCAGCTCGGCCCGCTCGTCGAGAGCGGTTCGGCCGACGAGGACGAGCTGGCGAGGCGCCTGGACGAGGCGCTGCGCAGAGCCCTGCCCGGCTGAGCGGCCGCGGCGGGGGCCGTCGTCCTACCGCTCGGCGGCCTCCACCTCCACCGGCGCGGCGGTCCCGGAGTCGGCGTCCGGGCCGACGGCCTTGGCCGGGCCCGCGTTCGCCGCCAGGACCAGTGCCGCGACCGCGGCGAGAGCCGCGATGAAGCCTCGGGCATAACGCTCGGTGGGGCGGGTGCGTTGCAGCACGGCGACCTCGCAACAGCGATGGGTTAAGCAGGTTTAATTCGCGGTTTAACCTAGGGGCTGTCCGACGCGAACGGCAAGGGGCACTGGGGGAGTTGGCATGGGGGAGCGGGACGAGCCGGGCACGATCGGACGGCGGGTGCAGCAGCTGCGCGTGGCGCGCGGACTGACCCAGAAACAGCTGGCGGAGCCGGTGTACACCCCCGCCTACATCTCCACCCTGGAGGCCGGCCGGGTGCGCCCCTCCGACGACGCGCTGCGGCATCTCGCCGAGCGGCTCGGAGTCGAGTTCGACGAACTGGCGACCGGGCGTTCGGCGCGCCGGGTGACCGAACTGCGGCTGCGGCTGACCGAGGCGCAGCGCGCCCTCGCCGTCGGGGAGGCGGAGTCGGCGGTGGAGCAGTACACGGCACTGCTGGCCGAGGCGGAGGCGCAGGAGCTGGCCGAGGAGCAGGCCGCCGCGCTGCTCGGGCTCGGGGAGTGCGCGCTGGACACCGGCGAACTCGTCGACGGCCGGCGGTACTTCGAGGAGGCGGAGGCGCGGCTGGCGGACGCGCCGCTGCCCGCGAGGGTCCCGGCGCTGCGCGGCCGGGCCGTCGCGCACTATCTCGCGGGGGAGCTGCGGTACGCGGTGTACCTGCTGGAGAGCACGATCGACGAGCTGAACCGGGGCGGCCTGCACGACCCGGACGCTCTGCTCCTGCTGTACGCCAGCGTCATCGGGCCGTACATGGACATGGGCGCGCACGCGCGGGCCGCGCAGGCCGCGGAGTTCGCGCTGGCGCTGGCCCCGCAGTCCGGCGACCCGGCGCTGGTGGCGCGCATGCACCGGTCGGTGGCCCGCACCCTGCTCGCCGAGGGCCGCCTCGCGGAGGCGGACGCGTCGCTGGCCAAGGCGGCCGAGCTGTACCGGGGGCTGCAGCTGCGCACCGAGCTGGCCAACTGCCACTGGATGCGCGGCTACGTGTACGCGCAGAACGGTGAACTGGAGCGGGCCGAGGCGGAGATGCGGGAGGCGCTGCACATGCTGTGCGCGACCCGGGCGACCCTGTACAGCAGCCAGCTCACCGTCGAACTGGCCGACGTGCTGCACCGGCGCGGGCGGTCCGAGGAGGCGGCGGAGCTGCTGCGGGACGTGCTGGGCGGGCTCTCGCCCGAGCGGGGCGCGGTGCACGCGGCGGCCGCGCACCGGCTGCTCGGCATCATCGCGGAGGACGCCCGCGACACGGACCGGGCGGAGGAGCACTACGTGCGCGCGCTCAGCCTGCTGGAACGCGCGGGCGCGGCGGGCGACCTGGCCGACCTGTGCCGCCTCCTCGGCGACCTCCTCCGCCGCACGGGCCGGGTGGAGGCGGCGTTGGACGCCTACAGAACCGGCCTGGGCCACCGCACGGCCCCGGGCACGACGACCCTCGGACCCGCGCCGGCACAGCCTCCCGTCTGAGGGCGCGCGGGTACGGGACGGGAGCCCTCCCGCCTCCCGCCCGCGCCTGGACCGGCGTCCCGCTCTCGCGGCCCCGGGCGACCGGCGGTGTGCGCCCGTGCGCGCCCGAGCCGACCCGTCACGCCCCGTGCAGGGCCCGGGGTGTGCCCCGCACCTGTCCCCCGCTGCCGCGTTCGGACGGCATCCCCGGCGTCCCTCCCGTGCCCCCACGTCCCGCGTCGCCGGAAAGCGGCCCGGGACGGCGGTTGTACGCCGGTTTCGGGGGCTCCGCCTCGGGTAGTCGGTCCGCGTTTTCGGCTGGTGAGGGGATGTGGTTGGCGTGTGGCCCGGGGACGGCCCGGGGAGCGGGCGGGGCGGGGAGGAGTACGAGCGGGCGGTCGGGGCCATCGCGGCGGGGCTGCGCGGGGCCGGGCCCGCCGAGGCGCCCCGGCGGCTGTGCGAGGTGGCCGTGGACCTGCTGCCCGTGGACGGCGCCTCCGTGTCGCTGCGCGGTGACAGCATGCCCCTCCAGCTCGCCGCGTCCGGCGGTGTCGCCGCGCGGCTGGCGCAGCTCCAGGCCACCCTCGGTGACGGCCCCTGCCACCACGTGCTGCGCACCGGCGCACCCGTCCTCGCCCGCGACCTGGAGGACGGCTCCTGCGCCGACCGCTGGCCCGTGTTCACGCAGCAGGCACTGGGTTCCGGGGTGCGCGCCGTGTACGCGCTGCCCCTCGGCTCCACGGCCGTCTGCGTCGGCACCCTCGACCTCTACAGCGCCTCCCCCGGCAGCCTCACCGCGCACCAGCTGCACGTGGCCCTGCTGGTGGCCGGCGTGATGACCGTCGCGCTGACCGACCTGCCGTTCGACGCGCGGGACGCGGACGACGGCTGGCTCAGCGGGCTGGCCGCCGACCACGACCGGGTGCACCAGGCGGTCGGCATGATCATGGCCCAGCTCGGCGTGGGCGCCGACGAGGCCCTGGCGCGGCTGCGAGGCGACGCCTTCGCGCACGACCTCACCGTGCTGGAGGCGGCCCTCGACGTCGTCGCCCGCCGGCGCCGTTTCGACATGCCCTGACCGCTCGGCCCCGGTGATCAAGTGCCGTGGACGGCCTAGGCTGTGCGGCCATGGACATAGCCATCCTCTTCTGCACCTGTGTCGTGGTCCTCGGCGTGGCCTCGATCCAGACCCAGCTGACCCGCTCCGACCGCCGCGTCGCCCGGGTGGAGCGCAAACTCGACACGGTCATGCGGCACCTGGGCCTGGAGGAGGAGGTGCCGAGGAAGGACGAGATCCTCGCCCTGGTGCGGGACGGCAAGCAGGTACAGGCGATCAAGCTGTACCGCGAGGCCACCGGCGCGGGCCTGGTCGAGGCCAAACAGGCCGTCGACGCGATGAGCTGACCCCTGCGGCTCCCCGGGCCAACTGCCCCCGGAGGCGTTGGAGCAGCGGCCGCCGTCCTCCGCGCCGGACGCGGGCCGGGGCGCGCGCGTCGCGGGTGGGGGACGCCCTTCGGCCTCGCCGCCCCTCGATCCCCGCGGCCTTCGGCCTCGCCGCCCCTCGATCCCCGCGGTCTTCGGCGGCGTCGGAGCAGCGCCCGGCGTCTTCCGCGCCGGACGCGGGCGGGAGCGCGCGCGTCGGATGGGTGGGGACACCCTTCGGCCCCCCGCCCCTCGACCCCAACGGCCTTCGGCTCCGCAGTCTTCGGCCCCCGCCGTACTCTGCGGCGTCGGAGCAGTGGCCGCCGTCCTCCGCGCCGAACGCGGGCCGGAGCGCGCGCGTCGCGGGCGGGTGGGGGACGCCCCCGGCCCCGCCGTCCCTCGGCGGCGCCGAATCAAGCGGTCGCCGCCTCCGTGCGGCACGCCCGCCGGAGCGCGCGTGCCGCGGGCGAGTCGGGGGCTGGGGCGAGGTTTCCGGACATGGCGGCATCGCCGGCCCCCGGCGGTCACCCGGTGCCCGCGCACCGGGTGCCGCCCCGCACCGGCCCTCAGACCCGCAGCCGCCCCTGCCGCGCGACCTCCGCGAGCCGGTCCGCGCCGAGCTGGGCCATCGCCTGGGTGACCTCGGCCCGCACCTCGCCGAAACCGCCGTTGGTCAGGACGATCGCGTCCTCGCCGACGAGGATCGCCGCGAGGTCCACGGTGAGCCGGGCCGGGGCGGCGTCCGGCGCACCGCCGGTCAGCGTCACCCGCAGCGCGGCGCGGGCGTCACCAGCGGTGTCCGGCAGCGGCAGCTCCGTCACCTCGACGTCCTGCGCGCCGGACCGGGCGGTCTGCGCCCGGAACCGCGCGCACCTCTCGGGCAGCTTCCGCAGCCACTCCAGCGCGCGCTCCGCCTCCTTGGGGCCGTGCGCGCCGATCTGCTCGCGCAGCTGGGCGCCCTCGGCGGTGTCGTCGAGGGCGACCGAGGCGCGCGGCCCGGCCGGCACGCCGAACGGCTCCTCCGTGTAGAGGACCTCCAGCAGCCGCCGGCAGTCACCGTCGTCCGCGGTCGCCTTCAGCGTGCCGTCCCGCCACAGCGCGGGCCCTTCGGCGGCGGCCCACGGCGGGCCCAGGTCCGCCTCGGTGATCAGCGCGGCTCTCAGCTGTTCGTCGTTCAGTACGGGCGTGGACCGCCCGGTCACCGCGGAGGACGACGCCGTCGCCGACGGGGAGGGCGACGTCGCGGCGGGCGGCTCGGACACGCCCTGGGGCAGCGCCCGCGGCACGTCCCGCTCGTAGGCCACGCAGGCCGCCGTGATCAGCAGGACGGTGACCGACAGGGCGGAGGCCACGAGGGTGCGGGCGCGGGCCGGGGCACGGGTCATCGGGCTGCCTCCTGGGGGCCGGGCCGTCCACGGCGGACGTGGCGGACGTGCTCCTACGGCACCACCGGCACAGGCCCCCCACCAGCGCGGCGAGCCGTCCGGGTGAGCGGTCCGCACGCCCCGCGCCGCCGCCGCGAAAAAGCGCGTGCGCCCGCCGTCCGTCCGTTGCTAGCGTCCGCGTCATGCAGCGCGCCCATGTGTCCCGCACGACGACGCCGGAGACCGTCCCGGCGCGCTGACAGCTGACCACTGACGAAGCCCCGGGGCGAGTGCCCCGGGGCTTCGCCGCGCGTGGTGCTCGCCTCCCGACCCCGAGGAGGACGCCGTGCGCGACCACCGACGCCTCGGCCGTGAACTCGGCCTGTTCGACACCGACCCGCTGATGGGCGCGGGCCTGCCCTACTGGCTCCCCGACGGAGCCGTCGTACGGCACGCCCTGGAGGAGTACGTCCGTGAGGCGGAACGCGCGGCCGGCTACCGGCACGTGTACTCGCCCGTGCTCGGCAAACGCGAGCTGTACGAGCTCTCCGGGCACTGGGACCACTACCGCGACGACATGTACCCGCCGATGGACATGGGCGGGGAGCAGATGCTGCTGCGTCCCAGCCTGTGCCCGCACCACGCCCTGATCTTCCGCTCCCGCACCCGCAGCCACCGCGAACTGCCGTACCGGATGGCCGAACTGGGCGGCATGTACCGCGCGGAGCGGTCCGGCGTGCTCGGCGGGCTGACCCGGGTGCGGGCCATCCAGCTGAACGACGCGCACATCTTCTGCACCCCGGACCAGGCGGTCGAGGAGGCCGCCGGGGCACTCGCGCTCATCTCCCGCGCCTACGCCGACCTGGGCATCCGAGCCTCCCGCCACCGGCTGTCGCTGCCGGGCGGCGGCGGGAAGTACGTCGCCGACCCGGCTCTGTGGCGGCGGGCCACCGCCCTGCTGCGCGAGGTGCTGGACGCGTCCGGCGTGGCCTACGAGGCCGTCGAGGGCGAGGCGGCCTTCTACGGTCCGAAGATCGACGTGCAGATCACCGACCCGGCGGGCCGCGAGTCCACCCTGTCCACCGTGCAGATCGACTTCCACCAGCCGGAGCGCTTCGGGCTGCGTTACACCGGCCCGGACGGCGCCCGGCACCGGCCGGTCATGGTGCACCGCAGCGTCATCGGCAGCGTGGAGCGGGCCGTCGCCCATCTGCTGGAGGAGCACGGCGGCGCCTTCCCGCCGTGGCTCGCCCCTCTGCAGCTGGTGGTGCTGCCGGTGGGCGAGGACCAGGAGGAACACGCTGACGCCGTCGTCCGGGAGGCCGCCGCACTCGGGCTGCGGGCCGAGGTGAGCGGCCTGGCCGAGGGCAGTCTCGGCGCCCGGATCCGACGGGCGCGGCTGGTGCCGTACCAGGCGGTGCTCGGCGCGCGCGAGGCGGCGGACGGCCTGCTCGCCGTACGGCTGAGGGACGGACGGCGGCCCGGCGTGCTGCCGGTGGCGGAATTCCTGCGACGCGTCGAGGAGCGGGTGCGCGCACACGGGACCGCGCTCTGGGAGCCCGCGTAAGGTCGACGGGCAGACCCCGCCGAAGAAGGAGTCCGTCGTGAGCAACGGCCGGCAGCCGGTCCCGGTGATCATCGACTGCGACACGGGCGTCGACGACGCCCTGGCCCTGTTGTTCGCCGTACGGCACCCCGGGATCGACCTGCGGGCCGTCACCTGCGTCGCCGGGAACACGGACGTGGACGGCGTCGTACGCAACACGCTGACCGTGCTGGAGCGGGCGGGCGCGGCGGACGTGCCGGTGGCGCGGGGCGCCGAGCGCCCGCTGATCGAGGCGCCGCGCTCCGCCCGCCACGTCCACGGCCACGACGGCATGGGCGACCTCGCGCTGCCCGCTCCGCGCCGCACCCCGGTGGACGCGGACGCGGTGTCGCTGCTGCGCCGCGAGATCCTCGCCTCGCCCCGCCCGGTCACCCTCGTGCCGACCGCGCCGCTCACCAACGTCGCCCTGCTGCTGCGGACCCACCCCGAGGTGACCCGCAACATCGAGCGGATCGTGTTCATGGGCGGCGCGGCGGGCACCGGGAACGCCACCCCGGTGGCCGAGTTCAACGTGTGGCACGACCCGGAGGCCGCCGCGATCACGCTCACGGCGGGCGTGCCGATCACCATGTACGGGCTGGACGTGTTCACCCGGGTCGTCGTCCCCGGCGACGACGTGCGGCGGCTGCGCGCGAGCGACGAACCGGGCGCCCGGCTGGCCGGCGACCTGCTCGCCCACCGCCCCGCCCACCCGGGAAGCCGCCCGGACGACCCCGGCGAGGACTCCGGCGGCCTCGGCGACGCGGGCGCGGTGTGCGCGGTCGCCGACCCGGAAGGGCTGACCACCCACCGCCTTCCGGTCGAGGTGTCCCTGGCGCCCGGCCCGGCGCGCGGCCAGACGATCGTCGACCGCCGCCCCCGCATCGGGGAGTCGGAGCTGCACGAGGGCACCCGCGAGCAGACCCTGGTCGACGTCGGCCTGGACGTGGACGTGGAGCGCTACGTGAAGCTCTACCTGACGACGGTCGAACACTTCACGCCCTGATCGGACACCGGTTCGACCCGGGCGCGCCCGGTGGACGTGCGGTCCGCCACACCCGAGGGGAATGACACCTCGTTACCGGTGCGTTCGCTTTTACGGTGTTCTGGTCAGTTTCTCCGCCGGTACCCGCACATCCAGAGGAGACCCCGCGTGACCGACCGCCCCACCGCGTCCGACCCCCGGCCGCCGCACCCCGCCCCCGACGCCACGCCCGACCTCTCCTCCCGCGACCCCGACTGGTGGCGGCAGGCCGTCGTCTACCAGATCTACCCCCGCAGCTTCGCCGACGCCGACGGCGACGGACTGGGCGACCTGCGCGGCATCACGCGGCGCCTGACGCATCTGTCCGCGCTGGGCGTCGACGCCCTGTGGCTCAGCCCGTTCTACCCGTCCGAGCTGGCCGACGGCGGCTACGACGTCGCCGACCCGCGCGACGTCGACCCGCGCCTGGGCACCCTCGACGACTTCGACGCGCTGGTCCGCGAGGCGCACCGGCTCGGCCTCAAGGTGATCGTCGACATCGTCCCCAACCACACCTCCGACCAGCACGTCTGGTTCCAGGAGGCGCTGCGCGCCGGGCCCGGCTCCCCGGCCCGCGACCGCTACGTCTTCCGCGACGGCCGCGGCGGGAGCGGCGAGCTGCCGCCCACCGACTGGCAGTCCGTGTTCGGCGGCAGCGCATGGCAGCGGGTGCCGGACGGGCAGTGGTACCTGCATCTGTTCGCCGCCGAGCAGCCCGACCTGAACTGGGACCACCCGGACGTCCGCGAGGACTTCCGCACCACCCTGCGCTTCTGGTCGGACCGGGGCGTGGACGGCTTCCGCGTCGACGTGGCGCACGCCCTCACCAAGGACCTCGAGGAGCCGCTGCGCGACCTCGGCGACCACGCGGCGGGCGGTGAGGCGGCCCTCGTCGACTTCGCACCCGGCACGCACCCGTTCTACGACCGTGACGAGGTGCACGAGATCTACCGCGACTGGCGGAAGATCTTCGACACGTACACCCCGCCGCGTACGGCCGTGGCGGAGGCATGGGTGCCCGGTGCGCGACGTGCCCTGTACGCCCGCCCGGACGAGCTGGGCCAGGCCTTCAACTTCGAGTACCTCGAGGCCGCGTGGGACGCGGACGAGCTGCGCCAGGTGATCACCGACTCGCTGGCGACCGCGCAGGCGGCCGGCGCCTCCGCGACCTGGGTGCTGTCCAACCACGACGTGGTCCGGCACGCCTCCCGGCTGATGCTGCCGCCCGGCACGGACACCAACGCCTGGCTGCTGTCCGGCGGCAACGCCCCCGCCGTCGACCCGGAGGCGGGACTGCGGCGGGCCCGCGCCGCCACCCTGCTGATGCTGGCGCTGCCCGGCTCGGCGTACGTCTACCAGGGCGAGGAGCTGGGCCTGCCCGAGGTCGCCGACCTGCCCACGGAGGTCCTCCAGGACCCCATCTGGGAGCAGACCGGCCACGTCCGCAAGGGCCGCGACGGCTGCCGCGTCCCGCTGCCGTGGACATCGACCGGCCCCTCGTACGGCTTCGGCGCGAACGGCGCGTGGCTGCCGCAGCCGCCGTCCTTCGCCGCGTACGCCGTGGAGGCGCAGGACGGGGTGGAGGGCTCCACCCTGGAGCTGTACCGCACGGCCCTGCGTCTGCGCCGCAAGCTGATCGACGGCGAGACGCTGAGGTGGGCGGAGGAGACCCCGGAGGGTGTTCTCCAGTTCGACCGAGGGGACGGCTGGCGCTGCGTGACCAACCTGTCCGCCGAGCCGGTCACCCTCCCGGCGGGCGAGGTCGTCCTCACCAGCACCCCGCTGCGCGACGGCCACCTGCCCCCGGACGCGACGGCTTGGCTGACGCGCTGAGGTGTGACGGGTGGCGGCGCCGTTCCGGTGCCGCCACCCGTACGGGGGTCGTGGGCGGGCGGGCCGAGAGGGCGCCCGTCACAGTCGGTCGCAGGTGTGTCCGACGTCCGGCGTACAGGGAGCCCGTCCACGATGAACAGGTCCAGCAAGGCAGCGGCCGCCGTGTTGACGGCGGCCGGGATTCTCGCGGGCGGTTTGGTGGCCGCTTCGCCGACGGCGGCCGGTGAGCGCGTGCTCTGGGGTTCCGTGACGATCCCGCCCGGACGGGACGGCATCGTGGAGGCGTCGGGGCTGTCCGGGCCCGCCCTCGGGTTCGGCTCCAGCCTGACGCTGACCGCCCCGGCCGGGGCCCGGGTCACCGGCGTGCCGCTCACCGCCGCCGGTTACCGGGGCGAGGTGGCCGCCGACGGCCGTACCGCCGCGTACACGGCCACGTCGGCGGAGAGCCTCTGGGAGACCAGGACCTTTCCCTTCGTGCTGGCGGTGCCCGCCGACGCCGTGCCGGGGACCCGGCTCGACGGATGCGTGCTGAGGCTCGCGGACGCGGAAGGCGCCGAGCGGGCGAGCGGGGGGTGCCAGGTGACGGTGGGGCTGCCCTCGCCGGTGCTGTCCCGGCCCGAGTCGGGGGTGCCGCTGGGGTACCGTCCGGCCGCGTCGGGCACGGCGTACCCGGGGGCGCAGGTGACGGTGTCCGACCAGGACGGCAACGAGGTGTGCGTGGACACGGCGGGAGCCGACGGGCACTGGAACTGCGCTCCCGGCCGTGATCTGCCCGCCGGGGCGAACCGGCTCCAGGCCACGGCGACGCTGAACGGCGTGTCCGCGTCGAGCGAGCAGATCCAGATCGCCGTGGGTTCACCCACCCCGCAGACGGCACCGGCGGCGCCGGTGCCGCCCCGCTGAAAGGCGCCGCTTCCGAATCTCACGTCGCGCGGTTCCGGCGCCCTGCATGTCCGCCCGCCGGGACCGGCACGTCAGACGTGCCCGGGCCCCCCGCTGCCGAACGCCCCGCTGGACCCCGGCAGCCACCGCTTCCGCTGTTGGTCCTTGCCGGTCCGGGTGCTGGCGTGGTGCAGCTCGTACGGCATCAGCCGGGAGCCGGTCCGGGGCGTGAGGGGTATCTCGTCGGGCTCACGCATCTCCCGCATCTCGCGTACCGCGCCGCCGTCCGGCAGCCTCGGCTGCTCGTCGGGCTGGGGGCGCGGGGACTCCTGGTCCATGTACCGCATTCCCGCACGGACGGCCCAGACCAGGGCACCCGCCACGATGATGCCGCCGATGAAGGCCGCTGCCACGGCCCACTGGTGGTCACTGGCGGCCAGCTGTACAAGCGTTGCCGTGTTCATGTTTCCGAGTATGGACCAGGAAATGTGATAAAGCTCCCGATGTGTCCGAATTGGCGGTCCCCCCGTTCGGACCGTCCCGAGGGGCGGCGCCCCGCACCGGGTGGCAGGCTGCGGCCAGAGGGAAGGCCGGGACGGGCCGTCGCGTCCCCACGTGTGCAGCTCGGGGCCCGGCCCCGGCCTTCCCGTCTCCGCCTCGCGCTACACCGTCCTCCCGGCGACCGGCTTCCGCGCCTCCGGCGTCCGGCCGGAACCGGCGTCCCCGTCCGGCCGCGGCGCGTCCCGGAACAGCTTCCCCGGCCACCAGAACCGTCGGCCCAGGTCCAGCGCCAGCGCCGGCACCATGACCGTGCGCACGAGGAACGTGTCCAGCAGGACGCCGATCCCCACCAGCACACCCATCTGCGCCATCGTCACCAGCGGCAGCCCGGCGAACACTGCGAAGGTGGCCGCCAGCACCACACCGGCCGACGTGATCACCCCTCCGGTGCTGGTCAGGCCCTCCAGGACACCGCGCGCGACGCCGAGCCGCACGGTCTCCTCCCGTACCCGGTGCATGAGGAAGATGTTGTAGTCGATGCCCAGGGCCACCAGGAACACGAAGCCCATCAGCGGGATCGACCAGTCCACGCCCGCGTGGCCGAGGACGTGCTCGAAGAGCAGTCCGGACGCGCCGAGGGCCGCGAGGTACGACACCACCACGGTGGCCAGCAGCAGCACCGGCCCGACGAGGGCCCGCAGCAGTCCGATCAGCACGGCGAGGACGACCAGCAGCACCACCGGCACCACGGTGGTGAGGTCCCGGTCCGCGGCGCGCGCGGTGTCCAGGCTCTCCGCGGTGGTCCCGCCGACCAGGGCGTCCGCGCCGTCCACCGCGTGCACGGCGGTGCGCAGCGCGTCCACGGTGTCCTTGGCGGCGTCGCTGTCCGGGGCGTCCTCCAGCACCACCGACAGCAGGGTGAGGGAGCCGTCGGGCGTGCGGTCGCCACCCGGCTCGACCCGGGCCACCCCGTCGACCCCGGCCGCGGCGGTCCGCACCTCGCCCGCGGCGGCGGTGCGGGTCACGATCTGCGCGGGGTCGGAGGCGCCGGACGGGAAGTGCTCCGAGAGCCGCTCCTGCGCGACGACGGACTCGGGCTCGTCCTGGAACATCTCCGACTGGGTGAGCCCGAGGGAGATCCCGGCCGTGGACAGCGCGAGCACTCCGGTGACCGCCAGCGACATCAGCCACGACCAGCGCGGACGCCGTGCCACCAGGCCGCCGATCCGGGACCACACCGTGCGCTCCTTGCGCGCGGGCGTGCCGAAGCGGGGGACGAACGGCCAGAACACCCAGCGTCCGGCGAGCACCAGCAGCGCGGGCAGCACCGTCACCATGGCGAGGAACGCGCAGACCACGCCGACCGCGCCGACCAGTCCCAGCGAACGCGAGGAGTTGATGTCGGCCAGCGCGAGGCAGGCGAGGCCCACGGCGATGGTCCCGGCCGAGGCGAGCACGGCGGGTCCTGACCGGGTGAGGGCGATCCGCATCGCCCGGTGCCGGTCCTCGTGCCGGTGCAGCTCCTCCCGGTAGCGGGCGATGAGCAGCAGCGCGTAGTCGGTGCCGACGCCGAAGACCAGCACCATCAGCACGCCCGCGCTCTGCGGGTCGACCGGCAGCGAGGCGTGCTCGGCGAGCAGATAGGTGGACGCCTGGGTGAGCACGGCGGCGAAGCCGACCGACAGCAGGGGGAACAGCCACAGCACCGGACTGCGGTACGTGATCAGCAGCAGGGCGGTCACGACGAGTCCGGTGGCGATCATCAGGGTGGCGTCGAGGCTGTCGAACACCGCGACGCTGTCGGTGAGGGAGGCGGCGGGGCCGCCGACCTCGACGTCCGTGCCGGGCGGGGCGTTGGCCCCGGCGATGTCGCGCAGGGCGTCGACGGTGTCGGTGACCTCCTCCTCCGTGTCCAGCGGGACCACGGTCATCAGCGCCTCGCCGTCGTCCGACGGCACCGGCCCGGTGATCCGCTGTCCCTCGGCGGTGAACCGGTCGAGCGCGGCACGGTCGGCGTCCGCCGCCTCCCCGGCGCCCGCGCCGGTGTACACGACGACCACGGGCATGACGGTGTCCGTGCGGAACTTCTCCAGCTCCGTGTTGACGCGGGCGGACTCGGCGCCGTGCGGAAGGAAGGCGTTGGGGCCGGTGTCCTCGACGTCGCCGAGCTTCCCGGCCAGCGGGCCGAGGGCGACGGCGACGATCAGCCAGGCCGCGAGCACGGCCCACTTTCCGCGGCGCCCGCCGGGCGCACGCGCGATGCGCTGCAACAGGGCACGCATGAGTACTCTCCTTGGTGTGAGGCGCACCGCCGGCCGGTGACGGCCGGCGCGGGGCGCACGGATCCCGCACCACGGCGCTCAGGCTGTGACGACCTGCCGTGGTGTTCGGATTGGGGTGTGTCCGGGGCGTGTGCTTCCTCCGTACGGCCGGGAGTTGCCGCTCCCGGCCGTACACCTGCGCGCACACGCGGACCGGGTCATTCGATCTCGCGCATCATCTTCTCCATCGACCCGACGGCGAGCCGGGTCTGTGCCAGTTCCTCCAGCAGCCGGCGCTGGTCCTCCGTGGTGCGGCGCTGCAACTCCACGGTGTCCTCCAGGAGTTGCGCGTACCGCGTGGCGAGCTCCTTGTACTGCTCCTCGCGCGCGGCCAGCATGCGGGCGCGCCAGGTGGCCGCCACCTGCCAGACGATCACGATCATCAGGCTGAAGAACCCGGCCGCGCCGACGGCCCCGACCAGCACGCCGAGCTCCTCGGCGCCGGCGGCCTGCGTCACCAGTTCGTCGTTCACTTCGCTTCCTCTTTCGCGCCTCGGTCCGACCGGTCCGTGCCGCGGTCGGCGGTGCCCGCGCCGTCGTCGGTGAGCGTCGCGGCCGCGTGGGCGACGGTGTGCGGGGTGAGTTCGCAGACGAACGGCGTGACGTCGTAGTACTTGACCGTCTTGCCGTCGTCGGCGGCTTCGAGCGTGCCGGTGACGAGGCCCGCGGCCTCCAGCCGCTGCAGGTGCATGTGCAGCAGCGGCCGGCTGATGCCGATCTCGCGCGCCAGCGCGCTGACGTACGTGCGGTTCTTCACGAGTGCCGCCACGATCCGCATCCGGTGCGGGTTGCCGAGCGCGGTCAGGATCTTCAGCAGAGCGTCACCCGTGGGCGCCGGCGGCGGGACCTCGGGCATCAGGGCCCCTTTCCCTCGTACCTGTCAGAAAAGACTGACAGGGGTCCGAGACACCTGTCAAAGATTTCTGACACATCTCAGGGTCGGATGGGGGAACCCTCAGGGTCGGCTCCGGGAGGCCCCGGGGGGCGGGGTGTGGGGGCCGAGGCGCACGGGGAGTGCGGTGAGCCCCCGCAGCAGCGTGCCGGCGCGCCAGGTGAGGGACTCCGGGCCGGCGTCGAGGACGAGAGCGGGGTGCTGTTCCAGCAGCAGGCGCAGGGCGACGGCGGCCTCCGCGCGGGCGAGCGGGGCGCCGAGGCAGTGGTGGACGCCGTGTCCGAATCCCAGGTGGCCCTGGGGGCGCCGGGTGAGGTCGAAGCGGTCGGGGTCGGGGAAGGCGAGCGGGTCGCGGGAGGCCGCGGCCAGGGAGACCAGCACGGCGTCCCCGGCGGCCACACGGGTCCCGGCCAGCTCCAGCGGCTCCGCCGCGAACCGGAACGCGCCCGCGTGCACGGGCGAGTTGAGCCGCAGCGACTCCTCCACCGCCGCGCCGGCCAGCTCCGGGCGGGCGCGCAGCAGGGCGAGCTGGTCCGGGTGGGTGAGCAGGCTGAGGACGGTCGCGGAGATCAGGTTGACGGTCGTCTCGTGCCCGGCGACCAGCAGCAGGAACGCCATGCCGAGCAGCTCCTCGGGCGTGAGCCCGTCGGACGCGTCGGGGGAGGCCAGGTCCGCGAGCAGGGTGCCGTCCGGGGTGCGGGCCTTCCGGGCGATCAGGCCGGTGAGGTACCCGGTGAGCGCGGTGGCCGACGCGGCTGCCGTCTCCGCGTCCGTGGGCATGACCAGCTCGTTCGACCAGGTGTGGAAGTCCTCGCGGTCACCCGCGGGCACGCCGAGCAGGTCGCAGATCACGGTGACCGGCAGCGGCAGCGCGTACGCGCCCACCAGATCGGCGTGGCCCGCCTCGGGTATCCGCTCCAGCAGGTCGCGGGCCACGGCCTCGACACGGGGGCGCAGCGCTGCGATCCGGCCCGGGGTGAAGTGGCCCGCGACCAGCCGGCGCAGCCGGGTGTGGTGCGGCGGGTCGCTCTGCAGCATGTTGCGGCCGACCGCGTGCCCGCCGTCGGTCTCCCAGCCGGCCGAGTGCCGGATGTTGTTGCGCAGCCGGGGATCGGTGAGCGCCGCGCGCGCCGCGTCGCGGGTCACCACCAGCCAGGCGTCCCCGCTGCCGGGGACGTGCACCCGGTGCACCGGCCCCTCGGCGCGCAGGGCCGCGAGCCGCTCGAAGGGGAAGGGCGTCGGCGCCCACTCCAGGGGTGCGGGTCCGTCGGCGCTCACGGTGTGTCCTCTCGGCGAAGTTCTAAGCGGGGAGTACTCCCCGTTTGAGTTCCGGACGATAGCATCCGCCCGGGGAGCGCTCCCCGGTTCGTACGGAGGGACCCATGACCGTCGGTGAAGGACCCGAGACGCCCGCCCCGCCCCGGCTGCGGCGGGACGCGCGGCGGAACCGGGAACGGCTGGTGGAGGCGGCGCACGCCGTGTTCGCCGAGCAGGGGCTCGAGGCGCCGCTGGACGTGATCGCGCGACGCGCCGGGGTCGGCAACGCGACGCTCTACCGGCACTTCCCCACCCGGGCCGCGCTCGTGGACGCCGTGTTCCGCGACCAGCTCACGGGGACCATGGAGGCGGGTGAACGCGCGCGCCGCGCGCCCGACGCGTGGGCCGGCCTGGCGGGCTACCTCGACGCCGTGTTCGCCACCCTTGCGGCCGATCGCGGCACCAACGACCTGATGACCACCCGTCTGCCGGACGTCGAGACGCTCGGCGCGGTGCACGCGCACAACCGCGAGACCGTGGACGTGCTGCTGGAGCGCGCCCGCGCGCAGGGCAGCGTGCGCGCCGACGTCACCACCGAGGACCTTCTCTTCGCCCTGGCGGCACTGGGCCGTGCCGTGCCGCCGCTGGCCGTCGCCGCCGGCCCCGACGCCTGGCGCCGCCCCCTCGCGCTGTTCCTCGAAGGACTGCGCGGCACCGGGACCGCGCCCCGCCCGCTGCCCGGGCGGCCGCTCGGCGAGGAGGAGCTGGGCCGGGTGCTCGGTGAAATGGGACCCCACCGGGCCAGGCCCACGGACGGGTCAACCGGCGGGACCGCGGCGGGCGGCACGGCGTAGGCGAGGACGATCGAGGACATCTGTACGCGCCACGACAGATTTTCCGGCGAGGCGACTAGAGTTTGTCGGTGGGGAACCTGTCCCCGTGGCGGACCGTGACGCTGTGGTCCGCGGAAAGGTGCGTATGCCCTCGGAAAGTCAGCCGTACGCCGACGGCCGGCAGCCGGACCAGGACCGGCCGCCCGTCGCCGACCGGCTCGACGACGACCACTTCCCGGCCTACACCATGGGCAGGGCCGCCGAACTGGTCGGAGCGACACCCGCGTTCCTCCGCGCTCTCGGCGAGGCGCGGCTGATCACCCCGACCCGCTCGGACGGTGGTCACCGGCGCTACTCGCGCCACCAGCTGCGGCTCGCCGCCCGCGCCCGCGAGCTGGTCGACCAAGGCACCCCGGTGGACGCCGCGTGCCGCATCGTGAGCCTCGAGGACCAGCTCGAGCAGGCCGAACGGATGAACGAGGAGCTCCGCCGACAGGGAGCCGACACGGTCCACGGCAACCGGTGAAAATCTGTCCCGGCCGGCGCAGAATTTCCGCCCCGCCCGCGAGAAATTCCTTTCGCTAAACATGCCGACCGGGTTTATTCCAGTGATTTTCCTCGCTTGCCGAGAATCCTTTCCGTGCTAGGCTGACGTCAGTTGCAGTTGTGGTTGCCAGTTTGAACCGGTTCTCCGGGCAGGTGATCATCGCGACGATGTAGGGATTCGTAAAGTGCGATTCCCGCACTGTCTCAGGAGAAAATTATGGCCACCGGTACGGTCAAGTGGTTCAACTCGGAAAAGGGCTTCGGCTTCATCGAGCAGGACGGCGGCGGCGCTGACGTGTTCGCCCACTACTCGAACATCGCCACCTCGGGCTACCGCGAGCTCCAGGAAGGCCAGAAGGTGACCTTCGACGTCACCCAGGGCCAGAAGGGCCCGCAGGCGGAGAACATCGTTCCCGCCTGACCTTCCCGACCTGCACGCAGGTTTGGATGAGCGGGTGCTCGCACGTCATGTGCGGGCACCCGCTTTTCGTTTGTTCACGGACATGACTTCCGTACGTTTTCCGCCGCGCCCGGCATGACGGTCAGCGCGACGAGCGGAACGCCCTCGCACGCAGTGCGTCCACCGCGATCCGCGCCGCCGTGCCGATCACCGCGTCGGCCGCCGGAAGGGTCGCCGCCGTGTGCGCCGTCCGGGTGAAGACGGCGACCGCGTAACGGCCCCCGTCCGGATACTCGACCACGCCCACCTCGTTGCGCAGGGTCGGCAGGCTTCCGGTCTTTCCGGCGACATGGACGTCGTCGAAAGGAAAACCCGAGGCCAGACGGTGCGGCCACACCTGAAGCCCCATGATCCGCCGCATGGCCGCGCCGTGCTCGGGGGTGCACGCCTCGTCCCGCCACACCGCGCCCAGCAGCCGTGTCATGTCCCGCGGGGTGCTGCGGTTGGTGCGCGCCGGGTCCAGCGCCCGCAGCCGGCTCACCACCCGTGGATCGGCCAGCGCCCGCGCCCCCTCCGCCCCGGCGTCCTCCTTGACGGTGGCCAGCATCTCGCCGAAGGAGTGCACGGCCCGCGTCCGGGTGAGGCCCAGCCGCTCCGTCGTCGCGTTCACCGCGTCCAGACCCACCCGGCGCAGCAGCAGGTCGGCGGCCGCGTTGTCGCTGACCGCCATCATCAGATAGGCGAGATCGCGCAGCGACATCCGGGCCGCGTCCAGCATCGCCGCCACTCCCGTCGGCCCCGCCGTCCGTGCCTCCGGCCCGCTCTCCACCTGCTCGGCCAGGTCCAGCGCGCCCCGCGCCGCCTGCTCGTGCAGCGCGACCAGGACACACAGCTTGTGCACGCTCGCCGTGCACACCGGCTGGTCGGCCCCGGCGTCGAGCTGCTCGCCGGAGTCGATGTCCAGGGCGTGCAGCCAGCCGGTGACCCCGGCGTCGGCGAGGGCAGCGTGGATGCGGGCGACGGCGTCCGTCACAGCCAGTACTCCGATGCCGGTCGCAGATGCAGGGGACGGGCCGGCACGTCGGGGACCGCGCCGGCGGCGGTGCGCAGGGCGTGCGTGGCCGCCTCCGCGAACGCCTGCACGGCGGCGTCGCCGCGCCCCTTCGGCCAGGCCGCGGAGTGCCGCAGGGCGGGCGCCCCGCCGGTCAGCGGACGCCACACGACATCCGCCTCCTCGTCCCCCTGCCCCGGCGGGGCCGCGTCACGCGGACACAGCGCGACCGCCCCCGAGGACAGCACGAGGCCCTTGACGAAACTGGCGCCCTGGCCGTGGCGTACGGCGGCGGGGGTGAATCCGCCGCGGGCGCAGGTGGTCAGCAGCTCGTCGTAGAGGGCGGGCGCCGCCGTGCGGGGGAAGAGGATCAGGTCGCGGCCGGACAGCGCGGGCAGCGGGACCTCGTCGAGGGCGGCCGCCGCGGCGCCGGCGGGCAGCAGCACGCCCATCTCCCTGCGCAGCACCGGGCCCAGCTCCAGCCCCGTCACGTCGCACGGGTGGTGGACGACGCCCACGTCCAGGTCGTGCGCCGCGAGCCGGTCGAGCTGCTGGGCAGTGGACAGCTCGTGCAGTTCCAGCTCCAGTCCCGCGTGACGGTCGCCGAAGTCCGCGAGCAGGGCGGCCACGGTCTCGCCGGAGAGGTCCGGGGGCAGCGCGGCGCGCAGCAGGCCCGTCTCACCGTCGCGCACCCGGCGGGCGGCGGCGAGGAACGACTCCGTGCGGGACAGCACCTGACGCGCCTCGGCCAGCAGCAGCGTCCCGGCCTCCGTGATCCGCACCTGACGGCTGGTGCGCTCGAACAGCCGCACCCCCAGCTCCCGTTCGAGCCGCTGCACGCGCTGGGAGAGAGGGGGCTGGGCCATGCCGAGACGGGCGGCGGCGCGGCCGAAGTGTGACTCTTCTGCAACAGCCACGAAGCACTCCAGGTGCCGCACCAGGTCCACGACCAGTCATCATATCGAGTGTTTATCGGTCCATGATTGATAGCGGACTTGGACGGATCGCCCTCGACGCTGCTGTGGTCGGGGCATGAACACGTTTCCCGACCTTCCCCGCACCGGTCCCCGCCGTCGCCCCCGGACGGCGGTCAAGGCGCTCGTCGCCGTCACGGCGGTCGCCGCGGTCGCCGTCGGCGGCGCCTGGGGCGCCGGGCTCGGCCCCTTCGAGGGCGAGTCCGGACCCGACCCGGAGGCGGTGGCCGAGGCCCGCGCGTTCCTCGCCGACTGGGCCGCCGGACGCCTCCCGGACGCCGCCGCCCGCACCACGAGACCCGACCGCGCCCAGGAGGTGCTGAGCAGCTTCACCGCCGGGCTCGACATCGAGAAACCCGTGCTCACCGCGGGGAAGCCCACGGAGGACGAGGAGTCCGGCGGACGCGCCGTCACCGTGCCGTACACCGCGCGGATGCCCGTCACCGGCCTCGGCACCTGGACGTACGCCGCCGAACTGCCGCTGCGGGAGCGGGGCGGTGAGTGGAAGGTGGACTGGCGGCTGGCGCTGGTGCATCCGCGGCTCAGCGGCACGGAGAAGTTCCGCCTGGAGCGGGAGGAGGCCGAGCCGGTCCGCGCGGACGACCGCGCCGGCCGGACCCTGTCGGCGGCCACCCACCCCTCCCTCGGCCCGGTCCTCGCCCGGCTCGCCCGCTCCACGGACGGCGGCGGGCCGCGCGGGGCCGTGCTGCTCGTCGACCGCGTCACCGGGGAGGTCCGCCGCACCGAGGCGGCCTTCGGCTCGAAGACGCCCGAGGACGAGGGACCCGTACGCACCACCCTCGACGCCCGCTGGCAGGCGGCCGCAGAGCAGGCCCTGGAGAAGACCGGCGGGAAGAACGCGGCGCTGGTCGCCCTGCGCGTGGAGGACGGACAGATCCTCGCCGTGGCCAACTCCCCGGCAGACGGCTTCAACCGCGCGGTCTCCGGCACCTACGCCCCCGGCTCCACCTGGAAGATCGTCACCAGCAGCGCCCTGCTGCTGAAGGGCGCGGTCGCCCCTGACGACGTCGTGGACTGCCCCCGCTACCTCACCGTCGGCAAGCGGTTCCAGAACGTCGAGACCTCCGCCCACCCGGGCGCCACCTTCCGCAAGGCGTTCACCGAGTCCTGCAACACCGCCTTCATCGGCCTGCGGAGCCGGCTCGGAGACGACGAGCTCGGCGAGGTCGCGGCGCGGTACTTCGGGGTCGGCCAGACCTGGCACGTGGGCGTCCCCTCGTACGACGGGTCCGTGCCCGAGCCGCGCGACGCGACGGAGAAGGCCGCGTCGATGATCGGCCAGGGCCGGGTGCAGGCCAACCCGCTGATCATGGCGTCGGTCACCGCGACGGCCGTCTCCGGCCGCTTCCACCAGCCCGTCCTCGTCCCCGGCACCGAGGACACCACCGAGACCGAGCCGCTGCCGCCCCGCGTCGTCGCTCAGCTCCGCACGCTGCTGCGGGCCACGGTCACCGAGGGCACCGCACGCGCCCTGGCCCCGCTCGCCGGTGAGGTCGGCGGCAAGACCGGCACCGCCGAGGTCTCCGACGACCAGGAGAACAACGGCTGGATGGTCGCCCACCGCGACGGCGTCGCCGTGGCCTGCGTCGTCGAGGAGGGCGTCACCGGCGGGGGCTCGGCCGGACCCGTGCTGCACGCCCTGCTGTCCGCCGCGCCCCGCTCCTGAGCCACACCCCGACCTCCGAAGGACGCCCCGTCATGACCGCACGCCTCTCCCGCCGCTCCCTGCTGCTGACCGCCGCCCTCGTCCCCGTGGCGGGCTGCACCACCGACGCCCCCGGCCGCGCCCCGGCCTCCGGAGCCTCCGCGACCGCCGGCCGCGGCACGCCGTCCCCGGTCAGCCCCCGCAACCTCGCCGCGCTGGAACGCGAGTACGGCGCCCGGCTGGGGGTGTTCGCCGTCGACACCGGCACCGGTGCGACCGTCGTCCACCGGGCCGACGAGCGCTTCGCGCTCTGCTCGACCTTCAAGACCCTCGCCGCCGCCGCGGTCCTGGACCACCGCCCCGGCGCCCGCCTGGACGAACGGATCACCTACGGCACGGCCGACCTGGTGCCGTACTCGCCCGTCACCGAGAAGCACACCGGGGAGGGCATGACACTGCGGCAGCTGTGCGACGCGGCCGTCCGGTACAGCGACAACACGGCCGCCAATCTGCTGCTGCGGGACATCGGCGGCCCGCGCGGCGTCACCGCGTACACGCGCCGGCTGGGCGACCGGGTGACACGGCTGGACCACACCGAACCCGAGCTGAACAGCAACCCGCCCGGCGACCCGCGCGACACCACCACGCCCCGCGCGATCGCCGCCGACTACCGCGCCCTGGTCCTCGGAGACGCCCTGCCCGCCGCAGGGCGCGCCCTGCTCACCGACTGGCTGGTGCGCAACAAGACCGGCGACCGCCGCATCCGGGCGGGCGCGCCTCGCGGCTGGAGGGTGGGCGACAAGACCGGCAGCGGCGAGTGGGGCCGGTGCAACGACGTGGCCGTGCTGTGGCCCGGGGCCGGACGTGCGCCGCTGGTGCTGTCGGTGCTGACGGAACGCCCCGGCCGCGCCGCGGCCTCCAGCGAGGAGCTGGTGGCGGAGGCGGCGCGGCGGGTGCTGGACGTGCTGCGGTGACGTCCGCCGGTCAGTGCTGGCGGGGCGCCGCCTGCTGGACCACCTCGAAGGACCACAGGGTGGCGTCGGTGGCCGCCGGACGCGGCTTGTCGCCCTGCGGGCCGGCGTGGGCGGCCTGGCCGCGCCCGTCCCTCCAGCGCTCGAAGTCCTCCTCGCTGCGCCAGCGGGTGTAGACGAGGTAGGTGTCGGTGCCCTCGACCGGGCGGAGCAGCTCGAACCACTCGAAGCCGTCCGAGCTCTCCACCGCGCCGGCCCGCGCGGCGAACCGCTTCTCCAGGGTCTCGCGCTGGTCCTCGGGAACCGTGAGTACGTTGATCTTGACGACGCTCATGCGGCGATTGTCCCGCAGTTCCCGTGCCGGCCGCGGTTCGGGGCGGCGGCGCGGTCAGCCGAGGCAGATCACCAGCAGGCAGAGGCGGGGGTCGCGCGGCTCGTCGGCGGGCGGCGGGGTGCTCGGCGCCGGCTGGGTGGCCGAGTCGTCGCCCTGACCCGAACCGCCGTCGCCGCCCGTGTCGCCGCTCCCGGAGCCGTCGTCGGCGGAGGGCGGGGGCGAGGAGGGGCGCGTGGGGGTCGTCGAGCCACCGGAACTGGGCGCTCCGCCGCCGGTGTCCTGGCTCGCGCCGGAGCTCGCCCCGGAGCGGTCGCCGGAGCGGGACACCGACTCGGACGCGTCCGAACGTCCCCCGGCGGGCACCTCGGTGGCGGCGGCGCCGTCGGTGTGGGCGCCGTACGGGGGCGCGGTGGCGGTGGGCGCGGCCTCGGGACGCGTCGGGCCGCGGCGGGCGTCGGCCCGCGGCGGAGGGGTCGTGCGGTCCGGGGCAGCGGACGGGGCGCCGGCCGCCTCGTCCGTGGTGCTGCCGGTGCCGCCCATGCCGTGCAGGTCGGGCGCGGTGGCGGCCTGGGCACGGTCGGTGCCGCCCCGATCCGTGGAGGCGAGGGTGATGCCGCCGCCGACGAGCGCCACGGCCGTGGCGACCAGGGCGCGCCGCTGCGTCTTCCTCCAGCGGGCCAACTGCCGCCGCCGCGCCGCGCGTCCGGTGCCGGGGCCTGCCGGCAGGGCGCGGAGGGTGTCGTCCGCGGGACCGGTTTCCCCACCCTGTGCGGTGCCGGCGGGCCGCGCCGGGGCGGCGAACACCGCGCTCTCGGCACGGTGGGCGGGGGCGAGGGAACGTATGCCTTCGGCGGAGGACGTGGCTTCGGCGGACCGTGCGGTGCCGCTGGGCCGAGGGCCCGTCCCGCCCGCCCGTGCGCCGTCGAAGGGCCGCGTGGCGCCTGCGGAACCGGTGGGCCGTGCGACCTCGTCGGGCCCCGTGGTGCCGGTGGGCCGTCCGGAACCGTCGTGCCGCAGACCGTCGTCGGGCCGCGTGGTCTCTGCGGGCCGGCCGGTGCCGACCGGCCATGTGGTGTCGGAGGAACGTGCGCCGTCGAGGGGGCGTCCGGCGTCGGCGGGGCGTGCGTCGACGGTGCGTGCGGCCTCGTGGGGCCGCGTGGTCCCGCCCGGCCGGCCGGTGCCGACCGGCCATGTGGTGTCGGAGGAGCGCGCGCCGTCGAGGGGGCGTCCGGAACCGGCCGGACGTGCGGCCTCGTGGGGCCGCGTCGTCTCGGCGGACCGTGCGGGAGCGGTGAACCACCCGCCCTCGGCGGGGCCTTCCTCGGCGGCGCCGTGCGCCGCACCGGCCGTTCCGGAGGCCGTCGCCGCCCGTCCGGGGACGCGGTGGCCGCCCACCACGCCGGGGGCGATGTCGGGGGCGTAGGCGCCGCAACCCGGGCAGACCAGGGCGCCGTTCAGGTGCCGGCGACACGTGGAGCAGTAGTCCATCCGCTGTCTTCCTGAGGTGTCGTACCGGGCGTCCGCACAGGAGCGGCCGGCCCGGTCCGGGCAGGGAACAGCCACGCTAGCCAGGCCCACGGCCCGCTGTGTGCAGCCCGTGTGCCGCTCCTGCGCACATTCTCGGCGTGCCAGGGGAGAAGGTCGTGAGCACGTGTGCCGCACCCCCGCACAACGGACACACTGCTGAGCAACGTTCTGGGCCCGGCCGGACGTCGGCCCCGACGCCGCACGGAGCGCCGCGTCGGCCGCCGTCCAGCTCCACCCCCATGCCGCACGCCCGCCCGGAAGGCGCCCCACCTTGAAGCCCCGTACCATCGCTGCCGCCGCACGCCGGTGTGCCCTGCTGCTGACCGCTTCCCTCACGGCCCTCTCCCTCACCGCCTGCGGTGCGCTCGGACCGGGTGACGACGACAGCCCGGACGCGCGCGTCGACCACGACATCACCGTGGGCCTGCTCCTGCCGGACCGGGACACGGCGCGGTTCGAGCAGTTCGATTACCCGCTCATCAAGGAGCGCATCGCCTCGCAGACCAACAAGCAGGGCGAGGTCGTCTATGCCAACGCCGAGGGCAGCAAGGAGAAGCAGAGCGAGCAGTTCCGGCAGATGATCGGCCGGAAGGTCGACGTCATCCTCGTGGACGCGGTGGACGCGTCCGCCGTCGCGCCCGACGTGCGCCTGGCCAAGCGGGCGGGCATACCCGTCATCGCCTACGACCGGCTCGCCGAGGGGCCGGTCGACGCGTACGTCTCGCACGACAACGAACTCGTCGGCCAGGTGCAGGGCCGCGCCCTGGTCAACGCGCTCGGCGGGAAGGCCGTCGACAAGAAGGTCGTCATGATGAACGGCGAGCCCGCCGACCCGAACACCGCGCTGTTCAAGAAGGGCGCGCTGGGCGAGCTGGACGGGGCGGTGGACATCGCCGCGTCGTACGACACCAGGAAGTGGCTGCCCGAGGTCGCGGCGGAGAACATGCGCAAGGCCATCAAGAAGGTCGGCGCGGGGAACGTCGCCGCCGTCTACTCGGCGAACGACGGCATGGCCGGCGCCGTCATCGAGGAGCTCCAGCGGGCGGGGCTCACCGAACTGCCGCCGGTGACCGGGCAGGACGCGGACCTGGAGGCGGTGCGCAGGGTGGTCTCCGGCACCCAGTACATGACCGTCTACAAGTCCTTCCTGCTGGAGGCGACCGGGGCCGCGGACATGGCGGTCGCGAAGGTGCAGGACCGGGCGATCCAGTTCGACGCGCTCGCGCAGGACGTCATCGACAGCCGGTCGCAGAAGGACATCCCGGCGATGCTGGTGCCGGTGGTCGCCCTCACCCGGGAGAACATCGAGGACACGGTGGTCGCGGACGGCGTCTACACCGTCAAGGACATCTGCACCCCGGCGTACGCGGACGACTGCGCGGAGATCGGGCTCACCAACTGAGAGTGACGCGGGTCACGTCGGTGTTCCCGCTCAGTTCTGGTCCTTCCCCCGGTCTTCATGGGCGTAGGTGTCCGCGAGCGGAGGAAGGACCGGTCGTCATGAGCGCACAGGTGAAGGGCCCCGCCAGCTATTTCCCGTCCATCGAGAAGAAGTACGGCCGCCCCGTGGCCGAGTGGAAGGAGCTCATCCGCTCCTCGCCGCTGACCCGGCACATGGAGCTGGTCGCCTGGCTCAAGGCGGAGCACGGACTGGGCCACGGGCATGCCAACGCCCTGGTCGCCCACACCCTCGCGGAGAAGGGGTGACCGGGGGCGCGGCGGGTGTGCCGCGGGGCGCGGCGGCCGGGCGTGAAGGCGGGCGCGGGCGCCGGGGACGTGCCTAGGATCGCGGCATGTCTGCGCCCACGAGCGATGTGAACCGGTTCCTGGCGGCCAAGCCCCGTCTTGAGGCCATCGCCTACCGTCTGCTCGGCTCCGCGAGCGAGGCCGAGGACGCCGTGCAGGAGACGTATCTGCGCTGGCAGGGCGCGGACACCGGGCGGATCGAGGTGCCCGAGGCGTGGCTGACGAAGGTGCTCACCAACATCTGCCTCAACCAGCTCACCTCGGCCCGCGCCCGGCGCGAGACGTACGTGGGCCAGTGGCTGCCCGAGCCGCTGGTCGCCGGGGACCCCATGCTGGGGCCCGCCGACACGGCCGAACAGCGGGAGTCGGTGTCGTTCGCGATGCTCGTGCTGCTGGAGCGGCTGTCCCCGGACGAGCGCGCGGTGTACGTGCTGCGGGAGGCGTTCGGCTACGCGCACAAGGAGATCGCGGAGATCCTCGACGTCAGCGAGGCCGCCAGTCAGCAGATCCTGCACCGGGCGAGGAAGCACGTGGCGCGGGGCAGGGCGCGCCGGGAGATCGACGAGGCCGAGGCGCGGCGGGTCGTCGAGGAGTTCCTCGCGGCCGCGACCAGCGGACGGACCGGGCCGCTGGTCGCGCTGCTCACCCGGGACGCCGTCGCGGTCGGCGACGGCGGCGGGAAGGTGCCGGCGCGCGCGAAGGCGTTCGAGGGCGTCAAGGCGGTGGCCACGTTCCTGCGCGGCCTGTTCACGCCGGGCGCCGGGAAGCGGGCCGTGGCAGGCGGGTCGCCCGAGCTGTACGCGACGACCGCGAACGGCGATCCGGCCGTCGTTGCCGTCGTCGACGGCCGGGTGATCGGCGTGATGTGCCTGGAGGTCACCGAGGACGGCATCGCGGCGGTCCGCAGCCAGGTCAACCCCGACAAGCTGGAGCGCGTGACGGAGCGGTGGGCCGCCGTCGACCACGGGGAGCCGCTGATGAGGAACGTTTACTGATCCGTACCCGTACCGGACTGGTGTGACGTAGGTCACATGATGAAGGTGTCAGGGATCGGCGGGCTGCCCGGTTCAAGGGGCGAACCAGTCGACGACAGGAGCCTGCCATGCAGCACCGCATCATCGTCCTCGGAGCCGGATACGCCGGAGCCTCCGCCGCCGGACGCCTGGCCAGGCGGCTGCACCGTGACGACGTCTCCGTCACCCTCGTCAACGCCGAGCCCGACTTCGTCGAGCGGGTCCGCAACCACGAGCTGGCCACCGGACGCGAGCTCCCGCACCGGCCGCTGACCGACGTGCTCGCCGGGACCGGTGTCGGGCTGAAGGTCGCCCGGGTCACCGCCGTCGACGTCGACCGCAAGGTCGTCGCCGTCACCGGCGACGGCGGCGCCGAGGAGCTGGCGTACGACACCCTCGTCTACGCCCTCGGCAGCCGCTGGGACGACCACGGCGTCCCCGGCGCCGCCGAGCACGCCCACGAGATCGCCGGGCGGGCCGGCGCGCTGCGGGCGCGCGAGCGGCTGGCCGGGCTCACCGCCGGGCAGCCCGTGGTCGTGGTGGGCGGCGGCCTCACCGGTCTGGAGGCGGCCACCGAGATCGCCGAGTCGCGTCCGGACCTGGAGGTCACCCTCGCCGCCCGCACCGGCCTCGGCGACTGGCTGTCGCCCAAGGGCCAGGCGCACCTGCGCGCGGTGTTCGGCCGGCTCGGCATCACCGCGCGCGAGAACGCCGAGGTCACGGCCGTGGAGGACGGCCGCGTGGTCACCGCCGACGGGACGGTCCTGCCGTCCGCGCTCACCGTGTGGACCGCCGGGTTCGCCGTCCACCCGATCGCCCGCGCCACGACCCTCGAGGTGGGTGACACCGGGCAGATCGTGGTCGACGGCACCATGCGCTCGGTCTCGCACCCGGACGTGTACGCCGTCGGCGACGCGGCGCTGGTGCAGGGGCCCGGCGACAAGCCGCTGCGGATGTCGTGCGCGACCGGCACGCCCACCGCGTGGCAGGCCGCCGACGCGATCGCGGCCCGCCTCACCGGCGGGAGGATGCCGCACGTGCCGCTGCGGTACTTCAACCAGTGCATCTCGCTCGGCCGCAAGGACGGACTCATCCAGTACGTCACCGCCGACGACCGTGCGAAGAGCGCCGTGCTGACCGGCCGTGTCGCGGCCCTCTACAAGGAGCTGATCTGCAAGAGCGCGGCCTGGGGCGTCGCCCACCCGACCCTGGGTCTCCCCAGCCGCCGTCGCCGGATCACCCACCCCGCCCCGGCGGGGTCCGCGACCCCGGCACCGGAGCCGGCACCGGAGTCGGCCGCCTGAGCACCGGCCGGCCGCCGGGTGTGCACGGCACCCGGCGGCCGGGGTGGACGCGCCCGGCCCCGCGGGTGGAGACCCCTGTGCGGGCAGCCGGGGAGCCGGACCCGTCGGCGTGCTCGCTCTCCACGGCGAGCTGAACGCGGACGACCCCTGCTGCCTCCCGCGCCCGCCGCCGTCCGGGCGGCCATGCCGGCTCAACAGGGGCCGGACGGTCCTGGCTGCCGTCGTCGGCGAGACCGTGGCCGGACGGCCGACCGCATCGGCGTACCGAACCTCACCCGCGGCGGGCGGGGCATCCTGTCCGTGGACGCCGCGGTCCTGGCCGAGGCACCCCGACAGCCCGGTGCCGGGCGCCGGCCGGCGGACGCCGTCGTGCGGCCGGGTGAGGCCGCCGGGCGCTGCGAGGTCCGGCTGCCGGCGGCGGACGGCGCGTACGTCGGCACCGTCCGCGGAGCGTGCGGCTTCGCGACCCGGGCCGCGGGCTTCCGCCGCTGCCTCGCCCGCCCCTGGTAGGGCTCCGCGCCCTTCTTCTGCACCCAGCGACAGAGACCCGGATCCCCCTCGCGTCGGAGGGGGAGGCGGGGGGCCGCGGCCTAGCCTGAACGGGTCATGAAACGCATCGACGACCGGCTCGCACCGGTCCTGCTGCTGTGCGCCCAGGCCCTGGTGTGGCCGGGGGCGGCACTGGTGCGCGGCGAGGTTCCGTCCGCGTCCGCCCTGCTCGTGGCGGTGCTGGTCGCCGGTCCTGTCACCGCCGTACTGGCGCTGCGCCGGAGCCGCCCGGTGACCGCCCTCGTCGTGGTCGTCGTCGCCTGCGCGCTGGGCGCCGGTCCGCTGCCCGTCGGGGCGACGGCGGTGCTCGGGACCGCCGGGGTCGCGCTCGCGCTGTGGACCGTGGCTGTCGAACGGGACGCGTTCACCACCGTGCTGTGCGGGGTGTCCCTCGCCGGCTGGCAGCTCCTGTACGGGTTGACCCTGCACCGGCTCAGCGACCGTGACGGGCTGGACCTGGTGCTCACCGCCCTGCTGTACGCGGCCACGTGCGGGGCCGGGCTGCTCGTCCGGCGCTCCCGGAGCGCGCGGCGGGCGTCCGAGGACCTGCTGCGTCGCGCGGAGTCGGAGCGGCACCGGCTGCCCGCCGTCGAACGGCGGCGGATGGAGCGGGAGTTGCACGACGTCAGCGCCCATCATCTGACCGCCGTGGTGGTCACCGTCGGCGCCGCGCTGGGTCTGCGTGACCGGCGTCCCGAACTCGGCGACGAGGCGCTGCGGTTCGCCGTGGACACCGGGCACGAGGTGACCCGGGCGCTCGGTGCGGTGCGGGCCCCCGCACCTTCGCGGAGCGACCTGCCCGCGCCCGAGGAGCGGCTGCTGGGCCTGGTCGACGGGTTCCGGCGGATCGGGCAGCCGGTCGACTGCGCGATCGACCCGCTGCCGGAGGGCGCCGTCGCCGACGCCGCGTTCGGCATCGTGCGGGAGGCGCTCACCAACGTGGCCCGGTACGCGCCGGGCGCGGCCACCACCGTGCGGTGCCGGTACGGCGACGACCGTACGGACGTCGTGGTGACCAGCGGCGCGCCGCTGCCCGGCGGTCCCACGCACGGCGCGGGCCTCGGCGGCGGACGCGGCCAGGGCATCCTGCGCTCCCGCGCCCGGGAGGCCGGCGGCACCCTGACCACCGGTCCGACGGAGGACGGCGGCTGGGAGGTGCGGGCGGTCCTGCCCGGCAGGACCGCCGGAGCCGTGGACCGGCCGGTTGCGAGGGGTTATCGCGCCGCCCAGGTCACGGCCGCCGCCGGACTCGTCCTGCAGCCGCTGCTGCCGGTGCTGGCGATACGCGCGGAGGACGCCTCGACGGGGTCGGACGTGTCGGCGGGCGTGCTGTTCGCGCTGCTCGCGGCGGGGCAGGCGGTCACGTTGCTGTGGCTGCGGAGGGCTCCGCGCGTCGCGTACGGCTTGCTGTGCGTCCTCGCCCTGCTGTGGCCCGCAGCGGCGGTCTCCGGCGGATACGCCGGGCCGGTGCTGCTGCCGCCTCTGCTGGGCGCGGTCGCCACATGCGCGGCACTCGCCATGGACGGGGCGGTGCGGGCCGGTGGGGGCTGGTCGCGCAGTTCCCCGCGCCCCTGGGCGGGCTGCCCGGCCGGCGCCCCGAAGGGGCGCGGGGAACCGCGCGGACGGCCACGACGGCGCCGCAGCCGCCCACTCACCCGCCTGCACCCCCTCGCGACGGCGACCGCGGTGCACACGGCCGCCGTCACCACGGCCGTGCTGGACCGGGGAACCGGCGCGCCCGTCTGGGCGGTGGTCACCGCGGCCCTCGCCGGGACGGCCCCGGTGATGACCGCGGCCCACCGCACCGGCATCGTGCGCGGCCGCCGCACCCGACACGCCCGCGCCGAACGCGACGGACGCCTCGGCGCGCTGACCGGCGAGGCGGTCCGCGACGCGTGGGCCGAGCGGCGCCGGATCGCGGGCGGGCTGGAGACCACCGTGCTGGCCCGCACCGCCGACATGGTCGCCGAGGCGGAGGCGGGCAGGCTGGAGGCGACCGCCGAGCGTGCCCGGGAGGCGCTGGCCGCGATGCGCGCCCTGCTGGACACGGTCCGCGACGGCGAGGCCGGGCCCGCGTTGCGCCCGCAGCCCACGCTCCAGGCGCTGGACCTGCTCGCCCGTCAGTGCCGGGCCACCGGACGCGAGGTGGAGATACGCCTCACCGGGCGGGCGGCCGGACGGCTGCCCGCCGCCGTGGACCTGACCGCCTACCACGCGGCCGAGACCGTCCTCGCCGTCGGCGGGGAGCAGCCCGCCGCGCTGGAACTCGACGCGTCGGACGGTACGTTGACGCTCACGGCCACCGGGGTGCCGTCCGCCGCCCACCCGGCCGTGCGGGAGCGGCTGGCCGCGCGCGTCGCGGCGCTCGACGGCACGCTGACCACCGGACCGGCGGACACCGTCCGTCTCCTGCTGCCCCTCGCACCGGGCGACGGGGAGGAGGGGGAACGATGAGCCTCAAGGTGCTGGTCGCCGACGACCAGGGCATCGTGCGCGCGGGCTTCGCCGCCGTCATCGACGCCGAGGAGGACATGACGGTCGTCGGCGAGGCCGCCGACGGGGCGGCCGCGGTGCGGCTCGCCGAGCGACTGACGCCGGACGTCGTCGTCATGGACGTACGGATGCCCGAGCTGGACGGCATCGCCGCGACCCGGATCATCACCGGCCGCGCGGGCGCGCCCCGGGTGCTGGTGCTGACCACCTTCGACCTGGACTCCTACGTCTTCGACGCGCTGCGGGCGGGCGCCTCCGGCTTCCTGCTCAAGGACGTGTACGCCTCCGAACTGCTGCGCGGGATCCGGGTGGTGGCAGCGGGCGAGAGCGTCCTCGCCCCGTCCGCGACCCGCCGGCTCGTCTCCCACTACGCGGCGGCGGGCGACGGCCCCGCGGCGCCGGTCCCCGAGCTGTCCGGTCTGACGGGCCGGGAACGCGGCGTCCTCACGCTGGTCGCCGCCGGACTGACCAACGCGGAGATCGCCGACCAGCTCGGCATCACCGTCGGCACCGTGAAGTCCCACGTCAACGCGTTGCTGCGGAAGCTGGGGCTGCGTGACCGGGTGCAGGCGACGATCCTCGCCTACGACCTCGGTCTCGCCCGCCCCAACCCGCCCGGCACCGCCGTGCAGACCCGGCGTCCCTGACGCCTCCACGACCCCCGCACCTCACCCGACCTGTACCGACCGCACCGACCCGAGGATCATGAACATGACTACTTTCAGCACCGGCGGCAGCGCTTCCGGGGAGCCCACGACGACCGGCCGTTCCGACCGCACCCTCCTCGCCCGCCTGCGCCACCTCTACGGCGACGCCTTCGCCCTCGTCTACCTGGGCGTCTGCGCCGCCCTCACCGTGTGGGCGTTCGCGGCGAGCGCGGGCGAGAACGAGGACGCGTCCTTCGCGGGCGTCATCCCCGTACTCGCCACCGCCCCCGCGAGCCTCGTCGGCCTCGCCCTGCCGGGCGGCCTGCCCACCTTCGTCTTCGCCGTGGCCCTGGGCGCGCTGGTCAACGCGGCGGTCATCGGCTGGTGCTCACGCAGACTGCGCGGCGGCCCGACGCGCTGACGCGGGCAGGGCCGAGGCCGGCGCCACCGAGAACGGTGCCGCCCTCGTCCCCCTGCCGCCGCCAGAGGCCGGGACGCGGGAGACGCCGTGGCACGCGGTGCACGTCTGACCGGCGTCGGCCCGCCCGCGAACACCACCGGGGAGCACGGCACACGCGTCCCTGTCCGCCCGGCGACGGGCTGGGCGTCGTGGGGGTGCGGCTCTCGCACCCGGGCGCGGCAGGTGTCGCCGTGCGAGGGACGCGCGGACCGGTCTCGGTCCCGACGGTCTGCTCGGTACCGCAGTGCGGCTCCGCACCCCCACCGCGCGGAAGACGCCGCCGCACGCGGTGTGCGGGCGGCCCGACGACCGGCTGTGCGCCACAGCGCACACCCGCCACTCAAGCGCAGGGGGTACGCGCTACGGACTCGGACCGGTGTCACCCCGGACAGCCCCCGTGCTCCGGCGCCCCGGCTCCCGCACCCGGCTCCCCGGGTGACCGCGCGGACGAGGTCACCCGGACGCGCCCCTCACACCCCCGCCGTGTCGAACGCGTCCACCGTGGCGAGGAGGTCCTCCGGGGTCCCCTCGCCCAGGCGTTGTTCGGACCAGATCGTCTTGCCGTCGCGGCCGTGCCGTACGCCCCAGTGGGCGCTGAGCCGCATCACGATGTACAGCCCCCGCCCGCCCTCGTCGCCGGTGCGGGCGTGACGGAGATGAGGGCCGGCGCTGCTCGCGTCCGTCACCTCGGCCAGCAGGCGCTCGTCGTCGTGGATGAGCCGCAGCCGGACCGGGCCCTCGCCGTGCAGGATCGCGTTGGTGACGAGTTCGCTCACGATGATCCCGGTGGTGAAGGCGCGGTCGTCCAGACCCCAGGAGGCGAGCTGCTGGCCGACGAGCCGGCGGGCCGTGCCGACCACGGAGGCGTCCGCGGGCAGCGTCCAGTCGGCGATCCGGTCCGGCGGCAGGCACTCGGTGCGCGCGAGCAGCAGGACGGCGTCGTCGTACCGCGAGGGCGTCATGCGGTAGACGGCGGTGTCGCACAGCTCCTGCAGGGGCCGGGACGGGGTCGCCAGCACGTGCTGCAGACGGTGCACGGCGTCCGTGTCGCCGTCGCCGTCGCCGTCGGAGCCCAGCAGCCCGTTGGTGACGTGCGCGATCAGACAGCCCGGCGGGAGCTGCGTGACGGCCGGCACGAACGCGGTCCCGCCCTCCGCGCCCAGCGGCGGGCCGAGCGGCACGTGCACCTCGATCGGCGAGCCGTCCGGGTCGACGAGGACCGGGGCGGGATGTCCGGCCCGCATCATGGTGCACTGCCGGGAGACCGGGTCGTAGACGGTGATCGCGCAGGTCGCCAGGTAGGGGTGCGCATCGCGGGAGTCGACGGCCGTGAGCTGCCCGGCGACCTCGTCCAGATGGGTCAGCACCTCGTCGGTCTCCAGGTCCTGCGACGCCAGGGTGCGCAGCGCGACCCGGAGCTGTCCCATGGTGGCCGCCGCCTCGATGCCGTGACCGGCGACGTCCCCGACGACGAGCGCCACCCGGGTCCCGGACAGCGGGATGACGTCGAACCAGGCCCCGCCCGCGCTCTCCGGCAGATACACGTGCGCGGTCTCCACCGCCGAAAGCCGCGGGCTCACGCCCGGCTGGAGCCGCCGCTGGAGGGCGGACGCCACCGTGTGCTCACGGCGGTAGCTGCGCGCATTGTCCAGGTGCACGGCCGCGGTCGAGGCGGCCTGCCGGGCCACGTCCAGGTCGGCCTCCTCGAAGGCGTCGACCCGGCTGCGGTACAGCGTCAGCAGCCCCAGCACGGTGTCCCGCGCGGTGAGCGGTGCGACGATCATGGAGTGGACCTTCCGCCCCAGCAGGACGGCGAAGCCGTCCGGGTCCGTCGCCAGCCACGGGTCGTCCGGGGTGACCTGCACCAGCCGCGCGTGCGCGTCGCTGAGGACCTGCGTGTACGGCGTGGGGAACGGGAAGGGACGGCTGTCGCCGGTGCGCCGGTACGGCTCGACGGAGTCGGGGGCGGCGAACGCGACCCGGCGCAGCGGCACGGACGTCGGCAGGGGACCGGACGGTGGCGCCGCGCCGGCGGGGTCGTCGTCCAGCAGGTCCACGGACGCCGCGTCGGCGAGGTCCGGCACCAGCGCGTCGACGAGGGCGTCCGCCGTGGTCCGCACGTCGAGCGTGGCGCCGACGGTCCGGTGCACCGCGCTCAGCACGGCGAGACGGTCAGCCGCGGCCTGCCGCTCGGTCACGTCCTCCACCACGCCGACCAGGCCGGGTCCGCCGCGCAGCGGGAACAGGGACACCTCCACGGAGAGCGTCCGGCCCGGCTCGGACGGGGAACGGCCGCGCAGCAGCCGGCCGCGCAACGGCTCGCCGGTCGTCAGCACCTCGTCGATCAGCTGCCCGATCTCCGGTTCCATGCCGGGCGCGAAGTCGCGCACGTCGTGACCGACGACCTCGTCGGACGGGAGGGCGCGAACCCCGCGCCCGGACGGGTTGTACCGGGTGACCCTGCGGTCGGCGTCGAGCACGAACAGACCCTGGGGCGAGCCGGCGAACAGCGCGTCCAGCACCGCGGCGTCGTCGACGGAGCCGTCCGGCACGGCACACTCCCTTCGCGGGCCATCCCCCTCCCGGCCTTCTCTCACCTTCTCGCATCACCCGCGCGCGGCAACTCGGCCCGACGGTTCACCGCGTCCGCAGCACCGGCACCGCCACGCCGTCGCCGCGGTGCGCGGTTCGGTACGTCGCTGACAAGCAGGTCGGCGCTCCGGGCCGACCTGGGCGAAGACCGCGCGGAAAAACTCCCCGGCGGGTGTCATCCGGCGGCCGGGGGGCCGGGGTTTGTACGGATGGAGAGGCGCCCTCCGTCCGTCAGATCGCCTGGGCCCACAGGGGCCCGTGTCCCACGAGGAGCTGCCCGCATGAAGCGGACACTGAAATACCTGGCCGGTGCGGCCGTCACGGCCGCGGTGGCCGGCATGGCCACGATGGCGTACGCGGCGCCCCACGACACGTCCGGCCGGGCACCGCACTCCGCGACGGTGACGGCGGCCGCTCCCGCGGCCGCGGCGAAGCACGCCCCCACGCCCCGCATCGTCCAGCCCGGCGAGCGCGTCACCGGCGCGCCCGGCTTCGAGCTGTGGCTGACGCCCGAGGGCAAGCACTGGACCACGCCGGACATGCCCGAGGGCCAGTTCCGCAGCGTCGTCGACGGCAACGTCGACCTGAGCCGCCCCGGCGTCTCCGTCCAGTCAGAGGGCACCCCGGAGCGCGTCCACCTCTCCGGCCTGTACTACGGCGGCAAGGGCACGGCGTCCACCGTCGAGCTCCGTACCGCCGCCGGAACCCTGCGGGGCGAGCTCATCGAGCTGCCCGGCCGTCCCGGCTGGGGCGTCTGGTACGCCGTCGCCGACGCCGTACCGAACGACGGCTCCTGGAGCTTCGTCTCCGAGGTGACGGTCCGCAACACCAAGGGCAAGGTCTACGCCTCGCTGTCGCTGCGCTGACCCCGCGGGCGGGGGACCGGCCGGTCCCCCGCCCCGGCACTCTCTCCCCCACCCCACGCAGAGGAACCTGTCCGTGCCGCACGAGACGTCCGCCGCCCCGCCGGAACACCCCGACTTCGCCGCCTACGCGAGTGCGGCCTGGGCCCGTCTGGTGCGGACCGCCCTCCTGCTCACCGGGGACTTCCACGAGGCCGAGGATCTCGTGCAGACCACCCTGGCCAAGGTGTACGCCCGCTGGGGACGCGTCCCTCCCGACGACGTCGACTTCTACGTCCGGCGCTCCCTGGTCAACAACAACATCAGCCGGACCCGCAGGCGCCGGGTCACGCATCTGCTGATGCCGTTCCTGCCGGAGCGGGTGCACCAGAGCGTCCAGGGCCACGCCGAGTCCGTCGAGTCCCGCGCCGCGATCACCGAGGCGCTCGGCTCGCTGTCCACCCGGCAGCGGACGGTGCTGGTGCTGCGCTATTGGGAGGACCTGCCCGAGACCGTCATCGCCGAGGTGCTCAACTGCTCGCCCGGCACGGTCAAGACGCATGCGCGGCGCGGCCTCGAGGCCCTGCGCTCCCATCCCGCGTTCGCCGCCGCCGAGCGCCCGCACCCCCTTCCCGGAGCCCGCCCATGAACCACCTCGACCCCGAAGCGGAACGGGACGCCGAGCCCGCCGGGACCGGACGCCTGCGCGAGGCGCTGGCCGCCGCCGCGTACGACGTCACCCCGTCCCGGGTGCCGCTGGCCGCGGTGGAACGCCGCGGCCGGCTGCTCCGGCGCAGGCGCCGTGCGACCGTGCTGGGCGCGGGCTGCGCCGTGCTCCTCGCGCCGCTGGCCTTCGTCACGCTGCACGGCCCGGACGACGGTGACCGCGTCACGCGCCCGGCCGCGACGGTGTCCGCCTCACCCACGCCCTCCACCTCACCGACCGCGCCCGCGCCGACGCCGCGCCTCGTCGAACCGGGCGAGCGGGTCACGGCGGCGCCGGGGTTCGTGCTGTGGCTGACGGAGGACGGGAAGCACTGGACGACGCCGGACATGCCGGAGGGGCAGTTCCGGAGCGTGGTGGACGGCAACATCGACAGGACCAGGCCCGGAGTCTCGCTGCAGACCGACGGGACGGACGGCAGGGTGCTGGTCTCGGGCGTCTATTACGGCGGTGAGGGGACGGCGTCGGTCGTCGAGGTCGCGTCGAAGGACGGCCCGGTGCGCGGCAAGCTGCTGGAGCTGCCCGGCCGGCCGGGGTGGGGCGTCTGGTACGCCGTCGCCCGCTCGGACGTCGGGACGACGGTCACCGTGCGGGACACGGAAGGGCACGTCTACGCCACGCTGCCCTGAACCGGGGGGAACGGGGGAGGGCGGCCACGACACCCCCCAGCCGGTGTCGTGGCCGCCCGTTCCGCTGCTCCCGCGCGCTTACTTGCTGACGGCGAACCGCATCAGGGCGTGCTCGTCGCCCTGCTTGATCTTGCCGGTCTCGTTGATCACCTGGAGTTTCCAGCTGTTGCCCACCTTGACGGCCTTGGCCACGGCACAGCCGTTGTCCTGGCTGAGCAGGCTCGGCCAGATGTCGGCGACCTGCTGGCTGCTGCCGCCGGTGGCGTCGTAGACCTTGAAGCTGATGTTGCGGGCCTTCTGGAAGGAGCTGCCCTTCTTGTAGGCGGCCGCGACGAACACGACCGAGGTGATCGCGCCGGGGAGCCGGGAGAACTCGACGGTCACCGTCTCGTCGTCCCCGTCGCCGTGGCCCGTCTGGTTGTCGCCGCTGTGCAGCAGGGAGCCGTTGCCCATCGGGTCGAGCGAGTCCAGGCCGGCCAGGCGCACCGGGTCGCTGCCGGACATGGCGACGGCGATCAGGTCGAGGTCCGTACCGGTCTTGCGGCGCAGCTTGCCGAGCACTCCGCCGCTGGCTCCGGCGGTCGGGTCCCAGGAGACGCCGATGGTGAGGTGCGTGACCCCGTCCAGGTCCGCGGGGCCGTCTTCCTTGGTCAGCGTGATCATGAACGAGCCATCCTTCGTCGACGGGTGTACGGCCTTGAGTCTGCCTGGCGCCGCTCCATCCTGAACAGGCGGGTCTGCCCTGAAACGCGATCGTTGCGGACGCTCAACGCACCGGGAACCCGAAGGAGTAGCCCTCCTCCTTCAGCCAGGGCAGCACGCGGCGCAGCGCCTCGACGGTCTGCGCGCGGTCGCCGCCGGCGTCGTGGAAGAGGATCGTCGGGCCGCCTGGCAGCTCCCGCTGCACGGTCTCGACGATGGAGTCCGCGCCCGGCTGCTCGAAGTCCTTGGTGTCGACGTTCCAGCCCAGCGGGCGCATGCCGCGGGAGGCGGCGACGGCGCGGCTGTGGGGGGTGAACGCACCGCCGGGCGCGCGGTAGTAGAGGGGACGGACGCCCCCGGACGCCTTGGTGATCATGCGCTCGGCGTCGAGGATCTCCTTCGACTGGTACGCCTCGGACTTGCGGTCCATGGCGGTGTCGTGGGAGACGGAGTGGTCGCACAGGACGTGCCCGTCCGCGACGATCTCCTTGACCAGGTCGGGGTGGGCCTGCGCCTGGATGCCGGTGAGGCAGAAGGTGGCCTTCACGCCCTCCTCGCGCAGCAGGTCCAGCACCTGGGGCGTCCAGCGCGGGTCGGGGCCGTCGTCGATGGTGATGTTGACGCCGCGCGGGCCCGCGTCGGAGGCGTGCGCGATCGTGGGGGAGACCCGCTGCACGGCGGCGGGCTTCGCCGACGCGCCGGCCTGCGGGGTGCCGTTCACGACGCCGGCCTGGGCGGTGTACACCGAGGCGCCGACGGCGAGCATCGTCACCCCGAGCGCGGCCCCGACCACCTTGCCGTACCAGCTCCGTCCACCGCCGTGCCGCGCCATGTCCCGCCCCGCTTTCCTGCTGTCGCCCGTGTCCCGGAGTTCTCCGGGAACCACTGGGCAGGACGGGAGACGGGCGTCCCCGGATGCGTCCGTTACCGATCACGGACATGTCCGGGGACGTTCGCGGACAGAACAGGGGTCCTCGCACGGACCGGGGGCCCGGTCACCGTGGTGACCGGGCCCCCGGGGGGTGGTGCGGCGTCGCGGTGCGGCGCGTCACCAGCGGTACCAGCGGCCGCGACCACCGCCCGCGTTGGTGGAGCGCATGACGAAGCCGAGCAGCCAGATCACGAGGACCGCGATGGCGATCCACCACAGCACCTTCACAGCGAAGCCGGCGCCGAACAGGATCAGGGCAAGAAGCAGAACGAGCAGCAAGGGAACCATTGTTATCGACCTCCTGCCGCTCCGTTTGCCCTCGACCCGCAGCCGCACACCTCGCCGTCGCCTTGTTTGTGAAGGAGACGTGGGGGCACTCGTGGGGTCACGACGCAGTGCCCGAACGCTACGAGGAGGCATCTTCCGTGAGTGCCGGTGAGAAGGCCAAGGCGAAGACCGAGCAGGCGCAGGGCAAGGCCCAGGAGGCCCTGGGACGCGCCGCCGGGAACGAGCGCATGGAGGCGCAGGGCCAGGCCACGAAGAGCAAGGGTGACGCCCGCGAGGCCAAGGAGAAGACGAAGGACGCGTTCAAGCACTGACCTGCTTCGAGACGCCCGTGTGGGGCCACCCCGGTTGTGCACCGGGGTGGCCCCACGGGCGTGCGCGGTTCCAGGCCGACGCCGGTGGCGGTCCTGCCCGGAGTGCCAGGACCCGGGGCCTGACCCGGCCGGAGCCGGCTCGCGGCGCCCGCGGGGAGAGGACCGCTGGACGAGTCGGGAGGTCTCAGTGCGGCGGCGGCAGTGGGTGCAGGGCGTTGCCGACCGAGCAGCCGCCTTCGCCGGGCATGCGTTGCATGCGGGAGGGCATCCAGACGCTCGTGTCGCCGGGGGCGACGACGGCGATGACGCAGTCCGTCGGGGAGTAGCCGTCGGACGGCGGGGACAGAAGGATGCCGACGCGGCCGTCCTCCGTCTTCACCTGTGCCGTGATCGCCGGGTCCATGTCCAGTGAGGCGAGTGCCCGGCGCACCTCGGCCTCGTCGACGCGGCCGCCCTTCGGGACTCGCGGCAGGCGCGAGCGGACCGCGTCGAACGGCACCTGGGGCGGTTCCGGCGGCGGGGCGAAGCGCAGGGGCGGACCGTCGGGGCAGTCGGCCTCCCGGGCCTCCTCCCCCCACTCCGTCCGGGGGGACACCCGTAGGGCGAAACAGCGCCGCACGGTGATCGTCTGCGGGTCGAGTCCCGACTCGAGGGCCGAGCCGGTGGTGCGGACGATCAGCTCGACACCGTCCCCGTCGTGCGTGGCGGTGCCCGTGACCCGTAGCACCTCCACCCCGTCCAGGCGCGACGCCGCGTAGCCCACCTCCTCGGCCGTGCGCGGCCGCTGGCTGTCCAGGCGCATGCCGGCCTTCGTGGCTTCCGCGCGTGCCGCGTCGGCCGCCTTCTCGTCGCCCGACTGGATCACCCCGCACCCCGTCAGGGCCAGCAACACCGGTGCGAGCAGCAGGAGTCGACGCATGCGCCCACTCTCCGCCGCCCCCCTGCCGGCGCGCATCCGTACAGGTACTCAGATCCACGTCGGAGGCGGGCCGGACGGGGCTCGCCCGCGATGACGGCCGGGCGTCACGCGGCCGGCCCCGTGACGAGGTCGCCGTCCTCGTCGTACGGCCAGGCGTTGGCCACGCAGCCGTTCAGGCCCTTGATCTGCTGCATCATCACCGGCGCGAGCCGTCCCTCGCCCGCGCAGGTCATGTGGGAGTGGCCGAGGAAGTGGCCCATCTCGTGGTTGATGATCAGCGCGCGGTAGTCGTGGATCGGCCCGTCGAAGGTGGGGGAGCCCTCGACCCAGCGCCGCAGGTTCACCACCACTCCGCCCGGCACCTCGCAGTTGTACTCGCCCCCGGTGTCCTGCCCGATGCCGTCCCAGCACAGGGCGTCCGCCGTGGCGGGGGTGGCGATCCTGATCGAGAGGTCGTGCGGGGCGCCCGCGCCGACCAGGCGGAACGCGTTGGCCGGGTCGTGGGTCCAGCCGCGCGGGGCGCCCAGGATGTCGGCGATCTCCTCGGCCGCCTCGGACGGCGAGACGTCCAGCCCCTCCTCGACCTCCACGACGTACCGCAGCGGCCGGGACCCCTCGCCCACCGTCTCGCCGCCGGACCGCGCGGTGTCGAACGTCCCGCTGCCCCGCTCCGGCACCTCGATCGTGGTCCGGGTCGGGGAGGGGGAGGGCGCCGTCCGGGTGGGGGCGGGTGGCGGAGCGGACGTGGGGGCGGCTCGCGGAGGCCGTGCGTCCGGCGCGTTCCGCTGTGGACCGTCCCGGTCCCGCAGCTCCGCCCGCAGGAACGCCGCCGTACCCAGCACGGCGACGGCGAGCAGGACGGCCAGCAGGGCGCGGCCCCGTCGGCGGGGGCGTGCGCGGCGGCGGGAGGACGGCCGTCGTCCGCCGGTGCGGCGCGCGGCCGCGCGGCCGCCGGTGGGGGGTGCGGATTGCCTCTCTCGTACCGAACGCATGGCAGGTCAATCTGGTCATCCCAGTTGATCGCGATGAGCCCGCGAGATCACGGAACGGTAACGACGGTCCGGTGTCCGGGGGCCCGGGCGGCCGGACCTGCCGTTCACCCGCCCTGCTTACACTGCCGCAATGCCACGGATCCTGATCGTCGAGGACGACTCCATCGTGCGGCAGGCCGTGCGTCTGGGCCTGCGGCACCAGGGACACGAGGTCGTCGCGGTGGAGACGGGCGAAGAGGGGCTGGAGCAGCTCCGCGCCGTCCGTCCCGACGTCGTCGTGCTCGACCTGATGCTGCCCGGCATGTCCGGCCTGGACGTGTGCCGCCTGATGAGGGAGCGCGACCAGGTGCCGATCATCATGGTCACGGCCCGGGGCGACGACATCGATGTCGTCCTCGGTCTGGAGACGGGGGCGGACGACTACGTGGTGAAGCCCGTGCAGGCGCGGGTCCTCGACGCGCGCATACGCGCCGTCCTGCGCCGGCAGGACGCCTCCCTGCCGGACGGCGCGCGTCCCCGGCCGGAGACGCACGGCGACCTGGTCGTCGACCGCGCCGGGCTGGAGGTGACCCACCGCGGCGAGCCCGTCACGCTCGCCCCCTCCGAACTGCGCCTGCTGCTCACCCTGTCCGCGTCCCCGGGCCAGGTGTTCAGCCGCCAGCAACTGCTGGAAGCGGTCTGGGAACACGGCTACCACGGCGACATACGCCTCGTGGACGCCTGCGTGAAGCGCCTGCGCAACAAACTCGGCGAGGGCAGGAACCCGCGCTACGTCCAGACCGTCCGCGGCTTCGGCTACCGCTTCGGCACCGGCCGCGCGTGAACGGCGACCCGACCGCGGAGCCGCGGAACACCGCGGAGCCGCGGAGCACGCAGGAGCCGCGGACCACTCCGGACCCGGCGCCGCTTCCCGCTCCCCGCCGCCTCTTCCGCGCCGTGGTGTCCCGCGTCCCGCTCCCCCTCCGCGGCCTGCGCTCGCGCCTGTTGATCTCCTTCGTCCTCGTCGCCATGGCCAGTTCCCTCGGCACCGGCGCCCTCGCCTTCCGGGAGGCGCGCACGGGAGTCCTCCAGCAGAGCCAGGACTCCGTCATCAACCGCTTCCGCACGAGCGTCGAGGCCGTCGCGCCGGCCGTCCCGCACAACCCCGCCGCCTCGGACCTCCAGTGGGCGGTCAACCAGGTGATCCTCGCCAACCGGGTGTCGGGCTGGCGGGTCATGGCCACCTACGGCGACCGCCGCGCGTTCGCCCCCACGCCCCGCTTCACCCAGCCCAGCCCCGAGATGCTCCGCTCCGTGCGGACGCGGCGCGCGGCGGTGTTCCAGCGGGTGAACGTCGACGGCAGCCCCCGTCTCCTCGTCGGCATGCCCGTGACGTACACGACGGACGATCACCAGGTGCAGCGGCTCTCCGGGGTGGTGATGTTCCTGGAGGTGCCGCAGACCGCGGAGCAGGGGTACGTCGAGGCGATGGTCAGCGGCATCGAACGGGCCACCCTGGTGGCGCTGTGCCTCGCCGTCGTCCTGGCGCTGCTGGCCGCGAGCGGCGTGCTGCGCCCCGTACGGGCCCTGCGCGGGGCGACGCGCAAGATGGCCGCGGGCCGGCTCGACGTACGGCTGAAGGTGACGGGATCCGACGAACTGGCCGACCTGTCCCGCTCGTTCAACGAGACGGCCGCCGAACTGGAGCGGACGGTGGCGGAGTTGCGGCGTCTGGAGGCGCGGGGCCGCCGTTTCGTGGCGGACGTCTCCCACGAACTGCGCACCCCGCTGGCGGCGATGACGGCCGTCACCGACGTGCTGGACCAGCGGGTGGAGGGTGAGACGGGCGAGGCGCTGCGGCTCGTCAGCGAGGGCACGCAGCGGCTGAGCGTGCTGGTCGAGGATCTGATGGAGATCTCCCGCTTCGACGCGGGCGCGGCCCGGCTCAACCGCGACGACATCGACCTCGCCGAGTCCGTCCGGCGCACGGTCGCCTCCCGCTGGCGCCCGGAGGAGGTCGAACTGCGGCTGCCCGCACCGGGCGAACTCCGCGGCCGCGTCGACCCGCGCCGGCTCGACGTGGTGACCGCCAACCTGGTCGGCAACGCCCTGCGCCACGGCGAACCGCCGGTCCGGGTGAAGCTGGAGGCGCGGGACGGCCTCGCCGTCCTCGAGGTGACCGACAACGGCCCGGGCATCGCGGAGGAGGTGCTGCCGCACATCTTCGAGCGGTTCTACAAGGCGAGCACGTCACGGACGAGGAGCGGGAACGGCGGCGGGGACGGGGACAGCAGCGGCCTCGGCCTGGCCATCACGGCGGAGAACGTCCGCCTCCACGGCGGCCGCATCCACGCGGCGAACCGTCCGGGCGGCGGGGCGGTCCTCACGGTGGAGCTCCCGCTGGACGCGGACGACGAGGGGGGCGCGGAGTGAGGCGCGGGGCGGGGCTGTGCGCGGTGGCGCTGTTCCTGGGGCTGACGGGGTGCGGAGTCCCGGCGTCCGACGTCATCGAGGCGGGCGCCCCGGCGAGCGGAATGCCGGGCCCGGCCCCGACGGCGGACTCGACGGAGCCGGCCGCCGTCCCCCTTTTCTTCCTGACGGAGGGCGAACTCACGGCGTACCCCCGCCCGGCCACGGACGCGGCCGACCTGGCCTCGGTGGTCCGCCTCCTCCTCGAGGGCCCGAACGAGAAGGAGAGGGCGACGTCGGCGACGACGGACCTCCCGCGCCTGACAGGCGCCCCGCCGGTGACGGTGACCGACGGCGTCACGACCACGGTCACCCTCCCGGACACCCCCACACCGGTGTCCCGCGAGGCGCTCCTCCAACTGACCTGCACGGTCCACTACGCCGCCGCGCCCTTCCCCCGTCCGTCCGGCGAGGACCGGACTCCCCGCCTCCATGTGACCGGCACGGGCTGGACGATGACGTCCCCGACGTCGGCCTGCCCGGCGCAGCCGTCGGCGTGGGGCCTCTTCCACGGGGACGAGGGCGGCTGACCGGCGACTCGCCCCCTGTGTGTCGGTCCCCGTTGCTACCGTCCGGCGCCATGTGGTCGAAAGAGACGGTGGCCGGCAGACCGGCATGGCGGCATGCTCCCTCGGGAGTGGTGTTCCGGGAGGTGCCGGGCGGAACGTTCCGCATGGGCCTGTCCGACGAGGAGCTGGGCGCGCTGCGCGCGATCGACGAGGCCGACGCCTCGGACGACTCCCTCGAGTACTTCCTCGCCGACGCGACGCGCATGCGCCCGGTGCGGGAGGTGCGGGTCGGGCCCTTCCTGCTCGCCCGCCACCCGCTGACGGTCGCGCAGACACGGCACTGGCTGCCCGACTACGAGGACGATTTCGCCGAATCCGACGACACCGTGGCCCGTGTGAAGGATGACGACCTGGACACGGTGCTCGAGGCATTGCCCTTCCGGCTCCCGAGCGAGGCGGAGTGGGAGTACGCGGCCCGCGCGGGCACGACCACGCTCACCTTCCGCGGCGACGGCGTACCGGAGGAGGACGAGATCCTCGACGTCTTCGCCGACGAGAAGCGGGTGGCCGCGTCCGAGAACGCCTTCGGGCTGGCGGCGATGGGATGCGCGAGCGAGGTGTGCGCCGACGTGTGGACACCGCACTTCGAGAACGCGCCGTCGGACGCACGCCCCCGCACGGGCGACGGACCCCGGGCGGTCCGCGGAGGCGGCGGCGACCTCTCCCCGTGGCAGGGCTGCGACGAGTGGCTCCTCCTGCTCTCGGCGTTCCGCTCCGAGCTGGACATGTTCACCGCGATCCGCCCGGTGGCGCCTCTGCCGGTCGCGGGCGGCCGCTAGGCCCCGGCGGGGCCTGCGTCACGGCGGCCGACTGTCACAGATCCTTCACAGCAACATCGTCATATGAACACCTTATGTATGCTCCGGATGCTCCATTCGCACCACTGAGGGGGGAACCTCATGTTCATCCGGCGCACCATGACCGCTGCCGCCACCGGCGCCGCCGTAGCCGCGCTCGCCCTCACGGCGGCGATACCGGCGCACGCCGCCGAGTACTCCTCGGCGCTCAAGATCAAGGGCGTGCAGTACGACGCCCCCGGGCGGGACTCCAACAAGTGCTCCGGCGGGAACACGAAGAACGAGTACCTGACGATCAAGAACTACTCGAAGAAGTCGAAGGTGAACCTGAAGGGCTACAAGGTCAAGGACAAGGCCGGCAACACCTTCGTCTTCAAGTCCAGCCACATCCTCGAGCCGGGTGACTACGTCCACCTGCGCGGCGGCCGGGGCACGGACTCCGACGGCAAGAACGTCGTGTACCGCCAGAACTGCAACTTCATGTGGAACAACGACAACGACACGATCTACCTCTACAAGCCGGGCGGCTCGCCGGCCGACATCCACGCCTACACGAAGAAGGCGCACGACAAGGACGGCAACGGCTACATCAAGTACCACGGCTGACGGCACGTCCGCCTCAGCACGGAAGGGCCCGGGGCCGTCGGCCCCGGGCCCTTCCGCCGTGTCGGCCCGGGCGCGCCCGAGTGCCCCACCGTCCCTCCGCCCGCGACGGACCAACGCCCCCCGCGCGACGGACAACCGGCCCCGCCCGCAGCACACCCCGCACACCGGCACCGCTCGCCTCGCGCGCGGCGATGTCCGTCAGGCCTCGCGCTCCGCGGCCGCGTCGATCTCCGAGATCAGCGCCTCGACGCGAGCCCTGATCTCCTCGCGGATGGGGCGGACGGCCTCGACGCCCAGGCCTGCCGGGTCCTCCAGGGTCCAGTCGAGGTACCTCTTGCCTGGAAAGACCGGGCAGGCGTCACCGCAGCCCATGGTGATGACGTAGTCGGATGCCCGGACGGCGTCGGTGGTGAGGATCTTCGGCGTGGCGGTGGAGATGTCGATGCCGACTTCCCTCATGGCCTCGACGGCGGCCGGGTTGACCTGGTCCCCGGGAACGGAACCGGCGGAGCGGACCTCGACACGGTCGCCGGCCAGGTGGGAGAGGAATCCGGCTGCCATCTGCGAGCGACCGGCGTTGTGCACACAGACGAACAGCACGGAGGCGAGCGGGCTGGTGGGCATCGGTTCTTACCCCTTCGGCTGTGGCATCGACAGGAGGCCGGTCCAGGTTCAACGAATCAGTCTTGGCTGGTATCAGCCTCAACTGATGTGACAGTATCAGCTCATGATGACGTCAGCCGACGCCGATCTGATGCGGGTGCTCGCCGACCCCCTCAGGCTCCGGATCGTGAATCTGCTCGCCCGTGAAACGCTCTGCACCACGCATCTCATGGAGGAGACGGGCGCCAAGCAGACCAACCTCTCCAACCACCTGAAGGTGTTGCGCGAGGCCGGCGTGGTCGAGACCGAGCCGTGCGGCCGGTGGACCTACTACAAGCTCCGGCCGGACGTCATCGAAACCCTGGCCGGCCAGTTCGCCGGTCTTGCCGCCACCGCTCGCGCCGCCGCCGACAACAAGAGGGCCTGCCCGTGACCCGGACCACCGTGACCGCGCGGCCCGCCGAGCCCTCCGTCGTCGCGAGACTGTCGGCCCTGGACCGCTGGCTCGCGGTATGGATCCTCCTTGCCATGGCACTCGGCCTGGGCCTGGGACGTGCCGTCCCCGGTCTGAACGACGTCCTGGCCAAGGTGGAGATCGGTGGCATCTCCCTGCCCATCGCCGTCGGCCTGCTGATCATGATGTACCCGGTCCTGGCCAAGGTGCGTTACGACAGGCTCGATGCCGTCACCAGCGACAAGAAGCTGCTGGTCTCTTCCCTGGTCATCAACTGGCTCGTCGGACCGGCGGTGATGTTCGCGCTGGCGTGGCTCTTCCTGCCGGACCTGCCCGAGTACCGCACCGGCCTCATCATCGTGGGTCTCGCCCGCTGCATCGCCATGGTCATCATCTGGAACGACCTCGCCTGCGGTGACCGCGAGGCCGCCGCCGTCCTCGTCGCTCTCAACAGCGTTTTCCAGGTGCTGGCCTTCGGCCTGCTGGGCTGGTTCTACCTCGACCTGCTGCCCGGCCGGCTCGGCCTAGGTGACGGTCAGCACCTGGACGTCCCCATGGCGAAGATCGCCCTCAACGTCGTCGTCTTCCTCGGCATTCCGCTGATCGCCGGATTCCTCACCCGCCGTATCGGCGAGCGCCGAATGGGCCGCGACGCCTACGAGGCGAAGTTCCTGCCCAGGATCGGTCCTTGGGCCCTTCACGGGCTGCTGTTCACGATCGTCGTCCTCTTCGCCCTGCAGGGGAAGACCATCACCTCCCAGCCGCTGGACGTCGCTCGGATCGCCCTCCCACTGCTGGTGTACTTCGCCCTCATGTGGTTCGGCACCTTCGCCCTCGGCAAGGTGATCGGTCTTGCCTACGACCGCACCGCCACGCTGGCGTTCACCGCGGCCGGCAACAACTTCGAGCTGGCCATCGCCGTTGCCATCGCCACGTTCGGTGTCACCTCCGGTCAGGCTCTGTCCGGTGTGGTCGGCCCTCTCATCGAGGTGCCCGTCCTGGTCGGGCTCGTGTACGTCTCGCTGGCGTGGCGCAGGAAGTTCGCCGTGCGGGGCCGGGCCTGACGCAGCGCGGGAACGTGGTGGTGTTCCGACGTCAGGCCGCGGGCGACGACGCCTTGGTCAGCAGTTGCCCCATCGCGGCGAGCACGGACGGCTCGACCCGGTAGTAGACCCAGGTGCCGCGCCGCTCGGAGGTCAGGAGGCCTGCCTCCTTCAGCTTCTTGAGGTGGTGGGAGACGGTCGGCTGGGAGACACCGACGTCGGAGATGTCGCACACGCACGCCTCGCCGCCCTCGTGCGAGGCGACCGCGGAGAACAGCCGGAGGCGGACGGGATCGCCGAGGGCCTTGAACATGCGGGCGGCCGTCTCGGCTTCCTCGGCGTTCAGGGGCCGCTCGGTCAGCGGCGGGCAGCACGGCGCGACGCTCCGACCGTCGGGTTCGAGGAGCGGCAGGACCTTGGCATTCGACATGCGTCTATGTTGACACATGTCGAATTACGTGGCCAGGGTCACCGGCGCCGGGCAGAGCGTCGATCTGATCCACGATCCACCCCAGTTCGACGAACGTCTATGTTGACGCCTGTCGATACAGGTGCCATGCTGGCTCACGCAAGACATCGACAGAATTCGAAACAGGGGCGCCGCTGAGGTGTGCGATGCCGACTGCCGTGCGGACGCCCGGCGCAGCAGGACGTATCTCGCCCTCGCCCCCTCTCCCCCCTCCGCTGAAGCGCCCGAGCCGCACACGACACAGAGGACCTACCGCCATGGAAACGCAGAACCTGCCCGTCGTGGTCATCGGAGCCGGACCGGTCGGCCTGGCAGCCGCAGCCCACCTGGTCGCGCGGGGCATCGAACCGCTCGTGCTGGAAGCCGGCACCTCAGCGGGCAGCGCCGTGCGGGAGTGGAGCCACGTGCGGCTGTTCTCCACCTGGAGCGAGGTGACCGACCCGGCAGCCGAAAAGCTGCTGGCACCCACCGGCTGGGTCAAGCCCGACCCGGCGTCCTTCCCGTCTGGCGGGGACTGGGCCGAGAGGTACCTTCAGCCGCTTGCCGACGTCCTCGGCGAGCGAGTGCGCACCGGGGCACGGGTGACCGGAGTTTCTCGCGCCGGCCGCGACCGGATCGTCGACGCCGACCGCGCCACACAGCCCTTCGTCGTCCACGTCGCCCACGCCGACGGCCGGGAGGAGAAGGTGCTCGCCCGGGAGGTGATCGACGCCTCCGGTACCTGGACGACGCCCGGTCCGGCCGGTGGCAGCGGTCTGCCCGCACTCGGCGAGAGGGCGGCCGCCGACCGGATCACCTACCGCGTCCCTGATCTGAAGGACCCGGCCGTGAGGACCCGGTACGCGGGCAGGCGCACCGCCGTGATCGGCACCGGTGCCTCCGCCTTCACCGCACTTGCCTACCTCGCCGATCTGGCCCGGGCCGACGACGGCGCAGGCACCCACGCGGTGTGGATCCTGCGCCGCGGTATCTCCGGCTCGACCTTCGGCGGCGGCACCGCCGACCAGCTCCCGGCGCGAGGCGCGCTCGGGCTCGCGGCCAAGGCCGCCGTGGACGACGGTCACGCGGACGCGGTCACCGGCTTCCGTACCGAGGCGATCGAGCGGGACGACGACGGCCGCCTCGTCCTGGTCGCCGAGGACGGCCGCCGCCTGGAGCCGGTGGACGAGGTGATCGTGCTGACCGGCTTCCGGCCGGACCTGTCGTTCCTCTCCGAGATTCGCCTCGGACTGGACGAGCGTCTGCAGGCCCCCATCGCGCTGGCGCCGCTGATCGACCCCAACCAGCACTCCTGCGGCACCGTCTACCCGCACGGCCACCGCGAACTGGCCCACCCGGAAAAGGGCATCTACCTGGTCGGGATGAAGTCCTACGGGCGCGCCCCCACGTTCCTGGCCATGACCGGCTATGAGCAGGTCCGTTCCGTCGTCGCCGCCATCGCCGGAGACACCGAGTCCGCCGACCGGGTCGAACTCACCCTCCCGGAGACCGGGGTGTGCGGTGGAGCCGGGCTCTTCGACGCACCCGCGGCGGAGCAGAGCGGCGACGGCTGCTGCACACCGGCGCCGCAGCTGATCCAGCTCGGCGCGAAGGCGCCTGCCGAGGGGACCTCCGCGGGCGGCTGCTGCGGCTCGTGATCAGTCCCCGCACCCGCCGTGACGGGGCCGCGACCGGAACAGGGGACCGGTCGCGGCCCCGCACGGTCCTGCCCGCCCTCTGCCTCACCCAGATCACCAGTTGGGGCATCGTCCACTACGCCTTCCTTGTCCTGGACCCCCAGGTCGACGCTGAGACCGGCTGGTCCACCAGCACCACCACGGTCGTCCGCTCTTACGGGCACGCTGTGGGCGCGCGTCAGGGGGCATCGAGCCGCAAGCGGTGCTTGGCGGATCGCGGCGAGTTCGGTGCTCCGTTGTTGGGAGTGACTCGGGGAAGGGCATTGCAACCGCGCAGGGGTGCTCGGCTGCCATGCGATTCGGGGCGGTCTCCGGACGCGAGTCCGTCAGCATGTACCGGCGGCGCGGCCGGGTCGGAGCCGTCTCAAGAAGTTGCTGCCGGGCCGATGCTGGATCACCGTTCGCGGGAGTGTGGCGGATGCGGTGAGACAGTCTGTACTTGAAGGAGCTGAGGCCGGGTTCGTCCGGGAGCAGCGAGATCCGGATCCTCTTCGCTTTCGGTCCAGTGCGACGGGCCGTGCTGCTGGTGGCTGGTGACAAGGCCGGAAACTGGCAGCGTTGGTACGACGTCAACATCCCGACCGCCGAGGAGCGCTACCGGGCGCATGTGACCGATCTTGAGACCAGGGAGTACGAATGAGCACAGTCAGCTGGGAGGAGACCAAGCGCAAGGCGCGTGAGCGGCGCGAGGCCGCTGGACTGCCGGTGCGTTCGGCTCAGGAAAAGCAGGCGGCCATGGACAGGCTGACCGCCGAGGTGCGCGCCCACAGGCTGGCAGAGGTCCGGCGTGAACAGGCGTTGACCCAGCGCCAGGCCGCCGCGTCCATGGGAGTCTCTGCTCCTCGCGTCTCCGCGATCGAGCACGGGGAGCTGGACCGGGCCGAGGTGGCGACGCTCCGGGCCTATGTGGAAGCACTCGGTGGCCGACTGCGCGTGATCGCAGATTTCAGGGATACGGAGTACACCGTGGCTTGAGGCGACTGTCATCTACAACGCTCACGGCCTCGACGTCACCGTCCGGAAGGCTCAGGAACAGGCGGCCTGAATGACCTCCGAGAAGCGTTCTGCTGCGAATCTGGCGCGCCGCGAATGACCACCATGAAGCACAGCTCGACCTTGTTCTTCTACGCGTACGCGGCGGTGACGGTGAGTACCCCGGTGATCGTGGAACCCGGCCGTCGTCGGTCGGGGAGTACCGTGAAACCAGGAGGCTTTCGGTTTGCCGTCCCCGGTAGGCAGGCGAGTGCGATGTCCGAACCCCCGCGGGTGACCAGGCTCTTGCCCGACGCCGTGCACCAGGCCATTTCACGACCCGGCACCGCCGTGGTGCGGCTTGAGACGACCCATGACCGGAAGGGCGCGCTCGACGGGGCGTGGTGGCCCCGCTCCCGGGACATCGCCGGTGAACTGCCCGATCTTGTCTCCGCGCTGTCCGAGTACCTCGGGCCGATCACACGTGTCGGTCTCGACACCGACGCCTGGACGAACTGCCGACGCGGATGACGATCGACGGCCGTGTCGTCCACATCGACTCCTTCCCGGTCGGAGACGACACCGTCCTCATCACCCGGGGCGGCAATGATCTCTTCTCGCTGCTGGTGGTTCCGCCGCACACCGCGGCCGACGCGGCGCGCGCGGCCATGGCCGCGGCCGTGCGCGCCGGCAGTCAGACGTCGGCGGAGCAGATCCTCATCGACACCGGCACGGAGCGTGTGGGCCAGGGGCATGCGCCCCAGTCTGCTCTACGCCACGGCCGCCATGAGCCGGGCCGCTGACGACGCGCTCGTAGGGGGCGGCACCACGAGGAGATCCCAACGGCCCGCGGTGTAGGACTGCAGCAGGATCCTGTGCGGGTTGAGCCCCTCGGTGAAACGGTCGACCGCCACCTCGTGACCGTTGACGACTACCACGCCGCGCGGGACAGGCTGCCAGTGCCGGGGATTGACGGCCACGTGGGTGAGCCGGCCCCACAGCGGATCGATCACGTCGGCCAGTTCGCCGAGTTCTCGTGCCAGGTCGCGGGTCCGTGGCCACCAGGCGCCGTCCGGACGGCCGAAGCGGCTGGCGGATCCGAGGACGAGGCGCGCGGCACGTGGTCGGAACGGTGCTGCGTGCGGACGGAGCTGGACGGTGTTCATGATCATGAGGAAAAGCCTGACTGCGGGCCTGCGTCGACTGACGGAGCGCCCGGTGGTGGGCGAGCGAGGACGGGACCGGCGGCGCCGGTGCACGAAAGCCCTCGAAGTCCTCAGGCTACTCCTCGACGAGCCCCGACAAGAGGCTTCGGCCTCATCGGCTGGACTGCCCCGGCGTACGGCTGCTCGGGCGCCGCGAAGAGTAGGCTGGAGAAACCGGGGACACTCCGCGCACGGACATTTCGCGTCTGTGCCGTTTGCGGTGATCGAATACGCCGGGTCGGCTCAGGCCCGCCCGGGGCAGGGTTCGCGTCATGACTGCGACCGTCTCTCCTCCGACGACGTCTGGAGACAGGCGTCCCACATCCCCCGTACGTCTCTCGCTCGCTCCCGCCGGTTCGGCACCGCTCCTGCTCGACGGAGCCTGGTGGCCGCGCTCGCGCGACCTCACCGCCGAACTGCCGGCCCTGGCGTCCGTTCTGGATCCGCTGTGGGGGCGGATCACCCGGGTCACGGTGAACCCCGCCCAGTGGCCGGCCGTCCCGCGCAAGGTGCCTGTCGCCGGTCATGTGGTGAAGGTGGGCTGGTTCCGCTTCGAGCAGGACGAGCACGAGCTGTTGCTGCTCTCCTACCACGCGGGCCGCTGGAACTTGCTGGTCGTTCCCCCGCAGATGCCTCCGGCCGCGGCCGCCTGGCTGATGGCCGCCGCGAGCGATCCGCGCCGGGCGGCGACCGCGAGCAGCCTGCTGGCGGATGCCGGGCGTCTGACGGTGACCGCCGAGGCCGACCGCACCAGGGAAGCGGTGTGGGAGTCCGAAGGAGGACATGGAGCCGATGCTTTCGTCACTTCTCCATGGCTTCGCGTCGCCATCGCCGCGCCGGAGGACCGGCCGGAAAGGGTGTGAGAACCATGGACATCCTGGTGACGGTGATCGTGCTGCTGGCGGTGATCGCGGCAGGCGCGTTCCTCATCCGCCGGCTGAACGCTCAGCACGGGGACAGAAGCGCCGCCTTCCACTACGACCGCGGCGGTGTGGTCGCACCGGATCAGAAGACCAACGACGGGCCGGTCGCAGGCGGACGGTCCCCCGTCGCGAACGACGCCGACGAGCGCCGGGGCCCCCGGTAGGCGCACGCGGACGGCTGCGCCCTGGACGCCGTACCCACGACACCCCCTAGGCGCGGACGCGGGTCCGTCGGAGCGGGGCGCCAGCGTCGTGGAGGCTGGTGAGCGCCAGCCGGTAGGAGGCGACCAGGCCCGTTTCCGCGTAGTCCACGCCCAGGTCCCGGCAGTACCGCCGGACGATGGCGCGGGCCTTGCGCAGGTTGGGGCTGGGCATGCTCGGGAACAGGTGGTGCTCGATCTGGTGGTTCAGGCCACCGAGCGCCAGGTCGGTGAACCGGCCCCCGTTGACGTTGCGCGAGGTGAGCACCTGGCGGCGGAGGAAGTCGGGGCGGTCGTCGGCCGACAGGATCGGCATCCCCTTGTGGTTGGGTGCGAAGGCCGAACCGAGGTAGACGCCGAACAGGCACTGGTGGACGGCGAGGAAGGCGAACGCCATACCGGGCGGCAACACCCAGAACAGAGCGGTCAGGTAGACGGCGCAGTGCGCGAGCAGCAGCGTTCCGTCGAGCGCGCGGCGTTTGAGCCGACGGTTGGCGACGGCCCTGCCGCTCGCCACGTGCAGGTTGAAGCCCTCCAGCGTGAGAAGGGGAAAGAAGAGGAACGCCTGCCAGCGGCCGAGCAGGCGGGGCAGTCCGGTGGCGGCGCGGGCCTGGTCCGGGGACCAGACGAGCAGGTCGGGTCCGATGTCGGGGTCGAGGTTCTCGGTGTTGGGGTTGGCGTGGTGACGGGTGTGCTTGTCCTGCCACCAGCCGTAGCTCATGCCGATCGACGCGCCGGCGATCCGTCCGGACAACTCGCTGGCCCGGCGGCGGCGGAACACCTGCCGGTGGGCCATGTCATGGGCGACCAGGGCGACTTGCCCGTACATCACGGCCAGGAACGCGGCGATCGCCAGTGTCCACCAGGAGGCGCCGACGAGGACGAACGCGGCCCATCCGGTGGCGTAGAGCCCGGTCACGGCGGTGATGCGTAATGTGTAGTAGCCGGGGCGGCGCCCCAGCAGTCCGGCATCCGCGATCTTCTTCGACAGCCGGGCGAAGTCGCTGCCGGGAGTGTCGGGGCGCGTGGCGGTGGTGGCGGCCATAGTCATGAGGACGTCTTCCTGAGAAGCGGGCGGATGACTCGGGTCGGCCCCAGGGCGGATTGGGCGCGGCGAACGGGCGCGTACACGGACGTGCCCGCGGCGGCTCCTACCACCGAGGGGCGCGGGTTCCCCGCCCGGCGGGTCCCGCACGGCCGCGCGGCCCTGCCGCCGCCTCGGGGCCGGGGGCCGGGCTTCTCCCCCGACGCCGGCCGTCTGTCGTCCAGGGCGGTGGCCGTAAGACGAGCGGCCGCTTCCTTCGTCGCCTCCGGCGGGATCACCTGCAGGTCCCAGCGGCCGAGCCCGGGGGAGAGCAGGACGACCCGGTCCGGGGCGTCCGGAGAGGCGGGGGCCTTGTGCAGGCGGACGACCTGGTTGGCGACGAACATGCGCCCCGGCGCCGCCGACCAGGCCGCGGCGTCCACGGTGACGCCGGTGATGTCGCCCCACGCGTTCGGCAGCGCGGCGAGCATCTTCGGGAGCTGTGTCAGAAGATCGCGGGAGTACGGCCACCACACCCCGTCGATCCGGCGCGGCAGCGCGCCGTGCGGCGCGAGACGCAGGCGGACGAGGGGCAGGGACGGGGACGGGGTGGATGGTGCGGTGGGGACTGTGGTGATCACGTGGGATCTCTCTGAGGAGTTGGGTGCCAGCCGGTTCGGCAGGGCACGGCGGCCGACGGTCCGCGGGCCCTGTCGGGCAGGCCGGACGTGGCCGGTGGATCCGGGTGCTGGAGGTCGTGCCTGGCCGCTCTTGCCGGAGGAAAACGCCGAAGACCGCCGCGAGTTCGCGGGAAGGGAGTCGGCGGGCGTATGCGGGGTGGAGAGGGAGACCCTCCCGCGTGACGAATGCCAGTGGATACCGGGGTTGAGCCGGTCCGCCACCGGCGTGCCTGATGCCCTCGGTCTCCTCAGACTACTCCTCGGTGTGTAAGGGCGGCGTGACAGCAGGTCATCGGTGCCGCGGGAGACGGTGGGCGCCTTCGCCGCACCGGCCCGGACCGATGGCCACCACGTCTCATCGCGGCGGTACACGCAGGGCGAGCAGGGCCACGTCGTCGGTGCTGCCGGGCGGCAGGTGGGCGAGCACCTTTCCGCACAGCCTGTCCAGCGGTTCGTCGACGAGCGTGAGGGCGTGCCGGCGCAGCCGGTCCAGGCCCGTGCCGAGATCACTGCCCGGTGTCTCGACGAGCCCGTCCGTGTACAGCAGCAGGGTGGAGCCGGGCTCCAGGGGATGTGTGGCGTCCGGCCGGCCCGCGCCGCCGACGGGTCCGGTGCCGAGGAGCAATCCCTGGCCGGCTTCCAGATAGCACGCGGTGCCGTTCGGGGAGAGGAGCAACGGAGGCGGGTGCCCCGCGCTGGTCCAGCGGAGCGTCCAGGGTCCCGTGTCCGGGTCGCCCTCGACGCGGGCGAGGATCAGGGTGGCCAGCGGGACGGTGGTGATGATCGGCATGGCGGCGTCGAGGCGGTCGACGACGGCGCCGGGCGGTCCCGTGTGGTCCCAGGCCAGTGAACGCAGGATGCCGTGCAGTTGGGCCATGCCGGCCGCCGCGGTCAGGTCGTGGCCCACGACGTCACCGATGACCAGGGCGAGCGCACCGTCCTTCAGCATGAAGGCGTCGTACCAGTCCCCGCCGACCTGCGAGCCCGCAGGTGCGGGCTGGTAGCGGGCGGCCAGCCGGAGGTGCCCGGGCCGGGGCAGCGGGGCGAGCAGGTTGCGCTGCATGGCCTCGGCGACGGCACGCTGACGGCCGTAGCGGCGGGTGTTGTCGATGACCATGCCGACCCGGCGGCCGACGTCACCCACCACCTCCAGGTCCCCTTGGTCGAAGGGATGCGCCGGGTCGGTGCGCACCACCGTCAGCGCCCCGGTGATCCGGTCCCGGGCGCCGAGCGGCACCGTGACGGCAGAGCTCGCGCCCACCGCAGCCAGGAAGCCACTGTGGAGAGCCGCCAGAGGAAGATGCCCGGCGGTCGGGGTGACGGCAGGCACCCGCTCCTGGAGTACGGATCCGCCCCCGGTCAGCACCCGATCCAGCGGCGAGTCCTCCCCCGCACGGGCCTCCTTGGAGGCGGGCGCGCGCCGGCCCTGGAATCCGGCGTCCCGTCCCTCTGGGCCGGTCACCGCCACCCGGTGGACCTCGCCGGAACCGGTCCGCAGGTCCACCGCCGCCCAGTCGGCCAGACGGGGCACGAGCAGGCGCACCAGGCGGGCCAGCGCCTCGTCGGTCTCCAGGGTCTGCCCCAGAACGTCCGTGATCTCCGCGACCAGGGACAGCCGCTCGTTGAGGTCCTCCAGGGCGCGTGTGCGTGCCGTTCGCTCCCGGTGGATGCGGCGGTCCCCGGTGGCGTTTGTGAACAGCAGTGCCATCCCTTTGACGGAGCCGCCCTCCGTCAAGGGGGACGCCGACCAGGAGACAGCCAGCAGGCGACCGTCGTCCCGCAGATATGTGCCACCCTCCCCTTGCGCGCCCTTGCCCTCGGCCAGCGCGTGGAGCAGGGGGCACCGGTCCCGCGGCACCTTGTTGCCATCCGCGTCCCGGTGCAGCAGATCGTGTGCGTCGGCGCCCCGCATCGCCGCGGTCGTGCGGCCCAGCAGCCGCTCGGCCGCCGGGTTCGCGGCGATCACGCGTCCGGCTGTGTCCAGCACCAGCAGCGCCGTGCCCAGCCGCTCGACGACCTGCCGCCAGAAACCCGGCTCGCCCGCCGGCCACCGCCCCACGTCATCACCCACCGCATCTCGCACGGACCCTCCATCGGCTGCCTTCCCGTCGATGGTGCTCCGACGCGGTCCTGCTCGCACGGCATCGGGGCAGTCGGCGCATACCGCGCGGGCACGGCCCACGGGCCGGCCCGTGACCGTCTCGCTGCCGCTCGTCTTCGTCCTGGGCGTCATCGCCTGGGCCGCGATCAAGTTCCTCGGCGTCCGGCCCTTCCGGCGCAGCACCTTCGGGCGGAAGTGGCGGCGGGCGCGGGAGGTCGTCGGTATGCCCCAGGGCTTCCGGTTTTACGACCTCCGGCACACCGGGCACACGCTCTTCACGCGCTCCGGGGCCACGCTCAAAGACACCATGGTCCGCGTCGGGCAGTCTTCGGAGAAGGCGGCGCTGATGTACCAGCACTCCGACCACGAGCGACAGCAGGAAGTCGCTGCGGGACTCGACGCGACTGTCCGCAAGGCACGTCAGGTTGCACGGGAAGCTGCTGCCGTGCCAGGTACGTCAGAAGAGCGCCAGCTCGCCAAGGGGTAAGGTTCCGGCGCCTAGGGGGAGAAGACAGTATTCAGATGCTGGCGAATGCGGACAGCAGAGTGTCGGTTCGGAGCTGGAGCTCAGGCGTCTCGACTCCGGTGACGCTGACGGACATCACCTCGCTGCCCACAGAGCGGGCGAAGCTGACTTCCAGGGTGGCGCTCGTGCCGGCGAGCGGATACGAGTACCAGCCGTCGGACTTCTCGTCGTCGGTGTCCCGGACACCGGTTTCGATGGTGTCCCAGTCGGTGTCGTCGAATGCGTAGTCGACGTAGCGGGACAGCAGTTCCAGGAAGGCACGCAGGTTGCGATCCATGATCCATCCGGCGATCTGCTTGCTCATGTCCTCCCCCAGCGATCCAGACGATCAGTGTCCTGGCACGAATCTGGCACTCGGCGAGTGGTCACAGCGGACAGCAAAACGGCCCAGGTCTTTGACCTGGGCCTTCTTCATGGAGCGGGTGACGAGAATCGAACTCGCGCTCTCAGCTTGGGAAGCTGATGTTCTACCATTAAACTACACCCGCGCAAGATCCAGAACCGCTCCACCGGGAGTGGTCCGGACGCTCGCTCACTGTACCTCATCGCAGGCCCCCGGTGTCCAAGACCCGGGGGCCTGACGGTGTTTCAGGGTGTGGAAGCGGCTGCGGCGGGCACACGGCGGGGCGTAGCGTGAGGGCGTGGGGTGCGTCCGGGGTGCCGCCTGGAGGACCGTTCCTTTCATCCCGTAACGTGGCTTTTGTCGTCAGGGCAGCAAGCCAGACGCGGCTCTTGGGGAAGGGACTCTTGGACTTGATGGAGCGCACCGTCGTCCGCTGTGCCGATGGGCACGTGTTCACCGCCGCCTCGTTCCCGATGCAGCAGGCCGAGCGCCTCGGGCCCGGCCGGCTGCTGCGGTGTCCGCGCTGTGCGCGGCTTCGCAGCGTCGTGCCGGTGACCTTGCAGAAGCGGTGACGCAGACACACGGGCGGCCGACGCGGTAGGGAAACCGCAGACAGAGGGCACAGGCGCGCGGGGCGGCCGGTTTCGGTCGCCCCGCGCGCCTTGCGTATTCTCGGGGCGTGCTTCTCTCAGACAAGGACATCCGGGCCGAGATCGACGCCGGGCGGGTGCGGATCGATCCCTACGACGCATCCATGGTGCAGCCGTCCAGCATCGACGTACGTCTCGACCGCTACTTCCGGGTGTTCGAGAACCACCGCTACCCCCACATCGACCCCTCGGTCGAGCAGGCGGACCTCACCCGGCTCGTGGAGCCGGAGGGGGACGAGCCGTTCATCCTGCACCCGGGCGAGTTCGTGCTGGCCAGCACGTACGAGGTCATCACGCTGCCCGACGACCTCGCCTCGCGCCTCGAGGGCAAGAGCTCGCTGGGCCGGCTCGGGCTGGTGACGCACTCCACCGCCGGGTTCATCGACCCCGGGTTCTCCGGGCACGTGACGCTGGAGCTGAGCAACCTCGCCACGCTTCCCATCAAGCTCTGGCCCGGTATGAAGATCGGACAGCTCTGTATGTTCCGGCTCAGCTCGCCGGCCGAGCACCCGTACGGCAGTGAGCGGTACGGCTCCCGTTACCAGGGGCAGCGCGGGCCCACGGCCTCGCGGTCCTACCTCAACTTCCACCGGACGCAGGTGTGAGCGGCATGCGCGAGAACCTCAGCTACGAGCAGTTCGGCGTCGCCGTCCGCGAGCTCGCCCAGACCATCGCCGACGACGGCTACCAGCCGGACGTGGTGCTGAGCATCGCCCGCGGTGGCGTCTTCGTCGCCGGCGGCCTCGCCTACGCGCTCGACTGCAAGAACATCCACCTGGTGAACGTGGAGTTCTACACCGGCGTCGGGACGACCCTCGAGATGCCCGTCATGCTCGCGCCCGTCCCCAACGCGATCGACTTCACCGACAAGAAGGTGCTGATCGCCGACGACGTCGCCGACACCGGCAAGACCCTCAAACTGGTCCGCGACTTCTGCCTCGACGCCGTCGCCGAGGTGCGCAGCGCCGTCATCTACGAGAAGACGCAGTCGCTGGTGAAGTGCGAGTACGTGTGGAAGCGCACCGACGAGTGGATCAACTTCCCGTGGAGTGTCCTGCCTCCCGTGCACACGTCGGGTCAGGCGCCGAGGGAGAACAGGGAAGCGCTCTGACCCCTGGAGTCGCTCGCTGCCGGCTTCCCTGAGCCGGATCGGCGCGGCGCCCCTTTGCCCCTCCCCACGTGCGTCGCGTGGCCCGGTGCAGGGCAATTCAGGAACGGGCGGCTTCGTCCACTGTCCGTCGTACTTCCAGGATCTTGTCGACGCCGGTGAGCTCGTAGAGCCGCCGGACCTGCCGTGACGGCGCGACCACGCGCAGGGTGCCCCGCTGGTGGGTGAGGATCAGCAGGTTCAGGAACGTCGAGTCCGCGAAGGTGACGCCGGAGGCCTCCAGCACCACCTTCGGATGCCGTCCGACGGCGGCCTTCAGCGCGTTCGCCAAGGGCCTGATCGTCTGCATGTCGAAGGAGCCGTGCGCGGTGACCACCCAGGCGCCGTGCCACTCGTACTGATGCACCGAGGCCTGTTCGGGAACACGCTCGATGGCCTGTCTCGGCTTCGGCTTCCCGTCGGCGGCACTCATGAGCGTCGGCGAGACGGCCTCGTCCCAGGGCACCATCGGGCTCCTCCTGCTGTGCCGCTCCCCCAGGGGAGCAGTCATCGGTTACCGGAAAAGTATGTCATGTATCTGTGTTCCGGCAAGGATGAGCCGTAAAATGCGGGGCATGGCTGGAGTGCCCGAACCTCACACCGGATGGACGTTCGTCACCAATCACGCGCGTGTACTCGCGGTCATCGCCGATAACCCGAACGTCCGGATCCGCGACATCGCCGCCCACTGCAGGCTCACCGAGCGTGCCGTCCAGCGGATCATTTCCGATCTCGAACAGGACGGTTACCTCTCCCACACTCGCGACGGGCGCACGAACACCTACCGCATCGAGCCGGACAAGGTGCTGCGCCACCCGGCGGAAGCCGGCCTCCCGGTGGCGTCTCTGCTGTCCCTGCTCGTGCAGGACGAGAGCGAACGCGTCGGGAAGCCGGTTGCTCAGCACACGGGGTTGGGGTCGAGCGCTGTGAGGTAGTGCCGGGGCACCCCTGCCGGCCACCGAGGACCGGTCACAGCACCACCACGATCTTCCCCCGCACATGCCCGCCCTCCGAGTGGGCGTGCGCCTGCGCGATCTCCTCCAGCGGGTACGTCCGCTCCACGCGCGGGGTGTAACGGCCCCGCTCGCCGAGCGCGGCCGCCTCGGCCAGGTACGCCGGGTCGTTGACCGCGTCGGCCACCCGTACGCCCAGGCGCCCCGCGTTCCGGTGGTCCGCGACGGTCACCACGCGGGACGGGTCGCCCGCGATCTCCACGAGTTCCCCGAGCGAGCCCGACGCGGCGGTGTCGAGCACCAGGTCGACGCCCTGCGGCGCCACGGCCGCCAGCCGCTCCGCGAGGCCCGCCCCGTACGTCGTGGGGAGCGCGCCCAGGGCAGTGAGGAACGCGTGGTTGTGCGCGCCCGCCGTCCCGATCACCGTGGCCCCCGCGGCGACCGCCAGCTCGACCGCCGCACCGCCGACCCCTCCGGCGGCGCCCTCGACCAGGAGGGTACGGCCGGACAGCGGGCCGAGCGCCTTCAAGCCGCTCAGCGCCGTCACGGAGGCCAGGGCCGCCCCGGCCGCCTCCTCGTCGCTCCATGCCGCGGGCGCCGGCGCCCAGGCCGACAGCACCGCCAGTTCCGCCGTCGCGCCCGTCACCCCGCCGAGCCCGAAGACGCGGTCTCCGATGCCGACGCCCTCCACTCCCTCGCCGATCCGGTCCACCCGGCCCACGGCGTCCCGGCCGGGGACCGCCGGCAGGTCGACGGGCAGAAGGTCCCGCACGGCGCCGCTGCGCACCTTCCAGTCGACCGGGTTGACGCTCGCCGCGGCGACCCGGATCCGTATCTCGCCGGGGCCCGGCGTCGGGTCGGGGGCCTCCTCGACGGTGAGCACCGTGGGGTCGCCGTACTCGTGGTAGCGGGCTGCGCGCATGATGGTCTGCCTCCTGGGGCCGGAAAAGCCGGAATGACTTCGACAGCCGCGACGCTAGGACCTGACGTCGGCGTCAGGTGCAAGTCGCACGTCGGGTGACGGCCGTCGATCGGAGGGCGCGCATGCGGATCGGTGAGGTGGCGCGGAGGGCCGGGGTGAGTGTCCGGGCGCTCCGCTACTACGAGGAGCAGGGGCTGCTGCCCGCCGAGCGCGGCCCCGGAGGCCAGCGGCACTACCCCGGTTCCGCCGTCGACCGGGTCGGCCTGATCCGGCAGCTGTTCGCCGCCGGGCTGGCCAGCCGCTCCGTGCGGAAGGTGCTGCCGAGCGTGTACTCGGGCACGGTCGCGCCGGGACTCCTGGAGCATCTGGAGAGCGAGCGGGCGCGGATCGACGAGCGCATCGCGCAGCTGTCCGCCGCACGCGAGCGGCTCGACGCCGTGATCGCCAACACCCGTAACCCGCCGCCGGAATGCCGCAGCCCACGGGAGTGAGAACGAGTGAGGGGCTCCCCCGGGGAGCCCCTCACACCACCGCGTCCGTCCGTCAGAACGTGCCCAGCTTCACGATCGACAGCAGCGCGACCAGCTGGATGGACGACGCGCCCAGGGCCTTCGGCCAGGGCAGGTCGTGGGAGCGGCTCACCATCAGGGTGAGCAGCGCGCCGCCCGCCACCCAGGTGGCCCAGCCGAGAAGCTGCACGAACATCGCGTCGCCGCCCGCGAACATGGCGAACACCAGACGCGGGGCGTCGCTGATGGACATGATCAGCATGGACAGGCCGACCGTGGGCTGCCAGGCGCCGTTGCCGCCGAGCTGGCGGGCCAGCGTGTGGGTGACCATGCCGAGGACGAACGCGCTGATCACCATCGCCACGGCCGTCGTCAGCACGATCGGGATGGCGTTGGACAGCGTCGCGTTGATCGCGTCCTCGCGGGCGCCGTCGAAGCCGAAGACGGCGAGCAGGCCGTAGAGGAACGTCACGACCAGGGCGGGGCCCCACATCGTGTAGTCGCGCATCTGCAGGAACGTCTGCTGCGGCGACAGGACGACGCCCTTCAGCAGGGCCTTCCAGTGCAGCCGCGGGCCGACCGGGCCGGCGGGCGGCTGGTAGACGTCGTCCTGGTGGTACGGGTCGTCGATGGAGAACGCCTGCGTGTGGCCGGGGTTGTTGGCTGCGTACGGGTCGTGCGGGGCGCCCTGCGGTCCGGCGGGGTAGCCGCCGTCACCGAAGTACTCGGGCTCGCCGTGCCCGCCGTGACCCCCGCGCCCGCCGTAGCCGCCCGGGCCGCCGTGACCGGCGTGCGGCTGCGGCCAGGGGCTTCCGCCGCCCGCGCCCTGCCCGTAGGCGGGCGGCTGCGGTGCCGGGGGGTAGCCGTACGACGGCGTCTGCGGCGTCTGCCGCCCGTGCGGGGGGTGAGGCGGTCGCCCCTGAGGCGCACCGTCGTTGTTCCGTCCGCGTCCGATCCTGAATCCAGCCACGTCCTTGAACGTACCTGTTCCCGGGCGGTCGTGTGCCGGGCCCCGGCCCCGCGGACGGGCATTGCTGCCGAGCTGTGACATCCCCTAAGGGGAGTACCCGGACCCGCCTCGGGGCGGGTCCGGGCGGGGGATCAGGAGGTGGTGTGGGACGGGCCGAAGAACTCGATCTCGGCGATCGCCACCTGCTTCTTCGGGCCCGCGTCGTAGGCCGACCGCAGGACGAAGCGCACGGTCGTCACCTCGCCCACCCGGAACGAACGGCGCTGGCCGCCCGCGCTCTGGTCCAGGGTGAGGGTACGGGTGATCTTCTCGCCGTCGGCGAGGGTGATCTGCGCGTCCACACGGCGCGGAAGAGCCGACTCCGACAGCTGGTCCGCGCGGGTGGAGGTGCCGGGGGTGATCACCAGGTCCAGCAGGCGGGTCGGCTGGTCGAAGGTGACCTCCAGCCACTCGCCCTCGGCGGCCTGCGCGATGCCGGGGCCCCACCAGGTGTTGTTCAGCTTGTCGAAGGCGAGACCCGCGCCGTGCCCGGTGTACGACCGGGACGCCTTCACCGCGGACGGGCCCACCGGGGCGCGCTTGGCGAAGTGGTCGCGGGTGGCCTGGACCATCGTGCCCAGGTTCATCACCAGGGCGACGACGAGGCCGATCACCACGGCGCCGACCACCCAGTTCCACACCCGGCCGAACCCCCGGCGCACACGCGGCCGTTCACCCGCCCACGCCGAGTCGGCGGTGCGGTCCGCGAACATACGGCGCCACCACGGAAGGTGCTGCGGGGCGTCCTCGCCGCGGGACATCGACATGGCGCAGCGCGCGCAGAAGTGCCGTTCGGGGCGGTTGGGGGTGGAGCACCAGGGACACGGGACACCGCCCTCCTCGTCCGTCCGCGGTCCCACGGCGCGGACCTGGGGGCGGCGGGGGGCCGTGCGGCCGGGGAGCACCGGGGCGACCTCGGGGTCCTCGGGGCCTTCGCGCGGCTCGCTGTCGGCGACGGGGACGAGGAGGGAACGAGCCCGCTCGGCCGCGTCGGCGCCGGCGCTCCGCCGGGCGCGGGGCGGCTCGGTGGTCGCCGCCGGCACGGCGGGGAGGGGCTCGGTGTCGTCCTCGGCGTCCGTGACCTGGTCCTGGTCGTCCCGGTCGTCCCCGGCGTCCCGGTCGTCGCGGTCGTCCCGGGGAGCGGTGGCTCGGGCCCGGCCCGGGGCATCCGCGGAGGGGACGGCGACCGGCGAGGCCGCGCCGTCCGTGCCGGCCCCGGCGTCACCCACAGCCGCCCCGGCGGCAGCGGAAGCACCGGCGGAACCAGCGGCAGCGGAGCCGGCGCCCGCCGAGCGCCGCACCGCGGCATCGGTACGCGCCGCGGGCTCCGTGCGGGCCGCTTCCGAGCGGGCCGCAGGGGCTCCGTCGGCCCACCCCAGCACCGCTCCGCAGGAGTCGCAGAAGGACTGGCCGGGTTCCGCCGGGGTGCCGCAGTCGGCGCAGCGGGAGGCGGTCCGGCCGCCGGGGCCGGAGGACGGGCTGGTCATCTGTCGGTGGTCCTTTCGGCGACGGCCGAGGCGATGACCTCGACCGTGTACGGCATGTGGGCGGGGCGGGCGGCCGCGACGAGGGTGTCCAGCCGGTGGTGGTCGGCGGGCGACGGGTCGGGCAGCCGGAGGGTGACGTGCAGATGAGGGCGGCGGTCGCCGGGGACCGGGCCGAGCGGGCGGGCGTGCCAGGCGGCGGCGCCGCTCTCCCGGATCTCGGGCGGTACGCCGAAGACCAGGCGTACGGCCTCGGACAGTCCGCGCCGGGTGCCGCGTACACGGTGCAGGCGGGCGGCGGCGGCCACGGCGGCCCGCAGGCGCAGCTCCGCCGGGAGTGCGCCCGCCCGGCCGGCACCGGCGGCACTCGCCGGACCGGAACCAGCCCCGATGCCGCCCGCCTCGGTGCTCGCCGGAACGGCGCCGGCACCCACGCCGCCCCCAGCCGCGTCGGCGCCGGGGTCGATGCCCTCCGTCTCGGCCCCCACCCAGTCGGCCAGCCAGCGGGTGAAGTCCAGCGGGGCGAGCGCCGGGTCGAAGTACGCGTCCAGGTTGTCGAGGACGACCAGGAGGGGCGCGAGGACCTCGTCCAGGCCCGCGACGAACCGCTGGGCCAGGTCGTCGTCGGCGAAGATCGCGGGCAGCATCGCGCCGATCGGCGCGGAGGAGCCCAGTCCGTCGAGGGAGCCCCTCATGCGCCGTCCCCGATCACGCGGACCCGGTGGTCGAAGGAGAACACCAGGGACGGGGCGGACAGGTCGATGCGGTCGGTGGCCTCGCCGCGCTTGCCGGTGATCGGGTCGGCCGGGTGCAGGAGCACCTGGTCGACGAGTTCGACGCCGGGCACGCGCTGGAGCACGGCGAAGATCTCGCCCGCCTGCACGGGCCGGCCGAAGGGCCATCCGGTGCTGTCGGCGCCGCCGGTGAGCGGGTCGAGATGCCGGTAGAGGGCGTCGTGGGCCTGGCGGCGGACCCGGTCGGTGTCGGCGCCGCGGAAGGCGTGCACCGTGGCGACGACGGTGACGCCCTGGTAGTACGGCGGGCCGACGGCCAGCCGGGTGCCGATCAGGCGGCGTTCGTCGAGGTGGCGGGTGATGCGGGAGAGCAGCGCGTCGCCGGGGACCAGCTGCTCGAAGCGGAGCCGCCCGCCCGGGTCGGGGACGGCCTGGGGGACCACCAGCACCCGGACCGCGTAGGCGCCGTGCTCGCTCTCGTCGCCCTCCAGGCAGGTGATGCGAGCGGTGTCGGGCGCGGCGCGGCGGGCGAGTTCCTCGTAGTCGCGCAGGGTGACCGCGCGTTCCTGGGCGCGCAGCGTGATGGGCGCGCGCCGCTTCGCCTCCTCGACGGTTTCCCCGTCGACGCCGCCGCGCGCGGCCTCCCGGTTGACGACCTCGGCGACGTACGGCACGGAGCGGCGCAGGACGCGGACGGCGCCGCGGGCGACGTTGCCGGCCCTGCCCCCGCCGGTGCGGTAGCGCAGGGCGCGGACGACGGCGCCCTTGGGCGGGACGGCGCCGTACTGGCGCAGGGTGCCGTCGGGTTCTCGGACGGCGGGGCCGAAGGCGATCTCGCCGGTGGTGGCGTCGAGGGTGATGTGCCGGTCGTGCGGGCGGGAGCCGGCGAAGTGGGGGACGACCTCCCAGTCGGTCCAGCCGCCGTGCTCGGCGGTCTGCAGCAGGACGGGCGGGGTGTCGCCGACGACGGGCGCGTGCGCGAGGCGCAGCCGCTGCCCGGGCAGGCCGCTGGACTCGCCGAGCGCCTCGTCGTGGACGGTCTCGGCGTGCACGGCGGAGGTGGTGCCGCCCAGGGTGTACGCCTCGGCGGCGCGCGCGGACGGGGAGGTGGTGTAGAAGGGCTGGCCGGGGAGGGGTTCGGTGACGCGGCAGCGCAGCCAGCCGCCCTCGTGGCCGCCGTTGCGGGACAGCACGTGTCCGCCCGGGACGTGCAGGACGACCTCGCCGGGACGGTTGAGGCCGCCGGTGACGTCGCGTTCGACCTCGCACTCCGCCCAGCCGTCCTCGGTCCACGCCTCCCACACCAGCGGCGGCTGGCGCGGGTCGACGCCGACGCCGTCGACGCGGCTGTCGAGCTCCAGGGCGACCGCGCAGTGCGGGACGGCGGCGCTCAGCCCGAACAGCATGCAGTCGCCGGGCCTGGGCGCCTCGGAGAAGCACAGCACGTCCTTGCCCTCGGCGAGGTCGTCGGTGCGGTCGGCGGCCGGCTCCCCCTGCTGCTGTACGGCGACCCTGCGCAGCGAGCAGGGCACGAGGGCCAGGTCGCGTTCGGTGGCGAAGACGACGGCTTCGTCGCGCTCGGTGCGGGTGGTGGCCACCTCGGTGCCCTCGGGCACCACCACCGGGTCGTCCTGCGGCGCGGACAGCCAGAAGGTGACGTCGGTGCGGGCGGCGGTGGGCGGGAACCGGGTGATGCCGACCAGGTCGAGGAAGGCCAGGTGGTTCTTCTCGGGCACCCGGTTGAGGCGGTACACGATCTGGTCGGCCATGTGCGCGACCGCCTCGATCAGGGTGATCCCCGGGTCGGAGACGTTGTGGTCGGTCCACTCCGGGGCGCGCTGCTGGATGTAGCGCTTGGCGTCGTCGACGAACTGCTGGAAGCGGCGGTCGTCGAGGTTGGGGGAGGGAAGGGCCATCAGCGGTCGCTTTCGGGGTGGGGGCCCCACTCGCCCGCACCGGCCGTGCCGCTCGTGCCGGGCTCGTCGTGGGAGGGGATGACGTAGAAGGGGAAGACGAGGCTGCGCGGGTTGTTGGTGCCGCGGATCGAGTAGCGGACGTCGATGTGCAGCACGCCCTCGCCGGGGCCGGCGGTGACCTGGACCTCCTCGACCTCGATGCGCGGCTCCCAGCGGTCGAGGCTCGTGTACACCTCGTGCTGGATGCGGCCGGCGGTGGCCTCGTTGACGGGGGCGAAGACCAGCTCGTGGATGGCGCAGCCGAACTCCGGGCGCATCGGCCGTTCGCCCGGCGCGGTGGCCAGGACGAGCCGGATGGCCTCCTCGATCTCCTTCTCGCCGCTGACCAGGGCGATGCCGCCGGTGGGTCCGATGCGCATCGGGAACGCCCAGCCGGAGCCGACGAACTGCTCGGCCATCAGATCACCGGCTTTCCGTTGGCGGTGAGCAGCCCCATGACCGGCACGGTGGCCGCGCGGATGCCCACGCTGGCCGCCGCGTTGATCTGCACGCTGCCCAGCGCGGTGAGGCTGGCCAGGCCCGCGGCCTTCAGCGACAGGGCGCCCTTGGCGTCCACGTTCACCGCGCCGACGGACGAGCTGAGGCTCACCGCGCCGCGCCCCTGCAGGGTGAGCGGGCCACCGCTCCTGATGGTCACCGAGCGCTTGCCGTTCAACGTCAGATCCGTCCCGGCCTCGACGGAGACCGCCCGCCCGCCCTTGATGACGACCGTGCCCTCGCTGTCGACGGTGATCTCCGTCCTGGTGCGGTCCAGGTTGATGACCAGCTTGTCGTCGCCGGAGACGATCCGGACGCCCTGCTTGCGGGCGCCGTTGGTCTGGCTGAGCAGGTCGACCCGGTTGGCCTCGCGGTCGGACAGGGTGTGCCGGACGGCCCGCCGCTTGACGGTGTCGTGCAGCGGCACGTCCCGGACCGGGGACGGCTTGTCCACGCCGTTGTAGAGTCCGCCGACGACGAACGGATGGTCCAGCGCGCCCCGGTCGAACGCCACCAGCACCTCGTCGCCCACGTCCAGCGGGAAGATGCTCCCGCCGCGCTTCCCGCCGAGCTGCACGGTCCGCGTCCAGTCGGAGACGTAACTGTCGTCCAGCCACGGGAACCTCAGCTTGACCCGGCCCTGCTTCAGCGGGTCCTGCACATCGGTGACCAGCGCGTTGGCGACGCCGGGCAGCCGGGGCGCGGCGGCCGCGGCGCCGCCCCCGCCGCCACCGGAGGTGAGCCCGAACAGGGAGCGCCACTGGCGTCCGCTGACGGTGATCCAGGTCTCGTAGTGCTTGCCGTCGCCGAACACGTGCCGGGCGGACGTCACGGTGTACTTGCCCTCGAAGGGCGCGCCGACGTCGGTGAGCGTGACCGGCACGCCGGGCCGCAGCTTGGGGTTGCCGCGCACCACGACCTCCAGCTCGGCGAACGACGAGGTGACGTCGTCGGCGAGCGAGTCGGCGGCGTACTTCACCTCGTTCTGCCGGTCGTACGGCTTCTCCGTCTCGACGAGCGTGACGGTCCCGAAGGCGGAGGCGGCCTTCTGCGGGGTGGTGCCGATGTCGATGCCCGGGTGGGCGGTGGTCGGCGCGGTCGCGGTCAGCTCCTTCTTCGCGACGACGTCCCAGCCGCGCGCCTCGACCCGCCCGAACTGGTCGGCGGCGGTCACCGCGGCCCGGCAGCGCAGCACGTCGGTGCCGGCCTGGAGGACGTACGGGCTCTTCTCGCCCGGGGTGCTGGTGGGCGGGGCGCCGGACGCCGGGTCCGGGCCGGTGAACCGGAAGCGGCCCCTGGCGTCCAGGGACATCACCCGGTCGTTCTCGTCGGCGAGCCGGGACAGGAAGTCCCAGTCGGAGACGTTGGCCTGGCTGATGAACTCGTAGACCGTCCGGGTGCCCTGCACGGTGCCGATCGTCAGGCCGTCCTGGGCGGCGAGCGTGCGGGCGATGTCGGACGCCGTCTGGTTGCGGTAGGCGGCGACGCGGCGGCGGCGCATCATGCGGTGCCCGCGGTCGTAGCCCCGGATCACGGTGAAGGTGCCGGTGCCGTCGTAGTCGGTCTCCATGCCGGTGACCTCGCCGGTCAGCAGCGGCTCACCGGCGCCCTTGCCGTGCGCGACGGGCGCGATCACCACCTCGGTGCCGAACTTGATGCCGAGCTTGCCGAGCACCATGCCGTGCGCGTCGCGGAACGTCACCCGGAACGCGCCCGGCACGCCCGCGCCCAGGTCCACCCAGCCGCCGACCAGCAGCGGGGCGAAGTACGGCGGGACGGGCTTGCCGTCGAAGGTGACGTCGACGATGTTGGAGAAGGAGGGCTTGACCATCGGTTACGCGACCTCCCCGGCCGCGGGAAGGATGAGTTCGGTGCCGCCCGGCAGCCGGGAGGGGTCGTCGATGTCGTTGGCCTCGGCGATCGCCCGCCAGGCCGCCGCGTCCCCGTACTCCCGCCAGGCCAGCGACTGGAGCGTGTCGCCCGCGACGACCCGGTGCACGCGCCGGGCGGTCAGCGCGCCCGACGTCGGGTTCTGGCCCTTGGTCTGCCCGGGGATCTCGTTCAGCTCCACCTGGCAGGCCGCCCGGATCGGCACCCCCGTCGTGCCGAACAGCGTGTACGTCGCCTGCACGCTCCCGATGTACGCCGTGAACCGTGCTGTCGAGAACGACCCCCATTCGAACACCACCCACGGCGTCGACGGCTGGTCCGCGGCGATGGACTTCGCGGTCACCTCGCAGCAGGAGAACAGCGCCTCGACCTTCTTCAGCACGCTGTTGTCGCCCGGGTCGCCCGAGCAGTCCAGGAAGATCTCCATCGACAGGCTGCGCCCCTCCGCGCCCATGAACTCCGGCAGCGGGCCGTCGCGCAGGGCGGCGGACGGGGTGCTCTTCCACTGCGCGCGGCGGGTCAGGGTCAGCTGCGCCGGGTTGAAGTCGAAGTCGAAGGTCCTGATCAGGCCGCCCGGTGTGGTGCTGTCGCCGATGGGGGGCTCGTGGATGGCGAGCGTGGCGCGCACCAGGCTCTTGCCCGCGCCGCCCGTGGAGCCCTTTCCTCCCTTGCCTGCCATGTGCTTCGTCTCCGTCCTGGTGTCGTTCCGGTCGTGCTGGTGCGGGGCGTGGGTCAGTCGGTGAAGCCGTGATGGGCGATCTCCAGGACCTCCGTGGCGACGCCCGGGTTCGCGGGGTCCAGGGACGGCCCCTGCCAGCTCACCGGCAGCACGTCGATCAGGCCCCAGCGGGCCACCTCGGACCCGTCCGCGCGCAGTGCCGAGATCTGCGCGGTGGGGCGGGTGACGCCGGTCGTCACGGACGAGATCCACGCGGCGACCTTCGAGGTGTCCGGGGTCAGCGGGCGGGTCAGCCGGATCGTGGAGAAGGTGACGCGGGTGGGCAGCTGCCACACGAACCCGTTGTTGCCGCCCTCCTGGTACTGCTCCACCTCGACCGTCGACGCGAGCCCCTCACAGCCGTTGAAGGCGCCGAGGCTCTCGCCGTCGATGGTGAGGGTGAAGAAGATCGTGGATCCCGGATCGAGATCGCTGGGCATCGCGGGGCCTTTCGGAAGGGGCGAGGGGCGGGTGCGCGTCAGGCGCGTGGGTCGCGGAGCCGGCCGATGCGTTCGCGGTCCATGCGCAGTTCGGTCCGCAGGAGCCGGGTGAGCGGGCCGACCAGCCGGTGCGTCAGCTCGTCGAGCTGACCTTCGGTCAGGGACCGGGGGTCGAAGGGGGGCGCGCCGGGGGGACCGCCCGGCCCCGGGTGCGGGTCACGGGCGCTGTACGGCGGGGGCGGGCCCGGGTCGTACGGCGGGGGCGGCGTGGTGGGTGCGGGGGGTGACGGGGGCGCCGCCGGGGCTGGAGTGGGCGGTGTCGCGCGCTGTACGGGGAGGGCGGGGGCAGCGGGGGGCGTGGTGACAGCGGCCGGCGCCGGGAGGACCGGGACGGCGGTGGCGGGGGCGCGGACGGGGACGGACGGCGTGCTCGCGGGGCGCGGGGACGTCGAAGGGGGCGCGGGCGTGGGAGCGGGAGCGGGCGGAGGGGCGGCCGGTGAGGAGGCGCGCTGGACGGGAGTGGTGCCCGGGTCGGTGAGGGCGGGGCCCTGCGGCGTCGAGGGCGCGGACCCGGGGGTGACCGGGGTGCTCGAACGGGTGGGGTGCGGCGCGGGCGCGGCGGGTGCGGTGCCGCGCTGCAGGGGAGCACCGAGGCCGGGGCGTGCGGCGGGCACGGGGGTGGCCGGCCGGGTGTACGTCGGCGCGTCGGGCCGCGTGAGGGGCTGCACGGGAGTGCTCCTCGACGTGGTGCGGGAGTGCGGCGCGGAGGCGGGTGCGGTGGTCCGGCCTTCAGCGGCCGGGGCGGTGGGCGCGGACGATGCCGCCACAGGCGTGGGACGTCCTGCCGTGAGCCGCTGGATGGCGGGCCCGGCCGGGGTGCCCGCCGAGGCGGGCGCGGCGGGTGACGGGGCGGTACGGGCCGGCCTCGGTACGGCGACGGAGGTGGACCCGAGCGGCGGCAGCACGGTACGGCCGCGCGCGGGCGTCGGAGCGTCCCCGGAGGGCGTACGGCGTTGCGGCACGGGGGCGTTGAGGGGAGCCGCGGGGGTTGGCGTGGCCGGAGGCCGGGATCCGGGTGCGGCCGGCTTGACCGCGTCGGCCGGGGGCGGGGGCGTGGCGGGGGCGGCCGATGCCGGGTTCGTGCCGGTGGCCCGCTGGACAGGTGCTGCCGGGGGTGCGGGGGCCGCGAGGGGTCGGACCGGAACGTCGGTCGCGCCCGGTGTGGCGGCGGCTCGCTGAGCGGCCGTGGTGGTGGGGGTGGACGGTGTCGTGTCCGGGGTGCTGGTCCGGCGGACGGCGGGCGTCCCGGGTGCGGGTGGGGTGGCGCCCCGGGGCGGGGCCGCTGCGGGGGTGGACGGTGTCGTGTCCGGGGTGCTGGTCCGCCGGACGGCGGGCGTCTCGGGTGCGGGTGGGGTGGCGGTCCGGGGTGGGAGCGCTGCGGGGGTGGACGGTGTTGTGTCCGGGGCGCTGACGCGCTGGACGGCGGGCGTCTCGGGTGCGGGTGGGGTGGCGGTCCGGGGTGGGAGCGCGGTGGAGGGGGCCGTGCCCGAGGCGCTGGTCCGCCCGACGGGGGCTGCCTCGGACGCGGGTGGCGTGGCGCTCCGGGACGGAGCCGCGGTAGGGGTGGACGCTGCCGCGTCCGGCGCGCTGGCGCGCTGGACGGCAGGCGTCCGCGATGCCGATGGTGTGGCGGCCCGGGGCGGGGTCGCGGCGGAAGGGGACGGAGCCGTGTCCGGCGCACCGGTCCGCTGGACGGCAGGCGCCTCGGCTGCGGGGACAGGGCCGGGAGGGGCCGGGTCGTCCGTCGCGGGCCGAAGTGCGGGCGTCGGTGTGGCCGGAGCCACCGGCACGTCGACGGCCCGGGGCGCCGGTGCCGCCGCGAACCGCCGCAGCGGTGCGACGGGCACCGCGGAGCCGGGCCGGGCAAGGCGCTGCACCGTGGCCACGGGAGCAGCGGCCGGCGTGGCCACGGGCGCGGGTACGCCGTCCCCGTCGCTCCGGGCCGCTCCCGGGCCCCCGGGCTGCTCCTCCGGCGCGCGCCGCACCGCCGGAGCCCCGGCCGGCAGCCCCGGCGCGACCGGTGGGCGCGTCGACGGCGCCGGTACCCCGGAAGCCGTGGGCACGGGGGACGCCGCCCCCGGGCCGCGGGACGGACCTGAGGGCTCGGGCGTCCGTGCGGCCGGAGCACCCCCGCCGGACCGGGGCGCCCGGCGCTGCACGGCGGGCGCGGTCCGCCGCAGAGGGACGGCCGCGGGTGCGGGACGCAGTTGCGGGGTCACCGGCGTCAGCGCGGACGGCGCGGAGGGAGCCAGCGCACGGGCCGGTGCCAGGGGCCGCACCGGGGGCGCCACGCCGGCGGACACCGGTGCCGGCGCCTGTGCCGTGCCCTCCGACGCCTCCGGGACAGCCCGCCGCCGTACGGGCGCGCTGCCGGAGTCCCGGGGGACGGGCGTCACCGGGGCGTCCCCGGTCACGGGGGTGTCCGAGGCCGCACCGGTGACCGGTGGGACCGACGACGGCGAGGCGGCCGAGGAGGCCGGGCGGGCGACGGGAACCGGCGACGGGGACGGCTCCGACAGGCTTCCCGAGGCCGCCCCGCGCGGCCCGGGCGCCCCCGGCCCCGACGGCGGAGCCGTCAACGGCGCCCCGAGCAGGGGTCGTCGGCGCGGCGCGGACGCCGTACCACCGCCTCCCGAGGAGCCCGTCGGGGCGTCCGCCGGCCCCGAACCGGAGCCCCGCGTCACGACCGGAGCCGTCGCCACCGGCAGCGTCCTCCGCTGCACAGGCGCCGCCGATCCCACCGCCCTGGTCAGGGAAGCGGAACGCCGCGTGGGGGTGGGAGAGGGCGTCACCCCGAGGGGAGCCGCCGTGCGCTGCACCGCCGGCGGCTCATCACCCTCCGCCAGGTGACCGGCCTCCCCCGAAGACGCCGCGACCGGCAGGTCCCGCGTGGGCAGTTCCAGCCCCGCGGACGGCCGCGCCGACGCGGTGAGGACACCCTCGACCAGCCCCCCGGGCGCGCCGTCCAGGACGGCGTGGGAGAGCGTGCCCGCGAAGGACGGGTTCTGCCACGTGCTCAGCCTGCCGCCGAACCCGGCGTCGGCGACCGGCCACGACGGCCGGGAAGTCGCCCGCCGGATCGGCGGCAGCGCGGTCCACGCGGCCGTCCGCACAGGCGCCGCGGGGACGGACGTACCGCCCCCCGCGTCCGCCGGACCCGCGTCCGCCGGGCCCGCGGGCGCGCCGCCCCTCCGGCGCAGCCGGTCGAGGAATCCCATGGCGTGTCAGCCCTCCGCCGACGCGCGCGTGACGAGCGCGGTGATCTGCTCCGCGTACCGGCGGCGGTCACCGTGTTCGAGGTCCAGGATGTCCTCCAGGCTCCAGTGGAAGTGGTAGGCGAGGTACGCGATCTCCTCGTGCAGCCGGTCGGTCGCGTACGTCACGATTCCCCCAGGCGGCTCCCGCCGAGTTCGACCTCGAACGGCTGCTCGCAGTGGGGGCAGGTCACGCCGGCGCGGGTGTGGCCCTCGGCGTTCACCTGCCGGTAGAAGTCCTGGAGGAACGCCAGGTCGGAGGCGAACATGTTCTCCACGACCCCGTCGTGCACCATCGGGAGCGTCCCCAGCCGGGTGATGACCCGGCCGAGCAGCACCACCGACAGGTAGGCGGGGTTCTCCTGCACGCGGACGTCGCGCAGCGGGACCAGTTCGTCCCGCGCGGTCGCGAGCCGCATCGTGCCGTGCCTGTGGACGGTGCCGTTCTCGTCGACGTAGCCGCGGGGCAGTTCGAAGGGGAACTCGGTGCGCAGCGCCCCGCCGGACGACACGTCCTCCTCCGGTTCCGCGACGGCGGCCGGGGCCGCCTCCGCGGGACCCGGGCCGGCCGGGAGGGCTCCCGGCCGGGCGGCGGTGGTGCGTCGCATTACTCGATGACCAGTTCTTCGAACGTGATGGTCACCGTCTCGGTCAGCGCGGAGGCCTCGCCGGCCTTCACGGTGCTGGTGTCGATCTTGCTGCACCAGGCGTTGCGCATGTTGTACCGCTTGACCGGATTGTTCTGGTAGTCCATCACCATGATGGTGGCGTTCTTGCGGGCCGTGGCCATCGCGCCGTTGACCGACTCGTTGATCCACTCGTTGAACGCGGGGGACTGGGTCATGCCGCGCACGACCGTGCAGGTGCCGGCCTTCTTCACGCCCGGCATCTTCTTGGTGACGGGCTTGCCCTGGGCCGAGACCTGCTGGTACTCGATCACGTCCTGCTCGATGCTGAGGCCGCTGACCTCGGCGAGGTACTCGACCATCACGCCGTCGATCTGGAGGCCGAAGTTGTGTGAGGTGAGGGCGTCACCCGGCTGCAGACTCATCTGTCGCTACTTTCCTTCGCAGAGGGGGGAGTTCGGGGGGAGGGCGGAGTGCGGGGTCTGCCCTACTCCTCCAGCTCCCCGCTCCCGCTGGAGAACTGGGCCAGCCGGAAGATCACGAACTCGGCGGGCTTGACCGGCGCGATGCCGATCTCGCAGACGACCCGGCCGAGGTCGACGGACTCGGGCGGGTTGGTCTCCTCGTCGCACTTGACGTAGAACGCCTCCTCCGGCCGGGAGCCGAACAGGGCGCCCGAGCGCCACTCGTTGACGAGGAAGGCGGAGACGTTGCGCCGGATCCGGGCCCACAGCTGGTGGTCGTTGGGCTCGAACACCACCCACTGGGTGCCGATCAGGATCGACTCCTCCAGGTAGTTGAAGTACCGGCGGACGTTCAGGTAGCGCCAGGCCGGGTCGGAGGCGAGGGTGCGGGCGCCCCAGACGCGGATGCCGCGGCCGGGGAAGGCGCGGATGCAGTTGACGCCGACCGGGTTGAGCAGGTCCTGCTCGCCGCGGGTGATCTGCAGCTCCAGGTCGACGGCGCCGCGGACGACCTCGTTCGCGGGCGCCTTGTGCACACCGCGCTCGAAGTCGTTGCGGGCCCAGACGCCGGCGATGTGGCCGCTCGGCGGGACGGTCCGGCTCTGGCCGCTCGCCGGGTCGAACACCTTGATCCACGGGTAGTACAGCGCCGCGTACTTGGAGTCGTAGCCGGCGGTCTCCTGGCGCCAGACGCGGATGTCGCGGGCGTTGAAGCCCGGCGGCGGGTCGATGACGGCGACCCGGTCGCCCATCAGCTCGCAGTGCGCGATCAGGCCGAGCTGGACGGCCTTGACGGCCTCCAGGTCGATGTCGCCGCGCTGGTAGGCGGCCATCAGGTCGGGGACGGCGACCATGGAGATCTCGTCCACGGCCTCCAGGCCGCCGAAGCCGGTGCGGTCCGCGGAGTCGCCGACGTACTCGGCCGGGCCGGGGCGGGCGGCGCCGTCGGCGGTGGCCGGGACGGCGGGCGCGGCGGCGGGCGGCGCCGCGAGGGCCACGGTCTGGTTCTCGGGACGGGCGAGCTGCGCGGCGGGCGCCGCCTCCTGCACGGTGATGAGCCTGGAGCGCTCCTTCACCTGCGTGACGACGTAGGTGCGGCTGCTCTTCTTGGCGCTGACGTCGAAGGTCTCGACGGGGCGGTCGCCGTCCTTGACGGTGAGCCGGAACCGTTCGGCGGGGCCCTCGCCCTCGGGGTCGGAGACCTCGACGCTGAGCGGACCGGACCCGGCGGCCACGGCGGTCACCGTGAAGGTGCCGAGCTGGGCAGGCGTCCCGGCGGGCAGGGCGGCCTGCGCGGGCGCGCCCGTCACCTCGGCGGGCGCGCCGGACGCCTCGCCTGCGACACCGCCCGGGGCGCCGCCGACCCGCACCACGTAGGCCGCGCTGCCGCCGTTGTTGAAGAAGCCGTAGACGGAGTGCGCCAGGTAGTACCCGTCCGTGAAGGCGCCGAAGGCGGCGACGAACTGGGTCCAGTTGGTGACCAGGGTCGGCTCGTTGAGCGGGCCGGAGGGGGCGAGGCCGACGAAGGCCGCCACCGATGTGCCCACTCCTTCGATGGGGCGCGAGCCGCTGGCCACCTCCTCGACGTAGACGCCCGGCGACAGGTAGGACGGCATGCTCTGCTCTCCTCGGGGTACGAGTCAGGTCTGTACGCACCCTCGCGCGCGCGTCGCGCCCGCCGGAACGGCTGGGAGTGCCGTGTCCGGGGCATCGCGGTTGCCCGGAAAGGCAGCACGCGCGCCGCGACCGGCCCCGCGCGGACGCGGGCCGCCCGGCGTGCGAGGGACGCGGCACGCTCCTCGCGTCAGGGCTCACGGCCCCTGCGGGACACCCCGGAACCGGGCCGGGCAAGCGGGTGCCTTTCCGGGCAGCCGACCCTGCCTCACAGCCTCCTGACCGCGTGGGGGGCCTCGACTAGCGTCGACGCGTGAGCCTTTGGACTTCTCTTGAGCCGGCGTCGGCGACGGTCGACCCGGGCGGCCGTACGACGGTGCGGCTGCGGGTGCGCAACACCGGTGACGTGGTGGACGAGTACCGGTTCGAGCCGGTGGGCGACCTCGCGCCGTACGCGCGGGTGGAGCCGCCGTCGCTGCGCCTGTACCCGGGGACCACCGGGACCGTCGAGGTGTCCTTCGACGTGCCGCGCACCCCGGACGCGGCCGCGGGACCGCATCCGTACGCGGTCCGGATCACGCCGACGGAACACCCCGAGGCGACCACCGTTCCCGAGGGGAACGTGACGGTCACCCCGTTCACCGAGGTGCGGGCCGAGCTGGTGCCGCCGGTGGTGAAGGGGCGGCTGCGGGGCAAGCCCGTGCTCGCGGTGGACAACCTGGGCAACACCAAGGTGACCGCCTCGCTGAGCGGCAGCGACAACGGCGACCAGCTCTCCTTCGACCTGGACCCGGGCAACGTCCAGATCGAGCCGGGGCGGGCGGCGTTCGTGAAGGCGAGGCTGAAACCCCGGGAGATCATCTGGTTCGGCTCCCGACAGGAGCGCCCCTACACGCTCACGGTGCAGCGCTCCGGCGTCGATCCGCTGGGCGTGGAGGGGAAGTTCGTGCAGCGCGGCTTCCTGCCGGGCTGGCTGGCCACCGTGCTGGCGACGGCGGTGGCGCTCGCGGTCGCGTTCGTCGTGATCTGGCTGACGTACAAGCCCGATGTGCGGTCACTGGCCACGGAGAAGACGGCGCAGGCCGAGCCAGGCGCGATCCCCGCGCCCCAGGCCTCCGCGTCCGCGCCGCTGACCCTGCCGAGCCCCGGGGCGTCGCAGGAGGTGAAGCCGCCCGAGCAGGAGGCGCCCGGCGGCGACGGCGGCGACGCGGCCGACGAGGGGTCCGGCGAGAAGGAGGAGAAGCCGGCCTCCGGTGGCGGGGGCGGCGGAGGCGGCGAGGAGAAGCAGGCCGAGTCCGAGCCGCTGACCGGCGATCAGATCGTGGGCGTCGGGTCCGACCGGTGCGTCACCGTCCCGCTGAAGAAGGGCAAGGCGAACGACGGCACCCCCCTGGTGATCCAGGACTGCGATGCGAAGGCCGCCAACCAGCGCTGGGAGTTCCGCGGCGACGGCACCGTCCGCTCCATGGGCATGTGCATGGACGTGGCCTGGGCCTCGCGGGACGACGGCACGCTGATCCAGCTCGCCCGGTGCAGCGGCAACCCCGCGCAGAACTTCGCGATGAGCCCCGCCGCCGACCTGGTCAGCGTGATGGCCGACAAGTGCGTGGACGCCATGTGGAGCGGCACCGCCAACGGCACCGGGCTGCACCTGTGGACGTGCGGCGGCACCCCCAACCAGAAGTGGACGCTGCGCACGCCCTGACCCCCCGCCGGGGCGGCTACCAGGTGCCCTCGCCCGGCACCAGCCGCCCCGCCTTGCGGTACTCCCGCCGCGCGCCCTCCAGCAGGTCGGCCGTGGTGACCGTGTCGTCCCGGTCGGCCGCCGCGTAGGCGGCGGTGACCACGGCGCTGCGGATGGACCCGCCGGCCAGTTCGAAGTCCCGCGCCACCCGCGACACGTCGACGTCATCGGCGCACGGCACGCGGGACAGGCAGTGCTCCCACAGCGCGAGCCGCTGCCCGGCGTCCGGGAACGGGAAGTCGACCACCAGGTCGAGTCTGCGGGTGAACGCCTCGTCGATGTTGGCGCGCAGGTTGGTGGTGAGCAGCGCGATGCCGTCGAAGGACTCCAGACGCTGGAGCAGATAGGCGCTCTCCATGTTGGCGTACCGGTCGTGGGAGTCCTTGACCTCGGAGCGCTTGCCGAACACCGCGTCGGCCTCGTCGAAGAGCAGCACGGCGTCGGTGCGGTCGGCCTCGGAGAAGACCCGCTCCAGGTTCTTCTCGGTCTCGCCGACGTACTTGTCCACGACGGAGGAGAGCCGTACGACGTAGAGGTCGAGGCCCAGTTCGGCGGCGACGACCTCGGCGGACAGCGTCTTGCCGGTGCCCGAATCGCCCGCGAACAGCGCGAGGACGCCCCGGCCCCGGCCGCCTCCGGCGCTGAGCCGCCAGTCGCCGAGCACCCGGTCGCGCAGCCGGGCCCGCCGGGCCAGTTCGCGCAGTTGCGCCAGGGGCGCCTCGGGCAGCACCAGGTCGTCCCAGGTCACCGCGGGCCGGATGCGGCGGGCGTGCTGCTCCAGACCGGAGGTGGACTGCTGGCGTGCGGCGAGCCGCAGATGGGCGGGGGCGAGGGGGGTGCCGTCGAACGCGGCCAGGGCCCGCGCGGCCCGCACCGCCCGCGCCACCCGGTCGGTGCCCAGGTGGTAGGGGGCGACGGTGGCGGCCAGGTCGAAGCCGGGCGTGCCCGTAGGGGCACCGGGGTCCGCGTCGCGCAGGGCGGCGGTCCAGGCGTGCACGGCGTCGGCGCCCAGCCGGGGGGCGTCCAGCACCAGCGGGTCCTCGTCGCACCACTGCGGGTCGTAGGGCCGTGAACCGGTGAACACCACGGGCACATCGGGCACCGACAGTGCCCGCACGAGTGCCCCCGGGTCGTCCTGCGGCACGGAGACGACCAGCGGGCGGTCGAGCAGCCGGGCCTCGCGGACCAGGGCGGCCAGCGGCTCCTGGTCGTGCGGGCCGCGGGGCGTGTAGTGCAGCGCGCCGCCGGGCAGCGCCCGTGCCGCGTGCGCCAGGCCCTCGCCCTCGCGGTGCTCGCGCAGATAGACGGTGAGCGGCTCCTCCTTCAGCCGGGCGGCGAGCCGTCCGGTGAAACCGTCCTCCCCGGGGGTCTCGGACGGTACGGCGAGCGGGCGGACGCGTCCGGCGAGCGCCGGGTCGGGGGTGTCGTCGCCGAGGAGATGGGCGACGACCCGGCCCGGCACCCGCAACGAGCGGCTGAGGAAGGGGCGTTCCGGCTCCTCGACGTCCAGCAGGGCGAACGTCCGCAGCGGTGCGCGGGGGTGGAACACCGCGCGCGCCTCGGGCCGGTGCACGGGCGCGCCGGCCAGGTCGAGCGCCAGGCCGGTGGTTGCGCGGCGGCGGCCCACGTCGTCGTTGAGGTAGCCGTACAGCGGCTCGAAGGACCGGTCGAGGTCCGGGGCGAGCGCCGCCAGCAGCACCGTGGCCTCCGCCGGGCGCAGGCCGAGCCGCCGCGCGAGCGGACCGAGCCGGTCGCCGGGGGGCTCCTCGCCGTCCGGGTCGTCCGGCGGGGGCGCGGGGGTGGTGTGCAGGTGGTGGCGCACGGCCGCCTCGGAGAGGTAGAGGCCGCGCAGGGGGTCGTCGGCTGTGGGGTCGTCCGCGGAGCGGTGCTCCACCAGCCGGGCGACACGGGCGCGGAGCCGGGCGACGCGGGTGAGGAGGGCGTCGGCGGGGTCGGGGTGCGGGGTGTTCACCGGGTGGGCCGTCCGCCCTCGAAGTGGTGCGGGCGGTGGGCGCGGGTGCCGTCCTGGGCGCCGTCGACGGAGCGGACGCGGACGACCGCGCCCTCGGTGACCGGCGGTCCGGCGTCGTACTCGGGGTACGACGGGAACGGGACCAGCGCCACCAGGTCCAGGGACGGCTTGAGCTCACCGCCGAGTGCGGACCAGATCTCGGCCAACGACCGCGACTCGGTCTGCGTCCCGGCGACCGACAGGGTGACCGACAGGCCCAGTGCGGACAGGGCGGGCGGGAGTTCGGCGGGCGGGAGGATCTCGCGGGGGAGCAGTGTGGCCAGCGCGGCCGACAGCAGACGGTGTTCGTCCTGGGGCTGTCGTGTCCAGGCGGTGAGCAGGTAGGAGAGGCGGAGCCAGCGCGGTGGGTTGCGGCGCCGCACCACCTGGCCGGTGTCGTCGGTGACCGCGACCGTGCCGCGCTCCCGGCGGGAGACCTCCTCGCGGATGTCGTACAGATAGGCGTTGAGGGTGGGCGCGTTGCGGCGGGCCGCCCAGTCCCGGGTCGGGGCGTCCAGGGACACCTCGACGCCCGAGCCGGCCAGGGCGCCGCCCTTGAGAAGCCCCTTGAGGACCTCGTCCACCTCGTGGATCACCGTCGTACTCCTGCTCTGCCGTCGCGCGGTCCGCGGGCCGCCTCACCGCCGGACGCTTCACCGCCGGGCCCCGTCGATGGTGCCGGGGGCGCGTCCGCGCGGGGCCGGCGCCGGGGTGGGTGCGGGGGCACCGGAGGGTGCCCTCGGAGCCCCGACACGGGTGCCTGGAGGGTCAGATGTAACCTTCCCGAAGGGCGTACGCGACGGCGTGCGCCCGGTTGCGGAGGTGCAGCCGCGTGGTGATTCCGTGCAACACGTTCTTGACCGTCCGCTCGGAGTACGCGAGCTTCCCGGCGATCTCTCCCGTGTCCAGTCCCTCGGACACGAGCCGTAGGACGTCGACCTCACGGGCCGTCAGCCCGCTCGCGGGGGCGCCGGAATGACCGGCGGACGTGCGGTGCAGTGTGCCCACCCGGTTGATGAGCCGGCCCAGCAGGTCCCCGGGGAGGTCCCCGTCGCCGCGCGAGGCCGCGACGACGGCGCGCACCAGCCGCTGCGCGGTGGCCTCGTGCCGCCAGACGATCGCGCCGACACCGCACTCGACGACGTCGAGCAGTTCGCTCTCCCGGATCGCGCCGACCACGAGCACGGCGCGGCTGCCGTCGCTGCGGACCAGCTTGCGCATCCGCGTCAACAGGTCCTCGTCGAGCTGGTCGTTGACCAGGAGGGCCACGGTTCCGGGACCGGGCCGCCCGTCCTCCACCAGGTCGATGACCGGGTGGCGGCGCAGTTCGCTGGCCGCGCCGGCCCGGGAGATGGGGTCGGGGGCCTCGACCACCACGGGGATGCGGCTTCCGGGCCCGGCTGGCGCGGCCGTCTCCGGGCCTGTCAACGACGTGGTGTGCAACCGATTCCCCATACCCGACCGTGCGACCGCCGGGGCGGCCGCGTCCGACGCTGCGGATCCACACTCCTGTGGCGGGTGGGGCGCGGACAATCGTGGAGGACCACGAGACGCACCACGAGATCGGGGCGCGCGGGCGTGCACGCCTCCGTGACCTGGTCACGGTTCTGCGCGCATGGAACACGACCCGGTGCACCGCGTCCATACCCGCGGCACGGATACACACCTCACGTTCACTTTCTGCCTCAACAGGCCGCTTCCGTACGCCCGTCGGGGCACCCTCACGCCCTTTTCCGCGTCCTCAAGACCGGGGCCGGTGTCCGACGTGACGCCGTCCCCCTCCCACGATCCACCCGGCCCAGGAGGAACCCTTGCCGTTAGCAGAGCCCCTGAGCGAACGGGACGACGCCCTGCGCCTGCTGGCCGAGCGGGGCGAACGCGCCCGTGCCGGCGCGGGCGGTCTCGTCCTGTTGCGCGGCGCCACCGGCACCGGACGCACCGCGCTGCTGGGCGCCGCCGCCGAGCAGGCGGCCGGGCAGGGGATGCGGGTGCTGCGGGCGCGCGTCACCCTGGAGGACGGCGGCGCCGAATGGGGCGTCGCCCGGCAGCTCTTCGGCGCCGACGCGGACCTCCTCCGGGAGCCGCCGGCGGCGGCGGGAACGTCCCCCGCCGAGCACCGGCGGACGCAGGGGGCGCTGCTGTGGCGGCTGCTGGAGACGTACGCGCGGCGCGGCCCGCTGTTCGTCGCGGTCGACGACGTGCACGCCGCCGACGCGGCCTCGCGCCGCTGGCTCACGGAGGCGGCCCGCCTCGTCGACGGGCTGCCCGTGCTGCTCGTGGTGACCGAGCGCAGCCAGTACGACATCGACCCGGCCGGGCACGGTCTCGCCCACGGGCTGTCCCCGGCCCTCGTCCACACCCACACCCTCGCCCCGCTGAGCGCCGGAGCCGCCGCGGATCTGGTGCGGGCCGCCTTCCCGGACGCCGAGCCCGGCCGGGTGGCGGACTGCGTGCGCGCGGGGGCGGGCAACCCGCTGCTGCTGCGGGCACTGCTGCACGACCTGTCGTCCTGGACGGCGTCCGCCTCGGAGTCCTCGTCGGCCGCGCTGCCCGACACCTGCGCCGCGCTGTATCCGGGGGCGTACCCGGACGTCGTCTCGTGGTGGCTGGCCGGCGCGGGCGGGGCCACGGCGCGGGTCGCCCGCTGCCTGGCCGTGCTGGAGAGCGGTGAGGCGGACCGGGCGGACGCCGCCCGCACCCCGGAGCGGGCGGGGGACGGCGCCGGGCCCCGGCGGGACTGGTGCCCGGGACACTGCCCCGACGAGCGCCGCGCCACCCAGGCGCGGACCGTCGCCCGCATGGCGCAGGCCGACCCGGACCGGGTGACCGGCTGGCTCACCGCGATGACCCGTCTCGGTCTGCTGCGGCGGGACACGGACGGACTCCACCGGTACGCCCATCCGCTGCTGCGGGACGCCGTGCTCAGCGGCTGGACCAGCGGGCGCCGCAGGGAGGCGCACCGGGCCGCCGCCGAGGAGCTGATGCGCGAAGGCGCGCCGGTCGGCTCCGTGGCCTGGCACCTGTACCACGGGGCCGCGGTGGCCGAGCCGTGGGCGGTCGACGTGCTGCTGGACGCGGCGGCCGAGGAGGTCCGCGCCGACCGGCCGCGCTGCGCGGCGGCGTTCCTGCGGCGCGCCCTGGACGAGCCGATGGAGCCCGTCCGCCGGGCCACCGTCCTCATCCAGCTCGGCTCCCTGGAATGCGCCGCTCATCCGTCCGGCGGACTGCCCCGGCTCGCCCAGGCCGTCCGGCTGCCCGGCGACTCACGGGACCGGCTGCGGGCGACGGTCGCCCTGGCCACCGCGATGGCCCGCAGCGGGGACGTCACGGAGGCGCGGCGGATGCTGCGGGAGGAGGAACAGCGGCTCGTGGGGCGTCCCGCTACGGTGCGGACGCTGCGCGCGGTCGCCGTGCTGCTGTCCGACGCCACCCCGCACGCGGTGCGCGCGGGCCAGGAGCCGCCCCCGCCCGGGCCGGACGGTGGCGGGCCCGACCTGCTGGACGCGGCGCACCGCATGCTGGCGGTACGGCACGGGGCGACGGCCGGGCTGATCTCCGCGCGGGAGGCGATGGAGCGGATCCGCGTGCTCTCCGAGGGCCCGGCCGACCCGGTCGCCGTGCCGTTCCTGTACGGCATGGCCGCGCTCGTGGCGCAATGGGCGGACGAGCTGGACGAGGCCGAGCGGCTGGTGCGGCGGGCGCTGGACCCGCTGGCGTCGTTCCTGCTGCACCCGATGCACCACATCCTCACCGACATGCGGGTGGACGTCGCGGCGGCCCGCGCCGACTGGGACGCCGTCCTGGCGGAGCCGCACGCCCGCACCGCGAGGATGTGGTCCTCGGGGCCCGGCCCCACCAGCGCGCACACCCAGGCCGTGATCGCGCTGGTGGAGACGGGGCGGCGGGAGGAGGCCGCACGGCTGGTGGACGGCTTCGACCTGCGGACCGCGCCGGACTCCTGGCGCACGCACCGCTTCCTGTACGCGCGGGCGGTGCTGCGGGCGGCGTCCGGGCAGCCTGATCGGGCGCTGGAGGACTTCCTGGAGTGCGGGCGGCGCCAGGCGTCCCGGGAGGCGCACCTGTCCGTGCTGTCGCCGTGGCGGGTGGGCGCCGCCGAGTGCCTTCTCGCGCTGGGCAGGCCGCACGAGGCGCTGGCGCTGGCGGAGGAGGAGACCCGGCTCGCCGAGGTGTGGGGCACGGCGCGGGTACGGGGCCGGGCGCTGCGGACGCTGGGAGAGGCGACGGGCGGCCGGCGCGGTCTGCGGCTCACGGCGCGGGCGGTCGGACTGCTGCGGGCGGCGCCGGGCGGGGCCGAGCTGATCGCCGCGCTGATCGCGCACGGAAGGCTGCTGCTCGCGTTTCGGGAGCGCTCCCAAGCACGGGAGGCGCTGCACGAGGCGGTGGAACACGCGGAGCGTCTCGGCGCGGTGCGGCTGCGCCGTGTGGCGGAGGACCTCCTCCACGAGGGCGGCGCCCGCCGCCCCGGCGCCCCCCGCACGGGCCCGGAGGCCCTGACCGACAGCGAACGCCGCATCGCCGGTCTGGCGGCCGAGGGCCGTACCAACGCGGAGATAGCGGCCGCACTCCACCTGGCCCGCCGCACGGTGGAGACCCACCTGACGGCGGCCTACCGCAAACTGGGCATCACCCGCCGCACGGAACTTCCTGCGGCCCTCCCCCCGGCCCCGTACGGCCCCGCGGCCCGTGCCGGCTGACGGGGTCCGGAAACGGCGGAGGGGCCGCCCTTACGGGCGGCCCCTCCGCTGCGCGGCGTGGGTTACTTCACGGGCTCCGGCTCAGGCGCCGGCTCCGACTCCTCCTCGCCCGCCGGGTCGATCGGGGTCTTGACCGACTCCAGCAGAAGCTGGGCCACGTCGACGACCTGGGTCGACTCCTTGGCCTTGCCTTCGTTCTTCTTGCCGTTGACCGAGTCGGTCAGCATGACCAGGCAGAACGGGCAGGCGGTGGAGATGATGTCCGGGTTGAGGGAGAGGGCCTCGTCGACGCGCTCGTTGTTGATGCGCTTGCCGATCCGCTCCTCCATCCACATCCGGGCGCCGCCCGCGCCGCAGCAGAAGCCCCGCTCCTTGTGGCGGTGCATCTCCTCGTTGCGCAGGCCCGGGACCTTGCCGATGATCTCGCGCGGAGGCGTGTAGATCTTGTTGTGGCGGCCCAGGTAGCACGGGTCGTGGTAGGTGATGAGCCCTTCGACCGGGGTGACCGGGATGAGCTTGCCCTCGTCCACCAGGTGCTGGAGCAGCTGCGTGTGGTGGATGACCTCGTAGTCGCCGCCGAGCTGCGGGTACTCGTTGCCGAGGGTGTTGAGGCAGTGCGGGCAGGTGGCGACGATCTTCTTCGCCGACCTGGGCTTGCGCGACTCCTCGGTCACCTTGCCCTCGTCGTCCGTCTCCTCGCCGAACGCCATGTTCAGCGCCATGACGTTCTCCATGCCGAGCTCCTGGAACAGGGGCTCGTTGCCGAGGCGGCGGGCGGAGTCGCCGGTGCACTTCTCGTCGCCGCCCATGATCGCGAACTTGACGCCCGCGATGTGCAGCAGCTCCGCGAAGGCCTTGGTGGTCTTCTTGGCGCGGTCCTCCAGGGCGCCGGCGCAGCCGACCCAGTACAGGTACTCGACCTCGGACAGGTCCTCGATGTCCTTGCCGACGACCGGGACCTCGAAGTCGACCTCCTTGGTCCACTCCAGGCGCTGCTTCTTCGCCAGGCCCCAGGGGTTGCCCTTCTTCTCCAGGTTCTTGAGCATCGTGCCCGCCTCGGACGGGAACGCCGACTCGATCATCACCTGGTAGCGGCGCATGTCGACGATGTGGTCGACGTGCTCGATGTCCACCGGGCACTGCTCGACGCAGGCGCCGCAGGTGGTGCAGGACCACAGGACGTCCGGGTCGATGACGCCGTTCTCCTCGGCGGTGCCGATCAGCGGGCGCTCGGCCTCGGCGAGGGCGGCGGCGGGCACGCCGGCCAGCTGCTCCTCGGACGCCTTCTCCTCGCCCTCCATGGTCTTGCCGCCGCCGGCCAGCAGGTACGGGGCCTTGGCGTGCGCGTGGTCGCGCAGCGACATGATCAGCAGCTTCGGGGAGAGCGGCTTGCCGGTGTTCCAGGCGGGGCACTGCGACTGGCAGCGGCCGCACTCGGTGCAGGTGGAGAAGTCCAGCAGGCCCTTCCAGGAGAACTGCTCGACCTGGGAGACGCCGAAGACGTCGTCGTCACCGGGGTCGGTGAAGTCGATCGGCTTGCCGCCGGAGGTCATCGGCTGCAGGGCGCCCAGCGCCGTGGAGCCGTCGGCGTTGCGCTTGAACCAGATGTTGGGGAAGGCGAGGAAGCGGTGCCAGGCCACGCCCATGTTGGTGTTGAGCGAGACGACGATCATCCAGACGAACGACGTCCCGATCTTGATCATCGCGGTCAGGTAGACCAGGTTCTGCAGCGTCCCGACGGACAGCCCGTCGAAGGCCTGCACCAGCGGGTACGACGCGAAGTACGACGCCGAGTAGCCGTCGACGTGGTGCAGGGCGCCCTCGAGGCCGCGCAGCACGTAGATGGCGAGGCCGATGGTGAGGATCACGTACTCGACGAAGTACGCCTGGCCGGCCTTGGAGCCGGTGAAGCGGGACTTGCGGCCGGGCCGGGACGGCAGGCTGAGCAGACGGATCACGATGAGCACCGCGATGCCCAGGACCGTCATGACACCGATGAACTCGATGTACATCTCGAACGGCAGGAAGTCGCCGATGACCGGGAGCACCCAGTCGGCCTGGAAGAGCTGGCCGAAGGCCTGGGCGAGGGTCGGCGGCAGGGTCAGGAAGCCGACGGCGACGAACCAGTGGGCGATGCCGACGATGCCCCACCTGTTCATGCGGGTGTGGCCGAGGAACTCCCGCACCAGGGTCACACTGCGCTGGTAGGGGTTGTCGGTCCGGGTGCCTGCCGGGACCGGCTGGCCCAGCTTGAAGTACCGGACGAACTGGCCGATCGCGCGTGCGAGCAGCGCAACGCCGACCACGGTCAGGACCAGCGACACGATGATCGCGGCGAGTTGCATGGGGGCTCCTCGGGCCTGCGAGGGGTTCAGGGGGCGGTTTGTCGGGGGGTTCACCGGGGTGTGCCGTCCGGCTTCCGTTCGGCTTCCCCGAGATTACTAAGCGGTAACTTATGCAGTTCGTCTGAGACTACCCCCATCTCAGGCCGCACTGTAGCCGGGCGCGGGGTGATCTGAATCGCTGAGGGTTGCCTATGCGGGCGAGGTGTGCACGCGCGCCGTGCGCCCGTGGGGGGTGCTCGGTGAGGGCCTCAGGGACCGTCCCGGATGGCGTCCGGGATCCGATCGTGTTATTCACGCCAAATCAGTCGATACGCACCTAACTTATATCCGTGCTCTACGGGATCGCCGCCGCCGCCACCGCACTGCTGCTCTCCGCCCTCCTCACCGGGGTGCTGCGGACCCCCGCCCTGCGTCTCGGGATCACCGACCGCAGGCGGCGCCGGCCCCTGCCGCTGTCCGGGGGAACGGCCGTCGCGCCGGCCACCGTTCTGGTCGCGGCAGGCGCCGACGCCGCCGGGCTGCTGCCGCTGGGCGCCGGGGTCGGCCGATTGGTCGCGGCGGCCGGCTGTGTCGCCCTGCTCGGGCTGGCGGCCGACCTCCGGCGGCTGCGGTGGTGGGTCGCGCCGGCCGGCACGGCGGTCGCCGCGGCCTTCGTCGTGCCGTACGAGGAGACCGGCGTGGTCGCCGGAGCGGCGGCGGTGGCGTGGATCGCGGTCGCGACCACCGCCTTCCGGGGGCTGGACCACGCCGACGGGCTGGCCGGCGCGATCGGCGCGGTGGGCGCGTTCGGGGTCGCCGCGTGCGCCACGGCCGAGCTGATGGACGGTCTCGCCGCCCTGCTGGGCGTGCTGGCGGCCGCGCTCGCCGGGTTCCTGCTGCACAACTGGTTCCCCGCGCGGGCGGGCCTGGGGGCGGCCGGCGCGCTGTTCACCGGATTCCTGCTGGCCTCGTCGGCGGTCTTCGTGCGGGCGGGGCAGGGAATGGGAGCCGGGGCGGCCGTGCTGTACGCGCTGACGGCGATCGCGTGTGCGGACGCGGTCCTGGTGGTACTCGGCCGGCTGCTCGACCGCCGGGCGGTCACCCGGGGGCGTCCCGACCATCTCGGGCACCGGCTGCGGCGGCTGGGGCTCGCGCCCCGCGCGGTGCCGGTGCTGCTGGGCGCCGGGTCGGCGGCAGGGGTGCTGGTCGCGGTGTGCGTGCACACCGGCAGGCTGTCCGCCGGGGCGGCGTGGTGGGTCGCGGTGGCCGCCGCGGTGCTCGTCCTGATGCTCGTGAGGCGTCCCGTCACCCCCTATTTTCGTCCGCGTCAACGTGTCGCCAGCGCGTCGTCGCAGGTCAGCGAGCGGTTGCGTGTAAGGAGCGGATAAGAGTTGAGTCTGCTCGACTCAGCTCTGTTGACCCGACGGCGGCCGTCATGCATGCTTGAGTCTGTTCCACTCAAGTCAGCTGGAGGAATCGAAATGGCACGTGCGGTCGGCATCGACCTGGGCACGACTAACTCCGTCGTCAGCGTTCTGGAGGGCGGCGAGCCCACCGTCATCACCAACGCCGAGGGCGCCAGGACCACGCCTTCCGTCGTCGCCTTCGCCAAGAACGGTGAGGTGCTGGTCGGTGAGGTGGCCAAGCGCCAGGCCGTGACCAACGTCGACAGGACCATCCGGTCGGTCAAGCGCCACATGGGCACCGACTGGAAGATCAACCTGGACGGCAAGGACTTCAACCCGCAGCAGATCAGCGCCTTCGTGCTGCAGAAGCTGAAGCGGGACGCCGAGGCGTACCTGGGCGAGAAGGTGACCGACGCGGTCATCACCGTCCCCGCGTACTTCAACGACGCCGAGCGCCAGGCGACCAAGGAGGCCGGCGAGATCGCCGGTCTGAACGTGCTGCGCATCGTCAACGAGCCGACGGCCGCCGCCCTGGCGTACGGCCTCGACAAGGACGACCAGACGATCCTCGTCTTCGACCTCGGTGGCGGTACCTTCGACGTCTCCCTCCTGGAGATCGGCGACGGTGTCGTCGAGGTGAAGGCCACCAACGGTGACAACAACCTCGGTGGTGACGACTGGGACCAGCGCGTCGTCGACTACCTGGTCAAGCAGTTCCAGGCCGGTCACGGCGTGGACCTGGCCAAGGACAAGATGGCGCTGCAGCGTCTGCGTGAGGCCGCCGAGAAGGCGAAGATCGAGCTGTCCTCGTCCACCGAGACCTCGATCAACCTCCCCTACATCACCGCCTCCGCCGAGGGCCCCCTGCACCTCGACGAGAAGCTGACCCGCGCCCAGTTCCAGCAGCTGACCGCGGACCTGCTCGAGCGCTGCAAGACCCCGTTCAACAACGTGATCAAGGACGCCGGCATCTCCGTCAGCGAGATCGACCACGTCGTCCTGGTCGGCGGTTCGACCCGTATGCCCGCCGTCGCCGAGCTGGTCAAGGACCTGACCGGCGGCAAGGAGGCCAACAAGGGCGTCAACCCGGACGAGGTCGTCTCCATCGGCGCCGCGCTCCAGGCCGGTGTCCTCAAGGGCGAGGTCAAGGACGTCCTCCTGCTCGACGTCACCCCGCTGTCCCTCGGCATCGAGACCAAGGGCGGCATCATGACCAAGCTGATCGAGCGCAACACCACGATCCCGACCAAGCGTTCCGAGATCTTCACGACGGCCGAGGACAACCAGCCGTCGGTGCAGATCCAGGTCTACCAGGGCGAGCGCGAGATCGCGGCGTACAACAAGAAGCTCGGCATGTTCGAGCTGACCGGTCTGCCGCCGGCGCCGCGCGGCGTCCCGCAGATCGAGGTCTCCTTCGACATCGACGCCAACGGCATCATGCACGTCACGGCGAAGGACCTCGGCACCGGCAAGGAGCAGAAGATGACCGTCACCGGCGGTTCGTCGCTCCCGAAGGACGAGGTCGAGCGCATGCGCCAGGAGGCCGAGAAGTACGCGGAGGAGGACCACGCCCGCCGCGAGGCCGCCGAGACCCGCAACCAGGGCGAGCAGCTCGTCTACCAGACCGAGAAGTTCCTCACGGACAACGCGGACAAGGTGCCCGGCGAGATCAAGACCGAGGTCGAGGCCGCCGTCGCCGAGCTGAAGGAGAAGCTCAAGGGCGAGGACACCGCCGAGATCCGCACGGCCACCGAGAAGGTCGCCGCCGTCTCGCAGAAGCTGGGCCAGGCGATGTACGCCGACGCCCAGGGCGCGCAGGCCGCGGGCGGCGCCTCCGCCGGCGCGGGTGAGGCCAAGGCCGACGACGACGTCGTCGACGCCGAGATCGTCGACGAGGACCGGAAGGACGGTGCGGCGTGACGGAAGAGACCCCGGGCTTCGACGAGCAGCAGCCCGATGTCCCTTCCGGCGCACCGTCCGACGACGCCGAGCCGCAGGCCGCCGCTCCCTCTCCCGAGGACGAGGCGGCCCCGGCCGGGGACACCGAGCAGAACGCCGCTCTGGTGGCCCAGCTGGACCAGGCCCGCAGCGCGCTGAACGAGCGCACCGCGGACCTCCAGCGCCTCCAGGCCGAGTTCCAGAACTACCGCCGCCGTGTCGAGCGGGACCGGGCAGCCGTGAAGGAGACCGCCGTGGCGAATCTCCTGACCGAACTGCTGCCCGTGCTCGACGACATCGGCCGCGCCCGTGAACACGGCGAGCTGGTCGGCGGCTTCAAGTCGGTCGCGGAGTCGCTGGAGACCACGGCGGCCAAGCTGGGCCTCCAGCAGTTCGGCAAGGAGGGCGAGCCCTTCGACCCGACGATCCACGAGGCCCTGATGCACTCCTACGCGCCGGACGTCACCGAGACGACGTGCGTGGCGATTCTGCAGCCGGGGTACCGCATCGGCGAGCGCACCATCCGCCCCGCGCGGGTGGCCGTCGCCGAGCCGCAGCCCGGCGCGCAGACGGCCCTGCCGGCCGAGGAGGGCACCGAGGCGCAGGCCGACGGGGAGAACAAGGAGAACGGTGGCCCGGAGGAGGGCTGACGTTATAGCTGACGCAGGGAAGGAGGGACGTCGGGGATGAGCACCAAGGACTTCATCGAGAAGGACTACTACAAGGTCCTCGGCGTCCCCAAGGACGCCACCGAGGCCGAGATCAAGAAGGCGTACCGGAAACTCGCCCGCGAGTACCACCCGGACGCCAACAAGGGGAACGCCAAGGCGGAGGAGCGGTTCAAGGAGATCTCCGAGGCGAACGACGTCCTCGGCGACCCCAAGAAGCGCAAGGAGTACGACGAGGCGCGCGCCCTCTTCGGCAACGGCGGGTTCCGCCCGGGGCCGGGCGCGGGCGGCGGCACCTTCAACTTCGACCTCGGCGACCTCTTCGGAGGTCAGGCCGGCGGCCAGGCGGGCGGCTTCGGCGGCGGCCTCGGTGACGTCTTCGGGGGCCTGTTCAACCGGGGCGGCCCGGGGACCACACGGACCCAGCCGCGCCGGGGCCAGGACATCGAGTCCGAGGTGACGCTGAGCTTCACCGAGGCCATCGAGGGCGCGACCGTCCCGCTGCGGATGTCGTCGCAGTCGCCCTGCAAAGCCTGTTCGGGCACCGGCGACAAGAACGGCACACCGCGCGTGTGCCCGACCTGCGTCGGCACCGGACAGGTGGCGCGGGGCTCCGGCGGCGGCTTCTCGCTGACCGACCCCTGCCCGGACTGCAAGGGCCGCGGCCTGATCGCGGAGGAGCCCTGCGAGGTCTGCAAGGGCAGCGGGCGGGCCAAGTCCTCGCGGACGATGCAGGTGCGCATCCCCGCGGGCGTCAGCGACGGCCAGCGGATCCGGCTGCGCGGCAAGGGGGCGCCCGGCGAGCGGGGCGGCCCCGCGGGCGACCTGTACGTCGTCGTGCACGTCGGCGCCCACCCGGTGTTCGGCCGCAAGGGCGACAACCTGACGGTCACGGTGCCGGTGACGTACCCCGAGGCGGCCCTCGGGGGCGAGATCCGGGTCCCGACGCTGGGCGGTCCGCCGGTGACGCTGAAGCTGCCGCCGGGCACACCCAACGGGCGCACCCTGCGCGCCCGCGGCAAGGGCGCGGTCCGCAAGGACGGCACCCGCGGTGATCTGCTGGTCACCGTCGAGGTGAGTGTGCCCAAGGACCTGTCGGGGAAGGCTCGTGACGCCCTTGAGGCGTATCGCGAGGCAACCGCGGACCAGGATCCGCGGGCGGAGCTGTTCCAGGCCGCGAAGGGAGCTTGATGCGATGGACGGCCGTCGACGCAACCCGTACGAACTGACCCAGGACACCCCGGTCTACGTCATCTCGGTGGCGGCCCAGCTCTCCGGGCTGCACCCGCAGACGCTGCGTCAGTACGACCGTCTGGGACTTGTGTCGCCGGACCGTACGGCCGGCCGGGGCCGTCGCTACTCGGCCCGTGACATCGAACTGCTCCGTCAGGTGCAGCAGTTGTCGCAGGACGAGGGCATCAACCTGGCCGGAATCAAGCGCATCATCGAACTGGAGAACCAGGTCGCCGCCCTCCAGGCCCGGGTGGCCGAACTGGAGGACGCGCTCGACGGCGCGGCGGCGGCCATGCGTCAGCGCGAGGCCGCCGTGCACGCCTCGTACCGCCGTGACCTGGTGCCTTACCAGGAGGTGCAGCAGACCAGCGCGCTGGTGGTCTGGCGCCCCAAGCGCCAGCAGCAGTCCGACTGACGGCGCGCGAAGGCGAAGAGGGGCCCGTGGGTTCGCAGAACCCACGGGCCCCTTCTCTTATCCACGAGCACACCTGTGGCTATGGTATGCCTGCGTGTCCAGGTGATCCCCTCGGCGTGTCCGCAGGACTTTCACGAGTTCAGCGCACCGTGTCGTGTTCATCTCGTTAAGTGGCTGCCTCTTGACGCGATGGTCGCCGAAGCGTTGGCTTTTCAGTCACATGGGCCGCAAAGCTGTGCCCACGTCCAAAACGCACCTGAAGTGAGCCCTCGCATGCGTCGTATCGCCATATCCGTGGCCGCCGTGTCCATGTCCGTCACGCTCGCCGGCTGCGGCATGCTCGACGCGACAGGGAGCAGCGACGACGCCGGCCCGGTCAAGGGCGACGACATCACGGTGGGTCTGCTCCTCCCGGAGAAGGCCAACACGCGCTACGAGCAGTTCGACTACCCCATCTTCAAGAAGAAGGTGGAGGCGCTCACGGACAACAAGGGCAAGGTCGAGTACGCCAACGCCGAAGCGGACGCGGACAAGCAGGCCGACCAGATGCAGCGCATGATCGAGAAGAAGGTCGACGTCATCGTGCTGGACGCGGTGGACTCGCACGGCATCGCGGAGAGCGTCTCCAAGGCGAAGGAGGCCGGCATCCCGGTCATCGCCTACGACCGGCTCGCCGAGGGCCCGATCGACGCGTACATCTCCTTCGACAACTCCCTCGTCGGCGAGGTGCAGGGACGCTCCCTGCTGGAGGCGCTCGGCGGCGACCTGAGCATCACCGACAAGATCGTGATGATGAACGGCTCGTCCACCGACCCCAACGCCAAGCAGTTCAAGGCCGGTGCGCTGTCCGAGCTCAAGGGCAAGGTCACCATCGCCAAGTCCTTCGACACCAAGGACTGGGACCCCAAGAACGCCGAGAAGAACATGAAAGAGGCGATCAGCGAGATCGGCCTGGAGAACATCGAGGGCGTGTACTCCGCCAACGACGGCATGGCGGGTGGCATCGTCAAGGCGCTGCGCGCCGCCGGCGTGACCAAGCTGCCGCCCATCACCGGCCAGGACGCGGAACTCGCCGCGGTGCAGCGGATCGTGACCGGCGAGCAGTACATGAGCGTCTACAAGTCCTACCCCGAAGAGGCCGAGAACGCCGCCGAGATGGCCGTGGCGAAGGTCCAGGGCCGGGACATCCAGTTCGACGCGCTCACCCGTGACCGCGTCGACAGCCCCACCGACCAGGACATCCCGGCGCAGCTGGTGCCGGTGGTCGCGCTGACCCAGGACAACCTCGAGGACACCGTCCTCGCCGACGGCTTCTACGAGGTGTCCGACATCTGCGCCGGCGACTTCAAGGACGCCTGCGCGGAGATCGGGCTCAAGTAACCCCCGTACGTCTCCGTACGAATCCGGCCACCGGCCGGCCCCCGGGCCGGTGCGGTGGCCGGTCCCGTGTTGCACAGCAGGTTCCGGCCGCGCATAGTTGCGCTGCGGAAAGACGCTGAACCGGGGGTGGGATGGGCGATGGCCGGGCACGGGGCGGACGAGCATCCGCACGGTGCTGACCGACTGTGCGAGGCCGGGGACCGCGTGTACTCCCGGGCCGTACGGCGCGGACGGCTGCCGCGCCGGGAGGCCGAGCGGGTGCCCTGCCTGCTGGAGCTGGCCCTGCTGCACCCCGACCCGGACGACATGGACTGGCTGGTCCCCACCTCCCCGCAGGAGGTCATGACCCGGCTGCTGCGCGGCATGTACGACGAGGTGAGGGCGAGTCAGCGCCGGGTCGGCTCGGCGGTCGCCGCCTTCGAGTGGTACGCCGGTCTCGGCCGCCAGGTGCCGGCCCCGGGCGGGCCTTCGGAGGGCCCCGCGATCCGTGTGCTGGACGGACTGGCCCGTATCCAGGCCGCGATGGACGAGGCGACGCAGGCGTGCACCACGGAGGTGCTCACCGTCCAGCCCGGTGGCATCCGGCGCGAGGCCGAGCTGTCGGAGGGCCTGCACCGGGCGATGGCGCTGCGCGGGCGGGGCGTGCGGATGCGGGACCTGTACACCCATGTCGCCCGGCACGGGCACGGGCTGCTCAGCTATCTGGAGCTGATGGGCGACGCGGTGGAGGCGCGCACGCTGGACGAGGTCATCGAGCGGTTGATCCTCTTCGACCGCACGGTCGCCTTCATCCCCGCCAACGCCGAGCGCACGATGGCTCTGGAGCTGCGCCATCCGGCGCTGGTGGAGTACCTGGGCACGGTCTTCGAGCGGCTGTGGCGGCTCGCCATCCCGCTGACCGCGCCGCTCCCCGACACGGGCATCGAGGGCATCTCGCACCGCGAGCAGTCCATCGCGGCGCTGCTGGCGGAGGGCCACCAGGACGCGGTCATCGCGGAGCGCCTGGGCATCAGCGTCCGCACCTGCCGCGCCCACATCGCCCGCCTGTCGGAGACGCTGGGGGCGGCGAGCCGCACGCAGCTGGGAGTGCGGATCGCACAGGCGGGGCTGGACAAGCCCCGGGGCCCCGCGGTCACTGTGTCCGGTCGAGAATCCCGGACTGCCCGATGAGGTAGCCGAGCTGGGCCCGGCTCTGACTGCCCAGCGTCGCGGCGAGCTTGGCGATGTGGACGCGCGCCGTGCGGATGTTCATGCCCAGCCGGTCGGCGATGACGGCGTCGGTGTGCCCCTCGACCAGCAGCCGTGCGATGGCCCGCTGCCGGGCCGTCACACCGCCCAGGGAGGGCGGCTGGACGGTCTGGGGGTGCATGGGGGTGGCGAGCCGCCAGAAGCGGTCGAACATGTTCACCAGATAGCCGACGACCGCCGTGTGCCGGACCTCCAGCGCGATGTCGGAGTTCCCGTCGTCGTCCCCGGGGATGAAGGCGACCGTGCGGTCCACGATGATCATGCGGCCGGTGACCTCGTCCATGGTGCGGGCCTGGGCGTCGCCCCTCAGCTGCTCGTACCGGGCGACGACCAGGGGGATGTGCCGCTGCGTGTGCGGGTAGATCACGCGGATCCTGCCGCCCCGGTCGAGGAACTGCTGGTCGCGGACCATGGCGGCGGCCTGGGCCGTCCTCGCGTACTCGGACGTCTGGTAGTTGTTCGGCGGCTGGATGCAGAGAACTTCCCGCGTGCCTTCCACCAGTGCCTGCGCGATGGCTCCGTTGATCCGTTCCAGGCCGCTGAGCAGGGAGAGCGTGGGCGTGCTCGCCTCTCCGTCCGGCCCGTCGCCGGAGCCCATGAGCGCCTGGAACGTCTCGGCCAGCCACTCCTCCCGGCGCCGTTCCGCCGCTATGCGTTCCCCGGAGCGGCGCAGCAGCCGTTGCAGGGCGACCGCGGGGGGCAGCGGCTCCAGGGTGCCCAGGTCGTCCACAGCGGGCCGCAGCAGGCCCAGGTCGACCGCGCAGGGCGCCGTCCGGCCCTCGTCCGCGTCCAGCCGCCCCTCACGCAGCGCCCGCTCGTACAGCCCGGTCCCCGCCGGGCACAGCTCGTCCGCTCCGTGCTCCACGTGCGGGGCGCCGGTCACCGGGGTCCGCCGTCCTGGTCGAGGATCCCGGACTGGGCGATGAGATAGCCCAGTTGAGCGCGGCTGCCGCTGCCGAGTGCGGTGGCCAGCTTCGCTATGTGGGCGCGGCACGTGCGGACGTTCATGCCGAGGCGCCGGGCGATCGCCTCGTCGACGTGCCCTTCCACGAGCAACTTGGCGATGGAGTGCTGGATTTTGGTGATGCCGTCGGGCGCCGTCTCGTAGGGAGCGCCGGCGGTCAGCGGAACGGCCCGGTTCCACATGAACTCGAAGACCTTGATCAGGTAGCGCACCAGCCCCGGGTGGCGGAGCTCCAACGCCACCTGGCGGTCTTCCCTGATGGGGATGAAGGCGACGCTCTCGTCGCAGATGATGAGCCGTTCGACGAGCTCGTCGATGGTGCGGTACTCCACCTTGCCGTCGGTGAAGTGGTCGATGTAGGCGAGCCGGTCCGGACTGAAGCGAGCCGTGTGCTGGTAGAGGGTCCGTATGCGTACCCCGCGCTCGATCAGCGGCCTGTCCCGCTCCAGCGCCTCCAGCAGCCGGTTCTCGGGACGGCGGTGGGCGCTCGGCTGCACCGTGAGCATCTCGGAGTGGCACTGGGAGATCGCCAGGTCGAGCGCGGAGTTGATGCGGTCCAGGCCCTCCAGCACGGTGATGGAGTGGGTGGGGCTGGTCTCCTGCGTGGTGATGTCCATGAACGGTTCGAAGGCCTCGGCGAGCATGATGGACATGCGCCGCTGCTCGGTGATCTCGCGTTCGATGGGGTTGAGTCGCTGGGCCAGGGCCACCGAGGGAGGGACGGGCCGCAGCCGCGTCGGGTCGTCGGGGTCCGGGTGGAGAAGGGCCAGTTCCATCAGGCAGGGAGCCGGCTCGGCGTCCGTGCGCGAGATGCGTCCGGCGCGGAGGGCGTCCGCGTAGAGGCGGCTCCCCTCCGGGCACAGCTCGGTCACCGAATGGGGATGTGTCGCCTTAGTCCCATTTGTAGCCAAATCTCCACCCCCCAGGGTCCTGAACGTGCAGGAACATGATGCACCGATTGTGTGGCCATGACGTGCCTGAATGAGCCATCGTCTTATCTGACGGGGGAAGAGGGGACCTTCAAGTGAGGACGAAGCCGACTATGCGTAAGAGAATGCTTCGCTCGGTGCTTGTCGCCGCCTTCTCCGCCGTTGTGGCCTTCGGCACCCTGGCCGGCCTCTCCGACGCGGAGAGCGACGCACACCATGTGGGCAGCGCTCTGTCTTCCCAGTCCGTCGACCAAGAGCCGCTGGCCTTCCCGGCCGACAGCACCTGGGACTGATGATGACCACACCACCCGACGACCGTTCGTTCCGGCGCGAGATGGCGACCGCCTACCGGTCCGGATGGCACTTCATCGACCTGGTCACCGCCATCCCCCACAGCGGCGACTCGTTGATGGTGACCGTCTTCGGTGAGCCCGTGGTCGTCACCCGCGACGAGGACGGCGACGTGCGGGCCTACCGGTGCCTGCGCCGGCCCAGGGGCGCGCCGAAGCCCGTCCGGTGTGCCATCCGGTACGGCATGATCTTTGTGAACCTGGACCAGCGGGACCACCGGCAGGTGGAGCCCGACTCCCTGGTCCCCCGGACCATCTCGGCCACCCCCCGCAGTGCCTGACGCGATTCCCCCGTCGTAAAAGATCGCGCAGGTGCTTCCCCCCGCAGCGGCGTCACCGTGACCTGAACACGGTGACGCCGCTGCAGTTTTGGGCGACATTTCCGGGTATCCGCCGGGTCGGGTGATGGCCGGAAGCCGTCGTGTCGCGGTGGTGATCACACCACTGCTCACCCGCGTCCCATCGCCCGCGTGAGCGCGATCTCGATGACGACCCGGTCCGGGTTGGGCCCCGGCATCCGCCCGTACCGCTCCGCGTACCGCTCCACCGCGTCCTGGACGCGGTCCGGCTCCGTGCGCACCCGCGCGCGTCCCTCCAGCGTCGCCCACCGGCGGCCGTCGACCTGGCAGACCGCGACGGGCGCTCCCTCGTCCCCGGCCGCCCGGACATGGCGGACCTTGGCGCTGCTCCGGTTGGTGATCACCCGGGCGAGCAACTGCCCGGGGTCGTAGGTGACCCCGACGGGTACCAGATGCGGGGTGCCGTCCGGGCGGAGCGTGGTCAGTGTGCACAGGTGCCGCTCGCGCCAGAAGCTGAGATAGGAGGCGTCCGGATCGCCCGGATCCACCGAATACGTGAGGGTCATGCCCCGGAACTTAGCCCTGAAGCCCTCGCGGGAACTACCTTGAGTGGAATAGACTCAAGTTTGTGGACGTTGGCGGAGTCAGACAGACGGACGCCGAGGGTCACCGAAGGGCACCAAGGAGGAGAACGGACACGTGGACGCCGAGCTGACCAACCGGAGCCGGGACGCACTGGCCGCCGCCGGCAACCGGGCCGTGACCGAGGGGCACCCCGACCTCACCCCCGCGCACCTGCTGCTCTCCCTGCTCGCCGGGCAGGAGAACGAGAACATCACGGACCTGCTCGCCGCGGTCGACGCCGACCAGGCCGCCGTACGCGCCGGGGCCGAGCGTGTCCTCGCCGGGCTGCCGAGCGTCACCGGATCCACGGTGGCGCCGCCCCAGCCCAACCGTGAGCTGCTCGCCGTCGTCGCGGACGCGCAGTCCCGCGCCCGGGAGCTCGGTGACGAGTACCTGTCCACCGAGCACCTGCTGATCGGCATCGCCGCCAAGGGCGGGGCCGCCGGGGAGGTACTGTCCCGGCAGGGCGCCACCGCGGACAAGCTGCAGGAGGCCTTCCAGAGGGCGAGGGGGACGCGCCGGGTGACCACTCCCGACCCGGAGGGCCAGTACAAGGCCCTCGAGAAGTTCGGCACCGACCTGACCGCCGCCGCCCGCGAGGGCAGGCTGGACCCCGTCATCGGACGGGACCAGGAGATCCGGCGGGTGGTGCAGGTGCTGAGCCGCCGTACCAAGAACAACCCCGTGCTGATCGGTGAGCCGGGCGTCGGCAAGACCGCCGTCGTCGAGGGCCTCGCCCAGCGGATCGTCAAGGGCGACGTGCCCGAGTCGCTGAAGAACAAGCGGCTGGTCGCGCTCGACCTCGGCGCGATGGTCGCGGGCGCCAAGTACCGCGGCGAGTTCGAGGAACGCCTGAAGACCGTGCTCGCGGAGATCAAGGAGTCCGACGGGCAGGTCGTCACGTTCATCGACGAGCTGCACACCGTCGTGGGCGCGGGCGCCGGCGGCGACTCCGCGATGGACGCCGGCAACATGCTGAAGCCGATGCTGGCGCGCGGCGAGCTGCGCATGGTCGGCGCGACCACGCTGGACGAGTACCGCGAGCGGATCGAGAAGGACCCGGCGCTGGAGCGGCGCTTCCAGCAGGTGCTGGTCGCCGAGCCGTCCGTCGAGGACTCCATCGCGATCCTGCGCGGCCTCAAGGGCCGCTACGAGGCGCACCACAAGGTGCAGATCGCCGACAGCGCCCTGGTCGCCGCGGCCACTCTCTCCGACCGGTACATCACCTCCCGCTTCCTGCCGGACAAGGCCATCGACCTGGTCGACGAGGCCGCCTCCCGGCTGCGTATGGAGATCGACTCCTCGCCCGTCGAGATCGACGAGCTGCAGCGCGCCGTGGACCGGCTGCGGATGGAGGAGCTGGCGATCGGCAAGGAGACGGACCAGGCGTCCAAGGAGCGCCTGGAGAAGCTGCGCCGCGACCTCGCCGACAAGGAGGAGGAGCTGCGCGGTCTCACCGCCCGCTGGGAGAAGGAGAAGCAGTCCCTCAACCGGGTCGGTGAGCTGAAGGAGAAGCTGGACGAGCTGCGCGGCCAGGCCGAACGCGCCCAGCGCGACGGCGACTTCGACACCGCCTCCAAGCTGCTCTACGGCGAGATCCCGGCCGTCGAGCGCGACCTGGAGGCCGCCTCCGAGGCCGAGGAAGAGGTGGCGAAGGACACCATGGTCAAGGAGGAGGTCGGCGCGGACGACATCGCCGACGTCGTCGCCTCCTGGACCGGTATCCCGGCCGGACGTCTGATGGAGGGCGAGACGCAGAAGCTGCTGCGCATGGAGGACGAGATCGGCAAGCGGCTGATCGGGCAGTCCGAGGCCGTGCGCGCCGTCTCCGACGCGGTGCGGCGTTCGCGGGCGGGCGTCTCCGACCCCGACCGGCCCACCGGCTCCTTCCTGTTCCTCGGCCCGACCGGTGTCGGCAAGACGGAGCTGGCCAAGGCGCTCGCGGACTTCCTCTTCGACGACGAGCGGGCGATGGTCCGCATCGACATGTCGGAGTACAGCGAGAAGCACAGCGTCGCCCGTCTGGTCGGCGCGCCCCCCGGCTACGTCGGCTACGAGGAGGGCGGCCAGCTCACCGAGGCGGTGCGGCGCCGGCCGTACAGCGTGGTGCTGCTCGACGAGGTGGAGAAGGCGCACCCGGAGGTCTTCGACATCCTGCTCCAGGTGCTGGACGACGGCCGCCTCACCGACGGCCAGGGCCGCACGGTGGACTTCCGCAACACGATCCTGGTGCTGACGTCCAACCTGGGCAGCCAGTACCTGGTCGACCCGGTCAGCTCCGAGACGGAGAAGCGGGAGCAGGTGCTGGAGGTGGTCCGGGCGTCGTTCAAGCCGGAGTTCCTCAACCGCCTGGACGACCTGGTCGTCTTCTCCGCGCTCACCAAGGCCGAGCTGGAGCGGATCGCGGGGCTCCAGATCGCGGCGCTCGGGCGGCGGCTCGCCGAGCGGCGGCTCACCCTGGACGTCACGCCCGAGGCGCTCCAGTGGCTGGCCGAGGAGGGTCTGGACCCGGCGTACGGCGCACGGCCGCTGCGTCGGCTGGTGCAGACCGCGATCGGCGACCGGCTCGCCAAGGAGATCCTGTCCGGAGAGATCAAGGACGGCGACACGGTCCGGGTGGACCGCTTCGGGGACGAGCTGATCGTCGGCCCCGCCACGGGCAAGACACTCTGAGTCACGATTCCGGTTGCCGGGCCCGACGTGACGTGCGGATCTCCCGCGCGCACGTTGGGCCCGCGGCCTTTCCGGGTACCCCGGACCTGACCGGATCGAGTCAGCCCTCGGCTGACAGGCCCGTCGGGGCTTGCCACCCCCCTCCCCGCATGGGGGAGGATGGCGGGATCCGTACGAAGGGAAATTCACGGTGACCATCGACCCGTCCTCGATTCCGAATTTCGGGGGCCAGCAGCCCGAGCCGCAGCCCCAAGGACCGGCGGGCCCCGTCGTCCCGGATCAGGACCTCGTGAAGCAGCTCCTCGACCAGATGGAGCTGAAGTACGTCGTCGACGACGAGGGTGACCTCGCGGCGCCGTGGGAGCAGTTCCGCACGTACTTCATGTTCCGTGGGGAAGGCGACCAGCAGATCTTCTCCGTCCGGACGTTCTACGACCGGCCGCACCAGATCGACGAGAAGCCCGCGCTGCTCGAGTCCGTCGACGACTGGAACCGCCGCACGCTGTGGCCCAAGGTGTACACGCACACGCATGACGACGGCACGGTCCGTCTCATCGGTGAGGCGCAGATGCTGATCGGCATGGGCGTCAGCCTGGAGCACTTCGTCTCCTCGACGGTCAGCTGGGTGCGGGCGGCCATCGAGTTCGACAAGTGGCTCGTCGAGCAGCTCGGCCTGGAGCAGGAGATCAACGACGCGGACAAGCCCGACGACGACGCGTAAGCGCCCTCGCGCGCGAGCGGCGGCGCCGGCCAGGCGCGCGCCGTAAGGGAGCCCAGCCCGGCCCGGAGGCCGGCCCAGGTGGCCGGTCGCGGTGCCGGGCTCTCTCGTGCCCGTTTCCGGTGACTGTCCAGGCCCCCGCAGCCCGCCGTGGGGTCAGCCGCGCGTCGGCGTGCTCCTGACCGTGCGGGCGAGGCGTCCGATCAGCACGGCGTTGACCAGGCCGGCCAGGACCACGCCGGCGGTGAAGACCAGCGTGCCCAGCCAGGGGAGCGAGTACTCGGCGGGCGCCGACACCGCCACGGCGAGGAAGCTGAGCGGCGCCGCCGCGATGAGGGGCCAGATACCCGCGAACCCGGGGTCGGGCGACAGCAGCACGGCGTACAGGAAGGTGCCCAGGGCCGCCGCGACCACGGCGACGTAGACCCGCGCGGGCCAGTTGTCCACGGCGGCCGCGAGCAGCGCCCGTCGCGGGCGCGGCGAGGGCGCCCCGTCCGGTGCCCGGTCCGGTCTGCGGGCGAGCGCGCCGAACGCGGCTGCGTTCACCAGGGCGCACAGCAGCAGCCACCCGCCGTACAGCACGGCCGCCGCCACCTCGGCCGCCCCGCCGCCCGCCGCACCGGCCCCGACGGGCAGGAACACGGGCAGGAAGGAGAGCGGCGCGGTGAGCAGCGACGGCGCCATGGCGTACGGGCTGTCGGGGGCGAGGAACAGCACCACGACGCCGAGGGCGACAAGGCCCAGGTAGGCGCGGGCGGGCAGGCTGTCCGTGGCGAGTGCGAGGAGGCGCCGCGGGCTGAAGCGGGGAGAGGTCGGCATCGAAGGCCCTTCCTGAGCCGGTACGGGTCGGTGATCACCACGGTGACGGGCGGGGCCGTGCCCCGGCATGAGTACCGGTACTCACTCACCGGCGCGACGGCACTCACCCTTGTCTCCGTCGGGGCCGGGCCGTCCCCTCCAGCGCGCACTCCGCCCACACCGTCTTGCCCACGGGCTCCCGGGGCTCCCAGCCCCAGCGCTCGGCCAGGACGTCCACCAGCAGCAGGCCCCGGCCCGACTCGCCCTCGGGCGGGACCAGGGGGGTGGCCAGGGGAGGCCTCTTGTCCGCGGCGGCGTCCGCGACCTCCGCGCGGACCAGGCCCGCCGTCTCGTCGAGCACGAGCCGCACTCCGAAGTCCCGGCCCGGCACACGCCCGTGCCGCACGGCGTTCGCCGCCAGCTCGCCGACGACCAGGGCGAGCGTGCACGACACGTCCGACGCCGGCGGGTGGCCCCACTCCTCCAGACACCGCACGGCGAACCGCCGGGCGAGCCGCGCGCCGTGCGGGGAGGAGGGGAACTGTGCGGTGGCCGTCGGCAGTTCCCGGTCCTGGGCGATGGTTCGTGTGAGCACGGCGTGTTCCGTCCTTCTCCGTCGAGCCGGTGATTTCGCGTTGTGTACGACTTGTCACTTTCCGTGGTCAGGATCCGTCATTCCGGCCTACGCTCAACAGGGGGAGCGGGCTTACCATTCAGGCCATAAGGAACGGAAGTGACGCTTTGGCCAACGGAATTGACCCCAGTGCGTCGATGGCCGCGCTGTTCGGCGCGCGGGTGCGGAGACTGCGGACGGCGGCCGGACTCACGCAGGCCGAACTCGGCGCGCTGACCCACGTGGTGAGCACCCGGATCACCCAGATCGAGCGGGCGTCGGGGGCGAAGCCGACGCTGGAGCTGGCCCGGTCGCTGGATGCGGCGCTGGGCGCGGACGACCTGCTGGTCGAGCTGTGGCCGTACGTGTACCGGGAGGCGTTTCCGGACTGGTCGCGGAAGTTCATGGAGTACTCGGAGCGGGCGGTGGCCGTTCGCCAGTACGCGGCCCATGTGGTGCCGGGTCTGTTGCAGACGGAGGACTACGCGCGGGCTGTGCTCAAAGTCGGCCGAACGCTCAGCAACGAGGAGCAGTTGCGGGAGCGTGTCGCCCTCCGCATGGGACGACAGGAACGCCTCAGCACACCGGATCGGCCGGAGCTGTGGGTCGTACTCGACGAGGCGGTGCTCCGGCGCCCGGTCGGCGGGTCACCGGTGATGCGCGAACAGTTGGCGCGGCTGCTCGCTTCAGGGGCGGAGCCCCACATCACCGTGCAAGTACTGCCGTTCGACCAGGGGGAGCACGAAGTCATGGGCGGCTCGTTGACGGTCCTCACCATGCCGGACGGCAGGGAGGTCGCCTACACGGAAGGCGCGCACCACGGCCAACTCGTCGAAGAACCGGACGAGGTCGCGAGTCTCGCGCTGACCTACGATCGGCTGCGGGCGGCAGCTCTGCCCCCGCTCATGTCGCTCGACATGATCCGATCCGTGAGGGAGGACAACCACCGTGGAGCGAACGTCCCGTCCCGATCTGAGCGTCGCCGTGTGGCGCAAGAGCAGCTACAGCAATCAGGAAGGGGGCGACTGCGTGGAGGTGGCCGACGGCCTCCCCGGCCTCGTCCCCGTCCGTGACAGCAAGGCCCCGCAGGGGCCGACCCTCTGCTTCCCGGCCGCCTCCTGGGCCGCCTTCATGGGCGACCTGAAGTCCCGCCGTCCCTGAGCGGAGCGGCCCACCGCTTCCTCGTCCGCGAGGGTCCGGTGGGCCGCTGACCTCCCCAAAGAACCGGGTGAAAGAACTACCCGCCCGCCCACCCTCCCCGCCGGACGGCGCGCTTCACTCGTGCGGGTGACCGGCTTGCGGGTGCGGGACACGGGCCGTTACGTTCGCCGCGACAACCGCAAAAAGTGACGGCCCCCGGCCGGGACTGGCATCCCGAACGAGGGCCTGACCGATCAGGAAGTAGCGCCTTCCCGATGGCTGACCCGCAGTCTAACGCGCGCCTGCGCGCCGACGCCGGTGCTCCGCGCTCCGGTGTGATCCACGTCCGCACCCGTCTCACGGCCGACTTCACCGTGGTCGCCAACGCCCTCGCGCAGCGGCGCGGCAGCGCGGTCACCGTCGGCGTCGCGGTGTACATCCTGTCCCTCCCCAGCGGCACCCCCGTGACCATCGCCGCCCTGTGCGCGCACTTCACCGAGGGAGAGATCCTGATCTCGCGGGCGCTGAGGGAGCTGGAGGCGGCCGGATACCTGGAGCGCCGCCGCGAGCGCACGCCGTCCGGGCAGATCCGTACGCGGACCTACTTCTACGACGTCCCCGGCGGGACCCCGGAGCCGGACCCGGAAGGCCCGCCGGAACCCCCTGTGCCGCCCGCAGCGGACGAGCCCCCCGCCGTGGCCGCGCGGGAGGAGCCGTCGGTGGCGCTCGCCGACGCGGACCCGGAGGCCGTCGCCGTCCTGGCGTCCCTCCGGCACGCCGATGCACGCCTGGTGCTGTCCGAACGGGAGGCCGTGCGGCTGGCGCCCGCCGTCACCGCGTGGCTGGCGGCAGGTGTGGCACCCGCCCAGATCACCAGAACGCTGACGACAGGGCTCCCCGACCGCTTCCTGACCCGCCCGGCGGGCCTTCTCGCCTTCCGCCTCCGCGAGACCCCGCTCCCCGCCCCGCCGCCCCCGGCACCGGCCGCCCGCCCGGCCGTGCCGCCCCTCCAGACCTGCGACGGCTGTGACCGCGCCTTCCGCGCACCCGGCCCCGGCCACTGCCGCGACTGCCGCTCGGCCCGGACGGGGCTGCCGGCCGCCGCCTGACCTCTCGGTCCGGCAGTTCAGCGAGTGCCCGCGTTCTTGAGGCGCGCCGCGGCCTCCTCCAGCACGTGACGCCGCTTGCAGAAGGCGAAGCGGACGAAGGACGCGCCCATGTCCCGGTGGTCGTAGAAGACGGCCGTGGGGATGGCGACGACGCCCGCGCGTTCCGGGAGGGCGCGGCAGAAGGCGACGCCGTCGGACTCTCCGAGGGGGCGGATGTCGGCGGTGATGAAGTAGGTGCCGGACGGGCGGTAGACGGTCAGCCCGGCCTCCTCGAGACCCGCCGCGAGGACGTCCCGCTTGGCGAGCATGTCCGCGCGGAAGCCGGTGAAGTACGACTCGGGCAGGGCGAGCGCCTCGGCGACCGCGTACTGGAAGGGGCCCGCGGAGACGTAGGTGAGGTACTGCTTGGCCGAGCGGACGGCCGTGACCAGTTCCGGTGAGGCGGTGATCCAGCCGACCTTCCAGCCGGTGAAGGAGAAGGTCTTGCCCGCGCTGGAGATGGTGACCGTGCGGTCCCGCATACCGGGGAAGGACGCCAGGGGGATGTGCTCGGCGCCGTCGAACACGAGGTGCTCGTAGACCTCGTCCGTGACGACGAGAAGGTCCCGCTCGACGGCCAGCTCGGCGATCGACGCCAGCTCCTCACGGGTGAGGACCGTGCCGGTCGGGTTGTGCGGGGTGTTGACCAGCAGCAGCCGGGTGCGGTCGGTGACGGCGTCGCGCAGCTCGTCGAGGTCGAGGCGGAAGCGGCCCTCGCCGGGGCGGAGCGTGACGGGGACGCGGGTGCCGCCGGCCATGGCGATGCAGGCCGCGTAGGAGTCGTAGTACGGCTCCAGCGCGATCACCTCGTCGCCCGGCTCGACCAGCGCCAGCAGGGAGGCGGCGATCGCCTCGGTGGCGCCGGCGGTGACCAGCACCTCGGTGTCGGGGTCGACGGACAGGCCGTACCGGCGCTGCTGGTGCGCGGCGACCGCGGTGCGCAGCTCGGGGATGCCGGGGCCCGGCGGGTACTGGTTGCCGCGCCCGTCCCGCAGCGCCCGCACGGCGGCCTCCCTGACCTCCTCGGGGCCGTCGGTGTCGGGGAATCCCTGCCCGAGATTGATGGCCCCGGTGCGCAGGGCCAGCGCCGACATCTCGGCGAAGACCGTCGTCCCGAACTCCGCGAGCCGACGGTTGAGAAGAGGACGATCACTGGAGGTCATGCGGGCCATCCTCCGCCGGATCGGGGACGTCCTCAACTCGCCCGCACCGACGCGAGCGTGTGAAACCTCTGGAGTTGCTCAACTCTGCTTTGGCCGGGAAACGGGGAGGGCATGTCCCGGTCACACCGTGAGCCGGGCACCCACGGGGGATGCCATGGGGGATCACGGGGGGACACGGAAGGAGGGTGACGCCATGATCGTCGGCATCATCCTGGTCGGCGGGTTCGTCCTGCTCGTGACGTTCGCGGTGCGGGCGTCCCGGGGCTCCGGAGCGGGGTCGAGGCGCCGAAGCGGCTACTCCGGCGGGCACACCGGCGGGGACTCCGGCGGCTGGTGGGCCGGGGACAGCGGGGGCGGCCACAGCTGTGGATCGTCCTCCGGAGGAGGCTCGTCCTGCGGAGGCGGGTCGTCCTGCGGAGGGGGCGGATGCGGCGGTGGAGGCAGCTGACACGGGGCAGCGCGGCTCCACTTCGGGAGAACGCATCCGCAGCAGCGGGGTCCGCACCTGGGGCGGGCCCCGCTGTGGTGTCTCCGGAGGTGGTGAACCATCCGGTTCCGGTTGGTGCCTTGTGCGCCGGGGCGCGCCGTAACCGGGGGCGTACGCCGTAGTTGAACACGTGAGCTGTGGAGCCCCCGAGGGGATGGAAAGCCCACGAAGTTGGGTAAAAACGCTGTGGTGGCGGCACAGTTCATGATTCCCTATAAATCAACCAGCGCAGCCGTCGGATCTCCCCGCGGACCCTTTTCCGGCCGGGCGACCGGGCTGACGGGCCGAGTCCCCGGTCCCCGGGGTGCGCGGACCCGTGTCTCTCTCCTGTGTGCTTGCGGAGCCGATCCATGCTCACGACCCTGAACACCGCCTATTCAGATACGCGCGCCGCCGATCTCGCCTGGGCTCTGGGCCGCGAGCCGCTTCCGGCGCTGGCCACCCTCGACCTCGAATTCCAGGGCGCCCAGCTCCAGTTGCGACTGCTCGGCGCCTCCCACCAGGTGCTGCTGGAGGAGGAGCGGGGCCGCTGCTCGGAGACGGTGGCGTGCATCCCGGGCAGCAGCACGCCGCTCCCGCTCGGCGTGGCCAAGCGGGTGGACGACTGGGAGTACGAGTTCGCCGCCCGGGTGGAGGTGCTTCCACCGGGCGCCTTCGCCGGCCGGGCGCAGGAACTGCTCGCCCTGGTCTGCGACCATCCGCAGGGCCTGGCCGGGGTCTTCCCCGGGAGCCCGCACGCGTTCACCGCGATGCTCGCCCACAGCCACGAGGGCCAGTTCCACTGGCGCACCTGGCACGCCTACCCACAGGACGGCCAGCTCGTGGCCACCCGGACCCGGGTCGGAGCGCGTGTCGCCGCCCACGCCGGGGCCGTGCCGGCGTAAACAAACTTCACGCGTGTGGGTGACGTTGTGCGATGAGTGCGTGACGTAACGTCCCTGGGATGATCGATCGGCAGGCCCCCGCTCCGCCCGGCTCCACGCAGACCTGGGACGGGCCGGACGGCCCGCGCGGCGCGGGGAGCGCGGTGCCGCTGCCCGTGCGGCAGGGCACCGGGCGGTGGCTGGTCCTCGCCGGGGTGTTCGTCTGTGCGGCGTGCGGACTGGTGTATGAGCTGGAACTCGTCGCGCTTGCCGCGTACTTGATGGGTGACTCGGTCGCCCAGACCTCCGTCGTGCTGTCCGTGATGGTCTTCGCGATGGGCATCGGCTCGCTCGCCGCGAAGCGGCTGCGGTGGCACGCGGCGGCCGGGTTCGGCGCGATCGAGGCCGCGCTCGCACTGGTCGGTGGAAGCAGCGCGATGGCGCTGTACGCGGTGTTCGCCTGGACCGGCGACTGGGGCGGCGTCTGGGCGAGCGGCCCGCGCTGTTTGCTCGTCGCGTTCTCCCTCGCCACCGGGCTGCTCATCGGCGCCGAGGTGCCCCTGCTGATGGAGCTGATCCAGCGGATCCGCCGGCAGGACGCGGGCGGCGCGGTCGCCGACCTGTCCGCCGCGGACTACGTGGGCGCGCTGGTCGGCGGACTCGCCTTCCCCTTCCTTCTCCTCCCGGTCCTGGGCCAGTTGAGGGGCGCCCTCATCACTGGCGCGGTCAACGCCGTCGTCGGCGGCGCGCTGGTCCTCGGGCTGTTCCGGCACGACCTCACCCCGCGCGCCCGCCGCCTGCTGCTCACCGCCAACATGTGCGTGCTCGCGCTGCTCGCCTCGGCGGCCGTCCTCGTCGACGACTTCGAACGGGCCGCCCGGCACGCGCTGTACGGGCCCGACGTACGGGTCGCCGTGCACACGGACGTGCAGGAGGTGCTGCTCACCGGCGGGCGGGACGGGCGGCCGCTCAACCTGTTCCTCGACGGGCGGCTGCGGGTCAGCGGACGCGACGAACTCCGGTACCACGAGGCCCTCGTGCACCCCGCGATGACCGGACGCCACGCGCGCGTGCTGGTGCTCGGCGGCGGCGACGGGCTCGCCGCCCGCGAGGTGCTGCGCCATCCCGGCGTCCGGCGGGTCGACGTCGTCGAACTCGACGCCGGTGTGGTGCGGCTGGCCCGCAACGACCCCGCCCTGTCCCGGCTCAACGCGCACTCCCTCGACGACCCGCGCGTCCACGTGGTCACCGCCGACGCCTTCGACTGGCTGCGGACCGCGCCCGCCGGGGCGTACGACGTCGTGGTGTCCGACCTGCCGCACCCCGGGATCACCGCCAGCACCAAGCTGTACGCCCAGGAGTTCTACGGGCTGGCCCGGCAGGCGCTCGCCCCGGGCGGGCGGCTCGTGGTGCACGGGGGCGCGGTCGCCTCCCGGCCGCGCGACTTCTGGACCCTCGACGCCACCCTGCGCGCGGCCGGCCTGCGCACCACCGCCTACCGGGTGGGCGGACGGCAGGCCGGGTACGCCGCCGGGCCCGACCGGGGGCCCGCGGACACGGCCCCCGCCCACCGCGACTGGGGGTTCGTGCTGGCCGCCGACCGGCACACCCCGCGGCCCCGCCTCGACCCGGCCGGACCCCGGCCCCGGACGCTCACCGACGCCTCCCTCGCCGCCGACGTCCGAGCGGCGGAACGCACCCGCGTCCCCGGTCTCCCGCCGTCCACCCTGGTCCACCCCCGGTACAGCGACTGACGCGCCGCGACTTCCCGCGGACGGGGGTGCGGGACGGCGTCGCGTGGGTAGGCTCCGCACTCATGGAGCACGAGGTGTTCGTTCCGGTCGAGGCGCAGCGGCTCAGGGAGGTGCTGGACGACCCCGCGCGGGTCGCCCGGGCGGTGCCCGGGCTCCAGCACGACGCCGGTGCGGAACCCGTCACGGGGCGGCTGAAGGTACGGATCGGCGGCTCCTCCATCACCTACCGCGGGTCGGTACGGGTGTCCGCGCGGGACGACGGTTCCTACTCCGTCGAGGGCGAGGCGTCCGAGGCCCGCGGCGACGGGACGGTCAGGCTGTCCCTGCGGCTGACCCCGCGCCCCGCCGACGCCGGCACGGAGCTCGTCCTCACGGGCACCGCCACGGCGGACGGCCGCGTCACGGACCTTCCGCCGGACGCGGTCACCTCGGCGGTCACCCGCCTGCTGACCCGCTTCGCGGAGAATCTGGGAGCGGCGGCGGAGGAGACGGCGGAGCCGCCGGCCCCCCTCGAATCCCCGGAACAGCTGGCAGCCGGCGACTTCGAACCCGGCGCGACCACGGACTTCGAGACCACCCCGGAGGGCGAGGACGCACCCCCGCCACCACCGCAACGGCCCACCGGCGAGCCGGAACCCACGTCCCCGTCGGACACCGGCGCGCAGGACGGGCCCGGCACCGTGCCCGCTCCGGAATCCGAGTCGGGACCGGCCCCCGAGCCGGACGCCCCGGACACCGGTCCCGTGCCCCCGGCCCCCGAACCCCTGGACGCGGGCTTCCCGGGCGGTGACGACGGCTCCGGTGACGACGGCGACGACTCCCTCGCCGAGGCGGCACACGCACGGCGGACGATGATCGGGCGCAGCGCCGAGGAGGTCGACCACGCGCCCCCACGCGGCCGCTACGCCCCGGTCCCGGCCCCCCAGACGGTCACCTCCTCCACGCCCCTCCGCTGGGCGGCCCCCGCAGCGGCCCTGGCGGTCGCCTCGGCCGTGGTCGCCGTCCGGGCCCTGCGACGCCGCCGCTGACGCCGCCGAGGCGGCGCGCTGTTCCGCGCCGGCCGGGCGCCCTGCGGGTCGCGCGCCCGGACCGGGCACTGCCTCGTGCCGCGAGGCGCGCGCGACCCGGCCGCCGGGCCAAACCCCGTGCCGGGAACGCGTGTGCCTCTCGGTGCCGTGCCCGGTGCGCCGCACCGTCCCGTCCCGTGCCGGGGCACTGGGCCCAGCCCCCGAGACCGCGGGGCCCCTGCCCCTGCCCGAGCGGAACGCCCCGGCCCGCTCCCGTGCCGCAAGCGCCAGCCCTGCGGTCCCCGTGCCCGGGTCCTGACCCTCCCCGCGCCGAAAGCGCGTACCCCCGCGTGGCGGAGGCGCCCGCCCGCTTCCCGCCGTCCCGCCGGAGGCGCGCCCCACGTGAGTGATCGCCCCAGTAGGGTCGAGGCGTGAGGGACGAACACATCACGCTGACCGCGGGTGACGCGGAGGTGGACGTGCTGCCGGGGAACGGCGGACGGGTCGGGGGACTGCGGCTCGGGGGTGTGGAGCTGCTGCGGCAGGGGGAGCGGTTCGGGTGCTTCCCGATGGTCCCCTGGTGCGGGCGGCTGCGCGACGGCCGGTTCCGGGACGGCGCCGCCGTACGGCAGATGCCGCTCAACGCGCCCCCGCACGCCATCCACGGCACCGCGCGCAACGCCCCCTGGCACACCGCCCGCAGGAGCACCGACGAGGCCGTGCTGACGTACGACCTGACCGATCCGTGGCCGTACCCGGGGCGGGTCACCCAGCAGGTGTCGCTCACCGAGGACGCGCTGACGCTCACCATGAGCGTCGAGACGTACGGCTCGTCGTTCCCCGCGCAGCTCGGCTGGCACCCGTGGTTCCTGCGCAGCCTCGGCGGCGAGGACGTCACCATCGGCTTCGAGCCCGCCTGGCAGGAGGAGCGCGGCGAGGACCACCTGCCGACCGGCCGCCGCATCGCCCCGGAGCCCGGCCCGTGGGACGACTGCTTCGGGATGCCCGGCGGCGTCGACGTCACCCTCACCTGGCCGGGGCAGCTCCAGCTGAAGGTGACCAGTCGCGAGGAGTGGGTCGTCGTCTACGACGAGCAGCAGGAGGCCGTCTGCGTGGAGCCGCAGACCGGGCCGCCGGACGGGCTGAACACCCACCCGCGCCTGGTCACCCCGCTGGAGCCGCTGGAGGCCTCCACGACCTGGACCTGGACCCGGCTTTAAGCTGACAGGCATGACGGACACTCGCGGCGCGCTGCTGCAGCAGATCAAGGACAAGGCCGTGGTGCACGGCAAGGTGACCCTCTCCTCCGGTCTGGAGGCCGACTACTACGTCGACCTGCGCCGCATCACCCTCGACGGCGAGGCCGCCCCGCTGGTCGGGCAGGTGCTGCTGGACCTGACCGAGGAGCTGGAGTTCGACGCGGTCGGCGGGCTCACCATGGGCGCCGACCCCGTCGCCGCCGCCATGCTGCACGCCGCCGCCGCGCGCGGCCGCAGGCTGGACGCGTTCGTCGTGCGCAAGGCCGCCAAGGCGCACGGCCTGCAGCGCCGCGTGGAGGGCCCGGACATCAAGGGCCGCCGCGTGCTGGTCGTCGAGGACACCTCCACCACCGGCGGCTCCCCGCTCACCGCCGTGGAGGCCGTGCGCGAGGCCGGCGCCGAGGTCGTGGCCGTGGCGACGATCGTCGACCGGGCCACCGGCGCCGCCGAGAAGATCCGCGAGGGAGCCGGGGTGCCGTACCTGTTCGCCTACTCCAAGGACGAACTCGGCCTGGACTGACCGGCCCCGCCTTCCACAGGGCGGACGGCGGGATGGACGTTCCGGCCGAGTCTGGAAGGATGTGACCGACAATGACGTCGCATCCAAGGTTCCAGGTCAGGGCCGACAGTACGCAGCACCCCACACCGCACTCTTAAGGAGCGGACAGATGCCCATCGCAACTCCCGAGGTCTACAACGAGATGCTCGACCGGGCGAAGGCGGAGAAGTTCGCCTACCCGGCCATCAACGTCACCTCGTCCCAGACCCTGCACGCGGCTCTGCGCGGCTTCGCCGAGGCGGAGAGCGACGGCATCGTGCAGATCTCCACGGGCGGTGCCGAGTTCCTGGGCGGCCAGCACAACAAGGACATGGTGACCGGCGCCGTCGCGCTCGCCGAGTTCGCGCACGTCGTCGCCGAGAAGTACGACGTCAACATCGCCCTGCACACGGACCACTGCCCGAAGGACAAGCTCGACGGCTACGTGCGCCCGCTGCTCGCGGTGTCCGAGGAGCGCGTCAAGGCCGGCCGCAACCCGCTGTTCCAGTCCCACATGTGGGACGGCTCCGCCGAGACGCTGGCCGACAACCTGGCCATCGCCCAGGAGCTGCTGGAGCGCGCCCGGGCCGCCAAGATCATCCTCGAGGTCGAGATCACCCCGACCGGCGGCGAGGAGGACGGCGTCTCCCACGAGATCAACGACTCCCTCTACACCACGGTCGACGACGCGATCCGCACCGCCGAGGCGCTGGGCCTGGGCGACAAGGGCCGCTACCTGCTCGCCGCGTCCTTCGGCAACGTGCACGGCGTGTACAAGCCGGGCAACGTCGTCCTCCGTCCCGAGCTGCTGAAGGAGCTCAACGAGGGCGTCGCCGCCAAGTACGGCAAGCCGGCCGGCGCGCAGCCGTTCGACTTCGTGTTCCACGGCGGCTCGGGCTCCACCGAGGAGGAGATCCGCACCGCGCTGGAGAACGGCGTCGTCAAGATGAACATCGACACCGACACCCAGTACGCGTTCACGCGTCCGGTCGCGGACCACATGTTCCGCAATTACGACGGCGTCCTGAAGGTCGACGGCGAGGTCGGCAACAAGAAGACCTACGACCCGCGCACCTGGGGCAAGCTGGCCGAGGCGTCGATGGCCGCCCGCGTCCTGGAGGCCTGCAAGCACCTGCGCTCGACGGGCACCCGCATCAAGTAACCCGCCCCGAGCGACCCGCACGCTCGCACACGGAACAGCCCGGCACCTGCCCAGGTGCCGGGCTGTTCCGTATGCTCCCGGTATGCCCGATGTCCGGCTGGCGTCCCCCCAGGGCAGGTGGATCCTGTTCACCACGGTCCTCGGCTCCGGCATGGCCCTGCTCGACTCGACCGTCGTCAACGTCGCCCTGCCGCGCATCGGCGAGGACCTCGACGCCGACCTCGCCGCGCTCCAGTGGACCGTCAACGCCTACCTGGTCACGCTGGCCGGGCTGATCCTGCTGGGCGGGGCGCTCGGCGACCGGTACGGGCGGCGCCGGGTGTTCGTCGTCGGCGTGCTCTGGTTCGCCGCCGCCTCCCTGCTGTGCGGGATCGCGCCCGACGAGGGCGTGCTCATCGTGGCCCGGGCGCTCCAGGGCGCGGGCGGGGCGCTGCTCACCCCCGGCTCGCTCGCGCTGATCCAGGCGTCCTTCCACCCCGACGACCGGGGCCGCGCGGTCGGCCTGTGGTCCGGCTTCGGCGGCATCGGGGCGGCCGTGGGACCGTTCCTCGGCGGCTGGCTGGTGGACGGGCCCGGCTGGCGCTGGGTGTTCCTGATCAACGTGCCGCTCGCCCTGCTGTGCGCCCCGGTCGCCGTGCGCCATGTGCCGGAGTCGTCGGGCACCAGCGCGGAGGGACGCTTCGACGTGTTCGGCGCGGCACTTGGCGCGGTCGCCCTCGCGCTGGTGACGTACGCGCTGATCGGGGCCGGCGACGGCTCGCCGCTGGTCGTCGTGTCGGCGGTGGCGGGGCTCGCCGCCGCCGTCGGCTTCGTGCTGGTGGAGAAGCGGCGGCCGGGCCCGATGATGCCGCTGGAGATCTTCTCCTCACGCCAGTTCTCGGCGGTCAACGGCGTCACCCTGTGCGTGTACGCGGCGTTCGGCGGGTTCTTCTTCCTCGCCGCGCTCCAGCTCCAGGTCGTCGTCGGCTGGTCCGCCCTCGCCGCCGGCACCGCGCTGCTGCCGACGACCGCCCTGATGCTGCTGCTCTCCGCCCGCTCGGGCGAGCTGGCCGACCGGATCGGCCCGCGCCTGCCCCTCACCGTCGGCCCGCTGCTCTCCGCCGCCGGGGTGCTGCTGATGCTGCGGGTCGGACCGGGAGCCTCGTACGCCGCCGACGTGCTGCCCGCGCTGCTCGTGCTGGGCCTCGGCATGGTCACCCTCGTCGCGCCGCTCACGGCGTCCGTGCTGGCTTCCGTGGACACCTCGCGGGCGGGCCTGGCCAGCGGGGTCAACAACGCGGCCGCCCGCGCCGCGGGGCTGCTGGCGGTGGCCGCGCTGCCGCTGCTCGCCGGGATGGGCCAGGAGACGTTCCGGCAGCCGGAGCGGTTCGACGCCGCGTTCGACCGGGCGATGCTGCTGTGCGCGGGCGTCCTGGTGATCGGCGCGCTCCTCGCCGCGGCCACCGTGCGCCGGCCCGCGCCGGGCTGCCGGCGCCCCGAGTGCCGTACCCACGGCAGTGTGGCCGTGCCTCCGCTGGAGGCGGACCCGCGCCGGGGCAGCAGCATCGCCTGATGTACGAGACTGGACCCATGTCCATTCACGAGAACCTCCTCGGGGGCCCGCCCCCGACCCACCTCCCCGACGACCCCGAGCCGCGCGAGCTGCTGGCGTCCGGCGCCACCCCCGCCGAGGTCGCCGGCCGGTACCCCACCTCCTCGCTGGCCTGGGCGCGGCTCGCCGACGAGGCGTTCGAGCGGGACAGCGTCGTCGAGTCCTACGCGTACGCCCGTACGGGCTACCACCGCGGTCTGGACGCGCTGCGCCGCAACGGCTGGAAGGGCCACGGCCCCGTGCCGTGGGAGCACGAGCCGAACCGCGGCTTCCTGCGCGCCCTGCACGCCCTGGCCCGCGCCGCGCAGGCGATCGGCGAGCAGGAGGAGTACGAGCGCTGCAGCCAGTTCCTGAAGGACTCCTCACCCACGGCGGCCCAGGTCCTCGGCTGAACCGGCCGGAAAGCGGAACGTGATCACCGCGAGGCCCGTCTGCCCGGCAGGCGGGCCTTGCGGCGGTGGGGGACGATTGCGCAGGATGCACCGTGGGGACCGGGGCCCCCGTGCCGGTAACGGCAGGGGCGGACCGCTACCCGGAGAACATTTCAGGAGACAGCGATGTCCCACGAGGCTCACGAGCCCGAGACCCCGCATCTCGACTTCCAGGGCACGACGCCCTACGAGGACTACGTCAAGGCCGACGTCCTCACCCACCTCCAGCACACCCTCTCGGACGATCCCGGAGAGATGGTCTTCCTGGTCACCACCCAGGTCATGGAGCTGTGGTTCACCGTGATCGTGCACGAGTGGGAGACCGCCGCGCAGGCGCTGCGCCGGGACGACGTGCCGACCGCGCTCGACGCGCTGCGCCGCTCACGGCGCGAACTGGAGGCGCTGAACGCCTCCTGGCGGCCGCTGGCCGGGCTCACCCCGGCGCAGTTCAACTCCTACCGGAGCGCCCTCGGCGAGGGCTCCGGCTTCCAGTCGGCGATGTACCGGCGCATGGAGTTCCTGCTCGGCGACAAGTCCGCGTCGATGCTGGTCCCGCACCGGGGAGCGCCGCGGGTGCACGCCGAGCTGGAGAAGGCCCTGCACGAGCCCAGCCTGTACGACGAGGTGCTGCGGTTCCTCGCGCGGCGCGGACACCCCGTGCCGCAGGCGGTGCTGGAGCGCGACGTGTCGCAGAAGTACGAGCCGTCGCGTGAGGTCGAGGAGATCTGGACGTCCGTCTACGCGGGCGACGAGCGGGACGAGGTGGCGCGGCTCGGCGAGGCGCTGACCGACGTCGCCGAGCTGGTGTGGCGCTGGCGCAACGACCACCTGGTCGCCACCCGCCGGGCCATGGGGGCCAAGACCGGAACAGGAGGCTCCGCCGGAGTGGCGTGGCTGGAGAAGCGGGCGCAGAAGAGCGTCTTCCCCGAGCTGTGGACGGCGCGGTCCTATGTCTGAGCCGACGGAACTGACACAGAAGGCGGAGAAGCTGGACGCGGGTGACGAACTCGCCTCCAAGCGCGTGGAGTTCGTCCTTGACGGGCCCGAGGGCGCGGTCTACCTGGACGGCAACTCGCTGGGCGCGCTGCCCGTCGCCGTGCCCGGCCGGGTCGCGGACGTGGTCGGCCGCCAGTGGGGCGAGATGCGTATCCGCTCCTGGACGGAGAGCGGCTGGTGGACGGCGCCGGAGCGGATCGGCGACCGGATCGCCCCGCTGGTCGGCGCGGCGGCAGGGCAGATCGTGGTGGGCGACTCCACCAGCGTCAACGTGTTCAAGGCGCTGGTCGGCGCGGTGCGGCTGGCCCAGGAGAACGGCCCCGGCCGGGACGAGATCCTGGTCGACGCGACCACGTTCCCGACGGACGGGTACATCGCCGGGTCGGCGGCCCGCATGACCGGCTGCGCGCTGCGTCCCGTGGAGCCCTCGGAGGTGCCGGGCGCGCTCGGGGAGCGCACCGCCGCCGTGCTGCTCAACCACGTGGACTACCGCACCGGCCGGCTGCACGACCTGCCGTCGCTCACGGCGGCCGTGCACGCGGCGGGCGCGTACGCCGTCTGGGACCTGTGCCACAGCGCGGGCGCCCTGCCGGTCGGCCTGGACGCGCACGGCGTGGACCTGGCCGTCGGCTGCACCTACAAGTACCTCAACGGCGGCCCCGGTTCGCCCGCCTACCTGTACGTGCGGGCGGACCTCCAGAACCGCTTCGACTCCCCGCTGCCCGGCTGGAACTCCCACGCGGAGCCCTTCGGGATGCGCTCCGCGTACACGCCCGCCGAGGGCGCGGTGCGCGGGCGGGTCGGCACCCCCGACATCCTCTCCATGCTCGCCCTGGAGGCGGCGCTCGAGGTGTGGGACGGGGTGACGGTCGAGGCGGTCCGCGCCAAGTCCCTCGCTCTGACCGACTTCTTCCTGGAGTGCGTCGGGGAGTACGTCCCCGAGGGCCGCGTGGAGTGCCTGACCCCGCTGCCGCACGCGGAACGGGGCAGCCAGGTCGCCCTGCGCTGCGCCGACGCGGGACCGGTGATGCGGCGGCTCATCGACCGGGGCGTGGTCGGCGACTTCCGCCACCCGGACGTGCTCCGCTTCGGCTTCACCCCGCTCTACGTCGGTTTCGCCGACGTGGAGCGGGCGGCGCGGGTGCTCGCCGAGGAGCTGCGCTAGACGGGCGGGGCCGGGACGGCGGCGTCCCGGCCCCGTTCCCGCCGGTCAGGCGGGGCCTCCCGGTGAGAGGGGCGGGCGAAGTGCTGGTACCGTCCCGCCCGAACGGCCGCGTACACGCCCGGTCCGGTCGAACCACGTTGTATCGCTGAGAGGTTGGAGCATGACGGACGACGTCGCAGCCGCCCGGGCCGCCGCCGAGGAGAAGTCGGCCTCCTCCCACCCGCCGGTCGAGCCGGACGCCACGGCGGCCTACGGCGACGACCCCGACCACGTCGTCGACTTCTGGACGCCGCGCGGCGGGAGCGGTCCCGCGCCGGTGGTCGTCGTCCTGCACGGCGGCGCCTGGCGCGCCGCCTACGACCGGCGTCACGTCAGCCCGTTCGCCGCGTTCCTCGCGCACCGCGGCTTCGCCGTGGCCAGCGTCGAGTACCGGCGCGGCGCGACGCGGGCCGACGGCGGCGACCCGGTGGCCGGGCGCTGGCCCGACACCTTCGACGACGTCGCCGCCGCGGTGGACGCCCTGCCCGCGCTGATACGCGAACACCTCCCGGCGGGCGACCCGCGCCGCATCGTCCTCACCGGCCACTCCGCGGGCGGACACCTCGCTCTGTGGGCCGCCGCCCGGCACGTCCTGCCCGCCGGATCGCCGTGGCGCACCGACGCCCCGGCGCCCCTGCGCGGGGTCGTCGCCCTCGCCCCCATCGCGGACTTCGAGGTCGCCGACAAGCTCCGCGTGTGCGGCGGCGCCGCCCGCGAACTCCTCGGCGGTGACGACCACTTCGCCGAGCGCAGGCCGCACGCCGACCCGGCGCTGCTGCTGCCCACCGGCATCGCCACCACCCTCGTCCAGGGCCGCGCCGACATCGACGTCCCGCACGCGGTCGCCGAGTCGTACGCGGACGCGGCGGCGAAGGCCGGCGAGGTCGTCGGGGTGACGCTGCTGCCGGACGTCGGCCACTTCCCGCTCATCGACCCCGCGGCGGACGCCTGCGCGGTCGTCGCGGAGGAGATCGCCCAGCTCGCGTGGTGAGCCAAACTCCCGCCCGGAGCACGGTTCGTCATACCCCTAGTACCTGAGAGCTACCCCGCGGTTGAGTCCCCCGGTGGGACGCGGGTTACGGACCACGCTCCGTAACTTCCTTTCCGGAAACGCCCGATGGACGGGCGGACGGGAAGGAAGCGGCGACGATGGAGCAGGGCGAGCGGGGGACTCCGGGCACGGGACCGGACGGGGCGGAGGCCACGGCACACCGCCCGGCGGGCCGGCTGCGGCGTGGGCTGCTCGCCACGCTCGTCGCGGCCGCCGTGGCCGTGCCCCTCGCCGGCGCCGCCCGCCCGCAGGCGCCTGCCCCGCCGCCCGCCCAGCTCCCGCCCCCGGCCGTCGCCGGACTCGGCGCGACCTACGCCGCCCACCGGGCCAACGCCGCCGAGGCGGCCCGCACCGCGGCCGGCCACGGGTACCGGGACCGTGGCGCCGTCGAACACACGCTGGCCGCCCGGCAGTTGCTGTACTTCGACGGGCGCGGCGCCGGCCTGGTCACCGAGGTGCTCGGCGATCTCGCGCACGCCGACCGCGTCGCCGTCCTGGTCCCCGGATCCGACACGGGCATCGACACCTACGGCCGCTTCCGCGCCACCGCCGTCGCCCTGCACCAGCGGCTCACACGGGAAGCGCCCGCGGGAGTGCGCACGGCGGTCGTGGCGTGGCTCGGCTACGAGACACCCGGCACGCTCAGCCCTTCCGTCGCGACGACCGGCCGCGCGGAGGAGGCGGCACCCGAACTGAGGGCGCTCGTGAAGGACTTGCGGTCGGTCGCCGCCCCTCGCGCCCGCGTCTCCCTGCTCTGCCACTCCTACGGCTCCGTCGTCTGCGCGCGGGCCGCCGCCGGACTCGACGTCGACGACCTGGTGTTCCTCGGCAGCCCCGGCACCGGCGCGGACACCGCCGCCGATCTGCGCACCCGTGCCCGGGTGTGGGCCGCGCGCGGCGCCGGCGACTGGGTCGAGCACGTCCCGCACCTCGACGCCGGCCTCTTCGGCACCACCGTCGGCTTCGGCGCCGACCCCGTGTCGCAGGAGTACGGCGCCCACGTCTTCGCGGCCGGCGACGGCGGACACAGCGACTACTTCGCCCCCGGCTCCCTCTCCCTGGCCAACCTCACCCGGATCGTCCTCGGCCACACCCAGGAGGTGACCCGATGACCCGCCTCACCGTCGCGATACGCGACACCGCCGCCCGCATCGACGCCGCCACCCCCGCCCACCGCGACCGCGCCGTCGACGCCTTGCGGGCCTTCGCCGTCCTCGGCGTGGTCCTCGGGCACTGGCTGGTCACCGCGCTGGCCGCGGACGGCCGCAGCCTGCGCACCGCCAGCCCGCTGCAGCACATGCCCTGGCTGGCCCCGGTGTCCTGGGCCTGCCAGACCCTCGCCGTGTTCTTCCTGGTCGGCGGGCACGTCGCGACCCGCTCGTACGCCTCCGCGCGGGAGCGCGGGACGCCGTACCGGCGGTGGCTGCACGCCCGGCTGGCGCGGCTGTTCGGCCCGGTCGTCGCCGTCCTCACCCTGTGGACGGCCGTGACGCTCGCGCTGCTGCTGTCCGACGCCGAGTACGGGACCGTGCGGACACTGGTGAAGCTGGCGCTGTCCCCGATGTGGTTCCTGCTGGTCTTCGCCGCCCTCACCGCGGCGACCCCGCTGGTCGCCCGGATGCATCCGCTCTGGCCGCTCGCCTTCGTCCTCCACGTCGACGTCCTCCGCTTCGGCCTCGGCGCCCCCGGCGGACTGGGCTGGCTGAACCTCGCCGCGGGCTGGCTGGTGCCGTACACGCTGGGCGCGGCCTGGACCCGGGGCGAGCTGAGGGGCCGCAGGCCGGGATGGGTGCTGCTGGGCGGCGGCACGGCGGCGACGGCCGCGCTGGTCGGATGGGCGGGATATCCGGCCGCGATGGTCGGGGTGCCGGGCGCCGAGGTGTCCAACCTCAACCCGCCGACCCTGGCGGCCGTCACCTTCGGCCTGGCCCAGTGCGGGCTCGCGCTGCTGCTGCGGGACCGGCTGCGCCACGCGATGCGCCGGCCGGTCGCCTGGGCGGCGGTGGCGCTGGTCAACCTGTCCGCGATGACGGTGTTCCTGTGGCACCAGACCGCCCTGATGGCCACCACCGCCGCGCTTCTCCCGGCCGGCCCGCTGCCCGGTCTGCACACCGTCCCGGACGGCCTCGGCTGGGTCGCCGCCCGGGCGGCGTGGCTGCCCGTCCTCGTCCTCGCCCTCGTGGTGTGCGGGGCGGCGTTCCGGACCTGGGAGCGGGGCGGGGGCGGGCGGCGGCGGAAGCGGTCCCGGGTGGTCCGCGCCCACCTGCCGATGACCGAGCGCACTCCTCATGTCTAGGCTGAACGGCGTGGTGGACACGGGGGTGGAGCACATACGGCGGTGGCTGGGCGTCCTGCGCGACGACCTGATGACCGCGCGGGTCGATCCCCTGCCGCCGTCGACATGGCTGCGGTGGCTGCCGCACGGGGTCGTGTGGATCGTCGGCGTCGTCCTGACCATCGTGGGAGCCGTTCAACTGACTGACCAGGGCGGGCTGGACCTCGGCTACTCGTTGCTGCTCGGGGTGGGGCAGGGCTGTGCGGCCGTCCTCGCGCTGCGGCGGCCGGTGCCGGGGCTGTGGCTGTCGCTCGGCGCCACGCTGGCGATCGCCGTACTGACGCGCCGCATGCTGATGGCCGGCCAGATCGACGGTTTCGCGTGGCCCTGGACCGCGTGGGCCGTCGTGGCCCACCTGCTCGTGCTGCTGCTGGTCGCCCTGCGCGTGCCCACCCGCGTGTCGGTCGAGGCGCTGGTCCTGACAGGGCTGTTCACCTACGCCCTCCAGGGCCTGTGGGGCGCGTGGAACCACACGCCCACCGGCCAGGTCACCGTTGCGCTGTCAGCCGTCGTGGTCGTCCTCGGCATCGCCCTGCGCGGCCGCCGCGAGGCCCGCGTCGAGCTGGGCCGGCAGGCCACGCTCACCGCCGAGGAACGCGCCCGCCGCACGCTGCTGGAGGAACGCAGCCGCATCGCCCGCGAGTTGCACGACGTGGTGGCCCACCACATGTCGGTGATCTCCATCCAGGCGCAGGTCGCCCCGCACCTCGTGCAGGACCCGCCGGACGAGCTCAGGGAGAACCTCGCCGGCATCCGGCAGAACGCCGTCGAGGCGCTCACCGAACTGCGTCGGGTACTGGACGTGCTGCGCTCCGAGCACCCCGCCGCCGACGACGACCACGACCCGGCCGACGGACGAGCCCCGCACGCCCCGCAGCCCACCCTGGACCGGCTGGCGGCCCTGGTGGAGAACACCCGCGCCGCCGGACTCACCGTGACCACCGAGGTCACCGGCGCGCGTCGCCCGCTGCCGCCCGGCGTGGAGCTGTCCGCGTACCGGATCGTGCAGGAGGCGCTGAGCAACGTGCTCCGGCACGCGCCCGGCGCCACCGCGCACGTCACCCTCGCCTACGGGCGGCGCGCCCTGCGGGTGGAGGTGGTGAACACCGCCCCCACCCGGGAGGCGTCGCCGTCCGCCGGGGCCCGGCACGGGCTGCTCGGCATGCGGGAGCGGGCGGTCATGCTGGGCGGCACGCTCACCGCCGGCCCCTGGTCCGGGCGCGGCTACCGCGTCGAGGCCCGCCTCCCCGTGTCCGCACCCTCCGCCACCGACCCCCTTCCCCAGGACGGCACCGCATGATCCGCGTACTGATCGCCGACGACCAGCAGATGGTCCGGCAGGGCTTCACCGTGCTGCTGAACACGCAGCCCGACATCGAGGTCGTCGGCCAGGCGGTGAACGGCGTCGAGGCGGTCGACAAGGTCGACGAACTCCCCCCGGACGTCGTCCTGATGGACATCCGCATGCCCGAACTCGGCGGCATCGAGGCCACCGCCCGCATCACCGCCGTCCACCCCGAGGTCAAGGTGCTGGTGCTGACCACCTTCGACCTCGACGAGTACGTGTACGAGGCGCTGCGCGCGGGCGCCTCCGGCTTCCTCCTCAAGGACGCCTCCGCCGAGCAGCTCGCCGAGGCGGTACGGGTGGTGGCCGCCGGGGACGCGCTGCTCGCGCCCGGCGTCACCCGCCGGCTGATCGCGGAGTTCTCCCGCCTTGACGCGCGGCCCCGCACGCCCCCGCGCCAGAAGGTCGGCGGGCTCACCGAACGGGAGACGGAGGTGCTGGCGCTCATCGCGCAGGGCCTGTCCAACGCGGAGATCGCCGTACGGCTGGTGGTGGCCGAGCAGACGGTGAAGACGCACGTCGGCCGGATCCTGGTGAAGCTGGGCCTGCGCGACCGCACCCAGGCGGCGGTGTTCGCCTACGAGTCGGGGCTGGTGCGTCCCTCCGGTTACTGAGCCCGCGCGTACCGTGGCGTAACCCCTCGTGGCCTGCGTAGTACTTCAGACGGACGCCCCGGAACCCGTCTCAGCGGGGACGACCGGGCTCACCCGCTCGGCCTACCGTGTGAGCGTGACCGAGACGACGCACCAGCAGTCCCCGCGCGCCGGGGACGGTGACCGCAGCCCGGAGTACCGGCTGGCCCAGAACGCCCTCCAGGGGCTGCGCCAGGACCTGTTCCACGACCCCTTCGCCTACCGCCCGATGGGGCCCCGGCCGGCGGACGGCCCGCTCCTGCGCCGGCTGCCCGGGCGGATGCGCACGGCGGCGGAACGGCTCCCGCACGCGGTGATAGGGGCGATCGCGCTGATCACCTTGATGGTCGGCGCCCTCTCCGGCAGCGAGCCGGGCGGCGACGGGCGGGCCCTGCTGGCCGGACTGCTGTGCGCGGTCCCCGTGCTGGTCACCCTGTCCCGGCCGGTCGGTGCGTTCTGGCTGTCCCTCGCGGCGAGCCCGCTGACCGCGCTGTTCAACGGCGGCGGCGGGGACTGGCCGTGGATGCCCGGCGCGTTCATCTCCCACCTCACGGTCCTGGTGGTGGTGGCGCTGCGCACCCGGCCCCGCACCGCTGTGTGGATGTGGGCCGTCACCGCCGTGTACGCCGTGTTCGGGGACATCGTCTTCGGTGGGTCGTTCTACTACTCCAACGGCGCCCCGATGCTGGTCCTCTCGGCGTTCGCCCTGCTCCTGGTCTGCCTGTGGCACGTCCGGCACACCGCCCAGCAGGAGGTGACCGCCCAGCAGACCGTCACCGCGCAGGAGCGGTCCCGGCGCACGCTGCTGGAGGAGCGCACCACGATCGCCCGCGAGCTGCACGACGTGGTGGCCCACCACATGTCGGTGGTCGCCATCCAGGCCGAGGCCGCGCCGTACCGGGTGGAGAACCCGCCGGAGGAACTGGAGCGCGCCTTCGCCACCATCCGGGAGAACGCCGTCGCCGCCCTCACCGAGCTGCGCCGCATCCTCGGCGTGGTCCGCGCCGAGGACTACGAGGCCCCCGACGCCCCGCAGCCCACCCTCGCCGACCTGGACGCCCTCCTGGTCAACGTGCGGGACGCCGGGCTGACCGTGGAGAAGGTGGTGACCGGCGCGGTGCGGGAGCTGCCGCAGGGTGTGGAGCTGTCGGCGTACCGGATCGTGCAGGAGGCGCTGAGCAACAGCCTGCGGCACGCGCCCGGCGCGAGCGCCCGCGTGGAGATCGGGTACGTCCTCGGCGGTCTCGGGGTGCGGGTCGTCAACGGCCCGATGCCCGAGCCGAGCCTGGTGAAGCCCTCACCCGGCGCCGGCCACGGCATCACGGGGATGCGGGAGCGGGTCGCGATGCTGGACGGCGGGATGACTGCCGGCCCGACCGAGGACGGCGGCTACGAGGTCGCGGTGTTCCTGCCGGTCACCGCGGTGAACGAGGGTGACGCATGACCATTCGCGTGCTGATCGCGGACGACCAGATGATGGTGCGCGAGGGTTTCTCGGTGCTGCTCAACGCGATGCCGGACATCGAGGTCGTCGGCGAGGCCGTCAACGGCCGGCAGGCGGTCGAGAAGGTCCGCGAACTCGCGCCCGACGTGGTGCTGATGGACATCCGCATGCCGGAGCTGAACGGCATCGAGGCGACCCGCGAGATCGTCGCCGCGGACGGCGCGGCCAAGGTGCTGGTGCTGACCACCTTCGACCTGGACGAGTACGTCTACCAGGCGCTGCGCGCGGGCGCCTCCGGCTTCCTCCTCAAGGACGCCTCCGCCCGCCAGCTCGCCGACGGCGTCCGGGTCGTCGCGGCCGGCGAGGCGCTGCTCGCCCCGTCGGTCACCCGGCGACTGATCACCGAGTTCTCCAAGCTGTCCGACGCGCCCCGGGTGCTGCCGTCCGCGCAGGCCGCGTTCGGGGACCTCACCGAACGCGAGACGGAGGTGCTGGTGCTGATCGCGCAGGGCCTGTCGAACGCGGAGATCGCCGAACGGCTGGTGGTCGCCGAGTCGACGATCAAGACGCACGTCAGCCGCATCCTGGTGAAGCTGGGCCTGCGCGACCGCACCCAGGCGGCGGTCTTCGCGTACGAGGCGCGTCTCGTCACGCCGGGCTGAGCCCGCGCGTCCTAGGGTGGGACGCATGGAACAGCGCATCACCCTGATCACGCTGGGAGTCACCGACCTCGCCCGCTCGAAGGCCTTCTACGAGGCCCTGGGCTGGCGGGGCCAGGAGGTCCAGGAAACGGTCTTCTTCCAGGCCGGCGGTCTTGGACTGGTCCTGTGGGGCCGGGACAACCTCGCGCGGGACTGCGGCCTGGAGCCGGGGACGCCGGGCGGGTTCGGCGGCATCGTCCTCGCGCACAACGTCCGCTCCGACGCCGAGGTCGACGAGCTGCTCGCGGCGGCCGACCTGGCCGGGGGCACCGTCACCAGGCGGGCCGTGTTCAACGAGATCGGCTTCTACTCCGGCGTCTTCACCGACCCCGACGGCCACGCCTGGGAGGTCGCCCACAACCCCGGCTTTCCGCTCGCCGAGGACGGCACGGTCACCCTCCCCGACTTCGGCGCCGCCTGACGGACCGCCCGGCACCCCTGGTCAGAGGCCGGGGCGGCGGTCTACCGTCCGTCCATGGCAGCTCCTCGCGACCTCGCTTTCGACCCGTGGGACCCCGCGTTCCTCGCCGACCCGTACCCCGCCTACGCCGAGCTGCGGGAGCAGGGCCGGGTGCGGTACTTCGAGCCGACCGACCAGTGGCTGGTCGCCCACCACGCGGACGTCTCGGCGCTGCTGCGCGACCGGCGCCTGGGACGGACCTACCTGCACCGGTTCAGCCACGAGGAGTTCGGCCGCACCCCGCCCCCGCCGGAGCACGAGCCGTTCCACACGCTCAACGACCACGGCATGCTCGATCTCGAACCGCCGGACCACACCCGCATCCGCCGCCTGGTGTCCAAGGCGTTCACCCCGCGCACGGTCGAGCGCCTCAAGCCGTACGTGCGCCGGCTCGCGGACGACCTGGTGGCGGGGCTCGTCGAGGCGGGCGGCGGCGACCTGCTGCGGGACGTCGCCGAGCCGCTGCCGGTCGCGGTGATCGCGGAGATGCTGGGCATCCCGGAGTCCGACCGCGCGCCGCTGCGCCCCTGGTCGGCGGACATCTGCGGCATGTACGAGCTCAACCCGGGCGAGGAGGCCGCCGCGAGGGCGGTCCGCGCGTCGGTCGAGTTCTCGGACTACCTGCGCGACCTGATCGCCGAACGCCGCAAGAACCCCGGCGACGACCTGATCTCCGGCCTGATCGCCGCCCACGACGAGGGCGACCGGCTCACCGAGCAGGAGATGATCTCCACCTGCGTGCTGCTGCTGAACGCGGGCCACGAGGCGACCGTGAACTCCACGGTCAACGGCTGGTGGGCGCTGTTCCGCCACCCCGACCAGCTCGCCGCCCTGCGCGCCGACCACTCCCTGGTCCCCACCGCGGTGGAGGAGCTGATGCGCTACGACACCCCTCTCCAGCTCTTCGAGCGCTGGGTGCTGGACGAGATCGAGATCGACGGCCAGGTCATCCCGCGCGGCGCGGAGATCGCGATGCTGTTCGGCTCCGCCAACCACGATCCGGCCGTCTTCGCCGACCCGTCCCGCCTGGACCTGACCCGCCGCGACAACCCCCACATCTCCTTCAGCGCCGGCATCCACTACTGCATCGGCGCCCCGCTGGCCCGCATCGAACTGGCCGCCTCGATGACGTCCCTCCTGGAACGCGCCCCCACCCTCCGCCTGGCCGCGGAACCCGTCCGCAAGCCGAACTTCGTGATCAGGGGACTGGAGGGGCTGGCCGTGGAACTGGGGTGATCACCCGTTCGGCTGATCACCGGCTCATTCCTGCCGAGGTACGTGCGTGGCTCGTCAAGCTGGTGTCCGCCTGCGGAGGGAGGCACCATGACGGTTATGGCAGAACGTGGGTCGGCCCAGTTGTCGGTGGACATGTTCGAGCGGATCGCGGAGTTCGCCGAACGTGAGGACGAGACCGTCAGGTTCGAGTTCATCAACGGACGGATCGGGCTCAGGAAAGTGACCAACGGCAACCACGGCGCGATCATCATGTGGCTCGTCCGTCAGTGCATGCAGGCCAGGCCCGAACTCGATCTCAGCCCGGTGCAAGGGCTGAAGGTGGAGTCCTACCGCAAGGGCCGGGCCCTGCCGGACGCGGTGCTCGCCCCCGTCGCCCACTTCGCGGGGCAGGGGGACTGGGCAGACACCAAGGGCGTGCTGATGACGGTGGAGGTCACCTCTTTCGACTCGGACACGCACGATCGCGACCGTGTGGAGAAACCCCAGGCCTACGCCGAGTCAGGGATCCCCGTCTATCTGCTGATCGACCGCGACCGCCGTTCCGTCCTCGTACACAGTGACCCGGACCCGGTGGTCGGCTACCGGAACGTCCTGAAGCGCCGGTTGGGTCAGAAGGTCGTGCTTCCCGACCCCGTCGGAATCGAGTTGGACACCGAGGAGCTCAAGCCGTACATGGACTGACCCCCCCCGCTGCCCCGGTGCGGGGCGTCGGGGAGGGAGCCCGGGCGGGTGGAGCTACTTCGTCTCCAGGTCCCGTCGGCGGAAGCCGGTCAGGCCCAGCCACAGCAGGGCGACGGCCACGACGGTCAGCAGGAACAGCGGGGTCCAGCGCATGTCGGCGGCGGGCAGGCGGGGGATGTGGCCGAAGGGGGAGAGGTTGTTCATCCAGTCCGGGAACCGGAGGATCTGGCCGAGATAACCGACCACGAACGCGTACACCGGCACGGCCCAGGCCGCCTGGCTCGCCCGGGGGAACCAGCCGAAGAGGACCACCGCCACGCCGACCGTGACCCACAGGGCCGGTGCGTACGCGAGGGCCGCGCCCGTCAGGTCGGGCACCAGCCCGGCGTCACCGGTCGAGGCCGCGCCCGCCAGGCCGAAGCCGAGCCCGGCCAGCAGCAGGACGACCGTGCCGCCGCCCATGGCCACCGCCAGATGGCCGCCGACCCAGCGGGAGCGTGAGAGGCCGGTGGCGAGCAGGGGCTCGGCGCGGCCCGCCGTCTCCTCGGAACGGGGCCGCAGGGCCGCCATCACGACGTACACCGACGCCACGACCGTCAGGACGACCATGACCATCGAGGCGAAGGACTCGGCGACGCTCGCCCCGCCGATGCGCTCCAGGGCCTCCTCGAGTTCGTCGATGCCCGCCAGCATGTCCTCGGCGTCCCCGAGGATCGACCCGTACATCGCGCCCATCAGGAACAGGCCGGCGCCGAAGCCGGCCAGCATCCCCCGGTGCAGGCGCAGGGCGAAGCCGACCGGTGTGGTGAGCGCGGCGGAGGCGGTGGGGCTGCCCGGTTTCTGCGGACGCAGTCCCGTGCCCACGTCCCGGCGGGTGGAGAGCCGGAAGCCCGCAGCCGCGCACCCCGCCGCGCACAGCAGGCACAGCAGCAGCGGCCACCAGCGGTCGTCGACGTACGGGTAGCTGCGCTGCACCCAGCCGATCGGGGACAGCCAGGACAGGGTGTCGTTCGTGCCGCTGTCGCCGGCGGCGCGCAGCACGTAGGCGATGCCGATGACCGCGAGCGCCGTTCCGGACGCCCCGCGCGTGTGCGCGGTGAACTGGACGGTGACCGCGGCGACGGCGGCGAAGACGAGACCGGCGGCGGCGTGGGCGAAGCCGTAGACCAGCGAGCCGCTCGCGTCGACCCCCTCCAGACCCAGGCCGGTCAGGCCGAGGGCCAGCAGCAGCGCGAGTGCGAGGTTGGCCAGGGCGGCGACGGCCAGGGCGGCGGCGAGGTGGGCGTGCCGGCCGACGACGGCCGAGCGCACCAGCTCGGCGCGGCCCGTCTCCTCCTCCGCGCGGGTGTGCCGTGTGACGACCAGCACGCTCATGAGGCCGACGAGGACGGCCGTGAAGCCGATCATCTGGTGGCTGAGGAGGGAGCCGAAGCCGTCGTCGGTGAGGTAGTGGCGGGGGCCGGACATGGCCAGGCCGGCCGGGCTGTCCACGCTTCTGACGGCGTTCGCCCGGTCCTCCGGGTCGCTGTACAGCGTCCTGAAGCTGTTCGCCGTCATGAGGGTGGAGAGGAACAGGGCCAGGATCCACACGGGGAGCCGGATCCGGTCCCGGCGCAGGGCGAAGCGGATCAGGGTCCGGGTGCCTGCCAGCGCGTTGCCGCCCGCGACCGGTGCGGCGGGCGCCCGGGTGCCGGGGTCGGCGGTGACGGAGGTCATCGCGGTTCTCCGTCCGTGCCCTGTCCGGCGGCGTGCCCGTCGACGCCGGTGCCGTGCCCGTTGGCGGCCAGCTCGTCGCCGTAGTGGCGCAGCATCAGCTCCTCCAGGGTGGGCGGGTGGCTGACCAGGCTGCGGACGCCGAGGTCGGTGAGCGCGCGGACGGCGGCACCGACTTGGGCGCCGTCGACGGTGAAGCGGATCCGGCCGGTGGCCTCGTCGACGGTCCGCAGGTCGTGGACGCCGGGCAGGCGGGCGAGGTCCGCCGCGGGCCGTTCGGTCTCCGCCTCGACGGTGGTGCGGGTCAGATGACGCAGCTCACCGAGGGTGCCGGTCTGCACGGTCCGGCCCTGGCGGACGATGCTCACCCGGTCGGCGAGCTTCTCCACCTGGGCCAGGATGTGGCTGGAGAGCAGCACCGTCCGCCCGGCGGCCTTGGCCTCGGCGATGACGTCCTGGAAGACGACCTCCATCAGCGGGTCGAGCCCCGCGGTCGGCTCGTCCAGCAGCAGCAGTTCGGCGTCGGAGGCGAGCGCGGCGACGATGGCGACCTTCTGCCGGTTGCCCTTGGAGTAGGCGCGGCCCTTCTTGGTCGGGTCGAGGTCGAACCGCTCGACGAGTTCGGCGCGGCGCCGCTCGTCGAGGCCCCCGCGCAGCCGGGCCAGCAGGTCGATGGCCTCGCCGCCGGTCAGCCCCGGCCACAGCTCCACGTCACCGGGGACGTAGGCGAGACGGCGGTGCAGCGCCACGGCGTCGCGCCACGGATCCTGCCCCAGCACCTCGGCGGTGCCGGAGTCGGCGCGCAGCAGACCGAGCAGCACGCGGATGGTGGTCGACTTGCCTGCGCCGTTGGGGCCGAGGAAACCGTGGACCTCGCCGGTCTCGACGCTCAGGTCCAGCCCGTCCAGTGCGTGGGTCCGGCCGAACGACTTGCGCAGCCCGGACACGGAGATGGCCTTCGTCATGCTGCGCAACGTACGCTTCCTTCAGAAGATTGTGAAGTTAAGGAACCGTATAAATCCCGACTGGACTGATCCAGGGCGCCTGAGCAGGGGAGATGATCGGATCATGGTGGAGCCCAGCGGGACGGACCGGGACGCGGAGGTGATCTCGCGGTTCGTGGAGCACTTCGCGGCGCAACTGGTGGAAGCCGGGCTCCCGCGTATGCCCGCCCGTGTCTTCGTGGCTCTGCTCGCCTCCGACGCCGGTGTCCTGACCTCCGCCGAGCTGAGCGAACAGCTCAAGATCTCCCCGGCCGCGGTGTCCGGCGCGGTGCGCTACCTGTCCCAGGTGCGCATGGTGTCGCGCGAGCGTGAGCCCGGCTCGCGCCGGGAGCGTTACCGGGTCCACGGCGATCAGTGGTACGAGGCCCTCACCAATCGCGAGGCCGTCATCAGGCGCTGGGAGGTGGCTCTGCGGGAAGGCGTCGCCAGTCTGGGAGGGGACACCCCGGCGGGCCGCCGCCTGGCGGAGACGCTGGCCTTCTTCGAGTTCGTGGAGAAGGAGGTCCCGGCGATGATGGAGCGCTGGCGCGCCCGGCGCGAGGAACTGTTCGGCGGGGACGGGGCGGACGCCTAGCGCGCCGGGACCGTCAGCCCCCACGCGCCCTCCCGGACCTCCCACGTGCGGGTGCGGACCGGGCCGGAGACCGTTGCGTCGGCGCGGTAGCGGAAGTGGGCGCCGGAGACCGTGATCGTGCGGCCCTCCGCCGACAGGGCGGACGCCTCGGCGCCGACCGAGGCGGGGCGGACCTCCACATGGGCCGTGCCCGAGGCGCCGGGGACGACCGAGACGGCCTCCACCGACTGGTGCAGGTCGACGAGCGTCTCCCCGTCCACCTCCACCCGCAGCCGCGTGGGCCCCGAACCGGGCGCGGCGGGCGGCCGGGCGGGCGCGAGCGTGCGCACCAGGGAGCGGCAGGTCCGCAGCCAGGGGCGGGGCACCCCGTCGGCGGGGTCCCGCGCGGGGTCCCGCGCGGGGGACGTGGCGCCGAGCGGAGGGATCCGCAGCGCGCCCAGCACCACCCCGTCGCTGTCGTCGACCAGCAGGTCCATCCGCCGCTCCGCCCCGTCCAGCACGGCCCGAGCCGCGGCCACCGCCCCGGACGGCACGCCCAGTGCCCGGGCGAGCGACACGGAACCGCCCACCGGCACCAGGGACAGCGCGCACCCGGCCAGCTCCCGCTGCCGGTGCAGCAGCGTCACCGCCCGCACCAGGGCCCGGTCGTCGCCCACCACCACCGGACGCCGTGAGCCGCGCCGGGCGAGCGCCCGGGCGAACTCCTCGGGACCGTCCGGCAGGCACACCTTCGCGCCCGCCGCACCCGCGCGGAGCACGTCCCGCGCGATCCGGACCGACTCGCCGTCCGCCCGCCGGGCGACCGGATCGATGACCACCAGGAGCTGATCGGACGTCGCGGAAGACGTCCAGGATGTCGCCACCTCGGCCATGCCTCGCTTCCTCGGGTAGCATCTTTGTGCAAGAGCCCCTTTGCGCTATTGCGCCAGGGGCTTCGTCTATTCCGGGGCATCCGGTCCGACGGTTGGCGGCCAACGGTGGTCGCGGTGCACGCGGCGGAGATCCTCCGTGTGCGCCCCTGACCTTGGACATGCCCCGCCCGGAAGGGGTGTACGCGCGTGCCCGCACTTGTGCTGCTCGGTGCTCAGTGGGGTGACGAAGGCAAGGGAAAGGCGACGGACCTGCTCGGTGGTTCCGTCGACTATGTGGTGCGCTACCAGGGCGGCAACAACGCCGGCCACACGGTGGTCGTGGGCGATCAGAAGTACGCCCTTCACCTGCTCCCTTCCGGGATCCTGTCCCCCGGCTGCACGCCGGTCATCGGTAACGGCGTCGTCGTCGACCCGTCGGTCCTGCTCTCCGAGCTGAGCGGTCTGAACGAGCGCGGCGTCGACACGTCCAAGCTCCTGATCAGCGGCAACGCGCACATCATCACGCCGTACAACGTGACGGTGGACAAGGTGACCGAGCGTTTCCTCGGCAAGCGGAAGATCGGCACCACCGGCCGCGGCATCGGCCCGACCTACGCCGACAAGATCAACCGCGTCGGCATCCGGGTGCAGGACCTCTACGACGAGTCGATCCTCACCCAGAAGGTCGAGGCGGCGCTCGACGTCAAGAACCAGATGCTCACCAAGCTCTACAACCGGCGCGCGATCGCCGTGGAGCAGGTGGTCGAGGAGCTGCTGGGCTACGCGGAGAAGCTCGCCCCGTACGTCGCCGACACCGTGCTGGTGCTGAACGAGGCGCTGGAGCAGGACAAGGTGGTCCTCTTCGAGGGCGGCCAGGGCACCCTGCTCGACATCGACCACGGTACGTACCCCTTCGTCACCTCGTCGAACCCGACCGCCGGCGGCGCCTGCACCGGTGCCGGCGTGGGCCCGACGAAGATCAGCCGGGTCATCGGCATCCTCAAGGCGTACACCACCCGCGTCGGCGCCGGACCGTTCCCGACGGAGCTGTTCGACGAGGACGGCGAGGCGCTGCGCCGCATCGGCGGCGAGCGGGGCGTCACCACCGGCCGTGACCGCCGCTGCGGCTGGTTCGACGCGGTGATCGCCCGCTACGCGACCCGGGTGAACGGCCTGACGGACTTCTTCCTCACCAAGCTCGACGTCCTCACCGGCTGGGAGCAGATCCCGGTCTGCGTGGCGTACGAGATCGACGGCAGGCGCGTCGAGGAGCTGCCGTACTCGCAGACGGACTTCCACCACGCGAAGCCGGTCTACGAGATGCTGCCGGGCTGGAACGAGGACATCAGCAAGGCGAAGTCCTTCTCCGACCTGCCGAAGAACGCCCAGGCGTACGTTAAGGCACTGGAGGAGATGTCCGGCGCCCCGATCTCCGCGATCGGCGTGGGCCCGGGCCGCGACGAGACGATCGAGATCAACTCGTTCCTGTAGGCCTGCCGCCGTGTGCACCGGCGCCCGCGCGGGCGCCGGTGCACAGGCATAGCCTGGACGTGTACCGCCGCGTGCATCGACGTGGAAGAGGGTGAGTGCGATGCGCGTGATGCTCAAGGCGACGCTGGACACGGAGAAGGCGAACGAGGTCATCCGCAGCGGGAAGATGCCCGAGCTGATGCAGGAGACCCTGGAGCGGCTCCACCCCGAGGCCGCCTACTTCGGTCCGCTCGGCGGCCGCCGGACCTGCCTGCTCGTCCTCGACCTCGAGGACAGCTCGCGGATCCCGCCCACCGGCGAGCCGTTCTTCTCGCAGTTCGACGCCCAGGTCGAGATGACCCCGGTGATGAACGCGGACGACCTGCGAAAGGGGCTCTCCGCGCTGGGGTGACCCTCAGCTGAAGACGATCATCGACCCCTGCGCCAGGCTCCGGGTGGCCGCCGCGTGCAGGCCGAGCCAGACGTGCCGTTCGCGGGCGAACGGGCTCGGGTCGTAGGGAGCGGGGACGGCCGGCTCCTCCAGCTCCGTGGGAGCCTGCGGCGGTTCGGGCGCGGCCGGCGGGTTCGCCGGGTCGATGCCGATCGACGGGGCGACCAGCTCCAGTTCGCGCAGCAGCGCGTGCGAGGAGCCCAGCGGTCCGCCGCCCGCGAGGAGTTCGTCGCTGGACAGCGGGCTCGGGAAGTCCACGGGCACGTACGCGCCCGCGTGGTCGTAGTGCCACACCAGGTGCGACTGCTGGGCCGTCGCCTCGAACATCTCCAGCAACTGCTCGTAGTCACCGCCCAGTTCGTCCACCGGGGTGACCGGAAGACCACAGACCTGGAGCAGGTACACGCGCCGCAGGAAGTGCAGGGCGTCGTAGTCGAACCCGGCGACCGGGGCGACGTCGCCGGTCAGTCCCGGCATGTACTGGTACACCGGCACCGGCGGCAGCCCCGCGTCGGCCAGCACCGTGTTGTACTGCGCGAGTTCCTCGGCGAAGGGATTGTCGGGCGTGTGGCACAACACGTCGACGAGCGGTACCAGCCACAGGTCACAGGCCAAAAGAGGACTCCTCGTATCGCGCGGTCGTCGGGTGGGACGTCCGGGTCCGGGAAGACGGTTCGGGACAGGGGTCAGGGAAGCGTATCGGCGTCCCGGGCGGACGGATCCTCCTGTGCGGGCCGTCGTACAGGTCCCTTACCCGCCGCGTCGGCCGTCAGGCCCTCCACGAGGGACAGGGAGTACGCGGTGTACGCGTCGAGGATGGCGCGCGCGGTGTCGGTGTCGCCCTCGGTCAGAGCGTCCACCAGCTCGGTGTGACGCGCCCAGAGGCGGCCCCGCGGATCGGGCAGCTGCCGCAGGTGCTGCACCACGTACACCCACATCTGCACCCGCAGCCGGTGCAGGAAGTCGGTCAGGTACGGGTTGCCGAACGCGGACGCCAGCTCCCGCCAGAAGCGCAGGTCGTAGCCGATCAGCACGGTGACCTCGCCGGCCAGGGCCGCGCGCCGGGCCTCCTCGCCGCGCCGCCGCACCCCCGCGAGGAGCGCCGCCAGCCGTGGCTCGTCGGGCCGCAGGTGCGGCGCCCCGCCGCTGGTGAGCGCGTGGAACATGCCCTCGGTGACCAGGCTGCGCGCCTCGATCATGCCGCGGAAGTCGTCGGGGGAGTACTCGTGCACCCGGAAGCCCCGGTGCTGGTCGGCGTCCAGCAGCCCCTGCGCCGACAGGTCGACCAGCGCCTCCCGCACGGGCGTCGCGGACACCCCGTACTGGTCGGCGATCTCCTTGACGGTGAACTCCTGCCCCGGCTGGAGCCGCCCGGCCAGCACCTCGTCACGGAGCGCGTCGGCGATCTGCTGCCGCAGGGTGCTGCGGGTCACGGCGACGTGGCCGAGGCGGGGCATGGTCGGGGCGTCTCCCTCATCGCGTTCGAGTGGCGTGCTCGCGGAAGTCCACGGGCACGCCACCTTACGCGGTCCGGGCGCGGCGCCGGATGTTCGAACGGGCGCGGGCGGGAGATCCGCCGCGCGCCCGTCCGGAACCGGTGGGGACCGCCCCCGTGCCGGTTACCTCACGTACTCGTCGGCCACCGACAGGGCCGCGTCCAGGGCCGCCAGACCCTCCTTCAGCTCGGCCTCACTCGTGTTGAGCGGCGGCACCACATGGGTGCGGTTCATGTTCACGAAGGGCCACAGACCGGCCTTCTTCGCGGCGGCGGCGAACGCGGCCATCGGGGCGTTCGCCTCGCCGGACGCGTTGTACGGCACCAGCGGCTCCCGGGTCTCCCGGTCGCGCACCAGCTCCACCGCCCAGAACATGCCGGTGCCGCGCACCTCGCCCACGCTCGGGTGACGCTCGGCCAGCTCCCGCAGACCGGGGCCGACGACGGACGCGCCGAGGGCGGCCGCGTTCTCGACGAGGCCCTCCTCCTCCATCACGTTGATCGTCGCGACGGCGGCGGCGCAGGCCAGCGGGTGCCCGGAGTAGGTCAGGCCGCCCGGGTAGGGGCGGGTGGCGAAGGTGGCCGCCATCTCCGCGGAGATGGCGACACCGCCCAGCGGGACGTACCCGGAGTTCACGCCCTTGGCGAAGGTCATCAGGTCCGGCACGACGTCGTACAGGTCGGCCGCGAACCACGTGCCGGTCCGGCCGAACCCGGCCATCACCTCGTCGAGGACAAGCACGATCCCGTACTTGTCGCACAGCTCGCGGACCCCGGCGAGATAGCCCGGCGGGGGCGGCATGATGCCGGCGGTCCCCGGGATGGTCTCCAGGATGACCGCGGCGATCGTCGAGGGCCCCTCGAAGGCGATCGTCGTCTCCAGGTGCTCCAGCGCCCGCGCGCACTCCTGCTCCTCGGTCTCGGCGTAGAAGCGCGAGCGGTACAGGAACGGCGCCCAGAAGTGCACGACCCCGGCGGTGGCGCTGTCGGACGCCCAGCGGCGCGGGTCGCCGGTGACGTTCACGGCCTGCTGGGTGCCGCCGTGGTACGAGCGGTACGCGGAGAGCACCTTGGGCCGGCCGGTGTGCAGCCGGGCCATGCGCAGGGCGTGCTCCACGGCGTCGGCGCCGCCGTTGGTGAAGAAGATCTTGTCCAGGTCTCCCGGGGTGCGCTCGGCGATCAGGCGGGCCGCCTCCGAGCGCGCCTCGACGGCGAACGCGGGCGCGAACGTCGTCATCCGCGCCGCCTGCTCCTGGATCGCGGCGACGACCTTGGGGTGCTGGTAGCCGATGTTCGTGTAGACGAGGCCGCTGGTGAAGTCGAGGTAGCGGCGGCCCTCGTAGTCCCAGAAGTACGACCCCTCCGCCCCGGCGACGGCGAGCGGGTCGATGAGCTCCTGCGCGGACCAGGAGTGGAACACATGCGCACGGTCGGCGGCCTTGACGGCGGCGCCGGCCTCGGGGTTCGGCTGAGTGGTCATGCGCCCGAGGGTAGGCGGGGGCGGTGGGCGGGCGACATCGGCGGGGTGTCTGCGGTGCGGGGGTTTCCGCGACAGGTTGTCGACAAGGGAGGCGGGCGGGGGACGGCGAGTGATTGACAGTTTACTGTCGTCATGACAGGATATTGTCATAGCTAGGCAGTGGAATCGACCCCAGGGAGCGGTCATGACCCGCAAGCCCGTGCATCTCGCCCTCTACGACACCTGGGCCGACTGGGAGACCGGTCACGCCACCGCGCACCTCGCCCTCGCGGGCTTCGAGGTCCGCACCGCGACCCCCGGCGGCTGGCCCGTCACCAGCATGGGAGGCCTCCACGCCCGGCCCGACCTCGCGCTGGAGGAGCTGCGCCCCGAGGACAGCTCCCTGCTGATCCTCCCCGGGGCCGCCGCCTGGGACGAGGACGACGACCTCGCCCCCGTCGCGCGCACCGCCCGCGCCTTCCTCGACGCGGGCGTGCCGGTGGCCGCCATCTGCGGCGCCACCGCCGGGCTCGCCCGCGAGGGCCTGCTCGACGACCGCGCGCACACCAGCGCCGCCGCCCCCTATCTCGCGGCGACCGGATACGCGGGCGCCGGGCGGTACGTGGAGGCCGACGCCGTCACCGACGGCCCGCTCGTGACCGCCGGACCGACCGAGCCGGTCGCCTTCGCCCGCGAAATCCTCCGCCTGCTCGGCGCCTACGACGACAAGGCGGTCGACGCCTGGTACCGGCTGTTCCACCACTCCGACCCGGCCGCGTACACGGAGTGGACGGAGGCGGTGAGCCGGTGAGCGAGGAGGAACAGGAGCTGCTCAGCCGCGCCGCGCTCGGCGCGTTCAGGCTCAACGGCCAGTTCCTCGCGGTCGCCGAGGAGCTGGCCCGGCCCGCCGGGATCACCGCCGCCCGGTGGCAGGTGCTGGGCGCGGTGCTCAGGGAGCCGCTGCCGGTGTCCGGGATCGCCCGCGCCATGGGCATCACCCGGCAGAGCGTGCAGCGCGTCGCCGACCTGCTGGTGGAGCGGGGGTTCGCCGAGTACCGGCCCAACCCCGCCCACCGCCGGGCCAAACTCCTCGCCCCGACCGAGGAGGGATACGCGGCCGTCCGCCGCATCGACCCCGGCCACGCGGCCTTCGCCGCACGGCTCGCGACGGCGTACCGGGAGGCGTACGGGGAGGAGGGACTCGCGGAGGCGGTGCGGGCGCTGGAACGTCTGTCCACGGTGCTCGACGGTCTCGGCACGCCTGTTACGGAACCGTAGACGTCGCCCCGCCCGACCGGCACCGGCCCGCCACTATCCTCGATCCGTTGCTCACTGCGGGGGGAAGGCGGCGCAGCGATGGACCAGCTCGGGATCGGGGATCCGCAGACGATCGGGGGCTACCGGCTGCTCGCGCGGCTGGGCGCCGGCGGCATGGGCCAGGTCTACCTCGCCCGCTCCGACCGGGGACGCACCGTCGCCGTGAAACTCGTCCGCGAGGAGCTCGCCCGGCAGGAGGAGTTCCGCGCCCGCTTCCGCCAGGAGGTGCGGGCCGCCCGGCAGGTCGGTGGCGACTGGACCGCACCCGTGCTGGACGCCGACACCGAGGCGGCCGTGCCGTGGGTTGCCACCGGGTACGTCGCCGGGCCGAGCCTGCAGCAGGTGGTGGGCCACGACCACGGGGCGCTGCCCGAGCGGTCGGTGCGCATCCTCGGCGCCGGCCTCGCGTACGCCCTCAAGGACATCCACGCGGCCGGGATCGTCCACCGCGACCTCAAGCCGTCCAACGTCCTCGTCACCATCGACGGGCCGCGCGTCATCGACTTCGGCATCGCCCGGGCGCTGGAGACGATCACCGACGGCGGGCTCACCCGCACCGGCGCGCTCGTCGGCTCGCCCGGCTTCATGGCGCCCGAGCAGGTGCGCGGCGACCGCATCACGCCCGCCTGCGACGTGTTCTGCCTCGGCTCCGTGCTCGCCTACGCGGCGACCGGCAGGCTGCCGTTCGGCACCGCGGGCAGCGGGGTGCACGCGCTGATGTTCCGCATCGCGCAGGAGGAGCCCGATCTGACGCAGGTGCCCGAGGGGCTCGCCGACCTGGTGCGGGCGTGCCTGCGCAAGGACCCGGCGGCCCGGCCCACGCTCGACGAGGTGCTGGCCGCCACCGGCGCGCAGGACACGGTCGCCGACGGCCGCTCCCGCGACCCGTGGCTGCCCGGCGCGCTGGTCGCCCAGCTGGGCCGGCACGCGGTACGGCTGCTCGACGCGGAGGACCCTCAAGGGCCGGGGTCCTCCAGGCAGCGCGGGGAGGACGCGCCCGCCGAGCACGCGCGCGCCGCCGACGACGGCGCGGCCCCGCCCCCGGACGCGTCCGCCCCGCCCCCTCCGGGACAGCCCGGCGTGAACCACCTGCCCACGGTCGTCGTCGGCCAGGGCGGCGACCCGGCCCCGCCGCCGGGGGCTCCGGGCGCGGGCAGCGGACACGGCGGACACGGGGGAGGCGCGTACGGCGGGGGCGCCTACGGGCAACCGCAGCAGCATCCGCAGCCGCCCGCCTACGGCTACCCGTACGGCGGCCACGGCGCGGGCGCGACCCCGCCCTACGGTCCGCCGCCCTACGGACCGCCGCCGTACGTCCCGCCCTCGCAGGAGCCGCGCCGCGACAGCCGCTCCACCGCGCTGCTCGTGGTGATCGCGCTGGTGGTGGCGCTCGCCGCGGGCGGCAGCGTGTACGCGCTGATGAGCGGTGCCCGGGACGACGACCGCGCGGGCGGCGACCCGTCGACGCCCGCCGCGCCGAGCAGCGCGCCGCAGAGCACCGGCGACGCGGCCACCACCGACGACGCCCCGCCCACGGGGACGGGCTCACCGAGCGGCGGCGCGCCCGCGGGCGGGCCGGTCCCGGAGGAGTTCCTCGGCCGCTGGTCCACCACCATCGACAACGACAGCGGCTCCCACAGCCGCCGCCTCACCGTGCAGCAGGGCGAGATCGGCGACACGGTGATGTCCCTGGTGGCCGACGGTCCCACCGGCAACGGCACCTACCACTGCGTCTTCGAGGCCCGCCTCACCGGCGCCTCCGACGGCCGCCTCCGGATCGGCCCCTCCACCGTCACCGTCGGCGAACCCCGCACCGCCTGCACCCCCGGCTCCGCGAGCGACATCACCCTGCTCCCGAACGGCTCCCTCCGCCGCACAAGCACGGGCACGGGCGAACAACTGACGTACACACGCGACTGACGGCACCCCGCGAGCGCCGGGCTGCGCCCCCTCGGCTCGCACTCACACCGGCGCGGGTGGACGCACGGCGCTCGCACTCATACCGGCGCGGGTGGACGCACGGCGCTCGCACTCATACCGGCGCGGGTGGACGCACCGCGCCCGTCCCACACCAGCGCGCACCGGACGCACCGCATACCGAACCGCCCCCGGCGGCCCCTCACCGCGCCTCCGGCGGCCGCTGCCGAGGCATGTTCGGCCGTGCCCCGTTGGGCGGAGCCGAAAACCGCCCGACGGGCAGCGCCCCCTCAGGCCGCCCCCCGCCGGCCAGCGCGTTCCGCACCCCCAACGGCACCCCGCTCCGGAACTCCAGCATCCAGTCCGCCGTCTCCGTCCGGACCAGCTCCGTCACGTCCTCGGTGAACCGCCGCAGCACCGTCAGACACCGCTCCGCGGCCTCGCTCGCCGTCCCCTCCGCAGGCCCCAGCACCTCCCGCACGCACTCCGACGCCCAGTCGAACTGGAACGCCTGCAGCCGCCGCTGCACAGCCTGCGCGGTCGCCACGTCCCGCATCCACCCGGACGTCATCCCGAAGAACCGGTCGCCCGCCACACACGCGACAGCGACCAGCAGCGCCAGATACCCCCACGGCGTGACACCGTCCGCCGCCCCGGTCAGATCCAGCAGCGGCAACGCGGCCCCGGCCAGCGCACCCACCGCCGTACCGGCCCGCAGCGCCCACGCGCACCGCCGCTTCCACATCCGGTCCTCGAGGTACCACGCGGCGGTGTCCAGCGCCCCGCGCTCCACCCACCGGTACAGCTCGTCCAGCCGCGCGGCCGGCTCCCCCCAGTCCCCGAGCGGGAACGCCCGGCCGACGGGATCGCCCGGACGCAGCCCCGCCGCGCCTTCGCCCCGCCCGTCGTGAGGCCGACCCTCGGGCTGCATCTCCGGCTGAACCACCCGGTTTCTCCCCTCCTGAACCGACCTGACCGACCCGCGCGCACGCACCGCGCAGGCACCGCACGCGGTCGGCCGGTCACGCGTGGTGCTCGCGCGCCGGGCCCTTCCTACCGCCCAACGGGTGGGCGCGTCGGGGGTTCGCGCGCTTTTACGCCCGGAAGAAGGCGGTCATCAGGTATAGGGCCCGGGAACGGACTCACCCGAAAGAGTGCCGGGGCGACGGCCGTCCCGAGCACGTAGGCTCGTGCCGAGCGGTGCGTGACCCGCACCCGGAGCGACGTAGCGACCCGAATACCGACCCGAATACCGACCCGAATACCGACCCGACGTACCGACCTAGGAGCGAATCGTGATCCCCGGTGGTGGCCAGCCCAACATGCAGCAGCTGCTCCAGCAGGCCCAGAAGATGCAGCAGGACCTGGCCAAGGCCCAGGAGGAGCTGGCGCGCACGGAGGTCGAGGGCCAGGCGGGCGGCGGCCTGGTGCGGGCCACCGTCACCGGCTCCGGCGAACTGCGGGCGCTGAAGATCGACCCGAAGGCCGTGGACCCGGAGGACACCGAGACCCTCGCGGACCTGGTCGTCGCGGCGGTCCAGGCGGCGAACGAGAACGCGCAGACGCTGCAGCAGCAGAAGCTCGGCCCGCTCGCCCAGGGCCTCGGCGGGGGCGGCATCCCCGGCCTCCCCTTCTGACGGGGGCGGCCGGCCGGCCGGGGCTTCCCGGCCCTCCAGGGCTCTTCTAAGCAGGGCCGCGGCCCTCTACCGTACGTAGTGAAGGAACATCAGGAAGGGACGGCAGTCCGTTGTACGAAGGCGTGGTCCAGGACCTCATCGACGAGCTGGGACGGCTTCCCGGCGTCGGTCCCAAGAGCGCGCAGCGGATCGCCTTCCACATCCTGCAGGCGGAACCGACGGACGTACGGCGTCTGGCGCAGGCGCTGATGGAGGTCAAGGCGAAGGTCCGCTTCTGCGCGGTCTGCGGGAACGTCGCGCAGGAGGAGCTGTGCGGCATCTGCCGCGACACCCGGCGCGACCCCGCGGTCATCTGCGTCGTGGAGGAGCCGAAGGACGTCGTCGCGATCGAGCGCACGCGTGAGTTCCGCGGCCGCTACCACGTGCTGGGCGGCGCGATCAGCCCGATCGACGGGGTGGGCCCCGACGATCTGCGCATAAGGGAGCTGCTGGCGCGGCTGGCGGACGGCACGGTCACCGAGCTGATCCTCGCCACGGACCCCAATCTCGAAGGCGAGGCCACGGCCACGTACCTCGCCCGCATGATCAAGCCCATGGGCCTGAAGGTCACCCGCCTGGCCAGCGGCCTCCCGGTGGGCGGCGACCTGGAATACGCGGACGAGGTCACGCTCGGCCGCGCCTTCGAGGGGAGACGACTCCTAGATGTCTGACGCCACGCTGCACGCGACCGACCAGAACCCGGACGACTTCGCGGTCCAGATCGCCGATCAGATCGAGAGCTTCCTGGTGGCCGTCACGGAGGTCGCGAAGGGCGACGAGCCGGACTCGGCGGTGCCCTTCCTCCTCCTGGAGGTCTCCCAGCTGCTCCTGGCCGGCGGCCGGCTGGGCGCCCACGAGGACATCGTCCCCGACGAGCGCTACGAGCCGGACATGGGCCCCGAGCCGGACGTGGACGAGCTGCGCGAGAACCTGGCGCGGCTGCTCGACCCGATCGACGTCTACTCCGAGGTCTTCGACCCGTACGAGCCGCGCAAGGCCTCCGTCCCGGCCCGCATCTCCGACGACCTCACCGACGTCATCACCGACCTGCGCCACGGCATGGCCCACTACAAGGCGGGCCGCACGTCGGAAGCGCTGTGGTGGTGGCAGTTCTCCTACTTCTCCAACTGGGGCTCCACGGCGTCGGCGACCCTGCGCGCCCTCCAGTCGGTCGTCGCCCACGTCCGCCTGAACCAGCCCCTCGCCGAACTCGACGGCCTGGACACGGACCAGGGCCTGGGCGACGAGGCCCTGGAGGCCGAGGCCGGCAGGGTCATGGCCGAAGAGATCGGCACCCCCCTGCGCATGCGCCCGGTCCAGTGACCCGCCGCCGGCTCCCGGCGACGACGCCCCCAGGTGCCGCAGCACCTGGGGAAGCCCGGGCCGGTCATGGATGTGTCCCCCGTGAAACGTGCCTCCCGTCAGGCGTGACCGGCCGAAAAGGACCGTGCGCGGTGTGACGCGGGGCACTTTTCCGAGTGGTGGGGCGTGGGGCTGGGCAGGAGCCCGTCGCGGGCGTCCGGTGTCTCACCATGCGATATCGCGAAGGGTGGATTTTCGGACGTCGATAGACTGAGCGGACCGCAGCGCACACATATGTGGGCGGACTGTGGACAACGACGGACTGAGCGAGGAGCGCACGTGGGCCTTGTCGTGCAGAAGTACGGAGGCTCCTCCGTAGCCGATGCCGAAGGCATCAAGCGCGTCGCCAAGAGGATCGTGGAAGCCAAGAAGAACGGCCACCAGGTGGTCGCCGTGGTTTCCGCGATGGGCGACACGACGGACGAGCTGATCGATCTCGCCGAGCAGGTTTCCCCGATTCCTGCCGGCCGCGAGCTCGACATGCTGCTGACCGCCGGAGAGCGGATCTCCATGGCCCTGCTGGCCATGGCGATCAAGAACCTGGGTCACAACGCCCAGAGCTTCACCGGCAGCCAGGCAGGTGTCATCACCGACTCGGTCCACAACAAAGCCCGCATCATCGATGTCACGCCGGGCCGGATCAAGGCCTCGGTGGACGAGGGCAACATCGCCATCGTCGCCGGGTTCCAGGGCGTCAGCCAGGACACCAAGGACATCACCACGCTCGGCCGCGGCGGTTCCGACACCACCGCCGTCGCCCTCGCCGCGGCGCTCGACGCCGAGGTGTGCGAGATCTACACGGACGTCGACGGTGTGTTCACTGCCGACCCCCGCGTGGTGAAGAAGGCCAGGAAGATCGACTGGATCTCGTTCGAGGACATGCTCGAACTGGCCGCCTCCGGTTCCAAGGTGCTGCTCCACCGCTGCGTGGAGTACGCCCGCCGGTACAACATCCCGATCCACGTCCGCTCGTCCTTCAGCGGACTCAAGGGCACGTGGGTCAGCAGCGAGCCGATCGAGCAAGGGGACAAGCAGGTGGAGCAGGCTCTCATCTCCGGTGTCGCGCACGACACCTCCGAGGCCAAGATCACGGTCGTCGGCGTGCCCGACAAGCCCGGCGAGGCCGCGTCGATCTTCCGCACCATCGCGGACGCCGAGATCAACATCGACATGGTCGTGCAGAACGTGTCCGCCGCGTCCACCGGCCTGACGGACATCTCCTTCACCCTGCCGAAGTCCGAGGGCCGCAAGGCCATCGACGCCCTGGAGAAGAACAAGGGCGCCATCGGCTTCGACTCCCTGCGCTACGACGACCAGATCGGCAAGATCTCCCTGGTCGGCGCGGGTATGAAGACCAACCCCGGGGTCACCGCCGACTTCTTCACCGCGCTCAGTGACGCCGGTGTGAACATCGAGCTGATCTCGACCTCCGAGATCCGCATCTCGGTCGTCACCCGCAAGGACGACGTGCCGGAGGCCGTGCGCGCCGTGCACACCGCCTTCGGACTCGACTCCGACAGCGACGAGGCCGTGGTCTACGGAGGCACCGGCCGCTGATGACCGGCACCGCAGGACCCGGACGTTCCGGGCGGCCGACGCTCGCGGTCGTGGGGGCGACCGGGGCCGTCGGCACGGTCATGCTCCAGATCCTGTCGCAGCGCGCGGACATCTGGGGCGAGATCAGGCTCGTCGCCTCCCCGCGCTCGGCCGGCCGCAAGCTGTCCGTGCGCGGCGAGGAGGTCGAGGTGGTGGCGCTCACCGAGGACGCCTTCGACGGGGTCGACGTCGCCATGTTCGACGTGCCCGACGAGGTCTCCGCCGAGTGGGCGCCCGTCGCCGCCGCGCGCGGTGCGGTCGTCGTCGACAACTCCGGCGCCTTCCGCATGGACCCGGACGTGCCGCTGGTCGTCCCCGAGGTCAACCCGCACGCGGTACGCAGCCGTCCCCGCGGCATCGTCGCCAACCCCAACTGCACCACCCTGTCGATGATCGTCGCGCTCGGCGCGCTGCACGCCGAGTTCGGCCTGCGCGAGCTGGTCGTCTCGTCGTACCAGGCGGTCAGCGGCGCCGGTCAGGCCGGCGTGCGGACCCTGCGCGACCAGCTCTCCCTGGTCGCCGGCACGGAGCTGGGCACGAACCCCGGCGACGTACGGCGGGCCGTGGGCGACAACACCGGGCCCTTCCCGGAGCCGGTCGCGCTGAACGTCGTGCCGTGGGCCGGGTCGCTGCGCGAGGACGGCTGGTCGTCCGAGGAGATGAAGGTGCGGGACGAGTCCCGCAAGATCCTCGGCCTGCCCGCCCTCCCGGTCGCCGTCACCTGCGTCCGCGTCCCCGTGGTCACCGTGCACTCCCTCACCGTGCACGCCCGCTTCGAGGGCGAGGTCACCGTCGACAAGGCGCGCGAGATCCTCGCGACCGCCCCCGGCGTCGTCCTCTTCGACAACCCGGCCGCCGGGGAGTTCCCGACGCCCGCCGACGTCGTCGGCACCGACCCCACCTGGGTCGGCCGGGTGCGCCGGGCCCTGGACGACCCCACGGCGCTGGAGCTCTTCGTGTGCGGGGACAACCTGCGCAAGGGGGCCGCGCTCAACACCGCGCAGATCGCCGAGCTGATAGCCGCTGAGCATCGGGCGGTCGAGCGGTAAAAAGGTCTGGATCACAGAAGATTCATTTGTAGGATCTGTGAGGGGCTCGGAGCCGGACCGGTCGGTTCTGGCCACTTGAACATGCAACTTCCTGGGCCGAGGATTGCAGACGAGGATTCACCTCCCCGCCAGCCGCAACCGTGCGGAGGGCGGGGAGCGTCTTTGCGGTCACCCTTATCCGGGACGTGGGGACGCTGCTTCCCAGACGTGGGGACGTCTGGAGCCGGGCGTGGGGACGTCCGTTCATATGAAACACAGGGGAAGAGCGGGACGCATGAGGGCATTCGGTGTGCTGTCGGTGGTGCTGCCTGACGCGGGTGGGCGGTGGACGGTACCGGTCGGCGCAGACGTGACGCCCGGCACGTACAACCCTTACGGGGGGAAGTGTGTCCAACTGGCGTGGCAGAGGTACTCGACTTCACAGCGCCCCGTGGCACGGCGTTCCGGCCGCCTCGCGGCACGCTCCGGCCCCGCGTGGCCGGCGCGTCCGGTGGCATGCCGGTGATCGCCCCCATGCCCGCAGCGCGCCCCGCCCGCATCCCCGGTCAGCGCGACGGCGCCGACGAGACGACGGCGGCCGGCACCACGGTCGACCACCTCACCGAGACCTACCGCGCGCACTACCGCTCGCTGCTGGGCCTCGCCGCGCTGCTCCTCGACGACACGGCCTCCTGCGAGGACGTCGTCCAGGAGGCGTTCATCCGCGTCCACTCCGCCCGCAAGCGCGTCCGTGACCCGGAGAAGACCCTGGCCTACCTGCGCCAGACGGTCGTCAACCTGTCCCGCAGCGCGCTGCGCCGCCGCATCCTCGGCCTCAAGCTGCTGTCCAAGCCCATGCCCGACATGGCGAGCGCGGAGGAGGGCGCGTACGACCAGCTCGAACGCGACTCCCTCATCAAGGCGATGAAGGGGCTTCAGCGCCGCCAGCGCGAGGTGCTGGTGCTGCGCTACTTCGCCGACATGACGGAGGCCCAGGTCGCCGAGACGCTCGGCATCTCGCTCGGCTCGGTCAAGGCGTACGGCTCACGCGGCATCGCCGCGCTGCGGGTGGCCATGGAGGCATCGGCATGAGCGACGGCCAGGACGTGCGGGACCCGCGCCTCGAGGAACGCGAGCCGGTGGGCTCGCGGGACTCCTCCGGCGCGGCGGACACCGCGAAGGGCCAGGAGCCCGCGGAGGGCCGTACGGCCGGCGCCGGCGAGGACTCCGCCGACGGCGACGGCGGACCCGAGGGCGACCGGCGCGCGGCCGGATCCGGACGCACCGCGGACGCGGTGGGGGAGGATGACTCCGCGTCGGAGCCGCAGGCCGAGGACGTGGAGGACACCGCACCTGACCCGGAACCGGACCCGGAACCGGAACCGGACCCGGGCCCTGATGCCGCGGAACGCCGTCCGGAACCCGTACGGGATCCGGACCACGGGGGCGTGCCCGAGGGGGACGGGCTCGCGCGGCTGCGCGCGCTCGTGACCCCGCACGGGCAGAACCCGACACACACGCACGCTGGGAACGGAACTGTGAACGACGGCCGGGACGAACAGAGCCCCGAGGGGCTCGACTCGGACGAGCTGCATCTGCGCACCCTGCTGCACCAGGCCGTCCAGGACGTGGAGCCGAGCGACGGCACCCTGGACTACCTGCGCCGGGCGGTCCCCGCCCGCCGTGCGCGCAAACGCCAGGCACTCGTCGGCGCGGCGGCCGCCGCGCTCTTCCTCGGCACCGCCGTCCCCGCGGCGGTCCACGTCTCCACCACCTCCGGCTCGGACGCCAACCCGTCCGCCGTCGGCCACGCCTCGCAGGCCCAGGGCGGCACCGGGCAGGGCAAGGAGGCAGGAAGCGGCGAGACCACTGCGGGCGGCGCCTCCGACGAGGTCGGCGACGACAGGAAGGACCCCACGAAGGAGGGGGACAAGGCCGGCGCGAGCACCGGTACGAGCACGGGCGCCTCGGAGGGCGGTGATCCCTCGGCCGGCACCACGGCGGACGCCCCCGCCTGTACCGCCGGTCAGCTCGGTCCGGCCACCGCGACCAGCGCCGCCCCCGACTCTGCGGGCGCGGTCTACGGCTCCTTCCGGGTCGCCAACGTCTCCGGCACGGCGTGCGTCGTCGAGGGCGCGGGCACCGTGAGCGCGACCCCGCAGGGCGCGGCCGACGCGGCGAAGATCGGCACGGCCCGTCATGTCGCGGGCGACGCTGCGGCCGCCCTGCCGGACCCGTCGCTGGAGGCGGCGACCGTGGTCCTGAAGCCGGGCGAGGCGTACGAGGTGCGGTTCGCCTGGGTGCCCTCGGAGACCTGTCCGGTCCCCGGCGACACCGCGGGCGGCGGCACCGGCGGCCCCTCGGCAGACCCGACCCCGACCGAGGAGCCGACGAACACGACCGGGGCCTCCTCGGGCACGGGCACCGGCACGACGACCCAGCTCCTCCGCCAGGACGGCGGCACCGAGGGCAGCGTGGCGGTGACCTACACGACGGCCACAGGCTCGGGCACGGCCACCACCACGGTCAGCAACGCCTGCGCGGGGACGGTCTACTGGACGGGGCTGCTGGCCCAGGCCTAGGGACCTGGCGGACGGCCGGACCGGAGCGGCACCATGCCCACGGCGCCCTGCTCACGGGCACGTCCGTCGTTCGGGAGAGCCCTCCGGCCGTAGCCGCTGTCGCGGTCCGGAGGATCCGGGGTCACACCCCCGACGTGCTGGACGGCTTCCGCTCCGTCACCGGATCCGCCGATTCCGCAGCGGCCACCGCCGATTCCGCGGCGGCCTCCCTCGCTTCGGCCTCCGCCTCCTCCGGCAGGATGCCCAGCTCCGCGTCCCGGGCGAGCTCCACCTCGCGGCGGAACAGGCGGAACCACATGAAGATCGCGAAGCCGACGAAGGCGAACCACTCCGCGGTGTAGCCGAGGTTCTGGAAGGCCTTGAGGTCGAGGCCCGTGCCGCCGGGCGCGGACGCGGGGACCGCGCGCATGCCCGAGTCGCCGTCGTTCAGCGTGACCCAGGCGTCGTAGACGTCGTACGGGACGAGGTTGATCAAGGAGGCCGCGCTGATCGCGGCGGTCTGTCCCTCCGGCAGGCCGCTGCGGGCGCTGACGCCGTTGCTGCCGGGCGTCTCGGAGGCCTGGAGCGCTCCGGTGACGGTGACCTCGCCGGCGGGCGGCGCGGGCGCCTTCGAGGGGTCGGGCTCGCCGGGCAGCCAGCCGCGTACGACGGGCAGGGCGCGGCCGGCTTCGGTGCGCAGCAGGGTCAGGACGTAGTAGCCGTCCTTGTCGTCCAGCGTGCGGTCGGGGACCAGGAGCTGGGTGTCGTACCGGCCGGTCGCGGTGGTCTGCTTGCCGGACGTGGCCTTGGTCACGGGCAGCAGGTCGTCCAGCGGCCGGGGCTTGTCCTTCCTGGCATCGGCGACCTGCGCCTCGGCCTCGCGGTGGTTGTCCACCCGGTCCTCGAACCGGCCCAGCTGCCAGGACCCCATGAACACGCAGAAGGGGATCGAGAGCAGCAGGAAGACGTTGATCGCCCACCAGCGGGGGGTCAGCAGAAACCGGTACACGCCCTCAACGGTACGGGCCCGCGGACGGTTCCCGTCCCGCGGGGTCGCCTGCGGGACGGCCCTCGAGGGCCCGGGCGAGCGGGTCCTCGGAAGGCCCGGGCGAGCGGGTCCTCGGAAGGCCCGGGCGAGGGCCTGGTGAACGGCGGTGCGCGGTCCGTTCGTCACATCGTGTGAAGGGTCCGGTGGAAGTTCCGCAGGAAGTTGTCCACAGGCTGGGGACCGAGGACGCGCGATGCCCGTCCGGACGGGCAGTATGGGGTCATGACTGAGAGCAACGGGTCCGACGCGCCGGACCGGGCGGACCACCAGACCGAGCGAGTGCAGCAGACCGGGGAGATGCCGGACTGGGAGAAGCGCTTCCGCGCGCCCCGGGTGTCCCTTCCCGACTGGGCGGAGGACGCCCCCGACCGTTCCCTTTTCGTGTCGAACGCGACGGGGACGTACGAGCTGTACGCCTGGGACCGGGCGACCGGTGAGCAGCGCCAGGTGACCGACCGGCCGAACGGCACGACGGACGGGGTGCTCTCGCCGGACGGCGAGTGGATCTGGTGGTTCGACGACAAGGACGGCGACGAGTTCGGCGTCTGGCGCAGGCAGCGGTTCTCCGGCGGCGAGGACGAGCTGGCCGCCCCGGGCCTGGACCCCTCGTACCCGGCGGGCCTCGCGCTGGGCCGCGACGGCCGCACGGCGGTCGTCGGCCGCTCCACCGACGAGGACGGCACGACGATCCACCTGGTGCGGACGGGCGAGGCGCCGGTGGAGCTGTACCGGCACCGTGAGTCGGCGGGCGTCGGCGACCTCTCCTACGACGGATCGCTGATCGCCGTGGAGCACACGGAGCACGGGGACGCGATGCACTCCGCGCTGCGCGTGATGCGCCCCGACGGCACGACGGTCGCCGAGCTGGACGACACCCGCGGCGGCGCCGAGGAGCTCGGCCTGGAGGTGCTGGGCTTCGCACCCGTGGCGGGCGACACCCGGCTGCTCATCGGCCACCAGCGGCGCGGACGCTGGGAGCCGATGGTGTGGGACGTGGTGACGGGCGAGGAGACCGACCTGGAGCTGGACCTGCCCGGCGACGTCAGCGCCGAGTGGTACCCGGACGGCAGCGCCCTGCTCATCGCGCACGGCTTCGAGGCGCGCGGCGAGCTCTTCCGGTACGACCTCGCCGGTCGCCGGCTGGAGAAGATCCCCACGCCGCGCGGCGCGGTCTCCGGTGCGACGGCCCGCCCCGACGGCAGCGTGGAGTACCTGTGGTCGTCGGCCGCGCAGCCGCCGGCGGTGCGCTCCACGTCCGGCGGTGTGGTCCTGGACCCGCCCGGCATGAAGTCGCCCGGCTCGGTGCCGGTGGAGGACGTGTGGGTGGAGGGCCCGGGCGGCCGCATCCACGCGCTCGTGCAGAAGCCGGCCGGCGCGACCGGCCCGCTGCCGACCGTCTTCGACATCCACGGCGGCCCGACCTGGCACGACAGCGACTCCTTCGCGGCGGGCCCGGCGGCCTGGGTCGACCACGGCTACGCGGTGGTCCGCGTCAACTACCGCGGCTCCACCGGGTACGGCCGCGCCTGGACGGACGCCCTGAAGTACCGGGTGGGCCTGATCGAGCTGGAGGACATCGCGGCGGTCCGGGAGTGGGCCATCTCCTCCGGCCTGGCCGACCCGGGCCGGCTGATCCTCACCGGCGGCTCCTGGGGCGGCTATCTGACCCTGCTGGGCCTCGGCACACAGCCGGAGTACTGGGCGCTGGGCATCGCGGCGGTCCCGGTCGCGGACTACGTCACCGCGTACCACGACGAGATGGAAGCGCTGAAGGCCATGGACCGCACCCTGCTGGGCGGCACGCCCGAGGAGGTCCCCGAGCGCTTCGAGGCGTCGTCCCCGATCACCTACGTCGACCAGGTGAAGGCTCCGGTCTACATCTCCGCGGGGGTGAACGACCCGCGCTGCCCGATCCAGCAGATCGAGAACTACGTCAAGCGCCTCGAGTCGCGCAACGCGGTCCACGAGGTCTACCGCTACGACGCGGGGCACGGCTCGCTGGTGGTGGACGAACGGATCAAGCAGATCCGTCTGGAGCTCGACTTCGCGGCCCGGCACCTGCCGCAGTGACGGCGCCTCCCGCGCGCCGGAGGAGGCTTCGGCTCCCTGCCGGCGCGCGGTGGTCCTGGCGCGGGCGAGCGGCAGCCCCCTTGCCCACCCCGGAGGGGCTCCCGCAGGTGCCGGGAGGGGGAGCGGCCGCGACGGGTCAGCGTGCACTCCGTGTCCGCCGCCCCAGCAGTTCCGCCAGCCCCCGGCGGGTCGCCGCCAGGACCACACGGTCGCCGGCGCGCAGGACGTACGTGTCCGGCAGGTCCCACACCAGGCCGGAGCCCGGCGGATCGCCACCCGCGGTGCGGCCCCGGGCGGCCGTGTCCAGGGCCAGCACCCGCCAGGCGCCCGGCCGGAACGCCTCGGCGACCGTGCGCCCCTCCAGCTGCGGATGCCCGTTGACGACGACCGCCGCGAACAGCAGCACCCGCCGCTCCACGGGGATCGCGCCCAGGATCTGGCGGCCCATCATCGCCCCGGCGAAGGCGGGCGCGGCCAGGTGGGACACGGACCGGCTCCGGGTCAGCGCGGCCGGGTGGGCGGTGCGCAGCGTCCGGTAGACGGCCTTGGCGAAGTCGTCGTCGTACAGCCGCAGTACCGCCCGCAGGTCGGGGCGTACGGAGCGGGCGTAGAGGACGGCCTCCAGGTTCGTGGTGTCGGCGCTGGTCAGCGCGAGCAGCGCGTCCGCGCGGTGGATCTTCGCCGACTCGAGGACGCCCTCCTGCGTGACGTCCCCGACCACGACCGGTACGCGTAACCGCCGGGCGACGGCCACACCCCGCGCCTCCGGGTCGGCCTCGACGCACACCACGGGGATGTGCAGTTCGCGCAGCCGGGTCAGCACCCGGGTGCCGATCTTGCCGAGCCCCAGCAGCACCACGTGCCCGCTCAGCCCGCGCGGCGGCTTCCGCAGCGCGGACGCTGTGCGGAAGGTGCCCAGCGCCTCCAGCACCGCGGCCAGCAGCACCGGCAGCAGCAGCAATCCGACCAGCCCGGACAGCAGTTGCAGCACCTGCTGCCCGGTCGGCGCCCCGAGCGCGGGCTCGTTGATGGCGAACAGGTCGAGCAGCGTGATGTAGATGGCGTGCAGCGGAGGGTCGTCGGTCACCACGATCAGCGCCACCGCCAGCGCGACCACCGCGGCCACCAGACCCGCCAGCGACCAGCGCAGCCGCGCGGAGAACAGCGAGGCGAACGGCATCACCCCGGCCCGCCGGGCGGGCAGCGGGGGACCGGAGTACGACACCTGCTCCAGCACCACCGTGCCGCGCCCGGTCGCCGCCGCCACCGCCTCGGCGTCCGGCAGCAGCCGGGGCCCGTCGCCGCTGTCCTCGGAACCCTCCGCGCCCGCGGGGTCGCTGCTGGTCGCGGACAGCAGCGCCAGCGTGCACAGCCCCGGGTCGGCCACCTCGCCGGGCTGCGGCGGCCGGCGCTCCACCGCCCGCAGCAGCAGCCCCTCCGCGTCGACGACCTTGCTGGTGCCGACGAGGGCGGTGGCGACCAGCGCGGGCGCGGTGGTGTCGGCGTCGGACAGCACGGTGGTGGTGATGTCGGCGTGACCGCCGCGGCCGCCCGCGGTGGTGGCGCCCGCCAGTTCGGCGGCCTGGTCGAGCAGTCCCTCGATGTGCTGGCCGAGCCGCCGGTTGTAGAGCCGCAGGACCAGGCGCAGCCGGGGGTTGAGCCGGCGGGCGGTCAGCGCGGCGCGGATGTTGGTCTCGTCGTCGTCGTACACGAGGGCGAGCGCGGCGGCCCGGTCCACGCCCGCGTCGGCGAGCACGGCCTCGGTGGGCTCGGCGGCCTCCATCACCCGTTCGTCGGGGACCAGGGTGTCGTCGGAGCCGCCGGCGCCGCGGTTGACGGCGGTCACCATCCGGCCGAACAGCGCCGCGGAGGCGGCCCGGGCCCGTCCGGCCATCGGCTGGGGCGGGGTGCGCAGCGAGGGAGGCACCACGAGAACCACCTGTTCCCGGTAGACGCCCCGCAGTTCGGCGGCGAGGCGGTGCGCCAGCCCGTCGTCGCCGCACACCACCATGTGGGCCGACGGGTCGCTGGGCGGGGCGGGGTTGGGAAGGAGGCTCACCACAGGGCAGAAGACTGCCTGATCTTGACCAGTGGTTCCAGGGCGGGACGAGGGGCGGCGACGACCCGTCCGTGCCGAGGCGCTTCGCGCACCCGCGTGAAGCGGACGGCGCGTCGCCCGAAGACGGCGCACCGCAGGCGTTTTTACACGCCTCATACCTCTCTGCGACGTACACGAAATTTGTCGTACGGTAAACTTTACTCCGCCTTGATGCTCTGTTGAGCTGACGAACGCTCAGTCCGCGAGAAGCGGGCCCGGATGCGAGGGGGGACGTGACATGAAGCGACGCGCAGTACGCCGCGACACGAACCGGCCCGTGCGCATCGACATCACCCCCCGCGACAGCGTTCCCGAACCCGGCGCCCTCGTCCTCGGCGCCTGACCCGCCCGGCTGCCGCCCCTCCGTCAAGGGCGCCGGCAGACCGACCGCACGCCACCGCCCGCCCGATCCGGGCCTCCCGGCGTCGCGCCGTACGCGGACCAGGACCACCCGCCGTCACCCCTCACCGCACACCCGCGGATCCCGCGCGCGACCCGGCACCCCGCCGTCCGTCCGCACGCCGACCCGAGCCCCTCGCAGGCACTGACGCCGCCGTCGCCGACCCGGAGGACCGACGCCCGTGCACAACACCGCCACCATGCTCATCGAACTGGGCGCGATCATCCTCGCCCTGGGCCTGCTGGGCCGCCTCGCCGGACGCGTGGGCTTCTCGCCCATCCCGCTCTACCTGCTGGCCGGACTCGCCTTCGGCCACGGCGGCATCCTGACCCTGCAGGCCAGCGAGGAGTTCATCGCCGTCGGCGCCGAGATCGGCGTCATCCTGCTGCTGCTCATGCTGGGTCTGGAGTACAGCGCGTCCGAGCTGGTCACCAACCTCAGGACGCAGTACCCGTCAGGGGCGGTGGACTTCGTCCTCAACGCGGTGCCGGGCGCGGTGGCGGCGTTCATCCTGGGCTGGGGCCCGGTCGCGGCGGTGGCGCTGGCCGGTGTCACCTGGATCTCCTCCTCCGGCGTGATCGCGAAGGTGCTCGGAGACCTGCGCCGGCTCGGCAACCGCGAGACACCGGTGGTGCTCGGCGTCCTCGTCATCGAGGACCTGGCGATGGCGGTCTACCTGCCGATCCTCACCGCCGTGCTGGCGGGCGCGGGCCTGGCGGGCGGCTCGGTCACCCTGCTGATCGCGCTCGGCACCGTCGGCGCCGTGCTCTACCTGGCGCTCCGCCACGGACGCCTGATCAGCCGCGCGGTGTCCTCGGACAACGCGGAGATGCTGCTGCTGGTCGTGCTGGGCCTGACGCTGCTCGTCGCCGGTCTCGCCCAGGAACTGCAGGTCTCGGCGGCCGTCGGCGCGTTCCTCGTGGGCATCGCCCTGTCGGGTGAGGTCGCCGAGGGCGCGAGCAACCTGCTCACCCCGCTGCGGGATCTGTTCGCCGCCGTCTTCTTCGTCTTCTTCGGTCTGTCCACGGACCCGGCGGACATCCCGCCGGTCCTGGTCCCGGCGCTGCTCCTGGCGCTGGTCACGGCCCTGACGAAGATCGCGACGGGCTGGTACGCGGCCCGGCGCGCGGGCATCAAGGGCGCGGGCCGCTGGAGGGCGGGCGGCACGCTGGTGGCGCGCGGCGAGTTCTCCATCGTCATCGCGGGCCTCGCCGTCGGCGTGGAGCCCCGCATCGGCCCGCTGGCCACGGCCTACGTCCTCATCCTGGTCGTCGTCGGCCCGCTGACCGCGCGCTGGACGGAGCCGCTGGCCCACAAGCTCATCGGCCGTCCGAAGACGCCGGTCGGGACGGAGCGGGCGGCGCCGGAGCCGGCGGAGGTGTGAGGGTCACTCGCGGCCGAGGACGTCGGCGGCGACGCCGACACCCTCACGGGTGCCGATGACGATGAGGGTGTCACCGCCGGCCAGCCGGAAGTCGGGCCCCGGGGACGGGATGGCCTCGGCACGGCGCAGCACGGCGACGACGGACACACCGGTCTCGGTGCGCATCCGGGTGTCGCCGAGCACGCGCCCGTTCCAGTGGGAGGTCGCCGGCAGCTCGATCCGCTCGGCGACCAGCCCCAGCTCGGCCGTCGCCAGCAGGTTCGGGCTGTGGTGCGAGGGGAGCAGCGCGTCGACGACGGCGGCCGCCTCCTCGGCGTTCAGCTTCAGGCACACCGCGGTGTCGTCCGGGTCGTCCCTGCGGTAGACGTTCAACGTCCGGGAACCGTCGAGATGGGCGATCACCGACAACCGCCGCCGCTCCCGCGTGACGAGGTCGTACCGCACCCCGATCCCCGGCAGCGGAGTGTGCCCCATACGCCCAGCGCCGCCCATGACCGTCCCCCTCCACCGTCTCAGTTCGCCTGCGGGCCATGACCGACGGCACCCTACGGCACGGGAAACGGAGGGCGACATCCGGGCGGACGCGCGCTGCCGCACCACGACCGCGACGCCGACACGGTCGCGCGCACCCGACACGGACGGGGCCAGGGGCGAGCCTGGGCAAAGCCCCAGCGTACGGCCGCCCAGCGCACTCGGTTACTCTGCGGCGACACCCGGAGGGAGCCGGGATCCCGCACGCCGGGCCGGGAGTTCCGGCCGGCCCGATCTTCAGGAGTACCGCCCGTGAACGGACCGCGCCGCCGCGCACTGCTGGCCTCCGTCAACCCGATGCTCGAGCCCGGGGAGCGGATCGAGGCGGTGACCATCGTGACCACCAGCCCTGTCTCGCTCGGCAGGACCACGGCGTTCGCCCTGGCGTCGGCGATCGTGAGCGGCGGCAGCACGACCATGGCTCCGGCTCCGACAGCGATGCACCTGGTCATGACCGACCGCCGTTTCTTCCTCTTCCGCGCGGAGCCGCTGGTCGTCTGGCCGCGGGAACTGGTGATGACGTTCCCACGCACCGGCCTGGTCCGCTCGGAGATCGACGACCGCGGGATCAACTCGTCCTTCGTCCTGTCCTACCCGGGCTACGAGCAGAGCCTGCAGCTCACGTTCTCGGCGTTCGGCCGCAGGAAGCGGGACCGGATAGCGGCGGCCGTGCCGGTCGCGGGCTGAAGGCGGGGGGCGGCTCGTAGCGCGCCCTGTTCCGCACGGGCGAAGGGCGCTGCACCTACCCGGCCGGGGGCGGCCAGGGGGCCCGGCGTCAGGCCCGGCCGAGCTCCGCCGCGCCGAAGGACACGTCGAAGCGGTCGCACCAGATGCTGACGCTGGTGAAACGGGACGGGTCGACATCGTCGGGCACGGCGTAGTTCTGGCTTCCCTTGTTGCCCTTGAGCTTGCCGAGACTGACGTACTCGCCGTCGTCGAAGACGTGCCAGCCTGCCTGTCCCTCCTTCACCGGCGCGTCGGTCAGCCACACCCGCAGGTCCGGTCCGTTGCTCGTGTCGAGGTTCTCCAGCCGGACGACGTGCGAGCCGTCGTCCAGCCGCACGAGTTTCACCGTGCCCGAGGTCGCGTGCTCATGGCTGATCAGCTCACCGCGGGCCAGCGTGCGGGGCCCGGCCGGAGAGGAGGGCGCCCCGGACGGCTCCGACCCGGCGGTCTCCGGACCGGCCGCCTGCTGCTCCCCGGCGGGCCCAGGGGTCGCCCGGGCCGTGGGCAGGGCCTCTTCCACGGTCTGGTCCTGCCACAGCTTCCACGGCTGGAACCAGTACAGCCCGAAGCCGGCCAAGGCGACCGTCACCAGCAGCGCCCCGATGCCCAACGGCCTGCCCAGCAGCTCCCGTACACGCGCCATGCCCGCCTCTCCTCTTCGCGGTCGTCCTTCGTCACCCCATACAACTGGCTCGGCGGCCGTTCCCGCACCGGAGGGAGATGACGAAACCCTTACGGCGCACCGCGCGAACGGCCGAGGCAGGTGACCGCTTCATGGGCGCGCCCGCCACGCAGCGAGCCGGATGCCGGAACGCGGTCACCCGAGATCCGCGTCATCCGCCCACAACTCCCCAGGACACAGCGACCAGAGGGCAGGATGGCCCCATGACAAAACTGTCCGTACGGTCAACCCGACGTGCCTCCTCCGGTTCAGTGCTGTCCTTGTGGTCACAGGACTCCGTGTTGTCGATCGGTTCAGTGGGATCCGTGCTGTCGGTGGGGTCCGTCGGTTCGGCCTTGTCAGTGGGTTCGATCGGAAGCGCCCTGTCGGTCGGCTCGATCGGTTCCGCCCTGTCGCTGATCTCGACCGGGTCGTGGCTGAGTACAGGATCACTGTTCTCCGCACAGTCGCGGTGGTCGGTGCTGTCCTGGCGTTCCTCTCACGGTTTCCTGGCCGCGGGAGCGGTAGGGGCAGCGACCGGAGGCGCCCTGCTGATGACCCGGATGCTGCACAAGGCCGATACCGGCACCGGATGACCCTGATCAGGTCGAGGGGTCGCTTCGCTCGGCGTTCGGACCGGAACGAGTGCTGGGGCCCTGCGGGGCGGGGGCGGGCCGGAAGACGGTGCGCGGACAGGGACGGCCGTCCGGAGTCATAGCGGTTGCTGTACTCCGCCGACGAGCACGCTGCTGTACGCACGACAGAGGCCACTTACGGAATTCCGTAAGTGGCCTCTGACCAGCGTCGGGGTGGCGGGATTTGAACCCACGACCTCTTCGTCCCGATCTCTCGGCTGGGTGGCTATGGCAGTCCAGGGCGCAGATCGTGAAGTTGTCGACGGCCGATGAAAGCCGCCTTCGAGTGCGGTGGTTGCTGTACTTCGCTGCTGTACCGCTAGCAGCAGTACGAGCCCGGTGCCCGGCCGCTACGATGCGCAGGCGGGGCAATGTTCACGCGATGGGGGAGGGGCAATGAGGATCAAGGACCCCGAGTACCCGGCAGCGATCGAAGCGGCCGTGGAGATCCTGCGGAAGCGGGCCCGGCAGGGACGGACCATCACGTACGGGGAGCTGAGCACCGAGTTGGCGGTACAGGGCTTCGACTCCATCCCGCCTCACCGCGGAGTCATGACCTACCTGCTCAAGGATGTCTGCCTCCACCGCAACGAAGACGGACGAGCACCGATGCTCTCGGCGATCGTGGTGAACAAGGCCAGCCGGGAGCCGTCCGACCAGTTCTCCGGTCTTGCCCGGAGCTTGCCCTTCTCCCGGCCGGCGAACTGGACCTGGCAAGACGAGCAGCAGCAGGTATTCGCTCAGCACCGCGAGGAATGACGTTGGACCTCGACATCCGCTTTAAGGAGTTCGATCCCGACCCGCTTCGGCTGCGGTCGGCGACTGGTGGGACGGCCGGGCAGAGTCGCTGGTGTACGCCTCCGTCCGGCGCCGTTGATGTCAGCCGTAGACGTCGCCGTGAGGTCGTCTCGGGGGCTGGCGGACATGCTCGGTCACTGCGGTTGCTGTACCTCGCCGCTGTACTGCAGCAGTAGCCCTGTCACCCAGCGGCGTCGGCGAACAAGCTTCCAGCTTCCGCGAGCGGGCGCCACACAACAGCCGTATGACGACCTGAGTTGCCCGGGGCAGGGTGTGGCACCTGGCCTTCCTGGCCAGGTAGTGAACCCACTTACGGTCGGCGGCCACGTCTCGTGCTTCCTGGCGGTGCAGACTCAGGAGAGGAGAACCCTTCGCGCTAGCTCCCTCCTACGTATATACGAGCCTATTTTGGGTCGAGTATGGATAATCACTTCACTGCAATGCGCCGTTCTGGCAGAGTGACTCAGCTGACCATGCTCTGGACGGAGAAGCCTGCGTGGAAGACATCTCGGAGTACGACGAAGACCTCTGGGAGGACTGCGAAGATGATCGGTTCGCGTCGCCTCAGATCACTTACCGGGAGGCTGTCGAACGCCTTCTGAACCTCGCGAGCAAACGCACCGACGTACGTGTCGAGTGGGACGGCAAGCAGGAGTGGGACGGCCGGCGGTGGCGCACAGATGCACGTGTCGTCTTCCCCGAGGCCGATGGTCTGCGTGCGCATTTGAAGTCGACAGCGCAGCTTCACCTCTTCGAGCGCATCGTCAGCTCAGGAATCCCGCTGCCTGAGCGTCACGCTATCTGGTACCCAAAGGAAAGAGTGATCACAGCTCGGCTCGTCGGCGACTTCGACCAGTTTCATAGTGCTTTGGTGCGTAGCCTACTCCCACGGCAGAAGCGAGCCGCCGACCTGGAGGGCCCTCTGGGCGCTGACCTGGCCGCCATGCTCGCCTCGACGGGGGCGTTCTGCGTGAGTGAGGCGGCAGACGGCTCAGGCCGCTCGTTGCGGCTGGTCTCTGTCCCACCTGAGCTGTCCTTGCTGTACAACACGCGCCACGGAGGAGGGCTCTCACCGAGTGTGGAACTCTCGGGGGTTTCGGTCTCGAACGCAGCTGAGGCACAGAAGGCGCTGGTCGCGTACGGCACCTCGTACCTGTTCGGCCTCGCCAAGGCTCAAGGAGCATCGCTGCGCCTTTGGGACACCGGATATAGACTCGGGAGCCGAAGGGGACCTTCTTACTCGAAGAAGATTCGTTTCCCTCAGCGGCAATACGACGCAGAGCCTGCCGAGCTTTATGGCGCCGGCAATGCTGCGGGGCGTCACCCTGTCGAGCGGTACCTGAAGTACTACCAGGTACTCGAGTTCTACATGCCAAAAGCCGTCGACTGGGAGGTCACCCAACAGGGAGTTGCCGGACAGAATCAGGCGCAATCTCCGTATATTCGCCCTCCGAAGGACGGCAGCCTGAGGATCGAGCTGAACCAACTCGACGCCGTGATCAACCTGGCGGTGACGCAAGCAGACGTCGTCGGACTCTTGCGAGATCGGGATCTGTTTACGACGCTGAGTAACCCCCACATTATTCAGCATGTTGAGACGCTCGAGCACGACGGCTCCGGTGCCCCGCTGCTCAGCAGTGACTACCGCAAGGCCGTCTCTTCACGGGTATACGGGATCCGAAACCGCATTGTGCACATGAAGGAGGGAGGTGGTGTTAAGGGCGCTCCTCTCCTGGGCCTGCACAGCCGGGAAGCACGAGACCTGGCTGCGGATCTCAGACTGCTCCGCTACCTGGCAGAGAAGGCCATGGAACGTTGGGCCACAGCCTTGCCCTAAGCGTTGTCCTGTAAATGATCTCTGAGGTGCAGGATGACCTGCTGGCTTCTCCGTCACCCGGTAAGGGTGAGGGTTGTGCAGGCGGGCGATGCCGAGCATGGCGTAGTGGACGCCGTCGCCTTTGAGGCGGCAGCCGCGGAGGATCTTCCAGGTCTTCATGCGAGCGAAGGTGTGCTCGACGCGGGCTCGGACCTTGCGGTGGGAGGCGTTGTGTTCCTCTTTCCAAGCTGGTAGTTCGGTCTGGCCGCGTTCACGGCGGTGCGGGATGAGCAGGCCGGTGCCGCGGTAGCCGCCGTCCGCGATGACCGTGGTCTTGCCGACGGCGTCCTTCGTGCCGGACGGCTCCCATGCTTTGCAATCGTTGCGGTTGCCGGGCAGTGGCCGGCCGACGGCGAGGACGAGCCGGGCGTCGGCGTCGATGACGACCTGGTGGTTGGTCGAGTAACGGTAGTTCTTCGACTGCTCGGCGATGGTGTGATCGCGGGTTGGCACCAGGGTGCCGTCCACGAGCAGCACGGTGTCCTTGCGGAACCGCTTTCGCTGTTGCAGAGCCAGCGAGGGCCTGAGGTGATCGATGATGCGCTCCGCTGCCGACTTTGAGATGTCGAAGAGCGGAGCGAGCTGCCCGCAATGTCAGGTTCGTCCGCCAGTACGCGGCGACCAGCAGGACCCGGTCCTCCAGCGGCAGGCTCCCCGGCCGTCCCTTGCGGACGGGGTCTACGCCCTCGCTTCGTAAGCGGTGATCAGCTTGCCGAACTGCCGCGGGCTCAGTCCGCTGAACGGGGCTATCCAGGAAGGCTCCGACGCCGTGATCACACCAGTGACGGCGCGATCATTCCTCTGCTTCAGGTGCTCCCTGCTCGAACGCGAGGCGGCAGCGTTCAACCTGCTTGGCCACCTGCTCCATGAACCAGCGCATGATCTCGTAGGGGATGACGTGCTCGTCGTGGCTGTGGATGTGGACGGTCGGCTCCAGACTCGGGTCCTCGTCGGGTATCACCGCCACCACGAACGCAGTTCCTGGCAGGTGTGTCTCTGCTTTGGGAATGCTGGGCAACATCGCGGGAGATCCGGCCCGGCCGCTCGCCGACTGTCTGGCCGACGTGCTCCGCGGCGTCCGGTCCCTGCACGAGGACACGTGCGATCTGACCTACCGGGCCAGCCCGACCAGCACGGTCGTCGCGGTCCGCGTCGGTGGGGGAGCGCTGGAGTACCTCGTCCTCGGTGACTCGACCCTCCTCCTCGCCGGGCAGGACGGGAAGACGACCGCTGTCACTGACGACCGTCTGGATCAGGTCGGCAAGCGACTCCGTGCGTCGGTCGATCGACTGCCCACCGGCACGCCCGAGCACGCTGCCGCCCTGGCCCAGTACCGCGACGACCTGACGGGACTCCGTAACCGGCCGGGCGGCTTCTGGATCGCCGGCCCCGAACCGCGGGCAGCCGAGCACGCCCTCACCGGAGCGGTGCCGCTGGAGTCGCTGGCGTCCGTGACCCTGCTGAGCGACGGCGCGACACGCCTCGTCGACCGGTTCGGCCTCGCCGACTGGACGGACGTGCTGGACGTGCTCGGGTCCGCCGGCCCGGGCGAATTCATCCGCCGTGTGCGGGAAGCGGAGAACGGCGATCCCGACGGCCAGCGATGGCCTCGCGGTAAGGCAAGGGACGACGCGACGGTTCTTCACTGGGTGCTTCCGTCGTAGCCACACGGTCGCCCCTGGAATTGAACGCGTGCACGACACCCGCCACACCTGCGCCTCGCTCCTCGCGGCCCTGGACGTACACCCGCGCATCGCGATGCAGATCCTGAGGCACTCAGAGATCGCGGTCACCATGGAGTACACACACGTGCCCTCCGCGAGCTCGGTGAGGCACTGGGCGGCGGCTCTCAGAAGGAGCAGCAGGAGCGGGCGGACACGGACGGCCGTCCAGAGTCATAGCGGTTGCTGGACTCCGCCGACGAGCATGCTGCTGTACGCACGTCAAAGGCCACTTACGGAAGTCCGTAAGTGGCCTTTGACCAGCGTCGGGGTGGCGGGATTTGAACCCACGACCTCTTCGTCCCGAAGCAACTGAGACGGGGGTGCTGCCTCGGGTCGGCTTGGCTGTCACCTGCACTGATGTTCCGTAGACGTCCGTGCTCGTCCGCCATCGTTCGTCGGCGTTGTCACGCAGTTAGACACTCACCGTCGCTGCTCCTCGTGCACTGGACCCCTTCCCCTGGCCCCGTCCCATCTGATGCGCCTGCGCTGCGCGACAATTACGGGCACTAAATGTGACATCCGTCACAGGGATCGTGATGTCGTGAGCAGCATGGTGACGAGCTCGACGACTTGTCTGAGCGCGCTCAATCGCTGAGCGGTCGCCTAGCGGCCTCTCTGGAGGCCGGAGGTCAAAAATGACTCCAGAACAAGAAGAGGTTCCGCAATAAGTATGCGCATAAGTACGGCCGATAATTATTGGCGGGGCCAGAGCGCACAAGAGTCCCCACGTGGCGGCGAGTTGGCACGCTACGCTCTACGCGTTACTCCTCTTCCTCCATGTCGTCTCGGCCGACAGCCAGGTTGGCCGAAGCTCCCCGGTGTCGGGGTGCCCTGAGAAGAGAGGGGTAGCAATGAGGGTTCGATTGTTCAAGAAGGCCGGGAGGAAGTGGCCTGACTCCGACCGTTGGCAAGTGATTTTGTCAACGCTCAGCCTTCTGGTGGCGGTCGTTGCTCTCGCGGAGCAAGTAGGGCGGTGAGCCTGGCCGTGTGATGAACGGCCAGGCTCACCTACTGCTCCGTGGGTGCTGGCCCAGCCTGGTTGCGCCCAGGCTGGGCCACGCCACGGAGCCGACCTCAGGTGACTCATCGCGTGGTTCGCAAGGTCAAGTTGGACTCGAAGTTGAACTACAAGTTGAGACACAACCCAAGCTACACGGGAACAGTGCGGCTATGAGGCTGAGTGCTCGCTTGGAATCCGTGCAGGAGGCAAGTAGACAGGTTGGCGGGTGCTCGGGCACTCGATAGCGAGAGGGGTAGCTCCGAGAATCCGGAGGTGCCCCTCTGACCTGTGTGCCCCGGCAGATTCGAACCTGCGACGCCCGCTTTAGGAGAGAGGCCGGGTGATCTGCGGGCTGAGCTGCGGCTTCGTCGGTCGAGGAAGCGGGCGGCTACTCGACCGCGGGGCGCCGGTGCTGACCGTGGCTGACCCCTGCATCTGGCACGGTTGTGGCACGAACCTCAGCCGACGACAGTCAGCCACGACGGCGGGTGCGTCGACCGACCAGGCGCGCGTATGTCTCGCTGCACCCCCGCCGGCCTCCGCCGCGCTGCCAGTGCCGTCGACCAGAGCAAGCCGCGGCGTCCGACACGTGATGACGCTACCTGAGCCCTCAGCCTGGGAAGTTCAGGTTTTTGGCGGTAATTGTTTCTGCGGTGAAGTGGCGAGGGAGCCTGGCCTGACCGGCGGCCTGGTCCCCGCCGTTCCCTGTGGCTCCCTGCACACGATCTGGCACGTGAGCCTCGGTCGTTTACGGCCTTGCGGTCGTTGACCAAGTGCTTAGAAGATGCCGGCAAGCCTTGATAGTCCGACCCAATCCGCCTACGCCAGCCCGTACCGGACCGCCAAGTGTTGTTGTCGCCCGCTGGCGTGGCCGTCACCGCCGTCGGACGCTTCGTTGCGGACGGCCTCCTAAGCCTGTCAGACGTCTTGGGCTTCTGCCGTTCCTGGCCAGTGTCGGGTGACCTCGAACGACCCAAGGGGGCCCACAGCTGATCAGGCGCGCACCCCAGCTGATGGTCGGTCCACATCGGTGGTAGGGCGACAGTCTCAGGCACACTCGAGTTACTGAAGGGTAGTTTTGCTCTTGACCTTACAGGGATCAGGCGTCTGGCTTACGATTGGCTGCTATCTGTGGGGGCAGTAATTGGGGGTCCTAAATGGTTCGCCGGAAGCGGCGGGATCGCACTGCAGTGAAGTCTCCGTCGGACGCTATTGTCCGTCAGTCAAGAAGTGAGTCAGCGGTTTCTCCGCTAACAAATGCTCCTCCAGGTGAGGGGAGCAAGCTTCCAAAGAACGCGATAAGGCGAATCAATCTTGGACAGTCGTTCGCCGAATATGACGATAGTCTGGATGACCCAACGATTTACGTTCACACTCCTGCGTTGGCCGCAGCCCAAGATCCGCAGAGCGGAAAGGTCTTCTTTGTCGGCAGGCGAGGAACTGGGAAGACAGCTATTAGGAAGTACTGTGCTCAGAACAGTGAGTCGGCGCGCGTCATTGTGCCAGAAATTTTCAGCCCGTCCTCCACGTTGCATGAGGTCGATCTATTTGAAAACGTGAAGCAGCGACCTTTTAGGTCGCTTGTTTCCGCATTCCGCCGCGCTCTGCAGATCGAGCTTCTCAATATTTGGAGTGCCTCGCACCCCGCCCATCACGATTTGCCGCGAGTAGTGGAGTCAGAACTAGATTCTTTCGGCTCCACCGACTTTGATCTAAGGTGTCTTCGCTTCATCTCAAGCATCAGTCGAGCCCTTATTGATGGGGATGACGAGCGCTGGCTACAGGAGAATAAAGCTCATCGTGAGCTGGCTGACGCTATGAAGACAATGGAAAGTGGAGGGAGCGGAGTTTACACGCTTCTGATTGACAGTATCGATGACTATTGGGAAGGGACTGATGAAGGCCTTGTATATCTGACGGCCTTCATGCACGCGTGCCTTGAGACCACTACCCAAATCCCCTGGGTCAGGACTGTCCTCTTTCTGCGAGAGAATATTTTTGAGCGGGTGCGCGCGAGGGATATGGAGTCGTCTCGCTTCGAGACTGCGGTTGTCGGTATGGAATGGACAGAGCGACAGTTGCTTGAGCTTGTGGAGCGACGGCTCAATCGGCCTCTGACGGCAAAGTATGCCCTTGACGGATCTACGTGGCGGGCATTTGTAGAGAGCCCTGAGGACGCTTGGAAGAATGTTATGGAGTACTGCCAGAAGCGTCCTCGTGATGTGTTGATCTATGCAAGCAATGCCGTCGAGTCTGCCCAGAACACAGGCCACGAGCGAGTCCATATCGAGGATGTGCAGCAGGCTCGGCGGCGTTTCTCCGACAACCGATTCAAGGATTTGGGGGACGAGTATTCCGAGAACTACCCGCAAATTGCGGTAGTTCTGTCGAGATTCTATGGACTTGGGCGAGTGTTCACCTTTGGAGGGATCGAGTCTTTTATTAGGAAGTTGCACAATGATCAAGAGGTCGTTCGCCTGTGTGGTTCATGGCTTTACGAGAATTCCTCCCCGGAGCTTTTTATTCGCCTGCTGTACGACATCGGTTTCGTAGGACTGCGGATCGAGGGGAAGCCTCCAAAGTTCAGAGCTTTGGGCCCGCAAGACACAAGTCCGCCGCCTGTCACCGACACCACCGACGTGGTGATCCATAAGTGTTATTGGGATGCCCTCGACCTCCAAGATGCCCTGGTTAGGCATCTTCCGGAGCAAAAAGAGTTTGGCAAAATTGGAATTATTCAGGATCTTCCCGGTGGATTGGATCCTACTGAGTACGCAGAGCACATTGATCTGGTGATGTCCACGTTGGCAGACCTGCCCATGGGCCATGCTGGAGCAACGGACTTCGAAGAGGTAGTCGGGGACGTTATAAAGCTTTGCTTCTTCCGTGCCTTGGAGAATGTAGAGGATAAATCCAGGGACGTTGAAGGCCGAGTGATCCGTGACTGGGTAGCGGCGAACCGGGCCCAGGCTGGTTTTTGGGAGTCAATCAGAGTTCGCTACGATGCAATTCAGGTGATCTGGGAATGCAAGAATTACGCAGATCTGTCAGCTGATGACTTCCATCAGGCGAGTTACTACATGAACGACGTTGGTGGGCGCTTCGTGGTGTTGGTTTTTCGCGGCGACGTGAAGTCGTCGCATTATCAGCACATTCGACGCATTGCCAATGACAAAAGGGGGTTTGTGCTTCCGCTTACCGAAAGGGACCTGTTCATTTTTCTGCGGCAGGCGAAGAATGGGAAGGTCAAAGAGGATCATATCCAAGAGCGATACGACTCTGTACTACGTAAAATCTCGTGACGATCGGCCCGCACTTCGTAGAGAAGGTCGGTGGAGCGGCTTTGGGCTGGAGCTGCTTTGGGGCGAGTGATCATGACCCCGCAAGCTGATGGTGAGTCGGGCAGTCTGTGTACCTGCCTGTTAAAGCACGACGTTGGGGCCATGATCTTAGAGGCTCGCCCCAAAGTGGCTGCTTAAAGCCGCGGAGCCGACCGCCCGAGCCACAGAGGATCTCTTCCACGTTATGCCCGCAGCCGTCGAGCGCGCCGCCGGGCGCGGCCAGCCGGGGCGCAGACAGGAGGCAGGCCGCGCCGCAGAGGCGGCGCGCGCCCGCGCCGTGCGCGGGCCTTGAACTAGTAGAGAGACTTTGAATCACGCTCATCCTGGCGGCTGTTGATGCTGCTCTTGAACCCGGTCGCTATCGGCTCGTGGTGTAGAACCCTGGGTATGGGGAGTGAACGGCGTGAGCGGATGCGGGTGCTTGGGGCACGTCTTCGGGCTCTGCGTGTGGAGGCTGGTCTGACGGGTGCTGTTCTGGCTCAGCGGGCTGGCGTTGGTCAGCCGACGGTCTCCAAGGTGGAAACCGGGCGCATGGTCCCCAGCGTCGATGTCCTGGACCGGCTGTGCCGGGCGCTCAATCTCGATGAGTCGGCGGCCGGTGAAGTCCGTGACCTCCTCGTCGCCGTCGAGTCTGCGATCGCCACCGACTCGGAATCGGCGGGGCTGCCCGCTGGGCTCGTCGTTGATGATGCGGTTCGCGGTGCTCGGTCGGTTTGGTCCTTCCAGTGCGTCGTTCTGCCTGCCCTGGTCCAGAGCGCGGAGTACGCCCGTCACGTCTTCGAGAGCGCGCCGGACTTGACCCCTGAGGCGGTCGGTCGGGCTGTCGCTGCGCGTGTGGAGCGGCAGAGTGTGTTGTATGAGCCGGGGCGCGAGTCGGTGTTCGTGCTGACGGAAGCCGTGCTGCGGACCTGGCCGGGCACGCCGGCGCTGATGCTCGCCCAGCTCGACCGGCTGCTCGCCGTCGAGAGCCTGAGCACCGTGCGACTGGGCGTCATCCCGTGGCGCCGCCCGGTGCCGCTTCTGCCTCGTCACGGCTTCACACTGTGCGACCAGCAGGCCGTCGTGGTTGAGGCGTTCACCGGTGAACGGGTGTCGGTCGACTCCGCCGAGGTGGCTGCGTACGAGGAGGCCTTCCACCGCTTCCAAGAGGCATCCGTCTTTGGTGGCGAGGCGCGCGAGCTGTTGTTGCGTGTGATGAAGGAGTTCCGCGAGCTGGGAGACACAGTCACCCCTTAGAGGAATAATTCCTCAACATGCCTAGCGTGCTGGCTTCCCGTGGGCATAGCCTGCCGTCGCGCTGTCTAGTCCCCTAGACGCAGACAAGGAGCTTGCCATGCGTACCAAGTGGTGCCGCGCCTTCCCTGGTCTGGCCGAGCAAGTAGTCCAGGCCCGTCACTTCGTCGCTGCCTTAGTCGCCGAGAAGGGGCCGGTCGATGACGCCACCCTGGTTGTCAGCGAACTGGCCACCAACGCCGTACGTCATTCGCTGAGCGGTGCGGAAGGCGGTTGGTTCCTCGTGGTCGTCGGCTTCGGTGACGGCTTCGTCCGTATCGAGGTGGTCGACCAGGGCGGCGAACGGGTACCACACCTGTGCGATGTGACCAGCCAGGAAGAGGGCGGGCGCGGGCTGCTGCTGATCGCGTCCTGTGCGAAGGACTGGGGTGTGAAGAACTGGCCCGACGGGCGTTCTGTCTGGGCGGAGCTGGCTTGGGAGGGCGCGTGACCGGGAGCCGCTCGCTGATGGGTGGCCGTAACCGTGCCGGCGGTGACGGGTGACTCCTCGGGGTGTGCCTCGGCGGCGGTCGCGCTTCTTCGTCGTTGAAAGTCGTACGGGACGGCGCCTCCCTCCCATTCCGTCTAGGGCCCTAGACTCCTGGGTACTTCTGGGAGGTGTGGTCATGTCGGACGAGTTGCAGCGGATCATGGCGATCGATAATCCGTACCTGCTTCTGCGTGAGGTCACCACTAGGCTGGCCGCTGCGCAGCAGGAGGTGACCGAACTCGCCCGGCTCCGCCGCCGCGTGGTTCAGGACCTCCACGCGCAAGGAATGTCCTACGCGCAGATCGCCGAGAAGGCCGGCCTGAGCCGCGGGCGTATCCATCAGATCCGGCACACCGGCCCGGCGCCTGAGGGGGTCTTCTTCGGGACGGGTGCCGTCACGGTGGTGACGCCGCTGCGGTGGGACGATGCGAAGAAGCGTCCGGTCGTCGCCATGGCCGACATGAACTCCGGCAAGCGGCTGGAGGAACTGGCGAAGTCGTACGGGCTCGACGTCAGCTCCGGTCACGTGCAGGTGAGCGGCGAGGTCGACCTCAACCGTGACGGCCTGGTCGTTGTCTGCGGTCCGGGCATGTCCCAGGCCATGCGCGACCTGTACGCCCAGGACCCGGTACTCGCCTGGGAGCACCCGGAGGGCGAGCCCTGGGCGCTCGTGGACCGGCGCACCGGCACGGCGTACCACGGAGGCGCGGACCTTGAACCGAGCCGCCCGCATGACGTCGGATACCTGGGCCGACTGCCTCGCCCGGACGGCAACGGCTCGGTGCTGGCCATCGCCGGCATCCACACGGCAGGCTCCCTCGGCGTCGTCCACATGCTCACCTCGGACCTCAGCACGCTGTGGGGACAGGTGGGGGAGCGGCACTTCTCCACGCTGGTGAGTGTTGAGTACGACCCCGAGACCGAAGAGCCGCAATCCGCCGAACTCCTCTGCCCCCTCTACCTGCACGACGAGGAGGCGACGGCGTGAACGTCGCCCTCGGCTCGCTGCCCGCCGAACCTAACCAGCACAACGAGGACTTCGCGGCTGCCGCTCCCGGTGCGGCCGTCCTCCTCGACGGTGCCGGGGTCGCCGGGGCCGAGACCGGCTGCGTCCACGGCATCGCGTGGTTCTCCTCGACCCTGGGCGGACTGCTGCTGGGCAACATCGCGCAAGATTCCGCCCGGCCGCTCGCCGACTGTCTCGCCGACGCGATCCGCGGCGTCCGGTCCCTGCACGAGGACACGTGCGATCTGACCTACCGGGCCAGCCCGACCAGCACGGTCGTCGCCGTCCGCGTCGGCGGGGGAGCGCTGGAATACCTCGTCCTCGGCGACTCGACCCTCCTCCTCGCCGGTCAGGACGGGAAGACGACCACTGTCACCGACGACCGCCTGGACCAGGTCGGCAAGCAACTCCGTGCGTCGGTCGACCGACTGCCCACCGGCACGCCCGAGCACGCTACCGCCCTGGCGCAGTACCGCGACGACCTGACGGGACTCCGCAACCGGCCGGGCGGCTTCTGGATCGCCGGCCCCGAACCACGGGCAGCCGAGCACGCCCTCACCGGAACGGTGCCGCTGGAGACGCTGGCGTCCGTGACCCTGCTGAGCGACGGCGCGACACGCCTCGTCGACCGGTTCGGCCTTGCCAACTGGACGGACGTGCTGGACGTGCTGGGGTCCGCCGACCCAGGCGAACTCATCCACCGTGTACGGGAAGCGGAGAACGGCGATCCCGACGGCCAGCGATGGCCTCGTGGTAAGGCAAGGGACGACGCGACGGTTCTTCACTGGGTGCTCGCGTCGTAGCCACACGGTCGCCCCTGGAATTGAACGCGTGCACGACACCCGCCACACCTGCGCCTCGCTGGTCGCGACCCTGGCACCCGCGCATCGCGATGCAGATCCTGAGGCACTCAGAGATCGCGGTCACCTGGAATACACACACGCGCCCTCCGCAAGCTCGGTGAGGCACTGGGCGGCGGCTCTCAGAAAGAGCAGCAGGAGCGGGCGGACACGGACGGTCGTCCAGAGTCATAGCGGTTGCTGTACTCCGCCGACGAGCACGCTGCTGTAAGCACGACAAAGGCCACTTACGGAAATCCGTAAGTGGCCTCTGACCAGCGTCGGGGTGGCGGGATTTGAACCCACGACCTCTTCGTCCCGAACGCGATCGGGCCCACCTTGACCTCACCTCAGGTCTCCTGACTTGCCGATCCCTCGTCCGCCAGCGTCCATCTGCGTCCCGGGCCGTCCTCAGTCGGCTGCACCGTTTGGCCCCCTGTTTGGCCCCCGTATCGGCATGGCTGATAGGGGGGCAGCTTCGGAGTACCTCCTCATCAGGCGAGGAGATGCCTGCCCAGATGGGGAGCCGGTCGCGCAGGGCCCGCCACGCTGCCTTGCATCGATCTGGTGCCCACAGCGAAGACCGCTGCGGTATGCCCTGGCGGTGACGCGGTTGCTCTCACGCTTAGCAACTTGGTCATCCTTCAGACAGCCACGGCGCGAGACGGCATGATGGAGGCAGTGAGCGGTCTCGACTGAGGAATGAAGGAAATGGCGCGTAGAACCTTTTTTAGTTTCCACTACGAGCGTGACGTTTGGCGTGCCAGCAATGTCAGAAAGAGCAGTCAATTCATCATGGGCACGGAATCCCAGTGGATTGATGCATCTCTCTGGGAGGATGCCAAACTCACGGGAGATGCGGCATTGAAGCGGCTGATGGATAATGCCATCACGGGCACGAGCGTAACCGCCGTGCTCATTGGTGCTGAGACGTACAACAGGAAGTGGGTGAGATACGAGATTCAGAAAAGCGTCGAGAAGGGTAACGGTCTATTCGGGATCTATGTCCACAACATTCGAGACCAGTCGGGTTGGAGGGACAATAAGGGATTGAATCCTTTGCCTTCCGGCTACAGGACTTATGACTGGGTTTACGATGACGGTCGGAATAATCTTGGAAGTTGGGTCTCTCTTGCCTATGCGGAAAGGTGACTGATGTGTGAGTTCTGTAATATCATTTCAGGGGACGCAGAGGCGCGGATCCTCTATCAAGATGAAAGCAACATAGCCTTCTTTCCGTTGAATCCAGCGACCCTTGGTCATACGCTAGTGATTCCCAAGGTCCACGCAGCAGGAATATTCGATATAACGAGCGAAGCGTATGAGTCTCTTAGCGCGGCGACTTTGTCTGTGGCGCATGCTATCCGCCGAGCTTTGAACCCTGAAGGCATGAATGTGATCAGTTCAACTGGGCGAGTGGCAACGCAATCGGTGTTCCATCTTCATGTTCACCTGGTTCCACGATGGTCGGGGGATAATATGAAGCTCGCATGGCCGGACGCTGGTGAATCGCCGTCATTTGACGTTGACGAGGTTGCCCAGAGGATTATGGCTGAGTTTAGCGCCTGAGGTACCACCAAAACGCTGCTGCCGCGTGCGCTGTAATCAGGAGCCCGTAAAAGTTAACCATGGTATGCGATACAACTACATTCTTCCACCTGATAGAAGACATGTACGGACCGACGTTCATGGAGAATAGCTCGACCGCCGTTCCGGGCTTTCTAGCTTCCTCGTATAGGGCGCGGAAAAGGCGCTCCTGTCGGAGGTAGTAGCTGTCTAGTATCCAAAAACCTGCCACCGGAATAATAGCCACTGCGGCGATTTTCCAACTGGCACGGTTGACTGCAAACCCCAAAAAAGCTCCTGCCAGGGTCATTGTCCACCCTTTGATCAGAAATGAACCATTTCCGAGACGGGTCACGATTGCTTGAATCATCTCAAGGTGCTTGACCTGGTGGTCCTGGATGGCTGTGGTCGCAGACGACATATGGCCCCCTCTATATCTTTTGATTGATCGGTCACCTTAGCAGATCAGGATGACCGCCTGGTAACTAGCAAGGGGCGTAGGGTAGTGAACAGTGAACCATGGCGGCTGACTCAAGAGTCAGTACGCGAGATGCTCAGGAATGGCGAGTCGCAAACAGTCGAATTCAAGGCGACACTCACGAATGCTACGGTTGCCGCTAAAGAGATCGCTGCTATGGCCAACAGCGGTGGGGGCTTTATATTCGTTGGTGTAGATATAAATGGGAATCCCACGGGGCTTGATGAAAAATCGCGATCTCGAGCACAGGAGCTCGCAAGTCGCGTAGCGGGTTCCATTTTTCCCTCATCATATAGAGGTGTTCAGCTCTACATCGGCGAATATCCGATTAATCGGGCTATTGTCCTCGCACTCGGAGTCCCTGATCTGCCTGAGAAATTTAGGCCGATCAGGACAGCAGATGGTTCGGTTTATGTTCGGCGTAATGACCACGTCGTGAGGGTTTCCCTCAGTGCTCCACCGGCCAAAGTAGGTGCGGCAGAGCAAAAAGAGCTAAAGATATTCGTTGCTATGTCATTCCAGGTCGACAGGGAGCCGGCGCTAGTTGACTACTACCATGCAATGAGGCGGGCAATCGGTAGGAGCGGCATCAAGTGTCGCGTTGACCGGGTTGACGAAGTGCCCGGAGACTACGAGGTTACGGCAAAAATTGAGGAGATGATCACTTCCGCCGACGTCGTAATTGCTGATTTTACCCTCAATAGTCCGAACGTCTACTATGAGGCCGGGATAGCGCGAGGTGCTCAGGTTTATACCATCAGGACCGCTCGAAAGGATACTGAAATACCATTCGATGTCGGCACGAAGAAATTCATTCTCTATGCAAATGCGACAGAGCTCGAAGAATCGCTCATAGTGCCGCTGCAAAGTGCTGTGGGTGACCTTTAAGCTTCAGAACCCGGCAAGCATTAGGGTTACTGCGGCAGGAATCCAGGCTTCTCCTGCCCCAGTGCATGGAGTCGTGCGAGGTAGTTCTGAGCCGAGGGCTCCGAGGCGTACCTACGCTTCATCTCTGCAGCAAGTTCTCGGCTGGCCATTATGAGCGACGGCACCGATTGCCTGTCCCCTTCGAGGGCGCGTTCACCCATCGTGAGTGCCTGCTCCAAGTCGCCCTCACGTGCTGCCGTAACGCCTAGCGTGACGCGAGCCTCCGCGTTGCGCATCGGCGAGCGTTCGCTTCCGTCGAAGTCAGTGCCGGCACGTAGGACTTCCTCGGCGAGCGTGGCGGCGAGCTTGTCCTCACCAACCAGCCGATAGCAGTCCATCGAGTAGAAGTCGAACTTGGCGGGGTCCACCACGAAGTGGTTGTCCAGGTTCGGGGTGAGGCATCCCTTCGAGGAGGCGCCGCCCCTTGTCGAGGGCCACCTCAACCTGTCGACGGTCCCCAAGCCGCGCCCACGCTTTTGCTTCCTGTCCGGCGAGCTGCACCGCTACGCCAGCATGCGGTGCCGCTTCTGCTCCGGCCTGCGCCGCAGAGATGACACCGCGGTAGTCGCCGGTCGTGAGGGCGAACCATGCCCGCATCTCGTGCGCCCATCCGGCTACCTCTGCGTGCTCAGCCTCGGTCGCGAGCGACAGGGCAGCGCGCCGTGTCGACTCGGCCGCGTGGCGGTCCCCGGTGTCGTACTCGACACAGCCGACTAGGAGTGCGAGCCAACCGGACAGGGCGAGCACTTCGCGGTGTTGGGCCAGTGTGAGGCTCTTCGTGTGCAGGTCGACCACTCGGCGAAGCCACTGCCGCCCCTCAACGAGGAGCTGTTCGCTCGGCATGTACGGGTACTCAGAGCAGAGCCGATCCGTCGTGATCCGCAGGGCATCGAGCGTAGCGCTGTCCACATCGGACCGGTTGAGCCGGCTCACGATCTCCAGCGTCTCCATGCCGCTCGCCGTGAGGATCTCGCTGTCCCCGTCCCGGCGTGAAGGCGCAGGGAAGAGTGCGTGCGTCACGGTGCCGAAGGTCGCCGCGATGATCGGCTGGTAGAAGTCGTTCGGCATCTGGCCCGACTCCCAGCGCTTCCACTGGCGAATCATGCTGTCTTCCGCTGGGAGCTCCGTCGGAGCATGTGCCCGCAGTGCCCTGACTGCATCCCGCTGCGACCTGTCGCGTGCCGCTCGTTCAGCCGCGATGCGCCGTGCCCATGCGGGCCTGTCGTCGGTCATGCGCCCTCCTCCGAGTGCCTACTCCGAGTCTCGCCCGTGAGCCGGGGGGACAGGGAAGAGGACAGAGGGGTGTCACCGGACGTGTCCCCGCCTCCGCCTTGCCGTCCCCTGGCTGTCACTTACCTCACAACTCCCGTTCCCCGCATGCTGGTTGCAGATCACGAACCGCCCGGAAGGGAGCGCTCTTCGAGTGCGCGGAGTTGTACGAGAAAGCCGGGGTGGATCTGCGGGCCGAACCGGTTGTCGGGCTGGGGTCGGTGTGCCGGTTGCAGTCCACCCGGGAGGGGGCCGCGATCGTCACGGCTATGGCTGCGCACGGCTTCAGGCTCCACGGCTTCGGCTTCAAGATCCTCGGCCTGGAACGCGTCGGTCACCTGTTGGCCTCCGCGGACTCCGCCGCCTGGAGCTCCCACGCCCGTCGCCGGCCCCCACTGCTTGGCCACACGCACAGGAACTGCGCTAACTGCATCGACTACGCACTGCTCTGGCGGCAGCGCGTCATCAACGCCATCCCCACACAACAGCAGATGCTGCTGACCGACCGGAGCGCAGCATGAACCGCCACCTTCTCTGCGCCGCGCTCGATGCCGCGGAGCGCGGCTGGGCAGTCCTCCCGCTCCGCCCCGGCGACAAGCGCCCCGCCCTGCATGGTGAGGACGTGTGCCCCGGCATCGGGGATTGCGTCGGCGGTCACCGCAAGTGGGAGGAGCGCGCCACCATCGACCCGGACCGCATTCGTCGGGCATGGGGCGAGCTGCCGTTCAACGTCGGCATTGCGACCGGCCCATCCGGGCTGGTCGTGGTCGACCTCGACATGCCCAAACGCAAGAGCAGCACGGACACGCCTAGCGGCGTGACGACCTTTACGGCGCTCTGCGAGCGCGCCGGACAGGTCGTGCCGACGACCCGTACGGTGCGGACCGCGAGCGGTGGGGTCCACCTGTACTTCACCGCTCCGGCCGACTTGCGGCTCGGCAACACGGCCGGACGGCTCGGCAAGCGCATCGACACCCGGGCGTGGGGCGGTTACGTGGTCGCCCCCGGCAGCATCACCCGTGCGGGCACCTACGCGCTCCTCAACGACATGCCGCCCGCCCCTCTGCCTGAATGGCTCAGCGCCCACTTGACGGGTCGTCACGCCGCGCGGGCGCTAACGGCTGCACCGTCGGCCGTTCGAGCGTCCAAGTACGCCGCAGCGGGCCTGAACGCCGAAACGGCGTCCGTACGGCAGGCTCCGGAGGGCGAGCGCAACGCCACCTTGCTCCGGGCGGCGCGAGCCCTGGGACGGTTCGTCGCGTGGGGAGACCTCCCCAGGGAGCAGGTTGAGGAGGCTCTTCAGTTGGCGGGGGAGCAGGCCGGTCTGTCCCCGCAGTCCTGCATGGCCACTATCCGCAGCGGGCTGAACTGGTCGATTGCCCGCAACCAGCAGCGGAGGGCAGCGTGAGTACCCGCTCCCGCCCTTCATTGAGGTTGGTCCACTCCGCAGAACAGCCGGCGGACGACCGAACGGCCTACCTCTCTCGCCCCCTACTGAAGAGCCTTCCCGCAGCCCCGTCCGGGCCGTGCGCCGCCGGACACGCTGCGACCACTCCGGCCGTGGGCGAGGGGAAAGGCGCCGCCCGCAAGGGCGTCCCTTCTGCTCTTCGTTCTGACCCGCACTCGGTCACCGCGACCGGCGTCGTGCCGGGTCTCCAGATCCGCACGACCGGCGTACCGGTGGCCGACTGGCTGTGCTCCTGCGGGCACCACGAACGGGCCCGTGGCCGCGCGGCCGTCACCGAACTCACCGGACGCGTACACGTCGGCGTCTGCCCTCACCGCACCGCCCCTGTACAGGAAGGGAGGACCCTCGCATGACTTCCACCACGAACGGCGCGGTCCTGCTTGATGAGGTGGAAGCCTTCCACCGCCGTTTCAACATCTTCCCCCTCGAAGCCGCGTACGTCGCCGTGACGCTGTGGGACGCGCACGCGCACCTGCTCGACTGCTTCGACTCCACTCCGCGGCTCGCGTTCCTATCGCCGGAGCCGGGCTCCGGCAAGTCTCGCGCCCTGGAGATCGTGGAAACCCTCGTGCCGCAACCGATGGTGGCGGTCAACGCCTCCGCCTCCGCCCTCTTCCGCGCGGTGTCGGGAATGGAGGGAAGGCCCACGATCCTGTTCGATGAGATCGACACCGTCTTCGGTCCCAAGGCCGGAGAGAACGAACAGCTCCGAGGCTTCCTGAACGCCGGGCACCGCCGCTCCGGCGTCATGTGGCGCTGCGTGGGCGACGGCTCCAACCAGCAGGTACAGGAGTTCCCGTCGTTCTGCGCCGTCGCGGTCGCCGGGCTCGGCTCGCTCCCGGACACGATCCTGACGCGCTCGGTCATCGTCCGCATGCGGCGCCGTGCCCCGAACGAGCAGGTGGAGCCGTTCCAGCAGCGCATCCACGAGAAGGAAGGGCATGCGCTGCGCGAGCGGCTTTCAACCTGGGCGCAGTCCGTCCGCGACCAGGTCGACGGGGTGTTCCCGGAGCTCCCGGAGGGCATCAGCGACCGGCCCGCGGACGTGTGGGAACCCCTGCTCGCCATCGCGGACGCCGCCGGCGGCACATGGCCGGAGCGGGCGCGCGCCGCCTGCATCGAGCTGGTGAACGCGGCCAAGACCAGCGACAAGGGCAGCGTCGGAATCCGTCTGCTCACGGACCTGCGCGACTACGTGTTGAACGGCATCGACCGTCTGCCCACCGTCGCCATCCTCGACAGGCTGCACAGCCTCGAAGAGGCGCCGTGGGCGGACATGAGCGGCAAGCCGCTCGACGCGCACGGGCTGTCGAGGATGCTGCGGGAGTACATGACCGCGGACAACACCCCGATTGCGGCCCGCAACATCAAGACCGGCGGAAGCGTCATGAAGGGCTACTACGCGACCGATCTGCACGACGCGTGGCAGCGCTACTGCCCGCCCCCCGCGGAAAGTCCGCTACTTCCGCTACCGGCGCTACCGGGCAGGTCAGAGCCCTAGAAGCGGTAGCGGATCGGTACTCCGCATCCGCTACCGCTGCTCCCATCCGCTACCTGGATCATGCCCTTGACCAGGGCGGTAGCGGAGGTAGCGGAAGTAGCGGACCTGACAGGAAGGGAGTCCTTCCTGCTGGGTCACTTGCGAGGAAGAGGAGCTATGCAATCGGGCCAGCCCCGTCACGCCCTTCCCCCGACGTACTCGCCGGCCGAAGTCGCCAAGGCACTCGACTGCTCGGAGTGGTGGGTGAAGGAACAGGCACGTCGCCGCCGCATTCCCTTCATCCGAAGCGGCAGCGGTTACCGATTCACGCGGGCGCACGTGGATGAAATCTTCCTCATCTTCGAGGAGCGTCCGGAACAGGCGAACATCCCCCGAACCGCAGCCACTTCAACGCGCCGTCGAGTACCCGAGCGTGTCGAGGGGCCTTCCGTGCAACTTCGGGCGCGGCGCCCACGACGCACTCGCAGCGCCGCCTGAAAAATGAGAAATCCGCGATGGGCGGGAGCCGAAGCCTGGCTCCCGCCCATCGCCGTTCTGATGAGAGGACGTGTGGGGTTCGCGGAGAACCGCGGCACGTACTGGCGTGGCCGCTACAAGATCTCGCTGGGCAAGTACGGCACGGTGGCCGACGAGAACGGCGACGTCATTCGCTTCCGCACGAAGCGCGAAGCCAAGCAAGCCGCCGACGCTGAAGAAGCGAAGGTGCGGGCCGGCTCATGGAAGGATCCAGCGGCCGGACAGATCACCTTCGGCGAGTACGCCTCGCGCTGGTACGCCACCCAGGACTTGGCGGCTTCCACGATGCAGAATTACCGCCGCCACCTGGAAGAGCACCTTCTCCCAGAGTTCGAGGATCGTCCGCTTGCCTCGATCCAACGCACGGACGTCGACGCGTGGGAGAAGAAGGAGAAGGCGCTCTATGCCGTGTCGAGCGTGAAGACGTGGCGCGGCACACTGTACCTGGTTCTCGAAGATGCAGTGGACGACGAACTCATCAGCGCCAATCCCGCGACCAAGCGGCGTGGCAGGGGAAAGCGCGCGGGGCGCTCGCGCGACCGCGGTCCCGAGAAGGTCATCACGGATCCGCTCGGCATCCTCTTGTGCGCCGAGCGCGCGTCCCTCCTATCCGGGCGCGATGACGAATTTGTCGCCGTTGTCACCAAGGGCTATACGGGCATGCGGTGGGGCGAAATTGTCGGCTTGGAGACGGATTTCATTCGGCGCGCGGCCGTACGCGTGGAATGGCAGCTCTACGAACTCGACTCCGGGGAGTTCGAGCGATGCCCTCCCAAGGACGACAGCTATCGCACCATCGACGCCCCGAGGTGGCTCACACGACTGTGGACAGGCCACATCGCACGTACACAGCCGAAGCCGTGTGCTTGTCACGGCAACACCTACATGTTCCGCGGGCAGGGCGTGTCCCGGACAGGCGAGACCGGCGCGAAGGTGGTGGACGTGGCGAGACGTGCCAGCGTCTCCACTGGCACGGTGTCGAACGTCATCAACCGGCCCGACATGGTGGCAGAAGCCACCAGGGCGCGGGTGCTGGAGGCAATAGAGGCGCTTGGCTTCACGCGCGGCGGGGGCGCCGTCGACCAGGCTGCGCACTGGCGACGGAATGGCTTCGCTACGTGGCTCTTCACGCCAGCCGTCTCGGGCTGGTATCCGAAGAAGGCGCCGCAGGAAGCGCGGCCTGTGCCGGTCCTCGCTGATCCTTGGCCCGGTGTGCCAGCACGGGGAAGAGGAGCGCAGACACGGTCAGACTCCTGCTGGGTGCCGATCGCGAAGGGGCTCACGCCCCACGGGCCGCGCCACACGCACAAGACGCGTATGGAAGGGTTCCGCACTCCCCCGAAGCTGATGGATGAGCGCATGGGCCACATGGACGGCTCCATGCAGGCTCGCTACTCGCACATCACCCGAGAGATGCGTGAGGAATTGTTGAGGCACCTCACGGCCGAGTGGGAGGCATCCCTTGACGCCCGACTTGCAATGTGTCCCACCTCATCGGTCGCCGTGGTCAACGACCTCTTGCAGGAGCGTCTGAGAACGCACGGCACGGATGTCGTATGAGAGTCGCTGGCGCAGAGAGTCTTGACGCGCGTGGGGTGCAACAACGGCCGTGCTCACGGTCCGCTGGGCGCTCAGGGTGCACTTTCGCGGCTGGCGACGTTAACTGGTCCTATCAGCTCTGTGCGACTGGCCTGGGTGGTCCCCGATGGAGAACTCGCCTGAAATTGGGTTGGCGGCGGCGCTGGAGGCCCTACGCGAAGAGCTGGAATCGGCCTGGACGGCCGCCCAGGGCCGGCAGGTCCGATTCCGGGCCTCTGAGTTGACGCTGAATGTAGAGACAGTAGCCCGACGGGACAAGGACGGCTCTGGCAAGATCCGCTGGTGGTTGCTTGAGGCTGGCGGAAGTATGAAGTCGGGGCAGGAACGTAAGCACACGCTCACACTGAAGCTGATGCCACTTTTTTGTGACGACGAGGGCCGCTTGGTCTCGCTCGAGGTCGATGCAGTCCAGCCAGTTCCAGGTGGCTAGAGGCTCGAGGACGATATGAGATCGGTATGGACGGACCGGCTTGCCGAGGTATGGGCGCCGCCCGGCAAAGCCGGATCTGGGGTGGTGCTCGGAGAATTCGGAGTGCTGACCGCGCGGCATGTTGTCCAGGCCGTGATGGACGGCTCACAAACGGGTCAGGTGCTGGGTCGCGTAATTCGTCGAGGGGCGCCGCCCGCGTGGGCGCCCATGCGGCTCGTGGGCGGCGACGCAGAGTGGGATTTGGTAGTGCTCCATGTCGATCAGGAGGCGCGGGAGGCCACCTCTTGGGTGCGGCCAGCGTCCGCGAGTCCGGTTGTGGCCACGGTCAGTGCGTCTTCTGAGCCTGACTGCGAGTCGGTCGGCTTCCCCGACAGTGAGGTGCATCGTCCGCAGCTAGCGGATCCCGCTGGCTGGGTTCGTCAGAGCGAGCACCTTGTGGGCACGCTTCTGCCGATGGGACAGGCTAAGCCGGACGCGTCGTTGCGTGCCTCGTTGCCGGTTGCGTGGATGCCTTTGGATATTGCGACCGCCACTCCTGAGAATTATTCAGGCTGGAGAGGAATGTCCGGTGCAGGGGTAACCTTGAAGGACGGTCGCCTTGTGGGTGCTGCTGTGGCTGCGGAGAGCCTGCACCAGCGGCGGCGCTTGTACGTAGTACCACTGGCGTCAGCACTTTCACGGTCGATCGCATTGTCCCAGGCAGTGGTGAACGTTACCGGAGCGCCGTTGGCGATCGAAGACCGGTATGCGCCGATCTATCGCCATCTGCTCTACGCGAAGACGTTGCGCACGGACGGTACGCCGGTTTCCTTGGAAGAACTTCAGGATCTGGCTTCGGTCGGAGTCAAGCCTGTTGATTTGCCGGGTGATCCTCGCTATCTCACGTACGTGCCACGGGATGGCGACGAAGAATTGATCCAAGCGCTAAACCGTGCATCCATAGCCAGGCGGATGCTGCTGCTGATAGGTGATTCCGGGTCAGGTAAAACCCGTGCTGCAGTGAATGCGCTGCTTCAAACGTGTCGGTCCTATCGACTAATGCGCCCGATTGAACACAATTTCATCGAACTTGTCGCCGAAATTCCTAAGCTGCTCGATCTTGGGCCCTCTGTGGTGTGGCTGGATGACGTGGAGAAATATTCGCACCCGGCCATGACCGGCTCACTCGAGAAGCTTTTGGAGGCCGGCCATATTGTCGTGGGGACCATCCGGCGTGGTGAACTGGAAGCGCGCAGCAACGACGGTGAAATTCGGAACCCAACAGGCGAAGCGCTGAACGATGAGCGCGTCGTGCAGCAACTTAACTGGAGGAGAGAGTGGTCTCAGCCGGAACGTGACCGTGTTCCATCTTACGTTGTGAACTCGCTTGCGCGTCGGGCGGTGAGTGAGGGGGTTCCGCTCAGCGTTTGGGCTGTGGCAGGCCCGCAGCTCGTGCGGCGTCTTAAGCTAGCTATACATGACGAAGATCACCCCTGTCGGCCCGCCCTTGTGCGTGTGCTGCTTGACTGGTACCGGACCGGCCAAACCGCACCCATTCCCCAGTCGGAGGCCGCTCGCCTAGTTGAAGAAACATATGTAGAAGAGTCGGTTAGTGAAAGCGAGATTATCGAGGCGTTGGAATGGAGCATGCTACCGCTTAGTGTCGGAGGCAAGCGTGGTCGACACAGTCTCGTTAGGAAGGTGGGTGACTGCGTGACGGTGAACGACTACATACAGGAAAATAATCTAGGTCAAAGTCTCCAGCCCGTACCGACAGCTACGTGGGTCTCGGCACTGAAACATGCATCGCAACACCAAGATAATGGCAATATTTGGAATGTTGCCCACTCTGCTGCTTCGAGTGGGCAAAATGACATTGCATTCATTGCTTGGCAAGCGATCACGCTGCAGGTGAATGACGGGGCCGACAATCTGTATGCTGCCACCACTGCGGCCTACAATCTTGGTGTTCTGCTTCAGGCTGAGGATCCCGATGCGGCCTTGGCGTGGTTCAAACTTGCTGTCCACTATGCTGCTCTCGGCGTGCAGCCTGATTTCTTCGGAATGTACCATCCCAGGGCGGGGGAGGCTAAGGAGATTTACTGTTGCGCTGCACGAGGAATCGGCTTTCTGCTAGGGGAGCACCCGGCCGCAGCGGAGTGGCTTCAGCAGGCGCATAGCCCTCCAGAAGAATATGAAATGCTCTTCAATGTGGCGGGACTTCTGAAGGATCAACTGCCAGGAGTCGCGGCTGACTTGTCCAATATGGCGCATAGGCAATGGAAATATGCACAGCGAAGGAAGAAGATGTCTTGAGGTCGCCGGTATTTCGAGTATGTGGGTCCGGCATGCATCCATCATCGGTCAATCAATCGGCGACTAGCTTATCCGTGAGTTGGTTACTGTAGAAGAATTTCTTCTGGGCGGCGGTTAGTAACGGTGCTGGCACGGCTGCTGAGGACGTGCTCAATGCACGCAGTCAGGTCACCGCCATGGTCGTCACGGGCCATACTGCCCAGTTCGCTGACGAGGCTCATGCCGTTGATGAGGATGATGGGGTATTGATCCTCCACCATCTCGGTCTGCGCGGGTTCTGAGTAGGCTCCGGTGGTTACGTAGACGCCGATCCACCCGCGTCGGAGTCGAGCGACCACCCGGGCGATCTGCTCGGCGGTGATGAGGGTATCGGGTTTGACACACTTGGCTTGCCCGAGCACGACGAGACTTGTGCCAGCTAGACCGCTGCCGAGGTCGAGTCGACCGACGAAGTCCGCTCCGCCGTCGCCGGATCGGCGCGTCAACCATCCTTCGACATAGCCACGTCCAGAACCCCGGAGCACGCGGGCTGTCACTACAGCAGCCAGCGCCTCGAAGTCGTGCTTGCGCCCGTCAAAGTACCGATAGACCAACTCCAGGTCCGCTGCATCGCCGCTGCGGGGCTCGGGGCGTTGATCACGCACCTTGGTCACCTGGGCGCGGGCCACTCGCCGACGGAGCCTGGGCAGGGCTGAGGAACCGTGTTTGACCCACTCACGCCACGCCTGCGGCGCCAGTTTGAGGGCTTGGCCGTCGGACACGGCGTTGTCTCTGCGAGCCTGAATGCAGTCCCAGGCAACCGCGTCGCCTTCTGAAGTCAGGTCGATGAGCGCGATGTCGTAGACGTAGTTCACGAACGTCGTGTGCTCGCGCCCGCCCCACTGGACCAGCCGCTCCGTTCGCTCAAGGATGCCCACCCCGCAGAACTCCACGTGCCCCTTGGGCTTGCCGTTCTGCGAGACGGCACGGAACAACAGCAGGGGAGTGGCAGCAGCTCGTTCTTCCGGCGTGTGCCCTTGATGGCCGGTAAAGGCATCCAGGAGCGCCCGCTTGTGCCCTGTTGAGTGGGTCACATGGTGGAAGTTCGGAAACCCGTCCAGCATCGCTGGCTTCGGATCCTTGCCGCTCGCGTATCGGTACACCTGTCCTACACGCAGCTCGCCGCCCACAGTCGGCCCCCCAGTAGTGCTGGCTTGACGATCTCCGTGACAGTAGCGGTAGCCACTGACAGAGAGACGCGGATCAACGGCGCTGAGGGCGCGAGGCCGGGCATTGGTTGCAGGCTGAAGGGGGGGCGTCGGAAGCGGAATTCCAAGATCTTCTCCCAGATTTCTCCCAACAAGCCACGGAAACCACTCAGGGGCCTGACCCGCTCTCGCGGATCAGGCCCCTGACCTGGTACTTCTCTGTCGGGGTGGCGGGATTTGAACCCACGACCTCTTCGTCCCGAACGAAGCGCGCTGCCAAGCTGCGCCACACCCCGGTGTCGCTCGCTGTCGCGGCGACGACGTTTACTTTAGCCCACCGGTGGCTAGAGACGAAATCTGGTTTTCGGGCGGGTGTGGTCCAGGGCCACCAGGAGGACCGCCACGGCGTAGATCGCGAGCCCCACGAGGAGCGCGTTGGCGAGCACGCTCCGGTAGCCGTGGCGGGCCACGTCGAGGAACGGGTAGAGGTAGCGGCCGGCTGAGCCGGGGAGCAGCTCGCCCCGGGCGAGGGTGAAGGCCAGGTACGCCAGGGGGTACAGCAGCCACGTCGTGGCCTGGCGCAGGTGCATGCGGGCCGGCGGTGTCAGGACCAGCCAGTCCAGCAGCGCGGCGACCGGCAGCACCGTGTGCAGCAGGTGGCCGGCGACCGGCTCGAGCCACGCGGGGTCTCCGCTCGCCCCTGCCGTGACGGCGTACGCCGGAGCGGCGTCCGCGAGGGCGATGTGGTGGACCAGGGCCGCGACGACCACGTACAGGAGCGCCGCCCCCGTGACGGCGCCCGACAGGGGATGGCGGGCCGTCCACGCCCGGCGTGCCGAGGCGAACGTCACCAGGGCCAGCACAGCCGTGCTCTGGATCACGAAGTAGCTCAGTACCCGGGTGGGGCTGCCGAGGAGGATCTCGATCAGCACGGCCGCCGTCGCCAGCACGGCCAGGGCCAGCCGGTACACCGCGGTCAGCGGGCGGCGCACCGGCGGTACGACGGCTCGGGCGGGGACGGCGGAGGGGAGCAGTCGCGGAGCTGTCCGCGGGAGGGCGGGGAGGTCCGGGATGTCCCTGGGTATCGGGGCGGTCATGCCCCCAGCGTGGGACGGCCGACGGGGCGCCGCGATGTGGCGTGGGCCGGTCGGGTTACCCGTACATCAGGTAACCCGACCGGCCCGCCAACCCGGCGGCCCGCCAACCCGCCGGCCCACCGGCCGTCACCCTCGCCTCAGCGGCCCACCAGCGTCAGCAGCGTGGCCTCCGGCGGGCACGCGAAGCGCACCGGCGTGTAGCGGCTCGTGCCGCAGCCCGCCGAGACGTGCAGATACGACCTGCGGCCCTCCGCCGTGTGCGTGGACAGGCCCTTCACGCGGTCCGTGTCCAGGTCGCAGTTGGTCACCAGGGCGCCGTAGAACGGGATGCACAGCTGGCCGCCGTGCGTGTGGCCGGCGAGGATCAGCGGGTAGCCGTCGGCCGCGAAGGCGTCCAGCGCCCGCAGGTACGGCGCGTGCACCACGCCCATCGAGAAGTCGGCCGCGGTCGACGGGCCGCCCGCCACCTCCGCGTACCGGTCCCGCTTGATGTGCGGGTCGTCCAGTCCCGTCAGCTCGATCGACGTGCCCTCGATCTTCAGGGTGCCCCGCGTGTTGGTGAGGTTGAGCCAGCCCGCCGAGTCGAAGCCGTCCCGCAGGTCCTCCCACGGGTTGTGGACGGCGTCGACGACCGGCGGATTGCCGTTCAGGCCGTGCCGGCCCTGGACCTTCTCCAGCAGGTAGCGGGCGGGGTTGCGCAGCCGGGGGCCGTAGTAGTCGTTGGAGCCGAAGACGTACGCGCCGGGGAACTCCATCAGAGGGCCGAGCGCGTCCAGGACCTCGGGGACGCCCTCGGGGTCGGACAGGTTGTCGCCCGTGTTGATCACGAAGTCGGGGCGCAGTCCGGCCAGGGAGCGCAGCCAGCGCTGCTTCTTGCGCTGGCCGCCGACCATGTGGATGTCGGACACCTGCAGCACGCGCAGGGGACGCATCCCGGAGGGGAGGACGGGGACGGTCACCCGTCGGAGGCGGAAGGAGCGGGCCTCGAAGCCCGCGGCGTACAGCAGTCCGGCGGCGCCGGCCGCCGTGATTCCCAGGGGGATTCGGTATCGCGCGCGCATACGCCCATCGTGTCAGACCCTGACGGTTCCTCCGTACGACCCTCTGGGCGGTCCCCGCGGCCCTCCGCCCGCGAGCCCGCGCAAATCAGCAGGCGCAGCCGTAACCGCACCTGCGACAATCAAGTCATGACCACGCTCAAGTCGAAGCTGCAGGATGACCTCAACGCCGCGATCAAGGAGCGCGACGAGCTCCGCTCCTCGACGCTCCGGCTGACGCTCGCCGCGATCACCAAGGAGGAGGTCGCGGGCAAGGAGAAGCGCGAGCTCTCCGACGACGAGGTGCAGAAGGTGATCGCCCGCGAGGCGAAGAAGCGTCGTGAGGCGGCGGACGCCTTCGCGCAGGGCGGCCGCCCCGAGCAGGCCGAGCGGGAGAAGGCGGAGGGCGAGGTGCTCGCCGGCTACCTGCCCAAGCAGCTGTCCGACGACGAGCTGAACGCGATCGTCGCCCAGGCGGTCGAGGAGGCCCGCGCCGCCGGCGCCGAGGGGCCGCGGGCCATGGGCGCCGTCATGAAGATCGTGAACCCGAAGGTGGCCGGTCAGGCGGAGGGCGGCCGGGTGGCCGCCGCCGTGAAGAAGCTGCTGGCGGGCTGAGACGCCGCCACGCGGCACAAGGCCGCAACGGGGTGCGGCCCCTTCCCTGTTCGGGGAAGGGGCCGCACCCCGTTGTCAGGTGACCGCCGGCGTCGTCAGTCGCGGCCGCCCGGCCCGTTGCCCGGGCCCTGGATGAAGCCCTCGGGGATGCTGAAGCCCGGGTCGGGCTCGCCTCCGCCGTTGCCGCCGTTGCCGCCGTCACCGCCCCCGTTGCCGTTGCCGCCGTTGATCAGGCCGCCGATGAAGCCGCCGCCGTCGCCGTCGCCGTTGCCGCCGTCGTCGCGGTCCCGGTCGCGGTCCTCGGGCTTCTTCGGGTCCGGGATGTCCACCCGGTTGAACGTCGGGGCCTCCTTGCCCTCCAGCGCGCCGGTCATCGCGTCGCGCCAGATGGGGCCGGGGACGGCGCCGCCGAAGACCAGCTCGTGGTACTGGCCGCCGATGGTGATGTCCCGCATCTTCACCTTCTGGCTGGCGCTGCCCACCCACACGGCGCCCGACATGTTCGGCGTGTAGCCGACGAACCAGGCGTTCCTGCGCTCGTCCGTCGTACCCGTCTTACCGGCGTTGTCGCGGCCGTCGCCGAGGCCCGCCTGCTGACCGGTACCGGAGTCGATCACACCCCTGAGCAGCTCGTTCACCGTGTCCGCGGTCTGCTCGCTCATCGCGCGCGAACACGTGGACTTCGGGACCTGCAGGGACTTCGACCGGTCACCCGTCTTCTGGGTGATCGACTCGATGGCGACCGGCGTGCAGTACATGCCCCGGGAGGCGAAGGCCGCGTAGGCACTGGCCATGGTGAGGGGCGAAAGACCGGTGGAGCCGAGGGTCATGGAGGACGGCACCTCGGGGATCTTGTCCCCGTTGCCCTGGACCACGCCGAGCTTGTCGGTCATGGTCACCACCGGGCACATCCCGATGTCCTCGATCATCTGCACGAAGTAGGTGTTGACCGACTTGGCCATCGCCTCCTTCAGCGCGTACGGCCCGACCTCGGTCTCGTTCTCGTTCTCCAGCTTGTAGTCACCGTCGTTCACCCACGGCTTCTCGCAGCCGCGCACGGTGGCGGGGTACGGCATCTCGTACGGTGCCGAGTAGGTCTGCGTCGGCGGCCGGCCCTCCTCCAGGGCGGCGGCGGCCACGAACGGCTTGAACGTCGAACCGGTCGGGAAGCCGAAGTTGGAGCCGCCCCACGCGGAGTCCACGGAGAAGTTGATCTCCGTCTCGTTCTTGCCGTAGCCGTACGGCTTCGACTGGCCCATCGCGACGATCTTGCCGGTGCCCGGCTCCACGAGCGTGGACGCGGCGGCGACCTTGTCCGACTCGTAGACGTGGTTCTTGAGGGACTCCTGCACCGACTCCTGGGCCTGCGGGTCCAGCGTCGTGCGGATGGTCAGGCCGCCCTGGTTCCAGACCTTCGCCCGCTCCTCGCGGGTCTTGCCGAAGACCGGGTCGTTGAGGAAGACCTTCTCCACGTACTTGCAGAAGAAGCCCGCGCCCTTGGACGCCGTGATGCAGCCGTTCTTCGGCTGGCTGACCTTCAGGCCGAGCGGGGAGCGCATCGCCTCGGCGGCCTCTTCGGGGGAGATGTCGCCGACCTCGGCCATCCGCTGCAGGACGACGTTGCGCCGCTTCTTCGCCTCGGCCTCGTCGTTGACCGGGTCGTAGCGGCTCGGCGACTGGACGAGGCCGGCGAGGAGCGCGGCCTCCTGGAGGTTGAGGTCCTTGGCCGACTTGGAGAAGTAACGCCGGGACGCGGCCTCGACGCCGTAGGCCTGCTGGCCGAAGAAGGTGATGTTCAGGTAGTTCTCGAGGATCTTCTTCTTGCCCAGTTCCTCCTCGACCTGGATCGCGTACTTCAGTTCCGCGATCTTGCGGCCGATGGTCTGCTGGGTGGCCTGCGCGACCTTCGTCGGGTCGTCGCCCGCCTCCTCGACGAAGACGTTCTTCACGTACTGCTGGGTGAGCGTCGAGGCGCCCTCGGAGACCTCACCGCTGCGGGCGTTCTTGTTGAGCGCGCGGAGCACGCCCTTGAGGTCGATCGCCCCGTGCTCGTAGAAGCGCGAGTCCTCGATCGCGACGATCGCCTTCTGCATGTACGGCGAGATGTCCTTGAGGTCCACCACCGTGCGGTCGCGCGAGTAGACGGTGGCGATCAGGCCGCCGTCGGCGTCGAGGATGGTGGTGCGCTGGCTCAGTGGCGGCGTCTTCAGGTTGGCCGGGAGCTCGTCGAAGCTCTCCACCGACCCCTTGGCCGCCAGGCCCAGCGCGCCCACGGCGGGCAGTGCGATGCCGGCCATGACGGCACCGGCCAGGACACTGACACCGAGGAACTTGGCGGCCTGCTGCGTGGGAGACAGACCACCGCCCGAGCGCTTCTTTGGCATGGGAGCAGCCTACGTTCTCATTCGCCGGACAAGCGTATATGCCTTGGCCTAAGCTGCACTCAACTGTCACAGCAGTGAGGCCACGTATCAATACGTCCGGCGACCCCGAATCGTTCCGGATCTTCTCGACTTTCTTCATACGAGTTCAGGTCGAGGAGCGTGGAGACCGTGTCCGGATCGCCTCGTGTGTCACGCGGTGCCCGTTGTGACGCAACTGAACTGACCTGCAATGCCCCAATTGCCACGCATGTCGCCCCCTCACTCCCCCGGGTGATCTGCCGCTTACCCATAGTCCGTTCGGACCATTCAAGATTGGGCCCGCTGGGGGTGTTGCGCTGTGCCCACCTTCCGTAACGTCCTCAACTGGCGGCGGTGAATATGCCGCTGCCGCCGTGGGGGAGCCTCGATTCGGGAGAGGACGGCGCCGGTATGGGCTGGGTTACCGACTGGAGTGCGCAGGCTGCCTGCCGCACTACCGATCCGGATGAACTGTTCGTTCAAGGAGCAGCGCAGAACAGGGCGAAGGCGGTGTGCACCGGCTGCCCGGTGCGCACGGAGTGCCTGGCCGACGCGCTGGACAACCGCGTCGAGTTCGGCGTGTGGGGAGGCATGACGGAGCGTGAGCGCCGTGCGTTGCTGCGCCGGCGGCCGACCGTGACCTCCTGGCGCCGGCTGCTGGAGACCGCGCGCTCGGAGTACGAGCGCGGCACGGGCGTCGTGCCGCTCAACGACGACCAGGTCTACGAGGACTACGCCGCGGTGAGCTGAGAGCTCTCGGTGAGGGCTCTCGGGGGGTCCTCGGCGTGCCCGGTCCTGTGGCCGGGCCCACGCGGCTCACCTTCGGTGGTGGGCAGGTCACGGGCGGTCCCGGGGTGCCTCGTCGTGCGCGGTGCGCCCGGTGCGCCCGGGGTGTGCGCGGGCGCCTGAGAGGGCGCCCATGGTCAGGTCCGAGGGCGGTCGCGCCCGAGCGCGGTGACACCTGAGGCGTACGCCGGCGCGCACGCCGTCCGCGCATCGCGCGCCTGCAGAGAAGGCGCGCCTGCAGAGAAGCCGGACGCCCCTCAGGGCGTGCCCGACAGCTCCGCGCGCCCCGCGGCCAGCCGTTCGCCGATGTCACGCAGGCCGGCGAGGTCGTGGACGTCGCCGGGCAGGGCGGCGACCTCGGTCATCGCCACCTCGGGGTGGAGCGCCGTGAAGCGGTCACGCGTCCGCCGCTCGCGTGCGAGCAGCTGCATCCGCTCCGCGTGCAGCCTCAGCAGACCGGCGGTGAGACGCTCGACCGAGCGCTCGCCGTCCGTCGCAGTCGGTTCGTCTTCGGAAGCCGCGCCGTCGGCGTCCTCGGTGGCGGGGGAGCCCGAGTCGGTGACGCTACGCGTGGGTGATTCTGAACTGCCGTACGTTTCGGGAGAGTTACGAAGACCAGCTTTCCCGTCCGGCTGATCCACAATGCGGGACTCCTCAAGATTTTCCGCGGCGGCCAGTGCCCGCTCGGCCGACAGCCGGTCGGCCCCGCTGCCGTGCACCCGGTTCAGCACCAGACCCGCGAGCGGCATGTCCTCCGCGGCCAGCCGCTCCACGAAGTACGCGGCTTCCCGCAGCGCGTCCCGCTCGGGCGCCGCGACCACCAGGAACGCCGTCCCCGGCGCCTGGAGCAGCTTGTACGTGGCGTCCGCGCGCGTCCGGAACCCGCCGAACATGGAGTCCATCGCCGCCACGAACGTCTGCACGTCCCGCAGCAGCTGACCGCCGAGCACCTTGCCGAGCGCGCCGGTCATCATCGACATCCCGACGTTCAGGAACTTCATCCCCGCCCGGCCGCCCACCTTGGCCGGGGCCAGCAGCACCCGGATCAGCTTGCCGTCGAGGAAGGAGCCGAGCCGCTTGGGCGCGTCCAGGAAGTCCAGCGCGGAACGCGACGGCGGGGTGTCGACCACGATCAGGTCCCACTCGTCCCGCGACCGCAGCTGCCCCAGCTTCTCCATCGCCATGTACTCCTGCGTGCCGGCGAAGCCCGCGGAGAGCGACTGGTAGAAGGGGTTGCCCAGAATCGCTGCGGCCCGCTCGGAGTCCGCGTGCGCCTCGACGATCTCGTCGAAGGTGCGCTTCATGTCGAGCATCATCGCGTGCAGTTCGCCGCCCGCGGAGTCGTCGATGCCCTTCACCCGGCGCGGGGTGTTGTCGAGGGAGTCGATGCCCATGGACTGGGCGAGCCGGCGCGCCGGGTCGATGGTGAGGACCACCACCTTGCGGCCCCGCTCCGCCGCCCGCAGCCCCAGCGCAGCGGCCGTGGTCGTCTTGCCGACGCCGCCCGAACCGCAGCACACCACGATCCGGGTGTCCGGATCCTCGATCAGCGGGTCGATCTCCAGCGTTCGGGCGGGCGAGAGGTGCTCACGGACCGGTCCCTGGTCCTGCGCCGGTTCCGGACGACGGCTCATGACATCCCCTGCTTCCGGTGGATCGGACTCGTGCACGTGACGACCGGGCCGGTACGGCGGTGACGGTGACCGCGACGGCGGTGACGGTGGTGACTGTGACGATCGTGACGGTGACCGTGGTGCGGGTGGTCGCCGGAAGAACGGGTGCGGCCGGTCATGACACGCCCTGTCCGCGCAGCTTCCGCGCCAGCGCGTACAGCCCGGCCAGGTCCATCCCCTCGGCGAACAACGGGAGTTCGTGCAGCGGCACGCCCAGCTCCGCCAGCACCGCACGCTGCTCGGTCTCCAGCGCGTACCGCTCGGCGTACTCCTCCGCCTGCGTCAGCAGCGGCTCCACCAGCCGCTCCGCGTGCCCGCCGCGCCGCGCGCCGCCGAGCCCGGCCGAGGACAGCGAGCGCGCCACGGCGGAACGGGGGACGCTGCCGACGAGTTCCAGGTCGGCGGAGTCCAGCACCTGCGGCCGCACCATGTTCACGATGACCCGCCCCACCGGCAGCCGGGCCGCGCGCAGCTCCGCGATGCCGTCCGCGGTCTCCTGGACCGGCATCTCCTCCAGCAGGGTCACCAGGTGCACGGCCGTCTCCGGCGACTTCAGCACACGCATGACCGCCTGCGCCTGATTGTGTATCGGGCCGATCTTGGCGAGCCCGGCCACCTCGTCGTTGACGTTGAGGAAGCGGGTGATGCGGCCGGTCGGCGGGGCGTCCATCACGACGTAGTCGTAGACGAACCGGCCGCTGCGGTCCTTGCGCCGCACCGCCTCGCACGCCTTGCCGGTGAGCAGCACGTCCCGCACGCCGGGGGCGATGGTGGTGGCGAAGTCGATCGCGCCGAGCTTGCGCAGGGCACGGCCGGCGCTGCCGAGCTTGTAGAACATCTGGAGGTAGTCCAGAAGCGCCAGTTCGGGGTCGATGGCGAGGGCGAACACCTCCCCGCCCCCGGGAGCGACGGCGATCTTCCGCTCCTCGTACGGCAGCGCCTGCGTCTCGAAGAGCTGCGCGATGCCCTGCCGGCCCTCGACCTCGACGAGAAGCGTCCGCTTCCCCTCCTCGGCCAGGGCCAGCGCCAGAGCGGCGGCCACCGTGGTCTTGCCGGTTCCGCCCTTGCCACTCACGACCTGGAGCCTGCTCACGTCTTCGAGCCTAAATGCTCACCGCGCGTGGCGGCGGCTCCGGGGGATGTTCCCGCCCCCGTGTGCCGTCCCGGGCGGGGGTGACGGCGACGCGGGCGGCGGGCGCGGCAGCGGCTAGAGTCGGCCGCATGACCAAGTGGGAATACGCGACTGTGCCGCTGCTCGTCCACGCGACGAAGCAGATTCTGGACACCTGGGGCGAGGACGGCTGGGAGCTCGTCCAGGTCGTGCCCGGGCCGAACAACCCCGAGCAGCTGGTGGCCTACCTGAAGCGCGAGAAGCAGGCATGAGCGGCGTCGTCGAGTCCCGGCTGGCCGAGCTGGGCCTGAGCCTGCCCGAGGTCGTCCCGCCGCTCGCCTCGTACCAGCCGGCCGTCGTCTCCGGCCGGTACGTGTTCACCTCCGGCCAGCTGCCGATGGTGGACGGCAAGCTGCCGGTGACCGGCAAGGTCGGCGCGGAGGTCACCCCCGAGGAGGCCAAGGACCTGGCCCGCACCTGCGCGCTGAACGCGCTCGCCGCGGTCAAGTCCGTCGCCGGTGACCTGGACCGCGTCGCGCGCGTGGTGAAGGTCGTCGGCTTCGTCGCCTCCGCCGCGGACTTCACCGGCCAGCCGGCCGTCGTCAACGGCGCCAGCGAACTCCTGGGCGAGGTGCTCGGCGACAAGGGCGTCCACGCTCGCAGCGCGGTCGGCGTCGCGGTCCTGCCGCTGGACGCGCCGGTCGAGGTCGAGATGCAGGTGGAACTGACGGAGGCGTGAGCCCTCCGGGCGGGCGTCCCCGGACGTCCTCCGGATCACGCCCCCACGACCGCCGTACCGCCGCCCCGGCCGGCCCCGCGCCCGCCGGGGCGCGGCACGTCCGGCGGCCGGTCGCTCCGCCCCCTCCCGTCCCCCTAGGGCACTCGAACATCCGGGCGTCTCGGGATAGCCTCCGGCCATGGCGAATGCGCAGGCTGGCGGGCAGTGGTACCCGCCGGAGTGGCCCGAGCGGATCAGAGCGCTGGCGAGCGGTGAGCTGACACCCGTGGCGCCGAAACGGGCGGCCACCGTCATGCTTCTCAAGGACACGGGCGCCGGACCCGCCGTGCACATGCTGCGCCGCCGTACGTCCATGGCGTTCGCGGGCGGCGCGTACGCCTACCCCGGCGGCGGCGTCGACCCGCGGGACGACGACCGGCACGTCCGCTGGGCCGGACCCCCGCTCGACTGGTGGGCCGACCGGCTCGGCGTGGACCGTGCCGGCGCCCAGGCGATCGTCTGCGCGGCCGTGCGGGAGACGTACGAGGAGGCCGGCGTCCTGCTCGCCGGCGCCGCCCCGGACGCCGTCGTCGGCGACACCACCGGCGCGGACTGGGAGGCGGACCGCGCCGCGCTCGTCGCGCGTCAGCTGTCCTTCGCGGAGTTCCTCGACCGGCGCGGCCTGGTGCTGCGCTCCGACCTGCTGGGCGCCTGGACGCGCTGGATCACCCCCGAGTTCGAGCCGCGCCGCTACGACACGTGGTTCTTCGTCGCCGCCCTCCCCGAGGGCCAGCGCACCCGCAACGCCTCCACGGAGGCCGACCGCACGGTGTGGATCACCCCGCGGGAGGCGGCCGACGGCTACGACCGGGGCGAACTGCTGATGATGCCCCCGACGATCGCGACCCTGCGCCAGCTCGTCGCGTACGGCACGGCCGCGGAGGCGCTCGACGCGGCGCCTTCGCGCGACCTCACGCCGGTGCTGGCCACCGCGCGCCTGGTGGACGGCGAGATCGTCCTCGCCTGGCCCGGGCACGACGAGTTCACCAAGCACATCCCGACCGGGGGAGCCCTCGCATGACGGACGCCACCGCACTCCCCGGCCAGCCGCGCGGCGGGGTCCTCTCCGGTCCCGCGACCGCGCGGGCCGTCAACGTGCTCGCCCCGAACCCCTCGGCGATGACGCTGGACGGCACGAACACCTGGATCCTGTCCGAGCCGGACTCCGGCCTCGCCGTCGTCGTCGACCCGGGGCCGCTGGACGACGGGCACCTGCGGCACGTCGTCGCCACCGCCGAACAGGCCGGCAAGCGGGTCGCCCTCACACTGCTGACGCACGGTCACCCCGACCACGCCGAGGGGGCCGCCCGGTTCGCCGAGCTGACCGGCACCAAGGTGCGCGCCCTGGACCCGGCGCTCCGCCTCGGCGACGAGGGGCTGGCTGCCGGGGACGTCGTCACCGTCGGCGGCCTGGAGCTGCGCGTCGTGCCGGCCCCCGGTCACACCGCCGACTCCCTGTGCTTCCACCTCCCGGCGGACCAGGCGGTCCTCACCGGCGACACGGTGCTGGGACGCGGCACGACCGTCGTGGCCCACCCCGACGGCCGCCTCGGTGACTACCTGGACACCCTGCGCCGGCTCAGGTCCCTCACCGTCGACGACGGCGTCCACACGGTCCTGCCGGGGCACGGGCCGGTGCTGGACGACGCCCAGGGCGCCGTCGAGTACTACCTCGCGCACCGCGCCCACCGGCTCGCCCAGGTGGAGACGGCCGTCGAGGACGGTCACCGCACCCCCTCCGAAGTCGTCGCCCACGTCTACGCCGACGTCGACCGCTCCCTGTGGCCCGCCGCGGAACTGTCCGTACGGGCCCAGCTGGAGTACCTGAAGGAGCACGGGATCCTCTGAGGACACGACCGCGCCCCCACAGCCGGTGGGCCATGGGGGCGCGGGAAGTAGGGGAGACGCGTCAGCGGGAGCGCTTGGCGAGCCGCTCCACGTCGAGCAGGATCACCGCGCGGGCCTCGAGCCGCAGCCAGCCGCGCTGGGCGAAGTCCGCCAGGGCCTTGTTGACCGTCTCGCGGGACGCGCCGACCAGCTGGGCCAGCTCCTCCTGCGTGAGGTCGTGCACCACGTGGATGCCCTCCTCGGACTGCACGCCGAAACGGCGCGACAGGTCGAGCAGGGCGCGGGCGACACGGCCGGGAACGTCGGAGAAGACCAGGTCGGACATGGCGTCGTTGGTCTTGCGCAGGCGGCGGGCGACGGCCCGCAGCAGCGCCGTGGCCACCTCGGGGCGGGCGCTCAGCCAGGGCGTCAGGTCGCCGTGGCCCAGGCCCAGCAGCTTCACCTCGGTGAGTGCCGTGGCGGTCGCGGTGCGCGGACCCGGGTCGAACAGGGACAGCTCACCGATCAGCTCGCCCGGACCGACCACGGCCAGCATGTTCTCGCGGCCGTCGGGGGAGGTGCGGTGCAGCTTCACCTTGCCCTCGGTGACCACGTACAGGCGGTCGCCCGGGTCTCCCTCGTGGAACAGTGAGTCGCCCCGTGCCAGGGTCACCTCACTCATGGAGGCGCGAAGCTCCGCGGCCTGCTCGTCGTCGAGCGCCGCGAAAAGCGGGTTCCGCCGCAGAACGTCGTCCACGAGTTCTCTCCTCTTCGACCTGCTCAGGGGATCTTGGCTCCCCTGCGTGCCAGGGGACCGTGGTTCCCATTTTGCCGGACCGTCCAAACAGTGTGATCTGTCACAAGGATGCCGCACCGGTCGGCCGGGGTACGCGGCAGGGGTCCAATTGGACGCCGATCTTCTGGGTCCGGGGCGGATGTCCGTGCCGGGTCGTAGGCTGGCCGGGTGTCCAAATCGCCGGTGAGAGCACAGGCCGAGGGGGCTGCGCGGGTGAGTGCAGAACACGATTCCGCTGTGGGCGAACGGGTCTCCGATGGCGGTAGGAAGACGGCGAAAGCCGTGAAGACGGCTGCCGCCGGGAAGGGCGCCTCCGCCTCCCCGAAGAAGGCTGCCCCCGCGAAGAAGGCTGCTTCCGCGAAGAAGGCCACGGCGAAGAAGTCCGCCGCCAAGAAGGCGCCTGCCGCCAAGAAGGCGCCTGCCGTCAAGAAGCCCGCCGCCAAGAAGTCCGCCGCCAAGAAGCCCGCCCCCGCCAAGTCCTCCGCGCCCCTCAAGAAGGCCCCCGCCCCCAGGAAGCAGGTCGTCGCCCCCAAGAAGGCGACCGCCTCCGTCCCGGCCGCCCCGGCGAAGACGGTCGCCGCGCACCCGCGGGGCGAGTCCCGTACCGCGCTGGTGCGGCGGGCCCGCCGTATCAACCGCGAGCTCGCCGAGGTGTACCCGTACGCCCACCCCGAGCTGGACTTCGAGAACCCCTTCCAGCTCGTCGTCGCCACGGTGCTGTCGGCCCAGACCACCGACCTGCGCGTCAACCAGACGACCCCCGCGCTGTTCGCGAAGTACCCCACCCCCGAGGACCTGGCGGCCGCCGACCCGGAGGAGGTGGAGGAGATCCTCCGCCCCACCGGCTTCTTCCGCGCCAAGACCAAGTCGGTCATCGGCCTGTCAAAGGCGCTGGCGGAGCAGTTCGGCGGGGAGGTGCCCGGCCGGCTGGAGGACCTGGTCAAGCTGCCCGGCGTGGGCCGCAAGACCGCGTTCGTCGTGCTCGGCAACGCCTTCGGCCGCCCCGGGATCACGGTCGACACCCACTTCCAGCGTCTGGTGCGCCGCTGGAAGTGGACCGACGAGACCGACCCGGACAAGATCGAGGCGGCGGTCGGCGCGCTGTTCCCGAAGAGCGACTGGACGGACCTGTCGCACCACGTCATCTGGCACGGCCGCCGCATCTGCCACGCCCGCAAGCCCGCCTGCGGCGCCTGCCCGATCGCCCCGCTCTGTCCGGCGTACGGAGAGGGCGAGACGGACCCGGAGAAGGCGAAGAAGCTGCTGAAGTACGAGAAGGCCGGACAGCCGGGCCAGCGGCTGAAGCCGCCGCAGGCGTATCTGGACGCGGGCGGCAGACCGGCTCCGCCGCTGGGGGCCGGATGAGGGCAGGCCGGGCGCCCTCGCGTGCCGCGGAACGATCTCGGGAGCGTCGCGCGTTGGACCCGTGGGACGGGGCCGGACGACGGGGGTGGGCATGACGCGTGCGAGCGGGACGCAGGGGGTTCAGGTGGCCCTGAGCAGGGACGGGCTGCCCGTGTGGCTGGACCCGGTGGTCCGCGCCGCCGAGACGGTCCGGCCCACGCAGCTGAGCCGCTTCCTGCCGCCGCGGGACGGCTCGGGGCGGCAGTCCGCCGTCCTCATCCTCTTCGGGGAGGGCGAGCGCGGACCCGAGCTGCTGCTCATGGAGCGGGCCAGCTCGCTGCGCTCGCACGCCGGGCAGCCGTCCTTCCCGGGCGGCGCCCTCGACCCCGAGGACGGCGATCCGCAGGGCGAAGGACCGCTGCGGGCGGCGCTGCGCGAGGCCGAGGAGGAGACCGGGCTCGACCCGTCCGGGGTGCAGCTCTTCGGCGTGCTGCCGAAGCTCTACATCCCGGTCAGCGGCTTCGTCGTGACGCCCGTGCTCGGCTGGTGGCGCGAGCCCAGTCCCGTCGGCGTCGTCGATCCGAACGAGACGGCGCGGGTGTTCACCGTGCCCGTGGCCGATCTCACCCACCCGGACAACCGTGCGACCGCGATCCACCCCAGCGGCTTCCACGGGCCCGCGTTCCTGGTCGAATCGGCCCTCGTGTGGGGGTTCACCGCGGGGGTCATCGACCGGTTGCTGCACTTCGCGGGCTGGGAGCGCCCCTGGGATCGGGACAAGCAGGTCCCGCTGGACTGGAGGGCGTGACAGGGTGGGCGCCGTGCTGCGTAGGACGAGGCGAGGCTTGAATCGGTGAACGTGCTGGACATCCTGCTGCTGGCGGCCGCCGTGTGGTTCGCCGTGGTCGGCTACCGACAGGGCTTCGTCGTCGGCATCCTGTCGGTGGTCGGCTTCCTCGGAGGCGGTCTGATCGCCGTCTACACGCTGCCGGTCATCTGGGACGCGATGACGGACGACTCCGAGGTGGGCACCACCGCCGCCGTCGTGGCGGTCGTGGTCGTCATAGTGTGCGCGTCCGTCGGCCAGGCCCTGACCACCCACCTGGGCAACAAGCTGCGCCGGTACATCACCTGGTCCCCGGCACGGGCCCTCGACGCCACCGGCGGCGCTCTCGTCAACGTCGTCGCGATGCTCCTGGTCGCCTGGCTGATCGGTTCCGCCCTCGCCGGGACGACGCTGCCGACGCTCGGCAAGGAGGTGCGCGGCTCCAAGGTGCTGCTCGGCGTCTCCCGGGCGCTGCCGGACCGGGCGGACATCTGGTTCGCCGACTTCTCGTCCGTCCTCGCGCAGAACGGCTTCCCGCAGGTCTTCAGTCCGTTCGCCAACGAGCCCATCACGGAGGTCCGTCCGCCGGACCCGGCGCTCGCGGGCAGCCCCGTCGCCACCCGCGCGCAGCGCTCCATCGTCAAGGTGACGGGCACGGCGACGAGCTGCGGCAAGGTCCTGGAGGGCACCGGCTTCGTCTTCGACGACCGGCGCGTCATGACCAACGCCCATGTGGTGGGCGGCGTCGACGAACCGGTCGTGCAGATAGGCGGCGAGGGCCGCATGTACGACGCCACGGTCGTCCTGTACGACTGGAAGCGCGACATCGCCGTGCTCGACGTGCCCGACATGGACGCGCCCGCGCTGCGGTTCGCCACGGAGGACGCGGGCAGCGGGGACGGCGCGATCGTCGCCGGCTTCCCGGAGAACGGCGCGTACGACGTCCGCGCGGCGCGGCTGCGGGGGCGCATCACGGCCAACGGCCCCGACATCTACCACCGCGGCACGGTGCGCCGCGACGTGTACTCGCTGTACGCGACGGTCCGTCAGGGCAACTCCGGCGGACCGCTCCTCACCCCCGAGGGCGAGGTCTACGGCGTCATCTTCGCGAAGTCGCTGGACGACGCCCAGACGGGATACGCGCTGACCGTGGACGAGATCCGCGAGGACATCGCCAGGGGCCGCAGCGCCGCCCAGGAGGTGGACAGCGACGCGTGCGCGCTCTGAGCGGGAACCGGACCGGGAGCTGCCCGGACGTCAGGAACAGCCGGACGGACCGTCAGCCCCGAGGGTGACGGAGCCGGACCGATACCCAGCGCGCACGGCGGCGGAGAATGCGCGGGATGCCGACCCTGAGATCCGTAGCTGCCATCTGTGGTGCACCGCCTCGCTGGTGGGAGCCCACACCGCTCGCCGAGCGGCGATTGCGGCTTGCGTCACTGTAGTCGTGCGTCCAGCCCATACCCGGACGTGTGCCCCTGCCCCAAGGTCGATAACCACCTGAGGGGCCGCCAATTGGCCTATGCGCCAGGCACATGGCGTTCGTAGGACAAGCGCTCGGGCGGAGGGGGTGTGAACGGTACGGGACGGAGGTCCGAGCGGTACGGAACGCATCCGTCCGGTCACCGGCCGACGAGGTCCGTCACCGGTCCGGCTCGGGGTCCTTCAGCCAGTTGATCAGCTCGGTCGAGAAGGCCACCGGGTCCTCCTCGTGCGGGAAGTGCCCCAGCCCGTCGAACAGCCGCCAGCGGTAGGGCGCTTCGACGTACTGCCCCGAGCCCGCCGCGCTGCGCGTGCGCACCACCGGGTCCAGCGAGCCGTGCAGGTGCAGTGTCGGCACCCGCACCGGGCGCTTCATCCTGCGGTTGAACTGGATGCCGTCCGGACGGGCCAGCGACCGCACCATCCACCGGTACGGCTCGATCGAGCAGTGCGCCGTGGACGGGATGCACATGGCCCGCCGGTAGGTCTCCAGGGCCTTCTCGTCGGGCGGCTGCGGCCCGGACCACTCCTGGATGAGCCGCGCCACCATCGCCCCGTCGTCCGCGGTGAGCCGGCGCTCGGGGATCCAGGGCCGCTGGAAGCCCCAGATGTGCGACTGTGCGGCCGTCTGCCGGGCGTCGGCGAGCATCGAGGAGCGCCAGCGCCGCGGGTGCGGCATCGAGGACACCGCGAGCCGCCGGACGAGCTTGGGTCGCATCGCCGCGGCCGTCCAGGCGAGGTAGCCGCCCAGGTCGTGGCCGACCAGCGCGGCGTCCGGCTCGCCCAGGGAGCGGATCACGCCGGTGATGTCCAGCGCGAGATTGGCCGGGTCGTAGCCGCGCGGGGTGCGGTCGCTGCCGCCGACGCCCCGCAGGTCCATGGCGACGGCCCGGAACCCGGCGTCGGCGAGCGCCGTCAGCTGGTGCCGCCAGGTCCACCAGAACTGCGGGAAGCCGTGCAGCAGCAGCACCAGCGGGCCGTCACCCAGCTCCGCGATGTGGAAGCGGGCGCCGTTGGCGGCGACGTCGCGGTGGACGAGTCCCGGGGCGTCCGGGAGGTCCAGGCGTACGACCGAGGCCGGCTGCGCCGAAGGAGTGGCGGGGTCCGTCATGAGGACGAGCGTGCCACAGCCTCGACGGCCTCGGGGCCACGGTGCTCGGGAAGGGCCGGACGCGGGTGCGGCTTGGCCTTCTGCAGCACGCCGGCCGTCTCCTTCATCGAGGCGGCGACCTTCTGCGGGCCGCGGCCCTTCTTGGCCTTCTTGGCGAAGACGACGCCGATGAGGGCGAGGAGGCCGGCGACGAGACAGTTCGCCGCGAAGGACAGCAGGAAGCACACCGCCAGGTTCCAGCCGCTCCAGGTGCGGATGCCGTAGGCGAGCGCGAAGTTCAGCATCGGCAGGGAGAACAACAGCAGCACGCCCGCTGCCATGAACGCGCCACCGCTCGTCGCGCCCCGCTTCACGTCCTGCCTGAGCTGCGCCTTCGCCAGCGCGATCTCGTCGTGCACCAGCGCCGACATCTCCGCCGTCGCCGTGGCGAACAGCTGGCCGATGCTGCGTTCGGCGCCGACCGGGCTGCCGTCGGGTGCGCTCATCGCGGTCTCCCTCTTCTCCGTACGCCTCGCGTACGTCCGTCGTGCCTGCGCGGGACGGTCCCGTTCTTTTGTACCGTCTCGTCAGATCATGCCGGACCGTCGTCCCGATCGCCTGCCCCGCCCGGCACTTGTGCAAGCGCGTCTCGCGCGGCGGCCTTCTCCCGGGCAAGCCGCCGGTGCTCGGCGGCCTTCTTCTCCAGGATCTCGGCCATACGGACGTGGTACTCCGGGTCGTCCTGCTCGTAGACGTCCGGGACGCCGTCGAGGTCCTCGTCCCGCTCCTCCGCCTCGGCCAGCTTGCGGTACTTGGCGTTCCTTATCTTCAGCAGGACGGTCGCCAGGACGGTGGCGAGGAGTGAGCCGGTGAGGACGGCGGCCTTCACGCTGCCCGCCATCGTCGCGTCGTCCTCGAAGGCCAGCTCGCCGATGAGCAGCGACACGGTGAAGCCGATGCCGGCGAGCGACGCCACCGCGAAGACGTCCGCCCAGGCCAGGTCGTCGCTGAGCGAGGCGCGGGTGAAGCGGGACGTCAGCCAGGTGCCGCCGAAGATGCCGAGCGTCTTGCCGACGACCAGACCGAGGACGACGCCGAGCGTCTCGGGCTGTGTGAACACCTTCCCGAGCGCGTCGCCGGAGACCGCGACACCGGCGCTGAACAGCGCGAACAGCGGGACGGCGAAGCCCGCCGACAGCGGCCGGACCAAGTGCTCGATGTGTTCGCCGGGGGACTCCTCCTCACCCTCCTCGCGGTGGCAGCGCAGCATCAGGCCCATCGCGACACCGGCGATGGTGGCGTGGATGCCGCTGTTGTACATCAGCCCCCAGATCACCAGGGCCAACGGCACGTACACGTACCAGCCGCGCACCCGCTTGCGCAGCAGCAGCCAGAAGACGACCAGGCCGGCGACCGCGCCGCCGAGCGCCGCGAAGTTCAGCTGCTCGGTGAAGAAGACCGCGATGATCAGGATCGCGAACAGGTCGTCGACGACCGCGAGGGTGAGCAGGAAGGCGCGCAGCGCACTGGGCAGCGAGGTGCCGATGACGGCGAGCACGGCCAGCGCGAACGCGATGTCGGTGGCGGTGGGCACGGCCCAGCCCGCGAGGGATCCGCCGCCCGCACCGGCCGTGATCGTGTAGACCACCGCGGGCGCGATCATGCCGCACAGGGCGGCGACGACGGGGAGCGCCGCGGCCTTGGGGTCACGCAGGTCGCCGGCGACCAGTTCCCGCTTGAGCTCCACGCCGGCGACGAAGAAGAAGATCGCGAGCAGGCCGTCGGCCGCCCAGTGCGCCACGGACAGGTTCAGTCCGAGCGACTCGGGGCCGAAGTGCCAGTGGCTGACGGTCTCGTAGCTGTCGCCCAGCGCGGGTATGTTCGCCCACGCCAGCGCGGCGACGGCGGCGAGCAGCAGCAGGACGCCCCCGACGGTCTCCGTGCGCAGGGCCTCCGCGACGAAGTTCCGCTCGGGCAGCGAGAGAAGGCCGAAGGCCTTGCGGGGGGTGGGGGTGCGGGGGGCGCTCACGGGGCGTTTCCTCCGGTCTTCGGGCAGCACGAATCGTGTGCCGACCAGACTTCCCGGCGCTCCATGAGACAACGTGTGTGTTCTCTTGAGCGTAACGAACGGATCTACGGCGCGCATCAGCGGCTTCGGCGTGGTCCGCCTCACAGGGCCGCCCGACGGAAAAACCGCCCGTGCCCCCACGAGCGGGGGCACGGGCGGTGACGCACCCGGCGGGGCGGGCGGGAGCGGGCCGGGGCTCGTCCGCTCCCGCCCGCGCGCGGCCAGGGCGCGGGGGTCAGTCCTCGCTCGGCGCCGCCGGCAGCTTCGCCTGGATGAGGTCCATGACCGTGGAGTCCGTCAGCGTGGTGACGTCCCCGAGCTGGCGGTTCTCCGCGACGTCCCGCAGCAGACGCCGCATGATCTTGCCGGAGCGGGTCTTCGGCAGCTCGGCCACCGGCAGGATCCGCTTCGGCTTGGCGATCGGGCCGAGCGTGGCGCCCACGTGGTTGCGCAGCTCGCCGACGAGGTCCTCGGTCTCCGCCGCCGTGCCGCGCAGGATGACGAAGGCGACGATCGCCTGGCCGGTCGTCTCGTCGGCGGCGCCCACCACGGCCGCCTCGGCGACCGACGGGTGGGAGACCAGCGCGGACTCGACCTCCGTGGTGGAGATGTTGTGGCCGGACACCAGCATCACGTCGTCGACCCGGCCGAGCAGCCAGATGTCGCCGTCGTCGTCCTTCTTCGCGCCGTCACCGGCGAAGTACCTGCCCTCGAAACGCGACCAGTAGGTGTCGATGAACCGCTGGTCGTCGCCCCAGATGGTGCGCAGCATCGACGGCCACGGCTCGGTCAGCACCAGGTAGCCGCCACCGCCGTTGGCCACCTCGTTCGCCTCGTCGTCCACCACCGTGGCGGAGATGCCCGGCAGCGGGGTCTGGGCCGAGCCCGGCTTGGCGGAGGTCACGCCCGGCAGCGGGGAGATCATGATGCCGCCGGTCTCGGTCTGCCACCAGGTGTCGACGACCGGGGTGCGGTCCGCGCCGATGTTCTTGCGGTACCAGATCCACGCCTCGGGGTTGATCGGCTCGCCGACGGAGCCGAGCACCCGCAGCGACGACAGGTCGAACTTCGCGGGGATGTCGTCGCCCCACTTCATGAACGTCCGGATCGCGGTGGGCGCCGTGTAGAGGATCGTCACGCCGTACTTCTGGACGATCTCCCAGAAGCGGCCCTGGTGGGGCGTGTCCGGCGTGCCCTCGTACATGACCTGCGTGGCGCCGTTGGCGAGCGGCCCGTAGACGATGTACGAGTGCCCGGTGACCCAGCCGACGTCGGCCGTGCACCAGTACACGTCCGTCTCCGGCTTGAGGTCGAACACCGCCCAGTGCGTGTACGCCGTCTGGGTCAGGTAGCCGCCGGAGGTGTGCAGGATGCCCTTCGGCTTCCCCGTGGTGCCCGAGGTGTAGAGGATGAACAGCGGGTGCTCGGCGTTGAACGCCTCCGGGGTGTGCTCGCTGCTCTGCCGGTCGACCACGTCGTGCCACCACACGTCGCGGCCCTCGGTCCAGGCGACGTCCTGGCCGGTGCGGCGGACGACGAGGACGTGCTCCACGCTCTCCACGCGGCTGACGGCCTCGTCCACGGCCGGCTTCAGGGCGGAGGGCTTGCCGCGCCGGTAGCCGCCGTCGGCCGTGATGACGACCCGCGCGTCGGCGTCCTGGATGCGGGTGGCGAGCGCGTCCGCCGAGAAGCCGCCGAAGACCACCGAGTGCGCGGCGCCGATGCGGGCGCAGGCCAGCATCGCGACGGCGGTCTCCGGGATCATCGGCATGTAGACGGCGACCCGGTCGCCCTTGCGGACACCCAGCTCCAACAGGGCGTTCGCGGCCTTGGAGACCTCGTCCTTGAGCTGGGCGTAGGTGATGGCGCGGCTGTCGCCCGGCTCGCCCTCGAAATGGATCGCGACCCGGTCACCGTGGCCGGCCTCCACGTGCCGGTCGACGCAGTTGTAGGCGACGTTGAGCTCGCCGTCCTGGAACCACTTGGCGAACGGCGGGTTCGACCAGTCGAGGGTCTCGGTGGGCTCCTTGGCCCAGGTCAGCCGGCGGGCCTGCTCGGCCCAGAAGCCGAGCCTGTCAGCCTTGGCCCGTTCATACGCCTCCGCGGTGACGTTGGCGTTCGCGGCCAGGTCGGCGGGGGGTGCGAAGCGTCGCTCCTCCTTCAGGAGGTTGGCCAGGCTTTCATTGCTCACGGCATCTGCCTTTCCCAGGGTGTCCGTTGTGTCCCAGGCCACAGCTCATCAGACCCGGGGGTGCGCTGACAAGGGTCGACGGGAAATTGGTTTAGACCTGTCGGGAGCCGTGTCGTGCGGCTGCCCGACACCCCTTCCCACGGGGCGCCGGGCAACCTGGTTCAAGTGGTGTAACGCCTCTCACACCAGGGCGCGTGTCACACCGCCAGGTCCACCTCGCGTACCCGGTCGAAGACCCTTCCCTCCTCCTGCTCCGCGAGGAGGTACGCCTGGGCCTCGCCCACGTGGAAGTACACCCCGTGCAGTTCGAGGCTCCCCTCCTTCAGCGCGCGGGCGACCGCCTCGTGGGCGCGCAGATGCTCCAGCTGCTGGACCACGTTGGTCAGGCAGAGCTGCTCGACGTCGTCGGCAGGGGCCCGCCCGGCCAGCCGGGGGACGGAAGCACCGGAGTCGCGCAGCCGCTCCAGGCTCGGCCCGCCGTGCCGCAGCCAGCGACCGAGCGGTGTGACGGCGGGGGAGCCGGGGCCGGAGTCGAGCAGGGCCTGCATGGCGCCGCAGCCGGAGTGACCGCACACCGTGATCGACCGCACCGCCAGCACGTCGACGGCGTACTCGATCGCGGCGGCCACCGAGTCGTCGCCGCTCTCCGCGCCGGGCGGCGGCACGAGGTTGCCGACGTTGCGCACCACGAACAGGTCGCCGGGACCGCTGGAGGTGATCATCGAGGTGACCACGCGGGAGTCGGCGCAGGTCAGGAACAGCTGCGACGGCCGCTGTCCCTCCCGCGCCAGCCGGGCCAGCTCGCCCCGCACCAGCGGCGCCGTACGACGCTGGAACGTGCTGAGTCCGCGCACCAGTTGACGGCCGCTCGCGGTGCGTCTGCGGGCCGGGGCGCTCGAGGCCCGGTCGGCCGGCGGATCCACCGCGACGGTCCCGGGCGTCTCGTCCGGCGGGGCTGCGTCCGGAGCGGGGGAGGGGCGGTCGCATTGGTGGTTGCGCCAGGCAGTCCAGGGGCGGCAGCGGCAGTCGCCGGCGGTGCCGGACTCCCCGCCGGGCTCGGGCCCGAAGGCGAGCGCGCCCGGCTCGGCGATCCGCACTCCGGCGCGCCGGCCGGTGATCTCCACCGTGCCGCCGCGCGTGGTGTGCGTGCTCTGCCAGTCCTGCAGCGTCTCGTACGCCGCGTGGTCCATGAAGGACCCGTCCAAGGCCACCACCACGTCCGCCCCTTGGGGCACCAGATGCAGGGCACGGCTGAGCCGCGGCACCGCGAGGAACGTCAACTGCCCCCGTACGTGCACGTGATGGACGCCGTTCTCCTCCTCGTGGGTGATCCTGGTCCGGGTGAGCCGGTGCAGGGCCACGCCCACGGCCATGGCGATGCCGAGCGCCACGCCCTCCAGCACCCCGAGGGAGATCACCCCGAGGGCGGTGACGGCGTAGACCAGGACCTCGCGGTGGCGCGTCACCGTGCGGATGTGGTGCAGGGACACCATCCGGATGCCGACCGCCATGACCAGGGCGGCCAGCGAGGCGAGCGGGATCAGCTCCAGCAGCGGGACCAGCAGCAGTGCGGCCGCCACCACCAGGACGCCGTGGAGCATCGTGGAGTTCCGGCTGACGGCGCCCGCGTGGACGTTCGCCGTGCTGCGGACGGCGACCCCGGCCACCGGCAGACCGCCGAGGGTGCCGGAGACGACGTTGGCCGCGCCCTGGCCGAGCAGTTCCCGGTCCAGGTCGGAGCGGACGACATGACCGGCGCCGGGTCGGGCGGACGCCAGCTTGTCGACGGCCACCGCGCCGAGCAGCGACTGCACGCTGCACACCAGCGTCGTGGCCAGCACGGCTGCGATGAGACCGAGCACCGGGCCCTCGGGCAGCCCGGCCAGCGCGTGACTGCGCCACGACGGCAGATCCACCAGGGGCAGCACCAGTCCGGCCGCCGCGGCGAGCGCGGTGGCGCCGGCGACGGCGACGAGGGCGGCCGGCACCCGCCGCAGCAGGTGTCCGGCGCGGCCGGGCAGCCGGGGCCAGAGGAGCAGGACGGCCAGGGTCAGCACGCTCATCGCGAGCGCGGCGGGGTCGAGGCCCGCCAACTGGGCGGGCAGGGCGCGGAGGTTGTCGGGCACGGAGCTCTGCGGCTCACCCCCGAGGACGATGTGCGCCTGGGCGACGGCGATGGTGACGCCGATGCCCGCGAGCATGCCGTGCACGATCGCGGGGCTCACGGCGAGGGCGCCGCGTGCCACGCGCAGACAGCCGAGTCCGAGCTGGGCGAGTCCGGCGAGGACGGTGACGGCGCAGGTGGTGCGCCAGCCGTACTGGTGGATGACGTCGGCCGTGACGACGGTGAGTCCCGCCGCCGGGCCGCTCACCTGGAGCGGGGAGCCGCCGAGCCGTCCGGCGACGATCCCGCCCACGGCCGCGGCGACCAGACCGGCCTGCAGGGGCGCGCCGGTGGTGAGGGCGATGCCGAGGGACAGGGGGAGGGCGATGAGGAAGACCGCGACGGCGGCCGAGAGGTCGGCGCTCGCGACGCGGAAGCGGCGACGGCGGCCGGGTGGCGGGCTGTGCGGGGGATGGGCTCGCTCGGTGTGCGCCGATTCGGTGGCGCCGGCGGGAACGCAGGCTGACATGGACTCCCGTCTCCTTCGGGTCTGCGCGGTCGCGTGTCGGTGGGGCCCGCTCGGGCGGAGCGGTCGCGGCCGTGGGGCACGGCCCCAGAACGGCGGGATGAAGCAACTCTCAGTAAACAGATCGTAATTGCGAGTAAAGGACCGGCATAGACTTTCCGGGCAAATGGCGGCAAGTGTCACCCCGAGGGGTGAAGTGGCCATTTCATCGGCTTGTCGTATTAATTCACTTCTTCCTTCCGTGCGACGTTGACGGCGCGGTCGGCATCGACCGGCCGGCACCACACAACGCCTCATCGAGCTCGGCCCGAGAGAAGGAAGAAGGTGGGCGAATGGCCGCCACCCACAGGATCGCCACGGGCAGCGTGATCACCGCGGTCTGCCTCGCCGCGCTCGCCGGCTGCGGAACCGGCGCCGACGGCGGAGGCGGGCAGGGCGGGCCGGAACAGGAGAGGGCGCAGCCGGCCCCCGCGCCCAAGAACGTCGTCCGGTTGATCGGCGACGGCTCCACCGCCTACACCGGCGCCCAGCCGCACCTGCCGAAGCCGGAGCGGCTGAAGCCCGGCGAGAAGCCGCCGCAGTTCGTGGTGTTCTCCTGGGACGGTGCGGGCGAGGACAGTCAGAAGCTGTTCTCCCACTTCCGTAAGGTCGCCAAAGAGAATGACGCGACCATGACGTACTTCCTCAGCGGCGTGTACCTCCTGCCGGAGGACAAGCGTGACCTGTACCGCCCGCCGCAGCACTCGCCGGGCCGCTCCGACATCGGCTTCAACGACCGGCAGGGCATCGCCGACACCGTGAAGCAGCTGCGGCTGGCCTGGCTCGAGGGCAACGAGATCGGAACCCACTTCAACGGCCACTTCTGCGGCGGCGACGGCGGGGTCGGCGAGTGGTCGGTGGAGGAGTGGAAGGAGGAGATCGCCCAGGCCAAGCAGTTCGTGAAGACCTGGAAGACCAACGCCGGCATGAAGAACGAGGCCCCGCTGCCCTTCGACTACGACAAGGAGCTCATCGGGGCCCGCACACCCTGCCTGGAAGGGCAGGAGAACTTCATGAAGGCCGCCAGGGAGCTGGGCTTCCGCTACGACACCAGCGGCGTCAACAACCAGGTCTGGCCGAAGAAGAAGTCCGGGCTGTGGGATCTGTCGATGCAGCTCGTGCCCTTCCCCGGGCACTCCTTCGAGCAGCTCACCATGGACTACAACTTCATGGTCAACCAGTCCGGCACCACCACCCAGGGCGACCCCTCCAAGCACGAGGCGTGGGGCGACCAGATGCGGGACGGCCTGCTCCAGGGCCTCGAGCGCGCCTACAACGGCAACAGGGCGCCGCTGATCATCGGCAACCACTTCGAGTCCTGGAACGGCGGCACGTACATGCGTGCCGTCGAGGAGGTCATCGAGACGGTGTGCACCAAGTCCGACGTGCGGTGCGTCTCCTTCCGCCAGCTGGTGGACTGGCTGGACGCGCAGGACCCGGCGACCCTGGAGAAGCTGCGCTCGCTGGGCGTCGGCGAGGCCCCGAAGAAGGGCTGGAAGACCTTCCTGGCCTCCGGCCCCGCTCCGGCCCCCAAGGGCGCGCCGGGTTCTCCCGCGCCGAAAGAGTGAGGCTCAGGCCCCTGCGGTGACGCTCTCGCCGAGCACGAAACCGGGGTCGATCTGCGCCGCCAGGTCGGCCCCGGTGCGCTCGTTCCCCCAGGACCGGGCGTTCTTGAGGTGGAAGTGCACCATCTGGCGCGTGTACCGCTCCCAGTCGCGCCGCTCGTACGTCGCGTCGGCCGCCTCGCGCAGCGCGCGCAGGGCGAGCCGGTTGGACTCCTCCAGCGCGGCGAACCGCGGCGGGCGGCCCTTCTCCATGGCCCGCACCCAGTCCGAGTGGCCCACGGTCACCAGCAGGTCGTCCCCCACCTCCGCGCGGAGGAAGTCGAGGTCGTCAGGGCCCTGCACCTTGTTGCCGACGACCCTCAGCGCCACGCCGAAGTCGCGGGCGTACTCCTTGTACTGGCGGTAGACGGAGACGCCCTTCCGGGTCGGCTCGGCGACGAGGAACGTCATGTCGAAGCGGGTGAACATGCCGGAGGCGAAGGAGTCCGAGCCGGCCGTCATGTCGACCACGACGTACTCGTCGGGGCCGTCCACCAGGTGGTTCAGGCAGAGCTCGACGGCCCCGGTCTTGGAGTGGTAGCAGGCGACCCCCAGGTCGGCGTCCGTGAAGGGACCGGTGACCATCAGACGGACCGTGCCGCCGTCCAGAGCCACCGGGCGCGCGCAGGCGTCGTAGACCGGGTTGTCCTCCTGGACCCGCAGCAGCCGGGAGCCCTCGCCGGGCGGGGTCGTCTTGATCATCGTGTCGGCGGACGCGATGCGCGGGTTGGTGCCGCGCAGGTGGTCCTTGATCAGCAGGAGGTGGTCGCCCATCGCGGGGAGGGCGGCGGCCTCGGACTCGTCCAGGCCCAGCGCGGCCCCGAGGTGCTGGTTGATGTCGGCGTCCACGGCGACGACCGGGGCGCCCTCGGCCGCGAGGTGACGGATGAACAGGGAGGACAGGGTCGTCTTTCCGCTCCCGCCCTTCCCAACGAAAGCAATTTTCATGTTCACGAAGCGTAGTGGGTGGATAGCGTTAAGTCACAGTGGAGCGTGAAGAAGACCACTCCATCGTGGACCGGGGGTCCCGGGTGCGTAGGGTCGTACTCATGAGTACGACGGGCGCGACCGCCGATCCCCTCGCGGCCCTGGGCGACCTGCCCGGTGTGGCCGACTCCGTGGAGTCCGTACGCAAGGCCGTGGACCGGGTCTACGGGCACCGGGTCATGCGGCGGCGCAGCAACGAGATCACCTCCGAGGCGGCCCTGCGCGGCGCCCGGGGTTCGGCGGCGCTGTCCGGCGCGGACTGGGCCCTGGAGGAGGTGCGGCGGCGCAGCGACTTCAGCGGCGACGACGAGGCGCGCACCATGGGCGCGGCGTTGCGGCTGACGGCCGAGGCGGGGCAGCTGCTGTCGATCTGGCGGCAGTCCCCGCTGCGGGTGCTCGCGCGGCTGCACCTGGTCGCCGCTGCCGACAAGGCCGAGCACGTGGGCCGGCCCCGCCGGGCGGGCGAGCCGGTCGACGAGCCGCTGATCGATCTGCCCCTGCCGGACGCCGAGGAGATGCACGGCCGCCTCGAGGGCCTGGCCGACATCGTCATCGCGGGCGGTTCCGCGCCTGCGCTGGTGACGGCCGCCGTGGTGCACGGCGAACTGCTCGCGCTGCGTCCCTTCACGTCCCACAACGGCCTGGTCGCGCGCACGGCCGAGCGGATCGTCCTGGTCGGCAGCGGCCTCGACCCCAAGTCGGTGTGCCCCGCCGAGGTCGGCCACGCCGAGCTGGGCCAGGACGCCTACCAGGAGGCGCTGCGGGGCTACCTGTCCGGCACGGCGGAGGGCATGGTCGCCTGGATCGCCCACTGCGGGCGGGCTGTGGCGCTGGGCGCGCGCGAGTCCACGGCGGTGTGCGAGGCGCTGCAGCGCGGAGCCGCCTGACCGACCGGAGGGTCACGCGGGCCGGTGTGGAGGGCCCCGCGCAAGAATGCGGCGGTACGAATACTCGTACCGCCGCTGGCATGTCCACCGCGTTACCAAGCGTCCTCGATATGTGCCCATCAGGCCGGGGACTTTGCCCGGCCTGGTGCGGCTGGCCCGTAATCGACGGGTCGACGTCGCGTGGGTGCGCGGTTTCCATGCGCGGTCCGTGGGGCCTAAAGCGTTGTGAAGGTCGTCCTCTCGGACGTCCTTGGTCTCGCGGGCCGTCAACTCCTTTGTACTCCGGCATCCCGGAGAGGGGAAGTCCTCGCCGCGTTCCTTTACTTTTTGGTTCAAACAAGCCGTAAACGGACGCCGAAATGGCGAACGCGTCCCGGAGCGGGGACGCGCGGTGAATGAAAAGTACGTTCAGGCAACGGTCGTGCGGCGTCGGCTGGCGTACCAGACAAGGCCCGCGGTGGCCGCCGCAGCGCCTATCGCGGCTGCCGCGACGAGAGCGGGACGCGGCGGAACGGAGAACGCGGGGAAACGCTGCTTCAGCCGCACCGGACGGTGGAAATCGAGGATCGGCCACTCGCGCACCAGCGCTTCCCGGCGCAGCGCGCGGTCAGGGTTCACGGCGTGCGGATGCCCGACGGCCTCCAGCATCGGGATGTCGGTCACCGAGTCGCTGTAGGCGTAACAGCGGGCCAGGTCGTAGCCCTCGGACGCGGCCAGCTCCCGGACCGCCTCCGCCTTGGTCGGACCGTACGCGTAGTACTCGACCTCGCCGGTGAAGCAGCCGTCGTCGCCCACCACCATGCGGGTGGCCACGACCCGGTCGGCGCCCAGCAGCTCGCCGATCGGCTCGACCACCTCGGCGCCCGAGGTGGACACGATCACCACGTCACGGCCCGCGGTGTGGTGCTCCTCGATGAGGGTGGCGGCCTCGTCGTAGATGATCGGGTCGATCAGGTCGTGCAGGGTCTCGGCGACGATCTCCTTGACCTGCTGGACGTTCCACCCGCGGCACAGTGCGGACAGGTACTTCCGCATCCGCTCCATCTGGTCGTGGTCCGCGCCGCCGGCGAGGAACACGAACTGGGAGTACGCGGTCCGCAGGACGGCCCTGCGGTTGATCAGTCCGCCTTGGTAGAAGGACTTGCTGAAGGTGAGTGTGCTCGACTTCGCAATGACCGTCTTGTCCAGGTCGAAGAAGGCGGCCGTGCGGGGCGACAAGTGGTTTTCCACGTCCCTGAGCATAGGCGCAGCCCATTCGGCGTAGTGTGTGGCGTGTGGGTTTGCCTGAGAGGGCCCTCGGGTACACCATGGAAGTCACGGATCGTTCGCGACCGTGCTAACCCGGTCCGACTCCTCCCCCCCCGAGTCGGCCGTGGGGACGACCCCCGCTCTCCCCCCCGGCGGGGGTCGTCGCATGTCCGGACGCATTTTCCGCCGCTTTCTCCCCCTCTTTCTCCCGTGCGGGTCCGCATGAGGAATTGATTGTCATGTGCGTGATTGACTACGGAGGGTAGCGGTGGTGCTGCTCTGCGGTTGTCGTACGCACACCGTGCCGGACTCACCGGTATGGGTGGTCGCGATATCCACAGTCATCGCCCCGTCCACAGTTTTCCACCAAGATCCACACGATTTCCGGGACCGCTGCACTGTCATTCCCACGCGTCCCGTTCGCCGCGAGTGCACAACCCCTTTCGCTCGGCCGGGGACGCGCACGGCCGGATTCCTCCGGCCGGTCCGCGGGAGGCCGCAGCGCGGTCCTCCCACACCTGGAATCGGCGCAGCCCGAGGGCCGCGCGAGGTAGGGAGCACTGGGCACGACATGACCGGAACCGTCACACACGACCCGCCGCCCGGAGGGAACCGGCCGGGCGCACCGCTGATCGTCACCGAGGACACGGCACTTCTCGACGACCTGCTGCGCCTGTGCGCGGCGGCCGGCGCGACACCGGAGGTCCATCACGGGCTGCCCGGGCCGCGTGGGAGCTGGGAGACCGCGCCCCTGGTCCTCGTCGGCGACGACGCCGCCCGGCGGGCCCGCGGGGCGCCCCGCAGACATGGGGTGGTGCTGGTCGGCCGCGACCAGGACGACCCCGGCGTCTGGCGGCGTGCCGTCGGGATCGGCGCCGACCACGTGCTGATGCTGCCCGACGGCGAGCAGTGGCTCGTCGACCGCATCGCCGATGTCGCCGAGGGCGTCGGACGGCCCGCGCTGACCGTCGGCGTCATCGGCGGCCGGGGCGGCGCGGGCGCGTCCACCCTGGCGTGCGCGCTCGCCGTCACCTCCGCCCGCGAAGGGCTGCGCACCCTGCTGGTGGACGCCGACCCGCTGGGCGGCGGACTGGACGTGGCGCTCGGCGGCGAGACGGCGAAAGGGCTGCGCTGGCCCGCCTTCGCCTCGTCGCACGGCCGGGTCGGCGGCGGGGCGCTGGAGGAGTCGCTTCCGGAACTGCATGCCTTGCGGGTGCTCAGCTGGGACCGTGGCGACTGCCTCTCGGTGCCGCCCCGGGCGGTGCGCGCGGTTCTCGCCGCCGCCCGGCGCGGCGGCGGAGCCGTCGTCGTCGACCTGCCGCGACGCGTCGACGAGGGCGTCGCCGAGGTCCTCGCCCAGCTCGACCTGGCGCTCCTCGTGGTCCCCGCCGAGCTGCGCGCCGTCGCGGCGGCCGGCCGCGTCGCCTCCGCCGTGGGCATGGTCCTGCGCGACCTGCGCGTCGCCGTCCGCGGGCCGTACGCACCCGGTCTGGACGACCACGAGGTGGCCCGGCTCCTCGGCCTGCCCCTCGTCGGGGACGTGCCCGTCGAACCGGCGCTCCAGCGCCCGTACGGCACGGGCCGGCCGCCCGGGGTGACCGGACGCGGCCCGCTGGCCCGCTTCTGCCGGGAGTTCTGGGAGCGCGCGCTGGTGGAGGCGAGGACGGCATGAGCGGCATGGAGACGACCGGGGCGGGGATGCCTCCCGGGCTGCTCGACGGGGTGCGGCGGTGGCTGGCCGAGAGCGGTGCCGAGCCGACCCCCGCGCGGGTGGCGCAGGCCCTGCGCGAACAGGGCCGGGTGCTCGGCGACGCGGAAGTGCTCGGCGCGGCCGAGCAGTTGCGGTCCGAGCTGGTCGGCAGCGGACCGCTGGAACGGCTGCTGTCCGATCCGACCGTGACCGACGTGCTGGTGTCGGCGCCGGACCGGGTCTGGGTGGACCGCGGCGGCGGCCTGACGCTCACCTCGGTCTCCTTCCCGGACGAGCCGTCCGTGCGACGCCTGGCACAGCGGCTCGCGGCGGTGGCCGGCCGGCGCCTGGACGACGCGCGGCCCTGGGTGGACGCCCGGCTCCCCGACGGGACCCGGCTGCACGCGGTGTTGCCGCCCGTCGCGGTGGGCGGCACGTGTCTGTCCCTCCGGGTTGTACGGCCGCGCGCCTTCACCCTCGGCGAACTGGTGGCCGCCGGCACGGTGCCGCCCGGCGGCGACCGGGTGCTGCGGGCCCTGCTGGACGCACGGCTGTCCTTCCTGGTCAGCGGCGGCACGGGCACCGGCAAGACGACCCTGCTCAGCGCCCTGCTGGGGCTGGTCGGGGCGGACGAGCGGATCGTGCTGGCGGAGGACTCGGCCGAGCTGCGGCCCGACCACCCCCACGTCGTGCGGCTGGAGACCCGGCCCGCCAACCAGGAGGGCGCGGGACTGGTGACCCTGGAGGACCTGGTGCGCCAGGCCCTGCGGATGAGGCCGGACCGTCTCGTCGTGGGCGAGGTGCGCGGGCCCGAGGTGGTGCATCTGCTCGCCGCGCTCAACACGGGACACGAGGGCGGTTCCGGCACGGTGCACGCCAACGCGGCGAGCGACGTCCCCGCCCGGCTGGAGGCGCTCGGCACGGCGGCGGGCCTCGACCGGTTCGCCCTCCACAGCCAGCTCGCGGCCGCGCTGTCGGTGGTGCTGCACCTGGTTCGGGACCGCAGCGGCAGGCGGCGGATCGCGGAGGTGCACGTCCTGGAGCGGGACCCCTCGGGGCTGGTGCGGACGGCGCCGGCGCTGCGGTGGGGGCCGGAGACCTTCGTCGCCGAGCCCGCCTGGCCGCGTCTGCGGCAGCTGCTGCGCGCCGCGCAGGACGAGGATGCCCGGGCCGGACGAGAGGCGGTCGGCGCATGAGCGGGGCGACCGGGGCGACGGTGGGCGCGGCGGTGGCGTGCCTGGGGACGGCGGCCTGGGTGCTGGGCGGCGGACACGGGGAGGTCAGACGGGCGCGGGCGCTCGTCGGGGACGACCGGGGTCCGGCGGGACGGCCTCTTCTCGCGTCGGCGGCGGACCGGCTTCGGGCGCGACTCCGCGTCGAGTGGGCGTCCTTGGCCGTCGGCGTGGCGCTGGCGGTGCTCGGGGCGTCGGTGCTGCCGGTCGTCGCGGGGGCGGCCGGGGTGCCTGTGCTGCGGAAGGTGCGGCGGGCGGCCGCGGGGCGCAAGGAGAGGGACGGCCGCGCGGACGCGGTGGTCGCGCTGTGCGGGGCGCTTGCCGGGGAGCTGCGGGCGGGGCGGCAGCCGGGCGAGGCGCTGTTGCCGGCCGCCCGGGACTCCGCAGGGCTCGGTGACATGCAGGCGGCCGTGCTGGCGGCGGCGCGGTTCGGCGGTGACGTGCCGGGCGCGCTCACGGCGGCGGCCCGGCAGCCCGGCGCCGAAGGGCTGCGCGGACTCGCCGCGTGCTGGCGGGTGGCGGTGGACCAGGGCGCGGGACTCGCGGACGGCCTCGACCGGCTGGAGGCGGCCCTGCGCGCCGAGCGGGACCAGCGGGCCGACCTGCGCGCCCAGTTGTCCGGGGCCCGGACCACGGCGGTGATGCTCGCGGGGCTCCCGGTGGTGGGACTGGCGCTGGGCGCGGCCCTGGGCGCCGACCCGCTGCACGTCCTGCTGCACACGCCGTCGGGGACGGTCTGTCTGGCGGCCGGCGGAGCGCTGGAGGGGCTGGGCCTGTGGTGGGCGCTGCGGATCATGCGCGGGGCCGAGGAGGCGTCGGCATGAGCGACGACGTCGTCCACAGGCTGGGGACGGTCCTGGGAATCGCCGCCGTGCTCGTGGGGGCGTGGGCCTGGTGGCAGCGGCTCCGGTGCGAGCGGCGGGCACGGCGGAGACTCGACGCGCTCGCGGCCCGTGAACGGCGGGGAACGGATGCGTGTCTCCCGCTGCTCAGGACCGCGCGCGGCCGGCTGCCGTACGTGGCGGTCGTGGGCGCCGGGTGGGTGACGGCCGGTGGGATCGGCGGTCTGGGGCTTGGACTGGTCCTGGCCGCGGGACTGTGGCAGTGGCGCCGGCGGGAGACGCGGGCGAGTGCCGAGGCGAGCGCCGTTGACACAGCTCTGGCGGCTCGCCAACTCCCGCTCGCCGCCGACCTGCTGTCCGCCTGCATCACGGCGGGCGCCGGACCGGTGCCGGCGGCGCAGGCGGTCGGGGAGACCCTGGGCGGCCCGGTAGGGGACGCCCTGGCGCGAGGCGCCGCGGAGGTACGGCTCGGGGGTGGGCCGGGGGAGGCCTGGCGCCGGCTGGCCGCCCTGCCCGGCGCGGCTCCGCTGGCCCGGCTGCTGGAGCGGGCCGACGTGTCCGGTCTTCCGCTGGCCGCACCGGTGGGCCGGCTCGCCGCCGAGGCGCGGGCCGAGTGGTCCCGCGCGGCGACCACGCGGGCCCGGCGCGCGGCGGTCCTGATCAGCGCGCCGGTGGGGCTGTGCTTCCTGCCCGCCTTCATCGCCGTCGGCGTCCTGCCCGTGGTGATCGGGCTCGCGGGCGGGGTGCTGGGAGGGGGTGGGTGAAAGCGGGGTGCTGGGAGGGGGTGGGTGAAAAAGGAGGGCGGACGACGAGGGACGACAGCGGACGACGACCGATGACGACAACAGGCGACGACAACAGACATGGCGCGTATGGAGGTTCGGATGTATCAGGCGGTGCGGGCGCGGCTGCGTGCCCTGACGGCGAGGGTGCGCGGGGCGCGGAGGGACGCCGGGATGGTGACCTCGGAGTACGCGATGGGAATCGTTGCGGCGGTGGCGTTCGCCGTGGTGCTGTACCGGGTGGTCAACAGCGGCCCGGTCAGCACGGCCCTGCGGAACATCGTGCAGCAGGCTCTCGATGGCCGGATGTGACCGGTGGCCCGGCAGATGGCGCGGCGCGTGGCGCGACAGGCGGCGCGACCGCGGGTTCGTGACGGCGGAGTCGGCGTTGGTGCTGCCCGTGCTGGTGCTGTTCGTGACGGCGCTGGTCTGGGGACTGATGGTGGTGGCCGCGCAGATCCGGTGTGTGGACGCCGCACGGGCAGGTGCCCGGGCGGCGGCACGGCAGGATCCGCCGGACGCGGTGGTCGAGGTGACCCGTCAGGCCGCGCCGACCGGTGCGCGGGTCACGGTCGGCCGGGACGCCGAGCAGGTCCGGGTGACCGTCGTGGCCAGGGCGCCGATGCTGCGCGCGCTGCCCTTCGAGCTGAGGGAGGAGGCCGTCGCGGCGGTCGAGGAGGCGGTGGCGGGCGTGGGCGCGGCCAGGTGAAGGACGCCTCAGGAGGGCGGGACCGCGGCTCCGCCTCCGTCTGGTGCGTCGGTGCGGTCGCCGTGCTGTGCGTGGTGCTCGCCCTGGGGCACGCCGTGGTGGTCCGGCACCGGGCGGCGGGAGGCGCGGACCTCGCGGCGCTCGCCGCCGCCGACCACTGGGCGCACGGTGCGGCCGAGGCGTGCGCGCGGGCGGACCGGGTGGCCCGGGCCCAGGGCACGCGGCTCGTGCGGTGCGTGATGACCGGCGAGGTGTCGGACGTGTCGGTGGCGTCCGGCGTGGGGCCGTTCACCGCGGAGATCAGGGCGCGGGCGGGGCCTCCGGGTCCGACGCCCCCTCGGCCGACGCGCTGACCCGGCCGCCGCGCCCCTCGGAAGCCTCCGTTTCCTCGGCCCCTTCCTCCGCCCCGTCCGTCTTCTCATTGGGCGCCCCCTCCAGCAGCACGTCCAGCAGCCGCACGGCGCCCCGCTTGTGCAAGGGGTCGTTGCCGTTGCCGCACTTGGGCGACTGGATGCAGGAGGGGCAGCCGGCCTCGCACTCGCAGGAGGCGATGGCCTGGCGGGTGGCGGTGAGCCAGGAGCGGGCGGTGTGGAAGGCGCGTTCGGCGAAGCCCGCCCCGCCCGGGTGGCCGTCGTAGACGAAGACCGTGGGCAGCAGGGTGTCGGGGTGCAGCGGGATCGAGACGCCGCCGATGTCCCAGCGGTCGCAGGTGGCGAACAGCGGCAGCATCCCGATCGACGCGTGCTCGGCCGCGTGCAGGGCGCCGCCGAGGATCTCCGGGTTGATCCGGGCCCGGTCCAGCTGGTCCTCGGTGACCGTCCACCACACGGCGCGGGTGCGCAGCGTACGAGGAGGAAGGTCGAGTTTGGTCTCGCCGAGCACTTCGCCGGTGATGACCCGTCGCCGAAGGAAGGAGACGACCTGGTTGGTGACCTCGACGGAGCCGAAGCAGAGGCGTCCGTCGCCCCAGGGGATCTCGGTGTCCGTCTCCAGGACGGAGATGGACGTCGTGTCCCGGGCCACCGTCGTGTAGGACGGGCTGGCCTGCTCGACCAGGGCGACGGAGTCCTCGAGGTCGAGGGAGCGGACGACGTAGGTGCGGCCCTGGTGCAGATGGACGGCGCCCTCGTGGACGCTGGTGTGCGCGGCGCCCGCGTCGACCGTGCCCAGCAGCCGGCCCGTCCCCGCCTCCACGACCTGGACGGGGCGCCCGCCCTCCCCGCGGATGTCGGTGAGGTCGGCGGCCCGCTCACGGCGCGTCCAGTGCCACGCCCGCGTCCGCCGGCGCAGCAGCTTCGCGGCCTCCAGCTGCGGCAGCAGCTCCTCGGTGGTGGGGCCGAACAGGGCGACGTCGTCCTCGGTGAGGGGCAGTTCCTCGGCGGCCGCGCACAGGTGCGGGGCGAGGACGTACGGGTTGTCGGGGTCGAGGACGGTGGACTCCACGGGACGGTCGAAGAGCGCCTCGGGGTGGTGGACGAGGAAGGTGTCCAGCGGGTCGTCGCGGGCCACGAGCACCGCGAGCGCGCCCTGCCCGGAGCGTCCCGCGCGGCCGGCCTGCTGCCACAGGGAGGCACGGGTGCCCGGGTAGCCGGCGATGACCACGGCGTCCAGGCCGGAGACGTCCATGCCGAGTTCGAGGGCGTTGGTGGCGGCGAGGCCGAGGAGTTCGCCGGAGTGCAGGGCGCGTTCCAGGGCGCGGCGCTCCTCGGGGAGGTAGCCGCCCCGGTAGGCGGCGACCCGCCGGGCCAGGGACCGGTCGACCTCGGCGAGGCGCTCCTTGGCGATGACGGAGATCAGCTCGGCGCCGCGCCGGGAGCGGACGAAGGCGACCGAGCGGACGCCCTGCACGGTGAGGTCGGTGAGCAGGTCGGCGGCCTCGGCGGTGGCGGTGCGGCGGACCGGGGCGCCCTTCTCGCCGTGCAGTTCGGTCAGCGGCGGCTCCCAGAGGGCGAACACCAGTTCACCACGGGGTGAGGCGTCGTCCGCGACCTCCACCACGGGCAGGCCGGTGAGGCGGCGGGCGGCGACGGCCGGCTCGGCGGCGGTCGCCGAGGCCAGCAGGAAGACCGGCGACGCGCCGTAGCGGGCGCACAGCCGCCGCAGCCGGCGCAGCACCTGGGCGACGTGCGAGCCGAACACGCCCCGGTAGGTGTGGCACTCGTCGATCACGACGTACTTGAGCGCCTTGAGGAAGGAGGACCAGCGGGGGTGGGACGGCAGGATGCCCCGGTGCAGCATGTCGGGGTTGGTCAGCACGTAGTTGGCGTACTGGCGGATCCATTCGCGTTCCTCGAACGGAGTGTCGCCGTCGTGGACCGCCGCGCGCACCGAATGGCCCAGTGGCTGTGAAAGTTCCTTCACGGATCGGCACTGGTCCGCGGCGAGGGCCTTCGTGGGGGCGAGGTAGAGGGCGGTGGCGCCCCTGCCGTTCGGCGCCTCGGCCCCGTCGAGCAGTGTGGACAGCACGGGCACCAGGTACGACAGGGACTTGCCGGAGGCCGTGCCGGTGGCGACCACCACCGAGTCGCCGTCCAGGGCGTGCTCGGCGGCCCGGGCCTGGTGGGCCCAGGGGTGTTCGATTCCCGCGGCCTGCACCGCGGCGATCACCTCCGCGCGGATCCGGTCGGGCCAGACGGCATGCCGACCCGCACGCGGGGGCAAGTGCTCCGTATGAGTAATGCGCGCAGCCCGGCTCGGTCCGGACGCGAGCCGGTTCAGGACGTCGCCCGGCGCGGCGGTCCTGGATCGCGTGTCCGTCGGGAGTCCATCGGATCGGTGATTCTTGGCCATCGGCACCGAGTGTGTCACCGGCGTGACGGACAATGGGGCCAAGGCGTCGTGCACGCCTGCCGGTAAGTGATTGAATGCCATGGCGGCTGGCGAACCGTCCCGGGGGCTGAGCCGAGATGTCCCAAGGGCGACCGCTCGATAGCTAGGTGCTGGAGGATCCGTGGACCTGTCCCTGTCGACCGAGACCGTGGGCGATCGCACGATCGTCAGGGTCGGTGGCGAAATCGACGTATATACCGCGCCCAAGCTGCGCGAGCAGCTGGTCGAGCTGGTGAACGACGGCAGTTTCCACCTTGTCGTCGACATGGAAGGTGTGGACTTCCTCGACTCCACCGGTCTCGGCGTGCTGGTCGGCGGCCTGAAGCGGGTGCGAGCCCACGAGGGCTCGCTGCGCCTGGTCTGCAACCAGGAGCGCATTCTGAAGATCTTCCGCATCACCGGCCTCACCAAGGTGTTCCCGATCCACACCTCGGTCGAGGAAGCGGTGGCGGCGACCGACTGACCATCCGCTCCCGGGCGGTCGTGCCCGGGCAGCGCAGAGACACCGAAGGGGGCCGGGCGTTCGGCGGCCCGGCCCCTTCACCGCACGCCCGTAGTCGCGAGGGGGATGCATGGCCACCGTCGAACTCCGCTTCAGCGCGCTGCCCGAGCACGTCCGGACCGCCAGGCTCGTGGCGGCGGCGGTGGCGCGCAGGGCCGGAGTGGACGAGGCCGTCCTCGACGAGGTGAGGCTCGCCGTCGGCGAGGCCTGCACCAGGGCCGTCGGACTGCACCAGCACGGCGGCATCTCGGCGCCCGTGCGGGTGCTGCTGATCGAGGAGGAGAAGCAGTTCTCCATCGAGGTCGGCGACGAGGCCCCGCACGCCCCTGTCCGAGCCCGCTCGGCCGACGAGGTGCTCGGCGACCCCGACACGGAGACCGAGGAGGACGAGATGGGCCTCGCGGTCATCAGCGGCCTCGTCGACGACGTCGAGGTCAGTGCCGGGGAGAACGGCGGATCGATCCGCATGAGGTGGCCCACCACGCCGCCGGCCGCGACGTTCACCTGACCGGTTCACCCGTACGCCGACCGTTTTCCGAAGGGCCCCCTGTGTGGGGGCCCTTCGGCGTGTGCGGGCGCCGGGGACCGCGCTTACAGTGGTTCCCAGCGGAAGATCGCGTGAATTCGTTCACGATCCTCCGTGCCCGGGAAAATGCGATCACGAGAATGCTTCAAAGGCATTACCGATTTCCGGCCGGCCGGTCGCCGGAGATCAATGGTGAAGAGCGACTGCACGCCATTTACATTTCTCGTGGTCTGTTTAGATCAGGTTCCGGTACCTACAATCCCGTCCACATCTTGAGCTCAGCCCAAGCGTCAAGGAGGACGAATGGCGGGGCTTTCCATCTCATACGAGTCGGGCCAACCCACATCCCTCGCAGCCGCCGTGCTGACCGACGAGAACCGCGTGCTCGTGGTGACCATCGGCATCGTGGCCCTGGCGGCGCTGGCCGTCGCGGCGGTCCTGGTGCGCCAGGTGCTCGCGGCCGGCGAGGGCACCGACAGCATGAAGGAGATCGCGGCCGCGGTCCAGGAGGGCGCCAACGCCTATCTGGCCCGCCAGCTGCGTACGCTCGGCATTTTCGCCGTGATCGTTTTCTTCCTGCTCATGCTGTTGCCCGCGGACGACTGGAATCAGCGTGCCGGGCGGTCGGTGTTCTTCTTGATCGGAGCGGCGTTCTCGGCGGCCACCGGCTATATCGGCATGTGGCTCGCGGTGCGCAGCAATGTCCGGGTCGCAGCCGCGGCCCGGGAAGCCACTCCGGCCGAGGGCGAGCCGGAAAAGGATCTCACCACCGTTTCGCACAAGGCGATGAAGATCGCTTTCCGTACGGGCGGTGTGGTCGGCATGTTCACGGTGGGGCTGGGGCTGCTCGGCGCCGCCTGTGTCGTGCTGGTGTACGCGGCCGACGCGCCGAAGGTGCTCGAGGGCTTCGGCCTCGGGGCCGCGCTGATCGCGATGTTCATGCGGGTCGGCGGCGGCATCTTCACCAAGGCCGCCGACGTCGGCGCCGACCTGGTCGGCAAGGTCGAGCAGGGCATTCCGGAGGACGATCCGCGCAATGCCGCGACCATCGCCGACAACGTGGGCGACAACGTCGGCGACTGCGCGGGCATGGCGGCCGACCTCTTCGAGTCGTACGCCGTGACACTGGTGGCAGCGCTGATCCTCGGGTCCGCGGCGTTCGGGAACGCGGGCCTTGCGTTCCCGCTGCTGGTCCCCGCCATCGGTGTGATCACCGCGATGATCGGCATCTTCGCGGTGGCGCCCCGGCGCGCCGACCGCAGCGGCATGAGCGCGATCAACCGCGGGTTCTTCATCTCCGCGGTGATCTCGCTCGCGCTGGTCGCGATCGCGACGTTCGTCTACCTGCCGTCGTCGTACGCCGACCTCGACGGGGTGACCGACGAGGCGGTCCTGGCCAAGAGCGGCGACCCGCGGATCCTCGCGCTGGTCGCGGTGGCCATCGGCATCGTGCTCGCCGCGCTGATCCAGCAGCTCACCGGGTACTTCACCGAGACCACCCGGCGTCCCGTGCGGGACATCGGGAAGACCTCGCTGACCGGACCGGCCACCGTGGTCCTCGCCGGCATCTCCGTGGGTCTGGAATCGGCCGTCTACACCGCCCTGCTGATCGGCCTGGGCGTGTACGGGGCGTTCCTGCTCGGCGGCACGTCGATCATGCTGGCGCTGTTCGCGGTGGCGCTGGCCGGCACCGGTCTGCTCACCACGGTCGGTGTGATCGTCGCGATGGACACCTTCGGCCCGGTCTCCGACAACGCGCAGGGCATCGCCGAGATGTCCGGCGACGTCGAGGGCGCGGGCGCGCAGGTGCTCACCAACCTGGACGCGGTCGGCAACACCACGAAGGCCATCACCAAGGGCATCGCCATCGCCACGGCCGTCCTCGCGGCGGCGGCGCTGTTCGGCTCGTACCGGGACGCCATCACCACCGGCGCGCGGGAGGTGGGCGAACGGCTCGGCGGCGAGGGCGCGCCGCTGACCCTGATGATGGACATCTCGCAGCCCAACAACCTCGTCGGCCTGATCGCGGGCGCGGCGGTCGTCTTCCTCTTCTCGGGGCTGGCGATCAACGCGGTGTCGCGGTCGGCGGGTTCGGTGGTGTACGAGGTGCGGCGGCAGTTCCGCGAGAAGCCCGGGATCATGGACTACAGCGAGAAGCCCGAGTACGGCAAGGTCGTCGACATCTGCACCAAGGACGCCCTGCGGGAGCTCGCCACGCCGGGTCTGCTCGCGGTGATGGCGCCCATCTTCATCGGGTTCACGCTCGGTGTGGGGGCGCTGGGCGCCTTCCTGGCCGGCGCGATCGGCGCGGGCACGCTGATGGCGGTGTTCCTCGCCAACTCCGGTGGCGCGTGGGACAACGCCAAGAAGCTCGTCGAGGACGGCCACCACGGCGGCAAGGGCAGTGAGGCCCACGCGGCCACCGTCATCGGCGACACGGTCGGCGACCCGTTCAAGGACACCGCCGGTCCGGCGATCAACCCCCTGCTGAAGGTGATGAACCTGGTGGCGCTGCTCATCGCGCCCGCGGTCATCAAGTTCTCCTACGGCGCCGACAGAAGCGTCGGGATGCGGGTGCTGATCGCGGTCCTCTCCGCGCTGGTGATCATCGCGGCGGTGTACGTGTCCAAGCGGCGCGGGATCGCCGTGGACGACGACGGGGGCGACGCGGAACCGAGCCCCAACTCGCCCGACCCGGCGGTGGTTTCCCGGTAGGGCACGCCGGACACCGGATCAAGGTGCGGGCGGACGGCGCGGATTGACGCGCCGCCCGCCCGCACGGGTTTCGGCCCGTGACCCTTGTCTCGCCTGGTGCAAATGGCTACAAAAAGTCTCTTACCGGACGTTCGGCAAGTGGGTGTAGGCCATCCGGCGTGTATGTTCCGGGGCCGAAGGCCATGGAAGGGACCAATCCGGTGAACAAGAAGCTCGCGGCCGCACTGTCCGGCGGTGCGGTACTGGTACTGGCGCTGACGGGATGCGGCGGCGACGACAGCGACGAGAAGCTGGACGCCTGGGCGAAGGAGGTCTGCGACGCCGTGCAGCCGCAGGCCGCCAAGATCAAGGCGGCCAACACCGCCATCCAGAAGGAGACCTCGGACAACAGCACGCCGCAGGCGGTCCAGCAGGCCGACTCGAAGGCCTTCCAGGACATGTCCGACGCCTACAAGGCCATCGGCGCCGCCGTGAACAAGGCGGGCGCGCCCGACGTCGAGAACGGCGAGCAGAAGCAGCAGGACGCCGTGAAGGAGCTCAACAGCATCTCCGCGTCCTACGCCACCCTGAAGAAGCAGGTCGACGGCCTCAACACCAAGGACCAGGCGGACTTCGCCGACGGTCTGAAGGACATCGCGGCCGAGCTGGACAAGCTGAGCAAGAGCGGCAGCGACGCCCTCAGCACGCTGGAGGAGGGCAAGGTCGGCGAGGCCATGTCCCGGCAGGCCAGCTGCCAGACGGCCACCGCGTCGGCGGGCGCGACCAAGAGCTGACGGCGGCTCAGCGGCCGCGGGTGCGCGCCGGGTGGGGGCGGCGGCCACAATGGAGGGCGTGAGTGACGCCAGCCTGCCGCCCCTGCCCTCGTCCGACCGCACCGACGCCGCCGCCCGGCTGCGGGAGGCGCTGCTCGGCGCCTCCTTCACCGCCGACGGACTGCTCGACCTGCTCGGCGCCCCCGCGTACGCGGCGCTGGCCCGCAGCGAGACCGTGCCCGCGCTCCGCGCCACCCGCGGGGACACCCCGCTGGAGCTGCTCGTACGGCTGTTCCTGCTCCAGCAGCCGGTGCCCCGCGCGGGCCTGGACGGCGTCCTGCCCGTGGACGTGTGCCTGGAGAGCGGCTGGCTCCGCCCCGTGGGCGGCGACACGCTCGCGGCGGCCGTGGACGTCCGGCCGTACGGCGGGTCCGACGGCGAGGACTGGTTCGTGGTGTCGGACCTCGGGTGCGCGGTCGGCGGCGCCGGGGGCATCGGCAGCCGGGAGCCGGGCGTGGTGCTCGGCGTCGGCGGCGCGTCCACCACGCTGGCCGGCATCACCGTCCGGACGCCCGTGCGGTCGGCGCTCGACGTCGGCACCGGGTCCGGCATCCAGGCCCTGCACGCCGCCCGGCAGGCCACGCGCGTGACCGCGACCGACGTGAACCCGCGCGCCCTGCACATCACGGCGCTCACCCTGGCGCTGTCCGGGGTCCCCGCCGCCGATCTGCGTGAGGGCTCGCTGTTCGCCCCGCTGCGGGACGACGAGACGTACGACCTGATCGTGTCCAACCCGCCGTTCGTCATCTCTCCCGGGGCGCGGCTCACCTACCGCGACGGCGGGATGGGCGGGGACGACCTGTGCCGCACGCTCGTCCAGCAGGCGGGGGAGCGGCTCAGCGAGGGCGGGTACGCGCAGTTCCTCGCCAACTGGCAGCACGTGGAGGGCGAGGACTGGCAGGACCGGCTCCGCTCCTGGGTGCCGCGCGGCTGCGACGCGTGGATCGTGCAGCGCGAGGTGCAGGACGTGACGCAGTACGCCGAGCTGTGGCTGCGGGACGCCGGCGACCACCGCGGGGACGAGGCGGAGTACCGGGCGCGGTACGACGCGTGGCTGGACGAGTTCGAGGCGCGCAAGGTCAAGGCGGTCGGCTTCGGCTGGATCACCCTGCGCCGGTCGGACGCGGCCGTGCCGTCGGTCACGGTGGAGGAGTGGCCGCACCCGGTGGAGCAGCCGCTCGGCGACACGGTCCGTGCGCATTTCGAGCGGCTCGACTACCTGCGGTCGCACGACGACGCGGCGCTGCTGGAGGCGCGTTTCGAGCTGGCGTCCGAGGTGGTGCAGGAACAGGTCGGGCTGCCCGGCGCCGAGGACCCGGAGCACGTCGTGCTGCGGCAGAACCGCGGGATGCGGCGGGCGACCAGGGTCGACACGATCGGCGCGGGGTTCGCCGGCGTCTGCGACGGCACCATGACCGCGGGCCGGATCCTGGACGCCATCGCCCAGCTCCTCGGCGAGGACCCCGTCCTGCTGCGCGACCGCACCCCGGCGCAGATCCGGCTGCTGGTCGAACAGGGTTTCCTGAACCCGGTGGACTGAGGGGCCTCGCAAGGGACGGACCAGGGGCCTCCCGAGGGGTCGAGGGGTCTCACGAGGGGTGGACCGAGGGGTCTCATCAGGGCGGCCCGGGCGCCCCGTCCGTCACACGCGCCCCTCCGGTCACACGAGCCACAGTGACCTGCGTCCGTACGCCCCTGTGTCGTGTGCCGCATCTTTCACGCCGCTCTCGGCCCCGGCGCCGGGCCGTCCGGACCCCGCGGAAATTTCCGGAAGCGGACCGCGCGGGCCCGCTTCCGGTCTCCCCGCCGCCCTCCCGAGCCGCTCCGTTCACCTCCGGTTCGTCGTCCCGCCGCCCACGCGTGGCAGCGTCCCGAGCAGTCGGCGCAGGGACGGACGAGAGGGGGCGCGGGCGACCATGGAGAGCGGGCCGGCGATCTTCGCGGGAACGGTGTTCTGCCTGTTCGGTGCCGGTTTGCTGGCCTGGACGGTGTCCCGTGCGCGGCAGCACCGCCCGGTCGCCCTCGGTGTGAACCGCGTCGCATCGACCACGGTCGCCGGGACCGTCGCGATCGTCTCCCTGGCCCTCGGCGCCTGGTGCTTCGGCCGTCTCTGACGCGCGCCGGGATCGGGACCACGCGGTAACCGAAGGATCGCCCTCCGCATAAGAGCGGGCGGAGTCTGGACACTCCGGGCGGCAGGAACGGTGGTAGTCGGGTTACCGTTCGAGTGGCCGTTGCGGGCTTTTCCCGTTTGACACGGGGGCGGGATGTACCGTCACACTCCGCAGCGTCACCATGACCCGACCCCGGGGAGAAGCGCCTGGGGAGGCCCGAGCGTCGACGGAGAGAAGAGCGAAGTTGTCCCCGACCAGCGAGACCGCGAACGGCGGCCGCCGACTCGTCATCGTCGAGTCGCCTGCCAAGGCGAAGACGATCAAGGGCTATCTCGGCCCCGGCTACATCGTCGAGGCGAGCGTCGGGCACATTCGCGACCTCCCCAACGGCGCTGCGGAGGTTCCGGAGAAGTACACCGGCGAGGTGCGCCGCCTCGGTGTGGACGTCGAGCATGACTTCCAGCCGATCTATGTGGTCAACGCGGACAAGAAGGCGCAGGTCAAGAAGCTCAAGGACCTGCTGAAGGAGTCCGACGAGCTCTTCCTCGCCACCGATGAGGACCGCGAGGGCGAGGCCATCGCGTGGCACCTCCAGGAAGTGCTCAAGCCGAAGATCCCGGTCAAGCGCATGGTGTTCCACGAGATCACCAAGGACGCGATCCGGGAGGCCGTGGCCAACCCGCGCGAGCTCAACCAGAAGCTGGTCGACGCGCAGGAGACCCGCCGCATCCTCGACCGTCTCTACGGTTACGAGGTCTCGCCTGTCCTGTGGAAGAAGGTCATGCCGCGGCTGTCCGCCGGCCGCGTGCAGTCCGTCGCCACCCGGCTCGTGGTCGAGCGGGAGCGCGAGCGCATGGCGTTCCGCTCCGCCGAGTACTGGGACCTGACCGGCACCTTCTCCACCGGCCGCGCCGGCGACCCGAGTGACCCGTCGACCTTGGTCGCGCGGCTGCAGACGGTCGACGGACGCCGGATCGCGCAGGGCCGTGACTTCGACTCCCTGGGGCAGCTGAAGAGCGCGAACACCCTCCACCTCGACGAGGCGAACGCCCGCGCGCTCGCCGCCGCCCTGGAGGACACGCGCTTCGCGGTCCGCTCCGTCGAGTCCAAGCCGTACCGCCGCTCGCCGTACGCGCCGTTCCGTACGACGACGCTGCAGCAGGAGGCGAGCCGCAAGCTCGGTTTCGGCGCGAAGGCCACGATGCAGGTCGCGCAGAAGCTGTACGAGAACGGCTACATCACTTACATGCGTACGGACTCGACGACCCTGAGCGAGACGGCGGTCGCCGCCGCCCGCGCCCAGGTCACGCAGCTGTACGGAGCCGACTACCTGCCGCCGCAGCCGCGCACCTACGCGGGCAAGGTGAAGAACGCGCAGGAGGCGCACGAGGCGATCCGTCCTTCGGGGGACCGTTTCCGCACGCCCGCCGAGACCGGTCTGACCGGCGACCAGTTCAAGCTCTACGAGCTGATCTGGAAGCGGACCGTCGCCTCCCAGATGAAGGACGCGACCGGCAACTCCGTCACCGTGAAGATCGGCGGCACCGCCGCCGACGGCCGGGACGTCGAGTTCAGCGCGTCCGGCAAGACGATCACCTTCCACGGCTTCCTCAAGGCCTACGTCGAGGGCGCCGACGACCCGAACGCCGAGCTGGACGACCGCGAGCGCCGCCTGCCCCAGGTCGCCGAGGGCGACGCGCTGAGCGCCGAGGAGATCTCGGTCGACGGCCACGCCACCAAGCCCCCGGCCCGCTACACCGAGGCGTCGCTGGTCAAGGAGCTCGAGGAGCGGGAGATCGGCCGCCCGTCGACATACGCGTCGATCATCGGCACGATCCTCGACCGCGGCTACGTGTTCAAGAAGGGCACGGCCCTGGTGCCGTCGTTCCTCTCCTTCGCCGTGGTCAACCTGCTGGAGAAGCACTTCGGCCGGCTCGTCGACTACGACTTCACCGCGAAGATGGAGGACGACCTCGACCGCATCGCGCGCGGTGAGGCCCGCGCCGTGCCGTGGCTGAAGCGGTTCTACTTCGGCGAGGGCACCGGCAACGGCGGCGCGGCCGAGGCGGGCAACGGCGACGGGGACCACCTCGGCGGGCTCAAGGAGCTGGTGACCGACCTGGGCGCGATCGACGCGCGCGAGGTGTCGTCGTTCCCGGTGGGCAACGGCATCGTGCTGCGGGTCGGGCGCTACGGCCCGTACATCGAGCGCGGCGAGAAGGACACCGAGGAGCACCAGCGCGCCGACATCCCGGCCGACCTGGCGCCCGACGAGCTGACCGTCGAGCTGGCCGAGGAGCTGCTCGCCAAGCCGAGCGGCGACTTCGAGCTGGGCACCGACCCGGCGACCGGGCACGCCATCGTCGCCAAGGACGGCCGCTACGGCCCGTACGTGACGGAGATCCTCCCCGAGGGCACGCCGAAGACCGGCAAGAACGCGGTCAAGCCGCGCACCGCCTCGCTCTTCAAGTCGATGTCCCTGGACACGGTGACGCTCGACGACGCGCTGAAGCTGATGTCGCTGCCGCGCGTGGTCGGCGTGGACACCGACGGCCAGGAGGTCACGGCGCAGAACGGCCGCTACGGCCCGTACCTGAAGAAGGGCACGGACTCGCGGTCGCTGCAGTCGGAGGACCAGATCTTCACGATCACGCTGGAGGAGGCGCAGGCGATCTACGCCCAGCCCAAGCAGCGTGGCCGGGCCGCGGCCAAGCCGCCGCTGAAGGAACTGGGCACCGACCCGGTCAGCGAGAAGCCGGTCGTGGTGAAGGACGGCCGCTTCGGGCCGTACGTCACCGACGGCGAGACCAACGCGACGCTGCGCTCGGGTGACAGCGTGGAGACGATCACGCCGGAGCGCGGTTTCGAGCTGCTGGCCGAGAAGCGGGCCAAGGGTCCCGCCAAGAAGACGGCGAAGAAGACCGCCAAGAAGACGACGGCCAAGAAGGCTCCGGCGAAGAAGACGGCGGCTTCCAAGACGGCCGCGGCGAAGAAGACCACGGCCGCCAAGAAGACGACGGCGAAGAAGACCGCCGCCAGGAAGACGGCCGCGGCGAACGGCGCGGAGGACTGATCACCGTCCCGCCGGGCAGTGGGAACGTCGTCCCCTGACGCAGGGGCCACCGCCCGGCGTTCGGAATGCGAACGCCCCGGCACGGTTCCGTGTCGGGATGTGTGCATGTCAGGCGCGTCGGCCCTGGGGTATCCCCGCGGGCCGATAGGCTGAACGCATGACGCGAGCCGAGCAGCCCACGGCCTTCGAACCGGCCCACGACGACGCCCTTGTCGCGGACTCCCGCGAGCGTGCCGTCCGCGCCCTGCTGCGCCGACCGCAGGTGAAACGGCTGTGGAGCGCGCAGCTCGTGGGCGGGGTCGGCGATGTCCTCGCCCTCCTCGTGCTGACGCTCCTCGTCCTGCAGGCGTCGGTCGCCGAGCAGGCGTTCGGCGGCGGGTACCGCGGAGCGGCGTTCGCAGTGGCGACCGTTTTCGGCGTGCGGATCCTCGCGACGCTGCTGTTCGGCGCCGTGCTCCTCGGCCCGCTCACGTCGCTCACCTCGCAGGACGGGCCGCTGGACCGCCGCTGGACCATGGTCGGCGCGGACGGACTGCGCGCCACCCTGCTGATCGTCGCGCCGCTGTGGATCGACTGGACGCCCGACAACGCCCTGGCGATCCTGCTCGTCACCGCGTTCGTGGCCGGGGTCGCCGAGCGATTCTGGACGGTGTCCCGCGAGGGCGCCGCACCCGCGCTGCTGCCCGGGCCACCGCCCGAGGGCGCCAGCATCCGGCCGCTGCCCGACCACCTGGACGCCCTGCGCCGCCTGTCGCTGCGCACCGGCTTCGTGGCGATACCGCTCGCCGCCCTGACGCTCGTCGCCGCCGCCCTCTGCAACAACCTGCTGGGCACGGGCATCGAGTGGTTCGGCGAGCACCAGGCGGCCCTCGCCTCGTACGTCGCGGCCGGACTGTTCGCCGCGTCGCTGTCCGTCGTCACCTTCCTCGAACTGCCCGGCACCCGCACGCCCCGGCCGCGCTCGCCGCTGGAGGGCCTGCGCCGCCCGCGGCACGCCGACGGTCCCGACAGGGGCCGCACCGGCGCGCTGCCGCTGTTGGTCCTCGCGGGCGCGTCCGTGGCCGGGGCCGTGGCGGCCGCCGTCGCCGTGTCCGTGCTGCACGCCAAGGACCTGGGCGGCGGACCCGTCCTGTTCGGCCTGATGGTGGGCGCGCTCACCGGCGGCGTGGTCGTCGGCATCCGTACGGCGCCCGCCCTGCTGCCGTCCCTGTCCAGGCGGCGCATGCTCGCCCTCACCCTCGCCTTCACGGGCCTCGCGCTGCTCGCCGCCGGCCTCGTCCCGGACGTCACCAGCGTGCTGCTGATCCTGGCGCTGGCCGGCGTCGGCGCGGGCATGGCCGCCAACATCGCCCACACCCTGCTCGACCAGGAGACCGAGGAGCAGCGCCGGACCCGGACCACCGAGCACCTGCACGCGGTCGTCCGCGTGTACGTGGGGCTCGGCGCCGTCGTCGCCCCCGTGGTCGCGGCGGCGATCGGCCCGCACCGCCTGGAGAACGGCAAGTTCGTCTTCGCCCATGGCGGCGCCGCCTTCACGCTCATGCTCGTCGGCGCCCTGCTGCTGCCGGTCGCCGCACTGGTGCTGGCCAAGGTCGACGACCGCTCCGGCGTCCCGCTGCGGCAGGACCTGCGGGACGCGCTGCTCGGCGGCGACGACCCCGCGCCCACGTCCGCCGCCTCCGGCTTCTTCATCGCCCTGGAGGGCGGCGACGGCGCCGGCAAGTCCACCCAGGCCGAGGCCCTCGCCGACTGGATCCGCTCCAAGGGCCACGAGGTCGTGCTCACCCGCGAGCCCGGGGCGACCCCCGTCGGCAAGCGGCTGCGCTCGATCCTGCTGGACGTCTCCAGCGCCGGCCTCTCGCACCGCGCCGAGGCCCTGCTCTACGCGGCGGACCGCGCGGAGCACGTGGACACCGTCGTGCGCCCTGCGCTGGAGCGCGGCGCGGTCGTCATCAGCGACCGGTACATCGACTCCTCCGTCGCCTACCAGGGCGCCGGACGGGACCTCTCGCCGACCGAGATCGCCCGCATCAACCGCTGGGCCACCGCCGGACTCGTGCCGAACCTGACGGTGCTGCTCGACGTGTCGCCGCAGACCGCGCGGGAGCGCTTCACCGAGGCGCCGGACCGCCTGGAGTCCGAGCCCGCCGAGTTCCACGCGCGCGTGCGCTCCGGCTTCCTCACCCTGGCCGCCGCCGACCCCGGCCGTTACCTGGTGGTCGACGCGGGCCAGGAGCCGGAGGCCGTCACCACGGTGATCCGGCACCGGCTCGACCGCATGCTGCCGCTGTCCGAGGCCGAGATCGCCGCCCGCGAGGAGGCGCGTCGCAAGGCCGAGGAGGAGGCCCGCCGCAAGGCGGAGGAGGAGGCGGCCCGCAAGGCCGAGGAGGAGCGCCTGGAGCGCGAGCGCCAGGAGCAGCTCGCCAAGCTGCGCGCCGAGGAGGAGGAGCGCAAGCGGCGCGAGCTGGAGGAGGCGCAGCGGCGCGAGGCCGAGCGTCAGGCGGAAGAGGCCCGGCAGCGTGCCGAGGAGGCCCGCCGCCGCGCCGAGGAGGAACGTCAGCGGCTGCTCGCCGAGGAAAAGGCGCGCGCCGAGGAGGAGGCGCGCCGCAAGGCCGAGGAGGAGCGCCGCCGCAAGCAGGCGGAGGAAGAGGCGCGGCTGCGCGCCGAGGCCGAGGCGCAGCGCCTGGAGAAGCAGCGCAAGGCCGAGGAGGCCCTGCTGCGCGCCGAGCAGGCCCGGCAGCTCGCCGAGCGCGCGGCGGCCGCGGCGGAGGCGGGCCCGCGCACCAGCGTGACGCCCGCCGAGGCCCCGGCCGGGCCTGCCGCAGGCCGGGACGCCGACGAGGCGGTGACCGTGCCGACGCCGGTGGTGACGCCCACGAACGCGACGGGCGGTCCGGTGGACGAGACGGCCGTGCTGCCGCGCGTGCGGGACGAGGCCGGCGCGCGGGACGCGGACCGTCCGGCGCCGGCCGACGCCGAGGCGACGACCGAACTGCCCCGGCCGCAGGTGCCGGGCGCGGCGGACGAGACGGCGGTGCTGCCTCCCGTCCCGCCGGGCGCCGCCGACGAGACGGCGGTGCTGCCGCCGGTGCGCGAGGGCGAACCCGGTCCCGCGGGCGGCCCGGAGGGTCCGGACGACCGTACGCGTGAGCTGCCGCAGGTCGACGCCGGGAGCGCCCCGCGCCGCCGGGAGCGTCCCGACTGGGCGGAGGAGACCCCGCTGGACGACCTGCCGTCGCTGGCCGACGAACTGCTCGGCCCGCACGAGGACGACCACGGGGACGACGAGGGCCGCGGTGGCGGCGGACGGTGGCGCCGGCGCTGAGGAGCGGCCGTGCCGTGCCGGGCGTGCCTTGGGGCGCGCCCGGCACCGCTGTGTTCGGGGCGGACGGGACAGGCGTGTCGGTGCGGACCCGCACAATGGATCCGGCACAGCACGAACGCGACGGAAGGGCGGGCTGACCCATGACCGTGTGGGACGACCTGGTCGGGCAGGAGCGGGTGAGCGAGCAGCTCGCCGCCGCCGCCCGGGACGCCGACGCGTTCGTCACCGCCGCGGCGGGCGACGCGCCCCCGCCCGAGGCGTCCCGCATGACGCACGCGTGGCTGTTCACGGGCCCGCCCGGTGCCGGACGCAACCAGGCGGCGCGGGCCTTCGCCGCCGCCCTCCAGTGCGTCAGCCCCGACCGGGCCCTCGGCGGCGCCCCCGGCTGCGGCTTCTGCGACGGCTGCCACACCGCGCTCGTCGGCACCCACGCCGACGTCTCCACGGTGGCCGCCGTCGGCGCGGAGATCCTGGTCAAGGACATGCGCGACACCGTCCGCAAGTCGTTCACCGCCCCGGCGAACGGCCGCTGGCAGGTGATCCTCGTCGAGGACGCCGAGCGGCTCAACGAGAAGTCCGCCAACGCCGTCCTCAAGGCCGTCGAGGAGCCCGCGCCGCGCACGGTGTGGCTGCTGTGCGCCCCGTCCGTCGAGGACGTCCTGCCGACGATCCGCTCCCGCTGCCGCCACCTCGTCCTGAGCACGCCGTCCGTGGACGCCGTCGCCGACATGCTCGTGCGCCGCGAGGGCATCGAGCCGGACGTCGCCGCCTCCGTCGCCCGCGCCACCCAGGGTCACGTCGACCGCGCGCGCCGCCTGGCCACCGACCCGGCCGCGCGCGCCCGCCGGGCCGCCGTGCTGAAGCTGCCGCTGCGCGTCGAGGACGTCGGCGGCGCGCTGAGGGCCGCCCAGGAGCTGGTCGACGCGGCCGCCGAGGACGCCAAGCAGCTCGCCGAGGAGATGGACGGCAAGGAGACCGAGGACCTGAAGGCGGCGCTGGGCGCGTCCCAGGGCGGCCGTCTCCCCCGCGGCACGGCGGGCGCGGTCAAGGACCTCGAGGACATGCAGAAGCGGCGCAGGACGCGCACCCAGCGCGACAGCCTCGACGTCGCCCTCGCCGACCTCACCAGCTTCTACCGCGACGTCCTCGCCCTGCAGCTCGGCTCCCGCATCGCCCTCGCCAACACCGACGCCGAGGACGCGCTGGAGCGTTTGGCCCGCAGCAGCACGCCCGAGTCCACACTGCGCCGCATCGAGGCGATCGCGGCCTGCGGCGAGGCGCTGGACCGCAATGTGGCGCCGCTGCTGGCGGTGGAGGCGATGACGATGGCGCTCAGGGCGGGCTGAGCGGAGCTGTCCCGTCGAGGGCTGTAACTCGTCCGGGGCACGGTGTGTGCGCAGAGCGTCCGTACGGTCGCTCACCGTTACGCTCCCGGTATGCACACACGGCGCACCCCAGACAGGATTCGTACCGCAGCGGCCTTGTTCACCACGGCCGCGCTGTTGCTGGCGGGCTGCTCCTCCGGGACCTCGACGAGCACGGCCAGTTCGCCGGTGGCGGGAGCGGCCGCCGCCCTCGCCCCGCTGCCCGGCCCGACCCCCGCGGCCCTCGCCGGGTACTACGAACAGAAAGCGGCGTGGCGCGACTGCGGCGTCCCCGGGTTCCAGTGCGCCACGGTCAAGGCCCCCCTCGACTACGCCGAACCGTCCGCCGGGGACGTCCGCCTCGCCGTCGCCCGCAAGAAGGCCACGGGACCCGGGAAGCGGCTGGGCTCCCTGCTGGTCAACCCCGGGGGCCCGGGCGGCTCGGCGGTCGCCTACCTCCAGATGTACGCGGGCATCGGCTACCCGGCGGAGGTGCGCGCCCGCTACGACATGGTGGCCGTCGACCCGCGCGGAGTCGCCCGCAGCGAACCCGTCGAGTGCCTGGACGGGCGGGCGATGGACGCGTACACCCGCACGGACACCACGCCCGACGACGAGAAGGAGACCGAGGCGCTCGTCTCGGCGTACCGGACGTTCGCCGAGGGGTGCGGGGCGAAGGCGCCGAAGCTGCTGCGCCATGTGTCGACCGTCGAGACGGCCCGGGACATGGACATCGTGCGCGCGGTGCTCGGCGACGAGAAGCTGAGTTACGTCGGCGCGTCGTACGGCACGCTGCTGGGCGCGACGTACGCGGGGCTGTTCCCGGAGCGGACCGGGCGGCTGGTGCTGGACGGCGCGATGGACCCGTCGCTCGGTGCGCGCCGGCTCAACCTGGAGCAGACACAGGGCTTCGCCACGGCGTTCACGGCGTTCGCGAAGGACTGCGTGCGACGGAGCGACTGCCCGCTGGGCGGCAAGGGCACGTCGCCGGAGAAGGCCGGCGAGAACCTGAAGAAGTTCTTCGAGGAGCTCGACGCCCGCCCGCTGCCCGCGGGCGACGCCGACGGCCGCGAGCTGACCGAGTCGCTGGCGACGATGGGCGTGATCGCCGCGTTGTACGACGAGGCGGCCTGGCAGCGGTTGCGCGAGGCGCTGACGTCGGCGACGAAGGAGGACGACGGCGCGGGGCTGCTCGTCCTCTCCGACAGCTACTACGAGCGGGACGCGGGCGGCGCGTACAGCAACCTGATGTCCGCCAACGCGGCCGTCAACTGCCTCGACCTGCCGCCCGCCTTCGAGACGCCGGAGCAGGTGCGCAAGGCGCTCCCCGACTTCGAGAAGGCGTCCCCGGTGTTCGGCGAGGGTCTCGCCTGGGCCGCGCTGAACTGCGCGTACTGGCCGGTGCGGGCCACGGGTGAGGCGCAGCGCATCGAGGCGAAGGGCGCGGCGCCGATCGTGGTCGTCGGCACCACCCGGGACCCGGCGACCCCGTACCACTGGGCGAAGGGCCTGGCCGGCCAGCTCTCCTCGGCCCGCCTCCTCACCTACGACGGCGACGGCCACACCGCGTACGGCCGCGGCAGCTCCTGCATCGACTCCGCGATCAACACGTACTTGATCGCCGGCACCCCGCCGGCGGACGGAAAGCGCTGCTCGTAGCGGGTACGGCCGCCCCCGGAGGCGACGGCCCGGCCCCGCCTCCGGGGGCGGTACGAAGCACCCCCGGAAACTGTGTAGACTTACCGACGTCGCTGATCGCACCATGGTGCACACGGCGCGCCGCCTTAGCTCAGATGGCCAGAGCAACGCACTCGTAATGCGTAGGTCTCGGGTTCGAATCCCGAAGGCGGCTCTTCTTCAAGCCCCGCACAGACACTGTCTGAGCGGGGTTTTCTCGTTCCGGTGCGCTCACGCGCCGTTCCGGACCAGTTCCCCGGCGGGCTCGCCGAAGCCCGCGTCCCGGGCCAGCACCACCGCCGTCGCCCGGTCGTGCACCTCGAGCTTGGCGAAGATGCGCGAGACGTAGTTGCGGACGGTCTTCTCGGCCAGGAAGAGCCGGCGGGCGATCTGCCGGTTCCCCATGCCGCCGGCCAGGAGCTCCAGTATCTCCAGCTCGCGGCTGGTGAGCCCCGGAAACCCGGCGCTGTCGTGCAAGCCCTGCATGGCGGAGAAGTAGCGGCTCATGCGGGCCGCGACGCTGGGGCAGAAGGCGGCGCCGCCCCGGGCGACGACCTTCAGGGAGCGGAGCAGTTCGTCGGCCGAACCGAGGCGGGAGAGGTAGCCGTTGACGCCCGCCCGGAGGGCCGAGACGATCATCTCGTCGTCGTCGTTCTGCGCCACCACGATCGTGTGCGGCCGGGACGCCTCGTCGGGGAAGGCGGCGGCGACGTGCCGGACGCGTGCGGAGACGGTTCTGCTGGAGGACGGTTCGCTCAGGACGACCACGTCGGGGTGGAGGGCGGTGCCGGCCAGGTCCGACAGACATCGGAGGTCGTCCGAGTCGTCCGTGGCACGGCCGACAAGAGCGCACTCCTCATCCTGATCGACAATCGCTTCCAGCCCGGCGAGGGAGACCGGGTTGTCGCTGACCACGAACAGGTTGACGGTCATCTCGTACATCCCCCAGAAATGCGTCGGCGTGGTGCGGACGGTGCCGGACGGTCCCCGGGGGCACACGCGACGAAGGCTCGGTCCGTGTGCGACCGACTCCGGGCGTGACGTAGTCAGTTGTGGCTTTCAGTGGCCCCCGTGGCCATGACCTGTCGGCGCAGGCATGGTGGTGCGTCAGAGCGCGCAGGGCGTTCGTGATGCCGAGTATGTGAACGCGCCCGGAGAGAACGCAAGGTCGTCGGCGCCCCCGTACGGTCCGAAGGGTGAGTATCGGCCGGACCCCGCCGAACCGCCGCGTTTCCGGCGTCGGCGGTGGTGGGGGCGGCTCCGGGCGCGCGCCCCGCAGGACCGCACGCCCGTGTGGGCCGTGGTGCGGGGCGGACGACACTGTCCGAAACGGTCACCGCGCGGCGCGACACGCGGACGTCCGGCCCTGCGCCCGTTGGACGGGCCGGGAGCGAGCGCCTACGTTCGACGGCATGGGTGAGGGGTCCCGGAGACGTGCGCTCGTGCTGGACGGGGCTGCGGCCTGCGCGTTCACGCTCCTGCCGCAGGTGTCGCTGCTGCGGCCGGCCGTCGACGGCGGGACGGACGGCGGCCTCCTGTGGCTGCTGTCCCTGGGCGCCGGACTCCCGCTCACCGTACGGCGGTTGTGGCCCGTCCCGGTCTTCGTCGTCGTCCTGGCCGCCGCCTGCGGGGCGCTGGCCGCCGGCCTCGGACCCGCCTCGTTCCTGGCCGCCGCCTACGCCGTCCACATGGTGGCCACCACCCGGCGGCGCGACCCCGGGGTGTCGGCCGTCGCCGTCGCCGGGCTGTGCGCGGCGGTCGCGGCCGTGCTCACGTTGTCGGGCGGGCAGTCCTACCAGGGTGGCAGCACCGCCGTGCAGGCCGTGTTCGGCCTCCTCGTGCTCGGCGCGACCTGGGCGGCCGGCTCGGCGGTCAGGGAGCGCAGACGCAGTACCCGGCGCGCCATCGAGCACGCCGCCGAGCAGGCGAAGACCGAGGAGCGCCTGCGTATCGCCCGCGACATCCACGACGTGGTCACCCACAGCGTGGGACTCATCGCCGTGAAGGCCGGCATCGCCAACCACGTCGTCGCCACCCGCCCGGAGGAGGCGAAGGAGGCTCTGGCGGTCATCGAGGACGTCAGCCGCCGGGCGCTGCGGGACATGCGCGCCACCCTGACCGTGCTGCGCGGTGAGGACCGGAGCGAGGCAGGGGACCTGCGGCCCGCCCGCGGCCTGGCGGACCTGCCCGCGCTGCTCGGGACCGCCGAAGCGGCAGGCGTCCGCGTCGAACTGCGCACCCGCTACGACCAGGAGCCGCCCGAGGGTGTCGCGCTGGCGGCGTTCCGCATCGTCCAGGAGGCCCTCACCAACGTGGTCAAGCACGCGGCGCCGACCGGCTGCCGGGTGGACGTCACGGCGCGGGAGGGCGTACTGACGGTGGACGTGACCGACGACGGCCCCGGAGCCGGACGCCGGACCGCGGTGCCCGGCAGCGGCATGGGGCTGGTCGGCATGAAGGAGCGGACCGCCGCGCACGGCGGCACCCTCAGCGCCGGCCCCCGGCCCGGCGGCGGTTTCCGGGTGACGGCCACCCTGCCCTTCCAGGTCTGACGGACAGCGACTCATCCTCGGGTATGAGGGGCGCCCGCCCGGCACCGTGCCGGGTTCCCGACCGCGGGCCGATGCGGTCGCGGGGTGCGCGCCGCGAGACTCGACGCGTGATGCTTGCCGAGAGACTGACCAAGCGGTACGGGCCCGCCACCGTCGTCGACGACCTGTCCTTCACGGTGCGACCAGGGGTCGTCACCGGCTTCCTCGGGCCCAACGGCGCCGGGAAGTCGACGTCGATGCGGATGCTGCTCGGCCTGACCCGCCCCGACAGCGGCACGGCCACCATCGGCGGACGCGCCTACCGCGACCTGACCTACCCGCTCCGGCACGTCGGCGCGCTCCTGGAGACGTCGGCCCCGCACCGTGGCATGACCGCCGTCGGTCATCTGTCGTGGCTGGCGCGGAGCAACCGCATCCCCCGCCGTCGGGTGGACGAGGTGCTCGACGCGGTCGGTCTCACGGGAGCCGCCCGTAAACGGGTCGGCACCTTCTCCCTTGGCATGGGACAGCGCCTCGGCCTGGCGGCGGCCCTCCTCGGCGATCCCCCGGTCCTGGTGCTCGACGAGCCGGTCAACGGGCTCGACGCCGAGGGCATCCGGTGGCTGCGCGAACTGCTGCGTGCCAAGGCCGCCGAGGGCCGCACCGTCCTCGTCTCCAGCCATCTGATGGCGGAGATGGCGCAGGTCGCCGACGAGCTGATCGTGATCAGCCGGGGCCGGCTCCTCGCCGAGACCAGCGTGTCGGAGTTCATCGGCCGTCACGGCCGGACGTTCGTACGGGTCCGGACCCCCGAACCGCTGCGGGCCGCCCAGGAGTTGCAGGCGAAGGGCGCCACCTCGGTGCGGCGGGCCGCGGACGGCGGCCTGGAGGTGGACGGCCTGCCGGCGGGCGAGGTGAACCGCATCGCCGCGGCGGCCGGCGTCCCCGTCGAGGAACTGAGCACCCACACCGGCTCGCTGGAGGAGACCTTCCTCAAGCTCGTCGACGACGGAGGAGATCCCACGCATGTCTGAGACCCTCGCGGCCGCTCGGGCGGAGTTCACCAAGATGCGGGCGGTGCGCGCCACGTCCGTCGCGCTGCTGCTGTTCGCCGCCGTCAGCGTGTTCATCGCCGCGCTGGGCGGCTGGTCCGCCAAGGGCGCGATCGAGTCCGACAACCCCGGGCTGCGCTCCGACTTCACGCCCGAGCAGGCCGGCCTGGACGGCATCCTCTACGGCCAGCTCGCCCTGATCGTGTTCGGGGTGCTGATGATGTCCGGCGAGTACACCTCGGGCATGATGCGGGTCTCGCTGCTCGCGGTGCCCCGGCGCGGCCGGCTCTACCTGGCCAAGACGGCCGTCACCGCCGTCGCGGCCCTGGCCGTCGCCCTCCCGGTCACGGTCGTGTCGTACCTGGTCACCCAACTCGCCCTCGGCCCCCACGGGTCGACGTTCGACGCGGACGGCGTCCCGCGCGCCCTGGCAGGCGCGGTCGTCTACCTCACCCTCATGAGCCTGCTCGCCGTAGGGGTGGCGGCCGCCGCCCGCAGTGCCGTCCTCCCGCTGGCCGTGCTGCTGCCTCTGGTGCTGGTCGGCTCGCAGATCCTGTCCGTCATCGGGGCGACCAAGGAGGTGGCGCGCTGGTTCCCCGACCGCGCCGGTGCCCAGATGCTCACCGTCGACTCCGGCGACGCCCTCACCGGCCTCCTCGTGCTGCTCGCGTGGACCGCGGCCGCGCTGACGGCCGGCTGGCTCCGGCATCGCTCGTGGGACGGGTGACGGGACGCGCCTGAGTCATGTGCCCCATGCAGGTGGGACATGGCCCCTCGTAGGTTCCCGGACAGGTCACGGAGCCGAAAAGGTCGGCCCGGGCCGTTCGACCCACGGGAGGAACCATGACCGCGATCTACGAGCCGCCCGCCCTGCAGGAGATCGGCGACTTCGACGAGCTCACCAAGTGCCTCGGCATCGGGAGCTGCAACGACTTCGCCGGCTGCGGTTACGCCGTCGTCTGCTTCTGGTGATCGCACCGGTGCCGGTGTGCCCCTCGCGGCACACCGGCACCGCCCGGGGGAGTGAGGCGACATGGAATTCACAGTGCTTCCGGACTGTCCCGCCGGCGCCGCGCTGGCGGACCGGGTGGCGGCGCCGAAGCGGATCGACCACGCGTCGGGACGGCCCTGGATCGTGGGGGACTGGGCCGAGGGCGAGGCGACGGTGACCGAGGCCGGCACCCGTCGCCTGGCGGTGTTCGGACACACACGGTCCGACGACGCGGGAACGGCCTCCGCGCTCGGCCGGATGCGCTCGCTGCACGACGTCGACCGGGTCGCGTCCCGGCTGCCCGGGGTCTTCCACCTCGCGGCCTCCCTGGACGGCGCGGTCCGTCTCCAGGGCTCCGTGGCAGGCGTACGGCAGGTCTTCACCGCCCGGGTCGACGGGGTGACGGTCGCCGCGAGCGCCGTGGACCCGCTGCTGCGCCTCACCGGCGCGGGACTCGACGAGACCCTGCTGGCCGCACGGCTGCTGGCGCCCGGCGGGGCGCCCTGGCCGCTCTCGCTGCGTCCGGTCCGCCGCGGTGTGGACGCGCTGCCCACCGGCCACTGGCTGGAACTCGGCGCCGACGGCCGGGCCCGCAGCGTCCGGTGGTGGGAACTGCCCGAGGCGACCCTCTCGCTGGAGGAGGGTGCCGGTGCCGTCCGCTCTGCGCTCACCGACGCCCTCGCGACCCGTGTGGACCCGCACCGCACGATCAGCGCGGACCTCTCCGGCGGACTCGACTCGACCACCCTGTGCTTTCTCGCCGACGCGGCCGGCGCCGACCTGGTCACCTACCACGTCATGCCGCTCGACGAGGCCAACGAGGACACCGCATGGGCCCGCAAGGCCGCCGCCCATCTGCCCCGTGCCCGCCACCACATGCTCGCCGCGGACCGCGCCGCCAACCTGTTCGACATCGGCTACACCGCCGACACCGTCAACGCGGCTCCCGAGGGCCCCTCGACGTGGGCCTCCGGACTCGCGCACATCCGGGACCTCGCCGGGCGGGCCACCGCCGAGGGCGCGGCCTTGCACCTGTCCGGGTTCGGCGGGGACGAACTCTTCGGCCGGATGCCCGCCTGCGCCTGGTCCCTCGCCCGTATCCGCCCGGCCGACGGACTGCGGCTGGTGAACCGCTACCGGCTGGCCAACCGCTGGCCCTGGCGCAGCACCCTGCGGCAACTCGCGGACCGTTCGACGTTCGCGCAGAACCTGACCGAGGTCGCCGGGCGGATCACCGCCCCGCCCCCGCCGGTCAACGAGCCCGACTTCGGCTGGGTGTTCGCGCCGCGTATGCCCGCCTGGGCCACCCCGGACGCGGTGGCAGCCGTGCGGGACCTGCTGACCACGGCAGCCGAACGGACCCCGGAACCGCTGGACGCCGACCGGGCCCGGCACCAGGCGCTGTCCTCCGTCGTGTTCGAGGGGAACACCGTCCGGCAGGTCAACACCGCCGTCGTCGGCACCGGCCTGGTCTGGGAGGCGCCGTTCCTCGACGACCGGGTTCTCGAGGCGGCCTTCGCCACCCGGATCGACGAGCGGCTGGCCGCCGGACGGTTCAAGCCGCTGCTGACCACCGCCGTGCGGGGCCTGGTGCCCGACGACTTCCTCTCCCGTCGCGACAAGGGCGAGTTCAGCGCCGAGACGTTCCGGGGCATCGAACGCAACCGGGACCGGATCCTGGACCTCTGCGAGGACTCGCTCCTGGCCCGGCTCGGCCTCGTCGACCCGGACGCCCTCCGGTCCGCGGTGCTCAATCCCGGGCCGATGTCCCATCACCTTCAGCCGATCCAGACCACGGTGGCGTGCGAGAGCTGGCTGCGGGCGCACCCCCAGGACACCGGAGAGAACCGATGAAACTGAGTCTTGCCCGCGATGTCACTCTCACGCCCGTCGATTCCGGGGCGGTCCTGCTCGACGGCCGCCGCGGCCGCTACTACCAGCTGAACGCCTCCGGCTCCGCGATCCTGCACAGGCTGCTCGACGGCGACACTCCCGCCGCGGCCGCCGCGAGCCTGTCGGAGTCCGCCCCCGTCAGCGAGGAGCGGGTGCACCAGGACGTACTGGCCCTGGTCCGCTCGCTGAGCGAGGCCGACCTCGTGGAGGTGACACAGTGACCACGCCCGCCGTCGCCGAACAGGCCACGCGCCTCCCGCTGCACCGGCAGATCGCCCCGAGATGCGCGGCCGGCGCCGCCCGTCTGCTGGTGAGGATGCCCCCGGCCCGGCTGCACCGGGTGCTGCGCGTACTGAGCAAGGGATCCCGGCCCGCCGGGTACGCCCAGGTGGCACGGGCCCGACGGTCCGTCGTCTCGGTCAGCACCCGCTGCGCGGGCCTCGGCTGCCTCCAGCGGTCCGTCGCCACCGTGCTGCTGCTCCGCGTCCGGGGCAGGTGGGCCGACTGGTGCACCGGCTTCCGCGTGCAGCCCTTCGCCGCGCACGCCTGGGTCGAGGCCGACGGCCGCCCGGTCGACGAGCCGGGAGAGGTCGGCGTGTTCCGCACCGTGCTGGCCGTGCGCCGCACCGGAGGCGGCTCATGACGGCGATCCGGGCCGAGGGCCTCTACGCGTACTACGGCACGACACCGGCCGTGAACGGTCTCGACCTGAACGTCCCTGAGGGGGCCACGTTCGGATTCCTGGGGCCGAACGGCGCCGGCAAGACCACCACCATCAGCATGCTCACCACGCTGCTGAGGCCCACGGCGGGCCACGCGGAGGTGGCCGGGTTCGACGTCACCACGCACGCCGCCGAAGTACGGCGAAGGATCGGCATCGTCTTCCAGGAGTCGACGCTCGACCTGGAGCTCACGGCCACCGAGAATCTGCGCTTCCAGGCCGACCTGTGCGGTCTGGGCCGGGCCGAGGCGCGCGCCGCGGTGGCCGCGATGCTCGACATGATGGAGCTCACGGGACGCGACAGGACCCCCGTACGGCACTTCTCCACCGGTCTGCGCCGGCGCCTGGAGATCGCCCGCGGCCTGCTCGGCTCCCCGCGTGTGCTCTTCCTCGACGAGCCGACCACCGGCCTCGACACGCAGACCCGCGCGGCCGTCTGGCACCACCTGGACCGGCTCCGCGAGGAGCAGGGCATCACGGTCTTCTTCACCACGCACCAGCTGGAGGAGGCCGAGCACTGCGACCGCATCGCCATCTTCGACCGCGGCAAGCTGGTGACGGAGGGCTCACCCGCGGAGCTGAAATCCGTCATCGGGGCCGACGTCGTCGACCTGCGCACCGAGGACGACCGGCTGGCCGTGGACCTGCTGTCCGACCGCTTCGGACTGACGGCCGAGAGCACCCCCGGCGGGCTGCGGCTGAGGGTGCAGGACGGCGCCTCCATGGTGCCCCGCCTGTGCACCGGCCTGGGCCTGACCGTGCGGTCGGTGACGGTCACCCCGCCCTCGCTCGACGACGTCTACCTGCACCACACCGGGACCGCCATCAGGGACAGCGGGTCCGGCGCCCGCTCGCTCGACAGCCTCGGGGAGGGACTGCGATGACCCGTACCGACATCCCGCCGAGCGTCACCTTGACGAAACCGGCCCCGCCCTCGTCCGAGGTGCGTACCTGGCACACCGTACGGCCCTACGCGCTGCTGTGGCGGCGGGAGATGACCCGGCTGCGGCACAATCCGCTGCGCCTCGTCATGGGCCTGGTCACCCCGCTGCTGTTCCTGGTCGTGCTGGGCACGGGGCTGGAAGCGGCGTCGTCCACGCTCGGCAAGGCCCAGCTGAACGACTACCGGGCCTACCTGTTCCCGGGCGCGCTCGTGATGTCCGTGCAGGCCCCGGCCATCGCCGTGGGCATCTCGCTCGTCTGGGACCGCCGGCTCGGCATGCTGCGTCAGATGCTCGTCTCCCCGTTCCCGCGGTCGAGCATCGTCCTCGGCCTCGCGCTCGGCGGAGCCACCACGGGTGCCGTCTACGGCCTCGCCCTGCTCGCGGTCGGGGGCATCGCGGGCGTCCGCTACACGCCGATGCTGCTGGTCGTCCTCGTCGAACTGCTGTTGGTTTCCCTGCTCTTCACCTCGTTCGGCCTTCTCGCCGCCGTCACCATCCGGCAGGTCGACACCTTCCAGATCGTGGTGAACCTCAGCCTCATGCCGCTGATGTTCTTCTCCGGCGCGATGTTCCCGCCCAACGGACTGCCGGGCTGGCTCGACACCGTCGTCAAGCTGAACCCGTTGACCTACGGCGTCGACGCCGTGCGCCGGACCCTGCCCGGCCCCGACGTCCTCACCTCGGAGCAGACCCGGCTGATGCTCGGCGACTGGAATCCGCCCGTGTACGCGGAACTCGGCGTGCTGGCCGCCCTCACCGCCGCCGTACTGGGCCTCGCCACCTACCGGTTCTCCCGGACGCAGTGAAAGGGGGCCGGCCGTGACGTTCGTGCGGACATGGGCGGGCACCGCGGCCCGGATCGTCCTCGCGGCGGTCCTGGGTTACGCGGGCTGGGTGAAGGTCCAGGACCTCACGGAGGCCGGCCGTACCGTCGCCCTCTACCAGCTCGTCCCCGAGGAGAGCGCACAACTCGTCGGCACTGCGGTGGCGTTCGTCGAGTTGGCGCTGGCCCTGCTGCTTCTCGCCGGGCTCGCCACCCGCGCCGTGGCGGCCGTCACCGCCCTGCTGATGGTCACGTACATCGCGGCCATCGCCTCGGTGTGGGCGCGCGGGATGTCCATCGACTGCGGCTGCTTCAGCAGCGGCGGCACCCTCACCGGCGGTGCGGAACGGGGCTACGCCGTCGACATCGCGCGCGACCTCGCCTTCCTCGGCGCCGCCGCGTTCCTGATCACCCGCCCGCGAACCCGTTACGCCCTGGACCGCTGGGTCCTGGAGACGAAGGAGCGATAGACATGCAGCCGTCGACGGACGCCCAGGTCCGGGACATGGTGCACCGGCGCCGGCGGCGCCGCCGCACTGTGCTGGTGTCGCTCGCGGCGGTGGTCACGGTGGCCGGCGCCGCGCTCGTCGGCGCCGGCCTCGTCCGGGCCACCGACACCGAGCCCGGCGAGGCGCCCGAGAAGGTCCCCGCCGGCGTGGCCGCCGACCGGGCCGGACTCGTCATGTCCGAGGGGCCGGTCCGCGTCGACCTCTACCTCGACTACCTCTGCCCCGAGTGCCGCATCACCGAGAAGGCCCTCGCGCCCGAACTGAGGAAGATGCAGGAACGCGGAGAGGTGCGCGTCGTCCACCATCCGGTCGCCTTCCTCGACGACCGCAGCGCGCCCGCCGGCTACTCCACCCGGGCCGCGTCCGCCGCCGCCTGCGCCGCGGACCATAACCGGTTCGAGCCCTACACGGCGGCGCTGTTCGACGAGCAGCCGCCGGAGCAGGGCCCCGGACTCGACACCGACCGCCTGGTCGCCCTCGGCCGGGACGTCGGCATCACCGGCGCGTCCTTCGAGCGGTGCGTCCGCGACGGCACGTACCGGCCCTGGGTGACGTACGTGTCCGATGTCGCCGCCTCCCGCGGGGTGGCTCTCACCCCGACCGTGAAGGTGGCCGGCAAGCGCGTGGAGCTCTCCGGACCCGACCGGGCGGAGGCATTCGTGCGAGCGGTGGAGGAGAGCCGTTCATGAGCCGCCTGACCGTGGCCCTGACCGGGGACTGCATGATGACGCGGGGTGCGCCGCTCACCTCCGACCCCTCCGCCGACCGGCTGGGCGAGGTGCTGCACACGGCCGACTTCGCCTTCACCAACCTGGAGGTCGCGCCCGCCACCGGACGCGGCCACCCCGTACCCGACGCGGCCAGCGGAGGCGGCCTGATCGCGGACCCCGCCGTTCTCGACGATGTGGCGGCGATGGGCTTCTCTGCCCTGAGCTGCGCCAACAACCATGCCCTCGACCTCGGCACGGAGGGCGTCCTCGGCACGGTGGACCTCTTGCGCGCCAAGAGGGTGCGGTTCGCGGGGATCGGCGCCGACCTCACCGCGGCCCGGCGCCCGGCCTACGTGGACCGGCCGGCCGGCAGCCTGGCGCTGATCGCGTGCACCGCCACCTTCCGGGACGGGCAACAGGCCGCCGCCCCGTCCCCCGACCTGCCGGGCCGGCCGGGACTCAGCCCGCTGCGGCACAGCGCGACGCTCCGGGTGACGGATGCGCAGCTGGAGGTGTTGCGGGAGATCGACGGCGCCACCGGGCTGCGGTCCCGGCGGACCGAGGCGCGCACCCTGCTCGGGTTCGACCCCGCCATGCCCGGACCGGGCCGGCTCGCGCTGTTCGGCACCCGGTTCGAGACCGCGGACACCCCGGGCCTGACCACCGCCTGCGACCCCCGGGACGTCCACGACATCACCCGCTGGGTGGCCGAGGCGCGCCGCCGCGCGGACCTGGTCCTGGTCAGCGTCCACTCCCACGAACCCGGCCCGACACCCGAGACCCCCGCCGAGTTCCTGCGGGACTTCGCCCACGCGGTGATCGACGCCGGCGCCGACGCCGTGGTCGGACACGGCCCGCACATGCTGCGCGGGGTGGAACTCCACCGGGGCCGGCCCGTCTTCCACAGCCTGGGCAACATCGTCAGCCAGATCGAACTGGCCGACCGCATCCCCTTCGAGGACTATGCGCGGGCCGGTACGGACGAGGCCCTCACCCCCGGCGGGTACTTCGAGCGGATCACCGCCCACGGCCGGCGGATGTTCGCCCCGCACCGCCGGTACTGGCAGTCGCTCGTGCCGGTGCTCACCTTCGACGACGGGGTTTTCACCGGCGCCCGGCTGCACCCGGTCGACCTGGGCTTCGGGCAGCCCGTGCACCGGCGGGGACGGCCCCGGGCGGCCGGTCCGGTCGACGCCAAGGAGATCCTCACCGACTTCGCGCGGCTCGCGGAGCCCTACGGCGTCACCGTCACCGTCGGGGACGACGGGACGGGGGAACTGGTGGCGGCGGAAACCTGACGGCGGCCGCCGGCCCGGCCGATAGGGTGTGCCGGGGGCAGGCTGACGAGGCGTCGGACCGCCGGGCCCGGCGGCGACCCGAGGTACGAGGGATGCGGAATGGCCGAGGCGGTCCGGGTCCTTATCGCGGACGACCAGGCGCTGCTGCGCGGGAGCTTCCGGGTCCTCGTCGACTCGACTCCCGGCATGGAGACGGTGGGGGAGGCGAGGGACGGCGCCGAGGCCGTCGCGCTCGCCCGTGAACTGACGCCGGACGTCGTCCTGATGGATCTGCGGATGCCCGTCATGGACGGGATCGCCGCCACTCGCGAGATCTGCTCCGACGCGTCGCTGGCGGCTGTACGGGTGCTGGCCCTCACGATGTTCGACATGGACGAGTACGTCTACCCGGCCCTCCAGGCGGGGGCGAGCGGCTTCATGCTGAAGGACGCCTCGCCGGACGACCTGGTCGCGGGCATCCGCGTCATCGCCACCGGAGAGGGCGTGCTGGCCCCCTCGGTCACCCGCCGGGTCATCGCGAACTTCTCCCACCAGGACACGGCCGCCCGGCCGGCCCCCCGGCTCGTCGGCCTCACCCCGCGTGAACAGGAGGTGCTCGTGCTGATCGCCAAGGGCCTGTCGAACGCGGAGATCGCCGACCACCTGGTGATCAGCCTGCCCACCGTGAAAACCCACGTGAGCAGCCTGCTCTCCAAGCTGAACGCACGCGACCGCGCCCAGCTGGTCATCGTCGCCTACGAGAGCGGCATCGCCGAGCGCGGGCTGCCGCCGGCCTGATCAGGGGGCGGCGGTTCCGGCCGCGCGAAGGGCGGTCCTCAGGGCGCGTCAGCCGCCCGGGCGGCCGGGCCGCGTTCCGCGCGCAGGAGTGCGCGGGCCGCCCGGAGGACGTCCTCGTCCTCTCCCGCACCGCAGGCGACGAGGACGCGGAGCAGCCGGGTTCCCCATACGTCCGGGTCCGTCGCGTGGGCGTCGAGGACACGGAGGCCGTAGGGGCCGCCCGTGTTGCCGGGGGCGGTCAGGCGTCGGCGGACCGCCTGCCTCAGCGCGTCGTGCAGGTCGTGGACGGTTCCGCGGGCCGGGCCCGTCAGTCCGGCCGCCGCTCCTGTGGTCAGCGCGGTGGCCACCAGTTCCGCTCCGGTCAACGTGGGTCCCTTCGGATGTGCGGGTTGTGCGCGTTCGCACCGGTCACTGTGTCCGCAGGTGCTGCAATGCTGATGAACCGGCGATGAAGTGCGGGAGCGGAGGCTCGGGTTGGGCGGGAATTCTCAGCGGCTGCGCATCGAGGTGCTCGGCCCGCTGCGGGCGTGGCGGGACGGAAGCCCTCTGGCCCTGGGGCCCGTCAGACGGCAGACCGTGCTGGCCGCCCTGCTGCTCCGGGACGGCGCCGTGGTGAGCCACGAGCACCTGCTCGACGGCGTCTGGGGAGCCGACCCGCCCGCGTCCGGCACCAAGGTGCTGGCCAGTCATGTCAATCCGCTGCGCAGGACGCTCGACCGGGCGGGGACCCGCCACACGGAGTCGGTGATCCGCAGCGGGAAGGGCTGGTACCGCTTCGTCCTGGACGACGTCCGCCTCGATCTAGCGGACCTCACCGAGCTGGGCGACCGGGCGCTGCGGACGAAGGCGAGCGGGGATCCGGCCGAAGCGGCACAGCAGTTGACCGACGCCCTCGCGCTGTTCCGGGGTGAGCCGCTGGCCCAGCTCTCCGGGCCGTTCGCCGCGGCCGAGCGGGAACGGCTCCTGGAGCGGCGGCGCACCCTGCGGCTGGCCCGGCTCTCGTGTCTGGTCGACCTCGGGCGGTACGGCGACGCCCTGGACGACGCGGCCCGTCTTCCCGAGGCCGACCGGTACGACGAGTCGATGCTGGCGCTGCGCATGCGCGCCCTCTACGGCTGGGCCGCACCTACGCCTCGGCCGGGCGGCCCGCCCGAGGCGCGGGAGCAGTTCCGCGTCGCGCTGGCCGTGCCGGGCGCCGACAGGTACCCGAAGGAGCACAAGCAGGCGGTCGAAGGGCTCGCCGCCACGGAGGGGCCGGTGCGGGCGGGCTGACCGGGTACGGGGGCCGGAAGGGAACGAGGCCCCGGTCGTTCACCTCTGGCGACCGGGGGGCCTCGTGAAGCGGATCGGCCGACGGCGACACTCCCCCGAGTTGCGCGTCCCACGCGCGCACCCCCGAGCCGGATCCGATGTAGTGATCACATCAAACCTTGCCAACGGATGGCTAACATGAGGCCAACGGATACCCATTCGGTCACCCGGAAGGCAGTGGTGCGGCGTGACACGGCGCGGGCTGCGCTTCGGACTGCTGGGAACGCCTGTTCTCTACGGCGGTGAGCCGGCGGGAGGTGTGCCCGGGCGGCACGGTGACACCCCCGTCCTCCCCGTGACCAGCCCGAAGCTCCGTACCCTCCTCGCCGTCCTGCTGCTCGACGCCGGGCGGGTCGTCTCCGTCGAGGTGCTGAAGGACGCCCTGTGGGGCGGGGCGCCGCCCGTCTCCGCGCTGCCCTCGCTGCACAACCACGTCGCCCGGCTGCGCCGCCTCCTCGACGAGCCCGGCCGGCTCCTCACCGTGCCCACGGGGTACGTCCTCCGCGTCGACGACGGCGAACTGGACGTCCAGGTCTTCGACGCCCACGTCGCCGCCGCACGTACCGCCCGCGCCGAGGGCGACTGGGAGCGGGTGCGCCGCGAGTGCCGGGCCGCGCTCGGGCTGTGGCGGGGCAGTCCGCTGGGGGGACCGGCGCCCGAGGTGGGCGGGTACGCCCTCGCGCGCCGCCTGGAGGAGGCGCGGCTGCTGCTCCACGAGTGGCGCTACGACGCCGAACTCGCCCTGGGCGACGACGGCCTGGCCGACCTCGTGCCCGAGCTGTCCGCCCTGGCCGCCGAGCATCCTTTGCGGGAGGCCTACCACCGTCAGCTCATGCTCGCCCTGCACCGCACCGGCCGTCAGGCGGAGGCCCTCGTCGTCCACCGTGATCTGCGCGCCCGGCTCGCCGACGAACTCGGTGTGGAGCCGGGGCGGCCCGTGCGCGAGGCGCACGTCGAGGTGCTGCGGGGGAGCGGGACGCGGGACGGCGCGTCCCGGTGGGTGCGGCCCGCGCAACTGCCGCCCGCGCCGGCCCCTTTCGTCGGGCGGGCGGACGTCCGGGAGAGCATCGCCCGGGCGCTCTCCGGGACGGACGCGGCCGGCGCCGTCGTCGTCAGCGGGACGGCCGGCGTCGGGAAGAGCGCCCTCGCGCTGCACGTCGCGCACGGCCTGCAGGAACGTTTCAGCGGTGGTCAGCTCCACCTCAACCTGCGGGGAACGGAGCCCGGTTCGACGCCCCTGACCGTCGAGGAGGCCCTCGCCTCACTCCTCCGCGACCTCGGCGTCCCCTCCGAAGGCGTCCCCCAACACCGTGACGCCGCCTCCGCTTTGCTGCGGTCCCTGCTCGCCCCCACCCGCACGTTGCTCGTGCTGGACGACGCCGCGAGCGCCGCCCAGGTGCGGCCGCTGCTGCCCGCCGGTCCCGGGTGCGGGGTCGTCGTCACCAGCCGGTCGCCCCTCACCGCCCTCGACGGCGCCGCCCGCTTCCCCCTCCGGCCGCTGAGCGACGAGGAGAGCGCCGCGCTGCTGCGCGCCGCGTCCGGACGGGACGGGATCACCGCCCGGCATCCGCTGGTCGCCCTCACCGGCCGGCTCCCGCTGGCGCTGCGCGTCGTCGCGGCCCGGCTCGCCGCCCGCCGGGCCCTCACCCCGGACGACCTCGCCGTCCAGCTCGCCTCCGCCGACAGCAGGCTGGACCTCCTCGACTACGACGACCTCGGCGTCCGCCGCTCACTCGACGCCGCCTTCGACGCCCTCACCGCCTCCGAGCGCCGCTCCGACCAGGACGCGGCCCTCGTCCTGCGCCTCATCGGCGCCCTCGGCCTGCCCTTCTGCGACGCCCCGTCGCTGGCGCGCCTCACCGGTGTCGACGAGGCGCGGGCCGAGGCGGCGCTGGAGCGGCTGGCGGACGTGGCCCTGCTGGAGGAGACCGCGTACGGGCGCTTCGAGCCGTACGACCTCGTGCGGGACTACGCCCGCGAACGGGCGGCGGAGCCCTGCGCGCACTCCCCGGCGGGGTGTCACTTCGCGTCGGCGTAGCACTCCACCACCGCCGTGGTGAAGGGGAACCGCACCGGCGTCTCCCCGAACGCGATCCGCCCCGCCTGCTCGGCGGCCTCGCGGATCGCCGCCGTCACCGCCTCCGTCTCCTCCTCGGGGCAGTGCACGATCACCTCGTCGTGCTGGAAGAAGACCAGCTCCGCCGCCATGCCGGTCAGTGCCCGGCGCAGGCCGGCGAGCAGCAGCAGCGCCCAGTCGGCCGCGCTGCCCTGCACCACGAAGTTACGGGCGAAACGGCCCCGGGCGCGGGCGTCGGTCGAGGCGTAACCGGGGGTCCACGCGCGGGCCGCCTCGGAGTCCGGCTCGTCGCCCGCCACCGGGATGCCGGCCTCCTCCACCGCGTCGTCCGTCGTCCGCGCGGCCGGCGGGCACGTGCGGCCCAGCCAGGTGCGGACCAGCCGGCCCTCCTCGCCCGCGCGCGCCGCCTCGTCGACGTACGCCACGGCCTGGGGGAAGCGGCGGCGCAGTGCGGCGAGGTTCTTCAGGCCGTCACCGGAGGTCTGCCCGTACACCGCGCCCAGGACGGCGATCTTGGCGCGGTCGCGGTCGCCGGAGAAGGCACGCTCGGACACCGCCTGGTAGAGGTCGCTCTCCCGGCCGGCCACCTCCATCAGCCCGGGGTCACGGGAGATCGCCGCCAGCACGCGCGGCTCCATCTGGTCGGCGTCGGCGACGACGAGCCGCCACCCGGGGTCGGCGACCGCCGCGCGGCGGATCACCTTGGGGATCTGCAGGGCGCCCCCGCCGTGGGTGACCCAGCGGCCGGTCACCGTGCCGCCCGCGAGGAACTCCGGGCGGAAGCGGCCGTCGCGCACCCAGTCCTGCAGCCAGGACCAGCCGTGCGCGACCCAGATCCGGTACAGCTTCTTGTACTCCAGCAGAGGCTTCACCGCCGGATGGTCGACCGACCCGATCTCCCAGCGGCGCGTGGACGTCACTTTGATCCCGGCCTGCGCGAACGCCTTGATCACGTCGGCCGGGAGGTCGGGCCGGACCCGGCGGCCGAAGGCGGCGGACACCTCGTCGGCCAGCTCGGCCAGCCGGCGCGGCTCGCCGCCGCCCGCGTACCGCTCGCCCAGCAGGTCGTGCAGCAGCGCGCGGTGCACGTCCGCCCGCCAGGGCAGCCCCGCGCGGTTCATCTCGGCGGCGATCAGCATGCCCGCCGACTCGGCGGCGGTCAGCAGACGCATCCGGTCGGGGTGCGCGGTGGCGTCGATGCGCCGCTGCTGCTCGGCGTAGACCGTGAGCAGGTCGGCCGGCGGCAGCGGGGCCGCCCGCGGGTCGAACAGCGACGACTGGGCGCCCGGCTCCGCCGGCCGCTGCGGCGGGTCGGGCGGCACGGGTCCGCCGCGCAGCCGGGCCAGCGCGGCCGCGGCCGAACGCGGCTCCCCGTACCGCCCCTCGTGGCCGAGGAGCAGGGTCTCGGCGGCCTCGACGTCGTACGCCCGCTCCACTCGCACCCCCGTGGCGAGCAGACGCGGGTAGACCTCGGCCGTGGACCGCCACACCCACCGGGCGACGCCCGGACGGCTCCGTACGGCCTCGGCGAGGTCCGCCTCGCGCCGCACCGGGCCGGAGGGCAGCCCGTCCGGGCCGAGGGGGGCGACGTCCACGCCACCGTCCTCGGCCGGAGCGAGCACCCACCGGCCGGCCATGTACGCGAGTGTCGCAGGAGGGTGTGACAACGGCCTGGTGGGAGCGGGTGGGGCCGCTGTGGGTCAGCCCTCCTGCGCCGGCTCGTCCCCCGTCTTCGTCTCCACGTACTGCGCGAGCATGCCGGCCACGTACCGCTCGGTGGCGTCCTTGGTGACGCCGAGGCCGCTCAGCACTCCGGTGCCGTTCTCGTGTTCCAGGAGGGCGAGCAGGATGTGCTCGGTGCCGATGTAGTTGTGGCCGAGGCGCAGCGCCTCGCGGAAGGTCAGTTCCAGCACCTTCTTGGCCGCAGAGTTGTACGGCACCAGCTCCGGGGCGGCCTCGGCGGCCGGCGGCAGCGCCGCGCGCGCGGCCTCGCGGACCGCGTCCACGGTGACGCCCTGCTCGGTGATCGCCTTGACGGCCAGGCCCTGCGGTTCGGCCAGCAGCCCGAGGACCAGGTGCTCGGGAACCATCTCGGCGTTGCGGGCGGCCTGCGCCTCGTTGTGCCCGGCCATGACCGTGTTGCGGGCGCGGGGTGTGAAGCGGTCGAAGCCCTGGTTCGGGTCGAGGTCGTTGCCCCCCTGGGGGACGAAGCGCTTCTGGGCGGCCTGCCGGGTGACGCCCATGCTCCTGCCGATGTCGGTCCAGGAGGCGCCGGAGCGCCGGGCCTGGTCGACGAAGTGGCCGATCAGGTGGTCCGCGACGTCGCCGAGGTGCTCGCCTGCGAGCACCGCGTCCTGGAGCTGTTCGAGCGGTTCGTCGTGGACCGTCTTGATGGCCGCGATGAGGTCGTCGAGACGGACGGATGACTTGATGGCGGGGTTCGTCATGTGTCAACCGTAAGTTGACAGTCCCGGAGTGTCAACCCGTCGTTGACACTTCGGGGTGACAGGACGCGGCGTGGCACGATCGGCCCTGTGAGTACGTCCGGCACCGTCGACCGCGCCTTCCGTTCCGCCCTCTACGACACGGGCGACGACACCCTCGACACGGGGGCCTCCCTGCTCGCCGCCGACCCCGCCGCGGATGCCGAGCTCGCCCGGCGCGGCGAGGACCTCGTCGCGTCCGCCTGGCAGCGGGGGTGGCAGCCCGCGGACGTCGTCCGGGTGGTGCGGCGGGAGCTGGACGAGACGCACGCCCGTCTGGCCGGGTCCCTGATTCGCGCCCAGGCCCTGCGGGACGGGCGGGTGCGGGGGGCGCGCTGGGAGGCGCAGGTCGCCGGGCTGCCGACCTCCGAGGCGGCTGCGCGCGCTGACCGGTTCTCGTACGCCACCGCCGTTCTGGAGCTGTACCGGCTGCTGCTGCGGCTGCCCGCGCTGGAGCCGCTCGACGAGGCGGCGGGGGCGGGGGAGCCGCCCGGTGGGCGGGAGCGGAAGCCGGAGTCGCGGATGCTCGGGCGCATCCGGGCGCTGCTGGCGAAGGCCGAGGCGACCGGGTTCCCGGAGGAGGCGGAGGCGCTGAGCGCCAAGGCGCAGGAGCTGATGGCGCGGCACAGCGTCGACGAGGCGCTGCTCGCCGCGCGGGCAGCCGTCACGGAGGGGCCGGACGCCGTCCGGATCGGGGTGGACCCGCCGTACGAGCAGGCCAAGGCGGTGCTGCTGGACGCGGTGGCCGCCGCGAACCACTGCCGGGCGGTGTGGAACGAGGCGTTCGGCTTTTCGACCGTGGTGGGGTTCGCCTCCGACCTGGAGGCGGTCGAGCTGCTCTACACCTCGCTGCTGGTGCAGGCGACCGGTGCGATGACCAGGGCGGAGGCGGCGCAGCGGGCGGGTGGGCGGAAGCGGACGAAGACGTTTCGGCAGTCTTTCCTGGCTGCGTACGCCCACCGGGTGGGGGTGCGGTTGGCGGCGGCTGCGGCCGAGGTGCCGGTGGGGGAGGATCTGCTGCCGGTGCTGGCGTCGCGCGAGGTCGCTGTGGGGGAGCGGATGGACCGGCTGTTCCCGGAGACGACCACCACGCGGTTGCGCGGGGTGAGTGATGCGGCGGGGTGGGAGGAAGGGAGTCGGGCGGCCGACGCGGCGCAGGTGCGGGGGCGGAAGCGATTGCCCTGACCCGGGGCCGCAGGGTCGTCGGGCGCTGTGCGTCGCCGACCGGGGGCGCCGGCTGCGCCCACCCTCCCCCGCTCGCGGCTCCGCTCGAGCGGGGGAGGTGCTCCGCGGACGGCGGCGGGCCGCGTCCTACGAACCCAGGCCCTCCGTCGGCAGCCCCGGAGGCAGTGAGCCGCCCTCTGCCTTGGTGTACGTCTCCTCGCCCGCCGCGCCCTCCCACGTGACCGTGAGGGACTTCCCGTCGACCGACGTCACCGTCCCCTTGGTGCGGCCGCCGTCGCCCGTCGGGCACTTCAGGGTGATCGTCGGCTCGGTGTCGCCCTTGGCCGTGCCGCTGCACACCGTGCCGCCCGTGGCGAAGAGGGCCGCCTCCTCGCCGTTGACCATCAGGACCACCGCCTTGCCGTCCGCGGTGGTGAGCCAGCTGCCCTGGAGGCCGCCGGGGGCGCCGTCGGAGCCGCCCGTGCCGCCGCCGGAGTCCGCGGTCCGTGTGACGGCCGGGGTGGGCGTGGCCGAGGAGTCGTCCGAACCGCCGCCGTCGCCGCACGCCGTCAGGGTCAGTGCGCCGGCCAGCCCCACGGCCGCGGCCGTCCACCGGGCCCGCCCGGAACGCCCCGCGCGCGTGCGTGCCGGACCCATCTGCTCCACCGAAGCCTCCACAGTCACCGCTGTCCCCTCCCTGGCGCCGGCCCGGGCGGCCGGACGACCGGTGTCAGCTAACAGGAACCGCCCCGCGCCCGGCCAGGGCTGCGTGACGGACCTCGCACCATCGCCGTCGGCCCGCCCTGAACACATCACCGCCCGCCCATCGGAAGGGCACATGAGGGAACAGGAACGCACCCGCGTGCGTCTCTAAGGCAGCGGGGCTCGGTCGAACCTCCGTCAAGGCGGGCACCGCGGGGCCGGTGAGGCTGTAACCGCCCCGACACCCCTCGTGCACGTGCATCCGCTCATGCATATGCACGTGAACGGAGCTATGATCCGGGTCAGTTGACCACTGCATCAATGGCCACACCAGCCAGTGCACCAGCGGGGAGCGACCTGTGGACCACGACGTGTACGACGGTGACGGGCACGACGGTGCCGGCGCGACCGGCGTGTACAACGGCATGGCGGCCGCGCGGCTGGACGGTGTGGCCTGGCAGAAGAGCAGGCACAGCAACTCGCAGGGGTCCTGCGTGGAGTTCGCCCGGCTTCCGGGCGGGGAGGTCGCGGTGCGCAACTCCCGTTTCCCCGAAGGCCCCGCGCTCGTCTACACCCGTGCGGAGATCGAGGCCATGCTGCTGGGTGTGAAGGACGGGGAGTTCGACCACCTGGTCGCCGGCTGACCGCGGAGGGCCCCGGCTCCCGCGGTCAGCCGCCCTGTCAGGCGTGACGCGCGTAGACAAGCGGCACGCGCGTGTGCCGTACGGAGATCAGGGCCGCGGGAGCCGGAACAGCGCCCACACCACCTTGCCGCTGAGCGCGCCGGCCAGCGGGTGCCAGCCCCAGCTGTCGCTGAAGGAGTCGACCAGGAACAGTCCGCGCCCCGACTCGGCGGAGCAGTCCTCGGACAGATCCTCCGGCTCCCGGGTGACCGGGCCCTCGTCGCTGGGGTCGCGCACCGCGCACACCAGCCGCTCGGTCCACCGCATCAGGTGCAGCCGCACCGGGGGCTCCGGGGCGGCGAGGTGCGGGGTGTTCGCCGGCAGGGCGTGGCGCAGGGCGTTGGTGACGAGTTCGGAGACCACCAGGCAGACGTCGTCGAAGCGGTCCCCGAGGTGCCACTGGTCGAGGGTGCCCCGGGTGAAGTGCCGTGCCTCGCGCACCGCTTCGTAACGGGCGTGCAGGGCGCAGGAGGCGGCGTCCGAGGCGGCCGCGAGGTTCAGCGGCGGAAGGCCCTGCCGTAACGGCTCGAGCATGGTCGATCCATTCGTCCCCATGCGAGGCACTCCCGGGAATTCGCGGTCGTAGCGAGGCGGCGGTGGTGCGGGGACCATGGTTTCGGATGCGCACAGCAGATGCAAGGGCAGATGCACGTGCAGCTGACCGAAATCAGCCCTGCCGTTCTGGTTTGTTGGGCAATTTTTCCGTCATCCCGCGTCTTCTCCTGGCTGTTCTCTTGTCCCCTCGTTGCGTCGGGGTGCCCGTTCCGTGCTGCTTCCTGACCGGATCGAGCGGACGAATTCCGTTTGTGTAATCGGGTGAGTACTGCTCGGAGTGTTTTAGTGGCAGACTGCGGGCCCTGAAGACGTTGGGGAGGCTGTCGAACGTGAGCGCGGGAGAGCCGGGATCGGTGGTGCGGCGCATGCTGCTCGGATCACAACTCAGGCGACTGCGTGAGGCGCGGGGGATCACGCGCGAGGCCGCGGGCTACTCGATCCGCGCCTCGGAATCGAAGATCAGCCGGATGGAGCTGGGCCGGGTGAGCTTCAAGACCAGGGACGTGGAAGACCTGCTGACGCTGTACGGCATCACGGACGAGCAGGAGCGGGCCTCGCTGGTCTCCCTCGCCAAGGAGGCCAACGTGGCGGGCTGGTGGCACAGCTACTCGGACGTCCTGCCCAGCTGGTTCCCCACCTACGTCGGCCTGGAGGGCGCGGCCTCGCTGCTGCGCGCCTACGAGGTGCAGTTCGTGCACGGACTGCTGCAGACCGAGGAGTACGCCCGCGCGGTGGTGCGGCGCGGCATGAAGAGCGCGAGCGACGCCGACGTGGAGCGCCGGGTGGCGCTGCGGCTCGAGCGGCAGAAGTACCTGGTCGCGGAGAACGCCCCCGAGTTCCACGTGGTGCTCGACGAGGCGGCGCTGCGCCGGCCCTACGGCGACCGCGCGGTGATGCGCGGGCAGCTCCAGCATCTGATCGACGTGTCCGAGCGGCCCAACGTCCGTCTCCAGGTGGTGCCGTTCAGCATGGGCGGTCACTCCGGGGAGTCCGGCGCCTTCACCATCCTCAGCTTCCCCGAGTCCGACCTCTCGGACGTGGTGTACCTGGAACAGCTCACCAGCGCGCTCTACCTGGACAAGCCCGAGGACGTGGCCCAGTACGAGAAGGCGCTCAAGGAGCTGCAGCACGACAGCCCGGGTCCCGACGAGAGCCGGGACCTGCTCCGGGGGCTGCTCCAGCTGTCCTGAGGGCGACCCCGGTTGTCTCAAGGCCCCCTTCAACTCCCTTTGCACACAAGTACGATGACGTTCGATCACGCCCCGGTGTGCTGATCGTGTTTCTGCTGACGCAGCAAGGGATCGAGGGATCGCATGTCGTCGTACTTCACCGACCTGGCTCAGCAGTACATCGACGGTGAGTGGCGCCAGGGCACCGGCTCCTGGGACATCATCGACTTCAACCCGTACGACGACGAGAAGCTCGCGTCGATCACCATCGCCACAGTCGACGAGGTCGACCAGGCGTACCGGGCGGCCGCCCGCGCGCAGAAGGAATGGGCGGCCACCAACCCCTACGCCCGCCGCGCGGTGTTCGAGAAGGCGCTCCGGCTGGTCGAGGAGCGTGAGGAGGAGATCGCCGAGGCGATCGTCGCCGAACTGGGCGGCACCCGGCTGAAGGCCGCCTTCGAGCTGCACCTCGCCAAGGAGTTCCTGCGCGAGTCGGTGCACCTGGCGCTGGCCCCCGAGGGGCGGATCATCCCCTCGCCGGTGGACGGCAAGGAGAACCGCGTCTACCGCGAGCCGGTCGGCGTGGTCGGCGTGATCAGCCCGTTCAACTTCCCCTTCCTGCTGTCGCTGAAGTCCGTCGCGCCCGCGCTCGCGCTGGGCAACGGCGTGGTGCTCAAGCCGCACCAGAACACCCCGGTCGTCGGCGGCTCCCTGGTCGCGAAGCTCTTCGAGGACGCGGGGCTGCCCGCCGGGCTGCTCAACGTCGTGATCACCGACATCGCGGAGATAGGCGACGCCTTCATCGAGCACCCGGTGCCGAAGGTCATCTCCTTCACCGGCTCCGACGAGGTCGGCCGGCACGTCGCGACCGTCTGCGCCTCGCTCTTCAAGCGCGCGGTGCTGGAACTGGGGGGCAACAGCGCGCTGGTGGTGCTGGACGACGCCGACGTGGACTACGCCGTGGACGCGGCCGTGTTCAGCCGGTACGTCCACCAGGGCCAGGTCTGCATGGCCGCCAACCGCATCCTGGTCGACCGGGCGGTGGCCGACGAGTTCACCGAGAAGTTCGTCGCCAAGGTGCGTACGCTCAAGGCCGGCGACCCGCGTGACCCGCGGACCGTCATCGGCCCGGTGATCAACGCCCGGCAGGCGGACGCCCTCACCGGCGTCGTCGAGCAGGCCCTCGCCGAGGGCGCCACGGCCCTGGTACGCGGTGGACGCAGCAACAACCTGCTCGAGCCGTCCGTCGTCACCGGGCTGCCGGCCGACTCCGCCCTGCTGCGGCAGGAGGTCTTCGGCCCCGTCGCCTTCCTCGTCCCGTTCGACGGCGAGGAGGAGGCGGTGCGCCTGGTGAACGACACCCCCTACGGACTCAGCGGCGCCGTGCACACCGGGGACGTGGAGCGGGGCGTGCGGTTCGCGAAGCGGATCGACACCGGGATGTTCCACGTCAACGACGGCACCGTGCACGACGAGCCGATCGTCCCCTTCGGCGGTGAGAAGCACTCGGGCGTGGGCCGGCTGAACGGCGACACCATGCTGGACGCCTTCACCACCACCAAGTGGATCTCCGTGCAGCACGGCCGCAGCGGCTTCCCGTTCTGAGCCGTCCGGTTCCGAGCCGTCCGGTGCGTTCGCGCAGGCCGCTCCCGGCGCAGCCCGGGCGCGGCCTACGCTGGTCGGCATGTCAGTGATCCGTCTCCTCGTGCTCGGCGCGGTGCGCCAGCACGGGCGGGCCCACGGCTACCAGGTGCGCAACGACCTGGAGTACTGGGGCGCGCACGAGTGGTCCAACGCCAAGCCCGGCTCGATCTACCACGCGCTGAAGCAGATGGCCAAGCAGGGGCTGCTCGTCGCGCACGAGACCGCCCCCTCCACGGCCGGCGGCCCGCCGCGCACCGAGTACGAGGTCACCGAACAGGGCACCGAGGAGTACTTCCGGCTGCTGCGCGAGGCGCTGACCTCCTACGACCAGAAGCCGGACGTGCTCTCGGCGGGGCTCGGCCTGATGGTCGACCTGGAGCGCGAGGAGGCCCTCGCCCTGCTGGAGCGCCGGCTGGCGTCGATCGAGGAGTGGCGCAAGGAGGTCACGGAGTACTACGTCCCCGAAGGCGGGCCCGGTCGGCTGGGGCACATCGGCGAGATCATGGACTTCTGGCTCCACTCGGCGGACACCGGGGCAGCGTGGACACGCGGCCTCATCGCGCGCGTCCGGGGCGGCGCCTACACCTTCGCCGGCGAGGGCGAGCCGTTCGTCGGCGTGCTCGCCGAGGGCGAGGAGAACCCGTACGCGACGGGACAGCGGCACGCGGGGGACACCGAGTAAGCAAGTCTGACGAGTGGGGGTCGCGGGTACGAAGGGGGTTCCGGCGTCCGACGCGGCGATCACCGTCGAACTGGTCCGGCTCCCGTCCGCCCGGGAGCCGGACCGACGGCTCAGTGGTGGAACCCGGTCGCCGCGTTCCGGTCCCGGGTGAGCGGGTGCGGCTGGCTCCGCAGTTCCGGCAGCAGCCGGGTCAGGTCCTCGGCGAACAGGTCGGCGAGGTCCTCGGAGAAGCCGTTGCGGCACACCACCCGCAGCACCGCGAGGTCCTGACGGTTCGCCGGGAAGGTGTACGCCGGCACCAGCCAGCCGTTCTCCCGCAGCCGCCGCGCCACGTCGAACACGTCGAACGCCGTCATGTCCGGCGCGGTGGTGAACGCGAACACCGGCAGTTCGTCGCCGCGGGTGAGCAGCCGGAAGTCGCCGAGTGCCTCGATCCGCGCGGACAGTCCCATGGCCACGTCCCGCGCGGTTTGCTGCACCGCGCGGTAGCCGTCCCGGCCCAGCCGCAGGAAGGAGTAGTACTGCGCCACCACCTGGGCGCCCGGCCGGGAGAAGTTCAGCGCGAACGTGGGCAGGTCGCCGCCCAGGTAGTTCACCCGGAACACCAGCTCCTCGGGCAGCGCCGCCGCGTCCCGCCACAGCACCCAGCCCACGCCCGGGTACACCAGTCCGTACTTGTGCCCCGAGGTGTTGACGGACGCCACCCGGTCCAGGCGGAAGTCCCACACCAGCTCCTCGTCGAGGAACGGCGCGATCATCGCCCCCGACGCGCCGTCGACGTGCACCGGGACGTCGAGGCCCGTGCGCTCCTGGAGGTCGTCCAGGGCCGCGCACAGCTCGGCGACCGGCTCGTAGGACCCGTCGAAGGTGGAGCCGAGGACGCCGACGACCCCGATGGTGTTCTCGTCGCACAGCTCCGCGGCGGCCGCCGGGTCGATGTGGAACCGGTCGCCCTCCATGGGCACCTGACGGGGCTCCACCTCCCAGAAGGTGCAGAACTTGTCCCAGCACACCTGGACGTTCACGCCCATCACCAGGTTGGGACGGGCCTCCCGCGACGGGTAACGGCCGGCGTTGCGCAGTGCCCAGCGCCGCTTCAGGGCCAGGCCGGCCAGCATGCACGCCTCGCTGGACCCGGTGGTCGAGCAGCCCACGGCGGCGGCCGGGTCGGGTGCGTTCCACAGGTCGGCGAGCATCGCCACACAGCGCCGCTCCAGTTCGGCGGTGCGCGGGTACTCGTCCTTGTCGATCATGTTCTTGTCGCGGCACTCCGCCATCAGCCGCCCGGCCTCCGGCTCCATCCAGGTGGTGACGAAGGTGGCCAGGTTGAGCCGGGCGTTGCCGTCCAGCATCAGCTCGTCGTGCACCAGCTGGTACGCCGTCGACGGGGCCATGGGGCCGTCCGGCAGCCGGTGCCTGGGCGGCGCCTCGGTCATTCCCCCGACCGGGTTGGCGGGCCCCAGGACGGGGTTGACGGACATCGGTCGCTCGCCGGCCGGCCGACCGGGGTGCAGCGGCATGGTTCCTCCGTGGGAGTCGGGCGGCCCTGGGCGGGGCCGCCGGGGGGCGCGGGGGTCACCTGACGGCCGTCCCGTCCGGCCGCAGCTGCATGTGCGGGCGTCCGGTGACGAGCAGCCAGGCGGGCAGGGAGGCGAGGCAGAGCAGGGTGAGCATGCCGGGGGAGGCGACCAGGACGGCCGCGACGAACAGGCTCACCCAGCCCTGCCGGGTGACGGCGAGCAGCACGCCCAGGACGGCCGCGGACACCCCGACCGCCGGATGCACGCCGGGCACCAGGGCGTGCGCGCACAGGCCGAGCGCGGTCCCCACGAACACCGACGGGAAGATCCGGCCGCCGCGGAAGCCGCAGGACGCGGCGACCAGCAGCGCGGCCAGCTTCACCACCGTTATCACGGCGAACTCGCCGGCCGTCCAGCCGTCGGGGTCGGCGGCCAGCTCGGCGATCTCGTCGAGTCCCTTGAACAGGGTGAGGTGTCCGCCCAGGGCGGCGAGCGCGCCCAGGACCACGCCGCCGGCCGGGAGCATCAGCATCGGGTGCCGCAGCCGCCGGAACGCGCCGTGCACGTACGGGAAGGCGTACACGGCGCACATGCCGAGCAGCGCGCCCGCCGAGGCCACCACAAGCGACGCCAGCAGGTCGGCCCAGCCGGGCCCCCCGAACGGCGGCAGGTGCAGGTCGAAGCTCGGCTCCGACACCAGCGTGGTCGTCAGCGCTCCCGCCCCGGCCGCGGCCAGCGGTGCGAACAGGCTGTCCCAGAGCTGTCCCTTGACGCGCTGCCCGGCCAGCGCCTCGGAGATCACCAGCGCGGCGGCGACCGGCGTGCCGAACAGCGCGCCGATGGTGCCCGCCTCCGCCAGCGCCACCCAGCCCCGCCGGGCCGTCGCCGGGAAGGCGCGGGCGCCGAACCACACCGCCAGCGACACGTTCACGGCGATGATCGGGTTCTCCGGTCCCAGGCTGGGGCCGCCGGCCAGGACCAGCGCGGTCACCAGCAGCAGCCCCGGCAGCACCGCGAGCGGCAGCACCGGCGCCTCCAGGCCGGTGGTCGCCGGATCGGGTCCCGCGTGCCCGGGGACCTTCCACACCACGAGCCCGACCGCGACACCGGTGGCGGTCAGCATCGCGAACATCCACGCCACGGAGTAACGCCCGACGCCGAGCGCGTCCGGCAGGTCCTGCCAGAGCGCGTGCTGCAGCTCCTCGGCGGCCGCGCTCACCCCCAGCAGGACCAGACTCGTCACCACGCCGACCAGCAGCGCGGGCACGATGGTCGGCAGAAGAGCGCGTGCCGAGGCCGCCGGGGCGGTGCCGGGCGCCGGCTGCGTGCTGTCCTGGGCCACGCGCACACGATAAAGGGGACGAAAGGGATAAACCGGTAACCCGCTTGCACCTCACGTGGCGTGAGGACCCAGCCTGGAGCGCGCAAGGAAAGGAGCGGACATGAGCTGGTCCGTGGGACAGGTGGCCGGTTTCGCCGGCGTCACGGTGCGCACCCTGCACCACTACGACGCCATCGGCCTGCTCGTGCCGAGCGAACGCAGCCACGCGGGGCACCGGCGCTACAGCGACGCCGACCTCGACCGGCTGCAGCAGATCCTGTTCTACCGCGAGCTCGGCTTCCCGCTCGAGGAGGTCGCCGCGCTGCTCGACGACCCGGACGCGGACCCGCGGGCGCATCTGCGCCGCCAGCACGAGCTGCTGAGCGCCCGGATCGAGAGGCTGCAGAAGATGGCGGCGGCCGTGGAACAGGCCTTGGAGGCACGCACGATGGGAATCAACCTCACGCCCGAGGAGAAGTTCGAGGTCTTCGGCGACTTCGACCCCGACCAGTACCAGGAGGAGGTCCAGGAGCGCTGGGGCGACACCGACGCCTACCGCCAGTCGCGGGAGCGGACGGCCTCCTACACCAAGGAGGACTGGCAGCGGATCCAGAACGAGGCCGACGAGCTCACCCGGCGCTTCGTCGCCCTGATGGAGGCGGGCGAGCCGGCGGACTCCGAGGCGGCGATGGACGTCGCCGAGGACCACCGGCAGGGCATCTCCCGCAACCACTACGACTGCGGCTACGAGATGCACACCTGCCTGGGCGAGATGTACGTCAACGACGAGCGGTTCACGCGCAACATCGACCAGGCCAGGCCGGGACTGGCCGCGTACATGCGGGACGCGATCCTCGCCAACGCCGTACGGCACACCGCCTGACCGGTCGTGGCCCGGCCGCACCGGGCCACGACCAGCGGCGATTGCCCTACGGCGCCGGCTCGCGGCTTTCCCCGGGGCGGGGCACAGTGCATCCTGGGTACCCCCGCGGAACCTGGGCTTCGACGGCTGCGTTCATAATTTGGGCAGCCAGCCCCGCCCTTGACCCCCAGCTGCAGGAGCCACATCCCCGTGACCACGCTTGCGCTCGGCCCCGAGTGGCTGAGCCCGGACTACCTCATCGAGACCTTCAGCCTCCCCGGCATCCTGCTGATCGTCTTCGCGGAATCCGGACTCTTCGCGTTCCTGCCCGGCGACTCCCTGCTGTTCACAGCGGGTCTCTTCGTGGCCGAGGGCACCTACATCAGCCAGCCCCTGTGGCTGGTCTGCACGCTGATCGTGCTCGCCGCCGTGATCGGCGACCAGGTCGGCTACATGATCGGCAAGTTCTTCGGACCCCGGCTGTTCAACCGGCCGAACTCCAAGCTCTTCAAGCAGGAGAACCTGGAGAAGGCCCACGAGTTCATGGAGAAGTACGGGCCCAAGGCGATCGTCCTGGCCCGCTTCGTGCCCATCGTGCGGACCTTCGCGCCCATCGTGGCCGGCGCCGGCCGGATGAAGTACCGCACGTTCCTCACGTACAACGTCATCGGCGGCATCGCCTGGGGCACGGGCGTCACGCTCGCCGGCTACTGGCTCGGCCAGATCAACTTCATCAAGGAGAACGTCGAGGCGATCCTCGTCCTGATCGTCCTGGTCTCCGTGGTGCCGATCATCGTCGAGTACCTGCGGGAGCGCGGCAAGAAGAAGCGCGCCGCCGCCGAGGCCCCGGCCGCCGCGCAGCACCCGCAGCCGCCGGTCATGGACGACGCCACCACCCAGCTGCGCCGCATCACCCCGGCCGCCGCGCCCCAGCAGCCCCGCCCGCAGCAGTACGGCGGCCAGGGCGGCTACCCGCAGCAGCACCAGCAGCAGCCCTACGGCGGCGGCAACGGCTACCCGCAGCAGCAGCCCCGTCAGCAGCCCTACGGCGACGACCAGCGATACAACCAGCAGCAGTACGACCCCCAGCGGCCGTACAACGGCGGCTACTGAGCGATCCCCGCCGGGCCGGCGGGCGGCGCGCGGGCTAGAAGCCTCGCGTCCGCTTCGCCGCCCGTCGCTTCTCCGCCGAGCCGATCCGCAGGAAGAGCCGGGAGATCTCCGAACCGAGGTTCACCCCGATCGCGATGGCCATCGCCAGCGCCACCGCCTTGGTGAGCGACGTCAGACCGGAGTCGACCTCGTTCTGCGCGATGCCCAGCAGACCGAAGTAGGTGGCCGAACCGGGCAGCAGCGGCCCGATGGCAGCCGTCGTGTACGGCAGCGCGGACGCGAACCGGTAGCGGGCCAGCAGCTGACCGAACAGACCGACCACACCGGCCGCCACCGCGGTGGACGCCACCGGTGAGATGCCGCCCGTGTAGTTCATCGCCCCGTACACCACCCAGGCGACCCCGCCGTTCAGCGTCACCATCAGCACGGTGGAGCGTTCCTGCTGGAGCAGCACCGCGAAGGCGAACGACAGTCCCAGGGACGCGGCGATCTGGAGCAGCGGCTGCGGGTCCGACCCGCCGAGCGCGGCGTCCGGCACCAGGTTGGCGCCGAGCTGCACTCCGAAGTACAGCACCGTCAGCACGCCGATCACGATGCCGACGAAGAAGTACAGCACCTCCAGCAGACGTGCCGACGCCGTGATGTAGAAGCCGGTCAGGCCGTCCTGCACGCCCGCCACCAGCGCCCGTCCGGGCAGCAGCGCGAACAGCCCACCGGTGATCACCGCGGACGCCTTCACGTCCGCGTGCGCCAGGGTCAGCGCCACCCCGATCGCGGCCGGCGGCGTCGCGGCCACCGTGAACTGGTAGAACTCCGGCAGCCCGCGCCCGGCGCACAGCCACGCCAGCCGGTCGCCGAGCATGGCGCCGACCGCCGCCGCGACGAACACCAGCAGACCACCGCCGACCAGCACCGAGGCGGAGCCGGCCAGCAGCCCGCTCGCGAGGGTCAGCGCCCAGCCCGGGTAGGGGTGCCGGTTACGGCGGATCTCCGCCAGCCGCCGGTACGCCTCCTCCAGGGTGACCTGGGTTTCGTCGTCGCTGAGGTCGTCCACCAGCTGGTAGACGGCCGCCAGCCGGGTGTAGTCGGGGCTGCGGCGGCGCACCGTGCGGGAGGCGGTCACCGGGTCGTCGACCAGCGAGGGCTGGTAGGAGACCGAGAGCAGGGTGAAGGTGACGGTGGGCTCGCAGCGGTCCAGGCCGTAGGAGCGGCACACGGCGAACATCGCCGCCTCCACGTCCTCGGCGCCTTCGCCGCCCGCCAGCAGCAGCTCCCCGATCCGCAGGCTCAGGTCGAGTACGCGCGGCACCGCCGGGCCGGAGTCGTCGTGCCGCTGCACGGGCTCCGGGGCGGGCCGCTCCGTCACCGGCATGCGCAGCATCGTGCGCATCCGGTCCTGCCAGGGCACGTCCTTGGTCAGCCGGACCAGCGGGACACCGGCCGGCGGGGTGAAGGCGGCGGCCTGCCGGGCGCTGTACGTCCGCGGCGTGCTGAACGCCGAGCCCTCCGGCTCGTGCTGCGGGGGCGGTGCGACGTCCAGACCGGCCGGAAGAGCGAATTCCGAGGTGGTCTCGGACTCCGGTCCCGGCTTCGGCACGGCCAGCCCGTCGGGCACGGCGAACTCGGACGTCGTCGACGACTCGCTGTCGGCCGGCGCCGCGACACCGGAAGGGGGTACGAAGACGCTCCTCGCCTCGTCCGACTGCGGCTTGCGGTCCTCCGCGTCCGTCACGTGCCTTTCTCTCCCTGCTGACGACACCGTCCCTCAGTGTGCCCTCTGTGACGTCGATATGCGCACACAGCACGACGACGGGCCGCACGCCAGCGCGTGCGGCCCGTCGTCATGTCCCCGTGGCGCGGGGGCTCAGTGGCCGCCCTGCTCCTTGAAGCGCTTGTAGGACCGCTCGATCTCGGCCTCCGCGTCGACCCGGCCGACCCAGTTGGCGCCCTCGACCGACTTGCCCGGCTCCAGGTCCTTGTAGACCTCGAAGAAGTGCTGGATCTCCAGACGGTCGAACTCCGACACGTGGTGGATGTCGCGCAGGTGCTCCACGCGCGGGTCCGTCGACGGGACGCACAGCAGCTTGTCGTCGCCGCCGGCCTCGTCGGTCATGCGGAACATGCCGATGGCGCGGCAGCGGATGAGGCAGCCCGGGAACGTCGGCTCGTCCAGGATGACCAGCGCGTCCAGCGGGTCGCCGTCCTCGCCGAGGGTGTTCTCGACGAAGCCGTAGTCGGTCGGGTAGGCGGTCGAGGTGAAGAGCCGACGGTCCAGGCGGATCCGACCCGTCTCGTGGTCCACCTCGTACTTGTTCCGCGAACCCTTCGGGATCTCGATCGTGACGTCGAACTCCACCGGACGCTCCTCCATGATCAGCACATCGTTCTGGTGGTTAAGTGTCCCTCACGCAGGTGTGTGATCGCGAAAGGGGCTGGTGGTCGTGCCAGAGCTGAGGCCTTGGCGGGCCGCGGGACCGCACGTCGTGCGGATCGCGGACGCCGTACGACCGCGTCTGGCACGGGTCGCCGCGGCCACCGGGCCGTGGCTCACCGGGGGACGCCGGCCGGGATCGCCGCAGTCCCCACGGGTCGCGCGGCCCGGAACCGGCTGGTACACCGCGACCGCCGCCACCGCCGGTCTGGCGCTGGCCGCGGGGGTGGCGACCGCAGCCGGCCCCTGGGACTCCTCGGGTCAGCGTACGGCCGAGCGGCACCGGGCCGTGGCCCTGGAAGCCTCGCGTGGCACAGATCACGGCGGCTCCCTGGCGCGCGCCGGCACACCGCCGCGCGGACCGCAGGCCGCCCCGCCCGCCCCGTCCGTACTCACCGGCCTCGGCGGCACCGCCACCGCCGCCCGTTCGGCGCCCGCCGGGAAGGCGCTCGCCGCCGTCCTCGACCCGCTGCTGAGGGACCCGGCCCTGGGCCGCCGCTCCGCCGCCGTGGTCGACGCCGCGACCGGCCGCCGCCTCTACGGCGCGGACTCCGCGAACGCGCTCACCCCCGCCTCCACCACGAAGATCGCCACCGCGGTCGCCGCGCTGTCCGCGCTGGGCCCCGACCACCGGCTCACCACCCGCACGGTCTACGAACCCGACACCGAAGAGGTCGTCCTGGTCGGCGGCGGCGATCCGACGCTCACCGCCCGCAAGAACGCCAAGGGGTCCGCGAGCCTGCGCGACCTGGCCGCCCGCACGGCGGCCGCCCTCGCCAAGCGGGGCGTGCGCAAGGTGACGCTGTCGTACGACACGACCCTCTACAAGGGCGACACGGCCCACCCGATCGGGCGCAACGACAACCTCGCCGCCGTCACCCCCCTCATGGCCGACGAGGGCCGCACCGACGACTCCTCCAGCGGACCCGCCCCACGGGTCGCCGACCCCGCGGCGGACGCCGCCCGGACGTTCGGCGACCTGCTGAAGGAGCACGGGATCACGGCCACGCCGCCCGGCCCGTCGAAGTCGACCACGCGCGCGACCACCCTCGCGACGGTCTCCTCGCCGCCGCTCTCCTCGCTCGTCGAGCGCATGCTGACCAACAGCGACAACGACCTCGCCGAGGCGCTCGCCCGGCACACCGCCGTGGCCACCGGCAAGCCGGCGGACTTCGCCGGCGCGGGGGCGGCGGTCACCGCGCGGCTGAAGCAGCTGAAGCTGCCCGTGAAGGGCGTCGTGATCAAGGACGGCAGCGGTCTGGACCGCGAGGGCCGGCTCACCGCCGACCTCCTGACCGCCCTCCTCGTCAAGGCGGGCGACCCCGCCCACCCGGAACTGCGCTCCGCCCTCACGGGCCTCCCCGTCGCCGGCTTCACCGGCACGCTGTCCGGCCGCTACGCCGACGGCGCGGCCGGCGTGGTCCGCGCCAAGACCGGCACGCTGACCGGCGTCAACACACTCGCCGGCACGGTCGTGGACCGCGACGGCCGCCTGCTGGCGTTCGCGTTCCTCGCGAACGACACCGCGGGGGCGGAGGCGGCCCAGACGGCCTTGGACAAGGCCGCGACAGCGTTGGCGACGTGCGGCTGCCGGACGCGGTAGGGGAGTGCGGAGGCCGCACTTCTAGGAGCTGCGGGGCGGCAAAGCCCCTCAGGGGCGCGGGGAAGTGCGCGCACGGGGGGCCGGGGGCGGAGCCCCCGAGGACGGGAGGGCAGGACACCGCACATCCGTGTGCCGGTGCAGCCGCGCGCGCCCCCGGCAGGGGCGTCGCTGTGAGGATCTGCCCGTTTCCCCACCCCTCACGTACCGTTGACACATGACGAGCATCGGTGGTGCTGCCTCATCCGGCATGGTCGACTGGAACCTCGCGGTCGCGACCGCGACCAGGCTCATGCGGCCCGGCCCCGACGTGAGCCGGGACGAGGCCCGCGCCGTCGTCGCGGAGCTCCGCCGCCACGCGCGGTCCGCGGAGGAACACGTCCGCGGCTTCACGAACCTCGGCACGCCCGAGACCCATGACACACCCCTCCTCGTGGTGGACCGCCCCGGCTGGGTGCGGGCCAACGTCGCCGGCTTCCGCGAGCTGCTCAAACCCCTGCTCGACAAGATGCAGGAACGACGCGGCACGAGCCCCGGCAACGCGGTGATGGGCGCCGTCGGCGGCAAGGTCACCGGCGTGGAGCTCGGCCTGCTCCTGTCGTTCCTGGCCTCCCGCGTCCTCGGCCAGTACGAGACCTTCGCCCCCGCGACCCGGGACCTCCCGGCCGGGGCGGCCGGCGGCGGACGGCTGCTGCTGGTCGCCCCCAACATCGTCCACGTCGAGCGCGAACTCGACGTGGAGCCGCACGACTTCCGGCTGTGGGTGACGCTGCACGAGGAGACGCACCGCACCCAGTTCACGGCCGTGCCCTGGCTGCGGGACCACCTCGAGGGCGAGATCCAGGCGTTCCTGGCCGAGACCGACGTCGACCCGATGACCGTGCTGGAGCGGGTGCGCGAGGCCGCGCAGTCCCTGGTCGGCGGGCGTCCCGAGGGCGAGGAGGGCGACGAGGGGCGTTCCCTCGTGGAGATCGTGCAGACCCCCGCCCAGCGGGAGATCCTCGGCCGGCTCACCGCCGTCATGTCGCTGCTGGAGGGCCACGCCGACTACGTCATGGACGGGGTGGGCCCCGAGGTCGTGCCGAGCGTCGCCGAGATCCGCGAGAAGTTCCAGCAGCGCCGCGCCAAGGGCGCCTCCCGCCTGGACATGGCGCTGCGCAAGCTGCTCGGCCTGGACGCCAAGCTCCGGCAGTACCGCGACGGCGAGCGCTTCGTCCGCGCGGTCGTCGACGAGGTCGGCATGGAGGGCTTCAACCGGGTGTGGACGTCGCCGAACACCCTCCCCACCAAGGCGGAGATCGGCAAACCGGCGGACTGGATCACACGGGTGCACCGCAAACCGGACGCATAGGCGCCGCGCCCCCGTCGCGCTGGGCGTCCGGGCGACGGCAGACGGACGCCCCGCCAATCACCCGTCCGAGGGACCGTGAGCCCCGGGCAGGCGTGCAATGCTCGGGGAACGGCCCGGTTCTGTCACCATCTACACACTCTGCGTGACCGACCCCCGGGTTCACCCCCCCCCGGACATCATCAGAAGGGAACCGGACATGGGTCCCCATCCTGCGGTCGCGGCGATACGCCTGGCGGTCCGCCGCGTCCTGAACGACATCCTCGCCGAACACGGCCGGACGCCCGGCCGCCTCACGCCCGACGAGCGGTCCTCCTCCCCGCTCGTGCTCGTGGCCTGCTCCGGCGGCGCCGACTCCATGGCGCTCGCCTCCGCCCTCGCCTTCGAAGCCCCCCGCGCCGGTCTGCGCGCCGGCGGCGTCACCGTCGACCACGGCCTCCAGGCGGGCTCCGACCTGCGCGCCGCCGAGGTCGCCTCCCGGCTCCGCGAACTCGGCCTGGACCCCGTCGAGCCGGTCGCCGTCACCGTCGGCCGCGACGGAGGCCCCGAGGCCGCCGCCCGCGACGCGCGCTACGCCGCCCTCGACGCCGCCGCCGAACGCCACCGCGCCGCCGCCGTCCTCCTCGGCCACACCCGCGACGACCAGGCCGAGACGGTGCTGCTCGGCCTCGCCCGCGGCTCCGGCATCCGCTCCCTGTCCGGAATGGCCGCGGTCTCGGGGGCCGACGGCCGTTACCGGCGGCCCTTCCTCCAGCTCGACCGCCAGACCGCCCGCAAGGCCTGCATGGTCCAGTCCCTGCCCGTCTGGGACGACCCGCACAACACCGACCCCGCCTACACCCGCTCCCGGCTGCGCCACGAGGGCCTGCCCGCCCTGGAGAAGGCCCTCGGCAAGGGCGTCGTCGAGGCCCTCGCCCGTACGGCCCAGCTCTCCCGCGACGACGCCGACGCCCTCGACGCCTGGGCCGGGAAGGCCGCGGCGGGCGTCCGCGACGCCGATGGCCGCCTGGAGTGCGCCGCGCTGCACGACCTGCCGCCCGCCGTGCGCCGCCGTGTGCTGCGCCGGGCCGCCATCGAGGCCGGCGCCCCGGCCGGTTCGCTCTTCGCCCGTCACATCGAGGAGGTCGACCGGCTGATCACCGGCTGGCGCGGTCAGGGGGCCATCAATCTCCCCGGCCGGGTCGTCGCCCGCCGGCAGGGTGGCAGACTGGTGATTCGGCAGGGCTGAATCCGGACCCCACCGACCGAAGAGGTCGCGGGGCGGACCGGACCGGCCGGTGGGACGACCGAAAGTGATGCGGGTGGACGCGAACGACATGGGTGCCGACCTCGAGAAGGTGCTCATCACCAAGGAAGAGATCGACGCCAAGCTGACGGAGCTGGCGGCGAAGATCGACGCGGAGTACGCGGGCAAGGACCTGCTGATCGTCGGCGTGCTCAAGGGCGCGGTGATGGTGATGGCCGACCTCGCCCGGGCGCTGTCCACCCCCGTCACGATGGACTGGATGGCCGTGTCCTCGTACGGGGCGGGCACGCAGTCCTCGGGTGTGGTGCGGATCCTCAAGGACCTCGACACGGACATCAAGGGCCGCCACGTCCTGATCGTCGAGGACATCATCGACTCCGGCCTGACGCTGTCCTGGCTGATCTCCAACCTCGGCTCGCGCGAGCCCGCCTCCCTCAAGGTGTGCACGCTGCTGCGCAAGCCCGAGGCCGCCAAGGTCGCCATCGACGTCGAATGGGTCGGTTTCGACATCCCCAACGAGTTCGTCGTGGGCTACGGCCTGGACTACGCGGAGAAGTACCGCAACCTGCCGTTCGTCGGGACGCTCGCGCCCCACGTCTACGGCGGGTGAACCGCGGCGGCCCCGGCCGCCGCACGTGATCGGGAACCCCGGCGGGCTCCGCGGCGTTGGAGCATGCGTGGACGCCATTGCCGGCCCGTCCCTCGCAGCGTCGGGGGCCGATGCTGGGGTACCGTCCGAAGAACAGCCTTTATCAAACTCACTATGGCAGGAGGGACGGGGCGGCACCGCTCCGTATGGATGGACGTGAAGCGATACTTCCGTGGGCCGGTCATGTGGATCGTGCTGGCCGTCCTTGCCGTGGTCGTGTTGATGCAGGTCGTCGGCTCGTCCGGCGGCTACAAGACGGTGGACACGGGCCAGGTCGTCCAGGCGATCAATGAGAACAAGGTCGAGTCGGCCAAGCTGACCACCGGCGACGAGCAGACCGTCAAGGTCCAGCTCAAGGACGGCCAGAAGGTCGAGGGCAGCTCGAAGATCCAGGCGAGCTACATCGGCGACCAGGGCGTCACCATCGCCAGCACGCTGCAGGACAAGTTCCAGAACAAGCAGATCCCTGACGGCTACACGGTCTCGCCGTCGAAGCAGAACCCCTTCGTGAGCATTCTGCTGTCCCTGCTTCCCTTCGTCCTCATCGTGGTCGTCTTCCTGTTCCTGATGAACCAGATGCAGGGCGGCGGCTCCCGTGTCATGAACTTCGGGAAGTCCAAGGCGAAGCTCATCACCAAGGACACCCCGAAGACGACGTTCGCCGACGTCGCGGGCTCCGACGAGGCCGTCGAAGAGCTCCACGAGATCAAGGAGTTCCTGCAGGAGCCGGCGAAGTTCCAGGCCGTCGGCGCCAAGATCCCCAAGGGCGTGCTGCTCTACGGCCCGCCCGGCACCGGCAAGACCCTGCTCGCGCGCGCCGTCGCGGGCGAGGCGGGCGTCCCGTTCTACTCGATCTCCGGTTCCGACTTCGTCGAGATGTTCGTCGGTGTCGGCGCCTCCCGTGTCCGTGACCTCTTCGAGCAGGCCAAGGCGAACGCCCCGGCGATCGTCTTCGTCGACGAGATCGACGCCGTCGGCCGCCACCGCGGCGCCGGCCTCGGCGGCGGTCACGACGAGCGCGAGCAGACGCTGAACCAGCTGCTCGTCGAGATGGACGGCTTCGACGTCAAGGGCGGCGTGATCCTCATCGCCGCGACGAACCGCCCGGACATCCTCGACCCGGCGCTGCTGCGTCCCGGCCGCTTCGACCGCCAGATCGCGGTCGACCGTCCGGACATGCAGGGCCGCCTCGAGATCCTCAAGGTGCACCAGAAGGGCAAGCCGGTCGCCCCGGACGTCGACCTCGGCGCCGTGGCCCGCCGCACGCCCGGCATGACCGGTGCCGACCTGGCCAACGTGCTGAACGAGGCCGCGCTGCTCACCGCGCGCAGCGACCAGAAGCTGATCGACAACAAGATGCTCGACGAGGCGATCGACCGCGTCGTCGCGGGCCCGCAGAAGCGGACCCGGATCATGTCCGACAAGGAGAAGAAGATCACCGCGTACCACGAGGGCGGACACGCCCTGGTCGCGGCGGCCTCACCGAACTCCGACCCGGTCCACAAGATCACCATCCTGTCGAGAGGCCGCGCCCTCGGCTACACCATGGTCCTGCCGGACGAGGACAAGTACTCCACCACGCGCAACGAGATGCTGGACCAGCTCGCGTACATGCTGGGCGGCCGCGCGGCGGAGGAGCTGGTCTTCCACGACCCGACCACCGGTGCCGCCAACGACATCGAGAAGGCCACGGGACTGGCCCGCGCGATGGTCACGCAGTACGGCATGACCGAGCGGCTCGGCGCCATCAAGTTCGGCGGCGACAACACCGAGCCCTTCCTCGGCCGTGAGATGGCTCACCAGCGCGACTACTCGGAAGAGGTCGCCGCGCTGGTCGACGAAGAGGTCAAGAAGCTCATCGAGACCGCGCACAACGAGGCGTGGGAGATCCTCGTCGAGAACCGCGACGTCCTCGACAACCTGGTCCTGGCCCTCCTGGAGAAGGAGACGCTGGGCAAGGAGGAGATCGCCGAGATCTTCGCGCCGATCGTGAAGCGTCCGCCCAGGCCCGCCTGGACCGGCTCCTCGCGCCGTACGCCGTCCACCCGCCCGCCGGTGCTCTCCCCCAAGGAGCTGGCCCTGACGAACGGGGCGAACGGCGCCACGCCGGCCATCTCCACCACGAAGACCGCCACGACGGACCCCGCCCCGCAGCCGGAGCGGACCCCGGAGGAGCGCCCCGAGAGCTGACCCGAGGCTCCCGGAGCCCTCACCGGGCCCGGAATGGATGCCGCGTCCCCCTGGTTCTAGCCTGGGGGACGCGGCATTCTGCGTAACCCGCAGTTCGAGACGCGTGCCCGGTCACGCGTGCAGGCACAGGAACGAGGCACCCCATGACCGACCCCGTGACGCTGGACGGCATAGCCCCCATCGGAGAGTTCGATGAGAAGCGGGCCCAGGACGCCGTGCGCGAACTGCTGATCGCGGTGGGCGAGGACCCGGACCGTGAGGGCCTGAAGGAGACTCCGGCGCGCGTGGCCCGTGCCTACCGGGAGATCTTCGCGGGGCTGTGGCAAAAGCCCGAGGACGTACTGACGACGACGTTCGACCTCGGCCACGACGAGATGGTGCTGGTCAAGGACATCGAGGTCCTGAGTAGCTGTGAGCACCATCTGGTGCCGTTCGTCGGGGTTGCTCACGTCGGTTACATTCCGTCGGTCGAGGGCAAGATCACGGGTCTTTCGAAACTGGCCAGGCTCGTGGATGTCTACGCCCGGCGCCCGCAGGTGCAGGAACGACTCACCACTCAGGTCGCCGACTCCTTGATGGAGATCCTGGAGCCGCGTGGGGTGATCGTCGTGGTCGAGTGCGAGCACATGTGCATGTCGATGCGCGGAGTGCGGAAGGTGGGGGCGAAGACCATCACGTCGGCCGTCCGCGGACAGCTGCGTGACCCTGCCACCCGCAATGAGGCGATGAGCCTGATCATGGCGCGCTGACGCCGGACGGACGGAAGGGGCACGGTCCGGGAGGACCGCCCCCTTTTTCGCGTACGGCGTCTCAGCTCGCCGGGGCCGTGCCCGGGTGGTCGTCGTCCTCGTCGTCCGGGAGCTTGCACACGTGCTCCAGGAACTTGGCCGCCGCTATCACGCCGATGCCCGCCACCACGGAGAAGCCGGCGTAGATGGCCTGGTCGCGGCGGGCGGGGATGTCCAGGGAGCCCAGCAGCACGACGAAGGTGCCGCCGTAGAGGCCCGCGACGAGAGCCGCCACCAGGGCGCTGGCCTGCCCGAAGACCACCGCGCGGGCCGCCTGCAGCGGGTCGACGCCCTTGGCGTCCGGACGGCGCTCGCGCTGGGCCTTGAGGCGGGCGCGCAGGGAGAGCGCCGTGGCCGCGAGGACCGTGGCGATCAGGGCGAGCACGATCGGCGCCGCCACGGGGACGCTCGGGAGGGTGCCCAGCGAGTTCCACAGGCGGGCGCCGGCCCAGGACAGGACCCCGGCGACGACGAAGACGCCGGCCAGCACCCTGATGCGCAGCTCTTTCACGGTGTCCCTTCGCGTTCCCCCGGCCGGTGGCCCGGGCTGTGGCCGTCCTCGACCTTAACGGCTACTCGGGCAGCCGGAGTTCCAGGTCGGCGCGCGGCGCGACCCCGTCCCGGGTGACGGCGTCCAGCAGCTCCGCCACCGGACCGTGTCCCGGGAGCTCGGCGGCGGGGTCGATGTCCAGCCAGGGGGCGAGCACGAAGGCGCGCTCGTGGGCGCGCGGGTGCGGCAGGGTGAGGTGCGGGTCGTCGGAGTGGAGGTCGGCGTAGGCGACGATGTCGACGTCCAGCGTGCGCGGACCCCAGCGCTCGTCCCGTACCCGGTGGAAGGCCTCCTCGACCGCCTGGGCGCGCTCCAGCAGGGAGGACGGCGGCAGGGTCGTCCTCAGCACGGCGACCGCGTTGAAGTAGGACGGCTGGCTGCCGGGCTCGACGCCCCACGGCTCCGTCTCGTACACGGGGGAGACCGCCTTGACGCGGATGCCCGGGGTGTCCTCCAGGGCGTCCACGGCCCCCTGGAGCGTCTCCAGGCGGTTGCCCAGGTTGGCGCCGAGGGACACCACGGCCCGTTTCGGGTTCTGGAGGGTGGTGTCGGCGGCGTCCACCTGCTCGACCACGGAGGCGGGGACGGGCTGGACGGTCGGGTCGGTGTGGCCCGTGGTGGACGGCCTGGTCATGCGCGGCTCCGGGTGATGGTGACGGTCACGTCGTCGAAGGGCACGGTGATCGGCGCGTCCGGCTTGTGGACGCGCACCTCGACCTCCCGTACGACGTCGTGCTTCAGGCAGACCTGGGCGATGCGCTCGGCGAGGGTCTCGACGAGGTTGACGGGCTCGCCCTCGACGACGGCCACCACCTCCTCGGCCACGATGCCGTAGTGCACGGTCTTCGTCAGGTCGTCGTCGGCGGCGGCCGGGCGGGTGTCCAGGCCCAGGACGAGGTCCACGAGGAAGGTCTGGCCCTCCTCGCGCTCCTTCGGGAACACACCGTGGTGCCCGCGGGCCCTCAGGCCGCTCAGCGCGACACGATCCACACGAATCACTCCTGCTGTCGTCGGTCCGGCCGGTCGGTGCCCTGTGCGGACGGCACACCGGCCTTCTCTCGAATCTACCCGCGGCGGGCGCGTGCCCCGGCGGCCGTGCCCGGCGGGGTGAGAACCGCCACGTGCGCGGGTCAGGGCGGGGTCGGGGTGTCGTCGTCCTCGTCGTCGTCCTCCTCGGCGAGGACCGGGGAGGCGTGGTGGGACCAGAGCTTCCAGCCGGACGGGGTGCGCCGGTACACGTTGGTGGCGACGACGAGCTGCCCGACCAGCGGTCCCAGCTCCTCGCCCTCCTCGGGGGCGGGTCCGCCGCTGAGGATGTTCTCCGTGCAGGTCACCACCGCGGTGTCCCCGGTGACGGAGACGTGCACGTCGGTGAGGAAGAACTGGATGTAGTCGGTGTTCGCCATGATCAGCGCGTAGGAGCGGAGCACCTCGCCGCGTCCGGTGAGCACCGGCCAGCCGGGGTGCACGCAGGACACGACGCCCGCGTCGGCGGGGTCGTGGTACTCCTCGTCGACGCCGAGGTCGGCAGGGGTGAGCCAGGCGGAGGCGACCTCCTCGAAGTCGCCCCGCTCCAGTGCCTCGTAGAAGGCGGTGTTGGCGGCCTCGACCTGCTCGACGTCGGTGTGGGGTGCGGTCACCGGGCTCCTTCCGCACCGTGCTCGGGGGATGAGGGGTCGTCGTCGGGGCGTGCCGCCTGTATCGCGCGGACCACCCGTACGGCGTCGGCGCTGGCCCGGACCTCGTGGACCCGCACCGCCCAGGCGCCGGCCCGGGCCGACAGGGCGGTGACGGCGGCGGTGGCCGCGTCGCGTTCGCGGGCGGGCGGCGGCGGGGCGTCGGGGCCCGCCAGCACCCGGCCGAGGAACCGTTTGCGGGACGCGGCGACGAGCAGGGGGTGGCCGAGGCCCAGCAGGCGGTCCAGGCGGGCGAGCAGCGCGAGGTCGTGCCCGGCGTCCTTGGAGAAGCCGAGACCAGGGTCGACGATCACGCGGTCGGCGGCGATGCCGCCCTCCAGGACGGCCTCCACGCGCGCGTGGAGCTCGTCGGCGACCTCGGTGACCACGTCCTCGTACACGCCCCGGACGTTGCCCCCCTCCAGGAAGCCGCGCCAGTGCATGACGACGAACGGGGCGCCGGCGGCGGCGACGACGCCGATCATGGCGGGGTCGGCGAGGCCGCCGCTGACGTCGTTGACCAGGGAGGCGCCGGCCGCGAGCGACTGCTCGGCGACGGAGGCGCGCATGGTGTCGACGGAGACGGTGACGCCCTCCGCGGCGAGCCCGCGGACCACCGGGACGACGCGCCTGAGCTCCTCGGCCTCGTCGACACGGGTGGCGCCGGGGCGGGTGGACTCGCCGCCGACGTCCACCAGATCGGCGCCCTGTGCGACCAGGTCGAGGCCGTGCTTGACGGCCGTGGTGGTGTCGAACCAGCGTCCGCCGTCGGAGAAGGAGTCCGGGGTGACGTTCACGACTCCCATGACCGCGCACCGGTCCCAGTGGGGGAGGCCCGCGACCTGACGGCGTCCGCTGTGAGTGCTCATACGTTCAGCGTAGGCCCAGGGAGGGTGGGTGGTGGCGCACGGGCCCGGCGCGCGGGAAACGCCGCGCGCGGACATTGGCGGCACCTTTCGGGCCGCATTGCCGTGAGGGGGACGCGCGGAAGAGCGGAAAGAGCGGGAGAGGGGCCGAAACGGGGTCCCCGGGGGCGGGGAGAAGCCGATCTCCTCCGGGAAGACGCGCCCTGCGGGGAGCGGTCGCGGGGGAGACGCCGAAACGGATCGGAAGGGGTGGAGGGAAGGGCGTCGGCGGGCGGAAGCGGAGGGCTGAAGGAGCCCGGGGCACGCGGGTGGCGAGGGGCGGTGGGGCGCCGGGGCGGGGCGTCCCGGAGGGGGCCGGCGCAGGGGCCGACCGGAATGCGCCGAGGGCGAGTTGAGCGGCGGACGGACCCCATAAATGATCTTGAAGAGAATTCAATGACCCGTTTTTCACGCACGGCCCCGATCGCTGACGGCCTGTGAAACGTCGCTTGTGGCTTTCTTTTTACGGGGCGGGGCACCATCATTCGCCTACGCGCGGTAAGTTTCTGGCCATGCCACGTGGACGTCACCGTCATTCCCCGCCTCTGCACAGGATGCTGCCCCCGTCGGCGATCGCAGGCGTGTCCGTCGTCTGCGCCCTGGCGCCGTGGGTGTTCACGCAACCGGTGGTGCTCCGTCTCCTGGCCGCGGCCGCCGCGGTCACGGCGATCGTGGGCGCCGTCGTGATGCGTCACTGGGACGCCCAGGCGGGCAAACGCGTCGCCGACCTCACGCGCGCGCGGGCGAGCGACGAGTGGCGTTTCGAGGAGCGCGTCGCCGAACTCGAGTCGGACCTCGAGGAGTCGCGTGAGCTGCGCATGAAGCTGGAGCAGCGGCTGCGCGCCAAGCGCGCGGAACTGGCGGGGCTGCGCAACGAGCACGCCGCACTGCTGCGCCGGTACGCGGCGGCCGAGGCGGAGCGCGCCAACGTCCTCGAGGAGCGCCGGGTGCTGGAGATCGAGGCGGCCGTCCCGGCACGCGCCCTCCCCGCGGGCACGCCCGCGACGACCCGGCCGGAGCCGGAACCCACGGTCCCCGGGACGACCGCGGACGTGGACCGGGCGGAGGACGCCGGGCAGCAGGAGAAGCGGGACGAGAAGACCGCCGGCGTCTTCTCCCCGGAGGGTTCGAAGCTGTACCTGAAGGCCGACGCGGCGCTGGCACGGTTCGCGGCGAAGCCGAAGGCCCACACCGGGACGCCGGCCGAGGCGGAGACCGAGGCCGAGGCGGACTGCGACGCGCCGGAGGAGACGGCCGCGGAGCCCTCCGTGCCGGCCGCGCGCAAGGAGAGCGCCCAAGGGACCGCGAAGGCCGGGGACGCCGCGAAGGCCGGGGACGCCCCGAAGAGTCCTGCCGTGAGGACCACCGCTCCTCAGGGCGGCGGCACCCCCGAGGACGACGGGCCCGAGCCGACGAAGCGGCCCAGGCCCGACCCGGCGCAGGAGGACGAGGCCGGGGGGCAGCCCCGGGCGGCCGGCGACCATGAGCGCGCGGCCGCCCCCACCGCACCGGCCGCCTCCCCCGCCCCGGCCGCGCGCCGGCCCGCCGGGCACTTCACGGTGCCGACCGCGGTGGCGGTCGTCCCGCCGACGCAGCCCGTGCGGCAGCCGGTGCAGGACGACGGGTTCGACTTCTTCGGCACCAAGAACGCCCGGCGCGAGGCGCTGGACGCCGTGCAGAACGAGGACCTCGCCGACGTCGTCGGCCAGGAGGCGCTGGCGCTGCACAAGGCGGAGGCGGAAGCCCAGTACAAGCCGGCCGCCGAGGAGCCGAGCGCCGGTCAGGTCATCGACCTGACGGCCCACGACGAGACGGAGCACATCGACGTCCAGGGACTGCGCAGCGCGGTGTCCTGAACCGGCAGTCCTTCATGGGAGAGGGCCCCCGCCCGGGCGGGGGCCCTCTCCCATGTCCGTGCCGGTCAGGCCATCCAGCGGTCCGGCAGGGCGTCCCTGCGCCCCGTGCGGGACCGTTCCGCCTGGGAGTGCAGCAGGGCCGCGGCCTCCTCGGCGGGGCGCAGACGGGCGGTCACGGTGCCGTTGGCGCCGGTGTCCACGTGGACGTCGGCGACCCCGTGCGCCCGCTGCCAGGGCCCCTGGGCGAGCCGTACGCTCTGCACCTTCGCGTGCGGCACCAGCGAGAGGCTGCGCCGCAGCAGACCGCGCCGGGAGGCGAACACCGCGTCCGTGACGGCGAGCCCGTGGCCCCGCCACCACACCGGAACGCACCACCGTGCGCCGCGCGGCGGGCGGGAGAACGCCTCGGGCGGGGGCACGGTCACCCCGGGCAGAACCCGCGCGACGACCGACTCGGCCATCGCGCGCGGGGCCACCGGCAGCAGCAGGGAGTTGGACGAGCCGGCCACGTCCAGCTCCACGCGCACCCAGCCCCGCCTCCGCCACAGCAGCGGCTCGACCAGCCGCACGGTCTGCACCCGGCCGGGCGGCACCGTCTCGTGCGCCCGGTCCAGCAGCCCGTGGTCGATGCGGAGGCCGTCGGGCGACTCGCCCAGCGTCCAGTCGTACTCGGCGACGAAGCGGCCCACGCTGCTCGCGCCCGCCGCGCCGAGCATCGGGACGCCGGCCGCGAGCACCGTCCACAGGCTGTGGGTGGCCGTCCACAGCAACGGCAGGGCGACGGCGGCGACCAGCAGCCAGACCCAGGTCGCCCCGGTCAGCAGCAGCGAGACGGCCAGCACGCCCGGCGGCACCCGCAGCATCTGCCGGGAGGGCGCCTCGCCCACCTCGTGAGCGCTCTCCGGGGCGAAGCCCGCCGCCCGCGCCAGCAGCTCCGCGCGCAGCGCCCGCGCCTCGCCCGCCCCGAGGAACGCCAGCTCGTCCTTCTTGTCGGTGCCTATGACGTCGAGTTTCAGCTTCGCCACGCCCGCGACCCGGGCCAGCAGCGGCTGGGTGACGTCGATGGCCTGGATCCGCTCCAGCCGGATGTGCGCGGTGCGCCGGAACAGCAGCCCGGTGCGCACCCGCAGCTCGCTGTCGGTCACCGCGAAGTGGGTGAACCACCAGCTCAGGAAGCCGTAGAGGGCGGCAGCCGGGATGAGCACGCCGAGCCCGACCAGCAGCGTGGTCGTGGTCAGCCGGGTGAGCTGACGCTGAGCGCCGTCGGGGTCGTGGACCGCCCAGCCCATCAGGACGGCCACCGGCGCCCACGCCCGCCGCAGCGGTGTGACGGGGTGCAGCCGCCGCTCGGTCACGGGCGGCCGGCCGGTCACGTCCTCCTGGACGCCGGGCGCGGTCACAGCCCCGCCGACCGGGCCTCGCCCAGCTCGGTGAGCCGGTCGCGCAGCCGTTCCGCCTCGGCCGGGTCGAGCCCGGGGATGGTCGCGTCGGTCGCCGCGGCGGCGGTGTGCAGCTGCACGCTGGCCAGCCCGAAGTGCCGTTCGACGGGCCCGGAGGTGACCTCCACGAGCTGCATCCGCCCGTACGGCACGACCGTCTCCTCGTGCCACAGCACGCCGCGGCTGATCAGCAGGTCGTCGGCGCGCTCGGCGTACCGCCAGGAGCGCCAGTTGCGCTCCAGCATCACCCAGCCCCACAGCAGCAGGGCCAGCGGGAGCACCGCGAAGGCTCCCCAGGCGGGCCCGGCCAGCAGGCCCGGCACCAGCGCGGTGGCCAGGGTCAGGAGCCCCAGCCACACCACCAGCAGCAGCCGCCGCATCGTCAGCAGCCCGGGCGGCAGCGCGCGCCAGACCGGCTCCGCGCCGGCGTCCGGCTCGGTGCCGGCGTCCGGCGCCGGTACGTCCGCCGTCGCAGGCGTGGGCGTCCCCTGCGCGTCCGCTGTCCCCGTGTCGTGCGGGCTCCCCGTCTCCATGGGGCCAGCGTACGTAGGACAGACTGTGTCCATGACTCCTACGACGGAGACCATGGTCGGAATCGGCGGCGCGGCGGAGAGCACCGACATGGTGCTCAACATCGGCCCGCAGCACCCGTCCACGCACGGCGTGCTGCGGCTGAAGCTGGTGCTGGACGGTGAGCGGATCGTCCGCGCGGAGCCCGTGATCGGCTACATGCACCGGGGCGCGGAGAAGCTGTTCGAGGCCCGCGACTACCGGCAGATCATCGTGCTGGCCAACCGGCACGACTGGCTGTCGGCGTTCTCCAACGAGCTGGGCGTCGTCCTCGCCGTGGAGCGGATGCTCGGCATGGAGGTCCCGGAGCGAGCGGTGTGGCTGCGCACGCTGCTCGCCGAGCTGAACCGGGTGCTCAACCACCTGATGTTCCTCGGCTCCTATCCGCTGGAGCTCGGCGGCATCACCCCGATCTTCTACGCCTTCACCGAGCGCGAGAAGCTCCAGCACGTCATGGAGGAGGTCTCCGGCGGGCGTATGCACTACATGTTCAACCGCGTCGGCGGCCTCAAGGAGGATCTCCCCGCCGGCTGGACGGGACGCGCGCGTGCCGCGGTCGCCGACGTGCGCTCGCGCATGGACCGCTTCGACGACCTGGTGCTCGGCAACGAGATCTTCCGCGGCCGCACCCGGGGCGTCGGCGCGCTGTCCGCGGAGGCGGTGCACGCGTACGGGGTGAGCGGGCCGATCGGGCGCGCCTCCGGGGTCGACTTCGACCTGCGCCGCGACGAGCCGTACCTGGCCTACGGCGAGCTGGGCGACGTGCTGAGGGTGGTCACCCGCGAGGAGGGCGACTGCCTCGCCCGCTTCGAGTGCCTGCTGGAGCAGACGCACAACTCCCTGGACCTCGCCGACGCCTGCCTCGACCGGCTGGCGGAGCTGCCGCCCGGCCCGGTCAACCAGCGGCTCCCGAAGGTCCTCAAGGCGCCGGAGGGCCACACGTACGCGTGGACGGAGAACCCGCTCGGCATCAACGGCTACTACCTCGTCAGCAAGGGCGAGAAGACGCCGTACCGGCTGAAGCTTCGCTCGGCGTCGTACAACAACATCCAGGCGCTCACCGAGCTGCTGCCGGGCACGCTGGTCGCGGACATGGTGGCCATCCTGGGGTCGATGTTCTTCGTCGTCGGTGACATCGACAAGTAGCCGTCACTCGGCCAGGACGTCCCCGACGCCCACCGGCTGCACCAGCCACCCGAAGTCGCCGAGGCCGCCCGGCGCGGTCAGCTCGGCGGCCTCCCCGGCGGCGGCGAGGGCGCGGACGTAGCCGGCCGGGTCGCTGCTCGCCCGGGACAGCGGAGGACGCCCGCCCGTGACGCCCAGGGCGCGCAGGGCGTCCCGCTGGGTCAGCAGGCGCGTGCCGGGCAGGGCGGGGGCGGCGGCGCAGGCGTCCAGCGCGACGTGCGCCGTGAGGTCGCGGGTGCCGTCCGGCACGGGCGCGGTCTCCCGGCCCTCCCGGAACGCGGTCAGCGTCCCGAACGGCGGGCGCGCGCCGACGGTGTGCGCGTAGTCCACGGCGACGGCGGCGCCGCGCGCGAGCGTGCCGACGGCCGCGGTCCAGGCGTGGTCCCGGGGACGTCCGATCTCCGCGCGCAGGCCCTCCTCGGGCGGCAGTGTCCACCACCGGTCCAGCCACCCGGCGTCCGCGCCGGCGACCGGCTCCCCGAGCCGCTCGGCGCCGTCCGCCCGCACCAGCACGTACCGGGGGGTGCCGGACGCGTCCACCTCGGCGACGTCCAGCGGCACGTTGTCCAGCCACTCGTTGGCGAACAGCAGCCCCGTGACGCCCTCGGGCGGCTCGTCCCGCCACACGATCCGGTCGTCCAGCCCCTGGGGGCGCGCGGCCAGTTCGACGGCGTACGGATGCACGCGGGCCGACACGTCCGCGGGGAGCGCCCCCAGCACCCCGGTGACCAGTTCGCCCCGTCCGGCCGCCATGTCCACGAAGTCCAGCGCGGGCGGGCGGCCCAGTGCCTCGTCGACCCGGCACAGCAGCAGCGCCACGGCACGCGCGTACAGCGGGGAGGCGTGCACGGACGTCCGGAAGTGGGCGGCCGGGCCCGCGCCGGGGCGGCGGTAGAAGCCGTCCGGGCCGTACAGGGCCTCCTGGGCCGCCTCCCGCCAGCCGCGGAAACCGTCCTTCGCCGTCCCCGTCGTACCCGCCGTCACCGCTGCCCCGCGTCCGCCGTCGCCGTCGTCACCGGGCCAGGCTACGTGCGCGCGCCGGACGGCCCTCCACCTTGCGGAGTACACGCGGCGCGAGGGGATCGGCCCTCCGGTTGACCCCTGCACGCATTTCGCTTCCCTACGCTGGGTTACGTGCAGCGCCTCTATGACTTCCTCCGCAGGCACCCGACGTGGGTCGACGGCTTCTGGGCCGTGATCCTGTTCGGGATCTCGGTGCTCGGCGGAGCGAGCGTCGAGGAGGGGCGGGGCACCGACCTGCAGGCCCTCATCGTGCCGGTGATGCTCCTGCTGTCCGTGGTGGTGGCGCTGCGCCGCAGGATGCCGGAGCGGATGCTGCTCCTCGCCCTGGTCGTCGGTCTCGGCCAGCTCGTCCTCGACGTCCCCACGGGGCCCGCGGACTTCGCGCTGCTGGTGATCGTGTACACGGTCGCGGCCGTCGGCGCCCGCTGGGCCTCCCGTCTCGCGCTGACCGCCGGTCTGTGCGCCGCCCCGCTCGCGCAGCTGCGCTGGCCCAGCCCGCAGGCGAGCACGGCCGAGAACGTCGCCCTGTCGGTCATCCTGGCCGTGCCGTTCGCCCTGGCCTGGGTGCTCGGCGACTCCATACGCACCCGCCGCGCCTACTTCGCCCAGCTGGAGGAGCGGGCCGCCCGGCTGGAGAAGGAGCGCGAGGCGCAGGCCAAGGTCGCGGTCGCCGCCGAACGCGCCCGGATAGCCCGCGAGCTGCACGACGTGGTCGCGCACAACGTGTCGGTCATGGTGGTGCAGGCCGACGGCGCCGCCTACGTCCTCGACGCGGCGCCCGACCAGGCCAAGAAGGCCCTCGAGACCATCTCCACCACCGGCCGCCAGGCCCTCGCCGAGATGCGCCGCCTGCTGGGCGTGCTGCGCACCGGCGAGCACCAGGAGGCGGGGGAGTACGTGCCGCAGCCGGGGCTCCAGCAGATCGAGGACCTGATCGAGCAGTGCCGGGAGTCCGGACTGCCCGTGGACTTCAAGGTGGAGGGCACCTCGCGGGAACTGCCCCGCGGCGTCGAGCTGACCGCCTACCGCATCGTGCAGGAGGCGCTGACCAACACCCGCAAGCACGGCGGCCCCAACGCGGGCGCCAGTGTGCGCCTGGTCTACTTCGACGACGGGCTGGGCCTGCTGGTGGAGGACGACGGCAAGGGCGCCCCGCACGAGCTGTACGAGGAGGGCGGTTTCGACGGCCAGGGACACGGCCTGATCGGCATGCGCGAGCGGGTCGGCATGGTGGGCGGAACGCTGGACGCCGGACCGCGGCCGGGCGGAGGATTCCGCATCAGCGCGCTGCTGCCGCTCAAACCGGCGCATTGACCCACACGCACGCCCCTGGTGACACCTGTCACGCCCCTGTGGCACCCGATGACCGAGACGAACCGACGGAAGAGGCCCCGATGACGATCCGCGTGATGCTCGTCGACGACCAGGTGCTGCTGCGCACCGGTTTCCGGATGGTGCTCGCCGCCCAGCCGGACATGGAGGTCGTCGCGGAGGCGGGCAACGGCGTGGAGGCCCTGGAGGTGCTGCGGACCACCTCCGTCGACGTGGTGCTCATGGACGTCCGCATGCCGAAGCTGGACGGCGTGGAGGCCACCCGCCGGATCTGCGCCGACACCGACCCGCCGAAGGTGCTCATCCTGACCACCTTCGACCTCGACGAGTACGCCTTCTCCGGACTGAAGGCGGGCGCGTCCGGCTTCATGCTCAAGGATGTGCCGCCCGGCGAACTGCTCACCGCGATCCGCGCCGTGCACAGCGGCGACGCCGTGGTGGCCCCCTCCACCACCCGCCGGCTCCTCGACCGGTTCGCGCCGATGCTGCCCAGCAGCGGCAAGCGGCCCGAGCACAAGGAGCTGGAGCGGCTCACCGAACGCGAGCGGGAGGTCATGGTGCTGGTCGCACAGGGCCTGTCCAACGGGGAGATCGCGTCCCGGCTGGTGCTGTCCGAGGCGACCGTGAAGACGCACGTGGGCCGCATCCTCACCAAGCTGGGGCTGCGCGACCGGGTGCAGGTGGTCGTCCTCGCCTACGAGACGGGTCTGGTGCGGGCCGGCGGACACGGCTGAGCGGCGCCCCGGCCCCCGGTAGGGTGCCGCGCATGCTCCTGTGGATCAACGGCCCCTTCGGGGGCGGCAAGACACAGACCGCACACGAGATACGCCGGCGTCTGCCGGGCAGCGTCGTCTGCGACCCCGAGCAGCCCGGCTTCGGCCTCCACCGCATGCTGCCGCCTGAACTGCGCGGTGACTTCCAGGACCTGAGGGCCTGGCGGCAGGGCGTCGTGGAGGTCCTGGACCTCGCCCTGACCCGGCGCGAGGGCGTGGTGATCGCGCCGATGACCGTCACCGACCCCGGCTACTTCGCCGAGACGGTGGGACGGCTGCGCGAACTGGGGCATGACGTACGGCACTTCACCCTGCTCGCCGAGCGGGAGACAGTGCTGCGGCGGCTGCGGGAACGTGGGCTCGGGCATCTGGTCGGCGGCGGGCTCCGGCGGGAGAGCTGGGCGGCCGAGCGGCTCGACGACTGCCTGGAGCGGCTCGCGGAGCCGGAGTTCGCCGAGCATCTGTGGACCGACCACAGCACCGTGCCGAAGACGGCCGACCGGATCGCCGTCCTCGCCGGCCTCACCCTGCGCCCCAACCACGAGGGCCGGCTGCGCACCCGGCTCCGCCAGACGGGCGTGGGACTGCGGCACATCCGCCTCGGCTGAACGCCGGGCCTCCCGCGCGCTCACCGCAGGATGCCCTCCAGGAAGTCGCTGCCGAGACGGGCCACGACCGTCACGTCCAACTGGTGCAGGACGTACCGGCCGCGGCGGCGGGTGGTGATCAGGCCCGCCTTCTTCAGCACGCCCAGGTGCCGGGATATCTCCGGCGCGGTCATGCCGTGCATCTGCACCAGCTCGCCGGTGGTGTACGCGCTGCGGGCCAGGTGGCGGCACATGCGCATACGGACCGGGTGGGACAGCGCGGTCATCCGCAGGGCGAGCTGCTCGACCGTCGGCGGGGCTGCCATGTCGGGGGATCCGGCCGGGTAGTGCAGCACGGGCTGCCAGCCGTGCCTGTGCAGCACCTGAAGGTGCGGTCGGCCGAGGCTGGTGGGGATCAGCAGCAGCCCGCCGTCCCCGGTCGCGGTGCGGCCGTCGCCCAGCTTGTCCACGGTGATCCGGCCCGCCGCCTCGTCCAGCGTCACGGCGGACGACACCGACGTCAGCGCCTCTCCCAGCCCTTTGCGCCGCAGCAGGTCCGTCTTGAGGCGGGCGTCCGCGGCGAGCTGGTGCCGCAGCCGGGACCACGCCTCCGCGAAGAACGCCTCGTCGCAGTCCTGGAGGAACTGCCGCAGCCACGCCCTGGTGCGCGGCGGGTCGGCCAGCAGGCGCTCGGTGAACAGCAGCTGCCGCGGCCCCCGCGCGGCGGCCAGTTCCAGCGAGCGGCGGCGCACCCCCTCGTCGCCGAGCGGTCCGCGACCGGGCGCGTCGTAGGGGGGCGCGCAGGTGAACTCCAGGGCGGCGTCCACGAACTGCTCGTCCGACAGCTTGTCCAGCAGGTCCAGCTCCCCGGCGAGCGAGTCGCCCGGCAGCGTCCGGCGGCCCGGCATCCCGGCGCAGGGCAGGAACAGGTCGGAGAACGTCGTCCGCCACAGGAAGTCCGCCTCGCACATCCGGTCCGCGAGATGCGGGTCCAGGCGTGCGGTCACCCCCGTCACCCAGGCCTGGAGGCCGGGGTGGTGGGCCGGCTCGGACAGCGCGTGCAGCGCCATGCCCAGCTCGGCCAGCGGAGAGATCACGACGGCGATCCGCTCCGGCCGCAGCCCCGTGATGTCGATGTGCACGCCCATGCCCACATGGTGCACCCGGCCACCGACACCGGGCCCCGAACCGACGTCGGCCGTCGGCCGGGGACCCGGGGCGCGAGCTACGCGCCGGTCAGGCGGCGGGCGAAGTCCGTGGCCGCCTCGCGGACGTCGTCGGCAGTCCACTCCAGGGCCGCGGCGCGGACGTAGACCTCGGTGACGGTCAGGCCGGGCCCCTTCGGGTCCCAGTGGTTCGCGAACAGCATCGTCCCGGTCTCCTCACCCGCCTCGATCGCGGTCTCCGCCACGAACTCCGTCCCGTACGGCAGCCACACCTGGAAGTCGTAGGTGTGCGGCACCTCGGGGTGCACGCGGAACCAGGGCAGCCCCCCTGCTTCCAGGCCCTCGCGCAGCGCGGCGGCCACCACGCGCGCGTGGCGGACGTACTCCGGCAGCCGGGGCAGCTCCCGGTCGAGGCCGATCAGCGCGGACAGCGCGGTCGGGAACTGCTGGAACACCGCGCCCCCGTAGCGGTGCCGCCAGGTCTTCGCCTCCTCGACCAGCGAGGCGGGTCCGGCGAGGGCCGCGCCGCCGAAGGCGTCGAGGGACTTGTAGAAGGACACGTAGACGCTGTCCGCGAGGCCCGCGATCTCCTCCAAGGGCTTCCCGAAGTGCTCGGTGCACTCCCACAGCCGCGCCCCGTCGAAGTGGACGACCGCGTCGCGTTCCCGCGCGGCCTCCACCACCCCGGTCAGCTCGTCCCAGGTGGGCAGCACGAACCCGGCGTCCCTGAGGGGCAGTTCCAGCATCAGCGCGCCGAAGGGTTCCTCGAAGCCGCGGACCTCCTCGGCGGTGGGCAGCCGCGGCTCGTTCGCGAACCGCACCGGGCGCAGGCCGCTGACCTGGCTGAACGCGTTCCGCTCGTACACCTCCGGGTGGCTCAGCGGGTGCAGCGCCACCGCCGGGTTCCCGGTGCGGCCGGCCCAGCAGCGCAGGGCCACCTGCTGCGCCATCGTGCCGGTCGGGAAGAAGGCGGCGGCCTCCGTGCCGAGCAGCTGCGCCACCCGCCGCTCCAGGGCCTCCACGACCCCGTTGCCGTAGATGTCCGCGGTCTCGTCCAGGTCGTAGGCGTCGCCCGCCGCTTCCAGCAGCGCCAGCCGCTCCCTGAGCGGGGCGAGGAAGCCGAGGCGCGCCAGCACGCGCGGGGCGTTCCGCCAGGCCGCGATGCGTCGTTCACGCGGTGTGGGCGCGGCGGCCTCCTCCGTCGTCGGTTCCGTGCCGTCGTGCTCCGCCGTGTCAGTCATGCCCGTGATCATCCCCCGCCCCCTCCGCGCGGTCACCCCCGAATCCGTACGAACGCCAGGGCGTGGACGGTCCGTCGTGTCCACGGAAACCCACAGCCTGTGGACAACCGGTGGCCGCCGGAACCGATCGCGTTAACATGACGAGAAATCGTCCGGTACCCCGAGCGGACTGGAACGGGAAGGCCGCCGTCGCGTGAACACAACCCCACAGCCCGATCCCCGGGACCGCCCCGCGCGGCTCACGGTCGGCGTCGTAGGCGCCGGACGTGTGGGCCCCGCCCTCGCCGCGTCCCTGCAGCTCGCCGGGCACCGCCCGGTGGCCGTCTCCGCCGTCTCCGACGCCTCCCGCAGGCGCGCCGAGGAGATGCTGCCGGACGTGCCGGTGGTGCCGCCCGCGGAGGTGCTGGAGCGGTCCGAGCTGGTGCTGCTCACCGTCCCCGACGACGCCCTGCCCGAACTGGTCACCGGACTCGCCGAGACCGGCGCCGTGCGCCCCGGCCAGCTCCTCGTGCACACCTCCGGGCGTTACGGCGCGAAGGTCCTCGACCCCGCCCTGCGCGCGGGCGCGCTGCCGCTCGCCCTGCACCCGGCGATGACGTTCACCGGCACCCCCGTGGACGTGCAGCGGCTCGCCGGATGCTCCTTCGGCGTCACCGCGCCCGACGAGCTGCGGCTGGCCGCCGAGGCGCTGGTCATCGAGATGGGCGGCGAGCCCGAGTGGATCGCCGAGGAGAACCGCCCGCTCTACCACGCGGCCCTCGCCCTGGGCGCCAACCACCTGGTCACCCTGGTGGCCCAGTCCCTGGAGCTGCTGCGCACCGCGGGCGTCGGCGCCCCCGACCGGATGCTCGGCCCGCTGCTCGGCGCCGCCCTCGACAACGCCCTGCGCTCCGGCGACGCGGCCCTCACCGGACCGGTCGCCCGGGGCGACGCCGGCACGGTCGCGGCGCATATCGCCGAGTTGCGCGAGCACGCACCCGGGACCGTCGCCGGATACCTGGCCATGGCCCGCGCCACCGCCGACCGCGCCCTCGCCCACGGGCTGCTGAAGCCGGAGCTCGCCGAGCCCCTCCTCGGGGTGCTCGCCAGCCCGTCCGACGCGGCCGCCGGCCCCGGAGAGACCCCGGGGGACGCGACATGAGCGGCGCCGCCCGCACCTCCCGCCCCCACCCCACCCGTACGCCCCCGCGCGCGTCCCGGAACGGAGCCGCCCGATGACCGCCTCCCTGCTGCGCACCGCCGCCGACCTGCGGGCCCGCGCGCGTGTCGGCCGCCGTGCCGTCGTGATGACCATGGGCGCGCTGCACGAGGGCCACGCCACGCTGATCCGCACCGCCCGGAGGATCGCGGGACCCGAGGGCGAGGTCGTCGTCACCGTCTTCGTCAACCCGCTGCAGTTCGGCGCCGGCGAGGACCTGGACCGCTACCCGCGCACCCTGGACGCCGACGTCGAGCTGGCCGGGAAGTCCGGCGCGGACGCCGTGTTCGCCCCGTCCGTCGACGAGGTCTACCCCGGCGGCGAACCCCAGGTGAGGATCAGCGCCGGCCCCATGGGCGAGCGGCTGGAGGGCGCCTCCCGCCCCGGCCACTTCGACGGCATGCTCACCGTCGTGGCGAAGCTGCTGCACCTCACCCGCCCCGACGTCGCTCTCTACGGGCAGAAGGACGCCCAGCAGCTCGCCCTGATCCGGCGCATGGTGCGCGACCTGAACTTCGGGGTGGAGATCGTCGGTGTCCCCACCGTCCGCGAGGAGGACGGGCTCGCCCTGTCCAGCCGCAACCGCTACCTCTCGCCCGCCGAGCGGCGCACCGCGCTCGCCCTGTCGCAGGCCCTGTTCGCGGGCCGCGACCGGCACGCCGCGCAGGAGGCGCTGCGCGCCCGCGCCCGCGAGGTGCCCGCCACGCGCGCGCGTGCCGAGGCGCTCAGCGCGATCGGCGAGTCCCGCGCCGCCGCCGACGCGCACGCCGTCGCCACCACCGCCGGCGGGCCCGCCGCGGTCCGTGCCGCCGCCCGCCTGGTGCTGGACGAGGCCGCCCGCCTCGACCCGCCGCTGCGGCTGGACTACCTGGCGCTGGTCGACCCGTCCGACTTCACCGAGATCGGCGACGACTTCACCGGCGAGGCCGTCCTGGCGGTCGCCGCGCGCGTGGGCTCCACCCGGCTGATCGACAACCTCCCCCTGACCTTCGGAACGTTCGGAGACGCCTCGTGACCACTACAGGCATACGGCTGCACGCCCCCGCCCCGGGGTGGTCCATCGACGCGGACGTCGTGGTCGTCGGCTCCGGCGTCGCCGGGCTCACCGCCGCCCTGCGCTGCGAGGCCGCGGGACTCACCACCGTGGTGGTCACCAAGGCGCGCCTCGACGACGGCTCGACCCGCTGGGCGCAGGGCGGCATCGCCGCGGCCCTCGGCGAGGGCGACACCCCCCAGCAGCACCTCGACGACACCCTGGTCGCAGGCGCGGGCCTGTGCGACGAGGAGGCGGTGCGCATCCTGGTCACCGAGGGCCCCGACGCCGTACGGCGGCTCATCGCGACCGGCGCGCAGTTCGACGAGTCCACCGACGGCGGCCTGGAACTCACCCGCGAGGGCGGCCACCACCGGCGCCGCATCGCCCACGCGGGCGGCGACGCCACCGGCGCGGAGATCTCCCGCGCCCTGGTCGAGGCGGTCCGCGCGCGAGGGCTCCGCACGATCGAGAACGCGCTCGTCCTGGACCTGCTCACCGACGCCGAGGGCCGCACCGCCGGCGTCACCCTGCACGTCATGGGAGAGGGCCAGCACGACGGCGTGGGCGCGGTCCACGCGCCCGCCGTGGTGCTCGCCACCGGCGGCATGGGCCAGGTGTTCTCCGCGACCACCAACCCGGCCGTCTCCACCGGTGACGGCGTCGCCCTCGCCCTGCGCGCGGGCGCCGAGGTGAGCGACCTGGAGTTCGTCCAGTTCCACCCCACGGTGCTGTTCCTCGGCCCGGACGCGGAGGGCCAGCAGCCGCTGGTCTCCGAGGCGGTGCGCGGTGAGGGCGCCCACCTGGTGGACGCCGACGGCGTGCGCTTCATGCTGGGGCAGCACGAGCTGGCCGAGCTGGCGCCCCGCGACGTCGTCGCCAAGGGCATCGTGCGCCGCATGCTGGACAACGACGCCGAGCACATGTACCTCGACGCCCGGCACTTCGGCGCCGAGATGTGGGAGCACCGCTTCCCGACGATCCTGGCCGCCTGCCGCGCCCACGGCATCGACCCCGTCACCCAGCCCGTGCCGGTCGCCCCGGCCGCCCACTACGCCTCCGGCGGCGTCCGCACCGACTCCCGCGGCCGCACCACCGTGCCGGGGCTGTACGCGTGCGGGGAGGTCGCCTGCACCGGCGTGCACGGCGCCAACCGGCTCGCGTCCAACTCGCTCCTCGAGGGCCTGGTCTACGCCGAGCGCATCGCCGCCGACATCGCCGCCACCGGCCTCCACACGCGCGTGCCGCAGCCGCTGCCCACGGCGGAGCGCCCCGCGCACCCGCTGCTCCCGCCCGAGGCGCGCTTCGCCATCCAGCGGATCATGACCCGCGGCGCGGGCGTGCTGCGCTCCGAGGCGTCCCTCGCCGAGGCCGCCGACCGTCTGCACCGGCTGCACGCCGACGCGCGCGACGCCCTCGACGAGAACGGCAAGACCGCTGAGCCGGGCGTCGACACCTGGGAGGCCACCAACCTGCTGTGCGTCGCCCGTGTGCTCGTGGCGGCGGCCCGGCAGCGCGAGGAGACCCGCGGCTGCCACTGGCGCGAGGACCGTCCCGAGCGCGACGACACGGCATGGCGCCGCCACATCGTCGTACGGCTGAATCCCGACCGATCGCTGGCGGTGCGCACCACCGACACCACAGACTTCCCCCCGACCCTCCCCCAGGCCCAGGAGCAGTGACAGCAGTGACCACCCCCGACCTTCCCCTCGTCTCCTCCGGCGGCTGTGGCGACGGCTGTGCCTGCGGCGCGGGCGAGGAGGACGCCTACCTGGAGTGCGGGCTCGACCCCGCGCTCGCCCAGCTCCTTGCCGACGCGGGGCTCGACCCCGTCGAGGTCGAGGACATCGCCAACGTGGCCCTCCAGGAGGACCTGGCGCACGGCGTGGACGTGACCACGGTCGCGACCATCCCCGAGGACGCCGTCGCCACCGCCGACTTCACCGCCCGCGAGGCGGGCACGGTGGCCGGCCTGCGGGTCGCCGAGGCGGTCATGTCGATCGTCTGCACCGAGGAGTTCGAGGTCGAGCGGCACGTGGAGGACGGCGACCGCGTGGAGGCCGGCCAGGTCCTGCTGTCGGTCACCACCCGCACCCGCGACCTCCTCACCGCCGAGCGCAGCGCGCTGAACCTGCTGTGCCGCCTGTCCGGCATCGCGACCGCCACGCGCGCGTGGGCGGACGCGCTGGAGGGCACCAAGGCGAAGGTGCGCGACACCCGCAAGACCACGCCGGGGCTGCGCAGCCTGGAGAAGTTCGCGGTGCGCTGCGGCGGCGGCGTGAACCACCGCATGTCCCTGTCGGACGCGGCGCTGGTCAAGGACAACCACGTGGTGGCCGCCGGCGGCGTCGCGCAGGCCTTCAAGGCCGTACGCGAGCGCTTCCCCGACGTCCCGATCGAGGTCGAGGTCGACACCCTGCACCAGCTCCGCGAGGTGCTGGACGCGGGCGCCGACCTGATCCTGCTGGACAACTTCACGCCCGTCGAGTGCGAGGAGGCGGTCGCCCTCGTCGACGGCCGCGCGGCGCTGGAGGCGTCCGGTCGCCTCACCCTGGCCAACGCCAAGGCGTACGCCGACACGGGCGTCGACTACCTCGCCGTGGGCGCCCTGACCCACTCCTCGCCGATCCTCGACATCGGCCTCGACCTGCGCGCTGCGGAGTAGGACCGGCCATGCTGCTGACCATCGACGTGGGCAACACGCACACCGTTCTCGGCCTGTTCGACGGCGACGAGATCGTCGAGCACTGGCGCATCTCCACGGACGCGCGGCGCACGGCGGACGAGCTGGCCGTGCTCCTCCAGGGCCTGATGGGCATGCACCCGCTGCTGGGCGAGGAGCTGGGCGACGGCATCGACGGCATCGCCATCTGCGCGACCGTCCCGTCCGTGCTGCACGAACTGCGCGAGGTCACCCGCCGCTACTACGGCGACGTGCCCGCGGTCCTCGTGGAGCCGGGCGTGAAGACGGGCGTGCCGATCCAGTTCGACAACCCCAAGGAGGTCGGCGCCGACCGCATCATCAACGCGGTCGCCGCCAACGAGCTGTACGGCGGCCCGGCGATCGTCGTCGACTTCGGCACGGCGACGACGTTCGACGCGGTCTCCGCGCGCGGGGAGTACGTCGGCGGGGTCATCGCGCCCGGCATCGAGATCTCGGTCGAGGCGCTCGGCGTCAAGGCCGCCCAGCTCCGCAAGATCGAGGTGGCCCGCCCGCGCACGGTGATCGGCAAGAACACGGTCGCGGCGATGCAGTCCGGCATCGTCTACGGCTTCGCCGGCCAGGTCGACGGCGTGGTCAACCGGATGGCGCGGGAACTGGCCGACGACCCGGACGACGTCACGGTCATCGCCACGGGCGGTCTCGCCCCGATGGTCCTGGGCGAGGCGACGGTCATCGACGAGCACGAACCCTGGCTGACCCTGATCGGCCTCCGCCTGGTCTACGAGCGGAACGTGTCCCGCATGTAGCACCCGCTCCCGCGGGCCGCACCCTGCCCGCCCCGGGCGGCAGCGGGGTGCGGCGTCCCGCGCTGCGGCCACGCGCTCGTGCGGCCCGGCTGCCCGCCCGCCTCCTGCCCGCGGGCGCACGGCGGCCCCACGTGGGGCCGCCGTGCGGCTTCACCCGGTGTCTTCGGCGGGCTGTCCACCTGCGCCGGGCTGCCCCGCACCCCGCCCACCCGGGTGGTGGGCGCGCCACACTGGCGATCTTTGTGCGGATTTGTCTGATTAGCGCGTATCGTCGCAGCATGCCCACGCCCTACGGATCCCGCGGCGGCCTGGCGTTCGGTGCACAGGAGCTGCGTGTGCTCCGCCGCGCCCTCGCCCTCGCCCTGCACCCCAGCCCGGCCACGGCCGACGACGTCCAGGACTGCCTGCGCCTCGCCGCGTCCCTCGACGAGGCGACGCGCGAAAGCGCCCGGCTGCGCGCCTTTCTGGTGGCCGATCTCGGCCGCTACCGCGCCGCCCTCCCCGGCACCGCCGCCGGCTACCTCGCGCTGCTGGAGGAGGCGCTGGGCGCCGGATACCGGCCGCAGCCGGACGATCTGGCCGCCCTGCGCGCCCTGCGCGGCAACCCCACCGCCGCCGCCCTGCTGCGGCACTGCGAGCGTGTCCGGCTGACCGCCCTGCCCGGGGGCCTGGCCTCCGCGGGCCAGGGCCAGGAGGAGCGCACGGAGCCGGAGAAGAAGCCCGGGGAGCGGCCCTCGACGCCCCACCCGGCGCCGAACCCGAGTCCCGAGCCCGCCCCGGGCGCCCCCCGCCCGACCCGTCGGCCCGTGCCCACCCCCGGCGAGGTCTTCCCCCGGCGCAAACCCGCCACGCCCCCGCCGGACCAGCACCTGGCCGCCGGCTGACCCGCCTGCCTGGCTACCCTGGACGCATGGACTACGTCTCCGCGCTCCTGCCCCCGGTCGTCATGGCCGTCTTCTTCATCGGCGTGATCCGCGTCATCGTGAAGACGCAGGGCGGCGCCAACAAGACCAAGGAGGACGCCGCCGTCGACGCGGCCCTCGCCCGGGCGGAAGGCTCGCCCGCCGGCAAGAGCGACGCCTGACCGGGACCACCCCGGCCGCTCAGGGGCGTACGACCCGCCGTCGTACGCCCCTTTTGGCATGGTTGGCGGTGCATCACGCACGTCCGGCACGCCATTGCCGGGATCTCCCACTATTGTTCTGAGTTGTGCCTCGCCCATTGGGAGAACTCGAAGACGCGGTCATGACGCGGGTCTGGAAGTGGAACCGCCCGGTGACCGTTCGGGAAGTCCTGGAAGATCTCCAGAAGGAACGGTCCATCGCGTACACCACGGTGATGACCGTTTTGGACAATCTCCATCAGAAGGGCTGGGTGCGCCGGGAGTCCGAAGGGCGCGCCTATCGATATGAGGCGGTCTCCACCCGCGCCGCCTACGCCGCCGCCCTCATGAACGAGGCGTGGTCGCAGAGCGACAACGCCGCCGCGGCTCTCGTCGCGTTCTTCGGCATGATGAGCGAGGAACAGCGGCAGGCTCTCCAGGACGCCATGCGGATCGTCCAGCTCCCGCAAACCACCGAAGCCGACGGCGACAACGCCGGTACTCCGGTCGACGAGAACCCCGCCTCTCGCGACGAGCCCGGCGGGCGATAGCGTCCGTCCATGTCAGCAGACAGCCCCGAAGTCACCACGAATGCCCTGACCGTGCGGCGGGCCCGCACCAGCGATGTGCCGGCCGTACGCCGCCTCCTCGACGTCTACGTCCGCGAGGGCATCCTGCTCGACAAAGCCATGGTGACGCTTTACGAGGACATCCAGGAGTTCTGGGTCGCGGAACGGGACGACAACGCGGAGGTCGTAGGCTGCGGCGCCCTGCATGTGATGTGGGAAGACCTCGCGGAAGTGCGCACTCTCGCCGTGAAGCCGGGCCTGAAGGGCGCGGGCGTGGGCCACCGCCTGCTGGAGAAGTTGCTGCAGACGGCCCGCTGGCTCGGTGTTCGACGCGTTTTCTGTCTGACCTTCGAAGTGGACTTCTTCGGCAAGCACGGCTTCGTGGAGATCGGTGAGACACCCGTCGACCGCGATGTGTACGCGGAGTTGCTGCGCTCCTATGACGAGGGTGTCGCGGAGTTCCTGGGTCTCGAACGCGTGAAACCGAACACCTTGGGCAACAGCCGGATGCTTCTGCATCTGTGATCTGTGTCAGGGTCACTATGCGGGTGCCCTATGTCCGAAACGCGCATGTTTCCGGGGCGTGCACGGGCCCCTGTCCTCTGCCGGGGGTTTGTGTTTTTACGGCAAAAGCGGTTTGCTTTCCGCAGTACTGCAGTACTGCATATAACAAGGGGCGGCGATACGGCGGACGCCGGCTCACCCCGGCCCTCAAGTTATCGATGAAAGGAAATCCGGTGGCACAGAAGGTTCAGGTCCTTCTTGTCGACGACCTCGACGGCGGCGAGGCGGACGAGACCGTGACGTTCGCGTTGGACGGCAAGACCTACGAGATCGATCTCACCACCGCCAACGCGGAGAAGCTCCGCAGCCTTCTCGAGCCTTACGTGAAGGGCGGTCGTCGTACCGGGGGCCGCGCTTCCGGCGGGCGCGCAAAGACGCGTTCCTCCTCGGGCGGCAGCCAGGACACCGCGGCCATCCGCGCCTGGGCCAAGGAGAACGGTTACGAGGTGAACGACCGCGGCCGCGTCCCCGCGTCCATCCGCGAGGCCTACGAGAAGGCCAACGGCTGACCCACGCCCTGCGCGGCGGCGCCCGCACCGGAGCGCCGCAGGCGCACGCGGTGGATCTGTGTCGCCACGGTGCTGATCAGACGCACGAGGTCCGGGGGGCCGTCACCAACCCCTCGCGGGCTCCTCGTGTCCATCGCCGACAGCGTCGGCAGCGAGGCCTCCGCCTCGCGGCCCGGCTCGGGGGGCCGCAGCCATACGGCGGCCCCCTGCGGACTGTCCGGGCGCCCGTCGCCGGGACGTCCCGCGGCCGGGTGTCCACGGGGTGCGTCCGGCCCGGCCCCGGCGTCCCACGGGTCGGGGGCGTCCATGAGGCGGCCCTCGCCGAGCGCCCGCAGGTCGAGGTCGAGCCTGCCCCAGTCCAGCCACTCCAGCAGGCCCGGCAGCTCGTCGGCGCCTCCCGCGGCGATCAGCAGCCGCATCCGGTCCCCCTGGACAGCGACCGGGAAGCCCTCCGCGGCCCCGCCCAGCCGCTCCAGTGCCGCACGGCCCGCCTCCGCGGGCACGTCCAGGACGTCGAAGCGCACGCCCACCACCAGCCGCGGCGGAACACCCGGCACCGTGGGCCATCCCAGGACGTTCTCGTACCAGAGGCGTGTCCGGTCACCGTGACGCCCCTCGCTCACCTCACGGGCGGGCAGGCCCGGCCGGCGGGGCGACGGGAGTGCGACGGAGCGGATACCGGCCATGCCCGGGGCAACGCGCGACGACCCCCCGGGTTACGCTGGGTGCCCGAGCGTGTGCGCACGGTGTCGAACAGGGGGCGTGCGGGGGTGAAGCGGGGCGCAAGGTTGTTCGCCCGTAGCGGAGGGAACCCGTGCACTCGGCATGGACGGTCGGTCGCAGCGGGTAAGACATCCCTAGTGGGAGGGGGCGACACGCAGGGCGGGACGGCTCCCGTTCGCCACGGGCGTACTGGCGAAGGGGGTAACTGCCTGGCCTGCGGGAACATCGTCTCGCACCATCGGGTTGGAGCAGATGTCGGCGTGAGCGGGGTCAGGAGGCCATCGACGGTGTCGGCAGTTGGAATGAGCGGTCCCCGCTTGCGGGACTAAGCTGCGGAAGGACAGGGAGGGGAAGTTCCCCCCACTGCCTGACCGCTCTGAGGAGCGATTAACGATGTTCGAGAGGTTCACCGACCGCGCGCGGCGGGTTGTCGTCCTGGCTCAGGAAGAAGCCCGGATGCTCAACCACAACTACATCGGCACCGAGCACATCCTCCTGGGCCTGATCCACGAGGGTGAGGGTGTCGCCGCCAAGGCCCTTGAGAGCCTCGGGATTTCGCTCGAGGCGGTCCGCCAGCAGGTGGAGGAGATCATCGGGCAGGGCCAGCAGGCCCCGTCGGGTCACATCCCCTTCACCCCCCGTGCCAAGAAGGTCCTGGAGCTGTCGCTCCGCGAGGCCCTTCAGCTGGGCCACAACTACATCGGCACGGAGCACATCCTGCTCGGCCTGATCCGTGAGGGCGAGGGCGTCGCCGCCCAGGTCCTGGTCAAGCTGGGCGCTGATCTGAACCGCGTGCGGCAGCAGGTGATCCAGCTGCTCTCCGGTTACCAGGGCAAGGAGACCGCCACCGCCGGCGGTCCTGCGGAGGGCACGCCTTCCACGTCCCTGGTCCTCGACCAGTTCGGCCGGAACCTCACCCAGGCCGCTCGTGAGTCCAAGCTCGACCCGGTCATCGGGCGCGAGAAGGAGATCGAGCGGGTCATGCAGGTGCTGTCCCGCCGTACCAAGAACAACCCGGTGCTGATCGGTGAGCCCGGCGTCGGCAAGACCGCCGTCGTCGAGGGCCTCGCCCAGGCCATCGTCAAGGGCGAGGTGCCCGAGACCCTCAAGGACAAGCACCTCTACACCCTGGACCTCGGCGCCCTGGTGGCCGGCTCCCGCTACCGCGGTGACTTCGAGGAGCGCCTGAAGAAGGTGCTCAAGGAGATCCGCACCCGCGGCGACATCATCCTGTTCATCGACGAGCTGCACACGCTGGTCGGTGCGGGCGCCGCCGAGGGCGCGATCGACGCGGCGAGCATCCTCAAGCCGATGCTGGCCCGCGGCGAGCTCCAGACCATCGGTGCGACCACGCTGGACGAGTACCGCAAGCACCTGGAGAAGGACGCGGCCCTCGAGCGCCGCTTCCAGCCCATCCAGGTCGCCGAGCCGTCCCTGCCGCACACGATCGAGATCCTCAAGGGCCTGCGCGACCGCTACGAGGCGCACCACCGCGTCTCCATCACGGACGAGGCGCTGGTCCAGGCCGCCACCCTGGCCGACCGGTACATCTCGGACCGCTTCCTTCCGGACAAGGCGATCGACCTGATCGACGAGGCCGGTTCCCGGATGCGCATCCGCCGGATGACCGCGCCGCCGGACCTGCGTGAGTTCGACGAGAAGATCGCCGGCGTCCGCCGCGACAAGGAGTCCGCGATCGACTCGCAGGACTTCGAGAAGGCCGCCTCGCTGCGCGACAAGGAGAAGCAGCTCCTCGCCGCCAAGGCGAAGCGGGAGAAGGAGTGGAAGGCCGGCGACATGGACGTCGTCGCCGAGGTCGACGGCGAGCTGATCGCCGAGGTCCTCGCGACCGCCACCGGCATTCCGGTCTTCAAGCTGACCGAGGAGGAGTCCAGCCGCCTGCTCCGCATGGAGGAGGAGCTGCACAAGCGGGTCATCGGCCAGGACGACGCCGTCAAGGCGCTGTCCAAGGCGATCCGCCGTACGCGCGCCGGCCTGAAGGACCCGAAGCGTCCGGGTGGCTCGTTCATCTTCGCCGGTCCGTCCGGCGTCGGTAAGACGGAGCTGTCCAAGGCGCTCGCGGAGTTCCTCTTCGGCGACGAGGACGCGCTGATCTCCCTCGACATGTCGGAGTTCAGCGAGAAGCACACGGTGTCGCGTCTCTTCGGTTCGCCCCCCGGCTACGTGGGCTACGAGGAGGGCGGCCAGCTGACGGAGAAGGTGCGCCGCAAGCCGTTCTCGGTCGTCCTCTTCGACGAGGTCGAGAAGGCCCACCCGGACATCTTCAACTCGCTGCTGCAGATCCTGGAGGACGGTCGCCTGACCGACTCCCAGGGCCGGGTCGTCGACTTCAAGAACACGGTCATCATCATGACGACCAACCTCGGCACCCGGGACATCTCCAAGGGCTTCAACCTGGGCTTCGCCGCCGCGGGCGACACGAAGACCAACTACGAGCGCATGAAGAACAAGGTCTCGGACGAGCTCAAGCAGCACTTCCGGCCCGAGTTCCTCAACCGCGTCGACGACGTGGTGGTCTTCCCGCAGCTGACCCAGGGCGACATCCTGCGGATCGTCGACCTGATGATCGACAAGGTGGACGAGCGCCTGAAGGACCGGGACATGGGCATCGAGCTCTCCCAGTCCGCCAAGGAGCTGCTGTCCAAGAAGGGCTACGACCCCGTGCTGGGCGCCCGGCCGCTGCGCCGGACCATCCAGCGGGAGATCGAGGACTCGCTGTCGGAGAAGATCCTCTTCGGCGAGCTGCGTCCCGGTCACATCGTGGTCGTGGACACCGAGGGCGAGGGCGAGGCGCAGACCTTCACCTTCCGCGGCGAGGAGAAGTCGGCCCTGCCCGACGTCCCGCCGATCGAGCAGGCGGCCGGCGGCGCCGGTCCGAACCTGAGCAAGGACGCGTAAGCGCCCTGCCTCAAGGCCTGTGAGAGGGGCCGGCACCCGCGAGGGTGCCGGCCCCTTTCGTATGTCCGGGGGGGGTCAGGAGAGCCGGCCGTCGTAGTCCGGGAGCTTGAAGGTGCGCTCGGCGTGGCCGCCGGAGAGGTCGGTGGCGCTGTTGCCGATGTTGGCGATGATCGTGTAGCCCTTGCGCTCGATGGCGACACGCTGGGCCGTCTTGTACTCGGCGACGTTCCGGAAGAGGTCGACGAAGCTCCGGACGTACAGGCCGGAGGACTCGTAGCCGGCGTGGTCGAGGTTCCACTCGGTGGGCGCGTAGATGATGCCGGGCCGGGCGGTGACGAAGAACAGGTCGACCCCGCGCTGCTCGGCGTACCGGGCGACCTCCAGGACGGGCTCGTTGGCGGGCTGCGGGAAGCTGAAGCCGAAATCGGTCTCCAGGGCGGTGTTGTCGATGTCGAGGACGATCGCCTGCTTCTCGCCCGGCCGGGCGTCGGCGATGCGCTGCTGCACATAGGGCAGGGCCTGGTCCATGACGGCCCTGCAGTCACGCTGCCAGGTGTCGTAGTCGACGTCCGCCGCGAGGGCGGGGGCGGTGGCCGGGAGGGCGGCGGTGGCCGTCGTGGGGGCCGCTGTGGAGGGTGTGGCCTCGGCGGGTGCGGCGAGGGCCACCAGGGCGGTCGCGGAGACGGCGGTCACCGATACGCGGCGCAACCAGGGGCGTCGGCTTCTCATGTCGTGGGGGTCCTCTCACGTCCGTGACGCTGCCAACATGTCGTGTGCATGCTCGTGTGCGAGGGTGACGCGAGGTGAACCGTAGGGTTACCGGGCGGTAGGCGACCAGAGGCCTGCGCCACATTTCTGCACCCGCTTTTTCACTCCGCAGGTGACGTGCCGCACAGGACCCACGTCACGTACGGCCCGGAATAGTAGAGGGGCGCCGAAACTACATCGGACATTACGGGCGATATAGCGCACGATCGGCTTGAAATGGGGCTTTGGGGCCCTGTGAGCCGCGTCTCAGGGGCTATGCATACCGGTCTGTATCTACGAATTTACGTCGTAGGTCACACCTTTGCGGCTTTTCGGGCGAAAGGGTTACCACTGAATGGCCACCACGCCGCGGGTCCCGTGAGCCGGTGGTTCTCCTCTGTCCCCTCCCCCATGAGGTTTCGATGTTCGAGCGCGTCACGTCCCGTTTCCCCCGCACGTCCGCCACCCGTACCCGTGCGGCCGTCCTGGCCGCCGGCCTGGGCACCTCGGTCGTCCTGGGAGCCGGGGTCGCGGCCGCCGTCGACAACACGGCCGCCTCCGGTGCGGCCGGCGCCGTGCAGGCGCAGGCGGCCGCCCAGTCCAAGGCCGCCGAGACGCAGGCGAAGGCCGTCCAGGCGCAGGCCGCCAAGGCGCAGAAGGCCGCCGAGGCGAAGAAGGCCGCTGCCGCCAAGGCCGCGCAGGCCAAGAAGGCGGCGAAGGCCGCGGCCAAGAAGAAGGCCGCCTCCTGGATCGACCCGGTGAAGTCCTACAAGCTGTCGGCGAGCTTCGCGCAGAACGGCGGCATGTGGGCGCACAAGCACTCCGGCCAGGACTACGCCGTCCCGACCGGCACCCCGGTGATGGCCGCCCACGGCGGCACGGTCGTCAAGGCCGGCGGCAACGGCGCCGGTGACGGTCCCGCGTACGGCAACGCCATCGTGATCAAGCACGGCAACAAGACGTACTCCCAGTACGCCCACCTGTCGTCCGTGCACGTGAAGGTCGGCCAGGTCGTGAAGACCGGCCAGAAGATCGCCTCGTCCGGCAACACCGGCAACTCCAGCGGTCCGCACCTGCACTTCGAGATCCGCACGACCCCGAACTACGGCTCCGCCGTCGACCCCGCGAAGTTCCTTCGCAGCCACGGCGTGACGGTCTGACCCACGGGGAGCGGGCGGAAGCGACCGCCTAGCCGCCCGCCGAGCCCCGGTGGGCCTGGGTGATCAGATCGACGGCGACCTCGAGAACGGCTTCATGCCGCTTCCCGGGGTCGCTTTCGACTTCCTGGAGCACATGCATCCCGGCGTGCAGAGTGAACAGGGCGCTGATGCAGCGCACCTGGTCGACCAGGTCGGCGTCGGGGTCGATGAGGATGTCCCGCAGCCCGAGCATCTTCGTCTTGAACATGTCCCCGATGCGCAGCTCGCGGATGGCCGCCTGGTTCTCCTGCATGAAGCGGAAGAGCGGGGCGGCCTCCATCAGCGCCGCGCTGTAACGGCGGATGATCTCCTGCTTGGTCTCCAGCGAGTGCGGCTGCAGGCGCCCCCACTCGATCAGGTCCTCGATCGGCCGGGAGAGGTCCTCGAAGATGGAGACGAGGATCTCTTCCTTGGTCTTGAAGTGGTAGTAGAGCGCCGCCTTGGTGACGTCCAGCCGCTCGGCGATCTCCCGCAGCGAGGTCTTCTCGTAGCCCTGCTCGGCGAAGAGTTCGAGCGCCACTTCCTGGATGCGCTGGCGGGTGTTCCCGCGGCGCCGCTGCTTGGTGCCGTCCATGGTGCCGCCCATCTTTCCGCTCGGACCCTCTTGACGAAAACTTACTTGACGCCCGGCTAGTTACGCGACTAGCTTCCCGTCGTAGTCAACTAGCCGGGCGGCAAGTAAGTAAAGACGGGCCACCGAGGGTGGCCGGGGGAGTGGGATCCATGACGGACACAGTGGCGGCGGGGGCCGCCCCGACGGACGGCGGGAAACAGCCGCGCAGTGTGCGGGTGGTGCTGCTCGCCCTCATGATCGCGATGATGCTCGCGATGCTCGACAACATGATCATCGGCACCGCGATGCCCACGATCGTGGGCGAGCTGGGCGGCCTGGAGCACCTTTCCTGGGTGGTCACGGCGTACACGCTGGCCACCGCGGCCTCCACCCCGGTGTGGGGCAAGATCGGCGACATGTACGGGCGCAAGGGCTCGTTCATCACCTCCATCGTCATCTTCCTGATCGGCTCCGCGCTCAGCGGCATGGCGCAGGACATGGGGCAGCTCATCGCCTTCCGCGCGTTGCAGGGCCTCGGCGCGGGCGGTCTGATGGTCGGCGTCATGGCGATCATCGGTGACCTGATCCCGCCCCGGGAGCGCGGCAAGTACCAGGGCATGATGGCCGCCGTGATGGCCCTCGCGATGATCGGCGGGCCGCTCGTCGGCGGCACCATCACCGACAACTGGGGCTGGCGCTGGGCCTTCTACATCAACCTGCCGCTCGGCGTGATCGCCCTCGCCGCGGTCGGCGCGGTGCTGCACCTGCCGAGGAAGCGGTCGCAGGCGGGCATCGACTACCTCGGGGTGGCGCTGCTGACCGTCGGCATCACCGCGATCGTCCTGGTCACCACCTGGGGCGGCACCGAGTACGCCTGGACCTCCACGCGGATCATGGAGCTGATCGCCCTCGGCGTCGCGTCCCTGGTCGGCTTCGTGTTCTGGCAGACCCGGGCCGCCGAGCCGGTGGTGCCGCTGCACATCTTCCGCAGCGGCAACTTCACGCTGATGTCGGTCATCGGCTTCATCGTGGGCTTCGTGATGTTCGGCGCGACGCTCTTCCTGCCGCTGTACCAGCAGTCCGTGCAGGGCGCCTCGGCCACCAACTCCGGTCTGCTGCTCCTGCCGATGCTCGGCGCGATGCTGGTCACCTCGATGGTCGCGGGCCGGGTCACCACGAACACCGGCCGCTACAAGGTCTTCCCGGTGGCGGGCAGCGCCCTGCTCGTCGTCGGCCTGTACCTGCTGTCGACGATGGACACCGGGACCTCCCGCCTCACCTCCGGCGTCTTCATGGCCGTCGTGGGCCTCGGCATGGGCTGTCTGATGCAGATCACCATGCTGGTCGCGCAGAACAGCGTGGAGCTGAAGGACATGGGCGTGGCCTCCTCCACGACCACCCTGTTCCGCACCCTCGGCTCGTCCTTCGGCGTCGCGGTCATGGGCGCGCTGTTCAACCACCGCGTCCAGGACGTCATGGCGGAGCGGACGGGCGCGCTGGGCTCCAAGGTGACCGAGCAGTCCGCCCAGCTCGACGCCGCGAGCCTGGCGAAGCTCCCGGAGGCGGCCCGCGAGGCGTACCAGCACGCGGTCTCCTCGGGCACGCACGGTGCGTTCCTGCTGGGCGCGGCCGTCGCCGTGCTGTCGCTGGCGGCGGCGGTCTTCGTCAAGGAGGTCCCGCTGAAGGGCGCGGGCCCCCAGCGGGAGGACGCCCCCGCGCCGGCGCCCGAGACGGTCTGAGGCTCACGGGCTTCCGGGGCGGCGACGTGCCCCGGAGGCCCGCTCACTGCCCCAGCACCGGATAGCTCCCCGTGTTCGTCGGGGCGTGTTCCGGAAGCCACAGGACGGCCGCGGCGCCCTCGGGGGGTGTGCCGGGCGGGGTGCCGGCCGGGCGGACGTTGCGGAAGGTCAGGCGGGCGCCCAGGACGCGGGCCTGGCCCGCCGCGATGGTCAGGCCCAGGCCGTGGCCCCGGCCCGCCCGGTCCGCGCTGCCCGTGCGGAAGCGGCTCGGCCCTTCTGCGAGCAGGTCCTCCGGGAAGCCGGGCCCGTGGTCGCGGACCCGGACGACCCGGCCCTCCACGGTGACCTCGATGGGCGGGGCGCCGTGCCGGGCGGCGTTGGCGAGCAGGTTGAACAGCACCCGCTCCAGCCGCCGCGGGTCGGTGGTGACCTCCGACTCGTGCCTCACGCGCACCACCACGTCCGGGTCCTTCGCCGTGACCCGGCGGGCGACGAACTCGCCGAGCAGGATGTCCTGCAGCTCGGCCCGTTCGGAGGCGCTGTCGAGCCGGGCGACCTCCAGGACGTCCTCGACGAGGGTGCGCATCGCCCGCGCCCGGTCCTGCACCAGCTCCGTGGGCCGGCCCGGCGGCAGCAGCTCCGCCGCGGTGAGCAGGCCGGTCACCGGGGTGCGCAGCTCGTGGGCGATGTCGGCGGTCACCCGGCGCTCGGCCTCAAGCCGCTGCCGCAGCGCGTCCGCCATGGCGTCGACCGCGCTGGCCAGGTCGTCGGTCTCGTCCCGCACCACCCCGCCGATGGCGTCCCGCACCCGTACGTCCGTCTCGCCCCCCGCGACCCGGTTGGCGGCCGTGGCCGCCTTGCGCAGCCGCCGGGACAGATGACCGCCGATGAGCACCCCGAGCGCGCAGCCGCCCAGCACGGTCGCGGTGGAGCCGATCCACAGGGCCTGGTCGAGGTCCTTCAGGATGTCCGAGCTGCGGTCGGTGAAGCCGGAGTGCAGCGACATCACGTGCCCGTTCTTCAGCGGCACCGCCGCCCAGATGTCCGGCGCGCCACCCCGGTCGGCGACGTACGTGGCGCGGCGGCCCTCCTCGACCTTGGCGCGCAGCTCCGTGGGCAGCTGCGGGTCGTCGATCTTGGTGTTGGGGAAGTTCAGCCGCCCGGACAGCTCGTAGTTCCGCTGGGCGATCATGATGCGCTCGTCGGCCAGGTCGCGCGCGTTGTCCAGCATCGACACCCGGGCCGCGTTGTGCACGACCAGGCTGAGCGCGACCGCCACCAGCGCGCCGACCAGCGCGATGGCCGCGCTGAGCTTCCATCTCAGGCCCGCGCCGATGCCGGCCCGCCGTACGAACGCCGTCACCAGGCGCCGGAAGTGTCCGCGCATCCGCCCGCTCAGGCCTTCAGCTTGTAGCCGAAACCGCGGACCGTCTCGATCCGGTCCTGGCCGATCTTCGCGCGCAGCCGCTGCACATGGACGTCGACCACCCGGGTGTCGCCGCCCCAGCCGTACTCCCACACCCGCTCCAGCAGCTTGTCGCGGCTGAGGACGGTGCCCGGCGCCGCGGAGAACTCCAGCAGCAGCCGCATCTCGGTCGGGGTGAGCGCGACCGGCTGCCCGGCCTTGCGCACCTCCATGCCCTCGGTGTCGATCTCCAGCTCGCCGAAGGCCAGCACGGGCCCGCCGTCCGCGTCGTCCTGCCCCGCGCCCGCGCCGCCCGCCCGCTCGAAGCGGCGCAGCACCGCGCGGATCCGGGCGACCAGGACCGCGCCGTCGAACGGCTTGGTCACGTAGTCGTCGGCGCCCGCCTCCAGGCCCAGCACCACGTCGATGGCGTCCGCCCGCGCCGACAGCATGATCACCGGCACGGTCGACTCGTCCCGTATCCGCCGGCACAGGCTGACGCCGTCCAGGCCGGGCACCATGACGTCGAGGAGCGCGATGTCCGGCCGGTCGGCGCGGAACGCCTCCAGACCCGACAGACCGTCGGGCTTCGCGGTGACCGCGAAGCCGTCCCGTTCCAGCGTGAGCTGGGTGGCCTCACGGATGACGTCGTCGTCCTCGACGAACAGGACATGGGTCTGGTCTGCCATCCCGCTGCTCTCAGTTCTCGTGTGGTCCCGGACCGGGCCCGCCCCCGCGCCCGCCCGGTCCTCGTGTCTGTGCCCACCCCACGGGACGCACGGGCCGCGCGACGGGTTCACCCCTTCATCGTGCGCAGGCCCGCCGGCGGTTCCCGCTGTGAGCCGTGTCTCAGCCTTCCGGCGCCGGTGTCGGCACCGCGCCGGCGACCGGCCCGTACTCGTTGTGCGTGCGGTACCTCTCGTCGAACCGGCCCGAGATCCAGCGGTACGTGATCACGACCTCGCCGGACGGGCTCGACACCGGGTCGCCGCGGCCGTAGACCTGCTTGGTCACCACCAGGTCCCCGCGGTCGATCTCGGCGTAGACCGGCGGCTCCTCCGCGCTGAACACGTTGACGTAGCCGTCGCCCTGGTGCCGGTACACGTACGCACCGATGCCGACGGCGTCTCCGCAGGTCAGCACGTTGACGACGACGTCGTCGCGGGCCTCGCCCGTGAGGTTGCCGTAGCTGACGTCCACCGGGTACTCGTCGGCGACGCAGGGCTTCAGCTCCCGCTTCACCTCGTCCGACACGGCCGGATCCTTCAGGATCAGCAGTACGGCGTCCACGCGGTCGGGCGTCGGCGAGGACGCGGTGGCGGGTGCGGCCGGGCCGGCCCCGCCGTCCACACGCGCCGGACCCTCGTCCCGGGCGCCGGTGCCGCTCGCGCCGCATCCGGTCCCGAACAGCACAGCGGCGGCGAGCACGGCCGTCGCCGTACTCGCCGTCCGGGCGGTGGACCGGGCCCGTTCGGGCCCCGCGCCGGTCAGGCCGCGCAACGCTCCCGCTCCTCACGCTCCAGCGCGCGTGCGTCCGACTCGCGGGACTCCAGCTCCTCGCGGAGCCGGGCCAGCGCCCGGTGCAGCGTGCTCTTGACCGTTCCGGCCGACATGCCGAGTGCGGCGGCCGTCTCGTCCGTGGACATCTGCTCCCAGTGTCGCAGCACCACGACGCTGCGCTGCTTCGGGGCGAGGACCTTCAGCACGTCCATCAGCAGGGCGCGGTCCGCGTACTGCTCGGTGGCGTCCTCCACACGCGACTCGGGGAGCTGCTCGGTGGGCACCTCCTCCAGCTTGCGCGCCCGCCACCACTCCGTCCGCGTGTTGATCATGACGCGGCGCAGATAGGCGTCGGCCAGCCGCTTGTCCTCGATGGTCTCCCAGCGGCCGTACGTGCGCACCAGCGCGGTCTGCAGCAGGTCCTGCGCCTCGACGGGATCCGGGACCAGGCGCCGGGCGCTGCGCAGCAGCGCGTCCTGCCGGGTGCGGACGTACTCCTCGAACTCGAGCACCTCGCCCTTCGCCATGGTGTACCGCCTTCCGGTCCCCGTTCCGGCCCGCCCCCGCGGGCCGGCCGTACCGCTCGTGTTCCGTCTCGTCGTGCTCCGGTCGAGCACGCGATCGAAACTACGGAGGCGTTGTCACGGCACTGTGCGGAGCACCCTGCGGGCAGCCCTCGGGTGTCCGTCGGTTGTGTAACGGAGGGACGAACGGGACGAAGCGGTGAGGTGTTCGGTGCGGGTATGCGGCGGTACGCCCGTCATGCGCGGTGTGACGGGCGTGAACCGTGTGACCGGCGAGGGCCCGGTGTCAGCTCAGCGGCAGCCGGTACAGGCCGCCCGGCATCGGCTCCACCAGGCCGTCCGACACCAGCCCGTCCAGCGCGCGGGCGCGCTGCACCGGCTCGTGCCACACCCGGTCCAGCGCCGCCTGCGGCACCGGCCCGTGCGCCTCCCGCAGCACCGCGAGGAGCCGGCCGCGGACCTGGCGGTCGGTGCCCGCATACGTCTGCCCGCGGCGCGGCGGCCCGTCGTGCGCCGGCTTCCCCGCCAGCCGCCACGCGCACTGCGCGGCGATCGGGCAGCGGTGGCACGCCTCGTTCTTCGCCGTGCACACCAGCGCGCCCAGCTCCATGGAGGCGGCGGCCCACCGGGCGGCCGTGGCCGCGTCCTCCGGCAGCAGCGCCCGGGCGAGCCGGCGCTCGGCGGCGGTGGTGGCGTTCGGCGGGTACTGCGTGCCGCTGACCGCGCGGGCGAACACCCGGCGGACGTTGGTGTCCAGCACCGCGTGCCGCTGCCCGTAGGCGAACGACGCCACGGCCGCGGCGGTGTACTCGCCGATGCCGGGCAGCGCGAGCAGCTGGGCGTGCTCGGACGGTACGTCGCCGCCGTGCCGTTCCGTTATGGCCACGGCGGCTCCGTGCAGCCGCAGGGCGCGGCGTGGGTAGCCGAGCCGGCCCCAGGCGCGGACGGCCTCGCCGGGCGCCTCGGCGGCGAGGTCGGCGGGGCGAGGCCACCGGGCCATCCACTGCTCGTAGACGGGCAGCACCCGGTTGACCGGGGTCTGCTGCAGCATGAACTCACTGACCATCACCCCCCACGCGCCGGCCTCCGGGCGCCGCCACGGAAGGTCCCGGGCGTGCTCGTCGAACCAGTCGATGACGGGGGAGTGCAGCGGCTCACCGGGAGCACGCTCGGACACGGAATCGGCGGCGGTGCCGTACGGGGGCTTCGTGGGAGCAGTCATGACCCGTCGATCCTGCCACGCCGGGCCGCGTGGACGGCCGAGCGCCACGGGGAAGAGCCCTTCGTTCCCCGAGCGGGGTCCCGTGCGTGCGGCCGCACGGGGGAGGGGGGCATGGGGGGCGCCGGCGGGAAGATGCGTGCGGGACACCGCGGCCGTCGCGCCCCCCCCCGCACGGGGGGCGACCGGGTGCGGGGGTGCGTCCTCGAGCGGGTGGGCAGGCCTTCGGCGCCGTCCCGTGCGCCCTCCGCGCCCTTCGTCCGCGCCGGCCGCCGGGTGGCGACAGCGCTGGGGGCCGCCGCGGCGAAGAGCCGACTGCCGCCGCTGCGTGCGAGCGGCGGCAGGTTCGTCTCCGTCGACCGCGACCGGCGCTGCTTCGAACCACGGCGGCCGCTTGGCCGCCGAGGACGTCGTCCCGAGCACCGGCGGGCAACGGGACCTCGGACGGGCGGAGTTCCGCGTCGTTCCGGGGGCCGGCTGAACGTCTCCGCTCTCACCGTCTCCGAAGGCGGCTGTGTGGCACGGGCGTTGACCGAAGGAGCGACCGGCCGCGCGCGGTCCTGGACCGGTTCGGCGTGCGCGCTCCGTGCGGGTGGTGCACGCCCACGAACACCCTTGAGAACGTGACGAGTAGAGGACCTCGCCGCAGACGCACGCCACAGCCGTGGCCAGGAGTGCAAGGACCGCGATCGCGAACGCTCGGGTGTGGCAGCGCCGTGTGCGTGGTCGGTGATGTCACGGCATGGCCCGCTGTCCGCACAGTCCTTGATCACCGACCGTAAGGGAACGGCCGGAACGGTCACACCCCGCGATCGTCGTGTGCCGTACCTGGCGAAAGACAGGGGTGGGCGGCCGGTTACCGGGATGATGATCCGGAAAAGTTGCGTGCTGAGCGGCGGGTGGGACAAGCGAACGCTCGGATCTCTCGTACAGTTTGCGCCGTGGGATCTCTGCGCAATCCGGTCGGGCCGCTTCCCTCCTCCATCTACTGGCGTCGGAGGGCCGTACTGCTGTCCGTGCTCGCCCTGTTGGCGTTGGTGATCACCTGGGTCGTGGTCTCCGCCGATGGGAACGGCAACGGCTCGAACAACGGGGCCAACGGCAAGAATCCCGCGCCCTCCATCACCCCCGGACCGTCCGGTTCCGGCCCTGCGATCAGTCAGGCGCCGGGCGGACGGGACGAGACGGGCGACGGCGGGTCGGAGGGGTCCGGCGACGGCTCCGGCGACTCCGCCGGATCGTCCGGTTCCGGCTCCGACGGCGAGGGCGGCGACGGCGATCCGGCGGACTCCGCGGGTGCCGGAGGCGCGGACGGATCGGGCGGTGGCGGCAGCGCCGGTGGTGGTTCCGAGGGCGGTACGTCCGCGGGGGTCGGCGCGGGGGACGCGCTGCCGGCCGGATCGGGGTCCGGACTGCCCAACTGCTCGGCGAGCGCAGTCCGTTTCAGTCTGCGCAGCGAGCGCAACACGTACGGGCCGACGGAGACGCCGGCGTTCCTGCTCACGGCGCGGAACACGTCGGGGGCGGACTGCAAGATCGATCTCGGTCCTGAGCGGACGGTGCTGACGGTGTCCCGGGCGACGGACGACGACACGTTCTGGGCGTCCGACGACTGCCCCAAGGAGGCGCGGAGTCTGGCGTTCCGGGTGCCGGCGGGGGACAGCATCACGTACACCGTGAAGTGGGATCGCAAGCCGAGCGCGCCGGAGTGTGCGACGCCCAAGGCGGGGGCGGCGAAACCGGGGACGTACTTGGTCGAGGCCAAGGCGCCTGGGTTCGAGAAGGTGCGGACGTCGTTCGTGCTGAAGGCCGACTAGGGGTTCTCGAGGTCGCCTTCAGCTGCGGGCCGGTGGGGGTCGGTCGCGCAGTTCCCCGCGCCCCTCGGGGGCGGGCCGGTGGGGGTTCGGCGCGCAGTTCCCCGCGCCCCTGGGGGCTTTCCTACACGTAGCGTTCGAGGATGCTGCTCTCCGCCAGGCGGGAGAGGCCCTCGCGGACGCTTCGGGCTCGGGCCTCGCCGACGCCGTCCACCGTCTGGAGGTCGTCCACGCTCGCGGCGAGCAGCTTCTGCAGTCCGCCGAAGTGCTCCACCAGGCGGTCGATGATCGCGCCGGGGAGGCGCGGCACCTTCGCCAGCAGACGGAAGCCGCGCGGCGACACCGCCGAGTCCAGGGTCTCCGGGGAGCCGGTGTACCCCAGTGCCCGTGCCACCGTCGGCAGCTCCAGCAGCTCCGCGTGCGTGAGGACGTTCAGCTCGTGCAGCGCCTCGTCGACCGTGCGGGAGCGCTTCGCGGTCGGCTCGGGGACGTAGTCCCGTACGACCAGTTCGCGCTCCGGCTCCACGCCCGCGATCAACTCGTCCAGCTGGAGCGCGAGAAGACGGCCGTCGGTGCCCAGTTCGACCACGTATTCGGCGATTTCGGTGGCGATGCGGCGCACCATCTCGAGGCGCTGCGCGACCGCGGAGACGTCCCGGACCGTCACCAGGTCCTCGATCTCCAGCGCGGACAGCGTGCCCGCGACCTCGTCGAGGCGGAGCTTGTACCGCTCCAGGGTCGCCAGCGCCTGGTTGGCGCGGGAGAGGATCGCCGCCGAGTCCTCCAGGACGCGGCGCTGCCCGTCGACGTACAGCGCGATCAGCCGCATCGACTGGGAGACGGAGACCACGGGGAAGCCGACCTGCTTGGAGACACGGTCGGCGGTGCGGTGACGGGTGCCCGTCTCCTCGGTGGGGATCGTCGGGTCCGGGACCAGCTGCACGCCGGCCCGCAGGATCTTCGACAGGTCCGAGGACAGCACGATGCCGCCGTCCAGCTTGCACAGCTCGCGCAGCCGGGTCGCGGTGAACTCCACGTCCAGCACGAAGCCGCCGCTGCACAGCGCCTCGACGGTCTTGTCCGAGCCGAGCACGATGAGCCCGCCCGTGTTGCCGCGGAGCACGCGCTCCAGGCCGTCACGCAGGGCGGTGCCGGGCGCCACAGCGCTCAGCGAGGCGCGCATCAGGCCATCGGAACCGGCACTCCCACCGGACTTTCCGGGAGCTGCTGCCCGGTCGTTGGCTGCCACTGCACTCCTCCGGTCGCAGGTTCTGGGCGCCCCCGCGCTTCGTACGGACGGGCGAGACCTGGGCAAAGTCTACCGGCGGTCCTCCGGCTCCCGTGGGGCCTCTCGCCGACGGGAGCGGGGAAGGACCCGCAGCGCGTCCCCTATGTCCGCCACTTCCAGAACCTTCATGCCCGCCGGAACCTTGCCCGGATCGCCCGGCACCAGGGCGTGCGTGAAGCCCAGGCGGTGCGCCTCGGCGAGCCTGCGCTGCACGCCCGTGACGCGTCTCACCTCGCCCGCGAGGCCCACTTCGCCGATCGCGACGAGGTTCTTCGGCAGCGGGGTGTCACTCGCGGCGGACGCCAGGGCGAGCGCGACGGCCAGGTCCGCGGCCGGCTCGGAGAGCTTCACGCCGCCGACCGTCGCGGAGTAGATGTCCCTTTTGCCCAAGGCGCTGATCCGGCCGCGCTGTTCCAGTACGGCCAGCATCATCGAGACGCGGGAGGTCTCCAGGCCGGAGGTGGTCCGCCGGGGGGAGGGGATCTGCGAGTCCACGGTGAGCGCCTGCACCTCGGCGACCAGCGGACGGCGGCCCTCAAGGGTGACGGTCAGACAGGTGCCCGGGACCGGTTCGTCACGACGGGTCAGGAAAAGTCCGCTCGGGTCCGCGAGGCCCGTGATGCCCTCGTCGTGCAGTTCGAAGCAGCCGACCTCGTCGGTCGTGCCGTAGCGGTTCTTGACGCCGCGGACCAGACGCAGGCGGGCGTGCCGGTCGCCCTCGAAGTGCAGCACCACGTCCACCAGGTGCTCCAGGAGGCGCGGGCCCGCGATGGCGCCGTCCTTGGTGACATGTCCCACGAGGAGCGTGGACATCCCGCGCTCCTTGGAGGCGCGGATCAGCGCGCCCGCCACCTCGCGCACCTGGGCCATGCCGCCCGGCGCGCCGTCGATCTCGGGGGAGGCGACCGTCTGCACCGAGTCCAGGATCAGCAGCGACGGCTTCACCGCGTCCAAGTGGCCGAGGACGGCCGACAGATCCGTCTCGGCGGCGAGATAGAGGTGGTCGTCGATGGCGTGGATACGGTCGGCGCGCAGCCGGACCTGACTCGCCGACTCCTCACCCGTGACGTACAGGGTGCGGTGCTCGTCGCTCGCGGACTTGGCGGCGACGTCCAGCAGCAGCGTGGACTTGCCCACACCCGGCTCGCCCGCGACCAGCACCACCGCTCCGGGCACCAGCCCGCCGCCGAGCACCCGGTCCAGCTCGGGCACGCCCGTGGAGCGGGCGGTGGCCTGCCGCCCGTCGACCTGCCCGATGGGCAGCGCGGAGGTGGTGACCCGGCCCGGCGCGGTCGTCCGCACGGCGGGCGCCGCACCGTACTCCTCGACCGTCCCCCAGGCCTGGCACTCGGGACACCGCCCGAGCCACTTGGCCGTCTGCCATCCGCACTCGGTGCAGCGGTAGGACGGACGGTCCTTGGAGGTCTTGGTACGGGCAGCCATGCCCAAAAGGTAGCGGCCCCCTCCGACACCGGGGGTCCGCCCCCGCCCCGCCGCTCCCCGGCCGCGGGGGATCGCGCCGGTCACCACCGGAGGCCGGGCGCCCCGCGTCGTGGCCGCTCACGGGGCGGGGAAAGGTTCCTGTCCCCGGATTGAGGGATCGTTTCACCCGTACGGATTAAAAGTGCGCACGGCGCCGGAAGGCGTCGCCCCCCGGCCCCTACGGTCGCCGAATGACGAGCAGCGGCCCGGACACCTCGACCCGTACGTCCACCCGTACGACCGGAACCCACCGGACGCACCGGGAAGCGCGCGACCGAGCGGCCGCGCGCACGCCGGACCGGCGGCCGGCCGCCCGCTACGAACCGCACGTGGACGGTCTGTTCACCTACTGCCTGTCCGTCCTGTGCGACCACGACGCGGCCACCGCCGCCCTGGCCGACGCGCTCCACCTCGCGGAGCGCCGCGACCGGCACGTCCCGGACGAACTCGGCAGCCTCCGCGCGTGGCTGTACGCCCTCGCCCGCTGGGCGTGTCTGCGCAAGCTCGCCGAGGCCAGGCGGAAGCGTCAGGCCGCGCACGCCGGCGGCCGCTCCGGCGGGCAGCGTGCCTCCGCGGGACACCAGGACGCCCCCGCCGCGCCCCCCGAGGAGCAGGAGCGGCGCCGCCGCGAACTGGCCGCGCTCGCCTGGCCGGAGGCCGCCGGGACCAGCCCGGAGCAGCGCGAGGCGCTCGAACTCGCCGTCCGGCACCGTCTCGCCGCCCACGAGGTCGCCGCCGTGCTCGGCATGGCCCCGGCCGCGGCGCGCGAACTGCTCGCCACCGCGGCCTGCGAGGTGGAACGCACCCGCGCCGCCCTCGCCGTCGTGGAGACCGGCGCCTGCCCGGGCGTGGCGCACCTCACCGGCGACCAGGGCATGGTGCTCGGCAGCACACTGCGCCGCGAACTCGTCCGCCATGTCGACGACTGCCCGCGCTGCCGCCGTACCGCCGAGCGGGCCGTCCCGGGCCGGTGGCCCGGCACCAGCGTCACCCCGGACGCCCTGCCGCTCGTGCCGGCGCCCACCGGCGCCCTGCGCACCGCCCTCGCGCACCACCCCCGTGTGCACGGCGGCGCGCCCCGCTTCGACCGGCGCGGCTTCCCCATGGACCCCAAGGACCGGGCCGCCCGCCGCGACCGCCTCCGCGCGCGTGCCGTCACGACGACCGTCGTCGCCACGGTCGTCGCCGCGCCCGTGCTGGCCCTGTGGGCGGCCTACCGGGGCACCCCGGTGGGCGAGGGCGTGGGCGGCGGTCCGTCCTCCGCCCGCGAGGACGGCACCGTGGACTTCGACGGTGAGGGGGGCGCCGGCTACGAGAACGCCGGCAACGCCGAGCCCCGCCCCGGGACCCGCTTCGGCGCCGACGGCGCACCGGACGTGTCCGTGGAGGTCGTCGAGGTCGCCGGCGCCGGGCACAGGGGCGCCGCCGTCCTCGGCGTCACGGCCGCCCGCAGCGGCGACACCACGCTGATCACCCTGACCGCGCGGGGTGACGGACCGGTCCGCTGGTCCGCGTCCACCGGCGCCTCCTGGCTCTACCTGAACCGGTCCTCCGGCACGCTGGCCCCGGGCGAGTCGGTGACCGTCCGGGTCCACGTCGACCAGCTGCGCGAGCCGTCCGGACACTGGCGGGCCACGGTGGCGATCTCCCCGGCGGGCTCGGTGGTGTCCATCGAGGGGTACGGCCCCGCCCCGGCCGGCCCGGTCACCGGCTCCCCGTCGGCCCCGGCCGGCCCGCCCCCGTCTCCCTCGCACCCGGACCCCACGACGCCGTCGCCCTCGGACCCCACGCCCACCGGCCCGCCGTCCTCCTCGGACCCGGACCCGGAGCCCTCGACGGACGACCCCGCCCCGGCCGATCCGACCCCGGCCGATCCGTCCCCCACCGACCCGTCGCCCTCGGACCCCGAACCCCCGGAGCCGAGCGACTCCACGCCCGCCGACCCGGGCAGCCCGGACCCGGGCACGTCGTAGAAAGGCAAGCAGGCAGAACCCGGAAGACGCGAAAAGGCGCCCGCCCCCTCACTCGGGGGACGGGCGCCGATGACACCGGAAGCGACCCGTCAGGACGGGTCCGCCGGGTGCGGCGCCAGCAGCGGCAGCTGCGACGCCAGCCGCTCCTCGCACAGCTCGACCAGCCGTTCGTACCCGGCCTTGCCCATCAGCTCGGTCAGCTCCGCGCGGTAGGAGACGTACACCGGCTCACCCGCGCCGTGCGCCGAGGTCGCCGAGGTGCACCACCAGTGCAGGTCGTGGCCGCCGGGGCCCCAGCCGCGCCGGTCGTACTCGCCGATCGACACCTGGAGCACCCGCGTGTCGTCGGGCCGGTCGATCCAGTCGTACGTGCGCCGGACCGGGAGCTGCCAGCAGACGTCCGGCTTGGTCTCCAGCGGCTCGCGGCCCTCCTTGAGGGCGAGGATGTGCAGCGAGCACCCCATGCCGCCCTTGAAGCCCGGACGGTTCTGGAAGATGCACGAGCCCTGGAAGGGGCGCGTCTGCCGCTCGCCGTCCTCGTCCTCGGAGATCCACCCGTTGCGGGTGCCCTCCGCGTGGTGCTGCCAGATGTCCGGTGTGAGACGCGCCACATGCTCGGCGACGCGCTTCTCGTCGTCCTCGTCGGAGAAGTGGGCACCCAGGGTGCAGCACCCGTCGTCCGCGCGGCCCGCCTGGATGCCCTGGCAGCCGCTGCCGAAGATGCAGTTCCACCGCGAGGTGAGCCATGTCAGATCGCAGCGGAAGACCTGCTCGTCGTCCGCCGGATCAGGAAATTCCACCCAAGCGCGGGCGAAGTCGAGGCCCTGCTCGTCGTCGGCAGGCCCCGGCCGCGGCGCCGGCGCCCGCGAAGGATCCCCGGCCAGCCCGGCCCGCTTTTCCTTCCTGGCCGTTTTGTCCGTCTTCTCGTCCTTCGCCTTTTTCGTCTTTGGCACTCGTCCAGGGTAAGTCGCCGCGCGCCCGCCCCGGCACCGGTCCGGCCGTCGGGAAGCGGGCATCACGGCGTGCTGCGGGCAGTAGCGTTTCGTACATGAGACTCGGTGTTCTCGACGTGGGTTCGAACACGGTGCATCTGCTGGTGGTCGACGCCCACCCCGGCGCGCGGCCGCTGCCCGCGCACTCGCACAAGGCCGAACTGCGCCTCGCCCAGCTCCTCGCCGACGACGGATCGATCGGCCCCGAGGGCATCGACCGGCTGGTGTCGGTCGTGCACGAGGCGCTCCAGGCCGCAGAGGACAAGGGCGTGGAGGAGCTGCTGCCGTTCGCGACCTCCGCGGTCCGCGACGCCCGCAACGCCGACGACGTCCTCGGCCGCGTCCGCGAGGAGACCGGCGTCGAACTCCAGGTGCTCAGCGGCGAGGAGGAGGCGAAGCTCACCTTCCTCGCCGCCCGCCGCTGGTTCGGCTGGTCCTCCGGGAAGCTGCTCGTCATCGACATCGGCGGCGGCTCCCTGGAGATCGCCTACGGCATGGACGAGGAGCCCGACGCCGCGGTGTCGCTCCCGCTCGGCGCGGGCCGCCTCACCGCCGGGTGGCTGCCCGGCGACCCGCCCGAGGCCGAGGACGTCCGCGCGCTGCGCCGCCATGTGCGTACGGAGATAGCGCGCTCGGTCGGCGACTTCAGCCGGTTCGGCGCCCCGGACCACGTGGTGGCCACCTCCAAGACCTTTAAACAGCTCGCCCGGCTCGCGGGCGCCCCGGGCTCCGCCGAGGGCCTGTACGTGCAGCGGGAGCTGAAGCGCGAGTCGCTGGAGGCGTGGGTGCCGCGGCTGGCCGGGATGACCGAGGCCGAGCGGGCCGAGCTGCCGGGCGTGTCCGAGGCCCGCGCGGGCCAGCTGCTCGCCGGGGCGATGGTCGCCGAGGGCGCCATGGACCTGTTCGGCGTGGAGCGGCTGGAGATCTGTCCCTGGGCGCTGCGGGAGGGCGTCATACTCCGCCGCCTCGACCACATGGGCCCGGCCTGACCCACGAGGCGACCCGGCCCCGAAGGCGCCACCGCCCGCTATGGCAAACACCACAACGGCCGGGCGGTACCCCGCACCGCCCCCACCCCACCCCGTAACCTGAGGCTCGTGGCAGAAGCAAGGGACGTAGTCCGCATCCCGGATGCGAAGGTCGCCCTGTCCACGGCCTCCGTGTACCCGGAGTCGACGGCGACGGCCTTCGAGATCGCCGCGCGCCTCGGGTACGACGGCGTCGAGGTGATGGTCTGGACGGACCCGGTCAGCCAGGACATCGAGGCCCTCCGCAGGCTCAGCGACTACCACCGCATCCCCGTCCTCGCCGTCCACGCGCCCTGTCTGCTGATCACGCAGCGCGTGTGGTCCACCGACCCCTGGACCAAGCTCCAGCGGGCCCGGGCCGCCGCCGAGAAGCTCGGCGCGTCGACGGTCGTCGTCCACCCGCCGTTCCGCTGGCAGCGGCAGTACGCCCGCGACTTCGTGGAGGGCATCTGGCGGATGGCGGACGAGACCGACGTGCGGTTCGCCGTGGAGAACATGTACCCGTGGCGCTACCGCGACCGCGAAATGCTGGCCTACGCCCCCGACTGGGACGTGACCAAGGAGGACTACCGCCACTTCACGATCGACCTGAGCCACGCCTCCACCTCCCGCACGGACACCCTCGCGATGGTCGAGCGCATGGGCGACCGGCTGGGGCACGTGCACCTGGCCGACGGCCGGGGCTCCGCCAAGGACGAGCACCTGGTGCCCGGCCGCGGCGACCAGCCGTGCGCCGAGGTCCTGGAAGGGCTGGCGCGCAGCGGCTTCGACGGTCATGTCGTGATCGAGGTCAACACCCGGCGCGCCATGTCCAGCGCCGAACGTGAGGCCGACCTGGCGGAGGCCCTCGCCTTCACCCGCCTCCACCTCGCCTCGGCGTCCTCCCCTTCCTCCCTGTCGACCCCCTCCTCCCTCCGGGTGCCTAGGCGATGAACGGCGTCACCGCGAGCGCCGGCCCGGACGGGACCGGCGCCCCCCGGCGCCGAGGCCGCCCCCCGGCCCCGGAGTCGGCCGGCACCCGCGACCGCATCCTCGACGCCGCCCGCGAGCAGTTCTCCGCGCGGGGCTACGAGAAGACGTCCGTCCGGGGCATCGCCAAGGCGGCCGGGGTGGACTCCGCCCTCGTGCACCACTACTTCGGCACCAAGGAGCGCGTCTTCGAGGCCGCCGTCGAGGTCGCCTTCGGACCGGTGCTCGACCAGCGGGACTCGGTGCTCGAGGGGCCGCCCGACGAGGTGGGCGAGCGGATGACCCGCATGATCATCGGTCTGTGGGAGAACCCGGTCACACGCGCCCCGCTGCTCGCGATCGTCCGCTCCGCCGTCAACAACGACGCCGCGGCCGCCGTCTTCCGCCGCCTCGTCGCCGGCCAGCTGCTGCGCCGGATCGCCGGACAGCTCGACCGGCCTGACGCGGAACTGCGGGCCGAGCTGGCCGCCGCCCAGCTCGTCGGCATCGCGATGATCCGGTACGTGATCCGGGTCGAGCCGCTCGCCTCCGCGGACCCCGAGGACATCGTCCGGCGGGTCGCCCCCGTCGTACAGGGCCACCTCACCGGGCCTTGAGCACGGACCGCCTGAGACACGCGTCCCGTATTCCGGACACCTTGTCCCGCCCTCTGGATGACCGGCGTACGCTCGATGCAGTCAGAACTCTCTGGCGGAGACTCCCCGAAGGTCTGAAGGAGCGAGCGACGATGCCCGAGCTGAGGTCCCGCACAGTCACCCACGGCCGCAACATGGCGGGCGCCCGCGCCCTTATGCGCGCCTCCGGTGTACCCGGTGCGGACATCGGCCGGAAGCCGATCATCGCGGTCGCCAACAGCTTCACCGAGTTCGTCCCCGGCCACACCCACCTCGCGCCGGTCGGCCGGATCGTCAGCGAGGCGGTCGTCGCGGCCGGCGGCATCCCGCGCGAGTTCAACACCATCGCCGTCGACGACGGCATCGCGATGGGCCACGGCGGCATGCTCTACTCGCTGCCCTCCCGCGACCTGATCGCGGACAGCGTGGAGTACATGGTCGAGGCCCACTGCGCCGACGCCCTGATCTGCATCTCCAACTGCGACAAGATCACCCCGGGCATGCTCAACGCCGCGCTGCGGCTGAACATCCCGACCGTCTTCGTCTCCGGCGGCCCCATGGAGTCCGGCCGGGCCACCCTGGTCGACGGCACGGTCCGCACGCTGGACCTGATCGACGCGATGGTCGAGGCCGCCAACGACAAGGTGTCCGACGCGGACGTCCTCCGCATCGAGGAGAACGCCTGCCCCACCTGCGGCTCCTGTTCCGGCATGTTCACCGCCAACTCGATGAACTGCCTGACCGAGGCCATCGGCCTCTCCCTCCCCGGCAACGGCTCGGTCCTCGCCACCCACACCGCCCGCAAGGACCTGTACGTCCGCGCGGCCGAGACGGTCATGGACCTCACCCGCCGCTACTACGAGCAGGACGACGAGACGGTCCTGCCTCGCAACATCGCCACCTTCCAGGCGTTCGAGAACGCGATGGCGCTGGACATCGCCATGGGCGGCTCCACCAACACGATCCTGCACCTGCTGGCCGCCGCCCAGGAGGCGGAGGTGCCGTTCGGCCTCACCGAGATCGACGCCCTCTCCCGCCGCGTGCCGTGCCTGGCGAAGGTCGCCCCGAACGTCGCCAAGGACCGCACGTACTACATGGAGGACGTGCACCGCGCGGGCGGCATCCCCGCCCTGCTCGGCGAGCTCCACCGCGCCGGCCTGCTCAACGAGGACGTCCACGCCGTCCACAGCCCGTCCCTCGCGGACTGGCTGAAGACCTGGGACATCCGCGCCGGCTCCCCCTCCCCGGAGGCGGTCGAGCTGTGGCACGCGGCCCCCGGCTGCAAGCGCTCCGCCGAGGCGTTCTCCCAGTCCGAGCGCTGGGACACCCTCGACGAGGACGCCGAGGGCGGCTGCATCCGCTCCGCCGAGCACGCCTACTCCAAAGACGGCGGCCTCGCGGTGCTGCGCGGCAACCTCGCCGTCGACGGCTGCGTCGTCAAGACGGCCGGCGTCGACGAGTCCATCTGGACCTTCGAGGGCCCGGCGGTCGTCTGCGAGTCGCAGGAGGACGCCGTGCGGAAGATCCTCACCCAGCAGGTGAAGGAGGGCGACGTCGTCGTCATCCGCTACGAGGGTCCCAAGGGCGGCCCCGGCATGCAGGAGATGCTGTACCCGACGTCGTACCTGAAGAGCCGCGGCCTCGGTAAGGCCTGCGCCCTCGTCACCGACGGCCGCTTCTCCGGCGGCACCTCCGGCCTCTCCATCGGCCACGCCTCCCCCGAGGCGGCCTCCGGCGGCACGATCGCCCTGGTCGAGGACGGCGACCGCATCCGCATCGACATCCCGAACCGCTCCATCGAGCTGCTGGTCGACGACGCGGAACTGTCCCGCCGCGAGGATGCCCTCGCCGGCCGCTACGCCCCGAAGAACCGCGACCGCAAGGTCTCCGCGGCCCTGCGGGCCTACGCGGCGATGGCGACGAGCGCGGACAAGGGCGCGGTGCGGGACGTGAGCAAGCTGGGCTGAGGCCCCTGCACGACCCCGCTTCCTGTCACCAGGAGGCGGGGTCGTCCGCGTCCACGGCGAAGACGGTGCCGTCGGGGGCGCCCGCGACGACGCGGCCCCCCGCGAGGAGAGGCGCGGCAAGTGTCCCGGGGATCCGGTCGGAGTCCGGCCCGAGCCGCGGCCGGGTCTGCCCGAGGAGCTTGCCCGTGCCGGCGTCGACACCGAGCAGGCGTCCGTCGGGCGCGGAGACGTACACGTGCCGTCCGTCGGCGGCGGGCACCGAGCCGCGGCTGATCCCCGTCTCCAGCCGCCACAGCTGTTCGCCGGCGGTCATGTCGACGGCGACGAGCGAGCCGCCCGCCCCCATGAGGTACACGGTGTCGCCCCGCACGCCGGCCTTCGCATCCGAGACCGGCACGGGCAGCGCGACCCGCTGTGTGCCGACGGTGCCGGGCGTGTACCGGACCACGGCAGCGGTGTCCCCGTACGTGCCTCCGCCGGCGAGGAGGAACACGTGCCCGCCGGCGGTTCCCGCGGGCGTCATCGACCCCTCGAGCTCCACGTCCCACCGCACGTCCCCCGTCGCCGGGTCGACCGCTGTGACACGGGTCGTGCTCCCGCCGTCGGACGTGGTCACCGCGTAGGCCGCTGGGTCCTCCTCTCCGTCGAAGGAGGTGAAGTAGGGCACGGCGTGACCGGGGACCCGGCGGGACCACTCGATGTCGCCCGATGCGCTGTCCACGCCCGTGACCGTGCCGTCGGCGCGGGTCAGCAGCAGGGTGTCGCCCACCGCCCGCACCCCCTGGTAGTCGGGCGTGTCGTCCTGCTGCCACACGGGGTCGCCGGTGGCCGGGTCGAGTGCCTCGAGGTCGCCGATCCGGTCGAGGGAAGGCTGGAGCAGACCGGCGGACAGGACGGGCGGTTCGCTCCGCGTGGTGCCCGGGGCGACGTCGCGCTGCCACACGGTGCGGCCGTCGGCCGGATCGAGGGCGAACACCAGACCGGGCACCGCGCACAGCAGCTTCCCGGCTCCGTACGCGCACTGGGGCACGCCGCTGTCCTCGGAGGCGGGCACCGTCTCCCAGGCGGCCGATCCGGCCGGCGTGCTCTGCGCCGCGGCGGTCCGGCGCGGCGGTGTCGTGTCGTCGTACGCCTGGAGCGCGGCGAACCCGCCGAGCACGGCCACACACAGCACTCCGGCCACCAGGGCCGCCCGCCGGCCCGGGCGCCGTGAAAACCGCTTGGCGGGTGCGTCCGTCGTGGCCGCGGCTGCGGCTTCGTCCCGTACGCCGGACGCCGGGGGTGCGTCGGACGTCTCCCGACCCTCGGACGACTCCCGCGCTTCTGGCGTCCGCTGCGCCGGCACGAAGACCTGCGTGTCGTACGTCGCCGACACCGACCGCAGGTCCCGCATCAGTTCGTCGGGAGTGGGCCGGTCGTCGGGTTCCTTGGCCAGACACCGCCGTACCAGCGACGCGAGGGACTGCGGCACCCCCGTCAGGTCGGGCTCGTCGTGGACGACCTGATAGGCGACGACGTACGGGCTGTCGGAGTCGAAGGGACCGCGCCCCGTCGTCGCGTGCACCATGAGCGACCCGAGCGCGAACATGTCGGCGGCGGGGCCCACCTCACGGGGGCTGCGGAACTGCTCGGGCGCCATGAACGGCGGTGTACCGATCAATTTGCCGGTCTCGGTGCGCAGTTCGCTGTCCCGGGGGCGGGAGATGCCGAAGTCGATGACCTTGGGACCGTCGTCGGCGAGCAGCACGTTGCTCGGCTTCAGGTCCCGGTGCACGACGCCGACCCGGTGGATGTCCCGCAGCGCCTCGGCGAGCCCGGCCATCAGGCGACGCGACTGGTCCGGGTCCATGGGGCCGTTCCGGTTCACCTGCTCGGACAGCGTCGGACCGGGGATGTAGAGGGTGGCCATCCACGGGCGGTCGCCATCGGGGTCGGCGTCGACGACGGGCGCGGTGAAGGCCCCGCTCACCCGTCGCGCGGCGGCCACCTCCTGCCGGAAACGCCCCCTGAACTCGGGATCCATGGCGTAGCGGGCGTGGACGACCTTGACCGCGACCCGCATGCCGGAAGGGCTGCGGGCCAGATGCACGACGCCCATGCCCCCGGCGCCCAGGCAGGACTCCAGACGGTAGTGACCGGCGTATTCAGGAAGTTCCGCTTCCGCACCCGTTCCGGTGTTCCGCTGCGGCGTCATGGAACCACCCCCGTGCTTCTCGTTCGCGCGCGCGCCGCTCGGAGCCTAGTCGATGGTGTGTGCGGGACAGCTGCGGCGTGCCCGTCCTTCTGTGCGAAATGCGAAGTGGTGTTTCATGAGCGACATCACGGGAATCAACGTGGCCCCACGACAGTCGTGGGGCGCGACGGGGGAGGTTCATCCATGTCTGTCGAGCAGACCATCGGCGTCACGGGCGGGGACGCGACCGCAGGGACGGTTCCGGATGCCGAGGCCGCCCAGGGGGTGACGGCCACGGCGGCCGCGCTCGCGACGTCCTATCCGGTGGCACCCGGGTACCGGCTGAACGTCCGCAGTGGACCCGGCACCGGTTACGCCGTCGTCCGCGTCCTGTCGGAGGGGGCCCAGGTCCGGATCAGCTGCCAGACGCCGGGCACCTGGGTCACGGGCCCGTACGGCACCTCGAACATCTGGGACAACATCGGCAACGGCCAGTACGTCTCGGACGCCTACATCCGCACCGGCAGTGACGGGTACGTCGCCCCCCGCTGCTAGGACCGCCTCGGGGAGCCCTCCGTCACACGACCGAGTGGGGCGGGGGGCTCCCGCACTCCCGCGGGCGAGGGGTGACAATCGACCCGTGAGCGCAGAAGACAACCGCACGGACGGCACCCCGGCCACCCCCGCCGGCCCCCGGCCCGAACCCCTCCGCTTCTTCGGGACGACCTGGGTCGACCACTCCGGCGGCTATGCCGCCCGTCGCGCCGGTGTCGCCGTCGGGTCGCTGGCCGCCGCTGCCGCCGCCTGCTTCGCGCTGCGGTTCGCCTACCAGGGGCTCCAGATCGCCGCCGTCGGCGGCTTCGTCTCGCTGCTCGTCGTCGTGATGTTCGCGGTCTGCAGCGCCCTCGCCTTCGGGCACACCTGGTCCTCCTTCTCCACCCGCCCCGACCCCGACCGCCAGTCGTCCCTGCGCGGACTGCTGTCCATCGGGTTCGTCGGCTCGCTCCTGGCCTACTTCTTCCGGTCCCTCACCGAGGCCCCCGGCGAGAAGCTGCACCGCGCCGAGTACGAGCAGGCCCGTGAGGAGTACGACCGCCGCATCACCCGCCGCTCCGGCAACCCCGCGCGCAAGCGCCGCCGCGACGCCTGACCCGCGTCCCGGCCCGACTTCGGGAAAAAGGCCGCGTCCCCGCCCCGTCCCACGGCGACCATGGCCGTATGACGACATCCGGGGCCGACCAGGTCACCCACACCGCCCGAGCCCACTCCTTCAACGCGGTCGCCGCGCAGTACGCGGACCACCGCCCCACCTATCCGCCCGCCCTGTTCGACGCGATCGAGGACCTCACCGGCCGCCCGCTCGCGGGCTCCCGGGTGGCGGACGTCGGCGCCGGGACCGGGATGGCCACCGCCCGCCTGCTCGAGCGCGGCGCGCACGTCGTCGCCGTCGAGCCGGGCGAGGGCATGGCGGGGGAGTTCCGCCGCCGCCTCCCCGGCACACCGGTCGTCCGCGGCGACGGCAACGCCCTCCCCCTCGCCGCCGGCAGCGCCGACCTGATCACCTACGCCCAGTCCTGGCACTGGACCGACCCCGCCCGCTCCGTCCCCGAGGCCCTGCGGGTGCTGCGCCCCGGCGGCGCCCTCGCCCTGTGGTGGAACACCAGCGCCGACGACGTGCCGTGGATCGCCGAGGCGTCCGCCCGGGCCGGCCGGCACTTCGGGCGGGACTTCTCCCGCGAGAAGAACGACATCGACGCCGCGACCGCCGACCCCTCGGGCCGGCTGGACTTCACGCGCCGCGCCGTCCGCTGGAGCCGCCGCGTCCCCGTGGACGCCCACCTGGCCAACATCGGCAGCCACTCCCTCTTCCTCGTCCAGAGCCCCGACCGCACCGCCGCCTTCCTCGCCGAGGAGCGCCGCCACGTCCTCGAGGCCTTCCCGGACGGGATCGTCGAGGAGACGTACGACGTCGTCCTCCTCCTCGCCTCCAAGCGGCCGGCTGCTTGACGCGTCCGCGCCGCCGGGAGGAGTATTCATCACATGATGAATTACTCCTCCCGGCCCCCGGAGGAGCCGGCCGTGCACGCCCAGGACCTCACCGTCGTCCGGGGCTCCCGCACCGTGCTGCGCGGCCTCGGCTTCACCGTCCCGCGCGGCCGCATCACCGGCCTCCTCGGCCCCTCCGGCTGCGGCAAGTCCACGCTGATGCGCGCCGTCGTCGGCACCCAGGCCAAGGTCAGCGGCACCCTCGACGTCCTCGGCCGCCCCGCCGGCCACCCCTCCCTGCGCACCCGCATCGGCTACGTCACCCAGGCCCCGTCCGTCTACGACGACCTGACCGTCCGCCAGAACCTCGACTACTTCGCCGCGGTCCTCGACCCGGGCCGGGCAGCCGCCGACCGCCGCCACGACAACGTCACCCGGGCCATAGCCGACGTCGACCTCACCGGTCACGCCGACTCCCTCGCCGGCGCCCTCTCCGGCGGCCAGCGCAGCCGCGTCTCCCTCGCCGTCGCCCTTCTCGGCACGCCCGAGCTGCTGGTCCTCGACGAACCCACCGTCGGCCTGGACCCCGTACTCCGCCGCGACCTGTGGCGGCTCTTCCACGGCCTCGCCGCCGAGCGCGGCGCCACCCTCCTCGTCTCCTCCCATGTGATGGACGAGGCCGAGCGCTGCGACCAGCTGCTCCTCATGCGCGCGGGCGAGGTCCTCGCCGAGGGCGCGCCCGAGGCCCTGCGCACCCGCACCGGCGCCGACACCGTCGAGACCGCGTTCCTCCGCCTGGTCGACGAGGCCGCCGCGGCAACCCGTACCAAGGAGTCCACCCGATGACCGCCACGAGCGCCCTCAGCCTGCCGCGCACCTTCGCCACCGCAGCCCGGGTGCTGCGCCAGCTCCGCCACGACCCGCGCACCATCGCGCTGATGATCCTCGTCCCGTGCGTGATGCTGTTCCTGCTCCGCTACGTCTTCGACGGCAGCGCCCGCACCTTCGACACCATCGGCGCCTCGCTGCTCGGCATCTTCCCGCTGATCACGATGTTCCTGGTCACGTCGATCGCCACCCTGCGCGAACGCACCTCCGGCACCCTGGAACGCCTGCTCGCCATGCCTCTCGGCAAGGGCGACCTGATCGCCGGCTACGCCCTCGCCTTCGGCGCCGTCGCGGTCGTCCAGTCGGCCCTCGCGACCGGTCTCGCGGTGTGGTTCCTGGACCTCGACGTCATCGGCAGCCCCTGGCTGCTGCTCCTGGTCGCCCTTCTCGACGCGCTCCTCGGCACCGCCCTCGGCCTGTTCGTGTCGGCGTTCGCGGCGTCGGAGTTCCAGGCGGTGCAGTTCATGCCGGCGGTGATCTTCCCGCAGCTGCTGCTGTGCGGCCTCTTCACCCCGCGCGACGCCATGCACCCGGTCCTGGAGGCGATCTCCGACGTCCTCCCCATGTCCTACGCCGTCGACGGCATGAACGAGGTCCTCCACCACGCCGACCTCACGACGGCCTTCGTCCGCGACGTCACGGTCGTCGCGGCGGTCGCCCTCCTGGTCCTGACGCTGGGCGCGGCAACCCTGAAACGCCGCACGGTGTAGTCCGGCCCGTCCGCCCACCGGACAACCCCACCCCCACCACCCCCCGGATGGGACAATCACCCCCAGGACGACCCACCCCCGGAGGGCACCCCCAGCCATGACCCAGAAAGTCGCAGTCCTCGGCACCGGCAAGATCGGCGAAGCCCTGCTCAGCGGAATGATCCGCGCCGGCTGGTCCCCCGACGACCTCCTGGTCACCGCCCGCCGCCGGGAACGCGCCGACGAGCTCCGCGCCCGTCACGGCGTCACCCCGGTCACCAACCAGGAAGCCGCCAAGACCGCCGACACCCTGATCCTCACGGTCAAGCCGCAGGACATGGGCACCCTCCTCGACGATCTCGCCCCGCACGTCCCCGCCGACCGCCTGGTCGTCAGCGGCGCGGCGGGCATCCCCACCGCGTACTTCGAGGAGCGCCTCGCCGAGGGCACCCCGGTCGTCCGCGTCATGACTAACACGCCCGCCCTCGTCGACGAGGCCATGTCGGTCATCTCCGCCGGCCGCCACGCCACCGCGGACCACCTCGCCCACGCCGAGGAGATCTTCGGCGCCGTCGGCAAGACCCTCCGCGTCCCCGAGTCCCAGCAGGACGCCTGCACGGCGCTCTCCGGCTCCGGCCCGGCGTACTTCTTCTACCTGGTCGAGGCGATGACGGACGCCGGCATCCTGCTCGGCCTGCCCCGCGACAAGGCGCACGACCTGATCGTGCAGTCCGCGATCGGCGCCGCGACGATGCTCCGCGACAGCGGCGAACACCCCGTGAAGCTGCGGGAGAACGTCACGTCCCCCGCCGGCACGACCATCAACGCCATCCGCGAGCTGGAGAACCACGGCGTCCGCGCCGCCCTCATCGCGGCCCTGGAGGCCGCCCGCGACCGCAGCCGCGAACTCGCCTCCGGCAGCAACGGCTGACACCGGGCAGGCCGCGGCCGGCACGTCACCGCGCCGCGGTCCCCCGAGGCCTCACCGTGCCCCGGCCAGTACGTCCCCCGTCGTCACCACCCGCGCGAACCGCCCGCCGTGCAGCGACACCGCCGTGGCCCGCGTCAGCTCGTCCGCCGTCGCCGACCAGCCGAACGGCCCGGCCAGGTCGAACGTGTGCATGGCGTCCAGCGGGAACAGCACGTCGTAGCCGAGGTTCCCGCCCATACGGGCCGTCGTCTCGTTGCACATGTTCGTCTGGATGCCGGCGATCACGATCTGCCGCACCCCGGCGCCCTTCAGCCACCCGTCGAGATCCGGCTCCCCGTAGAAGGCCGAGTTCACCGACTTCGTCACCAGCAGCTCGGGTCCCGACCCCTTCCCCCGCCGCTCCTCGACGACGTCCTTGAAGTCGTTCCCCTCGTACCCCACCCGCAACGGCGACCGCGACCGAGCGGGCGAGTCGTGCCGTACGAACACCACCGGCCGCCCGGTCTCCTGCCATAGGTCGATCAGCGCGGCGATGTTCCGCTCCGCGTCCGGGTTGTTCCGCCGTCCCCAGTACGCGTCCTCGAACCCCTTCTGCACGTCGACCACGACGAGCGCGCAGTTCCCAGCAACCTCAACCGGTGTCTTCTCCATGTCCCCGATGCTCCCGCCGGGCCTCCCCGCCCACCAGTGGCAGGAAAGCTGAGCATCGATGGCTTCCTGCCACCCCCCGGGCGCGTCCATCATGAAGGGATGCAGCGCATCGCCCTCCTCGCCTTCCCCGGCATCCGCGCCTTCGACGTCTCCGTCATCACCGAGGTCTGGGGCAGCGAACGCACCCTCCCCGGCGTCCCGCCCTTCGAACTGCGCCGCACGGCCGCCGCCCCGGACGACCCGATCCCCATGCCGGGCGGCCTCACCCTCACCCCCGACCGCCCCCTCGACTGGCTCGACGACGCCGACCTGATCGTCGTCCCGGGCCTGGTCGACCACGACACCCCCGTCGCCGGACCCGTCCTCGACGCCCTGCGCCGCGCCCATCACGCCGGCACCCCGATCGCCGCCCTCTGCGCCGGCGCCTTCGTCCTCGCCCGCGCCGGACTCCTCGACGGCCGCCGCGCCGTCACCCACTGGCACCTCGCCCCGCACCTCCAGGCCCGCCACCCCCGCGTCACCGTCGAACCCGACGCGCTCTTCATCGAGGACGGCAACCTCTGGACCTCGGCCGGGACCGCCGCCGGCATCGACCTCTGCCTCCACCTGGTCCGCGTCGCCCACGGAGCCGAGGCCGCCGCCACCGTCGCCCGCTCCATGGTCACCGCGCCGTTCCGCACGGGCACCCAGGCGCAGTTCATCCAGCACCCCACACCCCGCGCCGACCGAGACGCCGACACCCTCGCCGCCGTACGCGAGTACGCACTGCGCCGCCTCCACGAACCGCTCACCGTCGCCGACCTGGCCGCCCACGCCGGCATGGCCCCGCGCACCTTCGCCCGCCGCTTCACCGCGGCGACCGGCGCCACCCCGCTCCGCTGGCTCCTCGACCAGCGCATCGCCGCCGCCCAGCGTCTCCTCGAACGCACCGACCTGCCCATGCCCGAGGTCGCCCGCCGCGCCGGCTTCGGCAGCGAGGTCACGATGCGCCAGCACTTCGCATCGCGCCTCGCCACCAGCCCCCGCGCCTACCGGGCCGCGTTCAACGGCACCTCCTCCGAGGCCGGCAGCAGTCCGATCGCCCGGTAGGCGGCGTCCACCGTCGGCCGCGCCATCCCGCGCGCCCGCTCGGCCCCCTCCCGCAGCACGCCCTCCAGAAAACCGGGATCGGCGCACAGCTCCTGGTGCCGCTCCCGCAACGGCCGCAGCACCTCGATCACCGCGTCGGTCGTGTCTCTCTTCAGCGCCCCGTACCCGTCGTAGGAGCCCGCCAGCTCCGCGGGATCCCCGCCGGTGCAGGCCGCCAGGATCTCCAGCAGATTGGCGAGCCCGGGCCGCGACTCCCGGTCGTAGACGACCTCGCTGCCGCTGTCGGTCACCGCGCGCATGACCTTCTTCCGCACCACGTCCGGCTCGTCCAGCAGATAGACGATCCCCGGCCCGGTGTCGTCGCTCTTGCCCATCTTCGAGGCGGGGTCCTGGAGGTTCATCACGCGCGCCGCCACCCCCGGGCTGGTCGCCCGCGGCACGACGAACGTGTGTCCGTACCGCTGGTTGAACCGCACCGCGATGTCCCGCGCGAGCTCCACGTGCTGCGTCTGGTCGTTCCCGACCGGCACCTCGTCCGTCCCGTACGCCAGGATGTCCGCCGCCATCAGCACCGGATACGTCAGCAGCGACAGCCGCACGCTCCCGCCCCGCCGCTGCTCGCGCGCCGCCTTCTCCTTGTACTGGATCATCCGGCGCATCTCGCCGTCCGTGGCCACGCACTCCAGCAGGTACGACAGCCGGGTGTGCTCGTCCACATGGCTCTGCACGAACACCGTGCACCGCTCCGGATCCAGCCCCGACGCCAGCAGGAGCGTGGCCGCCTGCCTGCTCAGCCGGCGCACCCGCGCCGGATCGTGGTCCACGGTCAGGGCGTGCAGGTCGACGATGCAGAACAGCGCGTCCGCCCGGTACTGGTCGACCGTGGCCCAGCGCCGCATGGCTCCGAGGTAGTTCCCCAGCGTCAGATGTCCGGTCGGCTTGATACCGCTGAAGACCCGAGTCATCTCTTCTCCCTACTCCTGTCGAGCGTCGGGACCGCCGTCCGGGCGGCCGCCCCTCGAGCTCCGGAGGGAGAAAGCGAAACGGCCGCCGAGGCGGCGGCCGTTGAGTGCATACGCAGGACGACCGCCGTCAGGCGGCCCACCAGAACTGGCTGTGCGTACGCGTCGTCATGCCCACGAGACTACGCCCCCGGGGTGGGGGACCGCAGCGAGTTGACACGCGTCCGGGGGATCCGTAGGGTTCTCCGAGTTGTCCGACGTGAGCACCGACTCCGGTCGGCCCCGGACAGCCACTCCGCAAGTACCACCACTGATCGACGTCAGCAGTCTGTCTGCCGGCGCGTCATTGTCGTGCGTATTCGCGGAATGAGGAATCCGCACCCGAAAGGGAGCAGGACCCCGATTAGGTCGGGAGCCGGGAATCCGCTAAAGTCTCACTCGTCGGAACGGCCCGCAAGGCCGGAAAGACAAACCCCGCTGACCGGGGGTCAGGTCGAGAAAAAGATCTGATAGAGTCGGAAACGCAAGACCGAAGGGAAGCGCCCGGAGGAAAGCCCGAGAGGGTGAGTACAAAGGAAGCGTCCGTTCCTTGAGAACTCAACAGCGTGCCAAAAGTCAACGCCAGATATGTTGATACCCCGTCCATCCGGTTCGGATGGTCGAGGTTCCTTTGAAGAAAACACAGCGAGGACGCTGTGAACGTCGGGTCTATTCCTCCCGATGTTCCGCTCTCGTGATGTGTGCACCCGATCACGGGTAAACATTCACGGAGAGTTTGATCCTGGCTCAGGACGAACGCTGGCGGCGTGCTTAACACATGCAAGTCGAACGATGAACCTCCTTCGGGAGGGGATTAGTGGCGAACGGGTGAGTAACACGTGGGCAATCTGCCCTGCACTCTGGGACAAGCCCTGGAAACGGGGTCTAATACCGGATACTGATCATCTTGGGCATCCTTGGTGATCGAAAGCTCCGGCGGTGCAGGATGAGCCCGCGGCCTATCAGCTTGTTGGTGAGGTAATGGCTCACCAAGGCGACGACGGGTAGCCGGCCTGAGAGGGCGACCGGCCACACTGGGACTGAGACACGGCCCAGACTCCTACGGGAGGCAGCAGTGGGGAATATTGCACAATGGGCGAAAGCCTGATGCAGCGACGCCGCGTGAGGGATGACGGCCTTCGGGTTGTAAACCTCTTTCAGCAGGGAAGAAGCGAAAGTGACGGTACCTGCAGAAGAAGCGCCGGCTAACTACGTGCCAGCAGCCGCGGTAATACGTAGGGCGCGAGCGTTGTCCGGAATTATTGGGCGTAAAGAGCTCGTAGGCGGCTTGTCGCGTCGGTTGTGAAAGCCCGGGGCTTAACCCCGGGTCTGCAGTCGATACGGGCAGGCTAGAGTTCGGTAGGGGAGATCGGAATTCCTGGTGTAGCGGTGAAATGCGCAGATATCAGGAGGAACACCGGTGGCGAAGGCGGATCTCTGGGCCGATACTGACGCTGAGGAGCGAAAGCGTGGGGAGCGAACAGGATTAGATACCCTGGTAGTCCACGCCGTAAACGGTGGGCACTAGGTGTGGGCGACATTCCACGTCGTCCGTGCCGCAGCTAACGCATTAAGTGCCCCGCCTGGGGAGTACGGCCGCAAGGCTAAAACTCAAAGGAATTGACGGGGGCCCGCACAAGCGGCGGAGCATGTGGCTTAATTCGACGCAACGCGAAGAACCTTACCAAGGCTTGACATACACCGGAAAACCCTGGAGACAGGGTCCCCCTTGTGGTCGGTGTACAGGTGGTGCATGGCTGTCGTCAGCTCGTGTCGTGAGATGTTGGGTTAAGTCCCGCAACGAGCGCAACCCTTGTCCCGTGTTGCCAGCAGGCCCTTGTGGTGCTGGGGACTCACGGGAGACCGCCGGGGTCAACTCGGAGGAAGGTGGGGACGACGTCAAGTCATCATGCCCCTTATGTCTTGGGCTGCACACGTGCTACAATGGCCGGTACAATGAGCTGCGATACCGCGAGGTGGAGCGAATCTCAAAAAGCCGGTCTCAGTTCGGATTGGGGTCTGCAACTCGACCCCATGAAGTCGGAGTCGCTAGTAATCGCAGATCAGCATTGCTGCGGTGAATACGTTCCCGGGCCTTGTACACACCGCCCGTCACGTCACGAAAGTCGGTAACACCCGAAGCCGGTGGCCCAACCCCTTGTGGGAGGGAGCTGTCGAAGGTGGGACTGGCGATTGGGACGAAGTCGTAACAAGGTAGCCGTACCGGAAGGTGCGGCTGGATCACCTCCTTTCTAAGGAGCACTTCTCACCAACTCCGGTTGGTCAGAGGCCAGCATGCGGGCGAACGTCTCGCACTGGTTGCTCATGGGTGGAACGTTGACTATTCGGCACGGTCCAGGATGGACCAGGCGCTAGTACTGCTCTTCGGGGCGTGGAACGCTGATCTGGTCAACTGACTGTGTCGGGCACGCTGTTGGGTGTCTGAGGGTTCGGCCGCATGGTCGCCTTCAGTGCCGGCCCCAGTGCACTCGAGCCGTTTGGCTTGGGGTGATGGGTGGTTGGTCGTTGTTTGAGAACTGCACAGTGGACGCGAGCATCTGTGGCCAAGTTTTTAAGGGCGCACGGTGGATGCCTTGGCACCAGGAACCGATGAAGGACGTGGGAGGCCACGATAGGCCCCGGGGAGTCGTCAACCAGGCTTTGATCCGGGGGTGTCCGAATGGGGAAACCCGGCAGTCGTCATGGGCTGTCACCCTTGCCTGAACACATAGGGCAAGTGGAGGGAACGCGGGGAAGTGAAACATCTCAGTACCCGCAGGAAGAGAAAACAACCGTGATTCCGGGAGTAGTGGCGAGCGAAACCGGATGAGGCCAAACCGTATGCGTGTGAGACCCGGCAGGGGTTGCGCATTCGGGGTTGTGGGATCTCTCTTGATCAGTCTGCCGGCTGGTCGACGAGTCAGAAACCGTTGATGTAGGCGAAGGACATGCGAAAGGTCCGGCGTAGAGGGTAAGACCCCCGTAGTCGAAACGTCAGCGGCTCGTTTGAGAGACACCCAAGTAGCACGGGGCCCGAGAAATCCCGTGTGAATCTGGCGGGACCACCCGCTAAGCCTAAATATTCCCTGGTGACCGATAGCGGATAGTACCGTGAGGGAATGGTGAAAAGTACCGCGGGAGCGGAGTGAAATAGTACCTGAAACCGTGTGCCTACAAGCCGTGGGAGCGTCGGAACAAGGCTTGCCTTGTTCTCGTGACTGCGTGCCTTTTGAAGAATGAGCCTGCGAGTTTGCGGTGTGTTGCGAGGTTAACCCGGGTGGGGAAGCCGTAGCGAAAGCGAGTCCGAACAGGGCGTTTCAGTAGCACGCTCAAGACCCGAAGCGGAGTGATCTAGCCATGGGCAGGTTGAAGCGGAGGTAAGACTTCGTGGAGGACCGAACCCACCAGGGTTGAAAACCTGGGGGATGACCTGTGGTTAGGGGTGAAAGGCCAATCAAACTCCGTGATAGCTGGTTCTCCCCGAAATGCATTTAGGTGCAGCGTCGTGTGTTTCTTGCCGGAGGTAGAGCACTGGATAGGCGATGGGCCCTACCGGGTTACTGACCTTAGCCAAACTCCGAATGCCGGTAAGTGAGAGCGCGGCAGTGAGACTGTGGGGGATAAGCTCCATGGTCGAGAGGGAAACAGCCCAGAGCATCGACTAAGGCCCCTAAGCGTACGCTAAGTGGGAAAGGATGTGGAGTCGCACAGACAACCAGGAGGTTGGCTTAGAAGCAGCCACCCTTGAAAGAGTGCGTAATAGCTCACTGGTCTAGTGATTCCGCGCCGACAATGTAGCGGGGCTCAAGCGTACCGCCGAAGTCGTGTCATTGCAGCAGATAGCCCCAACGGGTGCTGTGATGGGTAGGGGAGCGTCGTCTGCCGGGTGAAGCAGCCGCGGAAGCGAGTTGTGGACGGTTGACGAGTGAGAATGCAGGCATGAGTAGCGATTCACACGTGAGAAACGTGTGCGCCGATTGACTAAGGGTTCCTGGGTCAAGCTGATCTGCCCAGGGTAAGTCGGGACCTAAGGCGAGGCCGACAGGCGTAGTCGATGGATAACCGGTTGATATTCCGGTACCCGCTGTGAAGCGTCAAACATCGAATCCAGTGATGCTAAGCCCGTGAAGCCGTCGGCTGAGTCTTCGGACGAGGTCGGAGTGGTGGAGCCGGTGACCCGAGCTGGTAGTAGGTGAGTGATGGGGTGACGCAGGAAGGTAGTCCATCCCGGGCGGTGGTTGTCCCGGGGTAAGGGTGTAGGACGTCAGGTAGGCAAATCCGCCTGGCACATAGTCTGAGACCTGATGCCGAGCCGATTGTGGTGAAGTGGATGATCCTATGCTGTCGAGAAAAGCCTCTAGCGAGTTTCATGGCGGCCCGTACCCTAAACCGACTCAGGTGGTCAGGTAGAGAATACCGAGGCGTTCGGGTGAACTATGGTTAAGGAACTCGGCAAAATGCCCCCGTAACTTCGGGAGAAGGGGGGCCACATCCGGTGATGAGCTTCGCGCTCTGAGCTGGGGGTGGCCGCAGAGACCAGCGAGAAGCGACTGTTTACTAAAAACACAGGTCCGTGCGAAGCCGTAAGGCGATGTATACGGACTGACGCCTGCCCGGTGCTGGAACGTTAAGGGGACCGGTTAGCTCACTTTCGGGTGGGCGAAGCTGAGAACTTAAGCGCCAGTAAACGGCGGTGGTAACTATAACCATCCTAAGGTAGCGAAATTCCTTGTCGGGTAAGTTCCGACCTGCACGAATGGCGTAACGACTTCTCGACTGTCTCAACCATAGGCCCGGTGAAATTGCACTACGAGTAAAGATGCTCGTTTCGCGCAGCAGGACGGAAAGACCCCGGGACCTTTACTACAGTTTGATATTGGTGTTCGGTTCGGCTTGTGTAGGATAGCTGGGAGACTGTGAAGCTCGGACGCCAGTTCGGGTGGAGTCGTCGTTGAAATACCAGTCTGGTCGTGCTGGATGTCTAACCTGGGTCCGTGATCCGGATCAGGGACAGTGTCTGATGGGTAGTTTAACTGGGGCGGTTGCCTCCTAAAGGGTAACGGAGGCGCCCAAAGGTTCCCTCAGCCTGGTTGGCAATCAGGTGTTGAGTGTAAGTGCACAAGGGAGCTTGACTGTGAGACCGACGGGTCGAGCAGGGACGAAAGTCGGGACTAGTGATCCGGCGGTGGCTTGTGGAAGCGCCGTCGCTCAACGGATAAAAGGTACCCCGGGGATAACAGGCTGATCTTCCCCAAGAGTCCATATCGACGGGATGGTTTGGCACCTCGATGTCGGCTCGTCGCATCCTGGGGCTGGAGTCGGTCCCAAGGGTTGGGCTGTTCGCCCATTAAAGCGGTACGCGAGCTGGGTTTAGAACGTCGTGAGACAGTTCGGTCCCTATCCGCTGTGCGCGTAGGAGTCTTGAGAAGGGCTGTCCCTAGTACGAGAGGACCGGGACGGACGAACCTCTGGTGTGCCAGTTGTTCTGCCAAGGGCATGGCTGGTTGGCTACGTTCGGGAGGGATAACCGCTGAAAGCATCTAAGCGGGAAGCCTGCTTCGAGATGAGGACTCCCACCTCCTAGAGAGGGTAAGGCTCCCAGTAGACGACTGGGTTGATAGGCCGGATATGGAAGCACGGTAACGTGTGGAGTTGACCGGTACTAATAGGCCGAGGGCTTGTCCTCAGTTGCTCGCGTCCACTGTGTTGGTTCTGAAACCACGAACAACCCCATGCCATGGTCACGGCATGGTGCGGTTGTCAGTTTCATAGTGTTTCGGTGGTCATAGCGTAGGGGAAACGCCCGGTTACATTCCGAACCCGGAAGCTAAGCCTTACAGCGCCGATGGTACTGCAGGGGGGACCCTGTGGGAGAGTAGGACGCCGCCGAACAATTCTTGAGAAAGCCCCCGTGCCATTCGGCACGGGGGCTTTCTGCGTTTATGGTCGGTCCATGCGCTATGACCTGGTGATTTTCGACAGCGACGGCGTCCTCGTCGACAGCGAGCCCATGTCCAACCGACACCTCGCCGCCTACCTCACCGAGCTCGGGCACCCCACCACCTACGAGGACTCCATCCGCGACTACATGGGGTCGGCCATGCACCGGGTGCACGACCTCATCGAGGCCCGGACCGGGCAGCGGCTGCCGGCCGACTTCGACGACGTCTTCCACGCCCGTGTCTTCGCCGCGTTCGAGCGGGAGTTGAAGCCCGTGCCCGGGGTCGCCGACGTGCTGGAGAAGCTGACGGCGGACGGGGTGCCGTACTGCGTGGCGTCGTCCGGGAGCCATGAGCGGATCCGCGTCGGGCACCGGGCGGCCGGGCTGGACCGGTTCTTCGACGACGGGCGGCTCTTCAGCTCGCAGGACGTCGGCCGGGGAAAGCCCGCCCCCGACCTGTTCCTGTACGCGGCCGAGCGGATGGGCACGGCTCCCGAGCGGTGCGTGGTCGTCGAGGACAGCCCGCTCGGCGTCCAGGCGGCCGTCGCGGCCGGGATGGACGTCTACGGGTTCACCGCGATGACGCCCGCGGAGAAGCTGAACGCCGCCACCCGACTCTTCGGCGACATGCGGGAGTTGCTGCCCCTGCTCGCGGCCGGCGACCGCCCCGAGAACTGAGCACGATTCATCTTTGACCGGATCTACCCACCGGTACCCCCGAGCCCTACGCTCGCCGCCATGACTGATGTGCTGCGGCGCGGCAGGGCCTCGTTGGCGTTCAGCTTCCTGACGCAGGGTGTCGCCTTCGCTCTGCTCGTGACGCGCATCCCGGCCATCCAGAACCGGTACGGGGTCTCCGACGGGATGCTGCCCGTCTTCCTCGCCGCCGTGCCGATCCTGGCCGGCATCGGCAGTGTCTCCACGGAGCGGCTGGTGCGACGGGTGCCGCCGAGCCGGGTTCTGCGGTGGTCCCAGCCGGTCGTGCTGCTCGCGTTGCTGGTCGTCGGGGCCGGGCGGCAGATGGCCGTGCTGGCTCTGGCGCTGGCGGCGTTCGGGCTGGCCGTGGGCGCGCTGGACGCCTCGATGAACATGCTCGGGGTGAGTCTGCAGCGGGCGTACGGGCGCAGCATCATGCTGAGCTTCCACGCGGCGTACAGCCTGGGCGGGATCGCCGGGGCGTCGCTCGCCTGGGTGGGGGCGCACTACGGGCCGCCGCTGTGGGTGTCGTACCTGCCGGTGGTGCTCGTGCTGCTGCCGGCGGCGCTGGTGGGCAGCCGGTGGTACGTCGACGGGGAGGCCCAGGCGCCCGCGGAGAAGGGCGGCGAGGCCGGCGCGGGCGGTGGGCTGAAGTGGCTGCTGCCGCTGTGCCTGGTGATGACGGTGGCGTACATCGGGGACTCGACGGTCTCCAACTGGAGCGCGAAGTACCTCCAGGACGTGCTGGGCGGTTCCGAGCAGATGGCGACCGTGCCGTACAACGTCTACATGGTCACCACGCTGCTGGGGCGGACCGTCGGGGACATCGGGGTGCGGCGGTTCGGGGCCGTGGCGATGGTACGGGCGGGGGCGCTGGTGGCGGCGGCCGGGTTCGCCGTGGTGGCCGGGGCGCCCGGGGCGTGGGTGGGGATGCTCGGGTTCACGCTGGTGGGGCTCGGGCTGTGCGTCCTGGTGCCGCAGACGTTCGCGGCGGCGGGGCGGCGGGCGTACGGGACGGGGCGGCCGGGGGCGTCGGACGCGGCCGTGGCGCGGCTGAACGTCTTCAACTATGTGGGCTTCCTGGTCGGTTCGCCGCTGGTGGGTGCGCTGGGGGATGCCTGGAGCTACCGCGGGGCGATGCTGGTGCCGATGGTGTTGGTGCTGGTGACGCTTGTGCACGCCCGTTCGTTCGCGCCGGGCGCCGACCGATACGGTGGCGGGCATGAGCGGCCGCGCACAGCTGATGTGGGACGAAGCAGTAACGGGCTACGACTTCGGCCGGGACCATCCGATGGACCCGGTCCGGCTGGCGCTGACCCGCAGCCTGGTCACCGCCCTCGGCCTGGACCGTGACGTGAACGTGGTCGCGGCGAAGGCGGCGGGGGAGTCGACGCTGCGGCTCGTGCACCGGGAGGACTACATCGACGCGGTGCGGGCCGCGTCGGCCGATCCGGGGTCGGCGGACCAGGCGTACGGGCTGGGGACCCTCGACGATCCGGCGTTCGCGGGGATGCACGAGGTGTCGGCGCTGATCGCGGGACAGTCGGTGGGCGCGGCCGAGGCCGTGTGGCGGGGCGACGCGCTGCACGCGGTGAACTTCGCGGGCGGGCTGCACCACGCGATGCCGGGGGCCGCGTCCGGGTTCTGCGTGTACAACGACGCCGCGCTGGCGATCGCGCGGCTGCTCGAACTGGGTGCGGAGCGGGTGGCGTACATCGACGTCGACGTGCACCACGGGGACGGGGTGCAGGCGGCGTTCTGGGACGACCCGCGGGTGCTGACGATCTCGCTGCACGAGCACCCCCGGACGTTGTTCCCGCAGACCGGGTGGCCGGAGGAGACGGGCGCGTCGAGCGCCGAGGGCAGCGCGGTGAACGTGGCGCTCCCGGCGGGCACCGGCGACGCGGGATGGCTGCGGGCGTTCCACGCGGTGGTGCCGGAGCTGATCGCGGACTTCCGGCCGCAGGTACTGGTGACGCAGCACGGGGCCGACACGCACTTCGAGGACCCGCTGGCGCACCTGGCGGTGTCGCTGGACGCGCAGCGGGCGGTGCAGCTGGCCTGCCACGACCTGGCGCACGAGCACGCCGACGGCCGCTGGGTGGCGCTGGGCGGCGGTGGTTACGCGGTGGTCGAGGTCGTGCCGAGGTCCTGGTCGCATCTGGTGGCCGTGGCGGCCGGGCGGCCCGTGGAGCCGACGACGCTCGTGCCCGACGAGTGGCGGCGGCAGGTGTACGCGCGGACCCGGCAGCCGGCTCCGCACCGGATGACGGACGGCCGGTGGCCGGTGCCGTGGGCCGCGTGGGACGAGGGGTACGACCCGGCGGACCGGCTGGACCAGGCGATCCTGGCGACCCGGCGGGCGGTGTTCCCGCTGCGGGGCCTGCTGCCCTGACAGCCGCCCGTTACGCCGACCGTGGGGCGTGGGCCGCGTTCCGGCCCGGAGGCGCGGCCAGGTGGCGCACCATCGCGGGTGTGGTGACCGCCGACCGCCTTCGCGCGCATCTTCTGACGGCCGGGCTCGCCGGGGTGGTGGGCACCACCCGGGAACAGAGTCTGCGCAGCTACCGGCTGTTCGCCGCCCGGGACCCGCGGGTGCTGATCGGGCTCGACCCGGTCGGGGCGTGGGGCGAGCGGGAGGTGCTCGCGCTGATGGCGGACCGGTGCGGTGCGGCGGCGGATCCGGGGTGGACGTCGGGGCCCGAGATCATCGATCCGGAGCGTACGCTGGCCGCCCTGGACGCCTGTGCGGGGCGGCTGGCGGAGGCCGCGCGGCGCCGTGTCCCGGTGCTGCTGGGCACCGGGCACCCGCATCGGCTGCTCGGTTTCTACGCCGCGCTCGCAGACGCCTTGTCGGCGGCGGGATGTGAGATTCTCACCCCGGCGCAGGGTCGCTGTGTCGACATAACGACCCGGTTCGGTCTACGCACGGCCACGCTCGACTACGTCCGGGGGGTCGGGCTGGTCCGGGGCACGACCGCGCAGCGCCCCGGTTGTGAGCCGGGCGCGCACACGCACTCCCCCCTGCCGGTTCGGGCCGCTCTGGCGGCCGCCGCGGACGCCGGCGGGCCGCTGCCCGGGCTGGTGATCGGAGACCACGGCTGGATCTGCGGGGCAGGTCAGCTGGGGTTCGAGAGCGTCGGGCCGGCGGACGTGAACGACCCGGCGCCGTTCGTGGGGCAGGTCGAGGGGGCGGTCTCGGTGGTCGTTCCGGTTGACGACGGTGCGCGGTCCGATTACTACCTGCCGCTGACCCGCTACGTACTCAATCGAGCGTGTCTGTCACAGTAGGCCGCCGATGGGTGCACCTCTTCCCCACTCGCATCACCCGCCCCTACATTGGGGAGTGAGCACGCAACGACGAAGAGTCACCGGAAGGGGAAGCCGGTGGCCGTCGAGTGCGGAAGGTTCAGGTGTGTCATGGCTGCAGCTGGCGAGAGGCCTCTGAACGAGGTTCAGTTCCTTACCGTGGCGGAAGTCGCCTCGGTGATGCGAGTGTCGAAGATGACCGTGTACCGCCTGGTGCACAGCGGTCATCTGCCCGCGATCCGGGTGGGGCGGTCCTTCCGCGTCCCGGAGCAAGCGGTTCACGAGTACCTCCGCGAGAGCTACGTGGGGGTGGACACGGCCTGACGGCGATCCCGGGAGGGCCTGTACCGGGCACTCATGGGCCTTCCCGGTCACCTCGATTACGACCTCAGCGCTCGGGCGGGTAGGCTGACCCCTCGAAGGTCGTGTGGGCCCATGGCGCCCAAACACCGAGTGATGAGAAGTGAGCGAGGGTAGTCGTGGGCTCTGTTATCAAGAAGCGGCGTAAGCGGATGGCCAAGAAGAAGCACCGCAAGCTGCTCAAGCGCACGCGCGTCCAGCGTCGCAACAAGAAGTAAGCGACAGCGCGAGAGCGTGTCCCAGTGGCCCCCCACCGCGATTCGGTGGGGGGCCACTGCCCGTTGGTGCCCCGTCGCCTTGGTACGTCCGGTGTACGTCCCGGGGATGTTGTCACCTCACGTATCCGCTCGGCATCACAGGGCGACGGCGACCCGGTAGGTTGGCCGTCGGCAGCAGGGTGAGAGGAAGGCGCTGATCTTGGGGAAGGTCGTGCTCGTGACCGGGGTGGCCCGGCAGCTCGGGGGCCGCTTCGTGCGGCGGATCCAGCGGGACCCCGAGGTGGACCGGGTGGTCGCCGTGGACGCGGTGCGGCCCGAGCACCATCTGGGCGGCGCGGACTTCGTCCAGGCGGACATCCGGCAGCCCACCATCGCGCGGGTGTTGGCCGAGTCGGGCGCCGACACGGTCGTCCACCTCGACGTGACGGGCACGCCGCTGGGCGGCGGCGGCCGGGCGTCGCTGAAGGAGACGAACGTCATCGGCACCATGCAGCTGCTGGGCGCCTGCCAGAAGTCGCCGAACATCAAGCGGCTGGTGGTGAAGTCCAGCACCAACGTCTACGGCTCGGCGCCGCGCGACCCGGCGGTGTTCACCGAGTCGACGCCGCCCAAGTCGCTGCCCAGCGGCGGCTTCGCGAAGGACACGGTGGAGGTCGAGGGCTATGTGCGGGGCTTCGCCCGCCGCCGCCCGGACGTCGCCGTGTGCGTGCTGCGGTTCGCCAACATCCTGGGCCCGGCAGCGGACACCCCGCTCGCGTCGTACTTCGCGCTGCCGGTGCTGCCGACGGTGTTCGGCTACGACCCGCGGCTGCAGTTCGTGCACGAGGACGACGTCGTCGAGGTGCTGCGGATCGGCGCGCACGAGCCGAGGCGGGGCACGCTCAACAGCGGGACGTTCAACATCGCCGGGGACGGGGTGCTGCTGCTGTCGCAGTGCTCGCGGCGGCTGGGCCGGCCGACGGTGCCGCTGCTGCTTCCCGCGGTCACCTGGGCGGGGTCGCTGATGCGTACGCTGGGGATGTCGGACTTCTCGCCCGAGCAGATCCGGCTGCTGACGCACGGGCGGGTGGTGGCGACGGACCAGATGCGCGAGACGCTGGGTTTCACCCCCAAGTACTCGACTGCCGAAACGTTTGCGGAGTTCGTGCGCAGCCGCGGTCCGGGGCTGCTGCCGCCGGAGACCGTCGCGAGGGCCGTCGACCGGATCGCCGCGCTGCCCGTGCCGGGCAGCGGCCATGTGCCGGCGCACGGCGCCGACTGAGGAGCGCAGCAACGATGGCGGACGCCAAGGTCATTCCGTTCGACGACGACCACCGCTCCCGCGGGAGTGCCGCGTCGCGCCGCCGTGGTGCGGCCGGCCGGCGCCAGGGCGGGACGCGGCCGCCCGCCGCGGTGGGGGAGGTCCAGCCCCTGCCGGGGACGGCCGCGGCGCGGGAGGATGATCCCGTGACCGGTGAGGACGAGCGGGCGGTGGGCCGCGAGGGCGGTGACGGCGGCCTGGAGCAGCGCATCGCGAGCGGGCTGGCGTTCCTGCGCCGCCGCCTCACCGGGGACTACGAGGTCGACGACTTCGGCTACGACGAGGAACTCACCGACCAGGTCCTGATGTCGCTGCTGCGCCCGATGTACGAGAAGTACTTCCGGGTCGAGGTGAAGGGCATCGAGAACATCCCGTCCGAGGGCGGTGCGCTGATCGTCGCCAACCATTCCGGGACGGTCCCGGTGGACGGGCTGATGATGCAGGTCGCCGTGCACGACCACCATCCGGCCGGGCGTCATCTGCGGCTGCTGGCGGCGGACCTGGTGTTCGTGCTGCCGGTGGTGAACGAGCTGGCGCGGAAGCTGGGGCACACGCTGGCCTGCGCGGAGGACGCCGAGCGGCTGCTGGCGCAGGGCGAGTTGGTCGGGGTGATGCCGGAGGGCTTCAAGGGCATCGGCAAGCCCTTCTCCGAGCGGTACAAGCTGCAGCGGTTCGGGCGGGGCGGGTTCGTGTCGACGGCGCTGCGGCACGGGGTGCCGATCGTGCCGTGCTCGATCGTCGGGGCGGAGGAGATCTATCCGATGATCGGGAACGCGAAGACGCTGGCGCGGCTGCTGGGCTTCCCGTACTTCCCGCTCACGCCGACGTTCCCCTGGCTGGGGCCGCTGGGGGCGATTCCGCTGCCGACGAAGTGGACGATCCAGTTCGGGGAGCCGATTCCCACGGAGGGATATCCGCCGGAGGCGGCGGAGGATCCGATGCTGATGTTCAACCTGACCGACCAGGTCCGGGAGCAGATCCAGCACACGCTCTACAAGCTGCTGGTGCAGCGGCGGTCGGTGTTCTTCTGAGCTTTCCGTGACCCCGTGATGTGCACTGTGGGCGCCCCTCGCCGGCGAGGGGCGCCCACAGTGCTACTCCCGGTCCTCCGCGTCGATGCCCAGACCCGGGAGCAGCCCGGGTAGGAGAGGTGGGAGCGTGACGTCGGGGGCGGGAGGCCGGGTGGCCGAGCCCGTAGGCGGCGACGTACTGCTCTGGCCGCTCTCCTGGGGTGGGTCGAGGAGGCCGCCGGTGTTGCCGCCGAGCAGGCCGTCCTTCTCGCGCTCGGTGTCTGCGGAGCCGGTCGGTCCCGCGCTGCCCGCCTCGCCCGTGCCGGAGCCGTCCCGCCCGGTGCCGGGGGACGTCGAGGGCTCGGCCGCCGACGGGGCGTCGGAGGCCGGGGCGGAGCCGCCGCGCCGCTTCCCGTCGTCCGCCCCGTCGCTCGGCGACTGCGGCAGCAGGGACTGCAGCGGGGCGACGTCCTCGTCTATGGCGTCGAACACCGACGTGACCTGCTCACTGACGTCACCGAGCTGCACGGGGAGCCGGTCGCGCAGACTGCCCCAGGTGTCGCGGTGGGAGCGGGAGAAGGAAGAGAGCGCCTGCATGGGGCCGAGGGAGTCCGGGTTGCGCTCGTAGGCCTCGCGGAGCAGGCGGTGGCCCTCCGAGGCGTCGTGCCGCATGGCGGACAGGGCGCGGCGGATCTCGTTCAGGGACTCGTGGTCGAGGGAGCCGGCGCGGTCGCGCTCCATCAGCCGGCGGGCCTCGCCGAGCCGGGTGGAGGCGTGGTCGAGGTAGACCCGGCCGCGCTCGTCGTCGCCGTCGGCGAAGGTGAGCTTGACGTCCTCGATGCCGCGCTTGAGTCCGTAGAGGGAGTCACCGGGGAGGGCGTCGGAGCTGGCGGCGGCGACTCCGCCGAGGGCGCCGGCGGCGACGCCGACGGTGAGTCCGCCCGCGGTGAGCCCTTTGGCCAGCCGCGACCGCGGACGCAGTCTGCCCAGTGGGGTCGCCCGGTGGGCGCCCTTGCCACGGCGCGAGCGCTGTTCGGGAACGGCCCGGTCCGTCGCCTCGCCTGCGGCGGTGCCCTCCTGGAGCATGGCCTCGAACGCGGCCACCAGCTGGGCTCGCTGGACGACCTTCACCTCGGGGTCGAGTTCCGGCCGGGGCAGCGCGCGAAGACCTGAGGCCAGCGTGAGCAGCTGGGCCTGTTCGGTCTCGGCGGCGGCCGCGGCCGGTGCCGGTCCTTCGGTTCGCTCGGCCGCCGTGCCCCGGTCGGACTGCTCCTCCAGGGCCTGGGCGAAGGCGTTCGCCCGCCGGTGCGCCGATACGTTCGCGATCACTGGCGGCACCTCCTCTCGTCATGACGGTCGACTCCCCAGGGGGTCTGAGGGTTCCCGTGCCCGGACGACGCCACACGATCGGGTGAGCGGGGCCGGTCAGGGGGTGACCACAGGGAGCCTGTATCCCGCACAACGACGGGCGCGGCACTTGGGTTACGGACACCGGTGGCCCGATTGAGGATTCCAACCGGGTTTCACTCGGCGTGAGTTGAGCGTGGCTCGCTGTGCTCCGTCCGGTGGACGGGCGGGGTCAGCGGGCGTCGTCCGGGAGGAGCCGGGCGAGGGTGCGGACGGCCCGGTACTGGAGGGTCTTGATGGCGCCCTCGTTCTTGCCCATGACGCGGGCCGTCTCGGCGACGGACAGCCCCTGGAGGAATCGGAGCGTGACGCACTCCTGCTGTTGGGGGTTGAGCCGACGTACGGCTTCGAGGAGGGCGGCGTTGGACAGGGACTCGAGAACGGAATCCTCTGGGGAGCGCTCGACCTCGTTGGCGTCGAGCATCTCCCCGGTGGTGACCTCGAGGCGGAAGCGGCTGGACTTGAAGTGGTCGGCGACGAGGTTGCGGGCGATGGTCACCAGCCAGGCGCCGAAGTCGCGGCCCTGCCAGGTGAAGGTGCCGATGCGGCGCAGCGCCCGCAGAAAGGTCTCGCTGGTGAGGTCCTCGGCGGTCGCCTTGCCGCCGACGCGGTAGTAGATGTAGCGGTAGACGGTGTCGCTGTACTGGTCGTAGAGCCGTCCGAAGGCCTCCGCCTCGCCGGCCTGGGCGCGCTCCACGAGGTCCATCATCCGGGCGCTGTCGCTGTCGGCGGCGGGACGGCGGGCAGCGGGAGCGCCGGACGGGCGTCCTCGTCTGCCGACCGCGGCCGTGCCCTCGGCGAGGGCGTAGCACGGGCCGGCGGGGACGGCGGCGAATGCGGGGACGGCGTGCGCGGGGGGGACGATTCCGCGCAACATGTCTCGGGCTGTCGCGACTGTCGCGCGCAGCGTAGCCAGGCCCGAGGCGTCAACCCCGACGTGTGGGTACACGGGACTCCCAGAGGCAGAGCTTCCATCACGTGCAGTGCGGGGCCGTTCACCCGTCGTGACGAAGGGGTGGTCCCGGATTGCGTCTGAGGAGAATAACGCTTCGTACAGGCCCTGCTACACCGAGTTGCTCAAATCATCGATTACGTCGCTTCTGTAACCGATCGACGCATGTTCAGGCATGAGGAGCTGACCGGTTGGTGACCGGAAGCTTTCGAATTCCGGATAAGTCCGGGGCGAGTTGTGGCCGTGTGCAGCCAAGAGGACTGATCGGGCCGGTTGCGGGGTACGGCAGTCGGTTCGGGCGTGTCGTGGCCCGGCCCGGTCACAGCGGGCACGCGCGGGCCCGGCCGCGGGGGTGTCAGCGGCGCTTGCGGTGCAGGGCGATGGCGGCGGCCGTGCCCCCGGCCACCGCGCCCACGCCGGCGGCGGCCGGGATGCCGACCTTGGCCGCCTTGCGGCCGGTGCGGTAGTCGCGCAGCCGCCAGTCCATCTGTCGCGCGTGCTTGCGCAGCTTGGAGTCCGGGTTGATCGCGTAGGGGTGGCCCACCAGCGACAGCATCGGGATGTCGTTGTGCGAGTCGCTGTACGCGGCGCACCTGGTGAGGTCGAGCCCCTCGGCCAGGGCCAGGGCGCGGACCGCCTCCGCCTTCGCGGGACCGTGCAGGGGCTCGCCCACGAGTTTGCCCGTGTACACGCCGTCGACCGACTCGGCGACGGTGCCCAGGGCGCCGGTCAGGCCGAGGCGGCGGGCGATCACCGTGGCGATCTCCACCGGGGCGGCGGTGACCAGCCACACCCGCTGGCCCGCGTCGAGGTGCGCCTGGGCCAGCGCCCGGGTGCCGGGCCAGATCCGCTCCGCCATGTACTCGTCGTAGATCTCCTCGCCGATGGACTGCAGCTCGGAGACGCGGTGGCCCTGGACGATGGAGAGCGCCGAGTCGCGCGCCTCCTGCATGTGCTCGGGGTCCTCGACGCCTGCCAGCCGGAACCACGCCTGCTGCCAGGCGAACCTGGCCAGCTCGCGGGTGTCGAAGAACTTCCGCTTGTACAGGCCCCGCCCGAAGTGGAACAGGGCGGCGCCCTGCATGACGGTGTTGTCCAGGTCGAAGAACGCGGCGGCCTGTTCGTCACCGGGTACCGGGAACGCGGGTTCGCGTTCGGAAACTTCCTGGGTGGACTTGCGGGCGGCCTCCGCCGAGGCCTCGCCTGCCAACACGCTCCGCGCCGTGGCGGAGCGCCTACGGGGAGTGAGCCATCCGAGAGCGGCCATGGCGTGAGCATAGCCAGTGCGCCCGCCCGTTCCGGTGCCGAGAGGTCGCCACGTCGTGAACTCTGCGTGTCCCGGGCGGTGCGGCGGCCTTGTCCCGCGCGGGACAATGGCCCGCATGAGCCCTCTCTTCCGCCGCGCCGGACCCCCGCGGGACCGGCTCGTGACGCTGATCCGCAAGCCCGGCTGCCATCTGTGCGACGACGCGCAGGTGGTGGTGGAGAAGGTGTGCTCCGAGCTCGGGGTGCCGTGGGAGCGCAAGGACATCACCGAGGACCGGGAGCTGTACGAGCAGTACTGGGAGCAGATCCCGGTGGTGCTCGTCGACGGACGGCAGCACACCTTCTGGCGCGTGAACGAGGACCGTCTCCGCAAGGCCCTGGGTGACTGACCGGCCAGTTCAATCTGGCGGAAATTCGCTTAGGATCGATGGTGTCTTGGTCTCGGGGGCGGGATTCACAGAGGAGAGTGTGCGGTTTTGCCCCCGGAAGCGAAGGAGCGGCGGCGCAGGCGCGCCGGTTCCCCCCGCGTGCGCCGGGGGCGCGTGACCCCGGTCACGTTGGCCGGGCAAATCGGACACAATCTTTGTGCACGCGTTCACAAAGACATAGCCTGCATTCGACGGGGCGGTCCGGGGACGTATGACCGCCTGAAGCCCCGCTCTACCCGCAGGAGCACCGTGGCAACTGGCCGAACTCACCGACCGGCGACCCGTAGCCGAGGGATTCCCGAGGCCACCGTCGCCCGGCTTCCGCTGTACCTCCGCGCCCTGACCGCGCTCTCCGAGCGCTCGGTGCCCACGGTCTCCTCGGAGGAGCTGGCGGCCGCCGCGGGTGTCAACTCCGCGAAGCTGCGCAAGGACTTCTCCTACCTGGGTTCCTACGGCACCCGGGGCGTCGGCTACGACGTCGAGTATCTCGTGTACCAGATCTCCCGCGAACTCGGCCTCACCCAGGACTGGCCGGTTGTGATCGTAGGAATCGGTAACCTCGGCGCCGCCCTCGCCAACTACGGAGGGTTCGCCTCCCGTGGTTTCCGGGTCGCCGCGCTGATCGACGCCGACCCCGCGATGGCCGGAAAGCCCGTCGCCGGCATCCCCGTGCAGCACACCGACGAGCTCGAGGCGATCATCCGGGACAACGGCGTGTCCATCGGTGTCATCGCCACCCCGGCCGGCGCCGCCCAGCAGGTCTGCGACCGGCTCGTCGCCGCCGGCGTCACCTCCATCCTGAACTTCGCGCCGACCGTGCTGACCGTCCCGGACGGCGTCGACGTGCGCAAGGTGGACCTCTCCATCGAGCTGCAGATCCTCGCCTTCCACGAGCAGCGCAAGGCCGGCGAGGAGGCCGCCGCCGAGGTCACCGCCGCGCAGGCCGCCGGCAGCACCAACACCGCCGTCGCCGCCAAGCGCGAGGGCTCCGCCACCGACCAGGGGCCCGACGGGGACGTACCCGCCGTGATGCCGGCATGAGTCTCCTCGTCGTCGGACTGAGCCACCGCAGCGCCCCGGTCAGCGTGCTGGAGCGGGCGTCGCTGAGCGCGGAGGCGCAGACCAAGCTGCTGCAGGACACGGTCGCCGCGGAGCCCGCCTCCGAGGGCGCGGTCCTCGCCACCTGCAACCGCATCGAGCTGTACGCCGACGTGGACAAGTTCCACGCCGGTGTCGCCGAGCTGTCCACGCTGCTCGCCCAGCACAGCGGCGTCGGCCTGGAGGAGCTCACTCCTTATCTTTATGTGCACTACGAGGACCGGGCCGTCCACCACCTGTTCTCGGTGGCCTGCGGACTGGACTCGATGGTCGTGGGCGAGGGACAGATCCTCGGCCAGATCAAGGACTCGCTGGCCCGCGCGCAGGCGACGCACACCGCCGGACGGCTGCTGAACGACCTGTTCCAGCAGGCGCTGCGGGTCGGCAAGCGCGCCCACTCCGAGACCGGCATCGACCGCGCCGGGCAGTCCCTGGTCACCTTCGGCCTGGAGCAGCTCGCGCTCGGCACCCCCGTTACGTCCTGGGCCCGCGGCAAGAAGGCCCTCGTCATAGGCGCCGGGTCGATGTCCTCGCTGTCCGCGGCCACGCTCGCGCGCGCCGGGGTCGCCGAGGTCGTGGTCGCGAACCGCACGCCCGACCGCGCCGAGCGGCTGGTACGGATCCTCACCGAGGGCGGCGACACGGACGTGACGGCCCGCGCGGTCCCGATGACATCGGTGCCGTTCGAGCTGACACGTGCCGATGTGGTCGTTTCCTGCACCGGTGCGACCGGCCTGGTGCTGACCGGCGACATGGTGGCCGCGGGTGTCGAGGGACGCGTCGACGCGACGCCGGTCGTCGACCTGGACGCCGTCGCCGAGGAGGACGCCCGCGAGAGCGCCCCGGTCGCGCAGCCGCCCGCCGAGGACGGCTGCCCGGTGGACCTGCCCACGGTGCGGCCCGGCTTTTCCGTCATGGGGGAGGCGGCCGTCGCCGGGATGGACGCGGCCACGCTGGAGCAGCACGGCGCGTGGGCGGCGGGTTCCGCCGTCGAGCGCCGGGACGCCGCCCGCGGCACCGGACCCGAGGCGGACGCCGAGGTCATCGGCGCGCTCGCCGCGGCCGCGTCCGCGATCGGCCGCATCCCCGAGCGCCGGCGGCCCGAGCCGGTGGACGTGCCGCAGCGCCCCGAGCCCGTGCTCTTCCTGCTGGACCTCGCCATGCCGCGGGACGTCGACGCGGCGGCCCACCGCCTGCCCGGCGTGCGGCTCGTCGACATCGAGTCGCTCGCGGAGGCGTCCGCGGACGCTCCGATGGCTGCCGATGTGGACCAGGTCCGGCGTATCGTCTCCGACGAGGTCGCCGCGTTCGGGGCGGCACAGCGGGCGGCGCACATCACGCCGACCGTCGTCGCCCTGCGGACCATGGCGGCCGACGTGGTGGCCGGAGAGATGGCCCGCCTGGAGGGGCGGCTCCCCGGCCTGGACGACAAGCACCGCGCGGAGATCACCCAGACCGTGCGACGGGTGGTCGACAAGCTGCTGCACGCCCCGACGGTCCGGGTCAAGCAGCTCGCGGCCGAGCCCGGCGGGGCCGGGTACGCGGACGCGCTGCGCACCCTGTTCGACCTCGACCCCGAGACGGTGGCCTCCGTCTCCCGCGCCGAGGAAAGCACCGAGAAGAACGCAGAGAACCGAGGGCCGGGATGACTGAGAAGGCACTGAGGCTGGGGACCAGGCGGAGCAAGCTCGCCATGGCCCAGTCCGGGCAGGTGGCGGATGCCGTGAGCCAGGTGACCGGACGGCCCGTCGAGCTCGTCGAGATCACCACGTACGGCGACGTCTCGCGTGAGCACCTCGCGCAGATCGGCGGCACGGGCGTCTTCGTCGCCGCGCTGCGGGAGGCGCTGGCGCGCGGCGAGGTGGACTTCGCGGTGCACTCCCTGAAGGACCTGCCGACCACCCAGCCCGACGAGCTGGTCGTCGCCGCGATACCGGTCCGCGAGGATCCGCGGGACGTGATCATCGCGCGGGACACGCTGAAGCTCGCCGACCTGCCGCGCGGGGCGCGCATCGGCACCGGTTCGCCGCGCCGCATGGCGCAGTTGAACGCGTACGCGCGCAGCCACGGCATGGACATCGAGACGGTCCCGATCCGGGGCAACGTCGACACCCGCATCGGGTACGTCACCAAGGGCGACCTGGACGCGGTGGTGCTGGCGGCCGCCGGGCTCAACCGGGTCGGCCGCAGCGACGAGGTGACCGACTTCCTGTCGGTCGACACGGTTCTGCCCGCCCCCGGCCAGGGGGCACTGGCGGTCGAGACCACCGCGGACAACGCGGACCTCATCGCCGCGCTCGCCCAGCTCGACGACCCGTTCACGCGGGCCGCCGTGACGGCCGAGCGGTCACTGCTCGCCGCCCTGGAGGCCGGCTGCAGCGCACCCGTGGGGGCGCTCGCCGACCTTCTGGTTGACGGGCAGATTGTCAAGGAAATGCGCCTGCGGGGCGTCGTCGGCACGACCGACGGTTCCACGCTGGTGCAGCTGTCCACCACCGGTCCCGTGCCCGAGACGCACGAGGCGGCGACGGCGCTCGGTCGCGAACTCGCCACCGAGATGCTTGCGCAGGGCGCGGCCGGTCTGATGGGGGAGCGAGCACTTTGAGCCCCACCACTCTTCCCGCCCCTCCGGAACAAGGGCACGTCACCTTCCTCGGTGCCGGACCCGGGGATCCGGGACTGCTGACCCTGCGCGCCGTGGAGGCCCTGGCGAACGCGGACGTCCTCGTCGCCGAGCACGACGTGCTCGATGTCGTACGGACGCACGCCAGGCAGGGCGTCGCCGAGGTGCACACGGACGCGGACACGACTGCGTCGTCCACGCCGGGCACGGGCACGCCCCAGCTGACGGTCGTTGACGGCGCGTCAACAACCGCCGGTGTCCCCGTGAATAGGGATGCCGCACATCTTGTCATGGAGGCCGCGCGGGGCGGCAAGCGGGTCGTCCGTGCGGTGTCCGGCGACCCCGGCCTCGACGCGTACGCCGCCGAGGAGATGCTGGCGTGCGCCTCGGCCGGGGTGCCGTTCGAGGTCGTGCCCGGTGTCGCCACCGCGGTCGGCGTGCCCGCGTACGCCGGTGTGCCGCTGCGGGACGCGCAGGGCACCGACGTGCGGTTCGTCGACGCGCGCACGGCGTCCGACCGGTGCTGGACGGAGGTCGGCGCCTCCGACGGCACGGTGGTCGTCTCCACCACGCTGGACTCGGTGGCCGCCGCCGCGGGCGAACTGGTGTCCGCCGGACGTAAGCCCGACACCCCCCTGACGGTGACCGTCGCGGGCACCACGACCCGGCAGCGCACCTGGACGGCGACGCTCGGCACGATCGCGCAGACGCTGAAGCAGGCGAAGGTGCTGCCCTCCCCGGAGGGCGCACGGCCCGTGATAGCCGTGGTCGGTGAGCGTTCCGCCGCCGCCCAGCGGGACCGGCTGGCGTGGTTCGAGTCCAAGCCGCTGTTCGGCTGGAAGGTGCTCGTGCCGCGCACCAAGGAGCAGGCGGCGTCGCTCTCCGACCAACTGCGGTCCTACGGGGCCGTGCCGCACGAGGTGCCGACCATCGCGGTCGAGCCGCCGCGCACCCCGCAGCAGATGGAGCGCGCGGTCAAGGGCCTGGTCACCGGCCGCTACGAGTGGATCGCGTTCACCTCGGTCAACGCGGTCAAGGCGGTCCGCGAGAAGTTCGAGGAGTACGGGCTCGACGCCCGCGCCTTCGCCGGGATCAAGGTCGCGGCGGTGGGCGAGCAGACCGCGAAGGCGCTGATCGCCTTCGGCGTGAAGCCGGACCTGGTGCCGTCGGGTGAGCAGTCGGCTGCCGGTCTGCTGGAGGACTGGCCGCCGTACGACCCGGTCTTCGACCCGATCGACCGTGTCTTCCTGCCGCGCGCCGACATCGCGACCGAGACGCTGGTCGCGGGGCTCATCGAGCTGGGCTGGGAGGTCGACGACGTCACGGCGTACCGCACCGTGCGCGCCTCGCCGCCTCCGGCGGAGACCCGCGAGGCGATCAAGGGCGGCGGCTTCGACGCGGTGCTGTTCACCTCGTCGTCGACGGTCCGGAACCTGGTGGGCATCGCAGGCAAGCCGCACAACGTGACGGTGATCGCGTGCATCGGCCCGGCCACGGCGAAGACGGCCGAGGAGCACGGGCTGCGGGTGGATGTGATGGCTCCCGAGCCGTCGGTCCACAAGCTGGCCGAGGCCCTCGCCGACTTCGGCGCGCGGCGCCGGCTGGCCGCGCTGGAGGCGGGCGACCCGGTCACCCGCCCGAGTGAGCGGCGGCCGGGGGCGCGGAGGCGTCGGTCGACGACGTGAGGTGAGCCGGGGTTCGTGACGGCGGGGCGTGTCCGTGGACACGCCCCGCCGTCGTGCGTCCGGGGCAGCCCCCTACGGTGCGGGTCGTCCTCGACGGGAGGCCGTTCAGCGGCGGTTCGAGGCGTAGGGGAGGAAGGCCGCCCAGGCGGTGGGGGCGAGGGTGAGGCGGGGGCCTTGGGGGGTCTTGGAGTCGCGGACGAGGATGTGGACGGGGGTGGCGGCTACTTCGACGCAGTCGGGGCCCTCGTCCGTGCTGTAGCTGCTCTTCGTCCACACGGTGTGTGTGTCGGCCTTGAGGGTCATGTCTCTCCCAGCACTTTCTCGATGAGGGCCAGTGATTCCCGCGGGCTGAGAGCCTGCGCCCGGATGGCTCCGTAACGCATGTCGAGGAGCTGTACTTCCTTCCGGTCGGTGACCACACGGCTGATGTGCTGTACCTCCAGGTGCCCGACCGTGGTGCCGTCCCTGAGCCTGAGCAGCCGGAACGATCCGGCGAGGCCCGGGTTCTCCTCATGGCTCAGCGGGAGCACCTGAAGATCGACGTGGGGGAACGTGCCGACGGTCAACAGGCGTTCGAGCTGCCCGCGCATCACCATCCTGCCCCCGAGGGGCCGGCGAAGCGTCGACTCGCACTGGACGAAGCTGAACAGAGGACGGGACGTCGTCTCGCCGATGATCTCCTGGCGGGCGACGCGGGCGGACAAGCGCTGTTCGAGTTCGTCCGCGGTGAACGGAGGCCGCCGCGCACTGAAGACGGCGCGGGCGTAGTCCGGCGTCTGCAACAGGCCGTGAATCACGGAGTTGTTATAGGCACCGAGCTCGACAGCTTCGGCCTCCAGCTTCTTCAGGTCGCGCACGGTCTTGGGGTACCTGATCTCCGCGACATCCCTCGCCATCGCGGAGATCTTCCCGCCGGCGCCCAGCGCCGCGTCGACCGCGTCCAGATACTCAGGGCGAGGAATGCGCCGCCCCCGCTCCACCGAGGAGACCAGTTCCTCGCCGTAGCCGATGGCCGCGCCGAACTCGGCCTGCGTGAGGCCGGCCGCCTCCCGCCACAGCTTGAGCTGCCGTACGACCGTGCGCATGACGGCCCCGGCCTCCTCGTCGCCCAGCCACGCTTCCCACCCGCTCATCCCCGCCGCCCTTCTGGTCGCGCGCCCTTGCCAGGAACAACGCGGGTCCGACGGCCCGGGTCACCCAGGTGACTCGGGTGGTCAGCCGCCCTGGCCCGCGCCGCCGACGGGGCCGACCTTCACCGGGGCGCCGGAGCCGTCCGTGACGGGGAGGGAGGCGGTGCCCGGCCAGTCGAGGGTGACGGACTTGGTCTCGTTCGGCGGGGTGACGACCAGGCCCGTGACGCGGGCGCCCGAGCCGCCGGAGTCGTTGACGGGCGCCACCTCGTCCACCGTTTCGCCCGGACGGGCTCTCGTACGCGTCTGTGACGCACGTGACCCGGTGGTGACGCCCTTGAGGTCAGAGGCGCAGGTCGCCGACGAAGGACGGGAAGTCCGGGAACTCCCCGCGGGCCTCCGCCTTGATCGTGCGGGGCTCGCGGCGCGGTGTGGTGGCGTGAAGGGCGGCCAGATCCGGGAGCGCCCCCTCGGGGTGAGGGGTGTCCTCGTCGAGGACCACTGCCTCCCAGGGGCCGATGCCGTCGGCGAGCAGCCACAGGAAGTCGGAGAGGTTGCCGGCGACGACCCCGCACTCGCCCTCGGAGCCGAGGAAGACCACGGGCTGCTCGGCGAGGGGGCGGCCGGGGCGGGCCCGCCAGAGTGCGGCGAGGCCGCCCGAGCCGTCCTGGCCGAAGATGCGGAGGGCGGAACCGTCCGCGTCCGGGTTCCCCGTCCAGTCCCGCACCCAGGCCGTGGTCTCCTCGGCCGGGCAGAACTCCTCGTACGGCTCGAAGTCGATGCCCTTGCCGTCCGCGTAGTCGACGGGAGCGCGGGCCAGGTCGGCCAGGGCGGGCGGGAGACGGCGGTCGTCGCCGGTGGTGTCGGTCATGCGCGGAACCGTAGTCGCCCGCACCGACACCCATCACCGACGCGGTGACCCGGGCGCGGCCTTCAGGGCGCGGGTGCGGTCGACGTACGGGCGGGAGGCGACCGTCACGCACACCGACACCGCCGCCAGCGCCGTGATCGTCACCGTCGGGGAGAGGACCTGCGCCGTCGCTCCCGCGATCGCCGCGCCGATGCCCTGCCAGGTCATGCGGCCCGCCGACTCGACGCCCTGCACCTGACCGCGCACCTGCTCGGGTGTGAGGGCGAGGAGCCGTTCCTGGAGGGGAAGTGTGGCCGCGAAGCCCGCGCTCGCGACGAACACCGCGACCGCCGCGACAGGCGTCGGCGGGTGCAGCGCGAAGAGGAGGTACGGGGCGGCGAGCAGCAGGCGCAGGGGGAACGCGCAGCGGCGTCGCCATGCGGCGGTCAGCAGGCGGCCGACGGTCAGGTCGCCCAGGAGCATGCCGCCCGATGCGGCGGCCAGCAGGACACCCGCGTTCTCCCCGGCGTACGGGATGAACAGGGCCTCGCAGCCCACGATCAGGCCGTTGGGCACCCACAGGTTGAGGAGCAGGGCGCGCGGGCCGCCACGGGAGAGAAGGGCCGCGTTGGCCGTCCATGTCTCGCGCAGGCCGGGGCGGCGAGGCGGACGGACGGAGCGTTCCCGTACGGTCGCCGCCGTCACGGCGAGAGCGGCCGCCGTCAGTGCCCCTGCCGCGAGGAACAGGCCCTGCGGGGTGAGGTGGCGCAGCAGCACCGCGCCGAGCGTGAAACCGAGGACGGAGGTGCCGCCCGCGGTGATGTTCATCAGCGAGCGGGCCGGGACGTAGGCGGAGGCGGGCACCACCTCGGCGAGCAGGCCCATGCGCGTCCCGGTGTTGAGGGACTGGAAGAAGCCGAGCAGCAGGAGCAGGGCGAAGCGGGCGGCGAGCGGCATGCCGGGGACCGCCTGCGCGCAGGCTCCCGCGAGGGCGACGCACTGGAGCGCGACCAGGGTGCGGCGCGGACGGCTGCCGTCCGCGACCGACATCAGCGTGGTCGCGCCCAGCACGGTCGCGAAGGTCGCGCCGTACATGCTCACGGCGGTGAGGAACGGGGAGCCGGTCGACCGGTCGACGAGCGTGCCGAGCGCGAAGCCGGAAAGGGTGCTCGCGCCGACGGTGAGCGTGAAACCGGCGTACAGGCCGGCGAACTCGCGGTTGCGGAGCAGGGCTCGGTAACCGGGCCGGGGGTCAGGTGCGTTGGTGTCGTCCGAAGGCATGAAAAAAGCCTTTGTGCTGCCCCGCCGGGGCGCGCCAAAGGCTGACCGAGGGACCATAGCAGGTCCGGCAGCGGCTGCCGGGACCCATTCTCAGACCAGGCCGGCCGACACCAGACCGCCCGTCGCGGCGACCGTGGCGGCGAGACCGCGCAGGCCCGGGGTGACGGCCCTGCGGCCGCCCCGCGTGGACAGCCGGAGCACGGCGGTGGCGGTGAACGCGGGGAGCAGCACGCCGAACATCGCGACGGTGGCGAGCGCGTCGACGGTCGGTTCGACGGACAGGGTGAGGGCGCCGGCCGCCGTCGCCGCAGCGGCGATCCCGTACAGCGCCGCCGGTACGAAGGTGAGGTCCTCCCGCGGCCGCGGGGCGGGACCGCGTCCCTCGGCGTGGGCCCGGTGGCGTCGCTCGGTGCCGACCCGCGCCGACACCATGACGACCACCTCGGCCGCCAGGACGATCACGGCGATGTGCTCGATCGACACGGCGTTCCCCTGTCCTGCCGTTGCTCCCGCGCCCCTGCGTTCGTGCTCGTGCTCGTACTTTCGACCGTACGCAGCCGTCGGCGGGCGGTGAAGCGACTTGAGCAAGTTCAGAGGCTCTTGCCCGGCCCGGGCCGCCGTTTCAGGCCAGGGTGCGCAGCGCCTTGCCCAGCAGGGCCACGCCCTCGGTGAGGGTGCCGGGCGGGTCGGCGGCGTACCCGAGGACCAGACCGGGGCGGCCGGGGAGCTGCCGGTGCCAGGAGAGGGGGTGGCACTTGACGCCCAAGGCCAAGGCAGCGGCCGCCAGTTCGATGTCGGGGACGTCCGGCGTGTACGTCACCGTCAGGTGCAGGCCCGCCGCCGCGCCGTGCACGGCCGCGCCCGGGAGATGTTCGCGGACGGCGGCGATCACCGCGTCCCGGCGGTGGACGTGCCGGGCGCGCAGCAGCCGCAGATGCCGCTCCAGTTGCCCCGTCTCCATCAGCCGGGCCAGGACGAGCTGCGGGAGCACCGCGCTGCCCAGGTCGGTGAAGCGTTTCGCGTCGGTCAGCGCCTCCAGGTGCCGCCGGGGCGGGAGCAGCCAGCCGGTGCGCAGGGCGGGGGCGAGCAGTTTGGAGACGCTGCCCATGTAGCAGAGGCGGTCGCTGAGCAGGGAGCGCAGCGCGGGGACCGGCGGGCGGTCGTAGCGGTGCTCCGCGTCGTAGTCGTCCTCCAGGATCAGCCCGCCGTCCGCCGCCCACCGCAGCAGCTCGCGGCGGCGCTCCCCGCTGGTCACCACGCCGGTGGGGAACTGGTGGGCCGGGGTGAGGAGCACGGCGGGGGCGCCGGTGGCGCGCAGGGCGGTGACGTCCGGTCCGTGTGCGTCGACCGGCACGGGCGGGGTGGACAGACCGCCGTGCGCGAGGTGCTGGCGGGTGCCGAGCGAACCGGGCTCCTCGACCGCGACGGCCGTGATGCCGTCCGCGCGCAGCACCGGGTGCAGCAGGGTGAGCGCCTGCGCGATGCCCGCGACGATCAGGATGCCGTCCGGGTCGACCGCGATGCCCCGGCTGCGCGCCAGCCAGTCGGCGACCGCGCGGCGCAGCCGGGGCGCGCCGCGCGGGTCGCCGTATCCCAGGTCCGCGCTGGACAGTTCGGCGAGCACCGCCCGTTCGGCGCGCAGCCATGCCGTGCGAGGGAAGGCGGACAGGTCGGGACGGCCCGGGGTGAGGTCGATGCGGGCGTCGGCCGCGCGCAGGGCGTCGAAGGCGCGGGAGTCGGGAGAGCTCGTGAACGGCCCGGCGGGCACGTGCTGTTCCGTGCGGGAGGGCAGGGGCGGCGGGGGCGCCGCGACCACGACCGTGCCGCCGCGTCGGCGCCCCTCGACATGCCCGTCCTCCGCGAGCCTGCGGTACGCCTCGGTGACCACGCCCCGTGAGACGCGCAGTTCGGCGGCGAGCAGGCGGGTGGCAGGGAGCCTGCTGCCCACGGTCAGGCGACTGTCGGTGATCGCCTGCCGTACCTGACGCGCGAGCCAGTCGGCCTTGCCGTCCGCGGGCACGTCGTCCGCCCGCAGCTGCAGGAAGTCCGAGCCGTGTGCCGTCCCGCCGTCCCTGTCGGTCACCGGATTCATGGTGCCATGCCCGGCTACCGGACCCGGGCGGTGTCGTCGAGCGTGAACTCCGGTGCCGCGTCGGTCAGTAGGGACGTCACAGGCGTGACCGGCCAGTGCGCGCCCAGCTCGTCCGCGAGGGTTTCCAGCACCCGCGCGACCGTGTCCGCCCCGCCCTCGTGCATCGCCTCCGCCACCACGAGGATCCGGCGCGTGCCGTCCCGTACCGCCGAGTGGCCGCTCTGCCGGTTCGTCCAGCGGCGGGCGTGCGCGCGCCCCGCCGAGTCGGCGTACGTCACCTCGCCGAGGGCCGGGTGCTCGGTGCGGCCGTCGAAGGTCGTGTACTCCTCGTCGCCGTGCGCGGGCCGCACCTCCAGCAGCGGACCGGTGATCCGGTCGGCGTCGAGCACCGCGATCGGCACGGCGTACGCGACGGAGACCGCGTTGCACAGGTCGACGACCGGGTGGATGCGGGGCAGGGAGCCCTCCTTGCGCAGGCGGCGCAGCAGGGACTCGGAGGCGCAGCGGTACTGCGTCGGACGCAGCCCCGTGCGGGCGAACGTCCGCCGCCACGCCAGCACTTCGGGAAACCGGCTCTCGGGGCCGTCGGCGAGCCGGGCGAGGGCGCGGGCGGTGTGGTCCGCCACGCGCGCCTCCACGTCCGCCGTGCCGTCGACGCCCGTGGCGTGCAGCGCGCCCGCCGCCAGGCCCGGGTGGGCGGTCCTGACCTCCTCCGCGTGCCGGAAGATCATCACGCCACCGCCATCCGGGCGCTCAGCCCGACGAAGCTCGCCGTGAAGACGGCGCGCAGGCCGGTCGTGATCCGGGGGTGGGCCAGCAGCCGGTCCCGTACCGCCGCCGCGCACACCCCGTACGCGGCGAAGACCACGAACGTCAGGGCCATGAAGGCCCCGCCGAGCTGGAGCATCAGGCCGAGGGAGCCGGTGGGGCCGGCCGGGACGAACTGGGGCAGGAAGGCGACGAAGAACAGCGTCGGCTTGGGGTTCAGCACATTGATCAGCACGGCGGTCGTGATCACACGGAGCGCGGGGCGCGGCTCGGACTCGGGCCGGACGGTGAACGCCTCCTTGTCGCGCAGCATCGCCCACGCCATGTACAGCAGGTAGGCGACGCCCGCGTACTTCACCACCGCGTAGGCGAGCGGGCTGGAGGCGAGCAGGGCGGCGAGGCCGGTGACGGACGCCAGCAGATGGGGCACGACGGCGAGCGTGCAGCCGAAAGCGGCCACCAGGCCCGCGCGCCGGCCGTGGGAGAGGCCGACGGCGAGCGTGTAGACCACGCCGGTGCCGGGGGTGACCACCACGGCGAGGGCGGCCAGCAGGAACGCGAGACTCAAGAGGACCTCCGGGGGAGCGTCGGTGTTCTCCCAGCCTCGCGGCGTCATGGACCGGTGGACAGAGCCAAAGAGGGGCCGCCGGACAGAGCCAAAGAGAGACAGCGGGTCAGGCCCACGCCCCGCCCTGGTGGAGTCTGCGGACCGGCGCGCCCGACAGGTACGCCTCGATGTCCTCGACCGCCTCCGCGTAGTACGTGCGGTAGTTGAGCTCGGAGACGTAGCCCAGGTGCGGGGTGGCCAGCAGGCGCGGCGCCGTGCGCAGGGGGTGGTCGAAGGGGAGCGGCTCGGTGTCGAAGACGTCCACCGCCGCGCCCGCGATCCTGCCCTCACGCAGGGCGGCGAGCAGGGCGTCCTGGTCGACGAGCCCGGCGCGGGAGGTGTTGACCAGGTAGGCGGTCGGCTTCATCAAAGCCAGTTCGGGCGCGCCGAGCAGACCCCGGGTGGTGTCGCCGAGGACGAGGTGCAGGGACACGAAGTCACTGGTGCGCAGCAACTCCTCCCTGGAGACCGCCAGTCCGACGCCCACCTCGTCCGCGCGCTCCCCGGTGAGGTGAGGGCTCCACGCCGTGACCTCCATGCCGAAGGCGAGACCCACCCGTGCCACCCGGCTGCCGATCTTGCCCAGGCCGATCAGGCCGAGGCGGCGGCCGTGCAGGTCGGCGCCGACCGTCGACTGCCAGGGGCCGTTCGCGCGCAGGGCGTTGTTCTCGGTGACCAGACCCCGGGCGAGCCCGAGCAGCAGCGCCCAGGTCAGCTCCACGGGCGGGGTGGGGAAGCTGCGGGTGCCGCAGACGGTGACGCCGTTGCGCCCGGCGGCCGCGAAGTCGATGACCGAGTTGCGCATGCCGGACGCGACGATCAGCTTCAGCCGGGGGAGCCGGTCCAGCAGCGAGGCGGGGAACGGGACCCGCTCGCGCAGGGTCACCACGATGTCGAAGTCGGCCAGCCGCGCCGCGAGTTCGCCCTCCTCGGCGATGTGCTCGCGGAACGCGGTCACGTCCACCCGGTCCCGTACGGGACCCCAGTCGGCGAGCGTGGTGGCGACGCCCTGGAAGTCGTCCAGCACGGCACAGCGCAGTCGCATGTCGGTCCCTCCGGCGGATCGGGAAGCAGGTCAGGCCAGTGCCTCGGCCGTCTCGCGGGCGAAGGCCTCCGGGTTGTCCAGCATGACGTTGTGGCCGCAGTCCGGGACCGGGACGACGCGGACGCCCGCCGCCTCCAGGACCGGCGCGCCGGGGAAGGGGCCGTCGGCCTCCGGGTACAGGAAGGTGCGCGGGACGGGCAGGCCGAGCAGCAGCTCCCGCATGGTGGGGGTCGTGCCGCGGACCAGATGCACGGCGCTGCGGTGCAGGGCCTCCCGGCCCGCCAGCCGCATCGTCGACCACCACAGCTCGCCCGCCCGGTCGCGCACCTCCCGCCAGCCGCCCGCGAGGAACTCCTCCTCGCCGTACGCCGCGATGCCCCGGCTGCCGAGGGCGCCCCGCCGCGGTGTCAGCGGGTCCAGGTTGGCGTCGACGAGGACCAGCCGCGACACCAGCTCCGGGTGACGGGCGGCCAGGACCACGGCGACCGAGCCGCCCATGCTGTGCGCGACCACCTCGGCGCCGGTGACCTCCGCGGCGCGCAACGCTTCGGCGAGGGCGTCCGCGTGGTCCTCCAGGGTGTAGGCGAACGTGGTGGGCCGGTCGCTGTGGCCGTGGCCGAGCAGGTCGACCAGCAGGGAGCGGTGCCCGGCGAGCAGCGGATGGACGGCCGTCCCCGTGAAGTAGGCGGGGGAGGTGGCGCCCAGGCCGTGGACGTACACCCGGGCCGGGTCCCGGCCCGGCAGCTCGACCCATCGGATGCGGTCGCCCTCGGTCGTCACGGCGGCGCTGCGCACGCTCCGGTGCCCCCTTCGTCGTACGGTCGCGGAGTACGTCCGCGGAAGACGAGCACCGTATCCGACGGGTCCCGCGCCGGCTCAGGGGGTGTGGCCGAAGCGGAGCAGGTCCGCGGGGTCGTGGGCGTGCTTGAGGCGCAGCAGATCGGCGTGGACCTCCGGGGTCCAGGCGCGGGCCCGGTCGGCGGTGTCGCCCGGGGCGCCGTGGATGTTGACCATCGTGCGGCCGGTGCCGTACGGCGACATCGCGGTGTGCAGAGCGGCAGTGGCGTGTTCGACGGCCACCGCGTCGGGTGGGGTGGCGACCACCCCGACCGACTCCAGGAGGTGTTCGGCGTCCCGGGCGCAGATCATGTCCGGGCCGGACCCCGGGCGGGACAGGGCGCCGCCCATGTGCCGGAGGCCGACGAGCAGCAGCGGGCAGTCGCCCGCGTCCGGGCCCACCTGGTCGAGGAACGTCCGGACCGCGACCGGCGTCAGCTCGTGCAGCAGCAGGCACGACTCCCGCGCCGGAAGCGGATCCTGCGGGTCCGTGTAGATGCGGTCCACCTCCGTGTACGGCATGACCTCCACTGTGTCGACGGCCACCGGGGCTGCCTCCCGCACGGGCGCCAGCAGTTCCTCACCCTCGTCCGGATCGCCGGTCCACGCGACCGCGACCCGCGCCCAGAAGCCGCCCCGCAGCGGCTCCGGGACCTGTGGGAGCGGCGGCAGCCGCAGCAGCGTGAACGACGTGCACATCCGGTCCGGCACCGTGGAAATCCATCCGGACCAGGTGGTCAGCACGGCCTCCGCGTGCTCGCCGGGGAACCAGATGCCACCGCCGAGCAGGGTCCGCAGCGGCAGCAGCTCCGTGACCATCGACGTCACCACGCCGACCGCGCCCTTGCCGCCGCGCAGCGCCCGGAACAGGTCGGGCTCGCGGTCCCGGTCCGTCTCGTGGAGCGTCCCGTCGGGGGTCACGACGTGGAAGGAGCGGACCAGGTCGGCGCCGTACCCGTAGGCGCGGCCCAGGACGGGCAGGCCACCGCCCACCGTGTAGCCGACCGCGCCCACGCCCGAGGAGGTGCCGGACAGCCCCACGAGGCCGTACGGGGCGGCCGCCTCCGTCACGTCCCGCCAGCGCACCCCGGCCGCGACGGTCGCGGTGCCCCGTTCCGGGTCCACCCGTACGTCCGTCATCCGCGCGGTGCTGATCAGCAGCCCGTGGTCGAGCGGGTAGTTGGCGCCGTGGCCGGTCGCCTGGACGGCGACGGGCGTCCCGGTGGCCGACGCCCAGCGCAGCGCGGTCACCACGTCGTCGGCGCCCGTCGCCCCGACCACCACGTCGGGAGTGCGGCGGGCGGCCAGGTTGAAGCCCGTGACCTCCTGCGCGTAGCCGTCGTCGCCGGGGCGCAGCACCGGGCCGCGGATCTCCGACAGGGCGAACAGGTCGGGCGTCCCGTGCAGGGTGACCATGGCGACCTCCGTGGCGCGCGGTACGGAGGGACGGTGGCGGGCCGGGTCCGGGGCGGTCCCGGCGCCGGCCGTCCGGGCCCTTCCTCCAGCATGGTCCCGCCACGCGGGAGCCGCACGGCGGGCCTCCGGAGCCCTCGTCCGGCCCCGGACCCGCTCACGTCCCGGAGCCGTCCGGCCCCCGTCCGCTGCCCCCTCCGGCCCCCGTCCGCGCCGACTGGGCGTCGGCAAAGGCACGGGTCGGGCGGGCGTAGCGTAGGTGATATGACGACGTACGGATCCTTCCCCGGCACGCGCCCGCGGCGTCTGCGCACCTCCCCGGTGATGCGGCGCATGGTCGCCGAGACCCGCCTGCACCCCGCCGACCTCATCCTCCCGGCCTTCGTGCGCGAGGGCGTCACGGAGCCGGTGCCGATCTCGTCGATGCCGGGTGTCGTGCAGCACACCCGGGACAGCCTGAAGAAGGCCGCCGCCGAGGCCGTCGCCGCCGGCATCTCCGGGATCATGCTGTTCGGTGTGCCGGAGGAGCCCAAGAAGGACGGCGTCGGCACCGCGGGCACCGACCCGGACGGCATCCTCCAGGTCGCCCTGCGGGACGTCCGCGCGGAGGTCGGCGACGACCTGCTCGTCATGTCCGACCTGTGCCTCGACGAGTTCACCGACCACGGCCACTGCGGCGTCCTCGACGAGCAGGGCCGCGTCGACAACGACGCCACTCTCGAGCGGTACGCCGAGATGGCGCAGGTCCAGGCCGACGCGGGCGCCCACGTGGTCGGCCCGAGCGGGATGATGGACGGGCAGATCGGCGTCATCCGCGACGCCCTCGACCAGATCGGCCGGGACGACGTCGCGATCCTCGCGTACACCGCGAAGTACGCCTCGGCCTTCTACGGTCCCTTCCGGGAGGCCGTGGGCTCCTCGCTCCAGGGCGACCGCCGCACCTACCAGCAGGACCCGGCCAACCTCCGCGAGTCGATGCGCGAGCTGGAGCTCGACCTGGAGGAGGGCGCCGACATGGTCATGGTCAAACCGGCCGGCCCCTACCTCGACGTCCTCGCGAAGGTCGCGGACGCGGTGGACGTGCCGGTCGTGGCGTACCAGATCTCCGGGGAGTACGCGATGATCGAGGCCGCCGCCGAGAAGGGCTGGATCGACCGCGACAAGGCGATCCTCGAGTCCCTCACCGGCATCCGCCGCGCCGGGGCGCGCAGCATCCTCACCTACTGGGCCACCGAGGTCGCCCTCACCCTGCGCTGACCCGCGCTCCCCCGGGGCTCAGACCCACTGGAAGTACCGGTCGGCCCAGACCGGCGTGCGGTCCTCGCCGTCCTCGTCGTCGACCGGCTCGCCGGCCGCCTCGAGGGCCCGTACGAGCGCCTCGTCCTCGTCCGCCCACGTCGGGGACGGGCCGTCGTACGGCTCCAGCAGCAGGTCGAGCGGGACGAACACGCATCCCGCCGCCGCGCAGACCGCGTCGAGCCAGGTGACGTACTCCGCGGGCAGGTCCGTGGCCGCACCGGGCGCGTCCCAGCCGCTGCCCGCGCCCGCGGTGACGAAGCTGCCGAAGTTGCTCAGCTCGACCCACAGCGCCAGACCGAAGCCCGTCGCCTCCGTGGGCACCCGGACGACGCCGTGGACACTCGCGTCCTGGAACAGGCCCGTACGACAGGACGGCCCGAAGCGCCCTTCGAGTGCCTCGGCGAGACGGGTGAAGCGCCCCACCGTCGCCTCCGCGTCGTGGTCACGGGGGGCGTCGAGGTGACGGGGGTCGTCGTACACCCTCAGGAGGGTCCGGAGCCGGTCCCTGGACTGCACAGTGCGTTCCTCACATGGTCGTGGGCGGGTTCCCCTCCCGCTGCCGCAGGGGAACCCGCCCATCGTCGACGTGGACGGCCGGCGCCCGCACCCGGTTTACGGGCGCGCCCGGCGCCCGGCTCAGTAGGTGAGCGCGTCGTCCATCGAGTACTGCCAGTACGTCACCGTCAGGCTGCTGTCGTAGTACACGCCCGCGGCTGGCAGGGACGGGATCGCGGCGGGGCCGCCGTCGCTGTTCGGGGTGCGGCCCTGGAAGCCGACGGCGAGCTTCTTGCCGGTGGCGCCGCCCGAGCCGCTGCCGTCGGCCGCCGACAGCAGGACGCCCGCGTACGCCGACTCACCCGGGGCCAGGGTGACCACGGCCTGCGGCTTGGACTCCTCGACCGGCTGCGGCACCCACTGCATCTCGTCGAAGCGCAGCACCGGGTAGTAGGTCAGGTCGCAGTTCTTCGAGCCGGTGTTCTTCACCGTGATCAGCATGTGGTTCACCGGGCGGGAGACCGGCGCGGCGCTGACGGAGGTGTTCGAGCCGTTGCAGGGGTTGAACGTCGCCGGAGCGTCGTCGGACCCGCCCGAGGCGGTGCCCTTGCCGGCCGAGGACCCCTTGCTGCCGTTGTCGCCGGAGCCGGCCGCGTCCCCTCCGGACCCGTTCGAGCCGGACCCGTTCGCGGTGGAGCCGTTCCCGCCGCTGCCCGAGGCGGACTCCTCCGGCGTCTGCGAGGAGGCTGCCGAGGGCGCCGACGCGACGGGCTGCGTGTCGGAGGCGCCCTCGTCGCGGGTGCCCGTGCCGTCCTGGCAGGCGGTCAGGGCGAGCGAGGCGACGGCGACACCGGCGGCGGCGAGCAGCTGAAGGCGAGAGGTACGCATGGCGGATTCCTTGTCATCGATAGGGACTTGGCGCAGCCGCTCGACCGGTCGGAGGGAGCGGCGTGCTTGGATGACCAGAGCGTGCGGTGTGAACCGTCCCGGCCGCCACAGCCGACGGGCCTTCCGGGACGCTGGAACGCTCATACCGCTCCGACCTGGGGGAACGGCCGTCCCCTGGAACGGTGGAACGGGACACGGGGGAGTGGAGGAACGGTGTCGGAACAGACGGCCGCGGCGGATTTCGCCGCGCTGCTGCGGGAGTTGAAGGACCGGTCGGGGCTCAGCTACGGGGTGCTCGCCAAGCGGCTCCACATGAGTACGTCGACCCTGCACCGGTACTGCAACGGGGACGCGGTGCCGGCCGACTACGCCCCGGTCGAGCGGCTGGCCCGGCTGTGCAAGGCGCGGCCCGAGGAACTCGTCGAGCTGCACCGGCGGTGGGTGCTGGCGGACGCCGTGCGGGGGCGGAAGGGCGCGGCTGTCGCCGGGACGCCTTCGGCGGAGGTGGACGCGGGCACAGGACCGGGGGAGACGGCCACCGATGACGCACCTCCGGCACAGGCGCCGTCCGGGGACCCGGTTGGCCCAACGATTACCGGCCCCGTAGGAGGGGACCGGGCGACGGAAACCGGCGGGGACTCGGACGCGGACCCCGCCCCCGCCCGCCGTCGTACCCGTATGGCCGTCCTCGCGGGCATCGCGGTCGCCGCCGTGGCCGCCGGGGTCACCTTCGCCGTCGGACTGCCGGGCGGTGGCGGCTCGGACGGTGACGCCGGCACCGGACGGGACCGCCCGGCCGGCGCGGCCGGGGTGACCGCCGGGGGACGCGTCCTCACATCCGCCCCGCCGTCGTCCTCCTCCGGCGCCTCCCCGTCCGCCTCGGCCAAGGAGAGGAGCCCGGCCACGACGCCGGCCGGCTCGGCGCCCGCCGGCGCCCCGGACGGCGAGCGGCGGAGGAGCGGTGTGCCGGTCACCGTGCAGGTGGACCCGTACGCGTGGGAGAGCCCCTGCTCGCAGCGGTACCTGGCCGACAAGCCGGCGGGCGAGATGAAACCGCCGCCGCTGGAGGAAGGCGCCGCGGCCTGGGTCGCGGCGCACGGCGCGGTGTCCTCGGGGCAGCAGTACCTGCGGCTCACCGTGCAGGGCACCGGCCCCGAGACCGTGGTCGTCGACGGCCTCACCGTGCGGGTCGCCGGCAAGCGGGCGCCGCTCGCCTGGAACGACTACGCCATGGCCTACCCCGGCGTGGGCTGCGGTGGCGGCGTCCCGACACGGGCGTTCGCCGTCTCCCTGGACTCGGCGCGGCCGTCCCTGACGCCCGAACCGGGCAACGACGACTTCCCGTTCAAGGTCAGCGAGTCCGACCCGGAGGTGTACCACATCACCGCCTCCGTCTCCGCCTACGACGTCGACTGGTACCTGGAGCTGAAGTGGTCCAGCGGCGACCGCAGCGGCACCCTCACCGTCGACGACGAGGGCCGGCCCTTCCGCACCAGCGGCAACACGGGCCGCCCGGCGTACGAGTTCCCCATCGGCGGCGACGGCTGGGTGCCCGAGGGGACGACGAAACTGGAGTAGGCGAACGCGGCGGGCGTCCGGATCGCGGAAAGGCGCATGTAGAAGGCACGCGTTTTTCTAGGCTGCGGGCACGCACCGTCACCCAGCCAGCCCCAGGAGCCGTGCATGACCGTCACCGAGCCGCCCGCCGCCCCCGCTCCGGCCGCCCCCGCTCCCACCCCCCGCCTCGCCGCGCGGACCTCGGCGGTCGGCGGCTCCCCCGTCCGGGACATCCTCGCCGTCACCGCCCGCCCCGAGGTGATCAACTTCGCGGGCGGTCTCCCGGCGCCGGAGCTGTTCGACGCGGACGGCATGGCGGAGGCGTACCGCGCGGTGTTCGCCGAGATGCCCGCGCGGGCGCTGCAGTACTCCACGACCGAGGGCGAACCGGCGCTGCGGGCCGCGCTCGCCGAACGCGCCCGCGCACGCGGGCTGGTGACCTCGCCCGACGAACTGCTCGTCACCACCGGCTCCCAGCAGGCGCTGTCCCTCCTCGCTACGGCGCTGCTCGAACCCGGCGACACGGTGCTGGTCGAAGACCCCAGCTATCTCGCGGCACTTCAGTCCTTCGGCCTCGCCGGAGCACGGGTCGTCGCGGTGCCCGGCGACGAACACGGCCTGGACCCGGAGGCGTTGGAGGAGCTGGTGGCCCGCGAGCGGCCCAAGCTGCTCTACACCGTGCCGACGTTCCAGAACCCCACCGGCCGCACCCTCCCCGCCGCCCGCCGGGCGGCCGTCGCCGAGGTCGCCGCGCGGCGCGGCCTGTGGATCGTCGAGGACGACCCGTACGGCGAACTGCGGTACGAGGGCGAGCGGGTGCCGTGGATCGCCGCCCACCCGGGCGCGGAGGACCGCACGGTGCTGCTGGGCAGCCTCTCCAAGATCATGGCGCCCGGGCTGCGGCTGGGCTGGCTGCGCGCGCCCGAGGGGATCCGCCGCGCCTGCGCCGTCGCCAAGCAGGCCGCCGACCTGCACACCCCGACCGTCAACCAGCTCGCCGCCGCCCGCTACCTCGCCGACCGCGACCTGGACGCCCACGTCCGCCGGGTGGCGGGCGTCTACGGCGAGCGCCGGGACGCCATGCTGGCCGGCCTCCCCGACGCGCTCCCCGACGGCTCGGTCTGGTCGCGTCCCGAGGGCGGCATGTTCCTCTGGGTCCGCCTGCCGTCCTCGTACGACACCACGGCCCTGCTGCCCGAGGTGGTCCGGCACGACGTGGCGTACGTCCCCGGCGCCCCCTTCCACGCGGGTGAGCCGGACCGCTCCACCCTCCGCCTGTGCTTCGTCACGCAGACGCCGGAGGAGATCGCGGAGGGGCTGCGGAGGCTGGGGACGGCGCTGCGGGCCTGACGACCGCGGCCCGTCCGCTCCCCCCGAGGGAGTGGACGGGCCGCGTGCCGTAGGGCCGTCAGGGCGTCAGAGCCGCTCGGGCGTCCTGATGCCCAGCAGGGCCATGCCCTTGGTCAGCGTGCGGGCCGTGAGGTCGCACAGGAACAGGCGGTTCTCCGCCACGTCCTGCGGCGGCTGCGGCTTGATCACCGGGCACTTGTCGTAGAACGACGTGTACAGCGACGCCAGCTGGTACAGGTACGCCGTCAGCTTGTGCGGCGCGTACTCCGCCGCCGCCTCGAACACCGTGTCCCCGAACGCGTCCAGGTGCAGCCCCAGCGCCCGCTCGGCCTCGTGCAGCTCCAGCTCCGGGTGCGCGGCAGGACGCACGTCCCCGGCCTTCCGCAGGATCGACTGGATACGCGCGTACGCGTACTGGAGGTACACCGAGGTGTCGCCGTTGAGCGAGACCATCTGGTCCAGGTCGAACTTGTAGTCGCGGCTCGGCGACGTCGACAGGTCCGCGTACTTCACGGCGCCGATGCCGACCTGCGCGGCCCGCTCCTGGATCTCCTCCTCGGTGAGGTCCTTGGCCTTCTCCCGGACCACCTCGGCGGCCCGCTGCACGGCCTCGTCCAGCAGGTCCTCCAGCCGGACGGTCTCGCCCTCACGGGTCTTGAACGGCTTGCCGTCCGCGCCCAGCACCGTGCCGTAGCCCATGTTGTGCGCGGTGACGTCGTCGTTCAGCCAGCCGGCCCGGCGGGCGGTCTCGAAGACCATCTTGAAGTGCAGCGACTGCCGCACGTCCACCACGTACAGCAGGGTCGTGGCGTGCAGGCCGAAGACCCGGTCGCGGATCGCGGTGAGGTCGGAGGCCGCGTAGCCGAAGCCCCCGTCGGCCTTCTGCACGATCAGCGGGACCGGCTTGTCGTCCTTGCCGCGGATGTCGTCGAAGAACACCACCAGCGCGCCCTCGGAGCGCTCCGCGACGCCCATCTCCTCCAGCAGCCGCGCCGTCTCGGGCATGCCCTCGTTGTAGGCGGACTCGCCGACGATCTCGTCGTCGCGGATCTCCATGTCGAGCTTCTCGAAGACCGAGTAGAAGTAGACCTTCGACTCGTCCACGAACTGCTGCCACAGCTCGAGGGTCTCCTTGTCGCCGGACTGCAGGGCGACGACCCGCTTGCGTGCCCGCTCCTTGAACGCCTCGTCGGCGTCGAAGAGGGCCCGCGAGGCCTTGTAGACCCGGTTGAGGTTCGACATGGCCTGCTCGCCGTCGACCTCGGAGGCCGGGGCCAGCTCGCCCGGGTGCTCCATCAGGTACTGGATGAGCATGCCGAACTGGGTGCCCCAGTCGCCGATGTGGTGCCGGCCGATCGTCTTCTCGCCGGTGAAGTCGAGCATGCCGCGCAGGGCGTCGCCGATCACCGCGGACCGCAGGTGACCGACGTGCATCTCCTTGGCCACGTTCGGCTGGGCGTAGTCGATCACCGTGATGCCCGGCTTCTCGGCGAGGGGCACGCCGAGGCGGCCCGTGTCGTCCGCGTACCGGGCGGCCAGGTTCTCCAGGACGGCCCGGTCGGCGATCGTGATGTTGAGGAAGCCGGGGCCGGACACCTCGACGTCCTTGATCACGTCACCGGTGGTGATGCGGGAGACGACCTCGGTGGCCAGGTCCCGCGGGTTGGCCTTCGCCTTCTTCGCCAGCGCGAGGATCCCGTTGGCCTGGAAGTCCGCCCGGTCGCTGCGTCGCAGCAGCGGGTCCGCGGACGCCTCCGGCCGGGTGGCGGAGAGGGCGGACGTGAGCTGCTTGCTGACGAGATCGGTGAGCGATGTGACCGAGGCCATGGAGTGGGTGCCGTTCTCCTCGTGGGTTCAGATAGACACGGTCAGTATCCCACGGGGGGTAAAGCGGTTTTTCCCGCGCGCGGGGGCGCGGGCGGCCTCCCGCGGGCTCTCCCGGGCCGTGCACCGGGCCGCGCCCGGGCCGCGCCCGGGCCGTGCTCGGGCCGGTGAAAAGGGGTTTTCGCGGTGGCCGGGGGAGCTGGGAGAATGGCACGGTCAGCCGTGCGACCGTACCGGCTGCCCGAGCAGAAAGAAGGACGTGCCGATCGTGGCTCAGAGCACCGAGACCACCGACTGGGTCTCCCGTTTCGCGGATGAGGTCATCGAGGAGTCGGAGCGTCGGGCCCCGGGCAAACCGGTCGTCGTCGCGTCCGGGCTGTCCCCCTCGGGCCCCATCCACCTGGGCAACCTGCGCGAGGTCATGACCCCGCACCTGGTCGCCGACGAGATCCGCCGCCGCGGGTACCAGGTGCGCCACCTGATCTCCTGGGACGACTACGACCGCTACCGCAAGGTGCCGGCGGGCGTCCCCGGCGTGGACGAGACCTGGGCCGAGCACATCGGCAAGCCGCTCACCTCGGTCCCGGCCCCGAAGGGCTCGGCGTACCCGAACTGGGCCGAGCACTTCAAGGCCGCGATGGTCGAGTCGCTGGCCGAGCTGGGCGTGGAGTTCGACGGGATCAGCCAGACGCAGCAGTACACCTCCGGCGTCTACCGCGAACAGATCCTGCACGCCATGAGGCACCGCGGGGACATCGACGCGATCCTCGCGCAGTACCGCACCAAGAAGACCCCGGCGAAGAAGCAGCAGCAGAAGCCGGTGGACGAGGCGGAGCTGGAGGCCGCCGAGGGGTCCGGCGCCGCCGCCGAGGACGACGGCAGCTCCGGCTCCGCCGGGTACTTCCCGTACAAGCCGTACTGCGGCAACTGCGAGAAGGACCTCACCACCGTCACGTCGTACGACGACGACTCCACCGAGCTGACCTACTCCTGCACCTCGTGCGGCTTCTCCGAGACGGTCCGGCTCAACGAGTTCAACCGCGGCAAGCTGGTCTGGAAGGTCGACTGGCCGATGCGCTGGGCCTACGAAGGCGTGATCTTCGAGCCCAGCGGCGTGGACCACTCCTCGCCCGGCTCGTCGTTCCAGGTCGGCGGGCAGATCGTCGGGATCTTCGGCGGCAAGCAGCCGATCGGCCCGATGTACGCGTTCGTCGGCATCAGCGGCATGGCGAAGATGTCGTCCTCCAAGGGCGGCGTGCCCACCCCGGCGGACGCCCTGAAGATCATGGAGCCGCAGCTGCTGCGCTGGCTGTACGCCCGCCGCCGGCCCAACCAGTCCTTCAAGGTCGCCTTCGACCAGGAGATCCAGCGCCTCTACGACGAGTGGGACCGGCTCGAGGCCAAGGTCGCCGACGGCTCCGCGCTGCCCGCCGACGTCGCCGCGCACTCCCGCGCGGTGCGCACGGCGAGCGGTGAACTGCCGCGCACGCCCCGCCCGCTGCCGTACCGCACGCTGGCCTCGGTGGCCGACATCACCGCCGGCCACGAGGACCAGGCGCTGCGCATCCTCAGCGACCTCGACCCGGCGAACCCGCTGGCCTCCCTCGACGAGGCCCGCCCGCGCTACGACAAGGCCGAGGCGTGGATCAACACCCACGTCCCCGCTGACCAGCGCACCATCGTCCGCGACGAGCCCGACACGGAGCTGCTGAAGACCCTGGACGAGCAGGCGCGGGAGTCCCTGCGGCTCCTCCTCGACGGCCTCGCCGGCAACTGGTCCCTGGACGGCCTGACCCACCTCGTCTACGGCGTCCCGAAGGTCCAGGCGGGCTTCTCCGCCGACGCCACGCCCAAGGAGCTCCCCCCGGAGATCAAGACGGCCCAGCGGTCCTTCTTCGCCCTCCTCTACCACCTCCTGGTCAGCCGCGACACGGGCCCGCGCCTGCCGACCCTGCTGCTGGCGGTGGGCCAGGACAGGGTGCGGCACCTGCTCGGCGCGTAGCGCGCACACCCACGACGAAGGGGCGCCCGGTGAACACCGGGCGCCCCTTCGGCGTCGTGGCCGCCGGTCAGGCGATGTGGTCCTCCTCCAGTTCCGCGTTAAAGCGGTTCGTGAAGCGGGTGACCATGCGCTTGGCCTCCTCGGGCGGGAGGGTACGGCTGAACTCGGCCTCCACGTTGTCGCCGAACTCACGGGGCGTCGGGTAGCTGCCGTTGATCGACTTCTTGAAGACCTGGTAGTAGGCCTCCTCGTCCGGCTCCGCGTCGGGTGCGGCGCCGCCCTCGCCCAGCTCCCGGGTGCGGCCGCCCGGGATGACCGGGATGGGGAAGGCGCCGGTCTCCTCCGGGGCGGGTTCCCGGAGGGGCGGCTCCTCCTGGTACTGGTCCTCGTACTGCTCCGCCTGGCGCTGCTCGGCCATCCAGCGGGCGTACTCGTCCGGGTCGAAGTCGGGGTCGTAGTCGCCGTGGTACTCCACGGACTGGGGGTCGCGGGCGTGCAGCCACGGGTTGGACGGCTCCTCGGCCCTGCGCTCCGGCTCGAGTTCCAGCCGCGGCTCACCGGACGGCACCTGCGCCGGCCCAGCGGCACGACTGCCCGCGGCGGCGGCGGGTTCGGGCGCCGGGGGCAGCAGGGCCGGTTCTATGCCCGCCGCCGCCAGACCCGCCGGAGCCGTGTCGGCGAGGGGGACGCCGTACTTGGCGAGGCGGAGCGGCATCAGGGACTCGACCGGGGCCTTGCGGCGCCAGGCGCGGCCGAAGCGGGAGCGCAGACGGGCCTGGTAGACCAGCCGCTCCTGCTCCAGCTTGATCACCTGCTCGTAGGAGCGCAGCTCCCACAGCTTCATGCGCCGCCACAGCAGGAACGTCGGCACCGGCGAGAGCAGCCAGCGGGTGAGCCGGACGCCCTCCATGTGCTTGTCGGCGGTGATGTCGGCGATCCGGCCGATCGCGTGCCGGGCGGCCTCCACGGAGACCACGAACAGCACGGGGATCACGCCGTGCATGCCCACACCGAGCGGATCCGGCCAGGCCGCGGCGCCGTTGAAGGCGATCGTGGCCGCCGTCAGCAGCCACGCCGTCTGCCGCAGCAGCGGGAACGGGATGCGGATCCACGTCAGCAGCAGATCCAGCGCCAGCAGGACGCAGATGCCGGCGTCGATGCCGATCGGAAAGACGTAACTGAAGTCGCCGAAGCCCTTCTTCAGGGCCAGCTCACGGACCGCCGCGTACGAACCGGCGAAGCCGATCCCGGCGATGACGACGGCACCGGAGACGACCACGCCGATGAGAACCCGGTGCATCCGTGTCAGCTGAATGGGCGCGGCCACCCGTACTCCCCTCCCAGTGCGTGTTGTTGCGCGCAACAGAGTGGCACATGTGTACGGGGAACGGGTGGCCGGTTCTGGTTCGGCCAGGTCAGCTCTTGCCGGAGGCGGACGCCGAGGGCGCCTCGGAGGCCGTCGCCGTCGGCCTGCCCGACGCCGGGGCGGACGGCGAACCGCTCGCCGCGCCCGGGCCGTTGGCCCGCGTCACGGACAGCACGGCCTCCTTGGCCGCCTTCCGCGCGTCCGCCATCAGGTCGTCGGCGTCCGGCGTCTTGTCACCCGCCAGGCCCGCGCCGTTGTAGTCGAGGGTGACGACCACGTTCTCCACGCGTGCCACGACCGTCTGCTGCTTGAAGGTGCCTTCCTTCTTCTTCAGGTCGTAGCGCACCGCGGTCGCCACGTCGCCGGTCCCGGTCAGCGGCTGGGCGCTCAGGCTCTTCGCGCCCGGCGTCGCACGGACCTCGCGCACCTGCTTGTCGTAGTACTCCTGGGCGAGCTTGTCGCCCGGGCCGCGCGTGGTGTCCGACTCGAAGCGCAGCAGCGACACGTTCAGCCAGCGGAACTGCGAACCCTTGACGCCGTTGTTGTCCAGGCTGCTCCAGGAGCAGCTGGCCCGCGACGCCACGTCGTCCGAGCTGCCCTCCTTGCCGGACTTCGCCTTGGGCGCCAGCTCCTTGAGGGTCTTCTTGCTCAGCACCCCGCACGCCTCGGGCAGCGTCCGGTACGCCGCCGCCTGCACGGTCGGGGACGGGCTCGCCGACGCGGAGGCGCTAGCCGCCTTCTCGCCGCCGCCGTCGTCGGAGCCGGAGTCCGAGGAGCAGCCGGTGGCGACCAGCATCACGGGGACGGCTGCCGCGCAGACAAGGACGCGGGTCAGGCGCTTGGCTCGCTCGGGCTGCTCTCGCTGTGCTCGTCGCTGCATGGTTCCTTCACTCATGACGCTCGTGTTCCCTGCGGTCGGAACGGTGTCCGAGGGGTCACGGTACGCGTCTTGTCACCCGTACGGCCGTACTTCGCGGGCTTCGCGGAGAGCGTGGAGGGGCGGTGAACGAGGGTCAGGCGCCCAGCGAGTCGGACAGCTCGACGGCCAGTTTCCGGGCCCTGTCCTGCATTTCCTTGCTGTCCGGGACCGCTCCGACGGTCACCGGCTGCTCCGCGTACTCGATGGTCACGATGACGTTGGACGTGCGGAACGCCACAGTGACGGTGCGCTCCTGGACGGTCGATCCGGAGCTGTCGAGCGCGTCGTCGAGGAACGCCTCGTCGCCGAGGTCCTCCAGCACCCGCGGCTGGAGGTCGGACGGGGCGACGGAGGGCGACGCGGTGGACGAGGGTGACGAGGGCGGACCGGACGCCGTCGCGGACCCGCGCGGGTCCGCCGGGCCGGTGCTCGCGCCGGAGCCGGTCGGGGAGGGGGAGCCGGAGCCCGTCACCGTCGGCACGGGCAGCTGAGCCGCCGTCCGCTTCCGGGCGAACAGCTCCTCGGCCTGGGCGTCGTCGCTGACCGCGTTGTCGTAGGAGACGACCCGTTCGAAGTCGACCAGCAGCCGGTCGGTCGCGGCGAGCGACTCCACCTTCCAGCGGCAGCCCACCTTGCGGTCGGTGTCGTAGGTGAGCGTCGCCTCGCCCGCGTACGCCTTCTCCCGCTGCTGCTCGTCGGTCAACTCCGTGAGGCCGGGCAGGAGTTCCTCCAGCGTGCGGTCGCCGACGGCACCGCAGGGCTCGGGAAGGGTGGCGTACCGGCCGGGCTGGGCCGCCTGGGTCGCCGTGCCGGCGCCGCCCGGGTTGGAGTCGTCCGCCTGTCCGCCGCTGTCCGGGCTGCCGGTGCAGCCGGCCAGTACGGCCGCGAGGAGCGCGGCGACGCCGGGTCCGTACGCCTTCCGCTGCACGGTCCAGGTCCTCTCGACGGTGGGTGCGGGCCGTTGCCCGCCGGATCCTTCCAGTGTCCCCGCTGGTTATTCGCTTGCCGCAGGGGGGAGCCGTTCGCAGACAATGTGTATCGCACGCACTGCCGCGGACGCCGGTCCCCTGTCCCTTTTCATCGACCTTGGCGCCGGTTTTGCGTTAAGAGACTTCTGTTGTTTTTCCGGGGGAATGAGGACGTCATGTCGTACGTGGAACTGCCGGGCGCGAAGGTGCCGATCCGGATGTGGACGGACCCGGCGACGGTGGAGGAGGGCGCGCTCCAGCAGCTGCGGAACGTCGCCACGCTGCCCTGGATCGAGGGCCTGGCCGTGATGCCGGACGTGCACTACGGGAAGGGCGCGACGGTCGGCTCGGTCATCGCGATGCGGGGCGCGGTGTGCCCGGCGGCCGTGGGTGTGGACATCGGCTGCGGCATGTCGGCGGTGAGGACGTCCCTGACGGCGAACGACCTGCCGGGCGACCTGTCCCGGCTGCGCTCGCGCATCGAGCAGGTCATTCCGGTGGGGCGGGGGATGCACGACGACCCGGTGGACCCCGGCCGGCTGCACGGCTTCGCGACGGGCGGCTGGGACGACTTCTGGACCCGGTTCGGCTCGGTCGCGGACGCGGTGAAGTTCCGTGAGGAGCGGGCGGCGAAGCAGATGGGCACGCTCGGAGGGGGCAATCATTTCGTTGAAGTTTGTACGGATACCGAGGGTTCCGTCTGGCTGATGCTGCACTCCGGTTCCCGCAACATCGGCAAGGAGCTCGCCGAGCACCACATCGGCGTCGCCCAGAGCCTCCCGCACAACCAGAACCTGGTCGACCGGGACCTCGCGGTCTTCGTCGCGGACACCCCGCAGATGGCGGCCTACCGCAACGACCTGTTCTGGGCGCAGGAATACGCGAAGTACAACCGCTCGATCATGATGGCGCTCCTGAAGGACGTGGTCCGCAAGGAGTTCAAGAAGGCCAAGCCGACCTTCGAGCCGGAGATCAGCGCGCACCACAACTACGTGGCCGAGGAGCGCTACGACGGCATGGACCTGCTCGTGACCCGCAAGGGCGCGATCCGGGCGGGCTCCGGCGAGTACGGGATCATCCCGGGCTCGATGGGCACCGGCTCGTACATCGTGAAGGGGCTGGGGAACGACAAGTCGTTCAACTCGGCGTCGCACGGCGCCGGCCGGCGGATGAGCCGGAACGCGGCCAAGCGGCGCTTCACGGCCAAGGACCTGGCGGAGCAGACCCAGGGCGTGGAGTGCCGCAAGGACTCCGGCGTGGTCGACGAGATCCCGGCCGCGTACAAGCCGATCGAGCAGGTCATCGACCAGCAGCGCGACCTCGTCGAGGTCGTGGCGAAGCTGAAGCAGGTCGTCTGCGTGAAAGGCTGAGCGCCCCCACCGCGCGCGGGGTCACCTCCGCACGCGGTGGCGGAGGTACGCCACGTTCGGTGTGAGCATGCGGGATTCCACGAGGTCCAGGTGGACGCGGCGCTCGTCGTGGGGGAAGTAGCGGGTGCCCCCGCCGACCAGGACCGGGTGGACGACCGTGCGGTACTCGTCGATCAGGTCCGCCGCGGCCGCCTCGGCGGCGAGTGCCGCGCCGCCGATCGCGATCTCACCCTCGCCCGGCTCCTCCCGCAGCCGCGCGATCTCCTCGGCGACGCTGCCGGAGGCCAGGCGGGCATTGCCCTTCACCTCCGTGAGCGTGCGGGAGAAGACCACCTTGGGCAGGGGGTTCCACACCTCGACCCACTCGCGCTCCGCGTCACCGAGCGACGGGTCGTCGGCGGCGGTCTCCCAGTAGAGCATCGTCTCGTAGAGCCGCCGGCCGAGCAGATGGACGCCGAGCTTCCGGGTCTCGTCGATCCAGAAGCGGAAGACCTCCTCCTCGGGCGCCGACCAGTCGAGGCCGCCGTCCGGCCCGGTGATGTAGCCGTCGAGCGAGATGCCCATCGCGTAGGTCACGTCGCGCATGGCCCGTCCTCCTCGGTGTCGGGGGCCGGTCCCCCGTATGCGTACAGGATGGCCCTACGGGGCGTGCCTCACCGCGTAGATCATCACGAACGCCACGATGTGGATGCCGAAGAGGAAGTAGCCGAGGTACAGCCAGACGTAGCGCTCGCGCTTCTTCTCCAGTTCCAGACGGCGCCGCTCGCCGTCCGTGGTCACCGTGCCTCCCGGTGCACCTTGGTGTTCGACGCCTGGGCGCGGGGGCGGACGACCAGCAGGTCGATGTTGACGTGCGGCGGCCGGGTCACGGCCCAGGCGATGGTGTCGGCCACGTCGTCCGCCGTGAGGGGCTCGGCGACGCCCTCGTAGACCTTGGCGGCCTTCTCCGCGTCGCCGCCGAAGCGGGTGAGGGCGAACTCCTCCGTCTTCACCATTCCGGGCGCGATCTCGATCACCCGCACCGGGCGGCCGACGATCTCCAGGCGCAGGGTCTCGGCGAGGACGTGCGCGCCGTGCTTGGCGGCGACGTAGCCCGCCCCGCCCTCGTAGGTGGCGTGCCCGGCGGTGGAGGAGACCACCACGACCGTGCCGTCGCCGCTCGCGTCCAGCTTGGGCAGCAGGGCCTGGGTGAGGTTGAGGGTGCCGATGACGTTGGTCTCGTACATCGTGCGCCAGTCCTGCGGGTCGCCGGTGGCGACCGGGTCCGCGCCGAGCGCGCCGCCCGCGTTGTTGACCAGCACGCCGACGGTGCGGAACGCGGTGGCGAACTCGTCGACGGCGGCGCGGTCGGTGACGTCGAGGGGGTACGCCGTCGCGGAGTGCCCGGCGGCGGTCAGCTCCTCGGCGAGCGCCTCGATGCGGTCCTTGCGGCGGGCGGTGAGGACGACGCGGTAGCCGGCCTCGGCGAGCCTGCGTGCCGTGGCGGCGCCGATCCCGCTGCTCGCGCCCGTGACGACGGCGATACGGGACGCGGCGGGCGGTACGGCGGTGGCCATGGGCTGCTCCTCGGGGCGGGCGGCGGGCGCGTGCGGTGCGAGCGCGCCCGGCCAGCATAAGCGGGGGCGAAAAGAGGGCGGGGGGCGCTCGTCAGCCCCCGCGAGGGGCCCACATGGTGAGCGCCATGCCGGCCAGGCACACCAGCGCGCCGGTGATGTCCCAGCGGTCCGGGCGGTAGCCGTCGGCGACGACGCCCCACAGGATCGACCCGGCGACGAAGATCCCGCCGTACGCGGCGAGCACCCGGCCGAAGTGGGCGTCGGGCTGGAAGGTGGCGACGAAGCCGTACGCGCCGAGGGCGAGCACACCGCCGGCCGCCCACATCCAGCCGCGGTGTTCGCGCACGCCCTGCCAGACCAGCCAGGCGCCGCCGATCTCCAGGATCGCGGCGAGGACGAACAGGGCGGCGGAGCGGAGGATCAGCATGTCGGCAGCTTGGCACGGGCCGCGTCACCTGTTGGAGGGCGCCTGCGCCGCCGCGGTCCGAGGGATACATGCCCCCGTGACGGACGCAGCGGACGGACGGGCCGGGGACAGGGCGACGGCGGCGGGGCCGCCGGGGGAGCGGCGGGCGTGGCTGATGGCGGAGCTGGCGGTGGTGGCCCGGCGGTACATGGCGTCGTACGCGCTGTTCAACCAGGCGCTCGCCGACCGTCTGGGCCTGCACCCGACCGACCTGCAGTGCCTGAACCTGCTCACCCTGGAGCCCGGCCCGGTGACGACCGGGCGGATCGCGGAGCTGACGGGGCTGACCACCGGGTCGGCGACGCGGCTGGTGGACCGGCTGGAGCGGGCCGGGTACGTGGTGCGGGCGCGGGACGCGGGCGACCGGCGGCTGGTGCTGGTCGCGCCGGTGCCGGAGCGGGTCGCCGAGGTGGCGCGGGTGTGGGAGCGGGTCGGGAGCGGCTGGTTCGCGCTCTTCGACGACCTGGACGACCGTGAGCTCGCGCTGTTCGTCGAGCACATGCGGCGCACCACGGAGTACGGCGCCGAGCAGGCGGCCCGGCTGCGGGCGGGGGAGCCGGTCCCGGTGGGGACGGGGGATCGCGAGGCCGTGTCCGGGCAGGCGGAATAGGACGGGGCGGGGCGTCGTTCCAGGGGTATAGTTGAACCGTCAACAACCTGGAAGGTGAGCGGCCATGCAGTTCGGGATCTTCAGCGTCGGGGACGTCACCCCCGACCCGACGACGGGGCGCACGCCGACCGAGCGCGAGCGGATCAAGGCCATGGTCGCCATCGCGCTGAAGGCCGAGGAAGTGGGCCTGGACGTGTTCGCGACCGGTGAGCACCACAACCCGCCGTTCGTGCCGTCCTCGCCGACGACCATGCTCGGCTACATCGCGGCCCGCACCGAGCGGCTGCTGCTGTCCACCTCCACCACGCTGATCACCACCAACGACCCGGTGAAGATCGCCGAGGACTACGCGATGCTCCAGCATCTGGCCGACGGCCGGGTGGACCTGATGATGGGCCGCGGCAACACCGGCCCGGTCTACCCCTGGTTCGGCCAGGACATCCGCCAGGGCATCAACCTGGCGATCGAGAACTACGCCCTGCTGCACCGGCTGTGGCGCGAGGACGTCGTCGACTGGGAGGGACGCTTCCGCACCCCGCTGCAGGGCTTCACCTCCACGCCCCGCCCGCTGGACGGCGTGCCGCCGTTCGTCTGGCACGGGTCCATCCGCTCGCCGGAGATCGCCGAACAGGCCGCGTACTACGGCGACGGCTTCTTCCACAACAACATCTTCTGGCCGGCCGACCACACGAAGCGGATGGTCGAGCTGTACCGGAGCCGGTACGCCCACTACGGACACGGCACCCCGGAGCAGGCGATCGTCGGGCTCGGCGGGCAGGTGTTCATGCGGAAGAACTCGCAGGACGCGGTGCGCGAGTTCCGGCCGTACTTCGACGTCGCGCCGGTGTACGGGCACGGGCCCTCGCTGGAGGAGTTCACCGCGCAGACCCCGCTGACCGTGGGCTCCCCCCAGCAGGTGATCGAGAAGACGCTGTCCTTCCGCGACTACGCGGGCGACTACCAGCGCCAGCTGTTCCTGATGGACCACGCCGGGCTGCCGCTGAAGACCGTGCTGGAGCAGCTCGACCTGCTCGGCGAGGAGGTCGTGCCGGTGCTGCGGAAGGAGTTCGCGAAGAACCGTCCGGCGGACGTGCCGGAGGCGCCCACGCACGCCTCGCTGCTGGGCGCCGCGCGCAAGGGCGCCGCTGCCGCCCAGGAAGGGGCACGGACATGAGGATCGTCGTCGTGTCGGCAGGGCTGAGCGTGCCGTCGTCCACGCGGCTGCTGGGCGACCGGCTCGCCTCGGCCGCGGTCGCCGCGTCCGGCGCGGAGCCCGGCGACGTCCGGGTGGTCGAGCTGCGGGACCTCGCCGTGGAGATCGCGCACACCTTCACCAACGGCTTCCCCGGCCCCGCGCTGTCGGAGGCGTTCGACGCGGTGAGCGGGGCGGACGGGCTGATCGTCGTCACGCCGGTGTTCTCTGCGTCGTACAGCGGGCTGTTCAAGTCGTTCTTCGACGCGCTGAGCTCCACCGACCCGGAGGCCCTGACCGGCACGCCGGTGCTGGTCGCGGCGACGGGCGGCAGCGCGCGGCACTCCCTGGTCCTGGACCACGCGCTCCGCCCCCTCTTCTCCTACCTCCGCGCGGTCGTCGTCCCGACGGGCGTCTACGCGGCGTCGGAGGACTGGGGCGCGGAGGGGCTGGACGCCCGCATCGGGCGGGCGGCGAGGGAGCTGGTCGCCTGGGCGGCGGGCGCGGGAGCCGTGCCTCGGCAGGCGGCTCCGGCCGGCGTTCCCGGCCCGCGGGACGTCCCGCCGCCCCTGACCGGCGCGGAGGCCGCCCCGGGCGGCCCGGCACTCCGGCAGGCCGCCGCTCCGGTCCGCGGCTCGGGTCCGGACGGTCACCCGTCGCCGGGACAGGCGGCCGTACCCGTGCACGGCGGCCCGGGCCCCTCGCAGGGCGGCGGTCCCGCAGGCAGCGGGCCGGGTCCCGACGGTCACGCGTCGCCTGGGGCCGCGGACGGGCAGCGCTCGCCCGGGCCCGGGAACGCGCCCGGCGACAGCGCGGGCCGGTACCCCGTGGCCGCGCACCGGCGCGGGACGCCCGGGGGCGCCCCGCTCCCCAAGAAGGACACGTTCGAGAACGTGACCCCCTTCGAGGAACGGCTCGCCGCGCTGCGCCCTGGCGGGTGAGACGGCGGTAAGAAGCGGGGGCCCGGACGGCCGCCGGGACCGGCCGGCCCCGGCGGCTTGGCACACTGGGCGGGTGCCGCACACCGTTCTGCTCGCCGAAGACGACCGCGCCATCCGCAACGCGCTGGAGCGCGCGCTGACCCTGGAGGGCTACCGCGTCACGGCCGTCGCCGACGGCGTCGAGGCCCTCGCGCAGGCCCACCGCAGCCGGCCCGACGTGCTGGTGCTCGACGTGATGATGCCCGGCATCGACGGACTCCAGGTGTGCCGGGTGCTGCGCGCCGAGGGTGACCGCACCCCGGTGCTGATACTGACCGCGCTGGTGGAGACCGCCGACCGCATCGCCGGGCTCGACGCGGGCGCAGACGACTACGTCCTGAAGCCCTTCGACGTCGAGGAGGTCTTCGCCCGGCTCCGCGCCCTTCTGCGCCGCGCGGCCCCCGCGCCCACCGAGTCCGAGCCGGCCGCCGCCCAGGAGGCCGGGGCGCCCGCGCCGTCCGGACGCTTGCTGGAGGCGGCCGGGCTCCGCATGGACCCGCAGGCCCGCCGGGCCTGGCGCGGCGACCGCGAACTGGAGCTCACCCGCACCGAGTTCGAGCTGCTGGAACTGCTCATCCGCAACGCCGGCGTGGTCCTCGAGCACTCCACCATCTACGACCGCATCTGGGGCTACGACTTCGGCCCCGGCTCCAAGAACCTCGCCGTCTACGTCGGCTACCTGCGCCGCAAGCTCGACGAGCCCGGCGCCCCGCAGCTCATCCACACGGTGCGCGGGGTGGGCTACGTGCTGCGGGAGGGCTGAGTGGCGGCCGGCGGCGGCGCGCACGGGCAGTCGGTTCCGCGTCACCGGATGCGGCTGCTGTCGCTGGGCACCACCTTCGCGGTGGCGTTCGCGGCGGTCACCGCCACCGTGACGCTGCTGGTCGGCTTCCTGTCGTACAACGCGGCCGCGCGGCTGGTGCGGGTGGACCAGCAGTCCGTCTTCGACGAGGTGGTGCAGGACCTGAGAGCGGAGGTCCGGCGGAACCGGATGTCGCCGCACGACTTCTCCTCCGCCGCGCCCGGACACGACCTGGTGCGCCCGGCCCGCACCGACGTGCAGGTGCTCGGGCCGGACGGCGGGGTCGTCGACCCCGGCAGCCCCGGCCTGCCCGTGGAGGACGACGACCGCCGGATCGCCGGCGCCGCCACGGCGGGGCGGGTCGTCGTGCACGCCGGGGTGGACGTCGGCGACGACGTCTACCGGGTGGCGACCGTCTCCCTGGGCGGCAGCCGGGGCGCGGTGCAGGTCGCGCAGGAGTTCAGCAACACGGAGGACCTGCTGCGGGCGCTGCAGCGGCGCACGTTCCTGCTCATGGCGGCCGTGGTGGTCGCCGCAGGGCTGTTCGGCTGGTGGCTGGCCCGGCGCATCACCCGCCGGCTGGTGGTGCTCACCGACACCGCCGAGGCCGTCGCCCGCACGCGTCGCCTCGGCATCCAGGTGCCGGTCGCCGGCTACGACGAGGTGGGGCGCCTCGGCCGCGCCTTCGACCGGATGCTGGGCCGGCTCGCCCAGTCCGAGGAGGACCAGCGCCGGCTGGTCCAGGACGCGGGGCACGAACTGCGCACCCCGCTCACCTCGCTGCGCACCAACATCTCGATGCTGCGCCGTATCGACGAGCTCCCGCCCGACAGCCGCGAGGAGCTGGTGACCGACCTCGCCCAGGAGGCACGGGAGCTGACCGACCTGGTCAACGAGCTGGTCGACCTGGCGGCCGGGCAGTCCGACACGGAACCGCCTCAGCGGATCGACCTCGCGGACGTCGCCGAGGAGGTGGCGGGCCTCGCCCGGCGGCGCACGGGACGCGAGATCCAGGTCCACGCCGGCGGGGACACCACGACCCACGGGCGGCCCGGGATGCTCACCCGGGCGCTGTCCAACCTGGTGGAGAACGCGGTCAAGTTCGACCGCGAGGGCCGGGCGCCCGTGGAGATCCACGTGGCGGGTCCGGCCCGCCCGGGCACGGTACGGGTGGAGGTCCGCGACCGGGGTCCCGGCATCGCCGACGACGACCTGACCCGCGTCTTCGACCGCTTCTACCGGGCCGCCGACGCGCGCGCCCTGCCCGGCTCGGGCCTGGGCCTCTCGATCGTCCGCGAAGTCGCCCTCGCCCACGGCGGAGCTCCCTACGCCTTCCACCGGGACGGCGGCGGCACGGTCACGGGCTTCACGGTGGCGGGGGCGACGGAGGAACGGCGGGAGCCGTAACCGCTGCGCGGCCACTGCCCGACCGGCTCCGGCGGGGCGCACGAGGTTCCCGTGTGTGTCTGGGCGGTGCCCGGCCAGGATGTGGGCGGTTTCCGCTTGCGGCGTGGTGCGGGGCCGGGGGACGTCCGAGGTGGTGTGGGGGCCGGGCGGGGCTTCCGGCCGTGGCGAGGTCGGACCGGGGCCGGGCGCGCGGTCGGGCGCACGAGGTCGCCCGTGTGCGGGGGCGGTGCCCGGCCGGGATGGGGGTCTCCGCTTGCGGCGAGGTGCGGGACCGTCCGGGCCGTGCCCGGTCCGGAGGGTCCTCCCCGCCCTTGGGGAGGGCCGGGCACCCGCCCGCGCACCGGGCCGGTGGCGGGTTCGTCCCGGGCGGCGAGGTCGGGCCGGGGCCCGGCGGGCCAGGACCGGGCGTTCGCCTGCCGGGACGGAGTACTGGCCGGGGCCGGCCGGCGGTCCGACGTCCGGCCTCCGGTGAGGAGGGGACCGGCGCTTCCGGCAGGACGGGGAGCACTCCCTGCCGGGCCGCGCCTAGGAGGCGTACACCCGCCGTGTGCTGCGCAGGATGCATGGGGGGCCGTGTCGGGCCGGCCCCGGTGAGGGGAGGGGTTCTCATGCTGAGCGATGACGAGAGTGCCGCGCTGGCCGCGGTGGACGCTGCGGCGACCGCGCGGACGCTGATGGAGCTGATCTCCGTGCCGAGCGTCACGGGGAGCGCCGCCGAATCGGAGCTGCAGCACCAGCTCGCCGGGCGGCTTGAGTGGCTGGGACTGGACGTCGACCTGTGGTCGATGGACCTGCCCGCGCTGCGCGCCGACCCGGACTTCCCCGGCACGGAGGCGCCGCGCGAGGAGGCGTGGGGGCTGGTCGGGACGACGCCCGACGGGGGCGACGGGCCGACGCTGATCCTCCAGGGCCACGTCGACGTCGTACCGCCGGGGGACCTGGCCGCGTGGGACGGGGACCCGTTCGTGCCGCGGGCGACGGGGGACCTGGTGCACGGGCGCGGGCGTGCGACATGAAGGCCGGTCTGGCGGCGCACCTCGCCGCGCTCGCCGCGATACGGGCGGCCGGGATCCGGCTGCGCGGCCGGGTCGCCGTGCACTTCGTCGTCGGCGAGGAGGACGGCGGCCTCGGCGCGTTCGGCACGCTGCGGCGCGGTCACACCGGCGACGCGTGCGTCATCGCCGAACCCACCGCCTCCACCCTGATCACCGCCAACGCGGGCGCCCTGACGTTCCGGATCGCCGTGCCGGGCAAGGCCGCGCACGGCAGCTCCCGGGAGCAGGGCGTCAGCGCGGTCGACGCCTACCTGCCACTGCACCGGGCGCTGGCCGCGCTGGAGGAGGAGCGGAACCGGGACCCGGACCCGCTGCTCGCGGAGTACCCGGTCCCGTACGGCCTGTCGGTGGGCACGCTGCGGGCGGGGGACTGGGCCAGCAGTGTGCCGGACCTGCTGGTCGCGGAGGGCAGGTTCGGCGTACGGCTCGGCGAGGACCCGGCCCGGGCGCGCGCCGCGCTGGAGCGGTGCGTGGCCGAGGCGTGCGCCGCGGACCCCTGGCTGCGCGACCACCCGGCGACGGTGACCTGGCCGGGCGGGCAGTTCGCGAGCGGCATGCTGCCCGAGGGGCACCCCCTCGCGGACGCGGTCGGCGCCGCGCACGCCGACGCGACGGGCGGGGGCGTGCCCCGGCGGCGCGGAGCGACGTACGGCAGCGACCTGCGGCACTACACCGGCGCGGGGATACCGGCCCTGCAGTACGGCCCGGGCGACATCGCGGTGGCGCACAGCGAGCGGGAGCACGTGAGCGTGCGGGAGGTGGTGGAGACGGCGCGGACCCTGGTGCTGACGGTGCTGCGGACGGTGGGCACCAAGTGAGCGGGCGGGCTGCCCGCCGGGCCGCCCCGTAGACTCGTCCCGTGATCATCGAACGTGTGTACGCCCATAGGGGTGCGTACGACGCGGGGGAGTGGCCCTGGTCGGTCCCGTGCGTCCGCGCGCTTCTCGACGGCGGTCTGCGGTTCACCGCCCCGGTGACGTTCGTCGTCGGGGAGAACGGCTCCGGCAAGTCGACCCTGGTCGAGGCGCTCGCCGAGGGTTTCGGCCTGGACCCGTGGGGCGGCTCGCACGAGTGGCGGTACGCGAGCCCACGCACCAAGTCGGTGCTGGGAGAGCACATCCGCTTCGACGCGGCGCCCCGCGGCCGCCGCATGCTCGCCTCCTGGTCCGCCCGCCAGGGCTTCTTCCTGCGTGCCGAGACCGCCCTGGACGCCCTCGGCCGGGAGGGCCTCGCGCCGGACGAGCGCAGTCACGGCGAGGGCTTCCTCGCGGCGTTCCGCGACAAGTTCCTGCGCCCCGGCCTGTATGTCATGGACGAGCCCGAGGCCGCCCTGTCCTTCTCCTCGTGCCTGGAACTGCTCGGCCACATCGACCGGCTGACGCGGGCCGGCGCGCAGGTGGTGTGCGCCACCCACTCCCCGCTGCTGACCGCCCTGCCGGGTGCGGACGTCGTCGAGGTCGGCGACCACGGCATCCGGCGCACCGCCTGGCAGGACCTCGCCCTGGTCGACCACTGGCGCCGCTACCTCGCCGACCCGACGGCCTACCTGCGGCACGTACTGGAGTGACCTGTCCCTCCGGGCAGCGGCGTCTCACTCGTCCGGCTTGCGCTCCGGCGCCTCGCAGACATAGCCGTCGGGGTCGGTGAAGGGGCCGACGGGGCTGGTGAGGGCGATGCGGTGGGAGCCGCCGCCCTCGGTGGACACGCCCGCGACCTTCCCCAGCGCCTTGCGCTTGTACAGCGACAGCTTGATGCTGCCGGGGTCGCCCGCGAACTCGACGTACTTGCCGCCGAAGCTCTTGCCGACGGTGAGCCCGCGCTCGACGTAGAACTGCTTGGTCGCTTTCACGTCCTCGACGCCGAGCAGCAGCACGATCTCGTCGATCGCCCGGGTGACCGGGCCGGTGTTCTTCTTCGTCGAGGTCACCAGCTGCCAGATCGTGCCGTCGGGCGCCTGGACGACGCCGCCGTAGCCCCAGAGCGACTTCTCGGCGGGCTTCAGCCGGCTGGCGCCCGCGTCGAGGGCGGCGCGGTGCAACGCGTCGACGTCACCGGGCTGGGACATGACCAGCGACAGGGTGAAGCCGCGGAAGCCGCTCGTGGGCTCGTCGGACGGGCGCAGGCGCACCCGCTCCCGGTCCAGGCCGAAGGCGTCGGAGTAGAAGCGTGCGGCGGCCGTGGGGTCGGCCACCTCCAGCGTGACGGAGTCGATGGAGTTCATGCCGTCGACGGTAGGGCCGCCCCGGCCGCCGGCGCTTCTCGGAAACTGACCGGTTCCCGGGGCGGCCCCGCGCCGTCCGGTCACCTGCCGGCGAGCTCGCCGCTGAGCGTCCTGTGGATCCGTGCGCCGGGCCCGTACGCCCGGTGTCCCCGTTCACCTGAGGCAGGGCCGGCCCGGGTGCCAGGATGAGGTGCGATGACGGCAGGGTGGGGCGTGCGCACGGTACGGGCCGCGGTGTTCGCGGCCGTCTGCGTGCTGCTCGCCGCCCTGGGCCACGTGCTGATGTCCGGCAGCCATGTCCCGGGCTGGACGCTGGGCGCGGGTGCCGTCGCGACGGGCGCGGCCGGGTGGTGCCTGGCCGGGCGGGAACGCGGGCTGCCGGCGGTCGTCGGGGTCGCGGTCGTCGCGCAGACGGCGCTGCACCAGGTGTTTTCGCTGGGGGCGGCGCGCGCGCACGCGGCGCACGGGATGCACGCGGCGCATACGGGGGCGGGGCATCCGCCGGTCGAGGGCACTACGGGCCCCGCGGGATCGGAAGGTTCCGCGGGCTTCGACGGCTCGGTGGCCCTGGAGGGCTACGGGGGCCCTGCTCTGGCCGCCGGCGGTGACGGGTCGTCGTCCGGGATGCTCGCCGCCCACCTGCTCGCCGCGCTGCTCACCGGCCTGTGGCTGGGACACGGCGAGCGGGCCGCGTTCCGCATCCTGCGGGCTGTGGCAGGCCGGCTGACCGCGCCGCTGCGGCTGCCGTTCCGGCTTCCGCCCGCCCTCGGACGCCCCCGCGTCCGCCCGCGCCGGCCCCGTTCGGAGCGCAGGCCGGCCCTGCGGCTCCTCGTCCACGCGCTCACCTCGCGGGGTCCGCCCAGGGGGACCGCTGTCGCCTGACGACAGCTGATCCACCCGGGGCGTCCGTCGTACGCCCCGGGTCACCGGCCGTACGCCCACACCTTCGGGGCGCCGTCACGGGCGCCCGTGTGGCCGTAGGGCCGTTTCCCCTGCTCACCGGAGCGTGCGGCGCGCGCTGCCCCGCTTCCGGACCACGGACTCAGAGAAGGACATCAGGTGATCACCTCTGCCCTGCCCCGTGCCCATGCCCCCACGCCCACAGGGCGCGACGCGTCGGCCGACGCCTCCACGACGGCCTGGGCGCTGGCCGCCCGGAGCGGCGACGCGGACGCCGGCGACCGGTTCGTCCGCGCCCTGCACCGCGACGTGCTCCGCTACGTCACCCACCTGTGCGGCGATCCGCAGGCTGTGGACGACCTCGCGCAGGACACCTTCCTGCGCGCCCTCGCCGGACTGCACCGCTTCGAGGGCCGCGCACCGGCGCGGGTGTGGCTGCTGGCCATAGCCCGCCGTGCCGTCGTCGACAGCCACCGGTACGCCGCCGCCCGGCCCCGGCTCTCGGACGCGCCGGACTGGCGGGCGGCCGTGGAGCGGTCCCAGCCGCGCGGCCTGCCCGGCTTCGACGACGGAGTGGCCCTGCTCGCCCTGCTGGCCACGCTGCCGGACGAGCGGCGGGAGGCGTTCCTCCTCACCCAGCTCGCCGGGCTGCCGTACGCGGACGTGGCCGCGCGCACCGGCTGCCCGGTCGGCACGGTCCGCTCCCGCGTCGCCCGCGCCCGCGCCGACCTGCGGAGACTGCTGGCCGACGCGGAGGGGACCGGCGGGAGCTGACCGGCGGTGCCGGCCGGTGGGCCGGGGCGGGGTCAGTGGTGGGCGTGGACCACCGCGTGGCCCTTGCCCCGGCCGATCATCCACTTGTTGACCGGGGTGGTGACCAGGAACGCGACGGCGAAGCCGCCGAGCAGCGCGTACCAGAACAGGCCCTCGGACAACTGGGCGTCCATCGCCCCCGGGGTGAGCGCGATGATGGCGTTGTCGACCAGCTCCATCACCGCGATGGAGACGGTGTCGGCGGCCAGCGCGATCTTCACGGCGGCCTTCGGCGACACCCCGGCGCGCACCACGGCGAAGAGGGTGAAGGAGTAGCCGAAGACGAAGGCCAGGCCGATGGCCAGGGCCATTGTCGGGACGTTGCCCCACAGCAGGGCCGTGCCGACGGCCATGCCGAGGATCTCGCCGACGGCACAGCCGAGCAGGCAGTGCAGCGTCGCCCGTACCGCCGTCGACCAGGTCGCGCCGGGCGCGGCACCGGTGTGGTGGTGCATGACGTGATCCATGGACCTCATCCCCCTTCGCAGCGTCACGGGGACGGTGCCGTCCCCGCGCACACCTCGAACGATATACCCCCTAGGGGTATTCCCGCCAGGGGTGATTCTGTCGTCGGGCTCGTCATCGGGTCAACAGTTCCCGGATCGCCGCCGTCACCTCCTCGGGCGCCTCCTCGGCCATGAAGTGCCCGGCCCCGGTCAGCCGGTGGTCCAGGTCCGGCGCCCAGGCCCGCCACACCGCCGAGGCGTCGTAGCCCAGCCGGGCGCCCCAGTCCTGCTGGAGGACCGTCACCGGCACGGTGAGCCGGGTACCCGCGTCCCGGTCGGCCCGGTCGTGCTCGATGTCGACGGTCGCCGAGGCCCGGTAGTCGGCGACGATCGACGGCACCGCCGCGCGGCTCGCCCGCAGATACGCGGCCCGCACGTCCGGCGGCAGCGCCTCCGGCCCGCCCGCCCAGGCGTCGAGGAACGACCCGAAGAAGGCGTCCGCGCTCCCCGCGATCATCGTCTCCGGAAGCCCGGGCGGCTGCGCCATCAGATACAGGTGGAAGGCGACCGCCGCGGAGACGCCGTGCAGGACGTCCCACATGTCGAGCGTCGGCACGACGTCGAGGATGCCGAGATGGGTGACGGTCTCCGGATGGTCGAGCCCGGCCCGGAAGGCGACGAGGGCCCCCCGGTCGTGCCCGACGAGGGCGAAGCGGTCGTGACCCAGCGCGGCGGCCAGCGCCACGACGTCGGCCGCCATGGTGCGCTTGGCGTAGACGCCGGGGCTGTCGGCGGCCGGCTTGTCGCTGGCGCCGTAGCCGCGCAGGTCGGGGCAGATCACGGTGTGCCGGTCGGCGAGCCGGTCGGCGACGTGCCGCCACATGAGGTGGGTCTGCGGGAACCCGTGCAGCAGCACGACGGGGCTGCCGTGCCCGCCGACGGCTGCCGCCAGCTCGACGCCGTCCACGCCGGGCAGCCGGAGGTGCTCGAAGCCGGGAATGGTGGGTGTCATAGGGGTGGTGCGTCCGTTTCTTCAGGGGGTGGGTACCGGAGCAGCGTGGGACACGGCGATGAGCAGCGGATCAGTACGGCGGAGCGAGGGCTCGGCACGCCGGAGTGAGGGCGCGCACTCCTTCGCCCCCGGCCACCCCCAGGATGGACACCATGCGCATCGACGTCCTCGGCGCCGTCCGGGCCTTCCGGGACGACGGCGGCCCTGTCCCCCTCGGCGGACCCCGGCACCGTGAGGTCCTCGGGCGTCTCGTCGCCGCCGAGGGGCGGATGGTCACCACCGAGACGCTCGTCGACGACCTGTGGGCCGAGCAGCCGCCGGCCCGTGCCGTCGGCGCCCTGCGCACGTTCGTCGCCGCGCTGCGCCGCGCCCTCGAACCGGACCGGCCGCCCCGCACCCCGCCCCGCGTCCTGGTCACCGAGGGCCCCGGCTACGCCCTGCGCCTGCCGCGCGAGGACGTCGACGTGCACCGCTTCCAGGACGCCCTGGCCCGCGCCCGCCGCACCCCCGGCGAGGTGGCCGCGCTCGGTGAGGCGCTCGCGGCCTGGCGCGGTCCCGCCTACGCCGACGTGACCGGATCCGCATGGGCGGAACGCGAGCGGGTCCGGCTGGAGGAGCTGCGGGCGGAGGCCGTCGAACTGCGCGCCCGCCTCCTCCTCGACCGGGGCGAGGGCGCCGGCCTGGTCACCGACCTGCGCGACCACGTCGCCGTGCACCCGTGGCGTGAGCCCGCCTGGACGCTCCTCGCCCGCGCCCTGCACCACGCGGGCCGCCGTGCCGAGGCGCTGGACACCCTCCGCCGCGCCCGCGTCACCCTGGCCGACCAGCTCGGACTCGACCCGGGCGCCGACCTGCTGCGCCTGGAGACGGACATCCTCAACGGTGCGGCCCCGTCCGCCGCCCCGGCCGTCACCTGGACCGGCCCCGGCGTCCCGCTCGGCCCGCGCACCACCGTGGACCTGGCCCGCACCCTCGCCCTGGCGGGAGGTGACGCGCTGATCCGCTCCCGCAGCGACCGCCTCGCCGCGATCACGGCGGCGGAACGCACCGGTGACCTCGCCCTCACCGCCCGGATCATCGGCGCGTACGACGTGCCCGCCCTGTGGAGCCGGGCCGACGACCCCGCGCAGTCCCGGGCGGTCGTCGAGGCCGCCGTCCGCACCCTCACCGCGCTCGGGCCCCACGCCCCCGCCGACCTGGCCGTCCGTCTGCTGGCGACGGTCGCGGTCGAGAGCCGCAGCGCCGGCCTGACCCCGCCGGAGCGCGACCGTGCCCGGGACGCGGCCCGGCGGGCCGAGGCGCTGGCCCGGGACCTGGGCGATCCCGCCCTGCTGGCGTTCGCCCTCAACGGGGTGTACCTGCAGTCCTTCACGCACCCCGGGCTCGCGGCGGCACGTGACTGTACCGGCGCCGAGATCCTCGACCTGGCCACCGCGCACGACCTGCCCGCCTTCGCCGTGCTCGGCCGGCTCGTACGCCTCCAGTCCGCCTCCGCCCTCGGCGACCTGGACGCCGCGTCCGCGCACGCGCGGGCCGCCGAACGGCTCGCCGCCGCCACCGAGGCGCCTCTCGTCCCCCTCCTCACGGCGTGGTTCCGGGCCCGGGCCGCGGCGACCCGCAGCACCGAGCCCGGCGGACCGTCCCCCGCCACGGTCGCCGCGCACTACCGCGCCGCCGACGAGGCCCTCCGCACGGCGGGCATGCCGGGCCTGCACCGCGGCCTGCTCCCGCTCGCGCTGCTGGGCCTGCGCCTGCTGCACGGCCGGCCCGCGCCCGCCGACCCCCGCCTGGACCGGGGCCCGTACCGCCCCTGGACGGAACCCCTCCTCCTGCTCGACCAGGGCCGCGAGGCCCAGGCCCGCACCGCACTCAACGCGGCCCCCGCGCCACCGCCCGACCACATGCAGGAGGCGCTGTGGTGCCTGACCGCCCGCGCCGCCGTCCGCCTGGGCGACCGGGACACCGCGGCCCGCGCCGTGGCAGCCCTCCGCGACGCGCGCGCCGAACACGCGGGAGCCGCCTCCGGCCTGCTGACCCTGGGCCCGGTGGCGACGTACCTGGAGGAGGCGGAGAGGTGCGCGGACACGCGGTGACCCCGCCTCCGGCAGCGTGCGCCGACACCCGGTGAGAGGCGGGCCGCGCTCCAGCTCTGCGAGCCGGAAAAGCCGAACGAGCACCTGATCCGATTCCTCGACCGGCCGTCACCCCGCGTACGTATGCTGCCCGCATGGGGGCCACGACCGATCACTCCTGGGCCTCCACCCGCGTCTGGGTGGAGAAGACCCTGTCCGCCGGGGAACGTATCGAGCGGGTGGACCGGCTGCGCGGCGGCTGGACCTCGCAGATGCGCCGCCTGGACGTCACCGGCCCGGACGGCCCCCGCTCCCTCGTGCTGCGCTCCTTCGTCGAGCCGTTCTTCGTGCGGCACGCCGAGGGCCTGCTGACCCGCGAGGCGGACGTCCTACGCCTGCTCGCCCCTACGGAGGTCCCGGCGGCCACACTCGTCGCGGTGGACCCGGCCGCCCGGCACTGCGACCACCCCTCCTTGCTGATGACCCGGCTCCCGGGAGCCGTCCGCGTGCACGACGAGGGCGCGGAGGTCCGGGCCGACGTGCTGGCCCGCACCCTCGTCCGCATCCACCGCCTGCCCGTGCCCGCGCACCGGCGCCCCCGCACCTACCAGGCATGGGCATCCCCGGACCGTGTGACACCGCCCGCGGCCGCCCGCCGCCCCGAGCTGTGGCACCGGGCCGCCGACGTCATCCGCCGCGAACCCCCGCCGTACCAGGGCTGCTTCCTGCACCGGGACTTCCACCCCGGCAACGTCCTCCTCACCGGCCCCGACGACGCCCCGCGGGTCAGCGGTGTCGTCGACTGGGTGGAGACCTCCTGGGGCCCGGCCGACCTGGACGTGGCGCACTGCTCGACCGCCCTCGCCCTGCTGCACGGCGCCCCTGCCGGGATGGACTTCGCCGACCGATACACCGCCGCCGGCGGCACCCTCGCCCTGGACGCCCCCGCCCACCTCTACTGGCGCCTCCTGGACACCCTGGGCTACGGCGACGCGGAAAAGGTCGCGGTCCCGTGGCGGGACCTCGGCCGCACGGACCTGACCCCGCAGCTCCTCACCAGCCGCCTGGAGGACTACCTGGACGCCCTGTTCACGCGGTACGGCTGAACACGGGAAAGGGGCGGGTCCCGAGAACCCGCCCCTTCTCACCGATCCGTCAAGGTCACGGCCACACCAGGCAGTACGGCTGATGCCCCGCCTCATGCAGCCGGTGGCTGAAGTCCTGCCACTCGTGCAGCAGCTGGTAGACGTTGAACGCGTCGCGCGGGCCGCCGCGGTCCGGGACCGTCGACCAGATGAAGGCCGCGGCGCCGACCGCTTCCTCGCCTATGTCCCGCAGGGGGTCCACCACCGTCATGGGCAGCTTCACGACCGCGTAGTCCGGGTGCAGGACGACCAGCTCGAGCGGCGGCACCTTGTGCAGGGGGACGCCCTCGATGCCCGTGAGCACCATCGCGGCCATGGTCTCCGGCTTGATCTTGGTGAACATGCCCCCCATGCCCAGCTCGTCCCCGCCGAGCTCTTCGGGACGCATGGAGATCGGGACGCGGGCGGCGGTGGCGCCGTCCGGCGCACCGAAGTACTTGTACGTCACCCCCACCCGACCACCATTCCTGCTCCCCGCCCCGTTCAGAGGGCCGATCCGCTCCGGCTCGCCGTGTGCACGACGCGTCTGATCCGATTCCTCCGCTTCGCGTCGGTGCCTTCCCCGCCGGGCACGTCGAGGACCCAGGTCGTCGGTCCCCTCGCCCAGTCCGCCACCGCGATGCATATCTCCACCCGACTGCTTTTCTAGGACGCGTGGCCCCCGCCGCGCAACCCGATCATCGTGACAGTGACCTCCCCCACGGCCGCCCGCCGAAACGTGCGGTGAAACATCCGTCCGCGAGATCTTCGCGGGCCCCGGCCGCCCCTGCCGTGCGAGCTGTGCGCACCAGGGGTCAGTTTCGCAGATCACGGCCGGTCCGGGGCCCGGATCGGCAGGTCGTCGGGGCGCGGACGCCGCGGCGGGCCCCTGGCCTACCCTGAAACGAGTCACAGCAGCCGCAGCCCGGCGAGATACCCGGGACGTCGGAAAAGGTCGGAGAAGTCGCAGGTCATGAGCGAACTGCCATATTCGTACGAAGCCCCAGCCTCGCAGGCGCTGTTCGATCGTGCCGCGGCCGTCACTCCGGGTGGCGTGAACTCACCGGTGCGTGCCTTCCGCGCCGTCGGCGGCACGCCCCGGTTCATGGTCTCCGGCTCCGGGCCCTACCTGACGGACTCCGACGGGCGCGAGTACGTCGACCTGGTGTGCTCCTGGGGGCCGATGATCCTCGGGCACGCGCACCCCGAGGTGATCGCCGCCGTGCAGGAGGCCGTCGCGCGCGGCACCTCCTTCGGCACGCCCGGTGAGGGCGAGGTCGCGCTCGCCGAGGAGATGGTCGCCCGGATCGAGCCGCTGGAGCAGGTGCGGCTGGTGTCCAGCGGCACCGAGGCCACCATGTCGGCGATCCGGCTCGCCCGCGGCTTCACGCAGCGCACCAAGGTGGTCAAGTTCGCCGGCTGCTACCACGGGCACGTCGACTCGCTGCTCGCCTCCGCCGGCTCCGGCGTGGCGACCTTCGCGCTGCCCGACACCCCGGGCGTCACCGGTGCGCAGGCCGGCGACACCATCGTGCTGCCGTACAACGACCTGGACGCCGTGCACGCGGCGTTCGCCGCGCACCCGGGCGAGATCGCCTGTGTGATCACCGAGGCGTCCCCGGGCAACATGGGCGTCGTCCCGCCGCTGCCCGGCTTCAACCAGGGCCTGAAGGACGCGTGCGCCGCGAACGGCGCGCTGTACATCTCCGACGAGGTGATGACCGGCTTCCGTACGAGCCGCGCCGGCTGGTACGGCGTCGACGGGGTGCGGCCCGACCTGATGACCTTCGGCAAGGTCATGGGCGGCGGCTTCCCGGCCGCCGCGTTCGGCGGGCGCGCCGACGTCATGGCGCACCTCGCCCCGGCCGGCCCCGTCTACCAGGCGGGCACCCTCTCCGGCAACCCGGTCGCCACGGCCGCCGGGCTCGCCCAGCTGCGGCTGCTCGACGACTCCGCGTACGAGAAGGTGGACGCGGTGTCCGCGCAGATCCGGTCCCTCGTCACCGAGGCGCTGACCAAGGAGGGCGTCGCGCACACGCTGCAGAACGCCTCCAACATGTTCTCCGTCTTCTTCACGGAGAACCCGGTCCGCGACTACGAGGACGCCAAGAAGCAGGAGTCGTTCCGCTTCACCGCGTTCTTCCACTCGCTGCTGGCGAACGGCGTCTACCTGCCGCCGTCGTCCTTCGAGTCCTGGTTCGTGTCCACGGCCCACGACGAGCGGGCCGTCCAGCGCATCGCCGACGCCCTCCCGGCGGCGGCCCGAGCAGCGGCGGAGGCCACCGCGTGAGCCCCGAGAAGAAGCCCGAGGACGTCACCGTCGTCCATCTGATGCGGCACGGCGAGGTCGAGAACCCGGACGGCGTCCTCTACGGCCGCCTGCCCGGCTACCACCTCTCCGAGCTGGGCCGGCGCATGGCCGACCGGGTCGCCGAGCACCTGGCTCCGCGCGACATCGTGCATGTCGGCGCCTCCCCGCTGGAGCGGGCGCAGGAGACGGCGGAGCCCATCGCCAAGGCGCACGGCCTGGACATCGCCACCGACCGGCGGCTGATCGAGGCGGAGAACGTCTTCCAGGGCAAGACCTTCGGCATCGGCGACGGCGCGCTGCGCCGCCCGGCCAACTGGAAGCACGTCGTCAACCCGTTCAAGCCGTCCTGGGGCGAGTCGTACGTCGACCAGGTGGTGCGCATGATGGGCGCGCTGGAGTCGGCGAAGGACGCGGCGCGCGGCCACGAGGCGGTGCTGGTCAGCCACCAGCTGCCGATCTGGATCGTGCGGTCCTACGTGGAGAAGCGCCGGCTGTGGCACGACCCGCGCCGCCGCCAGTGCACCCTGGCCTCGCTGACCACGTTCACCTACCGCGGCGACAAGATCGTCTCCGTGGGGTACAGCGAGCCCGCCCTCGACCTGGTGCCCGCGCATCTGCGGGCGGGCGCCAAGCCGGCGAAGGGCGCCGGCAAGGCCTACGGCGCGTGACACCCGTGTGAGGGCGGTGCGCCGTCCTCACGGGATTTCGTTGCGAAACCTCCGCATCCGACGGGAACCTCCCTCTTCGTCAAGTCCTCTGAACGGGTGACCACTCAGGGACATGACGAAGGGGGACGCCATGCGCGCTCTCTCCCGCAGGGGAATGCTCGGGCTCGGCGCGGGGGCCGCTGCCGCCGTCTCCTTGGCCGGCTGCGGCGGCCACACGGGCTCCGACGGATCGGCCCCCGCCGGCGGTTCCCGCCCGGGGGCCGGCGAGGGCACCGCCTCGCCGGGGCCGAGGCCGACCGCGACGGTCCGGCCGATCGGCGACGGCTCCACCTCCTTCACCGGCAAGCAGCCCCACCAGCCCGAGCGGCCCGTGCCGCTGGAGCCGGGTCAGACGCCCCCGCAGTTCGTGGTGTTCTCCTGGGACGGGGCCGGCGAGGTCGGCAACGGGCTCTTCCCGCGCTTCCTCGACCTCGCCGAGGAGCACGGCGCGTCCATGACGTTCTTCCTCTCGGGGGTCTATCTGCTCCCCGAGTCGAAGAAGCGCCTCTACGACCCGCCGAACAACCCGCGCGGCGCCTCCGACATCGGCTACCTCACCGACGCGCACATCAAGGACACACTGCGGAACCTGCGCCGTGCCTGGCTCGAGGGCCACGAGATCGGCACCCACTTCAACGGGCACTTCTGCGCCGGCTCCGGCAGCGTCGGCAACTGGACGCCGAAGCAGTGGCGCAGCGAGATCGAGCAGGCGAAGTCGTTCGTGAAGAACTGGCGCACCAACTCCGGGTGGACCGACGTGGAGCCCCTGCCGTTCGACTACGACAAGGAACTGGTCGGCGGCCGCACCCCCTGTCTGCTGGGGCAGGACCAGTTGCTGCCCACCGCCCGTGAGCTGGGCTGGCGCTACGACGCCTCCTCGCCCGGCGGACGCCAGGTCTGGCCCTCGAAGAAGCAGGGCATCTGGGACCTTCCGCTCCAGCAGATACCTTTCCCCGGACGGTCTTTCGAGGTCCTCTCGATGGACTACAACATGCTCGCCAACCAGTCGCTCAACTCCACCAACGCCCCGGCGCACAACTACCCGGCCTGGCGGAAGCAGTCGGCGCAGGCGTACATATCCGGCTTCCAGCGGGCATACGAGACAAATCGTGCACCCTTCTTCGTCGGCAACCACTTCGAGCAGTGGAACGGCGGCATCTACATGGACGCCGTCGAGGAGGCCCTGAAACACATCGCGCGCGCGAAGGAGAAGGGCGGCGACGTGAGGATCGTCTCCTTCCGGCAGTTCTGCGACTGGCTCGACGTGCAGAAGCCCCAGATGCTCGACCGGCTGCGCACCCTGGACGTCGGCCAGGAACCCACCGGCGGCTGGCAGGCGTTCACCCGTGACCTCGCAGGCAGCACGTCCACGAGGGCCGCCGACCCCGCCTGAGATGCGGGTTTCCGCCCTAGGCGGGGTGCGCAGGGGGGTGCGCAAGATCCCCGGAACGGACATGCGAAACTTTTCACATGAGTGCCGCCAGCCGCGCCCCCCAGCGCTCGAACCGAGCCGCGCAGAGCTCGTACCGCGCCGCCCGTGCCGTGCGTGCCCGCCGTCGTGCCGCCCTGGCCGCCGGCGCCGCCGCGGCCGCACTGCTCCTCACCGCCTGCGGTGACGGGGGCACCTCCGGCGGTGGCGGCGACACCGGCTTCGTCACCGGCACCGACGGCATCTCCACCGTCCCCGCGGGCAAGCGTGTCGCCGCTCCCGACCTGTCCGGGAAGACCCTCGAGGGCGAGCAGCTCGACGTCGGCGACTACAAGGGCAAGGTCGTCGTCCTCAACGTCTGGGGCTCCTGGTGCAACCCGTGCCGCGCGGAGGCCAAGTACTTCGCGAAGGTGTCGAAGGAGTACGAGGGCAAGGACGTCCAGTTCGTCGGCATCAACACCCGCGACGGCAGCACCACCGCCGCGCTCGCCTTCGAGAAGGACTTCGGCATCACCTACCCGAGCCTGTACGACCCCACGGGCAAGCTGATGCTCCGCTTCGAGAAGGGCACGCTCAACCCGCAGGCCATCCCCTCCACCCTGGTGCTGGACCGGGAGGGCCGGGTCGCCGCCCGCTCGCTGACCGCCCTCGACGAGGAACGGCTGCGGAAGATGCTCGAACCGGTCGTCGCGGAGAAGTGACGTGACGGCCCTGCACACGCTCGCCGCGGAGACGGGCTACAACGGCACGGTGCTCAACGGCGCCCTGCTGGTGGCCCTGCCCATCGCCGTGCTCGGCGGACTGGTCTCCTTCTTCTCGCCCTGCGTCCTGCCGCTCGTCCCCGGCTACCTCTCCTACGTCACCGGCGTCTCCGGCACCGACCTGGCCGAGGCCCGGCGGGGCCGGATGGTCGCCGGCGCCTCCCTGTTCGTCCTCGGCTTCACCGTCGTGTTCGTCTCGGGCGGCGCCTTCTTCGGGTACTTCGGGCAGACGCTCCAGGAACACTCGGGCGTGCTGTCCAAGGTGCTCGGCGTCTTCATGATCCTCATGGGCGTCTTCTTCATGGGCCTGATGCCCTGGCTCACCCAGCGGGAGTTCCGCTTCCACAGGCGCCCCGCCACCGGTCTGGTCGGCGCGCCCGTGCTCGGCGCCCTCTTCGGCATCGGCTGGACCCCCTGCATCGGGCCCACCCTCGCCTCCGTCCTCACCCTGTCCGCGCAACAGGAGAGCGCCGGACGGGGCGCGGTGCTGACCGTCGCGTACTGTCTCGGACTGGGCGTGCCCTTCGTGCTCGCCGCCGTGGCCTTCCGCAAGGCGCTCGGCGCCTTCGGCTGGGTCAAGCGGCACTACGTCTGGGTGCTGCGCATCGGCGGGACGATGATGATCGCGACCGGCGTGCTGCTGCTGACCGGCGCGTGGGACACCCTCGTGGCGGAGATGCAGACCTGGTCCAACGGCTTCACGGTGGGGATCTGACCCGATGAGCGACACCACGACGGACAACACGAAGACCGGTGACGACCAGGACCTCGGCGCCGCCGGCTCCCAGCTGTCCACCGCCCCCGTGGAGGACGCCCCCTCGCCCAACCTGCCCGCCCTCGGCGTGATCGGCTGGGCCCGCTGGTTCTGGCGGCAGCTCACCTCCATGCGGGTGGCGCTGCTGCTCCTGCTGCTGCTGTCGCTCGCCGCGATCCCCGGCTCGCTCATCCCGCAGACCGGCATCGACGAGACGCGGGTCGCGGACTTCCGTGAACGGCACGACGTCCTCGCACCCGTCTACGACAAGCTCGGCCTGTTCCACGTCTACAGCTCGGTGTGGTTCTCCGCGATCTACATCCTGCTGTTCGTCTCCCTCATCGGCTGCATCGTGCCCCGCACCTGGCAGTTCGTCGGCCAGCTGCGCGGCCGCCCGCCGGGCGCGCCCCGCCGGCTGACCCGGCTGCCCGCGCACACCACCTGGCGCACCCCGGCCGGCCCCGAGGAGGTCCGCGAGGCCGCCCTCGCGCTGCTGAAGAAGCGCCGCTTCCGCGCCCACGTGGCCGGGGACGCCGTCGCCGCCGAGAAGGGCTACCTGCGCGAGCTCGGCAACCTGGCGTTCCATCTCGCGCTGATCGTCATGCTGATCGCGTTCGCCTGGGGCCAGCTCTTCAAGTCCGAGGGCAACAAGATCGTCGTCGAGGGCGACGGCTTCTCCAACACGCTCACCCAGTACGACGACTTCAAGTCCGGCAACCTCTTCACCAACGACGACCTGGAGCCGTTCAGCTTCGACGTCAAGGAGTTCACCGGCACCTACGAGCGCTCCGGCCCCAACCGCGGCACCCCGCGCACCTACGAGACCGAGGTGACGTACACCGAGGGCGCCGACGGCGAGGAGAAGAACGCCGTCATCAAGGTGAACAAGCCGCTGGAGATCGGCGACGCCAAGGTCTACCTCGTCAGCCACGGCTACGCGCCCGTCGTGACCGTCCGCGACGGCAAGGGGAAGATCGTCTACCAGGACGCCGTGCCGCTGCTCCCGCTCGACAACAACGTCACCTCCAACGGCGTCGTCAAGGTCCTCGACGGCTACCGCAACCCGCAGGGCAAGAAGGAGCAGCTCGGCTTCCAGGCCTTCTTCGTGCCGACCTTCGGCGGGTCCGCGAGCGGCACGATGCTCTCCCAGTTCCCGGCGCTGGACTACCCGGTGCTCGCGCTCAACGCCTACCACGGCGACCTGAAGGCCGACTCCGGCATTCCGCAGAGCGTGTACCAGATGGACAAGACGAAGATGAAGGAGTTCAAGGACGCCGACGGGGAGCTGCTGAAGAAGCTGCTCACCCCCGGCGAGACCATGACGCTCCCCGGCGGCGCCGGCTCGATCACCTTCGAGAAGGACATCAAGGAGTGGGCCGGCTTCCAGGTCGTCCAGGAGCCGGGCGGCGGCTGGGCGCTCGGCGGCGCCCTCACCGCGATCGGCGGGCTGGCCGCCTCCCTGTTCGTCCAGCGGCGCCGCGTGTGGGTGCGCGCGGTGCGCGGCGACGACGGCGTGACCGTCGTCGAGATGGCGGGCCTCGGCCGCAGCGAGTCCGCGAAGGTGCCCGAGGAGCTCGGCGACCTCGCCGCGATCCTCTACGAGCGGGCGCCCGGCGCGCCGGACGCCGGACCGGACGGCACGGCGGAGCCGGACGCCGCACCCCCCGAAGACCCCGGAACGCCTGCCGCGTCCCGGACCACCACCTCCACCGACCCCGACTCTCAAGCCGTGCCTGCCGAAGGGGCTGAGCAGCAGTGACTCTCGCCGCCGCGACCAACGAGAACCTCGCGGAGATCAGCAACGTGCTGATCTACTCCGCGATGGCGGTCTACACCCTCGCTTTCTTCGCGTACATCGCCGAGTGGCTCTTCGGCAGCCGCAGCAAGGTCGCCCGCACGGCGGCCGCGCTCACCCCGAAGAAGGCGACGACGGGCACGGCGCCCGCCGTGACCGTGAAGCAGGGCGGCGGCACCGCCGTGCTGGAGCGGCCGAAGGTCACGGTCCGCGCCGCGTCCGGCTCGCGCGACGTGCCGGACGGCCCAGGCGCGCACGGCGGCGACGAGCAGGGCGACCTCTACGGGCGTATCGCCATCTCCCTCACCGTGCTCGCGTTCGCGCTGGCGTTCGGCGGGGTGCTCACCCGCGCGCTGTCCGTCGAGCGGGCGCCGTGGGGCAACATGTACGAGTTCAACATCACCTTCTCCACGACCGCGGTGGGCGTGTACCTCCTGCTGCTGGCGCTGAAGAAGAACGTGCGCTGGCTCGGCCTGTTCCTCACCACGTCGGTCCTCCTCGACCTCGGTCTCGCCGTCACCGTTCTGTACACCGCCAGCGACCAGCTGGTTCCCGCCCTGCACTCGTACTGGCTGTACATCCACGTCTCCACGGCGATCCTGTGCGGCGCGGTCTTCTACGTCGGCGCCTTCACGACGGTCATGTACCTCTTCAAGGACTCGTACGAGAACAAGCTGGCCGGCGGCGGCAAGCCGGGCAGCTTCGCCACGTCCTTCCTGGAGCGGCTGCCCGCGGCGGCCTCGCTGGACAAGTTCGCCTACCGCGTCAACGCGGCCGTCTTCCCGCTGTGGACGTTCACGATCATCGCGGGCGCCATCTGGGCCGGCGACGCGTGGGGCCGCTACTGGGGCTGGGACCCCAAGGAGACCTGGTCCTTCATCACCTGGGTCGCCTACGCCGGCTACCTGCACGCCCGCGCCACCGCGGGCTGGAAGGGCCGCAAGGCCGCCTACCTGGCCCTGCTCGCCTTCGCCTGCTGGCTGTTCAACTACTACGGCGTCAACATCTTCGTCAACGGCAAGCACTCCTACGCCGACGTCGGCCTGGGCGCGCTGCAGTCCGTGGGCTTCTGAACCCGCGTACCACGAAGGCCGGTTCCCCGTGACGCACGTCACGGGGAACCGGCCTTCGTCGTCCGGGCGGTGAGCCGGATCAGCCGCGGTCGCCGTCCCCCGGCCTGTCGTCCTTGTCCTTGTCCTCGTCCAGCGACTTCAGGAACTCGGGGTTGTCGTCCGGGGCGACCCACTGGGCGCGCCCGCCGCCCCAGGCGGAGCGGCCCGCGCCGGCGGGCTGCCGCTTCTTGCCGGCGATGATCCAGGAGATCGAGCCGACCAGCGGGAAGAGCAGGACGAGGATCGCCCACAGCGGCTTCGGCATGTGCCGGATGTCCTCGTCCTTCGTGCTGATGCAGTCGATGAACGCGTAGACGCTCAGGGCCAGTGGCACGAGGAACATGAGCACCCGAAGCATGGGCCTCTCCAGCGAAAGAGGTGGGCGGTACCGGTCCAGCGTAGCCGCTCGGGGATACTGGACCCCATGGCTTACGACGATCTTCGCTCCCTGCTCAGGGCGCTGGAGCGCGAGGGCGACCTCAAGCGCATCAAGGCCGAGGTCGACCCGCATCTGGAGGTCGGTGAGATCGTCGACCGGGTGAACAAGGCCGGCGGTCCCGCCCTGCTCTTCGAGAACGTGCGCGGCTCCTCGATGCCCCTCGCCATGAACGTCTACGGCACCGACCGCCGGCTGCTGAAGGCGCTCGGCCTGAAGTCGTACGCGGAGATCGGGGAGAAGATCGCCGGGCTGCTGAAGCCCGAGCTGCCGCACGGGTTCGTCGGGGTGCGCGAGGCGTTCGGGAAGCTCGGCGCGATGACGCACGTGCCGCCGAAGAAGGTGAAGTCGTCCGACGCGCCCGTGCACGAGGTCGTCCTCACCGGCGACGACGTGGACCTGGAGCGGCTGCCCGCGCTGTTCACCTGGCCCAAGGACGGCGGCTCCTTCTTCAACCTGGGGCTCACCCACACCAAGGACCCGGTCAGCGGCGTCCGCAACCTCGGTCTGTACCGCCTCCAGCGCCACGACAAGCGCACCATCGGCATGCACTGGCAGATCCACAAGGACAGCCGCAACCACTACCAGGTGGCCGCACGCCGCGGTGAGCGGCTGCCGGTCGCCATCGCCTTCGGCTGCCCGCCGGCCGTGACGTACGCCTCCACCGCGCCGCTGCCCGGCGACATCGACGAGTACCTGTTCGCCGGGTTCCTGCAGGGCAAGCGGATCGAGATGGTCGACTGCAAGACCGTCCCGCTCCAGGTGCCCGCGCAGGCGGAGGTCGTGATCGAGGGCTGGCTGGAGCCCGGTGAGATGCTGCCCGAGGGGCCCTTCGGCGACCACACCGGCTTCTACACCCCGCAGGAACCGTTCCCCGCGCTGACGATCGACTGCGTGACCATGCGGAAGCGTCCGCTGCTCCAGTCGATCGTGGTCGGCCGCCCGCCGACGGAGGACGGGCCGCTGGGCCGCGCCACCGAGCGCTTCTTCCTGCCGCTGCTGAAGATCATCGTCCCGGACATCGTGGACTACCACCTGCCCGAGGCCGGCGGCTTCCACAACTGCGCGATCGTCTCGATCGACAAGAAGTACCCCAAGCACGCGCAGAAGGTGATGCACGCCATCTGGGGCGCGCACATGATGTCGCTGACCAAGCTGATCGTGGTCGTCGACTCCGACTGCGACGTGCACGACCTGCACGAGGTGGCCTGGCGGGCGCTGGGCAACACCGACTACTCCCGTGACCTCACGGTCGTCGAGGGCCCGGTCGACCATCTCGACCACGCGTCGTACCAGCAGTTCTGGGGTGGCAAGGCGGGCATCGACGCGACGAGGAAGTGGCCCGAGGAGGGGTACACGCGCGACGGCGGCTGGCCCGACATGGTCGAGTCCGACCCGGAGACCGCCGCGAAGGTCGACCGCCGCTGGAAGGAGTACGGACTGTGACCTCGGCCTCCGCCGCCCTCCCGCAGCAGCCGGGACGCACCAAGGCGTTCCTGCGGCTGGTGATGATCGAGCACTCGGTGTTCGCGCTGCCCTTCGCCTACATCGCCGCGCTCACGGCGATGTACGAGTGGGACGCGAACATCCACTGGGGGCGGCTGTTCCTCGTCACCCTCGCCATGGTCGGCCTGCGCACCTTCGCGATGGCCGCCAACCGGATCATCGACCGCGAGATCGACGCCCGTAACCCGCGCACCGCGCACCGTGAGCTGGTCACCGGGGCGATGTCGGTCAAGCACGCCTGGACCGGCGCGCTGATCGCCCTCGCCGTGTTCCTCGGCGCGGCCGCCCTGCTCAACCCGCTGTGCCTGGCGCTCGCGCCCGTCGCCGTGATCCCGATGGTGGTGTATCCGTACGGCAAGCGGTTCACCGACTTCCCGCAGGCCATCCTCGGGCTCGCGCAGGCGATGGGCCCGGTCGGCGGCTGGCTGGCGATCACCGGGTCGTGGTCCTGGGACGCGGTGGTCCTCGGCCTCGCGGTCGGCATCTGGATCGGCGGCTTCGACCTGATCTACGCCTGCCAGGACGTGGAGACCGACCGGGAGATCGGCGTGAAGTCCGTCCCGGCCCGCTTCGGCATCCCTGCGGCGATCTGGGGCGCCCGCGCCTGCCACACCGTGACGACGGCCCTGTTCGTCTGGTACGCGGTCCTCACCGACGCCGGCGCCTTCTTCTGGCTGGGCCTGCTGATCGTGGCCGCCGCCTTCGTCTACGAGCACACCATCGTCCGCCCGCACGACCTGACCCGCCTCAACCGGGCGTTCTTCAGCGTCAACGGGTTCATCGGCATCGCGCTGTTCCTCTGCGCGCTGCTGGATCTGCTGGTGCGTGGGCTGACGGTGTAGCCGTCTAAAGGACCGGCCGCGGGGGCTTCGCGCGGCGGCGGAGGAGGAAGGCCGCCGCCACCCCCGCGGCGAGACCGATCAGATGGCCCTGCCAGCTGATGCCGGACTGGGTGGGGGCGAGGCCCGCGAGGATCGAGCCGCCCCAGACCGCGGCCACCAGCACGCCGGCCAGCACGCCCAGGGGACGGCGCTCCACGAAGCCGCTGACCAGCAGATAGCCGAACAGGCCGAAGATCAGGCCGGAGGCGCCCGCGGTGTTGCTGTCCGCCGGGGATGTCAGCCATACCCCCAGGCCGTCCACGACGACGATCAGCGCGCACACGGCGAGGAACCGGCGTATCCCGCCGAGCGCCGCGAGGAAGCCCAGCACCAGCAGCGGCACGCTGTTCGCCGCCACGTGGGAGAAGCCGAAGTGGATGAACGCCGACGGGACCACGTCCACCAGCTCGGACGGGGTGCGCGGCACGATGCCGTAGCCGTCCAGCGCGTGGCCGGTCGCGACGTCGACGACCTCGAGCACCCACAGCAGCGCCACCCAGCCGGCCATCAGCACGGCGGCGGCCCGCACCCGCTCTCCGCGTGACCACGCGGGACGCGTGTCCGTCATCGTCCACCCCCACCGCCGGGCCGTTGTGAGGGGGAACGCCCGGAGACCCTGGCCCGGTTCCCGTCCTGCGACTTTGGATAGGCTCGGTCCCGTGAACCCAGCCAAGCCAGGAGAGACGCGGCGATCGCCTTGGATCGTAGGGGTCTCGGGCGCCTCCGGCACCCCCTACGCCGCGGCCGTGCTGCGCGCGCTGCTCGCGGCGGGGGAGAGCGTGGACCTCGTCGTCAGCCGGGCCTCCCGGCTCACCCTGCTGGACGAGACCAAGATCGCCTTCCGGGACGCCCATTGGCGCGACGACCTGCGGGAATGGCTGTCCCGGGGGGCGGACGGCAAGCCGGACACCTTCTCCGTGGACCTCGACGGCGTGCGGTACTGGGCCGCCGGCGACCTCGCGGCCGGACCGTCCTCGGGGTCGTACCCGAGCAAGGGCATGCTGATCGTGCCCGCCTCCACGGCGAGCGTCGCCGGGGTGGCGCTCGGGCTGTCCAAGGACCTGCTGCAGCGGGCGGCGAGCGTCACCCTCAAGGAGGGCCGCCCGCTGGTCGTGGCCGTACGGGAGACCCCGCTGAACGGCCAGACCCTGCGGCATCTGGTGACGCTGGACGACGCGGGCGCCACCGTACTGCCCGCCTCACCGGCCTTCTACGCGGGCGCGACGCACATCCAGGACCTGGTGGACTTCGTCGCGGGACGCGTACTCGACGCGGCGGGCGTCCCCCACACCCTGTACCGCCGCTGGGAGGGCGAACTCGGCGGAGGATCCCGCGCGGACGACTGACCCATCCGCCCCGCGGCCCGGCGCCCCGCCGGACGGGGGCGCACCTCACGGCACCACCTCTCGGAAACTTCGTACCTCTTCAGTGGAAGGCATCGATTCGATGGACGCGGTGGACAGGCAGCTCATCCAGGCCCTGCGGGAGAACGGCCGGGCCTCCTACGCGGAGCTGGGGCGCCTCGTCGGTCTGTCGGGACCCAGCGTCACCGACCGCATCAACCGGCTGGAGGCGGCCGGCGTCATCACCGGCTACCGCGCCACGGTGGACGCCCCCTCGCTCGGCCTCGGCGTCACCGCCCTCATCGGCATCTCCCTCTCCGACGCAGCCGACCACGAGGACGTGGCGCAGCGCCTGAAGGACCTTCAGGAGATCGAGGACTGCTGGTTCATCGCCGGCGACGACTCGTTCATGCTCAAGGTGCGCGCCACGGACGTGGACGGCCTGGAGCGGATCATCCGCCGGCTGTCCGGCACCAAGGGCGTCTCCCGCACCCGCACCACGATCGTGCTCTCCACCAAGTGGGAGAACCGCGTCGGTGAGCTGCCCGAAGAGGTCGGCTGACCGGGGCGTACGGTGGGACGGGTCTGTCTTCTGGGAAAGAGGTAACGGCATGGACGTCGGACTCAAGCGCGAGCTGGAGGAGAAGGTCCGCTCCGGTGAGCGGCTGACCCGCGAGGACGGCATCGCGCTCTACGAGTCGGACGACCTGGCGTGGCTGGGCGGCCTCGCCCACGAGGTGCGCACCCGGCTCAACGGTGACGTCGTGCACTTCAACGTCAACCGCCACCTCAACATGACCAACGTGTGCACCGCGTCGTGCGCGTACTGCTCCTTCCAGCGCAAGCCGGGGGAGAAGGACGCGTACACGATGCGCATCGAGGAGGCGGTGAAGCTCGCCGAGGAGATGCGCTCGGAGAACCTCACCGAGCTGCACATCGTCAACGGCCTGCACCCGAACCTGCCGTGGCGCTACTACCCGCGGTCGCTGCGCGAGCTGAAGGCGGCCCTGCCGGAGGTGTCGCTGAAGGCGTTCACCGCCACGGAGATCCACCACTTCGAGACGATCTCCGGGCTCAGCGCGAGCGAGATCCTCGACGAACTCATCGACGCGGGTCTTGAGTCGCTCACCGGCGGCGGCGCCGAGATCTTCGACTGGGAGGTCCGGCAGCACATCGTGGACCACCGCACCCACTGGGAGGACTGGTCGCGGATCCACCGCCTGGCGCACGAGAAGGGCCTCAAGACGCCCTGCACGATGCTCTACGGCCACATCGAGGAGCCGCGCCACCGCGTCGACCACGTCCTGCGTCTGCGCGAGCTGCAGGACGAGACCGGCGGCTTCCAGGTCTTCATCCCGCTGCGGTACCAGCACGACTTCGTCGACATGAAGGACGGCAAGGTCCGCAACCGGCTGCAGGCGCGGACGCAGATGGCGACGGGGGCGGAGGCGCTGAAGACGTTCGCGGTGTCGCGGCTGCTGTTCGACAACGTGCCGCACGTCAAGGTGTTCTGGGTGATGCACGGCGTGCAGACGGCGCAGCTGGCGCTGCAGCACGGGGCGGACGACATGGACGGGTCGGTCGTCGAGTACAAGATCACGCACGACGCGGACAACTTCGGCACGCCGAACAAGCTGACGCGGGAGGATCTGCTGGATCTGATCCGCGACGCGGGGTTCCGGCCGGTGGAGCGGAATACGCGGTACGAGATCATCCGCGAGTACGAGGGGCCGGATCCGGCGCGCCGGGAGTCGCCCCAGCCGATGAGGGTCTGACTCCGCCGGGGGCTTCCGACGATCGTCGCCGTCCGCGGCGGGGCGGGTGGCTGGGCGCGCAGTTCCCCGCGCCCCTGAGGGGTGCGGATTCCTTGTCGTCCGCGGGACGGTGGGTGGCTGATCGCGCAGTTCCCCGCGCCCCTTCGGGGGTGCGGCTCGGGACCGTCCTGCGGCGGGGTGGGGGCTTGGCGCGCGGTTCCCCGCGCCCCTGAGGGTGCTGCGGTGACCGCGCCCCGAAGGGGCGCGGGGGACTGCGCGAGCAGCCCACGACGACCCGCACACGATTCCCAGGGGCGCGGGGAACTGCGCGAGTGGCTCGGTACCGGCTCGTGCCGGCGGGTACCCGTCCCCCATGCCCCCCGAGGACGCCTACACCGCAACCCCCTTCCTCCCCTCCTCCCGCCGCAGCCTCCCCGCCCTCAGGAAGGCCGCCGCAGCCTGCCGAGGCTGCCCCCTCCACCACGCGGCCACGCAGACGGTCTTCGGCGCCGGCAAGGCAACCGCCCGCATCATGCTCGTCGGCGAGCAGCCCGGCGACCAGGAGGACCGCAAGGGCACCCCCTTCGTCGGCCCCGCAGGCGCCCTCCTCGACCGCGCCCTCGCCGACGCCGGCATCGACCCCGCCGAGGCGTACCTCACCAACGCCGTGAAGCACTTCAAGTTCACGCAGTCCGAGCCCGGCAAGCGCCGTATCCACAAGGCGCCCACGCTCCGCGAGATGACCGCCTGCGCCCCCTGGCTCGCCGCGGAGCTGGCAGCCGTGAAACCCGAGCTGCTCGTCGTCCTCGGCGCGACCGCCGGAAAGGCCCTGCTCGGCAGCTCCTTCCGCGTCACGCGGGTGCGCGGCACGCTCCTGGAGGAGGAGATCCACGGCCGCCCGCAGCGCCTGGTCCCGACCGTGCACCCCTCCGCCGTCCTCCGCTCCGACGACCGCGACGCCGCGTACCAAGGGCTGGTCTCCGACCTGAAAGTAGCTGCGCGAGCCCTGGGGTAATGGTTAGCATCCCAGCATGCCCCTTACCTTCACCGCCGACCCCGCCGTCACCCCCGCCCTCCGGGACGGCATCCTCACCGTCTGGACCGACGTCACCAACGCCGGCGGAGCCGTCGGCTTCGTCGCGCCCGTGACGCCGGAGGACATCCGCCCCGCCCTGCTGCGGCAGATGACGGACATGGCGGAGGGCCGGTCCCGTCTGGTCGTGGGGCACGACGAGGAGGGCCGCGTCGCCGCCACCGCGTTCCTGACGCGGAACACCCACCCCCTGATGACCCACTGGATCTGGCTCTACACGGTGATGGTCCACCCCCGCCACCAGGGCAAGGGCTACGGACGCGACCTGCTCGCCGAGGCCGGGCGGGCGGCCCGCGCGATGGACGGCGTGGAGGCCATCCGCCTCGGCTGCCGCGGCGGTCTCGGCCTGGAGCGCTTCTACGCCTCCTGCGGCTACAAGGAGGTCGGCCGGGTCCCGGACGCGATCCGCGTGGCGCCCGGCGACGACCGCGACGACGTGATCATGCTGCTCACCCTCACGTGAGCCCCGTACGGCCCCGACAGCCCCGTACCCCGTTGAATGATCGCCCGCCGCTCGTGCTTCACTGGACGTCGTCCCCCAAGGGGATGTTTCTGACCGTACGCACGGAAGAGTGGATGAGATGCTCCGCTACACGCTGATGCGCCTCGGGATCTTCGCGGGCTGCCTCGTTGTCGTCTGGGCCCTCGTCTACTCCGGTCTCGCGCCGCGCGGTCTCGGCGACTCCAACGGCCTGTGGATCGTGCTGCTCGCGCTGCTGATCTCCGCGCCGATCAGCTTCGTCGTGCTGCGCAACGAACGCGACCGGGCCTCCGAGCGCATCGTGCGCCGGGTCGAGCGCGCCAAGGCCAACCTCGAGGCCAACCGCTCCCAGGAGGACGAGGCCGACGACACCGCCCGCGCGCAGGGCCAGGTCTCGGGTCGGGCGCAGACCTCGTAACATCCGCCACACCCGCGCACCGCACGTCGGCGCCCCGGCTCCCCTCACCAGGGGAGACCGGGGCGCTTTGCGTTCTATGAGTGTGTTTGCCGTCACACCTTCCAAAGCAAGACTTTGAGGTTCTCAAAGTTCAGGTGTTACGGTCGTCGGGTGAAGTCAGCAGCCGTGTTCCCCACGCCCCGGAGTGTTCCGCTCGTGGCGCGCCTGCACGTGGATCTCTGCCGGGTCACCGCCGCGAACTGTCAGCCCTGACACCGCGCCCCACCCGAGCCTTCCCGTCACATCCCTCACGCGTCCCCCTCACCGGAGCATGTCCGTGTCCTCGAACACGCAGTTGAAGCGGTCTGTCCGCGTGCCCTTCTGGGCCCAGATACTCATCGGCCTCGCCCTCGGCGTCCTGCTCGGCTGGATCGCCCGCAGCCAGGACCTGTCCTGGCTGGTCACCACCTTGGAGAAGGTCGGCGGCACCTTCGTCGGCCTGCTGAAACTGGCCGTCGCCCCGCTGGTCTTCTTCGCGATCCTCGTGTCCATCACCAACCTCAGGAAGGTCAACAACGCGGCCCGGCTGGCCTCGCGGACGCTCCTGTGGTTCATGGTCACCTCGCTGATCGCGGTGGCGATCGGTCTGGCGATCGGCCTGCTCACCAACCCCGGCGCGGGCACCGGCCTCGACCCGGCCGACGGCAGCCTGCCGGAGAAGACCGGCTCCTGGATCGACTTCCTCACCGGCATCGTGCCGACCGACGTGATCACGCCGTTCACCGAGCTGAACGTGCTGCAGATCGTCTTCATGGCCGCTGTCGCCGGCATCGCCGCCCTCCAGCTCGGCGAGCGGGCCCAGCCGATCCTCACCCTCAGCGAGTCCGTCCTGGAGCTGCTGCAGAAGGCCCTGTGGTGGGTCATCCGCCTGGCCCCGCTCGGCACCGTCGGTCTCATCGGCAACGCCATCGCCACCTACGGCTGGAACCTGATCGGCAAGTACGCCACGTTCACCGCCGACATCTACGTCGGCTGCCTGATCGTCCTCTTCGGCGTCTACCCGGCGCTGCTCGCGACGGTCGCCAAGGTCGGCCCCGTGCAGTTCTTCAAGGGCGCCTGGCCCGCGATCCAGCTGGCCTTCGTCTCCCGCTCCTCCGTCGGGACCATGCCGCTGACCCAGAAGGTCACCGAGCGTCTGGGCGTGCCCAAGGAGTACGCGAGCTTCGCCGTGCCGTTCGGCGCGACCACGAAGATGGACGGCTGCGCCGCGATCTACCCGGCCATCGCCGCGATCTTCGTCGCGCAGATCTTCGACGTCCCGCTGGGCGTCGGCGACTACCTGCTGATCGCGTTCGTCTCGGTGGTGGGCTCCGCCGCCACGGCCGGCCTCACCGGCGCCACGGTCATGCTGACACTCACCCTCTCCACCCTCGGCCTGCCGATGGAGGGCGTGGGCCTGCTCCTGGCCATCGACCCGATCCTGGACATGATCCGCACGGCTACGAACGTCGCGGGCCAGGCCCTGGTCCCGGTCGTGGTCTCCGCCCGCGAGGGCCTGCTCGACCGCGACAAGTACAACGCGGTCCACGCCTCCCCGGTCGACGAGACCCCCGAGCCGCAGGACACCCACCCGGTCCCCGCGGCGGCCTGACCGGCCGATGTCGCAGAGCGTCCCCAGCCCGTCCGCGGGCCTGGGGGCGCTCTTCGTCGTCCATGGCTCCGTGAAGCCCGCCGACCGGCCTCCCGGAAACATGATCGCCGATGTCGCAGGCCACTGTTAGCCTCCTGCCGCCCGGCCGTCCGGTGATCGGGCATTCCAGGGGAGGGGCTTTCGTTCATGTCAGGAAGAGTGCGCAAGAGACGTGCGCTGCTGGGCAGTTGCCTCGCGGCGCTGGTGGCGGGGGCGGTGATGCCGTCCGGCGCGTACGCTGCGGAGCAGCCGAATCTGCCGCCTGCCGTACAGGACTTGCAGGCCCAGCCCGGGGGCTGCGCGTCCGGTAATGAGCCGGAGTACGTCCGTAGTTTTCCGGTGCTCAAGGCCCGGCTGACCGATCCGGTGGAGGACGACCGCATCGGGTATCCGGAGCAGCTCACCGCCGAGTTCGAGGTCTGGTGGTCCGACCCGGACGGCACCGAACAGCGCCGCTCCTGGACCACCTGGCCGACCTATGTGGATCGCGTCCACTCCATCCCCCTGCCTTCCGACATCCCATCGGACACGGTGATCTCTTGGCACGTTCGGGCCAATGACGGAGTGGCGTACTCGCCCTGGAGCTCGGAAGCGCCGGGTGCCGCCTGCCGGTTCGTCTACGACGGCGAGATCCCGGCCGCTCCTGTCGTGAGCTCACCGGAGTATCCGGCGGAGACGTACTGGGCCGGCGGCGTCGGCATCTACGGCAGCTTCACCATGGACTCCCCCTCGGCGGACGTCGTCGAGTACCGGTACACCTTCCTCGGCGGCCCGAGCGGCACCGTGCGCCCCGCCGAGACGGGCGGCCCCGCGACCATCCGCTACGCCCCGCTGAGCAGGGGCCCGAAAATCCTCAGCGTCCAGGCGCTGGACCGCGCCGGCCGGATGAGCATGCCCACCGAGTACACCTTCCACCCGAATGCGGCGAGTGCCCCCGTCTCCCGCTGGAAGCTCGACGACGAGGCCGGCTCGGCCACCGCGGCGGCCGAGGCGGGAGAGGCGGCCCGGGCGGGACGCGGGGTGACCTTCGGTGGCCCGGCTCCCTCGGGCACCCCGCTCACGTCCACCGTCACCCTCGACGGCGGCCGTCACGGCTTCCTGACCGCCGACAGCCCGGCGGTCGACAGCGGCGGAACCTTCGCCGTCGGCGCCTGGGTGCGCCCGGCGCGGGACGACCGTTCCATGACCGTGCTGAGCCAGGACACGGCATCCGGCGCCGCCTACGCGCTGGCGCTCGAGGCCCCGCGGAATGCGAGCGCCTCCTATTCCTTCACCCTCGGCGACAAGAAGATCACCGGCGGAACCCCCGAGGCCGGCGAATGGGCTTACCTCCTGGGGCTCTACGACACAGAGACCGGGTACGCCCAGCTCTTCGTCAACGGCCACGAGGTCGGCACCAAGGCCGAGGCCGCCCCGGTCAGGCCGGACGGCGCCTTCCAGATCGGCCGGATCCTGGGCCCGAACGGCTACCGGCAGCGCTGGCACGGGGACATCGGCGATGTCCGGGCGTACGACCGTCTCGTCGTCCCCAGCGAGGTGACCGATCTGGCCCATCGCAAGCCGAAGTTGCTGGGCCACTGGTCGTTCAGCACGGTCGACGACGGCACCACGCCCGAGAACGCGGGCGGAGCGCCCCTGAGGCTCGGACCGGGCGCGTCGGTCCACCGCATGTCGGACATGTGTATCCCCGACGTCGACCCCGACTGCACGACGTGGCCACAGTACCCACTGGTCGGTGACGGGCATCTGGAGCTGGACGGTGGGAGTGGTCACGCGTCCCTCGACACGCCCCTCGTCGACACCGGTGACAGTTTCACCGTCGGCATCGTCGTGCGGATCGCGCAGGAGGACGCCACCCGGCCGATGACGGTGCTGTCCCAGGCCGGCGAGCACACCGACGCCTTCAAGCTGCGCTACGACCCGGCGCGGTACGCCTGGGAACTGATCATGCCGGAGCGGGACGAGGCCGGTGCACCGGAGACGGTCGTCACACAGCTCACGATGCCGGACGGCGCCAGCGGCCAAGGCACGCGGCTGGCCGTCGTCTACGACGACGCGGCGGACACGGTCACGCTGTATGCCGACGGCTACACCGAGGCGGGCGCCTCCGCCCACGTCCGGGACGGCTGGACGAGCGACGGTCCGCTCCAGGTGGGCCGTGCCCGCACGGCCGACGGCTGGGACGAACACCTGAAGGGACAGGTGGACGAACTCCAGGCGTACGCGGGCGCCTTCGAGAAGGACGACGTGATCGGCCTGGGCTGGGAAAGCGAGCCCTGCCTCTGCTGACGCCTTCGCAACCGCGCCGAGGGGCGCATTCCGGCAACGAGACACGGGTGACCGTTGCTGGGGTGCGCCCCTTACGTGTGTGCGCCTTCGTGGTGTGTGATCACCGGACCACACGCTTCCCCGCGGCCAAGTGCGGGGAGGGCACCACAGGCGAAGGGGGACCCCGTGGCACGTACGCGGGCGCAGAGCCTACGCGACGTCGCGCAGTCGGTCGCCGGGGGCGCGGATCCGCGCGCCGCGGCCCGGGACGAGCTGCTCCGGCGCACCGGAGGCGGCGGGCAGCCGTCGGGCGGCGAGGACGAGCGGTTCGAGACGGGCGAGGGCATGGATCCGGCCGACTTCCCGGCCGCCCGGGAGCAGGACGGCAGCTCCGTCGACACCGTGATGCGGCAGAAGACCGTGTCGCTGGACGAGGCCGGCGAGGCGTTGAGCCGCAGCGAGCAGCTGCGGGAGGGCGGCGAGACCGTGCACGCCATCTACCCGATGGTGATGCCCAGGGGCCGTTCCCTGCTGTCCATGCTGCCGGTGCTGTCACTGCTGGTGATCGGGCTGATCGGCACGTCGATCACGTCCGCGGCCGGCGGCTGGGGCGTGACCTCGCCGCTGTTCGGGCTGCACTACTGGCTGATCGCGGTGGCCGCGGTCGCGTTCGTGTGGTGGCGGCAGGGCCTGGTCATGGTGCCGGACGGCTGCCAGGCGATGATCACCCGCTTCGGCAAGCTGGAGAAGGTCGTCGGACCCGGCCGGGTCACCCTGCTCAGCCCGTGGAAGCGGGTGTCGTACATCGTCAACACCACCCGTGAGTACCCGTTCAACGCGCCGGTGCGGGAGGCCCCCACCAAGGGCGGCGTGAAGGCGTCCATCGACCTGTTCATCCAGTTCCGGATCAGTGACCCGGTGGAGTTCGTCTACACCCTCGGGGCGGTGCGCGGCTTCGAGGAGAAGCTCGGCAACGCGGTCAGCGAGACCATCCGCAGCCTGATCTACGAGCAGGAGGCGGCCGGCATCTACGACATGGTCGGCGAGGACAGCGGCCGGCTGCTTGAGCAGCTGAACCAGCAGTTCCGCCCCGCCGTGGAGCTGACCAACGCCAACATCACGCACGCCGAGCCCTCGGACCGCCGCTACCGGATGGACCTGGCCGCGCCCGAGATGGTCCGCATGGCCAAGGAGGCGTACACCCACGAGTACGCGCTCCAGCTGCGCAAGGAGCAGGACGAGGGCGACCTCAACCGCGAGCTCGCCTCCAGCCAGGAGACGCTGTCGGCGATCCAGGCGGACATCGCCCAGTACCAGGCGCAGATGGACACCGCCGTGGAGCGCGAGACGAACCGCGCCGAGGCGCTGGCCCGCCAGCGGTACGTGCAGGCCGAGTCGGAGGCCAAGGCCAACGCGGCGCTGCTGGAGGCGCAGGCCCTGGACATCCGCGCGGTGACCGCCGCGGAGGCCCCGGAGATCCTGGAGTACCGCTACCAGCAGCAGGTGCTCGACACCCTGGAGCAGGTCGCCGACCATCTGCCGCGCCTGGTGCGCATCGGCGGCGACGGCGACGGGGCCGCCGGGATCGACTTCCTGGAACTGGCCCGCGAGCTGGTCGGCGAGCGCGGCGCCGAGCTGTTCGACGATGCCGAGACGGCCGCCGTACGGGAGCGGCTGGCGGAGGTGTCCGCGCGGATCGCCGGCCGCCAGCAGGAGATCACCGCGCTGCTGGAGGCCGAGCGGCCGACCGTCGTGCCGCAGATGCCCGACGAGCCCGCCGAGGGCGTCACGAACGAGGCGCCCGACGGCGCCGCAGCGAGCGACGAGTCCGGGCCCGCCGGGTCCCGGCCCACCGGGTCCGCGTCCGCCGAGGAGGTCCAGCAGTGAGTTCCGTCCGCAGTCACCGTCGTTCGGTCATCTCCGAGGCCGTCGCGCCCTGGAGCGACATCGCCCGCCTGCTGCGCGGCGGCGAAGCCGGCACCCTGCTGCCGGTCATCATCCCCAAGCACCGCCGCCGCCTGTGGTGGATGCTCCCCCTCTGGGCCGGCGGGTACGCCCTGCTCTCGGGCGTGATGCTCACCCTGAAGGAGTCGGGGTCCGAAGGGCTCGGCGGCATGGCCGCCGGCGCCCTGGCCACCCTCTCCTACACCGTCGGCGTGCTGCTGCTGGTGATCGGCGGGCTGTGGTGGTGGCGCTCCTCGATCGTCGAGATCGAGCAGGGCACCCACGGTGTGCTCACCCGGTACGGCGCCGTGGTGCGCACCCTGGACGCGGGCCGGCACTACCTGTGGCACCCCTGGTCGCGGGTCGACTTCGTCGTCGACACGGCCACCGAGATCCCGTACTCGGCACCCGTCATGGCCTGCCCCACGCAGGAGAACGTGCCGCTGCGCTCCATCGAGTTCTTCCTGAAGTTCCGCATCACCGACGCGGTGCTCTTCGTCCGCACCATCGGCGCCGGCAACTTCGACCTGGTGCTGTCCAGCGCCGTGCAGGACGCGATCCGGCAGCGGGCCCGTAAGGTGCGCACCGAGCGCGCCTACGACCTGCGCGGCTCGGACGTCGCCGACATGCAGGACCTGCTCAACCGTCAGCTGGACCGCTACGGCGTGCGCATCACCGGCTGCAACATCCCCGACGTGCAGCTCCCGGCGCAGTACCAGCAGCACCTGGCCACCCGTGAGCAGGTCGCCAAGGAACGCACCGCCTACGAGCAGGAGTGGGGCCTGATCCGCAAGCGGCGCATCGACAGCCTGGGCATGGACATCGAGCGGGCGAAGAAGATCCGCGACGCCCGGATCGTCGAGGTGCGGGCCGCTCTGAACCGGGCCCGCGAGGAGGTCGCCCAGCTGCTGGAGCGGCAGGAGACCGAGGCCCAGCGGGTGCGGTTCGAGATCGAGACGCGCGGCCGCAGCGGTCTGATCGCCGCCGAGAACGAGGCCCGCGCCCAGCAGGCACTCGCCAAGGCGTACCGGGACAACCGGGCGGTGCTCCGGTACGAGCTGGCCCGCAGGCGGCTCGAGGTCGGCTCGCGGCTGGCCGGGAAGGCGCCGCGTCCGGTGGTGGTGCGCACCGACGGCGGAACGGACACCTCGGCGCTGTCCACGCTGTTCACCGCGCAGCTGCTGCCCCGGCTCACGTCGGGCGACCGGGTGCCGAACGCCGGCGCGCTCCTGTCGGCCGGGGACGACGGCCACGACCAGCGGTAGCGGCGGACCGTACGCTGTGTCCCATGGGTGCCGTGAAGACGAAGCGGATGCCGCGTGCGGTCCGTGAACAGCAGATGCTGGACGCAGCCGTACGGACCTTCGGGAACCGGGGGTACATGGCCGCGTCGATGGACGAGATCGCCGAACTGGCGGGCGTGTCCAAGCCGTTGGTGTATCTGTACCTCAACTCCAAGGAGGACCTGTTCACCGCGTGCATCCGCCGTGAGGCAAGGGCGCTCACCGAGGCGGTGCGCGCGGGGGCCCGGCCCGAGCTGCCGGCGGACCGGCAGCTCTGGTCGGGCCTGACCGCGTTCTTCACGCACACCGCCCGGCACCCCGACGGCTGGGCGGTACTGCACCTCCAGGCGCGCACCCACGGCGAGGTGTTCGCCGCCGAGGTGGCCGCGATGCGCGCGGAGATCGTCGCCTTCGTCACGCAGCTCATCCTGGCCGCCGCGCGGGAGGCCCACCGCGACCCCGACCTGCGGGAGGCGGAGGTCTCCGGGCTGGCGGAGGCGCTGGTAGGGGCCGCCGAGTCGCTCGCCGACTGGGCCAACGCCACCCCCGGCGTCACCGCACGCCAGGCGGCGACCACGCTGATGAACTTCGCGTGGGCGGGTCTCGGCGACCTGATGGCCGGGCGGCACTGGACACCGCCCGGCGACAGCGGGGACGCGCGCGCCCCGGAAACTCAGAGGGAGGTCACCTCGCCGGTGAGGTGAATACGGCCGCGGCCGCCGCGCAGGGCGAACCGCCCGCCGTCCGCCGCGTACGTCACCGTGCCGGGCAGCAGCACCGGCGCCCGGAACTCCGCCCGGACCCCGGCCGCGTCCGGGACGCCGTGGGCGGCGAGGCAGCGGGCGACGGTCCACATGCCGTGCGCGATGGCGCGCGGGAAGCCGAAGAGGCGCGCGGTGAGCGGGTGCAGATGGATCGGGTTGCGGTCGCCGGACGCGGCGCCGTAGCGGCGGCCGAGGTCACCGGGGAGCCGCCACTCCTCGACGGCGGGCAGTCCGGGGTCCCCGGTCCGCTCCGGGCCTTCGGAGTACGTGGTGCTGTGCCGGGCCAGGTACGTGCTGCGCGACTCCCACACCAGCTCGTCGCCCGAGCGCAGTTCCGTGACCACGGCCGCCTCGGTGCCGCGCCGGTGCGGTGCCAGCCCGTCGACGTACACGGTGAGGTCGTAGAAGGCGGCGGACGGGGTGGCGCGGTGCCGGGTGACGGAGACCGACGTGTGCACGAGCCCGAGCAGCGGCAGCGGGAAGTCCCGGGCGCTCATCAGCCGCATCGCCAGCGGGAAGCCCAGCACGTGCGGATAGGTCACCGGCAGTGTGTCCGCGGCGGCGGGGAAGCCGCACACCTTCGCGTACGCGGCCAGCTCGGCCGGGTCGGGGCGCAGGCCGGGCAGCACCAGCCGGGTGCGGGGGTGCGCGGCGGACGGGTCCGGGCGGCGGAAGGGCGACAGGAGCGCGCCGCGGGCGAGCAGCGGGGCGAGGGACGGGGAGCGGGTGAGGACGGCCTCGGTCCGCTCCGGCGGGGTCGGCGCCATGTCACGCCCCCAGCAGGCTCTGGCCGCAGACGCGCACGACCTGGCCGTTGACCGCGCCCGAGCCGGGGTGGGCGAACCAGGCGGTGGTCTCGGCGACGTCGACGGGCAGACCGCCCTGGGCGAGGGAGTTCATCCGGCGTCCGGCCTCCCGGATGAACAGGGGGACGGCGGCCGTCATCTGCGTCTCGATGAAGCCGGGCGCGACCGCGTTCACCGTCACCCCGTGCTCGGCGAGCGCACGGGGGGCGAGGGCGCGGACGAAGCCGGCGACGCCGGCCTTGCTCGCGCCGTAGTTGGTCTGGCCGGCGTTCCCGGCGATGCCCGCGATGGAGGCGGTGGCGACGATCCGGCCGTCGCGGCGCAGCGCCCCGGCCTCCAGGAGCGCGTCGGTGGTGCGCAGCACGCTGCCGAGATTCACGTCCAGCACCGAACTCCAGCGGTTCTTCTCCATGTTGACCAGGCGGCGGTCCCGGGTGATGCCCGCGTTGTGGACGAGCACGTCCAGCCCGCCGGGGAGCGCCTCGGCGATGCGGGCGCCCGCGTCGGCGGCGGTCATGTCGAGCAGCAGCACGCTGCCGCCGATCCGTTCGGCCACCCGGCGGGCGTCCTCCTCGGCCTGCGGCACGTCCAGGACCACCACCTCGGCGCCGTCCCGGGCCAGGGTCGCGGCGACGGCCTCGCCGATGCCCCGTGCGGCGCCGGTGACCAGGGCAGTGCGGCCGGTCAGGGGGCGGTCGGCGTCCTCGGGGGCGGGGCTGTCCCGGTCGCCGACGGCGATGACCTGGCCGCTGACGTAGGCCGACTTGGGGGAGAGGAGGAAGCGCAGGGTGGACTCGGCGGCGGAGGCGTCGGTGAGGCGGACCAGGTTGACGGTCCTGCCGCCGCCGGTCTCCTTGCCGAGGGAGCGGGTGAAGCCCTCCAGCGCCTGCTGGGCGGCGGCCTGGTGGTGGTCGTCGGCGTCGAGCGGGGCGCCGAGCACCACGATCCGGCCGCTCTCGGCGACGGACCGCACGACGGGGTGCAGGGCTGCGTGCACCTCGTCGAGGTCCTCGACGGTGCGCACCCCGGTGGCGTCCAGGACGACCGCGGCGGGCTTCCCGGCGGCCTCGTCGGTGGGAAGTCCGGTGCGGGCGAGGACGGGCGCGAGGTCGAGGCGGGAGGCGCCCGCGGTGCGGTGCAGCAGCCCGCCGTCGAGTGCCGGACGCTCCGCCGACCAGCGGCGCAGCGGGGCGGGCCGGGGCAGCCCCAGGCGGCGCGTGAGGAAGCGGCCCGGCGCGGTGCCGGTGAAGCTCAGATAGCGGTCGGCCATCGGGGACTCCCAGGGGTGCGTGCGAGGGGCTCACTCGGTGCTTACTCTGGAGTAAGGTTACCGGAGGTAAGCCTATGTCACGGTTGAGGAGCAGGTCGAGATGAGCACCCTGAAGCCGGCCACTGTGCGGCGCGTCGCGGTCATCGGCGGCAGCCGCGTCCCGTTCGCACGCTCCGACGGGCCCTACGCCACCGCCTCCAACCAGGAGATGCTCACCGCCGCCCTGGACGGCCTCGTCGGCCGCTACGGGCTCGAACAGCCGGGCGCGGTCGACGAGTTCGTGGCCGGCGCGGTCCTCAAGCACAGCCGCGACTTCAACCTCGCCCGCGAGACCGTCCTCGGCTCCCGCCTCGACGCCCGCACCCCCGCCTACGACATCCAGCAGGCCTGCGGCACCGGACTCCAGGCCGTGATCGCCGCCGCCAACAAGATCGCTCTCGGCCAGACCGAGGCCGCGGTCGCCGGCGGCTCCGACACCGCGAGCGACGCGCCCCTCGGCGTCAACGACGACCTGCGCAAGGTGCTGCTGGAGGCGCGCCGCGCCACGTCCCTCGGCGCCCGGCTCAAGGCGCTCGCCAAGGTGCGCCCGGGCCACCTCGTCCCCGACATCCCGCGCAACGCCGAGCCCCGCACCGGACTTTCCATGGGTGAGCACGCCGCCGTCACCGCCCGCGCCTGGGGCATCACCCGCGAGGCCCAGGACGAACTCGCCGCCACCAGCCACCAGCGGCTCGCCGCCGCCTACGAACGGGGTTTCTTCCAGGACCTGGTGGTGCCCTTCCGCGGCCTGGCCCGCGACCAGAACCTGCGCCCCGGCTCGACGGTGGAGAAACTCGCCGCGCTCAAGCCGGTGTTCGGCGTCGACGGGCCCGGACCCACCATGACGGCGGGCAACTCCACCCCCCTCACCGACGGCGCCGCCGTCGTCCTGCTGGCGAGCGAGCAGTGGGCCGAGGAGCGCGGCCTGGAACCGCTGGCGTACCTCACCGCGTACGAGACGGCCGCCGTCGACTTCGTGCACGGCGACGTCGCCGACGGCGAGGACGGCCTGCTGATGGCGCCCGCCCACGCCGTCCCGCGCATGCTGGAGCGGGCCGGTCTCGGCCTGGACGACTTCGACCTCCTCGAGGTGCACGAGGCGTTCGCCTCCCAGGTGCTCGCCACCCTGGCCGCCTGGGAGAAGCGCGGCCTGCCGCCCGTCGACCGGGCGCGGCTGAACGTGGCCGGGTCCTCGCTCGCCACCGGCCACCCCTTCGCCGCCACCGGCGCCCGCATCGTGGCGACCCTCGCCAAGCTGCTCGCCGAGCGGGACGCCCCCGGCCGCGGTCTGATCTCGATCTGCGCCGCCGGGGGACAGGGCGTCACGGCCGTCCTGGAGCGGCCCTGAGCAGCGCCGTCCCGGCCCCTTTCCGGGGCGTACCTGAGTGACCCTCACGTAACCCCCGACACTGCACACGCTCGATCCCGCTCCACCTCCGAACCGGCACGAACCCCTCACGCCGGCGCCGTACGATCCCCGCACCGACCGGTGGCGTCCCGAGCCGCGGACGCCACCGATGAGCGCCTCGGCGTGCGAGGCACGTACGTCGTGGCACATCGCAGTTCGCCTGCACGCCCCAGGAGCCGCCCGTGTCCACCCCGCACCACGCCACCGCTCTCGACGCCGACGTCCACGGGGCGCCCGTCCTCGTCCCGCCGGCCACCCGCCGGCTGGACGGGGCCGTCCGCGAGGCGTCCGTACCGCCGTTCGCGCAGCCGGTGCGGCACGGGTCCCTCGCCGACCTGCCCTTCGAGAACGCGAGCGCCGCGCCCGGCGACGTCGTCCTCAGCCGGAAGACCGCCGACGGATCCTGGCGCGACGTCACCGCGGAGCGGTTCGCCGCCGAGGTCCTGGCCGCCGCGAAGGGACTCGTCGCCGAGGGACTGGCGCCGGGCGACCGCATCGCCGTCATGGCACGCACCGTCTACGAGTGGACCGTCCTCGACTTCGCCGCCTGGGCCGCCGGTCTGGTCACCGTCCCCATCTACCCCACGTCGTCGGCCTACCAGGCGCGCTGGATCCTCCAGGACTCCGGCGCCGTCGCCCTGATCACCGAGACCGCCGGCCAGGCCGCCGCCCTCGGCCCGGAGCTGCCGCACCTGCCCGACCTGCGGCACGTGTGGGTGATGGAGAAGGGGCACGTCGAGGCCCTCGCGGACGCCGGCGCGCACATACCCGACCACGAGATCGAGGTGCGCCGGGGCATGCTCGGCCCCGACACCCTCGCCACCCTCGTCCACACCTCCGGCACCACCGGCCGCCCCAAGGGCTGCGCCCTCACCCACGGCAACTTCTTCGCCGAGGTGGACAACGCCGTCGAGCTGCTCTACCCCGTCTTCCGGGACCGCACGGACGACGAGGCGTCCGTGCTGCTGTTCCTCCCCATGTCCCATGTCTTCGGCCGCATGGTCGCCGTGGCGTGCGTGCGCGCCCGGGTGCGCCTCGGGCACGCGCCCAGCCTGGCCGCCGAGGACCTGCTGCCCGACCTGGCGAGCTTCCGGCCCACCTGCCTGCTCACCATCCCGTACATGCTGGAGAAGGTGTTCAACTCGGCCCGTGCCAAAGCCGAGGCGGGCGGCCGGCAGTCCACCTTCGACCGCGCGGCCGCGGTGGCCCGCCGCTACGGCGAGGCCCTGGAGGCCCGGCAGGCCGGCGTCGGCAACGGCCCCTCCCGCTCCCTGAAGGCGGCCCGCGCCTTCTACGACCCGCTGGTCTACCGAAGAATCCGCAACGCCATGGGCGGCAGGGTCCGCTACGCCATCTGCGGCGGCTCCCCGCTGGGCCGCGGCCTCGCCGCCTTCTTCGCCGGGGCCGGCATCGAAATCTTCGAGGGCTACGGCCTCACCGAGACCACCGGCGCCGCGACCGTGACACCCCCGCTGAAGCCCCGCCTGGGCACCGTCGGCTGGCCCCTGCCCGGCACGAAGATCCGGATCGCGGCGGACGGCGAGGTCCTCGTCTCCGGCGAGCACGTGCTGCGCGGCTACTGGGACCCGCAAGCCGGCGGCGTCGTGCCCGCCACCCGGGACGGCTGGTTCGCCACCGGCGACGTCGGCGAACTGGACGACGAGGGCTATCTGACCATCACCGGCCGGAAGAAGGAGCTGATCATCACCGCCGGCGGCAAGAGCGTCGCCCCGGCCCCGCTGGAGAACTGGCTCCGCTCCCACCCCCTGATCTCCCAGGTGATGATCCTCGGCGACAACCGTCCCTACGTGTCCGCGCTGATCACCCTCGACCTCGACGGCATCACCCACTGGCGCCGGATGAACGGCAAGCACCCCGTCCCGGCGAAGCTCCTCGGCGACGACGAGGAGCTGCGGGCGATCCTGCAGCGCGCCGTCGACGAGGCCAACAAGATGCTGTCCCGCCCCGAGTCCATCCGGCGCTTCGCCGTCCTCCCGGAGGACTTCACCGAGGAGGCCGGCCATCTCACGCCGTCCATGAAGCTGCGCCGCGAGGCGATCCTCAGGGACTTCGCGGACGAGGTGGAGGCGCTGTACGGGGGTTAGCCGGCCGTCAGGCGGGGTCCCCGCCGGGCGCGCGGGCGATCAGGAACGCCTGCGGGGTGGGCTCGCCCTGGCGGGCGTCGGGCTCCCGGACGGTGCGCTGCACAGGCGTGAAACCGGCCGCCACCAGCAGCTCCGCGATCCGCTCCGGGCGCATCCGCCGGAAGTCCAGGGTGACCGGGTGGCCCCAGGGGTGCTCGTGCCGCCGCGGCTCGTCGCCCAGCTGGAAGGCGACCAGCAGATGGCCTCCGGGCGCCAGCACCCGCCGGAACTCCGCGTACACGGCGGGCAGGTCCTCCGGCGGGGTGTGGATCGTGGAGTACCAGGACACGAGCCCGGCGAGGGAGCCGTCGGGCAGGTCCAGGGCGAACATCGAGTCCTGCTCGAACCGCAGCCCCGGGTTCTCCCGGCGGGCGATCGCCAGCATCGACTCCGACAGGTCCACGCCGTGGACGTCCAGACCGAGCGAGGCGAGATATCCGGTCACCCGGCCGGGACCGCACCCCACGTCGGCCACCGGCGCGCCCGCGCCCACCAGTTCGGCGAACCCGGCCAGCAGGGCCCGGTCCAGCGGCGTGGCGGCGGGAAGGTCCCGGAACATCGCGGCGTAGTCCTCGGCGATCGCGTCGTAGAAGGCGCGGGTGGCGCGGACGTGCTCCGGCTGGTCGGCGTGCGCGGGTCGGCTCATGGTCATGGGCGGGACGCTACCGGCGGCCACTGACAGTCCCTCAGCGCCTCGTGCCCCTACGGCACCCCGGCGGCCCGCAGCGCCGCCGTCGCCGCCGCGGCGCCCAGCACCACCACGACGAACGGAGCCCGGCGCCAGGCCAGCACCCCGCCCACGGCGACCCCGGCGGGCCGCGCCCACCCGGCGAAGTCCCCGCCCTCGGTCAGCGCCCCCGTGGCCATCAGCGCCACCAGCAGCACCACGGCCCCGGCCGACAGCAGCACCCGCACCCGGTCCGGCAGTTCCACCCGCCCGTGCAGCGCGGGCCCCACCAGCCGGAAGGCGTACGTCCCCACCGCCAGCGCGAGCACCATCAGGGCCGTCCCGCTCACGACCGCGACTCCTTCCGCCGTCCGGGCACGCCTCCGTGCAGCGCCAGACCCGCGAGCGCGGCCAGCACGGGCACGCCCGCCGGTACGGCCGGGGCGAGGGCCAGGGCGAGCACGCCGCCGGCGAGGGCGGCGCGGCGGACGCCGGCGTCCTCGCGCAGGGCGGGCAGCACCAGGGCGACCAGGACGGCGGGGAAGGCCGCGTCCAGGCCGTAGCGGGCGGTGTCGCCCAGCGCGCTCCCGGCCAGCGCGCCCGCGGCCACGCAGGCGTTCCACACGGTGAACAGTCCGAGCCCCGAGACCCAGAAGGCGGCGCGGCGCCGGGCCGGGTCCCGCTGGGCCAGGGTGAAGGCCACGGTCTCGTCGGTCACCAGATGGGCGCCGACCAGACGGGCGAGCCGGGTCCGCCCGATGTGCTCGGCGACCGCGAGGCTGAACGCGGCCGTGCGGGTGTTGAGCAGCAGCCCCGTGGCGGCCGCCGCGACCGGTCCGCCGCCCGCGAGGAGCACGCCGACCGCGCTGAACTGGGCGGAGCCCGCGTAGACCACCAGCGACATCACCACCGGCACCCATACGGGGAGACCCCCGGCGACCGCGATCGCCCCGAACGACACGCCGACGACGCCTCCGGCGAGACAGACCAGGGAGACGTCCCGGAGCAGCCCGGCGTCGACGGCCGACGGAGCGGGACCGTGTGCGGGTGAGGGTGTTCGCTGTGCCGAACGCATGTTTTCTACAATGAACAGACACCCTTGCGTTCGTCAAGCCGAACGAAATGACTTCTGGAGCGAACGACATGTCCGACGGCACGCCGTCCCGCCTGCCCCTCGACTGGATCGCCGCGGCCCTGCGCCGCGAGCGCACCCGCGCCGGTCTCTCCCTCTCCGAACTGGCCAAACGCGCCGGGATCGCCAAGTCGACGCTGTCCCAGCTGGAGGCGGCCGGCGGCAATCCGAGCATGGAGACGCTGTGGGCGCTGGCGGTGGCGCTCGGGGTGCCGTTCAGCGCGCTGGTGGAGCCGCCGGCGCCCATGGTCCAGGTGATCAGGGCGGGGGAAGGGCCGTCCGTGCGCTCGGACCGGTCCAGCTATGTCGCCACCCTGCTGTCGGCGAGCCCGCCCGGCGCGCGGCGCGACATCTACGCCGTGGATCTCCAGCCGGGAACGGTGCGCGCCTCGGACCCGCACATTCCGGGGACGGTGGAGCACATCGTGGTGAGCGCGGGGCGGGTGACGGCGGGTCCCGAGGGCGAGCAGGTGGAACTCGGCGTCGGGGACTACATGGCGTATCGCGGGGATGTGCCGCACCGCTATGAGGCACTGGAGCCCGGCACGAAATTCGTGCTGATCATGCAGCACGTCTGAGAGCGGAATCGGGGAGGGGCCGGGTGGTCCCGTAAGGGGGGTGGGGAGCCGTTCGGCGGGAATTCACCGGAGATTCCCCGGGGCCTTCCGGGAGGCCGGCCCCGGGGAAAAGGCAGGAGCCCCGTTCGCCTCGCGGCGTGGGGCTCCTTGGGTACTGCTAGTCGTTCCCGGATCGGAGGATCAGGGTCAGGCCGGGGTGACGTTCTCCGCCTGCGGGCCCTTCGGGCCCTGCGTGACGTCGAAGGTGACCTGCTGGTTCTCCTCGAGGGACCGGAAGCCGGTCGCGTTGATCGCGGAGTAGTGGACGAAGACGTCGGGGCCGCCGCCCTCCTGGGCGATGAATCCGAAGCCCTTTTCGGCGTTGAACCACTTCACGGTTCCGGTAGCCATAAGCCCTCCTTGGGCTCAAAGGGTTGCCCTGCTCCAGAACCAGCAAGTGTGAAGACTATTCCGCACAACTGCATCCGTCTGAGAACGACAAGAGCCCGCGGTCACATGCTCCGCAGGCTCTGTACTGCAAGGGAAACCAAACTGCAACTTGCGACGAGCGTAGCACGGGGAGGCCCGATCGCAATAGAGGTCAAGATCACGTCACCCGAATGTTTCAACGCCCCGTTCGTCACGCGCGCGCGTTCGAACCGGTGGGGTGACCGTCGTCCCGCCCGGCGCAAGGTCTAGCCTCACGATGTGGACAATCCTCGCACCCGGCCGCGCGTCGGCCACATCCAGTTCCTGAACTGCCTGCCCCTGTACTGGGGGCTCGCGAGAACGGGCACGCTCCTCGACTTCGAGCTGACGAAGGACACCCCCGAGAAGCTCAGCGAGCAGCTGGTGCAGGGCGACCTCGACATCGGGCCCGTCACCCTGGTCGAGTACCTCAAGCACGCGGACCAGCTCGTCGCCTTCCCCGACATCGCCGTCGGCTGCGACGGCCCGGTGATGTCCTGCGTGATCGTCTCGCAGGTCCCGCTGGACCGGCTGGACGGGGCGCGGGTCGCCCTCGGGTCGACCTCCCGCACCTCCGTACGGCTCGCCCAGCTCCTCCTCGCCGAGCAGTACGGCGTGCGGCCGGACTACTACACGTGCCCGCCCGACCTGAGCCTGATGATGCAGGAGGCCGAGGCCGCCGTCCTGATCGGCGACGCGGCCCTGCGCGCCAACATGGTCGACGGCCCGCGCTTCGGCCTCGAGGTGCACGACCTCGGCGCCCTGTGGAAGCAGTGGACGGGCCTGCCGTTCGTCTTCGCCGTCTGGGCGGCCCGCAAGGAGTACGCGGAGCGCGAGCCCGTGCTCACCCGCAAGGTGCACGAGGCCTTCCTCGCCTCCCGCAACCTCTCCCTGGAGGAGGTCGACAAGGTGGCCGAGCAGGCGGCCCGCTGGGAGGCCTTCGACGAGAAGACCCTGGCCCAGTACTTCACCACCCTCGACTTCCGCTTCGGCGCCCCGCAGCTGGAGGCCGTGGCGGAGTTCGCCCGCAGGGTCGGGCCGACGACGGGGTTCCCGGCGGACGTGAAGGTGGATCTGCTCCAGCCGTGACGCCGTGACGCCGTGACGCCGTGACGCCGTGACGCCGTGATGCCGTGACGCCGTGATGCCGTGACGTGGAGGCGGGCGCCCGTGGCCGGCCCGGGTGCCCCGCCCGGTCCGGCGACTACGCTGCCAGGTGGCAACGGCGTACCGGTGCGACGGGGGAGGGGTGGCGCCATGCGGCCGCTCGACACGGACGAACCCACGGTCGTGGGGCCCTACCGGCTGCTCGGCCGGCTCGGTTCGGGCGGGATGGGCCGGGTCTACCTGGGCCGCAGCGCCGGGGGCCGGACGGTCGCGGTGAAGATCGTGCACCCCCACTTCGCGCTCGACGAGGAGTTCCGCGCCCGGTTCCGGCGCGAGGTGGACGCCGCCCGCCGGGTCGGCGGCGCCTGGACCGCGCCCGTGCTGGACGCCGACCCCGACGCCCGCGTCCCCTGGGTCGCCACCGCCTACGCGGCCGGCCCCTCCCTCACGGCCGCCGTCGCCGAGCTGGGTCCCCTGCCCGAGCACACCGTGCGCACACTGGGCGCGGGCCTGGCCGAGGCGCTGGCGGCGGTGCACGGGCTGGGCCTGGTGCACCGGGACGTGAAGCCGTCCAACGTGCTCCTCACCCTCGACGGGCCCCTGCTGATCGACTTCGGCATCGCGCGCGCCACCGACAGCACGGCGTCCCTGACCTCGACCGGCGTCTCGATCGGCTCGCCCGGCTACATGTCCCCCGAGCAGATCCTCGGCAAGGGCGTGACCGCCGCGGCCGACGTCTTCTCCCTGGGCGCGGTCCTCGCGTACGCGGCGACCGGCGCGCCGCCCTTCCCGGGAGACTCCTCGGCGGCGCTGCTCTACCGGGTGGTGCACGAGCCGCCCGAGCTGGACGGGCTGACCGGCGATCTGCGCGAGGTGACCGAGGCGTGCCTCGACAAGGACCCCTCCGCCCGCCCGTCCCCGGCCGACGTCACCGGCCGCCTCGCCCCCGAGGGCGGCGCGGCCCGCCTGGTGGCGGGCGGCTGGCTGCCGGGCGCCCTGGTGGAACAGGTGAGCCGGGCCGCGGTGAACCTGCTGAACCTGGAGACGACGGCGGGCGGACCGGCGGCCGGTGCGGCCTCGGGCCCGGTGGGATTCAGCAGCCCGTCGGTGGGGGAGGGGACGGCCCTGGGCGGGCGGATGGGGGTCGCAGGAGCCGCGGGTGCGGGCGGCGTGACCTCCGAACCGTCGGCCACCGGCCCGGACCCGTCCGGCGGTGGGTTCGGACCGCCGCCCGTCATGCCGTCGCTGCGCGGGGAGCCGGCCGGCGCCGTCGTACCGGATCCCCGGCACGCCACGGGGGCGCCCGCCCCGCATCCGCCGACGGAACCGGGGAACGGGGGCGGTTCCGCGCCCGGCCGGCTGTCCCTCTCCGTCTCCGCGGCCTCGACGCCCGGCACCGGCGGACGGGGCCGGCGGGTCAGCTGCACCGTGGCCCTGGCGGTGGCGGGCGCGCTCGCCGCGGTGACCGTCGGTTCGGCGTTCCTGTCCGACCTGCTGCCGGGCTCCTCCGGGGGCGCCGACACCGACCAGGGCCCGAGCGGCGCCCGGCCCTCACCCGACGCCTCCGCGTCCTTGGGCAGTGTGCCCGCCGCCTACGTCGGCACCTGGGAAGGACAGGCCACCTCCCGCGAGAGCATCACCATCCCGCTCGGCACGTTCCGCGTCACCCTCAGGGAGGCGCGGGTCGGCGAGCAGGTCGGCACCCTGCGGCACACGGACATCTTCGGCGGCGTCTGCGACGACGTGCTGACCCTCAAGGAGGTCACCGCCAAGCGCATCGTCACGACCTCCGTGGGCGCGCCCGGCAACCGCGACGTCTGCAACCAGGCCCGCCACACCGTCCTGCTCACCCCGGTCGGCGACGACCTGGTCTACGCGTCGGACAGCAAGGACTCGGGACGGCCGGAGGCCCGGCTCTCGAAGATCGAGTAGCCGGGCCCGCGACCGGGGCGGGAATCACCCCGGGATCACGACCGTGCGCAGCTCGCCGTCGCCGAGGTGCAGCATGCCCTTGCCCGGGGCGATCTGTCCGCCGACCATCCCCCGGGACAGCCGGACGCCGATGAGGTCGCCGCTGGAGGACTCCTGCGGGGACAGCAGGATGCCCCGGCGGGCCTTCTTCGCGTCGACCTGCCAGCCGGAGAAGCCGCTGCACACGTCCTCCTCGTCCCCGGCGATGACGAGGGCGAGGCCCCGCTCCGTGCCGCGCGACACCAGCTTCTTCAACTGGCTCTCGGCGTCGCAGTCCTCGAGGATCTCGCCGTCGTCCACGAGCACGGCGACCGGCTCCTCCAGGGACGCCCCGTCGACGAGCTCCTCGAACTCGTCCTCGTCGATGTCGTCACCGGTGAAGACCTTCAGCACGCCCTCCGTGCCGTCCAGTTGCCTCAGCGGGGACTGGCGGGGAGCGGCGATCACCAGCCGCGTGCCCTGGGCGAGAAACGACTGGGCGAAGTTCATCAGCACCGTCGAGCGGCCCGACTTGGCCGGACCCGCGATCACGAACGCCGGTACGCCCTCGGCGAGATCGGGGCCGAAGCCGACGATCTCGTCGCCGCCGATGCCGGCCAGACCGAACAGCTTCGATCGCGAGGCGTCCGGGTCGCGCATCTCCCACGCCTCCGGGAAGGAGATCCGGCTCGGCAGGCTGTCCACACGGAACGGCCGCCGCGCCCGCGGCACTTCGGCGTCCCGGGCGGCCGCCGCCTCGCCGATCGCGGTGAGCGCGGCCGCCTGCCCCTGCCCCGTGGTGTCCTCGGCGAGCAGCGCGAACTGCGTCTCCGTGCCGGACTCGTTGCGGAAGGCGCGGCCCGGCGGGATCTCCTCCGGCACCTTGCGGGTGGGGATGCCGAGCGAGGAGAAGTCGCTGCGGTCGGCGAGCCGCAGACCGTACTTGTCCTCCGTGAGGCTCGCGATCCGGCCCACCAGCAGCGTCCGGTCGCCCGTCAGCACCAGGTGGATGCCGACGCTCGCGCCCTCGCGCATCATCGTCTGCAGCTCGTCGGTCAGCGAACCGTGGTCGATCTCGCCGAGGGTGGGCACCCAGCCCTCCCAGCGGTCCAGCAGCACCACGATGTGCGGCAACCGCTCGTCCTCGGCGGACGCGGCCCGCTGCTCCCCGATGTCCGCGAAGCCGGCTTCCGCCAACAGGTCCTGCCGCCGGGACAGTTCGCCCTTGAGCCGGTTGATCAGCCGCACCACCCGCTCGGTCTGGTTACGGCCGACGACCGCGCCGCAGTGCGGCAGCCGGGTCAGCGCGTTGAGCGCGCCGTTGCCGCAGTCGATGCCGTACAGATGCACGTCCGCGACGGAGTGGGTGCGGGCCAGGGAACCCGCGATGGTGCGCAGCACCTGCGACCGGCCGCTGCGCGGGGCGCCGCCGATCATCAGATGGCCGAACGAGGAGAAGTCGACGACGACCGGGCGGCGGGCCTGGTCGGCGGGCAGGTCCTCGACACCGAACGGCGCCGGCGGCAGCGTGCCCGGCGCGGGCGCGTACGACGGCACCTCGATGTCGTCCAGCAGCAGCGTCTCGTCCAGGGCGGGCAGCCACGGGCTGTGCTGGGCGGGGATGCCGAGCGCGGCGTTGGCGTCGCGCACCGCGTCCACCAGCACCTTCAGGTCGGTGATCTCCTCGTCCTCACGCGCCTCGGACTTCGGCTTGGTGAGCGCCGCCCGGCCCAGATCCTCCCAGGTCAGCGGGGACACCCAGGGCGCGAGGGCGGCCGGGTCCGCCGCGCCGGGCCGCCGCCCGCCGACACGTCCCGACTGGAACGGCACCAGTGAGGCGTGCCCCAGCCGGGCGTAGGCGCGGCCGGGGGTGCTCTTGGAGATGTGACCGGCCTCGGGCGAGTCGATGACGTCCGTCGACTCACCGGCGTCCGTCACGCGCAGCGCGATCCGCAGGTTCGTGTTGGCGCGGATCTCGGGGGAGACGACACCGCTCGGCCGCTGCGTCGCGAGCAGCAGGTGGATGCCGAGGGACCGGCCTCGCTGGGCGATGTTCACCAGACCGGTGACGAAGTCCGGCAGGTCGCGCACCATCGAGGCGAACTCGTCGATCACGATGAGCAGCCGCGGCACCGGCGGATGCGACGGATCGCGGCGCACCAGGTCCTGGTAGTCCTCGATGTCCTTGGCGTCGGCGGCGGCCAGGATGTGCTCGCGCCGCTTCAGCTCCGCGCCCAGCGACTCCAGCGCGCGCTCCACGAGATGGGCGTCGAGGTCGGTCACCATGCCGACGGTGTGCGGGAGCTTGACGCAGTCCTTGAACGCGGAGCCGCCCTTGTAGTCGACGAGGACGAACGTCATGTTCTCGGGGGTGTTGGCGACGGCCAGCGCCGCCACGATCGTCTGCAGCAGCTCCGACTTGCCCGAACCGGTCGTACCGGCGATGAGGCCGTGCGGACCGTCCTTGCGCATGTCGATGCCGAACGGCCCGTCGTACGACTCGCCGATCACCGCGAGCGTCGACTGCCCGCCCATCCGCCAGCGCGCCATGATCGCGTCACCCGTGGGCGGCTCCAGCTGCAGCACGTCGAGGAGCCGGCTGGACCCGGGAAGCGCCGAGTCCTCGGTCTCCCCGCTGATGTCGCGCAGCGGCGACAGGGAACGCGCCAGCCGCAGACACCAGGCGGGCGACACGAAGTCCGGCCGTACGTCCTTGATGCGCTCGGCGCCGGCCTCCTCCACGCGCAGCCGCAGCCTGTCGGGCGCCTGCTGCGTGCCGCGGCCCGGCTCCGGGGCGTTGCTGTGCCACGCCTGGAAGGAGGGGAAACCGCCCGCCACGGCCGACTGCGCCGCCCGGTCCGCCTGCTGCCGCTCCTGCTCCTCGGCGTGCGGCTCCGCGACGACGAACGCCTGGCACTCGCCGGGCAGGAACCGCTCCTCGGCGTCCAGGCAGATCGCGTACATCGACACCGAGGGACCCTCACGCAGCAGCCGCACCACACCGGGCAGCGACCGCAGCCGCCGCGAGCCGTCCCACACGACCACGATGTCCGGGTCGCTGAACGTCGTGCCCTGGGAGCGGTTCTGCTCGGCGGCCTTCTTGCGGGCGTCGAGGATCTGCGTCAGCTCGCCGATGCGGGCGCCGACCGTCTCGGCGTCGGTGCCTATGAGGACGTTCACGTCCTGGCCGCCGGAGGGACGGGCGTGCGGCAGCCAGCGCACCCAGTCCCACGACTCCTGCGCGGAGTTCTCGCTCAGCACGTAGAACTGCACGTCCATCGGGCTGTGCAGCGCGGCGGTCTGCCCGACGGCCCACCGCCCCAGCGCGCGCGCCGAGTCGCCCGGACCGGCCACGCCGATCACGCCGAGCCCCCGCAGGTTCAGCGCGACCGGGGCGTCCTCGATCTTCCAGGTGACCTGGCGCCGGTGGTCGTCCTGCTCGGGGTCGTCGAGCACCACCTCGGACGGCATCCGCCCCGTGCCGAACCGCAGCAGCAGATGGTCACGGTCGGTGCGGCGCCGCTCCCACAGCCGGGTGCGGGGCCCGGTCCCCATGGACAGCACGGTCGCCGGGTCGGGAATGGCCTGCCGCCGGTCGTCGCGTTCCTGGACCAGCGCGTCCTGGGCGTCCTTCTCGATCCGGGCCTTCTGCTCCTCGTACTCCTTGACCTGCTTCGCGTGCGACTTGCGGCCGTGCTTCTTGTCGTTGAAGTAGTTGGCGAAGAGGAGGACCGGGCTGAGCGCCGCCATGATCAGGTAGTACCAGCGCTGGAAGATCGCCACCATGACGACCGACCCGACCAGTGGCGTCAGCGCCATGATCCAGGGCAGGGGCCGGGCCTCGTAGTCACGCGGCTTGGAGGGCAGCCGGAAGCTGGTCTGCCGCTCGGGCCGGCGGAGCCGGGGCGGCCGGTTGTAGTCGAGCCCGAGGCCGTCGTCCGACCACTTCAGGGCGGCGTTGGGAGGGGAGTAGCGGGCGAGCTCGAGGAGGCTGTTCCCGACGGCGATCTGCCCGCCGAGCGGCCAGTCGAACCGCCCGCCCCTCTCGGGGCTTCGACCAGCGCTGTCGTCCTTCTTCTTCTTTTTCCTCTTCTTCCTCCTGCGCTTCTTCCCGGAGGCGCCGTCGGCTTCGCCGTCACCGGCTTCGGCGCGGCGCTTCTCCTCGTCCCGGCGCTGCTGGGCGTCTGCGACGGGCTTGCCGTCGAGGGTGACGGCGTCGTGCTCGCCGTGCACGACGACCTGGCAGGTCCCGTCGGTGGCGACCGAGAGGGTCAGCGCGCGGGCCTCGACCTCGGGGTCGTCGACGCGGACGTACGAGGCGTTGCCGCTGCCGATGTCGTAGCGCCCGACGCCGAGCCGGTGCACGAAGCCGGCCGCGGGCCCGCCGACGACGCGCAGCTCGACGAGGCCGGTGGGCTCGCCGGGCAGACAGCCGGAGGGATCCTGGAGGGAGACGACGGCGCCGTCGCGCAGGGGGGAGCCGACGACGGTCGCGGAGGGGTCGACGGCGTACCCGTCGACGTACACCATCGGCGTGTTCCCGGCGGGCGTCTGCCCCTGGTGCCCGAGGGGGATGACCTGGGCGCCGGCGTGCCCGACCTGCACGGCCAGCTCACGCGCGACGTCCCCCACGGTCGACTCGGGATCGGCATCGAGTACGACATCGGCGGAGTCCCCGCCGTACGGATCGACGACGGTCAGAGTCAGGCGCACGCTTGTCCTCCCCAGGCCCTGCGGCCGCTTCCACCCCGCGGCGCACAGTCCCGCCGACGATATCGGCTCCGCCCTGACGAAAGGCAGTCGGGGAGCGGGCCCGCGTTCCCGTAAGCAACCGCGTCGACGACTTGTGACCGTTGCCTTCACAAGAGGGGGATGTGACGGCGCAGTTCACCCCCGTAAGCTTCTGCCGCAAGAGCGGACGATCACACCGGCGGGCCCGAAGGGCCCCTGAGCCGCAGGGGCCGCGACGGCAGGCCGGCAGTTCCGCAAACAAGGGAGCCACGGGGGTTGGCCCTGCGGCGTTGCGAGAGGAAGCGGCTTCATGGCCAAAGACCTTGACATCACATACCAGGACATGCGGGAAGCGGCCAAGCATGTCGTGAAGGAGAAGGAAAAGCTTCAGGAGAAGCTGGACGGCCTCCGCAAGTACATCAACAACCTCGTCAACTCGGGCTACGTCACGAAGAGCTCCTCGAAGGCCTTCGACGAGAACTTCGACGAATTCACCAACGGCGCGAAGACCACGCTGGACGGCCTCGACGGCATGGGCGACTACCTCACCATGGCGGCCGACAAGTTCGAGCAGATCGACGACGAGCTGGCGAAGGCGGCGCGGAAGTAACTTCCGGGCGCTGGGGGCAGTTACATCGGCGGTGGGGCGGGCGAGCTTGGACTTCCCGTCCCACCGTTCCGTGCCGTGACACACCCGGCGGGGGACATGTTGTCGGATCAGACCGCCGACATCGGACGTATCAAGCGGAGTGCCAAGTCTTTGGCGGGCATCCACCGCGAATTCACCGGGAACGCCAACCCCGCCGAAGGACTGGGCGTGGCCGTCCTGGGTGACCAGGGATTGGTCGACGTGTTCGACGACTTCGGTGACAACTGGAAAATTCACCGCGAGCGGTTGTCGGACGAGCTGAAGAAACTGTCCACGCTGCTGTCTACGGTGGCGAAGACGTACGAGGACGTCGATCACGTACTTGCCGAGGCCCTGCGCCGCACGGACAGGCGGAAGCCGGGCGCCGACGGCGGCGCGAGGTGAAGCGCCCGCGGCCCGACGAATGGGCGGTGATCGGCGAGCAGGCCGATCCGGTCCCCGGCGACCCGGAGGAAGTGGCGCGACTCGGCCGGAAGCTGAGAAGGACTGCCGAATCCATCAGGAAGCAGGCGGACGAGATCCGGGCGCTCTCCCGCGTCGACCAGTGGAAGAGCAAGGCGGCGAAGGAGTTCCGCGCCGAGGCCGAGGAGGCCGAGGGCAAGCTGCGGAAGGCCATGCGGCGTTACGACGCGGCCGCCGACACGCTCGGGGAGAAGGTTTCTGACGCTGGCTGCTCACAGGAGTACGCCTCGCAGCTGCACCGGGCTCAGGCGATGGCCGACAAGGCGCTTCGGGAAGCGCGGGACGCCGTCGACGAACGCAAGGCGAGTGCGGGAGCCCTCGACCGGCTTCCGGACGACACCCCCGACGACGATCCTGGGCGCCGGAAGTTGGAGAAGCGCCAGGAGGCGGCGGCCACGGCACTCGTGCGGGCGAGGGACCGACTCGAGGCGGCCAAAGCAGTACGCGACGCGGCTGCCAGGCGGGCGCGCGAGTCCATCCGGCACGCCATCGACCACGACGGACTGAAGGACGGTGCCTGGGACAAGGTCAAGGACTGGGTGCACGACAACGCCGGGTGGATGAAGACGACCCTGGACGTCACCGGCTGGGTGGCCACCGTCTGCGGCACCCTGACCCTTCTGGTCGGCTGGGTCCCCGTCCTCGGACCGGTCCTCGCCGGCGCCCTCGGCACCGTCGCGCTCGCCGCAACTCTCCTCTCCCTTGTGGGCCACACCCTCCTTGCGGCGGCCGGCGAGGGCAGCTGGTTCGACGTCGCCGGCCCCGGTCAATGGGTCGTCCCGGGAAGTCGGAGCGTCCGTGCGAAGTCGTCCAGTGGCTCCATTGCAGCGGCCACCACTTCCGGATCGTCGTGGTGCCCGCGGAGCAAGACATCGGGAAGGCCGAGCGCTGTGTGCCAGTGGTACGTCACCGACGTCATCATGGTGGTGCTGTCCGCTGGATAGGAACGGGTGACCCGAAGCCCGTACTCGCCCAGGTGCGCCGAGGCGAACAGAACGCTGCCGGTTCGCTGCTGCCCCTCGGGGATCTCCGGGTGCGGCACTGTGGCCGCGGTGACCCCCTCGCAGGAGGACACGTCAAGGGCCTCGCAGTGGATGCGGGTGGCGTGCACTACGAGGGGCATGTAGGTCAGCGGAACGGGATAGTAGATGAACGCCTCGTCGGCCTGGACCTTGTCCCGGAGCGTGACGCATCTCCTCGTAGAAGCTCTTGTGGAAACGGCGCAGTTTACGGGTCAGTTCGATGCCGTGAATGGTGGCCAGGCCGGTCAGGTGCAGGTCCAGCCATTCCTTGAAGATCTTCTTGTCGACCTGGACGTGCAGGTATCCCCAGAGGTCTGGGTTGGCATCTGTGTCGATGTGAAGTGGGCCGCCGAGGTCGGTGCTCCACAGGGTGCCTTCGGACATGAGCGGTCTCTTTCTTCGAGGCGGAGACGCCCTCGAAGACGGAATCCGAGTCGGTCGCGATCAGGGCGCTGAAGGAGAAGAACAGCTGTTGGTCGAGGTCACTGTCACGGACCGCCATGAAATGCTCGACCCGGCTGTGGGCGACGTCGACGCCCTTTTCCGTGCCGGCAGGTACGTCTCGCTCCGATCGCAATGGCCGCGGCGCCGTCATCCTCAGCATCGGGCGCCCCGCCTCGTCCAGGACACTCCTGAACCCTCTGAGGCAGTTCTTTGGGCCGATGGGCCGGGAGGCTTGAGTGGCGTTTACGGTGGAAGGTCCTAGGCGGCGTTGGCGAGTTCGCAGCGACCTCGAGGCTACCCACGAGGAGTAATCAACGTACAGTGTTCGAATATGACGCTGCCGGCAGCACTTTGTGCCAGCATCTGGGATGTAATCTCCTTATCGGGACGATGCGACAGATAGAAAAGCTCCTGCGGATACCGTGAACCGCCCAATGACCACATCAGGGAATGAAGATGGCGAGTGAGCGCGCCAGTTCTTCCAGGTCAGCAGCAGCGTGCATGACTCTGGCAACATCTTCGGTGGCTGTCCAGACAACTACGTCCGCCTCATGTTCAGTGACTTGCCATGCATATCGAACACACGCGAGTAGATGCGGTGAATCCTTCTGGGTGACATACCGAAACGTCGTCATGCCTTCGCCCAGGTGTTCGGAGTGGAAAGGCTTCACCACAGGTGGCTCAACAGCGTTCGGGTCGTCTGCCTCGGCGAGAGCGCGCAGGGTGGGGTTGCGCGGTTCTCTCGCCGGGCCGATTGCTGCGCAAACCGGAAGCGGGACATCTGTTGGGTGGTCAAGGTGTAGAAACAGCCAATGGTCCGAACCAGGAGGGCATAGGGCTTCGGCACAACGAGACAGAGTTTCGCCTACGAACTCCACCCCGTTATGGCCAGGATCGAGCTCTCGTTCCGACCACAGGTCTTCGGCCTGTTCCAAGCACCAGGATCTGATGTCATCCCATTCTTCGAAGGGGGCTGAGGGTCCTGACCGTGGGGGGACGATTACCCAGGAATAGGGGTCGACGTATTCGATATCGATGATTGGCCAGAAAATATCGCTCATTCGAACCTCCAGCGAAAGGTTGCCATAACTGCATCGAACCATTCGACGAGAACCTCTGCCAGTTCATCTCTCGGGTTCCCTCCTCCGATCGTAGAGAAGGCGGCTACAAACCACCGGGCAGGGTTTCCGGGAACGGATGCGATGTACTCGACCCGGCGGGAGGGGACCCCTACGCCGTGGTTGGGATCTGCCTCCGCCACGAACTCTCGCCGAACGGCGACTGCCCCGTCGACCTCTCCAGAACTGACATTAGAGTTCGCCCCCTCCCGAGACAGCAACTGCACCACCAGGTCGGTGGGATCCGCGAACGATGCTCCCGGTTCGCGCTCCGGTAGGGTAGTTTCCGTCACAAGGATTGACGCGCCAAGGTTGAACTTTTGATCACCCACAGGCTTCACGGGAACGTATAGGTCGAGTCCATTTTTCAGCTGAGCCTGAGCGACAGAGCTTCGGAAGCGTGCCGATATTTCCCTCTTGTAGGGTCCGACCTTGTCCGGGGGAAGATGTTCCGGGATGCGTGAAAACAAGTCCTTCAGAATGCTTCCGACAGCTTCATCCGTGCCCTGCCGCAGGGGTACTTGAGCCCACTGGGAAGGCAGCAAAAGGCGATAACCTGTCGCGGGCTTACTGCGCTCATCTGCCGCTGCGGTCTGCTCAGCGTCCATGCGTGGACTCCCTATGATTGAGATAGTGAACTCCTGACAGCCCACCCAAGCTTGCGACCACTCCTAGCCAAAGGATCCATTCACCTTGCAACAGGGCGGACGCCAGTGCGTAGAGGAGGTAGAATGCCAGCGCGCTCCTGAGGAACATCCGCTCATTGGACAGTGTCGCCCAGTCGGCCGGGCGCCGCGCCAGCCAAAGGAGAATCACCGGTGTGGCAGTGACCACCAACCATTCCCAGGTAGGCATGGGAAGCAGTTCCTCGCCGAAGATATCCTCGGTGAAAGGGCCGGCCAGCACTCGGAAAACGGCCAGGAGGAAGATCACCTTCACTCCCGCGACGCAGTAGGAGAGAAGGGGAACTTTCTGGTCATCTGCTTTGGTCTGACGAGGTTCCGTCATCGATCGGACTCCTTCACCACTGGGACCCTACAGGTGCGGTCATGCGATCCTTCATTCTGCTGTAACCATCATCAGTCATGGAGTCCGCTCCCTTGTCCCCCACGTCCAATACAGTGGAAACTGTCCATGAGCCCCGGACCACGTCTGCGTGGCGTTGAGCTTGGCTAGCGTTGGAGGCGAGTTCGGGGCTGTTCGGGTACGTGTCACGCCACTTGTTGATATCTTTGATTTGTTTTGCAAGGTTCTCATCCCCGATGGATCTTGCCTTTTCGCTCGCAGTAACCTGCGGCATTTCGGCATCGCGCACTTCGTCGGCGGCACGCTTCCCAGCAGTGCGGTTCTTGGCCTCTAGACGCAGTCGTCTGGCTCGGGCGGCCTCGCGGTTTCTCCGTGACGTACCACCGCCGCGCTTTCTCTCCGCCTTGGCTGCAGTCTTCCGAGCCCCTGCGTTGGCCTGCGCGGCCTGCGCGGTGGATTTTTCTTTGGCAAGACCTGCTGCCGCCTTGCGCGAGTTTTGCTGCAAGGCCTTGATGGCCTTCGCCGCTTTCATGCCGTTACGCGCCAATTTCAGTGCACCTAGGTCCATCACCACATCGAACCAAGACCCGTTTCCGGTGACAGCCTGCGTGATGTGGATAGCCGCTACAACGGCCGTGAGGGCAAGTGCAATAACACCCAAGGCTGGGAAGAAGATGGCCACGGCTCCGACAATGGTTGCGGCCCAACTGGCCCAGTCAGCGATGTCTCCTAGCCAGTCTGCGTCAGCCACCCAGCCCTTTACGTCGTTCCACCAGCTGTCCTTCATGTCGTCATCGATGGACGACCTAATTTTGCGGGCGAAGTGGCCGGAGCGCTCCTCGTAACTGCCCTCTGCCGAGTTGAGGCGTTCACGGGCCTCCTCTAGCTCTTCCTTGGCCTGTTTGAGGACCGGATCTTCGTCCGAACCGTTCTTCTCCTCCTCCTTGTCATTATCGGATGAACGATCGTCGCTCTTGGAGCGGCTTTCGATGGTCCGCTGGGCTTCCTGTGCGTCACGGAGTGCCTTGTCCGCCCTCTTCTGAAAATCCTCCAGCTCGTCAGCCCAGTGGGAGAGGTGCCCCTTCACCTCGCGATATCGATCTTCTGCTAGATCGAGTTTGCGCCCCAGCCCCCGGGCGTTTTCGGCTAGTTCGTCAGCATATTTCCCTTTCAGGTTGTCGGCATCCGCCATGGCGGTGAGCGCCTCCGCCTGAGTGCGCAAATACTCGGCGATCTTCTTCATGTGCTTGACCTGTTCGCGGATCTCAATCGGATCGCCAGGTACTGGGTCGCTTTCGCGTAGTGGATGCCAGTCCGTAGGCCTTGCCATATTGGCCCCTCAGGGAAGGTGTGACGTATGCGGATTAATTTGTTACTTCTTTTTCTTGCCAGCCTTGGTCAACTCATCCTCTAGTCCCTGGAAGGCGTCGCGTGTCGCTTCAACCATTTTTCCGACGTTCTCCAGAGACTCAAGTAGACGCTTTCTGTTGTCGTCCCAATTGTCAATGAAATCCGTCATGGCGCTCTTAAGTTCAGTGGCCCCGACTGCAGAAGTGATTTCACCTTTCCACTCGCCGAGATCGCTAAATTCCTTTTGAATTTCCTTGAGTTGCTTCGCCGACTTCTTCAGAAGTGCAAGGTCGACAGTCAAGTCGGACATATAAGGCATCCAGGTTGTCGAGGTGAGTGTCGGAGCTACGCAAAGACGTCGGGTGGTCGGTCAAAGTGCAGGCAGGTTCACTCTGCAGGTCAACGGTTGACTGCTTGGATCTCCTGAACGGTGACTGCCTGATCGTTGCCGAAGGTGCCGTCGGGTAGGTCGCCGCCCGTGCCGCCGGTTCCCGCCCAAGTGATCTTCCAGGTGATCGTCGCCTGCAGTTTGAAGGTGCTGTCGCCGGATGACCGTAGATATGTGAGACCACAGGGCGGTGTCCGGTCGGCCTTACCCTTGGCGTATGGCTCTCCGATGGAGCCGTCGCCGTTGATCCGGCACTCCCCGGAGGAGGGGTAGAGCTCGGCATCTTCTGTGCCCGGGGCCAGTTTGAGGGAGACCGGCTCGGCCGTGGTGGTTGCCTGGATGTTGAGACCAGATGTGTTAAGCGAAGCAGTGACTGACACGGGTTGAAACTCACCCTTGTCCAGCCAAGCCCATGTGGGGAGGTTGACCTTGGTCACGGCCTCGGGAGTGAGCGTCACCTCGGTTCCGGGGACCTTGATCTGTTCATAGGCCAGGCCCGCAAGGGTTTCAGGAGTGATGGCGTTCTTGACGTCCGGCGTTTCGCCGTTTTCGGCCCAGAAGGGAAGCGTTGAATTGCAGGCGGTCCGCTCGAGAATGGGAGCGTTCGGGTTTTCGACTGGGCCCCACCACATTCCCTCGTCCTGCTTGTCGAGGTTGTAGTTCTTGTACTTTCCGTCCTTATACATCTGGCGGAACTCGTACGATCCCTTCCTCGCGTGAGGAGCCTGTTGGGGGTCGTTGGAGACCTTCTTGTAGCCGGCCTCAGTCTCCTTGGCGAACTGTTTTGCGGTCCACTTGGGCGCGAGCCAGCATGCCGGGGGTGACCAGGAGGCACCTGCGACCGTCACGGACCCGACGTGGGGGCCGGAGCCGTTCTTCGAGGTGTCGTACGAGATAGCTGTGGCCCTGGCGTAGAGGTTGTCGCCCTCGAGGCCGGCGCCGGTGTCCGTGCCCTTGTCGACGGGGCCGCCGGCGAACGCACTGTGGGAGGCTGTCAGGAGGAGGGTGGTCACGAGACCAACTGTGCATACGCTGCGGAGGGCTACGCTTTGCACTGTGTGGCCTCCTTCTGAACCTCGATGGTTTCAGCGGTCCACAGGCCCTTGGCCTCCTTGGATGCCTGCATGACGATTTCGAAGAAGTAGTAGTCCTTGTCGCTGGGCTCAGTCTTGAGGACCTTCTGGGTCTTGACCTCTTTGCCGTAGAACTTCGAGTCGTCGTCGCAGAAGGAAACCGAGGCGCGGCTACCGTTACCCGCCATCTCCACCTTGGCCCGCGTATAGCGCTGGACACCGGTGATGGTCCAGCCACCGTCGACGTACTGTTGGATCTGCTTCTTCGCGTACGCCTGAGCGCTGCCGCCGGGTGTGGAGTAGAACTTGTACGCCGAGTGCTCTGCGTCTTGTTGGACGATGCCGTAGTTGATGGCACGCACGAAGTTCTCCGCGTCATGGAGCGCCGCTGCCTGTTTGGCGTCGGACGGCTCGGCGCGATCGAACTCCATCCTGAAGTCCGAGGGGAAGGTCACCTTCGGGCGCTTGATGTCCGAAACGTTCTTTGATGCGGTGGGCGACGTCGACGGCGTGGTGCCACCGCTGTCGGCACCCGCGATCTTGTCGCTGTCATTTGAGCTATCCTCCCCGCCGCTGCAGGCCGTCAGCAGCAGGGCTGCTGTTGCCGCAAGCGCGACAGCAACGGGCAAAGATCGGCGCTTCACAGTGACTCCCCGTGAGACAGAAGTGCAGTCGAGAGCAGAGACGGTATCGGTGCCGTTTCCGGTTTCGCCAGGGCGAAGAGGCCTGCGAAGGGTGCGATTGCGACGCGTGAGGCTGAACGGGAGTGATCGGGCGTATCCCCGAAACATGCTGGTCACGTCAGTCGAGTCGTTCCTCTGAAGAGTGCAGTGTGTGCCATTCCACCCAACGGCCCAGCCGCTCGCTCCTCGATGCCAGTGCGAAGATGGCCGAGCGCGCGCCGGGCTGATGTGCCGGAGCCGTGTCAGTCGTCGAGCAAGGCCCGTAGCTGCGGGGACAGGTCCGGAGTGTCCGCGCCCGCCGCCCGGGCCGCCACAACTGCTCGGGCGTACGCCTCCGCCTCCGGCCGCAGGCTCGCCTTCCGGCTTCCCTGGCGGTGGCCCGCGACCCAGACGACGACGGCGAGGGGCACGAGCGCCAGCACGGCGAGACCGAGGGGTTCGCCCGAACTGACCGCCACCGCGGGGCCGATGCCGCCGGCGAACAGCAGCAGCCAGCCCACCTCGTCGTGCCAGCCGCCCTGGTCGGCGATGCGCTCGTACTCGGACACCGCAGCCGGTTTCCGCGGGCATGTTGCTGCCGAGGGCGTGCGGGTGTCTTCCTCGGCCCGTTCCACCTGTGCGTACCTCGGGATCGGTGTGGCACCCTTCCCCCCGCCGTCCTCCCTGCGGCCCTCCAGCCACGCAGGCACATGGGCCGGTTCGATGCCGTAGGCCCGGGCAAGGCCCAGCACCTCGCGGTAGCCCGCCAGTTCCTTGTGCATCAGGGCGCGTTTCCAGCGGAGGCGGACCAGCGTCAGGCATGCCGCTGCCACGACCAGCAGTGGGACTGCGGGGGCGTAGGCGAGTAGCGGCTTGCCGGCCGTCGCGGGGACGACGTGGCCGACGAACGGCCAGATCACGCCCGCCGTCAGGGCGAGACCGCCAATCCATCCGGCGGGTCCCCGAGAAGCCTGGTCCACGGCACGCCGGTGCCGTGCGAGCAGGTCGCTCACCACCGCATCGTCGGTGTAGTCGACGCCAGTACGCGCTCCGACGGCACGCACGCCGTCCAGCAGCCGCGAGTCTGTCGCCAGCGCCGCACCGCCGAGTGGCGGTGTCACCGTCCGTGTCTCCGTCACCTTGATTCCCCCGTGATCCTTGCCTGTCGCATGCTGCGTGCTCGATTGCGTTCCTAAGTGCCGGGATTGGCGTGGATCCGTCGCCCTGAGCCACCGGACGGTCACCGAGTCGAGGCACGATGATGGCACGCGCCCCCGGCGCCTTCGAGAGATGGGCTCCGTCCGGCGCGCGGGCGGAGCCGTGACCGGGCTGCTGTCAGCGGTTGACGGATTGGATCTCCTGGACGGTGATGGCCTGCCCGTTGCCGAAGGTGCCGTCGGGGAGGTCGCCTCCCGCCCCGCCGGTGCCGGTCCAGGAGATGTCCCAGGTGATCGTGGCCTGGAGGTTGTAGGTGCCGTTGCCCGACGAGCGGAGGTACTTGATGCCGCACGGCGGGGTGCGGTTTGCCTTGCCCCTTGCGTACGGCTCGCCGATCGAATCGTCGTTGTTGATCACGCACTCGCCGGAGGCCGGGTAGGTCACGGCGTCGTCGGTCCCGGGCTCGAGGGTCAGGGACACTGGCCTTGCCGTCGTCGTGGCTTGGAGATTGAAGCCCGGCACGTTGATGGCTGCCGTCGCCTGCACCTCGTCGAACACGGCCTTGTCGAGCCATGCCCAGGTGGGCAGGTTGACCTTGGTGGTCTGCTCCGGTGCGAGGCTGACCTCGGTGTCGGGCAGTTGCATGTGCTGGTACGCCAGCGCGGCGAGGATCTCGGGGGTGATGGCCTGCTCGTACTGGGGTGGCGGGGCTTCGCCGTTGTCGACCCAGAAGGGGAGGTCGTTGCAGGAGTTCCGCTTCAGCAGGTCGGGTTCGTCGGGATTTTCGACGGCGGCCCAGAACATGCCCTCGCCGTCCTTGTCGACGTTGTAGTCCTTGTAACCGGGGGTGTCGGTCCAGCCGTACTCGTCCTCGTAATGACGCTTCAGCTCGCTCAGTGCCGCGCCGGCGTGCCCGCCCATGCCGGGGGCGTTCATCTGACTTTCGATGTCCCCGGACATCTTCTTCTTGAAGTCCTTGGCGCCGAGGTACGGGGCGTACCAGCAGGGCGGCGGCGTCCAGTTGACGTCGGCCGACGTCACATTCCCCTTGCTTCCGTTCGCAGCGACGGAGCCGGAGTATGTGATGCGGGCGGCGGCGTAGATTCCGGTGCCGTCACCGCCACCGGTTTCCTCGGTGGTGGCTCCCTTGTCGGATCCCACCGGCTTCCCGGCGTACGCAGCCTGAGTGAAGGCGATGACGCTGAAGGCCAGGGTGAGTGCTGTGACACCGACAAACGTGCGACGGGTGCTCCTTACTGGCACTTTGCCGCCTTGGTCTCGACGAAGACCTTCGACGCCTGCCACAGCGTGTCGGAAGTGGGGACCTTGACCATGATGATCCTGTAGTAGTCGAAGTCCTCGATGCTGGGCTCGGTCGTGAGGACCTTGCCGGTCTTCACTTCCTTGCCGAAGAACTTGCCGGAGTCGGCGCAGAAGGCGACCTCCACCGACGAGCCGTTACCGGCGGACCGAGTGGTGGCGTCGTAGTGGCGCAGGGTGCCCGTCGCGGTCCAGCCGCCGTCGATCCAGGCCTTGACCTGAGTCTGTGCGTAGTGCAACCCCGCGCCTGTGGCGTAGGCGACGACGCTTGCGTCTTCGGCGCTGCGCTTGTCGACCCCGTGGTAGATGGCCCGGAAGAAGTTGGCGGCGTCGTCCATGGCGGCGGCCTCGTTCTTGTCCTTGGGCTTGTCCCAGTCGAAGACCAGCTTCATGTCCGCGGGCAGCGACACGTCCACACCGTCCGGCTTCTCCTGCTCCGGCGCCGCCGGCTCCGCCGACGTGCTCGGCTGCACGGACCGCTGGCCGGCGCCTTCGATCTGGTCGCTGTCGGCGGACCCGTCGTCCCCGCCTCCACAAGCTGTGAGCAGCAGAGCCGTCGCGGCGGCGAACGCGGCGGCGGTGGACAAGGTGCGGCGCTTCACAGTGAGCTCCCCGTGAGACAGAAGTGCAGTCAAGGGCAACGACGGTATCGGTGCGGCATGCGGTTCGCCAGGTCGGCATGCCCCGCCAGGGGGGCCTGTCTGACCAGGGCGTGGGTGAATCGTGAGGAGCTCATGCCTGAGGTGTGAGGAGTCGGGCGCCGTGTGTCAGGGCGATGATGCCCGCGCTGAGTGGCGTGCGCCATGACCTGCTCATCGGCACTGCTCGGCCTTCGTTTCGGCGAACACCTCGGACGCCTGCCACAGGTCCTCGCCTGTGGCAACCAGCAGAATGCGACCTCCACCGAGGTGCCGGCCGAGGCGGACCGCGTGGTGGCGTCGTAGTGGCGGCGGGTGCCGGTTCCGGTCCAACCCGGCCCCGATCCGCACGTTGATCTGTACCTCCCCGTTGTGGAGACCTTGGCCGGTGGCGTAGGCGGTCTGGGCGGCATCCTTGGTCGTGCGCTTGTCGACTCCTCGGTAGATGGCGCGGAGATGGTTCCCGGCATCTTCCATAGCGGCCGCCTCGTTCCCGTCCTTCGGCTTGTCCCACTCGAAGACCAGGTTCATGTCTGCGGGCAGGGACACATCCACACCGTCCGGCGTATCCTCCTCCGGTGCTCCTGAGGGCTCCGTCGGCTTGGTCGGCTTCTTCGCGCCCTGGCCGCTACGGGAGTCGGCGATCGCGTCGCTCTCGCCGGACGGGTCGCCTCCGCCTCCGCAGGCTGTCAGCAGCAAGGTCGCTGCGGCGGCGAACGCGGTGGCAACGGGCAAAGTGCGGCGCTTCACAGTGGGCTCCCCGTGAGACGTAACGCTTCCAGCGGGGTGACGGTGTCCGTGCAGTCCTCGGTTTCACCCACGCGAACTGTCCGACGGGCGGGCTGACATGCCAGGGGCCGAGTGCCTGGACGGGACGTACGACGGAGAGCTGTGCCGTCTACGCTGCGGTCGTGGTCTTCATCTCGCACCGTGCGCTTCAGGGCGGCCGTGGGCATCGTCTGGCCGTCGGCGTCATGCTTTTCCTCTTCTGGGTCTTCCTGGCCGTCGGGCTCACCGCCGCGGCGGTCGCGAGCCGGGTCGGGTGGCCGGCCCGGCTGGGGCTTGGGGCCGGCGCCGTCTCCGCGTATCTGCTCGTGTGGTGGAGCGTCCGGTTCTGGTGGTCGGCCTTCCGTCAGGGGCGGCGTGAGGAAGCGGTGGCCGAGCCGGACGCCTGGCCCTGGCTGCTGCCCCCGGTGATCGGCGGTGTCGCCCTTGTCGTCTCCGGGGTAGGGATGCTGAGTCGTGGGGACGGCAGTGGGTGGTTCGGGCTGGGGTTCGGCCTGGTGCTCGGCGGTCCTTCACTCGTAGGCGTGGTCCTGCAGGTGGGGGAGTGGTTCTCCGGGCGATCGGGCCGTGACCCGGCCGTGCCCGCCCAGCCCGTCGAACCGCCACGACCGCGACGGGACTGGGGGCCGATCGGGAGGTGAGCCCGGGTGCAAGGGCGGCCTCCGAGGCGGCTCTTCGAGTCCCCTGTCCCCGAACATCCCGCCCTCACCGGTCCGGGCGACGATCATGGCATGGCCGTGCCGCGTCCTCGTGAGTGAATCGTGCAGAGCTCATGTGCTGTGCCTAAGGGGCCGTATGGCATGCGTGGTCGGCCGGGAGGGGTGGCGGTTCGCTGGCGCACAGGTGGGGAGCCGGTCCCAACTGGGTTGTTCAACAGTGAAATTGCAGATGAGTAACGGTGTGCACAGTAAGCCGGGCGAGGCGGGCTCCGTCTTGAGGGGCTTATGTGTGGCTGATACGGTGCGATGGCTTGACACTCACCACAGCGTTGGCTATTTGCCCAGGTCGGGCGGGTAGGTCCGACCCGTCGGGCTTGTCCGTGCGCGAGCAGGCGTGGGTGAAGTGTCGGAAAGCACAAGGAACTTGGCAGACATCATCTTGGGTGTACGGGGAGCGGCTGCGTGAAGATCCAGGAGCGTACGGGGGCGGGCGCGGGTCGTTCCGCGGCTCCGGCCGGGCCGACGGCCGGTGAGCGGCTTCCCACTCCGCCCCGCGAGCGCAAGCCCGCCCTCGCCGCGCTGGCCGTGCTGCTGATCCTGGTGGGCGCGCTCGGCGCCACCATGCTCGTGCTGCAGGCGGGTGACCGCATCGAGGTTGTCAAGATCACCGAGGAGATCCCGGCCGGGCAGGCGGTCAACGACAGCAACACCACCTCGGTGATGGTCGCCGAGGACCCGGGCATCAACTACGTCAAGTGGTCCCAGCTCGACGCCCTGAAGAAGCTGAAGGCCGTCACCACCATCCCCGGCGGCGTGGTCGCCGTCGGTGAGATGTTCGGCGAGGAGGCCAAGGTGCCCGAGGGCAAGGCCCTCGTCGGTCTGTCCCTGAAGGAGGGGCAGTACCCCGCCGGCCTCAAGTCCGGTGCCACCGTGGCCGCCTACCGCGTCGGCGGGACCTCCCGGTCCGGGTCGGGGGACGACGCCGACGGCGGGTCGGCCGGCTCCTCCGGCTCCTCCGGCGGTGACACCGTGATCGTGGACAAGGCGGTCGTGGACTACGTCCAGGACGCCAAGGGCGACGACCTGGTCAGCAGCACCAACCTCCCCGTGACGCTCCTCGTCGACGACGCGCAGGCCGCGGCGCTCACCCAGGCCGCCACCAACGGCGAGGTGGCGCTCGTCCTCGTCCCTGGCAACTAGAAGGCGGCACCCGACCCATGGCCCTCATCGCCCTCGCCGCCGACAAGGGTTCCCCCGGCGTCACCACCGCGGCCGTCGCCCTCGCGGCGGTCTGGCCGCGCCGTGTGCTGCTCGCCGAGACCGACCCGGCGGGCGGTGACCTCGTGTACCGCAGCGCCGCCGCGCACGGCGGCCCGCTCAACCCCAACACCGGCATGCTGTCCATCGCCGCCACCGCGCGGCGCGGCCTTGTGCCGGACCAACTCTGGGACCACGTGCAGCCGTTGAGCGGCGGACTGGAAGTGCTCGTCGGGCTCGGCATCGCCGAGCAGGCCGCCGGACTCGCCGGGTTGTGGCCCACGCTCGGGCACGCCTTCGCCTCTCTCGCCGACTCGCCCAACGCGCCCGCCGACGTCATCGCCGACTGCGGCCGCATCAGCGGCGACACCCCGGCTCTCGAGCTGTTCCCGCACGCCTCGCTCGTCCTGCTGATCTCGCGTACCGAGCCCGAGGCGCTGGCCCGCGTGCGGGACCGGGCGGCCGCGCTGGCCGGCAAGCTGCACGGCGGGTCGCGCGGCGCCGCCACCCTGAACAGCCCGGTCATCGGCGTCGTCCTGGTCGCCGACCCGGGCAACGCGGCCAAACTGGCCGGCCAGGTCAACGACATGCTCGTGCACGCGCAGACCGGTGCCCGCGTCGTCGGCACCCTCGCCGACGACCCGGCCGGCGCCGAGCAGCTCGCCGGGCGCCGCCGCGGCCGGCTGGACAAGTCGCTGCTGATCCGCTCGGCCCGCAAGGTCACCGCCGACGTGTACCAGCAGTACGGCGCCGCGTGGGCCGCGCAGGCCCAGGCCGCCCAGCAGGCGCACGCCGCGCCGCCGCAGGGTCACGGAGCCGGGCGATGACCGCTGTCGACCACTCCCTGGTCAAGCGGTTCCGTCAGGAGGCCGGTGACCGGATCGCGGAGCAGCGCCGTCTCGACCAGGTCAACGGCGTCACGCCGATGTCCACCGAGGACGAGCGGCAGTACGCCCGCGCCGTCATAGCCCAGATACTCGAGGAGTACGCCCGCTCCGAGATCAACGCGGGCCGTACGCCGCTGGACGCGGAGACCGAGGAGCAGTACGCGGCCGCCGTGCACGCGGCCCTCTTCGGAGTGGGGCGGCTCCAGCCGCTGCTCGACGACCCCGAGGTCGAGAACATCGACATCAACGGCTGCGACCAGGTGTTCGTCGGCTACGCCGACGGGCGCGAGGTGCGCGGCGAGCCGGTCGCCGAGACCGACGAGGAGCTCATCGAGCTGATCCAGGTGCTGGGCGCCTACTCCGGTCTGTCGTCCCGGCCCTTCGACTCCGCCAACCCGCAGCTCGACCTGCGGCTGCCGGACGGTTCCCGTCTGTCGGCCGTCATGGACGTGGCCCGCCGGCCCGCGCTGTCCATCCGCCGGGCCCGTATGGGCAAGGTGTTCATCTCCGACCTGGTCGGCAACGGCACCCTCACCCCCGAGCTGGGGCACTTCCTCGCCTGTGCGGTCCGCGCCCGCAAGAACATCATGATCGCGGGCGCCACCAACGCCGGTAAGACGACCCTGCTGCGCGCCCTCGCCAACGAGATCCCGCCGCACGAGCGCCTCATCACCGTCGAGCGCGCGCTGGAGCTGGGCCTCGACACCTTTCCCGATCTGCACCCCAACGTGGTGGCGTTCGAGGAGCGGCTGCCCAACTCCGAGGGGCAGGGCGCCATTTCGATGGCGGAGCTGGTGCGCCGGTCGCTGCGTATGAACCCCTCCCGGGTCATCGTCGGCGAGGTCCTCGGCGACGAGATCGTGACCATGCTGAACGCGATGTCCCAGGGCAACGACGGCTCGCTGTCCACGATCCACGCCAACAGCTCCAGCGAGGTGTTCAACCGCATCTCCACCTACGCCCTCCAGGCCAACGAGCGGCTGCCGATCGAGGCCAGCCAGATGCTCATCGCCGGCGCGGTGAACTTCGTCGTCTTCATCCAGCGGCGCAACGGCTTCCAGAGCGGCGGCCGCCTCCAGCGCATGGTGACCTCCGTGCGCGAGGTCAACGGCGTCGACGGGCGGGTGCTGTCCAGCGAGGTGTTCGCCGAGACGCCCGACGGCCGGGTGGTCCCGCACGCCCCCATAGCCTGCCTGGAGGATCTGATGGCCCACGGCTACCGGCCCAGCGGAACGTGGGGGTGAGCCGATGACCAACAATCCGATGATCACCGATCCGATGACCACCGCTGTGCTGACCGCCCCGGCACCGGCCACCACCGACCTCGCGGCCCTCGGCTCGGTCGGCACGATGGGCGGACTGTTCTCCACCACCGTGCTGTACGCGCTGGCCTGCGGTGTCGCCGTCGGCGGCGGTCTCGCCCTGTTCCTCGTCGCCGTACGCGGACTGCCCGCCAAGCCTGAGCACGAGAAGCAGAAGGCGAGCGAGCGCGCGGGCGAGCTGATCCGGTTCGCCGGGCGGCGCGGTTCGCTCGCCGCGCTCGTCGGGCTCGCCGTGCTGCTGATGACCCGCTGGGTCGTCGCCGGCGTCGCCTCCGCCGTCCTCGTCTTCTTCTGGGACCGCCTCTTCGGCGGCGCCTCCGAGGAGCGGGCCGCGATGCGGCGTGTGGAGGCGCTCGCCTCGTGGACGGAGTCGCTGCGCGACACCATCGCCGGCGCGGTCGGCCTGGAGCAGGCCATCCCGGCGTCCGCGCGGGCCGCCGCGCCCGTGCTGCGCCCGCACCTCGACGCGCTCGTCGACCGGCTGCGTGCCCGCACCCCGCTGCCCGAGGCGCTCCAGCAGCTCGCCGACGAGATCGACGACGCCTCCGCCGACATCATCGTCGCCGCCCTCATCCTCAACGCCCGTCTGCGCGGCCCCGGTCTGCGGCAGGTGCTCGGCGCGCTCGCCAAGTCGGCGCGCGAGGAGGTCGACATGCGGCAGCGCGTCATGGCGCAGCGCGCGTCCACGCGCCGTTCGGTGCAGATCGTGGTCGCCGTGTCGATCGCGTTCGTGCTCGGCCTGTCCATCTTCAACCGCGACTTCGTCGAGCCGTACGGCACGGCCGTCGGCCAGGTCGTCCTCGCCTGCGTGTGCGGGCTGTTCGCGCTGGGCTTCTGGTGGCTGCGCAAGCTGTCCACCATCGAGACGCCCGAGCGCTTCCTGGTGCGTGACGACTCCTCGGTGCGTCTGGTGCGCCCCCGCACCCCGGGCGCCGGACCCGCGCAGGCGTCGCCGTTCCAGCCGGAAGAGGGGGTACGCCGGTGAGTGACGGACTGACGATGCCGGTGGTCGTCGGCGCGGTCGTCGGACTGGGCGTCTACGTCCTGGTCCGCGCGCTGATGCCCACCAGGCGCAGCGCCCTCTCCCAGGTCGCCCGGATCGACGCGATGCGGGCCCGCGGCACGGCGTACGAGTCGGCGCGGCCCACGGACCACGAGTCCGGCCGCTTCGCCTCGCTCCGTGCCCAGGTGGGCGAGAAGGTCGCCGAGATCTACCGGCAGCAGGGTTGGGAGCAGCGGTCGCTGCGCGCCGACCTGGCCGTCCTGGAGCGCAGCTGGGAGAAGTTCCTGGCGACGAAGGTGCTGCTGGCGGTGGCGGGTCTGTTCTTCGGGCCGTTCCTGTTCGCCATCGTCTGGCAGCTCGGCTTCGGCAGCAGCCCGGTCATTCCGGTGTGGCTGGCGCTCCTGTGCGCGGTGCTGTTCTTCGTGCTGCCCGACCTGGAGGTGCGCCGGGACGCCGCCGAGAAGCGACGCGACCTGCGCCGGGTGATCGGCGCGTACCTGGACCTGGTGTCGATGAGCCTGGCCGGCGGCCGGGGCCTGCCCGAGGCGCTGATGGCGGCGGCCGAGGTGTCCGACGGCTGGGCGACGCAGCGGATCCGCAACGCCCTCGCCGACGCCCGGATCACCGGCATCAGCCAGTGGCAGGCGCTCGGGCAGCTCGGGGAGGAGCTGGGTGTGGAGGAGCTGAAGGACCTCTCCGCCTCGCTGGCCCTCGTCGCGGACGACGGCGCGAAGGTACGGGAGTCCCTCGCCTCGCGCGCCGAGACGATGCGGCACCGCGAACTGGCCGAGATCGAGGGCAGCGCGGGTGAGAAGTCCCAGTCGATGCTCGTGGCGCAGCTGCTGCTGTGCGCGGGGTTCCTGGTGTTCCTGATCTTCCCGGCGGCGATGCGGGTGTTCCAGGTGTGAGATACCGGACCAGTGAGCCGCGAACCGCGGACCGCGCGCCGTACGTCAGAACTTCCGTGAACCGAATTCGAGAGGACAACGCGTCATGAACGGACGTACCTTCCACACCGGCATCCCCGCCGTCGACTTCCTGGTCACCTTCATGCGGGCGCGCGTCGAGCGGGCGCGCTCCGGCGAACTGGACCGCGGCGCCTCCGCGGTCGAGTGGGTCATCATCTCGGCCGTGGTCGTGGCGATCGTCGGCGTCGTCGCCGCGATCATCAACGCCGCGCTCAGCGAGGGCGCCAACAAGGTCGGCGACTGCATCAAGGGCGCGGACGCGGGCAAGACCTGCTGACCGCACATACCTTCTCGACGTCGACGGGGATGACGGTGCGCGTACGCAGCTGGGTACGCCGACGGGTGGAGGCCGCCTCCGCCCGCGGCGATTCCGGCATGACCGCGATCGAGTTCGTCTTCCTCACGCCCGTCCTGTTCTTCATGATCTTCGCGACGGTGCAGTTCGCGCTGTACTTCTTCGCCGATCACGTGGCCCAGGCGGCGGCGCAGGCGGGCGCGCGCAAGGCACGGGCGACGGCGGACGCCGAACCGGGCGGCTGGCGCGGCGAGGCGCAGGCCGTGGTGGACAGCTACATCCGGCAACTGGGACCGCAGTTGGTCATCGCCCCGGACGTGAGGACGGTCCAGCCGGAGCCGAACACGGTGGGCGTGGAGATCACCGCCCGCATCCCGACGGTGTTCCCGGGCCTGGACCTGACGGTGCACGCACAGTCGATGGGGCCGGTGGAGCGGTTCGTGCAGGAGGGGGAGAACTGATGCGCCGTTCTCTTCCGCGCGTGGTCCGGCAGGACCTGGGCGACCGGGGACTGTCCACCGTCGAGGTCGTCATCCTGGCGCCGGTGATGATCCTGTTCATCCTCGTCCTGGTGGCCTTCGGGCAACTGGTCGACGGGCGCGGGGCGTTGGACGGCGCGGCGCGGGACGCGGCGCGTGCGGGGTCGATCCAGAAGGACCACGCGACGGCCATGGCCGAGGCGCGGGCCGCGGCGGAGGCCAACCTGGAGGACGTCTGCTCGGGCCCGGTGACCGTCGTCCAGACCAGTCAGGGCTTCGAGCCGGACACCCTGTTCAGCGTCCAGGTGAGCTGCGAGGTGCGGGGCCTCGCCATGCTGGGCCTGGACATCCCGACGACGCTCACCGCGAGCTTCAGCTCGCCGCTCGACCCGTACCGGAGGACGGCGTGAAGGCGAGGCGCGCGCGTGTGCGGAGGTGGCTGTCGGACCGCCGTACACGGCTGGACGACCGCGGCTCGGGCGCCGGCGCGGTCATCATCTTCGCGCTGGTCTTCCTCTCCCTGGCGGCGTTCGTCATCGACGGCGGCATGTCGATCTCCAAGCGGGAGCGCGCGGCGGACATCGCGGAACAGGCGGCCCGCTTCGCCGCCCAGGACATCGACCGCGAGGCCCTCTACGACAACGAGGGCGGCCCCGCACCCATCAACTTCGAGAACTGCGACGCCCGGGTGAAGGCCTTCGCCCGCGAGATGGACATGTCCGGCCCGGACATCGCCGCCACCCACTGCGTGACGGCGACGGTCGACGCGGTCGAGGTCGAGGTCCAGCTCACGTACTCGCCCGTCTTCACGGGGATGTTCTACGGGGGCGACGTGGTGGTGCGGGGGCAGGCGATCGCGGAGAACGAGGTCGGCTGACGCCGGGTCGGACGACGAGCCGCTCTCCCGCCGGTCCGGGAACGCGGATTCGGGCTCGAACGGTGGCACGGCTCACGGCGGTCCGTGGAGGACGGCGCGCTCGTGCTGCGCGAACGCGGCCGCACCCGGCGGATCCCGGTCGGGGACGGCGGCATCGCCCGCGCGGTGTTCGTCGACGCGGCCGTGGACGCCGGACGCGACGGACCCGGCTGTCCAGGAGCCTGGGGCGAGGTGCGTCCGCAGGACCGGGACGGGGCGCAGGTCGCCCGTGTCCCGCTCGGAGACCGGCTGCCGAACCGGTCCTCGACGAACCCCTCGAAGGCGTCGTGGACGGCATCGCGTGGACGCTGAAGCTCTGAGGCCGCGACCTTGGACGGCCCTGACCGAAGAAACCAGAAAATCGGCACAGGGTTCACCTCGGCTTCTCACGGCGGGTACGAATTCCGGTCTGCACGCCGCCCTTTCGGCTTCGCGATTCCCGTGAAGGGCCATGTGCGGAGGGCGGACGTGAAGAAGCTGCGGTCTCCTTACGGCCTTTCCGTCACATCTGTGACGTGCGCGACGCTCCGGCACGCGCTGCCGCCCGGACGCCCCTGGTCGGCCGCATCCTCGCGTGCTTTGATCGGTGCCGCGGTCGCGGTCCGCCGCGGCAGACAATTCCGCATTCCCCGACGGAACTCGGCGGACATTCTCGCGACGCACTGTCCGATACGAAGGGAAACACGCCCCCATGAACCTCGTCCCCCGAGTGGAAACCGCCGAACTCTCCGACGCGGACCTGGACCACGTCTCCGGCGGCCAGTCCGTCTCCGCCGGCGTCGACGCCGGCGCGGCCGTCGTCCTCGGCCACGGTTCGGTCGGCGTGGGTGTGTGCGTCGAAGCGGGTCCCCTCAGCGTCTCCGCCGGTCTCGGCGGTTCGGTGAGCCACGCGGACGCCGTGCGCACCACGATGGTCTGAAAAGCCGTACCCGGCCCCGGTCCGTTCGCGGGCCGGGGCCGGGCTCATTTCTTCTCCCGCTTGTCCTCCACCGTCATCTTCTCGTTGACCTGCTTGGTGAGTTCGTTCTCGAGCTTGTTGAATTCACGGACCACCGCGTCGGACATGTCGGCGAGCGCGTCGAGCTGCTGCGTGATGTCCTCGCGCCCGTCCTCCCAGTTCGACTCGAAGTCGGAAAGGGCGTCGTTGACGCTGCCGTCGCCGATGTCGTCCTTGTACGAGTCGAAGAGCTTCTTGGTGTGGTTCATCCGCTTCTTCACCGACCGCAGCCGGCGCCCGTAGTCCTCCAGATCGGACAACGGAAGCGCGAGATCGCTCTTTCCCTCACCCACGTGAATTCCCCCTCGGTAGCCGGTGGCCGACCCTCACCTTCAGCAGGGTACGGCTCAGCCGGGGCCGGACGTCCAGCCGGATACTCCACGATCCTCGGCCCGTCCGGCTCCCCCGAGGACCTGACGGCGTCCTCGACCGACCCGGTCTCGAACGTACCGCCGGGAAGGCCGCCCCGGGCGCCGCCCGTGCCCTCCCGGGAGATCTCCGGCGCGGAGACGGTCCGTACCCCTTCGACTGCGGCCATTCGAGTCAATAAGATCCCCGTAGTCCCGATGACCCCTTCCTCCCACACCCAGGACACCCGCCATGCCGCGACGCCGCAGTCCCAGCCCGTCCAGCTCGACGGCTCCGAGGAACCGCACGCCGCAGCCGGTGCGGGTGCGGCAGCGGACGTTCGGGGACTTCGTGAAGGCGTTCCTCGCGTTCGTGGCGCTGGCGGTGCTGCTCGTCGGGGTGCCGGCGGCGCTGGCGATGACGGCGGGCTGGCCGTTCCCGGAGACGTTCGAGCCGATGGAGTGGCTCAGGCAGGACATCTCCGTCTCGACGTTCCTCGGCATCCTCACGTTCGTCGTCTGGCTCGCCTGGGCGCAGTTCACCGCCTGTGTGCTGGTGGAGATGAAAGCCGCGCTGTCGGGCGTCGGGGTGCCGGGGCGGGTCCCCGGCGCCGGGCCCAGCCAGCTGCTGGCCCGGCAGCTCGTCGCCGCGCTGCTGCTGGTCGGCGCGACCGCCGCGAGCTTCACGCCGTCGCTCGCGCAGCTCGGCCAGACCTACGACGACAACCAGCGGCCCACCGTGGCCGCCGCCCAGCAGACGCCGGGTCTCTTCGCCCAGCAGCAGGAACAGGCCGCGGGCGCCGCCGCCGCGGTCGCCGAGCAGGCCTCGCACACCGAGGCGACGCCCGCCGCGGCCAAGAAGCAGGGCGACACGAAGTTCTACCGGATCCAGCCGCCGGAGGGGCGTCACCACGACTCCCTGTGGGAGATCGCCGAGCGCCATCTCGGCGACGGCCGCCGCTACAAGGAGATCTTCGAGCTCAACAAGGACCGTGTGCAGCCGGACGGTTCGCGGCTGTCCGAGGCCAGTCTGATCCGGCCCGGCTGGATCATGGAGATGCCTGGCGACGCGCGCGGCGGCGACCTCGTCGAGATGCCGGACGACGCCCCCGAGGTGTCGCCCGAGGTGCGGCAGCAGATCAGCGACTACGCCAGGACCGGCGACGGCGCGTCCGGCGGCGGCGACCAGGCACAGGGCGGCGACCAGGCACAGGACAGCGGCAGCGGCGGCGGCGCCGCCCACGTCGACCTGCCCCGGCAGCGTCCCGCCCCCGAGACCGGCCACGCCGACCTCCGGCGCCCCGCGCCGGACCAGGTCGCCACGCCCGCCCAGGACTCCTCCTCCTTCGGGCTGCCCGAGGCCCTGCTGACCGCCCCGCTCCTGGCAGCCGGTCTGCTAGGGGCGCTCGGCCACCGTCGCCGCCAGGCGCTGTGGCAGTCGGCGTTCGCCGGCATCGGCGGCCGGCGCGGCATGGAGCCGCCCACGCCCACCGGCGACGCACTCGACGTGCAGGACGCGCTGCTGGTCGGCGCCGACCCCGAGGGGGTACGGCTGCTGGACCGGTCGCTGCGCGGGCTCGCCGCGTCGCTGGCCGCCGAGTCCCGTCCGTTGCCCACGGTCTACGCGGCCTGGATGAGCAACGGCGACCTCCACCTCCAGCTCGCCCAGCCGTCCGGCAAGCCGCCGTCCCCGTGGCAGCTCGGGCAGGACCATACGTTCTGGATGCTGGCCCGCGCCGACGCCGAGGCGTACGAGGACGTCGACACGGCCGCGCCCTACCCCGGCCTGGTCAGCCTCGGCACGATGGACGACTCCCGGCTGCTGCTCAACCTGGAGTCGGTGCCCGGCATCGTGTCGCTGAGCGGCCGTGAGGAGGACCGGGCGGCCGTGTTCGCGTCCGTCGCCGCCGAACTGGCCACCAACGGCTGGTCGGACCGCATGACCATCACCCTCGTCGGGTTCGGCGAGGACCTCACCGCCCTCGCCCCCAGCCGGCTGCGTCACCTCGACGGCATCGAGGCGCTGATCGAGACGATGGAGGCGGAGACCCGGCAGCGGCGCGGCGCGCTCGGCGCCGCCGGCCACGACTCGGTGCTGACCGGACGCACCGGTCCGGCCCGGCACACCCGTTGGGCTCCGCACCTGGTGCTGCTGGCCGCCGAGCCGTCCCCCGAGGACGCGATGACGCTCGCCGAACTCGCCGCCGACGCCGGCCGCCTGGGCATCGGCTACCTCGTCGGCACCGGCAGCGGCGATCTGCCGGGCGCCGCCTGGGAGATGGAGATCACCGCCGAGGGCAGGCTGCTCGCCCCGCTGCTCGGCCTGGAACTCGACGCGCAGCTCCTGCCAGCCGCCCAACAGCGCGCGGTCGTCGAGCTGTTCACCGATGCCGACCCGGAGCACGGCCCCGACGGTCCGGGCACCACCCCGCCGTTCCTCGTCGACATCAGCGAGCAGGGCCGGCCCGCCGTGTACGCGCGCCTGGTCGGGTCGTACGAGATCATCGGTCTTGAGACGCCGGACGGCGAGCGGAGCGCGCTGCTGCACGAGGCGCTGGCGCTGCTGCTCCTGCACCGCGAGGGCGTGCACCCCCGGGTGCTGTCCTCCGCGCTGTGGCCGCGCGGCGTCACCGACGACGTGCGCGAGGCGCTCCTGGACCGGCTGCGGGACTGGCTCGGCACCGACCCCGACGGCACTCCGCGGCTGCGCACCGACGACGCCGGCCGGCTGACCCTCGCCAAGTCGGTGGTGTCCGACCTGGACGTGCTGCGCTCGCTGTACCACGAGGCGACGCAGGGCAAGGGCGTCGACAGCCGGGCGGTGCGCGGGCGGCTGCTCACCGACGCGCTGGTGCTGGTGCGCGGCCCGCTCCTCGCCGACCGTCCCGAGGGCCGCTACCGCTGGCTGACCCACGAGATCGTCGACGCGCAGCTCCCGCTCCTCGTCGCGGACACCGGGCTCGCGCTCGCCGAGTTCCACATGGAGAAGAACCGCGCGGAGAAGGCCATCGAGGCGCTGAACGCCGCGCTGCGCACCGCCCCCGCCGACGAGCGGCTGTGGAACGAACTGCTGCGCGCCACCCACGCCCTGGACGACCCGGAGCGGCTCACCGCCCTCGCGTCCGACCTGGTGACCCGCAGCGGGGCGCGCGGGCTGCCGCCACGCACCGAGGCGCTGCTCGACGAACTGCTGCCGACGTGGCGCGACGCGGTCGCGGCGGCCGGCTGAGCGGCCGTAGGGGATGACCGACGGCCTGGAGTACGCGCTGGTCGCCGTCGCCGCGCTGTGGGGCGCTGCGGCCGGCGCGCTGCTGCCCCGCGCCGCCCACCGGTTCGCCGTGCCGGGCGGGGAGGAGTGGCGCACGGCGTGCCCGCAGGGGCACCCGCTCACCGGCTGGCTCGGCCCGGCCCGCTGCCGGGCGTGCGGAGGGACCCGGTACGGATCGGGCGCCGCCGTTCCCGTGACGGTCACCGCGCTGGTGTGCGCGGCGCTCGCCGCCGCGACCGGGACCCGCCCGGAGCTGGCGGTGTGGCTGCTGCTGGCGCCCACGGGTGTGCTGCTCGCCATGGTCGACTTCCGGGTGCAGCGGCTGCCCGACCCGCTCACCCTGCCCTTCGCCGCGACGGCGCTGGCGCTGCTGGGCCTGACCTCGCTGGTCCCCGAGCACGCGGGGGAGTGGACGACCGCCCTGCTCGGCGCGCTCGCGCTCGGCGCCGGCTACTTCGTGCTGTTCCTGATCAACCCGGCCGGCATGGGCTTCGGCGATGTGAAGCTGGCGCTCGGCGCGGGCACGGTCCTCGGCTGGTACGGCTGGCCCACCGTGCTGCTCGGCACCCTCGCCGGGTTCCTGTGCGGGGCGCTGTACGGAGGCGCGCTCGTCGTCGCCCGCAAGGCGGGCCGCAAGACGTCCATACCGTTCGGCCCGTTCCTGATCAGCGGGGCCTTCGCGGGGCTGCTGATCGGCGCGTACACGGCCTGACGTCAACGGGCGCAACCGGCTGACGTACGCTGATTCCGTCCGTCCACACCCCTGCGAAAGGGACACCGGTGACCGAGAAGGCCGACCTTCAGCCCGTCCTCGACCGTGCCGCCGCGGGTGGGCGGATCACCCCCGAAGAGGCCCTGGTCCTCTACCGCGACGCCCCGCTGCACGCGCTGGGCGCCGCCGCCGACGCGGCCCGCCGCCGCCGGTACGCGGGCACCGAGCACATCGCCACGTACATCATCGAGCGGAACATCAACTACACGAACGTGTGTGTCACGGCGTGCAGGTTCTGCGCGTTCTACGCGGCCCCCAAGGACACGGCGAAGGGCTGGACCCGCGACCTCGACGACATCCTGCGCCGCTGCGCGGAGACCGTCGAGCTGGGCGGCACGCAGATCATGTTCCAGGGCGGCCACCACCCGGACTACGGCGTCGAGTACTACGAGAAGCACTTCGCCGCCATCAAGAAGGAGTTCCCGCAGCTCGTCATCCACAGCCTGGGGGCGAGCGAGGTCGAGCACATGGCGCGGATCTCCAAGGTGAGCGTCGAGGAGGCGATCCGGCGGATCCACGCGGCCGGTCTCGACTCCTTCGCCGGCGCCGGCGCCGAACTGCTCCCGGAGCGCCCGCGCAAGGCGATCGCCCCGCTCAAGGAGTCCGGCGAGCGCTGGCTGGAGATCATGGAGATCGCCCACAACCTGGGCGTGGAGTCCACCTCCACCATGCTGATGGGCACCGGCGAGACCAACGCCGAGCGGATCGAGCACCTGCGGATGATCCGCGACGTGCAGGACCGCACGGGCGGCTTCCGGGCGTTCATCCCGTACACGTACCAGCCGGAGAACAACCACCTGAAGGGCCGCACGCAGGCCACCCTCTTCGAGTACCTGCGGATGATCGCCATCGCCCGGATCTTCCTGGACAACGTGGCGCACATCCAGGGCTCGTGGCTGACCACCGGCAAGGAGGTCGGCCAGCTCTCCCTGCACTACGGCGCGGACGACCTCGGCTCGATCATGCTGGAGGAGAACGTGGTCTCCTCGGCCGGCGCCAAGCACCGCTCCAACCGGCTGGAGATCATCGACCTGATCCGCAAGGCGGGCCGGGTCCCGGCGCAGCGCTCCACGACGTACGAGCACCTGGTGGTGCACGACGACCCGGCGAACGACCCGGTCGACGACCGTGTGGTCTCGCACATCTCGTCCACCGCCATCGAGGGGGGCACGGCCCACCCGGAGCTGAAGCTCCTGCCGGCCAACTGACCAGCCTGTGCTGACCCTTCACGTCGCCGAGGCCTCGCCCGAGGCCGCCGTCCTGGTCGAGGGCGCGCATGTCGCGGCCGTCGGCCCGTACGAGGAACTGGCCGCCGCGCACCCGGACGCCCGGGTGCGGCGGTGGCCCGGCATCCTCACGCCCGGACTGCTCAACCCGTACGGTCCGGAACTGCTGGAGCAGGCCTACCACCCCGACCCGCGCGAGGCGGACCGGCTCGGCACCGAGCCGCTGTTCGGGTTGCGGGCGCGGGCCCTCCTCGCCTCCTCACCCACCGCGCGGGGCGCCAGCGCCCGCCGCGGGGTGCAGCGCCTGCTGGCGCACGGGACGGTCGCGGTCGCCGGGGAGATCCGCGGACGGGAGGCCCTGGACGCCGTCCGCAGGGCCGGGCTCGTGTTCGGGGGCCGCCCGCCCGGGCTGCCCGGGCCCCCGTCGCTCTCCCCGGTGCCGCTCGTGCTGCTGCCGGCCCTCACCGCCGGGAGCCCCGCCCGGTTCGCGGTGTTCGACGTGCCGGACCGCGACGCACTGGTCCGGCAGGGCGCGGCCACCTGCGTGGCCACCGTGGTCGGCGGCCGCCTGGTCCACCGCCGCCGCTGACCGCACGGCCGGCGGTGCTCACCCCGCCAGCGTGTCCCCGAACTCGCCGGCCTCCTGCTCCACCCCGCTGCAGTCGGCCAGCGGGTCGTCCGCGCCGTCCCCGTCACAGGGACGGTCCCGGAACGCCGACCAGACCGACACCCACGCGACGCCGTGGTCCTCGGCGAAGGCCCGCACCTGCGCCGCGTCCTCGAGTGTGAACGTCTCGTTCTCCACGTCGTTGACGCCGAGCATCGGGGTGAGCGCCATGCCCCGCCAGGCCTCGGCCTCGGACAGCCCGAAGACGTCCCGGAGCTGGGCGTTCGCCGACCGGGCGGCGGCGAGCGCGTACTCACCCATGTCGCCGTCGTAGGACTCGGCGTAGTTCATCGTCATGAGGTTGACGGTGGCGACCTCGACGTCGTGGTCGTTCGCCGACTCCAGCAGCGCCAGGCTCTCCTCGTCGAGCCCGGACGGCATGACCGGGAGGGTGAACGTCACCTCCAAGCCGTCGCGTTCCTCCTGGAGCAGGGATATCGCCTCCGAACGCCGGTCCACGGAGGCGGGGTCGGTGAGCTCGTCGCCCTCGATGTCGAAGTCGGCCCGGGTCGCGCCGGCCGCGTCCAGCGCCGCGCCGTACGCCTCGGCCAGCTCCTCGGCGGTGTCGCAGACGGCCGCCAGTTCGTCGCCGTGGGCGCCGCCGAAGGAGACCCGCACGTCGGCGCCGGTCCGGGTGAGCGCCGCGATCCGGGACGTCACGTGGGCGTCGTCGACGTCCTGGACACCGTCCCAGGCCGGGACGCAGCCGTCGTCGGAGGCGATGACGAACGCCAGGTTGTACGCCGTGGGGGAGCCCGCCGTGTCGGTGCCGGAGGCGGTGGAGGCGTTGACGTAGGGCGCGTACGCGACCGGGGCGGAGGATTCCGGGTTCGCGTCCGCCGCGTCGTCCCCGGCGGAGCAGCCCGCGGCGGCCAGGACCAGGGCGGTGAGGAGGGCGAACCCGGCAGCGGAGGAGTGCGGACCGCGCATCGGGTTCGTTCCGTTCTCGGGACGGCGTCGGAGGGGGGTGATCATGACACAGGATTCTGTGCGTCTTCCGAGGGCGCACACCCGAATTCCGGGGATTCTCGGCGGACGGCCGGGTTCGTGTGGTCCCGGGCTGAACTCACAGGGTACGCAGAGCCGGCCGTACGGCCCGGGACGAGCCGACGCCCGCGCCGGGTGGGCGGGCTGCAAGAATGGGCCCGTGACCCGCGCATCCCTGGACAAGCAGCCGCATGAAGTCGCCTCGATGTTCGACGACGTCGCGGAACGGTACGACCTGACCAACGACGTGCTGTCCCTCGGACAGGACCGGCGCTGGCGCAAGGAGGTCGCGAAGGCGGTCGACGCGCGGCCCGCGCAGAAGGTCCTGGACCTGGCGGCCGGCACCGGCACCTCCTCGCTGCCCTTCGCCCGCACCGGCGCGTACGTCGTGCCCTGCGACTTCTCCCAGGGCATGCTCCGGGTCGGCAAGCGGACCAACACCTGGCTGCCGTACACGGCGGGCGACGCCACCCGGCTGCCGTTCAAGGACGACGTGTTCGACGCCGTCACCATCTCCTTCGGCCTGCGCAACGTGCAGGACACCGACGCGGCGCTGCGCGAGATGCACCGGGTGACCCGGCCCGGCGGACGCATCGTCATCTGCGAGTTCTCGCACCCGACGTGGACGCCGTTCCGCACGGTGTACACCGAGTACCTGATGCGCGCGCTGCCGCCGGTCGCCCGCGCGGTCTCGTCCAACCCGGACGCGTACGTCTACCTCGCCGAGTCCATCCGCGCCTGGCCCGACCAGCCCGCCCTGGCCGAGCGGCTGAAGGGCGCCGGCTGGTCCAAGGTGGCCTGGCGCAACCTCACCGGCGGAGTGGTGGCCCTGCACCGGGGCTTCAAGGAGAGCTGAGCGGCGGCACGGCTCAAGGGGAGCCGAGCACCACCAGGGGCGCCGTGCCCGCGCCCGGTTCCTCCAGTTCGCGCCGCAGTCCGCCCGGCGGCGGCAGCGGGCCGCGTGGCTCGCGCACCCCTCCGCCGCCCTCGCCCTCTGCGAAGTCCAGCCACACGTGCACCACGGAGTGGCGGGGCACGGGCGTGCCGGGCTGCGGGTACTGCCGGACCACGTAGTCCACGACGGCGTGCGGGAAGTCCGGCCGGCCGGGCGCGTCGAGGACCAGGCCCCGCGCGCGGGCCGACTCGCGCGCGTCGACGGCCATCAGCCCGACCAGGCGCGGCACGCGCACGTCGCCGGTCCCGTGTCCCTCGGGTGTCATACGCATGGACGTCACCCCCAGCGGTACCGGCAGGGTAGGCCGGGGGAGCGTCCGACGGAAGCACTGCGTGATGATCCGTGACAAATTGCTACGCTGAGTAGCCGTTGCGGGGGGGGCTCGTCAGAGGCCGAGGCGGTAGACGTGGGCCTCGGCCTTCGACACGGGCGTCGTGAACGTCTCACCGAGACGCATGCCCAGCCGCCGCGTCACCGCGATCGAGCGGGCGTTGTCCGCCTTCACCACCGCCACCACGCTCGTCCGTCCCGCCGCCCGCACCCGGTCCAGCGTCTCCAGGGCCGCCGCCGTGACGTAGCCCTTGCCCCAGTGCTCGCGGGCGAGCCGCCAGCCGATCTCGATCTCCCCCGTGGGGCCCCACTCGCGGTCCCAGGGCTGGGCGCCGGTGAAGCCGATGACCTGCCCGTTCTCGTCGAGGATGCTCCACAGGCAGAAGCCCAGCTCGGCGTCGTGCCGCCGCTGGCGGGCGGTGAGTTCCTCGTAGACCGACAGCTCCGCCGGGCGGCCGCCGTGGAACTCCATGACATCGGGGTGGGCGAAGATGCGGTGCCAGGTGACGGCGTCCTCGTCGGTGGGAACCCGCAGCCGTACAGCGGGGAGTGCTCGGTTCACGGGGCAGCCCTTCAGCCGGGTGATCACGTCCGCTGAATAGACTGCCTGTGTCCAGTGCCGGTCGGCACGAAGATTTCGAACTCTGGGGAGATCCCGCCGTGACCGAGCCCCTCTCCGACAACACCGCAGATGTGATCGTCGTGGGCGCGGGGCCAGCCGGCTCCACCACCGCCTACCACCTGGCCCGGTCCGGCCTCGACGTGCTCCTGCTGGAGAAGACCGAGTTCCCGCGCGAGAAGGTCTGCGGCGACGGCCTCACCCCGCGCGCCGTGAAGCAGCTGGTGTCGATGGGCATCGACATCTCCGAGGAGGCCGGCTGGCTGCGCAACAAGGGCCTGCGCATCATCGGCGGCGGCGTCCGCCTGCAGCTCGACTGGCCGGATCTCGCCTCCTTCCCCGACTACGGGCTCGTGCGCAAGCGCGACGACTTCGACGAGCAGCTCGCCCGGCAGGCGCAGAAGGCGGGCGCCCGGCTCTACGAGCGGTGCAACGTGGGTGCGCCGATCATCGACGACCGCACCGGCCGCATCACGGGCGTGAAGGCCAAGCTCGGCGAGGACAAGCGGGAGGTCACCTTCCACGCCCCGCTGGTGGTCGCGGCCGACGGCAACTCCACGCGGCTGTCCCTCGCGATGGGCCTGCACCGGCGCGAGGACCGCCCGATGGGCGTGGCCGTGCGGACGTACTTCACCTCGCCCCGCCACGACGACGACTACCTGGAGTCCTGGCTGGAGCTGTGGGACCGGCGCGGCCCGCAGGACCGGCTGCTGCCCGGCTACGGCTGGATCTTCGGCATGGGTGACGGCACCTCCAACGTCGGCCTGGGCGTCCTCAACACCTCCGACTCCTTCAAGGAGCTGGACTGGCGCGAGGTCCTCAAGGCCTGGTGCGCGTCCATGCCGGAGGACTGGGGCTACACCCCGGACAACATGACCGGCCCGATCCGCGGCGCCGCGCTCCCCATGGCCTTCAACCGCCAGCCGCACTACACGCGCGGTCTGCTGCTCGTCGGCGACGCGGGCGGCCTGGTGAACCCGTTCAACGGCGAGGGCATCGCCTACGCCATGGAGTCCGGGCAGCTCGCCGCCGACGTCATCGTCCAGGCGCACGCGCGGTCCACCCCGGCCCAGCGGGAGATCGCCCTCCAGCGCTACCCGCGCGTCCTGAAGGACACCTACGGCGGCTACTACACGCTCGGCCGCGCCTTCGTGAAGCTCATCGGCAACCCGAAGATCATGCAGATCGCCGCCCAGCGCGGCCTGACGCACCCGATGCTGATGAAGTTCACGCTGAAACTCCTCGCCAACCTGACCGACCCCACGGGCGGTGACGCGATGGACCGCATCATCAACGGCCTGAGCAAGGTGGCCCCGAAGGCGTGAACGGCGGGGCGGGCGACCGAAGTCGGCGGGCATGTCCGGCATCTCCGGGCGCGGCGCCGGATCGTGATCGGTGCGTGACGCATCCGTGCACAACTGATCGACTCCGGGCGGTGTCGAACGGGACGTGACCCAGCCGGGCACGTCCCGTTCGACGAAAGAGCCTTTCATGACACAGCAGGCGAGACGGCTGCGCGCGCGGCTCGCGGCGCTGGGAGCGGTGGGCGCGACGGCGCTGGCCGCGGCCGGGGTCCAGGGCGCGGCCCACGCGGCCGAAGCGCCCCTCCCGGTGGTGATCACGGGCGAGGACCGGGTGGACCTGTCCCTCCACTCGGACAACGGCGACCCCACGGAGCCGCAGGTCGACCTGCGGATCGACGTCCCGGGCGAGGAGTTCGAGGGCGACGGCGAGGTCCCGGCGGTGCACCGCGGGGAGTACACGATCCGCATCGACGCCCGCGGGCTGAAGGGCGTCGCACGGGCCGACCTGCCCTGCGACGCCGAGGGCCTGGTCGCGGTGTGCACGGGCTACGACCTGTACGCGGGCACGACCTACAACCGGATCGGCGGCATCCGGCTCGACCTCGCCGACGACAGCGAGGCCGGCGACACCGGGAAGATCGTCGTCACCGGCGAGGGCGAGGGCCTGGAGTTCACGCCGCTCACCGTCGACGTACGCGTCGGCGGACCTGAGCTGCTGAACCGCGAACTCTCCCTGCCCGAGAACCTGAAGGCCGGCGAGACCTTCGAGCCGCCGCTGGGCGTGATGAACGTCGGCGGTCTGCCGTCCGAGGGCGCGGTGCTGCGGCTGTACGGCTCGCGTGGACTGTCCTTCCCGGACGACTTCGGCAACTGCTCCTCGACCGTGGTGGACACCGGCCCGCTGCTGCGGCAGCACACCGAGGTCCTCTGCACCTTCCCCGACGCCCTCGAGGCGGGAGCGGCGTACTCCCTGGCCGGCCCGGTGCGGGTGAAGACGGCGGACTTCGCGCTGCACGACATCTTCTCCTACTCGTTCCGGCCCCTGGAGCCGGGCGAGGCCACGACGCTGCACCGGGGCGAGGGCCGCCGGCAGGGCAGCGGCCCCGACCTGACGCTGCAGCGGGCCGGGGACGCCGACCCGGCGCGGTACACCAAGTACGCCGAGCTGGACCTGCCCACGACCAACACCTACGACCTGGAGCTCACCGGCGCCGCCGCGTCCGGCGAGGCCGGGGACACGGTCACGGCGGAGATCGGGTTCGCCAACAACGGGCCGGCCTGGATCAGCGCGCTGCGCTCCGGCGGGGAGCCGTTCTCCTTCACGGTGGTCGCGCCCGAGGGGTCGACCGTCACCACGGCGCCCAAGGAGTGCCGCGCCGTAACCGTCGACGGCAGCGTGCCCGGCCACCGCTGTTCGGTGGCGACCCCGCTGCTGGAGGACGCCCGGCTGACCTTCCCGTTCGAGTTGCGCGTCGACGAGGTCGTGGAGGGCGCCAGGGGCCGGGTGGCCCTTCCCGACTGGGACAACCCCTTCGACTCCGACCCGTCGAACGACGTCGCGTGGATCGTGCTGAACGCCCCCGGTGAGCCGGGCGACGGCGGCACGGGCGGCTCCGACGGCGGCCCCTCGGACGACCCGTCGGCCCCCGGCTCCGGTGACGGCGACGGTTCCGGCGGCGACGCGGACGACGACGGCGCCGGCTCCGCGTCCGGCGGCGTTCCGGACGACGACGCCGACGGCGGTCTGGCGCTCACCGGAGCCCAGGGCGTCGGTCTGCTCGGGGGCGCCGCGGTGCTCGCGCTGGGGCTCGGCGCGGCCGTCGTGGCGTACCAGCGCCGTCGCGCCGGCCGTGACGGAGAGGCAGCCGTCTGACGCACGCGTCGCTGTGACGCCCCTGTGGGGGCCGGAGTCCGCCTCGAGGGCGCTCCGGCCCCCGTCGTGGTTACGGGGCCCCGTGAGGGCCTGTCACGGGGCGCGTCGGACGGCGCGGCGGTCCGGGCGCGACGTCAACACAAGAGACTCTGGGTGCAATTCGGGCAATACGGTGATCTTGCCCCGTCGGGTGGGCCCGAGGAGCACGGAGGGCCGCCACCTCGGTGAGGCGGCGGCCCTTCGGTCCGTGAAGGCGCGGGTCAGAGCACGCGGACGGCGCCCGACGCCGGGTAGCCGGAGAGGTCCTGGATGACGACGCCCTTCGAGGGGTTGGCGGCGTCCAGGTACTGGCCGTTCCCGATGTAGACGCCCACGTGGTACGCGGAGCCCTTGCCGCCCCAGTACAGGATGTCACCGGGCTGGATCTGCGACAGCGGGATGTCGGTGCCCACCATCGACTGGTCCTGGGAGACGCGCGGCAGGTCCACACCGACCTGCTTGAACGCGGCCTGCACCAGGCTGGAGCAGTCCCAGGCGTTGGGCCCGGTGGCGCCCATGACGTAGGCGTCGCCCACCTGCGCCTGGAGGAAGGCGAGGACGGTCGCGACGCTGCCGCCGGCCGGCGCGGAGAAGCTCGCGGTCTCCGTGGGGGCGCTGAGCGAGGGGCGCTCGGCGTCGCGCGCCGCGCGCTCGGCCGCCGCCTGACGGGCTTCCTCGGCCGCCTTCTTCCTCGCCTCGGCCTTCTTCTTGGCCTCCGCCAGGTCCGCCTTGGCCTGCTTCGCGGCCTCGGCGGCCGCCGCGTCACGCTCGGCCCGCAGCTGGTAGTTCGCGGCCGCCTGCTGGGTGGCATCCGCGGACTGGGCGACCTGGGCGGCCAGGTCGGCCGTCAGGGTGGGCAGTTCGAGGGTCTGCGTCACCGGCTCGGCCGCGTTGGCCGCGCTGGACGCCCCGGCCACTGCCAGGGTGCTGAGGACGCCACCGGCAACTCCGGCCCGCACAGCGATCGTGGAGGTCGCGGTGCGGCGGGGCTTCCGGTGGCTGCGTATGTGAGCGGTGTGGGACATGGGAACAACCGGTACCAGGGGCTGCTTCATATCTTCAAGAAACGTGTGCTGCGCCACAGTTGTTCAATCGAGGGCCCAAATTCCCCGCAAGCCCCTCTTCATTGACGCCACAACGGACATTGCGGGCGGCTGTGACCGGGCCGTGATCACGCACTTTCATCGTTACGCCCGAATTGCTCCCCGCTTACCACCGGTTGACGTGGTTGGCCAAGCCCCGTTCCTGAGGGGCCCTCAGAAGTGTGACCGACGTCACGGAACGGCTGGGGCCTCCAGGGCGTCACTCGGCCACCTCGGACTTCGTGAACGCGTGCACACGTCCACATCGCGCCTCGCGGCCCCCCTGACGTGTGAACGCGGCCTCTATCAGGACAGCCGGTCCAACGCCAATTTGCATGCAGAGGAATCGTCTTGATATGGAGACGCCTCCTCCGAGACCCCTCTGAGCTGCAACAACTGATCAAGATGTCACCTTTGGTGATCGCGTGGATGCTTGGCGTGTGAAGATCACCGCTCATACGACTTCATGATCGTTCGTCAGGTGGTGGAGATCACAAAGCTTGTGCAATACCCCGTGTCGCAGATCACAGACCCACAGGCATAAGATGCGGAGCGGTTGGGCTTGTGACCTGCTTCACATGTTCTCGATCTTCGCCGGGGCGGGCGTGGTTCGTGGGGCTGGTGAGGCGGACGGGCCCGCTGCACAACCGCCAGCAGTCAGTGCCGACTGAGAGGAGCGAGGAGCGGTGAACGCGTATGCGCCCATCCTCGTACTGGGAGCCCTCGGGGCAGGCTTTGCGATCTTCTCCGTGGTCATGGCCACGCTGATCGGTCCGAAGCGGTACAACCGGGCGAAGCTCGAGGCCTACGAGTGCGGCATCGAGCCGACCCCCACGCCGGCCGGCGGCGGGCGCTTCCCCATCAAGTACTACCTGACGGCGATGCTCTTCATCATCTTCGATATCGAGATCGTCTTCCTCTACCCCTGGGCCGTCACCTTCGACGCCCTGGGGCTTTTCGGGCTCGTGGAGATGCTGCTCTTCGTGCTCACCGTCTTCGTCGCGTACGCGTACGTATGGCGGCGCGGCGGCCTGGAATGGGACTGAGGGGCCACTAAGTCATGGGACTCGAAGAAAAGCTGCCGAGCGGATTCCTGCTGACCACCGTCGAGCAGGCCGCGGGCTGGGTGCGCAAGTCGTCCGTCTTCCCCGCCACGTTCGGCCTCGCCTGCTGTGCCATCGAGATGATGACCACCGGCGCGGGCCGCTACGACCTGGCGCGCTTCGGCATGGAGGTCTTCCGCGGCTCGCCGCGGCAGGCGGACCTCATGATCGTGGCCGGGCGGGTCAGCCAGAAGATGGCGCCGGTGCTCCGGCAGGTCTACGACCAGATGCCGAACCCCAAGTGGGTGATCTCCATGGGGGTCTGCGCCTCCTCGGGCGGCATGTTCAACAACTACGCGATCGTCCAGGGCGTCGACCACGTCGTCCCGGTCGACATCTATCTCCCCGGCTGTCCGCCCCGCCCCGAGATGCTGATGGACGCGATCCTCAAGCTCCACCAGAAGATCCAGAGCTCCAAGCTCGGCGTGAACGCCGAGGAGGCTGCCCGCGAGGCGGAGGAGGCGGCGCTCAAGGCCCTGCCCACGATCGAGATGAAGGGGCTGCTGCGATGAGCGACGCGAACAACACCGCGGGTGACGGCGTGAACCCCGAGAAGGACCTCTCCGCCGAGAACCTCCCCGGCCAGCGCGGACAGGGCGGCGAGGAGATCCGCGTCCAGCGCGGCATGTTCGGCGCCGCCAACGGCGGCGACACCTCCGGTTACGGCGGCCTGGTCCGCTCGGTCCGGCTCCCGGGACCGGCGGCCCGCCCGTACGGCGGCTGGTTCGACGAGGTCGCCGACGAACTGGAGGGCGCGCTGGAGGAGCAGGACCTGCTCCCGGAGAACGCCATCGAGAAGACGGTCGTCGACCGCGGCGAGATCACCTTCCACATCGAGCGCGAGCACCTCGTGCGGGTCGCGAAGACCCTGCGCGACGACCCCGCCCTGCGGTTCGAACTGTGCACCGGCGTCAGCGGGGTGCACTACCCGAACGACAAGGGACGCGAGCTGCACGCCGTCTACCACCTGCGCTCGATCACCCACAACCGGGTGATCCGCCTGGAGGTCAGCGTCCCCGACAGCGACCCGCACATCCCGACGCTGTTCCCGGTCTACCCGACGAACGACTGGCACGAGCGCGAGACGTACGACTTCTTCGGCATCGTCTTCGACGGTCACCCGGCCCTGACGCGGATCATGATGCCGGACGACTGGCAGGGCCATCCCCAGCGCAAGGACTATCCCCTCGGCGGCATCCCCGTCGAGTACAAGGGCGCCCAGATCCCGGCTCCGGACCAGCGGAGGTCGTACTCGTGAGCACGCACGCCACCCCCCGCGAAACCACCGAGGGCACCGTCTACACCGTCACCGGCGGCGACTGGGACGAGGTCGTCGAGACCGCGGCCCGGACCGACGACGAACGCATCGTCGTCAACATGGGGCCGCAGCACCCGTCCACCCACGGAGTGCTCCGGCTGATCCTGGAGATCGACGGCGAGACCGTCACCGAGGCCCGCTGCGGCATCGGCTACCTCCACACCGGCATCGAGAAGAACCTCGAGTACCGGACGTGGACCCAGGGCACCACGTTCGTGACGCGCATGGACTACCTGACGCCGTTCTTCAACGAGACGGCGTACTGCCTCGCCGTCGAGAAGCTGCTCGGCATCGAGGACCAGGTGCCCGACCGCGCCTCGGTCATCCGGGTGCTCCTGATGGAGCTGAACCGGCTCTCCTCCCACCTGGTGTGCATCGCCACCGGCGGCATGGAGCTCGGCGCCACCACGATCATGATCTACGGATTCCGTGACCGTGAGCTGATCCTCGACATCTACGAGCTGATCACGGGCCTGCGGATGAACCACGCGTACATCCGCCCCGGCGGACTCGCCCAGGACCTGCCGCCCGGCGCGGTCGACCAGATCCGCGAGTTCGTCAAGAAGATGCGGAAGAACCTCCCGGAGTACGACAAGCTCGCCACCGGCAACCCCATCTTCAAGGCCCGTATGCAGGACGTGGGGTACCTGGACCTGGCCGGCTGCATGGCCCTCGGCGCCACCGGCCCGATCCTGCGCTCCACCGGCCTCCCGCACGACCTGCGCAAGGCCCAGCCGTACTGCGGCTACGAGACGTACGACTTCGACGTCCCGACCGCCGACACCTGCGACTCCTACGGCCGGTTCCTGATCCGGCTGGAGGAGATGCGCCAGTCGCTGCGGATCGTCGAGCAGTGCCTGGACCGGCTGGAGCCCGGCCCGGTCATGGTCGAGGACAAGAAGATCGCCTGGCCCGCCCAGCTCGCCCTGGGACCCGACGGACTCGGCAACTCCCTCGACCACATCAAGCAGATCATGGGCACCTCCATGGAGGCCCTGATCCACCACTTCAAGCTGGTCACCGAGGGCTTCCGGGTCCCGCCGGGCCAGGCCTACGCGGCCGTCGAGTCGCCCAAGGGCGAGCTCGGGGTGCACGTCGTCTCCGACGGCGGCACCCGCCCCTACCGGGTCCACTTCCGCGACCCGTCCTTCACCAACCTTCAGGCCATGGCGGCGATGTGCGAGGGCGGCCAGGTCGCCGACGTCATCGTCGCCGTCGCGTCCATCGACCCCGTGATGGGAGGCGTCGACCGGTGACCACCTCTTCTTCCGAGCGGGGCGTCAGCCTGGGCATGCCGGAACTGCCCGCGCCGGCCTACCCGGACGACGTCCGGGCCCGGCTGGAGACCGACGCGCGGGCGATCGTCGCCCGCTACCCGGACTCCCGGTCCGCCCTCCTGCCGATGCTGCACCTGGTGCAGTCCGAGGAGGGGCACGTCACGCGCACCGGTATGCAGTTCTGCGCGGACATGCTCGGCCTGACGACGGCCGAGGTGACCGCGGTCGCCACCTTCTACACCATGTACCGGCGCCGCCCGAGCGGCGACTACCAGGTCGGGGTGTGCACCAACACCCTGTGCGCGGTGATGGGCGGCGACGCGATCTTCGAGGAGCTCCAGGAGCACCTGGGCGTCGGCAACGGCGAGACCACCGCCGACGGCAAGGTCACCCTGGAGCACATCGAGTGCAACGCGGCCTGCGACTACGCGCCCGTGGTGATGGTCAACTGGGAGTTCTTCGACAACCAGACCCCCGAGAGCGCCAAGCGCATGGTCGACGACCTGCGCGCGGGCCGTCCGGTCGCACCCACCCGCGGCGCGCCGCTGTGCACGTTCAAGGAGACCGCCCGCATCCTGGCCGGCTTCCCCGACGAGCGCGAGGGCGCCGTCGAGGCGACCGGCAGCGCGGGCCCCGCCTCCCTGATCGGCCTGAAGCTGGCCAAGGGCGAGGCCGCCCCCGCGCGCGTGGTGCACCCGCGCGGCGAGGCGCCCAAGGACGCCCCGCCCCACGAGCCGTCGCCCGCCGAGCACCTCAGCTCGCACGACGCGCCGCAGGACACATCGGCCTCCGACCCGGCCCACCCGTCGCCCACCACCACCCGTGACGGAGAGGCTGCGCCTCGCCCCTCCGGATCGTCCGGGCCCGCTGCCGAGGAGGGGGAGTGATGACCTTGGCACCCGAACTGAAGGACACCAGCCCGGAGAAGCTGCTCGCGCCGGTGCTGTCGGCCTTCTGGGACGAGGACAAGTCCTGGACGCTCGACGTCTACAAGCGGCACGAGGGCTACGAGGGCCTGCGCAAGGCGCTCGCCATGTCGCCGGACGACGTCATCGCGTACGTCAAGGACTCCGGACTGCGCGGACGCGGCGGCGCCGGCTTCCCGACGGGCATGAAGTGGCAGTTCATCCCGCAGGGCGACGGCAAGCCGCACTACCTCGTCGTCAACGCCGACGAGTCCGAGCCCGGGACCTGCAAGGACATCCCGCTGCTCTTCGCCAACCCGCACAGCCTGATCGAGGGCATCGTCATCGCCTGCTACGCCATCAGGTCGTCGCACGCGTTCATCTACCTGCGCGGCGAGGTCGTCCCCGTGCTGCGCAGGCTGCACGCGGCCGTGCGCGAGGCGTACGAGGCCGGATTCCTCGGCAAGAACGTCCTCGGCAGCGGACTCGACCTCGAACTCACCGTGCACGCGGGCGCGGGCGCGTACATCTGCGGTGAGGAGACCGCGCTGCTCGACTCCCTCGAGGGGCGCCGCGGCCAGCCCAGGCTGCGGCCTCCCTTCCCCGCCGTCGCGGGCCTCTACGCCTGCCCCACGGTGGTGAACAACGTCGAGTCCATCGCCTCGGTTCCCGCCATCATGAACCGGGGCAAGGAGTGGTTCCGCTCGATGGGCAGCGAGAAGTCCCCGGGCTTCACGCTCTACTCCCTCAGCGGCCATGTCGCGAGCCCCGGCCAGTACGAGGCGCCCCTCGGCATCACCCTGCGCCAGCTGCTCGACATGAGCGGCGGGATGCGGCCCGGTCACCGGCTGAAGTTCTGGACGCCGGGCGGCTCCTCGACGCCGATGTTCACCGACGAGCACCTCGACGTCCCCCTCGACTACGAAGGGGTCGGCGCCGCGGGCTCCATGCTCGGCACCAAGGCGCTGCAGTGCTTCGACGAGACCACGTGCGTGGTCCGCGCCGTCACCCGCTGGACCGAGTTCTACGCCCACGAGTCCTGCGGCAAGTGCACCCCCTGCCGTGAGGGCACGTACTGGCTCGTCCAGCTGCTGCGCGACATCGAGGCCGGCAAGGGCCGGATGTCCGACCTCGACAAGCTGAACGACATCGCGGACAACATCAACGGCAAGTCCTTCTGTGCCCTCGGCGACGGCGCCGCCTCGCCGATCTTCTCGTCGCTCAAGTACTTCCGCGAGGAGTACGAGCAGCACATCACGGACCGTCGCTGCCCCTTCGACCCGGCCGCGTCGACGGCCTGGGCCGACCGTACGGAGGTGCACGCATGACTGTGACCACCAACGCTCCCTCCGGAGGGGGAGAGGCGGCCCTCCCGCCCGAGGACCTCGTGACGCTGACGATCGACGGCGCCGAGATCAGCGTGCCCAAGGGCACCCTGGTCATCCGGGCCGCCGAGCAGCTCGGCATCGAGATCCCCCGGTTCTGCGACCACCCGCTGCTCGCGCCGGCCGGCGCCTGCCGCCAGTGCATCGTGGAGGTCGAGGGCCAGCGCAAGCCCATGGCGTCCTGCACCATCACCTGCACCGACGGAATGGTGGTGAAGACGCAGCTCTCCTCGCCGGTCGCGGAGAAGGCCCAGAAGGGCGTGATGGAGCTGCTGCTCATCAACCACCCGCTGGACTGCCCGGTCTGCGACAAGGGCGGCGAGTGCCCGCTGCAGAACCAGGCGATGTCGCACGGCAACGCCGAGTCCCGCTTCGAGGGCAAGAAGCGCACCTACGAGAAGCCCGTCGCGATCTCCACGCAGGTGCTGCTCGACCGTGAACGGTGCGTGCTGTGCGCCCGCTGCACCCGTTTCTCCAACCAGATCGCCGGCGACCCGATGATCGAGCTGATCGAGCGGGGCGCGCTCCAGCAGGTGGGCACCGGCGAAGGCGACCCGTTCGAGTCGTACTTCTCCGGCAACACCATCCAGATCTGCCCGGTCGGCGCGCTCACCTCGGCCGCCTACCGGTTCCGCTCCCGCCCGTTCGACCTGATCTCCTCGCCGTCGGTGTGCGAGCACTGCTCGGGCGGCTGCGCCACCCGCACCGACCACCGGCGCGGCAAGGTCATGCGCAAGCTCGCGGCGGAGGACCCCGAGGTCAACGAGGAGTGGATCTGCGACAAGGGCCGCTTCGCCTTCCGGTACGCGCAGCAGCGGGACCGGCTCGACACCCCGCTGGTGCGCAACGCGGAGGGCGAACTGGAGCCGGCGTCCTGGCCGGACGCGCTGCAGATCGCGGCCCAGGGCCTGCTGGCCTCGCGGGGCCGCACCGGTGTGCTCACCGGCGGCCGGCTCACCGTCGAGGACGCCTACGCGTACAGCAAGTTCGCGCGGGTCGCGCTCGCCACCAACGACATCGACTTCCGCGCGCGCGTGCACAGCACGGAGGAGTCCGACTTCCTCGCCGCGCGCGTCGCGGGACGCGGTGTCGACCTGGACGGCACCGGCGTCACCTACCGGGCGCTGGAGAAGGCCCCGGCGGTGCTGCTGGTCGGCTTCGAGTCGGAGGAGGAGGCCCCCGGCGTCTTCCTGCGGCTGCGCAAGGCCTGGCGCGCCCACGGCCAGCGCACCTTCGCGCTGGCCACGCACGCCACGCGCGGACTGACCAAGGCCGGCGGCACGCTGCTGCCGGCGGCGCCGGGCACCGAGACCGAGTGGCTGGACGCGCTGGCGAGCGGGGCCGGCCTGGAGGGCGACGGGGCCGCGGCCGCCGAGGCGCTGCGCGCCGAGGGCGCGGTGGTCGTCGTCGGCGAGCGGCTGGCCGCCGTACGGGGCGGACTCACCGCCGCGGTGCGCTTCGCCACCGCGACCGGCTCCCGGCTGGTGTGGATCCCGCGCCGGGCCGGCGAGCGGGGCGCCATCGAGGCGGGCGCGCTGCCGTCGCTGCTGCCGGGCGGCCGCCCGGCGACCGACCCGCGCGCCCGGGAGGAGGTGGCCGCCCTCTGGGGCGTCGCCGAACTCCCGCACCGCTACGGCCGGGCCACCGCGCAGATCGTCGAGGCGGCCGCCCGCGGCGACCTGCAGGCGCTGCTGGTGGCGGGCGTGGAGGTCGCCGACCTGCCCGACCCGGCACGTGCCCGGGCCGCGCTCGCCGAGGCCGGGTTCGTGGTCTCCCTGGAGCTGCGGCCCGGCGAGGTCACCGAGCTCGCCGACGTGGTCCTGCCGGTCGCCGCGGTCGCGGAGAAGGCCGGCACCTTCCTCAACTGGGAAGGCAGGGTGCGTCTTTTCGAGGCGGCGCTCAAGCCGGACCAGATGACCCGGCGGCTCCCGCCCACCGACGCGCGCGTGCTGCAGATGCTCGCCGACGCCATGGACGTCCACCTGGGCCTGCCGGACCTGCGCACGATCCGCTCGGAGATCGACCGGCTCGGCCTGTGGGACGGGCCGCGCGCCGCCGACCCGGTGGAGACCGCGGGCGCCCTGCCCCGGCCGGCCGCCGGCGAGGCGGTCCTCGCGGGGCACCGGCTCCTGCTCGACCTGGGCCTGCTCCAGCAGGGGGACGAGGCGCTGGCCGGCACCCGGCACGCCGCGCCCGCCCGGCTCTCGGCCGCCACGGCCGCCGAGGTCGGCGTCAAGGACGGCGACACGCTCGCGGTGACCGGCCCCGCCGGGACGCTCGAACTGCCGCTGTCCGTCACCGAGATGCCCGACCGGGTGGTCTGGCTCCCGCTGAACTCCACGGACGGCGGGGTGGCCTCCGGCACCGGGGCGCTCCCCGGTTCCCTCGTCCGCATCGGCCCGGCGACCCTCGCCGGCGAGGCTCCCCAGGAGGTGGAGGCATGAGCCCGTACCTCGCCGCTGAAGACCTCTCGATGTTCGGCCGCGACCCCTGGTGGCTGATCGTCCTGAAGGCGGTGTTCTGCTTCGCCTTCCTGATGGTGACCGTGCTCATCTGCATCGTCATGGAGCGCAAGGTCGTCGCCTGGATGCAGCTGCGCATCGGCCCCAACCGGCACGGCCCCTGGGGCATGCTCCAGTCGCTCGCCGACGGTGTGAAGCTGATGCTGAAGGAGGACGTCGTCGTCAAGCGCGCGGACAAGGTGGTCTACGTCCTCGCGCCGATCGTCGCGGCCATCCCGGCGTTCATGGCGTTCGCCGTGATCCCCTTCGGCCCGGCCGGCAACGAGATCTCGATCTTCGGCCAGCGCACCACGATGCAGCTCACCGACCTGCCGATCGCGATGCTCTACATCCTCGCGGTCGCCTCGGTCGGCATCTACGGCATCGTCCTGGCGGGCTGGAGCTCCGGCTCCACCTACCCGCTCCTCGGCGGCCTGCGCTCCTGCGCCCAGATGATCTCGTACGAGATCGCCATGGGCGCCGCGTTCGCCTCCGTGTTCCTCTACTCCGGGTCGATGTCGACGTCGACGATCGTCGAGGCGCAGGCCGACCGCTGGTACGTGCTGCTGCTGCCGGTGTCGTTCCTCATCTACATCGTGACCATGGTGGGCGAGACCAACCGCGCCCCGTTCGACATGCCGGAGTCCGAGGGCGACCTGGTCGGCGGCTTCAACACCGAGTACTCGTCGATCAAGTTCGCGATGTTCATGCTCGCCGAGTACATCAACATGGTGACCGTCTCGGCGGTCGCGGTGACTCTGTTCCTCGGCGGCTGGCGGGCCCCCTGGCCGGTCAGCACCTTCTGGGAGGGCGCGAACCACGGCTGGTGGCCGATGCTCTGGTTCACAGGCAAGCTGCTCACCCTGCTGTTCGGCTTCGTCTGGCTGCGCGGCACGCTCCCGCGCGTCCGCTACGACCAGCTGATGAAGCTCGGCTGGAAGGTCCTCATCCCGGTCTCCCTGGTGTGGCTGATGGCGGTCGCCACGGTCCGGGCGCTGCGCAACGAGAACTACGAGTTCGCCGACATCGCGCTCTACATCGCCGGCGGCGTCCTCGTCCTGCTGCTGCTCTCCTTCGTCGCCGACATGTTCCGCGGCCGGGGCGAGGAGAGCGGACAGCCCGCGGACCAGCTTCCGTTCGACCCGATGGCGGGCGGGTTCCCCGTGCCGCCGCTGCCCGGGCAGGAGCTGCCCCCGGTGCCGCGGCGCCGCCCGCGCCACGAGCGGGAGCTCGTTGTCAGTGGCGGACCCGATACTCACAGTGACGAATCCCAGGGCGGTTCTACGGATGGAAAGGAGGCGTCCGATGGCTGAGGAACCGAAGGACACCAAGCCCGGTTTCCTGAACCCGGTGGCCGGCTTCGGCGTGACCTTCAAGGCCATGTTCAAGAAGCGGCTCACCGAGCAGTACCCGGAGCAGCAGAAGACCACGGCCCCGCGCTTCCACGGACGGCACCAGCTCAACCGCCATCCGGACGGCCTGGAGAAGTGCGTCGGCTGCGAGCTGTGCGCCTGGGCCTGTCCCGCCGACGCGATCTACGTCGAGGGCGCGGACAACACGGACGAGGAGCGCTACTCGCCCGGCGAGCGGTACGGCCGCGTGTACCAGATCAACTACGCCCGCTGCATCCTGTGCGGGCTGTGCATCGAGGCGTGCCCGACGCGCGCGCTGACGATGACCAACGAGTTCGAGCTGGCCGACTCCAGCCGGGCGAACCTCATCTACACCAAGGAGCAGCTGCTCGCCGGCCTGGAGGAGGGCATGGTCGAGGCACCGCACGCCATGTACCCGGGCACGGACGAACAGGACTACTACCGCGGTCTGGTGACCGAGGCGGCGCCCGGCACGGAGCGTCAGGTCGCCCACTCCAAGGGCGAGGTGGTCCAGGAGGCCGAGTCCACGTTCGGCCCGGAGGAGCCGGCCTCGGAGAAGGTGATCGGGCGATGACCGAGCAGCTCGCCGCCTACTCGACCTCCACCGGGGAGGCCGTCCAGTTCTGGATCCTCGGCACTGTCGCCGTGATCGGCGCCCTGTGCACCGTCTTCATGCGGCGGGCCGTGCACAGCGCGCTCTGCCTCGCCGGGACCATGATCGTCCTGGCCGTGTTCTACCTGGCCAACGGCGCCTACTTCCTGGGCGTCGTGCAGATCGTCGTCTACACCGGCGCGATCATGATGCTGTTCCTGTTCGTGGTGATGCTCGTCGGCGTCACGGCCGCGGACTCCCTGAAGGAGACCATCAAGGGCCAGCGCTGGCTGGCCCTGCTGTGCGGCCTCGGCTTCGGCATCCTCCTGGTCGGCGGCATCGGCAACGCCTCGCTGCGCGAGTTCAGCGGCGTCGGCGAGGCCAACGCCGGGGGGAACGTCCAGGGTCTCGCCTCCCTGATGTTCACCCGCTACGTCTTCGCCTTCGAGATCACCGGCGCGCTGCTCATCACGGCGGCCGTCGGCGCGATGGTGCTCACCCACCGGGAGCGCACCGAGCGGGCCAGGACCCAGCGCGAACTGGCCGAGCAGCGCGTCCGCGAGGGCACGTACCTGCCGCCGCTGCCCGCCCCCGGCGTGTACGCCCGGCACAACGCGGTCGACATCGCGGGCCTGCTGCCCGACGGCACCCCGTCGGACCTCACCGTCAGCAAGACGCTGCGGGACCGCGGCCAGGTCCGTGACGTGTCGCGGGAGGCGCTCAACGACCTGCGGGCGCTGGAGCAGCGCGCGGAGGAGCGCCTGGAGCGCCGCGCGATCGATCCGCCGAACTTCAAGCGGGCCGAGGAGGCGTCGAAGTGAATCCCGTCAACTACCTGTACCTGGCGGCGCTGCTGTTCACCATCGGCGCCACCGGTGTGCTGATCCGGCGCAACGCGATCGTGGTGTTCATGTGCGTCGAGCTGATGCTCAACGCCTGCAACCTCGCGTTCGTCGCCTTCTCCCGTATGCACGGCAACCTCGACGGCCAGATCATCGCGTTCTTCACGATGGTCGTCGCCGCCGCGGAGGTCGTGGTGGGGCTGGCGATCATCGTGTCCCTGTTCCGTTCCCGCCACTCGGCCTCGGTCGACGACGCCAGCCTGATGAAGCTGTGAGGGGCTGCTGAATCGTGGAGAACCTGATTGCGCTGCTGGTGGCGGCGCCTCTGCTCGGAGCGGCGGTCCTGCTGTGCGGTGGCCGCCGGCTGGACGCCGTCGGCCACTGGATCGGCACGGCCCTGGCCGCGGTGTCCTTCGCGCTGGGTCTGGTGCTCTTCACCGACCTGCTGGGCAAGGGCGCCGAGGACCGCACGGTCGTGCAGCACCTGTTCAGCTGGATCCCGGTGGAGGGCTTCCAGGCGGACGTCGCCTTCCGGCTCGACCAGCTGTCGATGACGTTCGTGCTGCTGATCACGGGCGTCGGCTCGCTGATCCATCTCTACTCCGTCGGGTACATGGAGCACGACGAGCGGCGCCGCCGCTTCTTCGGCTACCTGAACCTCTTCCTCGCGGCGATGCTGATCCTGGTCCTCGCCGACAACTACCTGCTGCTGTACGTCGGCTGGGAGGGCGTCGGTCTCGCCTCCTACCTGCTGATCGGCTTCTGGCAGCACAAGCCCAGCGCGGCCACGGCCGCGAAGAAGGCCTTCCTGGTCAACCGCGTCGGTGACATGGGCCTGTCCATCGCGATCATGCTGATGTTCCTGTGGTTCGGCACCTTCGCCTTCGGGCCGGTGCTGGGCGGCCACGGGGAGGCCGGTCTCGCCGGCGAGGCGGGCGAGGGCAAGCTGACCGCGATCGCCCTGATGCTGCTGCTCGCCGCGTGCGGCAAGTCCGCCCAGGTTCCCCTGCAGTCCTGGCTCGGGGACGCGATGGAGGGCCCGACCCCGGTCTCCGCCCTCATCCACGCCGCGACCATGGTGACCGCGGGCGTCTACCTGATCGTCCGCTCGGCGGCCGTGTTCAACGGCGCGCCGGACGCGCAACTGGTGGTCACCGTCGTCGGCGCGGTCACGCTGCTGTTCGGTGCGATCGTCGGTTGCGCCAAGGACGACATCAAGAAGGCGCTGGCCGGCTCGACCATGTCGCAGATCGGCTACATGGTGCTGGCCGCGGGCCTCGGCCCGATCGGCTACGTCTTCGCGATCATGCACCTGGTGACGCACGGCTTCTTCAAGGCCGGGCTCTTCCTCGGCGCCGGTTCGGTCATGCACGGCATGAACGACGAGGTCGACATGCGCCGCTACGGCGGCCTCAGGAAGTACATGCCGGTCACCTTCGTCACGTTCGGGCTCGGCTACCTCGCGATCATCGGCTTCCCGGGCCTGTCCGGCTTCTTCTCCAAGGACAAGATCATCGAGGCGGCGTTCGCCAAGGGCGGCGCGGAGGGCTGGATCCTCGGCGCCTGCGCCCTGCTGGGCGCGGCCATCACCGCGTACTACATGACGCGCGTGATGCTGATGACGTTCTTCGGCGAGGAGCGCTGGCGCAACGCGCCGACGCCGTCCCCGGCCTCCCCGGACGTGGAGCCGGCCGCGCAGACCGGCGGCGCCTACGAGCCGCCGCACCCGCACGAGTCGCCGAAGGTCATGACGGTCCCGATGATCCTGCTGGCCGTCGGATCGGTGTTCGGCGGCGCGTTCTTCAGCATCGGCGACCGCTTCATCCACTGGCTGGAGCCGGTCACCGGGCACGCCCACGGACATCCGCCGGTCAGCGCGCTGACGGTGACGCTGTCCACGGTCGCGGTGATGGTGATCGGCGTGGCGATCGCCTGGGCGCAGTACGGACGGCGTCCGGTGCCGGCCGTCGCCCCGCGCGGTTCGCTGCTCACCCGGGCCGCCCGCCGCGACCTGTACCAGGACGACTTCAACCACGTGGTCCTGGTCCGCGGCGGCGAACACCTCACCCGCTCGCTGGTGTACGTCGACCACACCCTGGTCGACGGGGTCGTCAACGGCACGGCCGCCTCCATGGGCGGTCTGTCCGGGCGGATGCGCAGGCTGCAGAACGGCTTCGCGCGGTCCTACGCGGTCTCGATGTTCGGCGGCGCGGCGGTCCTCGTCGCCGCGACCCTGCTGATGAGGGCGGTCTGATACCGATGTCCTTTCCTCTCCTGACAGCGACGGCGGCGCTCCCGGCCATCGGGGCGATCGCCACGGCCGCCGTACCGGCCGCGAAGCGCACGGCGGCCAAGTGGCTCGCCCTGATGTTCTCGCTGGCCACACTCGCCCTGGCGATCACCGTCCTGGTCCGCTTCGACCCGGACGGCGACCGCTACCAGCTCACCGAGTCCCACTCCTGGATCGCCGACTTCGGCGTCCGCTACGAACTGGGCGTCGACGGCATCGCGGTGGCGCTGATCGCGCTGACCGCGCTGCTGATCCCGTTCATCGTGCTGGCCGGCTGGCACGACGCCGACCCGCTGGAGACGGGCAGCAGGCGGTGGCGGCCGACGCAGGGCTTCTTCGCCCTGATCCTGGCCGTCGAGGCGATGGTGATCATCTCCTTCGAGGCCACCGACGTCTTCCTCTTCTACATCTTCTTCGAGGCCATGCTCATCCCGATGTACTTCCTCATCGGAGGCTTCGGGGACCGTGCGCACAAGGACGGCGAGGAGAAGGCGGCCACCCAGCGGTCGTACGCGGCGGTGAAGTTCCTCCTCTACAACCTGGCCGGCGGTCTGATCATGCTGGCCGCGGTGATCGGGCTGTACGTGGTCGCGGGGAACTTCTCCCTCACGGAGATCGCGCAGGCCCGGGCCAACGGCGAGCTGGAGATGGCGACCAGCACCGAACGCTGGCTGTTCCTCGGCTTCTTCTTCGCCTTCGCGGTGAAGGCGCCGCTGTGGCCGCTGCACACCTGGCTGCCCAACGCCATGCAGGAGTCCACCGCGCCGGTGGCCGTGCTGATCACGGCGGTCGTCGACAAGGTGGGCACCTTCGCGATGCTGCGCTTCTGCCTCCAGCTGTTCCCGGAGGCCAGCAAGTGGGCGACGCCGGTGATCCTGGTGCTCGCGGTGATCAGCATCATCTACGGTGCGCTGCTCGCCGTCGGCCAGCGTGACATCAAGCGGCTGATCGCCTACGCCTCGATCTCGCACTTCGGCTTCATCGTGATGGGCATCTTCGCGATGACCAGCCAGGGCCAGTCCGGGGCGACGCTCTACATGGTCAACCACGGCATCTCGACCGCCGTGCTGATGCTGATCGCCGGCTTCCTGATCTCCCGGCGCGGCTCGCGGCTCATCGCCGACTTCGGCGGTGTGCAGAAGGTGGCCCCGGTGCTCGCCGGCACCTTCCTGATCGGCGGTCTCGCCACCCTCTCGCTGCCGGGGCTCGCGCCCTTCGTCAGCGAGTTCCTGGTCCTGGTCGGCACGTTCACGCGCTACCCGGTGATCGGCATCATCGCGACCTTCGGCATCGTGCTCGCCGCGCTCTACACCCTCGTCCTGTACCAGCGGACGATGACCGGCCCGGTGAAGCCCGAGGTCGCCGCGATGCCCGACCTCAGGGTGCGGGAGATCGCGGTGGTGGCGCCGCTGGTCGTGCTGCTGGTGTTCCTGGGCGTCTACCCGAAGCCCGTGACGGACGTCGTGAACCCGGCGGTGAAGCAGACCTTGTCCGACGTACAGAAGAAGGACCCCCAGCCCGAGGTGGAGGCGGCCAAGTGAGCGCAACAGCAGCCGTCCACAGCCTGTGGACAACCGCGGCCGATCCGATCGCCAAGATCGACGCACCCAAGATCGAGTACGGGCAGCTCGCGCCCACGCTGATCGTCGTCGGCGCGGCGCTCGTCGGGGTGCTGGTCGAGGCCTTCGTGCCGCGCAAGTCCCGTTACTACGCGCAGATGTTCGTCTCAGCGGTCGCGCTCGTCGCCGCGTTCGCCGCGGTCGTGGCACTCGCCGCGGACGGGTACGCCACCACCAAGGCGGGCATCGCGGCCATGGGCGCGATCGCCGTCGACGGACCGGCGCTCTTCCTCCAGGGCACGATCCTGCTGACGGCGCTGGTGGGTCTGTTCACCTTCGCCGAGCGCCGGCTCGACCCGGAGGCGCACGGCAACCGCGTGGACTCCTTCGCCGCACAAGCCGCGGCCGTCCCCGGCAGCGACAGCGAGAAGCGGGCCGTCAAGGCCGGCTTCACCACCACCGAGGTCTTCCCGCTGCTGCTCTTCGCGGTCGCGGGCATGCTGGTCTTCCCGGCGGCCAACGACCTGCTGACGCTGTTCGTGGCCCTGGAGGTGCTCTCCCTCCCGCTGTACCTGCTGTGCGCGCTCGCCCGGCGCAAGCGGCTGATGTCGCAGGAGGCGGCGGTCAAGTACTTCCTGCTCGGCGCGTTCGCCTCCGCGTTCACGCTGTTCGGCATCACCCTGCTGTACGGCTACGCGGGCTCCATGTCGTACGCGACGATCGCGCAGGTCGTCGACGGCACCGTGCCGGAGATCACCCCGGCGCTCGCCGACACCATGGGCAACGACGCGCTGCTGCTGATCGGCGCCGCGCTGCTGGTCATGGGCCTGCTGTTCAAGGTCGGCGCGGTGCCGTTCCACATGTGGACGCCCGACGTCTACCAGGGCGCGCCCACCCCGGTCACCGGCTTCATGGCGGCGGCCACCAAGGTCGCGGCGTTCGGCGCGCTGCTGCGCCTGCTGTACGTGGTGCTGCCGGGCCTGCGCTGGGACTGGCGGCCGGTCATGTGGGGCGTCGCCATCGTCACCATGCTGGCCGGCGCGATCGTGGCGATCACCCAGACCGACATCAAGCGCCTGCTGGCGTACTCGTCGATCGCGCACGCGGGCTTCATCCTCGCGGGTGTCATCGCGGCCACGCCGTCGGGCATCTCGTCGGTGCTGTTCTACCTGGCGGCCTACTCCTTCGTGACGATCGGCGCCTTCGCCGTGGTCACGCTGGTGCGGGACGCGGGCGGCGAGGCGACCCACCTGTCCCGCTGGGCGGGCCTGGGCCGGCGCTCCCCGCTGGTCGCCGCGGTGTTCGCGGTGTTCCTGCTGGCCTTCGCGGGCATTCCGCTGACCTCCGGCTTCGCCGGGAAGTTCGCCGTGTTCAAGGCGGCGGCGGAGGGCGGGGCGACCCCGCTGGTCGTGGTCGGTGTGATCTCGTCGGCGGTCGCGGCGTTCTTCTACATCCGCGTCATCGTGCTGATGTTCTTCAGCGAGCCGCGCCCGGAGGGCCCGACCGTCGCGGTGCCGTCGCCGCTGACGATGACCGCGATCGCGGTCGGTGTGGCGGTCACGGTGGTGCTCGGCGTGGCGCCGCAGTACTTCCTGGACCTGGCCGGGGACGCGGGGGTGTTCGTGCGCTGACGCACCCCGCCGCACGCACGGCGCGGCCCGGCACCCCGACGCGGGGTGCCGGGCCGCGGTCGTTCCCGGTCGCGTTCCGCCCAGGGACGGAGCGTTCCGGGCGGGCCTGTGGACAACTCCGGGGCTGTCGGTCCGGACGCCTATGGTGGACGCAGTGGCCGAGGTACGGCCGCGGGGGACAGGACGATGCACGGGACGGACGGTGTCGCCGGGATGGCAGTGACGGACAGTGAGGCGCTGGCTGCGCTGCACCGGGTCTTCGGCTACGAGACCTTCCGCGGCGAGCAGGAAGCCGTCGTCGACCATGTGATCGCCGGCGGCGACGCGGTCGTGCTCATGCCGACCGGCGGCGGCAAGTCCCTCTGCTACCAGATCCCTGCCCTGGTCCGGCCCGGCACGGGCGTGGTCGTCTCCCCGCTGATCGCGCTGATGCAGGACCAGGTCGACGCGCTGCGGGCGCTCGGCGTGCGGGCCGGCTTCATGAACTCCACGCAGGACTTCGACGAGCGGCGGACGGTCGAGGCGGAGTTCCTCGCCGGCGAGCTCGACCTGCTGTACCTGGCGCCGGAGCGGCTGCGCCTGGACAGCAGCCTCGACCTCCTCTCCCGCGGCAAGATCTCCGTGTTCGCCATCGACGAGGCGCACTGCGTCTCCCAGTGGGGACACGACTTCCGGCCCGACTACCTCACCCTGTCCGTGCTGGGGGAGCGGTGGCCGGACGTGCCCCGCATCGCCCTCACCGCGACCGCCACGGACGCCACGCACCGGGAGATCACCGAGCGGCTGGGCATGCCGGACGCCCGGCACTTCGTGGCCAGCTTCGACCGGCCCAACATCCAGTACCGGATCGTGCCGAAGGCCGACCCGCGCAAGCAGCTCCTCGCCTTCCTGCGCGAGGAGCACGCCGGGGACGCGGGCATCGTCTACTGCCTCTCGCGCAACTCGGTGGAGAAGACCGCCGAGTTCCTCTCGAAGAACGGCATCGAGGCCGTTCCGTACCACGCGGGGCTCGACGCGGGGACGCGCCAGGCGCACCAGGCGCGGTTCCTGCGCGAGGAGGGCCTGGTCGTGGTGGCGACCATCGCCTTCGGCATGGGCATCGACAAGCCGGACGTCCGCTTCGTCGCCCACCTCGACCTGCCCAAGTCGGTCGAGGGCTACTACCAGGAGACGGGCCGCGCGGGCCGCGACGGCCTGCCGTCCACGGCCTGGATGGCGTACGGGCTGAGCGACGTCGTCCAGCAGCGCAAGCTGATCCAGTCCGGCGAGGGCGACGAGGCGTTCCGGCGGCGGGCGGGCCGGCACCTGGACGCGATGCTCGCCCTGTGCGAGACCGTGCACTGCCGCCGCGGCCGGCTCCTCGCCTACTTCGGGCAGGAGCCGTCCGGGGAGAACTGCGGCAACTGCGACACCTGCCTCACCCCGCCGGAGACCTGGGACGGCACGGTGGCGGCGCAGAAGGTGCTGTCCACGGTGGTGCGGCTGCAGCGGGAGCGGGGGCAGAAGTTCGGCGCGGTGCAGATCGTGGACATCCTGCTGGGCCGCCGCACCGCCAAGGTGATCCAGTTCGACCACGATCAGCTCTCCGTGTTCGGCATCGGTGAGGAGCTGAGCGAGGCCCAGTGGCGGGGCGTGATCCGCCAGTTGCTCGCCCAGGGGCTGCTCGCCGTCGAGGGCGACTACGGCACGCTGGTGCTCACCGAGGCCAGCGGGTCGGTGCTGCGGCGCGAGCGTGAGGTGCCGCTGCGCAAGGAGCCCGAGAAGCCGGCCACGTCCCGTTCGGGCGGCGGGGCGGGCCGCGACCGCAAGGCGAAGGCGGCGGCGGAGCTGCCGGAGGCGCTCCAGCCGGCGTTCGAGGCGCTCCGCGCCTGGCGCGCCGAGACGGCCAAGGAGCAGGGTGTCCCGGCGTACGTGATCTTCCACGACGCGACGCTGCGGGAGATCGTCACGGTGTGGCCCACCTCGGTGGAGCAGCTCGGCGGGATCAGCGGCGTGGGCGAGAAGAAGCGGGCGACGTACGGGGAAGGGGTCGTGGAGGTGCTGGCGGGTATGTCGGCGCCGGGGGAGGCCGCTCCCGGCGCGGCAGGTGAAGCCCAGGCGCCCGAGGACGACTGGCCCGACGAGGAACCCGACTGGACCTGAGACCGGACTGGTTACGGCAGCGCCGTCAGCCCCGGTGCGAACGTGATCAGCAGCGGGACCAGCGGCACCAGCGCCGCCGCCGCCGTCGTCAGGGCGCGGTGCCGGCGGTCCAGGCGGGGCGGCGGCTCCAGGAGCCGGTCGACGCGCTCGCCGAGCAGGCGGTGGCTGGAGGAGCAGGACAGCACGCCCCGGTGCTGGTTCAGCTCGATCAGCGCCAGCGCGGTGGTCAGGTGGCCGCAGCGCCGGGAGGCCGTGTCGTCGGCGGACAGCTCCACCAGCCGGTGCGTCTGCTCGCAGAAGTGGGCGAACAGCGGCACACGCGGGAAACCGGCCGCCAGCGCAGCCGACAGATGCAGCAGCCAGTCGTGGCGGGCCCGGGCGTGACCGCGCTCGTGCGTGAGGACCGCGTCGAGCTGATGGTCCGTGAGCCGCTGCAGCGCGCCGGTCGTGACGATCAGCTGGGGCGGGCTGCCCGGCATCCACCAGGCGTCCGGGTACTCCTCCTCCAGCACCAGCAGCGGCCCGCGTCCCTCGGGGAGTCCCGCCGGGAGGTCGGGCGCGCGGTCCCGCAGGTGTGCGCGGGCGCCGGCGCGACGGCGGCGGGCCTCGACCAGTTCACGGGCGAGCATCGCCGTGGTCCAGGCGGCGCCGCAGGCCAGCAGCACGGTGAGGACGGTCGTCCACGGCGAGGCGTGCGACAGGTCGTAGGCGGCGGTCACGGCGGGCGGCGCCGGGGCGAACAACTGCGCGCGCACGGTGCCGAAGACGGCGGCGGCGCCCAGCGCCAGGGCGGTCAGACAGCACAGCAGCACGGTGGCGACCAGGCACTGCCACACCCACAGGGCGACGACCGGCTCCCGTTCCGGCCACTTCGCCCGGGTCAGCAGGCGGGGGACGGGCACGGCGGCGGTCACGGCGACCACGCTCAGCAGGAGCAGGCAGTACGTCATGCCACGGGCTCCGGATCCTGTCGGAAGAAGCGGCTCGGGGGCGTGCGGTGGTGCGATGCGCGCGGCACGGAGAACGAACGCACCGCCCGACGCCAAGTATGACGGCGAAGGGCGGTGCGAGTCAGCGTGGTTGTGCGCCTCGGTAGGGCCGGAGGGGTCAGGACGCGGGGACCACCCGTCCCGTCACCTCGCCGAGCCCCACCCGTACCCCGTCCGGTCCCGGCGCCCAGGCGGAGAGTGTCACCACGTCGCCGTCCTCGAGGAACGTCCGCTTGCCGTCGGGGAGTTCGAGCGGGTCGCGGCCGTTCCAGGTCAGCTCCAGCAGGGAACCGCGCTCCCGCTCGGCGGGGCCGCTGACCGTGCCGGAGCCGTAGAGGTCGCCGGTGCGCAGGGAGGCGCCGTTCACCGTCATGTGGGCGAGCTGCTGGGCGGCCGTCCAGTACATGGTGGAGAAGGGGCACTCGGAGACGGTGTGACCGTTGATCGTCACGGTGATGCGCAGGTCGTAGCCGCCGGGCTCCTCGCCGGAGTCGTCGAGGTACGGCAGCAGGCCGTGGGTGCGCGCGGGCGGGGCGACGCGGGCCTCGTCCAGGGCGTCCAGCGGGGTGATCCACGCCGACACCGAGGTGGCGAAGGACTTGCCGAGGAACGGGCCGAGGGGCACGTACTCCCAGGCCTGGATGTCGCGGGCGGACCAGTCGTTGAGCAGGCACAGGCCGAAGACGTGGTCGCGGTAGGCGTTCAGCGGCACGGGCCGGCCCTGCTCGGAGGGGACGCCGACGACGAAGCCGACCTCGGCCTCGATGTCCAGCCGCACCGACGGGCCGAAGACCGGGGCGGGGTCGGCGGGCGCCTTGCGCTGCCCGGAGGGGCGCACCACGTCGGTGCCGGACACCACGACGGTGCCGGAGCGGCCGTGGTAACCGATCGGCAGGTGCTTCCAGTTGGGGGTCAGGGAGTCGGCGGCGTCGGGGCGGAACATCTGCCCGACGTTCCGCGCGTGGTGCTCCGAGGCGTAGAAGTCGACGTAGTCCGCGACCTCGAACGGCAGATGGAGGGTCACCTCGGACAGCGGGTGGAAGAAGGGCTCGACGGTCTCCCGGTGCGCCGGGACGGTCACCCACGCGGTGAGCGCGCGGCGCACGTCCGACCAGGCCGTACGGCCCGCCGCCAGCAGCGGGTTGAGGGTGGGGCGCGCGAGCAGGGAGGCGTAGGGGGAGCCCAGGGCGTGTGCCGCCGCGCCGGCGTCGAGGACGTGGTCGCCCAGCCGGACGCCCACGGTGCGCTCCGTCGAACCGGGGAGCGAGAAGACGCCGTACGGCAGGTTGTGCGGGCCGAAGGGGTCGCCCTCGGGGACATCGAAGGGGGGCATCGGGTGCTGCCTCGCTTTCGTGTGCGCGGGTGGGCCACGTGTCCGTGGCCGTGCCACACGTTACGGGGTCGTGTCCCGGCGGGCTCCTGATATGAGGGACGACTCCCGGTGCCGGGGTCCGGCGGAGCGCACCGTGTTCCGGTCAAAAGGGAAAACAGTTCTCAACCGGTCGCGATGCGGCGGCACAAGAAGGCAAATCGCACCCAATGCGAGGGCATACGGGCGCGGTGAATCGGACGGTCCTCTTGTCCGTATTCTCTGATCATGGCCGCACCCACCGATTGTTCTCTCATCGCCACCGACCTGGACGGGACGCTGCTGCGCGGTGACGACACCCTCTCCGACCGCTCCCTCGCCGCCCTCGCCGGGGCCGAGCGGGCCGGTGCCCGGCACCTGGTGGTGACGGGCCGGCCGGCCCCCAGGGTGCGGTCGCTGCTCGACGACCTCGGCTGCACGGGGCTCGCGGTGTGCGGACAGGGCGCCCAGGTGTACGACGCCGCCGCGCGGCGGATGCTGTGGTCGGTCCGGCTGGACCGGGAACTGGCGGAGACCGCGCTCGGCAAGATCGAGGCCGAGGTGGGGGAGGTGTACGCCGCGGTCGACCAGGACGGGGTCGACGGGCTGACGCTGATCGAGCCGGGCTACCGGATGCCGCACCCGACGCTGCCGTCGGTGCGGGTGGAGCGGCGCGACGACCTGTGGGCGCGGCCGATCAGCAAGGTGCTGCTGCGCCACCCGGAGCTGACGGACGACGCGCTGGCGGTGGCGGCGCGGTCCGTGATCGGCTCGCTGGCCACGGTCACCATGTCGGGGCCTGGCACGGTGGAGCTCCAGCCGTGCGGGGTCACCAAGGCGACCGGTCTTGCGCTGGCCGCCGAGCATCTGGGGCTGCGCCCCGAGGACACGGTGGCCTTCGGGGACATGCCGAACGACGTCCCCATGTTCCGGTGGGCGGGCCACGGCGTCGCGATGGCCAACGCGCACCCCGAGCTGAAGGCGGTGGCCGACGAGGTCACCCTGTCGAACGAGGACGACGGCGTGGCCGTCGTCCTCGAGCGACTGTTCGGGCAGACGGCCGGGCTCGGCCGTCAGAGGTCGGCTCAGTACGCGCCGAAGACGTTGTCGATCGAGCCGTAGCGGTCGGCGGCGTAGTTGCAGGCCGCGGCGATGTTGGCGACCGGGTCGAACGGGTCGAAGGCGGTGCCGGGCACGTGGTACGCCTGGAAGGTCGGGTCGATGACCTGGAGCAGGCCCTTCGACGGGGTGCCCTTCGCGGCGTTGGAGTCCCACAGGTTGATGGCGGCCGGGTTGCCGGACGACTCCCGCATGATGTTGCGGTGGATGGAGTCGTAGGAGCCGGGGATGCCGTTCTGCGCCATGACGTCCAGCGCCTCGCGGATCCAGCCGTCGAGGTTGTCCGGGTACACGGTCGTGGAGGCGGCGGTCGTGGCCTGGGCCGAGGGGGCCGCGGAGGCGCTGGTGGCGCCGAACAGCGGCAGCGCGACCACGGCGACGCCGGTGCCGGCGACGGCGAGGGTGCGGACGAGACGGCGGCGCGACGAAGCGATGACGGGCATGTCTGGGTTCCTCTCCTACGCCTGCGAGGTGAGCTGTCGGGTTCGGGCGGGAGAGTGCCCGGCCGTGCCCCTGCGGGCATGGCTTCACCCCGAGCCGTCCCGGCGCGGTGTACCGGTACGGCGACTTACCTGGGTCCCCCGCTCCTGCCGTGCGTGAGTTGGTCGTCGGGTGTGATGCGGGTGGCGGCAGGACTCGGCGTCCACCCGGCAGGCCCGGAACGTATGCGAGGGCACATGTCGGGAACAAGTGCGACGATCACGCAAGGCACCGTTTGATCTTGAGATGGGCGGTTTTGCGTGCTTGATCCTTTGCGGTCGCCAAGCGTCAACTCCGTTGCGTGGAGCGGGGTGACGGGCGTGTGCGAGGGTGTCCCGAGGGCAGCCCGGCGCGTGACCCACTTCACGGGACGGCGACCGTGAGCGCATTCGCGACCAAGAGGAATTCGCCCACCAATGGCGGCAAATCGGACTCAGGGGTGGGGCAGGATGGTTCACGGGTCGCCGTGTCCGGGAAGGCGAGGTATGTCCGTTGTTATCAGCCGATCAAAAACACTCCGCTTCTGATCCCGTATCGCCCTGCTTGTGACCCCGGGCCCTGGCGGTGATCGAAACCTGACCGGATACGCTGACTCGAGTGGTGGCAGCGACCTATCGACAAACCGTGTAACCGCCAGCAGACACCAGCAGACAGGAGACCCCTCGTGACCGTCGTCGGGCCGTTCGGGCTGAGCGTGCGGGACCAGGCTCTGGAAGCCGATGTCCAGGCCGGATTGACGGCTGTCGAGGAAGGGCTGCTCGAAGCCACCAAGAGCGAGGTGCCGTTCATCACGGAGGCCGCCCAGCACCTGGTGCGGGCCGGCGGCAAGCGGTTCCGTCCGCTGCTCGTCATGCTCGCCGCCCGGTTCGGCGACCCCTACGCGCCCGGCATCGTGCCGTCGGCCGTCGTGGTGGAGCTCACCCACCTGGCCACGCTGTACCACGACGACGTGATGGACGAGGCCGAGGTGCGGCGTGGGGTCGCGAGCGCGAACGCCCGCTGGGGCAACTCGGTCGCCGTGCTCACCGGCGACTTCCTCTTCGCCCGCGCCTCCCACATCCTGGCCGACCTCGGCCCCGAGGCCGTGCGGGTGCAGGCCGAGGCGTTCGAGCGACTGGTCACCGGCCAGATCCTGGAGACCGCGGGCCCGCAGGACGGCCGCGACCCGGTCGACCACTACCTGGACGTCCTCGGCGGCAAGACCGGCTCCCTGGTCGCCGTCTCCTGCCGGTTCGGCGCGATGATGTCCGGCGCGGACGACACCGTCGTCGACGTCCTCACCCAGTACGGCGAGCGGCTCGGCGTCGCCTTCCAGCTCGCCGACGACGTCCTCGACATCGCCTCCGACTCCCACGAGTCCGGCAAGACTCCCGGCACCGACCTGCGCGAGGGCATCGCCACCCTCCCCGTGCTGCGGCTGCGCGAGCGGGCGGCACGGCTCGGCCTCGCCGAGGATCTCGCCCTGTGCGAGCTGCTCGACTCCGACCTCACCGACGACGCCCGGCACGCCGAGGCGCTGCGCCTGCTGCGCGCCCACCCCGCGCTCGGCCAGGCCCGCCGGGACACCGTGCGCTACGCCGAGGAGGCGCGCGCCGCCCTCGCCCCGCTGCCCGACGGCCCCGCCAAGTCGGCGCTCGTCGAGCTGTGCGACGCCGTGGTGCACCGGGCCGGCTGACGCTCCGGCAGCCGTCCCCGTACGCCTCCAGGACCCGGGCGACCCCTACGGGGCGGGTGAGGCGCCGTCCTCCCGTGTCATACCGCAGCAGTACGCACAGGTGAGCCCGCGGTCTGACGATTCCGTCCCGCCGTTCTGGTCAGATGGAACACGACGGACAACACCACTTCTCACCGGTTCGGGTGAGAATGGCGGCCCGGGCCGAACGGGTGCGAGAACACGGGACGGAAGCCGCCGCCGACCACGGAGGGCACACATGGCACCGAACGAGACCGACGACACGACGACCGCGGGGGAGGTCGAGGAGCCGCGCGCCGGGCGCCGCAAGGCCGCGCGGTACGTGGTCCCCGTCACCGTGATGGGCGTGGCGGCCGCGACGATCGGACTCGTCCCGGCGCTCGCCGACTCGGGTGACCCCGACCTGCCGGACGTCACCGCCGCGCAGCTCATCGAGAAGATCGCGCAGTCGGACGTGGAGCGGCTGTCCGGCACCGTGAAGATCACCACCGACCTCGGGCTGCCGGACCTCGGCGGGCTGGAGAGCGGCCTGCTGTCCGGCGCGGCGGGCGGCGAGGACGGCGAGGGCGGTTCCTCCGCCGACCCGTCCGGCCGGCTGACCGAGCTGGCGTCCGGCACGCACACCCTGCGCGTCGCCGTCGACGGCCCGGACCGGCAGAAGCTGTCCCTGCTGGAGAACGCCGCCGAGTACAGCCTCATCCACAACGGCAAGGACGTCTGGGGCTACGACAGCGCGTCCAACGAGGTCTACCACACCACCGTCGACGAGGCGGACGCCGAGGAGCGGAGCGCGCAGCAGCCTCCGGCCACTCCGAAGGACTTCGCGGAGGAGGCGCTGAAGGCGGTGGACGACACCACGTCCGTGAAGGTCGACGGCACCGCCCAGGTGGCCGGCCGCGACGCCTACCGGCTGGTGGTCGAGCCCAAGCAGTCCGGCTCCACCGTCGGCGCCGTCAGCATCGCCGTGGACAGCGAGACGGGCATGCCGCTGAAGTTCACGCTCACCCCGTCGAGCGGCGGCTCGGCCGTCGTGGACGTCGGCTTCACCAAGGTGAGCTTCGACCGTCCCGACGCCTCCACGTTCGCGTTCACCCCGCCCAAGGGCGCCAAGGTGACCGAGGACACCGAACAGGACCGCGGCCACGGTGACTTCGGCGGGAAGCCGGAGCGGGGCCCGAAGTCCGAGGAGGACCTCGCCAAGGGCTTCGACGGGCTGCGGATGCTCGGCGAGGGCTGGAACAGCATCGCCACCTTCGACACCGGCGCCGGTGCAGGCCTGCCGACGGAGGAGGCCGGCGACCTCGGCGGCTTCCTCGGCTCGCTCGGCGACCAGGTCAAGGGCGACTTCGGCAAGGGCACCGTGTTCAGCACGCGCCTGGTCAACGCCCTCATCACCGAGGACGGCAAGGTCTATGTGGGTACGGTCACCAAGGACGCGCTGGTGAAGGCGGCCGAGGCGGGGAAGTAGCTCCCCGGACCCACGGCCCAGGGGAACGGGGGAGCCGATGGACGGGACGTCCGCCACGGAGCAGACACGCGAGGGGCGGTCCACGGGTGACGCCGTCGTCGTCACCCGCGGGCTGACCAAGCGTTACCGCGGCGGACAGCTCGCCGTGGACGACCTGAACCTGACCGTCCCGGCGGGCAGCGTCTTCGGTTTCCTCGGCCCCAACGGCTCCGGCAAGACCACCACCATCCGCATGCTGATGGGCCTGATCGAGCCGACCTCCGGGACGGCGCACGTGCTGGGGCGCCCCATGCCCCGCTCCGCGCGCGCCGTCCTGCCGCACGTCGGCGCCCTCATCGAGGGCCCTGCCCTCTACGGCTTCCTCTCCGGCCGCGACAATCTCCTCCGGTACGACGCGGCCGACCCCACCGCCGACCCCCGCACCCGCACCTCCCGCGTCGCCGCCGCCCTGGACCGGGTGGGCCTCACGACCGCGTCCGGCAAGAAGGCACGGGCGTACTCCCTCGGCATGAAGCAGCGCCTCGGCCTGGCCGCCGCCCTGCTGCGGCCCCGCCGGCTGCTGGTGCTGGACGAGCCGACCAACGGCCTCGACCCGCAGGGGATGCGGGAGATCCGCGCGCTCGTCCGTGAACTCGCCACCGACGGCACGACCGTCTTCCTCTCCTCCCACCTGCTCGACGAGATCGAGCAGGTCTGCACGCACGTCGCGGTGATGGCGCGGGGCCGGCTGATCACGCAGGGGCCGGTCGCCGAGCTGGCGGCGGGCGCCCGGGGCCGGCTGCTCGTGACCACACCGGATGCGTCGGACGCGGCCCGGGTGCTGAAGGAGCAGGGCCTCGCCGACGTCGTGGCGGACGGCGGCCGGGTGAGCGCCGAGCCGCCCGCACGGGACCTCGCCGAGGTCAACGCCGCCCTGGTCGCGGCGGGTGTGCGGGTGCGCGGCTTCGGGGTCGAACGGGCTTCGCTGGAGGATGTGTTCGTGGCGCTGACGGGGGAGGGGTTCGATGTCGCGGGCTGAGACGGTGAGCGCGTCGGTCCAGCCGCGTCCGCTGTGGACCCTCGGCCTGTTCCGCGACGAACTGCGCACCACTTTCCGCCGCTGGCGCACGCTCGCCCTGCTGGGCGTGCTGGCCGCCGTGCCGGTGCTGGTCGGGACCGCCGTGCGGATCGAGACCGGCGACGGCTCGTCCGGGGGCGGAGGCGGGGGAGGACCCGCGTTCGTCTCGCAGATCACCAACAACGGCCTGTTCCTGGTCTTCACGGCGCTCGCCGCGACCCTGCCGTTCTTCCTGCCCATGGCGGTCGGCGTGGTCGCGGGTGACGGCGTGGCCGGCGAGGCGGGCTCCGGCACCCTGCGCTACCTGCTGGTGGCCCCTGCCGGCCGCACCCGCCTGCTGCTCACCAAGTACGCGACGGTCATGGTGTTCTGCCTGGCCGCCACCCTGGTGGTGGCCGTCTCGGCGCTGGCCGTCGGCGCGCTGCTGTTCCCGCTCGGCGACCTCACCACCATCTCGGGCACCCGCATCACCTTCGGCGAAGGTCTGGTCCGCGCCCTGCTGATCGCCCTGGTCGTCGCCGCGTCCCTGCTCGGGGTGGCCGCGCTCGGCCTGTTCGTGTCCACCCTCACCGACAGCGGCATCGCGGCGATGGCCACCACGGTCGGGCTGCTCATCACCGTCCAGATCCTCGACCAGATCCCCCAGCTGCACGTCCTGCACCCGTACCTGTTCTCGCACCACTGGCTGTCCTTCGCCGACCTGATGCGTGAGCCGGTCCACTGGGAGGACCTGACGAAGAACCTCGGCCTCCAGGTCCTCTACGCCGCCGTCTTCGGCTCGGCGGCCTGGGCCCGGTTCACGACGAGGGACGTCACGGCTTAGGAAATGCCTGGCCCGGGCGGGCCGGGACGTGTGACGGTTCGGTCCATGGGCAATTCACGGGCGTATCCGGTCCTGCGGACCACGGACGCGGGCGAGGCGTTTCGGCAGGCCAGGCGATTGTGCGCGCTGCTGAGGAATGTCGAGGACAAGGTGTGGCTGTTCGCCGAACCGGCCACGGTCCGTGAGGTGCGGGACATCGCCGCGATCGCTCCCGGACTGCCCTTCGACTATGCGCGGAGCCGGACCGACCCGGCGACGGGTGACTACCTCCGGTTCGACCTCGACGTGACGGCACTGGATGACGCGTCACTGACGGAACACCTGCCGCTGACCTTCTCGGAGTACGTCGGGAGGGAGCGCGTCGAGGCCGGGATCCTGGCCGCGCTGGGCGACGGAATGGTTTCCGTCGAGTGGCACGGCCGCTGGCCGGACGACTCGGACGCGGACTGGCCCTCGAAGTACGACGGGATCCAGGTCGTGTTCCACGGTGACGAAGCCCAGACGGGCGACTGGACGGAGGAGCACACCGTCTTCGTCCATGTGACCAAGTGGGGAGACCTGCCCCTCGCCCAGGAGCTCGCCGCCCACATCGGCAGCGAGGTCCTGGGCGAGGCACAGCTCGGCTGGTGAGACGGCGCCGGCGTCAGCCCGCCTCGTACGGGAAGCGGGCGAGCGGCGCGTCCTGCGCGAAGAACGTCTTGGCCCGCGCCAGCGCCCGCGTGTCCGTGAGCACGTCCCCCGGCTTGCTGCCGTTCCCGAGCAGAACCCCGCCGAACCGCATGCCCATGTACGCGGCCGAATTGTTGAGCGTGCCGACCAGGGGGTCGGCCACCTCGGGCTCCTCGTGTGCGAGCGCGGTGACGCCCCACAGCGTGCGGCCCGCCATCGTGGCCTTGAAGTCCAGGCCGGGGGTGCGCAGCCAGCCCGACCAGTGGTCCAGGTAGCGCTTGGTCTGCGCCGACACCGCGTACCAGTACAGCGGGGAGACGATCACCAGGTCCGTCGCCGCGAGCGTGGCGTCGAGCAGCAGGGCGGTGTCGCCCTCGGTCGGGCGGACGTGGTCGCTGTCGTGACGCAGGTCCTCGAACTCGGGCAGGGGATGGGCGGTGAGGTCGATCCACCGCTGGTCCACGTCCGGGGGCAGCTGTTCGGCGGCGCGGCGGGCCAGCAGTTCGGAGTTGCCGTCCGGGCGGGCGCTGCCCAGGACGAAGAGAAAACGGCGGGTCATGGTGGTCCCCCAAATATCCGGCGTCCGGCAATAACAGGCTTCTGCATTATATGCACACGCAAGTAAATAGAGGCAAGAGCCCCGGGAGCCGGGAGGCTCTTCCCTCATCCGTCGAGTGGCCGGGTCTCTCCCCGCGACGGCGCCCTCGGCCGTTCGACCGCGCCCCGCCTCTCGGCCTCCTCCGCCACGGTCAGCAGCAGGTCCTCCCGGTCGTGCGGGGCGACCAGTTGGAGCCCCGCAGGGCATCCGTCGGTGCCGACACCGGCCGGGATGCTCAGCGCGGGGTGACCGCCGAGGTTGAACGCCCAGGTGAGCGCGGTGGAGTAGGTGTCGCCCGGACCGTCGTGGCCGTGCGGCGCGGTCGGCGCCGTGGGGGTGAGCAGCAGGTCCGCCCTGCTGAAAAGGTCGCGGAGACGGGCATCGTTGGCGGCTCGGACGCGGTGGGCGTCGCCGGGGTCGGCGCCCGGGGTGCGCAGGGTGAGCCAGGCGGGGCTGGGGTCGAGGAGGGACGGCCGGACCGGCTGCCGCGCGAGGCGCACCACGCCTGCCGCGACGAGCCGGCCGACCGCCGCCCGCGCCAGGGCGACGGGCTCCGGATCGGGGGAGGCGAACCCCAGGCCGGGCGACCAGACCGCGGTGAGAGGGAGGCGAGGCGGGGGCGCGTCGCGTGCGGAGACGACCCGCCACCAGAGGCCCGCGTCCGCCGCCGTGCGCGCGAGAATCCCGGGCGCGGCCAGCCCCGTGCGGTCGCCCGACGGGAACCGGCCGCCCGTGACCTTCAGCCCCGTCACCCCGCACCACGCCGCCGGGATCCGCACCGAGCCCGCCCCGTCGGCGCCCGTCGCCAGCGGCACCAGCCCGGCCGCCACCGCCACCGCCGCCCCGGCCGAGGACCCGCCCGGCGTACGGTCCGCCCGCCACGGGTTCACCGTACGGCCGTGCGCCCCGAGCCCCCACGTCTGCCAGGGCGTCCCCGGACCCGGCACCGACGTGGCGCCCACGACGACCGCACCGGCCGCGAGCAGCGGCTCCGCCGCCCGCAGTCCGCGCCGTCCCTTGACCGCGACCGGCACCCCGGCCAGCGGCAGACGCTCCCCGGCGGCGACCCGCGCGTCCACCTCGGCCGCCCGCCGCAGGGCCTCCTCGTCCCACACGTCGAGGAACGCGCACAGCACCGGATCGGCGCGCTCGATCCGCGCCAGCGACCCGGCGATCACGTCCACGGCCCGGCGCGCGCCCGCGCACACGGCGTCCGCGATCTCCCGCGCGCCGTCCCCGCTCACCGCAGGGCGCCGGTGAGACGGGCCAGCGGCTCCGTCTCGCGCGGCGGCCGGCCGCCCAGGTCGCCGAGGCGCCAGCCGGGCACCCACGGCACCCGGTACACGTCGATCAGCGGCTCGATCAGCCGCACCCGGTGCGCGAGGGGACGTGGGAGCCTGCCCGGCGCGTCCGCGACGAGGACGACGGCGTCCAGGTCGAGCCCGTGCGGCGCCTCCCCGCGCCGGAACAGCTCGACGGCCGGCAGCACCGCGTCGAGACCGGCCGCATGGGTGCGGGCGACCAACAGCACCGAACGCGGGGCGTCGGGCGCCGGCCAGGACCGTCCGCAGTCGTGGCCGCCGTAGACCGCGGCGAGCGTGGAGACACCCGCGCCGCCGTGCAGACCGACCCAGGAGAAGCGCCGGGCCGTCGTCCGGGCCGACGCCGGCCCCGGAGGGTCCGCCTCCGGCGCCGTCACCGGGCCCCGCAGCCAGATCTCCGGTCCCTGTTCCGTGCCTGCTCGCATGTCCCTCTCCTGCTCGGCGGCTCGATCGTCCATGCCCCGCGGCCGGTACGGAACCGGGGCCGACGGCCCTTGGGACGAGCCTGTGACAACGCGGTGACGTGCACAGCGCGCGCGAGCGGACACACTCGACGGTAGGTGTACGACCCGAATGAGGGAACGATGTCTCGACTCAGCCGCGAGAAGAAGCGGGAACAGCAGCAGGCCGCGGACGCGGCGAACCGTGCGGCGGTGCCGGTCGACGTCCGTGTCCCGTCCGACGGGTCGGACGAGCCGGGTGCCTACGTCGACGGCGTGCGGGTCATCGCGGGCCCCGGCGAGGAGATCCAGCAGGCCGTGCTGAACCGCCTGCACCGCATCGCCGTCGCCACCGGCCACGCCGTGCACGCGACGGTGCGCGACGAGCGCATCGGGTACGTCGTCCCGCTCCGGGTCGCCCCGGACGGCTCCAGCGCGTTCGCCGCGCAGCCGGTGCAGCTGCGCGGCGCGCGGGACAGGGGACAGGCGCCCTCGGAGACGCCGGCCCCTGGCATACCCCCGGCCCCGGAGACGCCTCGGGCTCCCGAACCCCAGTTCCCGCCCGCGGGACCGGACACCGGCCGGCCGACCCACCTGCTCCGGGCGGTCCCGGAGCAGGTGGCACCGGAGGATCTCCGCCAGGCACCGGCGTCCGAGGCGCCGGAGGCTTCGCGCCCCGCCGCTCCTGAGCCCGGCGCTCCGGCGGCCCCTGGTGCCGTTCCGGTGCCCGGCGCCTCCGGGTCCGGTACCCCCGCGCCCCCGGCCCCCGTCCAGGACGTCACCCCGACCTTCCCACTGCACCCGATCCCCGGGACCGGGTCGGGGACCGGGACCGAAACCCCTCTCGACTCCCCGCCCACCTTCCGTCTCCGCAGGGTGCCCCCGCCCGGCACCGTCGCGCCGCCCACGGGGGTGTTCGGCCCGCCCCCGGACATGGACGCACGGCCGCACCCCGTCCAGACCGACGCGGCGATGGGTCCCGCCCCCGTCCCCGCCCCGGCTCCCGACCTCGCGGCCGCACTCGACGCCGACCCGGACCCCCGCCCCACCCCGCCACGCGGTTTCGACGCCGTCGCCGAGGCCGTGCTGGGCGACAAGCCCGCCGCCCCCGCCGGCAGCCCCCTTGCCGGCCCCATGGGGCGCATCAACGAGGCAGTGCGGGCGGGCCGTATCGACACGGCCGCCCGTCTCGCCGACGAGACGCTGGAGGACGTCGCGCAGGCCCTCGGGGCCGAGCACCCGGAGGTGCTGCGCCTGCGGGAGCTGACCGCGTACATCGCCTACCTGGCGGGCGAGCCGGTGCGCGCCTTCCGGCTCTCCCTCGACCTCGCCGGAGTCTGCCGCCGCGCCGGCGACACGGAAGCCGCGTACGGCAACGTCCGCAGCGCCGCCACCGCGTGGCGCGGAGTGCGCGACCCCCTGCTCGGGCTGGAACTGGGACATGACCTGATCGCGCTGTGGACCGAGCTCGTCTCCGAGGGCGGCCCCGCCGCCGACGAGGAGGAGGAACTGGACTCCGCCCGCGCCCGCATGCACCGCCTCACCACGCGCGCCCGCGACCTGCGGTGATTCCCGCAGGCGCCTAGTGGAGGCAGAACTCGTTCCCCTCGGGGTCCGCCATCACGACCCAGCTCCCGGAGGGCTCCTCCACCCGCCGCAGCACCCGGGCGCCGAGCCCTTCCAGCCGGGCCTGCTCCTCGTCACGGCGGTCGGCACCGGGGTGCAGGTCGAGGTGGAGCCGGTTCTTGACCGTCTTCTCCTCGGGCACCCGCTGGAAGAGCAGCCGCCGGCCGCGCCCGGTGCCGCTCTCCGCCTCGTAGGGGTCGTCGGGATGCCGTACGGCGGCGAGGTCGCGCCAGGCGCGGCGGCCGTGCGACACGACCGTGAGCGCCTCGGGAACGGCTCCCGCGGTGAGCAGCTTCTCGATGAGCGGGCTGTTGTCCTCGACCACGTAGTGCAGGGCGGCGGCCCAGAAGTCCGCCTGGGCGTGCGGGTCGGCCGCGTCGACGACGACCTTCCAGTGCACCGGCGTGGGCGGCGTAGGTGTCTGCGTCATGCGCCCGTTATAGGGGACGGCACCGACAGCGGGAGGAACATCGACGCCGTCCCGCCGCGCTACTGCTTGGTCTCCAGCGCCTTCGCCGCCTCCGGCTCGCTCAGCGGCGCGGCGGCCGGCACGGCCCCTCCGGCGCCGGGCGTGACGGTGGTGTCGCCCGCACCGGCGCGGCGGCCGGACAGCGCGCGGGCGGCACGGCGTGCGGTGCGCAGCGCGTCCCAGGTGAGCAGGGTGAGTGCCAGCCACACCAGGGCGAACCCGGCCCAGCGCTCCGGCGGCATGGCCTCCTTGAAGTAGAGGATGCCGAGCAGGAACTGGAAGACCGGCGCCAGGTACTGCAGCAGCCCCAGCGTGGACAGCGGCACGCGGATCGCCGCGGCGCCGAAGCAGACCAGGGGGAGCGCGGTGACGATGCCGGTCGCCGCGAGCAGCAGCGCGTGCCCCGTGCCCTCGGCGCCGAAGGTCGACTCGCCCTGGGCGCCCAGCCACACCAGGTAGCCGAGGGCGGGCAGGAACTGGATCGCGGTCTCGGCGGCCAGCGACTCGACGCCGCCGAGGTTGACCTTCTTCTTCACCAGTCCATAGGTGGCGAAGGAGAAGGCGAGGCACAGGGAGATCCACGGCGGCCGGCCGTAGCCGACGGTGAGGACGACGACCGCGAGGGCGCCGATGCCGACGGCGGCCCACTGGGCGGGCCGCAGGCGTTCCTTCAGCAGCAGGACACCGATGGCGATGGTGACCAGCGGGTTGATGAAGTAGCCGAGGGACGCCTCGACGACATGCCCGGAGTTCACCGACCAGATGTAGACGCCCCAGTTGACGGTGATGACCGAGGCGGCCACCGTGATCAGGGCCAGCTTGCGCGGCTGCCGCACCAGCTCGCCGATCCACGCCCAGCGGCGGATCACGGCCAGCGCGGCCGCGACGAAGACCAGCGACCACACCATGCGGTGGGCCAGGATCTCGACGGCGCCCGCCGGCTTGAGCAGGGGCCAGAACAGGGGGACGAGCCCCCACATCCCGTACGCCGCGAAGCCGTTCAGCAGTCCTATGCGCCGCTCTGCGGCCGGCTTCCCGGTCACGGGCCCCTCCAACGTGTTCCGACGCGTCCCTGGTCGTCCGTGGGACCGCCGACGCGCGCGCGGAACCCACCCGGACGACGGTAACGCCGGACACCCCCACGTGTCATGTCCGTACCGGCATACGGTCATGACGGTACGGACCGGACGCGATCGGGCCGGGGATCAGTCCTTGAGTGCCGCGGCGACGGCCTCCGCGAGCGGGGTCGTCGGACGGCCTGCCAGCCGGGACAGGTCACCGCTGTCGACCACCAGCTCGCCCTTCGCGATCGCCGCGTCCACACCGGCGAACACGGCCGCCACCGGCTCGGGCACCCCCGCGCCGGCCAGGATGCCGGTGAGGGCCTCGGGCGTGACCGGGTTGTAGACGATCTCCCGGCCGGTCTGCCGGCTCAGCTCGGCCGCGTACTCGGCGAAGCTCCACGCCTCGTCGCCGCCCAGCTCGTACGTCGTGTTCTCGTGCCCCTCGCCGGTCAGTACGGCGACCGCGGCGGCCGCGTAGTCGGCCCGGGAGGCGGAGGAGACCCGGCCCTCGCCCGCGGCGGCGACCACCGCGCCGTGCTCCAGCACCGGGGCCAGGTTCTCGGTGTAGTTCTCGTGGTACCAGCCGTTGCGCAGCAGCACGTACGGCACGCCCGAGTCGAGCAGCGCCCGCTCGGTGCCGCGGTGGTCGTCGGCGAGCGCGGCGGTCAGCGAGCCGGGGGCGCTGGTGTAGGCGAGCAGGGCGACGCCGGCTGCCTTGGCCGCGTCGATGACGACGGAGTGCTGCCGCACGCGGCCCTTGTCGAACTCGTTGCCCGAGATCAGCAGGACCTTGTCGCCGGCCGCGAACAGGCCGTCGAAGGTCTCCGGCGCGTTGTAGTCGGCGACCGCGACCCGCACCCCGCGCTCCGCGAGGCCGGCCGCCTTCTCCGGGCTGCGCACGACCGCGGTGACCTGCCCCGCGGGGACCTTCTCCAGCAGCTGCTCCACCACGTGACGGCCGAGCTTCCCGCTGGCTCCGGTGACGACGATGCTCATGATGCGACCACTCCTCGAGGATGTGTAGGACACTAACTGTACGACTGGCGCTAACTTTTGGAAAGTGTAACCGGGGCGCGGAAGCGGTCCGGCGTGCTCTACGATCACGCTCGCGCGTGTCGCCGCCGGAGGGTTCCGACTCCCGCCGAGCCGTCGCATCGGGGGGTGCGAGAAGCGGACGCGCATCACTGGGAGGGGACTCATTTATGCGGAAACATCTCAAGCGGGGTGTCGCGGCACTCGTCGGCCTCACGCTGGCCGGCACCGGCCTGACCTTCGCGACCGCCGCCCCGGCGGCGGCGAGCTCGTACGACTGCCCGTCCGGCTACTTCTGCGGATGGTCGGGCGAGGACGCCAAGGGCTCGATGTGGAAGACGAGTAAGAACGTCGCGGACCTCGGCAGCTGGAACGACAAGATCCGCTCGTACGTCAACCGCACGCAGTCGATCGCCTGTCTGTACGAAGACAAGAACTACGTCCCGTGGGGAGGCTACTGGGCCCAGGACCCGAACTCGCCCGGTGAGCTGAGCAGCTCCCCGGTCGCGACCACCAGCTCGATCAAGTTCGTCCGCACCGAGCGCGAGTGCAGTCAGTCCGCCTACCCGAACTGGTACTCCGAGCCGTCCCCGACGGCCGCCGGCTTCGGCGACATGAACGGCGACCGCAGGGCCGACCTCATCACGCGTGACCTTGCCGGGCGGCTCTGGTTCACCCCGGGCGACGACACCGGCCGGCTGATCGGCTCGGGCGGCTGGAACGCCATGGACACCCTCACCCGCCACGGCGACTTCACCGGCGACCGCCGCGAGGACCTCGTCACGCGGGAGAAGGCCACCGGCAAGCTGTGGCTCTACCCCGGCACCGGAACCGGCTCGCTCGGTTCGCGCAAGCTGCTCGGCGCGAGCGGCTGGAACTCGATGAACCACATCACCGCCTACGGCGACCTGACCGGCGACGGACGCTCCGACCTGATCGCCGTCCAGAAGTCCACGGGCGCCCTGTGGCTGTACCCGGGTGCCTCCGGCTCCAGGCTGGGCGCGCGCAAGCTGATCGGCTCGGGCGGCTGGAGCGGCATGAACGCGCTGGCCGGCATGGGCGACGTGACCGGTGACGGCCGTCCCGACCTGTACGCCCGCGAGAAGGCCACCGGCAAGCTGTGGCTGTACCCGGGCACCTCCACCGCCCGGCTCGGCGCGCGCAAGCTCGTCGGCAGCGGCGGCTGGAACACGATGGAGTACCTGATCGCGGTCGGCGACTTCTCCGGCGACGGCCGTCCCGACCTGGCCGCGGTCAGCAACGAGGCGTACGTGATCGACGGGTACCCGGGCAACCCGGGCTGGCTGGTCACCTACCGCGGCCGGGCCGGCGGGACCCTGTACGGGCCCGAGCGGACCCACGGCGAATGGTGGGGCCTCGGCGACTTCTGCTGAGGCCGCCCCGGCTGACGCGGGAGGGCCCCGGCATCCTTGTGGATGCCGGGGCCCTCCCGTGTCGGTGTTCAGCCGGCGACGGTCCAGGTGTCGCCGCCGGCGAGGAGTGCGGCGAGGTCGCCCTTGCCGTGCTGGTCGACGGCGGTGTCGAGCTGGTCGGCCATGAGGGTGTCGTAGACCGGCCGGCCGACGGAGCGGAACACGCCGATGGGGGTGTGGTGCAGGGTGTCGGGGTCGGCGAGCCGGGACAGCGCGAACGCGGTCGTCGGGGAGGCGTTGTGGGCGTCGTGGACGAGGATGTCCGCCTCGTTCTCCGGGGTGACGGCGACGACCTTCAGGTCACCGGTTGCCGGGTCGCGGACGACGCCCTTGCCGCCGTCGGCGCCGAAGCGGATCGGCCGGCCGTGTTCGAGGCGGATGACGGCTTCTTCGGCCTGTTGGCGGTCCTTGAGGACGTCGAAGGCGCCGTCGTTGAAGATGTTGCAGTTCTGGTAGATCTCCACCAGGGCCGTGCCGGGGTGGCCGGCGGCCTGGCGCAGCACCTCGGTGAGGTGTTTGCGGTCGGAGTCGACGGTGCGGGCGACGAAGGACGCCTCCGCGCCGATCGCCAGCGAGACGGGGTTGAAGGGCGCGTCGAGGGAGCCCATGGGGGTCGACTTGGTGATCTTGCCGATCTCGGAGGTGGGGCTGTACTGGCCCTTGGTGAGGCCGTAGATGCGGTTGTTGAACAGCAGGATCTTGAGGTTGACGTTGCGGCGCAGGGCGTGGATGAGGTGGTTGCCGCCGATGGACAGCGCGTCGCCGTCGCCGGTGACGACCCACACGGACAGGTCGCGCCTGCTCGTGGCGAGTCCGGTGGCGATGGCGGGGGCGCGGCCGTGGATGGAGTGCATCCCGTAGGTGTTCATGTAGTACGGGAAGCGGGAGGAGCAGCCGATGCCGGAGACGAACACGATGTTCTCCCGGGCCAGGCCCAGCTCCGGCATGAAGCCCTGCACGGCGGCCAGCACGGCGTAGTCACCGCAGCCCGGGCACCAGCGCACCTCCTGGTCGGACTTGAAGTCCTTCATCGTCTGCTTGCCTTCGGCCTTGGGCACGAGCTGGAGCAGCGTGTCGGCGTCAGTCATCGATGGCCTCCTTCAGCGCCGCGGCGAGCTGCTCCGCCTTGAACGGCATGCCGTTGACCTGGTTGTACGAGCGGGCGTCGACCAGGTACTTCGCCCTGATGAGTGTGGCGAGCTGCCCGAGGTTCATCTCGGGGATCACCACCTTGTCGTATCTGCGCAGGATGTCGCCGAGGTTGGGCGGGAAGGGGTTGAGGTGGCGCAGGTGGGCCTGCGCCACGGCTTGTCCGGCCCGGCGCAGGCGCCGTACCGCCGCGGTGATCGGCCCGTAGGTGGAGCCCCAGCCCAGGACGAGCAGACGGGCGGCGCCGTCGGGGTCGTCGACCTGAAGGCGGGGGACGTCGATGCCGTCGACCTTGGCCTGGCGGGTGCGGACCATGAAGTCGTGGTTGGCCGGGTCGTAGGAGATGTTCCCGGTGCCGTCCTGCTTCTCGATCCCGCCGATGCGGTGCTCGAGCCCCGGCGTGCCCGGGATCGCCCACGGACGGGCCAGGGTGTGCGGGTCGCGCTTGTAGGGCCAGAACACCTCCGTGCCCTCGGCCGTGGTGTGGTTCGGGCCCCGCGCGAACTGCACCGCCAGATCCGGCAGCTCCTCCAGCTCCGGGATCCGCCACGGCTCGCTGCCGTTGGCCAGATACCCGTCGGAGAGCAGGAACACCGGGGTGCGGTAGGCCAGCGCGATCCGCGCCGCCTCCAGAGCGGCGTCGAAACAGTCCGCCGGCGTCCTCGGCGCCACCACCGGCACCGGCGCCTCACCGTTGCGGCCGTACATCGCCTGCAGCAGATCCGCCTGCTCCGTCTTCGTCGGCAGCCCCGTCGACGGCCCCCCACGCTGGATGTCCACGATCAGCAGCGGCAGCTCCAGCGACACCGCCAGCCCGATCGTCTCGCTCTTGAGCGCCACCCCCGGCCCGGAGGTGGTGGTCACCGCCAGCGAACCGCCGAACGCCGCCCCCAGCGCCGCCCCGATCCCGGCGATCTCGTCCTCCGCCTGGAACGTGCGCACACCGAAATTCTTGTGCCTGCTCAGCTCGTGCAGGATGTCCGAGGCCGGAGTGATCGGGTACGAGCCCAGGAACAGCGGCAGGTCCGCCTGACGCGAAGCCGCGATCAGCCCGTAGGACAGAGCCAGGTTCCCGGAGATGTTGCGGTAGGTGCCCGGCGGGAACGCCGCCGCCGCCGGCGCCACCTCGTAGGAGACCGCGAAGTCCTCCGTGGTCTCCCCGAAGTTCCAGCCCGCCCGGAACGCCGCGATGTTCGCCGCCGCGATGTCCGGCTTCCTCGCGAACTTCGACCGCAGGAACGCCTCCGTCCCCTCCGTCGGCCGGTGATACATCCACGACAGAAGACCCAGCGCGAACATGTTCTTGCTGCGCTCGGCCTCCTTGCGGGTGAGGTCGAACTCCCTGAGCGCCTCCACCGTCAGCGTGGTGAGCGGCACCGGGTGCACGTGGTAGCCGTCCAGCGAGCCGTCCTCCAGCGGGCTGGCGTCGTAGCCGACCTTCTGCATCGCCCGCCTGGTGAACTCGTCGGTGTTGACGATGATCTCCGCCCCGCGCGGCAGGTCGCCGATGTTCGCCTTCAGCGCCGCCGGGTTCATCGCCACCAGCACGTTCGGCGCGTCACCCGGGGTGAGGATGTCGTGATCGGCGAAGTGCAGCTGGAACGACGACACACCCGGCAGCGTGCCGGCCGGGGCACGGATCTCGGCGGGGAAGTTCGGCAGCGTGGACAGATCGTTGCCGAAGGACGCGGTCTCCGAGGTGAAACGGTCACCGGTGAGCTGCATCCCGTCACCCGAGTCCCCCGCGAACCTGATGATCACTCGGTCGAGCCGGCGGACTTCCTTCGTTCCCGCCGCTGTCTGCTGCTCTCCTACGACTGTTCCGTCGGCCTGCTCCGCTGGGCTGCTGACCTGGCTGGTCACTGAACTGGACCTCCTCGAGGCGGCTGTCCGGGACGGCCTTCCCGCAGGCCTTCCCCGCATAAACCCTACGACCGTGAGGGGTGCCCACCGTGAAGGATTCGGCTGAACGATCCAGATGGTGGACAGGGAGCCGAGACGCGAGCCGCCGTCCCCTCAGGAGTTCAAGTACGTCAGCACCGCCAGGACCCGCCGGTGGTCGCCGTCGCTCGGGGACAGTCCCAGCTTCAGGAAGATGTTGCTGACGTGCTTCTCCACCGCGCCGTCGCTCACCACCAGCTGCCGGGCGATCGCCGAGTTCGTCCGCCCCTCCGCCATCAGGCCCAGTACCTCGCGCTCACGCGGGGTGAGCCCCGCCAGCACGTCCTGCTTGCGGCTGCGGCCCAGCAGCTGCGCCACCACCTCCGGGTCCAGGGCCGTGCCGCCCTGGGCCACCCGGACCACCGCGTCCACGAACTCGCGCACCTCGGCCACCCGGTCCTTCAGCAGATAGCCGACGCCCCGGCTGGAACCGGCCAGCAGCTCGGTGGCGTACCGCTCCTCCACGTACTGCGACAGCACCAGCACCCCGACACCCGGATGGCTCTTGCGCAGCTGCACCGCGGCCCGCACGCCCTCGTCGGTGTGCGTCGGCGGCATCCGCACGTCGGCGACCACCACGTCCGGCAGCTGGTCCTGCCGGGCCAGGTCGTCCACCGTCTTGATCAGCGCCTCGCCGTCGCCGACCCCGGCCACCACCTCGTGCCCCCGGTCGGTGAGCAGCCGGGTCAGGCCCTCCCGCAGCAGCACCGAATCCTCGGCGATGACCACCCGCACCCTGTCCTCCACGTCCTCGTCCCCCCAAAGCCCCGCTCCGGACCCGTCCTTGTGACGGGCCCGGTCGTCGGGTCCAGCATTCCAGCATCCGGGGGACGACGGGCCGGGGCAACGCGATCGGGGGTGTCGTCATCGCGTGCCGCCGGCCGGTCCGGACCCGCCCTGGCGCCGGCGCGCGTCACCGGGCGGGTGCGCACCCCCGGGGTCCGCACCCGCCCGTGTGTCCGTCCGCCGGACCGTTCACCTCACCCCGCGGTCATCGCGCCCGCTCCGCACGCCATGGCAGCTCCGCGGTCACCCGCGTCGGGCCGCCGGCCGGCGAGTCCACCACGAGGATCCCGTCCACCGCGTCCAGCCGCTCCGCCAGACCCGCCAGCCCGGAACCGCGCGACAGGTCCGCGCCGCCCACGCCGTTGTCCGCCACCTGGAGCATCAGCCGCTCCGCCGACCGCCACACCTCCACGGCCGCCCACGTCGCCCGGCTGTGCTTGCTGACGTTCTGCAGCAGCTCCGAGACCGTGAAGTAGGCGATGCCCTCGATCGCGGGCGCCGGACGCTCCGACAGGTCCACCTCCACCTGCACCGGCACCGTGCAGCGCGAGGCGACCGCGGAGAGCGCCGCGTCCAGACCACGGTCGGTGAGGACCGCCGGGTGGATGCCCCGGGCCAGGTCCCGCAGCTCCTGCAGGGCCGTCTTCACCTCGCCGTGCGCCTCGTCCACCATCCGCGCCGCGGCCTGCGGGTCCTCCCGCAGCTTCTCCTTCGCCAGACCCAGGTCCATCGCCAGGCTCACCAGCCGGGCCTGCGCCCCGTCGTGCAGATCCCGCTCGATGCGCCGCAGGTCCGCCGCCGCCGTGTCCACCACGACGCCGCGGTCCGACTCCAGCTCCACCACCCGGGTCGCCAGCCGCGACGGGCCCAGCAGCCCGTGCACCATCACCCGGTCCACCGTCGTCAGCGCCCGCACGATCCACGGCGTGGCCAGCGTGAACAGCAGACCCACACCCGCCGTCACCGCGATCTCGAACGGGTTGTCCAGGTAGATCGCCCGCTGCTCGTCGCCGTACAGCTGTATGCCGTCCTGGCCCGCGTACGTCGGGAGCACCCAGAACCACAGGGGGTACGTCAGCAGCGACCAGCCCAGCGACCAGACGGTGACCGTCACCGTGAAGGACAACACTGCCCACGGCAGCTGCAGCACCGAGTACAGCAGCGCCCGCCACGAGGTGCCGCTCTTCAGCACCGCGCCGACCCAGCCCATGAACCCCTGCCGCTTCAGCCGCAGCGGCTCCGGCTCGCCCACGTCCAGGCCGAGCAGCCCGCGTGCCCGCGCCCGCTCCACCGACCCGATGCCCCGGCACCCGGCGAGCGCCGCCGCGAGCACCGGCACCCCGAGGAACGTCACGAGCAGGCCCGCGCCCAGCGACACCATCGTGACCGCGTAGGTGAACATCAGGATGCTGATCGGCAGGCTCAGCAGCACATAGGCCAGCTCCCGCCAGGCGCGCCCCTCGACGGGCGCCCGCAGCGCCGCCGGCATCAGGTGCCGCCGTCCCCCCACGCCCTGCGCGTGTCCGGGCCCGGTGGGGAGCCCGTAGCCCTGTCCGTACTCCGTGGCCATCGGCTTCGTCCTTCTCCTCGTCCGGCGGCTGTGCTGTCGTACCACCAGGGTGCTGCGTCGCAGGTCGGCGGGGAATGAAGGCCGTCGCAGTCTTCGGCGGGGGGTTTTCCCTACCTACGGCCGCGGGCGGACGCCCCCTTGCCGGGCGCCTTCCCGGCCGGGGTGCCGGAGCGGTCGCGCCACGGCAGCTCGGCCGTCACCGTCGTCGGACCTCCCTCCGGCGAGTCCACGACGAACAGCCCGTCCACCGCGCCCAGCCGGTCGGCGAGCCCCCGCATGCCGGTGCCGCCGTCGAGGCTCGCCCCGCCCACGCCGTCGTCCCGCACCTGCAGGAACAGCCGGTTCTCCGACCGCCACACCTCCACCGACGCGGATCGCGCCCGGCTGTGCTTGCTGACGTTCTGCAGCAGCTCCGAGACCGTGAAGTAGGCGATGCCCTCGATCGCGGGCGCCGGCCGCTCCTCCAGGTCGACGGTGACCGCCACCGGCACCGTGCACCGCGCGGCGACCGACGACAGGGCCGCGTCCAGACCCCGGTCGGTGAGGACCGCCGGGTGGATGCCCCGGGCCAGGTCCCGCAGCTCCTGCAGCGCCAGCTTCACCTCGCCGTGCGCCTCCTCGACCATCGACGCCGCCGCGTCCGGGTCCTCCAGCAGCTTCTCTTTCGCCAGGCCCAGCCCCATCGCCAGGTTCACCAGCCGGGCCTGCGCCCCGTCGTGCAGGTCCCGCTCGATGCGCCGCAGGTCCGCCGCCGCCGTGTCCACCACGATCCCGCGGTCCGACTCCAGCTCGGCGATGCGCTTCTCCAGCTCGTCCGACGGCGACAGCAGACCCCGCACCATCGCCCGGTCCACATCGGCCATCGCCCGCACCACGAACGCCAGCACCGGCCACAGCACGAACAGTCCGGTCAGGGTGACGGTGAAGGTGAGGACGCCCCACGGCATCCGTATCAGCGTGAACAGGCACGTCCGCCAGCCCACCGGGTCCTTGACCGCCTGCCACAGCCCCGGCCAGAACCCGCCGGACCTCCGCCATGGCAGCGGACTCGGCTCGTCCACCCGCACCCCGAGCATCGCCCTCGCGCGTGCCCGCTCCAGCCGTCCCAGCTGCCGCGCCCCCATCAGACCGAGGGCGAGCAGGGGCAGACCGATCACCGTGACCGTCATGCCCGCACCGATGGACAGCGCGGTCACCGTGTAGACGAAGCCGACTATCGACACCGGGAGGTTCGTCAGGAGATGCGCGATCTCCTTCCAGGTGTGCGCGTCGTAGGCGAAGCGGGCCGGCGGCGGGCGGTCGCCCGGTCCGGCCGGCTGCGGGATCGGTTCGGTCATGGGCCCAGCCTGCCCGGCGGCGGGGGGCCCGCGCCATGAGGCGGACCGCCAACCTGAACTGAGGAAAACCCCACCCCCGCATGCCGAGCCCCGACGGGCTGCTTACCGTGCCTTTATCAGGGCCTAGACTCCCGTGCGTACAGATCGTCGGACCGTGGCGTTCGGCGTTCACCGGCACGGATCGAGGGCAGGGCACAGGCAGGAGCGCCTGGTCGCCGATCTGAGGAGTGAGGGGCGGACGTGCGGGAAACGACCGTCGTCGCGGCGGACTACTTCCAGTCCTACTCGGTCGTCGGACTGCTCGCCGTCGTCGGCGTGCTGTTCGTGGCCGTCGCCTTCGGCGCGGGCCGCCTGCTGCGGCCGGTGGTGCCCACGCCGGAGAAGCTGCTGACGTACGAGTGCGGCGTCGACCCCGTCGGCGAGGGCTGGGCGCACACCCAGGTCCGCTACTACGTCTACGCCTTCCTCTACGTGATCTTCGCCGTCGACTCCGTCTTCCTGTTTCCCTGGGCGACCGTCTTCGCCGCCGACGGATACGGCGCGACCACTCTCGTGGAGATGTTCGTCTTCCTCGGCTTCCTCGCCGTGGGCCTGCTGTACGCCTACAAGAAGGGCGTCCTGACATGGACGTGAACCCTGCCGCCCCCGAACCGGTGCTGCTTCCGGAGCCCGGACTTCCCCCCGGCGAAGGCACGGGGAGGCTCGGCGCGCTCGCCCGGCTCGCCCCCGAGCCGATGAAGGTGGTCCTCAACTGGGGCCGCCGCTACTCGCTCTGGGTGTTCAACTTCGGCCTCGCCTGCTGCGCGATCGAGTTCATCGCCGCGTCGATGGCCCGGCACGACTTCATCCGTCTCGGCGTCATCCCGTTCGCGCCCGGACCCCGCCAGGCCGACCTGATGGTCGTCTCCGGCACGGTCACCGACAAGATGGCGCCCGCGGTCAAGCGCCTGTACGAACAGATGCCCGAGCCGAAGTACGTCATCTCCTTCGGCGCGTGCAGCAACTGCGGCGGCCCCTACTGGGACTCCTACTCCGTCACCAAGGGCGTCGACCAGATCATCCCGGTCGACGTCTACGTCCCCGGCTGCCCGCCCCGGCCCGAGGCACTGCTCCAGGGCATCCTCAAGCTCCAGGAGAAGATCGCCCAGGAGTCGCTGGGGGAGCGGTACGGCGCCGGCTCCGCCGGGCGTCCCTCGGCGGCGGCGCTGCAGAGCGGGCTGGTCCGGCCGCCCGCGCCCAAGGGCGAGGTCCGGCCGTCCGCGCCCAAGGGGGAGGGGGAGGCCGGATGACCGCCGTCGGCTGGCTCCCCGCGGACGTCGAGGATCTGTTCGGCGCGCAGGCCACGGCGGAGGAGGCGTACGGCGTCCTCACCGTCGACGTGCCGTCCGACGCCTGGATCCCCGCCCTCGAAGCCGCCCGCGACCGCCTCGGCTGCACCTTCTTCGACTGGCTCAGCGCGGTCGACGAACCCGGCACCGGCTTCCGCGTGACCGCCCACGTCGTCGCCCTCTCCCCGGTACGGCGGCTGCTGCTGCGCACCACCGTGCCGCACGAGACCCCCGTCCTGCCCTCCGCCGTGGACGTCTACGCGGGCGCGGCCTGGCACGAGCGGGAGACCCACGAGATGTTCGGCGTCGACTTCACCGGACACCCCGGCCTCGACCACCTGCTGCTGCCCGACAACTTCGAGGGCCACCCGCTGCGCAAGGACTTCGTCCTCGCGGCCCGGGTCGCCAAGGCGTGGCCCGGCGCCAAGGAGCCGGGGGAGTCGGAGCACGGCGGACCCAAGCGGCGCCAGATGCTGCCGCCGGGCGTGCCCGACCCGAACGAGTGGGGCCCGCTCAAGGGCCAGCTCCCGCCCGCCCCGGCCCGCCCCGCCCGCCGCACGGCCACCGCGTCGGCCCGTACCACGAGCGAACGCCCGCCTCGCCGTACCCGCTCCGTCTCCGAGGGCTCGGCGAGCCAGACGGCGGGGGCGGGTGCCGGCTCCGACGCGACTGCGGCCGAGCCACCGGCCGCCCCGCGCAGGGCGCGGTCGGTGTCGGAGGGCTCCGCGAGCCAGAGGGAAGCGGGCGGCTCGGGGGCCGGTGCCGCTGGGACCGGCGCGCCCCGTCGGGCGCGATCGGCGTCCGAGGGGTCCGGCGGCCGGCGGCCGGACGCCCCCTCCCGCCGGTCGCGCAGCGCGAGCGAGGGCTCGGTGTCGCAGCGCGAGGGCGCCCCGGGCACGGGCGGTCCCCGCCGGGCGCGGTCCGCGTCCGAGGGCTCCGCGAGTCAGCGCGCGGAACAGGACCAGGCTCCGGCCGCCGACGACACGGCAGCGGCTCCCAGCGAGGAACCGCGCGACCGCAAGCCGCCGGTCGCCCCACGCAGCCCGGACGCCCCCTGGCACCACGCACGGCCGGCCTTCGAAGAACCGGAGCCGAAGGCCGCGCCCCGGCCCGAGCCAGGCCCCGAAGCGCGTCCCGAGCCAGGCCCCGAAGCGCGTCCCGAGCCAGGCCCCGCAGCGCGTCCCGAGGAGCCGGAGAACGGGTCGCGCCCCGAACCCGACAGCCCAGACCCGAACAGCTCTGACCCCAGCAGCCCTGACCCGAGCAGCCCAGACCCGAACACCCCCGACGACCCCTCAGGAGGCACGCGGTGACCGACGCTCTCGACGTCGCCCTGCGACTCCTCGTCGTGTTCGTCGTCTTCCTGACCTTCCCCCTCCTCGTGGGCCAGACCGAGCACAAGGTCATGGCGCACATGCAGGGCCGCCTCGGCCCCATGTACGCCGGCGGCTTCCACGGCTGGGCCCAGCTCATCGCCGACGGTGTGAAGTTCGCGCAGAAGGAGGACGTCGTCCCGGCCGGCGCGGACCGCCGCATCTTCCAGCTCGCCCCGGCCGTCGCACTCCTGCCGTACCTCCTCGTGCTGCTCGCCGTTCCGATCGGGCCGGGCGAGGGCGCGGTCGGCCAGGTGCTGGACGCGGGCGTGTTCTTCGTCCTGGCCGTGATGGGCGTCGGCGTCCTCGGGTCGCTCATGGCCGGCTGGGCGTCCGCCAACAAGTTCTCCCTCCTCGGCGGTCTCCGTACCGCCGCCCAGCTCCTCGCGTACGAACTGCCGATGCTGCTCACCGCCGCCTCCGTGGCGATGGCCGCCGGGACCGTGTCCCTCGTCGGCATCCTCGACGCGTTCGAGTGGTGGTGGCTGCCCTGGCAGATCACCGGCGCGCTGGTCTTCTTCGTCGCGGGCCTCGCCGAACTGCAGCGCCCGCCCTTCGACATGCCGGTCGCCGACTCGGAGATCATCTTCGGCGCGTACACCGAGTACACCGGCCTGCGCTTCGCCTTGTTCCTCCTCGCCGAGTACGCCGGGATCGTCGTGCTGTGCGGCCTGACCACCGTCCTGTTCCTCGGCGGATGGCACGGACCCTGGGGAGCCGATGGCCTCGGCTGGGTGTGGACCCTGCTGAAGACCGCCGTACTCGCCTTCGTCGTCATCTGGCTGCGCGTCAGCTACCCCCGGCTGCGCGAGGACCAGCTGCAGAAGTTCGCCTGGACCCTCCTCGTTCCCCTCGCCCTCGCCCAGATCGCCCTCACCGGCGTCGTCAAGGTGGTGTTCCTGTAATGGCCCCGATCCCCGGCTCCGGCCTGGCCAAGGGCCTGGCCGTCACGCTGCGGACGATGACGCGGAAGTCCGTCACCGCCCAGTACCCGGACACACAGCCCGAACTGCCGCCCCGCAGCCGCGGGGTGATCGGCCTGTTCGAGGAGAACTGCACGGTCTGCATGCTGTGCGCCCGCGAGTGCCCCGACTGGTGCATCTACATCGACTCGCACAAGGAGACCGTCCCGCCCGCCGCCCCCGGCGGCCGTGAGCGCAGCCGCAACGTCCTCGACCGGTTCGCCATCGACTTCTCCCTGTGCATGTACTGCGGTATCTGCATCGAGGTCTGTCCCTTCGACGCGCTGTTCTGGTCCCCGGAGTTCGAGTACGCGGAGACCGACATCCGCGACCTCACCCACGAGCGGGACAAGCTCCGCGAGTGGATGTGGACCGTCCCTGCCCCGCCCGCCCTCGACCCGGGCGCGGAGGAACCGAAGGAAGTGGCCGCGGCCCGCAAGACCGCCGACAAACTCGCGGCCGCCCAGGCCGGCGAACCGGGTCAGGAGGGCCGCGCATGAGCACCGCAGCGACCGCCGGCGCGCTCGCGGCCGGCACAGTGCACCGGGCGGCCGGGGCGCCCGGCTTCCTGTCCCCGACCGGCGTGGAGATCGCCTTCCTCCTCGTCGGCCTGGTCACCCTCGGGGCCGCCGTCGTCACCGTCACTACCCGGCAGCTGGTGCACGCCGCCCTGTGGTTGGTGGTCGCGCTCGGCGGGCTCGCCGTCGAATACCTGCTGCTCACCGCCGAGTTCATCGCCTGGGTGCAGGTCCTCATCTACGTCGGCTCCGTCGTCGTCCTCCTTCTGTTCGGGCTGATGCTCACCCGTGCGCCCATCGGCCGCTCACCGGACGCCGACTCCGGCAACCGCTGGGGCGCGCTCGCCGTCGCCGTCGCCGCGGCGGCCGCCCTGGTCTGGGTGGTCGTCGACGCCTTCCGCACCACCTGGATCGACCTCGACGGCGCCCCCTCCGGCACCACCGAAGTGACCGGCGCCGGCCTCTTCCAGCACTGGGTCCTCCCCTTCGAAGCCCTCTCCGTCCTCCTCCTCGCCGCGCTCGTCGGCGCGATCGTCCTGTCCCGCAAGGCCAAGGCCGGCTCCGAGCCCGGAGCGAAGGACGCGGCCGCGTCCGGCACGGCGACCGGCGCGTCCCGCACCCGGCGCGACCAGGAAGGGACCCGCTGATGCACCTCGCCTACCCCGCCGTCCTCGCCGCCCTCCTCTTCTGCACCGGCCTCTACGGCGTCCTCGCCCGCCGCAACGCGATCCTGGTGCTGATGTCGGTCGAGCTGATGCTCAACGCCGTCAACCTCAACCTCGTCGCCTTCGACGCCTGGCTCAGCCGGGTCGCGGAGGACACCCTCCACTCCGGCCAGGCCCTCGCGCTGTTCACCATCGCCATCGCCGCCGCCGAGATCGGCATCGGCCTCGCGATCGTCCTCGCCGTGTACCGCAACCGCGGCACCTCCGACATCGACCGGCTCCGCGACACCGCCGAGGGCCACGACCCCGACGACCCCGACAGCGACGCCACCGGCCGCGCCCTCCCCGCCCCGGCCGCCGGCGAGAAGGCCGAGGCCACCGCGTGACCACGACCACCCTCGCCGTCCTCGTCCCCCTCCTTCCGTTCCTCGGCGCGCTCGCCGGACTGCTGCTGGGCCGGACCGCGCCCGGCTTCGCCCGCCCGCTCGCCGTCCTGCCGACGCTCGCCTCCCTCGCTCTCGCCGCCACCGTCGCCGCGCGCCAGGGCGGCGGCGGCCCCGTCGACGCCGCGACCGAGCTCACCCCCACCGGCTCGGTCCCGATCGAACTCGCCCTGCACATCGACGGCTTCGCCGCCCTCACCGCCGTGGTCGTCGGCACCGTCGCGACCTGCGTGCAGATCTACTCCACGGGCTATCTGCGCGACGACCCGCGCTACCCGTCCTACGCCGCTCTCGTCTCGCTGTTCACCTCCGCGATGCTCCTGGTCGTCTACACCGGCGACCTGATGGTGCTGCTGGTCGGCTGGGAAGTGATGGGCATCTGCTCCTACTTCCTCGTCGGCCACTACTGGGAGACCCCCGAGGCGCGCGCCGCCTCACTGAAGGCCTTCCTGGTCACCAAGCTCGGCGACGTCCCCTTCCTCATCGGCCTGTTCGCGCTCGCCGCCGACGCCGGCTCCTTCCGCATCACCCGGATCCTCGGCGCCGTCGCGCACGGCGGCATCGACCACCCGACGCTGATCTCCCTGCTGCTCCTCGCGGGCGTGGCCGGCAAGTCCGCGCAGTTCCCGCTGCACACCTGGCTGCCGGACGCGATGGCGGGCCCCACCCCCGTCTCCGCGCTGATCCACGCCGCGACGATGGTCGCCGCCGGCGTCTACTTCGTCGCCCGCCTCCTCCCGCTCTTCGAGGCCTCACAGGCCGCGATGACCGTCCTCGCCGTCATGGCCGCCGTGACGATGACCGGCTCGGCGCTCGCCGCCCTCGCCCAGGACGACATCAAGCGCGTTCTCGCCTACTCGACGATCGGCCAGCTCGGCTACATGACCGGCGCCCTCGCCGTGGCCGACCGGGGCGCCGCCGTCTTCCACCTCCTGTCCCACGGCGCCTTCAAGGCGCTGCTGTTCCTCGCCGGCGGCGTGATCATCCACGCCGCCGGCACCAACTCCCTGGCCGCCATGTCCCGCATGAGCCATCTGCGCGACCGTGTCCCCGACGCCTACTGGACGATGACCGTGGCGCTCCTCGCGCTCGCCGCGATCCCGCCGTTCAGCGGCTTCTTCTCCAAGGAGGCCGTCCTCGGCGTCGCCGAGCACGTCGTCACGGGCAACACCGAGCACGCCCCCGCCGCCGCGGGCTGGATCGTCCTCCTCGCCGGGCTGCTCACCGCCCTCCTCACCGCCGCGTACGCGACGCGGCTGTGGCTGCTCGCCTTCCGCGGCAGCGGCACCGAGGCGCCCGACCACGGCCGGCAGCCGCTCACCATGACCACCGTGCTGTGGGTGCTCGCCGTGCCGTCGCTGGCGTTCGGCGGCTTCGCCTTCCGGGTCCTGCCCGACTGGTTCGACGGGCACGACCTCACCCCGACCCTCACCACCTCCGTGCTCGGCACGGGCGTGGCCCTGGTCGGCGGCATCGTCACCTACGCCACCTGGCGGCACACCACCGCGTACGCCGCCCGCGTCCCCCTCGGCGCCGTCGCCGCCCACCCCGAGGCAGACGCCGGGCAGGTCGAGGCGGAGGCCATCGCGAGCCACGAACCGGCCTACGGGGACATCGCCCACGCGGCCGACCCCGCGGACCCCGGACGGCTGCTGCTCGGCCGGCTGCACCGGCACGCGGCCGTCGGCTTCCACCTGGACGCCGTGTACTCGGCGCTCTTCGTCCGCCCGGTGCGGGCCGGCGCGAGCCTCGTGCGGTTCCTCGACCGGGAGGTCGTCGACACCTACGTACGCGGCGCGGGCACCCTGCCCCGCTGGCTCGGCGCCGCCGTCCGGCGCGCCCAGACCGGCAATCTGCAGACCTATGTGAGCGCGCTGCTCGCCGGCACCGTCGTCCTCGCGGTCGCCGCCGTCCTCGTCGCCACGGGAGCGTGAGCAGGCGTGATCGATATCAACGAGTCCGTGATGCAGTTCCTTCTGGCATTGGTCGTCGTCGGCCCGCTCCTCGGCGCGGCCGCCGCTCTGCTGCCCGCCCCGCCCGGGCTGAAGGGGAAGTCGCCCGAGCAGGCCGTGCTCCGCCACGGCGTCACCGTCACCGGTGTGATCCTCGTCGCCGCGATCGTCCTGGCGCTCGGCTTCGACCACGACCACCCGTCGACGATGCAGGCCACGACCGACATCAGCTGGATCCCCGCACTCGACGTGCGGATCCACCTCGGCATCGACGGCATCTCGCTCCCCCTTCTGGTCCTGACCGCCCTGCTGACCTTCCTCAGCGCCCTGCACTCGTACTTCAAGCCGCCCACGGGGCCGTCCCCGAAGGCCTTCGTCGCCCTGCTGCTCGTCCTCGAGTCCGGCACCCTGGCGACCTTCGCCGTCCTCGACCTCGTCCTGTTCTTCCTCGCCTTCGAGACCGTCCTCGTCCCGATGTACTTCCTCATCGCCCGCTGGGGCGGCGAGGGCCGGGCCGAGGCCGCCTGGAAGTTCATCCTGTACACGCTGCTCGGCTCGGTGGTCATGCTGCTCGGCCTGCTCCTGATCGGGATCAAGGCGGGCACGTTCGACATGGTGGCACTCGCCACTGACAACGGCCGCTCACTCTCCGTATCCGTGCAGGTCATCGCGGTTCTGGCGATCGGGATCGGGCTCGCCGTGAAGACGCCGATGTGGCCGCTGCACAGCTGGCTGCCGGACGCGCACACCGCGGCCCCGACGGTCGGCTCCGTCCTGCTCGCCGGCGTCCTGCTGAAGATGGGCACGTACGGCTTCGTCCGCATCCTGCTCCCGGCCGCGCCCGACGGCTTCCGCACCTTCGCGCCGTACCTCGCCGCGTTCGCCGTCGTCGGCATCGTCTACGGGTCCCTGGCCTGCCTCGCCCTGGCCAGGAAGGGCGCGAAGGGCGACCTCAAGCGCCTGATCGCCTACTCCTCCGTCGGCCACATGGGCTTCGTCCTGCTCGGCATCGCGACCATGACCCCGACCGGCGTCAACGGCGCCCTGTTCGCCAACATCGCCCACGGCCTCATCACCGGCCTGCTGTTCTTCCTGGTCGGCGGCCTGAAGGAACGCACCGGCAGCACCGACCTCGACGCGCTCGCCCAGGAGACCGGGGCCGCCCTCTACGGCAGGGCCCCCCGCCTCGGCGGCCTGCTCGCCTTCGCCGCCGTCGCCTCCCTCGGCCTGCCCGGCCTCGCCGGCTTCTGGGGCGAGATGCTGGCGCTGTTCGGCGCCTTCGACCCCGCCGAGGGGCTGAGCCGACCGGCCTTCCTCACCTTCATGTCGATCGGCGCGTTCGGCACCCTGCTCACCGCCGCCTACCTGCTGATCGTGGTCCGCCGCGTCTGCATGGGCGCCGCGCCGAAGGACACGCCGGCCTGCACCGACGTGCGCTCCTACGAGTTCGCGGCCTGGACCCCGCTCGTCGTCCTCACCGTCGTCGCAGGCCTGTGGCCCAAGGCCCTCCTCGGGCTGACCGACCCGGCCGTGCAGCAGCTCCTCGCAGGAGGCACCCGATGAGCTCCCTCGTCCAGTCCGTCGACTGGCTGGCCATCGCACCGCCCACCATCGCGGCGGTCGTCGGACTCGTCGTGCTGGTCGCCGACCTGTTCCTCGCGGAGTCCAGGAAGCCCCTGCTCGGCTGGATCGCGGTGGCCGGACTCGTGGCTGCCGCGCTCATGCTGCTGCCGCTCCTCGACGCCGACCGCTCCACCTTCTGCCTGGTCGGCGACACCGAGGTGTGCAGCTACACCGCGGACCGTTTCACCCTCGTCATCCAGTTCCTGGTGCTCGGCGGCGCCCTGCTCTGCGCCCTGCTGTCGGTCACCGCGCTGAAGGACTCCGGCAAGCGGCTCCCCGAGGGCGAGTACTGGTTCCTGTTCCTCTCCTCCGCCGCCGGCGCGGCCCTGCTCCCCGCCTCCCGGGACCTCGCGACCCTGGTCGTCGCCCTGGAGGTCGCCTCGCTGCCCGCGTTCGCCCTGGTCGGCCTGCGCCACGGCGACCGCAGGTCCTCCGAGGCGGCCCTGAAGTTCTTCCTCTCCTCCGTCACCGCCACCGCGGTCAGCCTGCTCGGCATCAGCTTCGTCTACGCCGCCACCGGCACCCTCCACCTCACCCGGGTCGCCGAACGCATCCAGGACGTCGACGGGCAGCTCGCCACCCTCGCGCAGACCGGCGTCGTCCTCACCCTCGTCGGCTTCGCCTTCAAGACGGCCGCCGTCCCCTTCCACTTCTGGGTCCCCGACACCTACGTGGGCGCCCCGCTGCCGATCGCCGCCTACCTGTCCGTCATCGGCAAGGCGGTCGGCTTCTCCGGCCTCATCCTCGTCACCGTCGTCGCCCTCCCCTCGTACGCCGACGCCTGGGCCCCCGCCCTGGCCGTGCTGGCCGCGCTCACCATGACCGTCGGCAACGTCGGCGCCCTGCGCCAGCAGCCCACGCGCGCGTACAGCGCCGTACGCCTGCTCGCCTGGTCGTCCGTCGGCCAGGCCGGCTACCTGCTCGTGCCGATCGCCGCCGCCGGATACTCCGACGACCCCGAGAAGCCGGTCGGCTCCACCCTCGCCTACGCCCTCATGTACGGCGCCGTGAACCTGGGCGCCTTCGCGGTGGCCGCCCTCGTCGGCCGCGCGCACCGGCTCAACCGGGTCGCCGACTACCGCGGCCTGTACGCCGTGAGCCCTCTCACCGCGCTGGTCATGGGCTTCTTCCTGCTGTGCCTCGCCGGCCTCCCGCCGGGCGTCATCGGCCTCTTCGCCAAGGTCACCGTGTTCGCGGCGGCCGTCGACGCGGGGCTTGGCTGGCTGGCCGTCGTCATGGCCCTCAACGTCGTCATCGCGCTGGTGTACTACCTGCGCTGGACGGCGCTGCTGTTCCGCGCGACGGAGGGCGAACCCGTACGCCACCGCGGCCCCGCCCCCGTCACCGTGGCGATCGCCCTCACGGCAGTCCTGGGCGTGGTCCTCTCCGGAGCTCCCCAACTGGTCCTGCGTTTCACGGACACGGGCCTGTTCTGAGCCGGGGAAGGCTCCCGCGAACACCGCAGGGCGTCGCCCTCACTCGTACGGCCCACCCCGCGGCCGCGCCCACCAGGGAACCCCAGCCCTCCGCCTGGCGTTGACCAGTACGGAAGGGTCCACTGGACCTGTCACCGCGACACCAGTGGCACATCGGAGACCGATCAGCGAAGGGTTCCCCTGCCGCACGACTTGGAGGGCGTACCGTGCACCGCCGGCACAACGGGCTCAGGACCGCGGTCCTCCTCGGGGGACTGTCCGCGCTCATCATCGTCATCGGCAGCTTCTTCGGCCGCATGGGGCTCGTCATCGCCGTCGTCGTCGCGCTGGGCACCAACGCCTACGCGTACTGGAACAGCGACAAGCTGGCCCTGCGGGCGATGCGGGCGCGCCCGGTGAGCGAGTTCGAGGCCCCCGGCCTGTACCGGATGGTCCGAGAGCTGTCCACGCAGGCCCGCCAGCCCATGCCCCGCCTCTACATCTCGCCGACGGAGGCCCCCAACGCCTTCGCCACCGGCCGCAACCCGCGCAACGCGGCGGTCTGCTGCACGGAAGGCATCCTGCGCCTCCTCGACGAACGGGAGCTGCGCGGCGTCATCGGCCACGAGCTCAGCCATGTCTACAACCGCGACATCCTGATCTCCTCGGTCGCCGGAGCCCTCGCCTCCGTGATCATGTTCCTGGTCAACTTCGCCTGGCTGATCCCGATCGGCCGCTCGGACGACGACGACGGCCCGGGCCTGCTCGGCATGCTGCTCGTCCTGATCCTGGGCCCGCTGGCGGCGTCCCTCATCCAGCTGGCCATCAGCCGCTCCCGCGAGTACGAGGCGGACGCCTCCGGCTCCCAGCTCACCGGCGACCCGCTGGCCCTGGCGAGCGCCCTGCGCAAACTGGAACTGGGCACCAAGCAGCTCCCGCTGCCCCCTGAGCCGCGCATCGAGACGGCCAGTCACATGATGATCGCGAACCCGTTCCGTCCGGGACAGGGGCTCGCGAAGATGTTCTCCACCCACCCGCCGATGGCGGAACGCATCGCCCGGCTCGAGAAGATGGCAGGCCACCTGTGAAGACCATCCTGAATCTCGTCTGGCTCGTCTTCAGCGGCTTCTGGCTGTTCCTCGGCTACATGGTGGCCGGCCTGCTGCTGTGCATCACGATCATCGGCATCCCGTTCGGCGTGGCCGCGTTCCGCATCGGCGTCTACGCCCTGTGGCCCTTCGGGTACACGACGGTCGAGCGCCGCGACGCCGGGGCACCGTCCTTCATCGTCAACGTGCTGTGGCTGATCCTCGCGGGCTGGTGGCTCGCCCTCGGCCACATCCTCACGGGCCTGGCCCTGTGCGTCACGATCATCGGCATCCCGCTCGGCATCGCCAACTTCAAGCTGATCCCGGTCTCGCTGTTCCCGCTGGGCCGCGAGATCGTCCGCACGGACCGCGCGTTCACGGACCGCTGGTGAGGTGAGCGGCGGTCCCTGCCGGGGCCGGGCAGGGGCGCGCCTCGTCGGGGCGAGGCCGGGGGCCCAGGGCAGGGTTGTCCACAAGCGCCGGGTTGTCCACAGGCCCGCACACGTCCCGCGGTCGCCGCGCATCATGAATCCACGGACGGGTCACCGCCCGCCCGGATCCGGGTGATTCCCCTGCCGCCGCCCCCACACCTTCCGCACCCCGTACGCCACCACACCCGCACCGAGCACCGCCGCACCCACGGCGACCGAGGTCCAGGGCAGGGAGAACGCCAGCGCCAGGCACCCGGCGAACCCCAGCGCCGGCACCACCCGGGCCGCGACCCCCGGACGCAGCGTCCAGGCCGAGGCGTTCGCCACGGCGTAGTACGTCAGCACACCGAAGGAGGAGAACCCGACAGCGCCCCGCACGTCGACGGTGGCGGCCAGGAGGGCGACGACACCGCCGACGGCCAGCGCCGCCCGGTGCGGCACGTGGAACCGCGGATGGACGGCGGCCAGCGGCGCCGGGAGGTGCCGGTCCCGGGCCATGGCCAGCGTCGTCCGCGACACCCCGAGCAGCAGGGCGAGCAGTGACCCCAGCGCGGCGACCGCCGCACCCACCCGCACCACCGGCGCGAGCCCGGGCGCCCCGGCCGCCCGCGCCGCGTCGGCGAGCGGCGCGACGGACGCACCGAGCGACTCGGCCCCCAGTACGGAAAGCACGGCGACGGCGACAGCCGCGTACGCGGCGAGCACGATGCCCAGGGCCACCCGGACGGCCCGCGGAATCGTGCGCGCGGGATCCCGCACCTCCTCCCCGAGAGTCGCGATCCGCGCGTACCCGGCGAACGCGAAGAACAGCAGACCGGCCGCCTGGAGCACCCCGCCGGCCCCGCCCGACACGCCGTCGTCCAGCCGGCCCGGGGCGGCATCCCCGGACGTCAGACACACGACCACCACGGAAGCGAGGACCGCCAGGACCACACCCACGATCGCCCGCGTCACCCACGCGGACTTCTGGACCCCGCCGTAGTCGACCACCGTGACCAGCACCACGGCGGCGACGGCCACTGCATGCGCCTGCCCCGGCCAGACGTACGCGCCGACCGTGAGCGCCATCGCCGCGCAGGACGCCGCCTTGCCGACGACGAACGCCCACCCGGCGAGGTAGCCCCAGAACTCCCCGAGCCGCTCCCGGCCGTACACGTAGGTGCCGCCCGAGGCCGGGTACAGGGCGGCCAGGCGGGCCGACGAGTCGGCGTTGCAGTAGGCGACGACTGCGGCGACGGCCAGCCCGAGGAGCAGCGCCGAACCGGCGGCCCGAGCGGCGGGCGCGAGCACGGCGAAGATGCCCGCGCCGAGCATCGCGCCCAGGCCGACGACCACGGCGTCGCCCGTGCCGAGGGTGCGGCGCAGTCCGGGAGGGCCGGGATCGACGGGAATGTTCGTCATGGGGCCGCACCCTACTGATCAGGCGCAACCGGAAGGTGTACTCGTGACGTCCTTCATGGTGCGAACGCCGGCGGGGAAGGGCAGGTACTCGGCATGACGATCATCAGCTGGATCATTCTGGGCCTGCTGGCCGGAGCGATCGCGAAGTTCCTGCTGCCCGGCCGAGACCCGGGCGGCCTCGTCGGCACGACCCTGATCGGCGTCGCCGGCGCGTTCATCGGCGGCTGGATCTCGTCCCGCTGGCTGGACCATCCGATCAGCAAGGACTTCTACGACGGCACCACATGGGTGGCCGCGATCGGCGGTTCACTGGTCCTGCTGATCGCCTACCGCATCCTGTTCGGCCACTCGCGCGACTGACGACGACGCGACCGACAGCGAAGCGACCGACGCGAAGAGGGTGGGCGCCCGAGCGGCACCCACCCTTCTCCGTCTGTCCGTCCGGCGCGTCGGCCGTCCTACCGGTAGTTCACGAACTGCAGGGCGAAGTCGAAGTCCTTGCCCTTGAGCAGCGCGATGACGGTCTGCAGGTCGTCCCGGCTCTTGGAGGTGACGCGCAGCTCGTCGCCCTGCACCTGGGCCTTCACGCCCTTGGGGCCCTCGTCACGGATGATCTTCGCGACCTTCTTCGCGTTCTCCTGGGAGATGCCCTCCTGGATCGTCGCGAAGATCTTGTACTCCTTGCCCGAGAGCTGCGGCTCACCCGCGTCCAGGGCCTTCAGGGAGATGCCCCGCTTGATCAGCTTGGACTGGAAGACGTCGAGGACTGCCTTCACCCGGTCCTCGGAGTTCGCCTCCATGAGGATCTTCTCCCCGGACCACGAGATCGAGGCGCCCACGCCCTTGAAGTCGTAGCGCTGCGAGATCTCCTTGGCGGTCTGGTTGAGGGCGTTGTCGACCTCCTGCCGCTCGACCTTCGAGACGATGTCGAAACTGGAGTCGGCCATGTCCTGTGGCTCCTTGATTCGGGGTGCGTATCGGGCTGCGCACCGGACGCGTATCCGGCGTGCTTGGAGCGGCCCCCGAGCCCGGCATCGGCCCCGGACCGCATCCGGACCAGCCTAGTCACCCCCGGCCCCAAGGCGGCGATCAATCGGGTGGCGGAGCACCCCTGTCCATCGGGTATTGTTTACGTCGTTGCCAGCGAGCACCGCCGGAAGGCGAGGTTCAGTGCAGCAACCCCGGCGGTGTGCCCGAGCGGCCAAAGGGAGCAGACTGTAAATCTGCCGGCTCAGCCTTCCCAGGTTCGAATCCTGGCGCCGCCACACGACCGAAAGGGTCTGTGACCAGCAGCAACGCTGATCGCAGACCCTTTCGTCGTTGTCACGGCCTCCGTAGGTCGAAGGACGTGTCCCCGCCGCCTGCCACGCCCTCGCCCATGAGGCCTCTGGTAGCCCCGGACGCCCGAGCCCACCAGCGCCGCCAGGAGCGCGGCGCGCACGGGGCAGGCGACCGCTGTCTCACTGCGCGAGGGCCCTGGCACCGGCGGAAGCACGGGGAAGTCCGGGACGCCAAGGGGCTCGGTGCGAGCGACGGGCGGCCGCACGGTGACGTGCTCGGCGCACCACGCCCGCGGCCGGCAGGACGGGGCGGGCGTCACGGCACTCGCGTTCGTGGTCGCCGCGAGCTGACACCCCGGCAGCAAGACACGCGGGCACACTGGACACATGTCGCCGCGTCGCCGTCCCTGCCCCGAGTGCCGCCGTGAGATCGCCGTCGTCGCCGGACGGTACGCGCGGCACGATCCGCCCGGCACCCGCGGCAGCGGGGAGCTGACCTCCTGTCCGGGGTCCCGCAGGCTCGCTCGACCGGGCCCCGAGCAGCCGTCGTTGGACGGCTACGTCGTCCCGCCGTTCCCCGGGCAGATGCCCCTCTTCTGAACCGGCCCCCCGCCCCGCTCAGTTGCCCGCGACCGACCTCACCGCCACCGACACCGGCACGGAGCCGCTGATCAGTTCCAGGGTGAGGCCCGCCGTCGCGGGCGTGTCCACCAGTTCCGCCAGGACGGCCGCCACGTCGTCGCGGGGGATCGGGCCGCGGCCCGTGCGGGCCTCCAGACGGACCAGGCCCGTGCCCGGCTCGTCCGTGAGCTGACCCGGCCGCAGAATCGTCCAGTCCAGGGCCTCCAGACTCCGCACGTACGCGTCCGCCTCGCCCTTGGCGCGCAGATACACGTCGAAGACCTCGTCCCCCTGGTGCTCCGCGTCCGCGCCCATCGACGACACGATCACGAACCGGCGTACGCCCGCCCGCACGGCCGCGTCCGCGAAAAGGACCGCCGCCGCCCGGTCCACCGTGTCCTTGCGGCCCACGCCGCTGCCCGGACCGGCGCCCGCCGCGAACACCGCCGCGTCCGCGCCCTTCAGAACCTCCGCGACCTCCTCCACGGACGCCGACTCCAGGTCGAGCACGATCGGCTCCGCGCCCAGCTCCCGCAGGTCGTCCGCCTGTTCGGGTTTGCGGATGATGCCCGCCGCCTCGTCCCCGCGCGCGGCGAGCAACCGCTCCAGCCGCAGCGCGATCTGACCATGACCTCCAGCGATGACAATGCGCATGCCTTCGACCGTACGTCGTACCGGGCCCGTCCGCCGTCCGACCAGCCGGGCGGGACACACGCCCCTGCCCTCACCGCCTACGCCGGCCCTCGCCCCTGCCGCGGCAGCTCCGGACCCGAGCCCGACGCCGCCGAGTCGCAGTACTCCCGCACCGCGCTCGTGCGGGCCACCACCCGCCCCCCGTGCACCACGATCCGGCTGTACGCCAGGGACAGCGCGGCCGGCAGGCCGTCGCCCCGTACCGCCAGCAGGTCGGCGGGGAAACCCGCCTCCACCCGCACCTCCGGCAGCCCCATCGCCGCCCGCGCCCGCGTGCTCACCGCCGCGTACGCGTCCTCGGGGGACAGGCCCTGACAGGAGGCCAGCAGGTACGCCGCCTCCAGCGGGTCGCCACGGCCCACCGGGTTCGACACGTCCCGCAGCGAGCCGCTGCCGGCCGCCACCCGCACGCCCGCCGTCCGCAGCAGCCGAACCGGCGCCGCCTCCCGGCCGTCCGCCGCGCCGCAGCCGCCCTGGGGCAGGCACACCACCGTCACCCCGGCCGCCGCGAGCCGCTCCGCCGTACGGGCCGCGACATCGGCGGGGAGGGCGGACAGCCCTCCGCACGGGCCGAGCGTCACCCCCGGGCGCAGTCCGCCCGCCATCGCCGCGAGGCGGGCCAGCCGGGCCGGGTCGGACGCGTCGGTGTGCAGGTCGACCGGCAGGCCGTGCTCGGAGGCCGTCTCCAGCACCGCCTCCACATAGCCCGTGGGGTCGGGGTCGAGGTCCGGGCAGCCGCCCACCACGGACGCGCCCATCTTCACCGCGTCACGCAGCACCGCCAGCCCGTCCGCCCCGGCCACCCCGGTCAGCACCCGGGGCATCGCCACCGCGGTCAGCTCGGACAGCCCGCGCAACGAGCGCGCCGCGCGCAGCACCGCCCGGAGCGCGCCGAGCCCCGCCATGTCACCGACGCGCACGTGCGCGCGCAGGGCCGTCGCCCCGTGCCCGAGCTGGAGCAGCGCCGCCTCCGTCGCCCGGCGCTGCACGTCCTCGGGGTCCTGGGAGACGGGGCCCGGCCCGTCGGCGGACAGGGCGGTGTCGGCGTGCGCGTGCGGTTCGGCCGGGGCCGGCAGCAGCAGGTAGCCGGTGAGGTCGAGCCGCGGCACGCACGCGCGGGTGGCGTCCGCCGTGAGGCTGCCCGCCGTGCCCACGGCCTCGATGCGCCCGCCGCCCAGCCGTACGTCCACGGTCCGGCCGTCGGTGAGGCGGGCGCCGCACAGGAGGAGCGGGGGAGGGCCGGCCGGACCGGAACCGGAGGGCGAGGACCACGGCTGGGACGGTGGCTGCGGCCGGTTGTCGGGCATCGCGCTCCTGGGGCTCGGGCTGCGCACGAGGACGCACGTCACGCTGAGACAAGATCACGCAGAGTGAGTCGAGCCTAGGACTGGCCTCCGTCCCGCGCCGGGAGGAGCGCAATAGTCGTACCGGCGTGGCCCGTCCGCCCGGGAGGGGGACGGAGGGCGGAAACGGATTTGGGCGAACGGCGGCGGACCGTGTAATGTCTTCATCGCTCGCCCCAATAGCTCAGTCGGCAGAGCGTCTCCATGGTAAGGAGAAGGTCAACGGTTCGATTCCGTTTTGGGGCTCTGGTGTGAGAGGTTCCCGCCGCGAGGCGGGGCCCGATCGCATCAAAGCGGTGTAGCTCAGTCGGTAGAGCAAGCGGCTCATAATCGCTGTGTCACCGGTTCAAGTCCGGTCACCGCTACTGTCAGTAGCCGATTGCGGGGTCGGTCCTTCGATCGGCTACTCTTCTTGCGTTAATCAAGTCCATCCGTTCGTCAAGGAGCACTCACGTGGCTGCCACCGACGTCCGCCCGAAGATCACGCTGGCCTGCGTGGAGTGCAAGGAGCGGAACTACATCACCAAGAAGAACCGGCGTAACAACCCGGACCGTCTTGAGATGAAGAAGCACTGCCCGCGTTGCAATGCGCACACCGCGCACCGCGAGACGCGATAAAACAGGCTCGTACACGAGGCCGTCCCCCCACTCGGGGGGCGGCCTCGTGTCGTTTCCCCACCGACACCACACACCGTGAGACACGTCGGTCCTGGACCGACACAGGAGGTGCCGCGCGCATGGCGCTCGACCAGTCCTTCGTGGGGCGGACCTACCCGCCCACCGAGCCCTACGAGGTGGGCCGGGAGAAGATCCGCGAGTTCGCCGAGGCAGTGGGGGACGCCAACCCGGCGTACACGGACACCGAGGCGGCCCGGGCGCTCGGTCACCCCGATGTGATCGCCCCGCCGACCTTTGTGTTCGCCATCACGTTCAAGGCCGCGGGACAGGTCGTCGCCGACCCGCAGCTCGGCCTCGACTACAGCCGGGTGGTGCACGGCGACCAGAAGTTCGCCTACAACCGGCCCGTGCGCGCCGGCGACCGGCTGACCGTCACCTCCACCATCGAGACCATCCGGACGATGGCGGGCAACGACATACTGGACATCCGCGGCGAGGTGCACGACCAGAACGGCGAGCACGTCGTGACCGCCTGGACCAAGCTGGTGGCCCGCGCGGCCGAGGAGGCGTGAACCACACCATGACGGCGAAGATCTCCTACGCCGACGTCGAGGTCGGCACCGAGCTGCCCGCGCAGACGTTCCCCGTGACGCGCGCCACCCTCGTCCAGTACGCGGGAGCCTCCGGCGACTTCAACCCCATCCACTGGAACGAGCGGTTCGCCAAGGACGTCGGGCTGCCCGACGTCATCGCGCACGGCATGTTCACCATGGCCGAGGCGATCCGCGTCGTGACCGACTGGGTGGGCGACCCCGGCGCGGTCGTCGAGTACGGCGTCCGCTTCACCCGCCCGGTCGTCGTCCCCGACGACGACAAGGGCGCCGTCATCGAGGTCAGCGGCAAGGTCGCCGCCAAGCTCGACCACAACACCGTCCGCGTCGACCTCACCGCGACCAGCGCAGGACAGAAGGTCCTCGGCGCCTCGCGCGCGGTCGTGCGCCTCGCCTGAGTCCGAGCCCGGCCCGGAGCCGCGGCAGCGGGAGCGGGGGGGCGGCGGCGCCGTCTCGTAGTCTTGAGCCCGTGCAGGAACTCCACGACGCCCCCCTCGCCCCGCTGACCACCTTCCGGCTGGGCGGCCCCGCCACCCGGCTGGTCACCGCGACCACCGACGACGAGGTGATCGCCGCCGTCCGTGAGGCCGACGCCGCGGGCACCCCGCTGCTGGTCATCGGCGGCGGCTCCAACCTGGTCATCGGCGACAAGGGCTTCGACGGCACCGCGCTCGTCGTCGCCACCAAGGGCGTCACCCTCGACGGCACCGACCTCGAACTGGCCGCCGGCGAGGTGTGGACCGACGCGGTCGCCGCCTGCGTCGAGGCCGGACTCGCCGGCATTGAGTGCCTGGCCGGCATCCCCGGCTCCGCCGGCGCCACCCCCATCCAGAACGTCGGCGCGTACGGCCAGGAGGTCGCCTCGACGATCACCGAGGTCGTCGCCTACGACCGGCGCTCCGGCGAGACCGTCACCCTCTCCAACGAGGAGTGCGCCTTCTCCTACCGGCACAGCCGCTTCAAGGCCGACCCCGAGCGGTACGTCGTCCTGCGCGTCCGCTTCCGGCTGGAGGACGCCGACGGCATGTCCGGCCCGGTCAGGTACGCCGAGACCGCCCGCGTGCTCGGCGTCGCGCCCGGCGAGCGGGTGCCGCTGGCCACCGCCCGGGACACGGTGCTGAAGCTCCGGGCCGGCAAGGGCATGGTGCTGGACCCGGAGGACCACGACACATGGTCGGCCGGCTCCTTCTTCACCAACCCGATCCTCGACGACGAGACGTTCGCCGCATTCCGTACGCGTGTGCGGGAGCGGTTGGGGGACGGCGTGGAGCCGCCCGCCTACCCCGCGGGGGACGGGCTCACCAAGACCTCCGCCGCCTGGCTGATCGACAAGGCCGGCTTCACCAAGGGGTACGGCAGCGGGCCCGCCCGCATCTCCACCAAGCACACCCTCGCCCTCACCAACCGCGGCGACGCCACCACGGAGGACCTGCTGGCGCTGGCCCGCGAGGTCGTGGCGGGCGTCCGGGACGCCTTCGGGATCACCCTGGTGAACGAGCCGGTCATGGTCGGCGTCGGCCTGTAGCCGCGAACTCCGTTGCCGAGGGGCTCACCCCGCCGTGATCATGAGCGGGTGAGGCTCCCCGCATGCAGCTGAGACTGCTCCAGCACCGCCCCCGCACGGGTCCGCACGAACACCGTGTCGTCCAGCCGCTCCGGCCGCTGCGCCACACGTCACTGTTCGCCCCCGAGCCCATCGGCCTGCTCCTCGGCGACCACGACGGACTGAACCGCCTCGCCGGTCTGTTCTCCTTCGCCGCGTACTCCCGTCACACCGTCGTCCACGTGCCGCTGCGCGACGCGGTCCCGCCCGACGAGGGCCGGGGGGAGCGGGTGGACCTCGTCCTGGCCCACCACTTTCTACGGACTGCGCCCGAGCGTGTGGCCGCGCCTGCGCCGCACGCCGGGACCAGGCACGCCCCTGACCGTGCGGACCGACGAGGCGCGCACCGGCCGTGACGGGGCCGCCTGGCGCGAGCGCGCCGCGCGCCCCGACTGCCGTGACGAGCTGCGGCACGCCCTGCACGCCCGCACCCTCTTCCTCTTCGGCAGCCGGGACGTCTTCGCGGAGGCGGCCATGTCCTGTGCCTTCGCGGCCGGCTGGGGACCGCGGCAGAAAGGCGTCACACAGGGGCGGCTCGCGCTGGTGTCGAGCCTTCCGGGCCTCACCCAGCGGCCGGGCGGGGGACATCCGTACGAGGTCCTGATCTGCTACAAGCCGTATCCGCCCTACACCCACTTCACCCCACCGGGGCGGTCAGCCAGGCGTCGACGTCCGACAGCAGCTTCTCCTTGACGTCCTTCGGCGCCGCCGAGCCCCGGACGGACTGCCGGGCCAGCTCGGCGAGCTCCGCGTCGGTGAAGTCGTGGTGCCGCCGCGCGATCTCGTACTGCGCCGCCAGCCGGGAGCCGAACAGCAGCGGGTCGTCGGCGCCCAGCGCCATCGGCACGCCCGCCTCGAACAGCGTGCGCAGCGGCACGTCCTCCAGCTTGTCGTAGACGCCGAGGGCGACGTTCGACGCCGGGCACACCTCGCAGGTGACGCCCCGGTCCGCGAGCCGCTTCATCAGCCGCGGGTCGTCCGCCGCCCGCACCCCGTGGCCGATCCGGTGCGCCTCCAGGTCGTCCAGGCAGTCCCGCACCGACGCGGGGCCCGCCAGCTCGCCGCCGTGCGGCGCCGACAGCAGCCCGCCGTCGCGTGCGATGGCGAACGCCCGGTCGAAGTCGCGGGCCATGCCGCGCCGTTCGTCGTTGGAGAGGCCGAAGCCGACGATCCCCCGGTCGGCGTAGCGCACGGCGAGGCGGGCCAGCGTGCGGGCGTCCAGGGGATGCTTCATCCGGTTGGCGGCCACCAGCACCCGCATCCCGAGCCCGGTGTCGCGGGACGCCGAGTCCACCGCGTCGAGGATGATCTCCAGCGCCGGGATCAGCCCGCCCAGCCGGGGCGCGTACGACGTCGGGTCGACCTGGATCTCCAGCCAGCCGGAGCCGTCCCGGATGTCCTCCTCGGCGGCCTCACGCACCAGACGCTGGATGTCCTCGGCCGATCTGATGCACGAGCGTGCCGCGTCGTACAGGCGCTGGAAGCGGAACCAGCCGCGTTCGTCCGTGGCGCGCAGCCGGGGCGGTTCGCCGCCGGTCAGGGCGTCGGTCAGCGCCTCGGGGAGTCGCACCCCGTACTTGTCGGCCAGTTCCAGCAGGGTGCTGGGCCGCATCGACCCGGTGAAGTGCAGATGCAGATGGGCCTTCGGCAGCTCAGAGACATCACGTACACGCTCCATCCGCCGATCCTGCCGCACGTCACGGCACTCCCGGTAGCGCTTTCCCCGGACGTGGTCTTGCTCGCACAGACGAACGGGGGCGCCCAGGACAGTCCTGGGCGCCCCCGGAGCGGAGCGGAAGGGACGTCAGTCCCGCGCCTCCGCCAGCAGCTTCTGGATGCGGCTCACGCCCTCGACGAGGTCCTCGTCGCCCAGCGCGTAGGACAGCCGCAGATAGCCCGGTGTGCCGAACGCCTCACCGGGGACCACCGCGACCTCGGCCTCCTCCAGGATCAGCGCGGCCAGCTCGACCGTGTTCTGCGGGCGCCTGCCGCGGATCTCCTTGCCGACCAGCGCCTTGACCGACGGGTAGGCGTAGAACGCGCCCTCGGGCTCGGGGCAGACCACGCCGTCGATCTCGTTGAGCATCCGCACGATGGTCTTGCGCCGGCGGTCGAACGCCTCACGCATCGCCGCGACCGCGTCCAGGTCTCCGGAGACGGCGGCGAGGGCGGCGGCCTGCGCGACGTTCGACACGTTCGACGTGGCGTGCGACTGGAGGTTGGTCGCGGCCTTCACGACGTCCTTCGGGCCGATGACCCACCCGACCCGCCAGCCGGTCATGGCGTACGTCTTGGCGACGCCGTTGACCACGATGCACTTGTCGGCCAGCTCCGGCACGACCACCGGCAGGGAGTGGAACTCGGCGTCCCCGTAGACCAGGTGCTCGTAGATCTCGTCCGTGAGGACCCACAGGCCCTTCTCGGCGGCCCAGCGGCCGACCTCCTCGATCTGCTCGCGGCTGTAGACGGCGCCGGTCGGGTTGGAGGGCGAGACGAACAGCAGAACCTTGGTGTTCTCCGTGCGGGCCGCCTCCAGCTGCTCCACGCTCACCCGGTAACCGGTGGTCTCGTCGGCGACGACCTCGACCGGGACACCGCCCGCCAGCCGGATCGACTCGGGGTACGTCGTCCAGTACGGCGCCGGGACGATGACCTCGTCGCCCGGGTCGAGAATCGCGGCGAAGGCCTCGTAGATGGCCTGCTTGCCGCCGTTGGTGACCAGGATCTGGGCCGGGTCGACCTCGTAGCCGGAGTCGCGCAGCGTCTTGGCGGCGATCGCCTGCTTCAGCTCCGGCAGGCCGCCGGCCGGGGTGTACCGGTGGTACTTCGGGTTCTTGCAGGCCTCGATCGCGGCCTCGACGATGTAGTCCGGCGTCGGGAAGTCGGGCTCACCGGCGCCGAAGCCGATCACCGGTCGCCCGGCGGCCTTGAGGGCCTTGGCCTTGGCGTCCACGGCGAGGGTGGCGGACTCGGAGATCGCGCCGACTCGGGCGGAGACCCGGCGCTCGGTGGGAGGGGTTGCAGCGCTCATGAGGCCCATCGTTCCAGACACGAAACACACTCGGCACAGCGGTTTCACGGACTGAACAACACCGGGCAAAAGCTGGAACACCAGTCCGCATCGCGCGTCCGCGGGCCGCGTGGCCAGGACGATCACCGGCCTTCCCGTGGCCGGTGCGCCCCCTCCCAGGCACTTTCTGTTCGACGCCCGGCCCAGGAACACGTACACTCTCACCTCGTTGGCCTTCAGCGGTCCGCGCTCAGCCGGTGCACACCAAGCATCCGGCCGGATGCGGTACGTTGGGGGACGCACAAAGGGTCGTAGCTCAATTGGTAGAGCACTGGTCTCCAAAACCAGCGGTTGGGGGTTCAAGTCCCTCCGGCCCTGCTACACACACCTTCGCCAGGATGTGTGCGCATGTACGTACAGCAATGCACCGCCGTGCGGCTCAGACCGGGCGCGGCACGGCCACGACCCGGAATCAGGTGAGGACGAGTGACGGACGCCGTGGGCTCCATCGACATGCCTGATGCCCAGGAGCAGAAGCCCCGCAAGGGCGGCAAGCGTGCCAAGAAGGGCCCCCTGAAGCGTCTGGCGCTCTTCTACCGCCAGATCATCGCGGAACTCCGCAAGGTCGTCTGGCCCACTCGCAACCAGCTGACGTCGTACACGGCCGCGGTCATCGTCTTCGTGGTCCTGATGATCGGCCTGGTGACACTGATCGACTATGGCCTCAGCAACGCCGCCAAGTACGTCTTCGGCTGATCCCCGAGCGAAGAGCGCCGAGGTACCCGGCGCTCCTTTCGCATGTTCCACCCCTATGTATCCAGGAAGAAGCAGCCACCGTGTCTGACCCGAACGTGAACGACGCCGTCGAGCCTTACGGCGAAGGGGCCGAGTCCGCCGAGGACGCGCTCGCCGCCGTCGAGGGCGCGGACGTCGAGGACACCGAGGCCTCCGCCGAGGCCGAGGCTGCCGACACCACCGACGCCGAGGCCGCGGACGAGGAGTCCGCCGAGGCCGCGGAGGAAGAGGCCGAGGCCGAGCCGGAGGACGACCGCGACCCGGTCGAGAAGCTCCGCGAGGAACTGCGGTCCCTGCCCGGCGAGTGGTACGTCATCCACACCTACGCGGGCTACGAGAACCGCGTGAAGACCAACCTCGAGCAGCGCGCCGTCTCGCTCAACGTCGAGGACTACATCTTCCAGGCCGAGGTGCCGCAGGAAGAGGTCGTCCAGATCAAGAACGGCGACCGCAAGACGATCAAGCAGAACAAGCTCCCGGGCTACGTCCTGGTCCGTATGGACCTGACGAACGAGTCCTGGGGCGTCGTCCGCAACACCCCGGGTGTCACCGGCTTCGTGGGCAACGCCTACGACCCGTACCCGCTGACGCTGGACGAGATCGTCAAGATGCTCGCCCCGGAGGCCGAGGAGAAGGCTGCCCGCGAGGCCGCCGAGGCCGAGGGCAAGCCGGCTCCGCAGCGCAAGGTCGAGGTCCAGGTGCTGGACTTCGAGGTCGGCGACTCGGTCACCGTCACCGACGGCCCGTTCGCCACGCTGCAGGCGACCATCAACGAGATCAACCCGGACTCCAAGAAGGTCAAGGGCCTGGTGGAGATCTTCGGCCGCGAGACGCCGGTCGAGCTCTCCTTCGACCAGATCCAGAAGAACTAGCCTTCTGGACCGGCTGATTCACAGCTTCCGCGCAGGTCAGGCGAACGCTCGCGCGTTTGTCTGACCTGCTCGGTTTTTGGCCGCGCATCCATACCCGTTATCGTTGTGCGGTATGCCTGCGTTCCGGAGCTTTCCGGGACCCGGGCAGGACCCGAATTCGAAAGGACCCGGAGAGCCATGCCTCCCAAGAAGAAGAAGGTCACGGGGCTCATCAAGCTCCAGATCCAGGCCGGTGCCGCGAACCCGGCCCCGCCGGTCGGCCCCGCGCTGGGTCAGCACGGCGTGAACATCATGGAGTTCTGCAAGGCCTACAACGCCGCGACCGAGTCGCAGCGCGGCTGGGTCATCCCGGTGGAGATCACGGTCTACGAGGACCGTTCCTTCACCTTCATCACGAAGACCCCGCCGGCCGCGAAGATGATCCTCAAGGCCGCGGGCGTGGAGAAGGGCTCCGGCGAGCCGCACAAGACCAAGGTCGCGAAGATCACCCGCGAGCAGGTCCGTGAGATCGCCACCACCAAGATGCCCGACCTCAACGCCAACGACCTGGACGCCGCCGAGAAGATCATCGCCGGCACCGCCCGTTCCATGGGCGTCACGGTCGAGGGCTGACCTCCACCCCCCGTAAGCCAACGCAGTAGTGGCAGGGCCTGCTCGGCCCGGACCACGACTCCTCGAACGCACAGGAGCTTTCAGTGAGCAAGCGCAGCAAGTCTCTCCGCGCTGCGGACGCCAAGATCGACCGGGAGAAGCTGTACGCCCCGCTCGAGGCCGTCCGTCTCGCCAAGGAGACGTCCACGACCAAGTTCGACGGCACCGTCGAGGTCGCCTTCCGTCTGGGTGTCGACCCGCGCAAGGCCGACCAGATGGTCCGTGGCACCGTGAACCTCCCGCACGGCACCGGTAAGACCGCCCGGGTCCTGGTCTTCGCGACCGGTGACCGTGCCGAGGCCGCGCGTGCCGCGGGCGCCGACATCGTCGGCGCCGACGAGCTGATCGACGAGGTGTCGAAGGGCCGTCTGGACTTCGACGCCGTCGTCGCCACCCCGGACCTCATGGGCAAGGTCGGTCGCCTCGGCCGCGTGCTCGGTCCCCGTGGTCTGATGCCGAACCCCAAGACCGGCACCGTGACCCCGGACGTCGCCAAGGCTGTCAACGACATCAAGGGCGGCAAGATCGAGTTCCGTGTCGACAAGCACGCGAACCTGCACTTCATCATCGGCAAGACGTCCTTCGACGACACCAAGCTGGTGGAGAACTACGGCGCGGCCCTGGAGGAGATCCTCCGTCTGAAGCCGTCCGCCGCCAAGGGCCGGTACATCAAGAAGGCCGCCCTCAGCACCACGATGGGCCCGGGCATCCCGCTCGACCCGAACCGCACCCGCAACCTCCTCGTCGAGGAGGACCCGGCCGCCGTCTGAGCCGGGTGAGCCGGCCGACGGCCGGACTCGCGCACGCGTGAAGAACCCGTCCTCGCGCCCAACTCGGGCGCGGGGACGGGTTTTTTCGTACGTCTGTGTCGGCGCGGTGGGTTACCGTTCACAGCAATCACACACGCAGCACAGAGAAACAATCAGGGGTGGGAAGTCATGGCCATGGCCGCATGGAAGCGCGCGGGTGTCAGTCTGACGGCCGCTGCGGTCGTCGTGGGCCTCGCGGGATGCCAGGACGGGGACGGGGGCGGCAAGAAGTCGGCGGACACGTCCGGCTCCGCGGCGCAGACGCAGAACGAGGCGGCCGAGGTCCTCCAGGCCGCCTTCGAGAAGACCTCGGAGGCCAAGTCCTCGAAGGTCCGGATGACGATGACCATGCCGGCCGGGCTCGAAGGCGGCGGCACCATGGAGATGTCCGGGGTCCAGGGGTGGGACCCGGCGGTCCTGGACGTCACCATGAAGGGGTCCGCCCTCACGGCGGGCGCCCCGGACGGCCCCCAGCAGACCCGCATGATCATGGTGGACGGCGTCATGTACATGGACATGGGCGCCGAGCAGGCCGCGCAGATGGACGGCAAGCGCTGGATGAAGATGGACTTCAAGGCCGTCGCCGACGCGTCCGGCGACCCGGAGGTCCAGAAGCAGATGGCCGGCGGCCTGGAGAACATGAACCAGGACCCGGCGCAGCAGCTCGCCCTGCTGCTGGGCTCGCCGAACCTGAAGCACGTGGGTCCGGAGAAGGTCGACGGCGTCCAGACCGAGCACTACAAGGGCACGCTCACCATCGAGGAGATGGTCGACGCCAACAAGGCGCTCGAGGGCATGTTCTCCGAGGCGGAGCGCGAGCAGCTCGTCGCCAACATGAAGAAGACGGGCCTGAAGGGCTACGACACCGAGGTCTGGGTCGACGAGGACGACTACCCGGCCAAGATGGTCGTCGGCATGACCACGGCCCAGGGCACGATGAAGATGACCGCCCACTACTCGGACTACGGCGCCAAGGCCGAGGTCCAGGCCCCGCCGGCCGGTGAGACCTTCGACTTCATGGAGCTGATGAAGGAGCTGGAGTCGCTGGGCGCCGGCTCCGCGGCCTAGCCCCCCGGCGGGGGCTCCCGGCGCCTCACGCCGTGCGCCGGGAGCCCCCGATCGGCCGATTTGCCTGACGCCGATACGGTCACGTACTCTTCCGGGGAAGCCAAAGACCGCTGGTCGTTGCCGTGCGCTCGTAAGAGGGTGCGGTGGCCGAAGGATCCGCTGAACTGCGGACGACCCGCGCAGGTGACAGTGGAAGAGTTCCCGGAAGGCCGCCGCCGCGAGGCGCGGAGACCCGGTCGAGCTTCGCCCCGTGCGCCTGCGCCCGGGGCGTTTCGTTTTCCCCAGTCCTCCTTCGGGTCCGCGCGGTCCGAATCACCCGGAAGGAGGCCGAGGCTCTATGGCGAGGCCCGACAAGGCTGCCGCGGTTGCCGAGCTGACGGACAAGTTCCGCAGCTCCAACGCCGCCGTGCTGACCGAGTACCGCGGTCTCACCGTGGCGCAGCTCAAGACGCTGCGTCGTTCGCTCGGTGAGAACGCCCAGTACGCCGTGGTGAAGAACACGCTGACCAAGATTGCGGCCAACGAGGCCGGGATCACGCTCGACGACCAGCTCTTCGCTGGCCCGACGGCGGTCGCCTTCGTCACCGGTGACCCGGTGGAGTCGGCGAAGGGTCTTCGTGACTTCGCCAAGGACAACCCGAATCTCGTCATCAAGGGCGGTGTCCTTGACGGCAAGGCGCTGTCCGCCGACGAGATCAAGAAGCTCGCGGACCTCGAGTCCCGCGAGGTGCTGCTCTCCAAGCTGGCCGGTGCCTTCAAGGCGAAGCAGTCCCAGGCTGCCTCCGTCTTCCAGGCGCTGCCGTCGAAGCTCGTCCGCACCGTGGACGCGCTCCGTGCCAAGCAGGACGAGCAGGGCGGTGCCGAGTAATTCGGCTCGCTTTCCGGCCCTCGCCGCATGAGGTGAGGGTCGATGCGGGCCCGAGTAACGCCCGCCTCACCCAGTACACCCGGCACCTGCCGATTTAGTGGAAGGACCGCCATCATGGCGAAGCTCACCCAGGACGAGCTGCTGGCCCAGTTCGAGGAGATGACCCTCATCGAGCTCTCCGAGTTCGTGAAGGCCTTCGAGGAGAAGTTCGACGTCACCGCCGCCGCGGCCGCCCCGGTCGTCGTCGCCGGTGGTGCCGCCGGTGGCGCCGCCGCCGAGGCCGTCGAGGAGAAGGACGAGTTCGACGTCGTCCTCACCGGCGCCGGCGACAAGAAGATCCAGGTCATCAAGGTCGTGCGCGAGCTGACCTCCCTGGGTCTGAAGGAGGCCAAGGACCTCGTCGACGGCACCCCGAAGCCGGTCCTCGAGAAGGTCAACAAGGAAGCCGCCGACAAGGCCAAGGAGGCCCTCGAGGGCGCCGGCGCCTCCGTCGAGGTCAAGTAAGACCTTCCGGGTCCGCAAGGGTCCGTCACGCGCCTTGAGAGGCGTGTAACGCTCAAGTGCCGAGGAGCGATCATCCATCCGGGTGGTCGCTCTTCGGCGTATCGGGGGGTCGGCGGTGACTGCCTTGCACCCGGGACGGCGGGGGGTATGGTGATCTTCGTTGTGCCTCCGAGGGGCCGCGGAGATGAGCCGGACGGCGGCGGTTCGGGCAAGGGGGGCCCTTGACGAACCGCACGCAGCGCGCAATTCTCAGGACGCGTCGTCACAAGGATCCGAATCCGAGGCATGGATCGACGGCAAAGAGGGCAGTATCACCGTGCGTTGAGGGCAGCGCCTTGCCGCAGGAGTTGATGACAACGAGGGCCTCCAACCGGTCTCGTACACCGCACTGGACATCAGTGTGCCAAGTGGCTACACTGACCCTTTGCGCTGCCTGTTAGCTGTCCCCTGCCCGTCACCAGGGGCATGCCCTCACTCGAGCATGGACGACCGGATCATTTCCGACCTGGAATGTCCGTCTCTGCGCCCAGTGGGGGGCCGGTACGCGCGTAGTGAGTCCGAGCCCTCGGAAGGACCCCCTCTTGGCCGCCTCGCGCAACGCCTCGACCGCGAATACGAACAACGGCGCCAGCACCGCCCCGCTGCGCATCTCCTTTGCAAAGATCAAGGAGCCCCTCGAGGTTCCGAACCTTCTCGCGCTGCAGACCGAGAGCTTTGACTGGCTGCTCGGGAACGACGCGTGGAAGGCTCGCGTCGAGGAGGCTCTCGAGAACGGGCACGACGTCCCCACCAAGTCCGGTCTGGAGGAGATCTTCGAAGAGATCTCCCCGATCGAGGACTTCTCCGGGTCGATGTCGCTGACCTTCCGCGACCACCGCTTCGAGCCGCCGAAGAACTCCATCGACGAGTGCAAGGAGCGCGACTTCACGTACGCCGCCCCGCTCTTCGTCACGGCCGAGTTCACCAACAACGAGACCGGCGAGATCAAGTCCCAGACCGTCTTCATGGGCGACTTCCCGCTCATGACGAACAAGGGCACCTTCGTCATCAACGGCACCGAGCGTGTCGTGGTGTCCCAGCTGGTGCGCTCGCCCGGCGTCTACTTCGACTCCTCCATCGACAAGACGTCCGACAAGGACATCTTCTCCGCCAAGATCATCCCGTCCCGGGGTGCCTGGCTGGAGATGGAGATCGACAAGCGCGACATGGTCGGTGTGCGCATCGACCGCAAGCGCAAGCAGTCCGTCACCGTCCTCCTGAAGGCGCTCGGCTGGACCACCGAGCAGATCCTCGAGGAGTTCGGCGAGTACGAGTCCATGCGCGCCACCCTGGAGAAGGACCACACCCAGGGCCAGGACGACGCGCTGCTCGACATCTACCGCAAGCTGCGTCCGGGCGAGCCCCCCACGCGTGAGGCCGCGCAGACGCTGCTCGAGAACCTCTACTTCAACCCCAAGCGCTACGACCTCGCCAAGGTCGGCCGCTACAAGGTGAACAAGAAGCTCGGCGGCGACCAGCCGCTCGACGCCGGCGTGCTCACCACCGACGACATCATCGCCACGATCAAGTACCTGGTGAAGCTGCACGCCGGTGAGACCGAGACGGTCGGCGAGTCGGGCCGGACGATCATCGTCGAGACCGACGACATCGACCACTTCGGCAACCGCCGCATCCGCAACGTCGGCGAGCTGATCCAGAACCAGGTCCGTACGGGTCTCGCCCGTATGGAGCGCGTCGTGCGTGAGCGCATGACCACCCAGGACGTCGAGGCGATCACGCCGCAGACCCTGATCAACATCCGGCCGGTCGTCGCCTCCATCAAGGAGTTCTTCGGCACCAGCCAGCTGTCCCAGTTCATGGACCAGAACAACCCGCTGTCGGGGCTGACGCACAAGCGTCGTCTGAACGCCCTCGGCCCGGGTGGTCTCTCCCGTGAGCGGGCCGGTTTCGAGGTCCGTGACGTGCACCCCTCGCACTACGGCCGCATGTGCCCGATCGAGACGCCCGAAGGCCCGAACATCGGTCTGATCGGTTCGCTCGCCTCCTACGGGCGGATCAACCCGTTCGGCTTCATCGAGACGCCGTACCGCAAGGTCGTCGACGGCCAGGTCACCGACGAGGTGGACTACCTGACCGCCGACGAGGAGGACCGCTTCGTCATCGCGCAGGCCAACGCGCCGCTCAACGACGACATGCGCTTCGCCGAGAGCCGCATCCTGGTCCGCCGCCGCGGCGGCGAGGTCGACTACGTCCCCGCCGACGAGGTCGACTACATGGACGTCTCGCCGCGCCAGATGGTGTCGGTCGCGACCGCCATGATCCCGTTCCTCGAGCACGACGACGCCAACCGTGCCCTCATGGGCGCGAACATGATGCGCCAGGCCGTGCCGCTCATCAAGTCCGAGGCCCCGCTCGTCGGCACCGGCATGGAGTACCGCTCCGCCGTCGACGCCGGCGACGTGGTCAAGGCGGAGAAGGCGGGTGTGGTCCAGGAGGTCTCCGCGGACTACATCACCACGGCCAACGACGACGGCACGTACATCACGTACCGCCTGGCCAAGTTCTCCCGCTCCAACCAGGGCACCTCGGTCAACCAGAAGGTCATCGTCTCCGAGGGCGACCGCGTCATCGAGGGCCAGGTCCTCGCCGACGGTCCGGCCACCCAGAACGGCGAGATGGCGCTCGGCAAGAACCTGCTGGTCGCGTTCATGCCGTGGGAGGGTCACAACTACGAGGACGCGATCATCCTGTCGCAGCGCCTCGTGCAGGACGACGTCCTCTCCTCGATCCACATCGAGGAGCACGAGGTCGACGCCCGTGACACCAAGCTCGGCCCCGAGGAGATCACCCGGGACATCCCGAACGTCTCCGAGGAGGTCCTCGCCGACCTCGACGAGCGCGGCATCATCCGCATCGGCGCCGAGGTCATCGCCGGTGACATCCTCGTCGGCAAGGTGACCCCGAAGGGTGAGACCGAGCTGACCCCCGAGGAGCGCCTGCTCCGCGCGATCTTCGGTGAGAAGGCCCGTGAGGTCCGTGACACCTCGCTGAAGGTGCCGCACGGCGAGACCGGCAAGGTCATCGGCGTCCGCGTCTTCGACCGCGAGGAGGGCGACGAGCTTCCCCCCGGTGTCAACCAGCTGGTGCGCGTCTACGTCGCGCAGAAGCGCAAGATCACCGACGGTGACAAGCTCGCCGGCCGTCACGGCAACAAGGGCGTCATCTCCAAGATCCTGCCCATCGAGGACATGCCGTTCCTCGAGGACGGGACCCCGGTCGACATCATCCTCAACCCGCTCGGTGTGCCGTCCCGAATGAACCCGGGACAGGTTCTGGAGATCCACCTCGGCTGGCTCGCCAGCCAGGGCTGGGACGTCTCCGGTCTCGCCGACGAGTGGGCGCAGCGCCTGCAGGCGATCGGCGCGGACCGCGTGGAGCCCCGTACCAACGTGGCCACCCCGGTCTTCGACGGCGCCCGCGAGGACGAGCTCGCCGGTCTGCTGGAGCACACCATCCCGAACCGCGACGGTGACCGCATGGTCCTGCCGTCCGGCAAGGCGCGGCTGTTCGACGGCCGTTCGGGTGAGCCGTTCCCGGACCCGATCTCGGTCGGCTACATGTACATCCTGAAGCTGCACCACCTGGTCGACGACAAGCTGCACGCCCGCTCGACCGGTCCGTACTCCATGATCACCCAGCAGCCGCTGGGCGGTAAGGCTCAGTTCGGTGGCCAGCGGTTCGGCGAGATGGAGGTGTGGGCACTCGAGGCGTACGGCGCCGCCTACGCGCTCCAGGAGCTGCTGACCATCAAGTCCGACGACGTCACCGGCCGCGTGAAGGTCTACGAGGCCATCGTCAAGGGCGAGAACATCCCCGAGCCCGGCATCCCCGAGTCCTTCAAGGTGCTCATCAAGGAGATGCAGTCCCTGTGCCTGAACGTGGAGGTGCTGTCCAGCGACGGTATGTCCATCGAGATGCGCGACACCGACGAGGACGTCTTCCGCGCTGCGGAGGAGCTCGGCATCGACCTGTCCCGGCGCGAGCCGAGCAGCGTCGAAGAGGTCTGACGGGAGTGGGGCGGCCCGGTGAACCCCGGGCCGCCCGCCCCAGGACCCCCGTATCAGACCCCAAGACTTACGACCCTGAGAGGGATTGACGCATAGTGCTCGACGTCAACTTCTTCGACGAGCTCCGGATCGGCCTGGCCACCGCTGACGACATCCGTCAGTGGAGCCACGGCGAGGTCAAGAAGCCCGAGACGATCAACTACCGCACGCTCAAGCCGGAAAAGGACGGGCTCTTCTGCGAGAAGATCTTCGGTCCGACCCGGGACTGGGAGTGCTACTGCGGCAAGTACAAGCGTGTCCGCTTCAAGGGCATCATCTGCGAGCGCTGCGGCGTCGAGGTCACTCGCGCCAAGGTGCGCCGTGAGCGGATGGGCCACATCGAGCTCGCCGCGCCCGTCACGCACATCTGGTACTTCAAGGGTGTCCCGAGCCGGCTGGGCTACCTGCTCGACCTGGCGCCGAAGGACCTCGAGAAGGTCATCTACTTCGCCGCGTACATGATCACGTACGTGGACGAGGAGCGCCGTACCCGCGACCTGCCGTCGCTGGAGGCCCACGTCTCCGTCGAGCGTCAGCAGATCGAGAACCGCCGCGACGCCGACCTGGAGGCCCGCGCCAAGAAGCTCGAGACCGACCTGGCCGAGCTCGAGGCCGAGGGCGCCAAGGCCGACGTGCGCCGCAAGGTGCGCGAGGGCGCCGAGCGTGAGATGAAGCAGCTGCGCGACCGTGCGCAGCGCGAGATCGACCGCCTCGACGAGGTGTGGAACCGGTTCAAGAACCTCAAGGTCCAGGACCTCGAGGGCGACGAGCTGCTCTACCGCGAGCTGCGTGACCGCTTCGGCACGTACTTCGACGGCTCGATGGGTGCCGCGGCGCTGCAGAAGCGCCTGGAGTCCTTCGACCTCGAGGAGGAGGCCGAGAAGCTCCGCGAGATCATCCGCACCGGCAAGGGCCAGAAGAAGACCCGCGCCCTGAAGCGGCTGAAGGTCGTCTCCGCGTTCCTGCAGACCTCCAACAGCCCCAAGGGCATGGTCCTGGACTGCGTCCCGGTCATCCCGCCGGACCTGCGTCCGATGGTGCAGCTGGACGGTGGCCGCTTCGCGACCTCCGACCTGAACGACCTGTACCGCCGTGTCATCAACCGCAACAACCGCCTGAAGCGGCTTCTCGACCTCGGCGCGCCCGAGATCATCGTGAACAACGAGAAGCGCATGCTCCAGGAGGCCGTCGACGCGCTCTTCGACAACGGCCGTCGTGGCCGCCCGGTCACGGGCCCCGGCAACCGTCCGCTGAAGTCGCTGTCCGACATGCTCAAGGGCAAGCAGGGCCGCTTCCGTCAGAACCTGCTCGGCAAGCGTGTGGACTACTCCGCGCGTTCCGTGATCGTCGTCGGTCCGCAGCTGAAGCTGCACCAGTGCGGTCTGCCGAAGGCGATGGCGCTGGAGCTCTTCAAGCCGTTCGTGATGAAGCGCCTGGTCGACCTGAACCACGCGCAGAACATCAAGTCGGCGAAGCGCATGGTCGAGCGCGGCCGCACGGTCGTGTACGACGTGCTGGAAGAGGTCATCGCGGAGCACCCGGTTCTGCTGAACCGTGCGCCCACGCTGCACCGCCTCGGCATCCAGGCCTTCGAGCCGCAGCTGGTCGAGGGCAAGGCCATCCAGATCCACCCGCTCGTCTGCACCGCGTTCAACGCGGACTTCGACGGTGACCAGATGGCCGTCCACCTGCCGCTCTCCGCGGAGGCGCAGGCCGAGGCCCGCATCCTGATGCTGTCCTCGAACAACATCCTCAAGCCGGCCGACGGCCGCCCGGTGACGATGCCGACCCAGGACATGGTCCTCGGTCTGTTCTTCCTCACCACCGACGGCGAGATGCGCGACCTCAAGGGCGAGGGCCGTTCCTTCGCCTCGGTCGCGGAGGCGATCATGGCCTTCGACGCGGGCGAGCTGTCGCTCCAGTCGAAGATCGACATCCGCTTCCCGGTCGGCACCATCCCGCCGCGCGGCTGGACCCCGCCGATCGACGAGGACGGCGAGGCCGAGGGAGCTGCCGAGTGGCAGCAGGGGGACCCGTTCCGCCTGACCACCACCCTGGGCCGGGCGCTCTTCAACGAGCTGCTGCCCGAGGACTACCCGTTCGTCGACTACGAGGTCGGCAAGAAGCAGCTCTCCGAGATCGTCAACGACCTCGCCGAGCGCTACCCCAAGGTCATCGTGGCGGCGACGCTCGACAACCTGAAGGCGGCCGGCTTCTACTGGGCGACCCGTTCCGGCGTCACCGTGGCCATCTCCGACGTCGTCGTTCCCGAGGCGAAGAAGGAGATCGTCAAGGGCTACGAGGCGCAGGACGAGAAGGTCCAGAAGCAGTACGAGCGCGGTCTGATCACCAAGGACGAGCGCACGCAGGAGCTCATCGCGATCTGGACCAAGGCGACCAACGAGGTCGCCGAGGCGATGAACGACAACTTCCCGAAGACCAACCCGATCTTCATGATGGTGAACTCGGGTGCACGAGGCAACATGATGCAGATGCGTCAGATCGCCGGTATGCGTGGTCTGGTGTCGAACGCGAAGAACGAGACGATCCCGCGTCCGATCAAGGCGTCGTTCCGTGAGGGCCTGTCCGTGCTGGAGTACTTCATCTCCACGCACGGTGCGCGTAAGGGTCTGGCGGACACCGCTCTGCGTACCGCCGACTCGGGTTACCTCACCCGTCGTCTGGTCGACGTCTCCCAGGACGTCATCATCCGCGAGGAGGACTGCGGCACCGACCGCGGTCTGCGCCTCAAGATCGCGAACCGCGACGCGGACGGCGTGCTGCGCAAGGCGGACGACGTCGAGACGTCCGTGTACGCGCGCTGCCTCGCCGAGGACATCGTGGTCGACGGCCAGGTGCTGGCCCCGGCCGGCACCGACCTGGGCGACGTCCTCATCGAGGAGCTCGTCTCGCGCGGCGTCGAGGAGGTCAAGACCCGCTCGGTCCTGACCTGCGAGTCCGCCGTCGGCACCTGTGCGATGTGCTACGGCCGTTCGCTGGCCACCGGCAAGCTGGTCGACATCGGTGAGGCGGTCGGCATCATCGCCGCCCAGTCCATCGGTGAGCCCGGCACCCAGCTGACGATGCGTACCTTCCACACCGGTGGTGTGGCCGGTGACGACATCACCCAGGGTCTGCCGCGTGTCGTCGAGCTCTTCGAGGCCCGTACCCCGAAGGGTGTCGCCCCGATCTCCGAGGCCTCCGGCCGCGTGCGGATCGAGGAGACGGAGAAGACGAAGAAGATCGTCGTCACCCCGGACGACGGCAGCGACGAGACGGCGTACCCGATCTCCAAGCGCGCCAAGGTCCTGGTCTCCGAGGGCGACCACGTCGAGGTGGGCCAGCAGCTCACCGTGGGTGCCACCAACCCGCACGACGTGCTGCGCATCCTGGGTCAGCGTGCCGTCCAGGTCCACCTGGTCGGCGAGGTCCAGAAGGTCTACAACTCGCAGGGCGTGTCGATCCACGACAAGCACATCGAGATCATCATCCGGCAGATGCTGCGCCGCGTGACGATCATCGAGTCCGGCGACGCCGAGCTGCTGCCCGGCGAGCTGGTCGAGCGGTCGAAGTTCGAGACCGAGAACCGTCGTGTGGTCCAGGAGGGCGGTCACCCGGCCTCCGGCCGGCCGCAGCTCATGGGCATCACCAAGGCCTCGCTGGCCACGGAGTCCTGGCTGTCGGCGGCGTCCTTCCAGGAGACGACGCGAGTCCTCACGGACGCGGCGATCAACGCCAAGTCCGACTCGCTCATCGGCCTCAAGGAGAACGTCATCATCGGTAAGCTCATCCCGGCCGGTACGGGTCTGTCCCGCTACCGCAACATCCGGGTCGAGCCGACCGAGGAGGCCAAGGCCGCGATGTACTCGGCCGTCGGCTACGACGACATCGACTACTCGCCGTTCGGCACCGGCTCCGGCCAGGCCGTTCCGCTGGAGGACTACGACTACGGTCCGTACAACCAGTAAGCGGGTCGCCTGAGCCGAAGGGCGGTCACTCCGTACGGGGTGGCCGCCCTTCGGCGTGGGTGCCCGCCGGTGCGTCTGTGGAACCGCACGCCCGTGCGCTGCGTTCCAGTGGGTGAAACGCTCATACTGGGACTGTCCGTCCCGGCCCTGGGGAGGCAGCCGTGTCGTATCCGACTCCGTGGCAGGGTCCTCCGCTGCCGGGATCCGGCGCCCCGTCGATGCTGGCCTCCCACGCGGAACCGCGAGCGCGCGGTGGACGTGCTGCGCGCGGGGTACGGGGAGGGCCGCCTGGACCACCCGGAGTTCGAGAAGCGGGTGGCCCGCGCCTACTCGGCGCGCACGGTGGGGGAGCTGTCCCTCCTGGTGGCCGACCTGCCGCAGGGACCGGCGCCCCAGCCGATGACACCCCACGGCCCGGTCCCGCCGGCGTTCCTGCCCCGCCCGCAGCCCCGTACCAACGGCAAGGCGCTGGCCTCGATGGTGTGCGGGGTCCTGTGCGTGGCCACGGGCGGCCTCACCGGACTTCCGGCCGTGATCCTCGGGCACATGGCCCAGTCGGAGATCCGCCGCACCGGCGAGGCGGGCGACGGCATGGCCCTGACGGGGCTGGTGCTGGGGTGGCTGTCGGTGGCGGGCTGGCTGGTCTTCCTGGGCGTCCTGGGCCTGCTGGCCGTGTTCGCGGCGTCCGTCTGACAGACTGAAGGGCGCGCAGGACCGCGCACCGCGCCGGCGGACCGTACGCCGCACGACGGCCGCCGCGGGCCGCGGGGGAGGGCGTCGGGAGGGCGTCGGGCCACTCCGGAACAACCCCAGGAAGGCGGGCGTGTCGCGTCCCACTCCATTGGTTTTGACCGGAGTCCGTGAGCTAGGTACGCTCAGACCTTGTGCCTGGGGTGTGCCCTGGCCTTCGTGCGTGCCATCACACCGCACCGGGGGCTGTGAAACGGCCACCGCAATTCAGCGCTTCCTTCTGCCTTGCGGTGGGAGTCCGCCGGATTCGACACACCCGACCGCGTGGGTCGGAGATGTTCCAGGTTAGCTGTACCCATCGGCACACAGAAACCGGAGAAGTAGTGCCTACGATCCAGCAGCTGGTCCGAAAGGGCCGGCAGGACAAGGTCGAGAAGAACAAGACGCCCGCACTCGAGGGTTCCCCTCAGCGCCGTGGCGTCTGCACGCGTGTGTTCACGACCACCCCGAAGAAGCCGAACTCGGCCCTGCGTAAGGTCGCGCGTGTGCGTCTGACCAGCGGGATCGAGGTCACCGCCTACATTCCGGGTGAGGGACACAACCTGCAGGAGCACTCGATCGTGCTCGTGCGCGGCGGCCGTGTGAAGGACCTGCCGGGTGTTCGCTACAAGATCATCCGCGGTTCCCTCGACACCCAGGGTGTCAAGAACCGCAAGCAGGCTCGCAGCCGTTACGGCGCCAAGAAGGAGAAGTAAGAATGCCTCGTAAGGGCCCCGCCCCGAAGCGCCCGGTCATCATCGACCCGGTTTACGGCTCCCCCCTGGTGACCTCCCTGATCAACAAGGTGCTGCTGAACGGCAAGCGCTCCACCGCCGAGCGCATCGTCTACGGCGCCATGGAGGGCCTGCGCGAGAAGACCGGCAACGACCCGGTCATCACGCTGAAGCGCGCTCTCGAGAACATCAAGCCGACCCTCGAGGTCAAGTCCCGCCGTGTCGGTGGTGCCACCTACCAGGTCCCGGTCGAGGTCAAGCCCGGCCGTGCCAACACGCTGGCGCTGCGCTGGCTGGTCGGTTACTCCCGCGCCCGTCGCGAGAAGACCATGACCGAGCGTCTGCTCAACGAGCTCCTCGACGCCAGCAACGGCCTCGGCGCCGCTGTGAAGAAGCGTGAGGACACGCACAAGATGGCCGAGTCCAACAAGGCCTTCGCGCACTACCGCTGGTAGTCGCAGACCCCATCGAGACCGAGAGAAGACTGAAGCCTTATGGCTACCACTTCGCTTGACCTGGCCAGGGTCCGCAACATCGGGATCATGGCCCACATCGACGCGGGCAAGACGACGACCACCGAGCGGATCCTGTTCTACACCGGCGTTTCCTACAAGATCGGTGAGGTCCACGACGGCGCTGCCACCATGGACTGGATGGAGCAGGAGCAGGAGCGTGGCATCACGATCACCTCTGCTGCCACCACCTGCCACTGGCCGCTGGAGGACGTCGACCACACCATCAACATCATCGACACGCCGGGTCACGTCGACTTCACCGTCGAGGTGGAGCGTTCCCTGCGCGTGCTCGACGGTGCCGTGACGGTGTTCGACGGCGTCGCCGGCGTCGAGCCCCAGTCCGAGACCGTGTGGCGTCAGGCGGACCGCTACGGCGTTCCGCGCATCTGTTTCGTCAACAAGCTCGACCGCACCGGTGCCGAGTTCCACCGCTGCGTCGACATGATCTCCGACCGCCTGGGTGCGCAGCCGCTGGTCATGCAGCTGCCCATCGGCGCGGAGGCCGACTTCAAGGGCGTCGTGGACCTGGTCCGCATGAAGGCGCTCGTGTGGTCCGCCGAGGCCGCCAAGGGTGAGATGTACGACGTCGTCGACATCCCGGACACCCACACCGAGGCTGCCGAGGAGTGGCGCGGCAAGCTGCTCGAGGCCGTCGCGGAGAACGACGAAGAGCTGATGGAGCTGTACCTCGAGGGCACCGAGCCCACCGAGGAGCAGCTGTACGCGGCGATCCGCCGTATCACCATCGCCTCCGGCAAGGGCGGCGGCACCACCGTCACCCCCGTGTTCTGCGGCACCGCGTTCAAGAACAAGGGTGTGCAGCCCCTGCTCGACGCCGTCGTGCGCTACCTGCCCTCCCCCCTGGACGTCGAGGCCATCGAGGGCCACGACCCCAAGGACGCGGAGAAGGTCGTCGCCCGCAAGCCGTCGGACGAGGAGCCCCTCGCCGCGCTCGCGTTCAAGATCATGAGCGACCCGCACCTCGGCAAGCTCACCTTCGTCCGTGTGTACTCCGGCCGTCTGGAGTCCGGCACCCAGGTGCTGAACTCCGTGAAGGGCAAGAAGGAGCGCATCGGCAAGATCTACCGCATGCACGCCAACAAGCGTGAGGAGATCGAGTCGGTGGGCGCCGGCGACATCGTCGCCGTCATGGGCCTGAAGCAGACCACCACCGGTGAGACGCTGTCCGACGACAAGAGCCCGGTCATCCTGGAGTCCATGGACTTCCCGGCGCCGGTCATCCAGGTCGCCATCGAGCCCAAGTCGAAGGGCGACCAGGAGAAGCTCGGCGTCGCGATCCAGCGGCTCGCCGAGGAGGACCCGTCGTTCCAGGTCCACTCGGACGAGGAGACCGGCCAGACCATCATCGGCGGTATGGGCGAGCTGCACCTCGAGGTGCTGGTCGACCGCATGCGCCGTGAGTTCAAGGTCGAGGCCAACGTCGGTAAGCCTCAGGTCGCGTACCGTGAGACGATCCGCAAGTCGGTCGAGAAGGTCGAGTACACCCACAAGAAGCAGACGGGTGGTACCGGCCAGTTCGCTCGCGTGATCATCGCGATCGAGCCGATCGAGGGCGGCGACGCCTCGTACGAGTTCGTCAACAAGGTGACCGGTGGCCGCGTGCCGAAGGAGTACATCCCTTCGGTGGACGCCGGTGCGCAGGAGGCCATGCAGTTCGGCATCCTCGCCGGCTACGAGATGACCGGCGTCCGCGTGACGCTGCTCGACGGCGCGTACCACGAGGTCGACTCGTCCGAGCTCGCGTTCAAGATCGCCGGCTCGCAGGCCTTCAAGGAGGCCGCGCGCAAGGCTTCGCCCGTGCTCCTGGAGCCGATGATGGCCGTCGAGGTCACCACGCCCGAGGACTACATGGGTGACGTCATCGGCGACATCAACTCCCGCCGTGGCCAGATCCAGGCCATGGAGGAGCGGGCCGGTGCCCGCGTCGTGAAGGGTCTCGTGCCCCTCTCGGAGATGTTCGGCTACGTCGGCGACCTGCGCAGCAAGACGTCCGGCCGTGCCAGCTACTCCATGCAGTTCGACTCCTACGCCGAGGTTCCGCGGAACGTCGCCGAGGAGATCATCGCGAAGGCCAAGGGCGAGTAAGGGGCTCCGTTTAACGGACTCCGTAACAACGCTTTAGGCTTGACCCCGGAGCCTGCAAGTGGTCATTCCACCGTCACCCGGTGGAATGACCCGGGCCCGGGTTTCCCAGCAAAGATCACCTGGCGCCGATGAAGTAAGGCGTACAGAACCACTCCACAGGAGGACCCCAGTGGCGAAGGCGAAGTTCGAGCGGACTAAGCCGCACGTCAACATCGGCACCATCGGTCACATCGACCACGGTAAGACGACCCTCACGGCCGCCATTACCAAGGTGCTGCACGACGCGTACCCGGACCTGAACGAGGCCTCGGCCTTCGACCAGATCGACAAGGCTCCCGAAGAGCGCCAGCGCGGTATCACCATCTCCATCGCGCACGTCGAGTACCAGACCGAGACGCGTCACTACGCCCACGTCGACTGCCCCGGTCACGCGGACTACATCAAGAACATGATCACGGGTGCGGCGCAGATGGACGGCGCCATCCTCGTGGTCGCCGCCACGGACGGCCCGATGCCGCAGACCAAGGAGCACGTGCTCCTGGCCCGCCAGGTCGGCGTTCCCTACATCGTCGTCGCCCTGAACAAGGCCGACATGGTCGACGACGAGGAGATCCTGGAGCTCGTCGAGCTCGAGGTGCGTGAGCTCCTCTCCGAGTACGAGTTCCCGGGCGACGACGTTCCGGTCGTCAAGGTCTCCGCCCTGAAGGCCCTCGAGGGCGACAAGGAGTGGGGCAACTCCGTCCTCGAGCTCATGAACGCCGTCGACACCGCGATTCCGGAGCCGGAGCGCGACGTCGACAAGCCGTTCCTCATGCCGATCGAGGACGTCTTCACGATCACCGGTCGCGGTACGGTCGTCACCGGCCGTATCGAGCGTGGTGTCCTGAAGGTCAACGAGACCGTCGACATCATCGGCATCAAGACCGAGAAGACCACCACCACGGTCACCGGCATCGAGATGTTCCGCAAGCTGCTCGACGAGGGCCAGGCCGGTGAGAACGTCGGTCTGCTGCTTCGCGGCATCAAGCGCGAGGACGTCGAGCGCGGCCAGGTCATCATCAAGCCGGGCTCGGTCACCCCGCACACCGAGTTCGAGGCCCAGGCCTACATCCTGTCGAAGGACGAGGGTGGCCGTCACACCCCGTTCTTCAACAACTACCGCCCGCAGTTCTACTTCCGCACGACGGACGTGACCGGCGTGGTGACCCTCCCCGAGGGCACCGAGATGGTCATGCCGGGTGACAACACCGAGATGAAGGTGGAGCTCATCCAGCCCGTCGCCATGGAGGAGGGCCTGAAGTTCGCCATCCGTGAGGGTGGCCGGACCGTGGGCGCCGGCCAGGTCACCAAGATCGTCAAGTGACGTTCTGACCTGGTAGCTCCTGCTGCGAGCACCTGAAGGGGCCCGCACGACTTCGGTCGTGCGGGCCCTTTCGTCATGCGGGCGGCGTCCTCCGGGAGGGCGAAGGCCCCGCCCGCGTGCGGTGGATCCCGAGCGGCAGCCCTCGTTCGAGGCGCGCGGCGAACGATGTCAGCGTCCGGCCGTAGCCTGCGGGCGTGAGTACAGAACTGATCCAGTCCTACGCCTATGCGGACGCTTCCGCACTGCGGGAATCCCCCTCCGGCCGCAGCCTCGCCCTGGAGACCTCGGGCGGTGCCACACCCGGCGGTGAGCCGGAGCGTCCCCGCTTCTTCGACGGCTTCCTGACCGCCCCGACGGCAGCGGCCGCCGCACTGCTCGTGGTCGCGGACGTCGCGGCCGGCCGCTACCACCGTCCCAGCTCCGCCGCCTCGCTCGACCCGGTGATCACCGCCAACGGGGACCGGTTACGGATGGAGTCCTTCTCCGGCTGCTGCGGTGTCCACGCGCGCCTCGACATCCTCGCCCCCGGTCTCGACGGGGACGACGTCGGACACGGCACGACCAACGTCGACATCAACATCCCGCTGCGCCGGGCGCTCGCCGGGCTCGGCGGCCTCGACCCGCTCCATCTGCGGGTGGGCCCCGAAGGGGTGGAGGCGACCACCTTCGAGGGCCGCTTCGTGGAGAAGAAGGTCCCTCTCCCGCAGCGCTGGCTGCGCGGCTTCGCCGAGTCCCAGGTCCTCGCGGCGGGCTTCGCGCTGCGCGCCGAGGTGCCGCCCGCGCAGGCGGCCGCCGTCGTGCGCTCCCTGCCTCGCCTCACCGGCGGCTCCGGTGCCCGCACCACGCGCTGGGTGGTGCCCGCCGGGGGCACCCTGCGACCGGTGAGCAGGCCGGTGCCCGGCGCGGTGTGCCTGCCCGGCGCCGAGCGCCTGACCGTCCTGACACCCGTGCTGCGGCACGCGACCGGCGTGCGGCTCTACGCCCCCGAGACCGCCGGACCCGCGGCCACGGCCGTGGCCTGGGAGGTCGGGCTGCCCGGCATGCGGCTGACGCTGCTGCTCTCGCCCAGCGCCTCGCGCGGGTTCTCCGGCGAGGGAGGCGTCCTCCACGACCTGGCCACCGAGCCCGCGGCGCGCGACGCCGAGCGGGTGGCGGAACTCCTCGCCTGGGAGCCGACGCTGGACGTCGCCGTACTGGCCGCCCAGGCCGGCCTCGCGCCCGAACGGGTCCGCGCGGCACTCACGGTGCTCGGAACCTCGGGGCAGATCGGTTACGACCTCGCCGAACAGGCGTACTTCCACCGCCACCTGCCCTGGGCGGCCGGCGACGCGGAGGCCCGCAATCCGCGGCTGCGCGGGGCGCGGGCCCTGGTCGCGGAGGGAGCCGTGCGGCTCGACGGAGCGCTTGCCTGGGTGGGGCAGGACTCCCACACCCACATGGTCCGCGTGGACGACGGCGGGCGGGCGAGCTGTACCTGCCTGTGGTGGGCCAGGTACCAGGGCGGACGCGGACCGTGCAAGCACGTGCTCGCGGCGGGCATGGTGCGCGGCGCCGGCACGCGCGAGGCAGCCGCACCCACGACGGAAGCCACACCCACCACTGACGCGACGACGGCGGTCACAGCATGAGCGGAGACAGCATGACGAGCCTGGTCCACCTCGCGGAAGCGGGCGATGTCGAGGGAGTGGTCAAGGCGCTCGCGGCCCTGACCCCGCAGGAGCGCGCGGCACAGGCCGTCGCCCTGGAGGAGCGGCGCGCGAGGATACGGGCCGGCTGGGGGGCCTGCTCCGACGAGCTGAGGAATGCCCAGATCGCCGCCGAACTCGGCTGTCTGACCGACCCCGAGGCCGCGGCCGACTGTCTCCTGCAGGGCGCCAACCTCTGGGCGCTGTCGTCCCGCAGCATCCCGTGGCTCCTCGACGTCGTGAATCTCCAGCCCGTCGCGTGGCGGGCCGAGCTGGTCACGCGGCTCGCCGAGCGGCTGAGACCCGAGGAGACCGTCAGGTTCGACTTCCTCGAGCATCTTCTGTACGACGCGGGCTGCCCCGTCCCGACCACCGACGGCTTCATCGCGAGCTGGCTCTGGTGGCGCCGAGGGAGCACCACGCCTCCCCTGCGTCTGCGCGACGGGTTCCTGCACGGCGACAGCTTCCTGGAACGGCTGCGCGCGGACGCGCTGACACCGGTGCTCCTCCCCGTGGCACTGCGTCGGCCGGCGGTCCCGCTCGGCCTCGTGGAGGTCTTCCGCTCGACCCTGAAGCGGCACGGCCTGCGGCACGTACTGGAGAACACCAACGTCGGCGCGCTCATCCTCCTCTCCACCGAGGACGAGCGCCTGGTGGACCGTGCGACGCTGGTCCGGCGCTTCTTCGCCGCCCACCTGGCCGCCGACCGGGTGTGGTGGCCCGACGCCGCCGTCGCGCTGACGTCGCTCGCCCTCACCCCCGAGGAACACGCCTCGGTGTCTCGCGAACGCCTCCTGCTCGCCGAGCCCATGATCGCGTCCCTGCTCCAGGACAACACGCATTCCCTCGCCTTCCTGCGGGCCCTCGCCCTCACCCCGGCCGAGAACGCGCCCCTGCTCCGTGACCACGTCGCGATGCTCGATCTGTCCTCCCAGGTGGCCGCCTACGGCCAGGACGTCCTCATCGGACTCGACGCGGCGGGGCTCCTGGAGGACGACGTCCTCACCGAGATCTGCGAACGCGTCCTGCTCCGACCGGAGAAGAAACTGGTGCGCGCCCAGCTCGCCTGGCTGGACCGGGCGGCCAAACGGGATGCCACACGCGCCGGCCGGATCGTGGGCGGGGCGGCGCTCACCTTCCAGCATTCCGACGTGGACCTACAGGAACGCGCTCTCAAGCTGGTGGCCCGCCATCTGCCCGCGGTGGCGGACGCGCAGGTGCTGTCCGGCCTGCGTGAGGCCGCGGCCTTCCTCAACCCGGCTCTGTCCGCGCGCGCCGACGAACTGTTCGGCCCGGCGGTGCGGGACACCGGCGGGCCGTCCGCGGGGCCGTCCGACGAGGCGCCGCCCGACCTCCTGCCGGAAGCGCCCGAGCCGGAACCGGTCCACGCGATCGCCTCGGCCGCCGAGGTCGCCCCCGAGCTCGCGGTGCTCCTCGCCGACAGTGAGAACGTCGTCGCCTTCGAGCGTGCCCTCGACGGCCTGGTCCGCCACGCGCGCCTCGACCGCGGCACCCTCTCCAAGGCGCTGGAGCCGGTCATGCGCATCCGGCCGGGGTTCGACTGCTGGTGCTCCAGGGCGGACGTGACACAGCGCGACCTGTACGACGTCGCGACCGCGGTGCGCGGCGACGAGCCGAGGGACTGGCACATCCACCGGCGCGACGAGCTGTTCGAGGCGCAGGGCGCCGACGGGAGGATCACCGAACCGGGCGCCATGCTCAAGGCGCGGCTCACCGAGGCCATCGGACTGGTCGAGTCCGGCGCTCAGCCCTACCTGCTGGCCCTGCCGACCCGGGCCAACGGGGCGGTGGACGCCGCCACCCTGGTGGAGCGGATCGCCGAGTTCGAGAGCCTGGGTGTCACCCCCGCGCCGATCGATCTGGCCCAGGCCCTGCTGCGGGTCACCCCCACGGACGACGAGCGCGTCCGGGAGGCGGCGGGCGCACTCCGCTCGGACGCCGGACGGCGACTGGCACGGTGGCTGCACCGGGGCGGCGCGCCCCACTGGGACACGACCCCCGACAAGTGGCCGGCCGGGGACCCGACCGGCGCGAGACCCGGCGAGTGGGCCCCCGCGAACCCCAGCACGGGGCACGACCTGCCCCTCCCGCCGGTCGCCGCGGCCCTCCTGGGCCCCTACGGCTGGAGTCACCCCCACCCCGGTACGTTCATGCTCGCGCAACTTCCGCACCACCGCGACGAGGTCGCCGCACGCTTCGGGGAGCAGACCAATCGCCTGCTGCTTCCGCGGCTGACGGAGGCGTACGGCATCGCGGGCTACGCGACGCACTGGCAGATCACGCGGCGGCTCGGCGACCCTAAGGAGGCGGACACGGCGGTGGACGCCCTGCTGGTCCTCGCCGCGCAGCGGCAGTTGGACGCCAGGCTGCTCGCCGGACAATGGCAGGCACTGACACGGTGCGGGCTGCTCATGCCCTCCCGGGTCACCGCCGCACTGCGCGCGGCGGCCGAGACCGGCGCCTGGGCGACCGTCTGGTCGATACTCGAAGCCGCCCTGCCCGCCCTGCTGCGCGACAGGCCGGTCAATGGAGCGGGGGCGCTCCTGGCGCTGGCCGTCGAGTGCGCCGTCCGTTCCGGGGCCAGGGGCTCCGTCCCCGAGGTCGACGAGCTGGCCGCGCGCAAGGGCTCGAGCCAGACCGTGAAGAACGCCAGGCTGCTGCGCGACGTTCTGCGGGGCTGAGACGGCGGGGGCCGCACCGACGTGATTCCCGGCGGCCGGCCGAGGGCCCGGCGGCCGCCGGGGATCAGCGGGTGCGGCAGAGGCCGTCGACCAGGACCCCGGCGAGCCGGCGGGCGTCGTAGTCGGGGTCGGCCTCCGCGCCGATGCAGAGGTTGCCCACGCCGCGCATCAGCGTGAGGGCGGGGATGTCCTCGCGGATCTCACCGGCCGCCCGCGCGGCGTCGAGCAGCTGGGTGCAGACGGGGACGAGGCGGTCGAGGAAGTACGCGTGCAGGCCCTCGAATCCCGACTGGTCGGAGCGCAGCACGGCGGCGAGGCCGTGCTTGGTGACCAGGAAGTCGACGAACAGGTCGATCCACTGCCGCAGGGCGTCGTGCGGGGTCGGGGCGGACTCCAGGAGGGCCGGGCCGGCCTCGGCACAGGCCTCCACCTGATGCCGGTAGACGGCGATGATCAGGTCCGCCCGGGTGGGGAAGTGCCGGTAGAGGGTGCCGAGGCCGACGCCGGCCCGGGAGGCGATGTCGCGCACCGGGGCGTCCACGCCGGACGTGACGAAGACCGCGGCGGCCGCCTCCAGCAGCGTCTCCTTGTTGCGCCGGGCGTCCTTGCGCCGTGACGCGGTGTCGCCCGCGTCGCCGTCCCTCTCGTTCACCGTGCCTTTTCCTCCGTCTCCCGCATGCCTCCGCATGGTCTCACGCACGCCGAGGGCGCCCCCGCACGGCCGAGTCTCCCGCCACGGCTAGCTAAACGGAACGTCGTTCCGTATCGTTGGCGGCGTAGCGGAACGTTGTTCCGTTTCCCTACCCGTGAGGAGACCAAGGCATGCAGTACCGCACCCTCGGCCGCACCGGCGTCCAGGTCAGCACCCTCGCTCTGGGCGCGATGAACTTCGGCGCCATCGGGCGCACCACGCAGGAGGAGGCCACCGCCGTCGTCGACGCGGCGCTGGAGGCCGGCGTCAATCTCATCGACACCGCCGACTGGTACGGCGAGGGCCAGTCGGAGGAGATGGTCGGCAAGGCCATCGCCGGCCGCCGCGACGACATCGTGCTGGCCACCAAGGCCACCATGCCGATGGGCGGGCGCAACCGCCAGGGCGGCTCGCGCCGCTGGCTGTTCACCGCCCTCGACGACAGCCTGCGCCGCCTCGGCGTCGACCACGTGGACCTCTACCAGATGCACCGCTGGGACCCGACGACCAGCGACGAGGAGACCCTGTCGGCCCTCACCGACCTCCAGCGCGCCGGCAAGATCCGTTACTTCGGCTCCTCGACCTTCCCCGCGTACCGCATCGTGCAGGCGCAGTGGGCCGCCCGCGAGCACCGGCTGAGCCGCTACGTGACCGAGCAGCCCAGCTACTCGATGCTGCAGCGCGGCATCGAGGCCCACGTCCTGCCGGTGACGGAGGAGTACGGCATGGGCGTGCTGGCGTGGTCCCCGCTGGCCTCGGGCTGGCTGTCGGGCGCGGTGCGCAAGGGCCGGGACGTGGCCACCCACCGCTCGGGGGTCCTGCCGGAGCGCTTCGACCCCTCGCTGCCGCACAACCAGGCCCGCTACGACGCGGTGGAGCGTCTGGCCGAGGTGGCCGACGAGGCCGGGCTCACGCTGATCCAGCTGGCGCTCGGCTTCGTCAACGCGCATCCCGCCGTGACGGCCGCGCTCATCGGCCCCCGCACGGTGGACCACCTCCGCTCACAGCTCGCCGCCGCGGACACCGTGCTGCCGGCCGACGTCCTCGACGCGATCGACGAGATCGTCGCCCCGGGCACCGACCTGGCTCCCGGCGAGAAGTTCGACACCCCGCCCGCGCTGCTCGACGCCTCGCTGCGCCGCCGTCGCTGACCACCGCCACCCGACCCGGAAGGGGCCTTGACCATGCTCGACACCGCACGTCGGACCGCCCGGCCGGGGCGGCCCAGCTTCGGCGTCATGACCGCGCCCTCGCAGGTCGCTTACGACGACATCGTCCGCGTCTGGCGCGAGGCGGACGAGGTCCCCGAGATCGAGCACGCCTGGCTGTTCGACCACCTCATGCCCATCTTCGGCGACCCCGACGGGCCGACGTTCGAGGGCTGGACGCTGCTGTCGGCCCTCGCGGCGCAGACGCGGCGGCTGCGGCTGGGCGTGATGGTCACCAGCAACCGGTTCCGGCCGCCCGCCCTGCTCGCGAAGATCGCGACGACCGTCGACGTCGTGTCGGGCGGACGGCTCGACTTCGGCATAGGCGTCGGCTCGCGCCCGCGTCCGCCCGAGGCGTGGCGCGAGTACCCGGCCCACGGGCTGCCGTTCCACGACCCGGCGCAGGCGGTGGCGAGCCTCGCAGAGGCCTGCGTGCTGATCAAGCGGCTGTGGACGGAGGAGAAGCCGTTCGACTTCCACGGCGAACACCACCGTCTGACGGGGGCCTTCGGCAACCCGAAGCCGGTGCAGCGCCCGCACCCGCCGATCCTCGTCGGCGGCCGGTCGTCGGCGACGCTGCGCGTGGCCGCGGCCCATGCCGACCTGTGGAACGTCCCGGGCGGCGACATCGACGACGTGGTGCGGCGCAGCGCCCTGCTGGACCGGTACTGCGCAGACATCGGCCGCGACCCCGCCTCGGTCGTCCGGTCGATCCACCTCCCGGTCGACACCGGCCGGCCCGACGCCGTACGGGACGCCGTGGGGGAGGCGCTGGAAGCGGGGTTCCGGCACGTCGTCCTCGGGCTGCCCGCGCCGTTCCCCGAGGGCATCGCCCGGTGGGTGGCGGAGGAGGTGATCCGCCCGTCGGTGGGGTGAGGCGGCTCGAAGGCCCGGTTCGTGCACGGGTATTGACGCGCCACTCGGCCGGATCGTACCGTCCGCCCATCCCTAATGTTTCGGCTATAGCTTCGAAACATTCGAGAACACGACGGGAATGAGAGCCCCCGCATGAGACCGTTCCGTTTCGCCACCGTGGCCCTCGCCACCGCAGCACTGGCCCTGCCGCTCCTCGGCGGTTCGGCGTCCGCCGCCTCGTCAGCCGGCCCTCGGCCGCCGCAGCACTCCCACGCCCAGTTCGACCGGCTGCGCGCGGCCGCCCCCGAAGGTTTCGTGATCGGCACCGCCGTGGCGGGCGGCGGCCACCACCTGGAGCAGGACTACCCGGACCCCTTCACGTACGACAAGGAGTACCGGAAGGTCCTGGGGCGGGAGTTCAGCTCGGTCTCGCCCGAGAACCAGATGAAGTGGGACTACATCCACCCCGAGCGCGACCGCTACGACTTCGGACAGGCGGACGCGATCGTCGAGTTCGCCCGGAAGAACCGCCAAGTGGTGCGCGGCCACACGCTGTTGTGGCACAGCCAGAACCCGGCATGGCTGGAGAACGGCGACTTCACCAAGGAGGAGCTGCGCGGCATCCTGCGCGAGCACATCACCACGGTGGTCGGCCGGTACAAGGGCAAGATCCAGCAGTGGGACGTGGCGAACGAGATCTTCGACGACCAGGGCAACCTGCGCACGCAGGACAACATCTGGATCCGCGAGCTCGGCCCGGGGATCGTCGCGGACGCGTTCCGCTGGGCGCACAAGGCGGACCCGAAGGCGAAGCTGTTCTTCAACGACTACAACGTCGAGAGCGTCAACGCGAAGAGCGACGCGTACTACGCCCTGGTGAAGGACCTGCGCGCACAGCGGGTGCCGGTGCACGGATTCTCCGTGCAGGGCCACCTGAGCACGCGCTACGGCTTCCCCGGCGACCTCGCCGACAACCTGCGCCGCTTCGACGCGCTCGGCCTGGAGACCGCGGTTACCGAGCTGGACGTCCGCATGGACGTGCCGGAGGGCTCGCTCCCGACCCCGGCCCAGGAGAAGCAGCAGGCGGAGTACTACCAGCGGATGCTGCAGGCGTGCCTGGAGGTCGACGGCTGCAACTCGTTCACCATCTGGGGCTTCACCGACAAGTACTCGTGGGTCCCGGTGTTCTTCGAGGGCGAGGGCTTCGCGACGGTCATGACGGACGACTTCGACCGTAAGCCGGCGTACTACGCGCTGCGCGACACCCTGAAGGACGCCCGCCACGACGACTGCGGGAAGGGCGGCCCGAAGGGCCCGAAGCACCGCAAGCACTGAGCGTTCTCCCGCATGTCCCCCACATCGCCGCCCCGGCCCGGTCGCCCGTCACCGGTCCGGGGCGGTTCCATGCTCAGGCGGGAGCAGCGAGGGCTTCCGTGCGGCAGTCGCGGCAGTGGGTCTCCGTTTCCGGGGCGCGGAAGGCGCGGTCGCAGCCGTCGCAGCAGGGAGGCACGGGGCAGTCGGTGTCGGCCGGGCGGCGGCGGTGGCCGGGCTGGTTGCAGGAGACGGTGCGGGTGATGATCCGGCCGGTGGCGGTGCGGACGCGTTCGCGGCGGAGGTAGCCGTGGGCCTCCAGCTCCCGCAGAGCGGCGGCGATACGGGTCGCGCCCTCCTTGAAGCGGGCGGCCAGCGACTTGATGTCGGTCGGGGCGCCGGTGGGGAGGGACTGGATGTGGCACCCGAGCCCGATGGCCAGCAGCGAGAGTTCCTTGTGCTGGGTGAGGTGGTTGCCGATCACGGTGAAGCGGGTGGTGTGGCGGGTGTTCTCGTGGATGACACCGCCGGTGTGGTGACGCGGACGGGTGGGATTGCCCTCGGCGGCTGACTGGGCGCGCAAGGGCGCGCTAGGGTTCTGAGTATCCATCGGGAAGGTGCTTCTTCCTTGGTGGTCAGGCCCTCGCACTGGGACGGCAATCCCGGCGGGGGCCGAAGCTTTTTTCGGGTTGTGTTGCGCTGAGCGTAGAGGTGCCAAGGGCTCGAAAAGCCAGCTGAGCAGCGAATGTTCACCCGCCCGAGTGATCACGCCCTGCGGGCGGGAGGGGTGGGGCTTGGTGGGGTGATTTCCCCCGAGTTCTTGCTTGGGGGACGGCTGGGGGCACCGGAGCATCAAAGTTCGCGTCACGGTGGCGCATTCACCGTTCGGCAGCCTGCACGGTCGAAGATCAGTTCGTCTGTCGTGATCGTCCACGAGTTGTCCAGTGCTGTCCACGCTGTCCGGCTCGTTGGCAGGGGGAGGTGCCGGTGTGTGCGGTGCCGCGGACGACACGGAGGGGTGGTGCGGGATGACGGTGGACGGTGAGGTCGTACGGGGTGCGGGGGAGGCGGACGAGCCCGGGTGGGAGGTGGACCCGGACGACGAGTGGGGCGTCGCCGTCATCACCACCGTGGGGCGGCAGTTGAGGCTGCGGCGTGAGGCCGTGGAGATGCGGGTGTGCGACTTCGCCCGGGCCGTCGGGTACGGGGAGGACCTCGTCTACAAGGTCGAGGCGGGCAAGCGGATTCCGCGGCGGGAGTATCTGGAGCGGGCCGACGAGGTGCTGAGGGCCGGCGGACTGCTCGCGGCGGCGTGGGAGGACGTCAGGCGCGTCCGCTATCCCAAAAGTGTGCGGGCTCTGACCGAACTGGAGGCCAAGTGCGTTGAGCTGGGTGTGTATGTCGGGCTGAGCATCCATGGCCTGTTGCAGACGCCCGAGCACGCGCGCGCCCTGTTCGACGCCTGGCAGCCGCCGTACACCGAGGAGGAGACCGAGAGCCTGGTGGCCGCGCGGATGGCACGCAAAGCGATTTTCGAACGGTGCCCCGCCCCGGCCCTCAGTTTCGTCCTGGAAGAGACGACCGTGCGCCGGCCGGTCGGAGGGACAATGGTGTGGCGTCGGCAGCTCGAACACCTGCTGGAGGTAGGGCAGTTGCGCAATGTGACGCTCCAGGTGATGCCCACGGGCGCCGGGGCCCATCCCGGACTGAACGGCAGGATCGAAATTCTGAAGTTCGCCGACGGTACGGCCGCGGGCCGGTCCGACGGCGCGTTCAACGGCCGACCGACCTTCGATCCGAAGCAGCTACGGATCCTGGACCTGCGTTATGGGACGATCCGGGCGCTGGCTCTCACACCGCGGGAGTCGCTGGACCTCATCGAGCACATGCTGGGAGAGACATGATCCACAAGGCATCGGCCGGGGACGTTTCCGAGCCGGTCTGGTTCAAGAGCAGCTACAGCGACGGGCCGGACGGCGATTCCTGCGTCGAGGTCGCCATAACCCCCCGCACCGTCCACGTCCGGGACTCCAAGACCCCCGCCGGCCCCCGTCTCGCCCTCACGCCGGCCGCGTGGACCCGCTTCGTCGCGCACGCCGCCGCGGATCACTGACGCGCGCGACGTCACGTCCACACTCCGTACACGGCGTCCAGATGGCGGACAATCCGACTCGCCCCTTGGTATCCGCTTAACGCAGGAGTAACACTGGAGGGGTTGGGCTGCCTGTCGTATACAAAACAGGCGTCCTACGTCCCGCGCGCGGCAACGGCGCCGAGCGCTCCTCACCGGTTCCCCGCCCGTGGATCTCGTGCGCGCCCGCGAACCGGTTGCCGGCCGTGCCAGAAAGGGACCCCGTGACCCCCGTGACCTCACGCCCCGACCCCAAGATCTCGCTCGAGCAGCTCCGCGCCGAGGTGGAGCGCCGCAACCCGGCGGAGCCGGAGTTCCACCAGGCGGCGCGTGAGGTGCTGGACACGCTCGCCCCCGTACTCGCCGCCCGTCCGGAGTACGCCGACCCCGGCCTCGTGGAGCGGCTGATCGAGCCCGAGCGGCAGATCATCTTCCGGGTGCCGTGGACGGACGACAACGGCCGCGTCCACGTCAACCGGGGCTTCCGCATCGAGTTCAACAGCGCCCTCGGCCCGTACAAGGGCGGCCTGCGCTTCCACCCCTCGGTGAACCTCGGGATCATCAAGTTCCTCGGCTTCGAGCAGATCTTCAAGAACGCCCTCACCGGGCTCGGCATCGGCGGCGGCAAGGGCGGCAGCGACTTCGATCCGCAGGGCCGCAGCGACGCCGAGGTCATGCGCTTCTGCCAGTCGTTCATGACGGAGCTGTACCGGCACATCGGCGAGTACACCGACATCCCCGCCGGTGACATCGGCGTCGGCGCCCGCGAGATCGGCTACCTCTTCGGCCAGTACCGGCGCATCACCAACCGCTGGGAGGGCGGCGTGCTCACCGGCAAGGCCGCAGGCTGGGGCGGCTCGCTGATCCGCCCGGAGGCGACCGGCTACGGCAACGTGCTGTTCGCCGAGGCCATGCTGCGCGCCCGCGGCGAGGACCTGGAGGGCCAGACGGCCGTCGTCTCCGGCTCCGGCAACGTCGCGATCTACACGATCCAGAAGCTCGCCGCCCTCGGCGCCACCCCCGTCACCTGCTCCGACTCCGGCGGCTACGTCGTCGACGAGAAGGGCATCGACCTGGAGCTGCTGCGCCAGATCAAGGAGGTCGAGCGCGGCCGGGTGAGCACGTACGCCGAGCGCCGCGGCGGCTCCGCGCGGTACGTGCCCGGCGGGCGCGTCTGGGAGGTCCCCGCTGACGTCGCCCTGCCGTCGGCCACGCAGAACGAGCTGAACGCCGTCGACGCCGCGACCCTCATCCGCAACGGCGTGAAGGCCGTCTCCGAGGGCGCGAACATGCCCACCACGCCCGAGGCCGTCGACCTGCTCCAGCAGGCCGGTGTCGCCTTCGGCCCCGGCAAGGCGGCCAACGCGGGCGGGGTCGCGGTCAGCGCGCTGGAGATGACGCAGAACGCGTCGCGCATGTCCTGGAAGGCGGACCACGTCGAGGCCGAGCTGGCCCGGATCATGACCGACATCCACACCACCTGCGCGGAGACCGCCGAGCGCTACGGCGTCCCCGGTGACTACGTCGCCGGCGCGAACATCGCCGGGTTCGAGCGGGTCGCGGACGCGATGCTGGCGCAGGGCATCATCTGACGCGTACGGCTTGCGGGCCGGGGGCATCGCGCCCTCGGCCCCGCCCGCGTTCAGGGCGTGGGGATGCCCGCCGGGCGGGCCGGGCGGCCGAAGCGGGCGGGGACGCCCGGCGAGTACAGCACGCTGACCGGCGCACCGGCCGGAGCGGGCAGCCCCGCCGCCGCGACCAGGTCCTCCGCGCACTCCAGCAGCTCGGCCCGGTACAGCGGCCAGCGCGGATGGGCGTTCGGCAGGTACACCGGCCGCCCGAAGAACACGCCGTGCATGCCCCAGCGGGCGGTGAGGAAGTGCTCCAGCTCCGTCGGCTCGGTCACCGCCTCGCCCCGCCGCACGGTGAGCCGTGTACCCGCGCCACGCGGCCCCGGCCAGCGCCGGGAGGCGGTGTACGTGACGGTGCGGTCGTCGACGTGCCGAACGCGCATCCGCGACCAGACGTACGGCATCCCGAAGCCGAGGCGGCCGACCAGCACCGGGAGCAGCCGGGCAGCGTCCAGGGACAGGAACACCACCCCGCGCCGGCCGTGGTCGTCCACGGAGTACAGGCGGACGTTGGTCTCCGGGAAGTTCCCCAGGTACGGCACGCCCGGCAGCCGCAGCCACCCCACACGGTGCATCCGGAACGCGACGAGACCGACGTACGTCACGCCGTCGAGGGTGTCGGGCCTGGCACCCGGCGGCAGCAACGGGGCCACGTCGGCCGGGTCCGCCGCCCAGTGCACGAACGTCAGGTCCAGCCAGGACTGCGTGAGCAGCGGACGCGGGATCGGCTCCGGCGGGTCGGGCGTGACGGGGTGCGGGGTGGAGGGCACGGCGCCAGTATCGCGGAGGGAGGGCCCGGCGCATGTGCGGCCGGTTTCCTCGCGTACGAACGCGGGCTGACGGGTGACCTCGACGACTGACGGGCCCGCGCCCCACGCGGTGACGGTGCGATGGCACGATGTCGGAACGTCATCGACCGAAGGGGGACGCCGGCGACATGGCCCGTTACATGGAAGCGCTGACCGTCGAACGGGGCGGTTTCCGGATCAAGGTGCCGGAGTCCTGGTGGGAGTTCGACGTCCGTCCCGAGTCGAGGGACGACGCGATCCACCGCATGGTGACCGAACGCCTGCGTGCCCACCCGGAGCTGGCCCCGCACCGCGACACGTACATCTCCTTCCTGCGCAAGGCGGCGGCGGACGCCTGGAAGTCGGGTGCGCTGTACTGCGGCTGCATGGCGGAGAGCTTCGGGGGCGACACCCCGATCACCGGCTCGGTCACGGTGTCGCTGGTCGGCGGCCGCACCAGCAAGGGCGACCCGCTCCCCACCGACCCGGAGGCGGTCACCGCGCAGCTCGCCGTCAAGGAGGCCAGGCGGGAGGGCGACTCCTGGCGCAAGGTGACCACGGTCGACATCCCGGGCGTGGGCCCGGCGGCCCGGACGTACGGCATCGAGGACGTACCGGTACCGGGGGACGAGCTGAACCGCACGATCCGGGCGGTGCTGATGCAGACGTTCATCCCGGTGCCGGGCCAGGAGGGCAAGGTCGCCCTGGTCGCGGGCAGCAGCCAGGTCCTGGACCTGGCGGACTCCTTCTTCGACATCTTCGACGCGATCACGTCGACGTTCCGGTTCGCGGACTGAACGGGGCGCTGACGCCGGAGCTGTACGAGGTGCTGCGCGCGGCGGGCCTCGGACGCAAGAGCATCGCCGTGAACGCCGTGGACGACACCCTGACCTTCGTACCGTTCCGCGACCTGCCGCCGTGGCTGAAGCGGTGGGCGGTCTACGTAACGGTCCGGGACAAGCTGGAAGGCTGGTGGTTGCAGGGGGAGGACGCGGTGCGTCGGGTGTGGCAGGTCGTGCGCCGTGGATGACGCGGCACTGGCGGAGGGGGAATCGAGAATGAGCTGGGTTTGAGGGGAGGGGGCTGGATGTGATTGTTCCTTCGAGACTGCTGGGGGACCTGCTCGAACAGATCGACCAGAAACGAGCGGCTCATCTAGCACTGGACTTCGCACAGCACGTGCTGGATCTGGTGCGGGACGAGATCGAGGAACCGGTCTCGGTGGCGTGCCTGGAGTACATGGACGCGGCTCATGAGGCGATCGGCCTCGGAGCGGCCTTGCCTCGTCTGCTGGAGGCGGAGGAGCGGCTGCGGGCGGTCGCCCTGCGGAGGGCGGGCAACCGCTTCCTCCTGGCCAGGGGCGCGGACTTCACCATGGACGCGGCGCGGGTCGGTGCCGGGGCGATGCTGGACAGGGCGCACGGGTGGGGCCCGTCCAGTCACCCGTCCTGCCTGTCCGTCGCCCGTCAGTTGCAGGCGGAGGCCGGCCGCTGGGCCGCGCGGCACCGTGACGACGATGTCGACGAGCGCACCGTCGCCCGCCGCGCCCGCTGGGAGGAAGCCCACTGGCAGGTGCGGCACGTCATCGCGTCGGAACCGAACCCGCACGGAGACGCGTGAGGGGGAGCGGCCCTGCGCATCGGCACGGGAGGTGAGTAACGCCCGACTGATGCCCCTGCGGCGAGAAAGGCCGCTCTTTCGGTCGAACTGCCGTGCCCGGTAGGTTCACGTGTGCATACGGGTGTTGACGAAGTGCGCGTGACGGGGGTTGCGGGATGGCGGGTCACCGGCCGACGGACTGGCATGTTCTCGACCTGGACAAGGACCCGACGCCCGGTGACCCGGAACGGGTGCGCCAACTCGCGAGGTTCCTGCACGACTTCGCCGACGACGTCTCCGAGGCGTTGCGTCTGGTGAAGGGGATGGCCGGTGAGGGGACGCTGGCGGAGTGGGCGGGCAAGTCGGCGAAGGTGTTCAAGGAGGAGTTCGCCGGCGTTCCGAAGAATCTGAGGAAGCTGGAGAAGTCGTACGCGATGTGCGGGGACGCGCTCGCGGACTACTGGCCGAAGCTGGAGCGGGCGCAGGCGCTGGCGGACAAGGCGCTGGCGAAGGCGCGGGAGGCGCAGGCGGATCTGACGTCGGCGAAGTCGAAGCTGGCGTCGGCGGAGTCGTGGGTGGGGCGGGCGACGAAGGAGGCCGACAAGTACAAGGACGACCCGACGGGGTCGAAGTCGGACGCGGACAAGCCGGACGAGGCGAAGGTGCGGGCCGCGACCCGGGACGTGCGGAGCGCCAAGAGCGCGCAGGAGAAGGCGCAGTCGGACGTGACGTCCGCGCAGAGCGCGCTGGACGCGGCGAAGAAGATGGCCGCGGACGCGCGGAAGATGCGCGAGGAGGCGGCGCGGGACGCGAAGTCGAAGATCGACGAGGCCTCCGACGCGGGGATCCAGAACCGGTCGTGGTGGGAGGAGATCGGCGACTGGTTCACCGACAACTGGGACAACATCGTCGCCGCCTGCAAGATCGTGGTCGCGGTCGTCGGCATCGTCGCGATGATCATCGGCGGGCCGATCCTCGGAGCGATCGTCCTCATCGCGGCCCTCGTCGTCCTCGCCGACACGCTCTACAAATACTCCAAAGGCCAGGCGTCCCTATGGGACGTGGGGCTGGCCGCGCTGGGTTGCATACCCGGCATGAAGGGACTGACCACCCTCGGCGGACTCGCCAGGGGTGCCAGAGCCCTGGGGCAGGGCGGCCTCAGGGGCATGGCGGCGGCCGTACGGGGTCTGGGCAAGAGCGCCCGCAGCATGGTCAGTGGTACCAAGGGGGCCTGGAACCGGCTGAGCAAGGTGGTCCGCTCCAAAGGCAGCGACCCCGTGGACATGGCCACGGGCGCGATGTACCTGCCGCAGTCGGACATCGAGTTGCCGGGTCTGCTGCCGCTCGTCTTCACACGACGCGTCGCCTCCGACTACCGGTGCGGCTGGTGGTTCGGTCCCACCTGGGCCTCGACCATCGACCAACGACTCGAGGTCGACACGGTCGGCATCGTGTACGTCTCCGACGACGGCCTGCTGATCGCGTACCCGCATCCGGTCGACGTACGGACACCAGTACTTCCCGTGGCAGGGCCCCGGTGGCCACTGACCCGCACCGAGGACGGCGGCTACCGGATCGACGATCCGGGGACCGGGCACACCCGTCACTTCGCCCGCCCCGACGGTCAGGGCGTCGCACTGATCACGGGTCTCAGTGACCGCAACCATCACACGATCACCTTCGACCACGACGAGCACGGCACTCCGCTCGCAATGCGTCACTCCGGCGGCTACCACCTCGTCTTCACCACCGAGGGTGGTCGGGTCACCGCCCTCAGCCTGGCCGGTGCCGCCGAGGACGGGTCGGACGTCGTCGTCAGGCGGTACGGCTACACCGAGGGCAGTCTCACCGAAGTGATCAACTCCTCAGGCCTGCCATTGCGTTTCACCTACGACCACCGTCTCCGCGTCACGTCCTGGACGGACAGGAACAACAGCCGTTACGCGTACACCTACGACGAGTACGACCGCTGTGTCGCCGAGGGCGGCGAGGCCGGCCACATCACCGTCACCCTCGACTACGACGGTACCGACTCCCGGTGGCCCGACTGTCGCGTCACCACTCTCACCACGGCCGAAGGCGCGGTCAGTCGTTTCGTCGTCAACGCCGGCAGCCAGGTCGTCGCCGAGATCGATCCCCTCGGTGGGATCACGCACACCGCCTACGACGACCACCATCACGTCGTCTCTCACACTGATGAACTCGGCCACACCACCGACTACGCGAACGACGAACTCGGACGCCCTCTCCTCATCCGCCATCCGGACGGGACCCGGACGACGATCGCGTACGACGAGCTGGGCCTGCCCGTCGAGACGGTGATGCCGGACGGAGGACGGTGGCTGCGCACGTACGACGCACGCGGCAACGGTCTCACCCTCACCGACCCCACGGGAGCGACGAGCCGTTTCCGCTACGACGAGAAGGGCGGTCTCGTGGAGTTCACGGACGCCCTCGGAGCGGTCACCCGCCTCGTGAACAACGACGCGGGCCTCATCGTGGAGGCCACGGACCCGCTCGGCGGGCGCACACTGCTGAAACGTGACGCCTTCGGCCGGAGGCTCTCGGAGACCGGCCCACTGGGCGCAGTGACCCGCTGGCGCTGGAACACGGAAGGCGAGCTGCTCGGCCTCACCCGCCCCGACGGGTCCACCGAGTCCTGGACGTACGACGCGGAGGGCAACTGCACACGCCACACCGACGCGATGGGCGCCGAGACCCACTGGTCCTACACCCACTTCGACCTGCCCAGCGCCCGCACCAACCCCGACGGGACGGAGTACCGCTTCGCGTACGACCCCTCACTCCGGCTGACCCGGGTGACCGGTCCGACGGGCCGTACCTGGGACTACACCTACGACGCCGCAGGGCGTCCGACCGAGGAGTCGGACTTCGAGAACCGGGTCGTCCGTTATGCGTACGACGCGGCCGGCCGGCTCACCGCACGGACCAGCGCGGCCGGCGAGGTCATCCGTCACACCCGGGACGCGATGGGACGGCTGGTGCGGACCGAGGCCGGTGGCGAGGCCACGGACTTCACCTACGACGCGTCCGGCCGCCTCACGGAGGCCGTATGGCCGGGCGGGCGGCTGTCCCGCTCGTACGACGCCTCGGGGCAGCTGACGGAGGAGACGGTCAACGGGCACACACTGCACCTCGCGTACGACCCGGCGGGGCAGCTCGTCCGGCGCCGCACCCCCTCTGGCGCCGACACGACGTACGCCTTCGACGCCGCCGGCCGGAGGACCGGACTGACCTCGGGTGCACACACCGTGGTATCGGCCCATGACGCGGAAGGCCGGGAGACGAGCCGGATATGGGACCAGGCCCTTCACCTGGCGCAGGCGTGGGACTCCGCCGGCAGGCTGGTCGGCAGCCGGGTGAGTGTGCCCGACGGCTCGGTGGTGTCTTCGCACGAGTACCGGTGGAGGCCGGACGGTGCACCATCCGGAGCCGGGTCACGGACTTACAGCCTCGACACCGCCGGGAGGGTCGTCCAGGTACACGCGGCCGGCTGGACCGAGACGTACGTCTACGACCGAGAGGGCAACCAGGCGGAGGCCCACTGGCCCCGGACGCACCCCGGTACCGAGGCTTCAGGGCCGCGCGAGTACGCCGGAGCGCGGCTTGTCGCCGCAGGGCGGACGCGGTACGAGCACGACGCGGGCGGGCGGCTCACCGTACGGCGCCGCACCCGCCTGTCCCGCAAGCCGGACGTGTGGCGTTACACCTGGGACGCGCAGGACCGGTTGTCGGAGGTCACCACCCCCGACGGGACCGTCTGGCGCTACCACTACGACCCGCTCGGGCGCCGCACGGCCAAACAACGCCTTGGCGGTGACGGGCGGACCGTGCTGGAGGAGACCCGGTTCACCTGGCACGAGGGGATTCTGGTCGAGCAGTGCACGACCATGGCCGGAGTGCCCGTTGCCCAGACCATGACCTGGGAGTTCGACGAGAGCGGTATGGAGCCGTTGGCGCAGGCGGAGCGGTACACGCGTGTCGAAGGCCTGCCGCAGGAGGAGGTGGACAGCCGCTTCTACGCCATCGTCACCGACTCCATCGGGCTCCCCAGTGAGTTGCTCGACGAGCACGGCACCGTCGTCTGGCGCCGTACCTCGACCTTGTGGGGGGTGACCACATGGAACCCCGACGCGACGGCGTACACGCCCCTGCGCTTCCCGGGTCAGTACCACGATGCCGAGACGGGGCACCACTACAACCTGCACCGCCACTACGACCCCGAGACGGGCCGGTACCTCAGTCCGGATCCTCTGGGCCTGACCGCGGCCCCCAACCCGGACACGTACGTCCACAACCCCCTGACGTGGCTCGACCCCTACGGGCTCTCCCCGTATCCGCCGATCCGGGTGAGGCCGGGACAGCAGGTGAAGAAGGGCACGCCGTACGAGATGAGCCCGCCGGAACGGGAGTTCGTCGAGAAACTTCTGGAGAAACGAACGAACTTGCGCGTTTACCGTACTCACGGAAAGCAGGCAGAGGGAGATTTCGTGATCGTAGACATGACCAACAAGAACCATAAGGTCGGGTGGGTGGTCGACCATAAGATGAATGCCGATAAGGTCACCAAGGGTAACCAATTCACAAATGCGGCTCGAGCGGCGAAGAGTCTCGGTCTCGAGAAGTACGAGATTGCCACGGGTGACACCGGAAAATTGTTGAGCATTCTCAGTCGTGGTCGCGGCGCGTGGGGCGGAAGCTGATCATGATTGTATTTCCCAGGCTCCTCAGTGATCTGCTGGACGAGATGGACGGTCCACGAGCGGGCCATCTGGCGTTGGACTTCGCATGGCATGTGCTGGATCTGGAGCGGGAAGGAATCGAGGAACCGGTACTGTCCGCGTGTCTGGAGTACATCGAGGCGGCTCATGAGGCGATTGACCTAGGAGAGGCCGTGCCTCGCTTGCTGGAAGTCAGGGCACGCCTGGATGCGGTTGCCGAGCGGAGGGTTTCCAACATGTTTTTCCTCGCCGGCGAAGCGCAGTTCACGGTGGATGCGGCGCGTGTCGGTGTTGGATTGATGCTGGACAAGGCGTACGAGCGGGGTCCGTTCAGTCACCCTTCCTGCCTGTCCGTCGCCCGCCAGCTGCAGGCGGAGGTCGGCCGCTGGGCCGTCCAACATAGTGAGGGCGGCGCTGACGAGCGTCTTGTAGCTCGCCGGGCTCGTTGGGAAGAAGCCCGTTGGCAGGTGTTGCACATCCTCAGGACGGAGCCCAATCCGCACAGTGACGCCGGATAACCACTGTGCCGCCCGCGTCGTACCACCCCGGCCGGCACGGTCAGTCGTACGTGTACGACGCCTGCAACCCCGTGGAAATGGGCGCCGCCCGGCGCGAGGCCAACGGTCTGAACAGCATCCGCACCCGCTGCTCCCTCTCGCGGTCCGCATCCTCCGGGACGCGGCTCCGTCCCATTCACTCTGGGCCCGGACGGCCCATAGCTCGTGACCGCCTGGCCGGCATTCGCCCCTTGTCCTTCGGTGGAGTGGAGCCAGTATCTACGGAGGAGATCCCTCAGATCCTGGACTTCCTCTCACCCCTGAGATGATCACAAATGGTGAGATTCCGACTCCCAGCGGTGGGACAATCCCGCCTGCGAACAGGATCGGCCCCTGACCAGGAGTGGCCATGCATGTCGGCACTGGAGTCGTCCACGTCCGTCCGGGAAGCGGAATACTCAGCACGCCGCGATTCGTCATCTCGGGATCGCTCGTGATCGTTGGGCCCTATGCGGGCCCTGACGAGCACGAGAGACATCTGCTCGTCACCGAAGGTGCTGGGAACTGGCAGGACTCCGGTGAGGACGAGTTCCGCTTCGACGCGAACGACGGTCGGCTGGTGAGCCTTCTCCTGCAAGTGCCGGACGGGGCGTCCACGGCGGACGCGAGTGGTGACGGTTGGGCGATGACCTCCGTGGAGGCGGGCGGGCTGCAACTGGCGCAGGCGGAAGGCATATCCGTTCCGCGGTGCGTCAGCAGTCGGGTCACCGCGCCCGGAGACATCTTGCTGTGCACGACCGAGGTCGGGTCCACAGCTAAGGCAGACGGCAGGCGGCGCCTCCGTGTCGCCCCTGACGTGGATCTCCTCTTCTCGGGGTCCGTCTACGCGGGGTGGATGCTGTACAACCCCAGCGCCTACCTGTCGGCGGGATGGGACGTGACCACCCCCTCTCGCCCGGACCCCGAACTCGCGGAGCGCCTCGCGGAGTATCTGACGCTGGGCGATGGCCGTCTGCTGGAAGCGCTCGAGGATGGTGATAGCGCGGTCGTGGATGCCCTGCGCGCGCTCACGGCCCGGATCCCGGCCGATCGCGGCAACGAGCGGGGGCGCCGCATCCTGCGGGACTGCATCGACGAGTTCCTGGACTTCTGGCAGTGACCGGGGCCTCGCAGACTGACGCATATCGTGGCGTGCGAGGTGAAGGCCCGGGCGCTCCATGCTTACCGCAACCTCGGAGGCGGTGCCGCGGGGGCATGGCCACGCCGTCCGTGGCGGCGCCCGCCACTTCTCGTCGAGTTCGGTGTCCTGGGCATTCTTCACCGCAAGCCTGCGGACTTGAGGCCGTGGATGCAGTTCTGACCGGGCAGGTCCGGGGCGCGGGCCTGAGAGGTTTGCCCTTCGCCCCCCTGGGGGTACTCTCTTCCGCTCGATTGGCCAGCCCGCCGCCCTCTGTGGCAGACTGTCCGAGTTGCTCGGTCGAGTGTTGATGCTGCGCGCCTCCCGCCGGGAGGACTGGAAGCGAGTCCCACAGTACTCGTCGTCCCTGATCAGGGGCGGACGTACGGGAATCTTCCGGGAAGTGTGGTGCGGCGCCGGCCAGGCGCCCGGTGGGCCTTTCGCCCCCGGTCCGCGGTTCTGGTAGGGCCGTGTCAATCCCGCAGGGATGTTCGAACAAGGGACATCTGTGTCAGCGGGAGTGCGACACGCCCGACCGCGTGGGTCGGAGGTGAGGGGAAGCCGCTCCGGGTTCCAGAGCGTAATGAGAGACAGGACTACGAAGTAGCCATGGCGGGACAGAAGATCCGCATCCGGCTCAAGGCCTACGACCACGAGGTCATCGACTCTTCGGCGAAGAAGATCGTCGAGACGGTGACGCGCACTGGTGCGTCGGTCGCGGGCCCGGTGCCGCTGCCCACTGAGAAGAACGTGTACTGCGTCATCAAGTCGCCGCACAAGTACAAGGACTCGCGCGAGCACTTCGAGATGCGCACGCACAAGCGCCTGATCGACATCCTCGACCCGACCCCCAAGACCGTTGACTCTCTGATGCGACTCGACCTCCCGGCCGGTGTCGACATCGAGATCAAGCTCTGAGGCCGGTGATCTGAAGAGATGGCTAAGCAGATCAAGGGCATCCTGGGCGAGAAGCTCGGCATGACGCAGGTGTGGGACGCGAACAACCGCGTCGTCCCGGTCACCGTCGTCAAGGCCGGCCCCAACGTCGTCACCCAGGTCCGCACGAACGACGTCGACGGCTACGAGTCCGTCCAGATCGCCTTCGGCGAGATCGACCCGCGCAAGGTGAACAAGCCCCTCAAGGGTCACTTCGCCAAGGCCGACGTCACCCCCCGTCGTCACCTCGTCGAGATCCGCACGTCGGACGCCTCCGAGTACACGCTGGGCCAGGAGATCACCGCTGAGGTGTTCGAGGCCGGCGTGAAGGTCGACGTGACCGGCAAGAGCAAGGGCAAGGGCTTCGCCGGTGTCATGAAGCGCCACAACTTCCGTGGCCTCGGCGCCGGGCACGGCACCCAGCGCAAGCACCGCTCGCCCGGTTCCATCGGTGGCTGCGCCACCCCGGGTCGTGTGTTCAAGGGCCTCCGCATGGCGGGTCGCATGGGCAACGAGCGGGTCACCACCCAGAACCTGACCGTCCACGCCGTTGACGCGGAGAAGGGTCTGCTGCTCATCAAGGGCGCGGTTCCCGGTCCGAACGGCGGCCTCGTCCTGGTCCGCACCGCGGCCAAGGGGGCCTGAGGTAACCGATGAGCACTGTTGACATCCTTTCGCCGGCGGGCGACAAGGCCGGTACCGTCGAGCTCCCCGCGGAGATCTTCGACGTCGAGAAGGTCAGCGTTCCGCTGATCCACCAGGTCGTCGTCGCGCAGCTGGCCGCTGCCCGCCAGGGCACGCACAAGACGAAGACCCGTGGCGAGGTCCGTGGTGGCGGCAAGAAGCCGTACCGCCAGAAGGGCACCGGCCGCGCCCGTCAGGGCTCGACCCGCGCGCCGCAGTTCGCCGGTGGTGGCGTCGTGCACGGTCCCGTGCCGCGCGACTACTCGCAGCGCACGCCCAAGAAGATGAAGGCTGCCGCCCTGCGTCACGCCCTCACCGACCGGGCGCGCCACAACCGCATCCACGTCGTCACCGGCGTGGTCGAGGGTGAGACCCCGTCCACCAAGGCCGCCAAGACGCTGTTCGGCAAGATCTCGGAGCGCAAGAACCTGCTCCTGGTCGCCGACCGCGCCGACGAGGCCGCGTGGCTGTCCGCCCGCAACCTGCCCCAGGTCCACATCCTGGAGCCGGGCCAGCTGAACACGTACGACGTTCTCGTCTCGGACGACGTGGTCTTCACCAAGGCCGCTTTCGAGTCCTTCGTCGCCGGCCCGAACAAGGCCAACGACAACGAAGGGAGCGAGGTCTGATGGCTGCCCGTCACCCCTCGATCGCCTCGAAGGCCGCCAAGGCGGCCAAGGCTGCGCGCGTCGCCAAGGCGCGCCGTCACGCCTCCGAGGGCAAGAACACCGTCGTCACCCCGGCGAGCAAGGCGTACACGGACCCCCGTGACGTCCTGCTGAAGCCGGTCGTGTCCGAGAAGAGCTACGCGCTCATCGACGAGAACAAGTACACGTTCCTCGTCGACCCGCGTGCCAACAAGACCCAGATCAAGGAGGCCGTCCAGGCGGTCTTCGAGGTCAAGGTCACCGGGGTCAACACGATCAACCGCGTGGGCAAGCGCAAGCGCACCCGCACCGGCTTCGGCCAGCGTGCCGCCACCAAGCGCGCGATCGTGACCCTCGCCGAGGGCGACCGTATCGACATCTTCGGCGGTCCGACCGCGTAAGCGGGCGGGATCGTCCAGATTTCGGAATAGCTTCCGAGGACTGAGAGACAATGGGTATCCGCAAGTACAAGCCGACGACTCCGGGCCGTCGTGGCTCCAGCGTCGCCGACTTCGTCGAGGTCACGCGGTCCACGCCGGAGAAGTCGCTGGTCCGTCCCCTGCACAGCAAGGGCGGCCGTAACAATTCCGGTCGTGTGACCGTCCGCCACCAGGGCGGTGGCCACAAGCGCGCCTACCGAGTGATCGACTTCCGTCGTCACGACAAGGACGGCGTGCCGGCGAAGGTCGCGCACATCGAGTACGACCCCAACCGCACCGCGCGCATCGCGCTGCTTCACTACGCGGACGGCGAGAAGCGCTACATCCTCGCGCCGCGTGGCCTGAACCAGGGCGACCGCATCGAGAACGGTCCCGGGGCCGACATCAAGCCGGGCAACAACCTTGCCCTGCGCAACATCCCCGTGGGTACGACGCTGCACGCCATCGAGCTGCGTCCCGGCGGCGGCGCCAAGTTCGCCCGCTCCGCCGGCGCCTCGGTGCAGCTGCTCGCGAAGGAGGGCACGATGGCCCACCTCCGCATGCCCTCCGGTGAGATCCGCCTGGTCGACCAGCGCTGCCGCGCCACGGTCGGCGAGGTCGGCAACGCCGAGCAGAGCAACATCAACTGGGGCAAGGCGGGCCGCAAGCGGTGGCTGGGCGTCCGCCCGACCGTCCGCGGTGTCGTCATGAACCCGGTGGACCACCCGCACGGTGGTGGTGAGGGCCGGACCTCCGGTGGCCGTCACCCCGTGTCCCCCTGGGGCAAGAAGGAAGGCCGTACTCGTTCGCCCAAGAAGGCGTCGAACAAGTACATCGTCCGCCGCCGCAAGACGAACAAGAAGCGCTAAGGACGGGTTGAGATGCCTCGTAGCTTGAAGAAGGGACCCTTCGTCGACGACCACCTGATCAAGAAGGTGGACGCGCAGAACGAAGCCGGTACCAAGAACGTCATCAAGACCTGGTCCCGTCGCTCGATGATCGTCCCGGCGATGCTGGGCCACACGATCGCGGTGCACAACGGCAAGACCCACATCCCGGTGTTCGTCACCGAGTCGATGGTCGGTCACAAGCTCGGCGAGTTCTCGCCGACGCGGACCTTCCGGGGTCACGTCAAGGAAGACCGGAAGTCGAAGCGCCGCTAGGGCGCGGATCGCAACAGACACGTAAGTAACTGGAAGGACAACCATGGAAGCCAGGGCCCAGGCGCGGTACATCCGCGTCACGCCCATGAAGGCCCGCCGCGTGGTGGACCTCATCCGTGGCATGGACGCCACGGAGGCCCAGGCCGTCCTGCGATTCGCTCCGCAGGCAGCCTCGGTTCCGGTGGGCAAGGTGCTGGACAGCGCCATTGCCAACGCCGCGCACAACTACGACCACACCGACGTCGACAGCCTCTTCATTTCCGAGGCCTACGTCGACGAGGGCCCGACCCTGAAGCGGTTCCGTCCGCGCGCCCAGGGCCGCGCCTACCGGATCCGCAAGCGGACCAGCCACATCACCGTGGTCGTCAGCAGCAAGGAAGGAACCCGGTAATGGGCCAGAAGGTAAACCCGCACGGGTTCCGGCTCGGTGTCACGACCGACTTCAAGTCGCGTTGGTACGCCGACAAGCTGTACAAGGACTACGTCAAGGAAGACGTCGCCATCCGTCGGATGATGACGTCCGGCATGGAGCGCGCCGGCATCTCCAAGGTCGAGATCGAGCGCACCCGTGACCGTGTGCGTGTGGACATCCACACCGCGCGTCCGGGCATCGTGATCGGCCGCCGTGGCGCCGAGGCCGACCGCATCCGCGGTGACCTCGAGAAGCTCACCGGCAAGCAGGTCCAGCTGAACATCCTCGAGGTCAAGAACCCCGAGACCGACGCTCAGCTGGTCGCGCAGGCCGTCGCCGAGCAGCTCTCCTCCCGCGTCTCCTTCCGCCGCGCCATGCGCAAGAGCATGCAGTCGGCGATGAAGGCGGGCGCCAAGGGCATCAAGATCCAGTGCGGCGGCCGCCTCGGCGGCGCCGAGATGTCCCGCTCGGAGTTCTACCGCGAGGGCCGCGTGCCCCTGCACACGCTCCGCGCGAACGTGGACTACGGCTTCTTCGAGGCCAAGACGACCTTCGGCCGCATCGGCGTGAAGGTCTGGATCTACAAGGGCGACGTCAAGAACATCGCCGAGGTCCGCGCCGAGAACGCCGCTGCCCGCGCCGGCAACCGCCCGGCCCGTGGCGGTGCCGACCGCCCGGCCCGTGGTGGCCGCGGTGGCGAGCGTGGCGGTCGCGGTCGCAAGCCGCAGCAGGCTCCCGCTGCCGAGGCCCCCAAGGCCGAGGCTCCGGCGGCCGCTCCGGCTGAGAGCACCGGAACGGAGGCCTGACCACCATGCTGATCCCCCGTAGGGTCAAGCACCGCAAGCAGCACCACCCGAAGCGCAACGGCATGTCGAAGGGTGGCACGCAGGTTGCGTTCGGCGAGTACGGCATCCAGGCGCTCACCCCGGCGTACGTGACGAACCGCCAGATCGAAGCGGCTCGTATCGCCATGACCCGCCACATCAAGCGTGGCGGCAAGGTCTGGATCAACATCTACCCGGACCGCCCCCTCACCAAGAAGCCGGCCGAGACCCGCATGGGTTCCGGTAAGGGCTCCCCGGAGTGGTGGGTGGCCAACGTCAAGCCCGGACGCGTCATGTTCGAGCTGTCGTACCCCAACGAGAAGATCGCGCGCGAGGCCCTGACCCGTGCGGCTCACAAGCTGCCGATGAAGTGCAAGATCGTCAAGCGCGAGGCAGGTGAAGCGTGATGTCGGCCGGTACCAAGGCGTCAGAGCTGCGCGAGCTGGGCAACGAGGAGCTTCTGGCGAAGCTCCGCGAGGCCAAGGAAGAGCTGTTCAACCTCCGCTTCCAGGCGGCCACGGGTCAGCTCGAGAACCACGGTCGGCTCAAGGCCGTCCGCAAGGACATCGCGCGGATCTACACCCTGATGCGTGAGCGCGAGCTGGGCATCGAGACGGTGGAGAGCGCATGAGCGAGAACAACGTGACTGAAGAGACGAAGGCCGCCCGCGGTTTCCGCAAGACCCGTGAGGGTCTGGTCGTCAGCGACAAGATGGACAAGACCGTCGTCGTCGCCGTCGAGGACCGCGTGAAGCACGCGCTGTACGGCAAGGTCATCCGCCGTACGAACAAGCTCAAGGCGCACGACGAGCAGAACGCCGCGGGTGTCGGCGACCGCGTCCTCCTCATGGAGACCCGGCCGCTGTCCGCGACGAAGCGCTGGCGCGTCGTCGAGATCCTCGAGAAGGCCAAGTAATTCCTGCGGGCAAACCCGCAGGACAGTTCCGCCAGGCTCCGGGAGCCGCTCGCTGAGCGGCTCCCGGGGAACCGGCAGACATTCAGGAGATAGACGTGATCCAGCAGGAGTCGCGACTGCGTGTCGCCGACAACACGGGTGCGAAGGAGATCCTCTGCATCCGTGTGCTCGGTGGCTCCGGTCGCCGCTACGCGGGTATCGGTGACGTCATCGTCGCCACCGTCAAGGACGCGATCCCCGGTGGCAACGTGAAGAAGGGTGACGTCGTCAAGGCGGTCATCGTTCGCACCGTCAAGGAGCGCCGCCGTCCGGACGGCTCGTACATCCGCTTCGACGAGAACGCCGCCGTCATTCTCAAGAACGACGGCGACCCTCGTGGCACCCGTATCTTCGGCCCGGTGGGCCGTGAGCTGCGCGAGAAGAAGTTCATGAAGATCATCTCCCTCGCGCCGGAGGTGCTGTGAGCATGAAGATCAAGAAGGGCGACCTGGTCCAGGTCATCACCGGCAAGGACAAGGGCAAGCAGGGCAAGGTCATTGCCGCTTTCCCGCGCGAGCAGCGCGTCCTGGTCGAGGGTGTCAACCGGGTCAAGAAGCACACCAAGGCCGGTCCGACGGCTCGCGGTTCCCAGGCCGGCGGCATCGTCACCACCGAGGCCCCGATCCACGTCTCCAACGTCCAGCTGGTCGTGGAGAAGGACGGCAAGAAGGTCGTGACCCGCGTCGGCTACCGCTTCGACGAAGAGGGCAACAAGATCCGCGTTGCCAAGCGGACGGGTGAGGACATCTGATGACGACCACCACCACTCCGCGCCTGAAGACGAAGTACCGCGAGGAGATCGTCGGCAAGCTGCGTGACGAGTTCAAGTACGAGAACGTCATGCAGGTGCCGGGCCTCGTCAAGATCGTGGTCAACATGGGTGTGGGCGACGCCGCCCGCGACTCCAAGCTGATCGAGGGCGCCATCCGCGACCTCACCACGATCACCGGTCAGAAGCCGGCCGTCACCAAGGCCCGCAAGTCCATCGCGCAGTTCAAGCTGCGTGAGGGTCAGCCGATCGGTGCCCACGTCACGCTCCGTGGCGACCGCATGTGGGAGTTCCTGGACCGCACCCTGTCGCTCGCGCTGCCGCGCATCCGCGACTTCCGCGGCCTGTCCCCCAAGCAGTTCGACGGCCGTGGCAACTACACCTTCGGTCTCACGGAGCAGGTCATGTTCCACGAGATCGACCAGGACAAGATCGACCGCGTCCGGGGTATGGACATCACCGTGGTGACCACGGCGACCAACGACGAAGAGGGCCGTGCCCTTCTCCGTCACCTCGGCTTCCCGTTCAAGGAGGCGTGAGCGAGATGGCGAAGAAGGCTCTCATCGCGAAGGCTGCTCGCAAGCCCAAGTTCGGTGTGCGTGGCTACACCCGCTGCCAGCGCTGCGGCCGTCCCCACTCCGTGTACCGCAAGTTCGGCCTGTGCCGCGTGTGCCTTCGTGAGATGGCTCACCGTGGCGAGCTGCCGGGCGTGACCAAGAGCTCCTGGTAATCCGGTAGTTCCGGACTCCCAGGGCTCTCGGTAAGCAATGGGAACGGCAGGAGCCCCGCTCCGCATGGCTTAGGCTTGTGGGGTTGGGCACCTGCCGTGCCCGTACGACTTACTACGCCGTAGGTCCACCGCGCCGCACCCGTCCCGTCTCGGATCGGGGAGAGGGATGGCGCACCAGGAAACCCCGGCGAGAGAGGCCGAAGGCCAATTCATGACCATGACTGATCCGATCGCAGACATGCTTACGCGTCTGCGGAACGCGAACTCGGCATACCACGACACCGTGTCGATGCCGCACTCGAAGATCAAGTCGCACATCGCGGAGATCCTCCAGCAGGAGGGCTTCATCACGGGCTGGAAGGTCGAGGACGCCGAGGTCGGCAAGAACCTCGTCCTGGAGCTGAAGTTCGGCCCCAACCGTGAGCGCTCCATCGCGGGCATCAAGCGGATCTCCAAGCCCGGTCTCCGGGTGTACGCGAAGTCCACCAACCTGCCGAAGGTGCTCGGCGGCCTCGGCGTGGCGATCATCTCCACGTCGCACGGGCTCCTCACCGACAAGCAGGCCGGCAAGAAGGGCGTGGGTGGGGAAGTCCTCGCCTACGTCTGGTAGCAGAAGGGAACGGAGGAAACAGCTATGTCGCGCATCGGCAAGCTCCCCATCGCGGTTCCCGCCGGCGTGGACGTCACCATCGACGGCCGCACGGTCGCGGTCAAGGGCCCCAAGGGCACGCTGACCCACACCGTCGTGGCGCCGATCGAGATCGCCAAGGGTGAGGACGGCGTCCTGAACGTCACCCGCCCCAACGACGAGCGTCAGAACAAGGCCCTGCACGGCCTGTCCCGCACGCTGGTGGCGAACATGATCACCGGCGTGACCCAGGGTTACGTGAAGAAGCTCGAGATCAGCGGTGTCGGTTACCGCGTTGTCGCCAAGGGTTCGAACCTGGAGTTCTCCCTCGGCTACAGCCACCCGATCACGGTCGAGGCCCCGGAAGGCATCACCTTCAAGGTGGAGTCCCCGACCCGGTTCTCGGTCGAGGGCATCGACAAGCAGAAGGTCGGCGAGGTTGCGGCCAACATCCGCAAGCTGCGCAAGCCCGACCCGTACAAGGCCAAGGGCGTCAAGTACGAGGGCGAAGTCATCCGCCGCAAGGTCGGAAAGGCGGGTAAGTAAGCCATGGCATACGGGCAGAAGATCCTCAAGGGCGACGCGTACAAGCGTGCTGCTATCAAGCGTCGTCACATCCGGATCCGCAAGAAGGTCGCCGGCACCGCCGAGCGTCCTCGCCTGGTCGTGACCCGTTCCAACCGCCACATCGTGGCGCAGGTGATCGACGACCTGAAGGGTCACACCCTGGCGTCGGCGTCCACCCTGGACGCGTCGATCCGCGGCGGCGAGGGCGACAAGTCCGCGCAGGCCAAGCAGGTCGGCGCCCTGGTCGCCGAGCGTGCCAAGGCCGCCGGTGTCGAGGCCGTCGTGTTCGACCGTGGTGGCAACCAGTACGCCGGGCGCATCGCCGCCCTGGCGGACGCCGCCCGCGAAGCCGGGCTCAAGTTCTGAGCCGCTTGTAGCTAGCGGAAAGAGAGAGGTAATCCAATGGCTGGACCCCAGCGCCGCGGTGGCGGCGCCGGTGGCGGCGAGCGGCGGGACCGGAAGGGCCGTGACGGCGGCGCTGCTGCCGCCGAGAAGACCGCGTACGTCGAGCGCGTCGTCGCGATCAACCGTGTCGCCAAGGTTGTGAAGGGTGGTCGTCGCTTCAGCTTCACCGCGCTGGTCGTGGTGGGCGACGGTGACGGCACCGTGGGTGTCGGATACGGCAAGGCCAAGGAGGTGCCGGCCGCCATCGCCAAGGGCGTTGAGGAGGCCAAGAAGCACTTCTTCAAGGTCCCCCGCATCCAGGGCACCATCCCGCACCCCATCCAGGGTGAGAAGGCTGCCGGCGTCGTGCTGCTCAAGCCCGCGTCCCCGGGTACCGGTGTGATCGCCGGTGGTCCGGTGCGTGCCGTGCTCGAGTGCGCCGGTATCCACGACGTGCTGTCGAAGTCGCTCGGCTCCGACAACGCCATCAACATCGTGCACGCGACCGTGGAGGCCCTGAAGGGCCTGCAGCGTCCCGAGGAGATCGCGGCCCGCCGTGGTCTGCCGCTCGAGGACGTCGCTCCCGCGGCTCTGCTGCGTGCGCGTGCCGGGGCGGGTGTGTGATCATGGCGCAGCTCAAGATCACGCAGGTGAAGTCCTACATCGGCAGCAAGCAGAACCACCGTGACACCCTGCGCTCCCTTGGTCTCAAGGGCATCAACACGCAGGTCGTCAAGGAGGACCGCCCCGAGTTCCGCGGCATGGTGCACACCGTCCGCCACCTCGTGACGGTCGAGGAGGTCGACTGATCATGGCGGAGAACAACCCGCTCAAGATCCACAACCTCCGTCCGGCCCCGGGCGCCAAGACCGCCAAGACCCGTGTGGGTCGTGGTGAGGCGTCGAAGGGTAAGACGGCCGGTCGTGGTACGAAGGGCACCAAGGCCCGCTACCAGGTTCCGGAGCGCTTCGAGGGTGGCCAGATGCCCCTCCACATGCGTCTCCCGAAGCTGAAGGGCTTCAAGAACCCGTTCAAGACCGAGTACCAGGTCGTGAACCTGGACAAGCTCGCCTCCCTCTACCCCGAGGGCGGAGAGGTCACGGTCGAGGACCTGGTCGCCAAGGGTGCCGTGCGCAAGAACAGCCTCGTCAAGGTCCTGGGCCAGGGCGAGATCTCCGTGGCGCTGCAGGTGACGGTCGACGCCGTCTCCGGCTCCGCCAAGGAGAAGATCACCGCCGCCGGCGGTACCGTCACCGAGCTCGTCTGACTCCGTCAGGTGTCTCGATGACATAGAGCGATCCCGACCGGGGATACCCCACAAATGGGGTATCCCCGGTTGGTCGTTCCTAGGGCGGTGGTGTCGCCGGTAAGGTGGCCTGCGCTGCCCATTCACCCCGGGAGCCCCTCGCGGGGCACTCAGGGCGGCAGTTGACCGTTAAGAATTCGTCCTCAGTCGGAATCTCAGACCATCACCCTTGACGCAGTTGCGCGGGGGGTCGCAGGAGGCACCGTGCTCACCGCGTTCGCCCGGGCGTTCAAGACGCCCGACCTGCGCAAGAAGCTGCTCTTCACGCTCGGCATCATCGTGGTGTACCGCGTCGGTACGCACATCCCCATCCCGGGTGTCGACTACCGGAACGTCCAGACCTGTATCGACGCCGCCCAGGCGAACCAGGGCCTGTTCGGTCTGGTGAACATGTTCAGCGGCGGCGCGCTGCTCCAGATCACGGTCTTCGCGCTCGGGATCATGCCGTACATCACGGCGAGCATCATTCTGCAGCTGCTGACCGTGGTGATCCCGCGCCTGGAAGCCCTGAAGAAGGAGGGGCAGGCCGGCACGGCGAAGATCACGCAGTACACCCGTTACCTGACGATCGCGCTCGCCGTCCTCCAGGGCACGGGCCTGGTGGCCACCGCCCGCAGCGGCGCCCTCTTCCAGGGCTGCCCGGTCGCGAGCCAGATCGTCCCCGACCAGTCGATCTTCGTGACCATCACCATGGTCATCACCATGACCGCCGGCACGGCCGCCGTCATGTGGCTCGGTGAGCTCATCACCGACCGCGGCATCGGCAACGGCATGTCGATCCTGATGTTCATCTCGATCGCCGCCACCTTCCCCTCCGCCCTGTGGGCCATCAAGGAGCAGGGCAGCCTGGCGGACGGCTGGATCGAGTTCGGCACCGTCATCGCCGTCGGTCTGGTCATGGTCGGTCTGGTCGTCTTCGTCGAGCAGGCCCAGCGCAGGATCCCCGTCCAGTACGCGAAGCGCATGATCGGCCGCCGGTCCTACGGCGGCACGTCGACCTACATCCCGCTGAAGGTCAACCAGGCGGGTGTGATCCCGGTCATCTTCGCCTCGTCGCTGCTGTACATCCCGGCGCTGATCGCGCAGTTCTCCAGCGGCACCTCGGGCTGGAAGACCTGGATCGAGGGGCACCTCGTCCGCGGTGACCACCCGATCTACGTGACGCTGTACTTCTTGCTCATCGTCTTCTTCGCGTTCTTCTACGTGGCCATCTCGTTCAACCCCGAGGAAGTCGCGGACAACATGAAGAAGTATGGTGGCTTCATCCCGGGCATCCGGGCTGGCCGACCGACCGCTGAGTACCTGAGCTACGTACTCAACCGGATCACCTGGCCGGGTTCGCTGTACTTGGGTCTGATCGCTCTCGTACCGACGATGGCGTTGGTTGGTTTCGGGGCAAACCAGAACTTCCCGTTCGGCGGGACGAGCATCCTGATCATCGTGGGTGTCGGTCTCGAGACGGTGAAGCAGATCGAGAGCCAGCTCCAGCAGCGCAATTACGAAGGGTTCCTCCGCTGATGCGAATCGTCCTCGTCGGGCCGCCGGGTGCTGGGAAGGGCACACAGGCAACCCGCCTTGCCGAGAAACTGCGCATCCCGCACATCTCCACGGGCGACCTGTTCCGCGCCAACATCAGCCGGCAGACCGAGCTGGGAAAGCTCGCCAAGTCCTACATGGACGCCGGTGACCTCGTCCCCGACGAGGTCACCATCGCCATGGCCAAGGACCGCATGGCGCAGCCGGACGCCGAGAACGGCTTCCTGCTGGACGGCTTCCCGCGCAACGTGTCGCAGGCCGAGGCGCTGGACGAGCTGCTCAAGAGCGAGGGCATCAAGCTGGACGCGGTGCTCGACCTCGAGGCCCCCGAGGACGAGGTCGTGAAGCGGATCGCCGGACGGCGCGTCTGCCGCAAGGACTCCGCGCACGTCTTCCACGTGACGTACAGCCCGCCGAAGCAGGAGGGCGTCTGCGACGTCTGCGGCGGCGAGCTGTACCAGCGCGACGACGACTCCGAGGAGACCGTCCGCACGCGCCTGGAGGTCTACCACACGCAGACCGAGCCGATCATCGACTACTACCGGGCCCAGGGCCTGGTGGTGACCATCTCCGCGATGGGTCCCGTCGACGAGGTCACCGGTCGGGCGCTGGAGGCGCTGAAGAGCGGCCAGTGATCCGTCCCGCCGCCTGCACAGCCGCGGTTCCCCCCGAGGGGCCGCGGCTGTGGCGTGGGCGGGGTCCGTGCAGCCGCCCGCGCGGCACCCGGGCGGCTCGCGCCCGTATCGTTGGAAGCGTCCGTACTCCTCCACTGGTCCAGAAAGGCCGTCGTCCCCATGGTGCAGATCAAAAGCCCTGAGCAGATCGCCAAGATGCGCGAGGCGGGGCTGGTCGTCGCCGCCATCCACGCGGCCACCCGCGAGGCCGCGGTGCCCGGGGCCTCCACCAAGGATCTGGACCAGGTCGCCCGCAAGGTGCTCGCCGAGCACGACGCCAAGCCGAACTTCCTCGGCTACGGCGGCTTCCCCGCCACCATCTGCACCTCGGTGAACGAGGTCGTGGTCCACGGCATCCCGTCCGACGACGTGATCCTCAAGGACGGGGACATCATCTCCGTCGACTGCGGCGCCATCGTCGACGGCTGGCACGGCGACGCCGCCTACACCGCCTTCGTCGGCTCCGGTCACTCCCCGGAACTGGTCGAGCTCTCCCGGGTCACCGAGGAGTCGATGTGGGCCGGCATCGCGGCCATGAAGCAGGGCAACCGGCTGGTCGACATCTCCCGCGCGATCGAGACGTACATCCGCCGCCAGCCGAAGCCCGGCGGCGGCAAGTACGGGATCATCGAGGACTACGGCGGCCACGGCATCGGCACCGAGATGCACATGGACCCGCACCTGCTGAACTACGTCGACCGCAAGCGCGGCAAGGGTCCGAAGCTGGTGCCCGGCTTCTGCCTGGCGATCGAGCCGATGGTCTCCCTCGGCACCCCGCGCACCGAGGTCCTCTCCGACGACTGGACGGTCATCACGACCGACGGCACCTGGTCCTCCCACTGGGAGCACTCGGTCGCCCTCACCGAACAGGGCCCCCTGGTCCTGACCGCCCCCGACGGCGGCAAGGCCAAGCTGGCGGAGATGGGCATCACGGCGGCGCCGGACCCGCTGGCCTGACGACGGCCCTGCCCCCGCCCGTCCGCCGGAGTCGACCGTTGGGTTAGGGATCTCCCGCGGAGGGCAGGATCTCTCGATTCGTGTTTCCGGGTGCGCTGACGTAGACTGACTCGTCGGCTCTGGTGCACCCGCATGTCCGCATGTGGTCACGGTGCACTGAAGAGTCGATCAAGGTAGTCGATTCGAAGGGCGAAGCGTGGCCAAGAAGCAAGGTGCCATCGAGATCGAGGGCACTGTCGTCGAGTCTCTGCCGAACGCCATGTTCAGGGTCGAGCTCCAGAACGGCCACCAGGTCCTGGCACACATCAGCGGCAAGATGCGCATGCACTACATCCGCATCCTCCCTGACGACCGGGTCGTGGTGGAGCTGTCTCCGTACGACCTCACGCGTGGCCGGATCGTCTACCGGTACAAGTAGATCTTGCCCGCTCCCCGGCCCGCCGGGGTGATGGCACTGACCCGGAGAACCTCACACCCATGAAGGTCAAGCCGAGCGTCAAGAAGATCTGCGACAAGTGCAGGGTGATCCGCCGTCACGGTCGGGTCATGGTCATCTGCGACAACCCGCGCCACAAGCAGCGCCAGGGCTGACCGCAGCACTGATCCACCCTCTGCGCCTCCCGCAGACTTCGCGCGACGCGAGCAACACACGTTCATACGCAGGACCCGAGCCGCACGGCTCGACACCCCCGGCTCGGAGGCCGGGGACCCGGCCCGTACCTGGTACGGCGGGCGGGGAGCCGGTTCTGTGGAAGACCTCCGACAACCAACTGGAGCCATTGAATGGCACGCGTTTCCGGTGTTGACATCCCGCGCGACAAGCGCGTGGAGATCGCCCTCACCTACGTGTTCGGCATCGGCCGGACCCTTTCGCAGCAGACGCTGGCCGCGACCGGCGTCGACCCGAACACCCGCGTCCGCGACCTGACCGAAGAGCAGCTGGTCGCGATCCGCGAGTACGTCGACAACAACATCAAGACCGAGGGTGACCTCCGTCGCGAGATCCAGGCCGACATCCGCCGCAAGGTCGAGATCGGCACCTACCAGGGTCTGCGTCACCGTCGCGGTCTGCCCGTCCGCGGTCAGCGCACCAGCACCAACGCGCGTACCCGCAAGGGCCCGCGTCGCGCCATCGCCGGCAAGAAGAAGCCGGGCAAGAAGTAGTCCTCAGCGGACTTCGCCGTCCAGCGGTCTTCGCTGTAGGACCGACCACCTCCCGTAGGAGTACAGATGCCCCCCAAGGGTCGTCAGGGCGCTGCCAAGAAGGTGCGCCGCAAGGAAAAGAAGAACGTCGCTCACGGCCACGCGCACATCAAGAGCACGTTCAACAACACGATCGTCTCGATCACGGACCCGTCCGGCAACGTGATCTCCTGGGCCTCCGCCGGCCACGTCGGCTTCAAGGGTTCCCGGAAGTCCACGCCGTTCGCCGCGCAGATGGCCGCCGAGTCGGCCGCCCGCCGCGCCCAGGAGCACGGCATGCGCAAGGTCGACGTGTTCGTCAAGGGCCCGGGTTCCGGTCGTGAGACCGCCATCCGCTCCCTGCAGGCCACGGGCCTCGAGGTCGGCTCCATCCAGGACGTCACCCCGACCCCGCACAACGGCTGCCGCCCGCCGAAGCGCCGCCGCGTCTGACGCAGCGGCCGGCCGGTCGGTCGGTTCCGGTTCCGGGCGGTACGGCTCGCAAGCGCCGTATCGCCCGTACCCTTGCAGTACCCGCACTTGTCACCGGGTGCGGTTTCCGTCGGACGTCAAATAGCGGGCGTCCACGAAAGAAGGATCTGATCCACTCATGCTGATCGCTCAGCGTCCCTCGTTGACCGAAGAGGTCGTCGACGAATTCCGGTCCCGGTTCGTGATCGAGCCGCTGGAGCCGGGCTTCGGCTACACCCTCGGCAACTCCCTCCGCCGCACCCTCCTGTCGTCGATCCCCGGTGCCGCTGTCACCAGCATCCGCATCGACGGCGTCCTGCACGAGTTCACCACCGTGCCGGGCGTCAAGGAGGACGTCACCGACCTGATCCTCAACATCAAGCAGCTGGTCGTCTCCTCGGAGCACGACGAGCCGGTCGTGATGTACCTGCGCAAGCAGGGCCCGGGTCTGGTCACCGCCGCCGACATCGCGCCCCCGGCCGGTGTCGAGGTGCACAACCCGGACCTCGTCCTCGCCACGCTCAACGGCAAGGGCAAGCTGGAGATGGAGCTGACCGTCGAGCGCGGTCGCGGCTACGTCTCCGCCGTGCAGAACAAGCAGGTCGGCCAGGAGATCGGCCGGATCCCGGTCGACTCGATCTACAGCCCCGTGCTGAAGGTCACCTACAAGGTCGAGGCGACCCGAGTCGAGCAGCGCACCGACTTCGACAAGCTCATCGTCGATGTCGAGACCAAGCAGGCGATGCGTCCGCGTGACGCCATGGCCTCCGCCGGCAAGACCCTGGTCGAGCTGTTCGGTCTCGCCCGCGAGCTGAACATCGACGCCGAGGGCATCGACATGGGTCCGTCCCCGACGGACGCCGCCCTCGCCGCCGACCTGGCGCTGCCGATCGAGGAGCTGGAGCTCACGGTCCGGTCGTACAACTGCCTCAAGCGTGAGGGCATCCACTCCGTGGGTGAGCTCGTCGCGCGGTCCGAGGCGGACCTGCTCGACATCCGGAACTTCGGTGCGAAGTCCATCGACGAGGTCAAGGCCAAGCTGGCCGGCATGGGCCTCGCGCTCAAGGACTCGCCTCCCGGGTTCGACCCCACCGCTGCCGCGGACGCCTTCGGGGCGGACGACGACGCGGACGCGGGTTTCGTGGAGACCGAGCAGTACTGAGCTCGGGACCTGCGGTCCGCTGCTGACGGCCGGCCCGTTCCGGCCGGCCGCGCGGTTCCCCGCGCCCCTTCGGGGGCGCGGGTCCTCCGGGACGTCTGCGAAGGCGGCCCGGATCTCCGACAGGCGACCGCCTGCTCGGATACTGACTCCGGTACCTGATACGGCCGGGGCAGACACACAGGAGAGTCACTATGCCGAGGCCCACCAAGGGTGCCCGTCTGGGCGGCAGCGCCGCGCACGAGAAGCTCATGCTCGCGAACCTCGCGAAGGCGCTTTTCGAGCACGGCCGCATCACCACCACCGAGGCGAAGGCGCGCAAGCTGCGTCCCTACGCCGAGCGTCTGGTCACCAAGGCGAAGAAGGGCGACCTTCACAACCGCCGTCAGGTGCTCCAGGTGATCACGGACAAGAGCATCGTCCACACGCTCTTCACCGAGATCGGCCCGCGGTACGAGAACCGTCCCGGTGGCTACACCCGCATCACCAAGATCGGTAACCGTCGTGGCGACAACGCGCCCATGGCCGTCATCGAGCTGGTCGAGGCGCTGACGGTGCAGCAGGCCGCGGTCGGCGAGGCCGAGGCAGCGACCAAGCGGTCCGCGAAGGACGCCGAGGCCGAGGCCGTGGAGACCAAGGTCGACACGACCAAGGGCGACGACGAGGCTGCGGCCGAGGAGTCGAAGGACGCGTAAGCGTTTTTGCGGGGACTGGGTGATCGCCTTGGCCGCGGCTTGCGTCGTGGCTGGTCGCGCAGTTCCCCGCGCCCCTTCGGGGCGTACCGGTGGGCCCGCTTCTTTCGAAGGAGCGGGCCCGCTTCGTTGTGGAAGGGAGATGTCCGGGTGAGTGGTGTGGTGCGGGTTCGGCTGGATCTTTCCTACGACGGGACCGAGTTCTCCGGGTGGGCCAGGCAGGCCGGGGGACGGCGGACCGTGCAGGGGGAGATCGAGGACGCGCTGCGGACCGTGACGCGGTCCGCGACGACGTACGAGCTGACCGTGGCCGGGCGGACCGACGCCGGTGTGCACGCGCGAGGTCAGGTCGCCCACGTGGACCTGCCGCGCGAGGTGTGGGCCGAGCACCGGCCGAAGCTGCTGAAGCGGCTCGCCGGGCGGCTGCCGAAGGATGTGCGGGTGTGGGCGCTGAGGGAGGCGCCGACGGGCTTCGACGCCCGCTTCTCGGCGATCTGGCGGCGCTACGCCTACCGCGTCACCGACAACCCCGGCGGCGTCGACCCGCTGCTCCGCAACCATGTGCTGTGGCACGACTGGCCGCTCGACGTGGACGCCATGAACGAGGCCGCCCGCGGACTGCTCGGCGAGCACGACTTCGCCGCCTACTGCAAGCGGCGCGAGGGCGCGACGACCATCCGCACCCTCCAGGAGCTGAGCCTGGTGCGCGGCGACGACGGGATCATCACGGCCACCGTGCGGGCCGACGCCTTCTGCCACAACATGGTGCGCTCGCTGATCGGCGCGCTGCTGTTCGTCGGCGACGGACACCGCACGCCGGACTGGCCCGCGAAGGTCCTGGCGGCAGGCGTACGGGACTCGGCGGTCCATGTCGTACGCCCGCACGGTCTGACCCTGGAGGAGGTCGGCTACCCGGCCGACGAGCTCCTGGCGGCCCGCAGCGTCGAGGCACGCAACAAGCGGACGCTCCCGACGGCCGGCTGCTGCTGACCCGCTCCGGGCGGCGGGGTCAGCCGGCCGCCGCCGCCGACGCCTGGGCCTCGCCCCTGCGGCGGATCTGACGGTACGTGAACTCCTGGAGGTCGTCACCGGTCTTGAAGACGGCCTTGTCCTTCTCCGTCACGTCCTTGCCGCTGGTGAAGCCGGACAGCGTGAAGTAGGCGTAGCGGCCGTAGGCGTTGGTGGTGGAGCGGCAGACCGCGCCGACGCAGAAGTCCTTCACCCCGCCGCCGGACAGCGACTTGACGATGCTCTTCTCGTCCGCCTGCTGCTTGGCCTTCGTCGCCTGCGCCTCGGTCGCGAAGACCGCCACGCCGACCGTCACCGCCACGCCGTCCCGGCTGTAGGTGACACGGATCAGCCGCGTGCACCTGTTGTCGGTGAGGACCTTGGGGAGCGTGGCCTTCGCCGCGGACGCGCAGTTCCTCGTGTCCGCCGTCGGGCCCTTCTTGTAGACCGTGTCGCCCATGGTCAGCTGCGTGCCCGGGAACAGGATGTCGGGGCTCAGCGGCGCCTTGTCCTTCTGGTCGCTGGCGACGAAGTCCTTCGGGTCCAGCGGGGGCGGAGCGCTCGTCGGCTCGAACGACGGCACCGTGCCCGTGGCGCTCGGCAGGTCGGAGATGCCGGGCAGCTGGGACTCGGCGCCCGGGGAGGCCTGGTTGGAGCCGCCCGCCGACACGACGGCGACCGCCACCGCGGTGCCTATCGCCACGGCGGCGAGTGCGCCGCCGCCTATGAACAGCAGCCGGCGCCGCTTGGCGCGCGCCTCGGACGCGTCGGCGAGCGCCGCCCAGTCGGGTGACCCGCCGGCGCTGCCGCCGTTCCACGGCTGCTGCGAATTCGGTTTCCAGGGATCCCACTGCTGCGAGGACCCCCCCTGCCCAAAGCTCATGGGGCGCATCTTAGACGGGGCAAGGGGTGTGCTGGTCCGCCTCAACGGGCCTCCGAGGCCCTAGCGTTGCGTCCATGGTGACGGGCAAAAGCGACATCTCCGGGTGGTTGGTGCGCCCCGCGGGCATCGGCTGGTGGGCCGGACTCGTGGCGGTGCTGGCCGCCCTGACGACCCATACGGTGCTGGTGACCTCGGACGGAGGCATGGACAACGGCATCGTCGTGGACGCGGCGCGCACCTGGCTGGACGGCGGATCGCCGTACGACGACGCACACTTCCTCTATTTCCCGAGCGCGGTCGTCGCGGCCGCCCCGCAGGCGCTGCTGCCGCGGTCCCTGCTCGACGTCCTGGTGCCGGTCCTGGTCGTCCTCGCGCTCGTGGCGGGCTGGGTGTGTGCGCTGCTGCTGCACCGGGTGCCGCTGCGCAGCAGGCTCGCCGTCCTCGGGCTGTTCGGGCTGGCGGCCGCCTTCGCGCCGTTCGCGCAGCTGGTGCGGCTGGGCAACTGGACGGTGACGGCCGTGCTGGCGCTGCCGCTGTGCCTGTTGCTCGCGAGCCGCGGGCGGTGGGTCGCGGCGGGGGCGGTGATCGGGGTGGCGGTGGCGCTGAAGCCGCTGCTCGCGCCGATGGCGCTGCTGTTCCTCTTCGCCCGAAGGTGGGGGGCGCTCGCGCCGGTGGTGCTGGTGCCGGCGGTCTCCTCGGTGGTGGCCGCCTTCTTCCTGCCCGACCCCACCGGCTTCCTCACCCGGACCCTTCCTTTCCTCTTCACCGCCGACGACGCCTTCCTCCGGCTCTACGAGGCGGGTCCGGCGGCGGTGCTGCCCCGGCTGGGGGTGCCGCAGGCCCTGGCCCAGGCCCTGGCGGTGGCGGCCGCCGCGGTCGGGGTGGTGTGCGCCGGCCGGCGGTGGCGGGGGCCGGGGCCCGAGCCGCTGCGGCTCGCGGAGACGTCCGCCGGGCTGATGCTGTCCGCGTTCCTGGTGTCGCGGCCCTCCTACAACCACTACCTGCTCGTCGTGCTGCCGCTGCTGCTCGCGGGGCTGCCGTACGCGGGGTCGGTGACCCGGCGGCCGTGGTTCTGGCTGGCGCTGGTGCCGCAGCTGCCGGGGGTGACCTGGCCGTGGCTGGAGTCGGGGAAGCGGCGGGCGTTCCGGGACGCGGTCACGCTGTGCGTGCTGGCGGGGACGGTGGCGTACCACGCCGTCCGGGGGGCGCGGGACGCCCGGGAGGAGAAAGGGGCTGGTCGGGCGGCGGAGGAGTGGCGTGCGGCCACGGGGGGTGCCGTACGGCCGTAAAATGGGGCGTGCCCACGGGCGGCGGGCTCGTTTTGACCCGTCCGGCCGAGCACGGGTATTCTGCGTCTCTGTTGTGTGTAGTGGCTTACTCATTCTCACGTGAGGGGCCCTTACACCGGTCCACCGGGCCGATGACCAGCGACCAGCACGCGGTTTGCGTCACCGCTGTGCGGTCAGGGCTGTCGTGATCGTCTTCGGTGACCTTGTCAGGACCATTCACTGAAGAAGCGAAGGCTACGAACCGTGCGTACGTACAGCCCCAAGCCCGGCGATGTGACGCGCCAGTGGCACGTCATCGACGCTCAGGACGTCGTCCTGGGCCGTCTGGCCTCCACTGCCGCCTCCATCCTGCGTGGCAAGCACAAGCCGATCTACGCGCCCCACGTCGACACCGGTGACTTCGTCATCATCATCAACGCCGACAAGGTGCACCTCTCCGGCAACAAGCGGACCCAGAAGATGGCGTACCGCCACTCGGGCTACCCGGGCGGTCTGCGCTCCGTCCGCTACGACGAGCTGCTTGCCAAGAACCCCGAGAAGGCCATCGAGAAGGCCGTCAAGGGCATGCTCCCCAAGAACACCCTGGGCCGTCAGATGCTCTCGAAGCTGAAGGTCTACTCGGGCGACCAGCACCCGCACGCTGCTCAGCAGCCGGTGCCGTTCGAGATCACCCAGGTCGCGCAGTAAGTCCGGCCACCCCCTAAGACCGAAGAGAATCTGAGGAGAATCGTGGCCGAGACCACTGCCGAGCAGCCGCTCGAAGAGCTTGACATCGACAGCTACACCACCGAGTCCGAGGCCCCCGTCGAGGGCGAGTACACCTCGGAGTCCATGGCGTCCCGCTTCGGTGAGCCCCAGCCGGCCGCCGGCCTGGGCCGTCGCAAGAACGCCATCGCCCGCGTCCGGATCGTCCCGGGCACCGGCAAGTGGAAGATCAACGGTCGCACCCTCGAGGACTACTTCCCGAACAAGGTGCACCAGCAGGAAGTGAACGAGCCCTTCAAGGTGCTCGAGCTCGAGGGCCGCTACGACGTCGTCGCCCGCATCGCGGGTGGCGGTGTCTCCGGTCAGGCCGGTGCGCTCCGTCTCGGTGTCGCCCGTGCGCTGAACGAGGCGGACGTCGACAACAACCGCGGTCCGCTGAAGAAGGCCGGCTTCCTGCGCCGCGACGACCGTGCGGTCGAGCGGAAGAAGGCCGGTCTGAAGAAGGCCCGCAAGGCTCCGCAGTACAGCAAGCGCTAATCGCAGGGCGCTCGCGCGTACTCCGAACGCCCCGGCGGCACGCCATCGTGCTGCCGGGGCGTTCGTTTATTCACTGGCGTGGGCGTATAACGGCACAAGGCGCTCAAACGCTAATGTGATCGGATGGTCGGGCGGTGACGTCGTGGTGTGCGCCCGGTGAAGCCGTGGTGCGCGTTCATGCGGCGTGGGGCCGCGGACGTTCCGAGACCGTCGAACATCAGAAGCATCGACGAACAGCAGAAGCTCAGCTTTGTCAGTGGCACAGCCGTCGGCCGTACGGGCCGGTCCAACGCCTCGGCGGGACCTTGGTGGCGGGGCCCTGGAGGGCTGCCGATACTGACGCATCCTCAGGAGGACAAGTGGGACGACTCTTCGGCACGGACGGCGTGCGCGGTGTCGCCAACGCGGATCTCACGGCGGAGATGGCGCTCGGCCTGTCCGTCGCCGCCGCGCACGTACTGGCCGAGGCGGGCACGTTCGAAGGGCACCGGCCCACCGCCGTGGTCGGGCGTGACCCGCGCGCGTCCGGGGAGTTCCTGGAGGCCGCCGTGGTCGCCGGGCTCGCCAGCGCGGGCGTGGACGTCCTGCGGGTCGGCGTGCTGCCGACGCCGGCCGTCGCCCACCTCACCGGTGCGCTCGGCGCCGACCTCGGCGTGATGCTCTCCGCCAGCCACAACGCCATGCCCGACAACGGGATCAAGTTCTTCGCACGCGGCGGGCACAAGCTCGCCGACGAGCTGGAGGACCGGATCGAGGCGGTCTACGAGGAGCACCGGACCGGTGCGCCGTGGGACCGGCCCACCGGAGCCGGGGTCGGGCGCGTGCGGGACTACGAGGAGGGCTTCGACACGTATGTCGCCCACCTCGTGGGTGTGCTGCCGAACCGGCTCGACGGACTGAAGATCGTGCTGGACGAGGCGCACGGGGCGGCGTCGCAGGTGTCGCCCGAGGCGTTCCGGCGGGCCGGGGCCGAGGTTGTCACCATCGGTGCTGAGCCGGACGGGCTGAACATCAACGACGGGTGCGGCTCCACGCACCTTGCGCAGCTGAAGGCCGCTGTCGTCGAGCACGGGGCCGCGCTGGGGATCGCGCACGACGGGGACGCCGACCGGTGTCTTGCCGTCGACCACACGGGTGAGGAGGTCGACGGGGACCAGATCCTCGCCGTGCTGGCACTCGCCATGCGGGAGCGGTCCGCGTTGCGGTCCGAGACGGTGGTCGCCACGGTGATGTCGAACCTCGGGTTCAAGCTCGCCATGGAGCGGGAGGGGATCCGGCTCGTCCAGACGGCGGTGGGAGACCGGTACGTGCTGGAGGAGATGAAGCAGCACGGGTTCGCCCTGGGCGGCGAGCAGTCCGGGCACGTGATCATCCTCGACCACGCCACGACGGGGGACGGGACGCTCACGGGGCTGCTGCTGGCGGCGCGGGTCGCTCAGACGGGGCGGCCGCTGCGGGAGCTGGCGTCGGTGATGGAGCGGTTGCCGCAGGTCCTGATCAACGTGCCTGACGTGGACAAGTCGCGGGTGAAGACGTCCGCGGAACTGGCGACGGCCGTGGGCGAGGCCGAGCGTGAGCTGGGAGAGACCGGGCGCGTGCTGCTGCGTCCCTCGGGCACCGAGCCGCTGGTGCGGGTCATGGTCGAGGCGGCCGACATCGACCAGGCCCGGTCGGTGGCGGGGCGGCTCGCGGATGCGGTGAAGTCCGCGCTGGGCTGAGACCGTGGGCCTGCGGCGCAGGGGTCTGCCCGGTGGGGTTGAGGTGTGACGCCAGCGGCGCAGGGGTCTGCCCGGTGGGGTTGAGGTGTGACGCCTGCGGCGCAGGGGTCTGCCCGGTGGGGGTTCATGGAGCGCCCACGGTGGGTGGTGGTGCGGGGCCGCGGTGGGGGTGGTCGTCCTCGGTCCGGCGCGAGGCGCGTCTTGACGGGTGAACGGCGTCGGCGCGCCGGCCGCTGCGGGCGCCCACCCCCACCCCGTCCCCTCCCCGCCGCGGCGGGCCAGCACGGTCTCAGGCGGCCGCGCGCCTTCGCAGCCGCGCGTGCTGCTTCCGCCACAGCCGCTTCTGTGCGAGCAGCGTCAGTGTTCCCGCCAGCGTGATCCCGAACAGGTTGAGCAGCAGCTGCTCGGTGGAACCCCACGTCTGGACGGTGTCCCCGTAGCTCAGGGCCACCGCCGCGTTCGCCGCGGCCGGCACCGTCGTCACCGAGATGGCGACTCCCACCAGGGCTCCGGACTTCGCGGACGTGAGCGACAGCGTGCCCGCCGTCCCGGCCAGCACCGCCACCACGAAGGAGAACCAGTCGGGGGCGTACACGAAGCCGGTCTGCGGCCGTTCCCCCTCCAGCTGCTCCTTGCTGAACAGCCCCACCGCGTCCATGAACAGGCTGAACCCCACCGTCAGCGCCATCGCCACCGCGAAGCCCACCAGCAGGGCGATCAGCGACCTCATCGCGAGACGCGGACGGCGCTGCACCGTCGCCGTGGAGATGCCGGCCAGCGGGCCGAACTCCGGGCCCACCGCCATCGCCCCCACGATCAGGACCGCGTTGTCCAGCACCACACCGCAGGCCGCGATCATGGTCGCCAGGGTGAGGAACGAGAGATAGGTGACCGAGAGGGTCGACTCCTCGTGGGTGGCCTCGGTGAGGTGCTCCCACAGCACCGCGTCCGCACCCTCCCCCGGCGCCTCCTTCTCGGCACGGTCCGCGCGCTCCGACAGCGACAGGTCGACGTTCTCCACGGCGATGGACCCGGTGGTGTCCAGCCCCAGCCGCTGCAAGCCGCTCAGCAGGTCGTCGGCGGCCTCCCGGGCCACGTCGCACAGCACGACGTCCCCGGCGGGGTCGCGGGCGGCACCCGTCAGCACGCACAGATGCGTGGTCCCTCTCGTCCCCTCGATCAGGCGGACCGCTTCCTCGGTCCGCCCGGCGGGTGTGATCAGACGCAGATGCAGCATGGCGGCAGGGTAGCCGCCGGTGGCGGGTGGACCGGGAGGTTCACAGCTTGCGGAGGCTCAGGCGCTGGACCTTGTGGTCGGGGCCTTTGCGGAGGACCAGGGTGGCCCGGCCCCGCGTAGGGGCGATGTTCTCCACGAGGTTCGGCTTGTTGATGGTCCGCCACATCGTGCGGGCGTAGTCCAGTGCCTCCTCCTCCGACACCTGTGTGTACTTCCGGAAGTACGAGGACGGATCCTGGAACGCCGTCTGCCGCAGCTTGCGGAAGCGCTTCAGGTACCACTGCTCGATGTCTTCCGCACGCGCATCGACGTACACGCTGAAGTCGAAGTAGTCGGCGAGGCCGACCCGGGTGCGGCCGTCCTTGCCGGGGAGTGCGGGCTGAAGGACGTTGAGGCCCTCCACGATCAGAATGTCCGGTCGCCGCACCGTGAGCTTCTCGCCCGGGACGATGTCGTAGATCAAGTGGGAGTAGACGGGGGCGGTCACTTCTGACTTGCCGGCCTTGATGTCGGCCACGAAGCGCGTCAGCGCCCGGCGGTCGTAGGACTCGGGGAAACCTTTCCGCGACATCAGGCCGCGCGCCTGGAGCTCCCGCGTGGGCAGCAGGAAGCCGTCCGTCGTGACGAGTTCCACGCGGGGGTGCTCGGGCCAGCGGGAGAGCAGGGCCTGCAGAAGGCGCGCCACCGTCGACTTGCCCACGGCGACGGAGCCGGCGACCCCTATGACGAAGGGCGTGCCCGACTGGGAGCCCTTCTCGCCGAGAAAGGTGTTGAGCGCTCCGCGCAGCCCGTCGGTGGCGCCGACGTAGAGGTTGAGCAGCCGGGACAGCGGCAGATAGATGTCCCGTACCTCGTCGAGATCGATGACGTCGCCGAGGCCGCGCAGCTGCTCCACCTCCTCCGCCGTCAGCGGCAGCGGCGTCTTGTCGCGCAGCGCGCTCCACTCGGAACGGGTGAGGTCGACGTAGGGAGTCGCCTCCGGCCGCTGCCGGTGGGCGCTCCGGGGCATCGAGGAGACCGGAGAGATCACAGTCCATTGTTAACGGAGTTCGAACGCGGCGACAGGTGGGCTGTGTCACGCCACGAATTTGTGGGGACCCTGATGATCAACTGTGGAGCGGCTGTGTCTACAGTGCGCGCACGTGATGCGGATCATCCCTCCGCACCTTCCAGAAAGAGTTTCTCCGTGAGAACCAGTTCCGTCCGTCGTACCGCGCTCGCCGCCTCCGCCGCCGCGCTTGCCCTGCTCGTCACCGCCTGCGGCGGCTCCGGCGACGACCAGGACAAGGCCGACGAGGGCAAGGGCAAGGCCGCGCCCAGCACCTCCGCCGCAGCGCCGGCGAAGACGCTCACCGCCGCCGAGCTGGAGAAGGCCGCCCTCGCGCAGCCGGACGTCAAGGGCGGCAAGGTCGTCACCAAGCTCCCCGCGACGGACGACATCGCCGCGGACCAGGTGAAGAGCGAGGACGCCGCCTGTCTGCCGCTGGCGCACGCCCAGGCCGGTGTGGCGCAGGGTGAACCGGCCGCGACCGTGAAGCGGTCCTTCACGAGCGCCCCGGTGAAGCCGTCCGCGGACTCGAAGCCGGAGGACGCCCTCCTGGCCGCGCTGAACATGGAGAAGGTGCTGATCAATCTCGCCTCCTACGAGGGCGGCGGCGCCGAGCAGGCCGTGAAGGGTGTCCTCGCGGCGGCCGAGAAGTGCGCGGGCGGGTTCAAGGCCACCGTCGTCGGCGAGCCGCTGGACGTGGTGAAGGCGGCCACGGGCGACGCGCCCGAGGGCGGCGACGAGGGCGCCGCTGTCACGCTGACCGTCGCCGCGGACGAGGGCGTCGAGGCGCCCGCCAAGATCGTTCTGGTGCGCAAGGGCTCCACCGTGGTCACCTTCAGCGCCGTGAACCTCGCGTCCATGGCCACCGGCAAGGACTTCGACGTCCCTGCCGACGTCGTCGCCGCGCAGGTCGCCAAGCTCGGCTGATGCGGAACCCCTCCCACCGGCGCCTCGTGCACCGGTGGGAATTTCCGATTTCGGGCACGCGGAGGCCGTTTCCGGCGGCTGACGGACCGTAGGCTGCCCGTCATGTGCGGAATCGTGGGTTACGTAGGGCCGCAGTCGGCGCTTGACGTCGTGACGGCCGGACTGAAGCGACTGGAGTACCGGGGCTACGACTCGGCGGGCGTCGCCGTGCAGGCCGACGGCGGCCTGGCCACGGCGAAGAGGGCCGGGAAGCTGGTCAACCTGGAGAAGGAGCTGGGTGAGCGGCCCCTGCCGGCCGGGACGACCGCGATCGGGCACACCCGGTGGGCCACGCACGGCGGGCCGACCGACGCCAACGCCCATCCGCACATGGACAACGCGGGCCGGGTCGCCGTCGTCCACAACGGCATCATCGAGAACTTCGCCGCCCTGCGCGAGGAGTTGACCGGGCGCGGGCACGAACTGGCGTCCGAGACCGACACCGAGGTCGTCGCCCATCTGCTCGCCGAGGAGTACTCGGCCTGCGCCGACCTCGCCGAGGCGATGCGGCTGGTGTGCCGGCGGCTGGAGGGCGCGTTCACCCTCGTCGCCGTGCACGCCGACGAGCCCGACGTGGTCGTCGGCGCCCGCCGCAACTCGCCGCTGGTCGTGGGCGTCGGGGAGGGTGAGTCGTTCCTCGCCTCGGATGTCGCCGCGTTCATCGCGCACACCCGCGAGGCGATCGAGCTGGGCCAGGACCAGGTGGTCGAGCTGCGCCGGGACGCGGTGACGGTGACCGACTTCGACGGGGCGCCGGCCGACGTCCGCGAGTACCACGTCGACTGGGACGCCTCCGCCGCCGAGAAGGGCGGCTACGACTACTTCATGCTCAAGGAGATCGCCGAGCAGCCGAAGGCGGTCGCCGACACCCTGCTGGGCCGCATCGACGGGTCGGGTTCGCTGACGCTGGACGAGGTGCGGATCCCGGCGAACGTGCTGCGTGAGGTCGACAAGGTCGTCATCGTCGCCTGCGGCACGGCCTTCCATGCCGGGCTCATCGCGAAGTACGCCATCGAGCACTGGACGCGCGTGCCGTGCGAGGTGGAGCTGGCGAGCGAGTTCCGCTACCGCGACCCGATCCTGGACCAGCAGACGCTCGTCGTCGCCATCTCCCAGTCCGGCGAGACCATGGACACGCTGATGGCGCTGCGGCACGCGCGGGAGCAGGGCGCCAAGGTGCTGGCCATCTGCAACACCAACGGGTCGACCATCCCGCGGGAGTCGGACGCCGTTCTCTACACGCATGCCGGTCCCGAGGTCGCGGTCGCGTCGACGAAGGCATTCCTGACGCAGCTGGTCGCGTGTTACCTGGTCGCCCTGTATCTGGGGCAGGTGCGCGGCACCAAGTACGCCGACGAGATCCGCGCGGTGGTGCGTGACCTCGCGTCCATCTCCGGGGCGGTCGAGCGGGTGCTGGACACCATGGAGCCTGTGCGGGAGCTCGCCCGCTCGTTGGCGGAGAAGAACACGGTTCTCTTCCTGGGGCGGCACGTCGGTTATCCGGTGGCGCTGGAGGGCGCGCTGAAGCTGAAGGAGCTCGCGTACATGCACGCGGAGGGCTTCGCGGCGGGGGAGCTGAAGCACGGCCCCATCGCGTTGATCGAGGACGATGTGCCCGTGGTCGTGGTGGTGCCGTCGCCGCGTGGGCGGTCCGTCCTGCACGACAAGATCGTGTCCAACATCCAGGAGATCCGCGCGCGCGGTGCCCGGACCATCGTGGTCGCGGAGGAGGGCGACGACGCGGTCGTCCCGTACGCCGACCATCTGATCCGCGTCCCGGTCACGCCGACGCTGCTCCAGCCGCTGGTCGCGACCGTGCCGCTGCAGGTGTTCGCCTGCGAGCTGGCCACCGCCCGCGGCAACGAGGTGGACCAGCCGCGGAACCTCGCCAAGTCCGTGACCGTGGAGTAGGGGGCCGGAGGTCCTGCGGATTTAGGGTGCCCGCATGAGCATCATCGGAGTCGGGATCGACGTCGCCGAGATCGAGCGGTTCGCCGCGTCGCTGGAACGCACGCCCGGACTGGCGCGGCGGCTCTTCGTGGAGAGCGAGCTGCTGCTGCCCAGCGGGGAGCGGCGCGGCATCGCCTCCCTGGCGGCGCGGTTCGCCGCCAAGGAGGCCCTGGCCAAGGCGCTCGGGGCGCCCGCGGGGCTGTACTGGACCGACGCCGAGGTGTGGTGCGAGGACAGCGGGCAGCCGCGGCTGCGGGTCAAGGGGACCGTCGCCGCCCGCGCGGCGGAACTCGGCGTGCGCTCCTGGCACGTCTCGCTCAGCCACGACGCCGGGGTGGCCTCGGCGGTCGTCGTCGCGGAGGGGTGAGTCGTCGTGGTCTCCGCATGGCCCGGGGTGGCGGTCGAGCTTCCCGTCTGGGGTGATGCGCTCCTTCTCGTCGCCGCCGTCGTGACCGTCGTTCTCGCCCTCGTACGCCTTCTGAGAAAAATTCGTCGATGAAGGTGCGTGTATCGCGGAAGTGGGGGTACAGGCAGGGAGCCGGTATCGGAGCGGGGGCATCTATGAGGGAGGGCTTTACTGTGACGTCGACAATGGCACGGACGGACCAGGCGCAGAGCGTGACCGAGCTGCCGGAGGTCGCGAATCCCGGCCAGGTCGCGCCGCAGGACGCGCGTGAACTGTCCCGGCAGTTCTTCCGGCGGCTGACGGAGCTGGAGGAAGGTACTCACGAGTACCAGTACGCGCGCAACACGCTGATCGAGATGAACATGTCGCTGGTCCGCTACGCGGCCGGCCGGTTCCGCAGCCGCGGCCCGGAGGAGATGGAGGACATCGTCCAGGTCGGCATGATCGGTCTGATCAAGGCCATCGACCGGTTCGAGCTGTCCCGCGAGGTCGAGTTCACCTCCTTCGCGATCCCCTACATCGTCGGCGAGATCAAGCGCTTCTTCCGTGACACCTCGTGGTCCGTGCACGTGCCGCGCCGGCTCCAGGAGGCCCGGGTGCAGCTCGCCCGCGCCACCGAGGAACTGCGCAGCCGGCTGGGCCGCACGCCCACGACCGCCGAGCTCGCCACGCTGATGAGCCTCACCGAGGCCGAGGTCAACGAGGCCCGGCTGGCCGCCAACGGCTACAACTCCGCCTCCCTCGACGCCGCCATCGGCAGCGAGCCGGACGGCGAATCCGTCCTCGCCGACTTCATCGGCGCCGAGGACGCCGCGCTGGAGCTGGTCGAGGACTTCCACGCCCTCGCCCCGATGATCGCCGAGCTGGACGAGCGCGAGCGGAAGATCGTCCACTGGCGGTTCGTGGAGGAGCTGACCCAGGCGGAGATCGGCGAGCGGCTGGGATGCTCCCAGATGCACGTGTCGCGACTGCTGTCGCGGACCCTCAAGCGGCTGCGGGCGGGGATGCTCAGCACCAACTGAGGTGCTGGTCGCCTCTGGCTGCGGGAACGGGTGGAGCGGGGTGCGGTGCCTGCGGGCGCCGCACCCCGCTCTTTCGTGCGGGCGCCTAGCAGACCGACTGTGTGCTGTTCACCAGGCGGTTGTTGCGGAACGTGATGTTCTCGCCGCAGGGGCTCTCGCGGATCGACGAGTTCGTCACCGTGAGGTTCTGGACCGTGATGTCCCTGTTGTTCGGGAACTCCGAACGGGCCGCCAGACGGATCTCGCCGCCGCCGGTGACCGTGCCGCTCTGCGCCGCGAGGTTCACGTTGTAGCAGTTCTCGATCAGGATCGCGTTGTTCCCGGTGTTCGAGAGCGTGATCCGGTCGATCGTCGCCCCGCCGCTCTCCGAGACGCAGAACACGCCGCGTCCGCCGCCGCGCGCGATCACCTCGCCGACGCGGATGTTCGTCGCGTAGCCGCTGCCGATCCGGCCGTTGCGGTTGGCCATGCGGAACGCCGCGTAGCCGGTGCCCGTGCCGGCGTTCTCCGCGTCCACCTTCGTCACCGTCGCGTTGACGGTCTGGTTGAGGAGGAGACCGGACTCGCCCACGTTGCGGGCGGTCACCGTGCCGACGGTCAGGCCGTCCACGCCGTACGTCTCCACGGCGTGGCTCGACGCGCCGGACACGTACACGTCGTCGATCCGGACGTTGCGCGTCCACTGGCTGGTGTCGCCGCGGTTGTCGATGCGGACGCCGAGGCCGCGGGAGAGGCGCATGTCGATCTGGCCCAGGACCACGTTCTGCACGTTGCGCAGGAAGATGCCGTAGAGGGGGGCGCCGGTGACGTTGAGGTGCTGCACCTCGATGTCGTGGGTGCCGCGTGAGTAGACCGGCGCCTGGTCGCCCGAGCCGGTGCCGGTGACGTCGATCGTGCCGCAGACGTCCAGGACCGTGTAGCTGGGGAGCGAGATGCGGGAGCCGGCCGAGACGGAACCGGAGCCGCGGACCACCACGCGTTCCTTGCTGGTGCGGTTCGCCGTGAGGGCGCCGATCGCCGCCTGGACGGCGGCGCGCATGTCGGTGCCCGTGTACACCGTGCTGCCGCCCCGGCGGGCGGTCCAGGTGGAGCCGTTCCGCACGGCTTCGGCGTGGTAGGCGCCGTCGCCGCAGGCTGCCGCTCGGGCGGGGGCGGAGGCGTGGGCGGGGGTTCGAGCGTGGGTGGGGGTGGCGGTGAGGGTGGCCAGGGCCGTGAGGAGGGCGGTGGTCGCCGCTGAGGCGAGTAACGCGGCTCTGCGTCGCATGGGGGTGTCCTTGCGGTTGTCGGTCGGCGGTTGTCGAACCGGTTCGAGTGAATCGATTCATCCGAGTGGGGGGCGGGAGTGTGGCAACGGTGGCGGGAGGAGTCAAGGGGACGGCGAGGAGAGGGGTGAGGGGAGGGGTGAGGGGGTGGGGGGTGCGGGAAACTCGGAGGCATGCGGACTGCTTACAGCGTGGAGACGGTCAGGGCGGCGGAGCGGGAACTGATGGCGCGGTTGCCGGAGGGGGCGCTGATGCAGCGCGCCGCTGCCGGACTCGCCGCGGCGTGCGCGGACGTGCTGGGACGGGTGTACGGCAGCCGGGTGGTGCTGCTGGTGGGGAGCGGGGACAACGGGGGTGACGCGCTGTACGCCGGCGCGCGGCTCGCTCGGCGGGGGGCCGGGGTGCGGGCCGTGTTGCTGGCGCCCGGGCGGGCTCACGCGGGTGGGCTGGCCGCGTTGCGGCGGGCGGGGGGTTCTGTGGTGGAGGCGGGGGACGCGGGGGCGGTGGCTTCCGTCGAGCGGGCCGATCTCGTCGTGGACGGGATCGTGGGGATCGGGGGGAAGGGCGGGCTGAGGGAGGAGGCCGTGCCGTTCGCGGAGGCGGCTCGGCGGGGGCGAGGGGTTGTGGTCGCCGTCGATCTGCCGAGTGGGGTCGACGCCGGTACCGGGGAGGTGCGGGGAGCCGCTGTACGGGCGGACGTCACGGTGACGTTCGGGGCGTACAAGCCGGGGTTGCTGATCGATCCGGCCCGGGAGTACGCGGGGGTGGTGCGGTTCGTCGACATCGGGCTGTCCATGCCCGGGCCGGGAGAGGCCGAGGCGCTGCAGCATGCGGATGTGGCGCGGTTGCTGCCGGTGCCGGGGGCGGAGAGCGACAAGTACCGGCGGGGGGTTGTCGGGGTCGCGGCCGGGTCCGCGCGCTATCCGGGGGCGGCTGTGCTGGCCGTGGGCGGGGCTTTGCGGGGCGGCGCCGGGGCTGTGCGGTACGTGGGGCCGGCGGGCGGTGCGGTTCTGGCCCGGTATCCAGAGACGCTGGTGTCCGAGCGGGGGCCGGCGCGGGCGGGGCGGGTGCAGGCGTGGGTCGTCGGGCCGGGGGCGGGGGACGACGCGGCGACGGTGGGGGAGGTGCTGGCGGCGGATGTGCCGGTGCTGATCGATGCGGACGGGTTGCGGTTGGCGGAGGTGGGCGCGGTGCGGGGGAGGGGCTTGAGGGGGGTGCCTACGTTGATGACTCCGCATGCCGGGGAGGCGGCCGCGTTGCTGGGGGTCGAGCGGGAGGAAGTGGAGTCGGGGAGGCTGACGGCTGTACGGGAGCTGGCGGCGCGGTACGGGGCGGCGGTGCTGCTGAAGGGGTCGACGACGTTGGTGGCGGAGGCGGGGGGTGGGGGTGCGGTCCGGGTCAACCCGACGGGGACGCCGTGGCTGGCCACGGCGGGGAGCGGGGACGTGCTGTCGGGACTCGGGGGGTCGCTGCTGGCGGCGGGGCTGTCGGCGGTGGACGCGGGGAGTGTGGCGGCGTATCTGCACGGGTTGGCGGGGCGGTTCGCGGCGGAGGGGGCGCCGGTGAGTGCGGAGGATGTGGCGGGGCGGATTTCGGAGGCTTGGCGGAGTGTGGTGAGGGGGTGAGGGGGTGAGGGGGTGAGGCCGGGTGTCTTGCCTGCGGCGCGGGGGTGCTGTGCGGTGCGGTGGGGGTGGGCGTGGCGCCTGCGGTGGGTGGGTGGTGCGGGGCCGGGGTGGGGGCGGTCGTCCTCGGGCCGGCGCGAGAGTGCGTCTCAAGAGGTTCAGGGTGCGGACGCGCCGGCCGCTGCGGGCGACCGCCCCCACCCCGTCCCCTTCCCGCCGTACGCGGCTACGTCGACACCGGGGCGGACGCCCCCCCCGCCAGGGTTGCCGACTGTGGGCATTCCCCCAGGGCGATGGGTGATGGGCGAGGGCGGTCGCGGTGGTACCCGCACAGCACGTGTGCATCCACCCTCCACGTGACCTGCCCCGACGTCAGGTGCAACGCACTGCGCGCCACCCCGGTGCGAGGGCACCGCACGTGCCCTCTGAGAGACTGTCCGGGATGAAAGAGACAGCTGACCCGCACGGCGCGCAGGTCCGCGCCCGCGCTGTGATCGATCTGGCCGCCGTGCGGGCCAACGTACGCACCCTCCGTGAGCGCGCCCCCCGCGCCGCCCTGATGGCCGTCGTCAAGGCCGACGGATACGGGCACGGCGCGGCCCCCTGCGCCCGCGCGGCCGTGGAGGCCGGTGCGACCTGGCTGGGCACCGCCACCCCGCAGGAAGCGCTCGCGCTGAGGGCGCCGGGGTCGGGTGTGCCGGACGACGTCCGGGTCATGTGCTGGCTGTGGACGCCCGGAGGGCCCTGGCGGGAGGCCGTCGAGGCCGACGTCGACGTCTCGGTGAGCGGGTTGTGGGCGCTGGACGAGGTCGTCGCGGCCGCGAGGTCGGCCGGCCGGCCCGCGCGCGTGCAGCTGAAGGCGGACACCGGGCTCGGGCGGGGCGGGTGCCAGCCCGCGGACTGGGCCGAGCTGGTCGCCGGCGCGCTGCGTGCGGAGGCCGAGGGGCTGCTGAAGGTCACCGGGCTGTGGTCGCACTTCGCCTGCGCCGACGAGCCGGGGCATCCGTCGATCGCCGCCCAGCTGCTCACCTTCCGGGAGATGGTGGCGTACGCCGAGGCGCAGGGCGTGGAACCCGAGGTGCGGCACATGGCCAACTCGCCCGCGACCTTGACGCTGCCGGAGAGCCACTTCGACCTGGTGCGGCCCGGCATCGCAATGTACGGCGTCTCGCCCAGCCCCGAGATCGGCACGCCGGCGGAGCTGGGGCTGCGGCCCGCGATGACCCTCACGGCGTCGCTGGCGCTGGTGAAGAACGTGCCGGGCGGGCACGGGGTCAGCTACGGGCATCACTACGTGACCGCGGGGGCCACCACCTTGGGGCTCGTGCCCCTCGGGTACGCCGACGGCATTCCGCGGCATGCCTCCGGTGCCGGGCCTGTGCTGGTGGAGGGGAAGTGGCGGACCGTCGCCGGGCGGGTCGCCATGGACCAGTTCGTGGTGGACCTGGGGGGCGACGAGCCCGGGCCCGGCGCCGAGGCCGTGCTGTTCGGGCCCGGGGACCGTGGTGAGCCCACCGCGGAGGACTGGGCGCAGGCCTCCGGAACCATCGCGTACGAGATCGTCACCCGGATCGGCAGCCGTGTTCCGCGTGTGTATGTGAACGGGGAACAGAGCGGGTAAGCGCCCTGCGTGGGGTCCGGGGAAGGGGAGCGGTACGTGAGCGAGAGCAGTGCGCAGGCCGTGACGGCCGCGTCCGCCGGGGGGTGGCGCCGGGCGACCGGTGTCGCGGGCCTCGCGATAGGCGTGCTGGCCACCGGCGCCGCCGCCGGCGTGGCCATAGAGCGGATGACCGTCGGCCGGGGCATACGCCGCAAGGCCCGGCTGGTCCTCGACTCGGCGGGGCCGTACGGGTCCCTGCGGGGGACACCCGGCAAGGCGTACGCCGATGACGGGACCGAGCTGTACTACGAGGTCGACGAGGTCGAGGCCGAGGCGGAGAGCGGCAGGCGGCGGCGGTTGTTCGGGCGGCGGGCGCCCGCGCCCGTGACCGTCGTGTTCAGCCACGGGTACTGCCTCAATCAGGACTCCTGGCATTTCCAGCGGGCCGCCTTGCGCGGCGTGGTGCGGACCGTGCACTGGGACCAGCGCAGTCACGGGCGCTCGGCGCGCGGCGCCGCCCAGGTGGAGCGGGGGGAGCCCGTCAGTATCGAGCAGCTGGGGCGTGATCTGAAGGCCGTCGTCGACGCCGCTGCTCCTGAGGGGCCGCTGGTGCTCGTCGGGCATTCCATGGGCGGGATGACCGTGATGGCGCTCGCCGACCAGTTCCCCGAGCTGATCCGTGAGCGGTGTGTCGGTGTCGCTCTGGTGGGGACGTCGTCGGGCGGGCTGGGGGAGGTCAACTTCGGTCTGCCGGTCGCCGGGGTCAACGCCGTGCGGCGGGTGCTGCCCGGGGTGCTCAAGGCGCTGGGTCAGCGGGCCGAGCTGGTGGAGAAGGGGCGGCGGGCCACCGCTGATCTGTTCGCCGGGGTCATCAAGCGGTATTCGTTCGCGTCGAGTGACGTCGATCCGGCCGTGGCGCGGTTCGCCGAGCGGATGATCGAGTCGACGCCCATCGACGTGGTCGCCGAGTACTATCCCGCGTTCGACGGACATGACAAGGCCGAGGCGCTGGCGCATTTCGGTGAGCTGCCGGTGCTGGTGCTGGCGGGCGTGGGGGATCTCGTGACCCCGAGTGAGCACAGTGAGGCCATCGCGGATCTGCTGCCCGGGGCCGAGCTGGTGCTCGTGCCCGACGCCGGGCACCTGGTGATGCTGGAGCATCCCGAGCAGGTGACCGACCGCCTCGCCGACCTGCTCGTCCGTGCGGGCGCGGTGCCCGCAGGGGCTACCGTGGGTGGCTATGGAAGCAGCAGCACCGCACAGCACCGCTGAACTGACCGTCACCTCCCCCGAGCAGATGCGCGACCTCGGCCGGCGTCTCGCCAAGCTGCTGCGCGCGGGCGACCTCGTGCTGCTCTCCGGTGAGCTGGGGGCCGGCAAGACGACCCTGACGCGCGGGCTCGGCGAAGGGCTCGGAGTGCGGGGCGCGGTGACCTCGCCGACGTTCGTCATCGCCCGGGTGCATCCCCCGCTGGTCGACGGACCGCCGCTGGTGCACGTCGACGCCTACCGGCTGTCCGGCGGGCTCGACGAGATGGAGGACCTCGACCTCGACGTCTCGCTGCCGGAGTCGGTGGTCGTCGTCGAGTGGGGCGAGGGCAAGGTCGAGGAGCTGACCGAGGACCGGCTGCACGTCGTCATCCACCGGGCGGTCGGCGACACCACCGACGAGGTGCGGCACGTGACCGTGCGCGGGATGGGCGCCCGCTGGGCCGGGGCCGCGCTGGGGCCGCTGTCCGCCTGAGCGTTCCGACAAGGTGTCGGCAAGGTGTTGCGTCCGCGGCGTCCCGCGTGGTCACATGGTATCCAGCTCGCGGTTAGGGTTACCTAACCGCGTCCCGCCCCCGATGTCCAGGAGGCGTCCATGCCGGCCGTCCCGAGCAGGCGTGAGTCCACGCCGCGACCGGTGCCCATGCGCGACCTGCTCGCCGCCTGTGCCGCGGCCGCAGCCGTCTCCACCCCGCCGCCCGCGCCCGAGCCGCCGCGGCAGGAGAAGGCGGTGCGGGGCCGGCGCGAGGCCGCGTGAGGGTCCCTAGGGCACCACGACGACCGCGCGGCCGATCGTCGCGAACCTCCACATCGCCGCGCCGTCCGCCCGCGATTCCCGGATCCCGCCCGTGCGTTCCGTCGGGTCGAGGACGGGCGCCGAGCCGTCGACCGCCGCGCTGAACCCGATCACCGTGCCGTCCACGCTCGCGAAGCGCACCACGTGTTCGACCGGGACGCCGTCCGAGCCGGTGACCCTGCCCGAGCGGGACGTCACCCGGTAGGCGCCCGGAGCCGGGTCGACCGTGCTGGGGCTCACGCCGAACGTGCGGCGCACCTTGTCGCCGGTGTCCACCAGCCACACCCGGTCGCGGCCCAGCGAGTACACGACCCGCTGTCCCAGACCCGAGCGGGGCGGCAGGGCTGCCGCGTGGTGGCCGCGGGGCGCCTTCGGCGCGGGCGCCGGGTTGCCGGACGCCTGCCGGCGCAGGTCCGGGGGGACCGTCTCCGCCGCCCGGTGGCCGAGGTAGCCGACCGTCGCGAGGGCCGCCGCGGTCAGCCCCGCCACGATCATCGAACTGGTCCCCGCCATCGCCGTCACCCCTGTCCTGCTTTGCCCCACGCTGTACGGATGTGACGCGACCGTAGCAGTCCGTGACCGTCCGGCCCGTGCGGCCGTGGCCGGGGCGCGGGAGCCGTAGGCTGTTTGCGTGCTCTTGCTCGCTCTGGATACCGCCACCCCCGCCGTCACCGTCGCGCTGCACGACGGCGACGACGTCATCGCCTCGTCGAGCCAGGTGGACGCCCGGCGCCACGGTGAACTGCTGCTCCCGGCCGTCGACCGGGTGCTCGCCGAGGCCGGACTGCGGCTCGACGCCGTCACCGGGATCGTGGCCGGCACCGGCCCCGGCCCCTACACCGGCCTCAGGGTCGGCCTGATGACCGCCGACACCTTCGGGCTCGCCCTCGGCGTGCCCGTGCACGGTGTGTGCACGCTCGACGGCCTGGCCTACGCCGCCGACCTGGAGGGCCCCTTCGTCGTGGCGACCGACGCCCGGCGCAAGGAGGTCTACTGGGCGCGGTACGCCGACTCCCGCACCCGCCTCACCGATCCGGCCGTGGACCGGCCCGCCGACATCGCCGGCCAGGTCGCGGGGCTGCCCGCGGTGGGCGCCGGCGCGCTGCTGTACCCGGACACCTTCCCCAAGGCGCACGAGCCGGAGCACGTCAGCGCCGCCGCCCTGGCCCGGCTGGCCGCGGAGCGGCTGGCGGCGGGCGAGGAGCTGCCCGCGCCCCGGCCGCTGTACCTGCGGCGGCCCGATGCCCAGGTCCCCAAGAACTACAAGGTGGTCACCCCCAAGTGACGGGAACCGAGACGGTCGTCCTGCGTGAGATGCGCTGGTGGGACATCGACCCCGTGCTGGAGCTGGAGCGCGACCTCTTTCCCGAGGACGCGTGGTCGCGCGGCATGTTCTGGTCCGAGCTGGCCCACGCCCGCGGGCCGGGGGCGACCCGGCGCTACGTCGTCGCCGAGGAGGGCGGCCGGATCGTCGGCTACGCCGGCCTCACCACCTCCGGCGCGGAGGGCGACGACGGCGCCACCCCCGCGGCCGACGTCCAGACCATCGCGGTCACCCGGGACCACTGGGGCACCGGGCTCGGCTCGCGGCTGCTGACCGAGCTGCTGCGCGCGGCCACGGCGTTCGAGTGCGCCGAGGTCATGCTCGAGTGCCGCGTCGACAACGTCCGCGCCCAGAAGCTCTACGAGCGCTTCGGCTTCGAGGTCATCGGAGTCAGGCGCGGCTACTACCAGCCGGGCAACGTGGACGCGCTGGTCATGCGCTTGACCGACCCGTCCGCCTCCGTGACCCCGGGCCACCCCGTGAACGGCGTACAAGGAACCGAGATCCATGGCTGACGAACCCCTGGTACTGGGGATCGAGACCTCCTGCGACGAGACCGGCGTCGGCATCGTCCGCGGCACGACCCTGCTCGCGGACGCCGTCGCCTCCAGCGTCGACGAGCACGCCCGCTTCGGCGGCGTCGTCCCCGAGGTGGCGAGCCGCGCCCACCTCGAGGCGATGGTCCCCACCATCGAGCGGGCGCTGAAGGAGGCCGGGGTGAGCGCCCGGGACCTCGACGGCATCGCCGTCACCGCCGGTCCGGGCCTCGCCGGCGCGCTGCTGGTCGGCGTCTCGGCGGCGAAGGCGTACGCCTACGCCCTCGGCAAGCCGCTGTACGGCGTCAACCACCTCGCCTCCCACATCTGCGTCGACCAGCTGGAGCACGGGCCGCTGCCCGAGCCGACGATGGCGCTGCTGGTCTCCGGCGGCCACTCCTCGCTGCTGCTGTCCGCCGACATCACCTCCGACGTGCGGCCGCTCGGCGCCACCATCGACGACGCGGCGGGCGAGGCCTTCGACAAGATCGCCCGGGTGCTGAACCTCGGCTTCCCCGGCGGCCCCGTCATCGACCGGTACGCCCGCGAGGGCGACCCGGCGGCGATCGCCTTCCCGCGCGGCCTGACCGGCCCCCGCGACCCGGCGTACGACTTCTCCTTCTCCGGGCTGAAGACGGCCGTGGCGCGCTGGATCGAGGCCAAGCGGGCGGCAGGCGAGGAGGTGCCGGTGCGGGACGTGTCGGCGTCCTTCCAGGAGGCCGTCGTGGACGTGCTCACCCGCAAGGCCGTGCGGGCCTGCAAGGACGAGGGCGTCGACCATCTGATGATCGGCGGCGGCGTGGCCGCCAACTCCCGGCTGCGCGCCCTCGCCCAGGAGCGCTGCGAGGCCGCCGGCATCCGGCTGCGGGTGCCGCGCCCCAAGCTGTGCACGGACAACGGCGCGATGGTGGCCGCCCTCGGCGCGGAGATGGTCGCCCGCAACCGCGCGGCCTCCGACTGGGACCTCTCCGCGGACTCCTCCCTCCCGGTCACCGACCCGCACGTGCCGGGCGCCGCCCACTCCCACGACCACGTCCACGAGACCGCCCGGGAGAACCTCTACACATGACCGTCGCGCTGATGTGGGAGGCCCGCGCGGTCCCCGGCCGCGGCCCGGACCTGCTGGCCTGGGCCGAGGAGCGGGCCCGCGAACTGCCCCGCCGCCCGGTGCGCCGCGAGGTCTTCCGCGCCCCGCAGGACCGCGTCCTCGTCATCACCTGGTGGAACGCGCCCCTCGACGCCGACCTCCCCGAGCTCCCCGAGCCGGAGGGCACGCTGGTCACGCGGGCGGTGCACCGGTGGCGGTTCGAGTCGCTGGGGAGCGTCTGAGCGGAGGAGGGGACGCCGCGCCGGGTGTGCGGGAACGGCTGTGTGACGCGAATGTTTCGTCATATGTTTCGAATGTTCCGAGCCGTCGAAAGTCTTCGCCCGCGCGGCTCGCGGAGATACGATCGCCGCCATGACTTCCCCGCAGCCCGCTGACACCCGGACCAACGGGCGCAGCACGCAGACCGCGACGCTCGCCGAGATCGCCCGCGAGGCGGGTGTCTCCGCGCCGACTGTTTCGAAGGTGCTCAACGGCCGGGCCGACGTCGCTCCCAGCACCCGTTCCCGGGTCGAGGAACTGCTGCGCACCCACGGATACCGGCGCCGTCGCGCCGAGGCCAGCCGCTCGCCCCTGATCGACCTGGTCTTCCACGAGCTGGAGAGCGCCTGGGCGATGGAGGTCATCCGGGGTGTGGAGAACGTCGCCCGGGACGCCGGGCTGAGCGTGGTGCTGTCCGAGAGCGCGGGGCGGCTCACACCCGGCCGCACCTGGGCCGACCAGGTCGCCGCCCGCCGCCCGCACGGCGTGATCCTCGTGCTGTCCGGCCTCGACGAGTCCGGGCGCGCGCTGCTGACCAGCCGTGGCATCCCGTTCGTGGTGATGGACCCGGCCGGCGACCCGGGCACCGACGTGCCCTCCATCGGTGCGACCAACTGGCAGGGCGGGCTCGCCGCCACCCGCCACCTGATCGAGCTGGGCCACACCCGGATCGGCGCCATCAGCGGGCCCTCGCGGATGATGTGCAGCCGCGCCCGCGTCGACGGCTACCGGGCCGCACTGGAGACCGCCGGGCTGCCCGTCGACCCCGGGCTGATCGTCTCCGGCGACTTCCACCACGACGCCGGCTACCGGCAGGGACTCGCCCTGCTGCGCCGCGAGGACCCGCCCACCGCCGTGTTCGCCGGCAACGACCTCCAGGCGCTCGGGCTGTACGAGGCCGCGCGTGAACTGGGGCTGCGGATCCCGGAGGACCTGAGCGTGGTCGGGTTCGACGACCTGCCGGTGGCCCGCTGGGTGGGCCCGCCGCTGACGACCGTACGGCAGCCGCTGACGGAGATGGCGGAGGCGGCGGCGAAGCTGGTGCTCGACCTCGGCAAGGGCGAGGACAGCTCGACGGCGACCCGGGTGGAGCTGGCCACCAGCCTGGTGGTGCGGAGCAGCACGGCCGCGCCGCCGGTGCGCTGAGCCGCCCGGCGGCAGGTAGTTGCGAATCTGAGAATTTCGCGAGAAAAACGTCCGGGGAACGCCGCCCGTCATAATTCGGACGTACGTTCCTGCTTGTGACGGGACATCAGGGGACAAGCGGGGACAGCGCCGGAGGGGACGCCGGGGGCGCGGACGTGCGGCCCGGCCGGCGCAGAAGACGGACGCTGCGGGCCGTCGGGGGCATGCTGGCCGGGCTGCTGGTGCTCGGCGCGGGCGCTGCCGCCTGGGCGTATCTGCGGCTGGACGGGAACATCCGCGGCGTCGACATCGACCAGGCCCTGGGGGACGACCGCCCCGCCCGGGGTACGGCCACGCCGGTCCCGTCGCCGTACGGGGACGCCTCGCCACTGCCGGCCGGGGCGCTGAACCTGCTCGTGCTCGGCTCCGACTCGCGCAGCGGCGCGGAGAACCGGAAGCTGGGCGGCGGGCCGGAGGGCGGCGCGCGGTCCGACACCGCGATGGTCGTGCACCTCGACACAGGGCGGACCTCCGCGACGGTGGTCAGCATCCCCCGCGACACCCTCGTCGACCGGCCGTCCTGCCCGTCCGGGGACGGGGGCGCAACACGGCCGGCGTCCGGGGTCATGTTCAACACCGCGTACGAGGTGGGCGGTCCGGTGTGCGCGGTGAAGACCGTCGAGGCCCTCACCGGCGTGCGCATGGACCACTACGTCGAGATCGACTTCGCCGGGTTCGCCCGTCTGGTCGACGCGCTCGGCGGGGTCACCGTCACCACCCGCGAGGACATCGACGACGACCGCAGCCATCTCACGCTCGACGCCGGCACCCACCACCTGGACGGCGAACAGGCCCTCGCGCTCGCCCGCACCCGGTACGACGTCGGCGACGGCAGCGACCTGAACCGGATCACGCTCCAGCAGGACCTGGTGAAGGCGCTGGTCCGGCAGATCACCGAGCTGGACCTGCCGGCGAACCCGGCCGCGCTGTTCGGGGCCGCCGACGCCCTCACCGGCGGCCTCACCACCGACACGGGTCTGGACTCGCTCGGCGAACTGGCGTCCCTCGCGCGCAGCGTGGAAGGACTGACCGCCGACCGGGTCACCACCGTGACCATGCCGGTGCTGCCCGCCCCCTCCGACCCCGACCGGGTGGTGCCCGACGAGCCGGAAGCGCGGCGGCTGTGGGCCTCGCTGAAGTAGGGCGAGAATTCCTCCCGCCGGGTGTCGATATCCGTCCGCGCCGTTCGACGCAAGGGTGAGAGGCCGGGAAGGACCCGGCCCGCACACCACGAGGAGCCGACATGCCGCGCTATCTCTCCCTCATCCGGATCGACGAGAACAACGCCCCCGAGGGCGGGCCCAGCCCCGAGCTGATGCAGCGGATGGGCGAGCTGATCGAGGAGATGACCAAGAACGGCGTCCTGCTGGACACCGCCGGACTGACTCCGACCGCCCAGGGCTCCCGGGTCCACTACGAGGGCGGCCGGCTGTCCGTGACGGACGGGCCGTTCACCGAGACCAAGGAGGTCATCGGCGGGTACGCCATCCTCCAGGCCAAGGACAAGGCCGAGGCGATCGAGTGGACCAAGCGGTTCCTGAAGGTGCACGAGCCGCACTGGACGGTGACCTGCGAGGTCCGGGAGATCGAGGAGGGCTGACGGGCGGCCCGAGGGCCCCGCTTGGCCGTGCGGCCGTACGGGTGTCTGATGGTGGGCTGTGACACCACAGCCCACCGCCGGGCCGGACAGGGCCGTCGAGACCGTCTTCCGCATGGAGTTCCCGCGGGTGGTCGCCGCGGTGGCCCGCATCGTCCGGGACGTCGGCATAGCGGAGGAACTGGCGCAGGACGCCCTGGTCGCGGCCCTGGAGCGGTGGCCGCGCGACGGGGTGCCCGACAACCCGGGCGCCTGGCTCACGGCCACCGCCCGCCACCGCGCCGTCGACCTGGTGCGCCGGCGCGAGACCTACGCCCGCAAGCTCGCCGAGATCGGCCGGGACCAGACGACGGTGACGGCCCCGCCGGAGGAGCCCGCCGACCCGGACGACATCGACGACGACCTGCTGCGGCTCGTCTTCACCGCCTGCCATCCGGTGCTGTCCGCCGAGGCGCGCACCGCCCTCACCCTGCGGCTGCTCGGCGGCCTGACCACGGCCGAGATCGCCCGCGCCTTCCTCGTCCCCGAGGCGACCGTGGCCCAGCGGATCGTCCGCGCCAAGCGCACCCTGGCCAGGAGGAACATCGCCTTCGAGGTGCCGTACGGACCCGACCGCGAGGCCCGTCTCGGCTCGGTCCTCGACGTGATCTATCTGATCTTCAACGAGGGGTACGCCGCCACCGCGGGCGACGACTGGCTGCGGCCCGCGCTGTGCGAGGACGCGCTGCGGCTGGCCCGTGTGCTGTCCGGGCTGATGCCGAAGGAGCCCGAGGTGCACGGGCTGACGGCCCTGCTGGAGTTCCAGGCCTCCCGGACCGCCGCCCGCACCGGCCCCGACGGCGAGCCGGTGCTGCTCGCGGACCAGAACCGCGCCCGCTGGAACCGCATGCTCGTCGCCCGCGGCGCCACCGCCCTCGCCCGCGCCGACGCGGTCGCCTCCGGCCCTCCGGGCCCGTACGTCCTCCAGGCGGCCATCGCCGCCTGCCACGCGCACGCGTACCGCTACGAGGAGACGGACTGGCACCGCATCACCGCCCTCTACGGCCTGCTCGCCGCCCGCACACCGTCCCCGGTGATCGAACTCAACCGCGCGGTCGCCGTCTCCATGGCGGAGGGCCCGCAGGCGGCGCTGCCGCTGGTGGACGCGCTGTCCGGGGAACCTGCGCTGCGCGACTACCACCTGCTGCCGAGCGTCCGGGGCGACCTCCTGTCCCGCCTCGGACGGACGGAGGAGGCACGGGAGGAGTTCCTGCGGGCGGCGGACCTGGCCGGAAACGCCCGGGAACGGGAGATGCTGCGGAGGCGGGCGGAGGGGGCGGGGGGCTGAGCCTTTCGCGCCGGCGTGCCTCAGCGCACCGGGTGGCCCAGCAGCATCGTGGGCGCACCGGAGACCCGGGTCAGGAAGACCGTGACCGATGCCGTGCCGTGCGGCTTCGGGAGCGCCTTGCGGCGGAGCTCCTCCGGTTCGACAGCCGAGCCTCGCTTCTTGACCGTCAGGACGCCGACCTCGCGCTCCCGGAGCAGGGCCTTCAGCTTCTTGACGTTGAAGGGGAGCCGGTCCGTGATCTCGTACGCCGTGGCGTACGGGGTCGGGGTCAGGGTGTCCGCGGTGACGTAGGCGATGGTCGGGTCGATCAGGCCGCCGTCGAGGGGCTCGGCGGCCTCGGCCACCAGGTGGGAGCGGATGACGGCGCCGTCGGGCTCGTACAGGTAGCGGCCGACGGGGCGGACCCCGGGGTCGGGGAGGCCGCGGGAGACCAGGGTGTGCGGGCCCGGGAGCAGGGTCGCGCGGACCGTGCCGGGGGCGGTGCCGAACCACAGGACCGCCTCCTTCACGTCCCCGCCGTCGGAGATCCACTCCGCCTCGGCCTCGGCCGGGACCGCCTCGTGCGGGATGCCGGGCGCGATCTTCAGCGCGGCGGCCCGGGGCGCCTTCAGCGCCGCCCGCACCGCCCAGGACAGGGGAGGCGAGTACGCCTCCGGGTCGAAGATCCGGCCGCGTTTCGAGGAGCGCCGGGCCGGGTCCACGAACACCGCGTCGTAGCCGGACGTGTCGACCTCCGTCACGTCCGCCTCGCGCACCTCGATCAGGCCGGCGAGGCCGAGCGCCTCCGCGTTGGCGCGGGCGGCCGCGGCCGCCCGCGGGTCCCGGTCCACCGCGAGGACCCGGATCCCGGCCCGCGCCAGCGCGACCGCGTCCCCGCCGATCCCGCAGCACAGGTCGGCGACCGACCGTACGCCGGCCGCCCGCAGCCGCTCCGCCCGGTACGCGGCGACGCTGCGCCGGGTCGACTGCTCCACCCCGTTCGGTGTGAAGAACATCCGCGCCGCGTCCTCCTCCCCGAACTTCGCCACCGCCCGCTGCCGCAGCCGTGCCTGGCCGAGCGCCGCGGAGACCAGCTCGGCGGGGTGGTCGCGGCGCAGCCGGGTCGCGACGGCGAGTTCGTGCGCCGGGTCGGTGTCGCGCACCTCGTCGAGCAGGGCGCGGCCTTCGGGGGTGAGAAGCGGGGCGAGGTCGTTCACCGGGTCATTGTGGGCCAGTCGGTGGACCGTGCGCCTCCGGCCGCGGTGTCGGGCCGCACGCGGACCGGGCGGCTGCGAGGATCCGGCTCCATGCGAGTAGTAGGACAAAACGATAAGAAGCGGATGCGGCGGCTGGGGGTGCGGACCGGTCTCGCCACCCTCGCGCTCGCCGCCCTCGCCTCCGGCTGCGGCAAGGACGGCGACACCGTCGAACCGGCAGGCGGCCAGCCCCTCCAGGCGCCCCCGGCCCGCGCCCTCGACTCCTACGCCGAGAAGCTGCGCGCCGCGCAGGCCGCACGCGCCGCCGCGGCGAAGCGCTGGGGCCTGAAGAAGGTCCCGCTGACCGCGCCGCCGCCCCCGGCGAAGAAGCCGCGGATCACCACCCGCGACGGCTTCGAGGTCGACGGCCACGAACGGCTGGGACTCCCGCCGGTGTTCACCACCGTCCCCGTCGAGGAGAAGGTCGTCTTCCTCACCATCGACGACGGCGCCGAGAAGGACCCCGAGTTCCTGCGGATGATGACCGAGCTGAAGGTGCCCTACAGCGCCTTCCTCAGCGACTACGTCGTCAACGACGACTACGGCTACTTCAAGGACATGCAGCAGCGCGGCGTGAGCCTGCACAACCACACGCTCCGTCACCCCTACCTGCCCGCGCTCTCCCGCGCCGAGCAGGAACGCGAGATCTGCGGCATGCAGGACGTCATCGAGAAGCGCTACGGCACCCGCCCGGTCCTCTTCCGCCCGCCCTACGGGAACTACGACAAGGCGACCCTGCGCGCCGCCAAGAGCTGCGGCATCACCCACGTCCCGCTGTGGAACGAGGAGGTCTTCGCCGGCCACTGGGAGTACCGCGAGTGGGACCGGAGGATCCGCGCGGGCGACATCGTGCTCTCCCACTTCCGGGGCCGCGACGACTGGGACGGCACCATGCGGGACATGGCCCGCCGCTTCCTCGACAAGGTGACGGCCGAGGGATACGCCGTGGCCAGGCTGGAGGACTACCTGTGAGGCGGCGGCGCGGGGCCCCGGGGCCCTTCCCGGCCGCCCTCGCCCTGCTGCTCGCCGCGACCGCCGGATGCGCGGCCCCGTCCGGCGCCGGACACGTCTCCTCCCGCGCCGGCGGGCCGGCCACCGCCGTCGCCCCGGCGCCGCTCCCCCCGGTCGTCGACCACGTCACCACCGACGACCCGGTCGTCTTCCTCACCTACGACGACGGTGCCGAACGCGACCCCCGCTTCATCGACCTGGTGCGCGAGCGCAGGCTGCCGGTCAGCATGTTCCTCACCGACAGCGTGATGGGCCCCGGCTACGGCCACTTCGCCCGCCTGCGCGCGGTCGGCGCCAACCTCCAGAACCACACCCTCGACCACCCGGCCCTGCCCGGCCTGCCCCTCGCCGCCCAGCGCGCCCAGATCTGCGGCCAGCAGCGCAAACTCGCGGCCCGCTTCGGGATCCGGCCCCGCCTCTTCCGCCCGCCCTACGGCCGCCACGACACCGCCACCCTGCGTGCCGCCGCCGAGTGCGGCATCGCCGCGGTGGTCCTGTGGCGCGTGACCCTGGAACCCGACGGCCACCTCACGTACACCCACGGCCCCCGCCACCTGCGCCCCGGCGACATCGTCTCCGTACCCTCGGGCGAGGCCCCGCCTTTGTCCCTGGCGGAACGCACGACGCGGCTCCTGACGGAACTGGAGGAGCGGGACTTGAGGGTGGGCAGGCTGGAGGAGTACCTCCCTGGCCGTACGCGCCCGGCCGCTCCCAGCCCGGCCGCGGCCAGTCCCAGCCCGTCCGGCGCTTGAGGACGAGGCCGTCAGGCCGACAGCGGGGGTCCGGGGGCGCAGCGCCCCGGGCGTTCCGAGCAACACCGCCCACCGCACAACCGCGCCCCGAAAAACACCCCCGCCTCCCGACGCGCCGCACGGCAATTGGCACTCCGCTTGACCGAGTGCTAATCGCGGTCATAGTCTCAGGTCTGGCACTCCCCCCTGGAGAGTGCCAAAACGCGACGGGCAGGTCCGGCACCCGCGACGACGGATCGACCTGGTCGCCACCTCAGACAGTTAACCCCGTGAGATCTCCGAAGGGGGAGGTCGGATCGTGACGACCGCCAGCTCCAAGGTTGCCATCAAGCCGCTCGAGGACCGCATCGTGGTCCAGCCGCTCGACGCCGAGCAGACCACGGCTTCGGGCCTGGTCATTCCGGACACTGCCAAGGAGAAGCCCCAGGAGGGCGTCGTCCTGGCCATCGGTCCGGGCCGCTTCGAGGACGGCAAGCGCGTCGAGCTCGACGTGAAGGTCGGCGACGTCGTTCTGTACAGCAAGTACGGCGGCACCGAGGTCAAGTACAACGGCGAGGAGTACCTCGTCCTCTCGGCCCGCGACGTCCTCGCGATCGTCGAGAAGTAAGGGGACCCCGGGGGCCTGCCCCGGAGAACCCGACCTCGTAGCAAGTACTTCTGCTCGAACACTGCGCCCCTGGCCCCAGCATCCGACAAGGAGCCGGGCGGCCCAGGGGCGCAGTTATTTCATCTAGATTTCCGAGAGGGCTCCCGCTGCCATGGCGAAGATCCTGAAGTTCGACGAGGACGCCCGTCGCGCCCTCGAGCGCGGCGTCAACAAGCTTGCCGACACGGTCAAGGTGACGATCGGCCCCAAGGGCCGCAACGTCGTCATCGACAAGAAGTTCGGCGCCCCCACCATCACCAACGACGGTGTCACGATCGCCCGCGAGGTGGAGATCGAGGACCCGTACGAGAACCTCGGCGCGCAGCTGGTCAAGGAGGTGGCGACCAAGACCAACGACATCGCGGGTGACGGCACCACCACCGCCACCGTGCTGGCCCAGGCGCTGGTCCGCGAGGGCCTGAAGAACGTCGCCGCCGGCGCCTCCCCGGCCGCCCTGAAGAAGGGCATCGACGCCGCGGTCGCCGCCGTCTCCGAGGACCTCCTCGCCACCGCGCGCCCGATCGACGAGAAGTCCGACATCGCCGCCGTCGCCGCGCTGTCCGCCCAGGACCAGCAGGTCGGCGAGCTCATCGCCGAGGCGATGGACAAGGTCGGCAAGGACGGTGTCATCACCGTCGAGGAGTCCAACACCTTCGGTCTGGAGCTGGACTTCACCGAGGGCATGGCCTTCGACAAGGGCTACCTGTCGCCGTACTTCGTGACGGACCAGGAGCGCATGGAGGCCGTCCTCGACGAGCCGCAGATCCTGATCACGCAGGGCAAGATCTCCGCCATCGCGGACCTGCTGCCGCTGCTGGAGAAGGTCATCCAGGCCAACGCCTCCAAGCCGCTGCTGATCATCGCCGAGGACGTCGAGGGCGAGGCCCTGTCGACCCTGGTCGTCAACAAGATCCGCGGCACCTTCAACGCCGTCGCCGTCAAGGCGCCCGGCTTCGGTGACCGCCGCAAGGCGATGCTGCAGGACATGGCGGTCCTCACCGGCGCCACGGTCGTCTCCGAGGAGGTCGGCCTCAAGCTCGACCAGGTCGGCCTGGACGTGCTCGGCTCCGCCCGCCGCGTCACCGTCACCAAGGACGACACCACGATCGTCGACGGCGCCGGCAAGAAGGAGGACGTGGAGGCCCGCGTCGGCCAGATCAAGGCCGAGATCGAGGCCACGGACTCCGACTGGGACCGCGAGAAGCTCCAGGAGCGCCTCGCGAAGCTGGCCGGCGGCGTGTGCGTGATCAAGGTCGGCGCCGCCACCGAGGTGGAGCTGAAGGAGAAGAAGCACCGTCTGGAGGACGCCATCTCCGCGACCCGCGCCGCGGTCGAGGAGGGCATCGTCTCCGGTGGTGGCTCCGCCCTGGTCCACGCCGTCAAGGTCCTCGAGGGCAACCTCGACAAGACCGGCGACGAGGCCACCGGTGTCTCCGTGGTCCGCAAGGCCGCCGTCGAGCCGCTGCGCTGGATCGCCGAGAACGCCGGCCTCGAGGGCTACGTCATCGTCTCCAAGGTCTCCGAGCTGGAGAAGGGCAGCGGCTACAACGCCGCCACCGGCGAGTACGGCGACCTGATCAAGGCCGGCGTCATCGACCCGGTCAAGGTCACCCGCTCCGCCCTGGAGAACGCCGCCTCCATCGCCTCCCTCCTGCTGACGACCGAGACCCTGGTCGTCGAGAAGAAGGAAGAGGAAGAGCCGGCCGCCGCCGGTGGCCACGGCCACGGCCACGCCCACTGACGACCCGAGGTCGCCAGAGCCTGAAGCGAAGGCCCGGCGCCCCGTCCGCGAGGACGGCGGCCGCCGGGCCTTCGCCGTGCCCCGCGCCGGCTCCCCGGATCATGGAACCGCACCGCGCTGCTACGGAGTCTGTGGAGACGACGGCGGGCCGAAGCGACAGGGGGACGGCGATGCACCAGACGCTGTACGGGGGAACGCTCCCGCAACCCGCTCGCGCGCACCGCGGCCTCAGCTCGCCCAGACCTCCGCGTCCTCGGCCGGGACGGTGGCGGCGAGGCCCAGCTCCTTCCGGGCGGGGACCGTCCTGTTCGGGTCGATGAGGGTGAACGCCTGGTCGTAGGCGAGGTAGAAGGTGTCGGCGTCGGGGGCGTTCGCGGCCTTCTCCCACTGGCCGGCCGCCTTCGTGAGCGTCGTCCGGAGCTTGCCGACCTCGGTGCCGTCGATGCCGCCCAGTTCCTCGACGTGCGTGCCGAGCGCCGCCGCGACGGCCTCGGCCTGCGCCTTGTAGTCCTTCAGGGCGGCCTCGACGTCGTCCGTCACGGGCTGGTGGGCCCACAGGGCCTCGTAGACGGCGTTCGACCCCTTCAGGAACGTGAGCTGGTCGGGCTCGAAGGACTCCGCGGTGTCCAGCGACCCCTTGAAGGTCCCCTTCTCCACGGTGTACGTGCAGCTCACGGCACGGTCGCCGGTCGCCCAGCTCTCCTTGGTCGGGGTGTAGTGCGACAGTCCGACGCCCGCGGGGAGCGCCCAGGTGTCCGGGGCGTACTTCTGCGCCTCGGCGGCGCAGCGTTCGTCGGCGATCCCGGCGATCTTCTCGTCACCGGGATGCTTCGGGCCGCCCCCGAGGGCGAACTCGCCCACGACCTCCCCCCGGTGGGCCTCGTCGCACGGCACGACCTCGACGAGATACGCCTCGCCCTCCGCCTTGCCGTTCGGGTTGTAGCAGTCCCCGACGTCGAGCGAGAACACCGACCGCTGCCGGGCCACCTTCTTCGCCCCGTCCTTGGCGTCGTCGACGGCCTCGGACGCCTCGGAACAGCCGACGGCGGCGAGCGCGAGCAGCGTGGCGACGGCGGCCAGGCCGCGCGGCGAAGGCGAACGGTACGGGGCACGGGTCACCATGACGCCCCTCCTCCTCCTCTTGCGTTCTTCAGGAGGCTTGCCTCCCCCTGTTCTCTGGGACATGCGGACACCGGAGAAGGTTGCAAGGTGCCTACACGCGACTGCCGTTGCCGGACCTAGGATGCGTGCATGCCAGACCCGAGACGGAGGAAGCACCGCACCTGGCTCATCGCCTGGGCGGTGCTGTGCGTGGCCGGCCTCGCCGCGACCGAGGCCCTGACCGCGACCTCGCCCGCCGACGCGGACTGCGCCGACCACATCGCGGAGGTCGAGGCCCGCCTGGCGGACCTGGGCAGCGAGGGCGACGCGAGCGGCACGGCGCTGGCCTGGACCAGCAGCCCGTCCGGCGGGGACGACTGCCTCGACGAACTGCGGGAGCACTTCGACGGCGGCTGAGCGGCGCGGGCACCACCTCAGCCGCCGACCCCAAGGAAATCCTCGCCGAGCAGCACGTCCCGTGCGGCGCGGGTGAGGTTGAACTGTGGGCAACCCGCTCGAGCCGCTGGACCGGTTGGCCCGAAGCGGGCTGTGCGAGGCGCTGACGCCTCAGGGGACCTGACGGTGGACCTCGCGGCGGTTTCCCACGGTCAGGACCCGACGCGCCCCTGGTCGCGACACCTGTCACCGCGCTGGACGCCGGGGCTGCCATCATGCCGAGATGGCCCACGACATAGTGTTCTTCCTCGCTCCCGACGACGAGACCGCCGCTGCGACGCGGCTGCGGGGGCCTGGTCGGGCCTTTGCGTCGGTGTCCTGCCGTTTCATCGAGCCGGACAGTGCCATCGCCGAGTGGGACATGTACTTCGAGAAGCCCTCGGCCGACATCCCGCCGCTTGAGCAGCTCCTCGGGTGGTCGTGGCCGGAGTGGGTCACTCCCCCCTTGAACGATGGCGTTGAGGTGTTCGCTCTGCCGCAGCGGTTGACCCGGGCGTTGGCCGACGCCGGCCCCACCGAGCTGGAGGAGCTGGCAGGCCGCTGGACCGTGAGGCTCAGATCCGCCGACGGGGACGACATGACCGACGATGATCTGCTGTCGGTCCTGCAAGGAGTCGCCCGGCTCGCGGCGTCGGCGGTGAGTACGGGTGGCCGCCTTTACAGCTGGAGCTTCTGACCGTCCGGTGGGACCCCGTTCGGGCCGAACCTCATCGTCCTGGTCAAGCTGTGCGCACTCCGGCGCAGTGCCCCCAGGACGTCTTCCAGGTGACCGCCACGATGCGCACCGCTTGCTCGGCGCTGCCGCCGCCTGCCTCCTGCCCGGGAGCCCCGCCCGGCGCGGGCTCCGGCGCGGCCCCTCCCTGACGCGACGAGTCGTCAGCAGCGGTCATGCGGGCGGCAACAGCCTGCGCAGTTACGACGCGAGGAACCGCGTCATCGACGGGATGGACGACGGGTTCCTCGTGTTGATCCGCTCCTGACACCGGCCATGGATGGGCGGGACGGCATCCGGCCGCCGCGCCCGTGCCTCGGTCACGTGGCGGGCCAGAACTGCACGAGGTACCTCTCCACGTCGTGTCCCGTACCCTCGCCCTCCGACAGGGCGGCGGCCTCGGCACGACCGACGCAGTACGCCCGGACGTGCCACGGGCCCGGAGAGCCGAGTGCAAAGGTCTCCGTGCGTCCCACGCTTCCCGACCAGACCGCCACCTCTCCGCTGGCCGACTCGAACTCGGCCTCGCCCTGCTCGTCCCAGGCAGAGGCCTCCTGTGCGAGAGGCGGCCCGTCCCACACCTCCACGATGACCGTGGCGGTATGGGTGTGGCCACCGCTGTAGAAATCGAGTCGCCCCGGAAACCCGTTCAGGAACACGTCCTGCTCATAGTCGTCGGGGAACGGCACCGGCAGGTCACCGTCGTGGGACTCCTGTAGCGCGAAGGAGTGATACTCCACATGCGCGTTCACGCGCTGCTGCCGGACGAGCTGTGCCAGGAGCACTCCTTCGGGATTACGAAGCCGGTTTTCCTGCTGGAATGGTAGGCGGGGGCGGCGGGTCGGTGAGGGGTTCACCCGGAAGCCGGAACTCCGGCGATGCCGGGCATGGACGCGGTGCGTCCGTCTTACGGTGGTGCCGCCAATGAGTCCGGCGAACGCGGCCTCCATGATGAACGGCGCCTGGATGTAGAAGCAGGAGGCGCCCACCAGGCGCATGATCCCGGTCTCGCTCCGGCGGCTGAACGCGGAGCCCTGATGCTGATCGTGAACACCCTCCGGGTATGGAGGCCGAAGCTGTCGAGCTGCACGCGTACGACAACCATCAGGAACGCGGCTCGTCGGTCGCGGAGGACTCCTTGCCCGGCTCGGCCGGCCGGCCGCTGAAGACCGTCAGGTGCCAAGTGCCTCTCTCTTGCGTGACGGTGAAGGTGTCCCGCAAGGGCTCGCCTGTCTTGTCCTCGGCCAGCAGACGGGCCGAGCCGACTTCCGGACCCATGTCGTGCTGGATCCGCACGTCCTTGACCTTCCATCCCCGCCCGCCCCGGTCGGCGAGGATCCGCTCGGCCTCCTGCCGGGACCACTCCGCGTCCTCGACGCCTCCGACCGAGATCAGCCCGGTGACACTGCGGGAGTTGAGGGCCCGCACATAGGCCTCGACGGCTTCACGGGCCCCGTCGTAGGAGTCCGAGGCCGAGGACGACGGAGTTTCGTCGCCCTCGGACGAGCAGCCGGATGCGACGACCAGCGCTGCCGCCACGGTCAAGAGGCGTCGACGTTGCACAGCACACTCCAGTTCACATCAATCCCCCCGCATGAGCTGACTGGTCGGCGTCAGCCTGTATGTCAGGAGACCGAAGGCGAAAACGTCGTTCCCGTGTGACGGGTTCCGGATCCAGGAATGGCCGATTCCTGTTTCTAGGTTCCTCAGATGACCGGGTGCAGGGGATGGCCGCGCGGCAGGCGGACGTGGTGCACCAAGGGGTGTTCCACGCCCTGGAGCGCACACCGCACACGGAGCCCCTGATGTGCGCACCATCGCCGCCCGCGTCGGCTGACACCGGCGGAGCCCCGCCGGATCAGAGGTCCACCGGCTCCAGCGCCCCCAGCTCCGCCATCAGCCCCAGCCGGTCGTACTCCCACCAGCCCTCGACGATCTTGCCGTTGTCGCCGAAGCGGAAGATGGTCGTGCCCGTCATGGTGACGTCCTTGCCCGTCGCCGGAATGCCGAGGAAGTCGGCCCTGTGGGTCGCTGCCCAGACCCACCGGGTGCACACCCGGTCGCCCTCGGCGATGTGGTCCTCGACGCGGAAGGTGAAGTCGAAGCCGCCGCGCCACTCGTCCAGCTCCCGCCGGAGGTGGTCCAGGCCGAGCACGTCCTGCTCGTTGGCCGGATCGTGGCCGCGGTAGTGCTCCTCGACCAGACCCGTCAGCCCGGACAGATCGTCCGACGTGACCGCCACCTCGAAGAAGCGCCGCGCCGTGTCCGTGTTCAGCTGGGCGTCGCGCATCACGTCCAGGTCCGTGAAGGTGGGCATCTCGTCGCAGAGGGCCACCATCTCCCGGAAGATCCGGTCGGTCTCCGGCAGCTGAGAGTTCCGCATCGCCTCCTCGTACGACGGGAACTCCACGATCTCGACGACGTGTGACGCGTCCGAGCGGTCCTTGCCGACCACCGCGTGCGTCGCCGTCCTCTTCCCCTTGGTCTGCTCGACCCACCGGTCCAACAGCTGGTCCATCTCCTCGAACCGGCTCGTCTTGCAGTCGATCAACTGTACGAAGGTCATGACGTCGCCACCTCCGGCACCCGCGGAGGCGGGTGTCTCGGGTTTGGGTGCCCTGTCCCCTCCATCCTCCTCCGGGGAGCGGCCCGCGTCCCGCCGTGACCGTGTGCCGCCGGGTGGCGTGCCCAGCGGCCCGCCGGGGCGGAGCGACCCTACGTCCACCCCGTCCGTCAGCGAGGCCCGTACTTCCGCCCCGTCCGCGACGAGATCCCGCCCAGCAGGTTCCGCGGGACCAGCTTCGACGCCCCCATCAGCACCTTGTACCGCGGGTCGGGGATGGACAGCGACTTGCCCCGGGCCAGGTCCGCCAGCGCCGCCGCGGCGACCTTGTCCGCGTCCAGCCACATCCACCGCGGGATGTTGTCCGTGCCCATGCCGGCCCGCTGGTGGAACTCGGTGCGCACGAAGCCGGGGCACAGCGCCATCAGGCGCACGCCGTGACCGGCCAGGTCCTGCGCCGCGCCCTGCGTGAACTGCACGACCCACGCCTTCGACGCCCCGTACGTCCCGCGCGGCACGAACGCCGCGGTCGAGGCGACGTTCACGACCCCGCCGCGCCCGCGCTCCCGCATCGCCTCCACCGCCGCCGACGTCAGCCGCAGCACGGCCTCGCAGTGGACCTTGAGCATCGTCAGCTCGTCGGACATGGGGACCTCGAGGTAGCGGCCCTTGTGACCGAACCCGGCGTTGTTGACCAACAGGTCCACGGGGTTGCGGCGGTCGGCGAGCCGGCGTTCCACCGCCTCGATGCCCCTGTCCTCGGCCAGGTCGGCGGTCAGCACCTCCGCCTCGATGCCGTGGCGGTCGTGCAGCTCGGCCGCCTGTTCCCGGAGCCGGGCGGTGTCCCGGGCCACGAGCACCAGGTCGTGGCCGTCGGCCGCCAGCCGCCGCGCGAACGCGGCACCGATTCCCGCCGTCGATCCCGTAATCAGAGCCGTTGTCATGGCCCAAGAGTAGTGACCCGGAGCGGAGGCGTCCGCTCTGCGGTCCGGGCGAACACGGGTCCTCCAGGACACGCGCCGACGTACGGTCAGACCTCCATGGCCGCGCCGGACCTCTCCACATGCTCCCGCGCCATCTTCAGCGCCTCCGGGTGCAGCGCCTCCCCCGCCGCGAGCAGCCGGGGGAGCAGGTCACGCTCCGTCGTCACCGCGCGGAACTGCAGGGCCACCGTCACGTCGTGGTCCGGCCGGTGGACGATGCGTACGGCGTCCCCCGCGCGCACCTCCCCGGGCGTGATCACCCGCAGGTACGCTCCCGGCGCCCCCCGCTCCGTGAACCGCTTCACCCAGCCCTTCTCACCCAGATGGCCCTGGAAGGTCCGGCACGGGATGCGCCCCGAGGTGACCTCCAGGACGACCTCGGGTCCCACCGCCCAGCGCTCGCCGATCAGCGCGCCGGACACGTCGACGCCCCCGGTGGTGAGGTTCTCGCCGAACGAGCCGGCGGGCAGCGTGCGGCCCAGCGTGCGCTCCCACTCGTCGAGGTCCTCGCGGGCCACCGCGTACACCGCCTGGTCGTCCCCGCCGTGGTGCCGCGTCTCGCACACCGCGTCGCCGGCCAGACCGCTCCCGCCGATGCCCTTGCCGCCCGGCGCCGAGACCCGCACCGGCCCGTCCACCGGACGCTTGTCGATACCGGTCAGGCCGTCACGCTGGCCCGTGTAGGGAACGGACTTCGGGCGGCCCAGGTTCACAGACAGAAGCTTCATGTGGTGCACGGTAGGGCATGCCCATCAAAGCGTCGACGTATTAATCCTCATTTGATCAAAGGCGGGCTTATCCCTGTGCGTATCCTGGCGGTGTGATCGAAGCCCGCCACCTCCGCGTGCTGCGCGCCGTGGCCTCCACCGGTTCCTTCTCCGCCGCCGCCCGCGAGCTGGGGTGCACCCAGCCCGCCGTCAGCCAGCAGATGAAGGCCCTGGAGGCGTCCGTCGGCACGCCGCTGCTCATCCGCACCGGCCGTGAGATGCGGCTGACCCAGGCCGGTGAGGCGCTGGTGCGGCACGCGGCGGGCATCCTCGCCGGGCTCACCGCCGCCGAGGAGGAGGTCGCGGCCATCGCCGGACTGCGCGCGGGACGGGTGCGGCTGGTGTCGTTCCCCAGCGGCAGCTCCACGCTCGTGCCGACCGCCCTCGCCGCCCTGCGCGACGCCCACCCCGGCACCCGGGTCTCCCTGGAGGAGGCCGAACCGCCGCGCTCCGTGCGGATGCTGCGCGAGGGCGACTGCGACGTGGCCCTCGCCTTCCGCTACGAGGGCGCGGCCGGTGCGGAGGAGTGGGACGACCTGGTGGTGCGGCCGCTGCTGTCGGACCGGCTGGTCGGGCTCGTACCGGAACGGCACCGGCTGGCCCGCGCGGGGTCGGTCGCCATCGGCGACCTCGCGGGGGAGCCGTGGATCGCGGGCTGCCCGCGCTGCCGGGGACAGCTCGTCGAGGTGTGCGAGACGGCGGGTTTCACCCCGCGCATCGACTTCGCGACCGACGACTACCCGGCGGTCGCCGGTCTGGTCGGCGCGGGACTCGGGGTCGCGGTCCTGCCGCAGCTCGCGCTGGAGTCGCTGCGGCCGCGCGGCGTGCGCACCGTGGACCTGGAACCCGCCGTGCGGCGGGAGATCGTCGCGCTCACCCTGCCGGACCTCGCCCAGGTCCCCGCGGTCACCGCGACGCTGGAGAAGCTGGCGGCGGCCGCCGCCAGGTGACGGAAGCCGACGGCACCGGGCCGTCAGTGAACGGCCGACGGAGCAAGGGCACACGAGCGTGCCCGGGCCTTCTTTCTGGAGAAACGTTCCTTCAGGTGTTCGAGGCGGTGGCGTGTCCGCCGGCGCCCGACGCCGACACCAGCCGGTTGCGCGCCCGCCCCATCAGTTCTTCGCGCTCGTCCTCGGTCAGGCCGCCCCACACGCCGTACGGCTCGCGCACCGCCAGCGCGTGCGCGGCGCACTCGGCGCGTACCGGGCACCTCATGCAGACCTCCTTGGCCGAGTTCTCGCGTGCGCTGCGTGCGGCACCCCGCTCGCCCTCCGGGTGGAAGAAGAGCGAGCTGTCCACCCCGCGGCAGGCGGCCAGGAGCTGCCAGTCCCACAGGTCCGCGTTCGGTCCGGGAAGGCGGGAGAAATCTGCCATTGCGTGACCCCTTGTAGCCGTTACTGGGCGGATCCGGTGTCCACGACCGTACAACTACGATCAAAGGAGATGAAAATATGACTCATTGCGAATCTAGCTCCGGACACCATCAAAGGGGAAGAAAAGGGGCTGAATGGGGCATGGGTTGTAGTGAAAGTCCGGGGGTACGTCGCGCATGTCTCCACCGTGAACGCCTCCTCACGTAGAGTGCCGAAGATGGCAGACGGCCCCGTAACTCTTTCGAGTGACCGTCGTTGAGAGTGCGAGGCGGTTGAAGGAACAAGCGCTCGGGCGGGCGTCCGAGACGGTCGACCGCAAGGTGACGATTTCGTACCAGCCTGGAGGCTCAAGGTGACGCGCATCAGCTGCGGAGGGCGGCCATGACTTCCGTCCTCGTCTGCGACGACTCCCCGCTTGCCCGAGAGGCGCTCCGCCGCGCGGTCGCGACCGTGCCCGGCGTCGAGCGCGTGACGACGGCGGCCAACGGCGAGGAAGTCCTCCGCCGCTGGGGCGCCGACCGCTCGGACCTGATTCTGATGGACGTGCGCATGCCCGGTCTGGGCGGCGTCGAGACAGTGCGGCGGCTGCTGTCCGCCGACCCCGGAGCACGCATCATCATGCTCACGGTGGCCGAGGACCTGGACGGCGTCGCCCTCGCGGTGGCCGCCGGGGCCCGCGGCTATCTGCACAAGGACGCCTCCCGCGCGGAGCTGCGCGCCACGGTCACGCAGGCGCTCGCCGACCCGACCTGGCGGCTCGCCCCGCGTCGGCTGCGCTCGGCCGAGATGGGCGCGGCGCCCACGCTCACCGCGCGTGAGATCCAGGTGCTGGAGGGGATGAGTCACGGTCGCTCCAACGCGGAGATCGGCCGCGAGCTGTTCCTCTCCGAGGACACGGTGAAGACCCACGCGCGCCGTCTCTTCAAGAAGCTCGGCGCCTCGGACCGGGCCCACGCGGTGGCGCTCGGGTTCCGGTGGGGTCTGGTGCGGTAGGCCGTCCCGTCCTTCGGGCCGGGCCGGCCGGGGTGCGGGGCGCCGTACCGGCACGGGGTCCGGGTATGCGTCCGGGCCCGGATCCGGCGGTCTGCCGTCCCGGTGGACGCGGTGCCTGGTCCCCGTTGAGGAGGACACGGCCCCGGTCATGGCCGCGGCCCCGCGCATGCGGTGCGGGGCGCCGGCCGTGCGTACGGGTGCGGCACGGACGTTCCGTGTTCCTCCCGGACGGCTGCGGCCCCCATCCTTGTGACGCTCCGCACGGAGGCGAGGCGTGCCGGCACCGGCGAACCCCGGGCCCGGACCCCGTACGGGTGGGCCCGCCGAGCACTGTCCGCGTAGGCCGGGGCACACGCCGTACGTGGTGTTCGCCGCGGCCGGAAGGGACCCACTGCTCGTTTCGCGGCGGATGCCGCATCCTTGAGGTGTGGAGTTCCTCGGGGACGAGTCGGTCGAGCGGAAGGGGAGGGCGCAAGGGATGAGTTCCGGCGCACCTGCTCATAACGCTTCGGTGCACAACCAAGGACACGGTGCCACGGACCCCGCGTCCGCAGGGCACCATGGACCGATGCGCGACGACGAGGCGGGCACGGCCCAGGGGGCGATCGGTGCGCTCGTCCACCGCGCGGTCGACGGAGACGAGCAGGCGACGCACGACCTGCTCGCCCACGTCCACCCCCTCGCCCTGCGCTACTGCCGCACCCGTCTCTCCCGCCTGCCGGGCGACGCCCGGCACTTCGTCGAGGACCTCGCCCAGGAAGTCTGCGTGGCGGTGCTGCTCGCGCTGCCCCGCTACAAGGACACCGGCCGGCCCTTCGAGGCGTTCATCTTCGCCATCGCCTCCCACAAGGTCGCCGACCTCCAGCGCGCCGCCATGCGGCACCCCGGCTCGACCGCCGTGCCGTCCGACGAGATGCCGGAGCGGCCCGACGACTCGCTCGGCCCGGAGGAGCGCGCCCTGCTCAGCAGCGACGCCGAGTGGGCCAAGAAACTGCTGGCCAGCCTGCCGGAGAACCAGCGCGAGCTGATCCTCCTGCGTATCGCCGTGGGGCTCACCGCGGAGGAGACCGGTCAGATGTTGGGAATGTCACCCGGCGCGGTCCGGGTGGCGCAGCACCGCGCGCTGAGCCGGCTGCGGGCCCTGGCGGAGCAGTAACGCCCGTCCCCGCACCGCCTCTTCGCGTGCGCGTCGGCGCATCAGTTGCATATGAACGGACGATCAGCCGTTCCCGTACGAACATACGAAGCCGGGGACCGTGCGGAACCGTGGAATGAGACACCCACGCTTCCCGTTAGCATGGACATCCGCACCGATCAAGGCCATTTGGGGAAGGTGTCATGACTGCCAACGTCGACGGAGTGCCCGGAAAATTCGCGACACTCGGGCTGACCTACGACGACGTGCTGCTGCTGCCGGGCCCGTCGGACATGGCACCCGACGAGATCGACACCGCCTCGTACGTCTCCAAGAACGTGCGGGTGAACATCCCGCTGCTGTCCGCCGCCATGGACAAGGTGACCGAGTCCCGCATGGCCATCGCGATGGCCCGCCAGGGCGGTGTCGGCGTGCTGCACCGCAACCTGTCCATCGAGGACCAGGCCAACCAGGTCGACCTGGTGAAGCGGTCCGAGTCGGGCATGGTCACCGACCCCATCACGATCCACCCGGACGCCACGCTCGCCGAGGCCGACGCGCTGTGCGCGAAGTTCCGCATCAGCGGCGTCCCGGTGACCGACGGCAACAAGAAGCTGCTGGGCATCGTCACCAACCGGGACATGGCCTTCGAGACCGACCGCTCCCGCCAGGTGCGCGAGGTCATGACGCCCATGCCGCTGGTGACCGGCAAGGTCGGCATCTCCGGCCCGGACGCCGTGGAGCTGCTGCGCCGCCACAAGATCGAGAAGCTTCCGCTGGTCGACGACGCCGGCGTCCTCAAGGGCCTCATCACGGTCAAGGACTTCGTCAAGGCCGAGAAGTACCCCAACGCCGCCAAGGACAGCGAGGGCCGTCTGCTGGTCGGCGCCGCGGTCGGTGTCGCCGGTGACGCCTTCGAGCGCGCCCAGGCGCTGATCGAGGCGGGTGTCGACTTCATCGTCGTCGACACCGCGCACGGTCACTCCCGGCTGGTCGGCGACATGGTCGCCAAGATCAAGTCGAACTCCTCCGGCGTCGACGTGATCGGAGGCAACATCGCCACCCGCGACGGCGCCAAGGCGCTCGTCGACGCGGGCTGCGACGGCATCAAGGTCGGTGTCGGCCCCGGCTCCATCTGCACCACGCGTGTCGTCGCCGGCGTCGGCGTCCCGCAGGTCACCGCGATCTACGAGGCCGCGCTGGCCGCCAAGGAGGCCGGTGTGCCGGTCATCGGCGATGGCGGTCTGCAGTACTCCGGCGACATCGCCAAGGCGCTCGTCGCGGGCGCCGACACGGTGATGCTCGGCTCGCTGCTCGCGGGCTGCGAGGAGTCGCCGGGCGAGCTGCTGTTCATCAACGGCAAGCAGTTCAAGTCGTACCGCGGCATGGGGTCGCTGGGCGCCATGCAGAGCCGCGGCGACCGCAAGTCCTTCTCCAAGGACCGTTACTTCCAGGAGGGCGTCGCCTCCGACGAGCAGCTGGTGCCCGAGGGCATCGAGGGCCAGGTGCCCTACCGCGGCCCGCTGTCGTCCGTCGTCCACCAGCTCGTCGGCGGTCTGCGCCAGTCGATGTTCTACGTCGGCGGCCGTACCGTCCCCGAGCTGCAGGCAGGCGGTCGCTTCGTCCGGATCACCTCGGCGGGCCTCAAGGAGAGCCACCCGCACGACATCCAGATGACGGTCGAGGCACCGAACTACAGCCGCCAGTAGCGGCGGGCTTACCGAGGGCGGCTCCGGACCACCGGGGCCGCCCTCGCGTGACGTCCGGGGCGGTGGGCGCCGCGGCCGTCGGGGATACTGGAAGGCGCTGCAACGCAACAGGGAAAGGCCACAGACGTGACTGAGATCGAGATCGGGCGCGGCAAGCGCGGCCGCCGGGCGTACGCCTTCGACGACATCGCGGTCGTCCCCAGCCGCCGTACGCGGGACCCGAAGGAGGTCTCGATCGCCTGGCAGATCGACGCCTACCGCTTCGAGCTGCCGTTCCTGGCCGCTCCCATGGACTCGGTCGTCTCGCCGGCCACCGCGATCCGCATCGGTGAGCTCGGCGGCCTCGGCGTGCTGAACCTCGAGGGCCTGTGGACCCGCTACGAGGACCCGCAGCCCCTGCTCGACGAGATCGTCGGCCTGCCCGCCGAGACGGCCACCCGCCGCCTCCAGGAGATCTACGCCGCTCCCATCAAGGAGGAGCTGATCGGGCAGCGCATCAAGGAGGTGCGCGACTCCGGCGTCGTCACCGCCGCCGCGCTCTCCCCGCAGCGCACCGCCCAGTTCTCCAAGGCCGTCGTCGACGCGGGCGTGGACATCTTCGTCATCCGCGGCACCACGGTGTCGGCGGAGCACGTCTCCGGCTCGCACGAGCCGCTGAACCTGAAGCAGTTCATCTACGAGCTGGACGTCCCGGTGATCGTCGGCGGCTGCGCCACCTACACCGCCGCCCTGCACCTGATGCGCACCGGCGCGGCGGGCGTCCTCGTCGGTTTCGGCGGCGGCGCCGCGCACACCACGCGCAACGTGCTGGGCATCCAGGTGCCGATGGCCACCGCGGTCGCCGACGTGGCCGCCGCCCGCCGCGACTACATGGACGAGTCCGGCGGCCGTTACGTGCACGTCATCGCGGACGGCGGTGTCGGCTGGTCCGGCGACCTGCCCAAGGCGATCGCCTGCGGCGCGGACTCCGTGATGATGGGCTCCCCGCTGGCCCGCGCCACCGACGCGCCGGGCCGCGGCAACCACTGGGGCATGGAGGCCGTCAACGAGGAGCTGCCGCGCGGCAAGAAGGTCGACCTCGGCACGGTGGGCACGCTGGAGGAGATCCTCACCGGCCCGTCCCACACCCCCGACGGCTCGATGAACCTGTTCGGCGCCCTGCGACGCGCCATGGCCACCACGGGCTACAGCGAGCTGAAGGAGTTCCAGCGCGTCGAGGTGACGGTGGCGGACTCGCAGCACCGCCGGTAGCCGCGGCGCGGACTTCCGTACGGCACGGAAAGGGGCCGGTCACCTGAACGGGTGACCGGCCCCTTTCGCGTGTTCGATCTTGCGGTTCTTCGGATGGTGACGGCGCCCCGCCCACCGGCAGCCCCCGTGACACGGAAGCTCGCCGCGCGCCCCCTTCTCACAACCGGTGCGCCGCCCCCGTAGGCGTCGCTCCGCGGGTGTCCAGGAGGAGCTGGGCCTTGACCGAGAGGCCCTGCAGGTCGTACGTGCGGTGTTGCTGGAGGAGGATCGTGAGGTCGGCGTCGGCGGCGGCCTCGTAGAGGGAGTCGGCGCGGGGGACGGGGCGGTCCAGGACGTTCCAGGACGGGACGTGCGGGTCGTGGTAGCTGACCGAGGCGCCCAGTTCCATCAGGCGGACCGCGATCTCCTGCGCGGGACTGCCCTGGAGGTCGGCGAGGTCGGCCTTGTAGGTGACCCCGAGGAGCAGCACGCGCGCGCCGCGCGCCGACTTGCCGTGCTCGTTGAGCAGGGCCGCGGCGCGCTGCACGACGTAGCGGGGCATGCGGCCGTTGACCTCCTGGGCCAGCTCCGCCATGCGCAGGGTGCGGCCGGCGTGTGCGGTGAGGTCCTGGGGGACGGTGTGGCCGCCGACTCCGGGTCCGGGGCGGAAGGCGAGGAAGCCGAAGGGCTTGGTCTCCGCGCAGCGGAGCACGTCCCACAGGTCGATGCCCAGGTCGTGGCAGAGGGCGGCCATCTCGTTGACCAGGGCGATGTTGACGTGCCGGAAGTTGGTCTCCAGGAGCTGCACCGTCTCGGCCTCGCGGGGGCCGCGGGCGCGGACCACCTTGTCGGTGATGCGGCCGTAGAAGGCGGCCGCCGACTCGGTGCAGGCGGGGGTGAGGCCGCCGATGACCTTCGGGGTGTGGGCGGGGGTGAAGTCCCGGTTGCCGGGGTCGACGCGGCTGGGGGAGTGGGCGAGGTGGAAGTCGCGGCCCGCGCGCAGGCCGGAGCCGGACTCCAGCAGCCGCAGCAGCGGGCCCTCCGTGGTGCCGGGCGGCACGGGGGACTCCAGGATCACGGTGGTGTGCGGGCGGAGCTGGGCGGCGAGGGTGCGGGCGGCCGCCTCGACCTGGCCGAGGTCGAGCCCTCCGTCGGCGGCGGGCGCGGTGGGGGCGCAGATCACGGCGGTGCGCACCCGGCCGAGCTCGGTCGCGCTGGTGGTGACCCGGAAGCCCTGCGCGAGCATGCGCCTTTGCTCGGCGGGGCTGAGGGAACCGGGCTCCGGCCCGGTCCGGTACCCGACCGTGGGGATGCCGGCGGCGACCGCGGCCTGGGCCAGGGGCAGTCCGAACGGGCCGAGTCCGATGACGGCGAGATCTGCGGGCATGGCGTGGACCGTCCTTCCCAATAGCCGGAGTGCGACAGGTGCGCAAGCGCTGAGAACTGGACAGGCGAGCGCAATGTCAGACTAGGAGTAAATATGACCGATATGCGGGATTGATCGGCTGTTTTTCGGTGAGTCGTGCGGTGAGCGGCCCGGTAAGCGGCCCGGTGACCGCCCTGCGAGGTTGTCCACAGCCTGTGACCCGCGGTTGTCCACAGCCCGAGGCGGCGTGTGGCTGAAGTCGGGCAACCCGGTCAGAATTTGGGCATGAGGGTGGGAGACCGGGCTTCGCCCCACGGGTGCGGCCGATGCGACCGATGAGCGGGAGGCAGCGGTGAGGACAGCGACACTGGGGCCGGAGCAGCGCGCCGAATCACTGGCGTCCATGGCCGAGCGCGAGCTGGACGTGCTGGTGGTGGGCGGCGGCGTGGTCGGCGCGGGCACGGCGCTCGACGCGGTGACGCGCGGCCTGTCCACGGGACTGGTCGAGGCGCGTGACTGGGCGTCGGGCACCTCCAGCCGCTCCAGCAAGCTGATCCACGGCGGCCTGCGCTATCTCGAGATGCTGGACTTCGCCCTCGTCCGCGAGGCGTTGAAGGAGCGCGGCCTGCTCCTGGAGAAGCTCGCCCCGCACCTGGTGCGCCCGGTGCCGTTCCTCTACCCGCTGCAGCACAAGGGCTGGGAGCGGCTCTACGCCGGGGCGGGCGTCGCGCTCTACGACACCATGGCGATGACCCACGGCCACGGACGGGGCCTCCCCCTGCACCGCCATCTGAGCCGCCGTCACGCCCTCCGGGTCGCGCCCTGCTTGAAGAAGGACGCGCTGGTCGGTGCCCTGCAGTACTACGACGCCCAGATGGACGACGCCCGCTTCGTGCTCACCCTCGTGCGCACGGCGGCGGCGTACGGCGCCCGGACGGCCAACGGCGCCCGCGTCACCGGGTTCCTGCGCGAGGGCGAGCGGGTCGTCGGCGCCCGGGTGCAGGACGTGGAGGGCGGCGGCGAGTACGAGATCCGCGCCAAGCAGGTGGTCAACGCCACCGGGGTGTGGACCGACGACACCCAGGCGATGGTCGGCGAGCGCGGCCAGTTCCATGTGCGCGCCTCCAAGGGCATCCACCTGGTCGTGCCCAAGGACCGCATCCACTCCACCTCCGGGCTGATCCTGCGCACGGAGAAGTCCGTGCTGTTCGTCATCCCCTGGGGCCGGCACTGGATCGTCGGCACCACCGACACCGACTGGGACCTCGACAAGGCGCACCCGGCCGCGTCCAGCGCCGACATCGACTACCTGCTGGAGCACGTCAACTCCGTCCTCGCGGTGCCGCTCACCCGGGACGACGTCGAAGGGGTGTACGCAGGGCTGCGCCCGCTGCTCGCCGGCGAGTCGGACGCCACGAGCAAGCTGTCCCGCGAGCACACGGTCGCCCATCCGGTCCCCGGCCTGGTCGTGGTCGCGGGCGGCAAGTACACGACGTACCGGGTGATGGCCAAGGACGCCGTGGACGCCGCGGTGCACGGTCTCGACCTGCGCGTGGCGGACTGCGTCACCGAGGACACCCCGCTGGTGGGCGCCGAGGGCTACCACGCCCTGTGGAACGGCCGGGCCCGCACGGCCGCCCGCACCGGCCTGCACCCGGTCCGGGTCGAGCACCTGCTCCAGAGGTACGGGTCGCTCGCCGAGGAGGTGCTGGACCTCGTCGCCTCCGACCCGTCCCTGGGCGAGCCGCTGAAGGCCGCCGACGACTACCTGCGCGCCGAGGTCGTCTACGCCGCCTCGCACGAGGGCGCGCGCCATCTGGAGGACGTGCTCACCCGGCGCACCCGCATATCCATCGAGACGTTCGACCGGGGCACGCGCAGCGCGCGCGAGGCCGCCGAGCTGATGGCGCCCGTGCTGGGCTGGGACGGCGGCCAGATCGACCGCGAGGTGCAGCACTACGAGAAGCGGGTGGAGGCCGAGCGGGAGTCGCAGCGCCAGCCCGACGACCTGACCGCGGACGCGGCCCGTCTGGGGGCGCCGGACATCGTGCCGCTGTAGTCGGGCAGCGAGCTCGTCCCACGGCGCGGAGGCCTTCCCACGGGGTGCGGGTCCTCCCGCGGCGCGGGGGGCCTTCCCCGGCGCGCCCGGGGGTGCAACTCGGCCATTTGTGCGGCCGGTTCGCGGCCCGTGACGAGGGTGGACTCCGTGCCCCGCACCCCCGCCGACCTGGGCGACGGTGCGTCAGGCCGGCCCGTTCGTGACCGAATCGGTGCGCTTCGGATTTCGTCTTTGTCGGGACCCGTCCGGCAGAGTGGAGGAACGCTTCGTTCCCCCACCCCGCCGCCCACCGTGTCCGGTGGGCGGACAGGGGCACCCTGGGCGTCGGGCGCTTGTCGGGTGAGGGACAATGAAGGCTCTGTCAGGGCGGGTTGCATGAGGGGACGCATGTCGGAGGCGGAGCGGGCGGGGACATCCCGTCAGGACAAGAGCGCACGTCTCCTCGCCGGGCGGTACCGGCTGGGAGACGTGCTCGGCCGCGGCGGCATGGGGACGGTGTGGCGGGCCGAGGACGAGACCCTCGGCCGTACGGTCGCCGTCAAGGAGCTCCGCTTCCCGTCGAACATCGACGAGGAGGAGAAGCGGCGGCTGATCACCCGGACGCTGCGCGAGGCCAAGGCGATCGCGCGGATCCGCAACACCAGCGCCGTGACCGTCTTCGACGTGGTCCAGGAGGACGACCGGCCCTGGATCGTCATGGAGCTCGTCGAGGGCAAGTCGCTCGCCGAGGTCATCCGGGAGGACGGCCTGCTGGAGCCGCGCCGCGCCGCCGAGGTCGGGCTCGCCGTCCTCGACGTGCTGCGGTCCGCGCACCGCGAGGGCATCCTGCACCGCGACGTGAAGCCGTCCAACGTGCTGATCGCCGACGACGGCCGCGTCGTCCTCACCGACTTCGGCATCGCCCAGGTCGAGGGCGACCCCTCCATCACCTCGACCGGCATGCTCGTCGGCGCCCCCTCCTACATCTCCCCGGAGCGCGCCCGCGGGCACAAGCCCGGACCGGCGGCCGACCTGTGGTCGCTCGGCGGCCTGCTGTACGCGGCGGTCGAGGGAACCCCGCCGTACGACAAAGGCTCCGCGATCGCGACGCTCACCGCGGTGATGACCGAGCCGCTGGAGGAGCCGAAGAACGCGGGCCCCCTGCGGGACGTCATCCACGGGCTGCTCAACAAGGACCCCGCACAGCGGCTCGACGACCGCGCCGCGCGCGCCATGCTGACCGCCGTCATCAGCGCCCCCGACACCAAGGACGCCGACGGACAGCCGGCCGACGCCACCCGCGTCGTGCCGCTGCCCGAGCAGCCCGGCGCCCGCGACGGCGGAGCCAAGCGGGGCGAGGAGGCCGCGGAGAAGCTGCGCGGCGCGCTGCGCTCCGTGCGCAAGGCCGCGGTGGCGGCCGGCGCGGCCGGCGCCGCCCGCACCAAGACGGGCACCTCCGCGTCCGCCCCGGCGGCCCGCACCGGGGACGCGAAGCCGGCCGCCGCACGGACCGCGACCGCCGCGAGCCCCGCCACCGGGACGCCCGGGAAGACGCGGGACGCCGACGCCTCAACGGGCGGCCGTAGTTCGGGCTGGCCCGTGATGACCCCGCCGGACCTGCCCGCCCGGCCCGTGCCGCGCGCCCCGATCACCGACGTGGTGCCGCGCCGCACGCTGGTCGTCATCGCGCTGGTCGTGGTGCTCGCCGTGATCGGCACCGTGCTCGCCCTCACCCTCGGCGGCGACGACGAGAGCGGCAAGGGCGCCCGGGGCGCCGGCGGCGACCGGACCGCGGCGGAGAGCACCCCCAGCGCCGAGACCAGGAACGACGACGAGGACGGCACCCGCACCGACGGCTCCGCCACCGCGTCCACCGGCACGGGCGGAGACACGGCGGCCTCCCCGGGCCCCACCGGGACGGGCGGCGGCGCCGCACCGGGCAGCTCCTCGGACGCCGGGAACGGCGGAGCGGGCAAGGCCGGGGCGGCCACGACGCACCGGGGGCAGCAGGGGTACTCGATCGGTCTGCCCGCCGGATGGAAGTTCACGTCGTCCGACGAGGCCGGAGACCGCTTCACGGGGCCGAACGGGCAGAAGCTGCTCATCGGCTGGACCAGCACGCCCAAGGACGACCCGGTCGCCGACTGGAAGAACCAGGAGCGCTTCATGGTGCGTCCCCAGTACAAGCGCATACGGATCGCGGCGGTGGAGTACCGCGGCTGGAAGACGGCCGACTGGGAGTTCACCTACGTCGACGGCGGCGTCAGCTACCGGTCCGTGGACCGGGGCACCGTCGTCAACGACGGCCTGGGGTACGGGCTGATGTACACGGCCAGGGCCGACGCGTGGGACGGCGAGCAGCGCAGGAACACGTGGCGCACCCTGACGGAGACGTTCCGCCCGAAGTCCTGATCCGCCCGGCCCGCGGATCGGGACGCCAGATGTGGCATCCCCTCTCTGCGGGTTGCCTCCGGCACGTATCGTGAGTGGTTGCGGACCGTACGGAGCGGGAACGGGCCGTCCGGAGAACGGAACTGACCGACCGTAGTACCGGGGGAGGCAACGTGGGCGACTATGCGGGACGGGTTCTCGCCGACCGCTACCGCCTGCCCCTGCCCCCCTCCGACGAGTACGAGCTGACCGAGAGCCGCGCCTTCGACACCTACAGCGGCCAGGAGGTCCTGGTCCGGCAGGTGCCGCTGCCGGAGGTCGTCGAGGCCGAGGTGCTGGACGCCGAAGGGCTGCCCGAGGGTTTCACCGCCCGGGACGGCGCACGGCGCGGCAGGGGCGTGCCGGGCGGCGGCCAGGGCGCCGTGCGCCGGCCTGCCGACCCGGTCGTGCGGCGCGCCGTGGAGGCCGCCCAGGCCGCGGCTGCCCTGCCCGACCATCCGCGCCTCGACCAGGTCTTCGACGTGTTCGCGGAGGGCGGTTCGCTGTGGATCGTCAGCGAGTGCGTCGCCGCGCGCCCGCTGGCCGCGCTGCTCGCCGAGAAGCCGCTGTCCCCGTACCGGGCCGCCGAGGTCGCCGCCGACGTGCTCACCGCCCTGCGGGTGCTGCACTCCCACGGCTGGGTGCACCGGAACATCACCGCGCGCACGGTGCTGGTCTGCGACGACGGGCGGGTGATGCTCACCGGGCTCGCGGTCGGCGCGGCCGAGGAGGCGCTGTGCGGCTACGACCCGGTGCCGCCCGCCGACGACGAACCGGAGCCCGGCGCGGCGCTCGAGACGCTCGGCCCGGGCGCGGGAGCCGACGGCGGGCGCGGACCGGCCTGGCCCCCCGGGTTCACCGCCGACCCCGACCCGGACGCGGCGCGCCGCGCGGCCATCGAGGCGCGCGCCGGACGGCTCCCGGGCGGCGGCGGGACCGGCGGACCAGGCGACCTCTCGCCCGTGGTGGCGCCCCGCGCCCTGGACAGCGCGGGCGACGTACGGGCGGCGCGGGCCGGGGCCATCGCCGCCTACCGTGCGGGCGCCCGGGCCGCCGCCCGTGTTCAGGAGGCACAGCAGGGCTCCCGCGCGCTGCCCGGCGCGCGGCCCGCCCCCGAGGAGGGCGCCGAGCAGCGGCCGTCGACGCCCCCGGGGCAGATAGCCGATCCGTACGGGGTGGCCGCCTCCGGCTGGCACGGGGCCACGCCCCGCATCGGCGCCCAGGCGAGCGGCACGCCCGAACCCGCCGCCCCCGACCCCGCCTCCGCCGCCCCCGGATCGCCGGCGGCGCCCGGACGCTGGGACGAACCCGCCCCCCACGCTCCCGCGCGCCGGGGCCCCGCCACCGCGCTGGCCGCCGAGCGCGCCCGACAGGCACGGATGGCCGTCGTCGGGCCCGTCACCGAGCGCTGGGCGCCCGAGCAGGCCGGCCCCGTGCACGAGAACTGGCAGCTCGCGCCGCCCATCGGACCCGTCACCGACCTGTGGGCGCTGGGCGCGCTGCTGTTCCGCGCCGTGCAGGGGCACGCCCCCTACCCGGAGGAGTCGACGGCCGAGCTGGTCCAGATGGTGTGCGCCGAGCCGCCCGCCTTCGCCGAGGAGTGCGGCCCGTTGCGCCCGGTCGTGGAGTCGCTGCTCCGCCAGGACCCCACCGAGCGCCCCGACTTCGAGGAGCTGCGCGGCTGGCTGCGATCGCTGGTGCGGTCCGCACCCGAGCCGGAGGCGGGCCTGAACGTCATAACGGCCCCGCCGGTCGACGCGGGACGTCTGCCGGTCATAAGGCGCCGGGGCGAGCTGGTGCGCAGGCGGCGCGCCGGACTGCCCGCGCGGCACGGACGGCACAAGAAGGCCGCGCCGCGCGCCGGTTCACCGCGCCGCCTGGGCCGCACCCTGCTCCTGCTGGTGCTGCTCGCCATGGCGGCGGCGGTCGCGTACGCGGTGTTGTTCATGCCGAAGGCCGGCGAGGAGACCACCGGGTCGCCCTCCGCCGACCGCACCCCGGCCGCCGGAGGGGCCGCGCCGAGCCCCTCGGGGGAGGCGCGTCCGGACGGCAACAACTCCCCGAGCGGCGGCGACGGCCGGCAGGGCACCCCCGAGGAGTCGACCGCCTCCACGGAGACGCAGACCACCGGCCCCGGCGTCGCCGACGGCTTCACGCTGCGCAAGGACCCCGAGGGCTTCGAGGTCGCCGTCGCCGAGGGCTGGCAGCGCACCGGCAAGAACGGCAGCGGCCAGGTCGTCTACTCCAAGGGCGACTTCGAGCTCATCGTGGTCCCCGGCCGGGACAGCGCCCAGCAGTTCGGCGGCGACCCCATGGCCTACCAGCGGGACGCCGAGCGCGAGCTGCAGCCGTACCGCGACTCCAGCTGGGCCACCTCCACCGGCCTGAAGACCATCGAGGTCGGCGGACGGGTCATGGCCGAGGGCCAGTTCACCTGGACCGGCGACCGGGGCGAGCTGTACGTGCGCAACCTCGCCGCGCTGATCGACGGCCGCTACCACGTGCTGCAGGTGCGCGGTCCGGACGGCGAACGGGACGAGGTGACACGGCTCTACGAGCAGGCGGCCGCCACGTACCGGCACACCGGCTGACCACCGATGCGGCCGTGAGGGAAGACGCGACACGGGGGGCGCGACAAACCATCACAGTGCGGTCTCTCTGGCACCCCCTCGGTTCCCAGGACGGGCCGGTGTACCTACCCTGACCCTGTCAAGAACATTGCGGGGCAACGTGAATCAGATGCAGGGCTCGCTCGTCGCGGGCCGCTACCGACTCGGCGAATCCATCGGGAGCGGTGGCATGGGCCGGGTGTGGCGCGCACACGACGAGGTGCTGCACCGTTCCGTCGCCATCAAGGAACTCACCGCCGCGCTCTACGTCTCCGACAGCGAACGGACCACCCTGCTGGCCCGCACCCGCGCGGAGGCGCGGGCCGCCGCGCGGATCAACCACTCGGCCGTCGTCACCGTGCACGACGTGCTGGAGCACGACGGCCGGCCGTGGATCGTCATGGAGCTGGTCGAGGGCCGCTCGCTGGCCGACGCCGTCAAGGAGCAGGAGCGCGTCGAGCCCCGCGAGGCCGCCCGTATCGGCCTGTGGGTGCTGCGCGCCCTGCGCGCCGCGCACGCCGCCGGTGTCCTGCACCGCGACGTCAAGCCCGGCAACGTGCTGCTCGGCCGGGACGGGCGAGTGCTGCTGACCGACTTCGGCATCGCGCAGATAGACGGCGACGCGGCCATCACCCGCACCGGCGAGGTCGTGGGCTCCGTCGACTACCTGGCGCCCGAGCGGGTCCGCGGCCACGACCCCGGGCCCGCGTCCGACCTGTGGGCGCTCGGCGCCACCCTGTACACGGCGGTGGAGGGCATCTCGCCGTTCCGCCGCACCTCTCCGCTCACCACCATGCAGGCCGTGGTCGAGGAGGAGGCCGAGCCGCTCCGGCACGCCGGCCCGCTCGCGCCCGTCATCAGCGCGTTCCTCCGGAAGGATCCGGCCACCCGGCCCGACGCCGCGACGGCCGAGCAGATGCTCGCCGAGGCCGCGGAGGGACGCCGGCCGCGGGCGGCGCAGGAGTACGTGCCCACCCAGGGCGCCGGCGCCCACGTCCCGCTGCCGCGCCAGGTCGGACCGCACCCCGGAGCGGGCGCACAGCCCTACCCGACCGGCACGCCGGTGGGCCCGCAGGGTGGCGGCTCCACCTCCGTGCAGGCGCCGTACGGGACGCCGACGACGCCACGCCGGCGCTCGCGCGGGCGGACGGTCGCCCTGGTCGTCGCGCTGGCCGCGATCATCGGCGGGGGCACGGCGGTCGTGCTCCAGCAGCAGGACGACCGGGGCGGTGCCACGGCGGCGCCGAGCAAAACCACCGAGGCCGCGGAGACGCCCGGCGTGTCGGACACGGAGGGGACCGACGCGGGCGGCCTGCCCGAGGGGTGGGTGCGCCGCAGCGACCCCTTCGGCTTCACCGTCGTGCTGCCCGGCGAGGACTGGGAGCGGGTGGTGTTCGACGAGGAGACCCAGCAGGTCGACTACACCCCCGACGGCGGCAGGCACTTCCTGCGCATCGCCGCCGACGACTCCCCGGACTTCGACGACCCGTTCGACCACCTCAGCGACCTCGACCAGCAGGTCGGCGGGCGTCTCGTCGACTACGAGCAGATCGAGCTGAAGCGCCTGACCTACCGCGACCGCGAGGCGGCGCGCCTGGAGTACAGCTGGACAGCGCTGCCCAAGGACACCGAGTTCCCCGGGCCGTACCGGGCGGTGGACCACATGTACCTCACGCGCGACGGCGTGGAGTACGCCCTCTACATGGCCGGTCCCGCCGAGGACTGGGACACCACCGCGCAGCAGTTCGAGACGATCCTCAGAGGCTGGCGCGAGCCCTGACCGCCCCCGGCGTGCGCGGACGTGCGCCTGTTGGCCGAATCGCCGTACCGGAGCGGACACATCCGGTGGGGCATGATGGGCGCATGGTGACCGAGGGGGAGCCGGACAACGGAACCGACGGGGCCAACGCCCGCGTCGTGGCGGGACGTTACCGCCTGGAGGGACTGCTCGGACGCGGCGGCATGGGCGTGGTGTGGCGGGCCACGGACCAACTGCTCGGCCGGGGCGTCGCGGTGAAGGAACTGCCCTTCGACGACACGCTCACCGCTGCCGACGCCCGGCGGCAGCGCGAACGCACCCTGCGCGAGGCGCGCGCCCTGGCCCAGCTCAGCCACCCGAACATCATCGTCGTGCACGACGTCGTCGAGGACGACGAACGTCCCTACATCGTCCTGGAGTTGATCGACGGGCCGTCACTCGCCGACCGGCTGGCCGCCGAAGGGCCGGTCGACGCGGCGGAGGCCGCGCGGATCGGCGTCGACCTGCTGGGCGCGCTGCGCGCCGCGCACACGGCCGGGGTGCTGCACCGCGACCTCAAGCCCGCCAACGTGCTGCTGGAGAACGGCACCGACCGGGTGCTGCTCACCGACTTCGGCATCGCGCAGATGCCCGGCTCGACCACGCTCACCGAGAGCGGGTCGTTCGTCGGCTCGCCCGAGTACACCGCCCCCGAGCGGATGTCGGGCGCGCGGACCGGGCCCGAGTCGGACCTGTGGTCGCTGGGCGCGCTGCTGTGCGCGGCGCTCAGCGGCGAGTCGCCGTTCCGGCGTGACTCGCTGAGCGGCGTGCTGCACGCGGTGGTGGTCGACGAGATCCGGCCGCCCGCGCAGGCCGGACCGATCCTGCCCGTGGTGCGCGGCCTGCTGGAGCGTGACCCGGACCGGCGACTGGACGCCGACCGGGCCGAACGGATGCTGCGCGCCTTCCTCGCGACCGGCCGGACGCCCGAGACGGCCCCGCTCGACCCGCTCCCGGACCGGGAGCCGCCCCGCCGCCGGCTCCCGGTGTGGCGTGAGGTGCCGGAGACCGCCCCTCGGGACGCGCCGGACGGCCGCTCCGTACGCCGTCAGCCCACCCGGGGCGCGCTCGTGGCGGCGCTGGTGATCGCCGCGCTCGCCGGGGCGGGCGTGTCGGCAGGGGCGCTGCTGCTCCAGGACCGGGGCGGCGAAGGGGGCGGCACCCCCAGCACCACGGCGCCGGAGACCTCCGTGACCGGATCGACACCTGGTCCCGTGCCTCCCGCCACCACCCCGCGGCGGCCGGCCCCGTCACCCACGGGGGCCGGCGCCACGTCCACGGAGGCCGACGACCCGGCCGCGCCGTCGGAGGAGACGAGTCCGCCCTCACCGGACACCTCCTCGTCCGCCTCGGCGGCCTAGGGCCTCTCGTTCGGATCACCCCGGCGTCGCGGGGCCCGGCACGCACTCCCCCCACTGCCCTGAACGGGCGTGGGGCACGCACCGGACCCCGCTCGGGTCGGCCGAAGAGGCACCGTGCCTCACGGCCGGCCTGATCCGAACGAAAGGCCCTGGCCGTACCGGTACGGCCGATCCCGCATAGCCGTATGAAAGCGGCATAAGTCCCGGCGTCGGTCACGGGTCTGTGACCGGTGGCGACCGGCTGTGGAACGGCGGTGGCCCGGCACGGTATGCATGGAGCCATGAGCAGTGACGGGGGAGCCCGCAACGGGGCCGACGAGCCGACCAGTTTTGGTCTGCAACCGCCCAACCAGAACCCGCCGGCGGCCGTGCCGCACCCCGGCAATCCGTACGCGGCTCCGACCGTCGTGGTCCCGCCGCAAGGGGACGGCCAGGCGTACGCGCACGGCCGGGCGCCGCATCCCGCGCCGGACGGCGCACGGGGGCGGGACGGCGCGCGGGCGGGCGGTCCGCAGCAGGCCGGCCCGACGGGTGACCCGGTTCCGTCCGCTCCGTCCGCGCCCGATCCCGGCGCGGGACGGGTGATCGCCGGCCGCTACCGGCTGCTCGCCAAGCTCGGCCACGGCGGCATGGGCACCGTGTGGCGGGCCAAGGACGAGACGGTGGACCGCGAGGTCGCCGTCAAGGAGCCCCGGGTCCCTGAGCACCTTCCCGAACGTGAACGGGCCAACGCCTTCGAGCGGATGCGCCGTGAGGCCCGCGCCGCCGCCAGGCTCGACCACCCGGCCGTGGTCGGCGTCCACGACGTAGCCGTGGTCGACGGCCGGCCGTGGATCGTGATGGAACTCGTCCAGGGCCGCTCGCTCGGAGCGGTGCTCCAGGAGGAGGGCACGCTCTCCGCGCGCGAGGCCGCCCGCGTCGGCCTGGAGGTGCTCGGCGCGCTGGAGGCCGCGCACGCGGCGGGCGTCCTGCACCGGGACGTCAAGCCGGACAACGTGCTGCTGGGCCGTCACGACCGGGTCGTGCTCACCGACTTCGGCATCGCCCAGATCGAGGGCGAGACCAACCTGACCGACACCGGCGGCTTCGTCGGCTCGCCCGAGTACATCGCCCCGGAGCGGGTGCTGGGCCAGCGCCCCGGTCCCGCCTCCGACCTGTGGTCGCTCGGCGTGGTGCTGTACGCGGCGACGGAGGGCGTGTCGCCGTTCCGCCGCAGCAACACGCCCGCCACCCTGCAGTCCGTGCTCAACGCCACGCCGGCGCCGCCCGCCTCCGCGCAGGGCCCGCTGGCCGAGATCATCACCGCGCTGCTCCAGAAGGACCCGGCGCGCCGTCCCCACGCCGCCCAGGTCCGCGCCGCCCTGGAGGCCGCCGCGAACCCGCCCGCGCCGCAGCCCACCCAGATGGGCACGCTGCCCGTGCCGGGCCGTGGGAGCGGCATCCGCATCGGCCGGAAGACCCTCCTGGGGCTGGGCGCGGCGGTGGTCGCGGCCGCCGTGGTGGTGGGCCTGGTGATCGCGGACCCGTTCGCAGGGCCGCTGCCCGACGGCTGGAAGACGCACGACCTCGGCGACCGGGTGGGCGTGTCCCTCGCGGTGCCGGAAGGCTTCGTGAAGGACAAGCCGGCCGAGGACGCCGACGGCACCGTCGCCTCCTTCAGCGACCCGAGCGGAATGGTGCGGATCGAGACCGACCGTGACCTGAAGGCCGACGACAAGGACAACGCGATCCCGGCGTCCGCGTCCGAGCAGGCGTTCGCCCACTGGAACGAGCTGAAGGACGGCGAGTTCTCCTGGGGGATCGCCGACACACCGGCGCCGCAGGGGCGGCCCCGGGAGACGACGTACAGGGAGCAGGACGCGGCGACGAACACGATCGTCTTCACGACGACCACCACGCCGCCCCTGGAGCGCGAGGCGCAGGTCCTGTACTACCGGAACGCGGACGGCGACATGTACCGGCTCTGGGTCGTCTACCCCGCGAAGGGCTACTTCGCCGAGGACGGCCGCGAGATCGCCCGCACGGTCCTCGACACCTACGACGTCCACAAGCGCTGACGCACGCCCTGCCCGGTCACCGGCACCCCGTGGGGCGCCGGTGACCGCAACGCGCTGATCAGCGGCTTCGTTGCCAGCGTTCACTGGCAATGTGTGAGCCCTGCGGGAATCTGTTACCGACGGGTACACAAAGTGTGCGCCCAGGCATACTCTGCGCCTCATGACGGACGCGCAGACCCGGGAAACGACCGGCACCAACCCCTTGGCCCCCGCCCCCCAGGGCGCACGGACGGCCGCCGACGTGGTGACACCGGAACTGGTCGCCCAGCTCACCAAGGGCGTGGCGGGCTCCGGCCGCACCGCCAACCACACGCCGTTCACCGGCGAGAAGCTGGCCGACCTGCCCGAGTCGACGCCCGAGGACGTGGCGAAGGCGTTCGAGGCGGCCCGCGCCGCCCAGGCCGTGTGGGCGCGGACCCCGGTCCGGGAGCGCGCCGCCGTGCTGCTGCGCTTCCACGACCTGGTGCTCAGCCGCCAGGCCGAGGTGCTGGACCTCATCCAGCTGGAGACCGGCAAGGCACGGCTGCACGCCCACGAGGAGGTCCAGGCGGTCGCCGTCGCCGCCCGCCACTACGGCCGCCGCGCCGCCGCCTATCTGCGGCCCAAGCGGCACACCGGCGCCGTGCCGGTGCTGACGAAAGTCACCGAGCTGCGCCACCCGCGCGGGGTGGTCGGCCAGATCGCGCCCTGGAACTACCCGCTCGAACTGTCCGTCGGCGACGCGCTCCCGGCGTTCGTCGCGGGCAACGCCGTCGTGATGAAGCCCGACACGGAGACCTGCCTGACCGCGCTGTGGGCCCGCGACCTGCTGATCGAGGCCGGAATGCCCGCGGACGTGTTCCAGGTGGTCCTCGGCGAGGGTCCGGTCGTCGGCCCCGAGGTCGTCCGGCACGCCGACTACGTCTCGTTCACCGGCTCCACCCGCACCGGCCGCGAGGTCGCCCAGGGCGCCGCCGCCCGCCTGGTCGGCGTCTCCCTCGAACTCGGCGGCAAGAACGCCATGCTGGTGCTGGAGGACGCCGACCTGGACAAGGCCGCCGCCGGCGCCGTCCGTGCCTGCTTCTCCTCCGCCGGCCAGCTCTGCATCTCCATCGAGCGGCTCTACGTCCACGAGTCGGTCGCCGACGCCTTCCTGGAGCGCTTCGCCGCCCGCACCAGGGCGCTGCGCCTGGGCACCGCGCTGGCCTACGGCGCCGACATGGGCTCCCTGGTCGGGCAGCGCCAGCTGGACGCGGTGACCCGGCACGTCGAGGACGCCGTCGCCAAGGGCGCCAAGGTTCTCGCCGGCGGCACCGCCCGCCCGGACATCGGCCCCTACTTCTACGAGCCGACCATCCTCGACGGCGTCGAGGCCCCGATGAGCGTGTGCACGGAGGAGACCTTCGGCCCGGTCGTCTCGGTCTACCGCTTCTCCTCCGACGACGAGGCGGTCGAGCGCGCCAACGGAACGCCGTACGGGCTCAACTCGTCGGTGTGGACGAGGAACGCCCGCCGCGGCAGGGAGATCGCCGCCCGCCTGCGCACCGGCACGGTCAACGTCAACGAGGGCTACGCGCCCGCGTACGGCAGCGTGCAGTCCCCGATGGGCGGCATGAAGGACTCCGGTCTCGGCCGCCGGCACGGCTCGGAGGGGATCCTCAAGTACACCGAGGCCCAGACCGTCGCCCAGCAGCGGCTGCTGCCGATGGCGCCGGCGCTCGGCATGGACGACGAGAAGTACGCGGCCTTCATGAGCCGCAGCCTGCGCCTGATGAAGGCGTTCCGTTTCCGCTAGGTCCCCCCGCCGGGTCCGGTCCCGGCGCCGAGCCTTCGAACGAGAGCTTTCGACGAGGAGAGCACGTGTCACAGGAGAACTCCGTCCCCGCCCCCGACGACGACGCCGGCTACGACTACGACGTCCTCGTCGTCGGCTCGGGCTTCGGCGGTTCCGTCTCGGCGCTCCGGCTGACCGAGAAGGGCTACCGCGTCGGCGTGCTGGAGGCCGGCCGCCGCTGGACCCGCGAGTCGCTGCCGAAGAACTCCTGGGACCTGAAGAACTACCTCTGGGCGCCGGGGCTCGGCATGTACGGCATCCAGCGCATCCATCTGCTCGGCAACGTGATGGTGCTGGCCGGCGCGGGCGTCGGCGGCGGCTCGCTGAACTACGCCAACACCCTGTACGTGCCGCCGAAGCCGTTCTTCGAGGACCCCCAGTGGGGGAACATCACGAACTGGCAGGAGGAGCTGGCGCCGTACTACGACCAGGCGCGGCGCATGCTCGGCGTGCGGCTCAACCCGACGATGACGCCCTCGGACGTGCATCTGAAGGCGGCGGCCGAGCGGATGGGCTGCGGCGACACCTTCCACATGGCGCCCGTCGGGGTGTTCTTCGGCGACGGCGAGGACGCCGACGGCAAGGTCAAGGCCATGCCGGGGCAGGAGGTGCCCGACCCGTACTTCGGCGGGGCGGGCCCCTCGCGGCGGGCCTGCGCCCAGTGCGGCGAGTGCATGACGGGCTGCCGGCACGGCGCGAAGAACACCCTCAACGAGAACTACCTGTACCTCGCCGAGAAGGCGGGCGCGGTCGTGCACCCGATGACCACGGCGGTGTCGGTCACGGAGGACTCGCGCGGCGGCTTCGCCGTCGCCACCCTTCCCACGGACGACCGCCGCAAGGGCAGGGGCCGTACGTTCACCGCCCGCCGGGTGGTGCTGGCCGCCGGCACCTACGGCACGCAGACGCTGCTGCACCGGATGCGCGCGGGCGGGCAGCTCCCGCACCTCTCGGACCGGCTGGGCGAGATGACCCGCACCAACTCCGAGGCGCTCGTGGGCGCGCAGACCGACGACCGCCGCTACCGCAAGGCCACCGGCGAGCCGAAGGCCGACTTCACCCGCGGTGTGGCCATCACGTCCTCCATCCACCCGGACGAGAACACCCACATAGAGCCGGTCCGCTACGGCAAGGGCTCCAACTCGATGGGCTCCCTGTCGATCCTCCAGGTGCCGTACGCCGACAACGCCTCGGGCGCGGTCCGTGTGCTGGGCTGGCTCGGCAACGCGGCGCGGCACCCCTGGCTGATGCTCCGCTCGCTGTCCAACCGCCGCTGGTCGGAGCGGACCATCATCGGCCTGGTGATGCAGTCGCTGGACAACTCCCTGACGACGTACCTCAAGCCGTCCGGGATCGGCCGCGGGCTGCTCACCGCGCGCCAGGGGCACGGCGCCCCCAACCCCAAGCAGATCAAGGCGGCGACCGACGGCGCGTCGGCGCTGGCCGCCGAGATCAACGGCTTCGCCGGCTCCAACGTCGGCGAGCTGACGGGCATGCCGCTCACCGCCCACTTCCTCGGCGGCTGCGCGATCGGCGACTCCCCGGAGACCGGTGTGATCGACCCGTACCACCGGCTGTACGGGCACCCCGGCATCACGGTCGTCGACGGCTCCGCGGTCTCCGCGAACCTCGGGGTGAACCCCTCGCTCACCATCACCGCGCAGGCGGAGCGGGCGATGTCGTTCTGGCCCAACAAGGGCGGGGAGGACCCGCGTCCGGCGCAGGGCGAGGAGTACCGGCGGCTGAAGCCGGTGGAGCCGAAGGCCCCGGCCGTCCCGGCGGACGCGTTCGGCGCGTTGAAGCTGCCGTTCCTGGGGGTGCCGGCGGTGCCGCGGAAGAAGTAGCGCGCCCGCGCCCACGCGCCCACGCGCCCACGCACTCACAGGCACGGCGCACGGCACGGCGAGAACGACAAAGAGGAAAGGACCTGTGCCCCCCTCCGAGCTCAGGTCCTTTCCCCTTGTCACGGGGGCCGCCTCACGGGCGGCCCAGGTCACGCCTCGGCGCCGGCCTTGCGGCGGCGGACGACGAACAGCGCACCCGCGCCGGCCACGACGGCGACGCCGCCGACCAGGCCGATCACCGGCAGGGCGGAGTTCGAGCCGGTCTCGGCGAGGCTGCCGGTGACCTTCACCTCGCTGACCTTGTCGAGCTCCTTGACGCCGCCGGTCTGCGGCTCGGCGTCGTCGGGGTCACCGGCGTCGGAGCCGGCCGCGAGGATGTCGAAGAAGTAGATCCAGCCGTTCGGGTCGTCGGCGATCCAGCAGCCCTCGGTGTCCGAGTACTCGGCGAAACCGCCGGTGAGGCCGAGCGCGTCCGGCACCTTGCCGCTGACGGAGAGCCGCAGCTGGTAGGAGACGGACTGGCCGGCGCCCAGCGAGAAGGCGGCGAACGTGGCGCCCTCGCCCGCGGCGCCCGCGAGCGTGTTCCACTTGCCGGTCGCCTTGTCGTACGCCTGGACCGTGATCTGGCCGGAGTAGTCGCGGACGTCCTCCCAGCCGACCGCGGCGACGCCGATCAGCGGCTTGATGTTCTCGATCTCCTCGTCGCCGCGGTTGGTGACGTCGAAGGAGAACGTGGTCCAGCCGCTGCCCGCGACGATCGTCTCGGGCAGGCCCGACAGACCGCTGCGGAGGTCGTCGCTGAGTTCGGCCGTGCTCTCGCCGTCCTCGTCGACGCAGAGCTCCGGGTCCTCCTCGGCCGGGGTGCTCGCGCTGGGGCTCGGCGAGGGGGTGGTGGACGCCGAGGGCGAGGGGGTGGTGGACGCCGAGGGCGAGGGGGTGGTGGACGGGGAGGACGAGGCGGAGTCGTCGGTGCCGTTCCCCTCCTCGTCGGTGCCGCCCTCGCCGCCGTTCCCGGGCTCGTCGGTGTCCTGCTCCGGCTGTCCGTCCTGCTCGCCCGCGCCGGACTCCGAGGACTCCGTCCCGGCGGGGGAGGTCGTCGGGGCGGTCGTGTCCGTCTCCGTCGACTGGGTCGCGGAGGCGGTGGACGCGGGGTCGGTCGCGTGGGCGGCCGGGGCCGCGAGCAGGGCGGCCGGGACTATCGCTGCCGTCGCGGCCGCTGCGGCCAGGGCGCGGCGAAGCTTCATGAAGACCTCGGTCAGTCCGGTGTGCCGCGCGGGCGCGGCACGAGTCGAGAGGCGCCTCCGTGTGGGGCGCACGGGTGTGATCCCTGATGTCGATGAGTTCGATCACCGAGGCCCTCGGATGGTTGTGCCGGACCTCACAGAATCTTTACGTGACGTGGATCACGTGCGGACACGGTGACGAAGGTCGGCCTGGTGGGCGAGGCGCGGGTGCGTGGACGGATGACGGTGGCGCGCGACAAGGGGGCCGAGGGACCGGCCGTGATCACCGCCGACTACACCTTCGTCCACGGGGTGGCCCGCGCCGGCGGCGACGAGACGACCCGGGTGATCGTCCGCCGGGTGCTCCAGGTGGACGTCGCGGACCTCGCCCGCTACCGGGGCACCGAGGGTCGTCTGTGGATCCGGGACCACGCGAGTGAGACAAGCAACGACGACTGCCGCAGGGGCGACGGGCTGATCAACCCGTCCTTCTTCGGCGACCTGCGGACCGGGCCCCCGCGGACCGGCGGGACCCGCGACCCGTACGACCGCAGCACGGGCGTGTCCCGCGACGGCGACCCGGACGAGTGCGGGGTCGTCACCCGTACCTGAGCGGTGCCGGCGCCCGTACACGCGTCGGCCGGCCCCGGGCGTCCCCGGGGCCGGCCGATCTCTCGCGTGACCGGGGCGGCTGTCCCCTGCCTCCCGGTCACCGGTACCGGAACGAGGTCCCACGACGCACGGCACGAGCCGTCCGTCTCATCGCTCCGGCGAGCCACGCGTGATGCTGCTCCGGTCCGCCCCTGGCTGGCGCGGACACCGGGACCAACGACCCGCCCGGCCCGCCGGTCACGCACCGTACGGGTGAGAGGCGATCCGCACGCCATTACCGCGATCCGTACGCCGGTACCGGGGAACGCGGATTCAGATCTTGCCCCGGCACAGCTCCAGCAGCGTCATGGCGAGGGCGGTGCCCGGCTTGCCCAGGGCGTTCCGGTACGTGGCGAGGATCTCCATCTCGCGGGAGAGGTTCACACGGCGGCCGCCGGAGGCGATCCGCTCCTTCTGGATCACGGCGGACACCGCCATCCGTTCCTGCACCAGACCGATGATCCGGTCGTCCAGCGCGTCGATCCGCTCACGGGCGTCGCTGATCAGCTCGGCGGCCTCGGCGGTGCGGGCGCCGGTCTTCTCGGTGGGCTCGGTGGTGGTGGCGGTCATGTCGGGGCTCCTCGGTGGGTGGTGGCCCCGGAGCGACACGGTCCGGTGAAACGCCAGGCGCCCCGGACCTGTCGGCCCGGGGCGCCTGGGAAGTCGCTTGTCAGTTGCTCAAGCAGCACGACCATGGCAGCCGGCGGGCCGGGTGCCATAGGTAAAGAGGAAGGTCGGGTGCGTGAGCATGGGGCCAGTATGCCCGGTCGGCCCGGTCCGTCCAACGCCAGGGCCGCATGGTGAGACGTGGCACGGGAGGCCGGGCGCGGATCGCGGGCCGGGACGGACCGCGTCGCCGTCTCGGTAGAATCGGGAGGCACAAGACCCCCTCCCCACCGCCGGAAGGCACCTCGTGTCATCAGCGACTCCCGCTGCCAACGCGCCCGACACCGTCCTGGTCGTCGACTTCGGCGCGCAGTACGCCCAGCTCATCGCCCGTCGCGTCCGCGAGGCGCGGGTCTACAGCGAGATCGTGCCGAGCACCATGCCGGTCGCGGACATCCTCGCCAAGAACCCCGCGGCGATCATCCTCTCCGGCGGCCCCTCGTCCGTGTACGAGGAGGGCGCCCCCCGCCTCGACCGCGAGCTGTTCGAGGCCGGCGTCCCCGTCTTCGGCATGTGCTACGGCTTCCAGCTCATGGCCCAGACCCTGGGCGGCCAGGTGGACAACACCGGCGCCCGTGAGTACGGCCGCACCGGCCTGCACGTCGCCAAGAACTCCTCCACCCTCTTCGAGGGCACCCCCGAGGAGCAGGCGGTCTGGATGTCGCACGGCGACGCCTGCTCCGCCGCCCCAGAGGGCTTCACCGTCACCGCGTCCACGGACGTCGTGCCGGTCGCCGCCTTCGAGAACGACGAGAAGAAGCTCTACGGCGTCCAGTACCACCCCGAGGTGATGCACTCCACGTACGGGCAGCAGGTGCTGGAGCACTTCCTGTACCGCGGTGCGGGCCTCACGCCGAGCTGGACCACCGGCAACGTCATCGACGAGCAGGTGGCCGCCATCCGCGAGATGGTCGGCGACAAGCGCGCCATCTGCGGCCTGTCCGGCGGTGTGGACTCCGCCGTGGCCGCCGCGCTGGTGCAGAAGGCCATCGGCTCCCAGTTGACCTGCGTCTACGTCGACCACGGCCTGATGCGCAAGGGCGAGACCGAGCAGGTCGAGAAGGACTTCGTCGCCGCGACCGGCGTCCAGCTCAAGGTCGTGGACGCCGAGGAGCGGTTCCTGAAGGCGCTGGCCGGGGTCTCCGACCCCGAGCAGAAGCGCAAGATCATCGGCCGTGAGTTCATCCGGGTCTTCGAGCAGGCCCAGGCCGAGATCATCGCCGACGAGGGCCCCGCGGTGGAGTTCCTGGTGCAGGGCACCCTCTACCCGGACGTCGTCGAGTCCGGCGGCGGCACCGGCACCGCCAACATCAAGTCCCACCACAACGTGGGCGGCCTGCCCGAAGACCTCGAGTTCAAGCTGATCGAGCCGCTGCGCAAGCTGTTCAAGGACGAGGTCCGGATGGTCGGCCAGGAGCTCGGCCTGCCCGAGGAGATCGTCCACCGGCAGCCCTTCCCCGGCCCCGGCCTGGGCATCCGCATCGTCGGCGAGGTCACCAAGGAGCGGCTCGACCTGCTCCGCGAGGCCGACGCGATCGCCCGCGAGGAGCTGACCGCGGCCGGCCTCGACCGCGACATCTGGCAGTGCCCCGTGGTGCTGCTCGCCGATGTCCGCTCGGTCGGCGTCCAGGGCGACGGCCGCACCTATGGTCACCCGATCGTGCTGCGCCCGGTGTCCTCGGAGGACGCCATGACCGCCGACTGGTCGCGGCTGCCGTACGACGTCCTCGCGAAGATCTCCACGCGGATCACCAACGAGGTCCGGGACGTCAACCGGGTCGTGCTGGACGTCACGTCCAAGCCGCCGGGCACCATCGAGTGGGAGTAGTCCCCGAGCGGTCCCGGGTCACGTCCGCTTGAGCGTGCGCACCGGCGCTCCGGGCTTCCAGACCTGCACGACGAGATACTTCTCGTCCTCCACGGAGGTCCGCACGACCTCCGTGACCTCGGTGCGGAAGAGGTGGAACGGCTCCGGCGGTTCCACCTCTTCGACGTACCGGGCGCGGGTCTCCGTGTCGTCCCTCGGCACCTCCACCGCCCGGCCGGCGACGCGCACGTCGCCGCCGCCCATGGTCGTGCCCTCGCCCGGGTTGGCCTGGAGCGAGAAGCGGGGGTCGCGGCGCAGGTCCAGCGCCTTCATCGACCCCGGCATCATCCCGAACCACAGCTCGCCGTCCAGGAAGCGCACCTCCAGGCCCGTGGTGCGCGGCGAGCCGTCCTTGCGGAGGGTCGCGAGGACGTGGTGCGTGTGGGCGGCGAAGCGTTCCTCGACGGTCCGGGCCAGGTCCGGCTCGGCCGCGGCGAATTCTCCCCAGGTGACGCCGGCGTCCCTCCGGCCGTCCGTGTCCGTGTGCGTGTCCGCGTGCGTGCTCATGGAGCGAGTGTGACCCGGAAAACCGACATCCTCTGTCGGGTATCCGGGTGGTCCTCCGGGTATCCGGCGGATGTCCGGTGTTACGGAACAGAGCTGTCGTACGGCGCGCCCCACGGGTAACTTCCGCCCCGTACGCGAACCCCCCGCGGGAGGACTCATGCACGGGCCCACTCCGCCCCTGCCGGTGCCCACCGACAAACTGCAGTTCGCCATGCCGCCCATGCACGAGTCCCTCGAGGACGAGCGCAGGCACCGCAAGGAGCGGCTGGCGGGCGCGCTGCGGCTGTTCGGCCGGCTCGGCTACGAGGACGGCGTCTCCGGGCACATCACCGCACGCGACCCCGAGTTCAGCGACTGCTTCTGGGTCAACCCGTTCGGCATGCCCTTCCGGCACGTCACCGTGAGCGATCTGGTGCTCGCCAACCAGGACGGCCAGGTCGTCGAGGGCGGACACCACGTCAACCAGGCCGCCTTCGCCGTGCACGCCCAGGTGCACGCGGCCCGGCCCGACGTCGTCGCCGTCGCCCACTGCCACTCCGTGCACGGCCGCGCCCTCGCCGCCCTCGGCGAGCTGCTCGACCCGATCACCCAGGAGAGCTGCGCCTTCTACGAGGACCACGCCCTCTACGACGCCTACACCTCCGTCACCGTCGACCCCGAGGAGGGCCGCCGCATCGCCGCCGCCCTCGGCACCCGCAAGGCGCTGGTGCTGCGCAACCACGGGCTGCTGACCGTGGGCGACTCGGTGGACGCGGCGGCCTGGTGGTTCATGACCATGGAACGCTCCTGCCAGGTGCAGCTCACCGCGCGGGCGGCCGGCCGGCCCGTGCTGATCGACCACCGGCAGGCGGTGGCCACGCGGGAGCAGCTGGGCGGGGACCTGGTGGCGTGGATCAACTACCAGCCGATGTGGCGGGAGATCACGCGGAGCGAACCGGATCTGCTGGACTGAGCGCGCGTCGTTCGTACGAAGGGGAGCGCGCGTCAACCTGACGCCTCGACGTTCACCCGCGGCGATCCGGCCCGGGGGACGGGACGGGCGTGGCGTAGGGCACAATTCGCTCTCGACGCGGGGGAGTTGTCCGGTGGCCGCCGACGGCGGTCGTGGTGTGTCGAGATGTGTCGGGTAGTGCGGGAAGGCGGCTTCGGGCGTGGCGGTGCAGGAGGCGAGACAGGGCGGGGCGGACCCGGCTGCCCACGAGGGCGGCTGCACCTGCGGGGACTGTCCGCACGGGGCGCGTGAGGGGCATCGGCGCGCGGTCGCCGCGTTCCTGGTGAAGCGGGACGAGTACGCCACCGGCCGGGGGCTCCCGGCCGCGGTGGCCCACTCCGCCTCCGCCTCCCGGCAGTGGGTCTCCGAGGAACTCGCCCAGGCCGCCGAGGCGGTGGCCGAACGCGGCCGGGCCGAGGGCGCCGCCTGGCTGGCCCGCCTCTGGCAGCGGACCGCGGCCGTCGTCTGGGCCGGGGTCCTCGTGCTGCTGCTCGTGCAGGCGCTCACCGCGATCGGCGCGGGCTGGACCTCGGCGCGCACCGCGGGGCTGCTGGCCGCGGTGCTGGTGGCGGGGGCGCTCACCGCGGCGTCCTGGTTCCACCGGGCGCGCGGCGGCGCGCTCGCCCCGGTCATCGGCGAGGACAACCGGCTGTCCACGTCCCGCGCGGTGGCGGGCTCCTGGGTGCTGCTCGTCGCGTTCGCCGTTCTCGTACTGGTGGGGCGGCTCGCGGCCGCCTCCGACCACCGGGAACTGGACGCGCTGATCGACGGCCTGGAACTCGCCCGCGGCGCCGGCGTGGTGACCGTGCTCGCCGTGGTCTGCGGGATCGCCGTGCTGGTGCGCCGGGTGGTCGGGCTGCGGGTGCAGGGGCAGCGGCTGCAGAAGGTGCGCGCCCACCGGCCCAGGGCGGCCGACCTGCTCACCGACGACTCAGGGCGCGGCAGCTTCGCCGACATCCAGTACGTCGCCGTCAACGCCGTCGCCCTCGCCTTCGCCGCCGTGCGGCTGGCCCGCCGCCCCGACCAACTGCCCGACCTGCCCTGGGGGCTGGCCGTGATCGTGCTGGTGTCGGCGGGCACCTACCTCGCGGGCAAGTACGCCGAGGGCGGGCGCCCGGTGATCCTGTCCGTGGTGCGGGCCCGGGAGGCCGGCGACCTGGACGCGCCCATCCGCACCGGCGACGACATCGAGATCCGCGGCACCGGGTTCGTCCCGGCCGGGGCGCAGGGCGCGGACCGGCTGGCGCGCATGGTGGTGCGGGTCGGCCCGGTGAACGTCCATGTGCCGCTGGTGCCGGTGGTGGGCGGTTTCGACAACCCGGCCGACGACCTGCTGACCGTGCCGGTCCCCGCGGACGTGGAGCCGGGCCGGGTCGACGTGCAGGTGGTCACCGCGGCCGGCGTGGAGACCAACCGCTACACCATCGACGTCACGGAGTGACGGTGGGACCGCGGGGCGGCGCCGTAGCTGGTGGGTCGCTGTCGCTTCCCTGAGAAAACGCTGTCGACCGGGTTCATCCGACGCCGATTGCCGTACGTTCGGTCTGTCCAGGTGGGCCCGGAGTCGAGAGGCAGCGGCGACATGACGCACGGCATGCGCGCAGACAGTCACACCCCCCGTCCCGACGGCGACGGCGGGCCGCGGGACACCGCCGCCCGCTACGCCCTGCTGCCGCTGCGGATCTTCCTCGGCGTCACCTTCGTCTACGCCGGCCTCGACAAGCTCACCGACAGCGCCTTCCTCAAGGACTCCGGGGCCGGGTCGATCGGCGACATGATGCGCGCCGTCCGCGACTCCTCCGCCATCCCGGCGCTGGTCGACATGGCGCTGGAGAGTCCCGTCGGCTTCGGCTACGCCATCGCCTTCGGCGAACTGGCCGTCGGCATCGGCACCCTGCTCGGACTGCTCACCCGGATCGCCGCCCTCGGCGGGGCGCTGATCTCGCTCAGCCTGTGGCTGACCGTGAGCTGGGCCGCCGATCCGTACTACTACGGCAACGACCTGCCGTACCTCATGGCCTGGACCCCGCTGATCCTGGCCGGGGCCCCGCTGCTGTCCGTGGACGCCGCGCTTCGCGCACGACGCCGGCGCGGAACCCTCTAGCCTCCCGTCGTCCGCGCGTGGCCGTCCGCGTCCGCTCCTTCCGGTGCCGGGCGGCCGCGGCGGCGCACCTGTCCGGTGACGGCACCCACCGCGCCGGCCAGGCAGAGGCCGCCCACGACGAGCGGGATCATCACGAACCACGGTGTCTCCCAGGCCCCTCCCGCGTCCCCGCCGTAGATCACCGCCGCCGCGACGAGGGCGGTGCCCGCGATCAGCCGGCCGGGCTGGAACTCATGACGCAGCACGGCTCACCTCCGCCTGCCCCGCGCCGACCCGGAGGTCGAGCCGCAACGTGCCCGCCTTCCCGGCGCCGGCGGGCGGCTCCAGGGTCATCTCCTTGTACTTGCCCGGCCCCACGTCCACGTCCTTCCGTCCGTCGCCCGGCACCTGGATGTCACCGAGCCCCACCTCGACGTGCAGCCGCACGGTCACGTCCTGCGGGACGATCACATGGATGCGGCCCAGTCCCACCTCGACCTGCGTGGAGACCGTGTCGCCCGCGGGGACGCGGACCGCCGACAGGTCCAGTTCCCCCTCGCCGGCGCCCAGGTCGTACACGGGGCGAATCTGCGCGACCGAGGCGGGCTGCCAGCCCGTGCGGGTCCAGTCCGTGCCGATGTCGTCGGGCACGGCGGTCGATCCGGCGAGCAGGCCCGCCGTGAGGAGCGCGAGGACGACCGATCCGGCACCCGTGCGGCCCAGGAAGGCGCTGACGGCGATCCCGAGGCCGATGACGCCCAAGGCGCACGCCAGACCCGTCTGCAGGCTGGTGCCGAGGGGCTGCGTCTCCCAGGTGAGACCCGTGCCCAGACCGGCCGCGAGCAGCGCGAACAGGAAGACCCGGCCGCCGATCCCCCGCGGGCCTCTCGGCTTGGGCGGGCGCGCCTGCGGCGGGCGCCACACGTCCTTCACGCCGCCGCTGCCGGAGCGGACGCCGACGCCGACCGCGGTGGCGATGTCCAGATCCCGCGAGTCCTCCGGGCCCCACAGATAACCCGTGCCCCCGACATAGGTGCCGTCCTTGACGATGGGCTCGCGCCACCACGACGGATACGCGGCCGGGACCGGCGGGGCCTGCGGCTCGGGCGGGGCGTCGGCGGCGGCCTGCGCGGCTATCGGGTCCGGGCTCGGCGTACCGCGCCGCCGCGACCAGTACGCGGCGCCCGCGAGCAGCAGGGACAGTATGACGGCGAAGCTCAGCACCCCGTCGTTGCTCAGCATGGACAGGAAGATCCCGCAGCCGACCAGCGCGAACAGCACCGCCGCCAGCGTGTGGCCGTCGACCCGGCCGGTGAGCAGCCGGCGGACCTGGTTCTCGTCCTCGTCGTCGTACGGGACGAACAGCCAGGCGAAGCCGTAGAAGATGAGGCCGATGCCACCGGTCGCGGAGAGCACGGCGAGCGTGATCCGGAAGATCACCGGGTCCATGTCGTACTGCCGGGCGAGACCGGAGCAGACGCCGCCGAACATCTGGTGGCGCCGGTCGCGCCGGAAGTGCCGGCCGGGGTCGACGGTCTCCGCCGGTGCGCCGGCCGTCCCCTCCTTTCCCGCGCCCGCACGCGAGGGGCCCGCGGCGGGCGCGCCGGGTCCGGACCCGGGACCCGGTCCCGGACCCGACGCGGCATGCTGGTGATCCGTCATGCGTCCATGGTGACGGCCGGGCCGCCCGAGCGGCAGTCGGAACGACCCTGGCCGGACCCTGATATCCGCCCCTGAGGCAGGCCTCGGGGCGGCGGGGCGAGGGGAGCGCGCCTTGGCCGGGCGCCCCCAGCCCAGGACCTCGCCTCACGCTCCCAACGGTCCGGAGCCCGACGGCTCCCGGTCCGGGGCTGGGTGCTCCGTGGTCCGGAGCCGCATCCCCATGGCCGGGGTGCGGGCCTTGCGGTCGGGGCCGGCGCCCCGGGGGTCCGGGCCGCCCCGCCTCGCCGGCCCGGCGGCAGCCGGCCCGTACGCCGGGATCAGGGGAGTCTCCGGGGCGGACCCTGATGCCCTGGACTGCTCGGCGTGTGACCATCGTTGGCATGTCGGAAGCCGCAGCAGCGTCCCTCGCCGAGCCGCGGCCGCCGCGCAAGCTCTACCGCAGCAGTGACGGACGCTGGCTCGGGGGAGTGGCGCGGGGGCTCGCCGGGCATCTCGGCCTGCCCGTGATCTGGGTGCGCCTCGCGTTCGTCGCCCTGTTCATGGCCGACGGTCTCGGGGCCCTGCTGTACGCCGCGTTCTGGTTCTTCGTGCCGCTCGGGGTGGGCGGCGTCGATGCGCAGAGGCCGCCCTCGCCGGTCACCACCGAGACCACCCCGGACGGCCGCCGCAGGCTCGTCACGCGGAAACCGGACAAGGGGCAGATCGTCGCCCTGCTGCTCATGGTCGTCGTGGCCATGATCTTCGTGGGCAGCGTGGACCTCACCAACGGCGCCCGGGCCTACCTGTGGCCGACCGTCCTGGTCGGCGCGGGCGTGGCCCTGGTGTGGCGGCAGGCGGACAACGCGCGCCGGGCCCGCTGGATGGAGGTCGGCCGCCGCAGGCGGACGGTCACGCTGCTGCGGGCGGTGGCGGGCGTGCTGCTGGTGACGGCGGGCGCCTCCGGCATCTTCGTCCTGCGCGGCTCCGGCAGCCACCTCGGCGCGGTGCTGCAGGCCGCCCTCGCGGTCCTCGTGGGCGTCACCCTGCTCGCCGGGCCGTACCTCGTCCGCATGACCCAGGACCTCTCCGAGGAGCGCCTGATGCGCATCCGCGCACAGGAGCGCGCCGAGGTCGCCGCCCACGTCCACGACTCCGTGCTGCACACCCTCACCCTGATCCAGCGCAACGCGGACAGTCCCGGCGAGGTGCGCCGCCTGGCGCGGGCCCAGGAACGCGACCTGCGCGCCTGGCTCTACAAGCCGGAGGGGAACGGCAAGGACGAGGACGAGGAGCCCACCACCCTCGCCGAGGCGGTCAAGCGCAACGCAGCCGAGGTCGAGGACAAGCACGGCGTCCCCCTCGAGGTCGTGGTCGTGGGCGACTGCCCCCTCGACGAGAAGATCGGCGCGCAGATGCAGGCCGCGAGGGAAGCGATGGTCAACGCCGCCAAGTACGGTGGCGACGGAGGCGCGGTCCAGGTCTACGCGGAGGTCGAGGGGAGGACGGTGTTCGTGTCCGTCCGGGACCGCGGTCCCGGGTTCGACCTCGACTCGATACCCGCCGACCGCATGGGCGTCAGAGAATCGATCATCGGCCGCATGGAACGCAACGGCGGCACGGCGCGGCTGCGCGCGGTGCCGGACGGCGGCACCGAGGTCGAGCTGGAGATGGAGAGGGCGGAGAAGACGTCATGAGCGAGCCGACCGAGGCGAACGCAGCGGCGGAAGCGGCACCGGCGGACGGGACCGCGGAGCCGGCCGGCGGCACCGGGCGGCGCCATGTGCGCGTGGTCCTCGTCGACGACCACCGCATGTTCCGTACGGGGGTCCAGGCGGAGATCGGGCAGACCGAGCAGACCGGCGTCGAGGTGGTCGGCGAGGCCGCCGACGTCGACCAGGCGGTCACGGTCATCACCGCGACCCGGCCCGAGGTGGTGCTGCTCGACGTGCACCTGCCCGGGGGCGGCGGTGTGGAGGTGCTGCGGCGCTGCACGCCGTTGATGGGCGACCCGGAGCGGCCGGTGCGTTTCCTCGCGCTGTCCGTGTCGGACGCGGCGGAGGACGTCATCGGCGTCATCCGGGCCGGGGCGCGCGGCTACGTCACCAAGACGATCACGGGTGCCGACCTGATCGACTCGATCTTCCGGGTGCAGGAGAACGACGCGGTGTTCTCGCCGCGGCTGGCCGGGTTCGTGCTGGACGCCTTCGCGTCGACGGACGCCCCGCCGGTGGACGAGGACCTGGACCGCCTCACCCAGCGCGAGCGGGAGGTGCTGCGGCTGATCGCCCGGGGCTACGCGTACAAGGAGATCGCCAAGCAGCTGTTCATCTCGGTGAAGACGGTGGAGTCGCACGTCTCCGCGGTGCTGCGCAAGCTGCAGCTGTCCAACCGCCATGAGCTGACCCGCTGGGCGACGGCGCGGCGGCTCGTCTGAGCCGCCCGAACCGCCCGGCCGGCTGTGCCCGGTCACACCACGCGTGTCGCCCCCGCGAACGGCATCTGGTCGACGGGGGCCACGCGGACCGGGGCCGAGGGGTTCGGGGCGTGGATCATCTGCCCGTTGCCGATGTAGAGGCCGACGTGGCTGATGCCCGAGTAGAAGAACACCAGGTCTCCGGGGAGAAGTTCGGAGCGGGAGACCCGGCGGCCCGCGTCGATCTGCGCGTACGTCGTGCGCGGCAGGGAGACGCCGGCGGAGCGGTACGCGGCCAGCACGAGGCCCGAGCAGTCGAAGGCGTCGGGGCCGGTCGCGCCCCACACGTAAGGGCTGCCGAGCTTCTGGTGGGCGTAGGCGACGGCCTGCGCGGCGCGCGCATTCGGCGCCTGCGACAGGGCGGCGGCGTCCCGGACCGTACCGCCGGCCGAGCGGGCGGCGCGGCCGGAGCCGCCGGTGATCCGGACGCGCTCCTCGGGTGACATCCGCGACAGCGCCTGGCGGGCGGCGGACAGCTTCTCGGTGACCGTCCTCTTGTGACGCTCGAGTTCGGCCCGGCGGGTGGTGAGCGTCTTCACCTCGACGCGGGCCGCGCCGCGCAGCTTCTCGATCTCCCGGAGCCGGGCGCGCACCCGGCCCAGTTCGGCGTGGTGGCGGCTGCCGGCGCGTTCGGCGAGGGCCGCGCCGTCGAGGTAGGCGTCGGGGTCGTCGGACAGCATCAGCCGCAGGGCGGGGTCGAGGCCGCCGGCGCGGTACTGCGCCGCCGCGACCGTGCCCAACGCCTCCCGGGCCTTGTTGAGCCGTGCCTGGGCGCGGGCCGTCTCGTCCTGGAGGTCGCGCAGCCGCTGCCGCGCCGAATCCGCCTTCTCCTTCGCGCCGTTGTACTTCTCGGTGGCGACCTCGGCCTCGCGGTACAGGCGGCTGACGTCGGCGCCGGGTGGCGTCGGCCGCGGAGCCGCGTGTCCCGCTCCGTCGAAGCCGGCCGCGGCGGCCGCTCCCGCGAGGACCACGGTGGCGGCCGCACGGGCCGTGGTGCCGCCCACCGTGTGCTGCCGTGACCTGCGGTGCGCTGCCACCCTCGAAGCCGTCCTTCCCACCGACGCCCGCCGTGGCCGGACGACTGCCCGGCGGTCCGGCGGCGGGGTGACAGGGGAGCCGTCCGCCGCCGGACCCTTTCCTCGGCGGAGGTGTCCGGCCGCCGCTCCTGGCCCGAGCGGCGATGCGGAGCCGGTCACCTGGGGCAGGACGCTAGGCCCGGCCGCGCGGAGCGGGACACGGGTTGTGCGGAACTGTTGCCCACGGACCGCCGGGTGACCGTAAGTGACCGTAGTGCCGCACACCGCGGCTCGCTCTCACTCAGGGTGATGACCGATGTGGTGAAGGCGGGAAGGATGAGGGCGGCGGAATGCTATGGGACGCCCCTGGCTAGGCTCCGGCCTCATGGACGTACTCATCCACATCTTCGTCGGTCTGCACATCATCGGCATCGCGTCGCTGCTCGGCGGTTTCCTCACCCAGATGAAGGCGATGGGCGCGGGCACCGCCCGCTTCGTCCCCGCGATGCTGCACGGCGCGCTGACGATGCTGGTCACCGGCGTGATCCTGGTGGGTCTCAACCAGGCCCAGGACCACTCCGTGGACAACATCAAGATCGGCGTGAAGCTGGCGCTGCTGATCGTGATCCTCGGCCTGGTCTACGTGAAGCGGGACGAGGAGAAGGTGGACAAGGGCGTCTTCGGCCTGGTCGGTCTGCTGACCGTGGCGAACATCTTCATCGCGGTCCTCTGGACCTGAGCCCCCGCCCCGGAACGCCGGGCCCCCGCCGTCGACGCGAGACCGCCGGCCGAGCCGTCACAGGGCCGGCCGGCGGTTTCGTGTCCGCGCGTCGAGGGGTCCGTCAGGCCGGGCGGACGATGCTGTGGATCGCGGAGTCGCCGTCGTAGTAGACCGACTCCTCGCGGACGTACGTGCCCGGCTTCGGGGCGTGGATCATCATGCCGTTGCCGATGTAGATGCCCACGTGGGTGACGTCGTCGTAGAAGAAGACGAGGTCACCGGGTTGGGCCTGGGACACCGGGACGGTGGTGCCCGCGTTCACCTGGTCGTACGTGGTGCGCGGCAGGGAGACGCCGGCGGCCTTCCAGGCGGCCTGGGTCAGCCCCGAGCAGTCGTAGGAGCCGGGGCCGGTCGCGCCCCAGACGTACGGCTTGCCGATCTGCGCGCGGGCGAAGGCGAGGGCCTTCTCGGCCTTGGTGCCGTACGACGAGGCGGCCGGCGGGGTCCCGGTCGAGCCCGTGGACCCGGCCTCGGAGCCCTCCGAGGCGCCGCCGCCCTGCTGCGCGGCCTCCTCGCGGGCCTGCTCCTGCTCCGCCTGCTGCCGGGCCAGCTCCGCGGCCTTGCGGGCGGCCTCCTCCTGCTTGCGCCTCTCGATCGCGGCGAGCCGCGCCTTCTCCTCGGCGGTCAGCTTCGACAGGAGTTCGCGCGCGTCGGCGAGCTTCTTCTGGACGGTGGCCTTGGCCGTCTTCAGGTCGCCCTGCGTCTCGGTGAGCGTGCGGAGGCTCTCGGTGGCCTCCTGCCGCTTCTTCATGGTCTCGGTCTGCCGGGTGACGTAGTCGTCCACCGCCGCCTTCTGGCGGCCGGTCATCCGGTCCAGCACCTGACGCTGGTCGAAGATGTCCTGCGGGGTCTCCGCGAGCAGGAACGTCGCGGTGTCGGGCAGGCCCGCGCCGGTGCGGTACTGGGCGGCCGCGTACGAGCCCAGCTCGGCCCGTGCCTCGTTCAGCTTCTGCGTGCGCTGCGCCACGTCGTCGAGGAGGGTGTCGACGCGCTTGCGCTGCTTGGTGGTCTGCTCCTTGGCCGCGTTGTACTTCTCGGTCGCCGACTCGGCCTGGCGGTAGAGGTCGCCGACCTTCTTCTCGACCTCCTCCAGGCTCGGCCGGTCCTCGCCCGGAGCGGCGTCGGCGGTCTGGGAGAGCAGGGCCACGGAGGTGAGCGCGGCCGTGGCGAGGGCCGGGGTGCGTATGCCTGCCACGCGCGTGCCCGGGGTGCGCGACTTGCGGTGCGACGCCAAGGGAGGCGACTCCTTCCAGTGCTCCGCCTACCGGGTTAGCTGTCGGGTTCGGGCGAGTGGCTGGAAGGGTTGCCCTACGGCCTGCTCCGAAGAGTGGGCCGATTCACCCCAGGTCTCGGTGGGTCCCCGGATCCGGCTGCCACGGCGGACAGTGACGGACTCGGCGGGGGCCGCACGGTCCGGCGAGGTTCGCCGGCGGGGGACGAGCGGCCCGGACCGCACGGTAGCCAACTGGTGTGGCCCTTGTGAAGGTTGATGGGTGATATGCCCGATACATTTTCGTGACCTTCCCGTGGATGTCACGCAGGGTGAGTCGGTGACCGTGGAGGGTGCCCGCCCCGGCGCCCCCGGGAAGGGCCGGGGGATGTTTCCGGGGCGGCCCCGGGTTGTCGGTGGAGCGCCCTAGACTCGGAGAGCGATGAGCAGCCTCTTTGACGACAGCTTCCTGGCGGACCTCCAGGCCCAGCGCGGCCCGGCGGACGAGCCCCCGCCGCCGCCCGAGGACGAGCACGCCCCGGAGCCCCTGCCGGACGACCTGTTCGGCGGGAAGTTCGACGTGCCCCCGGAGCGGGACTCCTACTACCGGGACGGCGCCCCCCGCCCGGTGATCGACTCCGCCGCGCTGCTGGAGGGGCTGAACGACAACCAGCGCGCCGCGGTCGTGCACTCCGGCTCCCCCCTGCTCATCGTCGCGGGAGCCGGGTCCGGCAAGACCCGCGTGCTCACCCATCGCATCGCCTACCTGCTCGCCGAGCGGGACGTCCACCCGGGCCAGATCCTCGCGATCACCTTCACCAACAAGGCCGCGGGCGAGATGAAGGAGCGCGTCGAACAGCTCGTCGGCCCCCGGGCGAACGCGATGTGGGTCATGACCTTCCACAGCGCGTGCGTCCGCATCCTGCGCCGCGAGTCCAAGAAGCTCGGCTTCACCTCGTCCTTCTCGATCTACGACGCCGCCGACTCCAAGCGCCTGATGGCCCTCGTCTGCCGCGACCTGGACCTCGACCCCAAGCGCTTCCCGCCGAAGTCCTTCAGCGCCAAGATCAGCAACCTGAAGAACGAGCTGATCGACGAGGAGGACTTCGCCGCGCAGGCCACGGACGGGTTCGAGAAGACCCTCGCCCAGGCCTACGCGCTGTACCAGTCGCGCCTGCGCGAGGCGAACGCGCTGGACTTCGACGACCTGATCATGACGACGGTCAATCTGCTCCGCGCCTTCCCCGACGTCGCCGAGCACTACCGCCGCCGCTTCCGGCACGTCCTGGTCGACGAGTACCAGGACACCAACCACGCCCAGTACGCCCTGGTGCGCGAGCTGGTCGGGGGCGCCTCGGAGCACCCCGTCGACGTCCCGCCGGAGGCCGAGGTGCCGCCCGCCGAGCTGTGCGTGGTGGGTGACGCCGACCAGTCCATCTATGCCTTCCGCGGCGCGACGATCCGCAACATCCTCCAGTTCGAGGAGGACTACCCGGACGCGACGACGATCCTGCTGGAGCAGAACTACCGCTCCACGCAGACGATCCTGTCCGCCGCCAACGCCGTCATCGAGCGCAACGAGTCCCGCCGCCCGAAGAACCTGTGGACCAACGCCGGCACCGGCGCGCTCATCACCGGCTACGTCGCCGACACGGAGCACGACGAGGCGCAGTTCGTCGCCGACGAGATAGACCGCCTCACGGACGCGGGCGAGGCCAAGGCCGGCGACGTCGCCGTCTTCTACCGCACCAACGCACAGTCCCGTGTCTTCGAGGAGATCTTCATCCGCGTCGGCCTGCCGTACAAGGTCGTCGGCGGCGTCCGCTTCTACGAGCGCAAGGAGGTCCGGGACGTTCTGGCCTACCTGCGGGTGCTGGCCAACCCGGAGGACTCGGTGCCGCTGCGCCGCATCCTCAACGTCCCCAAGCGCGGCATCGGCGACCGCGCCGAGGCCATGATCGACGCGCTCGCCCAGCGGGAGAAGATCAGCTTCCCGCAGGCGCTGCGCCGCGTCGACGAGGCGTACGGCATGGCCGCCCGGTCGGCGAACGCGGTCAAGCGGTTCAACACGCTGATGGAGGACCTCCGTACGGTCGTCGAGTCGGGGGCGGGGCCGGCGACGGTCCTCGAAGCCATCCTCGAACGCACCGGCTACCTCGCCGAGTTGCAGGCGTCCACCGATCCGCAGGACGAGACCCGCATCGAGAACCTGCAGGAACTCGCGGCCGTCGCCCTGGAGTTCGAGCAGGAGCGCGGCGAGGGCGAGACCGGCACGCTGGCAGACTTCCTCGAGCAGGTCGCCCTGGTCGCCGACTCCGACCAGATCCCCGACGAGGAGGACGGCGACGGCGTCATCACGCTGATGACCCTCCACACCGCCAAGGGTCTGGAGTTCCCGGTCGTCTTCCTCACCGGCATGGAGGACGGCGTCTTCCCGCACATGCGCGCCCTCGGCCAGACCAAGGAGCTGGAGGAGGAGCGCCGCCTGGCGTACGTCGGCATCACGCGCGCCCGCGAGCGGCTCTACCTCACGCGGTCGGTGATGCGCAGCGCCTGGGGCCAGCCGTCGTACAACCCGCCCTCGCGGTTCCTGGAGGAAATCCCGGCCACGCACCTGGAGTGGAAGCGGACCGGGGGGAGCGCGCCGATGTCCTCCGGGCCGGCGTCCGGGGTGGCGGCGTCGCTGTCGTCGACCCGCTCCCGCTCGTCCGCGTCGGGCGCGTCCGGCTTCGCCACCCGGCGTACTTCGGAGAAGCCCGTGGTGTCGCTGGCGGTCGGGGACCGGGTCACGCACGACCAGTTCGGCCTGGGCACGGTCGTCGCGGTGAAGGGCACGGGGGCGAACGCCGAGGCGACGATCGACTTCGGCGACGAGAAGCCCAAGCGCCTGCTGCTGCGGTACGCGCCGGTGGAGAAGCTCTAGACGTACATGCGGGGGCCCGTCGTGGGCCGGGGTTCGCTCCGGTGCCGCGACGGGCACCGGAGCTCGGGCCGGCCTACGTGGGTTCCAGGCCGTGGCTGCGGAACCAGGCGAGGGGGTCGATCGACGAGCCGCCGCCGGGGCGGACCTCGAAGTGAAGGTGCGGGCCGGTCGAGTTGCCGGAGTTCCCGGAGAACGCGATCTGGTCGCCGGCCTTGACGGTCGCGCCGGAGGGTACCTGGTAACTGGAGAGGTGGCAGTACCACGTCTCCGTGCCGTCCATCGCCGTCACGATCAGCATGTTGCCGTAGGCGGAGTTGTACTGCGTGCGCACCGTGCCGTCGGTCGCCGCCAGCACGGGCGTGCCGTACGAGACGGGGAAGTCGATGCCGGTGTGGAGGGACATCCAGTTGATGCCGGACTGGCCGTAGTAGGCGCTGAGTCCGTGCTGGGCCACCGGGAGCGCGAACTTCGGGCGGAGCCGCTCCTTGCGGGCCGCCTCCTCGGCCGCCCGCCTGCGCTCGAGCTCCTGCTGGGCCTTGAGGTCGATGCGGCCCTGGGCGCGGCTGGCCCGGTCGGCGAAGTCGTCGGCGCCGGCGGCGAGGCTCTCGAGCTGGGTGTCCAGCTTGACGTTGGCGGCGGACGGCTGGACCGGCTGGGCGTCCGCGGCGGTCGTCCGCGCCTCCTGGCCGCCCTCCTCGGACAGATCGCCCACCGAGGCGGCCGCGATGCCGGCGACCCCCATCACACACGCCGAGGGCACGGCCACGGTCAGCAGCGCGGAGCGCTTGGGCGGGGTGCGGCGGCGGGAGCGGGACCCGGAGCGGGAGGCGGCGCGCGGTGCGGGGGCGACCTCCTCCTGCTCGTCGAGGAGGGAGACGGCGGGCAGTTCGCCGGTGTCGGCCGGTTCACCGGCGCCGGGTTCGTCCGGACCGGGCTCCCCGCGGTAGTCGTCCTCCGCGTACGGCTGGTCGGGCGCGTCCTGCTGGTAGGACTCCTGGGAGAAGTTCTCCTGGCCGAAGTCCTGTTGTGCCGCGAAGTCCTCGTGTGCCGCGAAGTTCTCCTGCTCGTACGGCTCTCCGCCGTACTGCGCGTCCGGCGCGGGCGTCCCGCCGCCGTCGGAGTTCCACTCGGTGGCGTCGTAGACGCCGCTGTCGAAGGTCTGCGTGCCCCAGTCCCACTGCTGGGTCGGGTCCGCGGGCTGCTCGGCCTGGTCGGGCTGGAGCCACGCGTTCGCGTCCCACTGGCCGGTCTCGGGGGATCCGCCCTGCTGGGGAATCACCGCCATCGGCTGCCGGCCGGTGGTCCAGGCGGTCGCGTCATGGCCGCCGGTGTCGTACGCGGCCTGCTGGAAGGCGTAGGCGTCGTAGTGCCCGGTGTCCTGCGCGCCGGCCGTCCACTGACCGGTGGTCCAGGTGGCCTGCGCGGGGTCCTCGCCCGGCATGCTCCCGAAGAGGGGGTCGGCGGCGAAGGTGCCGGCGGCGTGCTCGCCGGTGCCGTAGTAGGTGGCGTCGTAGCCGCCGTAGGAGGTGACGTCCCCGTACGGGACCCCCTGGCTGCCGTACGACGCGTAGGGCGCCGAGGCGGCATCGGAGGCCGGAGCCGGGGTCATGGTCCCCGACGGGTGACGGTCGTTCACCAACTTCTCTTTCGCCTCGACAACAGGGGCTGCCAGAGCAGTGCGGCGACTGTACCCGGCGGTATGCGGGCGCGACAATCTTCCCCAGGTTTCGCGCCCGCAGGAAACGGGCATTCGGTCGGGTTTCGGCGGTCGGCGGACGCGGTCTTGGCCCTGTGTTCGACTTGTGTTCGAAATTGTGACGCGTGGGCGCGGGCAAGTCGGCCGCCCCTGACCGATGTTGTTCGCTTCTGGACGGGAGGGATCACTAAGTGCGGGCGGAGGGGTGCGGGCGTGTCGTGCGCCCCCGCGCCTCAGGCCACCGTGAGCCCGTTCGCCCGTCCGCCGGACGGTTCACCCGGATGCGCCGTGTCCAGCGCCTCCCGGATGCCCGTCGCCACCGCCGGGTGCACCGGCAGCGCCAGGTGCCCCACGCCGCTCACCCGCACATTGACCGCCTTCAGGTCCGGGTGCTCGACGCACGCGTTCTCCAGCGGATCCATGATGTGGTCGAGGTCGCTCCAGAACGCCACGAAGTGCGTACGGCACCCGGGGGCGGGCCGGGCCAGCTCCTCCAGCACCGGCGAACCGGGACGCATCTGCCGCACGATCGGATGGGCGTTGGCCAGCGGCGCCACCCGCGTGCCGGAGTGCGGGGTGCCGAGCGTGACCAGCGTCCGCACCCTCCGGTCACCGCCCAGCCGCTGCACGTAGTACCGCGCGATCAGCCCGCCCAGGCTGTGCCCCACCACGTCCACCCGCTCGCTGCCCGTGCGCTCGCAGACCTGCTCGACATGCCGTCCGAGCAGCTCGGCGGCCGTGCGGATGTCGCACGTCAGCGGAGAGTAGTTGAGCGACTCGATCTGCTGCCGGCCGTGCTGGGCCAGGCTGCGGCGCAGCAGCACGAAGACGGAGCGGTTGTCGATGAAGCCGTGCAGCAGCACGACCGGGGGCTTGGCCTCCGTCGGCAGCTGCGCCGTCCCCCCGGGGGCGGTCAGCGCGGAACGGTCGGGGCCGCGCCGCTCCTGGACGATGCCGGCGGGATAGAGGAGGACATGGCCCGCCAGGATCGCCAGCTCCAGGGCGGTCGCCTTCAGCAGGCTCACGGAGAGATCCGCCAGCCGGGCCGGCAGAAGGCGCCGGCAGAGGGGCAGGAACGGAAGAGCTGCCTGGGTGACCTTCATGGCCGACCTCCTGTCGGCACGCGAGGGGACAGCCTCGTCCCCCGTGTGCCCTCGTGGAATGGCGCTCCGAGTGCGGTCGACGGTGCGCGCCGGTGAAGCGCGGACGGTGCGCGGTGGTGGGTCGACCTCGAGGCGCATCCCTTATGCGCATGTTCCCACTGTTGTCCGTGTGCCGCACGAGAACTCGGCCTGGAGGCCGGGCCCGGAAACGCTGCGCGACGGACATGTCCCACCGTGTGATTTCCCCCTCCCTCTGCACCGCGAAACTGCCGGTTGCGGGATGCTGGGGATAACGTTCGTTCACTTCTGCGGCCGGTTCGGGCCGGGGAATCCGTGCGATGTGTGCGGTACTGGTCGATGTCGATACGGATGGATGTAGTCGCTTCATGGAGGCAGTGATGGGTGTGGCAGCCGGTCCGATCCGCGTGGTGGTGGCCAAGCCGGGGCTCGACGGCCACGATCGCGGGGCCAAGGTCATCGCGCGGGCCCTGCGCGACGCCGGTATGGAGGTGATCTACACCGGGCTCCACCAGACCCCCGAGCAGATCGTCGACACCGCGATCCAGGAGGACGCCGACGCGATCGGCCTGTCCATCCTCTCGGGCGCGCACAACACGCTGTTCGCGGCGGTCATCGACCTGCTCAAGGAACGGGACGCGGAGGACATCCTCGTCTTCGGCGGCGGCATCATCCCCGAGGCGGACATCCCCCCGCTGAAGGAGAAGGGCGTCGCGGAGATCTTCACGCCGGGCGCCACCACGGCGTCCATCGTGGACTGGGTGCGGGCGAACGTGCGGCAGCCCGCGGAGGCGTAGGCGCGGGGTCGCTGCGGCAGGCGGGTGTCGTACCGCCGGGGCGGCTGCGCCGGTCGTGGGCGCCCGTGAGGCGGCCATCGCCTGTGCCCGAGTGGCGGCGGCCGCGGGTGCCGGGGCGGCCTCCGGGGCGTCCGGGGCGGGTGCGACCGGGGCGTCCGGTGCCGGGGAGGCGAGGGCGTCCGGTGCCGGCGCGGCCAGGGCGACGCGCGTCGGCGTCGCGGGGGGCGCGGGGTCCGGCGCTGCCGATGCCCGCGATGCGGGAGCCGTCGCCGCCCGCGTGACGGCGGGCGGCGGGATGCCCGTCTCCGGGCGCCGGCGCCGAGGGCGTCCGCCGCTGTACGCGCCGCCCCACTCGGCTCCGGCGGTGAGCCGGGACGCGACGAGGCCGACCGGTCCGGTCAGGCGGCCGGTCGCTCCGGGGCCAGCTCCGCCAGCATCGCGCCACGCAGCCGCAACGTGGTCACCAGGCGCTGGAACGCCTCCGACCAGTAGCTCCCGGCGCCGGGCGCGGCGTCCTCCGGCTCGTCCGGTATCGCCAGCAGCGCGTCCAGACGGCTCGCCTCGGACGGGTCGAGACAGCGCTCGGCCAGGCCCATGACTCCGCTGAAACTCCATGGATAACTCCCTGCGTCCCGCGCGATGTTGAGCGCGTCGACCACGGCCCGCCCGAGCGGCGGGGCCCAGGGCACCGCACACACCCCGAGCAGCTGGAACGCCTCGGACAGGCCGTGTGTCTCGATGAACCCGGCCACCCACGCCGCCCGTTCACCGGCTTCCAGGGTGGCCAGCAGCCGGGCGCGCTCGGCCAGGGACACCGCCCCGGGACCGCCCGCCTCCGGCGCGGACGGCTCCCCCAGCAACGCGCGGGACCACTCCGCGTCCCGCTGCCGCACCGCCGCCCGGCACCAGGCCGCGTGCAGTTCGCCCTGCCAGCCGTCGGCGACCGGCAGCGCCACGATCTCCTCGGGGGCACGCCCGCCGAGCCGCCCCGGCCAGGTGCCGAGAGGCGCCGCCTCCACCAGCTGACCCAGCCACCACGACCGTTCCCCCCGTCCGGCCGGCGCCTTGGCCACCACGCCGTCGCGCTCCATCGCCGCGTCGCACTCGTGCGGCGCCTCCACGACGATCGTCGGCACGTCCCGCGTACGGTCCACCGCCACGCACGCGGCGGCGCGCACCGCCATCCGCGCGGCCAGCGCCGACGCGGGCAGCGCCGACAGCAACTCGGCCGCCGTCGCCCGAACGTTGCGGCTGCGGTCGGCCAGCGCCCGTTCCAGGAAGGTCTCGTCGTCCGGGCCGAGTCCGGCGCGCAGGGAGTCCAGGAACATCAGCCGGTCCTCGGCCCGCTCCGTCGCCCACGTCTCCTCCAGCAGGGAGCGCGCGGCGGCCGCGTCACGGGAGCGCAGAGCGGTGAGCAGCGTGACCCGTTCGGCGAAGAGGCCTTCCTGCCAGAGCCGCCGTATGCCCTGCGGGTCGCGGAGGTCGGGGGCCGAGGGGCCGCCGCCGGGGGCCGCGCGCAGGGCGAACCGCCAGTCCGGGTTGAGCCGCGCCAGCCACAGCGCGCGCGGGCCCGCGAACCGCAGCGCCGCCGGACGCAGGTCGGTGCGGCCCCGCGCGGCGTCGAGCAGGGCGGGCAGCGCCTGCGGGGGCGCCGCGTAACCGCGGGCGTTCGCCGCCTGGAGCCACTGCGGCAGCAGCTCCATCAGGTCCGGCGCCGCGCCCCGGCGGCCGCCGCCGGACGCGCCGGGACGGTGGGCGAGCAGCGCCGCGAGCCTGCGTGCGGCGGCGGGCGGCAGCTGAGGGCGCGGGTCCTCGGGAGCGGGGCGCAGCCGCTCGGCGGGCCGCGCGGGGCGCAGCCCGGCCCGGCGCCGTACGGTCGCCGCGGCCGCCGCGTCGAGCAGGTCCGACGGCGCCTGCGGTCCGGGCGCCACGCCCGGCGGGGTGCGCCGGTCGGTGCCCAGCAGAGCCGTGGTCACCAGTTCCTCCCAGCGGTCCGGAAGGGACGCGGCCACGGTGGCGGTCGTCCTGCTCATGAGCTTCCTTTCCGGCGGGGGTCCCGGTGCGGTCGAAGACTCACGCGCACCGGGTGTCCAGCGATGTCCGAAAGATGCATGGGGGCGGGTGGGGTCGAGAGGGCCGAGGGGCGGAAGTGGCTGGTCAGCACAGGGGCACCGTCTCTCCCGGACCCTGCGGCCAGGCCGCCAGGGGAGTGAAACCCCGGGGGCCGCACTCGCCGAACACCCGGACCGGGGCGCCTCCGGACAGGGCGACCAGCCGCCACAGCCCCGGGCGGGACCGGGCCACCGCGCCGACCGGCAGGGCGTGGTCCTCGTCGGCGTCGGCCAGCTGCCAGCCGTCGCTGTCCGGGACCGGCACCACGCGGTCCAGCGTCACCGGGACCGACTCCCGCCACGGGTCGTCGCGCAGCGCGGCGCCGTAGCGGGCGAGCGCCCCGGACGTCGTCGTGCCCGGCGGGCGCACCGTCGTCGGCGCGGGCGCCCCGAACCGCTCGGTCAGCGCCATCCGTGGCTGTCCGGCGCCTGGGTAAGGGGTCAGCTCCGCGTCGACCGCCAGCCCGGCCGGGAGCGTCAGGTCGGGGGCGCGGCCTGCCGCCCCGTAGGAGAGGAGCAGCGCCGTACGCCCGGACGCGGCGCCGTACAGCCATGTGCGACGGGTGGTCAGGCGGCTGTCGAAGGTGTCGTACTGGGCGAGGACGAGCCAGTCGTCGCGGATCGCGGGGCCGTCCGGCGACGCGGTCAGGCCGACACGGGAGCGGACCGTCGCGGCGAGCGGCTCGGGCAGCCGGTCGCGCCGTAGCCAGGCCCGGGCCAGGAGGTGGAGCAGGGCGCACTCCTCCAGCACACGCACGGGGGCGTCCGCTCCGGTGCTCGCGAGCGCCCCCAACTCCCGCACCCGGCCGGCCAGTCCCGGGGCCTGCGCGTCGACCATGCGGGCCGCGGTCTCCTCCCACAGGGCGGAACCGGACTGCTCCGCCGAGATCAGTCCGCCGCGCAGCAGGTCAGCCAGACGCTGCTCCAGCTCGGCCGCCCCCGCCGTGATCCGCTCGGCCCGCCGCTCCGCCCGCCGCCGGGCGGCCGGGGACACGTGCGGTGGGGATGCGGGGTCTGCGGCCCCGGCCGCGCCGGGCGTGGGCTCATCGGGACCGCCCGGCACGGGCTCGCTCGAAGTGCCGGACAGGAGACCGTCCCCGCCCGTCACGGATGTGGCCAATCCGGCCGGCGAGGGCTCGTCCCCACCGTGGGACAGGGGGACGCCCTCGTCGGACGCGGGCTCGCCCGCCCCGCCGGACGGACGCCCGCCCCCGCGGAGCACGGGTTCGCGTGACCCGTCCGACGCGGCGTCACATGCCTGTGCCGGCACCTGGGTCACGGTCCGGCGCACCCCCTCGTCAGTCATGTCCTCGACGGTAGGTCCCGCCACTGACAGTCCGTGCCGGGCGGGCATGTGTGCAGGCCGGGGGTGATTGTCAGTGGCGTGGTGCACGGTGGGTGACAGATCCGAACCGGCCGAGCTGGAGGGGGGACCCAGCCATGTCTGTGTCCGCAGAACCGACGTCCGTCGACCCGCGGCGGAACGGCTCAGTGCCCGCGGACACCGGCGCCGCGCGGACGGACACCCTGCGTCCGCATGCCGAGCACGCCTTCGCGGACGAACTGGCCGCGCTGGCCGCCCAGGACGACCGCCCGCGTCCGGCCCGCTGGCGTCTGTCGCCGTGGGCCGTCGCCACCTACCTGCTCGGCGGGACGCTGCCGGACGGGACGGTGATCACCCCCAAGTACGTGGGGCCGCGCCGGGTCGTGGAGGTCGCGGTGACCACCCTCGCCACCGACCGCGCCCTGCTGCTGCTCGGCGTGCCCGGGACCGCCAAGACCTGGGTCTCCGAGCATCTCGCCGCCGCCGTCAGCGGCGACTCGACGCTGCTGGTGCAGGGCACGGCCGGCACCCCGGAGGAGGCCATCCGCTACGGCTGGAACTACGCCCGGCTGCTCGCCCACGGCCCCAGCCGCGACGCCCTCGTCCCCAGCCCCGTGATGCGGGCGATGGCCGAGGGCAGGACGGCCCGTGTCGAGGAGCTGACCCGGATACCGGCCGACGTCCAGGACTCCCTGATCACGATCCTGTCCGAGAAGACCCTGCCGATACCGGAGCTCGGCCAGGAGGTGCAGGCCGTCCGCGGCTTCAACCTGATCGCCACGGCCAACGACCGGGACCGCGGCGTCAACGAGCTGTCCAGCGCCCTGCGCCGCCGGTTCAACACAGTGGTGCTGCCGCTGCCGGAGACACCGGAGGCGGAGGTCGACATCGTCACGCGTCGCGTGGAGCAGCTCGGGCGGTCGCTCGACCTGCCGGCGGTGCCCGACGGCGTCGACGAGATCCGCCGGGTCGTCACCGTCTTCCGCGAGCTGCGCGAGGGCCTGACCGCCGACGGCCGGACCAAGCTGAAGTCGCCCAGCGGCACGCTGTCGACGGCCGAGGCGATCTCCGTCGTCACCGGCGGGCTGGCCCTCGCCGCCCACTTCGGCGACGGCGTGCTGCGGGCCGGTGACGTCGCCGCGGGCGTGCTCGGGGCGGTCGTCCGCGACCCGGCGGCGGACCGGGTCGTCTGGCAGGAGTACCTGGAGACCGTCGTCCGTGAGCGCGACGGCTGGTCGGACTTCTACCGGGCCTGCCGCGAGGCCGGCGCATGAACGGGGGGCGGTCACGGGACGCGGGGGAGCCGCTGCTGCTCGGAGTACGGCACCACGGGCCCGGCTCGGCGCGGGCCGTGCGTGCCGCGCTGGAGGCGTCCCGGCCGCGCGTCGTGCTCATCGAGGGCCCGTCCGAGGCCGACCCGCTGATCCCGCTGGCCGCGGCGGAGGACATGCGCCCGCCGGTCGCCCTGCTCGCCCACGCCGTGGACGAGCCCGGCCGGTCGGCGTTCTGGCCGCTCGCCGCGTTCTCCCCGGAGTGGGTGGCGCTCCGCTGGGCGCTGGAGCACGGGGTGCCCGCCCGGTTCATCGACCTGCCGGCCACCCACACGCTCGCCTGGGAGCGGGACGAGGAGGACGGGGAGGAGGACGGGGAGGACAGGGACGGGGAGGACGGCCGCACGGACGCCGGGGCGGAGCAGGGCGCCCTGGACGAGGACGTGCGGGTCGATCCGCTGGGCGTGCTCGCCGGCACCGCCGGGTACGACGACGCCGAGCGCTGGTGGGAGGACGTCGTCGAACACCGGGGCGCGGGGAAGGGGGACGCGCTCGCGCCGTTCACCGCCCTGGAGGAGGCCATGACGGCGCTGCGGGAGACGTACGGCAGCGGCGGGCACGGGCGGGACCTGATCCGTGAGGCCCATATGCGGCTGCGGATACGGGAGGCGCAGCGTGAGTTCGAGGACGGCGTGGCCGTGGTCTGCGGGGCGTGGCACGTGCCGGCGCTGCGACGGCGTAGGGGCGTGACGGCCGACCGGGCGCTGCTCAAGGGGCTGCCGAAGGTGAGGACGGACGTGACGTGGGTGCCGTGGACGCACCGCAGGCTGTCCCGGGCCGGCGGGTACGGCGCGGGCATCGACGCGCCCGGGTGGTACGCGCATCTGTTCGCCGCCCCGGACCGGCCGGTCGAGCGGTGGCTGACCAAGGTCGCGGGACTGCTGCGGGCCGAGGACCGCACCGTGTCGCCCGGCCACGTCATCGAGGCGGTGCGGCTCGCCGAGACCCTCGCCGCGCTCCGCGGACGGCCGCTGCCCGGCCTGGGCGAGGCCACCGACGCCGTGAGGGCGGTGATGTGCGAGGGCTCCGACGTGCCGCTGGCGCTGGTGCGCGACCGGCTGGTCGTGGGCGACGTGCTGGGGGAGGTGCCGGACACGGTGCCCGCGGTGCCGTTGCAGCGGGACCTGGAGCGGACGCAGCGCCGGCTGCGGCTCAGACCGGAGGCGGCCGAGCGGGAGCTGGACCTCGACCTGCGCGAGGAGACCGGCGCGGAGCGCAGCCGGCTGCTGCACCGGCTGCGGCTGCTCGGCATCGACTGGGGACGCCCCGCCGTCTCACGCTCCGGCACCGGCACCTTCCGGGAGACCTGGCGGCTGCGCTGGGAGCCCGAACTGGCCGTGCGTACCGCCGAGGCGGGGGTGTGGGGGACGACCGTGCCGGCCGCCGCGACCGCCAAGGCGGAGGCGGACGCGATCGCCGCGCGCGGCCTCGCCGACGTCACCGCACTCGCGGAGCACTGCCTGCTCGCCGCCCTGCACGACGCCCTGCCGGTGGTGATGCGCGTCCTCGCCGACCGCGCCGCCCTCGACACCGACGTCGCCCACCTCGCGCAGGCGCTGCCCGCCCTGGTCCGCTCCCTGCGCTACGGCGACGTCCGAGGCACCGACACGGCAGCCCTCGCCGAGGTCGCCGCGGGCCTCGCCGAGCGGGTCTTCGTCGGACTGCCCCCGGCCTGCGCCGGGCTGGACGCCGACGCGGCCGAGGAGATGCGGCGCCATGTCGACGCGGTGCACGGCGCGCTGGGCCTGCTCGGCGACGCCCCCGCGGCACGCGACGGGAGACTGCGCGCCCGCTGGCGGACCGTGCTGCGGACGCTGTCCGCGCGGGACACCGTGCCCGGGGTGCTGCGCGGGCGGGCCGTGCGACTGCTGCTCGACGAGGGCGAGCTGGCGCAGGACGAGGCGGCGCGGCTCATGGGACTCGTGCTGTCGCCGGGCACGCCCCCGGCGGACGCGGCCGCGTGGATCGAGGGGTTCGTCGGCGGCTCCGGGGGCGGGCTGCTGCTGGTCCACGACGAGCGGCTGTTCGGCCTGGTCGACCGGTGGCTGACGGCCGTCCCGGCGGAGGCGTTCACCGATGTGCTGCCGCTGCTGCGGCGGACGTTCTCGGCGTACGACCCCGGGGTGCGGCGCACGCTCGGGGAACTGGTCCGCCGCGGACCGGGACGGCACGACCGCGCGGACACCGCGGTGGCCGGCGTGCCCGGCTTCGGGCCGGGCGTGGACGAGGCGCGGGCGGACGCCGTCCTGCCGGTGCTGCGGCTGCTGCTGGGCCCGGACGGCGACGGGGAGACGCGCGGGGAGCGAGTGGAGGTGCGGCGATGACGGGGGACGCGGCGGGGGAGCGGCTGCGCCGGTGGCGGCTCGTGCTCGGCGGGGACACGGCCGACGGCACCGGACACGCGCTGTCCGGGCAGGACGCCGCGATCGACGACGCCCTCACCGCCCTCTACGGCAAGGACGACACCCCCACGACGGGGCGCGAGCGGGCGGGCGGACTCGGTGCGTCGGCGCCGTCGGTGGCGCGCTGGCTCGGCGACATCCGCACGTACTTCCCCACGTCCGTCGTCCAGGTCATGCAGCGCGACGCCATCGACCGGCTCGGCCTCGGCACGCTGCTGCTGGAGCCCGAGATGCTGGAGGCGGTCGAGGCCGACGTGCACCTCGTCGGCACGCTGCTGTCCCTCACCAAGGCGATGCCCGAGACGACGAGGGAGACGGCGCGGCAGGTCGTGCGCAAGGTCGTCGAGGACCTGGAGCAGAGGCTCGCCACGCGGACCCGGTCGACCCTCACCGGCGCCCTCGACCGCAGCGCCCGCGTCCGCCGGCCCCGCCACCACGACATCGACTGGAACCGCACCGTCGCGGCCAATCTCCGGCACTACCTGCCCGAGCACGGCACGGTCGTGCCCGAGCGGCTCGTCGGCCACGGGCGCGCCTCACGGTCGGTGAAGAAGGAGGTGGTGCTCTGCGTGGACCAGTCCGGGTCGATGGCGTCGTCGGTCGTGTACGCCTCGGTGTTCGCGGCGGTCCTCGCGTCCATGCGGGCGGTCGCCACCCGGCTCGTCGTCTTCGACACGGAGGTCGTCGACCTGACCGAGCGTCTGGACGACCCGGTCGACGTCCTCTTCGCCACCCGGCTCGGCGGCGGCACGGACATCAACCGGGCCCTCGCGTACTGCCAGTCGCGCATCACCCGGCCCGCCGACACGGTCGTCGTGCTGATCAGCGACCTCTACGAAGGAGGGATACGCGACGAGATGCTGAAGCGGGTGGCGGCGATCAAGGCGTCCGGCGCGCAGTTCGTGTCGCTCCTCGCCCTGTCCGACGAGGGCGCGCCCGCGTACGACAGGGAGCACGCGGCGGCCCTCTCGGCGCTGGGCGCGCCGGCGTTCGCCTGCACCCCCGACCTCTTCCCGGAGGTGATGGCGGCGGCGATCGAGAAACGGCCGCTGCCGATACCGCACGCGGGGACCGCCGGGCCGGACTCCCCACGCTGAAAACGGACATGAGTGCCCATCGGTGACACGGGGGTTGCGGAACCGCGGGCGTCGCGTGCAAGGATCGGGGGCGTTCGATCGAGGACCCGTGAAGGTGTCCGGTGGTCCCCGCAGTCCGGAGAGGGAACGCCCTGTCGACCTGGTCAGCAACAGCCGTGCCCGGGGCCGCCGCGCGCATGGTGCGCGCCGCGGCTCCGAGGCGTGCGGTCCGGCTGGCGCTGGTGGCGGGGGCGGTGTTCGTTCTGGGCGTCCTGTTCGGGGAGCAGGCCCAGGCCGCGGACGGACCGCCGCCCGCCGGAGGAATCGTGCGGGCCGACGCCGGGGGCGTCGGGACCGTGCCGGACGGCCTCACGGCGGAGAGTGACGAGGCCGCGGCCCGGAAGCCGGCCCGGAGTGCGGGGCGCCCCGGGGCTGAGCGGGGTTCGCGGCCCGGCGCCGGGGCGGTGGCGCGGCCCATGGCCGAGTCCGGCGCGCGGCGTGCGGAGACGCGGGTGGCGCCGTCCGGCGGTGATCAGGCCTCGCGGTCCGCGGCGCGGGCCGTTCGGCAGTCCGTGGCTGAGTCGGGCGCGCGCTCCGCGGTCACGTCGGGCGGGGCGCCCGGCGGTGAGCGGGTGGCGCGGCCCAGGGTCGAGTCCGGTGCGCGGTCAGGGAAGAAGCAGGCCGCGCTGTCTGACGGTGAGGCGGTGCGCGGCGCGGACGAGCGCGTACTGCAGTCCGCCGTGGCGCGGGTGACGCGTCCTGTGGGCGAGCGCGTGGTGCGCCCTGTCGTGGAGCGGGTTGTGCGGCCGGCCGTCGAACAGCCGGGAGAGAGGCAGGGCTCGGCGGAGAGGCCTCTCGAACGCGTTCTGCGGCCCGTCGGGCAGGTGGTCCGTGGTGTGACCCAGGAGTTGGGCGCCGTCACCTCGACCCTGCCCGCCGTCTCGCTCCCCGCGCTGGAGCAGCCCGCCGTGCTGCCGCCTCAGGTGGTGCCCGAGCTTCCCGCCCTGCCGACCCTCCCCGGACCCGCGGGACTCCCCGTACAGCTCCTTCCCGCTCCCGCCGTCCCCGCCGATCAGGCACCCGCGCCCTCACAGGCCGCGGCGGACACCCCCGCCGTACCGGCTGCGCACGGCCCCCTGCCGTCCGTAGCCACCCTCGCGACCGCCTCCCAGGCCGCCTCCACCACCCACCGGACGGCCCACCGGGCGACCCCCGCCCCGCCGCAGGCGCCCGCCGCCCCCACAGGCGGTGGCGAGGGCGACGGCGCTCCCGGCAGCCGCTCGTCCGCCGATCACGGCACTGCCCGGCACGCCGACGCCGGTGCCGTGCCCGCCGCTCACCGGCCCGTGCCCCGGCTCGTGCCGGGTGCCGCCGCGCCCGCGGAGACCCCCCGCACGCGCGAGCAGAGCCGGGACGTCCACGTCCCGCCCGCCTAGGCCGTACGGCGACACTCCCGCGCAGGCGCGCGCAGCCGTCCGTACGGACACATGCCCGGTCCCGGCCGAAACCGCCGTGGACCGGCCGTCCCCACGTCATCCGGTGCGCACCCGCCTGTCACCCGTTCCTGACTCACGGGTAACAAAGGACTCCGCGGGGCATGAGGACCCGGACAGCCGAAAGCCGTCGGTTCGTCCGGCCGCGACCTCGCGGAAGGGAGGCCGGCGCCCATTGGGGAATGGAGGCCGGCCGCCCCGCAACCCCGGACCACGGCGTCACAGCCCTGTCCGGGTTGTCCGGCAGGGCCTCACCGGGTCAACCCCAGCCCGGTGAGGCCCCTCACGCGCGGCACGCGGTGCCGGAGAAGCCGACATCATGTGACAGGTATCACCGCTCACGTGTGACCCGCGATTTAGAGGCTCCCCCCATGCGGCGATAACCTGCGAGACGGACATGCCGCGCGCTCGGACACCGTGTGCGCCTCCCTTGTGACAGAGCGGACGTCACGTTGCCCTTCGCGGCACGCCCACGCATCCAACGAACCGCGAGATCACTGATAGGGACGGAAGCGCGTGGACCTGTTCGAGTACCAGGCGAGGGACCTCTTCGCCAAGCACGATGTACCGGTGCTGGCCGGTGAAGTCATCGACACGCCTGAGGCGGCCCGCGCAGCCACCGAGCGTCTCGGTGGCAAGTCCGTCGTCAAGGCCCAGGTGAAGGTCGGCGGCCGCGGCAAGGCCGGCGGCGTGAAGCTCGCCGCCACCCCGGACGAGGCCGTCGCCCGCGCGACGGACATCCTCGGCATGGACATCAAGGGCCACACGGTCCACAAGGTGATGATCGCCGAGACGGCCCCGGAGATCCTGGAGGAGTACTACGTCTCCTTCCTCCTCGACCGTGCCAACCGCACCTTCCTCTCCATCGCGTCCGTCGAGGGCGGCATGGAGATCGAGGAGGTGGCGGCCACCCGCCCGGAGGCCGTCGCCAAGATCGCGATCGACGCCATCGACGGCGTGGACGAGGCGAAGGCCCGCGAGATCGTCGAGGCCGCCAAGTTCCCGGCCGAGGTCGCGGACAAGGTCGCGAACGTCCTGATCAAGCTGTGGGACACCTTCATCAAGTCGGACGCCCTCCTCGTCGAGGTCAACCCGCTGGCGAAGGTCGCCTCCGGCGACGTCATCGCCCTGGACGGCAAGGTGTCGCTCGACGACAACGCCGAGTTCCGTCACCCCGAGTACGAGGAGCTCCAGGACAAGGCCGCGGCGAACCCGCTCGAGGCCGCCGCCAAGGAGAAGAACCTCAACTACGTCAAGCTCGACGGTGAGGTCGGCATCATCGGCAACGGCGCGGGTCTCGTCATGAGCACCCTGGACGTCGTCGCGTACGCCGGTGAGAAGCACGGCAACGTCAAGCCGGCCAACTTCCTGGACATCGGCGGTGGCGCCTCCGCCCAGGTCATGGCCAACGGCCTCGAGATCATCCTCGGCGACCCGGACGTCAAGTCCGTCTTCGTCAACGTCTTCGGCGGCATCACCGCCTGCGACGAGGTCGCCAACGGCATCGTCCAGGCCCTGAAGCTGCTGGAGGACCGCGGCGAGAAGGTCGAGAAGCCGCTCGTCGTGCGCCTCGACGGCAACAACGCCGAGCTCGGCCGGCAGATCCTCACCGACGCGAACCACCCGCTGGTGCAGCGCGTCGACACCATGGACGGCGCGGCCGACAAGGCCGCCGAGCTGGCCCACGCCGCCAAGTAAGCACTCAGGACGAGGACACAACACACCATGGCTATCTGGCTCAACAAGGACAGCAAGGTCATCGTCCAGGGCATGACCGGCGCCACGGGCATGAAGCACACCAAGCTCATGCTCGGTGACGGCACCAACGTCGTGGGCGGCGTCAACCCGCGCAAGGCGGGTCAGACCGTGGACTTCGACGGCACCGAGGTACCCGTCTTCGGCACCGTCAAGGAGGCCATCGAGAAGACCGGCGCCAACGTCTCCGTCATCTTCGTGCCGGAGAAGTTCACCAAGGACGCGGTCGTCGAGGCCATCGACGCCGAGATCCCGCTGGCCGTCGTGATCACCGAGGGCATCGCCGTGCACGACACGGCCGCCTTCTGGGCGTACGCCGGCAAGAAGGGCAACAAGACCCGGATCATCGGCCCGAACTGCCCCGGCATCATCACCCCGGGCCAGTCGAACGTCGGCATCATCCCGGGCGACATCACCAAGCCGGGCCGCATCGGCCTGGTCTCGAAGTCCGGCACGCTGACGTACCAGATGATGTACGAGCTGCGCGACATCGGCTTCTCGACCGCCGTCGGCATCGGCGGCGACCCGATCATCGGCACCACCCACATCGACGCGCTCGCCGCGTTCGAGGCCGACCCCGACACCGACCTGATCGTGATGATCGGTGAGATCGGCGGCGACGCCGAGGAGCGGGCCGCGGCGTTCATCAAGGAGAACGTGACCAAGCCGGTCGTCGGCTACGTCGCGGGCTTCACCGCGCCGGAGGGCAAGACCATGGGCCACGCCGGCGCCATCGTCTCCGGTTCCTCCGGCACCGCGCAGGCGAAGAAGGAGGCCCTCGAGGCCGCCGGCGTCAAGGTCGGCAAGACGCCGACCGAGACCGCCAAGCTGGCGCGCGCGATCCTCGCCGGCTGAACCGCCGGCGCGGCAGCGCATCGAACGGGTGGGCCCGTTCCCCTGACGGGGGACGGGCCCACCCGTCTTTCGCGCGCGGGACGCGGCTCAGCGGGCCAGGGGGGTGAGGCGTTCCGGGCCGTCGAGCAGGGCCTTGCGCAGTCGGTCGCGCAGCTCGCGCTGCTCGTCCGAGAGCGGGCCCGGCGCCACCCGGGGCGGCACGCCCCGCACCGTCTCGCCCGGGGGCACGGGCGGCACGTAGTGCGTCGGCGCCGTGTGCAGGGTCATCGCCGTGCTGCCGATCAGGACGACGGTCACGGCCGCCGCCGTCCGCGTCCACAGGCGCGCCCGGCGCTCGCTGCCGCCGCGCACCGCCGCCGGTTCCGCCGCCCGCGTCCGGCCGGTGGACGCCAGCTCCGCCAGCCGGACGTGCAGCTCCGCCGGATCGGCCAGCTCCGGAAGCCGTTCCGCGAGGACCTCGCGCGCGTACATCAGCCTCCCGGCCGCGGCCCGCGTGCTGGCCTCCGTCTCCGCCGCCGTCTCGGGCAGGTCCAGGCCGACCCCGTCGTACAGCACGAGCGTGCGGCGGTACGGCGGCGGCAGGCTCAGCAGCGCGTCCAGCAGCGTGCGGTCGTCGTCCTCGGGCGGCGGGGGCTCGGGGTGCCGGTAGCGGCGGCGGAAGCGATGCCAGGGGGACAGCGCCCAGTCGTGCGCTGCCGCACGCACCCACCCGGGCGGGTCCGGGTCGCGCGCCACCTTCGGCCAGTGGTCCCACGCCCGCTGGAAGGCCCGCTCCACGGACTCGTGCGCGAGGTCCCGCCGCCCGGCGAGCAGGTACGCCTGCCGGACGAGGGCGGGGGCGCAGTACGCGTACAGCGCGTCGAAGGCCTGCGCGGGCGTCAGATACGGCCCCGCCTCCCGTGCGGCGGGGACGGCCCCGGACGCGCGCTCCCGCCCCGACGGCCGCAACACCCGCGCCCCCGACGGCCGCAACACCCGCGCCCACGAGGGCCGCGGCCGCCCACGCCCTCCACCACGGGACGCACGCCCACGCCCCGGCACGGCCCCGCCGCTGGACGACTCCCCGCGCGCCGGCTCGGGGTTGCCGGCCGGCATCGCTTCCTGCTCCGGGGCTGCTCCGCGCGCCGGCGCGGGTCCACCGTCCGGCCCGCGGTCGCCGGCCGGCACCGGATCCCGCTCCGACGCGGTGCTGCTTCCGGATCCGGGCCTGCCTCCCGACACCGGGCCACGTTCCGACGCCGAACCGTTCCCCGGCTCCCGTCCGCTCTCCGGGATCGGGCCGTCCTGCGACGCTGGTCCGCCGTCCGACTCGGTCCCGTCCTGGAATTCCTGGCCGCGGCCCGGGGTCCGCCCGGCCCCCGGCGGCGGGCCGTCTGCCGCGCCCGGCTCACGCCTCGCCGCCGGCCCGGCCCCGACGGACGCCCCGCTCCCTGGCTGCCGCTCGCCCGACGAACCCTCGGCCGCCGATCCCGGTCCCCCTGCTGACCGCGGCCCGGCGCTCGGCGTCGATCCAGGCCGGTCCCCCGCCACCCGGCCGGCCGGGACCGGTTCTGACGGTGCGTCCGCCTTCGGCGACACGAGCGCGGCAGAGGTCAGGACGAGCGACGTGGGGTCGGGGGCCGCGCCCTGCCCCGACGCGTCGGCGTCTCCGGCCGGTGCCGTACGGATCGTCACCTCGGCGGAGACGGGCGTCGTCTGACGGGCCGTGTCCTCCGCCAGCGTGGACAGCAGCTCCGCGTAGGCGGCCCTGTTGCGCCCCCGAGGCGTGCTGCGGCCCGACTCCCAGGCGCGCACCGTGTCCGGGCGTACTCCGAGCCGCTTCGCGAGCTGAGCGCGTGTCAGCGCACGTGCCTCCCGCAGCCGTCGGCGTTCGCTGGGCGGGGGGAGCGGAAGGGCACGGCTTCGCGTCACTGGGCGTCCCTCAGTACAGAAAAGTACATAAACGTATATTGAGCGACACAGCCGAGCTTCGCCCGTTACGCCAGTAAAGCGCGTGTCGTTGGGAGCATGGCGGGCGTGATCCAGACGACCGTACGCCGATCGATGCCGGCTTCCCTGCTCCTCCGGGTGCGTCACCGCTCGCCCGGGCTGGCCTGCGGCCTTGTCGGTGGCGCCCTCGCGGCCGGGCTGGGCCTCGCGGCGTTCACCGTGCTCGTGATGCTGCTGTGGGTCAGCTCGCCCTACCCGGACAGCGGACCCGGTGGCGCCCTGCATGTCGCGGCGGCCCTGTGGCTGCTCGCCCACGGCGCCGAACTGGTCCGCGTCGACACCCTCTCCGGCGCCCCCTCCCCGATGGGCGTGCCCCCGCTGCTGCTCGCCGCGGTGCCGGTGTGGCTGCTGCACCGGGCGGCGCGGGACACCGCCGAGGGAGGCGCCCGCGACAACGCCCCGCCGGTGCCGGGCCGCATCGCCTGGACGGGTGTCGTCCTCGGCTACCTCGCGGTCGCCGCCCCCGCCGCCCTCTACGCCGCCGGCGGTGCGCTGCGGCCCTCCTGGACGTGGACGGTGACGTGCGTGCCGCTGGTCGCGGTGGTGGCCGCCGGCACGGGGGTGTGGACCGCGTACGGACGGCCCAGCGGACCGTTGGAGCAGGTGCTGGGTGCGGTGCTGCCCCGGGGCGTGCGGCACCTGGTGCTGGGCCCGGACGGCCGTCCCGGTGTCGCGGCGCGCGCGGCGGCGGCCGGGGCGACGGTGCTGGTGGCGGGCGGTGCGGTGCTGCTGACGGTGTCGCTGGGCTGGCACCTCGGCGAGACCCGCAGGGCGTTCGGACGGCTGACCGAGGGCTGGTCGGGGTGGCTCGCGGTGGCGCTGCTCTGCGTCGCGCTGCTGCCGAACGCGGCGGTGTGGGCGGCGGCCTACGCCCTGGGCCCCGGCTTCCTGCTCGGTGTCGGCGTCCCGGTGACGCCGCTCGGTGGGCAGGGAGCGCCGCTGCTGCCGCCGTTCCCGCTGCTGGCGGCGGTGCCGGACCCGGGCGCGGGCACGGCGCTGCACGGGACGGTCGCGGCGCTGCCACTGACGGCGGGGGCCGTGGTGGGGTGGTACGTCGGGAGGGGGTCCGTGACGGGCGGGGGGCGCTTCGGCATCTGGACGACCGGGCGGACCGCCGGTGCGGCCGCATTCGCGGCGGGGCTGTCCGGGGTGCTGCTGGCGCTGCTCGCCGGGCTGGCGGGCGGCCCGCTGGGCACGGCCGCGCTGGCGAGGTTCGGCCCGGTGTGGTGGCAGGTGGGTCTGGCGACGGCGGTGTGGCTCGGGCTGACGGCCGCCGTGACGGCCCTGACCGTACGGGCGTGGTGCCTCCGGCGGTCGTACGGGCGGGGCGGGGGCGAGCGTCGTCCGGACCGTGTGGTCGCGCCCCGGCGCCGTCCTGTCCCGCCGCGCCCGGCTCCGAGGGCGCGGCTCCCTCGCGGCAGGTGGTTCGAGCGGAAGCCCGGGCGAAGCGCCCCCGCCCCTGCTCCCGTCGCCGACGACGAGCCCTACCTGCTCCTCGATGACGGTGACCGTGACCACGGCGACCGCGGCGCCCTCCCGGACGGCACAGGCTCCCTCGGCCTCCGCGACCTCCGCCCCCGCCCCGATCCCCTGGCCCCGGACGACACCGGACCCCGCCCACCCGCCTGAGCGGTTGGACGGGGTCCGGGGAGACGTCCGGTGCGCCTTCCGTCAGCCTTGCTCGTCCAGCAGGCCCCGCAGCTGCTCCGGCAGGTGGTCCGCGCAGGACTGGCGCGCCTGCTGCGTGAGGGCGTCGCTGGTGCACTCGTAGTAGTCGCTGTAGACCAGACGGGCGCCGAAGACCCCCGCCACCAGCAGCAGCGCCAGGCCCGCCGTGACCAGGCCGCTCACCGCCGCCGTGGTCTGCGGGCGGCCCTTCTGCTCGGACGCCGGGGTGTCCGGGTCCTGGCCGCGGGGCTTGGCGCGCAGGGCGCTGATGCTCCAGTACAGGGCGAGCGCGCCCAGAAGGAGCGCCAGGTAAGGCCAGTTGAACAGGGCGAAGAAGAAGGCCCACATGCCGCCGAGCAGGGCGTAGCGCGCGCGGCGCTGGGCCGGGTCCGTGGGGTCCCAGCGCATGCCCGGACCCTGCTGGCCGCCGCCCTGCCCCTCCGGGCCGCGCGGACGCTCGCCGAAGCCGCCGGGGGAGCGGCCGGGCTGCCGGTCGCTCCAGTTGCGGCCCCACGGGGAGCGGCCGCCGCCCTCGCCCTCGCCGCCCGAGGGGTGGCGGGGCTGCCAGGGGCGGTCGGGCGTGCCTTCCGGCGGGGGCGCGAACGGATTGTCGTCCTGGCCAGCCCCCTGACCGTCCCGGGAGTCCTGGCCGTCACGGCGGTCGTCGCCGTCGCCGCGGGGGGCCTCGGGCGGCGAGGAGGGGCGCTCCCGCAGCAGCACGGCGCCACGCTCCCCTCCCTGGGCCGACTGCTGGGGGAACGTGAGGAGTCGCAGGCTGCGGTCCGGCATCAAGTGAGCGTCTTCCCCTTTGTGAAGCACGGCGTGAGTGCGGTGTGACCGCCTCGCACGACGTATCGACTACGAGTGAGCGGTGAGCTGGTGCGTTCCCGTCAGCTCCGCGCGGCCCGGGTCCGTCGCCCTGTGAACGAACGGTGCGCGGTCGGCGTTCCCGTGCGCCCCGGTGTCCAGGAGCTGCGTACCCCGGCCTGCTCCTACCAGACGCTACCTTCCGGCCACGCCCCCGTCCCGTGGGGGCCCGTCGGGAGTGCCGGTATCGTTGCTGCCGGTCGGCCGCTTCGTAGGCTTCCCCGTATCAGGGGGCGCGAAGCATTCGTAGGAATGTACAAAGCGCTGTGCCGCCGGCCGTACAGACGCTCCCCGAGAAAGGGCCCCACCGTGGCCGCCAAGCCCGTGGCCGAGCGCGCCAGGCGTCGTCTCGTCGTGCTGGTCTCCGGATCCGGCACCAATCTGCAGGCGCTCCTCGACGGGATCGCCGCCGTCGGACCCGACGCCTACGGGGCCGAGGTCGTCGCCGTCGGCGCGGACCGCGAGGGCATCGAAGGACTGGCCCGCGCCGAGCGCGCCGGGCTGCCGACCTTCGTGTGCAAGGTCAAGGACCACCCGACCCGCGAGGAGTGGGACGCGGCGCTCGCCGAGGCCGTCGCCGCGTACGAGCCCGACCTCGTGGTGTCCGCCGGGTTCATGAAGATCGTGGGGAAGGAGTTCCTCGCGCGCTTCGGCGGGCGGTTCGTGAACACCCACCCCGCCCTGCTGCCCAGTTTCCCGGGAGCCCACGGCGTACGGGACGCGCTCGCGTACGGCGCCAAGGTCACCGGCTGCACCGTCCACTTCGTCGACGACGGCGTCGACACCGGGCCGATCATCGCGCAGGGCGTGGTGGAGGTCCGGGACGAGGACGACGAGAGCGCTCTGCACGAGCGCATCAAGGAAGTCGAGCGCAAGCTGCTCGTCGAGGTCGTGGGGCGCCTCGCCCGCAACGGCTATCGCATCGAGGGACGAAAGGTAGTTATCCAGTGACCGCCGAGAGCAACAAGCGGGCCATTCGACGGGCGCTCGTCAGCGTCTACGACAAGACCGGCCTCGAGGATCTCGCGCGCGGCCTGCACGAGGCCGGGGTGGAGCTGGTCTCCACCGGGTCCACCGCCGCGAAGATCGCCGCCGCGGGCGTCCCCGTGACCAAGGTCGAGGAGCTGACCGGCTTCCCCGAGTGCCTGGACGGCCGGGTCAAGACGCTGCACCCCAAGGTGCACGCCGGCATCCTCGCCGACCTGCGTCTCGCCGACCACGAGCAGCAGCTCAAGGACCTCGGCGTGGAGCCGTTCGACCTGGTCGTCGTGAACCTCTACCCGTTCCGTGAGACCGTCGCCTCCGGCGCCACGCCCGACGAGTGCGTGGAGCAGATCGACATCGGCGGCCCCTCGATGGTCCGCGCCGCCGCCAAGAACCACCCGTCGGTCGCCGTCGTCACCAGCCCTGCCCGCTACGGCGACGTCCTCGCCGCGGTCCGGGCCGGCGGCTTCGACCTCACCACCCGCAAGCGGCTCGCCGCGGAGGCCTTCCAGCACACGGCCGCCTACGACGTGGCGGTCGCCTCCTGGTTCGCGTCCGAGTACGCACCCGTCGACGACTCGCAGTTCCCCGACTTCCTCGGCGCCACCTGGGAGCGCAAGGACACCCTGCGCTACGGCGAGAACCCGCACCAGCCCGCGGCCCTGTACGTGTCCGGCACGGGCGGCCTCGCGCAGGCGGAGCAGCTGCACGGCAAGGAGATGTCGTACAACAACTACACGGACACGGACGCCGCGCTCCGTGCCGCGTACGACCACGACGCCCCGGCCGTCGCGATCATCAAGCACGCCAACCCGTGCGGCATCGCGGTCGGCGCGGACGTCGCCGAGGCGCACCGCAAGGCGCACGCCTGCGACCCGCTGTCGGCGTTCGGCGGGGTGATCGCGGTGAACCGCCCGGTCTCCAAGGAGATGGCCGAGCAGGTCGCCGAGATCTTCACCGAGGTCATCGTGGCCCCGGACTACGAGGAGGGCGCCCTGGAGGCGCTCACCAGGAAGAAGAACATCCGCGTGCTGCGCGCCCCCGAGGCGCCGTCCGCCCCGGTCGAGGTCAAGCCGATCGACGGCGGCGCGCTGCTCCAGGTCACCGACCGGCTCCAGGCCGAGGGCGACGACCCGGCGACCTGGACGCTGGCCACCGGCGAGGCCCTGTCCGAGGCCGAGCTGGCCGACCTGGCGTTCGCCTGGAAGGCCTGCCGCGCGGTGAAGTCCAACGCGATCCTGCTCGCCAAGGACGGCGCGTCCGTCGGCGTCGGCATGGGCCAGGTCAACCGCGTCGACTCCGCGAAGCTGGCGGTCGAGCGCGCCGGCGCCGAGCGCGCCCGCGGCTCCTTCGCCGCGTCCGACGCGTTCTTCCCCTTCCCCGACGGCCTGGAGATCCTCACCGAGGCCGGTGTGAAGGCCGTGGTCCAGCCGGGCGGTTCGGTCCGTGACGAACTGGTCGTCGAGGCCGCGAAGAAGGCGGGCGTGACGATGTACTTCACGGGGACGCGGCACTTCTTCCACTGAGCACCGAGCCGGACGGCGGTGGCCCGGTCCTCACCAGGACCGGGCCACCGCCGTCCGGCGTGCCCGCGTCGCACCTGCGAGGGTCATCTCCGGCCGGGCGGGGCGTACTCCTTCAGGTAATGGGCGACACGGTCGGCGTAGGAGCGGTACGTGGCGGGGACGCCCCCCGCGTCGTTCACCCTGCGCCACGACGTGCGGTAGGCGGCGGCGATCAGCACCCGCCGGTCCTCCCGCAGGTCGTCGTCCAGCCGGGGCGCGATCCAGCACAGGTAGCGGCCCATCGCGGGCACCGACTCGGCGGGCGGGAACGGCGGCTCGGGGACCGTCTCGCCCGGTGTGCCGTCCTCGTTCATCCACCACCGCAGCACCTTCGGCGTCCAGCGCGCGATGCCGTACTCGTTCCTGGCCGGGTCCGACAGGTCGGGGTCGAAGTCGCTCTCCACCTTCAGCATGGCCGCGATCAGCGGCGCGGTGACGTCCTCGCTGCGGCAGTCGTGCGCGGTCTCCACGATCAGCAGCCGGTAGGCGGCCGGCACGCCGCGGTCCGTGCGCAGCACGTCGGCGCCGTACGTGGCGGAGGCGTTGGCGCTCGCGCCCGGCTCGCCGTCGGACAGGGCCCACCGGTCGACGCCGTACCCGACGAGGGCCACCGCGGCGGTCGCCAGGGCCGCCGAGACGGCGACCGTACGCCGGGAGCGGCGCCGCGCGGACAGCCGCCGGCGCAGCCGGAAGGGGCGTTCCGCACCGGCCGCGTCCCGCACCCGGCGCACCAGTTCCTCCACGCCGATCCGCTCCGCGTGCGTGCGCGACAGACAGGCGCGGACGACGTCCCGCCAGGCGTCGGGGAGTTCGGGGGAGAGCCGCAGCTCCTCGGTGCCGGCGGCGTACGCGGCGGCGGCCGTGCGGCGGGCCGCCGGGGTGGCGCCGGGCAGCGGGAACGCACCGGTGAGCACCAGATGGGCGAGCACGCCGAACGCCCACACGTCGGCGGACGCGCGGATGCGACGGCCCCGCTCGCCGATCTCGGACCACAGCAGCTCGGGCGGGGTGTAGTCGGGTGTGGAGAACGCGGACGTGTAGGCGTGCGTGCCCTCGAGCTCGGCGGCCATGTTGAAGTCGGCGAGCCGGACGGAACCGTCCGCCATCAGCAGCACGTTGCCCGGTTTCAGGTCGCCGTGCACCCAGCCCGCCCGGTGCAGCTGCGCCAGCCCCTCGCAGATCTGGGCGAGCAGGCCGGGCCCGGCGCCGGGCCGGGGCGAGGCGTCCAGCAGCGCGGACAGCGAGCCCTCCGCCTTCTCCAGCACCAGCACGGTGGCGCCGTCCAGCTCCGGGCGGCCGGGGTCGTCGACGGTCAGCGTCTCGAACATCCGGATCAGGCGCGGCTGTCTCAGCCGGCGCAGCACCTCGACCTCACGCTCGGCCAGCTCACGCAAATGGTGCAGCTGGCGCGGGGTGCGGGTGCCGGTGGGCAGGAACTTCAGCGCGACGTCACGCGGGCCGTCCCCGCCGCCTCCGGTGCGGCGGCCGGCGTACACGCTGCCGAAGGCGCCCGTGGCGATCGGCTCGCGCACCTCCCACGCGCCCACCCGGTACCCCTTGGGCACCGGCACGGCGTACGTCTCCGTCACCGGACCTCCTGGCGGAGCGGCGCCGCCAGGACCACCAGGTCGTCCTCGCGGACCAGGTCGAAACGGAGCGCCAGGGAGACAAGCGACTCCTTCTTGCCGTTCAGCCGCGGACCCGGATCCGCGTTCTCCGGGCCGGGCTTGAGGCGCAGCTTCACCGCCAGATAGTCGATGTTCCACCGCACCGTGGTGCGGGACGCGGCCGGCCACACCGGGCGCAGTCGCTCCGCCACCTGCTCCACCGTGGGCAGCGGCGCGTGCGGCGCCCCGCGCAGCCGCGGCTCGCACAGCGCGGCCAGCACGGCGAAGTACCGCTTGGAGCGGTCCAGGGAGAAGGCGGGGGCGGTGGCGGCGCCGTCGTCGCCGGAGTCCAGGCGGACGTGCTCGTGGCAGGGCGCCCACACCTCCAGCGGCAGCAGATCGCCGCAGGCCGGCAGCACGATCCGGGAGAACTCGAACGGCACCGGCGCGTCCAGGCGGCCCGGCCCGACCTTGATGTGCTCGCCCGCGCCCTCCGGGTTCTCCACGACGTACGTCTGCTCCCGGCTGAGGTTGCTCAGCAGCCAGTAGGCGCCCTGCGCGGTGATCTCACCGGCTCTGCGGGACACCCCGTCGTGCGCGATGCACAGGCCGTTGCCGTGCGGGGCGCGGCCGAAGGAGAGGCGCTCGCCGGGGGCCAGACGGAGCCGGTCGCGGCGGCCCGAGTCCTCCGGCGCGGTCGCCGGAGGTACGACGATGAGGCTGTACACGGTGCATCCCCCCATGCCTGACAGCTACTCGGTCAGGGTAGGGCGGCACGCCTGGGCCGGGCCTCCCCCGATCGGGTGCGACACGGGTGTGCGGCGGGAATGGCGTGAATCGGGCGGGTCCGTTGCCGGAAACACCGAGGCCGTGTCCCCCTGCGAGGGGCGGACACGGCCTTGTGGTGGAACGCCGGGACGGACGGTCTCCCGGGATCAGTACCTCGGGCGCCGGAACCACTCGGCGCTCGCCCGCTTCGCGCAGAACACGATCACCAGGATCGACACGACCCAGATGACCAGGCCGAGCAGGTAGATGGCCAGCGCGAAGAGGCCGCTGACGATGGCGAACGACGCGTACACGATGGAGCAGACGCGCACCGAGCTGCCGCCCTTGGCGTACTGCAGCAGGAGGACCAGGCCGAGGATCGCGAAGACGGCGGCCAGGCCGGCGAAGAAGACGACGACGCCCTTGCCGAGGTCGGCGTACTGCTCGGCCTCGGCCGTGAGGTTCGCCTCGCGCATCGACTCGTCCCACTGCGCCAGCGCCACGCCGTACACGGCCGCGATGATCACGTGTGCGAGCGCGATCACGCCGACCAGGATCTGCGCGGCGCGCGTGATGCCGGGCATCTGGGTGGGGACGTAACCGCCGCCGTACGGCTGGCCCACCGGGGGCGCCGACGGGTAGCCGTACCCGGGCTGGCCGGGCTGCTGGGGGTAGCCGTAGCCGGGGCCGGCCTGGGGCTGCTGGGGCGGCTGCCCGTAGGGGTTGTTCGGGTCGCCGAAACTCATGGCGGTTCTTCCTCCGTTGCGCTTCTGGTGCGGGGACGCGAGGCACGGCGCGGAGGAAGTACTACAGATGCGGTCCGTCCCCCCGGTTCTGCCCGCGGCACTGTGCGTTCATCGTTCTTGACCGTTCCTTTCCTTGTCCAGCGGTACGACATATGTGTTGTGCAAGTGCAACATCGCGATCTTGCTCGTATTGCGGCCGATGGTGAGCGAATGCCCGGTCCGGGCGCCGCGGCCGACCGGAATGCGGGCTGATTGGAACAGGGGCCCGGTCATCCGCGAGGATGGGGCCATGACCGCCCAGATTCTCGATGGCAAGGCCACCGCAGCCGAGATCAAGTCCGATCTGACCGCCCGCGTGGCGGCGCTGAAGGAGAAGGGCGTCACGCCCGGCCTCGGCACGATCCTCGTGGGGGACGACCCCGGCAGCCAGAAGTACGTCGCCGGCAAGCACCGCGACTGCGCCCAGGTGGGCATCGCCTCCATCCAGCGCGAACTGCCCGCCACCGCCACGCAGGAGGAGATCGAGGCGGTGGTCCGCGAGCTGAACGAGGACCCGGCCTGCACCGGCTACATCGTCCAGCTGCCGCTGCCCAAGGGCATCGACGAGAACCGCATCCTCGAGCTGATGGACCCGGAGAAGGACGCCGACGGCCTCCACCCGATGAACCTCGGCCGTCTCGTCCTCAACGAGCCCGCCCCGCTGCCCTGCACGCCCAACGGCATCATCACGCTGCTGCGCCGCCACGGCGTGGAGATCAAGGGCGCCGAGGTGGTGGTCGTCGGCCGCGGCGTGACCATCGGCCGTCCGATGCCGCTGCTGCTGACCCGGCGCAGCGAGAACGCCACCGTGACCCAGTGCCACACCGGCACCCGCGACCTGTCCGCACACCTGAAGCGCGCGGACATCGTCATCGCCGCGGCGGGCAGCGCCCACCTGATCCGTCCCGAGGACGTCAAGCCGGGCGCGGCCGTCCTGGACGTCGGCGTCTCCCGCAGCGCCGAGGGCAAGATCGTCGGCGACGTCCACCCGGGCGTGGCCGAGGTGGCCGGCTGGGTCGCGCCCAACCCCGGCGGCGTCGGCCCGATGACCCGGGCGCAGCTGCTCGTCAACGTGGTCGAGGCGGCGGAGCGCAGTGTCGGCTGAGCGGAAGGCGCCGGACGCCCCGCAGGCGCCCGCGGCGGTGGAGGAGTCCCCTGAGGACGTCACCGTGCGCGACGCGGTCAGCGCGCCCGACGCCGAGGGCGTCCCGCGCCGCGCCACCCGCAGGTTCCCGCTGTTCACCCGGGACACCGCGCGCCCCGAGGGCGGCGGCCGCGCGGCCCCCGGCGACGCCCCCGCGCCCGCCCGGCAGTGGCCGATCCTGGCCGTGCTGCTCACCGTGGGCCTGGGCCTGCTGCTGACCGCGCTGGACGTGTTCCGGGTCGGGCTGCTGCTGATCGGCGCGGCGCTGGTGGCCGGTGCGGTCCTGCGCTGGGTGGTGCCGGACGTCGGCATGCTCGCCGTGCGCTCCCGCTTCACCGACATCGTCACGTACGGCGGCCTGGGTCTGGTGATCGTGCTGCTGGCGCTGATGATGCAGCCGGATCCGCTGCTGCGGTTCCCGTGGCTGCAGGACGTGCTGCACTTCACGGTCGACAGCTGAGCCGCCCGCACGGCGGAACGGCGGCCCGTCCACACCCCCGTGAGAGGACGGGCCGCCGCCGCGCACCACGTTCCTGCACGGCGGACGGCCCGATCAACGACGGCCCGGCCGCTGTGGCATGGAAGTAACCGTTCCGGTACGCGGTCCGGAATCCCCGTACACCCTTGCGATGACTCCGGCGCCTGTTCGCGACGCGGGTGTCCGCGCGAGGGTGATGTGGCCACCGACACCTCCGCGTGAGGGTGCCGGGGTGGTAGGACAGGAAGACGGTGGGACGGTCGTACCGGTCCGGTTCACCCGGTCCGCGGATTCCGGGGTTCCGTTCGGCCGGGAGGCCGACCGGTGGGACACTGGAGCGCAAGCGACTGGGCGTGCACGCCGCACGCGCCCTGTTGCTCCCGTGCGCCCCCACCCCGGGAACTGAGACCCGTCCCGGTGGCATCCCTGTGGGTAGCCAGACGGGACGTGGCAGCGGGCACCATGCGCGAGGGAAACACCAGCACGAACCGGGGGGAAGAGGGGGAAGCAATGCCTCGTTGGAAGGCCTTGCCGGATGAACTCGATCCGCAGATCAGAGAGTTCACCAGTCAGCTCAGGCGGCTGGTGGACCGCAGCGGGCTGAGCGTCGCGTCGGTCGCCGACCGCACGGGCTACAGCAAGACGTCCTGGGAGCGCTATCTGAACGGCCGGCTGCTCGCGCCGAAGGGCGCGATCGTGGCGCTGGCCGAGGTCACCGGGACCAACCCGGTGCACCTGACCACCATGTGGGAGCTCGCCGAGCGCGCCTGGAGCCGCTCGGAGATGCGGCACGACATGACCATGGAGGCGATCCGGATCTCGCAGGCGCGCGCCGCGCTGAGCGAGCTGGCCGGGCCGCCGTCGGGCGGAGGCGGACGCTCCCGTGGCGGCGGGACCCGTACGGGGATCGCCGGTCCGGCCGGGGTGTCGCCGAGTGTGCCGCCGCAGCCGACCGCCACCGACGTGCGCGACGCGTCGGGCAGCGGCAACTCCTGGGGGGTCGTCAACCCGGACGCCGGTTACCCGGGGGCCTACGGCCCCGGGGCGCCCGCGGCGGGCGGGTACGGCCCGCCGCCCGCGGAGCCGTCCGGTCCGGGCGCCGGTCCCGGCCGTCCCACGGGCAAGCGGCGCACGGCGATGTTCCTCGTCGGCGCGCTCGGCGCGCTGGTGGTGGTCGCCGCCGGGCTGTACGTCACCGAGACCCAGGGCGACAAGAAGGAGGCCAAGCCCTCCCCGTCGCCCACCGTCACCAGAGAGGCGAAGCTGCCTCCCGGCGTGAAGTGCAGCGGCAAGAGCTGCGCGGGCAAGGACGCCGAGGTCATGGGGTGCAGCGGCGAGCTGGTCACCACGGCCGGCTCCGCGGTCGTCGGCGCCACCACCGTCGAGGTCCGCTACAGCGAGGTCTGCGCCGCCGCGTGGGGGCGCATCACCCAGGCCGCGCAGGGGGACACCGTCGAGATCAGCTCGGGCACGTCCCAGCAGACCGACTCGGTCGGCGCGCCGGGCGACACGGTCGCCTACACGATGATGGTGCCGGTCGCCTCCGCGACCGAGGCGAAGGCCTGCGCGGTGCTGGCCGCGACGGGCGAGAAGGGCTGCACCGGCTGACGGTCCGGCCGCTCCTGCGCGGCGGCCGGATCCCGGGCCACCGGCCACCGTGCCGTCGGGGCAGGGCGGCCGATTCCCTCGCCCGTGTAGGCCGTACGGGGCGTGACATGTGAGGGAACCGTGGTGACGTGAATGCGGCCGCCTGGGGCGGGCACGCGAGAAGTACCCCCACGGGATACCGGCACGGTCGGTCCCGGACGGCGGCCGCCCCGCCCTCACCTCTCCCGGACGGAGCGGCCGCCCCCTTCCCTCTCTCCTCATCTCTCCGCCGCCACCGGTTACCCGCGTGCGCGCGCGGTCACTCTGTGGGGCGGGCCACAGGGAGCCCGGCCGTGCGCGCCGGCGGATGCGCGATAGCCTGACCGCTGGATCTCTCTTGACGCCAAGAGATCGATCATTCGAACCGGTGATCGATCATCCTGGCGGGCGCCGGTCACGAGCCGGAACGGGGATCCCGCACCAGGGGGCAGGGACCGCCCCACCGCCAGCTGTCATACGGAGAACGCCATGACCCGCACTCCCGTGAACGTCACCGTCACCGGCGCGGCCGGCCAGATCGGTTACGCCCTGCTCTTCCGCATCGCCTCCGGCCAGCTGCTCGGCGCGGACGTGCCGGTCAAGCTGCGCCTGCTGGAGATCACCCCGGCGCTCAAGGCCGCCGAGGGCACCGCCATGGAGCTGGACGACTGCGCGTTCCCGCTGCTGCAGGGCATCGAGATCACGGACGACCCGAACGTCGCCTTCGACGGCGCCAACGTCGCCCTCCTCGTCGGCGCCCGGCCGCGGACCAAGGGCATGGAGCGCGGTGACCTCCTCGAGGCCAACGGCGGCATCTTCAAGCCGCAGGGCCAGGCCATCAACGCCCACGCCGCGGACGACATCCGCGTCCTGGTCGTCGGCAACCCGGCCAACACCAACGCCCTGATCGCCCAGGCCGCCGCCCCGGACGTCCCGGCCGAGCGCTTCACCGCCATGACCCGCCTGGACCACAACCGCGCGCTGACCCAGCTCGCGAAGAAGACGGGCTCCTCGGTCTCCGACATCAAGCGCCTGACCATCTGGGGCAACCACTCCGCCACCCAGTACCCGGACATCTTCCACGCCACCATCGCCGGCAAGAACGCCGCCGAGGTCGTGAACGACGAGAAGTGGCTGGCCGAGGACTTCATCCCGACCGTCGCCAAGCGCGGCGCCGCCATCATCGAGGCCCGTGGCGCCTCGTCGGCCGCCTCCGCCGCCAACGCCGCCATCGACCACGTCCACACCTGGGTCAACGGCACCGCCGACGGCGACTGGGTCTCCATGGGCATCCCGTCCGACGGCTCCTACGGCGTTCCCGAGGGCCTCATCTCCTCCTTCCCGGTCACCGTGAAGGACGGGAAGTACGAGATCGTCCAGGGCCTGGAGATCAACGAGTTCTCCCGCGCCCGCATCGACGCCTCCGTCAAGGAGCTCGAGGAGGAGCGCGAGGCGGTCCGCTCCCTCGGCCTCATCTGACCTGGCCCTCACGGCCTTCGCGGGGCCCCGTACCGGTTCGTCCGGTGCGGGGCCCCGCGCGTCGCACGGTCCCGTCGGCCCCTGTGGTCAATTCGGTTCGCACCCGCCCGCCCTTCCCCTATGCTGATGCCCCGTCACTCCGTGTGGTGGTGACGTCGATTCGCGTATCGGGGGATCCGCGTGAGCACTGCCTTCGTGCCCCAGCAGCAGCCACAGCACCCGGGCGGGACGCCGGACGGCCCGCCGTCCGTGCCCCCGTACGCCAGCGAGGCGTCCCGGCTGCTGTGCGCGGGAACCTACCTGGACGCCGGCTACCGCGACCGGGTCATCGAGGAGCTCTACCTCCACGAACAGCGGGTCGTCGCGCCCTCGCTCGGCTTCGACGCGGCCCGCGTTCTCGCGCACGCGCTGCGGGCCCGGCGGCTGGAGATGCTGTGGGCGGCGGCGATCCTCGGCCTGTGGCTCGTGGGCGCGTTGATCAGCGGAGGGCTGCTCGCCTACTTCCTCGTCCCCAGTCTGCTGCTCGCCGTCGCGCCCCTGGCGCCCCGGGCCGTCGCGCCCCTGGTCCGCTGGAGCGGCCGGATCATCACCGTGTTCGTCCTGTACAGCCTCGGTGCCGCCGCGTTCGGCGGCACGGACGGCGACTCCGGGTACGAGTCCTCCTACGAATCCGGCGGTGACGACCCGCTGAGCGCGATCGCCGACGGCCTCGCGGCAAGCGCCGAACCCTGGCAGGCGTGGTTCGGGATCGGCGTGCTCGTGGTGATCGGCCTGTGCGTGGCGGGACGGCGTGACCAGTTCGCCCGCGTCCTCGCCGAGGAACTCTCCAGGGACCGCTTCCCCGACGCCGCGGGCGACCGCGCCGAGCAGTCCGGCGGGCAGCGCCTGCGCAGACTGATCCGGCGCATCCGGATCGAGCAGCACTCGCCGCTCGTCATGTATCACGAGGCGCGCCCCTTCTGCGGGACGGGTTCGCCGTACGACACCTGGGTGCTCGCCGTCGAACTGCGGCCCGACGAGGACGCGGACCAGCAGCCGCTGGGCAACCGGGCCGTCCTCGACCGGGTCCGGCCCCTCATCGAGCAGCTGCGGATCCCGGCCGAGCACGCGGGCCCCGGCGTACGGGACCGGCTGCGGCGGCTGGAGATCGACGAGTGCGTGTTCCTGCCCGTCGAAGGGCTGCGGAACCGCGAGGAGGCGCCGTACGCGCCGGGCGACTTCGAGCAGCACCGGACCCGGGCCGTCGAGGAGGGCGGCGAGAAGCGGAGGCACTTCCTGCGCATCCGCGTCGGAGGCTGGGAGGAGGAGCTGGTCGTCACCGTCTTCGTCCGCGTCCACACCCAGGGCCGGATGCTGATGCTGGAGATCGCGCCGCACGTGCTGCTGCCGGTCCGCGCGGACTTCAAGGACGCCGACCGTGCCCACCAGGAATTCCGTGACGACCGGACCGGCAGGATCGCCGGCGCCGCCGTCCTGGTGCCTCGCTCCGCCGGTGAAGCGCTGATCACCCTCGGCCGGGGCCTGCCCTTCGCGTGGCGGCTGCTGACCGGCGGCCACGCCCACGCACTGCCCGACGGGCCCGCCCTGTCCGTGCGGGAGCTGGCCGCGGCGCCCGCCGGGTCCACCTTCCAGGACATGGACGTCGCCCGGTACCTGCGCAGTGTGCAGGACCGCATCAGCCGCGGGGTGCGGCTGGCGCTGGGCGAAGCGGGCTACGAGACCGGCGAGTTCGTGCAGAAGATCGTCAACATCAGCAGCGGCGCGGTGCACATCGGACGCGCCGACAACTCGTCGTTCGCCTTCGGCGACCACGCGCGCGCCCAGACCACGACCGGCGGCCCCGAGCCGCAGAAGGGATCCGACTGACGATGGCAACCGACGAACCGAACGTCAGCATCGGCCGCGCCGACAACTCCTCCTTCGCGTTCGGCGCCAACGCCCGCGCCGAGACGCACAACACCACGGCGACGGCACGCGACGAGACCGCCGAGGAGCTGCTGGCCGCCGTTCGGGAACTGCGCGCCGACCTCACCAGGCTGCGGGAGAACGAGCAGGTCGCGCGGCTGGACTCCACCCTCGCCGACACCGAGGAGGAGATCACCCGCACCGGGACCGCCGGCGAGGGCCGCATACAGCGGCTGCGCGAGGCGCTCACGGACGCCCAGAGCGTCCTGACCCTGTTCTCGTCGGCCGGGGCCGTCGCCGCGCTGCTGGGAATGTGAGAGGGACGCCATGACCGGGGGACAGCGGTACTGGAACGAGGACGCCCAGCGCTGGGAGGACGGCGACGGCACGGCCGCGCCGGTGACTCCGCCGCCGCCTCCTCCGCCGTCGTTCCAGCCGGTCGTGCCCACGGCAGCCCAGGGCGGGGTGACCGATCCCGATGCCCCGGCGGGCGGGGCGTGGTCCGTTCCGGAGCCGCCGAGGCCGGGGGCGCCCGACGCCGGACGGCGGCGGATGGTGTGGGGTGTGCTGGGCGGGGCCGCGGGGGTGGGGGTCGCGGTGGCGCTGGTGTTGAGTGCGGTCGTGGGGGACGACGGCGGGGGCGGTGGCGCGGACGATCGGGCGGGGGGTACGCGTACGAACACCGCGCAGGTGTCGCCGTCGCAGGCGGGGGAGTCCGAGGCGGCGCCCGCGGAGTCCTCCGGGACGTCGGAGTCGCCCGGTGCCGAGACGCCGCCGCTGCCCGAGGGCTTCGAGCTGCACGACGACGCCGAGGGGTTCACCGTCGCCCGGCCCACGGGGTGGGAACGGCAGACGGTGCCTTCGCAGCACGGCTTCGACGTCGTGAACTACCGGAGTCCGGACGGGTTCCGGCGGCTTCAGGTGTACGAGGTCGCCGAGTCGTCGCCGGAGGAGTCCTTCGACCTGTACCTGTCGGAGGAGACGCCGAAGCCGGACGGCTTCCAGCAGGTCGAGCTGGTGCGGCTGGACGAGGAGGGCGTGAACGGACTGCGCCTCGCCTACCTCGCCGACTCGCTGCGCGGCGAGCCCGACGTGGGCAGTTGGCACGTCCAGGACGTGCGTTTCCGCTCACCGCACGACGGCAAGGTGTACGCGATCGCCGCGTACGGCGCGCCCACGGACGGGGTCGATCCGGAGCTGGAGCTTGCGCTCACGGCGGTGCGTCACTTCTGTCCGCCGTCCGCGACGTGCGCGTCGTCGTGATCTGACGTCCTGTCGGCCGCAGCGGGCCGGGGGAAGTCCGCGCGACTCGGCGCCGGCGAGGCGTCGCCCGCGCCCACCTGTGCCGCCCGGGAGTACCTCCCAGGCCCTCAAGGCACTGAGGGAGGCACGAATGCCCGCGGTCTGCTGCGAGGCCGGCCCAGCCCCGGGGGCGCCGTGACGAAGCGCACTCCGTGCGTTGATTCCGCATGTATTTCGCCCCGCAGGGCAGGCGCACCCGGTCTCGGGGGTAGCACGCATGTGACTCACGGGCGCGGAACAGGACGGAAGGCAGTAACCGATCATGGCGGACAGCACAGAACTGCGGGCGCGCGACACCATTCACGCGGGAGGCGAGTGGCGGGCCGCCGTCTCCGGGGCCACCCGGGAGATCCTCGACCCGGCGGACGCCCGGCCGTTCGCCGTGGTCGCGGAGGGCGACGAGAAGGACACCGACCTCGCCGTGGCGGCGGCGCGCCGCGCCTTCGACGAGGGGCCCTGGCCGCACACCCCCGTCGCCGAGCGGGCCGCGCTGCTGCGCCGTGTCGCCGATCTCCTGGTCCGTGACCGTGAGGAACTGGGCCTGCTGGAGAGCCGGGACGCGGGCAAGACCGTCGAGGAGGGCCGCGTCGACATCGACTGCGTGGCCGACGCCTTCCGTTACTTCGCCGATCTGGTCGCCGCCGAGGCGCCCGGCCGGGTCGTGGACGCGGGCTCGCCCGACATCCACAGCGTGGTCGTGCACGAGCCCGTCGGTGTCTGCGCCCTGATCACCCCCTGGAACTATCCTCTGCTGCAAGCCAGTTGGAAGATCGCCCCGGCGCTCGCCGCGGGCAACACCTTCGTGGTCAAGCCCAGCGAGATCACCCCGCTGACCACCGTCGCGCTGATCGGCCTGCTCACCGAGGCGGGTCTGCCCGCGGGCGTCGCCAACATCGTCACCGGCCCGGGTCACACCGTCGGCGCGCGGATGGCCGAGCACCCCGACGTCGACCTGGTGTCCTTCACCGGCGGCCTGGTCAGCGGCACCAAGGTCGCCCAGGCGGCCGCGCCGACGGTCAAGAAGGTCGCCCTCGAACTCGGCGGCAAGAACCCCAACGTCGTGTTCGCCGACGCCTGCGCCACCGAGGAAGGCTTCGACACCGCCGTCGACCAGGCCCTCAACGCGGCCTTCATCCACAGCGGCCAGGTCTGCTCGGCCGGTGCGCGCCTCATCGTCGAGGAGTCCGTGCGGGATCGTTTCGTCACCGAACTCGCCCGCCGCGCACAGAAGATCCGGCTCGGCCGGGGCACCGAGGACGGCGTCGAGTGCGGCCCGCTGGTCTCCGCGCAGCAGCGCGAGAAGGTCGAGTCGTACGTCGAGTCCGCGCTCAAGGAGGGCGCGGTACTGCGCTGCGGCGGCAAGCGGCCCGAGCCGGCGCCCGAACGCCCCGCGTCCGGCTACTTCTACGAGCCGACCGTCCTCGACCGCTGCCACCGCGAGATGCGCGTGGTGCGCGAGGAGGTCTTCGGACCGGTCCTCACCGTGGAGACGTTCCGCACCGAGGACGAGGCCGTCACCCTCGCCAACGACACCGAGTACGGCCTGGCCGGCGGCGTGTGGACGGCCGACCCGGGCCGCGCCCGCCGGGTCGCCGGACGGCTGCGCCACGGCACCGTGTGGATCAACGACTTCCACCCCTATCTCCCGCAGGCCGAGTGGGGCGGCTTCGGCAAGAGCGGCACCGGCCGCGAACTCGGCCCGGCCGGTCTCGCGGAGTACCGCGAGACCAAGCACGTCTACCAGAACCTGGCGCCGGCGCCGGTGCGGTGGTTCCGCGGCTGACGCCGTGACCCGGCGGTGCCGTGACGTCGCACGTCGCGTGGCGGCCGCGGCGCCGTGGGGGCTGATCGCGCTCACGCGGCGGAGCCGCATGTCGACAGAGCCCCGCGCCCCCTTCGGGCGCCCCTCCCGGGGCGTCCTTCCCGTCCGAGCCCCTGGAGTACCTCCATGACCCAGAAGACTCCTGTCTACGACTACGTCGTCATAGGCGGCGGCACCGCCGGTTCCGTCATCGCCTCCCGCCTCACCGAGAACCCGGACGTCACCGTCGCCGTCATCGAGGGCGGCCCCAGCGACGTCGGCCGCGAGGACGTGCTGACGCTGCGCCGCTGGATGGGGCTGCTCGGCGGCGAACTCGACTACGACTACCCCACCACCGAGCAGCCACGCGGCAACTCGCACATCCGGCACAGCCGCGCCCGCGTCCTCGGCGGCTGCTCCTCGCACAACACCCTCATCGCGTTCAAGCCGCTGCCGTCCGACTGGGACGAGTGGGAGCGGGCCGGCGCCAAGGGCTGGGGCGCCGTGCAGATGGAGGCGTACTACGCCCGGCTGAAGAACAACATCGTCCCGGTCGACGAGAAGGACCGGAACGCCATCGCCCGCGACTTCGTCGACGCCGCGCAGAACGCGCTCGGGGTGCCGCGCATCGAGGGCTTCAACAAGAAGCCGTTCACCGAGGGCGCCGGCTTCTTCGACCTCGCCTACCACCCCGAGAACAACAAGCGGTCCTCCGCCTCGGTGGCGTACCTGCACCCGGTGATGGACGAACGGACCAACCTGACGCTCTGGCTGGAGACCTGGGCGTACAAGCTGGAACTGGACGGCACCCGTGCCGAGGGCGTCCATGTGCGCACCAAGGACGGCGAGGAGGTGCTGATCCGCGCCCGCAACGAGGTGGTGCTGTGCGCCGGCGCCGTCGACTCGCCGCGGCTGCTGCTGCACTCCGGCATCGGACCGCGCGAGGACCTGGAGGCGCTCGGCATCCCCGTGGCGCACCACCTGCCGGGGGTCGGCGAGAACCTGCTCGACCACCCCGAGTCGGTGATCGTGTGGGAGACCGAAGGGCCCATCCCGGAGAACTCGGCGATGGACTCCGACGCCGGTCTGTTCGTGCGCCGGGACCCCGGACACGCGGGCCCCGACCTGATGTTCCACTTCTACCAGATCCCCTTCACGGACAACCCGGAGCGACTGGGATACGAGCGGCCGGAGTTCGGGGTCTCCATGACGCCGAACATCCCCAAGCCGAAGAGCCGCGGCCGGCTGTACCTGACCAGCGCCGACCCCGAGGTCAAGCCGGCGCTGGACTTCCGGTACTTCACCGACGAGGACGACTACGACGGCCGCACGCTCGTCGACGGCATCCGCATCGCGCGCGAGATCGCCAGGACCGAGCCGCTCGCGCACTGGCTCAAGCGGGAGGTGGCGCCCGGTCCGGACGTCACCGGCGACGAGGAGCTGAGCGAGTACGCCCGCAAGGTCGCGCACACCGTCTACCACCCGGCCGGCACCTGCAGGATGGGCGCCCCCGACGACGAGGCCGCGGTCGTCGACCCCGAGCTGCGGATCCGGGGCCTCGAGGGCATCCGCATCGCCGACGCCTCCGTCTTCCCGACCATGACCGCCGTCAACCCGATGATCGGCGTGCTGATGGTCGGCGAGCGCGCCGTTGAGCTGATCGGCGGTGATGCGCGATGAGCGCGACGACCGTGGCCGGCTCCGCCGCATCCGCGTCCAACCCGGGCACCCCGCCCGTCTTCTCCGTCGACGGACTGTGGAAGGTCTTCGGGCCCCGCGCCGACAGGGTGCCCGCCGACCCCGCACTCGCCTCCCTCGACGCGGCCGAGCTGCGCGCCCGCACCGGCTGCACCGCAGCCGTGCGGGACGTCTCCTTCGACGTCCGCAAGGGCGAGGTCTTCGTCGTCATGGGCCTGTCCGGCTCCGGCAAGTCCACACTGGTGCGCTGTCTGACCCGGCTGATCGAGCCGACCGCGGGCCGTATCGCCATCGACGGCGAGGACGTCCGCGCGATGGACGGGACGCGGCTGCGGGAACTGCGGCGCCATCGCGCCGCCATGGTCTTCCAGCACTTCGGCCTGCTGCCGCACCGCACCGTCCTCGACAACGTCGCCTACGGCCTGGAGATCCAGGGGATGGGCCGCGCCGCGCGGCGCGAGAAGGCCGCCGAGGTCGTCGCCAAGGTCGGTCTCGCCGGCATGGAACGCCGCCGGCCGGCCCAGCTCTCCGGCGGCCAGCGGCAGCGGGTCGGACTGGCCCGCGCCCTCGCCGTCGACCCCGAAGTGCTGCTGTTCGACGAGCCGTTCAGCGCGCTCGATCCGCTGATCCGCCGGGACATGCAGGACGAGGTGGTGCGGCTGCACCGTGAGGAGGGCCGCACGATGGTCTTCATCACGCACGACCTCCAGGAGGCGCTGAAGCTGGGTGACCGCATCGCGCTGATGCGGGACGGCCGTGTGGTGCAGCTCGGCACGCCCGAGGAGATCGTCGGCGCGCCCGCCGACGACTACGTGCGCGCGTTCGTCCAGGATGTACCGCGCGAGCAGGTCCTGACCGTCCGTACGGCCATGCGTCCCGCCTCGCCGGCGGAACGGGCGGGCACCGGTCCGACGGTCGCCCCCGACACCACGGTCTCGGAGGCCATAGGAACGGTCGCCACCGCCGGTGCCCCCGCCCGCGTCCTGGACGGGGGCGAGTGCGTGGGCGTCGTGGACGCGGAAGCGTTGCTGAACGTGGTGGCCGGCCACCCCACCGCCACGCCCGCGGACACCTCCGTGGATGACGCCGCGAGCGGCAGCGCCGCGCTCACGGACGCGAGCGGTCCCGCCGACGCGGCGTCGGACGGACCGGCCGCTGCCGGAGGCGCCGGCGGCTCCGCCCACCGGGGCGCGGGCACGCCCGCCGGGTACCCGGCCGCAGGCGGGGACGCTCCCGCCGGCCCGGGCACGGGCGCGTCCGCCGATGACGCCGCGGTCGGCGGTGCCGCCGGGCCGGACACCGACGGGCCCGCCGACGGCGGGGCGGACGGGCCGGCCGGCGCCGGACGGCCCGGCGTGCCCGCCCCGGGCGCCGGCAGGGCGGCCGCCTCCGCCGCCGGTGAGGAGTCCGTCTGATGACGACCCTCACCGCCACCACGCGGGGGACCGCGACCTCCGGCGTCCTCGGCAATGCGCTCGTCCGCAAGCTCGGCGTCCTGCTCGTCCTCGCCGCCGTCGTCGTGCCGTTCGCGGCGAGCCGGTGGGGGAGCGGGGCGTGGCCCGGGGCGTTGACCGTCGACCTGTCCGGGCCCCTCGGCACCGCCAGTGACTGGATCGTCGACAACCGCGACTCCCACCCCCTGTTCCTGTACTTCCTCGGCCACGTCAGCAACGCCGTCGTCATCGCCGTACGCGCCGTCTATCTCGCTCTCCTCGCCGTCGGCTGGGCGGGAGTGACCGCGGTGGCCGCGCTGACCGCCTGGCGTGTCGCGGGCGTCCGGCTCGCGCTCGGGACCGCCGCCGCGTTCCTCGCCTGCGGACTGCTGGGCATGTGGGTGCCCACCATGCAGACACTCGCGCTCATGGTGGTCGCGGTCGCCGCGTCCGTCGTGGCGGGCGCGCTGCTCGGGCTCGCGGCCGGGCTGTCCGACCGTATGCACCGGGCACTGCGCCCGGTCCTCGACACCATGCAGGTGCTGCCCGCCTTCGCCTACCTCCTGCCGGTCGTGCTGGTCTTCGGCATCGGCGTCCCCGCGGCCGTGCTCGCCACGGTCGTCTACGCCGCCCCGCCGATGGCCCGCCTCACCGCGCTCGGGCTGCGCGGCGCGGACAAGGAGGTGCTGGAGGCCGTCGAGTCGCTCGGGACGACCGCACGCCAGCGCCTGCTGACCGCCCGTGTCCCGCTGGCCCGCAAGGAGCTGCTGCTCGGCCTCAACCAGACGATCATGATGGCCCTCTCCATGGCCGTCATCGCGTCGGTGATCGGCGCGGGCGGCCTCGGTGACCGCGTCTACCAGGCGCTCGCCTCGGTCGACGTGGGCGCCGCGCTCGCCGCCGGCATCCCGATCGTGCTGCTGGCGGTCGTCCTGGACCGGGTGACCGGCGCGGCCGGCGCCCGGCTCGGGGACGCGCCCGCCCCCGACGCCCGCCTGCTCGGCGCGTGCGCCCTGGCCGCCGCGGTCGTCGTCGCGGCCGTGGGACGTCTCGCGGGCCGGCTGGAGTGGCCGGAGAGCTGGGAGGTCGGGATCGCGGAGCCGGTCAACCGGGCCGTGGACTGGATGACCGCGCACCTGTACTCGGGCGTGCCCGTGGTCGGCGGCACCGCCGACTGGGCGGGCCGTTTCACCACCTGGGTGCTCGACCCGCTCCGCGACGGACTCCAGTGGCTGCCCTGGTGGAGCGTGCTGCTGATCGTCGCCGCCCTGGCCTGGCTGATCGGTACCTGGCGCACCGCCCTCACCGCCGTGCTCGCCATGGCCGCCATCGGGGTGCTCGGCGTGTGGGGGCCGTCGCTGGACACGCTGTCGCAGGTCCTCGCCGCCGTCGCCGTGACCCTCGTCATCGGCTTCGCCACGGGCATCGCCGCCGCGCGCAGCGACCGCGTCGAGCGGCTGCTGCGCCCGGTGCTGGACGTGTTCCAGACGATGCCGCAGTTCGTGTACCTGATCCCCGTGGTCGCCCTGTTCGGCGTGGGCCGCGCCCCGGCGGTCGCCGCCGCGGTCGTCTACGCGCTGCCCGCCGTCGTCCGCATCACCGCGCAGGGGCTGCGCCAGGTCGATCCCGCCGCCCTGGAGTCGGCGCGCTCGCTCGGCGCCACCGGCGCCCAGCAGCTGCGGCAGGTGCAGCTTCCGCTGGCCCGCCCGGCGCTGCTCCTCGCCGTCAACCAGGGCGTGGTCCTGGTCCTGGCCGTGGTGATCATCGGCGGTCTGGTCGGCGGCGGCGCGCTCGGCTACGACGTCGTCTTCGGTCTTGCGCAGGGCGACCTGGCGACCGGACTGGTGGCCGGCGCCGCGATCGTCTGCCTGGGCCTGATGCTCGACCGGGTCACCCAGCCCACCGGACGCCGCACGACGAAGGGAGCGTGACATGCGGATCCGTACGATGCCCGCCGTGGCGGCGGGCTGCGCGCTCCTGCTGCTGACCGGCTGCGGGGCCGCCGACATGACCAGGCAGGCCTCGCCGTTCGCCAACGCGCGCGGGGCGAGGACGGTCACCCTCTCGGTGCAGTCCTGGGTCGGCGCCCAGGCCAACGTGGCCGTCGCCCAGTACCTGCTGGAGCACGAGCTGGGTTACCGCGTCGACACCGTGCAGGTCGACGAGGTGCCCGCCTGGGACGCCCTCAGCCAGGGCCGCGTGGACGCGATCCTGGAGGACTGGGGCCACCCCGAGCAGGAACAGCGGTACGTCGAGGAGAAGAAGACCATCGTGGGCGGCGGCGACCTGGGCGTCACCGGGCACATCGGCTGGTTCGTGCCGACGTACTTCGCCAAGCGGCACCCGGACGTCACCGACTGGAAGAACCTGAACAAGTACGCCGGTGAGTTCCGCACCCCGGAGAGCGGCGGCAAGGGCCAGCTCCTCGACGGCTCGCCGTCCTACGTCACCAACGACAAGGCGCTGGTGAAGAACCTGAAGCTGGACTACCGGGTGGTGTTCGCGGGCTCCGAGGCCGCGCAGATCACCCAGATCCAGCAGTTCGCCAAGGAGAGGAAGCCCTTCCTCACCTACTGGTACACCCCTCAGTGGCTGTCCGAGCAGGTGCCGATGACGGAGGTGAAGCTGCCGCCGTACGAGGAGGGCTGCGACGCGGACCCGGAGAAGGTCGCCTGCGCCTATCCGCACACCCCGCTGCAGAAGTACCTCAACGCGGACTTCGCGCGCAACGGCGGCAAGGCGGCGGAGCTGCTGCGGAACTTCGAGTGGACGACCGAGGACCAGAACGAGGTCTCCCTGATGATCGCCGAGCAGAAGCTGTCGCCGGGAGAGGCGGCGAAGAAGTGGGTGGACAGCCACCGCTCCGTCTGGGAGAAGTGGCTGCCCTGACCGCTCGCTAGTGGCGCTGTCCCGGCTGGTAGTGGCCGGGCGTCATCCGGCAGGTCACGCCGAACCGGTTCCAGGCGTTGATCACCGCGATGGCGGCGATCAGCTGGGACAGCTCCGCCTCGTCGAAGTGCTTGGCGGCCCGCTGGTACACCTCGTCGGGCACGAAGCCGTCCGTGAGGACCGTGACCGCTTCGGTCAGCTCGATCGCGGCGATCTCCTTCTCCGTGTAGAAGTGCCGCGACTCCTCCCACGCGGACAGCTGGATGATCCGCTCCACGCTCTCGCCCGCCGCGAGGGCGTCCTTGCTGTGCATGTCCAGGCAGAAGGCACAGTGGTTGAGCTGCGAGGCGCGGATCTTGACCAGCTCGGCCAGCTTCGGGTCCAGGCCCTTACGGGCCGCGGCGTCCAGCCGGACCATCGCCTTGTAGACCTCGGGGGCGTGCTTCGCCCACTCCATGCGGGCGGGCTCCTCCGCCGCGTAGGGGACCGTCCCGGTCGTGTCGGTGTTCGTCATGCCGTCGACCCTAGGGGCGAGGAAGCCCAGGAGTATGGTCCAGTTCCATGGCGGAACGCTGGGCCACTTTCGGCATCGACCTGCACCTCGACCCGGCCGGGCCCGGACTGCGGCGCGGCCTGACCGACGCCCTGCGCGAAGCGGTCCGCAGCGGCCGGCTCGCCCCGGACACCCGGCTGCCCTCCTCCCGCTCCCTCGCCGCCGACCTGGGCATCGCCCGCAACACCGTCGCCGACGCCTACGCCGACCTGATCGCCGAGGGCTGGCTCACCGCCCGCCAGGGTTCCGGCACCCGGGTCGCCCCGCGCACCGTCCCCGAGCGCCCGGCCGCCCCCACCCCTCGCCGTACCCCCGGCCGGCTCCCGTACAGCCTGCTGCCCGGCACCCCCGACCTCGCCTCCTTCCCGCGCGCCGAGTGGCTCAGGGCCACCCGCCGCGCCCTCGCCGCCGCACCCCACGACGCCTTCGGCTACGGCGACCCGCGCGGCCGCCCGGAACTCCGCGAGGCCCTCGCCGGCTACCTCTCCCGGGTCCGGGGCGTACGCGCGGACCCCGGGCACGTCGTCGTCTGCTCCGGCTTCGCCCACGGCCTCCAGCTGCTGTCCGAGGTGCTGCGTGCCCGCGGCGCCCGCACCCTCGCCGTCGAGCCGTACGGCCTCGACGTCCACTGGGACCTCGTCCACCGCGCCGGCCTGGAGACCGCGCCGCTCGCCCGGGACGCCCTCGGCACCCGTGCCCAGGACCCGGGCGACGCCGACGCGGTGCTGCTCAACCCGGCCCACCAGTTCCCGCTCGGCGGGGCGCTTCTCCCGGAGCGCCGGGCCGCCGTGGTGGAGTGGGCGCGCCGCACCGGCGGCCTGATCCTGGAGGACGACTACGACGGCGAGTTCCGCTACGACCGCCAGCCCGTCGGCGCCCTCCAGGACCTCGACCCCGGCCGGGTGGTCCACCTCGGCACCGCGAGCAAGTCCCTCGCCCCCGGCCTGCGGCTGGGCTGGATGGTGGTGCCGCCGTGGCTGCTGCCGGACGTCGTCGACCACGGCGGCGGCAGGACGGTCGGCGTCGTGGAACAGCTCACCCTCGCCGAGTTCCTGACCTCCGGCGCCTACGACCGCCAGGTCCGCGCCGCCCGCCTGCGCTACCGGCGCCGCCGCGACGCCCTCGTCGAGGCCCTCGCCGCACGGGCGCCCCACGTCCGCGTCACCGGCATCGCGGCCGGACTGCACGCGGTGCTCGAACTGCCCGCCGGCACCGAGCAGTCGGTGCGGCGGTCGGCCACCTGGCAGGGCCTCGCCGTGAAGGGCCTGGACTCCTTCCGTCACCCCGGCGTCACCGACCCCGTCGGCGACGCCCTCGTGGTCGGCTACGCCACCCCGCCCGACCACGCGTGGGCCGGCACCCTGGACGCGCTGCTCCGCTCCCTGCCGTGACCGCGCCCGAGCCGCCTCCCGCGACCGGAGCCCGGGGTCTTCCGCCGGCGCCGATCGGTCATAGCGCACCACACGCTGACAAACCGTCACCGCCGACGCGGGCGGGAGCGGGGGCTCCCGTGCGGCCCGGCGGAACGGTCTCTAGGCTGTCCGCCGCGAGCCGGGCGACACGGGAACGGTCCGGCGCGACACGAGGGGGAACGAAGGGCATGGCGCAGACACGGCGACGGCTGCGGTCCAGCACGGTGGTGCTGGGCGGCATGGGCGTGCTCGCGGCGGCACTGTCGGCCTGCGGGTCCGACCCGGACCGGCGGTGCGTGGACCGCGACAGCTACACCCTCGGCGACGGGTACAAGGTCGTCTCCGACAAGAACTGCTCCGGCGGCTCCTCCGGCTCCCGGGGCAAGAGCAGGTCCCGCACCACCGACGCCGACTGGTACTACGACTCCGACGTCCGCAACGGCTACGCCGAGCACGGCACCTTCAGCCGCAGCGAGGCCGTCGACCGGGGCGGCTTCGGCTGCTCCGGCAGCGGCGGGGGCTGAGCCGCCGTGGAGCGGCGCACCACCGAGCCCCGCCCCGGCTGGCAGCAGACCGTCGAGGAACAGGGGCTCATCTACCCGCTGACCCGCTACCCCGACGACTCCCTGCGCCCCTACTGGGACGAGAGCGCCTACTACGTCTTCGCCCTGGACGAGGTGGAGGCGCTGGAGGAGACCGTCGAGGAACTCCACGCGATGAGCCTGGCCGCGGCCGGGCACATCGTCACCGAGGGCCGCTTCGCCGACCTCGGCATCACCGACCCCCGGGTCGTGGACGCCGTCACCGAGTCCTGGCACCGCAGGGACGAACTGCCGTCCCTGTACGGCCGCTTCGACCTCCGCTACGACGGCACCGGCCCGGCGAAGCTCCTGGAGTACAACGCGGACACCCCGACCTCCCTGGTGGAGGCGGCCTCCCCGCAGTGGTTCTGGATGGAGGAGCGCTTCCCCGGCGCCGACCAGTGGAATTCCCTGCACGAACGGCTCGTCGACGCCTGGAAGAAGCAGTCCGCGCTGCTCCCGCCGGGCAGCCCGCTGTACTTCGCCCACACCGCGGGCGACGAGAGCGGCGAGGACCTGATGACCGTCGCCTACCTCAAGGAGACCGCCGAGCAGGCCGGTCTGGAGACCGACTGGCTCTCCATGGAGGAGATCGGCTGGGACCGCCTCTCGGGCCGCTTCGTCGACACCCGCCTGCGGTTCATCCGCAGCATCTTCAAGCTGTACCCGTGGGAGTGGCTCACCACCGACCGCTTCGCCGACCACGTGCTCGACACCCTCGACAACGGCGGAGGCACCGGCTCCACCCTGTGGATCGAACCCGCCTGGAAGATGCTGCTCAGCAACAAGGCCCTGCTGGCGATCCTCTGGGAGCTCAACCCGGGTCACCCCAACCTCCTCCCCTCCTACCTCGACGGCCCCCGCGAACTCGCGGACACCACCGGCTGGGTCGCCAAGCCGCTGCTGGGCCGCGAGGGCGCAGGCGTCACCGTGCACGAGCCCGGCACCGCCCCGGGACTCCGCGACGAACCCTGCTGCTACCAGCAGCTCGCCCCGCTGCCCGACTTCGACGGCAACCGCGTCGTCCTCGGCACCTGGGTGGTGGAGCACGAGGCCGCCGGCCTCGGCATCCGCGAGTCCTCCGGCCTGGTCACCGACGGGTACGCCCGCTTCCTGCCGCACGTCATCCTCTGACCGGCGGCCCCGCGCCGACGGCGGGGCGCCGCTCACTCCCGTATCGCGGACACCCGCCGCGCCGGTCCGGGCCACCCGGTAACCTGGCCCGCGGGCCGTGACTGGCGCGCTGGGATGGGACCAACCATCGGGGAGCGGCCCGCGAGGAACGTGCCGTGCGCCTGGGCCATCCGTACCGTGAACGCTGAACGCTACGTCCGGAGGTCCCCATGTCTGCCGAGCATTCGCTCACCCCCGAGTCCACCGCCTTCCGCTCCGCCCTCGACGTGATCCGCGCCGTCGAGCCGCGCGTCGCCGACGCGATCGGGCAGGAGGTCGCCGACCAGCGCGAGATGCTCAAGCTGATCGCCTCCGAGAACTACGCCTCCCCGGCCACCCTGCTGGCGATGGGCAACTGGTTCAGCGACAAGTACGCCGAGGGCACCGTCGGCCGCCGCTTCTACGCCGGCTGCCGCAACGTGGACACCGTGGAGTCGCTGGCCGCGGAGCACGCCCGCGAGCTGTTCGGCGCCCGCCACGCCTACGTCCAGCCGCACTCCGGCATCGACGCGAACCTGGTCGCCTTCTGGGCCCTCCTCGCCGACCGCGTCGAGGCGCCCTTCCTGGAGAAGACCGGCGTCCGCCAGATCAACGACCTCTCCGACGCCGACTGGGCGGAGCTGCGCCAGGCCTTCGGCAACCAGCGCATGCTCGGCATGTCCCTGGACGCCGGCGGCCACCTCACCCACGGCTTCCGGCCCAACATCTCCGGCAAGATGTTCGACCAGCGCTCCTACGGCACCGACCCGGCCACCGGCCTGATCGACTACGAGGCGCTGCGCGCCACCGCCCGCGAGTTCAAGCCGCTGATCATCGTCGCCGGCTACTCCGCCTACCCCCGTCTCGTGAACTTCCGGATCATGCGGGAGATCGCCGACGAGGTCGGCGCCACGCTCATGGTCGACATGGCGCACTTCGCGGGTCTCGTCGCCGGCAAGGTCCTCACCGGCGACTTCGACCCCGTGCCGCACGCCCAGATCGTCACCACCACCACCCACAAGTCGCTGCGCGGCCCGCGCGGCGGCATGGTGCTCTGCGACGACTCCCTCAAGGACCAGGTCGACCGCGGCTGCCCGATGGTCCTCGGCGGGCCGCTGCCGCACGTCATGGCCGCGAAGGCGGTCGCCCTCGCCGAGGCCCGCCGGCCCGCCTTCCAGGACTACGCCCAGCGGATCGTGGACAACTCCCGCGCCCTCGCCGAGGGCCTGATGCGGCGCGGCGCCACCCTCGTGACGGGCGGCACCGACAACCACCTCAACCTGATCGACGTCGCCTCCTCCTACGGCCTCACCGGCCGGCAGGCCGAGGCGGCGCTGCTCGACTCCGGCATCGTCACCAACCGCAACGCCATCCCGGCCGACCCCAACGGGGCCTGGTACACCTCCGGCATCCGCATCGGCACCCCGGCGCTGACCACGCGCGGGCTCGGCACGGCGGAGATGGACGAGGTCGCCGGTCTCATCGACCGCGTCCTCACCACCGCCGAGCCCGGCACCACCAAGTCCGGTGCGCCGTCCAAGGCGTCCCACGTCCTCGACGAGAAGGTCGCCGACGAGATCTCGCGCCGGGCCACCGATCTGGTCGCGGGCTTCCCGCTGTACCCGGAGGTCGACCTCGGCTGAGGTCGCCTGCCGGCTCCGTCACACGTCCAGGAGTTCCTGGCGGGGTCCGTCGCCCCGGCCCCTGCGGTCGCGCACGGCGGCCGCACCCCGGAGCGCGTACGGGCGCAGTGCCAGGGCCAGGACGGCTCCCGCCGCCAGGCCCGGTACCGCCCACCACCAGGCGGCGCCGTCACCGCCGCCGTCCGTGGCGGAGGCGGCTGCCGGCGTGGGGGCCATGTGCAGGTCCTCACGCGGGGTCGGCTGCGCCGCGGGCGCGGAGGCGCCGGTGGCCGTCACGCCCAGCTGCGCGAGCAGGGCGCGGAGCTTGGCCGGCTGCTCGGCGCGGTGCCAGGTGCCGTCGTTGCCGTCCGTGATGCGGGTGGACGTGTGTATCCAGGCGTCCTGACTGCCGTCGGGGAGGGCGATCTGGTGCACCCGCCACGGGGTCACGTCGTGGACCATCCACGTCACGTTGATGTGCTGGCCGGAGGCCGTGGCGAGGTGGGGCGGCCTGGTGCGGGTGCCCTGGTGCACGGGGCCGAGCAGGCGCTCGAGTGCTGTGTAGCGCTTGTCGGCGTAGTACAGGCTGGCGGTCTTGCCGGTCGTCGCCGAGACGATCAGGACGCTGGTGGGGCCTCCGGCGGTGGCGGGTGGGGTGGCCCAGGTGAGCAGGGCCAGGGTGGCGACGAGGATCGCCCTGAGGTGTCGTCCGGTGCCGTCCTTCCAGGTGTGCATGTGTGGTCCCCCACTGGGCTGGTCGAACTTCGTGCGGCTTGGTGAGAGCCGCCTGTCACTTTTGATACACCGGTCGGTGCGGTGGGGTTCCCAGGGGGTTTTCGCCCCCGCCGCCCCTTCCCTTCCCGTCCCTGGGGCTGCGCCCCAGACCCCCTGTCGACATCCCAGCCCCTCCGGCGTTTGAGGAGCGGGGTCCGGGGCGGAGCCCCGGGAGGGCGGTCACGTGCCGGACCCGGGGGTGATGGACGTCGCTATCTCGCGCGCCCGCGCACGCGACTCCACCCCCTCCAGGCGGAGGGTGACCCGGCCGGCCGGGCTCCACAGCAGCGTCGGCCCCGCCGTCCGTTCCTCCCGCGTGAACCTGCGCCCCTCCCCGTCCACCATCCAGAAGGTCAGCACATGCGGCCGTGGGAACCACAGCCCCTGGCCCCCCACGTCCAGCCACTCCGGCTGTTCCCGCACCGTCTTCGTGAACATGAGGTCCAGACGGCCCGGGAACTGGTCCAGGCGGACCGTCCGGCCGTCGTCGTCCATCCAGCACAGGCTGACCAGGGACCGCCCGTGCGGCAGGGCGCCGACCGACACCGCGTCCGGCGGACCCAGCGCCTCCGGGACCATGGGCGTGAAGCCCGCCCGCCGGGCCGCCTCCTCCAGCCGCACCGGAGCGGCGCAGTCCGGCACCCGGCCGCCCGGGGTGGGCACCGCCGACGGGTCGTGCCGTACCTGGACGCCGTGGAAGCCGAACCAGTCGCTCACCGTCGCCCGCACCGGGGGCGTCAGCACCAGCACCGTCAGCAGACCGCACAGGGCGGTCAGGAGAGAGCGCCAGCGGGTGCGCGTCCAGTGCCGGATCGCACGTACGCGGGACCGAGGGGGCGGCTCCGGGGCGGGGAGTTCCTCTGCGAGTATCCGGGCGAGCACCCGCTCGGCCATCGTCTCCGCACCTGCCGGCCCGTCCGGCGCGTCCAGGGTGCGGCCGTAGGCGCGCAGCTCCTCGCGCAGACGCCGCAGCTCCTCCTCCTGCCGTCCGCTCACGCCGGCGCACCCCCTTCCGGCAGCAGCCGCCGGAGCCGGCGCAGGGCGCGGTTCAGACGGGACTTCACCGTGCCCCGGGGCCAGCCCAGGGCCTCGGCCGTCTCCCGCTCGTCCATCTCCAGCAGGTACCGGTAGGTGACGACCAGCCGGTGCTCCTCGCTCAGCTGCTCCAGGGCGGCCAGCAGGGCCGCGCGACGCTCGGTCTCCAGCGTGGCGACGGCGGGGTCCGCCGACTCCGGTATCACCGGCTCGGCCCCGACGAGGGCCGCCTCCCGGCCGGCCAGGGTCGTCCTGCGTGCCGCCGCGCGCACTGTGTTCCTCGTCTCGTTGGCCACGATCGACAACAGCCACGGCCGGAAGGCCGCGCCGTCCCGGAAGCGCCCCAGCGCGCAGTACGCCTTCACGAAGGCCTGCTGCACCACGTCCTCCGCGTCCGGCCCCGCCCCGAGCGCGGCGGCCGCCCTGAGCGCGATGCCCGTATGGGCGCGCACCAGCTCCGCGTACGCCTCCGGCTGCCCGGCGCGTACGCGTGCGATCACCGCGGCCTCATCGACGATGCGGCCCCCCTCCCGCGTCCTCACTCTCTTGTTACACCCCGCGGAACGGATCGGTTCCCACCTGTTCCCGGTCCGTTCCGGACCGCCCCGCGGAACCTGAGAGAATGGTGTGCATGGCGACTGACCGACCCCGCGTGCTCTCCGGAATCCAGCCCACAGCAGGCTCCTTCCACCTCGGCAACTACCTCGGTGCCGTCCGCCAGTGGGTGGCGCTCCAGGAGACCCACGACGCCTTCTACATGGTCGTCGACCTGCACGCGATCACGGTCCCGCAGGACCCGAAGGAGCTGCGGGCCAACACCCGGCTCGCCGCGGCCCAGCTGCTGGCCGCCGGTCTCGACCCGGACCGCTGCACCCTCTTCGTGCAGAGCCATGTGCCGGAGCACGCCCAGCTCGCCTGGGTGATGAACTGCATCACCGGGTTCGGCGAGGCCTCCCGCATGACCCAGTTCAAGGACAAGTCCGCCAAGCAGGGCGCCGACCGGGCCTCCGTCGGCCTGTTCACGTACCCGATCCTGCAGGTCGCGGACATCCTGCTGTACCAGGCCCACGAAGTGCCGGTGGGCGAGGACCAGCGCCAGCACATCGAGCTGACCCGCGACCTCGCCACGCGCTTCAACGGCCGGTTCGGCGACACCTTCACGCTCCCGAAGCCGTACATCCTCAAGGAGACGGCGAAGATCTACGACCTCCAGGACCCGGCGGTCAAGATGAGCAAGTCGGCGTCCACCCCCAAGGGCCTGATCAACCTGCTCGACGAGCCGAAGGCCACCGCCAAGAAGGTCAAGAGCGCCGTCACCGACACCGACACGGTGATCCGCTACGACGTGGCGGAGAAGCCCGGCGTCAGCAACCTGCTCACGATCTACTCCGTTCTCACCGGCACCACCGTTCCGGAGCTGGAGGAGAAGTACGCGGGCAAGGGCTACGGCGCGCTCAAGACGGACCTGGCGGAGGTCATGGTCGACTTCGTGACTCCGTTCCGGGAGCGCACCCAGCAGTACCTGGACGACCCGGAGACGCTCGACTCGATCCTCGCCAAGGGGGCCGAGAAGGCGCGCGCCGTCGCGGCGGAGACCCTCGCCCAGGCGTACGAGCGGGTCGGCTTCCTGCCCGCCAAGCACTGAGAGCACCGCGCCGGACACGGCACCGGCGCGGTGAACGGGCCCACGGGCCCCGTCCGTACCACCGCACAGCGCTGTACATCACTCCTCCTGCGCCTGCCCGCATCCGGGTCGTGGTCGTACAGTCGAGAACGGGTGACCGCTTCGGCGGTCACCCGGACGCGCACCCGCTCCACCACCGCGCTTCACCACCACAACGACAGGAGACGACGTGGGGACCGTAACGATCGGCGTGTCGATCGCGGTCCCGGAGCCTCACGGCAGCCGGCTTCAGCAGCTGCGCGCGGGCTTCGGCGACGCCGCCGCCTACGGCATCCCCACGCACGTCACCCTGCTGCCGCCGACGGAGGTCGCCGACACGGCCGTCCCGGCCGTCGAGGCGCACCTCGCGGAGGTCGCGGCGGCGGGCAGGCCGTTCCCGATGAGGCTGTCGGGCACGGGCACCTTCCGGCCGCTGTCGCCGGTGGTGTACGTCCGGGTCGTCGAGGGCGCCGAGGCCTGCACGCGGCTGCAGCAGCAGGTCCGCGACCCGTCCGGGCCGGTCGCCCGCGAGCTGCAGTTCCCCTACCACCCGCACGTCACCGTGGCGCACGGCATCGACGAGGCGGCCATGGACCGCGCCTACGAGGACCTCGCCGGGTACGAGGCCGAGTGGCCCTGCACCGGCTTCGCCCTCTACGAGCAGGGCGCCGACGCGGTGTGGCGCAAGCTGCGCGACTTCCCCTTCGGGACCGCCGTGGTGCCCCCGCAGGCGGGACACGTCGACCGGGGCTCGGTCTCCGCGCGTTGACCCCGGCGGCCGGCCCTCACACCGGCAGCCGGCGGAACACCCCGCGCGGCAGATGCCGCAGCGCCGACATCACCACGCGCAGCGCGCCCGGCACCCACACCGTCTCCGAGCGGCGCCGCAGCCCCAGCTCCACGGCCGTCGCCACCGCATCCGGGGTGGTGGCGAGCGGCGCCTCGGGCAGCCCCGCCGTCATCCGCGTCCGCACGAACCCGGGACGCACCACCATCACGTGCACGCCCGTGCCGTACAGCGCGTCGCCCAGGCCCTGCGCGAACGCGTCCAGGCCCGCCTTGCTGGAGCCGTAGATGAAGTTGGCGCGGCGTGCCCGCTCGCCCGCGACGGACGACAGCACCACCAGCGAGCCGTGCCCCTGCGCCTGAAGGGCGCACGCGCACACCAGGCCCGCGGAGACCGCGCCGGTGTAGTTGGTCTGCGCGACCCGCACCGCGGCCCGCGGGTCCCGCTCGTCGCGCGCCTGGTCGCCCAGGGTGCCGAAGGCGAGCAGCACCATGTCGACGTCGCCCTCGGCGAACACCTTGCCGAGCGCGTCCTCGTGGCCGGCCGGGTCGAGCGCGTCGAAGTCGACGGTGTGCACCTCGGCGCCGAGCGCGCGCAGCTGCCCGGCCGCCTCGTCGAGGCCGGGGGAGGGGCGGCCGGCCAGCCACACCGTGCGGGTGCGGCGGGCGATCAGCCGCCGCGTGACCGCCAGCGCGATCTCGGAGGTACCGCCGAGCACGAGCAGGGACTGGGGGAGGCCGAAGGCGTCCTTCACGACAGCTCCTCAGGGGGCCGGGAGAGGGGAGGGGGTCACAGGCGGAGGCGGCGGGACAGGTCCGAGGTGAACACCCCGCGCGGGTCCAGCTCGGCGCGCAGGGCGCGGAAGTCGTCCAGCCGGGGGTACATGGCCGCGAGCAGCTCGGGACGCAGCCGGGAGTCCTTGGCGAGGTAGACGCGGCCGCCGGCGGCGGCGACCTCCTCGTCGAGCTCGTCGAGGAAGGCGCCGAGGCCGGGCAGCGACGCCGGGATGTCCAGCGCCAGGGTCCAGCCGGGCACCGGGAACGACAGCCAGCCCGGGTCGGCGTCCCCGAACCGCTTGAGGACGGCGAGGAACGACGGGCAGCGGCGCTGGGAGATCCGGCGCACGATCCGGCGCAGGGTGTCCTCCCGGCCGTGTCCGACGACGAACTGGTACTGCACGAAGCCGCCCCGCCCGTAGATCCGGTTCCAGTGCGGCACGCCGTCCAGCGGGTGGAAGAACGCGGGGATCCGCTGGAGCTGCCCGGTCCGCGAGCGGGGCGCCTTGCGGAACCACAGCTCGTTGAACAGCCCCACGGTGGTCCGGCTGAGCAGCCCCTCCGGCACGAAGGAGGGCGCGGCGGGCAGGCGCGAGGTGCGGAACGACAGCGGCTCACGGCGGGCGGAGCGCGGCAGGGCGTCGAGCGGGGCGTGGTCGCCGCGGGTGAGGACCGCGCGCCCGGTGGCCCTGCCGCGCGCCAGCAGGTCGATCCAGGCGACCGAGTAGCGGTAGCGGTGGTCGGTGTCGGCGAGACGGGCCATCAGATCGTCGAGGTCGGACGCGCGTTCGGTGTCGACGGACATCCAGGAGGTCCGCACGGGCTGGAGGCGGACCGTCGCGGTGAGGATCACCCCGGTCAGCCCCATGCCGCCCGCGGTCGCCTCGAACAGCGGCGTGCCCGGAGCCACCGTGCGCACCTGCCCGTCGGCGGTGAGCAGCTCCAACGACAGCACATGGCGTGAGAAGGACCCGCTGACGTGGTGGTTCTTGCCGTGGATGTCGGCGCCGATCGCCCCGCCGACCGTCACGTACCGCGTGCCGGGCGTCACCGGCACGAACCAGCCGAGCGGCAGCAGCACCTCCATCAGCCGGTGCAGGGACACGCCCGCGTCGCACAGCACGGTGCCGCCGTCGGCGTCGATCGCGTGGATCCGGTCCAGACCGGTCATGTCGAAGACCTCGCCGCCCGCGTTCTGCGCGGCGTCCCCGTACGCCCGGCCGAGGCCGCGCGCGATGCCGCCGCGCGCCCCGCACCCCCGGACGGCGAGGGCGGCCTCCTCGAACGTCCGCGGACGGACGAGCCGGGCGGCGGACGGAGCGGTGCGGCCCCACCCCGTGACGGAAACGGTGTCGGCAGGCATGACGGCGACCGTATCGCCCCTCTGTGAGCCGTTGGTTTTGAAACGTGAATCCCGTCCCCGAAACGGGTGATTAATGGGATGTCGTCCCGAAGCGATGGAATTCCGGTGCGCCGGGGGTGAACAGTGAGCCACATGGACGACCAGCACGACCTCTTCCGGCCCCGCGGTCTCCACGGGGTGGACCACCGGATCGTCTCCGCGCTCAGGGCGTGCGGCTCCGACCCGCGCGTGGCCGGGGCCGCGCGCGCCCTGTCCTGGGCGGGGGAGCACGGCGCCGTGTGGGTCGCGGCGGGCCTCGCGGGCGCCGTCGTGGACCGACCCCGGCGCGGCGCCTGGCTGCGCGGCACCGCGCTCACCGCGGGCGCGCACGCGGCGAGTTCCGTGGTGAAACGGGTCGTGCGCCGCCCCCGCCCGGCTCATGTCGAGCCCCTGGTCGGCACCGTCGGACGGCACTCCTTCCCCAGCTCCCACGCCACCTCCGCCGCGGCCGCCGCCGTCGCTTTCGGCGCGCTCGGCGCCCGCGCGGTGCCGCCGCTGGCCGCCGCCGTGTGCGTGTCACGGCTGGTGGCCGGCGTCCACTACCCGTCGGACGTCGCCGCCGGCGCCGCCCTCGGCGCGCTCACCGCCCGGCTCGGTGCCCGCTGGATGACGGGAGGCACGGCGTGACGCTGCTGCGCGAGCGCCCCGAGCGGGAACGGGCGGAACCGTCCGTCCGGGGCGGGCTCCTCACCGGCCTGCTGCGCACCGCGCGCCCCAAGCAGTGGGTCAAGAACGTCCTGGTGGCCGCTGCCCCGGCCGCCGCGGGCGTCCTCTTCACCGCGCACGCCCTGACCCGGCTCGCCCTGGTGTTCACGCTGTTCACCGCCTGCGCCGCCGCCGTCTACCTGGTCAACGACGCGCGCGACGCCGAGGCCGACCGCGCCCACCCCGTCAAGTGCCGCCGCCCGGTCGCCGCCGGACAGGTCCCGGTGCCCGCCGCCTACGCCGCCGGAATCACCCTCGGCGTGCTCGCCCCGGCCGCCGCCGCGCTGCTGTGCCCGCCGGAGCTGGCCGCGCTGCTCGCCGGCTACCTCGTGATGCAACTGGCCTACTGCGTCAGCCTCAAGCACGTCCTCGTCGTCGATCTCGCCGTCGTCACCGCCGGGTTCGTGATGCGCGCGACGGCCGGCGGCCTCGCCCTCGGCATCCCGCTGTCCCGCTGGTTCCTCATCACCACCGGCTTCGGCGCCCTGTTCATGGTCGCCGCCAAGCGCTACTCCGAGGCCGTGCAGCTCGCCGGGAACGGCGGAGCCACGCGCGCGCTGCTCACCGAGTACACCACCGGCTACCTGCGTTTCGTGTGGCAGCTCGCGGCCGGGGTCGCCGTCCTCGGCTACTGCCTGTGGGCCCTGGAGGAGGGCGGCGTGCCGCACACCAGCGTGCTGCCCTGGCGCCAGCTGTCCGTCGTCGCCTTCGTCCTCGCCGTGCTGCGCTACGCCGTCTTCGCCGACCGGGGCACCGCGGGCGAACCCGAGGACGTGGTCCTCGGCGACCGCGCCCTCGCCCTCATCGGCCTGGTGTGGGCGGCGATGTACGCCCTGGCGGTGGCCGACTGGTGAGGGACCGCCTGCGCCGGCACCGGCGGGAGCTCCTCGGCTTCGCGACCGCCGGCCTCCTCGCCTACGCCGTCGACCTCGCCCTCTTCACGTATCTGCGCGGCCCCGGCGGACTCGGGCCGCTCACCGCGAAGGCGCTGTCCTTCGTCGCCGGCTGCTCCGTCGCCTACACGGCCAACGCCCACGGAACCTACCGCGACCGGCGCGTGCGCGGCGCCCGCCCGTTCGCGGTGTTCTTCGCCGTCAACCTCGCCGGCGCCGCCGTACAGCTCCTCTGCCTCGCCGTCAGCCACTACGGGCTGGGTTACACCTCGCAGCGCGCGGACACCGTGTCCGGGGCGCTGGTCGGTATGGCACTGGCCACCGTCGTCCGTTTCTGGGGGACCAGGACATTGGTCTTCCGGGATGCGGGCAGAGTCGGATCGTGGACTGGCTGAAGAAGCTCCCTGTGGTGGGGCCCTGGGTGACCCGGCTGTCGCTCACGCACGCGTGGCGGTCGTTCGAGCGGCTGGACCGGGTGCACTGGACGCGGCTCGCCGCGGCGATGACGTTCCGCAGCTTCGTCGCGCTGTTCCCGCTGCTCACCGTGGCCGCCGCGATCGGCGCGGCGACCCTCGGCAAGGAGCGCCAGGACACCCTCCAGAACACCATCACCGACCAGGTGCCCGGCATCTCCGACCAGCTCGACGTCGGGGAGCTGGCGGCCAACGCGGGCACCGTCGGCCTGATCGCCGGCGCCGCCCTGGTGTTCACCGGGATCAGCTGGGCCGGCTCCATGCGGGAGTGCCTGCGCGCGGTGTGGGAGCTGCCCGACGACGAGGAGAACCCGCTGCTGCGCAAGGGCAAGGACGCGGGCATCCTCGTCGGCCTCGGCGGCGCGGTCCTCGTCACCCTGGCCGCCTCCGCCGTCGCCACCGCCCTGGTCGGACGGATCAGCGACGCCGCCGGACTGGAGAAGGGCGGCTGGGGCGGGGTGATCCTGCAGATCGCCGCGTTCGCCGTCGCCGCCGGCACCGACTTCCTGCTCCTGCTCTACGTCCTCACCCTGCTGCCCGGCGTCGAGCCCTCCCGACGCCGGCTGACCGTCGCCGCGCTCACCGGCGCCGTCGGCTTCGAACTGCTGAAACTGCTGCTCAGCGGCTACATCCAGGGCGTCGCCGCGAAGAGCATGTACGGCGCTTTCGGTGTCCCCGTGGCGCTGCTGCTGTGGATCAATCTCACCACCAAACTCGTCCTGTTCTGCGCGGCCTGGACGGCCACCCCGAGCAAGGACGACGAGGCCGCCGAGGTCACGGACGGGAACGGCGGCGCACCAGGTCCGGCAGCGGCCAGCGCCGGTTGACCAGGAACGTGCCGCCCGCGAGCAGCACCACCACCCCGCCGGCGATGCCGAACGCCACACCCATGCCGTCGGCGCCGCCGCCCGTGTGCGCGCTCGCCACCGGCTTCGACCCGGCCCCGGTGCCCCCCGCCTGGCCGGGCGACGCGGACGGACCGGCCGCGGCGTTCGCCTCCTCCACGCTCTTCGGCGGCACCAGCTCGCCCACCGGCTCGACCTTGCCGGCCGCGGCGAAGCCCCAGTCGAAGAGGCGCGCGGTCTCCTTGTAGACCCCGTTGGACTCCTTCTTCTGCGGGTTCATCACGGTCACCAGCAGCACCTTGCCGTCGCGCTCGGCGACCCCGGTGAAGGTCGCCCCGGCGTTGGTGGTGTTGCCGTTCTTCACCCCGGCTATGCCCTGGTAGACGGGCACGTCGTAGTCGCCGCTGAGCAGCCGGTTGGTGTTCTGGATCTCGAAGGACCCGCGGACCCGCTTGCCCTTCTTGTTCTTCTTCGTCTCCCCGGGGAACTGCGCCCGCACCGTCGAGCAGTACTCCCGGAAGTCCTTCTTCTGCAGCCCGGAGCGGGCGATCAGGGTCAGGTCGTACGCGGAGGACACCTGGCCCGGGGCGTCGTAGCCGTCGGGGCTCACGGCGTGCGTGTCGCCGGCCTGCAGCTCCTCGGCGTGCTCGTTCATCTCGTCGACGGTCTTCTTCACGCCGCCGTTCATCGCGGACAGCACGTGCACGGCGTCGTTGCCGGAGCGCAGGAAGACGCCGAGCCACAGGTCGTGGACGGTGTACGTCTCGTCCTCCTTCACGCCCACCATGCTGGACCCGGCGCCGACACCCGCCAGGTCCGAGGGCTCCACACGGTGCGTAGTCGTGCGCGGCCACTTCGGCAGCAGCGTGTCGGCGAACAGCATCTTCAGGGTGCTCGCCGGGGCCATCCGCCAGTGCGCGTTGTGCGCGGCGAGCACGTCGCCGCTCTCGGCGTCCGCGACGATCCACGACCGGGCGGACAGCTCCTTCGGCAGCACCGGCACCCCGGCGGCCAGGTTCACCTGGGTCCCCGGCCTGCCCAGCCGCTCCCCGCCCACGGTCGACATCCGCGCAGGCGGTACGGCGGACGGGGACGTCGTCGGCTCGGGCGCCGCGAGGGCGGCCGGCGCGGTCAGCGCGGTGGACAGCAGGACGGCGGAGGCGATCAGCGCGGAGCGCCGGACGGTCTTCTCGGTAGCGGGCACGGTCCGCAAGGTACATGCCATCCCTGGGGACGTCCCCGCCCGGTCCCCACCCCGCGAAGGGAACCGGACAGCGCGTGGCGATACTGGACGCATGAAGCTCAGCCGCCCCGTCTCCTGGTTCCTGCTCGCCTTCGGGGTGTGGAGCTGGGTCATCTGGATCACTTTCGTCAAGAACCTGGTCAAGGACAGCAGTGGGCTCGCCTTCGACGACGGGCACCCCACGGCGTACTTCTTCGTTCACCTGACGCTCGCCGTCGTCTCCTTCGTACTGGGGACGGTCGTCGGGGGCATCGGGTTGCGCGGTCTGCGCGCATTGAGCCGGACGTCACGGACCTCGTGACGCCGTAACGGGAAGCAGGGGAAGTCCGCCTCGTGGCCATCGTCTTCGTACTCGTCGCACTGCTGGTCGTCGCCGTCCTGGTGACGGGCAACTGGTACGTGTGGCGCCGACTCTTCCGGGACACCACGGCGGGGCCCGGCCCCGTGCGCCGCATCGGCGCGGCGGTGGTCGTCGGAGGGTGGCTGCTGTTCATCGGCGGCATGGTCGCCTCCCGCACGGAGGCGCCGTTCACCCTGCAGCGCGTGCTGGCCTGGCCGGGGTACCTGTGGCTGGCCCTCACCCTGTACCTGCTGCTGGCCCTGCTGGCCGGTGAGCTGGTCCGCCCCGTGCTGCGCAGGGTGCTGGAGCGGCGGGCGCGGACGTCCGCACCGGCGTCGGCCCGCGCCCCGATACCGGCCGGCCGGGCGGCGGGCGCGGACCCGGAGGCCGAGGGCCCGGCGGAGGAGCCGGAGACCACGGACACCGCCGGAGCCGGCGACGGCCCCTCCCGGCGGCTGTTCGTCTCCCGGGTCGTCGGCGGAGCGGCCGCCGCGGCCGCGGTCGGAACCGTCGGGTACGGGACCTACGGCGTGCTGCGCGGGCCGAAGGTCAAGCGGGTCACCGTGCCGCTGGCCAAGCTGCCGCGCGCCGCACACGGTTACCGGATCGCCGTGGTCAGCGACATCCACCTGGGACCGGTGCTGGGGCGCGGCTTCGCGCAGAAGGTCGTCGACACGGTCAACTCGACCCAGCCCGACCTGATCGCGGTCGTCGGCGACCTGGTCGACGGCAGCGTGCAGGACCTCGGCCCGGCGGCCGCCCCGCTGGCCCAGCTGACGGCACGTCACGGGTCGTTCTTCGTCACCGGCAACCACGAGTACTTCTCCGGCGCCGAGCAGTGGGTCGAGGAGGTCCGCCGGCTCGGCCTGAACCCGCTGGAGAACGCCCGCACGGAGCTGCCCCACTTCGACCTCGCGGGCGTGAACGACGTCGCAGGCGAGGACGAGGGCCAGGGACCGGACTTCGCCCGCGCCCTCGGCGACCGGGATCGCGCGCGGGCGTGCGTGCTGCTGGCCCACCAGCCGGTGCAGATCCACGAGGCCGTCGACCACGGCGTGGACCTCCAGCTCTCGGGCCACACCCACGGCGGCCAGCTCTGGCCGGGCAATCTGATCGCGCGCGGCGCGAACCCGACCGTGGCGGGCCTCGACCGCTACGGCGACACCCAGCTCTACGTCAGCCGAGGCGCCGGCGCCTGGGGCCCGCCCACCCGGGTGGGCGCCCCCTCGGACATCACGGTGATCGAACTGGCCTCCCGCCAGGCGTAGCACCGGCAGACGCGTTCGCCTCCGGCGACGGGCCGGTGGCAGCGCCCCGCGGGGGATGACCCGCGTACTGCCCCGGGACGCTCGGCCTCCGGCCGGCGGGCGGTGTCCGGGGGCCGGCCTCGCGCCGGGCCGGCGGCGGTCCGCGATCGGCCCGCAGGGCCGGTCGGCGGGCTTGGCCCAGGCTCTCCGGGCCGGTAGGGGGCGCCCGCCATCGCTGTTCCCTGGGGCGGTCGGCGATCGGCGTGCTGCCCCGGGACGCTCGGCCTGCGGCCTGCGGCCGGTGGGCGGTGTCCCGGGGCCGGCCTCGCGCTGGCCGACGGCGGGCCGGTTCGGCTCCCTGGGGCGATCGGAAGCGTCCGCCCGCCGCGCTCCCGGGGGCGCCCACTCAGTCCGCCCGCGCGGCCTCCTCCGTGCACGACGGCAGCGTCACCGTGACCGTCAGGCCGTTCCCCGGGGCCGTGTCCACCGTCACCTCGCCGCCGTGCGCGTGGACCACGCCTTGGACGATCGCCATGCCCAGGCCGCTGCCCGCGCCGCCGCCCGCGCGGAAGAAGCGGTCGAAGACCCGGGTCGCGTCCTGTGGGGCGAGGCCCGGACCCTCGTCCGTGACCCACAGCCGCACCTCGCCGTCCGTGCGGGAGACGCCGAGCCGTACCGGCACGTCCGCCGGGGTGTGCGTGCGGACGTTGCCGACCAGGTTGCCCAGGACCTGGCGCAGGCCCGCCTCGTCCGCGTGGACCAGGACCGCGCCGTCCGCGTCCACCCGCACCGGGCGGTCCGGCTGCTGCACCCGCAGGTCCTGCGCCGCGTCCCGCGCCAGCCGGCACACGTCCACGTTCCGCTTCCGCAGCTCCGGGCGCTGGTCCAGGCGCGCCAGCACCAGCAGCTCGTCGACCAGCCGCCCCATCCGGTCGGACTCGGTCGTCATCCGGTCCCAGGCCCGCTTGCGCTCGGTGGGGTCGCGCAGCATGCCCCGCTCGTGGAGCTGGAGGTAGCCGCGGATCGCGGCCAGCGGGGTGCGCAGCTCGTGGGAGGCGTCGGCGACGAACCGCCGCAGCTGCGCCGCGCTGCGCTCCCGGGTGCGGTACGCCGACTCCACCTGCTGGAGCATCGAGTTGAGCGCCAGCCGCAGCTGCTCCACCTCCAGAGAGGTGTCGCAGCTGGAGGGCACGCGCCGGGTCAGGTCGCCCTCGGCGATCGCCGACGACGTCTCCACCATGTCCTCCAGCGGCCGCATGCGCCGCCGCACCCCCATCATGGTGAGGCAGGCCAGCACCAGCAGCAGCAGCGTGCCGATGGCCAGGTCGAACTTGACCGCCTTGACGATGCTGTCGTGCAGCGGCTGGGTCGAGCCGGCGACGAGGACGCCGGTGCCGTCGGCGAGGCGGGTGGCGGTGACCCGGTAGGTGTTGCCGCGCACGCTGACGTCCCGGGGCTCCGGATCCCGGATCAGCGGCTCCGGGTCGCCCACGGCGTCCGCCAGGTCGCGCTGGACCCGGGACGGGGCGAAGCCGAACACGGGCACCGGCTCGCCCGCGCGGTCCACGGCGGCGAAGACCGAGTCGGGGTCGTCGTCGTCCCGGTTCCACTCCGGGTCCACCCGGTCGCGGAGGAAGCGCAGCGCGCTCAGCGAGTCGATCTGCCGCAGCGTCAGCTCAGAGCCGCCGAGGGAGTCGCGGGTGCGGAGCAGCTCCGTGTCGATCTGGTCGAGCAGGTAGTACCGCATGCCGAGCACGCTCACCGCGGTCGCGGCGACGATGCCCAGCGCCAGCAGCACGACGTTCGCCAGCGTGAGCTGCGCCCGCAGCGACCGGACCCGGGGACGGCCGGGGCGCGGCAGCCGTGTCCGGGATGTCACGTCAGCCCGTACCCGACGCCGCGCCGGGTGGTGATGACCGGCGGGCCGAGCGTGTCCAGCTTGCGCCGCAGATAGCTGATGTAGGTCTCCACGACGGTCGACTCCTGCGGGACGTGCTCGTACTGCCAGACATGGCGCAGAAGTTGGTCCTTGGGCACGATCCGGCCGGCGTTGCGCACGAGGAAGCGCAGCAGCGCGTACTCGGTCGGGGTGAGCTCGACGCTGCGGCCCGCGCGGCGCACCGAGTACGTCGTCTCGTCGAGCTCCAGGTCGCCGTGGCGCAGCGGCGCCCGCTGCGGCAGCACGTCGGCGGGGCGGGTGCGGCGCAGCACGGCCGTGATCCGGGCGACCACCTCGTCGATGTTGAACGGCTTGGTGATGTAGTCGTCGCCGAACCCGAGCGCGCCGACGATCTCCGCGGGGGCGTCCCGCGCGGTGAGGAACACGAGTGCCGTCTCGGGCCTGCGCTCGCGCAGTTCGCGGCCGAGGGCGCGGCCGTCGCCGTCCGGCAGCATCACGTCGAGGAGGGCGCAGTCGGGCCGGGTGTGCTCGGTGAGGGCGAGCGCCTCGCGGACCGTGCCCGCGGTCATGACCTCGAAGCGGTGGTAGCGCAGCGCGATCGCGAGGACGTCCGCGATGCTCTCCTCGTCCTCCACGACCAGCACCGTGCCGGGAGCTGTCGTCATGTCCCCCAGTATCGGCGTGACCGTCCGGCGAAGTGCCGGTTGTCGCTTTGGAGTTCCTTGAGAGTCCCGGGCGAGCCGTGTCCTCGGGCGGGTGCCGCCGCCGATTCTGCTGCCAGGACCCGGGGGACCGACCGAGCGACAAGGAGCGGACACGTGGCGGTATTGGCACGCTGGTGCTATCGGCATCGGCTGGTGGTCCTGGTGCTGTGGGTGGGGGCGCTGTTCGGACTGGGCGTGACGGCGAGCAGCGCGGGCACGAACTACGCGGAGGTCTTCTCCCTCCCGGACACGGACTCCAAGCGGGCCTACGACCTGATGCGCAAGGCGTTCCCGGAGCGCGCCGGGGACACGGACACCGTGGTGTGGAAGACCGGCGAGGGCACCGTGCGCGACGCGGCGGTGCGCTCCCGGATGGAGGACGCGCTCGCGGAGATCGGGCGCATGGAGGGTGTCGGCGCGGTCGCCGGGCCCTACGACGGGCGGGGCGCGGCGCAGATCAGCGAGGACGGGCGGATCGCCTACGCGCAGGTGACGTTCGCCGAGCAGGCGGACGCGGTGCCGAAGGCGCTGGTGCAGGACGTCGTCGACACGGCGCGGGCCGCGGCGGGCGACGGGCTCCAGGTGGAGCTGGGCGGCCAGGCGATCGCCCGCGTCCAGGAGCCGCCGACGGGCACGGCCGAACTGGTCGGCATCCTCGCCGCGGCCGTGGTGCTGTTCGTCGCGTTCGGGTCGGTGTTCGCGATGCTGCTGCCGATCGTGGTCGCCGTGTTCGGCGTCGCGGGCGGCATGTTCGGCACGCAGCTGATCAGCCATGCCACCGACGTCCCCGAACTGGCGTCGCTGCTGGCCACGTTGATCGGTCTGGGCGTCGGCATCGACTACGCCCTGTTCATCGTCACCCGGCACCGCAGGGGCATCCTGAGCGGCAAGGACCCGGAGGAGGCCGCGGTCGCCGCGCTCAACACCTCCGGCCGGGCGGTGCTGTTCGCGGGCGGCACGGTGTGCATCGCGCTCGCCGGGATGCTGGTGACCAACCTGCGGTTCCTGGACGGCGTCGTCATCGGCACCTCCCTGACGGTGGTGCTGAGCGTGCTCGCCGCGATCACCCTGCTGCCCGCGCTGCTCGGCGTGCTGGGGCAGCGGGTGCTCAGCCGCCGTCAGCGCCGCCGGCTCGCGGCGGCCCCGGACGCGAAGGGCGAGCCGGTGAGCGGTCTCGCCGCGCGCTGGTCGGCGACCGTGCAGCGCAGGCCGCGCGCGGTGGCCGCCGTGGCGGTGGTGCTGATGGCCGCGCTCGCGGTGCCGCTGCTGTCGCTGCGCCTGGGCACCGTGGACCAGGGCAACGACGACGCCTCGACGACCACCCGCAAGGCGTACGACCTGCTCGCCGAGGGCTTCGGGCCCGGCTTCAACGGCCCGCTCCAGGTGGTCGTGGACGGCGAGGCGCCCAGCGCGCTGATCCGGGCGGTCGAGGACACCGAGGGAGTCGCCCAGGTGGCGGCGGCCCCGGCCGCGAACGGGGTCAGCGTCATCCAGGTCGTGCCGACCACCTCCCCGCAGGACGTGGAGACGGACCGGCTGATCGACACCCTGCGCGAGGACGTCATCCCCGCCGCGGGCGTCGACGCCCATGTCGGCGGCGTCACCGCGGTGTCCAAGGACTTCGCCTCGGTGACCGGGGACCGGCTGCCCCTCTTCGTCGGCACGATCATCGGCCTGGGCTTCCTGCTCCTGCTGCTCGCGTTCCGCTCCCTGGTGGTGCCGCTGACGGCCGCCGTGATGAACCTGCTCGCGGCGGCGGCCTCGTTCGGCGTGCTGGTCATGGTGTTCCAGTGGGGCGTCGGCCTGGACGTGCTGGGGCTCGGCAAGGAGGGCCCGATCGCGTCGTTCCTGCCGATCATCATGCTGTCGCTGCTGTTCGGGCTCTCCATGGACTACCAGGTGTTCCTGGTGAGCCGGATGCACGAGGAGTGGGTGCACACCCGGGACAACGCCCGCGCGGTGCGGGTCGGCCTCGCGGAGACCAGCCGGGTCATCAACTCCGCCGCCCTGATCATGGTCTGCGTCTTCCTCGCCTTCGTGCTCAGCGGCGACTACGGCGCCGCCATGGCCGGCGTGGGACTGGCCGCAGCGGTGGCGCTGGACGCGTTCGTGCTGCGCACCGCGCTGGTCCCGGCGGTGATGCATCTGCTGGGTCGGGCCAACTGGTGGCTCCCGGCCGGGCTGGAGAAGCGGCTGCCGCACCTCGCGGTCGAGCCCAAGGAGGAGGACGATGCCACGCCGATGCCCGCGCCGGAGGAGAAGCCCGTGGACGGGGCCGCCTCGGTGGTGCACGGCTTCGTCCGCACCCCCGAGGGCGAGCCGGTGCGGGACGCGGCCGTCACGCTGCTCACGCCCGGGGGGCGTCAGCTGGACCGGGTGGCGTCCCTCGCCGACGGGGCGTACGTCGTGGCGGTCCCGTCGCCGGGCACCTATCTGCTGGCGGTGTCGGCCTCGCCGCACGGGGCGCGGGCGGCGCACGTGACCGTGGGGGAGGGGCCGCTCGTGCACGACGTGGAGCTGACGCCGGGCGGGGTGGACGTCGTCAACTGACGGCGGCGACGGCGACGTCAGGCGTCGTCGCCGGGGCGGCGCTCCTCCCCGTCGTCCCCGGCGCCCTTGCCCCGCCGGCCGGAGTCCTTCCGGCCGGCGGGGTCGGGCAGCGCCCGGGTCATTCCGGGCAGGAACTCCGTGAACAGTTCGTGCACGTCCCGCACCAGCGGGCGCAGCACCCGGAACCGGGCCAGGGCGACTCCGCGTGCGGTGAGCCGGGCGCCCCGCTCGGCGAGCCGGTAGCTGCGCTCGCGTCCCTCCGTGCGGTCGAAGATCCAGTACAGGCACAGCCCCATCTGGGACAGCCACATCAACTCGGGCAGGACGTCCCGCAGTTCCTCCGGCACCTTGGTCTTCGTCCCGGCCAGCACGGCCCGGTGCACGCTGATCGCCTCCTCGCGCGCGTGCTCCGACTCGGGCGAGAAGGGGCTGAGCGGGCTGTCCGGGTCGGCGGCGTTCTTGAAGAACTGCACCGCGAACTCGTGGTACGGCGTGGCGATGTCCAGCCAGGCCTTCAGCACGCCGGCGAGGCGCGCCTCCAGGTCGGTCTCCCGTGCCAGGACGTCCCGGACCGCCACCTGGTGCTCGGCAGCGATCCGGTCGTAGAACCCCTGGATCAGGTGTTCCTTGCCCTCGAAGTAGTAGTACGCGTTGCCGACAGAGACCCCGGCCTCCTTGGCGATCGCCCGCATGGTGGTCCGGTCGTAGCCGCGCTCCTGGAACAGCCGCATGGCCGTCTCCAGGATCAGGGCGCGGGTCTGCTCGGACTTGCTGAGGTGGGCGCCGGGGTCGGGGCCGTCGTTCTTCGCGGGCACGGGAACAGAGCCTAACGTCCGCCGCGCCCGGGCTACGGGGCGGCGCAGGCGTCGGAGCCGCAGCCCGGCGGGGTGTGGTGCCAGCCGTCGCGCGGGTCGTACGTCCACCCGTCGCCGGACCGGTGGACGCGGCCGCCCCTCGGGGCCGTCGCGCCGCGCCACTTGGCGGCGGCCAGCACCGCGGCCCTGGCGAACGGCATCCCGGAGGGTGTGCTCAGCCGGTGCGCGAGCCGCCGGTGGTCGCGCAGGGCCCACAGGGTGACGATCCAGGCGGCGGCGCCCCGGTACACCTGCCCGCAGTCCCCGACCACGGTGATCTCGGACAGGGTGGACCCGTGGTCGAGGCCGGGGAAACGGGCCTGGGCGGTCGGCGACCCCGCCGGGACGAAGTCCAGGGGGACCAGCTGGGGTCGCTTGGTCAGCCAGTCGCGGACGTAGGTGCAGAGCGGGCAGTCCGCGTCGTACAGCACGGTCAGCCTGTGGACCGGAACGCCGTACCCGCGGCCGATGGGGTGCCTCGCAGTGTCGTGCGCCGGGTGCGGCCCGTCGGGGGCCGGTCGCGCGGTTCCCCGCGCCCCTGGGTGCGTCGACCCGCCGGGGTTCGCGCTCACGCCTGGGCCGCCGGGGCGGTCCAGCCCTGCGGGGGCACCGGCGGGTTCTGTTCCCGCTCCATCACCCCGCGCCGCCGGATGCGGTTCAGCACGTACACGTTGGCCAGGTGCATCGCGCCCAGGACCAGCAGCACCACGCCCAGCTTGGCGGAGAGCGCCTCGAAGATCCCGCGGGTGTCGGTGACGGTGTCGTCGTCGCTGAGGTAGAGGGCGACGAAGCCGAGGTTCACCAGGTAGAAGCCGACCACCAGGAGGTGGTTGACGGCGTCCGCGAGCTTCTCGTTGCCGTGCAGCACGTCGGCGAGGAAGACCCGCCCGTTGCGGCTGAGCGTGCGGGCCACCCAGACGGTCAGACCGATGCTGACGACCAGGTAGATGACGTAGGCGATGACGGTGCGGTCCATGCCCCACCCCTTCTTGAACGCGTTCAAAACGCTGACGGGGGAGACTGTAGCGCCTTCTTTTGAACATGTTCAACTGGATTGTCGCCGGCGGCCCGTGTCGTCCCGGGGCACCAGGCCCGCTCGCCGGCCGGTGCGTACGCACCAGGCGAAGACGGTGACGGGCGACGATGCCCGCGAGGGCCGCCGGACGGAACGGTGGGACGTGCTCACCGACCCCTACGAGAACGGGACGTCCATGTCCGACACCCTGCTCCCGCCGCCGCGTTTACGGCGGCCCGCGATCGCCGCCCTCGGGGTGCTGGCGCTCGCCCTGGGCGCGCTCCAGTCCGTGGTGGAGCCCGCGCTCCCGCTCCTCCAGCGCGAGCTGGGGCTCGGCCCCTCCGAGGGCGCGCTCGTCGCCAACACGCTGCTCGTCACCGGCGCGGTCCTCACCCCCGTCGCGGGAAAGCTCGGCGACCGCTACGGCGGCAAACGCGTCCTGCTCCGGCTGATGGCCGTCGTCGCCGCCGGCGGACTGCTGGCCGGGCTGGCCCCCGGACTGCCGCTGCTGCTGCTCGGCCAGGTCCTCCAGGGCGCCATGGTCGGCGTGCTGCCGCTCTCCTTCATCCTGGTCCGCGTCCATCTGCCGGCCGGACGCACCCAGGCGGCGATCGGCGTGGTCGTCGCCCTGTTCACCGGCGGCGGCATGGTGGGCGTGCTGGGCGCCGGCCTGATCGCGGATCACCTGTCCTGGCACTGGATGTTCGTGCTGCCCACCCTGGTGGTCGTCGTGGCGGCCTTCTTCGTGGCGCGGCTGATGCCGTCCGACGCACCGGTCCGGCAGGGCGAGCGGATCGACTGGCCCGGCGTGGTCCTGCTGAGCGCCACCCTGCTCGTCTTCATGCTCGGTCTCGTCCTGCTGACCGGCGGCGGTCTTCCGCCCCTCGCCGCGGGCGCGTTGCTGGTGCTCGTGGCCGTGCTCGCCACCGCCTGGGTGCGCGTCGAGCGCCGGGCCGTCTCCCCGATGGTCGACCTGCGCATGCTCGCCCGGCCCGCGATGTGGCAGGCGTGCCTGCTCACCCTGCTCGTCACCGTCACCCTCGGCATGGTCACCCTGCTGCTGCCGCAGCTCCTCGCCGTGTCGGGCGACGGTTACGGCTTCGACGCCGACACCACGGACATCGGCCTCTACCTGCTCCCCGGCGCGATCGCCGGGGCCATGAGCGACGCGGTCGGCGGGCTCGCCGCCCGCAGGTTCGGCGCCCGTGCCGTGGTCGTCGTGGCCGTCCTCGCCACCGCCGCCGCCATGTTCGGGCTGGCCGCCCAGCACGACTCCGCCTGGCAGCTCGCCCTCGCCAAGACGCTGACCGCGTTCGCCGCGGGCCTCGCCACCACCGCGCTGCTGGCGGGCACCGCCACCGCCGTCGACCCCGGGGACACCGGCATCGCCACCAGCCTGCTCGTGGTCACCCGGGTGATCGGCATGGTCGTCGGCTCCCAGATCGCGGGCGCCCTGCTCACCGCCGGGACCGTCGCCGGCACCAAGGTGCCCGCCGAGGCGGCCTTCACCACCGGCTTCGCCGTCACCGGCGTCACGGCGGCGCTCGGCCTGCTCCTCGTCCGCGCCACACGCGCCTCCCGCTCCCCGCGCCCCGTCGGGCCCGCCCGGACCCCCGCGAAGGAAGGAACCCGTCCATGACCGCCCCGCGCACCGTCCTGATCTCCGGAGCCAGCGTCTCCGGCCCCGCCCTCGCGTACTGGCTCCACCGTGCCGGATTCGCGGTCACCGTGGTGGAGAAGGCCGGCGCCCTGCGAGGCGGCGGCTACCCCGTCGACATCCGCGGCACGGCGACCGAGGTGATCCGGAGGATGGGCCTGTGGCCGCGGCTGCGCCAGGCACACGTCGGCCCCCGGCGCGCCACCTTCCTCGACGCCGCCGGCCGCACCGTCGCCTCGCTGCGGGCCCACGCCGGCGAGGGTGAGCCCCGCGACCTGGAGGTACGGCGCGGCGACCTCGCCGACGCCCTGTACGGGCTGGTCCGCGACGACGTGGAGTTCCTCTTCGGCGACTCCGTCTCCCGCTTCGACCCGGCCGCGCACGGCGTGGACGTCACCTTCCGCAGCGGGCGTCAGGGCACGTACGACCTGGTGATCGGCGCGGACGGCATGCACTCGGCCACCCGGGCCGCCCTGTTCGGCCCGGAGGACCGCTACCACCGCTATCTCGCCCACTGCTTCGCCCTGTTCACCCTGCCGAACCCCGCGCATCTCCACCGTGAACTGGTGCTGTGGAACACCCCGGGCAAGGCCGCCGCCCTCTACGCCACCGGCGACGGCCCCGAGGTGCACGGCTTCCTCACCTTCCACCGCCCCGAACCCCCGCGCGACGCCCTCCGCGACCCGGACGCCCAGCGGGCACTCGTGGCCGAGGTGTTCGCGGGCGAGGGCTGGGAGATCCCCCGCATGGTGACGGCCGTGCGCGACACCGAGGACCTGTTCTTCGACACGGCCGGACAGATCCGCATGCCCCGCTGGACGCACGGCCGGGCCGCCCTCGTCGGCGACGCCGCGTACGCCCCCTCCTTCCTCACCGGGCAGGGCACCAGCCTCGCGCTGTCCGGCGCCTACGTCCTCGCCCACGCCCTGGCCGCCCACCACGACCACACGGCAGCCTTCGCCGCCTACGAGGACCGTATGCGCCCGTACGTGACGGCCAACCAGGCGCTCGTCGACGAGGGCGGCGCCACGCTCTTCCCCGTCACCGCCCGCGCCCTGGAGCAGCGCGACGCCCGGCTGCGCACCCTCGACGCCCTGCCCTCCGCGCGGCCACGCCCGGCCCACACCGCCCTGACCCTGCCGGACTACGAGGAGCCTCCGGCCCCGTCCTCCGGGGTGACCCGCGCCAGGCCGGTCCGGTAGGCGATGACGACGAGCTGCGCGCGGTCGCGGGCCTCCAGCTTCGTCATCGCGCGCTGCACATGGGCGCGCACGGTGAACGGGCTGAGGACCATCCGCTCGGCGATCTCCTGGTTGGACAGGCCGGTCGCCACCAGCGCCACCATCTCGCGTTCGCGCGGGGTGAGCACGTCCAGCCGGCCGGCGTCCTGCGGAGGGGCGCCGGCCGGCGAGGCGAGGAACCGGGCGACCAGCGAGCGGGTGGCGGCCGGCGACAGCAGCGTCTCGCCCTCGGCGACCGTCCGCACCGCGTCCGCCAGGTCCTCGGCGCCGATGCCCTTCCCCACGAAGCCGGCGGCCCCCGCGCGCAGCGCCCGCGCCACGTTCTCGTCCGTCTCGTACGTGGTGAGGATCAGCACGCGGGTGGCCCGCAGATCCGGGTCCGCGCAGATCTCCGTGGTGGCGGCCAGACCGTCCGCCTCCGGCATCCGGATGTCCATCACCACGACGTCCGGGCGCAGTTCGCGGGTCAGCCGGACCGCCTCCCGGCCGTCGCCGGCCTCGCCCACCACGGTGATGTCGTCGGTGCTCTCCAGCAGCAGCCGGAACGCGCCGCGCAGCAGCGCCTGGTCGTCGGCGAGCAGCACCCTCAGCGTCATGCCGTCCTTCCCCCGTCCGTCGCCCCGGGCGTCCGCCCCGTCCCCTCACCGTCCGCCGCCACGTCCCGTACGGGCGGCAGGGGCAGCCGGGCGGTCACCAGGAAGCCCCCCTCCGGGCGCGAGCCCGCCGTCAGCTCGCCGCCCACCGCGGCGGCTCGCTCCCGCATGCCGATCAGCCCGTACCCCGGCGGCCGGTCCGACAGGGCGGGCGGCCCGCCCGGGGCGCCGCCGTCGTCGGCCACGGTGACGGTCAGCAGTCCGCCGCCCCAGTCGAGCCCCACCCGGGCGCCACGGCCCGCCGCGTGCTTGGTCACGTTGGTCAGAGCCTCCTGCACGATCCGGTACGCCGTGAGGTCCACGCCCGGCGGCAGCGCCCGCGCCCGTCCCTGCTGACGCACCGCCACCTCGAGCCCCGCCCGCCGGAACGACTCCAGCAGGTCCGGCAGCCGCGCCAGCCCGGGCGCCGGACCCTCGCCGGCCGCCGTGTCCGCGTCCCCGGTCTGGCGCAACAGGCCGACCGTGGCCCGCAGTTCGTCCAGGGCGTGCCCGGTGGTCTCGACGAGTTCGCGCAGGCTGACCCGGGTCTGCTCCGGGCGGCTGTCGAAGAAGTGGGCGGCGACCGTGGCCTGCGCGTTGGCCAGGGTGATCTGGTGCGCCACCAGGTCGTGCAGCTCCCGGGCGATGCGCACCCGCTCCTCGGCGACCCGCCGCCGGGCCTCCAGCTCCCTGCTCTCCTCGGCCCGCCGCGCCCGCTCCTCCACGGCCGCCAGATACGCCCGCCGGGTCCGCACCGCGTGCCCGACCAGCCACGCCACGAGCGGCGCCGCCGCCACCGACCCCATCCGGCTCGCGTCCCGCCAGGAGAGGTTCCCGTCCAGCGGCACGGACCCGGCCAGCAGCGCCACGGAGGCCAGGACCGCCGCGCCCGCCGCACGCCGCTCGCCGGGCAGGCCGAGCGCGCAGGCGTAGGCGGCGACCAGGGCGGGCGCGATCACGGGCGGGCTCAGCACCAGACCGAGGGGCTGGGCCGCGACACCGGCCGCGGTGGTGGCCGCCAGCACGGCCAGGGGACGCCGCCGCCGCGCGGGCAGTACGGCGCAGGACACCAGGGCGAGCAGCCAGCCGGCGAGCGGCGGCGCGGTGAGGGTGTCCTCGACCCGCACGGTCCCGCCGAGCAGACAGACCACGAACGCGGCCGCCACGACCGCGCCCTCCCGCCCCCGCCCCGCGGTGTCCGATGCCGGCAGCACGCGGCCCAGCTTAGGGGCCCTGTTCACAGGAGTGCGCATGCTCCCACCCTCCGGTCCCGCCCCCGCCCCGGCATCCTCCTTCGGTGCCGTCCCGTCCGGTGCGTACGCACCAGACCGTCTGCCCCGCCCTGGTGCGTACGCAGCACACACACGCCCGAGGGCCCCGTCTCCGCAGAGGAGACGGGGCCCTCGGGCCTGCGGGCGGGGTACCTCAGTAGCGGCGCGTGATGAGCGCGCGCTTCACCTCGGCGATCGCCTTGGTGACCTCGATACCGCGCGGGCAGGCGTCCGTGCAGTTGAACGTGGTGCGGCAACGCCACACGCCGTCCTTGTCGTTGAGGATCTCCAGGCGCTGCTCCCCGGCCTCGTCACGCGAGTCGAAGATGAAGCGGTGCGCGTTGACGATCGCGGCCGGGCCGAAGTACTGGCCGTCGTTCCAGAACACCGGGCACGAGGTGGTGCACGCGGCGCACAGGATGCACTTGGTCGTGTCGTCGAAGCGCTCGCGGTCCTCGGCGGACTGCAGCCGCTCACGCGTCGGCTCGTTGGTGTCCTTCGTGATCAGGAAGGGCATCACGTCCCGGTACGCCTGGAAGAACGGCTCCATGTCCACGACCAGGTCCTTCAGGACCGTCAGGCCCTTTATGGCCTCGACCGTGATCGGCTTCTCGGGGTTGATGTCCTTGATCAGCGTCTTGCACGCCAGGCGGTTCTTGCCGTTGATCCGCATGGCGTCGGAGCCGCAGATGCCGTGGGCGCAGGAACGGCGGAACGTCAGCGTGCCGTCGAGGTCCCACTTGATCTTGTGCAGCGCGTCGAGGACACGCTCCTTGGGGTCGATCTCCAGCTGGAAGTCTTCCCAGGTCGCCTCGGCGGAGATCTCCGGGTTGAACCGGCGGATCCGCAGGGTGACGGTGATGTAGGGGGAGTCGGCGAAGCCGGGCTCGGGGGAGCCGGCCGCGTCCGCCTTGTCCAGTACGGGGGTAGCCATCAGTACTTACGCTCCATCGGCTGGTAGCGGGTCTGGACGACCGGCTTGTAGTCCAGACGGACGGTCTCGGTGCCGTCGGCGCCGACCTCGCGGTACGCCATCGTGTGGCGCATGAAGTTGACGTCGTCGCGGTTCGGGTAGTCCTCGCGGTAGTGACCGCCGCGGGACTCCTTGCGGGCCAGCGCGGACACGGCCATGACCTCGGCCAGGTCCAGCAGGTTGCCCAGCTCGACGGCCTCCAGCAGGTCGGTGTTGAACCGCTTGCCCTTGTCCTGGATGGCGACGTTCTTGTAGCGCTCGCGCAACTCGGCGATCTTCTCGACCGCCGTCTTGATCGTCTGCTCGGTGCGGAACACCATGACGTTGGCGTCCATGGTCTCCTGCAGCTCGCGGCGCAGCTCGGCCACCCGCTCGTTGCCGGTGGAGGACCGCAGCCGCTCGATCTGGCCGACCACGAAGGCCTCCGGGTCCGCCGGCAGCTCCACGAAGTCCGCGGTCTGCGCGTACTCGGCCGCCGCGATGCCGGCCCGCTTGCCGAACACGTTGATGTCCAGCAGCGAGTTGGTGCCCAGACGGTTGGCGCCGTGCACCGACACGCAGGCCACCTCGCCGGCCGCGTACAGGCCGGGGACGACCGTGGTGTTGTCCGCGAGGACCTCACCCCTGACGTTGGTCGGGATGCCGCCCATCGCGTAGTGCGCGGTGGGCTGGATCGGGATCGGGTCCGTGTAGGGCTCGATGCCGAGGTAGGTCCGCGCGAACTCCGTGATGTCGGGCAGCTTGGCGTCCAGCTGCTCCGGCGGGAGGTGCGTGAGGTCCAGGTAGACGTGGTCGCCCTCGGGACCGCAGCCGCGGCCCTCGCGGATCTCCGTGTAGATGGAGCGGGAGACGACGTCGCGGGAGGCGAGGTCCTTCATGACGGGCGCGTACTTCTCCATGAAGCGCTCGCCGTCCTTGTTGCGCAGGATGCCGCCCTCACCGCGGGCGCCCTCCGTGAGCAGGATGCCCATGCGCCAGATGCCGGTCGGGTGGAACTGGAAGAACTCCATGTCCTCCAGCGGCAGACCCCGGCGGTACACGGCGGCCTGGCCGTCACCGGTCAGGGTGTGCGCGTTGGACGTCACCTTGAAGAACTTGCCGGTGCCGCCGGACGCGTAGATCACGGACTTCGCCTGGAAGATGTGGATCTCGCCGGTCGCCAGCTCGTACGCCACGACGCCGGCCGACTTCTTGACGCCGTCGACCTCGGTGATCAGCTGGTCGAGGACGTAGAACTCGTTGAAGAACTCCACGCCCTCCTTGACGCAGTTCTGGTACAGCGTCTGGAGGATCATGTGGCCGGTGCGGTCCGCGGCGTAGCAGGACCGGCGGACCGGGGCCTCGCCGTGGTTGCGGGAGTGACCGCCGAAGCGGCGCTGGTCGATGGTGCCGTTCGGCGTGCGGTTGAACGGCAGGCCCATCTTCTCCAGGTCGAGGACGGAGTCGATGGCCTCCTTCGCCAGGATCTCGGCGGCGTCCTGGTCGACCAGGTAGTCACCGCCCTTGACCGTGTCGAAGGTGTGCCACTCCCAGTTGTCCTCCTCCACGTTGGCGAGCGCGGCGGCCATGCCGCCCTGCGCGGCGCCCGTGTGGGAGCGGGTGGGGTAGAGCTTGGTCAGCACGGCGGTGCGGCTGCGCTTGGTCGCCTCGATGGCGGCCCTCATACCGGCGCCACCGGCGCCGACGATGACTGTGTCGTACTTGTGGATCTTCACTGATCTCGCCTCACTGCGGGGCTTTGTCGGAGACGGTGGTGCGAGCATCGGCCGGGGGTCCGGGGGTCGTCCCCGGGGAACGCAGCATGATTCTCGCAGCCCCGTGCCTAGCGGATGTTCGGGTCGAAGGTGAAGATCACCAGCGTGCCCAGCAGGATGGTGAACACCGTGGCCGTGTAGAGCAGGCCCTTCAGCCACAGGCGGGTGTTCGGCCGCTCGGCGTAGTCGTTGATGACCGTGCGCAGGCCATTGGCGCCGTGCAGCATCGCCAGCCACAGCATCGCCAGGTCCCACACCTGCCAGAAGGGGCTCGCCCAGCGGCCCGCCACGAAGGCGAAGCCGATCTTGGAGACGCCGCCGTCCAGCACCAGCTGGATCAGCAGGTGGCCGATGACCAGCACGACCAGGACGACACCGGACAGACGCATGAACAGCCACGCGGCCAGTTCGAAGTTGCCGCGGGTGCTCTTCGGGGTCTTCTTGGTCCGCTTGCGCGGGGGCTCGATGACCGGCGCCGGGTTGTCGACGGAGTACGGCGAGGCGCCTTCGACGGGGCCGACGCCCGAGGCGGAGGTTTCAGTCGTGGACATCTGCGTCAGCTCCCGAACAGTTCACGAGCGGCGTGGCCGAGGACGGGGTAGATCGCCCCGAGCATCAGCACGATCCACACGGCGACGACGGTCCAGAGCATCTGCTTCTGGTACCGGGCGCCCTTGATCCAGAAGTCGACGGCGATGACACGCAGGCCGTTGAGCGCGTGGAAGAGGATGGCGGCGACGAGGCCGTACTCCAGCAGCGCGACGATCGGCGTCTTGTACGTGGCCACGACGTCGTCGTAGGCCTCCGGGGACACCCGCACGAGAGCGGTGTCCAGCACGTGAACGAACAGGAAGAAGAAGATGAGGACGCCGGTGACTCGGTGAGCCACCCAGGACCACATTCCTTCCCGGCCGCGGTACAGCGTTCCAGCCGGCACGGAAATTTCCTCCGGGAGCGGGGATTGGGGCCGCGCCGGCTTTCCTTGTCGGTCGGGCCCGGCCGGGTACGGTCCACCGGCCCCCAGCATGGTAGCGACGGTTGCCTGCGGCGCTTACGGGGGGCCTGCCGGTGTGATCAAACTTGCACCCGAAAAGGGGGGCCGGGGTGGGGCCGCGGCTGCCGAGGCGGGGGATTCACGGTCATTTGCCGGGTGCGGCGGTCCTCGGGTCGCTCGCGCGGCTCCCGGCGTCCCTGAGGGTGTGGTTCAGGCGCTCCCTGGCGAGCAGGCGGAGTTGCTCCTTGGTGACCTGGTGTTCGTCCTCCGGATCGTTCGCCAATCGTGACCGGATGTTCTCCAGGACGCGGTCGAGGACCTCGTTCTCGGGGACGCCGTCCAGGCAGAGGACGAAGACATGGCCGAACTTGGCCTCGTAGGCCGCGTGGGCGGCGTTCAGGGCGGTGTGCGCCGCCGAGTAGGTGTCCTCGGGGAGCGAGGGAAGGGGCTCGAAGGCCAATGCCTCGGCGACCTCCTCCGGGGAGAGGTCGTACGTCGCCTCGTCCGCGGCGGCCAGGAGCGACGCCGAGTCGGGGTAGGGGCGGTGGCCGGCCAGCAGGCGGGCCCAGCGGGGGCTGTGCAGGCAGGACAGCAGGGCGCGCTCGGCGTCGGGTCCGGGAGCGTCGTTGAACCGTGCGAGCGGGGGCGGGGTTCCGGGCGCGCCGCGGGACTGTTCGGGTATGGCGACTCGGCCGGGGAGGTCTGGGAGTCGGTGCGCAGGCAGCGTGGGTCCTCGTGGGCGTCGCGTGAGTGTCGTTGGCAGATGCTGTGAGAGTTGTGACGTCACGTTATCGAGTGAGTCCGAGACGTGTCCGATCGGTACCCCCATTTCACCCGGACGGCAGAGTTTGAGAACGGCTTGTGGACGCTTCTCACCCGAACAGGTCGTACGTTGGCAGGGTGAGTCGGCACAGGCAGCACGGTCAGCGCAGGCGGCGTCCCGGTCCGGAGGCGACGGCGAGGCGGCGGAGGGTCACCGCCGTCGCGGTGGCCGTGGGGGCGGTGGTGGTGGCCTCCGGCGTGGGCCTCGGCCTGTGGGCCTCGGGGGACGACGGCGGTCCGGCGGCCGCCCCCTCCTCGCCGTCGCCGACGCCGAGCCCCACCCGCAGCTACCCGCTGTCCGAGGCCCCGCGGACCATACCCGCCGTGCGCGAGCACACCGCCGAGCGCGGCCCCGGCTGGCGGCCCGCATCCGGGCACCGGGTGGTCGTGTCCGACCCGGCGCTCGCCGACGAGGGCCGGCTCACCGCCCAGGAGCTGGGCCTGACGTACGCGGGGGAGAAGGACGACGAGCGGCCCGGCGACGTGCGCCTGGAGCTGAACCGGGACGCGGGCGCGAACCCGGAGTCGTACACCCTGACCGTGCGCGGCGGGCGGGTCACCGTCAGCGGGCCGGGGGAGGCGGGGGTCTTCTACGGCACCCGCACCCTCAAGCAGGAGATACGCGGGGCCGGCGCCGCCCCCGAGGGCGTGGTGCGCGACGAACCCGCCAAGCCGCGGCGCGGCATGATGCTGGACATCGCGCGCAAGCACTACGACGCCGGCTGGATCGAGGACCGCATACGCGAGCTGGGCGACCTGAAGTACAACGAGATCGGTCTGCACTTCTCCGACGACCAGGGCTTCCGCATCGAGTCCGACTCGCACCCGGAGATCGTGTCCGAGGACCACCTCACCAAGGCGCAGGTCCGGAAGATCGTCGAGCTCGCGGAGAGCCGGCACATCACCGTCGTCCCCGAGATCGACTCGCCCGGACACCTCGGCGCCGTCATCGACGCCCACCCCGGCCTCCAGCTGCGCAAGGCGAACGGGGAGGCGGTGCGCGGCGCCATCGACATCGCGGACCCGAGGTCCGCCGAGATCGTCGACGACCTGCTGGACGAGTACGCCGGTCTCTTCCCCGGCGACCGGTGGCACCTCGGCGGCGACGAGTACCAGGCCCTCGTCGTCCCCGACCCCGAGGCGGCCTTCCCCGGTCTCGCCGCCGCGGCCCGCGAGAAGTACGGCTCCGGCGCCACCGTCGAGGACCTCACCACCGGCTGGCTCAACGACCGCGCCGCCACCGTCCGCGCCCACGACCGCGTCCCCCGCGCCTGGAACGACGGCTTCTTCCGCGACGGGTCCGTGCAGGCCGCCGAGGACATCCGGGTCGCCTACTGGACCGGCAAGGAGATCGGGGCGCGCAAGCCCGCCGAGTACCTGGCCGAGGGCCGCGAGGTGATCAACTACAACGACGAGTTCCTCTACTACGTCCTCGGCGAGCCGCTCACCTTCGTCTACCCGACCGGAGAGCGCATCTACGAGCAGTGGACCCCGCGGGTGCTGCGCGGCACCGAGCCCGTGCCCGCGAAGTACGACCGGCAGATCCTCGGCGGATCCTTCGCCGTCTGGGGCGACCTGCCCCGCTCCCAGACCCAGGAACAGGTCGCGGCCGGCATCAGGATGCCGCTGCGGGCCCTCGCCCAGAAGCTGTGGGACGCGCGCGAACCCACGCTGTCCTGGGCCGAGTTCCGCACCCTGGCGGGCCGGCTCGGCTGACGGATTGCCGCGAACGCCTGCGAACCCCCGTACGGCTGTGGTGATGTTCTGGCGAGCCGACGGCTCGGCGCGCCGGGCCGGGAACCGACACGCGGGGGGAACACCGGCACATGGGCTACTGGGGTTATTTCGTCGTGGGCCGCTCGGAGCGGCCGCTGGCGGGACTGGACGCGCTGGCCGGCGCGGGCGGGGAGCTGACCCTGCGCACCGAGGCCCCGGACGGCTGGCAGGTGTGGGAACTGCCGGGCCGCGAGGGCGAGCTGGGCAGCATGAACGAGCTGGCGACGGAGACGGGCGCGCCCGCGCTGTTCGGCTACGTGATGGCCGGCGAGTGCGTGGCCGTGGAGGCCGCTTCGCCCGAGAGCGGGGTGTGGACGGCCTGCCTCGGCCGGGACGCGATGGCCGGGTACCTCGACGGGCGCCAGGAGGGCCTCACCGTCGACGACTACTTCCTGGAGCCCGCGGACGCCGCCGAGCGGGCCGTCTTCTGGGCCGAGGAGGCCGGGCGCGAGGTCGCCGCCCAGGAGGTCCTGGAGGTGCTGACCGCGGACCCCGGACCGATGGCTGAAAACGGTTTCTTCCGGCTGCTCGACCGGTTGCGCGTGGTGCCCGAGTGACACTCCCGGCTTGTCGCACGCAGTAAGGGGAAATGCGGGCTCCGTGAGGGACGAGGCCCGTCAAGGCCTTATCAGGGGGCCTGCGGAACCCGCAGAGGGAGGCGTGGATGAGCCTGGAGGAACTGATCGCACAGGCCGACGAGCGCGGACTGGCCGTCAGCGGGGTGGCTTGTTTGGATCGGTGCGTGCCGCTGCTGGGCGGTGACGACGAGGCGCTGCGGCCGCTGTGGGGCGCCCTCGCCGGGAGTCCCGCCGACGGCGACTGGGGGGAGGTGCTCCAGCAGACGCGCGAGAAGCTGGACGCGGCGGCGGGCGAGGCCGCGGACGGCTGCGCCGGCGAGGCGGCGGAACTGGCGCGCGGCATGCTCGCCGCCGCCCCCCTGGACCGGTCCGGGGCGGCGCTGCGGGAGTGGGCCGACAGGTGCTCGGCCGACGCGCTGCGGATCCACCTGCTGCTGGACGGCGCGGGCGACACCGACGACGCCGACCTGGCGGCCGCGCGCCGTGAGGGCCGTACGGACGGACTGTCGCCGCTGCTCGCCGCGGAACTGCGGCGGCAGACCGCCGTCCTGGAACTCGTCGCCGCCCGCGGAGCGGCCGGGCTGCGCGGCGCGCTGGAGGTGTCCACGGAGGGGCGCCGGGTGCTGCGCGCGGCGGTCTCGCGCCGCAGCCGGCGGGACGGCTGACGGCCTGCCGGGAGCCCGGCTCGCGGACATGCGGCGACGGCCGTGTGCGTGTCCTGGGGCGGTCGTGCACCTGTTGTGGGGAAGCGCCGGACCGGGGTGACGAAACGCTTCGCCGCAGCGCTCTCCAGAGTGTGACGACTGCGACGACTGTGACGACACAGCAGGAGACCAGGCCCTCGGCGGCGACGAAGCCGGCCCGCTGGGCGGCGGACGCGGTGGCGGCGATGCGCGAGGGGGCACGGATGCGCCTCGACTACTCGGCGCGCAGTCTGTGGAGCGTCGACCGGATGATCGAGGACATCCGCCGAGAGTCGGCCCCGTACGCCGCCGTGGAGCTGGTCCTGCGCGGCTTCGGGGCCTACGCGGGCGAGGTGATCGTGCGCCAGACCGGCGGCGAGTGGTGGGCCTCCGGCGGCGACCACTGGGTCCGCACCCCCGACGGCCGCCTCTGGGACCCCATCGACGAGGCCCGCCGCTGCTACACCCAGGACGGCTCGCTCCGGCTCCTGTGCCGGGACGCGACGGCGGGGGCACGGCGGGACTGACCCCTGCCGGGGGCGGCCCTCGGCGGGGGCGGACGCCGACGGGGCTGCGGCCCGGCCGGGCACCACCCCGCGTGGCCAGGCCTTCGCCGGATCGGAGGCGGGTGAGGGCTCGGAGCTGGCGGGGGCGGAGCCTCCGCGGGGACGCCCGGCGGGGCCGGACCCGGTGGGGGTCGCGTCTGTCCGGAAGTGTGCCGTCGGGGGGCCCGTGGGGGCCGTGAGGGGCCTGGGACGGGCGTTGACCTGTGACACTTTGGCCGCCCTGCACGCTGAGGTCGCTGGGGGTGTGACACGACAGACGTGCACATGTCATGCGAGGCGCATCGCGCTCGGTACGGACGAGGACGGTTCTTGGGCCACGGAGGGGAATCCCGCCGCACGCAGGCGTTCGACGGGGAACTGGGCGACGCCGTCGCGCGTGCCCAGCAGGGCGACGAGGCCGCGTTCGCCGTGGCCTACCGGCTCGTGCAGCCCGGACTCCTCGCGTACGTGCGCGGACTGGTCGGCGCCGACGCCGAGGACGTGATGTCCGACGCCTGGCTGGAGATCGCCCGCGACCTCGGTCGGTTCAAGGGCGACGGCGCCGGGTTCCGCGGCTGGACGGCCACCATCGCCCGCCACCGCGCCCTGGACCACCTGCGCCGCCAGCGCGTACGCCCCCGCGCGTCCGCACTGGAGCAGGACGTCCTGGAGCTGCCCGCCCCGCACAGCACGCACGACCAGGCGATGGAGGCCATGTCCACCGAGCAGGCCCTCGCCCTCGTGGGCCGGCTGCCGCGGGACCAGGCCGAGGCGGTGCTGCTGCGGGTCGTCGTGGGCCTCGACGGGCCCGCGGCCGCCCGTGTGCTCGGCAAGCGGCCGGGCGCCGTACGCACGGCAGCGCACCGCGGTCTGCGGCGCCTGGCGCGGCAGCTCGCGGCCGACGGTGTGACGGATGAGGCGCCCAGGACGCTGGGTGAGTCGACGTGACCGTGGGCCGGAACGGTGGTCACGCCGCACGGCACGGCCTCGGCGGCTGAACGGGCCGGGCGGACGGAACGTATCCGTTTGTCCGGGGCCCGAACGGCTCCCCGCTGGTGGGAGGGGGCGCGCCGTCCGTCAGGCCTCGGACACGGGACACAGAGGCAACGGACGGAACCGGACAGGCCGGACATGAGCGAGCAGGGGCGGAACGGACATGGGTGAACGGCAGAGCGGCGGCGGGCAGGCCGGCCGTCGGCGTGTGCACCCAGAGCGCTCCGACTGCCCTGAGGGTGCAGCGGCCGCGTCCGGGCCCGCCGTATCCGTCTCCGCCGAGAGGCCGGCCGGTGACACGGCCCGGCTGGAGGCGTTGCTCGTCGCCGCCCTGGTGCGTGACGGGGTGGACGCCGGGGCCGAGCAGCGGGCCGTCGCCGCGTTCGTGGCCGCCCGGGAGTCGGGGGCGCATGGCGCGCGCACCCGCCACCGGGACGACTGGCGGCCCTCCCGACGGCGGTTCGGCGGGCGGTCGCTCCGGGCGACGCTGGGGGCGCTGGTCGCGGGCTGTGCCCTCAGTGGGGTGGCCTGGGCCGGGATCCAGGCGGCGGAGGCGCCGAGCGGCGGGCGGTCCGAGGACACCGGGCCGGCTCGGACGCCGTCCGCCGCCTCGGCTCCAACGGTTCCGGACGCGTCCCGTGCCGCCGGTGCCGCCGGAACTCCGCGGGTGTCGGCGCCGGCGTCCGCCACGGAGGCGGGACGTGACGGTGCGGCGCGCGGCTCGGGGCCCGCGGAGGCCGCGGGGACCGTCGAGGCGCAGTGCCGGGCCTACGAGCGGGTCGCCGGGCGGGGGCGGGTGCTGGACGCGCCGGTCTGGGAGCGGCTGGTGGCGGCGGCGGGAGGTGCCGGGCGGGTCGAGGCGTACTGCGCGGGGCGCGCCGGGGACGCGCCGCCCACGGCTTCCGTGCCGGCTCCGGAGGGTGTTCCGCCCGTGGCGGGAGACGAAGCGGGCCCAGGCCGCCCCACGGGGAAGGCGGCCGGAGCCGATTCCTCCGGCGAGGACAAGGGCAAGGGCGAGGAAGCTGGGCGGAAGCCCTGAGGTTGACGTGGGTCACCTGTACGGGGGTGTTTCGCAGCCCGGCGATCGCGGGGCGCCGTCGCGCCTGAGGCGCCGTCACCTGTGTCCGCGGGGACGGCCGGGGCCGCCACCCCCCACAGGAGAGGCCCCGGCCGTCGCGCGGTACGGGCCGCGCGCGACCCGTACCTTCTACAGCGCCGGGCATGCGTTTTCTGTCACACGTCCCGTGTCACGGGTTAGTTGCATCTTGTACGGTCATGGACGGGGAGCGGTTTCAGGTCGTAACGTGCCTTTCGCGCCAGGCCGCGGGAGACAAACGACCACATCTCCGCGGCCTCGAGACCGCAACGACCGACTGAGCAACGACGACGGCGAGCAACCCGGTCCGCGAGAGCGGCGCCGGTTCAGGCGCAGAAGGGCGCACGCGTGCTGGGGGACGACGCGGAGCTGACCGCCGCGGTGCGCGCGGCACAGGACGGGGACGAGACCGCGTTCCGGACCGTGTACCGCGCCGTGCACCCGCGGCTGCTGGGGTACGTACGGACACTGGTCGGCGAGCCCGACGCCGAGGACGTCACGTCCGAGGCCTGGTTGCAGATAGCCCGTGACCTGGAGCGGTTCTCCGGCGACGCGGACCGCTTCCGCGGCTGGGCCGCGCGCATCGCCCGCAACCGCGCGCTGGACCACATCCGTATGCGCGGCCGCCGCCCGGCGATAGGCGGCGACGAGACCGAGCTCACCGGACGGCCCGCCGAGTCGGACACGGCCGGCGAGGCGATCGAGGCGCTCGCCACCGACGGCGCCTTCACCCTGATCTCCCGGCTGCCGCAGGACCAGGCCGAGGCCGTCGTCCTGCGCGTGGTCGTGGGCCTCGACGCCAAGACGGCCGCGCAGACCCTGGGCAAGCGCCCCGGCGCCGTACGGACGGCCGCGCACCGCGGGCTGCGCCGGCTCGCCGAACTGCTCGGCGACGATCCGGACGGCCATCCGGAATCCGCCGGTGTGCTCGACGCCCTTCCGCCCCAGAGAGAACCACGCCGTCGTACGGTGACGTCCGCGAGTGTGACGCAGTTGCGAGCGCGGACGCAGAAGGACTTGTGATGGCCGATGAGCGGTACAGGTGGCTGGACGCGGAGGCGGCGGAGCGCCTGCTGAGCGGTGAGACACCCCGGGCTGCCGATCCACCCGCCGGTGACCAGGCCGAACAACTCGCCGGAGTGCTCCGCGCGCTTTCCGCGCCCCCGCCCACGGCCGAGACCGAACTTCCCGGGGAGGCGGCCGCGCTGGCCGCCTTCCGCGCGTCGAGGGACGCACGGACAGGACAGGCCGACTCGGCCCCGCACACCGGTCACGGCACCGGCACCGGGAACGCCGACGTCGGCCTGATCCGTCTCCGCGCCCCGCGCACCGGCCGTACCGGAACGCCCGGCGGAGCCCGCAGGCCGCGTACCGCCCGGCTGGCGCTGGCCGCCGCGCTGGTCGCCGGCATGGTCGGCGGCACCGCCGTGCTCGCCGGGACCGGGCTGCTGCGCACGCCCTTCGACGACTCGCGCTCCGGCCCCGCGGGCGCCGCCACGGCCACGCACCCCCAGCGCCCGCTGATCTCCCCGCCCGCCCAGGGCGCCACCCCGGACGAGGGCGACCGGGGCGACTCCGTCGACGGGGGCCGCGACGGCGCCGAGGGCGGCGAGGACCCCGACCGCACACCCGAGGGCTCGGCGCACGACGGCAAGACCGCCCACGGCGCCCGCTGGAAGCTCGTCGTCTCCGCCTGCCGGTCCTGGCACCAGGGCCGGCCGGTGAACGGCGAACGCCGCCGCGCCCTGCACGAGGCGGCCGGCGGCGCCTCCCGCGTCGCCGCGTACTGCCGCGGCGTCACCGCCGAGGACGGCGCCGAGGACGGCACGGCCGGCAAGGGCGCCGGGGGCGGCACGCACGACGCCGGGACGCGCCTCGACGGCGGCGAGGGCGAGCAGCGGAACACTCTCCCGGGCCAGGACAAGGGCCGCCCCGACACCGACGACGACAGCGGTGAGAACAAGGGCGACAACGGGGACGGCGAGGGCCACGGGAACGGCGGAGGCCGCGGCAACAGCGGCTCCCGCACCGACGACCACCCCTCCAAGGGCCAGGGGAGCGGCAACGGGAACGGCAAGGGCAACGGGAACAGCCAGGGCAAGGGCAACGACGAGGGCAACGGGAACGGCAAGCAGGACTAGGCGGGCGGGCCGGATTCTCCCCTCACCCCGCTGAGCTGCGTAAACGCCCCCGCGTCCGACGTACGTACCGACCGGTGTGACACTTCCGGCCCTCGTGACGCAGTACTGAGTGAGCCGACTGGTCATCGGCCGTAGCACTGAGCCGGGGTTCCCCCCGTACCCACGGCTCGTGCACCTGGCGCGGGCGGGACACGTTCCCCCGGTCCCGCCCGCGCCCCTCTCTCCTCAGGCCGCAGGTCTCACCAGTGGACGACGACCTTGTCGCCGTCCCGCACCTGCTCGTACAGCCGCGCGATCGCGTCCTCGTCGCGCACGTTCACACAGCCGTGCGAGGCCCCCGCGTAGCCCCGCGCGGCGAAGTCGGCCGAGTAGTGCACCGCCTGCCCGCCGCTGAAGAACATCGCGTACGGCATCGGCGAGTCGTACAGCGTGGAGACGTGGTGCCGGGACTTCCAGTAGACGCGGAAGACGCCCTCCCGGGTCGGCGTGTACTCGGAGCCGAAGCGGACCGGCGTCGTCGACACCGTCCGGCCGTCGATCATCCAGCGCAGGGTGCGGCTGGACTTGCTGATGCACATCACCCGGCCGGTCATGCAGCGCGGGTCGGGCGGGTCGGCCGGCTGGCCGCCCATCAGATACAGCTCCCAGCGGCCCGGCTCCCGCGTCATGGCGAGCAGCCGCTGCCAGGTCACCGTGTCCGTCACGCCCGTCTCCGGCAGACCGCGCTTGCCCTGGAAGCCGCGGACCGCCTCCGCCGTCAGGTCGTCGTAGGTGCCGGTGGGGCCGTGGAAGATCCAGGCGATCTGCCGCAGCCGCGCCTGGAGTTCACGGACGTCCCGCCCCTCGTCGCCCGGCGACCACAGCACACGCGCCGGCGTCGGACGGCTGGAAGGGGCGACGGGCGGAGACTTCTTCGCGGGCGCCTGAGGCGTCCGGCTCGGCGACGCGGACTTCCCTGGCGCGTCCGGCGTCCGGGACGGCACCTCGATCCGCACCGGCGGCGCGCCCTTCCCGTCCGTCCCGGCCGGCTGCACCGTGCACCCGGCCGCACCCACCGCCATCGCGCCCAGCACCGCCAGGACGCCTGCGCCCTGCCTCCCCATGACCCTGCCGCGCACCCCGGCCCCCCCCGTCGTCCCGCCGCACCGGTCCCGCCCGGTCGTCATCCCGGTTCTACCCCGGACATGACCGGAGCGGAACAAGGAGGCATGGTGGGGAGTGACCGGATGCGACGGCCGCACAGGAGAAGGCCTTGTGAGCGGGGTCCCACGGAAGTTGTGAGGAAGGTCCCAGCGTGTGCCCCTCCACCGGGCCGCACGCGCACCGCTACAGTCCGTCGAGGGGTCGGCCTGTACTGGTGAGCAACTGGCGGGTGACCGGCGATCGGATCGAGCAACGCTGCTCAGCGGGAGGCATGAACATCATGGCGCGCGAGTCGGAGTCCGGACTGCCCATCGAACCGGTCTACGGGCCGGAGGCTCTCGAGGGCTGGGACCCGGCCGAGAAGCTGGGTGAGCCGGGCTCGTACCCCTTCACGCGGGGCGTGTACCCGACGATGTACACGGGCCGTCCGTGGACGATGCGCCAGTACGCCGGTTTCGGCACGGCGACGGAGTCCAACGCCCGCTACAAGCAGCTGATCGCGAACGGCACGATGGGTCTGTCGGTCGCGTTCGACCTGCCGACGCAGATGGGGCACGACTCCGACGCGCCGATCGCGCACGGCGAGGTCGGCAAGGTGGGTGTGGCGATCGACTCGATCGACGACATGCGGGTGCTGTTCGGCGGGATCCCGCTGGACAAGGTGTCCACGTCGATGACGATCAACGCCCCGGCCGCGCTGCTGCTGCTCCTGTACCAACTTGTCGCGGAGGAGCAGGGCGTCCCCGCCGACAAACTCACCGGCACGATCCAGAACGACGTGCTGAAGGAGTACATCGCCCGCGGCACGTACATCTTCCCGCCGAAGCCCTCGCTGCGGCTGATCGCCGACATCTTCAAGTACTGCCGTGCCGAGATCCCGAAGTGGAACACGATCTCGATCTCCGGCTACCACATGGCGGAGGCGGGCGCCTCGCCGGCGCAGGAGATCGCGTTCACCCTCGCTGACGGCATCGAGTACGTCCGCACGGCCGTCGCGGCCGGGATGGACGTCGACGACTTCGCGCCGCGCCTGTCGTTCTTCTTCGTGGCCCGCACGACGATCCTGGAGGAGGTCGCCAAGTTCCGTGCGGCCCGCCGGATCTGGGCGCGGGTGATGAAGGAGGAGTTCGGCGCGAAGAACCCCAAGTCGCTGATGCTGCGCTTCCACACGCAGACGGCCGGGGTGCAGCTGACGGCCCAGCAGCCCGAGGTGAACCTGGTGCGCGTCGCCGTGCAGGGCCTCGCGGCGGTGCTGGGCGGCACGCAGTCGCTGCACACCAACTCCTTCGACGAGGCGATCGCGCTGCCGACGGACAAGTCCGCCCGGCTCGCCCTGCGCACGCAGCAGGTCCTCGCCTACGAGACCGATGTGACCGCCACGGTCGACCCGTTCGCCGGCTCCTACGTCATCGAGAAGATGACCGACGACGTGGAGGCCGCCGCGGTGGAGCTGATGGAGAAGGTCGAGGACCTCGGCGGCGCGGTCAACGCGATCGAGCGCGGCTTCCAGAAGAACGAGATCGAGCGCTCCGCCTACCGCATCGCCCAGGAGACCGACTCCGGCGAGCGGGTCGTCGTCGGCGTCAACCGCTTCCAGCTCGACGAGGAGGAGCCCTACGAGCCGCTCCGCGTCGACCCGGCCATCGAGGCCCAGCAGGCCGAACGCCTCGCCAAGCTGCGCGCCGAGCGCGACCAGCAGGCGGTCGACACCGCGCTGGCCGCGCTGAAGAAGGCCGCCGAGGGCGAGGACAACGTCCTCTACCCGATGAAGGACGCCCTCAAGGCCCGCGCCACGGTCGGCGAGGTCTGCAACGCGCTGCGCGAGGTGTGGGGCACGTACGTGCCGAGCGACGCCTTCTAGGCTTCCAGGCAGCGTTCTCGCAGGTCGAGACAGGGGCGACGAGTGCCGCACGGCGTGCGACACTCCTTGCCATGTTCGGTGTCGTCGACCTTCCCACCTATCTGGCGGGCCTGGTGCTGATCATCCTGCTGCCCGGGCCCAACTCGCTCTACGTCCTGTCCGTCGCCGCCCGCCGCGGGGTGCGCTCCGGCTACACGGCCGCCGCCGGCGTCTGGTGCGGGGACGCCGTCCTGATGACGCTGTCGGCCGCCGGTGTCGCCTCCCTGCTGCAGGCGAACGCGGTCCTGTTCGGCATCGTGAAGTACGCCGGCGCAGGCTATCTGGCCTGGCTGGCCGTCGGGATGCTGCGCGCCGCGTGGGGCATGTGGCGCGGACGCGGGGAGGAGCGCGCGGAGGAGACTGCGGGCGCCGGGACGCCCCACGAGCGTCCGTTCCGCCGGGCGCTGGTCGTCAGCCTGCTGAACCCGAAGGCGATCCTGTTCTTCATCGCCTTCTTCGTGCAGTTCGTCGACCCCGCCTACGCCTACCCGGCCCTGTCCTTCGTGGTGCTCGGCGCGTTCGCCCAGATCGCGAGCGTGCTCTACCTCAGCGCGCTGATCTTCAGTGGCACCCGGCTCGCCGCCGCGTTCCGCCGCCGGCGCCGGCTGTCGGCGGGCGCCACCTCGGCGGCGGGCGCCCTGTTCCTGGGCTTCGCGGCGAAGCTGTCCACGGCGAGCGCGTAGGGCGTACGCGGACCGGGATCCACGGATGCGCCGTCAGGGCCTCACGAACCGGGCCAGGTAGGCGCCGAGCCCGTCCGGGGTGTCCCCGGTCCAGCCCACGTAGCCGTCCGGGCGGACCAGGAACAGGCCCGTGCCGTACGTCCCGTGGGACGGCCCGCGCACCAGCCGTACACCCTCTGGCGGTTCGGGGGCGTCCGTGCCCAGCGCCAGCAGGGTCCAGTGCGGGCCGCGGAAGGCGTCGAAGAGACGTGTGCCGTCCACGCGGCCGTCCGGGGCCCGGTCGCCCGCGCGCACCGGTCCCGGCTCGGCGCGCGTCTCCGCACTGAGGGCGGAGTCCCGGTACCCCAGGTCCAGTTGCAGGGTGGCCCCGCCGCGCTTCGCCTCGCCCCGGTGGATGCGGGTGGACAGGCCGAGCATGTCCGAGGCGACCGCCCGCCGCTCCTCCTCGTAGCTGTCGAGGAGGGACGGGTCCGCGCCGCCGGACAGCACCGCGCCCAGCTTCCAGCCCAGGTTGTAGGCGTCCTGCACGGAGGTGTTGAGGCCCTGGCCGCCGGCCGGGGAGTGCACGTGCGCGGCGTCGCCCGCGAGGAACACCCGCCCCGCCCGGAAGCGGTCGGCGAGCGCGGCGCGCGGCCGGAAGTCGGAGGCCCACAGGACCTCGGCGACGTCCTCGGCGGCGAGGTGGGTGCGGGCGGCCACGACCCGCCGTACGGCGTCGGGGGAGAGGTCCACCCGGGTGCCCTCGGTGAACCGGGCGACCAGCTGGAAGTCGTCCGTGCCGGCGAGCGGGCAGAGGGTGAGGAACTCGTCCCGGCCCTCGCGGGGCGGGAACATGTGCCACCAGTCCCGGTCGAGGCCCCTGACCCGCACGTCCGCCACCAGCATCGGCAGCGGGTCGACCGCCTCGCCGGTCATGCCGGCGCCGACCGCCCGGCGCACCGCCGACCGTCCGCCGTCCGCCGCGACGAGGTACCGGGCGCGCAGCGGCGGCCCAGCGGCGAAGTGGGCGGTCACGCCGTCCTCGTCCTGGGTGACGTCCGTGACCTCCCGGCCGTAGGCGATCTTGCCGCCCAGCTCCTCCAGACGGTCCCGCAGGATCCGCTGGGTGCGCCACTGCGGCACCATCCAGCCCTCGTACGGCGCCTCCTCGGTGGTCTCCACCGGGTCCATCAGGTGGTGCTCGCCCAGCCGCTTCCCGTCGCGCCAGAGCATGCCGACCGGGTAGCGGCCGCCGCCCGCCCGGACCGCGTCCAGCACGCCGAGGTCGTCGAAGACCTCCATGGTGCGCGGCTGGAGGCCCTTGCCGCGCGATCCGGGGAACAGTCCGTCCTCCCGCTCCACGACCAGCGCCGGGACCCCGCGCCGGGCGAGGTCGATGCCGAGGGTGAGGCCGGTCGGCCCCGCGCCCACGATCAGGACAGGGGTGTCGCTCATGATCCGTCTCCTTAACAGCGTTAAGTGGCCCGCCGCCCGAGCGTCTCCCTAACGGTGTTAAGTTGTCAAGCGTGAGCACCGAACGACGCGCGCCGCTGGACCGCCGACGGGTCGCCAGCACGGCGCTGAAGCTGCTGAACGAGGCAGGCCTCGACGGGCTGACCCTGCGCGCCATCGCCAAGGAGCTCGACGTCAAGGCGCCCGCCCTGTACTGGCACTTCAAGGACAAGCAGGCGCTGCTGGACGAGATGGCGACCGAGATGTTCCGCCGGATGACCGACGGCATCGAGCCCGACCCGGACGACAGCTGGCAGGAGCGGCTGCTGCGGGCCAGCCGGGTCCTGCGCCGCACGCTGCTCGCCTACCGCGACGGCGCCAAGGTGTTCAGCGGCACCCGCTTCACCGGCCTGGAGCACGCCGAGCAGCAGGAGGCGAACCTCCGGCTGCTCACGTCCGCGGGCCTCACCCTGACCCAGGCGGCCCGGGCGCTGCAGACGACGTTCCTCTACACGCTCGGTTTCGTCGCCGAGGAGCAGGGCGTCGAACCGATGCCCGGCGAGCGCCGCGAGGGCTTCGACGTCGAGGCCCGCGCCCGTCTGATGGCCGGCCATCCCCTCGCCGCCGAGGCCGGGGCGGCGCTCTTCGGCGACTACGACGAGCACTTCGAGGAGGGCCTCGCCCTGATCGTCGCCGGCATCGAGTCCCGCTACGGGACGAACTGAGGGGCCTCGGGGCGGGTGCCGGCCGGTGGGGGCCGCTCGCGCAGTTCCCCGCGCCCCTGGGTGGGTGGTCCGACCCGCGGGCTCAGAGGCTGACGGTGCCCGATGCCACCGTTCGCGCAGTTCCCCGCGCCCCTTTCGGCGCGCTTCCCGACCGGCGCCCTCAAGGGGCGCGGGGAACCGCGCGACGAGCCCCCACCGGCCCGCGGCCGGCGTCGCCCCCGAGCCCCGGCCGGCGCGCCGCCTACCGCCTCCCGCCCCGGCGGACCGCCCGGCCCACCTTCCGTTTCGCGCGCGCCGCGCGGACCCGGGCGCGGGTGGCCGGGCTGCTGCCCGGCAGCCCCAGTTCGGCCAGGCGCAGGGCCGGGAAGTACGCGGCGGGGCTGCCGGCGAGGTGGGTGCGCAGCCACTTCTCCGCCTGGTCCCGCAGCGCCGGATACGTCCGGGGCTGCATACAGAAGCCCATCGTCCGCACCAGCGGCTCCAGCGACGCGGGCGCCGCGCCCAGCACCGCCGGGGTCTCGTCCCGCTCCAGGTCCGGCACCAGGTGGTCGACCAGCGCCAGGGGTATGCGGTTGCTGTTCTGGTAGGGCCGCAGCCGGTCGAGGACCAGCGCCGTCCCCACCCGCGCCACCGGCACGTCGTAGTAGGCGGACGCGGTCACCATCGCCGTGGAGAAGCAGCCGACGACCAGCTCCGGGCGGGCGTGCTCGTACAGCGTCTCCGCGAGCAGCGGCGCGTCCAGCACGGTGAGCTGGACGCCCGCGTCGGCCGCCGCCTTGTGCAGGGCCGCCGAGTAGCCGGCGGGGGCGGTCGGATGGGGCTTGAAGACGATCGAGCGGTGACCGGCGCGCACCGCCCCGGTGAGCATGCGCACGTGCAGGTCCTCCTCCTCGCGCGCGCTCAGGATGTTGATCGCCGCCAGGTACTGGCCGAGCAGCACGGCCGTCGGCCGCTCCTCGCGCACAGGGGCGAGGAGCGGGTCGTCCGCCGCCTCCCGGGCGACCTCGTCCAGCACCGCGCGGAACGCCCCGTCCGGCACGATCACCGGCTCCACGTCGTACTCGGACAGCAGCAGCGGGCGCAGTCCGGGCACCAGGTCGAGATGGAGCAGGCGGCGGACGCGCCGGCCGAGGGTCAGCGGCAGCTTCTCCCGGGTCGGGCCGTAGCTCATCAGCCCGTCGGCGTACACGTCGACGGAGGCCTCGGAGAAGATCGCGACCAGCGCGCGGGCCGGGTTGGCCTGGATCGACTCGACGGCCAGGTCGACCCGGTCGTCCTCGCCGATGTTCCACAGCAGCCGCAGCGCCCGCTGCCACAGCACGGTGTCGGAGCCGCGCGGGCCCCAGGCGCTCGGGTGGTACGGGCTGATCGCCTCGTTCCAGCTCACCACCTCGTCGAAGCGGGCGGCCAGCGGGCCGTAGCCGTGCATCTCGTCCAGCCGCAGCGCGGTCTCCGGGACGGCGGCGTTGTGCGAGACCAGCAGGATCCGGCGGGCCTGTCCGCGCGGTCCGTACAGCCCCGCGTCCAGCGCCGCGGCCAGGGTGGCGGCGCCGTACAGGGTCGAGACCTGGAAGATCTGAGTCGTGCGGTCCATGGGTCAGGCAGCCTTCCGCCCGTCGCGCAGGCGGCCGAGGAGCCTGCTCCGGGTGCTGTCGATGGTGGCCAGGGTCTCCTCCAGCGCGTCCTGCGGCATGCGCAGCAGCGCCTGACGCGCCTCCTGCCGCAGCCGCGCCGCCGCCGACGGCTCGTACGCGTCCGCCTTGCCGAGATGGAAGGCGATCATGGCGCAGTAGGTGCGGACCGCCTTCAGCAGGAAGCGGTCGCACTCCGGGTCGTTCCGCACGTCTGCCAGCAGCAGGTCGTACGCCGGGATGAAGTCGAGCTGACGGTCGTCCTTGATCTGGGTGAGGGAGGTCGCGACACCCCGCCGGTAGAACACCCCGTGCAGTCCGAGGGAGGCGTAGCTGCGCGCCGTGAGGTGCAGCCGCCAGATCCACAACCGGTCCTCGGCGGTGCGCAGTTCGGTGACGAAGCGCATCCCGCCGTCCTCGAAGAGGCGCCGGCGGTAGACGCCCGCCCAGACGAACGGGTAGTCGACCATGGTCTCCGTGTCGGCGGGCGCGATGCCGTCGCGCGGGTCCATCACCGCGTTCCGCACCGGCGCCGGCGGCCGCTTGATCACCCGCTCGGTGCCGGTGACCTGCACATGGTCGGTGCGGGCGAAGTCGCAGCCCAGCTCGTCCATCGCCCGCACCAGCGCGGCGAGATGACGGGGCCCGTACCAGTCGTCGCCGTCGAGGAACGCCAGGTACTCCCCTTCTGCCGCGTCGATGCCGGAGTTCCGCGCCTGGGCGATCCCCCGGTTGGTGTCGTGCCGGATCACCCGCGCGCCCGGCAGCTTCTCCGTCCACCGCTCGATCACCCAGGGTGTGGCGTCCGTGGAGCAGTCGTCGACGATCAGGAACTCGACGTCGGGGTGCGCGTTGGCGGCGAGACTGCGCAAGGTGCTCTCCGCGAACGCCTCCACGTTGTGCATCGGGACGACGACGGACAGTTTCGGCACGGGGTTTCTCTCTTTCGGGACGGGAAGCGGCGGCGGTGCGGTGGGTCAGGCCGGGCCGAACACCTCTCTCAGCTCGCCGAGGTTGGCGCGGGTGACCTCCCACAGGGGCCGCTGCGCGGCGTGCACGTCCGCCACGGCGCCCGCGTGGTCGTCGAGGACCGCCGCCGCCCGCTCCAGGAGCAGCGGCCCGAGGTCCCGGTCGTGCACCGACAGCCCCCACTCCTCGCGGCCGATGTCGGACAGGAAGTACGCCAGCTTCGGGTGCGAGACGAGACTGAGGATGGGAGTGCCGCAGCCGAACGGGATCATCCCGGCGTGCCCGCGCATCCCGATCACCAGCCGGGACGTGCGGAACAGCGCGCGGATCTCGTCGTTCGTCCGCTCGTAGAGCTGCTCCACGGGCAGCGTGAGGCCGTGCACCCGGCGCAGGTCGTCCACGAACCGCTCGTCGGCGGGCATGTGCGCCGCGTACCGCACGTCCGCCCGCTCCCGCAGGCCGCGCAGCGCGAACGCCATCTGGGCGAGGAAGTGCCCGTAGTCGTGCCCGAAACGCAGCCCCGCGCGGTCGTACGCGCAGTTCACCAGCACCGTGTCGGTCCGCTCGGCCGGGTCGGTCCAGCCGGGCACCAGACGGCGGGCGACCGTGGTGGGGCAGGGCTGGTACCGCACCCTGTCCCGCAGCCCGGCCGGGAGCAGTTCGCGGACGCGGTCGATGGAGCCGTGGTTGCGCAGGCCGAAGAACGCCGACCGCTCGACCAGGACGCGCAGGCTCTCCGCGAACCGGGCGCGCCGGTAGGACTGGCCGTCGAACACGTTGTAGCCGACCGCGAACACCGCGAGCGGCGCGGTGAGCCGTTCCAGCAGATCGTCCGGGACGTTCCACTGCCAGTGGCTGTTGCCGTTGGGGGAGGTGTCCGGCAGGAACAGCCCGCCGCCGCCCACGACCACCCCGCGCCGCGCGTTCAGCTCCTCCAGCGCCGCCTCGTCGACCAGCCGGTGCACGGGCTGCGCGTACCAGCGGCGCGGTCCGGTGCCGGGCCCGAAGCAGAGCCGTACGGCCTCCGGGAGCACCTTGTCGCCGGCGTTCTCCCGCCCCTCCGCGAACAGCGCGACGTGCGCGAGCTGTTCACGCGCGTGCGCCGGCTCCCCGCCGTCCTCCGCCTGCTCCTCCTCCGCCCGGGTGCGGACGTGCCAGGCGTGGCAGCCGGCGTCGGTGGGGTCGGCGTCCAGGCCCTGGAGGGCGTACCGGCGGGCGTCCTCGTCCCGCCCCAGGATCCAGGCCAGGCGCGCCAGTTGCGCGTAGGCGCGGGGCGCGACGTCGGGGGAGGCCGCCGCGAGCAGCAGCCGCGCCTCCGCCTCCGCGTAGCGCGACAGCGCCATCAGGCACACGCCCAGCGTCTCCTGGCAGCGCGGCGCGTCCAGCCGGTCGCCCACCACCGGGGCGAGCACCTCGACCGCCTCGTCGTACCGTCCCTGCCTGCGGTGCACCTCCGCGACCGTCCGCGCCAGGTCCAGGGAGGGACGGGCCGCCAGCAGCGGCGGCGCGAGGTGCGCGAGCAGCTCGGGGTGCTTCTCGCCGGGCAGCGCGCAGTACGCGGCCCGGAACGCCTCGTCGTCGGTCTCGAACCGGCCCCGCGCCTCGGCGGCCGGACCCGACGCCGGCGCGCCGGACCCGACGGGGAAGCGCAGCACCGCCACGTCCGCCGGCACCGGCAGGTCGTCGCCCAGCCGGGCGGCCGGGAAGTCGTACCGCCCGTCCACCGGGGTCAGCACCTTCTCCAGCGCCGTCGCCGGGTCCTCGCCCGCCGCGAGCCGCGCGAGGAGCGTCTCGTCCAGGTCGGCGCGCTGCACCACCAGCAGGCCGTCGAGCGGCCCGCCCCGCACGTCGTCCGCGCCGGTGCGCGGCACCGCGCCGACCCCGTGCCGCAGCCGCAGCAGCGGACGGACGTCGCCGAGCACGACCGAGTCCGCGGTGAGGACGACGACCGTGTCGTACCCGGCCGGCCGCAGCAGGTCCGCGAGGCCTCCGTCGCGGCGTGCGACCACGCGCGGGTGCAGCCGGCGCAGCACGTCGAACTCCTCGTCCGGCAGGCCCGGGTGCAGCACCACGACGTCCTCGCAGACGTCGGGGGCCGCGAGGGCGAGGCTGCGCAGCAGGGCGGCCGTGCCGGGCAGTCCGGCGGCGTCGGTGCGGACGGCGAAGGCGATCCGGCGTCTGCCGGTGACGGCGCTCCGGTCGTCCGCCGGGGCGGTGTTCATCGCAGGGCGGTCCTCATCGTGCGGTCGTCGACGTGCGTGGCGCGGTCCCGGACCCAGGCGGCCTCCCGCGGCCGCAGCGTGCCGCCGCCGTCGAAGCCGATCAGGTCCAGGCGGGGGGTGACGTCCAGGAAGTCCAGCAGGCGCAGGACGGTGAAGGCGGTGGTGGTCCGGGCGTCCCAGCCGTCCTCGCCGAGCAGCGCCGGATCGTCCAGCGGGCGGCGCAGCGAGGCGTCCCCGACGTGGCTCTGCGCCCCGGCCGTCAGCCGCTGCCGCAGGGCGCGCCGCCAGGCGGCCGCCGGGTCGCCGAACACCAGCCGGATCCCGGCCGGGCGAGTCCAGGCGGGCCCCTCCCACGGGGTGTCGCCGCGCAGCGTCACCGCGTGCAGGCCGGTGCGCTCCCCGGTGCCCCCGGCGCGGATCCGGAACGCGTCGCAGCGCACCACGACGTCGTAGCCGTCGATCAGTTCGCCCAGCGTGCTGTCGCCCACCGCCGGGGCGTTGGAGACCAGGCACACGCTCCGGCCCGCGAGCAGCCCTCGCAGCCCGGTGACACCGACCGGCTCGGCTCCGCCGAGCAGCGGGTCGGGCAGCGCGGACCGCTCCAGCAGCCGCCGGTAGCCGGCGTGGAGCGCCAGCAGCCGCCGTACGGCGTCGTCCTGAGGGCCCCGCTCGGACAGGCGCGCCCGCACGAACGAGGCGAACTCGGCCGCCGTGACCGACGTGGTCCGGCCCGCCGGGGCGAGCAGTGTGTCCGCCGCCCCCGGGAACAGCGCGGCGGCCTCCTCCAGGCAGGCGCGGCGGCGGCGCAGCGTGGTGACCCGGCGGGCCACTTCACCGGCCGCCTCCGCGCCGAGCTCCAGGCAGCGGTCGTACGACTCCAGCGCCTCGGCCTCCCGGCCGAGCCGGTCCAGCGCGAGACCGCGCAGCCGCCAGGCGCCCTTTGACCGTTGCCGGATCTCCACGGCTGTGTCCGCGACGGCCAGCGCCAGATCCGGCGCGCCGGGACCGCCCGCCTCCAGGGCCCGCTCGCCGACCCGCAGCAGGGCGTCGAACGGGTCCGCCGACGGACTCGCGAGCGCCCCCGCGTACCCGCCGATCGCCCGGACCAGCCGCGCGCCGCCGGGACCCGTGCCCTCGCCGCGCTCGGCGAGGTGGTCACCGCACAGGCGCAGCCCCCGGGCGAGGAGCGCTTGCGCGGGGGCCTCCTTCCGCCGCGCCCTGAACAGTCCCGCCAGGGAGTTCGTCATCCGTGCCACCGTCCTCGTTCCGGACGCCGAATGTGCCCGAGCACGGCGGGCCGCCGGTGGCGTGAGGATGGACACTCGGTGAACAGTCCTCGGCGGGCGGCCGTCGGCCGCTCGCGCCCGGTCGCGCCTCATCTTCCGACCGCCTTCCGCAGCGCCCGCACCTGCCGCACCACCCGCCGGGCGGCCCGGCTCCGCGGCAGGAACGCCAGCCGGCGCGGCACACCCCCGGGCAGCCCCAGCGCGGTGAGCCGCCGCCGGGGGAACCACCGCGCTTCCCACGCGCCCGCCGCGAGATACCGCTCCGCCTCGGCCCGCAGCGCGGGACGAACCGGCGGGCGCATGGTGAACGCGAGGGCGCTCAGCAGCCCGTCCAGGTCGCCGGCCGCGGGCGCGCCGCCCGCCGCCCCGGGCAGCACCGCCTCCGCCAGCACCAGCGCGGCCCGCCGCGGATGGTGGTACGGCGTCAGCCGGCCCAGCAGGTGCTCCGTGCCGACGCGGGCGACCGGGAGGCCGTACAGGGCGGACGCCGTGAACAGCGCGGCCGACGCGCAGCCGACGACCAGCGCCGGGCGGGACGCCTCGTACAGCGCCTCCACCGGGACGGGCGTGTCCAGAACCGTGAGGTCCACGCCGAGGCGGCCGGCCTCGGCCCGCAGCCCGGCGGCGTGCCGGGACGGGGAGGCGGGGTGGGGCGCGAACACCACCCGGTCGTGGCCGCGTCGGGCCGCCGTCCGCACCATCTCCGCGTGCGGCGCGTCCTCCCCGCCCGCCCGGTCCGGCGGGCGCTCCCCGACCACCAGCGCCGCCCCCTCCGGCACCCCCGTCACCGCCGAGGCGACCTCCTCGGCCACCGCCCGGAAGGCGTCCGCCGGGATCGCACGCGCGGGCGCGCCGAACTCGCCCAGCAGCAGGGGCGTGAGGCCCTGCACCAGGTCCAGGTGCAGCACCTGCCGCACCCGTGTGCCGATCAGCGGGTCGAGCTTGCCGCGCGTGGGCCCGTAGCCCGCCGGGCCGGCCGCGTACACGTGCAGGGGAGCGCCCGTGAACACGCGGGCCACCGACTGCGCCGGCGCGGTGTCCGGGGCGCCGAGGACCAGCTCCACCCGGCCGTCCCCGAGCCCCCACAGCTTCCTGACGTACCGTTCCAGCAGCGGCACGTCCTCCGTGCGCGGCGTCCAGGCCGCCGGGTGGAAGGGCCGTATCGCCTCGTTCCAGGACAGCACGGCGTCGAAGCGGGCCCGCAGCCGTGCGAAGCCCGGCACCTCGTCCCACGGCGGGGCCGCCTCCGGCACCGGCGTGTCGTCGCACACCAGCAGCACCCTGAGCCGCGCCTGAGGCAGCAGCCCGGCCTCGGCAGCCGCGGCGGCCACCACGACGTCCGTCAGGCCGCTCGCGCAGACGATCTGTGTACCGGCCGCCCTCACGCGGCACCCCTTCCCGCGCGCAGCGGCGCCCGTCGCAGCCGGCGCAGCCGCGCCGCCCGCCCCGCGTCCATCGAGTCCAGCACCTCGTCCAGCACGTCCCGCGGCAGCCGCCGCAGCGCGTCCGCGCACAGCCGCCGCAACCGCGCGGCCACCGCCGGCTCGAACTTGTCCCGCTCGTCCACATGACGGTCCATCACCGCGCAGTACGTCCGCACCGCCTTCGGCAGCAGCCGGTCCGCGTCCCGGTCCGCCGCCGTCTCCGCCACCACCCGGTCGAAGGCCGGGACGAAGTCCAGCTGCCGCTCGTCCCCGACGCGGGTGAGGGAGGAGGCGACGCCCTTGCGGTAGAACACGCCCAGCAGGCCCACCACGGCGAACGACTCCGCCTCCCGGTGCAGCCGCCAGATCCACGGCCGGTCCTCCGCCGTGCGCAGCTCCTCCCGGAAGTGCAGCAGCCCCCGCTCGAGCAGCCGCCGGTGATACACCCCGGCCCACACCTGCGGATAGTCCACCGCGGTCGTCCGGTCGGCGGGCAGGATCACCTCGCGCGGGTCCAGCACCTCGTCCCGCAGCCCCACCGGGACCCGCCGCACGGACCGGGAGCGCCCGGTGACCCGCACGTGGTCCGTGCGCAGGAAGTCGCAGCCCAGCTCCTCCACCGCGGCGACCAGGTCGGACAGGTACCCGGGGGCGTACCAGTCGTCGCCGTCCAGGAAGGTCAGGTACTCGCCGGTCGCCGCGTCCAGACCGGTGTTGCGCGCGACGGAGATCCCGCCGGCGCTCTCCCGTCGGACATGGCGCACGCGCGCGACACGGGACAGCTCCTCGGCGGCCCTTTCCAGGAGCACCGGGGTGTCGTCCTCGGAACCGTCGTCGACCAGAACGAACTCGAAATCCGGGCGGGCATTCGCGCGCAGGCCGCCGAGGGCGTCCGGCGCGTATTGCCGGACATTGCGGAAGGGGACGATCACGGAAAGCTTCGGCACCCGGAAAACATTAGGAGAGTGCCCGGCGCGCTTTCTTTCCGCCGGCCGTACGGACCGTGAACTCCGTGTGTCGGTCCGGTGGACCGCGCCTACCTCGGGTGTTTTCCCGGGCCGGTTCGGCCTCCGGCTGTGTGTTGTTAACTTTTCGTTGAGACGCGGTTGGGCCGTTCGCGGAATTCGCTTCCTAGCTTTTCCGGCGTGCCAGCAAGTGCAACGAAGCCCCTCAGGGTGGCGGTCCTCGCGGATTCCGACACCCGCTGGAAATGGGGCACGCTCACCGCGAACCGCATCGCGCCGCGAGACATCCGCCTGGACGGACTCCTGCTGCGGGGCCGCGCCACCCCCACCCCGCGCCAGCTCGGCGAGGTAGGGGTCACCGCGGACTCGCTCCGCGAGGTCACCGCCGTCGAGTTCCTGCGCACGATGCGTGAGGAGTCGTACGACGTCCTCGTGCTCGCCCTGGTCGGCGGCGGGGTGCAGGCGATGCTGCACGGACTCAAGCGGATCTGGGAAGACCGGCCGCGGCGGCCCGTCGTCGTCACCGGCTACGTCGGCGTCGTCTACGAGAAGCTCGCCGACGGCCTGCTGCTGCGCCACGGCGCCGACCTGGTGCTGGCCAACTCCCGCCAGGACGCGGACCGTTTCCGTGCCGTGTACGACGGCGTGGGCGCCGACGCCTCCTCGGTGACCGAGGTCGCGCTGCCGTTCCTGGGCGGCGCCGCGTACGAGGGCGAACACGAGGGGCGCGGGCCCTACACGGTCGTGTTCGCCGCCCAGCCCTCCGTCCCGGACACCCGCAGGGACCGTACGTACCTGCTGGAGCGGCTGGTGCGGCACGCCCGCCGGCACCCCGAGCGCGAGGTGCTGCTGAAGCTGCGCTCCAAGCCCGGCGAACACACCACGCACATCGAGGAACTGCCCTACCAGAAGCTCGCCCAGCGGCACGATTTGCCGCCCAACTTCCGCCTCGTCTACGGGCACATGGGCGAGGTCCTGGACCGCACCGACCTGCTGGTCACGGTCAGCTCGACGGCCGCCCTGGAGTCGCTGCACCGGCGCATCCCCACCGCGGTCCTCACCGACCTCGGCATCCGGGAGGCGCTCGGCAACCACCACTTCGTGGGCTCCGGCTGCCTCGCCTCCTGGGACCAGCTCGACGACGGACACCGCCCGGAGCCCGACGAGGAGTGGCTGGCCCGGCAGGGCGTGGCGGCCGACGGCGGCTACGCGACGGCGTTCGACACGGCCCGCGCCCGCATCGCCGCGCTGCTCGACCGGCCCGGCGGGCTTCCGCCGATCACCCCGTACTACACCCCCGTCACCGCGCCCGGCTATCTGCCCGGCGTCCTCGCCCGCCACCACCTCGGCCCCGACGGGACGCCGCTGCCCGGCGCGCCCGCCGCGGACCGGGAGCCCGGCCCGGTCCGGCGGATCGTGCGCCGCACCGCACGCGGCGCCTACCGCCACGGCGTGCAGCGCGTGGCGCCCGTGATCCGCCGCATGGGCGAGCTGTGACCGCCCGCACCCCCCATCGAGGAGCTGACCCCATGTCCGACTCTCCGGCCGTCCGCCGGGTGCTCGCCGTCATTCCCGCGCGCGGCGGCTCCAAGGGCGTCCCCGCGAAGAACCTCGCCCCCGTCGGCGGTGTGCCCCTGGTGGCCCGCGCCGTACGGGAGTGCCGCGCCGCCCGGCACGTCACGGACGTGGTCGTCTCCACCGACGACGCGGCCATCGCCGAGACCGCGCGGCAGGCGGGCGCCGAGGTGGTCCTGCGGCCCGCGGCCATCGCCGGCGACACCGCCACCTCCGAGGCGGCCGTGCTGCACGCCCTGGACGCCCACGAGGCGCTGCACGGCGCCCGGGTGGACGTCGTCCTGCTCGTGCAGTGCACCAGCCCCTTCCTCACCCGCGAGGACGTCGACGGGGTGGCCGCCGCGGTCGCCCACGGCGGCGCCGACACGGCGGTGACGGTCGCCCCGTTCCACGGCTTCGTCTGGCGCGAGTCACATGCCGGGGCCGCCGGGGGAGGCCACGGCGTCAACCACGACAAGTCCGTGCGCCCCCGCCGTCAGGACCGCCCCCAGGACTTCCTGGAGACCGGCGCCGCCTACGCCATGGACGCAGCGGGCCTGCGCGAGCACGGCCACCGCTTCTTCGGCCGCACCGAGCTCGTGCGCACCGACCCGGCGCGCGTCCTGGAGGTCGACGACCCGCACGACCTCGCGCGGGCCCGCGCCCTCGCGCCCCTTCTCGACGCGGGCCGCACCGGCCTGCCCACCGCCGACGACATCGACGCGGTGGTCCTCGACTTCGACGGCACCCAGACCGACGACCGGGTGCTGATCGACGCGGACGGACGGGAGTTCGTCTCCGTGCACCGCGGCGACGGCCTCGGCATCGCCGCCCTGCGCCGCAGCGGCCTCAAGCTGCTGATCCTGTCCACCGAGCAGAACCCGGTCGTCGCCGCGCGCGCACGCAAGCTCAAGCTCCCCGTGCTGCACGGCGTCGACCGCAAGGACCTCGCCCTCAAGCAGTGGTGCGAGGAGCAGGGCATCGCGCCCGAGCGCGTGCTCTACGTCGGCAACGACGTCAACGACCTCCCGTGCTTCGCCCTCGTCGGCTGGCCCGTGGCGGTCGCGAGCGCCCACGACGCCGTACGCGGCGCCGCCCGTGCGGTCACCACCCTCCCCGGCGGTGACGGCGCGATCCGAGAGATCGCCGGCTGGATCCTCGGTCCCTCTCTCGATTCCCTCCCCCAGTAAGGAAACCCCTGGTCATGAGCACCAACTCCCGCATCCGCACCCTCGGTTCCCGCGAGGCCGGCCCCGGCCGCCCCGTCTACGTCACCGGCGAGATCGGCATCAACCACAACGGCGACCTCGACAACGCCTTCAAGCTGATCGACGCCGCCGCCGAGGCCGGCTGCGACGCCGTCAAGTTCCAGAAGCGCACCCCCGAGATCTGCACCCCGCGCGACCAGTGGGACATCGAGCGCGACACGCCCTGGGGCCGGATGACGTACATCGACTACCGCCACCGCGTGGAGTTCGGCGAGGACGAGTACCGCCAGATCGACGCGTACTGCAAGGAGAAGGGCATCGACTGGTTCGCCTCCCCGTGGGACACCGAGGCCGTCGCCTTCCTGGAGAAGTTCGACGTGCCCGCCCACAAGGTGGCATCCGCCTCCCTCACCGACGACGAGCTGCTGCGCGAACTGCGTGCCACCGGCCGCACGATCATCCTCTCCACCGGCATGTCCACCCCGAAGCAGATCCGCCACGCGGTCGAGGTGCTCGGCAGCGACAACATCCTGCTCTGCCACGCCACCTCCACCTACCCGGCCAAGGCGGAGGAGCTGAACCTGCGGGTCATCAACACCCTCCAGCAGGAGTACCCGAACGTCCCGATCGGCTACTCCGGCCACGAGACCGGCCTGCAGACCACCCTCGCCGCGGTCGCCCTCGGCGCCTGCTTCGTCGAGCGCCACATCACCCTCGACCGCGCCATGTGGGGCTCCGACCAGGCCGCCTCCGTCGAGCCGCAGGGCCTGACCCGTCTGGTCCGCGACATCCGCACCATCGAGGCCTCCCTCGGCGACGGCGTGAAGAAGGTCTACGAGTCCGAGCTCGGCCCGATGAAGAAGCTGCGCCGTGTCACCGGCGTGGTCGCCGAGGCGGAGATCGCCACGGCCGCCGGCGAGCCCGTCTCGGTCTGACCCGCCCTCACCCACCCCTACGACGGGAACGGTCGTACGTCGATGAGCCCCCGCGCCGGCCGCACCGGCCCCCGCACGCTCGCCTTCGTGGAGAGTCCGGTCCAGCTGCTCAACGTGCTGGAGTGGGCGCACGCCCACGCGCCCGGCGCGGGGCTCGACCTCGTGGTGCTGTCCCCGGTCGACCCGATGACCCGCGGCCAGCTCCGCCGCATGGCGGAGCTGGCCCGCGAGGAGGGACACGACGTCCGCTGGGAGGAGGCGCGCGGGGGCGCGAGCGCCCCGCTGCGCACCATAGGCGGCCTCGCCGTGCCCCTGCGCCGGGCCCGGCGGGTCGTCCTCGGCGACCCGTTCTCCCGGTACGTGCAGCTGTTGCTGACCATCACCCGGGCACCCGAGGTGGTGGTCGTCGACGACGGCACGGCGACCATGGAGTTCGCGGGCCAGCTCGCCCGCGGCGAACGCCTGGTGCGCTGGCACCGCAAGGGCGGCCGCCCCGGCCCCCGCGACCTGGTGTTCGCCCCCGTGTCCGCGGTCGCCCGGCGCCGGCTCAGCCCCGGCCGGGACCGCACCGTGGAGGTCTTCACCTCCATGCCGATGGCGGACGTCCCGCCCGGCGTCACCGTCCGCGCGCACACCTTCGCCTGGACCCGCGACCGCTTCGGACCGCCCCGCGTCACCCAGGGCGCCGATCTGGTGGGCACCTCCCTGGTGGAGACGGGCGTCGTGGACGCCGACGCCTATGTGCGGGCGGTCGGCGGCCTCGCCCGCACCCATGGCGCCCGCCGCTACTTCGCGCACCGCCGCGAGACCACCGAGAAGCTGCACCGGCTGGCCGTGGAGACCGGCCTGGAGATCGTCCGCCCCGAGCTCCCCCTGGAACTGGTCGCCCGCCGGGGCCCGGTGGGCCGCACGGTGGTCAGCTTCCCCTCCACCGTCGTCCACACCCTGCCGCTCGCCCTGGCCGGCACCGGAGTGCGGATCGCGGTGTGCGACATCGACCCGGCGTGGCTCACCGCCCACGCCTCCCCGCGCGCCCAGGGCTTCCTCGCCGACGTCGTCGGCACCGCGCGCGACGCCCACCCGGTGCGGCCCGCCACACCCCCGGGTCCTGACCCGCTGTCCGCCAGATGAACCGTCCGGCGTGGGTTGGGCCGGACGTGGTAACCGTGGGAAGTACGGATGGTGCCGACGCCCGCGCGGGTACTGTGACCGGCCTCATGGCCCGGCAGGCCGAGCGCCCCTACCCTCCCAAAAGGGCGGTGAGTGTACCCATCTCGCTGAACAGCTATGCGTAGGGCAGCCGGATTATCTCCCTCCAACGGGCTGATTTTTCTTGATCAGGGGTCGGTGGAGCGCTTCGGAGCCCTACTCTTCAAAGGGTGAAGCCACTGATGTCACTGGAGTCCGAGATCGATCTCCCCGGGGGAGCGGTGCTCCCCGGCGCGCTGCCCGAGGCACTGCGCGCGGAACTCGTGGCGTTCCGGCGAGACCTCCACATGCACCCGGAGCTGGGCAACCAGGAGTTCCGTGCGACCGCCGCGATCAAGGAGCGCCTGCAGCGCGTGGGCCTGAGCCCCCGCGTACTCTCCAGCGGGACCGGGGTGATCTGTGACATCGGGACGGACGAGGAGGCCGGCACCGACGCCGCCATGCTCGCCCTGCGCGCCGACATCGACGCCCTGCCCATCCCCGACATGAAGACCGGCTGCGCCTACCGGTCCACCGTGCCCGACCGCGCCCACGCCTGCGGTCACGACGTGCACACCACCGTGGTGCTCGGCGCCGGCCTGGTGCTGGCCGAACTGCACCGCCAGGGCCTGCTGCCCCGCCCGGTCCGGCTGATCTTCCAGCCCGCCGAGGAGGTGCTGCCCGGCGGCGCCGCCGACGTCATCGCCGACGGGGCGCTCGAAGGCGTCGGCCGGATCCTCGCCGTGCACTGCGACCCGCGGGTCGACGCCGGCAAGATCGGGCTGCGCCAGGGCGCCATCACCTCCGCCTGCGACCGGCTGGAGATCGCCCTGGAGGGCCCCGGCGGCCACACCGCCCGCCCGCACCTGACCACCGACCTGGTCACCGCCGCCGCCCGGGTCGTCACCGACGTGCCCGCGCTGGTCGGCCGTCGGGTCGACACCCGCAGCGGGCTCGCCGTGACCTGGGGCCGGGTCGAGTCCGGCCACGCGCCCAACGTCATCCCGCAGCACGCCGAGCTCTCCGGCACCGTCCGCTGCCTGGACCTGGAGACCTGGCGGCAGGCGCCGGACATCGTGGTCGCCGCCATCGACGAGGTGGCCAATCTGCACCGCGCCAAGTCGGAGATCAACTACGTGCGGGGCGTCCCGCCGGTCGTCAACGAGGCCGGGGCCACCGAGCTGCTGCGCGACGCGATGATCGCCCGCCGCGGCACGGAGGCCGTCGAGGGCACCGAACAGAGCCTGGGCGGCGAGGACTTCTCCTGGTACCTGGAGCGCGTCCCGGGCGCCATGGCCCGCCTCGGCGTCCGCACCCCCGGCGAGCGCGTCGTGCGCGACCTGCACCAGGGCGACTTCGACGTGGACGAGCACGCCATCACCGTCGGAGTGGAGCTGTTCACCGCCGCGGCCCTGCTGGACGCGCTGCGGTAGACGGCGTACGTGTGAGGACGGCGGCCGTGTCCCTGGCGGACACGGCCGCCCCCTTTCCCGTGCCGCCTCCGCCCGGCCCCCTCCGCTTGCGGCCCGGTCGCCGGGGGTGCAGCGTGGGGCCGTGCAGACGCGTATGCCCGGTTCGCTCCCCTGCGACCCCCTGGTTCACAAGGGCGTAACCGGCCAGCGGCACGAATGGATAACGGCCCCGCTCGACCCCGTTCCCAGGAGTGTCTACGCGCGTTAATGTGCGCCGAACCGAGCACCCGCTGCGGGGCTTTGGAGAATGGGGAACTTCAGATGCGTCGGATATCCAAACTGACCCGCGTAGCGGTGGGGGTCGCTTCGCTCGCGCTCGCCGCCACCGCCTGCGGCGGAACCAGCAGTGACAACGGTGACAGCGGCGGTTCCAAGGACGACCTCGGCGTCGCCATCGCCTACGACATCGGCGGCAAGGGCGACCAGTCCTTCAACGACGCCGCGTTCGCCGGCCTCACCAAGGCCAAGGACGAATTCGGCTTCAAGACCGCCGACGTCGAGCCCACCGAGGGCGAGACCGACGCGGACAAGGAGCAGCGCCTGGCCTCGCTGGCCCGCCAGGGCTACAACCCGGTCATCGGCGTGGGCTTCGCCTACGGCCCCGCGATGGAGGCCGTCGCCGCCAAGTACCCCGACACCACCTTCGGCATCGTCGACTCCGTCGTCGAGGGCGAGAACGTGGCCTCCCTGGTCTTCGCCGAGGAGCAGGCGTCCTACCTCGCCGGTGTGGCCGCCGCCAAGGCCACCAAGAGCAACACCGTCGGCTTCGTCGGCGGTGTGGACATCCCGCTCATCCACAAGTTCCAGGCCGGCTACGAGCAGGGCGTCAAGGACACCAACGCCAAGGTCAAGGTCGTCTCGCAGTACCTGACGCAGACCGCGGAGGAGGGCGGCTTCTCCAGCCCCGACAAGGGCAAGGCCGCCGCCGAGGGCCAGATCGAGAAGGGCGCCGACGTCATCTACCAGGCGGCCGGTCTCTCCGGCCAGGGCGTCATCGAGGCCGCGGCCAAGGCCAAGGTCTGGGCGATCGGCGTCGACTCCGACCAGTACAACCAGGAAGCCCTCGCCGGGTACAAGGACTTCATCCTCACCTCCGCCCTGAAGGACGTCGGCGGCGCCGTCTACACGCTGACCAAGTCGGTCCAGGACGGCAAGCCGCTCACCGGCACCCAGGTCTTCGACCTCAAGGTCAACGGCGTCGGCCTGTCCGACAGCAACCCCAAGATGGCCGAGATCCCGGGTCTGAAGGAAGCCGTGGACGAGGCCAAGAAGGGCATCACCGACGGCACCATCAAGGTCAACACGGAGTGACCCCGCCGCCGGACCCGGTCCGGCGCCGGCCTCCCGTACGAAGCGGGCGGGCGCACCTCGCGCCCGCCCGCTTCGCCGTCCCCGAGGGCCGCCCGGAAACGGCCGTCCGGACGCGTCCGGACGGGCCCGGCGCTCACCCACCGCCACCTTCCGTTCGCGAACAGCAACACCTTGTCCCGGCAGGCGGAACCGGCTTGAACACGGGCGCATAACAAGGTGGACAGAAGGGGTTTTCAGGCAGGTCTACGCGCGTTAATCTGCGGCGAAGCCAGCGCCGTACCTCGTACCGTTCCCGGCGCTTGTAAGACTAGGAGCACCACACATGCGCCGGATTTCCCGGATCACGGTCGCAGGCGCAGCGACCGCCTCCCTGGCCCTCGCCCTCTCCGCCTGCGGCGGCACCTCGACCTCCTCGGGCTCCTCGGAGTCGAAGGAGGGCAAGGGTCTCGCCATCGCGTACGACGTCGGCGGCAAGGGCGACCAGTCCTTCAACGACGCCGCGTACGCGGGCCTGGAGAAGGCGAAGAAGGAGTTCGGCTACGAGACGGCCGACGTCGAGCCCACCGACGGTGAGACCGACGCCGACAAGGAGCAGCGCCTCGTCTCGCTGGCGAAGCAGGGCTACAACCCGATCGTCGGCGTCGGCTACGCCTACGCGTCCGCCGTGAAGGCCGCCGCGGAGAAGTTCCCCGACACCACCTTCGGCATCGTCGACGACGCCACCGTCGAGGCGAAGAACGTCGCCGACCTGGTGTTCTCCGAGGAGCAGGCCTCCTACCTGGCCGGTGTCGCCGCCGCCAAGAGCACCAAGACCGACGTCGTCGGCTTCGTGGGCGGTGTGGACATCCCGCTGATCCACAAGTTCCGCGCCGGCTTCGAGCAGGGCGTCAAGGACACCGACCCCAAGGTCAAGGTCATCTCCCAGTTCCTCACGCAGACCGCGGAGGAGGGCGGCTTCTCCAGCCCCGACAAGGGCAAGAGCGCCGCCGAGGGCCAGATCGAGAAGAAGGCCGACGTGGTGTACGCGGCCGCCGGTCTGTCCGGTCAGGGCGTCATCGAGGCCGCCGCCGCCAACAAGGTGTGGGCGATCGGCGTCGACTCCGACCAGTACAAGCAGGAAGCCCTCGCCAAGTACAAGGACTCGATCCTGACCTCGGCGATGAAGGATGTCGCCAAGGCGGTCTACAACCTGGCGAAGTCGGTCGAGGACGGCAAGCCCGCGACCGGTATCGTCAAGGGCGATCTCAAGACGGGTGAGGTGAGCCTGTCGAACTCCAACCCGAAGTTCGCGGACGACGCCGAGCTCCAGAAAGCCATCGAGACGGCCAAGGAGAAGATCATCAGCGGCGAGATCAAGGTCAAGTCGAGCTGAGTCACACCCTGAACCACCGCGGGGTCGCGACCGCTCGACGGGGTGCGAGGAGCCTGGCTCCTCGCACCCCGTCGGTCAGGTGTGCCACCCCTTTGTATGCCGTAGGGGCGCTACGCGCGTAGACGGCCCCCGTCCCCAGGAGAGTGCGTCATCAACGCGTCCAGCAGCCCTCCGGCCGGAGCGGCGGTCAACAAAACGGTGACCGCCGTGGAGCTCGCCGGGATCACCAAGCGCTTCCCCGGTGTCGTCGCCAACCACGACATCCACCTGACCGTCCGCAAGGGCACCGTCCACGCCCTCGTCGGCGAGAACGGCGCCGGCAAGTCGACCCTGATGAAGATCCTCTACGGCATGCAGAAGCCGGACGAGGGCACCATCACGGTCCACGGCGAACAGGTGAACTTCTCGTCGCCCGCCGACGCCATCGCGCGCGGCATCGGCATGGTGCACCAGCACTTCATGCTGGCCGACAACCTCACCGTCCTCGAGAACGTCGTCCTCGGCAGCGAGAAGCTCCACGGCATCGGCGGCAAGGCCCGCCGCCGCATCAAGGAGCTGTCCGAACGTTACGGACTGGACGTGCGCCCCGACGTCCTGGTCGAGGAGCTGGGCGTCGCCGCCCGTCAGCGCGTGGAGATCCTCAAGGTCCTCTACCGCGGCGCCACCACCCTGATCCTCGACGAGCCGACCGCCGTGCTTGTCCCGCAGGAGGTCGACGCGCTCTTCGACAACCTGCGCGAGCTCAAGGCCGAGGGCCTGTCCGTCATCTTCATCTCCCACAAGCTGGGCGAGGTGCTGTCCGTCGCCGACGACATCACCGTCATCCGCCGCGGCACCACGGTCGGCACCGCCGTGCCCTCCGAGACCTCCCCGCGCCAGCTCGCCGAACTGATGGTCGGCAGCGAGCTGCCCACCCCGGAGACGGCCGAGTCCACGGTCACCGACCGGCCCGTCATCACCGTCGACAAGCTGCGTCTGACCGCCCCCGGCGGCAAGGCCCTCCTCGACGACATCTCCTTCACCATCCACGAGGGCGAGGTCCTGGGCATCGCCGGTGTGGAGGGCAACGGCCAGACCGAACTGGTCGACGCCCTCATCGGCCTGCGCCACGCCGACTCCGGCGTCATCCGGCTGGCCGACGAGGAGATCACCGCCTGGCCCACCCGCAAGCGCCGCGAGGAGGGCATCGGCTACATCCCCGAGGACCGCCACCGCCACGGCCTGCTCCTGGAAGCCCCCCTCTGGGAGAACCGCATCCTCGGCCACGTCACCGAGAAGCCCAACGCCAAGGGCGTCTGGCTGGACCCGAAGGCCGCCCAGGAGGACACCCGCCGGATCGTCACCGAGTACGACGTCCGCACCCCCGGCATCGACGTCACCGCCGCCTCCCTGTCCGGCGGCAACCAGCAGAAGCTGATCGTCGGCCGCGAGATGAGCCACAAGCCGCGCTTCCTGATCGCCGCCCACCCCACCCGCGGTGTGGACGTCGGCGCGCAGGCCGCGATCTGGGACCACATCCGCGAGGCCCGCCGCGAGGGCCTGGCCGTGCTGCTGATCTCCGCCGACCTGGACGAGCTGATCGGCCTGTCCGACACCCTCCGCGTGATCTACGACGGCAAGCTGGTCGCCGACGCCGACCCGGCCACCATCACCCCGGAGGAACTCGGCACCGCCATGACCGGCGCCGCCGAGGGCCACCTCGAACACGAAGAGACCCCTGCCGAGACCCAGGCCGACGTGTCCAAGTCCGCCGAGTCTCCGGAAGACGAGGCCCGCTGATGAAGAAGTTCGACAAGGAGCGCGTGCTCCTCGCGGTGGCCGGCCCGGTCATCGCGCTCGCCGTGGCCTTCGTGCTGAGCGCGATCGTGCTGGTCGCCTCCGGCAAGAACCCGGTCGAGCCGTTCACCCTCATGTTCGAGCAGGCCGGGTACTCGGACGTCCAGGTGCTGATCCTCAACCAGGCCTCGATGTACTACATCGCGGCCCTGGCGGTGGCCATCGGCTTCCGGATGAACCTGTTCAACATCGGCGTCGACGGCCAGTACCAGCTCGGCGCGATGATGGCCGCCATCGTCGGCGCGCACGCCGACCTGCCGGCGTTCCTCCAGGTCCCGCTGCTGCTGCTGACCGCCGTCTTCACCGGCGCCTTCTGGGCCGGCATCGCCGGCGTCCTCAAGGTCACCCGCGGCGTCAGCGAGGTCGTCGCCACGATCATGCTCAACGCGATCGCCACCTCGCTGATCGTCTACATGTGGAAGCCGGACGTCTTCGGCGTCAAGATCGGCAACAACAGCACCACCGGCGAGATGCACGAGTCCGGCTGGATCCCGGGCATCGACCTCGGCGCGGCCGGCGAGATCTACGGCCTGGTGATCCTCGCCGTGCTCCTCGGCATCGGCTACTGGGTCGTCCTCAACCGCACCCGCTTCGGCTTCGACCTGCGCGCCTCCGGCGCCTCCAGCTCCGCCGCGGCCGCCAGCGGCGTCGACCCCAAGCGCATGGTCCTCACCGCCATGCTGCTCTCCGGCGCCATCGCCGGCCTCGCGGGCCTGCCGATCCTGCTCGGCGACTCCCACACGTACAACCTGAACTTCCCCACCGGCATCGGCTTCCTCGGCATCGGCATCGCCCTGCTCGGCCGCAACAGCCCGGTCGGGATCGTCTTCGCCGCCCTGCTGTGGGCCTGGCTCGACAAGGCGTCGCCCGAGCTGGACTTCCACGGCTACGACAAGGAGATCGCGGTCATCATGCAGGGCCTGATCGTCCTCTCGGTGGTCGTCTCCTACGAGGCCGTCCGCGAGTGGGGCCTGCGCCGTCAGCAGCGCCGGGTCGGCGCCGAACTCGCCGCGGGACACGTCCTGGGCGCCGACAACAACACCACGAAGGAGGTGGCCGGCCGATGACCGCTCCGACCACAGCGACCGACGTCAACCAGCCGTCGCTGGAGCACGCCCCGGGGACCGGCCGCCGCATGTCGCTGCCCGTCCTGATGCTGGTCATCGCCGGAGCCCTGGCCCTGACCTCGATCGTGCGCCTGATCACCGGCGCCGACGGCATCACCAACGTCAGCCAGATGTCCACCGCCCTCCAGCTCGCCGTGCCGATCGGCCTCGCCGGCCTCGGCGGCCTGTGGGCCGAGCGCGCGGGCGTGGTGAACATCGGCCTCGAAGGCATGCTGATCCTGGGCACCTGGTTCGGCGCCTGGGCCGGATTCCAGTGGGGTCCGTGGACCGGCGTCCTCGTCGGCATCGTCGGCGGCTGCCTCGGCGGCCTGCTGCACGCCATCGTGACCGTCACCTTCAACGTCAACCACATCGTCTCCGGTGTGGCGATCAACATCCTCGCCCTCGGCGCCACCCGCTACCTGGCACCGCTCGCCTTCGAGGGCCACCAGGGCGGCTCCGCCAAGCAGTCCCCGGCGGTCGAGTCCCTCGGCAACTTCACCGTGCCGGGACTGTCCGACTGGCTGACCGACCTCAACGCCAAGGGCTGGTTCTTCCTCTCCGACATCGCCGGCCTGCTCGGCGGACTGGTCACCAACGTCTCCTGGCTTACCCTGATCGCCGTCGCGCTCGTCCCCGCCACCTGGTGGATCCTCTGGCGCACCGCGTTCGGCCTGCGCCTGCGCTCCTGCGGCGAGAACCCGGTCGCCGCCGAGTCCCTCGGCGTCAACGTCTACAAGTACAAGTACCTCGCGGTGATCATCTCCGGCGGACTGGCCGGCCTCGGCGGCGTCTTCCTGTCCATCGTGGCCAACCCCTTCTACCTGGAGGGCCAGACCAGCGGACGCGGCTACATCGGCCTCGCCGCGATGATCTTCGGCAACTGGATGCCGGGCGGCCTCGCCATCGGCGCCGGCCTCTTCGGCTACACCGACAGCCTCAACCTGCGCGGCGGCTCCACCAACGTGCACGCCCTGCTGCTGCTCGGCGCGCTGCTGCTGGTCATCGGCGCGATCTGGCTGGCGATCCGCAAGAAGTACGTTCAGGCGGCCGTCACCTTCGTCGTCGGCGCCCTCGTGTTCGCCTGGTACGCCGGCACCAACGAGGTCCCGAGCCAGGTCGTCGCCGCCACCCCGTACGTCGTCACCCTGGTCGTCCTCGCCCTCTCCGCCCAGCGGCTGCGCATGCCGAAGGCGGACGGCATGCCGTACCGGAAGGGACAGGGCAAGTGACCGCGGCCGCCGACGTCGACTGGGAGGCGCTGCGCGCGGCGGCGCGGGACGCCATGTCCTACGCCTACGCCCCCTACTCGGGATATCCGGTGGGCGTCGCGGCCCGGGTCGACGACGGACGCACGGTCACCGGCTGCAACGTCGAGAACGCCTCGTACGGACTGGGCCTGTGCGCCGAGTGCGGACTGGTCTCGGAGCTGCAGCGCACCGGGGGCGGGCGGCTCACGCACTTCACGTGCGTGGACGGCGGCGGCGAGATCCTCGTCCCGTGCGGCCGCTGCCGTCAGCTGCTGTACGAGTTCGGCGGCCCCGGACTGCTGCTGGAGACGCCCGAGGGCATCCTGCCCCTGTCCGAGATGCTGCCCCAGGCCTTCGGCCCCCAGCACCTCACCAAGTAACTCCCGTGCGGCCCCTCCCGCCGCCGCCCGGCACCCGGGCGTCGAGCGGAGGGGCCGTGCTCTTCGCACCCCGGAAGGAACGCCAGCCATGGCCATGGACGTCATCTCCGTCATCCGCACCAAGCGGGACCGCGGCGAACTCACCGACGAGCAGATCGACTGGGTCATCGACGCGTACACCCGCGGGGAGGTGGCCGACGAGCAGATGTCGGCCCTCGCCATGGCGATCCTGCTCAACGGCATGAACCGCCGGGAGATCGCCCGCTGGACCGCCGCGATGATCGCCTCCGGCGAGCGCATGGACTTCTCGTCCCTGTCCCGCCCCACCGCCGACAAGCACTCCACCGGCGGCGTCGGCGACAAGATCACTCTGCCCCTCGCGCCGCTGGTCGCCGCCTGCGGCGCGGCCGTCCCGCAGCTCTCCGGCCGCGGCCTCGGCCACACCGGCGGCACCCTCGACAAGCTGGAGTCCGTCCCCGGCTGGCGCGCCCTGCTCTCCAACGAGGAGATGCTGCACGTCCTCGACACCACCGGCGCGGTGATCTGCGCGGCCGGCGACGGGCTCGCCCCCGCCGACAAGAAGCTCTACGCGCTGCGTGACGTCACCGGCACGGTCGAGGCGATCCCGCTGATCGCGTCCTCGATCATGTCGAAGAAGATCGCCGAGGGCACCGGCTCCCTGGTCCTGGACGTGAAGGTCGGCTCCGGCGCCTTCATGAAGACGATCGAGGACGCCCGCGAGCTGGCCTCGACCATGGTGGGCCTCGGCACCGACCACGGCGTGAAGACGGTCGCCCTGCTCACCGACATGTCCACCCCTCTGGGCCTCACGGCGGGCAACGCCCTGGAGGTCCGCGAGTCGGTGGAGGTCCTGGCGGGCGGCGGCCCCTCGGACGTCGTCGAGCTGACGATCGCGCTGGCCCGCGAAATGCTGGACGCGGCCGGCATCCGCGACGCCGACCCGGCGCAGGCCCTCGCCGACGGCTCCGCGATGGACGTCTGGCGCCGCATGATCGCCGCGCAGGGCGGCGACCCCGACGCGCGGCTCCCGGTCGCCCGCGAGCAGCACGTGGTGAAGGCCCCGTCCTCGGGCGTCCTCACCCGCCTGGACGCCTACGACGTCGGCGTCGCCGCCTGGCGCCTCGGCGCGGGCCGTGCCCGTAAGGAGGACCCGGTGCAGGCGGGCGCGGGCGTCGAGATGCACGCCAAGCCCGGCGACCAGGTCACCGAGGGCCAGCCCCTCCTCACCCTCCACACGGACACCCCGGACCGCTTCGAGTACGCGCTCCAGTCCCTGGAGGGGGCCTTCGACATCGGTTCCGGCGCGGACTTCACCGCCACGCCGGTGGTCCTGGAACGCCTCGCCTGACCAGCGCTTTCTCCTTTCGGGTGAACGGGACCGGTGGACCCCTGCCGGTCCCGTTCGTCATGCTGTACTCGGCGACGTACCGATAGGAGACCGCCGTGAGCGCACTCACCGTGAGCCAGGACCCCGAGCAGAGCTGGGACGACCTCGTCCGGTTCTGGGAGGAGATGGAGTGGCCCGAGGGCAGCAAGGTGGAGATCATCGAGGGGATCGTCACCGTGTCACCCGCTCCCGCGTATCGCCACAATCTGATCGCTGAGAGTATTCAGCGGCGCCTTTACTCAGTGATTCCGCTGGACTGGGGAATCTTTCAGACGCTGGCGATCGCAGTCCCGTCGCGCCTGGGCATGCTCATCCCGGACCTCGTAGTCGCTCCCCGGCGGGACCACACCGAGTCCGAGACCCACATCCCGGCCGGCCTGGCCGAACTGGTCGTCGAAGTCACCTCGAAATCCAACGCCCGCCACGACCGCGTCAGCAAGCCTGCCGCCTACGCGGCCGCCGGGATCCCCCTCTACCTGCTGGTCGACGCCTGGGCCCCCGACGGCGCGACCGTGACGCTCTACGGTGAGCCGAAGGACGACGTCTACCGGCCGTTGAAGAGCGTGAAGTTCGGCGAGCCCATCGGGCTCCCCGCCCCCTTCGGCCTGGTCATCGACACGGCCGAGTTCCCCGAAGCCTGATCACCCCAGCACCGCCGCCACTGCCACCAGGACGGGGACCGAGAGCGCCGTCGAGATCAGGATGGACTCGCGGGCCAGGCGTTCGCCGACGCCGTAACTGCTCGCGTAGGTGAAGAGGTTCTGGGCGGCCGGGAGCGCCGAGGTGACCACCACGTCGAGCAGGTGCGCCCCGCGCAGGCCGAACACGCCCACCGCCAGCGCCCAGGCGGCCAGCGGCTGGCCCACCGCCTTCAGGCCCACGGCCAGCAGCACCGCCCCCCGGTCGCCGCTGCGCAGCGGCAGGGTGCTGCCCCGCAGCGAGATGCCGAAGGCGAGCAGCACCGCCGGGACCGCCATGTTGCCGATGAGCTGCACCGGGTCCCACACCGGGCCGGGGATCTCCACGCCCGCCGCCGACACCGCGACCCCCGCGAGCGACCCCAGCGCGACCGGATTCCGCAAGGGGGTGAGCAGCCGCCGCCACAGGGGCTGCTTCCCGCCCGCCGTCGACAGGTCCAGGATCGTCAGCGCGACCGGCGTGACCCCCACCAGTTGGAACAGCAGCACCGGCGCCACCAGCGAGGCGTCCCCCAGCACGTACACGGCGATGGGGATGCCCAGGTTGCCGGAGTTGACGTAGCTGGAGCACAGGGCGCCGATGGTGGTGCGGCCCACGCCCCAGCCGCGCGCCACGCCCACCGCGACGAAGACGCCCGCCACCGCCGCCGTGCTCAGCGCGGTGACCAGCAGGCGGCCGGAGAAGACCACCGACAGGTCGGCGCGGGCGAGCGTCGTGAACAGCAGCGCCGGGGACGCCACATGGAACGCCAGCCTGGTCAGCACCTCGCTGCCCTGCGCGCCGAGGTTCCCCCGCCGTCCGATGACGTAGCCGACGCCGATGACGACGGCGATCACCAGGAACCCGCTCAGCACTCCCTGCACGGCGGCTCCCCGTGACGGTGCAGGGCGCCGGGCCCCAGGGGCGGCGATGATCTATGGCGCATACAGCCAACCCTCCGGGGAGGGCCGCGCCAGGGTCAATGTGATCCTCGGCGCCGTGCGACCGGACGCCGCGCGATGAGTTACGGACGCCCGGCCGGTCTACCGCTCGTGGACGCCATGACACCGCCCGTACTCGTGCTCAGCGGCCCCCTCACCCCGGGCGAGGTGGGCGGGCCGTGCGAGGCGCTGCGCGCCCTGCTGGACGGCGGAGGGCGCGGCCGTGTCGTGGTGTGCGACGTCGCCGGGCTGGGACCGCCGGGCCTGGCCGCCGTGAACCTGCTGGCCCGGCTGCAGCTCACCGCCCGCCGGGCCGGCGGACGGATACGGCTGCGCGACCCCTCACCCGCGCTGTGCGCCCTGCTCGACCTCGTCGGTCTCCGCTTCGAGACGGAGGGGCAGCCCGAACAGCGGGAACCACCGCTGGGTGTCCAGGAAGCAGTGGAACCCGGTGATCCGGCCGTCTGAGATCTCCAGCGCCTGGACCGCCCACGGCGTGTACCCGCCGTTCTCCGGGTCGGGCTTGTACTGCGCGAACCCGGGCAGTCCGTTGACCTCGACGGGCAGCAGCTTCGAGTGCGCGCAGGCGGCGCCCATCGTCGTCATGAAGCCCGTGATGTCGTCGGCGCCGGTCAGCCACAGGTCGAACGGCGGCATCGTCATGATGGCGTCCTCGTGCAGCAGTGCCGTCAGCGCCGACATGTCGTAGCCCTCGAAGGCGGCCACATACCGGTCGAGGAGCTTCTTCTGGTCCTCGTCCAGCGGGTCGGCGACCGCCGCGTCGGCGCCCGGCTCCCGCCGCTCGGCGAGCGTCGCCCGGGCCCGCTGCAGCGCGCTGTTGACCGACGCGACCGACGTGCCGAGCAGCTCGGCGACCTCGCTCGCCTTCCACGCCAGCACCTCGCGCAGGATCAGCACCGCCCGCTGCTTGGCGGGCAGCCGCTGCAGCGCCGCCATGAACGCCAGCCGCACGGACTCCTTGGCGACCGCGGCCTCGGCCGGGTCGGCGGGGGTGGGCAGCACCCGGTCGTCGGGCATCGGCTCCAGCCAGGTGTGGTCCGGGCGGGGGGACAGGGCGGCCCGCGCGAGCGGCGTGGACTCCGTGAGGTCCATCGGGCGGGCGCGCTTGTTGCCCGCGGACAGCATGTCCAGGCAGACGTTCGTCGCGATGCGGTAGAGCCAGGAGCGGAGGCTGGAGCGCCCCTCGAACTTGTCGATGCTGCGCCAGGCACGGATCATCGTGTCCTGCACCGCGTCCTCGGCCTCGAAGGACGAACCGAGCATCCGGTAGCAGTACCCGGTGAGCTCCACCCGGTACTGCTCCAGCGTGGCGTCCAGGTCCGTCGTCGCCGTGCCGTTCGTCATCGTCCACCCACCCCAAGCGGCCTCATGGCGGCGCGCCGTCGCGCCCACCACCTCGGAAGCTACCGCAGCCCACTGACAACGGCTCCCCGAGTGGACGAATCCGCAGGTGAAGTGCGGTGTGAACCTGCCGTGCACGCGCCCTGGGCGACCGTCAGGCGGCCCGGGCCTCCCCGGCGCGGACCGCCGCCCGCGTCCCGGCCAGGGTGATCGCCGCGACGCCCGCCACGGCCACCAGACCGACCGCCACCGTCCCGGACCAGCCGCCCGCGTGGAACGCCAGCGCCCCCACCGCGCTGCCCGCGCTCGACCCGATGTAGTACGCGGACTGGTACAGCGCCGCCGCCTGCGCCCGGCCCTCCGTCGCGGTCCTGCCCACCGCCGACGAGGCCACCGCGTGCCCCGCGAAGAACCCGGCCGTGATCAGCACGAGCCCCAGCAGCACCAGCGGCAGCGTGTCCGCGAGGGACAGCAGCAGTCCGGCCGCGGTGGTCGCGCCGCCCGCGTACAGGGCGCCCCGGCGGCCCAGCCGGCCCACCAGCCGTCCGGCCGCGGACGCCGACACCGTGCCCACCAGGTACACCAGGAACACCGACCCGGCGACGCCCTGCGGCAGCGAGAACGGCTCCTCGGTCAGCCGGTACCCGATGACCGTGTACACGCCCCCGAACACCGTCATGAACAGCGCGCCGATCGCGAACAGCCGCCGCAGCAGCGGGTTCCCGAGGTGACGGCGGACCGTGCCGGCCAGCACGCGGGGCGCGAGCGACCCCGCCCTGAAGTGCCGCGGAACCGGCAGCAGCAGCCGGAACGCCACCGCGCACGCCACCGCGACCAGCCCGATCACGCCGACGGCAGCACGCCAGCCCCATTCCTGCGCCACCCAGCCGGTGATCACCCGGCCGCTCATCCCGCCCACGCTGTTGCCGGCCACGAACAGCCCGATCGCCGTCACCAGCGCCTTCGGCGTGACCTCCTCCGCGAGATACGCCGTCGCCGAGGCGGGCAGCCCGGCCAGCGCCGCGCCCTGCAGCGCCCGCAGCGCCACCAGCGCGCCCAGCGACGGGGCGAACGGCACCAGCAGCCCGAGGGTCACCGCGACGGCCAGCGAGGCCGTCATGACCGTACGCCGCCCGAACCGCTCGGACAGGGCGCTCATCGGCAGCACGAACAACGCCAGACCACCGGTCGCCGCCGACACCGTCCAGCTCGCGTCGCTCGCGCTGACCGCGAAGTCGCCGGAGACCAGGGGCAGAAGGGCCTGGGTGGAGTAGAGGAGCGCGAAGGTCGCGACACCGGCGAGGAACAGGGCGAGACTCATCCGGCGGTAACCGGGACCGCCCGGGGACATCCGGGTCTCGACGGCGGGCGGCGGGGCGGAGGGGACGGATGCGACGGCGTCCACGCGGGTGGACGCCCCGGTACTGGCGGGAGTCATGCCTCGAACGTACGGAGGCCTCCGCTCATCCGTCCAATGCATGGAATCGCCATAATCGTTCCCATGGAGCATCAGCAGAGGTCAGGCGGTCGCCTGTCACGAACCGGTGACACACGAGACAGAGAAGAGATGGCACGGCTGCTCGCGCCGCGCCTCGCCCACTTCGCCGGGGTGGCCCGCACCGAGCACGTCACCCGGGCCGCCCAGGAGATGCAGGTGCCGCAGTCCACCCTCTCCCGCGCCCTGGTCCGCCTCGAGGACGACCTCGGCGTCGAGCTGTTCGCCCGGCACGGCCGGACCGTCTCCCTCACCCCGGCGGGCCGCACCTTCTACGCCTCCGTCGAGCGCGCCCTGGACGAGATCGGGCGCGCGGCCGAGGCGGTCCGCGCCGACGCCGACCCCGCCACCGGCAAGGTCGCCTTCGGCTTTCTGCACACCATGGGCGCCGAGACCGTGCCCGGCCTGCTGCACGCCTTCCGCGCCGACCACCCCGGCATCCGTTTCAGCCTCGTCCAGAACTACGGCGAGGCCATGCTGGAGGGACTGCGCGGCGGCGAGCTGGACCTGTGCCTGACCTCGCCGGTGCCGTCCGCCCCGGACCTGGTGGCCCGCCGCCTCGACGAGCAGAAACTGCGCCTGGTCGTCCCCGCCGACCACCGCCTCGCCGCCCGTCGCAGGGTCCGCCTGGCCGAGGCGGCCGACGAGACGTTCGTGACCCTCGAACCGGGCTACGGGCTGCGCCGCATCACCGACGACCTGTGCGCCCAGGCCGGGTTCGCGCCGCGCATCGCCTTCGAGGGCGAGGAGGCCGAGACCCTGCGCGGCCTGGTCGCGGCGGGCCTGGGCGTCGCCCTGCTGCCCCCGCCGCCCTTCCCGCGCCCCGGCGTGGCCGAACTGACGGTGACCGCCCCGAGGGCGGCCCGGGAGATCGGCGTGGCCTGGCTCGCGGGCCGCCCGGACACCCCGCCGGTGGCGGCGTTCAAGAAGTTCCTGCTGTCGAAGCGGGGGAGCCTGCTGCCGGGGTAGCGGGGCGGCCTCAGTGCCGTAACGTCGTCCCGAACCCCGCCGCCAGCGGCATCCGCAGACCCAGCGGCGGCGGAGCGGCCAGCGCGTCCTGCACCGGGCGGGAGAAGTCCCGGCCGAACAGCACGCCCATCACGAAGTCCTGGGCCAGTGCCAGCACTTCGTTCCGGTACTGGCTCAACCCGTGGCCGTCCGCGTGCACTTCGAAGCGGCACACCTCGTGGTTCGCCTTCTTCGCGCGTGCCGCCAGGCGGAAGGACAGCTCGGGGTCGGTCCGCGCGTCGTTCGTGCCGTGCACGATCAGCACCTGGCGGCCGGCGAGCTGTTTCACCGGCTCGGCCGGGGCCGCACCGTCGTCCTCCGGCAGCCAGGGCGCCAGTGCCACCACGGAGCTGACCGCCTCGTGGCCCGCCGCGCGCAACGCCGCCCTGCCGCCCATGCCGAGGCCCACCAGGCACACGGGCACGTCCCCGTAGCGCCGTACGGCCTCGTCGGCGGCCCAGGCGGCGTCGTGCGCGAGGTGCGCCTCGTCGCCGTTCCAGCCGCGGTAGCGGTAGTGGACGACATGCGTGGCCAGATGCTGGTCGCGTCCCGCACGGGCGAGCCTGCGTCCCAGGCCGCGTACGGGGACCGCCGCCAGCGGCGACGGTCTGCGGGCGGAGGACTCCTCGCCGTCCGGGAGCAGCAGCGCCACCCCATTCACCGTGGCCGGCTCCGAGCCGAGCGCCCTCCCCAGCCGGGCCGTGCGCACCGGCGTCGCTTGCTGTGCCATGGCAGAACATTCTCAGAAGACGCGGTGGACGCGACCCGTCCGTGCGGTCACCTTTCCGTATCGGCGCGTACGGGCACCAGGTGATCTACGCGCGTAGGAGTTATGGTGCGGAAATGACGAGCCAGACCATCGCGAACGCCCCCACCTCGGACCAGATCCGCCGGGCGCCCAAGGTTCTGCTGCACGACCACCTCGACGGCGGACTGCGCCCCGGCACCGTCGTCGACCTGGCCCGCGGGACGGGCTACACCGACCTGCCCCACACCGACCCCGACAAGCTCGCCCTCTGGTTCCACCAGGCCGCCGACTCCGGCTCCCTGGAGCGCTATCTGGAGACCTTCACGCACACGGTCGGCGTCATGCAGACCCGTGACGCGCTGGTCCGGGTCGCCGCCGAGTGCGCCGAGGACCTCGCCGAGGACGGCGTCGTCTACGCCGAGGTGCGCTACGCGCCCGAGCAGCACCTCGAAGGGGGGCTGACGCTGGAGGAGGTCGTCGAGGCCGTCAACGAGGGGTTCCGCCAGGGCGAGCGGCGGGCCAGGGAGAACGGCCACCGCATCCGCGTCGGCGCCCTGCTCACCGCGATGCGGCACGCCGCCCGCGCCCTCGAGATCGCCGAACTCGCCAACGGCTACCGCGACCAGGGCGTCGTCGGCTTCGACATCGCGGGCGCCGAGGCCGGCCACCCGCCCACCCGGCACCTCGACGCCTTCGAGTACCTGAAGCGCGAGAACAACCACTTCACCATCCACGCCGGCGAGGCGTTCGGACTGCCGTCCATCTGGCAGGCGCTCCAGTGGTGCGGCGCCGACCGGCTCGGGCACGGGGTGCGGATCATCGACGACATCCAGGTCCACGACGACGGCACGGTGGAGCTCGGCCGGCTCGCCGCCTACGTCCGCGACAAGCGCGTCCCCCTGGAGCTGTGCCCCAGCTCCAACCTCCAGACCGGCGCCGCCTCCTCGTACGCCGATCACCCGATCGGGCTGCTGCGGCGGCTGCACTTCCGGGCCACGGTGAACACGGACAACCGGCTGATGTCCCACACCAGCATGAGCCGCGAGTTCGAGCACCTGGTCGAGGCCTTCGGATACACGCTCGACGACATGCAGTGGTTCACCGTCAATGCGATGAAGTCCGCATTCATTCCTTTCGATGAACGGCTGGCCATGATCAACGACGTGATCAAGCCCGGATATGCGGAACTCAAATCCGAATGGCTGTTCCGTCAGACCGCCTCCACCAGCACTTCTTCCCTCACGGAAGACTGAAAGGGGCGTCACCGGTAATGGTGAACGCGCAACGCGTTCACCATCCGTCCTCATTTCGATATTTGCGGCGGACAGGGACGCCTGATTACGGTCGCAGCACCGCTCACATCCCCGTATCCCATTTCGAGGACGCCTTTCATGAAGCAGTCTGCTGCCAAGACCCTCGGTGTCGCCGCTCTCGGTGCCGCCTTCGCCGCCGCCGGTGCGGGCGCCGCCCAGGCGGCCCCGGCCCTGCCGGACGCCCCGGGGCTGAACACGGTCACCCAGGCCCTGCCGGCGGACCAGGCGTCCGGCGCGCTGCCCGGTGCGGCCGAGGCGCTGTCGACGGGTCAGGACGTGGCCGGCAAGGGTCTCGGCACCGCCAAGCCGGTCGCCGGCGAGCTCGGCTCCCAGGTGCCGGGCGCCGGTCTCCTCGGCGGGCTGCCGGTGAACCAGATGCCGACCAAGGGCCTCAACGTCAACGGCCTCCCGCTGGGCGGCCGCTGACCTCCCGGCCGGAGACAGGCCGATGGGGCGCGCCCGGAATCGGGTCGCGCCCCATCGGCGTACTCGGAGGTCCACGGTCCCGCGTGAGGCCTCAGGGAGATGATGCCGCGCAGGACCGGGAGGCCGGCGTCGTCCGGCGCCTCGGGGGTGAGGGCGCCGCACGGGCCGCCTACCAGGCCGTGCGGGCCTTGTCCTCCGAGGGCAGCAGGACCCACAGCGCCAGGTACAGCAGGAACTGCGGACCCGGGAGCAGGCACGAGACCAGGAACACGACGCGCATCGTCTTCGCGGAGGTGCCGAACCGCCGGGCCAGCCCGGCGCAGACACCGCCGATCATGCGGTCGTCGGTGGGGCGGGCGAGGCTGCTCATCGCGACTCCTTCGTGAACGGTGCGAGGCACCCCGTCCGGCTGCCTCCGTACCTCCACGTTACGGAGACGAAGGGGGCAAAGCGTCGCTCCACGGGGCGATCCCGACCCTGGGAATCGTCGGGGTCCGCCCCTGAGGGACCTCCTCCCTCCGGACAGTCCTGTCCGTCGCCGGGAGGACCGTCCGCCGGCGCAGCCAGGCGCGTCCCGCGGGCACCACGGCGGCGTGGGCGAGCGCGGCGCCCGCCGTGTTCAGCAGCAGGGAGTCGACGTCCACCACCTGTCCCGGCACCGCGGTCTGCAGCAGCTCCACAGCCAGCGACACCAGGGCGGTCGCGGCCATGGTGCGGATCAGCGAGCCCAGCCGGGACACGGCCGGCCGGCCCCCGGCCATCGGCAGCAGCACGCCCAGCGGCGCGAGCAGTGCCATCGACTCCCCGGTCCGGCGCAGCCCCGTCGCCCAGCCCAGCGCGAAGTCGGCGCGGATCCCGTCCAGCGGCCGCAGATTGGCGGGCATCACCCACGGGACGTCCAGGGGGCGCAGCGTGTACCAGGCGACGAACGCCAGATGCGCGGCCAGGAGGACGCCTCCTGTCACACGGATACGGGATGCGGCGGTGCCGCCGTGGAAGCCTTGACGCTGCACGATCCCCAAGACGCGGCGCGCGCCTCGGCCGGTTCCGGGATGTCACCCGTTCAACCGCGGAGGCGTGCGCCACACTGCGGCGCCGCCCCCGCGGACACCCGCCGGGTCAGCTTCCGGCGGCCTCGGTGGAGGGCGGCTTCCCGGCCGACGGACGGGCCCGAACGTCGTCGGTGCAGCGGTAGCGGCGCGGCGTCGCGTCGTCGGGGCCGCCCAGGATCACCGAGCCGTTGCCCTCGGCCGCCGCCGAGTCGGAGAAGGTGCACACGATCTGCGCGAGCGCCGTCGCGGACAGCTCGGCGGGCGGGGTGCTCAGCCGCAGCGTGTCCTCCGGGTCGCCGGCCCGCGGCCCGGTCACGGTCGTCCCGGGCCGCACCCGCGTGGTGTAGCCGGCCTCCCGCTCGGACGTCGTCGGCTCCCGCGTCAGCTCGTCCATCAGGCCCTGCGCCACCAGCACCCGGCGCGCGTCCGTGGCCCCGTCCGCCACCCGCACCGCCCGGTCCACGGCCACCAGCGACGGCCCGCACACCAGGAACACCTGCACCGGCAGCCCGCGCTCCCCCTGTCCGGCGCCCTCGGGCTCGCCCAGCGAGCAGCGCACCCGGGAGGGCGCGGGACCGAAGTCGGTCGGCACCTCGGTCGCCCGGATCCCGCACCCGGACAGCAGGACGCCCAGCGCCACGACCCCCACGAGGGCCGGCAGAGCGGTCCGGTGTCGTGCGTGTCGTCCGTTCATCAGGCGTCTCCCTCGGCGCCCTCGTCACCGGCGTCGCCGGCCTTCTCCCCGGACTCCGCGGCGGACACGTCCCGCGGCAGCCGCAGGGTGAACACGGCGCCGCCGTCGGGCGAATTGGCCGCGGTGATCTCGCCGCCGTGGATGTGCGCGTTCTCCAGCGCGATGGACAGGCCGAGGCCGCTGCCCTCGGAGCGCGGACGGGAGGCGCTGGCCTTGTAGAAGCGGTCGAAGACGTGCGGCAGGACATCCTCCGGGATGCCCGGACCGTGGTCCCGCACCCGGATGACGACCGAGCCGCCCGGCACGTCCTCCGCCTCGGCGCCGTCAGTGGTCTCCGCGCCCTCCGCGGGCTCCTCCCGCACCGAGACCCGCACCGGCGACCCGCCGTGCTTGAGGGCGTTGCCGATGAGGTTGGCGAGGATGACGTCCAGGCGGCGCGGGTCGATCCGGGCGTGGATGCCGCGCGCGGCGTCCAGCTCCACCGCGTCCAGCCAGGCGCGCGCGTCGATGCAGGCGGTGATCTGGTCGGCGACGTCGACGTCGTCGAGGACCAGCCGGGCGGTGCCCGCGTCGAAGCGGGTGACCTCCATCAGGTTCTCCACCAGGTCGTTCAGCCGCCGGGTCTCGCTCACCACCAGCCGCACCGCGGGCTGGATCATCGGGTCGATGCCCCCGCCCTCGAACTCCAGCTCCTCCTCGAGGACCTCGGTCACGGCGGTGATCGCGGTCAGCGGGGTGCGCAGCTCGTGGCTCATGTCCGCGACGAACCGGCGGGACGCCTCGTCCCGCGCCGCCATGTCCGCGACCCGCTTCTCCAGCGCCTCGGCGGCCTTGTTGAACGTCCTTGACAGATCGGCCAGTTCGTCGGTGCCCGACACCCTCAGCCGGGTGTCCAGCTTTCCCTCCCCGAGCCGCCGCGCCGCGGCCCCCAGCCGCTGCACCGGCTTCAGCACGGTCGTCGCGGCGGCGTGCGCGAGGAGGGCGGAACCTATCAGCGCCAGACCGGTGGCGATCCCCAGCGACCAGGCCAGCGAGCCCAGATCCTTCTCCTCCGGCTCCAGCGACTTCAGCATGTAGCCGGTGGTGCCGCCGCCGATCAGCTGGGCCCCCGCCACCAGGTACGGGGTGTCGTCCTCGACGATCCGCTGCCAGTACAGATGATGCGGGTACTTGTTGTTCGACGTGACCTTCAGCCGCTCGGTCACCGCCTCGCGCAGCGACTCGGGCACGTCCCCCAGCGAGAAGCCGTTCAGCCCGCCCGAACTGCCGTACACCGTCTGGCCCTCGGGGTTCTCGGCGACGAGCAGCACGGCGAAGCGCTGACTGCTGTTGGCCATCTGCCCCGCCGTGCGCTGCAGTTCGTCCTGCGTGGGGTGCTCGGGCAGCGCGCCCGCACGGTTCTGCATCTCCTGCTCGAAGGCGCGCAGCACCGCGTCCTGCGTACGCGTCAGCACCGACTCGCGGTTCAGCCAGTACGCGATCCCCGACGCGGACACGGCGGCCGTCAGCGCGACCAGGCCGAACACGACGACCAGCCGCAGGCGCAGGCTCGTGAAGCGCAGCCGCGACCAGACTCCCTTGCGCGCCGCGGACCAGCCGCGGCCCCCCTCCTGGTGCTCCTGTGTCACTGAGGCGGATCCAGCCGGTAGCCGACACCGCGGACGGTACGGATCAGCGTCGGGGACGACGGCACGTCCTCGACCTTGGCGCGCAGCCGCTGCACGCACGCGTCCACCAGCCGTGAGTCGCCCAGGTAGTCGTGCTCCCACACCAGCCGCAGCAGCTGCTGGCGGGACAGCGCCTGGCCGGGCCGCCGGCTCAGCTCCAGCAGCAGCCGCAGCTCCGTCGGCGTGAGCTGGAGGTCCTCGCCGTTCTTCGTCACCGTCATCGCCGCGCGGTCGATGACCAGGCTGCCGAAGGCCGCCGAGTCGCTGGACTCGCGTTCCCCGCGCCGCAGCACCGCGCGGATCCGGGCGTCCAGCACCCGGCCCTGCACGGGCTTGACCACGTAGTCGTCGGCGCCGGACTCCAGGCCGACCACGACGTCGATGTCGTCGCTGCGCGCGGTGAGCAGGATGATCGGCAGCTGGTCCGTGCGCCGGATGCGACGGCACACCTCGAAGCCGTCGATGCCGGGCAGCATCACGTCCAGCACGATCAAGTCCGGCCGCTGCTCGCGCAGCAGCTTCAGACCGTCCTCACCACTGGCAGCGGTCGCCACCCGGTGACCCTGGCGCGTCAGTGAGAGCTCCAGGGCCGTGCGGATGGCGTCGTCGTCCTCGATCAGCAACAGGGAAGGCACGCGCTCATTCTGGCCCATGGAGGGCTTCCTGTTCGACCCGTGCGCGTCGGGTGCCCCTTGGGCCCGGATACGTGCCGCTTCGTGCCCGCCGAGCTGTGAAGGAAGTGTGCGGTCACGGTGGCCTGCCCCTGTGACACGTCTGTGACAGTCGGCGGACACGGCCATGAAAGTGGCGCGGCAAGCTTTTCGGCACAGCACAACCGCAGGCGAGAACACCGGAAGTCCACGACGGGGGGCGCGAGATGAACACGCTGCACGGCACCAGCACCAGCGCAGTTGTCACGCGTCTGCACGACGTGCACCGGGGTTCCGAGAAGTCCGGCGCCGCGGGCATGCGGGGGTGCGCTCGCGGCGCCGGGCGTCAGCACACCGTGATCATGACGGTGGTTGACACGTCCACGGGGGACACCGACGGGGGAAGCGCGTACAGGGAGGAACCGGGGGAGCGTCGCTCGGTGAGCGAGGCGGAGTTCACCGCCTACGTCCAGGAGCGCCGCGCCTCCCTGTACGCCACCGCCTACCACCTGACCGGCGACCGTTTCGAGGCCGAGGACCTGCTGCAGAGCGCGCTGTTCTCGACCTACCGGGCGTGGGACCGGATCAGCGACAAGGCGGCGGTCGGCGGATACCTCCGCCGCACCATGACCAACCTGCACATCAGCGCGTGGCGCCGCCGCAAGCTGAACGAGTACCCGACCGAGGAGCTGCCGGAGACGGCCGGCGACACGGACGCGATGCGCGGCACCGAGCTGCGCGCGGTCCTGTGGCAGGCGCTGGCCCGGCTGCCCGAACTCCAGCGCACCATGCTGGTCCTGCGCTACTACGAGGGCCGCACGGACCCGGAGATCGCGGACATCCTCAACATCAGTGTCGGCACGGTGAAGTCCAGCATCTGGCGGTCCCTCCGCCGGCTGCGCGAGGACGAGGTCCTCAGCTTCGGCCGTGACGAGGAGAACGCCTTCGGGGAGCTCGTCGCCTGAGGGTCGGGGGAAACCGGGGGAGCTGCCAGGGCGTCGGGGGGCGTCCGCGCGGTGAACGGGGATCGGGGGAACCCGGGGGAAACGGGGGAGCACGGGGGAACAAGGAGGGGGAGCACCACGGGGGGTGCGGAAACAGCGGGACTGCGCGGGGCCGGGGGGCCCGTCACGCGGTCCCGCTTTTTCGTGCCGTCACGGCGCGCTCGTCGGCGCCGGCCGTCCGGCGACCGCCGCCGCGGCCAGGCGGCTCAGCGCCTCCTCACGGTCGCAGGCGTACGCGCCCAGCGCCGTCTGACGGGCGACGATCGACCGCTCGAGACGCATCAGCCGCCAGCCGCGCCGCAGCAGGAACGGCACCGATTTGCGGCCCTCCTTCAGGTCCCGCAGGAAACGGCGCCGGAACGTCCGCACCGGACCGCGGCTCAGGCACAGCGCGTCGGCCAGCAGCCCCAGTTCGCGGCAGCGGTCCACGATCTCCGCGGCGAAGATCCCCTCGGCGATGAACAGCGGTGTCCCGCCGATGTCCACGGTCGTCTCGCCGGTGCGGGCGCTCAGCGAGATGTCGTACACCGGGACCTGCGCCGTGCGCGTCCTGCACAGCCGCTCGATCGCGGCGACCGCGGTGTCCGCGTCCCAGGAGGCGGGGTCGTCCCAGTCGATGTCGGAGGTGCCCGCCACCAGCGGCAGCGTCGGGTCGTCGCCCTCCTTGTAGAAGTCGTCCAGGCGCAGCACCGGAAGGCCGGAGCGGGCCGAGACGAGGGACTTGCCGGAGCCGGAGGGGCCGCAGAGCAGCACGACTCGCGCGGATATGGGCGACTGGGAACTCACGGGACACCAGTGTGAGGCATCGCGCGGGTGGCGTACGACCCGTAGGGGCGACTTTGAAGCGCGGCTCACATCTCAACTACGCTGCGCGTCCGACCGTTGACCCTGTGAAGTCAGAAGGTGGCACAGTGATGGCCCGACACAAGGCACCCAGGACGCCCGTCGTCCGGCGCTCCATGGCCGTACTCGCGACGGCGGGAGCGGCGCTCGGCGTCGCGGCGGCGACCGCGTCCGCCGCTCAGGCGCAGGTGCTGCCCGACGACGCCGGCCAGGTCGTCGGAACGGTCGCGGACCTCAAGCCCAACCCGCTCGCCGGCACGGGCGTGGACCCGCTCGACAACGGCGCCGGCACGCAGGTCGCCGACTTCCGCGCGGTGGACTCGCGCGAGGTGACCGGCCCGGTCGCCCAGGCGGAGTCGGTCGGCTCCATCCCCGGGGTGGGCGCGGTGACCGACACGCTGAGGCGCTGACGGGCGCGTACGACACGGCGGAGCGCCGTGCCCCTCCCGGACGGAGGAGGGGCACGGCGCTCCCGCTGCAGGGGCCGGCGTACGGCTCAGTAGGAGGAGCCGGACGCGCCCAGCGAACCCGTCGGGTGCCAGACCGTCTTGGTCTCCAGGAAGGCCGTCATGCGCTCCGTGCCGGGCGCTGCCGTCCAGTTGTCCACAGGCTGTGGACGGAGAACGCGCTTCAGGTTGTCCGCGGCCGCGATCTCCAGCTCCTTCGCCAGCACCTCGTCGGCGCCCGCGAGGTCGATCGCGTTGACATCCTGGTGCGCGGCGAGCGGCGCGGCGATCTCCGCCGTACGGCCGGAGAGGATGTTGACCACACCGCCGGGCAGGTCGGAGGTGGCCAGCACCTCGCCGAGGGAGAGGGCGGGCAGCGGCGCCTTCTCCGACGCGATCACGACCGCCGTGTTGCCCGTCGCGACGACCGGCGCGACCACCGACACCAGGCCCAGGAACGACGACTCCTGCGGCGCGAGCACGGCCACCACGCCGGTCGGCTCCGGGGAGGACAGGTTGAAGAACGGGCCCGCGACCGGGTTGCCGCCGCCCACCACCTGGGCGATCTTGTCGGTCCAGCCGGCGTACCAGACCCAGCGGTCGATCGCCGCGTCCACCTGCGCCGCCGCCTTGGACCTCGACAGGCCCTCGGCCTCGCCGACCTCCCGGACGTACTGGTCCCGGCGGCCCTCCAGCATCTCCGCGATCCGGTACAGGATCTGGCCGCGGTTGTACGCCGTCGCGCCGGACCAGGCGCCGAACGCCTTGCGGGCCGCGACCACCGCGTCACGGGCGTCCTTGCGGGACGACTGCGGTGCGTTGGCCAGCCACTTGCCCTTGGCGTCAGTCACCTCGTACACCCGGCCGCTCTCGGAACGCGGGAACTTCCCGCCGACGTACAGCTTGTAGGTCTTGAAGACGGAGAGGCGCTCGGTCCGCTCGGACTTGTCGATCTTCTCGGTCTTCTCGGGCTTGTCAGACATCGAGGTACGCCTCCAGGCCGTGGCGGCCGCCCTCGCGGCCGAAGCCCGACTCCTTGTAACCGCCGAACGGCGAGGTCGGGTCGAACTTGTTGAACGTGTTGGACCAGATCACGCCCGCGCGGAGCTTGTTCGCCACCGCCAGGATCCGCGAGCCCTTCTCGGTCCAGATGCCCGCCGACAGGCCGTACGGGGTGTTGTTGGCCTTGGCGACCGCCTCGTCCGGCGTGCGGAACGTCAGGACGGACAGGACCGGGCCGAAGATCTCGTCGCGGGCGATCGTGTGCGCCTGGGTGACGTTCGTGAACAGCGTCGGGGCGAACCAGTAGCCGCTCTCCGGCAGTTCGCAGGCCGGGGACCAGCGCTCGGCGCCCTCCGCCTCGCCCTGCTCGGCCAGCGCGGTGATCCGGGCCAGCTGCTCCGCGGAGTTGATGGCGCCGATGTCGGTGTTCTTGTCCAGCGGGTCGCCGAGGCGCAGCGTGGACAGCCGGCGCTTCAGGGAGTCAAGGAGCTCGTCGTGGATCGACTCCTGGACCAGCAGGCGCGAGCCCGCGCAGCAGACCTGGCCCTGGTTGAAGAAGATGCCGTTGACGATGCCCTCGACGGCCTGGTCGATCGGGGCGTCGTCGAAGACGATGTTGGCGCCCTTGCCGCCCAGTTCCAGCGTCAGCTTCTTGCGGGTGCCCGCGACCGTGCGCGCGATCTCCTTGCCGACGGCGGTGGAACCGGTGAAGGCGACCTTGTTCACGTCGGGGTGGGCGACCAGCGCGGCCCCGGCGCGGCCGTCGCCGGTGACGATGTTCACGACGCCCTTGGGCAGACCGGCCTGGCGGCAGATGTCCGCGAAGAAGAGGGCGGACAGCGGGGTCGTCTCGGCGGGCTTCAGCACCACCGTGTTGCCGGTCGCGAGGGCCGGGGCGATCTTCCACGCGAGCATCAGCAGCGGGAAGTTCCAGGGGATGACCTGGCCGGCGACGCCGAGCGGGCGCGGGTTCGCGCCGTAGCCCGCGTGCTCCAGCTTGTCGGCCCAGCCCGCGTAGTAGAAGAAGTGCGCGGCGACCAGCGGGAGGTCCGCGTCGCGGGTCTCCCTGATCGGCTTGCCGTTGTCCAGGGTCTCCAGGACGGCCAGCTCGCGGCTGCGCTCCTGGATGATGCGGGCGATGCGGAAGAGGTACTTCGCGCGCTCGGAGCCCGGCAGCGCGGACCACTTCTCGAAGGCCTTGCGGGCCGCCCGCACCGCGCGGTCGACGTCCTCCTCGGACGCCTCCGCGACCTCGGACAGGACCTCCTCGGAGGAGGGGGAGACGGTCTTGAAGACCTTGCCGCCGGCCGCCTCGGTGAACTCGCCGTCGATGAAGAGGCCGTAGGACGGGGCGATGTCGACGACCGAGCGGGACTCGGGCGCCGGGGCGTAGTCGAAAACAGGTGCCATGGTGATCAGTCCACCGTCACGTAGTCGGGGCCGGAGTAGCGGCCGGTGGCCAGCTTCTGACGCTGCAGCAGCAGGTCGTTCAGCAGCGAGGAGGCGCCGAAGCGGAACCAGTGGTTGTCCAGCCAGTCCTCGCCCGCGGTCTCGTTGACCAGGACCAGGAACTTGATCGCGTCCTTGCTGGTGCGGATGCCGCCGGCGGGCTTCACACCGACCTGGATCCCGGTCTGCGCGCGGAAGTCGCGCACCGCCTCCAGCATCAGGAGGGTGTTCGCCGGGGTCGCATTCACCGCGACCTTGCCCGTCGAGGTCTTGATGAAGTCCGCCCCGGCCAGCATGCCGAGCCAGCTCGCCCTGCGGATGTTGTCGTACGTCGACAGCTCGCCCGTCTCGAAGATGACCTTCAGGCGGGCGTCCGTCCCGCAGGCCTCCTTCACGGCGGTGATCTCGTCGTAGACCTTCATGTAGTTCCCCGCGAGGAACGCGCCGCGGTCGATGACCATGTCGATCTCGTCCGCACCGGCGGCGACGGCCTCGCGGACGTCCGCCAGCTTCACGGCGATCGGGGCGCGGCCGGCCGGGAACGCGGTGGCGACCGAGGCGACCTTGACGGACGAGCCGGCGACGGCCTTCTTCGCCGTGGCCACCATGTCGGGGTAGACGCAGACCGCGGCGGTGGCGGGCGTCGTGCGGTCGGTCGGGTCGGGGCGGACCGCCTTCGCGCCGAGCGCCCGGACCTTGCCCGGGGTGTCCGCGCCTTCCAGCGTCGTCAGGTCGACCATCGAGATGGCGAGGTCGATGGCGTACGCCTTCGCGGTCGTCTTGATCGAGCGGGTGCCGAGGGAGGCGGCACGCGCCTCCAGGCCGACCGCGTCGACGCCGGGCAGCCCGTGGAGGAAACGGCGCAGCGTGCTGTCGGACGCGGTGACGTCGCTCAGAGCGTGGGGTGCAGTGGTGGGCATGGTCACCAGACGAGCATATCTACGCGCGTAGCGGCTGTACAGCCCCGGAACGGATCCGGGGCTGGGGTGCCTGTGGCGGAGGGGGCGAGGTGAGCGGCCTTCGGGTCCGGGGCGGGGGTCGTGCAGAATCGGGGGCATGACGACCCCCGACCCGTCGCGCGAGCCGGAGCCCACGAAGCCCGCCGGGACCGCGACGACCCCGTACAAGGACCGCGTCTACCGCTCGCCCGCAGGCGTTGTCGGAGGCGTGCTGGTGCTCGCCATCGTCGCCTGGCTCGGCATCGACGCGGTCGTCGTCGGCGAGGGCCGCACCCCCTGGCTCGCCCTCGCCACCATGCTCTTCCTCATGCCCGTGGTGTTCGCCTACACCCTGCGGCCCGCCGTCTTCGTCAACGACGACCGGCTGCGCATCCGCAACCCGCTGCGGCTGATCGTGCTGCCGTGGGGACAGGTCGCCTCGCTGCGGTCCGGGTTCTCCAACGAGGTCGTCGACGACTCCGGCACCACGTACCAGCTCTGGGCGCTTCCCGTCTCCGTACGGGCCCGCAGCAGGGCGGCACGGCAGGACGCGCGGGCCGCGCGTGCCGCCGCCCGTGCCGGGCAGGGCGGGTCGGGGCGCGGCCGTGCGGGGGCCGCCGTGCCCGGAGGCGTGGTGGGCGCCGCTGACCTGGGGACGGACGCGGCCGTGGCGGGCGGGCCGCGTCGGGCCGAGACGGACCAGGCCATGGACGAGCTGCGTGAGCTGCACGAGCGGCGGCAGGGGGAGCCGGGGACGCAGGGGGAGGTCACCGTGCGGTGGGCCTACGAGATCATCGCCCCCGCTGTGGCGGGGGCTGTGCTGCTGGGTGTGCTGTGGGGGCTGGGCTGAGGGGGCTGGGCTGAGGGGCCGGTCGGGTGAGCTGTGAGCTGTCAGCAGTGAGCTGCGGCGGGGGCGGTCCTTTCGGGCCGCCCCCCTTTTTTCAGATGCCCGCGGCTTCGGACAGGTCCCGCTTGACGGCGGTCAGGAGGGCCGTCGCCTTGGCGCGGGCCTCGGGGAGGTCCGCGCCGGTGGCGACCGGGATCACCACCTCCAGGTAGCACTTCAGCTTCGGCTCCGTGCCGCTGGGGCGGACGACGACCCGTGCGCCGTCCAGCGTGTAGCGCAGGCCGTCCGTGGGCGGGAGCTTGTCCGTGCCCTCGGTCAGGTCCTCGGCCTTGGTGATGCGCAGGCCCGCCAGCTCCGTGGGCGGCTGCTCGCGCAGGCGGCGCATCGCGGAGGCGATCAGGCCCAGGTCCTTCACGCGGACGCTGAGCTGGTCCGTCGCGTGCAGGCCGTGCTCCACGGCGAGGTCGTCGAGGAGGTCCAGGAGAGTGCGGCCCTCCGCCTTGAGTTCGGACGCCAGCTCCGTGAGGAGGAGGGCCGCCGTGATGCCGTCCTTGTCGCGTACGCCGTCCGGGTCCACGCAGTAGCCGAGGGCTTCCTCGTAGCCGTAGCGCAGGCCCTCGACGCGGGCGATCCACTTGAAACCGGTCAGGGTCTCCTCGTACGGCAGGCCCGCCTTCTCGGCGATACGGCCGAGGAGGGACGAGGAAACGATCGACTCCGCGAACGTGCCGGTCGCGCCGCGGCGGACCAGGTGGGCGGCGAGGAGCGCGCCGACCTCGTCGCCGCGGAGCATGCGCCAGTCGTCGCCGTCCTTCACGGCGGCGGCGCAGCGGTCGGCGTCGGGGTCGTTGGCGATGACCAGGTCGGGGTTCGTCTCGCGGGCCTTCGCGAAGGCCAGGTCCATCGCGCCGGGCTCCTCAGGGTTGGGGAACGCGACGGTCGGGAAGTCCGGGTCGGGGTCGGCCTGCTCCGCCACGAGGTCGGGGGCGGGGAAGCCCGCGCGGGCGAAGGCGGCCAGGAGGACGTCCTTGCCCACGCCGTGCATCGCCGTGTAGACCGTGCGGGCGGTGCGGGGGGAGTCCTTGGACAGGACCGCGTCCGTGCGGGCGAGGTAGGCGTCCAGGACGGCGTCGTCGAGGGTGTCCCAGCCGGTGGTGGGGCGGGGGACGGTGGTGAGCGACGCCACGGCGTCGATCTCCGCGGCGATCTCCGCGTCCGCCGGGGGGACGATCTGGGAGCCGTCGCCCAGGTACACCTTGTAGCCGTTGTCGCGGGGCGGGTTGTGGCTGGCGGTGACCTCCACGCCGGCGACCGCGCCGAGGTGCCTTATGGCGAACGCCAGGACCGGCGTGGGGAGGGGGCGGGGGAGGACGGCGGCGCGGAGGCCGGCGCCGGTCATGACGGCGGCGGTGTCCTCGGCGAAGGTCCGCGACTTGTGGCGGGCGTCGTAGCCGATGACGACGAGGCCGGCCGTGTCGGTCCCGTGGGGGGTCCCCTGCTTCTTGAGGTACGCGGCGAGGCCGGCGGCGGCGCGGATGACCACGGAGCGGTTCATGCGGAGGGGGCCGGCGCCGAGTTCGCCGCGGAGGCCGGCGGTGCCGAACTGGAGGGTGCCGGCGAAGCGGGCGGTCAGTTCGGCGTGATCGCCGTCGTCGATGAGGCGGGCGAGTTCCTCGCGGGTGTCCGGGTCGGGGTCCTCGGCGAGCCATGCCTGGGCCTGTGCGATGAGCGCGTCGTCTGCCACGGTCGGTCGGCCTCTCTCGGTCGGTGTGGTGTCAGGTTCGCATGGGGCAGGGGGTGCCGTGCCTGGGGCACGGGGTCCGCCCGGTGGGGGCTGGGGTCGTGTGCCTGCGGCGCCCGGAGGGGGCTGGGGTCTGACGCCTGCGGCGCAGGGTTCTGTCCGGTGGGGGTTGATGTGGCGCCCATGGCGGGTGGGTGGTGCGGGGCCGGGGTGGGGGCGGGCGTCCTCGGTCTGGCGCGAGAGTGCCGGCTGGAGAGGTGCGGGGTGTGGACGCGCCAGCCGCTGCGGGCGCCCGCCCCCACCCCGTCCCCTCCCCGCCGCGGGCGGCTCAATTCCGCCCACGCCGGGTTCCTCACTCGCCATACGCGGCTACCCCCATCGACGCGGTGCGCCCAGCCCCGCACCTGGGGACGGCGGGAGGAGTCCCCGCCACCCGCGGGCGCGCCAAGCTGCCGCCAACCGCGGGCATTCGTGCCGCTGGGGCGGCACGGGTGGGCGCGGCGGCACCGCGTGAGCGCTGGGCTGCGCGAACTCCCCCCGGCCCGCACCCACTCCGGGTGTCACTGAAGCCCACCGCTCCGAAGGCACCCACGGCCCCCAGGTGTACAGCCCCGCTGTGAAGGAGGGGGTTACAAACGCCCCAGCACCTGAGTGAGCAGCGCGCCCATGCGGGTCGCGCTGTCGCGGCCCGCCTGGAGGACCTCCTCGTGGTTCAGCGGTTCGCCGGTCATGCCGGCGGCGAGGTTGGTCACCAGGGAGATGCCCAGGACCTCGGCGCCCGCCTCACGCGCGGCGATGGCCTCCAGGACCGTGGACATGCCCACGAGGTCCGCCCCGATGACGCGGGCCATGCGGATCTCCGCGGGCGTCTCGTAGTGCGGGCCGGGGAACTGGGCGTAGACGCCCTCCTCGAGGGAGGGGTCGATCTCCTTGCACAGCGCGCGCAGGCGCGGGGAGTACAGGTCGGTGAGGTCGACGAAGTTCGCGCCGACGATCGGCGACGTCGCCGTCAGGTTGATGTGGTCGCTGATCAGGACCGGCTGCCCGGGGCGCATCCCTTCGCGCAGGCCGCCGCAGCCGTTGGTCAGCACGATCGTCTTCGCGCCCGCCGCGACCGCCGTGCGGACGCCGTGCGCGACGGCGGCCACCCCGCGGCCCTCGTAGTAGTGGGTGCGGCCCAGGAAGACCAGGGCTCGCTTCTGCCCGATGCGGTAGGAGCGGATCTTGCCTCCGTGGCCCTCGACCGCCGGCGGCGGGAAACCGGGCAGCTCGGTGACCGGGTGCTCGGCCTCGGGGGTGCCGAGCGCGTCCGCGGCCGGGGCCCACCCGGAGCCCATCACGAGGGCGACGTCGTGGGTCTCGGCGCCTGTGAGTTCGCGCAGTCGGGCTGCGGCGGCGTCGGCTGCGGCGTACGGGTCGCCCTGGATGTCGTCCGGAAGAAGAGAAGCGTTCACGTCGACGAGGGTAGCCGCAATTCGCCTACGCGCGTAGATGTGGGAGGTGACGGGATGGCGATCGTTGTCTTGTCGTTTCCGTCAGCAGGGGCGCTTACGGAGCTCCATCACGTAGTCGTGGGGCGCCCCCGCGGACTCCGCCGCGTCGGCGATCTCGCCCAGGTAGCGGGCGGAGGGCAGGCCGCCCTCGTAGGAGTTCAGGACGTACGTCCAGGCCTGCTCCTCGCCGTCCAGGGTGTGCACGCGGACCCGGGTGCGGCGGTAGATGTCCAGGCCGGTGCCCTCCCAGCGGTCCAGGGACTCCTCGTCCATGGGCGCGATGTCGTAGAGGGAGACGAAGACCTGGGAGAGCGGGTCCTCGACCAGGGTCGCGAGTGCGCCTTCCCAGCCCATGTGCTCGCCCCCGAACGTCAGCCGCCAGCCGTTGAGCCAGCCGGTGGCCCGCAGCGGTGAGTGCGGGGCGCGGCGGGACATCAGCCGGGCGTCGAGGTTGCCGGCATAAGCGGCGTAGAGCGACATGGGGGAAGGGTACGGCAGGGGGTGCCGGGACGGTCGTGGCTCGGGCGACGCACCCCCGGGCGGGCGCACGGTGAAGTGTGCGGGACAATGGAGTACGTGACTCGGATCGTGATCATCGGTGGCGGACCCGGCGGATACGAAGCGGCGCTGGTCGCCGCACAGCTCGGCGCGGAGGTGACCGTCGTCGACTGCGACGGCCTGGGCGGGGCGTCGGTGCTGACCGACTGCGTGCCGTCCAAGACCCTGATCGCCACGGCCGAGGTGATGACCACCTTCGACTCCTCCTACGAGGAGCTGGGGATCATCGTCGCCGACGACACCCCGCCCATGGAGCAGGCCGCCCGGGTGGTCGGCGTCGACCTCGGGAAGGTCAACCGGCGTGTGAAGCGGCTCGCGCTGGCCCAGTCGCACGACATCACCGCCTCGGTCACCCGGGCCGGTGCGCGTGTCATGCGTGGGCGCGGGCGGCTCGAAGGGATGCAGGCGCTCGACGGGTCGCGCAAGGTCGTCGTCACCGCTGCCGACGGGTCCGAGGAGACGCTGACCGCGGACGCCGTGCTCATCGCGACCGGCGGTCATCCCCGTGAGCTGCCCGATGCCCGGCCCGACGGTGAGCGCATCCTGAACTGGACCCAGGTGTACGACCTGGACGAGCTCCCCGAGGAACTCATCGTGGTCGGTTCCGGCGTCACCGGCGCCGAGTTCGCCGGCGCCTACCAGGCCCTCGGCTCCCGCGTCACGCTCGTGTCCTCGCGCGACCGCGTGCTCCCCGGTGAGGACCCGGACGCCGCCGCCGTGCTGGAGGACGTCTTCCGGCGGCGCGGCATGAACGTCATGGCGCGGTCGCGCGCCCAGTCCGCCAAGCGGGTCGGGGACCGGGTCGAGGTCACACTCGCGGACGGCCGGGTCATCACCGGCACGCACTGTCTGATGGCCGTCGGCGCCATCCCGAACTCCGAGGGCATGGGCCTGGAGGAGGCCGGCGTGCGGCTGCGCGACTCGGGGCACATCTGGACCGACAAGGTCTCGCGGACCACCGCTCCGGGTGTGTACGCGGCCGGTGACGTCACCGGTGTCTTCGCCCTCGCCTCGGTGGCCGCCATGCAGGGGCGGATCGCCATGTACCACTTCCTCGGCGACGCGGTCGCCCCGCTGAATCTGAAGACGGTGTCGTCGAACGTCTTCACCGACCCCGAGATCGCCACCGTCGGCTACTCGCAGGCAGACGTGGACGGCGGGAAGATCGACGCGCGTGTGGTGAAGCTGCCGCTGCTGCGCAACCCGCGCGCCAAGATGCAGGGCATCCGCGACGGCTTCGTCAAGATCTTCTGCCGCCCCGGTACCGGCATCGTCGTCGGCGGCGTCGTCGTGGCGCCGCGCGCCTCGGAACTCATCCACCCCATCTCGATCGCGGTCGACAACAACCTGACCGTCGAACAGATCGCGAACGCCTTCACCGTGTATCCGTCGCTGTCGGGCTCGATCGCCGAGGTGGCGCGGCAGCTGCACACGCGGAAGGCGGGCGCCGAGGCCTGACCCGGCCCTATACCACTTGCCGTGGGGCCGTGCGAACAACTTCTGCTATTCAGCGCAAACTGCTGAAAGCAGACGGTCGTCGGCGTTACTGTCAGTTTCGTGTTCGCTGCAGAACGTCGCCAATTGATCCTCGAAATGGTGCGAGCGAACGGAGCCGTGTCGCTCCGTGAACTCGCCCGCGTCGTCCAGACCTCCGAAGTGACCGTACGGCGGGACGTGCGCGCGCTGGAGGCAGAAGGACTCCTCGACCGACGGCACGGCGGTGCGGTGCTGCCGGGCGGTTTCACACGCGAGTCCGGCTTCCCGCAGAAGTCGCACCTCGCCACCGCCGAGAAGACCGCCATCGCCGACCTCGCCGCGAACCTCGTGGAGGAGGGCGAGGCCATCGTGGTCGGCGCGGGCACCACCACACAGGAGCTGGCCCGCCGGCTCGCCCGGGTGCCCGGGCTGACGGTCGTCACCAACTCCCTGCTGGTCGCCCAGGCGCTCGCCCACGCCAACCGGGTCGAGGTCGTGATGACCGGCGGCACGCTGCGCGGCTCCAACTACGCCCTCGTCGGCAGCGGCGCCGAGCAGTCCCTGCAGGGGCTGCGGGTGTCCCGGGCGTTCCTCTCGGGCAGCGGCCTGACCGCCGAGCGCGGGCTGTCCACGTCCAACATGCTGTCGGCGTCCGTCGACCGGGCGCTGGTGCAGGCCGCCGCCGAGGTGGTGGTCCTCGCCGACCACACCAAGCTCGGCACGGACACCATGTTCCAGACGGTGCCCACGGACCTCATCACCCGGCTGGTCACCGACGAGCCGCCCGCGCAGGACGACCGCGCGGCGACCGAGCTCCAGGCCCTCGCGGACCAGGGCGTGCAGATCGCCGTCGCGGGGGCGCCGGGGGGAAACGGCGGCGCGGGAGGTGACGGCCCGCCGTCCGGGCGGCAGCGCCGTGACGTCCCGCTGCCCGGCCCGAGGCGACAGGCCCCCGGACTGCGTACGGCCGTGGCGCTGGGCGCCGCGTCCGACCAGGGGCAGGGCGCCGAGCGGGCCGCCCGGGTGGCGGACATGCGGCGGCGCTGAACGGCGTACACGAAAGCGCCCGGCGCCCCCCGTGGGAGGGCGCCGGGCGCTGTGACGTGAGCGTCAGTCCTTGATCTCGCAGATCGCCGCGCCGGACGTGACCGAGGCGCCGACCTCCGCGTTCAGGCCCTTGACGGTGCCGGAGCGGTGGGCGTTGATGGGCTGCTCCATCTTCATCGCCTCCAGGACGACGACCAGGTCGCCCTCCTTCACCTCCTGGCCCTCCTCCACCGCGACCTTGACGATCGTGCCCTGCATCGGGGAGGCAAGGGTGTCACCCGAGGCCGCCGGGCCCGACTTGCGGGCGGCGCGGCGCTTCGGCTTGGCGCCGGCGGCCAGACCCGTGCGCGCCAGGCTCATGCCGAGCGACGCGGGCAGCGAGACCTCCAGGCGCTTGCCGCCGACCTCGACGACGACCGTCTCGCGGCCGGCCTCCTCCTCGGCGTCCGCGTCCACGGGCGAGGCGAAGGGCTTGATGTCGTTGACGAACTCCGTCTCGATCCAGCGGGTGTGGACCGTGAAGGGCTCGGCGGAGCCGGTCAGCTCGGGAGCGAACGCCGGGTCCTTGACCACCGCGCGGTGGAACGGGATGGCCGTGGCCATGCCCTCCACCGTGAACTCCTCCAGGGCCCGCGAGGCGCGCTGCAGGGCCTGCTCACGGGTGGCGCCGGTGACGATCAGCTTCGCCAGCAGGGAGTCCCACGCCGGGCCGATCACACTGCCGGACTCCACACCCGCGTCCAGACGCACACCCGGGCCGGACGGCGGGGCGAACGCGGTGACGGTGCCGGGGGCGGGCAGGAAGCCCCGGCCCGGGTCCTCGCCGTTGATGCGGAACTCGAAGGAGTGACCGCGCAGCGGCGGGTCGTCGTAGCCGAGCTCCTCGCCGTCGGCGATGCGGAACATCTCGCGCACCAGGTCGATGCCGGAGACCTCCTCGGTCACCGGGTGCTCCACCTGGAGGCGGGTGTTGACCTCGAGGAAGGAGATCGTGCCGTCGTTGCCGACGAGGAACTCCACCGTGCCCGCGCCGACGTAGCCGGCCTCCTTCAGGATGGCCTTGGAGGCGCGGTAGAGCTCCGCGACCTGCTCGTCGGAGAGGAACGGCGCCGGGGCCTCCTCCACCAGCTTCTGGTGCCGGCGCTGCAGCGAGCAGTCACGGGTGGAGACGACCACCACGTTGCCGTGGCTGTCGGCCAGGCACTGGGTCTCGACGTGCCGGGGCTTGTCCAGGTAGCGCTCGACGAAGCACTCGCCGCGGCCGAAGGCGGCGACCGCCTCGCGCACGGCCGAGTCGTACAGCTCGGGGACCTCTTCGAGGGTCCGGGCGACCTTCAGGCCGCGCCCGCCGCCGCCGAAGGCGGCCTTGATGGCGATCGGCAGGCCGTGCTCCTCGGCGAACGCGACCACCTCGTCCGCGCCGGACACCGGGTCGGGCGTACCCGCCACGAGGGGGGCGCCGGCGCGCTGGGCGATGTGCCGGGCGGCGACCTTGTCACCGAGGTCGCGGATGGCCTGCGGGGGCGGACCGATCCAGATCAGGCCCGCGTCCAGTACCGCCTGGGCGAATTCGGCGTTCTCCGAGAGGAAGCCGTAGCCGGGGTGGATCGCGTCGGCCCCCGACTCCCGCGCGGCCTTCAGCACCTTGTCGATGTCGAGGTAACTGGTGGCCGGAGTGTCACCGCCCAGGGCGAACGCCTCATCCGCGGCGCGGACATGCAGAGCGTCCCGGTCCGGGTCGGCGTAGACGGCAACGCTCGCGATCCCGGCATCCCGGCAGGCCCGGGCAACGCGGACAGCGATTTCGCCACGGTTGGCGATGAGCACCTTGCGCACGATTGAGGCTCCCTCCTTGAAACAAGCCGAGTTTAGGGACTGCCGACACGGCACTTCGACCCGTCCCCAGTGGTGAGCTTGCCCACACGGAGCGTGATGCGAGGCTCGCTCGACCCGCGAAAGCCCTTGTCGCACCTCGGTACGCAGGCCTCCTCCCGGAAACCCTAGCCTCGTCGTGTGGTCAAGGTCTCTGTGAGAGCGTGCTGCGGCCCACTTCGTTTCTTTGTGGAGTCCCTACGAATGGCCCAATGATTCTTTGCCCGTCGCACGCCCCTTGTACCTAGGTTTACCCGTTAGTAGCCTTCGCGTCGTCCCGAACATACTCGGGGTAACCACAGTCGTGCTCGAAAGTGGGTGGGGGCCGGTGGTCCGCAGACCGGTGGCGTGGATCGTCGCGCTCGTGCTGTTCGCCGAGGCGCTGGGAGTGCTGGCGGTGAACTGGTTCCTGGGGGTCGTCGTCGACCGCCAGGACATGTCGCTGGCCGGCCTCGACCCGGACGTGATGTCGGTGTCGTCGAAGGCCGGCGGAGTGGTCTTCGGGCTCTACTTCGGCCTGTGCGGCCTGGTGGCCCTGCTGGTCGCCCTGCGCGACCGGGCCCCGGCCGGGTTCGGCAAGGTGCTGCTGATCAGCGCCGCCGTGGTGCACGCGCTGCTCGGCGCCTTCGCGTGGGGCCTGATCGGCTGGACGGCGTTCCTCCTCATGGTCGTCGTCCTCGCGCTGATCGTGCTGCTCCTGATGACGTACGACGGGCGGCCGGAGGGGCCCGAGCCCGTCGATGCCGGGGCGCCCGTCAGTCCTCCCGCGGCGCCCACAGCTCCGTGATGCCGACGCCCAGCTCGGCCAGCAGGCGCCGGACCAGTGGCAGGCTGATGCCGATCACGTTGCCGTGGTCGCCGTCGATGCCGTCGATGAACGGCGCCGAGCGGCCGTCCAGGGTGAACGCCCCCGCCACGTGCAGCGGTTCGCCGGAGGCCACGTAGGCCGCGATCTCCTCGTCCGAGGGTTCGCCGAAACGGACCACCGTGGAGGCGGTGGCGGAGGCGTAGCGGCCGCTGAGGGTGTCGTAGACGCAGTGGCCGGTCTGGAGCGTCCCCACGCGGCCCCGCATCGCCTTCCAGCGCGCGGTGGCCTCCTCGGCGTCCGCCGGCTTGCCGAGGGCCTGGCCGTCCAGCTCCAGCACCGAGTCGCAGCCGATCACCAGCGCGCCCTTCACCTCGGGCCTCGCCGCGACCACGGACGCCTTCGCCTCGGCCAGCGCCAGCGCCAGCTCGGCGGGGGTGGGGGCGGAGACGGCGTCCTCGTCGACGCCGCTGACGATCACCTCGGGGGCCAGTCCTGCCTGGCGGAGCAGCCCGAGCCGGGCGGGGGACTGGGAGGCGAGCACGAGGCGGCGGCGCGGCTGATCTGTCATGCGGTCAGCGTATCGGCGTCCTCCGGATGCCTCATCCCGCGTCCCGGACGCCCCTGGTACCGGGCGGGAGGCGCCTCACCTCACGCCGATCACGAGCATCGCCACGACCATGGCCAGTGCCATGAGAACGCCCAGCCGCCGCAGCATCTCCTGCGTGTCGCGCAGTTCCTTCGGCGGCTTGTTCTCGGGGTCGGACCACAGCATTCCTCCAGCGTGCGGCGGAGCCGGCGGAGGGCGCCTGAGTACGCGTACTCAACTTGGCGGAACGCGGCCGGGGACGCCGTACGGGCCGTACGCCTCGTGTACGGCCCGTACGGCGTCCGGCGGGATCAGCCGCCCGGCCAGTACGTCCGTGACCACGACGCCGGGCCCGGCTGGGGCACGCGGCGCGCGGCGATGCGCGACGGGTCGGACCAGGCGTCGGGAACCGTGGGCGCGCCGGACGGCAGGGCGGCCGCCGCCGCGGCGCGCGCCCTGACCACCGCCAGTGCGGCGGCCAGCTCCTCCGGGGTCGGGTTGCCCCGTACGACCTTGATCGTCACAGCGGCTCCTTACAGGGGGATGTTGCCGTGCTTCTTCGGGGGCAGGCTCTCGCGCTTGGTCCGCAGCTGACGCAGACCGCGCACGATGTGGCGGCGGGTGTCGGACGGCATGATCACCGCGTCGACGTAACCCCGCTCGGCGGCGACGTAGGGGTTGAGGAGGGCGTCCTCGTACTCCTGCATCAGCCGGGCGCGGGTCGCCTCGGCGTCGTCCGACTCGGCGATGGTGCGACGGTGCAGGATGTTGACGGCGCCCTGCGCGCCCATCACCGCGATCTGGGCCGTCGGCCAGGCCAGGTTGAGGTCGGCGCCCAGGTGCTTGGAGCCCATGACGTCGTACGCGCCGCCGAACGCCTTGCGGGTGATCACCGTGATCAGCGGGACGGTGGCCTCCGCGTACGCGTAGATCAGCTTCGCGCCGCGGCGGATGATGCCGTCGTGCTCCTGGTCCACGCCGGGCAGGAAGCCGGGGACGTCGACGAAGGTCAGCACCGGAATGTTGAAGGCGTCGCAGGTCCGCACGAAGCGGGCCGCCTTCTCCGACGCGGTGATGTCCAGGCAGCCGGCGAACTGCATCGGCTGGTTCGCCACGATGCCGACGGGGCGGCCCTCGACGCGGCCGTACCCCGTGAGGATGTTCGGCGCGAACAGGGGCTGCGTCTCGAAGAACTCCGCGTCGTCCAGGACGTGCTCGATGACCGTGTGCATGTCGTACGGCTGGTTCGCCGAGTCCGGCACGATCGTGTCGAGTTCGCGGTCCTCGTCGGTGACCGTCAGGTCCGCCTCCTCGGGGAAGGAGGGGGGCTCCGAGAGGTTGTTGGACGGCAGGTACGAGAGGAGCTGCTTGACGTACTCGATCGCGTCCTTCTCGTCGCCCGCCATGTGGTGCGCGACGCCCGAGGTGGAGTTGTGGGTCCGGGCGCCGCCCAGCTCCTCGAATCCGACGTCCTCGCCGGTGACCGTCTTGATGACGTCCGGGCCGGTGATGAACATGTGGCTGGTCTGGTCGACCATGATCGTGAAGTCGGTGATCGCGGGGGAGTAGACCGCGCCGCCCGCGCAGGGGCCCACCACCAGGCTGATCTGCGGGATCACGCCGGACGCGTGGGTGTTGCGGCGGAAGATCTCGCCGTACGCGCCGAGGGAGGCCACGCCCTCCTGGATGCGGGCGCCGCCGGAGTCGTTGATGCCGATGACCGGGCAGCCGGTCTTCAGCGCGAAGTCCATGACCTTCACGATCTTCTGGCCGTAGACCTCGCCGAGGGCGCCGCCGAAGACGGTGAAGTCCTGGGAGAAGACGGCGACCGGGCGGCCGTCGACCGTGCCGTAACCGGTGACGACGCCGTCGCCGTACGGGCGGTTCGCGTCGAGACCGAAGTTGGTGGAGCGGTGCCGGGCGAACTCGTCCAGTTCGACGAAGGAGCCCTCGTCGAGCAGGAGGTCGATCCGCTCACGGGCCGTCAGCTTGCCCTTGGCATGCTGCTTTTCGACGGCACGTGCGGAGCCGGCGTGCGTCGCCTCTTCGATACGACGCTGGAGATCCGCGAGCTTGCCCGCGGTGGTGTGGATGTCAGGCTGCTGCTCTTCCGGCTCGGACATCGGGATGCGGCTCCCTGCCTGCTCAAAAGGGGGGACGGTTACTCATCCGTAGCGTAGTGGGGGGCTGTGCGTTCGGCAGTGCGGTGTTTCCCACACCTAGTGTGGGTTGCATGACACCCCGAGATGACTCCGAATCCTCCGGGCCCCGGCGTAGCCGGTGGTCCGATCTCGACCGGCCTCCGCTGAACGCCGCCGCGGTGCGGCGCGCCCTGGTGCGGGAGGGGAGCCTGTGGCGGGAGGTGGACGTGGTGCAGCGGACCGGGTCCACGAACTCCGATCTCGTGGCGCGGGCGGCTGCCGGTGGCGGGCTGAGGGAGGGGGTCGTTCTCGTCGCCGAGGAGCAGAGCGCCGCGCGCGGGCGGCTGGACCGGAAGTGGGTCGCTCCGGCTCGGTCCGGGTTGTTCTTCTCCGTGTCGCTGCGGCCTGGGGATGCCGGTGTGCCGATGGAGCGGTGGGGGTGGCTGCCGTTGCTGACGGGGGTTGCCGTGGCCGCGGGGCTGGCTCGGGCCGGGGGCGTGGACACGGCCTTGAAGTGGCCCAACGACGTGCTGGTGACGGTGGGGGGCGAGGAGCGGAAGGCCGGGGGGATCCTGGCGGAGGCCGCCGGGGACGGGGGTGTGGTGGTGGGGGTCGGTGTGAACGTCAGCCTGCGGGCCGACGAGCTGCCTGTGCCTACGGCGGGGTCGCTGGCGTTGGCGGGGGCTGTGAGCACGGACCGGGATCCGCTGCTGCGGGCCGTGCTGCGGGGGCTGGAGGACTGGTACGGGCGGTGGCGGGCGGCCGGCGGTGACGCCGGTGCGTGCGGGCTGCAGGAGGCGTACGCGGCGGGGTGCGCGACGCTGGGGCGGCGTGTGCGGGCGGAGCTTCCGGGGGATCGGGCGCTGGTGGGGGAAGCGGTCGCGGTGGACGGCGACGGGCGGTTGATCCTGGCGACGGAGGCGGGGGTGCAGGAGCCGGTGGGGGCGGGGGACATCGTGCATCTGCGGGCGGCGGGGTGAGGGGACAGCGGTGACGGCCGGTGGGGGGTCATGTTTGACGCCTGCGGCGCATCGTCCTGTCCGGTGGGGGTGGGCGTGGCCCCTGCGGTGGGTGGGTGGTGCGGGGACGGGGTGGGGGCGGTCGTCCTCGGGCCGGCGCGAGAGTGCGTCTCGAGAGGTCAAGGGTGCGGACGCGCCGGCCGCTGCGGGCGACCGCCCCCACCCCGTCCCCTTCCCGCCGTACGCGGCTACGCCGACACCGCCCGGCCCACTCCCGCCTGCGCCGGGTGTGCGACACCCGCCCCCGCCGTACGGCCGTGGCTGAAAACGCACCCCGGGGCAGGCGCGCCTCTCATACCTCACCCACGGCCCAACCTGACGGAGTGAGCTACCGCACACCTGCCGTAGAGTTGAGCCCGGTCGAGACATGGCCGTGACAGATCGGAAGGGCAGCAACGCGTGAGCGTCGACGACTCGGGTTCCGGTGCGGACGCGCAGGGCGACGGCGAGGATCCGCTTGCTCTGCGCCTCGAGCAGCTCATTCTGGGCGCCGAGCGCCGTTACACGCCGTTCCAGGCGGCCCGCAGCGCCGGTGTCACGATGGAGCTCGCCACCCGCTTCTGGCGTGCCATGGGCTTCGCCGACGTGGGTCAGGCGAAGGCCCTGACGGAGGCGGACGTCCTCGCCCTGCGCCGCCTCGCGGGTCTGGTGGAGGCCGGCCTCCTGAGCGAGGCCATGGCCGTCCAGGTCGCCCGGTCCACCGGTCAGACCACCGCGCGTTTGGCCGAATGGCAGATCGACTCCTTCCTGGAAGGGCTCACGGAGCCGCCCGAGCCCGGCATGACCCGTACCGAGGTCACGTATCCGATCGTCGAGCTGCTCCTGCCCGAGCTGGAGGAGTTCCTGGTCTACGTGTGGCGGCGGCAGCTCGCCGCCTCGGCCGGGCGTGTGGTGCAGGAGGCCGACGACGAGGAGATGGTGGACCGGCGGCTCGCCGTCGCCTTCGCCGACCTCGTGGGCTTCACCCGCCTCACCCGGCGGATGGAGGAGGAGGAGCTCGGCGAGCTGGTCGAGGCCTTCGAGACGACCGCTGCTGATCTGGTCGCCGCCCGTGGCGGGCGGCTCATCAAGACCCTCGGTGACGAGGTGCTGTACGTCGCCGACGACGCCGGGACCGCCGCGGAGATCGCCCTGCGGTTGATAGAGACCATGGCGAACGACGAGACCATGCCGGAACTGCGCGTCGGCATGGCGTTCGGCACCGTCACCACCCGGATGGGCGATGTCTTCGGCACCACCGTCAATCTCGCCTCCCGGCTGACCTCCATAGCCCCCCGTGACGCGGTCCTCGTGGACGCCGACTTCGCCCAGGAGCTGATCCGCACCGGCGACGCGCCGGCCAGTGAGGCCGCCGCCGCCGAGGCGGCTGCCGCGGCGGAGAAGGAGGGTGAGGAGCCGCCCTCGTACCGTTTCGCCCTCCAGCCGATGTGGCAGCGGCCCGTTCGTGGTCTCGGCGTGGTCGAGCCCTGGCTGCTGAACCGGAGGACTCCCCCGGAGGCCTGACCGTCGGCGTGACTCTCAGCCGCCCAGGCAGATGTTCAGCAGCGGGAGGCAGAGGCCGCGGTCGTCGTTGTCGTCCTCGTTCTCGTCGTCGTCGGGCGGTGGGGGTGGGGGTGCGGGTGTCGTTGCCGGCGGTGGCGCTGTCGGTTGCTGCTCCGGTGGAGGTTCGGGCGTCGGTGACGTGCGGGGCGGCGGGAGCGTCTCCGTGTGCGGGCTCGGTGGTGCCGTCGGCGTCCGGGACGGTGTCGGCCGCTGCGTGAGCGGCGCCTGCGCCTTTCCGCCCTGGGCCCTCGGTGACGTCGGGCTCGGGTGAGGGGCCGACGGGGATGTCGTGCTCCTGGTGGAAGCCGCTTCCTCGCTCGCCGTGGTGGGGGCGCCGCTCTCCTCCGGCGAGGGGAGGGCGGCCGCTCTCGTGTCCCTCGGCGGGGCGTCCGGCGTCGCCAGGTGGATGAGCGTCGCCGCGCCCGCCGTCAGGGTCAGGGCGCCCGCGGCCAGGAGGGCGCGGCGGTGGCGGGGTCTGCGGTGGCGTCCTCGGGGGACGGTGCGTGTCTCGTCCGGTGTCATCGTCTGTCTCCCCCCTGCGTGCGCCCCCGGCGCGCCGCGGTGTGCGCACGCTACGCGCCGGGGCCGTGGGGGCGAGGCGAGTCGGTCGTATGTCACTCGAACGGGTGGACCCTTTTCCTCGGCGGCTCCCGGCTGCCATGATCGGGGCGGGCCACGTTAACCCGCGTTAACCGGAGGGTGTCATGAGTGAGGAACGGTTCGGGGAGTTCGTGCTGGTGCGTCGGCACGAGCGGGGACATGTCGCGGAGCTCGTCCTCGACCGGCCGAAGGCCATGAACGCGGTGTCGACCGAGATGGCCCGCTCCATCGCCGGCGCGTGTGCGGCTCTGGGCGAGGACCGGGACGTACGGGCGGTGGTGCTGACCTCGTCGCACGAGCGGGCGTTCTGCGTGGGGGCCGACCTGAAGGAGCGGAACTCCTTCAGCGACGCCGATCTCGTGCGGCAGCGGCCTGTGGCGCGTGCCGCCTACACCGGGGTGTTGCAGCTGCCGGTGCCTTCTGTCGCCGCTGTGCACGGCTTCGCCCTGGGGGGAGGGTGCGAGCTCGCGCTGTCGTGCGACGTGATCGTGGCCGACCGTACGGCCGTCATGGGGCTGCCCGAGGTGTCCGTCGGCGTCATCCCGGGCGGGGGCGGTACGCAGTTGCTGCCCCGGCGGGTGGGGTCGGCGCGGGCGGCCGAGCTGATCTTCACCGCGCGGCGCGTCGAGGCCGAGGAGGCGCGGGAGATCGGGCTCGTGGACGTGCTGGTGGACGAGGGGCGGGACCGCGAGGACGCGCTGGCCATGGCCGCGCGGATCGCCGGGAACTCGCCCGTGGGGCTGCGGGCCGCCAAGCGGGCGCTGCGGCTGGGGCACGGGCTCGACCTGCCGGCCGGTCTCGAGGTCGAGGACGCGGCCTGGCGGTCCGTGGCGTTCTCCGGGGACCGCGCCGAGGGGGTGGCCGCCTTCAACGAGAAGCGGCGGCCGGAGTGGCCGGGGGAGTGACGCTCCCCTCGCCCTCGATGTCCCTATAAGCAGAAAATCTCCCTAATCTGGGGGAATGGGTGAGGAGAGCCGGCTGGCGGCCGTGGTGGCGCTGGCTCAGGGCATGGCCGCCGCGCACAGTTCGCGGGAGGCGTGGCGGGCCGCCGCCGGCGGGGCCCGCCGGGCCCTGGGCGGGAGTTTCGCCGCGCTGTCGGTGTGGGAGCGGGAGCTCGGACGGCTGAGGGTGCTGGTGAACGTCGGGGAGCTCGCCGAGGGGGAGGAGGAGTTCCCCGAGGACGAGTCGTACCCGGTGCACCAGTTCGCCGAGATCACCGAGTTCCTGCACGAGCGGTGGGCCGGCGGGGGCGAACCCGACGCCTGGGTGGAGACCGCGCAGGGCCCCGGGGAGGGGCGCGCCGGCTACTGCCACCAGCGGGTCGCGGCGCTGCGGCGGCGCGGGCGCGGCTGCTGCGTGGTCGCGCCGATCGTGCTGCACGGGCTGGCCTGGGGCGAGCTGTACGTCGCCCGGCCGGTCGGCGAACCCGTGTTCGGACCGGCGGACGCCGACTTCGCGACCGTGCTGGCCGCCGTGGTGGCCGCGGGGATAGCGCAGACCGAGCGGCTGGAGGAGGCGCGGCGGCTGGCCTTCACCGACTCGCTGACGGGTCTTGCCAACAGGCGGGCCGTGGACGCCCGGCTGGACGAGGCGGTCGAGCAGCACCGGCGGGACGGGGCCGTCGTCAGCCTGGTGGTGTGCGACGTGAACGGGCTGAAGCGGGTCAACGACACCCTCGGGCACTCCGTGGGGGACCGGCTGCTGGAGCGGTTCGGGACGGTGCTGTCGCTGTGCGGGGCGATGCTGCCGGGCGCCCTGGCGGCGCGGCTCGGCGGGGACGAGTTCTGTCTGCTGGCGGTGGGGCCGTCCGCCGACGAGGTGGTGAAGGCGGCCGACGAGGTGTGCCGGCGGGCGGTGGAGCTGGGCATCGGCGACGGTGTCGCGTGCGGGGTGGCGTCCACGGAGGACCCGATCGGGCCGGTGTTCTCGGCGCGGCGGCTGTTCCGGCTGGCCGACGCGGCGCAGTACCGGGCCAAGGCCGAGCGGGCCGCGCGCCCCGTGGTGGCCGGGCGGCAGGGGCCGGACGACCCCGTGGTGCGGCTCGCGGACGAACCCTCGCGGGAGGCCGACGGGGAGCGGCGCCGGTTCCGCGGGCGGCACGCGCCCGGGTAAGGGGCGCGGGCCGGGTCCGGTGGTGACAGTGAGGCATTCACTGCGTAGGCTCCTGAATATGGATATGCACACAGTGGTGGTGGGGACGTCGGGCGTGACCGCGTCCGACGTGCTGGCCGTGGCGCGCGCCGGCGCCCGCGTCGAACTGTCCGGGGAGGCGGTGGCCGCCCTCGCCGCGTCCCGCGAGATCGTGGACGCCCTGGCCGCCAAGCCGGACCCGGTCTACGGCGTGAGCACCGGCTTCGGCGCCCTGGCGACCCGGCACATCAGCCCCGACCTGCGCGCCCAGCTCCAGCGCAACATCGTCCGCTCGCACGCAGCCGGCATGGGGCCGCGGGTGGAGCGGGAGGTCGTCCGCGCGCTGATGTTCCTGCGGCTCAAGACCGTCTGCTCCGGACACACCGGCGTCCGGCCCGAGGTCGCGCAGACCATGGCGGACGTGCTGAACGCCGGGATCACCCCGGTGGTGCACGAGTACGGCTCCCTCGGCTGCTCCGGCGACCTCGCCCCGCTCTCGCACTGCGCCCTCACGCTGATGGGCGAAGGGGAGGCGGAGGGCCCCGACGGCAGCGTGCGGCCCGCCGGCGACCTGCTCGCCGAGCACGGCATCCGGCCCGTCGAACTGCGCGAGAAGGAAGGGCTCGCCCTCCTCAACGGCACCGACGGCATGCTCGGCATGCTGGTCATGGCCCTCGCCGACCTGGACCTCCTCTACCGGTCCGCCGACGTCACCGCGGCGCTGAGCCTGGAGGCGCTGCTCGGCACCGACAAGGTGCTCGCCCCCGAGCTGCACGCCATCCGCCCGCACCCCGGGCAGGCCGCCAGCGCCGCCAACATGCTGGCCGTGCTGGAGGGTTCGGAGCTGACGGGGCATCACCAGGACGACGCCCCCCGGGTCCAGGACGCCTACTCGGTGCGCTGCGCCCCGCAGGTCGCCGGCGCCGGACGCGACACCCTCGCGCACGCCCGGCTGGTCGCCGAGCGCGAACTCGCCTCGGCCGTGGACAATCCGGTCGTGCTTCCTGGGGGTACCTCCCAGGCTTTCGGCTCTGGGGGAGGCCGGGTGGAGTCCAACGGCAACTTCCACGGGGCGCCGGTCGCCTACGTGCTGGACTTCCTCGCCATCGCCGTCGCCGACCTCGCCTCCATCACGGAGCGCCGTACCGACCGGCTGCTGGACAAGAACCGCAGTCACGGGCTGCCGCCGTTCCTCGCCGACGACGCCGGCGTCGACTCCGGGCTGATGATCGCCCAGTACACGCAGGCCGCCCTGGTCGGCGAGCTGAAGCGGCTCGCCGTACCGGCGTCGGCGGACTCCATCCCGTCGTCCGCGATGCAGGAGGACCACGTCTCCATGGGCTGGTCGGCCGCGCGCAAGCTGCGCACCGCCGTCGACGGCCTGACCAGGGTGGTCGCCGTGGAGCTGTACGCCGCCACGCGGGCCGTGGAGCTGCGCGAGGGCCTCACCCCCGCCCCGGCGACGCGGGCGGTGCTGAAGGCGCTGCGGGAGGCCGGCGTGGGCGGTCCCGGTCCTGACCGGTACCTGGCGCCCGACCTCGCCGCCGCGGAGACCTTCGTGCGGGACGGGCGGCTGGTCGAGGCCGTGGAACGGGTCACAGGGCCTCTGAAGTGAGACGGCCGGGGCCCCGCGGACGGCTCCGCGGGGCCCCGGTACGCCGTGGGAGGGGCGCTCAGAACTCCAGGCGCTCCCGGCGGACCGAATAGACGACGAAGCCGGCGCCGAGGGCCAGACAGGCCGTGCCGCCGACGATGTACGGGGTGCTGTCGAAGCTGCCGGTGTCCGCGAGGCGCACCTCCTGGCCGGTGCTCTCCAGGTGGGCCGACGTCGCGCTCGACACGCCTCTCGCCTGCTCGGTGACCTGCGGGGACGGGCTCGCGGACGGTGCGGTCCTGGCCGTGGTGTCCGAGGTCGCGTTCGCGGACGGGACGAACCACAGGGCGCACAGCAGGGTGCCCGCGGCGGTGGCGGTCAGCAACGGACGGAGCGCGGATGACACGGAATATCGATCCCCTTGTGGCGCTGGCGAATTGGCCGTGTGGGCCGATGGTAGTGAACCGCGCGGGTCACAGGAAAGTCACGGGAGCCCTTCCCTGTGCGCTCCGGCTGTGACCCCTCGGAGGATGTGGCGGTTCATGCGGTTTCGTCCGGAGGGGAGGATGCGCAGGTGCTGAACGGGCTTGTGGGCAAAGGGTTGTGACCGAGGACACAGTAAGAATCCCCGAGTCCTCTTACGTATCCGTTCGCGCTGGTCGGCGGGGGTGGGGAGGGCGCGACCAGGGCGGGGCGCGTGCGGCGGTGGGCGGTGGGACGGCGACCGGTACTCGCGTGGAGGGGGAAGCGGCGACGAGGATGGCGACCGGTTCGACGAGGACTGCGAAGACGAGTCCGACGACGAAGAGTCCCACCACGGCGACGCGTCCTGGCGACGGCTCCCGCGGCGGCTGAGGCGACTTGAGGAAATGTTGGCCCCGGGAGGCAACCGACGCCCCGGGCCGGCACGTCTCAACCGGCGCACCGACCGGCGTTCCCGCGGTCCGCGACGGCGGACGTGGTGAGTCCCACACGCGTGAGATTCGGGAACCGGATCACCCGGTCGTAGCGTTGATGGTTGTGGACGAGGCGCCTCGGCTCCCGCCAGGGGCCTCGTGGGGTTGGGATTCTGGCAACGATGGAGAAGCGTGTGATGACGGACGGTAAGCGGCGGCGCAGGGGTCTGGCGGCCGCGTCCGCTCTGCTCGGCGGAGTGCTGGTGCTCTCGGCGTGTTCCGGCGGGGGCGACGACGCCGCGGGGTCCGACGGCAAGGACACCTCGCAGGCGCAGGTCGACGAGGCGGCGGCCAAGAAGTCCTCCGAGGCGCAGATCAAGATCACGCCGAAGGACGGCTCGACGAACGCCTCCATCAACAACTCGGCCACGGTGACCGTCGAGAAGGGCGAGCTCACCGAGGTCACGATGACCACCGCCGACGGCACCGCCGTCGAGGGCCGGATATCGGCCGACAAGAAGAGCTGGCAGCCCAGCGGCCAGCTCGAGCGCGCCACCACCTACAAGCTGTCGGCCTCCGCGAAGGACTCCGAGGGCCTCGTCGCCCACGAGAACGCGTCCTTCACGACGGTCTCCCCGTCCAACAGCTTCATCGGCAACTTCACCCCGGACGACGGCACCACGGTGGGTGTCGGCATGCCGGTGTCGATCAACTTCGACAAGGCCATCACCAACAAGGCCGCCGTGCAGAAGGGCATCGAGGTGTCCTCCAGCAGCGGCCAGGAGGTGGCCTGCCACTGGTTCAACGCCAACCGCATGGACTGCCGCCCCGAGCAGTACTGGCAGGAGGGCTCCACCGTCACGCTGAAGCTGGCGCTCGACGGGGTCGAGGGTGCCGAGGGCGTCTACGGCGTCCAGCAGAAGACGGTCACCTTCAAGATCGGGCGCAACCAGGTCTCCTACGTCGACGCCGAGACCAAGCAGATGAAGGTCACGCAGAACGGCAAGACCATCAAGACCATCCCGATCTCCGCCGGCGCGCCCGAGAACAAGACGTACGAGGGCCAGATGGTGATCTCCGAGAAGTTCAAGGAGACCCGGATGAACGGCGCCACGGTCGGCTTCACCGACGACGACGGCAAGGGCGAGTACGACATCAAGGACGTGCCCCACGCCATGCGTCTGAGCACCTCCGGCACCTTCATCCACGGCAACTACTGGGGCGCGAAGTCCATCTTCGGCAGCGTCAACACCAGCCACGGCTGCGTGGGTCTCGCCGACGCCAAGGGCGCCAACGACCCGAGCACCCCGGGCGCCTGGTTCTACAACAACTCGATCATCGGCGACGTGGTCGTCGTGCAGAACACCGGCGACAAGACCATCGCCCCGGACAACGGCCTCAACGGCTGGAACATGAGCTGGGAGCAGTGGAAGGCGGGCTCCGCGGTCTGACGCCCCCTCCGCCACGACGGACCCACACCACACGGCCGATGCCCTCGTCCCCTCCCTCGGGAGCGGCGACGGGGGCATCGGCCGTCCGGCGTCCCTCCCGCCCCAACCGCGCGATTCTGTAACGGAGTTCCTGCGGGCACATCACAGTCACCCGGCGACTTCCCGACCACTGCCGAACCCCCTTGAGCCGCTTGATCACCGGTCGGCATACTCCGAGCACCGGGGGGTGCGCGCAGGCGTACGAGACCACCCCCGGCCGGGTGATGCTTCTGCCGCCCGGAGACTTCGCTAGGGGGAACCTTGCGCAGACAAGTCAAAAGAGCATGCGCGGCCACGATCGCCACGGCGACCGCCGTGGCGCTCGCGGCGGGCATGGCCGGCCCCGCGTCGGCGAACGGGGGGAACGGCACGGCCGCCGGGGCGTCCGCGAGCGCGGCGGCGCTCAAGGGGAAGCACCGCGTCACCCTCATCACCGGCGACCGGGTCGCCCTGGACGCCAAAGGCCGCGTCGTGGGCCTGGAGCCGGCCGAGGGCCGGGAGCACATACCCGTCCAGATCCGCCGCAGCGAGGGCCACACCCTGGTCGTCCCGGCCGACGCCGCCCGGCTGGTCGCGTCCGGCAAGCTGGACCAACGGCTGTTCGACGTCACCGAGTTGAACAAGGCGGCGACCCGCACCGCGCACCGCGGCGGCCTGAAGGTCATCGTCGGCTACCGGGGCGCCGCGAAGACGGCCAAGGCCGACGTCCGCGACGCGGGCACGGTCCGCCGGGCGCTGACGTCCCTGAACGCGGACGCGGTGCAGACGCCGCACGAGGCCACCGCCGGGCTGTGGAAGGCCGTCACCGACGGCGACCGCACCGCCTCCGGTGTCGCTCGCGTCTGGCTGGACGGCGTCCGCAAGGCGTCCCTGGACACCTCGGTCGGGCAGATCGGCACTCCCAAGGCGTGGGAGGCCGGCTACGACGGCAAGGGCGTCAAGATCGCCGTCCTGGACACCGGTGTGGACGCCACCCACCCCGACCTCAAGGGCCAGGTGAGCGCGGCCAAGAACTTCACCTCCGCGCCCGGCACCGGTGACGTGGTCGGCCACGGCACCCATGTCGCGTCCATCGCGGCCGGCACGGGCGCCCAGTCGAAGGGCAAGTACAAGGGCGTCGCGCCCGGCGCGAAGATCCTCAACGGCAAGGTCCTCGACGACTCGGGCTTCGGCGACGACTCCGGGATCCTCGCCGGCATGGAGTGGGCGGCCGCCCAGGGCGCCGACATCGTCAACATGAGCCTCGGCGGCATGGACACCCCGGAGACCGACCCGCTGGAGGCGGCGGTCGACAAGCTGTCCGCCGAGAAGGGCATCCTCTTCGCCATCGCGGCGGGCAACGAGGGCCCGCAGTCGATCGGTTCGCCGGGCAGCGCGGACTCCGCCCTCACCGTCGGCGCCGTCGACGACAAGGACAAGCTCGCCGAGTTCTCCTCCACCGGCCCGCGCCTCGGCGACGGCGCCGTCAAGCCGGACGTCACCGCCCCCGGCGTGGACATCACGGCCGCCTCGGCGAAGGGCAACGACATCGCCAAGGAGGTCGGCGAGAAGCCGGCCGGTTACATGACGATCTCCGGCACCTCGATGGCCACCCCGCACGTCGCGGGCGCCGCCGCGCTGCTCAAGCAGCAGCACCCGGAGTGGAAGTACGCGGAGCTGAAGGGCGCGCTCACCGCCTCCGCCAAGGACGGCAAGTACACCCCGTTCGAGCAGGGCTCGGGCCGCGTCCAGGTGGACAAGGCGATCGCGCAGACCGTGATCGCGGAGCCGGTGTCGCTGAGCTTCGGCGTGCAGCAGTGGCCGCACGCCGACGACAAGCCGGTCACCAAGAAGCTCACCTACCGCAACCTCGGCACCGAGGACGTCACGCTGAAGCTGACGTCGACCGCGACCGACCCGAAGGGCAAGGCCGCCCCGGCCGGCTTCTTCACCCTCGGCGCCTCCACCCTGACCGTCCCGGCGAACGGCACGGCCTCCGTGGACGTCACCGCCGACACCCGCCTCGGCGGCACGGTCGACGGCACGTACTCGGCGTACGTGGTCGCCACCGGCGCCGGCCAGAGCGTGCGCACCGCCGCCGCGGTGGAGCGCGAGGTCGAGTCCTACACCGTCACGCTGAAGGTCCTCGACCGCTCCGGCAAGGCGACCCCGAACTACTCGACGTACCTGTCGGGCCTCACCGGCCTGGGCAAGGACCGGTCGTTCGCGCCGTACGAGGCCGACGGCACCGTCAGCGTGCGCGTGCCCAAGGGCGGTTACGTCCTGGACGCCAGCGTGTTCGTGGGCGCCGACCCGGAGAAGTGGCAGGGCGCCGACTGGCTCGCCCAGCCCAAGCTGGACGTCACCCGGAACACCACGGTGACGCTGGACGCCCGCAAGGCCGAGCCGGTCAAGGTCACCGTGCCGGGCAAGGGCGCCAAGGCGCAGTTCGCCCTGAGCGACTACACCGTAGAGACCAAGGACAGCGCGGTCTCCTACGGCTGGTGGCTGGAGAACTTCAGCGGCTTCCGCACCGCGCACCTCGGCCCGCAGATCACCGACGGCACGCTGAGCCAGCAGTGGAACGCCCACTTCAGCAACGGCGCCAAGGCGCAGTACAGCGCCGTCAGCGGCGGCAAGGTGAAGAAGGTCGCCACCGGCTACACCCGTGCCTTCAAGGCCAAGGAGTTCGCCACCGTCCAGGTCGGCATGGGCGCCGCGGCGAGCGGCAAGAAGGGCGCCGTCTCCGCGTACGGCTGGCTGCCCGGCGGCTCGGGCGCGTCCGGCTTCTCCCAGGAGCAGAAGCTGCCCAGCACCCGCACGCTGTACCTGTCCACGGTCAACGGCGTGACGTGGGACCTCGACTTCGAGCAGCTCGGCGGGGTCGACGAGGAGGGCTGGCCCGTCTACGACGCCGGCTACACCATCGGCGTCGGCAGGACGTACAAGGGCGGCAAGACCTACAAGGAGACCGTGAACACGGCCGTCTTCGGCCCGCGTCTCACCTCGTCCTACGGCGTCTTCCGCGACGGCAACGGCATCTACGGCCTCATCCCGCTGTTCGCCGACGGCAAGGGCCACGCGGGTTCCTCCGACTACTCCTCCGCCGTCACGACCCTCTACCGCAACGGCAAGAAGGTCGGCTCCAACAACGACCCGCTGTTCGGCGAAAAGGCCTTCACCGTCCCGTCCGGTGACGCCGCCTACCGGCTGACCACCTCGGTCAAGCGGAGCGCCAAGGTCGCCGCCGCGTCCACGCGCATCGACGCGAGCTGGACCTTCCGGTCCAAGAAGACGTCGGGCGAGAAGCAGCTGCCCGTCTCCTCGGCCCGGTTCGCCGCGGTCACGGGGCTCGACAGCAAGGTCGCGGCCGGCAAGAAGGCCACCTTCCCGGTCGTCGTGGAGGGCGCCGCCAAGGGCAAGAACCTCAAGTCCCTCGCGGTGTACGTCTCCTACAACGGCGGCAAGACCTGGAAGAAGACCACGGTCACGAAGGGCAAGGTCACCGTCAAGAACCCCGCGAAGGGCAAGGCGGTCTCCCTCCGCGCCAAGATCACCGACAAGAAGGGCAACGCGTCCCTGATCACGGTCTACAACGCCTACTACGGCAAGTAGTCCGACCCCGGCGACGGCCCGCCGGAGGCACCTGCCTCCGGCGGGCCGTTCCCGTCCTTGCCCCGCCTCTCAGGCGGCCGGCGTCCGCGGTCCGTCCGCCGGCGTGTCCGCGTTCCAGCTGCCCAGCAGACGCAGCGCCTCGGCAGACGGCGACCCGGACTCCGCGAAGTACGTCACCAGCGACTGCTCGGCCTCCCCGGCCGGGCGGAACGACTCCCACAGCAGCGTCAGCTCACCGACCAGCGGGTGCCGCAGTCGCTTCACGCCGTGGCTCTTCTCCTTGACGTCGTGCCGCGCCCAGAGTGTGCGGAACTCCTCGCTCTTCACGGACAGTTCGCCCACCAGCGCGGACAGCGCGGGGTCGTCCGGGTGCCGTCCCGCGTCCATGCGCAGATAGGCGACCATGTCGCAGGCCTTCTGCTCCCACTCCACGAACAGCTCGCGCTGCGCGGGGTCGAGGAAGACCATCCGCGCCCAGTTGCGCTCCTGCGGCGGCAGCGCGCCCCAGTCGCCGAAGACCGCCGTCGCCATCCGGTTCCAGGCGAGGATCTCCGAGCGCCGGCCCACCACGTACGCCGGGACCGTCTCCATCGCGTCCAGCAGCTGCCGCAGCGCCGGACGGGCCTGACGGCTGCGGGGCTCCGGGCGCCCGGCGCGCCGGCCCGGCCGGGCGAGATGCGTCAGATGCGCGTGCTCGGCGTCGCTCAGCCGCAGTGCGCGGGCGATCGCGTCGAGGACCTCCGTCGACACGTTGCGCCCGTTGCCCTGCTCCAGGCGTGTGTAGTACGCCACGGACACCCCGGCGAGCTGCGCCAGCTCCTCCCGGCGCAGACCGGGCACCCTGCGGTGCCGCCCGAGGTCAGGCAGTCCCACGTCCTGCGGCTTCAGCCGGGCCCGCCGTATGCGCAGGAACTCGCTCAGCTCGGCACGAGGGTCCAGGCCGCCGCCCCGGGCGCCGGCCGGGTCGTCCCTGTGCTCGTCCATACGTCCATGGTGCCCGTTCGTACGCACCTCGTGCCTGTCCCCGCCAGTGGTAGGCACAGCGTGCGTAGGCAACCCGGAAGTCTGGGTACGCGCCGACCGTTGTCGCAGGCTGGACACCGTGCGGGCCCGGGATGAGACGTTCCGGGCGCACGACCCCCTCAGGAGGAGAAACTTCGTATGACCACTGTCGCCGCGTACGCCGCGCCCGCCGCCAAGGCACCGCTGGAGCGCACCACCATCGAGCGGCGGGCCGTCCGCGAGCACGACGTGCTGATCGACATCAAGTTCGCCGGGATCTGCCACTCGGACATCCACCAGGTCCGTGAGGGCTGGGGCGAGGCGATCTTCCCCATGGTCCCCGGCCACGAGATAGCGGGCGTCGTCTCCGAGGTCGGCCCCGGCGTGACCCGCTTCAAGGTCGGCGACCGGGTGGGCGTCGGCTGCATGGTCGACTCCTGCCGCGAGTGCGAGATGTGCCGGGCCGGCAAGGAGCAGTACTGCCTCCAGGGCCAGACGCCGACGTACAACGGCATCGGCCGGGACGGCGAACCCACCTACGGCGGCTACTCCGAGAAGGTCGTCGTCGACGAGAACTTCGTCGTGCGCATCCCCGACGGGCTCGCCCTCGACGTCGCCGCGCCGCTGCTGTGCGCGGGCATCACCCTGTACTCCCCGCTGAAGCGCTTCGGCGCGGGCCCCGGCCGCAAGGTCGCGATCGTCGGCATGGGAGGCCTGGGCCACATGGGCGTGAAGATCGCGCACGCGATGGGCGCCGAGGTGACGGTCCTGTCGCAGTCCCTGCGCAAGAAGGACGACGGGCTGCGGCTGGGCGCCGACCACTACTACGCCACCAGCGACCCGAAGACCTTCGAGGAGCTGAGCGGCTCCTTCGACCTGATCGTGTCGACGGTGTCGGCGCCGCTGGACTTCGGCGCGTACCTGTCGCTGCTGAAGCCCGAGGGGACGCTGGCGAACGTGGGCGCCCCGGAGGAGCCGGTGTCGCTGAACCTGTTCTCGCTGATCGGCGGCGGCCGGTCGCTGGCCGGCTCGATGATCGGCGGCATCCCGGAGACCCAGGAGACGCTGGACTTCTGCGCCGAGCACGGCATCGGGGCGGAGATCGAGCTGATCGCGGCGTCCGAGATCAACGAGGCCTACGAGCGCGTCGAGAACAGCGACGTTCGCTACCGCTTCGTGATCGACACGGCGACGATCTGATTCCGCGCGCACCGGACGGCCGCGGCCCTGCTGCCGCGGCCGTCCGGCGCCGGACGACTACGACGCCGTGGCCAGGGAAGGCGGCACGGTGACGATCAGTCCGCCGACCGGCCCCACCCGGCCGCAGCCGTCGCAGGAGGCACCGGTGCAGGAAGGACCCGCCGCGCCCGAGGACGCGCCCGCCCCTCCCCTCGCGGAGGATCCGGAGGAGGAGGGCCTGTCCCTGGACGCCCTGCCGCCCGCCTGGACCGCCTGAGCGGCCCCGCTCCTCCTCCGGGCAGCGCCGTGGTGCGGGACGTCACGCGTCCGTGTACTCCACGTACAGGGGGCTCGCGACCAGCAGGCCGGGCGGCTTCGTGGCGGGAAAGCCCGTGGTGACGCGGGCGTAGCCGCGCATCGTCGCCGCCGTCTCCGGGTGGGTCTGGGCGTCGATGCGGGCCAGGAGGGCGTGCAGGGCGCCGACCAGGGAGGGGCGGCGGCCGTCCGGGCCGGTGCCGAGGTCGTCGGAGAGGGCGGCGAGCAGCGCGCCGGGCGCGCTGGCGTCGGAGCCGAGGAGGTTCCGCACGAGCGTGCCGGACTGCCGGGTCTCGTCGGTGACGCGGGTCGGCGGACCCGCGATCAGATGGTCCGCCGAGCCGTGCAGCAGCAGCCGGACCGGGCGGTCCGGTTCCGGGGTGTCCGCGAAGAACACCATCGTCGGGTCGGCGCCGTCCAGGACGAAGTAGTTGAGCGGCGCCTCGAAGGCGATCCACTGCCCCGGCCGCACCCCCGCCTCCGTGTACCAGCGCGCCGACTCCTCGACCCGGCGCACCACCCGCAGCAGATGTCTGCCCCACAGATCGGACGTGGGCCCGGGCGACGGGTCCACCTCCACCCCGCCGAACGGCGTGGAGACGCTGACCCGCTGCCGGGGCCACGCGGACCGCAGTCCGGGCAGAAACTGCGAGAGTTTCCGGTCGGACAGGTAGATGACTTCCTGCACTCCTGCTCCGTTCTTCACACGTCCCCGTCGTTCACACGTCCCGGCTCGTCACACGTCCTGGAGTCCCAGGAACTCGAAGGCCGCCGGCGGCAGCAGCTCCGAGGGCCGGAAGAGCCCGTCCGGGCCCGGCTCCATGTCCCGCACGATGCGGTCCAGCAGCTCGTCGAGGCGGGGGCGGTCGTCCGGGTCCGGCCGCAGGCAGGGCGCGACGACGTCCACGAAGGCGTCCGGCACCCCGCTCAGGTCGGGCGCCTCGGTCTGCATGCGGAGCATGGTGCGCACGGGGTCGCTGCCCGGGTACGGGCTGTGCCCGGTCGCGGCGAACACGAGCACCGCGCCCAGTGCGTACACGTCGCTCGCGGACGTCACCTTCCGGGCGTCCAGCGCCTGCTCGGGCGACATGTAGGCGGGCGTGCCCAGCGTGGTGTGCGCGACGGTCAGCTTGCTGGCCGCCGCTGCCGCCGCCAGGGCGAGCCCGAAGTCGATCACGCGCAGGCCGTCCACGCCGACCAGCACGTTGGACGGCTTGAGGTCGCGGTGGACGATGTCCGCCGCGTGCACCGAGCGCAGCGCCTCCACCGCCTGCGCGGCCACCCAGAGCAGCGCCCCCAGCGGCAGCGGCCCGCACGCGTCGACGAGGTCCTTCAGGGACGGCGCCGAGACGTAGGCGGTGGCCAGCCAGGGGATGTCCCCGGTGGTGTCCGCGTCCACGACGGGTGGTGCGTAGAAGCCGTTCACGCCCCGCGCGGCGGCCACCTCACGCTGGAAGCGCCTGCGGAACTCCAGGTCGTCGGCCAGTTCCTCCTTGACGACCTTGACGGCGAGCAGCCGCCCGGCCGGGGTGCGCCCGAGGAACACCCGGCCCATCGACCCGCTGCCGATCCGCCGCAGCACCGTGTACGGCCCGACCCGACGCGGGTCGAAGCGCTGCAGCGGCTTCCAGCGGGACGTGGGGTCCCACTCGTGATGCGTCGGGCGCAGCACCGAGCCGGCGGGCGGCGCCGCGGGCGACGGCACCCGGGGCAGGGACGCGGCCGTCTCCTGCACGACGCCCAGGGCGTCGATCAGCTCCCGGACCACCGTCGCCTCGACGGTGGCCGACGCCGACCGTACGAAGTGGCCCAGCTCGGTCATCTTGTCCAGGACGACCTTGCTGTCGACCCCGGCCTTCTCGGCCAGCTCGTAGACCCGCACGTTCGCCACACCCGACTCCTCCACCGACAGGCCCGTCCTGGCCTCGCAGGGGTCAAGAATATGGGTGCGGACGGGTCAAAATAGGGACAAACACCGGGGCGTCGCGCGGGTGTTGACGTCAGTGCGGCAGCGTGGCCGGGCTGCCGCCGTTCGCCTCGTAGCCGGCGACCGCCAGGGCGCGGTACACGGCGAACTCGGCGGCCGGGTCCGGGGAGAGCGTCCACGGCAGGGCGCCGACGTGCCCGTCGACGTGTATGAGCTGGCCCATGGCCTCCGCCCAGCGCTCGGAGCGGACCAGGAAGAAGATCAGCATGTGCCGCACGTGCGCGAGCATCGGGTCGTCCGCGCGGGCCGAGTGCACCGCGTGCAGCGCGCCGTGGATCGCCTTGGAGACGACCTCGCTCTGGTAGAACCCGCTGACCAGGTTCACCTCCGGGAGGTGCTCGAACACCGCGAACAGCGGCATCGCGGCCAGCAGCGACCCCTCGGGCGCCCGCGCCGCCGCGGCCTCCGCGAAGTCGTACGCCTGCTGCCGCGAACCGTGCCACTTCTCGCACCAGTAGTGCAGCGCGGCCAGGTGCGCGCCCATGTGCGCCGGGGCGCGGTCCAGGATCTTCAGCCAGACCTGCTCGAACTCCTGCTGGGAGTAAGCGAGTCCGCGCGCCACGGAGAGCTCCACGATGTACGGCACCGGGTCGCCGGGGGCCAGCAGCGCGGCCTCGCCGCACGCCGCCTTCGCCTCCTCCATGATGATCCGGAACTCGTCCGATCCGGGCGCGGCCGTGCGCCACGCCTGCTGCACCAGGAACTCCGCGTGCACCGCGGCGCCGCCCGCGTCCTTGGGCGCCTCGGAGCGCCACACCCGCAGCCACTGGCCGCCCGGCGTCTCGGAGACCCCGCCGGGCCGCTGCGCCAGCTCCAGGGACGCGGCGCCGGCGAAGGCCTGCACCCGCTGCCAGCGCTGCTCGCCGTCCGCGGGCGTGCCCGCCAGCAGCTGCTGCGCCGCGCGGTAGTCCTGGGTGCGCTGGACCACGTCGAGGACGTCCAGCAGGTCCTGGTCGGGGCCGGGCATGCGGATGTCCAGCTCCTCCTGGCGCGCGAAGCCGTAGTTCGCCGGGTCCGCCGCGTCCGGGTGGCCGGCCGGGACGAGCCCCACGGCGCCGCGCCGGCGCCGCAGGAACGGCAGCAGCACGAAGCCGATCATGAGGAGGGCGATCAGGACCCACAGAATCTCCATGTCACAAGCGAACCAGACCGCGCGGCCGAATGGCCAACCCGGTGCCCGTACCTGTGGAAAAACCCCGCCGCCCGCCCGAAAAGGCCCCTTCGCCCCGCCCGGACCGGCGGCGGACGTCATCACACCGTTCCGCGCACTACCCTCGGGCGCATGAGCGACAGGCACATCAGTCAGCACTTCGAGACGCTCGCGATCCACGCGGGCAACACCGCCGACCCCCTGACGGGCGCGGTCGTCCCGCCGATCTACCAGGTGTCCACCTACAAGCAGGACGGCGTCGGCGGCCTGCGCGGCGGTTACGAGTACAGCCGCAGCGCCAACCCGACCAGGACCGCGCTGGAGGAGAACCTGGCCGCCCTCGAGGGCGGCCGCCGCGGACTCGCGTTCGCGTCCGGACTGGCGGCCGAGGACTGCCTGTTGCGCACGCTGCTCGCGCCCGGCGACCACGTGGTCATCCCGAACGACGCGTACGGCGGCACGTTCCGCCTGTTCGCGAAGGTCGTGGCGCGCTGGGGCGTGGAGTGGTCGGTGGCCGACACCTCCGACCCGGCGGCGGTGCGGGCCGCGATCACCCCGAAGACCAAGGTCATCTGGGTGGAGACCCCCTCCAACCCGCTGCTCGGCATCACCGACATCGCCGCCGTCGCCCAGGTGGCGCGGGACGCCGGCGCCCGGCTCGTCGTCGACAACACCTTCGCGACGCCGTACCTCCAGCAGCCGCTGGCGCTCGGCGCGGACGTCGTCGTGCACTCCCTGACCAAGTACATGGGAGGCCACTCGGACGTCGTCGGCGGCGCCCTGGTCACCGCCGACGCGGAGCTGGGCGAGGAGCTGGCGTTCCACCAGAACGCGATGGGCGCGGTCGCCGGGCCCTTCGACTCGTGGCTGGTGCTGCGCGGCACCAAGACGCTGTCGGTGCGCATGGACCGCCACAGCGAGAACGCGACCCGCGTCGCCGACATGCTCACCCGTCACCCGCGCGTGACGGGCGTGCTGTACCCGGGCCTGCCCGACCACCCCGGTCACGAGGTCGCCGCCAAGCAGATGCGTTCCTTCGGCGGCATGATCTCCTTCCGCGTCGAGGGCGGCGAGCAGGCGGCCGTCGAGGTCTGCAACCGCGCGAAGGTGTTCACCCTGGGCGAGTCCCTGGGCGGCGTCGAGTCGCTGATCGAGCACCCGGGCCGGATGACGCACGCCTCGGTCGCCGGCTCGCAGCTCGAGGTGCCGGCCGACCTGGTGCGCCTGTCCGTCGGCATCGAGAACGTCGACGACCTGCTCGAGGACCTGCAGCAGGCCCTCGGCCGCTAGGGCACGCCGGAAGGCCCGGTCACCAGCCGGTGAGGGGTGGGGTCGTCCCGGACGGCGGCTCCACCCAGGGCCGGGCGGTCAGCGCCCACACCGTGAACGCCACGGTCGCCGCGCACAGCAGCAGCCACATCACGCGCCGGGCGTACGTGCGTCGCCGGAGGACGCGGTCGCCGCGCCGCACCGCCTCCGCGGCGAGGTCGGGCGGCAGCGCCGGAGGGCCCGTCACCATCAGCCGCCGCACCCGCTCCTCGCGGTTCGACCGGTTCACCACGCCTCCCCGGTCATGAGGGCACCGTGCCGGCGCGCCCCAGGGCGGGTGCGGGCCCCGGCGCGGGACGCAGCACGACGGCCATCGCACGGTTCTGCACGGCCCGTACGCGCTCCGTCGGCAGCCCCAGCAGGGCCGCCGTCTGGTCCTCGCCGATGCCCTCGTGCAGCCGCATCACCAGGATCAGCCGCTCCTGCGGGCTCAGCCCGGCCAGCGGGCCGCCGGGCGGGGGTTGGAAGGGGAGCCGCCCGCCGTACCGCAGGGTGCTGAGCGCGAACCTGATCATCAGATAGCGCCGGGTGTGGTCGTAGGGGTCCTCGCCGTGCAGCCGGTCCCAGCAGGCGTACGTACGGGCCAGGGCGAGGGTGAGCAGGCGCTGGGCGCGTGGGTTGGCGTCCCGGGGCTCTGCCGTCAGCAGGGTCGCGGTGTGCAGCAGCCGTCCGCCCGCGCCCGCCACGTACGCCCGGAACTCCTGGGCGCGGCGGACGTCGTCGCACGCATGCCGTGGTCGCACCCGCACCTCCTGAAGCCCCCGCGGAGGGCCGCCCCGCGCCGTGCGGCGGACGGGGACCCTCCCCACATATCAGGCCAGGACGCACCTCCGGGTCAAGAGGCGCGCACGGTGCCGGAGCGCGGCCGGGTCAGGAGTCGCCGCGGTCGTTCCCGGCCATCCGGGCGGACAGCGCGCCGTTAAACCGGGTGAGCAGCGCGCAGAACGCCTCACGCTCCTCCGGCGCCCAGTCCTGGGTCAGCTCGGCCATCAACTGCCGCCGGGAGGCGCGCACTTCCTCCAGGCGGGCCTGGCCGCGCGGGGAGAGCTGGAGCACGACGGCGCGGCCGTCGTCCGGGTGCGAGGTCCGCTTGACCAGGCCGGTGTCCACGAGCGGCGCCACCTGACGGGTGACGGTCGAGGAGTCGATCCCCATGCTCGCGGCCAGGGCCTTGACGCCCATGGGGCCTTCCTTGTCGAGCCGGTTGAGCAGCAGGTAGGCGGCGCGGTCCATGGAGTTCCGCACCTGGCCGACCCCGCCGAGCCGGGTCTGTTCGGCACGGCGGGCGAAGAGCGCCACCTCGTGCTGCAGAGTGTCGAGAAGACCGGTGTCGCCGACCGCGGTCAGATCGGTCGTCATGTCCATCGACATTTCAGGTGTAGTGGGCATGGCGGGGGGCTCACTTCGTGATGGGCTGCTGATGGGAGGACAGGGTACGCGGCCGGGGCGCGGACCGTACCGGGGCTGTGCAAAGCGGTCGTCCGCGGGTTGGTCACACCGGGGCCGTCCCTGTGGAAACTGCGATGCTGGAGGCATGAGCTACCGCACGGCCGACCGGCTGCGCACCGTCACCCTCGACGACGTGCGCGGCGCCCACAAGATGCTCTCCGGCGTGGCCCGCACCACCGCCCTGGAGGGCAGCCGGCACCTGTCCTCGCAGGTGGGCGCGCCGGTGCTGCTGAAGTGCGAGAACCTCCAGCGGACCGGCTCGTTCAAGCTGCGCGGCGCGTACGTGCGGATCGCCGGGCTGCTCCCCGAGGAGCGGGCGGCGGGGGTCGTCGCGGCGAGCGCGGGGAACCACGCGCAGGGCGTGGCGCTGGCGTCGTCGCTGCTCGGCGTGCGCTCGACGGTGTTCATGCCGAAGGGCGCCCCGCTGCCGAAGATCAGCGCGACCCGGGAATACGGCGCCGAGGTGCGCCTGCACGGCCAGGTGGTGGACGAGGCGCTGGCCGCGGCGCAGGAGTACGCGCACGAGACGGGCGCGGTGTTCATCCACCCCTTCGACCACCCGGACGTCATCGCAGGGCAGGGCACGGTGGGACTGGAGATCCTGGAGCAGTGCCCGGAGGTGCGGACGATCGTCGTCGGGGTCGGTGGGGGCGGGCTGGCGGCCGGGATCGCGGTCGCGGTGAAGTCGCTGCGGCCGGACGTGCGGATCGTCGGGGTGCAGGCGGAGGGCGCGGCGGCCTACCCGCCGTCCCTGGCCGCCGGGCGCCCGGTGTCGCTGAGCCACCCGGCGACGATGGCCGACGGGATCAAGGTGGGGCGGCCCGGCGAGGTGCCGTTCGCGCTGGTGGGCGAGCTGGTGGACGAGGTGTGCACGGTCACCGAGGACGAGCTGTCGGCCGCGCTGCTGCTGTGCCTGGAGCGGGCCAAGCTGGTCGTCGAGCCGGCCGGGGCGAGCCCGGTCGCGGCGCTGCTGAGCCGGCCGGAGGCCTTCGAGGGGCCGGTGGTCGCGGTGCTGTCCGGCGGGAACGTGGACCCGGTGCTGATGGAACGGGTGCTGCGGCACGGCATGGCGGCGCAGGGCCGCTACCTGGCCGTACGGCTGCGGCTGACCGACCGGCCGGGCGCCCTGGCCTCGCTCCTCGGGGCGTTGTCAGTGGTCGACGCTAACGTCCTCGACGTGAGCCACGTGCGGACGGACCCGCGGCTGGGACTCACGGAGGCGGAGGTCGAGCTGCACCTGGAGACCAAGGGACCGGCGCACTGCGCCGAGGTACAGCAGGCCCTGCGCGACGCGGGTTACACGGTCATGGGCTGACGCCGGACGCGGCTTCACCCCTTCGGGCAATTCCATTGAGAGACGCGATACATCGCGTTATGGTGTGTGCTCCGTCACGGCGTGGCCGCCGGTGACCCCCGGCGCCCCCGGGGCGGCACCGGGCGCATGCCGGCACACGAACCTAGGCTTTTCCGAAGAATCACGATGACGTGGAGATTCATATGCCAGGTGCCATTCAAGCCGAAGGTCTGGTGAAGACCTTCGGAGACGTCAAGGCACTGGACGGCGTCGACCTCGAGGTCCCGGAGGGGACCGTCCTGGGGCTGCTCGGGCCGAACGGCGCGGGCAAGACCACCACCGTCCGCTGCCTCACCACGCTTCTGCGTCCCGACAGCGGCAGGGCCGTCGTCGCCGGGATCGACGTGCTGAAGCACCCCGACGCCGTGCGCCGCTCGATCGGTCTGTCCGGTCAGTTCGCCGCCGTCGACGAGTACCTCACCGGCCGGGAGAACCTCCAGATGGTCGGCCAGCTCTACCAGATGAGGGCCAAGGCCGCCCGGGCCCGCGCGGACGAGCTGCTGGAGCAGTTCCACCTGGCGGACGCGGCCGACCGCACGGCGAAGACCTACTCGGGCGGCATGCGCCGCCGCCTCGACCTGGCCGCCGCCCTGGTCGTCTCCCCGCCCGTGATGTTCATGGACGAGCCGACGACCGGACTCGACCCGCGCAACCGCCAGCAGCTCTGGGACGTGATCAAGGACCTCGTCTCCGGCGGCACCACGCTGCTCCTCACCACGCAGTATTTGGAGGAGGCCGACCACCTGGCGCACGACATCGCGGTCGTCGACCAGGGCAAGGTCATCGCCCAGGGCACCTCCGACCAGCTCAAGGCCCGCACCGGCGGCGAGCGCGTCGAGGTCGTGGTGCACGACCGCGAGCACATCCGCACCGCGGCCGCCCTCCTCGACAAGTACAGCCTGCGCGGCCTCGGCCAGGGCGACACCACGGTCGAGGAGCACATGCGCAAGATCACCACGCCGGTCTCCGGCGGCGCCAAGCTGCTCGCCGAGATCATCCGCGAGCTCGACGCCGAGGGCATCGAGATCGACGACATCGGACTGCGCCGCCCCACCCTCGACGACGTGTTCCTCTCCCTCACCGGCCATGTCGCCGAATCCGCGCAGTCCGAGCACGAGGAGGCCGCGAAGTGAGTGCCGTCACCGAATCCGTGCGGGTCGCGTCCCCCGGGAACGCGTTCAGCCGCTCCGTCCGCGACTCGCTGGTCGTCGCCAAGCGCAACCTGATCCGCATGGTCCGCATCCCCGAGGTGGTCATCTTCGGGCTGATCCAGCCGATCATGTTCGTGGTGCTGTTCTCGTACGTGTTCGGGGGCTCCCTGGACATCGGCGGTTCCACCAGCCCGCAGGTCTACCGTGAGTTCCTGATGGCCGGCATCTTCGCCCAGACCGTCACCTTCGCCACGGCGGGGGCCGGAGCGGGCATCGCCGAGGACATGCACAAGGGGCTCATCGACCGCTTCCGCTCCCTGCCGATGGCGCGCGGTGCTGTGCTCACCGGCCGAACCCTCGCCGACATGGTGCAGACGGCGCTCACCCTGCTCGTCCTCGCCGTGGTCGCCCTGCTGGTCGGCTGGCGCACGCACACCAGCTTCGGCGAGGTGCTCGGCGCGTTCGGCCTGCTGCTGCTCACCGGGTACGCGTTCACCTGGATCGGCGCGGTCATCGGCCTGTCGGTGCGCACCCCCGAGGCGGCCACCTCCGGCGGCCTGGTCTGGCTGTTCCCGGTCACGTTCGTGTCGAACGCGTTCGTGGACTCCAGCAACATGACGCCCTGGCTGCAGCACATCGCGGACTGGAACCCGTTCAGCGCCACCGTCCAGGCGTGCCGCGAGCTGTTCGGCAACCCGGGCGTCTCCACCTCCGACGCCTGGCCGATGCAGCACCCGGTGTGGGCGTCGGTGATCTACTCGGTGCTGATCATCGTGATCTTCCGCACCCTGGCCGTGCGCAAGTACCGCTCGGCGGCGGCATGACGAAGCCCCCGGCGCCGCTCGGGGCGCCGGGGGCCCGTGGGGACTCGCGTGCGGCCGGTCAGCCGCTGTAGGGCTCGGCCTTGAGGATCGTCACCGAGGCCTTCTTGCCGTTCGGCAGCTCGTACTCCGCGTCCTCGCCGACCTTGTGGCCCATCACGCCGGACCCCAGGGGGGACTGCGGCGAGTACGTCTCGATGTCGGAGCTCGCGTACTCGCGGGAGGCGAGCAGGAAGGTCAGCGTGTCGTCCTCGTCGCCGTCGAAGGCGATCGTGACGACCATGCCGGGCGCCACCTCTCCGTCGGTCGCCGGGGGCGTGCCCACCTTGGCGTTCTCGAGGAGCTGGGTCAGCTGGCGCACACGGAGCTCCTGCTTGCCCTGCTCCTCCTTGGCCGCGTGGTACCCGCCGTTCTCACGCAGGTCGCCCTCCTCACGCGCGGCGGCGATCTTGGCGGCGATCTCCGTGCGCGCGGGACCAGTAAGGTACTCAAGCTCGTCCTTGAGCTTGTTGTACGCCTCCTGGGTCAGCCAGGTGACGTTCTCGCTGGTCTGGGTCACAGGTGCTCCTCGTAGGTACTGGGAATACAAAGCATCGCCCTACCCAGAAGGATGGTCCCCCAGGGACGGGCGAAACCACGAGCCTAACAATTCAGTGCCCGCAGGGGGAGGACATAAGCCACTGTTCTCACATCAGCGCAGGTCAGTGGCCGGGTATTCCCCGCCCGCTCATTCGGCGTGACAGCCGACGAGCTCCGCGCTGGTGCCGGGGGAGGTGGTCCGCAGCGTGACCACCTGGTCGATGCGGGTGGCGTCCCCGTCGAAGCGGAAGTCGGCCCGGCCGACCTCGGCGCCGTCCGCGGACTGGGAGCGCACGGTGCAGTAGCCGACGACGCCGGCGTCCTTGTGCACCTCCAGGTGCACCTTCACCGCGTCCTCGCCGGTCTCGAAGCGGATCAGCTCGGCGCTGATCTCGTTCTGGGCGACGTAGTGGTAGCCGAACCAGCCGATCAGGGCGGCGAACAGGACGGCCAGCACACCGCCGACGACCTTGAGGGTGCGGTCGGCACGCTGGTCCGAGGAGCGGCCGTAGCGGCCCTCGGGCAGCCGCGTGCTCGACGTACTCATGATCGTCTCCTCGGAAGGAAGGGACCGGCGTCCCCGGACCGTCCCCGGGAGCGGCGCTCCGGAATTTTTCGCCCCCCGGTTCCGTCACTATAGAAGCCTGCGACTGCGCCGCCGCACACAGGGCGCCCAACGACTTGAGGATTGAGTCTTGACCGACAAGCTGCGACTGATGGCCGTCCACGCCCACCCCGACGACGAGTCGAGCAAGGGCGCGGCCACCATGGCGAAGTACGTGTCCGAGGGGGTGGACGTGCTGGTGGTGACCTGCACGGGCGGGGAGCGCGGCTCCATCCTCAACCCGAAGCTCCAGGGGGACGCGTACATCGAGGAGCACATCCACGAGGTGCGCAAGAAGGAGATGGACGAGGCCCGCGAGATCCTCGGCGTGAAGCAGGAGTGGCTGGGCTTCGTCGACTCGGGTCTGCCCGAGGGCGACCCGCTGCCGCCGCTGCCGGAGGGCTGCTTCGCGCTGGAGGACGTCGACAAGGCGGCGGGGGAGCTGGTGCGGAAGATCCGCTCCTTCCGGCCGCAGGTGATCACCACCTATGACGAGAACGGCGGCTACCCGCACCCCGACCACATCATGACCCACAAGATCACGATGGTGGCGTTCGAGGGCGCGGCGGACACCGTGAAGTACCCGGAGGACGAGTTCGGCCCGGCGTACCAGCCGCTGAAGGTGTACTACAACCAGGGCTTCAACCGGCCCCGCACCGAGGCGCTGCACAACGCGATGCTGGAGCGCGGGCTGGAGTCGCCGTACGGCGACTGGCTGAAGCGGTGGGACGAGTTCGAGCGCAAGGAGCGCACGCTCACCACGCACGTGCCGTGCGCCGACTTCTTCGAGATCCGGGACAAGGCGCTGATCGCGCACGCCACGCAGATCGACCCCGACGGCGGCTGGTTCCGGGTGCCGCTGGACCTCCAGAAGGAGGTCTGGCCGACGGAGGAGTACGAGCTCGCGAAGTCGCTCGTGGACACCTCCCTCCCCGAGGACGACCTCTTCGCGGGCATCCGGGACAATGGCTGACATGAGCGCAAGCGCAAGCCTGGCAATGACCCACCTGGTCCCCCTCGCCAAGGAGTTCGACGAGGACAAGGTCACCCCCGGTGTCCTCGGCTTCATCGTCTTCGCGGTGATGGCCCTGGCGGTCTGGGGCCTGATGAAGTCGATGAACCGGCACATGGGCCGCGTGAACTTCGCGGAGCCGGACGACAAGTCCGCGGACGCCGCCGCGCCCGACGCCGGCAAGTCGACGGCCTGACCCAGGCGCACAGACGTACGGCACCCGGCAGACGCGCCGGGTGCCGCACCTTGCGTGCCCGGAAGCGGCCTACGCGTCCAGCGGGACGGGTACCCCCATCACCTCCCGTGCGTGGCGGGTGGGGACCAGGCCCAGGTTCCAGGCCTGCCAGCCCGTGTCGAGGGTGACGCCCCGCTCCAGGAGGAGCTGGTAGGAGTCGACGCAGTCGGTGAGCTTGGGGTCGCGGGCCGGGTGAGGGGCGGCGGCCAGCTCCGTGAGTTCCTGCTGCGCCACCGCCGTGCCGACCTCCGTGCCGCCCGGCGCCGCGTACGGCAGGAGAGTGCAGCGCAGGAAGCGCGCCCAGTCCTCGCCGCGCCGGTCGCCGTAGGAGGCGAACAGCGCGACCGCCTCGTCGCACAGCGCCAGCGCCTGCTGGGTGCGCGCGTTGCCCGCGTCGACGACCGCCAGCTCCAGGCACGTCCACGCCTCGCCGTGCGCCACCCCGATCCGCTGGAAGTCGGCGCGCGCGTCCACCAGCAGCTGCCGGGCGAACCCGGAGTTGCGCAGCGAGCCCGTCCTGGCCGCCCGCTGGTCACGGGTGACCCGCGCCGAGTGGTGCCGGGCGCAGGCGAGGCCGTAGACGTCCCGCATACGGGAGAACATCGTGCGGGCACGTTCCAGCTCGCGCACCGCGCGGTCCAGGTCGCCGCTCTCCTCCAGCGCCTGCCCCAGGTAGTACAGCGTCCACGCCTCGCCGCGCGCGTCCTCGTTGTCCCGGTGCCGCGCGGCCGCCCGGCGCAGCTCCTCCACCGCGGGACCCGCCTCCCCGTCCACCAGCCGGGCCCGCGCCAGCTCGGTCAGCGCCCATGCCTCGCCGCGCGCGTCCCGGGTCCGGCCGTACAGGTCGAGGGCGGTGCGCAGCTCACCCTCCGCGCGCGGCACGTCCCCCCGCCGCAGATGCAGCTGACCGAGCTGGAAGTGCGCCCACGCCTGCCCGTGCAGGGACTCGCCGGCACGGTGCAGCACCAGCGACTCGCCGAGCAGCTCCAGCGCCTCGGCCAGCCGGGCCCGGTCCCGTTCCACCGCGGCCAGCGCGTGCATCGTCCAGGCGCGGTCGGCGGCCAGCGCGTCGGACGCCTGGAGGTCCAGCGCCTCCCGCAGCCGCGCCGACGCCTCCGTCAGGTTTCCCTGGTGGTGCAGCGTGATGCCGAGCGAGGTCAGCGCCCGTGCCTGGCCCGCCTCGTGCTGCGCCTCCCGGTACAGGTCCACCACCGACGTCAGGGTGGTCCGCGCCGTGTCCAGCTCGCCGAGCTGACGGGCTGCGATGCCGGTGCGCCACTGCACCGAGCGGATCAGCAGCCCTTCGTCGACGGCCTGCGCCAGCTCGTTGATCTCACCCAGCCGGTAGAGGTCGCCGCGCAGCAGGCAGTAGTCGCACAGCGCGCCCAGCAGATTCAGCACCGCCCCCTGGTCGACGCCCTCGGCGTGCCGCAGCGCGGCGGTGATGAAGCTGGACTCGTCGTCCAGCCAGCGCAGCGCCTCGTCCAGGGAGGTGAACCCGTAGGGGCTGAAGCGGTCGGAGCGGGTCGACATGTTGCCGTCGACCAGCCGCAGCACCGAGTCGGCTAGCTCGGCGTAGTTGACGATCAGCCGCTCCTGCGCGGCGGCGCGCTCGTCCGGGTCCTCCTCGTCGAGAAGACGGGCGTGCGCGAACGCCCGCACCAGGGCGTGCAGCCGGTACCGGCTGTGCCGCACCCGGTCGATCAGCCCGGCCCGGTGCAGCGCCTCCAGGTGCCGGGTGGCCTCCGCCTCGTCGGTGGACAGCAGCGCCGCCGCGGCGGCAGCGCCGAGCGACGCCCGCCCGGCCAGCGCCAGCCGCCGCAGCAGCCGCCGTACGGTGTCCGGCTGGTCGGTGTAGCGCAGCCACAGCGCCCGCTCGACCGGCTCGACGGGCCCGTAGGCGTCGAGGTCGGTGGCGAGGGCGAGCGTCGAGCGCGGCCCGAGGGCGGCGCCGGCCAGCCGCAGCGCCAGCGGCAGGCCCCCGCACAGCTCCCGCACCCGCTCCGCGGACTCGGCGTCGTACGGCCCCGAGGCGTCCTGCGCGGCGGCGGTCAGCAGCTCCTCCGCGCCGGCCGCGTCCAGCGGCTCCACCGGCAGCCGGTGCACCCGCGCGGGCAGGTCCTCGGACAGCCCGAGCGGGGAGCGCGAGGTGACGAGCACCAGGCTGTCGGAGCGCTCGGGCAGGAGCGTGCGCACCTGCTGCGGGTCGGAGGCGTCGTCGAGGACGATCGTGACGGGCGTGCCGGTCAGATGCTGGTGGTACAGCTCGCTCAGCCGCTTGACCTGCTGGTCCGGCGAGGTCCGCTCGCGGAACAGGAGCTGCTCGCGGGGCGCGCCGAGCCGGTTCAGCAGATGCAGCAGCGCGTCCCGCGTGGACAGCGGGGGCTCGCCGGAGCCCTCGCCGCGCAGGTCGACCACGCAGGCCCCGCGGAAGTAGTCCTTCAGCTCGTGCGCGGCCCGCACCGCCAGCGTCGTACGGCCGCTGCCCGGCTCCCCGTGCAGCACCACGACCGTGGGCCGGGTCTCCGTGCTCGCGCGGGCCGACTGCACCCACTGCCGGATCCGGGCCATCTCCTGCCGCCGCCCGGCGAACGGGCCGTGCGGCTCGGGGAGCTGCCCGAACGACTGCTCCAGGACGTTTCTCCCGCGGGCCGCCGCGCTCTTGTCGGTGCCGCGCAGCCGCGGCCCGGTCCGCTGGGGCGCCGTGGACGCGGCGAGGACCCGCTGCTGGTCTAGGAACGGCCGGATGCCCCGCACCTCCAGCGCGGTCAGCCACTGCAGGCGCAGCTGCTCCACCCCGCCCGGCTGGCCCGCCGCCCCGGCGTGGTGGTGGGCGGCGGGGAGGTGCGACCCGGCGACCTTCACCACCGTCGCCGCCGCCCCGACCACACCGACGGCCACACCCGCGCCCAGCGCGGTCCCGGTATCCGTGCCGAACGCCAGGTCGGCGACCACCGCCGCGACGCCCGCCACCCCGGCCACCAGCAACGGCGTCCCGCCGCCCTCGCGCGCGTACCGCTGCCGGAACGACTGCCGCCCCGCCTCCGCCTCGTCCAGTGCGCGGGTGTAGGCCTCGTACTCCTCGGCCGCCGTGCGCGCCATCGCGTCCAGCGCCCCGCGCGCCCGGGACAGCAGCACCTTCCCGTCGGTGCGCCCGCCCGACCGGCGCACCTCCTCCTCCACGGCCCGCGCCAACAGCCGTTCGGCATCGGCCCGATGACCGTCCCTCATGTCCCGTCCCCCTCCGGCGGCGACTCCATTGCCTACGAGTGTCCTTGGGACACGCCCGACGCGCGAGGGGGTGGCGCCCGAAGGTCCGGTCCGTGGAGCGGCAGGGGTACTTGACGGAACGGTCAGTCCGAGGCGAGCGGGTCCCGGTGGTCGGGTTCGTCCCGCTTCCAGTAGCCCTTGGCGTAGGCACGCTGCCGGTCCAGGCCGAGGTTCTGCTGGAAGTGGCGGCGGATCTCCCGGACAGCGCCGGACTCCCCGGCCGCCCAGGCGTAGGCGCGCCGCTCCGGCGCGGGGGCCTTCAGCACGGCGTCCCGCAGTGCCTCGCCCTTCGCCCGGCCGGAGCGGTGGACCCATACGACGTCCAGTGCGGCCCGGGTGTGCACCTCGGTCTCGGCCTCGGGGCCCTCCACTTCCAGATAGACGGTGCCGCGCACGCCGGCCGGCAGACTCTCGGCGATGGTCAGGACCGCCGGCTGGGCGCTCTCGTCCCCCGCCAGCAGGTAGGAGCCGACACCGGGGTCGGGACGGAACGAACCGCGGGGGCCGCCGAAGGAGACTTCCTGACCCACGTGCGCCGTCTCGGCCCAGCGGGCGGCCGGGCCGTTGCCGTGCAGCACCACGTCGATGTCGATACGGGGTTCGGACGGGTGCTGGTGGCGCACGGTGTAGGCACGCCCCACCGTCCGGCCGTCACGGGGATCGGGGACGTGCAGCTTCACCCACTGTGTCGGTTCCTCGCAGCGGAAGGCCGACATGCCGGGCCCTCCCAGGGTGATGCGGGCCATGCGCGGTGCGATCAGCGAGACGGCCTCGACCGTGGCGGTGTGACGGCTGCGCCGGGTGCGGAACATGGGGAAGGGGTCCTTCGGTCGGAGAGTCGGTCGGAAGGGCGGCGGGAGGGAGCGTCGGCGCGCCAGTACGCCAGGGCCGTGCCGGTCAGATGCCGGACGAACGTCGCGTCCAGCGGCCTGCGCGTCGTGAACGCCCGGTGGAAGGCGGGGCCCGCGAGCAGGTCCAGGAGCTGGTCGGCGTCGTACCGGGCCGGGGCGGTGCGGGCGTGCGGGGCCAGCAGGGCACGCATGCGTTCGCGGTCGTGCTGCCGCTGCCGTTCCAGTACACGGCCGCGGAGGGTGGTGGCGGTGCCCGGGTCGTGCAGGGCGAGGCCGATGAGGACGAACAGGACACGGCCGGTCGGGGACTCGGTGAAGAGCCGGGACAGGTGCGTCACATGGGTCTCGAGCGCGGCCCGCCGGCCCTCCGCCCGCATCGGCCAGGGTGCCCCATCGGCCAGGTCCTCCTCCAAGACGTCGAGCAGGACGGCCGCCTTCGAATGCCACCAGCGATAGATGGTCTGCTTGGCGACCCCCGCACGGTCGGCGATCGCGCCGACCGTCAGACCGCGGTAGCCGACGTCCGCCAGCAGGTCGTCCGCGGCTCGCAGCACCGCGATGCGTGCGGCCTCGCTGCGCCTCGGACCGCTGCGGGTGCGCACGGCGGGGGTCTCGTCCCGTCGTCGCAAGGCGTCCCGCCTGTCGTGCTGTGTGTCGATGACGCGTCCTCCTCACGGCGTCGCGGTCCCCGCGCGGCCGCCGTCCAGTCAGACTAGACGCAACGGTGCGTTTGATCAAAGCCCGGCTGAGCGGATCTCCGCCACCGCACGGCCGAACAGCAGCCGGGTCCGCATCCGGTGGACGGTGTCACCGTGCTGGTTGTCCGCCTCGACCACGAAGCGGACCGTGCCCGTGTCGGGGCGCCGGGAATGCGGTGCGGCCTCCTCCACGACGGCCCGCCCGCGCAACTGGTCCCCGGGGCGCACGGGCCTGAGGAACCGGACCTCGTCCATGCCGTAGGAGCCGTGGCAGGCGGAGTCGGCGAGCAGGGTACGGACGAACTGCCCCATGACCACGGCCCCGGTGTGCCACCCGCTGGCCACCAGACCGCCGAAGGGGGAACGGGCGGCCGCCTCGGGGTCCAGATGGAACGGCATCGGGTCGAAGTCGCGGGCGTAGCGGACGATGTCCTCGCTCGTCAGCCTCGTGACGCCCAGGTCGTAGGTGCTGCCGACGGGAAAGTGCTCGAAGTGCCGCACGATGAGTGATCCTTCGTCGTCTCGGATTTCGCGGACAGGGCAAGGGTGTGGTCCTTGAACGGCCGGCGACGCACACCGGCGGGGCCCGGGGCCCTGCAGGTGACGGTGACGCCCCTGCGGCCTACCCGGTCGGGCTCGGGGCGTGAACGGGCCGTGTGCGGGGGCGTTCGCGACGGCGCCGCCGTGCGCTGAACCATTCCGCGACGCGGAAGGCCAGATCCAGCGACTGCTCGCGGTTCAGCCGGGGGTCACAGGCGGTCTCGTAGCGCCGGTGCAGGTCCTCGAGGAGCACCTCGCGGCTGCCGCCGACGCACTCGGTGACGTCCTCGCCCGTCAGCTCCAGGTGCACACCGCCGGGATGCGTGCCCAGGGCGTGGTGCACCTCCAGGAAGCCGGTGATCTCGTCCAGCACGTCGTCGAGGCGCCGGCTCTTGTGACCGCTCGGTGCGGTGAAGGTGTTGCCGTGCATGGGATCGCACACCCAGACGACCTGGGCGCCCTGCGCGCGCACCGCCTCCACCAGAGCGGGGAGCCGGTCGCGCACCAGTTCCCGGCCCATCCGGGTGACGAAGGTGAGACGCCCCGGAGTGCGCAGCGGATCCAGCCGCTCCAGCAGCCCGAGTACGTCGTCCACGGTCGCGTCCGGTCCCAGCTTGACGCCGAGGGGGTTGCCGATGCCGGCGGCGAACGCGACGTGCGCCCCGTCGAGTTGGCGGGTGCGCTCGCCGATCCACAGCAGGTGCCCGGACAGGGCGTACCGCCGGCCCGTGTCGGGGTCCGTGCGGACCAGGGCGGACTCGTAGTCGAGGAGCAGGGCCTCGTGACTGGCGAACACTTCGGCGGGGCGCTTCGTCGAGGTGCTCATGCCGCACGCACGGGCGAACGCCAGCGCCGCACCGATCTCGTCCGCCAGCGGCCGGTAGTGACGCCCCGCCGCGGACCCGGCCACGAAGTCGCGGTTCCACTCGTGCACCCGGCGCAGATCCGGGTGACCGCCCGCGGCGAAGGCCCGCATCAGGTTCAGCGTCGCCGCGGACGCGTGGTAGACACGCTCCAGCCGGGCCGGGTCGGGGGTGCGGGCCGCGGGGGTGAATTCCCGTCCGTTGACGGCGTCACCGCGGTAGACGGGAAGGGTCACCCCGTCCCGCGTCTCGGTGGGCCGGGAACGCGGTTTGGCGTACTGGCCGGCCATGCGGCCGACCTTGACCACCGGGACGCCGGTCGCATACGTCAGGACGGCCGCCATCTGGAGCAGAACGTCCAGTTTCCCCCGCACGGACCGGGCGCTCACCGAGCCCAGCGTCTCGGCGCAGTCACCGCCCTGGAGCAGGAAGGCGCTGCCACGCGCCACCTCGCCCAGGCGGTCGAGCAGAGTGTCGCACTCCCTGGCGAACACCAGCGGCGGGGCGCATTCCAGGGCCGAGACGACCGTCCCCAGCGCCGCGGGATCGGGCCAGTCGGGCTGCTGCGCAGCGGACAGGGCCCGCCAGGCCTCGGGCGGCCCCGTGTCGTGCGGGCCGCCGTCCGCGCTCGGCGGGCGGGGGGATACGGGAGGTGAGGACACCGGACGCATCAGGGTTTTCACGCTGAAGACCTCAACGCCTTCTGTTCCGAGGACAGGGCACGGGCTTGCGGTGGGCGCAGCCTGGCACGCGTCCGAAGGCCCCGGGCAGTGGGTCGTTCTGGCTAGAAACGCGGCACTACTACTCCCGTACTAGCCCCAGCGGCCGACTGTCGGGGCGGGGCGTGCCCCTGGAGCATTTCGGCAGGCGCGGACCACCGGCGCGATCCGCCGGCAGCGCGGTCCGGAGCCCGCTCCTCCCGACCACCGGCTTCGAAAGGTGATTACGCATGAGCAGCACCGCCGGGCCCTCCGGGTCCGCCTCCCGCCCGCAGACCGGGGACGAGTACCTCGAGAGCCTCCGGGACGGCCGGGAAGTGAGGATCTACGGCGAGAAGGTCGCCGACGTCACGAGCCACCCGGCGTTCCGCAACAACTCCCGCATGGTCGCCCGCCTCTTCGACGCCCTGCACGACCCCGGGCGGGCCGGCCGGCTGGTCGTCCCCACCGACACCGGCAACGGCGGCTTCACGCACCCCTACTTCAAGGCCCCCTACAGCTCGGACGACCTCCGCGCCGCCGCACGGGCCATGGAGGAGTGGGCGCGCATGACGTACGGCTGGCTGGGCCGCACCCCGGACTTCAAGGCCGCCTTCCTGTCCACCCTGGGCTCCAACAAGGAGCACTACGCGCCCTTCGAGGACAACGCCTCCGCCTGGTACCGCAAGGCGCAGGAGAACGTGCTGTTCATCGGTCACGGCATCGTCAATCCGCCGATCGACCGCAACCGTGGGCTGACCGAGCTGAAGGACGTGATGCTGACGGTGGACCGGGAGACCGACGCCGGTCTCGTGGTGTCCGGGGCCAAGGTGGTCGGTACCGGCGCGGCACTCACCCAGCACATCTTCATCGGGAGCTACGGAGCCATTCCGCAGGGCGCCAAGGAGTTCTCCGCGTATTTCGTCGTGCCCACCAACAGCCCGGGCCTGAAGATCATCTCCCGCCCGTCCTACGAGTTCGCCTCGGCGACCGTCAGCAGCCCCTTCGACCAGCCGCTGAGCAGCCGCCTGGACGAGAACGACGGAATCCTCGTCTTCGACCAGGTGCTGATCCCGTGGGAGAACGTCTTCTGCTACGACGTGGACAAGGCGAACAACTTCTTCTACGGCTCCGGGTTCTTCTACCGGGCGATGTTCCACGCCTGCGTCCGCTTCGCGGTGAAGATGGACTTCCTGACCGGCCTGCTCGCCAAGTGCCTGGAGACCACCGGCACGTCCGAGTTCCGCGGGGTGCAGAGCCGGCTCGGCGAGGTCCTCGCCTACCGCAACATGTTCTGGGCGCTGGTGGACTCCATGGCCGAGAACCCCACGCGGTGGCCCGACGGCACCGTCACCCCCAACGGCGAGACGGCGCTGGCCTTCCGGGTGCTGTCGTCGTCCGTCTTCCCCAAGGTGCGCGAGATCTTCCTGCGGGACCTCGGCAGCGCCCTCATCTACAACAACTCGCACGCGGCCGACTGGTCGGACCCCGAGATCCGGCCCTACCTCGACAAGTACGTGCGCGGCCTGGGCGTGGAGGCGATCGACCGGGTCAAGCTGATGAAGCTGGCGTGGGACGCGGTCGGCACCGAGTTCGGGGCCCGCTGGGAGCTGTACGAGATGAACTACGCGGGCAACCACGAGCAGATCCGCTTCGAGGCGCTGCACGCCCAGCAGGCGTCCGGGAAGTTCGACGAGTACAAGCGGCTCGTCGAGCAGTGCCTGGCCGAGTACGACGAGAACGGCTGGAAGGTCCCGGACCTCCTCGACCCCAAGGACACCACCGTCGTCGGCGGCGGTGCACCGGGCACCACGGCAGCGGACCGGGCAGAGGCCGCATCGTGAGCAGCCGCACCCCGGCTGCTCCGGGCGGGCCGTCCGGGGCAGCCGGGGCCCTCCGCGCCGACACGGCTCACCTGCGGCACGTGCTCGGGCAGTACGTGACCGGCGTGTGCGCGGTGTCCACCCGCTTCGAGACCCGGACCGGCGTGCGCCACGACGCCATCGCCGTCAACTCGTTCAGCTCGGTCTCCCTCGACCCGCCCCTGGTGTCCATGTACCTGCGGGACGACTCCACCTTCCTGCGCCGGGTGCGCGCGTCCCGGCAATGGGCCGTGTCCTTCCTCGGCAACCGGTCGCGCCCCCTGGTCGGGGTCCTCACCGCGCCGGCCGCCGAGCGCCCCTCGGTGGAGGACGCCGCCGACTGGGCCGTCGGACCGCACACCGGCTGCCTGGTCCTGCTGGACGCGCCCGGCACCCTCGAATGCGCACTGCATCTCACCCAGCGGCTGGGCGACCACGTGCTCGTCGTCGGACGAGTGCTCGGCGCCGTCGGCCGCGAACACGACCCCCTGGTGTTCCACCGTGGCACGTTCACCGCACTGGCACCGGTCACCTGACCGCCGGCCGTACGGCGGGCCCGGCCGGTGTGCGCACACCGTCACGGGCCGCCGGGGGCACGTGGCGCGCAGACAGCGACGAAGGAGAGGAGACGCCATGACGGCGCGACATCCGTACGTGGCCGTGGTGGGCGGCGGCATCGGAGGGCTGGCCCTCGCGCTCGGCCTGCGGCGGCAGGGAATCGAGGCAGTCGTGCACGAGCAGGCACCCGGACTCGCCCACGCGGGAGCCGGCATCGCGATCGGCGCGAACGGCCACAGGATCCTCCGTGAACTGGGCGTCGCCGAACCGCTGGCCGCCACGGCGGTCCGGCCGCTGCGTGCCGACTTCCGGCACTGGCGCACCGGCCGGTCCATGGTCGCCCACCGGCTGGCCGACACCTACGAGCAGCGCTTCGGGGCGCCCTTCTGGACCGTGGAACGGGCGGCCGTCCAGCAGGCCCTGCTCACCGCCCTGGGGCCGCGGCATGTGCGGCTCGGCGCGCGGTGCACGGGCGTGGAGCAGACCGCCGACGCGGCCGTGATCCGCTTCGCCGACGGCAGCACGGCCGAGGCCGATGCGGTCGTCGGGGCGGACGGCATCCACTCCGCGGTGCGGCACAGCGTCTTCGGCCCCGACGAGGCGGTGTTCTCCGGCACCAGCGGCTACCGCGCCCTGGTCCCCATGGAACGGCTGCGACACATACCCGAACTGGCCGAACCCGTCCTGTGGCTGTGGTTCGGGCCGGGCCGGCACTTCATCGCCTACCCGGTCGCGGCCGGCCGCCTGCTGAACTTCCTGGCCGTCGTGCCGGACCGGAACTGGACGGTCGAGTCCTGGTCCGCCCAGGGCGATCCCGCCGTACTGCGGGCCGCCTTCGCCGGCTGGCATCCGTTCGTCACCGAGATCCTCGACGCCGCCGAGCACCCCGGCCGCTGGGCCCTGTACGACCGTGAACCGCAGCGCACCTGGAGCACCGGCCGTGTGACGCTGCTGGGTGACGCCGCCCATGCGATGCTGCCGCACCACGGGCAGGGCGCCAACCAGGCGCTGGAGGACGCGGTGACTCTCGCCCGCCTCCTGGCGCGCACGGATGCCGGCCGGGCCGCCTCCGCCCTGCGCGCCTACGAGCGCCTGCGCCGCCCGCGCACCCGGCTGCTGCAGGCAGGGTCGCGTAAGAACGCCGGCTGCTTCCAGCTCCCGGACGGACCGGAGGCGGACGCCCGCAACGCCCGGCTGGCCACGCTGCCCGACGACCTGGCCTGGATCCACGGGCACGACGCACTCGGCGCCCTGCACACGACTGCCCCCGAACCGGTATGAGCCGCCGCCCGCACCAGCCCCGCCCCCGCATCGACGAACGGTGAAGCCCGACATGGCACAGATCTACTCCTTCGAAGGCAAGGTCCCCGCCGTCCACCCGACCGCGTTCGTCCACCCCGACGCGGTACTGATCGGCTCGGTGGAGGTCGGCCCCGGCTGCTACGTCGGCCCGCTGGCCAGCCTGCGCGGCGACTTCGGGCACATCGAGCTCCGAGCCGGCTCCAACATCCAGGACGGCTGCGTACTGCACTGCTTCCCCGGCGCGGACACCGTCGTGGAGGAGGACGGGCACGTGGGCCACGGCAGCGTGCTGCACGGCTGCCGGGTGGGCCGGGACAGTCTCATCGGCATGAGATCCGTCCTGATGGACGGGGTCGTCGTGGGCCGGCAGGCATTCGTCGGCGCCGCGGCCTTCGTCAAGTCGGGCTTCCACGTCCCGGAACGGCATCTGGTGGCCGGCACTCCGGCGAAGGTGGTGCGCGAACTCACCGCCGAAGAGATCGCCTGGAAGGGCAACGGGACACGGCAGTACCAGAAACTGGCGCAGCGCTGCATCGCCGGACTGCACCCCGCTCCGGCCGTCACCGAGCGCGCGGCGCCCGAGGACACCGCGGACGACGCCGAGCCCGAGCACGTCACCCTGCACGCCTATCGCGCCCGCTGAAGCCACCGGCCGCCGAGGCCCTCCCCGGAACCCGGGGAGGGCCTCCTTCTGTCGCAGGCCTGTTGCCGGCGGCCGTCCAGGAGGGGGCCTAGTACCTCGTTCCTATGCCCAACAGGCGACTACCGGCCCTCGTGGCGAAAGCCGACGCTGAAGGGGCTTCCCGCGGCGCACCGGGCCGCGGTTCTTCCCACCCAGGAGGCCAGCCATGAGCAGCACAGTCACCTCCCGGCTCGTCGTCGGCGACCGGTTCCGCGACTTCGCCGAAGCCGTCGGGGCCGACACGTTCTCAGGTCTCGCCCGCCTGCTCGACGCGGGCGATCTGGACGCCGTGGCGGGACCGGTGTTCGTGGTCGCCGGCCAGGGCATAGGCGAGTACGAGATCACCTACCTCGAGGACGCCGTCCAGCGGCGGCAGCTGGGCGACCGGATCGTGCTGGTGCCTTCCGCCGGGAAGCCGGCGCCCCGGCAGCAGCTGCACAAGGCCCGCGAGGACAACGTCCTGGTGGCCGGTCTCACGCAGACCGGCGAGAGCACCTTCGAGGCGGCACTCCGGCTGCACGACCACAACGAACTGCTCGTCGACGTGCAGGACCGGGTGCACGTGCAGGGCATGGTGGTCATCGAGGCGGCCCGTCAGATGTTCCTCGCCGTGGTGGAGCGCTTCTTCACCTCACGCTGGCCGCAGCAGCGCTACTACATCGTCCTCAACTCGATGAACACCGCGTTCAGCAACTTCCTCTTCCCCGTGGGCGCGACCCTGCGGCTGACCGTGGACGAGGCCGACCTGTCGGAACCCAGCCGGCTGACGCTGCGTACGACGGTGGTCGTCGAGCAGGCCGCACGGGACGCGGCGCGGGTCACGGTGGACGCGGCGGCGTTCGCCCCCGGACTGCTGGAGGACAAGGAACTGCGCCGGGCCAAGGGCGCCGCGGCGGCCACGGTGGACGCGGCGCTCGCCACCGCCTGACATGGGGACGTCGGTACAGCCCATGCGCCGGCTGGCGTATCTGGGACCGGAGGGCACCTTCACGGAACAGGCCCTTCGCTCGCTCCCGGAGTCCGCGGGTGCCCGGCTGACGCCGGCCGCAACGGCCGGGGAGGCACTACGGCTGGTGTGCCGGGGAGCGGTGGACGCCGCCATGCTCCCCGTGCACAACACGGTGGCCGGGCCGGTCGCGGACACCGTGCGCGCGCTGGCCGGGTCGCCGGTGCAGGTGCTCGTGGACGTCGTGCTCCGCGTCGAGTTCGCCCTGCTGGTACGCCCCGGTACGCGGCTCGCCCGGATCCGCACGGTGAGCGGCCACCCGCATGCCCGGGCCCAGGTCGGCGGCTGGCTCGACAGCCGCCTGCCGTGGGCCCGCTGGACCGCGGCCCCGTCCAACGCCGAGGCGGCACGCCGGGTGCGGGACGGCGTGTGCGACGCCGCCGTGGCCGGCGAATTCACCGCCGCGCCCTACGGACTGCGGGCCCTGGCCACAGGACTGCAGGACACCGCCGGTGCGACCACCACCTTCCTGCTGTGTGCGCTCCCCGGCGCACCCGCCGCGGTGCGGCGCCGGCAGGCCGACCGCACCTGCCTGGTCGGAGGACACAGGGGCGGACCCGAGGACCTGCGAGGGCTGCTGGGTCCCCTGTACCGCCACCCTCTGCTGCGCGGTGCGTCCCTGCACGTGCTGCCCGACGGACGGGACCGCTGCTGTCTCTTCGTCGACCTCCCGGGCAGCGTCCGGACGGCGGCCACGGCACGCGCGGCCGGCTTGCTGCAATCGCGAGTCCCCGGTCTTCGGCCCCTCGGGTCGTACCCCTCGACGACCGCCGCCCTTCCCTGCGCGTCGGGCGCCGCACGAGACCCGGCGCCGCCCGGCATCCCCTCGTACGAGTACGAACGGAGCATCACGGTCATGGACCTCGGAGCCACCGTCACAGGCGGCCACGACAGCGAGCCCACCGCACGGGACATCGCGCGGCTGCGGCAACAGATCGACGCCTTGGACCGCAGTCTCATCGGCACGCTGAAGCAACGGCTGGCGGCCTCCCGCGAGATCCAGCGGATCCGCACCGAGCGAGGCGGCTCACCGCTCGACACGGGCCGGGAGCTGGCCGTGCGAGACCGGTACGCCCAGGAGCTGGGCGAGAGCGGTACGTCTCTCGCCGAGGCGCTGCTGGAGTTGTGCCGGGGGCGGTCCGGGACATGACGCCGCGGCCGGTGGCGGCCGTGCGGCCGCCGTCCCCGCGCCGCGGGCGCGGGGACGTCCTCGCAGCCGCGGCCGCGCTCTTCCACGAGCGGGGGGCCGACGCGACGAGCATGCACGACGTCGCCGCCCGACTCGGCGTCACCAAGGCGGCGCTGTACCGGCATGTGCGCGACAGGGCCGAGCTGCTCCGTGCGGTCACGGCTCCGGTGCGTGCCGAGGTGCGGGACGCGCTGGCCGCGAGCGCCGCCGCGGACGACTGCCCCGCGGCGGACCGGATCACCTCGCTGCTCGACGCGCTGGCTCGCGCGGGCGTGGCCGATCCGGTCCGGCATGCCCTGTTCTGGGGATCCGACGGCGCGCCGAGCCGGGACCCGGCGGACGCCGCGTGCCGTGAGGCGGTGGTGCAGCGCCTGGCACAGCTGCTGGAGCAGGCGGCCACCCGTGGCGAGGTACGTGACGACATGGCGCCCCGGATCGCCGCGCGGCTGCTCCTGGGCGCGGTCACCGGCGCCGTGGCCGGCCGGGACACGGCTCGCTCCGGCGTCCCGGACCCGGCCTCCTCAACGCCGGTCGTCACCGCCTTGCTCGAAGGGCCGGTCCGGTCGCTCGCCGGCGGCCGGCGGACCCGATGAGAGCAGCCCGCCGGGCGGAGCCGGGGCCTGCGGGCGGGTGAGCGCGGACCGTACGGCATCGCGAAGCCACACATGGACGGGTTCGGTCTCGTGCCGGGGGTGCCACGCCTGGCATATGTTGATGGGCTCCGTGCTCACCGGCAGCTCGAACAGCTCGATCGGGACGGACCGCCTTGCGCTGGCGGCGAGCGAGCGGGGCATCGCGGTGACCAGATCGGTGGAGGGGATCATCAGCAGCGCCGCGCCGTAGTCCGGCACGGAGGCGATCACCTCCCGGCGCAGGCCGATGGCGCGCAGCGCGGTGTCGATCGGTCCCGTCATCCGGCCCTTGCGGGAGACGCTGACATGGCGTGCCGACGCGAACGACTGCGCGGTCACCTCCGCGTCCAGCAGCGGATGCCCGGCCCGGACCACGCCCATGAAGCGGTCCTCGAAGAGTGGCTCGATACGCAGTTCCGGGCTGGGTTCGTCGATGATGCCGACTTCGATGTCCACGGCGCCCTCCCGCAGGGGAGAGCTGCCGTGCGTGCTCTCCACGGTGAACGCGAACCGGGCGAGCGGCACCTGCACGCTCGCCCGGTTCAGCAGCACCGGTGCCAGCACCGCCGCGTAGGCCTCGTCCGCCACTATGGTGAGCGTCCTGGAGACCTGCGTGAGATCCTCCTGCCGGCTGGGGGACAGCAGGGACTCGGCTTCTCCCAGCAGGGCGCGCACCTTCGGCCGCAGTTCCAGTGCCCTGGGCGTCGGCACCAGACCACGTCCGGCGCGGACCAGGACGGGGTCGCCGAGGGCACGGCGGATCTTGGCCAGCGCACGGCTCATGGCGGGAGGGGACAGCGCCAGCCGTTCTGCCGCGCCGGTGACGCTGCCCTCCTGCAACAGGGCGTCGAGCGCCGGGAGCAGACGCAGGTCCACGGTGCACGCATGATGGCCGGAGAGGTCGTCGGCCCAGTCGCCCTGGTCGCCGACACCGGTCTTGCTCACTGCTTCTCCCCAGGGATGCGCTGCTGCTGTCGCCTTGGCCTCAGCCACGTTACGACCAGGAAAGCAGCGATGAGCAGTACGAGCCCGATCACCCGCAACGACTCGGCCATCCCCGTGGCGAACGCCTCGCGCACCTGCGCCGACAGCGGTTCCGCCCCGGCTCCGGACCGCTCGACGCCGTGCAGAACCGAGCCCAGGGCCTGCCCCCCGGCGGAGCCGCCGGGCAGCCGCAGCCCGTCCGGGAGGGCCGCGGCGAACCGGGTGTTGAGCAGGGTGCCGAACACGGCGAAACCCAGCGCCCCGCCGATCTCGCGGCTGAAGCTGTTGACTCCGGAACCGACACCCGCCTGGTGGGCGGGCACGGAGGTGACGACGGCGTTCGACAGCGGCGGATTGGACAGCCCCGAACCCGCACCGACCACGGCGATGCACCCGGCGTACAGCAGGTACGGGGTGGCGGGGCCGCACAGGGAGAACAGCCCCAGGCCGGCCACCACGACGAGCAGCCCGCAGGCGACGACGGGACGGGCGCCGAACCGGTCGGCCAGCCGTGCGGCCCGGGGGGAGACCAGGAAGATCACCACGGCGAGCGGAGCTGTTCCGAGCCCGGCCAGGACGGCCGGGTAGTCCTTGACGTCCATCAGGTACTGGCCGTTGAGGCAGAAGACCGAGTACATCGCGACGAAGGACACGGTGATGCCGAGAGTCCCGGCCCGCATGCCCGGGCGGCGGAACACCCGGGGGTCCAGCAGCGGGTGCCTCCGGCGGAGCTCATAGCGGCAGAACACGAGGAGGAATCCGGCGGCTGAACCGAACGCCAGCAGCACCCCGGGAGAAGTCCAGCCGAGTTCCGGTCCTTCGATGATGCCGAACAGCACGCCGCAGACGGTCACGACCAGCAGCAGCACTCCGCCCGTGTCGATCACATGGTCGTGACGCGGAACGCGTGGCACGCTCGCGGCCGTCGCGGCGAGCCCGCAGACAGCGAGGGGAGCCGCCACCGCGAACAGCGCCTGCCAGTCGAAGTACTCCAGTACGGCGCCGCCCACGACATTGCCCGCGACGCCGCCCCCACCGCTCAGCGCGGTCCACAGCGCGACAGCGTGCCCGCGCTTCTCCGGGGGGTAACAACTGATCAGCAGCGGCAGGCTGTTGGGCAGGATGAGAGCCGCTCCGGCCCCGGTGACCGCGCGAGCCGCGAGCAGCAGGGGGACGGTCGGTGCGACCGCGGAGGCCAGGGATCCCGTCACCGTCAGGGCGAGGCCGGTGAGCAGCGCGCCTTTGCGGCCGTAGCGGTCACCCACCGCCCCGGCGGGGATGAGCAGACAGCCGAAGACGATCAAATAGCTGTCGATGATCCACAGCACTTCCGTGGGCGAGGGGTGCAGGGCACTGGTGGCCAGCCGGCCGACGGCGAGGTTCACACCGGCGCCGAGACCGAACACCAGCATCACGCACAGGCCGAGGGCCGCGGCGGCCGTGCCCGCACCGGGGCGGCGCCCGCCCGGTGCCGTTGCGGATCCCGGCGCGGCACCGGTGGGCGACACCGTGCTCATGCGGCGGTCCGTTCCGGGCGTCCGGTGCGGGCGGGACCGGTGTACGTGGAGAGTTCGAGCCCCTGGCCGTCGGTGATCCCGACGGACACGTAGTCGCCCTGCGGATCACGGACGTACTCGAGGTAGGGGCGGGCGCCCGCCGCGAACTTCTCCGTGTCGTCCGCGTGCACCAGTGCGCCGGTGCGCAGCCAGGGCTCGGCGGCCCGGACGACGTCGAGGTAGAAGTCCGCCCAGCCGTCCAGATAGAGCAGGTCGACCGGTTCCGTCGACTTAGCGACGAGCGGGAAGGAAGACAGGACGTCCGCAGCCTCTCCCGTGATCACCTCGGCGTACTCGTCCACTTCGGCCGATTTCAGGTGCTCCCGGGCCGCCGCGCACTTCCCTTCGTGGAGATCCACCGTGTACAGCTTTCCGGCTCCGTTGTCCCGGAGCGCGGCGGCGATATGGATGGCGGTGAACCCGTAGGAGGTGCCGAATTCGAAAACCACCCGCGGGCGCATCGCGCGGACACATGTGTAGAGCATTCGGCCGATGGCCGCCGGTGCCGCGTAGTAGCCGGACGCACAGGCGTCCACGAGTTCCCGCGGAGTCCAGGGAGTTGTACGCCGCCGGACGATGTCGAGAAATTCCGGCTGTTCGACCGCGTCCACGCGCTGCTGCTCGGCGGCGATGGCGTCCAGCACCGTGCGGACCCGGGGAGAGGACAGGGAGGACGGCATGGGTGTGCTCCTCTTGAGATCGAACGAGAGAATTCAGCGAGGGGCTCGAAGGGGGCGTTCGAGCAATTCGGGATTCGGGATGCGTAGCATTCTCGAATGGGCGAACACCAGCGGCTGGATCAATAGGTCGACGCCCAGCAGGAAACATGCGGTCCCGATTCCCAGTGGGCCGCCCATGAGCCATCCCGAGAGCATCAGGGCTGTTTCGATGAGGCCTTTTGTCACCCAGAAAGGCCAGCGCCACCTGCTGGTCATGGTGAGAGCGAGCAGGTCGATCGCCCGAATTCCGAATCCGCTCATGATGATGAGCGCGGATCCGTAGGCACAGAGCAGCACGGCAAGCGCGAGAATGCCCACGGAAGAGAGTGGAAGCGCCCGGGCGGGATCGGACCAACGCAGCAGGTCGATCATGCCGCCGCAGAAGAAGAATGTGAACAACGGGCCCGGCAGCGGCCGTCGCCGAGTCCACAGCGCCACGCTGACCAGGCGCATCACGGCGACCAGGGTCTGCGAGAGGCCGACCGTCACGGGCAGGTGCTCCATCAGGCCGAGGCAGAAGACGTCGAGAGGGTCGGTGCCGAGTTCCGAGTGCATGAAGAGATAGGCGCCACCGGAGAATACGAGGCAGCCGGCGAGATAGAGGAAGTAATTGTTTCGCCTTGTGCGGGCAATGAGCATCGGCTCACCTCCGAGGCTCACTCTATGCTGGGGTGCCTATGTGATCCAGTGCAATGTATGCAACGTACATTTTCTGCAAGCGGAAGCTTCACGCCGACTCCTTGCCGGATCGGAGATGGTTTAGTGTGCGACCATCTCCTGTGAAGAAGCACACGTTTGATCCAGGGCTTTCGATCCGGACCATATACTCATTTCGCGATGTGCAATCATCGTGGAGTAGTGACCATGCATGACAGGGGGAAACACATGTCTGGCGTATCCCGTCCCGTGGCCGAAGGATTACATTCCCCTTTGCCGGCAGGGCAGTCGCAACCGGCTCCCGCGGTGCCGAGGCCGGCTTCTCCGCTCACGCCGCGGGAGCGTCAGGTTCTGGACGGGATCAAGGACGGTCGCTCCAACCGTATGGTGGCCCGACTGCTCGGGATTTCCGAGCGCACCGTCAAAGTCCATCTGCATTCGATTTTCATCAAACTGGGCGCAGCGTCGCGCACCGAAGCCGTCATCGAGGCGATAAGGAGCGGCTGGATCAGCCTGCACTGATCGCAGCACGAGGGCCCCGGCGATCCGTGCCGGGGCCCTCGTGCTGCGGTTGTGACCCGTTGCGCGACCGGTTCAGGACCGAGCGGCGGACAGCTCGCGTGCCAGGGCGAGTGTGACCCGGGCCGTGGTGTCCACCAGGCCCTTGTCGATGGGGGAGCCGAAGACCAGCGCGCGGTAGTGGAGCGGACCGAGCATCATGTCGACGAGGAGGTCGAGGCCGGAGTCGTCGACGGTGACGTCCTCACGGGCCAGGACCTCGCGCAGCCCTGCCGTGTCCAGCGCCCGCTGATCTTTGAGGAAGCCGGCCCGCAGGGACTTGGCCGTGTCCTCGTCCAGCTGGGCGTGGCCGAGGAGAGCCTGCAGCACCCGGCCGGCCGGTTCCTCGAAGAAGTCGGACACGCGTCGGAGGTGGGCGGAGAGGGCTTCCTCGGCGCTGTCGCCCTCGGCCGGATGCCACTGCAGGGCGTCGCGGGCGTCGTCGGTGAGCGTGTCGAGGAGGATGTCGACCTTCGACTTCCACCAGCGGTAGATCGTCTGCTTCGCCACGCCCGCGCGCTGGGCGATGCCCTCGATGGTCAGGGCGGCGAACCCCCGCTCGACGAGGAGATCGTCGGCGGCGTTCAGGACGGCCAGCCGGACGCTCTCGCTGCGGTGCGGCCCGGTACGGCTGACGACCTTGGTCCGCTCGCCGGCCGGTCGTGATTCCCGCGTGGCGCTGATGGCTCCGTAACCCTTCGATCGTGTCCGTCGGTGAGATTCTGGCACAGTGCCGCGGCCCGGGGACGGGCTCAGGTGCCTCCCCTCGTCAGGCAGCACCGGGCGGCGTCACGCGGGCGTTCCGGCCGGTGCGTACCAGGCTGAGCAGGACGCCCAGGCACAGCGCGGCCACCACCGCGCTGAACGTCTCCCCGGCCGGACGCAGGCTGGTCTCGCGGATCAGGACGCCCACCCCGATCGCGGGCAGGGCGAGCATCGTGTAGAGGATGGCGAAGAAGGTGGAGACGGAGGCTCCGCGGTGCTGCGGAGCGCTGCGGGTGGTGATGCCGCCGATGCCGTGACCCACGGCGATGCCCGTCGCCAGTCCGTTGAGCGTGGCTCCGGCGAGCAGCGGGGTGAGGGTGCCCGTGGCCATGGCGGTGGCGATCAGACCGGCCGCGGCGATCAGGCCGAGACAGGCCAGGGGCAAGGCGACACCCGGCCTGATGGTGCGGACGAAGAGCTGACCGAGAGCGGTGCAGGCGAAGGCGACGAAGACCACGAAGCCGGTCAGCGTGTGGCTGTCCTCGTGCAGCACGGTGCCGAGGAACAGGCCGGTCACCGCGGTCAGGACGCCGAGGACCGCGAAGCCCGCACCCGCCGCCATCGCCGAGCGCAGGAAGTCCGGGCGGATCTCGCCGGGGATGTGCAGCGGCTGGAACTGGAGGGAGAGGCCGGACCGGTGGGCGGAGCTCTCGCCGTTGAGCAGGACGCCGAGCGCGGCGAAGGCGGCGAGGACCAGCATGAACACCCAGGGGGTGCGCAGTGGTGACGGGGCGATGTCGGCCAGGATGCCGGCCAGCAGGGTGCCGCAGGCGAGGCCGCCCATGTTGGCGAACAGGGCGAGGGTGGCGGGTTTGATCCGGCTGTCCTGTCCGAGCCGCTCGGTGAGCGAGGCGGTGGCGGCGCCGGTCACCAGGGCTGCGGAGAATCCGGAGATCACCCGGGCGACGAGCATGACGGTGACGTTCTGGGCCAGCAGGAAGACCAGCGCGGCACAGGCCGAGAGCAGGGTGGCGGTCAGCAGAACTGGGCGGCGTCCCACCTGGTCCGACAGCCGGCCGAACGCCAGAAGACCGAGGACCACGCCCAGTGCGTAGACGGCGAAGACCACGGTCACGGTGAACGGCGTGAAGCCGAACTCCGCGCCGTACAGCGGGTAGAGCGGTGTGGGAGCGGTGGTGCCGGCCATGGTGATCCAGAAGGCGAAAGCCACGCTGGACACCGCGAGGCCGGTGCCGCGTGCCGGTGTTCGGGCGCCGGTCCGGTCGACGGCGCGGACGGTCGGGTTCCCCACTGCTGTGGCCTCTCGTGAGCGGATGGACGGAGCAGCGACGCGACGAGGCGTGCGCGTGGTACGTCTGCGCATGAAAAGACGCGACGTTGTGTCTACTCAGACTAGTGTGGACGCCGCGTCCATTCAAGCGTCTCGGGTGCGTCCCTCGCCCCGTTCCGCCGGCGGAGTGCGCGAGGATGGAGGTATGCCGAACCGACTCGCGCAGGCCACGTCCCCCTATCTCCTGCAGCACGCGGACAACCCGGTCGACTGGTGGCCGTGGAGTCCCGAGGCGTTCGAGGAGGCCCGGCGGCGCGACGTGCCGGTCTTCCTGAGCGTCGGGTACAGCGCCTGCCACTGGTGCCACGTGATGGCCCACGAGTCCTTCGAGGACCAGGCCGCCGCCGACTACTTGAACGAGCACTTCGTCAGCGTCAAGGTCGACCGCGAGGAGCGCCCCGACGTCGACGCCGTCTACATGGAGGCCGTGCAGGCGGCGACCGGGCAGGGCGGCTGGCCGATGACGGTGTTCCTCACCCCGGACGCCGAACCGTTCTACTTCGGCACCTACTTCCCGCCCGCCCCCCGGCACGGCATGCCCTCGTTCCGGCAGGTCCTGGAGGGCGTCCGGCAGGCCTGGGAGGAGCGGCGGGACGAGGTCGGCGAGGTCGCCGGCAAGATCACGCGGGACCTGGCGGGCCGGGAGCTGTCCGTGGGCGGCGACGAGGCGCCGGGCGAGCAGGAGCTGGCGCAGGCGCTGCTCGGGCTGACCCGGGAGTACGACCCGCAGCGCGGCGGGTTCGGCGGGGCGCCGAAGTTCCCGCCGTCCATGGTGATCGAGTTCCTGCTGCGCCACCACGCCCGCACCGGCGCGGAGGGCGCGCTGCAGATGGCGGCGGACACCTGCGAGCGGATGGCGCGCGGCGGCATCTACGACCAGCTCGGCGGCGGCTTCGCCCGCTACTCCGTGGACCGCGACTGGGTGGTCCCGCACTTCGAGAAGATGCTCTACGACAACGCCCTGCTGTGCCGCGTCTACGCCCACCTGTGGCGGACCACCGGCTCGGAGCTCGCGCGGCGGGTGGCGCTGGAGACGGCCGACTTCATGGTCCGCGAACTGCGCACACCGGAGGGCGGCTTCGCCTCCGCGCTGGACGCCGACAGCGACGACGGCACCGGGCGGCATGTGGAGGGCGCCTACTACGTGTGGACGCCTGAGCAGCTGCGCGAGGTGCTCGGCGACGCGGACGCGGACCTGGCCGCCCGCTTTTTCGGGGTGACCGAGGAGGGCACCTTCGAGGAGGGCGCGTCGGTGCTGCGGCTGCCGCAGCGCGACGAGGTGGTCGACGCGGCCCGGATCGACGGCGTCCGGGAACGGCTGCTCGAGGCGCGTTCCCGGCGGCCCGCGCCCGGCCGGGACGACAAGGTGGTCGCCGCCTGGAACGGCCTGGCGATCGCCGCGCTCGCCGAGACCGGCGCCTACTTCGACCGCCCGGACCTGGTGGAGGCCGCGGTGGCCGCCGGCGACCTGCTGGTGCGGGTGCACCTGGACGAGCAGGCCCGTATCGCCCGGACCAGCAAGGACGGGCAGGCGGGCGCCAACGCGGGCGTGCTGGAGGACTACGCCGACGTCGCCGAGGGCTTCCTGGCGCTGGCGTCGGTGACCGGCGAGGGCGTGTGGCTGGACTTCGCGGGCCTGCTCGTCGACCACGTGCTGTCCCGCTTCCTGGACGCGGAGTCGGGCGCGCTGTTCGACACGGCGTCGGACGCGGAGCGGCTGATCCGGCGCCCGCAGGACCCCACGGACAACGCCACCCCGTCCGGCTGGACCGCCGCCGCGGGCGCGCTGCTGGGCTATGCGGCGCACACCGGCTCCGAGCCGCACCGAGCGGCCGCCGAGCGGGCCCTGGGCGTGGTGAAGACGCTCGGCCCGCGGGTGCCGCGGTTCATCGGCTGGGGGCTGGCCGTCGCCGAGGCCGTGCTGGACGGGCCGCGCGAGGTCGCGGTGGTCGGGCGGGGCACGGACGATCCGGCGACCGCGGAGCTGCACCGCACCGCCCTGCTGGGCACGGCGCCCGGCGCGGTGGTCGCGGTGGGCACGGAGGGCGGCGACGAGTTCCCGCTGCTCGCCGACCGTCCCCTCGTCGGCGGCGCCCCGGCCGCCTACGTCTGCCGCAACTTCACCTGCGACGCCCCGACGACCGACCCCGGCCGCCTGCGCACGGCGCTCGGCGGACGCGCGTCGTCGGGGGCCCGGTAGGCGGGAGGTCTCAGAGGCCCCGGTCCGCCCGCGACGCCACCGCGCGCTCCACGATCGCCTCCAGCTGCTCGTGGTGCGCGCCCTTCCAGTAGGCGCGCCCGCAGTCGGCGCACTGGGCGAACACGTCGTACGTGCGGTGCGTGCCCTCCTTGAGCTGGTCGGCGACGTCCTCCTTGCCGGCCGCGCGCAGCAGCCCGTTGCAGGCGGTGCAGCGGGTCCAGGGCCGCAGCTCGGGCTCGAAGCGGTCCAGGACGTACGCCAGCTGCTCCTCGGGGCGGGTGCTGTAGACGAAGGCGCCCGCCCACAGCTCGCGGCGGCGCAGCAGGCCCCGGTCGCGGCTGAGCATGACCCGCTTCTCGGCGGCGGAGCGGGCGGCCAGCGCCGGGTCGCCGATGTCGGTCGACTCGTACGCCGTGTCCACGCCCAGCAGCCGCAGCCGTCGGGCGAGGGTGCCGAGGTGGACGTCGAGCAGGAAGCGCAGGGGAGCGCCGGGCACCCGCTGCGGGTGCGCGTGGGGGCGGACGGTCACCGACTCGCCGGCGGCGGGGACGTGCCCGGTGGGCGCCTCGCGGCCGTCCACCAGCAGGGTGCCGACCTCGGTCAGCGGGACGCCGAGGGACTCGACGACGTGACCGAGGGCGGAGAAGCCGTCGGTGACCGTCCTGAGGCTGCCCGTGGCGCGCGCCTGGGGGACGAAGACAAGCAGCTCGGGGGCGAACTCGACATGGATCTCGGGACCGTTCACCCGGTCAGGATGGCATGTCCGGTGCGCGCCGCCTCAGGATTTCGCGGCGGGCAGGCCGTGCTCGATCACGTGGATCGCCCGGTCGGCGAGGTCGGCGTAGTCGTCGCGGTGGCCGTGCTCGGCCCAGTACACGGTGGCCTCCAGCAGGCCGCCGACCAGGGACATCGCGTGCACCCGCGCCTCCAGTCCGTCCGGGTCGAGCCCGGTGCGGCCGACGACGGCCTCGGCGAGCGTCCGCCCGATGCCCGTGAGGGCCTCCCGCATCCGCGCGCGGACCGCGGGGACCTCCAGGACCAGCCGGGCGCGGAGCTCCGTGATCTCCGGCTGCTCGGTCATGGCGAGGCGGACGGCCTTGCGGATCACGTACCGGACGGAGTCGGTCCAGGGTTCGTCGGCGGGCCGTGCGGCGAGTTCGGCGAGCAGCGGCTCGTCGTACTCGTCGGTGATGACGATGTCCTCCTTGGTGGGGAAGTAGCGGAAGACGGTCGACGGTGACACCTCGGCGCGCTCGGCGATCTGCTCGATCGTCGTCGCGTCGTACCCCTGCTCCTCCACCAGCGCGTAGGCGGCGCCGCGGATGGCCTCCCGCGTCTTGATCTTCTTGCGTTCGCGCAGTCCGGGGCGCGGCGGGGCGTCGGGGGCGCGGGGGGATCGTGCGGCCGTCATGACGTTCATTGTCGGGCACGGGCCCCTCCCCCTGCAGGGATCGGGTGCGGGCACGGAAAGGCCGCGGCGTCGATGCCGCGGCCTTGTGGCGGGGCGGGGAGCCGTCCCCCCGGGGGGGCTTCCTACGCGTGCTGGTAGGCCACCAGCGAGATGCCCACGTAGTGGGCGATGAAGGCGGCCAGGGTGAAGGAGTGGAACACCTCGTGGAAGCCGAACCAGCGGGGTGACGGGTTGGGCTTCTTGATGCCGTAGACGATGCCGCCGGCGCTGTAGAGCAGGCCGCCGACCACGACCAGGACGACGACGGCGATGCCGCCGGTGCGCATGAAGTCCGGCAGGTAGAACACCGCGGCCCAGCCCATCGCGATGTAGCACGGCGTGTAGAGCCAGCGCGGGGCGCCGACCCAGAAGACGCGGAAGATGATTCCGGCGGCCGCGGCGGCCCATATGCCCCACAGCAGCAAGCGGCCCTTGGAGTCGGGCAGCAGCATGATCGTCAATGGGGTGTAGGTGCCCGCGATGATCAGGAAGATGTTGGCGTGGTCGAGGCGGCGCAGCACCCCGTCCATGCGGGGGCTCCAGTTGCCCCGGTGGTACAGCGCGCTCACGCCGAAGAGCAGGCAGGCGGTGAGGGCGTACACGCCACAGGCGAGGCGGCCCCGGGGGGAGTCGGCGAACGCGGTGAGGGCCAGACCGGCGACCAGCGCTGCCGGGAACATGCCGAGGTGGAGCCAGCCGCGGAGCTTCGGTTTCACGGGGTGCGGCAGAGAGGTCGCCACCGGGCCCCGGCCTTGGGCCTGAGGGTCCTTGGGCGTATCGGGGGCGAACGCAGTCATGCTCGCATGGTACCTACGGGACCGTAAGTTACACCTCCGAGCGACCTGTTGGGCTCGTGAAGTGGCCATCCTCTCATGCGGGCCGGTGCGCCGCGTCACGCAAAGAATCGGTTTCGTTCGCCCAACGTTCGCGTAAAGCCGCACGCCAGCCGTGGTCAGCGTCACGTTGCTCACTTGTGCGGCCCTCTGGACAGATGGGCGCGCGCATCGGATGATCAAATGAGTGCGGTCGACACCGGATGAGCGCCAGAGTCACCACTTTCACGCATCCGGGTCGCAGCCCCCACGGGGCCTCCAACCAAAAAACCCTCACTTAGGAGCAAACGTGGCGCGCGACATCGCGGAACCCGGCGTCCCCACCACCCACCAGGGACTGATCTCCTGGGTCGACGAGATCGCAGAGCTGACGCAGCCGGACAACGTGGTCTGGTGCGACGGCTCGGAAGCCGAGTACGAGCGCCTGTGCGAGGAGCTCGTCGCCAAGGGCACGTTCACCAGGCTCGACCCGGTCAAGCGTCCCAACTCCTACTACGCCGCCTCCGACCCGACCGACGTCGCCCGGGTCGAGGACCGGACCTTCATCTGCTCCGAGAAGGAGGAGGACGCCGGCCCGACCAACCACTGGAAGGCCCCCGCGGAGATGCGGGAGATCTTCCAGGGCGAGAAGGGCGTCTTCCGCGGCTCCATGCGCGGCCGCACCATGTACGTCGTCCCCTTCTGCATGGGCCCGCTCGGCTCGCCGCTGTCCGCCCTCGGCGTGGAGATCACCGACTCCGCGTACGTCGCCGTCTCCATGCGCACCATGACCCGCATGGGGCAGCCCGTCCTCGACGAGCTCGGCGACGACGGCTTCTTCGTGAAGGCCGTGCACTCGGTCGGCGCCCCGCTGGAGCCCGGCCAGGAGGACGTCCCCTGGCCCTGCAACCAGACCAAGTACATCTCGCACTTCCCCGAGGACCGCGAGATCTGGTCCTACGGCTCCGGCTACGGCGGCAACGCCCTGCTCGGCAAGAAGTGCTACGCCCTGCGCATCGCGTCCGTCATGGCCCGCGACGAGGGCTGGCTCGCCGAGCACATGCTGATCCTGAAGCTCACGCCGCCGCAGGGCGAGTCCAAGTACGTGGCCGCGGCCTTCCCGTCCGCGTGCGGCAAGACCAACCTCGCCATGCTGGAGCCGACGATCTCCGGCTGGACGGTCGAGACCATCGGCGACGACATCGCCTGGATGCGCTTCGGCGAGGACGGCCGCCTCTACGCGATCAACCCCGAGGCCGGCTTCTTCGGCGTCGCGCCCGGCACCGGCGAGCACACCAACGCCAACGCGATGAAGACCCTGTGGGGCAACGCGGTCTTCACCAACGTCGCCCTCACCGACGACAACGACGTGTGGTGGGAGGGCATGACGGAGGAGACCCCGGCCCACCTCACCGACTGGAAGGGCAACGACTGGACCCCGGAGTCGGGGACCCCGGCCGCCCACCCCAACGCCCGCTTCACGGTGCCCGCGTCGCAGTGCCCGATCATCGCGCCCGAGTGGGAGGACCCCAAGGGTGTGCCGATCTCCGCGATCCTCTTCGGCGGGCGCCGCGCCACGGCCGTGCCGCTGGTGACGGAGTCCTTCGACTGGAACCACGGCGTCTTCCTCGGCGCCAACGTGGCCTCCGAGAAGACCGCCGCCGCCGAGGGCAAGGTCGGCGAGCTGCGCCGTGACCCGTTCGCCATGCTGCCGTTCTGCGGCTACAACATGGGCGACTACATGGCCCACTGGATCGACGTGGCGAAGGACAAGGACCAGTCCAAGCTGCCGAAGATCTACTACGTCAACTGGTTCCGCAAGAACGACGAGGGCAAGTTCGTCTGGCCCGGCTTCGGCGAGAACTCCCGTGTCCTGAAGTGGATCGTGGAGCGCCTGGAGGGCAAGGCGGAGGGCGTCGAGACCCCGATCGGCGTGCTGCCGACGAAGGCCGCCCTCGACACGGACGGCCTCGGCCTCTCCGACAGCGACCTGGACTTCCTGCTCACCGTGGACAAGGAGGTGTGGCGCGAGGAGGCCGCCCTGGTCCCCGAGCACCTCAACACCTTCGGCGACCACACCCCGAAGGAGCTGTGGGACCAGCACCGCGCGCTCGTGGAGCGCCTGGGCTGACCACGCCCGCACAGACCCCGCGGCCGGCCGGCACGAGGATGCCCTGACCAGCGATCGTCACGCCACGGCCGGCCGCGGAACACACCGGCGGGGCCCCGCACAACGGCGTGCGGGGTACCGGTCCCGGCGCCGCCCCTCCCGTCCGCCCCGACGGGAACCCGCGGCTCAGGGCCCGCCCTCGCCCCCTTCGGCACGGCCCTGCCCAGGGGCTCACGAACGTGCCGAGACCCGACGGACGCCCCGGTTCTTCCTGGACCGGGGCGTCCGGCTGTCGGTCCCGGGCGCGGCCGGATCACGTCCTGCGCGCGGCCGGATCACGTCCTGCGCGCGGTCAGATCACGCGGAACAGGTCCGCCGCCCTGTGGACGTCCGTCAGGTCGTCGACCGTGCGGAGGTTGTCGCAGAGGGACTCCAGGATTGAGCCCGAGGCGGTGGCCGTGCCGGGGGTGGCGATGGCGATGCCGAACAGGCGGAAGTCCAGGCGGCGTTTGATCTCGTTCCACAGGCGGGTCCATGTCTCCGAGACCTCGCAGGCGTCGTCGGTGATCAGGACGATGTCGCCGCGGGCGCGGGACGCGTCGTCGAACTCCTCCTCCAGGATCTTCGCCGCCGTGCCCAGCGGGCGCTGGAAGTCGGTGCCGCCGCCGAGGAACGTCTCCGCGAAGTCCAGGACGTCGGTGACGCGGGCGGGCCGGTCGCCCGGGAAGCGGAAGACCTGGAGCTTGTCGGCGGCCGAGAACAGGATGCCCACGAAGTCCCGGCCGGCGTGGCGCGCCTGGTCCAGGAGCGCCAGCGCGCACGCCTTCGACCACGCCTCCCGGGTGACCCCGCCGGGCCCTTCCGCGTACATGGAGTGCGACGTGTCCACGCACGCGATCACCGCGCCCCTGCCGGTGCCCTGCTCGCCCCGGCTGTCGTACAGCATCAGCTCCCCGGCGGCGTACCGCGCGGCGAACACCGCGCGCAGTTCCGGCACGCCGAGGACGGCCAGCTCGGAGGGGATGACGCGGGAGAGGTCGTCGCCGAGGGTGACGCCGACCAGCTCGCCGGTGGCGTGCTCCACCTTGCGGGCGCGTTCGCCGGCCGCCATCTGCCGGAAGCGGCCGATCAGTTCGGCCCACCGCGCGAGACGCCCGGAACGCAGCCGTTCGGCGAGGCGGGCGCGCTCCTCGAACGGCATTCGTTCCGTCTCGCCCGCGTCCACGCCCCACGCCCGCATCAGCGCCGCCTCCTGCCGGACGGCCTCGGCCGCCGCCGACGCGGCGTTCCGGGCGGCGGACCGGATGCCGGGGACCGCCGCCGCCATCGCCTGCGCGGCGGCGCCGTCCTCCCGCCGGGCCTCGTCCTCGGCGGCCTCGGCCGCCCCGACCGCCCGGCGCACGGCGGCGGCGACCGGCGCGGGCACCTGCCCCTGCCCGTCGGCCTTCTCCGCGGCCTGCCGCAGCGCCTCGCCCACGGCGGCCGCCGCGGCCTCGGCCTCCTGCCGGGCCCGGTCCGCCCGCCCGGTCCGCTCCCGCACCTCCCGTGACCGCTCCAGCAGCCCCCGCAGCGCGGAGGCCTGGGCGAGCACGGCCATGGCGGCGGCGTAGGCGTCGCCCGCCGTGTCCCGGCGCAGGGCGGCGAAGCCGGGGGACTGCGTGAGCGCCGTGACCACCTGGTGGTGGAGCAGACGGGACGGCGCCATGACCGTGCTGTCCCGCAGGCGCGGGGCTGCCTGGTACGCGCACAGGAAGACGTCCGCCAGCAGGTCGGGGGCGTGCGCGTGGCGGGTGAGGAGCTGCGCCGCCAGCTCACGCAGTGCCGCCGACCGCGCGTACACGTCGCGCCACGCGACCCGGTCGTATGGCCCCGCGACCACGGCCGTGGTGTGCCGTTCGGCGGGGGAGGCGGACAGGGCCAGCCACCGGCCGGCCTGCTGGGTGAGCGCGTCGAGCCGCTCGGTCTCCTCGTCCATACGCGTCTCAGAGCCGGGTCGGCACCATGGACGCGTCCACGCCCAGCGCCTCGGTGAGCACCCGGGCGCGGACCGCGCGCTGGCGGCCGGTCACCCGGTCGACGGTCGCCGTGGACCGGCCGGCCGCCGCGGCCTCCTCCCGCAGCCGCTCCAGCCGCTTGCCCGCCATGGCCAGCTTGTGGTGGGCGTTCTTGATGACCCACTCGCTCAGTGCCTCCCGCGACTGTCCGGCCATCGCGTCGAGCTGCGCCTCCAGCTCCTCGATGACGTCGGCCAGATCGAGCGCCTCCCGGGCGTCCGGGTTCACCAGGTTCAGCACTTCCCGCTCCACGACCGGGCGCTGGGCGGGAGAGTCCCACAGCACATGGGCCAGGACCGACAGGTCGGTCCCGGCGACCTCCGTCCGCCCGTCCAGGTACGCGGACGCCTGGAGCAGACCGACCGCCTGCCGCCACCGCCGGTCGGAGGCGACGAGCTCCTTGCGGCGCAGGGCCGCCCGCAGCGTCACCACCGCGTCCACGATCGCGTCGGGCACCCCCACCGCCGGGACGCCCTCGGTGACCGCCCGCTGGAGCGCGCCCAGTCCGAGGGTGGTGCGCGACGGGGGTCCGGCGGGCCGGCCGACGGCGGACCGCACCAGCGCGGCGAAGTTCGACGGGTCCTCCAGATAGCCGACCTCGATCCGCACCAGCAGCCGGTCGTAGATCGCGGCGGAGTCCTCCCCGTCGGGGAGTTCGTTGCTCGCGGTGATCGCGCCGATCAGCGGGCAGCGGATCGGGGCGCCGCCGTTCTCGGGGTGGTAGATCCGTTCGTTGAGATAGCCGAGCGTCTCGTTCAGCGCGGCCGTCGAGCACTTGAAGATCTCGTCGATGAAGGCGACGTGCGCGGTCGTCGCCCGCCCGTCGTACACCTGCCGGTACTCGCCCCGCGCCAGCGCGGCCACGTCGATCGGCCCGAACATCCGCGTCGGCGCGGTGAACTTCGACAGCAGGATCTCCCAGTACGCGGCCCCGTCGATCCGGCCCGTCAGCTCCCGCGCCAGCTCCGACTTGGCCGTGCCGGGCGGGCCCAGCACCAGCGAGTGCTGCCCGGCCAGCAGCGTCACCACCAGCGTCCGTACGACGTCGTCCCGCTCGAAGAACCGCTCCGACAGTTCCTCGCAGACCGCCCGCAGCCGCAGCGCCGTGTCCTGCGCGTCCCCCGCCATGCCGTGTACCTCCCCGTCCCCGCCCAGGGGCGTCCTCGGTCACCCGTGCGGCCAACGCTACCCACGCCCGGGCCGGTCCGGGCGCGGGAAGCGGGCTCGCACCGCGTCGACGCAGGTGTCGCGGGACGTGGGGCCGCCGAAGCGGAGCCGGTCGTAGGCCGTGAACGCCGGTTCCAGGGCGTCGAGCTCGTCGACCAGGGCGTGCAGCCGCACCGCATCGGCGTCGGGATCGTCGACGGCGGCGCCGATCGCGGCCGTCAGCTGGTCCTTCCGCCGGATGGTGGCCGGGGTCACCGAGTGCAGGCACACGTACTGCCCGCTGAGATACGCGTCCCACTCCGCCTTCCCGGCGGCCGGGTCGGCCCAGTGGGCGGTGAACCAGGCTTCGAGCAGCTCCACGCCGCCGGCCTCGTCGGCGAGCGCGAACAGGTCGGCCGGCACCATCTCGGCACCGTCGGACCGCAGATAGCCCGGGAGCGGGAGACGCCCGTCCAGCATCAGCCGGCGCACATCTTCGGGATCGCGGCTCTGTACCGCGCACAGCTCCTCCAGGACGACGAACTGCGCGCTGACGTACGCGTCGTCCGCGGCGGTCATCGGATGGTCCCCGTTGACCTTCCGGAACCGCTCGGCGAGCCGCTGCTTCAGATCCGTCTCCGGCACGGGTGAACCTCCAGGTCACCGGCGCGGGCCCCTCCCGCGCGGGACTCGGCACGCTACGGGCCGGACGGTTCGGCGCACACCGAACTGTGGACGGAGTCCGTTACGTTCCGACGGCGGTGCTGCCGCCGACCTGCCACCGACCCTAAGGAGGAGCGGGGCAGCCGCCGTAGGGTGCTCCGATCGTCCGGCGGGTGAGCGATGAGTTCGGGCGGCGGACGGAGTCTGCTCCGTCATGACTGGTCACACCACCACCGTCAAAGCCAACGGGGTCACCCTGGGCGTCGAGTCGTTCGGTGACGACGACGCGCCGCTCGTCCTGCTCGCGGGCGGGACGACGATGCTCTCCTGGCCCGACGCGCTGTGCGAGCGCCTCGCCGTCGGCGGGCGCCGCGTCGTGCGCTACGACCTGCGGGACAGCGGCGCGTCGACGACGCTCGACCCGGAGGCCCCCGCCTACACCCTGCGCGACCTGGCGGCCGACGCGGCGGCCCTCACCGACGCGCTCGGCGGCCGCCCCGCGCACCTCGCCGGGATCGGCGTCGGCGGGATGGTCGCCCAGGTCGCCGCGCTCGACCACCCGGACGCGTTCTCGGCGCTCACGCTGGTCGGCACCCGCGCGGTCGCGCCCGGCCCGTCCGACGACGACCTCCCCGACCACGACCAGGGCACGATGGGCCGGCTGTTCGGGCACCCGATGCCCGACTGGAGCGACAGGGAGGCGGTCGCGGACTTCGCCGCCGCCGGGGCGGAGATCCTCGGCGACGACCCCGTCGCCGCACGCGCGGTCGCCGCGCGCATCTGGGACCGCACGCCGGGCACCGCGCCGGCGGTCCAGATGGCCAACCAGCTGGGCATGGTGTTCTCCAGGCTCGACTGCGCACCCCGCTGGCGCGAGCGCCTGCCGGAGATCAAGCTCCCCACACTCGTCGTCCACGGACGCCGTGACCCGTTCTTCCCCGTCGGCAACGCCGAGGCGATCGCACGCGAGATCCCCGGAGCACGGCTGCTCGTCCTCGAGGAGGCCGCCACGACGATCCCCGACACGGCGGCCGGCGCGGTCACCGAGGCGATGCTCACGCTCGGACAGGTGACGGCGGGTGACGGGCGGGCCCGGCCCCCACGTCGGTGAGAGGCCGGTGCACACCGATGGTCAGCGGTGGCCGTCCTCTTCCCTCAGCCGCCCCGGCATGTTCGCACGGTCCGGCTGGAGCACCAGGTCGCACTGGTACCAGGTGCCTGGCTCACCACTGAGGTGGGCCGGGTCGGCCGGACCGGCGGGGACGAATCCGGCCTTGGCCAGCACCTTCTGCGAGGCGGCATTGCGGAGGGTGGTGGCCGCCCGCAGGGTGCGCAGCCCGTACTGGGCCGCCGCCAGCCGGCACAGCTCCCGGACGGTCGCGGTCGCCACGCCACGACCGGCGACACGCTGGGCGACCCGGTAGCCGAGTTCCGCGGTGCGGTCCTCGATGTCCATCAGGTTGAACCGGCCGAGAACCGAGCCGTCCTCGGCGACGAGCACGTGGAAGGCGCAGACACCCGCTTCCTGCTCGGCCAGCAAGGCGTTGAACCGGGCCGTGAACCGGTCGAAGAACTCGTCGCCGCGGTCGGGGACGGAGGCGGCGAAGTAGGCGCGGTTCGCCCGCTCGAAGGCCAGGACCGCCGCGGCGTGACCGGCGTGCAGCCGTTTCAGCTCGGACATTCGCCCGACCTTACCCAGGTCGCCCGCCGTGGCCACCTGGGTTTCTGCCGGCGGCGCACAGCCCCGGCCTGCACGGCGTCGGCCCGGAGGCGAGGGTGACGCGTACTCGGCGCTCCCGGAGATCCGCGGCGCGGCGGGCGCGTCGGCGTACGCGGGCCGGCCGGCGAAGTGAGAGGGCACCCGGTCCGCGCGTCGCTGCGGGTGCGCGCGGACCGGGGCCGTGGAGGGGAGCCCGGTGAGGGGCTCAGTGCGCGGAGGACGCGAGCGGGCGCGGCTTCAGAGCCGCGGTGTGCGCGTCCATCCGCTCGGCGGCCAGGATCGCCGCCGCCGTGTCCGCGCGGGACGCGGCGACGACCAGGGCGCGCCCGGCGAGCGCGTGCGCCTTCCGGTGCAGGGCCGTCGCGTCCGGCTCGCGGCCGCGCGTGGACGTGGTCGCACGGGCCGGCGTACGTCCTCCCCGCAGGCGGATGATCTCCTGGGTGAGCCGCTCGGCCGCGGTGTCCAGATCGGCCGAGGGCGCCGCCATGCGCAGCTCGTCGGTGACGGCGAGCAGCGCGGCGAGATGGCCCGCGAGCTGGATGTCCAGCTCCTCCTCGCGGGACCTGTGGGGGAAGTCGTCAGGGCCGGCCATCGTGCTGTGGACCGACTTGGAGCGGATCGGTTCGTACATGGATGGCCTCCTGGGTGCTGACAGGAAGCCATCCTAGCTTAGATTCTGTCTAAAGTTGAGTCGCGGTCGAAAGTGATCGGCACTCAGTGCGTCGATGCGCGGGTGCGCGGCTGTCAGTGCTGGCTGTAGCCGTCCAGGAAGCGTGCGATGCGGCCGACCGCGTCCCGCAGGTCCGTGGCCGAGGGCAGCGTGACCACGCGGAAGTGGTCCGGCTCCGGCCAGTTGAAGCCGGTGCCCTGCACGACCATGATCTTCTCGCGGCGCAGCAGGTCCAGCACCATCCGCCGGTCGTCCTTGATCTTGAAGACCTCGGGGTCCAGGCGCGGGAACAGGTACAGCGCGCCCTTCGGTTTCACGCAGCTCACGCCCGGGATCTGGGTGAGCAGCTCGTACGCCACGTCCCGCTGCTCGCGCAGCCGTCCGCCCGGCAGGACCAGGTCGTTGATCGTCTGGCGTCCGCTGAGCGCGGCGACCACGCCGTGCTGGCCGGGCATGTTGGCGCACAGGCGCATGTTCGCCAGGACCGTCAGGCCCTCGATGTAGGAGTCGGCGTGGGCGCGCGGGCCGGAGATCGACATCCAGCCCACCCGGTAGCCGGCCACCCGGTACGCCTTCGACATGCCGTTGAAGGTGAGGGTGAGCAGGTCGGGGGCGACCTTCGCGGTCGGCACGTGCCGCGCGTCGTCGTAGAGGATCTTGTCGTAGATCTCGTCCGAGCAGACCAGCAGGTTGTGGCGGCGGGCGATGTCGGTGAGTCCCTTGACGACCGCCTCGTCGTAGACCGCGCCGGTCGGGTTGTTCGGGTTGATGACGACGAGGGCCTTGGTGCGGTCGGTGACCTTGCGCTCCACGTCGGCCAGGTCGGGCATCCAGTCGGACTGCTCGTCGCAGCGGTAGTGCACCGCCGTGCCGCCGGAGAGGGAGACGGCCGCCGTCCACAGCGGGTAGTCCGGCGCGGGGACCAGCACCTCGTCGCCGTCGTCCAGCAGGCCCTGCATCGCCATCACGATCAGCTCGGACACGCCGTTGCCGATGAAGACGTGCTCGACGTCGGTCTCGATGCCGAGCGTCTGGTTGTGCATGACGACGGCCCGGCGCGCGGCCAGCAGGCCTTTCGCGTCTCCGTAGCCGTGCGCCGACGACACGTTGCGGAGGATGTCCTCGAGGATCTCGGGCGGGCACTCGAAGCCGAACGCCGCCGGGTTGCCCGTGTTCAGCTTGAGGATGCGGTGACCGGCAGCTTCCAGCCGCATCGCCTCCTCGAGCACCGGGCCCCGGATCTCGTAACAGACGTTGGCGAGCTTGGTCGACTGGATCACCTGCATGCTGGGAGCTTACGGCCCGGTATGGCCCTTCGGGCCGTGTTTTCCGCCACGTGAGACGCGTCGGTTCGGGTGGTTTTGTCCTCGGCGTGGCGATCGCGGGCGGACGCCTCCATCACCTCCACACCGGGCCTCCCCACGCCCGGCCCCTCTTTCCCCAGGTCCAGGGGTGACCCTGGAGGCCGTCCCGCGCCCGGCCGCCGGGAGGGTGCGTCGTGCCCGGGGCGGGGGGTGCGTCGTGCCCGGCGGCCGGGGGTGTGTGCCGCCGGACCGTCACCGGGGAAAACGCGTCCTTGCCCGTCCGGCGTCCCCGTGCTGACAATGCGCATGACAACTTTGTGGGCGGCCGGAGCGATCCGGCCGCCCGACGCCGCATTGAGGGGACCCCCATGAGAAAACCTCTCGTCGTCGCGCTCTGCGCCCTGGCACTCGCCGGCGCGGGCGCGACCCCCGCGGTCGCCGCCGCGCCATCCCCCACGGGCGCGGACACGACCACGGGCACGGCCCCGGCCACGTCGCTGACGGACGTCGTCGGCGACACGGTCGGGGCCGTCGCGGACACCCTGTCGGGGCTCACCGCGCCGAAGTCGGCCGCGGTGAACTTCGCGGGCACCGTCTCGCTGAGCAACTGCTCCGGCTCCGTCGTCCGCATGCCGAACTCGGCCGCCTCCGACCCGGCGCTGGTCCTCACCAACGGCCACTGCCTGGAGAGCGGCTTCCCCGCGCCCGGCCAGGTCCTCACCGACCGGGCGTCCAGCCGCACCTTCGGCCTGCTGAACGCCTCCGGCGCCAAGGTCGCCACCCTGCGCGCCGACCGGCTGGTCTACGCGACCATGACCGACACGGACGCGGCGATCTACCGCCTGACCACCACGTACGCGCAGATCAAGAGCGCGTACGGGATCGACCCGCTCACCCTCAGCAGCTCCCGCCCTGCCGCCGGCACCGCCATCAGCGTGGTCTCCGGCTACTGGAAGCGGATCTACAGCTGCTCCGTCGACGGCTTCGCCTACCGGCTGAAGGAGGGCGACTGGACCTGGAAGGACTCGGTCCGCTACACCTCTGCCTGCAACACCATCGGCGGCACCTCCGGCTCCCCGGTGGTCGACGACGCCACCGGCAAGGTGGTCGCCGTCAACAACACCGGCAATGAGGACGGCGCCCGCTGCACGGTCAACAATCCGTGCGAGGTCGACCAGAACGGCGGTGTCACGGTCCGTCAGGGCATCAACTACGCCCAGCAGACCTACCCGTTCACCGCCTGCTTCACCACCGGCAACCGCCTCGACCTGAGCGCGAGCGGCTGCACTGTGCCCAAGCCCTGACGGGCCCGGCGGGGCGGGCGGTCAGCGCGGGGTCCCGCGCACCGCCCGCCCCGCCAGCACGTCCGTGCGCCGCCCGTCCTCGATCACGAACCGCCCGTCGACCAGCACGTACGGAATGCCCGTGGGCAGCGTCCGCGGCTCGGCGAAGGTGGACCCGGCGTCCACCGTCCGAGGGTCGAACAGCACCAGGTCCGCCTTGTAGCCCTCGCGGACCAGCCCCCGGTCCGGCAGCCGTAGCCGCGCCGCCGGGCGCGAGGTCAGATGCGCCACGCACTCCTCCAGCGACAGCACCCCCAGCTCCCGCACGTAGTGACCGAGGTAGCGGGGAAACGTCCCGTACGCGCGCGGGTGCGGCTTCGCGCCCTGGAGGATGCCGTCCGAGCCGCCCGTGTGCACCCGGTGCCGCATGATTGCCCGGACGTTCTCCTCATGACCCACGTGCTGGAGGATCGTCGGGGCGAGCCGGTCCTTCAGCAGCAGCTCCCGCGCCACCGTCCAGGGGCTCTCGCCGCGCGCCCGCGCCGCCTGGAGCACCGTGCGGCCCACGTACTCGTCCAGCGCCGGATCGCCCACCCCGGAGATCTCGACGGTCTCCCACTCCACCGGCACGCCGTGGCAGCCGTCCGAGCCGGTGACCTCCAGGTCGTGCCGGATCCGCTCCGCCGTCGCCTCGTCCGCGAGCCGCCGCAGGACCTCCTCCGGGCCGCCCTCGCTCGCCCAGCTCGGCAGCAGCGCCACGAGGGTCGTGCAGCCGGGGGTGTACGGATAGGTGTCCAGGCTGATGTCGGCGCCCGCGTCCAGCGCCTCGTCGAGCAGCGCCAGCAGCTCGGGGGCCCGGCCCTTGTTCACGCCGAAGTTCATGGTGGCGTGCGCGAGATGCAGCGGGCAGCCCGCCTCCCGGGTGAGGGCCACCATCTCCGCGTACGCCTCCAGGGCGCCGGCGCCGTAGGAGCGGTGGTGCGGGCAGTAGTAGCCGCCGTACGACGCCACCACCCGGCACAGCTCGGTCAGTTCGGCGTCCGGGGCGTACATGCCCGGCGTGTACGTCAGCCCGGACGACATGCCGACCGCGCCCTGCTCCATGCCCTCCGCGACCAACCGCCGCATGCGGTTCAGCTCTTCAGGGGTCGCCTCGCGGTCCTCCCATCCGACGGCCAGCGCGCGCACGGTGCCCTGCGGGATCAGGTACGCCGCGTTCACCGCGACGCCCCGGTCCAGCCGGTCCAGGTACTCGCCCACCGAGCGCCAGTCGAAGTCGATGCCGTCGCCCGGGCCGTTCCACCCGGCGATCGCCCGCCGCACCTCGCCCAGCGTCCGGTCGTCCACCGGCGCGTACGAGAGTCCGTCCTGGCCGAGCACTTCGAGGGTGACCCCCTGCGCGGCCTTCGCGCTGTGGTCGGGGTCGCGCAGCAGGGCGAGGTCGCTGTGCGCGTGCATGTCGATGAATCCGGGGGCCAGCACCAGCCCCTCCGCGTCCAGTTCGCGCCGTGCCTTCGGACGCTGGCAGCCCGCGTCCGCCGCCTCCTTCACGATGGAGACGATGCGTCCGCCGTCCACCACCACGTCCGCGCGGTAGGAGTGGTCGCCGGAGCCGTCGACGACGTCCGCGTCCCGGATGACGAGCTCTTCCACGGTCCTGCCTCCTAGAAGAAGGTGCGGATGTAGTCGACGACCGTGCCGTCCGCCTCCGCCACGGGGATCAGCGCCCACTTGTCGAAGGACGTGCAGGGGTGCGACAGACCGAACCCCACCCAGTCTCCCACCTCCAGATCCGCCTCCGAAGAGGTGCGCAGCCACGCGTGCTGGTCGGACAGACCGGTCACCTCGATGCCCGTGGCCGGCCGCTCCACCCCCTCCCGGCGCACCGCCCGGGCCACCGGCAGATCCAGGTCGTACGCCGCGTCCCGCTTGCCCGCGTTGGTGAACGCCTGCTCCGCCGACGGCCGCGACACCACCTGCGTCCACAGCCGGAACGCCGGCTCCAGACCGCCCTCGCCCGGCACCCGGTTGAACGGCGTCAGCCGCTCGTAGTGCCCGTCGTCGTGCGACACGTACGCGCCCGAGCGCAGCAGCTTCAGCACCGGCGCCGACAGCTCCGGCACCTCCGCGAAGACGTCCGCGACCGCGTCGAACCAGGCGCTGCCGCCCGCGCTCACCACGATCTCGTCCAGCCCCGCGAACCGCCCCGCCTCGTCGAAGTCCACGGCCAGCGCCACCAGCCGCCGCAGCCAGGCCCGGACCCTCTCGGGGTCCGCCCGGGGCACCTCGCCCTCGTACCCGGCGACCCCGACCAGCCGCAGCGCCCGCGCGGCCGCCACGGCGTCGGCGACCACCGCGCACTCCGCCTCCGTCCGCACGCCCGTCCGTGCGCCCTCACCCGCGGCCAGCTCGACCACCACGTCCACCGGCCGTGACGCCCCGGCCAGCGCCGCGTCCATCAGCTCCACCCCGCGCACGGAGTCGACGTAACAGACGAACCGGAACGCCGGGTCGGCGTCCTGCTCGGCGGCGATCCACCGCAGCGCCGCCGCGTCCACCAGCTCGTTCGCCAGGAAGACCCGCTCGATGCCGAACTCCCGCGCCACGCGCACCTGATGGGGTACGGCCAGGGTGATGCCCCAGGCGCCCCGCTCGATCTGACGGTGGAAGAGCTGCGGCGCCATGGAGGTCTTGCCGTGCGGCGCGAACGCCAGCCCGTGCCGCTCGGCGTACGTCTCCAGCGCCGCCAGGTTGTGCTCCAGCCGCTCGGCGGACAGTGCGAGCACGGGGGTGGTGAAGCCGTCGGTGAAGAGGTTCCGCCGCTGTGCGGCCAGCTCGCCCACGGTGAGGTCCGCGGCGTCCGGCGGGAGACCCTTGAAGCGGTGGCCGACCCGTTCCTCGGCGAGGCGGGCGAGAGCATCGAGGACCATGACAGCCTCCCTGATCAGGTGCGTTGCGTGCACTGCAACACTCATTGCGTATATCGCTCACCGCTGTCTAACATCTCCGCCACACGCGGTCAACGGACACCGCGCCCCGCCCCGACGAGGAGCCCCGCCATCGTGACCGTCACCGGAACCCGCAACGCCCCCGACGTCGTGGACGTCGTCGCGCTCGGCGAGTCCATGGTGACGTTCCTGCCGGCCCGGCCCGGCCGCCTCGCCGACGTCCCCGCCTTCCACCGGTCGATCGGCGGCGCGGAGTCCAACGTGGCGTGCGCGCTCGCGGCGGCCGGGCACACCACCCGGTGGGTCAGCCGCGTCGGTGCGGACGGCTTCGGCGACCACCTCGTCGAGGCGATCGGCGCGTACGGCGTCGACGTGTCGTACGTCCGCCGCGACCCCTCCCGCCCCACCGGCGTCTACTTCCGCACGGCCGGCGACCGCGCGGACGACACCCACGAGGTCGCCTACTACCGGGCGGGCTCGGCGGCGTCGGCGATGTCGCCGACGGAGGTGGACCTGGAGGCGGCGCGGGCAGGACGCGTCCTGCACCTCTCGGGCATCACGGCGGCGCTCTCGCCGGACTGCCTGGACCTGATGCGCGAGCTGACGGCCCCCCGGCCGGGGCGCCCTCTCGTCTCCTTCGACGTGAACCACCGCCCGGGTCTGTGGGGCGAGGGCCAGGATCCGGACGTCCTGCTGGAGCTGGCCCGCGGGGCGGACATCGTCTTCGTGGGAGAGGACGAGGCGCGCCAGGCATGGGGGCTGCACGGCGCCCGTGCGGTGCGGGAGGCCCTTCCCGAACCTGAGATCGTCGTCGTCAAGCAGGGCAAGGGCGGAGCGGTCGCCTTCGCCAAGGACACCGACGGCCCCTGCGAGGACGCCGACGGCACCGCGACGTTCGTACGCGCCCTGCACGTCGACGTCGTCGCGGCAGTCGGCGCCGGCGACGCCTTCGCCGCCGGCTTCCTCTCGTCCACCCTCCGGGGTCTGCCCGTACGGGACCGTCTTCGCCACGGCCACCTCGCCGCCGCCGCCACCCTCATCACCCCCGGTGACCTGGCCCCACCCCCGCCCCGAACCCTCGCCGACCGCCTCGCCGCCCTCGACGACCCCGCGTGGGGGAGACTGCGTCTCGGCCCCGGCTGGACAGACGCCGACGCAGAGGCCGCAGAGGAGGCACGCACCCCATGAGCCAGACCGTAGACCGCGCCCTGAGCATCCTTCCGCTGCTCGCGGAGGGCCCCGCCGACCTCGGCCAGGTCGCCGACCGCCTCGGCGTGCACAAGTCCACGGCCCTGCGCCTGCTGCGCACCCTCCACGAGCACGGCCTGGTCTACCGCCAGTCCGACCAGCGCTACCGCCTCGGCGCCCGCCTCTTCGCCCTCGCCCAGGAGGCGATGGAGAACCTCGACGTGCGCGAGATCGCCCACGCCCACCTCGTACGCCTCAACGAGCAGTGCGGGCACACCGTCCACCTCGCCGTGTACGAGGAGAACGAGGTCCTCTACATCGACAAGGTGGAGAGCCGCTACCCCGTGCGGATGTACTCCCGCATCGGCAAGCCCGTCGCCATCACGGTCGCCGCCGTGGCCAAGCTGCTCCTCGCCGACCTGCCCGAACACGAGCGCCGCGCCCTCGCGGAGAAGCTCGACTACCCCATGTACACGCCCCGTTCGACGCCCCACGCGGCCGCGTTCCTCCAGGAGCTGGCCAAGGTGCGCGAACAGGGCTGGGCCACCGACCTCGGCGGCCACGAGGAGTCCATCAACTGCGTCGCCGCGCCGATCCGCGGCGCCGACGGCCGGGTGGTCGCCGCGATGTCGGTCTCCGCGCCGAACGTCGTCGTCACCGCCGACGAACTCCTCACCCTGCTCCCGCTGGTGCGCCGTACCGCGGACGCCATCAGCGGCGAGTACTCCGGCCGGACCCCGGCAGAACCGAAGTAAGGACATCCCCCGCATGACCGAGAAAGTCGCGCTGACCCCGAAGACCCACACCACCCCGCCCGCGAAGTTCTCGCACGGCGTCCGCAAGGGCAACATCCTCCAGGTCGCCGGCCAGGTCGGCTTCCTGCCCGCCGAGGAGGGCAGGCCGCCCACGCCCGCCGGTCCCACCCTGCGCGAGCAGACCCTCCAGACCCTCGCCAACGTCAAGGCGATCCTCGAGGAGGGCGGCGCGAGCTGGGACGACGTGATGATGATCCGCGTCTACCTCACGGACGTGGACCACTTCGCGGAGATGAACGACCTCTACAACGCCTACTTCGAGGAGCAGGGCCTCACCCAGCCCCCGGCCGCCCGCACGACCGTCTACGTCGGTCTCCCCGCCGGCCTCCTCATCGAGATCGACGCGCTCGCCGTCCTCGGCTGACCCCCTTCACCACCCGCACACCGCACGTCGTCACGGCACGGCGCCCCGCACCCCGGGACGCCGTGCCGCGATCCCCCCTGCCCGAAAGCACCATGCCCTTACCCAGAGGACCCCCCGATGTCCCATCCGTCCCTCCCGCTCGCCGCCTCCGCGCCCGCCGAGACACCACCGCACACCGGAGGACTGCTCCTCCTGATCGACGGCACCGCGGGCCTGCTCACCGTGGCCGCCATCGGCATCGCCCTGCTGCTCTTCCTGATCATCAAGGTCCGCCTCCAGCCGTTCGTCGCCCTGCTCGGCGTCTCCATAGCCGTCGGCCTGCTCGCGGGCCTGTCGGTCACCGAACTCTTCGGCACCGTGCAGAAGTCGGACGCGGTGTCCACCATCGAGTCCGGGATGGGCGGCATCCTCGGCCATGTCGCGATCATCATCGGCCTGGGCACCATGCTCGGCGCGATCCTCGAGGTCAGCGGCGGCGCCGAGGTGCTGGCGTCCCGGCTGCTCGGACTGTTCGGTGAGAAGCGGGCGCCCCTCGCGATGGGCCTGACCGGCCTCATCTTCGGCATCCCCGTCTTCTTCGACGTCGGCATCTTCGTCCTCGCGCCCATCGTCTACGCGGCCGCCAAGCGCTCCGGCAAGTCGATCCTGCTCTACTGCCTCCCCCTCCTCGCCGGTCTCTCCGTCACCCACGCCTTCCTGCCCCCGCACCCGGGCCCGGTGGCCGCCGCCGGACTGCTGCACGTGGACCTCGGCTGGGTCATCCTCATGGGCGTGGTCTGCGGCCTGCCCGCGGTCGTCGCCGCGTGGGTCTACTCCGCGTGGATCGGCAAGCGCATCTTCGTCGCCGTCCCGCAGGACATGGTGGAGGCCGCGCAGGAGGCCAAGGACGCCGTCGCCGCCGAACAGCGCGCGTCGGGCGTTCAGCCGCGCGAGACGCCGGTGCCGCTCGGCACGGTCCTCGGCATCATCGGCACGCCGCTCCTGCTCATCCTCGCGGCGACCTTCTCCTCCATCGCGCTGGACCCCTCCACCCTGCGGTCGGTCATCGAGTTCTTCGGCCACCCGTTCGTGGCGCTCACCCTCGCCCTGTTCCTCGCGTACTACCTGCTGGGCATCCGGCGCGGCTGGTCCCGCAAGTCCCTGGAGACGGTGTCCACCTCCTCGCTCAAGCCGGTCGGCAACATCCTGCTGGTGGTCGGCGCGGGCGGCGTCTTCGGCGCCGTGCTCAAGGGCAGCGGGGTCGCCCAGGCCCTCTCCGACACCTTCAACGACGTCGGCCTGCCGGTCATCGTGCTGTCGTACCTGATCTCCGTGGTGCTGCGGGTGGCGCAGGGCTCGGCGACGGTCGCCATCGTCACCACGGCCGGCATCGTGGCGCCGCTGCTCTCCGGGGGCGACCACTCGCAGGCCTTCGTCGCCCTCGTCATCATGGCCATCTCGGCGGGCTCGATCTTCGCCTCGCACGTCAACGACGGCGGGTTCTGGATGGTCGCCAAGTACTTCGGCATCAGCGAGCGGGACACGCTGAAGACGTGGACGGTGCTGGAGAGCGTGCTGTCCGTCGCCGGGTTCGTCGTCGCGGCGGCGCTGAGCCTGGTGGTGTGACCCCGGGGGCGCGGTGAGGCGTGGTGCCCGTGTAGGCGTCTGATAACGAAGTCGGGGCTGGCTGTGACGCGCACAGGATCGTCGACCATACTCCTGCGGTGTGGAGCAGCGCATAGGTTCGAGCAGCAGCAAGCCCCTGGAGGGCGCCGGCTTCGACCCGGCCTTCATCCCCGGGCTCACCGCGCCCGCGACCGGCCGCGAGGAGGACGCGAAGGACACGCCCGGCACGGACGGGGACGGAGCCGTCGACGACACCGCGACGGAAGCCGCCTCGGATGCCTCCCCGGCGGCCGACGAGCCGGAGAAGTCCGGTGACTCCCCGGCCGCCGGGGACGACCAGGCCGCCGGTGACGACGAGCCGGAACCCGCCCCCGACGGCCCGGTCTTCGAGGCGTCCGACCGCCGTGCCGCCATCGTCGCCGACCACCGCGGCGTGCGGCTGAAGCTGGACGACCAGGAGTGCGATTTCCGCTGGGACGAGATCGGCGCGGTGGAGACGGAGACGGCCCGCTTCGGCAAGCGGTTCACCGTCACCGTCCACACCCCGGACCGGCGTTGGTACCCGATCGAGATCGAGGCCGACTCACGCCGCCGGTTCGCCGAGTGGGACGCCGCCCTGGACAAGGTCCTCGACGCGTACTTCGACGACGGCGCCGGGGAACAGGCCGGTTCCGACGACGCGAAGGACGACGCCGAGGACCGGGCGGAGGACAAGGCGGAGGACCAGCAGGCCGAGGCCGAGGGCAAGGCCGAGGCGGCCGGCAGGCCCTAACGGCAGTACTGGCCCTCCTTGCCGACCACCCGGTACATGCAGTCGGCGTTCTCCAGGAGCTGGAGGACGGCGTCACGGTTGCGGGACGTCTCCCGCTCGATGACCTCGTCGGGCGGGTAGAACCCGCCGCCGGACGCCGACCTCGGGTACATCTCGAAGGTGTAGCCGAAGATCTTGTGGGCGCCCCAGAGGTAGTCGTCGATCGACCCGTCGGTGATGTACAGGTCGCTGGACTGCTGGGCCGTGTAGCCGTTGCTGGCGGCCATCTTCTGGCCGACGGCCTTGAACGCGGCGTGGTCGTCGGCGGTCATGCCGGTGGTGGTGTCGGAGTAGGTGTAGCCGAACGGCCACAGCACCAGCTCGCTGTAGGTGTGGAAGTCGATGCCGGCCTTGATCTGCTGCACCCCGCCGACCACCCTGCCGCGCACGAAGTCGGCGACCACCTTCACCTCGGGTGCCGACTCGGGCGCCGAACCCCGGTAGGTCTCGGACGACTTGGAACCGGAGGAGCCGCCGCAGCAGCCCCAGCGGTAGTCCCAGTTGCGGTTCAGGTCGGTGCCCACGTACGACGAACCGGAGTTGGGCTGGCGGTTCTTGCGCCAGGACCGGTAGGAGCCGGTGGCGATGTCGTACTCGCCGCCGTCCGGATTGAGGTCGGGGACGATCCAGATCTCCCGCTCCTGCACCATCTTCGTGACCCGGGCGTCGCTGCCGTACCCGGCGCCCAGCTCCCGCAGCAGGTACAGGGCCATTTCGACGGTGAGGTGCTCGCGGGCGTGCTGGTGGTGGGTGAAGAGCACCTCGGGCTCGGCCTCGTCGGCGCCGACGTTGTCGCTGACCTTGACCGCGACGATGTCCCGGCCCTGGTAGGACTTGCCGATCACGCGTTTGCTCATGATGGACGGGTACGCGGCGATCCGCTGGTCGATCTCCGCGTTCATCTCGGCGTAGTTGTGGTAGCGGGAGTCCGCCGAGGGGAAGTCGAACAGGCGCGGTCCGTCGGCGGCCGTGGAGCGGTCGGGGGCCGTGCCCAGCGGGGTGACCTCGTAGCCCTGGCGGCGCAGTTCGCGGATCTGGTCGGCGCGGCCGGAGACGACCACGGTCTCCTCGTCGGCCTCGTCCACGGTGACGCCGGCCCGCTGGATCGCCGTACGGGTCACGGGCGTGGTGCGCTGGTGGATCTCGTACTGGCGGATGTCGTCCGCCGAGGGGGCCGCCCGGCGCGCCCCGTCGGCGCCGGCCGGGGCGGCCGCGGTGAGCGACAGAGGCGCGGCGAGCGCGAGGGCGAGGAGTGCGGCGAGCGCGGCGGGGCGTCTGCCGCGGGAACGGAGTCGCATGAATTCTCCTTGTGGGGAGGTGGGGTGGTTCATGGCGACGTGCGTGGTGCGGTGCGGCCATCGTCGAGAGCTGACATGATCAGGTCAAGAGTGCGGCGTCGGCCGCCCCGCCAGGGGGAACCGGTGAAGATCCCGGCACGCCCTCTTGTGGGACCGGCACCCGTCCGCTTTCTTGACCCCATGGCGGACACCACGGGAAACACCCAGGACATCGGCGCGCAGGAAGGGCCCGGCCCCCGGCCGCGCGGGTCCAGTTGGCGCTACATCGGCCCCGGCATCGTCGTCGCCGCGACCGGCGTGGGCGCCGGTGACCTCGTGGCCACCCTCATCGCGGGCAGCAACTTCGGCTACACCCTGCTGTGGGCCGCCGTCGTCGGCTGCCTGGTGAAGATCTCCCTCGCGGAGGCGTGCGGCCGGTGGCACCTGTCCACCGGGCGCACCCTGTTCGACGGCTGGGCCACGCTCGGCCCCTGGACCACCTGGTTCTTCGCCGTCTACGCCGTCATCTGGGGTTTCGTCTACGGCGCCGCCGCCATGTCCTCCAGCGCGCTGCCGCTCCAGGCACTGTTCCCGGACGTGATGGACCTCGAGTACTGGGGCATCGCCTGCGGACTGGTGGGCCTGGTCTTCGTCTGGTTCAACAAGTACGCGGTGTTCGAAAAGGTCATGACCGTCCTGGTGGGCGTCATGTTCGTGGTCACCGTCTACCTGGCGTTCCGCGTCACGCCCAACCTGGGCGACGCCTTCGCCGGCCTCCTCCCCGTGGTGCCCGACGAGAAGGACTCCATCCTCAACACCCTCGGCCTGATCGGCGGCGTCGGCGGCACCATCACACTGGCCGCCTACGGCTACTGGGTCAACGCCAAGGGCTGGACCGACAGCGGCTGGATGAAGGTCATGCGGCTGGACAACCGGGTCGCGTACATCACCACCGGCATCTTCGTCGTCGCGATGCTCTTCGTCGGCGCGGAGCTGCTGCACTCGGCGAACGTCGCCATCTCCGGGGGCGACCAGGGGCTGATCCAGCTCGGCGACATCCTCGAGGACCGGTACGGGGCGACCACCGGCACCCTGTTCCTGGTCGGCTTCTTCGCCGCCTCCTTCACCTCCCTGATCGGCGTCTGGCACGGCGTGAGCCTGATGTTCGCCGACTTCCTCGCCCGGCAGCGCGGTGAGCGTCAGGCGCGCGCCGACGAACTGGCCTCCGGCCGCCGGGAACGCTCCTGGGCCTTCCGCGCGTACCTGCTGTGGCTGACGTTCCCGCCCATGATCCTGCTGTTCCAGGACGAGCCGTTCCGCCTGATCATCATCTACGGCGTCCTCGGCGCCGCCTTCATGCCGTTCCTCGCCCTGACCCTCCTGTGGCTGCTGAACTCCTCACGCACCCCGCGCGAGTGGCGCAACGGCCACCTCAGCAACGGCATGCTGACGGTCGCGGGCCTGCTGTTCCTGGTCCTGGCGGTCAAGCAGATCTGGGACCAGCCGTGGTCGGAGTTCTTCTGACCGGTCCGCCGTCCGGCCCGCCTCACGCCCCCGCGTCCCACACCGTGCTCAGCGCGATCTCCCGCAGCTGCGCCAGGGTGAGCGCGGGGGCGTCGCGCGTGGCGTCCTCGTTCTGGGCCGGCGTGTTGAAGGCGCTGACGACGACGCGCAGCCCGTCGGGGCGCAAGGTGTCCGCGGTCCACATGACGACGTCCTTGCCGGCCTTCTCCCCGGGCGACTTCCGGGTGGTGACCAGCGTGCCGTCGGCCAGCTTCTCGGCGTCCCGGAACAGGTCGCCGGCCACGTCGGACATACCGGGCTGCACATTGATCTGGACGAGGCTCCCGCCCTTGCCGTCGTCGACGACGAGGTACGCGTAGTCGCCGCCCGGGCCGCTCCGGCCGGTCACCTTCACGTTCTCGGGCAGCAGACCCATGAGCGTCTTGGCGATCGCCCCGGACGGCCTGCCCTCCAAAGGCGCCTCGCCGGTCACGGACGGGTTCGGACTCTGCGGCATGGCGGCGGCGACCCGCCGCCACACGTCGGCGGTGACGACCTCCTTCAGCTGCTCGACGGAGAGCGGGGGCTGCGGGCGCGACACCGGCGCGTCCTTCTGCGCGGGCGCGTTCCATTCGCTCAGGGTCACGTGCACCCCGTCCGGCGTGACCAGTTCGGCGTTCCACCACCTGGTGTCCACCCGCCGGTCCGGGTACTCGTAGCCGCGGAGCACCATGAGCCGGGAGCCGTCCGGCTGCGTGGCGCTGGTGCAGTCGTCGTAGGAGACGATGCTCTTGTCCGGGCACGTCGTCCACTGGGCGGCCTGCTCGCCGCCGGGGTCCGTCCGGTCGACGCTCAGACCGAGTGCCGCCGCGCCCGCGCCGTCGTCGAACACCAGCCGCGCGTACGGGGGCGTCGTCGCCCCCGTGCCCTGGGCCTGCTCCTCGCTGAACGTGCCCTGCGGCAGCAGCTCCTTGAGCGAACGCAGCATGTCGTCGCCCGTGAAAGTCCCGGCGGGCGACGGGATCGCCGCCGACGGGCTCGCCGTCGCGGCAGGACCGGCCGCCGCGGAGGTCCGCCGGGGGCCGTGCACGTCGGCGGGCAGGAGCAGCGTCGCACCCACACCGACCAGGGCGACACCGGTCATCCCGCCGAGCACGGCCGTACGCCGCAGCAGCTGCTTCCGCCGTCCGCGCACCTCACCTCTGCCGGCGAGGGCGGCCGGGTCGTCGGCGCGGAAGCTGTGGCCGGTGTCGCGCAGCGCTGCGGCGAACCGGTCCTCGAAGGGATCGGTGTACTGGTTCTCGGGCATGACGAACCCACCTTTCTGCGGGTGTGAGCGTAGGAGGTCGATGAAGGGGCCGGGCGGCCGGCGTCAGGGGCGGGAGAACTCGTGGAGGTCCTCGCCCAGCAGCTCCCGCAGCCGGCCGAGCGCGCGGACGCACCGCGTGCGCACGGCCGCCGAGCTGACGTTCAGCGCGTCGGCGGTCTGCTCCACCGAGCGGTCCTCCCAGTAGCGCAGGACGACCACGGCGCGGTCCTTGACGGGCAGCCTGGCGAGCGCGGCCATCAGCGTCAGCCTCAGTGGCGCGTCACCGCCGTCGGCGCCCGGCAGGTCGGGGAACGAGTCGGTCGCCCGCTCCCGGCTGCTGCGCAGTCTGCGGTGGGCGAGGAAGGTCCGGGTGAGCACGGTCTGCGCGTACGCGGCCGGGTTCTCCGCCCGTGAGACGCGCCCCCAGCGGAGGTACAGCCGGCCGAAGGTCTCCTGCACGAGGTCCTCGGCGAGGTGCGTGTCCCCGGCGGTGAGCAGGCACGCGGACCGGTACAGGTGGCCCGCCCGCGCCGAGGCGAACTCCGTGTAGTCCGCTCTGCGCTGCTGTCTCATTCCGCCGTCCCCCGTCGTGGCTCCCCGAACCGCTCTCACCTCACTGATGCGGTGGACCCGGAGAAATGTTTCATGTGGCGGCGGACACAGCGCGCGCGGTCCGTTGTCAGTGGCCGCTGCCAGGATGACCGCGTCCTTCACCGGCGCGCACGAGCGCCGGCCGTCGACCTGTCGGGGAGCCATCGTGGGCATGATCGGGGAGTACGCGCGCCTGACGGCCGCCGAGTTCGAGCGCGCGGTCGGCGATCCGGACTGGGCGTACGAGCGTGTTCAGGAGCTGACCGAGCAGGAGTGGGACGTGGAGCCGCCGGGGGACCGGGCGCGCCGCTTCGAGACCGACAAGATGTGGCACGCCCTCGACTTCCTGCTCCGGCGCATCGGTTTCCCCGTGGACGTCGTCTTCGGCGAGGAGGAGATACCCGGCGCGGGGAACTGGAGCTACGGACCGCCCCGCTGCCTCACCCCGGAGCAGGTCCGCACCGCCGCCGAGGCCTTCGCCGCCACGCCTTCCGCCCGGCTGACCGAGGGGGTCACCCCGGCCGACCTGGCCGCGGCGGACATCTACCCGACGATCGTCTGGGAGCGCGGTGAGCCGCTGGACGAGGTGACCGCCCACTACGAGGCCCTGGTGCCGTACTTCCGCGCGGCGGCCCGTGACGGGGACGGCCTTCTGCTCTGGATCAGCTGACCGGCGCGGAGACACCGCGCCCCTGCCCGGTGGGCCGGACAGGGGCGGTCGGGGCGGAAGCCGGATCGGCTACGGCAGCGCGTGGACGTGCGGGCCCACCGCGTTCGACCAGGCGTTGCCCGCCGTGGCGTCCCAGTTGGTGGACCAGGTCATCGCGCCACGCAGACCCGGGTAGGTCTTCGAGGGCTTGAACGAGCCGCAGTTGGTGCCGCGGGTCAGGCAGTCCAGGGCGGCGTTCACCACGGACGGCGCGACATAGCCGCTGCCCGCGCCCCGGGTGGAGGCCGGCAGGCCGAGGCCCACCTGGGACGGGTCGAGGCCGTTCTCCAGCTGGATGCAGGCCAGCGCGGTGAGGAAGTCCACCGAACCCTGGCTGTAGACCTTGCCGTCGCAGCCCAGCATCGAACCGCTGTTGTAGTACTGCATGTTGACGACCGTGAGGATGTCCTTCACGTTCAGCGCCGTCCGGAAGTAGGAGTTGGACGTCGACTGCATGTCGATGGTCTGCGGCGCCATCGTCAGGATCATCGACGGGCCCGCCTTCGCGGACAGCTGCCGCAGCGCCTGCGTCATGTAGGTCGCGTTCAGCCCGTTCTCCAGGTCGATGTCGACGCCGTCGAAGCCGTACTCCCGCATCAGGGCGTACACCGAGTCGGCGAAGTTCGTCGCGGAGGCGGAGTCGTTCACCGCGACGGTGCCCTTCTCGCCGCCCACCGAGATGATGACCTTCTTGCCGGCCGCCTGCTTGGCGCGGACGTCCGCCTTGAACTGGTCGACGGTGTAGCCGTTCAGGCCCGCCGAGTCCAGGTTGAAGGTGACGGCGCCCGGGGTGCCGGTGGCGTCGGCGAAGGCGACCGCGATGATGTCGTACTGGGCCGGCACGTCGGAGATCTTCTGCACGGCCGCGCCGTTGTTGAAGTTCTGCCAGTAGCCGGTGACCGCGTGCCGGGGCAGGTCACCGCCCCCGCCGCCGTTCTCCCGGGTGCGCACGGACACCGCCGCCGACTTGGCGGACTCGCCCGCGGCGTTGGTCGCCGTGACCTGGAAGCTGTACGACGTGGAGGCCGCGAGCCCGGTCACGGTGGCCGAGGTGCCCGTCACGGCGGTCGCCCGGGTGCCGTCGCGGTAGACGGTGTAGCCGGTCGCGCCGGACACCGCGTTCCACGCCAGCGTCACCGAACCGGCCGTCGTGCCGGAGACGGTCAGCCCGCCCGGGGTGGCCGGGACCGTCGGCTCCGGGTCACCGCCGCCGCCTCCGTCGGGGCCGAGGACGGACACGTCGTCGACGTAGTAGGGCTGCTGGCCGTACCAGCCGTGGGTGTAGACCGTCACCGAGGTGGTGCTCGAGCCGGTGGTGAAGCTGGTCGACAGCTGCTTCCAGGCGGAGGAGTCCGGCGTCCACGTGGACACGTCCGTGGTGCCGGTGCCGGTCACGCCCAGGTAGGCGTACCCGCCCTGCACCCATCCGGTCAGCCGGTACGTCGAGCCCGGCCGCACCGCGACCGTCTGGGAACAGCGGGCGTTGTCCTGCCCGGCGGGCGTGGCCTTCAGCGCGGACGCGCCGCCGTGCACGGGGGAGGAGACGACACTGCCGCTGTTCGCGGAGCAGCTCCAGCCGCTCAGGCCCGACTCGAACCCGGCGTTCTTCGCGTTGTTGACGTCGGCCGCGGTCGCCTGGCCCGCTCCGGCGAGGGGAAGGGCGAGGGCCAGGGCGGAGACGAGGGCGGCCGCCCAGGGGCGTCTGCCGCGTCCGGGCGTACGGGATGCGCGGTCCACTTGGGGCCTCCGGTGGGGGAGTTGGGGAGGGGAAGCGACGGTGGCCACCGTTGATGCGTCACACCGTGGTCCAGACCAATCCGCTTGTCAATAGGTCCAGACCGGAAACGGCGGCGCCCGCACGCGAGTAGGGCGACGGGCGGGTGGGAAGCGTGGCCCGGAGGGACCGGAGCGGGTCCGGCGTCAAGCCGGGTGCACCAAACCCGCACGGTCGGTGCCGTATCGAGACCGGCGAGATGATCGACCTGCCCCGGTTTGACGCATTGTGAGTCCGAGGAGTTGCTGTTCGGCTGCCCAAAGGCTGTTCTCCGGTCACAGACCCGCGGATACAGTGCTGAGGTAGTCACGCAGTGAAGTCACGAGGGTGCACCGGAGTAACACCCGGTGGGCCGACGGGCATGGGGAGAACGGGGAGCCGCGCGTGCCAACTGCCGTTGCCGTGACCGGCGCCGACATGGCGCTGCCGGCGCAGGACGAACGGACGCTGCCCGCCGTCGTGCTGCGCGACGTCGACACCCGCCCGCTCGATCAGGTGCTGACCGAGCTCCAGGCCGTCGTCGAGACGCACGGCCATGTCGTTGTCGTGTGCTCCCCGGCCACCCCGGCCCCCGTCCTGCGACGGCTCCACACCCTGCGCTCCCTGCTGGAGAGCGACCGGATAGCGCTGTTCCGCCCCGACCTGCCGCCGCTCGCCGTGGCCGTGCTGGCCCGCCAGTTACGGCAGCTCGCCTCCTGCGACATCGGTCCCGGCGTGCTCGCCTCGGCCGGCCGGCTGCTCACCCACTACCTGCACGCCGGGGCGCTGCTGGGCTCCGTCGCCCGCCTCGACCGGGTCCCCGTCGACCTCAAGCAGCACGCCAAGTCCTGGCTTCCCGGCAGCCAGTTCGCCGTCCTCGCCCACCCCCAGCCGCAGCTCGTGCGCCTCGGCCCCGACGCCATGCTGGACGGACCCGAGTTCGGCACCTGGATGCTGGTCGCCCGCGGCCAGCTCCCCTCCGACTGGGTCACCACCACCCTGGCGCCCGCCTGGCGGGTGCAAGGCCTGCGCGAGGCGCCGCTGCCCGCCGAGTCCGGGCGCTGGTGGGGCACCGGCAAGCTCGTCGAGTTCTGCACCTTCCTGCCCGACCTGTCCGTCCTCTACCAACTGGTCACGTCCGTACGGCGCGGCACCTGCCACTGGTGCGGCATCGACGTCATCGGCGACCGCTGCGTGTTCTGCTCGGCCACCCCGCCCGCCCCCGAGGCCAGACCGGCCCTCACCCGACGCACCTGACCCGTCCGTCCACCGCACGAGCCCGCACCGTCCCGCTCGACCGCCACCCCCCAACGAGGTTGCACGGTTCATGAACTCCCGTCAGCGCCGAGGCGTGATACTCATCCTCCTGTCGGTCCTGTGCGCCCTCGGCGCGTTCGCCGGCGTGCTCTCCGTCATCAACGACGTGCGCTCCAAGGTCGGCCCCGAGGTCGCCGCCTACCGGCTGAAGACCGACATCGCGCCCTACACCACGCTCGGCGCCGACCAGTTCGAGCGGATCGAGATGCCCGAGCGCTGGCTGTCGGAGAACGCCGTCACCGACCTCGACGACATCCGCGGCAAGATCGCCGTCACCACCCTGCGCAAGGGCTCGCTGCTGCAGACCGACATGATCGTGGACCGGCCCGCCCTCCGGCCGGGGCAGCAGGAGGTCGCCATCATGATCGACGCGGCGACGGGCGTGGCCGGCAAGATCACCCCGGGCTCCACGGTCAACGTGTACGCCACCTTCGAGGGGCAGCGCGAGGGCGACCCCGACCAGTCGAAGATCATCGTCACCGGCGCCAAGGTCCTCGACGTCGGCCGGCTCACCGCCCTCCAGCCCGACGAGGACGACCGCCGGGGCCCCGCCGACGCCGTCCCCATCACCTTCGCGCTGTCCACCCTCGACGCCCAGCGCATCACCTACGCCGAGTCGTTCGCCCAGCGGGTGCGGCTCGCGCTGGTCGGCCCCGGGGGCGACACGGGCGTCCCCGAGAAGGACCGGACGTACGAACTCGCGCAGGACAAGTGAGAGGCCCGCATGTCCACCAGGATCCTCCCGGCAGTCGGTGACGCGGACGCGGCCCGGTCCCTCACCACCCTGATCGGCCAGCTCCCCGACACGGAGCCGATGGCCCCGGTGACCGACTCCACGCAGCTCGTCGACACCCTCTCCCGGCTGGCCGCCGAGTCCCTGGACGAACTGCCCGAGGTGGTCGTCGTCCACGAGCGGATCGGCCCCGTCCCCGCGCTGGAACTGATCCGCGAGGTCGCCCTGCGCTTCCCCGCCGTCGGCGTCGTCCTCGTCACCTCCGACGCGAGCCCCGGCCTCTTCCAGGCCGCCATGGACCACGGCGCCCGCGGCCTGGCCGCCCTCCCGCTGAGCTACGAGGAGCTCGCCAGCCGGGTCCAGGCGGTCGCCCAGTGGTCGGCCGGCGTACGGCGCCACCTGGGCGCCGGCGCCGACCCGGTCTCCGGCGCCGGCGGCACCGTCGTCACCGTCAGCGGCGCCAAAGGAGGGGTCGGCGCCACCCTCACCGCGGTGCAGCTCGCGCTCGCCGCCCAGACCTCCGGACGCGCCACCGCCCTGGTCGACATGGATCTCCAGACCGGGGACGTCGCCTCCTACCTGGACGTCCAGTTCCGGCGGTCCGTCGTCGACCTGGCCGCGATCAACGACATCTCCCCGCGCGTCCTCGCCGACGCCGTCTTCCGCCACGACAGCGGACTCGCCCTGCTCCTCGCCCCCGCCGAGGGCGAACGCGGCGAGGAGGTCACCGACCGGGCGGCCCGTCACATCGTCGGTGCCCTGCGCTCCCGCTACGAGGTCGTCGTCGTCGACTGCGGCGCCCAGCTCGGCGGCGCCGGCGCGGCGGCCGTGGAGATGGCCGACCGGGCCCTGCTGGTCACCACCCCCGACGTGATCGCCGTACGGGGCGCCAAGCGGGCCGTGCGGATGTGGGACCGGCTGCAGATCCGCAAGGCGGAGGAGACCACGGTCGTCGTCAACCGGCACACCCGGTCCACGGAGATCCAGCCGCCGCTCATCGCGCGGATCACCGGCACCGCGGTCGCCGTCACCACGGTCCCCGCCCACTTCAAGGAGCTCCAGGGCGTGGTGGACGCCGGACGCGTGCACGAACTGGAGGCGAAGAGCACCGTGAAGCAGGCGATGTGGGCGCTGGCCGGCGAACTCGGCCTGGTACGGGCCGCGCAGACCGGCCACAAGGGCGGCCGGCTGCGCGGCGACCGGGGCGCGGTCAGCTTCCGGCGGCGCAGGGACGGCACGGGATGAGCGGCCACAGGTGGGCGAGGGCGACGGGGCCGGGCCGCGACCGGGGGCAGGTCACCGTCGAGTTCCTCGGCATGACCCCGACGATCCTCGTCACGCTGGTCGTGCTGTGGCAGCTCGTGCTCGTCGGCTACACCTTCACCCTCGCCGGGAACGCCGCCGACGAGGCGGCCCGCGCCGGGACGGCCGCGTCCCCCGGCGCACGCCAGGGCGCCTGCCAAGCGGCCGGCACGGACAAGCTGTCCGGCGCCTGGGGCAGCGGAGCCACGGTGACCTGCGCGACGGGCGGCGGCATGGTCACCGCCGACGTGAGGATCAGGGTGCCGATCCTCTTCCCCGGCACGCTGTCGTTCCCGTTCGACGTGACCGGTCACGCGGGCGCGGTCGAGGAGGAGACGGACTGACATGGCGTACCGATCCGACATGCCGCACCGGCAAGGTGACCGTCGCCGCGACCGCGGGCAGGTGGCGATCGAGTACCTGGGTTTCCTGCCGGTCCTGCTGATCGTGGCGATGGCCGGGGTGCAGCTCGGCCTGATCGCCTACACCGCACAGCAGGCGGGCACCGCCGCCCGCGCGGGCGCCCGCAGCGCCTCCCTGAACCAGGGCGCCCAGGCCGCCTGCGCGGCCGCCGTCAGCTCCTGGCTGGCCGGCGGCACCTCGTGCGGCACGTCGGGCGGCGGCGACGAGGTCACCGTCACCGCCCGGGTCGACATCCCGTCCGTCGTGCCCGGCTGGGACTTCGGATCGGCGGGGAGGAGCGCCACGATGCCCGTCGACCACTGACCCCACCACCACCGGAGCGCCCGACGAACCAGGAACCGGGACGAGGACGACGAGGAGCGAGCCACTCATGAGCCTGCGGGCACGCATCAACTCCCCCGAGGAGAGGACCGGGCGGGGCGAGGAAGGCCACCTCGTCGCGTCCTTCCGCGCCAAGCTCCTGGAGGAGATCGACCTCGCGGAGATGAGCGCGCTGTCCCCGGCCGAGCGCCGGGCCCGGCTGGAACGCGTCCTCGGCCACATCATCAGCCGCGAGGGCCCCGTCCTGTCGACGGTCGAACGCTCCCAGCTGATCCGACGCGTCGTCGACGAGGCCCTCGGCCTCGGCATCCTCGAACCGCTGCTGGAGGACCCGTCCGTCACCGAGATCATGGTGAACGGCCCCGACGCCGTCTTCGTCGAGCGCGGCGGCCGGGTGGAGCAGCTGCCGCTGCGGTTCGCCTCCAACGACCAGCTCATGCAGACGATCGAACGCATCGTCTCCACCGTGAACCGCCGCGTCGACGAGTCCAACCCCATGGTCGACGCCCGGCTGCCGTCCGGGGAGCGCGTCAACGTCATCATCCCGCCGCTGTCCCTGACCGGCGCGGTCCTCACCATCCGCCGCTTCCCCCGCTCCTTCACCCTCCAGGAGCTGATCGGCCTCGGCTCGCTCGACGAGCCCATGCTGTACCTGCTGGCCGGACTGGTGCAGGCCCGCTTCAACATCATCGTGTCCGGCGCCACCGGCACCGGGAAGACGACCCTCCTCAACGCCCTGTCCGGTCTGATCCCCACGGGCGAACGCATCATCACCATCGAGGACTCCGCCGAACTCCAGCTCCAGCAGCCGCACGTCATCCGCCTGGAGTCCCGCCCGCCGAACGTCGAGGGCAAGGGCCGGGTCACCATCCGCGACCTGGTCCGCAACTCCCTGCGGATGCGGCCCGACCGCATCGTCGTCGGCGAGGTCCGCGGCGGCGAGTCCCTGGACATGCTCCAGGCCATGTCCACCGGACACGACGGCTCCCTCGCCACCGTCCACGCCAACAGCGCCGAGGACGCCCTCACCCGGCTGCAGACCCTCGCCTCCATGTCCGACGTGGAGATCCCCTTCGTCGCCCTGCACGACCAGATCAACAGCGCCGTCGACGTGATCGTCCAGCTCACCCGGTTCGCCGACGGCGCCCGCCGCATCACCGAGATCGCCCTGCTGGAGAGCCACGGCGGGGAGCCGTACCGGCTGGCCACGGTCGCCCGTTTCGACGCGCTCCCGATGACCCCCGACGGCCGCGTCCACGGCTCCTTCGTCCACCATCCCCTGCCCCGGCGGACCGCCGACCGCCTCTACATGGCGGGCCAGCCCGTCCCGCAGGCGTTCGGCATCGCCCACTCCGCCGACCAGCTCGCCACCCGAGAAGCCAGGTAGGTACCGCCCCCATGGAGCTGCAGAACCTGATCACGCTGACCACCGGCGTCACCCTGCTGACCTGCGTCCTCGCGGTCGCAGGCGTGCACGTGTACGCGGCCGGGCGGGCGCAGCGCCACGCACTGGTGGACCGGCTGTCGGCCACCGGGGAGCTCCCGGCCGCCGGCCGCCGGCGCCGCTTCCCGACGCTGGACCGCCGGCTGCGCCGCACCCGCCTCGGCCACAAACTGGAGCTGCGCCTGCTCGCCACCGGCCTGGACGTCACACCGGGCGAGTTCTCCGTGGCGATGCTCACCGCCGTCGCCGGACTGTGGCTGGCCGGGCAGGCCGCCCTCGCGCCCTTCTTCGGCCCGATCGCGGGACTCCTCGGCGTGTGGGCCGCCCTGCAGTTCCTCGACTGGCAGCGGCAGAAACGCATCGAGCGGTTCATCAACCAGCTCCCCGAACTGGCCCGCATCCTCGCCAACGCCACCCAGGCGGGCCTCGCCCTGCGCACCGCCATCGGCATCGCCGCGGAGGAGCTGGAGGCCCCGGCCGGCGAGGAACTCGCCAAGGTGGCCAACCAGCTCGCGATGGGCGCCTCCATGGAGGACGCCCTCGGCGAACTCTCCGACCGGCTCCCCTCGCGCGAACTCGTCGTCCTGGTCACCACGCTGGTGCTGGCCAACCGGGCGGGCGGCCAGGTGGTGAGCGCCCTGCGCAACCTCACCGAGACGCTGGAGGAACGCAAGGAGACCCGGCGCGAGGTCCGCACCCAGCTCTCCCAGGTCAGCATGACCTCGTACGCCGTGCCGGTGCTCGGCGTCGGCTCGCTGTTCCTGATGAACGGCGTGAAGGACGGCGCCCTGGAGCGCATGACCGGATCGACGGCCGGACAGATCGCGGTCCTCGTCGCCTTCGGCCTGTACGCCGTCGGCTTCCTGCTCATCCGCCGCCTGTCCCGCATCGACGTCTGAGCCGGGAAGGGGACGACGACATGGCACTCGCGCTCGCCGCACTGACGGCCCTCGCCGTGTGCGGCATCTTCGCCGGCATCCGCATGTACCGGGCGGAGGCGAAACTCCCCGGCGACCTGATGCTCGCCCTGGAGGTCGGCTCCACCCGCACCGGCGCGGTCGACTCCCTCATCGACCGCATGGGCATGCGCTACGCGCCCGCCGTACTGCGCCTCATGGGACCCGGACTGGTCGCCAAGTACCGCCGCAGGATCGACCTCGCGGGCAACCCCGGCGGCCTCACCATCCACCGCTACGCCGCCCGCCGCGCCGTCTACGGCGCCCTCGGCGGCTTCGGCTTCCTGGTGTTCCTGATGCGCGGCCAGCTGTTCGTGGCGCTGCTGCTGCTCGCGTTCGGCGCGTTCTGGACGGAGGTCGGCATCTGGTCGGCGATCCGCGTCCGCAAGGACGTCATCGAGCGGACCCTGCCTGACTTCCTCGACGTCCTCGCCGTCGTGGTCAGCGCGGGCCTCGGCTTCCGCCAGGCCCTCGAACGCGTCTCCTCGCAGTACGAGGGCCCCTGGGCGGACGAACTGCGCATCACCCTGCGCCAGATGGACCTCGGCATGAGCCGGCGGCAGGCCTTCGCCGAACTGCGCCGCCGCAACGACTCCGAACAGGTCGCGATGTTCGTCACCGCCCTCCAGCAGGGCGAGGAGCTGGGCGCGCCCATCGTCGACACCCTGGTGGCGCTCGCCAAGGACATGCGCCGCACGGACGCGCAGAACGCCCGCCGCAAGGCGGCCCGCGCGGTCCCCAAGGCCACCCTGATGATCACCACATTCATGGTCCCGGCCACGATGATCCTCCTCGGCGCCGGCCTGATCCTCGGCTCCGGCACCGACTTCGGCTCGCTCACGGGCGAGTGACGGGAGGCGGAGTGCGATGACGACGACTCGGACACGCAGGGGACGGGCGTGGCGGCGGCGCCGCGGCCCGGCCGTTCAGCGGCGGGCGGGGGCGGGGCCGTCCGCGCCCGCCGCGCCGGTCGCGGCGTGTGCGCGGACGCCGCAGGGGGTGACGGAGGCAGGGGCCCCGGGGGGTTCGCCTCGGGCGGCCCGCACACCTCAGGACCCGCCCGCCCCGCCGGTCACGGACACCCAGCTCCAGGTGAACGCCCTCCAGGCGCTGTGCCGCCAGGCCTTCGGCTTCCGGCTCGCGATGATCGCCCTGGCCGCCCCGTCCGCCCTCCTCAACGCGGGCCCCGGCTGGGGCGTACGCCTGGTCGGCAGCGCCGTCGTCGTCACCTTCATGGTGTCGTACGCCCTCTTCCGCGACTGGGAGCGCTTCGGCCCCCTCCTCCTGCGCCACCCCACCCTCCTCGCGGCGGACACTCTCTTCGGCGCCCTGCTGCTGGTCTCCGCCGGCCCCGACACCACCCTCGCCTACGTCAGCGTCTGCACGCCGCTGCTCGCGGGCCTCATCTACGGCTGGCGGGGCGCGGCCGTCTTCGCCTCCCTCCAGGGCGTGATCCTGCTGCTCGTCCACGCCACGCTGGACAACCCGCACACCGAACCCGCCGAGACGCTGATCCTGCCCGGCCTGTGCGTCGTCGCGGGGGCGGCCGGATCCAGCCTGCGCAAGCTGATGCTCCGCCTCGGCGAGGCGACCCGCGCCCTGGCCGCGGTCCGCGCCCGCCTCGCGGTCACGGAGGCGGTCGACGCCGAACGGGCGCGCCTCGCACGGGAGATGCACGACTCGGTGGCCAAGACGCTGCACGGGGTCGCCCTGGCGGCGGACGGCCTGGCCTGCTCGGCGGGCGCCGCCCGCATGGACCCCGCCCTGGTGAAACGCCAGGCGGAACTGGTGGCGCGGTCCGCGCGGAGGGCTGCCGCGGAGTCGCGGGAACTGCTGACGGACCTGCGGAGGGAGGGGCGGCCGGGGCGGGCGGTGGACGTGCTGGGGGATCTGGCGTGCGCGGTGCGGGACTTCAGGGCGCGGAGTGGGGCGCCGGTGACGTACGCGAGGACGGGTGAGGGCGGCCGGCCGCTGCGGGTGCCCCCGGCGGTGGCCCGCCAGCTCCTCTCCATCACCGAGGAGGCGATGGAGAACGCCCACCGTCACGCACGGGCGAAGAGGCTGGACGTGCGGGCCGGAGTCCAGGGTGGGGTGCTGACGGTCGGCGTCCGCGACGACGGCACGGGCCTGCCCGGCCTCCCCGCCGCCCCCGACCTCGACCGCCTGCGCCGCTCGGGCCACTTCGGCCTGGTGGGCATGGTGGAACGGGCCGCCTCGGTCGGGGCGCGCGTCAGCTTCGGACCGGGCGAACGGGGGCGCGGGACGGAGGTGCGGGTGGAGTGGCCGCTCGCGCTGCCGAGGACGGAGGTCCGCCATGCGCGGTGAACCGGACCCGTTCGGGGAGGTGCCGCCTCCCGAGCCTCTGCGGCTGGTCGTGGCCGACGACAACCCGGTGGTCCGCGCGGGGTTGACGGCCCTCCTCTCCGGCCGCGAGGACCTGGAGGTGGTGGCGGAGGCGGCGGACGGGAGGGAGGCGTACGTGGCGACGCTGGCCCACACACCGGACGTGGTGCTGCTGGACGTCCGCATGCCGGGGGTGGACGGCCTCGCGGCCCTCCCTCACCTGGTGCCGCTGACGGCGGTCCTGATGCTGACGTACAGCGGGGAGTCGGACATCGTCCACGAGGCACTGCGCCGGGGCGCCAACGGGTATCTGGTGCACGGCGACTTCACACCGGACGAGCTGGTGACGGCGGTACGGGACGCGAGACGGGGGAGGCCGCACTTGACGCCTACGGCGGCGGGGAGATTGCTGGCGCAATTACGGGAGGGGGGTGGCACAGATTCCGCTTTCGGGGTTATGTCTGGCGGAAGTTGGCAGGACGCCGGGCCTACTTCTACGAAAAACCTTTCGCAAGTGCAACCGGATGTGGCACAGTCGGAGTCCGACAGGTCGACGTACGGGCTGAGTGCGAGGGAGGCGGAGATCATGGAGCTCATCGCGTCCGGCATGAACAACCAGCAGATCGCCGCCACCTGCTTCATCAGCGAGAAGACGGTCAAGAACCACATCAACCGCATCTTCGCGAAGCTGCACAGCACGAGCCGCGCCGAGGCCGCTGCGAAGTGGCGCGGCACGGGGAGGACTTCGGCCCGGGACGGGGGTGGCCGGTGGTGAGGCACACACCGACGACACGCTGGGCCCGCCTCTGGGTCCGGAAATGGGCCCCGGGACCCTTGAGGGGCCTGACCAACCCCTCGTACGGTGCCCAGGTCGACAGCGGCCCCGGGACCAAGGCCGCCACCGCGTCAGTCGGAGGGGAACACCATGGGCAACTGGATCAACACGACGGTCAGGTACCTCCAGACCCGCGCGTCCCGCCGCGACGATCGGGGGCAGACGGCGGTGGAGTATCTGGGGATCATCGCGGTGGTGGTGGCCATTGTGCTGGCGATCACGGGGACGGACATCGGGCAGACGATCTTCAATGCCATCACCGACAAGATCAGCGAGGTCACCGGCATCTGACCCGTCGACGGCTCTTCGCCGATTCCGGGCAGGCCTTTCCCATCTACATCACGGTGGTGGGGGGTCTGCTCTTTCTCGCGTTCGCGTACCTGGCGGTCGGCCAGGCTGCCGCAAACCGGAACGGCGCTCAGACCGCCGCCGATGCGGCGGCTCTCGCAGCCGCACAGGAGCGGCGTGACCAGCTGTCCGGGGCGTGGGTGGAGAACCTCCTCGACCCCGAGAAATGGCAGGACATCTTCGACGGCATGGCGGCCGGGCTGACACCGACGTGCTGGAGGGCGGAGGAACTGGCCGCCAGCAACGATGCCACGGTTTTGAACTGCTACGCGGACGGCCTCCTCAGCTACACGGTCGAAGTGCAGACGAACAAGACGGTCGGGGATTCCATCGTGCCCGGCACCGAGACGAAGAAGTCGCGGGCGACGGCCACCGCGGTGATCGAGCCCCGCTGCGGCTTCGAACTCCCTCCCGAGGGAGAAGAAGCTGACGAGGCGGAAAAGCTCCCGACGCTCAACTGCAAGGGCGGGATCGACTGGGAACTGGACCCCGAGGCGCCCCAGGACCTGCTGCCGAAACCCGAGGATCTTTTCGACGTTCACCTGGCCGACTGACAAGCTAACGACGAGTGACTGAGGATGCAGGGTATGAGCGTTCGGTTCACAACGAGGGCCCGTAGCGGGGCCGTCACGCTGGTTGTTGCGGCCGGACTGGCCCTGGGCGTGGCCGGCTGCGGCGGTGGCGGGGATGACGACGGCAAGCCGGAGAGCACCGCGTCCACATCACAGGAACGCGGGTCCGAACCGAGTGCGCAGGAGAACCAAGCCACGGAGACGCTCGCGGAACTGCGGGGACCGGACGGCTTGCTGCTCCAGGTCACCTCGGCCGAGCGGGACGACGGCGGCTTTGTCACGGTCAACGGAACCTTGAAGAACGACAGCGACAAGTCGTTGAACCTGCCCGCGCAGCTGAGCGGCAACGAGACCGAGGTCATCCGCAACGGTCGGTCGCTCGGCGGGGCAACGCTGGTCGACAGCAAGGGCAAGAAGCGCTACTACGTCCTGCGGGACACGGACGGCCGCCCTCTGACGACCACGGGCATCACCGGGATCAAGTCCGGTGAGTCGGTGCCGGTCTTCATGCAGTTCCCCGCGCCGCCCACGGACACGGTCAAGGTTTCCCTGCAGTTGCCCATGTTCGCCAGCGGCACCATCCAGATCTCTGGGTGAGGCCGGGATGACACACACGCGCCTCCTCCTCATCGGCACGGTCACCACCCTGCTGGCCGTCGGCCCGGCCGTGGCCCGCGCCGACGACGGACCGAGCGTCCCGCCGGGCACGGAAGCCAGCGCTTCCGCGCCCGTGGAGCTGGACCCCAACGACCCCGACCTGAAACTCCCCGACGGGGCCACCCTCGCCGAGCCGAAGGTGCTGGACATCAAGTCCGTCGTCGAGGACCAGAGCGGGGACGAGCGCCGCGAGGACACGAACACGAGCGTGACGTTCGCCCTCCAGGCGGAGGTCCTCTTCGGCAAGGACAGCGCCAGGATCTCCGCGCAGGCGAGGGCCCGCATCTCCGTCATCGCGAGCGAGATCAGGACGCAGAACGCGACCCGCATCCGCGTTTTCGGCTTCACGGACAACCTCGGCTCGTCCGCGCACGGCGACGTGCTGTCCCGCAAGCGGGCCAACGCCGTGCACGGCATCCTCGAGCAGGAGCTGAGCGACGCGAACATCACGTACGAGGTGCGCGGTTACGGCGAGGACTACCCGATCGCGGACAACTCGACGGAGGAGGGCAGGAAGAAGAACCGGCGGGTGGAGATCTCGTTCCCGCGAGGGGCGAACTGAGCGGGCTCAGCGGAGTTCACGCACCTCCACCACCGCCCCGACGCCCAGCCCCCACCCCGCCATGGCCCCCGCCTCCGCCTCGACGACATGCCGCGCCCGGACACGCGGCCGCCCCAGCCGTCCGGGCGGCATGGTGCGCACGTCGAGGACGCGGAGCCGCCGGTCGAGGTAGGCGACGTCGATGGGCATGCGCATACGGAAGGTGTGGATGCTGTTGGCGGGCGAAAGCAACAGGGCGCCTTCGAGGCTCTCCCGCCCGAGCAGTCCGCGTGTCCGCGCCCGATAGGAGGCCGCGATCTCGAGCGGCACCCGGGCACTGACGCCCCCGTCCTGCTTCCGCACGACCAACTCCCCACGCCCGTCCCGCCAGCGCACGACCGCGCCTCCCCTCACCCCGGCGAACGTACCCCGCGACGCTGGATAACGTGACCCCACGAAAGCGACGCCTCGCCCCACCGGGAGCCTCCTTGAACCGCCGCACCGTCTTCCTCACGACGCTCGCCGTCACCTCGGCCCTGACCTTGACCGCGTGCGGCAGCGACGAGCCCGACACGTCGGCGAAGGGCGGCGACAAGGCGACTGGTTCCACGGGGCGGACCCCGGCGCCGTCGACCCCGGCCTCGGATGACCGGCCGGCCGTCGACCTGCCCAGCGACCTCTCCTACACCTTCGACTGGCCGAAGACCGGCGACAAGGAGAAGGACGCGGTCCTGGCCGACAGCGAGCAGTCCATCAAGGCGGTCGACCAGGCGATCGTGCACCAGAACCCCCGCGATAAGGCGTACCTCTCCTACTACGAGGGTGATGCCGCCGTTCAGACTAAGCAGTTCATCCAGGCGTACGTCGACGCCAAGGCGCGAGTCACCGGAAAGTACCGCTACTACAACCCCACGGTCCAAGTACGCGACAGCGGCTCGGCCTCGCTTGTCTACTGCGAGGACCAGAGCAAGGCGTTCGACATGTACCTCAAGGACCGGAAGGTCAACAGAACGCCCGTCACCGCCAACAGCTACGTGCTCTACACCACGCAACTGCGGAAGAACGACGAGGGCGTCTGGGTCGTCACCAAGCTGCTGTCCGAAAGGGGACACGACCAGTGCCGACCCTGAGCATGCGGCGCGTCTGTCGTCGCAGCGGGGAAGTGTCAACCCTGACGTAGGGCTCCGCGTCCCAATTCGGTATTAGCTGTGTTGCAGTTGCCCCAATCGCTCTGGTGTCGCACTGTGACCGCTGGATAGCGTTGGCACGCTGATGTGACGCCTCGCCCCACCGGGAGCCGACTGTGAACCGCCGTCCCACCCTGCTCGCAGCGCTTGCGCTGACCGCCACCGCGGCGTTGACGCTGTCCGCGTGCGGAAGCGACGACGACAGTCCGTCCAAGGGTTCCGACGAGATTGCCGGCGCCGACACAGGGGGTGGGAAGTCCGCGTCCCCGAGTGCATCGGCCGCAGCGCCCACGGACCGACCCAAGATTGAGCTGCCACCGGACCTCAAGCTGACCTTCGAGGGCGGCGAGACGGGAGACCCCGTCAAGGACGCGATCCTGGCTGACAGCGCGGAGCGGATGCGTGCCGTGGACGCCGCCATCACGGGGACGGACCCCGAGGGCGAGGCCCTCGCCTTCTACAACACGGGCAAGGCTCTGGAAGCCGCGCTGAGCTGGGTCGCCCAGTTCGAGGAGGCCGGAGCCACCATGACGGGCGAGGCCCGCTACTACGACCGCAAGGTGACGCTCAAGAACAAGGACTCCGCAACGTTGGTCTTCTGCGCCGACGAGAGCAAGGGCTTCAGTAAGGACAAGAAGACCAACAAGATCCACAAGACGCCGGTCACGAAGAACAGCTACGTGCTGTACAACACGAGGCTCGACAAGAACGCTGAAGGCGTCTGGCAGACATCCCAGATCATCTCTACGAGGGGGGCGGCTCAATGCCAGCCGTAGCGAGGATCTCGGTGGGAGCGGCCCTCATGGCCGCGCTCACTGTGCTGGCCTCAAGTCCGACAGCACATGCCGACTTCGTGCCGGGCGGCAAGGGAACGGGCAGCGAAACGCAGGTCGACGGCGGCCAGGGCGACGGGACGATCTCGGCGTCGGCCGGTGTCGTCGTGTTCGACCGCTCGAAGAACGGATCCGGTCCGAAGGCCGGCCCCGTCACCTCCGCCACCACCTGGACTCCACCCGCCTGCTACTACGCGCCGAAGTACACCCCCGAGCAGCTTCAGAAGTATCTGGAGCCGATCTGGGAGGCGGGAAGTACAGGCCACGAGTGGGACCTCTCGCAGCGCAAGCGGTATGTCGAGGGCGAGCCCTACAAGGACTTCAACAAGGAGAAGACCGGGGAGGGCTACTGGTGGGACTCCTACGTCACACCGGGCCGCATCGGCGACCCTGGGGCGCTCGACTGCGACGAGCCCATTTTCTGGGTGGACAACAACGACGACCCGCCCGCCGACATCCCGCAGGCCATCACTCCGGAGATGCTGGCCCAGCTCGCCTACGCCGAGATCCGAGTCCCCTCGACCGAGGTGGAACTCGCTCCGGACGGCGCGACCAAGGTGAACCTGCCGACCTGGATGTGGCTGGACGGGGCGGACTTCAAGCCGGTCTCGGTCACGGCGTCCGTGCCGCTGCTGGGCATCCAGGCGACCACCACGGCCGAACCGCTCTCCGTGCGGATCGAACCGGGGACGCCCGACGCGGAGACGTATCCGGCCTCCGGCGTCTGCGAGATCAACAACGGCCGTATCGGTGAGCCGTACGCCAAGGGCAAGGCGAACCGTACGCCGCCGTGCGGTGTGAAGTACCTGCGCTCTTCGGGCGACGACGCCTACAAGCTCCAGGCCACAGTCACCTGGAAGATCTACTGGACCGGCACCGGAGTCGCTGGCGAGCAGCGGCTCCCGGACGGCACGTTCGGCGGCGAGCAGGACGTCGTCGTCCAGGAGATCCAGGCCGTCAACCGATAGCCGGACGCGCACTGCTCCGCCCGCCCCGGCGATGGTTTGCCGGGGCTCCGCCCGCCCCGGCGATGGTTTGCCGGGGCGGGCCCCCGTGGGTAGGTACACCCGCATGACGACGACACTCGGTGCTGTGTTCCGCCCTCAGCTCGCCCCCGAGCGGCTGCGCTCCGTCGTGCGTACCGCCGACGCCGCCGGGCTCGACGAGCTGTGGCTGTGGGAGGACTGCTTCCGGGAGGGCGGCATCTCCACCGGCGCCGCCGCCCTCGCGTGGAGCGAGCGTCTGCGCGTGGGCATCGGACTGCTGCCCGTCCCCCTGCGGAACGTCGCCGTCACCGCCATGGAGGCCGCCTCCCTGCACCGGATGTTCCCCGGCCGCCCGATCCTCGGCGTGGGGCACGGCGTGCAGGACTGGATGGGGCAGGTCGGCGCGCGCGTCGAGTCGCCCCTCACCCTGCTCCGCGAGCATCTCCTCGCCCTGCGCGCCCTGCTGGCCGGCGAGACGGTCACCTCCAAGGGGCGCTACGTCGCCCTCGACGACGTCACGCTCGACTGGCCCCCGCCCGGCCCCGTCGACGTCCTCGCCGGCGGCATGGGCCCCCGTACCCTACGGCTCACCGGGGAGGCCGCCGACGGCACCATCCTCACCGCCGACACCTCCGCCGACGGCGTCCGGCAGGCGTGCGGGCTGATCCGGGAGGGCCGCGTCGCGGCGGGGCGTGACCCCGACGGCCACCGGGTCGTCGTCTATCTGCTGACCGCGACCGGGGACGGGGCGCGGGAGCGGCTGGAGGCCGAGCTGGTCGCCGAGGGGCACGCCGCGGACACCGGCCTCGGGGTGGCCGGGGACGCCCGCGCCGTCGCCGACGCCGTACGGCGGCTGGCGGAGGCGGGCGCCGGCACGGTCGTCCTCCAGCCCACCGGTGACGAACCCGACCCGGAGGGCTTCGTCCGCTTCGCGGCGGAGGAGGTACGGCCGCTCCTCGCATAGACCGCCCTCGCGCGGCCGGCGGAAAAGCACGCGACGGACCGGTCCGTCCTCGGGCATCCTCGCCGCATGAGCCGGCCGCAACCCCGCACCCAGCCCCGTACGTTGGACGAACTCCTCGCCGAAGGCGCCTCCGTGCCCACCGAGGGGTGGGACTTCTCCTGGTTCGAGGGGCGCGCCACCGAGGCCCGGCCGTCCTGGGGCTACGCCACCACCGTCGCCGGCAGGCTGGGCACGGTGGACGGGCCCGTGCTCGACGTCCAGACCGGCGGGGGAGAGGTCCTCGCGTTCGCCCTCGGCCGGGCGTCACGGCGGCCCCCGCTGGTCGCCGCCACCGAGGGCTGGCCGCCCAACGTCCGCAAGGCGGCGCACACGCTCCGGCCGCACGGCGCCACCGTCGTCGCGGCGGCCGAGGACGCGCCGCTGCCCTTCGCCGACGCGTCCTTCTCCCTCGTCACCAGCCGGCACCCCGTCCGGCCGCACTGGCACGAGATCGCCCGGGTGCTCAGGCCCGGCGGCACCTACCTCGCCCAGCACGTCGGGCCCGCCAGCGCCTTCGAACTCGTCGAGTACTTCCTCGGCCCGCTGCCCGAGGAGAGCCGCACCGCGCGCGACCCCGAGCGGGAGCGGCGGGACGCCGAGGCGGCCGGTCTCGAGGTCGTGGACCTGCGGGCCGAGCGGCTGCGCATGGAGTTCCACGACATCGCGGCCGTCGTGCACTTCCTGCGCAAGGTGATCTGGATGGTCCCCGGCTTCACGGTCGAGGCGTACCGGCCGCGGCTGCGGGAGCTGCACGAGCGGATCGGGGCCGAGGGGTCCTTCGTCGCCCACAGTTCACGGCACCTCGTCGAAGCCCGCAGGTCAGGGAGGCGCACCGGAGGTCCACGCGCGTAGTTTCCGCATCGTTATGGGTGAAAGCTGGTTTCCGCGGCGGCGCATCGCTTAGGTTCGGACCAATTGATTCGCGTGAGCAAAGCTGCGCGGAAGGAGCACCGCGCAGTGGAGGGGGCTGCGCGGTGCCCCCACTCACCGGTCCTCGGCGTCCCGTCTCCGGGTCAAGCCGTGACCCGCTTCGGGGTCACCCGTCGGGGGGACGGCCGGAAGAGTGGCCGGAAAGGTGCAGGGTTGGTGTCACACCATGCACAGAGTCCCCTCAGTGCCCTTTCTTCGCGTGATTTCGCCGGGTTCAGGCCATAAAACCCCCCTGAATCGGCCCCTCCGACGGCATCCGGGCGTCGCCGGACGGTTTCGGAGAGTAGTTGTGTCGCGCCGATGCACGCGGCATCACTTACGAAGGGTTATGGTGGAAACCCCCCCTCGGGCCGGTCCGTCTCCCCCCCACGGACCGGCCCGTTTTTCTTGCCCGCCGTCCGGCATCCTTCGTGCCCGCCCTCCGGCGCGGCTCCCGTCGCGATCCGCCACTCCCTCGCCGCCCCGCGCGGCCCGCCGGCCACGGACGGCCCGGCCCCGATGCCCGGCCCCGTCCGTGCCGCGCAGACCGTGATTCTCGCGACGTTCGGAACCGGCGTCCCACTGACCGTCGCCGTCGCCGGCGCGGGCGCCACCCTGCCGGGCGTCCCCGCAGCAGTGGTTCCGAGGCGGCGCGCAAACGGCGTGCCGCCGCAGCACAGCTGACAAAAGCACGCCAGACCGGACGTTGGGGACCCCCGCCCCGGCGGGGGTACGCTTCGCCTCTGGGGACCGCCATACGGGCAGGGACCGCCCGCGGCCGAGACCGGGCCGCTTGCCGCGCGACGCGGCGGGGTGCCGCGCCTGTCCGATCCGTACGGAGGGGCTGACGATCACGTGAACCTGCGCGACAAGCTGCGGAGCCTGCTGGTCAGGCTGTACGCGCGCCGGGTGGAAGGCCACCTGGACACCGCTCAGGTGCCGAAGCACATCGGCGTCATCATGGACGGCAACCGCCGCTGGGCGAAGGCCGCGGGTTCCAGCACGGTGCACGGCCACCGGGCCGGCGCCGAGAAGATCGAGGAGTTCCTCGGCTGGTGCTCCGAGACGGACGTCGAGGTGGTCACCCTGTGGCTGCTGTCGACGGACAACTTCGACCGGCCCAAGGAGGAACTGGTCCCGCTCCTCGGCATCATCGAGGACGTGGTCCGCACCCTCGCCGCCGACGGACGCTGGCGGGTGCACCACGTGGGCACCCTCGACCTCCTGCCCTCCGGGATGCAGACGGTCCTGAAGGAAGCGGAAGCGGCCACGGCGCACGTCGACGGAATAGTCGTCAACGTCGCCATCGGGTACGGCGGACGCCAGGAGATCGCCGACGCCGTGCGCTCCATGCTCCACGAGGCCCACGACAAGGGCATCCCGATGGACGAGCTCGCCGAGTCCGTGGACGTCGACATGATCGGACGTCACCTCTACACCAAGGCGCAGCCCGACCCGGACCTCGTCATCCGCACGAGCGGCGAGCAGCGGCTGTCCGGATTCATGCTGTGGCAGACGGCCCATTCGGAGTACTACTTCTGCGAGGTCTTCTGGCCGGCCTTCCGCAAGGTGGACTTCCTGCGCGCGCTGCGCGACTACGCGGCCCGCCACCGTCGCTTCGGCGGCTGAGCGCCCGCACCCGCCTCCGCACCCCGCCTCCCGCCCCTCTTCTCCCGCACCCGCCGCGTCACCGCGTCACGACGGGGCGTCCCCGCATCACCTCGCGCCATCCCGCGCCCCCCTTGTGTCACCAGGGGTCACGCACCGTTCACCTGCACGCCGTCACAGGCCGTGGCATGGCAGCGCTCGTTCGAGGGCATAACTCAGTCAGGTCGACGCCCGAACCACGGGTGTCGGATCTCAGCGGACGGCACGGGAGCCGTCCGCCCGGGAGGCCCTTTGCACCAGCCCGACCGTGCGGTCACGGCACGGAAGAAGCGGCTAAGGGCCGGTTCTCGGCCCGTCGTGCATCGGGGCCGTCGACCGGTCCAGCTCCGCCTCGTCGCTCCCCGACCTCATCCGAGGGGGTTCGTCCTTCCGTGGTGACCAGCGCAAAGCGCCACAAGCCAGACCGGCGCACCTACGTTCTCGACACCAGCGTCCTGCTGGCCGACCCCCATGCACCGAGCCGCTTCGACGAGCACGAGGTCGTGCTGCCCGTCGTCGTGGTGACGGAGCTGGAGGCCAAGCGGAACCATCCCGAGCTCGGCTACTTCGCCCGCCAGGCCCTGCGCCTGCTGGACGACTACCGGGTGCGGTACGGCCGTCTCGACGCCCCCATCCCGACCGGGGACCTCGGCGGGACCCTGAGGGTCGAGCTCAACCACTCGGACCCCAGCGTGCTGCCCAGCGGCTACCGCCTGGGGGACAACGACTCCCGCATCCTCGCGGTCGCCCGCAATCTGCAGGCGGAGGGGTTCGACGTCACCGTCGTCTCGAAGGACCTCCCGCTCCGGATCAAGGCGTCCTCCGTGGGCCTCCTCGCCGAGGAGTACCGCGCGGAGCTCGCCATCACGGACTCCTCCGGCTGGACCGGAATGTCGGAACTGACCCTGCCCGGCGAGCAGGTGGACATCCTCTTCGAGGAAGGCCACGTGTATGTGCCCGAGGCGGCCGAGCTGCCCGTGCACACCGGCCTGACCATCCAGTCCGAGCGCGGCAAGGCGCTCGGCAGGGTCACCCCCGAGGGCAACGTCCGGCTGGTGCGCGGCGACCGGGAGGCGTTCGGCATCAAGGGCCGCAGCGCCGAGCAGCGGATCGCGCTCGACCTGCTGCTCGACCCGGACGTCGGGATCGTGTCCATGGGCGGCCGGGCCGGCACCGGCAAGTCCGCGCTCGCGCTGTGCGCGGGTCTGGAGGCCGTGCTGGAGCGGCGGCAGCACCAGAAGGTGATGGTCTTCCGTCCGCTGTACGCGGTGGGCGGGCAGGAGCTGGGCTATCTGCCCGGCACCGAGGCCGAGAAGATGAGCCCCTGGGCCCAGGCCGTGTTCGACACGCTGTCGGCGGTCACCAGCCGTGAGGTCATCGAGGAGGTCACCGCGCGCGGCATGCTGGAGGTCCTGCCGCTGACCCACATCCGGGGCCGTTCGCTCCACGACGCGTTCGTCATCGTGGACGAGGCCCAGTCGCTGGAGCGGAACGTCCTGCTGACCGTTCTGTCCCGGATCGGGGCCAACTCCCGGGTCGTCCTGACGCACGACGTGGCGCAGCGCGACAATCTGAGGGTCGGCCGGTACGACGGTGTGGTCGCCGTCGTCGAGAAGCTGAAGGGGCATCCGCTGTTCGCCCACGTGACCCTGAACCGGTCCGAGAGGTCCCAGATCGCGGCCCTTGTGACCGAAATGCTCGAAGACGGTCACATCTGACCCTCGCGTCCCAACGCGGGTCGACCGTGTGCGAGTTGGCGCCGTCCGGAAAAGGCGTAGAGCCTAGCCGGGCGGCGTCGGCGCGTGTGCGGCTTTCCGGTAATCCCTGGGGCCAAACGGCATGTGAGCTTTCACACGCAACAGAGAATTGCCTTGCGCCGCCCGGTTACGGCAGAGTCTCACTCCTGTCAGGCCCCGCATACGACACAGCTGCACCCCCAGCGGTGCAGAACCACACAGGAACACCCTTTCAACTCCATAGCCTCGTCGTATGCCGCCCGAGCACCACGCGGCGCTCCTGTCGAAGGAGTTGCCCACCGGGCCCGTGCCTCCCGTGACCCGTAGTTGGGGAGGCCAGTGTCAGGGGCACGATTGCGTCCGCGAGGGTCACCGAAGCGGGCGATGCTGGAAGGAAACCGTGTGAGCCGGATCTCGGTCCGGGGATTCGCAGTGGCCTCGGCCACGGCGGTCACCGCTGTCGGAAGCGTCGTCGGCGTTGCCTCGGGCAGCACCGCAGCGCAGAACAACGACGCCGAAGCGACGGCAGCCGGCACCACGCTGCTCGCGGACATCCCCGCGGGGCAGCAGGCGCAGGTGCAGACCGCGTCGCTGACGCAGCAGGCCCAGACGATGGCCATCGCCGCCGACGCGACCGCCAAGAAGGACGCGGAGGAGGCAGCCCGCAAGGCCGCCGCCGAGATCGCGATCGCGAAGAAGAAGGAAGCCGAGAAGGCCGCACAGGAGGCCAAGGAGCGCGAGGAGGCCGAGAAGGCCGCCAGCCGCTCCGCCGTGCGTGACGCGTCCTCCTTCGCCGCCCAGGCCTCCTACTCGGTCGCCGACGTCCAGGCCATCGCCCGCCAGATGGTGCCCGCCGACCAGTTCCAGTGCTTCAGCAACATCGTGGACCACGAGTCCAGCTGGAACTACCAGGCCTCGAACCCCTCCTCCGGCGCCTACGGCCTCGTGCAGGCCCTGCCGGGCTCCAAGATGGCCTCCGCCGGCGCCGACTGGCAGACCAATCCGGCCACCCAGATCAAGTGGGGCCTCAACTACATGGACAGCCGCTACGGCAGCCCGTGCGGCGCCTGGGAGTTCTGGCAGGCCAACCACTGGTACTAGGTCCTCAGGACCGCTCCGCCGCCCCGCGGCGCGCTCGACTCCGCGACAGCCCCGCACCGTCCTACGGTGCGGGGCTGTCGCCCTGTACCGTCTGACCGACGGCGCCAGGGGGACTGGTGGGCAGGAACGGGGGAAGAGGACGGATCATGTCGCGACTGCCAGGGTGGCTCGACCGGGTCGGAGCCGGACTGACGAAGGTCGGCAAACGGCTGGAGGAGCGCCGCGCCGAAGTCACGCGCGACCAGGGGCCGGACGACGACCCCGAGCGCCACACCGCCGACCCCGACCGGCCGCCCCCGCCCCCCGAGTACACCCAGGTCGTGCTTCCGGCGCGTCCCGACCCGGCGCAGGCCGTGCCCTGGGGCGTCAGGGTCGCCGCCGAGGCCGGCTGGCGTCTGCTGGTGCTCGCGGGCACCGTCTGGGTGCTGATGCGCATCATCAGCGCCGTCCAACTGGTGGTGCTGGCGTTCGTCGCCTCGCTGCTCATCACCGCGCTGCTGCAGCCCACCGTCGCCCGGCTGCGACGGCTCGGGGTGCCGCGCGGACCGGCCACCGTGCTGACCGCGCTGTTCGGCTTCGTCGTGATGGGCCTCATCGGCTGGTTCGTGACCTGGCAGGTCATGGAGAACGTCGACACTCTCGCCGACCAGATCCAGGACGGCATCGACGAACTGCGCAACTGGCTGCTCAACAGCCCCTTCCACGTCACCGACAAGCAGATCAACGAGATCGCCAAGAACCTGCGCGAGGCGGTCGGCGCCAACACCGAGCAGATCACCTCGGCCGGCCTGGAGGGCGTCACGGTCGTCGTCGAGGCGCTCACCGGCATCCTGCTGGCGGTCTTCTCGACGCTGTTCCTGCTCTACGACGGCAAGCGGATCTGGCAGTGGTCGCTCAAGCTGGTCCCGGCCGCGGCCCGTCCGGGCGTCGCCGGCGCCGGCCCGGTCGCCTGGCGCACGCTCACCGCGTACGTGCGGGGCACGGTGGTGGTGGCGCTGATCGACGCCATCTTCATCGGCCTCGGCATCTACTTCCTCGACGTGCCGCTGGCCGTGCCGCTCGCCGTCTTCATCTTCCTGTTCTCGTTCATCCCGCTCGTCGGCGCGGTGGTCTCCGGCGCGCTGGCCGTCGTCGTCGGGCTCGTCACCCAGGGCGTCTTCACCGGCGTGATGGTGCTCGTGGTGGTGCTGGCGGTCCAGCAGATCGAGGGCCACATCCTCCAGCCGTTCATCCTCGGGCGCGCGGTGCGGGTCCACCCGCTCGCGGTGGTGCTGGCCGTGGCCTCCGGCGGTCTGGTGGCGGGCATCGGCGGCGCTGTGGTCGCCGTGCCGCTGGTCGCCGTCTCCAACACCGTCGTCGGCTATCTGCGGGCCTTCTCCCACGAGGCGGCGCTCGCCCAGTCGCCCCGGCCGCGGGGCGCGACGGCCATGTCGGCGCCGGACGCCCCGGAACCGGCCCACCCCGAACCCCTGCCCCCGGCCACCGGGTCCGAGCGGCCCGGCGAGTCCGACCGGCCCTCGGGCGAGCGCTAGCGCACGGCGCCGGCGCGCGAGCGGCTGCCGCTCACGGCGTCCGTCGGGGGCGCGCGCCGCATGGACCGGCGCCCGCCCGCGAGGCGCGCGGAAACGGCGACGGGCCCGCCCACCCCGGCGGGGGTGGACGGGCCCGTGCACGACGGGGCGGGCGCGGAGCTACTCCGCGAGCGCCGCCTCGGCGTCGAGGGTCGCGGCGACGGCCTGGACCACCGCGGCGATCTTGAACGCCTCCTGGATCACCTCACGGTCCACACCGGCCTTGCGCAGCACCTGCTCGTGCGAGTCGAGGCACATGCCGCAGCCGTTGATCGCGGAGACCGCGAAGGACCAGTACTCGAAGTCGACCTTGTCGACGCCCGGGTTGCCGATGACGTTCATCCGCAGCCCGGCCCGCAGGTTGCCGTACTCGTGGTCCGACAGCAGGTGGCGGGTGCGGTAGAAGACGTTGTTCATCGCCATCACCGCGGCGGCGGCCTTGGCGGCCGTGTACGCCTCGGGCGACAGGTTCGTCTTCGCCTCCGGCTCCAGCTCGCGCAGCACGATGGGGGAGCGCGAGGCGATCGCGGTCGCCAGCACCGTGCCCCAGAGCTGCTGGGCGGGCAGGTCGGAGTTGCCGATGACCGAACCCAGGTTGAGCTTCAGGTCCTTGGCGTAGTCCGGTATGCGGGACTTCAGGGAGTCGAGGGACATGTCAGCTCACTCCCCGGCCAGCAGCGCGACCGGGTCCAGGGTCTCGTCGCCCTTGGACCAGTTGCACGGGCAGAGCTCGTCGGTCTGCAGGGCGTCCAGGACCCGCAGGACCTCCTTCGGGTTACGGCCGACGGAGCCGGCGGTCACCATGGAGAACTGGATCTCGTTGTTCTGGTCCACGATGAACACGGCGCGCTTGGCGTAGCCGTCCTCGCCCTCGATGCCGAGGTCGCGCATCAGCTCGTGCTTCGGGTCCGCCATCATGGGGAACGGCAGGTCGCGCAGGTCCTCGTGGTCCTTGCGCCAGGCGTGGTGGACGAACTCCGAGTCACCGGAGAAGCCGAGGACCTGGGCGTCGCGGTCGGCGAACTCGTCGTTCAGCTTGCCGAAAGCGGCGATCTCGGTCGGGCACACGAAGGTGAAGTCCTTGGGCCAGGCGAAGACGACCTTCCACTTGCCCTCGTAGGTCTTGTGGTCGATCGTCTCGAACTCCTTGCCCTTCTCCAGCGAGACACAGGCGGTCAGTTCGAACTCGGGGAACTTGTCACCGACAGTGAGCACAGGCTCTCCTTGCAGCGAAGAAACACCCCAATTGCGGGTGTTTCCCATGGGTTGGACCTGGTTGATGTTGGCACAGAGTGCATTGATCAGTGAAATAGCTACACTCGGTCGGGTTGATCGGAGGGACCTATCAGTGACTGTCGGTGACCGGCGCAGGCAGCCGAGCCTGGCCCAGCTGCGGGCGTTCGCGGCGGTGGCCGAGCATCTGCACTTCCGCGACGCCGCCGCGGCCCTGGGGATGAGTCAGCCCGCGCTGTCCGGAGCGCTGTCCGCGCTGGAGGAGACACTCGGCGTGACCCTCGTGGAGCGTACGACACGCAGAGTGCTGCTCACCCCGGCCGGGGAGCAGCTCGCCGCCCGCGCGAAGTCCGTGCTCACGGACATCGGCGCGCTCATGGAGGAGGCGGACGCGCTGCGGGCGCCGTTCACCGGGGTGCTGCGGCTCGGCGTCATCCCGACCGTGGCGCCGTATCTGCTGCCGACGGTGCTGCGGCTGGTCCACGACCGCTATCCGCGCCTCGACCTCCAGGTGCACGAGGAGCACACCGCGAGCCTGCTCGAGGGGCTGGCCGCCGGGCGGCTCGACCTGCTGCTGCTCGCCGTGCCGCTCGGCGTCGCTGGCGTCACCGAACTGCCGTTGTTCGACGAGGACTTCGTGCTGGTCACCCCGCCCGGGCACCGGCTCGGCGGGCGTGACGGCATACCCCGCGGGGTGCTGCGCGAGCTGAATCTGCTGCTGCTCGACGAGGGGCACTGCCTGCGCGACCAGGCCCTCGACATCTGCCGCGAGGCCGGCAGCGCCGGGGTGGCGGCCACCACCACGGCGGCCGGACTCTCCACGCTGGTCCAGCTCGTCGCGGGCGGCCTCGGCGTCACACTGCTGCCGCGCACCGCCGTCGAGGTGGAGACCAGCCGCGCCGACCGCCTCCTCACCGCCCGCTTCGCCGATCCCGCCCCGAAACGCCGCATCGCCCTCGCCATGCGCACGGGCACGGCGAGGGCGAGGGAGTACGAACAGCTGGCGGCGGCGCTCCGCGGGGCGATGCGCGACCTGCCGGTCCGCACGGTGGAGGACCGAGCGGGGGACTGACGTCCCGGGTCACTCCGTACGGAGACCGTCCGGGCGCATCATCTTCATCAGGGGCGGGAGGCTGAGAAGGGTGACCAGGGCGACCACGCCCGCGCCGACGCCCGTCATCCCGAGCACGCTGCCCCAGTCCACCCGAACCGGCGTCGCGGTCATCCGCAGCAGCACCGCCCCGAGGACCGTGCCCACCACCGCGGAGAGCGCGAGCCCCAGACCGATCGGGATCACCGTCTGCCACAGCACCGACAGGCTCAGCGTGCGGCGCCGGGTGCCGAAGGCGACCAGGGCCGAGAGCAGCTTGCGGCGCTCCCGCAGCTGTTCGAGCTGGGAGACCAGCAGACTCGCCCCGATGAGGAAGAGCACGGCGGTGGCGCCGACGAACAGGCCGGTGCGAATGGAGTCGAACCGGGTGGTGCGCTCGGTGGCGGCCCAGGTCGACGCGTGGGCCAGCGGGTCGACGGCGGCGGCCGTGTTGCGTACCCGGTCCTGCACGTCGGGCACCGATTCGTCGACGGAGAGCCACAGCCTCCCGGACAGCCGCTGCGCCACCTCGGGCGTCAGGGCGCCCGGCGTCAGCAGGAACCCGCTGTTCAGCATCCCTGTGGGGTCCTGCACGGACGGGACCCGCTGCACGGCCTGCGGCACGGTCCAGACGGCGTCCCCCTGTGCGCCGGCCGTCCCACCGGGCTCCAGATGCAGCGCGCGGCCCGGCCTGTTCAGGATCGGCGTGTCCGTGTCGTGGTCGGCGCCGGTCAGCATGAAGACGTCACCGTCCGCGCAGCCGGTCAGCTTCGCCACCAGCCGCAGGGCCGAGCAGTCGCCGACGGTCAGCTGCGCCCCGCGGCCCGGTTCCTCCGAGTCGGCGGGCTTCTCGTACGCGTAGACGGAGGAGAGCGCGTGGACGTCGCGCACGCCCTCGGTCTGCTCGAACTCCGCCGCGGCCGGCGCCATGGGAAGACCGTCGGGCAGGTCGACCTGCATCTGCGCGAGGGTCACGTCCTTGTCCGTGTCGCGGGTGTACTGGTCGTCGATGCCGGTGAACAGCATCTGCAGGGCGATCGCGCCGGCCACGGCCACGGCGATGCCGTTGACCATGCGGGCCGCCGTGCCGCTGCTCAGCTGGAGCCGGCGCACCGCCAGCTGCCAGGCCAGGCCACCCGCGCCGAGCCGGGCGACGACCGTCTCCACGATCCACGGCAGCAGGGCGGTGACCCCGACGAGGAGGCACATCACCCCGCCGACGACCAGGTACTGGTTGAAGTCGCCGTTGTCGCGGCCCTGGCCGGTCATCGGCACGAGCATGGCGACGCCCGCGAGCGGCAGCAGCAGCCGCCACCACAGCCGGCGGCGGGCCGGCCGCGCCGTGCGGACCACGCCCAGCGGCTCGATCACCACGCCGCGCAGCGCGAGCAGGGTGACGGCCACCGCGGCGGCCGGGACCGCGGCCGCGACCAGCAGCACCAGCAGCGGAGAGGGGTTGAGGTCGCTCGGGAAGACGCTGACGCGGAACAGCTCGACGGATGCCGCGAACTCGCGTCCGGCCAGGAAGAACACGGTGCCGAAGACCAGCCCGAGCACCGCGCCGGCGAGCGCCTCGCCCGCGGCGATCCTCCGGGTCATCCGGCTGTCCGAACCGACCAGCCGCAGCGCGGCGAGCCTGCGGTCGCGCCGCTCGCCGCCGAACCGCACGGCGGTGGCGATGAACACGGCGACCGGCACCAGCAGCACCACGAAGATGACCAGCGTCAGCATCACCAGGACGGGGTCGAGCGGCTCGGTGTACTGGCTGCGGTCCGCGCCGAAGGCGTCGATCCGCATGACCGTCGGGCTGTCCAGCCGCTCGGCGAGACCCGTGGTGCCCGCGTACCAGGCGAGTTCCTGGGAGCCGATCAGTCCTGGGTCGCCGATGGTGCCCACGATGTCGTACGGCAGACGGTCCTTCAGCAGCTTGCCCTCGTCGGATTCGAGCAGCTCCTTCAGCGCGGGGGAGACCACCATCGTGCCGGGCTCCGGCAGTTCGCCCACGCCGGGCGGCACCGGGGCGTTCGGGCCCTCGGCCTCCACCAGGCGGCCGCGGAGGTCCGTGTCCCTGAAGTCGCTGTTGGCGTGCGCGATGAGCAGGGTGTCGTCAGACGGGCGCAAGGTGTCCTGGGCGTAGGCGTTGTCCTGGCGGGCGTCCTCCCGCCGGTCGCGTCCGTCGAGCAGGTTCGGCACCGCGGCGGTGAGCAGCAGCAACGCCACGCCCAGCCCCACGCCCACGGCGGTGAGCAGCGCCCGGGTCCAGCCCTCGCGGCCGCCGGTGACGGCGAAGCGGACGCCGAGGGCGAGGTCCCGCGCCCACTGACGGGCGCTCATACGACCCGCTCCATGTCGCGCGCCTTGCCGTCACGGACGACGATCTCGCGGTCGGACCAGGCGGCGACCCGCGCCTCGTGCGTGACGAGGACGACGGCGGCGTTGGTGGAGCGGGCGGCCTCGGTGAGCAGCTCCATCACGCGCTCGCCGTTCAGCGAGTCCAGCGCGCCGGTCGGCTCGTCGGCGAACACCACCCGCGGTCCCGTGACCAGCGCGCGGGCGACCGCGACCCGCTGGCCCTGACCGCCTGACACCTCGCCGGGACGCTTCTTGCGGACGTCGTCGACCTCCAGGCGCTCCATCCAGGTGAGGGCGGTGCGCTCGGCCTCCTTGCGGGGGGCGCCGTTCAGCCGCAGCGGCAGCGCGACGTTCTCCACGCAGGTCAGCTCCGGCACCAGCTGCCCGAACTGGAACACGAAACCGAACTCGGAGCGGCGCAGGGCGCTGCGTTCGGAGTCGTTCATCGCGGTCAGCTCGCGGCCGTTGTACGTGATGGACCCGGCGTCGGGGGTGACGATCCCGGCGAGGCAGTGCAGCAGGGTGGACTTGCCGGAGCCGGAGGGGCCCATGACGGCGACGACCTCGCCCGGGTGGACGGAGAACGCGGCGCCGTCGAGCGCCTTGGTCGGGCCGTACGTCTTCTGCAGGTCCCGTGCGGCGAGCAGGGACCCGGCGGGTGCGGTCGTGGTCATCGGGCCACCGCCTCACGGAGTTTGTCGAGGCGCGCGGCGGTCAGTTCCAGCCAGCGCAGGTCGGCCTCGAGGTGGAAGAGAGCGTGGTCGCAGATCAGCTGGTCGGCGAGGTCGCCCTTGCGCTTGCGCTCGGTGAGGGCGCGCATGCTGCGCAGATGCTCCGACCGCTGCGTGTCGAGGATGTCGGCGGCGTCGCGCTCGGTGAGGAGCGCGAGGACGACCTTGGTGTAGAGCGTCGACTGGAGGTACGGCTCGGGCTTCTCCGGCGTGGCGAGCCAGCGGGCGACGTCGGTGACGCCGGCCTCGGTGACGGCGTACCGCTTGCGCTCGGGACCGCCGCCGGCCTCGATGCCGTCGACCTCGACGAGGCCGTTCTTCAGCAGCCGCGACATCGTCGAGTAGACCTGGCCGTAGTGCAGCGGCCGGTCGTGACCGAACTTCTCGTCGAAGGCCCGCTTCAGGTCGTAACCATGGCGCGGACCGGACTCCAGGAGCCCCAGGAGGGTGTGACCGATGGACATGCGGAGCACTCTACACACCGTGTATACGCAGTGTGTATACGTGGAGTGCGCAGATCCCGCGCACCCTCGTGACGCCGCAGGTGGGGGCCCGTTGTCACGGTTCTGTCACCGAGGTCCGGGCGCACGTCGGCCCCCGCCTCGTGCGGCGGGGGCCGGTTCAGTCGGAGGGCGGGGTCCCGCCCGACGGGGGGCGGGCGCCCGGGGGGCGGCCTCGGCGGGGGAGGGGGCCCGTCTCGCCGGGGAGGCGGCCCGCCTCCGCGAGGGCGCGGCGCAGCAGGAACTCGATCTGTGCGTTCGCCGAGCGCAGTTCGTCGCCCGCCCAGCGGGCCAGCGCCTCGTACACCGCCGGGTCCAGCCGCAGCAGCACCTGCTTGCGCTGCGGCCGGCGCTGCGGGGCCGGGCCCCCGGACGGCGCGGTCACTGGTAGAGCGTCCCGGTGTTGAGGACCGGCTGCGCCGAACGGTCACCGCACAGCACGACCATCAGGTTGGACACCATCGCCGCCTTCCGCTCGGGGTCGAGGTCCACGATGTCCTGCTCCTGGATACGGGCCAGGGCCGTCTCGACCATGCCCACGGCGCCCTCCACGATCTGCTGCCGGGCCGCGACGACCGCGCCCGCCTGCTGCCGCTGGAGCATCGCCGAGGCGATCTCGGGGGCGTAGGCGAGGTGCGTGAAGCGGGACTCGATGATCTGCACGCCGGCGGCCTCGACGCGCGCGTGCAGTTCGACCGCCAGCTTCTCGGTGATCTCCTCGGCGTTGCCGCGCAGCGACAGGCCGTCCTCGTCGTGGGCGTCGTAGGGGTACTCGATGGCGATGTGCCGCACGGCCGCCTCGGTCTGGGTGGAGACGAACTCGACGTAGTCGTCCACCTCGAAGGTGGCCTGCGCGGTGTCCTCGACCCGCCAGACCACGACCGCGGCCAGCTCGATCGGGTTGCCGTAGGCGTCGTTCACCTTCAGCACCGCGGTCTCGTGGTTGCGCACCCGGGTGGAGATCTTGGTGCGCGAGGTGAAGGGGTTCACCCAGCGCAGGCCGTCCTGGCGGATGGTGCCCCGGTAGCGGCCGAAGAGCTGCACGACCCGTGCCTCGCCCGGCGCCACCATGTTCAGCCCGCACATCGCGAGGAACGCGGCGAGCGCGACGACGATGCCGCCGGTGATGAGGCCGGCCTTCGCGCCCGTGCTCCCGACCGCCGTGGCCGCGACGACCATCGCCACGCCGCCCAGCAGTCCGAGCAGTCCGAGGAGCAGGGCGAGGCCGCCGCCGATGCTGTGCGCCGGGACCTCCCGGACGCGCGGCGCCGGCATCTCGGGCACGTCGGCCGTGACCTGCGGGTCGTGTGCGGTCATGGAGGATCCCCCGCTTCTCCGCGCGTCACCGGCGCGGTGTTCGCTGTCTATCGTCTGCCTATCTAAGTGATATCACATTACCCGTTCATGGCAACCTCGTACCGCTTTCGAACGTCGGTTCCGTTGGAGTGGGTGCTGATTGTCACGTCCGTAAAGGCCGGATCGGCAGCCCTTTGTCATAGCTCCCGGTGTTAGCTTGCTGAGCTGACCTGAGCGGCGAACGCGTGTGCCGCGTGAGCACACAGATACGAAGCGGAGCGGAACAGGCGCATGGGACGAGCGGAAGAAAGACGCGCACGACAGCGCGGCGGGCGCCGTGCGGCACCCAAGGGCCGCCGCGCTGCCGCCGCGGGCGGCCGCACCGGCATACGCCGCCTCTTCACCTGGAAGAAGATCGTCGGCACGTTCTTCACCCTGTGCCTGCTCGGCATGGGCGCCTTCATCGTGCTGTACATGCTGATCGACATTCCGGAGGGGAACGCCGACGCCGAGCTGCAGAGCAACGTCTACGAGTACAGCGACGGCAGCCTCATGGCCCGGGACGGCGACCGCAACCGCGAGATCGTCGACCTGGCCCGGGTCCCCAAGCCCGTGCAGCGCACGTTCGTCGCCGCCGAGAACAAGACGTTCTACAAGGACTCCGGCGTGGACCTGAAGGGCACCGCCCGCGGTGTCCTCAACACCCTGTCCGGCAAGGGAGCGCAGGGCGGCTCGACGATCACCCAGCAGTACGTCAAGAACTACTACCTGACGCAGGAACAGACCGTCTCCCGCAAGCTCAAGGAGCTGGTCATCTCCCTGAAGCTGGACCGGGAGAAGTCCAAGGACTACATCCTCGCCGGGTACATCAACACCAGCTACTACGGCCGCGGCGCCTACGGCATCCAGGCCGCCGCCCAGGCCTACTACCGCGTCGACGCCGAGGACCTCACCGTCGAACAGGGCGCCTACCTGGCCGCGCTGCTCCAGGCGCCCAACCAGTACGACTGGGCGATCGCCAGCGACAAGGGCAAGAAGCTCGTCCAGGAGCGCTGGGACTACGTCCTGGACAACATGGTCGAGCAGAAGTGGCTGGACGCCGGCGAGCGCGCGGACATGAAGTTCCCCGTGCCCGAGGAGCCCAAGGCGGCCCCCGGCATGGAGGGCCAGACCGGCTACCTGGTCGAGGCGGCCAACGCGGCCGTCAAGCAGCAGCTCGTCGACCAGGGCGTCGCCGAGGACCTGGAACAGGCCAAGGCGCTGCTGGACCGCGGCGGCTACACCATCACGCTGAACATCGACAAGAAGAAGCAGAAGGCGCTGGAGAAGGCGGTCAAGGACCGGCTCACCAGCAAGCTCGACCCGAAGAAGCGGGACGTCGACGCCGACGTCCAGGCCGGGGCCGTCTCCGTCGACCCGAAGACCGGCAAGGTCGTGGCGATGTACGGCGGCGTGGACTACGTGAAGCACTACACCAACAACGCCACCCGCAAGGACTACCAGCCGGCCTCCACCTTCAAGCCGGTGATCCTCGCGGCGGCCGTCGACCGGGGCGCCGAGACCCAGGACGGCGTGCCCATCACGGCCGACACGCTCTACGACGGCGACAGCAAGCGCCCCGTGGTCGAGGACGGCAAGAAGGTCGGCTTCGCCCCGCCCAACGAGGACGACCGGGACTACGGCGACATCACCGTCCAGGAGGCGATGAACAAGTCCGTCAACTCCGTCTTCGCGCAGATGGGCGTCGACGTCGGCATGACGGACGTGATGAAGACCGCGGGCGCGCTCGGCATGAGCGAGGATCTCGACCCGTTCCCGGCGCAGACCCTGGGCACCATGGGCGCCAGTCCGATGCAGATGGCCGGCGTCTACGCCACCCTCGCCAACCACGGCAAGCAGGTCACGCCGTCGATCGTGAAGTCGGTCGAGCACAAGGACCGCACGATCGAGATGCCCGACCCGGTCGGCGGGTCCGTCATCAGCCGGCGCGCCGCCGACACGGTCACCTCGGTGCTCACCGGCGTGGTCGACGACGGTACGGCGAAGGCGTCCGTGCGGGACAACCCGCTGCGCGACGGCCAGCAGGTCGCAGGCAAGACCGGCACCTCCGACGACAACAAGTCGGCCTGGTTCACCGGCTACACGCCCGACCTGGTCACCTCGGTCGGTCTGTTCGGCGAGGATCCGAAGACCGGCAAGCAGGTCCCGATGTACAAGGCCGGCGGCGTCGACTACCGCGTCAACGGCGGTGGCTTCCCGGCCGAGATCTGGGCCGCGTACACCTTCGGCGTGCTGGACGAGGTGTCCAAGTTCGACCTGGAGACCGAGCAGGGCGCGGGAGTGGCCCCCACCCGGAGCCCGTCGCAGTCGGAGACGGAGTCCGAGACGCCGTCGCAGACGCCGACGACGGAGGAACCGACGACGTCGGCCCCGCCGTCGACCACGTCCCCGCCGCCGACGACGGAGCCCCCGACCCAGACGCCGACGTCACCCCCGCCGTCGCAGACGCAGACGACCCCGCCGCCTCCGACCTTCGACCTCCCGGGCGGCCCGGACGAACCTCTGGACAACGACCGCGAATAGGGCCCGACACGCGCGGTTCCCCGCGCCCCTTCAGGGACGCGGGGAACCGCGCGAGCAACCCGCGGAGCACTCAGCCGTGGTTCAGCTCGAACCACACCACCTTCCCGGTGCTCAGCCGAGTGGCCCCCCACCGCCGGGCCAGCCGGTTGACCAGATACAACCCACGCCCGCCCTCGTCCGTCGCCCGCGCCTGCCGCAGCCGCGGCAACTGCGGCACGTCGTCGCCGACCTCGCACCGCAGCACGTCCGTGCGCAGCAGCCGCAGCGTCACCGGCCGCGACGCGTACCGCACGGCATTCGTCACCACCTCACTGACCAGCAGCTCCACCGAGTCGCTCAGCTCGTCCATGCCCCAGCGGGACAGCTGCCGACGGGCCAGCCGACGGGCCCGGCCGGGCGCCGCGTCCTCCGGCTCCAGGAACCAGTACGCGACGTCGCTCGGCGCGATCCCGTCGAAGCGGGCGGCGAGCAGCGCGATGTCGTCGTCCCGGTCGCCCGGGCCGAGCATGTCGAGCACCTCGTCGCACAGCGCCTCGAGCGGCGGCGGATGGTCCGGCCCGGTCAGCTGCGCGGTCGCGGCGAGCTTCTCCCGCAGCTGCTCGATGCCGGTCCACACGTCACGCAGCCGGGACTCCACCAGACCGTCGGTGTAGAGCAGCAGGGTCGCCCCGGCGGGCGCCTCCAGCTCCACGGCCTCGAAGTCCACCCCGCCCACGCCGATCGGGGCGCCCGCGGGCACCCGCAGCACCTCCGCGCGCCCGCCCAGGTGCAGCAGGACGGGCGGCGGATGGCCGGCGTTGGCGACGGTGATGCGGTGCGCTACCGGGTCGTACACCGCGTAGAGGCAGGTCGCCATGCGGTCCACGCCGAGCCGCTGGGCCTGCTCGTCGAGGTGGTGCAGCACCTCCTGCGGCGGCAGGTCGAGCCCGGCGAGGGTCTGCGCGGTGGTGCGCAGCTGGCCCATGATCGCCGCCGACGTCATGGAGTGGCCCATCACGTCGCCGACCACCAGCGCGACCCGGCTGCCGGGCAGCGGGATCGCGTCGTACCAGTCGCCGCCGACCCGCGCGGTCTCCGCGGCCGGCAGGTACCGCGACGCCAGCCGGACGCCGGTGCAGCGCGGCAGGGTCTCCGGCAGCATCGTGCGCTGGAGCTCGTCCGCGATGTACGCCTCACGCCCGTACAGCACGGCCTTGTCGATGCCGAGGGCGCTGTGCGTGGCGAGCTGCGCCGCGACCAGCAGGTCGTCGGCCTCGAACGGGATGCGCTCGGGACGGCGCAGGAACAGCGCGGCGCCGATCACCCGGCGGCGTCCGCGCAGCGGCGCGAGAACCGCGCGCTGGCCGTCCGGGACGGCCGCCGCGCCCTCCTCGCCGAGGAGTTCGGGCAGCGCCGCCCGCGCGGCCGGGGCGTCCGTGAACACCGGACGGACCCCGCGCAGCACCTCGGCGAGCGCGCTGCCGGGCCGCACCGTGCACAGCTCCTCGCCGACCGAGTCCAGCTCGGACGGCTGCTCCGGCGGCGCGATCGGCATGAACCCGCCGCCCTCGGTGTCCCGCTCGGCGGGAATCCGGTCGGTGCGGCGCAGCCGCAGCACCAGCGGGCCCGTGGGCCGCTCGTCGCCGACCGGCAGCGGGTCGCGCAGATACACCAGGATCGCGTCGGAGAAGGTCGGCACGGTCGCCCGGCACAGCCCCATCACGATCTCGTCCAGGTCGATGCCGCGGGCGATCCGCCGGGTGGCCGCGCCGACGAAGCGCAGCCGGTCCCCGTCCCGCCGCATGGGCGTGGGGCGGCCCGGCCGAGTCACCTGGCCCGTGCGGCGCTCCTTGCCGACCGGGGCCCGGTCCACCCGGCCCTGCCCGTCGGCGGGCTGCACCGGGATGCCGTCCGGCGCGGGCCGCGGACGGTGGGCGTCCGGCTCCGCGTCCGGGCCGGCGCCCGGCTGGGAGTGCTCGGACGCGGGACCGTCCGCCGCGTCGGGCGCAGGCCCGCCGGGGGTGATGGCGCCGGGCGCGGGCGGCTCACCGCCGGAGCGCCCCTGTGCCGGTAAAGCGGCCCCCGTACCGGCCGCCGGGGAACGCAGGAACGCCCCGCGGGGATCCGCGGGGTCCACGCCCGGCTGGGGGCGCTCGAAGGAGGTCGGCTGCTCCGTCACGCGTGTCGAGTCCATCCGTCCGGCGCACGCCGTGCGCGCGGTTCGCTCCGCCGAAACTCCGATACCCGGAACAGGTGCCCCCGGAACGGATTTCGCGTGTGGTCAGAGGTTGTTCCTGCGACGCCGGCCGGCCGTCGTCGGCCCGTGCCGGTGGTTCCGTACCCCTCGCTCACGTCCTGCCGCCCCTCGGTGACATCCGGTCAAGCTTCGCGCGCGCTCCGGTGGTTGCTGCTCCGCGCCCTTGCGGACGACGATCCTACGTTTCCTGCCCGGGGGCGCAGCAAGGGTCTCACGGGGATGCGTGCGCCGCTGTGCGGTCCCAGTCCTGTGGGAGTGACGGTACAGCCCAGGACGGATCCGGACGCCAGTTCTCCCAGCCGTCCGAGAACGGAGACCCCCAGGCGTCGATCACCGCGACCGCGGCGCGCCCGGCCTCGCGCACCCGCCGGGCCAGCGCGGGGTCCATCAGACCGTCCCGCTGGGCCTGCGCGAACTCGTCCTCGTCCCGCCAGTGCCAGCCGCCGTCCGGCTGCACGGAGATGTCGAGGAAGTGGTCCTCGGAGTCCACCCCGCCCGCCCAGCGGACGAGCGGCTCCTCCAGGTTCACGTACCAGTTCTTGAACCGCCAGCCCGGCTCCCAGAACAGCCACACCGACCAGGGCTCGCCGGGCCGGGCCAGCTTCAGCACGCCGGTGCCGAACCAGCGGTCCTTCTGCACCGTGCGCGGCTTGGTGTAGCGGGTGGCGAGGGGCTCCCGGTGGACGGGGGTGCCGTCGGCGAGGACGGGTCTCACGCACTGGGTGCCCGGCGCCATCCAGACGGCGAGCAGCTCCGAGTCGTCGCGCACGACCGTGACGGGGCGCGCGATGTGGATGCGCGCGCCGCCGTTCTCCCGGTACCGCCACAGGATGTGCGTCCCGGGCTCCCAGTGACGGGCCGCTCCGCCCGCGTGGCCGCGCGTCGTGGTTCCACCCTCTGTCATGCGCAGATATTAGGTGGCCGGACCACACAGCGCTGCGGCCCCCGTCACGGTTCACCCCCGGTGCGCCGGCCTTTACGGCCGTGTCATCCGCAGGACATCCAGCGCCTCGTCCAGTTGTTCCACGGTCAGGTCGCCGCGCTCGACATAGCCGCCCTCGAGCACGACCTGACGGATCGTCTTGCGGTCCGCGAGCGACTTCTTGGCGACCTTGGCGGCCTCCTCGTAGCCGATGTACTTGTTCAGCGGGGTGACCACGGACGGTGAGGACTCGGCGTACTCGCGGGCCCGCTCCCGGTCGGCGGTGATCCCGTCGACCGTGCGGTCCGCGAGGAGGCGGGAGACGTTGGCGAGCAGCCGCACCGACTCCAGCACGTTCTTGGCGATCACCGGCAGCATCACGTTCAGCTCGAAGTTGCCGGACGCGCCGGCCGCGGCGACGGTCGCGTCGTTGCCCGTGACCTGCGCGCACACCATCAGCACGGCCTCCGGGATCACCGGGTTGACCTTGCCGGGCATGATCGAGGAGCCGGGCTGGAGGTCGGGCAGGGCGATCTCGGCGAGGCCGGTGCGCGGACCGGACGCCATCCACCGCAGATCGTTCGCGATCTTCGTCAGGCCGACGGCGATCGTGCGGAGCTGGCCGCTGGTCTCCACCACGCCGTCCCGGGCGCCCTGCGCCTCGAAGTGGTTCCGTGCCTCGGTCAGCGGCAGCCCGGTCGCCCGCGCCACCTCCTCGATGACGGCGGCGGAGAACCCGGGCGGGGTGTTGATGCCGGTGCCGACGGCGGTGCCGCCCAGCGGCAGCTCGGCCAGCCGGGGCAGCGAGGCGCGCAGCCGCTCCACGCCGTACCGCACCTGGGCGGCGTACCCGCCGAACTCCTGGCCCAGGGTGACGGGTGTGGCGTCCATCAGATGGGTGCGCCCGGACTTCACCACGTCCGCGAACTCCTCCGCCTTGCGCTCCAGGGCGGCGGCGAGGTGCTCCAGGGCCGGGACCAGGTCCCGGGTGACCGCGGCGGTGGCGGCGATGTGCAGCGACGAGGGGAAGACGTCGTTGGACGACTGCGAGGCGTTGACGTGGTCGTTGGGGTGGACGTCCCGGCCCAGCCGCTCGGTGGCGAGGGTGGCGATCACCTCGTTGGTGTTCATGTTGGACGAGGTGCCGGACCCGGTCTGGAACACGTCCACCGGGAAATGGTCGTCCCACCGGCCCTCGGCGACCTCCGCGGCCGCCTCCTGGATCGCCTCGGCGATGTCCTTGTCCAGCACCCCGAGCCGGGCGTTCACCTTGGCCGCGGCGCCCTTGATACGGGCCAGCGCCTCGATGTGGGCGCGCTCCAGGCGCTGCCCGGAGACGGGGAAGTTCTCCACCGCGCGCTGGGTCTGCGCCCGCCACTTGGCGTCGGCCGGGACCCGCACCTCTCCCATGGAGTCGTGCTCGATGCGGTAGTTCCGGTCGTCGTCCGTCGTCGTCATCGTGTACCTCCCGTGGAGCACAGCAGCGGTGTCGGACGAGCGTATTCCCCGGAAAGGCCGTCCGCCCCGCCGCGTGTCGCGCGGCGGGGCGGGGACCCGTGGGGGGTGTCAGGCGCTCTGCAGGCCGACGTCGTCCAGCAGGAAGCCGGTCTGCAGGCTGTAGTCCTCGGTGGCGGTGAAGGCCACGGTGACCGTCTGCCCGGCGTACGCGGACAGGTCGGCCGACCGCTGAATCCAGCCGCCGCCCGCGTGCACGTTGGACCAGGTCGCCAGCGTGGACCCGTTCGCCCGGACGGTGAACGTGTCGTACGCCCGGCTGCCGGACTCGGCGGTCTCGATCTGCAGCCAGAAGACCAGCGACGCGCGCGTGCAGTCCGCCGGCACGGTCACCGTCTGGCTCACCGACTCGGTGCTCGTGGAGCCGTTGCCGCCGAGCCAGGCGAAGCGTGTGCCGCCGTGCGCGGTCCGGCCGGAGTGGGCGGCGATGACCGCGGTGGTCCCGGTCCAGGGCGTGGTTCCGCTCTCGAACCCGCCGTTGCCGACGACGCCGGCCGGGTCGCAGGTGCCCCCTCCGCCGCCGGTGCCGACGGCCTGCTGCCACAGGGTGTACGCGATGCCGTCGGCCGCGCGGTCGAGACCGGTGGTGTTGACGTTGGTCAGCGTGTCGCACGCCCGGTGGTAGCACGGGTCGTACGCCGAGCCGGACGTGCCGCCCCACTTGGCGGCCTGCGCGGAGGTCTTGCGGGCGCTCGCGCCCATCGCGTAGCCGGACGTGGGGATGCCGTACCGCTCGAAGGAGTAGTCGTCGCTGCGGCCGGCGCCCTCGGTGTTCTCCTCGGGCTGAAGGCCGAGCGAGTCCCAGTACGCCTTCATCGGCGCGGCGGCCGCGGAGGTGATGTGGTTGATGAAGTAGCCGCCGTTGAGTGAGGCGACCATGTCGAAGTTGTAGTACGCCTTGATCCTGGCGCGTTCCGCGGAGGACAGCGTACGGACGTAGAAGTAGCTGCCGTTGAGGCCCTGCTCCTCGTCGGTCCACCAGGCGAAGCGGACGCGGTTGCGCATGTCCGGGTTCTCCCGGGCGAGCGTCAGGGCGTTCTCCAGCAGGGCGGCGGATCCGGAGCCGTTGTCGTTCATGCCGGGACCGGCGGAGACGCCGTCGAGGTGGGCGCCGAACATGTAGACGCTGTTGGCGTCGCCCCGGGGCCATTCGGCGATCAGGTTGGGCCCGGCGCCGCTGGTGCAGCCGGAGGTGCAGGGCTGCTCGGTGACGGTGTAGCCGGCGGCCTGCAGCTTGCCTTTCACATAGGCGACGGAGTCGCGGTAACCCTGGGTCGTGGAACGGCGGTTGCCGCCGTTGCGGGCGGCTGCGGCGCTGAGCTCGTCGAGGTGGGCCCGGACCGCGGTGACGCTGATGTCGGGGGCGGCTTGGGCGGTCGTGGAGGCGGGGGACGTGCCGGACGGGGTGGCCGCGGCGGGGAGTGTGCCGAAGCCGAGCACGAGGGCGAGCAGGGTGCCCGCCAGGGCGAATCTTCGTTTCACCTGGACTCCTCCGGACGGTGGCTGTGGGGTCGCCACACGGTGGCCCGGTCATGGCATGTGCATGCCGGGCTGTCAGGAAGGGTCACAGTGGTTGTTGATCGAATCAACGGTACGGGGTGGGCGGGGCGAGGTTTGTCCGAAAGCGGTACAGGGATTCCGGTATGCGGACGCGGGTGGGGGCGGGCCCGGGGAGTTCGCCCCTCCGCCCCTTCCCGTCCCGTCCCGTCCCCGGGGGGCTCCCCCGGACCCCGCTCCTCAAGCGCCGGAGGGGCTGAATGTCAGCCCGTCCGGCGTTTGAGGACGAGGCCCGTCAGGGCCGATACAGGCTCAGGCGAGTCCGGGCCCCCGCACCGGGATCGACGTGAACGTCGGCTGGGGCGCCGGATCCTGGAAGAAGTCGTTCCCCTTGTCGTCGACGACGATGAACGCGGGGAAGTCCTCGACCTCGATCTTCCAGACCGCCTCCATCCCCAGCTCCTCGTACTCGACGACCTCCACCTTCTTGATGCAGTCCTGCGCGAGCCGCGCCGCCGGACCGCCGATGGAGCCCAGGTAGAAGCCGCCGTGCTCGGCGCACGCGTCGGTGACCTGCTTGCTGCGGTTGCCCTTCGCCAGCATCACCAGCGAGCCGCCGGCCGCCTGGAACTGCTCCACGTAGGAGTCCATCCGCCCGGCCGTGGTGGGTCCGAACGAGCCGGACGCGTAGCCCTCGGGCGTCTTCGCGGGGCCGGCGTAGTACACCGGGTGGTCCTTGAGGTACTGCGGCATCTCCTCGCCCGCGTCCAGCCGCTCCTTGATCTTGGCGTGCGCGATGTCGCGCGCCACGACCAGCGGGCCGGACAGCGAGAGCCGGGTCTTCACCGGGTACTTGGACAGCTCGGCGAGGATCGCCTTCATCGGCTGGTTGAGGTCGATCCTCACGACGTCGCCGGACTCGTCGAGCTGCTCGTCCGTCGTCTCCGGCAGGAAGCGCGCCGGGTCCGTCTCCAGCTGCTCCAGGAAGACGCCCTCGGCGGTGATCTTCGCGACGGCCTGGCGGTCGGCGGAGCAGGACACGGCGATGGCGACGGGGCACGAGGCGCCGTGCCGCGGCAGCCGCACCACGCGCACGTCGTGGCAGAAGTACTTGCCGCCGAACTGCGCGCCGATGCCGATCTTCTGGGTCAGCTCGAAGACCTTCTCCTCGAGCTCCTTGTCGCGGAAGCCGTGTCCGAGCGGGGAGCCCTCGGCGGGGATCTCGTCCAGGTAGTGCGCGGAGGCGTACTTCGCGGTCTTCAGCGCGTACTCGGCGGAGGTGCCGCCGACGACGATCGCCAGGTGGTACGGCGGGCAGGCGGCCGTACCGAGCGAACGGATCTTCTCCTCCAGGAACTTCATCATGGAGGCCTCGTTCAGGACGGCCTTCGTCTCCTGGTACAGGAACGACTTGTTGGCGGAGCCGCCGCCCTTGGCCATGAAGAGGAACTTGTAGGCGTCGCCGTCCGTCGCGTACAGCTCGATCTGCGCGGGGAGGTTGGAGCCGGTGTTCTTCTCCTCCCACATGGTGAGCGGTGCCATCTGCGAGTAGCGCAGGTTGAGTTTCTGGTACGCGTCGTAGATGCCCCGGGACAGGGCCTCCTCGTCGCGGCCCGCGGTCAGCACGTTCTGCCCGCGCTTGCCCATGACGATCGCCGTGCCCGTGTCCTGGCACATGGGCAGCACGCCCGCCGCCGCGATGTTCGCGTTCTTCAGCAGGTCCAGCGCGACGAACTTGTCGTTGCTCGACGCCTCGGGGTCGTCGATGATGCGGCGCAGCTGGGCGAGGTGCGCGGGACGCAGGTAGTGCTGGATGTCTCGGATGGCCTCCTCGGCGAGCTTGCGCAGCGCCTCCGGCTCGACCTTGAGGAACGTCCGGCCGTCGGCCTCGAAGGTGGACACACCTTCGGAGGTCACCAGCCGGTAGGGGGTGGTGTCCTCTCCCATGGGGAGCAGATCGGCGTACTCGAACTCAGGCATCTCGCCCATTCCTCACTCGACGGAAGACCGCCCGCCTCCGTCGGCGGGCCTTCCCAGCCTAGGACCTGCCTTCGGCGCCGATCCTGTGAGGTTGTCCTCAGTTGTCCGCGCCGCGGGGTAGTCGCGATCTATCGCGTTTGGGTACGCTGCTGCCGTGGACCTTCAGAAGCACGCCCAGCAGCCGGACACGCCGCCGCGGAGCACCGAGCTGCGCGCCTCCGACGCCGACCGGGACCGCATCGTCGAGCTGTTGCACGACGCGCACGCCGAGGGCCGGCTGACCGCCGACGAGCACGCCGAGCGCGTCGAGGGCGTGCTGACCGCCAAGACGCTGGGCGAGCTGGAAGGGTTCATCCAGGACCTTCCCGCCGCCCACGAGCGGCGCGCGGCCCCCTTCTCCGCGCCAGGGCGCCCCGCCGCCGGCGTCTTCCCGGTCGACCCCGACGACAACGTGGTCGCGGTGTTCAGCGCCGCCGCCCGCAAGGGCCGCTGGCGCACCGGCCGCCGCATCCACGCGTACGCGGTCTTCGGCAGCGTGGAGATAGACCTCAGTGAGGCGCTCTTCGACCACCAGCAGGTGATGATCAAGGCGTTCTCCGTCTTCGGCAGCGTCGAGATCCGCGTCCCGGAGAACGTGTCGCTGCGCGGCACCGGCGGCGGCGTGCTCGGTGCCTTCGAGGTGGATCCGCAGGACTCCGACGACGACAACGCCCCCGTCATCTACGTCGACGGCTGGGCGATCCTGGGCAGCGTCGAGGCCCGCCCCAAGCGCGGCAAGCTGGTGAAGGACATCCTCGACCGTGTGCAGCGCACGGTCGACCGCAGCATGCGCAAGCATCTGGGGCACTGAACGCGCGGCAGGCCGAGGCCTGTTGGGGACTCTGTGCATAGGCGCGCGCACATCGGGTAAGCCTTGACGCATCGTCTCCTTGGAGGGCGCCAGGGATTCACGCCGGGCCGACCCACGTGCATCCACGGCACTCGCCAGCTCGCGAAGCCGTCGTCAGGAGTAGACCGTGCTGCAACCGCCGCATTCGTCCCTGCAGGTAGCCGCCGTTCCGGCCCAGCGAGTGGCAGCGCGGGACAGGGACCAGGACGCCCCCTGGCACACCGAGGCGGTGTGCCGGCGCGACGAGGCGGGCCTGTTCTTCGCGCCGTCGAAGGAACCGACCGCCGCGCGGCTGTCCCGCGAGGAGGCGGCCAAGCGGGTCTGCGCCCGCTGTCCGGTCATGGTGGAGTGCCGCGAGCACGCCCTGCTCCAGCCCGAGCCCTACGGCGTCTGGGGCGGCCTGACCGCGGCGGAGCGCCGTGTCGTCCTGGCCCGCCGCAGGCGCCGCGAGATGGAGCTGAAGAAGGCCGCCCGGCAGAACCGCATAGCCGCGGCGGGCTGACCGCCACGCAGAGAAGGGGCGCCCCCTCCGCACAGGGGACGCCCCAACAGCGGTCCGTTCCGGCACGGGCCGGACCGCCTCCCCAGGGCCGCGGGGAACTGCGCGCTCGGCCCCCACGCACGCACCCGGCTGTGAGCCGCAGCCACCTGCTCCCGGCGCGGGTACGTCACGACGCCCCAGGGGCGCGGGGAACTGCGCGCTCGGCCCCCACGCACCCGCACCCGCCCGTGAGCCGCAGCCGCGGGGTACGTCACGGCGCCTCAGGGGCGCGGGGAACTGCGCGCTCAGCCCCCACCCACCCGCACCCGCACGGCGCACCCGCACCCGCCCCGACCGCGACAGGCCCCCGCCGCTACTTGGCGCGGTCGAAGTCGATCGCGCTGTACGCCCGCAGCTTGCTGAGCCGGTGCTCGGAGTCGATCCGCCGCACCGTCCCCGACTTGGACCGCATCACGATCGAGTCGGTCGTCGCCGTCTCCGAGCGGTAGCGCACACCCCGCAGCAGCTCGCCGTCGGTGATGCCGGTCGCCACGAAGAACACGTTGTCGCCGGTGACCAGGTCCTCGGTGGTCAGCACCCGGTCCAGGTCGTGCCCGGCGTCCATGGCGCGCTGCCGCTCCTCGTCGTCCTTCGGCCACAGCTTGCCCTGGATCGTGCCGCCCAGGCACTTCACCGCGCAGGCCGAGATGATGCCCTCGGGGGTGCCGCCGACGCCCAGCAGCAGGTCGATGCCGGTGCCCTCGCGCAGCGCCAGGATCGAGCCGGCCACGTCGCCGTCGGAGATCAGCTTGATGCGCGCCCCGGTCTCCCGGATCTCCTTGATGATGCCCTCGTGCCGCGGCCGGTCCAGGATCACCACGGTGACGTCCTCGGGGGTGACCCGCTTCGCCTTGGCGACCCGGCGGATGTTCACGCTCACCGGGGCGTTGATGTCGACGAAGTCCGCCGCCTCCGGGCCGGTGACCAGCTTGTCCATGTAGAACACGGCCGACGGGTCGAACATCGAGCCGCGCTCGGCCGCCGCCAGCACCGCGATGGCGTTGGTCATGCCCTTGGCGGTGAGCGTGGTGCCGTCGATCGGGTCGACCGCGATGTCGCACTCGGGGCCCGTGCCGTCGCCGACGCGCTCCCCGTTGAAGAGCATCGGGGCCTCGTCCTTCTCGCCCTCGCCGATGACGACGACGCCGTTCATGGAGACGGTGGAGACCAGGGTGCGCATGGCGCGCACCGCGGCACCGTCGGCGCCGTTCTTGTCGCCGCGCCCTACCCAGCGGCCCGCGGCCATCGCGGCCGCCTCGGTGACCCGTACGAGCTCCAGGGCGAGGTTGCGGTCGGGGGCCTCGGAGGGGACATCGAGCTCGGACGGCAGGTGGTGGTGTTCGGTCATCGGAGCGCACCTTTCTGTACGACGACGGCCGGATGAGGGTATGGCCACGACTCTATCGCCAGGCAGACAAAATGAGCAGGGGACCCCACGGATGAGCGCTCCGGGCACCTGCGACGATAGGAGGCGTGGCAGGAACGAACAGCATGCAGAAGTCCGCCAGGGACATGGTTCTCTCCCTGGCCCTCATCGTGCTCGCGGCGGGAGTGGTGTGGCTGTTCATCCCGCACACGGACGGTGAGCCCGAGGTCAAGCGCGTCGACTACCGGGTCGACCTGCTCACCGCCCGTCGCGCCGCCTCCTACCCCGTGGCCGCGCCCGAGGGGCTGGCCGAGACCTGGAAGCCCACTTCCGTGCGTTACCGCGGCACCGAGGACGAGGCCTGGCACCTGGGCTTCCGCACCCCCGAGGGGGAGTACGCGGCGGTCGAGCAGTCCGCGGGCAAGCGCAAGGCGTTCATCGAGGACAAGACCCAGCGCGCCGAGGAGACCGGGGCCACGCAGCGGATCGACGGCAGGACGTGGACGCGCTACGAGGGCGACCAGTACGACGCCCTGGTGCTGGAGGGCACCCCGGGCTCGACGACCGTGGTGACCGGCACGGCGTCCTTCGCGGAGATGACGAAGCTGGCGGAGGCGCTGCGCACGGAGTGACCGGCGCGCACACGAATCAGGGGCGGGGCCCCGGACCGTCCGGTCCGGGGCCCCGCCCCTTTCGGTGTCCCGTCCGGGCTCAGACGGTGGTGACGACCTGCTCGTAGTCAAGGCGCGGGCTGCGCGGGAACCAGGCGTCGGGGCCGGGGCGGCCGATGTTCACGACCATCAGCGGGGTATGGTCGTCGTCCAGGAACTCCTTGCGCAGGCCCTCCATGTCGCAGCCGGTCATCGGGCCGGCGGCCAGTCCGGCGGCGCGCACGCCGATGATGAAGTACGCGGCCTGGAGGGCGGCGTTCAGCGCGGCGGAGGACTCACGGACCGGACGCTCGCCGAAGACGGCGTCCTTGGCCTGCGGGAAGTGCGGGAAGAGCTGCGGCAGCTCCTCGTGGAACTCGTTGTCCGCGGACAGGATCGCGACGAGCGGCGCCGCGGCCGTCTTGGACCGGTTGCCCTCGGCCATGTGCCGCACCAGGCGCTCCCGCGCCTCGGGGGAGCGGACCAGCGTGACGCGCAGCGGCGACTGGTTCATGGACGTGGGGCCGTACTTGACCAGGTCGTAGATCGCCCGCACCTGCTCGTCGGTGACCGGCTCGTCGGTGAAGGCGTTGGCGGTGCGCGCCTCGCGGAACAGCAGGTCCTGAGCGGCGGAGTCGAGAACGAGAGACATGCGTGAACCTCATCGGGGGATTACGGCGGCCCGTAGGGGCATTAGCGGACCGCGGTCCGGTTTACCGCACCGAGAGTACCTCTATGAAGTTCAACGTTCAACTGCCTACTTCTCGCCGTCGTCCGCCTCCCCCTGCTCCTCCTCCGCGAGCGCCGCGTCCAGCCGGGCCCGCGCGCCGTCGAGCCAGCGCCGGCACACCTTCGCCAGCTCCTCGCCCCGCTCCCAGAGCGCGAGCGACTCCTCCAGCGACGTACCGCCCGCCTCCAGGCGGCGCACGACCTCGATCAGCTCGTCCCGCGCCTGCTCGTAGCCGAGCGCCTCGGCCACCGCCGTCTGCTCCGTCTTCCCGGTCATTCCGCCCACCCTATGCATCGACACGTACCGTGAACTCGCCCGCGGACACCCGCGCCCGGAGCACCTCGCCCGCCTCCACCTCACCGGGCGCGCGCACCGCGTGCCCGTCCTCCCGCTGCAGCACCGCGTACCCCCGCTTCAGCGTGGCGGCGGGGGAGAGGGCCACCACGCGCGCGTGGGTGTGCGTCAGCTCGGAGTCGGCCCGGTCCAGCTGGTGGCGCAGCGCCCGCCGCCCCCGGTCCAGCAGCATCGAGACCTCCTCGGCGCGCGCGTCGATCATCCGGTGGGGGTCCTGTATCGACGGCCGGGCCAGCGCGTGGGCCAGCCCCCGCTCCTCCCGCTCCAGCAGGGCGCCCACACAGCGGCGCGCGCGGTCCCGCAGCATCCGCACCCGCTCGTACTCCTCGCCCACGTCCGGCACCACCTTCTTGGCGGCGTCGGTCGGCGTGGAGGCGCGCAGATCCGCGACCAGGTCGAGCAGCGGGCTGTCCGGCTCGTGCCCGATCGCCGACACGACCGGCGTGCGGCAGGCCGCCACCGCCCGCACCAGCTGCTCGTCGGAGAACGGCAGCAGATCCTCCACGCTGCCCCCGCCCCGCGCCACGACGATCACGTCCACGTCCTCGATCGCGTCCAGTTCCTTCACGGCCTGGACCACCTGCGGCACCGCGTGCACGCCCTGCACCGCCACGTTCCGCACCTCGAAGCGGACCGCCGGCCAGCGGTGCCGCGCGTTCTCCAGCACGTCCCGCTCGGCCGCCGACGCGCGCCCGCACACCAGCCCGATCAGCTGCGGCAGGAACGGCAGCGGCTTCTTCCGCTCCGGCGCGAACAGACCCTCCCGCGCCAGCGACTTCTTCAGCTGCTCCAGCCGCGCCAGCAGCTCCCCGACCCCCACCGGGCGGATCTCCGCTGCCCTCAGCGACAGCTGCCCCCGGGGCGCGTACCACTCCGGCTTGCAGTGCACGACCACCCGCGCGCCCTCGCTCACGACGTCCGCGACGGCGTCGAACACCTGCCGGTAGCAGGTCACCCCCACCGAGATGTCGTACGACGGGTCGCGCAGCGTCAGGAACACCACACCCGCGCCCGGCCGCCGCGACAGCTGGGTGATCTGCCCCTCCACCCACACGGCGCCGAGCCGGTCGATCCACCCGCCGATGAGCCGCGACACCTCTCCCACCGGCAGGGGGGCTTCCGCGGACGTGTTCACAGCCATGCCCGCGAGCGTAGTGCGCCCCGCCGACACCGGTGCGCCGCCACCGACGGCGCACCGTGCCCGGACCCCGCCGACACGGCCCGTACGATGGGACGCATGACCGCTTCGACTGGCCGCCGTGTCCTGCTCGCCGCCCCCCGGGGCTACTGCGCGGGGGTGGACCGCGCCGTGATCGCCGTCGAGAAGGCCCTCGAGCAGTACGGGGCTCCCGTCTACGTGCGGCACGAGATCGTGCACAACAAGTACGTCGTGCAGACCCTGGAGAAGAAGGGCGCGATCTTCGTCGAGCGGACGGAGGAGGTGCCCCCGGGCAACATCGTGATGTTCTCCGCGCACGGCGTCGCCCCCGTCGTCCACGAGGAGGCCGAGCGCGGCCGCCTCGCCACCATCGACGCCACCTGCCCGCTGGTCACCAAGGTCCACAAGGAGGCGGTCCGGTTCGCCAAGGAGGACTACGACATCCTCCTGATCGGGCACGAGGGCCACGAGGAGGTCATCGGCACCTCCGGCGAGGCCCCCGACCACATCCAGCTGGTCGACGGCCCCGGCGACGTGGAGAAGGTCGAGGTCCGCGACCCGTCCAAGGTCGTCTGGCTCTCCCAGACCACGCTGAGCGTCGACGAGACCATGGAGACCGTCAACGCCCTCAAGGAGAAGTTCCCCCAGCTGATCTCGCCGCCCAGCGACGACATCTGCTACGCCACGCAGAACCGCCAGCTCGCGGTGAAGCAGATGGGCGCCGAGGCCGACCTGGTGATCGTCGTCGGCTCCCGCAACTCCTCCAACTCCAAGCGGCTCGTCGAGGTCGCCAAGCTGGCCGGCGCCCGCGAGGCGTACCTGGTGGACTTCGCCGACGAGATCGACGAGGCCTGGCTGGAAGGTGTCACCACGGTCGGCGTGACCTCGGGCGCCTCGGTGCCGGAGGTGCTGGTCGAGCAGGTCCTGGAGTGGCTGTCGCAGCGCGGCTTCGAGGACGTGGAGATCGTCAAGGCCGCGGAGGAGTCCATCACCTTCTCCCTGCCGAAGGAGCTCCGCCGCGACCTGCGCGAGGAGGCCGCCGCGCTGGCGGCCGAGCGGGGCGGCGCGGGCAGCGGGGCCTAGCACACCGCCCGTCCCGGCGGGCGGTTGCTCCCACGACGGCCGGTGGGCTTCCCCCGGTCGTCGTAACGTGGTGCCATGGAGATCTTCGGTGTGGACATCGGCGGATCCGGGATCAAGGGCGCCCCGGTCGACCTGGACAAGGGGGACCTGGCGCAGGAGCGCTGCAAGGTCCTCACCCCGCACCCGGCCACGCCCGACGCGGTGGCCGACGGGGTGAAGCAGGTCGTCGACCACTTCGGCTGGACCGGCCCGGTCGGCGTCACCTTCCCCGGAGTCGTCACCGACGGCGCCACGATCCGCACGGCGGCCAACGTCGACAAGGGCTGGATCGGCACCGACGCGCGGGTGCTGCTCGGCGACCGCCTGGGCGGCCTGCCGGTGACGGTCGTCAACGACGCGGACGCGGCCGGCGTCGCCGAGATGCACTTCGGCGCCGGACGCCACCGCAAGGGCACGGTGATCGTGCTGACCTTCGGCACCGGCATCGGCAGCGCCCTCTTCGTGGACGGCGTCCTCGTGCCCAACACCGAGCTGGGCCACCTGGAGCTGAAGGGCCACGACGCGGAGAAGCGGGCGTCCAGCAAGGCCAAGGAGGACCACGACCTGTCGTGGGACGAGTGGGCGCGGCGGGTGCAGAAGTACCTCGCCCACGTCGAGATGCTGTTCTCGCCCGAGCTGTTCGTGATCGGCGGCGGCGTCAGCCGCAAGGCGCACAAGTTCCTGCCGAAGATCGAGGGCATCAGGGCGGAGATCGTCCCGGCCCACCTGCAGAACAACGCGGGCATCGTGGGGGCGGCGATGCGGGCCGCCACGGGGGTGTAGCGGACCTCGGGCGGGTGCCTGCCCGCACCTCAGGCCGGCGCCTTGCCCGTCCGGTTGCGGGCGGGGCGGCGGCCGGCGGTCCTGGACCGCCGCACCCGCCGCACCCGGCGGACGAGCACCAGCGCACCCGCGAGCAGCGTCCCGCCGTAGAGCCAGCCCGCCTGGGTGGCGAGGCCGGTCACCATGCCCATCAGGCGGTCCAGGGCGCTTCCGCCGCCCTCGTCGGCGACCGGCACCAGCCCCACGGCGAAGGCGATCGGCACCACGACGGGCGCGATGAGCAGGTCCCCCTCGCGCACCCACAGCGCGGTCAGCACGCACACCGGCAGGAACAGCACGCCGTAGACGGTCAGGGAGGCGCCGAACAGCGTCTCGACGAGCAGCCCGAGCACCAGCATCACGGCCCCGCAGAACAGCCCGCCGCCCAGCCCGGTGAGCCGGGGCCCCGGCACGCGGCGCGCGGGGGGCGGGGGAGCGGGCCGACGTCCGGACGGCCGTGGGGACCGCTGGGGGCGCGGGGACCGGGCGACCCCGCCGCCCGTCGACCGTCCCGCCTGCGGGGGCAGCGGAGGACCGTGCGGCCGTGACGTACGGGGGGCCGCCGACGAGCCAGGCGTCGTCTCGCGTCGCGGTCCGTGCTGGGCGGGTCGCGTCCTGTGTTGCTCCACTGGACCAACTTAGGTCGTTTTATGTGTCCGGCAGCCCGTCAGACACGCCGGGATCCGGTCGTCGGCCGGGCGTTCGACACAGCGGACGGCCTGCCGCGGGCACGCCGTAGACTGGTGGATCGGTCCACGCCGGCCGCTCCGCCGGCCCTCGCCCCCCTCCTCACGTACGGGAAGTCGCAACGTGTCGCTCACGATCGGAATCGTCGGTCTGCCGAATGTCGGCAAGTCGACCCTGTTCAACGCCCTGACCAAGAACGACGTGCTGGCGGCCAACTACCCGTTCGCCACGATCGAGCCGAACGTGGGCGTCGTCGGCGTCCCCGACCCCCGGCTGACCAAGCTGGCGGAGATCTTCGGCTCGCAGCGGATCCTCCCGGCCACGGTCGACTTCGTCGACATCGCCGGCATCGTGCGCGGCGCGTCCGAGGGCGAGGGCCTGGGCAACAAGTTCCTCGCGAACATCCGCGAGTCCGACGCGATCTGCCAGGTCATCCGCGCCTTCAAGGACGAGAACGTCGTGCACGTCGACGGCAAGGTCTCGCCGAAGGACGACATCGAGACGATCAACACCGAGCTGATCCTCGCCGACCTCCAGACCATCGAGAAGGTCCTCCCGCGCCTCCAGAAGGAGTCGCGGATCAAGAAGGACGTCGCGCCCAAGGTCAAGGCGGTCGAGGAGGCCAAGAAGATCCTGGAGAAGGGCGACACGCTGTTCTCGCAGGGCATCGTCCAGGGCACCGAGCGCGCGGAGCTCCTCCACGACCTGCACCTGCTCACCACCAAGCCGTTCCTCTACGTCTTCAACGTCGACGAGGACGAGCTGACCGACGAGGACTTCAAGAACGAGCAGCGCGAGCTGGTCGCCCCCGCCGAGGCGATCTTCCTCAACGCCAAGCTGGAGGCGGACCTCGCCGAGCTGGACGAGGACGAGGCCCTGGAGCTCCTCCAGTCCGTCGGCCAGGAGGAGCCCGGCCTCGCCACCCTCGCGCACGTCGGCTTCCGCACGCTCGGCCTGCAGACCTACCTCACGGCCGGCCCCAAGGAGTCCCGCGCCTGGACCATCAAGAAGGGCGCCACCGCCCCCGAGGCCGCCGGTGTCATCCACACCGACTTCCAGAAGGGCTTCATCAAGGCGGAGGTCATCTCCTTCGAGGACCTGGTCGAGTCCGGCTCGGTCGCCGAGGCCCGCGCGAAGGGCAAGGCCCGCATGGAGGGCAAGGACTACGTCATGCAGGACGGGGACGTGGTGGAGTTCCGGTTCAACGTGTGACCGGTTCGCCACTATCCGCCAGGGGCTTCGTCAATCGCTCAGGCAGCAAGGGCCGGCTCGTTCGAGCTGGCCCTTGCTGTTTCCCATGCCTGAGATCTGCCCTTCGTCCGCATCTGCTCTGCCTATGAGTGAGGGAAGTGGTACTCCTCGTGCAGCGACACGGACACGCCTCGGACAGGGCCTTCCCCAGGGACGGGCACAGTGTCTGCCATGGCCACCAGTTCAACACGGACATTGTTGTACGGCGCGGAGATGTGGCCGGTTTCCGCAGGTCATACTCGGTCCGTGAATCGGGCGGCGATGTACGACTGTCTCGGGGATGTCGATCGTGTTCCCGAGCTGCTGGGGCGGGTCGAGCGGGGGGACGACGCCGAGGCGTGGGAGGAGCTGGGGCACCGGCTGCTGCTCGAGTGCGAGACGGTGTTCCCCGCCAGTTTCGCCGCGCTGCCGCGGTTGGTGCGTCTCGCGTCACACAGTGCGCGGGCGCGCGAGCTCGCCGGGCTGATCGTGATGTGCGTCCCGTCCCCTCACGGCTGTGACGACCTGCTGCCGGGCTGCGCCGACGCGATCAGGACGTTCCGCGAGGTCCTCGACCGGCACCTGCGGTCGCGGCCGGACGACTACCTGGCGAGCTTCCGCTTTCTGCTGGCGACCGAGCAGCAGTACCACTGGAGCGCGGTCCTGGGGGACTTCTCGGACGACTTCTACGAGGTCGCCTGCCCGCACTGCGCCGTCGACGTGACGATCGCCATCGGCGCGTACGGGCGCTATTCGGCGCTTCGGGACTGGCACCTCGGGGACGTGGACCGGCGCGACCTGAGGCCTGCGGATCCCGCGGCCCTCTCCGGCGTGGGGCGACGGATGCACGCGACGGCCGTCCGCGACGGCCAGGGTCCCCTCGCCGACGGCATCGCCCACCTCTTCGGTCACGCGGAATGCCCCTGCTGCGCCAGCGTCTTCAACGTCGCCGAGGAGTACACGTCCGCCAACCGCCCGGTCATATGAGGGATGCACCGACGCGCATGTTGCTAACCTCAATGTTACTAACCTGAATGTTAGTAACACCAATGGTTTCGTCGGCTCCATCAAGTGGCTCGAGCAGGCCCCCTTCGACCGGCACGACCTCGCCGCGCTCCACCGTCACCGCGCCGCCCTCACCGACCAGCCACTCCCCGTCGTGGCGGTCTCCCGGAGCGGCGTGGACTGTCAGGGGTTCGACGCCATCTACGGCCCCGATGATCTGCTGGCCGCCTGGCCTCTGTGAGAGGCGTGCGACTCCGTGCCTCACAACCGCCGGTCCGCAGCAACATCACACGCACGCTCGTCCCGTCGTCCGCCGCCGCCCCGCCGAGGACGGCCAACTGGCCGTAGGGGCGCAGCTCACAGGCCTGGTGGGTGAGGTGCGCCTCCCGGTCGGACCGGGACTGCTCCCGCTGGACCTCACGGACCTCACCCGCGGCGCGCGCGTCGAGAAGACGTGGTCCGGGACGGGCGCGGCACCTGGAACGGGGCCCGGTCGGGCCGTAGAGGACCCCCGTCGACCACGACGATCACGGCCCTGCGGGGGCGCCGCCCGTGCGCCGGTCCCGCTCAGCGCGCGGAGCGCACCGCGCACTCCGCCGCCGCCAGAACCGTGCGTGCCTGGAGGTCCGCCTGGGCGCGCACCGGGACCCAGCGCAGGCCCAGGGCGTGGGTGAAGTCCTCGCACCAGGCCATGAACAGGGCGTGCAGTTCGTCGTGGAGCGCCGGTGCGGCGGGGTCGGCGGACGCCGACAGCAGGCGCATCAGCAGCCCGGCCGCGCGCAGCGGCTGGCGGCGGGCCACCACGTCCAGGGCGCAGACCTGGGCCGTGGTGAGGCGCTCCCCTCCCTCGGCCGCCTGCCGGGCCAACGGCTGCCAGGAGTCGGCGACCAGGTCGTACAGGCCGTCCGCCATCCACTCCAGCACACGCCGGGGTGCGCTCTCCTCGGGCGGCGGCAGGAATCCGCGCGCCTTGTCGAGGACCGCGGTCACCTGCTCGCCCCCGTCCCGCACCAGCCGGGACAGCCCGCGCAGGGCGCGTACGGCGTCGGGGTGCGGGGCGGGATCGTCGGCCAGGGCGCTCGCCCACATCGGGACCTCGGCGATCGCGGTGACACCGCCGTACCGCTGGGGCGCGCACCATGTGGACCGGCCGATGTTCTCGGAACCGGCCGCGAGCCGTCCCGTGCTCTCCGGCGGGGGCAGGACATGGACGCCGGGGGCGGGGTTCTCCCAGTACAGGGCGTCGAAGGTGCCGTGCTGGACCGGGACGGACAGGTCGGCGGCCGCCGTGTGGAAGCCCTCGGCGAAACCCGGCAGGTTCTCGGTCAGCTGGGTGAACGTGCCGCCGGCCTCGATGCCGTGCAGGGAGCACTGGAGGAGCGGCCGCCGTTCGTCGATCAGGTCGAACAGGGCCCGGCTCTCCGGGAGGCGGGACGACTCGATCGGCGCCCACTCGGGCTGCTCCGCCGCGACCGGGCGGAACGCGGTCCGGAAGTAGCGCTCCAGGGCGGGCGCGGGACCGGCCGTCGCCTCCTCGATGCCCTCGCTCAGCGCCGCCCCGTCCGGGTCGAGGCACAGGACGACGTCCCAGGTGACGCGCGCCGGGTCGGTCGCCGGGGTGCGCCCGTCGCCGCGTGCCACGCGCTCGGCCAGGGTGAGCGCGGTGACGGCGCCGACCGGTTCGTCGGGGTGGGGACGGGCGACCACCAGGACGTGCGCGGGGCCGTGCCCGACGGACAGCATCTCCAGCGGACGCCCCGCGCGGGACGTGCCGACACGGCGCAGACGGCCGGCCCCCGGATACCGGGAGACCAGCCGCCGCGCCGCTGCCGAGACCTCCGCGACCGTGAGGTAGCGGTCCATCCTGGCCGTCCGTCAGCTGCCGCCGTTGCCACCGCTGTCGCCGGTGGTCTCCTTCTTGTCCAGCGGACGGATCTCGATCTTGTTCGCCATGCCGTTCCTCCCGTCGTCCGTTGCGTGCGAAGGGCCAGATGTGCGCTTGCCAGCGTTCGCCCACCGGGCAATCGTTGTCAATGTGCGTTGAGGGAGCGGCAGTTGGGACCGACGAGATTGGCGCGAAGATGACGGTGCGGGCCACTGACCGGGCGGCCACGGTCCGGACGATGCGGCGACCCCGGATCAAGCCCGAGCACCGGGCCTACCGGACGGTCGACGGCAACGTGCGGATCGGCAGCGTCGTCCACGGCATCGGCGCCGAGGTCCTCGACCCCGACGGCTGGGTGTGGACCCTCGTCGAGGCCATGGACGGCACACGCGGCCCCGACGACGTCGTCGCCGAGGTCACCCGGCGCCATCCCCGGCTCGCCCTGGCCGACGAGGACGTCACCGGCGCGATGGACGACCTGATCCGGGCCGGGTACGTGGAGGACGCCGGCGCCCCGCCGCCCGCCGAACTGACCGCACGCGAGCAGGAGCGGTACGGGCGGGGGATGACCCTGATGCGCTGGATGGACCTGCGGCCCCGCGCCAGTTCCTGGGAGCCTCAACTGATGCTGCGCCGCGCCCGCGTGCTGCTCGTCGGCGTCGGCGGCACGGGCGGGGCGGCCGCCCGCGACCTCGTCGCGTCCGGCGTGGGCCATCTGCACTGCGTCGAACCGGACGTCGTCGAACTGTCCAACCTCAACCGGCAGACCCTCTTCGGCGAGGGCGACCTGGGCCGGCCCAAGCTCGACGCGGCACTGACCGCGCTGCGCGCCCTCAACGCGGACACCACGCTCACGGGGGAACGCCGCGAGGTGCGCGGCCCGGGCGACCTGGAGGACCTGCTCACCGCGGCGAAGCCCCGCCACCCGGACGGCGCCCCGTACGACCTGCTTCTCCTCGCCGCCGACCGGCCCCCCGAGATCCGCAGATGGGCGAACCGGGTCTGTCTGGCCACCGGCACCCCGTGGGCCGAAGCGGGCTATCGCGGGCCGCTCGTCAGCGTGGGCATGTTCGCCCCCGGCCGCGGCGCCTGCTGGCAGTGCCTGCGTGACGCCGAGGTCGAGCGGCGCGACCTGCGTCTCGCGCCCGGCCAGGACGAGGACGTGGCGTCGCCGCGCATGCCGTGGAACCCGGTCAACGCCGTGACCGCGGGCCTGTCCGGCAGCCTGCTCGCGCACGCCGCGCTCACCCTGCTGTGCGGCATACCGCCCGTGGAACCCGGCTGCCGCTTCGGCCTCAACCTCATGGTCCCCGGCGACCCGGTCCTGCAGCGCTCCGAGCGGCGCGACGACTGCCCCGCCTGCGGCACGCGACCGGCGGTGACCACGCCGGACGGGGAGGCCCGGTGACGGACACCGCCGCCGGGACGCCACCCCGCGTCGGACCCGACGCCCGCGTCGCCCTGCACGAGCTCTCGATGCGGCGCGACCGCGACGAGTGGATCGTCGGACGCATGGCGACCCGCACTTTCGTCGCCCTGCCGCCCGCCGGGGCGCGGGCCGTGCGCCTGCTGGGCGAGGGGCTGAGCGTGGCGCGTACGCAGGAGCGGCTGCGCGCGGACACGGGCGAGGAGTTCGACATCGCGGACTTCGTCGCGGACCTGGCCGCCCTCGGGTTCGTCGCGCGGATCGACGGCCGTCCCCTGCCCGACCCCGCGCCGCCGCCCGCCTCCCTGCCGTGGCTGCGCCCCCGCCACGTACGGTTAGCCCTGCACCCGGTGCTCCCCGTCGCCGTGGCCGTCCTGCTGACGGCCGCCCTCGTCACCCTGCTGCTCCGCCCCGGCCTGCTGCCCGGCTACCGCGACCTGCTGTGGAGCCCGCACGGCAGTGTGGTCCTGCTGAGCGGGGCGGCCGCCGGATGGACGCTGCTGCTCGCCCACGAACTGGCCCATCTGGTCACCGCCCGCGCCGCCGGGGTGCCCGGCCGGATGCGGCTCGGCACCCGGCTGCAGTTCCTGGTCATGCAGACCGACATCAGCGGCATCGAACTCGCTCCCCGCCGCCACCGGCTGACGGCCTACCTGTCCGGCATCGCGCTCAACCTGTCCGTCGCCTCGGCGCTCGTGCCGGTCCTCGCCGCGACCGACCCCGCGTCGACGGCCCACCGGCTGTCGGCGGCCGCCCTGCTGCTCGCGCTGATGCCGCTGCCGTTCCAGCTCATGGTGTTCACGCGGACCGATGTGTACTTCGTGCTGCAGGACCTCACCGGCTGCCGGGACCTCTACGGCGACGGGCTCGCCTACGCCCGCCACCGGTACCGGCGGGCGCTGCGCGCGCTGCGTCCCGGCGCCCGCGCGGCGGCGGGGGAGGACGACCCGAGCGCCCGGCTGCCCGCGCACGAGCGCCGGGCGGTCCGCGTCTACAGCGTCGTCCTCGTCGTGGGCACGGTCGCGTGCCTCGCGTTCATGGCCGCCGTCACCCTGCCCCTCGACATCGCCCTGCTGTCCCGCGCCGTACGGGGGCTGGCGCCCGGCAACACGCCCGCGGGATACGCCGACTCGGCGGCGGTGCTGGTCACCCTCGGCGGGGTCAACGTCCTCTGGCTGGTCACCAAGTGGCGCGACCACCGCTCACGCCGGCGCGCGAAGGCGGGGGCGCGGGCCCGGACGTGACGCGCCGTCGCTCAGACCAGCTCGGGCTTGGCGCCCGTCGCGCCGGACTCCCCGGACTCCCCGGCTTCACCGGTCGTGCCGGTCCCGGTCGTCGCGGCCAGGGCCGCCCCGGCCTCGGCCGCCCCAGCCGGATCCGCCGGTTCCGCCGAGTCCGCCCGTTCCACCGACTCCTCCGGCGCCGGCCGCTGCCCCGGCACCTCCGGCTCCGGTCCGCGGTCGCGCGCGGTCCGTGCCGCCCGCGCCGTCCGCAGGTACGCGTAGATCACCGCGCCCGTCACCAGCAGCAGGAGCGGGCCGAAGAGCCAGGGACGGGCGGCCATCTCCGTGGGGAGCCAGCGGTAGGAGGCCAGCAGGGCGGCGAAGACCGCCGTGCCGAGGGTGACCAGGCGGACGCCCGCGCGGTCCCAGCCGTGCGCGGAGCAGCGCATCGCCGTCTCGATGGTGAGGGCGAAGACCACGCCGGCGAGCAGGTCGGCGCCGTAGTGGTAGCCGAAGCCGAGGGTGGCCGTGAGGGTGCCGACCAGCCAGAAGGTGCCCGCCCAGCGCATCGCCCGGGAGCCGTCACGGGAGTGGACGAAGAGGGTGACCGCCCACGCGGTGTGCAGGCTGGGCATGCAGTTGCGCGGGGTGATGCCGTCGAACGGGATCGGCTGCGGGTCGGTGACCGGCGGCAGGATGTCCGGCCAGAGGTTCGCCGTCGCCCAGGCGCCGCCGTCCGTGCCGTACGCGAAGACGGGGCCGACCACCGGGAAGATCATGTAGATCGCCGGGCCGAACAGGCCGATCACCAGGAAGGTGCGCACCAGGTGATGGGCGGGGAAGCGCCGCTCCACCGCCACCCGGCGCAGCTGGTAGAGGCCGACGAGGGCGGCGGCGAGCGGGAGCTGGCCGTAGACCACGTGCAGGATGCCCGTGCTGACCGGCGCGGTCGCGTTCAGGAAGCGGCCCACCAGCCACGACGGGTCGGCCAGGGCGTGGTCGGCGGCGGCCACGTACGCGTCGAGGACGGTCGCGCGGGTCTTCGAGGTGATGAGCAGCCAGGTGTCGCCCGTCTTGTGACCGGCGACCAGCAGCAGACCCAGCCCGGTGCCCTTGAGGAGCAGTGTCCGTTCCCGGCCGGTGCGGCGCGTGAGGCCGAGGACCGCGACACCCAGCACCACCCACAGCGCGCCGTTGCCGAAGTTCATGTCGGCGTCGAGCGCCCACCGCACCAGGAAGAACGCGACGTCCACGCCCGCGGCGGTCCCCAGCGCGATCAGCCGCTGCCGCCAGGTGAGCACCACCATCGTCAGCGCCAGTCCGCCGTAGAGCAGCGGACCCGACTCGGGGGCGAAGATCACCTCCCGGGACTGCTCGGTGATCGGCCCCGAGAAGCCGTAGCCGCGCGCCACGATCTCCAGCGCGACGAGGAAACCGAGGGTCGCCACGCCCGCCGCGGTCCACAGGACCACGCGGGGCCGGCGCCACGGGGCGGGCTGCGTCCCGCGGTCGTCCCGCGGCGGTATTCGAGTGGGTTCGGTTATCAACTGGTTCGCCTGGTGATTCGGTTGCGGGCAGGTGGCTTCGCGGGCGGGTGGCGCATCGCGCGGGAGGGCAGGGTCTTCCGGTGGACAGCCGGTGAACGAGGACATCCGTCGTGAGTTCGAACATGTTAACGGTGGCGGGCGGGGAGTCCATGGGGTGGCTGTGGCGTCTCTGTGCCGGACGGCCGTGCGCGGCGGGGCCGGGGCGTCCGGTGTCCGGATCGGAACGGCGACGTCCGTAAGTCGCCGAGGCGCCCTTGTGCAATTCCTGTGCAACCCTCAATCTTTCGGCTGACGCCCCGGACGCGGTCACCCTTGTCATGATCCCGACATAAGTGGCCGTACGCCCCCGTGCGTCACCGCACCACCCCCCCACGAACGCGCACCACCGATTGAGGAGGAACCCTCCATGGCAGTGATGCGTCACCCCCGGCGAAGACTGGCCGTCCTCGGCGCCGCGGCCTCCGCGGCGCTCGTCGCGAGCCTGGTCTCCGCACTCCCCGCGGGGGCCGCCCCGGCCGCACCCGAAGGCCGTGTCCAGTACGCGGGCGCCCCGAACGCCGTCGCCGGCAGCTACATCGTCACCCTGAAGGCCGACGCCGCCCGCTCGACCACGGCGAAGGGCCGCGCCCTGGCCGAGAAGTACGGCGCCGCCGTCGAGCGCACCTACTCCAAGGCGCTCAACGGCTACGAGATCGAGGCCTCCGAGGCCGAGGCCAAGCGCCTCGCGGCCGACCCGGCCGTCGCCTCCGTGGTGCAGAACCGCACCTTCACCGTCTCCGCGACCCAGTCCAACCCGCCCTCCTGGGGCCTGGACCGCATCGACCAGCGCAACCGCCCGGTCAACAACGCCTACACCTACCCGGACTCGGCCGGGCAGGGCGTGACGGCGTACATCATCGACACGGGCGTCCGCATCAGCCACACCGACTTCGGCGGCCGTGCCTCCAACGGCTACGACGCCGTCGACCGCGACAACGTCGCCCAGGACGGCAACGGCCACGGCACGCACGTCGCCGGCACCGTCGCGGGCACCGCATACGGCGTCGCCAAGAAGGCGAAGATCGTCGGTGTCCGCGTGCTGAACAACTCGGGCTCCGGTACCACCGCCCAGGTCGTCGCCGGCATCGACTGGGTGGCGCGCAACGCGGTCAAGCCGGCCGTCGCCAACATGTCGCTCGGCGGCGGCGCGGACAGCACGCTCGACGCGGCCGTCCGCAACGCCGTCGCCGCCGGCGTCACGTTCGTCGTCGCGGCCGGCAACGAGTCGACCAACGCCTCCACCAAGTCACCGGCCCGGGTGACGGAGGCGATCACGGTCGGCGCCACCACGTCCACCGACGCCCGTGCCAGCTACTCCAACTACGGCTCGGTGGTGGACCTGTTCGCGCCCGGTTCCTCCATCACCTCCACCTGGCGCACCAGCGACACGGCCACCAACACCATCTCCGGCACCTCGATGGCCAGCCCGCACGTCGCCGGCGCCGCCGCGCTGTACCTGGCCGGCAACCCGTCGGCCACCCCCGCCCAGGTCTCGTCCGCGCTGACCTCGTCCGCCACCACCGGCGTGGTCACCAGCCCGGGCAGCGGTTCGCCGAACCGCCTGCTGTACGTGGGCTGAGAGCGTCCGCGGCGGTGCTGACACCGGCCGGTCCAGCGGACCGGCGCCCCGCCCCCGGGAGGCATCCCCCGGGGGCGGGGCCCGTCACCGTCCGCCTACGATGCGCGTCGTGTCGATACCTCCGCCCGCCGGGCCGCACTTCCAAGGCGGCGCCCAGCCGCCGCACTCCCCCCACCAGGGCCCGCCCGGACCCGGGCCGTACTTCCCCTACGGCCCGTACGGGCCCCGCCCGCCCGCCGCCGTCAACGGTGTCGCCATCGCCGCCCTGGTCTTCGGAGTGCTGTGCTTCCTGCCCGCCGTGGGGCTGGTGCTGGGGCTGATCGCGCTGCTGCAGATCAAACGGCGGGGCGAGCGCGGGAAGGGGATGGCGGTCGCCGGCGTCACCCTGTCCTCGCTCGGGCTGGCGCTGTGGACGGTGGCGCTCGTCACCGGTGGCGTGGCGGCGTTCTGGGAGGGCTTCCGGGACGGAGCGCGCTCCGACAGCGTGCTGTCCCTGCGCAAGGGCGACTGCTTCACCTCGCCCGGCGGACTCGAGGGCTGGACCGTCAAGGCCCACAAGGTGCCCTGCGCCGACGAGCACGACGGCGAGGTCTTCGCCCTCGTCGCCGTCCCCGGCGGCGACTTCCCCGGCGACGACAGCCTCACCGAGCTGAGCGAGGACCGCTGCTACGAGCGGCGGAGCGCCTACGTCATGGACGGCTGGTCCCTGCCGGAGGAGATCGGCGTCTACTACTTCGCCCCGTCCGAGGAGAGCTGGAGCTTCGGCGACCGTTCCGTCGCCTGTGTGCTCGGCCGGGAGGACGGGACCCGTTTCAGCGGGTCGCTGCGCAGCGACGCGACCACGCTCGACGCCCACCAGCTGGCCTACCTGGAGGCGGCCGGGGGGCTCAACGCCGCGCTGGACGAGGTGCCCGAGTCCGGTTACTTCGACGACGACGTCAGCGACGACCGGGAGTGGGCCGGGCAGGTCGAGGAGGCGGTCACCGAGCAGGTGCGGCTGCTGCGCGCGCACACGTGGCCGGCGCCGGCGCGGGAGCCGGTGGACGAGCTCGTAGCCCGCCTGGGGAAGGCGCGGGTCGCCTGGGGGCGCGCGGCGAGCGCCGCCGACCCGGACACGTACTGGATCCGTGAGGAGGAGGCCTGGGAGGCGACCGACCCCTCCTTGTCGATCACCGTGCGCGAAGCTTTGGGGTTGGCGACTTCACCGCCCGCTTACGACGAGGAGGTCGAGCGGGAGCCGGAAGCCGGTGAGATGGAGGTGTGAGCTCCTCCATAGCGGGGAGAAAGTGCCTGCGTAAAGCCCTTCTTCCGCAGAAGTCATCACATCGAGTGATTCTCTGGCCTTGGCTTGCTTCGGACAACCCAGGGTTGCCACTCTGTTGCTGTCTGTACAGCCCGATGGGAGCGGCCAGTGACATTCGGTGAGCAGCCGGCGTACCTGCGCGTCGCGGGTGATCTCCGCAAGAAGATCGTCGACGGTCGGCTGCCGCCCCACACCCGGCTCCCCTCCCAGGCCCGCATCCGCGAGGAGTACGGCGTCTCGGACACGGTCGCGCTGGAGGCGCGCAAGGTGCTGATGGCCGAGGGGCTCGTCGAGGGCCGCTCGGGGTCGGGGACGTACGTGCGGGAGCGGCCCGTGCCGCGGCGGGTCGCCCGGTCCGGCTTCCGCCCGGAGCGGGGGGCGACGCCGTTCCGGCAGGAGCAGGCCGACGTCGGCGTGCGCGGGACGTGGGAGTCCAGCAGCGAGCAGACGGACGCGAGCGCGTCGGTCGCCCAGCGGCTGGGCATCGACCCGGGGGACCGTGTCATGCGCACGAAGTATCTGTTCCGGGAGGCCGGCGAGCCGATGATGCTGTCCACGTCGTGGGAGCCCCTCGCCCTCACCGGGCGCACGCCGGTGATGCTGCCCGAGGAGGGCCCGCTGGGCGGCATGGGCGTGGTCGAGCGCATGCGCGCGATCGACGTCATCGTGGACAACGTGACGGAGGAGGTCGGGGCCCGCCCCGGCCTCGCGGAGGAGCTGATGCTGCTGGGCGGCGTCCCCGGCCACGTCGTCCTGGTCATCCAGCGCACGTACTTCGCGTCGGGCCGCCCGGTGGAGACGGCGGACGTGGTGATCCCGGCGGACCGCTACCGGGCGGCGTATCACCTGCCGGTGAAGTAGAAGCCGGGGATGTGAGGGCGCCCCTCGCGCCGGAGTGTTGCCGCCGGGGGCGCGACGGCCGCGTCAGCCGCCGCCGAAGTCCCGGTCCATGAGCCCTCCGCCTCACGCCGCGACGGCCGCGCCCCGTCGCGGTGCAGCACCGAACGAGGTGCGGGCGCCCGCGCACCGGGCCCCGGAGCGCAAGGGCCCCTCGCGGCACGCGCGCGCATCGAAGAACCTCGGCCACGCGGCACGCCGCCGGCGCCAAAGGGCCGCGCCCTTCGCCCGTCCGCCGCGCCCCGCCCCCTCGCGCCGTCCGCCGAGGGGATCCGCGCCTCCCCAGTCGCCCCATCGCCCCCGCGCGCTCCCCTTCGCGCCCCGCGTCATGACTCCGCTCCGGCGTGGGGCTCGGCCCGCGCCGGGCCGGCGGGCGAAGGGATTTGGCCGTTCTTGCAGGTCGCCCCAGGGACAGGGCGAGGACGGTCATACGGCGCTGACCGGACATGTCGCCCTCGGTGCACGGCGCATCCGCCACCGTGCGCCCCCTCCGTGCTGGCCGGTTGCGTGCCTGTTTGTGAAAAGCCGTATTCGCTCAGTGAAGGTAAGGCGTAGGCTCGGGCATATGCGGACTGCGGTTTCCTTACCGGGCGGGGCGCGGCACAGGCCGCGGAAGGCAAGTGGAGGGGAGCGATGAGCGACGGCACGGTGACTCTTCCCTGGCTCGTCGTGCGTCAGGACGACAACGGCAACCGCTACCGGGTGGGCCGTTACGCGACACGCGCCGAGGCGGAGAAGATCGCGGACAGCCTCGACGGCCGCGGCCACAAGCAGCTCTACTGGGTCGAACGCATCGGCCAGAGCGGCTCCACCGTCAGCTGAACCGACCGGGACGCCCACGGCCGGGTCCGTCAGGGCCGCACCCGTGATGTTTCCGGCCTGCCTCCCGCGCCGCCGGTCACCGCGCCGGGCCGTGCCGTGCGCCGGTGCATCCGTGACACCGCCGTGCACTGGAGCGCCATCGACAGCGCCATGGCCAGACAGACCCCCGGCAGGCCCCACCCCGACAGGCCGGTGGCGAAAGCCAGTTGGAGGACCGTCCCGCAGAAGGTGACGCGCGCCAGGGCCCGGGCCCGCCCGCTGCCCTCGAAGACGCCGCCCAGCGCGATGAAGCAGGCGAGCAGCACCAGATACGGCCCCACGCAGCGCAGGAAGAGCGTCCCCGCGTCGGCCACCCCGCTCTCCGCGCCGAAGCCCCGCATGATCCACGGCGCGCCCGCCAGCAGCACCGTCGCCGCCGTCAGCCCCAGCCCGCCCGCCAGCAGCAGCGCCTGGCGTCCCACCTCCCGCCGCTCGTCCCGCCCCGCGCCCAGCAGATGCGCGGTGTGGATGGAGGCGGCCTGGCGCACCGCGTAGAAGGCCATGGTCGCCACGTACATCGCCTTGGTCGCGATCCCGTACGCCGCCACCTCGTCCACGCCGATCCGCGCGACCACCGCGACGAGCGCGAGGGCCCCGGTCATCCGGACCAGGAAGTCGGCCGACATGGGCAGGCCGGTCGTCGCCGTCCCGCGCAGATCGGCGACCAGGCCCATGAACCCGCAACTCCGGGGCAAGGAGAGGCGGAAGAGTCCTCTGCGGCGCAGGACCGCCAGTCCGCAGACCAGCGCCGCCGTCCGGCCCAGCACCGTCGAGACGGCCGCCCCGCGCACCCCGAGGCCCAGCCCGAACACGAACAGCGGGTCCAGCGCGAGGATCAGGCCGTTCGCCAGCAGCGACAGCCGCATCGGGGTCCGGGTGTCGCCCGCGCCCTTGAGGACGCCGTCGACCACGGTGGTCGCGTAGAACACCGCGATGCCCGGCAGCGCGACCGCGAAGTAGCCGGCCGCGAGCGACACCGCGCGGCCGTCGTCGCCGCCCAGCACCAGCCGGGCCAGCGGCTCCCGCGCCAGGAACCCGCCGGCCGCGACCACCGGAGTGACGAGCGCCCACAGCGCCCAGCCGCCGCGCACGGCGGACCGCAGCGCCGCCGCGTCCTGCGCGCCCCTCGCCCGCGCGACCCGGACGGTCGTGCCCGAACCCGCCACGAGGATCACCCCGAGCAGCAGGTTCTCCACGTTCGTCGCGACCGCCACCGCGGCGACCGCGTCCCCGCCCAGCCGGGTCACCCAGACCATGTTGATGATCCCGGCCGTCACCCCGGCGAGCAGCTCGACATAGACGGGGCACGCCAGCGAGACCAGCGTGCGCCGATGCCGTACGGCTTCCACGACTACCTTCCTCGTTTCGTGGTACCTCGAATCGAGGTGCCGCGAAAAGAGATAGCATCGAGCCGCCGTGCGGACAAGCGCGCGGACGGGAGCGGCCACATCGAGGACAGGGGAGCGGCCATGCTGGAGCTGTCGATCCTGGGGTTCCTCCACGAGGAGCCCCTGCACGGTTACGAGCTGAAGGCGCGCATCCAGGCGCTCCACGGCCACATCCGCCCCGTCAGCGACGGCGCCCTGTACCCCGCCATCACGCGGCTGGTGAAGGCCGGCTCGGTCGAGCAGCGCACCGAACCCGGCAGCGGCGCCGCGGCCCGCCGGGTGCTGTCCCTCACCGACGCGGGGCGCGCCGCGCTCATGGACCGGCTCAGGGAGCCGAAGGACGTCGAGATCACCGACGGGCAGCGCTTCTTCACCCTGCTGGCGTTCCTGCGCTTCCTTCCCGACCCCGCCGGGCAGGTCGCGGTCCTGCGGCGCCGGAAGGCGTTCCTCGACACCCCGTCGAGCTTCTTCCACCGCGACGGCGAGCGGATGCGGGCCGAACAGGCCCCGGACCCGTTCCGGCGGGGCATGCTGCGCATCGCCCGTGCGACCACGGCCGAGGAGCGCGCGTGGCTGGACGAGACGATCGCCGCCCTGGAGGACCGGACGTGAGGAGCGCCCCCGCCGGGCCGCTAGGGTCCTGCCCCAGGTGACGGACGACGGAGGCGGAGTGATGCCGACCCTGATCGACACGGTGGCGTGGGTGCGCATCGAGGACGGCAGGATCCTGTGCGCCCGCCCGCGCGGCAAGGACGTCTTCTACATCCCCGGCGGCAAGCGCGAGGGCGCGGAGAGCGACGTGGAGACGCTGCTGCGCGAGATCGAGGAGGAGCTGACCGTGCTCCTCGACCCCGCCACGGCCACGCACGTGGGCACCTACGAGGCCGAGGTGCCCGGCGCCCCGGACGGCACCGTGGTGCGCATGAGCTGCTGGACCGCCGACTTCGCCGGGACGCTCGCCGCGAGCAGCGAGATCGACGAGATCGCCTGGTTCTCGTACGCGGACCGGCCCCGGGTGCCCCCGGTCGACCAGTTGCTCTTCGACGACCTGCGCGCCGCGGGCAGCCTGGACGTCTGACGCGCGGTTCCGGCACGGCCGTCCCGGCGAGGCGATCCCGCGGCGTGGCGATTGAGGCGCACCGATGTGAGAGTGACGATGTGTGAGCGCGCCGTGGGCACCCGGCCGCGCGGGCTGCCCGCGCCCCGCGCCGTTGTGCGCGGTACTCCGTCCGGGATATCGGGTATGTGGCTATTGACCACATGAAACCGGACACGGTCGGACTGCCTGACTCGCTCGGCGGGGAGGTGATCCGCGTGACCGACACCGACGGCGACCGGGCCACGTGGACCTTCGCCGCGGACCCGAACGCGGTGCGGACAGCCCGTTGCGCCGTACGCGAACAGCTCGGCCGGTGGGAGCTGGACGGCGTCGCCGATCTCGCGGAGCTGCTGGTCAGCGAACTCGTCACCAACGCCCTGCGGCACGCCACCGGACCCGTCGGCGTGTGCCTGACCCGGCCCGCCGGACGGACCGGGGTGCTGCTCGTCGAGGTGTCCGACCCGGTCCCCGAACCGCCCCACGAACGCGTCGCCCGGCCCGACGACGAGGGCGGGCGCGGACTGCAGCTCCTGGCCCGCTCCTCCCGCCGCTGGGGGCACCGGTCCGGGCCGCACGGGAAGACGGTGTGGTGCGAACTCGTGGTCCCCCGGTGAGGTCCCGCACGGCCGTTCGCAGGTGTGCGCGGACCCTCGCCGCACCCCGTGACCGGTAACCGTCCATGACGGTTGTCGAACCGGGGGATTCGACGGCGTGTCCGCTGGTTAGAAGACTGGGAGTGTTCTCACGGCGTGGACCGAAAAGCATCGGGACCGTGCTGTGATCGTGAACACCGTGTTGTGCGGCGCCGTAGTGCTGGATACTGCGGGCAGCCGCCCCCGGTGACCGGTGCCGGACGCGGTGAGCTGGAGGGGACGGTTCGCGTGAGCGAGATACCAGCGAAGGCCACGGAGTCCGAGGACTCGTCGGGCGGCTCGAGGAGCGAGGCCGCCGACGGCCTCCTGCCCGGCGATGCTCCGTCCGGCGACGCCATGTGGCAGACCGCCCCGCCCGGCTCCATGTACGACTACATCAAGGTCGCGTCCTTCTCGATCGGCCCCGACGGGCTGGTCGACCAGTGGAGCCTGCGCGCCGAGCAGATCTTCGGCATCCCCGCGGAGCGCGCCGTCGGCACCGACCCGATCGAGGCGTTCCTCGAACCCGTCCGCAGGGAGCGCGGCCAGCGGAAGATGGCCGAGATCCTCGACGGCCGCGAGTGGACCGGCGTGGTGCCGTTCCGGCTGCCCGCCCACCTGGCCGGGGACGACCGCGACCGCGAGGGCATCGCCGAGGTCTACGTCATGCCGACACGGACCGAGGCGGGCGAGAAGGCCGCCGTCTGCATCGTCGTCGACGTCCGCACTCTGCGCCGTATCGAGACGGACCTGGCCGCCTCGCAGGCCATATTCGGCCAATCTCCCTTCGGCTTCGTGCTGATCGACCGGGACCTGCGGGTCCGGCGCGCCAACGAGCGGTTCGCCTCCCTCTTCGGCGGGACGCCCGACGACCACCGCGGCAAGGGCGTCCACGACTACCTGCCGCGCGGCGAGGCCGAGCGGGTCGCGGCGACCCTGCGCAGGGTGCTGGAGACCGGCGAGTCCATCACGGACATGCACGTCACCGGGTTCGTCCCCGGCTCCGACGAGCGCCGTCACTGGTCCGTCAACCTCTACCGGGTGCACAGCGGCAGCGGCCGTCCCATCGGCATCGCCTGGCTGGGCATCGACATCACCGCCCGCCGCGCCGCCGCCCGCGAGGCCGCCGCCGCGCGGCGCAATCTCGCCCTGCTGAACGAGGCCGGCGCGCGCATCGGCAACTCCCTCGACCTGGAGACCACCGCGCGCGAACTGCTCGACGTGGTCGTGCCCGGCTTCTGCGACCTGGCCACCGTCGACCTCTACCAGGGGCTGCTGGCCGGGGACGAGACCCCGCCCGGCCTCGCCGACGGCAGCGCCGAGGTGCGCCGTGTCGCCTTCGCCAGCGCCGTGTCCGACGGGCCCATCAGCGGCACCGGGGAGCCGGTGAAGCTGGGCGCCGTCCACCACTACCCGTTCAACTCGGCCTGTGCGGACGCCCTGCGCACCGCCCGCCCGCAGACCGTGCCCGGCGAGGACGGCGGCCTGGTGCAGTCCACGCTCGCCGTGCCGATGGTCGCCCACGACACCGTGGTGGGCCTCGCCCAGTTCGCCCGCACCAAGGGCAGCGAGCCGTTCGGCGACCGCGACCGCGACCTCGCCGTGGAACTGGCCGCGCGCGCCGCCGTCTGCATCGACAACGCCCGCCTCTACCGCCGCGAGCACGAACGCGCGCTGATACTGCAGCGCTCCCTGCTCCCGCCCGGCGACCCGGAGGCGTCCGGCCTGGACATCGCCTGCCGCTACCTGCCCGGCAACGCCGCGAGCGGCCGCACCGGCGAGGTCGGCGGCGACTGGTTCGACGTCATCGAACTGCCCGGCCACCGCACCGCGTTGGTCGTCGGCGACGTCATGGGCCGCGGCCTGCGCGCCGCCGTCGCCATGGGCGAACTGCGCACGGCCGTACGCACCCTGGCCCAGCTCGACCTCGAACCGGCCGAGGTGCTGTCCCAGTTGGACGAGATCGCCCGGGGCCTCGGCGCACCCGGCGGCCCCTCCCAGGCGTTCGCCGGAGGCGTCCAGCAGGCCACCCGGGCCGCCCGCCGCCCGCGCGAGGCGGACCTCTCCGAGGTGTACCTGGCCACCTGCGTCTACGCCGTCTACGACTCCGTCACCCGCCGCTGCACGTTCGCCAACGCGGGTCATCTGCCCCCCGTCCTGGTCGAACCGGGGGAGAACGCGCTGATGCTCGACGTGCCGCCCGGCATGCCGCTCGGCGTCGGCGGGGAGCCCTTCGAGGAGGTGGAGGTCGAACTGCCCGAAGGCGCCCTGCTGGCGCTCTACACGGACGGTCTGGTCGAGAGCCGCGACCACCCCCTGGACGAGGGCCTCCAGGCGTTCGTGGGCGCGCTCACCGACCCGTCCGCCCCGCTGGAGGACGTCTGCGACCACGTGCTCAACACGCTCGACACCCATCACGGCGAGGACGACATCGCGCTGCTGATGGCACGTGTACAGGGTCTGCCCGCCGACTCCGTGGGCGACTGGACCCTGCCGCGCGAGCCGCGCAGTGTGGGCCGGGCCCGCGAGTACGCCCGCGCCCAGCTCCTCGCCTGGGACATGGAGCCGCTGGTCGACACCACCGAGCTGCTCGTCAGCGAGCTCGTCACCAACGCCCTGCGGTACGGCGAGGGGGAGATCAGGCTCCGGCTGCTGCTCGACCGCACCCTGGTCTGCGAGGTCTGGGACTCCGGGCTGGTCCAGCCCCGCCGGCGGCGTGCCCGCGACACCGACGAGGGCGGCCGCGGCCTCCAGCTCGTCGGGCTGCTGAGCGCCGCGTGGGGCTCACGCCGTACGCCCCGGGGCAAGACGGTGTGGTTCGAACTGCCGCTTCCCGGGGCCGACACCGGCCTCACCGACCCGGCCGAGGCCCTGCTCAGCCTGTTCTGACGCTCCGTCCACCCGGCGCCCACCCTTCGTGATCACGAAGGCGCAGGCGCAACCGCACCACCCGTTCCCCTCGTCCTCACCCCCAACATCCGACGACGAGGGGAGCGGCGGCATGGACCACACGGAGTCGCGGGACGGCACGGCAGGCACGGACGATCCCATGGACGAGACCCGTGCGACGCCCGATCCCACGCCCGAGCCAGGGTCCGCGCCGGAACCCGCGCCCGAGCCGGGCAGGAAACGCCGCAGACCCTGGGTGCGCCGCGTCAGACGCACCGCCCTCGTGCTCGCGCTGCTGCTGATCGTGCCGCTCGTCGCCGTCGAGACGGCGCTGCGGGTCAACTACATGGGCGACCCCGCCGACGGCACCTACACCCGCGGCCGGGACGCCATGTGGCTCGGCCACGCCTGGGTCGACGGACGCAAGAAGGACGCCGACGTCACCGCCCTCGCGGGCCGCCTCAAGGACACCGGCGTCCGGGACCTCTACGTCCACACCGGCCCGCTGGAGCACGACGGCACCCTGCCGAAGTCGGTCTATCCCCGCGCCCGCTGGTTCATCGACGCGGTGCACCGGGAGCTGCCCGGGGTGCGCGTCCAGGCGTTCCTCGGGGACGTCCTCGCCAACGGCGGCCCGGAAGGGCTGGAGCTGGGCGACGCCGCCACCCGGGCCGAGGTGGTGCGCAGCGCAGGCCAGGTCCTCGACACCGGCTACGAGGGCGTCCACCTGGACCTTGAGCCGCTGCACTCCGGCGACGAACACTACCTCGACCTGCTCGACGACCTGCGGGAACTCACCCGGGAGCGGGACGCGCAGCTGTCCGTGGCCGCCCACCAGATCGACCCGCTGCCGCACCTCCACTCGGTGGCGGGCTTCGTCGCCGACCACCCCAAGTGGTGGTCGCAGGAGTTCTTCGGGCAGGTGGCGCGGCGCGTCGACCAGATCGCCGTGATGTCGTACGACACCGCGCGCCTGTTCGAGAGCACCTACGGCGGCTACGTGGCCCAGCAGACCTCGCTCGCCCTGGAGGTCACCCCGCCCACCACCCACCTGCTGATGGGCCTGCCCTTCTACTACGAGAGCAACCCGAGCCACTGGGGGCACGCCGAGACCGTCGCCGCCGCCGTCCGGGGCGCCCGCCTCGGCCTGTCCCGCACGGACCCCGACCGCGAACTCTTCGGTCTCGCCCCGTACATCGACTTCGCGGCGACGGAGACCAACTGGAAGGAGTTCGAGGAGGGCTGGGCCCGCAGGCCCTAGGTCCGGCGGCGGATCCTGCTGCCCAGCCAGACCAGCGGGTCGTACTTGCGGTCCACCGCCCGTTCCTTCAGCGGGATCAGCGCGTTGTCCGTGATCTTGATCCCCTCGGGGCAGACCTCCGTGCAGCACTTGGTGATGTTGCAGTAGCCGAGGCCGTGTTCGTCCTGGGCCGTGCGCCTGCGGTCCAGGCCGGACTCCTCGGCCGCGTCCAGCGGGTGCATGTCCAGCTCCGCGATCCGCATCAGGAAGCGCGGCCCGGCGAACGCCGGCTTGTTCTCCTCGTGGTCGCGGACCACGTGGCAGGTGTCCTGGCACAGGAAGCACTCGATGCACTTGCGGAACTCCTGCGGACGGTCCACGTCCTCCTGCATCATCCGGTACTCGCCCGGACCCACCCCGGCCGGCGGCACGAACGCCGGTACCTCGCGCGCCTTGGTGTAGTTGAAGCCGACGTCCGTCACCAGGTCCCGGATCACCGGGAACGCCCGCAGCGGGGTCACCGTGACCGTCTCGTCCCGGCCGAACACCGACATACGGGTCATGCACAGCAGCCGTGGGCGGCCGTTGATCTCCGCCGAGCACGAACCGCACTTGCCGGCCTTGCAGTTCCAGCGCACGGCGAGGTCGGGGGCCTGGGTGGCCTGGAGGCGGTGGATGATGTCGAGAACCACCTCACCGTCGTTCACCTCGACCCGGAAGTCCTCCAGGCCGCCTCCGTCGACGTCCCCCCGCCACACCTTGAAGCGGGCCTCGTAGCTGCTCACTCGTAGAGCTCCTCTTCGGCCAGGTACTTGACCAGCTCGTCCTTCTCGAAGAGGGCGAGCAGGTCGGGGCGGACGGGTTCGGTGGTCTCACGGGTCAGGGTGATCTGCCCGCGCACCGCGTCGGTGGCGGCGAGGCCGCCGGAGGGGTCGGTGAGCGTACACAGCAGGTTGACGTTGCGCCAGGCGCGGTCCATGGCGGCGTGGTCCTCGCGGGTGTGGCCGCCGCGCGACTCGGTGCGCTCCAGCGCCGCGCGGGCCACGCACTCGCTGACCAGCAGCATGTTCCGCAGGTCCAGCGCGAGGTGCCAGCCCGGGTTGAACTGCCGGTGGCCCTCCACGCCCGCGCGCCGGGCCCGCGCCCGCAGCTCGGCCAGCTTCTCGAGGGCCTGCCGCATCTCGTGCTCCCGACGGATGATGCCGACCAGGTCGTTCATCGTCTGCTGGAGCTCCTGATGCAGCGTGTACGGGTTCTCCGGCGGGCCGTCGGCCGGCTCCTCGCCCTCCGCGGAGAACGGGCGCAGCGCCTCCGCCGCGGCAGCGTCGACCTGGGCGTCGTCCACCGGGGGGCGTGCGGAGCCCGCGCCGCGCGCGTACTCGGCCGCGTGCAGGCCCGCACGGCGTCCGAACACCAGCAGGTCGGACAGCGAGTTGCCGCCCAGCCGGTTGGAACCGTGCATGCCGCCCGCGACCTCGCCGGCCGCGAACAGCCCCGGCACCCCGCGCGCCGCCGCCGAGTCGGAGTCGACGGCGATGCCGCCCATCACGTAGTGGCAGGTCGGGCCGACCTCCATCGGCTCGGCCGTGATGTCGACGTCCGCCAGCTCCTTGAACTGGTGGTACATCGAGGGCAGCCGGCGTTTGACGACCTCCGCCGGCATCCGTGTGGACACGTCCAGGAAGACCCCGCCGTGCGGGGAGCCGCGGCCCGCCTTGACCTCGGCGTTGATGGCGCGGGCGACCTCGTCGCGGGGGAGCAGCTCGGGCGGGCGGCGATTGTGGTCCGGGTCGTCGTACCAGCGGTCCGCCTCCTCCTCGGACTGCGCGTACTTCTCCTTGAAGACGTCCGGGATGTAGTCGAACATGAACCGCTTGCCCTCGGAGTTGCGCAGCACCCCGCCGTCGCCGCGCACCGACTCGGTGACGAGGATGCCCTTCACCGACGGCGGCCAGACCATGCCCGTCGGGTGGAACTGCACGAACTCCATGTTCAGCAGCGGCGCGCCCGCGAGCAGCGCCAGCGCGTGTCCGTCACCGGTGTACTCCCAGGAGTTCGACGTGACCTTGAAGGACTTGCCGATGCCGCCGGTGGCGATCACCACCGCCGGCGCCTCCAGCACGAAGAAGCGGCCGGACTCACGCTCGTAGCCGAAGACTCCGCCGACCTCGTCGCCGTCCTTCAGGACCCGGGTGACCGTGCACTCCTGGAACACCTTCAGCCGGGACTCGTGGTCGCCGGTCTCCGCGTGGTCCTCCTGTTGCAGCGCGACGATCTTCTGCTGGAGGGTGCGGATCAGCTCCAGGCCGGTGCGGTCGCCGACGTGCGCCAGACGCGGGTACTCGTGGCCGCCGAAGTTGCGCTGGGAGATCCGGCCGTCCTCGGTCCGGTCGAACAGCGCGCCCCAGGTCTCCAGCTCCCAGACCCGCTCGGGCGCCTCCTGGGCGTGCAGCTCGGCCATCCGCCACTGGTTGAGGAACTTGCCGCCGCGCATGGTGTCGCGGAAGTGCACCTGCCAGTTGTCGCCGGAGTTGACGTTGCCCATCGCCGCCGCGATGCCGCCCTCGGCCATCACGGTGTGCGCCTTGCCGAACAGCGACTTGCAGATCACGGCCGTACGGGCGCCCCGCTCCCGCGCCTCGATCGCGGCGCGCAGACCGGCGCCGCCGGCCCCGACCACGACGACGTCCCACTCCTGTCGGTCGACCACGGACATGGATGAAGGCCCCCAGTCAGAAGAAACGCGGATCGTCGAAGACACCGGACGCTACGAGATAGACGTAGAGGTCGGCGACCGCCACGCTGATGAGCGACGCCCAGGCGAGCTGCATGTGCCGGGCGTTCAGCCGGCTCACCCACTGCCACATCCGGTAGCGCACGGGATGCTTCGAGAAGTGCTTGAGCTTCCCGCCGACGATGTGCCGGCAGGAGTGGCAGGACAGGGTGTACGCCCAGATCAGGACGATGTTCACCAGGAACACCAGGGTGCCGAGCCCCATGTGGCCCCACGCGTAGTCCTCGTCGCGGAAGGCGAGCACGGTGTCCCAGCTCAGCACGCAGGCGACCAGCAGCGCCGCGTAGAAGAAGTACCGGTGGACGTTCTGCAGGATCAGCGGGAACCGGGTCTCGCCGGTGTACTTCGCGTGCGGTTCGGCGACCGCGCAGGCGGGCGGGGACGCCCAGAAGCTCCGGTAGTAGGCCTTGCGGTAGTAGTAGCAGGTCAGCCGGAAGCCGAGCGGGAAGATCAGGATGATGATCGCCGGCGAGATGCCCCACCAGTTTCCGAACAGCTCCCAGTTCGGGCCGCCGCGCATCGGCTCGCAGTTCTCCGCGAGGCAGGGCGAGTAGAACGGCGACACGTACGGCGCCGCGTAGTAGTCCGCGTCGGCGAAGGCCCGCCAGGTCGAGTAGACGACGAAGGCGAGCAGCCCGGCCGCGGTGGCGGCCGGGGCCAGCCACCAGCGGTCGGTGCGCAGGTGCGGGGCGGAGATCGCGGCGCGCGTGCCGGATCTCACGCCGCCGCGGTGCTCGGGTTCGGTCGCAGGGGGTTCCGTACCAGTGGCCACGCTGTCCACTCCGGTAGGGGTCGGGGACGCCGGGTCGGCGGGGGCGGAGGTCGGGCGGCGGTCAGGGGGCGCGGCGGTCGCGGGCGCCGAGCCCCTCGTCGTCGCTGTCCACCCACAGCGACACGTCGTAGGGGGTGTCGGAGATCGTCACGAGGTCGGGCCGCTTGGCCGGGCCCGCCGCGCCGACGGCGGTCTCCCGGAGCAGCGCGAGGCTCTCGCGCAGGTGGTTGGTGTCGGAGCGGACGCGGCGCAGCTCCATACTGCCGCTGCCCAGCTGCTTCTCCAGGCGCCCCACCGACCTGAGCAGGTCGTCGAGGCAGCGCTGGACGGTCGCCAGTTCATCGTGCACGGACATGACGTGACCTCACTTCCACGGGTCCTTCAGGCCCAAGGCGGTGCAACGGTCATGCGCCTGCGAGTGTTGCGCGTCACACCTTGCGCTGTGAAGGGATGTGCATCGATTGGCCGAGGCGCATGGGTGCATCGTCCGGTGCGAAGCCGCGTGGCGCCGGGTACGTTGCGCCGCACGGGTGGGCTTGGCGTCCGTGGCCGCCGTGTCGGCCGGGAACGCGGAACCCCTTCCTCTTCAGTGGGCCGCATACATCGGATGAACGCCCAATACCAAGTGTGATCACCATGCCCGCGGCTTTCCGGAGGTATCCAGAGATGTCCCACGACGGCATCGGCCCGCGCGCTGTCCTGCGTTCGGTCGCCTTCCTCACCGCCGGCATGCTCACGGTGCCCGCCCTGGCCGGATGCGGCTCCGAGGACCCCGCGGGCGAGCCCCTCGCGGGCGCGGACGTCGCGGCCGCGGACCGGTCCGACATCGCCGACGGCGGGACCCTGCGCTGGGCCGTGGACACCGTCCCGGACACCCTGAACACCTTCCAGGCCGACGCCGACACCACCACCGCCCGGATCGCCGAGGCCGTCCTGCCGTCGATGTACCGCACGGACGGCCGGGGCCGGGCGGTGCGCAACGCCGACTACCTGGCCTCCGCAGACGTCGTCGACACCGAGCCCAAGCAGGTGGTCGTCTACCGGCTCGCCCAGCAGGCCGTCTGGAGCGACGGCCGGGAGATCGGCGCCGCCGACTTCGCCGCCCAGTGGCGCGCCCTGTCCGGCAAGGACACCGCCTACTGGACCGCCCGCAACGCCGGCTACGACCGCATCGAGAAGGTCGAGCGGGGCAGGAACGACCTCGAGGTCAAGGTCACCTTCAGCCGCCCCTACGCCGACTGGAAGTCGCTGTTCAGCCCGCTCTACCCCAAGGAGGTCATGGGCGCCCCGGACTCCTTCAACGACGGGGCGCGCAAGAAGCTCAAGGTCACCGCCGGGCCGTTCACGGTGGACAAGGTGGACACCAAGGAGGACGAGGTCGTCCTCACCCGCAATCCCCGCTGGTGGGGCAGGGCCGCCAGGCTGCAGAAGATCGTGCTGCGCGCCGTGCCGCACGACAAGCGCGTCTCCGCGCTCAGCGACGGCACCCTCGACCTGGCCGAGATCGACCCCGAGGCCGCCCGGCGCATCACGGTCGCCGCGCTGCCGCAGGACGGGAACACGCCCCTGATGGGTCCCGAGGCCGACCGTTCCGCCGCGGACGCGCTGCACTCCTGGGCAGTCGCCAACGGCTCCGACGAGGACGCCGCCGACGAGGAGATCTCCGCCCGCGAGAAGCTGCGCAAGAAGGCGGAGAAGTACGCGCGGCAGCAGAAGGCGCTCGGCGGCTTCGAGGTGCGCAAGTCCCTCGAGCCCGCCTACACCCAGCTCGCCCTCAACGGCGCCGAGGGTCCCCTGTCCGACGAGCGGGTCCGCCGCGCCGTGGCCCGGGCCCTGGACCGTGAGGACCTCGCCGGGGCCGTGCTGAAGCCGCTCGGCCTGCCCGCCGAGCCCGTCGGCAGCCATCTGGCGCTGTCCGGCCAGGCCGCCTACTCCGACAGCAGCGGCGCCCTCGGCAAGCCCGACGCCAAGGAGGCCCGGGCCCTTCTGTCGGACGCCGGGTGGGTGCCGGGCGGCCCGGTGAAGGAGGAGAAGGACTCGAAGAAGGACGAGGGCGAGGAGGCGGCCGGCTCCGAGGCAGACACGGAGGACACGAAGGACTCGGGCGGCTCGGAGGACTCCGGCGACGGCGACGACGGCACCTACGTCGTCGGCGAGGACGACGGCAGGAACCACGGGACGGGTGACGGCAAGGCCCCGCACGACTCCGGCACCGGTCAGCTGAAGCAGGGCGGCGCCCCCGCCGGCGCCTACGCGCCCAAGGGCACCGCGGCACCGGCCCGCGCGGACACCGCCCCGGTCGCCAAGGACGGCAAGGCGCTGGTGCTGCGGTTCGTGCTGCCGTCGGGGCCGGGCTCGAAGACGCTGGAGACGGTGGCCGGCCGGATCGCGGAGATGCTGGAGAAGATCGGCATCCGCGCCGACATCTCCAAGGTCGACAACGACAGCTACTTCAAGGACCACATCGCGTCCGGCGACTTCGACCTGGCCCTCTACTCCTGGCCCGCGACCGCCTTCCCCGCCACCGACGCCCGCCCGGTCTACTCCAAGCCGGTCCCGGCCGCCGACGGCTCGCTGAACGTGGAGCAGAACTGGACGCGGGTCGGCACCGACCAGGTCGACCAGCTCTTCGACCAGGCCATCGCCACCCTCGACGACTCCGAACGCCGCGACCTGATCCGCAAGGCCGACTCCCGGATCTGGGCGGCGGCCGGCTCCATCCCCCTCTACCAGCGCCCGCAGCTGGTCGCGGCCCGCAAGAACCTCGCCAACGCCGGCGCCTTCGGCTTCGCCACGCCGGTCTACGAGGACATGGGCTTCCTGAAGAAGTCGGCGCAGGGGCCGGAGGGGTCGCCGGGGGCGGAGAACAGCGACTCCGGAAGCTGACCCCGGACCGGCCGGAGACGCGACGCGGCCCGGCGCCCCCACGAGGGGCGCCGGGCCGCGTCGGCTGCGCGGTGCGGTGATCAGCCGTGCTTGGCGCGGCTCGCGGCGCGGGCGCGCTCGCGGGCGTCCAGGTTCACCTTGCGGATGCGGATGGCCTCCGGGGTGACCTCGACGCACTCGTCGTCGCGGCAGAACTCCAGGGACTGCTCCAGCGACAGCTTGCGCGGCGGGACGATCGACTCGGTCACGTCGGCCGTGGACGACCGCATGTTGGTGAGCTTCTTCTCCTTGGTGATGTTGACGTCCATGTCGTCGGAGCGGGAGTTCTCACCGACGATCATGCCCTCGTACACCTCGGTGCCGGGCTCCACGAAGAGCACGCCGCGCTCCTGCAGGTTGGTCATCGCGAAGGCGGTGACCGCGCCGGCGCGGTCGGCGACCAGCGAGCCGTTGTTGCGGGTGGTCAGCGTGCCGAACCAGGGCTCGTGGCCCTCGTAGATGGAGTGGGCGATGCCGGTGCCGCGGGTCTGGGTGAGGAACTCCGTCCGGAATCCGATCAGACCGCGGGACGGCACCACGAACTCCATGCGCACCCAGCCGGAGCCGTGGTTCGACATGTTGTCCATGCGGCCCTTGCGGACGCCCATGAGCTGCGTGACCGCGCCCATGTGCTCCTCGGGCACGTCGATGGTCATGCGCTCGACGGGCTCGTAGACCTTGCCGTCGACCTCCTTGGTGACCACCTGGGGCTTGCCGACGGTGAGCTCGTAGCCCTCCCGGCGCATGGTCTCGACGAGGATGGCCAGCGCCAGCTCGCCGCGGCCCTGCACCTCCCAGGCGTCGGGGCGGTCGGTCTCCAGGACGCGGAGCGAGACGTTGCCGATCAGCTCCCGGTCCAGACGGTCCTTGACCTGGCGGGCGGTGACCTTGCGGTCCTTGACGGCCGCCTTGTTGTCGGCGCCCTTGCCGGTGCCGCCGCGGCCGACCAGCGGGGAGGTGTTGGTCCCGATGGTCATCGAGATCGCGGGCTCGTCGACCGTGATCAGCGGCAGGGCGACCGGGTTCTCCGGGTCGGCCAGCGTCTCGCCGATCATGATCTCCGGGATGCCGGCCACCGCGCAGATGTCACCCGGGCCGGCCTTCTCGGCGGGCTTGCGGGTGAGCGCCTCGGTCATCATCAGCTCGGAGATGCGGACGTTCTGCACGGAGCCGTCGCGCTTCATCCAGGCGACGGTCTGCCCCTTCTTCAGCTCGCCCTGGTGGACGCGCAGCAACGCGATGCGGCCGAGGAAGTTGTCGGCGTCCAGGTTGGTGACGTGGGCCTGGAGCGGGGCGCCCTCCTCGTAGGTGGGGGCGGGGATGTGCTCGAGGATCGTCGAGAAGAACGGCTCGAGGGAGTCGGAGTCGCCGGGGACCGTGCCGTCGTCGGGCTTGGTCAGCGAGGCGATGCCGTCACGGCCGCAGGCGTAGACGATCGGGAACTCGATCTGCTCCTCGTCCGCGTCCAGGTCGAGGAAGAGGTCGTAGGTCTCGTTGACGACCTCGTCGATCCGGGCGTCGGGACGGTCCGTCTTGTTGATGCACAGGATGATCGGCAGCCGCTGCTGCAGCGCCTTGCGCAGCACGAAGCGGGTCTGCGGCAGCGGGCCCTCGGAGGCGTCCACCAGCAGCACGACGCCGTCGACCATCGACAGACCGCGCTCGACCTCGCCGCCGAAGTCGGCGTGACCGGGGGTGTCGATGATGTTGATCGTGATGGGCTCCCCGCCGTCCTTGGGGTGGTACTTCACCGCCGTGTTCTTGGCGAGGATCGTGATGCCCTTCTCACGCTCCAGGTCGTTCGAGTCCATCATGCGGTCGTCGACCTGGTCGAGCTGGTGGGCGGCGAAGGCGCCGGCCTGCTTGAGCATGCCGTCGACGATGGTGGTCTTGCCGTGGTCGACGTGGGCGACGATGGCGACGTTGCGGATGTCGTGACGCGTTACAGACGGTGCCATGAAAGGCGTACTCCCGGAGGTGGTGAAGGTTGCCCGCCGCAGACGTCTGTGGTGCGAGGGCCCTGCCGGGCTGGACACGCCTCGGCCTTCCTCCATGGTACGGGGCCGCCACCCCGTATGCCCGCGCGTGCCGGGGGGCCGGTGCCCGGGGCGGCCGGCGCCCGGGGCGGGGGACGTCTCCGGGCGGTCGCACGTGCTTCCGGCAAACGCAACATCTCGTTCGCATATCGGTGATCACGCGTGCGGGTTTCGGACATGTAAACCGAAAATGCGCGCCGAATGTCCGAATTGTCGAATTCGGTTGAGATGTGTCAAGCGCGCGCAGGTGTCGATCTCTGCAATATTTCCTCAAAAAAACGACGGTAGGGAGATCCCTATGTCGTACGCCCTTGACGCGCGTTGAGTCTCTTGGCGAAAGTTCCCCCAAACCGCAGTACCTGCCGGTATCTGCGCTGCGCTCAACTCTCCAACCCCCCGGGGGACGAACACGATGACCAGTCCAACTAAGGCTGAGGACTCCGGGTCCGCGGCTGTCTTGGACCCCGAGCTCACGGCGGCCGACGAGGTCGTCAAGGGCGAGAAGCAGCCCGAGGGCCGGTCCCCCGGCCAGTTGATGTGGCAGCGCTTCAAGCGCGACCGTACCGGGGTCGTCTCCGCGTGCGTAGTGATTTTCTTCTTCGTGGTCGCCGCTTGTGCCCCGCTCATCGCGAAGCTGTACGGGAAGAACCCCTACACGCTGTACGCCCAGGAGCCGGAGTACCCGTTCCTCCTGGACGACTTCGCCATGCCGACCGGTTCCTTCGGCGGCATGTCGGGCGACTTCTGGTTCGGCGTGGAGCCGAAGCTGGGCCGTGACGTGTTCACCATGCTGCTCTACGGCATGCGGACCTCGCTGTACATGGCCGTGGTCGTCACCGTGCTGTGTGTGGCGACGGGCGTGATCATCGGCATGGTCAGCGGGTACTTCGGCGGCCGGGTGGACTACTGGCTGGGACGGGTCACGGACTTCTTCCTGGCCTTCCCGAGCCAGCTGTTCTTCATCGCCTTCATGCCCGTCGTGACCGCCATGTTCGTCTCTCCCGCGGATGAGACCCCCACCTATCTGCGGGCCGTGGCGATCATCCTGGTGATGTGGTTCCTCGGCTGGATGGGCCTGGCCCGTCTGGTGCGCAGTTCCGTACTGTCGCTGGCGGAGAGGGAGTTCGTGGAGGCGGCCAAGGTGTCCGGTGCTTCTCCCTGGCGCATCGTGCGCAAGGAGATCCTGCCGAACATCGTCACCCCGATTCTGGTGCAGGCCACCTACATCCTCCCCAGCACGATCCTCACCATCGCCTTCCTCTCGTTCATCGGTGTCGGCTTCGTCGAGCCGACCCCCGACTGGGGCCGGATGTTCGCCGTCGGCGCCGACGTGTACGAGCAGGACCCGATGTTCATGTTCTTCCCGGGCGTGGCGCTGGTGACCTTCGTTCTCGCCTTCAACCTTCTCGGAGACTCCGTCCGGGACGCATTCGACCCCAAGACCGGACGCTGATCGTCCATTGGTGGTGGGGGAGCTGCCGCCCCCGTGCCGGGTGACCGGACCGTCAGGCAGCACTCGTGGACAACTAACGACAGGTAGGTGCATCGGCATCATGAAGCCCATCAGAACGCGCACCACGCGCGCCATCGCCGTGGCCATCGTGGCCGGCTCTCTGGCCCTGACCGGCTGCTCCGGCAACGACAACGGCGGCGGCAAGGGCAAGAGCGACGCGAAGTCCCAGAAGGACGCCGCCGAGCAGCAGGACCCTGTCGCGTACGGTGACGCCGCCGCCTCCACCGGCCCCGCCGAGGAGGTCCCCGGCGCCAAGTCCGGCGGTTTCATCAACGTCTACATGCAGTCGGACCTGTCCCACATGGACCCGGGTCAGATCTACGTCAGCGACGCGGGCCAGTTCGCCAACCTGATCCACCGCGGTCTGACCAACTTCCAGGAGGACGAGAAGGGCAACCTGACGGTCGTCGGTGACATCGCCACCGACTCCGGCAAGTCCTCCGACGGCGGCAAGACCTGGACGTACACGCTCAAGGATGGCATCAAGGACGAGGACGGCAACGTCATCACCTCGGCCGACGTCCGCCACACCATCGAGCGTCTGTACTCGAAGGTCATCTTCGACGGCCCGACCTACGTCCAGTCCTGGCTCTCGGGCAACGACTACCGCAAGGCGCTGCCGGACGGCCCCTACAAGGGCAAGCACCTGCCGGACTCCGTGCTGGAGACCCCGGACGACAAGACGGTCGTCTTCCACTTCGACCAGCCGCGCCCGGACCTCCCGCAGGCCCTGGCCATGGCCGGTTACGCCATCGTGCCCCAGAAGCAGGACACGAAGGAGAAGTACGACGACGCCCCGGCGGCGCTCGGCCCCTACAAGATCGCCGAGTACAAGGCCGGCAAGTCGATGAAGCTGGTCAAGAACGACCAGTGGGACCCGAAGACGGACTCGGTGCGCCACCAGTACGTCGACGGCTACAACTTCACCTCGACGATCGACCAGCCCAGCCAGACCAAGCGTCTGATCGCCGACCAGGGCGAGGCCAAGAACGCCATCCAGTTCACGGACTCGGTCGACCCGGCGCAGCTGTCCACGGTCATCAGCGACCCGGACGCCAAGAAGCGCACCGTCCAGGGCTACCAGCCCTACGTGTGGCAGCTCACCTTCAACCTCGACCGCGTCAAGGACAAGAAGATCCGTGACGCGATCACCTACGCCATCCCGAACCAGTCCATGGTCCAGGCGGACGGTGGCCGCTACGGCGGTGAGGTCGCCGGCGGTCTGCTCGCCCCGACCCTGCCGAACTTCGACCCGACGTACGACCCGTTCGGCAAGCTGAAGAAGCCCAACGGCGACATCGAGAAGGCCAAGGAGCTGCTGAAGGAGGCGGGTGTCAAGGAGGGCACGAAGCTCACCTACGCCTACTCCAACACCCCGCGCGGCCAGGCCCAGCAGGTCATCATCAAGGACGCCCTGGGCAAGATCGGCTTCGACGTCCAGGCCAAGGAGATCGACCGGGCCAGCTTCTACGAGCAGGTCGGCAAGCTGGACAACCCGTACGACATCTACATGACCGGCTGGGGCCAGGACTGGCCGTCGGCGTCCACGGTCATCACCCCCGTGTACGACGGTGAGCTCATCCAGGACGGTGCGTCGAACTACTCGCACATCAACGACAAGCAGGTCAACGCGCTCATCCAGAAGGCCCTGAAGCAGGAGCCGGAGGAGGCCGCCAAGACCTGGGAGCAGGCCCACAAGCGCATCGTGGAGGAGATCAACCCCGCTGCTCCGGTCTACTACTCGAAGCAGATCCAGCTCTACGGATCGAACATCGGTGGCGCCAAGTACAGCACCGAGTCGAGCTACATCGACATCAACGACCTGTACCTGAAGCAGCCGTAACCGTCAGCTCGGCTGACCGCGGGGGTGTGCGCCAGGCGGAGCGCACCCCCGCGGACGGTTTCCCCTCCCTGCCGCCGCGTTTCGAAGAGAGCATTCACCCGCCATGCTTCAGTTCCTCATCCGCAGGCTGATCGGCGCCGTCGTCATCATGTTCCTGATCGGCGCCTTCACGTTCTTCCTGTTCTACACGGTTCCACAGGACTTCGCTGCGCTGTCCTGCGGCAAGAACTGCTCGCCCGAGAACCTCGCCGTGATCCGCGAGAACCTGGGTCTGGACAAGCCCATCACCACCCAGTTCTGGGAGTTCATGTCGGGCATCGTGACCGGCCGTGACTTCCCGCAGGGGCACTGCTCCGCGCCGTGCCTGGGCGTCTCCTTCGACAGCGGCAACTTCGTCTGGGACTCCATCGTCGACCGTTTCCCGCTGACGCTGTCGCTGACCGTCGGCGGTCTGGTGATCTTCCTGACCCTGGGCCTCGGTTCGGGTCTGCTCGCCGCCTGGAAGCGCGGCACCGTGGTCGACAAGATCGTCTCCGGCGCCTCGATCGTGCTGAGCTCGTTCCAGATCTACCTGCTCGGACCGATCGTCCTCGGCATCCTGGTCTACAGCTCCGGCATCATGGAGAACCCCAAGTACCACCCGTTCACCGAGAACCCGGGTGCCTGGGCCCTCGGACTGCTCATCCCCTGGGTCGTGATGGCCACCATCTTCACCGCCCAGTACACGCGTATGTCGCGCTCGACCATGATCGAGCAGCTGCAGGAGGAGCACGTCCGCACCGCGCGCGCCAAGGGCATGTCGCAGCGGTACGTCTTCTTCCGCTACGCCTGGCGCGGCTCCCTCATCCCGATCGTCACCATCCTCGGCATCGACCTCAGCGCCCTGCTCGCGGGCGCGGTCGTCACGGAGTTCACCTTCGACCTGCCCGGCCTCGGCCGGCTCGCGGTCGACTCCTCGCTGACCAAGGACCTGCCGCTGACGATGGGCATCATGCTGTTCGGGGCGTTCTTCATCCTGATCCTGAACATCATCGTCGACCTCGCGTACGCATACATCGACCCGCGCGTGCGGCTCAGCTAGGAGAAACACCGTGACCACACTGACCAAGACCGAAGGCGACAAGGCCCCGACCGGGCCTGGCTCCTTCCTCTCGGTCCGCGACCTGCGGGTGCGGTTCTCCACCGAGGACGGCATCGTCAAGGCGGTCGACGGACTGTCCTTCGACGTCGAGCGCGGCAAGACCCTCGGCATCGTGGGCGAATCGGGCTCCGGCAAGTCCGTGACCAACCTGACCGTCCTCGGTCTGCACAACCCCAAGAGCACCACCGTCGAGGGCGAGATCCTCCTCGAGGGGCAGGACCTGGTCACCGCCTCCGAGAAGGAGATGGAGAAGCTCCGCGGCAACAAGGTCGCGATGATCTTCCAGGACCCGCTGACGGCGCTCTCGCCGTACTACACGGTGGGCCGGCAGATCGCCGAGCCGTTCATGAAGCACACCGGTGCCTCCAAGAAGGAGGCCCGGGAGCGGGCGATCGAGATGCTGACCAAGGTCGGCATCCCGCAGCCCAGGACCCGTGTGGACGACTACCCGCACCAGTTCTCCGGCGGTATGCGCCAGCGCGCCATGATCGCCATGGCGCTGGTCTGCGACCCCGACCTGCTGATCGCCGACGAGCCGACCACGGCCCTGGACGTGACGGTCCAGGCGCAGATCCTCGACCTGCTCAAGGACCTCCAGCAGGAGTTCGGGTCCGCGATCATCTTCATCACCCACGACCTCGGCGTCATCTCCGACATGGCCGACGACCTGCTGGTGATGTACTCGGGCCGGGCCGTGGAGCGCGGCAGCGTCCGCGAAGTGCTGCGCGCGCCCAGGCACCCCTACACCTGGGGCCTGCTCAGCTCGATGCCGCGCCTCGGCGGCGACACCTCGCAGGCGCTCAACCCGATCCCCGGATCGCCGCCCAGCCTGCTGAACCCGCCCTCCGGCTGCCCCTTCCACCCGCGCTGTGCCTTCACGGACAAGGTGTCGGGCAACCGCTGCAGCACCGAGCGCCCGGCGCTCGGCGAGGGCCGTGCCGCTGCCTGCCACCTGACGGCGGAGCAGAAGCAGACCATATTCATCGACACGATCCAGCCCCGGCTGCGCTAGGGAGATCCGAGACATGAGCGACAACCTCACCCTCCCCGCACAGCAGGGCTCCACCGGCGCGTCGACCGAGGCGCTGCTGAAGGTGGAGGGCCTGACCAAGCACTTCCCGATCTACGGCGGCTTCCCGATCAAGCGGAAGGTCGGTGCCGTGCAGGCCGTCGACAACGTCGACCTGACCGTCGGCGTCGGCGAGAGCGTCGGCCTGGTGGGTGAGTCGGGCTGCGGCAAGTCGACCACGGGCCGGCTCATCACCCGGCTCCTGGAGCCCACGGGCGGGAAGATCGAGTACGCGGGCCAGGACATCACGCACGCCAAGCGCAAGCAGCTCGCGCCGGTACGGTCCGAGATCCAGATGATCTTCCAGGACCCGTACTCCTCGCTGAACCCGCGCCAGACCGTCGGCACGATCATCAAGTCGCCGATGGAGGTCAACGGGATCAACCCCGCGGGCGGCCGGGAGAAGCGGGTCCGCGAGCTGCTCGAGCTCGTCGGCCTGAACCCGGAGCACTACAACCGCTTCCCGCACGAGTTCTCCGGCGGCCAGCGCCAGCGCATCGGCGTCGCCCGCGCGCTCGCGCTCAACCCGAAGCTGATCGTGGCGGACGAGCCGGTCTCCGCGCTCGACGTGTCGATCCAGGCGCAGGTCGTCAACCTGCTGCAGAAGGTCCAGGAAGAGATGGGCATCGCCTTCCTCTTCATCGCGCACGACCTCGCCGTCGTGCGGCACTTCTCGCAGCGCGTGGCCGTCATGTACCTGGGCAAGGTGGTCGAGGTCGGCGACCGCGACTCCATCTACAACCGCCCGCGGCACCCCTACACCCACGCCCTGCTCTCGGCCGTGCCCGAGGTGGCGATGGACGACGAGACGGAGAACCGCGAGCGCATCCGCCTCGCCGGTGACGTCCCCTCGCCGATCTCGCCGCCGTCCGGCTGCCGGTTCCGCACGCGGTGCTGGAAGGCGCAGGACAAGTGCGCCACCGAGGAGCCGCCGCTGGTGCAGCTCGGGGGCAACACGGCGGGCCACCTGACGGCCTGCCACTTCCCGGAGGAGCCCAGCATCGAGGCGCGCTCCGAGGACGTCGTGATGGACCCGGCCCTGAAGGCGCTGGAGAAGGACGGGGACGTCTCCAAGAACTGACCCCCTTCGCCCCGAAGGACGCACGGCCCCGAGGACCGGGGGCGGGAGGAGACCTCCCGCCCCCGGTCCTTGTCCGTGGCCGCCGCCGTGCGCCCGTCCGGCGGATCGTGCGACCCGTACGGCCCCGGCGGGCGTGCGCGCCGGGATCCCCGCTTCCAGGCTGACCCGGTAAGGGACCCGGGCACGAGGAGGCACCCGATGCGCACCACCACGCACGCCAGATGGGCCGTCTGCGCGATGGCGCTCGTCCTCGCCACGGCGGGGTGCGGCGGCGGGGGAGACAGCGGCGACTCCGAAGCCGTGCTGAGCGCCTCCTGGGGCGACCCGCAGAACCCGCTGGAGCCGGCGAACACCAACGAGGTGCAGGGCGGCAAGGTCCTCGACATGATCTTCCGGGGCCTGAAGCGCTACGACCCGGAGACCGGCGAGGCCCAGGACATGCTCGCCGAGAAGATCGAGACGTCGGACTCGCAGAACTTCACCGTCACCGTCAAGGACGGCTGGACCTTCAGCAACGGCGAGAAGGTCACCGCCCAGTCCTTCGTGGACGCCTGGAACTACGGCGCGAGCCTGCGCAACAACCAGCGCAACGCCTACTTCTTCGGCTACATCGAGGGCTACGACCAGGTGCACCCCGAGGAGGGCGAGCAGACCGCGGACACCCTGTCCGGGCTGAAGGTCACCGGCGAGCGCACCTTCACCGTCAAGCTCACCCAGAAGTTCTCCACCTTCCCCGACACCCTCGGCTACAACGCCTTCGCCCCGCTGCCCCGGGCGTTCTTCGACGACCACGACGCCTGGGTGAAGAAGCCGGTCGGCAACGGTCCCTACCTCGTCGAGTCGTACACCCGGGGCTCGCAGATGTCGCTGCGCAGGTGGGACGACTACCCCGGAGACGACAAGGCGGAGAACGGCGGTGTCGACCTGAAGGTCTACACCGACAACAACACCGCCTACACCGACCTGCTGGCCGGCAACCTCGACCTGGTCGACGACGTGCCCGCCGCGCAGCTGAAGAACGTGAAGAACGACCTGGGCGACCGGTACCTCAACACCCCCGCCGGCATCATCCAGACCCTCGCCTTCCCGTTCTACGACCCGGCGTGGAACACCGAGGACGCGAAGAAGGTCCGCCAGGGCCTGTCCATGGCGATCGACCGCAAGCAGATCACCGACACGATCTTCCAGAAGACCCGCACCCCCGCCACCGACTGGACCTCTCCCGTGCTCGGTGAGGACGGCGGCTTCCAGGACGGACTGTGCGGCGACCTCTGCGAGTTCAAGCCCGACGAGGCGAAGAAGCTGATCGAGGAGGGCGGCGGACTGCCCGGCGGCAAGGTGACGATCACCTTCAACGCCGACACCGGCTCCCACCGCGAGTGGGTCAACGCCGTCTGCAACTCCATCAACAACGCCCTCGACAACGAGCGGGCGTGCACCGCCAACCCGGTCGGCACGTTCGCGGACTTCCGCAACCAGATCACCGACCGGAAGATGACCGGGCCGTTCCGGGCCGGCTGGCAGATGGACTACCCGCTCATCCAGAACTTCCTCCAGCCGCTGTACTACACCAACGCCTCGTCCAACGACGGCAAGTGGTCGAACAAGCAGTTCGACGACCTGGTGAACCGCGCCAACCAGGAGACCGACACCGCCAAGGCCGTCGGCCTGTTCCAGCAGGCCGAGGAGGTCGTCCGCGACAACATGGCGGCGATCCCGCTCTGGTACCAGAACGGCAGCGCCGGCTGGTCGGAGCGGCTCTCCGACGTCAAGCTGAACCCCTTCAGCGTCCCTGTGTACGAACAGATCAAGGTGAGCTGATCCGCCATGGGGCGCTACGTCGTCCGGCGGCTGCTCCAGATGATCCCGGTCTTCATCGGGGCCACGCTGCTGATCTTCCTCATGGTCAACGTGATGGGCGACCCCATCGCGGGCCTGTGCGGGGAGCGGCAGTGCGACCCGGCGACGGCCGCCCGTCTCGAGCAGGAGTTCGGCCTCGACAAGCCGGTCTGGCAGCAATACGTGACGTACATGGGGAACGTCTTCACCGGTGACTTCGGCACGGCCTTCAACGGCCAGGAGGTCACCGAGCTGATGGCGACGGCGTTCCCCGTCACGGTCCGGCTCACCCTGATCGCGATCCTCTTCGAGATCGTCATCGGCGTCACCCTCGGCGTGGTCACCGGACTGCGCCGGGGACGGCCGGTGGACACCGGGGTGCTGCTGCTGACCCTCGTGGTGATCTCCGTGCCCACCTTCGTCACCGGTCTGCTGCTCCAGCTGCTGCTCGGGGTGAAGTGGGGCTGGATCCGGCCGTCGGTGTCCTCCGAGGCGCCCTTCGACGAGCTGATCCTGCCCGGCCTGGTGCTGGCGTCGGTGTCCCTCGCCTACGTCACCCGGCTGACCCGCACCTCCATCGCGGAGAACCGCCGCTCCGACTACGTCCGCACCGCGATCGCCAAGGGCCTGCCCCGGCGCCGGGTGGTCGTCCGGCACCTGCTGCGCAACTCCCTGATCCCCGTGGTCACCTTCATCGGCGCCGACATCGGCTTCCTGATGGGCGGGGCGATCGTCACCGAACGGATCTTCAACATCCACGGCGTCGGCTACCAGCTCTACCAGGGCATCCTGCGGCAGAACACGCAGACGGTGGTCGGCTTCGTCACCGTGCTGGTGCTGGTCTTCCTCGTCGCCAACCTCGTCGTCGACCTCCTGTACGCCGTACTCGACCCGAGGATCCGCTATGTCTGACCGTCACGAGGAACCAGAGGCCGCCATCGCCGGCACCAGCATGGGCGGCGCCATGGACCTGGGCGTCGACGAGGCCGAGAGCCTGGAGAAGAGGCCGGGACCGGACGGCGCGGAACCGGAGGAGCGGCCGCGCTCGCTGTGGTCGGACGCCTGGCGGGACCTGCGCCGCAACCCCGTGTTCATCGTCTCCGCGCTGGTCATCCTGTTCCTGGTCTTCATCTCCCTGTGGCCGTCGGCGATCACCTCCGGCTCCCCCCTGAAGTGCGACCTGTCCAAGGCGCAGGAGGGCTCCCGGCCCGGCCACCCCTTCGGCTTCGACGGGCAGGGCTGCGACGTCTACACCCGCACCGTCTACGGGGCCCGCACCTCCGTCGCGGTCGGCGTCCTCGCCACCCTCGGGGTCGCCGTCCTCGGCAGCGTGCTGGGCGCGCTCGCCGGGTTCTTCGGCGGGATCTCCGACTCGGTCCTGTCGCGGATCACCGACGTCTTCTTCGCCATCCCCGTCGTCCTCGGCGGTCTGGTGCTGCTGTCCGTCATCACCAGCAACACCGTCTGGCCCGTCATCGGCTTCATCGTGCTGCTCGGCTGGCCGCAGATCTCCCGCATCGCCCGCGGCGCCGTGATCACCGCCAAACAGAACGACTACGTGCAGGCCGCGCGGGCGCTCGGCGCCTCCAACTCCCGGCTGCTGCTGCGGCACATCGCGCCCAACGCGGTCGCCCCGGTCATCGTCGTCGCGACCATCGCGCTGGGCACCTACATCGCGCTGGAGGCGACCCTGTCGTACCTCGGGGTCGGGCTGAAGCCGCCCAGCGTCTCCTGGGGCATCGACATCTCCGCGGCCTCGCCGTACATCCGCAACGCCCCGCACGCGCTGCTGTGGCCCTCCGGGGCGCTGGCGATCACGGTCCTGGCGTTCATCATGCTCGGCGACGCGGTGCGCGACGCCCTCGACCCGAAGCTGAGGTGAGCCGCGGTGCTGCTCGAAGTCCGCGACCTGCACGTGGAGTTCCGGACCCGGGACGGGGTGGCCAAGGCGGTCAACGGGGTCACCTACGGCGTGGACGAGGGGGAGACCCTGGCCGTGCTGGGCGAGTCCGGCTCCGGCAAGTCGGTGACGGCCCAGGCGATCATGGGCATCCTCGACACCCCGCCCGGCCGGATCACCGGCGGGGAGGTCGTCTTCCAGGGCCGGGACCTGCTGAGGCTCAAGGAGGAGGAGCGCCGCAGGATCCGGGGCGCCGAGATGGCGATGATCTTCCAGGACGCGCTGTCCGCGCTGAACCCGGTGCTCACCGTCGGCGACCAGCTCGCCGAGATGTTCACCGTCCACCGGGGCATGTCCCGCAAGGACGCGCGGGCCAAGGCGGTCGAGCTGATGGACCGGGTGCGCATCCCGGCCGCGCGGGAGCGGGTGCGGCAGTACCCGCACCAGTTCTCCGGCGGTATGCGCCAGCGCATCATGATCGCGATGGCGATCGCCCTGGAACCGGCGCTGATCATCGCCGACGAGCCGACCACCGCCCTCGACGTCACCGTCCAGGCCCAGGTGATGGAGCTGCTCGCGGAGCTCCAGCGGGAGTACCGGATGGGGCTCATCCTCATCACGCACGACCTGGGCGTGGTCGCCGACGTCGCCGACCGCATCGCGGTGATGTACGCGGGCCGGATCGTGGAGTCGGCGCCGGTGCACGACATCTACAAGGCCCCGGCGCACCCGTACACCCGGGGCCTGCTGGACTCCATCCCGCGCCTGGACCACAAGGGCCGGGAGCTGTACGCCATCAAGGGCCTGCCGCCGAACCTCACCCGCATCCCGCCGGGCTGCCCCTTCCACCCGCGCTGCCCGCTGGCCCGGGACGTGTGCACGACCGACGACCCGCCGCTGTACGAGGTCTCCGGCACGCGCGGGAGCGCCTGCCACTTCTGGAGGGAGTGCCTGGATGGCTGAGCCGATCCTTGAGGTCAGCGGCCTGGTCAAGCACTATCCGCTGACCCGGGGCATCGTCTTCCGCAAGCACGTCGGGGCCGTGAAGGCGGTCGACGGCGTGGACTTCCGCCTGGACGCGGGCGAGACGCTGGGCATCGTGGGGGAGTCCGGCTGCGGCAAGTCGACGGTCGCGAAGATGCTGGTCAACCTGGAGCGGCCGACGGCCGGTTCGATCCGCTACAAGGGCGAGGACATCACCCGGCTGTCCGGCAAGGCGCTCAAGGCGGTGCGCCGCAACATCCAGATGGTCTTCCAGGACCCCTACACCTCGCTCAACCCCCGTATGACGGTGGGCGACATCATCGGGGAGCCGTACGACATCCACCCCGAGGTGGCACCCAAGGGGGACCGGCGGCGCCGGGTGCAGGAGCTGCTGGACGTCGTGGGCCTCAACCCGGAGTACATCAACCGCTATCCGCACCAGTTCTCCGGCGGCCAGCGGCAGCGCATCGGCATCGCGCGGGGGCTGGCGCTGCGCCCCGAGGTGATCGTCGCCGACGAGCCGGTGTCCGCGCTGGACGTGTCGGTGCAGGCCCAGGTCATCAATCTGATGGACCGGCTGCAGAGCGAGTTCCACCTGTCGTACGTGTTCATCGCGCACGACCTGTCGATCGTCCGGCACATCTCCGACCGGGTCGGGGTGATGTACCTGGGCCGGATCGTGGAGACCGGCACGGACACCGAGATCTACGACCACCCCACGCACCCCTACACACAGGCGCTGCTGTCCGCGGTGCCCGTGCCCGACCCGCGGGCGCGGGAGCACCGGGAGCGGATCGTGCTCACCGGGGACGTGCCGTCGCCGACGAACATCCCCTCCGGCTGCCGCTTCCGCACCCGCTGCTGGAAGGCGCGGGAGCGGTGCGCGGTGGAGGTGCCGGCGCTTGCGGTGCCGCCCTGGTTCGCGGAGTCCGGGGGCCCGGCGGCGCACGACTCGGCGTGCCACTTCGCGGAGGAGAAGCACGTGGTGCCGGCGGAGGACGGGCCGGCGTGAGGGCGCTCCGCCCCCGAACGGGGCACGGGCCGGGGTGACATGGCGCACCCCGGCCCGTTCACGGCACCCGCACGGCCGTACGCTGACCAGCCTGCCCTGTCCGTATATCGGTACCGCTTCGGGTGAGTTGCCCCGGTGTTAACGCGGGGCGGAGGCGTCCGGGAGGGACAGGGCGCGCTTGAGGAAGCCGAGCTGGAGACGGAGCAGGTTCTCGGCGACCTCCTCCTGGGGCGTCATGTGCGTGACACCGGACAGCGGCAGCACCTCGTGCGGGCGGCCGGCCGCGAGCAGGGCGGAGGACAGCCGCAGGGAGTGGGCGACCACCACGTTGTCGTCGGCGAGGCCGTGGATGATCATCATCGGCCGGTGCCGGCCGGCCGCGTCGACCAGACCCGCGTCGTCGATCAGGGAGTTGCGGCGGTAGACCTCCGGCTGCTCGTCCGGGTGCCCGAGGTAGCGCTCCTGGTAGTGGGTGTCGTACAGGCGCAGGTCGGTGACCGGGGCGCCGACCACGGCCGCGTGGAAGACGTCGGGGCGGCGCAGGACGGCGAGGGCGGCCAGGTAGCCGCCGAAGGACCAGCCGCGGATCGCGACCCGGTCCAGGTCCAGCGGGAAGTCCCCGGCGAGCGCCTGGAGCGCGTCGACCTGGTCCTGGAGGACGACGGCCGCGATGTCGTCCTTGACGGACTTCTCCCAGGCGGGGGAGTGTCCCGGGGTGCCCCGTCCGTCGGCGACGACGACCGCGAACCCCTGGTCGGCGAACCACTGCGAGGTCAGGTGCGGGTTGTGGGCGGCCGTGACCCGCTGGCCGTGCGGACCGCCGTAGGGGTCCATGAGCACCGGCAGAGGGGTGTCACCGGCGTAGTCCCGAGGCATAAGCACGGCGCACGGGATGCGGCGTGCGCCCCCCTGTGTCAGCGTCACGCGGGGGGACAAACCAGGGTCTTCGGCGTACGAGGGGACAGTCGCCGTCTGTTTCCCGTCACGGAGCACCCGCACCCGCGAACCTGGCCGGTCCAGGGTCGCCGAGACCAGCACCGTGACCCCTCCGGAGCGCACCGCGGTGTGCACCCCGGGCTCCTCCGAGACGCGCTCCACGCCCAGTTCGTTCACCCGGTAGACATGGACCTCGCCAATTTCCGGAGCGGCCGCCTCCGCGCCCGCCGACGCCGAGACCAGCACGTCGTCGTCCGAGACGTCGAGCACCGCGCGGATGTGCAACTGGGGTCCGGTGAGCGGTCGTTCACCCACGGCGAGACGCCGGGCGCCCCCTTCGTCGGCGATCCGCACCAGCTGTCCCGAGGGGCTCCAGCAGGGCACACCGGGGAAAAGTTCCAGCCATTCCGGATCTTCGTCGGCGTGCACCATCCGGGTCGTCCCGGTGTCCGGGTCGACGGCCAGGATCAGCTGCGCCCGCTGGTCGCGCGCCTGTACGAGCAGCAGCGGGGCACCCGCCGCTGACCAGTGCACTCGCGCCAGATACGGGTAGCGCGCCCGGTCCCAGGAGACCTCCGTCCGCGTGCCTTCGAGGTCCACGACGAACAGCCGTACGTCCGCGTTCGGGGTGCCGGCCGCCGGGTAGCGGACGCGGTGCGGCGCACGGTCCGGGTGGGCCGGGTCGGAGATCCACCACTCCCGCACCGGCGTGTCGTCCACCCGCGCCACCAGCAGCCGGTCCGACTCCGGGGACCACCAGAAGCCGCGCGAACGGCTCATCTCCTCGGCCGCGACGAACTCGGCCAGACCGTAGGTCACCTCCTCCGATTCGGGGGTGGTGAGCGCGCGGTCGTCCGCCCCCTCCGCCGAGACCACCCGCAGCGCGCCCCGGGCGACGTACGCGACGTGGCGTCCGTCGGGCGACGGACGGGGGTCGATCACCGGCCCCGGAGTGGGCAGTTCGCGTGCCGTGCCGGCCCGCAGCTCGGCCGTGAAAAGCCGCCCTGACAAGGCGAAAGCCGCCAGCTCCACCGCCGCGTCGGTGGCGTAGCCGACGATGCCGGCCCCTCCCTCGCGACTGCGTTCGCGCCGCGCGCGCTCCTCGGCGGAGAGCTGCTCGGACGCGCCGCCCAGGAGGGCGCGCGGGTCGGCGGCCACACGCTCCCCGCCCCCGTCCGTGTCGAGCACCCACAGGGCGTTGGCCCGGTCCGTGCCGGAGCCTGAGCGGAGGAACACGACACGTGAGCCGTCGGGCGCCACGCTGAAGGAACGCGGCGCGCCGAGGGTGAAGCGGAGGGTGCGGGCGTGCCGCCGGGGGAAGGAGTCCGTCTCGGTCGTCATGCCCTGACCATATTGGCCATGCGCCCCCTTGTGCGGCTGTGCGCCGATCGATGCGCACGTACGGATAGTTATGATCGTTAGCGCATAGTGGGTATGAACCTGCTGCCTGCTGTGTGGACGTACTGCCCCCATATTCCTGACCCCCCCGCGCCCCTGGGATCCTTGGAGGTGAGCCGCCGTGGCACTCTCGATTTCGGCGGTGGTGCTGCTGGCGATCATCGTCTTCCTGCTGATCAAGAAGTCGGGACTGAAGGCAGGGCACGCGATCGTGTGCATGCTGCTCGGCTTCTACCTGGCCTCGTCGACGATCGCGCCCACGATCAACGAAGTCACCACCAACATCGCGGGGATGATCGGCAGCCTCAACTTCTGAGCGCGGCCGTCGCCGGCCTCTCGCGTGTTACCCGTCGGTAAGCAATGATGGGCGGGCCAGCATCCACGCGCGCAGGGCGGAGCCGACGGTGACGACATCCGAGGAACAGAGCCAGGGACGCATGCAGGCGCGGACCAGGGTCCACGTCTTCCGTGACGACGCCCTGGGCGACCTGGACGCGGTGGGCCTCGCCGCGGCGATCCGGCGGGGCGAGGTGAGCGCCGCCGAGGTCGCACGGGACGCGGCGGCCCGGGTCCGGGACGCCGACGCCCGGCTGGACGCCGTCCAGGTGCACCTCGACGTCCCGGCCCACCACGCCTCCGACGGCGGCGTGTTCGCCGGGGTGCCGACTCTCGTGAAGGACAACACCGACTTCGCGGGTCTGCCCACCGGCCACGGCAGCGCCGCGTTCGTGCCGCGCCCGGCCCGGCGGCACGCCGCGTTCACCCGCCAGCTGCTGAGCACGGGCGTCACGGTGCTCGGCAAGACCCGGCTGCCCGAGTTCGGCTTCAGCCCCACCACGGAGTACGAGGAGGGCCCGCCGGTCAGCAACCCGTGGAACACCGGTCATTCGGCGGGCGGTTCGTCCGGTGGCGCCGCTGCCCTGGTCGCCGCGGGCGCCGTGCCGGTCGCGCACGCCAACGACGGCGGCGGCTCGATCCGCATCCCGGCCGCCGCTTGCGGTCTCGTCGGCCTCAAGCCGACCCGCGGCCGGACGGTGCCGAACGCGCAGGGCCGCCAACTGCCCATCGACATCGTGGTCGACGGCGTCGTGAGCCGCACGGTGCGCGACAGCGCGGCGTTCCTCGCGGCGGCGGAGCTGCACCACCGCAACCCGAAGCTGCCCGCCCTCGGACTCGTCGAGGGCCCCGCGGACCGCCGGCTGCGGATCGGGCTCCTCGTCGACTCCCCGAACGGCGCCCGCACCGACGACGCCACCCGCGCGGCCGTCACCGACACCGCCCGGCGGCTGGAGGGGCTGGGCCACACGGTGACCCCGGTGGAGCTGGCCATCGACCCGCGCTTCACCGAGGACTTCCTCACCTACTGGGGCCTGCTGTCGTTCCTCATCGGCGCCACGGGACGCACCATGGGCGCGGAGTTCGACCGCCACCGCATGGACGGCCTGAGCCGCGGCCTGCGCGCCACCTACGTCGCCAACTGGCGCCGTACGCCGGGTGTGGTGCGGCGGCTGAAGCGGACGCGGGAGGCGTACGCGGCGGCCTTCCGGGGCCTGGACGTCATCCTGTCCCCGGTCCTGGCCCACACCACCCCGCCGCTGGGCCACCTCAGCCCGTCCGTCCCGTACGCCACGCTGATCGAACGCATCCTCGCCTACGTGGCGTTCACCCCGGTCAACAACGTCGTCGGCACCCCGTCGATCTCCCTCCCGGCGGCGTCCACGACGGCGGACGGCCTGCCGGTCGGCGTGATGTTCTCGGGCCGCCCGGGCGCCGAACGCACCCTGCTGGAGCTGGCGTTCGAGCTGGAGGCGGAGCAGGGGTTCCCGAGCATCACGGACGCCTGACTTCCTGGTCACAGCAGGAGCAGGACCGCCGCGCCCCACAGGACCGTCAGGGCGACCAGGGGAGGGCCGACGGGCATGCCCTGCTGGCCCGAGGTGGCCTCGGCATCCGGGCGGAGGTCCGGTCGGTGCAGAAGGGCCCGCACCTCGTCGGCGACGCGCTCCGCGCCCGGCTCGCGGCCCGTGCGGCGCTCCAGCCACGCCCAGCCGGTGGGGGAGAGATCCACCGAGGAGTCCTTGGCCCGGCCGACGCGGATGCCGTCCTCGTGGTGCCGCACGGACGTGATCACGTCCCACGGCACCCGCCGCACGCGCCACGCCCCGGTCACCCACAGCCCGTCACGGTCGGCGGTGATCCGCCAGGTGAGTGCCGTCGCCACGGACGTCAGCAGCCACGGCAGGGCCGGCACCAGCCACAGCCAGCTCCACGACGGCCCGTCGTCGAGCGCGGCCCAGACGCCACCGCCCTGCACCAGCAGCAGACCGAGACCGATCGCACGCGAGAAGCCGTGCGCCCGCCACACCCGCGGGCCCGCCGTGGGGGTCATGCGGGCGGCGATCTCGTCGGCCGACCGGCGCGGGGACGTGCGCTCACGGCGCTGCGGTCCGCGCCCCCGCCACTCCGGCAGGGTCGGTTTCACCGCGGTGACACTGCATTCCACGGCCACCTCGGGGTCGTCCTCGTCCTCGCGCGCGGCGAAGGCGACTTCGGCGCCGGCGTAGGGAGCGCCGTACAGGACGGCCTCCCGCAGCGGAGGAGTGGGACCGCCGCCCCGGAGGATCTCCGCGATCTTGCGCAGGTCGGGGTCGTCGCCCGATGCGGGGTCGCCCCCGTCGAACTCCTCCCGGTCGAACTCCTCCTCGTCGAAGTCCTCCTCGTCGTCCTCGAAGGCGTACAGCGAGTGGAAGCACAGGACGGGCCGTCTGCCTTCCGTGTCGTCGGCCGCGAACACGTAGGTGCGGCCGTCCTCCTCGCCCTCGCGCACCAGCACGTGCAGCACGGGCAGCGGCTCGCGCCGCAGCCGTCGCGCGGCCAGGTGCCCGGTGATGCCGTTCGCGAGGAAGGCCAGCCCCACCACCGAGCCGCCCAGCACCAGCAGTTCCCAGCCGAAGGCGTCGTACGGCTCCGCGACCAGCACCGCTCCGTCGCCGTCCGCGACGAGATCGACGCGGGTGCCCGCCGGGAAGTCCTCGGGGAAGGCCGTCTCGACGCGGCGGGTACGCCCCTCGGCCGTCACGGTGAGGACGCCCTCGCCCTCGTCCACGGCCGTGACCTCACCGGAGAGGTGCGCGGCCTTCGCAGCCCGCTGCTCGTACGCGTCGGCGACCCCGAGGGCCTGCCACACGCCGAACCCGGCGACGGCGAGGAAGACCGCCGCCAGCACGAAGGACAGCCGGCCTCGGCGGAACGTCCGCGCGGCCTCGGGGAGCGGCTGGGCGGCCGACCCGGCGGCCTCCAGCGCCAGCGCCCGCTGCCGCCCGGCGACGGCCAGCCGGTGCACGAGCCCGGCCACGGCGAACCCGGCCGCGAGCAGGTACGCGAGCGCGGAGGGCCGGGCGAACGCGGAGACGCCGTCCTCGGCGGCGAGCGCGACCACGGTGACGGCCAGCCCACCGATTGCGAGCCGCGGCTGCCGCCACACCCAGTACAGGGACAGCACCAGAACGACGGCCACCGCGAGCCCCGGCCAGTCGCTCCCGCACGGCTCGGCGGACGTACAGGCGGGCACGGGTGCCGCCGTCACCTCCCAGGCGACGGAGACCGCCAACGCGAGGAAGGCGAACAGCGGATGCGCCCAACGGGCGGGCACGGCGTCGAGCCAGCGGCGGACGTCGGCGGTCCGCCACTCGGGGGTCCCGGGAGGTATGTGCTCCGCGGGCAACGGCACGGGTCGTCTGGACACCCGCGCATTATGACCGGACCTGGGGGTCTGTCCGTCTTCAGCCCTTACGCGCGTACGGCACGAAGCCGGCCCATGCGGCCGGGGTGAAGGTGAGGCGGGGGCCGTCGGTGGTCTTGGAGTCGCGGACGTGAACGGTGGTGGGGTCCGTGGCGATCTCGACGCAGGAGTCGCCCTCGCTGCCGCTGCTGTAGCTGCTCTTGAACCACACGAGGTCGCAGGGCGTGCTTCGGATCATGTCTCCCCCAGCAGATCTTCGACGAAGGCGATGGACTCGCGCGGTGTCAGTGCCTGAGCGCGGATGATGCCGTAACGCAGCTCAAGGATACGGAGCTGCCGCAGGTCCGACACCGCTCGGCCGCCCGCCACGGCCGGTGAGCGTCCGACCGCCGTACCGTCCGCGAACTTCAACACTTCGATACCGCCGTCCACTCCGGCGTGCTCCTGCCGGTCCGTCGGCATCACCTGAAGCTCGACGGTGGGCAACCCTGCGACTGCCAGCAGGTGTTCCAGTTGTGCGCGCAGCACCTCCCTGCCGCCCAAAGGACGCCGAAGCGTCCACTCCTCCAGGATGAAGCCGAGCTCCGGCGCGGGATCGCGGTCGAAGATCGTGCGGCGGGCCACGCGCGCCGAGACGAACCGCTCCACCTCCTCGGTCGAGTAGGCCGGTCGGCGCATGGACAGCAGGGCTCGCGCGTACTCAGGCGTCTGGAGGAGCCCGTGGATGTGGAGCGGGTCGTAGAGCTGAAGCTCCACCGCCCACGCCTCCATCTGCGCAAGGTCCCGCACCTTCTTCGGGTACCGGACCTTCCTCACGTCCTCCTTCATCGCCGCGACGAGGCCGCCCGCCCTCAGGATCTCGTCCGCGGTGTCCAGATACTCGGGGCGGGGGATCCGCTTGCCGCTCTCGATCTTGTAGACGAGGTCCTCGCCGTACCCGGCCGCCACCGCGAACTCGGGCACGCGCATGCCCACGGCCTCCCGCCGGAGCTTCAACTGGCGTCCCACGGTGGCCACCACGGCCAGTGCCCAGTCGTCGTCCGGGTCCACCTCCCAGCCCGGTTCGTCCGCCCGGCCCGTACCGGGACCGACCCGTACCGCCTCACCGTTCACCGACATGTGCGTGCCCCTCCGTGGTGCCGTTCCGTGATCGCGGCCTCCGCGTGTCGGGTCCGGCCGACAGCCCGGACACGGCCGGACAAGCAGTGGACGGTCACTCTACGCAGCGCTGCGATCACTCATCACGGTACGGCCGTTCGGCCACGCTGAGTCACGTGAACCAGAAATTCGCCCTCACGGGGACCACGCGTCCCGATGCCCAAGTGCGCCACATCAGCGTGCTGTTGTCGTCGACGGCGCGGGGCGCGCGCCTCGCCCGGCTGCTCGCGGTGGACGCGCTGCGGAGCTGGGAGGTCCCGTACGAGACGGCCGGCCAGGTCGTCGCCGAGCTGGCCGCCAACGCCGCCACCCACGGGCGCGTGCCCGGCCGCAGCTTCCGGCTGACGCTGTACGTGGTCGGCGCCACGCTCCGCATCGAGGTCACCGACACGCGCGGTGACCGTCGGCCGGTGCTGCGCGAGCCCGACGACATCGCGGAGTCGGGCCGTGGGCTGTTCCTGGTGGACGCGCTCGCCGACCGCTGGGGCGTCGCCGAGGGGCGCCACCCCCGCAAGACGGTCTGGGCGGAGATCGACTTCGCTCCGGCACCGGAACGCGGAACTTCGCGCTTCGGTGACGACGGCGACTGAAGACCAACAAGAACCGGGGCCCCCGCCGGGACGGCAATCCCAGTGCGAGGGCCTGACCACCGAGGAAGAACGGACCTTCCCGATGGGTATCCAGAACCCTAGCGCGCCCCCCCCGCGCCCACGTCCGCGTTGCGGGCAACAAGCATCCGAACCGGGCCCACCGCACCGGCGGGCTCCAGCACATCCACGCGACCCCCGACGGTCCCCGCTACGCCACCCGCAAGGACTTCGTCTACGGCGAGGACGTCACCATCGGCGAATGGACCATCCCCACGGACGCCCTGCCGCGCTACCGCGACGAGGAGAGCGGTCAGGACTCGGTGAGCGGTTGACCCGCCTCCGCCGGACAGGTCCGCAGGACGGGCCCCGCGCCACATAGGCTGGAGCCCATGACGGAACTGCCCGAGCGGCGTCTGATGCTGGTGCACGCGCACCCGGACGACGAGTCGATCAACAACGGCGCGACCATGGCGCGCTACGCGGCCGAGGGCGCCCATGTGACGCTGGTCACCTGCACCCTGGGTGAGCGTGGCGAGGTCATCCCGCCCGAGCTGCGGCACCTGAGCGGCCCCGCCCTCGGCGGGCACCGGCTGGGCGAGCTGCGTGAGGCCATGACGGCGCTCGGCGTCACGGACTTCCGGCTGCTCGGCGGGGCCGGGCGGTACAGCGACTCCGGGATGATGGGGCTGCCCGACAACGACGACCCCGGCTGCTTCTGGCAGGCCGACGTCGACCAGGCCGCCGAGCTGCTCGCCGAGGTCGTCCTCGACGTACGGCCGCAGGTGCTGGTCACGTACGACGACAACGGCGGCTACGGGCACCCCGACCACATCCAGACGCACCGCGTCGCGACGCGCGCGGTCGAGCTGGCCGCCGGGCGCGGCTGGGACGTGCCCAAGGTCTACTGGAACCGCATCCCCCGCTCCGTGGCCGAGGAAGCGTTCGCCCGGCTGGAGCGCGACCTGCACGCCCTCCCCTTCGACAAGTCGGCCTCGGTCCAGGACGTCCCCGGCGTGGTCGACGACGGGCGGATCACCACCGCCGTCGACGGCACCGCGTACGCCGGCGCGAAGGCCGCCGCGATGCGCGCCCACGCCACCCAGATCACCGTCGCCGACCAGCCCTACTTCGTGCTGTCGAACGAGCTCGCGCAGCCGCTGTTCACCACCGAGTACTACGAGCTGGTGCGCGGCGAGCGCCCCGCGGGCCGTGAGGACGACCTCTTCGCGGGCGTCGCCACGGGAGCGGCGTCGTGAGCGGCGACCGCGCGCCCCTGATGGCGCAGCCCCTGCGCCCCCCGTCCCCGGGGCGCGCCGCCGCCCTGCTCGGACTGCTGGTGCTCGGCGCCCTGGTCGGCGTCGCCGGGGCGCTGGTCCAGCCGGCGTGGTTCCCCGGCGGGCTGCTGCTCGCCCTGGCCGGCGAGGCCGGCACGGTGCTCGGGGCGGCGCGGCTGACCCGGAGCCGCTCCGGCGGGATCGCCGTGGCCGCCGGCTGGATGATCACCGTCGTCCTGCTCACGGTCAGCCGTCCGGAAGGCGACTTCCTGTTCGCCGCGGGCAGCGGCTCCTACCTCTTCCTCCTCGGTGGCATCGCCGTTGCTGTGATCTGTGCCACCTTCGGACCCGGGAAGCAACCGGACGGGGGCCCCGCCCGACTTCGCAAGTGACGTACCACTTCGCCGTGCCAGGGGCGTGATGGTCCGGTGTGGGTTTCCCCGGCGGTACTGGGATACGGGCCGGATATGGCCAGTAAGGTGGTGCGCGCCGCCGAGCCTCCCTCGAACCCTCGGCCTCGCCCGAGCTGGGAGGACCCCCACCGTGAGGTCGTGACGGGCGGCGGAGCCAACCGGGAGAACCTGCCTTGAGTCGTGAAACTGACACTCCGTCCTCCGGGCCCAACGGGCGCGGCGGAGCCGCCTACCCGTCGGGCACCCCGCCCTACGGGATCCCGGCGATTCCGGACGAGGGCACGGACGCGGGCCGTTCGGCCGCGCGGCCGGAGGAACGCAAGACCGAGACCACGCTGACGACCCGGATCCGGATCAACATCCCCGGGTCGCGCCCGATTCCGCCGGTCGTCGTGCGCAAGCCCGTCACGGACGCGGAGAGCAAGAAGGCTGCCGCCGACACCGAGCCGGCCGCCGGGCCCGCTCCCGTCGCTCCCGCCGCCGACCCCGTCGAGCCGCCCGCGCGGCCCGAGCCGGCCGACAGGCCCGCCGCCGAGGAGAAGCCCGCGAGCGACTGGTTCGCGCCGCGCAAGTCCCCGGCCGGCAAGCCCGGTCAGACCGGCGGTGCGGCCAAAGGCGCGCCCGTGCCCGGCACTTCCGGCGCGCCCTCCGGCGCGCCGGAGGGCGCCGCTCCCAAGGCCCCGGGTGCCGCGCCCAAGACTCCGGGCGGCCCGTCCGCCCCGAACGGCGCCGGACGTCCCGGCGGCGTGGCCGGCTCCATGGGCGCGCCTGGCGGACCCCGCCACGGCGGCCCGAAGGCGCCCGGACCCACCGGCGCCACCGGTGCGACCGGCGGACCCGTGGCTCCCGGTCACGGCGGCGGCACCGGCTCCTTCGACGTGACCGAGGCGCTGGCCGGCGCTCCCGGCGGCAACCGCGCCGACCGAGGCGGCGAACCCCGCCGCGACGACCTGCCGTACGTCGCCGACGACGCCCAGGGCGGCCCCCGGCGCGGTCCCGGAGCCCCCGGCGCCCGCCCCGGCGAGGGCGTGCCCGGCCCCGGGCGTCCCGGCGGCCCGACGGCGCCCGCCGGGCCCACCGGCGGCCCGGTCACCGGCGACGGCCCGATGACCGCGCCGGGCGGCGGCACGCCCTTCACGGAGGAGCGCACCGGCTCGCACGCGATTCCCGGCGGCGGACTGAGCGACGACACCGCGATCCTCACCCCGCAGAAGCCCGCCGCGCCCGGTACCCCCGGCTACCCGCGCCACGACAACGTCTCCGGGCACACCGTGACCAGCGGCATCCCGGTGATCCCGCCGAGCGCCTCCTTCGACGCGCCCGGCACGGGTCCGAACGCCCCGGGGCCGCACACCCCGCCCAGGCTGCCCGAGCCGGTCGCCCCGCCCCCGGCCAGCTCCGCCAAGGCGCCGAAGAAGAAGGGCCGCAACAAGCTGGTCCTCCTGGCCACCGGCGTCGTCCTCGTCGCCGGCGTCGCCTACGGAGCGGGCCTGCTGATGAACCGTTCCGACGTGCCCAAGGGCACCACGGTGCTCGGCATCGAGATCGGCGGCGGCACCCGCGACGAGGCCGTGAAGAAGCTCGACGGCGCGCTCGACGGCCGGCTCGACAAGCCGCTGAAGCTGTCCGTCGACGGCAAGACCTTCGCACTCCAGCCGGACAACGCCGGCCTTCAGGTCGACATCGACGCCACCGTCGGCAAGGCCGCCACCAGCGACTACAACCCGGTCAACGTGATCGGCTCGCTGTTCGGCCAGTCGCGCGTCGTCGAGCCGGAGATCCCGGTCGACCACGAGAAGCTCCAGGCCGCCCTGGAGAGCGCCGCCGGAGGCGCCGGCACGGTCAAGGAGGGCTCGATCAAGTTCGAGTCCGGCAAGGCCGTCCCGGTGTACCCGCAGGCGGGCAAGGGCGTCGACGTCGCCAAGGCGGCCGACGTGGTCGCCGCCGCGTACCGCACGCAGGTGGAGACCGGCGCCGCCGCCGCGGTGGACGTCCCGACGACGACCCAGCAGCCGAAGGTCACCAAGGCCGAGGTCGACCGGATGATGAAGGAGTTCGCCGAGCCCGCGATGTCGGACCGGGTCACCGTGCAGACCGACCCGGCGCACTCGGTGCCGATGAGCCCCGAGAAGTCGCTGTGGAAGTTCCTGCGCGTCGAGGCGGTCAACGGCAAGCTCGTCGAGAAGCCCGACCTGAAGGCCCTGGAGGACCTGTACGGCCAGGCCTTCGACGGAGTGCTCATCACCCGGGGCAACGGCGAGAAGACCCCCGTCACCCCGCAGGACGTCTACGGCGCCCTGCGCCAGGCGCTGGTCAGCAAGGGCGACCGTACGGCCGTCATCGAGACGAACGCGAGCTGACGCACGACGGAAGCGGCGCCGCACGGGACAGTGCGGCGCCGCTTCCGTTCGCGCGGGCTGCCGGCCGCCCGTCCCCGGCCGCCACGATGGCCGCATGACGACGACGGACACGGTCGTGTTCGACCGGGTGACCAGGAGATACGGCGACGCGCGGGCCGTGGCCGACGTGACCCTCACGCTGCGGCCCGGTGAGACCGCGGCGCTCCTCGGCCCGAACGCTCGACCCTCCGCACCGGAGCCGCGGACCCGCGCCGGACGCCCCGTGCGGGCGGTCGAAGGGGCCTCGGTCCGCCGGGCGGGCACCGCACGACGGCGGGCGCGGCCGGGCGAGCGCCGAGACGGCGACGCGTGTCCGCGTCACCACGGACGGGGACGCCCGCGCGGGACGGCGGGCCGGGCGCGCCCGGTCGGCGGTGCCCGGCAGGCGACGGGTGCCGTCGAGTCGGGTGACGTGGCCCCCTGGGCCTCGCACGCCGTCGGCTCCGCCGGCACGGGACCGGCGGTGGTCGCGGGTTCAGTTGAGCAGGGCCCGCGCCGCCAGCGCCTCCCCCCGGACGCGGTCCGCCGCGGCCGGGTCGACCGCCGCGACGATCTCCGCGTACGCCTCCAGTTCGGCCGCGCCCGCCGTGAACTCGCCGCGCTGCACGAGGAGCTGGGCGCGCTCGTAGCGCAGGCGGGCCGGGTGGGAGGGGAGGAGCAGGGCGAGGTCCAGCGCCCACAGGCCGACGTCGGTGCGCTCGGGGCGGGTCGCCGCCCAGGCCCGGACGTTGTTCAGGATGCGCGCGACCACCTCCAGCGTCCCCGCGGGGGTCAGCATGGACGGCTCCAGCGGGCCTCCGGTGGCCCCGGCGACCAGCAGCTCCGCGTCCGGTCCCGTCAGCACCCGGCCCCCGTCGAACGGGTCGGCCAGCACCTGCCCGGCGCCCGGTCCCTCCGGGGCGCCGAAGCCCACGACGAAGTGCCCGGGCAGCGCCACGCCGTACACCGGCGCACCCGCCCGCCGGGCCACCTCGATCCACACCACCGACAGCAGGATCGGCAGTCCGCGCCGCCGCCGCAGCACCTCGTGCAGCAGCGAGGACTCCAGCCGCCGGTAGTCGTCCGGCAGACCGTGGAAGCCGTACCGCTCGCCCAGCAGGTCCCGCAGCGCCACCGCCCACGCGTGCGGCGAGCCCGGCCGGTGGGGCAGCTCGCCCGCCAGCCGGTCCAGCTCGATCTCCACCGCGTCCATGCCCGCCTCGTCGAGCGTGCCGTCGCCCTCCGCGGCCACCAGCAGGCACAGCGCGGACAGGCCGGGCCGCTCGCAGCGCACCTCCTCGGCGAACCGCTCGCGCAGTTCGGCGGAGCGCCCGGGCGGTGGCGGACAGGGGGAGCGCATACCCGGTTCGTGCCCGCTCACGACGTCCCGTCACCCACCGGGGCCGATGAATACGCGGCGGATCCTTCCGATGCGGGTTCCTCCGGTGCGCGGTAGTGGTGGTACGCGTGGTGCGGGGCGAAGCCCAGACGGCCGTACAGCGCCCTCGCGCCCTCGTTGTCCGTCTCGACCTGCAGCCAGGCCGCCGAGGCGCCCTCCTCCAGGGCGCGGGCGGCCAGCGCCGCCATCACGGCCGTGGCCAGGCCCTCCCGCCGCCGCGCCGGATCCACCTCGACCGCCGCGAACCCGGCCCACCGGCCGTCGACCACACACCGTCCGATCGCGGCCGGCGCCTCGGCACCCTCGTCCCCCGGCACGGTCGCGAACCACACCGACGGCTCACCCGGGCGTGGGGCGCCTCCGCCCAGCACCCGCAGGGCCGCTTGACCGACCCCCTTGCGCCGGTACCGCGCCAGCCACGTCCCGTCCGCGTCCCGGGACAGCAGCACCCCGGACGTGTCGTCGCCCAGGTCGGCGACCGGGGCCAGGGCGCCCGTCCACAGCTCGGCGGTCACCTCGCGGACCCACCCGCGCCGCTCCAGCTCGGCGCACAGCAGCTCCTGCGTGCCCTCCGCTCCGGTCGCGGTCTGCACGTACGCCGGCAGTCCCCGGGCCGCGTACCAGCGGCGCACGGCCGTCAGCGCGTCGTCGAGCGGCAGGCCCGGGTCGCCCAGCGGCAGCACGGAGTTGGCCCGCCGCGTGAACCCCGCGGCCGCCCGCAGCTCCCACTCGCCGAGCCGCTCGCTCTCCACCGGCCGCCAGCCCCGCGCGGTGATCCGCGCCAGCTCCTCGTAGGACGCGGCCGGACCGCGCCGACGCGCCGGGGCGGCCGGGACGACCTTGCCCGCGACCAGCGTGGACTCGGCGACGCGGACACTTTCTCCGCTCTTCCTTGTGATCCGCAACACGCCGTTGTCCCATGATGTGAGAACCCCGACCGTGTCGCTGAACTTCTCACCCGAGGGACCATGTTCGATCAAGCTCCTTACGGAGACCCGTTTTCCCACGTCAGCAGCGGTGATGCGGACCTCTAGGCGCCCGGCGGCTGAGATTTCCACAGGTCAGTTCACCCCTCCTGTTCGGATCATGCTCCGGAACGGAGATACTAGGGGCGGGCATCGACGACGCCGCGCTCCCGCGCGCCAGGCGGCGGAGCCTGAGGAGGCCCGCCAGCGCCCTATCGAGGAGGAACGACAGCGTGACCTACGTCATCGCGCAGCCTTGTGTCGACGTCAAGGACAAGGCGTGCATCGAGGAGTGCCCGGTCGACTGCATTTACGAGGGCCAGCGGTCCTTGTACATCCACCCGGACGAATGCGTCGACTGCGGCGCCTGTGAACCGGTCTGCCCGGTCGAGGCCATCTTCTACGAGGACGACACTCCGGAGGAGTGGAAGGACTACTACAAGGCGAACGTCGAGTTCTTCGACGATCTCGGCTCCCCGGGCGGCGCCAGCAAGCTCGGTCTGATCGAGCGGGACCACCCGTTCATCGCCGCGCTGCCGCCGCAGGCCTGACCGCCCCTGAGCGGTCCCGCACCGACGCGTCGCCCTCGGTCCCGTACGGCCCGCCCGCCGTACGGGACCGAGGCGTTCGCCGAACCAGAAAGTGAGCCCCCGCCCGTGTCCGCAGTCTCCGACCGGCTGCCCGCCTTCCCCTGGGACAAGCTGGAGCCGTACAAGAAGACGGCTGCCGCGCACCCCGACGGCATCGTCGACCTCTCGGTCGGCACGCCCGTCGACCCGGTGCCCGAGCACATCCAGAAGGCGCTGATCGCCGCGGCGGACTCGCCGGGCTACCCCACGGTGTGGGGCACCCCGGAACTGCGGGACGCGCTCACCCGCTGGGTGGAACACCGGCTCGGCGGCCGCGGGGTGACCCACCGGCACGTGCTGCCGGTCGTCGGCTCCAAGGAACTCGTCGCCTGGCTCCCCACCCAGCTCGGCCTCGGCCCCGGCGACCAGGTCGCCTTCCCGCGCCTGGCCTACCCGACGTACGAGGTCGGCGCCCGCCTGGCGCGCGCCGAGCACGTGGCGTACGACGACCCGACCGAGCTGGACCCCTCGCGGCTGAAGCTGCTGTGGCTCAACTCGCCGTCCAACCCGACGGGCCGGGTGCTGTCCAAGGAGGAGCTGACCCGGATCGTCGCCTGGGCCCGCGAGCACGGCGTCCTCGTCCTCTCCGACGAGTGCTACATCGAGCTCGGCTGGGAGGCCGACCCCGTCTCGGTGCTCCACCCGGACGTCAACGGCGGCTCCTACGACGGCATCGTCGCCGTCCACTCCCTGTCCAAGCGGTCCAACCTGGCCGGCTACCGCGCCGCGTTCCTGGCCGGCGACCCGGCGGTGCTCGGCCCGCTGCTGCAGATCCGCAAGCACGGCGGCATGATGACCCCGGCGCCCACCCAGGCGGCCGTGGTGGCGGCCCTCGGCGACGACGAGCACGTCCGCGTCCAGCGCGAGCGGTACGCGGCCCGCCGCACCGCCCTGCGCGACGCGCTGCTCGCCCACGGCTTCCGCATCGAGCACAGCGAGGCCAGCCTCTACCTGTGGGCCACGCGCGACGAGTCCTGCTGGGACACCGTCGCCCACCTCGCCGACCGCGGCATCCTGGTCGCCCCCGGCGACTTCTACGGCCCCGCCGGCGACCGCTTCGTCCGCGTGGCCCTGACCGCGACGGACGAACGGGTCCGGGCAGCGGTCACCCGCCTCACCGCCTGACGCACCCCAGGGCCGCTCCGGGCATGCCGAAGGGGCCCGGGGGAGAGGTTCCGGGCCCCTTCGGTTTCGCCGGGGGTCGCCTTCGGCGGAGGGGGTCAGCCGAGAGGCAGGTCCTTGACCGGCAGGTTCTTCGTCGGGCCGCCCTTGCCGAGGGAGTCGGTCGGCAGCTCCTTCACCACCGGCACGGCCTTCTTCACGGTCGTGCCCGCGGCCGGGGCCACCTCGGTCGCGTCCGGGGTGGTCTTGCCGACGCCCCGCGACACGTTGTCCACGGTCTTGCCGGGCGCGCCGTCCAGGGCGCTCAGCCCGAGGTTCGGGGCGGACGGCAGCGCCGGCGCCGCGCTCGCGGAACCGGCCGCACCGACCCCGGCGGCCGCTCCCGCAGCGACGAGCAGCGCGGCACGGGCGATCCGACGGGTCAGGGGGAGGGACATGGTGCTCCTTCGACGGCAGACAACGTTGGTGTCGAGCCGGCCGGTCATGACCGGCCGGCCGGACGCACTGATTACCGCCCGACCGCCGAGAAGGTTGCGCGCGTGTCCGGCAAAGAGTCGGCAATGCGGCGCAATGTCGGACCCGTGCAACGCCTCCGGGTGATCACCCGCACGCCTGCACGGGAACGCCCCGGACTACTGCCCGGTGGTGATCCGCACGGCGTCCGCTTCCGCGTCGGAACCCGCGGACCCCTTGCCGTCCAGTGGCCGCCACTGGCTGTCGGTGTGCCCGGCGACCCACTCCCGGCCGGCGTAAGAAACACTCCGTATGTGCAGCTCGGAGGCGTTGGCCACGGCCCAGTGAGCGAGCTGCCAGCCCCGCGCCCCGGCGTCCCGCCGGTCGCCGGAGACGGTGGTGACCGGCAGCGTCACGGTGCCGTCGCCGGATTCCGCTTCCGTACCGGGCGGCTCCGGTGAGGAGGAAGCCCGCCCCGTGCCGTCGTCCACCTCGGCGCCCGCCGGCTCCAGCACGTCCCGCCCGAAGTCCCGGGCGAGCGCGGCCCGTACCGCGTCCGGGCCCTTCGCCCGGGTGGCCGCCGGACGGCCGTCGCACGTCAGCGTCGCCCCCGAGCGCCCGGTGAGGGCGGCGGCGAGCAGCGTCGCGTCCGGCTCGTGCTTGGCGTACGCCTGCGGGAACCCGCTGCGCTGCACCTTCTGCGCGGCCACGGTGAGCGGCAGCCGGGTGTAGCCAGGCACCTTCTCCAGGTGCTCGTAGAACTTCTCCGACGCGTACGCCGGGTCCATGATCTGCCGCGGCGTCCCCCAGCCCTGCGAGGGGCGCTGCTGGAACAGGCCCAGCGAGTCACGGTCGCCGTAGTCGATGTTGCGCAGGGCCGACTCCTGGAGGGCGGTCGCCAGCGCGATCGTCACGGCCCGCTCGGGCAGGTGGCGCGCGGTGCCCACGGCGGTGATCGTCGCCGCGTTCACCGCCTGCTCGGGGGTGAACTCGTAGGTCGCCCCGTCGCCCTTGCCGGACACGACCTTGCAGCCGGGGCCGCCCGTGCCTCCGGTGACGTACTGCACCACGAGGTAACCGGCGACCGCGGACAGCACCGCGAAGGCCGCGCCGCAGCGGAGCAGACGGCCACGGCGCTTGCGCTGGGGGGTGGGGTACGGCTCTGGCACGCGTACAAGGTACTGGAGAGTACGTTCTTGTGTGAGCCGGGTGTGGACAGTGGGCCCGGGCCCGTCCGCGTTAGGGTCGACGGCATGGCCGACACCCCGCTTGACCTCACGCTGGACGCCGCGCGCCTCACCGCGCAGCTCGTCGACTTCCCCTCCGAGAGCGGCACCGAGAAGCCGCTGGCGGACGCGATCGAGACGGCGCTGCGCGCGCTGCCGCACCTGGCGGTCGACCGGCACGGCAACAACGTCGTGGCCCGCACCCGGCTGGGCCGCCCGGAGCGGGTGATCCTCGCCGGCCACATCGACACGGTCCCGATCGCAGGCAACGTGCCCTCGCGTCTCGACGAGGACGGCGTCCTGTGGGGCTGCGGCAGCTGCGACATGAAGGCGGGCGTCGCCGTCCAGCTGCGCATCGCGGCCACCGTTCCCGAGCCCAACCGCGACCTCACCTTCGTCTTCTACGACAACGAGGAGGTCGCCGCCGACCTCAACGGCCTGGGGCACGTCGCCGAGGCGCACCCCGACTGGCTGGAGGGTGACTTCGCGGTCCTCCTGGAGCCCTCCGACGGGCAGGTCGAGGGCGGTTGCCAGGGCACCCTGCGCGTGCTGCTGAAGACCTCCGGCGAGCGCGCCCACTCCGCGCGCGGCTGGATGGGCTCCAACGCCATCCACGCCGCCGCCCCCATCCTCCGGCGCCTCGCCGAATACGAGCCCCGGTGGCCGGTCATCGACGGCCTGGAGTACCGCGAGGGCCTCAACGCGGTCGGCATCTCCGGAGGCGTCGCCGGCAACGTCATCCCCGACGAGTGCGTCGTCACCGTGAACTTCCGCTACGCCCCCGACCGCACCGAGGAGGAGGCCGTGGCGCACGTCCGGGAGGTCTTCGCCGACTGCGGCGTCACCGAGTTCGTCGTCGACGACCACAGCGGCGCGGCCCTTCCCGGCCTGTCCCACCCGGCCGCGGCGGCCTTCATCGAGGCGGTCGGCGGCACCCCGCAGCCCAAGTACGGCTGGACCGACGTCTCCCGTTTCTCCGCGCTGGGCGTCCCCGCCGTGAACTACGGCCCCGGCAACCCTCACCTGGCCCACAGGCGGGACGAACGCGTCGACACCGCCAAGATCCTCGCGGGGGAGGAGCGGCTGCGGTCCTGGCTGACCGCCTGACGCCCGTACGGGCGAGCGCGCGTTTGGAACGCTCTCCCGTGGACATGCTGACGTCCCCCGCACGTAACCCGCGTAGATCTACGCTGAGGCGGTACGACCTGGCAAACGGAGGGAGCGCACATGGCTACGGGCAACCCTGAGGGGAAGCGGCAGCCGCCGGAGGAGAAGCGCCTGGGGCCGGTCCTCCGCCGGCGCGGTCAGGTGGACTCCAGCACCACCGACCAGCGGCTGCTGGACGAGCGCGCGCCGAGCGACTGGGTGCACACCGACCCCTGGCGGGTGCTGCGCATCCAGTCGGAGTTCATCGAGGGCTTCGGCACCCTGGCGGAACTCCCGCCCGCGATCAGCGTCTTCGGCTCCGCCCGCACCCCCGCGGACTCGCCCGAGTACGACGCGGGGGTGCGGCTCGGCCGCGGCCTGGTCGAGGCGGGCTTCGCCGTCATCACCGGCGGCGGCCCCGGCGCCATGGAGGCGGCCAACAAGGGCGCCCTGGAGGCCGACGGCGTCTCGGTCGGCCTCGGCATCGAGCTGCCCTTCGAGCAGGGCCTGAACCGGTACGTCGACATCGGTCTGAACTTCCGGTACTTCTTCGTCCGGAAGATGATGTTCGTCAAGTACGCGCAGGGCTTCGTCGTCCTGCCCGGCGGCCTAGGCACGCTCGACGAGCTCTTCGAGGCGCTCACCCTGGTGCAGACCCAGAAGGTCACCCAGTTCCCCATCGTGCTGTTCGGCACGGAGTACTGGGGCGGCCTCGTCGACTGGCTGCGGTCCACGGTGATCGCCCAGGGCAAGGCGGCCGAGAAGGACCTGCTGCTGTTCCACGTCACGGACGACGTGGACGAGGCCGTGGCCCTGGTCTCCAAGGAAGCGGGCCGCTAGACGCCCGCGGGGGCGGCCGGGGAGGGGTCCCCGCCGCCCCGGTTCCCGTCACGCCAGCCCGCGCCGCGCCACCGCCGGCTCCCGGTCCCCGGCGATCGACGACACCATGTCCAGCACCTGACGCGTCTCGGCGACCTCGTGCACCCGGTAGACCTGGGCGCCCAGCCACGCCGACACCGCCGTCGTCGCGAGCGTCCCCACCACCCGCTCCTTCACGGGGCGGTCCAGCGTCTCGCCGACGAAGTCCTTGTTCGACAGCGACACCAGCACGGGCCAGCCGGTGGCCACCATCTCGCCGAGCCGCCGGGTCGCCTCCAGGCTGTGCCGGGTGTTCTTGCCGAAGTCGTGCCCCGGGTCGATCATCACCGACTCCCGCCGCACCCCCAGCTCCACCGCCCGCTCGGCCAGCCCCAGGGTCACGTCGAGGATGTCCGCCATCACGTCGTCGTACGTCACCCGGTGCGGCCGGGTCCGCGGCTCGGCCCCGCCCGCGTGCGTGCACACCAGCCCCGCGCCGTACCGCGCGGCCACCTCGGCCAGACGCGGGTCCACCCCGCCCCACGCGTCGTTCAGCACGTCCGCGCCCGCCTCGCACACGGCCTCGCCGACCTCGTGCCGCCAGGTGTCCACGCTGATCACCACGTCCGGGAAGCGGCGGCGCACCTCGGCCACGAAACCGACCGTCCGCCGTACCTCCTCCTCGGCCGACACCTCCTCGCCGGGTCCCGCCTTCACCCCTCCTATGTCGATGATCGCGGCGCCCTCGGCCACCGCCTGCTCCACCCGCGCGAGCGCCGGCTCGTCGCGGAAGGTGGCGCCCTGGTCGTAGAAGGAGTCCGGGGTCCGGTTCACGATCGCCATGATCACCCGCTCGTGCGGTGCGAATTCCCGCCTGCCCAGCCTGAGCATCCCCTGGAACCTCTCCTCGTCCGGCCGTCCGGACCGCCTCCGTCCGCCCGGCGGTCCCGACTGTCAGACTCGCATGGCACGATCGGAGCCACACATCCGACTCCGACTCATCCGACCGTGGGGGCCCCGGCGATGGTTATGTTCCTGTTCCTGGTCGTCGCGCTGGCCGTCGTGGTGGGCGCGGTGACCCTCGCCGTGGTGGGCGGCGGCGACAACGCCCCGCTGCCCGAGGCGGCGCCGGAGCGGCTCCAGGACTCCCTGCCGCCCGACCGTCCGGTCAGCCGCGCGGACGTCGACCGCCTGCGCTTCCCGCTCGCCGCCCGCGGCTACCGCATGGCGGACGTGGACGACGCCCTCGGCCGCCTCGCCGCCGAGCTCGCCGAGCGGGACGCCCGCATCGCCGACCTGGAGTCCGCGCTGGCCGGCGCCCGCGCCGCCGCGGCACACCTGTCCATGGACAAGCCCGCCTCGCACCCGGAGGACGAACAGCGGTGAGTGACCCCGCCGGCGAGACGCCGCTCGGCCCTGACGGCCTGCCCCGCTGCCCCTGGGCGCTGTCCGCCCCGGACTACCTCGCCTACCACGACGGGGAGTGGGGCCGCCCGGTGCACGGCGACGACGCCCTCTTCGAGCGCCTCAGCCTGGAGGCCTTCCAGTCCGGGCTGTCGTGGATCACCATCCTGCGCCGCCGCCCCGGCTTCCGCGCCGCCTTCGCGGACTTCCGCATCGAGGACGTCGCCGCCTTCACCGACGCCGACCGCGAGCGCCTGCTGGCCGACCCGGGCATCATCCGCAACCGCGCCAAGATCGACGCCACGCTGGCCAACGCGCGGGTGCTGGCCGGCTGGAAGCCCGGAGAACTGGACACCCTGATCTGGTCCCACGCCCCCGAGGAGCCCGGCCCGGCCCCCCGCACCCTCGCGGACGTCCCCGCGGTGACGAAGGAGTCCACGGCCCTCGCCAGGACCCTCAAGAAACAGGGCCTCCGCTTCGTGGGCCCCACGACGGCCTACGCGCTGATGCAGGCCTGCGGCCTGGTCAACGACCACCTGCAGACCTGCGCGGCAAGGGGATAGGGGCGCGGGGAACTGCGCGACGGGCCACGACGAAGCCGCACCCGCGACCCCGCCGTGGCCCGCCCCACCTCACCGCCCCAGATACTTCGGCTTCTCCTTGTTCACGAACGCCCGCACAGCGATCGCGTGATCCTCGGAGGACCCCGCCCGGGTCTGCAGCTCGTCCTCCTTCTCCAGCGTCTCCTCCAGAGAGTGGCTCATCCCGAACGCCACGGACTCCTTCAGCGCCGCATACGCGACCGTCGGCCCCTGGGCCAGCCCCCGCGCCACCTTCTCGGCCTCCGCCCGCAGCTCGCTCCCCGGCACCACCCGGTTCGCGATCCCCAGCTCGTACGCCTCCTGCGCGGAGATGTTCCGCGGGAACAGCAGCAGGTCCGTCGCACGGCTCGGCCCGATCACCCGCGGCAGCGTCCAGGAGATGCCGGAGTCCGCGGTCAGCGCGACCCCCGCGAACGACGTGTTGAACGTCGCCGTCTCCGCGACGATCCGGTAGTCCGCGGCCAGCGCGAACCCGAACCCGGCCCCCGCCGCCACGCCGTTCACGGCGGCCACCACCGGCTTCGGCGCACCCGCGATCGCCTGCACGATCGGGTTGTAGTGCTCGCGCACCGTGGACATGGTCTGCCCCGACCCGTTCTCCCGGTCGGCGGCCAGCAGCCCGATGTGCTCCTTGAGGTCCTGCCCGACGCAGAACGCCCGCTCGCCGGCCGCCGTCAGCAGCACCGCCCGTACGGCCTCGTCGTCCGCGGCGGCCCTGACCGCGTCCCGGAGGGCGACCTTCGCGGCGACGTTCAGCGCGTTCATCGCCTCGGGGCGGTTCAGCGTGATCGTCGCGAGTCCGTCGCTCACCTCGTAGAGCACGGTGTCGGCCATGGTCGTATCCCTCCGTGTGCGGCTCGGGACGTACTGGTGAGTACATCCTCTTCCGGAGGACAGCATGACCCAGTTCAGGGGCCCCGGCGGACGGCCTCGGTGTGACCTGCGTCAAACATTTGTGTCGGGATTCCGGAGCCCGAATGTCCATGCGAGGACGCAGTATGGCAGCCACATCGCCGAATTGAGTGGTTTTGCTCGCGTGCGTTGCCCAAGCGATGCCTGCTGATGTTGGTCATCGGGTCCCGCCATGCGGGATAATGGCCTGGAAGCAATGTGTTCGATGCCGGTGGCGTGTGTCCTGCTTCAAGGACCGCAGGTGCCCTTCAGTGGGCCGTCGGCTTAGACGGTTGAGCTGGGTTTCAGGAAGGGGAACGAGCATGGCGGCCATGAAGCCGCGGACGGGTGATGGCCCGCTCGAGGTGACCAAGGAGGGGCGGGGCATCGTCATGCGCGTTCCGCTCGAAGGCGGCGGTCGGCTCGTCGTCGAGCTGACCCCGGACGAGGCCGACGCGCTCGGCGACGCCCTCAAGAAGGTCGTCGGCTGACGCGGAAGCGACCATACCCTTTCAGCCGCCCCGGTGCCGCACGCGGTGCCGGGGCGGCTGTTTGCGCACACGTCCGGGGGAACGGCGTCGGAGGATTGCCGTGACACGGCAGGTCACCGCTTCACGGCGCACAGCAGCCCGTCCCCCACGGGCAGGAGCGACGACACCAGCTCCTGGCTCTCGCGAACGGTCCGCACGAGCTCCCGCAGCCGCAGCACCTCCGTCGGCTGGGGGCCGGAGTCCACGGTGCGCCCGTTCGCGAAGACGCCTTCGAAGGCGACCAGGCCTCCAGGGCGCAGAAGACGCAACGATTCGGCGAGATAGTCCTGGTACTCCTGCCGGTCGCCGTCGCAGAACACCAGGTCGTAGCCCGAGTCCGCGAGACGCGGCAGCACGTCCAGGGCCGGGCCGGGGATGAAGCGGGCCCGGTTGCCGGCGAAACCGGCCTCACGGAAGGCCTGCCGGGCCGACTGCTGGTGCTCCGGCTCCTGGTCGACCGTCGTCAGCACCCCGTCCGGGCGCATGCCGTGCAGCAGATGGATCCCCGACACGCCGCAGCCCGTGCCGATCTCCGCGACCGCCTTGGCGTCCACGCTGGCGGCGAGCAACCGCAGGGCCGCGCCCGTGCCGGGCGACACCGAGCGCAGGCCGGCCTCGCGGGCCCGGTCGCGGGCCCAGCGCAGCGCCTCGTCCTCGGCGACATAGGCGTCGGCGAACGCCCAGCTCGTCTGCCGGTTGGCGGTAATGACCCTCTCCTGTCCCCGTGGTTGCCTGGGCGTGACTGTATCCGTTGGCGTCGGGAACCCGCAGATGGGACCAGTCGTTCAAAGGAGAAGAGAGAGGCGCGTGCCGGGAAGGGGGGCGAGGAGTGGACGAGGACGCCGAGCAAGTGCGGGCGCAGTCGTACGAGCCGTGGCAGCCCGAATCAAATTCTCGTAAAACCGCTTATCCGGAGCTAACGGGCGAGGTGGCTATGGTAGGGGCTCCACTGGACACCACCAGAGCCGACAGGGGAGGTGCGGCTGCGCCTGTGGATCGTGCGGGAGTGCTGCGGCGCTTCCTCGGATCGGCAGGCAGGCCGAAATCCGTGAACAACACCGCTGCTGACCATGACCGCGCCGGCGACCCGGCCCAGACCGCGACCTTCTCCGGCGACGCGGACGGGCAGGCGTGGACTCCGCCCACGTGGGAGGAGATCGTCAGCATGCACAGCGGCCGGGTGTACCGGCTCGCCTACCGTCTCACGGGCAACCAGCACGACGCCGAGGACCTCACGCAGGAGGTCTTCGTCCGTGTCTTCCGCTCCCTGTCGACGTACACGCCGGGCACCTTCGAGGGCTGGCTGCACCGCATCACCACGAACCTCTTCCTGGACATGGTCCGCCGCAAGCAGCGCATCCGCTTCGACGCGCTCGGCGAGGACGCGGCCGAGCGGCTCGCCAGCAAGGAGCCCTCGCCGCAGCAGGTCTTCAACGACGCGCACTTCGACGCCGACGTCCAGCAGGCCCTCGACACGCTCGCCCCGGAGTTCCGCGCCGCCGTCGTCCTGTGCGACATCGAAGGACTGTCGTACGAGGAGATCGCGGCCACCCTGGGCGTGAAGCTCGGCACCGTCCGGTCCCGTATCCACCGCGGCCGTTCCCAGCTGCGCAAGGCCCTCGCGCACCGTTCGCCCAAGGCGCGCGCGGACCGCCCCTCCTTCGTGCCGCGTGTCCCCGCACTGGGGGGAGGGGGCGCGAGCGCGTGAGCAGTTCACTGCCGAAGTCCCCCGAGGGACACCTCGCGGAGCATCATCTGGGAGACCGGCTCGCCGCCCTCGTGGACGGGGAACTCGGTCATGACGCGCGTGAGCGCGTACTGGCGCATGTCGCCACCTGCGCCAAGTGCAAGGCGGAGGTGGACGAACAGCGCCGCCTGAAGAACGTGTTCGCGGCCGCCGCGCCGCCGCCGCCCTCCGAGAGCCTTCTGGCGCGCCTGCAAGGGCTGCCCGCCGGAAGCGGATTCGGCGACGGAGGCTCACCGCTGGGCGGCTCCGCGCTGCCGGGCGGCTCCACCGCCGGAGTCTTCGGGACGCGGCGCGGCGAGCGCTTCGAGTTCGCCTACGCGCCCGTGCGGCGTCACCAGCCCGCGGCCGCCGCAGCGGGCCTCGCCGCCGCCCGGCCGTCCTCGCGCGGGCTGCGGCTCGCGTTCGTCGCCGCCGGCGCGGTGTCGCTGGCCGCGATCGCCCTCGGCGGCGTCTCCACCGTCACCCCGGTCGACGCGGAGACGCGCGGCCAGGGCAAGGGGAGCAACGTGACACCGGTGCGCACGCAGGGCGGGGGCGCGGCCACCACGCCGGACCCCCGGCGCCGAGGCGTCGGCCCGCTGCTCGGACAGGCGGCCGGCGGTCACAGCGCGCTCGGCTCGGGTCCCGTCGTCCCCACCGGCGTCGCGGCCCCGCTGCTGCCCGGCATCCCTTCGCCCGCGCAGGGCGGCGCCGCGGCGGTGTCCCCGCACATACGCCCGCTGAACCCGGCCCCGCCGTTCGGACTGGGCGCATGGGCGTCGGCGGCCGGGCTGAAGAGCCCCGGCCTGGTCACGGCCGCGCCGTCACCGGCGCCCTCGCCCACGCACAGCGCGCGGGCCGCCCGCTGACCGGGCCCCTGCGCGGGGGCGCGCGAACCTGATTAGATTCCGGGTGGCGCGCCCGGGCCCACTGCGGCCGGGCGCCGAGCCGGGCTCCACCGCACTGGGCGGACCGGAGCACGGTGCCGACGATCCGTGCCGGTCCAGCCGTGGGGAGAGCATGAACGAGGGGAAGCCGGGCACGCCTGGGGCGTCCGAAGGACCCGACGGCGACTTCGTACTCGCCCGCCCGGAGCGGCCTGACGGCGACTACGAACTACCTCGCCCTCACGACGCGACGGCTTCCACCCCGGCGGCCGGCGTGCCCGACGGCGGTGCACCGGACCCGCGGCGCCGGGGCGGCACATCCGCGGACGCCTCCGAGCCCGCCCCCGCGCAGAGCGCGGACACCCCCGCCTCCACCCCCGCCCCGGGCGCCGACGCCCTCGCCCACCCCCAGCCCCTCCACGACCCCGACCCCTACAGCACCCCGCCCTACGGGGAGCCCGGGCCGTGGGCTCCTGCCCCGCCTGTGCAGCATCCGGCGGCCACCCCGGCGCACGGAGTGGCCGTGGGCGTGCCTCCGGTGCCGCACGAGGCCGCCCCGGCCGCCCCCGTCACGCCGGCCGCCCCCGTCGCCCAGGACGCCCCCGCCACGCCGGTGACCGACCTCTGGGCGCGGTACGACCCCTGGGCGGCTCCGGCGGCCGTCGCCCCGTTGCAGCAGGCCGACCCCGTCGAGGAGGACGTGCGACGCCGACGCGGTCGCCGCAGGCGCGCGCTGGCCGGCGGCGCCCTGGTCATCGCCCTCGTGTCCGGCGTCGCCGGCGGTGTCGTCGGCGTACAGCTGGAGCGGAACGGCGGCATCGGCGCCGTGGAGCTGCCGCAGGCCGGTGTGGAGGCGCCCGACCGGGACCCCGACAGCGTCGCCGGGATCGCCGCGCAGGCGCTGCCCAGCGTCGTCACCCTGCACGTCAGCGGCGGCGGCAAGGCCGGCACGGGCACCGGCTTCGTGCTGGACGACCGGGGCCACATCCTCACCAACGACCACGTCGTCGAGCCCGCCGGGGAGGACGGCGACATCACCGTCACCTTCCACAGCGGCGACACCGCCGAGGCGACCGTCGTCGGCCGGGACAGCGGCTACGACCTCGCCGTCGTACGGGTCAAGGGCGTCCGCGGGCTCGCCCCCCTGCCGCTCGGCAACTCGGACAACGTGCGGGTCGGCGACCCCGTCGTCGCCATCGGCGCCCCCTTCGACCTGGCCGGCACCGTCACCTCCGGCATCATCAGCGCCCGCGAGCGGCCCATCACCGCCGGCGGCGAGAAGGGCGACGGCAGCGACGTGTCGTACGTCGACGCCCTGCAGACCGACGCACCCATCAACCCCGGCAACTCCGGCGGACCGCTGCTCGACGGCAAGGGCCGGGTGATCGGCATCAACTCGGCCATCCGCTCGGCCGACGGCGGGCTCGACCCGGAGGGCGGCCAGTCCGGCTCGATAGGGCTCGGCTTCGCCATCCCGATCAACCAGGGCAAGCGGGTCGCCGAGGAGCTGATCGAGACCGGCAAGGCCACGCACCCGGTGATCGGCATCACCCTCGACATGGAGTACAGCGGCGACGGCGCCCGGGTGGCGGCCGAGGGCAGCGACGGCGGACCCCCGGTCAGCACGGGCGGCCCCGGCGCCGAGGCGGGCATCCGCCCCGGCGACGTCATCACGAAGGTCGACGGCCGCCCCGTGCACTCCGGCGAGGAACTGATCGTCAAGACCCGCGCCCACCGCCCCGGCGACCGGCTGGAGCTGACCCTGGAGCGGGGCGGCGAGGAGCGCACGGTGTCCCTGGTGCTCGGCTCCTCCGACGACGGCTGATCCTCCGACGGCGGCCGACTCACGACCGGTCCGACGCCGCCGGGACGCCGGGACGGTACCGGTGGCGCCGGAGGTCCGGGTACCGTGGACCCGGCCCGGACCACGGAGGGCGAACGACCGGCACCGAGGGCCGAGGACCGAAGGCATCGCGAGGAGCTTCAGGTGTTCAATGACATAGGACCGCTCGAGCTGGTGACGCTCATCGTCCTCGCCGTGCTCATCTTCGGTCCGGAGAAGCTCCCCAAGGTCATCCAGGACGTGACCCGCACGATCCGGAAGATCAGGGACTTCTCGGAGAGCGCCAAGCAGGACATCCGGCAGGAACTGGGCCCGGAGTTCAAGGACTTCGAGTTCGAGGACCTCAACCCCAAGACGTTCATCCGCAAGCAGCTGGACAACGACGACCTGGGGCTGAAGGAGATCCGCAACGGCTTCGACCTGAAGAAGGAGATGGCCGAGGTCACGGACGCCGTCCACGGGCGCGACACCGACCCGTCGCCCTCACCCGCCGCCCCCGGCGGCCGGGTGGACATGACGAAGAAGCCCGAGACGCCGGCCGCCGACGACCGCCCGCCCTTCGACATGGACGCCACCTGACCGGTCCCCGGGGCGTGCGCCGGCGCGTACGTGACGCGTTTCATACTCCACCCGAGCTGCGGACGGCCTGATCCGGGCGCCCGAACGCCTCACGCGCCGGGCGGTTTCCCTGCCTGTGGCGGCAGGATGGTTATGCTGCCGAGTTGTTGTGCGGAACGGACGAGTACGCCCGAAAGGGGGGCGGGCCGTCCGGTCCGACGAGAGCGAGGAGGCGTCCGGGCACATGGAGACGACGAGTTCGGCAGTCGCGCAGGCGCCGGCCGCGGAGGACGGACAACCAGTCCCCTCCGCCCGGCGTACGGTCGACGGCTACCTGCGTGCGCCCTTCCCCTGGTACGGCCTCGACGAGGCCTTCACGGGGCCGCGCTGGCTGATGCAGGTCGGCCTCTCGGCCGACGGGGCCGTGGAGCACGGATCGGTCGGACACGGCGACGAGCCGTCCGTCCGCAGCGAGTTCGCGGCCGGGGGCGACCAGGACGCCAAGGAGAAGTTCGCGGTCGTGGTGACCGTGGCGGCCAACCCGGTCCGCCGCAGCGCCGACGGCACGGGACTGCTGGAGGCCACCTCGGTGTCCTCCGCCGCCTGGCTCGCCGGGGTGGGGCTGCTGTCCTTCACCTGGCCCGGCCAGATGGACCACTCCCTGCGCGACGACTGGCTGGAGCAGCAGACGGAGACCGCCTGGGTGCTGGCGGACGACCTGGAGGGCGAGGACTGGTCGACACTCTCCCTGCCCGTGGACGGCGTGCCCACGCCGTTCCACTACCGGGAGTCCGAGTACGGCTGGGTGCTCGCCGGATCCACCCAGGCCGGTGTCCACGTCGGCGCGTACGGCCGGGGGATGAGCGCGTACGGGCTGGGGTTCGCCGTGGTGAAGGACATCGCCGCCTACCAGGGCTGAGCGAGCCGCCCGAGAACGCCGGAGGGCGCCGTCCGCAGCGGACGGCGCCCTCCGGCGTGCGCACGGGCCTCAGAACTTGTTGCGCGGGGTGATCCCCAGGGACATGCCCGACAGACCGCGCTGACGGCCGCCCAGCTTGCCCGCGATGGAGCGCAGCGCCGAGCCCGCAGGGGACTCCGGGTCGGACAGCACCACGGGCTTGCCCTCGTCGCCGCCCTCGCGCAGCCGCACGTCGATCGGGATGGCGCCCAGCACCGGCACGTTGGCGCCGGTGGTGCGGGTCAGGCCCTCGGCGACGGTCTGGCCGCCGCCGGTGCCGAACACGTCGACCATCTCGCCGCAGTGCGGGCACGGCAGCCCCGACATGTTCTCGACCACGCCGACGATCTTCTGGTGCGTCTGCACCGCGATGGAGCCCGCGCGCTCGGCCACCTCGGCCGCGGCCTGCTGCGGGGTCGTGACGACCAGGATCTCCGCGTTCGGCACGAGCTGCGCGACCGAGATCGCGATGTCACCGGTGCCGGGCGGCAGGTCGAGCAGCAGCACGTCCAGGTCGCCCCAGTACACGTCGGCCAGGAACTGCTGGAGCGCGCGGTGCAGCATCGGGCCGCGCCACACCACGGGCGCGTTGCCCGGGGTGAACATGCCGATGGAGATCACCTTCACGCCGTGCGCCGACGGCGGCATGATCATGTTCTCGACCTGGGTGGGACGCCCGTCGGCGCCGAGCATGCGCGGCACCGAGTGGCCGTAGATGTCGGCGTCCACGACACCGACCTTCAGGCCGTCGGCCGCCATCGCCGCCGCCAGGTTCACCGTCACCGAGGACTTGCCGACGCCGCCCTTGCCGGACGCCACGGCGTACACCCGGGTGAGGCTGCCCGGCTTGGCGAAGGGCACCTCGCGCTCGGTCTGGCCGCCGCGCAGGGCGCTCGCCAGCTCCTTGCGCTGCTCGTCGCTCATCACGTCCAGCGTCACGTCGACCCGCGTCACGCCCTCGACGCGGGACACCGCGTCCGTCACGCGCTGCGTGATGGTGTCGCGCATGGGACAGCCGGAAACCGTCAGGTACACGGTGACCGCGACCGCACCGTCCGCACCGATCTCCACCGATTTGACCATCCCGAGCTCGGTGATGGGCCGGTTGATCTCGGGGTCGTTCACCGTCGCCAGTGCTTCGCGCACCGCGTCTTCCGTAGCCATAAGGACGATGGTACGGCTCCGGGTACACCCGCCGGTAAGGACGTCAGCGGTCGTCTGCGTCACGTCCCGGCGGGTGTTCCGCCCGCATCGCCGGATGCGTACCGTGATGGTCCTTGTGGCCGTTCTGCCGGATCTCCAGCTCCTTGACCAGGTCCTCCAGCTCGGAGCGGATCCAGTCCCGGGTGGCCACCTCGCCGAGCCCGATCCGCAGCGCGGCGACCTCACGGGTCAGATACTCGGTGTCGGCGATCGACCGCTCGTTCTGCTTGCGGTCCTGCTCCAGGTTGACCCGGTCGCGGTCGTCCTGCCGGTTCTGCGCGAGGAGGATCAGCGGGGCCGCGTAGGAGGCCTGGAGGGACAGCGCCAGGGTCAGGAAGATGAACGGGTATTCGTCGAACCGCAGCTCCTTCGGGGCGGACACGTTCCACAGCACCCACAGGATGATGACGACCGTCATCCAGACGATGAACCGCCCGGTGCCCAGGAAACGCGCGATGCGCTCCGAGAGCCGGCCGAAGGCGTCCGGGTCCCACTCGGGCAGGATCCGGCGCCGGGGAGGACGCGGCTGGTCCAGCCGCGGCGCACGCGGCCGTCCCGCCGCCGTGGCCCCGGCCAGGGTCCGCTCGCGCACGTCGCGCTCACCCGCCATCGGGCACCTCCCCCTCCTCCAGGTGGAACTCGGTCTCCCGCCAGTCCCCCGGCAGCATGTGGTCCAGGACGTCGTCCACGGTCACCGCGCCCAGCAGCGACCCGGCCTCGTCGACCACCGGCGCCGCCACCATGTCGTACGTGGCGAAGAACCCGGCGACCACGGGCAGCGTCGCCTCCGGGTCCAGCGGCCGCAGGTCGTCGTCGAGCATCGAGCCGACCAGCGTGTAGGGGGGATCACGCAGCAGCCGCTGGAAGTGCACGGTGCCCAGGTACTTGCCGGTCGGGGTCTCCTCCGGCGGCCGGCACACGTACACCTGGGCCGCGTGCGCGGGCGACAGGTCGGGCTCGCGGATCCGGGCGAGCGCGTCCGCGACGGTCGCGTCCGGCCGCAGGATGATCGGCTCGGTGGTCATCAGACCGCCCGCCGTGTGCTCCTCGTACGACATCAGGCGGCGCATGTCGGCCGCGTCCGCGGGCCGCATCAGGCTCAGCAGGCGCTCCTTGTCCGCCTCCGGCAGTTCGCCCAGCAGGTCGGCCGCGTCGTCGGGGTCCATCGCCTCCAGGACGTCCGCGGCCCGCTCCTCCGCGAGGACGCCCAGGACCTCGATCTGGTCGTCCTCGGGCAGCTCCTCCAGGACGTCCGCGAGCCGGTCGTCGTCCAGGGCGGCGGCCACCTCGGCCCGCCGCTTGGGGGACAGGTGGTGCAGCACGTTGGCCAGGTCGGCGGGGCGCAGCTGCTCGAAGGTGGCGAGCAGGTTCTCCGCGCCCTGCCCGTCCTCCTCCAGCGAGAACCCGGTGACGGCGGACCACTCCACGGTCAGCGTCTCGCCCTTGCCGCGCCGGAACGCGCCGCCCTTCTTCCCCTTGCGCACGAAGACCCGGTCGATCTCCCACTCGCGCCGCGCCTGCAGTTGATGCACCGACAGGTCCAGGACGGTGACCTCCTCGCCGGACTCCACGAGGGTGACGCGCCGGTCGAGCAGCTCCCCGAACACCAGCCGCTCGGTGGGCCGCTGCTCGAAGCGGCGGACGTTGAGCACCCCGGTGGTGATGACCTGGCCGGCCTGCACGGAGGTCACCCGGGTCATCGGCAGGAAGATGCGGCGCCGGGTGGAGAGTTCGACCACCAGGCCGAGCAGCCGGGGCGGACGGCGGCCGGGACGCAGGATGACGACGAGATCGCGCACGCGGCCCACCTGGTCGCCCGCCGGGTCGAAGACGGCGACACCGGAGATGTGGGAGACGAAGAACCGGGGTGCGCCCGATGCCATTCCGGCGGCTCCTTTGCGTGCGTGCGGAAGTGTTCCGTGCCGTGTACTGCCTGGTGCGTCTGTTTTCCGGATTGCCCGCTCGGACGGGCTTCAGGCTAGCCCGTCCCGATCGGTGCCGCGCTGGCGGCCGGTCCGGACGGACTGACTCCGTCCGGCCCCACCGGCCCCGGTACTCTGCGGTATTCCGTTCAGGTCCCCCGTCAGAGAGGCAGCCCACCTGTGATTCCGATCTCCCCGGGCCGTTCCCGCAGGGCCACGCTGGCCGGCGCCGTGTGCGCGCTGCTCGTGGCGGGGACGGCGCTCACGGGATGCTCCGAGGATCCGAACGAGGGAACGAACGGCGTCGGCAGACTTCCCGCCGACCAGATCCAGACCAAGGCGCAGAAGGCGGCCGCGTCCGTCGGCACCGTGCGGCTGCACGGCTCGGTGCGGACCAGCGGCCGCACCTACACCCTCGACATGCGGCTGAAGCCCCAGGGCGGCATCGGCTCGGTCAGCACCCAGGGGGAGACCTTCCGGCTGCTGCGGGTCGGCCAGGAGCTCTATCTGAAGGCCGACGCCGCCTTCTGGGGGAAGGGCGGCGACGGGGACGGCGACTCCAAGGCGGCGGACAAGCTCGCCTCGAAGTACGTCAAGGTGCCCAAGGGCGACCCCTCGTACACCAAGTTCATCGGATTCACCGACAAGGACGTGCTGCTCGGCGGACTGCTCACGCTGCACGGCGAGCTCGGCACGGACGGCCACCACGAGCAGGACGGGACCCGCACCGTCCGGGTCACCGGCGACGACGGCGCCGGCGGCACCCTGGACGTCTCCCTCGAGGGCAAGCCGTACCCGCTGCGGCTGGTGCGCGCCGGGGAGGCCGGCACCCTCACCTTCTCCTCCTGGGGCGCCGACTTCCCGCTGGAGAAGCCCGCCAAGGACGACACCCTCGACTACGGCAAGCAGCTCCCGACGTCCTGACCGCCCCGGAAGTCAGCCGCGCCGCCTGCGCCTCGCCAGCAGGCGCGGCAGCCCGGCGGGCAACGGCGTCCGGGTCGTCGCCGGGGTGGGCAGGGGAGCCGCGGAGAGGTCGCCGTCGGGCAGCGCGCCCGTCGCGCCGGTCGGTTCCAGACGCAGCACCCGGCACTCGCGGGCCCAGCGCTCCGGCATGGCCTCGCCGTCGGGGGCGTTGAGCCGCTTGCCCTTGAGACCGTCGACGGCCGCCGTCCACTCCTCGGAGCCGGAGGCCAGTTCGCGGACCGTCGCGGTCCAGGTGACCAGCCGGCCGCCCTTGTCCTTGCTGCGCACCGTCACCTCGGCCCGCGCCCCGTCGGCGAGGCCCGTCAGGGGCTGTTCGCCGGGGCCGTCGCCGACCACGCAGGCGGCGCCCTCGTGCCACACGTGCCACAGCGGTCGGGCCGGGACGCCGGGTCCCTCGACCCAGATGAGGCCGGACTTCTTCGAGGCCTCCTCGATGAGGGCCCGGTCGAGCAGCTCGCCAGTCATGCGCCCAGCCTATCCAGGCGGGGGAGGCCGTCTCAGAGCCAGCCGTTGCGCTTGAGCGTGCGGTGGATGCCGAGGCAGATGGCGACCGTGACGCCGAGCACCACCGGGTAGCCGTACTTCCAGTGGGTTTCCGGCATGTAGTCGAAGTTCATGCCGTACACCCCGCAGACCATGGTCGGGACGGCGATGATCGCGGCCCACGAGGTGATCTTGCGCATGTCCTCGTTCTGCGCGACGGACGCCTGCGCGAGGTTGGCCTGGAGGATGGAGTTCAGCAGCTCGTCGAAGCCGATGACCTGCTCCTGCACCCGGGCCACGTGGTCGGCGACGTCGCGGAAGTACTTCTGGATCTCCGGGTCGATCAGCCGCATCGGCCGCTCGCTGAGCAGCTGCATCGGGCGCAGCAGCGGCGCCACGGCCCGCTTGAACTCCAGCACCTCGCGCTTGAGCTGGTAGATCTCACCGGCGTCGGTGCCGCGCGGGGTGCCCTTGCGGCCGGGGGAGAAGACCTTGGTCTCGACCTCGTCGATGTCGTCCTGCAGGGCGTCGGCGACCGCGATGTAGCCGTCCACCACGTGGTCGGCGATGGCGTGCAGCACGGCAGAGGGGCCTTTGGCCAGCAGCTCCGGGTCGTCCTGGAGGCGGTGGCGCAGGGCGCGAAGGGAGCCCTGGCCGCCGTGCCGGACGGTGATGAAGAAGTCCCGTCCGGTGAAGCACATGACCTCGCCGGTCTCCACGATCTCGCTGGTGGAGGAGACGCGGTCGTGGTCGAGGTAGTGGACGGTCTTGAAGACCGTGAACAGGGAGTCGTCGTAGCGCTCCAGCTTGGGCCTCTGGTGCGCCTGGACGGCGTCCTCCACGGCCAGCGGGTGCAGCCCGAACTCGGCGGCGATTCCCGCGAATTCGGCCTCCGTGGGCTCGTGGAGGCCGATCCAGACGAAGCCCCCGTCGCGGCGCACCCGGCGCATCGCGTCCTGAGGGCTGAGCGGGCCGCCCCCGGTGTCCTGGCGGCGGCCGTCCCGGTAGACGGCGCAGTCGACGACGGCGGTGGCCGCCGCACGCTCCCGCGAGGTCTCGTACGGGCCGCTCTCCTTGCGGAGCGAGATGCGGGAGGCGGGACGGACCACGGCGCGCAGGTCGCGGATCATCGACATGGCGGGCTCCTTCGCGAACGGGCAACGAAAGGCGCCGGGGCGACGGGTGGAACAACCCGGAATGAGGACGTCCTGGACTGCGCATGTTTGGCACGTCCACAAAGCGGGGAGCACCGCACCGTCGCGGTGGCGAGCTTCGTCGCTGATACAGCTACTGGGGCAGATCAGTCAGAACGAAACGAGTGCTCTTCCGATGAAGACGCGCGAAGCGAAAGGCGGGAGCCGAAAGGGGAACAGCTACCTCAGCGGGCGGAAGAGCGGGTGATACTGCACGGTCGACTTCGGTCCATGCCAGCCCCACCTCCTCCGGCCGGTCCCTCGTGAGGGACGATCGCGATCCCCTGGGGGATTCCCCCGATGAGCGGGGAGTGTCACACAGGCGTTCAGGCAGTGTCGGAACGCTTGACGCGTGCTGCCCGAACCACCGGCCAAGCGTATCAGCCGACTGCTGTGTCAAGGCTCTGCTTTGCCCGGTACTGACGAGTTCTATGCTCGCCGCATGGCTGATGTTCTTCCTCTGGTCGAGGCCCGGCTGCGCAGCGCGCTGGGCGAACCGGACGCGCGCGCCGCGGTCACCTTTCTGGGCACGGACCGCATCGAGGTGCTGCGGTTCCACGAGGGGGACATCGTGCGCTACGCGACCCTCGGCATGTCCGCCCGGCCCATGACGGACCCCACGGCCGTGATCGCGGACCCGGTCGCCGGACCCCGCGCCGAGCTGGTGCTGTCCGTGCGCGGCGGCGTCGCCGACACCGACAAGGCGCTCCGTCCGCTCGCCGTACTCGCCGCGTCCCCGCAGGTCGAGGGGCTCGTCGTGGCCCCCGGCGCCTCGCTGGACGTGGGGGAGCCGCTGTGGCCGGGCGCCCCGTTCACCTCGGTGCTGGTCGCCGAGCCGGGCGGCCTGGTGGAGGACCTCGAACTCGACGCGCCCCTGGAACCGGTGCGCTTCCTGCCGCTGCTGCCGATGACGCCGAACGAGGCCGCCTGGAAGCGTGTGCACGGCGCCCAGGCGCTCCAGGAGCGGTGGCTGAACCACGGCACGGACCTCAGGGACCCGTCCCGGAAATCCGTGCCGCTGGACTAGCGCCCGAGTGAGGAACCTCACCAACCCCGTTCCGGGCACACTCAGTTGGCGAGGACGCCCACGCCGTCCTCGGTGGCGTGCCCGGGCCGGAGCTCCTCGGCCTCGGCGGTGAGCGCCCGGCGCCGCACCAGCACCACCAGCGCGCCCAGCACCGCTGTCACCGCGGCGACCGTGAACGGCATGTGGATGTCGCTCCACTCCTCGATCTTCGGTGCGAGGAACGGCGCGGCCGCTGCCGCGAACCAGCGCACGAAGTTGTACCCGGCGCTCGCCACCGGGCGCGGCGCGTCCGACACCCCGAGCGCCAGTTCCGTGTACACCGTGTTGTTCACGCCGATCAGCGCGCCGGACAGCACGGTGCACACGACGGCCGTGGTGTGGCCGCCGTGGCCGAGCACCAGCACGTCCACGGCCAGCAGCACCAGCGAACCGCCCAGCACCCGCAGCGAGCCGAGCCGCTTCTGCAGCCGCGGGGCCACGATCACCGAGAACACGGCGAGCAGCACGCCCCAGGCGAAGAACACCGCGCCGGACCGGTAGGGGGACATGTTCAGCACGAACGGCGTGAAGGCCAGCACGGTGAAGAACGTGTAGTTGTAGAAGAACGCCGAGACGGCCGTGGAGGCAAGGCCGCCGTGGCCGAGCGCCTTGACCGGGTCCAGCAGGGAGGTCCTGCGGGCCGGCCGGGGCTGCTCCTTCAGGAACGCGGCGATGCACAGGAAGCCGACGGCCATCAGGGCGGCCGTGCCGAAGAAGGGGTAGCGCCAGCTCGCGTCGCCGAGCAGCGCGCCCACCAGCGGGCCGCAGGCCATGCCCAGGCCCAGGGCGGACTCGTACAGCAGGACGGCGGCCGCGCTGCCGCCGGCCGCCGCGCCGACGATGACGGCGAGGGCGGTCGAGACGAACAGCGCGTTGCCCAGTCCCCAGCCGGCGCGGAAGCCGACCAGCTCACCGACCGACCCCGACGTGCCCGAGAGCCCGGCGAAGACCACGACGAGCGCGAGCCCGAGCAGCAGTGTCCTGCGCCCGCCGATGCGGCTGGAGACGAAGCCGGTCACCAGCATCGCCAGCGCGGTGATCAGGAAGTACGAGGTGAAGAGCAGGGAGACCTGTCCCGCTGTCGCGTCGAGGCCCTGGGCGATGGACGGCAGGATGGGGTCGACGAGGCCGATGCCCATGAAGGCGACGACGGACGCGCCGGCGGTCGCCCACACGGATTTCGGCTGCCTGAGGATGCTGCCCGATCCCGTGTCGATGGGGTCCATGGGTGCTCCAATCCCGGGACGTGGGGGGATGCCGGCCGCCGGAGGGAAGACACCGGACGGCCGGAGAGATGGTTGGAATGTACACACAGTAGGTTAGTCAGCCTAATTAATGCAAGATACATCTATCTCGGTTCCTGAGCCGCCGTTCCGTCCGGTCGGGTGATCGTCCTTGACGTGGCGCTGCGGACCTAGGACCGTGGGGCTCTATGAGGGGCGAACCCAGTTGCCCGAAGTGCGGTGGCCGGGTCAGGGCTCCCGGCCTCTTCTCGGATGCCTGGCAGTGCGACGTGCACGGCGCCGTGCACCCGCTGCAGCCCGTGATACCGCCGAGCGTCGAGGCCCTCGAAGTCGTCGTGCACCGCACCAAGGTGCCGGTGTGGATGCCGTGGCCGCTGCCGGTGGGCTGGCTTTTCACCGGTGTCGCGTCCGCGGGCGACGACCGCAGCGGGGGCCGGGCGACGGCCGTCGCGTGCACCGGCCCCGGCCCGCTCGGCGGGATGGGCGAGCTCATCCTGGTCGCCGAGGAGCTCGGCGTCGGACTCGGCGCGCGGTACGCGGGCATCGACGGCCCGGACCCCGGGCCCTACATGGACGTCGAGAAACCGCCCCAGGCCAAGGTGCTGGCCGCCGGCCGCCCCACCCCGCTCTGGCACGTCGCCCGCACGCCCGACGACCGCGCCGTGTTCGCGGGCGAGGCGCTCGGCCTGTGGCTGTGGGCGGTGGTGTGGCCCGAGCAGTCGGGCCTGCTGATGTACGACGAACTGGTGCTCGCCGACCTGAGGGACGCGGGCGCCGAGGTGGAGCTGGTGCCGTGCGGAGCCCTGTCCCCGCGTCTGCTGGAGAAGTGACGGGGCGCGGCCGGTGATGTAGGGGGCGCTCGTCGGGTTCGGGTGTGACAGCGGTGGCCAAAAATCCGGTTATCCTGGAGCGTCCCCGTCCGCCCGTCCCGCTTGGAGTACCGCGTCGTGCGTATCGACCTGCACACCCACTCCACCGCGTCCGACGGCACGGACACCCCGGCCGAGCTGGTCCGCAAGGCCGCCGCGGCCGGACTCGACGTCGTGGCCCTCACCGACCACGACACCACGCGCGGCCACGCCGAGGCGCTCGCGGCGCTGCCCCGGGGTCTCACCCTGGTCACCGGCGCCGAGCTCTCCTGCCGCCTCGACGGGGTCGGCATGCATCTGCTGGCCTACCTCTTCGACCCCGAGGAGCCCGCCCTGCTCGCCGAGCGCGAGCTGGTCCGGGACGACCGGGTGCCGCGTGCCAAGGGCATGGTCGCCAAGCTGAACGAGCTGGGCGTGCCCGTCACCTGGGAACAGGTCGCGCGGATCGCCGGCAACGGCTCGGTGGGCCGCCCGCACGTGGCCAGCGCACTGGTCGAGCTCGGCGTGGTGGACAGCGTGAGCGACGCCTTCACGCCCGAATGGCTCGCCGACGGCGGCCGGGCGTACGTGCCGAAGCACGAGACCGATCCCTTCGAGGCCGTACGGCTGGTGAAGAACGCGGGCGGCGTCGCCGTCTTCGCGCACCCCGCCGCGGCCAAGCGGGGCAGGACCGTGCCGGACTCCGCGATCGCGGAGCTGGCCCGGGCCGGGCTCGACGGCATCGAGGTCGACCACATGGACCACGACCCCGACACCCGGGCGCGGCTGCGCGGCCTGGCGGGCGAGCTGGGGCTGCTGGTCACCGGTTCGAGCGACTACCACGGCAGCCGGAAGACCTGCGTCCTCGGCGAGTTCTCCACGGACCCCGAGGTCTACGGCGAGATCACGCGGCGCGCGACCGGGGCGTTCCCGGTGCCGGGGACCGGCGGAGCGGTCTGACACCCGGGGTGACCGCCGGGTCCGGCGTCCCGCTCCCACCACGCCTTTCTCTTCCGCTTCCACTTTCGTTCTCGCGCTAGGCAGTCATGTTCGACGTCGCCGTCTTCGGCTCTCTCTTCCTGACCCTTTTTGTCATCATGGATCCCCCTGGGATCACCCCGATCTTCCTGGCGCTGACCGCGGGCCGTCCGGCCAAGGCGCAGCGGCACATGGCCTTCCAGGCGGTGTGCGTCGCGGGCGGCGTGATCGTCGTCTTCGGTCTGCTCGGCCACCAGATCCTGGACTACCTGCACGTCTCCATACCGGCGCTGATGATCGCCGGCGGCCTGCTGCTCCTGCTGATCGCGCTGGACCTGCTCACCGGCAAGACCGACGAGCCCCAGCAGACCAAGGACGTCAACGTCGCGCTGGTCCCCCTCGGCATGCCGCTGCTGGCCGGTCCGGGCGCGATCGTGTCGGTCATCCTCGCCGTGCAGAAGGCCGACAGCGTGGCGGGACAGGTCTCCGTGTGGTCGGCGATCCTCGCCATCCATGTCGTCCTGTGGCTGGTGATGCGCTACTCGCTGCTGATCATCAGGGTCATCAAGGACGGCGGTGTGGTCCTGGTGACACGGCTCGCGGGCATGATGCTCTCCGCCATCGCCGTGCAGCAGATCATCAACGGCGTCACTCAGGTGATCCAGGGCGCCTGACGTCCGGCCGCGAGCACACCGGAGCCCCCGTACCCGAGTGGTACGGGGGCTCCTCGAGCATGCGCACAGATTACGAGGCCGGTGTGTCGGCCGGGCGGATCCACAGTCGCTGCCCGATGGCGGCGGCCTGTTGAACGATGCGGTTGACGGAGGCGGCGTCCACGACGGTCGAGTCCACGGTCGTGCCGTCGACGTCGTCGAGTCGCATGATTTCGAAGCGCAAGGGCTTCTCCCTTCGTCTGGTCATCCTCCTGAAGGAGAACTACTGGGTGAAGGCCCACGGACCGGACGGGCCCGTGTGCCGCACAGGGTTCAACGAGGTGCGTGATGCAAACATTCCCTACGCTAAGGAAAATTTTCGAGCGACTAAATACTGACGAGTAAGGTTTTCGAACGGGACCGACCGGGACCGGTTGTGTTCGTTGCGTGACCGGCGGAACAATGAGAGGTGATGAACGACGACCTCGAGGCTCTGCATTCCCGTATCGACCGCACGAACGAGCTGCTCCAGCGCATGCTCGCCGAGGTGGCCAAGACGCCCTCCACGCACGCGATCTTCGTGGACGCCGGCTACCTCTACGCGGCCGCGGGGCGGCTCGTCGCGGGGACGGAGGACCGCCGCGCCTTCGACCTCGACGCCGAAGGGCTGATCGACGCGCTCATCGACCGGGCCCGCACCATCTTCGCCGACAGCAGGCTGCTGCGCGTCTACTGGTACGACGGCGCCCGGCGCCGCATCCACACCGCCGAGCAGCAGTCCATCGCCGAACTGCCCGACGTCAAGGTCCGCCTCGGCAACCTCAACGCCAACAACCAGCAGAAGGGCGTCGACTCCCTGATCCGCTCCGACCTGGAGTCACTGGCCCGGCACCGCGCCATCAGTGACGCGGCCCTGCTCGGCGGCGACGAGGACCTGGTCTCCGCCGTCGAGGCCGCCCAGGGCTACGGCGCCCGCGTGCACCTGTGGGGCATCGAGGCGCCGGAGGGCCGCAACCAGGCCGAGCCGCTGCTCTGGGAGGTCGACAGCCAGCGCACCCTCGACCTCGACTTCTTCAAGCCGTACGTCTCCCGGCGCACGGCGCCCGCGTACGAACCGGCGGGCGGCCGGCCCACCCGCGAGAACGTGCGTTTCGTCGGCGCGCAGATCGCCGCGAAGTGGCTGGTCTCGCGCGGACGCGAAACCATGATGGAGCTGCTCCCCGGCCACCCCTACCTGCCCGGCTCCGTCGACCAGGACCTCCTGGTCGAGGCCGAGGGCCTCCTCCAGTACTCCCTGCGCGGCCAGGCCGATCTCCGCCGCGCCCTCCGCGACGGCTTCTGGGACCACTTGCAGGCGCAGTACTAGGACCCTTCGCCCGGCCCCTGCTGCCGGATCGCGGGGTCCTCCCCGGGCTCGCCCCGGCCGACGGCGGCGGCCCAGGTCACCCCGGGCGGCGCGGTCACGTGCACGGTTCCCGCCAGGCGGGCGGCCTGGACGGCGAAGTCGGCGCCCTTCACGAGGGGTTCCCCTCTGTCGCACTCGACCGTGAAGGCCGCGCGCAGTACGGGAACCCGTACGTGAAGGGTCCCGGCGCCCTGGCACTCGAAGGAGAAGCCCACGGGGACGTCCCGGACGCCGGCCGCGTAGCTGAAGACCGCGTTGCCGCGAACGGGACCGTACGTGCCGGCCGGGCTGCCGAGCTGCGGCGGGGCCACCGTGGCGGTCGGCAGTGGGTCGGGGCTGGTGCCGGAAGCGACGGCCGGAGGCGAGGAGGCCGGAGGCTCGGCGGTGTCCGTCTGCGACGTGCAGCCGACGGCCGCCGGGAGCAGGAGGAGCAGGGCCCCACTGCGGGCGTGGTTCATCGGACCGCCAAGGTGTCGAAGAAGTCGGCGAGGGACTGTGCCGTGGGGGTGGGGCGGTCGGTCATGGGGGTGTGGCCCGCCCCGTCGACCACCGTGCGACGGGCCCGGAGACGGCGGGCCATGGCGTCGAGGCCGGGCACCGGCCAGGTGTCGTCGTGCGAGCCGGAGAGCACGTGGAACGGCAGGGGCACGGCGGCCAGTTCCGCGACCCGGTCCGGCTCCGCGCACAACTGCCGTCCGGTGGCGAGCAGCTGGGCGGGCTTGGTGGTCAGCCAGCGCTTCCGGAGCTGCTCCGGACCGCCGATTCCCCTTGCGGGGCCGCCCACTTCCTCCGGCGGGCCCATCGCCAGGATCGCCTCCCAGCACTCAGCCATCGACATCACCGCGAGGGCGTCCCGCAGCAGCGTCACCCGCTGCTCCTGCGAGGCGGAGATGCGCGCGGCGCCCGAGGAGACGAGCGTCAGCGAACGGAACGGGGAGTGGTCCAGAAGCACGGCCGCGCGGGCGATCTGACCGCCCATCGAATGCCCGACGAGATGCACGGGCGTGTCGAACGCGCGTGCCTGCGCCAGCACGTCCTTCGCCAACTCGTCCTGCGCGTAGGGGGATTCGTCGTCGGCGGGGCCGTCCGTGTCGTGCTGACCGCGTCCGTCCACGGCGACGGCGCGGTAGCCGCGCGCGGCGAGCGGTCCGAGGACCGGGGTGAAGTCCTCCTTGCTGCCGGTGTAACCGGGCAGCAGCAGCACGGTCCCCCGCACCGTGGCACCGGCGGTCGGCGGCACGTCCAGGACGGCGAACTCGCCCCGCCCGGTGGCGAGTCGACGTGGGCGGAGATCGGGTAACCGAGCGGGGGAGAAGGCGGTGATCACCCGGGTGAGGGTAGCGGGTGCGCGCACCGACGCCGACGGCCCGGCCCCCCACGAGCGGGGACCGGGCCGTCGGCGTCGGTGCGGTGTCAGCTCTCCGCGGAGTCCGCGGGGGCCGCGGCCTTACGGGTGCGGCGCGCCTTCGGCTCCGCCGTCTCCGTGGCCTCCGGCGCGGACGCGGCGGCCTTGCGGGTCCGGCGGCGCGGCGCGGCGGCCTCGGCGGCCTCCCCTTCCGGGGCGGTCTGCGCGGGCACCGTCCTCCGGGTGCGACGGGGCTTGGCCTCGGCGCCTTCGGCCGTGTCCACGGGTGCCTCCGCCTTCTTGGCGGCGGTCTTCCGCGTGCGCTTCGGCTTCTCCTCGGCCTCCGGCGCGGACTGCGCCGGAATCTCCACGGTCTCGGCGGCCTTGCGGGTGCGGCGGCGCGGCGTCGCCTCGGCGCCTTCGGCCGTGTCCACGGCGGCCTCCGCCTTCTTGGCGGCGGTCTTCCGCGTGCGCTTCGGCTTCTCCTCGGCCACGGGGGCCTCGGTCGCGACGTCCGCCTCGACCGCCACCGCCTTCTTGCGGGTGCGGCGCGGCTTGGCCTCGACGGTGCCTTCAGCGGTGTCGACGGCGGTCTCCGCCTTCGCGGCGGCCTTCCGCGTGCGCTTCGGGGCGGCCTCGGCCGTCTCCGTCGTGCCCTCGGCGGTGTCCGAAGCCGTCTCGGCGGCCTCGGCCGCCTTGCGGGTACGGCGGCGGCGCGGGGCGGCCTCCTCCACCGGGGCGGACTCCGCGACGACGGGCTCGGCGGCCTGCGCCGGAACCGACGGCTGCTCCGTCACGGCCGTGGCCTGCTCGGCCGACCGGCGCGTGCGGCGACGGCGCGGCTTCTCGACGGTCCCGTCGGCCCCTGCGGTCTCGGCGGTCTCCACCGACGGGCCCTCGGCCGTGTCGACGGCGGCCTCCGCGGCCCCCTGCTCCACCGCGCCCACGGTGTCGGCGACCCCGCCACGGGTACGGCGACGGCGGCGCGGGGTGCGCGGGGCCTCGCCGGCCTCCGCCTCCCCGGCGCCCACGGCGGCCGGCGCGGCAGGCTGCTGCCCCGCCGCGTCGAGCGGCGTCCCGCCACGGGTACGGCGACGGCGGCGCGGCGTACGCGTCGACGCCTCGCGCTCGTCGGAACGCTCGGACCGGCCACCGCGACGCCCGTCACGGCCGTCCCGGCCGCCGCGTCCGCGCGGTCCGCGCCCGCCGACCTCGCCCAGGTCCTCGATCTCCTCCGCGTCCAGACCGGCCCGGGTGCGCTCGGAGCGGGGCAGGGTGCCCTTGGTGCCCTCGGGGATGCCCAGGTCCGTGTACAGATGCGGGGAGGTGGAGTACGTCTCGGCCGGGTCGCCCAGACCCAGGTCCAGCGCCTTGTTGATCAGCTGCCAGCGCGGGATGTCGTCCCAGTCGACCAGCGTGATCGCCGTGCCCTTCGCACCCGCGCGGCCGGTGCGGCCGATGCGGTGCAGGTACGTCTTCTCGTCCTCGGGCGTCTGGTAGTTGATGACGTGCGTGACGCCCTCGACGTCGATGCCGCGCGCGGCGACGTCGGTGCAGACGAGGACGTCCACCTTGCCGTTGCGGAAGGCGCGCAGCGCCTGCTCGCGGGCGCCCTGGCCGAGGTCGCCGTGGACCGCGCCGGAGGCGAAGCCGCGCTGCCCCAGCTGGTCGGCCAGGTCGGCGGCGGTGCGCTTGGTGCGGCAGAAGATCATGGCCAGGCCACGGCCGTCGGCCTGCAGTATCCGCGCGACCATCTCGGGCTTGTCCATGTTGTGCGCGCGGTAGACGAACTGCTTGGTGTTCGCGACCGTGGCGCCCTCGTCGTCCGGCGCGGTGGCGCGGATGTGCGTGGGCTGCGACATGTAGCGGCGGGCCAGACCGATGACCGCGCCCGGCATGGTGGCTGAGAACAGCATGGTCTGCCGCTTCACCGGAAGCAGGTTGATGATCTTCTCGACGTCGGGCAGGAAGCCCAGGTCGAGCATCTCGTCGGCCTCGTCGAGGACGAGGGCCTTGACGTGCGACAGGTTGAGCTTCTTCTGCCCGGCGAGGTCGAGCAGCCGGCCCGGGGTGCCGACGACCACGTCGACGCCCTTCTTCAGCGCCTCGACCTGGGGCTCGTAGGCCCGGCCGCCGTAGATCGCGGTGACGCGCACGTTGCGCACCTTGCCGGCGGTCAGCAGGTCGTTGGTGACCTGCGTGCACAGCTCGCGGGTGGGGACGACGACCAGCGCCTGCGGCGTGTCGGTGAGGTCCTCGGGCTTCGCGCGGCCGGCCTCCACGTCGGCGGGGACGGTGACCCGCTCGAGGAGCGGCAGACCGAAGCCGAGCGTCTTGCCGGTGCCGGTCTTGGCCTGGCCGATGACGTCCGTGCCCGTGAGGGCCACGGGGAGCGTCATCTCCTGGATGGGGAAGGGGGTGGTGATGCCGACGGCTTCAAGGGCTTCGGCTGTCTCGGGGAGGATCCCGAGCTCTCGGAACGTCGTAGTCAGGGTGCTGCCTCTTCTGTGTGCGCGGTGCGAGGCGAGCGCGGGGGTCGTGTAGGGACCGTGCCGGGGACGACGGCTGCCATACGGTCGAGGCCGTAGGACACGGGACCACTGCCGACGCTCGAGCGCTCGTACCGCTGAGGTGTCCCTCCGCATCCCGTACGCGATGTGCCGTACGAACAGAGGGCTGTCGGGTCGGAGCCGATCGGGCCACCGACCGGGCATCCTCATACATGCTGCGGCCCGTCGGACACGTCCGAGTACGTCAGACTGCCCAGCAGGCGCATTACCACCATACCCCGGATTCGCGCACACGCCATGGCCGATTTGGTCACGTAGTCGTCGTCACACTGATCGACCAGGACCTTCCGGGGCAGGCCGAGCGGGCTATTGTGCGCTGCATGACGAGCTCTGACAGCCCTGCCAACGCCGCGGAAACCCCCGAGACCCCTGCCGAACGGACCGGCGTCGCCGCCATGGACTGGGCGGCCGCCTCCGCCGACCTCCAGTACCGTGCCGCTGTCGTGGATCTGCTCGGCGCGCTCGCGTACGGGGAGCTGGCGGCGTTCGAGCGGCTCGCGGAGGACGCCAAGCTGGCGCCCACGATGGCGGACAAGGCGGAGCTCGCGAAGATGGCGTCGGCCGAGTTCCACCACTTCGAGCGGCTGCGGGACCGGCTGGCCGAGATCGGCGAGGAGCCGACGCAGGCCATGGAGCCGTTCGTGGCCGCCTACGACGGCTTCCACAAGCAGACGGCGCCGTCCGACTGGCTGGAGGGCCTGGTCAAGGCGTACGTGGGCGACTCCATCGCCAGCGACTTCTACCGCGAGGTCGCGGCGCGCCTCGACTCCGACACCCGCGCGCTGGTCCTGGCCGTCCTGGACGACACGGGCCACGGCGGCTTCGCCGTGGAGAAGGTCCGCGCGGCCATCGAGGCCGACCCGCGTGTCGGCGGCCGGCTCGCCCTTTGGGCACGCCGCCTGATGGGCGAGGCCCTGTCCCAGTCCCAGCGAGTGGTCGCCGACCGCGACGCCCTGTCGACGATGCTCGTGGGCGGCGTGGCGGACGGCTTCGACCTCGCCGAGGTCGGCCGGATGTTCTCCCGCATCACGGAGGCCCACACGAAGCGGATGGCGGCACTCGGGCTGGCTGCCTGACGGCACCCCCACCGTACGGCCGTCCGACGGCGCCGGTAAGCCGCGGGCGCCGTCGATCTCGGCGGCGCCCCCGCAGGAGACGGTCGCCCCTGCGGGCGGACGGTGTCCGGTCCGGGCGCCCTCCGCCCGTGGGCGGTCGCGGTGGCCCGGCGCTCGGCCGAAGAGGTGGACGACCGCCCCGGCGGGCGGTCAGGCCGTTGCCGAGTGGCGGAGTCTGCCCGCCGGGCGCAGCAGCAGGGAGAGGGAAGCGGTCGAGACGATCGCCGCGCCCAGCAGCATCGTCAGCAGGTTGCCCGCGTCCAGCGCCGTGTTCATGACGAAGGCGCCGAACAACGCCCCGGCCACACCGGTCGCCAGCACGAGGGCGCGCCGGGGGAGCCGGTGGGACAGACGGCGGTACGCCCCCCAGGCCAGGGCCAGGCCGAGAATCGCGGAGCTGAGCGCTTCCAGAAGCATGTCGGGGTCCCTCCCACACGGCCGGCCTGCTCGTCCATGTCTTGGTCCTGTCCCGGTTTACCCCTGACCTGCGGAATCCAATCCTCCCCACACGGCCTCACCTGTAGGCCGTCCGGGGGTTTCCGAGGGGCGCGGGCCCGCGCGCACGGAGAAGGGCCCGGCGGTTTTGTCACCGCCGGGCCCTTCTCCTACGCGTACCGCTCCCCGGCCCGCCCTACAGGGCGCCGAAGCCCACCTTGCGCGGGGCGGGCTCGCCGATCTCGACGTAGGCGAGACGGTCGGCCGGGACCAGGATCTTGCGGCCGTGCTCGTCCACGAGGCTCAGCAGCTGCGACTTCCCGGCCAGCGCCTCGGCCACCACGCGCTCGACCTCCTCGGCGCTCTGACCGCTCTCCAGAACGATCTCGCGGGGCGCGTGCTGCACGCCGATCTTGACCTCCACGGCTATGTCCCTCCGACGGTCAGTGAAGTGCGCGGCCTTCCGCGCCGTACCTGCACACATTAGCCCGGTGAGGGGATCCGCACGCTTCGCCCGGCAACGCCAACAGCGAACAGCCGACGGGAACAGACGACCGCCGGCCGCGCCGGTCAGTGCGGCTGGTCGCTGCCGTGCAGCGGGAACCCGGCGATGCCCCGCCAGGCCAGCGAGGTCAGCAGCTGCACCGCCTGGTCGCGCGGCACGCTGCGGTCGCTGTGCAGCCACGACCGTGCCACCACCTGGGCCAGCCCGCCGAGCCCCGACGCCAGCAGCATCGACTCGGCGCGTGACAGGCCGGTGTCCTCGGCGATGACGTCGCAGATGGCCTCCGCGCATTCGTTGGTGACCTTGTCGACCCGCTCGCGCACGGCGGGCTCGTTCGTCAGGTCCGACTCGAAGACCAGGCGGAACGCGCCGCCGTCGTCCTCGACGTACGCGAAGTAGGCGTCCATGGTCGCCCGTACGCGCTGCTTGTTGTCCGACGTCGACGCCAGCGCGTGCCGCACCGACCGGATCAGCGCCTCGCAGTGCTGGTCCAGCAGCGCCAGATACAGGTCGAGCTTGCCGGGGAAGTGCTGGTACAGCACCGGCTTGCTGACACCCGCGCGCTCGGCGATGTCGTCCATCGCCGCCGCGTGGTAGCCCTGCGCGACGAAGACTTCCTGGGCGGCGCCCAGCAACTGGTTCCGCCGGGCACGGCGCGGAAGGCGTGTACCCCTCGGGCGTACCGCGTCCGTCTGCTCGATGGCTGTCACGCCGCCTCCCATAGTCGTCCACATGCGGGATCAGCCGCGTCGCCATCGTACTTTTCGGTAATCCTGATGCGCGCGGTGCACGTGCAGAATTTCACGGACCGGACAGCGGGAGAAGCGGCACGGACGGTTTCAGAAGCTGTCAGAGCGGGCAAAACATGTCCCCTTCCGGACGGCTGACGCCCCGGACGGCGCACCTCTCACCGGTAGTCGTCCTCGTCGAGCTGGACGACACGCGCCTGTTCCACCAGATCCGCCTCGTTCGCGCGGTCGGGGTCCACCTCCTCCAGCGGGTCGTCCTCCTGAGGCCGTACCTCCGCCTGCTGCTCGGCCGCGTCCACCTCCGGCGCCTCGACGTCGAACTCCACGCCTTCCTGCACGTCCTCGTCCTCCTCGAACGTCTCGGGGTCGGTCGGATCCACGGCCATCGCTGGGCTCCCTTCCTGCTCACGCCCCTGAGGCATGCAGGGGCCACGTACGGGTGCCCTCTGTACGAGCCTAGGAGACACCCGATTCGGACGCCATGCCATCCTGTGACGCCGAACACGTGAACCATGGCGTGATCGTCTCGTAACATTGCCGCATGTCTTCGACCGAGCTGCCGTCCGTGCCGCCGACCGGCGTGCTGCCCGAGCCGGTGGCGGTCAGGGTGGCCGAGGGCGAGCGGCTGAGGTCGGTGCGGGTGCCCGGCGCCACGCTCACGGTCAGATACCGGCCGCCGGCCCGCGAAGGACTGCCGCCCGCCTTCTACGTCCACGGCCTCGGCGGCTCGTCGCTCAACTGGTCGCCCCTGATGGCTCTGCTGGACGGCGTCGTCGACAGCGAGGCCGTCGACCTCCCCGGGTTCGGCGACTCCCCGCCGCCGGACGACGGCGACTACTCGATCACCGCGCACGCACGCGCGGTGATCCGCTGTCTGGAGGCGTCCGCCCGCGGACCGGTGCACCTCTTCGGCAACTCCCTCGGCGGCGCGGTCGCCACCCGGGTCGCGGCCGTGCGTCCCGACCTGGTCCGCACCCTCACGCTCGTCTCCCCGGCCCTGCCGGAGCTGCGCGTGCAGCGCTCCGCCGTCCCCACCGGACTGCTGGCCGTACCCGGTGTCGCACTCCTGTTCACCCGGCTCACCCGTGGGTGGACCGCCGAGCAGCGCGTCCGGGGCGTCCTGAACCTCTGTTACGGCGACCCCTCCAAGGTGACGCCGGAAGGCTTCCGGCACGCCGTGCAGGAGATGGAGCGCCGACAGAGGCTGCCGTACTTCTGGGACGCGATGGCGCGCTCCGCGCGCGGTCTCGTCAGCGCCTACATGCTCGGTGGCCAGCAAGGACTGTGGCGTCAGGCCGAGCGGGTGCTCGCGCCGACCCTGCTCGTCTACGGCGGCCGGGACCAGCTCGTCGGCTTCCGCATGGCGCAGCGCGCCGCCCGCCACTTCCGCAGTTCCCGGCTCGTGACACTCCCGGACGCGGGGCATGTGGCGATGATGGAGTACCCCGAGACCGTGGCGTCGGCGTTCCGTGAACTCCTGAGGGACGCGACGGCTCCCGCGGACGAGGGCGATACTGTGCAGCCGGACGCACAGCGCGATCCGGGTCCGTCCGCCGACACCGGTGGCCCGACCGCCACGACCGAGACGACAAGGGGCTGAGGCGCGACGTGGGACGCCACAGCCGGCGCGGGCCCGCCCCCAAGGGCGGCACCGCGGACAGCACCGCAGCCGCCGCACGCGGCGTACAGGACGCGCCCGAGGCGCGGTACGACGACCGCTGGGACACCGGCCAGGAGGCGGCGCGGCCGCAGCAGCAGACCCAGGGCACCGCGCCGTACGGCACGCCGCCGCACGGCACCCCGGTGCACGGATACGGGGCGCCGGGGCGCGGCAGACCGGCACCGGGGGTACCGCCCCTGCCGGACGGATGGCAGCAGGGAGGGACCCCGTCGCGCGGCGTCCCCCGGTACGACCGGTACGGCGGTCAGCCCCAGGGCGTCACCGGGTACGGCGACGGCACGCCGCCGCGTGGTGTGCCGCAGTACGGCGAGGGGACTCCCGGCCACGGCTTCCCGCGCCACGGGAACGGAGTTCCCGCCCAGGGCCCGCCCCGTGCCGGGGGAGGAACATCTCCGCAGGGCGGGCCGCGCCGCGGCGACGGCACTCCCGCACACGGTGTCCCCGGGCACGGGGACGGCACCCCTCCGCACGGTGTCCCGCGCTTTGCGGACGGCACTCCTGCGGACGGCACCCCCCGGGTCCGCGGCGGGCACCCCGAGCAGCAGGAGACCGGGGGCGGCCGGACGACCCTGCACGGACGGACCGCCGCCGGCGCCGGGTACGGCGCGCCGGCCGCCGAGCAGGGCGTGCCCCTGCCGAGGCAGCGCCAGGCGCCCGTGGAAGGACCGCGCCGGGACTACGTCGAGGCCTTCGACAGGAACGACGACCTCTTCACCCCGCGCAAGCCCGTGACCCGCGGCCCCGCGGACCCGCACGCCACCGTCACCGACCGCGACGGCGCCCCGGACACCGGCGCCTTCCCGGCCACCGACGCGGTCGACGACGAGCCGCCGACGGGCGTCCCCGCGCAGACCAGGGGCGGCAAGGGGCGCGCGTTCACCGGCATCGCGGCCGCCGCCGTTACCACCGTGCTGGCCGTCGTCGTCGCCGGTCAGGTCACCGACGAGCACGACAGCCCGGCCGTCCAGTCGCAGTCCGTCGGCGAGCAGGCGCGCGACGCGCGCGACTCCACCTCGCGCGGCGACGGCCGGGCGACGCCAGGCGTGCCCACGGCGAAGCCGCTCACGTACGAGCAGCAGATGGACCGGAAGTTCCCGTTGGCCGCCACCCGCGGCGGCACGGGCAGGTTCTACGCCGTCAAGGGGATCGACAAGGCGCCCGGCAAGGGGCGGAAGGTCACCTACCGGGTGGACGTGGAGCGAGGGCTCGACCTGGACGGCGCGCTGTTCGCCGAGGCCGTGCACCGGACGCTCAACGACAGGCGGAGCTGGGCGCACGACGGCCTGACCTTCGAACGGATCGAGTCCGGCCACGCCGAGTTCGTGATCACCCTGGCCAGTCCCGGGACGACCGCCGACTGGTGCGCCAAGTCGGGCCTCGACACCACCGAGGACAACGTCTCCTGCGACTCCGCGGCCACCGAGCGCGTGCTGATCAACGCCTATCGCTGGGCGCAGGGCGCCGAGACGTACGGCGACAAGATGTTCGCCTACCGCCAGATGCTGATCAACCACGAGATCGGCCACCGCCTCGGCCACAACCACGTCACCTGTGACAAGGACGGCGACCTGGCCCCGGTGATGCAGCAGCAGACCAAGTTCCTCGAGTACAACGGGATCAGCTGCCGGCCCAACCCCTGGCCCTACCCCAACAGCTGACCGGCCAGGACGACCGACCGCCTGATGCCTCGCCCGACCCCTTGTGGGCGCGCGCCGGGTGGTGGTTCCGGACCGGCGCGCGCCCGTCGTGCACCGGTCTCAGCACGGCGAACGCACTCCGCGCCGGAAAGTTACGCCCGTTCACCCCTTTTGGTGGCGTGATGGACAACCGTCCATCACGCCACCGTCCTGTCCGCATACGTTCGTCCCGCTGCGAGCCGCCGGGCCAACGGCGGCTCCCGACGGGAGAACGGGGGTGCACACGTGCGCATCGGACTGCTTACGGAGGGTGGCTATCCGTATGTGGGCGGTGAGGGCGGGGTGTGGTGCGACCGCCTGGTGCGCGGGCTCGACCGACACGAGTTCGACGTCTACGCGTTCAGCACCGGCCAGGCCCAGGAGGACGCGGGCTGGCTCCCGTTGCCGCCCCAGGTCGCGCGGGTGCGCACGGCGCCGCTGTGGGCCGCCGAGGAGGACGGCGTGGTCCACGGCCGCCGCGCCCGCAGGCGTTTCACCGAGCACTACGGCGAACTGGCCGCCGCCCTCTGCCACGCCGCGGAGCCCGGCACCGCCGAGAAGCCTGGCACCGCTGAGGCGGACCGTTTCACCAACGCGCTCCACGGGCTCGCCGAGCTCGCCCGCGACGAGGGCGGACTGGTCGCCGCGCTGCGCTCCGAGCAGGCCGTGCGCGCCCTGGAACGCGCCTGTCGTGCGCCCGGAGCCCGCCGCACCGCGCGCGAGGCCCGCGTCCCCGACCTGCTGACCGTCGCCGACCACCTGGAGCGCGCCCTGCGCCCCCTCTCGCTCGACTGGTACGAGGAGGACGGCCTCGGCGCAGTCGATCTCTGCCACGCCGCGTCCGGCGGCATCGCCGTGCTCCCGGGCCTGCTCGCCCGCCACTTCTTCGGCGTCCCGCTCCTGGTCACCGAGTACGGGGTGCGTCTGCGCACCCACTACCTCACGCGCCCCGACGCCTCCCCCGCCGTACGGTCCCTGCTCGCCGCCTTCCACGGCCTGCTCACCGCCGAGACCTACCGCGCCGCCTCCTACCTCGTCCCCGGCAACGCCCACGCCCGCCGCTGGCAGGAGCGCTGCGGCGCCGACCGGGCCAAACTGCGCACCATCCACCCCGGCCTGGACGCCACGCCCTTCACACGCGTCGGTGAGGACCGGTCGGAGGGCCGGGAGAAGGGCGCCGAGCGGGAGCACGCCGGCCCGCACACCCTCGTCTGGATCGGCCGGGTGGAGCCCGCCAAGGACCTGGTCTCGCTGCTGCACGCCTTCGCGGAGGTCCGCGCGGCCGAGCCCGGCACCCGGCTGCGCATCGTGGGCCGCCCTTCAGGGCCCGAGGGCGAGGCCTACCTCGGCCACTGCCGGGCCCTGGCCGCACAGCTCTTCCCGGACGAGGCCGACGGCCCGCACGCCGTCGGGCGGAATCCGGTGACCTTCGAGGAACTCGGCGGGCCCGGCGCCGAGACCACCGCCGATGTCCACGCCGGCGGGACCGTCACCGTGCTCTCCAGCGTCGTCGAGGGGTTCCCGGTCGGGCTGATCGAGGCGATGTTCTGCGGACGCGCGACGGTGTCCACGGACGTCGGCGCGGTCGTCGAGGTGATCGGCGGCACCGGTCTCGTCGTACCGCCGCGCAATCCGCGGGCGCTCGCCGAAGCGTGCGTCTCGCTGCTGCGCGACCCCGAGCGCCGTGCGCGCCTCGGAGCGGCCGCGCGCGCCCGCGCACTGGAGCTGTTCAGCGTCGAGCAGAACGTCGCGGCGTTCCACGCCCTCTACCTCGAGACCGTCGCGCGCACCCCGGTACGCCGGCCCGTCCTCGACGGTGCCGGAGACCCGCAGCCCTTCGCCGCGCCCGCCGAGGCCCACGTCCCCGGCCACTGGACCGGACCCACCCCCCGCGCCGTCCCCACCTGGGCCGTGGAGACGCCGGAGCCCGTCACGGAGACCGTCCGATGACCGACCTGAGCGAACTCGACCGCGGCGCCGCCCCCGGCGCGGCCGACCCGGTCAAGGTGCTGCTGCACCGCCACCGCGAGCTGTGCGAACGCGCCGTGGACCCGCTGGAGATCGCGGCGGGCCTGGAGGCCCACGGCATCACCGACCGGACCGCCGCCCGCTTCCGCCACCGCGACGTCTTCTCCCTCGCGGAGGAGCTCTACGCCCGCGTCCCGCGCGACGCCGACACCGTGACCGACGCACCCGCCGCGCCGGACGCCCCGGCCCCCGAGGGAGGCCGCCGGTCCGTCATCGTGCTCCTGCTCCCGCTGCTGCCCGGCGCGCTGTGCGCCGCCGCGCTGGTCGCCCTGGCCCGCACCCACGGCCAGACCCGCCTCTACGCGGCCGCCGCCGGCGTGGTCGCCGTCGCCCTCGCCCTGCGCGCCGCGCTGCGGCGCGGACCGCTGGCCCTCCCCGACGGCCTCGCCTCCCGGTCGGCGACCGGCTCCTGGACCTGCTGGCTCCTCGCCTACGCCGTGCTGGGCGACGGCCTGCTGCGCACCGCCCTCACCGGCGGCCCCGACGGGCTGCCCGACGGCACCACGGGAGGCGACTGGCCCCTGGCCCTCGCACCGCTCCTGGCCCTCGCCCTCGCCGTCGCGCCCGCGACCTGGACGGCCGGTCTCTTCCTCGCCCACGCGCGCCGCAAGCTGGCCGTCAGCCGTGACCTGGAGGACTTCGCCGCCTCGGTCCGGCCCGTGCTGCTCGGCGCCGTCGCCCTGTTCGTGGGGGCGCTGGCCGTGCTCGTCGCCCTGTGCGCGCCGTTCCTGGACGCGGGGCCCGTCTCCCCGGCGGTCCTCGCCCTGGGCGCCCTCCTCTTCGTCGCCCGCCTGCTCACCGTGCACGGCTTCACCCACGCCCCGCGCGTGATCCTCATGCTCACCGCGACCGCTCACGTGCTCGCGCCCGCCACCGTCTTCGCGGCCCGGCTGCCCGGCTGCGCCGCACTGGGCGCACCGGTGGAGGCCCTCACCGCCGCCTGGGGTCCCACCGCCGTACCCGTCCTGACCTGTGGTGCGGGCGCCCTGATCCTGCTCGTGCACGCCGCCCGCACCCTCGCCCGCGCCTCGGCGCACCTGCGGCCGGAGCAGGCACGGTGACCGGCCGCGACCGCCGCGCGGCCCGGACGGCCGCGGTTACGGAGCCCTCGACCCCCCTTTGAAGGAGAACCTCGCATGACCTGCCGTCCCGCCACCGAACGCCGCGAAGGAGCCGACCGATGAGGGTCCTGCTGATCGGAGCCAACGGCTACATCGGCCGGTTCGTCGCCGACCGCCTGCTCGCCGACCCCGCCGTCCAGCTCACGGCCCTCGGCCGGGGTGACGACGCCGACGTCCGTTTCGACCTCGCCACCGGCAGCCCGGGCGCCCTCACCCGTTTCCTCGACGCCGTCCACCCCGGCGTCGTCATCAACTGCGCCGGCGCCACCCGGGGCGGCGCCCGCGAACTCACCCGGCACAACACGGTCGCCGTCGCCACCATCTGCGAGGCGCTGCGCCGCAGCGGCTGCGGGGCGCGGCTCGTCCAGATCGGCTGCGGCTCCGAGTACGGCCCCAGCCAGCCGGGCTCCTCCACCGCCGAGGACGCCGTCCCCCGTCCCGGCGGGCCGTACGGCGTCAGCAAGCTCGCCGCCACCGAACTGGTTCTCGGCTCCGGCCTGGACGCCGTGGTGCTGCGGGTCTTCTCGCCCGTCGGACCCGGCACCCCGGCAGGCTCCCCGCTCGGCCGGCTCGCCGAGGCGATGCGCCGCGCCATGCAGTCCGGCGACGGCGAACTGAAGCTCGGCGGGCTCGGCGCCCAGCGCGACTTCATCGACGTCCGCGACGTGGCCCGCGCCGTGCACGCAGCCTCGCTCTCCGCCGCCCAGGGCGTCATCAACATCGGCTCCGGCCGCGCCGTCCGCCTCCGGGACGCCGCCGGGATCCTCGCCCGGGTGGCCGGTTACGGCGGCGCCCTCAACGAGCTCGACGGCCTGCCCCACCCCGGGCCCGTCCACACCACCCACACCCCCCACGCGACCCACCTGCGGGCGACCATCGGACACCCCCGCGCCGAGGCGGACCACCACCCCGCCGCCTCGCCCGCCGCGTTCCCGTACCCCGACGGGTGCGGGACCTGGCAGCAGGCCGACGTGCGCACCGCCCGCGACCGCCTCGGCTGGCGTCCCCGCATCAACCTCGAGGAGTCGCTCGCGGACATCTGGATGGAGGCGGCATGCCGTATCTGACCCGGACCAGACAGGACCACACCGCCACGGGGCTCGGCACCGGCCTCGGCGTCCCGGGCGTCGCGCACCCGCTCCTCGCCCCCGACGAGTGGAACCGGCTGGGCCGCCCCGGCACGCCCCTGCACTGGGTGGTGCTCAACGTCGCCGACGGCCCCGGCGTCCAGCCGGACCCGCACTGCCTGGAGGCGGCGGGCCGGCTGCGCAACGCGGGCGTCCGCGTCCTCGGGCACATCGACGCCGCCTACGGGCTGCGCGGCTTCGGTGAGATCGTCTCCGACGCCCATCGCTTCCACGACTGGTACCGGGTCGACGGCTTCCTCCTGGACCGCTGCCCCGCCGGCCGCGAGGACCTGCCCGAGGTGCGGCGCACCGTCGCCACGCTCCGGGTGATCAACGAGGACGCCCACGTCGTCCTCGGGCACGGCACCCATCCGTACCCCGGCTACGCCGAACACGCCGACCAGCTCGTCACCTACTCCGGTCCGTGGAGCGACTACCGCTGGTCCCAGGTGGCCGAGTGGACCGCCGACCATCCGCCGGAGCGGTTCTGCCACTTCGTGCACGGCGTGCCCCGGCCGCACCTGGAGGAGGCGCTGCGCATCGCCCGCTGGCAGGGCGCCGGCACCATCTACTTCACCGACCACTCGGACCGGGTCTCCGGCCGCGCGCGACCGGCGGATCCATGGGGGCCGCTGCCCGGCTACTGGGACGACATCGTCTCGCGTGTCGGAACGGGTGTCTCGGAATGAAAAAGGGCATGGCAGTGTTAAGCGGAGAACAACCGTAGTGATTGACCGACCAACGGAGTCCCCGTGTCGCTGCCACCCCTGGTCGAGCCGGCCCCCGAGCTCACCGTAGACGAGGTCCGCAGGTACTCCCGCCACCTGATCATCCCCGACGTGGGGATGGACGGGCAGAAGCGGCTGAAGAACGCCAAGGTGCTCTTTGTGGGCGCCGGCGGCCTGGGCTCGCCGGGTCTGATGTACATGGCCGCGGCGGGCGTGGGCACGCTCGGCATCGTGGAGTTCGACGAGGTCGACGAGTCGAACCTGCAGCGCCAGATCATCCACAGCCAGTCCGACATCGGCCGCCCCAAGGCCGAGTCCGCCCGTGACACGATCAAGGGGATCAACCCCTACGTGAACGTGGTCCTGCACGAGGAGCGGCTCGAGGCCGACAACGTGATGGACCTGTTCAGCCAGTACGACCTGATCGTCGACGGCACGGACAACTTCGCGACCCGCTACCTGGTCAACGACGCCTGCGTCCTGCTGAACAAGCCGTACGTCTGGGGCTCCATCTACCGCTTCGACGGCCAGGCCTCCGTCTTCTGGTCCGAGCACGGCCCCTGCTACCGCTGCCTCTACCCGGAGCCCCCGCCCCCCGGCATGGTCCCCTCCTGCGCCGAGGGCGGCGTCCTGGGCGTGCTCTGCGCGTCCATCGGCTCCATCCAGGCCAACGAGGCCATCAAGCTGCTGGCCGGCATCGGCGAGCCCCTCGTCGGCCGCCTGATGATCTACGACGCCCTGGAGATGCAGTACCGCCAGGTCAAGGTCCGCAAGGACCCCGACTGCGCGATCTGCGGCGAGAACCCGACCGTCACCGAGCTCATCGACTACGAGGCCTTCTGCGGCGTCGTGTCCGAGGAGGCGCAGGCGGCGGCCGCCGACTCCACGATCACTCCCAAGCAGCTCAAGGAGTGGATCGACGACGGCGAGAACATCGAGCTCATCGACGTCCGTGAGCCGAACGAGTTCGAGATCGTCTCCATCCCGGGCGCCCGGCTGATTCCCAAGAACGAGTTCCTCATGGGCAACGCCCTGGAGAGCCTGCCGCAGGACAAGAAGATCGTCTTGAACTGCAAGACGGGTGTCCGCAGTGCGGAAGTCCTCGCGGTCCTGAAGTCCGCGGGCTTCTCCGACGCCGTCCACGTCGGCGGCGGCGTCATCGGCTGGGTCAACCAGATGGAGCCGGAGAAGCCGGTCTACTAGGCCGCACCGGCCGGAGAGGTCCGCACGACCGCGCCGGCCGTCACCGGGTCCTCGTCGGGGGCTCCGGGCACCACCTCGGGTGCCCGGAGCCCCCGACGCCGTTACGGGCAGCGCCGCTACGAGCAGACCTTGCCGTCCTGCGGCACCTTGCCCTCCAGCACATAGGCGTTCACCGTCGCGTCGACGCAGTCGCTGCCGCTGCCGTAGGCGCCGTGGCCCTCGCCCTTCCAGGTGAGCACCACCCCGACGCCCTCGCCCAGCTCGTCCGCCATCCGCCGCGCCCCCTCGTAGGGGGTGGCCGGGTCGCCCGTGTTGCCCACGACCAGGATCGGCTCCGCGCCCGGCGCGCTCACCTCGGGCGTCTCGAACTGGCCCGGCACCGGCCAGTCGTGGCACCAGCCCGCCGTGTCCCAGCCCAGGAACGGACCGAAGACGGGAGAGAGCTTCTCGAACTCGGGCAGCAGCTTCCTGGTCTCCTCCACCGTCGGCCGCTGCTTGTCGTCCAGGCACGATATGACCCTCTGGGAGTGGGTCGTGGTGCCGTAGCTGCCCGAGGCGTCCCGCTCGTTGTAACCGTCCGCGAGGGCCAGCAACTCCGTGCCGTCCCCGTCCTCGGCCGCCTCCAGCGCGCTGGTCAGCGCCGGCCAGCTGGACTCGCTGTAGAGGGGCAGCACGATGCCGATGATCGCCAGCGACTGCGTCAGCTCCCGGCCGGAGGAGGACGTCGGCAGCGGTTCGGTGTCGATCCGGTCCAGCAGGTCCGCGATCTCCCGCGAGCCCTCCTCCGGGTCACGTCCGGTGGACCGCAGGTAGTTGTCGAGGGCGGTCTGAAAGCCGCGGGCCTGGTTCTTGGCGTGGCCGATCGTGTCGGCCGTCGGGTCCACCACCGCGTCCAGCGTCATCCGGCCGACCTTGTCGGGGAAGAGATGGGCGTAGACCCCGCCGAGCTCGGTGCCGTAGGAGATGCCGAAGTAGTGCATCCGGTCGTCGCCGAGAGCCTGCCGGATGCGGTCCATGTCACGGGCGGTGTCGGTGGTCGAGACGTGCGCCAGCAGCTTTCCGGCGGCCTTCTGGCAGCCCTTGCCGAAGTCGGCCGCGTCCTCGAGGAAGACCCGCTCCTCCACCGGGGTGTCCGGCGTCCAGTCCACGGCGGCCTCCGCGGCCTCGATGGCCTTGTCGTCACGGCAGCGGACACCGCCGCTCGCGCCCGTCCCGCGTGGGTCCCAGCTCACCAGGTCGTACCGCTCGCGCAGGTCGGCGGCCATGTCGGCGTAGGCGGGCAGGGTGGAGACGCCCGAGCCGCCCGGCCCGCCGAAGTTGAACAGCAGGGAGCCGATGCGGTCGTCGCCCGTCGCCTCGGCGCGGATGAGGGCGAGGTCGATCGTCTCGCCGTCCGGCTTCGACCAGTCCAGCGGCACCTCGAGCGTGGCGCACCGCCACTCGTCGCCGGGCGCCGGACCGTCCTCGGTCGCCTCGCAGCGCCCCCAGTCGAGCGCGCTGTCCCCTCCGCCCTTGTCGTCCTTGCCGGAGTCGTCCTTCGACGGCCCGCCCCCGCCGCAACCGGCCGTGAGCAGTGCGGCGGCGGCGGTCAGGGCCGCCCACCGAGTGAACCGGGTCATCTGCCACATCCCCCCTCGTGGGCCGTCCGCGTCGTGCGGCGAACGGCTGTCCCGACATCGTAGGCAGGTCCGGCGTCGGCCGGGGAGGCCTGTGGAAAACCCTCTGAACTGGGCTTTCGCCGGGCGGTCCTGCCGCCCCCGCCGTCGCACGGCCGGGCGGGTCAGGGGCAGACGGCTTCGGGCTCCGGCACCTTGCCGTCCAGCAGATAGCCGTGGACCGCATCCCGGACGCAGCGGTCGTCGCTGTTGTAGGCGCCGTGCCCCTGCCCGTTGTACGTGAGTTCCACGCCGACCCCCTCACCGAGCGCCCTCGCCATGCTGCGCGCGCCCTCGTACGGGGTGGCCGGGTCGCCGGTGTTGCCGATCACCAGGATCGGGGCCGCGCCCGGAGCGCTGACGTCCGGATGGTCGGCGGCACCCGGCACGGCCCAGTCGGTGCAGGTGATCATTCCCCAGGCCATGAAGTCCCCGAACAGCGGGGACGCCTTCCGGAACTCGGGCAGCAGCCGCTCCACGTCCGCGGGTGTGTAACGGGGTTCGGCGTCCGCGCAGTTGATGGAGACGTTGGCGGGCACCAGATTGCTGTACTCGCCGTTCGCGCCGCGTCCGTTCATCGAGTCGGCCAGCACCATCAGGATCGTGCCGTCACCGTCGTACGCCTGCTCCAGGCCGTCGGTGAGGAACGCCCAGAAGTTCTTCGAGTACAGGGCCTGCACGATCCCGCTCGTCGCCATCGTCTCGGTGAGCCGGCGGGGGAAGACGCCGGGGACGGGCCGGCGGTCCAGGTCCCGCAGCAGCTCGGCGATGCGGTTCTTCACGTCCTGGACGCTGTCGCCGACGGGGCAGTCCTCGACCTGCGAGACGCAGTCCTCGGCGTAGTTGTCGAGGGCGCGCTGGAAGCCCCGGGCCTGTCCGAGCGAGGCCTGCCCGGAGTCCAGTGCCGGGTCGACGACGGCGTCGAACACCGCGCGGCCCACCGTGTCGGGGAAGAGATGCGCGTAGACGCCGCCGAGTTCGGTGCCGTAGGAGATGCCGAAGTAGTACAGCTTGTCGTCGCCGAGGACCTGCCGCATCAGGTCGAGGTCACGGGCCGCGTCGGTGGTGCGCACGTGCGGCAGGATCCGCCCGGAGTTGTCCTCGCAGGCCGCGTTGAACTCCGCGGTGCTGTCCAGCAGTTCCGTGCGTTCCGCGCTGTCGTCGGGGGTGCCGTCCTGCTGGAAGTACGTGTTGAGCTCCTGGTCGTCCTGGCAGGTCACGGGCGCGCTGCGGCCGACCCCGCGCGGGTCGAAGCTCACCAGGTCGTACCGGGTGCGCAGGGTGGCGTAGTCCCGGCCGAACGCGGGGAGGGTGGTGACGCCGGAGCCGCCGGGGCCGCCGAAGTTGAAGATCAGCGAGCCGATCCGCTCGCTCTCCGGACCGCTCGACCGGACACGGATCAGGGCGAGGCCGATGGTGTCGCCGTCCGGGTCGTCCCAGTCCAGGGGCGCCTTGAGCGTCGCGCACTCCCACTGACCTCTGGCGCCCGGCAGCGGCGACGGCGACGCACCGCCGCCCTGGGCCTCGTCGGGGGCGGGGCAGGCCTTCCAGTCCAGCTTCTGCCGCGTCAGGTCCTGGGCCGGGTCGTCCCCCTCGGCGCAGCCCGCCAGCAGTGCGGGCAGCAGGAGGGCACAGGCGGACAGGGCTGCGGCACGGAACCGGAAGGGGCGGGGCATGTGCCCATCCTGCGGTCGCCCGCGGCGGCGCGCGCGGGACACGGGCCGTCCGAGGGAGGGCCGCGCCCGGCCGGCGTCTCAGCCGGTCACAAGGCCGCTTTGCGGGTGAGGTGGTTGAAGGCCAGCCAGCCCGGCAGCACGGGCAGCCACAGGGTCAGCAGCCGGAAGAGCAGCACGGCGGGCGCCGCGACCTCCTTGGGCAGGCCGACGGCGATCAGACCGACGGTCAGGGTGGCCTCCACGGCGCCCACACCGCCCGGCGTCGGCGCGGCGGACCCGAGGGCGTTGCCCGCGAGGAAGACGACGGCGACGCTGGCGATGCTCACCGAGGTCGACTCGTCGCCGAACGCCCGGATCGAGGCGTCCAGGCACATCACGAAGCAGGCGGTCAGCAGCAGCATGCCGCCGATGCCGGTGACCAGCTTCTGCGGCCGCTGCAGCACGTCGAGCATGCGCGGCACGACGCCCGCGAACAGCGACCGCACGCGCGTGACGACGAACTTCCGCAGGAACGGCACCGAGGTCACCACGAGCACCAGCACCGCGACCGTCAGCAGACCGCCGATGACCGTGCGGGACGGCGACAGCGAGGGCGTCTTCTCGGTACCGGTCAGATAGCCGAACGCCAGCAGCATGAGGATGTGGCAGCCGAGCCCGAACAGCTGCGACGCGCCGACGCTCGCCACCGCGAGTCCCGGACGCACCCCCGCGCGCTGGAGGAAGCGGGTGTTCAGCGCGACGCCGCCGACCGCGGCCGGGGCGACGATCTTCACGAAGGAGCCGGCGACCTGCGCCGCCACGGTGCGCGGGAACGGCACGCGTTCCGGCACGAACCCGAGCAGCGCCATCGCGGCCGCCACGTAGCTCAGCGCCGAGAACAGCACCGCCGCGGCCACCCAGCCCCACTCCGCGTTGGAGATCAGCGGGCCGAACTCGATGTGGGTGAGCTGCGTCAGCAGGAAGTACGCGCCGATCGCGCCCGCGATGAGGCTGATCAGCGTGCGCGGGCGCACCCGCTCCAGCCGGGCCGGCTCGACCGGGGCCTGCGGCCTGATCCGCAGCACCTCCTGCCGGATCTGGCTGAGCAGATCCTCCTCGCGCGCCTCGTCGAGTGCCTCGTCGATGGCCCGCTTCTCGGCCCGCTGCTCCGCCCGTACGGCCTTCTTGTCCGCCTTTTCGAGCACGACGGGGCGGGAGACGTCGGCGTCGTGCGCGCGGGCCGGACGGGAGTGGCGGGAAGCCTCCAGGACGGCCTCGCGTTCCCGCTCGGCGCGCTCCCGGGCGAGCCGGCGCAGCGTCGCGCGCGTGGAGCGGCTCAGCGCGATCGGCTGGAGCATCGGCAGACAGTCCGCCACGGCGTCGGGGCCGAGGACGCTCAGCGCGGAGGCCACCGCGCGTTCGGCGCCCACCCGCAGACCCAGCGTCACCAGCAGCTGGGAGACGTCCATGCGCAGCAGCAGGTCGCCGGCCGCGATCTCCCCGCCGCGCAGGTCGGTGAGGATCACCGTGCCGGAACGATCCACCAGGATGGCGTCGCCCACCAGCCTGCGGTGCGCGATACGGCGGGACTGCAGCGCCATCACCTGGTGCCAGGTGTCGCGCAGCAGCTCGTCGGTGATCTCCTCGTCGTCCAGCGAGTCCAGCGTGCGTCCGCCGGTGTGCTCGTAGACCAGCATCACCGCGTCGGGGCCCAGCTCCGATGTGGCGATCAGCTTGGGCGCGTTGGCGCCGGCCGCGATGGCGGCGTAGGCCAGCAGGGCCTCCTGCTCCAGCGCCTGGCGCAGCGACTGCAGGCTCCGGCGGGTGGCGAAGCCGCGCAGCGCCAGGTTGCGCCACGCGCGGTAGAAGAAGCCCTGCGCCTGCTGCTCGCGGTCGACGACGGTGACGTCGAGGGGCGGGCCGTCCTCCAGGGTGACGAAGTAGCGCCGCCCCCGGTCGCCGCCCTCGGCCGCGTCCACGGCCTCCTCCCGGGAAGCGGTCACGGGGCGGAAGCCGACCGTGCGGAGCCCCGCCATCAGCGTGCGGCCGGTGGGCCGGACGTTGGGCGAGCCGACCGCGTACAGCGTGCCGTAGGCGACGGTCCAGCCGATCAGCACCGTGAGGATGATGGAGAACGGGGTGGTGTACCCGGTGACCAGCATCGAGAAGGCGTCGAGCAGCAGCACCACCCACAGCACCGCCCGCCACCGCGGTCTGCGGGACATGCCGACGGCGGTCATGTACGCGATGACCGGTGCGAGGTAGCCGTGCACCGGGTCGGTGAGGGCGTGGATGTCGCCGGGGGAGGGCTGGGTGAGCGCGTCCTGGATCGAGTCGGGAGCGGCCCGCGCGACCCACAGGTCGGTGGCGAGCGTCACCCCGTGCGCCAGCACGGCGGCGAGCACGCCGTCGGCGATCCGCAGCCCGTCCCGTTTGATCAGACGTTCGATCGCGAAGGCGACCGGGACCAGCAGGATGGCGATGCTGGACGCCAGGCCGGCGATCTTGATGAGCAGGTCGGGCGCCTGTCCGGTGCCCTTGTTGATGTCCTGTTCGAGACCCGAGGTCGTGCCGTGGGCGAACGCGGCGATCGCCAGCAGCACCACGACCGCGAGCACGCCGCCCACCAGCCGCATGAGGTCGGACGGGCGGTGCACGCGCGCGGGGAGCAGCGGTTCGTCGCCCTCCACCTCGTCGATGTGCGCCACGTCCCGGTGCGCCCCGCCGGACTGCTTCGCGGTGTCCGGGCGCGACGAGGCGTCAGGGGTGCCCTCCGTGTCCTCGGGGTGCGCACCCTGCTGCTTCATCGTCTCTTCTCGATCTCGTATCACCGGTCACCGCCCGCACGATGGTGGCATGCCGTACCGCCACAAGGGGGCATCAGGGTCCACAAGCGGGGCGGCACAGTCTGCCCGAAGCGGTGCTCCGGGGCGAGTCGCCCGCGCGTGTCCGCGGACACGCCGCGTTGTCGGTGGGGTGGGGCAGGATGGTCCGGATGAGCCAGGAGAGTCTTCCGTCCGACGGGGGTCCGGAGCACCCGGACGCCCTGCCCGCGTACGCCGAGCGGGTCCTGGAGGTCGCCGAGCTGATCCCGCCGGGGCGTGTCATGACGTACGGGGACGTGGCCGAGTGGCTGGGGGAGGGCGGGCCACGGCAGGTGGGGCGCGTGATGGCGCTCTACGGCGGTGCCGTCCCCTGGTGGCGCGTGGTCCGCGCGGACGGCGTGCTGCTGCCCGGCCACGAGCTGCGGGCCCTCGGTCACTACCGCGCGGAGGGCACACCGCTGCGGGAGGCAGGCCGGGCGGCGGAGGGCCATGTGCCACGCCTCGACATGAGACGCGCGCGGTGGGACGGCGGCGCGGACACCGGGGGTCACACCTGACAGCTTCCGCCATCCCCGCCGTCGCCGTGTGACCTGTGATGCTTCAGGGGGACATGAGGCACATCCACGGCATGACGTACGTTCGTGGGTCGAGGGGCACGGGTGCCCGGAGGGACGGGAGAGAAGAAGCGGAAACCCTGCTTCCGCTCCGGTCCCCGGCGTAGCGTCGGCTGCGCGTGACCCCCTCACCCCCCGACCACCGCCCCGCGCACGCGGCGCCCCACAGCACACCCACCAGGACCGGCGAACCACGTGAGCTCCTCTTCCTCCACCAGCGGCCTGTCGCACCCCCAGGTGCGGCGGGGGAGCCGTGGCGCCTATCGACTGGTGCGTACCCCTCCGGCCCGCGTGGATCCCCCTCCACTGGACGCCGCCCAGCGTTCCGTGGTTGAGCACGGCTCCGGGCCGCTGCTCGTCCTCGCCGGTCCCGGCACCGGCAAGACCACCACGCTCGTCGAGTCCGTGGCCGCCCGTGTCGCGCGCGGCGGCGACCCCGAGCGCATCCTGGTGCTCACCTTCAGCCGCAAGGCCGCCGTCGAGCTGCGCGACCGCATGGCGCTGCGCATCGGCGCCGCCCGTGCCCCGCAGGCGACCACCTTCCACAGCTTCTGCTACGCCCTGGTCCGCGCCCACCAGGACAGCGACCTGTTCGTGGAGCCGCTGCGGCTGCTCTCCGGACCCGAGCAGGACGTCACCGTGCGCGAGCTGCTCGCCGGCCAGGTGGACCTGGAACGGCTCGGGCTGTCCCACGTGCGCTGGCCGGACGACCTGCGCGCCTGCCTGACCACCCGCGGCTTCGCCGACGAGGTCCGCGCGGTGCTCGCCCGCAGCCGTGAACTCGGGCTCGACCCCGGCGCCCTGGACGCCTTCGCCCGCCGCATCGGCCGCCCCGACTGGCGCGCCGCGTCCGCCTTCCTCGCCGAGTACCTCGACGTCCTCGACCTCCAAGGCGTCATCGACTACGCCGAACTCGTCCACCGCGCGGTGCTTCTCGCCCGGCGGCCCGAGACCGCCGGGCAGCTCGCCGACCGCTACGACGCCGTCTACGTCGACGAGTACCAGGACACCGACCCCGCCCAGGTACGGCTGCTGCGCGCCCTGGCGTCCGGCGGCCGCACCCTCGTCGCCTTCGGCGACCCCGACCAGTCGATCTACGCGTTCCGGGGCGCCGACGTCGGCGGCATCCTGGAGTTCCCGCACGCCTTCCCGCGCGCGGACGGCCGCCCCGCGCCCGTCCAGGTGCTGCGCACCTCCCGGCGCTCCGGCGCCGCGCTCCTCGAAGCCACCCGGCGGATCACCCGCCGCATGCCGCTGCCCCGGCTGCCCGCCGAGAAGGTCCGCCTGCACCGCGAGCCGGCGCCCGTGCGCGAGGGCGGCCGGGTCGAGGTGTACACCTACCCGACGGCAGGCACCGAGCTGGACAACGTCGCCGACATCCTGCGCCGCGCCCACCTGGAGGACGGCGTCCCCTGGAACGACATGGCGGTCCTGGTCCGCGCGGGCGCCCGCACCCTGCCGGTGGTCCGCCGGGCCCTCACGTCAGCGGGCGTCCCCGTCGACGTCGACGGCGACGACCTGCCCCTGCGGCACGAGCCGGCCGTCGCCCCGCTGCTGACCGCGCTGCGCGCGGTGGCGAGGGCCGAGGAGGAACGGCGGCCGGGCGCCGCGCACGCCGAGGGCGTGTGGGGTGCGGGGGACGCGGCGGGCGACGGTTCCGGTGCGGCGGGCGCCGGCTCGGGCGAGGCGGATGCCGGTTCCCATGCGGCGGACCTGGGTTCCGGTGAGGTGGACGCCGGTGCGCGTGCCGGTTCCGGCGAGACGGGCGGCGGTTCCGGTTCCGGCGAGGCGACCGACGGCGACGGGCCCGGAAGCGGCCGGGGCGGTTCGGCGACCGACGGCGACGAACCCTGCTGGCTCGACACCGAGACCGCCCTCACCCTCCTCACCTCCCCCCTCGCCGGCATGGACGCGGCCGACCTGCGGCGGCTCGGACGCGCGCTGCGCGAGGAGGAGCGGGCGGCCGGGAACCCCCTGCCGCCGCCCTCGGACGAGCTGCTCGCCCGCGCGCTGGCGGAGCCCGAGCGGCTCGCCGTGCACGATCCCGTCTACGCGCGCGGGGCGCAACGGCTCGGCGCCCTGCTGCGCCGGGCCCGCGAGTGCCTGGCCGGCGGCGGCACGGCCGAGGAGGCCCTCTGGGAGCTGTGGGACGGCACCCCCTGGCCGCAGCGGCTGGAACGCGCAGCCCGCCGCGGCGGCGCCGCCGGCCGCAACGCCGACCGCGACCTCGACGCCGTGTGCGCGCTGTTCGCCACCGCCGCGCGCGCGGAGGAGCGCACGGGCGGGCGCGGCGCCCTCAACTTCCTCGAGGAGATCGAGGCCGAGGACATCGCCGCCGACACCCTCACCCGCCGCGCCGCGCGCCCCGACGCCGTACGCCTGATGACCGCGCACCGCTCCAAGGGCCTGGAGTGGGGCCTCGTCGTCGTGGCCGGGGTCCAGGAGGGCCTGTGGCCGGACCTGCGCCGCCGCGGCTCCCTGCTGGAGGCCGACCGCATCGGCCGTGACGGGCTCGCCGAGCCCCTCACACCCGGCGCGCTGCTCGCCGAGGAGCGCCGCCTGTTCTACGTCGCCGCCACGCGCGCGCGTGACCGCCTCGTGGTGACGGCCGTGAAGGCGCCGTCCGACGACGGCGACCAGCCCTCCCGCTTCCTCACCGAGCTCGGCGTGGAGCCCCGGGACGTCACCGGACGCCCGCGGCGCCCGCTGTCCGTCGCCGCGCTCGTCGCCGAGCTGCGCGCCACCACGGTCGATCCCCGCGTCTCCGACGCCCTGCGCGAGGCCGCCGCCCGGCGGCTGGCCCGGCTCGCCGCGCTCGCCGACGAGGACGGCCGTCCCCTGGTGCCGTCGGCGCACCCCTACCGCTGGTGGGGCATGGACGAGCCCACGCACAGCAAGGTGCCGCTGCGCGACCGTGACAAGCCCGTGGTGCTCTCCGGCAGCGCCCTCGACCAGCTGGCCAACACCTGCGCCCTCCAGTGGTTCCTGGGCCGTGAGGTGAAGGCCGACGCGCCCGCCACCGCCGCCCAGGGTTTCGGCAACGTCGTCCACGTCCTCGCCGACGAGGTCGCCTCCGGGCGCACCCCCGCCGATCTCGACGTCCTCATGGAACGCCTCGACTCCGTGTGGAACGCCCTCGCCTTCGACGCGCCCTGGAAGTCGGCGCAGGAGAAGGAGAACGCGCGCGTGGCGCTCGAGCGCTTCCTGAAGTGGCACGTCATGGACCGCACCGGACGCACGCCGGTGGCCAGCGAGCACGACTTCGACGTCACCCTGGAGTCCGGCGACTACCAGGTCCGCATCAGGGGCCAGATGGACCGCGTCGAGGCCGACGGCGAGGGCCGCGCCTACGTCGTCGACTTCAAGACCGGCAAGCAGGCGCCCAGCTCCAAGGAGGTGGAACGCCACCCCCAGCTCGCCGTGTACCAGCTCGCCGTCCGCGAGGGCGCCGTCGACGAGGTCTTCGACGGGGTGCGCCCCGAGCCGGGCGGCGCCGAGCTCGTCCAGCTGCGGCAGGGCGCCGCCAAGCGGGACGGCGGTGAGACCCTGCCCAAGGTGCAGGCGCAGGAGCCGCTGGAGGGGGAGTGGGTCGGCGATCTGCTGGCCACCGCCGCCGGCAAGGTCCTCGACGAGCGGTTCACCCCGACCGCGGGCCAGCACTGCGCGCACTGCGCGTTCCGGGCGTCGTGCAGCGCCCGTCCCGAGGGCCGCCACGTCGTCGAGTGACCGGCGTGAACGGCGCGCGTGACGTATCGCACCACCCGCGCCGACCTGCGCTTCTTTCCTCCCGGCGGGCTCGGTGGGCCCGCGCTGTCAGTCGTCGCCGCTAGATTCTCGGTGTGCCCGCCCGTATCACCGATCCCGACCAGCTCAAGGAGCTGCTCGGGATCCCGTTCACCCCGGAGCAGACGGCCTGCATCACCGCGCCGCCCGCCCCGCAGGTGATCGTGGCCGGAGCGGGCTCCGGCAAGACGACGGTGATGGCGGCCCGCGTGGTCTGGCTGGTCGGCACCGGCCAGGTCGCCCCCGAGCAGGTCCTCGGCCTCACCTTCACCAACAAGGCCGCCGGGGAGCTCGCAGAACGCGTCCGCACGGCCCTGATCAAGGCCGGCGTCACCGACCCTGATGCCATCGACCCGGACAACCCGCCGGGCGAGCCGGTGATCTCCACGTACCACGCCTTCGCCGGCCGGCTGCTCACCGACCACGGGCTGCGCATCGGCCTCGAACCGACGTCCCGGCTGCTCGCCGACGCCACCCGCTACCAGCTCGCCGCGCGCGTGCTGCGCGAGGCGCCCGGCCTCTACCCGGCCCTCACCCGCTCCTTCCCCGACCTGGTGGGCGACCTCCTCACCCTCGACTCGGAGCTCTCCGAGCACCTGGTGCGCCCCGAGGACCTGCGCGCCCACGACGCCGAGCTGCTGCGCGCCCTGGAGAACGCCAAGCTCACCAACGCCGACCTGCGCAAGGTCCCCGAGGCCGCCGCCGCCCGCCGAGAACTGGCCGAGCTGGTGCGGCGCTACCGGGCCGCCAAACGCGAACGGGACCTGCTCGACTTCGGCGACCAGATCGCCCTGTCCGCCCGGCTCGCCGGCCTGCCCGAGGTGGGCCGCGTGCTGCGTGAGGAGTTCCGGGTGGTCCTCCTCGACGAGTACCAGGACACGTCGGTCGCCCAGCGCGTCCTGCTCGCGGGCCTCTTCGGCGGCGGCGCCGGTCATCCGGTGACCGCCGTGGGCGACCCCTGCCAGGCCATCTACGGCTGGCGCGGGGCCTCCGTCGCCAACCTCGACGACTTCCCCGAGCACTTCCCGCACGCCGACGGCCGTCCCGCCACCCGCCAGTCGCTCAGCGAGAACCGCCGCAGCGGCGGCCGGCTGCTCGACCTAGCCAACGGTCTCGCCGAGCCGCTGCGCGCCATGCACGCGGGCGTGGAGGCCCTCCGCCCGGCGCCCGGCGCCGAGCGCGACGGCATCGTCCGCTGCGCCCTGCTGCGCACCCATGCCGAGGAGATCGACTGGCTCGCCGACTCGATCGCGCACCTGGTGAACACCGGCAAGGCGCCCGGCGAGATCGCCGTCCTGTGCCGGACGGCGACCGACTTCGGCGAGATCCAGGCCGCGCTGGTCGCCCGGGACGTGCCCGTCGAGGTCGTCGGTCTGTCCGGGCTGCTGCACCTGCCGGAGATCGCCGACCTGGTCGCCGTCTGCGAGGTCCTGCAGGACCCCGGCGCCAACGCCTCCCTCGTCCGGCTGCTGACCGGCCCGCGCTGGCGGATCGGCCCCCGCGACCTCGCCCTGCTCGGCCGCCGCGCGCGCCGGCTGGTGTCCCACGCGCGCGTGGACGGCGACGACGCCCCGGACCGGCGGCTCGCCGAGGCCGTCGAGGGCGTCGACCCCGCCGAGGTGATCTCGCTCGCCGACGCCCTCGACACGTTCCTGGAGACCCCGATGGAGGGCGGCGGGGACGACGACGGGCTGCCCTTCTCGCCCGACGCGCGCGTCCGCTTCGCCCGCCTCGCCGCCGAGCTGCGCGACCTGCGCCGCTCCCTCGCCGACCCGCTGATGGACGTACTGCACCGGGTGCTCGCCGTCACCGGTCTCGAGGTCGAGCTGTCCGCGTCCCCGCACGCGCTGGCTGCCCGCCGCCGGGAGACCCTGTCCAACTTCCTCGACGTCGCCGCGTCCTTCGCCGCCGGGGACAACGAGGCCACCCTGCTCGCCTTCCTCGGCTTCCTGCGCACCGCCGCCCAGTACGAGAAGGGCCTGGACAACGCGCTGCCAGGAGGCGAGAACACCGTCAAGGTGCTCACCGCCCACAAGTCCAAGGGGCTGGAGTGGGACGTCGTCGCCGTCCCCGGCCTGGTCACCGGCGCCTTCCCCAGCGACCGGGGCCGCGAGAAGTGGACGGCGCAGGGCAAGGTGCTGCCGCACGCGCTGCGCGGCGACGCCGACACCCTCCCCGACGTGCCGTCCTGGGACGCGCGGGGTTTGAAGGCCTTCCACGAGGCGATGAAGGAGCACCAGCACACCGAGGAGCTGCGCCTCGGCTACGTCACCTTCACCCGCCCCCGCTCCCTGCTGCTCGGCTCCGGCCACTGGTGGGGCCCCAGTCAGAAGAAGCCGCGCGGTCCCTCCGAGTTCCTGCTCGCCCTCCACGACCACTGCGCCGCCGGGTACGGCGAGATCGAGGCGTGGGCGGAGGAGCCCGAGGAGGACGAGGAGAATCCGGCGCTGCGGCAGGCCGGCGACGTCCAGGCGTGGCCGCTGCCCCTGGACGACGCGGCCCTCGCCCGGCGCCGCGCCGCCGCCGCGACCGTCCTCGCGCACCTCGACCGTCTCGCCGCCGACCCGCACGGCGCGGCGGCCCTCCACGACCCGGGCGCCTACGACGACCAGGACTGGCCGCCCCCGCCGGACGACGAGGAGCCGTACCCGGAGGACTTCCGCGACGAGCCGTACGCCGAAGACCCGTACGCCGAAGACCCGTACGCCGAAGACTCGTACGCCGAAGACCCGTACCCCCACGCGTCCGGCGCGCCGGACGCCGCTCCCGCGGACGCCGGCCCCGCCGGCCCCGGCGCCGACGACTGGGACTCCCTGCCCACCCGGCGCCCCGTCGTCCCCCACCAGGCGACCGCCCCGGACGGGTCCGCACGAACAGGGCCGGACCTCCCCGCACCCGACGAGGCACGCCTCACGCCCGAGGAGGCCCGCACCGTCGCCTCCTGGGACCGCGACCTGGACGCCCTCACCGGGGAGCTGCTGCGCGCCCGCGACACCGTCACCGAGGTGCGGCTGCCCGCCTCCCTCACCGCGTCCCAGCTGCTGCGGCTCGCCGCCGACCCCGACGGCTTCGCCCGAGAGCTGGCCCGCCCCATGCCGCGCCCGCCCCAGCCCGCCGCGCGCCGGGGCACCCGCTTCCACGCGTGGGTCGAGGCGCGCTTCGAGGAGCTGACCCTGCCCATGCTCGACCCGGACGAGCTGCCGGGCGCCGACGCCGAGATCGCCGACGAGCGTGACCTGGAGGAGCTGAAGGAGGCCTTCGAGCGCACCGAGTACGCCCACCGCACGCCCTACCGCGTCGAGGCGCCGTTCCAGCTGTCGATCGCCGGCCGGGTCGTCCGGGGCCGCATCGACGCCGTGTACCGGCACGAGGACCCCGAGGGCCCCGAGGACGGCGACGCGGTGACGTACGAGATCGTGGACTGGAAGACCGGCCGGGGCCGCACCGCCGACCCGTTGCAGCTGGCGGTCTACCGGCTCGCCTGGGCCGAGCAGCAGGGCGTCCCCCTGGAGTCGGTCACCGCCGCGTTCCTGTACGTCCGCACCGGCGAGGTGGTCCGCCCGGAGCGGCTTCCCGGCCGTGCCGAGCTGGAGCGGCTGCTGCTCGACGACCCGGACGGCGGGACACCGCACGCCGCACGGTGAGATACCGCACTCCGAGGACACCCCCGCGGGCCGATAGGCTCGTAGACATGAGCCAGCACGTTGACAATGCCGTCGACGCCGTCCGTACGTACATCGCAGACCATCGCACGGCGTTCCTCGACGACCTCTCCGCGTGGCTCCGCATCCCGTCCGTCTCGGCCCAGCCCGATCACACCCCCGACGTGCGCCGCAGCGCCGACTGGCTGGTCGCCGCCCTGAAGGACACCGGCTTCCCGGCCGCCGAGGTCTGGGACACCCCGGGCGCCCCGGCGGTGTACGCCGAGTGGCCCAGCGACGACCCCGGGGCGCCGACCGTCCTGGTGTACGGCCACCACGACGTGCAGCCCGCCGCCCGCGAGGACGGCTGGAACAGCGACCCGTTCGAACCCGTCGTCCGCGGCAACCGCCTCTACGCGCGCGGCGCCGCCGACGACAAGGGCCAGGTCTTCTTCCACACCCTGGGGGTGCGCGCCCACCTCGCCGCCACCGGCCGCACCAGCCCCGCCGTCCACCTCAAGCTGCTGATCGAGGGCGAGGAGGAGTCCGGCTCCCCGCACTTCCGGGAGCTCGTCGTGCGGAACGCGGACCGGCTCGCCGCCGACGCCGTGATCGTCTCCGACACCGGCATGTGGTCCGAGGACACCCCGACCGTGTGCACCGGCATGCGCGGCCTCGCCGAGTGCGAGATCCGCCTCTACGGCCCCGACCAGGACATCCACTCCGGCTCCTTCGGCGGCGCGGTGCCCAACCCGGCCACCGCGGCCGCCCGGCTGGTCGCCGCCCTGCACGACGAGCAGGGCCGGGTGGCGATCCCCGGCTTCTACGACGGCGTCGTCGAGCTCACCGACCGCGAACGCGAGCTCTTCGCCCGGCTGCCCTTCGACGAGGAGCGGTGGCTGAGCAGCGCCAAGTCGCACGGCACCGGCGGCGAGGCCGGCTACAGCACCCTGGAGCGCATCTGGGCGCGGCCCACCGCCGAGGTCAACGGCATCGGCGGCGGCTACCAGGGCCCCGGCAGCAAGACGATCATCCCGTCCTCCGCGATGGTGAAGCTGTCCTTCCGGCTGGTCGCGGGCCAGGACCCCGCGCACGTCCGGGACGCGGTCGCCGCCTGGGTGCCCGGCCGGCTGCCCGAGGGCGTCCGGCACGAGATCACCTTCAGCCCGGCCACCCGACCCTGCCTGACCCCGCTCGACCACCCCGCCCTGCAGTCGGTCGTCCGCGCGATGGGACGCGCCTTCGACAAACCCGTGCTGTTCACCCGAGAGGGAGGATCGGGACCGGCCGCCGACCTCCAGGACGTCCTGGACGCACCGGTGCTCTTCCTCGGCATCTCCGTCCCGTCCGACGGCTGGCACGCCCCCGACGAGAAGGTCGAGCTGGACCTGCTGCTGAAGGGCGCCGAGACAAGCGCCCACCTCTGGGGCGACCTCGCCGAGCACTGGCGGCACGCCCCCTGACCACCCGAGCCGTCCGAAGCGGGCGCCCGCGCGCGGCACACTGGAAGAGCCGCGCCACCGCCGCGCCCGCAGGACCCGGTCCCTCCCGCCCTCGTCCGCCAGACCGCCCGCGACCCGATCCGTTCCCCCGGGGGAGTTGGAAGCACCCGTGACCACCAGGACCGACCACACCGCCGACCGGCCCATCTCGCTCACCGCCCCGAGCGGCATCGACCGCGCCGCCCACCACCGGCTCGACGAGGCATGGCTCGCGGCGGCGTGGAGCCACCCCTCGACCCGCTGCTTCGTGGTCTCCGGCGGCCAGGTCCTCATCGACGAGGCACCGGACGGGCGCACCGAACTCGTCATGACCCCGTCCTTCGAGGCCCCGCTCACCGAGGCCCACCGCTACTTCCTCGGCATCGACGAGGACGGCGTCAGCTACTTCGCCCTGCAGAAGGACTCCCTGCCCGGCCGCATGGACGACTCCGCCCGCCCGGCCGGCCTGCGCGAGGCGGGGCTGCTGCTGTCGCCGCGCGAGGCGGGCCTGATGGTGCACGCCGTGGCGCTGGAGAACTGGCAGCGGCTGCACCGCTTCTGCTCGCGCTGCGGCGAGCGCACCGTCATCGCCGCCGCCGGGCACATCCGCCGCTGCCCCGCCTGCGGCGCCGAGCACTACCCGCGCACCGACCCCGCGGTGATCATGGCGGTGATCGACGACAAGGACCGCATCCTGCTCGGCCGCCAGGTCCACTGGCCCGAGGGCCGCTTCTCCACGCTCGCCGGGTTCGTCGAGCCGGGCGAGGCCATCGAGCAGTCGGTGCGCCGCGAGGTGCACGAGGAGGTCGGCATCGCCGTCGGCGAGGTCGAGTACGTCGCCAGCCAGCCCTGGCCGTTCCCCTCCAGCCTGATGCTCGGCTTCGTCGCCCACGCCACCTCCCATGAGATCACCGTGGACGGCGACGAGATCCACGAGGCCCGCTGGTTCTCCCGGGACGAACTGCGCGCCGCCTTCGAGTCCGGCGAGGTGCTCCCGCCCTACGGCATCTCCATCGCGGCCCGGCTGATCGAGCGCTGGTACGGCGAGGACCTGCCCACCCGCAGCGCCTTCTGAGCCGAGGGACCCGCACACGACGAAGCGGACGGCCGGTCCCGTGAGGGACGGCCGCCCGCTTCGTGCGCCCGTGGGACGCTCAGACGCCGATCTTCTGCTTGACCTGCGCGAGCGAGGGGTTGGTGAGCGTCGAACCGTCGGGGAACAGCACAGTGGGCACCGTCTGGTTGCCGCCGTTCGCCTTCTCCACGAAGGCCGCCGACTCGGGGTCCTGCTCGATGTTGATCTCGGTGTACGCGATGCCCTCACGGTCCATCTGGCTCTTCAGCCGACGGCAGTAGCCGCACCACGTGGTGCTGTACATCGTCACAGTGCCCTGCATGCCTCTCGCTCTCCTTCGGCGGCTCGGGAAACTCCTCGGTCCTCCGGGGAACGTACTTGAAAGCGAAGGCATTCCCGCCGTCCCTCCGGCCCCGGCAGCCGAGGCGTGACGCTTGTCGCATTCGTACGACCGTGAGCCCTTCCCTGTGGACAACCGGCTCACCCGCCACGGGCGACCTGGCAGCATGGCGGTGTGACAGCAGCAACGCACTCCACCCTCTTCCCGCGGGTACCGGACTCGGCCGACGCGGTGCTCGAAGGTCTCGACCCCGAGCAGCGCGCCGTCGCCACCGCGCTGCACGGGCCGGTGTGCGTGCTGGCGGGCGCCGGCACCGGCAAGACCAGGGCGATCACCCACCGCATCGCCTACGGGGTGCGCGCCGGGATCCTCCAGCCGTCCAGCGTCCTCGCCGTCACGTTCACCAACCGTGCGGCAGGGGAGATGCGCGGGCGGCTGCGCCAGCTCGGAGCGGTGGGAGTCCAGGCGCGGACGTTCCACTCCGCGGCCCTGCGTCAGCTCCAGTACTTCTGGCCCAAGGCGGTCGGCGGACCCCTGCCCCGGCTCGTCGACCGCAAGATCCAGCTGGTCGCCGACGCGGCCGCCGCCTGCCGGATCCGCCTGGACCGGGGCGAGCTGCGGGACGTCACCGCCGAGATCGAGTGGTCCAAGGTCACCCAGACCGTCCCCGCCGACTACACGGCCGCGACCGCCAAGGCAGGCCGGGAGACACCCCGCGACCCCGCCGAGATCGCCCAGCTCTACGCCGCCTACGAGGACCTCAAGCGCGAGCGCTCCGTCATCGACTTCGAGGACGTCCTGCTGCTCACCGTCGCCGTCCTCCAGGACCGGCACGACATCGCCGAGCAGGTGAGGGCGCAGTACCAGCACTTCGTCGTCGACGAGTACCAGGACGTCAGCCCCCTCCAGCAGCGCCTGCTGGAGCTGTGGCTCGGCGACCGGGAGAACCTGTGCGTGGTCGGCGACGCCAGCCAGACCATCTACTCCTTCACCGGCGCGACCCCGGACCATCTGCTCGACTTCCGCGTCCGCCACCCGGGCGCCACCGTCGTCAAGCTCGTCCGCGACTACCGCTCGACGCCCCAGGTGGTCCGCCTGGCCAACGGCCTGCTCGCCCAGGCGAAGGGCCGCGCCGCCGACCACCGGCTCGAGCTGGTCTCCCAGCGCCCCGCGGGACCCGAGCCGGTCTTCACCGAGTACACCGACGAGCCCGCCGAGGCCGAGGGCGCCGCCCGCCGCATCCGCGAGCTGATCGGCTCGGGCGTCCCGGCGAGCGAGATCGCCGTCCTGTTCCGCACCAACTCCCAGTCCGAGACCTACGAGCAGGCACTCGCCGACGCCGGCGTGCCCTACCAGCTGCGCGGGGCCGAGCGGTTCTTCGACCGTCCCGAGGTGCGCAACGCCATCACCGCCCTGCGCGCCGCGGCCCGCTTCGGCGGCAACGACGCGCTCCTCGACGACGCCCCCGACCTGCCCTCCCAGGTGCGGGCCGTGCTCTCCGGCAAGGGCTGGACGCCCCAGCCGCCGGCCGGGTCGGGCGCGGTCCGGGAGAGCTGGGAGTCCCTCGCCGCACTGGTGCACCTCGCCCAGGACTTCGCCGCCGCCAACGCCGGCGCCACGCTCGCCGACCTCGTCGTCGAACTGGACGAGCGGGCCGGCGCCCAGCACGCCCCCACGGTCCAGGGAGTCACGCTCGCCTCGCTGCACGCGGCCAAGGGCCTGGAGTGGGACGTCGTCTTCCTGGTCGGCGTCGCCGAAGGGATGATGCCGATCACCTACGCCAAGACGGACGAGCAGATCGAGGAGGAGCGCCGTCTCCTCTATGTCGGCGTCACCCGCGCCCGCGAGCACCTCCACCTCTCCTGGGCGCTCGCCCGCTCCCCGGGCGGCCGTGCGAACCGGCGCCCGAGCCGCTTCCTCACCGGACTGCGCCCCGGCTCACAGGCCGTTGCCGGCCGCGCGGGCGCGGCAGGAGCGGGCGCGGTGGAGCACGGCTCCTGGACGGCGGCGGCCACCGCGGTCCCCGAGCAGGCGCCGCGCCGCAGGCAGCGCACCCCCGCCCGCTGCCGCGTCTGCGGCCGCACGCTGACCGACGGCGGCGAGATGAAGCTGATGCGCTGCGAGGACTGCCCCTCCGACATGGACGAGGGCCTGTACGAGCGGCTGCGCGAGTGGCGCGGTGAGCAGGCGCGGCGCAGCGGCCAGCCGGCCTTCTGCGTCTTCACCGACAAGACGCTGATCGCCATCGCCGAGGCGGTCCCCGACGACGAGCACGAACTGGCCCGCATTCCCGGGGTGGGCATGCGCAAGCTGCGCCGTTACGGCGCCGACGTGCTGGCCCTCTGCGCGGGCCGCGACCCCGCCGAGGGACAAGATCAGGACTGACGCGAACTCGTCGGAAAAATAGTTTGCGCATGCCCCGGGAATCCCCATAGGTTCTTAGCCACGGGGACAGCGGCCTTCTCGGAGGCCCTGATTCCGTGTTGTACTTGCATATCCGCGGACCGGTTCGCCCGGTCCCCCTGAGACGCCGAGAGGAGGCGAGTCCAGTGATCAGCATCAACACCAGCGTCAAACTGACCGATCGCTCGGCCGTCTCCCTGTGCATGCTCGGCGCCTCGAACCAGGGCACCGGTCTGTCCGGCATTCGTGCCGTCCGTCCGGCGTCCTCCCTCGCTCCCGCGGGCCTTGTCGTCCGTGAGCGCGATGAGCGACCGACCAAGGCACTGGAAGCAGCAGTAGTGGCACAGGCGCAGGCCTATGCCTTTGCGGCGGCCGGTGCCGGATTCCGGAAGCAGACGACGCAGCACCACCTGATGTGGGCCTTCCGTGGGCCAGAACCCTGGAGTGATCCAGCCTGATTCGATCAGGCCGGCGCCTTCAGGGCCGCGGAACCCCATCCGGGATCCGCGGCCCTTCTGTTTGCCCGAACGGGGAGACAGGACAAGGCGCCTCGGGACAAGAAAAGAACCCGGTACCAGCCGCACACCCGGCCGACCGGCCGGAAACGACCAGACGAGGAAGACCAGCCGTGCAACTCGAAGCGCACGCCCCGTCCGTACCGCCTTCCGACACGATCCCCAAGCCCGGCTCCACGGAGGACCCGACCTTGACTCCGCTCACCGCGCTCACCGCGCTCGACGACGCCATCGAGAACCTCGGCGTACCCGTCCCGTGCCGCTCCTACGACCCGGAGGTCTTCTTCGCCGAGTCGCCCGCGGACGTCGAGTACGCCAAGTCCCTCTGCCGTACCTGCCCGCTGGTCGAGGCCTGCCTCGCCGGCGCCAAGGAGCGGCGTGAGCCCTGGGGCGTCTGGGGTGGCGAGCTGTTCGTCCAGGGTGTTGTCGTCGCCCGGAAGCGGCCGCGTGGCCGCCCGCGCAAGAACCCGGTCTCGGCATGAACACCCCCGGAACGATCGACCGCCCCCTCACGCACGACCCCCAGAAGCAGGCCCCGATGACGCCGTCCACCCACGAGCCCGCCGGCTCCGCGACCGAAGACTTCACCACCAGCGGTGCGAACGACTCGCGCCAGAACAGGACCCGAGAGATGCAACTCATCCCAGAAGCCCTGGCTCGTGCGCATATGCACGACCGACTGCAGGAGGCGCAACGGGAGAGGCAGGCCAGCAGCCTGCTGACCGCGCGCCGGATGCAGCGCCGGGCCGAGCGCGCCTCGCGGCGTGCCCGCCGGGCGCTCGCCATGGCGGTCATGCAGTAGGCCACGCCGCCTGAAGCGACGGCCTCCGAGCCGGAGGCCCCGATCTTCCCGCGGGGGCCGGTCCGTGTGAACGGACCGGCCCCCGCGGTGCGTTGAGGAAGCGGAGTGCTCGGCACGGGGTTATCGTCGCCGCGTGACCAGTCCTCACGAAGGCGACGACGAGGGCTCCGCCGCGGAGCCCGAGCCGCTTGCCTGCGCCCGCTGCGGTGTCCTCGCCGAGGGGACGCCGCCGACCTGGACCCTCTCCGTGGAGAACGGCGTCCGTCTGCACTGCTGCGAGCGCTGCTCCCGGGAGAACCTGCGCGCGATCGAGGGGCGCCTCGACTCGCGGTGGTGGTGAACGCCCCGGCCCGGCCGGGACCCCGGCACGCCCGGCCCGGGTACGGTCAGGCCTGCGCCGCTTCCTCCTCCTCGCCCGGCTCCCCGGGGACGAACTCCGGCAGCCAGTCCTCCAGTTCGTCCCGCAGCCGCACCGTCGCCCCGAGCTGGCACAGCACACCGATGGTGCTCAGCGTGACCCGGTGGATCAGCAGATAGGCCGGCGGCAGATTGAGCTGCTTGGCCAACTGGTAGGCGGGGGACCGGACGTCCGCTATCCGGGCCGCCTGACCGCGCATCCAGCCACGGGTGAACGTGAACGCCTCGACCCGGGCCGGCTCGATGATCGGCAGCAGGTAGTCGAGGACCGCGTCGGGGTCCAGCTCGACGGACTCCTTGACGAAGCCCTCGGCGCAGAGCATCTCGTAGACGGCCTCCGCCTCGCCGTCCAGTGTCATCCGCAGCGCCTCGCCGATGGGGGCGGGCAGCCCGCCCGGCAGCCGGTCGACCGTGCCGAAGTCCAGGACGCCCAGGCGCCAGTCGTCCTCGCCGCCGGGACCTCCGGGCAGCAGACGGAAGTTGCCCGGGTGCGGGTCGGCGTGCAGCAGACCCGTGCGGGCGGGCCCGGAGAACAGGAAACGAGCCAGCAGTTGCCCGGCCCGGTCGCGCTGCTCCTCGGTGCCGTCCGCGATGACCTCCGACAGAGGGGTGCCGTCGAGCCACTCGGTGACCAGCACCTGGTCGCACTGGTGCACCACGTCCGGCACGACCACGTCCGGGTCGCCGGCGAACTCCTCCGCGTGCGCCCGCTGCGCCTGCGCCTCCAGGCCGTAGTCCAGTTCCTCGGAGACCCGGTCCTTCAGCTCCGTGATGAGCGGCTTGACGTCCATGCCGGGGACCAGCGGTCCCAGCAGCCGTGCGAAACGGCTCAGCTGGTTGAGATCGGAGAGCAGGGCCTCACCGGCGCCCGGGTACTGCACCTTGACCGCGACCTCACGGCCGTCGTGCCACACCGCCCGGTGCACCTGACCGATGGAGGCCGCCGCGGCCGGTTTGTCGTCGAAGGTCAGGAACAGCTCCTGCCAGTCCTCGCCCAGGCGCTCCGCCAGCACCCCGTGCACCGTGCGGGTCGGCATGGGCGGGGCGGCCTCCTGAAGCTTGGTCAGGGCGGCGCGGTAGGGCCCCGCGACCTCCTCGGGCAGCGCCGACTCGAACACCGACAAGGCCTGGCCGAACTTCATGGCGCCGCCCTTGAGCTCGCCCAGCACCTTGAACAGCTGGTCGGCGGTGCGCTGCTGGAGCTCGCGGCCGACCAGCTCCGCGGACTCGCCCACGATCCGCTTGCCGAGTCCCCAGGTGGCCCGCCCGGCGAAGCCGAGCGGGAGCGCGGCCAGCTTGGCGGTGCGGGTGACCGCCTTGCGGGGAAGATCAGACATGCGCCCTCCAGGTCCCTGCCGGCCGCTCCGCGTCCGCCTGACGGCGCGACTCCTTCGACGGCCCGTGCCCGGCCATTGTCTCGCGCGACCCCCCGTCGGCGGAGGTGTGTTCTCCCTTACCTTTCTCCGGGCCGCTGTCACCCCCGTCAGGACCGGTGCCCGCCGCCCCGCACGGGCAGCGGCGGTGCGGCACGACAGGCCGGGGCTGCCAGTGCAACTGGGGCAGGGACACCTCCCAGCGGGCGCCCGCGCTGGACGGGACCCGCCCGTCGAGGAAGGCCAGCGCGTGCGCGGCGGCCAGACCGGCGACCGTGGCGGCCAGCGTCAGATCGCAGGCGCCCACCCTGCGCTGCCGGCCCGAGCGCCACTGGGCCACCAGCCGCGGCCACGCCGGGTCCCGGTCGATCCGCTCCTCCTGGAGACAGCCCGCGCACGCCGTCTCGCCGGGCAGGACGAGGGGACCGACGACACCGGTGCCCTCCACCACCCCGGTATGGAGATGCGGAGTGCCTGACGCCAGGAGAGGTTCGGCGGACACCGGATCCGGAGCGTGCACGGCGACGTCGTCCCGCGGGGCGAGCACGACCAGGGAGTGGCCGGTGACGTCCTCGGCCAGGGCCGAGCGGGCCGTACCGCGCGGAGGGCGGTCAGGCGCGCACCGGCGTACGAGCCGACGGGCCGCCTCCTCCCTGCGCTCGCCGACCGCCTCGGCCGGCAGCCCGCCCGGCGCCACGTCCCACGGCTCCACCCGGCCGACGTCCCGCACCTCGACCTCACCGACACCCGCCCCCGACAGCAGCGCCGCCACCGCCGCCCCCACCCGGCCCAGGCCTCTGACCTGCACCCGCATGCTCCGCCGCGCCGCCAGCACGCGCAGCGGGTCGCCCGGCCCGGCGGTGGTCAGGCCGAGCGAGGCCCAGTCAGGACGGAGCCGGTCCAGCACCTCGGGTCTCCCGCGCAGGGCGTCGGCGGCCGGCCCGCCACCCCGGGAGTCGTCCATGAGCCCAGCTTGTGACAGCCGCCGCACCAGTCGGTCGACATGACCGTCGGGCAGCTCCATGCGGCGGCCCTCCTCGCGCAGCAGCTCCAGTCCTCGCGTGCCGTCGAGCAGCTCCAGCAGGCTGCCCGTGGCCGTGTCCACCGGGCCCAGGGTCAGCGCCTGGGCCGGCGTCATCCCGAACTGCACGGTGTTGCGGTCGCGCCAGCCGCGCCTGAGGGCGGGCTTGAGCATCGGATGCATGACTGACCCCCGTCTGTCCTGATACGCACCTGGTCCACCCCTGCGGCCAGGAGTGACGCCTCTCACAGACCGGCCCGGTTCCGTCGCGGGTCCCGGGGCCGGCGCTGCCAGCATGCCCGGGTCCGTCACCGGGCCGTCGGGAGTTGTCCACAAGTGCCCGAATTCGTCGTACAAATCCGGCGCTCGGTGACGGGATCGTCGGAGAAGCGTCCCGGAGCCGGGACTTCCCCCGGTCCAGCGGGTACGGTCGGGACGTGCCCGCCGACCCACTGCACCGCGCCGGAACGTCTCAGCGCAGCGCGAAGAGCCAGCCGACGGACGGCTCACGGGCGAGCGCGATCGAGGTCCGCAGGAGTGCCCGCCGACGCCGGACGGTCTCCGCGTACCGCGAGGGCGATCGCACCGTCGTGCTCATCCCCGCCCGGATGTCCGAGGCGGAGGAGCAGCGCTGGGTGCGCGTCATGCTCGACAAACTCGCCGCCCAGGAGAGCAGACGGACCCTCGGGGACGCCGAGCTGGCCGAGCGCGCGCGGCGCCTGTCCGCGCAGTACTTCGACGGGCGGGCCCGCCCCCGCTCGGTGCGCTGGGTGACCAACCAGAACACGCGCTGGGGTTCCTGCACCCCGTCCGACGGGAGCATCCGGCTGTCCCACCGGCTCCAGGGCATGCCGGAGTACGTCGTCGACTACGTGCTCTGCCATGAGCTGGCGCACCTGCTGGTGCCCGGTCACGGACCCCGGTTCTGGCGGCTCCTCGAGGCCTACCCGCGGACCGAACGGGCCCGCGGCTACCTCGAGGGCGTGGTCGCGGCCGACCGCCTGCCGCACGTCCCCGGCGTCCGGGACGAGTGACACCGCCCGGCGCAGACGTCCCCGGACGCCTCCCGGCGGGAACGCGGAGCGAGGGCTCCTGCGCGTTCTGTACCGGGTCTGTACCGACTCCCTCCGGTGTCGGGTATTGCCGTTAGCCTGGCGCGACGCACTCACATACGGGATGGGGGACGGTCGTACGTATGGCCAGGGAATTCCAACGCGGCCACAAGGCCAGGATCAGTGACCTCACCGCGGGCACGGACCTGTACGTCGGGGTACAGATCGCCGGCCCGGGGCTCAGCTTCGACATCAGCTGCTTCGGACTCGACGCCGACGAACGGCTCTCCGACGACCGGTACTTCGTCTTCTACAACCAGCCGAAGTCCCCCGAGGAGTCCATCCAGCTGCTGGGCGCCCAGGCGGGCGACACGGAGTCCTTCCGCGTGACGCTCGACCGGATCCCGCAGCAGATCAGGAAGCTCTCCTTCACGGCGACCATCGACGGCGCCGGGCAGATGTCGCAGATCGGTCCCGGGTACATCCGTATCGTCGCCGGCGGCGAGGAAGTGGCGCGGTACCCGTTCAACGGCTCGGAGTTCACCACCGAGCGGGCCGTGATGCTCGGCGACTTCTACTTCAAGGACGTGTGGCGGTTCGCCGCCGTCGGGCAGGGCTTCGACGGCGGTCTCGACGCGCTGCTGCGGAACTTCGGCGGCGAGGTGGCCGAGGACGAGCCCGCGGCGCCCGAGCCGCAGCAGGCCCCGCAGCCGCAGACCCCGCAGGCCGCGCCCGGTTTCGCCCCGCCCGCGTTCGGCGTTCCCGGAGGCGGCGCGCCCGCACCGGCCCCCGCTCCCGTGCCGCAGCCCGCCCAGGGGTTCGCGCCCCCGCCGGCCCCCGCGCCCGCCGCACCGCCGGTGCACTCGGCGCCGACCATCGTCGCGCCCATGCAGACGCCGCCCGGCGGCTCGCCGGTGCCGCCCCCGGCCCCGGCGCCCGCCCCCTACGGCGGCCAGACGCCCCCGCCGCCCCCGGGCTACGGACAGCCGCCCGCCCCACCGCAGGCCCCTGCCCCGCCGCCGGGTTACGGCCAGTCCCCGGCCGCGCCGCAGGCCCCCGCGCCCCCGGCCGGTTACGGCCGTCCGCCCGCCGCCCCGCAGGCGCCCGTTCCGCCGCCCGGCTACGGACACCAGCCCCCGCCCGGACAGATGCCGCCCGGTCAGATGCCTCACCAGCAGGCCCCCTACGGCGCACCCCAGGGGATGCCCCAGGGGATACCTCAGGGAATGCCGCAGGGCGCACCGCAGACACCCGGCGTGCTCGGCGCGCTCCAGCAGTTCAAGGAGACGCCCACCGGACAGCGCTGGACCCAGCAGAACAAGAAGCTGGTCCGCGCCGACCTGAGCATCGGCGGCACGCCCGTGCTGGCCCGCCAGGGCAGCATGGTGCTCTACCAGGGCAAGGTCGACTTCAGCTACAAGGGCGCCGGCTTCACCGGCCGTGTCGTCGGCAACGCCACCGGCCAGGAGATGCAGCTGATGCGCTGCACCGGCCAGGGTCAGGTGTTCTTCGCCGAGAACTCCACGATGCTGCACCCGATCGAGCTCCAGGGCGACGCCGTGTGCGTCTCCGCCGAGAACGTCCTCGCCTTCGACGAGGGCCTCCAGTACGAGGTCCGCCGCATCGAGGGGCACGGCATCCCCTGCGGCGCGCTGTTCACGATGCAGTTCCAGGGCACCGGCACGATCGTCGTGAAGACGCACGGCATCCCCGTGGTGCTGCCGGTCACGCCCACCACGTTCGCCGACGCCAACGCCGTCGTGGCGTGGTCCGCCGCCGCCCAGGTGGTCGTCTCCAGCCAGGTGCGGATGCGCCGCAACTCCTACCCCGGCGCCACGGGCGAGAGCGTGAACCTGCAGTTCCGGGGCGCGCCCGGCAACTTCATCGTCGTCCAGCCGTACGAGATCTGAGGGAGCCCGTCATGAACCAGCCACTCGCGGGCTACGCCCCCGCACCCGTCACCGCCCGCATGGAGAACCACGGCAACCACATGCTGAAGGTCGCCATGCAGACCGGGCACGACCTCCTCGCGCGCGTCGGCTCGATGGTCGCCTACGAGGGCTTCGTCCAGTACGAGCCCAACCCGCCCGCCGTCCGGCAGATCGCGAAGGACTGGCTCACCGGCGAGGGCGCCCCCCTGATGAAGTGCTCCGGCGACGGCCTGCTCTACCTGGCCGACTACGGCGCCAACGTCGTCGTGATCAACCTCAACGGCGAGGGCATCTCCGTCAACGCCACCAACCTGCTCGCCTTCGACGCGCACCTCACCTGGGGCGTGGAGCGGGTCAAGGGCCTGGCCAAGTTCGCCGGGCAGGGCCTGTGGAACACCAAGATCTCCGGCCAGGGCTGGGTCGCGCTCACCTCGCGCGGCAAGCCCATCGTCGTCGACTGCGGAGGAGGCGAGGACGAGACGTACGTCGACCCGGACGCGCTGGTCGCCTGGTCCCCGAACCTCAAGGTGAAGGGCAAGCGCAGCTTCCGCGCCCAGTCGCTGATCGGCCGCGGCAGCGGCGAGGCCTACCAGATGGCCTTCTCCGGTCAGGGCATCGTCGTCGTCCAGCCCAGCGAGGACAGCACCGACCGTCTCCGGGTCCGGGGCTGAGGGGGAGCAGCACACCATGCAGAGTCCGCTTTTCGCGCACAACGAGCAGCAGACCCAGGACCGCTGGAGCCTGCAGAACCAGCAGATGCTCCGGGTCGCCCTCGACGGCCACGAGGACGTCCTCGCCCGCAAGGGCGCCATGGTCGCCTACCAGGGTCTCGTCGAGTTCGACGCCGAGTACCAGAGCAACCAGCAGTCCCGCGCGCGGGCGCACACCGGCGAGGGCCTGGACCTGATGCGCTGCCACGGGCAGGGCACCGTCTATCTCGCCAATCTCGCCCAGCGCATCCACATCATGGACGTCGAGCAGGACGGCCTGACGGTCGACAGCAGCTACGTCCTCGCCATGGACTCCTCGCTGCACCACGAGGTCATCGCCGTCGACAGCCTCTACGGCATCTCCGGCTCGGGGAAGTACCAGCTCAACATCACCGGCCGGGGCAAGGTCGCGCTCATGACGTCGGGCATGCCGCTGCTGCTCCAGGTGACGCCGGACAAGTACGTCAACTGCGACGCCGACGCCATCGTCGCCTGGTCCACGTCGCTGCGGGTGCAGATGCAGGCCCAGACGCACTCCTCCGGGGTGTGGCGGCGCCGCGGCAACACCGGCGAGGGCTGGGAGCTCAGCTTCATGGGCAACGGCTTCGCGTTGGTCCAGCCGAGTGAACTGCTGCCGCCGCAGAACGCCCAGATCGGCGGCGGCCTCGCCGCGCAGTACGGCATGGGCCAGCAGGGCGCACGCGGCCAGAACCAGGGCAACGTCTGGAGCTGACGCCCCGGGCACCCGAGCCGGCCTCCGGAGCCGGGCACCGGCTCCGGACAATGAAAGGGGCCGCGCCTTCTCGAAGGCGCGGCCCCTTTCACGTGCCTCAGGCGTCGAGCCTCGCGCGCGTGGCGTCGAGCAGCCGTACGACCGAGTCGTCCGCCACCTCCGGCACCTCGTCGTACGGGAACCAGCGCACGTCCAGGGACTCGTCGCTGACCGCGTGCACGGCGTCCGGCGTGGCCAGGGCCGCGTACTGCACGTCGAAGTGGCAGTGGCAGGGCGGCGGGATGGGATGCCGGTCAAGGCGCACCGGACCGCCCGGGAGCAGCGTCAGACCCGCGACGCCCGACTCCTCGGTCGCCTCCCGCAGCGCCGCCGCGGCCAGCGTGGCGTCGCCGGGCTCGCAGTGGCCGCCCATCTGGAGCCACATCCGCAGCTTCCTGTGCAGGGTCAGCAGCACCCTGCCGCGCTCGGGGTCGACCACCAGCGCGCTCGCCGTGAGATGGCCGTCGCCGCACGCCTTCCACAGACCGTCCGGATGCGCGGCCAGGTGCTCCAGGTACGCGTCCCTCAGCTCGGGCTGGTCCTCGTACGCCTTGAGGACCAGCACCGCGTCGTCGTGCAGGCTCACTCGGTGCCGTCGCCCTTGTCCTTGTCGCCCCTGCCGTCCCGGTCGCCCTCGTCCGCGGCGTCGGTGTCCTTGGTGTTCCCGGCCTCCCCGGCGTCCTTCTTGCGCAGGTCGGGCTTGTCGGCGGCCTCGCCGAGCATCTTGTCCAGCTCGGAGAAGTCGATCTGCTCCCGGTGCACGAAGCCGTCCGGGTCGTCCAGATCGGTGGCCGTCGGCAGCATGTCCGGGTGCGCCCACAGCGCGTCCCGGCCGTCCACCCCGCGCGCGTCGGTGAGCGAGGCCCACAGGCGCGAGGCGTCGCGCAGCCGGCGCGGACGCAGCTCCAGGCCGATCAGCGTGGCGAACGTCTGCTCGGCAGGACCGCCCGAGGCGCGGCGGCGGCGCAGCGTCTCCCGCAGGGCGTCCGCCGACGACAGCCGCGGCTTGGCCGCCGCGTGCACGACGGCGTCCACCCAGCCCTCGACGAGCGCCAGCGCCGTCTCCAGACGGGCCAGGGCCGCCTTCTGCTCGGGCGTGTCCTCCGGCTGGAACATGCCCTGCTGGAGCGCCTCCTGCAACTGCTCCGGGTTCTGCGGGTCGAACTGGCCGACCACGTCCTCCAGCTTGCCGGTGTCGACCTTGATGCCGCGGGCGTAGCCGTCGACCGCGCCGAACAGATGCGAGCGCAGCCACGGGACGTGCGCGAAGAGGCGCTGGTGGGCGGCCTCGCGCAGGGCGAGGTACAGCCGCACCTCCTCCTGCGGGACGCCCAGGTCCTTGCCGAAGGTCTCGACGTTCAGCGGCAGCAGCGCGGCCTTGCCGGCCGGGCCCAGGGGCAGGCCGATGTCGGACGAGCCGACGACCTCGCCGGCGAGCACGCCGACGGCCTGGCCGATCTGCGTGCCGAACATGGCGCCGCCCATGGAGCGCATCATGCCGATCAGCGGGCCGGCCATGGCCTGCATCTCCTCCGGCAGGACGTCGCCCATGGCGTTCCCGACGCGCTCGGCGACCGGGTCGACCAGCTCCCGCCACGCGGGCAGGGTCGCCTCGACCCACTCCGCGCGGCTCCAGGCCAGCGCGGAGTTCGCACCGGACGGCAGGGAAGTTGCGTCGTCCAGCCACAGGTCGGCCAGCCGGACGGCGTCCTCCACGGCCCTGCGCTCGGCGGGGCCGACGCTGGCGTCCTTGGAGCCCTGCGCGGTGCCCTGGGCGACCGTCTGGCGGGCGATCTGCTTGGCCATGTCCCAGTTCACCGGGCCGCCCTCGTAGGAGAGCATCTGTCCGAGCTGCTGGAACGCGGCGCCCAGATCGCCCGGGTTCATCGACCCGAACATCGCGGCGAACGGATTGTCCGCGCCGGAACCGCCAAAGCCGCCCGCCCCGGGCATGCCGAAGCCGAACGGGTTGGCCGGGCCCTGACCACCGCCGCCCTGCGGGTCCTTCTTCTTGCCTTCGTCGCCGTCGTCCGGCTCCTCCGGCGGAAGGCCGAATCCGAATGGGGTGTCACTCACGGGTTTCCTCGGCTTGTAGGGCCACCGGTTCTTTCCGGCGGCACGGCTGCCCGACAACACCACCCAGCGTAGACACCTGAGACGGTTCGGGCCTCGGTGCTTCGCCGACAGGAGGCCTGCGGCAGGATGGATGCCACCTGGTACGTACGCGTCGCTTGCGCTCGTACTGAAGACAACCGCTGGAGACGCCCGGTGAGTTCCCCAGATCCGCAGGTTCGCGCAGCGCGAAACAAGTCAACCAGTCGTCCGCCCCGCGGGCCCGTCGTGGCGGTCACCGGTGCCGCCTCCGGCGTCGGGGCCCTGCTCACCGAGCGGCTCGCCGCGTCGGAGGAGGTCAAGCAGGTCGTCGCCATCGACGAGCGGCGCGGCGGGTGCGCCGAGGCCGAGTGGCACATCCTGGACGTCCGCGACCCCGCGATCGCGGACCGGCTGCGCGGGGCCGACGTGGTCGTCCACCTGGCCCTCGACCTGGACCTGGAGACCGACGCGGCCGCCCGTACGGCCTACAACGTGCGCGGCACGCAGACGGTGCTGACCGCGGCCGCGGCGGCCGGGGTGCACCGGGTGGTGCTGTGCACCTCGACCATGGTCTACGGGGCGCTGCCCGACAACGAGCTGCCACTGTCCGAGGACGCGGAGCTGCGCGCCACCGCCGAGGCCACGGGCGTCGGCGACCTCCTGGAGATCGAGCGGCTGGCCCGCCGGGCGCCCCGCGCGCACCCCGGGCTCAACGTCACCGTGGTGCGCCCCGCCGTGCTGGTCGGCGGCACCGACACCGCGCTGACCAGGTACTTCGAGTCGCCGCGGCTGCTGGTGGTGGCCGGTTCCCGGCCCGCTTGGCAGTTCTGCCACGTCGACGACCTGTGCAGCGCCCTGGAGTACGCCGTGCTGGAGAAGGTCGACGGCGAGCTGGCCGTGGGCTGCGACGGCTGGCTGGAACAGGAGGAGGTCGAGGAGCTCAGCGGCATCCGGCGGATGGAGCTGCCGTCGGCGGTGGCGCTCGGCGCTGCGGCCCGGCTGCACCGCATCGGGCTCACCCCGTCCCCGGCCGGTGACCTGGCGTACACCATGCACCCCTGGGTGGTCAGCGGCAGCCGGCTGCACGACGCCGGGTGGCGTCCCGCGTACACCAACGAGGAGGTGCTCGCGCAGCTGCTCGACGAGGTGTCCGGCCGGCACACGGTCGCGGGCCGCCGGCTGGGCCGCAAGGACGCGACGGCCGCGGGCGCGGCGGGCGCGACGGTCGCGCTGCTCGGCGCGGCGGCGGTGGTGCGCCGGGCCCGGAAGGCGCGCCGCCGGATCTGACCCGGACCGGCCCCTCCGGGGAGGCCGCGCACCGGCGCCTTCGGAGGACCCTCCGAAGCACCACGCGCGCGTACCGGGCGATCCGGCTGTTCCGCGCCGTCGGCGGCGTGGGGCACGATGGGGGCATGGCACCCACGACGGACCACCCCGGTGAGCAGCCCGCCCAGGACCCGGTCAAGCTGATCGCGATCCGCGACACCGCCCTGTCGGTGGACGAGATCCTGCGCGCGGTAGGCGACGACGCGGCCGGCGGGACGGCGCTCTTCGTGGGGACGGTGCGCAACCACGACGGCGGCGCCGACGTGGACGAGCTGGGCTATTCCTGCCATCCGAGCGCCGAGGACGAGATGCGGCGGATCGCGGAGAAGGTCGCCGCCGACTTCCCCGTGCGGGCCCTGGCCGCGGCCCACCGGGTGGGCGACCTGCGGGTCGGGGACCTCGCCGTGGTCGCCGCCGTGTCGTGCGCCCACCGGGGCGAGGCGTTCGAGGCCTGCCGCCGGCTCGTCGACGAGATCAAGCACGGGGTGCCCATCTGGAAGCACCAGCGCTTCTCCGACGGCACCGAGGAATGGGTCGGCGTCTAACGATCGCCTTTCCCGTGCGGTTGCGTAACCGCACCCCTGAGGTGAGCGTTGTCACTGCGGATGGTTAATCTGCTGATCAGTCAGTGTTGCGGACGCTCATGGGGTTGGGAGGTCGGCATGGCGGCGCTTGCCTGGTTGCTGATTCCGCTGGTGGCCGCGATCGGAGCGGGACTGTGGGGCAGTTGGGCCAACCGGACCCGCAAGGTGCGCAGCGACGGTCCCGAACTCATCGGCTACGCCCGTTTCCGTGAGGCGATGGAGCGGGAGCGGACGGGCCGCTGAGCCCGGAAACCGCAGGCCGGGACGGACAGCGGGGTCGGGGCCGCTCGACCGGGCGGCCCTGACGGTGCGCCGACAGGCCCGTCCCGTACTGTCGAGGCATGCCACGCCGTACGGCGACGATGCTCGCCTCCACCCTGATGCTGATCGCGCTCCTGTGCGCGGGAGTCTTCATCCCCGTGCCCTACGCGGAGATGTCGCCGGGGCCGACGGTGAACACACTGGGCGAGCACGACGGCGAGCCGGTGCTCCAGATCGCCGGACGCAAGACCTACCCGGCGGACGGTCACCTCAACATGACCACCGTGCGGGTCACCAGCGCCGACTACCGGATGAACCTGGTCGAGGCCGTGTACGGCTGGCTCGCGCACGACACCAAGGTCGTCCCGCACGACACCCTGTACCCGGACGGCAAGACGGAGGAGGAGTCGACCCAGGAGAACGCCGAGGAGTTCAGCCAGTCCCAGGAGAGCGCCAAGGTGGCGGCCCTGAAGGAGCTGGACATCCCGGTGAGGTCCTGGGTGATCGTCTCCACGGTCGTCAAGGACGCGCCCGCCGAGGGCAAGCTGCACGCGGGCGACGTGATCAAGGCCGTCGACGGCAAGCCGGTGAAGGAGCCCTCCGACGTCGCCGACCTGGTGACCGAGCACCGGCCGGGCGAGGACGTCGTCTTCACCGTCGTCCCCGCCAAGGAGCAGGCCGCCGCCGAGAAGGAGAAGCGGACGGCGGTCAGGACGGAGAAGGTCACCATCACCACCCGGGCCTCCGACGACGCCGGTGAGAAGCGCGCCGTCGTCGGCATCTCGGCCGGGACCGACCACACCTTTCCGTTCGCCATCGACATCAAGCTCGCCGACGTGGGCGGCCCGAGCGCCGGGCTGATGTTCGCGCTCGGCATCTACGACAAGCTCACCCCGGGCAGCCTCACCGGCGGCTCGTTCGTCGCGGGCACCGGCACCATCGACGACGAGGGCAAGGTCGGGCCGATCGGCGGCATCGAGATGAAGACGGTCGGCGCGCGCGACAAGGGAGCCGAGTACTTCCTCACGCCCGCCGACAACTGCGCCGCCGCCGCCAGGGACATCCCCGACGGCCTGACCCTGGTGAAGGTCGGCACGATCGACGACGCCCTGGACGCCCTGAAGGACATCCGCGCGGGCGACACCGCCGACCTGCCGACGTGCACCACGTCCTGATCCGAAGACCTAGTCCTCGAACGTCGCCGTCAGCGCCTGGGCCAGACCCGGCACCAGGTCCGAGCCGGTGAGCACCTCGGTCGGGGAGTCCTTCTCCCGCAGCCGGAGCGCCGACTCGCGGGAGCCGTCGCGCAGCACCGCGACCGTCATCCGGACCTCCTGACGCTCCGGGTGCTCCGCCACCCACTTGGTGAGGGCGGCCTCGTCGAGGTCCTTGGGAACCTCCGCCTCCGCGGACGGCGGCAGCATCAGCCGCTCCACGGTGAGCGCGCAGCCGGTGACCGCGTCGGGCCACGCGATGGTGCCGAGGAACTCGTCGAGCGGTTTGCCGGCGGGAATCTCCTCCTGCTCGATCGGGGTGAGGGCGGCGGCCTCCTCCCCGCCGTCGAGGCCGAGGCGGTCCGCGAGGGAGGGCTGTTCCGCCCGAAGCCGGGCAGTGTCTACGAGGGCGAACAGTCGGGCGGGCTGGTCCCAGCCCAGTCCGGACACGTACTCGTCGATCTCGAGCACGGCCCGGGTGAGGGGGTTCGCGGCCATGGGTGTGTTGGACATGGTCACAATCCTCTCTCGTTCCTGGCCGGAATCGGGAACCGAGTAAAGGGTGAGTAAGTTGCATAGGGTGTGGGCCCGCGATCACGGGGCCCACGACGGTCCGTGAAGACGCGGGCTCGACGAATCAACAGCGAACTTCGAGGTGCCTACCTTGGCTTTCCAGATGCCGGACCGCGGCGGAGGCCCGACGGGGCCACGGATCAGAGTGGGCCGGCCGTCCCGGCGGGTCCGGACCCTGCTCATGACACTGGGCGTCCTTGCCGTCCTCGGCATGGTGTTCACCATGTTCGCGGGGTTCTGGACCGACTGGCTGTGGTACCGATCGGTCGACTACTCGTCGGTGTTCACGACGACCCTGTCGACCAAGATCGGGCTGTTCTTCGTCTTCGGTCTGCTCATGGCCGTCTCGGTCGGCTTCAACATCTGGCTGGCGCACCGCCTGCGGCCCCCGCTGAGCGCCATGTCGATGGAGCAGCAGAACCTCGACCGGTACCGGATGGGGATCGCGCCCTACAAGAAGTGGCTCCTGCTCGGCATCACCGCGCTGGTTGGCCTGATCGCCGGCGCCTCGGCCTCCAGCCAGTGGCGCACGTGGCTGATGTGGGTCAACGGCGTCTCCTTCGGGCAGAAGGACCCGCAGTTCAACCTCGACGTCTCCTTCTACGCCTTCGACCTGCCCTGGTACCGGTTCCTGCTGGGCTTCGGCTTCGCCGCCGCCATCCTGGGGCTGATCGCCGCCGCGCTCACCCACTACCTCTACGGCGGGCTGCGCATCACCAGCCCGGGCGCGCGCGCCACGGCCGCCGCCACCGGGCACCTGTCGGTGCTGCTGGGCATCTTCGTCGCGCTGAAGGCGGTCGCGTACTGGCTCGACCGGTACGGACTGGCCGTGAAGTCCAGCGACTTCAAGGCCACGGACAGCTGGACGGGTCTGCGGTACGTCGACGCGAACGCCTACCTGCCCGCGAAGACCATCCTGTTCTGCATCGCCGTCATCTGCGCGCTGCTGTTCTTCGCCACCCTCTGGCGGCGCACCTGGCAGCTGCCGGTCATCGGCTTCGGCCTGATGGTCCTGTCGGCGATCCTCATCGGCGGCCTGTACCCGGCGATCGTGCAGAAGTTCCAGGTCCAGCCCAACGAGCAGGCCAAGGAAGCGCCGTACGTCGAGAAGAACCTCTCGGCCACGCGTGAGGCCTACGGCATCGACGACTCGCAGGTCACCGAGTACCCGGGCGTCGCCCAGACCAAGGACCAGGCGAAGCTGCGGGACGACGTGGCGAACGCGGCCAGCATCCGCATCATGGACCCGAACATCGTCTCGCCGACGTTCCAGCAGCTCCAGCAGATCAGGAACTACTACGCGTTCCCGACCAATCTGGACGTCGACCGGTACGCCAAGGACGGCAAGGAGCAGGACACCGTCATCGGCCTGCGCGAGCTGAACTACGCGGGCATCCCCAAGCGGAACTGGATCAACGACCACTTCCGCTACACCCACGGCTACGGTGTCGTCGCCGCCGAGGGCACCAGCGCCGACTCCGGCGGACGCCCCGCGTTCACCGAGTCCGACCTGCCGTCCAAGGGCGACCTCGGCACGTACGAGCAGCGCGTCTACTACGGCGAGCGGACGACCACGTACTCGATCGTCGGCGGTCCCCAGAAGGAGATCGACTACTCCGACGACAGCGGCGAGAAGACGTACAGCTACAAGGGCGACAGCGGCGTCAACCTCGACAACCCGGTGAACCGGGCCGCCTACGCGGTCGCGTTCGGCGAGCCGCAGATCCTCTACTCCGGCGCCATCGGCGAGGGTTCGCGGATCCTGTACAACCGCACGCCCAAGGAGCGCGTCGAGGCGATCGCGCCCTGGCTGACCATCGACGGCGACGCCTACCCGGCGGTCATCGACGGCCGGATCCAGTGGATCGTCGACGCCTACACGACCACCAACGGCTACCCGTACGCGTCACGGACCACGCTCGGCGACACCACGGCCGACTCGCTGACCGCCACCAACGACCAGCGCGCGGTGGTGGCCCAGCAGAACCAGGTCAACTACATCCGCAACTCGGTGAAGGCGACCGTCGACGCGTACAGCGGCGAGGTCAAGCTCTACCAGTGGGACACCCAGGACCCCGTCCTGAAGACGTGGATGAAGGCGTTCCCGGACACCGTGGAGCCGCGGAGCGAGATCTCCCAGGACCTGATGGACCATCTGCGGTACCCGCAGGACCTGTTCAAGGTGCAGCGTGAGCTGCTGACCCGCTACCACGTGAAGGACGCCAACACGTTCCTCTCCGGCAGCGAGGTCTGGCAGGTGCCGGACGACCCGACGAACAAGACGGGCGAGACGGTCCCGCCGTACTACCTCAGCATGAAGATGCCGGACCAGAACGAGCAGGTGTTCTCGCTCACCACGACGTTCACGCCGAACGGCCGTGACAACCTGAGCGCGTTCATGGCGGTCAACGCCGATCCGGGCACCCAGGACTACGGCAAGATCAGAATCCTGAAGCTGCCGACCAGCACCACGGTCTCCGGACCCAAGCAGGTGCAGAGCCAGTTCAACTCCCAGCAGGACATCGCCGAGACGATCAGGCTGCTGCGAGGCGGTGACTCCGAGGTCGAGTACGGCAACCTGCTGACCGTCCCGCTGGACGGCGGACTGCTCTACGTGGAGCCGGTCTACGTACGCGGTGGCGGACTGAAGTACCCGCTGCTGCGCAAGGTTCTGGTGACCTACGGCGGCCAGACGGCGTTCGAGGACACGCTGGAGAAGGCGCTCGACAAGGTCTTCGGCGGCGAGGGCACCCCGGTCGAACCGCCGGCCGACGACGGCACCGAGGAGGACGAGGGCACCACGCCCCCGCCGAGCACCCAGCAGCCCTCGACCGTCCAGGAGGCCCTGACCGACGCGCAGAAGGCCTTCGAGGCCGGCCAGGAAGCCCTGAAGAACAACGACTGGGAGGCCTACGGCCGGGCGCAGGAGGACCTCGAGGACGCGCTGCGCAGGGCGGAGGAGGCCCAGTCCGGCGGGGCCGGCGGCGCACGGAGCAGCCCCCGTGCGACCCCGAGCGCGAGCCCAGGCTCGAACAGCTGATCCGAAGGCCTGGTCACAGGCTCCCCCCGCGCCGTGCTACGGTTGCAGCACAACGGCGCGGGGTGGAGCAGCTCGGTAGCTCGCTGGGCTCATAACCCAGAGGTCGCAGGTTCAAATCCTGTCCCCGCTACTGACGTCGCGACAGCGACACCGAAGGCCCGGATTCCCTTGGGAATCCGGGCCTTTGTGGTGGGCGAACGCATGTGCCCCGCTTCCCGACGGCCGTGCCGCCGACGGGAGTTGGGCGATCTGTGTTTGACTTGTCTCTCTGTGGGCATGTCGACAAAACGCTGAAGTGACCTCACTGGCTGCGGTATACCAGGTGTACCCAGGTTGCAGGTGGTGCGACGATGGATGTTATGGGGGACAAGGCAACTCTGTACGAGTCAGGGCGTTTTGTGCAGTCCTCCCCTCGGGAGGAGCACCCCCACGACGCGGGGGAGGTGGCCGACGAGGCGGCGGAGGAGCTGCGCCGGCGGCTCGCCGCCGAGGCCGGTGACGTCGAGGCGATGAGCGTCCTCGGCGCCATGCTGCTGCGCCGCGGTGACCTCGACGGAGCCGAACCCCATCTGCGTGCCGCCACCGCCGCGGGCGACCGCGCCGCCGCCAACAACCTGGGGGTCCTGCTGCACCAGCGGGGCTACCCCGACGAGGCCGCCGGATGGTGGCGGATCGCCGCCGTCGCCGGTTCCACGGCCGCGGCCCACGCGCTCGGCCGGCACCACCGCGAGCGCGGCGACGAACCCGCCGCCGAGTACTGGCTGCGCCAGTCCGCCGAGCAGGGCCACACCCTCGGCGCGTACGCCCTCGCCGACCTGCTGGAACACCGGGGGGACACGGAGGGCGCCGAGCGCTGGATGCGGGCGGCCGCCGAGCGCGGTCACCGCGAGGGCGCCTACCGGCTCGCCCGCGCCCTGGACCGCAAGGCCGCGCGGGGGTCCGGCGACGACGGCACCGCGCTGGTCGAGGAGGCCGAGCAGTGGTACCGGCAGGCCGCCGCGCGCGGACACCGCCGGGCCGCCCTTCACCTGGGCACGATCCTGGAGAAGCGCGGCGAGCTGAAGGAGGCCGGGCGCTGGTACCTGACCTCCGCCAAGGACGGCGAACCGCGCGCCGCGTGCGCACTGGGCTTCCTGCTGCGCGACGCCGGGGACACCGAGAACGCCGCCGTGTGGTGGCTGCGCGCCGCCCAGGACGGCGACGGCAACGCCGCCAACGCGCTGGGCGCGCTGCACGCCGAGCGGGGCGAGACGCAGACCGCCGAACGGTGGTACCGGGCCGCGATGGACGCCGGCGACATCAACGGCGCGTACAACCTCGGCCTGCTCTGCGCCGACCAGGGGCGCACCACCCAGGCCGAGCAGTGGTACCGCCGCGCCGCCTACGCCGGACACCGGGAGGCGGCGAACGCGCTGGCGATCCTGCTGCTGCGGGCGGGTGACGAGACCGGCGCGGAGCCGTGGTTCTCCAAGGCCGCGGAGGCCGGGAGCGTCGACGCCGCGTTCAACCTCGGCATCCTGCACGCCGGCCGGGGTGAGGACCGGGCCGCGCTGCGCTGGTACGAGCGGGCCGCGGCGGCCGGGCACACCGAAGCGGCGCTCCAGGTCGGCATGGCGCGGCTGCGCGACGGCGAGGAGGGCGAGGCCGAGCGGTTCCTGCGGTGCGCGGCGGGCGGTGGCAGCGCGGAGGCCGCGTACCGGCTGGCGACCGTGCTGGACGCCCGCAGGCCGCCGGAGCCCGCGCACGAGCTGGGGGAACCGGTGCACCGGCGCAGCGAGTGCGAGGAGTGGTACGAGCGGGCGGCGTCCCAGGGGCACCGGCGGGCGCAGGTGCGGGTGGGCATGCTGGCCGCGGCGCGGGGCGACGTCGTCGAGGCGGCCCGGTGGTACCGGGAGGCCGCGGAGGCCGGGTCGCGCAACGGGGCGTTCAACCTGGGGCTGCTGCTGGCGCGGGAGGGGAGCGAGCCGGAGGCGGCGGTGTGGTGGACCCGCGCCGCGGATGCGGGGCACGGGCGTGCGGCGCTGCGGCTGGCTCTGGTGTACGCCCGGCGGGGCGAGCTCGCGGAGGGGCAGCGGTGGGCGGACCGGGCGGCGGAGTTGGGGCCTCCGGCGGTCACGGAGAGGGCGACTCGGCTGCGGGACGCCCTCCGCGAGGAGCTGTCCGCCTAGCCGCGGGCCCTCTCGGGGGGCTTCGCCCTCCTCGGGCCTCCGTTGCGCAGTTCCCCGCGCCCCCAGGGGCGCGCTGCGCCGGGCCCCGAGAAGCGCGCAGGTAATGGATTTGCTTCTGTCCGGCACCTTGACGTAGCGTTGGGGACATCGCCGCGGGGTGGAGCAGCTCGGTAGCTCGCTGGGCTCATAACCCAGAGGTCGCAGGTTCAAATCCTGTCCCCGCTACTGATGGCCGAGGGCCGGAATCCGAAAGGGTTCCGGCCCTCGGTCGTTCCAGGGGACGACGCGTCCCGCGTTCCGGCATGACGAAGGGCCCCGGGCACTCGGAAGTGGCCGGGGCCTCGTGCAAGCCCTGTGTGACGGTCAGGCCGACGCGCAGTTGGGGCACAGGCCGCGGTACGTCACCTCGACGTCGGACACCGTGAAACCGAACCGCTCCGTGTCGGGCAGGTCGGCCAGCGGGTTGCCGGTCGGGTGGACGTCGCGGATCGCCCCGCACTGTGCGCACACCAGGTGGTGGTGCGGACGGTGGGCGTTCGGGTCGTAGCGCTTGGCCCGCTTGTCCGTCGCGACCTCCAGCACCTCGCCGAGCGTGACCAGCTCGCCCAGGGTGTTGTAGACGGTCGCCCGGGAGATCTCGGGCAGCTTGGCGACAGCTCTGGCGTGCACCTCGTCGGCCGTCAGGTGGACGTGTTCGCCGTCGAGGACCTCGGCCACCACACGGCGCTGCGCGGTCATCCGCCAACCGCGTCCGCGAAGTCGTTCCAGAAGGTCACTCATAGGCACCAGCCTAACAGCAGGGGGGAGTCGGATCCCGAACGGGTGTGACTTTGGAGCCTTACTTGACTTAGACAATGTCCATTGTAGGATCGAGCTCGGCTTTAGCCAAGGCACAAGTTGCAGTACTGACGCAGGAGGCGCACGTGACGCAGGGACCGCTTACGACGGAGGCCGGAGCTCCGGTCGCCGACAACCAGAACAGCGAGACCGCGGGCGTCGGCGGCCCGGTCCTCGTCCAGGACCAGCTCCTGCTCGAGAAGCTGGCCCACTTCAACCGTGAGCGCATTCCGGAGCGCGTGGTGCACGCCCGCGGCGCCGGCGCGTACGGCACCTTCAAGGTGACCGCCGACGTCACGAAGTACACCCGGGCCGCGTTCCTGTCCGAGGTGGGCAAGGAGACCGAGGTCTTCCTGCGCTTCTCCACGGTCGCGGGCAACCTGGGCGCGGCGGACGCGGTGCGCGACCCGCGCGGTTTCGCGGTGAAGTTCTACACCGAGGAGGGCAACTACGACCTCGTCGGCAACAACACCCCGGTGTTCTTCATCCGGGACGCCATCAAGTTCCCCGACTTCATCCACACCCAGAAGCGCGACCCGTACACCGGCTCGCAGGAGGCGGACAACGTCTTCGACTTCTGGGGTCTGTCGCCCGAGTCCACGCACCAGGTGACCTGGCTGTTCGGCGACCGCGGCATCCCAGCCTCCTACCGCCACATGGACGGCTTCGGCTCCCACACCTACCAGTGGAACAACGAGGCCGGCGAGGTCTTCTGGGTCAAGTACCACTTCAAGACGGACCAGGGCATCAAGAACCTGACCGCCGAGGAGGCCGAGATCCTCGCGGGCAAGGACCCCGACTCGCACCAGCGCGACCTGCGTGAGGCCATCGAGCGCGGCGAGTACCCGTCCTGGACCGTGTACGTCCAGATCATGCCGGCGGCAGAGGCGGCCACCTACCGCTTCAACCCGTTCGACCTGACCAAGGTCTGGCCGCACGCGGACTACCCGCTGATCGAGTTCGGCAAGCTGGAGCTCAACCGCAACCCGGAGAACATCTTCGCCGAGGTCGAGCAGTCGATCTTCAGCCCCGCCCACTTCGTGCCGGGCATCGGTCCCTCCCCGGACAAGATGCTCCAGGGCCGTCTCTTCGCGTACGGCGACGCCCACCGCTACCGCGTCGGCATCAACGCCGACCACCTGCCGGTGAACCGTCCGCACGCCACCGAGGCGCGCACCCACTCCCGTGACGGCTACCTGTACGACGGCCGCCACAAGGGGGCGAAGAACTACGAGCCGAACAGCTTCGGCGGCCCCTTCCAGACGGACCGCCCGCTGTGGCAGGGCGTCCCGGTCACCGGGGTCACCGGTGAGTCGGTCACCCCCGTCCACGCCGAGGACAACGACTTCGTCCAGGCGGGCAACCTCTACCGGCTGATGTCGGAGGACGAGAAGGAGCGCCTGGTGAAGAACCTGGCGAACGCCATCTCGGGCGTGACGCGCGACGACATCGCCGAGCGCGCGATCAACAACTTCCGCCAGGCCGACGAGGACTTCGGCAAGCGGCTGGAGGCCGCGGTGCAGGCCCTGCGCGGCTGATCCCAGCGCTGGACCGCTTGCCGATCGACGGGCCGGATCCCCTCACGGGGGTCCGGCCCGTCCTCGTGCCCGTCAGGCGGGCACCTGCGGGGCCCGCTCCCGGGCCGGGGCCCAGCAGCGGATGATGTCGCGGACCGAGACGATGCCCGCGGGCCCGCCCCGGTCGAGGACGATCAGATGGCGGAAGCCCCCGTGGGCCATGGCGGCCGCCGCCTCCTCGACGGTCCAGGAGGGGGTGGCGAAGACGACGTCGGTGGTGGTGTGGGCGTGGGCGCGCTCCGCGTCCGGGTCCTGGCCCAGACCCACGGAGTTCAGGACGTCCCGTTCGGTCAGGATGCCGATCCCGGTGCCGTCGGGGTCGAGGACCACGGCCGCGCCCACCCTGCGCGCGGACATCAGGGCGGCGGCCTGGCGGAGCGTGTGGGCGGGGCCGATGGTGAGGACCACGGTGCTCATGGCGTCACGGACGAGCATGGATGGAGCCACCTCCTACCGGAAAACGCGAGGTCAGGGGCCCGGTGACCCGCTCGTTCGCGCTTTCACAAGTTCACAAGTGGGGGGACTCTCAGAGTGGCAGGCAAAGCGGGGGTCAACAAGGGGGCGCGCGCGGCCGGCCGGGGGCGCGCGGCGCGACCGCGGCCGGATCAGTAGCGCTGGTTGAGATACCCCAGCAGCTCGTCGTGGAGCAGGCCGTTCGACGCGGCCGCGTTGCCGCTGTGCGGGCCCGGCCGGCCGTCGAGGCCGGTGAAGGTACCGCCGGCCTCCGTCACCACGATCGCCGTGGCCGCCATGTCCCACAGCGACAGCTCCGGCTCCGCGCAGATGTCCACCGAGCCCTCCGCGACCATCATGTACGGCCAGAAGTCGCCGTACGCGCGCGTACGCCACACCTCGCGGGTGAGGTCCAGGAAGCCGTCCAGCCGCCCCTGCTCCTCCCAGCCGGTGAGCGAGGAGTACGCGAAGGAGGCGTCGGAGATCCGCGAGACGCGCGAGACCTGGAGCCGGGTGGCCGAGGACAGGCTGCGTCCCGCGTAGGCGCCGTGGCCCTTCGCCGCCCACCAGCGGCGGCCCAGGGCGGGCGCGGACACCACGCCGACGACCGGCTGGAAGCCGCCCTCGCCGGCCTCCATCAGCGCGATCAGCGTGGCCCACACGGGCACGCCGCGCACGTAGTTCTTGGTGCCGTCGATCGGGTCGATCACCCAGCGGCGCGGGCCGGTGCCCTCGACGCCGTACTCCTCGCCGAGGACGGCGTCGCGCGGACGGGCGCGCTGGAGGTGGCCCCGGATCAGCTCCTCGGCGTTCTTGTCCGCCTCGCTCACCGGCGTCATGTCGGGTTTGGTCTCCACCTTGAGGTCGAGAGCCTTGAACCGGTCCATGGTCGCGGCGTCGGCGGCGTCCGCGAGGACATGGGCGAGACGCAGGTCGTCGAGGTAGTCGGGCATGCAACGAACGGTATCGGCCGAGATCGGTTCCGGGCCACCGGGGGCCGGTTCCGCGACCCCTTGACAGCCCCCGACACCCCGTCAAATCTGAACCGCAGGGTCTCGGCCGCTCGCCCCGAGGGAGGCGATGATGCCTGCAGCGCGGGAATCACTGCTGGACGCCGCTTACACCGCACTCGCCCGCCGTCCGTGGTCCGCCGTGCGGATGGTGGACGTCGCCGCCGCGGCCGGGGTCTCCCGCCAGACCCTCTACAACGAGTTCGGCAGCAAGGACGGTCTCGCCCGGGCCCTGGTCCGCCGGGAGGCCGACGGGTATCTGGCCGGCGTCGACCGGGCCCTCACCGCGCACGCGGACCCCCGGGACCGCCTCACCGCCACCGCCGAGTGGACCATGCTGAGCGCCCGCGAGAACGCCCTCGTGCGGGCCATGCTCACCGGCTGCTGGACCGAGCGCCTGCCCGCACCCGGCCTCGCGGCCGTGACGTCCGGCTCCCCGGTGCCCGCGCAGCGCCGCGCCGACGGGCCGCTGCCCTCGCCCTCCGACTTCGTGCACCTGGTCCGGGACCGGGCCGTCGCCGTGCTCGCCGGTCCGGGGCACGGGCGCGACGACACCGCCGACCTCGCCCGGTCCTGCGAGACGGTGATCAGACTCGCCGTGTCTTGCGTCGTCGCGCCCCCGCCCGACGACGGAGTGGCCGAGCTGGTCCGGGGTGCGCTGCACCGGCAGCCGGCGTCGTAGGAGACGGGCCCCTGTGAACGGGGGACGGCTCAGTGCGCCGAACCCGAGAGCTGCAGCCCGATCACCCCGACGATCACCAGGCTGATCGAGACGATCTTCAGGGTGGACACCAGATCCCCGAGGAACACCATCCCGTAGATGGCCGTCCCCGCCGCCCCGATGCCCGTCCACACCGCGTACGCCGGTCCCACGTCCAGCTTCCTCAGCGCCAGGGTGAGCAGTCCGAAGCTGCCCAGGGCGAACGCGCAGAAGGCGACGGTCGGCCACAGCCGGGTGAACCCGTGGGAAAGCTTCAGACACACGGCGAAACCGGTCTCGAGCAACCCGGCGACGATGACCAGCAGCCACGCCATGTGTGTCCTCCCGCATTCCCCGCGTACAGTGACCGCTTCGTCTGGTTCGTGTCCGGCTCGGTGCGATTATGCACTTACCGGCGACACCACGGGGCAAACACGACGCGGGTCAGTCTCCCTCGCCGCGCTCCCGCGAGGCGAGCAGCCGCCGCAGCGAGTACAGCCGCGCCGGGTCCGCGTGGCCCTCCGCCACCCAGTCGTCCAGCGCGCAGTCCGGCTCGTCGTGACTGCACGCACGCGGACAGCCCTCCGTGCCCGGCTCCAGGTCGGGGAAGGCGTGGATGACCCGTGACGGGTCGACGTGGGCCAGCCCGAACGACCGGACGCCCGGTGTGTCGATCACCCAGCCCTCGGCGCCCGCGAGCGGCAGTGCCAGCGCGGACGTCGTGGTGTGCCGGCCGCGCCCGGTCACCGCGTTGACGTGACCGGTGGTGCGACGCCGCTCGTCGGGCACCAGCGCGTTGACGAGAGTGGTCTTGCCGACGCCGGAGTGGCCCACGAACGCGGTGATCCGGCCGTCGAGCTGCTCGCGCACCCGCTCCACCGCCTCCCCGCTCTCCAGCTCCGCGCGGCTGGTGACGACGTACGGGATGTCCAGGTCGCCGTACAACTCCAGCAGCTTGTCGGGCGGGGCCAGGTCGGACTTGGTCAGCACCAGCAGCGGCTCCAGGCCGCCGTCGAAGGCGGCGACCAGGCAACGGTCGATCAGGCGCGGCCGGGGCTCGGGGTCGGCGAGGGCGGTGACCACGGCGAGCTGGTCGGCGTTGGCGACGACCACCCGCTCGTAGGGATCGTCGTCGTCGGCGGTGCGGCGCAGCACCGAGGACCGCTCCGCGATGCGCACGATCCGGGCGAGGGTGTCCTTCTTGCCGGACAGATCGCCGACGAGGGCCACCCGGTCACCCACCACGGCGGCCTTGCGGCCCAGCTCGCGGGCCTTCATCGCGGTCACGACGCGGTCATCGACGAGGCAGGTCAGCCGGCCCCGGTCGACCGTGAGCACCATGCCCTCGGCGGCGTCCTCGTGCTTGGGCCTGATGTGGGTGCGCGGCCGGTTGCCCTTGCGGTTGGGGCGGGAGCGGATGTCGTCCTCGTCGGTGTGCTTGCCGTAACGGCGCATCGTGAACCCCTATGCCCCGAGCATCCCGGTCCACAGCTCGGGGAAGTCCGGCAGGGTTTTCGCCGTGGTCGCCACGTTCTCGATCTGCACGCCCTCGACCGCCAGGCCGATGATCGCACCGGCGGTGGCCATGCGGTGGTCCTCGTAGGTGTGGAAGACCCCGCCGTGCAGCCGGCGCGGGCGGATGTGCAGACCGTCGGCCGTCTCGGTGACGTCACCGCCCAGCTCGTTGATCTCCTTGGTGAGCGCGGCCAGCCGGTCCGTCTCGTGCAGCCGCAGATGCGCCACGCCCCGCAGGGTCGACGGGGAGTCCGCGAGAGCCGCGACCGCCGCGATGCCCGGCGTCAGCTCGCCCACCTCGCCGAGGTCCACGTCGATGCCGTGCACCGCGCCGGAGCCGGTGAAGACCAGCCCGTACTCGGTCAGCTCGCAGGAGCCGCCCATCTTGGTGAAGATCTCCCGCAGCCGGTCGCCGGGCTGGGTGGTCCGCGCGGGCCAGTCGGGGATCACCACCTTGCCGCCGGTGATCAGCGCGGCCGCCAGGAACGGCTGCGCGTTGGACAGGTCCGGCTCGATCGTCAGGTCCCGGCCGAGCAGGGCGCCCGGGGTGACCCGCCAGACGTTCGGTTCGCCTCCGGACTCGGGGGTGTCCACCTGGGCGCCGACCGCGCGGAGCATGTCGACCGTCATCCGGATGTGCGGCATCGACGGCAGCGTCGCGCCGGTGTGCCGCACCTCCACGCCCTGGTTGAAACGCGGCGCCGACAACAGCAGGGCGCTGACGAACTGGGACGACGAGGACGCGTCCACCTCGACCGTGCCGCCGTCCAGCGCGCCCCCGCCGTGCACCGTCATCGGCAGCGCGCCCCGGTCGTCGTCGTCGATCCGGGCGCCGAGCCGGCGCAGCGCGTCGATGACGCCGTTCAGGGGACGCTCGTAGGACCGCGGGTCGCCGTCGAAGCGCACCGGGCCGTCCGCCAGGGTGGCCACCGGAGGCAGGAAACGCATCACCGTGCCCGCGTTGCCCACGTCCACGGTGGCCGGGCCGCGCAGACCGGCCGGCACCACACGCCAGGCCTCGCCCGTCCCGTCAGGACCGACGCCCTCCTCGATCTCCACGCCCAGCGTGCGCAGCCCGCCCGCCATCAGCAGCGTGTCGCGCGAGCGCAGGGGGCGGCGCAGCCAGCCCGGCTCGGAGGCGAGGGCGGCGAGGACGAGAGCGCGGTTGGTGACCGACTTGGATCCGGGCACGTGGACCGTCGCGTCGACGGCTCCGCTCGCGTGCGGGGCGGGCCAGAGGGCGGTGTGCGTGGGATTCGGGGCCATGGGGCCACTTTATAAGGAGGCGGGGAGCCCGGCCGTTCCGTGCCCGCCAGGCGGAACACCGCCCGGTCACCCCGCCGGCCCCCGGGTCACAGGCCCAGCAGCCAGCGCCCTCCGCCCAGGAGCGAGCACACCGACACCGCGTGGAAGAGGAACAGCCACATCCCCGCCGGCACGTGCGTCAGCCGGGACAGCTGGTCCGCGTCCGAGTCCCCTGCGCCCCCGCGCCGCCGCTTGGCCTGGAGCTCGAACGCCGGGCGCACCCCGCCCAGCAGCAGGAACCACACCACGGCGTACGCGAACGCCGCCTGCACCTGGGGTCCCGCGAGCCACGACACCAGCACGAACGTGCTCCCGGTGACCAGCACCGACACCGCCCCGTAGGCGTTGCGGATCATCACCAGCACCGCCAGCAGCAGCGCGGTGGCCAGCCACAGCAGCAGTGTGATGCGTCCCGCGCCGAGCAGCGCGGCCCCGCCCAGGCCCAGCAGCGGTGGAGCGGTGTAGCCGGCGGCGGCCGTGAGGATCATGCCGATGCCGGTCGGCTTGCCCCGGCTGACGGTCAGGCCGCTGGTGTCGGAGTGCAGGCGTATCCCCGTCAGAGTGCGGCCGGTGAGCAGCGCCACCAGGCCGTGCCCGCCCTCGTGCGCGATCGTGACGGCGTTCCGCGCGATACGCCAGGGAGCCTGCGGCACCACCACGGCGAGGGCCGCCACCAGGGTCGCGACGACCACCCACAGGTCCGGGTCGGGCTGGGTGCCCGCGACCTCGTCCCAGAGGGACGCGAGGGACGCGGGCGCGGTGCTGGCCATGCTCGTCATGTGTGTTGGATCGCTCCCTGTGCGCGTGCGGAGTCTGGCAGTGTTGCACGTATGTGCGGACGGTATGCAGCGAGTCGCAGGCCCGAGGATCTCGCCGGGATCTTCGAGATCGAGAAGTGGGAGCCCGAGGAGACCCTGGAGCCCGACTACAACGTGGCGCCGACCAAGGAGGTCTACGCCGTCCTCGACCGTCCTCTGAAGGACGCGGACGACCCCCGCCCGGTTCGGCAGCTGCGCACGCTGAAGTGGGGACTGGTGCCCTCCTGGTCCAAGACCCCCGAGGGAGGCGCCCGGATGATCAACGCGCGCGCGGAGACCGTCCACGAGAAGCCGTCGTACCGCCGTGCCTTCGCCTCCCGCCGCTGCATCCTCCCCGCCGACGGCTACTACGAGTGGGTCACCGGCAAGCAGGAGCGCGACCTGGAGGTCGAGGGCAAGAAGAAGCGCCCCCGCAAGCAGCCCTACTTCGTCACCCCGGCCGACGGCTCGGTCTTCGCGATGGCCGGACTGTACGAGTTCTGGCGCGACCGCACCCTGCCCGACGACCACCCGCGCGCCTGGTGGGTGACCTGCTCCGTGATCACCACCGAGGCCGAGACGAGTCCGCTGGCCGTGGCCCCGGCGGAGGGGCCGCACGCGCTGGCCGAGATCCACCCGCGGATGCCGCTGATGCTCACCCCGGACCGCTGGGACGCCTGGCTCGACCCGTCCCGCACCGACCCCGAGGACCTGCGCGGGCTGCTCGCCCCGCCGCCGCCCGGTCTGATGCGCGCCTACCCGGTCACCACCGCGGTCAGCAACGTCCGCAACAACGGCGCGGAGCTGCTGAAGGAGCTGGCCGCCCCGGAAGAGGGCACACTCTTCTGACGTGACCACCGAGTCTGACGCGACCAGCGATGTGACCACCGAAACGATCACCACGGACGCCGGCGACGCCCGCATCACCTGGCACCACGCCGGGCAGCCGCGTCTCGTCCTCGCCGCGGGCCACGGCGCGGGCGGCGGCATCGGGGCCCGCGACCTCGCCGCGCTCGCCGCCGTCCTGCCCGCGCACGGCGTGACCGTCGCGCTCGTCGAACAGCCATGGCGGGTGGCCGGCAAGAAGGTCGCCCCAGCGCCGAAGACCCTGGACACCGGCTGGCGCGGCGTCTGGCCCGCGCTGACGAGGCCCGGGCTGCCGGTGATCTCCGGCGGACGCAGCGCCGGCGCCCGCGTCGCCTGCCGCACCGCGACGGAATTGGGCGCCCGGGCCGTCCTGGCACTGAGCTTCCCGCTGCACCCGCCGGGCAGGCCGGAGAAGTCCCGCGCCGACGAACTGCTGGGCGCGGGCGTCCCCGCACTCGTCGTCCAGGGCGGCAACGACCCCTTCGGGAAACCCGCCGAGTTCCCCGAGGGGGACCACGAACTGGTGGAGGTGCCGCAGGCCGACCACGGCTTCGCCGTGCCCAAGCGGGCGGACCTCGCACAGGAGGAGGCCCTCCGGGTCGTCACGGACGCGGTCGTGCGGTGGACGGCCGCCCTGGGCTGAGGCGCTGGCCGGGAATGCGAGCGCGGCCCCCGCTGTTGTGGGGTGCGTACGTGCCGGTCGAACGGCACCGCCGCCGTAGGAGAGGAAGTCCACCGCATGGGTTCCACGTTCTGCCCGAGCCGCAGTGCCCGCGCCGACCTCGACTGGACGGTGCTGCACGCGGCCAAGACCGCCCCGATTCGGGCGGCGGGCGGACCGCATCGTCGTCTATCCTCCGATTCGGGTGAGGCCGGTGTCGGTCTCGCGACGACATTCGAGGAGGTGGGTCCGGTTCCCGGTACCGACGCAGGGACCGAACACGGCCAGGCGGAGCAGCCCGAGGGCCAGGGCGACACGCGCGCGGAGTCGACCACGGAGCGCAGCGCGCGCTTCGAACGGGACGCGCTCGAGTTCCTCGACCAGATGTACTCGGCCGCGCTGCGCATGACGCGCAACCCGGCCGACGCCGAGGACCTGGTGCAGGAGACCTACGCCAAGGCGTACGGGTCGTTCCACCAGTTCCGCGAGGGCACCAACCTCAAGGCGTGGCTGTACCGGATCCTCACCAACACCTTCATCAACTCGTACCGCAAGAAGCAGCGCGAACCCCAGCGCTCCGCGGCCGAGGAGATCGAGGACTGGCAGCTCGCGCGCGCCGAGTCGCACATGTCCACGGGTCTGCGCTCCGCCGAGTCGCAGGCGTTGGACCACCTGCCGGACTCGGACGTGAAGGAAGCCCTGCAGGCGATCCCGGAGGAGTTCCGCATCGCGGTGTATCTCGCCGATGTCGAGGGCTTTGCCTACAAGGAGATCGCCGACATCATGGGGACACCCATCGGAACGGTGATGTCCCGGCTTCACCGGGGACGTCGCCAGCTGCGCGGCATGCTCGAGGACTACGCGCGCGAGCGCGGGCTGGTCCCGGCCGGTGCCGGGGAGTCGAACGAAGCGAAAGGCTCGGGGTCATGAGCTGCGGAGAGCCGCACGAGACGGATTGCAGCGAAATCCTCGATCATCTCTACGAGTTCCTCGACCGTGAGATGCCGGATGCCGACTGCCGGAAGTTCGAGCACCACTTCGAGGAGTGCTCGCCCTGCCTGGAGAAGTACGGGCTGGAGCAGGCGGTCAAGAAGCTCGTCAAGCGGTGTTGCGGCCAGGACGACGTGCCGGGCGACCTGCGGTCGAAGGTCATGGGCCGGATCGACCTGATCCGCTCCGGCCAGTCCGTGCCCGAGCAGGACGTCACGGCCGCTCCGCAGGAGTCCTGACACCTCCCCACCCCGGGGCCCGCGTCACCCGATTGTGCTAATCCGCCGGTGGTCCGCCCGCGGCGGCGCCCGCGCCCGTCCTAGGCTCCAGAGGCCGGCGGACGGAGAAGGACGCGCGCGGCACGGTCGGGGGAGGGGCTCATGGAGGCGTTACCGGCGCGGGCCCGGGTGTATCTCGTAGGCGTCACCCTGCTGGGACTGTGCTGTCTGCTCCCCCTGCCGGGCGTCCCCCGGCCGGGGGTGCTGTCGTCCCTGCCCGACCCGCGCGTCCCCTGGTGGCCGGTCGTCCTGCTCGCCGCCCTGTACGCCGGATGCGAGCGTCTCGCCCGGTCCCGTCTCGTCGCCGGTCCGCATCCCGGCGGCACCTTCCACCCCGTGCTGCTCGCCGGGGCCTTCTTGCTGCCGCCCACAGCCGCCGCCCTCGTCGCGCTGCCCGGGGCGCTGCTGCTCCCCGTCGAGCACGGCCCGCGGCTCGCGCGCCGGCTGTGGCGCACCGGCCGGCTCGTCGTCGCCGTGTGGGCCGCCGGCCTGGTCCACCTGAAGACCGGCGGCCGGGACGCGGTGGCGCACTGCGACATGCCGGGCGCCCTCGCCACGGCGGGCGCCGCCGTGCTCGCGTTCTGCCTCGTCCTCACCCTGCTCGACGGCGGCGTCCTGGCGCCCGCCCCCGGCGCGCTGCCCCGCAGCCGTCCCGTGGCCGCCTGGTGGAGGCTGTTCCTCGGTTCACTGGCGCCGCTCACCGTGCACGGCCTGGCCGGGCTGATGATGGCCCTGCTGTGGCGCAGCCCCTACGGGCCGGTGGCGGCGCTGCTGGTGCTGCTGCCGATGGGCGTCTCGTGGTGGGCGTTCGCCCAGTACCACCGGGAGCGCGCCGCGCACCAGGCCACGATCCGCGCGCTGGTGCAGGCCGTCGACATCAAGGACGGCTACACGCGCGGGCACAGCGAGCGCGTCGGCCGGGCGTCGATGCTGATCGCGCGCGAACTCGGCATGGACGACGAACGGGTCGAGATGCTGCGCTTCGCGGGCATCCTGCACGATGTCGGCAAGCTCGGGGTGCCCACCCGGCTGCTCACCAAGAACGGCCCGCTCACCCCCGAGGAGCGGCGCGTCATCGAACTGCACCCCGAGTACGGGCACGAGATGGTGCGCGGCATCTCCTTCCTCGGCGAGGCGCGCGCGGCCGTGCTGCACCACCACGAGCGGCTCGACGGCAAGGGCTACCCCTACGGGCTGGCGGGCGGTCAGATCCCGGAGTCCGCGCGGGTCGTCGCGGTCGCCGACGCCTTCGACGCGATGACGTCCACCCGCAGCTACAGCAGGGCGCGCCCGGTGCCTGTGGCGCTGGAGGAGCTGGAGCGGTGCGCGGGGACGCACTTCGACCCGCGGATGGTGAAGGCGCTGGTCCGCGCGATCGGCCGCACCGGCTGGCACCCCGCGGTGACCGCCGACGAGCCCCGGCGGACGGCCGTCCCCGGTCCCGCCGCACCCGTCACCGGCCGTCCCGGTGCGCGCCGGTGAGGCCCCGCGCGCACACCGTCCCGCTGCACACCGTCGTGCACCTGTGCGCCGCCGTCCTGGCGGCCGGGTCGCTGGGCGCCACGCTGTACCACGGCGTCGAGGACCGCTCCACCGCCCTCGCCTTCGGCACGCTCGTCGCGGTCGGCGAGCTCACCCGGCGGGGCGGCCGGGGGATCCGGGAGCCCGCGCCGCTCGCCGCGGCCGGCGCGCTGGCGTACGCGCTGCTCGGCGAGGTCGCGGGGCGGCCCGCCGAACTCGGCGCCGCCCAGGTCGTCACCGTGGTGCTCGCCGCGTCGCTGCTCGGCAGCGTCCCGCACGTCGGACGCGGCGACGGGCCCGCCCTGGACCCCGTGACCCGCAGGGTGCTGACCGTCGGCTTCGTCGCCGTGTGCTTCCACCCGCTGCACGCCCGGGGCGCGTTCGACGACTTCAGCGGGCCGGGACACGCGCTGTTGCTGCTCGTCCTGCTGACCTTGACCGCGCTGTGCGACGCCGTGCTCGCCGCCGCGCTGGCCCACTCCCGCACCGGCTGGCCCTTCCCGCCGCTGCTGCGCGACGAACTGCGGGCGGTGTCCGGCATCGGCGCCGCCGTCGTCGCCACCGGCGCGGTGATGGCGCTGGGCGCGGCGGTCGTGGGGCTGTGGGCGCTGCCCGTGTTCTCTGTACCGCTGCTGCTCGCGCAGCTGTCCCACCGGAGGTACACGGCGGTGCGCGCCACCTACCGGCAGACCATCGCGTCCCTCGCGCGCGCCACCGAGATCGCCGGGTACACCCCGCACGGGCACTCGCGCCGGGTCGCCGCGCTCAGTCAGGCGGTGGGCCGGGACCTCGGGCTGACCGAGCCGGAGCTGACCGTGCTGGAGTACGCGGCGCTGATGCACGACATCGGGCAGCTCAGCCTCGTCGATCCGGTTCCCGAGGGCGCCACTGCCGGGCTGCCGCCCGCCGAGCAGCGGCGGATCGCGCTCCTGGGCGGCGCGGTGGTGCGGCAGACCGGGGTGGATCCCCGGGTCGCCGGGATCGTCGAACGCCAGGCCGACCCGCACGCCGAGCAGCCGCTCGCCGCCCGTATCGTCCGGGTGGTGAACGCGTACGACGAGAAGTGCAGGGAAGGAGGGCCCGGGGGGCCGCTGACCGCGCTGGAGGAACTGCGGCTGGGGGCCGCCGGGGAGTACGCGCCGGAGGTCGTCGAGGCCCTGGCCAGGGTTCTGTCCCGGGACACGGAGGGGACGCGTGAGCAGGTGGACCGGTCGTGGTGAGAGGGCGGACCGGGCGGTCTGGTTCCCGGCCGAGCTGGGTAACCCATGGGTAATGAGCGCCCTCGCGGCCGTACGTGGTTGGATGCGAAGGAGAGGGTGTCCGGGGGCGCCGATCGCTGCGGCCGGCCCACCGAACGGAACTGGCAGGCGGGAATCGTGAGGATCTTCGGCAAGGGACGTCACCGGCCCTCCGCCTCCTGGCGGCAGGCCACGGACCGCGCGTTCACGCTCATCGGCGACGGCCGGTACGAGGACGCGGGCGCGCTGCTGACACGGGCCGCCGATCTGGAGCCCTGGCTGTCGGAGTCCTGGTTCAACCTCGCGCTGCTGCACAAGTTCCGGCACGACTGGGAGCAGGCGCGCGCCGCCGGACTGCGCGCCGTCGCCCTGCTCGACCGCGACACCGGGGCGCCGGACTGGTGGAACGTGGGCATCGCCGCCACCGCCCTGCAGGACTGGCCGCTGGCCCGCCGCGCCTGGCAGGCGTACGGGCTCAAGGTGCCAGGACCCGCGACCGACTCGGGCGAGCCCCTCGGCATGGACCTGGGCAGCGCGGCCGTGCGGCTGTCCCCGGAGGGGGAGGCCGAAGTGGTGTGGGGGCGGCGGCTCGACCCGGCCCGCATCGAGGTGCTGTCCATCCCCCTGCCGTCCTCGGGTCGCCGCTGGGGCGAGGTCGTCCTGCACGACGGGGTGCCGCACGGCGAGCGGAGCACCGCCGCCGGGCACACCTACCCGGTGTTCGACGAGATCGAGTTGTGGGCGCCCTCGCCGGTGCCGACCTGGGTGGTGCTGCTGGAGGCGGCGTCCGAGGCCGACCGGGACGCGCTGGAACAGCTCGCGTCCGACGCCGGGTTCGCGGCCGAGGACTGGTCGTCGTCGGTGCGGCTGCTGTGCCGGATGTGCTCGGAGTCGCGGATGCCGTCCGACGAGGGTGACGGCGAGCATCTCGATCCGCACGATCACAGCGAGCCGGGGCATCCCGGGCCGTTGGGGCACCGGACGGACGGGCAGTTGTGGGTGCCGGAGCGGGAATGCGGCATTGCCGCGCCCGCGTCCTTGGTCCGGGGGCTGCTGGACGGGTGGGTCGCCGACAGTCCGGACTCCCGGGACTGGCGGGATCTCGAAGAGGTCTGCTAGGGCCCGCTGCCGGATGCGGGCTCGTCGTGGCTGATCGCGCCCACGCGGCGGAGCCGCACACCGATGCTGCCCAGCGCCCCTCACGGGCCGCTGCCGCTTACCCTTGTCACATCACCTCCGGTTTCTCAGGAAGGCACACGTCGGTCATGGCTCAGCAGGACACCGATCAGCAGCACGCGGGCGTGCTCCCCGTCGACGACGAGGGCTACGTCATCGACACGGAGGACTGCGAGAAGCGCGAGGCTCAGTGGCGGGAGCGCGGCACCTCGCGCCCGATCACCGTGGTCGGCAACCCGGTGCTCCACAAGGAGTGCAAGGACGTCACGGACTTCGGCGAGGAGTTCCAGCAGCTCGTCGCCGACATGTTCGCCAGCCAGCGCACCGCCGAAGGCGTGGGCCTGGCCGCCAACCAGATCGGTGTCGACCTGAAGGTCTTCGTCTACGACTGCCCCGACGACGAGGGCGTGCGCCACGTCGGCGTGGTCTGCAACCCCAAGCTGGTCGAACTGCCCGCCGAGCGGCGCCGGCTGGACGACAGCAGCGAGGGCTGCCTCTCGGTGCCCACCGCGTACGCGCCGCTGGCCCGGCCCGACTACGCCGAGGTGACCGGCCAGGACGAGAAGGGCAACCCGATCCGGGTACGCGGAACGGGTTACTTCGCGCGCTGCCTCCAGCACGAGACGGACCACCTGTACGGCTACCTGTACATCGACCGTCTGTCGAAGCGCGAGCGCAAGGCCGCGCTCAAGCAGATGGCCGAGAACGAGCCGCGCTACCCCGTGGTCGCCAACGACTGACCGACTTCACGGCTTCCTGCACATCGCGCGCACGGCGCCCGATCCGGTACATCCCGGACGGGCGCCGTTCGTCTGTGCGCATCCAGAAGTAGTGAAAGGAGCAAATCCGTTCCCAGAGCGGTCAGTTGTGGTGCTGAATGGAGGTACGGGGATACGCACGGCGTACGCCCGGCTCGGGGGGCGGGCGCTCAACTGGCGGCTGAGAGGGGAATGTTCGTGCATGCTTTGTCACACGGCTCCACATCGACACCGACCACCATCGCGGTTCCACCGGCGCTGTCTCTTCCGGTGATCGAGGCGGCGTTTCCCCGGCAACTCCACCCGTATTGGCCGAAGCTCCAGAGGGAGACCCGGGCATGGCTGCTCGAAAAGCGGCTCATGACGCCGGAGAAGGTGGAGTCATATGCCGACGGCCTGTGCTACACGGACCTCATGGCGGGCTACTACATAGGCGCGCCCGACGAGGTCCTCCAGGCGATAGCGGACTACAGCGCCTGGTTCTTCGTCTGGGACGACCGTCACGATCGCGACATCGTGCACGGCCGGCCCGATGCCTGGCGGCGGCTGAAGGACCTGCTGCACAACGCCCTCGACCGCCCCGGTGACCACCTGGGTCACCAGGACCCCGTGGTCGCGGGCCTCGCCGACAGCGTGCAGCGGCTCTACGCGTTCCTTCCGGACACCTGGAACGCGCGGTTCGCGCGCCACTTCCACGCCGTGATCGAGGCGTACGACCGGGAGTTCCACAACCGCACCGAAGGCATCGTCCCGACCGTCGAGGAATACCTCGAACTGCGCCGCCTCACTTTCGCGCACCGGATCTGGACCGACCTTCTGGAACCGAGCGCGGGGTACGAACTTCCGGACGCGGTGCGGAAGAACCCGGCCTATCGGAAACCGGCGCTGCTCAGTCAGGAATTCGCCGCCTGGTACAACGACCTCTGCTCGCTGCCCAAGGAAATCGCCGGAAACGAGGTGCACAATCTCGGCATCAGTCTCGTCACCCACGAGGGAATGACCCTCGAAGAGGCGATCGCCGACGTACGGCGCCGCGTGGAGAAATGCATCAGCGAATTCCTGGACGCGGAACAGGAGGCATTACGGTTCGCCGACCGGCTCGACGACGGGACGGTGGGCGGAAAGGAGACGAGCGCCGCCGTGCGCGCCTGCGTCGGCAACATGCGGAACTGGTTCAGTTCCGTCTACTGGTTCCACCACGAGTCCGGCCGGTACCGGGTCGACAGCTGGGACGACCGGTCCACGCCCCCGTACGTCAACAACGCAACGGAAGGTGAGAAATGACCGTCGAGTCCGTACGCCCGAAGGACACCACCGCGACGGCGGAGCCGCCCGTGGCGGGCGGCGCGGTCCCGCTCCTCGGCCACGGCTGGCGCCTGGCGCGCGACCCGCTGGCCTTCCTGTCCCAGCTGCGCGACCACGGCGACGTGGTGCGCCTGAAGCTGGGCCCCAAGACCGTTTACGCCGTCACCACCCCCGCGCTCACCGGAGCGGTGGCGCTCAGCCCGGACTACATCATCGCCGGGCCCCTGTGGGAGTCGCTGGAGAGCCTGCTCGGCAAGGAGGGCGTGGCCACCGCCAACGGCACGCTGCACCGCCGCCAGCGGCGCACCATCCAGCCGGCGTTCCGGCTCGACGCGATCCCCGCCTACGGCCCCGTCATGGCCGAGGAGGCCCGTGCGCTCGTGGAGCGCTGGCGGGCCGCGGCCGGGGTGCTGGACATCACGTACGAGTCGTTCCGCGTGGCCGTGCGGGTCGCCGCCCGCTGTCTGATGCGCGGCAGCTACATGGACGCCCGCGCCGATCGCATATGCGCCGACCTCACCACCCTGTTCGCGGGGATGTACCAGCGCATGGTGGTGCCGCTCGGACCGCTCTACAAGGTTCCGCTTCCATCCAATCGGGAATTCAACCGCGCACTGGCCGATTTGCATGTCCTGGTCGACGAGATCGTCGCCGACCGACGGGCAAGCGGTCAAAAACCGAACGATTTGCTGACGGCTTTGCTGGAGGCGAAGGACGACAATGGCGACCCCATCGGGGAACAGGAGATCCACGATCAGGTCATCGCCATCCTGACCCCCGGCGCCGAAACCGTCGGATCCACGGTCATGTCGTTGCTCCTGGTTCTCACCGAGCACCCGGAACTCGGCGACAAGATCCGCGACGAGGTGGAATCCGTGGTCGGCGACCGCCCGGTCGCATTCGACGACGTGCGGAAGCTGACGTACACCGCGAATGTCGTCACGGAGACCCTGCGGCTGTATCCGGCCGTATGGATATTGACCCGCCGCGCGGTCGCCGACACGGAACTCGGCGGTTACCGCATTCCGAAGGGCGCGGACCTCATCTACAGCCCGTACGCGATCCAGCGCGACCGGCGGTCGTACGAGCGGAACGAGGACTTCGACCCGGACCGCTGGCTCCCGGAGCGGTCCAAGGACGTGCCCAAGTACGCGATGAGCCCGTTCAGCGTGGGCAACCGCAAGTGCCCCAGCGACCACTTCTCCATGGCGGAGCTCACGCTCATCACCGCCGTGGTCGCCCACGCGTACCGCTTCGAGCACGCGCCGGACTCCGACCCCCGGCCCCGCATCGGCATCACGCTGCGGCCCCGCCGGCTGATGCTGCGGGCGCTGCCCCGCTGACGTCCCGCCGTCCGGCGTGCGGTCAGGCGGCCTCCGGGCCCCTGAACGCGCGCCGGTAGGACTGCGGGGTGGTCCCGACCGCGCGCACGAAGTGGTGGCGCAGCGCGGCCGCGTTGCCGAAACCGGTGCGGCCCGCGATCGCGTCCACCGTCTCGTCCGTCTTCTCCAGCAGATGCTGGGCCAGCAGCACCCGCTGGCGCAGGATCCAGCGGTAGGGCGTGGTGCCGGTCTCCTGCTGGAAGCGGCGGGCGAAGGTGCGCGGCGACATGAGGGCGCGGGCGGCGAGCTGCTCGACGGTGACCTCCTCGTCGAGGTGCTGCTCCATCCACACCAGCACCCCGGCGACCGAGTCGCCCCCGGGCTCCGGCAGCGGACGCTCGATGTACTGGGCCTGTCCGCCGTCGCGGTGCGGCGGCACCACCATCCGCCGGGCGATCCGGTTGGCCACCTCCGGGCCCTGCTCCTTGCGCACCAGATGCAGACAGGCGTCGATGCCCGCGGCGGTGCCCGCCGAGGTGATCACCGGGTCCTCGTCGACGTAGAGCACGTCGGGCGCCGCCGTCAGATGGGGGTACCTGCGGCTCAGCTCCTCCGCGTGCTTCCAGTGCACGGCGGCGCGCCGGCCCTCCAGCAGCCCGGCGGCGGCCAGCACGAACACCCCCGTGCACACGCTCAGCACCCGCGCGCCCCGGTCGACGCCCCGGCGCAGGGCGTCCAGCAGCTCGGGCGGGAACTCCCGCGTCACGTAGGAGGCGCCGGCCGGCACGGTGATCAGGTCCGCCGTCTCCAGGCGCTCCAGCCCGTGCTCGACGTGAAGCGAGAAGCCCGTACTGGAGCGCACCGTCGGTCCGTCCGCCGAGGCGACGGCGAAGTCGTAGACCGGCAACCCGTCGTCGCTGCGGTCGATGCCGAACACCTCGCAGACCACACCGAGTTCGAACGGATTCACGCCGTCGAGGAGGACGGCCGCCACATTCCGGAGCATGACTCCAGTGTGCCTCGCCGTTGGCAGTAAATCGAGGGTGCACGGCAGTCCTGCCACTCCCGGTCAGGAGTGTCCGGCGCGACAGTGGTGTCCATGAACACGACGCAGATGGAAGCACTGATCTCGATGGTGGCCGTTCTCGGCCTGTTCGTCCTCATGACCGCGCCCGCCGTGATCGGCATCCTGCGCGACCGCCGCATCGACCGGCAGCTCCGGCAGGCCGAGGTTGCCCCCGTCACCGAGCCGCCCGACCGGCCGGCCGCGTCCCGCCCGGAGCACCGGGCCGCCCCGCGCCGCCATGCACGGGCGGCGTGAGACGGTTCCGGCGCCCGGGTCCTAGAAGTCCTCGTCCAGGTCGACCGTGCCCTCCACGGCGACCTGGTACGCGGACGGACGGCGCTCGAAGAAGTTGGTCAGCTCCTGCACGCCCTGCAGCTCCATGAAGGAGAACGGGTTCTCCGAGCCGTACACCGGCGCGAAGCCGAGGCGCAGCAGACGCTGGTCGGCGACGCACTCCAGGTACTGCCGCATCGACGCGGTGTTCATGCCGGGCAGCCCGTCGCCGCACAGGTCACGGGCGAACTGCAGCTCCGCCTCGACGGCCTCGCGCAGCATGTCGGTGACCTGCCGTCCGAGCTCCTCGTCGAACAGCTCCGGCTCCTCCTTGCGCACGGTGTCCACCACGTCGAAGGCGAAGCTCATGTGCATCGTCTCGTCGCGGAACACCCAGTTGGTGCCGGTCGCCAGGCCGTGCAGCAGACCCCGGCTGCGGAACCAGTAGACGTAGGCGAACGCGCCGTAGAAGAACAGGCCCTCGATGCAGGCCGCGAAGCAGATCAGGTTCAGCAGGAAGCGGCGCCGGTCGGCCTTCGACTCCAGCCGGTCGATCTCCTCCACCGAGTCCATCCACCGGAAGCAGAACTCGGCCTTCTCCCGGATGGAGGGGATGTTCTCCACGGCCGCGAAGGCCGCCGCCCGGTCGTCCGGATCGGGCAGGTAGGTGTCCAGCAGGGTCAGGTAGAACTGGACGTGCACGGCCTCCTCGAACAACTGCCGCGACAGGTACAGCCGCGCCTCGGGCGAGTTGATGTGCTTGTACAGCGTCAGCACCAGGTTGTTCGCCACGATCGAGTCGCCGGTGGCGAAGAACGCCACGAGCCGGCCGATCAGATGCTGCTCCTCTGGCGTCAGCTTCGCCAGGTCGGCGACGTCCGAGTGCAGGTCCACCTCCTCGACGTGCCAGGTGTTCTTGATCGCGTCCCGGTAGCGCTCGTAGAAGTCCGGGTAGCGCATGGGGCGCAGGGTCAGCTCGAAGCCGGGGTCGAGCAGGTTCTTGGTCGTGCTGGTGGTCACTGGCAGGCCTCGCAGGATTCGGGGTTCTCGAGAGAGCAGGCGACGGCCTCGGGATCGGCCGGCTGCTGGACGGGGACGGCGGCGCGGGCCGCCCGGGCGATCCGGGTCGCCGGGCGGGAGCGCAGGTAGTAGGTGGTCTTCAGCCCCTGCTTCCAGGCGTAGGCGTACATCGAGGAGAGCTTCCCGATGGTCGGCGTCTCCAGGAACAGGTTGAGCGACTGCCCCTGGTCCAGGAACGGGGTGCGGGCGGCGGCCATGTCGATCAGGCCGCGCTGCGGGATCTCCCACGCCGTGCGGTACAGCCGCCGTACGTCCTCGGGGATCCACGCGAAGTCCTGCACCGAGCCGCCCGCCTCCCGCAGCGCCTCACGGGTGCGGGCGTCCCACACGCCGAGCCGCTTGAGGTCCTCCACCAGATACGAGTTGACCTGGAGGAACTCCCCGGACAGCGTCTCGCGCTTGAACAGGTTGGACACCTGCGGCTCGATGCACTCGTACACGCCGGCGATGGACGCGATGGTCGCGGTGGGCGCGATCGCCAGCAGCAGCGCGTTGCGCAGACCCGTCGCGGCGATCCGGGTCCGCAGCGCGTCCCAGCGCTCCGGCCAGGCGAGCTCGACGCCGTAGTGGTCGGGGTGCAGCACGCCCCGGGCGGTACGGGTCCTCTCCCAGGCGGGCAGCGGGCCGTGCCGCTCGGCCAGGCCGGCGGACGTCTCGTACGCGGTGAGCATGATGCGCTCGGCGATCCGGGTGGACAGCGCCTTCGCCTCGGGGGAGTCGAACGGCATCCGGAGCCGGAAGAACACGTCCTGCAGCCCCATCACGCCCAGACCCACCGGGCGCCAGCGGCTGTTGGACCGGGACGCCTCCTCGGTCGGGTAGAAGTTGATGTCGACCACGCGGTCCAGGAACGTCACGGCGGTGCGGACCGCCGCGTCCAGGCGCTCCCAGTCCATGCCGTCCGCTCCCGCGAAGGCCGCGAGGTTGACCGAGCCGAGGTTGCAGACCGCCGTCTCCCCGTCGTCGGTGACCTCCAGGATCTCCGTGCACAGGTTGGAGGAGTGGACGACGTGGCCCGGCTCGGCGGTCTGGTTGGCGGTGCGGTTGGCGGTGTCCTTGAAGGTCATCCAGCCGTTGCCGGTCTGGGCGAGGGTGCGCATCATCCGGCCGTACAGCTCGCGCGCCGGGAGCGTCCTGCGCGCCAGGCCCTTCGCCTCGGCGGCGCGGTAGGCCGCGTCGAACTCCTCGCCCCACAGGTCGACCAGCTCGGGCACGTCCACCGGGGAGAACAGCGACCACTGCGCGTCGTCGGCGACCCGGCGCATGAACTCGTCCGGCACCCAGTGCGCCAGGTTCAGGTTGTGCGTACGGCGGGCGTCCTCACCGGTGTTGTCGCGCAGTTCGAGGAACTCCTCGATGTCCGCGTGCCAGGTCTCCAGGTAGACCGCGGCCGCGCCCTTGCGCCGGCCGCCCTGGTTCACGGCGGCGACCGAGGCGTCCAGCGTCTTCAGGAACGGGACGATGCCGTTGGAGTGCCCGTTGGTGCCGCGGATCAGCGAGCCCCGGGAACGGATGCGGGAGAACGACAGGCCGATGCCGCCGGCGTGCTTCGAGAGGCGGGCGACCTGGTGGTAGCGCTCGTAGAGGGAGTCCAGCTCGTCCTTGGGGGAGTCCAGCAGGTAGCAGGACGACATCTGCGGGTGGCGGGTGCCGGAGTTGAACAGCGTGGGGGAGGAGGGCAGGTAGTCCAGCCGGCTCATCAGCCCGTACAGCGCGGCGACCTCCTCCAGCGCCCGCTCGCTCTCGTCCTCGGCGAGCCCGCAGGCGACCCGCAGCAGGAAGTGCTGGGGCGTCTCGACCACCTTGCGGGTGACCGGGTGGCGCAGCAGGTAGCGGCTGTGCAGGGTGCGCAGCCCGAAGTAGCCGAACCGGTCGTCGGCGTCCGTGTCGATCAGCGTGTCGAGCCGGGCCGCGTGCAGCCGGACGAACGCGGCGGTCCGGTCGCCGATCAGGCCCTCCCGGTGCCCTGCGGCCACCGAGCCGGTGAACGAGGTGACGCCCTGCGAGGCGGCCTCGGCACGGATGCCGAGGGTGAGGAGCCGGGCGGCGAGCCGGGAGTAGGCGGGGTCCTCGGAGATCAGCCCGGCCGCCGCCTCGGTGGCCAGGTCCCGCAGCTCAGCCTCGTCGGCGGCGGCGGACCGGCCGCGCAGCGCGGCGGCGGCAACCCGGCCGGGGTCGGCGTCGGGCAGGTCGGCGGTCAGCTGGGTCAGGGTCCGCAGCAGCGCGGCCCCGGGGCCGTCGCTCTCCTCGGTCACGCGGGTCGCTGAAGCCGGATCGGCTGGCGCGATGGTCACGTGGGGCTCTCCCTCGCTCGGCACGGGGGCCTCGAAGAGCGCAGGGGGCAGCACACGAACGCACGCGGCGTCGCGTCCACCGGCCCATTCCGCGAGGCCCGGACGTCAGGGCACCCGGACCGGAAGGGCCGGGCGCACTGTCGGCAGGTCCTCGGACTGACTCCCGTGCGCGCCCGTGGGCAGGCATGGGTACACCGTTGCGGGACAGTTCCGGATTCGCACCGGATTCCCCTGCGGCGACAGCGAGCATGAGCATACATCTTGTGTCGGGTGCCGCCGACGGACCCATATGTTGTGTCGCGGAGGAGTTAGGGTGGTGCCGCGCGGAAGAGTCGTGCCGCACCGGAGGCCGGGCGCCGGGTGGAGAGGGGCCCCGGCTGTCAGAGCGTCAGCTCGTAGACGAGCAGCATGATGTCGTCCAGCTCCGGCAGCGGGTTCCAGTCCCGCGCGGGGTTGCGCGTGAAGCCCAGCCGCTCGTACACCCGGTGCGCGGAGTGCATCGTGCGCTGCGTGGACAGCACCGTCCGCCTGCGGCCGAGTGCCCGCGCCCGGTCGGCACAGGCGCGCACCAGGGCCTCGCCGGCGCCCCGGCCGCGGTGGGCGGGGGAGACCGCCAGCATCCGTATCTCCGCCTCGCCGGGCTCCGCGAGGTCGGCCATGGGTCCGGGACCCGGCACGAAGGTGACCCCGCCCAGCAGCGCGCCGTCCGCCACGGCGACCAGCACCTCGGCGGCCGCCGCCCGCTTCGCCACGTCCCGCAGCTCGCCCAGGTAGGCGTCGGACTCCCCGAAGTCCAGCAGCCCGTCGCCGAGATAGGCCTGCGCGGTGATCTCACCGAGTTCCGCGTGCTCGCCGGCGGTCACCGGCCGGATGACGATGTCCATGCGGGGAGTCTGCCGCACGCGGACGGCAACGGGCCGCCGGTTTTCCACCGGCGGCCCGCTGCCCTGTGCTCGGCGGCGTCAGTGCGCGCTGCCCGCCGTGGCCGGCGGGAGCTCCACCTGCACGCCCGGGTCGCCGGCGTCCGCCGTGTAGTCCTGCGGCTTGGTCTCGTCCACGCCCTCCGGCGCCTTGACCGCCCGCATGACGAAGGTCAGGACGACCGTGACCAGCACGTTGATCACGAAGGCGGTGAGACCGATGTAGCCGATCTCCCCGATGCCCGGGATCTCCTTGGCGGAGCCGCCGAAGTGCTTCTGCGTCGGCGACGCCACCCCGTACGCGGCGACCGTGCCGTAGATCATGCCGACCGCCCAGCCGCCGATCAGCGCCCAGCGGTGGAACCAGCGGGTGAACAGGCCGCCCACCAGCGCCGGGAAGGTCTGCAGGATCCAGATGCCGCCCAGCAGCTGGAAGTTGATCGCGACCGTCTTGTCCATGGTCAGGACGAAGACCAGCGCGCCCACCTTCACCAGCAGGGACACGACTTTGGAGACCGCGGTCTCCTGCTTGGGCGTCGCGTCCGGCTTGATGAAGTCCTTGTAGATGTTGCGGGTGAACAGGTTCGCCGCCGCGATCGACATGATCGCCGCCGGCACCAGCGCACCGATGCCGATCGCCGCGAAGGCCACACCGGCGAACCAGTCCGGGAACATGTTCTCGAACAGCTGCGGGATGGCCAGCTGGCCGTTCTGCACCTTCACCCCGGCCGCGATCGCCATGAACCCGAGCAGTGCCAGCAGGCCCAGCATCAGCGAGTACAGCGGCAGGATCGTGGTGTTGCGGCGGATCACCTCACGGCTGCGCGAGGACAGCGTCGCGGTGATCGAGTGCGGGTACATGAACAGCGCGAGCGCCGAGCCCAGCGCCAGCGTGGCGTACGTCCACTGGCCCGCCTCGCCCGGCACCAGGGCGCCGCGCGGGGCGCCCGTGGCCGGGTTGGTCTCGCTGTACGCCTCCTGCGCGGAGGCGAAGATCTCGTCGAACCCGCCCAGCTTGATCGGGATGTAGATGATCGCCACCGCGATGACGAGGTAGATCAGCGTGTCCTTGACGAACGCGATCAGGGCGGGGGCCCGCAGACCCGACGAGTAGGTGTACGCGGCCAGCACACCGAAGGCGATCAGCAGCGGCAGGTCCTTGATGAACCAGTTGGTGTTCTCGCCGCCGCCGACGCCCATCACGTCCAGCACGGCCTGGATGCCGACCAGCTGCAGCGCGATGTACGGCATCGTCGCCAGGATGCCGGTGACCGCGACGGCCAGCGACAGCCCCTTCGAGCCGAACCGCCCGCGCACGAAGTCGGAGGTCGTCACATAGCCGTGCTTGTGCGACACCGACCACAGCCGGGGCAGGAAGGTGAAGATCAGCGGATACACGAGGATCGTGTACGGCACCGCGAAGAAGCCGGCCGCGCCCGCCGCGTAGATGGCCGCCGGGACGGCCACGAAGGTGTACGCGGTGTACAGGTCGCCGCCGAGCAGGAACCAGGTCACCCAGGTGCCGAACGAGCGCCCGCCCAGGCCCCATTCGTCGAGGGTGTGCTCGTTCGCGGCCTTCCGCCAGCGCGCGGCCAGGAAGCCCATCACGGTGACGAGCAGGAAGAAGAAGATGAAGACGGCGAGTGCCACGCCGTTCACGCCGTCGTTCACTGCTCCGCACCGCCCTTCGTGGCCGTGCGGGCGCGCTGGTCACGCTGCCAGAGCTTGTACGCGACCATCGTCAGCGCGGTCGAGATCAGCACCCACAGCATCTGGTACCAGTAGAAGAACGGGATGCCGATGAACACCGGGTCGGTCTTGGCGTAGGACCCGACCCACAGCATGGCGACGAATGGTGCGAGCAGACAGAGGCCGATGACGACGCGCACGGGCGTCACCACCGGCCCTGGTGTTGTTTGCGGGGTTTGCGACATCAGACGGCTCCCGTTCCCTCACTGATCGCCGACGTTGGCTCGCGGCAATGTAGGTGAGGATCCGGGGCGGTCGTAACCCCCTGTAGGAGGGGCGGTATGCAGCAGCAGCGCAACCGCAAGGCAACAGCAACGAAAATCCTGTCAACCACCCGGTCTGTCGGAATCCGCGGTGCCGCGGCCGGCCCTCCGGCGGAGTGCGGGTCTCAGTCCTGGGGGCGCTTGAGGCGCGCGACGAACTTGTACCGGTCGCCCCGGTACACCGACCGCACCCACTCCACGGGCTGCCCGTCCCGGTCGAGCGAGTGCCGGGACAGCATCAGCATCGGCAGGCCCACGTCGGTCCCGAGCAGGCCCGCCTCGCGCGGCGTGGCCAGGGACGTCTCGATGGTCTCCTCCGCCTCGGCGAGATGCACGTCGTACACCTCGGCGAGAGCCGTGTAGAGAGAGGTGTACTTCGTCAGGCTGCGGCGCAGCGCCGGGAAGCGCTTGGCGCTGAGGTGGGTCGTCTCGATGGCCATGGGCTCGCCGTTGGCCATGCGCAGCCGCTCGATGCGCAGCACGCGGCCGCCGGCGGTGATGTCGAGCAGCCCGGCCAGCCGGTCGTCGGCCGTGATGTACCCGAGGTCGAGGAGCTGCGAGGTCGGCTCCAGACCCTGGGCGCGCATGTCCTCGGTGTAAGAGGTGAGCTGGAGCGCCTGGGACACCTTGGGCTTGGCGACGAAGGTGCCCTTGCCCTGGATCCGCTCCAGACGGCCCTCGACCACCAGTTCCTGAAGCGCCTGGCGCACGGTGGTGCGGGAGGTGTCGAACTCGGCCGCCAGCGTGCGCTCGGGCGGGACCGGCGTGCCGGGGGGCGCGGTCTCGGTCATGTCGAGCAGGTGTTTCTTCAGCCGGTAGTACTTGGGCACGCGCGCCGTACGGACCGCGGTCCCACCCTCGTTCTCCGCGCTGCTGACGTCGGTGCTCATGCTCTGCCTTCCCGGCTCCGGCTGCCGAAGCGGCCGACAGACCGTCGGCCACGGCTGACATCGTGGCACGGCTCCGGCGGGGGCGGACCCCCGCACGCTCCGTGATCCCTTTTGTATACCCCTGTGACCAGTGATGGTCCAGACCACGGGCGGTGGTCAGAGGCCCTGCCACTCCGGCTTGTTGACGTAGGTGTGCCGGAAGTAGTCGGCGAGCTTCAGCTTGGAGGCGGCGGCCTCGTCGACCACCACGGTGGCGTGCGGGTGCAGTTGCAGCGCGGACGCCGGGCACACCGCGGCGACCGGGCCCTCGACGGTGGCGGCGACCGCGTCCGCCTTGCCCTCGCCGGTGGCCAGCAGCACCAGGTGCCGGGCCTCCAGGATGGTGCCGATGCCCTGGGTGATGACGTGGTGCGGCACCTGGCCGATGTCGCCGTCGAAGAAGCGGGCGTTGTCCACCCGGGTCTGCTCGGTCAGCGTCTTGATGCGGGTGCGCGAGGCGAGCGAGGAGCACGGCTCGTTGAAGCCGATGTGCCCGTCGGTGCCGATGCCGAGCAGCTGGAGGTCCACCCCGCCGGCCTCGGCCAGCTCACGGTCGTAGCGCTCGCACGCGGCCTGCACGTCCTCGGCCGTGCCGTCCGGCCCCAGGAAGGCGTCCATCGGGATGCCGAGCGGCTCCAGGACCTCGCGCCGCAGCACCGAGCGGTAGGACTCGGGGTGGTCGGCGGGCAGCCCCACGTACTCGTCGAGCTGGGCCACGCGCGCACGGGAGGTGTCCACGGCGCCGGCGCGGACCTTCGCCGCCAGCGCCTCGTAGACGGGCAGCGGCGTGGAGCCGGTCGCCACGCCCAGCAGGGCGTCGGGCTTGCGCCGCAGCAGCCGCGCCATGGCCTCGGCGACGAGCTCGCCTCCCGCCTTGGCGTCCGCAACGATGACAACTTCCACGGTGGGCCTGCCGATCTTCCGGTGGACTCGACTGGGACGGGCCCCGGACGCCGGGGCCATGTGGTTTAGACCAATCTCAATCTAGCAGAGGGCCGCCCGCCCGCCGAGGCGAAACCGGCCCTCCGGGCCCGAACCGCCCCCCGCGCCCGGGTGCCCCGAAATCGTGGCGTCCGACCCGCCCCGCGAGGACCCCTGTCGGGTTAGGCTGCGTGGTGGACCGGTCTGCGTCCCTCAGGGGCGCGGAGCGACCGTCGAAGAAGGCCGTACGACGCATTTACAGGCGCAGTGGTCTAGTCCACAATGCGTAGCAGGACACACAGACCTGCCTTCCCCGCACAGGAAGGCGGACCGAGGATCCGAGGCTCTCTGCCCTGACTGCCCCGGCTCCTCATCCTTCGGCCGACCGGGACCGCACACCCCACCGGCCGATATTGCTCCGGGCTGCGGTGCCGGGAGGGTTGAGGGTCCCTCCCAGGCGCCGCGGCCCGCGGGTGTTCCCGGGGGTCACAGGCACACAGGTACGCTCGCTGACGTGCCCTCCATGAACGAACTCGTACGCCAGCACACCGCCCTCGACGACACCGACCTCGAGTGGCTCCACCTGCTGGTCTCGGAGTGGCAGCTGCTCTCCGACCTCTCCTTCGCCGACCTGGTCCTGTGGGTCCCCACCCGCGACGGCACGCGCTACGTCTCCGTCGCCCAGATGCGGCCCAACACCGGCCCGACCTCCTACCAGGACGACATGGTCGGCCATCTGGTCCCGCGCGGCCGCCGGCCCATGCTGGACGCGGCGCTGGACGAGGGCCGCATCGTGCGCGAGGGCGACCCGGAGTGGCGCGAGGAGGTCCCGGTCCGCGTCGAGTCCATCCCGGTACGGCGCGAGGGGCGGGTCCTCGGCGTCATCGCCCGCAACACCAACCTGCTCACCGTGCGCACCCCCAGCCGGCTGGAGCTCACGTATCTGCAGAGCGCCTCGGACCTGGCCCAGATGATCGCGGCCGGCGCCTTCCCGTTCGCCAACCAGCAGCTGGAGATGGACGCCTCGCCGCGCGTCGGCGACGGTCTGATCCGGCTCGACGCGGACGGCGTCGTCCAGTACGCCTCGCCCAACGCCCTGTCCGCCTACCACCGCCTCGGTCTCGCCGCGGATCTGGTGGGCCATCACCTGGGGCGGACCACCGCCGAACTGGCCCCCTCGCGCGGGCCGGTGGACGAAGCGCTGGCGAAGGTCGCGAGCGGCTGGGCGCCCCGCGAGTTCGAGATCGAGTCCGGCGACGGCGTCATCCAGTTCCGCGCGATCCCGCTGAAGCCGAAGGGCACCCGCATCGGCTCCCTGGTGCTGCTCCGGGACGTGACCGAACTGCGCCGCCGTGAACGCGAGTTGATCACCAAGGACGCCACCATCCGGGAGATCCACCACCGGGTGAAGAACAACCTCCAGACCGTGGCCGCCCTGCTGCGGCTGCAGGCCCGCCGCATCGGGTCGGAGCGCGGACGGGCGGCGCTGGAGGAGGCCGTGCGACGGGTCGGGTCCATCGCCATCGTCCACGAGACGCTGTCCCAGAACCTGGACGAGCGCGTGGAGTTCGACGAGATCGCCGACCGGGTGCTCGCCATGGTCGCCGAGATCTCCCCGGGCAAGGTCACGGGCCGGCGCTCGGGCCGCTTCGGGATACTCGACGCCGAGGTGGCCACACCGCTGTCCATGGTGCTGACCGAGGTGCTGCAGAACGCGCTGGAGCACGGTTTCCGCGAGGGCGAGACCGGAACCGTCGAGGTGTCCGCGGTGCGCGGGGGCACCTCACGGGAGGCGCGCCTGCTGGTCACCGTGCAGGACGACGGCGTGGGCCTGCCCGAGGGCTTCGACCCGCACACTGCGGGCAACCTGGGCCTGCAGATCGTACGGACGCTGGTGGAGGGGGAGTTGGGCGGCACCTTCGACATGGTCCCGGCGCCGGAGCGGGGGACCCGGGTGATCCTCGACATCCCGGTGCAGGCGGACTCCTGACCACAGGGGCCCGGCGTGACCCGGGCCCCGCACCTCCTCAGGACGGCGAAAGGTCCCGGAACAGCAAAAGACCCCGGACCTCGGTCCGGGGCTGATGCTCGTTCCTCGCTTCCCCTGCCCGATCGGGCGGACACCGGGGAACTTCGCGCTGCGGCTCGGGGCGGGAGATGCGTGTGCGCCGTCCACGGAATCATCCGGACGGGCGCACACGCGCCGCCAAGCTCAGGCTGTTTGCTGGGGCGGGGTCGTCAGGCGGAGGCCTGACGCGCCCGGTTGCGGGCAGCGCGGCGCTTCATCGCGCGACGCTCGTCCTCGCTGAGACCACCCCAGACGCCGGAGTCCTGACCGGACTCGAGCGCCCACTGCAGGCACTGCTCGATCACCGGGCAGCGGCGGCAGACGGCCTTGGCTTCCTCGATCTGCAGCAGCGCGGGACCGGTGTTGCCGATGGGGAAGAAGAGCTCGGGGTCTTCCTCGCGGCAAACGGCGTTGTGACGCCAGTCCATGGCTGCTACCTCTCCTTGGTATTACTGCAGGTGCTTGTGAATGTGAACGCTTTCACGAATCCCCCAACAAGTGAAGGGCCGACCGCCAGGTTGCCTGGCGTGGTCCTTGAGTTTGAAGAGGGGTTCCGGTGATCTGTGGAGGCCGGTGTTGCGGGCCGTCCCGATCGCCAAGAAGAGACTCGCAAACCTCGGCGGCGGATACAACCCCTTCCGGAAAGTTTTTTTTGATTCTTCGGTGTCGACTAGGTCACAGCCGTACTTCCATGGGGTGGATCCTGGCCTAAACGTTCGACTGAAAGGACTTTGGCCCTTTCTGCTCACACAATCACACGCAGTGCACGGCGAACGCCTGTGAACGTCACGCTGGTGCGCAGCCCGAGGTGGTCACCGTCCATCTGAAGGGGCAGCGGCACCTTCGAATGCAAGGTGAAGCGTGTCAGATCGTGCCGCGTCACGGCGTGCTTGCCGCGGGGGCCGCGCTCCGGGGACGAAGTGAGCAACTGCGTGCCATACCGGGCAACCGCGGGGGTGGACATCCGGGTGAGACCGAAGAGATCGAGTCCCGTGTCGAAGGACGCCTGGGGCGAGGCGTAGATCGGGCGGTTGCCGAGGAACGTCCACGGCGAGGTGTTCGAGACTATGGAGAGCACCAGGTCCTCGACCGGCTCCTCGTCCACGAGGTCCAGCGTGATCATCCCGTTGCGGCGGTGCGGGTCGCCCAGCAGCTGACGCACCACCTGGCGCATGTACAGCGCGTGCGTCGACCGCCGGCCGCGCTCCCGCTGCTGCTCCACCCGGCCGACCACGCCGGCGTCGAAGCCCAGCCCCGCGTTGAAGGTGAACCAACGCGCGGGCACCGCCTCGTCCTCGGTGCCCGGTGTGCCCGAGGTCAGCCCCAGGCCCACCGTCCGCTCCCGGCCCTCGCGCAGCGCGTCCAGCAGCACGCCGGTCGCCTCCACGGGCTGGTTGGGCAGACCGAGGGCGCGGGCGAAGACGTTGGTGGAGCCGCCGGGGACCACGGCGAGACCGGGCAGGCGCTCCGGATCGGGGCCAGCGTGCAGCAGACCGTTGACGACCTCGTTCACCGTGCCGTCGCCGCCCAGGGCGACCACCAGGTCGACCTCGCCGCTCTCCGCCGCCTGCCGGCCGAGGTCCCGGGCGTGACCGCGGTACTCGGTGGTCACCGCGTCGAGTTTCATCTCACTGGCGAGCGCGTGGATCAGCACGTCGCGCGTGCGCGCACTGGTGGTGGTTGCCGCCGGGTTGACCACGAGAAGTGCACGCATGACGTGCAGGGTACCTACTGAGCGGTACCCGGCCCAGACCGAGGTCCCGCCCTGTGGACGGCGCGGGGGCGTGAACCTCGCCACGGGACGGCGGCCCCGCGGCGGCTACCCTGCAGGGGTGAGCAGCGAGCAGACCCCCGTCACCAGCCCCGACGACACCGGCGACCGTCCGCGCCGCCTCACGTACGCCGCGGTCCTCGCCGCGCTGGAGGGGCTCGCGCTGGTCGTCGGCGGCGTCTGGCTGCTGGTGCTCGGCCTCGCGGGCGAGCCGGACGACCGGCAGCAGTCCGTCACCGGCGGGGTCACCCTGATCGTGCTGGCGCTGCTGCCGCTGCTGGCCGCGCGCGGCCTGTTCGCCCGGCGGAGCTGGAGCCGCGGGCCCGCCGTCATCACGCAGATCATGGCGCTGCCGGTGGCCTACAACATGCTGACGTCCGACGGCGTGGCCATCCCCGCCGGGATCGTGCTCGCCGTCGTCGCCGTGACCGCGCTGGCGCTGCTGGTCAACGCGGAGACCACCCGGGCCCTCGGCATCCGCGGACCCGGGAACGCGGGCGACGCCGCGAAGTGACGCGCGGGCCGGCGCCTACTCCTCGACGAGCAGCTTCTCCCGCAACTGGGCCAGGGTGCGGGCCAGCAGCCGGGAGACGTGCATCTGCGAGATGCCGACCTCCTGCGCGATCTGCGACTGGGTCATGTTGCCGAAGAAGCGCAGCAGCAGGATCCGCTTCTCGCGCGGCGGAAGGTCCTCCAGCAGCGGCTTGAGCGACTCCCGGTACTCCACGCCCTCCAGCGCCTCGTCCTCCGCGCCGAGGGTGTCGGCGACCGCCGGGGACTCGTCGTCGGTGTCGGGGACGTCCAGGGACAGCGTGGAGTAGGCGTTCGCCGACTCCAGGCCTTCCAGGACCTCCTCCTCCGAGATCGCCAGCTTCTCGGCGAGCTCGTGCACCGTGGGGGAGCGGCCGTGCAGCTGGGACAGCTCCGCCGTGGCCGTGGTGAGCGCCAGCCGCAGCTCCTGGAGCCGCCGCGGCACACGCACCGCCCAGCCCTTGTCGCGGAAGTGGCGCTTGATCTCGCCGACGACCGTCGGGGTGGCGTACGTGGAGAACTCCACGCCCCGGTCCGGGTCGAAGCGGTCGACGGACTTGATCAGACCGATGGTGGCGACCTGCGTCAGGTCGTCCAGGGGCTCGCCGCGGTTGCGGAAGCGGCGCGCCAGGTGCTCGACGAGCGGCAGATGCATCCGCACCAGCCGGTTGCGCAGCTCCGCGTACTCCGGACTGCCGTCCTCCAGCGTGCGCAGTTCGAGGAAGAGGGCGCGCGCCCCGCTGCGGTCCTGCGGGTCGTGGTGCGCGTGCGTGCCCGGCACACCCGGTGTGCTCCGTGCGCCGGAGGCAGGCGGCGCCTGCTCCTCGGCCTCTCGCTCGTGCTCGCTCATCGTCCCGCCCGTCGCCCTTCCCCGAGCGCTCGCCTCGTCCCCCGCCACCGGCTCGGCCAGGGCGGGGACGTCCCCGCCGGGAGCGGCCGGCCCGGCCGCGGACGTGTCCCGCACGGCGCCTCCGGCCTGCCCGCCGCCCGGCCGGACGCTCTCGGCGGAGTCGTCCTCCGGATGCGGCCGGGCCTGCTCGGGGATGCCGTCGATGCCGTCCGGCACGCGCTCGGCCGGCAGCTCCCGTGTGCCGCGTTCTTCGTCCCGCACCGGCCCGTCCTCGCTCCTCACGCCGGCCCGGGTCCCGCGCCGCGCTGTTTGTAGAGGCTGATCGACACGGTCCTGTCCTCGTCCACGGCGGAGGAGACCTTGCCCGCGAGCGCGGACAGCACGGTCCAGGCGAAGGTGTCCCGCGAGGGGGCGTGGCCGTCCGTGGTGGGCGCGGAGACGGTGACCTCGAGCGAGTCGTCGACGAGCCGGAAGACGCAACTGAGCACCGATCCCGGCACGGCCTGCTGCAGCAGGATCGCGCAGGCCTCGTCGACCGCGATGCGCAGGTCCTCGATCTCGTCGAGGGTGAAGTCCAAACGGGCCGCGAGGCCGGCCGTGGCCGTACGCAGCACCGACAGGTAGGCCCCCGCGGCCGGCAGCCGGACTTCCACGAAGTCCTGGGTCGCGGGCTCGCCAGCGATCTGGGACACCCTCACCTCCAAGGTGGTACAAGCGTTTCAGGGCCTGTGTTCGCCCCCGGGCAACGCGCTACGTGGTTCAGCGGTGACGCTATCGCGCTCCCGGCGGTCCTGTCGCCCGGACCCCGACCCGATGTCGTCACTCATAGTAAAACTCTGAACACGCTCCGTGGCTAGGGGTCTGCGGCGGCCAAATGGGAAGAGCGCGCGCCGCATTGACGTACCCAGGCGCCGGACCGTCGAACCGTCCGGCACCATGGCCTCGCCACGTCACACCAGTACGTGGTCGACGAAGCACCACCGCCAGTCCTCACCCGGCTCGAAGGTCCGCATCACCGGGTGGCCGGTCTCCCTGTGGTGCCGCGTCGCGTGCCGGTTCGGCGAGGAGTCGCAGCAGCCGACGTGACCGCAGGTGAGACAGAGGCGCAGCTGCACCGGATCCGTCCCCTCCCGCACGCACTCCGGACACGTCTCATCGAGCGCGGCCGGTTCCGGGTGCGGCAACGTCTCGACGTGCGTGCACTGTTTCATGATTGCCAGATTACGACGGTCGCGCGGACGACCGCGCGAAAAACGAGGGTGGGCCCGACATGGATGTGATGCCCCTGCTGCTCCTGGTCGCGGGCAGCGCCGCGGTGGCGGCCGCCGCCCGGCGGACGCCGGTGCCGCCGCCGCTGGTGCTCGTCGCGGTGGGCCTGGTGGTCAGCTACATCCCGGGCGTGCCCGAGTACGCCCTCGACCCGCACATCGTGCTGCCGCTGATCCTCCCCCCGCTCCTCTACACGGCGGCCGTGGAGAGCTCCTACCTGGATCTGCGGGCGCAGCTGCGGCCGGTGGCCCTGCTGTCCGTCGGGTACGTGCTGTTCGCGACGCTCGCCGTGGGCTGGGTGCTGTACCTGCTGGTGCCGGACCTGCCGCTCACCGCGGCGCTGGTGTTCGGCGCCGTGGTGGCGCCCCCGGACGCCGTCGCGGCGACGGCGGTGGCCCGCAGGGTGGGCCTGCCCTCGCGGATCACGACGATCCTCCAGGGCGAGTCGCTGTTCAACGACGCCACCGCCATCACCGCGTTCCGGGTCGCCGTGGCCGCGTCCGTCGGCGAGGGCGTGAGCTGGGCCGGGGGAGTGGGGGAGTTCCTGCTGGCCGCGGTGGGCGGCACGGCGGTCGGCCTGGTGCTGATGGCGCCGCTGCACTGGCTGCGCACCCACCTGCGCGAGACGTTGCTGCAGAACACGCTGTCGCTGCTCATCCCGTTCGTCGCGTACGGCGTGGCCGAGCAGGTCCACGCCTCCGGGGTGATCGCCGTCGTGGTGGTCGCGCTGTACCTCGGGCACCGCGCGTGGGAGGTCGACTTCGCCACCCGGCTCCAGGAGAGCGCGGTGTGGGGCATGGTCGCGTTCGTCCTGGAGTCGGCCGTGTTCGCCCTCATCGGGCTCCAGCTGCCCGTCGTCATGCGCGGGCTCGGCGAGCACGAGGGCATCGCCTCCGCCTGGTACGCCCTGCTCGTCTTCGTGGTGGTCGTCGTCGTGCGGTTCCTCTGGGTGTACCCGGCGGTCTGGCTGCCGTGGCGGGTCTCGGCGCGGGTCCGGGCGCGCGAGCCCAAGCCGGACTGGAAGGGCCCGTTCGTGATCTCGTGGGCGGGGATGCGCGGAGTGGTGTCGCTCGCCATCGCCTTCTCGATCCCGGTCACCGCGGAGGGCGAGGACTTCCCGCACCGGTACCTGCTGCTCTTCCTGACCTTCACCACCGTCATCGGCACCCTCGTCGTGCAGGGCCTCACCCTGCCCCCGCTGATCCGGCTGCTGCGGCTGCCCGGACGCGACGCGCAGACCGAGACCCTCGCCGAGGCCAACGCGCAGGCGCAGGCGTCCCGGGCCGCCGAGGAGCGCCTGGACGAACTGCTCGCCGACGAGCGCAACGCCCTGCCGGCGCCGCTGGCCGACCGGCTGCGCAGCGTCCTGGAGCGCCGCCGCAACGCCGTCTGGGAGCGGCTCGGGCAGGTCAACCCCGTCACCGGGGAGTCGGTGGACGACACCTACCGGCGGCTGTCCCGGGAGATGATCGGCGCCGAGCGCGAGGTGTTCGTGAAGCTGCGCGACGGGCGCTACATCGACGACGAGATGCTGCGGACGCTGCTGCGCCGGCTGGACCTGGAGGAGGCCGCGGCCTACCGGGAGGCGGAGTAGGCCTTCCCGTCACGGGCGCGCGGGTTCACGGGAACGGCCGCCCCGTGATCACCGCGGCGACCGTGCTGCCGCGCGGGAAGGCGCCCTCACCGGCCAGGGTGACAAGGGCACGAAGCAACTTGGCGACATAGATACGTTCCAGGGGGACGCCGTGACGCTGTTCGAAGTCCACGGCGAACGTCTCCAGGTCCTCCGGCACGCGCGCGTAGCCGCCGTGGTGGAACCGCTCGTCCAGGCTCCACTGCCCGCGCGGCCCGCCGAAGGCCTCCGTCTGCAGGGCCCGTATCTCCGCCGTGAGGAAGCCGCCCCTGAGCACCGGTATGCCGAGTGTGCGGGCGCTCCCGGCGAGCCCGGCGGCCAGTCCCGCGAGCGTGCCGCCCGTGCCGCAGGCCACCGCGGCCACGTCCGCCGCACCCGCCAGCTCCCGGCCGAGTTCCACGCACCCGCGCACCGCGGCGGCGTTGCTGCCGCCCTCGGGCACGACGTAGGCGTCCTCCGCGTCCGCGGCGCGCAGCACCTCCGCGAGGGTGTCCGGATCGGCCTTGCGGCGGTACACCGAGCGCGCCACGAAACACAGCCGCATGCCGTCGGCCGCACAGCGCGCCAGCGACGGATTGAGCGGCCGGTCCGCCAGCTCCTCGCCGCGCACCACGCCCACCGTGCGCAGCCCGAGCAGCCGGCCGGCGGCGGCCGTGGCCCGCAGATGGCTGGAGTACGCCCCGCCGAACGTGAGAACCGTCCGCCCGCCGGCCGCCGCCAGGTTCGGGGCGAGCTTGCGCCACTTGTTGCCGACCAGCTCGGGGTGGACGAGGTCGTCCCGCTTCAGCAGCAGCCGCACCCCGTGCCGCTCGAACCGCGCGTCGACGGCCTCCTGCAGCGGCGAGGGGAGCCGCGGGCGCAGGCCGGCGAGTACGTCGGAGCTGGTCATGCGGGCCATTGTCGCCCGACGTGGGGACAGGCGCGGGTGCCGGTGTTCCGCGTGGGGGGTGTCACGAGGGCGGAACACCGGCGACGAGCGCCCGGTGCCGGTCACGTCGGACGGTCGCGTCGCCCGGGTCACTTCAGACGGTCGCGGATCCGTTTGCGCATCGACGCCATGGTGAACCCGCGGGGGTCCACCTTGCCCGGCTGCCACTCCAGGTGGCCGATCACCGACTGCTCGTTCCAGCCGTGGTAGCGGCAGACCGCCGCCGCGGCCTTCTCGATCGCCTCCAGCTGCGCCGCCGGCCACGGGTCCTTCCCGTCGCCGAGGTTCTCGCACTCGAAGCCGTAGAAGTGCCGGTTGCCGTCGGTGTTGGCCTCGTTGTCCGGCGGGAACGTCTTCTTCTCGGCGATCACCGCCCGCAGCACGTCGTCGTCGCCGAGCCCCGCGTGGTTGGCGCGGCCGTAGCCGACGAGGTGCACCCGGCCGTCCTTGGTGATCACGCCGTGGCACAGCGGCCCCGGCAGACCCGAGTAGCCCTTGCGGCAGATGTCGACCGTCGCCTTGCTGCCCTTGGTCACGGTGTGATGGATCATCACCCCGTGCACCGGCCCCCAGGGGCCCTTGTGGTTGCGGTTGTGGTCACGCCAGTCGCCGACCTCGACGACCGTGAGACCCTCCGCCCTGAGAGCGCGCAGGAACGCGCTCGCGGACATGGGTGGGGCCATGCCGCCCTCCTTCGCACCGGACGACGGCCGCCGGGCGCGGCCGTCTGGTACAGGGCCTATAGCCGAAAGTCGGCCTTTCAAGTACTCGTCCGTCAGCTGTGCGAGCCGATCCGGACAGTTCCTTCCGCCCGGCCGCCGTCACCGCCGTCGGCCGGCCGGCCAGTCTGCCCAGGCTCGCCAAGATCCAACCCCGCTCGATCGTGTAATGGCGCGGGCACGGCGCGTGAGGAACGCTTGATCACGCACCACGACGCCCGGCACGGCCGGGCGTGGATCTACTGGGGAGGGCAATTCTCAATGTCGGTAGGCGAAGAGGTCCGCACGGAGCAGACCAGGCAGCAGCAGAGCCTCGGTACGGCGGCGGCGCGGAACCTGGCCACCACGACCAAGTCCGTGCCGCAGATGCAGGAGATCAGCTCGCGCTGGCTGCTGCGGATGCTGCCCTGGGTCGACGTGCAGGGCGGCACGTACCGGGTCAACCGGCGGCTCACCTACGCCGTGGGCGACGGCCGGCTGACCTTCGTGAAGACGGGCGACCGGGTGGAGATCATCCCCGCCGAGCTGGGCGAACTGCCCGTGCTCCGCGACTACGAGGACGAGGAGGTGCTCGCCGAGCTGGCCTCCCGGTGCCGGCAGCGGGAGATCGAGGCCGGCCAGGTCGTCGCCTCCTTCGGCAGCCCGGCCGACGAGGTGTACCTGCTGGCGCACGGCCGCGTGGAGCGCGTCGGCACCGGCCCCTACGGGCAGGACGAGTCCCTCGGGGTGCTCGCCGACGGCGCGTACTTCGGCGAGCAGGCCCTCCAGGACGACGACGCCATCTGGGAGTACACGGCCCGCACCCTCACCGCGTGCACGGTCCTGGTGCTGCCCCGCGACGCGGTCGACCAGGTCGCCGAGCGGTCCGAGACCCTGCGCGAGCACCTGCGCCGGCGGGCCGACATCCCGCAGCAGCGCACCAACAAGTACGGCGAGAAGGAGATCGACCTCGCGGCCGGCCACAGCGGCGAGCCGGACATCCCGCACACCTTCGTCGACTACGAGGCCCGGCCCCGCGAGTACGAACTGAGCGTCGCCCAGACCGTGCTGCGCATCCACACACGCGTGGCCGACCTCTACAACCAGCCGATGAACCAGACGGAGCAGCAGCTGCGGCTGACCGTGGAGGCGCTGAAGGAGCGCCAGGAGCACGAGCTGATCAACAACCGCGACTTCGGCCTGCTCCACAACTGCGAGTACGACCAGCGGATCCAGCCGCACGACGGGGTGCCCGGCCCCGACGACATGGACGAGCTGCTCAGCAGGCGCCGCGGCACCCGGCTGCTGCTCGCCCACCCGCGAGCCATCGCCGCGTTCGGCCGCGAGCTCAACAAGCGGGGACTGGTCCCGGAGACCATCGATGTCGGCGGCAACCGCATCCCCACCTGGCGGGGCGTGCCCATCTACCCGTGCAACAAGATTCCGGTGACCGAGGCACGCACCACCTCCATCATCGCCCTGCGCACCGGCGAGGAGGACCAGGGCGTCATCGGCCTCCGCGCGGCCGGCATCCCCGACGAGATCGAGCCGAGCCTGTCGGTGCGGTTCATGGGCATCAACGAACAGGCCATCATCAAGTACCTGGTCACGGCCTACTACTCGGCAGCGGTGCTGGTCCCGGACGCGCTGGGCGTCCTGGAGAACGTCGAGATCGGCCGGTGGCGGTGACCGTCCGCGGGCTCCCGCCGCGCGTGCCGTGTCCCCGCACGCCCGGGCGGGTACACCTGAGGGGAACGTGCTCGACGGGTGCGGAAGCACCGTCCCTCCGTGCCTCCACCGAGTCGGTTCCAGGGGGAAGTCGATGACGGAGTCCATGGCCCGGCCGACCACGGGCCGCCCGGAGCAGCGCACGGCACGCACCGCGCCCGACAGCCGGTCCGGGCCGGAGCCGCACCCCGCGGACGGGCACGAGGCGGCCGCCCTGCTGGAGCGGACCCGCACCGCCGTCGACCCGGTGCTGCGCACGGCCCTCGGGTCCCTGCCCGCGCCGCTGCGCCGCGTCGCGCTCTACCACTTCGGCTGGCAGAACGCGGACGGCACCCCCGCCGCCGGCGGTTCGGGGAAGGCGCTCCGGCCCGCCCTGGTGCTCGCGGCGGCCTCCGCCCTGGGAGGCTCCTCGGCACGGACGGCGGCCGTGCGGGCGGCGGCCGCGGTGGAGCTGGTGCACAACTTCACGCTCGTCCACGACGACGTGATGGACCGGGACACCACCCGCCGCCACCGCCCCACGGTGTGGACGGTGTTCGGGGACGCCGACGCGATCCTCGTGGGGGACGCCCTCCAGGCGCTCGCCCTGCGGCTGCTCGCCGAGGACCCCCACCCGGCCGCCCCGGCCGCCGCCGCCCGGCTCGCCCAGTGCGTGGTCGAGCTGTGCGCCGGGCAGCACGCGGACACGGCCATGGAGCGCCGCCCACCCGACGAGGTCACCCTGGCGGAGACCCTCGCCATGGCGGAGGCGAAGACCGGGGCCCTGCTCGGCTGCGCCTGCGCCCTCGGTGCGCTGTACGCGGACGCGGGGGACGCGGAGGTGGCGGCGATGGACGCCTTCGGCCGGGAGGCCGGGCTGGCGTTCCAGCTCATCGACGACGTCATCGGCACCTGGGGCGACCCACGCCGCACCGGCAAACCGGCCGGGGCGGACCTCGCCGCCCGCAAGAAATCGCTGCCGGTCGTCGCCGCGCTCACCTCCGGCACCCCGGAGGCCGCGGACCTCGCCGCCGCGTACGCCGCCCCGCACCGCAAGGAGGAGGTGGAGGAGCTCACCCGTCTCGTGGAGCGGGCCGGCGGCCGCGACTGGGCGCAGGCCCAGGCGGCGGACCGGATGGCCCGCGCGATGCAGGAGGTGGCCCGCGCGGTGCCGGACCCGGAGGCGGCGGGAGGGCTGCTGGCGCTCGCCGAGTTCGTCACCCGGCGCACCACCTGACGGGACGGAGCCGGCCGTTCCCCGACCCCGGGGCCACGTGCCGCCGTGCGGACCCTGACCCGTACGGCTTCCGTGGCCTCGGACCGGCGGGTCCCGCACTTCCCCACGGTGTGCGGGGCCCGCCCCCTGTTTCCCCGGCCGACCCGGATAGTCTCAACCCCCGTACCGACAGCGACGGTTGAGGCGAAGGGGCGGACATGGGCGTGGCGATCCGGACGGCCGGCGAGGACGACCGGGAGCTGGTGGTCCGGCTGCTGGACGAGGCGTTCCAGGACGATCCGGTCAGCAGCTGGGTGTTCCCCGGCGCGGCGTACCGGCGTGCGACCCACCACCGGCTCATGGCCGCCTTCACCGACGCCACCCTCGCCGACGGCCGCGTCGACCTCGTCGAGGACGGCTCGGCGTGCGCCCTGTGGATGTCCGTCCCGGCGGAGGACCCCGGCCACGGCGGAGCGGCCGGGGGCGAGGACGAGTTCGCCGAACTGCGCCGCGCCGTCGACCCGGACAACGAGAGGGTGGAGATGATCGGCCGGCTCACCGCGGGCATCCACCCCCAGGGCCGCGCCCACGAGTACCTGTGGATGATCGGCGTGGCACCCGGCCGGCAGGGCGAGGGGCTCGGCACCGCGCTGATCGGCTCCGTCCTCGACCGCTGCGACCGCGAGGGCCGCGCCGCGTACCTGGAGGCGAGCAGCGAGCGCAGCGCCCGGCTGTACCGCCGCCTCGGTTTCGAGCTCACCGGCGAGCCCCTGCGCCTCCCCGACGGCCCGCTCATGCACCCGATGTGGCGGGAACCCCGCGCGGCCGGCGCGCGGGGCTGACCCGACGCCCCTCACCCCGCGGGGTGCCGCCGGCTTCTCGATCGCGCCGTTCACGCCGCGGTCCCACCGTGCCTTCGGCAACGGAACGCCGGTGCGGACGTACCGCAGGCAGCGCTGAACGGGCCGGCGCCCGGCGGGGGTTCAGTCAGCAGGGCGTTCCAGGAAGCGCACCATGTTCCCCGCCGGGTCGCGGAACGCGCAGTCCCGCATCCCGTACGGCTGGTCCACCGGCTCCTGGAGCACGTCGACGCCCGCGGCGCGCACCCGCTCGAAGAGGGCGTCGCAGTCGGTGGTGGTGAAGTTGACCCCGCGCAGCACGCCCTTGGCGAGCAGCTCGGCCATCGTCTGCTTGTCGGCGGGGGAGATGTCCGGGCTCGCGGCCGGCGGCTCCAGGACGATCTCGACGTCCTGCTCGGGGGAGGCGACGGTCACCCAGCGCATCCCCTCGTACCCCACGTCGTTGCGCACCTCGAAGCCCAGTACGTCGCAGTAGAAGGCCAGTGCCTTGTCGTGGTCGTCGACCGCGATGAAGCACTGGGCGAGCCGCACGTCCGTCGCCCTGTCCATACCGTTCCCGTTCCCGCCGTCCACGCCAGAGGCTCCGCTCCCGCTAGAAGTTCCCGCTCGGGTCGACCCGCCGCCGGACCCGGACCGGCCGGGCGTACGTCCGCACGACACACGGCGGGATGACCGCGCTCGCCTCGTGCGAACGGGCGCGATAGGCGCTCGGCGTCTCCCCGACCAGTTCGGTGAAGCGCGAACTGAACGACCCGAGCGAGGTGCAGCCGACCGCAAGGCACACCTCGGTCACCGAGAGGTCTCCCTTGCGCAGCAGCGCCTTGGCGCGCTCGATCCGCCGCGTCATCAGATACGCGTACGGCGTCTGCCCGTACGCGGCCCGGAAGCTGCGCTGGAAGTGGCCGGGCGACATCAGCGCCGTCCGCGCCAGCTCCGCGACGTCGAGCGGCTCGGCGTACTCCCGGTCCATCCGGTCCCGGGCCCGCCGCAGCCGGACCAGATCCTCCAGCTCCATACGCCCAGCATCCCACGGGCCCCGCGGGCGGCGCCGGGAAACACCGGAGGGGACCCGCCGCGTGAAGCGACGGGCCCCCTCCGGGAAGAGCTCCAGGACCTGCGATGGTGCACCGATCGCCGGCCGCGAGGAGCGGCGAGGCCGGGTCAGGCCTTCTTGGTCTCCCAGAAGATCTTGTCGATCTGGGCGATGTAGTCCAGCGCCTTCTGGCCGGTGGCCGGGTCGGTCGACGCCTTGGCGGCCGAGAGGGCCTTCAGGGTGTCGTTGACCAGCTGGTGCAGCTCCGGGTACTTCTCGAAGTGCGGCGGCTTGAAGTAGTCGCTCCACAGCACGGAGACGTGGTGCTTCGCCAGCTCGGCGCGCTGCTCCTTGATGACCGTGGCGCGGGCCTGGAAGTGCGGGTCGTCGTTGCCGGCCATCTTCTCCTGGACAGCCTTGACCGACTCCGCCTCGATGCGGGCCTGGGCCGGGTCGTACACACCGCAGGGCAGGTCGCAGTGGGCGCTGACCTTGACCCTGGGGGCAAACAGGCGGGAAAGCATGAAGCGTTTCCTTCCTCGTGATCGTCTTCTCACAGGGGACATTACTCCGTGACGGACGGGTTTTCGCGAGTGCCCCCGTGGGCTTAGGACAAAAGTCCGGGGTCAGACTGAGACTGGTGGAGGAAGAGCCGGGGAGGTGCCGGGAGATGCCGGAGCTGTCGCAGGACGCCGAGCGGGTGAGGGCGCCGCTGCCCTTCGGGGTGGCCGAGGTGACCGGGCCGTCGATGGTGCCCACGCTGCACCACGGTGACCGGCTCCTGGTCCACTACGGGACGCGGATCAAACGCGGCGACGTGATCGTGCTGCGCCATCCGTTCCAGCAGGACCTGCTGGTCGTCAAGCGGGCGGCCGAGCGGCGCGACGGCGGCTGGTGGGTGCTCGGGGACAACGCGTACGCGGGCGGCGACAGCACCGACTACGGCGTCGTCCCCGACGAGCTGGTGCTGGGCCGGGTGCGCTTCCGCTACCGGCCGCGCTCCGCGGCCCGGCGGTCGCCGCTGGCGCTGCTGGGCTGGCTGCTGACGTCGGCCCGTCCTGTGCTCTCCGACCGGTCCGCCTCCAGGCGCTTGCGGGCGCGGTAGGCGGCGACGTTCGCACGGGTGGCGCAGCGGTCCGAGCAGTAGCGCCGGGAGCGGTTGGTCGAGGTGTCCAGGTAGGCGTTGCGGCAGGGGGCCGCCTCGCACAGGCCTAGGCGGTCGACGCCGTACTCGGTGAGGTGGAAGGCCAGGCCCATCGCGGCGGTCGCGGCGTACCCGGCGGTCGCGTTGGACGGGTGGTCGGCCAGGTGCATGTGCCACAGCGGGCGGCCGTCGTCGTCGCGGAAGTCGTGGCCGGAGATCTGCGGGCTCACCGGGAACTCCAGCAGCAGGGAGTTCAGCAGGTCGACGGCGAGGGTCTCGTCGCCCTCGTCCGCCGCCTCGAAGACCGACCGCAGCCTGGCCCGGACCGAGCGGAACCGCGTCACGTCCGCCTCGGTGGCCCGCCGGGCGGCCGACCGGTTGCCGCCGAACAGGTCGCGCACCGCCTCGACCGAGGTGAGTGTGTCCGTGCCCCGGACCGGCTCCTCGGTGTTCACAAGACGTACGGCGTAATCCGAGTAATAGGCCAGTTCCACTTGTAGTCCTTACGCAGGGGCTCTATGGTCGTGCGTGCGGTCGGGTAACAGACGATCGTGCGTCCAGGGTATTACGGAGTGCACCGCGAGGGAGGGGCCATGACGGACTCGCAGACCACCACGGCCGGCACCGACTGGCAGGCCTGGCAGGAGAGCTGGGACCGGCAGCAGGAGTGGTACATGCCCGACCGGGAGGAACGCTTCCGGGTCATGCTCGACATGGTGGAGGCCCTCGTCGGCACTGCCCCGCGCGTCCTCGACCTGGCCTGCGGCACCGGCACCATCACCGCCCGGCTGCTCGACCGCTTCCCCGAAGCCACCAGCACCGGTGTCGACCTGGACCCGGCGCTGCTCGCCATCGCCGAGGGCACCTTCGCGGGCGACGAGCGGGTCACCTTCGTCACCGCCGACCTGAAGGACCCCGGCTGGGCCACGCAGCTCCCGCACGACTCCTACGACGCCGTGCTCACCGCGACGGCCCTGCACTGGCTGCACCGGGAACCCCTCGCGGACCTCTACGGGCACCTCGCGGGCCTGGTCCGCGACGGCGGCGTCTTCATGAACGCCGACCACATGATCGACGAGACCACCCCCCGGATCAACGCGGCCGAGCGCGCCCAGCGTCACGCCCGCATGGAGCGGGCCAAGGAGCAGGGCGCCCTCGACTGGGCCCAGTGGTGGCAGCTCGCCGCGAAGGACCCCGTCCTCGCCGGCCCCACCGCCCGCCGCTTCGAGATCTACGGCGAGCACGCCGACGGCGACACGCCGTCCCCTGCGTGGCACGCGCGCGTCCTGCGCGAGGCGGGCTTCACGGAGGCCCGCCCGGTGTGGTGCTCGCCGTCGGACACCCTGCTGCTGGCGCTGAAGTAGCGGGCCCGGAGCAGACGGAAGGGGCGGTACGGAGGAATCCGTACCGCCCCTTCGCCGTGCCGGCGCCGAGGTCAGAGGACCTTGGACAGGAACGACTTGGTGCGCTCGTGCTGCGGGTCGGTCAGCACGTCCCTGGGGTGGCCGGACTCGACCACCACACCGCCGTCCATGAACACCAGGCTGTCGCCCACCTCGCGGGCGAAGCCCATCTCGTGGGTGACGACGATCATCGTCATGCCCGACTCGGCCAGGTCGCGCATGACGTCGAGGACGTCACCGACCAGCTCCGGGTCGAGCGCCGAGGTCGGCTCGTCGAACAGCATCAGCTTGGGGTCCATGGCGAGCGCACGGGCGATCGCCACCCGCTGCTGCTGGCCGCCGGAGAGCTGGGAGGGGTAGTTCCCGGCCTTGTCGCCGAGGCCCACCCGGTCCAGCAGCTCCAGTGCCCGCTGCCGGGCCGCGGACCGGCTGACGCCCTTGACCTGGACCGGCGCCTCCATGACGTTCTCGACGGCCGTCATGTGCGGGAACAGGTTGAAGCGCTGGAAGACCATGCCGATGTCCCGGCGCTGCTGGGCGACCTCGCTGTCCTTCAGCTCGTAGAGCTTGTCGCCCTTCTGGCGGTAGCCCACCAGCTCGCCGTCGACGTAGAGCCGGCCGGCGTTGATCTTCTCCAGGTGGTTGATGCACCGCAGGAAGGTCGACTTGCCCGAGCCGGAGGGGCCGATGAGGCAGAACACCTCACCCTTCTTGACCTCCAGGTCGATGCCCTTGAGGACCTGCACACCGCCGAAGGACTTGTGGACGCCCTCGGCCTTCACCATGGCGGTCATACCGTGCTGCTCCTCTCGCGGCTGAAGGCCATCATGTTGGCCTTGATCTTCTGCCACGGGGTCGCGGGCAGGTTCCGGGACGAGCCGCGCGCGAAACGGCGCTCCAGGTAGTACTGGCCGACGCTGAACACGCTGGTGATGACCAGGTACCAGATGCACGCCACGAACAGCATCTCCATCACGGCGTACGACGTGGAGCCGATCGTGGAGGTGGCGCGCAGCAGTTCGTTGTAGGTCACCGCGTACACCAGCGACGAGGTCTTCAGCATGTTGAGGAACTCGTTGCCGGTCGGCGGCACGATCACCCGCATCGCCTGCGGGATCACGATGCGCCGCAGCGTCTTGCCGTGGCTCATGCCGAGCGCGTGCGCCGCCTCGGTCTGGCCGTCGTCGACGGACTGGAGGCCGGCACGGCAGATCTCCGCCATGTACGCCGCCTCGTTCAGGCCGAGACCCAGCAGGGCCGCCATGAACGGCGTCATGACGTCGACCATCTCGTCCTTGTACAGCGGGCCGAGGTTCAGCATCGGGAAGATCAGCGCCAGGTTGAACCACAGCAGCAGCTGCACATAGACCGGGGTGCCGCGGAAGAACCAGATGTACACCCAGGCGACCCAGCTGGTCACCGGGTTCTTCGACAGCCGCATCACGGCGAGGATCACGCCGAGGACCACGCCCATGACCATGGCCAGGACGCTGATCAGCAGGGTGCGGCCGGCGCCGGCCAGCACGGTGCTGTCGAAGACGTAGTCGCCGACGGCCTGCCACTGGATCTTCTCAGCGGTGGCGAAGGCGTTGATCAGCAGGCCCACCAGGGCCAGCACGACGACGGCGCTGACCCAGCGGCCGTAGTGACGGACCGGGATGGCCTTGATCACCGCGGGCGCCACGGGGGCGGGTCCGTCGTCCTTGGAGACGGTGGCCGCCGGTCGGGCGTCGTCCGTCCCCTTGTCGAGTTTGTCGGTCACTGTGACTGCCCTTCAGTCGTGCCCGGGACCGTCACTTGCCGCCGTTGACCACGGCCTTGTCGATGGCGCCGGTCTCGGCGCCCCACTTCGCGAGGATCTTCTGGTACGTACCGTCCTCGATGATGGCGTTGACGGCGGCCTCCAGGGCCTCCGTGAGCTGCTTGTTGTCCTTGTTGACGGCGATGCCGAACGGACCGGCGTCCACCTGCTCGCCGACGATCTCGAAGGCGTTGCCGTTGTCGGCCTTGCGGACCAGGTCGACCGCGACCGGGTAGTCGTTGACACCGGCCACCGCGCCGCCGGACTTCACACGGGTCTGGGCCTCGGTGTCGTTCTCGAACGACTGGATCTTGACGGCCTTCTTGCCGGCGGCCGTGCACTTCTTGGACTGGTCCTGCAGCGCCTTCTCGTAGGTGGTGCCGCGCTGCACGGCGGCCGGCTGGCCGCAGAGGTCCTCGATGGAGTTGATCCCCTTCGGGTTGCCCTTCTGGACGTACACGGCGGTGCCGGCCACGAAGTAGTCGACGAAGTCGACGCCCGGACCGAGCTTCTTGCCCTTGTCGTCCAGGCCCTCCTGACGCTGCTTGTTGTCCGTGATGGACGACATCGCGATGTCGTAGCGGCCCGAGTTCAGCGCGGTGATCAGACCGTCGAAGTTGCCGGAGGTGAATTCGACCTTGACACCCAGCTTCTCGCCCAGCGCGGCGGCGATGTCGGGGTCGACACCGACGATCTTGCCGCCCTCCTGGAACTCCATCGGGGCGTACTCGGCGTTGGTGCCCGCCTTCAGGACGCCGGCGTCCTGGATTTCCTTGGGCAGCTTGTCGAAGAGCGGGGCGGAGTTGGACTTGCCCGAGCCGGAGCCCGAGTCCGAGCCGCCGCCGCTCTCGGTCTGGTCACCGCAGCCGGTGAGAAGCAGTGCGCCTGCGACCGCGATCGCGCCGACCGCTGCAATCCGTGAGCGCGCGGCGGTGGTACGACGGGTGGTGCTTGCGGTCATGGTGGGTTCCTCCGGCGGATGGGTGGAGTTGCCGATGGGGCCGGCGACTGCCTGTCGGCATCGCCGCGGGGTCGACGGGAGCACACACCTTCGAGTGCCGCGACCTCGTGTGATTACCGCATCTTGCCATTCGGATTGGACCGTTCAGGGGGCTCACGATGTCAAAATCGGATAACGGCGGGTCCTCGAACCCGGCCACTTGGGTACAACGCGACCGCAGACTCTTCGGGAATCCATCATTCCGGCCGCAAGATCTTCACCGAGATGCCTGTTGCGCGGGCGACCCGCCGAGCCGGCGGGGTACTTGCGGGCTTGCTGGGACTTCGTCCAGGTCTTGTCCTGATATCGGACGATGCTTCATGGCGTCGGCATGTGACCTTCGCGTTATGGACTCGTCGCCGACCGCGTCCGTCCGGTAAGAAGGTTCTTTACACCCCTCATCCGGGGCTCAGGGCGCGTGTGCGGCGCGCCCGTCGTGTTCGGCCCGTACGCATCAACCCCTCCGGGCCTGGCGCGGTCCCGCCCACCCCTCACCAGGAGTGGCAACCCTCAAACAATGAACACTTAAGGGGTAAAACCAAGTGGCAGCGGAGATTGTCAATCCTCGCAGCGACAGCGAGAACCGGGACGCTTCCGAGCGGGACGGCGGGGCAGAGCCCCTGGAGTCCTTCGACCCGGCGTTCGCGCTGCACCGCGGCGGCAAGATGGCCGTGCAGGCCACCGTGCCGGTCCGTGACAAGGACGACCTGTCCCTGGCGTACACGCCCGGCGTCGCGAAGGTGTGCAGCGCGATCGCCGAGCAGCCGGAGCTGGTCCACGACTACACGTGGAAGTCCTCGGTCGTCGCCGTCGTGACCGACGGCACGGCCGTGCTGGGGCTCGGTGACATCGGCCCCGAGGCCTCCCTCCCGGTGATGGAGGGCAAGGCCATCCTCTTCAAGCAGTTCGGCGGCGTGGACGCGGTCCCCCTCGCCCTGGGCTGCACCGACGTCGACGAGATCGTCGAGACCGTGGTCCGGCTCGCCCCCTCCTTCGGCGGGGTGAACCTCGAGGACATCTCGGCGCCGCGGTGCTTCGAGATCGAGCGGCGGCTCCAGGAGCGCCTGGACATCCCGGTCTTCCACGACGACCAGCACGGCACTGCGGTCGTGACGCTGGCGGCGCTGCGGAACGCGGCGCGGCTCAGCGGGCGTCCCCTGGGCGAGCTGCGGGCGGTGATCTCCGGTGCGGGCGCGGCGGGTGTCGCGATCGCCAAGATGCTGGTCGAGGCCGGCATCGGGGACGTCGCGGTGGCCGACCGCAAGGGCGTGGTCTCGCGCGATCGCGAGGACCTCACGCCGATCAAGGCGGAGCTGGCGTCGTTCACCAACAAGGCCGGGATCTCCGGCACGCTGGAGTCCGCGCTGGCGGGCGCCGACGTCTTCATCGGCGTCTCCGGCGGCACGGTCCCCGAGCCCGCGGTGGCGTCGATGGCGGAGGGCGCGTTCGTCTTCGCCATGGCCAACCCGACCCCGGAGGTGCACCCGGAGGTCGCGCACAAGTACGCGGCCGTCGTGGCCACCGGCCGGTCGGACTTCCCGAACCAGATCAACAACGTGCTGGCGTTCCCCGGCATCTTCGCGGGCGCGCTGCAGGTGCGGGCCTCGCGGATCACCGAGGGCATGAAGCTGGCCGCCGCCGAGGCGCTGGCCGCCGTCGTCGGCGACGACCTCGCCGCTGACTACGTCATCCCGTCCCCGTTCGACGAGCGGGTCGCCCCCGCGGTGACGGCCGCCGTGGCCGCCGCCGCCCGGGCGGAGGGCGTCGCCCGGCGCTGAGCGCACAGGTGTGAGGGCCCCGTCCGCGCCGTGGACGGGGCTCACGCATGTCCGGGGCCGCACGGTCCTGTCCGAGGGCCCGCCCGGCCCGGCGCAAGAGGGCGTGTGTCACAGGGGGACACGGTTCCTTCGGCGGGGCGCGGAACCTATCGTCAAGGTCATGTTCGCTGTCTACGCCGCCCGAATCGACCGCGACCAGCCGCTCACGGGACTGGAGTCGGGAGAGCGACCCGCTCCCGAGTCCCGGCCGGGCTGGAGCACCGTCACGGTCAAGGCCGCCTCCCTCAACCACCACGACCTCTGGTCCCTGCGCGGCGTCGGCCTCGCGGAGGACAAGCTGCCGATGATCCTCGGCTGTGACGCAGCGGGGATCGACGAGGACGGCAACGAGGTCGTCCTCCACTCGGTGATCGGCCAGACCGGTCACGGCGTGGGGCCCCGGGAGCCCCGCTCCATCCTGACCGAGCGCTACCAGGGCACCTTCGCCGAGCAGGTCTCCGTGCCCACCTGGAACATCCTGCCCAAGCCGAAGGAGCTGTCCTTCGAGGAGGCGGCCTGTCTGCCCACGGCCTGGCTGACCGCCTACCGGATGCTGTTCACCAACGCCGGCGTGCGCCCGGGTGACTCGGTGCTGGTGCAGGGCGCCGGCGGCGGGGTCGCGACCGCCGCGATCGTCCTCGGCAAGGCGGCGGGGCTGCGGGTCTTCGCCACCAGCCGGGACGAGGCCAAGCGCAAGCGGGCGCTGGAACTGGGCGCCGTGGAGGCCGTGGAGCCCGGCGCGCGGCTGCCGCAGCGGGTCGACGCGGTGATCGAGACCGTGGGCGCGGCCACCTGGTCCCACTCGGTGAAGTCGCTGCGCCCCGGCGGCACACTGGTGATCTCCGGCGCCACCAGCGGCGACCGGCCCTCGCACGCCGAGCTGACCCGCATCTTCTTCCTGGAGCTGAAGGTCGTGGGCTCGACGATGGGCACCAAGGACGAGCTGGAGGACCTGCTGTCCTTCTGTGCGGCGACCGGGGTGCGCCCCGTCATCGACGAGGTGCTGCCCCTGGACCGGGCCCGTGAGGGCTTCGAGCGGATGGCGTCCGGCGAGCTGTTCGGGAAGATCGTGCTCACCAACCCCTGACGCGCGTCTCCCCGTCTCCGCGGCCGGTCCGGTGCTCCGGGCCGGCCGCAGTCCTGTCAACTGTGGTTGACAGCAGGGTCTTGTCAACGTAAGTTGACATCATGACTGAGGCAACGGATCTCGCCGAGCGGGCGGGCGACCGCGATCCGCGGGTCGGCCTGCGGGCCGTCGCCGCGCTGCGCAAGCTGCTCGAACAGCTGGAGGCCGTGCAGGTGCGCAACGCGCGCAACCACGGCTGGTCGTGGCAGGAGATCGCCACCGAGCTCGGGGTCAGCAGGCAGGCCGTGCACAAGAAGTACGGGAGGCATTGATGTTCGAGCGGTTCACCAAGGACGCCCGGGACGTGGTCAAGGAGGCCGTCGCCCACGGCGAACGGACGGGAGCGGCCCGCGTCGGCCCGGAGCATCTGCTCCTCGCCCTGCTCGACCGGGAGGGCAGCCGCGCCTCCTTCGCCCTGACCGCCCTCGGGCTCGACGACCGCCGCGAGCCCGTACGGGAGGCCTTGGAACGGGCCCGGCGGCGGGGCGGCCTCACCCAGGCCGAGACCGACGCCCTCGCCGGACTGGGCATTCACGTCCCGGAGATCGTCGCCCGGGTGGAGGAGACGCACGGCCCCGGCGCCCTGTCCGTGGAGCCGGCCCGCGGCCGGTGGCGGGGGCACCGCCCCTTCGACCGGTCGGCCAAGGAGGTCCTGACCGGCGCGCTGCGCGCCGCCATGGCCCGTGGCCACCGCCACATCGGCGACGAGCACCTGCTGCTCGCGCTCACCGCCCGCCCCGGCCTGCCCGCCGAGGTCCTCGCCGACCACGGGGTCACCCACGCGTCGGTCACCCGCGTGCTCTACGGTGACGGCCAGGCCAAGGCGGGCTGACAGGCCTCAGGCCTCCGCCGTCGGGGCTCCGGCGTCAGGCCTTCGACGCCGGAGTGCTCCCGCGTCAGGGCTTCGGCGCCCGCAGCAGCGCCCCTATGCGGGCGGCGGCCTCCGACAGATGCCGGCGGGCGTCACGCAACTGCTCCTCGGTGACCCCGTGGTCCCGCGCGGCGTCCCGGACGTCGTCCCGGAAGCGGTCCAGCAGCCGCTCCAGGTCGCGCGCCGGGTCGCCCGTGGACTCCGCGGCGCTCTCGTGGCCCCAGGAGGGCGCGTAGTCCGCCGGGAAGTCCTCGGGGGTCATGGAGTACGACGGCCGGTATTCCGGGCCCTTCGCGGAACCCGTACGGCCGAGTCCGAAGTCCATCCCGAACTCGCCCATCTCCTTGAGCAGTTCACCCAGGCCTTCGCGCAGTCCGGACGGCCAGTCGCCGCGGGCGATGTGCCCCTGCACCTGCTCCTGGACCTGCCGGGCGATGCGCTGCACCTGCTCCTGCGCCCGGTCCTGGGCCTCCTTGGCCTGGCGGCGGGCGCGCTGGGCCTCCTCGCGGGAGCGCCGGCTCTCGTCCTTGGCGCGCCGGGCCTGCTCCTTCCACTCCTGCTTGGCGCGGCGCATCTCCTCCTTGGCGGCGCGCCAGGCCTCCTTGTCGCCGAACATCGAGAAGTCGCCGAAACCGAAGTCGCCGAAGGGGGCGTCCTTGCCGCCGGACGCGGAGCCGCCACGCGGCCGGCCGGCCCGCCCGGCCGCGGCGCGCATCTCGCGGCGCAGGTCGCCCGCAGCGCCGCTGACGTCGGCCCGGATCTCGGCGGCCAGCTCGGCGACGGACTCGCGGATCTCCAGCTCCAGATCGGCCAGCTCGCCGCTGCGCTCGGCCAGTTCGGCGCGGCCGGCGTCGGTGATCGAGTAGACCTTGCGTCCGCCCTCGGTGGTGTGGGTGACCAGCCCTTCCGCCTCCAGCTTGGCCAGCCGGGGGTAGACCGTGCCCGCGGACGGTGCGTACAGCCCCTGGAAGCGCTCCTCGAGGAGGCGGATCACCTCGTAGCCGTGCCGGGGGGCCTCGTCGAGCAGCTTCAGCAGATAGAGGCGGAGGCGTCCGTGGGCGAAGACGGGGGGCATGTCAGAGCACCTTCTTGTCGGTCGTACCGGCATTGTCTCCCGGGCCGCCCCGCAGGTCGGGCTCGTCCTCACGGGGCGGGCGGCGCAGCAGGGCGATGGAGCCGGAGACGGTGGTGGCCCGCAGCTTGCCGCTGCCCGCGCCGAGGCGGCCGGTGAGCTTGTGGGCGCCCCACATCCCCTGCACCCGCAGGCTGTCGAAGGCGTTGGATATGGCGCCGCTCGCCGTGTTGGCCTCCACCTCGGCGTCCGCCGGGTCGGGCAGCCGGACGGCGATCTCGCCCGAGACGCTGGTCAGCCGGACGTCGGCGGGGCCCTCGGGGTCGAGGTCCACGATCATCGAGCCGCTGACCGTGTCCGCCCGGACGGAGGCGCCGGAGCCTTCGACGACCGTGAGGTCGCCGGAGACCGAGGCGAAGTGGAGGTCGCCGGTCACGGACTGGGCCTCCACGCTGCCGGAGACGGTGTCCGCGCGGACGGGGCCCGACAGGGCGACGAGGGTGGTGTCGCCCGCGACGCCCTTCACCGCGGCGGGGCCCCGGATGCCGGAGACGACCGCGCCGGCGCCGACGACGCCGACCTCCACGCGGGTCTGTGCGGGGACGGCGAGGGAGACCACCGCGCTGCGGCGCCAGCCCTTGCGGTCGAGCCACTTGAGGAAGCCCTTCCAGGGGAGGTCGTCGTAGGCGACGGTCAGGACGCCGTCCGTGTGGGTCACGAGGAGGGGCGGGCCCTCCACGTCCGAGACCTGGAGGTGGGCGTTCGGTTCGTCCGTGCCCACGACGTTCACCGTGCCGTTGACGATGCGGACGTTGAGGCGGGTCAGGGGGGCGTCGAAGGTGAGGTTCGTTTCGTCCTGGACGGACCACTCGGGCATGGACGGCCTCCTGATCGCGGGATGCCCCCTGGTGTGGGCGCGAGTTGCGTCATATCGTGTATTACTCGATTCACGATATATCGCGGCAGGTAAAAGTCAAGGCACGCGTTCGGGTGAACGGTGCCTTGGGTTCGCGATATGGGGAGGTGTGTGGTGCTGGGCCGGGGGTCCAGCGGCACGACTGTCCGCGACTGCGGTGGACCTACTCGTCGTCCTCGTCGTCCAGGCGGGCCAGCCAGGTCGCCAGGCGTTCCACCGGGACCTCGAAGTCGGGGTTGAGGTCGACGAAGGTGCGGAGCTGTTCCGCGAGCCACTCGAAGGTGATCTCCTCCTCGCCGCGCCGCTTCTCCAGTTCCTCGATGCCACGGTCCGTGAAGTACATGAGGTCAAGGATATGTGCCGGAAAACGGGGCGGGCCGCACCCCCGGGAAGGGAGTGCGGCCCGCTCACGTACCGCGTACCGGTGCCGGTCAGGCCTCGAAGACCTCGCGCACCAGCTGCTCCTGCTCGGCCTGGTGGCGCTTGGCGGAGCCGACCGCCGGGGACGAGCTGTGCGGCCGCGAGATGCGGCGCAGACGCTCGTCGTGCGGCAGGTCGGCGCCGACCGCCAGGTCCAGGTGGTCGATCAGGTTGAGCGCGATGAACGGCCAGGCACCCTGGTTCGCCGGCTCCTCCTGCGCCCACAGGTACTTCTCGGCGTTCGGGTACTTCTTGATCTCCGCCTGGAGCTCGGCACCCGGCAGCGGGTACAGGCGCTCGATGCGGATGATCGCCGTGTCGTCCGCGCCGCGCTTCTTCCGCTCGGCGACCAGGTCGTAGTAGACCTTGCCGGCGCAGAAGACGACCTTCTTCACGGCGGCCGGGTCGACCGTGTCGCCGATGACCGGACGGAACTGGCCCGTCGTGAACTCGTCCGCCTTCGACGCGGCGGCCTTGAGCCGCAGCATCGACTTCGGGGTGAAGACCACCAGCGGCTTGTGGTGCGGGTTGTGCACCTGCCACCGCAGGAGGTGGAAGTAGTTCGACGGCGAGGTCGGCATGGCGACCGTCATGTTGTTCTGGGCGCAGAGCTGCAGGAAGCGCTCCGGGCGGGCCGAGGAGTGGTCCGGGCCCTGGCCCTCGTAGCCGTGCGGCAGGAGCAGGACCACACCGGAGGTCTGGTTCCACTTCTGCTCGGCCGACGAGATGAACTCGTCCACGACCGTCTGCGCGCCGTTGACGAAGTCGCCGAACTGCGCCTCCCAGAGCACGAGCGCGTCCGGGCGGGCCAGCGAGTAGCCGTACTCGAAGCCCATGGCCGCGTACTCGGACAGCAGGGAGTTGTAGACGTTCAGCCGCGCCTGGTCCTCGGAGAGGTACTGCAGCGGCGTGTACTCCTCGCCCGTCTCACGGTCGATGATGACCGCGTGACGCTGGCCGAAGGTGCCGCGCTGCGAGTCCTGGCCGGCGAGCCGGACCGGGACGCCCTCCAGGAGCAGCGAGCCGAAGGCGAGGGTCTCGCCCATGCCCCAGTCGATCGTGCCGTCCTCGACCATCGACGCCCGGCGCTGCAGCTGCGGCAGCAGACGCGGGTGAACGGTGATGTGGTCGGGGATGTTCACCTGCGACTCGGCGATCCGCTTCACGACCTCCGAGCTCACCGCGGTGTTCACGGCGACAGGGAACTCGGCCTGCGGGTCGGACGGGGCGGCCGCGGCCGGCTGCGAGGTGGCCTCGCGGACCTCCGTGAAGACCTTCTCCAGCTGGCCCTGGTAGTCCTGCAGCGCCTGCTCGGCCTCTTCCAGGGTGATGTCGCCGCGACCGATGAGGGACTCGGTGTACAGCTTGCGCACCGAGCGCTTCTTGTCGATCAGGTCGTACATCAGCGGCTGGGTGAAGGCCGGGTTGTCCGACTCGTTGTGACCGCGGCGGCGGTAGCAGATGAGGTCGATCACCACGTCCTTGTTGAACGCCTGGCGGAACTCGAAGGCCAGGCGCGCGACGCGCACGACAGCCTCCGGGTCGTCGCCGTTCACGTGGAAGATCGGGGCCTCGATCATGCGGGCCACGTCCGTCGCGTACATGGACGAGCGCGAGGACTCGGGGGCCGCGGTGAAGCCGACCTGGTTGTTGATGACGACGTGCACGGTGCCGCCGGTGCGGTAGCCGCGCAGCTGCGACATGTTCAGGGTCTCGGCCACCACGCCCTGGCCCGCGAAGGCCGCGTCGCCGTGGATCGCCACCGGCAGGACGGTGAAGTCCGTGCCGCCCTTGTTGATGATGTCCTGCTTGGCGCGGGCGACGCCCTCCAGGACCGGGTCGACCGCCTCCAGGTGCGAGGGGTTGGCGACCAGCGAGACCTTGATCTGCTCGCCGTCCAGGCCGGTGAAGGTGCCCTCGGCGCCCAGGTGGTACTTCACGTCGCCGGAGCCGTGCATCGACTTCGGGTCGAGGTTGCCCTCGAACTCGCGGAAGATCTGCGCGTACGACTTGCCGACGATGTTGGCGAGGACGTTGAGGCGGCCGCGGTGGGCCATGCCGATGACGACCTCGTCCAGGCGGGACTCGGCGGCCGAGTCCAGCACCGCGTCGAGCAGCGGGATGACGGACTCGCCGCCCTCCAGCGAGAAGCGCTTCTGGCCGACGTACTTGGTCTGCAGGAAGGTCTCGAAGGCCTCCGCCGCGTTCAGCCGGCGCAGGATGCGCAGCTGCTCCTCGCGCTCCGGCTTGGTGTGGCCGCGCTCCACGCGGTCCTGGATCCACTTGCGCTGCTTGGGGTCCTGGATGTGCATGAACTCGATGCCGGTGGTGCGGCAGTACGAGTCGCGGAGCACGCCGAGGATGTCGCGCAGCTTCATCATCGACTTGCCGGCGAAGCCGCCGACGGCGAACTCGCGCTCCAGGTCCCACAGGGTGAGACCGTGCTCGACGATGTCCAGGTCGGGGTGCTTGCGGACCTTGTACTCGAGCGGGTCGGTGTCGGCCATGACGTGGCCGCGGACCCGGTAGGAGTGGATCAGGTCGAAGACCCGGGCGGCCTTGGTGACGTCGTCGTCGTGGCTGGCGTCGATGTCCTTGAGCCAGCGGACCGGCTCGTAGGGGATGCGCAGGGCCTCGAAGATCTCGTCGTAGAAGTTGTTCTCGCCGAGCAGGAGGTTCGCGACCTGGCGCAGGAACTCGCCGGAGGCGGCGCCCTGGATCACCCGGTGGTCGTAGGTCGACGTGAGCGTCATGACCTTCGAGATGCCGAGCTTGTTCAGGGTGTCCTGGGAGGTGCCCTGGAACTCCGCCGGGTAGTCCATGGAGCCGACGCCCATGATCACGGACTGGCCGGGCATGAGGCGCGGCACGGAGTGGACCGTGCCGAGGCCGCCGGGGTTGGTCAGGGAGACCGTGACCCCGGTGAAGTCGTCCATCGTCAGCTTGTTGTCGCGGGCGCGACGGACGATGTCCTCGTAGGCCTGCCAGAACTCGAAGAAGTTGAGCGTCTCGGCCTTCTTGATCGCCGCGACGACGAGCTGGCGGTCGCCGTTGGGCTTGACCAGGTCGATGGCGAGACCGAGGTTGATGTGCTCCGGCTTCACCAGGGTGGGCTTGCCGTCCACCTTGGCGTACGAGTAGTTCATCGACGGCATGGCCTTGATGGCCTGGACCATGGCGTAGCCGATGAGGTGCGTGAAGGAGATCTTCCCGCCCCGCGCGCGCTTCAGGTGGTTGTTGATGACGATGCGGTTGTCGAACAGCAGCTTCACCGGGACCGCGCGCACGGACGTGGCCGTGGGCAGCTCCAGCGAGGCGTCCATGTTCTTGGCCACCGCGGCGGACGGACCGCGCAGGGTGACCTGCTCGGGACCGCCCTTGGCCTCGTCCGCGGGCTCGGCCTTCTTGGCCGGCGCAGGCTTGGCGGCGGGTGCGGCCTGCTTCGCCGGCTGGGCCGGGGCCTTCGCCGGGGCCGGGGCCTTGGCCGCCGGGGCGGGTGCGGCGGGCTGCGCCGGCGCCTGGGCCTTCGCGGGCGCGGCCGGCTGGGACGGAGCGGTGGGGGTCACCGCGGCCCCCGCGGCCGCGTCACCCGCCGGAGCCGAGGTCGCGGGAGCGCCCGGCTTGTAGTCGGCGAAGAAGTCCCACCAGGCTCGGTCCACCGAGTTCGGGTCCTGGAGGTACTGCTGGTAGATCTCGTCGACGAGCCATTCGTTGGCACCGAAGGCCGCAGCGGGGTTCTTGCCCGCTTGGTCGGTGTCGGTCGAGATGCTCGAGTTACTGGGGGACTGTGGCGACACGGCGTCAACCGCCCTCTTCCGCTTCGCAAGATGATGGACAGCGGAAATAAAGGCTACGCCTCCCCGCGCGAGAAGGTCAGGCCGGGCCCGTGCAACGTCGTGCACATCACATCTCAGCGGGTGTTTCGGCGCTGGAATTGGCGGGAAACAAGCGAGGTTCCGCTTCTTCCGACGGTATCAGGCATCACTTGATCAGGGCCCGTCGCGTCCCGCGCGCGGCCCTGCGCCTGATCACACGTGTCCGCCAGGGCGAACGCAGATGGATCTTGAGGCTCCGGTTCGAACTTTACGTCAACTTGGCAGAGAAGAGGGCCCCGGAAGAGTGATCAGAATCCGGCAACCGCGCTCGGATTCCGCCACCCCGATCCGTCCGCCGTGCAGATCCACGGCCCAGCGGGCGATCGCGAGGCCCAGTCCCGTGCCGCCGTCGCTGCCGGGGCCGTGCGGCCGGTTGACGCTGCCGCGGTTGAACCGTTCGAAGACCCGGTGCCACTCCGTGCGCGGGATGCCCGGACCCTCGTCCAGCACCTCCAGCTCCAGCGACTCCGGCTCGGAACCCTCCCGGGCCCGCACGGTCACCCTGCCGTGCGGCGGGCTGTGCTTGACCGCGTTGTCGATCAGGTTGGCGACCACCTGGTGGATCCGCTCCGGGTCGGCGTGCGCCACCAGCTCGGGCGGCGAGACGTCCAGATGCAGATGGACGTCCGTACGGGTGTGGCTGCCGGAGCCGGAAGCCATGTTCGCGCGGGCGGAGGCCACCATGTTGGCCTCCTTCAGCACGCCCGAAAGGTACGGCCACACCTCGAAACGGCGCTTCTTCAGCGGGATCACGCCGTTGTCCAGGCGCGAGAGGTCCAGCAGCGTCTCCACCAGGCGGCCGAGCCGCTCGGTCTGCTTCAGGGCCGTGCGCATCGTCTCGGGGTCGGCCCGGGTGACCCCGTCGACGATGTTCTCCAGCACGGCGCGCAGTCCCGCGATAGGGGTGCGCAGCTCGTGCGAGACGTTGGCGACCAGCTCCTTGCGCTGGCTGTCCTGCGCCTCCAGCTCGTCGGCCATGACGTTGATCGTCTGGGCCAGGTCGCCCAGCTCGTCACGGCGGCTCTCGCGCACCCGGCGGGTGTAGTCGCCGTGCGAGATGGACCGCGCGACGGCGTTCATGTCGTCCAGCGGGGCGGTGAGGGAGTGCGCCACGAACTGGGTGATCAGCAGCGTGGCGATCATCGAGAAGACCGTGATGAAGCGCAGCTCGGTCTTCGTGTGCACGGCGATCACCGACAGTCCGGTGGTGATCAGGACCGAGACGACGACCAGCGCGCCCAGCTTGGTCTTGATCGAGAACGGCCGCACACCGCCCCAGGGCTGCCTGCTCCCCTGTCCGCGTCCCGCCGGACCCCCGCTCATGGCGTCGGCGTCTCCAGGGCGTAGCCCACGCCGTGCACCGTGCGGATGCGCTCGGCGCCGATCTTCCGGCGCAGCGCCTTGATGTGGCTGTCGACGGTCCGGGTGCCGGAGGCGTCGGCCCAGTCCCACACCTCGGCCAGCAGCTGCTCACGGGAGAGCACCGCGCGCGGGGTGTTGGCCAGGCAGACCAGCAGGTCGAACTCGGTGGGCGTCAGGTGGACGTCCTCGCTGCGCACCCGCACCCGGCGCTGGGCGTGGTCGATCTCCAGTTCGCCCAGGCGCAGGATGCCGCTGCGCGGGGTGGTGGCCGCGAGGGCGGCGCGCTCCATGCGGCGCAGCAGCACGTGCACGCGCGCGGCCAGTTCGCGCATGGAGAACGGCTTGGTCATGTAGTCGTCGGCGCCGACGCCGAGACCCACCAGCATGTCGGTCTCGTCGTCGCGCGCGGTGAGCATCAGCACCGGCACCGGCCGCTGGGCCTGCACCCGCCGGCAGACCTCCAGGCCGTCGAAGCCCGGCAGCATGATGTCGAGGATCAGCAGGTCGGGCTGCCAGGCCTCCGCCGTGTCCACCGCGGACGGGCCGTCGCCCGCCGTTTGCACCAGGAATCCCTCGGCGCGCAGGCGGGTCGCGATGGCGTCCACGATCGTCGCGTCGTCCTCGACCACCAGGACCCTGCGCTGCGCGCCGGGGGTGGTCGTCGCCGTGCCGTTGTGGGAGGTCTGTGTCTGCTCCATCGCCCGCCCCTGAGGTGTGCTTATCCGGAATCCGTGGGGTGATCCGTCGTCTGCGCATCACTGCGATTGACGCTTGAATGATCCGCGTCAGGGCAGCAGCGTACGGGGATCCACCTCGGGTTTGCTATCCAGGGCGGACGCCGATGTGCACGACGTCCGGAACGCCCCGGGCAACGGGGATCTCTTCGGTACGCACCTGACGGAACCCGGCATTCCGCAAGGTTCCCTCGAATTCCGGTGAAGGCTTCGCGGACCATACCGCGAGGACCCCGCGCGGCTTCAACACCCTTGCGCACGCGGCCAGTCCGTCCGGAGAGTAGAGCCCCTCGTTGCCCTCGTCCACGGTCCAGCCGGGCCCGTTGTCGATGTCGAGACACAGTGCGTCGAATGTGTCGGACGTCTCATTGACGTAAGCGATCAGGTCCTGCTCGACGATCTCCGTCCGCGGGTCGGCGAGCGCCGCGCCGGAGAGCTCGGCCAGCGGACCCGAGCGGTGCCACCCGATGACCGCGGGCTCCCGCTCCACGACCGTGATCCGGCCCCAGCGCTCCTGTCCGGCCGCGTGCGCCAGGGAGAAGCCGACGCCCAGCCCGCCGATCAGCACCGACGGGTCCCTGGCCTCCGGGTCCAGGGCCGCCAGGGCCGCGTCCACGAGCAGCCGCTCGGAACGCCCGTCGGAGGTGTCCATCAGGAAGCAGCCGTTGGCGATGATCTGCAGCAGACCGCCGTGCCTGCGCAGCACGACCTCGCCGTACGGGCCCTCGCGACGGTCCAGGACTTCGGGAGCTTCGGGAATGTCGTAGGGGGTGGACATGCGTTCATCCTGGCAGGTCCCCGGTGGCGGGGACCCGGGCCCGCGGAGCCCGGTCCGGTGATCGCTGAGAGCGAACGCGGCCCTGGGAACATTCGGCCGCTCCCCTGCATTGAGTCGACATAGCTCAACTTGACTGCCGAAGGGGAGATCATGGCTGCTGAGTCCACACCGCTCGCCCTGCCCGTGCTGCCGCTCGACGACGAGGTCGTGCTGCCCGGAATGGTGGTTCCGCTGGACCTGAGCGATTCCGAGGTGCGCGCGGCGGTGGAGGCCGCCCAGGCCGCCGCCCGCGACGAACCGGGCAAGCCGAAGGTGCTCCTCGTGCCGCGCGTCGACGGCACCTACGCCGGGACCGGCGTGCTGGGCACCGTCGAGCAGGTCGGCCGGCTGGCCGACGGCGACCCGGGCGCCCTGATCCGCGGCCGGGGCCGGGTGCGCATCGGCGCCGGCACCACCGGGCCGGGCGCGGCGCTGTGGGTGGAGGGCACCCGCATCGACGAGAGCGTGCCCGAGCCGCTGCCCGGCCATGTGACCGAACTGGTGAAGGAGTACAAGGCACTCGCCACCGCCTGGCTGCGCAAGCGCAGCGCCTGGCAGGTCGTGGACCGCGTCCAGGCCATCGACGACGTCTCCGCCCTCGCCGACAACTCCGGCTACTCGCCGTTCCTCACCACCGACCAGAAGGTCGCCCTGCTGGAGACCACCGACCCGGTGGCCCGGCTCAAGCTCGCCACCCAGCAACTGCGCGACCACCTCGCCGAGCAGGACGTCGCCGAGACCATCGCCAAGGACGTCCAGGAAGGCGTCGACAAGCAGCAGCGGGAGTTCCTGCTCCGCCGCCAGCTGGAGGCGGTCCGCAAGGAACTGCGCGAGCTGAACGGCGACCAGGAGGGCGAGGAGTCCGACGACTACCGCGCCCGCGTCGAGGCCGCCGACCTGCCGGAGAAGGTGCGCGAGGCCGCCCTCAAGGAGGTCGACAAGCTGGAGCGCTCCTCCGACCAGTCGCCGGAGGGATCCTGGATCCGCACCTGGCTGGACACGGTCCTGGAGATGCCGTGGAACGAGCGCACCGAGGACTCCTACGACATCCGCGGCGCCCAGCAGGTGCTGGACGCCGAGCACGCGGGCCTGCAGGACGTGAAGGAGCGCATCACCGAGTACCTGGCCGTGCGCAAGCGGCGCAGCGACCGGGGCCTGGGCGTCGTCGGCGGGCGGCGCGGCGGCGCGGTGCTGGCCCTGGTGGGTCCGCCCGGCGTCGGCAAGACCTCGCTCGGCGAGTCCGTCGCGCACGCCATGGGCCGCAAGTTCGTCCGGGTCGCCCTCGGCGGCGTCCGCGACGAGGCGGAGATCCGCGGCCACCGCCGCACCTACGTCGGCGCGCTGCCCGGCCGGATCGTCCGGGCGATCAAGGAGGCCGGCTCGATGAACCCGGTCGTCCTGCTCGACGAGATCGACAAGGTCGGCTCCGACTTCCGCGGCGACCCGGCCGCGGCCCTGCTGGAGGTCCTGGACCCGGCGCAGAACCACACCTTCCGCGACCACTACCTGGAGGTCGAGCTCGACCTGTCCGACGTGGTGTTCCTCGCCACCGCCAACGTCCTGGAGGCCATCCCGGAGGCCCTGCTCGACCGCATGGAGCTGGTCCGCCTCGACGGCTACACCGAGGACGAGAAGATCGTCATCGCCCGCGACCACCTGCTCCCGCGCCAGCTGGAGCGCGCCGGTCTGCAGCCGGACGAGGTGACGATCGAGGAGGGCGCGCTGCGCAAGCTCGCCGGCGAGTACACGCGTGAGGCGGGCGTGCGCAACCTGGAGCGGTCCGTCGCGCGGCTGCTGCGCAAGGTCGCGGCCCAGCACGAACTGGGGGAGCGGGAGCTGCCGTTCACCGTGTCCGAGGGCGACCTGCGGGGCCTGATCGGCCGGCCGCACCACGTGCCGGAGTCGGCCCAGGAGCCCGCCGAGCGGCGTACCGCGGTGCCCGGCGTCGCCACCGGACTCGCCGTGACCGGCGCAGGCGGTGACGTCCTCTATGTCGAGGCTTCCCTGGCCGACCCGGAGACGGGCGCGGCGGGACTGACCCTGACCGGCCAGCTGGGCGACGTGATGAAGGAGTCGGCGCAGATCGCGCTGAGCTTCCTGCGCAGCCACGGCGCCGAGCTGGAGCTCCCGGTCGGCGACCTGAAGGACCGGGGTGTGCACATCCACTTCCCGGCGGGCGCGGTCCCCAAGGACGGCCCGAGCGCGGGCATCACGATGACCACGGCCCTGGCCTCGCTGCTCTCCGGACGCCTGGTCCGCACGGACGTGGCGATGACCGGCGAGGTGTCGCTGACCGGTCGGGTGCTGCCGATCGGCGGGGTGAAGCAGAAGCTGCTCGCCGCGCACCGGGCGGGCATCACCACCGTGATCATCCCCAAGCGCAACGAGCCCGACCTGGACGACGTCCCGGCTCAGGTGCTGGAGAAGCTCGACGTGCACGCCGTCACCGACGTCCGCCAGGTCCTGGAGCTGGCGCTGTCCCCGGCGACGAACGGGGCCGCGCCCGAGGTTCCGGTGGCCGCGTGACGGGGGCCGCCGGATGAGGGGAGGCCCGGGCTCCGTGAGGGAGGCCCGGGCCTTTCCCGTGCCGCCGCCCCGGGTCAGCTCCCGGCGGCGAAGGTCCGCACCCCGTCGAGGGTGCCGTTGAAGCGGTCGTGGTCTCCGACGGTCGGACCGGTCGAGGTGTACTGCCACATCGTGTACGTGTTCCAGCCGGCGGGCAGTTCGCCGACGGTGGAGGCGTACCGGGCGATCCACAGCGGGGTGGTGGAGGCGAAGCCGGCGTAGTTGCCGGTGCACTGCTTCCACCAGCTGGTCGCGGTGTAGATGACGGCGTCGCGGCCGGTGCGGGCGCGGTAGCGGTCGAGGAAGTCCCGGATCCAGCTCACCATCGAGCTCGCCGACTTGCCGTAGCAGTCGTCGCCGTACGGGTTCCACTCGATGTCCAGGACACCCGGCAGAGTGCGTCCGTCGGCGGACCAGGCGCCGCCGCGGTCCACGAAGTAGTCCGCCTGGGCGGCGCCGCCCGTGGTGTCGGGAGTGGCGAAGTGGTAGGCGCCGCGGACCATGCCGACGTCGTAGGAGCCGTTGTACTGCTGGGCGTGGTACGGGTTGGTGTAGTACGTGCCCTCCGTCGCCTTGGCGTAGGCCCAGCGCACCCCGCTGTTCCACAGGGTGGTCCAGGCGACGTCGCCCTGGTGGCTGGAGACGTCCACGCCCTCCGTCTGGGTGGAGCGGGAGGTGGGCAGGCCGGCCTGGCCGTCGTGGGCGAGGACGCCCATGCCCATGTGGGCGGAGCCGCGCGGCGGGACGGAGGGGGAGGCGCCGTCGGCGACGGCGGAAGTCTGCGGGAGGGCGAGCAGCGCGAGCAGGACGGCGCCGGCGGTGCCGAGCGCGCGTATGCGGACGAGTCGGGATCTGTGCACAGGCATGACGCATCTCCGAACGGTCATGGGACGAACCCGGAATGTGACCCACATCGCATGTAGTGGGCATGCCACGTAATGGCCTGGTAGAGAAACTGCGGGCGCCGACCGCGGCGGCGGGCGGGTTCGCCGCGCACTGCCGTTGGTCTACGCCTGCGAAATACTTATGGAGCTGGGGCGACGCCGCCACTCGGCCAGAACTTTCAGAACGGGAAACCGAGGCAGGGGCCAACGTGCACGAAGACGGAAACGGCGGCGAGGAGCACGCCGGCTCGCCGGAGCCCGCGTCCGGCGTGGAACTACCCGCGTTCCTGGCGCTGGAACGGGAGTTGACGGTCCTGCTGCGGCGCGCCCGGGCCAGCCAGGGGGAGATGGCGCGCGAGGTCCACCCCGACCTCGAGCCGTCCGCGTACGGGCTGCTGGTCCGTCTGGAGGAGTGCGGGCGGCAGCGGGCCACCGAGCTCGCCTCCTACATCGGCGTCGGCAAGGCGACCATGTCCCGCCAGCTGCGCGCCCTGGAGGAGCTCGGACTCGTGGGCCGCGAGCCCGACCCCGCCGACGGGCGCGCCTGGCTCGTCACCCTCACGGACGAGGGCCGCCGCCGCGTGAGCCGCGTCCGCGAGGCCCGCCGCGCCCGCTACGCCGGCCGCCTCGCCGACTGGGACCCGGCGGAGGTCGACGAACTGGCGCGGCTGCTGCGCCGGCTGAACCGGGGGATGGAGAAGTAAGGGGCCCCGCGCGGCGGGCGCATCCACACGGGGCTCGGGGCTGCCTACCGCTCCCGGCACGGTTCACTCTCCCGCCACGGTGCCGGCAACCCCCTCAGGGGCGCGGGGAACTGCGCGACCAGCCCTCACCGGGCCGCGGGTCTGGCACTGCCACCGGCCGCGCGGTTCACTCTGCCGCCACGGTGCCGGCAACCCCCTCAGGGGCGGGAACTGCGCGACCAGCCCTCACCGGGCCGCGGGGAACTGCGCGACCAGCCCCCGCCGGGCCGCAGGCGAAGCGGCGGTGTCCGTCCCGGCAGGTCCGCCGTCAGGGTGATGAGCCGCCGGCCCCGTCAAAGGTGAGGCGCCGTCACCCGTCGGCCATGCGGGTGATGTCCTCAGGCGGGCGGCAGCTCGACGTGGACGACCGTCGCATCGTCATGCCTCTTGCCCCCGAGCGGACGTTCCCGCTCCAGCGCCCGGACGCGCCGCACCAGCCCCCGCGCCCCCTCCTCGCGGATCACGGCGACGCAGTCCGCCCAGTCGCCCTCCCCGAACCGGTCCACCCAGCGCGTCGCACCGTCCGTCAGCGCCGTCAGGGCGCGCACCCGCTCCCGGGGCAAGGAGACGGTCACGGCGCGTGACGACACGGACGGATCGGCCGCGGCGGTGAAGAAGCCGCCTTCCTTGTTGCGCAGCGTCGTGTCCACGACCGTGTGGCTGGACAGGGCCGAACGGGGCAACCGGTCCAGCCGGTCGTCCCGGACCGCCGTGACCGTGCCGTCCGGCGACTCGACCAGCAGGACCGAGTCCGACAGCACCAGACACTCCACCGAGGCGGGTGACCAGCGCGCCAGCACGACCGTCGCCTGAGGCGTTCGGGGGTGAGAAAGGTCACAGGTCGAGGCATGGCTCCCGGCCGTGCGCGCGATGCCCCGGGACAGCAGCCCGGCGGGCGGAACATCCGGGAGGGAAACGGTCAGTTCGGTCAGCGCGCCGCCCAGCCGGGCGGTGAACCAGGGCACCGAATGCAGACAGCCGCCCCCGTCCGACGGCGGCGTCACACCGTCCAGGACCACGAGCGCGCCGCCCTGTCCGGAGGCCGGGAGCGCGACGCTCGCGAAGTCCTCGTTGGGACGTACTGGATCACCAGGCTCCGAAACGAGTTCCGTGCGCATCCGGCCAGTCTGCACGAGCTTTCCACAACGACCGCCGGAGCCCGGCAATCGACGCCCGCTCTTCACAGGCGCGCAGGTCAAGCGCCTGATTTGGGAGGGAATGAAGGCCTCCGGGAAGGCGTGGCGGCGAATATTGCCACCGCCCGCCGCAGACGTCCAACCGGCGTACCACGCAGGTCCGCTGCGGCGCACAACGGAACTTGCCCCTCAACTCACCTCCGATGTTCACTCCTTCGAGTGGCGGGTCAGGTGATGCGCATCCACTGTCCACGGGCACTGGGAGGGTCGGGGAGCGTTGGGGGCGCCTCACGGTCCGAGCGCGGCCAGCGGCTCGGGGAGAGCGCCCGCGCCCATTGACGGAGCGTCACCCGGGCCCACGGGTACACGAGTCAGGAATGCGAGCACCGGTGCAGAAGACGCGGCCTCGTCGCAAGGACAAGCAGGCGGCCCTCACGGGGGACGCGCAGCAGACGCCCACCGTCGGCAAGGGCCGCCCCACCCACGTACGCAACCGTCTCGTCGTCGCCGTCGCCGTGGTGGCCGCGGCGATCGCCGGGGCGGGGGCGCCGTCCGTGCTGGCGGCGTCCCAGCAGCTGCACGACTCCCAGGAACTGGTGACGCTCGCCGAGCGGACGCAGGACGCGCTCGTCCTAGCCCACTCCCTGGCCGACGAGCGTGACGAGGTCGTCCCCTACATCGCGGCGGGCCGCCCCAAGTCCAAGGCGCCCTCCGAGGAGCACAGCGCCCGGGTCGACCGGCAGGTCGAGGAACTGCGCGCCGACGAGGACACCTCGCAGGCGCTGCGCGACGAGCTCGACGCCGTCGCCGCCGTGCGCCGCGCCGCCCTCACCGGCAAGTCCGGCCCGCTGGAGGCCCACCAGGCGTACTCCGACGCCATCTCCCAGCTGCACAGGCTCGCCGCGCGGCTGGCCGACGCCACCCCGCCCCGCGCCGGCACCGGCGCCCACGCGCTCACCGAGCTGGACACCGCCGTCCAGCAGGCCGCCGCCACCCGCGGACTGCTGCTCGCCGCGCTGAACGTGCCGAGCTCCACCGAGACCGTGATCGACCCGGTCACCGGACTGCCCGTCACCGCCGACGGCGCCTCCGAGGAGGACGAGGAGCGGCGCGACGCGCTGTCCGCCGCCGCGCTCCAGGCCCGCGTCCGCTCCGACGCGGCCCTCGCCGACTTCCGCGACGCCGCCCCGAAGGCCGCCCGCGCCTCCTACGACTCCACGGTCACCGGCCCCGAGGTCGACACCGCCGACAAGTACCTCGAGAAGCTCACCGACAAGCCGACGCTCTCCGACGGCGAGACCGAGACCAGCACCAAGAAGCTCGCGGCGGCGCTCACCGCGCGGATCGACATGATGCGCGGCGTCGAGGCCTCGCTGTTCGACCAGCGCACCAAGGATCTCGCCGAGCTCCGCGACGAGGACGTCACCGAGCTGGAGATCCGGATCGCGGTCCTCGGCGCCCTGCTGCTGCTCGCGGTCGGCGTCGCCACCGCGATGGCCCGCACCCTCACCCGGCCCCTGTCGGTGCTGCGCCGCGGCTCCGCCCGGCTCGCCGAGGCGGAGGACCCGGCCGCGGAGGAGCCCGTCACCTTCACCGGCCGCAACGACGAGTTCGCCCAGGTCGTCCGCTCCGTCAACGCCCTGCACGCGCATGCCGCCGGGCTCGCCCAGCGGATCGCCACGCTGGAGGCCGACCGCAAGCACCTCGTGGGGCAGCGGCAGAAGATGGCCGACGCCCGCGAGGAGCTGCGCGGCGAACTCGCCGAGGCCACCGCCCACATGGAGCGGATGCGGCACAGCATCGGCTCCACCTTCGTCAACCTCGCCCTGCGCACCCTCGGCCTGGTCGAGCGGCAGCTCGGTGTCATCGAGGGCCTCGAGGAGCGGGAGGACGACCCGGACCGCCTGGCCACGCTGTTCAAGCTCGACCACTTCGCCACGGTCATGCGCCGGCACAGCGAGAACCTGCTGGTCCTCGCCGGCACCGAGCACGGCCGGCACACGGCCGGTCCGGTCCCGCTGGTCGACGTCGTACGCGCCGCGGTCAGCGAGATCGAACGGTACGAGCGGGTGCGGATCGCGGCGTTGCCGCCGCACGCGCACATCGCCGGGTTCGCCGCGGACGACCTGTCCCACCTGCTCGCCGAACTCATGGAGAACGCCACCGCGTTCTCCCCGCCCGACATGCCCGTCGAGGTCTCCGCCTGGCTGCTGGAGAACGGTGAGGTGATGCTCTCCGTCCAGGACGAGGGCATCGGCATGGCCGAGGACCGGCTGGAGCGGCTCAACACGCGGCTCTCCGAGTTCGACCCGGAGGCGGGGTACGACGCGGAAGCCGAGTCCGGCGACGGTCTCGGCCTCGGCCTGTACGTCGTCGCCCGGCTCGCCCACCGGCACGGGGTGCGGGTGCAGCTGCGCAAGCAGAAGCAGGGCGGGATCGCCGCGGTGGTCGTCCTGCCGGACCCTCTTCTGGCGCCGGCCGCGCCGACGGCCGTCCCCGCGTCCGTCCCGGGCGCCGCCCACACGGTGACCCTGCCGGGCGCCGACGCGGAGGCCAACTCCAACGTCCTGCGCGGGCGCAGCAAGTCGGGGGACCTCCTGGTCGACCTGGCGGAACGCTCCATCGAGGCCCGGGCGGCAGCGGAGGCGTCGACGCCTGAGGCGCCTGCGGCCCCGCGGGCGCAGAGCGCGAACGACACCCCGGCGGCTCCGGACGCCGGCCACGCCACCGCCCACTCCGCCGAACGCACGGACGCTGCCGCGTCGGCCTCGCACGGGGTTGCTCCCGCCGCCTCGGAGCCGGCTCCGGATGATGCCGCGCCTGTCGCTCCGGCGCAGCCGCAGGCGGGCGCGCCCGCGCAAGCGGACGCGGCGCCTGCGGCGGACCCCGCGGGGGCCTCGGGCTCCGCCCTCGCCGCGGACCGGGCGGACGCCGCCGTGGCGACCGGCTCGGGCGAGGCTGCTCCGGCGGCCGGTGCCGACGCGGAGCCGGCTCCGGGCGTGGCCGCACCTTTCGCTCCGGAGGAGTCGCAGCCGCAGGCCGACGCCCCGGCGCGGTCGGATGTGACGCCTGCCGGGGACCGGGGGGACGCTGCCGCGGCGGCTCACCCGGACGAGGCCGCTCCGGCCGCCGGCGCCGCCTCGCGGACCGAACCGGGCCAGGGCGCCCCCGCAGCTCCCGAGACGCCCGGTGCCGACGCGCCCGCGGGCGCCGGAGCCCGTGGCGCCGACGAGGCCCGGTCGCACACTGTGCCCCCGGCCCGTTCGAGCGAGCCGGACGCCCCCGCCGAGCGGCCCGCCGAGACCACCATGGAGCTGTTCATCCCGGCACAGCCGGATGGCCGTGCCCCGGCGGCCGAAGGGCACGGCGCCGGTTCCGACGCGCCCGCCGACGAGGGCGTACGCCCGGGTGCCGGGCACGCGCCGGCGTCCCCGTCCGCACCCGAGCCCGAAGCGGTGCCGGCGCCTGGGGGCCCCGCCCCCGACACCTCCGTCGGAGACGCCGCCGGCAGGCCCGAGCACACGCGGGTCGCCGACGGGTCCGTCGACGAGGAGCCCGTCACCGCCAAGGGACTGCCCAAGCGGACGCCGAAGATCACCGCGCCGGTCGCTCCCCCGCGGCCGCGGTCCGGTTCGGTGGACGCCGAGGCCCTGCGCAGGCGGCTCGGCGGCTTCCGCCGGGGCGCGGACGCCGGGCGGCGGGACGTCGAGGCGGAGCTTGCCGCCGAGCGGTCCCGCGGTGACGTCACAACCGAAGAAGCCACGGGGGGCACTGTCGAGGAGGCAAGCAGTTGACCGCGCCCAGTACCTTCGGACTGAGCAGTGAGGCCCGCAACCTGCACTGGCTGCTGACGAACCTCGTCGAGGAGGTGCCCGGCATCCTGTCCGTCGCCGTGGTCTCCTCCGACGGCCTGCTGCTCCTCTCCTCCGACGAGACGCTCGCCCGCGCCCGCAGCGGCCCGGGCTCGCAGGGGCGGGGCCCGCGCGGCTCCTCCGCCGACCTGGCCACCGTCGTGTCCGGGATCGGCAGCCTCACCGTCGGCGCCTCGAAGCTGATGGACTACGGACCCGTCAAGCACACCATGGTCGCCATGGACGAGGGCAGTCTCTTCGTGATGTCCATCAGCGACGGCTCGCTGCTCGGCGTGCACGGCTCGGCGGACTGCGACATGAGCGTCGTGGCGTACCACATGGCCCTGTTCGTCGGCCGCGCCGGCCACGTCCTGACCCCCGAACTCCGCAGCGAGCTCCGCCGGAACCTGGAGACCTCGAAAGACGCGGAGCACGAGTCCGCCGGGAGCCCTCGATGACCAGCGCCCCGAAGCATCACCTCCCCGTCCGCGGCGGGGACCGTAAACCCGCCCGGGTGCGCCCCTATTCGCTCACCGGGGGCCGCACCCGCTTCGGCCACGTGCTGCTGGTCGAGACGTTCGTCGGCGCGACGGCCGGCACGGCCGCGCTGGAGGCCGCCGAGGACCGCAAGGAACTCACCTCCGGCGGTCTCGCCCGGGTCATGCCGGAGGTGCGCGCCATCGTCGAACTGTGCCGCCGCATGCGGACGGTGGCCGAGATCGCCGCGCTGCTGCACATGCCGCTCGGCGTGGTCCGCGTCCTGCTGAGCGACCTCGCGGACCAGGGAAAGATCCGTGTCTACGGAACGGGCACCGGCCACGGCACGGGCCGCCCGGACCGCGCGCTGCTGGAAAGGGTGCTGAGTGGACTCCGCCGTCTCTGACGCCGCACCCGGCGTCACTCCGCTCGTCCAGGAGGACGAGCCCCTGCTGCCCTGGCAGACGGACCCCACCCGGGCCCCGATCGCCACGAAGATAGTCGTGGCCGGCGGCTTCGGCGTCGGCAAGACCACTCTCGTCGGCTCCGTCTCCGAGATCACGCCTCTGCAGACCGAGGCGCTGATGACCGAGGCGAGCGAGGGCACCGACGACCTCACCGCCACGCCGGGCAAGTCGACCACCACCGTGGCCATGGACTTCGGGCGCATCACGCTCGACGACGACCTGGTGCTGTACCTGTTCGGCACGCCCGGCCAGCAGCGGTTCTGGTTCATGTGGGACGACCTGGTGCGCGGCGCGATAGGCGCCGTGGTGCTGGCCGACACCCGCAGGCTGAAGGACTGCTGGCCCGCGCTGGACTACTTCGAGAGCTGCGGAATGCCGTACGTCGTGGCCGTGAACCACTTCGACGGCACCGAGCGGTACGAACCGGAGGACGTGCGGGAGGCCCTCACGATCCCCGCGCACATACCTGTCATGATCATGGATGCGCGCCGCCGGATCTCGGTCATCGAGACCCTCTTGTCCCTCGTGGGCCACGCGCTCGACGAAACCCCCGAGTAGCCCCTTTAGGAGCGTCCCCCGTATGCGGAAGATACTCGTCGTCGGGGCCGGCCAGTCCGGTCTCCAGCTCGCCCTGGGACTCCAGTCGCACGGGTACGAGGTCACCCTCATGTCCAACCGGACCGCGGACGAGATCCGCACCGGACGGGTCATGTCCACGCAGTGCATGTTCCACACCGCCCTGCAGCACGAGCGTGACCTCCAGCTGAACTTCTGGGAGTCCCAGGCGCCGAAGATCCAGGGTCTCGGCGTCTCGGTCGCCGCCCCCGGCTCCTTCGACCCGGGCCCCTCGCAGCGGGCGATCGACTGGCTGGGCCGCCTCGACGGGTACGCGCAGTCGGTGGACCAGCGGGTCAAGATGGCCGGCTGGATGGAGACCTTCGCGCAGCGCGGCGGGCAGCTCGTCATCCACGGCGCGGCCGTCGGCGATCTCGACTACCTGTCCCGCACCTACGACCTGGTGCTCATCGCCGCGGGCAAGGGCGAGCTGGTGCAGATGTTCTCCCGCGACCCCGAGCGCTCCCCGTACTCCACCCCGCAGCGCGCCCTCGCCGTCGCCTACGTGCACGGTCTCGGCCCGCGCCCGGAGCACCCGGACACCGAGGCGGTCCGCTGCAACCTGGTCCCCGGCGTCGGCGAGATGTTCATCATGCCGACGTACACGACCTCCGGCCGCGCCGACATCCTGTTCTGGGAGGGCGTCCCCGGCGGCCCGCTCGACGCGTTCGCGGGCATCAAGGACCCGGCCGAGCACCTCTCCCTGACCCTGGAACTGATGGAGAAGTTCCTGCCCTGGGAGTACGCGCGCGCCACCAAGGTCGAACTGACCGACGCCGGCGGCACCCTGGCCGGCCGCTACGCCCCGACCGTCCGCAACCCCATCGGCCGGCTGCCCTCCGGCGGCCTGGTGCTGGGCGTCGCCGACGTCGTCGTCGCCAACGACCCGATCACCGGCCAGGGCTCCAACTCCGCGTCCAAGTGCGCCGCCGCCTACCTCGCCTCGATCCTCGAGCACGGCGACAAGCCGTTCGACGAGGAGTGGATGCAGGGGACCTTCGACCGCTACTGGGACACCGCCCGTCACGTCACCAAGTGGACGAACGCCATGCTGGCCCCGCCGCCGGAGCACGTCCTGAACCTGATCGGCGCCGCCGGCCAGCTCCAGCCCGTCGCCGACCGCTTCGCCAACGGCTTCAACGACCCGGCCGACTTCGAGAACTTCTTCTACGAGCCGGAGAAGACGAACGCCTACCTGGCCGAGGTCTCCGGCGCGGCCGGCGCGTAGCCGGCGCCGTACCCCTCGTCGGACCCGTCCGTCGCCCCCTCGGGGAGCTCCGGCGGCACATAGTGCTCCAGGGGCTCCCCGCCGGGGTCGGGCCGCACCGCGCCCAGCACCGGATTGGCCGCGATCGGCGACACCTTGATCCGCGCGCCGGGCCGCGGCGCCTGCACCACCATCCCGTCGCCCAGGTAGAGGGCGACGTGCGTGGCGTCGTGGAAGTACACGACGAGGTCGCCCGGCCGCAGGTCCCTCAGGTCGATCCGCTCCAGCCGCGCCCACTGCTCCTGGCTGGTCCGCGGCACCTCCGCGCCCGCCGCGCGCCACGCCTCGGAGGTGAGCCCCGAGCAGTCGTACGCCTTCGGGCCCTCCGCACCCCACTCGTACGGCTTGCCGAGCTGCTCCACCGCATACCGCACCGCCCGCTCGCCGGCGGCGGACGGGGCGTTCGCGCCGCTCAGCGCGCCGGAGGCCACCAGCTCCCGCTGCGCCTCGTCCACCCGGCCGCGCTCCAGCTCGGCCAGCTCCGCGAGCTGGTCCGCGGTGAGCGACGCCAGCAACTCCTCGACGTCCCGCAGCCGTTCCACCACATGATCGCGCTCCTTCTTCCGCCGCTCGGTGAGCGCGAGCCGCGCGTCCAGCGCCTGGCGCGCCCGCCGCGCCAGCTCGTCCGCCTGCTTCGCGTCCCCGGCCAGCCGGCCCACCGTGTGCGCCCGCTCCCGCGCGAGCTGCCCGATCACATGCCCCTGCTCCAGCGCCCGCTGCGGGTCACGCGCCAGCAGCAGCCGGACGTAGGGGGAGAGGCCGCTCAGCGACTGGTACTGCTGCCGGGCGAGCCGCCCGGCGGCGCCCTTGCTGTCGTGCAGGGAGAGCCGGGTGCGGGCCAGCGCCTTCTCCAGCCGCTCCGTCTCGGCGCGCTGCTTCTCCAGCGCCTCCTCGGTGGCGTTGTAGCGCTCGGTGGCCTTCTCGGCCTCCCGGTACAGGGTCTGAAGATCCGTCAGCAGCTCGGGGACGGGGCGGCCGCCGGACGCGGCGGCGCCGCCTCCCGGCTCCGGGACGGCCGCCGCGGGCAGGGGCGCCAGCACGGTCCCGGCCGCCAGCGCCGCCGTACACACCAGACGCAGAAGCATTCCTGACACGCCATCACCTCCGACGCGGGGCGGCTCGTCCGCTCCGCACCGCGAGCATCAGGGGGGTGTGCGCGGTCCGCTCGCCGAGTGTGCGCGGTTCGGCGCAACGGGGTCACCCGTCGGCGTCGTCCGTCTTGCCCTGCGGCGTGGCGTCCGGACGCGGCGCGGGCCTCGACCACGGCCACCGCCGCTCGCTCCCGGCCCGCCCGGTGGGGTCGTAGAGGTATTTCCAGCGGGCGGTCAGGCCGGTGAGCGTGCTGTTTCCGCGCGGCACCCTCCGGTACACCAGCACGGTGGGCGGCCCGCCGTCCGGGGCCGGGACGGGGATCCGGTACGTCTTGGGCGGGTGCCCGGTGATGCCGAGCAGCACGGGCAGGACGCGCCCGTCCATCGGGCCGCCCTCGAAGGGGGTGTCTTCGCTCTTCACCCCACCAGTCTCGGCCATCGGCCGGGAGGCCCGGCCCGGGTCACAGGTCCGCGGCCAGCGCCTGCACCAGGGTGTCGGTCTGCGCGTCCCGCCGCGCGGTCACCGTCAGCACCGCCACGAACTGCTCCACGAGCCAGTCCCGCAGCTCCTCGAGCGGCGGCTGCTTGTCCTCGTCGAGCCAGATCAGGGAGGCGGCCTCCACGGCGGTGATCCACATCCGGATGGTCATCCACAGCCGGGGCCCGGGCTCCTCCACGCCGAGATGGCGCAGGATGTGCTCGGCCGCGGCCCGCCGCACCCCGTCCACGATCGCGGTCGTACGGGAGGTCTCCACCACGCTGCCGCCCTGGAGCAGGGCGCTGAAACCGGTGTCGTGGCGGCCGACGAAGACGAGGTAGCGCTCCACGGCCCGGGTCAGCCGGGGGAGCAGCGGGCCCTCCTCCGGTTCGTCGAAGCAGTCGCGCAGCTCGTCGGCGGCGGACTTCAGGGCCGCCTCGTAGAGCTGCTGCTTGCCGCCGGGGAAGTACCGGTAGACCAGGGGCCGCGACACACCGGCCGCCTCCGCCACGTCGTCCAGCGACACCTCCTCCGGCGCCCGGTGGGCGAAGAGGGACAGCGCGGCCTCCAGCAGCTGGCTGCGCCGCTCCTCGACGCTGAGGCGCCGGTAGGCGGGGGTGGGGGCCTGCGAGGTCATGCCCGCAGCGTAACCGGCCGTGGCCGGCGCACGCGGGGCGCGGTCGCCGGCCACGGCCGGATTCCCGCCGGCCCTGACCGGCGGAGCGCCTGATCAGGCCAGCAGGCCCGAGGAGCGCCAGAGCCGGCGGCCGACGCCCCGCAGCACGCCGATGTCGTCGAGGAAGTCCGTGAGCTTCTTCGCGCCCTGCTGCATCACCTCGCGCCGGTGCGCGCTCGCCCGTACCTGGGCGACGGCCTCGCGCCGGTCCAGGCCGACGTTCGTGTAGACCTCCGGGTTCACGAACGCCACCGAGAACACCCGGGCGAACTCGCCCGACGAGACCCGGGTGAACTCCTGCGACCAGCGCGGCGCGGTCATCATCTGCCGCCGCAGTTCCTCACGCGCGTACCGCACGTGCCGCGCCTCCTCGATCACGTGGATGCGCGTGACGCCCCGGATCAGCGGCTGCACCCGCTCGTCGGGGAAGGTCAGCCGCTGCATCCAGTCCAGCACCTCCTCGCCGAGGAGGGTCGCGGTGAACGAGCCGGGAGTGGTGGAGACCGTCTTGAACAGGCGGCCCAGGTTCTGATGGACACGGCTCACCGGGTACCAGGGCGTGCCGCTGTGCGCGATCACCCGGGCGAACATCTTCGAGTGGCGGCACTCGTCCTCGATCTCGGTGAGGGCGTACCGCACGTGCGCGCTGGTCGCGGACTTGTCGTAGATGTGGCGGACCAGCAGCTGCATCAGGATCAGCTCGAACCAGATGCCGAGGGAGGCGAGCGCGGCGGCCTCGTGGCGGGAGAGCAGCAGGCGCTGCTCCTCGCTCATCCGCCGCCACAGCGGGGTGCCGTACAGCGACACCAGCTCCGGCGGCCAGAACCACTTGCCCTCCTCGAAGGGCGCCTCCCAGTCGAGCTCCGTGTCCGGGTCGAAGGAGTGCTTCGCGGAGGACTCCAGCAGCCGCAGGGCCACCGCCTCCCGGTCCTTGAGCTGCCCGAGGGCGTCCCGCAGGCCGTCGAGCGCGTCGGTCTCCGACAGGGTCGTCATGACGGTTCCACCTCGGGGCGTCTCGGGTTACCGGCAGGTCACCTTTATGAGACTGCCTGTCAGCAAGCCCGTCAATCCCTTGCGCAGGACTTGTCGCCGGCCGGTCCGCTCCCCGCGTCCGCGCGGTCACGGCGGGCGGGAAGGAGGTGCGCAGCGCGAAGGCGTACGGGGTCGGGCCGTGGCCGCGCAGGTGCAGCAGCCAGCACTCGGCCTCCGCCACCGAGGGACGGTGGCCCGCGGGCACCCACCACAGCGTGGTCATGGCCTCCGCGACCCGCTCGAACCTCCCCCACTGCCCTGAAGGCGTGGGCGGACCCGCACCCGCCGCCGGCTGAGCATCTCCCGGTGCCGCCCCTGGTACATGAACGCCGTCAGCGCGTCCGTGTCCCGCCACACCGACATGTTGACGATCAGCCACGGGTCGTCGAAGACGGAAATGGCCGTGGCGTCGCCGTCGTCGCTCTATAGCCGCCACACGAAACCGTCGGCGGCGTCCGCGTCGGCGTTGACCGGGTCGAGGTTGTCGACGAAGTCCTGGGCACGACGGTACGGGAGTTCGGCCCGTGCTCTCACCCGGGCCGCAGCACCGCCTCCATCACCGCCCGCGCCACCGGGGCGGCCGTGCCACCGCCGCTGATCTCCCGCCGGTTGCCCTCGCCGTCCTCCACCACCACGGCCACCGCCACCTTCGGCTCCATCTCGTCCTCGCGCTGCGCCCAGGAGATGAACCAGGCGTAGGGCATCCCCGAGTTGCCCAGCCCGTGCTGGGCGGTGCCGGTCTTCCCGCCGACCACGGCACCCTCGATCGCCGCCTTGCCGCCGGTGCCGTCCTCCACCACCCCGCGCATCAGCTCCCGCAGCTGGCTCGCCGTCGCCGGGAGCATGGCCCGCCGCACCGCGCCCGACCCCGCCGCCGACACCGTGCCGCCGCTCGCCCGCGTGGTCCGCTCCACCAGGTACGGCTCGCGCACCTGCCCGCCGCTCGCCACGGCCGCCGCGACCATCGCCATCTGCAGCGGCGTGGCCCGCGTGTTGTACTGCCCGATCGACGACAGCGCCAGCTGCGCCGCGTCCACCGTGGTGTCGAAGGTGCTGGGCGCCACCGGGAACGGGATGCGCAGGTCCGCGTCGTTGAAGCCGAAGCTCTCCGCCGTCCGCCGCAGCCTCGACACCCCCGTGCCGACCCCGAGCTGGGCGAACACCGTGTTGCAGGACCGCACGAACGCGTCCCGCAGCGTGGCGTTGCGGCACTTGTCCGTCCCGTTGACCAGCCGGGTCGTCGTGCCCGGCAGCAGATACGGGTCGGGGGAGCGGGTCGGCTCGTCGACGCCCTTCACCACGCCCGCGTCCAGCGCGGCCGCCGCGGTGACCACCTTGAACGTCGACCCCGGGGGATAGGTGCGCTGCACCGCCCGGTTCAGCATCGGCCTGTCCGGGTCGGCGTTCAGCCGCGCCCACGCCTCCCGCGCCGTCCTGCCGTTCCCCGACAGCGGCTCCGGGTCGTAACTCGGCACCGACACCAGCGCCAGGATCCGCCCGGTCGACGGCTCCACCGCCGCCACCGCGCCCTTCCGTCCCCGCAGGCCCTCGTACGCGGCTCGCTGCGCCCGCGGATCGATCGTGGTCAGCACGTCTCCGCCCGCGCTGCTGGAGCGGGTGAACTCGTTCCACAGCGGCAGCGGCTGCAGAACCGGGGCGGCACCCGACAGCACCGCGTCCTCCGTGGCCTCCAGCAGCGTCGTGCCGTACTCCTGCGAGGCGAAGCCCGTCACCGGCGCGTACAACGGCCCGTCGCTGTAGGTCCGTTCGTACCGCAGGTGCTCCCCGGTGTCCCGGGACCCGGTGACCGGGCGGCCGTCGACCCAGATGTCGCCGCGCGGCTGCTGGTACCGCACGATCGAGGCTCGGCGGTTGGCCGGATTCGCCTCGTAGTCCTCCGCGTGCAGCACCTGCACCCGGGCCGCGTTGACCAGCAGCGCGACCAGCAGCAGCGCGCAGAACAGCGCCGCGTGCCGGATGTGCCGGGTCACCGGAGCGCACCGGGGGCGGCCTGCCGCCGCGCGCTGTCGCTGAGCCGGACCAGCAGCGCCACGATCGCCCAGTTGGTCACCACCGAGGAACCGCCCTGCGCCAGGAACGGCATGGCCATCCCGGTCAGCGGGATCAGCCCGGTCACCCCGCCCGCGATCACGAACACCTGGAGCGCCACCAGCGAGGCGAGCCCCACGGCGAGCAGCCGCCCGAACGGGTCGCGCAGCGCCAGCCCGGCCCGGTAGCCGCGCTCCACCAGCAGCCCGTACAGCAGGATGATCGCGGACAGCCCGGCCAGGCCCAGTTCCTCGCCGGCCGTCGCCAGGATGAAGTCGGACTTCACGGCGAAGCCGATCAGCACCGAGTGCCCGAGCCCCAGTCCCGAGCCCAGGATGCCGCCCTCGGCGAAGGCGAACAGCGACTGGGCGATCTGGTTGGGGCCCTCACCGGCCTCGATGGAGGCGAACGGGTGCAGCCAGGTCTCGATCCGGTGGTGCACGTGCGGCTCCAGCCGCCCCACCGCCACCGCCCCCAGCGACGCCAGCAGCAGCCCCAGCGCGATCCAGCCGGTGCGGCCGGTGGCGACGTACAGCAGGACCACGAACAGGCCGAAGAACAGCAGCGAGGTGCCGAGGTCCCGCTCCAGGACCAGCACGCCCACGCTGACCAGCCACACGGCCACGATCGGGCCGAGCACCCGCCCGGTGGGCAGCTGCATCCCCCAGACGCGGCGGCCCGCGTACGTCAGCGCGCCGCGGTTCGCGGCCAGGTATGCGGCGAAGAACACCGCCAGCAGCACCTTCGCGAACTCGCCCGGCTGGATGGAGAAGCCCGCCACCCGGATCCAGATGCGGGCGCCGTTCACCGCCGGGAAGAGGATCGGCACGGTCAGCAGCACCAGCGCCACGGTCACGCACAGGTAGGTGTAGCGCTGGAGCACCCGGTGGTCGCGCAGCACCAGGATCACCGCGATGAACAGCGCCACCCCCAGCGTCGACCAGACCAGCTGGGCGGGCGCGGCCCGGTCGCCGGGCGTCTCCAGGTCCAGCCGGTAGATCAGCACCAGGCCCACCCCGTTGAGCAGCACCCCGATCGGCAGCGGCAGCGGGTCGGCCAGCGGGGCCCGCCAGCGCACCGCCAGATGGGCGAGCACGGCGAGCACACCGAGCCCGGCGCCGTAACCGGCGGCGCCGGGCGGGACGGTGCCGTTCCTGGCGAGGCCGACGGCGCAGTAGCCGTACACCGACAATCCGACGGCCAGGACGATGAGGGCGAGTTCCACGCCGCGGCGCCCGGTGAGACGGACGGTGGGCGCGGGCGGGTCCGCCGTCGCCAGGGTGATACCGGCCTTGCTCATGTCCGGAACTTACCCACGTGTGACGCTTCGAGTGGTGCGCTCATCAGCACCAGCGTGGCGCGGGACCGATGGTGTCGATGTACCGGGCCGGGCCCCAGGCCCAGGTGCCGTCGGTGAGCAGGTACCAGAGCGGGTTGCCGTCCACCTTGTCGCCCGGCACCTTGCAGAAGATCGAGACGACGTCGCCCTTGTGGGCGTACCGGATGACCTGCGAGCCGCGCTGCGGGGCGCTGCGCAGGGCCAGCTTCTGGGCCGTCACCACGCCGCGGTACTGGCCCTGGTCGCCGTGGTTCCCGCCGGCCTGGTTGCCGCCGCCGCTCTGGTTCCCGCCGCTCTGGTTGCCGGACTGGTTACCCCAGTCGCCGCCGTTGCCGCCCTGGTCGCCTCCGCCTTGCTGGGCGTTGCCGCCGGCCTGCTGGTAGGAGCCGGTGTTGTCGCCGTTGCTGTGGCCGCTCTGGTTACTCTGGTTGTTCTGGCCGCTCTGGTTGTTCTGATGGCCCTGGCCCGGGTCGTCGGCGGCGAGGGCGGGGGCGACGGCGGTCGCGACCGCCAGGGCGCCGGCGGCGAGAGCTATGGGCAGGCGGCGGGTCAGCGGGGGACGCGGGCGCCGTAGGGACATGGCAGTACCTCCATGGGGGGAGACAACAGGTCGAAGGTGACTTGTCGCCACATTAGGAGCGCCCTTCGGCGCCCGCCCGCCCTGCTGCGCCATCGGAGAGGACGCTCCGCCTACCGGGTCACACGCCTCGGCGCGGCAGGCGGCCCCCCGTCACTCCGTCAGTTCCTCCAGCATCCGCGCCGTGGCGAGCCCCGCCCGCAGGTAGTCGACGAACAGGCCGTTGTGCAGCGCCCAGGAGGAACGGCGGGACCGGATCAGCCGGATCGCCTCCTCGGCCGAACGGCCCCTGCGGATCAGCGTGTGCGCGACCACCAGGCCCGAGCGGTTGTAGCCGTGGAAGCAGCGGACCAGGACCGTACGGCCCGCGTCCAGGGCGTCGCACGCCGCCTCGGCCAGCCGGATCACGCCCGCGAGCTGGGTGCCGTCGAGCGGGCCGTCCGGGACGGGCCACACCTGGTGCTCGACCCCGGGATCGGGTCCGTGCCCCGGCAGCCGCAGCAGCGTCTGCACCAGGTCGAACTGCCGGTGCACCACCACCGGCTCCACCCGGCCCGAGGGCCGCGCGACCTCGTGCCCGCCCATCCACAGGCCCGGCTCGATCTCGTCCCAGGGGCTGTCCGGAGCCGGTACGTCGGGTTGACTCTCGCGGGTACGCAACGGCGCCTCCCACTCCTCATCGCCCAACTCCTGTCCACGGTATCCGGCTTCTTGCCTCCGCATCACCCCGCCTGTTCCCATGGGAGGCGGGGTGATGGCGCATGGACGGACCGCGCGTCGTGCCGGCCCGCCGGCACGGCAGGGACTGGCTCCACGTACGCCTCCCGGACGGCAGGAACATCGCCTGGTACGACCGTGAGGCGGCCCGTGTGCACCTGCTCGACGCCGAGCACGAGGAGGAGGTGCTCGCCGCCCTGGGCCCGTATCTCACCGGCCCGGTCGCCGTCGGCCCGCCCCCCGTCCCCACCCCCGCCGACCTCGCGCGGCTCTCCCTCCACCCCGACGACGACCTCGCCCCGAACCGTCCCGGCGAGGCCCTGCTCGCCGACCTGGACCGCGCCCCCGGACCGGCCCGCCGCCTGCGCCCGGACCCGCGCCGCGCGGAACTGGACGCGCAGCGGACGGTGGGCGACGCCCTCGACGCCATGGACGGCGCCGGCTGGCACGCCCTGCACTCCCTGCCGCTCCCCGGCGGCCACCGCATCCACCACCTGCTGATCGGCCCCGGCGGCCTGTACGCCCTGCATGTCCGGTCCGCCCACCGGCAGCGGGTGACCGTCGCGGAGCCCCAGGTGCGCATCGGCCGGCGCCCGCCCGAGCCCGTGCTGCGCCGGGTGCGCGCCGACGCCGACCGGGCCGCCCACGCCCTCACCGCCGAGGTGCGCCCGGTGCTGGTCCTGGCCGGCGCCCGCCGTCTGACGGTCGCCGCCGTGCCGCGTGGGGTGCGGATCCTGACGGACGCGGACGTGCCGGGGCTGGCCCGGGGCGGAGGTGTGCTGAAGCCCGCCGACGTCGAGACGCTGTACGCGGCGGCGCGGGACCGCAGGACGTGGGCGGGGCTGTGAGGACGCGGGGCTGACGGCCGCGGAGGGTCGGGTGGCGGTCCCGTGGGGGCCGGGTGGCGGTCCCGCGGGAAGTCGGGTGGCGGTGCCGTGGGGGGCCGGGTGGCGGTCCCGCGGAGGGTCGGGCGGCCGTCAGGGCAGCGTGCCCGCCTCGTCCGGGTCCAGCAGCGGCGCCAGCAGGTCGCCGAAATCCTGCAGCCGTGGGGGGATGTCGGGCGCTTGCAGCGCCATCCCGCCCGGCGACCGGCATTCCTCGACCTCCTGCCAGGTCACCGGCGCCGACACGAGCGGCTCGGCGCGCGCCCTCAGGGTGTAGGGGGCGGCCGTGGTCTTGCGCGCCGCGTTCTGGCTCCAGTCCACGAAGACCTTCCCCGGCCGCAGGCTGCGCTTCATCTGGTGCAGCACCAGCCGGGGCATCGCCTTCTCCGCCTCCACGGCCAGCGCCTTCGCATACTCGGACACCTGTTCGGAAGAGGAGCCGTGGACCGCCGTCAGCAGATGCAGCCCCTTCGACCCGGATGTCTTCGCGTACGCCTCGAACCCGTCCGCGGCCAGCCGCTCCCGTAGCCACAGCGCCACCTCGCAGCAGTGCACGACCGTCGCGGGCGGCCCCGGGTCCAGGTCGAACACGATGCGGTCCGCCTGCTCCGGGTCGGTGATCCGCCACTGGTGGGTGTGGAACTCCGCGACCAGGTTCGCCGCCCACATCAGGCTCGGCAGATCCTCCACCAGCACCATCCGTGCGGGCCCCTCCGACCTCGGCACCTCGGCGGTGGTGACCCAGTCGGGCGTACCGGGCGGCACGTTCTTGGTGAAGAACACCTGCCCGTCGGGCCCGTCCGGATAGCGCAGGAACGACACCGGCCGCTCCCGCAGATGCGGCAGCAGCACGTCGGCCACGGTCGCGTAGTAGTGCAGGACCTCCGCCTTGGTGAAGCCGGTGGCGGGATACAGCACCTTCTCCAGATTGCTGAGCGGGAGCCGTCGCCCCTCCACCTCCGTGATGGGAGCCATACGATGAGAATCTCACGCAAACCATGACAAAGGCCCCGATATCGATCGGCAGACGACCGGAGAGGTGCTGCACGTGAGGTCCATCTGGAACGGCGCGATCTCGTTCGGGCTGGTCAGCATCCCGATCAAGCTGGTGAACGCCACCGAGAACCATTCGATCTCCTTCCGTCAGATCCACACCGAGGACGGCGGCCGGATCCGCTACCGGAAGTTCTGCGAGCTGGAGGACCGCGAGGTCAGCAGCCAGGAGATCGGCAAGGGCTACGAGGACGCGGACGGCACGATCATCCCGATCACCGACGAGGATCTGGCCGGGCTGCCGATCCCGACCGCCAAGACGATCGAGATCGTCGCCTTCGTGCCCGAGGACCGCATCGACCCGCTCCAGATGGACGCCGCCTACTACCTCCAGGCGGGCGGGGCCCCCGCGGCGAAGCCGTACACCCTGCTGCGGGAGGCGCTGAAGCGGAGCAAGAAGGTCGCGATCACGAAGTACGCCCTGCGCGGGCGGGAGCGGCTCGGCATGCTGCGCGTGGTCGGCGACGCGATCGCCATGCACGGCCTGCTGTGGCCCGACGAGGTCCGCGCCCCCGAGGGCGTCGCGCCGGACACCGACGTCACCGTGCGGGACAAGGAGCTGGACCTCGCGGACGCGCTGATGGACACGCTCGGTGAGGTCGACCTGGAGGACCTGCACGACGAGTACCGCGAGGCGGTGGAGGAGGTCGTCGCCGCGAAGGCCTCCGGCGAGACCCCGCCGGAGGCGCCTGCCCCGGAGGCCGGCGGCGGCAAGGTCCTGGACCTGATGGCGGCCCTGGAGAACAGCGTCCGGGCGGCCCGCGAGTCCCGGGGCGAGGACGCGGAGGTCAAGCAGCTCCCGCAACGCAAGACGAGCCGCTCGTCGCCGAAGGACACGGGGGGCAAGAAGTCGACGTCGACGGCGAAGAAGAAGACGACGTCCTCGCCGAGGAAGTCGACGTCGAAGACGTCGAAAACGAGCCAGACGGAGAAGAAGGCGACGGCGAAGAAGACGCCGGCGAAGAAGTCCCCGGCGAAGAAGACTGCGTCCCGCAAGCGCTCGGCTTGACCTGCCTGGGTCGTGGGGGCGGGCGTCGCGCCTGCGGTGGGGTGGTGGTGCGGGGCCGCGGTGGGGGCGGTCGTCCTCGGTCTGGCGCGATGAGGGCGCTTACATCGGGAAGGACGAGGACGCGCCAGCCGCTGCGGGCGCCCACCCCCACCCCGTCCCCTCCCCGCCGAGCGCGGCTACACCCTCCGCACCCCGCGGGCATGCGTGACCCTCCGCACCCCGCGGGCATGCGTGACCCTCCGCGCCCCGCGGGCATGCGTGGCCCTCCGCACCCCGCGGGCATTCGTGCCGCCTGGGGCGGCACGGGTGGGCGCGGCGGCACCTCGCTGGCGCCGAGGTGCGCCGACATCCCCCGGCCCGCACCAACGCCGGTGCCTGTTGTCGTCGCCGACTGCGGGCAGCACCTCGTTGGCGCCGAGGCGCAACACTTCCCGATGCCTGGGCAACGCGCGTTACGCCACCCGCCGCAACGCCAGCACCGCGTTGTGCCCACCGAAGCCGAACGAGTTGCTGAGAACCAGATCGCCCGTCTCCGGCAGCGGACGCGGGGCGTCACGGACGACGTCCAGGTCGATCCCGTCGTCCACCTCCCCACACCCCACCGTCGGCGGCACCGTCCGATGGTGCAGCGTCAGCACCGCGGCCACCGCCTCGACCCCGCCCGCGGCCCCCTGCAGATGCCCCAGGTGCCCCTTCAGCGCGGTCACCGGAACGTCCTGTCCGCCCAGCACCCGCCGCAGCGCCCGCGCCTCAGCGAGGTCCCCCTCCACCGTGGCGGTGGCGTGGGCGTTCACGTGGACGACGTCGGCCACCTCGCCGCCCGCGTCCCGTACGGCCCTCCGCAGCGCGAGCGCGATGCCGTCGCCGGACGGGTCCGGGGCCGCGACGTGGTGGGCGTCAGCGGACAGCCCCCATCCCGCCGCCTCGCAGTAGATCCGCGCCCCCCGCGCCCGGGCGTGCTCCTCGGACTCCAGCACCAGCACCCCCGCGCCCTCACCGTTGACGAACCCGTCCCGGTCCTTGGCGAAGGGACGCGACGGCGACCCCGCCGACGGATCACCCTCCGCCAGCGCCCGCATCGCCGCGAACGACGCCATGATCGCGGGAGTGATCACCGCCTCCGCGCCGCCGGCCAGCGCGACGTCCACCCGCCCGTACCGGATCCGGTCGACGGCCTGCCCGATCGCCTCGGTGCCGGAGGCGCAGGCGCTGGTCACGGTGCGCGCCTCACCGGTGATGTGCAGGTCGAGGGAGACCTGTGAGGCCGCCTGCGACGGCACGGTCATCGGGGTGGTGAGCGGGGACACACCTCGCGGCCCGCGGTCCCGCAGCTTCCGGTCACCGCCGACCAGCACCGACGCGTCCCCGAGGATCGCGCCGAGGCTGACTCCGACCCGCTCCGGGTCCAGCCCGCTCTCGCGCGTGCCGCCCTCGGCGTACCCGGCGTCGGCCCACGCCTCGCGCGCGGCCAGCACCGCGAACTGCGCGGCCCGGTTCATCCGGCGCGCCGCCTGCCGGGGCAGCAGCGAGGCCGGGTCCACGGGCACCGTGCCCGCGGTCCGCACCGGCAGCCCGTCGAACTCCGGGTCCGTCAACTCCCGTATCCCGTGCCGCCCTTCGAGCAGCCCGCCCCACAGCTCGCCGGCGCCCACGCCCAGCGGGGTGACCGCGCCGAGCCCGGTGACCACCACGCGCCGGGGCCCGGCCGCCCGCGCCTGACGCACAGGGCGCGGCTCGTGCCGTACGACCGTGCCCTCGCGGCCGGCGTCGGCGGCCCAGCGGCGCACCTCCGCGTCGGTCGTTGCCCGGACGTCGGCGGACTCCGCGGTGTCCCGGTGCCAGGCGCCCCAGCGGCGTACGTACGTCACCTCGGCGGCCAGCGGGTCCACCGCCCGCAGAACGGTCAGCCGGTCGCCGTCGCGGAACTCCACGCCCGCCAGGGACTCCGGCTCCACCAGCGGCACCGCGGCCGCGTCGACCCGCCGCCCGGCGACGGTCACCGTCTGCTCGCGCCGCAGGTCCTCCTCGTGGTCCACCCCGCCGAGCGGCGGCCGCAACGTGACCCGGATCACCTCGGGGGAGACGGGCAGCGTGTGCGTGACGACGTGCCAGCGGCGCTCGGCCGCGTCCTCGGGGGTCAGGGCGAACAGGTCGCCGGGGACCACCTCCGCGGCGGTCACCTCGTAGGGCCGTATGGGTACTTCAGGCATTTCGGGGGAGTGGGTCATGGCCGGGCATGCTCTCTTTGGTCCGAACTGTCGTACTGCGGGCGGTTCCGAGTGTTCTGTACGACTCGCGAACGGGCCACGATCCACTTCCCGAGGTGTCCGATTCGTCCTGGTCTACCAGGTGGGTGACACGGAACACATTCGCCAAGACGCCGACGGATGGGCAGAGTTACCGGGACGTAGTGGCACTGTGGAAAACGTCACGAAGCCCATGTGCGCGGCCGAGGCCGCCCCCGCGGAACGAGGCGCGCGTCACGTTCCGCGCGGCCGCCCCATCGGGCTCCGTCCCCACCGGCACGGCGGTCCGACTGATCCCCGAGGCCGGTTCCGGCGTCTTCCCACGGGGGCGCGTTCCGAAGTACGCGACCTGCCGGGCCGGCCCGCGGGACGGCGGCGGGCGGGCCGCGCAGGCGACCAGAGACTGCGGTGGAGGGCATGGACGAGGACGAGTTCGACGCTTTCTACGCGGCCGCCTTCCCCCGTCTGACCGGCCAGCTCTTCGCCTTCACCGGGGACCTGGGCGAGGCCCAGGACGTGGTGCAGGAGGCGTTCGTGCGCGCCTGGGACCGGCGCCACCGGCTGATGGCCGACGAGGCGCCGGAGGCCTGGGTGCGCACCGTCGCCATGCGCCTCGCCGTCAGCCGCTGGCGCCGTGCGAAGCGCTGGCTGGAACTGGTGCGGCACTCCCCGCCGCCCGAGGCGACGCCCGGACCGGGCCCCGACCGCACCGCCCTGGTCGCCGCCCTGCGTCAACTCCCGGAATCTCAGCGGATGGCGGTCGTGCTGCACCATCTGTGCGACCTCAGTGTCGAGCAGGTAGCCTCCGAGACCGGCGCGCCGGTCGGCACCGTCAAGGCCCGCCTGTCCCGGGGGCGGGCGGCACTGGCCCGGCATCTGGCGGTGGACGAGGCCGAGGAGCCGGCCTGGGAGGAGGGCGGCCGTGTCGGATGAACTAACCGGTGCCCTACGCGAGTTGGCGGCGCTTCACGAGGCACCGCCGCCCCTGCCCGCCGCCGAGCTCCGGGACCGCGCCCGGCGCCGCTCACGCCGCCGCAGGGCCGGCCTCGCGCTCGGCACCGCGGCCACGGCCGCCTGCGCGGTCACCGTGGTGACCCTCGCCCTGCACACCGACCACCCCGCCGGGAAACGACACCGCCCCGGCGCCACCCCGGCCACCTCGCCCGTCCCCGCCCGGCCCCCCACCGCCTCCGCCTCGGCCCGTGCGCCCCGCCCCTCCGGCCGGCTCGACGTGGACCTGCGCACCCTCACCCTCGCCGACCGCGTGCTGCGGGTCGACCTGCGCGCCGCCGGCCGCTTCCCGCCCGGCACCCGGCTCACCGTCGTCGCCCGGATCTCCGGCGCGGTGCTGCCGTTGAAGAGCAGGACCGAGGTCCGCGAGGTGAAGGTGCCGTACCTGGTGGAACTGCGCGCCCCCGGCGGCGCACCCGTCTACGCGGGCGCCCTCTCCTTCGACGCCAAGGTGCTGCGCGCCCTCTCGGGCACCACGGGCTGGGTGGGCCTCAGCGCGCGGGACGCCCAATGGCTGCACGACCGGCTGCGCGACGGCGACCAGATCGAACTCACGGGCAGCCGCTGAGAGTTCAGCTGACCAGCCCGCGCCGGTACGCGTAGACGACCGCCTGCACCCGGTCCCGCAGATGCAGCTTGGACAGGATGCGGGACACGAACGTCTTCACCGTCTCCTGGCTGATCACCAGCGCCGCCGCGATCTCGCTGTTGGACAGCCCGTCCGCGATGAGCCGCAGCACCTCCAGCTCGCGCGGCGTCAGCGGGACCTCCCGGGCGCCGTCGTCCTCGGACGGCCGGATCCGGGAGGCGTACCGGCCCACGAGCTGCCGGGTCACCTCCGGGTCGAGCAGCGCCGCCCCCGAGGCCACCGTCCGGATGCCGTGCAGCAGCCGGTCCGGCGGCGCGTCCTTCAGCAGGAACCCGCTCGCCCCCGCGCGCAGCGCCTCGTACACGTACTCGTCCAGGTTGAACGTCGTCACCACGAGCACCTTCACCGGGTCCGGCACCCCGGAGCCGGCCAGCAGCCGGGTCGCCTCGATGCCGTCCAGCACCGGCATCCGCACGTCCATCACCACGACGTCCGGCCGCTTCTCTTCGGCGAGTTCGACGGCGGTGCGCCCGTCCGCGCACTCGCCGACGACCTCCATGTCGGGCTGGGCGTCGATGATCGTGACCAGCCCGGTGCGCACCAGCATCTGGTCGTCGCAGACCACCACCCGTACCGGCCGCGCCGGCGCACCGCTCACAGCCGGCTCCCGGTGGGTATCCGCGCCCGTACGGCGAACCCCCCGCCGGCACGCGGCCCCGCCTCGAACTCGCCGCCGAGGACGTCCACCCGCTCCTGGAGACCGGCCAGCCCCCGCCCGCCGCCGCCCGGCGAGGTGACGGGCCGCGTCCCGGGACCGTCCGTGCCGACCTCCACCGTGATGTCCCTCCCGCTGTGCTGCACCAGAACCGAAGTGGCCCGCCCGTGAGCGTACTTGAGGGCGTTGGTGAGGGCCTCCTGCACCACCCGGTACGCCACCAGGTCCGCGCTCCCGGTCGACGCCGCCGGGGCGCCCTTCTCGGTGAACTCCACCGGCTGCCCCGCCCGGCGCGTCTGCTCCACCAGCGTCAGCAGGCGGCCCACCGGCGGGGTCCGGGAGCCCTCGCCGTGGTCCGGGTTCAGCAGGTCGAGCAGGTGCCGCAGGTCGGCGACGGCACGCCGGCCCGTGTCGGTGACGGCGGTCAGCGCCTCGTCGAGCCGCTCGGGCGCGGCGGTCAGATACCGTGCCGCCTCCGCCTGCACCACCATCGCCGTCACATGGTGGGTCACCACGTCGTGCAACTCCCGCGCGATCCGCGCCCGTTCGGCCGCCCGCGTCTGCTCCGCCACCTGAGCGCGCCGCTCCGCCTCGGCGACCCTGGTCGAGCGCAGCCACGCCCCGCCGCCCCACAGCAGACACATCGCCACGTAGAACGACGCGAGCTCGGCCGGCGGCTCGTCCGTCCCGCGCCGCACCAGCTCGGCCACGAACAGCACGTACGCCAGGGAGCCCACGGCGACGGTGGTGCGCCGATACCGCTCCAGATGGGCGCCGGTGCTCAGCAGCGCGAGCGGCAGCGCCGCACTCGCGACGGTGTGGTAACCGCGCAGCTGGTCCAGCATGAAACCGGCAGCCACCAGGGCCAGGCAGACGGCCGGCCACTGCCGCCGCAGCGCGAGCGGCAGGGCCTGAAGCCCAACAGCCACGACGGCCGCGGTGTCGTACGGGCGCTCCGCGACCGCGCCGATGTCGGTGCCGCTGCCGCGCAGGCTCGGAACGAACGCCAGGAAGCACAGCAGCACGGCGAACGGCAGGTCCCGGGCCGTGACGTGCAGTCGGCCCCAGACCTGCCGCAGCCCGTGCGGACGGGTCACCGGGCGAGCGCGGCCGCGTCGGCCCGCTTCGAGCGGCGGGGCGTCATCTGGCCGCGCCGACGGGCCAGCCACAGCAGACCGACGGTCACCAGCGCCCAGAACACCAGCGTGTACAGGCTGGCCTCGGGCCCGAACTCCCCGCCGCTGATCAGGGTCGGCCCGGAGGTGGAGGCGTCCAGCAGGCCCTGCTGGGTGTCGTTGCCGGAGACCTCGGTGCTGAAGATGCCGGACGCGGCGAAGTTCCACCCGAAGTGCAGGCCGATCGGCAGCCACAGGCTGCGGGTCGCGACATACGCGGCGCCCAGCATGGGACCCGCCGACAGCGCGATGACGGTGGCGCCCCACAGGCTGGCGTCCGGGTTCAGCAGATGCCACGCGCCGAACAGCACACTGGTCGGGATCAGCGCCCCCCACGTACCGAACCGCTCCTCCATGGTCCTGAACAATACGCCGCGGAACAGGAGTTCCTCCGTGACGGAGGCGCCGGCCATGAACCCGGCCAGCCCCACCGCGCCGGTGTACGAACCCCAGCCGTCCACCTCGTAGTGCCCGACGAAAGCGATGTTCGCGACGACGGCCGCGAACACCAGCGTCCCGAGCAGCACGCCCCGGGCGACCGCGCCGACCGCGCCCTGCCGGGACACCTCCGTGACCGGACGCTTCTCCGTCCGCCCCACCACCCAGGCGTAGACGTACACGGACAGCGCCGCCGCCACCAGCCCCAGGCCGAGCGTGGCCCACGGATTGTCCTCGGCGGTGGCCACACTCTGTCCCGCGACCAGGGACACCACCACCACGGCCAGCAACTGCCAGACCACACGCACGACTTGCTCCTCGACAGGGGGGAAGGCGACGGTGGGACGACCGCCGCTCCGACGGCCCCGACGCTACGGATCGGCGTCGCGGGAAGCGTCACCAGCGAGTGGACACCCTTGCGTAGCTCCCACGGGGGACAGCACGTGAGCTGTCCCCCGCGAGGACGGGACGTCTCGCGGGGTCCCCCTCATGGCGGCGGGGAGCTTCAGGACGACAACTGTTGATCACCCCAACGGGCCCCACCGGACGTGGACGCGGACGCGGGAATGCACCCACCCGAACGGACCCCGGCAGGGCAGGATGACCCCATGGCGGACACTCCCATCGCGAACACGCACCAGTACGAGGCCTGGAACGGCTACGAGGGCCGGCACTGGGCCGACCACCAGGCCCGCTACGACGCCCTGAACGACCCCGTGAACGGCCCGCTGTTGGACGCGGCGGCCCTCAGGGCCACGGACACGGTCCTGGACATCGGCTGCGGCAACGGCAGCGTGACGCGACTGGCGGCCCGCCGCGCACAGCACGCGGTCGGCATCGACCTGTCGGCGCCGATGCTGGAACGCGCGCGAGTGACAGCCGAGGCGGAAGGCCTCCCCAATGTCACCCACGTCCAGGGGGACGCCCAGGTGCACGCTTTCGAACCGGCGAGCTTCGACGTGGCGGTGAGCCGCTTCGGGGTGATGTTCTTCGCGGACCCGGTGGCGGCGTTCACGAACATCGCCGGCGCGCTGCGGCCGAGGGGCCGCCTGGCCTTCGTCTGCCCCCAGTCCTTCGACCGCCAGGACCAGGCGAGGGTATTCGCGGCGGTGGCGCAGCATGCGCCGCTGCCGGACCTGACGGCGGCGTCGGCGGGGGGCCCGGCATCCTTCGCGGACCCGGCCCGGACGAGGGCGGTCCTGTCGGCGGCGGGCTTCGAGGAGATTGAGGTGACCCCTCTGGACACGGAACAGGGGTGGGGGAGGGACCCGTCGGACGCGTCGGAGTTCCTCTTCGGGTGGGGGCCTATGCGGCACTGGCTGCGGGACGTGCCGGAGGAGGCGGTGGGGCGGGCGCGGGAGGCGGCGACGGAGGCGTTCGGGGCGTACGTGACGGGGGAGGGGGTGCGGCTGAAGATGAGCTGCTGGCTGGTGACGGCGACCCGTGCCTGACGAAGGGGGCGACCTCGCCTCGGAGTGGGCGGACCGGTCCAACAACGTATGCGGCGTCCTGCACGGCTGCCAGGACGCGGGCCCGATGGCGGAGCGCTTCGAACGGCTCGGCTGGAGATCCAGGTCCTCGTCCTGGTACGGCTACGAGGTGGGCACCACGTGGTGCGAGGTCGCACTCGAGCCCATTGACGAACAGGACGTACTCATGAACGGAGTCGTCGCCCCGTCGCGCTTCGACGACCTGGCCGCCCTCCTCACCCGCTTCGGCGCGTCGTACGCGCTGGAGCTGTACGACGAGAACGACAACCTGCTCCAAGAATCACATCGCTGACCGTGCGGAGCGGAAGAATAATTGACAAACGGTGGCTCCTTGTTCGCGATCTCTGCAATTTTCCTTGACGATATGGCATAGATTGAAAACGCTGAGCTTGTGGGCAAAATAGGTTGGAGAATAGGCTACTTGCGGGCGATCGGTTCGATCAAAGGAGCCGCCCATGAGTCACAACAGTCACAGGGCTTGGCGTGCGACGGGAGTCATTACGGCCGTCGCCACGACAGCCGCGATCGGCTTCGTCGCTCCGGCTCAGGCTCAGCCCACCGCTCAACTCGGGGCATACGTTACTGACGGCTGGGGTGGTGGGACGATCACCAGCAGCCCCGCCGGGATCAACTGCCACGTGTCGGCCTGGGATCCGTACAGCGGAGACAACCCGCCGAACACCACCGGTCCGTGCACGGCGAGTTTCACGGTGGGGACAACAGTCCACTTCACCGCGACAGCTGACGCCGGTTCTTCCATCAATTTCCCGCCCGACCCGAATCCCGTGACCATACGGGATGGCTACAACTACACCTGGGTCATGTTCTGCCCGAACGATGGTCTCTGTTCTGCCGGTTGAGGGCCCGGTACGCCGGAAAACCCGAACGGCGGTGGGCCGCGATTACTCGTGCTTTCTCCCATCATGATCTGTGGGTCGATACGGAGAGTGCATCGTCGGGCGGTAGGAGCTTGCCAACCGCAAGATAGAGGAGTTGTTGCGCGAGTACGAGTGATCAAACAAGTAGGCCGTAAGCTCTCCAGCCCGCTCGGGCCGGAGGGCTTACGCCGTCTCTCGGCCGTGTGCCGTTGGTCGTTGGTTGCTCTCTGCACCTGCCGCGTCGTGTTCCGTCCCGCTGGTGGTCGACTGCATCAAGGGATTCGTCCGGTTGGCGCTCTACGCCGGGAGCGCCGGGCTGGCGACCCTCACGGTATGGGGGCCTTAGACGAGAAGCCGCGGCGGTTGGATGGTGGGCAGTCCCGGTGTCCGCACTGTGGGCTGTTAGGGGATTGGGTGGCGACCCTTGAGCATGACTGGGTGCTGCTGGAACCGGACATGCGTCCGCTGGCTCACACCGTGCCGGCGGACCGCCGATGGATCGAGCTGTCCGATGGGCGGGTGACGGTCTACGGGGTGTGTCCGCCGGATCCATTCCAGCGGTGCCGTATCGCGCACGATCTCGCTTGCCCGGCGCAGACTCTGCCCGATCTGTGGCCGTGGCTGACGAGCCTGCGGATCGAGAACGCGCGGCGGGTCGAGCGGGGGGACGATCCGGAGCCGCCTCCGTCTTCGGAGCCCTGGCCGGATGCTGGCTGAGGCCGGAGACGGAAACTGGGGCCCTGACCAGGGCGGATACTCCACGATCCTGTCTACGAGTAATTCACAGACCATGTCCTAGGGGTGCTCAGGTCTGCACCTGGTTGCACATACGCGAAGACCCCGCTCTCAGCGTTTCCGCTGGTGACGGGGTCTTTGGGCACCTAATCCAAGGTGCCCCCGGCAGGATTCGAACCTGCGCACACGGCTCCGGAGGGCGCTTGACCATCAGGTAACGTTGCTGGTCAGGCACCTACTGACGGCACGATGGCTGAGGCCGGTCCACAAATAGTCCACTCACCGTGGCTGGTCCTGATCTACGATCAGCCGCGTGAGTGATCCGGAGAAGGCACAGCTGACCGAAGCGGAGATCCGCACCCGCTACATCACGCCCGCCCTGAGTGCTGCCGGCTGGCCACTCACCTCACTGCGTGAGGAGTACTACTACTTCACTGCCGGACGCATCCAGGTGGTTGGTAAAAAGGGTGTCCGGAAAAAGGCCAAAAAGGTCGACTACCTCCTCGAGTGGCGCCCAAATCTGCCGCTTGCGGTTGTTGAGGCTAAGGACAACAACCACGAGCCAGGCGACGGCATGCAGCAAGCCATTGAGTACGCTGAACAGTTGGATGTCCCCTCTGTTTTCACTAGTAACGGGGACTCGTTCGTGTGGCACGATCGCACGGGTATCCGGCCAGAGGTCGAGGTTGAGATACCGCTTGATCAGTTTCCGTCTCCCGAAGAGCTTTACGATATCTACAAGCAATGGAAAGGCGTTACAGACGCTGACGAGCGCGTTGTGGCCAGTCAGTTCTATAGCGATGGTTCCGGGCGGCGCCCGCGTTACTACCAACGCATTGCTGTCAATCGAACGATGGAAGCCATCGCGAGAGGTAAGCGCCGACTCCTGCTGGTCATGGCTACAGGGACAGGAAAGACCTACACAGCTGCCCAGATTATTTGGCGCTTCATGGAATCGTTCAAGACGATCAACCCTGGCAAGTCTCAGGCTCGTGTCTTGTTTCTGGCTGACCGCAACATCCTAATTGACCAGACAATGATGAACGACTTCTCCATGTTCAAGGGGCGCATGGCGAAGCTCAGCACATCGCACAAAACTATCACGAGGGTCGTGGCGTCCGGCAAGCCCGATGACGTTCGGGTCAAAGTTGTCGACAAGAGCTTTGAGCTTTATCTCTCCCTTTACCAGGCCGTCACTGGCACAGAAGAAATTAATAACGTCTATAAGCAGTTTTCGCGCGATTTCTTCGACTTGGTGATTGTTGATGAGTGTCACCGCGGCAGCGCCAGAGATGACAGCGCTTGGCGCGCCATCCTCGAATACTTTGACTCGGCGATCCAAATCGGCATGACAGCAACACCAAAAGAAACGAAGACTGTCAGTAACATCAGCTACTTCGGTGACCCTTTGTACACCTATTCACTGAAGCAGGGTATTGAAGACGGGTTTCTAGCCCCCTACAAGGTGATACGTACCGCCCTCGATATTGACACCTTTGGCTGGCGCCCTGAGCAAGGTCAGTTGGATGACTATGGAACCGCGATACCTGATAAGCATTACACGAGCGGAGACATCGACGATTCTATTGTCTTTCCGGAGCGCGACAAGCGCGTTGCCGAACGAATCACTGAGTACTTGAAAGACACGGACAGATACGCAAAAACAATCGTCTTCTGTGAGGACATTCCGCACGCGAACCGAATGCGGCGAGCCCTAGCTAACCTCAACGCAGATGAAGTCCAAAAGGACCGTCGTTATGTCATGCAGATCACGGGCGACGAACAACAGGGTAAGCAAGAGCTTGACAATTTCATCGACCCAGAGTCGCCCTATCCTGTGATCGTAACGACGTCGAAGCTTCTTGCTACTGGAGTGGATGCACAGACTTGCAAGCTCATCGTGCTGAATAGCAATGTGGCCAGTATGACCGACTTCAAGCAGATGATCGGTCGGGGTACCCGCGTGCGGACGGATTACGATAAGTGGTTCTCCGTTATTTTGGACTTCAAGAACGTCACTAAGCTTTTCTCTGATAGAAACTTCGACGGAGATCCTGTCAAAGTCTACGAACTGCCCCCTAACGGCGACATGCACGCCGCAGTAGAAGACCTGAATGATGTCGATGAAACCAACGACGGCGGCGAAGGTAAGGAAGCACCGGATCAGTGGGTTGAACGGCCAAGTGCGCGAAAGCCCCGTCGCAAGAGAATTGTGGTCAGTGGCCAGCCTGTGACCATCATAGGTGAGCAGGTCCAGATGTTGGGAGTGGACGGCAAGCCGATTACTACGAGCCTCAAGGGCCTCGTGCGTAAGAACCTATTGGAGCGTTATCCGACGGTAGAGGCCTTCCGGAGTGCCTGGTTGGCAGCGAGACGGCTGTCGGACCTGCTAGACGAGTTGACTGACGCCGGCATCCCACTCGAGGACCTAGCGGAGCAGTCTGGACAGGATGTCGACCCGTTCGACGCTGCACTTGACGTATGCTATGCGGGCCCGCGGCACCAGCGCCAGGCGCGGGCAGCGGCCGTCCGCGCCTGTGGCTACCTTGGCACCTACCAAGCCAAGGTGCGCTCGGTGTTGGAGGCGTTGCTCGATAAGTACGTCGAGTCTGGTGTCCGTTCGATCGAAGACATTGCGATCTTGCGGGTGGAGCCGTTCAGCTCTATAGGCAGACCCATGGAGATCATCCAACTCTTTGGGACTCGCGAAACTTACTTCACGGCAGTGCACGATCTTGAGCAGAAGCTCTACCAGGAGGCGTAGTGATCTCGTCCACGCTGATCAAATCCATCCAGGACATCATGCGCCAAGATCAAGGCGTGGACGGAGATGCTCAGCGCCTCAGTCAGCTGGTGTGGCTGATTTTCCTCAAGATCCTGGATGATACCGAGCGAGAGCTTGAGTTGTTGACTGACGGCTATGTGTCAGCAATTCCGGTGGAATACCAGTGGCGTTCCTGGGCTGGCGATGCCGAGGGCCTCACGGGCGACGATCTTAACAACTTCGTCAATAACGACCTATTCCCGGCCCTCAGGAAGCTTTCCGTGGAGGATAATCCTCGTACCCTAATCGTACGGGAGGCGTTCGAGGATTCTTACAATTTCATGAAAAGCGGGACACTGCTCCGCCAGGTGATCAACAAGATCAACTCAATCGATTTTACGATCAGGGCTGATCGGCACCAGTTCAATGATCTTTACGAGAAGCTTCTTAAGGACCTGCAAAGCGCGGGTAACTCCGGTGAGTACTACACGCCCAGGGCATTGACACAGTTTATTGTCGAGATGGTGAACCCCCGCTTGGGTGAAGTGGTTCTTGATCCTGCGTGTGGAACCGGGGGATTCTTGGCCAGCTCGATCGATCATATGCGCAAGCAGGTTGTGACTGCTGATGATGAACTTCTGCTGCAGTCGTCCGTACGTGGCGTTGAAAAAAAGCAGTTGCCGCACCTGCTTTGCCTTACCAACATGATTCTGCATGGGATCGACGCACCCACAGGCATTCGTCGAGCTAACGCCCTATCGCGGCCTCTTCGCGATTACGGGCCAGCCGACAGAGTTAGCGTTGTTGTGGCGAATCCCCCTTTCGGAGGCATTGAAGAACCGGGAATTGAGCAGAATTTCCCTCAGAAGTTCCGCACTCGGGAAACTGCTGATCTTTTCCTTGTTCTGATTATGAGACTCCTCGAGGATGGGGGACGGGCGGGAATTGTTCTGCCCGACGGCACCTTGTTTGGAGAGGGCGCCAAGACGCGCATCAAGGAACAGCTTCTGAACGAGTGTAATCTGCATACAATCGTTCGCCTTCCGAACAGTGTCTTCGCTCCTTACACGTCGATTGCAACAAATCTCCTGTTTTTCACGAAGGGTGAACCGACTAAGGAGATCTGGTACTACCAGCACCCCTTGCCGGAAGGGGTTAAGGCGTACAATAAAACCAAGCCGATTCGCTCGGACGAGTTTGCGTCTGAGAGGGCATGGTGGAGCGAGCGTGCTGAATCCGATTGTGCGTGGCGAGTCTCGATCGACGAGATCAAGAGTCGCGGTTACAACCTGGATGTTCCGAATCCGCGAGCTCGGCGCGAGGATGACGTAAGCATGGCTGAGCGCCTACAAATGTACCGGGATGCGCAGATGCAGACCAAGACAGTGGTTGCAGAACTCAGGGATGCGCTGGCGCGAGCTTTGGAAAACAGTGACTGACGAACTGAAAAAGATGCTTAAGCATCTGGACGATATCGTGGAGATGCCGCAGGGTGTCGACATGATCCGACGTGAAGTCCTGCGGCTGGCATTTAGTGGCCGCTTGGTTCCTCAGGATCCAGACGAAGGCGATGTCGAGCAGCTCATCAGTGCGATAGAAAAAGAGAAAGCCGACCTTGTTGCTGAGCAGAAGCTCAGGCCCTCTCGGGGGCGCCGATCTCGGTCGACGGTATCCGATCATCCATTCGATATTCCGGACTCGTGGAAGTGGGTCGATGCACTTTCTGTCTGCAGTGTCGTTGTAGACGGGGATCATCAGCCTCCACCGAAGACGGTTTCTGGCGTGCCATTCTTGGTTATCGGCGACGTCAATTCGGGAGTGCTGAACCTAGAAAAGGTGACAAGGCGAGTTCCCGTCGAGTATTTTCGCGGCCTTGATTGGGCTCATACACCTAAGCCTGGGGACATCCTCTATACGACCGTCGGCAGCTTCGGTATTCCTGTTATGGTTACCGGCAGTGCGGATTTTTGCTTTCAGCGTCACATTGCGCTGTTTCGGCCTGTGCTTTCGGAAATGCAGGAGTATCTCTATCGATTTCTGCAGTCACAGTTTGCTTTCCAGTATGCCGCATCGGTGGCGACTGGAATCGCGCAAAAAACCGTCCCTCTCAGTGGTCTCCGCTCTATGCCGGTGCCCCTTCCTCCACTTGCTGAACAGCGGCGCATCGCACGTCGAGTCGATGAAATCTTCGATCTCATTGATCAGGCGGAAGCGGCCGTCAGGAAGCAGGAGACTGCGCGAAGAGCATTCACTCGGGCAGGCTTGAGAAGCCTTGCCAGCGGCGGGGAGCGAACGATCGTTTCTTTCCTCCAGGATGTGATCAGAGAAGATTCCGACACGGCTGAGCTGGAGGACGCCATTCTCCAACTCGCGGTGACCGGCCAGCTTACGCGAAGGCATGCGAACGACCAGTCCGCTCACTCGCTCCTAGAGGATGCTCAGTCAGTGGCGCTGGACCCTCCCAACCTCCACCTGGGCGATGACGAACTTAGTGATGGAGCTTATCCGCTGCCGGCTGGGTGGGCGTGGGTTTCGTTCGGGTCCGTCCTTACGCGAATTCAGGCCGGTTGGAGTCCGAGTGCCGAGCCGAGGCCAAAGGAGGGAGACGAGTGGGGTGTTCTAAAGGTGAGTGCTTGCTCATGGGGTGAATATAGGCCTCACGAGAACAAGGCGCTCCTACCTGACCAAGGATCACGCCCCGAGCTTGAGGTCCAGGTCGGTGATTTCCTCATTTCGCGTGCGAATACCTCCGAACTCGTCGGTCGTAGCGTTGTCGTGCGAGAGACTCCCCCTCGTTTGATGCTGAGCGACAAGACGCTGCGCCTCTCTACCGTGAAGGGCTGCAACCCCAGGTACCTAAACCTTGCCAACCTGGGCCCCGCAGCGCGAAGGCATTATGAGCGGGAAGCGACTGGGACCAGTAGTTCCATGAAGAATGTTTCTCAGCGGGTTATTAGGCGTACACCGATTCCTCTTCCACCTCGCGAGGAGCAAGATCGGATTGTCGAGGTCTTCGATGAAATGTCGAGGCTATTGCGCAGGGTACGTCAGGCTATGAGTGTCGTGGTCAGCGTATAGGTGTGCGGGGTGCTGCCCGGAGGCTACGCTGCGGAACGGCCACATGTGGTACGCCGCCGCAGCACCGAGTCGCATGGGTCGGCATTCCGGAGCGCAGTGAGGTCGGTGGAACGGCTTTGGGCTGGAGCTGCTTTGGCGCGAGTGATCATGGCCCCGTAAGCTTTCGGCGCGTCGGGCAGTCTGTGGACCTGCCCGGTAAAGCACGACGTTGGGGCCATGATCTTCGAGGCTCGCGCCAAAGTGGCTGCCTAAAGCCGTGGAGCCGACCGCCCCAGCCACGATGTACTCCTTCTCTGGCACCAGATGGCTGATCGCTGTAGAGCGCGGCACGGGCGCCGGCCGGGCTGGAGCGGGGCGGAGACAGGAGCGCAGGCCCGGCCGGGGGTCGGGCCGCGCGCGGTGAGCGGAGCGAGCCGCCTTGAACCTGTGGAGAAGGTTGTAACTCAGTGGGATTCAGGTGCTGGTTGACCGGTCCGGTCCTCTGGCTGCTGTGATCCTGCGTGCTTGTTCTGCTGCGCGCTGAAGTGCCTGGGCCACCTGGTCGGCGTCGTCGGCGTTCAGCAGGATCTCTTGTGTCCAGAGGATCGAGAGTTTGACCGTGCCGTCCTGAAGATGTACGGCTACGTCGACTTCTGTGTCGTGGCCGGCTGCGTCCCGGATGTCGTCCAGGCCTGGGTCGCTGGCGAACGCGCTCATGCTCCGATGTTCCACAGCGGAGCGTCGTACTGGCCCGGTCGGCTGTGGATGAGGAGCCGGCGCAGCTCGTCGCGCTGGGAGCCGCTGAGGTTCAAGGCCTCGGTGAGGTGGCGGAACGTCGTGTGGGTGACTCCGCGGGTTCGGGCCTCGCTCTGGAACTGGTCGAGTCGGGACAGGACGTCGTCGGGGTCCAGCTTCGTCTGTGGCCGTTCAGTGAGCCATGCTGCCTTGTTGCGTTCGTAGTCGATCTCCGAGAAGCCGCAGATCTCGCGGCTGTGTGCCTCGGCCTCGTCCAGGGTGGCGGTCGTCATGATGGCGAGGGCCAGGCTGTTGCGGGTCACTGCGTCGTCCAGGTCGACTTCGTGGACCGTGGGTCCCTCGTCGGTGAGGGGGACGGGAAGGCCGGCGTCGCGCACCTCGCAGATGCCGCGGGCTCCTCGGGCTGTTGCGGCCAGCATGGCGGTGGCCTCTGAGGGGTGCCACTCCAGGATGCTGCCGATCGTCTCCACGTCCTCAGCCGTGAAGATGTGGACGGGAGTGCCGAACAGAGGGCGCAGGTCGTTGGGGGAGATCTCACCGTCCAGTCCGGGGCCTGCGACCAGGAGCCGGATCGGCGCGTTGACCTGGCAGCAGGCGGCGAGAGTGAGGGCGTCGGCGAGTGGGCTCTTGAGGGTGGGTTCGTCGCCCTGGGCGAGGATGTCGCCGCCGACATCGAGCAGATCGATCGATGTCGGCGCCAGGTGGGACACCAGCTCTTCGAGCTGGCGAGTGATGCCCTCGGCGCCGTGGTGCGGGTCGAGCAGAGCCAGTGTGTGCGGGAGCTCCGTCGCGAGTCGGGGGAGTGTGGAGCCCGCCGGGGCGATCGGCTGGGCCTCGGCCGGCACCGACCAGACGGACTGAGTGACGGGTTCGAGTCCCGTGAAGCTGTCGGCTCCCCGTGGTCCCGGGAGGGGGTCGATCAGGAGGCGGTCCCACGCGTACGTGAGGATCACCGCCCGGTCCTCGTCGCCGTAGAGGGCGGCGTGAAGCATGGCGGCGGCGACTGCGTCGCCCCCTCCTCCTGCTGCGACGATCAACCGCGTCATGCGCTCAGAGTACGGGTTCACGGGTTGGCCACTCACCCTATAGTGGCCAAAGGCCATAGCCACTTGGACGAGGAAGGGAGGGGAGATGCCGCAGATCGAAGAGGCCCAGCCGAAGTATCTCCAGATCGCCCACTACATCCGTGACCAGATCCTTCGGGGTGACCTGCGACCGGGGGACGAGGTTCCCTCGGAACGGCAGCTCGCCGCGGACTGGAAGGTGTCCCGGCCCACGGCCGCGCGGTCGTTGGAGGCGCTGAGTCATCAGGGCCTGGTCGAGAAGCGTCAGGGCTCGGGGACGTACGTGCGCAGCCTCGAAGTGAACCGGCGTGCACGGGAGTTGTACGGGCGCGCCCGGCAGACCGGGAAGATCTACACGCCCGGAGAGTACGCGGTGATCACCTCGACCGGGTGGCTGGAGGCTCCGGACTACGTCGTCGAGGCGCTGGGGCTGGTGAAGGATCGCCGAGCCGTGCACCGCCGGCGGGTGACGAACAACCAGGACGGCCCGATCAACCTGTCCACTTCGTGGTTCGCTGCGGATGTCGGCCGCCGGGCACCCAAGCTCCTGGACCCCGAGCGGATCCAGGAAGGCACGCTCATGTACGTCGAGCGGATGACGGGGCGTCAAGGCAGTTACGCGGAAGACCGGATGTGCGCTCGTGCTGCCACGGATGAGGAGGCGGACGACCTGCGGTTGGAGCCGGGGTCCGCGGTCCTCATCGTCCATCACGTCGTCTTTGACCTCCAGGACCGTCCCCTGGAGTTCGCCGAAGCCACCTACCCGCCGCACCGCTGGGCGTTCGAGCAGGGCTACCCGCTCACCTGACGACGACTCGCCAGTTCCGGTGAACCGCTTGCACCTCTCAAGTGGCTAATGCCACTATCCAGAAAGTGGCTAAGGCCACTTGAGGAGAAGGGGGCACGACGTGACGAGTCGGCGGCCGGTACAGGGCGCGCGGTTAGCTTGCCGGGGGTGTCGGGGGCGTGGATGGAAGCGCGTCGGCTCCCGAACGGCGCTGGCGCTCTCCACGGCCAACGACCGCGGCCGTGCCACGTCGAAGCGGCGCTGCCTCGACTGCGACGGCAGCGGCAAGGAGTGAGCACGCATGGCCTACACGATCGACCGCCACCCCTGTGAGGACTCGCCGCGGCTCGGAGCGATGACCTTGCATCCGGAGCCCGAGTCCGTCCCTCGCGCCCGGCGCTGGTTCCGGAAGTTCATCGCCCCGTACAACCCGGCCTGCTCGATCGACGACTGCACGCTGATGATCTCGGAACTGGTGACCAACGCCATCTGCTACGGGAAGTCGGATGACCCGTGGTTGGTGCGGGTCGAGTGGTACCGCGAGGGAACCTCGCTCCGCGTCGACGTGCACAACCCGGGTTTCCCGGCGAACGTGCGGCTGAGGCATCCGGAGGCGAACGACGCTCACGGACGGGGGCTGCTCCTGGTCGACTCCATCGCGGATTCCTGGCACTCCGGGCCCAGCTGCTTCGGTGGAACGGTCGTTTCCTTTGTGGTTGCCGATGCTTGGCGAGCGTGAAAAGTCGCCCACCCTAGCGCACTTGCAGATGCGTTAGGGTGGTTGACTGGTTGACTTGGCCAATCTCAACGGGCGGCGTTCATGGCGTATGAAGTGGAGCCACCGAAGTACGTGCGCCTCGCGCAAACGCTTCAGCAGCGCATCGAGGACGGCACGTACGCGCCCGGCACCCGCGTACCGAGTGAGAACCAGTTGGTGCAGGCCTTCGGGATGTCCCGGCCCACGGTCGTACGGGCGCTGGAGCTGCTGAAGCGGGACGGCTGGCTCGAGTCCCGGCAGGGGTACGGCACGATCGTCCGCGGTCGACCGGAAGTCGTCGAGCAGAAGGATCGGCGGGGGCGTGAGGCGCTGGAGCGCGACGAGTCGCAGGGTGCGGGGCGGCTGATCGAAGTCGGGCGTGTACCTGTCCCGGCTCGGGTCGCCTCGGCGCTCGGCCTGCCGAAGAAGACCGAGGTTCTCATGCGTCGCTTCCTGGTCGAGGAGGACGGTGAAGCTGTCGAGCTGGTCTCGTCGTACTTCCCCGCCGGCCTGGTCGAGGGTACTGAGCTGGGGACCGACGAGCCTCTGAGCGGGAGTGTTCGCGAACACCTCGAGACGCGGAAGAAGGTCCGCTTCGACCACGTGGTCGAGCGTGTGTCGGCCCGGCTACCCGAAGCGAGTGAAGCCGAACTGCTGGATCTGCCGGACGGTATGCCCGTGCTGAGTGTCCTGGTCGTCGCCTGTGACGCCTCCGGCCGATCCTTGCAGGTCGCTGACGTGCTCCTGCCCGCTGACCGGCAGGAACTCGAAGACACCTACCGCCTGAGCTGAGCCCCGTCCGGGAGCTAAGCCCCGCGATAGCAGCTTGACAAGTCAACCTGGCATCCTTAGCTTCGGACTTGCTAAGTCAACTTGTCAGGTCGACGAGTTGATCAACTCTCAGAAGGAGCAATCCCTGTGCGTGTGATCCGCGTTGACGCCTCGGCCGCCACGATCCTGCTCACCGAAGCTCCGGCGCCGAAGGTGCGCGACCGGCAGACCGGTGAGATCGCCAAGGACGCGATGACCGGTGAGGCGCTGATGACCGTCGGCGTCGTCTACATCGACGAGGGCGAGTCGTCGCTGATCCAGGTCACCGTCCCGGAGAGCGGCGTGACCGAGGGCCTGACGGTCGGTGCTCCGGTCTCGCTTCCGGGACTGGTGGCACGGCCTTGGCAGAGCGTCTTCAACGGCCGGGAGCGGCACGGCATCGCCTACCGGGCGACCGCCGTCGCTCCGGGTGCCTTCTCGATGGCTCAGGCGGGCTGACCGCCGTGACGGGTCTGGTGACGTGGGTCGAGCTGGGCGGTTCGCTCGCTGCGATAGGCGGCGCCGCCTACGCCCGGCATGCCCACCCGGCGGCGTACTGGTCCACGGTCGGGCTGCCGCTCTCGGTGGTCCGGCTGCTGGCCTCTTACTCCTCGACCATGGACGCCTGCGGTCTGACCGTCGAGCCGTCCCGGTGGCGGGCGTTGGCCGTCCGGGCGGCCACCCGCCGTGAGGTCCGGCCGGTGCCTCCTCGCCGAGGTGTCATCCGTCCCACCACGACCGGCCTGCGCATGCGGCTGCGGTTGGCTCCGGGGCAGGAGCCGGCTGACGTGGCGGCCTCCGCCGAACGCCTCCGGCACGCCTGGGGCGTTCACGCCGTCCACGTGCGGGACGTCAAGCCGGGCGTCGTCGAACTGCGGCTCGTCGGCTTCGACGTGCTGCGGAAGGTGCGGATGCCCCGGCGGCTGGACGGCGGCCCGCTTCGGATCCCGGTGGCGTTAGGGGAGGACGCGACCGCGTTCCTGCGGGACTACCGGGCCGTACCGCATGAGCTGGTGCTCGGCGCCACGATCTCGGGCAAGTCCATGTACCTGCGGAACCTGCTGACCGGGCTCGCCGCTCAGCCGGTGGCGCTGGTCGGCATCGACTGCAAGCGCGGCGTCGAGCTGGCGCCCTTTGCGCCTCGACTCTCCGCCCTGGCGACCGACCCGGACCAGGCGGCCGAGCTGCTTCCCGCACTCGTGAAGGAAATGGAGGACCGATACGACCTGATCAAGGCCCGGCAGTGCATCGCGCCCGGCACTCCGGAAGAACTGATCACCTCGGACGTCTGGGGACTGCCGAAGGACGAACGCCCGGCCCCGATCGTGCTATTCATCGACGAGGTGGCCGAACTCTTCCTCGTCGCAACGCGGAAGGAGGAGGAGCGGCGGGACGAGATGGTCACCCAGCTCATCCGGCTCGCCCAGCTCGGCCGGGCCGCCGGCATCTATCTCGAAGTCTGCGGACAGCGCTTCGGCGCCGAGCTGGGCAAGGGCGCGACCATGCTCCGCGCTCAGCTCACCGGCCGCGTCTGCCACCGTGTGAACGACGAAGCCTCGGCGAAGATGGCACTCGGCGACATCGCCCCTGAGGCCGTCGGCGCGGCCTGTGCCATCGCCGCCGAGCTGCCCGGCCTGGCCGTCGTCGGCGACACCTCCGGCGGCTGGTCCCGCATCCGCACCCCCTACCTCTCCCTCGCCGACGCTGCGGCCACCTGCCGCGCGACGGCTGACCTAGCCCCAGACGTACCGGCGCTCCACCCCTTCCGACCGTACGTCTCGCCGATGCCGGTGGAGGCGTCCGGGCCCGTAGCCACGGCCCGCCCGGTCATCGAGTAAGCGCACCCGCCCACGGCCGGCACGGCCGTCCCGTGCCACGTCCTTACCCCCCGCCTGGAACCGGAAGGAGCTGCGCCGTGCGTGCCCTGTCCGTCCGCATCGACGCCGTACTCGTCCAAGCGCTGATCGCTGCCGCGCTGTCCTTCGCCCACCTGCATGACCTGGCGCTGGCCGCCGGACAGGATGGCTGGAAGGCCTGGGCCTACCCGGTCTCCGTCGACCTGCTGTTGGTCGCAGCCTGGCGGCGGCTGCGCTCCGGTGAGGCGAAATCGGCCGGGTGGTGCTGGTTCCTCGTCGCCCTGACCGCCTCGCTCGGCGCCAATGTCGCCACGGCCGGACTCCTCGACCTCGACGACGTGCCGGACTGGCTGCGCATCCTCGTCGCCGGATGGCCCGCGATCGCCTTCCTGGGCGGAACGCTGCTCGCCCACGGAGCAACCGCGGACGCCTCGACGGAGCAGCGCGAGTCGGCCTCGGAACCCATCGCGTCCGAAGCGCCTTCCTCTGCACCTGAGTTGCCCGCTGTGGAGCCGGAACCGGCTCCACCCGCCACGCCCCCGGTCCCTCCGGCGCTCGTCACGCTCGCACGCAAGGTCGCCGAAGAGCACCGCGCCCGCACCGGAACGCCCATCGACACCTCGACCCTTCGCGCCCGGCTCGGCGTCCCGCTGCCGCTGGCCGAAGCCATCTCCGCCCACCTGACCTGACCCGGAGGACCTTCCCCCGTGCGCCCGTCCACGCTCCGCGCGCTGAAGCGCGCCGCCGAGCTGACCCGACAGAACCGCCTCACCGAAGCCGTGCTCATCGCCGAGCCCGTGATCCTCGCCGCCGACGAGTACGAGGGCGACGAGATCTTGCGCTGGCTGGCCGAACACGTCACCGACTTCACCGGCGAAGACCCGAAGGAGACCCCCTGATGCCCACCAACCGCCGCTTCCGCCGCGTCGTCCGCATCGGCCCCGTGCAGGTCGCCACCTACTACGACGGCCGTGGCCGTGAGAAGCACACCGCCGCCTGCACGGCGCCGCGCTGTGGCTTCGCCACGGACTACGACAGCCGCGCCGCCGCCGAGCTGGCCGCCCGTACCCACCGCTGCGCCATCCGCTGAGGGAGCTTCCGTGACCGTCTCGCTGCCGCTCGTCTTCGTCCTGGGCGTCATCGCCTGGGCCGCGATCAAGTTCCTCGGCGTCCGGCTCTGGGTCGCCGTCGTGATTGCGCTCTTCGGCTTCTGGCTCTCGCACACCTTCCTCGCCCCCGCCATCGAGTCCGGCACCCGCTCCGGGGTCGACGTCGTCAACGGCACCCACGAGTGACAAGGAGATCCGTCGTGTTCCGTCCCAAGCTGCCCGACGTCCCGACTCTGCCGACGCCGACCGTTACGCATCAGCAGACACAAGCTCCGGTTGCCTTGGCCGGTCGTCCGATCGCCCCGTACGTGGGCATCGGTGCCAGCGCGGTCGCCGCCGTGGTCGTCGTCGGGATCGTGCTCACCGCGCTCCTGGCGGCGGTCGCCGTCTCGGCCGTTTCCGTGGCCATCGCCGCCGTGGTCCTGCGCTCGCTCGTCAACGGCGCACACAAGCGCTGACCGGCCGCCGGGGCGGCAACAAGCCGCCAAGCATCCCGCCGCCCCGGGGCCGTCCCTTCCGAACCGTCACGACAGCCGAAAGGAACTCCCATCATCACCCGGCAGACTCCGCCTCCGCTGGCGGAACTCTCCATGCTGGCCTCCCTCGGCACCCTGCCCGAGCTGGGCCGCCAACTGTCCGGCCTGGGCGGCTGCACCCGCCCGGTACGTCTCGACGGCCACCGCACCGAATACGCGGTGGACCGGACGACCGGGGAGATCGGCCGCGTCCTGCACCATCTGGACTCCTCCGCCCTCCCGGCCGGCCAGCTCCTCGTCCGCTGCAACAACCGCCGCGCCACCCGGTGCGCGGCCTGCGCCGAGACCTACCGCCGCGACACCTACCACCTGATCACCGCCGGACTCCGCGGCGGCAAGGGCACCCCCGAACGGGTCGCCACCCACCCGCGCGTCTTCGCCACCTTCACCGCCCCCGGCTTCGGCCCGGTCCACAACCGGCCCTCCGGTGATCGCCCCTGCCGCTGCGGCATCCGCCACGACGGCCAGGACCCGGCCCTGGGCACGCCCCTCGACCCGGACACGTACGACTACGAAGCGGCCGTGCTGTGGAACGCGCACGCCGGGCCTCTCTGGCAACGCTTCTCGATCTACCTCCGCCGGGAAGTCGCCAAGCGGGCCGGCCTCACCCAGCGGGCCTTCCGCGACCATGCCCGGGTCTCCTTCGCCAAGGTGGCCGAGTACCAGAAGCGTGGCGCCGTCCACTTCCACGCGGTAATCCGCCTCGACGGCCCGGAAGGCGGTGAGACCGCGCCCCCGGCCTGGGCGACGGCCGAGCTGCTGACCGACGCCATCCGTGCTGCCGCCGCTGCCGCTCGCGTCGACGGCCCGGAGGTCGACGGCCGGCCGCACACCTTCGTCTTCGGCCGACAGCTCGACGTCCGTACGATCCGCTCTGCCGACTTCGGCGACGGCCAGGACCTGACCGAGCGGGCCGTAGCGGCGTACGTCGCCAAGTACGCCACCAAAGGCGCCGAGACGGCGACCGGCACCCTCGACCGGCCGATCCGCTTCCTCGCCGAGCTGGCACAAGCGAGGATCACCGACCACTCCCGGCGCATGATCCGCACGGCCTGGACCCTGGGCGCACGCACCGAGTTGGCAGACCTCCGCCTGCGGGCCTGGGCCCACATGCTCGGCTTCCGCGGCCACTTCTCCACCAAGTCCCGCCGCTACTCCACCACCCTCGGCGCCCTCCGCGATGCCCGTGCCGCATGGCGCCGTGCCCAAGCCGATCCGGCCGTCGACACCGCCCAGGAAACGACTCTCGTCCTCGCGCACTGGGTCTTCGCCGGAACCGGCCTCTCCGGTGCTGAAAGCTGGCTCGCCACCACCCTCGAACCCGCTCCCGGAACGGAAGGAGAACCGACATGGACCGCCGATGCGACGAACTCATGACCGTTCCGCAAATCCTTGCCGAGCTGGGTGGGGTGTCCCGGCGTACCTTCTACCGCTGGCGCGAATTGGGCCAGGGGCCCGCTGCGTTCAAGTTGCCCAATGGGGAGCTCCGGGTGTGGCGGAGTGACTTCACCACGTGGCTGCGGCAGTTGGAGGCGGCGGCGTGAAGTCTCTCGATGTGAAGGTCTGGAGCGTTCGTAAGCGGGACACCAAGACGCCCTCATATGGAGTCCGCTGGTCTGTTGCGGGCAACGTCTTCTCGGAGTCCTTCCGGACCAAGGCGCTCGCCGACCACTACCGCACGAAGCTCATGCGCGCGATGCGCGACGGCGAGGAATTCGACACAGAATCGGGCCTTCCGGCCTCGATGGAAGAGAAGAAGTCGGCCGTGTCGTGGTACGCCTTCGCTCTCAGGTACCTCGCCATGAAGTGGCCCCATGCCGCACCCAACACACGGGACGGCATCAACGAAGCCCTCACCAGCGTGACGCTGGAACTCCTCGACGAGCGCGCCGGACGACCGTCCGACGAGGTGATCCGCAGAGCACTGCGCAACTGGGCCTTCGTGCTGCCGGGGCCCGATGACCGGAAAGTCCCGGACGACGTGCGGAACGTTCTCCACTGGGTGTCCAAAGCGTCCCGGCCGCTCGCCGATCTTGCAGAACCGGCCACGGCTCGCGCGGTCCTCGATTCGCTGAAGCTTAAGCTCGACGGCACGGCGGCAGCGGCGGAGACGGTGCGGCGCAAGCGTCGGACGCTCGTCAACGCCGCGAATTACGCCGTCGACCTGGGGGAGTTGCGGGAGAACCCCATCACGGCTGTCCGCTGGCAGAAGCCGAAGGTGTCCAACCAGGTCGATCCGCGGGTCGTCGCCAACCCGGAGCAAGCACGGAACCTGCTGGCGGCGGTTTCCTATGTGGGCGGGTACCGGCGTGCCCGTGGTCGTCGCCTCGTGGGTCTGTTCGCCGCCATGTACTTCGGCGGTCTCCGGCCGGCGGAAGCGGTCGGCCTCGTCGAGACGGACCTGAACCTTCCCGGGCAAGGCTGGGGCTCGGCGCTGCTCCACCGGACACGTCCGTCCGTCGGCAAGCAGTGGACCGACTCGGGGGAGACCCATGACGACCGCGGGCTGAAGAACCGGCCGACCGAGGACGTCAGGCGGGTGCCCATCCCGCCCCACCTCGTCGCCGTGCTCCGCGAGCACCTGGCCACCTTCGGCACGGCGGACGACGGGCGGCTGTTCTTCAGTGAGAAGGGCTCGGTCGTCCCATCCTCGACCTACTACCGCGTGTGGCAGGAGGCCCGGCTCCTCGCGCTTCCGCCGGCCGTCGCGGCCTCGCCGCTCGCGAGTAGGCCGTACGACCTCCGGCACTCGGCGCTGTCGACGTGGCTCAACGCCGGTGTCGACCCGACAGAGGTGGCCGAGCGCGCCGGCAACAGTGTCGAGGTCCTGCTGACTCGCTACGCGAAGTGCCTCGACGGACGGCAGGACGTCGCCAACCGGCGTATCGAGGACCTACTTCGTGAGTATGAGTAAGTAGGACCTCGGCATTCGAGGCCTCTGGGATCGACCAGGGGCCTCATTGCTTTTCGGAGATCGGCACTAACGAGCAAGCAGGCATCAGCGTCGACGGCGTCCTAGCGTGGGAAGCCCTCCAGACAACGTGCGAATGCTCTCGCTTGCCTCCAGAGCCGGTGTTGAGTCGACGGGCTCCTTGCGCCAACCGCGTGCCGCGAATTCTGCCGCTTCCTGGCGCTTCTTTTCGGCCTCGCGCTCTCTGCTCTCGAAAACCTGTTCGCGCAGGAGGATCCGTGCTTCCTCTGGATCATCGAGTCCAGTTAGTTCGCGCAGCGCACCGCGTGTGGCATTGACCAGTGCCATCAGCGACTCGGGATCTCTGGGCATTTCAAACTTCTGGGACTTCACACCCTCCACGCGATCGAACGAGAGGCGCGGTTCACCTGACTCGTCGGTCCAAAGCCACACACGTACATGCGGCCATCGATAGTCCTTCTCCCCCCGAAGCATGCAGGCATCATGCTCTGTCGAGGTCGCGATCGCTAGACCTCGGCAGTGAACGTAGCGGTCATGCGGGGACTGTTCGCCTTTCCGGCCACACAATGGTCGGAGGGGCTGGGCTCACCTGCGGCGATGCTCCAAGACCCCGTCCACGCCTCGTCCACAGACCCCGACATACGGCCGCTCCGGGCGGCACATGCCTGCACATACGCGAAGACCCCGGCCTCAGCGTTTCCGCTGGTGACGGGGTCTTTGGGCACCTAATCCGTGGTGCCCCCGGCAGGATTCGAACCTGCGCACACGGCTCCGGAGGCCGTTGCTCTATCCCCTGAGCTACGGGGGCGTGTCGGTCGCGGTGATCGCGGCGACGGGTAGAACACTACCAGTTCTCGGGGGGTGGTCATGAACCACTTTCCCTGTCCGGTGACGTCCGTCCCGGTCGGCTCCCCGCGCGGCCCGTACCCCGGTCGGGGTGGAAGTGGGCAAACGCCGGACGCGGTGGCCGGGCTCGACCTACTCTCGAGTCGTGCCGAGCACTTCGGGCCGGGTTCTTGTGGTCGACGACAACAAGGTCATCCGGCAGTTGATCAGGGTCAACCTCGAGCTGGAGGGCATCGAGGTGGTGACCGCGGCCGATGGTGCCGAGTGTCTGGAAGTCGTGCATCAGGTGCGGCCCGACCTCATCACCCTGGATGTCGTCATGCCCCGGCTCAACGGGCTCAGAACCGCCGCGCGCCTGCGGTCCGACCCCCGCACCGCCGGCACCCCCCTCGTCATCGTCAGCGCCTGCACCCAGCACGAGGTCGAGAGCGGGCTCGACGTCGGTGTCGACGCCTTCCTCGCCAAGCCCTTCGATCCGCAGGAGCTCGTGCGGGTCGTGCAGTCGCTGATCGACTCCTCGACCGGGCGGGTGCGGGGGAGCGGGGACGCCGAGGCCGCCGCCGGGCACGCCGGCGGCTGACGCCACACCCCACGGCCTGTCCACGCCCGTCCACATCCCGGGACAGCGGCCAACCTGTTCGCCTGCCCACCCCCCTCCTCGCCTACGCTTGTCCCGTGACCCCCGTCGAGCTCTCCCGCACCGTGCTGCACGCGGTGCGTCGTGCCGTCGACGAGGGAGAACTCGCCGTGGCCGTGCTGCCCGAACGGGTCGTCGTCGCTCCCCCCGGGCCCGGAGGCTGCGGCGACTACGCCACCAACGTCGCCCTCCAGCTCGCCCGCCCGGCCGGACAGCCCGCCCCCGCCGTCGCCGAGCTGCTGCGCACCCGACTTCTCCGTACCCACGGGATCAGCGACGTCGTCGTCACCGGGCCCGGGTTCCTCAACATCTCCCTCGCCGGTGATGCCGACGGCCGTCTCGTCCGTGACATCCTCCGCGCCGGCCCCCGGTACGGGCACAGCGACACCCTCGCCGGGCAGGCACCACAGCTCCACGCCGCCCCCGAGGTCCGCGCCCTGGTCCTCATGGATTCCGTCGCCCGGGTCCTGCGGTCCCAGGGGGCCCGCCCCCAGCTGCACTGCGCCCGCCCGCCCCAGGACGCCTGGGTGCGCACCCTCGGCGTCCCCGGCGACCTCACCGTGGGCACCGTCACGGACGACCCCCTCCGCCCCGTCCCCGCCCCCGCCGACCCCACCCCCCTCGGCCGCGACGCCGCCCGCTGGGCCCTGCTCCACGCCGCCCCGCACGACCGCCCCCACATCGGCGACAGCCGGAGCGAGCAGCACCTCGCCCAACGGGAGACCAACCCCCTCTTCCGCGTCCGGTACGCCCACGCCCGCACCCGCGCCCTCCTCCGCAACGCCGCCGACCTCGGCTTCACCCCCGAGCCTGGCCCCGTCACCCCGCACGCGGAGGCTCTCCTCCACCTCCTCGCCGACCACCCCCGCGTCCTGGCCGCCACCGCCGCCCACCGCGCCCCCGACCGGCTCGCCCGGCACCTCGTCGCCGTCGCCGACGCGCTCGCGCCCCTGCTGCCCTCCGTCCTGCCCCTCGGCGACGAGAAACCCTCGGCCGCCCACCGTGCCCGGCTCGCCCTCGCCGAAGCCGCCGGGACGGTGCTGGCCGGCGGCCTCACCCTGCTCGGCATCGACGCACCCGAACATCTCTAGGAAGCCCAAGACCTGCCATGAGCCGTTCCGCACACCCCGCCGGGCCCCGTCACGCCGACGTCCTCCCCGAGGGGCACTACCTCGCGCCTCCCGCCGACCCCAATGCCCTCGACCCCAAGGTGTGGTCCCGGACCGTCACCCGTGACGAGCACGGCGTGCTCACCGTCGGCGGGATCGACGTCAAGCGGCTCGCCGAGGAGTACGGCACCCCCGCCTACGTCCTCGACGAGGACGACTTCCGCTCCCGGGCCCGCGCCTGGCGCACCGCCTTCGGCGAGAACGCCGACGTGTTCTACGCCGGCAAGGCGTTCCTGTCCCGCGCCGTCGTGCGCTGGCTGAACGAGGAGGGGCTGAACCTCGACGTCTGCTCCGGCGGCGAGCTGGCCACCGCGCTGTCCGCCGGGATGCCCGCCGAGCGCATCGCCTTCCACGGCAACAACAAGTCCGTCGCCGAGATCCGCCGCGCCGTCGAGGCCGGCGTCGGGCGCATCGTGCTCGACTCCTTCCAGGAGATCGTCCGCGTCGCCCACATCGCCCGGGAGCTCGGCACCCGGCAGCGCGTGCAGATCCGCGTCACCGTCGGCGTCGAGGCCCACACCCACGAGTTCATCGCCACCGCGCACGAGGACCAGAAGTTCGGCATCCCGCTGGCCGGCGGGCAGGCCGCGGAGGCCGTGCGGCGCGCGCTGCAGCTCGACAGCCTCGAGGTCATCGGGATCCACTCGCACATCGGCTCGCAGATCTTCGACATGTCCGGGTTCGAGGTCGCCGCGCACCGCGTGGTCGGGCTGCTGAAGGACATCCGTGACGAGCACGGCGTCGAGCTGCCCGAGATCGACCTCGGCGGCGGTCTCGGCATCGCGTACACCAGCGACGACGACCCCCGCGAGCCGCACGAGATCGCCAAGGCGCTCACCGAGATCGTCACCCGTGAGTGTGAGGCCGCGAAGCTGCGCACGCCCCGCATCTCCGTCGAGCCGGGCCGCGCCATCGTCGGGCCGACCGCGTTCACGCTCTACGAGGTCGGCACCGTCAAGCCGCTCGACGGGCTGCGCACGTACGTGTCCGTCGACGGCGGCATGTCGGACAACATCCGCACCGCCCTCTACGACGCCGAGTACAGCGTCTCCCTCGTCTCCCGCTCCTCCGACGCCGCACCCATGCTCACCCGGGTCGTCGGCAAGCACTGCGAGAGTGGTGACATCGTGGTGAAGGACGCGTTCCTGCCGGGCGACCTGGCACCGGGTGACCTGATCGCCGTGCCGGCGACCGGGGCGTACTGCCGGTCCATGGCCAGCAACTACAACCACGTGCTGCGGCCGCCGGTGGTGGCCGTCAAGGACGGTCAGGCGCGCGTCATCGTCCGGCGTGAGACGGAGGAGGACCTGCTCCGGCTCGACGTCGGCTGAGAGGCCCCCGAAGAAGGGCTCCGGACAGGGTGTCCGCGCCGACGGAAGATCTTTCGTCGGCGCGGTCATGGAAATGAAATAGACGTCTCACGATCCGGACTTTGCACAGAAAGTCCCGTTCGGTGAGTGAGACTGGTGCAACCGAGACGGTAATCAGGAAACGAGGTCGGATGATGCGTACGCGTCCGCTGAAGGTGGCGCTGCTGGGCTGTGGAGTGGTCGGCTCAGAGGTGGCGCGCATCATGACGACGCACGCCGACGACCTCGCCGCCCGCATCGGCGCCCCGGTCGAGCTCGCCGGCGTGGCCGTACGGCGGCCGGACAAGGTACGTGAGGGCATCGACCCGGCGCTGATCACCACCGACGCGACCGCCCTGGTCAAACGGGGCGACCTCGACATCGTCGTGGAGGTCATCGGCGGCATCGAGCCCGCCCGGACCCTCATCACCACCGCCTTCGAGCACGGCGCCTCCGTCGTCTCCGCCAACAAGGCCCTCCTCGCCCAGGACGGCGCCGCGCTGCACGCCGCCGCCGAGGAGCACGGCAAGGACCTCTACTACGAGGCCGCCGTGGCCGGCGCCATCCCGCTGATCCGCCCGCTGCGGGAGTCTCTCGCCGGCGACAAGGTCAACCGGGTGCTCGGCATCGTCAACGGCACCACCAACTTCATCCTCGACAAGATGGACAGCACGGGGGCGGGGTATCAGGAGGCCCTCGACGAGGCGACCGCCCTGGGATACGCCGAGGCCGACCCGACCGCCGACGTCGAGGGCTTCGACGCCGCCGCCAAGGCCGCCATCCTCGCCGGGATCGCCTTCCACACCCGGGTGCGCCTCGACGACGTCTACCGCGAGGGCATGACCGAGGTGACGGCCGCGGACTTCGCCTCCGCCAGGGAGATGGGCTGCACCATCAAGCTGCTCGCCATCTGCGAGCGGGCCGAGGACGGCGCGTCGGTCACCGCGCGCGTGCATCCGGCGATGATCCCGCTCAGCCACCCGCTGGCCTCCGTGCGCGGCGCCTACAACGCCGTGTTCGTCGAGTCCGACGCCTCCGGGCAGCTGATGTTCTACGGCCCCGGCGCGGGCGGCTCCCCGACCGCCTCCGCCGTCCTCGGCGACCTGGTCGCGGTCGGCCGCAACCGGCTCGGCGGCACCACGGGACCCGGCGAGTCCGCGTACGCGGCACTGCCCGTCTCACCGATGGGCGAGGTCGTCACGCGCTACCACATTAGCCTGGACGTGGCCGACAAACCGGGTGTCCTCGCCCAGGTCGCCACCGTGTTCGCGGAGCACGGTGTCTCGATCGACACGGTCCGCCAGCAAGGCAAGGACGGGGAGGCGTCGCTCGTCGTCGTCACCCACCGCGCGTCCGACGCGGCCCTCGGCGGGACCGTGGAGGCGTTGCGAAAGCTCGACACCGTGCGTGGTGTCGCCAGCATCATGCGGGTTGAAGGAGAGTAACCAGCAATGACCCACCAGTGGCGCGGAATCATCGAGGAGTACCGGGACCGGCTTCCGGTGTCGGACACCACGCCGGTCGTGACGCTCCGTGAGGGCGGTACGCCGCTCGTGCCCGCGCAGGTGCTCTCCGAGCGCACCGGCTGCGAGGTCCACCTCAAGGTCGAGGGCGCGAACCCGACCGGGTCCTTCAAGGACCGCGGTATGACGATGGCCATCTCGCGGGCCAAGGAGGAGGGCGCGAAGGCGGTCATCTGCGCCTCCACGGGCAACACCTCCGCCTCCGCCGCCGCGTACGGCGTGCGCGCCGGGATGGTCTCCGCCGTGCTGGTGCCGCAGGGCAAGATCGCGCTGGGCAAGATGGGCCAGGCCCTGGTGCACGGCGCGAAGATCCTCCAGGTCGACGGAAACTTCGACGACTGCCTCACGCTGGCCCGCTCGCTGAGCGACAACTACCCGGTGGCGCTGGTCAATTCGGTCAATCCGGTGCGCATCGAGGGCCAGAAGACGGCCGCCTTCGAGATCGTGGACATGCTGGGCGACGCCCCCGACATCCACGTCCTGCCGGTGGGCAACGCGGGCAACATCACCGCGTACTGGAAGGGCTACAAGGAGTACGCGGCCGACGGCGTCAGCTCCCGGACCCCGCGCATGTGGGGCTTCCAGGCCTCCGGCAGCGCCCCGATCGTGCGCGGCGAGGTCGTCAAGGACCCCTCGACGATCGCCACCGCGATCCGTATCGGCAACCCCGCCTCGTGGCAGCTCGCGCTGGCCGCGCGGGACGAGTCGGGCGGCCGGATCGACGAGGTGACGGACCGTGAGATCCTGCGCGCCTACCGGCTGCTGGCATCCCAGGAGGGCGTCTTCGTCGAGCCGGCGTCCGCCGCGTCGGTCGCCGGTCTGCTGAAGGCGGCCGAGCAGGGCAGGGTCGACCCGGGGCAGAAGATCGTCTGCACGGTCACCGGCAACGGTCTGAAGGACCCCGACTGGGCCGTCGCCGGCGCCCCGCAGCCGGTCACCGTCCCGGTCGACGCCGCGACCGCCGCCCAGCGCCTCGGTCTCGTCTGACCCGCGGCGACGGACGCCACCCGGCCCGCCGGGCCACGCGCTTCCGCCGACGCGGAGCCGCGACAGCCTCGCGTTTCCGCCGACGCGGAGCCGCGAAACCGGCGTAAGGGCGCGCCTGCCCGGGGACGCTACCTACGGGGGGTGCACAGGGGGCTCGCGACACGCATCGTGCGCCTCCTGTGCGCCCTATGTCGCAGGTGAACCTTCCTTCGATAGGCTGTAGGGAACCCGCCCGCCGCATATGCCGCGGCAGTGCGTCGTCCCCAGGGTCCCGCCAGTGACCCGGGACGGCCCGGAAGCGGCCGGCCAGCCCGGTCGGCGGCGGCCCCAGGGTTTTCGTACGCCATCGAATGTCCATCGAACGTCATTCGACAGTCCACGCAGCTCAAGGAGAATTTGCGAGCGATGGCCGGTCCCGCGTTCCGCGCCGCCGCCGTCCGGGTGCGCGTCCCCGCCACCAGCGCCAACCTCGGCCCGGGCTTCGACGCCCTCGGCCTCGCGCTGGGCCTCTACGACGACGTCGTCGTCCGGGTGGCCGACTCCGGGCTGCACATCGACATCGCGGGTGAGGGCAGCGAGACCCTCCCGCGGGACGAGAGCCACCTTCTCGTACGCTCCCTGCGCACCGCTTTCGACCTGCTCGGCGGGCAGCCGCGCGGTCTGGAGATCGTCTGCGCCAACCGGATCCCGCACGGCCGGGGCCTCGGCTCCTCCTCGGCCGCCATCTGCGCCGGCATCGTCGCCGCCCGCGCCGTGACCATAGGCGCCGAGGGCAAGCTCGACGGCACCGCGCTGCTCGAACTGGCCACCGAGATCGAGGGCCACCCCGACAACGTCGCGGCCTGTCTGCTCGGCGGTTTCACCCTGTCCTGGATGGAGGGCGGCGCCGCCCGGGCGATCAGGATGGAGCCCGCCGATTCCATCGTTCCGGTGGTTTTCGTGCCCGCGAAGCCGGTCCTCACCGAGACCGCGCGCGGACTGCTCCCGCGCACCGTGCCGCACGTCGACGCCGCCGCCAACGCGGGCCGTGCCGCCCTGCTCGTCGAGGCCCTCACCCGGCGCCCCGAGCTGCTGCTGCCCGCCACCGAGGACCGCCTGCACCAGGAGTACCGCGCCCCGGCGATGCCGGAGAGCGCCGCACTGGTGGAGCGGCTGCGCGGGGACGGCATCCCCGCGGTCATCTCCGGCGCCGGACCGACGGTCATGGCGCTGGCCGACGCGGGCACGGCCGACAAGGTCGAAGCGCTCGCCGGCGCCGACTGGGCCGCCAACCGGCTGAGCCTGGACGTCCAGGGAGCGAGCGTCCTTCCGCTCGCGACCTGACACGGTTGCCGGATTTCGAGAGGGGGAATGTTTGTTGGATCCGGTAGTGTTAATCTCAAGTCTGCACCCGACCCCACCATGGCGAGGTGCCTCGTGTCCCCGTCCGGGACAGACATTCTTCCGGGAGCCCCCCAAGCCGCACTGTGTTCACTGCTACGTACGCGGGCAGTACGTCGTACGCGGACACTGAACGGCCCGCAGGTGGGGGCACCCCCTCTGGGGGAGCTTCGGAATCGGTGCGACCACGCCACGTGACACCGGGTGCCACGGCTCGAGGTAGCGCCATCACCAGATATCTCTTCCGCCGCGCAGGCGGACAACCGCCCCGGCACGGTCCACACATCAGGGAACGATGCCGGACAGCACAACCGGTCGCCGAGCCAGACAGGCCGACGTCCGCTCCAGGGAAGGACCCTTCGTGAGCGACACCACCGATCTGATGGGCGCACGTGTCGAGGAGACCGCTGCCGCGCCCGCCACGGACGCTTCCGCGCCTGCTTCCGGTGCCGGCTCCCGGCGGCGCCGCGGTACCGGCCTCGAGGGCATGGTGCTGGCCGAGCTGCAGCAGGTCGCATCCGGCCTCGGCATCAGGGGCACGGCGCGCATGCGCAAGAGCCAGCTGATCGAGGTCATCAAGGAGGCGCAGGCCGCCGGCGGAGGCACCCCTTCCGGGGACGCCCCGGCCAAGGCCGAGGCCGCCGAGACCAAGCCCAAGCGCCGCGCGACCTCCCGCACGCGCACGGGTGACACGGCCGAGAAGGCCGAGAAGAAGACCGAGGCGAAGGACGCGCAGGCGCCCGCCGACAAGGCCGCGGCCCAGCAGCAGATCGAGATCCCGGGTCAGCCTTCGCCGAAGGCCTCCGCCGCCGAGCAGGCCGCGGAGGGCGCCCCCGAGCGCCGCCGCCGTCGCGCCACCGCCGACGCGGGCGCCCCGGCCGCCGCGACCGAGACGATCACGGCCGAGGCGAAGACCGAGACCACGTCCGACGCCCCGGCGCAGCAGCAGTCCCAGCAGGGCGAGGGCAAGTCCGACCACGACGGCGGCGAGGGCCGCCGCCGCGACCGCCGTGAGCGTGGCCGTGACCGTGACCGTGACCGCGGGGACCGTGGCGATCGCGGTGACCGCGGTGACCGCGGGGAGCGCCGCGGCAAGGGCGACGACCAGCAGCAGAGCCAGGGCGGCGGCCGTCAGCAGAACCAGCAGGGCGGCGGGGGCCGTCAGGACGACGGGTACGACGACGACGGAGGCGGCCGCCGTGGCCGTCGCGGCCGCTACCGCGACCGCCGTGGCCGCCGTGGCCGCGACGACGTGCAGGAGCCGCAGATCGCCGAGGACGACGTCCTGATCCCGGTCGCGGGCATTCTGGACATCCTCGACAACTACGCCTTCATCCGGACCTCCGGCTACCTGCCCGGTCCGAACGACGTGTACGTCTCCCTGGCCCAGGTCCGCAAGAACGGCCTGCGCAAGGGCGACCACATCACCGGCGCGGTGCGCCAGCCCAAGGAAGGCGAGCGGCGCGAGAAGTTCAACGCGCTGGTCCGCCTGGACTCCGTCAACGGCATGGCGCCCGAACACGGCCGCGGCCGCCCGGAGTTCAACAAGCTGACCCCGCTGTACCCGCAGGACCGGCTCCGTCTGGAGACCGACCCGGGCGTGCTGACCACGCGGATCATCGACCTCGTGTCGCCGATCGGCAAGGGCCAGCGCGGTCTGATCGTGGCCCCGCCGAAGACCGGCAAGACCATGATCATGCAGGCGATCGCCAACGCGATCACGCACAACAACCCCGAGTGCCACCTGATGGTCGTCCTCGTCGACGAGCGTCCGGAAGAGGTCACCGACATGCAGCGGTCGGTGAAGGGCGAGGTCATCTCCTCGACCTTCGACCGTCCGGCCGAGGACCACACGACGGTCGCGGAGCTGGCCATCGAGCGTGCCAAGCGCCTGGTGGAGCTGGGGCACGACGTCGTCGTGCTGCTCGACTCGATCACGCGTCTGGGCCGTGCGTACAACCTCGCCGCCCCGGCCTCCGGCCGCATCCTGTCCGGTGGTGTCGACTCGACTGCCCTGTACCCGCCGAAGCGCTTCTTCGGTGCGGCCCGCAACATCGAGGACGGCGGCTCGCTGACCATCCTCGCCACCGCCCTGGTGGACACCGGGTCCCGCATGGACGAGGTGATCTTCGAGGAGTTCAAGGGCACCGGCAACATGGAGCTCAAGCTCGACCGGAAGCTCGCCGACAAGCGCATCTTCCCCGCGGTGGACGTCGACGCGTCCGGTACGCGTAAGGAAGAGATCCTGCTCGGCAACGAGGAGCTGGCGGTCGTCTGGAAGCTGCGCCGGGTGCTGCACGCGCTGGACCAGCAGCAGGCGATCGAGCTGCTCCTCGACAAGATGAAGCAGACCAAGTCGAACGTCGAGTTCCTCATGCAGATCCAGAAGACGACGCCGACGCCGGGCAACGGCGACTGACGTCACCCCCTTCTCGGGCCCCCGCGCGGGCACGCGAACGGCCGTCCCTTCACGGGACGGCCGTTTTTCGTACACAACTGTCGTCGGACAGGTGTACGATCACGCTGCTTCGAGCTGTCCCTGAACAGGGTTCGACGCTCGAACTCCACATCCCGAGGGGGGAATTGCATGGCTACACCCATGTCCGGCCCCGGCCGTCGCAGACGCCGGTTCGCCGTGGCCGCGGCCGGTGCCGCCGTGGCCGTCGGAGCGGCGCTGCTGTCGGCGCCGGCGGCCCAGGCCGCGCCCGGGCTGCCCCGGCCGAACGTCACTCCGGCGACGGAGTCACCGTCACAGTCCGAGCTGATCAGCCGCGTCGTGAACGCGATGGCGGCGGACGAGGCCGCCCGGGCCGAGGACAAGGCGCCGCTCAGCACGAGCGGCAAGGCCGGCTCCGGCATCGACCCGAAGATCATCGGTGGCACCACCACCACGATCTCAGCGGCGCCCTGGATGGCGCAGCTGCACTACTACGACCCGGTCACCGACGAGGGCTTCTTCTGCGGCGGCACCGTCGTCGCGCCGACGAAGATCCTCACCGCCGCGCACTGCGTCAAGGGCTACAACTGGTACCTGAACGGCGCCGTCGTCACGGGCGCCACCCAGCTGCCCTCCGCGGACGGCGACCTGCACGGCGGCACCGCCACCGGTGTCTGGCGGCAGTGGCACAACCCGGCGTACAACGAGGCCGCCATCGACAACGACATCGCGGTGCTCACGCTGCCGGTGCCGGTGAAGGCCACGCCGCTGCGCATGACGACCGCGGGCGACACAGCGTCGTACAAGGCCGGGACCAACGCCCGGGTCTACGGCTGGGGGCGCACCACCTCCACCACCAACGAGATCTCCGAGTACCTGAAGACGGCGACGCTGCCCATCCAGTCCGACGCCACGTGCGCCGGCGCCTGGGGCAGCGACTACGTCCGCGGTCACATGGTCTGCGCGGGCGCGCCGGCCACCGGCAGCGACGCCGGCACCACCACCGCCTGCAACGGCGACTCCGGTGGTCCGCTGGTGGTCAACAACCGGATCGTGGGCGTCGTCTCCTGGGGCGTCGAGGACTGCGTGGCCAAGGGCGCCTACGGCGTCTTCACCAAGGTGACGAGCTACGTCGGCGCCACCTACCCGCGCATCGACGACACCGACATCAACGGCGACCACCGCGCCGACCTGTGGGCCCGCAAGAAGTCCACGGGTGTCGGCTACTCCCGCAACTCGCTGGGCTCGCGGTTCGCCGCCCAGGAGGCGTGGGGCGACTGGAGGGGCGTCAACACCGTCCTCCAGACCGACCTCGACCGTGACGGCTACCAGGACCTCGTCTACCGCACCACCGACGGGAGCGCGTACTGGGCGCACTACGTGATCTCCAGCGACAGCTGGGCCACCAAGCGGCTCAGCACCGGCTGGAAGTCCGTCCGCCAGATCGTCACCCCCGGTGACGTGACCGGCGACTACCTGCCCGACCTGCTGCTGGTGGACTCGGCGGGCGTGCTGTGGACGTACCCGGGCAAGGGCAACGGCACCTTCTCGGCCCGTGTGAAGACGGGCACGGGCTGGGCCGGGTTCGACGTCATGCGCGGCCACGGCGACTTCACCGGTGACGGCCGCACGGACATCGTGGCCCGCGTCCGCACCACCGGCGACCTGTACCTGTACAAGGGCACCGGCAAGGCCGGCTCCGGCTCCTTCACGGGCCGGACCAAGCTGGCCACGTGGAAGAGCACCACGTACAACGCCCTCGTCACGGTCGGGGACGTCAGCGGCGACGGGAAGGCGGACCTGCTGGCCCGCACCCCGAGCGGCACGATGTACCTGTACCGGGGCACCGGCCGAGCCGCCGCGCCGTTCTTCTCGGCACGGCTGTCCATGGGCACGGGTTACCAGCAGTACGACGTGCTGGGCTGAGCCCGCCGCACGTCCGCAGGACCGCGGGGTGGCCCCGGGAACATCTCCCGGGGCCACCCCCGTTTTGGGAGACGGCCCCAGTCCTGGCAGACTGGTACGTCGGCCCCGGTTCACGCTCCCGCATCCCGCGGGCGGCGACCCGGCGCCCTCCCGAAACCTAGGAGACACCTTGAAGCGCGACATCCACCCCGAGTACGTCGAGACGCAGGTCAGCTGCACCTGCGGCGCGTCGTTCACCACTCGCTCCACGATCTCCAGCGGCAACATCCGCGCCGAGGTCTGCTCCGAGTGCCACCCGTTCTACACGGGCAAGCAGAAGATCCTCGACACCGGTGGCCGTGTGGCCCGCTTCGAGGCCCGCTTCGGCAAGGCTGCCGGCTCCAAGAAGTAGCGAGCACCGATTCGCCGGTCCACGGCCGCGTCCCCGCCCGGGGGCAGGCCGGGACCGGCGTTTTTGGTCGCCCGCCCCTTCACCCCCGCACCAGCAGCAGGAGCCCACCATGTTCGAGGCCGTCGAGGAACTCGTCGCCGAGCACGCCGACCTGGAGAAGAAGCTCGCCGACCCGTCGGTCCACGCCGACCAGGCCAACGCGCGCAAGCTGAACAAGCGCTACGCCGAACTCACCCCGATCGTCACCACGTACCGCTCCTGGAAGCAGACCGGCGACGACATCGAGACCGCGCGCGAACTGGCCGTCGACGACCCGGACTTCGCCGCCGAGGTCAAGGACCTCGAGCAGCAGCGCGAGGAGCTCACCGAGAAGCTGAGGCTGCTGCTGGTCCCGCGCGACCCCAGCGACGACAAGGACGTCATCCTCGAGATCAAGGCGGGCGCCGGCGGCGACGAGTCCGCCCTGTTCGCCGGCGACCTGCTGCGCATGTACCTGCGCTACGCCGAGCGCGTCGGCTGGAAGACCGAGATCATCGACGCCACCGAGTCCGAGCTGGGCGGCTACAAGGACGTCCAGGTCGCGGTGAAGTCCCGCGGGCAGACCCAGCCCGGCCAGGGCGTGTGGGCCCGGCTGAAGTACGAGGGCGGCGTGCACCGCGTGCAGCGTGTGCCGGCCACCGAGTCGCAGGGCCGCATCCACACCTCCGCCGCGGGCGTCCTGGTGACCCCGGAGGCCGAGGAGGTCGACGTGGAGATCAACCCGAACGACCTGCGCATCGACGTCTACCGCTCCTCGGGACCCGGCGGGCAGTCGGTGAACACCACCGACTCCGCCGTGCGCATCACGCACCTGCCGACCGGCGTCGTCGCCTCCTGCCAGAACGAGAAGAGCCAGCTCCAGAACAAGGAGCAGGCCCTGCGTATCCTGCGCTCCAGGCTGCTCGCCATGGCCCAGGAGGAGGCGGAGCGCGAGGCCGCCGACGCCCGCCGCAGCCAGGTCCGCACCGTCGACCGCTCCGAGAAGATCCGGACGTACAACTACCCGGAGAACCGCATCTCCGACCACCGCGTCGGCTTCAAGGCGTACAACCTGGACCAGGTCCTGGACGGCGACCTCGACGCGGTGATCCAGGCCTGCGTCGACGCGGACTCGGCCGCCAAGCTCGCCGCCGCGTAACTTACGTAGACAGCCCGGAGGACCACGTGAACCTGCTGCTCGCCGAGGTGGCCCAGGCCACCCAGCGGCTCGCCGACGCGGGCGTGCCCTCGCCGCGCACCGACGCGGAGGAGCTCGCCGCGTTCGTGCACGGCGTCAAGCGCGGCGAGCTGCACACGGTGAAGGACGCCGACTTCGACGCCCGGTACTGGGAGGTCATCGCCCGCCGCGAGGCCCGCGAGCCGCTCCAGCACATCACCGGACGGGCGTACTTCCGCTACCTGGAGCTCCAGGTGGGCCCCGGGGTGTTCGTGCCCCGCCCGGAGACCGAGTCGGTGGTCGGCTGGGCCATAGACGCCGTGCGCGCCATGGACGTGGTCGAGCCGTGCATCGTCGACCTGTGCACCGGCTCCGGCGCGATCGCCCTCGCCCTGGCGCAGGAGGTCCCCCGGTCCCGCGTGTACGCCGTGGAGCTGTCCGAGGACGCCCTCAGGTGGACCCGCAAGAACATGGAGGGGTCCAGGGTCGAACTGCGCCAGGGCGACGCCCTGACGGCCTTCCCGGACCTCGACGGCCAGGTCGACCTGGTGGTCTCCAACCCGCCGTACATCCCGCTCACCGAGTGGGAGTACGTCGCCCCCGAGGCCCGCGACTACGACCCCGAGCTGGCCCTGTTCTCCGGCGAGGACGGCCTCGACCTGATCCGCGGCCTGGAGCGCACCGCGCACCGGCTGCTGCGCCCCGGCGGCGTGGTCGTCGTCGAGCACGCCGACACCCAGGGCGGGCAGGTGCCGTGGATCTTCGCCGAGGACCGCGGCTGGACCGACGCGGCCGACCACCCCGACCTGAACAACCGGCCCCGGTTCGCCACCGCACGCAAGGCGCTGCCGTGACCGGCACGGCGCATACTTCTTCCCCCCAGCAGCACGTGTACGAGGAGGCCCGCCACATGGCTCGGCGATACGACACCAATGACGCGACCGACCGCGCGACCGGTCTGCGCGAGGCCGCGTCCGCCGTGCGCAGGGGCGAACTCGTGGTGCTGCCGACGGACACCGTGTACGGCATCGGCGCCGACGCCTTCACCTCGGACGCCGTCGCCGACCTGCTCCAGGCCAAGGGCCGCGGGCGCAACATGCCCACGCCCGTCCTCATCGGCTCCCCGAACACCCTGCACGGCCTGGTCACGGACTTCTCCGAGATGGCCTGGGAGCTGGTCGACGCCTTCTGGCCGGGCGCGCTGACCCTGGTCGCCCGCCACCAGCCGTCACTCCAGTGGGACCTCGGCGACACTCGCGGCACGGTCGCGGTGCGCATGCCGCTGCACCCGGTCGCCATCGAGCTGCTCACCGAGGTCGGCCCGATGGCCGTGTCCTCCGCCAACCTCACCGGCCATCCGGCGCCGGAGGACTGCGACGCCGCCCAGGAGATGCTCGGCGACTCCGTCTCCGTGTACCTGGACGGCGGTCCCACCCCGGGCAACGTGCCGTCCTCCATCGTCGACGTGACCCGCCCGGTGCCCGTGCTGCTGCGCGAGGGCGCGCTCTCGCCCGAAGAGCTGCGCAAGGTGGTACCCGATCTCGAGGTGGCGAATTGACGGCCCCTGAGGCGGGGCGTGGCATAGGCAACGAGGAATCCGACGCGGAGGTGACGACCACCTTCGGGTTTCCGCGCGACACCTTCCGCATCCTCCACGTCAGCACCGGAAACGTGTGCCGCTCGCCCATCACCGAGCGGCTGACCCGGCATTTCGTGCACCAGCGCCTGGGCGTCCTCGGCGGCGGGCTGATCGTCGAGAGCGCCGGCACCTGGGGCCACGAGGGCGCTCCGATGGAGGCCCACGCGGAGACCGTGCTGGCGGAGTACGGCGCGGACGCCTCCGGCTTCACCGGCCGGGAGCTGCTCGACGAACACGTCATCCGCGCCGACCTCGTGCTGACCGCGACCCGCGACCACCGTGCCCAGGTCATCTCCATGGGCCACTCGGCGGGACTGCGCACCTTCACGCTGAAGGAGTTCACCCGCCTGGTGAACGCGATCGACCCGGCCACCCTGCCGCCCCTGGAGGACGGCCTGGTCATGCGCGCCCGCGCCCTGGTCCGCGCGGCCGCCGCGCTGCGCGGCTGGCTGCTGGCGCCCACGGCCGAGGCCGACGAGGTGCACGACCCGTACGGCGCCCCGCTGACCTTCTTCCGGTCCATCGGCGACGAGATACACCAGGCGCTGGACCCCGTGGTCACGGCGCTGACCGGAGTGCCCGCGCGGACCTGAGCGCCGGCGGCGCCCGCCAGGCGGATGCAAGAACTCGGGCGCGGCGGGACGGGCGGGCCTACATTGGTCGTACGTCAGTGCCGACGTCCGGGAGTCCACCATGACGGTCACCCCTGAGCTCGAGGCCGATGTCCTGCGCCGGCAGGACCCCGAGCTCGCCGAGGTGCTGCTCGGGGAGCGCGAGCGGCAGGCGACCACGCTCCAGCTGATCGCCGCCGAGAACTTCATGTCGCCCGCGGTGCTGGCGGCCCTGGGCTCGCCGCTGGCCAACAAGTACGCCGAGGGCTACCCGGGCAGCCGGCACCACGGCGGCTGCGAGATCGTCGACGTGGCCGAACGGCTCGCCGTGGACCGGGCCAAGGCCCTGTTCGGCGCCGAACACGCCAACGTCCAGGCGCACTCCGGCTCCTCCGCGGTGCTCGCCGCCTACGCCGCCCTGCTGCGCCCCGGCGACACCGTCCTCGCCCTCGGCCTGCCCTACGGCGGCCACCTCACCCACGGCTCGCCGGTCAACTTCTCCGGCCGCTGGTTCGACTTCGTCGGCTACGGGGTGGACGCGGAGAGCGGACTGGTCGACCACGAGCAGGTCCGCACCCTGGCCCGCGCCCACCGCCCCAAGGCGATCGTGTGCGGCTCCATCTCCTACCCGCGCCACATCGACTACGCCTTCTTCCGCGAGGTCGCCGACGAGGTGGGCGCCTACCTGATCGCGGACGCGGCGCACCCCATGGGCCTGATCGCCGGGGGAGCGGCGCCCAGCCCGGTGCCGTACGCGGACATCGTCTGCGCGACCACGCACAAGGTGCTGCGGGGGCCGCGCGGCGGAATGCTGCTGTGCGGCACGGAGCTGGCCGAGCGACTGGACCGGGCGGTGTTCCCCTTCACCCAGGGCGGGGCACAGATGCACACCATCGCCGCCAAGGCGGTCGCCTTCGGGGAGGCGGCCACGCCTGCCTTCGCCGCGTACGCCCACCAGGTGGTGACCAACGCGCGGGCGCTGGCCGCCGCGCTCGCCGCCGAGGGGCTGACCGTCACCACCGGGGGCACCGACACCCACCTGATCACCGCCGACCCGGCCCCGCTCGGCGTCGACGGGCGCACCGCACGCGGCCTGCTGGCGGCGGCGGGCATGGTCCTGGACTGCTGTGCGCTGCCGCACGACGACGACCGGGGACTGCGGCTGGGCACCGCGGCCGTGACCACACAGGGCATGGGGACCCGGGAGATGACGCTGGTCGCCGGGATGCTGGCGAGCGTGCTGCGCGGCGGCACGGACGCCGCACGGGCCCGGAAGGACGTCCGCGACCTGGCGGCGGCCTTCCCTCCGTACCCCCGCTGAGCCGTCCGTGCCGCTTCGCGGGCCCGTCCGTGCAACCATCGTCACCACCCGGCAGTCCTCACTCGTATCCGTCCCTCGCTAGGGTGTGGGGCTGTGAAGGCCAGCGAGATCTGTGGGGAAGCCCGTGCGTGAATACCTGCTGACGCTCTGCATCACGGCCGCGGTGACGTACCTCCTGACGGGACCGGTGCGGAAGTTCGCGATCGTGGCGGGGGCGATGCCGGAGATCCGGGCACGTGACGTGCACCGGGAGCCCACTCCGCGGCTCGGCGGGATCGCGATGTTCTTCGGCCTGTGCGCGGGTCTGCTGGTCGCCGACCACCTGACCAACCTCAGCACGCTCTTCGAGAAGTCCAACGAGCCCCGGGCGCTGCTCTCCGGGGCCGCGCTGATCTGGCTGATCGGCGTCCTGGACGACAAGTTCGAGATCGACGCGCTGATCAAACTGGGCGGGCAGATGATCGCCGCCGGCGTGATGGTCATGCAGGGTCTGACGATCCTGTGGCTGCCGATCCCCGGTGTCGGCTCGGTCGCGCTCACCCAGTGGCAGGGCACGCTCCTCACCGTCGCCCTGGTGGTCATCACGATCAACGCGGTCAACTTCGTCGACGGCCTGGACGGACTCGCGGCCGGCATGGTGTGCATCGCGGCGGCGGCGTTCTTCCTGTACGCCTACCGCATCTGGTACTCGTACGGCATCGAGGCGGCCGCCCCGGCGACGCTGTTCGCGGCGATCCTCATGGGCATGTGCCTGGGCTTCCTGCCGCACAACATGCACCCCGCGCGGATCTTCATGGGCGACTCCGGCTCGATGCTCATCGGGCTGGTGCTGGCAGCCGGCGCGATCTCCGTCACCGGGCAGGTGGACCCGGACGCGCTGAAGCTGTTCGCCGGTTCGGAGAAGGAGGCCGTGCACCAGACGGTGCCGGTCTACATCCCGCTGCTGCTGCCGCTGACCATCATCGCGGTGCCGGCCGCCGACCTGATCCTGGCGATCGTGCGGCGCACCTGGCGCGGTCAGTCGCCGTTCGCCGCGGACCGGGGGCATCTGCACCACCGGCTGCTGGAGATCGGGCACTCGCACAGCAGGGCGGTGCTGATCATGTACTTCTGGTCGGCGCTGATCGCCTTCGGCGCGCTGACGTACTCGGTGAACTCGGCGTCGATGTGGATCGTGCTGAGCGTGGTGATCCTCTCGACGATCGGGCTGGTGCTGCTTCTGCTGCCGCGTTTCACCCCGCGCGCCCCGCGCTGGGCGGAGGCGTTCGTGCCGCCGCGCTACCGGCGGGGGAGGGCGTCGGAGGCCGATGTCCCGGAAGCCGCCGGGACCGCCGCGGAGGCGGGCGCACAGGGCGTGGAGGGGCCGCGGGAGGCCGACGCGGGGGACCGTACGCCGGTGGCGGCCGGTGTCTCCGGCGTCAACGGCGCGAGCGCCGTGGGACCCCGCGCACGCCTGGCCGACCGCTCACGGCCAAGGTAAGAATTCGCCTAGAGCATTGCCAAGCCGTGGGGGACCTATGGGGCGGAGTTGGGTGCAGCAACCGCCCCAATATCAGACATAAGGGTTCGGTACGCGCTCAGACGCGCAGGTTCACCCTCATGTGTGACACCGCGCACACCGTTCAGGTAAAGACTGCATCAAATAGTTTGTGATACCGTTCACGAGTCCCCGGAAAGAGCCGACGAGCAGCCTTCTGACGGCTCACCGGTGCGGTGAATTCGCACCCGGCCCGGGGGTTTACGCTCGTCCATGACGACACCCTGCCCCCTGAATTGCGGAGTTGCCGCCATGCCGTCCAATGACGCCCGGATCCTGGCCCAGGCCGCCGTGCCCACGGCTGCCGTCGGAGCCGTTGCCGCGCTCGTCAGTGGCCTGACGGTCGGCGGCAAGGGGGCGGTCGGCGCGGTCGTCGCCACCGTCGTGGTCGTCCTCTTCATGGGTATCGGCCTCTACGTCCTGCAGCGCACCGCCAAATCGCTTCCTCACCTGTTCCAGGCGATGGGGCTGATGCTCTACGCGGCGCAGATCCTGCTGCTGTTCGTCTTCCTGGCCGTGTTCAAGAACACGACTCTGTTCCATCCCAAGGCCTTCGCGATCACGCTCGTCGCCGGCACCCTCGCCTGGATCGCGGCGCAGACGCGGGCCCACATGAAGTCCAAGATCCTCTACGTCGAACCCGAGTCGACGACGGACGCGAAGTCCGAGAAATCGGGGCACTCGTCGTGACGGGTAGGGCCGGGATAAAGAGGCATGCACAACCCTGCTATCGTCCGGTGCCAACTGCGGCATCGCGGGCGCGGGCATCCCAGCTGACGCCTGCTCAATCGCGAGGCGAGATGCCCCCCAGCCGCCCCCACATCCGTAACACCAGTCCCGTGCCGAACCGCGGCTCAGCGCCGCGCCGACACAACGAGGTTGCCGTACCTATGCGCCACGCTGAAGGAGCCCGCGGTGAGTGCTGACCCGACGCAGGTGCTCGCCTTCGACACCAACTGCCACCTCTTCGACGGGTGTGGCTTCGCGGAAGTGTCTCCGGGCCTGCACTCGTTCCTGTTCCAGCCCCTGTGGGGCGACGGAGACAGCAACCTGTACTTCAACAAGACGATGCTGCTGGCGCTGCTCGGCTCGGTGATCATCATCGGCTTCTTCTGGGCCGCCTTCCGCCGTCCGCAGGTCGTCCCCGGCAAGCTCCAGATGGTCGCGGAGGCGGGTTACGACTTCATCCGCCGCGGCGTCGTCTACGAGACGATCGGCAAGAAGGAGGGCGAGAAGTACGTTCCGTTCGTCGTCTCCCTCTTCTTCTTCGTCTGGATGATGAACCTCTGGTCGATCATCCCGGTCGCCCAGTTCCCGGTGACGTCGATCATCTCGTACCCGCTGGTCCTGGCCCTGATCGTGTACATCACGTGGGTCGTGCTGACCTTCAAGCGGCAGGGCTTCGTCGGCTTCTGGAAGAACGTCACCGGCTACGACAAGTCGCTCGGCCCGGTGCTGCCGCTGGCCATGCTGATCGAGCTCTTCTCGAACCTGCTGATCCGGCCGTTCACCCACGCCGTGCGACTCTTCGCGAACATGTTCGCGGGCCACACCCTGCTGCTGCTGTTCACCATCGCCAGCTGGTACATGCTGAACGGCATCGGCATCGCCTACGCGGGTGTCTCCTTCGTGATGGTGATCGTGATGACGGCCTTCGAGCTGTTCATCCAGGCCCTTCAGGCGTACGTGTTCGTGCTGCTGACCTGCACGTACATCCAGGGCGCCATGGCCGAGCACCACTGAGCCACTGCCCTCCACCTCCCAGATCGTCCGGTGGCCAACCCCCATCGGTCCGTAAAGAAAAGGAAGAACTGGCATGTCCCAGACCCTTGCTGCTGTCGAAGGCTCCCTCGGCTCCATCGGTTACGGCCTCGCCGCGATCGGCCCGGGCGTCGGCGTCGGCATCATCTTCGGTAACGGCACCCAGGCGCTGGCCCGTCAGCCCGAGGCCGCCGGCCTGATCCGTGCCAACCAGATCCTCGGCTTCGCCTTCTGTGAGGCGCTCGCCCTGATCGGTCTGGTCATGCCGTTCGTCTACGGCTACTGAGCCACCAGACCAGTCCAGCCGACTAGACGAAAGGCACTCACATGAGCCAGCTGCTCATCGCGGCGAGCGAGGGCGGGGAGAACCCCCTCGTCCCGCCGATCCCTGAGCTGGTCATCGGCCTGCTCGCCTTCGTCATCGTCTTCGGCTTCCTCGCCAAGAAGCTCCTCCCGAACATCAACAAGGTTCTGGAAGAGCGTCGCGAGGCCATCGAGGGCGGTATCGAGAAGGCCGAGGCCGCCCAGACCGAGGCCCAGAGCGTCCTGGAGCAGTACAAGGCCCAGCTCGCCGAGGCCCGGCACGAGGCCGCGCGCCTGCGCCAGGAGGCGCAGGAGCAGGGCGCCGCGCTCATCGCCGAGATGCGCGCGGAAGGCCAGCGCCAGCGCGAGGAGATCGTCGCTGCCGGTCACGCCCAGATCGAGGCCGACCGCAAGGCCGCGGCCTCCGCGCTGCGCCAGGACGTCGGCAAGCTCGCCACCGAACTGGCCGGCAAGCTCGTCGGCGAGTCCCTCGAGGACCACGCCCGGCAGAGCCGTGTGATCGACCGCTTCCTCGACGAGCTCGACCAGAAGGCAGAGGCCGCACGATGAACGGAGCGAGCCGCGAGGCCCTGGCAGCCGCACGTGAGCGTCTCGACGCGCTGACGGACTCCACGTCCGTGGACGCGGCCGCGCTCGCCGACGAGCTGGCCGCCGTCACCGCGCTGCTCGACCGCGAGGTGTCGCTGCGTCGGGTCCTCACCGACCCGGCGCAGGCCGGTGAGGCCAAGGCCGACCTGGCACGGCGCCTGCTCGGCTCGCAGGTCAGCGGCACCGCCGCCGACCTGGTGGCCGGCCTGGTGCGCTCCCGCTGGTCGCAGTCCCGCGATCTGGTGGACGCACTGGAGGAGCTGGCGAACACCGCCGACCTCACCGCCGCCCAGAAGGCCGGTGCGCTCGACAACGTCGAGGACGAGTTGTTCCGGTTCGGCCGGATCGTCTCCTCCAGCACCGAGCTGCGCGCCGCGCTCACCAACCGCAGCGCGCCCGCCTCCTCCAAGAGCGAGCTGCTGCGCAGCCTGCTCGGCGGCAGGGCGAACGCGGCCACCGAGCGTCTGGTGACGCGCCTCGTGACCGCGCCGCGTGGACGTAGCCTGGAGTCGGGACTCGAGTCCCTGTCCAAGCTCGCCGCAGAGCGCCGGGACCGCATGGTGGCCGTCGTCACCTCCGCGGTGCCGCTCAGCGACCAGCAGAAGCAGCGCCTGGGCGACGCCCTGGCGAAGCTCTACGGCCGCCGGATGCACCTCAACCTCGACGTCGACCCCGCGGTCGTCGGCGGGATGCGGGTGCAGGTCGGTGACGAGGTCATCAACGGCTCCCTGGCGGACCGGCTCGAGGACGCGGGCCGCCGCCTGGCGGGCTGAGCACCACATTCTTAATAGGCAGTACGTACTTACGGCCCTGGTTGGGCCGTGCAGAGGATTCACCTCCTGTAGGGGGGAGTCCCCATCCCCCCCAAGTGAAACTTCGGGCCCAACAAGGAGAGCAGGGAACTCAGATGGCGGAGCTCACGATCCGGCCGGAGGAGATCCGGGACGCGCTGGAGAACTTCGTCCAGTCGTACAAGCCGGACGCGGCCTCGCGCGAGGAGGTCGGTACGGTCACCCTGGCCGGCGACGGCATCGCGAAGGTCGAGGGCCTGCCCTCGGCCATGGCCAACGAGCTGCTGAAGTTCGAGGACGGCACCCTCGGCCTCGCCCTCAACCTCGAGGAGCGCGAGATCGGTGCCATCGTCCTCGGTGAGTTCAGCGGCATCGAGGAGGGCCAGCCGGTCACCCGCACCGGCGAGGTGCTGTCCGTCGCCGTCGGCGAGGGCTACCTCGGCCGTGTGGTCGACCCGCTCGGCAACCCGATCGACGGCCTCGGCGAGATCGAGACCGAGGGCCGCCGCGCCCTCGAACTGCAGGCCCCCACGGTCATGCAGCGCAAGTCGGTGCACGAGCCGATGGAGACGGGTTACAAGGCCGTCGACGCCATGACCCCGATCGGCCGTGGTCAGCGTCAGCTGATCATCGGCGACCGCCAGACCGGCAAGACCGCGCTGGCCGTCGACACGATCATCAACCAGCGTGACAACTGGCGCACCGGCGACCCGAAGAAGCAGGTCCGCTGCATCTACGTCGCCATCGGCCAGAAGGGCTCCACCATCGCGTCGGTCCGCCGCGCGCTGGAGGAGAACGGCGCGCTGGAGTACACGACCATCGTCGCCGCCCCGGCGTCCGACCCGGCCGGCTTCAAGTACCTGGCGCCGTACACCGGCTCGGCCATCGGCCAGCACTGGATGTACCAGGGCAAGCACGTCCTGATCATTTTCGACGACCTGTCGAAGCAGGCCGACGCCTACCGCGCCGTGTCGCTGCTGCTGCGCCGCCCGCCGGGCCGCGAGGCCTACCCGGGTGACGTCTTCTACCTGCACTCCCGTCTGCTGGAGCGCTGCGCGAAGCTCTCCGACGACATGGGCGCCGGCTCGATGACCGGTCTGCCGATCGTCGAGACGAAGGCCAACGACGTCTCGGCGTTCATCCCGACCAACGTCATCTCCATCACCGACGGCCAGTGCTTCCTGGAGTCGGACCTCTTCAACGCCGGTCAGCGCCCCGCGCTGAACGTCGGTATCTCCGTCTCCCGAGTCGGTGGTTCCGCCCAGCACAAGGCGATGAAGCAGGTCTCCGGCCGTCTGCGCGTGGACCTCGCCCAGTTCCGTGAGCTGGAGGCGTTCGCCGCCTTCGGTTCCGACCTGGACGCGGCCTCCAAGGCGCAGCTGGAGCGCGGTCAGCGCATGGTCGAGCTGCTGAAGCAGGACCAGTACCAGCCGATGTCGACCGAGGACCAGGTCGTCTCCGTCTGGGCCGGCACCACCGGCAAGATGGACGACGTGCCGGTCGCGGACGTCCGCCGCTTCGAGAAGGAGCTCCTGGAGTACCTGCACCGCAAGGAGCAGGGCCTCATGACCTCCATCCGCGAGGGCGGCAAGATGTCGGACGACACCCTGCAGGCCGTGGCCGACGCGATCGCCGAGTTCAAGAAGCAGTTCGAGACGAGCGACGGCAAGCTGCTCGGCGAGGACGCCCCGTCCGCCGCCAAGTGACGTAAGGAAGGGACCTGACTCATGGGAGCTCAGCTCCGGGTCTACAAGCGTCGCATCCGATCCGTCACCGCGACCAAGAAGATCACCAAGGCGATGGAGATGATCGCCGCCTCGCGCGTCGTCAAGGCGCAGCGCAAGGTGGCGGCCTCCACGCCGTACGCGCAGGAACTCACCCGCGCGGTCACGGCGGTCGGAACCGGGTCGAACACCAAGCACCCGCTCACCACGGAGGCGGACAACCCGACCCGTGCCGCGGTCCTGCTCCTCACGAGCGACCGCGGCCTGGCCGGCGCCTTCAACGCCAACGCCATCAAGGCGGCGGAGCAGCTGACCGAGCGCCTCGAGCGCGAGGGCAAGCAGGTCGACACGTACATCGTCGGCCGGCGCGGTGTGGCCCACTACAACTTCCGTGAGCGCAAGATCGCGGAGACGTTCACCGGCTTCACCGACGAGCCCTCGTACGCGGACGCCAAGAAGGTCGCGGCGCCGCTGATCGAGGCCATCCAGTCGGAGACGGCGGACGGCGGCGTGGACGAACTGCACATCGTCTACACCGAGTTCGTGTCGATGATGACGCAGACGGCGGTCGGCTCCCGGCTGCTGCCGCTGCGCCTCGACGACGCGGCCGCGGAGACCGCCGGCAAGGGCGAGATCCTTCCGCTGTACGACTTCGAGCCCTCGGCGGAGGACGTCCTCGACGCACTGCTGCCGCGGTACGTGGAGAGCCGGATCTACAACGCGCTGCTCCAGTCGGCCGCTTCGAAGCACGCCGCCACGCGGCGCGCGATGAAGTCGGCCACCGACAACGCGGGCGAGCTGATCAACACGCTCTCCCGTCTTGCCAACGCGGCCCGCCAGGCCGAAATCACCCAGGAAATCAGCGAGATCGTCGGTGGCGCCAGTGCCCTGGCCGACGCGACCGCGGGGAGTGACAACTAATGACCACCACTGTTGAGACCGCGACGGCTACGGGCCGCGTCGCCCGGGTCATCGGCCCGGTCGTCGACGTGGAGTTCCCCGTCGACGCCATGCCGGACATCTACAACGCCCTGCACGTCCAGGTCGCCGACCCGGCCAAGGAGGGCGAGCTCAAGACGCTGACCCTCGAGGTCGCGCAGCACCTCGGTGACGGCCTGGTCCGCACCATCTCCATGCAGCCCACCGACGGTCTGGTCCGCCAGGCCCCGGTGACCGACACGGGCGCCTCCATCTCCGTGCCGGTCGGCGACTTCACCACCGGCAAGGTGTTCAACACCCTCGGTGAGGTGCTGAACGTCGACGAGGAGTACACGGGCGAGCGCTGGCCGATCCACCGCAAGGCGCCGAACTTCGACGAGCTCGAGTCGAAGACCGAGATGTTCGAGACCGGCGTCAAGGTCATCGACCTGCTGACCCCGTACGTCAAGGGCGGCAAGATCGGTCTGTTCGGCGGCGCCGGCGTCGGCAAGACGGTGCTCATCCAGGAGATGATCTACCGCGTCGCCAACAACCACGACGGTGTGTCGGTGTTCGCCGGTGTCGGTGAGCGCACCCGTGAGGGCAACGACCTCATCGACGAGATGAGCGAGTCGGGCGTCATCGACAAGACCGCCCTCGTCTTCGGCCAGATGGACGAGCCCCCGGGCACCCGTCTGCGCGTGGCCCTGGCCGGTCTGACCATGGCGGAGTACTTCCGCGATGTGCAGAAGCAGGACGTGCTGTTCTTCATCGACAACATCTTCCGCTTCACCCAGGCCGGTTCCGAGGTGTCGACCCTGCTCGGCCGTATGCCCTCCGCGGTGGGTTACCAGCCGAACCTGGCCGACGAGATGGGTCTCCTCCAGGAGCGCATCACCTCGACCCGTGGTCACTCGATCACCTCGATGCAGGCGATCTACGTCCCCGCGGACGACCTGACCGACCCGGCCCCGGCCACCACCTTCGCCCACCTCGACGCGACGACGGTTCTCTCCCGTCCGATCTCGGAGAAGGGCATCTACCCGGCCGTGGACCCGCTGGACTCGACGTCCCGGATCCTGGACCCGCGCTACATCGCGCAGGACCACTACGACGCGGCCATGCGCGTGAAGAACATTCTGCAGAAGTACAAGGACCTGCAGGACATCATCGCGATCCTCGGTATCGACGAGCTCGGCGAGGAGGACAAGCTCGTCGTCCACCGTGCCCGTCGCGTGGAGCGCTTCCTGTCCCAGAACACCCACGTCGCCAAGCAGTTCACCGGCGTCGACGGGTCGGACGTCCCGCTGGACGAGTCGATCGCGGCCTTCAACGCGATCTGCGACGGCGAGTACGACCACTTCCCTGAGCAGGCGTTCTTCATGTGCGGTGGCATCGAGGACCTGAAGAAGAACGCGAAGGAGCTGGGCGTCTCCTGACCCCCGCGCTCTGAAGTGAGCCGAACGGCTCACCCTTGAGGGGGCGGGCACGTCCCGCCCCCTCTGCCACGCCCACTAGACTTGTAACCAACACCCGGCACTACCGCCGGGTGGTGACCCGAGGAGCCACCTTGGCTGCTGAGCTGCACGTCGCGCTGGTCGCGGCCGACCGAGAGGTCTGGTCCGGCGAGGCCACCCTGGTCGTCGCGCGCACCACGTCCGGCGACATCGGCGTCATGCCCGGTCACCAGCCGCTGCTCGGTGTGCTGGAGTCGGGCCCGGTGACCATTCGTACGCCCGAGGGCGGGACGGTCGTCGCCGCGGTGCACGGCGGATTCATCTCGTTCGCGGACGACAAGCTGTCCCTGCTGGCCGAGGTCGCCGAGCTGTCGGACGAGATCGACGTCCAGCGCGTGGAGCAGGAGCTCGCCCGCGCGAAGGCGGAGGACGACGCCGAGGCCCAGCGTGCCGCGGACGTCCGCCTGCGGGCGGCGACGGCGGGACGCTGATCCGTGGGGGCTCCTCCCAGGCCCTTCGGGGCACTGGGGGAGCGGTGAGATGACGTCACTCAGCCGCGGCCGGCACCGGAGCGATCCGGAGCCGGTCGCGGCTGAGGCAGATCTGGATGATTTTTCCGTTCCGTTACCTAGGAGACGAGGAGGTCGGTGCCGATGGTCCTCGCTCTGACTGTGTGCGGAATCGTCGTGGCCCTCGTGGTGGTGGGGCTCTTCGTCTTCGGCCTGCGGCGCCGGCTCATCCAGCGGTCGGGCGGCACCTTCGACTGCAGCCTGCGCTGGGAGGCGCCCGAGAAGGGCGACGCCGGCGGCAAGGGCTGGGCGTACGGGGTGGCACGTTACAACGGCGACCGGGTCGAGTGGTTCCGGGTCTTCTCCTACGCCCCGCGCCCGCGCCGCGTCCTGGAGCGCTCCGCGATCGAGGTGGCCGGCCGCCGCGTCCCGGAGGGCGAGGAGGAGCTGGCCCTGCTGTCCGACGCGGTGATCCTCGCCTGTCTGCACCGGGGCACGCGTCTGGAGCTCGCGATGAGCGAGGACGCGCTGACCGGCTTCCTCGCCTGGCTGGAGGCGGCGCCTCCAGGGCAGAGGGTGAACGTCGCCTGATCTGCCGCTGACGCACTCTGCCGCAGAAGCACTTCGCCCCTCCTCCCGGCCGGGAGGAGGGGCGAAGTGCTTCTCGTCAGGTGCGTGTTACTTCAGTCCGGCGTCGACGGCGGAGGCCAGCTCGCCGTTGGCGGTGTCGCCGCTGAACTCCCAGTAGAAGGCGCCGCCCAGGCCCTGGGACTTGGCCCACGCCATCTTGGAGTTGATGGTGGCGGGGGTGTCGTAGGACCACCAGTTGCTGCCGCAGTGGGCGTACGCGGTGCCGGCGATCGTGCCGGTGGCCGGGCAGCTGTTCTTCAGGACCTTGTAGTCCTCGATGCCCGCCTCGTAGGTGCCGGGCGCGGCGCCCGTCGCGGTGCCGCCGGGGGCGGACTGGGTGACGCCGGTCCAGCCGCGGCCGTAGAAGCCGATGCCGAGCAGCAGCTTCTTGGACGGGACACCCTTGGCCTTCAGCTTGGCGATGGCGTCGGCGGAGTTGAAGCCGGCCTGCGGGATGCCCGGGTACGACGTCAGCGGCGAGTGCGGGGCCGTCGGGCCCTGCGCGTTGAAGGCGCCGAAGTAGTCGTACGTCATCACGTTGTACCAGTCGAGGTACTGGGCGGCGCCGCCGTAGTCGGCCGCGTCGATCTTGCCGCCGTTGGAGCCGTCCGCCGTGATGGCCGCGGTGACCAGGTAGTTCGGGCCGAACTCGTTGCGCAGTGCCTGCATCAGCGTGCGGAAGGCCGCCGGACCGCTGTTGTCACAGGTCAGACCGCAGGCGTTCGGGTACTCCCAGTCGATGTCGATGCCGTCGAAGACGTCGGCCCAGCGCGGGTCCTCCACGACCTGCTTGCAGGAGCGGGCGAACGCGGCGGCGTTCTGCGCGGCCTGGCCGAAGCCGCCGGAGTACGTCCAGCCGCCGAAGGAGTACAGCACCTTGATGTGCGGGTACTTGGCCTTCAGCTGACGCAGCTGGTTGAAGTTGCCGCGCAGCGGCTGGTCCCAGGTGTCGGCCTGTCCGCTGACGGACTGGTCGGCGGTGTACGCCTTGTCGTAGGCGGCGTAGGTGTCGTCGACCGTGCACTGGCCGTTCTTCACGTTGCCGAAGGCGTAGTTGATGTGCGTGATCTTCGACGCCGTGCCCGAGGTCACCAGGTTCTTGACGTGGTAGTTGCGGCCGTAGACGCCCCACTCGGTGAAGTAGCCGAGCTTGACCTTGTCGCCGGTGGGCGGCTCGGTGGTGCCTCCGGTGGTGCGCACCGCGCGGGCGCCGCTGACCGGGCCGAGCTGGTCGGCGGTGTCGCGGGCCTGGACGGTGTACGAGTAGTCGGTGCCGGCGGTGAGACCGGTGTCCGTGTACGAGGTGGCGGTCACGGTGGCGACCTTGGCGCCGTCGCGCAGCACGTCGTAGTTCTTGACGCCCTTGTCGTCGGTGGCCGCGCTCCAGGACAGCTTCACCGAGGTGTTGGTGATGTCCGACGCGGACGGCGTGCCGGGGGCGCTCGGCGGGTTGTCACCGGGGTTGGTGGAGCCGCCGTCGCAGCTGCCGCCGTTGAGCTTGCAGTTGGCGGGGGAGCCGGAGCCGGCGCCGTTGAAGCCGAAGGTGACGGAGGCGCCGGGGGCGAGGGTGCCGTTCCAGGACTTGTTCTTCGCGGTCCAGTGGGTGCCGGAGGAGGTGACGTCGGCGTCCCAGGCGGAGGTGACCGAGGTGCCGGCGGGGAAGTCCCACTCGACGGTCCAGGAGCTGAGGCTGGTGGTGCCGGTGTTCTTGACGGTCCACTTGCCCTCGAAGCCGGAGCCCCAGTCCTGGGTCTTGACGTAGGTCGCGGTCGCCGACGTCGCCGCCTGGGCGGGGTTCGCGAGGCCGACGAGGCCGGCGAAGGGGAGCACGAGGGTCGCGATTCCGGCCGCGACTCTGTGTCTGAAGCGCATGCCGCGCCTCCTTCTGGGGGATGGGGGCACGACTGAGCCTTCGTGCCCACGGTGCGGCGAGAATAGAAAGGTCTGGACCACGGGTCAATAGGTCTGGACCACTGTGCGCGGCTCTTTGTCTTCTAAACCTTCACGGCGCCTTCAGATACCCAACTCCTGCGCCAGTACCGCCGCTTGCACCCGGCTGCGCAGCTCCAGCTTCCCCAGCAGCCGGCTGACGTGCGTCTTCACCGTGGCCTCGGCCATGTCCAGGCGCCCCGCGATGGCGGCGTTCGACAGACCTTCCCCGAGGCACGACAGCACCTCCCGCTCCCGCCGGGTGAGCGTGTCCAGCACCGACGGGTCCGCCGTCGCCGGGCGGGCGGGCTTCGCGGCGAACTCGGCGATCAGCCGCCGCGTCACCGCCGGGGCGACGATCCCCTGGCCGCCCGCCACCGTGCGCACCGCCGCGATCAGGTCCTTCGCCTCGGTGTTCTTCAGCAGGAACCCGGCGGCGCCCGCCCGCAGCGCCCCGAACACGTACTCGTCCAGGTCGAAGGTGGTCAGCACCAGCACGTCCGCGAGGTTCTCCGCGACCACCCTCCGGGTCGCCGACACCCCGTCCAGACGCGGCATCTGCACGTCCATCAGCACCACGTCCGGGCGCAGTTCACGGGCGAGCGCCACCGCCTGCTCGCCGTCCGCCGCCTCGCCCACCACCTCGACGTCCGGCGCGCTGCGCAGGATCAGCACCAGCCCCGCGCGGACGGCGGACTGGTCCTCGGCGACCAGAACCCGGATCATCACGCTTCTCCTTGCTCGACATCGGTGACCGGAAGGGTGGCACGCACCACCCACAACGTGCCCTCGGGACCGGCCTCCGGGCCCGCCTCGAAGAAACCGTCCAGCAGGGCCGCCCGCTCCCGCATCCCGACGAGACCGGCGCCCGAGCCGGGCGCGCGGGGGCCGTCGCGGTCGCCGCAGGGGCTGGTCACCCTGATCTCCAGGGCCTCGGGCGAGCGGCGCAGGGAGACGGCCACCCGGCCGGGCGCGGCGTGCTTCAGCGCGTTGGTCAGCGACTCCTGCACGATCCTGTACGCCGCCAGCTCGACCGGCGCCGGCACCCCGCCCGGCTCGGCGTCCAGGGTGACGTCGAGGCCGTTGGCGCGGGCGTTGTCGACCAGGGCGCCGAGCCCGTCCAGGGTCGGCGTGGCGGCCGGCTCCCGGTCGCCGGCACCGTCGCGCAGGATGCCGATGAGCCGTCGCATTTCGGACAGACCTTGGACGCTGTTCTCCCGGATCACCGTCAGGGCGTCCCGCGACGTCCCCGGGTCGTCGAGGGAGAGCGCGGCGGTGGAGTGGATGGCGATCGCCGAGAGGTGGTTGGCCACCAGGTCGTGCAACTCCCGGGCCATCCGCGAGCGTTCCGCGGTGACCGCCTGGACCCGGTCCATCTCCGCCAGCAGCGCGGTCTGTTCGGCCTGAAGGCGGGCGGCGTCGGCGGCGTCCCGGTGGTTGCGCACGATCAGACCGGTCGACGCGGGCGCGAAGGTCACCGCGCCGACCACCAGACCGATCAGCAGCGCCTCCGGCACCCGCCACACGGCGTACGGCACCAGCATCCCGGCCAGCGTGAGCACGCCGGTGATCCACGGCAGACGGTGGGCGGTCGCGGGCGAGCCGTAGACCACGGCGGCGTACATCAGGTCGGTGTACATCACGATCGTCGCGATGCTGCCCTGCGTCATGGTGTCCGCGGCCAGCGCCAGCGTGCCGGCCGCCAGCGCGGTGCGCGGGGCGGTGCGGCGCAGCAGCTCGCAGCACGCCGTCACGCCGAGCGGCACCAGCAGCGCCCACCGGCCGCCGAACAGCACGATCGGGTCGCTGCCCGGCCGCACGCCCAGCCCGAACCCCCACAACAGCAGCCCGCCCAGCAGTCCGGCGAGCGCGACGGTCACGTCGAAGCGGGGCGGGCGGAGGGGTCGTACGGCCATGGACACCATCCAACACGGTGCGCACGCCGCACGCCTGATCCCCGGGACCGGTCCTGGACTGCATCTTTCGATGTACTGCGGATTCGTCGGCCGCGACGACGCGCGCGCCCGGAGCGCACGGAAGCCTGGAAGGGTGACCGAGAGGAGCGAACCGTGATCGTCGCCTTGATCATCGCCTGCGAGATCGGGTTCTGGGTGCTGCTGGCGGCCGGCCTGGCCTTCCGCTACCTGCTGCGGATGCCGCGCACCGGGCTGGCGCTGCTGCTGTGCGAGCCGGTGCTGGAGGTCGTGCTGCTCGTCGTCACCGCGTGGGACCTGAAGAACGGCGCGGAGCCGGACTGGACCCACGGGCTCGCCGCGCTCTACATCGGCTACACGGTGGGCCACGGCCACCGCACGGTGAAGTGGCTCGACGGGCACGCGGCGCACCGCCTCGACGGCCGCCCGCTGGTCCGGCCGCCGCGTCACGGCCTGGCCCGCGCCCGGCACGAGACCAGGGTGTGGCTGGGCACGCTGATCGCCGCCGCCGTGGCGACCGCGCTGCTCCAGCTCGCCATCTGGTACGTCGGCGACCCGGCCCGCGTCACCTCCCTGGAGTCCTGGCGCTCCACCGCCTGGCGGGCGGCCGGCATCCACGGCCTGATCACCCTCACCTACTGGCTCTGGCCGAAGAAGGCCCCGGCGGACAACGCCGGCACCGAGCCGGGCGCCGCCGGCCGCGAGCGGGTGGGCCGGTGAGGCGGGCGGCCGGGCACTGCGCCACGGGCGTGGGCACGGTGCCCGGGGGCCTCGCCCCTGTGGCGCTTCACCCAGGGCGTGGAGCTGCCGGTGATCTCGCTGCCCAGGGCGGGCGGCCTGCTCGTGTTCCTCGGCGGCGCCGAGATCCTGCCGGGCCCGTGCCGGGCCGTGCGCCGGTAGGCCTCAGCGCTCGCCGCCCGGCACCCACAGGACGTCGCCCGTCTCCTTGTTGGCGATGCGGGCCAGGATGAACAGCAGGTCCGACAGGCGGTTGAGGTAGGTCGCGGTGAGCGGGTTCATCGTCTCGCCGTGCGCCTCCAGGGCCGCCCACGTCGAGCGCTCGGCCCGGCGCACCACCGTGCACGCCTGGTGCAGCAGGGCCGCGCCCGGCGTGCCGCCCGGCAGGATGAACGAGCGCAGCTTCTCCAGCTGCTCGTTGAAGCGGTCGCAGTCCTCCTCGAGCCGGTCGACGTAGAACTGCTCGACCCGCAGCGGCGGGTACTTCGGATCCTCCACCACCGGCGTCGACAGGTCGGCGCCCACGTCGAACAGGTCGTTCTGCACGCGGGTGAGGACCGCGACCACCTCGTCCGGAAGATCGCCCAGGGCGAGCGCCGTGCCGATCACCGCGTTCGCCTCGTTGGCGTCCGCGTAGGCGGAGATCCGCAGATCCGTCTTGGCGACCCGGCTCATGTCCCCGAGGTGCGTGGTGCCCTTGTCGCCGGTCCGCGTGTAGATGCGTGTCAGGTTGACCATGAGGTCAGCCTAGTGACGCACCGGCGACACGGGGCACTCGTGTGCGCACCGTCACGGCGCGGGCGGCGGCGTGAGCAGCAGCGCCATCAGGCCCTGCACACGGGCGCCGTCCGGCGCCTCCCACGCCCCGGCGACATGGCCCGCCGCGCCCGGCTCGGCCTGCGGTGCGCCGTCCGGGGCGGGGTGCAGGGTGCGCAGCACGCGCAGCACCGTGCCGTCCGGCGCGGTCAGCTCGGTGTGCTCCTCGGCGTCCTCGACCGCCGGGAACTCCGCCGGCACAGGGCCCTCGCCCGCCAGGGCGCGGCTCACCTCACGGTCGGGGGTGTGGCTCACGCTCTGCGCCTGCGGCTGGGCCCGGCCCTCGACCAGCGCCGCCAACTCGGCGACGGCCACCGGGTCGTGGCAGGCGTCGTAGATCCAGCGGCGGCCCAGGACCCCGTGCTCGGCGGTGCCGACGAGGGCCGCGTCCGCCCCGTCGAGCGGTGCGGCGCGGTAGGTGAGCGGCACCAGGTAGGAGACCGGGGTGTCGCCCGACTCGTCCCGGACCACCATGAACTCGATGCCGACCTCGCCCTTGGGGTCGTCGAGCCGGAAGCCTCCCGCCTTGCTCAGCTGCGGCTCCCGGGGACCGCCGTGGTACCAGGGCCGGGTGGGCAGCCAGCCGGCCAGCAGCTCCAGCTTGGTCGGCTCCAGGGTGGTGCGGTGGATGACGGACATGCCGGGGGTTCTCCTTCGACGGGCGGACACACCGGCCCCCACCCTCGCACCGGCGGCGCTCCCGCGCGACGGCTTTCCGCCGGGCCGCCGGCCCGCCCGGCCGTACCGACCCTCGGGACGGCGGGCGCCCGCGATCTGACGCCCCGTCGGCTCTCACCGCCTCTGCCGCCGGTGTGATGTCCGTCATGTGAGACGTGACGCGCGTTACTTACCGGTCACAGGGCTCCCCGCGAACGCTAATGTCCGCTCCTGGAGAACATGGACAGCGCGTATCAGGGGAGTCGCACAGTGGCACGCAAGCTCGCCGTCATCGGGGCCGGTCTCATGGGGTCCGGCATCGCCCAGGTCTCCGCTCAGGCGGGCTGGGACGTCGTCCTGCGCGACGTCACCGACGAGGCGCTGACGCGGGGCACGGACGGGATCAAGGCGTCGTACGACAAGTTCGTCGCCAAGGGGAAGCTCGAGGCGAAGGACGCGGAGGCCGCCCTCGGCCGGATCACCACGACCACCGATCTCGACGCCTGCGCGGACGCGGACGTCGTCGTCGAGGCCGTCTTCGAGAAGCTCGAGGTCAAGCACGAGATCTTCCGCACGCTCGACAAGCTCGTACGCGAGGACACCGTCCTCGCCTCCAACACCTCCGCCATCCCGATCACCAAGATCGCGGCCGTGACGGAGCGCCCGGAGCGGGTCGTCGGCACCCACTTCTTCTCGCCGGTGCCGATGATGCAGCTCTGCGAGCTGGTCCGCGGCTACAAGACCAGCGACGAAACCCTCGCCAGGGCCCGGGAGTTCGCCGAGTCCGTCGGCAAGACCTGCATCGTCGTCAACCGCGACGTGGCCGGCTTCGTCACCACCCGCCTCATCTGCGCCCTCGTCGTCGAGGCCGCCAAGCTGTACGAGTCGGGCGTGGCGAGCGCCGAGGACATCGACCTCGCCTGCAAGCTGGGCTTCGGCCACGCCATGGGCCCGCTGGCCACCGCCGACCTCACCGGCGTGGACATCCTGCTGCACGCCACCAGCAACATCTACACGGAGTCGCAGGACGAGAAGTTCGCGGCCCCCGAGCTGATGCGCCGGATGGTTGACGCCGGTGACATCGGGCGCAAGAGCGGGCAGGGCTTCTACGAGCACTGAGACCGCGCACACCCCGGCGTGCATCACACGCCGGGGTGAATTCGGTATCGGTTCGTTCACAGCCAGCAACCTCCGCGGCCGTCACGCAGTCAGAGGTTGCAACCGGCCGTCAGGACACCGCGGAGCACACCACGCATCACGGGGAGCGCATATGCACATCAGGGGCGACCACGCCGAGCTGGTCGTCGGGGGCCGCCTCGACGTCCGCAGCGCGGCGGACGCCCGTACGGTCCTGCACTCGGCCGTCGACGACGGAGTCGGCGACCTGGTGCTGGACCTGTCCGAACTGGACTCCTGGGACGCCACCGGACTCGGGGTGATCATGGGGGCCCACCGACGGGCCGGCCGCTGCGGCCGGCGCCTGGTGCTGCGCGACGTGCCGCCGCAGATGCAGCGCCTGTTGGTGGCCACCCGGCTGCACCGGATTCTGGCGATCGAGGGGGGTATCGGGGTGGACACGCTGCCCCGCGTGTAAGGGCGTACGGGTGCATGACGGACGAGCCGGAGAAGCCGGGCCCACGCCCGCGAACTCCGCGCCGCGCGCACAATCCTCACGAGACCGTGACCAGTCGGACGCCCTGGCACCCCGGACTGTCGTGGATACTGACCGAAGGTTTAGGGTTCGGCTGCCCGCTGCCTTGCAACCCTCGAGCGGGCCCGGACCAGAAGCGACAGCGCGGTGTGCAGCGAGGCCGGGGAGGGCTTCAGCCACGACGCTTTTGGGGGGCTAGGACCTATGGACCCGAACCGCACGGGACCCGAGGAGTACGGCCACGGCGGCGACACGCCGCGCCAGCGCCCTCCCAGGGAATCCCTCACCTCCGACTTCGGACAGCACGCGCCCGTGCCCGCCCGCACGGTGCAGCTCGTCTCCGGCGACTTCCTGCTGACCGTCAACCCCGTCGACGGCAGCGAGATCGAGCCCTGCCCGCCCGCCGAGCGGCCCGCCCGCCCCGGCAGGCTCACCGAGTCCGAACGCGCCGAGGTGGAGCGCGCCGCCGCCCCGCCCGTCCCCCCGGGCCCCGCGCGGCCCGCGCTGCCCCTGCTGGCCCGCCAGGACGAGCGGGAGACCCTGGTGCGGCTGCTCGCCCGCGGCCGCTCCGTGCGTCTCGTCGGCCCCGGCGGCTCCGGCCGCACCCGGCTGCTCGACGTCGTCGCCGAGGACTGCGCCGACCTCGCGCCCGACGGAGTGGTCCGCCTCAACGGCCACCGCCGCACCGCCGACGACCTCCTGTACGACCTCTTCCACGCGGTCTTCGACGCGCCCCTGCACCGCCCCGACCGGGACGAACTGCTCGAAAGCGTCGGCGAGATCGGCGCCGTCGTCGTCCTGGACGACCTGGAGTTCGGCGGGGCCGCCCTCGACGAGCTGCTGGACGCCACCCCCGAGTGCGCCTTCCTGTTCGCCGCCACCCCGGACGTGGCCGACCCCTCCGCCGACGCGGGCGTCGAGGACGTCGAGCTGGCCGGCCTCGACCGCGCGGCCGGCCTCGACCTGCTCGGGCACGCCGTCGGCCGCAGCCTCACCGACGAGGAGGCGACCTGGGCGGGCGACCTGTGGTTCGAGTCCGAGGGCCTGCCGCTGCGCTTCGTCCAGGCGGGCGCCCTGCTGCGGCAGCGCGACCGGCTGCGGGCCGGCACCAGCGCCGTCGACGAGTTCGGCGTCTTCGAGGACGTCCGGCCCGACGAGGCGCCCTACGACCCCGCCGACGGCGACGAGGTGCCGCTGCCCTCCCTCGGCGAGGCCGCCGCGCCCGCCCCGCTGCTCGCCTCCCGCCTCAGCGACTCCGCCCGCGCCACCCTGCGGTTCGCCGTCGCGCTCGGCGGCGAGGTGCCGCACCAGGCGCACCTGCCCGCCCTGGTGGGCGACACCCACGCCGACGCCGCCCTCGGCGAACTGGTCTCCTGCGGACTGGTCTCCCCGGTCGGCGCCCGCTACCGGCTCGCCGCCGGCGTCCCCGCCCAGCTGGAGGCCGCCGGGTACACCGACGACGCCGACGTCCGCGTCCGCGAGGCCGCGCAGCACTACGCCTGGTGGACCGGACACCCCTCGGTGACACCCGAGCGCGTCTGTGCCGAGGCCGACGCCGTCCTCGCCGCGCTCACCGCCCTGTCGCCGCTCGCCGCCGACACCGCCGACGAGCCCGGCACCGCCGTGCAGCTCGCCCGCACCGCCGCTCCCGCCTTCGCCTCCGGGCTCCACTGGAGCGCCTGGGAGCGGGCGCTGCGGGCCGGCGCGGAGGCCGCCCGCATCGCCGGGGACGTGGGCGAACAGGCCTACTTCCACCACGAGCTGGGCATCCACGCGCTGTGCGCCGGACAGCTCGACCGGGCGCGCGCCGAGCTGGAGGCGTCCATCGGCCTGCGCGGCGCCCTCGCCGACAAGCGCGGCACGGTCGCGGGCCGCAGGGCGCTGGCCCTCGTCGCCGACCGCTCCGGCGTCCCGCTCGCGATCGCGCCGACCGCGGCGGAGGAGGTGCCCGAGGCGCACGTCGAGGAGTCGGCGTCCCCGCCCCGCGGGGTGCCGATGGCCTTCCCCGACCTCCAGCCCCCCGCCGACACCGGTCTGGTCGTCTCCGGGGCCGTGCCGGCCGCGACGGTTCCGCAGCGAGCCAAGGCCGGCGTCCCGGGCGGCTTCAAGGGGCTCGCCAAAAGGAACCTGGTCGCGGCGGGCGCCGGCGCGCTGCTCGTCGCCGTCCTCGGCACCGTCGTCACCCTCGGCGCCACGTCGGGCAACGACCCCGCGTCGCCCTCGGAGAACATCGGGGTCAACCCGTCCGCCAGCCAGGGTCCGGACGACGGCAGCCTCGACGCGGACCCGGCGGCCGGCAACAAGGGCGACACGGGGAAGGCCACCAGCCGCCCCTCCGACCCCGGTCCCGACGGCACGCCCGGCACCGCGGACGACCCGACGCCGACGGCCACCGAGTCCGGCGGGCCGACGGACGAGGAGACCGGCACCGGGGAGCCTGGGGAGCCGACGCGGCCGACGTCGCCGGGCACCTCGCCGACCAAGCCGACCAAATCGCCGAAGCCGCCCACGTCTCCGTCGCCCACGCCGACCGAGACGGAAACCGAGGAACCCACGGAGGACCCCACCGAGGAGCCCACGGAGACCCCCACCACGCCGCAGGAGCCGACCACCAGCAACTCCGCCAGCGGTCCCGCCTCCTCGGCCCCCGTGGAGACCTCCGCGAGCGCCTCGCAGAGCACGGATCAGGCCTCGCCCGAGGACGCGGAGACGATGATCTGACCCGCCGGGCGTACCGCACGCACCATGGGCCGGGTTCCGCACGGAACCCGGCCCCTGGTGCGTGCCGTCGTGGCGCGCCGCTCAGAACAGGCGCAGCTTGTCGTCCTCGATGCCCCGCAGGGCGTCGTAGTCGAGCACCTGGCAGCCGATGCCCCGGTCGGTCGCGAGCACCCGGGCCTGCGGCTTGATCTCCTGGGCCGCGAAGATGCCGCGCACCGGCGCGAGATGCGGGTCGCGGTTCAGCAGTTCCAGATAGCGGGTGAGCTGCTCCACGCCGTCGATCTCGCCGCGTCGCTTGATCTCCACGGCGACGGTCTGCCCTTCGGCGTCCCGGCACAGGATGTCGACCGGCCCGATCGCCGTCATGTACTCACGGCGGATCAGCGTGTAGCCCTCGCCCAGGGTCTCGATGCGGTCGGCGAGCAGCTCCTGAAGGTGTGCTTCCACGCCGTCTTTGATCAGGCCGGGATCGACGCCGAGTTCGTGCGACGAGTCGTGGAGGATCTCCTCCATCGTGATGATGAGCTTCTCGCCCGCCTTGTTGACGACGGTCCACACGCCTTCCTGTTCGCCGGTGCCCTCCTTCAAGGTGCACGGCGGCGACATCCAGTTGAGGGGCTTGTAGGCCCGGTCGTCGGCATGGATCGAGACGCTGCCGTCCGCCTTGATCAGGATCAGACGAGGTGCGGACGGCAGGTGCGCGGTGAGCCGCCCGGCGTAGTCCACGGAGCAGCGGGCAATGACGAGACGCATGGTCGGCAACGCTACTCGACCGGCCGGGCCGGACGCGATTCGCCCTCACAGACGCCCCTCGGGGCCCATGAGGCGCGTCCTGTATCTCCTGGAAAACGCGTGTTCCGCAATGGCCGATTCCCGGCCTACAGGAAGTTCCGCATCCGCCCGTTCTCCTGGTGCGGTCACCGTCCGTTGCTTACGGTATTGAACGGGAGGTCGCGGACTGTGTACGCAGCGTGTCTGATTTCGCGCACTCCCTTATCTGTCAGGCAACCCCCGAGTGCTGGGGGTGCGAGAGGAGAACCCATGTCGCTCGACGTCTCACCGGCCCTACTCGAACAGGCCGAGCGAGGCGAGGTCGACGAAGCTGCCTTCGTCGACTGCGTCCGGACCTCCCTGCCCTACGCGTGGGAGATGATCAGCTCCCTGGTGGCCCAGCTGAAGGTGGACGGCGGAGCCTTCGCCGACAACCAGACGCCCCCGCCGGACGAGCAGGCACGCGGTCAGCTGCTGCGTGCGCTCGCGAGTGACGCGATACGCGGCGCCCTGCAACGGCACTTCGGTGTTCGGCTGGCCTTCCAGAACTGCCACAGGGTGGCCGTGTTCCCGCTTGACTCCTCGGTCGACGAGACGCTGGCCCGCTTCACCTCCGTGCGCAGCCAACTGCTCAACCAGTCGCCGGAACTGCGCGACTGCTGACGCTCCATCGACAGCTTGCCGCTCCGTACGCGGGAGGTGCAGTTTGTACCGGAGCGGCAAGCATCCTTGGAACGCCTCGAGCGGTCAGGTGAGTTGGGGGAGCACCTCGGCGCCGAGCCGCCGTACGTTCTCCTCCGTCGCCGCCAGGTCGCCGGAGCCCTCGACGAGCAGCGCGAAGCGCGAGATGCCGGTCCGCTCGCTGGTCGCGGCGAGCCGGTCGGCGCACAGCCGCGGGGTGCCCACCGGGTGCAGCCCGCACAGCAGCTCCGTGTAGGCCAGCGGGTCGCGCATCCGGCGCTCGCGGCCGTCCACCGTCACATGCGCCTCCAGCCCCTGCTTCAGCCAGCCGGGCATCGCCTTCAGCAAGGTCTCGGCCGCGTCCGCGCGCCGGTCCGCGATCTGGCAGACCCCGGCCGAGACATGGGACGCGCCCTCGATCTCGGCGGACGTCCGGCCGCCGGCGCGCGCGTGGCGCCGCCACAGGGCGACCATCTCGGCCTTCTCCTCGTCGCCGACGTGCATGCCGAGCAGCATCGGCAGCCCTCGCTCGGCGGCCAGCCGTACGCTCGCGGGGGAGGTGCAGGCGACCACGACCTCCGGTCCCTCGGTCTCGGTGAGCGCCTCCGAGGGGCGGGGGACGACGGGCACCTCGCGGAACCGGTACCGCTCGCCGTCGGCGCCCACGGACGGCTCGCGCAGCCAGCGCAGCAGCAGGTCGAGCGCTTCCGGGAACCCCTTCTCGTACGCCTCCAGACCGGCCCCGAAGACCTCCAGGTCCACCCACGGGCCGCCCCGGCCGAGGCCCAGCGAGAACCGTCCGCCGCTGGCGACGTGCAGCAGCGCGGCCTGTTCGCCGAGCGCGACCGGGTGGGCGGTCGGCAGCACACTGACCGCCGTGCCCACGCGCAGCCGCCGGGTGCGGCCCAGCAGCATGGCCGCCAGGGTGACGGCGGACGGGCAGGTGCCGTAGGGCACGAAGTGGTGCTCGGCCAGCCAGACCGTGTCGAGCCCTGACTCCTCGGCCACCTCGGCGGAGCGGACCGCGCGGTGCAGCGCCTCACCCTCGCCCTGCCCGGGGAACCGGGCGGCCAACACGAAACTTCCAACGCGCATTGCTCTTCCTGCTTCCTTGGCTCCGACGCGGAGCTCCCCCGCAGGGCATAACCCCCCGACACGTGCCGAGGACACGGTCGGGTGAGCGATTTTGCGGATTGTCTGCAGAATGGGCCGCTCTCCCGGGGCCGCCGCGCGCCACGGAGTGACTTGTGACGTTTGGCGGCGTACGCGTACCCCGGTCCGCGGCGGCTAGGCTGGACGCGGTCCGTGCATCCTGTATAGCCCCGTGAGGTGTCCTGTGTCCCCGCGTCGCAACCGACCCAAGGGAGCCGGTTCGTCCGGCCGGAGCGCCGAGGACGACCGCTCCGGGAGGTACGGCGGCTGGCAGTCCACGGAGCCCTGGCAGGGCGAGGACTGGAGCGTGCGGCACGTGGCGGGCAGCAGCGCCCGCGGCAAGTCCTACCGGTGCCCGGGCTGCGACCAGTTGATCCCGGACGGGGTGCCGCACGTGGTGGCCTGGCCCGAGCACTCCGGCGTCGACGAGCGCCGGCACTGGCACAAGGCCTGCTGGAACGCGAAGGACCGCCGCACCACGCGGGTGCAGCGGTCCCGTAACGCGCCGAGGTTCTGACAGGCCCGCCGGGGTCCCTAGACGTCCCGCTTCCGCAGCAGGGTGAACGCCCCGGCGAGCGCGGCACCCGTGACGACCAGCATGATCCACAGCGGGTCCCAGCCCGACGGTCCCGACTCCGACAGGGAGTTGGCGTAGAAGATGCTCATCTGGTTCGGGATGGAGTACTCGAACAGCGCCTGCTGCACGTCCTCCAGCGAGGGGGAGAACATGAACAGAGCGATCACCAGCGGGGCCAGCACCGCCGCGATCATGATCGTGATGGCGCCCGCCGAGTGCCGCACGATCGACCCGACCGCCAGCGACAGGGTGCCGAGCAGCGCCAGGTAGAGCGAGACGCCGACCGTGCCCTTCAGCCATTCCTCGCCGTTCGGGTCCGCGGCGTTGTGCTCCTCGAGCAGCGACACGTGCAGCAGGCCCACGACCGACGCGCACACGAGGGTCACCACGAAGGCGACCAGGAAGAACACCAGGGCCTTCGCCGCGAGCACCCGGCCGCGGCTGGGACAGGCGACCATCGTCGTGCGGATCATGCCGGTGCCGTACTCGGAGGCGGTGGTCAGCACGCCGAGCGTGATGAGGCACATCGAGCCCAGCAGCAGTCCGAAGAAGCCCAGCGACAGCGGGCTCTCGCCGCCCAGGTCGGGGTCGGAACTGGCGACCACCAGGCCGGTGAGCAGTCCGATGCCGACCACGAGCGCGAAGAACACACCCAGCGTCCACAGGGTGGAGCGCACGGACTTGATCTTCGTCCACTCGGAGGCGAGCGCGTGCCCGAGATGGGTGCGCACCACCGGGATGGGCGAGGTGTAGGTGGGGTACGCCGGGCCGGGGGCGGAGGGCGCGGCACCGGGTGCGGCCGGCCACTCGGGTGCGGCGCTGTGCGGCATCGGGGGCTGGGGCGTGCTCATCGGGCGTCCTCGGACTTGGTCGGCTCGGCGGAGGGGGCGGACTGGGGAGCGCTCTGCGGCGCCTGCGGAGGCTGCGCGTACGGGTTCGCCGCCGGGGCGGCCGGAGCGGCCGCGGGGGCAGGGGGAGCGCCGTAGGGGCCCGCGGGGGCGGCCTGCGGCGGGGCGAAGGGCTGCCCGCCCTGCTGGGGCGGCGGCGGGGCGTACCAGCCGGGCTGGCCCTGGCCCGGCACCGGCATCGGCGGCTGCGCGCCCGGCGGGAGGGGCTGCTGGAGCCCTTCCTTCTGGTCGACGGTCGAGCGGTAGTCGACGGCGCCCTGCGTCATCCGCATGTACGCCTCCTCCAGGGACGCCTGGTGCGGCGAGAGCTCCCACAGCCGTACGTCGTGGTCGTGGGCGAGGTCGCTGATCCGGGGCAGCGGCAGTCCCGTCACCCGCAGCGCGCCGTCCTGCTCGGGCAGCACATGGCCGCCGGCCTCGGTGATGGCCGCCGACAGCTTCTCGCGCTGCTGCGGCTCGCTGTCGGGCGTCCGCACCCGCGCGAAGTCGGCGGAGTTGGCGGAGATGAAGTCCCGCACGCTCATGTCCGCCATGAGCTGGCCGCGGCCGATCACGATGAGGTGGTCGGCGGTCAGCGCCATCTCGCTCATCAGGTGGGAGGAGACGAACACCGTACGGCCCTCGGCGGCCAGTGACTTCATCAGGTTGCGCACCCAGAGGATGCCCTCGGGGTCGAGGCCGTTGACCGGCTCGTCGAACAGCAGTACCTGGGGGTCGCCCAGCAGCGCGGCGGCGATGCCCAGGCGCTGCCCCATGCCGAGCGAGAAGCCCTTGGACCGCCGGCCCGCCACCTCGTGCAGACCCACCACGCCCAGCACCTCGTCCACCCGGCGGGCCGGGATGCCCGACAGCTGGGCCAGGCTGAGCAGGTGGTTGCGGGCGGACCGGCCGCCGTGCACCGCCTTGGCGTCCAGCAGCGCACCCACCTGGCGGGGGGCGTTGGGCAGCCTGTCGTACGGGTGGCCGCAGATCGTGACATGGCCCGCGGTGGGATTGTCCAGACCGAGGATCATCCGCATCGTCGTCGACTTGCCCGAGCCGTTGGGGCCCAGGAAGCCGGTGACGGCGCCGGGACGCACCTGGAAGGAAAGGTTGTACACAGCGGTCTTGTCGCCGTACCGCTTGGTCAGGCCGACTGCCTCGATCATGCTCCGCACCCATCGAAAGGTTCAGGACAGCGGGGCATACGCCCCCCGTAAGGGTTAGGAGCTTATCGGGGCGCTGACGGTTCCGCTCAAGGGTGCATCACGGACGGACCGGAACCGCTCCCGAACGGTCGTTCACTGCGCGTCACGCCGCTTCAGCAGCACGTAGCCGCCGACGACGGCCGCGATCACCCACAGCGCCATGATGCCCAGGCCGCCCCAGGGGCCGTACGGGGTGTCGTCGTCCACCGGGGTGACCACCTGCATGATCCTGCTGCCCGCCTGGTCGGGCAGGAACCGGCCGACCTTCTCGGTGGCGCTGACGTTGCCGAGGATGTTGGAGATCAGGAAGAAGAACGGCATCAGGATGCCCAGCGACAGCATGGGGGAACGCAGCATCGCGGCCACTCCCATGGAGAACAGCGCGATCAGCGTCATGTAGAGCCCGCCGCCGAACACCGCGCGCAGCACCCCGTCGTCGCCGATGGACGCCCTGAGGTCGCCGAGCATCAGCTGGCCCAGGAAGAACGTGGCGAAGCTGGTGGCCATGCCGACCACGAACGCCAGCGCGGTGGCCACGGCGAGCTTGCTGAACAGGAAGACGCCCCGTTGGGGCACGGCCGCCAGCGAGGCGCGGATCATCCCGGTGCTGTACTCGTTCGACACCACCAGCACCCCGAACACGATCATCGCGAGCTGGCCCAGGCTGGTCCCGGCAAAGCTGATGAACGTCGGGTCGAAGGAAAGCCGCTCCCGCTCGCTGAGGCTGCCGAACTCGTTCTTCGACAGCGCCGAGATCAGCATGCCGAGGGCGATGGTGACGACCACCGCGGTGGACAGCGTCCACACGGTCGACGCCACCGACCGGATCTTGGTCCACTCCGACCGTACGACCTGTGCCGTCGCCATGCTCAGCCCTTCCTCCAGCTCTCGCCCCACTGCTGCTGAGGGGGCAGGGGCGCGCCGGTGTGCGCGTGGTACTCCACCGACTCCGCCGTCAACTGCATGAACGCCTCCTCCAGGGAGGCCTGCTGCGGGCTCAGTTCGTGCAGCACCACCCCGTTGCCGGCGGCCAGCTCGCCGATCTTCTCGGCGGGCGTCCCGTCCACCTCCAGCGTCCCGTCCGCGCCGTCCACGGCGGTGACGCCGGCCTGGTGCAGCGCGTCCAGCAGCGCCTCCCGCTGCGGGCTGCGCACCCGGACGTAGGAGCGGGAGTTGCGCTCGATGAACTCCGCCATCGAGGTGTCGGCGAGCAGCCGCCCCTGCCCGATGACCACGAGGTGGTCCGCCGTCAGGGCCATCTCGCTCATCAGGTGGGAGGAGACGAACACCGTGCGGCCCTGCTCGGCCAGCGACTTCATCAGCGTACGGATCCAGTGGATGCCCTCGGGGTCGAGGCCGTTGACCGGTTCGTCGAACATCAGGATCCGAGGGTCGCCGAGCAGGGCGGCGGCGATGCCGAGCCGCTGCCCCATGCCGAGCGAGAACCCCTTGGCCTTCTTCCGGGCCACCGCCGTCAGGCCGACCTCGCCCAGCACCTCCCGCACCCGCCGTTCGGGGATGCCGTTGCTCTGCGCGAGCCACAGCAGGTGGTTGTAGGCGCTGCGCCCCGGGTGCACTCCCTTGGCCTCCAGCAGGGCCCCGATGCACGTCAGGGGGTCCTGGAGCCGGTCGTAGTGCGTGCCGTCGATGCGGACGTCCCCCGCGGTGGGGTGGTCGAGCCCCAGGATCATCCGCATCGTGGTCGACTTGCCGGCGCCGTTCGGGCCGAGGAAGCCCGTGACGATGCCCGGCCGGACGGTGAAGGTCAGGTTGTCCACCGCGACCTTCTCGCCGTACCGCTTGGTCAGCCCCTCCAGCTCGATCATGCGGCCACGCTAGAACGGGGCGAAGCCCTCTGCCACCGCAGTGGCAGAGGGCTTCGACCTGTGTCCGGGTCGCCCGGTGGTGCTACCGGGACTGCTGGGCCGGGACGCCGCGGGAGACGGGCTCGTCCTCGGTGGCGGGCGCGCCGGTGGCGGCGACCGCGGCACCCGTGAGGGTCGCCAGCATCTCGCGGACGTTGGTCAGCTGGGCGTTGATGGAGTCGCGGCGGTTGGTCAGCGCCGCGAGCTCGCGCTCGGACTCCGAACGGATCCGGTCGGCCTTGGCGTTGGCGTCGGCCACGATGTCCTCGGCCTGGCGCTGGGCGGTCTCCACCGTCTGGCGGGCCCGGCGCTCGGCGTCCGTGCGCAGCTTCTCGGCCTCCAGGCGGAGCTGCTCGGCGCGGTGCTCGATCTCCGCGAGTCGCTTCTCGGCCTTGGCCTGACGCGAGGCCAGGTCACGCTCGGACTGCTCGCGGCGCTTCGCCAGGTTCGTCTCGAAGTCCGCGGCGGCCTGCGCGGCCTTGGCGCGGGTCTCCTCGAAGAGGGCCTCCGCCTCCTCGCGCTTGGACTGGGCGTCCTTCTGCGCCTCGGAGCGCAGCTGCGCGGCCTCGCCCTGGGCCTTCTCGACGATCCGGACGCCTTCGTCCTCGGCCTTGGCCTTGCGCTCGGCGGCGTAGGACTCGGCGTCGTTGCGCACCTGCTGGGCGGCCGACTCGGCGAGCTCACGGTGCTGCTCCGCGGCGCGCCGGGCCTCCTCGCGCAGGTCCTTGGCCTCCTCCTCGGCGAGACGGAGGATCTTCTCCACGCGCGCGCCGAGACCCGCGTACGACGGCTCGGCGTCGTTGATCTGGGCCTGGGCGTTCTGCGTCTCGAGGTGGAGCTCTTCGATGCGCTTTTCCAGAGCGGTGATGCGGGCGAGAGCGCTGTCACGGTCGGAGACGAGCTTGGAGATACGTTCGTCCACCTGAGCGCGGTCGTACCCACGCCGCACAAGCTCGAAGCCGTAGGGGGAAGTGTCGCTCATGGGGTTCCTGTCGAATGAGACCGGTGAGGTGATAGGTGGAATCCTAGGGGCCGAAGCGCTGTGTCATCGAGCGGATGCACGTTTGATACGGAAGATGACACCCCTTTTGAGTGGCTCGCCGCCGGAAGCCTTGCCAAAGCCATGGTCAAAGCCCTCACCGTACAAGGGAATTCGCCCGGTTTGCTAGCTATCGGTTGACTTGCCACCCGTACGGGTAGCACCTGCCGCGGCCCCTGCCTTGACGCCGTTGTCCTTGCCGCCCGCCGGGGCTTCGAAGGACTCCAGGGCCTCCAGGACGTCCTGGACGCGCGAGATCTCCGCGTTGATGTCCTCGCGGCGCCGGACGAGGACTTCCAGCTCGCGCTTGCCCTCCTCGACGGTGCGCCGTGCCTCGCGCACCGCCTCGGCCTTCAGCTCCTCGGCCTCCTTCACGAGCGTGGCCTTCTTCTGCTCCGCCTCCTTCAGAAGACCCTCGGCCTTCTTCACGGCGGCGATGCGCACCTTGCCCGCCTCGGAGTTGGCCTCGGAGACGATCTCCTTCGCCTTGGCCTCCGCCTTGGCCAGCTGCTCCTCCGCGGCCTTGATCAGCGCGTCGCAGCGGTCGCCGGCGGACTTCATGGTCTCCGCCGCCTCGCGCCGTGCCCGCTCGTGCAGCTCCTCGATCTCCCTGGTGATGCGGTCGCGCAGCTCCTCCGCGCGCTCCCGGATCTGCGTCGCGTCCCGGCGTGCGCCGACCAGCAGCTCGTCGGCGTCCGTACGGGCCTTCTCCACCAGGGAGTTGCCCTCGACCCGCGCCTCGGACACCAGCCGCTCGGCCTCGCTGCGGGCCGCGCCCACCATGGTGTCCGCCTGCGACTCGGCGTCGGCCGTCGTCTTCAGCGCCTGCTGCTGCGCCTCGGTGAGCAGCTTGTCCGCCTCGGCGGTGGTCTCCGTGATGAGGGTGTCGACCTGCTCGGCCGCCTCCGAACGCCGCTTGTTGGCCTCCTTGCGGGCCTCGTCCAGCGTCCGCTCGGCCTCGTCGCGCGCGGAGGACACCAGCCGCTCCGCCTCCGACTCCGCGTCGGCCTTGACCCGCTCGGCCTCCTGCCGCAGCCGCTCCGCGTGCTGCTGCGCCGACCCCACCGTCTCCGCGGCCTCGGCGCGCAGCCGCTCCGCGTCGCCGGTGGCGTCCGCGATGAGCTTCTCCGCCTTGGCGACCGACTCCGAACGCACCCGCTCGGCCTCGGCGACCGTCTCGTCGGTGAGCCGCTCCGCCTCGCTGCGCGCCTCGGTGATGAGCGTGTCCGCCTGCGTCGCCGCGTCCGAACGGATCCGGTTGGCGTCCTGGCGGGCCTCCGCCCGGGTACGCGCCGCGGCCTGCTCCGCCTCGGCGACCGCGTCGGACGCCTCGGTGCGCAGCCGCTGCGCATGCTCGGAGACCTCGGCGCGGATCCGGTCCGCCTCCGTGATCGCCTCCGAAACCGTGCGCTCCGCAAGGGACTTGGCCTCCTCGGCCTCTTCCTGCGCCTCGCGCCGCATCCGGCCCGCGTCCTCGCTGGCCCGCTCCCGCTCCGCGTAGGCGTCGGCGCGGACCCGGTCCGCCTCCTCCTCGGCCTCGCGCCGGGTGCGCTCCGCCGCGTGCTCGGCGGCGCTGCGCAGCCCGGTGATCTCCTCCTGCGCCTGCTCGTGCAGCCCCGCGACGGAGTCCCGCACCTGCTGGGCGTGGAGCTCCGCCGCCGACACCATCTCCGTGGCGCGCCGGTCCGCCTCCTCGACCAGCCGTACGGCCTCGGCCTGTGCCTCCTCCACACGGGTGCGCGCCGCCGCCAGCAGTTCCTCGCTCTGCTCGCGGGCCCGCCGACGCTCCTCGCCGGCCTCCTCGCGGGCCGCGCCGAGGAGTTCCTCCGCCTCCCGGCGCCGCCGGGCCGCCTCCTCCTGCGCCGCCGCCAGCGTCTCGGACGCCTCCGTGCCGATCCGCTCGGCGGCCGCCTGGGCCTCCGCGCGCATCCGGTCCGCGCTGTCCTGCGCCTCCGACTTGAGCCGCTCCGCCTCCGCCGCGGCCTCCGACCGCAGCCGCACGGCGACGGCCTCGCCCTCCGCCCGGGACGCCGACGCGTCCGCGGCGGCCTCGTCGCGCAGCCGCTCGGCCTCCTGCTCCGCCTGCTGCTGCAGCGTACGGATCCGCTCGGCGGCCTCGGTGCGCAGCCGCTCGGCCTCCTCGGTCGCCTCGCGGCGGATCCGGGCGGCCTCCTCGCGCGCGTCGCTCAGCGCCTGCTCGGCCGAGGCGAGGCGCTCCTCGGCCTCGGTGTGCAGCCGGGTCAGCTCCTCGGCGGCCTCCGCGCGCCGCGCCTCCACGGCCCGCTCGGTCTCCTCGCGCAGCTCGCGCGCGGCCCGCTCGGCGTCCTCCTTGAGCGCGTCGGCCTGCTCCGCGGCCTCCGCGCGGTGCCGCTCGGCCTCCTTGCGGGTGCGCTCCAGGGTCTCCTCGGCCTGCCGGCGCAGCGTCGTGGCGCGCTCGATGGCCTCGGTGCGGACCTTCTCGCTGTCCGTCTGCGCGGTGGAGCGCAGTTCGTCCGCGTCCGCCTTGGCCTTGGCGAGCAGCTCCTCGGCGGACTTGGCCGCCTCCTCGATCTGCGCCACGGCCTCCTTGCGGGCCTCCGCGCGGATCTTCTCGCCCTCGGCGACCGCGTCGGCGCGCAGCTGCTCGGCCTCGCCGCGCAGCCGGCGCGCCTCCTCCTGCAGCTCGACCGTCTTGGCGCGGTACTCCTTGGTGTCGTCCTTCGCCGCGCCCTTGAGCTGCTCGGCGATGTCGTGCGCCTCGGCGCGCAGCCGGTCGGCCTCGGCCTCGGCCTCGCGGCGGATCCGCTCGGCCTCCTCGGCGGCCGCCTTGGTGGTCCGCTTGGCCTCCTCGGACGCCTTGTTGAGCACGTCCTCGGCGGTCTTGGCCGCCTTGGACAGCTGGGTGGCCGACTCCTCCGCGGTGAGCGTACGGGCCTTCTCCGCGGCCTCCGCGACGATCTTCTCCGCCTCGGCGCGGGCGTCGGCGACCAGCTGCTCGGCGTCCGCCTTGGTGGCCTCCGCCTCCTTGGTCGCCTCGCTGACCAGCCGCGCCACCTGCTCCTTGGCGGTGCGCGTACGGGTCTCGTTGGCGGCCTCGGCGGACGCCAGCGCCTTGGCGGCGGCCTCCTTCGCCTCGGCGAGCACCTTCTCGGCCTCGGACCGCGCCTCGCGCAGCGCGCTCTCCGCCTGGGCCATCCGCTCCTCGGCGGCCCGGCTCATCTCCTGCGCCCGGCGGCGCGCCGACTCCGACTCGGTGACCGTGGAGGTGCGCAGCTGCTCGGCGTGCTCGGTGGCCTCCTGGGCCTGCGTGGACGCGGCGTTCAGCAGCCGCTCGGCGTCCGCGCGGGCGCGGCGCAGCAGCTGCTCGGCCTCGCTGCGGGCCGCCTCCGCCTCGCTCTGCAGCCGGCGGCGGGCCTCGGCGGTCAGCCGCTCGGCCTCCTCGCGCGCGGCGGCCAGGGCCTGCTCCCGCTCGGCGCGGGTCTCCTCCATCAGGCGGCGGGCCTGCTCCTCGGTGCGGGCCCGCAGCTGCTCCGCCCACGCCACGTTCTCGTTGACGTGCGTCTCGACGGTCTGGCGGCGCTCCGCCAGCTCCTGGTCGAGCTGCTGACGCCGGGCCACCGCCTCCTGGTGCAGTTCCGCCTGGAGGCGGGCGGCCTGCTCGGCGTGCTCCTGGAGAATGCGCTGGGTCTGGGCGCGGGCCTGGCTCAGCTCCCGCTCGGCGTCCGCGCGGAGCTGGTCGGCCTGCATCTGCGCGTTGCGCAGCAACTGCTCGGCCTGGTAACCGATGTCGCCGCCGTCGTAGGCGGGCCGGGACATGATGGTGCGCCGCGCCTCGTGCAGCTTGGCGCGCAGCACCTCGACCTGGTAGCCGAGGTCCTCGGCGTGCTGGATCGCCTTTTCCCGCTCGGTCTTCAGCCGCTTCATCTCGGCTTCGAACCGAGAGAGGTGGTCGACGTCAGCCGCCGGCTCTCGCTCCTGGCTCTCGTAGCCCCGCACTGCGCGGTCCCATCCGTCCCCTGGTCGCAAGTCTGGCCGAGCTCCGCCCATCCCGAACGGAGCCCCCGGGGAATGGTGTCAGATCAACGGCGGAGCATGGGCTGCTGCCCCGCGCTCGCCCCCCGCCACCCGGCCCCGGCGATCCCGTCGCCGAACACGACGGGACTCGGTCACCACGCTTCGAGCGGCGACCAGACCCAACCCTACCGGCCCTTATGTACGTGGGTCAGTGCTCGGACGACTCAACGGGCGCGGAAGTGACCAGTTCTGTCAGTACGCCGTGGCAGTCCTTCGGGTGCAGGAAGGTGATCCGTGACCCCATGGAACCGCGCCGGGGCTCTTCGTACAGAACGCGTACGCCCTTCTCCTTGATGCCGGCCGCCTCCGTGTCGACGTCCGCCGTACCGAAAGCGATGTGGTGGACCCCCTCGCCGTTCTTCGCGAGCCACTTGGCGACGGTGGAGTCCTCGCGGGTCGGCTCGAGAAGCTGCAGGTAGGAGGCGCCGCCGTCCGAGGTCTCGTTGATCTTGAGCATGGCCTCGCGCACGCCCTGCTCCTCGTTGACCTCCGAGTGGAACACCTCGAAGCCGTAGGTGGAGCGGTAGAACTCCACGGTCTTGTCGAGGTCGAAGCAGGCGATCCCGATGTGGTCGATTCGCGTCAGCATGAAATCAGTGCAGCGCCCCCGGGCCGGTTACGCAACGTGCGCGCGATCACACCGAAAGGCCGATGACGGGGTCACCCGCGCGTCAGTACATTCGAAGTAAACCCTCGTTCACTCCTCGGCTGTGCAGCCGGAAGGGGACCGCAGCTCATGACTTCTGCATCTTCTGCATCATCCGCAACGAACGGCACGACGTCCGTCATCGTCGCGGGCGCCCGCACCCCGATGGGTCGGCTGCTCGGTTCGCTGAAGTCGTTCTCCGGAGCCGACCTCGGCGGCTTCGCGATCAAGGCCGCCCTCGACCGTGCGGGGATCGGTGGCGACCAGGTCCAGTACGTGATCATGGGGCAGGTGCTCCAGGCCGGGGCGGGGCAGATCCCGGCGCGCCAGGCCGCCGTGAAGGCCGGCATCCCGATGAACGTCCCGGCGCTCACCATCAACAAGGTGTGCCTCTCCGGCCTCGACGCCATCGCGCTGGCCGACCAGCTCATCCGCGCGGGCGAGTTCGACGTGGTCGTGGCCGGCGGCCAGGAGTCCATGACCAACGCCCCCCATCTGCTGCCGAAGTCCCGCGAGGGCTACAAGTACGGCGCGGTGCAGGTGCTCGACGCGATGGCGCACGACGGCCTGACCGACTCCTTCGAGAACATCGCCATGGGCGAGTCCACGGAGAAGCACAACACCCGCCTCGGCATCGGCCGCGCCGAGCAGGACGAGATCGCCGCCCTGTCCCACCAGCGGGCCGCCGCCGCGCAGAAGAACGGCATCTTCGAGGCCGAGATCACCCCGGTCGAGATCCCGCAGCGCAAGGGCGACCCGGTGCTCTTCAGCAAGGACGAGGGCATCCGCGGCGACACCACCGCCGAGTCCCTCGGCAAGCTGCGCCCGGCCTTCGCCAAGGACGGCACCATCACCGCCGGCTCCTCCTCGCAGATCTCCGACGGCGCCGCCGCCGTGGTCGTGATGAGCAAGGCCAAGGCGCAGGAGCTGGGCCTGGAGTGGATCGCCGAGATCGGCGCCCACGGCAACGTGGCCGGCCCCGACAACTCGCTCCAGTCGCAGCCGTCGAACGCCATCCTGCACGCCCTCAAGAAGGAGGGCCTGGAGGTCTCCGACCTCGACCTGATCGAGATCAACGAGGCGTTCGCGGCGGTTGCCGTGCAGTCAATGAAGGACCTGGGCGTTTCCACCGAAAAGGTGAACGTCAACGGCGGCGCCATCGCGCTGGGCCACCCGATCGGGATGTCCGGCGCGCGCCTGGTGCTGCACCTGGCGCTGGAGCTGAAGCGGCGAGGCGGCGGTGTCGGCGCCGCGGCGCTGTGCGGTGGCGGCGGCCAGGGTGACGCGCTGATCGTGCGGGTACCCAAGGCCTGACCCGGTTGTTGCCGACTTCCCTTACGCGAACGGAGCTGTGATGCAGGACGTCTCCACTCTGGTGGCCCAGGCCAGAGAGGGCAGGCCACGGGCCGTGGCCCGGCTGATCTCCTTGGTGGAGGGGGCGTCACCGCAGCTCAGGGAGGTCATGGCGGCCCTCGCGCCGCTCGCGGGCAATGCCTACGTGGTCGGCCTCACCGGCTCCCCGGGCGTGGGCAAGTCGACGTCCACCTCGGCGCTGGTGACCGCGTACCGCAAACAGGGCAAGCGGGTCGGCGTCCTGGCCGTCGACCCGTCCTCCCCCTTCTCCGGGGGCGCCCTTCTGGGTGACCGCGTCCGGATGTCGGAGCACGCCTCCGACCCGGGCGTCTACATCCGCTCCATGGCCACCCGCGGCCACCTGGGCGGCCTCGCCTGGGCCGCGCCGCAGGCCATCCGCGTCCTGGACGCGGCCGGCTGCGACGTGATCCTCGTCGAGACGGTCGGCGTGGGCCAGTCGGAGGTGGAGATCGCCTCCCAGGCCGACACCTCCGTGGTCCTGCTCGCCCCCGGCATGGGCGACGGCATCCAGGCCGCCAAGGCCGGAATCCTGGAGATCGGCGACGTCTACGTCGTCAACAAGGCCGACCGCGACGGGGCGGACGCCACCGCCCGCGAGCTGAACCACATGCTGGGCCTCGGCGAGTCCCGCGGCCCCGGCGACTGGCGCCCCCCGATCGTCAAGACGGTCGCCGCCCGTCAGGAGGGCGTCGACGAGGTCGTCGAGGCGCTGGAGAAACACCGGGCGTGGATGGAGGAACGGGGCGTCCTCGCGGAGCGGCGCAGGGCGCGGGCGGCGCGGGAGGTCGAGACGATCGCGGTCACCGCTCTGCGGGAACGCATCGGCGACCTCCACGGGGACCGCCGCCTCGGGGCGCTCGCCGAGCGGATCGTCATGGGCGAGCTGGATCCCTACCGGGCGGCGGACGAGTTGGTCGAGGGTCTGACCCAGGGTGGCTCGTCCGGCGGCTGAGCACGGGTTTCCCGCCCCCGCCGCCCCTTCCCGTCCCGACCCGGGGCTCCGCCCCGGACCCCGCTCCTCAAACGCCGGAGGGGCTGAATGTCAGCCCGTCCGGCGTTTGAGGACGAGGCCCGTCAGGGCCGATGGGGGTCCGGGGGCGCAGCCCCCGGGGGACGGGAAGGGAAGGGGCGGCGGGGGCGAGGACACTCCTGGTCAGTCGTCGTCGCGGTCGGCCGTGACCGAAGCGGTCGTCAGGCCGACGCTCCAGTCCTGCCCGTCCCCGCCGGAGGCGCGCGTCTCCGCCTCCCAGCCCCGGTCGTCGCCGTCGTCGTCCAGGTCGACGGAGACGACGGTCCCCTTGGCGGCGGCAGCCTTCGCCGCCTGCTCGGCCGTCACCGACGTCCCCTTCAGCGCGGCCCGCACCTCGGCGGCGTCGTCCTCGTCGTCCTTCGACGAGCCCAGGACCTTGCCGGTGCCCGGGTCGACGCGCACGCTGTGCCAGGTGTCGCCCTTGCCGAGGACGTCGATCTCCCACGACCCGTCGTCCAGCTCGGCGGACACCGCCGTACCCGGGGTGTGCTTCAGCGCGGCGGCGATGGCGTCGGCGGCGGTGACGTCCCCGGGTGCGGCGGCACGGTCGCCGTCGTCGCTGTCGCCGCCGTCGTCGGAACGGTCGTCCCGGTCGTCCCGGTCGTCCCGGTCGTCGTCCGTCCGCGTCACCGGCGTCGAGGCGTCGTCATCGTCCCCCGAGACCGCGAGGGCCGTGGCCGTGCCGCCTCCCACGAGGGCCGCGGCCGTGACGACGGCGATCACGATGTTGCGCTTCATGTGGGTTCCTCCCGAGTGGGTGGGCTTTCGACGTCTTCAATCTCGCCCACCGACGCTGAGCCGAAGCTGAAGCAGCCTTAAGTGATCTTCAGCTTCCCTTTGCGACCCTGGGTCCCATGCGACTCCTGATCGTCGAGGACGAAAAGCGCCTCGCCCTCTCCCTCGCCAAGGGCCTCACCGCCGAGGGGTACGCCGTCGACGTCGTGCACGACGGCCGGGAGGGGCTGGACCGGGCCACGACCGAGCCGTACGACCTGGTGATCCTCGACATCATGCTGCCCGGACTCAACGGCTACCGGGTGTGCGCCGCCCTGCGCGCCGCCGGGCACGACGTGCCGATCCTGATGCTCACCGCCAAGGACGGCGAGTACGACGAGGCCGAGGGCCTGGACACCGGCGCCGACGACTACCTGACCAAGCCGTTCTCCTATGTGGTGCTGGTCGCCCGGGTGAAGGCGCTGCTGCGCCGCCGGCGGGCCGCGGGCGCGTCCCCGGTCCATGTGCACGGCGATCTGAAGGTGGACACCGCCGCCCGCCGCGTCTGGCTCGGCGAGGAGGAGGCCGAGCTGACGGCGAAGGAGTTCTCGGTGCTGGAGCACCTGGTGCTGCGGGCCGGCGAGGTGGTGTCCAAGGCCGACATCCTCGAGCACGTCTGGGACTTCGCGTACGAGGGCGACCCCAACATCGTCGAGGTCTACGTCAGCGCCCTGCGCCGCAAGCTCCGCGCGGACCTCATCCGCACGGTGCGCGGCGCCGGATACCGGCTGGAGACGGCGCCGTGAGCCGGCTGTTCGGCTCGGTCCGCTCCCGGGCGACGCTCGGCGCCACGCTCGTCGTCGCCGTGGCCCTCGTCGCGGCCGGCACCGCCCTCCTGCTGTCCCTGCGCGCCAACCTGACCGGCGAGGCGGGCACCCGGGCCGAGCGTTCCGCGCAGGCCGTCGCCTCCGAACTGGCCGCCCGTACACCCCTCGGCAAGCTCTCCGGGCTGGACGCCGAGGACACCCCCGTGCAGATCGTCGACGAGGACGGCGTCCTGCTCGCGGCCTCGGAGGACCTGGAGCGGATCAGCGGTACGGGCACCTCCGAGGTGACCCCCGCACCCATCCGGTCCGAGGAGGACGGCCGTGACGACCGGGACGGCCCTGACCACCGCGACGACGACCGCGACGACCGGGACGACCGGGACGACGACGAGTCCCTCGAACCCGGCGAGATCGCCCAGGGCGCGAGCTACACCAACGGCACCGCCACCGTCGACGGCGACACCGAGGACTACCGCTTCGCCGCCGTCGAGGTGGAGACCCCCGACCGGGGCCGTCTCACCGTCCACGCGGGCGCCCCGCTCGCCGCCGAACACAGCGCCGTGGGCACGGCGCTGACCGCCATGCTCATCGGCTTCCCGCTGCTGCTCGGCGTCGTCGCCGGGGTGACCTGGCTGGTCACCGGAAGGGCCCTGCGCCCCGTCGAGGGCATCCGCAGGGAGATGGCCGCGATCACCGCCTCCGAGGACCTCCGCCGCCGCGTCCCCGAACCGGCGACGCACGACGAGGTCGCCCGGCTCGCCCGCACCACCAACGCCACGCTCGCCGCGCTGGAGACCTCCGTCGAGCGGCAGCGCAGGTTCGTCGCCGACGCCTCGCACGAGCTGCGCAGCCCCATCGCCTCGCTGCGCACCCAGCTGGAGGTGGCGGCCGCGCACCCCGAGCTGCTCGACCTGGACGGCGCCGTCGAGGACACCGTACGGCTGCAGAACCTCGCCGCCGATCTGCTGCTGCTCGCCCGGCTCGACGCGGGGGAGCGGCCCGCGGGCACCCGGGTGGACCTGGCCGCGCTGGCCCGTGAGGAGGCGGCGGAGCGCCGGCGCGTCACGGTGGAGGCGGAGCCCGTCGAGGTCTCCGGGTCACGCGGTCAGCTGGGGCGGGTGCTCGCCAACCTGCTGGACAACGCGGAGCGGCACGCACGGGAACGGATCACGGTGACCGTGCGCCGGGAGGGCGGCGAGGCCGTGGTGGGCGTCGCCGACGACGGCGAGGGGGTGGCCGAGGCCGACCGCGAGCGGATCTTCGAGCGGTTCGTCCGGCTGGACGCGGCGCGCAGCCGGGACGACGGCGGGGCCGGTCTCGGCCTGGCCATCGCGCGGGACGTGGCCGTACGGCACGGCGGCACGCTCACCGCGGGCGCGGCGCCGGCGGGCGGAGCCCTCTTCGAACTCCGCCTGCCGCTCGCCGGCTCGGACCGGGGGACGGCCCGGCCCTAGGGGGCGTCAGGGGGAGGACGTCAGAGTCGTCCCCGCTGGCCGCGCAGGTGCTCCGCGATGGGCTTGAGGGCCTTGTCGAGCTCGATCAGGGCCTCGGGGGAGAGGAGGTCGATGAAGTGCCGGCGCACCGACGCCACGTGGTGCGGGGCGACCTTCTGCATCGTCTCCATGCCGTGGTCGGTGAGGACCGCGTAGAGTCCGCGGCGGTCCGACTCGCAGTTCTCCCGGCGGACCAGGTGGGCGTTCTCCATCCGGGTGATCTGGTGGGAGAGCCGGCTCTTGGACTGCATCGTGGCGGAGGCGAGGTCGCTCATCCGCATCCGCCGGTCCTCCGACTCGGACAGGTTCACCAGGATCTCGTAGTCGTTCATTGTCAGGCCGAACGGCTGCAGATCCTTCTCGAGCTGGTAGGTCAGCAGCTTGTTGACCTCCAGGTGGGTGCGCCAGGCGCACTGCTCCGCATTGGTCAGCCAGCGGGTGGCCGTCTCGGTCTCCATGAATGAAGTCTACCTAAGGAAGTTGAAAGGCGAACTAATAGGGCTTCCGTGTGACACCGCGTGCAGGCGTTCGATGTCACACCCCGCACACTACCGCTCACAGCCCGAAGCGACGCTGGAGGTCTCCCAGCTGTCCGGGAAGACGCGGTCCGGCTGCGCCAGGTCCGGACCCGCCCGGTCCACCCCCTCCGGGCACCCCGGGCTGCTGCGGAGGCGCCCCGACGGCCTGCTCCGTCATCAGCGCCTCGGACGACTGCAGCAGCACCGTGCCCGCGCCGACGAACTCGAACTGGTGCTCCTCGCCGGAGACCCCTCCAAGGCCCGTCATCGCACGTAGACCGCCCAGTACGCCGGTCAGGTAGCCGTGGTCGTAGTGGTGGCACGGGGACGGGCAGTCCGCCCAGCCGACCAGCGCCTGCGGGTCGACCCTGATCGGCGGCTCCATGAACACCACCGGTCCGTTTGATGCCGCCACGAACTTTCCGGTTCCGATCAGTGTCAGAAAACCTGGCACGATCGACTGCTTCAGCGACAAGCTTGGCTGAAAAGCGAGCAAGTTGCCCGAGCGAATGGTCAGATTGCCGTCATCCAAGTCGTACGAATTGACGTCGAAGGCCCGGTCGGCGAGCAGCATCTTGCCCGAGCCCTCCGCCACGACCCAGTCGCTCGCGTGCAGTGGCGAATGGAACGCCTTCCGGACAAGTCGGTCGAGTCGCCCGTGCCCGATGCCGTTGAACTCGACGGTGCCGTAGTAGGCGATCATCTTCCCCTTCTGCATGAACCACTGGGTGCCCTTGAGCTCCACGCAGAAGGTGTAGGCGTCCACGTTGTCGTCGGACGGCAGCGTCATGGGGTCGAGGACCCGGGGCGCGGCGCCCGGCGTTCCGTACGTGCTCACAGCTTCTCCTCCGAGGCCTGGACGTAGACCGCGCCGCTGCCGCTCAGCTCCAGCTGGAAGGCCTCCCCGGAGCCGCGTCCCACCATGTCCCGCCAGCCGAGCGCCGTCGAGAGCTTGTTGCGCACGTCACCGTGGTGGGCGACGTAGGCCTGCGGGTCGACGTGCACCGGGCGCTGCGGGGTGATCGGCACCTCGATCACCCCGCCGTGCGCCATCACGGCGACCGCGCCGTGTCCCTTGAGCGTGGTGGTGAACAGGCCCTGACCGGAGACCTGGCCCCGGACCATCCCCATCACCCCGCCCTGCGAGCCGAGGAACACCGTGCCCTGCTCCAGCGTCCCCTCGAAGGCCAGCAGCCGGTCCGCCTCGACGTACAGGGTGTCCCCGGAGAGGTGGATCACCTGGACGTGGTGGCCGCCGTGCCCGAACAGCACCGTGCCGCTGCCCTCCACGGTCATCAGGGGCGTGTCCTCGTCCGCCACGCGCCGGCCGATCATCGACATCACCCCGCCCTGGCCGCCGCGCAGGTTCGGGGTGAAGCTGACCTCGCCCCGGTACGCGAGCATCGCGCCGCGCTGGCTGAACAGCCGCTGACCGGGCGCGACGGTCGCCTCGACCATCTTGGGGTTGATCTCCCGGAAGCCCATGTCAGACGTCCCCCGCGATCGTGTTGCGCTCACTGGGCTGGACGTAGACCACCCCGTCGCCCTCGAAGCGGATCTGAAAGGCCTCGCCGCCGCCCTCGCCCATGAACGTGCGGAACGTCACGCCGGACTGGAAGGACTGCCGCAGATTTCCCTGGTGCGCGACGTACGCCCCCGGGTCGACCGTCAGTGGGTACTGCGGGCTCACCCGCAGCAGCACGGCGGGGCCGTCCGACATGATCGCGGCCTGGCCGTGCCCCTCGATCGTGGTCGTGAACAGCCCGTTGCCCTGGGAGGCGCCGCGCAGGCCGGTGAAGGTGGTGCCCGTGCGCAGGCCGCCGTCGGCCGCCAGCAGGTTGCTGGACTCCACGTACAGCTTCTCCCCGCCGAGGGACACCAGGTTGATCTCCGAGGCGCGGTCGGCGAAGAAGCAGGTGCCGTGCCCCTTCACCTCCATGAGCGTCATCTGCTCGCCCGTGAGCCGCCGGGTCACCATCCCCCGGATGCCCTCACCGCCACCCGTGAGCTTCTTGAAGGCCATCTGTCCGTCGTACGCGACCATGGAGCCGTTCTTCGCCTTGACGGCGTCCCCGGTCATGTCGACGGCGAGCACCTTGCTGCTCTGAAGTCGGAACATCGCCACGTGTGCGACGGTAGCGGCCCTTTTGCCCCGCGCCCAGATCCCGGAGGACGAGTCGCACCCTGACGCGACCCCGACCCCCCGGCCGTGATCGTCCCGGGGGTTTGCCACAATGGACCCGCTTGTGCGCGCGTTCACAAGGCGCTCGCAGGCAGACAGCACCGTCGACGCCGACGTCTCTCCCTTCCGAAGGTGACCCGTGGACATCAAGACCGCCTCCGCACTCCGCCGCCTCCGCCTGGTCTCGGGCCCCGAAGCGATCTCGTTCCTGCTGCTGCTCGTCTGCTCGGTCCTGAAGCGGACCACCGAGTTCAACGCCGTGCCGGTCATGGGCGCGGTCCACGGCTTCCTCTTCGTCCTCTACGTGATCTTCTGGGCCGACGCCTGGAACCGGGCGAAGTGGTCGCTGGGCACCGCCGCCTTCTACTTCGTGATGTCGGTGCTGCCCGCCGGCGGCTTCTTCGCCGAGCGGCGGCTGAAGCGTGAGGCCGAGGACGCGGTGATCGCGTCCCGCGCCCGCAAGGAAGGGGTCGTGAACGCGTGATCGTCGCCTTTTCCGTGACGCCGCTGGGTGTCGGCGAGGACGTGGGGGAGTACGTCGCCGACGCCGTGCGGGTGGTCCGCGAGTCCGGGCTGCCGAACCGCACCGACGCGATGTTCACGTCGGTCGAGGGGGAGTGGGACGAGGTCATGGACGTGGTGAAGCGCGCCGTGGCCGCGGTGGAGGCGCGCGCGCCGCGCGTCTCCCTCGTCCTCAAGGCGGACATCCGTCCGGGCGTGGAGGACGGGCTGACGTCGAAGGTGGAGACCGTCGAACGGCACCTGGCCGGCTGACGGCGGACCGAAGGGCGAGACAGGGCTGACCGGCATCTGACCCGCCGGTAGGGTCTGGACCGTGCCCAAACCGCTCAGTCTCTCGTTCGATCCCATCGCCCGTGCCGACGAGCTCTGGAAGCAGCGCTGGGGAAGCGTGCCGGCGATGGCCGCGATCACCTCGGTCATGCGGGCCCACCAGATCCTGCTGGCCGAGGTCGACGCGGTGGTCAAGCCCTACGGGCTCACGTTCGCACGGTACGAGGCGCTGGTCCTGCTGACCTTCTCCAAGTCCGGCGAGCTGCCGATGTCCAAGATCGGCGAGCGGTTGATGGTGCATCCGACGTCGGTGACCAACACCGTGGACCGGCTGGTGAGGTCGGGGCTGGTGTCCAAGCGCCCCAACCCCAACGACGGCCGCGGCACGCTGGCGTCCATCACGGACAAGGGCCGCGAGGTGGTCGAGTCGGCGACCCGGGACCTGATGGCGATGGACTTCGGTCTGAGCGCCTACGACGCGGAGGAGTGCGCGGAACTCTTCGCGATCCTCCGCCCGCTGCGGCTGGCGGCGGGCGACTTCGAGGAGGGGTGACCCTGCCGAAGATCGCCCGGAACGTGCCGTTACGCTCGATCGCATGAAGAAGAGCGTGCTGACCCGCTACCGGGTCATGGCCTACGTGACCGCTGTCATGCTGCTGGTGCTGTCCACCTGCATGGTGTTCAAGTACGGCTTCGGAACGGGCGAGGACGTCACGCTGGTCGTCTCCCAGGTGCACGGCTTCCTGTACATCGTCTACCTGATCTTCGCGTTCGACCTCGGCTCTAAGGCCAAGTGGCCGTTCGGCAAGCTGCTGTGGGTGCTGCTGTCCGGGACGATCCCCTTCGCCGCCTTCTTCGTCGAGCGCAAGGTGACACAGCAGGTGGAGCCCCTCACGGAGAGCCCGGAGCCGGCCGTCGCCAAGGCCTGACGCCCCGCGTCGCACCGCCGTACGGACGAGCGTACGGCGGTCTCCCATCGACATTTACTTGGACGTCCTAGTAAATTCGAGGGTATGGACGCTGACGCCATCGAGGAGGGCCGCCGTCGCTGGCAGGCCCGGTACGACTCCGCGCGCAAGCGCGACGCAGACTTCACCACGCTCTCCGGGGACCCCGTGGAGCCGGTGTACGGGCCGCGGCCCGGGGACCGCTACGACGGGTTCGAGCGGATCGGCTGGCCGGGGGAGTACCCGTTCACCCGCGGGCTGTACCCGACCGGCTACCGGGGGCGGACGTGGACCATCCGGCAGTTCGCCGGGTTCGGGAACGCCGAGCAGACCAACGAGCGGTACAAGATGATCCTCGGCAACGGCGGAGGCGGCCTCTCCGTCGCCTTCGACATGCCGACGCTCATGGGCCGCGACTCCGACGACCCGCGCTCGCTGGGCGAGGTCGGCCACTGCGGGGTGGCCATCGACTCGGCGGCCGACATGGAGGTCCTGTTCAAGGACATCCCCCTCGGTGACGTCACCACGTCGATGACCATCAGCGGGCCCGCCGTGCCCGTCTTCTGCATGTACCTCGTCGCCGCCGAGCGCCAGGGCGTCGACCCGGGCGTGCTCAACGGCACGCTGCAGACGGACATCTTCAAGGAGTACATCGCCCAGAAGGAGTGGCTCTTCCAGCCCGAGCCGCACCTGCGCCTCATCGGCGACCTGATGGAGTACACCAGCGCGCGCATCCCCGCGTACAAGCCGCTGTCGGTCTCCGGCTACCACATCCGCGAGGCGGGCTCGACGGCCGCGCAGGAGCTGGCGTACACCCTCGCCGACGGCTTCGGCTACGTCGAGCTGGGGCTCAGCCGCGGCCTCGACGTGGACGTCTTCGCACCCGGCCTGTCCTTCTTCTTCGACGCGCACGTCGACTTCTTCGAGGAGATCGCCAAGTTCCGCGCCGCGCGCCGTATCTGGGCGCGCTGGATGCGGGACGTCTACGGCGCCAGGAGCGAGAAGGCGCAGTGGCTGCGGTTCCACACCCAGACCGCCGGCGTCTCGCTCACCGCGCAGCAGCCGTACAACAACGTCGTCCGCACCGCCGTCGAGGCGCTCGCCGCGGTGCTCGGCGGGACCAACTCGCTGCACACGAACGCCCTCGACGAGACCCTGGCGCTGCCCAGCGAGCAGGCCGCCGAGATCGCCCTGCGCACCCAGCAGGTGCTGATGGAGGAGACCGGCGTCGCCAACGTCGCCGACCCGCTGGGCGGTTCCTGGTACGTCGAGCAGCTCACCGACCGCATCGAGGCGGACGCCGAGAAGATCTTCGAGCAGATCAAGGAGCGCGGTCTGCGCGCCCACCCCGACGGCGAGCACCCCATCGGGCCGATCACCTCCGGCATCCTGCGCGGCATCGAGGACGGCTGGTTCACCGGCGAGATCGCCGAGTCGGCCTTCCGCTACCAGCAGGCGCTGGAGAAGGGCGACAAGAAGGTCGTCGGCGTCAACGTTCACACCGGCTCCGTCACCGGCGACCTGGAGATCCTCCGGGTCAGCCACGAGGTGGAGCGTGAGCAGGTACGGCTGCTCGGCGAGCGCAAGAGCGCCCGCGACGACGCGAAGGTGCGCGGCACGCTGGACGCGATGGTCGAGGCGGCCCGCTCCGGCGCGAACATGATCGAGCCGATGCTCGACGCCGTCCGCGCCGAGGCCACGCTGGGCGAGATCTGCGACGCCCTGCGCGACGAGTGGGGCGTCTACACGGAGCCCGCCGGCTTCTGAGCCCACGCAGGTGCGTCCCCGCCCCGGCAGGCCCCCGGCCCGCCGGGGCGCGGTGTGTTCACGGCTTGCGGGCGACCGCCCCGTACAGGGAGATGACCGCGTGCTCGTCGACGGTCTCCCCGACCGCGAGTTCCGGGTGCCAGTCGGTCAGCTGGACCAGCCCCGGATCGACGGGCTCGAGACCCTCGAAGAAGCGGGCGATCTCCGCGCGGGTGCGGGGCGCCAGGGTGACGCCGCCCGCCCGGTACATCTCGACCCCGCGCGCCACGGCCGCCGGGTCGAAGTCAGCGGTGAGCTGCGACAGCACCAGGTAGCTGCCGGACGGCAGGGCGTCGACGAGGCCGGCCACCAGGGCGTGCGGGTCGTCCTCGTCGCCCAGGAAGTGCGTCAGCGCCACCAGGGACAGCGCCACCGGGCGGGTGAGGTCCAGGGTCTGCCGGGCCTCCTTCAGGATCCGGCCGGGCTCGCGCACGTCGGCCTGCACGTAGTCGGTGGCGCCCTCGGGTGTGCTGCGCAGCAGCGCCTCGGCGTGCTTCAGCACGATGGGGTCGTTGTCCGCGTAGACCACCCGGGACTCCGGCGCGACGCCCTGCGCGATCTGGTGCAGGTTCGGCTCGGTCGGTATGCCGGTGCCGACGTCCAGGAACTGCCGTACGCCCCCGGGGCCGGCCAGCCAGCGGGTGACGCGCTGCATGAACCAGCGGTTGGTGCGGGCGACGTGCCGGGCGGTGCCGTCCACGCCCATGATCTGCCGGCCCAGTTCCTCGTCGACGGGGTAGTTGTCCTTGCCGCCGAGGAACCAGTCGTAGACCCGGGCCGGGTGCGGCGTGGAGGTGTCGATGCGTGCGGCGCCGGTCATGCCTGTCCCCCTGATCCATGCGTCCCGAAACGGTCACGATCATCGCAGCTGGTGACCAGGCGGTGACAGAAGAGTACCGGCCGACCGTGGCCTGTTCTCGCCGCGATGCTCAGCGTGCGCTCGCCGCCAGCCCCGACAGCAGCACCCGGGTCAGCCCGTGCACCCACTCCTCGTCGGCCGGCTGGTTGCTGACCAGGGTCCGGTGCACCACCGAACCCGCCACCATGTCGAAGATCAGGTCGACCGCGCGGGCCGAGCGGTCCGCGTCGGACTCCGGGGGGAGTTCGCCCCGCTGCTGGGCGCGGGTGCGGCCCGCGATCACCAGGCGTTTCTGCCGGTCGACGATCGAGGCGCGGATCCGCTCGCGCAGCGCCTCGTCGCGGGTGGCCTCGGCGACCACCGCCATCAGCCCGCTGCGGGCCTCGGGGCGGGCCAGGATCGCGGCGAACTGCAGCACCACGCCCTCGATGTCGGCGGCCAGCGACCCGCGGTCGGGCAGCGTCAGCTCATCGAACAGCTCGGCGACGGCGTCCACGACGAGCTCGTTCTTGCCCGCCCAGCGCCGGTACAGCGTCGTCTTGGCCACCCCGGCGCGCACCGCGACGTCCGAGAGCGTGAGCCCCGACCACCCCAGGTCCACCAGCGCCTGCCGGGTCGCGGCGAGGATCGCGGTGTCGGCCGCGGCGCTGCGGGGGCGCCCGGTGCGACTGGCTGGATAGCGGCGCTGCATGGCACGACCATAACCGGCGGATTCCGTGCGGTGGTGAGGGAGATCACCGGGAAGCGGCACCGCGCACCGGTCCCTTGCCATTACGCTACGACTCGTAGCGAAAGCACGTGAGCACCTGACGTGCCCGAGCGACGACCACCGCGCCGGGTGGGGACCCGGCGCATCAGCACCACACGTAAGCCTGTGTTTCCCGGGCGCTTTTCACACTCACGCGGAGTACGGGGGAGGATAGACGCATGCAGCCACGGAACATGTCCATGAGCGGAGTCGTCGACCTCGCCGCGGTGAAGGCGGCCCAGGAGGCCAAGGCGAAGGCGGAGCAGGCGCGCGCCGAGGCGGCCCGCACGGGCGGCACCGGCGCCGTCTCGCCCGCCGACCTCGTCATCGACGTCGACGAGGCAGGTTTTGACCGCGACGTCCTGCAGCGTTCCACCGAGGTCCCGGTCGTCATCGACTTCTGGGCCGAGTGGTGCGAGCCCTGCAAGCAGCTGAGCCCCGTCCTCGAGCGGCTCGCCGTCGAATACAACGGCCGTTTCCTCCTCGCCAAGATCGACGTCGACGCCAACCAGATGCTGATGCAGCAGTTCGGCATCCAGGGCATCCCCGCCGTCTTCGCGGTGGTGGCCGGACAGGCCCTGCCGCTCTTCCAGGGCGCCGCGGGCGAGGCGCAGATCCGCCAGACCCTGGACCAGCTGGTGCAGGTCGCCGAGCAGCGCTTCGGTCTGACCGGCCTGACCGTCGACCCGGACGCCGAGCCGGGCGGCGCCCCGGCGGCCGGCGAGGCCCCCGTCGGCCCGTACGACTCCCTCCTGGAGGCGGCCGCCCGCGCGCTGGACGGCAACGACCTGGACGGCGCCGTGCAGGCCTACAAGAACGTGCTCGCCGAGGACCCCGCCCACCCCGAGGCCACATTGGGCCTCGCCCAGGCCGAACTGCTGCGCCGCGTACGGGACATGGACCCGCAGCAGGTGCGCACGGACGCCGCCCGGGATCCGGGCGACGTACAGGCGCAGATCGCCGCCGCCGATCTGGACCTGGCGGGCGGTCATGTGGAGGACGCCTTCGGCCGGCTGGTCGACACCGTGGCCCGCACGGCGGGCGACGACCGGGAGACCGCGCGCGTGCGGCTGCTGGAGCTGTTCGACGTGGTCGGCGCCGACCACCCCGCCGTGGTGACCGCGCGCCGCGCCCTGGCCCGCGCCCTGTTCTGAGCGAAGTGTTCTGAACGCACCGCACCCGGGCGCCCGTTCTGCCGCTTTCGCCCGTTACGGCGACGGACGGGGTCCGAGGTGCCGTCTGGCCGACAGAGGCCGAAGCGGCCGCGCTTTACCAAATCTTGGTAATCGCGGCCGCTGTTACTACGAGTAAGTCGCAGGCGTTGATCTGTCGGATTCTGTCCACTGATCAACTGGTTTGCACACCCCCACCGGTGCACCCAGCGTCGCCGCTCGGGTCCGGCGGGTCGCGCCACGGTTATCCGGCCGTTACTAGCCAGTAACGAACCCCCTTGTGCGGGCGGCGAGAATGCACCACGATCGGCGACGCTCGGTCCATCACCCGTACCCCGACAGCCGGTCGGGCGGCGGGAACTCCTGGGTCCCCACCGAGCAGGAGCGCCGGCAATGACGTCGCTCCTTGGACAGGGGGGTCTTCGCCCGTCCGGCGAAGCCTGTCCAGCAGGGTTGTGCGTGATGCGTGTCAGGCGCGACCAGTGGTTGTCGCTCGGGGGTGATCGCCGGTGATTCGGGCGCGTACCTCGCGTCGCCGAAAGCGGGCGCTCTCCTTCCCGAGGACGTAGCACTTCTCCCATCCCTGCCCGACTCGGCCGCCGTTCAAGGCGGCGAGCCAGGACAGGAGATGTACGTCCGAGAAGGAGGAAATATGGAGTCCCAGGTGCGTGGCGGGACCAGATGGAAGCGGTTCGCTGTGGTCATGGTGCCCAGCGTGGCCGCCACGGCTTGCATAGGTGTCGCTCTCGCGCAGGGCGCCCTCGCGGCGTCGTTCAGCGTTTCCGGCCAGTCGTTCAAGGTCACCACGAAGGAGCTCGTCGGCGAGGGCTTCTCGCAGTACGGCGCTCTGGACGAGGGTTACACCCTCGACGGCAAGAAGACGGCTCACCCCGTCGCGGTCTCGGCGTTCAAGTCCGCGACCATCAAGAGCCTGTGCCAGTCGGTCGTGACCCCGAACATTCCGGTGCTCGGGAACGTCAGCCTGATCCTGCGTGCCGGTGACGGTGCTCAGCCGGTCGAGGCCAAGAACCTGTACATCGACGTCGCCGACCTGAACGCCGATGCGACGTTCACGAACATCGACATCGGTGTTGCCGCCAAGGACGCCAGCAAGGGTCCGGGCATGAAGGGCGGCGGCGAGCAGGCCAACCCCTTCGGGTTCGCGCAGCAGGCCGACAAGGCCGTGCTGAAGGACGTGAAGCAGACGGCGTGGGCGACCACCGCCGGAACCTTCAAGCTCAGCGGCCTGAAGATGTCGCTCTCGACGGGCGTCAAGGAGTGCTACTAAGCACTCGCTGACGGGCGGGGGAGCCGGTGGCGCCCCCGCCCGTCCACCTTCCCGCCGCGCCTTCACGCGCGGCGCACATCACCACCACAGCAACGCCATCCAGGGAGCTGTTTTCCATGAGCGCCGAGACTCCTGCCGCCTCCGGCCAGTTCACTCGCCGACGGCTGCAGTTCCGCGCCTGGCGTGGCCAGCGGCCCTTCTGGGCCGGTCTGTTCATCATCATCGGCGGACTCCCCATCGCCTACTTCCCGTACGCGAACCTGCAGATCGGTCACCTGACCCTGGCGATGGCGACCACCGCGGGCGCCGGGTCCCTGATCATCGGCGTGCTGCTCGTCGTCCTCGGCGTCAGCCTCTGGTTCCAGAAGCACATCCGCGTCTTCGCGGGCGTGGCGGCGATTCTGCTGGCGTTGGTGTCCATCCCCGTGTCCAACCTCGGCGGCTTCCTGATCGGCTTCCTCTTCGCCCTCGTGGGCGGGGCGATGGCCGTGTCGTGGGTGCCGGGCGAGCCGCCCGAGCAGGAGCCGCGGGCGGACGCGGGCGCGCACGGCGGCGCACCCGAGGGCGCCTTCCCCGAATCCACGGTCTCCGGCCCCGCAGAGGGCGCCGCGGCGACGGGTGAGCCGAACGATCTGTCAGGAACGAGCCCGGCGAACGGGGCGAACGGGAGGCACAGTGCCGGCTGACGAGGCGACCCACGGGGCTGATGTGGAGGCGTCCCGTGTGAGAACCGGGCCGCGACACGCGGCACCCAAGAAGCCGCTGTTCACCAGGTTCCACATGCCCGCGGGCAAGGCGATAGCCATAGCGGCGATGCCGACCGCGGTCCTGATGGGGATGGGCTTCACGCCGACGCTCGCCCAGGCCGACGACCAGCCGTCGTCCAGGAGTCTCACGGCCGACGAGTTCAAGGAGTGCCTGGAGGCCATCGAGAAGGCGGAGAAGGGGGACGCGAGCGCGTCGCCCACGCCGTCCGCCACCGCGAGCGAGAGCGCCTCCGAGGACGACGAGGAGCCCTCGGCGGAGCCGACCGGCTCGGCTCCCGCCCAGGAGGCCCCGCAGGAGGACACGGACAAGGACTCGGACTCTTCGCCGGATTCAGGTTCCGACGACAAGGCCGAGCCGACGCCCACGCCCTCCGCGACCGCGGGCGGACAGGCGGCGGACACCGAACCCGCCCCGTCCCCGTCGGAGACCGACAAGAACCTGCTGGAGCAGGTCGGGGACGCCATCAAGGACGTCTTCACGCCGGGCGAGAAGGCGGAGGAGACCCCGGGCCCCGGCCCGTCCGCCTCCGCGTCGTCGTCCGCCCCCGCCGAGGAGACGGACGAGAAGGACGAGGAGGCTCCGCAGAAGCCCGCCGAGAGCGCCGCCGGAGATGTCCTCGACACGGCAGGCGACGCGGCGCAGGACGCCACGGAGCAGGCCGAGGAGGCCGCGGAGGAGGCGACGCAGGAGCCCGAGGCCACCGCCTCGCCCAGCCCCTCCGAGTCGTCCGGGATGGACCTGGAGGACTGCCCGGTCGCGACCGACGCCGAGGGCGGGGTGGACAACAACGTCCCGCTCCCCGACGACCCGTGGTTCCTGAACGCCAGCTCGCTGCTGCTGAAGGGCGCCGACTACAAGGGCATCGTCGAGGTGCGGACCGCCAACGGCACCAGGAAGAAGGTGCTGAAGTACGTCATCTCCGACGGCACCGACATCGGCGACCTGCACCAGACGGTCAAGGACAAGCAGTCCGGCAAGACGTACCACGTCCAGGCCGCCAAGGGTTCGACGTCGACCATCCGCGACGGCGACACCGTGATGTACACCGAGAGCATCTCCGGCAACCTGCTGGGCCTGATCCCGGTGACGTTCGACCCGGAGAACCCGCCGCCGCTGAACATCCCGCTGATCTACTTCACCAAGGTCACGGTCCAGCAGGCCGGCCAGTTCGGCGGCACCCTGCACGTACCGGGACTCCACCAGTACATCACCGACTGAGCGACCGCCGGGCCGCACACCGGGACCACCCCGGGAGCCGCAACACCGAGGGCGCCCTCTGCTCGCAGAGGGCGCCCTCGGTCGTGTCACGGGTGCCGGGTCAGGCGGTCGCCTCGCCCAGGTGGTGGACGCGGACCATGTTCGTGGTGCCGGGGACGCCGGGCGGGGAGCCGGCGGTGATCACCATGATGTCGCCCTCGTTGAAGCGGCTCAGGCGGACCAGTTCCTGCTCCACCAGCGCGACCATCTCGTCGGTGCTGTTCACGAACGGCACCACGTGCGGCTCCACGCCCCAGCTCAGCGTGAGCTGGTTGCGGGTCGACTCGTCCGTGGTGAACGCCAGGATCGGCTGCGCGACGCGGTAACGGCACAGCCGGCGGGCCGTGTCGCCGGACTGGGTGAAGGCCACCAGGCCCTTGCCGCCGAGGAAGTCGGCGATCTCGCAGGCCGCGCGGGCCACCGAACCGCCCTGCGTACGGGGCTTCTTGCCCGGCACCAGCGGCTGCAGGCCCTTGGACAGCAGCTCCTGCTCGGCAGCCTGGACGATCTTCGACATCGTCCGGACCGTCTCGATCGGGTAGGCGCCGACCGAGGACTCCGCCGAAAGCATGACCGCGTCCGCGCCGTCCAGGATCGCGTTGGCCACGTCGGAGGCCTCGGCGCGCGTCGGACGGGAGTTGGTGATCATCGACTCCATCATCTGGGTCGCCACGATCACCGGCTTCGCGTTGCGCCGGCACAGCTCGATCAGGCGCTTCTGCACCATGGGGACCTTCTCGAGCGGGTACTCGACGGCCAGGTCGCCACGGGCGACCATCACGCCGTCGAACGCCATCACGACGTCCTCCATGTTCTCCACCGCCTGCGGCTTCTCCACCTTGGCGATGACGGGGACGCGGCGGCCCTCCTCGTCCATCACGCGGTGGACGTCGGCGACGTCCTTCGCGTCCCGGACGAAGGACAGGGCGACCAGGTCGCAGCCCATCCGCAGGGCGAACCGCAGGTCCTCGACGTCCTTCTCGGACAGCGCGGGGACGTTCACGGCCGTGCCGGGCAGGTTGATGCCCTTGTGGTCGGAGATGACGCCGCCCTCGATGACGATCGTCCTGACCCGGGCGCCCTCGACGTCCAGCACCTTCAGCTCGACGTTGCCGTCGTTGATCAGGATCTGGTCGCCGCGGGAGACGTCGCCGGGGAGGCCCTTGTAGGTGGTCCCGCAGATCGTCTTGTCACCGGGGACGTCCTCGGTGGTGATGGTGAACTCGTCACCACGCACCAGCTCGACGGGGCCCTCGGCGAAGGTCTCCAGGCGGATCTTGGGGCCCTGGAGGTCGGCGAGGACGCCGACGGCCCTGCCCGTCTCCTTGGCGGCGGCCCGGACCCGGTCGTACCGGCCCTGGTGCTCGGCGTGCGAGCCGTGGCTGAAGTTGAAGCGGGCCACGTTCATGCCGGCTTCGATCAGAGCGACGAGCTGCTCGTGGGAGTCGACCGCGGGGCCGAGAGTACAGACGATTTTCGAACGGCGCATGGGGCGATCCTATCGGTTTGTTTCGCTCCGGAATATTCCGTCTGGCGGAATGTACAAATGAGGTTCCCGCTGCTCAGTTGTTCTTTCCGACCAGTGCGTATGTCTGCTGTGCGATCTCCATTTCCTCGTCCGTGGGTACCACCGCGACCGCGACCCGTGCCCCCTCGGGCGAGATCAGCCGCGCCCCGCCGCCGCGCACGGCGTTGCGCCCGCCGTCCACCGCGAGGCCCAGCCCTTCCAGGCCCGCCACGGCGGCCTCACGCACCTCGGCGGAGTTCTCGCCGACACCGGCGGTGAAGGCCACCGCGTCCACCCGTCCGAGAACGGCGTAATAGGCGCCGATGTACTTCCTCAACCGGTGAATGTAGATGTCGAAGGCGAGCTTCGCCCGTTCGTCGCCCTCGGAGATCCGGCGCCGGATCTCCCGCATGTCGTTGTCCCCGCACAGTCCGACCAGCCCGCTCCTCTTGTTCAGGAGGGCGTCGACCTCGTCGGCGGACATTCCGCCGACGCGCATCAAATGGAAGATGACGGCCGGGTCCATGTCACCGGACCGCGTACCCATCACGAGCCCCTCCAAGGGGGTGAGCCCCATGGAGGTGTCCACGCAGCGGCCCGCCCGCACGGCCGAGGCGGACGCCCCGTTGCCCAGGTGCAGCACGATCACGTTCACCTCCTCGGGCGCCTTCCCCAGCAGCCGCGCCGTGGCCCGGGAGACGTACGCGTGCGAGGTGCCGTGGAAGCCGTAGCGGCGCACCCGGTGCGCGTCGGCGGTCTCCACGTCGATCGCGTAGCGGGCCGCGGACTCCGGCATCGTGGTGTGGAACGCGGTGTCGAAGACGGCGACCTGCGGCAGGTCGGGGCGCAGCGCCGTCGCCGTGCGGATGCCGGTGAGGTTGGCCGGGTTGTGCAGCGGCGCCACCGGGATCAGCCGCTCGATCTCGGCGAGCACCCGCTCGTCGATCACCGTCGGCTCGGTGAAGTACTTGCCGCCGTGCACCACCCGGTGGCCGATCGCCAGCAGCTCGGGGGAGTCCAGGCCCAGGCCGTCGGCGGCCAGCTCCTCGGCCATCGCCTTCAGCGCGGCGTCGTGGTCGGCGACCGGACCGGTGCGCTCCCTGGTCTCGCCTCCCGACGCCAGCGGGGTGTGGCGCACCAGCGAGGTGCGCTCGCCGATCCGCTCGACAAGACCGGACGCCAGCCGGCTGCTGTCGCTCATGTCCAGCAGCTGGTACTTCACCGAAGAGGAGCCGGAGTTGAGGACGAGGACGCGGGACGGGCTCACTGGGCGGCTGCCTTCTCGCTCGGGGCCGGGGACTGCGCCTGGATGGCGGTGATCGCGACGGTGTTGACGATGTCCTGCACCAGGGCGCCCCGGGACAGGTCGTTGACCGGCTTGCGCAGGCCCTGGAGGACCGGGCCGACGGCGATCGCGCCGGCCGAGCGCTGCACGGCCTTGTAGGTGTTGTTGCCGGTGTTCAGGTCGGGGAAGATCAGCACGGTCGCCTGGCCGGCCACCTCGGAGTCCGGCAGCTTGGTCGCCGCGACCGACGGCTCGACGGCCGCGTCGTACTGGATCGGGCCCTCGATCCGCAGGTCGGGCCGGCGCTCGCGCACCAGCTCGGTCGCGGTGCGCACCTTGTCCACGTCGGCGCCGGAACCGGAGGTGCCCGTCGAGTACGACAGCATCGCGATCCGCGGCTGGACCCCGAACCGCGCCGCCGTGACCGCCGACTGCACCGCGATGTCGGCGAGCTGCTCGGCGTCCGGGTCCGGGTTGACCGCGCAGTCGCCGTACACCAGCACCTTGTCGGCCAGGCACATGAAGAACACCGACGAGACGATGTCGGCGTCCGGGCGGGTCTTGATGATCTCGAAGGCCGGGCGGATGGTCGCCGCCGTGGAGTGCACCGAGCCGGACACCATGCCGTCGGCGAGGCCCTCCTCCACCATCAGCGTGCCGAAGTAGTTCACGTCGGACACCACGTCGTACGCCAGCTCCACGGTCACGCCCCGATGGGCGCGCAGCGCCGCGTACTTCTCCGCGAAGGAGTCCCGCAGCTCCGAGGTGGCCGGGTCGATCAGCTGGGTGTCGCCGAGGTCGATGCCCAGGTCGGCGGCCTTCTTGCGGATCTGGTCGACGTCGCCGAGCAGCGTCAGTTCGCACACGCCCCGGCGCAGCAGCACCTCCGCCGCGTGCAGCACCCGCTCCTCGCCGCCCTCCGGCAGCACCACCCGGCGCAGGTCGGAGCGGGCCTGCTCCAGCAGCTTGTGCTCGAACATCATCGGCGTGACCCGGTCGCTGCTGGGCGCGGACACCTCGCGGGTGAGCTCGGCGGTGTCGGCGTACCGCTCGAACAGGCCGAGCGCCAGCTCCGCCTTGCGCGGGGTGGCCGCGTTCAGCTTGCCCTCCAGGGAGAACAGCTGCTCGGCGGTGGGGAAGCTGTTGCTCGGCACGGACAGCACCGGCGTGCCGGGCGCGAGCCGGTCGGCGAGGGTGAGGATGCGCTCGCCGGGCACCTCGTCCAGGGTCAGCAGCACCCCGGCTATCGGCGGGGTGCCGGCGCTGTGCGCGGCCAGCGCGCCCACCACGAGGTCGGCCCGGTCGCCCGGGGTCACCACGAGGCAGCCGGGGGTCAGCGCGGCGAGGAAGTTGGGAAGCATCGCGCCGCCGAAGACGAAGTCCAGGGCGTCGCGGGCGAGCCCGGAGTCGTCGCCGAGCACCACCTTCGCCCCCAGGGTGTGGGCGATCTGGGACACCGTGGGCGCGGACAGGGCGGGCTCGTCGGGCAGCACGTAGCAGGGCACCGGCAGCCGGGTGGCGAGCCGTTCGGCGATCTCGTCCCGGTCCTCGCGCGCGACCCGGTTGACCACCACCGCCAGCACGTCGCAGCCGAGGGTGTCGTAGGCGCGGTAGGCGTTGCGGGTCTCCGCGCGCACGGACTCGGCGGTCTGCTTGCGGCCGCCCACCACGGGGATGACCGAGGCGCCGAACTCGTTGGCGAGGCGGGCGTTCAGGGACAGCTCGTCCGGGAACTGCGTGTCCGCGTAGTCGGTGCCGAGGACCAGCACCACGTCGTAGTCGCGGGCCACCAGGTGGAACCGGTCGACGAGGGTGGACACCAGCTCGTCCGTGCCGCGCTCGGCCTGGAGCGCGGAGGCCTCCGCGTAGTCCATGCCGTAGACGGTTGCGGGGTCCTGGGAGAGCCGGTAGCGGGCGCGCAGCAGTTCGAAGAGCCGGTCGGGCCCGTCGTGCACCAGGGGGCGGAACACGCCCACCCGGTCGACCTGCCGGGTCAGCAGCTCCATGACCCCGAGTTCGACGACCTGACGGCCGTCGCCGCGGTCGATGCCGGTCACGTACACGCTGCGGGTCACGCGCGCTCTCCGTTTCGTCGGGGGCTTCGTCGGGGGCCGCGAGGACGAGGCGGGGCCTCAAAACCGCCCACACAGGTGAGCGGATCCCTCTTGACAATACCCGCGGCGCTGGCTAAGACGCCCGCGCACAGGGTCGTCGGCGGTGCTCCGGGGGACATGAAAGAATCGGCAGTGGCTCACCGGTATCGACAGCGACCAGGAGACACAGCACGATGCGTATAGGAGTCCTCACCGCAGGCGGCGACTGCCCTGGACTGAACGCAGTGATCCGGTCGGTCGTGCACCGGGCGGTGGACAACTACGGCGACGAGGTCATCGGCTTCGAGGACGGCTACTCCGGCCTGCTGGACGGCCGCTACCGCACCCTCGACCTCAACGCGGTCAGCGGCATCCTGGCGCGTGGCGGGACCATACTGGGCTCCTCCCGGCTGGAGCGCGACCGGCTGCGCGAGGCGTGCGAGAACGCCTCCGACATGATCCACGAGTTCGGCATCGACGCGCTCATCCCGATCGGCGGCGAGGGCACGCTGACGGCGGCCCGCATGCTGTCCGACGCCGGTCTGCCGGTGGTCGGCGTCCCCAAGACGATCGACAACGACATCTCCTCCACGGACCGCACCTTCGGCTTCGACACGGCCGTCGGCGTCGCCACCGAGGCGATGGACCGCCTGAAGACCACCGCCGAGTCCCACCAGCGGGTGATGGTCGTCGAGGTCATGGGCCGGCACGCGGGCTGGATCGCCCTGGAGTCCGGCATGGCGGCCGGCGCCCACGGCATCTGCCTGCCCGAGCGTCCCTTCGACCCGGCCCAGCTGGTCAAGATGGTCGAGGAGCGCTTCGACCGGGGCAAGAAGTTCGCCGTGATCTGCGTTGCCGAGGGCGCCCACCCGGCCGAGGGCACCATGGACTACGGCAAGGGCGAGATCGACAAGTTCGGCCACGAGCGCTTCCAGGGCATCGGCACGGCCCTGGCGTACGAGCTGGAGCGGCGCCTCGGCAAGGAGGCCAAGCCGGTCATCCTCGGCCACGTGCAGCGCGGCGGCGTGCCGACCGCGTACGACCGCGTCCTCGCCACCCGCTTCGGCTGGCACGCGGTGGAGGCCGCCCACCGGGGCGACTTCGGCAGGATGACCGCCCTGCGCGGCACGGACATCGTGATGGTCCCGCTCGCGGAGGCCGTCACGGAACTGAAGACCGTCCCGAAGGACCGCATGGACGAGGCGGAGTCGGTCTTCTAGACCGCGCCCTCCGTCCCGGGGGGGTGCGGGGCAGCGCCCTCGCACCCCCGACGTCGCCCGTGGCCGCGTGGGAGCTCGTCAGGAGCGGCACCACAGGAAGGCCCGGGTCCGCATCAAGAGCCTCGTGCCGTTCAGGCGCGGCCGCCGTCCTCGACCGCCGTCCAGAAGTGGTCGACCACGTGCGTGAGGAAGTCGCGGCCCGGGTCGGACGCGTCGGCGGGGCCGCCGCCCCAGCTGAGGGTGGCGGCCATGTGGCCCTGGTAGTCCCGGTGCAGCCGGTGCAGCACCTCCTCCAGGAGACGCCGTTCCAGCGGGGCGATCTTCGACACCGGCCGGACGTACGCCTGCCAGCGCGTGGTCACCGCGTCACGCAGCAGCTCCGCGAGGTGTTCCTCGCGGCCGGTGACGGTGAGGACGTCGGCAAGGGACAGACCGAGCATCCGGGTCAGTGCGGCCGTCTGGCGCTCGGTGCCGCGCCACCGGCCCGTCTCCTCCATCCGCAGGTACGCGTGAAGTTCGTGCCCCACGGTGTGGGCGACGTCCTCCGGCGCCAGGCCGCGGGCCATCCTGTGCTCGCGCAACGTGCGGGGGCGGCCGATGAGTTCGCCGGGGGAACACCACAGCACGCCTGCCAGGGCGGCGAGTTCGGGATGGGACGGGGAGGCGTTGCCGCGCTCCCACGCGGCGACGAGAGCCGGCGTGACGTACGGCAGGTCGTAGGAGGCGCGCAGGGCGCGGGCCACATGGTCCGGGTCCAGGCCCAGCGCGGCGCGCAGCCGCCGGGCGGCGGGGGCGTTGAACGGAGGGGGCGGATGGCGGTCACTGCGAGGGGGAGGTCGGCGCACGGCCCACAAGCTAGGCCCGCCCGCCGGGGGTGACTACGGTCTGTTCGGCCAGGCTCACGGATCGTAGGAAGGTACGGCTACCGGCCGGTCGCGTTTCGGAGGGAGGACCGCACCGGTCGCGGAGTGAGGCGCTCCGTATTGCGAACGGCACGCTCAGCGGGCATATGCGAGCCCGTGCGCGCCCGCTTCGCGCACGAGCCGGACGGAACGGACGCCCGCCCCTCGTACCCCCGTACGAGCCCCGCGCCCCGTGCGCCCCTCCGCCCGCGTCCGCGCACGCGGCGCGAATCCGCCGGTCACCCCTTCACCGCACCGCCCAGCGCGAACCCCGCCCCCAGCCGCCGGGAGATCAGCACGTACAGCAGGATCACCGGCGTCGAGTAGACGATGGAGAACGCCGCGAGCTGGCCGTACGCCACCATCCCGCGGTTGCCGAAGAAGTCGTTGATGCTCACCGACGCCGGCATCAGATCCGGACTGAGCAGCAGCATGAACGGGACGAAGAAGTTTCCCCACATCATCACGAACGAGAAGACGGTCACCACCGCCACGCCCGGCCCCATCAGCGGCAGCACGATCCGCGCGAGCGACTGGAGCGAGGACGCCCCGTCGGTCCAGGCCGCCTCCTCCAGCTCCTTCGGCACGCCATCCATGAAGTTCTTCATCAGCCAGACGGCGAACGGGAGCTGGGACGCCGCGAAGAAGAAGATCGTGCCCTGCATCGTGTCGATCAGGTTCACCCGCACGAACAGCGCGTACACCGGCACCATGATCGCGGTGATCGGCAGGCTGGTCGCGAAGAGGATCGTCAGCAGGAACGGCCGGTTGAGCCGCGACCGGTAGCGGGACAGCGGATACGCGGCCAGCGCCGCGCACACCACGGTCAGCGCGGTCGCGCCCCCGCACAGGACAAGGCTGTTGAGCAGCGGGGTGAAGGTGATCTCGTCGGTGAGGATCGCGTCGAAGTGCTCCAGCGTGACCCCGTCCGGGGTCTTCACCCGCAGACCGGCGTGCGGGTCGACCGCGGAGAGCACCACCCACGCCAGCGGCAGCAGGAACGCGACGGTGACGACGAGCAGCCCGGCGTCGGCGGCCAGCCGCCGGGCGGTGCGGCGCGAGGACAAGGACCGCGAGGACAAGGACCGCGTGGACGGGGACATGGCGGTCAGACCTCCGTCCGCAGCAGACGCATGTACAGCAGCGAGAACAGCGAGCCCACCAGCAGAAGCAGCAGCGCCACCGCCGTGCCGTACCCGATCAGGCTGTTCTGGGAGGCCTGTTCGTACATGAACAGCGGCAGCGTCTGGCTCTTCCCGCCGGGGCCGCCCCGCGTCATCACCCAGATCAGACCGAACACCGAGAGCGTCTGCAGGGTGTTGAGCATCAGCGTGGTGCCGATCGAGCGGCGGATCATCGGCAGCGTGACATGCCACATCCGGCGCCACCCGCTCGCGCCGTCCACCTCGGCCGCCTCGGTGATCTCCTTCGGGATCTCGTTCAGCGCGGCGGAGTACACCAGCATCGAGAACGCCGTGCCGCGCCACACGTTGGCGAACGACACCGCCAGGACGGGCAGGGTGAACAGCCAGTTCTGCGACGGCAGATGCAGCCAGTCCAGGACCGCGTTCAGCGTCCCCTCGCGGCGGAAGAACGCGTACAGCAGGAACCCCGCCACCACTTCGGGCAGCACCCACGCCGTGACGACGACACCGCCGGTCAGCGTGCGCACCGGCTTCGACGCCCGCTGCATCAGCGCGGCCAGCGCAAGGCCCAGCGTGTTCTGCCCGACCAGCGCCGACACCACCGTGAACACCAGGGTCAGCCACACGGCGTTGAGGAACGCGTCGTCGCGGAACGCCCGGCGGAAGTTGTCCAGACCGACGAACGACTCCTCGGCCTGACCGGTCAGCTGCAGATCGGTGAAGGCGATGAGGACGCAGTACGCGATCGGCCCCGCGAGGAACACGAGCAGCAGGGCGAGCGCGGGGGTGAGCGGCAGGAAGCGGGGGAGGGACCGGCGCAGGGCGCGCCGGTCCCGCGGGGGCGGGGAGGCGGCGGGCGGGCCCGGGGTCTTCACGAGGTCCGGGCCCGCCTGCGGTGCGGCGGCGGTCATCGGCGCGTCCCGTCGCCGCTCACTGCGAGGTGACCTGGCCGCCGGCGGCGTCGCGCAGCGCCTCGTCGTAGCCCCGCGCGGCCTCCTCCACGGACGCGTCACCCGTGGTCACGGCCTCCATCGCCTCCTGGATGGCGGTCGACACCTTCGGGTACGCCGGGTACGCGGGCCGGTAGTGGGTGTGTTCCACCAGGTCGGTGAAGAACCGGATGCCGGGCTGGGCCGCCGTGTACGCCGGATCGGACGCGACGTCCTCGCGGACCGCGATGCCGGAGTTGGCGATGTACCACTTCTGCGCGTTGGCCTTGGTCTGCATCGTCTTCACGAACTCGAAGGCCAGGTCGGGGTTGGCCGCCTTGGCGGGGATCGCCCAGGTCCAGCCGCCCGACATGCTCACCTTGCCGGGCGCCTGCCCGTGCTGGGTGGGCATCGCCGCGAGCCCCAGCTCCTTCGACCACTCGGGCCACTCGTGGCCGCTGCCCTCCAGCCAGTCCTGCGGCAGCCAGGAACCGTCCAGCGCGATCCCGAGCTTGCCCTCCGGCAGCCACTCGCCGCGCACCCGGGTGCCCACGTTGGGGTCGAGGGCGTCGGCGACGTCGGGCCCGAGCTTCTCCTTGTAGACGGTCTCGACGAACGTCAGGGCGTCCCGGAAGCCCTTGCCCGCCGTGATCCACTTCTTGCTGTCCTTGTCGTACAGCGGGTCCGACGTGCCGTCGTTCGTGCCGTACAGCAGCATCTCGAAGGTCTGCATGGTGGCCGCCTCGCCGACCGGCTTGCCGGTGTAGACGTTCAGCGGGATGACGCCGGGCACCTCCTTCTTGACGGTGCGGGCGGCGTCCAGGACGTCCTCCCAGGTCCTCGGCTGCCAGTTCGCGGGCAGCCCCGCCTTCGCGAAGACGTGTTTGCTGAACCACAGTCCGCGCGTGTCGGTCCCGTCGGGGACGCCGTACGTCTTCCCGTCCTCGCCCTGGGCGGCGGCCTTCGCGGTGCCGGCGAACCGGTCCCAGTCCTTCCACCCGGCGAGGTAGGGGTCCAGCGGCTTCAAGTACCCGCTGGTGATGTCGGAGTTGATGAGGAACGTGTCCTCGTACACCAGGTCGGGCGCGGTCCTGGGGGAGCGGAGCATCTGCTGGAGCTTGGTGTAGTACTCGGCGTCCGGCGCCTTGATGGGGACGAGCTCCACCTTCTTGCCGGGGTGGGCCTTCTCGAACTGCTGCTTGATGCCGGCGAGATAGGTGTCCATCACCTTCACGGAGTTGTCCGTGGACTGCTTGAAGGACACCTTCAGCGTGTCCGGGTCCCCGCCGGACCCGCCGCCGCAGGCGGTCAGCAGCAGCGGGGCGGCGGCGCAGAGGGCGACGAACGCGGTCGGACGGACGGTGGTGCGGGGGCGGGCGGCGGTGGGGCGCACGGGCACGACCTCCTACGGGCACACGACACTGTGGCCTGGACGGCTGCCTGGCGAACGTAAGTTGACCGGTCCGGTCGGGTCAATGAGCGTGCGCAGGGGGAACCGCCGGGGGCGGTGAAGGCTTCGTGAGCTTCGGCGGGGCTCGCCTCGCAGGCCGTGCGGTCCGCGCGAGCGGCGTGACGGCGCGGTTCAGCGGCCGGAGACCCACCGGTACTGAAGCTCCGGCCGCCCCACCGTCCCGTACTGGGGCCGGCGGGCCGCGCAGCCGCAGTCGACGAGGTGTTCCAGGTAGCGGCGGGCCGTGATGCGGGAGATGCCGACCGCCTCCGCGACGCCCGTGGCGGTGAGGCCGTCGGGGGCGTCGCGCAGGACCGTGGAGACGCGTTCCAGGGTGGGCCCGCTGAGGCCCTTCGGGAGGGCGGCCGGGCCGGGGGCGCGCAGGGCCGCGAGCGCGCGGTCGACCTCGTCCTGGCCGCTCGCCTCGCCGGCCGCGGCGCGGAACTCGGCGTACCGGACCAGCCGGTCGCGGAGCGTCGCGAAGGTGAACGGCTTCAGCACGTACTGCACGACGCCGAGCGACACCCCCTCGCGCACCACCGTGAGGTCCCGCGCCGACGTCACCGCGATCACGTCGGCGTGATGGCCGGCCGCCCGCAGGGTGCGGGCCAGCTGCAGTCCGTGCACGTCCGGCAGGTGCAGGTCGAGAAGCAGCAGGTCGACGGGGGTGCGGTCGAGCGCCCGGCGGGCCGCGGCCCCGGTGTGCGCCTTGCCGACGGCGACGAAGCCGGGCACCCGCCCGACGTACGTCATGTGCGCGTCGGCGGCGACCGGGTCGTCCTCGACGACCAGCACCCTGATCGGCTGCCCGGTCACACGGCACCGCCCGCGCCGTTCACGACCACACCGGCCGTCTCCCGCAGCGGGATCCGCACGTCGAACACGGCGCCGCCCTCCTCGCCGGAGGTCACCGCGAGGGTGCCGCCGTGCCGGGACACCGCCTGCCGGACCAGCGCGAGCCCCAGACCCCGCCCGCCGGGACCGGACGGCTTGGTGGTGTAGCCGAGCCGGAACAGCTCCTCGGTGCGGTCCGGGTCGACGCCCGGCCCGGTGTCGCCGACCCGCAGGACCAGCTCCGAACCGTCCTCCTCGGTCAGCGCCGTCACCGTCACCCGCGGCCGCACCCCGCCCTGCGCCGCGTCCACCGCGTTGTCGATCAGGTTGCCGAGGATGGTCACCAGGTCGCGGGAGGGCAGCGCCTCCGGGAGCAGGCCGTCGTCCAGGCGGCTGTCCGGGGACACCACCAGCTCCACGCCCCGCTCGTTGGCCTGCGCGGTCTTCCCCAGCAGCAGCGCCGCCAGCACCGGCTCGCTCACCGCCGCCACCACCTGGTCGGTGAGCGCCTGCGCCAGCTCCAGCTCGGCGGTGGCGAACTCCACGGCCTCTTCGGCGCGGCCCAGCTCGATCAGCGACACCACGGTGTGCAGCCGGTTCGCCGCCTCGTGCGCCTGGGAGCGCAGCGCCTGCGTGAAACCCCGCTCCGAGTCCAGCTCGCCCATCAGCGACTGCAGCTCGGTGACGTCCCGCAGCGTCACCACCGAGCCGCGCCGCTGGCCGCCGGTGACCGGCGAGGTGTTCACCACCAGCACCCGGTCGGCCGTGAGGTGCACTTCGTCGACCCGTGGCTCGGAGGCGAGCAGCGCGCCCGTCAGCGGGGCCGGCAGACCCAGCTCCGCGACCGACCGGCCCACCACGTCCTCCTCCTGGTCCACCCCGAGCAGCTCCCGGCCGCCGTCGTTGATCAGCGCCACCCGGAACTGCCCGTCCAGCATCAGCAGACCCTCGCGCACGGCGTGCAGCGCGGCCTGATGGTAGTCGTGCATGTGACTCAGCTCGGTCGCGTTCATGCCGTGGGTGTGCCGGCGGAGCCGCGCGTTGATCACGTACGTGCCGACCGCGCCGAGCCCGAGCGCGCCCGCCGCGACCGCCAGCAGCGCGGCCAGCTGCTCCTGCACCCGCCGGCCGATCTCCTCGACCCGTATGCCCGCGCTGACCAGGCCGACGATCCGGTCGCCGTCCCTCACCGGCGTCACGGCCCGCACGGACGGGCCGAGTGTGCCGGTGTAGGTCTCGGTGAAGGTGCGTCCCCGAAGCGCCGGGCCGGTGTGCCCCTGGAAGGGCAGGCCGATCTGGGCCGGGTCGGGGTGGGTCCAGCGGATGCCCCGCGGATCCATGATCGTGACGAAGTCCACGTCGGTGTCGCGCACCACCGCCACCGCGTACGGCTGGAGCCGCGCCGACGGGTCGGACGAGCGGATCGCCTCCCGCACGGAGGGCGAGTCGGCGACCGAGAGGGCCACCGAGGTGGCCTGCCGTCCCGCTGCCTCCTCGGCCTCGCCGCGGTGGCTGAGATAGGTGGCCAGCGCGTACCCCGCCACGACGACCGTGAGCAGCACGGCCTGCATGGCGAAGAGCTGCCCCGCGAGACTGCGGGGCCGGGGGAGGGGGATACGCATCCCGCCAGTCTGCCTCGTGCTTCCGCGGTGAACTAAATGAACGGAAGGGTGACCGCACTCACAAGGCGCGACATAGTCACCGCGTTCCCCCGAACCATCCCCCGGACGTGAGCCGCACGCCGGTGATGCCGACGACGACGTCAAGGAGGGCCGCCGTGACCAGCACCGCCGATACGGCACCTGCCGCACCCGAGGCCAAGCGGGACCGCACGCACTATCTCTACATCGCGGTGATCGTCGCGGTCGCCCTCGGCATCGCCGTCGGCCTGATCGCGCCGGACTTCGCGGTCGAGCTGAAGCCGATCGGCACCGGCTTCGTGAACCTGATCAAGATGATGATCTCGCCGATCATCTTCTGCACCATCGTGCTGGGCATCGGGTCCGTGCGGAAGGCCGCCAAGGTCGGCGCGGTGGGCGGCATCGCCCTCGGCTACTTCATGGTCATGTCCGTGGTGGCGCTCGCCATCGGCCTGGTCGTCGGCAACATCCTGGAGCCGGGCACCGGCCTCGCGATCACCGACGCGGTCAAGGAGACCGGCCACGCCCAGATCGACGCGGAGGCGAAGGACACCACCGAGTTCCTGCTCGGCATCATCCCGACCACCATCGTGTCCGCCTTCACCCAGGGCGAGGTCCTGCAGACCCTGCTGATCGCGCTGCTGTGCGGCTTCGCCCTGCAGGCCATGGGCAACGCCGGGCAGCCGGTCCTGCGCGGGATCGAACACATCCAGCGGCTGGTCTTCCGTGTCCTCGCCATGATCATGTGGGCGGCCCCGGTCGGCGCGTTCGGCGCGATGGCCGCGGTCACCGGCTCGGCCGGCCTGGACGCGCTGAAGAGCCTCGCGGTGCTGATGCTCGGCTTCTACGTCACCTGTGTGCTGTTCATCTTCGTGGTGCTCGGCGCGATGCTGAAGATCGTCGCGGGCCTGAACGTGTGGACCCTGTTCAAGTACCTGGGCCGTGAGTTCCTGCTGATCCTGTCCACCTCCTCCTCCGAGTCCGCGCTGCCGCGGCTCATCGCGAAGATGGAGCACCTGGGCGTCAGCAAGCCGGTGGTCGGCATCACCGTCCCGACCGGCTACTCCTTCAACCTCGACGGCACCATGATCTACATGACCATGGCCTCGCTGTTCATCGCCGACGCCATGGGCACGCCGATGTCGATCGGCGAGCAGATCCCGCTGCTGCTGTTCCTGCTGGTCGCCTCGAAGGGCGCCGCCGGCGTCACCGGCGCCGGCCTCGCGACCCTGGCCGGCGGTCTCCAGTCGCACAAGCCCGCCCTGGTGGACGGCATCGGCCTGATCGTCGGCATCGACCGCTTCATGAGCGAGGCCCGCGCGCTGACCAACTTCGCCGGCAACGCGATCGCCACGGTGCTGATCGGCACCTGGACGAAGGAGATCGACAAGGAGCGGGTCGCCGAGGTGCTGGCCGGACGCGCCCCGTTCGACGAGCGCACGCTGCTGGACGACCACGGCGACGGCGCCGACCGGGACGACGAGGCCGAGGTGTCCGAGGCGGGCGGCGAGAAGCAGCTCGCCAAGGCCTGACCCCAGGCCCTCCCCACCCCGGCCGGCCGGTCCGCACCCCCGTCGCCCCGGCCGGCCGGTCCCCGGAAGGCCCACCCCCCTGACAGGGCCTCCCGCCGGGCGGCCGGACTCCTCCCCCGTGAGTCCGGCCGCCCGGCCTTTTCCCCTCCCCGGCACTGCGCCCTTGCCCTGACGCCGACGTCAAGCCGTACGTTCGACGGCATGCGAATCGGCGAGCTGGCCGCACGCGCCGGGACCACGACGCGGACGCTGCGGTACTACGAGTCCCGCGGGCTGCTGCCCGCACGCAGGGACGGCAACGGCTACCGGACCTACGACGAGTCCGACCTGAGGCTGCTGCGGCAGATCCGCACGCTTCAGGACTTCGGGTTCGGCCTGGAGGAGACCCGGCCGTTCGTGGAGTGCCTGCGCGCGGGGCACCCCGAGGGCGACTCCTGCCCGGCCTCGCTCCAGGTCTACCGGCGCAAACTCGACGAGCTCGACACGCTCATCGCCGAGCTGGGCGCGGTGCGGGAGCAGGTCGGGCGGCAGCTGGCGAGGGCGGAGGCGGCCCGTGCGGCGCTCGCGGCCGACGCGACGGTCCCGGGTGGTCCGGAACCGGAGTGCGAACTGGGAGGGGGACAGCGATGAGCGGCGTGCCCGAGGTGACGGACGCGGATTTCAGGGAGGAGGTGCTGGGCGCCGGACTTCCGGTGCTGGTGGAGTTCACCGCCGACTGGTGCCCGCCGTGCCGGCAGATGGCGCCGGTGCTGCGTGACCTGGCCGCGGCGGAGGAGGGACGGCTGAAGGTCGTCCAGCTGAACGTGGACCGCAATCCGGCCACGACGAACGCGTACAAGGTGCTGTCGATGCCGACGTTCGTCGTCTTCCGCGACGGGGAGCCGCTGCGCTCCATGGTCGGCGCGCGGCCGGGCCGGCGGCTGCGGGAGGAGCTGCGCGACGTGCTCTGACCGCCGCCCTCCATGGAAGGAAAAACCCCCGGGTAATTGCGCCCGGGGGTTTTCCTTGCGTATATTCGTTCATTCGCGCCTTCGTTGAAAAAGAGGTCGCGAAGAAGTTCAGTGAGCACAGTATATCCGGGCGGGAGTGGAATTGTCAAACACCGAATTTCCGGACGATGAATTGCGGCACGAACAGGAATTCATCGACGGACTGTACGCACGGGTGGACGTCCTGCGGGGTGACGCCGAGGCCGGTGTGGCGGACGCCCTCGCCCAGGGCCACACCCCCCGGCAGGCCCGGCTGGAGCGGGACATCCTGGTCGCCGAGCGCTCCGGGCTGCTCGCCGCGCTGAACGCGGTGGACGGCTCCCTCTGCTTCGGCCGGATCGACCTCGCCTCCGGGCGGACCCACCACATCGGCCGCATCGGCCTGCGCGCCGACGACGACGAGCGCACCCCGGTCCTCATCGACTGGCGGGCCGACGTCGCCCGCCCTTTCTACCTGGCCACCGGCCACACGCCGATGGGGCTGCGCCGCCGCCGGCACATCGCCACCGAGGGCCGCCGGGTCACCGGCCTGCACGACGAGATCCTCGACCTCGGCGACGACACCCGCACCGGCCACGAGGACCCCACCGGCGACGCCGTGCTGCTCGCCGCCCTCAACTCCGCCCGCACCGGCCGCATGGGCGACATCGTCCGCACCATCCAGGCCGACCAGGACCGCATCATCCGCGCCCCGCACCGGGGTGTCATGGTGGTCGAGGGCGGCCCCGGCACCGGCAAGACCGCCGTGGCCCTGCACCGGGCCGCGTACCTGCTCTACGAACACCGCGAGCTGCTGGCCCGCCGCGCCGTCCTGATCGTCGGACCCAACCCGGCGTTCCTCGGCTACATCGGCGAGGTGCTGCCCAGCCTCGGCGAGACCGGTGTGCTCCTCGCGACCGTCGGCGAGCTGTTCCCGGGTGTGCGGACGACCCGCAGGGACACCCCGGAGGCCGCCGCCGTCAAGGGACGGGCGGACATGGCCGGCGTGCTCGCGGAGTACGTGAGCGACCGGCAGGCGCTGCCCGACCCGGTCATCGCCATCGAGCACGACCGGGAGGTCCTGATGCTCGACGACGGCCTGGTGAACGTCGCCCGGGAGCGCACCCGCGCCACGAAGCTGCCGCACAACGTGGCCCGCGAGCACTTCGAGGGACACATCCTCAACACGCTCACCGACATGCTCGCCGAGCGCATCGGCACCGACCCGTACGACGGGTCCAACCTGCTCGACCCGAGCGACATCACCCAGATCCGCGACGAGCTGGCCGAGAACCCCGAGGTGTGGTCCGCGATCGACCAGCTCTGGCCGCGCATCACCCCGCAGCGCCTGGTCGCGGACTTCCTCGCCGCCCCGGAGGGCTACCTCTCCGACGAGGACGCCGCCGCGGTCCGCCGCCCGGTCACCCGGCATTGGACCGTCTCCGACGTGCCGCTGCTGGACGAGGCCGCCGAACTCCTCGGCGAGGACGACCGGCTCGCCCGCGAGCGCGCCGAACGCGAACGGCAGCGGCAGATCGCCTACGCGCAGGGCGTGCTGGACGTCTCCTACGCCTCCCGGACCTTCGAGTTCGAGGACAAGGAGGAGGACGACCCCGAGTCCTCCGAGGTGCTGTCCGCGCACGACATCATCGACGCCGAGCGGTTCGCCGAACGGCACGAGGAGGACGACCACCGCAGCGCCGCCGAGCGCGCCGCCGCCGACCGCACCTGGGCGTTCGGCCACATCATCGTGGACGAGGCGCAGGAGCTGTCCCCGATGGCGTGGCGGCTGCTGATGCGGCGCAGCCCTACCCGGTCGATGACGCTGGTCGGCGACCCGGCGCAGACCTCGGAGGCGGGCGGCGTCGGCTCCTGGGAGGGCATCCTCGCCCCCTACGTCGAGGACCGCTGGGAGCACCACCGGCTCGGCGTCAACTACCGCACCCCGGCGGAGATCATGGAGGTCGCGGCCGCCGTGGTCCGCGACGCGCACCCCGGCTTCGAGCCGCCCAGCTCGGTGCGCGCCACCGGGGTGAGGCCGTGGGCCCGGGCCGCCGAGGACCTGCCCGCCGCCACCGCCGAGGCGGTCCAGGAGCTCACCCCGGAGGAGGGCCGCCTGGCGGTCATCGCCCCGCGCGAGCTGCACCGCGCCCTGGCCGCCCGCCTGGACGGGGTGACGGCGGGCGCCGAGCCGGACCTCACCCACCGGGTGGTGCTCCTCGACCCGCGCCAGGCCAAGGGGCTCGAGTTCGACTCGGTCCTGGTGGTCGAGCCGGGCCGCTACGGCACCAGCGACCTGTACGTGGCGCTCACCCGCGCCACCCAGCGGCTCGGTGTGCTGCACACCGAGCCGCTCCCGGACTCGCTGGCGAAGGCGCTCGCGTAGGCCGCGTTCCGGTCAGGCCGGGCGCAGCCACACCGTCGCCAGGGGCGGCAGGGTCAGTCGGATGCTCGCCGGCAGACCGTGCCACCCCTGCGGCTCCGGCTTCACCGGGTCGGGGTTGGTGACGTCGGAGCCGCCGTAGCGGGCCACGTCGGTGTTCAGGACCTCGTGCCAGGCGGGCACGTCGTCCGGGACGCCGACGCGGTAGTCGTGCCGTACGACCGGCGCGAAGTGGCACACCGCGAGCAGCGGCGAACCGTCGGCGTCGTACCGCAGGAAGGCCAGCACGTTGTCGTCGGCGGCGTCACCGGTCACCCAGCGGAAGCCGGCCGGCTCGGTGTCGTACTGCCACAGCGCCGGGGTGGCCCGGTAGACGGTGTTGAGGTCGCGCACCAGATCCCGTACGCCCCGGTGGTCGGCCTCCGCGCCGTAGTGCGGGTCGAGCAGCCACCAGTCCGGGCCGTGCGCCTCCGACCACTCCGCGCCCTGGGCGAACTCCTGCCCCATGAAGAGGAGTTGCTTGCCGGGGTGGGCCCACATGAAGCCCAGGTAGGCGCGCAGGTCGGCGCGCTGCCGCCACCAGTCGCCGGGCATCTTCGACACCAGGGACCGCTTGCCGTGCACCACCTCGTCGTGGGAGATCGGCAGCACGTAGTTCTCGCTGTACGCGTACACCATCGAGAAGGTCATCTCGCCGTGGTGGTACTTGCGGTGCACCGGCTCGTGGCTCATGTACTCCAGCGAGTCGTGCATCCAGCCCATGTTCCACTTCAGCCCGAACCCCAGACCGCCGAAGCCGCTCGGGCCGCGGTGATGGGTGGCGCGGGTGACGCCGTCCCAGGCGGTGGACTCCTCGGCGATCGTCACGACCCCCGGCACCCTGCGGTACACGGTCGCGTTCATCTCCTGCAGGAACGCCACCGCGTCCAGGTTCTCCCGGCCGCCGTGCTCGTTCGGCGTCCATTCGCCGGGCTCACGCGAGTAGTCCAGGTAGAGCATCGAGGCGACCGCGTCGACGCGCAGCCCGTCGATGTGGAACTCCTCGCACCAGTAGAGGGCGTTGGCCACCAGGAAGTTGCGCACCTCGCGCCGCCCGAAGTCGAACTCCAGGGTGCCCCAGTCGGGGTGCGCGGCGCGCAGCGGATCGGAGTGCTCGTACAGCGGACGGCCGTCGAACTCGGCCAGCGCCCACTCGTCGCGCGGGAAGTGCGCGGGCACCCAGTCCATGATCACGCCGATGCCGGCCCGGTGCAGGGCGTCCACCAGGTACTTGAAGTCGTCCGGGGTGCCCATACGGGCCGTCGGCGCGTAGAACCCGGTGACCTGGTAGCCCCAGGAGCCGCCGAAGGGGTGCTCGGCGACCGGCATCAGCTCGACGTGCGTGAAGCCCAGGTCCTTCACATACGCGGGGAGCTGGTCGGCGAGCTGCCGGTAGGTGAGCCCCGGCCGCCACGACGGCAGGTGCACCTCGTACACGGAGAGCGGCGCCCGGTGCGCGGGCACCTTCGCCCGCCGCTCCAGCCACTGCGCGTCGCCCCACTCGTACCGCGACGACGTGACGATCGACGAGGTGGCCGGGGGCACCTCCGTGCGGCGGGCCATCGGGTCGGCGCGCACGGTCATCGAACCGTCGGGGCGGGTGATCTCGAACTTGTACAGCTCGCCCTCGCCGATCCCCGGCACGAACAGCTCCCACACCCCGGACGAGCCCAGCGAGCGCATCGGGAAGCCGGCGCCGTCCCAGAAGTTGAACGAGCCCGCCACCCGCACGCCCCGCGCGTTCGGCGCCCACACCGAGAACCGGGTGCCGTCCACGCCCTGGTGGGTCATGGGGTGCGCGCCCAGCACCGTCCACAGCTCCTCGTGCCGGCCCTCACCGATCAGATGCAGGTCCAGTTCACCCAGGGTGGGCAGGAAGCGGTAGGCGTCCTCCGTCTCCAGCTCCGTCCCCTCGTACATGACGCGCAGCCGGTATGCCGGGACCTCCCGCAGCGGCAGCAGGCCGGAGAAGAAGCCGTCGCCGTCGTCGTGCAGGTCGACGGTCATGCCGCCGGACACCACGGTCACCGCCCGCGCGTACGGCCGGAACGCCCGGAAGGCGACCCCGCCGGGCACGCGGTGCGCGCCCAGCACGGAGTGCGGCGCGTGATGCGTCCCGTGCAGCAGCCGCTCCCGGTCACCGGCGTCCACGGCGGGGGAGACGGCGATCTCCGCCTCCGGCGGGGCGAACTGCGGCGTCCCGTCCGGCACCGCGGGTGTCACTGCCGCCGGTGCCGTCCGCGAGGCGCCGCCCGCGTCCCCCCGTGCCGTCCCAACGGCGCGACTGCCCGCGGGCTGCGGTGTTGCCGCCTTCGCCGCCGCGGACGCCGTCTTCTTGGCGGGCGTCTTCCGCGCGGCGGGCTTCTCGGCCGCGGCCGGAGCGGGCTGCTTCTTCGCGGGCTTCTTCTTCCGCGCGGGCGCCGGTGGCTCGGTGCGCCGCCGGTCGGCCGGCTGCTCCGGGGACGGACCACTGGACTCGGGGCGGGGGGTCACGGGCGAAGCCTCCTGGACGCGGGTCGGGTGGATCAGGTCGGGTCGGCCGAGGCGAGCCGGCGCAGGGCCGCCAGCGGCACGGGCAGCCAGTCGGGGCGGTGCCGGGCCTCGTAGACCGCTTCGTAGACCGCCTTGTCGGTCTCGTACGCGCGCAGCAGCACCGGCTCGGTGCGCGGGTCACGGCCGGCGGCCTCCGCGTACCCGGCGCAGTACGCCGCCCGGCAGTGGGCGGCCCAGTCGGGTTGCGGCGGGTCCGTCGTGCGCGCCGCGTAGTCGAAGGAGCGCAGCATGCCCGCCACGTCCCGCACGGCCGGCTGCGGCATCCGGCGCTCGGCCAGCGGCCGGGCCGGCTCCCCCTCGAAGTCGATCAGCGACCAGGCGCCGGCCGGGGAGCGCAGGCACTGCCCGAGGTGCAGGTCGCCGTGGACCCGCTGGGCGGTCCACGTGCGGCCCTCCGACGCGAGGTCGTCCAGCGCGGTGTACGCCGAGCGGAGGTCCTCCGCGTACGGCTGCAGCGCGGGCACCGCGTGCACGGCCGCCTCCAGCCGCTCGGTCATGCCGTGGACCAGGGCGCGCATCTGCACATGACCCAGGGTGACCGTGGGCAGCGCGCGCGCCAGCGCGGTGTGCACCTCGGCGGTGGCCCGCCCGACGGCCCGCGCCTCGGAGACGAAGTCCTGCCCCTTCGCCAGCTCCCGCAGCGCCAGCTCCCAGCCGTCGGTGGCACCCTGCACGAACGGCTGGAGCACACCGAGGACGTACGGCTCGGCCGTGTGCGACGGCCCGGCCGTGTCCTCGGCGTCGGCGACCAGCCACGCCGTCGGCGGGGGCACCCGGGGGCACCCCTCGCGGGCCAGCGCCAGCGGCAGCTCCAGGTCCGGGTTGATGCCGGGCACCACCCGGCGCATCAGTTTCAGGATGAAGGTGTCGCCGTAGACGACCGACGAGTTCGACTGCTCGGCGGTCATCAGGCGCGGCACCAGGCCGGGCCGTATCTCCTGGCGCGGGTCGCGCTCGAAACGAAGCCCGCCGATCCGGGCCCGGGTGCGCAGGGCCTCCAGGAGCAGATCGGCGGGCCGGGTGTCGTGCAGGGCCTCGTAGACCGTCCGTCCGGCCAGCGGACCCTGCGACACATGACCGATCAGCGCGGGCGCCAGCCGGGGCGGCAGCGCCTCGCGCACGCCTATGAACAGCTGGTAGCAGTCGCCCGGCTGCTCCTGCCGGCCGGGGCCGGGCTGAAGGGGCTGGTGGGCGCGCACCAGCAGGTGGTACAGGCCGAGCTTCGCGCCGGCCGGCAGCAGCTCGGTGGCCGCCACCAGGTCGAACCCGGTGACCGGGCGGCCCTTCCCGGCGAACCAGCGCTGTCTCGGCAGCCACTCCCGCAACAGTGGCTCGAGTGACGCAAGGAGGCCGGGCGGGGTCGTGACGGTGCGTGTGACGGCTTCCGACATGGCGTCGCGTCCTTTCCCCTCTGTCGGCCGCACCACGGGGCGCCGCCGGTGGGCGGGGTGTTACTCATGCGTGCCCCGGGCGGAGCGGGAGAAACCGCCCCGCCCCGGGTTCTACGCGGCGTCCTTGCGGAGCCGGAACCAGTAGAAGCCGTGACCCCCGAGCGTCATCAGGTACGGCAGTTCGCCGACGGCCGGGAACCGCACCCCGCCGAACAGCTCCACCGGGTGCCGCCCCTCGAAGGCGCTGAGGTCCAGCTCGGTCGGCTGCGCGAAACGGGAGAAGTTGTTGACGCACAGGACCAGGTCGTCCTCGTACTCGCGGAGGAAGGCGAGGACAGCGGGGTTGGAGGAGGGCAGTTCGGTGTAGGAGCCGAGGCCGAACGCGGGGTTCTGCTTGCGGATCTCGATCATGCGCCGGGTCCAGTGGAGCAGGCTGGAGGGTGAGGCCATGGAGGCCTCGACGTTGGTGACCTGGTAGCCGTAGACCGGGTCCATGATCGTCGGAAGGTAGAGGCGGCCGGGGTCCGAGGACGAGAAGCCGGCGTTGCGGTCGGGCGTCCACTGCATCGGCGTGCGGACGGCGTCGCGGTCGCCGAGCCAGATGTTGTCGCCCATGCCGATCTCGTCGCCGTAGTAGATGATCGGTGATCCGGGCAGGGACAGCAGCAGGGCGGTGAAGAGTTCGATCTGGTTGCGGTCGTTGTCGAGGAGGGGGGCGAGGCGCCGGCGGATGCCGATGTTGGCGCGCATGCGGGGGTCTTTGGCGTACTCGGCCCACATGTAGTCGCGTTCCTCGTCGGTGACCATTTCCAGGGTCAGCTCGTCGTGGTTGCGCAGGAAGATGCCCCACTGGCAGCCGGAGGGGATGGCGGGGGTCTTGGCGAGGATCTCGGAGACGGGGTAGCGGGACTCGCGGCGGACGGCCATGAAGATGCGGGGCATGACCGGGAAGTGGAAGGCCATGTGGCATTCGTCGCCGCCGGCGGCGTAGTCGCCGAAGTAGTCGACGACGTCCTCGGGCCACTGGTTGGCCTCGGCGAGCAGCACGGTGTCCGGGTACTGGGTGTCGATCTCCTTGCGCACCCGCTTGAGGAACGCGTGCGTCGCCGGAAGGTTCTCGCAGTTGGTGCCCTCCTGCTGGTACAGGTACGGCACCGCGTCCAGCCGGAAGCCGTCGATCCCGAGGTCCAGCCAGAACTTAAGCGCGGAGATCATCTCCTCCTGCACGGCCGGATTCTCGTAGTTCAGGTCCGGCTGGTGCGAGAAGAAGCGGTGCCAGTAGTACTGCTTGCGTACGGGGTCGTACGTCCAGTTGGACGCCTCGGTGTCGACGAAGATGATGCGGGCGTCCTGGAACTGCTTGTCGTCGTCGGCCCACACGTAGTAGTCGCCGTACGGGCCGTCGGGGTCGCGCCTGGACTCCTGGAACCACGGGTGCTGGTCGCTGGTGTGGTTCATGACGAAGTCGATGATCACGCGCATGCCGCGCTGATGGGCGGAGTCGACGAACTCCACGAAGTCGGCCAGGTCGCCGAACTCGGGGAGCACGGCGGTGTAGTCGGCCACGTCGTACCCGCCGTCGCGCAGCGGCGACTTGAAGAACGGCGGCAGCCACAGGCAGTCGACGCCCAGCCACTGCAGATAGTCCAGCTTGGCGGTCAGACCCTTCAGGTCGCCGATGCCGTCCCCGTTGCTGTCCTGGAAGGAGCGGACGAGGACCTCGTAGAAGACGGCGCGTTTGAACCAGTCGGGGTCCCGGTCCTTGGCGGGGGTGTCTTCGAAGGTGTCCGGGACGGGTTCGTTGACGCTCATGTGGCGGATGACCCTCCGATCTGCGGGGTGGACGGTCGCAGAACCGCGCTGTGCGTCCCGGAAGGCCCGTCACCGGGCCTCCCGCCGACGACGAGTACATGTGCCCCGCCCGGACCGAGACGCACATAGTTGGCACTGCCCCATTGATAGGTCTCGCCGGTGAGCTCGTCGCGCACCGGCACCGACTCGTGCCAGTCCAGGCCGAGTTGCGGCATGTCCAACGAGACCGTCGCCTCCTGGGTGTGCCGGGTGTCGAGATTGGCGACCACGAGCACCGTGTTGCCGTCCCGTCGCTTCGAGTAGGCGATGACCTCCTCCTTGTCCGCCTGGTGGAAGTGGAGGTCGCGCAGTTGCCGCAGGGCCGGGTTCTCGCGGCGGACGGTGTTGAGGCGGGTGATGAGGGGGGCGATGGTGCGGCCCTCGCGTGCGGCGGCTTCCCAGTCACGGGGTTTGAGCTGGTACTTCTCGCTGTCGAGGTACTCCTCGCTGCCCTCGCGCAGCGGGGTGTTCTCGCACAGTTCGTAGCCGCTGTAGATGCCCCAGGCGGGGGAGAGGGTGGCGGCGAGGACGGCGCGGACCTCGAAGGCGGGCCGGCCGCCGTGCTGGAGGTAGGCGTGCAGGATGTCGGGGGTGTTGGCGAAGAAGTTGGGCCGCATGTAGGAGGCGGCCTCCCCCGACAGTTCGGTGAGGTACTCCGTCAGCTCCTGCTTGGTGTTCCGCCAGGTGAAGTACGTGTAGGACTGCTGGAAGCCGATCTGGGCGAGGGTGTGCATCATCGCCGGGCGGGTGAAGGCCTCCGCCAGGAAGATGACGTCCGGGTCGGTGCCGTTGATGTCGGCGATCACCCGCTCCCAGAACACGACGGGCTTGGTGTGCGGGTTGTCCACGCGGAAGATCCGCACCCCGGCGTCCATCCAGTGCCGCAGGATCCGGCAGGTCTCGGTGACCAGGCCGTCCATGTCGGCGTCGAAGGCGACGGGGTAGATGTCCTGGTACTTCTTGGGCGGGTTCTCCGCGTAGGCGATGGAGCCGTCGGGGCGGTGGTGGAACCACTCGGGGTGCTTGTGCACCCAGGGGTGGTCCGGGGAGCACTGCAGGGCGAAGTCGAGGGCGACCTCCATGCCCAGGTCGCGGGCGCGGGCGACGAAGCGGGTGAAGTCCTCCAGTGTGCCCAGCCGCGGGTGGACGGCGTCGTGGCCGCCCTCGGGGGAGCCGATCGCCCACGGCACGCCGACGTCGTCGGGGCCGGCGTCGAGGGTGTTGTTCGGGCCCTTGCGGAACGTGGTGCCGATCGGATGGATCGGGGGCAGGTAGACGACGTCGAAGCCCATCGCGGCGATCGCGGGCAGCCGGCGCGCGGCGGTGTCGAAGGTGCCGTGCGGCTGCTCGGGGGTGCCCTCGGAGCGGGGGAAGAACTCGTACCAGGACCCGAACAGGGCGCGTTCCCGCTCCACCAGCAGGGGAAGCGGCTCGCTGCTGGTGACCAGCTCCCGCAGCGGGTGCCTCGCCAGCACCGCGTCCACCTCCGGCGTCAGCGCCGCCGCCAGCCGGGCCGCCGCCGGGCGTTGCGTGTCGCGCAGGCCGTCCACGGCCGCGCGCAGCACTTCCCGGTCGTCGGCCCCGGGCACCTGCTCCGCCGCCCGCTCGTGCAGCCGGGCGCCCTCCTCGAGCACCACCTCGGTGTCGATGCCCGCCGGAACCTTGATCTGCGCGTGGTGCCGCCAGGTGGTGACCGGGTCGCCCCAAGCCTCCACCGCGTACGTCCACAGGCCGGTGGCCGTCGGGGTGACGGTCGCCCCCCACCGGTCCGTGCCGGGCGCGAGCTCCCGCATCGGCGTGAACGGGCCCGGACGCCCCTGCGGATCCTTCAGCACCACGTTGGCCGCCACCGCGTCGTGCCCCTCACGGAACACGGTCGCCGTCACCTCGAACGCCTCGCCCGGCACGGCCTTCGCCGGCCGGCGCCCCTGCCGCACCAGCGGCCGGACGTCCAGCACGGGGATGCGCCCCACGGAGGTCCCGGGAGGCGCCGGTGGCGCGGGCGTGCCGGTGGCGGACGGGGCCGGCCCGGTGCGGGGCGGCCGGCCGCGCGGGGGCGCGGCGTCGGTGCGGGCGGACGCCTTGGCGCCGGACGGTGAGGGGGATGACGAGTGGTGCTTGGCGGGCATGACCGCTCCTGTCCGCGTCAACGAGGGTGGGCGGATGACTGTGGGGAGGTGGGTCCTGCGGGGTCTGAGTGGGGTGTACCCGCAGGAGCCTTCCCACACCGTTCGGGTGGGCAATCCGGCCCTTTGTTAACTACTCACGCGTATGTCGACACACAAGACCGGCCGGGGCCTCTCGGCGCCCGGCGGGTCCGGGGCCCGCCCGTGCTGGGTGCGTTCCCACCGGCTGCCGGCGCTTCGGAGCACGCACGGCACCCCGGTGTACGCGGGCACCCGGGCTGACGGGGGCGCGCGCCGTGGAGGCGGCGCCCGCCCCGCCCGTGACCAGCGGCTTCTCCGCCCGCCCCGGCCGCCGCCGCCCCGGCGCGCGGCGATTCGCCCGCGCCGTGCGCCGACGGCCGCACGTGACCGGTGGGGAAGGCGGGGCGTAAGGGGCGCGCGGGGCCCGAACACCGGAGGTGACGTGGGTGTGGGACCTGGCGGGAGGCGGAAACGGCCGGTTCTTTGCCCTGCCCGGCGACCGGCCCGGTCCGCCCGGCCGGACACGCGTCCCCGAGCGGCGGCGCGACGCACGGGGTGTAGTACGACAAGACCGCACATGGGGCCGGAATCGGCCATATCCACTGTGCGGTGAATCGTTTGGACAGGGCAGGCGAGGTACCCGTGTCCCCGGCTTCCCCCGCGGACGGCGTCCGCGCCGGTACTGTCGGCTGCGATACCCGGACGCACACCGCGTCTCTCACGAACGCGCCGAGGTGGCTTGTGAAGGCTATCCGTCGATTCACCGTCCGACCCGTGCTCCCCGGACCCCTCCGGCCGCTGAGCGACCTGGCCCGCAATCTGCGCTGGTCCTGGCACGCCGGAACCCGTGACCTCTTCCGCTCCGTCGACCCCGAGCGCTGGGCCGCGGCCGGCGGCGATCCCATGCGTCTGCTGGGCAGCGTGCCGACCGAGCGGCTCACCGAACTGGCCGGCGACCGCGACTTCCTCGACCGCCTCGCCGCGGTCGCGGACGACCTGGACACCTACATGACCGGCGACCGCTGGTACCAGCGGCAGAGCGGCCGGCTCCCCGCCGCCGTCGCCTACTTCTCCCCCGAGTTCGGCATCACCGCCGCCCTGCCCCAGTACTCCGGCGGGCTCGGCATCCTGGCCGGCGACCACCTCAAGGCCGCCAGCGACCTCGGCGCCCCGCTGATCGGCGTCGGCCTGCTCTACCGGCACGGCTACTTCCGCCAGTCCCTGTCCCGGGACGGCTGGCAGCAGGAGCACTACCCCGTCCTCGACCCGCACGAGCTTCCCCTGGACCAGCTCAAGGAGGCCGACGGCGCCCCCGCCCAGATCACCCTCGCCCTCCCCGGCGACCGCTCCCTGCGCGCCCGTATCTGGGTCGCCCAGGTGGGCAGGATCCCGCTGCTTCTGCTCGACTCCGACATCGAGGAGAACGACCTCATCGAGCGGGGGGTGACCGACCGGCTCTACGGCGGCGGCAGCGAGCACCGGCTGCTCCAGGAGATGCTCCTCGGCATAGGAGGTGTCCGCGCCGTCCGCACGTACTGCAGGGTCACCGGGCACGCGGCGCCGGAGGTGTTCCACACCAACGAGGGGCACGCCGGGTTCCTCGGCCTGGAGCGGATGGCGGAGCTGCGCGCCGAGGGGCTCGACTTCGACGCGGCACTGGAGACGGTCCGAGCCGGGACCGTGTTCACCACGCACACGCCCGTGCCGGCCGGCATCGACCGCTTCGACCGCGAACTGGTCGCCCGGCACTTCGGCCCGCACGCGGAGCTGCCGAACCTGGAGGTCGACCGCATCCTGCGGCTCGGCATGGAGACCTACCCGGGCGGCGAGCCCAACCTCTTCAACATGGCCGTGATGGGTCTGCGCCTCGCCCAGCGGGCCAACGGCGTCTCCCTGCTGCACGGCCAGGTCAGCCGGGAGATGTTCGCCGGGCTGTGGCCGGGGTTCGACCCCGAGGAGGTGCCCATCACCTCCGTCACCAACGGGGTGCACGCGCCCACCTGGGTCGCCCCCGAGGTGTACCGGCTCGGCGCCCGGCAGATCGGCACCCAGCGCGCGGAGGAGGCGCTCAGCATCGGCGACTCCGACCGCTGGGACTCCGTCGCCGACATCGCCGACCAGGACATCTGGGACCTGCGCCGGTCGCTGCGCGAGCTGCTCGTGCTGGAGGTGCGGGAGCGGCTGCGCGCCTCCTGGCGGCAGCGCGGCGCCGGGACCGCCGAACTCGGCTGGATCGACGGAGTCCTCGATCCGGACGTGCTCACCATCGGCTTCGCCCGGCGCGTCCCGTCCTACAAGCGGCTGACGCTGATGCTGCGCGACCGGGACCGGCTGATGGACCTGCTGCTGCACCCCGAGCGGCCGGTGCAGATCGTGGTCGCGGGCAAGGCGCACCCGGCGGACGACGGCGGCAAGCGGCTCATCCAGGAACTCGTCCGCTTCGCCGACGACCCGCGGGTCCGCCACCGGATCGTCTTCCTGCCCGACTACGGCATGGCGATGGCGCAGAAGCTGTACCCCGGCTGCGACATCTGGCTGAACAACCCGCTGCGGCCGCTGGAGGCGTGCGGCACCAGCGGGATGAAGGCCGCGCTCAACGGCGGGCTCAACCTGTCGGTGCTGGACGGCTGGTGGGACGAGTGGTTCCAGCCCGACTTCGGCTGGTCCATCCCCACGGCGGACGGCGCGGGGACCGACCCGGACCGGCGCGACGACATAGAGGCCGCGGCGCTGTACGACCTGCTGGAGCAGCGGGTGACCCGCACCTTCTACGAGCGCGGGCGCAGCGGGCTGCCGGACCGGTGGATCGAGATGGTCCGGCGGACGCTGAGCCTGCTCGGGCCGAAGGTCCTGGCCGGGCGGATGGTGCGGGAGTACGTGGAGCGGCTGTACACCCCGGCCGCGCACGCGCACCGGGCGATGGACGCGGACGCCGCGCGGGAGCTCGCGGAGTGGAAGGCGGCGGTGCGGGGGGCGTGGCACGGGGTGACCGTCGACCACGTCGAGACGTCCGTGGCCTCCGCCACCGCGGAGCTGGGCAGCACGCTGGCCCTCCGGGTGAGGGTGGGGCTGGGGAGCCTGCGGCCGGAGGACGTGGAGGTGCAGGCCGTCGCCGGGCGGGTGGACGAGGAGGACCGCATCACGGATGCGGCCGCCGTGCCGTTGAAGCCGGTGGGAGCGCCCGGGGCGGGGGGTGAGTGGGTCTACGAAGGCCCGCTGTCCCTGGACCGGACGGGGCCGTTCGGCTACACGGTGCGGGTGCTGCCGAGTCACCGGCTGTTGGCGTCGGGAGCGGAACTGGGGTTGGTGGCGGTGCCACCGGAGGACGTCGCGGAGGCGGCGGGCTTACTGATGCGGTAGCGCGCCGCGGGGGCGCGGGGAACCGCGCGCCCTCCCCCCCGACGGCCCGCACCCGGCGACGGACGGTGTCCGGTGCCCCGGTGGCCGTCGGGGGGTGCGGTGCGGGCCCGGTGGGGGTGCCGCCTGCGCCCACCCGTGCCGCCCTGCGGCACGTATGCCCGCAGGCTGCCTGGTGGGTGGGCTGCTGCCCGGGCGGCGCGTCTGCCCGCAGGCTGCCCGGGTGGTGCGGGTGCCTTCAGGCGGAGGTGCCCTGAGGGGGCGCGGGGAACTGCGCGAGCGGCCCCCGCCGGGCCGCGCCCGGCGGTCGACAGTCCCGGACCCCGGTCGCCGTCAGCCGTCCTGGACGCCCCGTGTCGCCAGGCGGCGGAGGACCTTGCCGGCGCGGCGGGCGTAGGCGTGTTGGAGGGACCGGGTGGCCGCGCCGCCCGCCCGGGCGTACCAGCGGGCCGGCCGGCTGAACGCCGAGACCGTCAGCCACACCGTCCCGTCCCCCGTCCGGTGCACGACGAACGCCTCCTCCCCGCTCTCCGGATGCCCCGCCAGCGTCCCGTACGCCCACCCCGCCTCGCGGTACTCCTCCGACGCCCACACCACCCGGCACGGCGCCTTCACCAGCCCCGCCAGGGTGACGGTGACGTCGACGTCGGGCGCGGCCCGGTCCGCCGAGGCGTCTATGCCGACGCCCATCTCCCGGTGCATCTGCCAGGTGAACAGCGCGTCAGCCGCCTGGCGGAACACCTTCTCCCCCTCGCCGAGCCGGGTGCGCTCCCTCAGGTGGTGGAACCCCGGAGGGCAGTAGTCGGGATCGCGGCTCGCGCCGACGTGGTCGTGGGTGAAGTCCGCCGAAGACATGGGACCCAAGCCTAGGCGGTGGCCCCGCACGCACCGGCGGCACCCGGAGCGAAGCGCTCCGGGTGCCGCGCGGGACGGGGGAGAGCCGGCCTCAGCTGACGTTGACCGCCTTCCAGGCCGCGTCGACCGCCTTGTACTCGGCGCTGCTCGCGCCGTACAGCGCGGACGCCGCGTTCAGGGTGCCCGTGCGGGCCGCCTTGTAGTTGGTCGTCGAGGTGAAGTACGTGGTCAGCGCCTTGTACCAGATTTGCAGCGCCTTGGCGCGGCCGATGCCGGTGACGGTGGAGCCGTCGTACGTCGGCGAGTTGTAGCTCACCCCGTTGACGGTCTTCGAGCCGCTGCCCTCGGCGAGCAGGTAGAAGAAGTGGTTCGCCGGGCCGGAGGAGTAGTGGACGTCGACCGAGCCGAGGCTGGAGGACCAGTAGTCCTTGGACGCGCCGTCTTTGCTCGGCTTGTCCATGTACCGCAGGGGGGTCCCGTTGCCGTTGATGTCGATCTTCTCGCCGATGAGGTAGTCACCGGCGTCGGAGGAGTTGTTCGCGTAGAACTCCGCCCCCGCGCCGAAGATGTCGCTGGTCGCCTCGTTGAGGCCGCCGGACTCTCCGCTGTAGCGCAGGCCGGCGGTGACGGACGTGACGCCGTGGCTCATCTCGTGGCCGGCGACGTCCAGCGAGGTCAGCGGGTGGGTGTTGCCCGAGCCGTCGCCGTAGGTCATGCAGAAGCAGCTGTCCTGCCAGAAGGCGTTGACGTAGTTGCTGCCGTAGTGGACGCGGGAGTAGGCGGCCTTGCCGTCGTTGCGGATGCCGCTGCGCCCGAAGGTGTTCTTGTAGAAGTCCCAGGTGATCTGGGCGCCGTAGGCGGCGTCCACGGCCGCGGTCTGGTCGCTGGAGGAGCTGGAGGCGGCGCCGGTGCCCCAGGTGTCGTCCGCGTCGGTGAACAGGGTGCCGGTGCCGGAGGTGCCGCGCGCCAGGTTGTAGGTCTTGTGACCGCCGCGCGAGGTGTCGTACAGCTGGTACGCCGAGCCGGACTTGTACGTGCCGAGGGTGACGGTGCCCGAGTACAGGCTCCTGCCGGTGCCGGTGTGCACGGCCTGCCACTCGTGCAGCTTCTCGCCGGTGGTGGCGTCGGTGATCACGTGCAGCTCGTTCGGGGTGCCGTCCTCCTGGAGGCCGCCGACGACGGTCTCGTAGGCGAGGACGGGCGTGCCCTCGGCGGCCCAGATCACCTTGCGGGGCGCGGAGGCGGCCTCGGTGCGCTCCGAGCCGGCCTTCTCGGCGGCGGCGAGCGCCTGCGTCTCGGCCTTGCCCGCCGCGACCTTCGGCGTCACGGAGGCGACCTTGACGGTGGTCCTCACGGCCTTGGTGACGGTTCTGGCGCCGTCCGCCGGCTCGTGCACGACGAGGTCGCCGCCGAGCACGGGCAGCCCGCCGTAGGTGCGCTCGTACCGGGTGTGGACCGTGCCGTCGACGTCCTTGACGACGTCCTTGACGATCAACTTCTCCTGGGCGCCGAGACCTATCGCGTCGGCGGTCTCGGCGGCCGTGGCCTGCTGCTCCTGGATGAGGGAGGTGCGCGCGGCGGCGGACAGCAGCACGGGGGCACCGCCCATGACCGGCTTGCCGGCGGGGGCGGGGGCGGGGTCGGCGGTCGCGGTACCGGCGGCCAGGCCGGTGGTGAGCAGGGCGCCGGCCGCGACGGCGGTGGCGGCGGCCAGGGCGGTACGGCGGCGACGCGCGTAGAGGGGAGTCACTCGAAGCTCCTCGGGGGGTGAGTGGGGGTGCCGGACGGTGGGGGCCGTCCGGGTGGTGCACCGAGCGAGGGAAGAGTGACATCTACGTCGCGTACATGTCATGAGGGTCTGATGATGTTGGCCGAAAGTCGACGTCCGAACGCATGTTGCGTCCGTGTGAATCCGCGTGACCTCGGCAAAGACGCAACCCGCGGGACGTATGGGGCAGGCAAAAAATGGCGCTGTTCCGGGCGGTGGAAACCACCCGGAACAGCGCCGTGCCGGTGTCCGTCCGGCCAGGTCCGCCTACGGGAAGGTCAGGCTCCAGCCGTTGATGTAGCCGGTGTCGTAGCGGGCCATGTCCTGGACCCGCAGCCGCCAGGTGCCGTTGGCCGTCTCCGACGACGCGTTGACCGTGTACGTCTCGTTGATGTTGTCCGCCGAACCGCCGGTGCGGTTGCGCAGCCGGTACGAGGTGCCGTCCGGGGCCACCAGGTCGACGACGAGGTCACCGCTCCAGGTGTGCACGATGTCGACCGCGACCTGGAGGTTGCCGGGCGCGTTGCCGGTGCGGCCGGTGACGGTGATCGAGGACGTCACCGCGGCGCCGGCGTCCGGGATCGCCACGTCGGTGGTCGACTCGAAGGTGGTGCCGCCGCCTCCGGGACCGCCGGAGCGGGCGCCGACGTTGACGGCCGCCCAGGCGTCCTGCACCGCCTTGTACTCGGCGCTGTCCGTGCCGTACAGCTCGCCGGTCGCCGCCAGGGTGCCCGTGCGGGCCGCCGCGTAGTTCGTGGTCGAGGTGAACTTCGTGGTGAGCGCGCGGAACCAGATCTTCTCCGCCTTGGCGCGGCCGATGCCGGTGACCGGCAGGCCGTCGGAGGTGGGGGAGTCGTAGGTGACGCCGTTGATGGTCTTCGTGCCGCTGCCCTCGCTCAGCAGGTAGAAGAAGTGGTTCGCCACACCCGACGAGTAGTGCACGTCGATCGAGCCGATGCCGGAGTACCAGGAGTCCTTGGACCGGCCGTCCTTGCTCGGCTTGTCCATGTAACGCAGCGGCGTGCCGTCGCCGTTGATGTCGATCTCCTCGCCGATGAGGTAGTCGCCGACGTCGGAGGAGTTGTTCGCGTAGAACTCGACGGTCGCGCCGAAGATGTCGCTGGTCGCCTCGTTCAGGCCGCCGGACTCGCCGCTGTAGACCAGGCCCGCGGTGGCCGAGGTGAGGCCGTGCGACATCTCGTGCGCGGCCACGTCGATCGAGGTGAGCGGGTTGACGTTGCCGGAGCCGTCGCCGTAGGTCATGCAGAAGCAGCTGTCCGACCAGAAGGCGTTGACGTAGTTGTTGCCGTAGTGGACCCGGGAGTAGGCGCCGACGCCGTCCCCGCGGATGCCGCTGCGGCCGTGCACGTTCTTGTAGTAGTCCCAGGTCAGCGCCGCCCCGTAGTGGGCGTCCGCGCCGGCCGACTCCGCGTTGGAGGGGGTGCCGTCGCCCCAGACGTCGTCGGAGCCGGAGAACAGCGTGCCGGTGCCGGAGGTGCCCCGGTTGAGGTTGTACGTCTTGTGTCCGCCGCGCGCCCCGTCGGTCAGGTTGTACGTCGAACCCGACTGGGTGGTCGTCAGGTCGACGGTGCCGCTGTAGACGGTGTGGCCGGTGCCGTTCCGCACGGCCTGCCACTCGTACAGCTTCTCGCCGGTGGTGGCGTCGGTGACGACGTGCAGCTCCTGCGGGGTGCCGTCGTGCTGGAGACCGCCGACGACCGTCTCGTACGCGACGACCGGGGTGCCGCCCGCCGCCCAGATCACCTTGCGCGGAGCCCGGTCGACGTCCGCGTCCGCGGCCTTCTCGGCCTTCGCGGCGGACAGGGCCTGCGCCTCGGCCTTCGCGGCCGGCACCTTCGCGGCGGTGGTGGCGGGCCTCACCGCGGCACGGGTCGCCTTCACGACCTTGTCCGCCTCGCCGGCCGTGTCGCCCTGGACGATCAGGTCGCCGCCGAGGACGGGCAGCCCGTCGTAGGTGCGCTCGTAGCGCACGTGCACGGTGCCGTCGCGGTCCTTGAGGACGTCGCGGACGACGAGCTTCTCCTTCGCGCCCAGACCGAGGTCCTTCGCGGTCCCGGCCTTGACGGAGTCCGCCTGGCGCATCAGCGCGGCTCGCTGGGCGGGGGTGAGCTCGACCGACTCCGAACCGGGCGCGGCGCTCGCGGTCCGGGGCGCCGTGTCAGGGGCGGCGGTGGCGGCGCCGGACTGGACGGCCGTGGCGATCAGTGCGGCCACGCCGGCCAGGGCGACGGCGGCGACGCGGCGCTGCGCGGTGCGGGGGGTGCGTCTGTGGGACGTCCTGCTTCTCAACGCTGACTCCTTCTGCGGGGCCGCGGGGTACGCGGCCTGGGGAGACCGGCCGGCGGGTCAGCCGGCCGGGCAGAACGGAAGTGCTTCGAGCAGTGACCGCCGCACAACGGGCAGCCGAAGCTGTGGGGTTGCTGTGAAGCGGCCGTGGGAAGAGTGGCAGGGGAGCGCGGTTTCTGTCAGGAGCGCGTCAGGAAGTTGGCCGGATCCCGTCCGGTGTCCGGCAGGAGGTGTCCGCTATCCGGGCGACGGCGGGATGGCGGCGGTCCGGTGAGCCGGGCACGCCGCCGCCACGGGGCCCCGTCCTACGCTCTGTCGCCGGTCCGCCCGTCCCCGTGCCACGAGCGCCACAGCGCCGCGTACACCCCGTCCGCAGCCACCAGGGCGTCGTGCGTGCCCAGTTCGGAGAGCCGGCCGTCCTCCATCACGGCCACCCGGTCCGCGTCGTGCGCGGTGTGCAGCCGGTGCGCGACGGCGACGACCGTACGGCCCTCCAGCACGGCGGCCAGGGCGCGCTCCGCGTGCCGGGCGGTCGCCGGGTCGAGCAGGGCGGTCGCCTCGTCGAGGACCAGTGTGTGCGGGTCGGCCAGCACCACGCGCGCCAGCGCGAGCTGCTGCGCCTGGGGGCCGTCGGTGGGGTGGCCGCCCTCGCCCAGCTCGGTGTCCAGCCCGCGCGGCAGCTCCCGCACCCAGCCGTCCGCGCCCACCGCCGCCAGCGCCGCCCACAGCTCCTCGTCCCCGGCGTCCGGTGCGGCGATCCGCAGATTGTCCCGGACCGACCCCAGGAAGACATGGTGCTCCTGGGTCACCAGCACCACCTGCCGCCGCAACCGCTCCGGGTCCAGCGACGCCACCGGCACCCCGCCCACGGTCACACTCCCGGCGGCCGGCGCGTCCACCCCCGCCAGCAGCCGGCTCAGCGTGGTCTTGCCCGCGCCCGACGGCCCCACCACCGCCAGCCGTTCGCCCGGCGTCAGCGTCAGATCCACCCCGCGCAGCACCTCGCCGCCCCCGTCGTACGCGTGGCGCACGCCGGTCACGTCGATGCGGTCGTCCGCAGGGTCCGGGGCGTCACTGCGCCCGGCCGCGCGCGGCGCCCGGGCCAGCCCTTCCACCCGGGCGAACGAGGCGCCGCTGGACTGGAGTTGCTCCAGCCGCATCAGCACCTCGTCCAGCGGGCCGCTCAACTGCAGCAGGTACAGAGAGGTCGCCACGACCGCGCCCAGGCTCACCGCGCCCCGCGCGTGCAGCCACCCGCCGCACAGCAGCACCCCCGCCACCGGCACGACGTACGACAGCTCGACCACGGGGAAGAACACCGAGCGCAGGAACAGCGTGCGCATACGGGTGCGGCGGGACGTCTCCAGCGCCTCCCGGCTCGCCCGGATCCGCCGCTCCTCCATCCGGAACGCCTCCACGGTGCGGGCGCCCGCCGCAGTCGACGCGACGACCTCCGCCACGTCCGAGTTGGCCGCGCCCTCGGCGAGGTACGCGTCCCGGGCCCGCCGCAGGTACCAGCGCAGCACCAGCCAGATCGGGGTGAGGCACAGCAGCCCCAGCGCCCCCAGCAGCGGGTCCACGACCAGGATCGCGACCATGACGAACAGCGACTGCACCAGGTTGACCAGCAGCGAGGGACCGGCGTCGCGCAGCGTGGTGCCCACGGCGGTCACGTCCGCCGTGCCGCGCGTCGTCAGATCGCCGGTGCCGGCCCGCTCCACCACGGCGGACGGCAGCGCCAGCACCCGGTCCACGAACCGCTCCCGCACCCGCGCCAGGGTCCGCTCCCCGAACCGGTGCCCCACGTAACGGGCCCAGCGGGACAGCAGCAGCTGCGCCACCGCGCACACCAGGATGGCCGGGGCCAGCCGGTCCACCACGCCGGTGCCGCCGCCCGCCCGCACCTCGTCGACGATCCGCCCGAGCAGCCACGGCCCGGCCAGACCGGCGAGGGCCGCCGCGCCGTTCAGCGCCAGCACGCCCGCGAAGGCCCGCCCGTCCGCCCGCACCAGCTCCCCGGCCGCCCGCCGCACATCGGCCGGTTCCGCCACCGGCAGTCGCTCGCCGCTCACCGGGCCACCTCCTCGGGGGCTTCCTGTCCGGCGTCCCTGGCGACCAGGCGCCGGTACTGCGGCTCGTCGTCGAGCAGCCGGCGGTGGGCTCCGGTCGCCGTCACCTTGCCGTCGGCCAGGAACAGGACCCGGTCGGCCCGGTCCAGGACCAGCGGCGAGGTGGTGACCAGCACCGTTGTGCGGCCCTCGCGCGCCGCGCGCAGCCGGTCGGCGACCAGGGCCTCGGTGTGCGCGTCGAGCGCCGAGGTCGGCTCCACCGCCAGCAGCACCTCCGGGTCGGCGAGCAGCGCCCGCGCCAGCCGGACCCGCTGCCGCTGGCCGCCCGACAGACTGCGGCCCTGAGCGGACACCACCGAGTCAAGGCCGTCCGGCAGCCCGCGCACCACGTCGTCGGCGGCCGCCGCGCGCAGTGCGGCCAGCACCTGTTCGTCGGTCGCCCCGCCCCGGCCCGCGACCACCTCGCGCAGCGGGCCCGCGAACAGCGCGGCCTCCGGTTCGGCGACCAGGATCCGCTCCCGCACCCGGGCGAGCGCGACCTCGTCCAGCCGGACCCCGCCCCAGGTGACCTCGGACGGTGTGTACCGGCCCAGCCGGTCCACCACGGCCGCCGCGTCGGCGGGCCGGGCGCACACCAGCGCGGTCAGCCGGCCCGGCAGCACCCGCACCCCCGACTCGGGGTCCTCCAGCGTGGACGGCTCGGCGGGCGGTTCGGCGGTGGCCGCGTCCGGCGGCGGCCGCAGCCGCAGCAGGGCCGCCACCCGGCCGGCCGCGACCACGCCCCGGCTGAGGTAGTAGCCGCACTCGATCAGGAACATCACCGGCCACACCAGCACGGTCACATAGCCGTACACCGACACCAGTTCGCCGATGGTGATGTCGCCCTGTGCGGCCTGCCGGGCGGCGATCCACGTCACCACCGCGAGGAACAGCGCCGGCAGACCCGCGGCCAGCGCCTGCATCCAGCTGGTCACCGCCCCCACCCGGTAGCCCTGCTCACGCAGCCGCCCCGAGTCGCGGCGGAACGCGTCCGCGACCAGCCCCTTGCCGCCCAGTCCGCTCAGCACCCGCAGTCCGCCCGCGAGGTCCCCGATCCGCGCGGTCAGCACCCCCTGCCGCTCCCGGTACTCCGTCTCCGCGCCCTGCAGCCGCCCGGCCAGCGGCCCCACCACGAGCCCGATCACCGGCACCCCCAGCAGCACCACCGCGGCCAGCAGCGGTGACACCGTCAGCAGCAGCATCGCCACCGCCGCGTACGCCACGACCGCGCCGATGCCCGGCCCCACGGCGGTGAGCGACTGGGCGATCACCTGGACGTCGCCCACACCGATCGTGACGACCTCCCCGGCCGCCGCCCGCCGGTCCAGCGCCGCGCCCAGCCGCACGGTGTGCCCGACGACCACCTTCACCGTGCGGAAGTTGGCGTCCATCCGCACCTTCGTCATCGTGCGGTGCCGCATCATGCTCAGCCAGGCGTTGAAGGCGGTCACCAGGACCAGCAGACCGGCCCAGCCGGCCAGCGCCGTCATGTCGCCCGTCCCCAGTCCGTCGTCCACCGCCCGGGACATCAGGTACGGCGTGGACGCCAGCAGCACCATCCACACGCTGCCGTACACCGCACCCGCCAGACTGCGCCCCGGCTGCCGGCGCACCAGCCACCACAGATAGCGGGCCCCGCCGCGCCCGTCGGGCGTGCCGGGATCCCCGTAGGCGTCGATCACGTGCGCTTCCCTCCCCGTGCGGCCCGGCGGCCGGCGTGTCTCGTCGGTCGTCTCAGGGGCGTTCGCGGAACGGTGCGAGCGTGGCCCGTATGTGTTCGGCGGCGCCCCAGTCGGGCTCGAACTGGGCGACGACGGCCAAATGCTGACGCAGCTGCAGGACCGGCATCCGCTCCCGCCAGCCGGCGTCCAGCCCGGTCAGCTCGGCGTACCGCTCGAAGAACACCCGCGCCTCGGGCGGCGGCGCGGTCGTCCACAGATGGGCGAGGTCCACCTCGGCCCAGGTGTACGACACGGCCGGGTCGATCAGCGCGGGCCGGCCGTCGGGTGCGGCCATCACGTTCTGCGCCCACAGGTCGCCGTGGGTCAGACAGGCGGGCCGGTCCGGCAGCAGCTCGGGCAGCCGGTCGCACAGCCGTTCCAGCGCCCGGCGGTCGGCGGCGTCCAGCGCCTCACGGACCCGGGGCTCCTCCAGCCAGCGCAGCAGCCGGTGCCGGGCGAAGAACTCGAACCCGTCGTCGGTCCAGGTGTTGACCTGACGGCGACGGCCCAGCCAGTTGTCCCGGTGCCAGCCGAACCGGTCGTGGCGAGTGGTCGTGTGCAGACGCGCGAACGCGTGCGCGCACTCCTCCCAGAACGCCTTCGTGTCCGGCCGGGGACGCAGCACCGACAGCACGAGCAGGTCCCGCTCGGCGAGCACCACGTCCGGCGTGACGACACCGCCCGCCTCGTGCAGCACGGCCAGCCCCTCGGCCTCCGCCGCGAAGGCGTCGTCCGCCGGCGGCTCGCCGAACGCCTTCACGAAGAGCCGGGTGCCGTCCGCGCGGCGGGCCAGACCCGCGGTCGCGGCGAGCCCCCCGGAAGCCGGCTCGACCGCGCCGACGTCCGTGAGACCGGCCGCGTGCAGCCGCGCGAGCAGCATCGACGTCGCCTCCGTCACGGGTGTGCTCCTCTCGGTCGGTCCCCCGGCGCGCCCCCGGGAGCGGGCTCCGACGACGGCGGCGGCCGTCAGGCCAGGCTGTCCCGCCAGGCCCGGTGCAGGTCCGCGAACCGGCCCTTGCCGCCGGTCAGTTCGTCCGGGCTGCCGTCCTCCACGATCCGCCCGTGCTCCATCACCAGCACCCGGTCCGCGATCTCCACGGTGGACAGCCGGTGCGCGATCACCACCGCCGTACGGCCCTTCAGCACCGTGGCCATCGCCCGCTGCACCGCCCGCTCCCCGGGGATGTCCAGCGAGCTGGTCGCCTCGTCGAGGATCAGCACGGCCGGGTCCGCGAGCAGCGCCCGCGCGAACGCCACCAGCTGCCGCTGTCCCGCCGAGATACGGCCGCCGCGCTTGCGGACGTCCGTGTCGTAGCCGTCGGGCAGCGCGGCGATGAAGTCGTGCGCGCCGATCTCCTTGGCCGCCTGCTCGATCTCCTCGCGGGTGGCCTCCGGACGGCCGATCGCGATGTTCTCGGCGACCGTCCCGGAGAACAGGAACGCCTCCTGGGTCACCATCACCACCTCGCGCCGCAGGTCCCGCCCGGTCAGGTCGCGCAGGTCCACCCCGTCGAGCAGCACCCGCCCGTCGCTGGGGTCGTAGAACCGGGCGAGCAGCTTCGCCAGCGTCGACTTGCCCGCGCCGGTGGAGCCGACCACGGCGACGGTCTGCCCGGCCGGCAGGGTGAGGCCGAAACGGGGCAGCACCTCGCCGCCGGTGCGGTACGCGAACCGCACGTCGTCGAAGACCACCTCCCGCCCGGGGAGACCGGAGCGCCGCCCCGGCAGCTCGCGGGGCGCCGCAGGCTCGGGCACGGACGGGCTCTGCGCCAGCAGGCCGGCGATCTTCTCCAGCGAGGCCGCCGCCGACTGGTAGGAGTTGAGGAACATGCCCAGCCGGTCGATCGGGTCGTACAGCCGCCGCAGATAGAGCACGGCCGCCGCCAGCACACCGAGCGCCAGCGTCTCCCCGGCCACGCGGTAGGCGCCCCACAGCACGATCAGCGCAACCGTGGTGTTGGCGGTCACCCGGGAGCCGACGACGTAACGGGCCATCTCCAGCAGCGCGTCGCCGTTGGTCTTCTCGTGCCGCCGGTTCAGCACCGCGAAGTCTGCGTCGTTGGCCTTCTCGCGGCGGAAGGCGCGTACGGGGCGGATGCCGTTCATCGTCTCGACGAACTTCACGATCACCGCGGCGATCGCCGTCGACCGCTTCCGGTACACCCGCTGCGCCCGCCGCTGGTAGGACCGCACCAGCAGGTACAGCGGCACGAACGACGCCACCGCCACCGCGCCGAGGCCCAGGTCCAGCCAGAGCAGCAGCACCGAGATGTACACGGCGGACAGGATGGTCATCACCAGTTCCTGCAGGCCCTCCTCCAAGAGCTCCCGCAGCGACTCGACGTCGGTGGTGGAGCGGGAGATCAGCCGGCCGGAGGTGTAGCGCTCGTGGAAGTCCACGCTCAGCGCCTGCGCGTGCCGGAAGATCCGGCCGCGCAGATCCAGCAGCACGTCCTGGCTGACCCGGGCGGAGGCGGTGATGAACGCGTACTGCAGCGCCCCGGCGGCGGACGCGCACAGCAGATAACCCACCGCCACCGCGACCAGCGGCCCGTGGTCGCTGTCGCGGAACGCGGGCACCGCGCGGTCGATCGCGTACGCCACCAGCAGCGGGCCCGCCTGCACGGCGGCCTGCTGAAGCAGCAGCAACAGCGCGGTCAGCGCCACCCGGCCGCGCATCGGCGCGAGCAGGGAACGCAGCAGCGCGCCGGTGGCGCCCGGGGGAGTGGGCAGCACGTCCCGGTCGAAGGGGTCGCCGCCGCTCTGCTCCGGTGAGCGGTCGTCGTCCTCGTCGCGGACGGGTGCGGTCGTGGCCGCCGTCATCGCTGCTCCTCCAGTTCCTCCGCCGGGTCGCCCGACATGAGGTGGGCGTACTCGGCATTGCCGCGCAGCAGTTCGTGATGGGTGCCGACCGCCGTGATCCGTCCGCCGGACAGCAGCGCCACCCGGTCGGCCAGCAGCACCGTGGACGGGCGGTGCGCGACGATCAGCGCCGTGGTGTCGGCGAGCACCCGGCGCAGCGCGGCCTCGACGGCGGCCTCGGTGTGCACGTCCAGCGCGGACAGCGGGTCGTCCAGCACCAGGAAGCCGGGGCGCCCCACGACCGCGCGGGCGAGCGCGAGCCGCTGCCGCTGCCCGCCGGAGAGGCTCAGGCCCTGCTCGCCGACCTGGGTGGCGGTGCCCTGCGGAAGGGCGTGGACGAAGTCGGCCTGGGCGACGGCCAGGGCGCGGTCCAGGTCCTCCTCGCCGCTGCCGCCGCCCATCAGGACGTTCTCGCCGACGGTCGCGGAGAACAGCGTGGGCTCCTCGAAGGCGACGGCGACCCGGGAGCGCAGCTCCTCCCGGGACATGTCCCTGATGTCCCGCCCGTCGAGGGTGATGCGCCCCTCGGTGACCTCGTGCAGCCGGGGCACCAGCGCGGTCAGCGTGGTCTTGCCGCTGCCGGTCGCCCCGACGAGCGCCAGCGACTCGCCGGGCCGGATGTGCAGGTCGACGCGGTCCAGCACGGGCGGCGAGTCCTCGGGCGCGTCCGGGTAGCGGAAGGTGACGTTCTCGAACCGCAGCCCGTCCTCCCGGGAGCCGCCGTCCTTCGCCGGGGACGCCGTGGTTCCCGACTCGGGCTCCGCGTCCATCACCTCGAAGTACCGCTCGGTGGCCGTCGCCGCCTCCTGGCTCATCGCCAGCAGGAAGCCGATCGAGTCCACCGGCCAGCGCAGCGCCAGCGCCGTGGACAGGAACGCCACCAGGGTGCCCGCCGACAGCTCGCCGTCCGCCACCTGAACGGCGCCCAGCACCAGCGCCGCGCCGATGGCCAGTTCCGGCAGGGTCACGATGATGCCGAGGATCGTCGCCAGCAGCCGCGCCTTGTGCAGCTCCATGCCCCGCAGCTTCCCCGACAGCTCCCGGAACGCCCGCGCCTGGCTGCGGTGCCGGCCGAACCCCTTGATGATCCGGATGCCGAGCACGCTCTCCTCGACCACGGTCGTCAGATCGCCCACCTGGTCCTGCGCCTGCCGCGCCGCCCGCGAGTACTGCTTCTCGAACACCACGCAGGTGATCAGCACGGGCACCGCGGGCACCAGGATGACCAGCCCCAGCGTCCAGTCCTGGACCAGCATGATGATCACGCCGACCAGGATCGTCACCCCGTTGACCAGCAGGAAAGTCAGCGGGAACGCCAGGAACATGCGCAGCAGCATGAGGTCCGTGGTGGCCCGGGACAGCAACTGGCCCGAGGCCCAGCGGTCGTGGAAGGCGATCGGCAGCCGCTGCAGATGCCGGTACAGGCCGGCCCGCATCTCCGCCTCGACGTGCGACAGCGGCCGCGCCACCAGCCAGCGCCGGAACCCGAACAGCAGCGCCTCCGCCAGCCCGAGCAGCAGCAGGTACAGCGCGCCGAGCCACACCCCCGCCGGGTCCCGGTCGGCGATGGGCCCGTCGACCATCCACTTGAGCACCAGCGGGATGACGAGCCCTATGCAGGACGCCAGGACGGCGACGAACGCGGCGGTGAACAGGCGCGCCCGCACAGGCCGCACGTACGGCCACAGCCGTAGCAGCGTCCGCACGGTGGAGCGGGGTTCCCGGGGAGAAGGTGTAGTGGGCATCAGCAGTGAGCGTACGGTTCGCCACTGACGCTGCCCACCGAATTCCGGCCCGGTCCGCCTCGGCCGTGAGTCCTACGACCGGCGCCGGGGGGCCGCCCCACCTCGGTGAACCCCCGCCACAGGCCCGGGAGTCGTACCACTCCATCGGCCGATCGGACGATGCGCGGCCGAGCGCGACGGCCGATGTCCGCGCGCCCCGGTCACGGCGACACTGACCGTCGTGTCCGTCATCGACGTCACCGGTCTGCGCAAGGCCTACGGCGGCCGGCCCGCCGTCGACGGGGTGTCCTTCTCCGTCGACGAGGGCGAGATCTTCGGGATCCTCGGCCCCAACGGCGCGGGCAAGACGACCACCGTGGAGTGCGTGGAAGGGCTGCGCGTCCCCGACGCCGGCCGGGTCCGGGTCGCCGGACTCGACCCCGTCGCCGACCACGAGGAGGTCACCCGCGTGCTCGGCGCGCAGCTCCAGCAGAGCGAACTCCAGCCCAAGCTGACCGTCCGCGAGGCCCTGGAGCTCTACGCCTCCTTCCACCACCGTCCCGCCGACTGGCGGCCCCTCGCCGAACGCCTCGGCCTCACCGCGAAGCTGACCACCCGGTTCGCGAAGCTGTCCGGCGGCCAGAAGCAGCGCCTGTTCATCGCGCTCGCCCTGATCGGCAACCCGCGGGTCGTGGTGCTGGACGAGCTGACCACCGGTCTCGACCCGCGCGCCCGGCGGGACACCTGGGAGCTGATCGAGGACATCCGCGCCGGCGGCGTCACCGTCCTCCTCGTCACCCACTTCATGGAGGAGGCCCAGCGCCTCTGCGACCGGATCGCGGTCATCGACAAGGGACGCGTCGCCGCCCTCGACACCCCGGCGGGACTCGTCCGCCGCTCGGCCGGGGCCACCGTCATCAGCTTCACCCCCTCCGCCCCGCTCGACGACGCCGGCCTCAACGCGCTGCCCGGGCTCGCCTCGGTCGCCCGCAAGGACGGCCGCATCACCCTGTCCGGCACCGACGACACGGTCAACGCCGTCCTCACCCTCCTCGCACGCTCCCGCGTCACCGCCCACCAGCTGCGCGTCACCGACGCCACCCTGGACGACGCCTTCCTGGACCTCACGGAGAACACCGCATGAGCACCGGACCGGTCGACACGGCAGTGCTGCGCACCGAGTTCCGCCTCTTCCGGCGCGAACCCGCCGGCATCTTCTGGGTCGTGCTCTTCCCGGCCCTGCTGCTGGCGATCCTCGGGTCGATCCCGTCCTTCCGCGAGGCCGACCCCGCCCTCGGCGGACTGCGCCCGGTCGACGCCTACGTGCCGGTCACCCTCCTCCTCGGGCTGATCATCGGCGGACTCCAGGGGATGCCGCCCACGCTCACCGGCTACCGCGAGACGGGCATCCTGCGCCGGATGTCCACCACACCGGTCCGCCCCTCCGCCCTGCTCGCCGCGCAGATGACGGTGCTCGGCGCCGCCTCGCTGATCTCCGCGCTGCTCACCCTCGCGGTCGGCCGCCTCGCCTTCGACGTCGCCCTGCCGAGGCAGCCGCTCGGCCACCTCCTGGCGCTGCTGCTCGCCCTTGCCGCCTCCCTCGCGCTCGGCGCGCTGCTGAGCGCACTCGCCCGCACCGTGAAGATCGCCACGGCGACCGGCTCCACCGCCCTGTTCCCGGCGATGTTCACCGCGGGCGTGTGGCTTCCCGTCGAGGCCATGCCGGACCTGATGGCCGACATCGTCGGCTGGACCCCGTTCGGCGCGGCGGCCCAGGCCCTCGACGAGGCGTCCGCGGGCCATTGGCCGGGAGTGTCGCACCTCGCCGTCACGGCGGGCTGGGCGGTGCTGCTCACCGCCGGTGCGGTGCGCTGGTTCCGCTGGGAGTGAGGACGGGCGTGGCGGACACTGGTGCGATGCCGCACGCGACGGACGCGACGAGGAACGGGTCGGGGATCGAGCAGCGCTGGGCCCTGTTCCACCGCTGGGGGCCGTACGTCCTGCTGGGCGCGGGCACCGTGCTGGCGGCGGCCACCGCCGGGCCGCTCGGCATGACCCGTGCGGAGGTGTACGCCTGCGGCGTGCTGGTCGTCGCGGCCCTCGTGCTCCAGCTGTGGTGGGAGCGGGCGTCACACCGCGCCGAGGGGCCGACACGGACGAGCGCGGTGTACTTCGCCGTCCGCATGGCGATCGGCTTCGCCCTCACCTGGATGAACCCGTTGTTCGCCTTTCAGGTGGCCGTCAACTACTGGGACGCGGGGCGGCTGTTGCCGCAGCGGCTCGTCGTCCCCGGACTGGTGGCGGCGGCCGCCACGGTCGCCGGCTCGCAGAGCGGCGGGCTGCCGCCGGACGGCCCGACCGGCTGGCTGGTCTTCCTCGGGCTCGCGGCCGTCAACCTGGGACTGCTCCTGCTGTTCTCCCACCTCGCCCGTCTGGAGGAGGACCGCGCCCGTACCCAGGCGGCGACCATCGCCGAACTCGGACGCACCAACACGGCGTTGCAGCAGGCCCTCGACGAGAACGCCGCCCTGCACTCCCAACTGCTGGTCCAGGCGCGGGAGGCCGGGGTCGCCGACGAGCGCCGCAGGCTCGCCGCCGAGATCCACGACACCCTGGCCCAGGGGCTGACCGGCATCATCGCCCAGCTCCAGGTCGCCGCGAACACCCCCGACCCGGCCGCCGGCCGCGACCGTCTGGACCGGGCCCTCGCCCTGGCCCGCGAGAGCCTCGGCGAGGCCCGCCGCTCCGTGCACAACCTCGCCCCCGTCGCGCTCACCGACGGCGGCCTGCCCGGCGCGTTGAGGCGGGCCGTCGTCGAGTGGAGCGAACGCAGCGGTGTGAAAGCCGAGTTCGCCGTCACCGGGACCGCCGAGCCGCTGCACGACGAGATGGCGGCCACCCTGCTGCGCATCGCCCAGGAGGCCCTCGCCAACACCGCGCGCCACGCGGCGGCCTCCCGCGCGGGCGTCACCCTCTCCTTCATGGGCGACGAGGTCACCCTCGACATCCGCGACGACGGCCGCGGCTTCGACCCGCTCGCCGTCCCCGCGCACACCTCCGCCGGCGGCTTCGGCCTCGGCGGCATGCGGGCCCGCGCCGAACGGGTCGCCGGGGCCCTCACGGTCGAGTCCGAGCCGGGCGGCGGCACGGCGGTCTCGGCTCGCGTACCGTTGGTCCGCCATGACCCGTGACGCCGCCCCCGACGAGACCGACCAGGCCGTGCCCGTGATCACCCTGCTCGTCGTCGACGACCATCCCGTCGTCCGGGACGGCCTGCGCGGCATGTTCGAGTCCGCGCCCGGCTTCCGCGTGCTCGGCGAGGCGGCCGACGGCGCGGCGGCGCTCCGGCGGACGGCGGAGCTGGACCCCGACGTGATCCTGATGGACCTGCGGATGCCCGGCACGGGCGGCGCGCAGGCCATCCGGGAGCTGACCCGCCGGGGCGCCCGCGCCCGGGTGCTGGTGCTGACCACGTACGACACCGACTCCGACACGCTGCCCGCGATCGAGGCGGGCGCGACCGGCTATCTCCTGAAGGACGCCCCGCGCGAGGAGCTGTTCGCGGCCGTCCGGGCCGCGGCCGAGGGGCGTTCCGTGCTGTCCCCGGCCGTCGCCTCCCGGCTGGTGTCCGCCGTCCGCGCGCCCCGCACCCCGGGCGCGGAGCCGCTGTCCGCGCGGGAGCGGGAGGTGCTGGCGCTGGTCGCCAAGGGCACCCCCAACCGGGAGATCGCCCGCGAGTTGTTCATCAGCGAGGCCACGGTGAAGACGCACCTGACGCACATCTTCGCCAAGCTGGGCGCCAAGGACCGGGCGGCGGCCGTGGCGACGGCGTACGACCGGGGCATCCTCGGCTGACCGCGGGTCGCACCTCGCGTCAGGGACGCACCCGCAGCAGCAGCACCGACCGCCCCGGCACGGTCACCGGCGCCCCGGCCCGGTGCACCACGGAGGGTGCGCGGTCCTGCTCCTCCCGCGCCGTGTCGACGACCACCTCGTACCGCTCGGCCCACGGAGGCCCGGGCAGGACGAAGTCCACCGGATCCGCGCCCGCGTGCAGCACGGCCAGGAAGCTGTCGTCGAGGACCGGCGCGCCCTGCTCGTCGCGCCCCGGGATGTCCCGCCCGGAGAGGTACATGCCGAGCGTGGCGGCCGGGGCGTACCAGTCGTCCTCGGTCATCTCCCGGCCGTGCGGGGTGAACCATGCGAGGTCGCGCAGCCCGTCCGCGGAGTGCGCCCGGCCGGAGAAGAAGGAGCGGCGGCGCAGCACCGGGTGCCGGTGGCGCAGCGCGATCAGCCGCGAGGTCAGCTCGGCCAGGGGCCGCCACTCCGGGTCGTCGCGCAGGCTCCAGTCCACCCAGCCGGTCTCGTTGTCCTGGCAGTAGGCGTTGTTGTTGCCGCGCTGGGTGCGGCCCATCTCGTCGCCCGCCACCAGCATCGGCACCCCCGTCGACAGCAGCAGCGTGGTCAGCAGGTTCCGCAGCTGCCGCCGCCGCAGGGCGCGGACGTCCGGGTCGTCCGTCCCGCCCTCCGCGCCGCAGTTCCAGGACCGGTTGTCGTCCGTGCCGTCACGGTTGCCCTCCCCGTTGGCCTCGTTGTGCTTCCGGTCGTACGACACCAGGTCGCGCAGGGTGAAACCGTCGTGCGCGGTGACGAAGTTGACCGAGGCGTAGGGCCGCCGTCCGCCCCAGGCGTACAGATCGCTGGAGCCGGACAGCCGGTAGCCCATCTCCCGCACGTCCGGCAGCGCATGACGCCAGAAGTCCCGCACGGCGTCCCGGTAGCGGTCGTTCCACTCCGTCCACAGAGGCGGGAAGGCGCCCACCTGGTAGCCGCCGGAGCCCACGTCCCACGGCTCTGCGATCAGCTTCACCCGGCGCAGCACCGGGTCCTGCGCGATCACCGCGAGGAACGGGGAGAGCATGTCGACGTCGTGCATGGAGCGGGCGAGCGCCGCCGCCAGGTCGAAGCGGAAGCCGTCGACGCCCATCTCCGTCACCCAGTAGCGCAGCGAGTCCGTGATCAGCCGCAGCACGTGCGGCTGCACCACGTGCAGGGTGTTGCCGCAGCCGGTGTAGTCGGCGTACCGGCGGGCGTCGGGCTGGAGGCGGTAGTAGCCGCGGTTGTCGATGCCCTTCAGGGACAGCGTGGGGCCCAGTTCGCCCCCCTCGGCGGTGTGGTTGTAGACGACGTCGAGGATCACCTCGATGCCGGCCGCGTGCAGGGCGCGCACCATCCGCTTGAACTCGCCGACCTGCTGCCCGGCCGTCCCGGAGGCCGCGTAGGCGGCGTGCGGGGCGAAGTAGCCGACGGAGTTGTAGCCCCAGTAGTTGCGCAGGCCCCGGCGCAGCAGATGGTCCTCGTGCGCGAACTGGTGCACCGGCAGCAGCTCGACGGCCGTCACGCCCAGCTTCACCAGGTGCTCGATCGCCGCGGGGTGCGCGAGCCCCGCGTAGGTGCCGCGCAGTTCCTCGGGGATGTCCGGGTGCCGCTTGGTGAAACCGCGTACGTGCAGCTCGTAGATGACCGAGTCGGCCCACGGCGTCTTCGGCCTCCGGTCGTCCGCCCAGTCGTCGTCGTCATGGACGACCACCCCCTTCGGCACGTACGGCGCCGAGTCGCGGTCGTCGCGCACCGTGTCCGCGACATGCTGCTCCGGCCAGTCCCGGACGTGCCCGTACACCTCTGGCGGCAGCACGAAGTCCCCGTCCACGGCGCGCGCGTAGGGGTCGAGCAGCAGCTTCGCCGGGTTCCAGCGGCCGCCCGTCCACGGGTCCCAGCGGCCGTGCACCCGGTAGCCGTACCGCTGCCCCGGCATCACCCCCGGCACGAAGCCGTGCCAGATGCCGTGCGTCAGCTCGGTCAGCGGGGCCCGGCTCTCCCGGCCGTGCTCGTCGAACAGGCACAGCTCCACGCCCTCCGCCCCGCCCGCCCAGAGCGCGAAGTTGGTCCCCGCCACCCCGTCCGGGCCGGTGCGGAACCGGGCGCCCAGCGGCGTCGGCCGGCCCGGCCGGACGGGCACCGTGGGCACGGGCGGCGCCGGCCGCGCGCCGTTCACGACGACGGCCGGGCGCCCGTCCCCGGTGGCCCGCTCTGCGGCCACCGCCTCCTGCTCGGCTGCGCTGGACACCTGTCAGCCTCCCGCGGCTCGTGGGGGACGACGGCGGACAGGTGAGCCACGGCCCGTGCGGCTCCGGCCGTGGCTCCCCGGTGTGTCGTCCTCCCACAGTTCTGCCCAGAGCGCGCCTCGCACTCACGTTTCCCCGAGGGGCGGCACGGTCGTTTCCCGGAGGCGCGGCCCGTCGTTGGGTACCGCGTGAGGCACGTAACTGGGCGCGCACGGCGCGCGAGGGCCGCGCTGGCCGTCGTCATGACATGGGCAGGACTGCTGACCGCGACCGCCGGGTGCAGCCCGGAGGGTCCCGTCCCGGGGGCGTTCGGGCCGCCGGGACGCGGGGACGTCGTCCAGGTGTCCCCGCGCGACGGCAGCAAGGGCGTACGTCCCGGCGACCCGCTGCGGGTGCGGGTGACCGAGGGCCGGCTCGAGTCGGTGAAGGCGGTCGTGTCGCAGGACGCGCGCGAGTCACCGGTCCCGGGCCGGATCTCCGAGGACGGGCGCACCTGGAAGCCGGACGACGAACGGCTGGCGCTGGCCGCGAAGTACACCGTCGACGCGGTCGCCGTGGACGGCTCGGGACGCCGCTCCGCCCGGCACACCACGTTCACCACGCACGTCCCGGAGGAACGCTTCATCGGCTACGTCGCCCCCGAGGACCGCTCCACCGTCGGCACCGGGATGATCGTCTCCCTGGAGTTCAACCGGAAGATCAGCCGCCGCGCCGCCGTGGAACGCGCGGTCCGGGTCACCGCACGCCCCGCCGTCGAGATCCGGCCGCACTGGTTCGGCGACACCCGCCTGGACTTCCGCCCCGAGGACTACTGGAAGCCCGGCACCGAGGTCACCGTCGACCTGGACCTGCGCGACGTCGAGGGCGCGCCCGGCGTCTACGGCCTCCAGCGCCGCACCTTCACCTTCACCGTCGGCCGCAGCCAGGTGTCCGTGGTCGACGCCGCCGCGCACACCATGCGGGTGCGGCGGGACGGGGAACTGCTCGCCACCGTGCCGGTCACGGCGGGCGCGGCGAAGACGCCCACGTACAACGGCAAGATGGTGATCACCGAGATGCTCGAGGTGACCCGCATGAACAGCCGCACGGTCGGCTTCGGCGGCGAGTACGACATCCCGGACGTCCCGCACGCCATCCGCCTGACCAGCTCCGGCACCTTCCTGCACGGCAACTACTGGGCCGCGCCCGAGGTGTTCGGCAGCGGCAACGTCAGCCACGGCTGCGTCGGCCTGCGCGACGTGAAGGGCGGCAGCGCGGACACCCCGGCGGGCTGGTTCTTCGACCGCAGCCTGATCGGCGACGTGGTCGAGGTGGTCAACAGCAAGGACCGGACCGTCGCCCCGGACAACGGACTCGGCGGCTGGAACATGAACTGGAAGGAATGGAAGGCCGGCGGCGCGGCGAACCGCCGCTGACCGCACCCCCTCGGCCGGGCCGTTGAACTTGGAACGGAACGGTGACAAAACCTCCGCCCCCCACGCTCCTGGCCTGTGGTTACCATTCGCCGTGTGCGCGAGAGGCGCGCTGGGGGGCCGGGTCCGGCCAGACCCGCCGAGGGGAGAAACAAGTGAACGTGGGGCCGATATCGGGGGCGTCGGTGGGCGCGCGGCGCGGCGGCAGGAAGCTGGCGGCGCTGGCACTCGGGGTGATGCTGGCGGTCACCGCCTGCGGCGGGGGATCGGAGACCGGGTCCGGCTCGCAGGACGGCACGGGCAAGGGCAAGGACTCCACGGCGGCGCGCAGCACGCAGTCCGAGGCCCGGGTGACCATCGTGCCGCGCGACGGCGCCAAGTCGGTCGAGACGAGCGGTGAGCTGAAGGTGACGGCCGCCGAGGGCAAGCTCACCGAGGTCGTCGTCAAGAATGCGAAGGGCAAGGCCGTCGAGGGAGCGATATCCGGGGACGGCGCCACCTGGACGCCGTCCACCCACCTCGCCGCCGACACCGCCTACACCGTGCACGCGGTCGCCAAGGACGCCGAGGGCCGCACCACCACGCAGGACTCCCGCTTCACCACCCTGACGCCGAAGGAGACGTTCGTCGGGCACTTCACCCCCGAGGACGGCTCCACCGTCGGCGTCGGCATGCCCTTCTCCCTCAACTTCACCCGGGGCATCACCAACCCCGACGACGTCGAGAAGGCCGTCCGCATCACCACCGAACCGGCCGTCGAGGTCGAGGGCCACTGGTTCGGCAACGACCGCCTGGACTTCCGCCCGCAGACGTACTGGAAGGCCGGCACCAAGGTCACCGTCGACCTGAACCTGGACGGCGTCGAGGGCCGCGACGGCGTCTACGGCGAGCAGTCCAAGCGGGTCTCCTTCACCATCGGCCGCAGCCAGATCTCCGTGGTCGACGCCAAGAAGCACACCATGAAGGTGATCCGCGACGGCAAGGTCATCAAGAAGATCAAGGTCACCACGGGCGCCCCGGGCTACGAGACCTGGAACGGCAAGATGGTCATCAGCGAGAAGCTGACGGTCACCCGGATGAACGGCGAGACGGTCGGCTACGGCGGCGAGTACGACATCAAGGACGTCCCGCACGCCATGCGCCTGTCCACCTCCGGCACCTTCATCCACGGCAACTACTGGGGCGGCGACGCCTTCGGCAACCGCAACGCCAGCCACGGCTGCGTCGGCCTGCGCGACGTGAAGGGCGGCTGGGACAAGAAGGCCCCGGCGGCCTGGTTCTTCGACAACTCGCTGATCGGCGACGTGGTCGAGGTCAAGAACAGCGACGACGCGGTGATCGCGCCGGACAACGGCCTCAACGGCTGGAACATGTCCTGGGAGAAGTGGAAGGCGTAGCGCCGCCGCTCACCCGACCCACGGCCCCGGTGTCCGCACCGGGGCCGTGGGCGTGTCCGCGGGGTTGTGAGCCACGGCACCGGCACAAGGGCCGTTGGTCACCGTGCTGTGCTTGCCCGGGGACAACCCCCGGACCCCCGGCCGGGTGTGAGCCACGGCACCGGAGCGCGTACCGTTAGTCACCGTTAACCTGCTGGCATGACCGTACATCTCGAAGTCGCCGAGGGCGTCGGCACGCTGCGCCTGGACCGCCCGCCCATGAACGCGCTGGACGTCGCCACGCAGGACCGTCTGAAGGAGCTCGCCGAGGAGGCCACGCGCCGCGAGGACGTGCGCGCCGTGGTGATCTACGGCGGCGAGAAGGTGTTCGCGGCGGGCGCGGACATCAAGGAGATGCAGGCCATGGACCACACGGCGATGGTCCTGCGCGCCCGCGCCCTCCAGGACTCCTTCACGGCCGTGGCCCGCATCCCCAAGCCGGTCGTCGCCGCCGTCACCGGCTACGCGCTCGGCGGGGGCTGCGAGCTCGCCCTGTGCGCCGACTACCGGATCGCCGGGGAGAACGCCAAGCTCGGCCAGCCGGAGATCCTGCTCGGTCTGATCCCGGGCGCAGGCGGCACCCAGCGGCTCGCCCGGCTCATCGGCCCGTCCAAGGCCAAGGACCTGATCTTCACCGGCCGTCAGGTGCGCGCCGACGAGGCGCTCGCCCTCGGCCTGGTGGACCGTGTGGTCCCCGCCGACGAGGTCTACGCCCAGGCGCACGCCTGGGCGGCGAAGCTGGCGCAGGGGCCGGCGCTCGCGCTGCGGGCGGCCAAGGAGTCGGTCGACGCCGGTCTGGAGACGGACATCGACACCGGTCTCGCGGTGGAGCGCAACTGGTTCGCGGGCCTGTTCGCCACGGAGGACCGGGAGCGGGGCATGCGCAGCTTCGTGGAGGAGGGCCCCGGCAAGGCGAAGTTCCTGTGACGAGCAGTTGAAATCCCCGCAAGGGACTTGCAGTTGACGTCATGTCTCATCTGGCCCTCTCGGCGGTACGCATTATGGGAGCCTTAACGCACCCTTAAGCCGTTTCCGTCGAGGGGGCCCGTCGATTGCCCGAGCATCAGTCGTTTTCGCAGGTCGAGCAGGTTTTCGGAGGCATCGACCTGCCTGTGGCACATGCCGGAGGACCTGGATCGGAGGGGGGCGTACGGGGGGCGTATTCCCTCGGAACGGCCCCGGCCGCCCCGGTGGGCGGCCATGATGGGGCCATGGCGGGGCTGGAGGGCATGGAACAGCCGCGGGGAGACGGACGCGCCATCGCGTCACGCTGGTCGCCGACGGTCGAGGACGAACGTGCCGTGCACGCGCTGGAGATGCACGGCGACCCCACGGAGGGTGAAGTTCCGCTCCCGTCCCTCCCCGAGTCCGCCGCCGTCGCCCGCCGGCTGGTCCAGATCGTCATCCTGCGCCGCTGGGGCCTGACCCCGAAGGTCACCGAGGACGCCGTGCTGCTCGTCTCGGAGCTCGTCGGCAACGCCGTGCGCCACACCGGGGCACGCGCCTTCGGCCTGCGCATGCGGCACCGCCGGGGCTGGATCCGCGTCGAGGTCCGCGACCCGTCCCGCGCCCTGCCCTGTCTGATGCCGGTGCAGGAGACGGACATCAGCGGCCGCGGCCTGTTCCTCGTCGACCAACTCGCCGACCGCTGGGGCGTCGACCTCCTCTCGCACGGCAAGACCACGTGGTTCGAGATGCGCGTGGCGGACCGCTGAGACCCCCGCCCGCGAGGCGGACCCGGGGGCACGCGCCACCGCCCGGCTTGAGTCTCCACCCGCTGGAAGGCCCACACTCCCCGACATGACCCACGACGGCACCGGGCTCCTCACCATCGGGGCGCTCGCCCGCGCCACCGGCCTGTCCGTGCGCACCATCCGCTACTGGTCCGACGAGGGCGCCCTGCCGCCCGTGGCGCGGTCCGCGGGCGGCTACCGGCTCTACGACGCCGGCTCCGTCGCCCGGCTGGAACTGGTCCGCACCCTGCGTGAACTGGGCCTCGGCCTCGACGACGTACGCCGGGTGCTCGCCGGCGAGACCACGGTCGCCCAGGTCGCGGCCGCGCACGTGGCCGCGCTGGACGCGCGGATCCGGTCGCTGAAGGTGACCCGCGCGGTGCTGTCGACCGTGGCCCGACGGGGCTCGACCGCCGAGGAGACGACCATGATGAACCGACTGGCCCGACTGTCCGCCGCCGAGCGCGCCCGCATCCTCGACGACTTCATGGCGGAGATCTTCCAGGGCCTCGACACCGCGGACCCCGACATCCGGCGTCGTCTGCGGTTCGCCGCGGCCGACCTGCCCGACGACCCCACCCCGGAGCAGGTGGACGCCTGGGTGGAACTGGTCGAGCTGATCCACGACCCGGAGTTCCGGACCGCCATGCGCGGGATGATCGAGTTCAACGCCGCGGACCGGGGTCCCGACGTGCCCGGCGGCAGCTCCCTGTGGTTCATGAGCCGCCTGATCCGCGGCGCCGGCGACGCCCTGCGCGACGGCGTCGAACCGGGCACGCCCCGCGCCGCGGCCGTGCTGCGCGAGCTGATCGGCGACGCCGACCCGGCCGCCGTGCTGAAGCGCCTCGCGGCGGTGGCCGACCCCCGCCTCAACCGCTACCGCGAACTGTCCGCCGTGGTGAACGGATGGGACCGGTCCTGCGCCCACGCCGAGGAGTTCGGGTGGGTGGTCGCCGCACTGGAGGCGCGGGCCGCCGGATAATCTTGCCCGCGTCAGTACCAGCATGAGAATGAGGGGCGGATCGGTGGCGGACATCGAGGAAGCACGCAAGCAGTTCGAGCGGATCGACACGAACGGGGACGGGTTCATCACCGCTGCCGAGTTCAAGACCGCGCTGGCCCAGGGCGGCGACTGGAACGTCACCGAGGCGGTCGCCGAGGCCATCATCAGGTCGCGGGACCTCGACGGCGACAAGCTCCTGTCCTTCGACGAGTTCTGGACCCACCTGAACAAGTAGGGACGGGACCTGGAGGACCGGGGACCCGTAGGACCGGACATTCCCCGGCGCCGGAGTTCCCGGCGCCGGGAATCCGCGCGGACGCCGCGCAGGGGCCGTACGGGCGAAAAGCGCCCGGAATGGTCCGCCCCCGCCCGGGGTTGGTGTCGATGATGGAGGTTCCCCCGGAAACCTCGGCGACATCGACCCCCGGAAAGGGCGAGGCGAGCAGACATGAAGATCGGCATCATCGGCGCGGGCAACATCGGCGGAAACCTCACGCGACGGCTCACGGCCCTCGGCCACGACGTGTCCGTCGCCAACTCCCGCGGTCCGCACACCCTGAAGGAACTGGCCGACGAGACCGGCGCGACCCCGGTGCGGGCCGAGGAGGCCGCCCGCGGCGCCGAGATCGTCGTCGTCACCGTGCCGCTCAAGGCCGTGCCGGACCTGCCCTCCGGGCTGTTCGACGAGGCCGCCGAGGGCCTGGCCGTCATCGACACCGGCAACTACTACCCCCGTCAGCGCGACGGCAGGATCGCCGGCATCGAGGACGAGGGCCTCACCGAGAGCCGCTGGACCGAGCGCCGGATCGGCCACCCCGTCGTCAAGGCGTTCAACGGCACCTACGCCCAGGACCTGCTGGACCGCCACCGCCCCGCGGGCGACCCCGAGCGCATGGCCCTCCCCGTCGCAGGCGACGACGAGGCCGCCAAGCGCAAGGTCCGCGAGCTGATCGAGGAACTCGGCTTCGACACCGTCGACGCGGGCGGCATCGACGACTCCTGGCGCCAGCAGCCCGGCACCCCCGTCTACGGCCTGCGCGGCGGCGTCGACGCCGTCACCCGCGCCCTCGCCGAGGCCTCCCCGGAGCGCCCGGAGGAGTTCCGGGGCTAGGGCCTTTCGTTCGGATCATCCCGGCGTCGCGGGGTCTGGCACGCACTCCCCCACTGCCCTGAACGGGCGGGGGGGGGCACCCCCAGCGGCGTTGTCGTCGGTTGCCAACGCTCCGCGTTGCCGCCCTCCTCCGCCTTGCAGCTGCACGCACCAGACCCCGCTCGGGTCGGCCCAAGACGCACCGCGCCTCACAGCCAGGCTGATCCAAACGAAAGGCCCTAGGTCAGGCGCCCGGTCCGGGGTCCGGCTTCACCGGCGTACGGATGCCCGCCCGGGCCGCCTCCAGCTGCGCCGCGAACGCGATGCCGAGGAAGAGCGCCACGGCGGTCAGGTTGGCCCACAGCAGCAGGGCGATGAAGGCCGTGAGCGGACCGTACACGGCGCCGAAGGCCCCGCTCCGTCCGACGTACAGCGCGAGCAGCCAGGTCGCCGAGATCCACAGCACCAGGTGGACCGCCGAGCCGAAGGCCAGCCAGGTGTAGCCGGGCTGGTCGCGGCGGGGCGACCAGCGCAGGATCACCGCCGACGCGACCCAGGCCAGCAGCAGTCCGGCCGGAACGTCCAGCACGGCCCACCAGGTGGCCCCGCCCGTCCCGTGGCCGAGGGTGCGGGCCACGGCGTCGCCGACCGTCTCACCCGCGACGAGCACCAGGAACCCCAGGACCATCGGCAGGCCGGCCGTGAAGGCGAGCGCCAGGGCCCGGCCGTACTTGCGGACGAAGGGGCGGTCGCGCTCGATGCCGTAGATGCGGTTGGCGCCCCGTTCGATCTGCGCCATGGCCGAGGCGAGGTTCAGCACCGCGAACCCGAGGCCCAGCCAGAGCGCGACCGTGCTCCACACGTCGCTGCCGGCGCTGCGCCGGGTGCCCTCGAAGGCCTTCTCGACGACGTCCGCGCTGGCGCCCGGCACGATCCGGCCGAGGGTCAGCTCGATGACCCGGCCCACGCTCTCCGTGTGCACCGACGTGGCGAGACCCACGAGCACGACGGTGAAGGGGACCAGGCCGAGCACGACCTGGAAGGCGAGGGCCCGGGCGTTGGTGAACCCGTCCGCGTAGCGGAACCGGGTGAAGGCGTCGGCCAGCAGCCTGAGGCCCCCGTACCGCCGCAGGGCGGTGAGGGCTTCGTCGCCGGAGAGTTCTTCTCCGAGCATGTCCCGGGTCTGCGGAACGTGGACGGCGGTTCCCACGATGCGGCTGCTCCTCGTGTCGGGGCGGGCGAGGACGTCGTCCTCCACCCGTGCGCATGCCCCGTGAACGAGACCGCAGCGCGCAGGGGACGGCTTGGGCGGTTTTTCCCGGGTCACACGCCGGCAGGGAGTCCCCGGCCCGCGAGACCACCGTCCGGCCGCCGGCTCCGCACCCCGTTGACCGCTTCAGGTGACACGAAAGACCGGCCAGCCGATCTCGGTGCGCCACGCAGCGGGATCGCTCGTGTCACGGGGGCCGACAAGGTAGACCTCCCGCACCGGCCCGGCCACCGACATCGCGTTCTCCACCACCCAGGTCCCGAGTTCGCCGTACGTGACCTCGATGCCGTCGTGCTCGCCGATGTGGGTGGTGACGGCCAGTTCCGCGGCCGGCAGAGTCATGGGGTGCACTCGCCCGGTGCGGGGTGGCGCAGCGGTCGGCAGGTAGACGACGGCGTGACCGCGCTCCTGCTCGAAGAGGGCGTTGTCGTAGCTGCCGCCCGGCGGTCCGGTCACGGCGGCGCCGACGGCCGCCTCCAACTCGGCCATCGCTCCCGCGTACCAGGTCGCGACGTCGCTGTGCCCGACCACGGCCTCCACCGCGGCGACCGTCCGGGCGGGCTCGGCACGCAGCTCGACGTCGATGGGCGCGGGGTCGGGCCGGAGCAGGCGGCGCAGCGACACGACCGCGGCCCGGGTGCGGTCGAGCGCGTCCTCGAGGCGATGCAGGTGGTCCGCGACCAGGGCCGCCCGGACACCGGGGTCGGGGGTCCGCAGGATCCGCCGCACATCGCTCAGGGGGACGTCGAGCTCGCGGAGCCGGTGGATGACCTGAGCGGTCGGGATCTGGTCGACGCCGTAGTAGCGGTAACCGGTGGTCTCGTCCACCACGGCGGGTTCCAGCAGGGCCGCCTCGTGGTAGCGGCGCAGAGTCCGCACGCTCAAGTGGGTCAGCCGCGAGAACTCTCCGATGGTCAGCATCTCCTCATTCTGAACGCTCCCCCTGGGGGAGGGTCCACGGCTTGACCCTCCCGCGCCGTGAGGTCCCACGGTGGGCTCATGACACAGCACACCGATCTTCCGTCCGATCTGCTCCCGACCACGGTGCGCGAGTTCTTCGCCGCCCACGTCGTCCGCGACGCCGACGCCGCCTCGTCGTTCCTCACCGAGGACGCGGTGGTCGTCGACCAGGACGAGACCTTCCGCGGCCGGGAGGAGGTCCACGCGTTCCTGCGGGACGCCGGATCCGAGTTCACCTACACGACCGAGCAGGTCGGCGCTCGCCGCGTCGATGACGCCCACTGGGTGGTGACCGTGCGGCTCGAAGGCACCTTCCCGGGTGGCATCGCCGAACTCGACTACCGGTTCGCGCTGCGCGACGGCCTCATCGCCGAACTCGTCATCGCCAACCACCCGGCCTGACCGGACCCACGCCACCCCGACCTTCAGTGGAGAGAAGAATGTCCAGTTCAGATCGCGATCGGCTCGACGGTCGCCGGGCGCTCGTCACGGGCGGTTCGAAGGGCTCGGGCAAGGCCGTCGCAGAGAGACTGCGAGAGATGGGCGCCGACGTCTACGTGACGGCACGAACGATGCCCGACGGGTACGAGCACCCCGACCGGTTCATCGAAGCGGACATGCTGACGACGGAGGGCACCGACGCCGTGGCGGCCCGCATCGCGGAAGCCGGCGGCGCACTCGACATCCTGGTGCACGTCGTCGGAGGCGCGTCGACGCCGTCCGGTGGATTCGCGGCCATCACCGACGACCAGTGGCTCACCGAGCTGAACCTCAACCTCCTGGGAGCGGTGCGGCTGGACCGTGCCCTCCTCCCGGCGATGATCGCGTCCGGGTCGGGCGTGGTGCTGCACTTCACCTCGATCCAGCGGGAGCTGCCCCAGTACGAGGCGTCCTTGGCCTACGCAGCAGCGAAGGCCGCGTTGCGCACATACAGCAAGGGACTTGCCAATGAACTCGCGCCCCGCGGCGTACGGGTCAACGCGATCAGCCCCGGCGGAATCGAGACGGAAGCCTACGAGAGATTCGTGGACCGGATCGCCGAGGGCAACGGACTCACACGTGAAGCAGCCAAGCAGACCATCTACGACTCGCTCGGAGGAGTACCCCTGGGACGGTTCGCGAACACCGAGGAAATCGCGGACCTGGCCGGGTTCCTGGTCTCGGACCGCGCCTCGGCGATCGTAGGAGCCGAGTACGTGATCGACGGCGGCACCGTCCCGACCGTCTGAGCCGGGCACCGGCTCCGCGTGACCACGCGCGGACAGCGGTCGCCGGGATCGCGCCCCGCGGCTCCGGACCGGGGTCGGTGCCATGGGGAAACGCCGCAGCGCCGGGTGGAAGCGCGGGGCCGGAACGGGCCTGACCGTCAGGCCCCCGCCCACTCCCGCAGCGCCGACTCGCCGGAGAAGTCCGCCACGTTCTTGTCCAGCGGGTCGTCGGTGTACTGGTGGAAACGCCAGTCCGCCTTGATCCGCGGTTTCCCGGCGGTGGTCGCGTAGTCGGCGATCCAGAGGCCGTCGCCCGCGTAGGACGTGGTGTCGTGGTTCAGCCAGAAATGGCGGTTGCAGTACAGGACGACCTTGTGGTGGGGGCGCAGTTCCTTGACCTTGCGGATGAAGCGGTCCTTCTCGGAATTGCTCGCGTGCGAGCCGTCCCCCGTGGTCTCCCAGTCCACCGCGAGGATGTCGCCCCGCCGCTCGGGCGCCTTGGCGACGAAGTACTCGGCCTGTTCGGTGAGATTCCCCGGCCAGAGGAAGTGGTAGAACCCGACCACCAGACCGGCGTCCCGCCCTCTCTTCGTCTGGGCGGCCAGTTTCGGATTCACGTACGAACGGCCTTCCGTCGCCTTCACGAAGACGAAGGAAAGGCCGTCCGTGTCGTACGAGGAGGACTGGTAGGAACTGACGTCGATGCCACGCAGCATGCAGGTTCTCCCGTGTGGTGCCGTGGGGACGGGATCTGATGGTTCCCTGATTCAACCTGCTTGACGCAAAGCCCTGTTCGGCGCGGCCTTCTCGGCACTCGATTCAGCACTCGATGATGTTCACCGCGAGCCCGCCCCGCGCGGTCTCCTTGTACTTCACCGACATGTCCGCGCCGGTCTCCTTCATGGTCTTGATGACCTTGTCGAGGGACACCTTGTGCGAGCCGTCGCCGCGCATCGCCATCCGGGCGGCGGTCACCGCCTTCACCGCGGCCATGCCGTTGCGCTCGATGCACGGGATCTGCACCAGGCCGCCGACCGGGTCGCAGGTCAGGCCAAGGTTGTGCTCCATGCCGATCTCGGCCGCGTTCTCCACCTGCTCCGGGGAGCCGCCCAGCACCTCAGCGAGCGCGCCCGCCGCCATCGAGCAGGCGGAGCCCACCTCGCCCTGGCAGCCGACCTCGGCGCCGGAGATGGAGGCGTTCTCCTTGAAGAGCATGCCGATGGCGCCCGCCGCGAGCAGGAAGCGCACCACGCCCTCCTCGTCGGCGCCCGGCACGAAGTTCATGTAGTAGTGCAGCACGGCCGGGATGATGCCGGCCGCGCCGTTCGTCGGGGCGGTGACGACCCGGCCGCCGGCCGCGTTCTCCTCGTTCACCGCCATCGCGTAGAGGGTGATCCACTCCATCGCGAGCGCCTGCGGGTCGCCCTCGGAGCGCAGCTTGCGTGCGGTGGTGGCGGCACGGCGGCGGACCTTCAGCCCGCCCGGCAGGATGCCCTCGCGGGACATGCCCCGCTCCACACAGGCCCGCATCACCCGCCAGATCTCCAGCAGCCCCTCGCGGATCTCCTCCTCGGACCGCCAGGCGCGCTCGTTCTCCAGCATCAGCGCGGAGATCGACAGGCCGGTCTCCTTGGTGAGCCGCAGCAGCTCGTCACCGGTGCGGAAGGGGTACTTCAGCACGGTGTCGTCGAGCTTGATCCGGTCCGCGCCCACCGCGTCCTCGTCGACGACGAAACCGCCGCCCACCGAGTAGTACGTCTTGGCCAGCAGCTCCGCGCCGGAGGAGTCGTACGCCCACAGCGTCATGCCGTTGGCGTGGTAGGGGAGCGCCTTGCGGCGGTGCAGCACCAGGTCGTCGTCGAAGGAGAAGCCGATCTCGTGCTCGCCGAGCAGCCGCAGCCGCCCGCCCTCCCTGATCTTCTCGACGCGCTCGTCGGCCGACTCCACGTCCACCGTGCGCGGCGAGTCGCCCTCCAGGCCGAGCAGCACCGCCTTGGGCGTGCCGTGGCCGTGCCCGGTGGCGCCCAGGGAGCCGTACAGCTCCGCCCGCACCGAGGCGACGGAGGCCAGGAGGTCCTCGTTGCGCAGTCGCCGGGCGAACATCCGGGCCGCCCGCATAGGGCCGACCGTGTGCGAGCTGGACGGGCCGATGCCGATCGAGAACAGGTCGAAGACCGAGATGGCCACGGGAGGACTCCTCAGGGTTCGGCGGACGACGCTGTCCACCGGGGAAGGGCGGTTCAGTGGGACGGGTGGGGTGCTGAATCGTTCATGCGCTGCATGGTGCGGGGCACCGCGCCCACCGACCCAGTGTGCGCGATGCCCCGTGCGTCCGTGAAAAAAGCGGACGGAACTACCGCAGACCGGGGTAGAGCGGGTGCTTCGCGGCCAGCGCCGCGACCCGGTCCCGGAGCGCCTCGGCGTCGTACGACGGCTTCAGCGCCTCGGCGATCACGTCGGCGACCTCGGCGAAGTCCTCGGCCGTGAAGCCGCGGGTGGCCAGGGCGGGCGTGCCGATGCGCAGACCCGAGGTGACCATCGGCGGGCGCGGGTCGTTCGGGATCGCGTTCCGGTTGACGGTGATCCCGACCTCGTGCAGCCGGTCCTCGGCCTGCTGGCCGTCCAGCTCCGAGTTCCGCAGGTCCACCAGGACCAGGTGCACGTCCGTGCCGCCGGACAGCACGTCCACGCCCACGGCCTTCACGTCGTCCTGGACCAGACGCTCGGCCAGGATGCGGGCGCCCTCCAGCGTGCGGCGCTGGCGCTCCTTGAACTCCTCCGAGGCGCACACCTTGAAGGCGACCGCCTTGGCGGCGACCACGTGCTCCAGCGGGCCGCCCTGCTGGCCGGGGAACACGGCGGAGTTGATCTTCTTGGCCAGCTCGGCCGTGGAGAGGATCACACCGCCGCGCGGACCGCCGAGGGTCTTGTGCGTGGTGGTGGTCACGACGTGGGCGTGCGGCACCGGGTTCGGGTGCAGGCCCGCGGCGACCAGACCGGCGAAGTGCGCCATGTCGACCATGAGGTAGGCGCCGACCTCGTCCGCGATCCGGCGGAACGCGGCGAAGTCCAGCCGGCGCGGGTACGCCGACCAGCCGGCGACGATCAGCTTCGGCTTGTTCTCCTTGGCCAGGCGCTCGACCTCGGCCATGTCCACGACGCCGGTGTCGTCCACGTGGTACGCGACCACGTTGTAGAGCTTGCCCGAGAAGTTGATCTTCATGCCGTGGGTCAGGTGCCCGCCGTGCGCGAGGTTCAGACCCATGATCGTGTCGCCCGGCTTGAGCAGCGCGAACATCGCGGCCGCGTTGGCCTGGGCGCCCGAGTGCGGCTGGACGTTGGCGTGCTCGGCGCCGAACAGCTCCTTCACCCGGTCGATGGCGATCTGCTCGATCACGTCGACGTGCTCGCAGCCGCCGTAGTAGCGGCGGCCGGGGTAGCCCTCGGCGTACTTGTTGGTCAGCACCGAGCCCTGGGCCTCCATGACCGCGACCGGGGCGAAGTTCTCCGAGGCGATCATCTCGAGGGTGGACTGCTGCCGGTGCAGCTCGGCGTCGACCGCGGCGGCCACCGCCGGGTCGAGCTCGTGCAGGGGCGTGTTCAGAAGCGACATGCGGCTACGGCTCCTCAGCCCGCGACGAACGCGTCGTACTCGGCGGCGGACAGCAGGTCGGCCGGCTCGTCGGTGACCCGCACCTTGAACAGCCAGCCGCCCTCGAAGGGGGCCGAGTTCACCAGCGCCGGGTCGTTCACCACGTCCTCGTTGACCTCGGTGACCTCGCCGGAGACGGGGGAGTACAGGTCGCTGACGGACTTGGTGGACTCCAGCTCGCCGCAGGTCTCGCCCGCGCTCACCGTGTCACCGACCTCGGGGAGCTGGACGAAGACCACGTCGCCGAGCGCGTTGGCCGCGTGCTCCGTGATGCCGACCGTCGACACGCCGTCCTCGGCGGCCGACAGCCACTCGTGCTCCTTGCTGTAACGCAGGTCCTGGGGGTTGCTCATGGCCTGAATTCTCCTGTACGCGGGAAACTGCTGATGACGGGGAGGGCACGCGAAGCGGCCGGACGGGTGGGACCCCCGTGCCGCGGACGCGTGAAAGCCGGCCGGAGGCCGGCTACGACGGTGTCACTTCTGCCGCTTGTAGAACGGCAGCGCCACGACGTCGTACGGCTCGTGGCTGCCGCGGATGTCCACACCGACGCCCTCGGTGCCCGGCTCCGCGTGGCCCGCGTCGACGTAGGCCATGGCGATCGGCCTGCCCAGGGTGGGGGAGGGGGCGCCGGAGGTGACCTCGCCGATCTTCTCGCCGCCGGCGACCACGGCGTACCCGGCGCGCGGCACCCGGCGGCCGTGGGCGACCAGGCCGACCAGGACGCGCGGCGGGTTCTTCGCGGCACGCTCGGCGGCCTCGGCGAGGGCGGCGCGGCCCACGAAGTCGCCCTCCTTCTCGAACTTCACCACCCGTCCCAGACCGGCGTCGAAGGGCGTGAGGGAGGTGCTCAGCTCGTTGCCGTACAGCGGCATGCCCGCCTCCAGGCGGAGCGTGTCCCGGCAGGACAGGCCGCACGGGACCAGCCCGTGGCCCTCGCCCGCCTTCGTCAGCGCCTGCCACAGCTCCACGGCGTGCTCCGGCTTCACGAACAGCTCGAAGCCGTCCTCGCCGGTGTAGCCGGTGCGGGCGATCAGCGCGGGGACCCCGGCCACGGTGCCCGGCAGGCCGGCGTAGTACTTCAGCCCGTCCAGGTCGGCGTCGGTGAGGCTCCGCAGGATCGCCGGGGACTCGGGGCCCTGCACGGCCAGCAGCGCGTACGCGTCGCGGTCGTCGCGCACCTCGGCGTCGAAGCCCGCGGCCCGCTCCGTCAGCGCGTCCAGCACCACCTGGGCGTTGGAGGCGTTGGCCACCACCATGTACTCGGTGTCGCCCAGGCGGTAGACGATCAGGTCGTCCAGGATGCCGCCGTCCTCACGGCAGATCATCGTGTAGCGGGCGCGGCCCGGCTTCACGCCCGAGATGTTGCCCACCAGCGCGTAATCGAGGAGGGCGGCGGCCTGCGGGCCGGTGACCGTGATCTCGCCCATGTGCGAGAGGTCGAAGAGGCCGGCCCGCGTGCGCACGGCGTTGTGCTCGTCGCGCTCGGAGCCGTAGCGCAGGGGCATGTCCCAGCCGGCGAAGTCGGTCATCGTCGCGCCGAGCGACCGATGCAGGGCATCGAGCGCGGTACGGCGGGGTTCGTTACTGCTCATCGGTCGGTCTCCCAAGGCGATGGGTGTCCCTCCCGCGCGAGTTCATTCGAGCGTGGGGGAAGGCGAGGTCGTTTCCTCCCCATCTGTCATCGGAACCTGAGAGGTTCGCCATGACCACCGGCGACACGGCGATCAGGACTTGCACCTTGGGTGGGACCACCGCAGCACTGCGACGGCGGCCCGCTTTTCAGATGTGCCTCGCCCGCGCGGTAACGGTGCCTGAGAGATTCAAGGGAGGGACTTGCTCCTTCGGCGCCCCGGCGGCACAGGTGCCGGGGACTCTCCCGCGCGGATTCAAACGGCCGGTATGCAGTTGGCGCGCACATCATTGCACGCATCGTGGGACACCGGCAGGGGGCCCTTGCCGGGGGTGCACGGCTCGTGCAGGCTCGGTCACAGGGAGCTGTGACAGGCCTGTACCGGAATGAGTACGCGACCGAGAGCGACCTGGCATTACCTTCTCTTTACACGCGGCGGGGATCGGACCTCCATATCCGGCCCCAGGGGAGGACGACCACGGTGAACAGGCCCACGGCGTACGCCGGCACCACAGGCGTCGCGCTGCCGCGGCAGCACGCGCACCGGGCCCACGGCGCCCGCGACGCGGCGCCCGCCCCCCTCGTCCAGGATCTGCGCGCCCGCTCAGGACGCAGCCCGCGCGCCCTGCTCTTCGGCCCCCGCGACCTCGTCGTCGTCACCGGACTGCCCGGCAGCGGCAAGTCCACGCTGATGCGGCGCACGGTGCACGACGACCGCGTCGACTCCCAGGACGCGCGTGACCGCTGGGACAGCCGCATGCCCCGCCTGCTGCCGTACGCCCTCTACCGCCCCCTGGTCCGGCTCGCCCACTACGCGGGACTGCGCCGCGTGCTGCGCTCCGGCCGGCCGGTCGTCGTGCACGACTGCGGCACCCAGACCTGGGTGCGGCGCTGGCTGGCCCGCGAGGCCCGCCGCCGCGGGGCCGCGCTGCACCTGCTGCTCCTCGACGTCCCGCCCGAAGAGGCACTGGCCGGGCAGCTGGAGCGCGGCCGGGGCGTCTCGCGGTACGCCTTCCGCCGGCACCGCACCGCCTGCGGGCGGCTGCTGGAGGCGGTGGAGTCGGGCCGGGTGCCGGAGGGCTGCGCCTCGGCGGTGCTCGTCGACCGGGACGCCGCGAACGCCCTGCGCCGGATCGGCTTCACCGGCTGACCGGCTAGCCTTTCCGCCAAGCAGCGGCATCAGGCAGACGGTGGGCGACAGATGGACTTCCCGGCGGACAACCCGGAGCGGACGCACTTCCACCCGCACGGCGGGTGGCCCGGCAACGAACTGGAGGAGGCGCTCTCCGCCTCCCTCGGCGTCCCCTCGGCGGGAGCCCGCATCGTCGAGGTCCTCGGCCGCAGCTTCGTCTGGGTGCCCCTGCCGAACGGCGGCGGCCCGCACAGCGGCCCCCTCGACCTGCCCACCATGGAACTGGACGGCCAGGCGTATGTGCCGGTCTTCAGCTCCGAGGAGCAGTTCCGCCAGGTCGTCGGCTCCCACATGGGCTGCACCATCGCGCCCGCCGTGGAGTTCGCCCGCGGACTGCCCCCGCAGGCCGGCATCGTGGTCAACCCGGGCGGCACGGTCGCCGTCCCGCTGCCGCCGGCCGCGGTGGCCGAGCTGTGCCGGGCCGGGCGCTCCCCGCTGGACGGCCCGGCGAGCGGCGGCCGCGTCCGGCTGTTCGAACCGGACTGGCAGGACGACCCGGTGGACTTCCTCGCCGCCGCCTCGCAGGAGTTCGACGCCCTCGGTGTGGTGGCGACCGCCCGCCGCTGCCTGGCCGCCATCGAGACGGCGGACCCGGTGCTGTTCGTCGGCGTGGAGCTGCTGCACTGGGAGGGCGACCCGCGCGCGCTGCCGCTGGACGCCCTCGGCCGGGCGCTGGGCCGCAGCCCCGCCCGCTGGCCGGTCAACCTCGTCGTCCTCGACGTGGCCCAGGACCCGGTCGCCGACTGGCTGCGCGCCAAGGTCCGCCCCTTCTACCAGCGTGCGTGACGCCGCCGCCGCCCGCCTTCCGCGCACTGACAGCAGACCCCCGGAGACCGTCGGCTTAAGCTAGGAGCATTGGCCGGCAGGGTGTTGTACGGAGGGGCGATACAAGTGAGCGCTGGCACCGCGGCGGCCGGACAGGTCGAGCACATGCTGCGCCAGGTGACGCCCGGGCGTTACGACGCCTACGAGGCCTTGCTGCGCGCCCTCGCCACCCCCTCGTCCGGCAGGGTCTGGATGCTGCTCTGGCACGGCCAGGCCGGCTCGCCGGACGCCCAGTACGGGACCATGGAGGTCGAAGGGCACGGCTACGCGCCCTGCGTGACCTCCGCCCAGGAGCTGTCCGCCAGCGGCTGGAACCGTTCGTACGAGGTGGTCGACGGGCTCGAGGTGGCCCGCGCCCTCTACCCGGACCGCTACGGCCTCTGGCTCAATCCGCACGCGCCGGGCGGCGGCGTCGGCATCCCCTGGCTCGACCTGCGCCGCATCGCCGGCGGACTCGACCAGCAGCCCGCCGGACCGCTGCGGCTGTCCGAACCGGCCATCGAGATCCCGCAGTTCTACGCCCTCCTCGCGCAGAACGCCCACCGCACCCCGGCCGTGCGCGCGCTGCGCCGCGCCTGGGTGCAGCCCGCGCTGGGCGCCCCGTACCTCGCCATCGGCCTGGACGTGTACGACACCTCGCCGCCCGCCGTGGAGTCGGTGCGGCAGATGATGCGGCAGTCGCTGTCCGCGGTGCCCGACGGGCTGCCGGTCTCCACCGTCGCCCTGTCCGACGAGCACGACCCGGTGGCGATGTGGCTGCGCGTCAACGGGCGTCCGTTCTACGACCGCGAGGCGCACGCCCCGGCCCCCGCCACGGGCTACGGCTACCCGCCCGCACACCGCCTCTGACCGGTACGTCTTCCCGAGGTCCCCGGCACGGCGCCTCGGCCGCCGGGGGTCTCGCGCATGGTGACGCAGTGTCACGACGTCCAGCATGTGGACAAGGGGAAGTCGCTGCGAGTCCTGTCCTGACCCGTCCGCCGCTGATTTTGCGTCAGATTCCGTCGAATGCGATCAGCTACCTGTCGCTAACCCCCTGTCACCTGCGGTTTCACCGCGTCATCACGTCATCCGAGGCCCCGTGAAAGGCACTTGAGGCACCTTCGTTTGTGTCCCCGGTGTTAAATCATCGCGCGAAGATGCCGGAACAGTCCCTTATGTCGACTGTTCAGATCTCAGGTAGGTATCACCGCTATCCGGACTGTTCCTGACTCACTGCGAACGTCTGTAGTGTTCGGCCGGTCAAGATGCATCCACATAGCGGACCCGGAGTGGCCCCAGTATGCGCATATTCAAGACCCGAGCCGCTCGGGCGATCACGGCCGCGGTCGCGGTCGGTCTGATCGCCACGGGCTGCGCCAGCGAGCGGGACAGCGACAACGAGAGCGGCGGCAAGAAGGACACCTTCGTGTTCGCCGGTGCAGGCGACCCGGGATCCCTGGACCCTGCCCTCGCGAGTGACGGTGAAACCTTCCGCGTGACCCGCCAGGCGTTCGAGGCCCTCCTCGAGCACGAGTCGGGCGGCACCAAGCTGGTCGGCGGCCTCGCCGAGACCTGGTCGAGCAACGACGCGGGCACCGTCTGGACCTTCAACCTCCGCAAGGGCGTGAAGTTCCACGACGGCGAGGAGTTCAACGCCGCCGCGGTCTGCGCCAACTACGACCACTGGTTCAACTGGAAGGGCACCTACCAGTCGAGCGCGGTCTCCTACTACTGGCAGACCATCATGGGCGGGTTCGCGAAGAACGAGGACCCGGAGACGCCCGAGGCGAACTACAAGAGCTGCACCGCGAAGGACGAGCACACCGCCGTCATCGAGGTCAAGAAGCCCTCCGCGAACCTCCCCGGCGGCTTCTCGCTGAACGCCCTCGCCATCCACTCGCCGAAGGCGATCAAGGAGTACGAGAAGCAGGAGGCGACCGCCAAGGGCGACGCCATCACGTACCCCAAGTACAGCCAGGAGGCCGGCACGGTCGCCGGCACCGGCCCGTACAAGATCGTCAAGTGGAACAAGGGCAACAAGGAAGTCACCCTCGAGCGCTTCGACGACTACTGGGGCGAGAAGGCCAAGATCAAGAACCTGGTCTTCCGCACGATCGACACCGAGGAAGGCCGCCGCCAGGCGCTCCAGGCCGGTGACATCGACGGCTACGACCTCGTCGCCCCGGCCGACGTCAAGACCCTCGAGAACGAGGGCTACGTCGTCCCGACCCGTGGCGTCTTCAACCTCTTCTACGTGGGCATGAGCCAGACGGCGAACCCGGCCCTGAAGAAGAAGGAGGTCCGCCAGGCGATCGCGCAGGCGATCGACAAGGAGAACCTGGTCAAGACCCAGCTGCCCGAGGGCGGCAAGGTGGCCGACCAGTTCATGCCGGACACCATCCAGGGCTACTCCAAGAACGTCACGCAGTACCCGCACGACCCGGCCAAGTCGAAGCAGCTGCTGAAGAAGGCCGGCGCGCAGAACCTGACGATCGAGTTCTGCTACCCGACCGAGGTCACCCGCCCGTACATGCCTGCCCCGCAGGACCTGTTCGAGCTGATGAAGGCCGACCTCGAGGAGGCCGGCATCAAGGTCAAGCCGAAGGCCATGAAGTGGGCCCCGGACTACCTGGACGCCACCGAGGCCGGCTCCTGCGCCCTGCACATGCTCGGCTGGACCGGTGACTTCAACGACGGCTACAACTTCATCGGCACCTGGTTCGCCGGGTTCGACAAGCAGTGGGGCTTCAAGGACAAGAAGGTCTTCGACGCGGTGAACGCCGGTTCGAAGATGGGCAAGGCCGAGGAGCGCACCGCGGCCTACCAGAAGGCCAACGAGGTCATCATGGACTACCTGCCCGGCGTCCCGATCTCGTCGTCCCCGCCGGCCATCGCCTTCGGCAAGAACGTCAACCCGCCGAAGGTGTCGCCGCTGACGCAGGAAGTCTTCGCCGAAGCCTCCTTCAAGTAGGCGAACCGGCAGGAATTCGATAACGGGGGGGTCCGCCCGGCCGTCGCAACTCGGCGGCCGGGCGGGTCCGTTCATGTAAGACAACACGCAAGAAAGGGGCAAGCGGGGTGCTGCGTCTCGTCGTACGAAGACTGCTCCAGCTCATACCCACGCTGCTCGGCCTGTCGGTTCTGCTCTTCCTGTGGCTCGACCGGCTGCCCGGTGGACCCGCCTCAGCGATCCTGGGGGAGAAGGCCACCGAGGCCGAAGTGGCGCGCATCAACCGTGCGCTCGGGCTGGACCAGCCCGTCTACGTCCAGTACTGGCGCTTCCTCAAGCGCATCGCCGAGCTCGATCTCGGCACGTCCACCCAGACCGGACAGCCGGTGTGGGACGAGTTCGTCCTGCGCTTCCCCGCGACCGTGGAACTGTCCCTCCTCGCGATCCTCATCGCGGTGGCCGTCGGCGTCCCCCTCGGCTACTTCGCCGCCCGCAACCGCGGCGGCTGGCTCGACGTCACCGCGGTCTCCGGCTCGCTCGTCGGCATCTGCATCCCGGTGTTCTTCCTCGCGCTGATCCTCAAGGGCATCTTCGCCGTGCAGCTCGGGATCTTCCCCAGCTACGGCCGCCAGGACACCGGCATCAACGCCACGGACGTGACCGGCTTCGCCGTCCTCGACGGCATCCTCACCGGGGAGTTCGACGCGTCCTGGGACGCGATCATGCACCTGATCCTGCCCGCCGTCGCCCTGGCCTCCATCCCGCTCGCGGTCATCGTCCGCATGACCCGCGCCAGCGTGCTCGAGGTGCAGGACGAGGACTACGTGCGCACCGCCGAGGCCAAGGGCCTCAAGCGGAGCGTCGTCCGCAGCCGGCACGTGCTGCGCAACGCGATGCTCCCCGTGGTGACCGCGGTCGGCCTGCTCACGGGCTCCCTGCTGTCCGGCGCGGTCCTGACCGAGTCGGTGTTCTCCTTCGGAGGCATCGGTTCCTTCATCCGGACCGCGATCGACGGCCGCGACTACCCCGTGCTCGTCGGGTTCATCATGTTCATCGCGATGGTGTACGTCCTGATCAACCTGCTGGTGGACCTGGCGTACAGCCTCATCGACCCGAGAGTGCGGGTGCACTGACATGAGCGTCGCCACCAAGACCGACAAGATCCAGCGCCTCGCGGAACTCACCGCGACCAAGGAGACCAGCACCGGCGCCAGCCTGTGGCGTGAGGCGTTCCGCCGCCTCAAGAGCAGCAAGATGGCGATCATCGGCGCGGTCATCATCGCCGTCTTCGTCGTGATCGCGATCGTCGGCCCGTACCTCACCCCGTACGCGCCGACCGCCCAGACCTGGCGCGGCGAGGTCTTCCCCAACCAGGGCAAGTTCGTCGGCCCGCGCGGCGAGAACTGGTTCGGCCTCGACCACCTCGGCCGGGACATGTTCTCCCGCATGCTGGTCGGCGCCCGCCAGACCCTGCTCGTCGGTGTCGTCTCCACCCTGATCGGCCTGGTCGCCGGCTTCCTGATCGGCGGTCTGTCCGGTGCGGCCGCGACCCTCGGCGGCGAGGCGGGCAAGCGCGTCGACTCCGTCATCATGCGCTTCATCGACATGATGCTGGCACTGCCGTCGCTGCTGCTCGCGGTGTCCGTCGCCGCCGTCATGGGACAGTCCCTCACCACCGTGATGATCGCGGTGGGTGTGGTCCAGGTGCCGGTGTTCGCCCGTCTGCTGCGCGGCTCGATGCTGGCCCAGGGCGGCGCGGACTACGTGCTCGCCGCCCAGTCGCTGGGCGTGCGCAAGCGCCGCATCGTGACCTCGCAGATCATCCCGAACTCGCTCAGCCCGGTGATCGTGCAGGCCACGCTCTCCCTGGCCACGGCGATCATCGAGGCGGCCGCACTGTCCTACCTGGGTCTCGGCAACCCCGACCCGGCGATCCCCGAGTGGGGCGTCATGCTCGCCCAGGCGCAGCGCTTCTTCGACAACGCGCCGATGATGGCGGTCTACCCCGCCGTCGGCATCATCATCACCGCCCTCGGCTTCACCCTCCTCGGCGAGGCCATGCGGGAAGCCCTCGACCCGAAGCTGAGGGGCTGAACCACCATGTCTCTGCTCACTGTCGACGAACTGACCGTCACCTTCGGCGGCCGCGGCCGCAAGGCGTCCCGGGCGGTCGACGGCGTCTCCTTCGAGGTCGACCAGGGCCAGGTCGTGGGCCTGGTCGGCGAGTCCGGCTGCGGCAAGTCCGTCACCTCCCTGGCCCTGATGGGCCTGCTGCCCGCGAAGGGTCTCACCATCGGCGGCCGTGCCGAGTTCGACGGCACGGACCTGTTCACGATGAGCCCGTCCGCCCGCCGCGACCTGCGCGGCAGCGAGATGGCGATGATCTTCCAGGATCCGCTGTCCTCGCTGAACCCGGTCGTCCCGATCGGCGTGCAGGTCACCGAGATCCTGGAGCGCCACCGCGGGATGAAGGGCGAGGCCGCCCGCAAGGAGGCCGCCCACCTGCTGGACCGGGTCGGCATCCCCGACCCGACCCGGCGGCTCAAGGAGTACCCGCACCAGCTGTCCGGCGGTATGCGCCAGCGCGCGCTGATCGCCATGGCGGTGGCCTGCGCCCCGCGCCTGCTCATCGCCGACGAGCCCACCACGGCGCTCGACGTGACGATCCAGGCGCAGATCCTGGAGCTGCTCAAGGAGCTCGTGGACCAGGAGGGCACCGCCCTGCTGATGATCACCCACGACCTCGGCGTGGTCGCCGGCCTCTGCGACCAGGTCAACGTGCTCTACGCGGGCAAGGTCGTGGAGTCCGCCGGGCGCCGCGAGCTGTTCGCCCACCCCACCCACCCCTACGCGCACGGACTGCTGGGCTCCATCCCGCGGCTCGACGCGCCCCGGGGCGAGCCGCTCAACCCCATCCGCGGCTCGATCAACGACCGCATCGCCTGGGCCGACGGCTGCGCCTTCGCGCCCCGCTGCGACCGGTACGAGATGGGCTGCCTGTCCGGCACCCCGCAGCTCGGCGAGCCCCGCGCGGCCGGTCACCAGGTGCGGTGCGTCAACCCCGTACTCGACGACGCGAAGGCCGAGGAGGTCCCCGCATGAGCCTGCTCGAACTGGACGGCGTCAAGGTCCACTTCCCCATCAAGAAGGGCCTCCTGTTCGACCGCACGGTCGGCCATGTGTACGCCGTGGACGGGGTGTCGCTGAAGGTCGAGGCCGGTGAGACCTACGGTCTGGTCGGCGAGTCCGGCTGCGGCAAGACCACCCTCGGGCGGTCGGTGCTGCGGCTGGTGGACATCACCGAGGGCTCCGTCGTCCTCGACGGCACCGACCTGGCGAAGCTGCCCGGCGAGGAGATGCGCCGCTTCCGGCGCCGGCTCCAGATGGTCTTCCAGGACCCGCTGGGCTCGCTCAACCCGCGGCAGAACATCGAGTCGATCCTGTCCGAGGGCATGATCGCCCACGGCATCGGCAAGGACCAGGAGGAGCGCCGGGAGAAGATCAAGGCCATCCTCGACAAGGTCGGCCTCCCCTCCAACGCGCTCGCCCGCTACCCGCACGAGTTCTCCGGCGGCCAGCGGCAGCGCATCGGCATCGCCCGCGCCCTCGTCCTCGAACCGGACGTGATCATCTGCGACGAGCCGGTCTCCGCGCTCGACGTGTCGGTCCAGGCCCAGGTCATCAACCTGCTGGAGGAGCTCCAGGAGGAACTCGGCCTGACCTACGTGGTGATCGCCCACGACCTCGCGGTGGTCCGGCACATCTCCGACACCATCGGCGTGATGTACCTGGGCTCGCTGGTCGAGGAGGCGCCGAGCGACGCGCTCTACGCCGAGCCGAAGCACCCGTACACCAAGGCCCTGATGTCGGCCGTGCCGGTGCCGGACCCGGAGGTGGAGGACAAGCGCGAGCGGATCCTGCTCACCGGTGACCTGCCCTCGCCGGCCAACCCGCCGAGCGGCTGCCGTTTCCACACGCGCTGCCCGTGGGCCCAGGCCGAGCGCTGCGCGACCGAGCGCCCCGAGCTGCGGGACATCGGCGGCGGCCACCGGGTGGCGTGCCACTACGCGGAGGACATCGCGTCCGGGAAGCTCCGGCTGACCAAGGGCGAGGTGGTCTCGGCGACCCGCGAGGGCGTGGAGGACAACCCGACGGAGGACACGCCGGAGGCCGAGGCTCCGGAGGCCGACGCTCCGGCGGCCGAGACTCCGGCGAAGATCCCGGCCCAGGCGGAGAAGCCGGCGGAGAAGGCCGTCGTGGCGGAGAAGGCCGTCGAGGCCGAGGACAAGGCGGCCACGGCCGAGGAGCCCGCCAAGGCCGAGGGCAAGGCGGAGAAGGCCGCCGAGGCCAAGGCTTCGCCGAAGCCCGAGGCTGCCGACGAGGCCGACGAGGCCGACGAAGCCGTCGCGTCCGACGAGGCCAAGGCCTCCGAGGAGCCCGAGAAGGCTGTCTGATCGGCACCCGAACGAAGCCCTCGCCTTGCTTTGCAAGGCGAGGGCTTCTTTCTACGCCACAATATGCAAGTGCTTCAGCAACTGTTCAGCCCGTCCGTCCTGCACACGCTCGATCTGATCGGCATCTTCGTCTTCGCCATCTCCGGGGCCCTGCTGGCCGTCCGGAAGAACTTCGACGTGTTCGGGATCGCCGTGCTGTCCGAGATCACCGCCCTCGGCGGCGGTCTCTTCCGCGACCTGATCATCGGCGCCGTCCCGCCCGCCGCCTTCACGGATCTGGGGTACTTCGTCACCCCGCTGCTGGCCACCGTCCTCGTCTTCTTCCTGCACCCGCACGTCGAGCGCATCCAGGTCGCCGTCAACGTCTTCGACGCGGCGGGGCTCGGCCTCTTCTGCGTCGTCGGCACGACCAAGGCGTACGACTACGGGCTCGGCCTCACCGCGTCCGCCTGTCTGGGCCTGGCCACGGCGGTCGGCGGCGGTGTGCTGCGGGACGTGCTCGCCAACGAGGTGCCCTCGCTGCTGCGCTGGGACCGCGACCTGTACGCGGTGCCCGCGATCGTCGGCGCGGCCATGGTCGCCCTCTGCCTGCGCTTCGACGTGCTGAACCCGGTGACCAGCACCACCGCGGCCGTCACCGCCTTCGTGCTGCGGCTGCTGGCGATGCGCTACCACTGGCGTGCGCCTCGTGCCTGGCACCGCCGTTCGACGGTGACGGAGGAGCAGCCTCCTACCTGATCACAGCGAACAAAGCTACCGCTTAGTATTGTCTTCTTGTACTGTGCACCCCATGCCAAAAGCAGCCTCCGCCCAGGCCACCCGGGCCGTCATCGGTGACAGTGAGTTCGACCGCGACACCGCGCTCACCGCGCGGGCACCCGGTGTCTACGACATCGACCTCTCCGCCGGCTGGACCATCATCAACGCCGTCAACGGCGGATACCTGCTGGCCGTCCTGGGCCGCGCGCTCGCGGACGCGCTGCCGCACCCCGACCCGTTCACGGTCTCCGCGCACTACCTGACCGCCTCCCAGCCGGGCCCGGCGGTCGTCCGCACCGAGACCGTCCGCACCGGGCGCACGCTCTCCACCGGCCAGGCCTCCCTCTTCCAGCGCGACGAGCAGGGCAACGAGGTGGAGCGCATCCGCGTCCTCGCCTCCTACGGCGACCTGGACGCCCTCCCCGACGACGTCCGCACGACCGCCGTACCGCCCGCGCTGCCGCCGATGGACCAGTGCTTCGGCCCCGAGGACGGCCCCGCCCCGGTCGACGGAAGCTCCGAGATCGCCGGCCGGCTGATGCTGAAGCTCGACCCGTCGACCCTCGGCTGGGCCCTCGGACAGCCGTCCGGCAAGGGCGAGATGCGCGCCTGGTTCGGTCTCGCCGACGGCCGTGACCCCGACCCGCTGGCGCTGCTGCTCGCGGTGGACGCGCTGCCGCCGACCGCCTTCGAGATGGGGCTGACCGGCTGGGTGCCCACGGTCGAGCTGACCGTCCATGTGCGCTGCCGCCCCGCGCCGGGTCCGCTGCGTGTGTCCATCACCACCCGCAACCTCGCGGGCGGCTTCCTGGAGGAGGACGCCGAGGTCTGGGACAGCGCCGACCGTCTCGTCGCGCAGTCCCGCCAGCTGGCGCGCGTGCGGCTGAGCTGAACCGACACGGAGGGGTGGTGCGGGGTCGCGGGCGACTCCGCACCACCCCTCCGTGCTGTCACCGGCTCCCGGCCGCGCCCGTCCCGTCGAGCCAGTGCTGCCGCCCCACATGAATCAGCCGCAGCTGACGCGACGCCACCTTCGACACCCGCTCCCGGGCCCCGGGCGAACTCGCCGGCGCCTCCAGGAAGAGCGAGGCGGTGATCAGCATCTGGTCCACGTAGAGCTGGGCCAGCATCAGCAGGTCCTCCTCGCTCCAGCCCGCCGACTCCGCGTCCCCGGCCAGCGCCTCCCCGACCTCCGCCGTGAACCGGGCCAGCTGCTCCTGTATCGCCTCGCGGACCCGACGTACCCCGCCGTGCCGTTCACGGGCGATGAACCTCACATGGGCCGGGTGCGCGTCCACATGACCGGCGATCAGCTCGATGGCGCGCGCGATGCGTTCCTCGCCCTCGCCGGCCGGGGACACCGTCGTCCGGATCATCGGATGCAGGCTGCCCAGGGCCTCCTCGACCAGCGCCACGCCCAGGTCCTCGACCGACCGGAAGTGCCGGTAGAACGCGGTCGGGGCGATCCCGGCGGCGCGCGTGACCTCACGCAGGCCCAGGCTGCTCAGGCTCTGGCCCTCCAGCAGCTCGAGCGCCGCGTCGAGGAGCGCCTGCCGGGTCTTCTGCTTCTGGGCCTGCCGGATGCCGGACGTGTGACTCATACCATGCAGTTAACAACTGTTCTCCCAAATTGAAAAGTGAGAAGGGCCGCTAGACTGGGAAGTCAGTGAACAAGTGTTTCTACAACCGTTCACCCAAACTTGGGGGTCCGACTCATGCTGTTCCTCGTCGCCGCGCTGCTGCTGCTGGGCGTCGTCCTCGGCGCCGTCGCGCACGCGCCGCTCACCTTCTCCCTCGTTGTCGGCGCCGTCATCGCCGTCTGGCTCGGCGTCTTCGCCCTGCGCGAGCTCCAGGGCCGCGACCGCGGCACCTCCGCGCACTGACCCGCGCCGTCCGACCGACCACCCTCCGACCGCAGGAGTCCGATCACCATGCAGCTCACCGCACCGGCCGGCCGCCGCACCGGAATCCGTGACACCGACGGCATGGCCGTCGCCTCGTTCGTCCTGGGCCTGCTCGGCCTGCTCGTCCTCAACGTCTTCCTCGGCCCGAGCGCCATCGTGCTGGCGTCCGTCGCCCTGTGGCGGGGCACCGCCCGCCGCGGCCGCGCCCTGCTCGGCCTGGGCCTCGGCATCGCCGACCTCGTCGTCCTCGCCGTGTTCATGCAGGCGGACGGCACGATCTCGTGGAGCTTCTGACGAGCGGACCCGCCGCACCGGCCGTACGGGCGTCACATCCCGGCCACCGGGATCCGTGGCTCATGCACCGGGCCCCGTAGAATCGGCCCCACCATGGCTTACCTCGACCACGCCGCGACCACCCCGATGCTGCCCGAGGCGGTCGAGGCGCTCACCGCGCACCTGGGCGTCACCGGCAACGCCTCCTCCCTGCACGCGGCCGGCCGCCGCGCCCGGCGCACCGTCGAGGAGGCCCGCGAGACCCTCGCCGAGGCCCTCGGCGCCCGCCCCAGCGAGATCGTCTTCACCTCGGGCGGCACGGAGGCCGACAACCTCGCCGTGAAGGGCCTGTACTGGGCGCGCCGCGACGCCGACCCGGCCCGCACCCGGGTCCTCGCCAGCCCCGTCGAACACCACGCCGTCCTCGACGCCGTCGACTGGCTCGCCACCCACGAGGGCGCCACCGTCGAGTACCTCCCCGTCGACGCCCACGGCCGGGTACACCCCGAGGCCCTGCGCGAGGCCGTCGCCCGCAACCCCGACGACATCGCCCTCGCCACCGTGATGTGGGCCAACAACGAGATCGGGACGATCCTGCCGGTCGCCGAACTCGCCGCCGTCGCCGCCGAGTTCGGCATTCCCCTGCACTCCGACGCGGTTCAGGCCTTCGGACAGGTCCCGGTGGACTTCGCCGCGTCCGGTCTCGCCGCCATGACCGTCTCCGGCCACAAGATCGGCGGCCCGTACGGCATCGGAGCCCTGGTCCTGGGCCGCGAGCACACGCCCGTGCCCGTGCTGCACGGCGGCGGCCAGGAACGCCACGTCCGCTCCGGCACCCTCGACGTGCCGGCGATCGCCTCCTTCGCCGTCGCCGGACGGATCGCCGCCGAGGAGCGGGAGCGGTTCGCCCTGGAGATCGGACGCCTCCGCGACGACCTGGTCGCCGCCGTCCTCGAGGCCGTCCCGGACGCGATCCTGGGCGGCGACCCCGCCCCCGGCGGACGCCTCCCCGCCAACGCCCACTTCACCTTCCCCGGCTGCGAGGGCGACTCCCTGCTGCTCCTCCTGGACGCCCAGGGCATCGAGTGCTCCACCGGCTCCGCCTGCACCGCCGGCGTCGCCCAGCCCAGCCACGTCCTCCTCGCCACCGGCACCGACCCCGACCTCGCCCGAGGCACCCTCCGCTTCTCCCTCGGCCATACCTCCACGGACGCCGACGTCAAGGCCCTCGCCAAGGCCATCGGCCCGGCGGTCGAGCGCGCGCGTGCGGCGGGCCTGAGCTGAGGGGGTTCCGGGGTCCCCGGGCGGCTACGAACCCGGCGTGGGGCTCCCCGAGCCCCCCGCCGGGACCGCCGAGCGTCTGTCCTCGGCCCGGGCCGTCCCCGCGCGGCGGACCAGGTTGAGGTAGCGGTCCCAGTCCCAGTGGAGGCCAGGATCCGTGTGGTCCGTGCCCGGCACCTCGACGTGGCCGATGATGTGCTTCCGGTCCACCGGTATCTCGTAGCGCGCGCATATGCGGGCCGTCAGGCGGGCCGAGGCCGCGTACATCTCGTCCGTGAAGTCCTCCGGACGGTCCACGAAGCCCTCGTGCTCGATGCCGATGCTGCGCTCGTTGTAGTCCCGGTTGCCCGCGTGGTACGCCACGTCCAGCTCGCGGATCATCTGCGTGACCCGGCCGTCCTTGCCGACGATGTAGTGAGCCGCCGCCTTGTGGCCCGGGTTCTGGAACGCCCGCACCGCGCTGTCCAGGCTGCCCTGCGTGACATGCACGACCACCATGTCGATGTGGAAGTCGTCCGGCCGGTCCGCGCCGCGCCAGTTGGCGTCCGAGGCCGCCACCCACCGGGCGCCCGCGAAGTCGACCTCGCCCGGCGTGCGCGGCTTGTCGATCCCGGGCAGCCGCCACCACAGCCGCGCCAGTTCGTCGCGCGCCAGCGCCGCCGTCCCGGCCGCTGCCGCGAGCCCGCCCACGATCAGGGCGCGCCGCCCGATGCGCCGGTCGCCGTCCTCGGATGCTCCCTTGGCCCCCATGTGATCGTGAACGCATATCCGGCGGCCGTGGTTCCCGCGCCCCCGTACCCTGGAAGGGCTATGACTGACACCCCGCAGCGCACCCGCCCCCTCCGCGTCCTGGCCGCCATGTCCGGAGGCGTCGACTCCGCCGTCGCCGCCGCCCGTGCCGCCGAAGCGGGTCACGACGTGACCGGCGTCCACCTCGCGCTCTCCGCGAACCCCCAGTCGTTCCGCACGGGCGCGCGGGGCTGCTGCACCATCGAGGACTCCCGGGACGCCCGCCGCGCCGCCGACGTCATCGGCATCCCCTTCTACGTGTGGGACCTCGCCGACCGCTTCCGCGAGGACGTCGTCGAGGACTTCGTCGCCGAGTACGAGGCCGGCCGCACCCCCAACCCCTGCCTGCGCTGCAACGAGAAGATCAAGTTCGCCGCGCTGCTCGACAAGGCGCTCGCGCTCGGCTTCGACGCCGTCTGCACCGGCCACTACGCCAAGGTGGTCCTCCGCGAGGACGGCACCCGCGAACTGCACCGTGCCTCCGACATGGCCAAGGACCAGAGCTACGTCCTCGGCGTGCTCGACGACCGCCAGCTCGCCCACGCCATGTTCCCCCTCGGCGACACGGTCACCACCAAGGAGGAGATCCGCGCGGAGGCCGAGCGCCGCGGACTCGCCGTCGCCAAGAAGCCCGACTCGCACGACATCTGCTTCATCGCCGACGGCGACACCCAGGGCTTCCTCGCCAAGCGGCTCGGCAGGGCCGAGGGCGACATCGTCGACGAGTCCGGCGCCAAGATCGGCACCCACGAGGGCGCGTACGGCTTCACCATCGGCCAGCGCAAGGGCCTGCGCATCGGCACCCCCGCCCCCGACGGCAAGCCGCGCTACGTCCTCGACATCTCCCCGGTGGACAACACCGTCACCGTCGGCCCCGCCGCCTCCCTGGACGTCGGCGCCCTCACGGCCATCCGCCCCCGCTGGTGCGGCGCCGCCCCCACCGGCCCCGGCGCCTACACCGCCCAGCTGCGCGCCCACGGCGACGAGACCCCGGTGACCGCCGAACTCGTCGGCGAGGAGCTGCGCGTGCGCTTCGCCCAGCCGGTCCGCGGCGTCGCCCCCGGCCAGGCGGTCGTGCTCTACGACGGCACGCGCGTGGTGGGCTCGGCGACCATCGCCTCCACGGAGCGGGCCACGGCGGGAGTGGCCTGAGCGGTCCCGCCCCGGCCGGTCACCCGGATCACCGGGCGAAGAACTCCGCCAGCACCGGCGCCAGGACGTCCGGTTCGGCCATGTGGGTCTGGCCCCCCAGGGTGCGGTACGCGCCCCGGGGGACCGACTCCGCGATCGCCTTCGCCGCCCGACGCATCCAGGCCGGGCTCGCGTCGCCCGCGATGGACAGCACCGGCACCCCGATCGACGCCAGCGTCTCCCGCGGCACGCTCCCGTCGCCCATCACGGCGTCGTCGTACGCCAGACTCGGCGCCAGCGCCTCCATCCCGGCCCACATCGGCGACTGCCGCGCGCTGTCGATCACCGCGTCGTCCAGCCCGGTCAGCTGGAGGAAGAGCTCCACCGCGTCGCCCCGCCGCCCCTCCTCCAGGGCCGCGGTCAGCCGCTCGGTGTACCGGGCGCGCTCCGCGAGATGTTCCTCGGACATCGCGTACGGCGTCTCGTACACCGCGACCTGGCGGACCGGCAGCCCGCTCGCCGCCGCCCGCAGCGCCAGCGCGCCGCCCGAGGAGACGCCGTACAGCCCCGCCTCGCCGCCCGCCGCCTCGATCAGCGCCGCCAGGTCCTCCACCTCGCGCTCCACCGCGTACGGCGGCGTGTCACCGCTCGCGCCCCGGCCGCGGCGGTCGTAGACCACCACCCGGAACCGCTCCGAGAGCGGGGCGGCCAGCGGCGCCACCGTGGCGCCCGTCGACATCGCGCCGCTGACGAGGACGATCGTGGTGCCGCGCCCGGCGCTCTCGTAGGCGAGGGAGGTGCCGTCGCGCGAGGAGATGTTCTGGTCCATGTCTCACCAGACTGCCGCACGGCACGGGAATCGTCGGTGAGGCGGGCGGCGCGTCCGCCGATCACACCTCCTGCGCGCGGTCAGTCCACTTCCGTGTCGTAGAAACACAGGTGGTCCTTGATCGGCGCCACCGCCGGCTTCGGGTCGGGGTACGACCACACCAGGTCGGGGGCGTCCGGCAGCGACCAGTACGACGCGGTCCCCTTGAACGGGCAGTACGTGTGCGTCGCGGACGGTGTCAGCAGATCGAGCCGCACGTCCTCCGGCGGGATGTACCAGCGCGCGGGGCAGCCCGTCTCGTGCAGCACCAGCGCCCGGTCGCTCTCCGCCAGCACGCGTCCGTCGCGCACCACGCGCACGTGCCGGTCGCCGGGCTCGACGGTGATGCGATGGCCTGTGGTCACGGCGTCCTCCTCGTCGGTCGGTCCACCCCGTACAGCGCCCCTCGGGGCGGCCTTCTTCCCGGGCGTAGGCTGACGCCCGTGAACATCTGTGTCTTCCTCTCCGCCGCCGACCTCGACGACCGCTACACACGCCCCGCGCGGGAGTTCGCGCGCCTTCTCGGCAAGGGCGGGCACACCCTGGTCTGGGGCGGCTCGGACGTCGGCCTGATGAAGGTCGTCGCCGACGGGGTGGAGGAGGCCGGCGGACGGCTCCTCGGCGTCTCGGTGGAGTTCCTCGCGGCGAAGGCACGCCCCGGCGTCGACGAGATGGTGGTCGCCAAGGACCTCGCCGAGCGCAAGCGGCTCCTCCTGGAGAAGGCCGACGCGGTGGTCATCATGGTCGGCGGCACGGGAACGCTGGACGAGGCGACCGAGATCCTGGAGCTGAAGAAGCACGGTCACACCGAGAAGCCGGTGGTGCTGCTCAACACCGCGGGCTTCTACGACGGCCTCAAGGAGCAGTTCCGCCGCATGGAGGACGAGGGCTTCCTGCCCCGCCCGCTCACCGAGCTGGTCTTCTTCGCCGAGGAGCCGGTCGGCGCGCTGGCCTACCTGGAGGAGAGCCTGGGCGTCGCCTGACCGAGCGGTGATGCGAGCATGGCGGTCATGGCTACACATGTGATCACCGGAGCCGGCTCCGGCATCGGCGCCGCCGTCGCGCGCCGCCTCCACGCGCGCGGGGACGACCTCGTGCTCCACGCGCGCGACGCCGGCCGCGCCAAGGAGCTGGCCGCCGAGTTCCCCGGTGCCCGCACCCTGGTCGGCGACCTGGCCGACCCGGACCGGCTCAGCTGGGCGTTCTCCCACCAGTCGCTGCCCGACCGGGTGGACTCGCTGCTGCACGTCGCGGGCGTCGTCGACCTGGGCCGCGTCGGCGACCTCACCCCGAAGAGCTGGCGCCACCAGCTCAACGTCAACCTCGTCGCCCCCGCCGAACTGACCCGCCACCTTCTGCCCCAGCTCCGCGCGAGCCGCGGCCACGTGATCTTCGTCAACTCCGGCGCCGGCCTCGCCGCCCACGCCGACTGGTCCGCCTACGCGGCCTCCAAGCACGGCCTGAAGGCCCTCGCCGACTCCCTCCGCGCGGAGGAACACGCCAACGGCGTCCGCGTCACGTCGGTCTACCCGGGCCGCACCGCCAGCCCCATGCAGGCCAAGGTCCACCAGCAGGAGGGCAAGGACTACGACCCGTCGAAGTGGATCGACCCCGAGTCGGTCGCCACGGCGATCGTCATGTCGCTGGACCTCCCGAGGGACGCGGAAGTGAACGACCTGACGGTCCGGCCAGGGCGCTGACGGGCCGAAAGGGGGTCTGGGGGCGCAGCCCCGGGGACGGGACGGTAAGGGGCGGCGGGGGCGAGAACCCCCCGCCCCGCACTGCGTACGCTTCCGGTGTGAACGACACCCTTCACTTCCCGCCCGCCACCGGCCTCGGCTCCCTCCCCGGCACAGACGCGAGAGAGGCCGCCAAGGCGGCCACAGGCAGCTTCGAGGACTTCCCCCACCTCCCCGAGCTCCCCGCACGCGGCCCCGGCGCCGACATGATCGGCCGCACCGCCGGCCTGCTCGTCGAGCTCTACGCGCGCGTGGAGCCCAGCGGCTGGCGGATCGGTGACCGTCCGGGCCGGGACACCCGCCGTGCCCGCTCCTGGCTGGGCGAGGACCTGGACGCCCTGGAGGAGTTCACCCAGGGCTACGAAGGGCTCCTCAAGGTGCAGGCGGTGGGCCCCTGGACCCTCGCCGCGGCCCTGGAACTGAAGAACGGCGAGGCGGCCCTCTCCGACCCCGGCGCCTGCCGCGACCTCGCCGCCTCCCTCACCGAGGGCCTGCGCCTGCACCTCGAGGAGGTGCGCCGCCGCGTCCCCGGCGCGCGGCTCGTCCTCCAGCTCGACGAACCGTCCCTCACCGCCGTCCTGCGCGGTCAGGTGAAGACGGCCAGCGGCTACCGCACCCACCGCGCGGTCGACCGCCAGACCGTCGAGGGGACCCTGCGTGACGTGGTCGGCGTGCACGACGGCGGGCCGGTCGTGGTCCACTCGTGCGCCGCGGACGTCCCGTTCGCCCTGCTGCACAGGACGGGCGTGGCGGGCATCTCGTTCGATTTCTCCCTCCTCACCGAGCGTGACGACGAGGCGATCGGGGAAGCGGTCGAGGGCGGCACCCGCCTGTTCGCCGGTGTCGTCCCCGGAGCGGACGCTCCATTGTCGGACCCTGCCGGTAGCGTCATGGGTGTCAGGACGCTCTGGCGCAGGCTGGGGCTGCGGCCGGGACTTCTCCCGGAGGCGGTCACGGTCACCCCGGCGTGCGGACTCGCGGGGGCGTCCCCCGGGTACGCGCGATCGGCCTACGCCCACTGCGTCCGGGCGGCGAGATCCCTCGCGGACAACCCTGAGTAACGGGAGGACACACGGTGGCCGGCGACAAGCAAGCGGAGACGACGAGCGTGCCCGCACAAGCGCGGGAGCAGCACGCCACGCTCGCCGAGCAGATCGAGGAGCACCGCTTCCGGTACTACGTGAACGACGCGCCCGTGATCAGCGACGCCGAGTTCGACCGCCTGCTGCGGGAGCTCGAGCAGCTGGAGGAGCGCTACCCGGAGCTGCGCACGCCGGAGTCGCCGACCCAGAAGGTCGCCGGGGCCTACGAGACGGAGTTCACCTCCGTCGAGCACCGCTCCCGGATGCTCTCCCTGGACAACACGTTCAACGACGAGGACCTCGCCGCCTGGGCCGACCGCGTCCACCGCGAACTGGGCGACCAGACCTACCACTTCCTGTGCGAGCTGAAGGTCGACGGCCTGGCGGTCAACCTCACCTACGAGCGCGGCCGGCTGGTCCGGGCGGCGACCCGTGGCGACGGCCGCACGGGCGAGGACATCACGCCCAACGTCCGCACCATCGCCGAGATCCCGGACCGCCTCAAGGGCGACAAGGTGCCCGACGTCGTGGAGATCCGCGGCGAGGTCTACTTCCCGATGGAGAAGTTCCAGGAGCTCAACGCCCGGCTGGTGGAGGCCGGCGACAAGCCGTTCGCCAACCCGCGCAACGCGGCGGCCGGTTCGCTGCGCCAGAAGGACCCGCGGGTCACCGCCACCCGTCCGCTGCACATGGTGGTGCACGGCATCGGCGTGCTCGAGGGCTACAAGGGCCTGACCCGGCTCTCCCAGGGCTACGACCTGCTGAAGGAGTGGGGACTGCCGACCTCCCCGCACAACCGGGTGGTCGACGGCCTGGAGGGCGTGCGCGAGTTCATCGCGTACTACGGCGAGAACCGCCACTCCGTGGCCCACGAGATCGACGGCGTCGTGGTCAAGCTCGACGAGATCCCCCTCCAGGGACGCCTCGGCACCACCTCGCGCGCCCCGCGCTGGGCCATCGCGTACAAGTACGCGCCGGAGGAGGTCAACACCAAGCTGGTGAACATCCGGGTGGGCGTCGGCCGCACCGGGCGCGTCACGCCGTACGCGCAGGTCGAGCCGGTGACGGTGGCCGGCTCGGAGGTCGAGTTCGCCACGCTGCACAACCAGGACGTGGTGAAGGCCAAGGGCGTCCTCATCGGCGACACGGTGGTCCTGCGCAAGGCCGGCGACGTCATCCCGGAGATCCTCGGCCCGGTGGCCGACCTGCGCGACGGCAGCGAGCGGGAGTTCGTGATGCCGTCCGAGTGCCCCGAGTGCGGCACCCCGCTCAGGCCCATGAAGGAGGGCGACGTCGACCTGCGCTGCCCCAACGCCCGCGCCTGCCCCGCCCAGTTGCGCGAGAGGCTGTTCTACCTCGCCGGACGCAAGGCGCTGGACATCGAGCACTTCGGGTACGTCGCCGCCACGGCCCTCACCAGCCCGCTGGAGCCGGACGAGCCGCCGCTGAAGGACGAGGGAGACCTCTTCGCCCTCACCGTCGAGCAGCTGCTGCCCATCAAGGCGTACGTCCTCGACCAGGACAGCGGACTGCCCAAGCGGGACCCGAAGACCGGCGAGGAGAAGGTCGTCACCGTCTTCGCCAACCAGCAGGGCGAACCGAAGAAGAACGCCCTGGCGATGCTGAGGAACATCGAGGCCGCCAAGGAACGCCCGCTGGCCCGGGTGCTCACCGCCCTGTCGATCCGCCATGTCGGCCCGGTCGCGGCGGAGGCGCTGGCCCGCGAATTCCGCTCCGTCGACCGCATCGAGCAGGCCACCGAGGAGGAGCTGTCGGCCACCGAGGGCGTCGGCCCGACCATCGCCGCCTCCCTCAAGGAATGGTTCGCCGCGGACTGGCACCGGGAGATCATCCGCAAGTGGAAGGCGGCCGGGGTCCGCATGGAGGACGAGCGCTCCGGCGAGGACGAGGGCCCTCGTCCGCTCGAAGGACTCACGGTCGTGGTGACCGGAACCCTGGAGAACTTCACCCGGGATGGCGCGAAAGAGGCGCTGCAGAACCGGGGCGCGAAGGTGACCGGATCGGTGTCCAAGAAGACCTCGTTCGTCGTCGTGGGTGACAACCCCGGGTCGAAATACGACAAAGCGGTGCAGTTGAAGGTGCCGGTTCTGAACGAGGACGGTTTCCAGGTCCTGTTGGAGGAGGGACCCGACGCCGCGGCCGAGGCCGCCCTTTCGGCCGAGGAGTAACGGTTGAAGCCTCCCCGATCGGCGCATACCAGATGCATACGGGTGGCTGGGGCGCATTCGGGCAACCGTCGGCGACCGGTGCCCGTACAAGCCTTCCGCGGCCTACTGTTGAGATGTGCGCCCGCCGTGCCCAGTTGCGGTCGGGGCAACCCCCGTACCCGTGACGGGTCCGGGGAAGGGCTTTCCACGGCGGAGCCGCTGAGGGATGTCGGGCATCGGGCCGCGTGGCGTGGGCACCGCCGGCTGTGAGAGGGACGGGAATGGAACCGACCGAGAGCGCCGCCCCGGGCTCACGGCTGCGCCTGCGCCGCCTGGCGGTCGTCCGGCGGCGCGGCCGTGAGGACGGGCGGCCGGCGGAGCGACCGGACGCGCGGGGGCGCACCGGGGCGGGCGCCGCGGACGCGCGCGACGCCGGCGCGGCACGCCCGGCCGGCGGGCACGGCATCTCAGAGCCCACGGCGGAGACCGAACGCCACCCGTCCTGGCCCGCGTTGCCCACCGCGGTCGTCGCGGCGGCCGGCTTCGTGCTCGGCGCCGGCTTCCTGCGCGCCTTCACCGGCGGACACGCCCTCTTCCCGTCCGGCACGGTCGGCTGGTCGCTGGCCGTGCTCACCGGCATCATCGTCGGCCACCTCGTGATGCTGGGCCGGTCCCGCTGGTGGGGCGGCACCGGCTCCGGCGCGGCCCTCACCCTCGCCGTGCTGCTCCTCTACGGCTGGGTCCCGGCCGGCATGGTCAGTCTCACCGTCGTCGTGCTGGTCGGCGTAGCCCGCCGGGGCCGCTGGCGGCAGGGCGTGCTGCACGGCGCGGTCGACCTGCTCGGCATCGGCGCCGGAGCGCTCGTCCTGGCCGCGTTCGGCACCGTGCCGTCCGTCGAGTCGCCGTCCACCCCCGACACCTGGACCCTCTACACCGGTCCCGGGGTGGTGCTCGTCGCCGCCGCCTATCTCGCGGTCACCCGCACCCTGTTGTGGTGGTTGCACACCCCCCGCTCGGGCCTGCCCACCGTCGCCCGCACCGCCCTGGTCCGCCAGGGGCTCGTCGCGGTGGCCCTGCTCGGCATCGCCCCGCTGGTGTGCGTGGTCGCCGACGCCAAACCCGTCCTGCTGCCGCTGTTCGCCATCCCGCTGATCGCCCTCGACTCCACCCTGTGGATAGCCCGCGCACGGGCCGAGGAGCAGCTGCGCGACCCGCTGACCGGACTGCCCAACCGGCAGTGGCTCCAGGAGCGCATCTGGACCGCGCTGGACGACGCCGAGCGGGCCGGCTCCCGCGCCGCGCTCATGCTCATCGACCTCGACCGCTTCCGGTCGGTCAACGACACCCTCGGCCATCTCGCCGGCGACCGGCTGCTGCTGCAGATCGCCGACCGGCTGAGAGCGGCCCTGCCGCGCGGGGCGGAGGCCGCGCGGCTCGGCGGCGACGAGTTCGCCGTGTTACTGCCCGTCGCGGACTCCACCACGTCCGCGACCCGCGCCGCCCGCGGACTCGTCGCGGCCCTCAGCTCCCCGCTCGACCTCGACGGGCTCACCCTCGTCCTGGAGGCGAGCGCGGGAGTCGCCGTCTTCCCGGACCACGCGTCCGACGCCGAAGGACTGCTGCGGCGCGCGGACGTGGCGATGTACCAGGCCAAGCGGGACCGCACGGGCGTCGAGGCGTACGAGTCCAAGCGGGACTCCAACACCCCCGACCGGCTGGGGCTGCTGGGCGACCTGCGCCGCGCCCTCGACGCGCACGAGGTGGAGCTGCACTACCAGCCGAAGGTCCGCTTCGACGGCCAGGTCTCCGGCCTCGAGGCGCTGGTGCGGTGGGTGCATCCGGAGCGCGGGCGGGTCCCCCCGGACGAGTTCATAGCGATAGCCGAGTCGTCGGGGCTGATGCCCCAGCTCACCGAGTACGTACTGGAGACCGCGCTCGGGCAGGTCGCCGAGTGGCGCTCCCAGGGGCTGTTCGTGCCGGTCGCCGTCAACGTCTCGCCGCGCGACGTCCACAGCCCCGGCTTCGCCGGCTCCGTCGCCGCGCGCCTGGCCCGGCACGGGGTGCCCGCGGGGGCGCTTCAACTGGAGATCACCGAGCACGTGCTGCTGGAGGACCCCACGCGGGCCGCCGACACCCTCAACGCGCTGACGGGCCACGGCGTCAAGATGTCCCTCGACGACTTCGGCACCGGCTACTCCTCGCTGGTGCACCTGCGGCGGCTGCCGGTGAGCGAGCTGAAGATCGACCGCTCCTTCGTGGCCCGGCTGGCCATCGACACGGAGGACGCGGAGATCGTGCGCTGCACGATCGACCTGGCCCACTCGCTCGGCCTGCTCGTCGTCGCCGAGGGCGTGGAGGACGACGAGACGTGGGAACGGCTGCGGGACCTGCGGTGCGACGCGGTGCAGGGGTGGCTGGTCGCGGCAGCGATGCCGCCGGACGAGACCACGGCGTGGCTGCTCGCCCGGGGGTCGCGGGGGTGGCAGCGGCCGGCGGCAGCCTTGCCGGCGGCCACGGGTACGGCGGAGGACTAGCCTCCGCCTGAACACCGCCGTACGCCGGCCGCGGGTCCGACGTGGCAGGGCGCGCAGTTCCCCGCGTCCCTCACGGGGCGCTCAGGGCGGAGGGTTTCACGGGCATGGGGCCCCGCCCCATAGGATTGGTCCCAAACACACACACTCACCCCAGAGGATCGCTGCATGCCTGGCATCACGCGCGAGGAGGTCGCCCACCTCGCCCGGCTGGCGCGTCTGGAGCTGAAGCCCGAAGAGCTCGACCACTTCGCGGGCCAGCTCGACGACATCATCGGCGCGGTCGCCCGCGTCAGCGAGGTCGCCGACCAAGACGTACCGCCGACCTCGCACCCGCTCCCGCTGACGAACGTTATGCGGGCCGACGAGGTCCGTCCCTCGCTCACCCCCGAGCAGGCGCTCTCCGGCGCCCCGGCCCAGGAGCAGCAGCGTTTCAAGGTGCCGCAGATCCTGGGGGAGGAGTAAACCGCCATGAGCGATCAGATCATCAAGCTCACCGCGGCCGAGACCGCAGCGAAGATCGCCTCCGGCGAGCTCACCGCGGTCGAGGTCACCGAGGCCCATCTGGCCCGCATCGAGGCCGTCGACGAGAAGGTGCACGCCTTCCTGCACGTCGACCGTGAGGGCGCCCTCGCGCAGGCCCGCGCCGTGGACGCCAAGCGCGAGCGCGGCGAGAAGCTCGGCCCGCTCGCCGGCGTGCCCCTCGCGCTGAAGGACATCTTCACCACCGAGGGCATCCCGACCACCGTCGGTTCCAAGATCCTCGAGGGCTGGATCCCGCCGTACGACGCGACGCTCACCAAGCGCCTCAAGGCAGCCGACGTCGTCATCCTCGGCAAGACCAACATGGACGAGTTCGCCATGGGGTCCTCCACCGAGAACAGCGCCTACGGCCCGACCGGCAACCCGTGGGACCTCACCCGCATCCCCGGCGGTTCCGGCGGCGGCTCCTCCGCCGCGCTCGCCGCGCACATGGCGCCGCTCGCCATCGGCACCGACACCGGCGGCTCGATCCGCCAGCCGGCGGCCGTCACCGGCACCGTCGGCGTGAAGCCGACGTACGGCGCGGTGTCCCGGTACGGCATGGTCGCCTTCTCCAGCTCGCTGGACCAGGGCGGCCCCTGCGCCCGCACGGTCCTGGACGCGGCCCTGCTGCACGAGGTGATCGCCGGGCACGACCCGATGGACTCGACCTCCATCGACGAGCCGGTCCCGCCGGTCGTGGAGGCCGCCCGCAACGGCAGCGTCCAGGGCATGCGCGTCGGCGTCGTCAAGCAGTTCCGCGGCGAGGGCTACCAGGCCGGTGTCGTCCAGCGGTTCGACGAGTCGGTCGAGCTCCTCAAGGAGCTGGGCGCCGAGATCGTCGAGCTGGACTGCCCGTCCTTCGACCTGGCCCTCTCCGCGTACTACCTGATCGCCCCCTCCGAGTGCTCCTCCAACCTCGCCCGCTTCGACGGCCTGCGCTACGGCGCGCGCGTCGGCGACGACGGCACGCACTCCGCCGAGGAGGTCACCTCGCTGACCCGCGAGGCCGGCTTCGGCGACGAGGTCAAGCGCCGCATCATGCTCGGCACGTACGCGCTCAGCTCCGGCTACTACGACGCGTACTACGGCAGCGCCCAGAAGGTCCGCACGCTCATCAAGCGGGACTTCGACAAGGCCTTCGAGCAGGTCGACGTGATCGTCTCCCCGACCACGCCGACCACCGCCTTCCCGATCGGCGAGCGCGCCGACGACCCGATGGCGATGTACCTCGCGGACCTGTGCACCATCCCGACCAACCTGGCGGGCAACGCCGCCATGTCGCTGCCCTGCGGTCTCGCGCCGGAGGACAACCTGCCGGTCGGGCTGCAGATCATCGCCCCGGTCATGAAGGACGACCGCCTCTACAAGGTGGGTGCCGCCGTCGAGGCCGCCTTCGTGGAAAAGTGGGGCCACCCGCTGCTCGAGGAGGCTCCGTCGTTGTGAGTGCACTGACCAAGGCCAAGGGCTTCAAGAAGTCCCGGTCCGGTACGTACCTGTCCATGGCCGCCACCGCGTTCGGCGCGTTCGGCGTCGCCAAGCGGCTGAAGACGGCGCGCGCCGAGAAGGACACCCTGGTCCTGATCGACGCCACGGTGTCCGCCGCCGCGATCGTCACCGGCCTCGCCATCCTCTACCGCGAGCTGAAGCGGCTGGGCGACGACGACGTCCTGCTGGGCTGAGAGGGAAGTTTTCACCGTGACCACCACGACCGACCTGGTGTCGTACGAGGACGCACTCGCGTCGTACGACCCCGTCATGGGCCTCGAGGTCCATGTCGAACTCGGCACCAAGACCAAGATGTTCTGCGGCTGCTCGACCACGCTCGGCGCCGGCCCGAACACCCAGACCTGCCCGGTCTGCCTCGGCCTGCCCGGCGCGCTCCCGGTCGTCAACGCGACCGGCGTCGAGTCCGCGATCAAGATCGGCCTCGCGCTGAACTGCGAGATCGCCGAGTGGTGCCGCTTCGCCCGGAAGAACTACTTCTATCCGGACATGCCGAAGAACTTCCAGACCTCCCAGTACGACGAGCCGATCGCCTTCAACGGCTACCTCGACGTGCAGCTGGAGGACGGCGAGGTCTTCCGCGTGGAGATCGAGCGCGCCCACATGGAGGAGGACACCGGCAAGTCGACGCACGTCGGCGGCGCCACCGGCCGCATCCACGGCGCGTCCCACTCCCTGCTGGACTACAACCGGGCCGGCATCCCGCTCATCGAGATCGTCACCAAGCCGATCACCGGCGCGGGCGAGCGGGCTCCCGAGGTCGCGCGGGCGTACGTCCGTGAGCTGCGCGAGCTCATCCGTGCGCTCGGCGTGTCCGAGGCCCGCATGGAGATGGGCCAGATGCGCTGCGACGTCAACCTGTCGCTGATGCCGAAGGGCGCCGACAAGTTCGGCACCCGCAGCGAGACGAAGAACGTCAACTCGCTGCGTTCCGTCGAGCGGGCCGCCCGCTTCGAGATCCAGCGCCACGCGGCCGTGCTGTCGTCCGGCGGGACGATCGTGCAGGAGACCCGGCACTTCCACGAGGACACGGGGTCCACGACCTCGGGCCGCGTGAAGGAGGAGGCCGAGGACTACCGCTACTTCCCCGAGCCGGACCTGGTGCCGGTCGCCCCGGCCCGCGAGTGGGTCGAGGAACTGCGCGCGGGCCTGCCCGAGCTGCCGCTGGTGCGCCGCAACCGGCTCCGCGAGGAGTGGGGCGTCTCCGCCACCGACATGCAGGCCATCCTCAACGCCGGTGCGCTGGACCTGATCGTCGCGACGATCGACGCCGGCGCCGACGCGGCCTCCGCCCGCAAGTGGTGGATGGGCGAGCTGGCCCGCAGCGCCAACGAGTCCGGCACGGCGCTGGACGAGCTGGCGATCACCCCGGCGCAGGTGGCCCGCGTCACCGAGCTGGTGGCCAAGGGCGACCTGAACGACAAGCTGGCCCGCCAGGTCATCGAGGGCGTCCTCGCCGGTGAGGGCACCCCGGACGAGGTCGTGGAGAAGCGCGGCCTGAAGGTCGTCTCCGACGAGGGTGCGCTCACCGCCGCCGTCGACGAGGCGATCGCCGGCAATCCGGCCGTCGCGGACAAGATCCGCGGCGGCAAGGTCGCCGCGGCCGGTGCGCTGGTCGGCGCGGTCATGAAGGCCACGCGCGGCCAGGCGGACGCGGCCCGGGTGAAGGAGCTGATCCTTCAGAAGCTGGGCGTCGAGGGCTGAGCCCGTACGGCATGAGGGAAGGGGGGCGCACCCACCGGGTGCGCCCCCCTTCCCGTGTGTCAGACCGGGTCAGCGGCGGCGGCCCACCACGCGGGTGAAGCCCAGCGTGCGGCCCTGGTCGGCGCGCACCAGCCGCGCGTTCTCCCGGCTCATCCGCACATGGAGCTCGTCCGGGTGGTGCTCGGCCACGACCTCGCTCCACAGCAGCCACTCCCGCCAGCCGTCCTCCAGCCAGTCGGCCGCCAGGACGTCCACGGCCCCGCTGCGGGTCCAGTGGCGGCGCCACCAGGCGGGGCTGTGGAAGCACCAGAATGCGGGCTCCCAGAAGGGCCTCAGATGCTGCGGGGGTTCGCTGCCCTCGATCTCCTCGGACAGGGACGGGACGACGACCCCGATCCGCCCGCCCGGCTTCAGCAGCCGGGTCAGCGTGGGCAGGTACAGGTCGTCGGTGCCGAAGTACTGGTAGGCGTCGACGGAGACGATCGCGTCGAAGGTCTCCTCCCCGAAGGGCAGGTCGTGCGCCTCCGCGAGGACGGGCTGGACCCGGTCGGCGACGCCCGCCTCGGCGATCCGGCGGGCGTTCTCGTCCGGCCTGATCCACAGGTCGGCGGCGGTGACCTGGACGTCGTACTCCCTGGCCAGGAAGACGGACGTCATGGCGCGGCCGCAGCCCAGGTCGAGCACCCGGGCGCCGGGGCGCAGGGTGTCCAGGCCGAGGGCGGGGGCCAGCCACTCCAGCAGCCACAGCGCGTGCGGGCCCATCTGGTTGTCGACGGTCCACTGCGGGTCGTAGGCGCCGCTGCGCGGGTACCGGGGCAGGCTCAGGCGGCTAGCGAGGTCGTCGTGCGAGGTGTTCGGTGTGATGTCCGACATCGGTGAACGGGCTCCTTGAGGCCGTGAAGAGGGAAAGGGTCGCGTCGGAGGTCGGACGGACAAGCATCAAAGCACCTGCTTCGGCCGGCGGCGGACTGCCGCGGGGATGTCGGACCGACGGACGCTAGCAGCCGTCCGGGCGGACCCGCATCCGGGTTTCCGGAGGTGAGGCGATACGCTCCGGCGCCATGAGTGGACGCCCCGATTCCGACCTGACCCCGGACACTCAGACCTCCCCGGACACGGCCGAGGGCGCCCCGGAGACTACGGAGGACGCCCCCGAGCGGGCCCCGGAGGACGCTCCGGAGGACCTTTCCGAGGCCGATGACGAGCACGACGACGAGCACGACGGCGAGCACGACGACGAGCACGACGGCGACCTTCTCGAGGAGCAGGCCCGCCGCGCCCGTTGGGCCGCCGCCGGCACCGGCATCGTGCTCGCCCTCGCCGGAACGGCCGCCGCGCTGCTCCGGGTCTCCGGGACCGCCCCGGCCCTCGTCCCCGTCGCCTACGCCTGCGGCGCGGCCGTCTGCGCCCTCGCGGCGGTGCTGGGCGCGCGCGGACGCACCCGCAGGGCGCTGTGGGCCGCCGTCGCGGGCGTCATGATCATGGCGCTGGGCGACCAGTTCGACTGAGACGAGCGGCCCGGGAACCCCCTGTGACCGGCCAAGAAGAAGAAATGTGAGTTAGTCCACGAAGGCGACAAACGATCATTTTCGCCTGTAACAGTGGCAGGGCATTGCTCATGCGTTCTTTGCGGACCGTCCGGCCGTTCGCCGCCCGGTGTCCGCCCAAAGATCCACCCCGAGCCATACCGGGAGCACGCCTGTGGCAGCCCTAGCACGTTGGTGCGTTCAGCGCCGTCTGGTCACCGTTCTGCTGTGGCTGCTCGCCCTGGTCGGGATCGCGGCGGGCGCCTTCGTCGCCGGCTCCGCCTACTCCAACGACTACAAGGTGCCCGGCACCGAGTCGGGGCGTGCCACCGAGCTGCTGAACGAAGGCTTCCCCTCGCTGGGGGGCGACAGCGACAGCGTGGTCTGGCACACGCCCTCCGGCACCGTCCGCGACAGCGGCGTCGAGCAGACCATGACACGCACCCTCGACCGGCTCGAGGAACTGCCCGGCGTCGCCTCCGTCAGCGGCCCGTACGACGACGGGGGCGCCGGACGCATCAGCGCCGACGGCCGTACCGCCTACGCGACCGTGACCTTCGAGCACTCCGGCAAGGACATCACCAGCGGTGAGGCCGAGGCCGTGGTCAAGACGGCGAAGGCCGCCGAGACCGACGGGCTGGACGTCGAGCTGGGCGGCAGCGCCGTCGAGCTGAGCGAGCCGTCCGGCGGGCACACCGCCGAGATCGTCGGCGTGGCCGTCGCCGCCGTGGTGCTGTTCCTCGCCTTCGGCTCCCTCGCCGCCTCCCTGCTGCCCATCGCCACGGCGCTGGTGAGCGTGGGCACCGCCTACGCGGGCATCGTGCTGCTCGGCCACGTGATGACCGTCGCGGACTTCGCGCCGATGCTCGGCCTGCTGATCGGGCTCGGCGTGGGCATCGACTACGCGCTGTTCATCGTCACCCGGCACCGGCGCGGGCTGAAACGCGGCCTGAGCGTCACCGAGGCCGCCACCAACGCCGTCGCCACCACCGGCCGTGCGGTCGTGTTCGCGGGTGCGACCGTCTGCATAGCCCTGCTGGGCATGCTGATCCTGCGCCTGAACTTCCTCAACGGCGTCGCCGTGGCCGCCTCGCTCACCGTGGTGCTCACCGTCGCCGCCTCCGTCACCCTGCTGCCCGCCCTGCTGTCGCTGATCGGCACCCGCGCCCTCAGCCGCAGGGAGCGGCGCCGGCTCGCCGAGCACGGGCCGGAACCTGAGCTGCCCACCGGGTTCGCCGCCCGCTGGTCGGCGTTCGTGGAGCGCCACCCCAAGCTGCTCGGCGCGGTCGCCGTCGTCGTGATGGCCGTCCTCGCGCTGCCCACCTTTTCGCTCCACCTGGGCACCTCCGACCAGGGCAACGACCCGAAGACCTCCACCACCCGCCAGGCCTACGACCTGATCGCCGACGGCTTCGGGCCGGGCGTGAACGGGCCGCTCACCCTCGTCACCGAGGTCGACGACGCCCAGGACCGGCTCGCCCTGGACAACCTGGGCTCCACGCTGCGCACCACCGAGGACGTCGCCTCCGTGTCGCCGGTGACGTACAACCAGGGCGGCGACACCGCCTTCCTCACCGTCGTACCGGAGTCGTCCCCGCAGTCGAAGCAGACCAGCGACCTGGTGGACCGGCTGCGCGAGGACGTCCTGCCCCGCGCCGAGTCGGGCACCTCGCTCGACGTGCACGTCGGCGGTGTGACGGCCGGCTACGACGACTTCGCCACCGTCATCGTCGACAAGCTGCCCCTGTTCGTCGGGGTGGTGATCGGCCTGGGCTGTCTGCTGCTGCTCCTCGCCTTCCGCTCCATCGGCATCCCGCTCAAGGCCGCCGCGATGAACGTGGCCGCGGTCGCCGGGGCGTTCGGCGTGGTCGTCATGATCTTCCAGTGGGGCTGGGGGAGCGACCTGCTCGGCCTCGGCAGCGCGGGCCCCGTCGAACCCTTCCTGCCCGTGATCATGGTGTCGGTGCTGTTCGGGCTGTCCATGGACTACCAGGTCTTCCTGGTGAGCCGGATGTACGAGGAATGGCTGGAGACCGGCGACAACCGGCGGGCCGTGCGCGTGGGCCTCGCCGAGACCAGCCGCGTGATCAACTCCGCCGCCGTCATCATGATCTCGGTCTTCCTCGCCTTCGTGCTCAGCGGCGACCGTGTGATCGCCATGTTCGGCATCGCCCTCGCCGCGGCCGTCGCCCTCGACGCGTTCGTGCTGCGCACCCTGCTCGTGCCCGCGCTGATGCACCTCCTCGGCGGCGCCAACTGGTGGCTGCCGAAGTGGCTGGACCGGATCCTGCCCCGGATCAGCATCGAACCGCCCGAGTGCCGTGCCGCCCATGAGAGGCTGGCCGCCGTCACGGACGCGGAGGTCGCGGACGTGCTGGCGGAGGAGGAGCGGCAGCGGGATGTACGCGATACGACTGGGTGACGACGGCGCCGAGATGCGCCCCCTGGAGGTCTGGCACGCCGAGGAGTTCCTCGCCCACCTGGACCGGGGCCGCGCGTTCATCAACCGCTTCGTCCCCTTCGGGTCCCGCGCCACCGACCTGGACAGCGCGCGTGAGGCGCTCCAGCGGTACGCCGACCTGCGCGCCGCCGACACGGCCTCGCTGCACGGGCTGTGGCTCGACGGCAAGCTGGTCGGCGGGGTCCTCACCCTGAACTTCGACGCGGCGGCCGGCACCTGCGAGGTCGGCTGCTGGCTGGAGCCCGCAGGCACCGGACGCGGACTGGTCACCCGCGCCATGCGCGTGCTGATCGACTGGGCCGTCGAGGAACGCGGCATCCACCGCGTCGAATGGGTCGCCGCGTCCGGCAACACCGCCAGCATCGCCGTCGCCCGCCGGCTCGGCATGACCCGTGACGGCGTCCGCCGCGAGGCCCACCTCCACCACGGCGTACGGCACGACCTGGAGGTCTGGTCCCTGCTGGCCCCCGAGTGGCGCGCCCGCGCCACGCAGCCCGAAGGCCGCTGGGCCGGGCGTTAAGCGGAATCTCAGACGGTCTCCGTACGGTGCGGGGCATGGCTGAGAAAACAGAGGACGAGACCGAAACCGGAACCACGACCGTCGTGACGTCCGACGAGCGGACAGCGGTGCGGACGCAGGAGCGGCCGGAGGAGGCCGTCGCCGGACCGGAGGACACCGCAGCCGAGGAGCACGCCGAGCCGGCCGAGGCCCCCTCCGGGACCGGACAGGGCGCGGCGGCGGTCGTCTCCGCGGCGCTCGGCCTGGTCTCCCTCACCGGCGGCTGGCCGGGCACGGTGGCCGCCGCCCGCGAGACCCTGGTGGGCCAGCTGCGCACCGCCGCCGACGCGAGCGTCGCCACCCAGATCAAGGAGGTCTACGGCGACGCCTGGGACACCACCGCCCTGTGGGGCGGCCTGTTCGCCCTCGTCGCGCTGATCACCGGCGTGGTGGTCCTGGTCCGGCCCGCGTTCGGCGCGCCCGGCCGCACCGCGCAGGCGCCGTGGACCAAGTCCGTCGCCTGGGCCGGCGTCACCCTCGGCGTCATCGGACTGCTGCTGGCGGTGCTCACGTACACGGGCGTGCTGCTGGGCCTGCCCGCGGCATCCTGAGGGGTCCTAGGCACCCTCTTAGGCGTCCTCTCAGGCGCCTGCTCCGTCAAGGCACGCGACGTCTAAGGCGTCCCCGCCCGCGAAGATATGGAACTCTCCCGATGCGGCTCGTCCGCCTTGGAGACGAAGGTGGAGGCATCGCAGAACGCGATACCGACACCGGATCCGAGGGGGAAACCATCATGTTCGACATCGAGCTGCACCGGCTCCGCCACGACGACCTGGTCCGCCGGGCCGAGGCGGAGCGCCGGGTCCGCGAGGCGGTACAGGTCCGCCGCGCCGCCCGCCGCACAGCCGCCGCACGCGGCGCCGAGCCCGAGAGCCATACCCGGCGCCGGTCCTGGTTCACCCGGACCGCATGAGCACCGCCCGGGGGCGGCGGCCGCACGCAAGCGGCCGCCGCCCCGTCGTCGGTGCGCACGGCCGGGCGACACGTGGACGAGAAGGAGGGGGCGCCGTGCCGGTGCACCGGGAGACGAAAACCGCTGCGCCGTCGCCGCGGACGCGTGCGATGCTCGGGGGCGTGGAGACCAAGTCCGTCAGTCCCGTGTTCGTCGGCCGCACCGGCGAACTCGCCACCCTGGTCGACGCGTTCGCCCGGGCCGGCGCCGGTGAACCGCAGGCGCTGCTGGTCGGCGGCGAGGCCGGGGTGGGCAAGACCCGTCTCGTGGAGGAGTTCGCCGCCGCCGTCCGCGACCGGGGCGGGGTCGTCGCCCTCGGCGGATGCGTGGAGATCGGCGCCGACGGCCTGCCCTTCGCCCCCTTCTCCACGGCCCTGCGGCAGCTGCGCCGGGAACTGCCCGAACAGCTCGCGGCCGCCGCCGACGGGCAGGAGGAGGAACTGGCCCGGCTGCTGCCCGAGCTCGCCGTCGCCGCCGCCCGCGAGGCCCGCCGCGACGAACAGGGCATGGCCCGGCTCTTCGAGCTCACCGCCCGCCTGCTGGAACGGGTCGCCGCCGAGCACACCGTCGTCCTCGTCCTGGAGGACCTGCACTGGGCCGACGCCTCCACCCGCCATCTGCTCGCCTACCTCTTCCGCACGCTGCGCACCGGCCGCCTCGTCGTCCTCGCCACCTACCGCTCCGACGACATCCACCGCCGCCACCCGCTGCGCCCCCTCCTCGCCGAACTCGACCGGCTGCGCACCGTCCACCGCGTCGAACTGGGCCGCTTCAGCCGCGAGGAGGTGCACCGGCAGATCGCCGGCATCCTCGCCCGCGAACCGGAACCGGACCGCGTCGACGACATCTTCGAACGCTCCGACGGCAACGCCTTCTTCGTCGAGGAGCTCGCCGTCGCCGCCGACGAGGGCTGCCGCACCGGCCTCACCGACTCCTTGCGCGACCTGCTCCTGGTCAGGGTCGAGAACCTGCCGGAGAGCGCCCAGCGGGTCGTCCGGATCGTCGCCGAGGGCGGCTCCACCGTCGAGGACCGGCTGCTCGCCGCCGTCGCAGGACTCGACGAGGACGACCTCATCGAGGCCCTGCGCGCCGCAGTCAACGCCAGCATCCTCACACCCGCCCCCGACCGCGACGGCTACCGTTTCCGGCACTCCCTGGTCCGCGAGGCCGTCAGCGACGACCTGCTGCCCGGCGAACGCTCCCGCCTCAACCGCCGCTTCGCCGAGGCCCTGGAGGCCGACCCCGCGCTCGTCCCCGCCGACGAGCGGCCCACCCGGCTGGCCAGCTACTGGTACCACGCCCACGACGCCGCCAAGGCCCTGCCCGCCGTCCTCGACGCCTCCGTCGTGGCCCGCCGGCGCCACGCCTACGCCGAGCAACTCCGCCTGCTCGAAAGGGCGATGGAGCTGTGGGACGCGGTCCCCGACACCGTGCGCGCCGGACTTCGGCCGCTCGACCAGGCCGAGGCCTACCCGCCCCCGCCGCCCGGCTGCGACGAGGACCCCTGCGCCGACGACGCCGCCACACGGCCGCTGCGCCACCTCGACCTCCTGGCCGAGGCCGCCGTCGCGGGCCGCCTCTGCGGCGAACGCGAACGCTCCCTGAAGCTCACCAGGCGGGCGCTGCGCCTCCTCGACGAGGACCCCGACCCGCTGCGCGCCGCCTGGTTCTGGGTGCAGCGCTCCCGGCTCACCCAGGCCCTCGCCCGCGGCGACGGCTGGGAGGAGCTGGGCACCGCCCAGGAACTGGTGCGCGGACTGCCGCCCTCCGAGGTGCACGCCGAGGTGCTCGCCTCCGTCGCCGGCTGGTCGATGCTGCACGACCCCGGCCCCGACGCCATGGCCGACGCGGAACGCGCCGTCGAGTACGCCCGCATGGTCGGCGCCCACGACATCGAGCTCAACGCCCGGCTCACCCTCGGCGGCCTCATGGTCGACGCCGGCGACATCGAGGCCGGACTCGCCGAGATGTACGAGGTCAAACAGCGGGCGACCGAACTGGGCGTCGACATGGTGCTGGCCCGGTCCTTCGTCAACCTGCCCTCCGTGCTGGAGGGCGTCGGCCGCTCCGAGGAGGCTGTACGGCTCCTCGAGGAGGGGGTGGAGGTCACCCGGCGGCTCGGACTGCTGGACTCCGAGGCATGGGTGTGGGGCAACCTCGCCGAGTCCTTGGTGTCCGTCGGGCGCTGGGAGGACGCCGCCCGCGCCGCGGCCGGAGCGCAGCGGATCGAGCAGAGCGCCAAGCCGCGCGCCGGCGGCTCGGTGCGCCTGGCCCATCTCGCCTTTCTGCGCGGCGACACCGCCGAGGCGGCGCGCTGCCTCGCCGAGGCCCGCGCCCACTTCGGCACGCATGACCCGATGCCCCAGTATGCCCTGCCGATGAAGTGGGTCGCCCTCCGCGTCGCCGCCGCCGAGGGCCGCCCGGAGGAGGCCCGCGCCGAACTGTTCGCCGCGCTCGACGCCGGCTTCCCGCCCGGCACCCAGCGCTACGCCTGGCCCCTGCTGCTCGCCGCCACCACCGCCGAGGCCGACCGGTACGGCGACCCCGCGACCGAACCGGGCCGCCCGGAGGTCCTCGACCGGATCCGCGGGGCGGCGAGGAACCTCGCCACCGGCGTGCCCCTCTGGCAGGCCCACGACCAGTGGCTGCGCGCCGAACTGCTGCGCGCCGAGGGCCGCGGCGAGCCGGACGCCTGGTCCGAGGCCGTCGCCGCCCTGGAGCCGCTGGGGCGGCCCCATGACCTCGCCTGCGTCCGCCTCCGGCTCGCCGAGGCACTGCTGGCCGCAGGCGGGGGCGAGGACGAGCGGGCCCGCGCCACCGAGCTGCTGCGCCTGGTCGACGCCGTCGCCGGCCACCTCGGCGCTGCGCCGCTGGCCCGGGACGCGGCGCTGCTGGCCCGGCGCGGACGCCTGGCGCTGACGCCGGCCCCCCGCGAGGAGCCGGCCCCGGTGCCCGCCGACCCGGCCGAGGCGCTCGGCCTGACCAGCAGGGAGCGGGACGTGCTGCGCCTGGTGGCGGCCGGGCACACCAACCGGCGGATCGCCGAGGAGCTGTTCATCTCGCCGAAGACGGCCAGCGTCCATGTCTCGAACATCCTCGCCAAGCTGGGCGTCTCCGGCCGCGGCGAGGCGGCGGCCGTGGCCCACCGCCTCGGCCTGTTCCCGGACGGTTCTGCCGACGGATCCGGGAAGCTCGCCACCGCGCGACAATCGGTGTAGGACACAAGCGGCCCGGCACCCGGGGCGCCCTGCGAAAGGGGAGCGATGTTCAACGCCTTCGAGGAACTGTTCTCCCCCGGGCGCAAGCACACCCAGGACGAGCAGAAGCGGCTGGCGCTGACCCGGGAGGACGTCGGTGACGCCGACCCCGGACGCGGCCCGATAGACCTCGCCTCCGGAAAGGTCACCGTCCGCCGCCCGGCCCCGGCGGACGAGGAGACGGACGGCACCGGGGACGCCGCCCCGGACCCGGCCTGATCCGAACGGAAGACCTAGCTGACCCTCAGCTCCAGCACGCGGTCGTCCTCCGGCTCCGGGACGCCCCGGCCGTCCGTGTTGCTCGTCACCAGCCACAGCCGGTCGCCGCCCGCCGCGACCACCGTGCGCAGCCGGCCGTACTCCTCCTCCAGGAACGCCTGCGGCTTCGCGGAGGCCTCCGTGCCCTTCAGGGGTATCCGCCACAGCCGCTCGCCCCGCAGCCCCGCCATCCAGACCGATCCCTCGGCGTACGCGATGCCGCTGGGCGAGGCGTCCTCGGTGCTCCACTGGGCGATGGGGTTGTGGAAGCCGCCCTCGTCCGCGTGGCCCTCGGCCTCGGGCCAGCCGTAGTTGTCGCCCGGGGCCACCGCGTTCAGCTCGTCCCAGGTGTTCTGCCCGAACTCCGAGGCGAAAAGCCGCTGTTCACGGTCCCAGGCCAGGCCCTGCACATTGCGGTGGCCGTAGGAGTACACGGGGGAGCCGGGGAACGGGTTGCCCGGGGCCGGCTCGCCGTCCGGGGTCAACCGCAGGATCTTGCCGCCGAGGGACTTCTTGTCCTGGGACAGCCCGGTGTCGCCGCTCTCGCCCGTGCCCGCGTACAGCATCCGGTCCGGGCCGAACGCGATCCGGCCGCCGTTGTGGATCACACCCTTGGGGATGCCCCGGAACACCGTGTCGGGCGCCCCGAGCTGCTCGCCCGCCGGCTTCCGCTCGTTGTAGAGCATCCGCACGATGCGGTTGTCGGAGGCCGAGGTGAAGTACGCGTAGATCATGTGGTCGGAGGCGAAGCCGGGGGAGAGGGCGATGCCCAGCAGGCCCCCCTCGCCCTCGGACGCCACCCCGGGCACCTCGCCCAGCTCGGTCTTCCTGCCCGTCTCCCCGTCGATCCGGGTGATCGTGGCCTCGTCGCGGGAGGAGACGAGGAGGTCGCCGTCCCCGACCGGGGCCAGGCCCCAGGGACTGGCCAGCCCCGTCGCCACCGTACGGACCACCGTCACCGAGCCCTTCGCGGGCGGGGTCTCCTCCGCCTTCCCGGACGGAGAGGACGGGGCCGCGGCGGCCGAGGAGGCGGCGGCGTCCTTCTCCGGCGGCGCTCCGTCGTCGGAGGAGCAGCCGGCGGTCAGCAGGAGCGCTGCGGCGGCCAGCACGGCCGGCACGGCTCGTCGTTGCACGATCTCGTCCCTTCGACGCGGCGGGTTCTGTCTGTCATACACCGCTCGCGCCTCACAGGTTCCCGCTTCGCCTGCCCCGAACCTCGGAGCGCTGCGGGGGCGGGACCCTCAGTCCCACGACCCCTGGGCCGGCGGCAGCCCCGCGATCTCCGCCAGGTCCTCGTCGGTCAGCCGAAGCCCGGCCGCCCCCGCGTTCTCCGTCACCCACCGCTCCCGCTTGGCGCCCGGCACCGCGATCACCTGCCGGCCGCGGCTCAGCACCCAGGCCAGGGCGACCTGCGCCGGGGTGACGTCCTCCCCGTGGCGGCGCGCGACCCGGCGCAGACCGGCCACGATCGGCTGGTTCGCGGCCATCATCTCGGCCGTGAACCGCGGGTGCCGGGCGCGCAGGTCGTCCGCCTCGAACCCCTCGCCCGGCGTCAGCGTCCCGGTCAGGAAGCCGTTGCCCAGCGGCATCGCCGCCAGGAAGCCCACGCCTCGCGCCTCGCACCAGGGCAGCAGCGTCTCCAGCGCCTCCGGCGACCACACCGACAGCTCCGCCTGCACCGCGCTCACCGGGAAGACCTGCTGCACCCGCTCCAGCTGCCGGATCGTCGCGTCGTGCAGCCGCGCCCCCGGCCGCCGCGACGAGCGCGCCCCGACCGCGCACAGACCCAGCGCCCGCACCTTGCCCGCCCGCACCAGCTCCGCCATCGCGCCCCAGGTCTCCTCCACCGGGACCTCCGGGTCGGCGCGGTGCAGCTGGTAGAGGTCGATCACGTCGGTCTGCAGCCGCCGCAGCGACGCGTCGCAGGCCCGCCTGACGTACCCGGGGCGGCCGTTGGCCACGATGTGCTGGTCGCCCACCAGCAGTCCGACCTTCGTCGACACGAAGGCGTCGGCACGCCGCTCCTTCAACACCCGCCCGAGCAGCAGCTCGTTGGTGAACGGTCCGTACATGTCGGCGGTGTCGAGGAGGGACGAGCCCGCGTCCAGCGCCCGGTGCACCGCCCTCAGCGACTCCTCGCCGCGCTGCCTGGACGTGCTGTAGGCCCAGCTCATCGGCATGCACCCGAGACCCACCGCGCCCACCGAGAGCGCCGCCGCGCCGATCGTCCTGCGCTCCACCTGCTCGTGACCCTCCCTCTCCGGTCCCCCAACCTAACCTCTGCCGTCCCGGCGGCCTGAACTAGCCTCCGGGGCATGACTCCTGACGTGTGGCTTCCCATCCCCCCGGACGAGATCGACGGACTCCCCGAGGGGCCGCGCTACCACTTCTGGGACGGCGGCGAGACGTACCCGGCCGACCCGGAGAACTGCGACGTCTACGTCGTGCCGTACATGAAGCCCGCCGAGGTGTGCCTGCGTCCCCTGCCGCGGATGCGGTCCGTGCGCGTGGTGCAGACCCTGTCGGCCGGCATCGACCATGTGCAGCCCGGCCTGAAGGACCTGCCCTCCGGCGTGCGGCTGTGCAACGCGCGCGGTGTGCACGAGGCCAGCACCGCGGAGCTCACGCTCACCCTGATCCTCGCCTCCCTGCGCGGCATCCCCGGCTTCGTGCGCGCCCAGGACCGAGGGGAGTGGCAAGGCGGGTTCCGGCCGGCGCTCGCCGACCGGACCGTGCTGATCGTCGGGTACGGCTCGATCGGCGCGGCCATCGAGGACCGGCTCGCCCCGTTCGAGCTCGCGCGGGTGGCGCGCGTCGCGCGCTCCGCGCGCACAACGGAGCGCGGGCCGGTGCATCCGCTCACCGAACTTCCCTCCCTGCTCCCGGAGGCGGACGTCGTCGTCCTGTCCACCCCGCTGACCGAGGGCACCCGGCACCTCGTGGACGCCGCCTTCCTGGGCCGGATGAAGGACGGGGCCCTGCTCGTGAACGTCGCCCGCGGGCCGGTCGTCGACACCAAGGCCCTGCTCACCGAGGTGGAGAGCGGCCGCCTCACCGCGGCGCTCGACGTCACCGACCCCGAACCCCTGCCCGCCGACCACCCGTTGTGGCGGGCGCCCGGCGTCCTGATCACCCCGCACGTCGGCGGACCGACGTCCGCGTTCCTCCCCCGCGCGAAGCGCCTGCTGCGCGACCAGTTGGGCCGATACGTGAACCGCGAGGAGCTCGGGAACGTGATCCTGGTGACGGGAAGGGAAGACGTGTAGTCCGCTTCGAGTACCGTCCGCGACTCCCCGGGAGCGGTGGGTACTCGGCGGTTCGATGATCGTCACGGAGCGTAGAGGACCTATGTCCCTGAGTGACGATACTGGTGTATCGTCCCGACAGGGGCTGCGCCGACGACCAACGGCGCGGGGGAGCGACACGGAGACGGTGAGGGGGGCGACGGGCGATGCACGGCCAGACGACCAGCGATCCGACGCGGCAGACGCGTCGGCGGCGACACCGGCACGCGGACACGCACAGGCACGGTCAGCACATCCGGCGCGGCGGACGGACCGACGGCGCCGGTCACCACCCTCCCCGGCGGACGAGCCGCCCGACCCGTGCCCAGGCGCACCGGGGTCCCTGGAGCGCGGAGGCGGCGCGGACCGGGAGGGACCGGTGAGCGCGCCGCCGACCCCCACCCTCGACGGAGCGCTGCGTCCCGCGTCCGCCCCGCGGACCCTGCTGCCGGCGTCGAGCGCCGGCCGCCGCCCGGGCCCTGCCGCCCAGTTCGTGCTCGCCCTGGTCTGCGGCGCCTACGCCGTCGGCGCCGCGTTCGGCTGGGGGTCGGAGCGACTCGCCCTGGTCATGGGGGACTTCGGGCTGAGCGCGGCCGCCGCGGCCGCCGCCGTGTCCTGTGCGGTCTACGCCCGCAACCGCCGCACCCGGTACCGGTCCGCCTGGATGCTGTTCGGGATCTCCTCGGCCATGGCGTCCCTGGGCAACCTCGTCTGGGGCTGGTACGAGGTCGTGCTGGGCCGCGAGGTGCCGAGCCCCAGCTACGCCGACCTGTTCTTCCTCTGCTTCGCGCCGCCCGCCATCGTCGGCCTGCTGGTGCTCGCCAAACGGCCCGTGACCAAGGCCGGCTGGGTGTGCCTCGGCCTCGACGCCTGGCTGATCGGCGGCTCGCTGCTGACCCTGGCGTGGAGCCTCGCCCTCGCCCAGGCGGCCCAGGCCGAGGGGCCGAGCGTCGCGCACACGGCGCTGTCCCTGGCGTACCCGCTGCTCGACATCGCCCTCGTCAGCATGGTCCTCGCGCTGCACTTCCGGCGCGCGTCGGTCAACCGCTCGGCGGTGAACACCGCGATCGGGGCGCTCGCGCTCACCGTGATGTGCGACGCCCTGTTCACCTCCCCGCTGCTGCACGCCGACTACCGCTCGGGGCAGTTGCTCGACGCGGGCTGGTTCGCCGGGTCGCTGCTGCTGGCCTACGCGCCCTGGACCGCGCCCCGCCCCGGCGGACCGGACCGGGGGCCGTCCGCGCGCGTGGTCCGCGAGCACCTGCCCGGGCGGCGCGCCGCCCCCGACCACCCGTACGCGCCGCCGCCCGGCGGGGGAGCGGGCCGGTACCAGCTCTCCCGGCCCATCGCCGGATCACTCGCCGCGCTCACCCCGTACCTGGCGGCGGCCGTGTGCACCCTGGGGATCCTCTACAACGTCCTCAACGGCCGCAGCGTCGACCGGGTCGTGCTGATCACCGGGGGCACCGTGGCGCTCGCGCTCGTCGTGCGCCAGGGCATCATGCTCCTCGACAACATCACCCTCACCCAGGAACTCGCCCAGGCGGAGAACCACTTCCGCTCCCTGGTGCAGGGCTCCAGCGACGTCATCATGATCGCCGCTCCCAGCGGCGTCCTGCGCTACGTCTCCCCGGCCGCCGCCGGGGTGTACGGCCGCCCGGCGGAGGACCTGGTCGGCACCGAACTGGCCTCCCTGATCCACCCCGAGGACCTCGGCTGCGTCGTGCACGAGGTACGGCGGTTCCTCGCCGCCGACCCGGTGGAGGAGCCCACCACGCGCATCGAGTGCCGCTTCCGCTTCGGCGGCGGGGGAGAAGCCGGGAGCGGGGGAGGCTGGCTCAACGTGGAGTCCACCGTCAACCGGCACCAGGGCGGCCTCATCTTCAACAGCCGTGACGTCACCGAGCGGGTCCGCCTCCAGGCCCAGCTCCAGCACAACGCGGAGCACGACCCGCTGACCGACCTGCCCAACCGGGCCCTGTTCACCCGGCGCGTGCAGCAGGCGCTCTCCGGCCGCCGCGCCTCGGACCGGGGCGCCGCCCTGCGCGGCACGGCGGTGCTCTTCATCGACCTCGACGGCTTCAAGGGCGTCAACGACACCATCGGCCACCAGGCCGGGGACGAACTGCTCGTGCAGGCCGCCCGCAGACTCCAGGACGCCGTCCGCAAGGGCGACACCGCCTCCCGGCTCGGCGGCGACGAGTTCGCGGCGCTCATCGTCGGCGACGGCGTACGCGACCGGGACGCGCGCGAGGGGCACATCCTCGAGCTGGCCGACCGGCTCAGAGTCACCCTTTCCCAGCCCTACCTCATCGACGGCAACGATGTCCGCGTCAACGCCTCCATCGGCGTCGCCTTCGCCGAACCGGGCATCGGCGCGGGCGAACTGCTGCGCAACGCCGACCTCGCGATGTACCGGGCGAAGGCCGCGGGCAAGGGCCGCGTCGAGCTGTACAAGCCGCACATGCAGCAGGACGTCGTCCGCAAGGCGGAGCTGGCCACACGGCTGCGCGCGGCGCTGCACCACGGCGAGTTCGCCCTGCTGCACCAGCCCGTGGTGTGCCTGGCGGACGGCCGGATCGCTTCCGTGTCCGCCCAGGCGCGCTGGCGCTCCTCCCAGGGCGTGCTGTTCACGCCCGAGGAGTTCCTGCGTGTCGCCGAGGACAGCGAGAAGACCGCCGAGCTGGGCCGCTGGATGCTGGAGGAGGCCGTCGAGCAGGCCGCCGAACGGCACGCCACGGGCCTGCCCGTGCCGGTCGCCGTGCGGCTGAGCGCGCGCCGGCTGCTGGACCGCTCGCTGCCCCTCGGCTCGGTCGAGGCGCTGCTCACCCGGCACGGTCTGCCGTCCGGCTCGCTGATCGTGGAGCTGGCCGACACCGACCCCCGGGTCCCCCTCGACGAGCTGGAGCGGCGGCTCACCGTGCTCAAGCGGCTCGGCGTACGGATCTCCCTGGACGGCTTCGGCAGCGGACGCGCGGCGATCACGGCACTCCGACGGCTGCCCGCCGACATGCTGAAGCTCGACCGCAGCCTGGTCGACGGTGTGGCGGAGTCCGCGCGGTTGTACAAGATCACCCACGGGCTGCTGCGGATCGCCTCCGACCTCGGGCTGCAGACCGTGGCCGACGGCGTGGACCTGCCCGAGCAGGCCGAGGCGCTGCGCGCGATGGGCTGCACCCACGGACAGGGACTGGCCTTCTCCGGGCCGCTCGACGAGTACCGGCTGCGCCGGGCGCTGGCCACCGGGCACTACCCGGTTCCGCACGCCCCGGCCGAGCCGGTGCTGGCCGGCGGGGGCGGTTCCCCCGTGTACTCCGCGGGGGTGACGGCGGTGCTCAAAAGCGCTACGACACTCCGCTCACATAATGAGACTCCCGTCCCACCCACTTGACAGTGAGTGTGCGCCGGGGGGAGGGTCAGTGCCATGCGCACCCGAATTCTCGTACTTGGAAAGCGCGTCGGCTGACGCTGAGCGACGAAAGCTCAGCGACCCACCACCCGGCGCGCTCCCCTCGCTTGCCTTACGGCACGAGGGGTTTTTTGTTGCACAGGCACCTGCCGAGCAGCACGCGTAACCCGCACGAACTTCGCAGAAAACCCTCAGCATCGAGAAGAGAATGCCGATGACCGAGCAGGCCACCGGGGCCCATCACCCGCAGCCGCGGCCCCGTACCGGAGGACAGCAGTCCGCCCCCGTCGAGCACGTCACGGGCGCGCAGTCCCTCATCCGCTCTCTCGAGGAGGTCGGCGCCGACACCGTATTCGGCATTCCCGGCGGTGCGATCCTTCCGGCGTACGACCCGTTGATGGACTCCACGCGGGTGCGCCACGTGCTGGTCCGGCACGAGCAGGGCGCGGGTCACGCGGCCACGGGTTACGCGCAGGCCACCGGCAAGGTGGGCGTCTGCATGGCGACGTCGGGTCCCGGCGCCACCAACCTGGTGACGCCCATCGCCGACGCGCACATGGACTCCGTCCCGCTGGTGGCGATCACCGGCCAGGTCGCCTCCAAGGCGATCGGCACGGACGCCTTCCAGGAGGCGGACATCGTCGGCATCACCATGCCGATCACCAAGCACAACTTCCTGGTCACCAAGGCCGAGGACATCCCGCGGGTCATCGCCCAGGCGTTCCACATCGCCTCCACCGGCCGCCCCGGCCCGGTGCTGGTCGACATCGCCAAAGACGCCCTCCAGGCGAAGACCACCTTCACCTGGCCGCCCGTCATGGACCTGCCCGGCTACCGGCCCGTCACCAAGCCGCACGCCAAGCAGATCCGTGAGGCCGCCAAGCTCATCACCTCCGCGAAGCGACCCGTCCTCTACGTCGGCGGCGGGGTCATCAAGGCCCGGGCCACCGCCGAGCTGAAGGTCCTCGCCGAGCTCACCGGAGCGCCCGTCACCACCACCCTGATGGCGCTCGGCGCGTTCCCCGACAGCCACCCGCTGCACGTGGGAATGCCGGGCATGCACGGTTCGGTCACCGCCGTCACCGCGTTGCAGAAGGCCGACCTGATCGTCGCCCTCGGAGCCCGCTTCGACGACCGCGTCACCGGCAAGCTGGACAGCTTCGCCCCGTACGCCAAGATCGTCCACGCCGACATCGACCCGGCGGAGATCGGCAAGAACCGCGCCGCCGACGTGCCGATCGTCGGTGACGCCCGTGAGGTCCTCGCCGACCTCATCCAGGCCGTCCAGAAGGAGCATGCCGAGGGTCACCGCGGCGACTACGGCGCCTGGTGGAACGACCTGAACCGCTGGCGCGACACCTACCCGCTGGGCTACGACCAGCCGGCGGACGGCTCGCTCTCCCCGCAGCAGGTCATCGAGCGCATCGGGCAGCTCGCGCCCGAGGGCACGATCTTCGCGGCGGGCGTCGGCCAGCACCAGATGTGGGCCGCGCACTTCATCCAGTACGACAAGCCCGCCACCTGGCTGAACTCCGGCGGCGCCGGGACGATGGGCTACGCGGTCCCGGCCGCCATGGGCGCCAAGGCCGGCGCGCCCGACCGCGCGGTCTGGGCGATCGACGGCGACGGCTGCTTCCAGATGACCAACCAGGAGCTCACCACCTGCGCCCTGAACAACATCCCGATCAAGGTCGCCGTCATCAACAACGGCGCCCTCGGGATGGTCCGTCAGTGGCAGACGCTGTTCTACAACCAGCGGTACTCGAACACGGTCCTGCACTCCGGTCCCGACGACGTCAACCCGGAGGCGAGGGGCACCCGCGTCCCCGACTTCGTGAAGCTGTCGGAGGCCATGGGCTGCTACGCGATCCGCTGCGAGGACCCCGCGGACCTCGACAAGGTCATCGAGGAGGCGAACTCCGTCAACGACCGTCCGGTCGTGGTGGACTTCATCGTCCACGAGGACGCGATGGTCTGGCCGATGGTCGCCGCCGGCACCTCCAACGACGAGATCATGGCCGCCCGGGACGTGCGCCCCGACTTCGGCGACAACGAAGACGACTGAGCGAGAGAGACCGAAGAGATCATGTCCAAGCACACGCTCTCCGTCCTGGTGGAGAACACCCCCGGCATCCTGGCCCGGATCGCCGCCCTGTTCTCCCGCCGCGGCTTCAACATCGACTCGCTCGCCGTGGGTGTCACCGAGCACCCCGACATCTCCCGCATCACCATCGTGGTGAGCGTCGACGAGTTCCCGCTGGAGCAGGTCACCAAGCAGCTCAACAAGCTCGTCAACGTGCTGAAGATCGTCGAGCTCGAACCCGGGCAGGCCGTCCAGCGCGAACTCGTTCTGGTGAAGGTGCGCGCAGACAACGAGACGCGCTCCCAGATCGTCGAGATCGTCCAGCTGTTCCGCGCCAAGACCGTGGACGTCTCCCCGGAGGCCGTCACCATCGAGGCCACCGGGAGCAGCGACAAACTGTCCGCCATGCTCCGGATGCTGGAGCCCTTCGGCATCAAGGAGCTGGTCCAGTCCGGCACCATCGCGATCGGACGCGGTGCCCGTTCGATCACGGACCGGTCGCTGCGCGCCCTGGACCGGTCGGCCTGAGACACCGAACGGGCGGCCGGGACACGGCCGGCCGCCCGTATCGCGAGACCCCCAACCTTCCCCCTCCCTCACCGTCATACGGTGGGACGCAACACCTGCACACAAGGAGAGAACCCAGTGGCCGAGCTGTTCTACGACGCCGACGCCGACCTGTCCATCATCCAGGGCCGCAAGGTCGCGGTCATCGGGTACGGCAGCCAGGGCCACGCCCACGCCCTGTCGCTGCGCGACTCCGGCGTCGACGTGCGCGTCGGTCTGCACGAGGGCTCCAAGTCCAAGGCCAAGGCCGAGGAGCAGGGCCTGCGCGTGGTGACCCCGTCCGAGGCCGCCGCCGAGGCCGACGTCATCATGATCCTCGTCCCGGACCCGATCCAGGGTCAGGTCTACGAGGAGTCCATCGCCCCGAACCTGAAGGACGGCGACGCGCTGTTCTTCGGCCACGGCTTCAACATCCGCTTCGGCTTCATCAAGCCCCCGGCCGGCGTCGACGTCTGCATGGTCGCCCCGAAGGGCCCGGGCCACCTGGTGCGCCGTCAGTACGAGGAGGGCCGCGGCGTCCCCTGCATCGCGGCCGTCGAGCAGGACGCCACGGGCAACGCCTTCGCGCTCGCCCTGTCGTACGCGAAGGGCATCGGCGGCACCCGCGCCGGCGTCATCAAGACCACCTTCACCGAGGAGACCGAGACCGACCTGTTCGGTGAGCAGGCCGTCCTCTGCGGTGGCACCGCCGCGCTGGTCAAGGCGGGCTTCGAGACGCTGACCGAGGCCGGCTACCAGCCGGAGATCGCCTACTTCGAGTGCCTGCACGAGCTGAAGCTGATCGTGGACCTCATGTACGAGGGCGGCCTGGAGAAGATGCGCTGGTCGATCTCCGAGACCGCCGAGTGGGGCGACTACGTCACCGGCCCGCGGATCATCACCGACGCCACCAAGGCCGAGATGAAGAAGGTCCTCGCCGAGATCCAGGACGGCACCTTTGCGCAGACCTGGATGGACGAGTACCACGGCGGTCTGAAGAAGTACGACGAGTACAAGAAGCAGGACTCCGAGCACCTCCTGGAGACCACCGGCAAGCAGCTGCGCAAGCTGATGAGCTGGGTCGACGAAGAGGCCTGAGCCGACCGTCCTGAGGGCCGGGGCAGCGCGCCCCGGCCCTCAGGACGAACCAGGGGTAACGTCGGTGGTACGGCGTTGTCCGTCCCGTCCGCCACGGACGGGTGATCCTTCCGAAGCGGCGTAAGACGACGCCCTCGGCGCCACTACACTGCTGCACTACATACGCGTCAGGCCCACAGCGTCGTGCGTCTTCCACGCGGCTAGCACTTCTTCACCGCCTGCGGCCGTCGGGACGGCCGTCCGCATTGGGACTTGTGAGGACTCACGTGAGCTCGAAACCCGTCGTACTCATCGCTGAAGAGCTGTCGCCCGCCACCGTCGACGCACTCGGCCCGGACTTCGAGATCCGGCACTGCAACGGCGCGGACCGCGCCGAACTGCTCCCCGCCATCGCCGACGTGGACGCGATCCTCATCCGCTCGGCCACCAAGGTCGACGCCGAGGCGATCGCCGCCGCGAACAAGCTGAGGGTCGTCGCACGAGCCGGCGTCGGCCTCGACAACGTCGACGTCTCCGCCGCCACCAAGGCCGGCGTGATGGTCGTGAACGCCCCCACCTCGAACATCGTGACCGCCGCCGAGCTCGCCTGCGGTCTGATCCTCGCCACCGCGCGCAACATCCCGCAGGCCAACGCCGCGCTGAAGAACGGCGAGTGGAAGCGGAGCAAGTACACGGGCGTCGAGCTCGCCGAGAAGACCCTCGGTGTCGTGGGTCTGGGGCGGATCGGCGCCCTCGTCGCGCAGCGCATGTCCGCCTTCGGCATGAAGGTCGTCGCCTACGACCCCTACGTGCAGCCCGCGCGGGCCGCGCAGATGGGCGTCAAGGTGCTGTCGCTGGACGAGCTGCTCGAGGTCTCCGACTTCATCACCGTCCACCTGCCGAAGACCCCCGAGACGCTGGGCCTGATCGGCGACGAGGCGCTGCGCAAGGTCAAGCCGACCGTGCGCGTCATCAACGCCGCGCGCGGCGGCATCGTCGACGAGGAGGCGCTGTACTCGGCGCTCAAGGAGGGCCGCGTCGCCGGCGCCGGCCTCGACGTGTACGCGAAGGAGCCGTGCACCGACTCCCCGCTCTTCGAGTTCGACCAGGTCGTCTGCACCCCGCACCTCGGCGCCTCCACGGACGAGGCGCAGGAGAAGGCCGGCATCGCCGTCGCCCGCTCGGTGCGCCTCGCCCTCGCCGGTGAGCTGGTCCCCGACGCGGTGAACGTCCAGGGCGGTGTCATCGCCGAGGACGTCAAGCCGGGCCTGCCGCTCGCCGAGCGCCTCGGCCGCATCTTCACCGCGCTCGCCGGCGAGGTCGCCGTCCGCCTCGACGTCGAGGTGTACGGCGAGATCACCCAGCACGACGTGAAGGTGCTGGAGCTGTCCGCGCTCAAGGGCGTCTTCGAGGACGTCGTCGACGAGACCGTCTCCTACGTCAACGCCCCGCTGTTCGCGCAGGAGCGCGGCGTCGAGGTGCGGCTGACCACCAGCTCGGAGTCGGCCGACCACCGCAACGTCGTCACCGTGCGCGGCACCCTGGCCGACGGCGAGGAGATCTCGGTCTCCGGCACGCTGGCCGGCCCGAAGCACGTCCAGAAGATCGTCGCGGTCGGCGAGTACGACGTCGACCTGGCGCTCGCCGACCACATGGTCGTCCTGCGCTACGAGGACCGCCCGGGTGTCGTCGGCACCGTCGGCCGCATCCTCGGCGAGGCCGGCATCAACATCGCCGGTATGCAGGTCGCCCGTGCGACGGTCGGCGGCGAGGCGCTCGCCGTGCTGACCGTCGACGACACGGTGTCCACCTCGGTTCTCGGTGAGCTGGCCGCGGAGATCGGGGCGACCTCCGCGCGGTCCGTGAACCTGGTCTGACCCGCCTCTCGTCAGGGCCTACACGCCGGACGGGCTGAGATCCTCAGCCCGTCCGGCGTTCTCCGTGTCCGGGCGTACCCGGATGTGCCGCAGGCCCGCCACCGCGATGCCCGCCGCGACCAGGAGCAGCAGCGCCCCGGCGACCGCGGCGCCCCGCATCCCGTCGGTGAACGCCTCGCGTGCCGCCGTGACCAGGGCGTCCCCCGCGCGCCCCGGGAGTTCGGCGGCGACGGCGAGTGCCCCGCCGAGGGTCTCCCGCGCCGGTTCCGGCGCGCTGTCCGGCATCGCGTGCCGGTAGACGGCCGCGCCGATCGACCCGAGGGCGGCCATGCCCAGGGCGCCGCCGAACTCGGTGCCGGTCTCCAGCAAGGAGGACGCCGAGCCTGCCCGGTCCACCGGGGCCGAGCCGAGCGCCAGGTCGGTGAGCAGGGACATCACCACGACGATGCCCGCGGCCATCACCCCGCACGCCGCCAGCACCAGCCACAGGGAGTCCGTCCCGGCCAGGGCGAGCAGCCCGTAGCCGCAGGCGGAGATCACGAACCCGGCGGTGACGACGTGCGCGCGCTCGGCCCCGCGCTGCACCAGCGTCGCCGCGACCGGGGCGGCGACGCCGATGAGCACCGACGGCAGCAGGCTCCACAGCGCGGCCTCCAGCGCGCTTCTGCCGAGCACCGACTGCAGGTACTGGGTGGTGAAGATCGCGGAGCCCATCATCCCGAACGCCGACAGGGTGTTGAGGGCGAGCGCCGGACTGAAGCCGTGCCCGCGGAACAGGGCGGGCGGGATCATCGGGGAGCGCGCGGTGCGCTGCCTGTGCACGAACAGCGCGGCGAACAGCAGGCCGAGGGTGATCGAGACGACGTAGCGGACGTTCCATCCCTCGGAGGGCAGTTCCTTCAGGCCGTAGACCACGGGGAGCACGGCGGCCAGGGACAGCGGGACGCTCGGCCAGTCGAAGCGGCCGGGGGAGGGGTTCCTCGACTCCGGCAGCAGCAGCGGTCCGAGGACCAGCAGCAGCGCCATCGCGGGCAGGTTGACCAGGAAGACCGAGCCCCACCAGAAGTGCTCCACGAGCAGCCCGCTCATCACCGAGCCGAGAGCGATGCCGCCCGTCATCACCCCGGACCACAGCCCGATCGCCTTCGCCCGCTGGCCGGGGTCGGTGAACATCGTGCGGACCAGCGCCATCGTCGACGGCATCAGGGTGGCGCCGCCGATGCCGAGGACCGCGCGGGCCACGATCAGGGTTTCCGCGGACTGCGCGTAGGCCGCGAGCAGGGAGGCGGCGCCGAAGGCGGCCGCGCCGCACAGCAGCAGCCGGCGGCGGCCGATGCGGTCGCCGAGCGCGCCCATGGTCATCAGCAGGCCGGCCAGTACGAAGCCGTAGATGTCGAAGATCCACAACTGCTGGGTGCCGGTCGGCTCCAGGTCGGCGCTGATCTCGGGGACGGCGAAGTAGAGGACGGAGACGTCCATCGAGACCAGAAGCAGCGGAAGCATCAGGACGACGAGCGCGGTCCACTCGCGGCGGCCGGCCCGGTTCGGGTTCGGTGTCATGACGCCGACTGTACGCACGTCTTATACGACTGTCTAGAACGCTTGTATAAGACGGCTGTATGGGGTGCGGGGTAGGCTGCGGCCATGGGACACCGTGAGGATCTGCTCGAAGGGGCCAAGCGCTGCCTGCTCGCCAAGGGATTCGTGCGCACCACGGCGCGCGACATCGTCAAGGAGTCCGGCACCAACCTCGCGTCGATCGGCTACCACTACGGCTCCAAGGACGCCCTGCTCGCGCAGGCCTACGTCTCCCTCGTCGAGGGCATGGGCGACGCGTTCGACGGCGACGGCACCGTGGACGCGGCCGCGCCCGGATCCCTGGAGCGGTTCGAGCGGGTGTGGGCGAACATCATCGCCACCATGAAGGACCCCGGCTCGGTGTGGCGGCTCAGCATGGAGGTGCTCGCCATGGGCGACCGGCTGCCCGAGGTGCGCGCCCACCTCGCCACGGCCCAGCGCGAGGCCGGACGCGGTCTGGTGCCGCTGATGATGGGCGGCCGCGAGGAGGACGTCTCCGACGCGACCGCCGACACCCTCGGCTCGTTCTACGTGACCCTGATGACCGGCCTCATCGCCCAGTGGACCTTCGACCCGGGCAGCGCCCCCGACGCGGAGCGGCTCACCGCCGGCCTGCGCCAGGTGGTCGAGGCTGCCGCGTCCGCCGAGGGCGGCGCGTCTACAGGCGGTGCGCCTTGAGCGCCATGTGCAGCAGCAGCCGGTCCTCGCCGTCGTCCAGGTCCAGGCCGGTGAGACGCTCGATCCGCGACAGCCGGTAGTACAGCGTCTGCCGGTGCACGCCCAGCTCCGCCGCCGTGCGTCCGGCCTGGCCCGCGCAGTCGAGATACACCTCGGCAGTGCGGGCCAGTTCCGTGTGCGCGGGGGAGAGCAGCGGGCTGACGACGGGGTCGTGGGCGGCGCCGGGGGACAGTGCGGTCAGCAGGCGGTACGGGCCGATCGACGCCCAGCGGGCCACCGGTCCGAGGCGCGGCTCGGCCAGCGCCGCCCGCGCCGACGCCGACGCCTCGTCCCAGGCCGTGCCCAGATCGCCCAGCCCCGTACGCGGCGCGGCGATCCCCGCGGCCGCCGGGGGCGGCCCGGACCGTCCGGCCGCCCTGCCGTCCCGGGCCCGCTCCAGCAGCCGCCCGGCCGCGGTCGTCGCCGGGGTCAGCACATCGGCGGAGCGCAGCCGCAGCAGCAGTGCCAGCGACACGGCCGTCGTGCCCCACGGCAAAGTGCACAGCGCGGTCGCTCCCGGCACCGTGCGGACCGAGGGCGCGTCGTCGGGGTCGGCGGACGGCCAGGGCGCGACACAGACCACCGTGTGCAGGCCTTCCGCGCGGACGCCGAGGGCGGCGCGCAGTTCGGCCACCGCCATGTCCCGCTGCCAGCCACGCTCGGCCGTCAGCACTGTCCGCAGCTCACGGGTGAGGTCCGCCCCGTGCTGGGCCTCGTCCGCGAGCAGCGCGCCGATCCGCGCCGTCACCCGCATGGCCGCATCGAGCTGTTCCGCCGTGGGCCCGGGGTCGTCCTCCAGCAGCCACACGTAGCCGAGAGCCACCCCGCGATGCCGGACGGGAAGACAGACGCGTCCCCGGTGCACGCCCGCCTCCGGGGTGCGCGGGATGTGGACCGGGCCGGTCGCGCGGGTGATGCCGAACCCCTCGAACCAGGCGCGGACGGCGGGCGTGGAGCGCCGGGTCAGGATCGAGCGGGCGCGCACCGGGTCGAGCGCCGACGGGTCGAGGTCGCCCTCGCTGTCGTACGCGCCGAAGGCGATCAGCTCGAAGTCGCGGTTCTCCAGGGTCGCCGGAGCACCGAGAAGCTCCGAGATCTCGTCCACCAGCTCCTGGTAGTCGTCCCTGTACTCCGACGTCACCCGGCCATTCTGCCGCAGGAACCGGCGTTCTTCATACATCTGTCTGAGATCTGGCTCAGGGATGCGTGACGTCTGTCGATGGCCCAGGATCAGGGTCATCCTTAGGTTTCACGGTGGTTCTCCGTGCCGTCCCCGAACCGTCGGGTGGCGGCCTCTCGCAGCTTGTGGAGGTGCCCCGTGCTGGGTCCCGTGATTCTCGCCGCGTCGCGCAGCGACCGGATGCGACGCCTGATCTCGGCGGCCCCGGTGACCAAGCAGGTCGTCGACCGCTTCATCCCCGGTGAGACCGTGGACGAGATCCTGCCGATCGTGCGGGAGCTCACCGACAACGGCCTCGAGCTGACCATGGACGTCGTCGGCGAGGACATCACCACCCCGGAACAGGCCGCGGCCGCCCGCGACGCCTACCTGGAGCTGATCGACCGGCTGAAGCCGCTGGAGCTCGGCGAGCGCGCCGAGATGTCCGTGAAGCTGTCGATGTTCGGCCAGGCGCTCCCCGGCGGCCACGAGCTGGCCCTCGCCAACGTCCGCCCGGTCGTCGAGGCCGCCGCGGAGATCGGCACCACGGTCACCCTGGACGCGGAGGACCACACCACCCTCGACTCGATGTTCGCCATCCACGAGGAGCTGCGGAAGGACTTCCCGGGGACCGGCTGCGTCATCCAGGCCTACCTCTTCCGCACCGAGGAGGACGCGCGCCGGCTCGCCGCCGCGGGCAGTCGCGTACGGTTGGTGAAGGGCGCCTACAAGGAGCCCGCCGAGGTCGCCTACCAGCAGAAGCACGAGATCGACAAGGCGTACGTGCGCATCCTGCGGACGCTGATGGAGGGCGAGGGCTACCCGATGATCGGGTCCCACGACCCGCGTCTGATCGCCATCGCCCAGGAACTGGCCCGCACCGCCGGACGCAAGCTCGACGAGTACGAGTTCCAGATGCTCTACGGCATCCGCGGCGACGAGCACCTCCGCCTCGCCGCGGAGGGCCACCGCATGCGCGTCTACACGGCCTACGGCACCGACTGGTACGGCTACTTCATGCGGCGCCTGGCGGAGAAGCCGGCCAACCTCCGGTTCTTCGCCCGCAGCATGATCACCAAGGGCTGACACCACACCCCGCTCAGACAAGGAGTTACGGAACCCATGGACGCTGTGACCCAGGTCCCCACCCCCGTCAACGAGCCGGTGCACGGCTACGCCCCCGGAAGCCCCGAGCGGGCCCGTCTCGAGGCCAAGCTCAAGGAGCTGGCCGACAACCCGATCGAGCTGCCCTGCACCATCGGCGGCGTCAAGCGGATGGGCGGCGGCGAGCGCTTCGACGTCGTGCAGCCGCACAACCACAAGGCCCGCCTCGGCACCTACGCCAACGCCACCCAGCAGGACGCCCAGGACGCGATCGACGCGGCACTCGCCGCCGCCCCGGCCTGGCGCGCCATGTCCTTCGACGACCGCGCGGCGATCATCCTGCGCGCCGCCGAGCTGCTGGCCGGCCCCTGGCGCGAGACCATCGCCGCCTCCACCATGCTCGGCCAGTCCAAGACGGCCCAGCAGGCCGAGATCGACAGCCCCTGTGAACTGGTCGACTTCTGGCGCTTCAACGTCCACTACGCGCGCGGCATCCTCGCCGAGCAGCCTCCGGCCAACTCCCCGGGCGTGTGGAACCGCCTGGACCACCGGCCGCTGGAGGGCTTCGTCTACGCGATCACGCCCTTCAACTTCAGCGCCATCGCGGCCAACCTGCCGACCGCGCCCGCGCTGATGGGCAACGTCGTGGTGTGGAAGCCGTCCCCGACGCAGACCCACGCCGCCGTGCTGCTGATGCAGCTCCTCGAGGAGGCCGGGCTGCCCAAGGGCGTCATCAACCTGGTCACCGGCGACGGCATCGAGGTGTCCAAGGTCGCCCTGGAGCACCGGGACCTCGCCGGCATCCACTTCACCGGCTCGACCAAGACCTTCCAGTACCTGTGGAAGACGGTCGGCGCCAACATCGAGAAGTACCGCTCGTACCCGCGTCTGGTCGGCGAGACCGGCGGCAAGGACTTCGTCGTCGCCCACCCGAGCGCCGACCGCGCCGTGCTCAGGACCGCGCTGACCCGTGGCGCCTTCGAGTACCAGGGCCAGAAGTGCTCGGCCACCTCGCGCGCGTACATCCCGGCCTCGATCTGGAACTCCGGCTTCAAGGAGGAGTTCGCGGCCGAGGTGGACGGCATCAAGATGGGTGACGTCACCGACCTGTCCAACTTCATCGGCGCCGTCATCGACGAGCGGTCCTTCGCCAAGAACAAGGCCGCCATCGACCGCGCCAAGGAGGACCCGGCCTGCACGATCGTCGCGGGCGGCACCTACGACGACTCGGTCGGCTACTTCGTCCGCCCGACCGTCATCGAGTGCAGCGACCCGGAGAACGAGGTGTTCCGCACCGAGTACTTCGGCCCGATCCTCGCCGTGCACGTCTACGAGGACGACAAGTACGACGAGATGCTGACCCAGATGGAGTCGGTGTCCGACTACGCCCTCACCGGCTCCGTCATCGCGAACGACCGCGCGGCGGCCGCGTACACGATGGAGAAGCTGCGCTACGCGGCCGGCAACTTCTACATCAACGACAAGTCGACCGGCGCCGTGGTCGGCCAGCAGCCCTTCGGCGGCGGCCGTGCTTCCGGCACCAACGACAAGGCCGGCGCCCCGCAGAACCTGATGCGCTGGACGCTGACCCGCGCCATCAAGGAGACGCTGGTCCCGCCGACCGACTACACGTACCCGCACATGGGCTGACGTCCCGCCGTGACGTGACAGGGGCCGGGCGCACGACGCGCCCGGCCCCTTCGCGCTGTCCCGGGGTCAGCCCGGCATCTCCGTCCGCTCCCACCACTCGTACACCGGCAGCCGCCCCTCCGCCGTGTCCGCCTGACGCGAGGTCGGCCGGAAGTGCTCGTAGCCGTTGCGCAGCTCGACCTTCACATCGGGGCCCGGGTCGGGGGCCGGGACGATCCGCTCGGGCAGATCGTCCGGCCCGCCTTCGAGGAACACCTTCGCCGTGTCGTTCATGCCGGTCACCGTTCCCCTCCCGGCGTGGGCAGTCGCCCGCCGGGCGCCGGGATCAGCCGAGTGGCCCAGCTCGCATCGGTGAAAGCGCAGGTCGGCAGCGTGGTGAGGGGGCCGCCGTCTCAGATAGTAGGAAGCCCAAGTAATTGTGCAGACAGATGCGGGCGCCGCCCTTACTTTTGTAGGAGCCGAACGCATCGCCGATCCAGCGAACGGCGGTTGAGAGCAGGCCCCGTGCAGGCGACCCCTGCGGCCGTGGCTCCCCGCCCCTTCCGGCGTCTCGTCACCCTCCGCGCCTCTTCGAGTCCGCGCGTCTCTTCCGAAGGAGTCGATCCGCCATGCCCGAGACGACCGCCCGCCGCCGCGTCCGCCGTTCCGCCCGCAGTGCCGAGAGCGACCGCAAGAACGCCGCCGCCGCCCTGCAGCGCGCCCTCGACCGCCGGGACAACGGCGGCTCGACCGGTCACTGAGCAGCCGCCGGCCGGCCTCCGACACGCCCGGGGTGTCCGTATGCCGGACGCCTCATGTCATCCCGTGGGACGAGGAGTAGGGTGCCCGCATGTCTCGCAGCATCAATCTCGCAGTGATCCCCGGTGACGGCATCGGCCAGGAGGTCGTGGCCGAAGGCCTGAAGGTCCTCTCCGCCGTCCTTCCGCAGGATGTGAAGCTGGAGACCAAGGAGTACGACTTCGGCGCCCGGCGCTACCACGCCACCGGTGAGACCCTCACCGACGCCGACCTCGACGCGCTCAAGCAGCACGACGCGATCCTGCTCGGCGCCATCGGCGACCCGGGCGTCCCGTCCGGCGTCCTCGAGCGGGGCTTCCTGCTGAAGCTCCGCTTCGCCTTCGACCACCACGTCAACCTGCGCCCGTCGAAGCTCCTGCCGGGCGTCGCCACGCCCCTCGCCGGACAGCCCGAGATCGACTTCGTGGTCGTCCGCGAGGGCACCGAGGGCCCCTACACGGGCAACGGCGGCACCATCCGCAAGGGCACCGCGCACGAGGTCGCCACCGAGGTCTCCGTCAACACGGCCTTCGGTGTCGAGCGCGTGGTCCGCGACGCCTTCGCCCGCGCCCAGGCCCGCCCGCGCAAGAAGCTGACGCTGGTCCACAAGAACAACGTGCTGACCTTCGCCGGCCACCTGTGGACGAACATCTTCAACAAGGTGGCCGAGGAGTACCCGGACGTCACCACCGACTACATCCACGTCGACGCCGCGACCATCTACCTGGTCACCGACCCCGGCCGGTTCGACGTGATCGTCACCGACAACCTCTTCGGCGACATCATCACCGACCTCGCCGCTGCCGTCTCCGGCGGCATCGGCGTCGCGGCCTCCGGCAACATCAATCCGAGCCGCGAGTTCCCGTCCATGTTCGAGCCCGTGCACGGCTCGGCCCCGGACATCGCAGGACAGGGCAAGGCGGACCCCACCGCCACCGTGCTGTCCGTCGCCCTCCTGCTGCGCCACCTCGGCCACGAAGCCGAGGCCGCCCGCATCGAGGACGCCGTCTCCGCCGACCTCGCGGAGCGCGGCGACCTGCCCGCCCGCAGCACCTCGGACATCGGCGACGCCCTCGCCGCACGAGTAGCCGGCTGACCCGGCGCCCACCTCGACACACTCGAAGCCGCCGGGTCGCATCCGCACCCGGCGGCTTCGACGCGTTCCTCCGCCGGGTGACGTGTCAACGACCACCGGGCCGCATTCACCCTGTTTCTTCCCCCGCCTCCGCCGGGCGATAATCGAACGCGGAGCCGCGGATTGAGGGAATGCTCGGACGTCCTAGTACTGGCCACAGGCCGTACGGGCGTGTGCGCGGCCCGTCACTACAACGGTGAAGGACAACCACTCATGACGACGCCCACGATCGAGCTCAAGCCCTCGGCCCACCCGCTCTCCGCCGCGGAACGCGAAGCGATCCTGGCCAACCCCGGCTTCGGCCGCCACTTCACCGACCACATGGTGACGATCAGGTGGACCGAGGGCCGCGGCTGGCACGACGGCCAGCTCGTCCCGTACGCGCCGATCCCCATCGACCCGGCGACCACGGTGCTGCACTACGCGCAGGAGATCTTCGAGGGCCTCAAGGCCTACCGGCAGCCCGACGGGTCCGTCGCCACGTTCCGCCCCGAGAAGAACGCCGAGCGGTTCCAGCGCTCCGCGCGCCGTCTGGCCATGCCGGAGCTGCCGGTCGAGACGTTCATCGAGGCGTGCGACGCCCTGGTCGCCCAGGACCAGGCGTGGGTGCCCGCGCACGGCGGCGAGGAGTCCCTCTACCTGCGCCCCTTCATGATCGCGACCGAGGTCGGGCTGGGTGTGAAGCCGGCCAACGAGTACCTGTTCCTGGTGATCGCCTCCCCGGCCGGCGCCTACTTCCCGGGCGGCGTGAAGCCGGTGTCCATCTGGGTCTCCGAGGACCGCGTCCGCGCCGTCCCCGGCGGCATGGGCGACGCCAAGACCGGCGGCAACTACGCGGCCTCCCTGCTCGCGCAGGCCGAGGCGGCCGCCAAGGGCTGCGACCAGGTGTGCTACCTCGACGCCGTCGAGCACAAGTGGGTCGAGGAACTGGGCGGCATGAACCTGTACTTCGTGTACGGCAACAAGATCGTCACGCCCACCCTCACCGGGTCCATCCTGGAGGGCGTCACCCGTGACTCCCTGCTGGGCGTCGCCCGCGACCTCGGCTACGAGGCGGTCGAGGAGCGCGTCTCGGTCGAGCAGTGGCAGCGCGACTCGGAGAACGGCACGCTGACCGAGGTCTTCGCGTGCGGCACCGCGGCCGTGATCACGCCCGTCGGCACGGTGAAGCGCGCGACCGGCGAGTGGCAGCAGGGCGGCGGCGAACCGGGCGAGGTCACCCTCCGTCTCCGCCAGGCCCTCCTGGACATCCAGCGGGGCACGGTGGAGGACAAGCACGGCTGGATGCACAAGCTGGCCTGACGAAGACAGGGGCCGGGGCGGCAGCCCCGGCCCCTCGTCGGGTACGGCGCCGCTGGACGCGCTCGTCCTCCGGCGCCCGTACGGACGGCTGCTGGACGCGCTCGTCCTCCGGTGCCCGCGGGGACGTCACAGCCGCCGCGGCTTTTCCGGTGCCGCGCGTCGCCAGCACGTACGCCGCTCCTCCCACCGCGCCCGACAACAGGAAGCTCGCGTCCACCCCTCCCGTCAGGGTGACCAGGGGGCCCTCGTAGGAGGGGAGGGAGACGGCCAGGAGACCGACGAGCGAGCCCAGGGCCCAGGACGCCGTCGCCGGGATGTTCCAGCCGGCCGTGTACCAGTACGCCCCGCCCCGCGCGCGGCGGTTGAAGACCTGGAGGGCGTCCGCGTCGTAGACACCTCGACAGCGGACCGAGCCGATCAGGGTGATCACCGCCCACGGCGTGCCCACGGCCGTGAGCAGCAGCACGAACGACGTCATCGCGTCCTGCGCGGTCGAGAGATGGTGGCCGGCGAAGACGCAGACCGTCGCGACGGCCGCGACGACGTACGTCGCCGTCGTGCGCGAGGCGCGCGGCAGGATCGCGTCCAGGTCCAGCCCCATCGAGTACAGCATCAGCCCCGCGTTGCCGACCGACCCCGCCGACGCGGCCAGCAGCAGCGGGACCAGGTACCAGCCGGGCGCCGCGTCGACCAGCGGCCCGGCGTAGTCGAGGGCCGCGCGGGCCGCGTACGCCGTGAACGTGCCGAACAGCTGCGGCACCAGCAGCCCCAGCATCAGCCCCAGCCAGGTCGCCCGCAGCACGCGCCGGGAGGAGAAGCGGGCGGGGGAGATGTAGCGGGTGTAGTCGCCGAGCAGGGTGATGAAGGCGATCGGCCCGGACAGCCCGGCGGCCACCGCGGCCAGCAGCCACGTCGGCCAGTACCCGTCCAGCAGATAGCCGCCGGTCTCCGGCAGCGCCTCGGTGGTGAAGTCCGGCGCGTACGCGAACACGCCCAGCACCAGCAGCGCCGTCATGCCGAACGCCAGCACCCGGGACATCGCGAGCAGCACCCGGTACCCGTACACCGCGCCCGCCACCGTCGCCGCCGCGAGCAGTGCGTAGACCACCGTGTACGCCGTCCCGTCGGCAGGCAGGCCGAACAGCCGCCCCAGCACGCCCACCATCACGTCCCCGCCGATCCACACGGTCAGCGCGGTGTAGCCGAGCGCCAGCAGCAGTCCCACGACCGACCCCACCAGCCGCCCCCGCACGCCGAACTGCGCACCGGACGAGGTGGACAGGTTGGTGGCGGTGCGCAGCGACACCAGGGCCAGCGGGGCCGTGAACAGCGTGCCGGCCACGGTGCCCGCCACCACCGAGGTGACCGACGACCACCAGTCCAGGCCGAAGGACGGCGGCAGCCAGCCGAAGACGATCACTCCGAGGCAGAGGTTGGAGCCCAGCAGGATCGAGACGAGGTCCCGCGGGCCGCTGGTGCGTTCCGCCTCGGGGATGGTGTCGACTCCGCGCAGTTCCCTCGGCATGGGCAGGTCTCCTTCAACGGTGCACCGACGACTTTTGAGTGACGTTCAATGTGACTTCTTCGCCTGGAAACGTCAATGGTTCCGTTAAGCGACGTCTAGGTTTAGAGTGATGCTCTAATCGAGGGCGAGGGAAGGCGAGGAGGTGTTCACGGCATGAGACTGACCCCGACGGAACGCGACCGGCTGCTGCTCTTCGGCGCGGCCGAGCTGGCCCGGGCCCGCCGCGCCCGGGGACTCAGGCTGAACGTGCCCGAGGCCACGGCCCTGATCGCCGACACCGTCTGCGAGGCCGCGCGGGACGGCGCGCGCCTGGCGGAGGCCGTCGAGCGGGCCCGGTCGGTGCTGGGCCCGGACGACGTGCTGCCCGGGGTGGCGGAGGTGGTCACCGAGGTGCATGTGGAGGCCGTGTTCGACGACGGCTCCCGGCTGGCCGTCGTCACCGACCCCATCGGCGGTCGCCCGGGCGAGGACGCCCCGGGCGCGCTGCTGCCCGGACCCGCGCACAGCGATCCCGCGCCGGCGGCGACGGTGACCGTCACCAACACGGCCGCCGTGCCCGTCTCGGTCACCTCCCACTTCCACTTCTTCGAGGCCAACCCCCGCCTGGACTTCCCCCGCGCGGACGCCTACGGCATGCGACTCGCGGTGCCCGCCGGTTCGTCGGTCCGCTTCGCTCCCGGCGAGACCCGGCAGGTCGGTCTCGTGCCGATCGGCGGGGACCGCGTCGCCGTCGGCTTCGCCGGACTCGTCGACGGCCCGCTCGACGCGCCGGGCGCCAGGACGGAGGCGCTGCGCCGCGCGGCGGCCTGCGGCTACCTGGGCGCCACCGCCCCCGACGACGACCGCCCCGGCGCCCCGGAAGGAGCGACGCGATGAGCCGCACCCTGGGCCGCGAGGCCGGCGAGTACGACGGCCTCGACCCGCACGCCTACGCCGCCACCCACGGCCCCCGCGCCGGTGACCGGCTCCGCCTCGGCGACTCGGGCCTGGTGGTCCGGGTGGAGTCCGACGCCCAGCGGTACGGCGACGAGTTCCTCGCCGGGTTCGGGAAGACCGCCCGCGACGGACTGCACCTCAAGGCCGCCTCCGTGCGCGAGACCTGCGACGTCGTCATCAGCAACGTCGTCGTGATCGACGCCGTCCTCGGCATCCGCAAGGTGTCCGTCGGCATCCGGGAGGGGCGGATCAGCGCGGTCGGGCGCGCCGGGAACCCCGACACCCTCGACGGTGTGGACGTCGTCGTCGGCACCGGCACCACGATCGTCTCCGGTGAAGGGCTCATCGCCACCGCCGGCGCCGTCGACACCCACGTCCATCTGCTGTCGCCGCGCGTCATGGAGGCGTCCCTCGCCTCCGGGGTGACCACGATCATCGGGCAGGAGTTCGGCCCGGTGTGGGGCGTCGGCGTCAACTCGCCCTGGGCACTGCGCCACGCCTTCTCCGCCTTCGACGCCTGGCCCGTCAACATCGGCTTCCTCGGCCGGGGTTCGTCCTCCCACGAGGCCCCGCTGACCGAGGCGCTCGTCGAGGGCGGCGCGTGCGGCTTCAAGGTGCACGAGGACATGGGCGCCCACACCCGCGCCCTGGACACCGCGCTGCGGGTCGCCGAGGAGCACGACGTCCAGGTGGCCCTGCACAGCGACGGGCTGAACGAGTGCCTGTCGGTGGAGGACACCCTGCGCGTGCTGGAAGGGCGCACCGTCCACGCCTTCCACATCGAGGGCTGCGGCGGGGGCCACGTCCCCAACGTGCTGAAGATGGCGGGCGTGCCGAACGTCATCGGCTCCTCCACCAACCCCACCCTGCCCTTCGGCCGGGACGCGGTCGCCGAGCACCACGGCATGATCGTCTCCGTCCACGGCCTCAAGCCCTCCTTGCCCGGCGACGCCGCCATGGCCCGCGACCGGGTGCGCGCCGGGACGATGGGCGCCGAGGACGTCCTGCACGACCTGGGCGCCATCGGCATCACCTCCTCCGACGCGCAGGGGATGGGGCGTGCCGGCGAGACCGTCCGCCGCACCTTCGCCATGGCCGGGAAGATGAAGGCCGAGCTGGGCGCGGACGGCGACGACGACAACGAGCGGGTGCTGCGCTACATCGCCAAACTCACCGTCAACCCGGCGGTCGCGCACGGCCTCGCCCACGAGGTCGGCTCCCTCGAACCGGGCAAGCTCGCCGACATCGTGCTGTGGCGCCCGGAGTACTTCGGCGCCAAACCGCAGCTCGTCCTCAAGGCCGGCTTCCCCGCGTACGGCGTCACCGGCGACCCCAACGCGGCCACCGACACCTGCGAACCCCTCGTGCTCGGACCGCAGTTCGGCGCGTACGGCGCCACACCCGCCGAGCTGTCGGTGGCGTTCGTCGCCCGCGCCGCCGTCGAGCAGGGCCACGACACGCTGCCCACCCGGCGCCGCCGCGTCGCCGTGCGCGGCACCCGCGGCATCGGGCCCGCCGACCTGCTGCACAACTCACGCACCGGCGCCGTCGACGTCGACCCCCGCACGGGTCTGGTCACCCTCGACGGGGAGCCGCTGCGCTCCCTGCCCGCCGACTCGGTCTCCCTGAACCGCCTCTACTTCCTCTGAGGACCCGGATGAACACGCCCGCCGCCGACGGTTTCCGCATGCCGGCCGAGTGGACGCCGCACGAGCGCACCTGGATGGCCTGGCCAGGACCCAACCCCACCTTCGCCGACCCCGGAGCCCTCGCCGCCGCCCGCACCGCCTGGGCCCGGGTCGCCCGCGCCGTGCGCCGCTTCGAGCCGGTCACCGTGGTGTGCGGACCCGGCCAGTCGGCACAGGCGCGCGACCTGCTCGGCCCCGGCATCGACACCGTCGAGCGGGAGCTGGACGACGCGTGGATGCGGGACGTCGGCCCGACGTTCCTCACCGACGGCGCGGGCCGGCTGGCCGCCGTGGACTGGACGTTCAACGGCTGGGGCGCCCAGGAGTGGGCCCGCTGGGAGCACGACGCGAAGATCGCCGCGTACGTCGCGGACCTCGCCGGGGCGCGAACGTACGCCACGGACCTCGTCAACGAGGGCGGCGGGATCCACGTCGACGGCGAGGGGACCGTGCTGCTCACCGAGACCGTCCAGCTCGGCCCCGAGCGCAACCCCGGCAGGACCCGGGAGCAGGTCGAGGCGGAGATCCACGCACACCTCGGCACCCGCAAGGCGATCTGGCTGCCGCGCGGCCTCACCGCCGACTATCCGCCGTACGGCTTCGGCACCCTGGGCCACGTCGACATCGTCGCCGCGTTCGCCCGGCCCGGCGTGGTCGTCGCCCACCACCAGCCGGACCCGGCCCACCCCGACCACGAGGTGACCGAGGAGGTGATCGGCATCCTCCGCTCCGCGACCGACGCCCTCGGCCGCCCCCTGGAGGTCGTCCCGGTCTCCGCCCCCACCGTGCTGGAGGCGGACGGCCACTGGGCCGACTACTCGTACATCAACCACTACCTGTGCAACGACGGCGTGGTCCTGTGCGCCTTCGACGACCCCCGCGACGAGGAGGCGGCCGCCCTCTTCCGCCGCCTCTTCCCCGCCCGCGCGGTCATCCAGGTCGACGCCCGCCCGGTCTTCGCGGCCGGCGGCGGCATCCACTGCATCACCCAGCAGCAACCGCGCACGCCGGTCCGGTAGAACGTACGGGTGAACGTACTGCTCTGCGCGACCCGCGGGACCCGGCTGACCGAGCCCGTCCGCCGGCCCGACGAGATGCCCGAGTACCTGGGCCGGGACGGGCTGCCGGGCCCGGACGGCCGCCGGCACGGCCCGCCGGGCGTCCCGCGCGGGACGTACGTCGTCGACCCGCTCGGCTACGCGACCCGGCTGGTGCCGGACGCCGTCCGCGTGGAGGCCGCCCCGTGACCCCGCGCCGTCGTACCCCCGCGCCGCCGCGTGAGGACGTGCTCGCCGCCGCCATGGCGATGATCGCCGAGCGGGGGCTGGAGAAGCTCACCATGGCGGCGCTCGGGCGGGAGGTGGGGATGAGCAGCGGGCACCTGCTCTACTACTTCCGGTCCAAGGACGAGCTGCTGCTGCGCACGTTGGAGTGGAGCGAGGGGCGGCTCGGGGCCGAGCGGGCGCGGCTGCTCGCGCGGCCCGGCACCGCCCGCGAACGACTCGACGGCTATGTCGGGCTGTACGTGCCCGACGGGCACCGTGACCCGCACTGGACGCTGTGGCTGGAGGTGTGGAACCGCTCACAGAACGCGGGGGCAGAGGCGCGCGACCGGCAGGCCGCCATCGAGGGCGCCTGGCACCGCGATCTGGTGGCGCTGCTCGCCGAGGGCGTCTCGCGGGGCGAGTTCCGCCCGGTGGACGCCGACCGTTACGCCGTCCGGCTGCGCGCCCTGCTCGACGGTCTCGCCATCCACGTGGCGATCGGCCTGCGCGGCACCGGCCGGTCCCAGGTCCTGGACCACGTACGGGAGTTCCTCGACGGGACGCTGGCCAAGGGCGCCTGAGCCCCGGCCGGGAAGCGCCCCCGGCGTCTCACCGCATCGCGCCGCACGCCCGCATCCTGAGACGGGCGGTGAGCGGGCGGGCGGGTTGTGCCAAAATCCCCCCGTGCTCTCGTTCGCCACGATTATTGGCAGCAGGCGCGCCGGTCCGCAGTGACCGCACGTACGACACCGTACGGGCGGACACCGTCGTCCTCGACCCGCGCGCAGACCTCTCGCACCCGCGAGGGGTTTTTCTGTTTCTCGGCCCACCCGCAGCCGGGAACCGGGCGCGAGGGACCATGGGGGAACGGTGGAACCGGTCATTCCGGTAGACCGAGATCCAGTACAGGAGCCTTCAGACCATGACCGCACCCAGCGAGCTCGACGACTCGTTCCACGTCTTCGACACCACCCTGCGCGACGGCGCCCAGCGCGAGGGCATCAACCTCACGGTCGCCGACAAGCTGGCCATCGCACGGCACCTGGACGAGTTCGGCGTGGGCTTCATCGAGGGCGGCTGGCCCGGCGCGAACCCCCGGGACACCGAGTTCTTCGCCCGGGCCCGGCAGGAGATCGAGTTCCGCCACGCCCAGCTGGTCGCCTTCGGCGCCACCCGCCGCGCCGGCACCACCGCCGACCAGGACCCCCAGGTCAGGGCGCTCCTCGACTCCGGTGCGCCGGTGATCACGCTGGTCGCCAAGTCCCACGACCGGCACGTCGAACTCGCCCTGCGCACCACTCTCGACGAGAACCTGGAGATGGTCCGCGACACCGTCTCCCACCTGCGCGCCCAGGGCCGGCGCGTCTTCGTCGACTGCGAGCACTTCTTCGACGGCTACCGTGCCGACCCCGCCTACGCCAAGGCCGTCGTCCGCACCGCCCACGAGGCCGGCGCCGACGTGGTGATCCTCTGCGACACCAACGGCGGCATGCTCCCCGCGCAGATCCAGGCCGTGGTCGCCACCGTCCTCGCCGACACGGGCGCCCGGCTCGGCATCCACGCCCAGGACGACACCGGCTGCGCCGTCGCCAACACCCTGGCCGCCGTCGACGCGGGCGCCACCCACGTCCAGTGCACCGCCAACGGCTACGGCGAGCGGGTCGGGAACGCCAACCTGTTCCCCGTCGTCGCTGCCCTGGAGCTGAAGTACGGCAAGAAGGTCCTGCCCGAGGGCCACCTGCGCGAGATGACCCGCATCTCCCACGCCATCGCCGAGGTCGTCAACCTCACCCCCTCCACCCACCAGCCCTACGTCGGCGTCTCCGCCTTCGCGCACAAGGCCGGTCTCCACGCCTCCGCGATCAAGGTCGATCCGGACCTGTACCAGCACATCGACCCCGAGCAGGTCGGCAACACCATGCGGATGCTCGTCTCCGACATGGCCGGCCGCGCCTCCATCGAGCTCAAGGGCAAGGAGCTCGGCATCGACCTCGGCGGCGACCGCGAACTGGTGGGCCGCGTCGTCGAGCGGGTCAAGGAGCGCGAGCTCAAGGGCTACACCTACGAGGCCGCCGACGCCTCCTTCGAGCTGCTGCTGCGTGCCGAGGTCGAGGGCGGGCCGCTGAAGTACTTCGAGGTCGAGTCCTGGCGCGCGATCGTCGAGGACCGCCCCGACGGCACCCACGCCAACGAGGCCACCGTGAAGCTGTGGGCGAAGAGCGAGCGGATCGTCGCCACCGCCGAGGGCAACGGCCCGGTCAACGCCCTCGACCGTGCCCTGCGCGTCGCCCTGGAGAAGATCTACCCGCAGCTCGCCAAGCTGGAGCTGGTCGACTACAAGGTCCGCATCCTGGAGGGCAAGCACGGCACCCAGTCCACGACCCGGGTACTGATCTCCACCTCCGACGGGGCGGGGGAGTGGTCGACCGTCGGCGTCGCGGAGAACGTCATCGCCGCCTCCTGGCAGGCCCTCGAGGACGCCTACGCCTACGGACTGCTGCGTGCCGGGGTGGAGCCCGCCTGAGTCCGCCGGCCTCCGGACCGGCGGGCGCCGGGATCGCCCACCGGTCCGGATGCCCGTTTCGGGGCGTATTCGGGTAGCTTCGAATATATGAAGGCCGCATCGATGCGCACCCTCGTACGTCTGCTGATCGTGCCGGTGGCCGCCGTACTGGCGGTCCTCCTGGCCGGCGCGCCGGGGGCGCACGCGGCCACGGACGTCTCCGTCGTCGCCGAGAAGCTGCGCGAAAGCCCCGTATACGTCGATCCCGAGGCCCGGGACATCCTGTCGGAGTCCGACGCCGAGGCCCTCGCCGACAAGATCGAGGACGCCGACAAACCCGTCTTCGTCGCCGTCCTCCCGGCCGACTTCCCCACCCAGAACCTCTTCCGCGACCTGCGCACCGACACGGGCGTCACCGGTCTGTACGGCGTCCGCCTCGGCGACCGGTTCGACGCCCGCGCCGACAGCAGTGTGCTCAGCCGGCAGGGCGTGTCCAACCTGGTCGGGTCCGTGCAGGACGCCGGGGACGCCAAGGCCCAGCTCAACGACTTCGTCGACACCGCGATCCGCAGCATCGGAGGCGGGGCGCCCAACTCCCGGAACGACGGCTCCGGTGACGTGCCCGTCGGCGGGCTGATCACGGTCGGCGCGCTGGTGGCGGCCGGCGGAGCGGGCGCGTACGCCGTGACCCGCCGCCGCAGGCGCCGTCACGAGGAGGAGCAGGCGGCCGCCCTGGAGAAACTGCGCGTCGTGGTCGACGAGGACATCACCGCCTTCGGCGAGGAACTGGACCGCCTCGACTTCCACCCGGGCGAACCCGGCGCGGACGACGCGATGCGCGCGGACTACGCACGCGCGCTGGACGCCTACGAGCAGGCGAAGTCGTCCATGGCGGCGGCCCGCAAACCGGAGGACGTCCGGGCGGTGACCCAGGCCGTGGAGGACGGCCGGTTCGCGCTCGTGTCGCTGGCCGCCCGCCGTGAGGGCAGGCCGGTGCCGGAGCGCCGCCCGCCGTGCTTCTTCGACCCGCGCCACGGCCCCTCCGTCGCCGACGTCCGGTGGACCCCGCCCGGCGGGGCGGAGCGCGAGGTGCCGGTGTGCGCGGCCGACCAGGCCCGGCTGGCCGAGGGCCGCGACCCCGCGGTCCGCGAGGTCGACACCGAGTACGGCCGCCGCCCCTACTGGGAGGCGGGACCGGCGTACGGCCCCTGGGCCGGCGGCTACTTCGGCGGCGGGCTGCTGCCCGGACTGCTGGTCGGCACTCTGCTCGGCAGCATGATGTCCGGCCCCGGCTACGCGTCGGACTACGGCTCCGGGTACGGCGACTTCGGCGGATACGACGGCGGTGACGTCTCCGGCGCGGACTTCGACTCCGGTGACTTCGGCGGCGGGTTCGGCGGAGGCGACTTCGGAGGCGGAGGCGACTTCGGCGGAGGCTTCTGACCCGGGCGCGTGCCCCACGCGGGCCCGGGTCTCTCGGCAACGCCGAGCGCCCGCCCTCCCGTACCGGGAGGAGCGGGCGCGCTCGGGTGCGGCGGGGCGTCAGCCCTTGCGGATCGCCGAGATGTCGAAGACCAGCTTGATCTTGTCGGACACCAGCACGCCGCCCGTCTCCAGGGCCGCGTTCCAGGTCAGACCCCACTCGGAGCGCAGGATCTCGGCCTTGCCGTCGAAGCCGACGCGCTCGTTGCCGAACGGGTCCTTCGCGGCGCCGTTGAACTCCAGGTCGATGACGAGCGGCCGGGTGGTGCCGAGGACCGTCAGGTCGCCGGTGATGCGGTAGTCGTCGCCGCCCAGGGCCTCCGCCTTGGTGGAGCGGAAGGTCATGGTCGGGAACTCGTCGGTCCTGAAGAAGTCCGAGCTCTTCAGGTGACCGTCGCGGTCGGCGTTGCCCGTGTCGATGCTGTCCATCACCACGTCGATGGAGGCCGTGGACCTGCTCGGGTCGGCGCCGTCCAGGTGCAGCTGACCGGAGAAGTCCTTGAAGTGGCCCTTCACGTTGGTGACCATCGCGTGGCGGGCGACGAAGCCGATCGTGGTGTGCGCCGGGTCCAGCTCGTAGTCACCGGTCAGCGCTGCCAGGTCCGGGCTCACCGCGGAGTCGGTGGTGCCCTTGTCGTCGTCCTTGCGGCCGAAGAGACCCATGGTGTTCCTCCTGGGGACGGGGATGGGGACGGGATAATCCCGTTGAATGTTCAACTACTCAACACGGCCTACCGTAGACCCATTCCCTTCAATTTTCAACATCTTTCGGGAAGGTGTCGCGATCCGTTCGCTCGAACGAGTGAGAACGAGCGGTCGGGCTGTGACCGCCGGGGGCGAGCGGCCCGGCTAGTCCGGCAGCCGGCGGGCCGGGGCACCCTGGGTCGCGCCGCGGGTGTGGATGTACAGCTGGCGCCGGTCGCCCACGTCGAGCCGCTGGGGGAGCGGCAACTCGTGACGCACCGGACGTGCGTGGTCGGCGAGCTGCCGGCGCGGGTTGTAGACCTGGTTGAACTTCCACAGCATCCGGGCGAAGTTCGTCTGCCCGTGGGCCAGGTTCCGGGCCAGCACCCGGGCCGCCCCGAACGCCGTGCGCAGCCCCAGGTGCTTGCGGTTGATGACCGCCTGGGTGCGCACCAGCTCCTCGTAGAAGCGGTCCAGCGGCAGCGTGGTGGGCACCACCGCGTGCTGGATGTCGAACAGCCGGTAGTCGCGGGTGGTGAGCCGGCGCGACTCGGTGTGCCAGATCTCCGTGCCCGGGTACGGCGTCATCACCGTGAAGTGCACGATCTCCGGCACGGCCGTCGCGAACTCGCGCACCACCCGGAAGCGCTCCTCGTCCCAGGCCGGGTCCACGATCAGGTTGATGGCGACCCGGATGCCCATCCGCCGGGCCGTCTCCAGCGCCTTCAGGTTCTCGTCCGGACTGACCCGCTTGCGGTACAGGTCGAGCCCTTCGGCGTCGATCGCCTCCATGCCGAGGAACATGTACCGCAGCCCCAGCCGCGCCCAGCGCTCGAACACCTCCGGGTGACGCAGCAGCACGTCGGAGCGGGTCTCCAGGTAGTACTGCTTGCGGATGCGCCGCCGCTCCACCTCCGCGGCGATGGCGTCGCCGTGCTCGGGCCGGATGAAGGCCACGTCGTCCACGATGAACACGTTCGGCTCGCGGATCGCCGCCAGGTCGTCCGCCGCCGCCTCCGGGGACGCCTTGCGGTAGCTGCGGCCGTAGAACGTCCACGCGGAGCAGAACGAGCAGTCCCAGGGGCAGCCCCGGGTGAACTCGATCGACGCGCACGGGTCCAGCTCGCCGATGAAGTACCGGCGCCGGCTCCGCATCAGGTCACGGGCCGGAAGGGGCTCGTCGATGCTGTGCAGCATCAGCGGGGCGGGGCCGCGCCCCGACGCCGTGACGACACCCGGCACCCCCTCCACACCGCCGTCCCGCACCGCCTCCAGCAACGGGGCGACGGCGGGCTCGCCCTCGCCCCGGACCACGGCGTCCACGGCACCCTTCGCCTGCTCGATGACCTCCTGGGCGACGAACGAGACGCTGTGGCCGCCGAGGAACACGAAGCAGTCCGGCAGCTCCTCCTTCACCCGCTCGGCCAGCCGGATCGCCTCGGGGATGTTCGCCAGGTAGTTCAGCGAGATGCCGAGCGCCTCCGGGCGGAACGACCGCACCTCGTCGCGCAGCCGCCGCACGCTCAGCACCTGGAGGTCGACCACCCTCACCTCGTGACCCGCCTCGCGGGCGGCGCCGGCCACCCGCTCCAGCCCCAGGGGTTCGAGCCGGAGGAAGATCTCGGAGTACATCAGGGCGCTGGGATGGACGAGCAGCAGGCGCATGGGGGACCTCGTCACGGTGCCGGGAACAGGGGCGGGACCTCCCTTTCGTAACCCGCCGCGCCGGGTCGCGTACTGCCCATACGCCCGCATGGCCCACCCGGCGGCACGCAGGAGTGGTTGCGCGGCGCGGCGCACCGGCCCCCGCGGCCCCCGCGATTACCGGCGCCAGGGCCCTGTGGAGGGCCGCCGCCGGGGCTGCCGCCGAGGGGCCGCTGCGCTGGCGCGGCCCCCCGGACCGGGGGTGTCCTGGATGGCGAGGCCCGCAGCGACAGCGCATGGGAGACCGTACTCGTGACCACCACCGGCTCCGATTCCACCTACGACCCCCCGGCGGACCCCGCCGCCTCCGCCGCGGCCGCGGCGGTCGAACGGACCCCGCCCCGCACGGACCGCCGCGTCGCCCTCGTCACCGGCGCGTCCTCGGGCATCGGCGCGGCCACCGCCCGGCGCTTCGCCGCCGGCGGATGGCACCTGCTGCTCAGCGGACGCGACCGGCGGCGGCTGGAGGAGACCGCGTCCGGCACCTCCGCCGTCCTGCTGCCCGCCGACCTCGCCGCCGCCGACGGGGCGAAGATGCTGGCCGAGGCCGCGCTGCGGGAGGCGGGCCGGATCGACCTGCTGGTCGCCGGGGCGGGCATCGGCTGGGCGGGCCCCTTCCTGACCATGCCGCACACCGACATCGACCGGGTGCTCTTCCTCGACCTCAACGCCACCCTCCACCTCGTGCGCGAGGTGCTGCCCGCGATGGTGGCGGCCGGAAGCGGCCGGGTGGTGCTCGTCGGGTCGGTGGCCGGGTCGGTGGGCGTCCGCGAGGAGGCGGTGTACTCCGCCGCCAAGGCGGGTCTGGCCGCGTTCGCCGAGGCGCTGCGGCAGGAACTGCGCGGTACCGGCGTCGGCGTCACGCTGGTCGTGCCCGGCCCCGTCGAGACGGGCTTCTTCGCCCGCCGCGGCCGCCCCTACCACCGCTCCCACCCACGCCCCACCTCAGCCGGCCGCGTCGCGGCGGCGGTCTGGGACGCGGTGAGCGAGTCCCGCGACGACACGTACATCCCGTCATGGCTGACGCTCCCGCCCCGCGTGCGCGCGCTGACACCCCGTCTGTACCGCAGGCTCTTGGACCGCTTCGGCTGACCGCGCGCGGCTCGGCCGCGCGGGTGGGCGCGACGCGTTTCCGACGCGGGTACGGGATCCGCGGTGCCGTGTGCAGGGGCAGGGCGCGGGCGGCCGCGTCCTTCGGCCCGCTCGGTTCCGGGCCACTCCGGAGAGAGGTGCCGGGCCACTCCGGAAGAGGCCGTATGCGACCCCGGCCGCGCGGCCGGGCAGGGCCAACCCGGGGGGAGTCCGGCCCGGCCGTCCGCACCCGCGGCCCCGGCCGGGCACACCTGGAGGGCCAGGGCGGCCGGATCGTCCTCCGCGGGAGGGGTCACCGTGGCCCACCCGGCAGCCGTGCTGCTCCGGCGTCAGGGGCGTACCGCTACGCTCTGCGTGAGCGACCCGACCCGAACGGGCGAAGCCCTGGAACTTGAATGGGACCACCCGGGACGGGAGGCCCCGGACCCCGTGGAGATTCTGGCCACCGGGCCCCGGCTGCGGCCGCGCGTCACTCCGGGGGAGGCATGCGCGACCCATGGGTGTGAGGCGGCTCTCAGCCGCTGAGCTTTGTGCGACCCCCACAAGCAGCAGGCCCTCTGAGCAGTCGGAACGCCTGCACGGCCCCCTGGTTCTGTTCAGTGCTACCAGGAAAACACCCCGGAGACTGTGAGGTGTCGACGGCTCGCAATCAGCGGCGGGCTTCGTAAGGTCACTACATGACCGTTTTGGATGAGGCGCCGGGTGAGCCGACCGACGCGCGCGGACGCGTGGCCGAACTGCACGAGATCCGTGCCCAGGTACTGGCCGGCCCGAGCGAGAAGGCGACCCAGGCGCAGCACGCCAAGGGCAAGCTGACCGCGCGGGAGCGCATCGAACTGCTGCTGGACGCGGGCTCCTTCCGCGAGGTCGAGCAGCTTCGCCGGCACCGGGCCACCGGCTTCGGTCTGGAGGAGAAGAAGCCGTACACCGACGGTGTCATCACCGGCTGGGGCACGGTGGAGGGGCGGACGGTCTTCGTCTACGCCCACGACTTCCGCATCTTCGGCGGCGCGCTGGGCGAGGCGCACGCCACGAAGATCCACAAGATCATGGACATGGCCATCGCGGCCGGTGCGCCGCTGGTCTCCCTGAACGACGGCGCCGGCGCCCGCATCCAGGAGGGCGTGTCGGCCCTCGCGGGCTACGGCGGGATCTTCCAGCGCAACACCAGGGCGAGCGGTGTCATCCCGCAGATCTCGGTGATGCTGGGCCCGTGCGCGGGCGGCGCCGCCTACAGCCCGGCGCTGACGGACTTCGTGTTCATGGTCCGCGACACCTCGCAGATGTTCATCACCGGCCCGGACGTGGTCAAGGCGGTCACGGGTGAGGAGATCACCCAGAACGGCCTGGGCGGCGCGGACGTGCACGCCGAGACCTCCGGTGTGTGCCACTTCGCCTACGACGACGAAGAGACCTGCATCGCCGAGGTGCGGTACCTGCTCTCCCTGCTCCCGCAGAACAACCGGGAGAACCCGCCGCGGGTGGAGAGCTCCGACGCAGCCGACCGCCGGTCGGACGTGCTGCTGGACCTGGTCCCGGCGGACGGCAACCGCCCGTACGACATGGCGAAGGTGATCGAGGAGATCGTCGACGACGGCGAGTACCTCGAGGTCCACGAGCGCTGGGCCCGCAACATCATCTGCGCACTGGCGCGGATGGACGGCCAGGTCGTCGGCATCGTCGCCAACCAGCCGCAGGCGCTGGCGGGTGTGCTGGACATCGAGGCCTCCGAGAAGGCCGCGCGCTTCGTGCAGATGTGCGACGCGTTCAACATCCCCATCCTTACCTTCCTGGACGTGCCCGGCTTCCTGCCGGGCGTGGACCAGGAGCACGGCGGCATCATCCGCCACGGCGCGAAGCTGCTGTACGCGTACTGCAACGCCACGGTGCCGCGGATCTCGCTGATCCTGCGCAAGGCCTACGGCGGCGCGTACATCGTCATGGACTCCCAGTCCATCGGCGCCGACCTGACCTACGCCTGGCCGACGAACGAGATCGCGGTGATGGGCGCGGAGGGCGCGGCGAACGTGATCTTCCGCCGGCAGATCGCCGAGGCCGAGGACCCCGAGGCCATGCGGGCGCGCATGGTCAAGGAGTACAAGTCCGAGCTGATGCACCCCTACTACGCCGCCGAGCGCGGTCTGGTCGACGACGTGATCGACCCGGCCGAGACCCGCGAGGTGCTGATCCGTTCGCTGGCGATGCTGCAGACCAAGCACGCCGACCTGCCGTCGCGCAAGCACGGCAACCCGCCCCAGTAACTGGGAGAACTGACGATGACGACACCTGACATCCGTGTGGAGAAGGGGCATGCCGAGCCGGAGGAGGTCGCGGCGATCGCGGCGATCCTGATGGCCCGCGCGGCCGCGCCGCAGTCCGCCGCACCGGCCCACCGGGGCCGCCCCCGGGCCGGCTGGCGCCGCCTGGAACGCGAACCGGGTTTCCGGGCCCCCCACAGCTGGCGCTGACCCCGAAGGGCCCCGCCTTCACGTGAAGGCGGGGCCCTTTCGCAATCCCGGAAAAGGGGCGCGGGTAACTGCGCGACCAGCCACCGACTGCACCACACACCCGGCAACAGAACCCGGCGTTCTGGTAGCCGTACCCACGGAAACAGCCCCCGTGCCGACTAGGCACCGGGGGCTGTTCTCGCGTGGAAGCGGCTAGCGCAGGCGCGCCATCAGCGCATGCTCCACCAGCGTGATGAGCGTCGACTTCGCATCGGCCCGATGCCGCGCGTCCGTCGTGATGATCGGCGTGTCCGGCCCGATCTGGAGAGCCTCCCGGACCTCGTCCGGGGAGTACGGCTGCTGTCCGTCGAAGCCGTTGAGGGCGATGACGAAGGGCAGTCCGCTGTTCTCGAAGTAGTCGACCGCGGGGAAGCAGTCGGCGAGGCGGCGGGTGTCGACGAGGACGACGGCGCCGATGGCGCCGCGCACGAGGTCGTCCCACATGAACCAGAACCGGTCCTGGCCGGGCGTGCCGAACAGGTACAGGATCAGGTCCTGGTCCAGGGTGATACGGCCGAAGTCCATGGCCACCGTGGTGGTGGTCTTGTCCCCGGTGTGGGTGAGGTCGTCGATGCCTGCCGAAGCAGACGTCATGACGGCCTCCGTGCGCAGCGGGTTGATCTCCGAAACGGCCCCGACGAACGTGGTCTTGCCCACGCCGAAGCCACCCGCCACCACGATCTTCGCCGAGGTGGTGGAGCGGGAAGGACCGCCGCTAGAGCTTGCGAAGTCCACTGAGCACCCTTTCGAGCAGTGTCACGTCTGGCTGGCCGCCGGCGTTCTCGTCGCCGCCGGGCTGATGGATGGCGACCAGTCCCGCCTCCGCCAAGTCGGCGACGAGGATCCTGGCCACGCCGAGAGGGATGGTCAGCAGGGCCGAGATCTCGGCCACCGACTTGATTTCCCGGCAGAGGTTGCAGATCCGCTGATGCTCGGGCAGCTGGCCCTGCATCTGGTGCGGCTGCGCGGTGGTGTGCACCAGCGCCTCGATGGCGAGCTGGTACCGCGGCCTGGTGCGGCCGCCCGTCATCGCGTACGGGCGCACCAGGGGGTTGTTCGACGCCCCGGCGGGCGACGCCTCGGGTGCCCGGCGCTGCGGCTGCACGGGCTGGATGCGCGGGCTGTGCGGCTGGTCGTACGGCGAGGGGCCGGGGCCCTGAGGCGTGTACGGCTGACCGTGCTGCGGCGTGGAGGGGTAACCGTACCGGTTCTGGGAACCGTCGTTCTGACCCTGGGCAGGGCCGTACGACCAGTTGCCCGCCGATGAACCGTCTGGGGGTGTTGCCACTTTCTCCTCCTCCGACTGTGCCTGGCGCCCATCTCTGTGGAGCCGCGTCCCGAAACCTTACGGCCCCGGGACGCCATATCGCACCGTCCGCTTGTCAGTTGAGAAGGCTCCCCTGGAGTTCCGCTCGAAGGTCCGGCGTGAGGACCGTACCCGCTCGGTCGACCAGAAGGGCCATCTCGTAACCAATGAGACCGATGTCCGCCTCGGGGTGTGCGAGAACCGCGAGTGACGAACCGTCGGAAATGGACATGATGAAGAGGAATCCCCGCTCCATCTCCACAACCGTCTGATTCACGCTGCCGCCCTCGAAGATCCGAGAGGCGCCGGCGGTGAGTGAGGTCAGACCGGAGGCGACGGCCGCGAGCTGGTCGGCGCGGTCGCGGGGGAAGCCTTCGGACATCGCCAGAAGGAGTCCGTCGGCGGAGACCACCACCGTGTGGGACACCCCCGGGGTGTTGTCCACGAAGTTGGTGATCAACCAGTTCAGGTTCTGTGCCGCCTGGCTCATCGGGCTCACACTAACGCTCCTGGTTGTAGGTGCTGTCAGGACCGAAGCCCTGGCCGTTCGTTTCACTGCCTGCGGTGCGGCCTCGTTGGACACCGCGCCGCAGGTTGCTCAGCCTGCCCCGGACGTCCTCCGGGGCTCGGGAGACCTGTGGGCCTCCCTGGGGGGTCGTTTCGGCGGCTCCCTGGACCAGGTTGGCCTTCGGGACCCTCCGAGGCAGGCCGGAGGAGGTCACTCCGCCCGCCTTGGGCTTCCGGAGCGCGGAGGCCTGCTGCCAGCGCTCGTCGTTCGCCGAGCGCCAGCCGTTGTCGCCGTTGCTCTCCGGGCTGGTGGCCGGCGGCTCCTGGCTGCCGTGTCCCGTGCCGCCCGTGCCGTTCGCGGAGGACCCGCGGCGCGGAAGCCCGGCATCGGTCAGCGCGTGGGCGTCGGAAGGAGCCGGTCCCGGACGGTCGAAGCCTACGCTGTCCGGCTCGCGCGCGTCAGCGGCCTGCGAGGATTCCCCCTCCGGGGCCTGAGCAGGGTACTGGTCCTGGTAGCCGTTGCGGTAGCCGTCGTGCTGCGGCCAGTCGTCCTCCTGGCGCCGCCCGCCGAAGCCCGGGAACGAGCCCGTGGCGCCCGCGGGGGCCTGGCCGCCCTGGCCCGGTTCGGCGTAGGAACCGTTCTGGTAGCCGCCGTTCTGCTGGAAGGCGTCGTTCTGCGGCAGGTTGCCGTTCGGCGTGTAGTAGCCCTCGCCGTACGACTGCTGCTGCTGGTCGTCGTAGCCGCCCTGCCGGCCGTCGTCGTACGACTGCTGGTCGTACCCGCCGCCCTGCTGCTGGTCCTGGTAGCCGTTGTCGTAGCCCTGGGCGTCGTAACCCTGGCCGTCGTCGTAGCCCTGCTGCTGCCCGGCGAACTCGTCGCGGTAGCCGCCCTGCTCGCCGCCGTCCTGGGCGTTCCCGGCGGTCAACTCGCCCTGCTGCGGCTGCGACTGGGCCTCCAGGGCCGCACGCCGCTCCTCGCGCATCAGGGACCGGCCGACCGGGTCCAGCTCGCGGATGTCGTCGGGGACGTCCGAGTAGCGGCTGTCGTCGAAGCCCAGCTCCGCGGCGGTGCGCATCGGCTGGCTGAAGCTCTCACCCTGGAAGTTCTGCTCCGGGATGATCTGCGAGACCGTGAACTCGTCCTGGGCCGGGGCCGCCTCGCCGCCACCGCCGTGGGTGATGGCGTCCGGCAGCATGACCAGCGAGGTGGTGCCGGCCTGCTCGCCCGAGGGGCGGAGCTGGACGCGGATGCCGTGCCGGTCGGACAGCCGGCCGACCACGAACAGGCCCATGCGCTGCGAGATCGCGGCGTCCACGGTCGGCGGGTTGGCCAGCTTGTGGTTGATGTCCGCGAAGTCCTCGGCGGTGAGGCCGATGCCCTTGTCGTGGATCTCGATCATGATGCGGCCGTCGGGCAGACGGGTCGCGGTGACGCGCACCTTCGTCTGCGGCGAGGAGAACGTGGTGGCGTTCTCCAGCAGCTCGGCGAGCAGGTGCACGAGGTCGGTGACCGCGCGGCCGTGGATCTCGGCGTCCGGCACGCCGGACAGCTCGATGCGCTCGTACTGCTCCACCTCGGAGGAGGCGGCGCGCAGCACGTCGACCAGCGGGACCGGCTGGTCCCAGCGGCGGCCGGGCTCCTCGCCGGCGAGAACCAGGAGGTTCTCGCCGTTGCGGCGCATACGGGTCGCGAGGTGGTCCAGCTTGAAGAGGTTCTCCAGCTGGTCCGGGTCGGCCTCGTTGTTCTCCAGGTCGGTGATCAGGGTCAGCTGGCCCTCGATCAGCGACTGGTTGCGGCGCGACAGGTTGGTGAAGATCGCGTTGATGTTGCCCCGCAGCAGGGCCTGCTCGGCGGCGAGCCGGACGGCCTCGCGGTGGACCTGGTCGAAGGCGCGGGCGACCTCGCCGATCTCGTCCGTGGAATTGATCGGGATGGGCGCGACCTTGGTGTCCACCCGGCCCGGGTCGGTCCGGGAAAGCTGGTCGACCAGCATCGGCAGGCGCTGCTCGGCGATGCCGAAGGCGGCGTTGCGCAGCTGGCGCATCGACTGGCTCATCTGGCGGGCGACCATGCCGGCCAGGATGAACGCGGCGAGCAGCGCGAGGACGACCGCGGCGCCGGTGATGAAGGCGTCCCGCTGGGCGTCGGAGGCGATCTGCGAGGCCTCGTTCACGGCGGTGTCGGCGAGGTCGGACTCGATCTCGCGGTAGCCGTCGAACTTGAGGGTGTTCATCGCCCACCAGTTCTCGGGCGTGATGCCCTTGGCGGCGAGGTCCTGACGGGCGGACTCGTCCGTGGTGGACAGGCGGCCCAGCTCGGAGATCATGGTCTCCGGCTTGGACGGCGGCGGGACGTAGTCCGGGTCGCTCTGCGCGGCCTCCTTCGCCCTGGCGGCGCCCTCGTTCTGGATGCGTGCGGCGACCTCTTCGAGCTTGGCGTTGTCCGCCTCGGTGCCGCCGCCCTTGTACTCGTCGAGGGCGATGCGCTCGAGGTAGGCGTACGACAGGAAGGCCACGCGCTGGCTGGCCAGCTGGCTGTCGGTCGGGCCCGGCTTCACCAGCAGGTGCATGCCGATGGAGCGCTGGAGCGACGAGGCGGCCTTGGTCAGCGAGATCGCGTAGACCGTGCGCCCGTAGCTGGTGATGTTGCCGGTGCCGAGGCCGAGCTCGTTGGCGATCTCCATCAGGGGGTGGGCGACGGCGACGTAGCCCTCCTCCGTCTCCACGCCCTTGAACTTGGAGGTGTACGCGCCGGCGCGCAGCGCGGACAGCTTCGGCTCCGCTTCACGGACGAGCTGGAGGCGGCGCTGCAGACCCGGCTTGTCCGGCGCTTCCTGCGCGGCCTCGTCGAAGGCGTCGGCGGCCTTGTCGGTCGCCTCGCGGGCCTTGGAGACGTCCGGGTCGTCCTCGCCCTTGCCGCTCAGCAGCGGCACGGCGCTGACGTCGCGCTCGTTGTAGAGGGCGTTGGCGTAGGTGAGGGAGGCCCGCACCAGACGCGCGGTGTTCTCGGCGTCCTGGGCCTCGGTCCACGTGTCGATCGAGCTCTTCACCTGGAAGCCGCCCATGACAAGGCCGACCAGCACGGGTATGAGCAGGATCGCGTTGAGCCTCGTGGCCACGCGCCAGTTCCGCGGGGACATGCGTCCTCCGCTCTGTGCGGGCGCGGCCTTCGGCTCGGGACCGGGCACGGGGGCGGGCGCCGCTGTGCGCGGCGGCGGCGTGAAGTTGCCCCGGGCCGACGGCTCGGGACTGTTCTTGCTTCGCCTCACTCGACCAACAACCTCTCGGCGGTCGGCACCTTCGTCGTGCCGCAGTGTCTCAGAGCCCGGCATGCCATCGACTACTGAGTACGTCTTTGACCCATGGGCAGTTCAGGCATTCCAGCATGCCGACCAGCGCTCTTCCAAACATGGAAAGGCAGGGATCCCGAGTGATGTAAGCCCCAGATAAAACGGTCATAAAGAGCGAGGACCGCCAAATGGCGAGGTCTTCGTGCGCACAGTGGTACCGCGCGACCGCGTCGCGTGTCGGCCTCACCCGATTCCTCTGCCGAAACGTTATGAACACCGGGGCCGGCCGTGTCAAAGGACACAGCCGGCACCGATACATCTACGACAACTGCAGTATGCCGCTTTTGATTTGCCTCTAGCGGAGCCGTGCCATGAGGGCGTGCTCGACCAGGGTGATCAGCGCACTCTTGGCGTCCGCGCGATGACGGGCGTCCGTGGTGATGATCGGGGCGTCGGGTCCGATCTGCAGCGCCTCCCGCACTTCCTCCGGGGAGTACGGTTGCTGTCCGTCGAAGCCGTTGAGGGCGATGACGAAGGGCAGTCCGCTGTTCTCGAAGTAGTCGACCGCGGGGAAGCAGTCGGCGAGGCGGCGGGTGTCGACGAGGACGACGGCGCCGATGGCGCCGCGCACGAGGTCGTCCCACATGAACCAGAACCGGTCCTGGCCGGGCGTGCCGAACAGGTACAGGATCAGGTCCTGGTCCAGGGTGATACGGCCGAAGTCCATGGCCACCGTGGTGGTGGTCTTGTCCCCGGTGTGGGTGAGGTCGTCGATGCCTGCCGAAGCAGACGTCATGACGGCCTCCGTGCGCAGCGGGTTGATCTCCGAAACGGCCCCGACGAACGTGGTCTTGCCCACGCCGAAGCCACCCGCCACCACGATCTTCGCCGAGGTGGTCGCACGGCTCTCGGAGACCGTCCCGCCGCTAGAGCTTGCGAAGTCCACTGAGCACCCTTTCGAGCAGTGTCACGTCCGGGGCGCCTGTCGCCTCGTCGCCGCCCGGCTGGTGCACGGCGACGAGTCCCGCCTCCGCCAGGTCCGCCACCAGGATCCGGGCGACGCCCAGCGGCATGTTGAGCAGTGCCGAGACCTCGGCGACCGACTTCACCTCTCGGCACAGGTGGCAGATGCGCTGGTGCTCGGGAAGGAGCCCCATGAGCGCTGCCGGGTCGGCCGTCGTACTGATCAGTGCCTCGATGGCCAGCTGGTAACGCGGCCTGGTCCGGCCGCCGGTCATCGCGTACGGACGAACCAGCGGCTGGTCGCCCTCGTCCTCGTACGGCTCCGCGTACGGATCATGAGAGGCGGTGGGCGGGGTCATGAATCCTCCGGGCGGGACAGCAAGCGGTCAGTCAAGCTGTTTGATGGGGCCGGTGGGGGGAATTGTGGCGGCCGGACGGTGATTTGGTGAGACGGGTGGTGCCGGGGCCGTTCAGTGGAGCAGACTTCCCTGTAGCTCGGCGCGCAGGTCCGGGGTGAGGACCGCCCCCGCGCGGTCGACCAGGAGCGCCATCTCGTAGCCGACGAGGCCGATGTCACACTCGGGGTGCGCGAGCACGGCGAGGGACGAGCCGTCGGAGACGGACATGAGGAAGAGGAACCCACGTTCCATCTCCACGACCGTCTGAGCGACGTTGCCGCCCTCGAAGATCCGAGAGGCGCCGGCCGTCAGGGAGGTCAGCCCCGAGGCGACGGCCGCGAGCTGGTCCGCGCGGTCGCGCGGGAAGCCCTCGGAGAGCGCCAGGAGGAGACCGTCGGCGGACACGACGACGGTGTGGGACACACCTGGGGTGTTGTCCACGAAGTTGGTGATCAACCAGTTGAGGTTCTGTGCCGCCTGGCTCATCGGGCTCAACTAACGCTCCTGCTGGTGAGTGGGCCGCGGGAAGCTGCCGGTCTGTGCGGACCCGGCCTGACGACCCTGTGCGATACCCCGACGGAGATTGGTCAGCCGGCCGCGCACGTCATCGGGGGCGCGCGAAACCTGAGGACCGCTCTGGTGGTTCTGCTGCTGAGCCGTGCCCGGGACGAGGTTCGCCTTGGGCACCCGGCGCGGCAGGCCGGAGGTGGTGACGCCGCCCGCGGCCGGCTTGCGGACGCGTTCGGCCTGCTTGACGAGCTCGTCGTTGGGCGAGCTGCGCCAGGCGGCGTTGGACCGCTGCGAGCCGGTCGGGCTCTGCGGTTGCGGGGACTGCTGCTGCGGCTGCTGCTGCGGGGCGGCCGGCGCGGAGCCGTTGCCCTGCTCCTGCGCACCGCCCTGGCCGCCGCGGAACCAGTTGGTCTCCAGCGTGTCGTACAGCGGCGTACGGCCGTCGCCCGGGCCGGAGGCCGGGGGCAGCGCCCACTGGTCGGACGGCTGGCGCTGCTCCTGCTGCTGCGGGACCGCCTGCGGACGCGGGGGGACGGGGCCGGAGCCGTGCGTGCCGTTCACCCGCGGACGCTCGAACTGGCCCGTGTTCGACGGGTCGGAGCCCGGGCGGCCGGGCAGCGCGTACTGGCCGGTGCCGTTGTCCTGGCCCGGGGCCGCGTACTGGCCGGTGCCGTTGTCCTGGCCCGGGACCGGGTACTGGCCGGTGCCGTTGTCGTAGCCCTGCGCGGAGGGGAACTGGCCCGTGTGGGCCGGGTTCTGCGCGCCGGGACGGCCGCCCTGCGGGGCGCCGAAGATGTCACCGCGGACGAACTGGCCCGTGGCCGGAGCGCCGGGACGGCCGTACTGGCCGGTGTCCTGGCCGGGCGCCTGCTGCTGTTCGTCGAACCGGGGGATCTCCGCCGTGGCGCCGGGACCCTGACGGTCGTCGAAGCGCGGCATCGCGGCGGTGCGGGAGACGTCCGGCTCGTCGTGGCCGCGCGGGGCGTCCATCGAGGGGCGCGGCGCCGGCGGCCGGGCGTTGTCGTCGCTCCAGCTCGGCGTGCGCTGCTGCTGGTCGCCGCCGGGCAGTTCGGGACGGTCGCCGCCGCGCGGGGGGAGCTGGGGACGGCGTCCGCGCTCGGGGCCGTTGCCCCGCTGCGGCGGCACCTGGCCCTGGTTGCCGGGCGCGGCCTGCGGGGCGTTCGGGCCCTGCTGCTGTCCGAAGCCGGCGCCCGCCGGAGCGGGACGGCCCTGCGGGGGAGCGGAAGGAGCGCCCTGGTCGAAGAGCGAAGGAGTCTGGTTGCCCGCCGACGGTCCCTGCGGTCCCCGGCCGCCGGGACGGCCCGAGCCGTCCCGCCCGGGCAGCGCGGCCCGCGGGCCCTGGCCGGCCCCGAGGCGCCCGCCGGGCGCACCCGCGCCGAGCGGACCGCCGCCGGACTGGCCGGCCCCGGCGGAGCGCCGCGCGGCGGCGGCGCCCGCGGCGGCCTGCGCTGCGGCCGGACCGCCCGCGCCACCCGGCTGACCGGGCTTGCCCTGCGGCTTCTTGCCGCCCTGGGCGACGTCGACGGGCAGCATGACCAGCGCGGTCGTACCGCCGGAGTCGGACGGGCGCAGCTGGATGCGGATGCCGTGGCGCTGCGACAGACGGCCGACCACGAAGAGACCCATGCGGCGGGAGACGGAGACGTCCACGGTGGGCGGCGAGGCGAGCCGCTCGTTGATCGCCGCGAGGTCCTCGGGGGACAGACCGATACCGGTGTCGTGGATCTCGATCAGGACCCGGCCGTCGGGCAGGGCGTGACCGGTGACCTTGACCTTGGTCTGCGGGGAGGAGAACGAGGTCGCGTTCTCCAGCAGCTCGGCGAGCAGGTGCACGAGGTCGTTGACCACGCGGCCGGCCACCTCGGTGGTCGGCACGGCGGCCAGCTCGATGCGCTCGTACTGCTCCACCTCGGAGGCGGCGGCACGGAGCACGTCGACCAGGGGGACCGGGCGGGTCCACCGGCGGCCGGGCTCCTCACCCGCGAGAACGAGGAGGTTCTCACCGTTACGGCGCATGCGGGTCGCGAGGTGGTCCAGCTTGAACAGCGAGGACAGCTGGTCCGGGTCGGCCTCGCGGGACTCGAGCTCGGAGATGAGCGACAGCTGGCGCTGGATCAGACCCTGGGAGCGGCGCGAGAGGTTGGTGAACATCGCGTTGACGTTGCCCCGCAGCAGGGCCTGCTCGGCGGCGAGGCGGACCGCCTCGCGGTGCACGTCGTCGAACGCCGCGGCCACACGGCCGATCTCGTCCCGGGAGTGCACACCGACCGACTCGACGGTGGTGTCGACGTCCTGCGGGTCCGACTCGGAGAGCTGCTTGACCAGGTCGGGCAGGCGCTCCTGGGCGACCTTGGTCGCGGTCTCCTCCAGGCGGCGCAGCGACCGGATCATGGACCGGGCCACGACGAAGGCGCCGACAAGGGACACACCGAGCACGAGGAGGATCAGCGCACCGGAGATGATCGCGTCGCGCTCGGTGGCGCTGCGCAGCTCACGGGCCTTCTGTTCCATCTCCTCGAGCAGCGAGAGCTCGATGTTCTTCATCTGCTGGATCTTGGTGGAGCTGTCGTCCAGCCAGTCACGGTAGGAGCGCGCGCCCACCGACTGCAGACCGAACTCGGAGGCCAGCGCCCGGCCGGCGTACTCGTCGGTCGCCTTGATCGTGGTGTTGCCCTCTTCGATGGGCAGCAGCAGCTCGGCGGCGGGGTCCTCGCCGTAGATGCTCTTGAAGGCGCGGAGCTCGGACTTCTGGCTCTCCAGGGCGGACTGCGCGTAGAGCCGGTCGTTCTCGTTGAGCTTGCCCTTGGTGGTGTTGCTGGCGGGCAGGGCCGCGGCCAGGACGGCGCGCTGGACCGACGCGTACTCCTTGGCGGAGGAGAAGGACGCCAGGGCACGCGTGCGCTGGATCATGTCGGGGTTGCTGGTCGCCTCCGCCATGTCCTGCGAGAGGTCGATCAGGTTCTCGATCAGGCGGTGGTAGCCCTCGACGGTCTGCGTGGAGTTGTTCTCCTGCTGGAACGCCGTGTTGCGGATCTTGGCGAGCTCGCTCAGGTCGCCGGCCAGCTGGACGAGGTTGTCGCGGACGCCCTTGAGGTTGCCGTCCTTGCTCGCCGAGTCGATCTCCTCGGAGCTGTCGAGGAAGTTCGACATCGCGCGGTCGGTCTTCTCGCGGTAGCCCTTGACCGAGAAGTCCGTGCCCTTGCCGCCGTGCGCGAGCGGACCGGCCGACTGGTCGCGCTCCTCCTGGAGCGCGTGCGCCAGCTCGGTGGCCTGCTTGGTCATGTCCGTCAGCAGCTTCATGTTGTCGAGCTGCTGGATGTCGTCCATCGACTGCTGGATACGCAGCGCGCCGAGCGAGGTGGCCGCGACCACCGGCAGCGCGAGCAGCGACACCAGACGGGTCGAGATCCGCCAGTTGCGCAGGGCTATTCGCGAACCCGGGCCGACCGGGCCGGCGGGGGCGGCCGGCGGGGTGGCCGGAGGTGCGGACGGCGCGCCGGGGCGCTCACCGCCGCCGGGCGGGGTCGGCCCCTGGCTCTGGGCGTGCTGGGGCGAGGAGCTGACGGCCTTGGGGCCAGTCCCGCCCTGCGGCTCCGGCTCCGCCGAAGCGCTGCCATCCCTCTTGAAACGTCCCTGCACTAGCGTCGCAACCTCTGAACCAGGCGCCCCTCCGCGTGAACGGAGAGGCACGGTGTCGGCGTCATAGGGGCGCCCTGAATACGCCCCCGTGGTGGTCGTGATTGTCCGGCGCCGGTTCCCCCATCTCGCCGCCACTCGGCGCGTGGTCGCGCCCCCTGTGCGCCGGCTCGATCCCTGCGGCGGTCCGTGAGATTCCAGCACAGTGCCGGATCTCCAACAAGGCCCGTGGGCTTACCCGTGACATACATGACACCCCGTGTCCGGCGTATCACCGGACGTAGAACGGGATCTTGTTCATTTAGGGCATACCGGTCCGGACCGGCGAGGGTGGGACGGTGTCCCAGTCGGCATGATCAGGAGCGGAATGGTCGCTTCAGGGGGTCAATGTCCGATTCCGGTCGTCGTCGTGCGCGCCCGGGATGCCCGGAATGTCAATCAGATCGTGAGCAAACTCACACCGAGATCACCGCTCCCCGCCCCAAGCCGCCGGGAATCGAATGTTTAGCCTGACGCTTTACAAGGACGGCAGAACTGACAACCCGCGCCCGTCCGGGGTTCTTCCCGGACCTCCGGGCGCCCGTGCACAGGACAGGGTCAAGTAAACAGTGAAGACGACGACGATGTTCCACAAGATCGCCAACCCGCGGCGCACCACGCTCGCGCACCTCGACGGTGCCGACGATCTGCAGAAGCCGGTCCAGCAGGAGCACCCCGTCGAACTCCCGGCCCAGACAGCCAACCCCAAGCGCACCGTCCTCATGGAGATCCCGGTCACGGCAGGCGCCGCGAACTGACACAGGTCCATACGCGCGGCCGCCGCGAAACGCTCAACGCGTGCCGCGCACCGACGAGGGGCGCCCCACCGGCCGAGGTGGGGCGCCCCTCGTCGGTGCGCCGGGCCGGGACCCCTGCGCGTTAGCCTGGAGCGTCAGACTCCAGCCGCTTCAGTCAAGGGGACCAGCATCCCGTGCGCATCGCCAGATTCTCCATCGACGGGAACGTCGCCTTCGGCGCGGTCGAGGGCGAGAAGCAGGACGAGCTCGTCCTGGACATCATCAAGGGCATCCCGTTCGCGGACTTCGAGCTCTCCGGTACCAAGGTCCCGTTGAGCAAGGTCAGGCTGCTGCCCCCGGTGCTCCCCAACAAGGTGGTGGCCTTCGGGCGCAACTACGCGGACCACGCGAAGGAGATGGGCAACGAGGTGCCCGACGCCCCCTTCGCCTTCTTCAAGCCCGCCACCTCGGTCGTCGGCCCCGGCGACGAGATCCAGTACCCCTCCTTCTCGCAGGACGTGCACCACGAGGCCGAGCTCGCCGTGGTCATCGGCCGGCTCTGCCGTGAGGTCCCGCGCGAACGCGTCAAGGACGTGATCTTCGGCTACACCTGCGCCAACGACGTCACCGCGCGCGACGTCCAGAAGCGTGAGAAGCAGTGGGCCCGGGCCAAGGGCTTCGACACCTCCTGTCCGCTCGGCCCCTGGGTGGAGACGGACCTCGACATCGCCGCCGCGCAGGACCTGACGATCCAGCTCACGGTCAACGGCGGCCAGCGTCAGCTCGGCCGCACCAGCGAGATGATCCACTCCATCGAGGACCTGATCGTCAACATCTCCGAGGCCATGACCCTGCTCCCGGGCGACGTCATCCTCACGGGCACCCCGGCTGGGGTCGGCCCCCTCCACGTCGGCGACGAGGTCGCCGTCACCATCGAAGGCATCGGCACTCTCACCAACAAGGTTGTCAAGCGTGGCTAGCGCATCCGGCTCCTCCGTACGCGTCCGTTTCTGCCCCTCGCCCACCGGTAACCCCCACGTGGGCCTGGTCCGCACCGCCCTGTTCAACTGGGCGTTCGCCAAGCACCACGGCGGCACCCTGGTCTTCCGCATCGAGGACACCGACGCGGCCCGCGACTCCGAGGAGTCCTACAACCAGCTGCTGGACTCCATGCGCTGGCTGGGCTTCGACTGGGACGAGGGTCCCGAGGTCGGCGGCCCGCACGCGCCGTACCGTCAGTCGCAGCGCATGGACATCTACCAGGACGTCGCGCGCAAGCTCCTCGACGGCGGTCACGCCTACCACTGCTACTGCTCCCAGGAGGAGCTGGACACCCGCCGCGAGGCCGCCCGCGCCGCCGGCAGGCCGTCCGGCTACGACGGCCACTGCCGCGAGCTCACCGCCGCCCAGGTCGAGGAGTACAAGGCGCAGGGCCGCGAGCCGATCGTCCGCTTCCGGATGCCGGACGAGCCGATCACCTTCACCGACCTGGTCCGCGGCGAGATCACCTACCTGCCGGAGAACGTGCCGGACTACGGCATCGTGCGCGCCAACGGTGCCCCGCTGTACACGCTGGTCAACCCGGTCGACGACGCCCTGATGGAGATCACCCACGTTCTGCGCGGCGAGGACCTGCTCTCCTCCACCCCGCGCCAGATCGCGCTGTACAAGGCGCTGATCGAGCTGGGCGTCGCCAAGGAGATCCCCGTCTTCGGCCACCTGCCGTACGTGATGGGCGAGGGCAACAAGAAGCTCTCCAAGCGCGACCCGCAGTCCTCGCTCAACCTCTACCGCGAGCGGGGCTTCCTGCCCGAGGGCCTGCTCAACTACCTGTCGCTGCTCGGCTGGTCACTCTCCGCCGACCAGGACGTCTTCTCGATCGACGAGATGGTGGCCGCCTTCGACGTCACCGACGTCAACCCCAACCCGGCGCGCTTCGACCTCAAGAAGTGCGAGGCGATCAACGCCGACCACATCCGCATGCTCGACGTGAAGGACTTCGCCGAGCGCTGCCGCCCCTGGCTGCAGGCGCCCCACGCCCCCTGGGCGCCGGAGGCCTTCGACGAGACCAAGTGGCAGGCCGTCGCCCCGCACGCGCAGACCCGCCTCAAGGTGCTCTCCGAGATCACCGACAACGTCGACTTCCTGTTCCTGCCGGAGCCGGTCTTCGACGAGGCGTCCTGGAACAAGGCGATGAAGGAGGGCTCCGACGCCCTGCTGCGCACCGCCCGGGAGAACCTGGCGGCCGCCGACTGGACCTCCGCCGAGTCGCTGAAGGAGGCCGTCCTGGCCGCCGGCGAGGCCCACGGCCTCAAGCTCGGCAAGGCCCAGGCCCCGGTCCGTGTCGCCGTCACCGGCCGCACGGTCGGCCTGCCGCTCTTCGAGTCCCTCGAGGTGCTGGGCAAGGAGAAGTCCCTGGCCCGGATCGACGCGGCCCTGGCGAGGCTCGCCGGCTGACCGCGCACCCGCCGTGCAGGGGCGGCTCCCGGAGATGTCCGGGGGCCGCCCCTCGGCGTTCCCCGGTGCCCTCCGGCCCGTCCCGGTACCGTCGGTGGCATGGACATCCGCGCCGTGGTCTGGGACGTCGATGACACGCTGTTCGACTACACCTCCGCCGACCGTGAGGGCATGCGCGCCCATCTCGTCGCCGAGGGACTGCTCGCGGGGTACGGCTCCGTGGAGGAGGCGCTGGCGCGCTGGCGGGAGATCACCGACCAGCAGTGGGCGCGGTTCGCCGCAGGCGAGGTCGACTTCGAGACCCAGCGCCGCGACCGCACCCGGGTGTTCCTCGGGCGTGAGCTGACCGACGCCGAGGCGGACGAGTGGTTCGAGCGCTACCTGGTCCACTACGAGTCCGCCTGGAGCCTGTTCCCCGACGTGCTCCCCGTGCTGGACGCCCTCGCCGCCAGCCACCGCCACGCCGTGCTCTCCAACTCCAGCCTGCACGTGCAGGACCGCAAGCTGCGGGTGCTCGGCGTGCACGACCGCTTCGAGGCGATCCTGTGCGCCGCCGAGCTGGGCGTCTCCAAGCCGGAGCCCGGCGCCTTCCTGGCCGCCTGCGACGCCCTCGCGCTGCCCCCGGAGCAGGTCGCCTACGTCGGCGACCACCCGGAGATCGACGGCCGGGGCGCCGCGGAGGCCGGGCTGCTCTCGGTGTGGATCGACCGCGCCGACGCCCACGCCACCCTCGAACCGCCGGCCGGTCCGCGCCGCATCGCGTCCCTCGAAGAACTGCCCTCCCTGCTGCGTGGCGATACTCGTTTTGGAGCGTCGTCGTCCTTCAGGTAATGTTCTTCCTGCGCCGCGGGGAGCGGGCCGGAAGGCCGGAGCCCCGAAGCGCAGAACTAGAACGAGATCCCCTCCGGGGCTTGCGTTCCAGTGGCCTATGGTGTAATTGGCAGCACGACTGATTCTGGTTCAGTTAGTCTTGGTTCGAGTCCAGGTAGGCCAGCTCGCAGAGCTCATCTGCACCCGCGGATCACATCCGCAAGCCCCCGTTGTGTAGCGGCCTAGCACGCTGCCCTCTCAAGGCAGTAGCGCCGGTTCGAATCCGGTCGGGGGTACAGATCCTTCCCGCGAGGACAGTCAGGGTAGCTCCCGCTGACCACACGGTGACAACATCCGGCTACGGCCGGGTGAGGATCGCTAGGGCCCCCGTTGTGTAGCGGCCTAGCACGCCGCCCTCTCAAGGCGGTAGCGCCGGTTCGAATCCGGTCGGGGGTACTGACTGGTCTAAACCATCATTGGTCTATGGTGTAATTGGCAGCACGACTGATTCTGGTTCAGTTAGTCTTGGTTCGAGTCCAGGTAGACCAGCTCGGACCTGCGGAAACGCAGGGTCCACGCCCCCGTTGTGTAGCGGCCTAGCACGCCGCCCTCTCAAGGCGGTAGCGCCGGTTCGAATCCGGTCGGGGGTACATCTTCGAAAGCCCTCCACCTCGGTGGAGGGCTTTCGTGCCGTCGGTCACTCGATGCCGTACGGCCGGGCCGACTCTTCCTCCTCCTGCGCCGACCGGTGCAGCGCGCAGCACCGGCTCGAACGGCACCGCGGACGCCACGGCCACCTCCACCTGCCGCTTCGGCTCGTCGTGGGTCGTCAAGGACCGGTTCGCATACCGGCCGGATCGGCCCGCGCGGCCGGAAGCGGCGGAAAGCACTGCGCCGTCGGCGGTGGCCGACGGCGCGTGAGGCGGGGGAGGGGTTCGCCGCGGCGTTGAGGCGGACCCGTTCCCGCGGGGCGGGTGCGGTGGACGGGGGACGTTCAGGAGCGCCGGAGCGCCTCGGAGAGGCGGGCGGCGGCGTCGATGACGGCCTGGGCGTGCATCCGGCCCGGGTGGCGCGTCAGACGCTCGATGGGGCCGGAGACCGAGACGGCGGCCACCACACGGTTCGACGGGCCGCGCACCGGCGCCGAGACGGACGCCACGCCCGGCTCGCGCTCACCGATCGACTGGGCCCAGCCGCGCCGCCGTACGCCGGAGAGGGCGGTCGCCGTGAAACGGGCGCCCTGCAGACCACGGTGCAGCCGCTCGGGCTCCTCCCAGGCCATGAGGATCTGCGCCGACGAGCCGGCCTTCATGGTGAGCGTGGAGCCCACCGGTACCGTGTCCCGCAGTCCGGACAGGCGCTCCGCCGCGGCGACGCAGATACGCATGTCGCCCTGGCGGCGGTAGAGCTGGGCGCTCTCGCCCGTCACGTCGCGCAGGTGGGTCAGCACCGGGCCCGCCGTGGCGAGCAGCCGGTCCTCGCCCGCGGCCGCGGCCAGTTCGGCCAGGCGCGGGCCGAGGATGAACCGCCCCTGCATGTCACGCGCCACCATGCGGTGGTGCTCCAGCGCCACCGCGAGACGGTGGGCCGTGGGTCGTGCCAGTCCGGTGGCACCGACCAACCCCGCGAGGGTGGCCGGGCCGGACTCCAGGGCGCTCAGGACGAGTGCTGCCTTGTCCAGAACGCCGACGCCGCTACTGTTGTCCATGCAACGATACTTGCGTCTCACTCTGTGAAACGCAAGTTCAATTTCTCGTGGAACCCGCCACTCTTGAAGCACGAAGCAACGCGGCCCGTGGACCACCGGGCCTGACGGCGGACGCCCGGTGTCAGGGGCGCGGGCGCCGTCTCACAGATCTCTAGTTGGGCCGGAGGGCAACGTGCCGGCCGGAGGGAAAGCGATGGGTAGGACACTCGCGGAGAAGGTCTGGGACGACCACGTCGTCCGGCGCGCCGAGGGCGAGCCCGACCTCCTCTTCATCGATCTGCACCTGCTGCACGAGGTGACCAGCCCCCAGGCCTTCGACGGCCTCCGCAAGAACGGCCGCCGGGTGCGCCGTCTCGACCTCACCATCGCGACCGAGGACCACAACACCCCGACCCTCGACATCGACAAGCCCATCGCCGACCCGGTCTCCCGGGTCCAGCTGGAGACGCTGCGCAAGAACTGCGCCGAGTTCGGCGTCCGGCTGCACCCGCTGGGCGACGTCGAGCAGGGCGTCGTGCACGTCGTCGGCCCGCAGCTCGGCCTGACCCAGCCCGGCATGACGGTGGTGTGCGGCGACTCGCACACCTCCACCCACGGCGCCTTCGGCGGACTGGCCTTCGGTATCGGCACCTCCCAGGTCGAGCACGTCCTGGCGACCCAGACGCTGCCGATGGCCCGCCCCAAGACCATGGCGATCACGGTCAACGGCGAGCTGCCCGAGGGCGTCACCGCCAAGGACCTGATCCTGGCGATCATCGCGAAGATCGGCACGGGCGGCGGCCAGGGCTACGTCCTGGAGTACCGCGGCGAGGCCATCGAGAAGCTCTCGATGGAGGCCCGGATGACCATCTGCAACATGTCGATCGAGGCCGGCGCCCGCGCGGGCATGATCGCCCCCGACGAGACGACGTTCGCGTACCTCGAGGGCCGTCCGCACGCCCCGAAGGGCGAGGACTGGGACGCGGCCGTCGCCTACTGGAAGACGCTGAAGTCCGACGACGACGCCGAGTTCGACGCCGAGGTCGTCATCGAGGCCTCCGAGCTGTCGCCGTTCGTCACCTGGGGCACCAACCCGGGCCAGGGCGCCCCGCTCTCCGCGTCGGTCCCCGACCCCGCCTCGTACGAGGACGCCTCGGAGCGCCTCGCCGCCGAAAAGGCCCTCGAATACATGGGGTTGGAGGCCGGGCAGCCGCTGAGCTCCATCAAGGTGGACACCGTCTTCGTAGGTTCCTGCACCAACGGCCGTATCGAGGACCTGCGCGCCGCCGCGGACGTCATCAAGGGCCGCAAAGTCGCCGACGGCGTACGGATGCTGGTCGTCCCCGGCTCCGCGCGGGTGGGTCTGCAGGCCGTCTCCGAGGGACTGGACGTGGTCTTCAAGGAGGCCGGCGCCGAGTGGCGGCACGCGGGCTGCTCGATGTGCCTGGGCATGAACCCGGACCAGCTCGCCCCCGGTGAGCGCTCCGCCTCCACCTCCAACCGCAACTTCGAGGGCCGGCAGGGCAAGGGCGGCCGGACGCACCTGGTGTCCCCGCAGGTCGCCGCGGCCACCGCGGTCCTCGGCCACCTGGCCTCCCCGGCCGACCTCGCCGCCGCCGACCGCACGCCCGCTGGAGTCTGATCAGCCATGGAAGCATTCACCACCCACACCGGCCGGGCCGTCCCGCTGCGCCGCAGCAACGTCGACACCGACCAGATCATCCCGGCCCACTGGCTCAAGAAAGTCACGCGGGACGGGTTCGAGGACGGGCTCTTCGAGGCCTGGCGCAAGGACCCCGAGTTCGTGCTCAACCGGCCCGAGCGCGAGGGCGCCACGGTCCTGGTGGCCGGCCCCGACTTCGGCACCGGCTCCTCCCGTGAGCACGCCGTCTGGGCGCTGCAGAACTACGGCTTCAAGGCCGTGATCTCCTCCCGCTTCGCCGACATCTTCCGTGGCAACTCGCTGAAGAACGGCCTGCTGACGGTCGTCCTCGACCAGAAGATCGTCGACGCCCTGTGGGAGCTCACCGAGGCCGACCCCACCGCCGAGATCACCGTCGACCTCGAGGCCCGCGAAGTGCGCGCCGAGGGCGTCAACGCCCCCTTCGAGCTGGACGAGAACTCCCGCTGGCGGCTGCTGAACGGCCTCGACGACATCTCCATCACGCTGCAGAACGAGGCGGACATCGCCGCGTACGAGGCGAAGCGCCCGTCCTTCAAGCCGCGGACCCTCACGGCCTGACCCTCGCGCCGAAGTCTTCGGCAGAGGTCGACTTTCGGCCACCGCGTCACTCCGCCCGTACCCCCGATCGGACCGATCGGGGGTACGGGCGTCTTCGTACCCGTTCGGCTCCGCGTGCCGTCTTGAGAGCCGCCAACTTGCCACGTTAAGAAGGTGGTTGTCGGGGTACACGTGTCACGTGCCCGTGGATCCCGGGTGTGCGCGGACGGCCGTCCGGCGCGGCAGTTGCCCCCTGCGCAGGCGACAACTCGCCCCAGATGGCACAATCTGTGCATGGAACACGACGGCCAACTCCAGCTCTATACGGCGGTCGCGGTCCGGCTCAAGGAAGCGCACTCAAGGGTGCGCGCACTGCAAGTCCCGGAGGGCGTACGTATGGCGCTGACCCGGAAGCTGTTGGTCATTACGGCCGCGGCCAAACATGATCTCGCCGGTGCGGCAAGGGGTCTGGAGCGGTTCATGGCGGACCTCGACGAGGGGCGGATCCCCGACGAGGAACGCTGAACCGGTCGAGACGGCCGAGTTCGTTGCGGCACAAGGGTGATTAGCCCGTTTCGTGTTTGATTTGCGGTATATATCTGCCTAACGTGCGAAAAGCTTGAACACATTCGTTCTGGCGATGTCTCCGAAGGGGAAGACGTGAACAAGGCGCAGCTCGTAGAAGCGATTGCCGACAAGGTGGGCGGCCGCCAGCAGGCCGCCGACGCCGTCGACCACGTACTGGACGCCATCGTCCGCGCGGTCGTCGCGGGGGAGCGGGTCTCGGTCACCGGCTTCGGTTCGTTCGAGAAGGTCGACCGCCCCGCCCGCTACGCCCGCAACCCGCAGACGGGCGAGCGGGTTCGGGTCAAGAAGACCTCCGTCCCGCGTTTCCGCGCCGGTCAGGGCTTCAAAGACCTGGTCAGCGGCTCGAAGAAGCTGCCGCGCGGCGGCGAGGTCGCCGTGAAGAAGGCCCCCAAGGGCAGCCTCACCGGCGGCGCTTCGGCGACGGTGAAGAAGGCCGCGGCCAAGAAGACCACGGCGAAGAAGGCCGCCACCGCCAAGAAGACGGCCGCGAAGAAGACCACGGCCAAGAAGGCCACCGCCAAGACCACGGCGAGCAAGACCGCGGCGAAGAAGGCCCCCGCCAAGTCGACGGCCGCGGCCAAGAGCACCGCCGCGAAGAAGACCACGGCGAAGAAGGCCCCGGCGAAGAAGGCGACGGCCACGAAGGCCCCCGCCAAGAAGTCGACCGCGCGCAAGACCACCGCGAAGAAGACCACCGCCCGCAAGAAGTAGCGGACGCCTCGTCTCCCCCTTCGGGCAAGCGGTACTCATGTGTCGGGCCGGACTCCCCCGGGAGCCCGGCCCGCGGTGTGTCCGGGTCCGCCGGCGCCCGTCAGAACGTCTGCAGCGTCACCAGCGTGATCCGCAGGGACGCGCCCTCGCCCTCCGTCTCCAGCCGCACCCGCTGCCCGGGACGCAGCAGCCGCAGGCCCCCCGCGTCGAACGCCGCGGCGTCGAAGGGGACCGGGGTGCCGTCGTCCAGCAGCACCTGACCGCTGCGGCTGTCGGGGTCGTAGGTGTACGCGGTGGCCTGCATGTGAGGCAGCCTACTGCTGCCCGGCGGGCAGCCGCGCGGCGGCCGCGGCCGTGCGGGGACCGACGCCCAGCGCGAGCGCGGCCCGCAGATCCCCTCCGGTGTCCACGTCCTGGCGCACGGAGTCGACCGCGTCGAGCGTGAGCTCCACGGCACCGGACGCCCGGTGCCTGGCGCGCGAACCGACGCCGAATTGCGGACGCAGTTCACGGCCGCGGCTCGCGGCGAGAAGAGTCGTGCCGAGTCCCGCGGAATCCGCGAGAAAGGACCGCGGGAATTCCGCCGCCGCGTCCAGGACCCGGGCCAGTTCGGAAGGGCGCAGCGCCGGCAGATCCGCGTTCAGCGCCGCCACCGAGGCCGCGCGGCGGGCGGCGCCCACCACCGTCGCCGCATGGGCGAGCGCGGCGTTGAGCCCGGCCCGCGGAAGGTCGGGGACGGTCCCGGCGCCCAGCGCCGCCAGCTCGCGCGCGGCCAGGGCGTCGTTGGTGACGACCACCACATCCCGCACCGCCGGACAGCCGAGCGCGGCGGCCACCGTGTCCTGCGCGAACGCCAGGGCCAGACCCGGCCGCAGACCGTCGTCCGCGGTGTCCGCCAGCCTGCTCTTGGCCTGCGGCAGGGGCTTCAGGGGTACCACCAAGGTCCACTGCACGAGTGTTGCGTCCCTCTCTTGTCACGGCCATTGTCCCCCGGGGCGGCCGACGGCCGCGGGACCGGGCGTACGGTGTTCTCGACAGACCGGCGGCCCGGGGCGACACTTGTGCGGCCCGCCCGGCCTTGAGGGGGCCGGGACCTGGGCCTGTCGTCCGTAAGAGGAAGGTGTACTCGTGCCGCGCCGCAGAATCGGCTTCTGGTACCGCTTCGCCGCGGTGATCTGCAAACCGCCGCTGGTGGTACTGCTCAAGCGGGACTGGCGCGGAATGGAGAACATTCCGGCCGAGGGTGGATTCATCACCGCGGTGAACCACAATTCGCACATCGATCCTTTGGCCTACGCGCACTTCCAGTACAACACCGGCCGTGTTCCGCGATTCCTCGCGAAGAGCGGGCTTTTCAACAAGGGATTCGTCGGCGCCGCGATGCGCGGCACCGGGCAGATCCCCGTCTACCGCGAGAGCACGGACGCGCTGAGCGCCTTCCGCGCCGCCATCGACGCCGTGGAGCGCGGCGAGTGCGTCGCCTTCTATCCCGAGGGCACCCTCACCCGGGACCCGGACGGCTGGCCCATGACCGGCAAGACCGGCGCCGCGCGCGTCGCGCTGCAGACCAAGTGCCCGGTGATCCCGGTCGCCCAGTGGGGCGCCAACGAACTGCTCCCGCCGTACGCCAGGAAGCCGCGGCTGTTCCCGCGCAAGACCAGCAGGGTGCTGGCCGGCCCGCCGGTCGACCTGTCGCGCTTCTACGACCGGGAGATGACGCCGGAACTCCTCAGGGAGGCCACCGAGGCGATCATGGCCGCCGTGACCCGCCTGCTGGAGGAGATCCGCGGCGAGAAGGCCCCCGAGACGCCCTACGACCCGCGCGTGGAGCGGATGGAGCAGCGCCGCCGGACGCGCGCGCAGCGCAACGGGCAGGACCGGACCCGCGGCGAGCGCGCCGCCGTCCGGGAAGCACGCGAAGAGGGGCTGGGCACGTGAGCAAGCCGGTCAAGGCGGCCGTCTTCGGCACCGGATCGTGGGGGACGGCCTTCGGCATGGTCCTCGCCGACGCGGGCTGCGACGTCGTGCTGTGGGGACGCCGCCCCGAACTCGCCGAGGCGATCAACTCCACCCGCACCAACCCCGACTACCTGCCCGGGGTCGAACTCCCCGACAGCCTGCGGGCCACCTCGGACGCCGCCGAGGCCGCGCGCGCCGCCGACTTCACCGTCCTCGCCGTGCCCTCGCAGACGCTGCGCGGCAACCTCGCGCAGTGGCGGGACCTGCTCGCGCCGCGCACGGTGCTGGTGTCCCTGATGAAGGGCGTCGAACTCGGCTCCGCGATGCGCATGAGCGAGGTCATCGAGGACGTCGCCAAGGTCGGCCGGGAGCGGATCGCCGTGGTGACCGGCCCCAACCTGGCCCGCGAGATCGCCGCCCGGATGCCGGCCGCCGCCGTCGTCGCCTGCACCGACGAAGAGGTCGCCCGGCGGCTCCAGACCGCCTGCCACACCCCGTACTTCCGGCCGTACACCAACACCGACGTCATCGGCTGCGAGCTGGGCGGCGCGGTGAAGAACGTCATCGGGCTGGCCGTCGGCATCGCGGACGGCATGGGGCTCGGCGACAACACCAAGGGCTCGCTCATCACCCGCGGCCTCGCCGAGACCACCCGGCTCGGCGTCGCGCTGGGCGCCGACCCGCTGACCTTCTCCGGACTCGCGGGCCTGGGCGACCTGGTGGCCACCTGCTCCTCGCCGCTGTCCCGCAACCACACCTTCGGCACCAACCTCGGCAAGGGGCTGACCCTGCAGGAGACCATCGCGGTCACCAAACAGACCGCCGAGGGCGTCAAGTCCTGTGAATCGGTGCTGGACCTGGCCCGCCGGCACGGCGTCGACATGCCGCTCACCGAGACGGTCGTCGGGATCGTGCACGAGGGCAAGCCCCCTCAGGTGGCCCTGAAGGAGCTGATGTCGCGCAGCGCCAAGCCCGAGCGACGCTGAGCGACGGCCCCCTCCGTTCGGCCCACGCACGGCGTTGCGGGCGCTGTATCCCGGCTCCGGCAGCGGGTACGCTCGTCGCGATATGAGCACCGAGAACCTCCCCCAGAGCCCCGACTCGCCGTCGCGCAAGCCGCGTGTGGCCGTCGTGTTCGGCGGGCGCAGCTCCGAGCACGGGATCTCCGTGGTCACCGCCGGCGCCGTCCTCAAGGCCATCGACCGGACCAGGTACGACGTCCTGCCGATCGGCATCGCCCAGGACGGCCGGTGGGCGCTCACCGCCGACGAACCGGAACGCATGGCGATCACCGAGCGCCGCACCCCCAGCGTCGACCAGCTGGCCGAGTCCACGGAGGGCGCGGTGGTGCTCCCCGTCGACCCTGCGGACCGCGAAGTCGTATACAGCGAGCCGGGATCGGTGCCCAAGGCACTCGGTGAGGTCGACGTGGTCTTCCCGGTGCTCCACGGCCCCTACGGGGAGGACGGCACCCTCCAGGGCCTGCTCGAACTCTCCGGCATCCCCTACGTGGGCTCCGGTGTGCTCTCCTCGGCCGTCGGCCAGGACAAGGAGTACATGAAGCGGGTGTTCACCTCCTTCGGGCTCAAGGTGGGCCCGTACCTGGTGATCCGGCCGCGCGAATGGGCGCGGGACGAGGCCGCCGCCCGCAAGCGGATCGTGGACTTCGCCGGTGAGCACGGCTGGCCGCTGTTCGTGAAGCCCGCCCGGGCCGGCTCGTCCATCGGCATCACCAAGGTCGACGACCTCTCCGGCCTGGACGACGCCATCGCCGAGGCCCAGCGCCACGACCCGAAGATCCTCGTCGAGGCGGCGCTGCGCGGACGCGAGATCGAGTGCGGCGTGCTGGAGTTCGAGGACGGTCCGCGTGCCTCGCTGCCCGCCGAGATCCCCCCGCCGGACGCGCACGCGTACTACGACTTCGAGGCGAAGTACATCGACTCCACGCCCGGCGTCGTGCCGGCGCCGCTGACCGACGAGGAGACGGCCGAGGTGCGCCGGCTCGCGGTCGAGGCGTTCGACGCGGCCTCCTGCGAAGGCCTGGTCCGGGCGGACTTCTTCCTCACCGAGGACGGCGAGTTCGTGATCAACGAGATCAACACCATGCCCGGCTTCACGCCCATCTCGATGTACCCGCAGATGTGGCAGGCGACCGGCGTGAGCTACCAGGACCTCGTCGACCTGCTGATCCAGGCGGCTCTGCGCCGGTCCACCGGACTGCGCTGAGCCGGACCCCGCGCGCGTGTCAGGAGGCGATCCCTTCGGGGATCGCCTTCTTCACGGCCGGGGCCAGGTCGATCAGCACACCCGTGCTGTCCCGCCCGTCGGCCACCTCGACCTCTACGTACGCCTCGCGGTTGGCGGTGGTGAAGCGCTGGACGCCGTCGCCCCGCCGCTCCATCAGCCAGTCGACGCCGTTGACGCCGCCGGGCACCGCGTCGGCGTCCTGACCGTTGGCCACCTCGGGATCCGTCATCTTCGGCGGCCGCCCGACACCGCACCGCAGTATGATCGCCACGCCGCCCCAGCCCGCGGTCAGTTCGGACGCGGGTTCGGGGTCGTCGCGGCTCTCACCGTCCACCGTCGCCGGCAGGACCTCGTCCAGGTTCTGACACAGCTCGGTGACCTTCGCGTCCGGGCTGGGAACCGCCGCGGACACGCTGTCGTCTGCCGAGGAGCAGCCCGCGACGGTGATCAGCACCGCGAGGGCGGAGCAAACGGCGTGCCGGTGACGGAAGGAGTTCACCGGGACAGGGTAGACGGGGGCTACAGATGCACCACCGGGCAGGTCAGGGTGCGGGTGATGCCGTCCACCTGCTGGACCTTGGCGACGACCATGCGTCCCAGGTCGTCGACGGTGTCGGCCTGGGCGCGCACGATGACGTCGTAGGGACCCGTCACGTCCTCGGCCTGGACGACTCCAGGGATCTTGCCGATCAGATCGGCGACGGTCGACGCCTTGCCGACCTCCGTCTGGATCAGGATGTACGCCTGTACCACGGAACCTCCAGGGCGGCCACGAGGATCATGTGGGGAAAAGGAACGCCACGGTATCGCGTCGCCGCTCGTCGCGGGGAGACCTGCGGGAACCGGGACCCCCGCGCCGGGGTACCGGCACGGGAGATGTTGACGGTCGGTTCGACCGTAGCGAGGACTCGGACGACCCGCGACCGGGCACGGACAGGGATAGAAGGGGCGTAAGGGAAATGAAGGGCACTGTTGGTGAGCTCGGGGAGTTCGGGCTCATCAGGGAGCTCACCTCCCGTCTCACCACCACCCCGGCGGTCCGGGTCGGCCCCGGCGACGACGCCGCGGTGGTCTCCGCGCCCGACCGGCGGGTCGTGGCCAGCACCGACGTCCTGGTGGAGGGGCGCCACTTCCGCCGCGACTGGTCCACGGCCTACGACGTCGGCCGCAAGGCCGCCGCCCAGAACCTCGCCGACATCGCCGCGATGGGCGCCGTGCCGACCGCGCTGCTGCTCGGCCTGGTCGTGCCCGCCGAACTGCCGGTGACCTGGCCCAGCGAACTCATGGACGGCCTGCGCGACGAGTGCCAGGTGGCCGGCGCGGCGGTCGTCGGCGGGGACGTCGTCCGCGGTGACGCGATCACGGTGTCCATCACCGCGCTCGGCGACCTGCGCAACCAGGAACCCGTCACGCGGGGCGGGGCGCAGCCCGGCGACATCGTCGCGGTGACCGGCTGGCTCGGCTGGTCCGCGGCCGGGCACGCGGTGCTCTCCCGCGGCTTCCGCTCCCCGCGCGCCTTCGTCGAGGCGCACCGGCGCCCCGAGCCGCCGTACCACGCGGGTCCGGCCGCCGCCGGCCTGGGCGCGACCGCCATGTGCGACGTCAGCGACGGACTGATCGCCGACCTCGGGCACATCGCCGAGGCCAGCAAGGTCCGCATCGACGTCCGCTCCGGCGCGATCGACATCCCCTCGCAGATGAACGACATCGGGCAGGCCGTCGGCGTCGACCCCATGCAGTGGGTGCTGACCGGCGGCGAGGACCACGCGATCGTGGCCACCTTCCCGCCGGACGTGAAGCTGCCCGCCCGCTGGAAGGTCATCGGGGAGGTGCTCAACCCGTCCGCGCTGCCGCAGGTGACGGTGGACGGGGCGCCCTGGACCAGCCAGGGCGGCTGGGACCACTTCGGGGACATCGAGTCATGAGCGCGCCGCCCCGGGTGCTGACGGTGGCCGGCTCCGACTCCGGCGGGGGAGCGGGCATCCAGGCCGACCTGAAGACCATGCTGGCGCTCGGCGTGCACGGCATGAGCGTGCTCACCGCGGTGACCGCGCAGAACTCCCTCGGCGTGCAGGGCGCCTGGGAACTGCCGGTGGAGGCGGTGCGCGCCCAGTACCGCAGCGTGGTCGACGACATCGGCGTGCAGGCGGTCAAGACCGGCATGCTGTCCTCGGCCGAACTCGTCGGGACCGTCGCCGACTTGCTGGCGGGCACGGACGCGCCGACGGTCGTCGACCCGGTGGGCGTCTCCAAGCACGGCGATTCGCTGCTGGCCGCGTCGGCGCTGGACTCCGTCCGCACCAAGCTGCTGCCGGCGGCGACCGTGGTCACCCCGAACCTGGACGAGGTCGCGCAACTCACCGGTGTGCGCGTGGCCTCCGAGCCGGACATGCGGCGGGCCGCGGCAGCCGTGCTGGAGTTCGGCCCGCGCTGGGTGGTGATCAAGGGCGGGCACCTCGCCGGCGGCGAGTCGGAGGAGGCCGTCGACCTCCTCACGGACGGTACGGAGGAACACTGGCTCCGCGCCCCCCGCCACGACAACCGCCACACCCACGGCACCGGGTGCACCCTGGCCTCCGCCATCGCCTCCCACCTCGCCCGGGGGCACACGGTCCCGGAGGCGGTGAGCGCGGCGAAGGCCTACGTCACCGGGGCGCTGGCATCCGGCTTCGCCCTGGGCGGGGGCATCGGTCCGGTGGATCACGGGTGGGCGCTGCGACGCGGGGAGGTCTAGCGGGGCGGGGGAGTCGCCTGTCGCTCCCGCGACCCGGGCCCCCGTCGTGCCGCGCCGGCCTGGCAGGCGGAAGCCGAACCGCGCCGCCGGGCGGCGCACCGGTCCGCGCGACCGGAATTTCCGCAAGGGCTGTCCACGCCCCCGCGCCTACCGCTCAGGGGCGCCGCGGTTCGCCCGACCGCCAGGCCGTGCCGTGCGCTGGGCGCGCGAGCGATCGGGTGCACGTCGTTCACCAGGCCGCCAAGTCCCCGCCGCGTGCCGAGGTGCTGGAGCGGTCGAGCCCACGTCGGTCACCCGGCCGTCAGGCCCACACCCGCCGCCGGGCACAGCAAAAAGCCGGTCCACCCTGAGGTGGACCGGCCCGTTGCGGCGATACCGGCTGTGGCCGCGCGCTCAGCGATTGCGTCAGCGCGAGACCTTGCCGGCCTTGATGCACGAGGTGCAGGCGTTCACGCGCTTCGGCGTCCCGCCGACCACGGTACGCACACGCTGGATGTTCGGGTTCCAGCGGCGGGGCGTACGGCGGTGCGAGTGCGAGATGTTGTTGCCGAAGCCCGGCCCCTTGCCGCAGACGTCGCAGTTGGCAGCCACGGGTCACTCCAAAGACTTCAGATGCACTTACGGTTGATCCCGGCAGGCCGGGATCCAGATCCAGGGCTCGGGGAGCCGGGCGGATCTGAGTGGCGTTGCCAGGGGAGACGCCCGATCGGATCGGGCAACCGGAGCAGCATACAACGGCTGCACCCGTAGGACGAAACTAGCATGCCAGCTCACGGGGCCGCCTGCGGCCCTCTTCCGGCAGGAGGGGGCCCACCGTCTACGCTGCGTGCCACGTCCAGCAGCTCGAGGAGGCGCAGGTGCCGCAGGTGCCGCAGACGTTCGATGCTCTCGCGGTGCGTGCCTGGTGCGGTCTCGCGCTCGACGCGCTCGGACGGGCCCGCGAGGAGATCGACGCGATCAACGTCTATCCCGTGGCGGACGGCGACACCGGCACCAATCTCTATCTGACGCTGGAGTCGGCGGCCACGGCCGTGGAGGCGGTGTTCGCCGGTCACGAGGCGGGCGGAGGCGGGGATCCAGGACCCACCCTGGCCGACGCGGTGCGCGCGATGGCGCACGGCGCCCTGATCGGCGCGCGCGGGAACTCCGGGACGATCCTCGCCCAGCTGCTGCGCGGCATGGCCCAGGTGCTGGCCGGCGACGACGCCCCGGCGCACGCCGACGGGACGGGTCTCGGGCTCGCCCTGCGGCACGCGGCCGACTCCGCCCGGCAGGCGGTGGCGCACCCCGTCGAGGGCACGGTCCTCACCGTCGCCTCGGCCGCCGCCGACGCGGCCGGGGGCGCCGGCGGCGACTGCGGTGCGGTGGCCCGCGCCGCCTACGAGGGCGCCCGCACGGCGCTCGCCGAGACCCCGGACCGGCTGGACGTCCTGCGCCGGGCGGGCGTGGTCGACGCGGGGGGACGCGGACTGGTGGCCGTCCTGGCGGCGCTGGTGGAGTCGCTCACCGGGGAGACCCCCCGGGGCGCGGCGGCACGCGGGCCCGGCCCGCACGCCCGCACCGGGGCCGCGCACACGGTCTCGGCTCCCTGCGCGGACGACGACGCCGTACCGCGGCCCGAAGGCCCCGCCTTCGAGGTGATCTACCTGCTGGAGGCCGAGGACACGGCCGTCGCCCGGCTGCGGGAGCGGCTCGACACCCTCGGGGACTCCCTCGTCGTGGTCGGAGGCGACGGCCTGTGGAACGTCCATGTGCACGTCGACGACGCCGGCGCCGCCGTGGAGGCGGGCGTCGAGGCGGGACGGCCGTACCGCATCCGGATCACCCACTTCGGCGCCGGGGACGCGCACGCGGCGGGGGCCGAGCGGACGCGCGCCGAGCGCGTCCAGCGGGCCGTGGTGGCCGTGGTGCCCGGCGAGGGCCTGGCGGGGCTGTACGCGGAGGCCGGCGCCACGGCCGTGCTCGCCCGGCCCGGGGAGCCGCCCGCGAGCGGCGAGCTCGTCCAGGCCGTACGGCGCGCCCACGCGCGCGAGGTGGTGCTGCTGCCCAACGACGCCGAGCTGCGGCACACCGCCGCCGCGGCCGCCGAGCAGGTGCGGGCGGAGGGCGTCCGGGTGGCGCTCATCCCCACCCGGTCCGCCGTACAGGGCATCGCGGCGCTCGCGGTGCACGAGCCGGAGCGCCGGTTCGACGAGGACGTGGTGGCGATGACCTCCGCCGCCGGCGCGACCCGCTACGCCGAGGTCACCGTCGCCGAGCGGCAGTCCTGGACCATGGCGGGCATCTGCCAGGCCGGCGACGTCCTCGGTCTGGTCGACGGCGACGTGGCGGTCATCGGCCAGGACCTCACCGAGACCGCGCTGGCCGTCCTGGACCGCATGCTCGCGGCCGGCGGGGAACTGGTGACCCTGGTCGTCGGCGACGGCGCCCCGGAGTCCGTCGCCGAACGCCTGGAGGCCCGGGTCCGCGAGGGCTACCTGGCCGTCGACACGGTCGTCTACGACGGCGGCCGGCAGGGCTCCGTCCTGCTCATCGGCGTCGAGTGACCCGGCCGCCGCCGCCCGGCGCGGACGGGTGAGGCGGCCCGCCGTCCCCGCTCTGTCAGTGAGGTGGTGTCCAATGGATCCCGTGCCCGCACTGGACGAACCACTGAAGAAGGTGCTCGGCCCCGCCACCGCGAAGGTGATGGCCGAGCACCTCGGCCTGCACACCGTCGGCGACCTGCTGCACCACTACCCGCGCCGGTACGAGGAGCGCGGCCAGCTCACCCACCTCGCCGACCTGCCGATGGACGAGCACGTCACCGTGGTCGCGCAGGTCGCCGACGCCCGGCTGCACACCTTCGCCTCCAGCCGCGCCCCGCGCGGCAAGGGCCAGCGCCTGGAGGTGACGATCACCGACGGCAGCGGCCGGCTGCAGCTCGTCTTCTTCGGCGCCGGTGTCCACAAGCCGCACAAGGAACTCCTGCCGGGCACCCGCGCGATGTTCGCCGGCAAGGTCTCCGTCTTCAACCGCCGCCTCCAACTCGCCCACCCTGCCTACGAGTTGCTGCGCGGGGACGCCGAGGAGACGGTGGAGACCTGGGCGGGCGCGCTCATCCCGATCTACCCGGCCACCGCCAAGCTGGAGTCCTGGAAGATCGGCAAGGCGCTGCAGACGGTGCTGCCCAGCGCCCAGGAGGCCGCCGACCCGCTGCCCGAGTCGCTGCGCGAGGGCCGCGGCCTGGTCACGCTGCCCGAGGCGCTGCTGAAGATCCACCGCCCGCACACCAAGGCGGACATCGAGGAGGCCCGCGCCCGCCTCAAGTGGGACGAGGCGTTCGTCCTCCAGGTCGCCCTCGCCCGCCGCCGGCACGCGGACGCCCAGCTCCCGGCCGTGCCCCGCCGCCCCCGGCCCGACGGTGTCCTCGCCGCCTTCGACGACCGCCTCCCCTTCACGCTCACCGAGGGCCAGCGCAAGGTCTCCGAGGAGATCTTCGCCGACCTCGCCACCGACCACCCCATGCACCGCCTGCTCCAGGGCGAGGTCGGTTCGGGCAAGACCCTGGTCGCCCTGCGCGCCATGCTCGCCGTCGTCGACGCGGGCGGCCAGGCGGCGATGCTCGCGCCCACCGAGGTCCTCGCCCAGCAGCACCACCGTTCGGTCACGGAGATGATGGGCGAGCTGGCGGAGGGGGGCATGCTCGGCGGCGCGGAGAACGCCACCAAGGTGGTTCTCCTCACCGGCTCCATGGGCGCCGCGGCCCGCCGCAAGGCCCTGCTCGACCTGGCCACCGGCGAGGCCGGCGTCGTCATCGGCACGCACGCGCTCATCGAGGACAAGGTGCAGTTCCACGACCTCGGTCTGGTCGTCGTGGACGAGCAGCACCGCTTCGGCGTCGAGCAGCGCGACGCCCTGCGCGGCAAGGGCAAGCAGCCGCCGCACCTCCTCGTCATGACGGCCACGCCCATCCCGCGCACGGTCGCCATGACCGTCTTCGGCGACCTGGAGACCTCCGTCCTGGACCAGCTCCCGGCCGGCCGTTCGCCCATCGCCAGCCATGTCGTCCCGGCCGCCGACAAGCCGCACTTCCTCGCCCGCGCCTGGGAGCGCGTGCGCGAGGAGGTGGACAAGGGCCACCAGGCGTACGTGGTCTGCCCGCGCATCGGTGACGAGGAGGACGGGGCCAAGGCGAAGAAGAAGTCCCCCGAGGAGGAGGCGGAGAAGCGGCCCCCGCTCGCCGTCCTGGACACCGCCGAGCAGCTCGCGCGGGGCCCGCTGGCCGGACTGCGCGTCGAGGTCCTGCACGGCAGGATGCAGCCCGACGACAAGGACGCCGTGATGCGCCGGTTCGCCGCCGGCGAGGTGGACGTCCTGGTGGCCACCACCGTCATCGAGGTCGGCGTCAACGTCCCGAACGCCACCGTGATGGTGATCATGGACGCCGACCGCTTCGGCGTCTCCCAGCTGCACCAGCTGCGCGGCCGCGTCGGCCGCGGCTCGGCCCCCGGACTGTGCCTGCTGGTCAGCGAGATGCCCGAGGCGAGCGCCGCCCGCCAGCGGCTGAACGCCGTCGCGTCCACCCTCGACGGCTTCGAGCTCTCCCGCATCGACCTCGAACAGCGCCGCGAGGGCGACGTGCTGGGCCAGGCCCAGTCCGGCACCCGGTCCAGCCTGCGCATGCTCGCCGTCATCGACGACGAGGAGGTCATCGCCGAGGCCCGCGCGGAGGCCAACCGGATCGTCGCCGCCGACCCGGACCTGGAGCGCCTGCCCGCCCTGCGCACGGCACTGGACGCCCTGCTGGACGAGGAGCGTGAGCAGTACCTGGAGAAGGGCTGACAGACTGGGACGCGGCCACCGGCCCGCACACACCGACCCGTACTCACGGACAAGGACCGAGGACATGACCCGCGTGATCGCCGGCACCGCCGGCGGACGCCGCCTGGCCGTCCCGCCGGGGCAGGGCACCCGCCCCACCTCCGACCGGGCGCGCGAAGGGCTCTTCTCCACCTGGCAGTCGCTGCTCGGCGGTCCCCTCGACGGCGAACGCGTCCTCGACCTCTACGCGGGCTCCGGCGCCGTCGGCCTGGAAGCCCTGTCCCGCGGAGCCGGACACGTCCTGCTCGTCGAGGCCGACGCCCGCGCGGTGCGCACCGTCCGGGAGAACGTGAAGTCGCTCGGCCTCCCGGGCGCCGAAGTGAGGTCCGGCAAAGCGGAACAGATCGTCCGCGCCGCGCCGCCGGAGCAGCCGTACGACCTCGTCTTCCTCGACCCGCCCTACGCCGTCTCCGACGGCGATCTTCGGGAGATCCTGCTCACACTCCGCTCCCAGGGGTGGCTCGCCGCCGACGCCCTCGTCACCGTGGAGCGCAGCACCAGAGGCGGAGAATTCGCCTTCCCGCCGGGTTTCGAGGCCATCCGGGCCCGTCGGTACGGCGAGGGAACGTTTTGGTACGGTCGCGCCGCCTCTACGTGCGAAGACGCACGATGACCGGACCGGAGAGCGAGGAATCACCAGTGCGCCGCGCCGTATGTCCCGGGTCCTTCGACCCGATCACCAACGGACACCTCGACATCATCGCCCGGGCCTCCCGGCTGTACGACGAGGTCTACGTCGCGGTGATGATCAACAAGTCCAAGAAGGGCCTGTTCGAGATCGAGGAGCGGATCGACCTGATCCGCACCGTCACCGCCGAGTACGGCAATGTCCGGGTCGAGGCCTTCCACGGCCTCCTCGTCGACTTCTGCAAGCAGCGCGACATCCCCGCCATCGTCAAGGGCCTGCGCGCGGTCAGCGACTTCGACTACGAGCTGCAGATGGCCCAGATGAACAACGGCCTCTCGGGCGTGGAGACCCTCTTCGTCCCCACCAACCCCACCTACAGCTTCCTGTCCTCCTCGCTCGTCAAGGAGGTCGCGGCGTGGGGCGGCGACGTCTCCCACCTGGTGCCCGCCGAGGTCCTGACGGCGCTCACCGAACGCCTGCGCAAGGACTGAACGCACCCCGGCGCCACGGACGGCGGGGGCATCCGGTGTCCACCGGACGCCCCATGGCCGTACAGTCGTCCCGTCCGTCTCCAACACAGCTGTAGAGAGTGGCGAGCACACGGTGGACGTGCAGAAGAAGCTGGACGAGATCGTCGCCGCGGTCTCCAGTGCCCGGTCGATGCCCATGTCGGCGTCGTGCGTGGTCAACCGCGCCGAACTGCTCGCCATGCTCGACGAGGTGCGCGCGGCGCTGCCCGACTCCCTTGCCCAGGCCGAGGAGTTGATCGGCGGCCGGGAGCAGATGGTCGAACAGGCCCGCCAGGAGGCCGAGCGGATCATCTCCGAGGCGCACGCCCAGCGCGGCTCGCTGATCGCCGAGACCGAGATCGCCCGCCGTTCCCAGGCCGAGGCCGACCGGATCCTCGCCGAGGCCCGCAAGGAGGCCGAGGAGATCCGCGCCGAGGCCGACGACTACGTCGACTCCAAGCTCGCCAACTTCGAGGTCGTCCTCACCAAGACCCTCGGCTCCGTCGGCCGCGGCCGCGAGAAGCTGCTCGGCACCGGCCCCGGCCTCGACGAGCAGGGCTACGAGGACGAGGACGCCCCCGAGCGCAGCCACGACCCGGAGACGCTGCGCCGCAACGCGGACGCCTACGTCGACGTGAAGCTCGGCGCCTTCGAGGCGGTGCTCGCCAAGACGCTGGAGGCGGTCGGCCGCGGCCGGCAGAAGCTGCACGGCCGGATCGCCACCGACGACCTGGGCGCGCTGGCCGACGACACCACCACCGTCCAGCACTCCAGCGACGCCGACTACCTCGCCGACCTGGCCTCCCTCGCCGAGCAGGACGCCCAGGGCCGCAGGTCCGGGCCGCAGCAGCCGCCCCAGCCCCAGCAGCCCCCGCAGCCGCAGACGCAGCCCTACGCCCAGCCGGAGCCCGCGTACGGCTACGACGTCCAGCAGGCCGACCCCTACGGCGGCTACCAGCAGCAGTACGGCGGCGCCCAGGACCCGTACGCCCAGGCCGGCGGCTACGCCCAGACCGACCCGTACGCGGCCTACCAGGGCTACGACGCCTCCCAGCAGGGGTACGACCCGGGCCAGGCCGCCCAGCACGTGCCGCCTCAGCCGCAGCAGGGGTACGCGCTGGACGAGACGAGCCTGTTCGACACCAGCATGATCACGCCCGAGCAGCTCGAGGCCTACCGGCGCGAGCGGGGCCTCTAGGGGCGGATTGGGCCGAGAGCGAAAGGTCCAGTATCCTGGCTCTTCGGTCGCGCGTATGACCGCGATCCACGCTGCCCGGAACGCATCCGTACGGCAGCGACACCCTCTGAGCTCGAAGATCGAAAGCAGGAATGGCTCTGAACGCCCGCCTCGACCACCGCAACCCCCTCGTGTTCGACACGCACGAGCTGGGGCGGCGGCCCGGTGCGCTGCAGCGCCTGACCCGTACGGTCGACGCTCCCCAGGACCTCGGTATCCAGGGAGTCGTCGGAGTGCCGGAAGGCGCCCCGGTGGAGCTCGAACTCCGGCTCGAGTCGGTCATGGAAGGTGTGCTCGTCACAGGCACCGCCCGTGCCAAGGCCGAGGGGGAGTGCGTAAGGTGTCTGGAGCCGCTCGAGCTGGAGCTCGAAGCGGACTTCCAGGAGATGTTCTCGTACCCTGACGCCGACGACCGGGGCCGCGTGATCGCGGAACCGGGCGACGACGCCGAGGACGACGAGGACCGGCTCCTCCTCGAGGACGGCCTGTTCGACCTCGAGCCGGTGCTGCGCGACGCGGTGGTGCTCGCACTGCCGATGCAGCCGGTGTGCCAGGAAGACTGCCCGGGACTGTGCTCCGAGTGCGGAGTACGGCTGGCGGACGACCCGGACCACCATCACGACGCCGTCGACATCCGTTGGGCGGCATTGCAGGGACTCGCCGGCACCATGAAGGACGGCGAGAAGGACGAGATGAGCGGCGCCGAAGCCGGCGTCGACGAGAAGCAGGAGAAGTAGCCGTGGCTGTTCCGAAGCGGAAGATGTCGCGCAGCAACACGCGCCACCGCCGGTCGCAGTGGAAGGCTGCGGTCCCCACCCTGGTTGCGTGCGAGCGCTGCCACGAGCCCAAGCAGCAGCACATCGCGTGCCCGTCTTGCGGCACTTACAACAAGCGCCAGGTCCTCGAGGTCTGAGCGGCTGGTGAGAGGCACTGTGTCCACGCCGAAGAAAAACTCTGCGGACAACCAGGCCTCGTCCCCAACGCTTCTGGAAGGGCGGCTCGGCTACCAGGTCGAGTCCGCCCTTCTGGTGCGTGCGCTGACCCATCGTTCCTACGCGTACGAGAACGGCGGTCTGCCGACGAACGAGCGCCTCGAGTTCCTCGGGGACTCCGTGCTCGGCCTCGTCGTCACCGACACGCTGTACCGCACCCACCCCGACCTGCCCGAAGGCCAGCTGGCCAAGCTGCGGGCCGCGGTGGTCAACTCGCGTGCGCTGGCGGAGGTGGGCCGCGGGCTCGACCTCGGCTCCTTCATCCGGCTCGGCCGCGGTGAAGAGGGAACGGGCGGCCGGGACAAGGCATCCATCCTCGCCGACACCCTCGAAGCGGTGATCGGCGCGGTCTATCTCGACCAGGGCCTGGAATCGGCGGCGGAGCTGGTGCACCGCCTGTTCGACCCGCTGATCGAGAAGTCCTCGAACCTGGGCGCCGGCCTGGACTGGAAGACCAGTCTCCAGGAGCTCACCGCGACCGAGGGGCTCGGCGTTCCCGAGTACCTGGTCACGGAGACCGGCCCCGACCACGAGAAGACCTTCACTGCTGCCGCCCGCGTCGGAGGCGTCTCGTACGGCACCGGCACCGGCCGCAGCAAGAAGGAGGCGGAGCAGCAGGCCGCCGAGTCCGCGTGGCGGGCCATCAAGGCCGCGGCGGACGAGCGGGCCAAGGCGGCTCAGGAGGCCGAAGAGGTCGTCCAGGCCGCCGAGGCCGAAGCCTCCGGCAAGAGCGCCGACGCCCCGTCGGCCTCCGCCTGACGTAGCACGCGCGACCCGAGCGCCCGTCCCCGCACCGGGGCGGGCGCTCGGTGCTCGTTCCACCGGTCCTGGGAGGGGACGTCATGCCCGAGCTGCCCGAGGTCGAGGTCGTCCGGCGCGGACTCGAGCGGTGGGTCGCCCACCGGACCGTCGCCGACGCCGAGGTCCTGCACCCCCGCGCGGTGCGCCGCCATCCGGCCGGCGCGGACGACTTCGCGCACCGGCTGAAGGGCCACCGCATCGGCGTCCCGCGCCGCCGCGGCAAGTACCTGTGGCTGCCGCTGGAGGACACGGACCAGTCGGTCCTGGCCCATCTCGGCATGAGCGGCCAGCTGCTGATGCAGCCGCACGCCGCGCCGGACGAGAAGCACCTGCGCATCCGCATCCGTTTCACCGAGCCGCAGTCGCCGGACGAGGGCCCGGCGGGCGACACCGAGCTGCGCTTCGTCGACCAGCGCACCTTCGGCGGACTGTCGCTGCACGACAACACCCCCGACGGCCTGCCCGACGTCATCGCGCACATCGCCCGCGACCCGCTCGACCCGCTCTTCGACGACGAGGCCTTCCACCAGGCGCTGCGCCGCAAGCGGACCACGATCAAGCGGGCGCTGCTCGACCAGTCACTGATCAGCGGCGTCGGCAACATCTACGCGGACGAGGCGCTGTGGCGCGCCCGCGTCCACTACGAGCGCCCGACGGCCGGCTTCACCCGCCCGCGCACACTGCAGCTGCTGGGCCACGTCCGCGACGTGATGAACGCGGCCCTCGTCGCCGGCGGCACCAGCTTCGACAGCCTGTACGTCAACGTCAACGGCGAGTCCGGCTACTTCGACCGCTCCCTGGACGCGTACGGCCGCGAGGGCCTGCCCTGCCGCCGCTGCGGTACGCCGATTCGCCGGCGGGCGTGGATGAACCGCTCCAGCTACTTCTGCCCGCGCTGTCAGCGGGCGCCGCGCGCCGCGTCGTAACGCTCCCGGGCCTCGAGGACGGTGTCCATGCGGTCCTCCAGGAGACGGATGAGCGCCAGCAGGTGCTCGGCGACCTCGCGGCCCAGCGGGGTGAGTTCGTAGTCCACCCGGGGCGGGTTGGTCAGCTGCGCCTCGCGGTGCACGAGCCCGTCGCGCTCCAGCGCGTGCAGGGTCTGCGACAGCATCTTCTCGCTGACGCCGTCGACGCGCCGGCGCAGCTCGTTGAACCGCAACGACCCCTCGTACAGCGCCCCCAGCGTCAGTCCTCCCCAGCGCCCGGTCACATGTTCCAGCGTGCCGCGGGACGGGCAGGACTTGGCGAACACGTTGAACGGGAGGTCCCGGTCCTCCGGGGCCGACTGCGTGGTCGTCATAGGCTCAGCGTACTTCAGAGCAGCGCTTACCGAAGGGTGGCGCTTACTGCCGGTAAGCGAAGGGGGAGGTTGGTCGTGCTGATCCGGGACGCCCGGCCCGACGAGGCCGGCGAGCTGACCGAACCGGCCCTCCGGTCGAAGGCCCACTGGGGCTACGACGAGGCCTTCATGGCGTCGTGCCGGGAGGAACCGACCGTCTCCCCGTCGGAGGTGAGGGAGCGGCGGGCCGCGCCGGCCGGACGGGACGGCCGCGTCCTCGGCTTCACGACGGTGGACGGCCGGCCGCCGGAGGGTGCCCTGGGCATGATGTTCGTGGACCTGTCGGCCCTCGGCCAGGGCATCGGCCGCGCCCTCTTCGCACACGCCCTCGCCACCGCCCGGGCCGCCGGTTTCCACCGCCTGACGATCGAGGCCGACCCGAACGCGCAGCGGTTCTACCTGGCGATGGGCGCGGTACGGACGGGAGAGACGCCGTCCGGCTCCATCCCCGGCCGGGTCCTCCCGCTGCTGTCCGTCACCCTGTGAGCGCGGGGCCGCCACGGGTAGACGCCTTCCTGTCGGAAGGGGGGAGCCGTGAAGGCACACAGCGCGCTGTCCGGCCCGACGGCGGCATTCGCCCTCGCGGGCCTGTGGGCCATGCCGGTGCGGCTGGTGATCGGAGTGCAGCGCCTCAGGGCGGGGCGGGCCGCCGACGATGGGCCGGCGCCGCCCGCCTGAGACACGACGAGGGCGTCGGCCGGCAGCTCACCAGAGCCTGGTGGCGCTGCCGGCCGACGCCCGGGCCGAGCCGCCCGGGGCGGCTCAGTAGCCGAAGTTCTGCGTCCACCAAGGGCCGCCCGGGCCCAGGTGGACACCCACGCCGAGGGTCTTGAAGTCGCAGTTCAGGATGTTGGCCTTGTGACCGGGGCTGTCCATCCAGGCTTGCATGACGGCCTCGGCGTCGGCCTGGCCGCGGGCTATGTTCTCGCCGCCGAGGTTGCTGATGCCGGCCGCCTGCGCGCGGTCCCACGGGGTGTCGCCGTCGGGGTCGGTGTGGTCGAAGAAGCCCCGGCCGGCCATGTCGTCGCTGAAGGCCGTGGCCAGCGCGGTCAGTGGTCCGTCCGCGGTGACCGGGCTGCAGCCCACCTTCGCGCGCTCGGCGTTCACCAGCCGCAGCACCTCCGCGGCGGCGGTGGCCTCGGCCGAGGTCTGGCCCTTGCCCTGGCTCTGGCCGCCCGCCTTCCGCTCGGTGTCGGGCGCCGTCCTGCGGTCCTGCGCCTGCTCCTCGGTCTTCTCCGGGGCCGCCGCGGACTCCGTCTTCTCCGGGGTCTTCTCCGCCTCGGGCGTCTTCGTCGGCGCGGTCGGGGTGGACGGCATCGCCGAGGGCGCCGGGGAGGTGGCGCGTCCGCCGTCGCGGCTCGCGGGGGTCGACGCGTCGCGGCTCGGCGCCTCGGCGGAACCGGACGTGCCGCCCTGCTCGGTCGGCAGGTTGGTCGCCACACCGGCGCCGGCCTGCACGTTGTCGCTGGGGCCGCGGTCGCCGCCGAGCTTGTAGTTCTCCAGGCCCGGCACCGCGCCGGTGGCCACCGCGACCGTGCCGATGGCCACGGCGGCGGACACGCCGAGCAGCCCGGTGCGGACCGGCGTCGCGGCCTTCTTCTTCTTGCGGCGCCGCCCGTTCGCGGGCCGGTCGTCCGCGCCGACCGACGAGGTCACGGTGGTGCGGGCGGTACGGACGGGGCGGGGCCGGGGCGTGACGTCCCACTCGGGCAGCGGGTCGTCACCGGCGAAGGAGTGACCCGTGAAGTCGTACTCGGCGGTGCGGGGGCCCGGGACGGTCGGGGCGGTCGGCGCGGCGACGGTCGGACCCGCGAGGGTGTCCGCGGCGGGCGCCGTGTAGGCGTACGCGGCCGGGGCGGGGCCTGCGTCCGGGTAGCCGCCCGGGGTGAAGCCGGCGCCGCCGGAGGAAAGGGCGGTCTCGTCCGTCGCGTACAGGTACGCCTCGCTGAGGGCGTACGTCTGCGCGTAGGCCTCCGGGTTCAGGTACGGCGCGGTGCCCATCGTGGGCGGGCCGTCGGCGCCGGCGCCTCGCGGGTCCAGGCCTTCACCGTAGGAGCCGTCGTGGTGGGTGACCCCGGCGGCGCGGCTCGTGGCGGCGCGGCCGGCGTCGGAGCGTCGGTGGCGTCCCATGTATGGCCTTCCTCGTCCTGGCGGTCGGCCGCGTCTCGCGACCAGTCCGAAACTCGACGATCACGAAACTCACACGAACGAGTGAGTTTCATATGAGATTCATGGGTGGGGACGCTACCGCATGGCGCAAGGGGGAGGAGTGCCCGGTGTGACTTTGTCCGGTTAGGTTGCAGCCATGAGCGAGGATGTGCGACTGGTCGCCTGGGTCCGCGGACATGTCCAGGGCGTGGGCTTCCGCTGGTTCACCCGGGCCAAGGCCCTGGAGATCGGCGGCCTGCGGGGCTTCGCCCTGAATCTCGGCGACGGCAGGGTGCAGGTGGTCGCCGAGGGCCCCCGCGAGCGCTGCGAGCGGCTGCTGGAGTGGCTCCAGGCCGGCGACACGCCCGGGCACGTGGACGGTGTGACCGAGATCTGGGACACACCCCGCGGCGGCTACGACGGCTTCGCGATCCGCTGACGGCCCCTGCCGGGCCGCCGTACCGAAGCCCGCCCGGGACCCGCCGGGAACCGTCCGGGAGGAAAAAAGTGCTGGTGATCGAAGCAAACGGCTTGCCGGCGGCCACCGCGCCCGCCAAGATGATCGCCACGCCCCGAGGACCCGCGAGAAACGCGACGCCGCCGCCGTCCGGCCGTATGCGCCCGGTTGTCCCCCAATACGGGGCGTGATCGTGTTGACCCTCAAACTTTTTGGTGAGACGCTGAAAGCCCCGCGCACCTTAGCTGTTTGGCATGGCTGAACGGCAGCACAACTCCAGGCCTGCCAAGCACCGCGGGTGCGAATCCCTCACGACCCACACCGCATCGGTCGGTCACTCATTGTGGAGGACCATCCATCATGGCAAAGGCGCTTCTCGGTTACGTCGGCGGCTCCGACCCGCGACTCCTCGCCGAGATGCGACGGCTCCAGCAGCGCGTCCAGGACCTGGAATCCGAGCTCGTACGGATCCAGGCGGAGAAGGACGCCCTGAAGGCTGCCGCTTCTCACGACAGGATCATGGAGAGCGTTGACGCACACCAGGCGGAGCCTGCGCTCACCTGATCACTGCACGCTCCACGAACAGCACCGCAGTGGTCGGGCTTGCTCGTCACCACCGCCAGGCAGTCAGAACTGCAAGGGACGCTTCGGCGTCCCTTCTTTCTTCACCCCTCCGCGTCCCGAACCGCTGAGCCTGCCGTCTGTCCGCGGGGAACCCCGCGCCCCCCGCGCGGCGCACTCTCTGTCCCGCGCACCTTTTCACCTTCTCAACGTCTGGCATGCCCTGCGCGTTCACCCGCGAAACCGCGCGCTCATGGAGTGAGACATGCCCGCCGGGTAGAGTCCGACGGCGTGCACCTCAAGGCCCTGACCCTCCGCGGCTTCAAGTCGTTCGCCTCGGCGACCACGCTCCGGTTCAAACCGGGCATCACGTGCGTCGTCGGTCCGAACGGCTCGGGCAAGTCCAACGTGGTGGACGCGCTCAGCTGGGTCATGGGCGAGCAGGGCGCCAAGTCCCTGCGCGGCGGCAAGATGGAGGACGTCATCTTCGCCGGCACCACCGGCCGCCCGCCGCTCGGCCGCGCCGAGGTGTCCCTGACCATCGACAACTCCGACGGGGCCCTCCCCATCGAGTACGCCGAGGTCACCATCACGCGGATCATGTTCCGCAACGGCGGCAGCGAGTACCAGATCAACGGCGACACCTGCCGCCTCCTGGACATCCAGGAACTGCTCTCCGACTCCGGCATCGGCCGCGAGATGCACGTCATCGTCGGCCAGGGCCAGCTCGACTCCGTCCTGCACGCGGACCCCATGGGCCGCCGCGCCTTCATCGAGGAGGCGGCCGGCGTCCTCAAGCACCGTAAGCGCAAGGAGAAGGCGCTGCGCAAGCTGGACGCGATGCAGGCCAACCTCGCGCGCGTGCAGGACCTCACCGACGAACTCCGCCGCCAGCTCAAGCCGCTCGGCCGCCAGGCCGCCGTCGCCCGCCGCGCCGCGGTCATCCAGGCCGACCTGCGCGACGCCCGCCTGCGCCTCCTCGCCGACGACCTCGTCAAGCTGCGCGAGGCGCTCCAGGCCGAGATCGCCGACGAGGCCGCCCTGAAACAGCGCAAGGAGGCGGCCGAGGCCGAGCTGAAGAAGGCCCTCCGACGCGAGGCGCTCCTGGAGGACGAGGTCCGCCGCCTCGCCCCGCGGCTGCACGACGCACAGCAGACCTGGTACGAGCTCTCCCAGCTCGCCGAACGCGTGCGCGGCACCGTCTCGCTCGCCGACGCACGCGTGAAGAGCGCCACCTCCGCGCCCCCGGAGGAGCGGCGCGGCCGGGATCCCGAGGACATGGAGCGCGAGGCCGCCCGCATCCGCGAGCAGGAAGCCGAACTGGAGGCCGCGCTCGAGGCGGCCGAACGCGCGCTGGAGGACACCGTCGCCCACCGCGCCGAACTGGAGCGCGAACTGGCCCAGGAGGAACGGCGCCTCAAGGACGTCGCCCGCGCCATCGCCGACCGGCGCGAAGGACTCGCCCGGCTCAAGGGCCAAGTGGGCGCCGCCCGTTCCCGTGCCGCCGCCGCCCAGGCCGAGATCGAACGCCTCGCCGCCGCCCGCGACGAGGCACGCCAGCGCGCCGTGGCCGCCCAGGAGGAGTACGAGACCCTCCAGGCGGAGGTCGACGGCCTCGACGCGGGCGACGCGGAGCTCGGCGAGCGGCACGAGGAGGCCAAGCGCGGGCTCGCCGAGGCCGAGGCCGCCCTCACCGCCGCCCGCGAGGCGGTCACCGCCGTGGAGCGGAAACGCGCCGCGACCCAGGCACGCCACGAGGCCCTGGCACTCGGCCTGCGCCGCAAGGACGGCACCGGCGCGCTGCTCGGCGCGAGGGACAGCCTCACCGGGCTGCTGGGCCCGGCCGCGGAACTGCTGACGGTGACGCCCGGCTACGAGGTACCGCTCGCGGCCGCGTTCGGCGCGGCGGCGGACGCCCTCGCGGTCTCCTCCCCGTCCGCGGCGGCCGACGCGATCCGGCTGCTGCGCAAACAGGACGCGGGACGGGCCGCCCTCCTCCTGGCCGGCCCGCCCTCCGACACCGCGGGTGAAACCCGCTCCGAGGGCGTGGGGAACGGCGCGCCCACCCCCGACACGCCCGCAGCCTCGACCCTCTCGGGGACCCCCCTCCCCGCGGAGCGCCTGGTCAGCGGCCCCGACGACCTCATGCCGGCCGTGCGAAGGCTGCTGCACGGCATCGTCGTCGTCACCACCCTGGAGGACGCAGAGGAACTCGTCCACGCCCGGCCCGGCCTCACCGCCGTCACCGCCGAGGGCGACCTGCTCGGCGCCCACTTCGCGCACGGTGGCTCGGCCGGCGCCCCCAGCCTCCTGGAGGTGCAGGCGTCCGTCGACGAGGCGGCCGCCGAGCTGGAGGAGCTCGAGGTGCGCTGCGAGGAGCTGGCCGAGGCGCAGGAGGCCGCGGCCGCCCGGCGCCGGGAGTGCGCCGCCCTCGTCGAGGAGCTGGGGGAGCGGCGCCGGGCCGCCGACCGGGAGAAGTCCGCCGTCGCCCAGCAGCTCGGCCGGCTCGCCGGACAGGCACGCGGCGCCGCGGGCGAGGCCGAGCGCGCCGGGGCCGCCGCCGAACGCGCGCAGGAGGCCCTCGACAGGGCGCTCGCCGAGGTGGAGGAGCTCGCCGAGCGGCTCGAGGCGGCCGAGGAGATGCCGTTCGAGGAGGAGCCCGACACCTCCGTGCGCGACCGGCTCGCCGCCGACGGCGCCAACGCCCGTCAGACCGAGATGGAGGCCCGCCTCCAGGTCCGTACGCACGAGGAGCGGGTGAAAGGGCTGGCCGGGCGGGCCGACTCCCTGGACCGGGCCGCCCGCGCGGAACGCGAGGCACGCGCGCGTGCCGAGCAGCGCCGCGCCCGGCTGCGCCACGAGGCGGAGGTCGCCGCCGCCGTCGCCGCGGGTGCCCGCCAGCTGCTCGCGCACGTCGAGGTGTCCCTGTCCCGCGCCGCCGAGGAGCGCACCGCCGCCGAGGCCGCCAAGGCGCGCCGCGAGGAGGAACTCGCCCGCGCCCGCGCCGAGGGACGCGATCTCAAGGCGGAACTCGACAAGTTGACGGATTCGGTTCACCGAGGCGAGGTACTAGGAGCGGAGAAGCGGCTGCGGATGGAGCAGCTGGAGGCGAAGGCGCTGGAGGAACTGGGTGTCGAACCGGCCGGGCTGGTGGCGGAGTACGGGCCGCACCAGCCGGTGCCGCCCTCGCCCCCCGCCGAGGGCGAGCAGCTCCCGGAGGACCCGGAGCATCCGCGCAACCAGCCCCGTCCCTTCGTGCGGGCCGAGCAGGAGAAGCGACTGAGGGCCGCCGAGCGCGCCTACCAGCAGCTCGGCAAGGTCAACCCGCTCGCCCTGGAGGAGTTCGCGGCGCTGGAGGAACGCCATCAGTTCCTCAGCGAGCAGCTGGAGGACCTGAAGAAGACCCGCGCGGACCTGCTCCAGGTCGTCAAGGAGGTCGACGAACGCGTCGAGCAGGTCTTCACCGAGGCCTACCGGGACACGGCCCGGGAGTTCGAGGGCGTCTTCTCCCGGCTGTTCCCGGGCGGGGAGGGGCGCCTGGTGCTCACCGACCCCGACAACATGCTCACGACGGGCGTGGACGTAGAGGCGCGTCCGCCGGGCAAGAAGGTGAAGCGGCTGTCGCTGCTGTCGGGCGGCGAGCGGTCGCTGACCGCGGTGGCGCTGCTCGTGTCGATCTTCAAGGCACGGCCCAGCCCGTTCTACGTGATGGACGAGGTCGAGGCCGCCCTCGACGACACCAACCTCCAGCGGCTGATCCGGATCATGCAGGAGCTGCAGGAGGCCTCGCAGCTGATCGTGATCACGCACCAGAAGCGCACCATGGAGGTCGCCGACGCGCTGTACGGCGTCTCCATGCAGGGCGACGGCGTGTCCAAGGTCATCAGTCAGCGTCTGCGCTGAAACGGCCCGAACTCTTCAAGATGTGAATCCTCTGTGGGATCGCTCCTTGGTCTCCTCCGTGGTCTCCTCTGTGCTTCTGCGTCTCGTAACTCACAGCCGCGGATCTATTGACTTCAAGAGTTGAAGACATAGTCTCTGCAATGTTGTTTTTACCTTCAGGTGCCTACGGCAGAAACCTTGAAGGGCTGACCCCCACCCGGCGATGTTGCCGGTGGCCCGAGGAGTACACGTGACCAGCACTGCGCAGGCACAAGCGTCAGGAGCCAGGACGGCTCACCCCGAACATCTCGGGCATGTCATCTTCATCACCGCTGCCGCCGCCATGGGCGGCTTCCTCTTCGGCTACGACAGCTCCGTGATCAACGGCGCCGTCGAGGCGATCCGCGACCGCTACGACGTCGGCTCCGCCGCGCTCGCCCAGGTCATCGCCATCGCGCTGATCGGCTGTGCCATCGGCGCCGCCACCGCCGGCCGGATAGCCGACCGCATCGGACGCATCCGCTGCATGCAGATCGCCGCGGTCCTCTTCACGGTCAGCGCCGTCGGCTCCGCGCTGCCCTTCGCGCTGTGGGACCTCGCCTTCTGGCGGGTCGTCGGCGGCTTCGCCATCGGCATGGCCTCCGTCATCGGCCCGGCCTACATCGCCGAGGTCGCCCCGCCCGCCTACCGCGGCCGGCTCGGCTCCTTCCAGCAGGCCGCGATCGTCATCGGCATCGCCGTCTCCCAGCTCGTCAACTGGGGCATCCTGAACGCCGCCGACGGCGACCAGCGCGGTGAGCTGATGGGACTGGAGGCCTGGCAGGTCATGCTCGGCGTCATGGTGGTCCCGGCCGTCCTCTACGGCCTGCTGTCCTTCGCCATCCCCGAGTCGCCCCGCTACCTGATCTCCGTCGGCAAGCACGAGCGCGCCCGTCAGATCCTCTCCGAGGTCGAGGGCAGCGAGGTCGACCTCGACGCCCGCGTCACCGAGATCGAGACCGGCATGCACCGCGAGGAGAAGTCCAGCTTCAAGGACCTGCTCGGCGGCAGCTTCTTCTTCAAGCCGATCGTGTGGGTCGGTATCGGCCTGTCGGTCTTCCAGCAGTTCGTCGGCATCAACGTCGCGTTCTACTACTCCGCCACGCTGTGGCAGTCGGTCGGCGTCGACCCGTCGGACTCGTTCTTCTACTCGTTCACGACGTCGATCATCAACATCGTCGGCACCGTCATCGCGATGATCTTCGTCGACCGCATCGGCCGCCGTCCGCTGGCCATCATCGGCTCGGTCGGCATGGTGATCGGTCTCGCGCTGGAGGCCTGGGCCTTCTCCTCGGACCTCGTCGACGGCCAGCTGCCCGCCACACAGGGCTGGGTCGCCCTGATCGCGGCCCACGTCTTCGTCCTCTTCTTCGCCCTGTCGTGGGGTGTGGTCGTGTGGGTCATGCTCGGCGAGATGTTCCCGAACCGGATCCGCGCCGCCGCCCTCGGTGTCGCCGCCGCCGCGCAGTGGATCGCCAACTGGGCGATCACCGCGAGCTTCCCGTCACTGGCGGACTGGAACCTGTCCTTCACCTACGTGATCTACACGGTGTTCGCGGCGCTGTCGATTCCGTTCGTGCTGAAGTTCGTGAAGGAGACGAAGGGCAAGCGGCTGGAGGAGATGGGCTGACGCCCCTCCGCCCCCCTTTGACCCGAGGGGCGGGGTCACCTCCCCGCTGCCCCGCCCCTCGTACGCCACCCCCCACCCGCCCCGGTTCGGATGTGTCCGAGCCGGGGCGGTGGCATGTCCGCGGACGGGTGCGGGTTGTGTGCGGCCGGCGCGTGGTTCCCCGCGCCCCTTTGGCGCCTCGGACGGCGCGCGTCTGTATGGGGGGCGTGGGGGGAGCATGGCTGATACTGGACGGGTTATGGACATCGTCATCCTTGCTGTAGTCATCGCCGTGGTCGTGCTCGGCGCGCTCGGCGGGCTGATCGTCGGGAGCCGGCGCAAGAAGCCGCTGCCCCCGCCGCCGCCCGCCGCGCCCGACATCACCGCCCCGCCGGCCGAGCCGCACGTCGGCGAAGAGGCCGAGACGCCGCGGGAGGAACCGCGGCGCACCATCGAGGAGGTTGATCTTCCGGCGGGCGCCGGTCCCGTCGTCATCGAGGAACCGCCCGCCGCCGAGGCTCCCGAGATCGAGATCCCGGAGCCCACCGCCGGCCGTCTGGTCCGGCTGCGCGCCCGGCTGTCCCGGTCGCAGAACGCCCTGGGCAAGGGTCTGCTCACCCTGCTGTCCCGCGAGCACCTCGACGAGGACACCTGGGAGGAGATCGAGGACACCCTGCTCACCGCCGACGTCGGCGTCCAGCCCACCCAGGAGCTGGTCGAGCGGCTGCGCGAGCGGGTCAAGGTGCTCGGCACCCGCACCCCTGAGGAGCTGCGCACGCTGCTCCGCGAGGAGCTGATCACGCTGGTCGGTCCCCAGATGGACCGCACCGTGCACACCGAGAACCCCGACGGCGGCCCGGGCGTCGTCATGGTCGTCGGCGTCAACGGCACCGGCAAGACCACCACCACCGGCAAGCTCGCCCGCGTCCTGGTCGCCGACGGCAACACCGTCGTCCTCGGCGCCGCGGACACCTTCCGCGCCGCCGCCGCCGACCAGCTGCAGACCTGGGGCGAGCGGGTCGGCGCCCACACCGTGCGTGGCCCGGAGGGCGGTGACCCGGCCTCCGTCGCGTTCGACGCGGTCAAGGAGGGCAAGGAGATGGGCGCCGGCGCGGTGCTCATCGACACCGCCGGCCGGCTGCACACCAAGACGGGCCTCATGGACGAGCTCGGCAAGGTCAAGCGGGTCGTGGAGAAGCAGGCCCCGCTGGACGAGGTGCTGCTGGTGCTGGACGCCACCACCGGCCAGAACGGTCTGGTGCAGGCGCGGGTCTTCGCCGAGGTCGTCGACATCACCGGCATCGTGCTCACCAAGCTCGACGGCACGGCCAAGGGCGGCATCGTCGTCGCCGTCCAGCGCGAGCTGGGCGTCCCGGTCAAGCTGATCGGTCTCGGCGAGGGCGCGGACGACCTCGCGCCGTTCGAGCCCGCCGCCTTCGTGGACGCCCTGCTGGGGGAGTGACACCCCCGGAGCCGTCCGGCCCCGTACGCGAGGAAGCGCCCGCCCCCGGAAACGGTCGGGGGACGGGCGCTTCGCCGTACCGGTAGGGGGTCAGGCGGCAGAGCGGGAGGAAGGTCAGGAGCCCGAGCAGGAAGAGGGTCAGGCGGCGGAGCGGTGCGCCACGTACGCCAGCGTGCCGAGCAGCAGCCGCGCCTCCGGCGGACGGGAGGCGGAGTCCAGGGCGGGGGAGCGCAGCCAGCGCACCGGGCCGAGGCCGCCGTGGTCCGACGGCGGCGCCGTGATGTGCGTCCCGCGTCCCAGGCCGCGCAGATCGAGGGTGCTTGGGTCGTCCCAGCCCATGCGGTACAGCAGGTCCGGCAGGGCGGCCGCGGCGCCCGGGGCGACGAAGAACTGGGCCCGGCCGTCCGGGGTGGCGGCGACCGGCCCGACGGGCAGGCCCATCCGCTCCAGCCGCGCCAGGGCGTGACACCCGGCGGGCTCCGCCACCTCGATCACGTCGAACGCCTGCCCGACGGGCAGCATCACCGAGGCGCCCGGGAACTCCGACCACAGCGCGGTCACCTCCTCCAGCGGCGCGCCCGCGCGGATCGACGGCGCGTGCTCCAGGGGGTGGGCGCCCGGCGCCCGGCAGCCCGCACGGCCGCAGGAGCAGGAACCGGCGACGGCACGGACGCCCGGCACCACCTCCCAGCCCCACAGTCCCGTGTACTCCGCCACGACCGTGCCGTCCGAGGAGCGGCCGCGCCGCCGCGAGCCGGACCGGATGTCACGGATGCCCCGACTGATGCCGATCGTGAAGCCCATGCCCCCTCCAACGGGTCCGGCGCACCGGTGGTTACGTAGCGGACGCAGAGTGTGACTCTCTGTTTCCGCCTTCCCGGTGCGACCTGCGCCAACCAGCGCCTCGATGCACGCGGGGTGGTGCGGTGGGCGCCAAGCGCCCCGGAGTGCACCCGCTGCACCCGTTCTTGTCTGCTCTGTGTCAAGTCAATCGCGGGCCGGCGACGGTGCGTTCATTCGAAGGGGTGGCGAATGGTGGCGATTGAGGTTCCGCCATGGTGGGGCGGGTGATCGTAGGGTTACTGTGTGTGCACGGTTTGGATGGGGCACATGCACTCGTGGGTATGCCGGAGGCAACCCGGCTTTCCGTTCGAAGGGTGGCAACCGCCGGACGGGCGGCCCCAACTACCGGCATTCTGATAGGGCTTGGCGCACTCAGCGACAAGTGGTCTTCAGGGATGGGGGCGTTCCAGTGAGCGGCAACAGCGGTGGCGGGGCGGGTTCTGCGAGTGCGGAGAAGCGCCCGAACGAGCTGCTCACCTCATGGTTCGTCCGCAGTGGCTGGTCCAAGGGCGAGCTCGCCCGCCAAGTGAACCGCAGGGCCCGGCAGTTGGGCGCCAACCACATCTCCACCGACACCTCCCGGGTGCGCCGCTGGCTCGACGGGGAGAACCCGCGCGAGCCGATCCCGCGCATCCTCTCCGAGCTGTTCTCCGAGCGCTTCGGCGTCGTCGTCTCCGTGGAGGACCTGGGCCTGCGCACCACACGCCCTGCGCCCTCCGCCACCGGCGTCGACCTTCCCTGGACGGGCCCGCAGACCGTGGCCCTGCTCAGCGAGTTCTCGCGCAGCGACCTCATGCTGGCGCGGCGCGGCTTCCTCGGGAGCTCGCTGGCCCTCTCCGCGGGCCCGTCCCTCATCGAGCCCATGCAGCGCTGGCTCGTCCCCTCCCCGCCCAGCCCCCTGCCCAGGCCCGAACCGGACGTCGCCCCCTCCTCGGCGCGCGCCCGCGGCCGGCTCTCCAAGCCGGAGCTGGACCTGCTGGAGACCACCACCGTGATGTTCCGGCAGTGGGACGCCCAGTGCGGCGGCGGACTGCGCCGCAAGGCCGTCGTCGGCCAGCTCCACGAGGTCACCGACCTCCTCCAGGAGCCCCAGCCGGAGGCCACCACCAAGCGGCTGTTCAAGGTCGCCGCCGAGCTCGCCGAACTGGCCGGCTGGATGTCCTACGACGTGGGGCTGCAGCCCACCGCGCAGAAGTACTTCGTGCTCGCCCTGCACGCCGCCAAGGAGGCCGGCGACCGGCCCCTCGGCTCCTACGTGCTGTCCAACATGAGCCGCCAGATGATCCACCTCGGCCGCCCCGAGGACGCCCTGGAGCTCATCCACCTCGCCCAGTACGGCAGCCGCGACTGCGCGAGCCCCCGCGTCCAGTCCATGCTGTATGCGATGGAGGCCCGCGCCTACGCCAACATGGGTCAGCCCGGCCGCTGCAAGCGCGCCGTCCGCATGGCCGAGGACACCTTCGCCGAGGCCGACGAGTGGGACGAGCCGGACCCCGACTGGATCCGCTTCTTCTCCGAGGCCGAGCTGTACGCGGAGAACAGCCACTCCTTCCGCGACCTCGCCTACGTCGCGGGCCGCAGCCCCACCTACGCCTCGCTCGCCGAGCCGCTGATGCAGCGGGCCGTGGAGCTGTTCGGCCGGGAGGGCGGCGAGCACCAGCGCTCCTACGCCCTCAACCTGATCGGCATGGCCACGGTCCACCTGCTCCAGCGCGAGCCCGAGCAGAGCACGGTTCTCGCCACCGAGGCCATCAAGGCCGCCAAGAAAGTCCGTTCCGAGCGCGTCAACACTCGTATCCGAAAGACCGTCGACACCGCCGTACGCGACTTCGGGGAGCTCGCCGAGGTCGTCGCGCTCACCGAGCGGCTCGCGGCCGAGCTGCCCGAGACCGCCCAGGCGGTCTGACCCGCGGAGCGATCCCGGACCCCGGCCGCGGCCGGCCCTCCCGAACTGCCCGACTCGGCTCCCCCATGCCAGTCATTCGGAAGGCCGGCCGCGGCCGGTCGTGTGTCTCCCCGGCCGCGGTTCCCCGCCGTACACCGAAGATTGCGCCACGATAACGATCGGCGCGCCCCGGATCCGGCGGTTCACCGACCCGTAACGCACCGGGTGCCTTCGTCACGGCGGCGAAACAACGAGGGGCTTCCACCGAAACGGCGCTGCGCCAGTCTTCATGGCGCATAACCGGCCCACCCCTCAATCCGCTCAAGGCTTCGCCCGCACGGGGCCGTACATACGACGAGGAGACGCCGATGGCACAAGCCATCACCCTGGCAGCAGACGCGCCCACGCTGTCCGCCGCCAACACAGGGTTCATGCTCATCTGTTCCGCCCTGGTGATGCTCATGACCCCCGGCCTGGCCTTCTTCTACGGAGGCATGGTCCGGGTCAAGAGCACGCTGAACATGCTGATGATGAGCTTCATCAGCCTGGGCATCGTCACCATCCTGTGGGTGCTCTACGGATTCTCCGTCGCGTTCGGCGACGACAAGGGCAGCCTCGTCGGCTGGAACTCCGACTGGGTGGGGCTGAGCGACATCGGCCTGACCGAACTCTGGGACGGCTACACCATCCCGGTCTTCGTCTTCCTGGTCTTCCAGCTGATGTTCGCCGTCCTCACCCCCGCCCTGATCAGCGGCGCCCTCGCGGACCGCGTGAAGTTCACCGCGTGGGCCCTCTTCATCGCGCTGTGGGCCACCGTCGTCTACTTCCCCGTCGCGCACTGGGTGTGGGGCGCCGGCGGCTGGGCCTTCGAGCTGGGCGTCATCGACTTCGCCGGCGGTACCGCCGTGCACATCAACGCCGGTGCGGCCGCCCTCGGCGTGATCCTGGTGATCGGCAAGCGCATCGGCTTCAAGAAGGACCCGATGCGCCCGCACAGCCTCCCGCTGGTCATGCTCGGCGCCGGTCTGCTGTGGTTCGGCTGGTTCGGATTCAACGCCGGCTCGTGGCTCGGCAACGACGACGGCGTGGGCGCGCTGATGTTCGTCAACACCCAGGTCGCCACCGGCGCCGCCGTCCTCGGCTGGCTCGCCTACGAGAAGATCCGCCACGGCGCGTTCACCACGCTGGGCGCCGCCTCCGGCGCGGTCTCCGGTCTGGTCGCCATCACCCCGGCGGGCGGCGCGGTCTCCCCGCTCGGCGCCATCGCGGTCGGCCTCGTCGCCGGTGTCCTGTGCGCCATGGCGGTCGGCCTGAAGTACAAGTTCGGCTACGACGACTCCCTCGACGTCGTCGGCGTCCACCTCGTCGGCGGCATCATCGGCTCCCTGCTCATCGGCTTCTTCGCCACCGGCAAGGGCCAGTCCGACGTCGCGGGTCTCTTCTACGGCGGCGGCCTCGACCAGTTCTGGAAGCAGTGCGCCGGTGTCTTCGGTGTCCTCGCCTACTCCTTCGTCGCCTCCGCGGTCCTGGCCCTCCTGATCCACAAGACCATCGGTATGCGAGTCTCCGAGGACGAGGAGGTGGCCGGCATCGACCAGGCCGAGCACGCCGAGACCGCATACGACTTCAGCGGCGCGGGCGGCGGCGCGGCCCGTACGCCGGCCAGCAGCCCCGCCGCCCCGGCCGAGAGCAAGAAGGTGGACGCATGAAGCTCATCACCGCCGTCGTGAAGCCGCACCGGCTCGACGAGATCAAGGAGGCCCTCCAGGCCTTCGGAGTGCACGGTCTGACCGTCACCGAGGCCAGCGGCTACGGCCGCCAGCGCGGTCACACCGAGGTCTACCGCGGCGCCGAGTACACCGTCGACCTGGTGCCCAAGGTCCGCATCGAGGTCCTGGTCGAGGACGACGACGCCGAGCAGCTCGTCGACGTCGTCGTCAAAGCGGCCCGCACCGGCAAGATCGGCGACGGCAAGGTGTGGACCATCCCCGTCGAGACGGCCGTACGGGTCCGGACCGGCGAGCGCGGCCCGGACGCGCTCTGACAGCAGACCGACCGAACAGGAGTCGCCGGGTGACCAGGACGGACATGCACGGCCAGGCAGAGGACTCGGGACCCGGCGGCTACGCGGCGGCCCGGCTGCGCCTTCTCAACGAGAAGGCGCGGTCCGGGCCGCCGCGCCGTTCCGCGCTCGCCGGCCTCACCGACGAATGGCTCGCCGGACTCTTCGCGGCCGGCGCCCCCGGAGCGCGCGGGGTGTCCCTCGTCGCCGTCGGCGGCTACGGACGCGCGGAGCTCTCCCCGCGCAGCGACCTCGACCTGCTGCTGCTCCACGACGGCAGCGCCCCCGAGACCGTCTCGGCCCTCGCCGACCGCCTCTGGTACCCGGTCTGGGACCTCGGCCTCGCCCTCGACCACTCCGTCCGCACCCCGGCGGAGGCCCGCAAGACCGCGGGGGAGGACCTCAAGGTCCAGCTCGGTCTGCTGGACGCCCGGCACATCGCCGGCGACCTCGGCCTCACCACCGCCCTGCGCACCACCGTCCTCGCCGACTGGCGCAACCAGGCCCCCAAGCGGCTGCCCGCCCTGCGGGAGCTGTGCGAGGAGCGCGCCGCACGCCACGGAGAACTGCAGTACCTCCTGGAACCCGACCTCAAGGAGGCCCGCGGCGGACTGCGCGACGCCACCGCCCTGCGCGCGGTGGCCGCCTCCTGGCTCGCCGACGCCCCCCGCGAAGGACTCGCCGAGGCCCGCGGCCGCCTCCTCGACGTACGCGACGCCCTGCACCTGACCACCGGACGCGCCACCGACCGGCTCGCCCTCCAGGAGCAGGACCAGGTCGCCGCCGAACTCGGCCTGCTCGACGCCGACGCCCTGCTCCGCCAGGTCTACGAGGCAGCCCGGACCATCGCCTACGCGGGCGACGTCACCTGGCGCGAGGTCGGCCGCGTCCTGCGCTCGCGCTCGGTACGGCCCCGGCTGCGCGCCATGATGGGCGGAGGGAAGTCCGCGCCCGAGCGGTCCCCGCTCGCCGAAGGAGTCGTGGAGCAGGACGGCGAAGTGGTGCTCGCCCGCGCCGCGCGCCCCGACCGCGACCTCGTGCTCCCGCTGCGCGCCGCGGCCGCCGCCGCCCAGGCCGGGCTCCCCCTCAACCTGCACGCCGTACGCCGCATGGCCGCCGGCGCCCGCGCCCTCCCCTCGCCCTGGCCCGCCGAGGCCCGCCAGCAGCTCCTCACCCTGCTCGGCTCCGGCCGCCCCACCGTCGACGTGTGGGAGGCGCTGGAGGCCGAGGGCCTGATCAGCCTGCTGCTCCCCGACTGGGACCGGGTGCGCTGCCGCCCGCAGCGCAACGCCGTCCACCTGTGGACCGTCGACCGGCACCTCATCGAGACCGCCGTGCGCGCCTCCGCGTTCACCCGCCGGGTCAGCCGCCCCGACCTGCTGCTCATCGCCGCCCTGCTGCACGACATCGGCAAGGGCTGGCCCGGCGACCACTCGGTGGCCGGCGAGGTCATCGCCCGGGACGTGGCCGCCCGCATCGGCTTCGACGCGGACGACGTCACCGTGATCGCCACCCTCGTACGCCACCACCTGCTGCTCGTCGAGACCGCCACCCGGCGCGACCTCGACGACCCCGCCACCGTGCGCTCCGTCGCCGAGGCCGTCGGCTCCCCGGGCACCCTGGAACTGCTGCACGCCCTCACCGAGGCGGACGCCCTCGCCACCGGGCCGGCGGCCTGGTCCTCCTGGCGCGCCTCACTGGTTGCCGACCTGGTCAAACGGGTCGCCGCCGTGCTCGCGGGCCAGGCCCCGCCGGACCCCGAGGAGGCCGCGCCCACCGCACAGCACGAGCGGCTCGCCCTGGAGGCCGTCGCCACCGGTGCGCCCGTGCTGTCCCTGCGGGCGCAGACCGAGCCGCCCGCCGAGCCCTCCGACGACCCGGAACCGCTCGGCGTGGAGCTGCTGATCGCCGTGCCCGACCAGGCGGGCGTGCTGCCCGCGGTGGCCGGGGTGCTCGCCGTGCACCGGCTGACCGTGCGCACGGCCGAGCTGCGCTCGCTGGATCTGCCGGACGGCGTCGACGGCTCCGTGCTGCTGCTGGACTGGCGGGTCGCCGCCGAGTACGGCTCGCTGCCGCAGGCCGCCCGGCTCCGCGCCGACCTGGTCCGCGCCCTGGACGGCAGCCTGGACATCTCCGGCCGCCTCGCCGAACGGGACGCCGCGTACCCGAGGCGCCGCGGGGTGGTCGCCCCGCCCCCGCGGGTCACGGTCGCCCCGGCCGCGTCCCGGCACGCCACGGTGATCGAGGTCCGCGCGCAGGACGCCCCCGGCCTTCTGTTCCGCATCGGGCGTGCGCTGGAGGACACGGCGGTACGGGTGCGGAGCGCGCATGTGAGCACGCTGGGGGCGAACGCGGTGGACGTCTTCTACGTGACGCAGGAGCAGGGTGTGCCTTTGCCGGGCGAAGAGGCGGTGGCTGTGGCGCGGAAGCTGGAGGAGGCACTGCGGGTGTGACCACACCCCGTGCCGCCCGGAAGCGTGTGCGGCACGGGACCCGCCCCGGCCACCGGCCACGGCGGGCGGGGGCGATTCCCTCGCGGGGCCGGATACCCTGGAGGGCAGCCCAGTTCCGCCCCCGACCTCGAGGACCGACGCCACCGTGTTCGATACCCTCTCCGACCGCCTCAGCGCGACTTTCAAAAACCTCCGCGGCAAAGGCAGGTTGTCCGAGGCGGACATCGACGCCACGGCGCGTGAGATCCGCATCGCCCTCCTGGAAGCGGACGTCGCACTGCCTGTCGTCCGCGCGTTCATCAAGAACGTCAAGGAGCGTGCGCTCGGCGCCGAGGTCTCCAAGGCGCTCAATCCGGCCCAGCAGATCATCAAGATCGTCAATGACGAGCTGATCCAGATCCTCGGCGGCGAGACCCGCCGTCTCCGCTTCGCCAAGCAGCCCCCGACCGTGATCATGCTCGCGGGTCTGCAGGGCGCCGGCAAGACCACCCTCGCGGGCAAGCTCGGCAAGTGGCTCAAGGACCAGGGCCACTCCCCGCTGCTGGTCGCCGCCGACCTCCAGCGCCCCAACGCCGTCAACCAGCTCAGCGTCGTCGCCGAGCGGGCGGGCGTCGCCGTCTACGCGCCCGAGCCGGGCAACGGCGTCGGCGACCCGGTGAAGGTCGCCAAGGACTCCATCGACCACGCCCGCGCCAAGGTCCACGACATCGTGATCGTGGACACCGCGGGCCGCCTGGGCATCGACCAGGAGATGATGCAGCAGGCCGCGGACATCAGGGACGCCGTCAGCCCTGACGAGATCCTGTTCGTCGTCGACGCCATGATCGGCCAGGACGCCGTCAACACAGCGGAGGCCTTCCGCGACGGCGTCGGCTTCGACGGCGTGGTGCTCTCCAAGCTCGACGGTGACGCCCGCGGCGGTGCCGCCCTGTCGATCCGGCAGGTCACCGGCAAGCCGATCATGTTCGCGTCCAACGGTGAGAAGCTCGACGACTTCGACGCCTTCCACCCGGACCGGATGGCCTCCCGCATCCTCGACATGGGTGACCTGCTCACCCTGATCGAGCAGGCGGAGAAGACGTTCAGCCAGGAAGAGGCCGAGCGGATGGCCTCCAAGCTGGCGTCGAAGAAGGGCCAGGACTTCACCCTGGACGACTTCCTCGCCCAGATGGAGCAGGTCCGCAAGATGGGCTCCATCTCCAAGCTGCTCGGCATGCTCCCGGGCATGGGCCAGATCAAGGACCAGATCAACAACCTGGACGAGCGGGACGTCGACCGCACCGCCGCGATCATCAAGTCGATGACGCCCGGCGAGCGCCAGGACCCCACGATCATCAACGGTTCGCGCCGCGCCCGTATCGCCAAGGGATCCGGTGTCGAGGTCAGCGCGGTGAAGAACCTGGTCGAGCGGTTCTTCGAGGCGCGGAAGATGATGTCCCGCATGGCGCAGGGCGGCGGCATGCCGGGGATGCCCGGGATGCCGGGCATGGGCGGCGGTCCCGGCCGCGCCAAGAAGAAGCAGAAGCAGGCCAAGGGCAAGCAGCGCTCCGGCAACCCGATGAAGCGCAAGCAGCAGGAGCAGGAGGAGGCCGCGCGGCGCGCGGCGGCGGCCCAGGGCGGGGGCGCCTTCGGTCTGCCGCAGCAGGGCGGCAAGGACTTCGAGCTGCCCGACGAGTTCAAGAAGTTCATGGGCTGAGGCCCGCGCACGAACGCCGCAGGGGCGCTCTCCTCGTCGGAGGAGGCGCCCCCGCGGCGTACGGCGGTGCTTCTCAGGGCACGCGCGCGACGAGGTACCGGAACACGTTCGGCATCCACACGGTGCCGTCCGCGCGCTGGTACGGGTGGAGGGCCTCGGTCAGTTCCTTGTCGACCTGCACCTGGTCGGTGGCGGTGATCGCCGGGTCGAACAGACCCGTCGACTTCAGACCCCGTACGGCGCTGTCGGTGTCCGCGTAGCCGAAGGGGCAGGCCACCCGGCCGGAGCCGTCGGGCCGCAGTCCCGCGCGCCCTGCGACCTGCTCCAGGTCGTCGCGCTCGGTGGGGCGCCAGGCGTCGGCGCCGCCCAGCGGTTCCGCCAGCTTGGCGGCGACCCGCAGCACCGACGAGGTGGCGCAGCGTTCGGGCGGGCCCCAGCCGGCCAGCACCACGGCCGCCCCCGGCCCGGCCAGCGGGAGCGCCTCGGCGAGCAGTTCGCCCAGTCCCTCGGCGTCGCCGGCGAGGCACCCGATCGGTTCGAAGGCGGTCACCACGGTGTACCCGGCGGAGTGGGCGGGGGCCGCCTCGGCGGGGCAGCCCTGCACGATCCGGGTGTCCGTCCGCGAGGGGGTGTCCCGCTCGTCCGGCAGCAGCCGCTCCCGGGCGAGGGCCAGCCGGTCGGACGAGGTGTCCACGCCGGTGATCGCCGCGCCGCGGGAGGCCGCCATCAGCAGGGCCAGTCCTGAGCCGCAGCCGAGGCCCAGCAGCCGGGTCGCCGGGCCCACGTCGAGTCGCTCGTACACCGCCTCGTAGAGCGGTACGAGCATCCGCTCCTGGATCTCGGACCAGTCACGCGCGCGTGCCCGCAGGTCCACGCGCGGGGCCGCCCCCGTGCGTGACGGGTGCTGCCGCACGAGCGTAGGTGTCATAGGTAAGCGCCCCAATCAGCCGAGAGTTGCCGCAGTGCCTTTTCCTGGCCCCCGTGCAGTGCGCCCGCACACCCCCCGTATGCCAGGTAACTCCGCCCTCGACGTGTCGTCCAGTGGAAGGGGGCGGCCGTTTGGTAGTTGCTCGTGCCAGTGGCAAGAATTCACATCCCGGTAATCGGGGGCCGTCCGGTCCGTCACGGCGGGGACGTCCGCGGAACGGTTCCGGCCAACAGCGGCGGAGGCGCCGGCTGCCGGGGGGAGGGCCGGTTCGCGGTGGCGGGGGAGGACCCGGTAGGTTCTGGCGTCACGGCGTTCCGGGTGAACCGGACGCAGCCTTCCGCCGCGAGGGCGTCCGAAAGGGCTCTTGCGCGTCCGAGGGGCGCACGCGCACCGGCGCGTGCGGACCGGATACACGCGGGGGCGTACGTCAGCCTACGCACCACCTTGCGGTGAGCTGCGAGGCTTCTCCGCAGATCAGCGCACCCGTGTTCGTCAGGACGCATCAGTGGCAACTGACGGGTACGTGCAAATTATTTGGGATGCCCCGGAATCGGAACACAGAGGCACCCCGGCTCGTTGTGATTACGTGAGCACGACACAGACACCACCTGTTCTCGCCGCAGAGCTGGCACAGGCGTGGGCCGACATTCAGCGGTACCACCCCGAACTGCCCGATCTCGCCGCGCCCGAGTCCCTGATCGGAGAGTCGTCGTCCGCGTGCGGGCACGAACTCTCCTTCGAGCGACTGCTGCACGAGGCAGTCCACGGCATCGCCGCCGCGCGCGGCGTGCGCGACACGTCCCGAGCCGGGCGGTACCACAACCGCAGGTTCCTGGCCATCGCCGAGGAGCTGGGCCTGGACCACCCCGAGGAGCCGCACCCGAGCAGCGGCTTCTCGCTGGTCACGCTCACCCCCGAGGCGAAGCGCCGGTACCGCCCGACGACGGAGCGGCTGCAGCGTGCCCTCAAGGCCCACACCGCGGCGACGGCGGGAGACACCGCCCGCAGCTTCCGCGGCCCGGCCGCGCGGCACGGCTCGTCCGGCGGCGGGGTGCGCGTGAAGGCGGTCTGCGACTGCGGCCGCAACGTGCGCGTCGTCCCGTCCGTGCTGGCGCAGGCGCCCATCGTCTGCGGCGGCTGCGGAAAGCCGTTCCGCATTCCGGAAGTCGTCGCGGCGAGCTGAGGCCCCGGCACCTCGTGGGTGCCGGGGCCTCAGCCCCGCCGGCCACCGGGCGCACCCGACGCGAAGAGCACCACGCGCCGGGTGCCGCTTCGTCGTGCCCACGTGCCCTCATCCCGCGGCCGTCCGGGTCCTCGGGGTGTGGCACAATGGCTAGCTGTACTCGACAGCCGCACAGGACCCCTCTCTCCTCCGGCTGACGCGTCCATCGGGCACTCGGGTACCGCAACCCCACGCGGCCGTCCGCCGTGCCCAACCACGTCAAATCCAGGAGAACCCACTCCCGTGGCAGTCAAGATCAAGCTGAAGCGTCTGGGCAAGATCCGTTCGCCTCACTACCGCATCGTCGTCGCCGACTCCCGTACCCGCCGTGACGGCCGGGCCATCGAGGAGATCGGCAAGTACCACCCGACGTACAACCCGTCGGTGATCGAGGTCGACGCCGATCGCGTGGCGTACTGGCTCTCCGTCGGCGCCCAGCCGACCGAGCCCGTGCTCGCCATCCTGAAGAAGACCGGCGACTGGCAGAAGTTCAAGGGCGAGCCCGCCCCGGCGCCTCTGCTGCAGCAGCCCGAGAAGCCCGCCCGCCCGTCCTTCGAGGCGATCGGCGGCGACGACGAGGGCAAGGGTGAGGCCATCACCCAGAAGAAGAAGGCTGAGAAGAAGGACGAGGCTTCCGCCGAGTCCGCGTCGACCGAGGCCTGAGCATGCTCGAGGAGGCTCTCGAGCACCTCGTGAAGGGCATCGTCGACAACCCTGACGATGTGCAGGTCGCCTCTCGCAACCTGCGCCGCGGTCGTGTGCTCGAGGTCCGGGTCCACCCGGACGACCTCGGCAAGGTGATCGGCCGCAACGGCCGCACCGCACGCGCGCTGCGCACCGTCGTGGGCGCCATCGGCGGCCGCGGTGTCCGAGTCGACCTCGTCGACGTGGACCACGTCCGCTGACGCCGTAAGCAGTACCGGCTCGGGCCGGGGAGGGCCACTGGGCCGTCCCCGGCCCGCAGTCGTACGACAGGAGAACGAACACAGTGCAGCTGGTAGTCGCGCGCATCGGCCGCGCCCACGGGATCAAGGGCGAGGTCACCGTCGAGGTCCGCACCGACGAGCCGGAGCTGAGGCTCGGCCCCGGCGCCGTGCTGGCCACCGACCCGGCCTCCGTCGGGCCGCTCACCATCGCGAGCGGCCGGGTGCACAGCGGCCGCCTGCTGCTGCGCTTCGAGGGCGTCCACGACCGCACCGGCGCCGAGGCGCTGCGCAACACCCTGCTGATCGCCGACGTCGACCCCGAGGAACTGCCCGAGGGCGAGGACGAGTACTACGACCACCAGCTGATCGACCTCGACGTCGTCACCAAGGACGGTGAGGAGGTCGGCCGGATCACCGAGATCTCCCACCTGCCCACCCAGGACCTCTTCGTCGTCGAACGCCCGGACGGCACCGAGGTGTTCGTGCCGTTCGTCGAGGAGATCGTCACCGAGATCGACCTCGAGGAGCAGCGCGCGGTCATCGACCCGCCGCCCGGTCTGATCGATGACCGCGCCGAGGTCGCCTCCTCCCGCGACGCCGCCGGCACCGGGGACGACGCCCGATGAGGCTCGACGTCGTCACGATCTTCCCCGAGTACCTCGACCCGCTGAACGTCTCCCTGGTCGGCAAGGCGCGCGCCCGCGGCCGGCTCGGCGTGCACGTCCACGACCTGCGCGACTGGACGTACGACCGGCACAACACCGTCGACGACACCCCCTACGGCGGCGGTCCCGGCATGGTGATGAAGACCGAGCCCTGGGGGGACGCGCTGGACTCGGTCCTGGCGGACGGCTACGAGCACGGCGCCCACGAGCCCGCCCTGATCGTCCCCACCCCGAGCGGACGCCCCTTCACCCAGGAACTCGCCGTTCACCTCTCCGAGCGGCCCTGGCTGATCTTCACCCCGGCCCGCTACGAGGGCATCGACCGCCGCGTCGTCGACGAGTACGCCACCCGCATGCCGGTGTACGAGGTGTCCATCGGCGACTACGTCCTGGCCGGCGGCGAGGCCGCGGTCCTGGTGATCACCGAGGCCGTGGCGCGGCTGCTCCCCGGCGTCCTCGGCAACGCCGAGTCGCACCGCGACGACTCCTTCGCGCCCGGCGCCATGGCCAACCTGCTGGAGGGCCCCGTCTACACCAAGCCGCCGGCCTGGCGCGGCCGGGAGATCCCGGACGTGCTGCTCAGCGGTCACCACGGGAAGATCGCCCGCTGGCGGCGCGACGAGGCGCTGCGGCGGACCACCCTCCACCGCCCCGACCTGATCGAACGCTGCGAACCCAAGGCCTTCGACAAGAAGGACCGGGAGATGCTGTCCATCCTCGGCTGGGAACCGGACCCCGCCGGGGAGCCGTACGGCCGATTTTGGCGCAGGACCGGCGGCGTGGAACAATAGGCCGCTGTTGTGCGCCGTCAGGCGAGCGCCCCTGCCGCAGGGGGACACGACGCCCGCCCCGCACCGCACAGCCCGATCCGTTACCTAGTGCCGTTGATGACCTGCGGCATCAGCGAAGAAAGCAGACGACATGTCTCACCTGCTCGACTCCGTCGACTCCGCGTCGCTCCGCAGCGACGTCCCGGACTTCCGTCCCGGCGACACCGTCAACGTCCACGTGCGCGTCATCGAGGGCAACCGCTCCCGTGTGCAGCAGTTCAAGGGCGTGGTGATCCGCCGCCAGGGTTCCGGCGTGCGCGAGACCTTCACGGTCCGCAAGGTCTCCTTCTCCGTCGGCGTCGAGCGCACCTTCCCGGTGCACACCCCGATCGTGGAGAAGATCGAGCTCGTCACCAAGGGTGACGTCCGCCGCGCCAAGCTGTACTACCTCCGTGACCTCCGCGGCAAGGCCGCGAAGATCAAGGAGAAGCGCGAGAACTGAGCGCTTTACCGGCGTCATATCGCGGCCGGATAGCATCTGGCCCCGATGGACACCGAAGCACAGCCGACGGAGCGCGACCGCTCCCTCCCCCCGGACCCCGAGGACTCCTCGGGCACGCCGGGGACGGAGGGGCGGTCGCGTTCCGCGTTGGTGCCGCGCTTCACGGACCGGCTGCCCGGCGGGCGGACCACCCTGACCCTGCTGCTCTGCCTGCTGTTCCTGCTGGCGGTCAACCTGTTCGTGGCGCGGCCCTTCGAGATCCCGAGCGGGTCGATGGAGAAGGGATTGAGGGTCGGGGACCGCGTTCTCGTAAACAAGTTGGCATACACCTTCGGCGACGGGCCGGCCCGCGGCGACGTGATTGTGTTCGACGGCTCCGGGTATTTCGGTGACGCCGACTACATCAAACGGGTTGTCGGGGTGGGCGGGGACCATGTCGTCTGCTGCGACGGGGAGGGGAGGATCCGGGTGAACGGCCGGTCGGTCGACGAGTCGGGCTTCCTGTTCCCCGGCGACAGCCCCTCCACGGTGCGCTTCGACGTGGTCGTGCCCGAGGGGCGGCTGTTCGTCCTCGGAGACCACCGCGGCAGCTCCAGCGACTCGCGTGACCGCCTCGGGTCGCCCGGGGGCGGGATGGTGCCGGTGGAGAAGGTCGTCGGGCGCGCGGAGGCCGTCGTGTGGCCGTTCGGCCGTGCCGGCCGCCTGGAGCCGACGGACGCGTACGCGAAGGTGCCGGCGGGGGAGGCATCCGCGCACGCGGCAGCTCCGACGGGAGGCGGCCATGGGTAACCGCGGCAAGCCCCGCGGCGTGCCGGCGAGCGCCGCCGAGAACCTGCTGCCCACCGGGGCCCGGCGGGCCGTCGCCCCGGGATCCGGCCGCACCCGCGCCGAGCGCCGCAAGCTGCAGCGCAAGGTCAAGCGCCGCCGCAGGCGCAGCGCCGTCAAGGAGATCCCCCTCCTCATCGGCGTCGCCGTCCTGATCGCGCTGGTGCTGAAGACGTTCCTCGTGCAGGCGTTCGTCATCCCGTCCGGCTCCATGGAGCAGACCATCCAGATCGGCGACCGCGTCCTCGTCGACAAGCTCACCCCCTGGTTCGGGTCCAGGCCGCAGCGCGGTGACGTCGTCGTGTTCAAGGACCCCGGCGGCTGGCTCCAGGACGAGCGGACCACGGTGAAGAAGGAGGACCCGGTCGGCGTCAAGCAGATCAAGGAGGGCCTCACCTTCATCGGTCTGCTGCCGTCGGAGAACGAGAAGGACCTGATCAAGCGGGTCGTCGGCGTCGGCGGCGACCGCGTGCAGTGCTGCGACGCCCAGGGCCGCGTCACCGTCAACGGCGTTCCCCTGAACGAGGACTACCTCTACCCCGGCAACGCCCCCTCGCTGACGCCCTTCGACGTCACCGTGCCGGAGGGCCGCCTGTGGGTGATGGGCGACCACCGCGCCAACTCCGCGGACTCCCGCTCGCACCAGGACACCGACTACGGCGGCACCGTCTCCGAGGACGAGGTGGTGGGCCGCGCCATGGTCATCGCCTGGCCCCTCGGCCACTGGAACACGCTCGACGAGCCCACGACATACGCCTCCGTGTCCGACTCGGCGCCCGGGTCGATCGCCGGGGCGCCGCCGTCGCATAGGGTTGCCCCGGACGATCCCGGACAGCGTGAAGAGATTGTCCAGCTCCCGAGCCCTGCGGAACTCCCGCTCGTTATGGGAGTGGTGGGCCTGCGCCGGGCATGGCGCGGGCGGCGGCAGAGAGTGAGGAGTCGGCGTGGGGGATGTGGCGGTAGGCGCACGGTCCGGTCAGGGAGGCGAGGAGCACCGCGGACGCTCCGCGGGGCCGGGCGACCCGGACGCGGGCCACGCCGCGTTCTCCGGGAGTGACGAGCGTGCGGTCGAGGACGGCGGAGTGAACGAGGACGGGACGCGGACCGGCGGCCAGGAACCGGACGGTTCGGAGAAGGACCGGCCGAAGAAGCAGCAGCGCTCCTTCTGGAAGGAACTGCCGATCCTCATCGGTATCGCCCTCGTCCTGGCGCTGCTGATCAAGACGTTCCTCGTCCAGGCGTTCTCGATCCCCTCCGACTCGATGCAGAACACCCTCCAGCAGGGTGACCGGGTCCTGGTCGACAAGCTGACCCCGTGGTTCGGCTCCGAGCCCGAGCGCGGCGAGGTCGTCGTCTTCCACGACCCCGACAACTGGCTGGCGGGCGAGCCGACCCCCGACCCCAACGCGCTGCAGAAGGCCCTCAGCTTCATCGGCCTGATGCCGTCGGCGGAGGAGAAGGACCTGATCAAGCGGGTCATCGGGGTCGGCGGCGACACGGTCGAGTGCAAGGGCACCGGCCCGCTGAAGGTCAACGGCAAGGCGCTCAACGAGCCCTACGTGTACCCGGGCAACACCCCGTGCAGCCAGGACGACCAGGGCGGCCAGTTCAAGGTGAAGGTCCCCGAGGGCCACATCTGGGTCATGGGCGACCACCGGCAGAACTCGCGGGACTCCCGCTACAACACGGCCGACGAGAACCAGGGCTTCGTCCCCGTCGACAAGGTCGTCGGCCGAGCCGTGGTCATCGCCTGGCCGATCAACCGCTGGACCAACCTGCCCGTCCCGGACACCTTCGACCAGCCGGGTCTGAACACCCCGGCGCAGGACGCGGCGGCCCTGACGGTCGCGCCTCCCGCGCTCGCGCTGGCCGGTGCGGTGCCGTTCGCGCTGTGGCGGCGCCGTCGCGCCTGACGGCAGGGACCCGCGCCCCGGAGAGAGGGCGCGGGGAGGGCTGACCCGCCCGGGTACCGCCGGGTAGGGTGCCGCCCATGAGTGGTCAGAGCACGACGCGTACGGTCCCGGGCAGCGGTGGTTCCGGCACGGCACGGAGCGGCCGGACCGGGCAGGTGCTGTCCAACGTGGCCGTCGCGCTCGGGCTGGTGCTGTTCCTCGGCGGGTTCGCCTGGGGAGCCGTGGTCTACCGGCCCTACACCGTGCCGACCACCTCGATGGCCCCGACGATCGACGCCGGCGAGCGGGTGCTGGCGGAGCGCGTCGACGGCGGCGAGGTCCGCCGCGGCGACGTCGTCGTCTTCCGGGACGCCACCTGGTCGAACGCGCCCATGGTGAAGCGTGTCGTCGCCGTGGGCGGCGACACCGTCTCCTGCTGCGAGGACGGCAAGCTCACGGTCAACGGCAAGGAGATCGACGAACCGTATCTCCCCGACGACCCGATGGCGCGGTCCGCCGTCTTCCCCGAGGTGACCGTGCCGAAGGGACGCCTGTTCCTGCTCGGCGACGAGCGCTCCGGATCGGTCGACTCCACGGCCCATCTGACCGACGCCGCCAGCGGCACCGTCGCCCGCGACGCCGTCCAGGCCCGCGTGGACGCCGTCGTCTGGCCGATGGACGGCATGCTCGCCAAGCCCGCCGGCTTCGAGACCCTCGGCCCGCTCTCCACACCGGGACCGCTGCCGAGCGTGCTCGCCGCGGTGGTCGGCGGAGCGGTGCTGGTGCTCGCGGGAGCCGCCTACGGGCCGCTGGCCAGGCGCGCTGCCGCCTCCCGCGCCCGGAGCGCCGCGGGGAGCACCGGTGGCCGCTGAGCCGGCGCCCGCCGCACCGGACTCGTACACGGGCGGGCTGCGCAGGGTCGCCCGGGTGGTGCTGCTCGACCCCGAGGACCGCATCCTGCTGCTCCACGGCCACGAACCGGACGACCCCGGCACCGACTGGTGGTTCACGCCCGGCGGCGGGGTGGAGGGCGACGAGACCCGTGAACAGGCCGCCCTCAGGGAACTCGCCGAGGAGACCGGCATCACCGACGTCGAACTCGGCCCCGTGCTGTGGCGGCGGCGCTGTTCCTTCCCGTTCGCGGGCCGCCAGTGGGACCAGGACGAGTGGTACTACCTGGCCCGCACGACGCAGACGGCCACCGCCGCGACGGCCCTGACCGAGCTGGAACGGCGCAGTGTCGCCGGAGCTCGCTGGTGGACCTGCCCGGAACTGTCGCACACCCGTGAGACGGTGTACCCGACCAAGCTCGCCGGGCTGCTGCGGACACTGCTCGACGAAGGCCCCCCGGCCGCGCTCGTGACCCTGGACACCGAAATCGTCCGGTGACTCCCGGGACTGGCGCACAATGGTGGGATCGCACGGCTGAAGGGGAACATGCCATGAGCGCCGAGGACCTCGAGAAGTACGAGACCGAGATGGAGCTGAAGCTCTACCGGGAGTACCGCGATGTCGTCGGTCTGTTCAAATACGTGATCGAGACCGAGCGGCGCTTCTACCTCACCAACGACTACGAGATGCAGGTCCACTCGGTGCAGGGCGAGGTGTTCTTCGAGGTCTCCATGGCGGACGCCTGGGTCTGGGACATGTACCGGCCGGCCCGCTTCGTGAAGCAGGTGCGTGTGCTCACGTTCAAGGACGTGAACATCGAGGAGCTCAACAAGAGCGATCTGGAGCTGCCGAGCGGGTGAGGCCGTGCTGTGGCCTCGAAGTTCACCCTCGCGGGTGGCGGGGTTGTCCACAGTCGCCGGGTTGTGCACGGGGCCCCGCGGGGGTCCCCGGTGATGCGTGACGGTTGGCGCCGGAGGTGGTGCCGACATGGACGCACGGCAGGACACGCAGGTACGGGACGGCCAGGGGGCCGGTCATGGGCGCGCGGCTCAGGATGAGCCGGGCCGCGGCGGGCAGGCCCGCGGGGCGCTCGGCAGGTACGGGGAGACACTGGCCGCGCGGCGGCTGACCCGGGACGGGATGACGGTGCTGGCGCGCAACTGGCGCTGCGGCAGGACCGGTGAGATCGACATCGTGGCGCGGGACGGCGACGCCCTGGTCGTCTGCGAGGTGAAGACCCGCCGCGCCGGATCCTTCCAGCACCCCATGGCGGCGATCACCCCGGCCAAGGCCGGCCGGCTGCGGGGCCTCGCGGAGCGCTGGCTCCAGGAACACGGGGGAGCACCGCCCGGCGGCGTCCGCATCGACCTGGTCGGTGTGCTGCTCCCGAGGCGCGGCGCCCCCGTCGTCGAGCACGTCAGGGGGGTGGCCTGAATGGCATTCGCGCGTACGTGTTCGGTGACGCTCGTCGGCGTCGAGGGCGTGGTCGTCGAGGTGCAGGCCGACCTGGAGCCGGGAGTCGCCGCGTTCACGCTGGTGGGGCTGCCGGACAAGAGCCTGACGGAGAGCCGCGACCGGGTCAGGGCCGCCGTGGTCAACTCGGGCGGCGAGTGGCCGCAGAAGAAGCTCACGGTGGGACTGAGCCCGGCGTCGGTGCCGAAGGCCGGCAGCGGTTTCGATCTCGCCGTCGCCTGCGCCGTCCTCGGCGCCTCGGAGCGGATCGATCCCCGCGTCCTCCCGGACATCGTGATGATCGGCGAACTGGGCCTGGACGGCCGGGTGCGGCCGGTGCGCGGCATCCTGCCGGCGGTGCTGGCCGCGGCGGACGCGGGCTTCGAGCAGGTGGTCGTGCCGGAGTGCGCCGCCGCCGAGGCCGCCCTGGTGCCGGGGGTGTCCGTGCTGGGCGTACGCAGTCTGCGCCAGCTCGTCGCGGTCCTCACCGACGAGCCGGTGCCCGACGAGGAGCCCCAGGAGCCGGACCGCCCCGATCCGCTGATGGCGGGGCTGTGCGACCCCGGCAGCGGAGCGATCACCGGAATGGGCGGCGGCCCCGGCCGGCACGACCAGGGACTCGACCTCGCCGATGTCGTGGGCCAGCACACGGCACGCACGGCGGTCGAGGTGGCCGCGGCGGGCGGGCACCACCTTTTCCTCGAAGGCCCGCCCGGCGCCGGCAAGACGATGCTTGCCGAGCGCATGCCCTCCATCCTGCCGCCGCTGGACCGCCACGCGTCCCTGGAAGTGACGGCCGTGCACTCGGTGGCGGGCCTGCTGCCTCCTGGCCGGCCCTTGATCGACACAGCGCCCTACTGCGCCCCGCACCACTCGGCCACCATGCAGGCCCTCGTGGGCGGCGGCCCGGGGACGGCGCGGCCGGGAGCGGTCTCCCTGTCCCACCGGGGTGTCCTGTTCCTGGACGAGACCCCCGAGTTCAGCAGCAGGGCGCTGGACGCCCTGCGCCAGCCACTGGAGGCCGGGCACGTGGTCATCGCGCGCAGCGCCGGCGTCGTGCGCTTCCCGGCGCGCTTCCTGATGGTGCTCGCCGCCAATCCCTGTCCTTGCGGCCGGTTCTCGCGCACGGACGACCGGTGCGAGTGCCCGCCCTCGGCGATCCGCCGCTACCAGGCCCGGCTCTCCGGACCGCTGCTCGACCGGGTCGACCTGCGGGTCGAGGTGGACGCCGTCACCCGTGGCGAGCTGACCGCGGTCGGCGCCCGCGGTGAGACCACGGCGGTGGTCGCCGACCGGGTGCGGTCGGCCCGCGACCGCGCGGCCGCGCGGTTCCACGGCACCCCGTGGCGCCTCAACAGCGAGATCCCGGGGCGGGAGCTGCGCAGCCGCTGGCAGGCCGCGCCGGGCGCCATGGACGAGGCCGAGCGGAGTCTGGAGCGGGGCGTGCTGACCGCGCGGGGTATCGACCGCGTGCTGCGGGTCGCCTGGACGGTCGCCGACCTGTCCGGCCACGACCGCCCCGACGCAGGCGACGTCGCGCTCGCGCTGCAGTTGCGGACGGGTGTCCCGCGCGGGGTGCCGATGGTGATCGGGGCGGGGGTATGAGAGGGGGAAGCGGGCCGGCCGGCCCGATGCGGTCCGGTGAATCGACGGGGGCGGTCGGTCGGACGGGACAGGGTGGCTCACCGCGACCGACGCCCTCAGGCGGCCCGCCAGGAGGCGGCGTGTACGACGGCCCGCCACGACGGATCGGCCCGGTGGGCTCGTGTGGAGGGTGCGGGCACGAGGATCCACCGCGTTCCACCGGCCAGGGCTGCGGGCCCGGTGAGGCAGGGAACCACGGCCCAGTGGCACCGACTGGCTCTGGCGGCCCGCCGGGAGAGGCCGGGCAGGACGGACCGCCGCGACCGATCGGCCCTGGCGGCTCGCCTGGAGAGGCCGGGCACGACGGCTCGGTGCGGCCGACTGGCTCCGGCGGCCCGCCGGGCGAGGCCGGGCAGGACGGACCGCCGCGACCGATCGGTCCTGGCGGCTCGCCTGGAGAGGCCGGGCGCGACGGCTCGGTGCGGCCGACTGGCTCCGGCGGCCCGCCGGGCGAGGTCCGGCATGACGGCCCACCCCGTCCGACCGGCCAGGGCATCCTCTCCGGGGCGACCGGGCGCGACGGCCCACCCCCACCGACCGACCATGGCGGCCTCCTCGGCCGGGTCTTCCTCACCCGCGTCATCGAACCCGGCGACGAGACCGGCGGGCGCTGGGTGCGGGAGTTCGGGGTGGACCGTGTGGTGCGGCGGCTGAGGCAGCGCGGGGAGCCCCTGCCGGGCGTCAGCCGGAAGCGGTGGGCCGGGCTGCTGGCGCGGGCCGAGCGGGCCGACCCGCGTCGGGACCTCGCCGTCGCGCAGGACACGGGCGTGCGGTTCGTGTGCCCCGGGGACGCCGAGTGGCCCGGCCAGCTCGACGACCTCGGGGACACCCGCCCGCTCGGCCTCTGGGTGCGCGGCACCGCGGACCTGCGGCTCTGGGCGCTGCGCTCGGTCGCCCTCGTGGGCGCCCGCGCCTGCACCGAGTACGGCGCGTTCATGGCCGCCACCCTCGCGGCCGGGCTCGCCGAGAAGGGGTGGATCGTCGTCTCCGGCGGCGCCTACGGCATCGACGGCGCCGCCCACCGCGGAGCGCTCGGCGCGGGCGGTGCGACCGTCGCCGTACTGGCCTGCGGGGTGGACCGCCCCTACCCGCGCGGACACGCCGGACTGATCGGCCGGATCGCGGAACAGGGAATCGTGGTCGGCGAGTTGCCGCCGGGCGAGCATCCGACGCCCAGCCGCTTCATCCTCCGCAACCGCGTGATCGCCGCCCTTACCCGGGGCACGGTCGTCGTCGAGGCGGCCCACCGCAGCGGCTCCCTGGCGACCGCCCGCGCCGCCCGCCGCCTCGGACGCCACACGATGGGAGTACCGGGCCCGGCCACCAGCGGCCTCTCGGCCGGCGTGCACGAACTGCTCCGGCAGGACGCCGTCCTCGTCACCGATGCCGACGAGATCGTCGAACTGGTCGGCGACATGGGCGAGCTCGCCCCTGAGCGCAGGGGACCCGTCCTGCCCCGCGACCTGCTGGACCCGGCGGTCCGCCAGGTCCTCGCCGCGCTGCCGGCCCGCAAGGCGGCCCACCCGGACGCCATCGCCCGCACGGCGCAGACCACCCCGGACGACGCGATCGCGAAACTGTACGAACTCCGAGCGCTTGGTTACGTCGAACGACACGGCGACGGATGGAAGTTGACGCGCCAGGCGGTGATCTCGGTCCGAGCCGGTGCCGATGTCCGCTGACGCAGCGTGTTCGGCCGTCCGGGGGAACCCCGACACGCCCTGGAAAATACGTCAGTTGAGGTATCCGGGTGATCACGCAGAGCGACGGGTGTGCCCCGGCGGGACGGCCCCCGGAACGTATCTGCGCACGACCCGGCCCCCGTTCTTCGCACACCGCGACGCCGCAGTCACGCTACGCTCACGAGGGTCCAGCCACGAACAGCCCAGAACAGGCACCAGAACAGACATCGGACAGACCGCGCACCCAGGCAGTACCAGCCCACGGCAGAACGGCACTAGGCGACGAATGCCCCAGCACACCTCCGGGTCCGACCGGGCGGCGATCCCCCCAGCCGCCCGCGACGGTGGCAGCGTGCGGCCGCCCGCTCCCTCGACGCTCGACGAGCTGTGGCGGTCGTACAAGGCGACGGGGGACGAACGTTTGCGGGAGCAGCTGATCCTGCACTACTCACCGCTGGTGAAGTACGTCGCCGGCCGGGTCAGCGTGGGGCTGCCGCCCAACGTCGAACAGGCGGACTTCGTCTCCTCCGGGGTCTTCGGGCTGATCGACGCGATCGAGAAGTTCGACGTCGACCGCGAGATCAAGTTCGAGACGTACGCGATCACCCGGATCCGCGGCGCGATGATCGACGAGCTGCGGGCGCTCGACTGGATCCCCCGCTCGGTGCGGCAGAAGGCGCGCAACGTGGAGCGCGCCTACGCCACCCTCGAGGCGCGGCTGCGGCGCACCCCGACGGAGAACGAGGTCGCCGCCGAGATGGGCATCACCGTCGGCGAGCTGCACGCGGTGTTCAGCCAGCTCTCGCTCGCCAACGTCGTCGCCCTGGAGGAGCTGCTGCACGTCGGTGGTGACGGCGGCGACCAGCTCAGCTTCATGGACACCCTGGAGGACACCGCCGCCGACAACCCGGTGGAGGTCGCCGAGGACCGGGAGCTGCGCCGCTTCCTGGCGCGGGCCATCAACACCCTGCCCGAGCGCGAGAAGACAGTGGTCACGCTGTACTACTACGAGGGCCTGACCCTGGCCGAGATCGGCAACGTCCTGGGCGTGACCGAGAGCCGGGTGAGCCAGATCCACACCAAGTCGGTGCTCCAGTTGCGCGCCAAGCTGGCCGGTTTCGGCCGCTGATCCCCGGTCGTGCCCCGGGTGACCGGCCGGCGAACCCCTGGCCGGGGTGGGCAGAGCGTCCGTAAAGTGGACGACGTGCCAAGGATTCGAGCGGCCTCCGTGGCCGAGCACCGGTCGATGCAGCGTGCCGCCCTGCTGGACGCGGCACGCTCCCTGCTGTCCGAGGGCGGTACGGAGGCGCTGACCTTCCCGGCCCTCGCCGAGCGCACGGGCCTCGCCCGGTCGTCGGTGTACGAGTACTTCCGCTCGCGGGCCGCCGTCGTCGAGGAGCTGTGCGAGGCGGACTTCCCCGTCTGGGCGGCCGAGGTCGAGGCGGCGATGGCGGACGCCGAGGGCCCCGAGGGCAAGATCGAGGCGTACGTCCGCAAGCAGCTTGAACTGGTGGGGGACCGGCGGCACCGCGCGGTCGTCGCGATCTCCGCGAGCGAACTCGACGCCGGCGCCCGGGAGAAGATCCGCGCCGCTCACGGCGGACTCGTCGCGATGATCGTCCAGGCACTCGCCGAACTGGGGCACGCCGAGCCGCGCCTCACCGCCATGCTGCTCCAGGGAGTGGTCGACGCGGCCGTGCGCCGCATCGAGCTGGGAGCGGCCGAGCGTCCCGACGTGATCGTCCGGGCGGCGGTCTCCCTGGCGCTGGTCGGCGTCCGGGGCTGAAGCGGCCTCACCGCCCGGGCTCCCCGCCCTCCGTGTCCCCGCCCTCTCAGGGCAACGGCACCCCGAGCACCGGCAGGAGCCGGGACGGACCCCGGTGGAGCAGCCACGGAGGCAGCAGGGAGAGCGGGTCCAGGTAGGTTCCGCCCCGCAGCAGGCCCCAGTGGACGCAAGGCGCCGTGCAGTGGGAGCCGCCCGTCTCCACCGTGCCGATCACCTCGCCCGCCGTCACCTCCGTGCCCTGGGGCACCGAGGCGAGGACCGGTTCGTAGGTCGTGCGCAACGGCGGGTCCCCGGTGCCGGCGAGCTCGACCGACACGACGCCCTTCCCGGCCACCCGGCCCGCGAAGGACACCCTGCCGTCCGCCACCGCCCGTACCGGCGTCCCCGGCGGCGCCGCGAGATCGACACCCCGGTGCCCGGGCCCGTAGACGGTCGCCGGCGGTTCCCAGCCGCGCAGCACCTGCGGACGCACCCCCACCGGCCACGCACGTCCGACGGCCGGGACGGCCTCGTCGTCCGCGGCGCGGAGCGCCCCCGCAACGGCCGCCGAGGACCCGTTCGCCCCCGACGCGAACAACCGTGACGCCGGCGGTGCCAGCAGCGTCGCCACCGTCAGGGCCACCACCAGCACCAGCCGCACACACCGCCTGAACCCTCCGCCCCGCCCGCGCTCATCAGCCGCTTCGGCCCGTTCACGCCACCCATGTCCCTCGCTCCGTCCCGGTCCTCGCATGGCGGAAGCGTCTCCCGGTGACGTGATCTCCGCCGGGACCTGTGGACGGACGGCCGGGTTGTGGACAACGGCGTCACCCGGCACCCCGCGGGTCCCGTACACTTCTGGTGGCGACCCGGGCCACCGGGTCGACTTCGCACGCCCCGACATCGGGACCGGTCACGGCCGTGGCCCGGTGTCAGCGCCCCTCGGTCCTTCGTGGCACGGCGCGTCGTGGGCGTCAGGCGCGGGAGCCGTCCGGCACCCGCGGCACAACCGAGAAATTCAAGGAGATACGGCCATGGCCGTCGTCACGATGCGGGAGCTGCTGGAGAGCGGCGTCCACTTCGGTCACCAGACCCGTCGTTGGAACCCGAAGATGAAGCGCTTCATCTTCACGGAGCGCAACGGCATCTACATCATCGACCTGCTCCAGTCGCTGTCGTACATCGACCGCGCCTACGAGTTCGTCAAGGAGACCGTGGCCCACGGCGGCACGGTCATGTTCGTCGGCACGAAGAAGCAGGCGCAGGAGGCCATCGCCGAGCAGGCCACCCGCGTCGGCATGCCCTACGTCAACCAGCGCTGGCTGGGCGGCATGCTCACCAACTTCTCGACCGTCTACAAGCGTCTGCAGCGCCTCAAGGAGCTCGAGCAGATCGACTTCGAGGACGTGGCCGCCTCCGGTCTCACCAAGAAGGAGCTGCTGGTCCTCTCCCGCGAGAAGGCGAAGCTGGAGAAGACCCTTGGCGGTATCCGCGAGATGCAGAAGGTGCCCAGCGCCGTCTGGATCGTGGACACCAAGAAGGAGCACATCGCGGTCGGCGAGGCCCGGAAGCTCAACATCCCGGTCGTCGCCATCCTCGACACCAACTGCGACCCCGACGAGGTCGACTACAAGATCCCGGGCAACGACGACGCGATCCGCTCCGTCACCCTGCTCACCCGCGTGATCGCCGACGCCGTCGCCGAGGGCCTCATCGCCCGCAGCGGTGGCGCCGAGGGCAAGGGCGAGAAGGCCGCCGGCGAGCCGCTGGCCGAGTGGGAGCGCGACCTGCTCGAGGGTGAGAAGAAGGCCGAGGAGGCCGCTCCGGCCGCCGCCGAGGGCGAGAAGCCGGCCGAGGCCCCTGCCGCCGAGGCCCCGCAGGCCGAGGCCGAGCCCAAGGCCGAGCAGGCCTGACCGCTCCGTCAGAGCCGATGACGGCGGGAGCGGTGACATGACGTCCGCTCCCGCCGTTCACCCGTAGACCGGCGGTGGCCCGGGACCTGCCCGCGCGGCGGTCCCGCCCCGCCGATCTTCGAACCTCCAGACTTCGAGAAAGATTCACAGACTCATGGCGAACTACACCGCCGCCGACGTCAAGAAGCTCCGGGAGCTCACCGGCGCCGGCATGATGGACTGCAAGAAGGCGCTGGACGAGGCCGACGGCAACGTCGAGAAGGCCGTCGAGGCGCTCCGCATCAAGGGCCAGAAGGGCGTCGCCAAGCGCGAGGGCCGCTCCGCCGAGAACGGCGCCGTGGTCTCGGTCATCGCCGACGACAACTCCTCCGGTGTCATCGTCGAGCTGAAGTGCGAGACGGACTTCGTCGCCAAGGGCGAGAAGTTCCAGGGCGTCGCCACCGCGATCGCCGAGCACGTCGCCAAGACCTCGCCGGCCGACATCGAGGCCCTGCTCGCCTCCGAGATCGAGCCCGGCAAGACCGTCCAGGCGTTCGTGGACGAGGCCAACGCCAACCTCGGCGAGAAGATCGTCCTGGACCGCTTCGCGCAGTTCGCCGACGGCTACGTGACGGCGTACATGCACCGCACGATGCCCGACCTGCCCCCGCAGATCGGTGTGCTCGTCGAGCTGGACAAGCCGAACGCCGAGATCGCCAAGGGCGTCGCCCAGCACATCGCCGCCTTCGCGCCGAAGTACCTCTCCAAGGAGGACGTGCCGGCCGAGGTCGTCGAGTCCGAGCGCCGCATCGCCGAGGAGACCACCCGCGCCGAGGGCAAGCCCGAGGCCGCGATCGGCAAGATCGTCGAGGGCCGCCTCAACGGCTTCTTCAAGGACGCCACGCTGCTCGGCCAGCCGTACGCGCTCGACAACAAGAAGTCCGTGCAGAAGGTGCTGGACGAGGCCGGTGTCACCCTGAAGCGCTTCTCGCGCATCAAGGTCGGCATCTGAGTCCGCACCGCGACGGGCGCGCGACCCCGATAGGGTCGACAGCAGTCGTTCGGACACGCGTCCACGCACGCGCGCGTGCCGGACGACAGCAGATCTGACGAGGAGGCCATTGCCGCATGGGATGCGAACCACGCCCCACCGGCAATGGCCTTCTTCGTATGTGCAACACGTGAAAGAGGCGGGATTCGACCATGACGACCAAGGCTGAGAAGAGCGACGACGGCAAAGTGCGCGGCCGGTTTCTGCTGAAGCTGTCCGGAGAGGCCTTCTCCGGTGGCGGAGGCCTGGGCGTCGATCCCGACGTGGTGCACGCCATCGCCCGTGAGATCGCGGCCGTCGTACGGGACGGCGCGCAGATCGCGATCGTGATCGGCGGCGGCAACTTCTTCCGCGGAGCCGAGCTCCAGGTGCGCGGCATGGACCGCGCCCGCTCCGACTACATGGGCATGCTCGGCACCGTGATGAACTGCCTGGCCCTCCAGGACTTCCTGGAGAAGGAGGGCGTCGACTGCCGCGTGCAGACCGCCATCACCATGGGCCAGGTCGCCGAGCCCTACATCCCGCTGCGCGCCGTGCGCCACCTGGAGAAGGGCCGCGTGGTCATCTTCGGCGCCGGTATGGGCATGCCGTACTTCTCCACCGACACCACCGCCGCGCAGCGCGCCCTCGAGATCGACGCCGAGGCGCTCCTCATGGGCAAGAACGGTGTCGACGGGGTCTACGACTCCGACCCCAAGACCAACCCCGACGCCGTCAAGTTCGACGCTCTCGGCTACGGCGAGGTCATCACCCGGAACCTCAAGGTCGCCGACGCCACGGCCGTCACCCTCTGCCGTGACAACAACCTGCCGATCGTCGTGTTCGAACTCCTCCAGGAGGGCAACATCGCCCGCGCCGTCAAGGGTGAGAAGATCGGCACGTTGGTGGGCGATCACGCCGGGCACAACTGACCGGGGGATGGACAATGTCCTGCCGGTCGTGAACCGTGCAGGAAGAAGACGCGACGCAGCCGGCCGCCGCCCCGACCGAGGACCGCAGCCGGGCCTACTCAAGACACGCAGGAGCAAGTGGTGATCGAAGAGACCCTCCTCGAGGCCGAGGAGAAGATGGAGAAGGCCGTCGTGGTCGCCAAGGAGGACTTCGCCGCGATCCGCACCGGCCGTGCGCACCCGGCGATGTTCAACAAGATCGTGGCCGACTACTACGGCGCGCCGACGCCGATCAACCAGCTGGCCTCGTTCTCCGTACCCGAGCCGCGCATGGCCGTGGTGACCCCGTTCGACAAGAGCGCCCTGCGCAACATCGAGCAGGCGATCCGTGACTCCGACCTGGGCGTCAACCCGAGCAACGACGGCAACATCATCCGGGTGGTGTTCCCCGAGCTGACCGAGGAGCGCCGGCGCGAGTACATCAAGGTCGCCAAGGGCAAGGGCGAGGACGCGAAGATCTCGATCCGCTCCGTGCGCCGCAAGGCCAAGGAAGCCATCGACAAGCTGATCAAGGACGGCGAGGTCGGCGAGGACGAGGGCCGCCGTGCGGAGAAGGAGCTCGACGACACCACGGCGAAGTACGTCGCCCAGGTGGACGAGCTTCTGAAGCACAAGGAAGCGGAGCTGCTCGAGGTCTGATGAACGACTCTTCCTGGGGGACGCCGCAGACCGGGTACTGGGGGCCGTCCGACCAGGGACCCGGCCGGGGAGCTGTCCCGGCGGGTCCCGCGTACGATGCGCACCAAGCACAGCAGACGCGGCCCATGCCCATCGTGCCTGACGTACCCGAACACGGCGGAGACCAGGATGCGGACCAGGGGGTTGCTCGGCTGAGCGGCCCCCTGTTCCGAGACGAGCCGACGCGGGCCCGCCCCTTGCCGGGGGAGGTGCCGCAGAATCCGGAGCCCATGCCCCACGCCCCGCAGCCGGCCCCCGCACCGCAGAAGAAGAGCGCGGGGCGGGACCTCGGCGCCGCGATAGGCGTCGGCGTCGGACTCGGCGCGGTGATCGTCGCGTCGCTGTTCGTCGTCAAGGCCGTCTTCGTCGGCGTGATCGCGGTCGCCGTCGTGGTGGGCCTGTGGGAGCTGACGACGCGGCTGGACGAGCGCAAGGGGATCAAGGCCCCCCTCGTCCCGCTGGCGCTGGGCGGCGCTGCCATGGTCGTCGCCGGGTACGCCCGGGGCGCGGAGGGCGCGTGGATCGCCATGGCACTGACCACCCTTGCGGTGCTGGTGTGGCGCATGACGGCGCCGCCGGAGGGCTACCTCAAGGACGTCACGGCCGGCGTCTTCGCAACGTTCTACGTCCCCTTCCTGGCGACGTTCGTCGCGATGCTGCTGAAGGCCGAGGACGGCCCGTGGCGCGTGCTGACGTTCCTGGCGCTCACCGTGGTCAGCGACACCGGCGCGTACGCGGTCGGCTGGCGCTTCGGCAAGCGCAAGCTCGCCCCGCGGATCAGCCCCGGCAAGACCCGCGAGGGCCTGCTGGGCGCGGTCGCCTTCTCGATGGCGGCGGGCGCGCTGTGCATGCAGTTCCTGATCGACGACGGTCAGTGGTGGCAGGGCCTGCTGCTCGGTCTCGCGGTCGCCGCGAGCGCCACCCTGGGCGACCTCGGCGAGTCGATGATCAAGCGTGACCTGGGCATCAAGGACATGGGCACCCTGCTCCCCGGCCACGGCGGCATCATGGACCGCCTGGACTCCCTCCTCCCGACGGCGCCGGTGGTGTGGCTGCTGCTGGCGATCTTCGTGGGGGCGGGCTGAGGTTCCGTTCTCCGGCCTTGCAGTGCGGGCCCCTGTCCTTCACCGAGGACGGGGGCCCGTTCGCGTGCCACCTGCCCGACGAGGAACGGAGCGGATGCCCGAGGTGTCCGCAATCCGGCTGTGTTCCGCTCGGCGGGCTGGGTGAGGGCGGCAGGGATGAGCGGAGTGAGCCTGCCGGGCGTCTCCTGTGAATCGGTCATAGGGTTGCTTGTGACGGCGAAACCGATATCTGGGAGGCCGTTATGGGGGCTCTCCGCTTCGTAGTCGAACCAGACGAGGGCACGTCGGTCTGGCTCGCGGGCCTAGGTGTCGACTTCAAGATCTGGGGCGAGGAGACCGGCAACCAGTTCTCGGTCGTCGAGCACCCCATCGAGCCGGGCCGTCTCGTACCGCCGCACGTTCACAGCCGCGAGGACGAGTTCTCGTACGTCCTGCGGGGCAGGGTCGGCGCACGAGTGGGCGACGAGGAGGCCACGGCAGGTCCGGGCTCGTACATCCTCAAGCCGCGAGGAATTCTGCACACCTTCTGGAACGCCGGACCGGAACCGGCGAGGATCCTGGAGATCATCTCGCCCGCGGGCTTCGAGCGGTTCTTCGAGGCGATGGGCACGGTCGGCGAGACGGCCGCAGATCCCGCCGAGTTCCTCCAGCGCCGGGCCGAGCTGGGCGAGCAGTACGGTCTCGGGTTCTCCGACGAGTGGGTCGCCGAACTCACCAGCAGGTACCAGCTCAGGCTTCTCGGTGAGTGACTGGACCAGCTCTCCCACGGGCACTGATCAGACGCGCCCGCGCCATCCACCGGGGAGAGGCTCACCTCGACCGGTCCTGCCACGACGGTTCTCACGATCGTTGGCCTGCCGCATCGTCGATCAGCTCAGGAGGCAGGTGGGCCACCACCAGGCCGATGGCGTCGTCAGCCGTTGCCGCCACTCCGAGACGGGTCCTGTAACCGGACGCGCCCCTGGCCCGCTGGGCCGTCCCTGGGCCGTCCGAGGGCGCTCAAGAGCGGTCGGCGACGACGGCGACGGCAGGTGTGGCATCCGACACCCGCAGGTCACCCATCTGGATCTGCGACACTGGTACAGCCATGCCTAAGCCCGGAGAACTTACATTCGTCGCGCCGCGCGGAGCCAAGAAGCCGCCGCGGCATCTTGCCGATCTCACGCCTGCCGAGCGCAAGGAGGCGGTTGTCGCGGTCGGTGAGAAGCCGTTCCGTGCCAAGCAGCTCTCGCAGCACTACTTCGCGCGGTACGCGCACGATCCGGAGCAGTGGACCGACATCCCCGCCGGTTCGCGCGGCAAGCTGCAGGAAGCGTTGCTTCCCGAGTTGATGACCGTCGTGCGGCATCTGTCGACCGACCAGGGGACGACCCGCAAGACGCTGTGGAAGCTGTTCGACGGGACGCTCGTCGAGTCCGTGCTGATGCGGTACCCCGACCGGGTCACCATGTGCATCAGCTCGCAGGCCGGCTGCGGTATGAACTGTCCGTTCTGTGCGACGGGGCAGGCCGGACTGGACCGGAACCTGTCGACCGCCGAGATCGTGCACCAGATCGTGGACGGCATGCGGGCGCTCCGTGAGGGCGAGGTGCCCGGCGGCCCCGCGCGGCTCAGCAACATCGTGTTCATGGGCATGGGTGAGCCCCTCGCCAACTACAACCGTGTCGTCGGCGCCATCCGTCGTCTCACCGACCCGGAGCCGGACGGGCTCGGGCTGTCGCAGCGGGGGATCACCGTGTCGACGGTGGGCCTCGTACCGGCCATCCACCGCTTCTCCGACGAGGGCTTCAAGTGCAGGCTGGCGATCTCGCTGCACGCCCCCGACGACGAGCTGCGCGACACCCTCGTCCCGGTGAACACCCGGTGGAAGGTGCGCGAGGTGCTCGACGCCGGGTTCGAGTACGCGGCGAAGTCCGGCCGGCGGCTGTCCATCGAGTACGCGCTGATCCGGGACATCAACGACCAGGCGTGGCGCGGTGACCGGCTCGGGCGGATGCTCAAGGGGCGTCCCGTGCACGTCAACCTCATCCCGCTCAACCCGACGCCCGGCTCCAAGTGGACCGCCTCGCGGCCCGAGGACGAGAAGGCGTTCGTCGACGCGATCGCCGCGCACGGTGTGCCGGTCACGATCCGGGACACCCGTGGCCAGGAGATCGACGGGGCGTGTGGTCAGCTCGCCGCCACCGAGCGGTAGTCTGACCGGCGTCAACACATCTGCATATTCCGACAGGGGAGCGCCACAGCGCTGAGAGTGCGGCACCGGCCGCAGACCCTCCGAACCTGGCCCAGGTCATTCTGGGTAGGGAGATCGGTCATCACTCGAGCTGTTGCGCCCTGCCCGGGACCCCGCCCAGGGATCCCGGGCAGGGCCGCGTCTCTTCCTGGTCACCCCAGGAGGAATCAAGTGGGCATCACCAAGAAGGTCACCGTCCTGGCCGTCGGGCTGGGGCTCGTCACGCTGTCCGCCTGCGGATCGTCCGGCGGGGACGACAGCGGCGGCAGTGGCGGAGGCTCCAGGACCGTGACCCTCGTCAGTCACAACTCGTGGGCCGTGTCCGAGGACGTCGCCGCCGCCTTCGAGAAGCAGTCCGGCTACAAGCTCAAGGTCCTCGAGGACGGGGACGCCGGGCAGGCCGTGAACAAGGCGATCCTGACCAAGGACAACCCCCAGGGCGACGTCTTCTTCGGCGTCGACAACACCCTGCTGTCCCGTGCCCTCGACAACGGCCTCTTCCAGCCCTACGAGGCCAAGGGATCCGACCAGGTCCTGCCCGAGTACCGGGTCGACGAGGACAAGCACCGGGTCACCCCCGTCGACACCGGTGACGTCTGCGTCAACTACGACAAGGCGTGGTTCGAGAAGAAGAAGCTGACCCCGCCGAAGACCTTCGACGACCTGGCCGAGCCGGCGTACAAGGACCTCCTCGTCGTCGAGAACGCCGCCACCTCCTCGCCCGGCCTCGGCTTCCTGCTCGGTACCGCCGCCGAGTACGGGGACGACGGGTGGCAGGACTACTGGAAGAAGCTCAAGGACAACGGCGTCAAGGTCGTCGACGGCTGGGAGCAGGCCTACAACGAGGAGTTCTCCGGCTCGGCCGGCGGCAAGAAGGCCAAGGCCGACCGCCCGCTCGTCGTGTCGTACGCCTCCTCGCCGCCCGCCGAGGTGATCTACGCCGACCCGCGGCCCGGCACGGCGCCCACCGGCGTCGCCGAGGGCACCTGCTTCCGGCAGGTCGAGTACGCGGGCCTGCTGAGCAACGCGAAGAACCCCGAGGGCGGCAAGGCGCTGCTGGACTTCATGGCCGGTGAGACCTTCCAGGAGGACATGCCGCTCAACATGTTCGTGTACCCGGTGCGTGAGGGCGCGCAGGTGCCCGAGGAGTTCGTGAAGTTCGGACCGCAGGCGAAGAAGCCGCGCACCATGGACCCGGAGAAGATCGCCGAGAACCGTGACCAGTGGGTCAAGTCGTGGACCTCGCTCGTACTGAAGTGAGTCCGCCCGGGGCGAGCCCGTCCGGAGGGGGTCCGCGCCGCCCCGGACGGTGGCGCCGGAACGCGGCCCGGCTCGGTCTGATGGCCGTGCCGGCCGCGTTCTTCGCCGTGTTCTTCGCCTACCCCGTGGCGGCGATCGTCGCCCGGGGGCTGAAGGCCGACGGCGGCTGGCAGCCCGGACGGATCGCGGACGTGCTCGCCCAGTCCGACCTCCGCCAGGTGCTGTGGTTCACCACCTGGCAGGCACTCCTCTCCACGGCCCTCACCCTGGTGATCGCCCTGCCCGGCGCCTATGTCCTGGCCCGCTTCGACTTCCCCGGCAGACAGGCGCTGCGCGCGGTGATCACCGTGCCGTTCGTGCTGCCGACGGTCGTCGTCGGCAGCGCGTTCATGGCGCTCGTCGGGCGCGGCGGGCTGCTGGACGAGCTGTGGGGTGTACGCCTCGACACCACGGTCTGGGCGATCCTCCTCGCGCACGTCTTCTTCAACTACGCCGTGGTGGTCCGCACCGTGGGCGGGCTGTGGGCGCAGCTCGACCCGCGGCAGGAGGAGGCCGCGCGGATGCTCGGCGCCTCCCGCCTCACCGCCTGGCGCACGGTCACCCTCCCGGCGCTCGCGCCCGCCGTGGCCGCCGCCGCGCTGATGGTCTTCCTCTTCACCTTCACATCGTTCGGCGTGGTGCAGATCCTCGGCGGACCCGCCTTCTCCACCCTGGAGGTGGAGATCTACCGGCAGACCGCCGACCTCTTCGACCTGTCCACGGCCGCCGTCCTCACGCTCGTCCAGTTCGTCGCCGTCGGCGCGATCCTCGCCCTGCACGCCCGGACCGTGCGGCGCCGGGAGACCGCGCTGCGGCTGGTCGACGCCTCGGTGACCGCCCGCCGCCCGCGCGGCGCCGGACAACGGGCGCTGCTCGGCGGGGTCGTCGCCACGGTCGTCGTCCTCCTGCTGCTCCCGCTCGCCGTCCTGGTGCAGCGCTCCTTCGGCGGCGCCGGCCTCGCCTACTACCGGGCGCTGACCGAGGCCGACGGCGGCGTCTTCCTGGTCGCCCCGATCGAGGCGATCGGCAACTCCCTGCGCTACGCCGTCACCGCCACCGTGATCGCCGTGGTGATCGGCGGTCTCGCCGCCGTCGCGCTGACCCGGCGGGACGCGGGACGGCTGGTGCGCGGGTTCGACGCTCTGCTGATGCTGCCCCTCGGGGTGTCCGCGGTCACCGTCGGCTTCGGCTTCCTCATCGCCCTCGACGAACCCCCGCTGGACCTGCGCGCCTCCTGGATCCTGGTGCCGCTCGCGCAGGCGCTGGTCGGCGTCCCCTTCGTCGTACGGACCATGCTGCCGGTGCTGCGTGCGGTGGACGTGCGGCTGCGCGAGGCGGCGTCGGTGCTGGGCGCGTCACCCTGGCGGGCGTGGCGGGAGGTGGACCTGCCGCTGGTGCGGCGGGCGCTGCTGATCGCCGCCGGGTTCGCCTTCGCGGTGTCGCTGGGGGAGTTCGGGGCGACGGTGTTCATCGCGAGGCCGGACAACCCCACCCTGCCGGTGGCCGTGGCGCGGCTGCTGGGACGGCCCGGGGACCTCAACTACGGGCAGGCGATGGCCCTGTCGACGATTCTGATGATCGTGTGCGCCGTGGCTCTGCTGGTGCTGGAGCGGCTGCGGACCGACCGGACGGGGGAGTTCTAGATGCCCACCGACAGCCTGCCGCCCACCGAAAGCCCGATCCCCGCGGACAGCCTGCTGCGCCTCGAGGACGCGACCGTCCGCTTCGGCGGGCGGGCCGCGCTGGACGCCGTCGGCCTCGGTGTCGCCGAGCACGAGATCGTCTGCGTGCTCGGGCCCAGCGGCAGCGGCAAGTCCACGCTGCTGCGCGCGGTCGCCGGACTCCAGCCGCTGGACGCCGGGCGGATCCTGCTCGACGGACGGGACCAGGCGGGCGTGCCGGCGCACAAGCGGGGCGTCGGGCTGATGTTCCAGGACCACCAGCTGTTCCCGCAGCGGGACGTGGGCGGCAACGTGGCCTTCGGCCTGCGCATGCACGGTACGCCGCGGGCCGAACAGACGCGACGTGTACAGGAGTTGCTGGAGCTGGTCGGGCTGCCCGGGGCGTCCGGGCGGGCCGTCGCCGCCCTCTCGGGGGGCGAGCAGCAGCGGGTGGCGCTGGCCCGTGCGCTCGCGCCCAGCCCGCGGCTGCTGATGCTCGACGAGCCGCTCGGCCAGCTCGACCGGTCGCTCAGGGAGCGGCTCGTCGTCGAACTGCGCGAGCTGTTCGGCCGGCTGGGCACCACCGTGCTGGCCGTGACGCACGACCAGGGCGAGGCGTTCGCGCTGGCCGACCGGGTGGTGGTGATGCGCGACGGGCGGATCGCCCAGTCCGGCACACCGCTCGAGGTGTGGCAGCGGCCCGCCGACGCCTTCGTGGCCCGCTTCCTCGGCTTCGAGAACGTCGTCGAGGCGACCGTCGCCGACGGTGTCGCCGTCACCCCCTGGGGCAAGGTGCCGGTGCCGTGGGACGCCCCCGAGGGCACGCGGCCGCTGCTGGTCAGGCCGGCCGGGGTGCGGCTGGTCCCGGCCGGGGACGGGTTGCGCTGCACGGTGACCGCGCGCACCTTCCGCGGCACCCATGTCGCCGTGCGCCTCCGGCCGGAGGACGCGCCCTCGCTGGAGGCGGCCTGCGCGCTCCGGGACGCCCCGGAGGTCGGAGACGTCACCGGCGTGGAGTTCGACGGCGCGGAAATCGCCGTGCTGGGCTGATCGCCGTTGCCTAGGGTGAGCGGCATGACACGACTGGCCCACGCGCGCTACTGCGACGAGATCGCCCATCAGGTCGGTGAGTTGAGGTCGGTGGTGACCTCGGGGACGGACCTGTCCCGTACGGTGCCGACCACGCCCGACTGGTCACTGGAACAGCTCGTACGGCACCTCGGCGGCGCCCTGCGCTGGGTGGCCGTGATGGTGCGGACCGGGGCCGAGAGGGAGACCCCCGAGGAGGAGGGGCCGGGCTTCGAAGGGCCCGAGGCACGCGGGGACGCCGCCGCGCTGGACGCCTGGCTGGCGGAGAGCGGCGATCTGGTCGTCACCGCGCTCCGGGAGGCCGGTCCCGACGCCCGGGTGTGGAGCTGGGCGGGCATCGAGAACGCCGGCTTCTGGGCCCGCCGCATGACGCATGAGGTGACCGTGCACCGCGCGGACGCCACGCTCGCCGCCGGGCTGCCCTACGAGGTCGCGCCCGAGGTGGCCGCCGACGCGGTCGAGGAGTGGCTGGAGATCGTGGAGTGGGCGCAGCGGACGCTGCCCGACGACGAGGTGCACGGGCTGCGCGGACCCCTGCGCACGATCCATCTGCACGCCACCGACACCGCGCCCGACGGAGAAGCGGAGTGGCTGATCAGGCTGGACGAGGAGGGGGTGTCCTGGAGCCGGGGCCACGAGAAGGCCACGGTGGCGCTGCGCGGGCCGCTCACCTGGGTGCTGCTCGCCTTCTACCGCCGCATCCCGCTGGACGATTCCCGCATCGAGGTCCTCGGGGAGCGCGCGGTGCTCGAACACTGGCTGGAGCGCGCCACGTTCGGCTGACGGTCACCTCGACGGCGAGCGGCCCGCCCCCGGTTCGGGGACGGGCCGCAGGCGTTTCCGTGAGGCGTCAGCGCTGGCTGTTCGCCCCGCGGCGGCGCATGCCGAAGAAGACCGCGCCGCCACCGATGGCGACCAGGGCGGCCGCGACACCGGCGATCACGCCGGTGTTGGAGTTGGCGCCGGTCTCGGCGAGGTTGGACTCACCGGCCGGGGAGGGGGCGTTGTCCGACGTGTCCGCCGGGGGAGCGCTCTCGCTCGTGCTCTCCGACGGGGCCGGGGCCGGCTCCTCGCTCTCCTCGGCCGGGGCCGAGGTCTCCTCCGACGGCGTCGGCTCGGGGGACGGGGACTCCTCGTCCTCCTTGCACGGCGTCGACGGCGTCACCAGGTTCGGCTTGATGTCCTCGTCCACGTACGGCTTGGCCGTGACGTGGATGCGGTACTCGGCGTTGGGCTTCCAGTCCTCCTCGAAGGTGATGGTGGTGCCCTCCTTGGAACCCTTGACCACCTGCTCGCCGACCTTCTCGATGTCGGCGCCGTTGTTCTGGAGGAACACGGTCACGGTGGCGGGGACGCCGGCCGGGTCGACGTCGGTGACGGTGATGACGCCCTTGTCACCGTCGCACTTGGCCTCGGCCGAGAACTCGTTGATGTTGCACGCCGCGGCGTTGCCGGCGGCACCGAGCGCGAGCGCGGCGGACGCGGAGACGACACCGAGGGCGCGCACGGAGCGGGTCACGGTACGGCGTGAAACGGACAGAACTGCCACGTTTGTCCTTTACATGATGCGCAAATGCGGGGGGTTGAGGGAGGGGTGATGAAGAATCAGCACTCCCATGAGGCTCCCAGGTCTATAAGCGTCGCATAAGTAGTGTCAACGCATATGCCTACCGGGGACCCGGGCTTTGCCTATTTGTTAACCACCCGCACGTTTACGCGCCCTCGGGACCGCATCGATCCGGCCGCAGCGTCCGAGAACGGTCACCGACCGTGAGCGGAGGGCCAGTTGGGTCGGCGGCAGGACAACAACCCTGCCGCCACCCTACGTTGACCTCAGCCCTCGACGGCCGCCGGGTCCATCCAGACGACCTCCCAGGTGTGGCCGTCGAGGTCGTCGAAGGAGCGGCCGTACATGAAGCCGAGGTCCTGGGTGTCGCCGGCCACGGAGCCGCCCGCCGCCAGCGCCTTCTCCACCAGCTCGTCGACCTTCTCCCGGCTCTCTGCGCTCAGCGCCAGCAGCACCTCGCTGCTCTTGCGGGCGTCCGAGATCTCCTTCTTCGTGAACTGCGCGTACTTCTCCTTCGTCAGCAGCATCGCGATGATCGTGTCGCTGATCACGACGGACGCCGTGGACTCGTCGCTGAACTGCTCGTTGATGGAGTAGCCGAGCGCCGTGTAGAACGTCCGCGACGCGTCGATGTCCTCGACGGGCAGGTTCACGAAGATCATCTGCTGGTACATGACGGGGCCTCTCCCTCTGTGTGTTGCCGTTCGAGGGGGTAGACCCGAGGGCCGCGCGGAACTCATCGCCCTGGAGGAAAGTTCTTTCGGCCGTCTTGGCTCAGCCGCTCAGCGGCCACGCCGACAGCTCGGCCACCGCCACGGTGAGCGGTCCGAACAGGGCGAGCAGCGCGACCGCGCGCAGGGCGGCGGCCCGGCGCAGCGTCCCCGCGGGCGCCCCCAGCCGCCGCAGCGAGGCCGTCGTGTCCGCGTGCGCCTGCTTGGCCTCGACGGCCGCCGTGAGCAGCGTCGCCACCGTGCAGCCGGCCACGAGCAGCACCCCGAGCACCACGAGGGGACCGGCCGACGGGTCGTCCCGGTCGTGCAGCGACGCCATCGCGTACGCGGCCGACATCACCGCGCAGACCACGCCCAGCGGGCGTCCGATCCGCGTCGCCTCCGTCATCAGCACCCGCCCGGCCAGCAGCCGCAGCGCACCCGGCCGCACCGCCTGGAGCAGCCGCCCGCACAGATGGGTGAGTCCGGGGCCGACCAGGGCCAGTCCCAGGGAGGTCAGGGCCAGCCCGAGGAACGCCGCCGGACCGCCCTCGGAGCCGGCACGGCTCGCCGCCGCCTCCACCGCCAGCCCCACCGCGAGCACCGCGACGCCCCAGGGCAGCCCCGACGGGGCCGCGGTCGGCACGGGGGGCGGGACGACGGCCGGGGAACTGCCGGCGGTCTCCTCGGCCGCTTCGGCCCGTGCACCGTCCTGCTCCGGCGAGGGCGCTTCCGCGGCCGTGCGCCGACCACGCGCGGCGGCCCCCAGCTGGCGGCCGAACCGCCCGTACGCGCCGAACGAATCCTGCACCGGTGTGCGCCGGTAGGCGCCGAACCGGCCGTACGCCCGTACGGCCCGGCCCGCGCCCGTCACGGGCTCGCGCGGCCGCAGCGCCGCCGCCACCGCGGCCGACGCGCTCAGCGGCACCAGGGCCAGCAGTGTCAGCGCGGCCGGCAGCGGCAGGGGACGCCCGGCGGCCAGGAACTCCTGCGCGCCCCCGCCGAGAGGCATGCCGGTCAGGTCGCCGCGCAACTGGAGGAAGGCCAGCAGCGCCAGCACCGAACCGAGCACGCAGGACAGGGCCGTGGTCGCGGCGGAGACCGCCATCAGCTTGACCGGGCCGAGCCCGACCGCCGACAGACCGGGCCGTGGCCGGGTGGCCGGATCGGTGCGGGCGACCGCGACCGCGAGATGAACGGTGGCCGCCAGCGGGGCCGTGCACCAGGCCAGCCGCAGTGCGGAGGCGGCGGGGTCGGGGTGGCTCAGGGCGTGGCCGAGGGCGCTCAGCAGCAGGAAACCCGTGCCGGCCGAGGCGCCCGCGACGAGGAGCCGGCGGACCTGGACGGCGGGCTGGGCCCCGAGGCTCAGACGGAGAGCGAGCACGCCGCCCGGCCTTCCGACTCGGCCGGTCCGGAGACCGGGGGGAGGTGCACGGTCCGCACGCACCGCCCGTCGAGCAGCGACACCGTACGGTCGGCGAGCGCCGCGGTCTGCGCCTCGTGCGTCGCGAGGACCACGGTGATGCCGTGCGAGCGGGCCGCCGTGGTGAGCGTGCGCAGCACATGGGCGCGGTCGACGCGGTGCAGCGGCGCGGTCGGCTCGTCGGCGAACAGCACCGAGGGCGCCGGGGCCAGTGCCCGGGCGATGCACACCCGCTGGCGCTCCGCGTGCGTCAGCTCCACGGGGTGCTTGCGGGCCCGGTCGCCCACGTCGAGACGCTCCAGCCACTCCAGGGCCGCGGCCTTGGCGCGGCGGCGCCCGGTGCCGCGCAGCATGAGGGGCAGCGCGGCGTTCTCCCACACGTTCAGCTCCGGCACCAGGACCGGCGCCGGGTCGATCCAGCCGAACCGGTCACGGCGCAGCCGCTCCCTGGCCGCCGGGCCCATGGTGTGCACGGGCACGCTGTTGAACCAGACCTCGCCGTCGTTCGCGGGCACCAGGCCGGACAGGCAGCGCAGCAGGGCCGACTTGCCGCTGCCGCGCGGGCCTGAGACCGCGAGGATCTCGCCCTCCCGGACGCCGAGCGAGACCCCGCTCAGGCCGGGTGAGCCGTCGTCGTGCCGGAAGTGCAGGGCACGCGCCCAGAGCACGTCGTTGTCCGGTGGGGCCACCATGGCGTACACCTCGGTTCGGATCGGAAATGCCGTGCGCTCTTCGGGTAATTCCCCCGTCCGGGGGAACGAAGGGCGGGCCGATCGGTCACTGGGCACGCTAGGCAGGCGGTGGCGGACGGCGGGACAGCACGCGGCCCCGGGCCGCCGTTTCTCACTCGAACGGGCGGCACCGGGGCCGGTGTTGATCATTCAAAGCGACGATCGGTACCTCGGACGGCCTACGGCCGCGATCAGCTCGTCGGCCTACAGCTTGGTCCACGCCTCCGTGAGCGTCGCGCGCAGGATCTGCTCGATCTCGTCGAAGGTCTCCTGGTTCGAGATCAGCGGCGGCGCGAGCTGGATGACCGGGTCGCCGCGGTCGTCGGCACGGCAGTACAGACCGTTCTCGAACAGCTTCTTGGAGAGGAAGCCGTACAGCACGCGCTCGGTCTCGTCGGCGTCGAAGGACTCCTTGGTCGCCTTGTCCTTGACCAGCTCGATGCCGTAGAAGAAGCCGTTGCCGCGGACGTCGCCGACGATCGGAAGGTCGTGCAGCTTCTCCAGGGTGGAGCGGAACGCGCCCTCGTTGTCGAGGACGTGCTGGTTGAGGCCCTCGCGCTCGAACAGGTCGAGGTTGGCGAGGCCGACCGCCGCCGACACCGGGTGACCGCCGAAGGTGTAGCCGTGCAGGAAGGTGTTGTCGCCCCGGTAGAACGGCTCGGCGAGCCGGTCGGAGACGATGCACGCGCCGATCGGCGAGTAGCCGGACGTCATGCCCTTGGCGCAGGTGATCATGTCCGGGACATAGCCGAACTTGTCGCAGGCGAAGGTGGTGCCGAGGCGGCCGAAGGCGCAGATGACCTCGTCGGAGACGAGCAGCACGTCGTACTGGTCGCAGATCTCGCGGACCCGCCGGAAGTAGCCGGGCGGGGGCGGGAAGCAGCCGCCCGCGTTCTGCACGGGCTCCAGGAAGACCGCGGCGACCGTGTCCGGGCCCTCGAAGAGGATCTGCTGCTCGATCTGGTCGGCGGCCCAGCGGCCGAACGCCTCCGGGTCACCGCCGTGGATCGGCGCCCGGTAGATGTTGGTGTTGGGCACCTTGTGCGCGCCCGGCACCAGCGGCTCGAAGGGCGCCTTAAGGGCGGGCAGGCCGGTGATCGACAGGGCGCCCTGCGGGGTGCCGTGGTACGCGACCGCGCGGGAGATGACCTTGTACTTGGTCGGCTTGCCGGTCAGCTTGAAGTACTGCTTGGCGAGCTTCCACGCGGTCTCCACCGCCTCGCCGCCGCCGGTGGTGAAGAAGACCTTGTTGAGGTCGCCGGGGGCCTCGTGCGCCAGCCGCTCCGCGAGCTCGACGGCCGCGGGGTGGGCGTAGGACCAGACCGGGAAGAACGCCAGCTCCTGCGCCTGCTTGGCGGCCGTCTCGGCGAGTTCCTGGCGGCCGTGGCCGGCCTGCACCACGAACAGGCCCGCCAGACCGTCGAGGTAGCGCTTGCCCTTGTCGTCGTAGATGTGGGTGCCCTCACCGCGGACGATGGTGGGGACGGGCGCGTTCTCGTACGACGACATGCGGGTGAAGTGCATCCACAGGTGGTCGTACGCGGACTTGCTGAGGTCCTTGGGGGTGTCGGTGCTCACGGTTATCGGGTTCCCCACATGTAGGTCTGCTTCTTGAGCTTGAGGTAGACGAAACTCTCGGTCGAACGCACACCGGGCACGGCGCGGATGCGCTTGTTGATGACCTCCAGCAGGTGGTCGTCGTCCTCGCAGACGATCTCGACCATCAGGTCGAAGGAGCCGGCGGTCATCACCACGTACTCGCATTCGGCCATCTCGGCCAGCGCGTCGGCGACGGCCTCCACGTCGCCCTCGACGTTGACGCCGACCATCGCCTGCCGGCGGAAGCCCACGGTGAGCGGGTCCGTGACGGCGACGATCTGCATCACGCCCTGGTCGAGCAGCTTCTGCACCCGCTGGCGCACGGCCGCCTCGGACAGGCCCACGGCCTTGCCGATGGCGGCGTACGGCCGGCGGCCGTCCTGCTGGAGCTGCTCGATGATGGCGAGGGAGACGGCGTCCAACTGCGGTCCGCCGCCGTTCTTGGACTCGCGGGAGTCCTTGGGGTCTGCGCTTCGACTGGCCACGAGGTCACTGTGCACGACGTATCGACAGTTTTGCAAGGCTCGATCGATGAAATCCGTTGTTAACGAAGCTCGCGCTTGCGGATTTCGCAGATGTGAGGGGATCGGGGGTGTTGAAAACGTCAGCCGTCCGTCTAGGGTGGGTGTCTCAGAGGTTGGACACCTCTACCCGTACACACCCGACACCCCGGGCACCCACGAGAAACATCAGGAGGGCCTGCAGTGAGCACCGAGCTGCGTCGTCTGCGCAACTACATCGGCGGTGAGTTCCGGGACGCCGCCGACGGACGGACCACCGAGGTGGTCAACCCCGCGACCGGCGAGGCGTACGCGACGGCTCCGCTGTCCGGTGCCGCGGACGTCGACGCCGCGATGGCGGCCGCCGCCGAGGCCTTCCCCGGCTGGCGCGACACCACCCCGGCCGAGCGCCAGAGGGCGCTGCTGAAGATCGCGGACGCCTTCGAGGAGCGCGCCGAGGAACTGATCGCCGCCGAGGTGGAGAACACGGGCAAGCCCACCGGGCTGACCCGCACCGAGGAGATCCCGCCGATGGTGGACCAGATCCGCTTCTTCGCGGGCGCGGCGCGGATGCTCGAGGGCAAGGGCGCCGGCGAGTACATGGAGGGCCTGACCTCCTTCGTGCGCCGTGAGCCGGTCGGCGTCTGCGCCCAGGTCGCGCCCTGGAACTACCCGATGATGATGGCCGTGTGGAAGTTCGCCCCGGCCATCGCCGCGGGCAACACGGTCGTCCTCAAGCCCTCGGACACCACTCCCGCCTCCACCGTCCTCATCGCCGAGATCCTCGGCTCGGTCCTCCCCAAGGGCGTCTTCAACGTCGTCTGCGGCGACCGTGAGACCGGCCGGCTGATGGTCGAGCACCCGACCCCGGCGATGGCCTCCATCACCGGCTCGGTGCGCGCGGGCATGGCGGTCGCCGAGTCGGCGTCCAAGGACCTCAAGCGGGTCCACCTGGAGCTGGGCGGCAAGGCCCCGGTCGTGGTCTTCGAGGACGTCGACATCGCCAAGGCCGTGGCGGGCATCTCCGAGGCGGGCTACTTCAACGCCGGCCAGGACTGCACGGCCGCCACGCGCGTGCTGGTGCACGAGTCCGTGCACGACGAGTTCGTCCAGGCGCTCGCCAAGGCCGCCTCCGACATCAGGACGGGCATGCCTGACGACGAGGACGTCCTCTACGGCCCGCTCAACAACCCCAACCAGCTCGAGCAGGTCGAGGGCTTCATCGAGCGGCTGCCCGCCCACGCGCGCGTCGAGGCCGGCGGCAAGCGGGTCGGCGACAAGGGCTACTTCTACGCGCCGACCGTGGTCTCGGGCCTCAAGCAGGACGACGAGATCATCCAGAAGGAGGTCTTCGGACCGGTCATCACCGTCCAGTCCTTCACGGACGAGGACCAGGCCGTCGAGTACGCCAACGGCGTGGAGTACGCGCTGGCGTCGTCGGTGTGGACCAAGGACCACGCCCGCGCGATGCGGATGTCGAAGAAGCTGGACTTCGGCTGCGTGTGGATCAACACCCACATCCCGCTGGTCGCGGAGATGCCGCACGGCGGCTTCAAGAAGTCGGGCTACGGCAAGGACCTGTCGGCCTACGGCTTCGACGACTACACGCGGATCAAGCACGTGATGACGTCGCTGGAGGACTAGCGGACGGAGCGTTCGGCCCCGGACCGGTGCAGCGCACCGTCCGGGGCCGACGCGTTTCCGGAGGGCGCACCCGGATTACTTTTTGAACATGTTCAACTCCAGGCGTACGCTCCTGCCATGAGCGACAGAGCCGCCCTGCTCAAGGGCATTCGCGTGTGGCTGGTGTTCTTCGTCGTCTGCCTGGTGCTCAGCGGGGTCACGGCCTTCCCGCTGGTGCACGAACTGCGCTGGACCGAGGAGGCGTTGCGGTCCCTCGGGGCGCCCGAGCGCCTGCCCGGCCTCATGGAGTGGATCGAACGCGTCCGGGACGGGCTCGACACCGCCGACGCCGACCACCCCTTCCTGCTCTACGGCACCGACTGGCTGGCCTTCGCCCACCTCGTCATCGCCGTCGCCTTCCTGGGCCCCTACCGGGACCCCGTACGCAACATCTGGGTCGTGGAGTCCGGCCTGATCGCCTGCGCCGGCGTCATCCCGCTCGCCCTGGTCTGCGGGCCGATACGCGGCATCCCTTTCTGGTGGAGCGTCGTCGACATGGCGTTCGGGGTGTTCGGCGCCGTCCCGCTGTACGTCGTCAGGGCGAGGACCAAGCGGCTGGAGGCGCTCACGGAGGCGGCCGTTCCGGGGGGCGTCGCCGCCCCCGCCCAGTAGGTTGGGCCCATGAGCGGTGAACGGGTGGGCGCGGCCGTCACCTGGGGGCTCCTGGGCGCCTGGGTCGTCCACGATCTCGAGGAACTGGCCACCGTGCCGGGCCGGCTGCGGCGCAACGTGCCCCGGCTGCGGAAGCGGTTTCCGCAGGTGCCGGAGAGGGTGTGGCGGCGGGCCGAGACCCTGGGCGCGGCCGAGTTCGCCACCGCCGTAGGAGTGATGGGGGTCGTCGTCGGGACGGCGTCGGCCGCCGGGCGACTCACGGGAGGACGGTCCGGTCTCTACCAGTCCTCGCTGACCGGCTTCGGACTGCACGGCGTGATGCACATGGCCCAGGCGGCGGCCGTACGCGGCTGCACCCCCGGATCGGTCACGTCACCGCTGGTCGTCCTGCCGTTCACGCTGTGGGCCCGGGGCCGGCTGCGGAAGGCCGGGGTGCTGCGTCCCCCGCGGCCGCGTGACGCGGTGGCCGGAACGGCGGCCGCCGCCGCGGCCACGGTCGCCTCGCACGTCGTGGCGCGCCGGCTGCTCGGTGCGGCGCGCCGGACCTCATGACGTCAGGCGGTCGCGCAGCGCGCACAGGACGTCGATGCGGTTGGTGGTGATCGAGTCCACGCCCGCGGCCAGCAGGCGGCGCATCGAGCGGCGGGTGTCCGGGGTCCACACGGACAGCAGGCAGCCGTCGCGGTGGACGCGGTCCGCGAGGGCCCGGTCCACCAGGCTGAAGCGGTAGTTGAGCCAGCGCGGCCGGACCGCCTCCAGGAGTCCGGCGCGCGGCGGGGCGTGGGAGGTGTGGGTGAGCGCGATCTCCGCGTCCGGGTCCACGGCCCGCACGGCCAGCATGGCGGGGGCGCCCGCGCAGTAGTACACGCGGTCCTGGGCGCCCTGTTCGCGGACGACCTCCACGATCCGGCGCACGGCGCGCTCGCCCGGGGCGCCGGGCAGGTCGATCATCACCCTGCTGCCCTCGGTCGCCGCCAGCGCGTCGGTGAGGGCGGGCACCCCGCCGTCCGTCACCTCGCGCACCTCGTCCCAGGTGAGGGACGCGAGGGGACGGTCGTGGTCCCACAGACGTCCGAGCGTCGCGTCGTGCAGCAGCACCGGGACGCCGTCCCGGGTCAGCCGTACGTCGATCTCGACCGCGTCCGCGCCCCGCCCGATCGCGGAGCGCAGGGACGGGACGGTGTTCTCCCGGACGCGGTAGGGGTCGCCGCGGTGGGCCACGGCGGTCACGTTCTGCATGGTGCCCTTCGCGGGATGGTCAGGAGGCGAGCCAGGAGGCGGTGTACGAGTCGATCTCGGCGGTGATCCGCGCCTTGCCGGCCGGGTCGAGGAAGGACGCCTCGACCGCGTTCTTCGCCAGGTCGGCGAGGCCCCGCTCGTCGAGGTCCAGCAGACGCGCGGCGACCGCGTACTCGTTGGCGAGGTCGGTGCCGAACATCGGCGGGTCGTCGGAGTTGATCGTCACCAGCACCCCGGCCCGGGCGAACTCCTTGATCGGGTGCTCGTCGAGGGTGGCGACCGCGCGGGTGGCGATGTTGGACGTCGGGCACACCTCCAGCGGGATGCGCCGCTCGGCGAGGTGCTGCAGCAGCTTCGGGTCCTGCGCGGCGCTCGTGCCGTGGCCGATGCGCTCGGCGCCCAGCTCGTTCAGCGCGTCCCAGATCGTCTCCGGTCCCGTGGTCTCGCCCGCGTGCGGCACCGAGCGCAGCCCGGCGGCGATCGCGCGGTCGAAGTACGGCTTGAACTGCGGGCGTGGCACGCCGATCTCGGGGCCGCCCAGGCCGAAGGAGACCAGGCCCTCCGGGCGCAGCCGGTCGTCGGTGGCGAGCCGCGTGGTCTCCTCGGCGGCCTCGAGACCGGCCTCGCCCGGGATGTCGAAGCACCAGCGCAGCACGGTGCCCAGCTCGCTCTCGGCCGCCTTGCGGGCGTCCTCGATCGCGTCCATGAAGGCACGCTCGTCGATCCCGCGGCGGGTCGAGGAGAACGGGGTGATGGTCAGTTCGGCGTACCGCACCTGCTGCCGGGCCAGCTCGCGGGCCACTTCGTACGTCAGCAGCCGCACGTCCTCGGGGGTGCGGATCAGGTCGACGACGGACAGGTACACCTCGATGAAGTGCGCGAAGTCCGTGAAGGTGAAGTAGTCGGCGAGGGCCTCGGGGTCGGTGGGGACCTTCGAGTCGGGGTGGCGGGCGGCCAGTTCCGACACGATGCGGGGGGAGGCGGAGCCGACGTGGTGCACGTGCAGTTCCGCCTTGGGCAGTCCGGCGATGAAGGCGTGCAGGTCACGGACCTGTCCGGCGGTGGCCGCGGTGTCGTGGCGGTCGGTCAAGGTTCCTCCCCGGGAACGGCGTCCCGGTCCGGGTCGCGGCGGGACGCGGTGATCGGCTGATCGGTGGTGCGGGGATCATCGTAGGCCCGGCGTACGCGCGAGGGACGTGGGCCGTAGCATGACGGTTCGTCCGAGGAAGGGGTCGCAGCGCATGTCCGACGACGCACCGGCACCGGGGGCAGGGGACCGCACGGGGGACGGAACGGCTCCGGCGGGTTCGTCCACCCCTGACGTGTGGCCAGCACCGGCCGACGGCGGGGCGCCGCACGTGGCTCCCCTGGACGGCTCGCTGGTGGACGCGCGGACCACGGAGACGGGGCGCGCGACACCCCCGCCGCGGGACGCGGAGGCGCCCGCGGCCGATCCCTGGGCGCTGCCCGGCGACCGCGCGCCGGCCTCCGGCGGTCCGGGTGAGACCGTGGTGGCGGGGGAGACCGCGCCGTGGTCGCCGCCCACCGTGCACGACCGGTCGGCTTCCGGGACGTCCGGTGCGTCCGCCGTGCACGACCAGCAGACGGTGACGTCCTTCCCGGCGGCCTCCGACGTGACGCCGCCCGCGCCCGCGTACGGCGGTGCGTGGGCGGGGCCCTCGGGGGCGACGGCGCCCGTGCCGCAGCCCGCCGTCGGACCGGCGGCTGCCGACCCCTTCGCGCCTCCGGCCGCGGGTGCGGCCGTGCCGCCGCCGCCCATCGGGCCGGAGGGGCCGGGGCAGGTCCCCTACGGCTACCCGCACGCGGGGTACCCGGGTGGTGCGCCCGCCCAGGGGTACTCCGGCTGGGGCGGTGTCCCGCCCCTGCCGAGCAACGGCATGGGTGTCGCGTCTCTGGTGCTGGGGATCATCGCGGCGGCCGCGTTCTGCTTGTGGCCGGTGGCCATCGTGCTGGGCGTCCTCGCGGTGATCTTCGGTGCGATCGGGCGCGGCAAGGCGAATCGAGGCGAGGCGACGAACGGGGGGCAGGCTCTGGCGGGGGTCATCTGCGGGGCGGTGGGGGGTGCGTTGGCGCTTGCGTTCGGCGTGATCGTGCTGGTCAGCTGAGCTCGAGGGGCTTCTCCGGACGGGGGTTCACCTCCGAGGCCCGGAGGCGTGCCGTCCGCCGTTGACGGTCCCGGCGGTGACCGGGTGCCGCCTGCGCCCACCCTCCCCCACTCTCGGCTTCGCTCGAGCGGGAGGTACCCCCATCGCCCCAGCGGCACGACTGCCCGCAGCCGGCGTTCTTCGGGGGCGCGGGGAACTGCGCGACCAGCTCCGGACAGCCCGCACCCGGCGTCGAAGAGGTGCCGTCGGACTGCCCGCCGGCAGCGGCGGCGTACGCCGCGCCCCCGTCCCGCGCCCCGGGGCTACCCGGCAGTCCCCGCTTCCGCCCGCGCCGTCTCCCGCAACCGCCTCCGCGCCTCCATCAGCGCGAAGCCCAGCAGGTTCGGTCCGCGCCAGCGGTTCGGGTCGTTCGCCGCCTCCGCGTCGGCCGCCAGGCCTATGCCCCAGACCCGGTCGACGGGGCTGGCCTCGACGAGGACCCGGTCGCCGGTGTTCAGGAGGAAGGACCGCAGCTCACCGTGAGCCGCGAACTTGTGCACGCTGCCCTCCACCACGATCCCGAACCGCTCCCGCCGCCAGATCTCCTCGTCGAAGCCCCGGACCAGGCGTCCCGCCTTCTTCGCCTCCGAGGGATGCCCCGCGGCCAGTACGCGCCGCTCACCCTCCGTGTCGTCGAAGAGGCGGGCCTTGGCCGCCATCATCCAGTGCTCGGCGGTCGCGTACTCCACGCCGTCGACGGTGAACGGGGACGGCCACCACTGGCTCAGGCAGCTCGCCCCCACGCGCCCGTCGGGCAGCGGCCGGTGGCCCCAGAAGTGCAGGTACTTCACCCGCTCCCCGGCCCGCACCGCTTCGATCAGCGCCTCCCGGGACGCCACCGTTCGTACGGTCCCGTCCACGCTCATCACCCCCCATGCCGATCCCTGCGCAGAGCAGTCTCGCAGGCACCACTGACATTCCGTCCTGCCTTTTCCGTTGCCACTCGACACCTGGTCGACAGATTCCGTCGCGTAACCAAATGGCAACAACGGAATCACTTGTTGGAGTGCCTCCGCTCTGTCAGGATCGGCACTCAAATCGAGCTCAAGCCACGCCGCCCCCCTCGGGGACACGGAGGAGAGCGACATGCACAAACCCGGCTCCACCCCGCAGGACCGCTTCCCGGCCGCCGAACGGTTCGCGGACGGCGCGCAGTTCATCGCGGGCCGCCTGACGAAGGGCGCTTCGGGACGCACCCACGCGGTGGTCGACCCGGCCACCGGCGAGGAGGTGTACACCTACGACCTCGCCGGCGCCGACGACGTCGACGCGGCCGTCGCCGCCGCGCGGGAGGCGTTCCCCGCCTGGGCGGCCGCCACCCCCGGCGAGCGCTCCGACGCCCTGCACCGGTTCGCGGCCGTGGTCGCCGAGCGGGCGGAGGACTTCGCCCGCGCCGAGTCCCTGCAGTGCGGCAAGCCCCTGAAGCTGAGCCGCGAGTTCGACGTGCCCGGCACGATCGACAACATCACCTTCTTCGCCGGCGCCGCCCGCCACCTCGCGGGCCGGTCGGCCGGCGAGTACTCGGGCGACCACACCTCCTACGTCCGGCGCGAGCCCATCGGCGTCGTCGGCTCCATCGCCCCCTGGAACTACCCGCTGCAGATGGCCGCGTGGAAGATCCTCCCGGCGATCGCGGCGGGCAACACCGTCGTGCTGAAGCCCGCCGAGCTCACCCCCCTGACCTCGCTGCTGTTCGCGCAGGCCGCCACCGACGCCGGCATCCCGGACGGCGTGATCAACATCGTCACCGGCACCGGCAAGGAGGCGGGTGAGCACCTGGTCGGCCACCCCGACGTGGCCATGACCTCCTTCACCGGCTCCACCGCGGTCGGCAAGCGCGTCGCGGAGATCGCCACCGCCACCGTCAAGCGCCTCCACCTGGAGCTGGGCGGCAAGGCCCCCTTCCTGGTCTTCGACGACGCCGACCTCGACGCGGCCGTCAACGGCGCCGTCGCGGGCGCCCTCATCAACACCGGCCAGGACTGCACCGCCGCCACGCGCGCGTACGTGCAGCGCCCCCTGTACGACGCGTTCGTCGAGCGCACCGCCGCGCTGATGGAGACCGTCCGGCTCGGCGACCCCTTCGCCCCCGGCACCGACCTCGGCCCGCTCGTCTCCCACGCCCAGCGCGACCGGGTGGCCGGTTTCGTCGAACGCGCGCGTGCCTACGCGCGCGTGGTGACCGGCGGTGAGACACCTCTGGGCGATTTGGCACGGGGCGCGTACTATCGCCCCACGCTGATCGCCGACGCCGCACAGGACAGCGAGGTCGTGCAGTCGGAGATCTTCGGACCGGTGCTGGTCGTCCTGCCCTTCGACACCGACGACGAGGGCATCGCACTCGCCAACGACACCCCGTACGGCCTCGCCGCCTCCGCCTGGAGCCGGGACGTGTACCGCACGGGCCGGGCCACCCGCGAGATCAAGGCGGGGTGCGTGTGGATCAACGACCACATCCCGATCATCAGCGAGATGCCGCACGGCGGCTACAAGGCGTCCGGCTTCGGCAAGGACATGTCCGCGTACTCCTTCGAGGAGTACACCCAGATCAAACACGTCATGTTCGACAACACCGCGGTGGTCCGCAAGGACTGGCACCGCACCGTCTTCGGGGACCGATAGCAGCCAGGCCGCCCGACCCGCGGCCACTTCCCGAAAGGGCACCACGCGCATGGAGCAGTACGAGCCCGACCGCCTCTCGCCGGCCCAGGAGGCCGCGATACGGCGCAGTTTCCGCAACGGCAGGGCGGCCCTCACCCGCCGCTCCCTGCTGCGCGCCTCAGCGGGCGGCGCCCTCGCGGTCGGCGGCCTGGGCGCGCTGAGCGCCTGCGGCATCCCCGCGGCCGGGAACACAGAGGGCGGCGTCTCCGCGGAGGACCACTCGGCCAAGGAGAAGACCGTGAGCTTCTCCAACTGGACCGAGTACATGGACATCGACGAGAGCGGCCGCCGGCACCCCACGCTGGACGCGTTCACGCAACGCACCGGCATCAAGGTCAAGTACACCGAGGACATCAACGACAACACCGAGTTCTTCGGGAAGATCAAGCCGCAGCTGGCCGCGGGCCAGGACACCGGCCGCGACATCATCGTCCTCACCGACTGGCTGGCCGCCCGCCTGATCCGCCTCGGCTGGGTGCAGAAGCTGGACGCCTCCAACCTGCCGCATGCCTTCGCCAACGTGGCCTCGTCGTACCGCACCCCCGACTGGGACCCGGGCCGCGCCTACTCGTACCCCTGGCAGGGCATCGCGACCGTCATCGCGTACAACAGGAAGGCGCTCGACGGGGTCGAGGTGAAGACCTTGTCCGACCTGCTGGACAACCCGAAGCTCAAGGGCCGGGTCGGGCTGCTCACCGAGATGCGCGACACCATGGGCATGGCGCTGCTCGACATGGACAAGGACCCGCGGTCCTTCAGCGCCGACGACTACGACGCGGCCCTCGCCCGGCTGCAGAAGTCCGTCGACAAGGGCCAGATCCGCAGGTTCACCGGCAACGACTACACCTCGGACCTCACCAAGGGCGACCTCGCCGCGTGCGTCGCGTGGGCCGGTGACGTCGTCCAGCTCCAGGCCGACAACCCGGACATCGGCTTCGTCATCCCGGACAGCGGCTACATGCTCTCCAGCGACAACATGCTGATCCCCAACAAGGCCCGGCACAAGACGAACGCCGAGCGCCTCATCGACTACTACTTCGAGCCGCAGCCGGCCGCCCAGCTCGCCGCCTACATCAACTTCGTCTGTCCGGTCGACGGGGTGAAGGAGGAGCTCGCGAAGCTCGACGAGGACGCGGCGAACAACCCGCTGATCCTCCCCGACAAGGCCATGCAGGCCAAGTCCCGTGCCTTCCGCTCGTTGAGCTCCGAGGAAGAGACGGCATTCGAAGGCAAGTTCGCGAAGCTCACTGGGGCGTGACGAGATGAAGACCACCGAAGAGACCACCACGGCCGGCGGCGGTGACGTCCGCCTCACCGGGATCAGCAAGACGTACGGCGACTTCACCGCCGTGCACCCGCTCGACCTGACCGTCCCCGAAGGCTCCTTCTTCGCCCTGCTCGGCGCGTCCGGCTGCGGCAAGACCACCACCCTGCGCATGATCGCCGGTCTGGAGGAGCCCACCGCGGGCACGGTCCACCTCGGCGACCAGGACGTCACCGCGCTGCCGCCGTACAAGCGGCCGGTGAACACGGTCTTCCAGTCCTACGCCCTCTTCCCGCACCTCGACATCTACGAGAACGTCGCCTTCGGCCTGCGCCGGCGCGGCATCAAGAGCGTGAAGAAGCAGGTCGAGGAGATGCTGGAGCTGGTCCAGCTCGGAGAGCAGGCGCGCAAGAAGCCGCACCAGCTCTCCGGTGGCCAGCAGCAGCGCGTCGCCGTCGCCCGCGCGCTGATCAACCACCCCAAGGTGCTCCTTCTCGACGAGCCGCTCGGCGCCCTCGACCTGAAGCTGCGCCGCCAGATGCAGCTGGAGCTCAAGCGGATCCAGACCGAGGTCGGCATCACCTTCGTGCACGTCACCCACGACCAGGAGGAGGCCATGACCATGGCCGACTGCGTCGCGGTGATGAACGCCGGCCGGGTCGAGCAGCTCGGCACCCCCGCCGACCTGTACGAGAACCCGCGCACCACCTTCGTCGCGAACTTCCTCGGCACCTCCAACTTCATCGAGGCCGAGGTGGACTCCACGTCGGGTGACGACATCGTGCTCAAGGCGGGCGGCGGCAAGCTGGTGCTGCACCGGGCCCGCGCGAGCGCGCCCGCCACCACCGGCGGCAGGATCCTCGCCGGGGTGCGCCCGGAGAAGATCTCCCTCACCCACGCAGACGACGCGGGCGACATACCCGACGGCCGCAACCGGATCACGGGCCGGATCACCGAGTCCAGCTTCATCGGCGTCTCCACGCAGTTCGTCGTCGACAGCCCGGTCTGCTCCGACTTCGAGGTCTACGTGCAGAACATCGACCGGGACGCCCGGCTGGTGCCCGGCGCCGAGGTCGTCCTGCACTGGAACCCGGACCACACCTTCGGCCTCGACGCGGCACAGTCCCTGCTTGCCGGGACTGTGGGCTCCGCGGGCGTCGAGACGGCCGAGGAAGAGGTCGCCCGATGACCACGGTCACCGAGGCGCCGCCGGCGCCGGCGCCCGTCGCCCCCGAGAAGAAACCGCCGCGCAAACGCGGCCGATGGACGCCGTACCTGCTGCTGCTGCCCGGTCTGCTCTGGCTCGTCGTGTTCTTCGCGCTGCCGGTGATCTACCAGGCCTCCACGTCCGTGCAGACGGGCTCCCTGGAGGAGGGCTACAAGGTCACCTGGCACTTCGCCACCTACTGGGACGCCCTGTCCGAGTACTGGCCGCAGTTCGTCCGCTCGGTGCTCTACGCGGCCTCCGCGACCGTGCTGTGCCTGCTGCTCGGCTATCCGCTGGCGTATCTGATCGCCTTCCGCGCGGGACGCTGGCGCAACCTGATCATGATCCTGGTCATCGCGCCGTTCTTCACCAGCTTCCTGATCCGCACCCTCGCCTGGAAGACGATCCTCGCCGACGGCGGCCCGGTGGTCGGCACCCTGGACGCGCTGCACGTCCTGGACGTCACCGCGTTCCTCGGCTGGACCGCCGGCGACCGGGTGCTCGCCACCCCGCTTGCGGTGGTGTGCGGTCTGACCTACAACTTCCTGCCGTTCATGATCCTCCCGCTCTACACCTCGCTGGAGCGGATCGACCCCCGGCTGCACGAGGCCGCCGGCGACCTCTACGCCAAGCCGTCGACCACCTTCCGCAAGGTCACCTTCCCGCTGTCGATGCCGGGCGTGGTCTCCGGCACGCTGCTGACCTTCATCCCGGCGTCCGGCGACTACATCAACTCGGACCTGCTCGGCTCCACCGACACCCGGATGGTCGGCAACGTCATCCAGTCCCAGTTCCTGCGGATCCTGGACTACCCGACGGCCGCGGCGCTCTCGTTCATCCTGATGGCCGCGATCCTCGCCGTCGTCACGGTCTACATCCGCAAGTCCGGCACGGAGGATCTGGTTTAAATGGCCTTCGTCAATTGGTTCAAGCGCAACGTCGTCGTCATCGCGGGTCTGCTGACGCTGGCCTACCTCCTCCTGCCGAACGTCGTCGTCACGGTGTTCTCCTTCAACCGGCCGAAGGGGCGCTTCAACTACCAGTGGCAGGAGTTCTCCACCGACGCGTGGCGGGACCCGTGCGGGGTCTCCGGGCTGTGCGAGTCGCTGGGCCTCAGCCTGCAGATCGCCTTCTGGGCCACGCTCGGCGCGACGCTGCTCGGCACGATGATCGCGTTCGCGCTGGTCCGCTACCGTTTCCGCGCCCGCGGCGCGGTCAACTCGCTGATCTTCCTGCCGATGGCGATGCCCGAGGTGGTGATGGCGGCCTCACTGCTCACCCTGTTCCTCAACATGGGTGCGGAGCTGGGCTTCTGGACGATCCTGATCGCCCACATCATGTTCTGCCTCAGCTTCGTCGTGGTCGCCGTGAAGGCACGCGTGATGTCGATGGACCCGCGTCTGGAGCAGGCCGCGCAGGACCTCTACGCCGGCCCGGCGCAGACGTTCCTGCGGGTCACGCTGCCGATCGCCGCCCCCGGCATCGCGGCGGGCGCGCTGCTCGCCTTCGCCCTGTCCTTCGACGACTTCATCATCACCAACTTCACCGCAGGTTCGACCGTCACCTTCCCGATGTTCGTCTGGGGCTCCGCGCAGCGCGGCACGCCCGTCCAGATCAACGTCATCGGCACGGCCATGTTCGTGATCGCCGTGCTGCTGGTGCTGGTCTCCATGGCCGTCGCCAACCGCCGCAAGCGGCAGAAGGCATGACTCGCTGATCCACAGTCCGCAGTAGGGAGTTGAGATCATGGCCCCGAGCGCCATGAGCCGTTGGACGCAGTCCCTCTCCGAGGCCCGGCCGGTCTCCTACTGGCTGGACGACCCCGGCCGCCCCGACCCCGAGCCGGCCCTGACCGGGCGGACCACCTGCGACCTGCTGGTCGTGGGCGGCGGCTACAGCGGACTGTGGACCGCGCTGATCGCCAAGGAGCGCGACCCCTCACGGGACGTCGTGCTGGTGGAGGGCCGCGAGGTGGGCTGGGCCGCCTCCGGCCGCAACGGCGGGTTCTGCGCCGCCTCCCTCACCCACGGCCTGTCCAACGGGCTCACCCGCTGGCCGGACGAGATCCACACCCTGGAACGGCTGGGCGCCCGCAACCTCGACGCCATCGAGGAGACGGTCGCCCGCCACTCCATCGACTGCGACTTCGAGCGCACCGGCGAGATCGACGTCGCCACCGAGCCGTACCAGGCGGAGGAACTGCGCGCCTGGTACGAGGAGATCGCCGGCCGGGGCCTGGCCGACGGCTTCGAGTTCCTGGGCGCCGACGCGGTGCGCGAGCAGGTCGACTCGCCCACCTTCCTGGCGGGGCTTTACGACCGCCGGGGCGTCGCGATGCTCAACCCGGCCCGCCTCGCCTGGGGCCTGAAGCGGGCCTGCCTCGACCTCGGGGTGCGCGTGTACGAGCACACGCCCGCGCTCACCCTCAGGCGGTACAACGCCGGCATGTCCGTCCGCACCCCGTACGGCGCGATCCGCGCCCGCCGGGTCGCGCTCGGCACGAACGTCTTCCCGAGCCTGGTGCGCCGGGTCCGCCCCTACACCGTCCCGGTCTACGACTACGCCCTGATGACGGAGCCGCTCACCGACGAGCAGCTCGGCTCCATCGGCTGGAAGAACCGCCAGGGGCTCGGCGACAGCGCCAACCAGTTCCACTACTTCCGGCTCTCCGCCGACCGCCGCATCCTGTGGGGCGGCTACGACGCCGTCTACCCGTACGGCGGCCGGGTGCGCGCCGAGTACGACGACCGGCCGGAGACGTACGCCAGGCTCGCGGGCCACTTCTTCACCTGCTTCCCCCAGCTGGAGGGGGTGCGCTTCACCCACGCCTGGGGCGGCGCGATCGACACCTGCTCGCGCTTCTCGGCGTTCTTCGGCACCGCCCACGCGGGCCGGGTGGCGTACGCGGCGGGCTACACCGGGCTCGGCGTCGGCGCGACGCGGTTCGGCGCGGAGGTGATGCTGGACCTGCTGGCGGGGGAGCGGACCGAGCGCACGGAGCTGGAGATGGTGCGCAGCAAGCCGTTGCCGTTCCCGCCGGAGCCGTTCGCCTGGACCGGCATCGCCCTCACCAAATGGTCCCTGGCCAGGGCGGACGCGCACGGGGGGCGGCGGAACCTGTGGCTGCGGACGATGGACCGGCTGGGGCTGGGCTTCGACAGCTGAGCCTCCGAGGGGCAGGGGAGGGGCGTGCGGAGGTGCTGCGCGGGGGCTTGACAAGCGAATTGGTCTGGACCAAATTGAGCGCGCTCCACCCCTCCAACTCCCCCCTGCCCGGAGGCCCTTGTGGACCGCGCCAGACCCCACGTCCGCCGCCCCCTCGCCGTCCTGCTCACCGCCACCGCCGTCGCCGCGGCCGGCGTCACCGCCCTGACCCCGGACGCCCGCGCGGCCGACGCCGACCTCGCCCGCAACGGAGGCTTCGAGGCCGGCCTCGACGGCTGGACCTGCCCGGCAGGCACCGCCGTCACCTCACCCGTCCGCAGCGGAGCCTCCGCCCTGAAGGCCACCCCGTCCGGCTCGGACAACGCCCGCTGTGCCCAGACAATCTCGGTGAGACCCGACTCCGCCTACACCCTCTCCGGCTACGTCCGCGGCGCCTACGTGTACCTCGGCGCGAGCGGCACCGGCACCACCGACGTCTCCACCTGGACCCAGTCCGCCCCCGACTGGCAGAAGCTCACCACCACCTTCCGCACCGGGCCCTCCACCACCAGCGTCACGATCTACACCCACGGCTGGTACGGCACCGGCGCCTACCACGCCGACGACATCACCCTCACCGGCCCCGGCGGCGGGACCGGGCAGCCGCCCGCCCCGCCGGCCGGCCTCACCGCGTCCGGCGCCACCTCCACCAGCGTCTCCCTGTCCTGGTCACCGGCCGCGGGCGCCACCTCGTACGCCGTCTACCGCGACGGCGCGCGGATCCGCACGGTCACCGGCACCTCGACCACCGTCACCGGACTGTCGCCCTCGACGGCGTACGCCTTCCAGGTGGCCGCCCTCAACGACGCGGGGGAGTCCGCCCGTTCGGCCACCGTCACCGCGACGACCTCGGCACCCGGCTCCGGGGGCGGCGACTCCGGCCTGCCGGCCCACGCCCTGGTCGGTTACCTCCACGCGAGCTTCGCCAACGGCTCCGGCTACACCCGCCTCGCCGACGTCCCCGACAGCTGGGACGTCATCGACCTGGCCTTCGGCGAGCCCACCTCCGTCACCTCGGGTGACATCCGCTTCGAGCGCTGCCCGGCCGCCGAGTGCCCCGGTGTGGAGAGCGACGCCGAGTTCAAGGCGGCGATCAAGGCCAAGCAGGCGGCCGGGAAGAAGGTGCTGATCTCCATCGGCGGACAGAACGGCCAGGTCCAGCTCACCACGACCGCCGCCCGCGACATGTTCGTCTCCTCCGTCTCGAAGATCATCGACGAGTACGGACTCGACGGCCTGGACATCGACTTCGAGGGCCACTCGCTCTCCCTCAACGCCGACGACACCGACTTCAAGAACCCGAAGACCCCGGTGATCGTCAACCTGATCTCGGCGCTGAAGACCCTCAAGGCCAGGTACGGCGACGACTTCGTGCTGACCATGGCCCCGGAGACGTTCTTCGTCCAGCTCGGATACCAGTACTACGGCACCGGCAAGTGGGGCGGCCAGGACCCGCGGGCGGGCGCGTACCTCCCCGTGATCCACGCCCTGCGCGACGACCTGACCCTGCTGCACGTCCAGGACTACAACTCCGGGCCGATCATGGGCCTGGACAACCAGTACCACTCGATGGGCGGCGCCGACTTCCACATCGCCATGACCGACATGCTGCTCACCGGCTTCCCTGTCGCCGGCGACGCCAACAACGTCTTCCCGCCGCTGCGCCCCGACCAGGTCGCCATCGGCATGCCGGCCACGGTCAACGCCGGCAACGGCCACGTGTCCCCGGCGGAGGTCGTCAAGACCCTCGACTGCCTGACGAAGAAGACCGACTGCGGCTCCTACACGACCCACGGCACCTGGCCGTCCCTGCGCGGCCTGATGACCTGGTCGATCAACTGGGACCGCTTCGGCGGCTGGGAGTTCCTGCGGACGTTCGACGGCTACTTCGGCTGACCAGCACCACACCGGTCAGCAGCATCGCGCCGAGGCACCAGCTCCCCACCACGTCCAGCGGCCAGTGGTAGCCCCGGCGCACCAGCCCGTACGACGCGCCCAGGACCAGCAGGGCGCACAGCGCGAGCAGACCCCGGCGTACGGCCGGCGACCCGAGCAGCGGGAGGAGCAGCAGGGTCGCCGTGCCGTACGCGACCATCGCCGTGGCCGTGTGGCCGGAGGGGAAGTAGCCGGTCGCCGGAGGGACGGCGGGGGTGCCGGGGCGGCCGGTCCAGGCCTTGAGCGGGGCGACCAGCACGGGGACCAGGGCCATGGCCGCCGCGCCGGCCGCGGGCGGCAGCCACCAGCGGTCCATACCTGTGGCGCGCAGCCGCCACGCCGTGACGGCCAGCGCGACCGCGAGGACGGGCACGGCGACCTGGACGTTGCCTAGGTCGGAGAGGAGTTCGGAGGCCCGGTCGGGGTGGACCAGGGCGTCGCTCAGGCGTGCGTCGAGGCCGAGGAGCGGGCCGTCGGCGAGGACCTGCCAGGTGATCAGGACGAAGAGGGCGAGCGGCACGGCCAGCAGCAGCATGCGGGACAGCTTCGCAGGCGGGAGGGTGCGGACACACCGGAGGGCCGGCACAAAGGGGGGTGTGCGCCGGCCCTCCGGGGAACGGCTTGCCGTGTCCGGTGCCCGGACGGCCGTCCGGATCGGAACGTCGCGCGCCCCGGGGGGTCTGGGGCGGGCGACCGTCCGATCGTGAGGAGACCCGGGGCCCTCGGGCCCCGGTTGTGTGCGCGAGGCACGACCAGGTCGAAGCTGGGGAGGCCTCGGCCTGAGCCGCCCGCAGTCCCCTGCGGGCGGGGGTGTATCTCTCATCCGGGGAGAAACCTACGGCAGGGGGTGGCCCGGCGACAGGGCCCACGGGCTCCTGTCATCCACCTCGCACACGTTCTTCACACGCTCTGCCGCTGTCCGGATCCGGACGGCCGGGACAGGGGGCCTCGAGCGGTCCACCTGCCCCGATGCGCGATCCGACGCAGCGTCAGGCGAGAACGGGCCGGGTCAGACGCGGGTGAAGGCCTGCTCGATGATGTCGAGGCCCTCGTTCAGCAGGTCCTCGCCGATGACCAGCGGGGGCAGGAAGCGCAGCACGTTGCCGTAGGTGCCACAGGTCAGGACCAGCAGGCCCTCCTGGTGGCAGGCCTTCGCCAGCGCGGCCGTCGCCTCCGGGTTCGGCTCCTTGGTGGCACGGTCCTTGACCAGCTCGATCGCGATCATCGCGCCGCGGCCCCGGACGTCGCCGATGATGTCGAACTTCTCCGCCATGGCGGTCAGGCGGCCCTTCATGACCTCCTCGATCCGCTTGGCGCGGGCGTTGAGGTCCAGCTCCTTCATCGTCTCGATGGCGCCGAGCGCACCGGCGCAGGCGACCGGGTTGCCGCCGTAGGTGCCGCCCAGCCCGCCGGAGTGCGCGGCGTCCATGATCTCGGCGCGGCCGGTGACCGCGGCCAGCGGCAGACCGCCCGCGATGCCCTTCGCCGTGGTGATCAGGTCGGGGACGATGCCCTCGTCCTCGCAGGCGAACCACTGGCCGGTGCGGCAGAAGCCGGACTGGATCTCGTCGGCGACGAAGACGATGCCGTTGTCCTGGGCGAACTTGCTGATCGCCGGCAGGAAGCCCTTGGCCGGTTCGATGAAGCCGCCCTCGCCGAGCACCGGCTCGATGATGATCGCGGCGATGTTCTCGGCGCCGACCTGCTTGGACATCTCGTCGATGGCCTGCGCGGCGGCCTCGGGACCCGCGTTCTCCGGGCCGGTCGGCCAGCGGTAGCCGTAGGCGACCGGCACGCGGTACACCTCGGGCGCGAACGGACCGAAGCCGTGCTTGTACGGCATGTTCTTCGCGGTCAGCGCCATCGTGAGGTTGGTACGGCCGTGGTAGCCGTGGTCGAACACGACGACCGCCTGCCGCTTGGTGTACGCGCGGGCGATCTTCACGGCGTTCTCGACGGCCTCGGCGCCGCTGTTGAACAGCGCGGACTTCTTCGCGTGGTCGCCCGGCGTCAGCTCGGCCAGCGCCTCGGCGACGGCCACGTAACCCTCGTACGGGGTCACCATGAAACAGGTGTGGGTGAAGTCGGCGAGCTGCGCGGAGGCGCGGCGGACGACGGCCTCGGCGGACGCGCCGACGGAGGTCACGGCGATGCCGGAGCCGAAGTCGATCAGGCGGTTGCCGTCGACGTCCTCGATGATGCCGCCGCCGGCCCGCGCGGTGAACACGGGCAGCACGGAGCCCACGCCCTGCGCGACCGCGGCGGTGCGGCGGGCCTGCAGCTCCTGCGACTTCGGGCCGGGGATGGCGGTGACGACGCGGCGCTCCTGCGGAAGTGCGGTCATGCGGGGCTCCTGGGGGGTGTAACGGACGCTCGATGCTTCTTTTCTCGCAGGCTAGGGCGGGGGGAGAAGGCTGGGCATGCTCCATGTGGGCGTTGTCCGGGTGCCCGGGTTGTCCGTCGTGGACATACCCGCCGGGCGGCGGCCGTGCCGACGCGGCGCGACGGTGCGTACCGGCCGGATGCGGACCCCGGCCGTGCCATCGGCGGACCACGCCTGTCGGGGCGTTAGATTGACGTGTCTGTAGGCGTACGAGGCGGCTGCTCAGGGGGCAGGGGCGATGGACAGCGAGGGTACCCAGGACGCGCGGGGCACGCAGGCCGGCCCCGTGCCGCGCCCGGCGGGACCACCTCAGGTACCGGCGGCGCCACCGCGCCCCGCGCACGCACCGGGCGCGCCGCCTCCCCAGGACGGCTCCGCGTTCCTCGCCTGGCTGCGCACCGCTCGCCCGGAGACGCTCCCCGGCATCTGGCGGTTCGGCCACCGGCCCCGGCCCGAGGAGGAGCCGGAGCGCGTCCCCGGCCGTCAGCTGTTCGGCGGGGCGCTGATCGCGTTCCTCGTCGGCTGGCTGATCTGGTCGCTGCTGTGGAACGGCTACCTGGGCGGCTGGTGGCTGCTGCCGCTGTACGCGATGATCCCCGACTCCTGGGCGGAGCCGCACAGCTTCGCCTCCGTCGTGGTCGTCTACGCCTACTACGTGCTCGTCGCCGGGATCATCATGGTCGGCGTGGGCCGGCTCGGCCGCTGGGGCGAGATCTGGCGCCGCTACGGCCCGCCCGCCTGGCGCCGCACCCCTCGCCACGAGCCTCCGCCCGCCCCCGAGGAGGACCCGGCCGCCTGGCCCGCGCTGCGCGCCGCCGGTGCCGTGGACGCCGCCGAGCGGCTCGCCGCCGACGCCCGCGCCGGGCTGATGCGGGACGTCGACCATGCCCGGATCGCCCGCGCCTGGCAGGGCGTGCGCGCCGGCCGGCACAGCCTCGCCACCTTCACCGGGGCGGTGCTGAGGGACGGCGCCGCCGCCTGCCCGCACCCCTCCGGCGCCCGCGACCTGCCCGTCCGGCAGGCCCGCCACGACCTGCTCACCGGCCAGGTGCGGCTCGGCACCACCGCCGACGACCCGCGCAACCCCTACGCCTACCGCGGCGCCGGACTCGCCCTCGGACCCGACCTGCTCGGCACCTCCATGCTCGTGGTCGGCCCCGCCGGGTCCGGCAAGACCGGCGGCGTGGTCCGGCCGGTCGCCGAGTCGCTGTGCCTCCAGGCGCTCGCCGGGCGGACCGCCGTGGTGGTGGTCGGCGCGGCCGGCGCGGGCCTCGGCCCGTCCGACGCCTACGACGTCGTCATCCGCGTCGGCAGCCCCGACTCCGTCTACGACCTCGACCTGTACGGCGGCACCACCGACCCCGACGAGGCCGCCGCCGTGCTCGCCGAGGCGCTCGTCGGCGACCTGGCCGACCCGCACCCCGGCAGCGACACCCGCCGCTCCACCACCGTCCTCGCCCAGCTCCTCGGACCGTTCCGCGCGGTGCACGGACGCTTCCCCTCGGTGCCGGAGCTGCGGCAGCTGCTCGACGGCGCCCCCGTCCCCCTGGCCGCCCTCCGCCAGGGCCTCGAGGAGGCCGGCCAGGAGTCGCTGCTGCGTGAACTCGACGCGCGGGAACGGCAGATGGGCCACCCCGGCGACGTCGGCGGGATCCTCGCCGACCGGGTGGCGCTGCTGGACCGGCCAGCCTTCGCCGGGTTCTTCGACACCTCCGGCGAGTCCCGGCCGTTCACCCTCAAGGCGCTGGACCACCCCGTCCGGGTGCGCGTGGACCTTCCCGAACGGGGCCACGCGGACGCCTCGCGGATGCTGGCGCGGCTGGTCCTCGCCCAGTTCACCGCGAGCGTCACGGTGCGCGAGGACCGATCCCTGTTCGCCTGCCTGGTGCTGGACGACGCCACCGGCGTGATCACCCCCGAGTCCGTCCGCGGCATCCAGCGGCTGCGGTCCGCGGGCGCGGGCGTGCTGCTCACCCTGCGCACCCTGGACGACGTGCCCCGGCCGCTGCGCGGCCCGCTGCTCGGCGCCACCGGCTGCCGCATGGCGCTGTCCGGGGTGACTCCCTGGGACGGCCAGGACTTCGCCGAGGTGTGGGGCAAGGAGTGGACCGAGGCGCGGGACGTCACCGACCGGCAGATCATCGCCGAGAGCCCGGCGGGCAAGGCCGTGCACGCGCTGCGGCGGGCCATCACCGGCAAGGCGCCCACCGCGCGGGCGGTCACCGTCCGCCAGGTCGAGCGGGAGCGCTGGTCGGCGTCCGAGCTGGCGCACGCGGTGCCCGCGGGCCACGCGGTGCTGTCGCTGACGACCGTGAAGGGGGAGCACGCGCCTCCGCTCCTGGTGGACCTGCGGGAGTGAGCGGTCGCGGCCGCCGGGGACCGTACGGTGAGGCAGAATCGACACAGGCCGTTCATACGAGACGGCCAAAAGATCACCGTTCTTCCACACCGACACCCGACCGCCGAACCGAAGGCTCACCGCCCCGATGCCCCCGACGCTCGCCTCGCTCGTCCACCACTCCGCGCTCAAACTGACCGTGCGCGCGGGGGAGGACCGCCTCGACGCGCCCGTCCGCTGGGCGCACGCCAGCGAGCTCGCCGACCCCGTGCCGTACATGGAGGGCGGCGAGCTGCTCCTGATCACCGCGCTGAAACTCGACGCGGAGGACCGGGAAGCGATGCGCCGCTATGTGAAGCGGCTGGCCGGCGCGGGCGTCGTCGGACTCGGCTTCGCCGTCGGCGTCCACTACGACGACATCCCCGAGGCGCTGGTCGAGGCCGCGCGCGAGGAAGGGCTGCCGCTGCTGGAGGTGCCGCGCCGCACACCGTTCCTCGCCATCAGCAAGGCCGTGTCCGCCGCGATCGCCGCCGACCAGTACCGCGCGGTCACCGCCGGCTTCGCCGCCCAGCGGGAACTCACCCGGCACGCCCTCACCGACGGCCCCGAGGGCCTGCTCGCCGCGCTCGCCTCCCAGGTCGACGGGTGGGCCGCGCTCTACGACGCCTCCGGATCGGTCGTCGCCGCCGCCCCCGACTGGGCGGGCCGGCGCGCCGCCCGGCTCACCACGGAGGTCACACGGCTGCGGGAGCGGCCCGCGCCCGCGTCCTCGGTGGTCGCGGGACCGGAGAACGAGGACCGGGTCGAGCTGCACTCCCTCGGCACCGGACGGCGCCCCCGCGCCGCGCTCGCCGTCGGCACCGCGTCCGCCCCCGGCACCGCCGAGCGCTACGCCGTCCACTCCGCCGTCGCGCTGCTCACCCTCACCACCGAACGCTCCCGTTCGCTGCACGCCGCCGAACAGCGCATCGGCGCGGCCGTGCTGCGCATGCTGCTCGCGGGGGAGCCGGACCACGCCCGCACGGTCGCCGGAGACCTGTACGGCGGGCTGCTCGACGCGCCGTTCCGGATCATCGTCGCCCGGGGTGCGGCGGACGGGGACGCCCTCGGCGCCCTCGCCGAGTCCGCCGAGTCCGCCGCCGCGCGGTCGGGCGAGGCGGTGCTGGTGGTGCCGGAGGGGGAGCGGCTGGTCGTGCTGGCCGCGGACGGCGGCACCGTCGTCAGTGCCTGCTGCGACCACGCCGCCGCGCGGGAGGCCGCGCGCAGGACGGACGACGACGAGCTGGTGGTGGGGCTGTCCGCGCCGGCCGGGCCGATCACCGCTTCCGCCGCCTACAAGCAGGCCGAGCAGGCGCTGTCCGTGGCGCGGCGGCGGGGGCGGGTGCTGGTGGAGCACGAGCAGATGGCCGCCGGGTCCGTGCTGCCGTTGCTCGCCGACGATGCGGTGAAGGCGTTCGCCGACGGGCTGCTGCGGGCGCTGCGGGATCATGACGCGACCGGGCGTGGTGACCTTGTCGCCTCTCTGCGGGCTTGGCTGTCCCGTCACGGGCAGTGGGACGCGGCTGCCGCGGATCTCGGCGTTCACCGCCACACGCTTCGGTATCGCATGCGGCGGGTGGAGGAGATCTTGGGGAGGTCCCTGGACGACCCGGATGTGCGGATGGAGCTGTGGCTGGCTCTGAAGGCCACGGCCGCGGACGCGGGGTGAGTGGCGGGGCTGCCGGGCGGGTGCGGGTCGGTGGGGGGTGAGCGCGCAGTTCCCCGCGCCCCTGGGGGTGGTAGTCGCCGTGGTGGTGAGGTGACGGCTGTCCGGGGGTTGAGCGCGCAGTTCCCCGCGCCCCTGAAGGGTGGCAGTCACCGTGGTGGGGACGCGCACGGTTGTCCGGGGCTGGGCGCGCCCCCCGGGGTGGCGCTCGCGCCGTTCGCCCGCTTCGCCTGCGCGTCGGGCCTGGTGCCAAAGTGGCACGGAAGCGCAGGGCACCACTCCTCCCCGGACAAACGCCGCCCCGGCGTGCCGGACCTACCGTGGTGGCCAGCAACCCACGTACACCTCCAACGCGGAAGGGCCGGGACTCGACATGACTTCCACCCACGCCTTCTGGCTCGCCGGCCGCCAGGCCACCGGCGAGACCGCCTTCGACGTCACCTCCCCCTGGGACGGCCGGGTCGTCGGCGCCGTGAGCGTGCCGACCGAGGCACAGGTCGAGGAGGCCGTGGCCGCCGCGTACGCCGTGCGGGACGAGTTCGCCGCCACCCCCGCCCACGTCCGGGCCGCGGCCCTGGACCACGTCAGCCGCCGGCTGGCCGAGCGCACCGAGGAGATCGCCCGGCTGATCTCCGCCGAGAACGGCAAGCCGATGAAGTGGGCGCGCGGCGAGGTCGGCCGGGCCGTGTCCGTGTTCCGCTTCGCGTCCGAGGAGGCACGCCGCTTCAACGGCGGCGACGCCCAGCGGCTCGACACCGACGCGGGAGGCCAGGGCCGGCTCGCCCTCACGCGCCGCTTCCCCAAGGGTGTCGTCCTCGGCATCGCGCCGTTCAACTTCCCGCTGAACCTGTGCGCCCACAAGGTGGCCCCCGCGATCGCCGCCGGCGCGCCCATCGTCCTGAAGCCGGCGCCGGCCACCCCGCTGTCCGCGCTGATCCTCGGCGAGCTGCTGGCCGAGACCGAGCTGCCCGCCGGCTCCTGGTCCGTCCTGCCGGTGCCCAACGAGCGCATGCCCGCCCTGGTCCAGGACGAGCGGCTGCCGGTCATCTCCTTCACCGGCTCCGAGAAGGTCGGCTACGCGATCATGGACTCGGTGCCGCGCAAGCACTGCACCCTGGAGCTGGGCGGCAACGGCGCGGCCGTCGTCCTCGCCGACTTCGCGAGCGACGAGGACCTGGACCGGGCCGCCGCCCGCATCGCCACCTTCTCCAACTACCAGGGCGGCCAGTCCTGCATCTCCGTGCAGCGCGTCATCGCGGACGCCTCGGTGTACGACCGGCTGCTGCCGCGCATCGTCGCCGCCGTGGAGGCGCAGGTCACCGGTGACCCGTCCGACGACGCCACCGACGTCGGCCCGCTGGTCAGCGAGGACGCCGCCAAGCGCGTCGAGTCCTGGGTGAACGAGGCCGTCGAGGCCGGCGCCGCCCTCCTGACCGGGGGCAAGCGCGACGGCGCCTCGTACGCGCCGACCGTGCTCACCGATGTGCCCGCCGATGTGACGATCTCCTGCGAGGAGGTCTTCGGACCGGTGCTCACGGTGCAGAAGGTGAACGGCGAGGAGGAGGCGTTCGCCGCCGTCAACGACTCCAAGTACGGCCTCCAGGCAGGCGTCTTCACCCACGACCTGCAGAGCGCCTTCCGCGCCCACCGCGCGCTCGAGGTCGGCGGCGTGGTCGTGGGCGACGTGCCGTCCTACCGCGCCGACCAGATGCCGTACGGCGGCGCCAAGCAGTCCGGTGTGGGCCGCGAGGGCGTGCGGTTCGCGATGGAGGACTACACCTACGAGCGGGTGCTGGTCCTCACCGGTCTCGCCCTCTGACGGCGACACCCCGGCCACGACAAGGGCCCGGCACCGACGCGTTCGGTGCCGGGCCCTTCGCCGTGCCGGGCTTTCCCCGTGCCGGTCCTCAGACCGTGAAGCCCAGCCGCGCCACCCGCAGTGCCCCCCGCACCCGCAGCCGCACGTCCCGCACCCCGCCTGGCGCCCCGGCGACGGGCGCGGTCACCGTGACGTACGCGTACGGATCCGCCGTGGGCGCCTCCAGGGAGAGGGAGGCGAGCGACGGGCCGCCGTCCAGGGCGACCTCGACCGTGCCCGTGCCGGACATCTCCACCGACACCTCCCGCACCCCGGCGCCCAGGTCGCAGCGGCGGTACAGCAGTGCGCCGTCCTTGCCGCCGAGCGGGGTCACCGCGTCGCCCGACTCCTTCGTCCGGTCGACGATCTCGGTGCCGTCCTGCTCGTCGAAGCCGGCCGCGTCCAGGCCGTGTTCGACGACGGGACGCGGAGCGCCCGGCTCGCCCTCAAGCGTGACCGTGGTGCGCAGCCGCACGTCCTCGCTGGACGCGCCGGCCATCAGTTCGTACGCCCCCGGCTCCACCCGCCACCGCCCGGCCGCCACGTCCCAGAAGGCGAACGCGGACAGCGGCAGGTCGAAGAAGAGGCGGGTGCTCTCGCCGGGGGCGAGCGTCACCCGGCGGTGGCCGAGCAGTTCGCGGCGCGGGCGTGGCACCGACGGGCCGACGGCCCGCCCGTACAGCTGGGCCACCTCGTCGGCCGTGACCGCGCCGGTGTTGGTCACCCCGAACGCGACCCGGACCCCGGACGCCGTCACGTCGGCTGTCAACTCCCCGTAGGTGAAGGCCGCGTAGGACAGGCCGTGGCCGAAGGGGAACAGCGGGGCGCCCTCGAAGTACAGGTACGTCTGGCGTCCGCCGATCACGTCGTAGTCGAGGAGTTCCGGCAGATCGGCGTCACTGGCGTACCAGGTCTGCGGCAGCCGTCCGGCGGGGGAGACGTCCCCGGCGAGCACCCGCGCGAGTGCCGTGCCCGCCGCCTGGCCGCCGTGCGCGGTCCACAGCACCGCCGGGAGGTCCGCCGGGTCCACCGCGTAGGGGTAGGCGGACACCAGGGCGAGGACCGTGCGCGGGTTGGCGGTGCGGGCGGCGTGCAGCAGCCGTTCCTGGTGTGCGGGCAGGCGCAGGGTGGTGCGGTCCTCGGTCTCCCGGCCGTTGATGTGGGGGTCGTTGCCCGCGACCACCACGACGACGTCGGCACCGGCGGCGGCGCGGGTCACGGCGTCCTCGCCGCGCTCGGTGACGACCACCTCGAACACCGCCGGTTCGCCCTCGGCGGCCCGCACCCCGTCCGGGGTGACCCGCACGGGATGCCCCGTTCCCAGGTGACGCAGCAGATGGCCGTCCCCGTGCGGCTCCAGCCGGAACGTCTCCTGCACCACCCAGCCGCCCGGCTGGTCGGCGGAGGCGCGCAGGTGGCCGTCGTCCGCGACCGAGAGGTACCTGCCGTCGGGGGCGCGCAGCGTGAGCACGCCGTCGCCCCAGTCGACGAGGGCGAGTTCGGTGCCGTCCGGTGCGGCCGTGAGCGGCGGCAGGTCGGTGCGGCCGGCGAGCAGCGCGGGGTCGAGGGCGCCTTCCTCGCCGCGTGCCGTCCCCGGGACGTCGGGCGCGGGCGGCACGTGCAGGAAGACGCCGTCGCACGTGCGCAGCAGGACGCGGTCGACGCCCTCGGCGAACTCCACACGGCCGGCGCCGAACCGCTCGTACAGGCCCTCCAGCGGGGTGGAGCGGTGGATGAGGCTGCCGCTGTACCAGTCGAGCTTGCACTCGTCGGCGAGCAGCCCGACCACGGCGATCCGTCGGCCCGGGGCGAGCGGCAGCAGGCCGTCGTTCTTCAGCAGCACGACGGCCTGCTCGGCGGTCTCCCGGGCGAGCGCCCGGTGCTCGGGGGTGTCGAAGGCCCGCTCGCCGGCGTACGGGTCCCGGCCGGGGTCGAACTCGCCGAGCCGGAACCGTACCGACAGCTGCCGCCGGACGGCCGTGCCGATGTCCTCCTCGGTCAACAGGCCCTGTTCCAGCGCCCTCTTGACCCGGGCGACGATCGTCGAGCTGTCGGTGCCGTGGTCGGTGAAGCTGTCGACGCCCGCGCGCAGCGCCGCCGCCGTGGCCTCCTCGTGCGTGCCGAAGTAGTGCTCGGAATCGACCAGGTTGGACGGCGCGCCCGCGTCCGAGCAGACCAGCAGCTCCTCGTCGGTCCAGGTGCGCAGATGCTCGCGCAGGTAGGGCGACACATGGTTGGGGCGGCCGTTGACCAGGTTGTACGCCGGCATCACCCCGGCCACCGCGCCGGCCTCCACGGCGTCGCGGAAGGCGCGCAGGTCGTACTCGTGCAGCACCCGAGGCCGGACCGAGCTGGACGTGGTGTCCCGGCGCGTCTCGTTGTTGTGCGCCAGCCAGTGCTTGAGGACGGGCGCGGTGCGCCAGTACACCGGGTGGTCGCCGCGCAGTCCCCGGGTGTAGGCGGTGGCGATGGACGAGGTGAGGCGCGGATCCTCGGAGTAGCCCTCCTCGTTGCGGCCCCACAGAGGGTGGCGCAGCAGATTCACGGTGGGCGACCAGACGTTGAGGCCGACCCGCCCGTCGCGGGCGCGCATGGCGCGGGCCTCCCGGGAGACCGCCTCGCCCACCCGGCGCACCAGGTCCTCGTTCCAGGTCGCGCCCAGCCCCACGGCCTGCGGGAACACGGTCGCCGGGCCCATCCAGGCGACCCCGTGCAGGGCCTCCTGGCCCGTGCGGAACGCGGCGACGCCCAGCCGCTCGACCGCGGGAGAGAACTGGTGCAGGAAACCGATCCTCTCGTCCAGGGTGAGCCGCGACAGCAGGTCGTCGATGCGCTCGGCGAACGGCAGGTCCGGGTCGCGGAACGGCGGCGTGGGCGGGGTGGGTGCGGTCACGTGGGTCCCCTCGGGATGGAGCGCTACGGCGCTTTCGAAGCGCTTCGATGCTCGATGGGGCCGGGTCGGGTGTCAAGGGACCCGCGACGGTGGACCACTTCGCCTCCGCGGTGCCCGAAGCTCAACTCTCCTGTCCCTCCTCCCTCGTGATCGTGCGTCCGTCACAGGAATTGTCGGAGCGGGCCTTGTGTGCCTCTAGGTGTTCACTTAACCTCGCAGCAACATCGAAGCGCTTCGACTGTGAGGCCGCCGTGATGGCGTGCATCTCCCGCCGGACGACCGCTTCCGATCGGCCAGTTCCACCGAAGACACCACAGCCGACGGCCACCTGCCGGGTGTCCTGGTGCGCCACGAAGGGTTGACGCAATGACGCCGAACGCCGCTTCCTCCTCCGGGCCGAGCCGGAGAAGCTTCCTCACCTCCACGGCGGCCGCCACCGCGGCCGTCGCCGTCGGGTCGCCGCTGCTGGCCGCCTGCGGCGGCGGGGGCCAGGAGGGCCGCAGGGAAGGCACCACCTCGGGCAAGGAGGCCGCGAAGATCCTCCCGGCGTTCGTGGCGTCGAGCGTCGTCACTCCCGACATCCCGGCGAAGAACGGATCGGCGGCCGGCTTCACCCGGGCGATACCGACGGCCCAGTTGAAGACCTCCGTGCCGAAGACGCTCGGCAGCGGCGGGAAGCTGACGGTCATGTCCCCGTTCTGGGGCACCCCGCCGAAGGACGACAACCCCTACTACACGGCGATGAACAAGGCCGTCGGCGTCGACGTCACCTGGCAGAACCAGGACGGCGTCACCTACGACCAGAAGCTCGGCGCGGTGCTCGCCTCCAGCGAGGTCCCGGACGTGGTCGTCGTCCCCGGCTGGAACCTCATGGGCCGCATCCCGAGCGCCGTCAACGCCAAGTTCGCCGACCTCGGCCCCTATCTGTCCGGCGACAAGGTGAAGGACTACCCGAACCTCGCGGCCGTCCCCACCGAGGCCTGGCAGCGCGGCATCTTCGGCGGACAGCTGCGCGGCATCCCCATGCCGGCCCCGTACGTCACCGACATCGCGCCGCTGTACCGCAAGGACCTGTTCGCGAAGAAGGGGTACAGCGTCCCGAGGAGTCCGGACGAGTTCCTGGCGTGGGCGAAGGAGGCGACCGACGCCAAGTCCAAGCTGTGGGCCTGCGACGACATGAAGTGGACGGCGTTCCACATCTTCGGCGTCCTCTCCGGCGCCGACAAGGCGCTCTGGTGGAACCTGGAGGGCGACAAGCTGGTCAACCGCATCGAGACCGAGCAGTTCCTCGAGGCGCTGGAGTGGACCCGCAAGCTGTACGCCGCCGGGGTGGTCCACCCGGACGCGGTGCAGGGCAAGGCCGGCGGCGACTCGGGCAACCGGTTCACCGCCGGCGAGGTGCTGGTCTACAACCAGAACATCTCCGACTGGTGGGGCAAGACCGCCGAACAGCGCACGCAGAGAACCGACTTCGAGATGGCGGCGTTCGACTACTTCGGCCCCGACGGAGGCGACCCCACGCTGTGGGCGGTCCAGCCGGCCAACATCTTCACCTTCGTCTCGAAGAAGGCCTCCGAGCAGCAGATCAAGGACTTCCTCGCGCTCTGCAACTTCTGCGCCGCGCCCTACGGCACCAAGGAGTTCATGCTCACCGCCTACGGCGTCGAGGGCACCGACTACACCTTCGAGAAGGGCCTGCCCGTCAAGACCCAGCAGGGCGTCAACGAGGTCAACGGCGCCTACGACTACACCGGCAACCCGGCCCCGTACATCGCCTACCCCGACCTGCCCGAGATCACCAAGGGAATGGTCGAGTGGCAGCAGCGCATGGGCGCCTTCACCAAGAAGTCGTCGTTCTTCGGCCTCACCGTCACCGAGCCCGCCCGCTGGTCCAACCTCGCCGACGACTTCGAGCAGCTCGAGGACGACGTGGTGCGCGGCCGCAAGAAGATCAGCGATGTGCAGCAGGCCGTGTCCGACTGGCGGAGCAGGGGCGGCGACGGACTGCGCGACTGGTACCGCAAGCTGCTCGACGACAACGGCTCGGCCGACTGACCCGGAGCGAGGCGAGGAGACGGCCGTGTCGCACAGCACGGTGCCCCGGGGGACGACCGAGGCGCAGACACCCCCGCAGGACGACGGGACGACCAAAACCCCCGAGGGCCCGGTCCCGTCCGGGAAGGGCGGGCGCGGGTCCCCCGCGAGGAAGGCCGGACGGCTCGCGTTCCGGATCAGATGGCGGCGTGACCGCACGCTGATCCTGATGACCGTGCCCGCCCTGCTGCTGGTCCTGGTCTTCAACTACGTGCCGATCCTCGGCAACGTGGTCGCCTTCCAGGACTACGACCCCTATCTCAGCGAGAACGGCTTCGTCGCCATCTTCGAGAGCCCGTGGACCGGGTTCGAGCAGTTCGAGCGGATCTTCGCCGACTCGGCCTTCTGGCACGCGGTGCGGAACACGTTCGTGCTGTTCTTCCTGCAGCTGGTGCTCTACTTCCCGATCCCGATCCTGCTCGCGCTGCTCATCAACAGCGTGGTGCGGCCCCGGGTGCGGGCGGTCGCCCAGGCGATCATGTACCTCCCGCACTTCTTCTCCTGGGTGCTCGTCGTCACCGTCTTCATGCAGATCTTCGGCGGCGCCGGCATCATCGCGCAGACCCTCCGCCGGCACGGCCACGAGGGTTTCGACCTGATGACGAACCCGGAGATCTTCAAGTACCTGGTGACCGCCGAGACCGTCTGGAAGGACGCCGGCTGGGGCATCATCGTCTTCCTCGCCGCCCTCTCCTCCGTCTCCAACGACCTGTACGAGGCCGCCGCCATGGACGGCGCCGGCCGCTGGCGCCGGATGTGGCACGTCACGCTGCCCGCGCTGCGCCCGGTGATCGCCCTGCTGCTGGTGCTGCGCGTCGGCGACGCCCTCACCGTCGGCTTCGAGCAACTGCTGCTGCAGAGACAGGCGGTGGGCGTCGACGCCTCCGAGGTTCTCGACACCTACGTGTGGTGGAACGGCATCCGCAACCAGGACTTCAGCTACGCCGCCGCGGCGGGCCTCATCAAGGGCGTGGTGGGCCTCGGCCTGGTCCTCACCGCCAACAAGGTGGCCCACCTCATGGGCGAGCAGGGGGTGTACAAGAAATGACCGCAGTCCTCGGCACCCGCCCGGACCGGGAGGAGACCCGGGTGAAGAAGCCCGGCCGCTGGTCCGCGCCGCCCCGCCCGGTGTGGGAGGAGGAGCCGTCCCGCGCCGGTCAGGCGGGCAAGGGCATCGCCCTCGGCCTCGCCTGCCTGGCCATCCTCTTCCCGCTGTGGATCGTGATCGTCACCAGTCTGCAGACCAAGAAGACCATCGACGAGGCGGGCGGCCTGGTGGTGATCCCCAAGGGCATCACCTTCGTCGCCTACCAGGAACTCCTCGGCGGCGGACAGGTGCAGCGCGCCGCCCTGGTCAGCGTCGGCGTCACCGTCGCCGGCACGCTGTTCAGCATGGCCGTGTCGGTGCTGTGCGCCTACGGCCTCTCCCGCAGCGGCTCGCTGGGGCACCGCTGGATCCTGATGACCCTGCTCGCCACGATGTTCTTCGGCGCCGGCCTCATCCCGACCTACCTGCTGGTGCAGGCGCTCGGGCTGACCGACACCTATCTGGCGCTGATCCTGCCGAGCGCGGTGAGCGTCTTCAACATCCTGGTGCTGCGCGCGTTCTTCATGAACATCTCGCAGGAACTCGTCGACAGCGCCCGCATCGACGGGGCGGGGGAGTGGCGCATCCTGTTCCGCATCGTGATGCCGCTGTCCCGCGCGGTCGTCGCGGTGATCTCCCTGTTCTACGCGGTGGGCTACTGGAGCGCCTGGTTCAACGCCTCCATCTACCTCACCGACCAGGACATGATGCCGCTGCAGAACGTCATGATCCAGCTGGTCCAGAAGCAGGAGCGGCCCGTCGGTCTTTCCGCGCAGATCAACACGGGGCAGCTGTCGCCGCTGGCCATCCAGATGGCCGTGATGGTGCTGGCCCTGCTGCCGGTGGCCGTGCTCTCGCCCCTCGTCCAGAAGCACTTCAAGAAGGGGATGCTCACCGGCGCGGTCAAGGGGTGATCCCCTGTGCGGGACGCCCCCGGGCGTCCCGCACCCGCGCGCGCATCCTCCCCGTCCGCCCCTTGCCCGAGGACCTGACATGCCCGTGGCCCCTCCCCGCCGGCGCCCCGCGCCCGCCGTCCGACCCCGGGGGACCGTCTGATGCCCCGCCTGGCCGACGTCACCCGCGGCCGCATCCTCTACGGCGGCGACTGGAACCCCGAGCAGTGGCCCGAGGAGACCTGGGAGGAGGACGTCCGCCTGATGCGCGAGGCGGGCGTCAACTCCGTGACCCTCGGCGTCTTCTCCTGGTCCCGGATCGAACCCCGGCCCGGCGAGCGGCACTTCGGCTGGCTGGACCGGCTGATGGACCTGGCGCACGGGAACGGCATCGGCGTCGTCCTCGCCACCCCCACCGCCTCCCCGCCGCCGTGGATGGGCCGGCTGCACCCGGACACCCTGCCCGCCGACCCCGACGGCCACACCGAACTGTGGGGCGGACGCCAGCACTTCTCCCACTCCAGCGGCACCTACCGGCGCCTCGCCGCCGCGATCACCGAGGACCTGGCCGCCCGCTACGCCGCCCATCCCGCGCTCAGCCTCTGGCACATCAACAACGAGTACTGCACCTACGACCACGGCGACGAGGCCGCCGCCCGCTTCCGCACCTGGCTGCGCCACCGGTACGGCACCCTCGACGCCCTCAACACCGCCTGGGGCACCGCCTTCTGGAGCCAGACCTACGGCGACTGGGAAGAGGTGCTGCCGCCCCGGCGCACCCACTACCTGAAGAACCCCGCGCAGGTCCTGGACTTCCGGCGCTTCACCTCCGACATGCTCCTGGAGTGCTTCACCGCCGAGCGCGACATCGTCCGCCGGCACACCCCGCACCTCCCGGTCACCACCAACTTCATGCCGCTGTGGTCCGGGCAGGACGCCTGGCGCTGGGCCGAGGAGGAGGACGTCGTCTCCGTCGACCTCTACCCCGACCCGGACGACCCCTTCGGCGCGCAGCACGGCGCGCTCGTGCAGGACATGACCCGCTCGCAGGCACGTGGTCCGTGGATGCTCATGGAACAGGCGGCCGGCGCGGTCAACTGGCGCCCGGTGAACCGCCCCAAGCCGCGCGGCCTCAACCGTCTGTGGTCCCTCCAGGCCGTCGCGCGCGGCGCGGACGCCGTCTGCTGCTTCCAGTGGCGGCAGTCCCGGCAGGGCGCCGAGAAGTACCACTCCGGGATGCTCGGCCACGCCGGCCCCGAAGGCCGCGCCCACCAGGAGGTCCGCAGGCTCGGCGCGGACCTGGCGCGGATCGCCCCCCGCGTGAGCGGCGGCGCGGTCACCGCCGAGGTCGCCGTGCTGCACGACTGGCACGCCTGGTGGGCGAGCGACCAGGAGGGCCGCCCGTCCCGGGAGACGGGCCACGCCGAACTCCTCGGGGCCTGGCACCGTGCCCTGTGGCGGGCCCACCTCACCACGGACGTCGCCCACCCCGAGCACGACCTCACCGGATACCGGACGGTCGTCGTCCCGCAGCTGCACCTCCTCACCGACCGCGCCGCCGACAACCTCGTGGCGTACGTGCGCGGCGGCGGCACCCTGGTCTGCGGCTTCGGCACCGGCGTCGTCGACGAGGACGACCGGGTGCGGCCCGGCGGCATGGACGAGCGGCTGCGCGGCCTCTTCGGCATCCGCACCCTGCACGAGTGGTGGCCGCTGGAGCCGGGCACGGCCGTGGAGGCGGAGGGCGGCCTGCGCGGCACCCTGTGGTCGGAGGAGCTGGAGCCCGACGGCACCGCCGACGAGACCCTCGCCTACCGGGGCGGCGAACTGGACGGACTGCCCGCCGTGCTCCGCAAGGGACGCGCCTGGTACGTCTCCACCCTGCCCGAGCCGGACGCGCTGCGGGACCTGCTCACCCGTGTCGCCGCCGGGGCGGGAGTGCGGCCGGTGCTGGACGGGCTCCCGGACACGGTGGAGGCGGTGCGCCGGGGCGGGCTGCTGTTCCTGCTGCACCACGGCCGGGGTGAGGTCGCCGTGGACGTCCCCGGCACCCACCGCGACCTGCTCACCGGAGCCACCGTCACCGGCCGGATCACCCTCGGCCGCTACGGAGCGGCGGTGCTGGAGCCATGAACGGCGGACCCGTGCACGGCACCTGGGAGCCCCGGCCCGCCGCCCGCTGGGAGGACGCCTTCCTGTGCGGCAACGGCCGGCACGGCGCGCTCGTGCTCGGCGACCCGGCCGACGACCGGACCGTCGTCACCCACCACACCCTCGTCCGCCCGGACGACGACGCGGGCGGCCGGCACCGGCTGCCGCCCCTGCTGGCCGACGCGCTCACCGATGTCCAGGACCGGCTGCTGTCCGGCGACCTCACCGCCGCCGAGGACTTCACCGACGGACGCCCGCTCCAGTGGGTGCGGCCCTTCCACCCGGCCTTCCAGGTCCGTCTGCGCCACCACGAGGGCGCCGCCGACCTGACCGGCCACCGCCGCGAGGTGGACTTCGCCACCGGCGAGGCCACCGCCCGCCACGACGGCCGCACCAGCCGTGTGTTCGTCTCCCGCGCCGACGACGTGATCGTCCAGCACGTCACCGGCGGCGACCTCACCCTCCGCCTCACCCTGGACCACCGGCTGCCGAACGCGCCCGGCACCCTGCGCGTCGGACACGGCGCCGTCCTCACCCCCGAGGGCGCCCTGCTCAGCCTGCGCGCCCGCTACCCCGGCAGCGACCTCGCGTACACCGGTGTGACCGTCGCCGCGGTCACCGGCGGACGCACCGACCTCGCCCCGCCCGGCCTGCTGGTCACCGGCGCCCGCTCGATCCTGTTGCTCACCCGGGTGCTGCGGCACACCGGCGAGGCGGACGTGGTCGCCGAGGGCCGCGCCCTGCGCGATCTGCTCACCACGGACGGGCCGGCGTACGACACGCTCCTCGACCGGCATGTCGCCCTGCACCGCACCGCGTACGAACGGGTCACCCTCGACCTGGACGCCGATCCCGCCGAACGGGCGCTGCCCGGCTCGGCGTTGCTCGCCCGGCCCCGGAGCACCGCCCTGCTGGAGCGGCTGTTCGCGGCCGGACGCTACCACCTGCTGTCCGCCAGCGGGGTGTTCCCGCCCCGGCTCACCGGACTGTGGACCGGTGACTGGGACACCGCCTGGTCGGGCGCCTTCACCCTGGACGCCAACCTCAACCTCCAGACCGCGTCCGCCGCCGCGGCCGCCCTCCCGGAGGTCACCGAGGCCCTGGCGGCGCTGGTCCGGCGGCAGTTGCCGCACTGGCGGGACAACGCCCGCGCGGTCTTCGGCACCCGGGGCGTGGTCACGCCCGCGCACACCGACGGCGAATCCGGGCACAGTTACCACTTCAGCCGCGAGTACCCCCTGCACCTGTGGACGGCCGGAGCCGACTGGCTGCTCAAGCCGCTCGTCGACCACGACGAGACCTACGGCACCCGGGACCCGCGCACCGCCGCCGCGCTCGCCGAGGTCGCCGACTTCTACGAGGACTTCCTCACCCGCACCGGCCCCGACGGCCGGCTGGTCGTCGTCCCCTCCTACTCGCCCGAGAACCGTCCGGCGAACGGCAGCTGGGGCGTGCTGAACGCGGCCATGGACCTTTCCGCCGCCCGCCATGCCCTGCACACCGCCGCCGCGTACCACCCGGACCGCGCCGACCGGCTGCGCGCCCTCGCCGACCGGCTGCCCCCGCACCGCGTCAACGCCGACGGGGCGCTCGCCGAATGGGCCTGGCCCGGCCTGGACGACACCTACGACCACCGCCACCTCAGCCACCTCTACGGCGTCTGGCCCCTGGACGAGATCACTCCCTACGACACCCCGGAGCTCGCGGCGGCCGCCCACCGCGCCCTGGAAAGGCGCGGCCCGGAGAACGACTCCGCGCACGGTCATCTGCACCACGCTCTGGTCGCCGCCCGGCTCCGGGACGGCAGACGGGTCGCAGGCGCGCTCGGTCGGGTGCTCGACGGCGACTTCTTCCACGACTCCCTGATGAGCGCCCACTATCCGCACCGGAACGTCTACAACGCCGACGCCGCGCACACCCTGCCCGCCGTGCTGATCGAGGCGCTCGTGCAGTCCACCCCCGACCGGCTGGTGCTGCTGCCCGCCCCCCTTCCGGCGCTCCCGAGCGGCCGGCTGACCGGGATCCGCACCCGCTTCGGCGCCGCACTCGACCTCACCTGGACGCCGGACGGCGGCACCGCCGTGCTCCGGCCCGACCGCACCGCCCGCATCACCCTGTGGACCTCCGCGGGCGCCGAGCCGCTCGACCTGGCCGCCGGCGAGGAACGCGTCGTCCCTCTGCCGGCGGCGACGCGATGACCAGGCACGTCCCCCCACCCATGGAAGGAACACCATGGCACCGAAAACCCTCCGCGGGATCGCCCGGGCGCTGATCGCCCCCGCCCTCGCGCTCGGCGCTACGGTCGGACTGGCCTCCGCGCCCGCGCACGCCGCCGTCTGGAACTCCTGCGACCAGTGGGGCAACACCACCCTGGACGGCTACATCCTCTACAACAACATCTGGGGCTCCGGCGCCGGTTCGCAGTGCGTCTGGGCGAACTCCGGCACCAACTGGGGCGTCTGGGCCGACCACCCGAACACCGGCGGCATCAAGTCCTACCCGAACAGCAAGAAGGTGATCAACAAGCCGGTCTCCTCGCTGAGTTCGCTCACCAGCACCTACCGGGTCACCGTCCCGTCCGCGGGGGCGTACAACACCTCGTACGACATCTGGGACACGGACTACGACTACGAGATCATGCTCTGGGTCAACTACAACGGCGCTGTCGGTCCGCTCGGCACCGCGCAGGGCACGGTGAGTCTCGGCGGCCACACCTGGAACGTGTACAAGGGGAACAACGGCGCCAACGAGGTCTTCTCGTTCCTGCGGACCTCGGACTCGACGTCCGGCACCGTGAACATCCTCCCCGTCCTGAAGTGGATCAAGGACACCAAGGGCTGGATGGGCAACGAGACCATCGGCGACGTGCAGTTCGGCTACGAGATCACCTCGTCCGCCGGCGGCCTCGACTTCCGCACCGACAGCCTGACCGTCTCGGGCGGCTGACGCGCGCACCCTGTGCCGTCCGCACCGGTGCGGACGGCACAGGGCCGGTCAGCGGACCGGCGCGGGACCCGAACTCGCCCGGACCGTCAGCTCGGGCGGCAGCAGCACGACCTCGTCGCCGCCGCGACCGTCGAGCTTGGCGACCAGCTGCTCCACGGCGTGCCGGCCCATCTCCTGCGCGGGCAGGGACACCGACGTCAGCCGCACCGACGCCTGCACGGCGACCTGCTCGGGGCAGACCGCGATCACCGAGACGTCCTCCGGCACGGCGCGCCCCTGCTGCCGCAGCAGGGCGAGGAGCGGTTCGACCGCCGCCTCGTTCTGCACCACGAACCCCGTGGTGTCCGGGCGTTCGTCGAGGATGCGGGCGACCGTGACGGCCGTCGCGTCGTACCCGCCCTCGCAGGGGCGGTGCAGCAGCCGCAGCCCGGTCTCGCGGGCGCGGGAGCGCAGCCCGTCCAGGGTGCGCTCGGCGAAGCCGGTGTGCCGCTCGTAGACCGCGGGGGCCTCTCCGATGACGGCGACGTCGCGGTGGCCCAGCCCGGCCAGGTGCTCCACGCACAGCGCGCCGGTCGCCTTGAAGTCGAGGTCCACGCAGGTCAGCCCGGTGGTGTCGGCGGGCAGTCCGATCAGCACGGCCGGCTGGGCGGACTCCCGCAGCAGCGGCAGGCGCTCGTCGTCCAGCTCGACGTCCATGAGGATCATGCCGTCGGCGAGACCGCTGCCGGCGACCCGGCGGACCGCGTCCGGGCCCTCCTCGCCGGTCAGCAGCAGTACGTCGTACCCGTGGGTGCGGGCGGTGGTGGCGACCGCTATGGCGATCTCCATCATCACCGGCACGTACATGTCGGTCCGCAGCGGCACCATCAGAGCGATGATGTTGGACCTGCTGCTGGCGAGGGCGCGGGCGCCCGCGTTGGGGTGGTAGCCGAGCTCGCGGATGGAGCGCTCGACCCGCTGCCGGGTGGTCGCGGAGATCGACCGCTTGCCGCTGAGGACATAGCTCACCGTGCTCGCCGAGACTCCGGCGTGCTGGGCGACCTCGGCGAGGGTGACCATCCGGTATCTCCAGGGATGTGAAGCGCTTCGACAGTGCGCGAGAACGATAAAAGAGCTTATGAAAGTCGGTTTGACCCTAGCGGCAGCAGGGTCAGGATGTCCAGCCAGTCGAAGCGCTTCGACAGAGAATTCCCCGTCGTCGCCGCCCCGCGGGGATCGGCCGGACGGCGGCACGCAGGGTGGTGGGGTCGCTACGAATCGGGTACATACGATCGAGTAGCACCGGTCCGTACCGCAATGACTCCATCCTATTCGCGGCGAGGTGAGCCTCATGTCCGCAGTACCCGAGACCCCCGCGGCCCCGTCCCGGCCGACCGTCACCGAACGGGAGGCCCGGCAGGTCGCCGAGGCGGCGAGGGAGCAGGACTGGCGCAAGCCCAGCTTCGCCAAGGAACTGTTCCTCGGACGCTTCCAGCTCGACCTCATCCACCCCCACCCGCTGCCCGCCGACGAGGACGTCCGGCGCGGCGAGGAGTTCCTCGCCAGGCTGCGCGACTTCTGCGGGACGAAGGTCGACGGCGCCCTGATCGAGCGCGAGGCGCGCATCCCCGACGAGGTGATCAACGGGCTCAAGGAGCTCGGCGCCCTCGGCATGAAGATCGACACCAAGTACGGCGGCCTCGGCCTCACCCAGGTGTACTACAACAAGGCCCTCGCCCTGGTCGGCTCCGCCAGCCCCGCCATCGGCGCGCTGCTCTCCGCGCACCAGTCGATCGGCGTCCCCCAGCCGCTGAAGATCTTCGGCACGCGCGAGCAGAAGGAGACCTTCCTGCCGCGCTGCGCCCGCACCGACATCTCCGCCTTCCTCCTCACCGAGCCCGACGTCGGCTCCGACCCGGCCCGCCTCGCCACCACCGCCGTGCCGGACGGTGACGACTACGTCCTCGACGGCGTGAAGCTGTGGACCACCAACGGCGTGGTCGCCGACCTGCTCGTCGTCATGGCCCGCGTCCCGAGGTCCGAGGGACACCGGGGCGGCATCACCGCCTTCGTCGTGGAGGCGGACTCCGAGGGCGTCACCGTGGAGAACCGCAACGCCTTCATGGGCCTGCGCGGCCTGGAGAACGGCGTCACCCGCTTCCACCAGGTCCGCGTCCCCGCCTCCCACCGCATCGGCGAGGAGGGCCAGGGTCTGAAGATCGCCCTCACCACGCTCAACACCGGACGGCTCTCCCTGCCCGCGATGTGCGTCGGCGCCGGAAAGTGGTGCCTGAAGATCGCCCGCGAGTGGTCCGCCGAGCGAGAGCAGTGGGGCAAGCCGGTGGCCCTGCACGAGGCCGTCGGCTCGAAGATCGCGTTCATCGCGGCGACCACCTTCGCCCTGGAGGCCGTGGTCGACCTCTCCTCGCAGATGGCCGACGAGGACCGCAACGACATCCGCATCGAAGCCGCCCTCGCCAAGCTCTACGGCTCCGAGATGGCCTGGCTGATGGCCGACGAACTGGTCCAGATCCGCGGCGGCCGCGGCTTCGAGACCGCCGACTCGCTGCGCGCCCGCGGCGAACGCGCCGTTCCCGCCGAGCAGATGCTGCGCGACCTGCGCATCAACCGCATCTTCGAGGGCTCCACCGAGATCATGCACCTGCTGATCGCGCGCGAGGCCGTCGACGCCCACCTGTCCGTCGCCGGCGACCTCATCGACCCCGACAAGACCCTCGGCGACAAGGCGAGGGCGGGAGCGAGCGCGGGCGCCTTCTACGCCAGGTGGCTGCCGAAGCTGGTCGCCGGACCCGGACAGCTCCCGGGCACCTACGGCGAGTTCAAGCACGGCATCGACCTGTCCCCGCACCTGCGCTACGTGGAGCGCGCCTCCCGCAAGCTGGCCCGCTCCACCTTCTACGCCATGTCCCGCTGGCAGGGACGGATGGAGACCAAGCAGGGCTTCCTCGGCCGGATCGTCGACATCGGCGCCGAACTGTTCGCCATGAGCGCCGCCTGCGTCCGCGCGGAGCTGCTGCGCAGCCGCGGCGACCACGGCCGCGAGGCCTACCAGCTCGCCGACGCCTTCTGCCGTCAGGCCCGGCTGCGCGTCGAGGAACTGTTCGGCCGGCTCTGGAGCAACACCGACGACCTCGACCGCAAGGTCGTGAAGAACGTCCTCGGCGGCTCCTACACCTGGCTGGAGGACGGCGTGATCGACCCCTCCGGCGACGGCCCCTGGATCGCCGACGCCACCCCGGGCGAGAGCACCCGGGAGAACGTCCGCCGTCCGATCCGCTGAGCGGCCCGGGGAGGGGCCGGCCACGGCGCGCGTCCCCTCCCTCCGCTCCCCGCGCACCGCGGACACGCCCCCGGGGTACCGGGGCGGGGGCCCGACGGTCGCCCCGACCGGACACAATGGGCCCATGACCGACGCTCCAGCCCCCCTCGCCGACCCGCACCTGGTGTACGACCCCGTCGCGGGAGACGGCCCCAAGGACGTGGTGATCCTCGGCTCCACCGGGTCGATCGGCACCCAGGCCATCGACCTCGTGCTGCGCAACCCCGACCGCTTCCGGGTCACCGCCCTGTCCGCCAACGGCGGCCGGGTCGCCCTCCTCGCCGAGCAGGCGCACCGCCTGCGGGTGCGCACGGTCGCCGTCGCCCGCGAGGACGTCGTGCCGGAGCTGCGCGAGGCGCTGTCCGCGCGGTACGGCGCGGGGGAGCCGCTGCCGGAAATCCTCGCCGGACCCGACGCGGCCACCCAGGCCGCCGCCTCCGACTGCCACACCGTCCTGAACGGCATCACCGGCTCCATCGGGCTCGCCCCGACCCTCGCCGCCCTGGAGGCCGGCCGCACCCTCGCCCTCGCCAACAAGGAGTCGCTCATCGTCGGCGGCCCCCTGGTGAAGGCGCTGGCCAAGCCCGGTCAGATCATCCCGGTGGACTCCGAGCACGCGGCGCTGTTCCAGGCGCTGGCCGCCGGCACCCGCGCCGACGTCCGCAAGCTGGTCGTCACCGCCTCCGGCGGGCCCTTCCGTGGCCGCACCCGGCGGGAACTGGCGGCGGTCACCGTCCAGGACGCCCTCGCCCACCCCACCTGGGCCATGGGCCCGGTCATCACGATCAACTCCGCGACCCTCGTCAACAAGGGCCTGGAGGTCATCGAGGCGCACCTCCTCTACGACATTCCCTTCGACCGCATTGAGGTGGTCGTGCATCCCCAGTCGTATGTCCACTCGATGGTTGAGTTCACGGACGGATCGACACTGGCCCAGGCGACGCCCCCCGACATGCGGGGCCCCATCGCCATCGGCCTCGGCTGGCCCGAACGGGTCCCCGACGCGGCCCCGGTCTTCGACTGGAGCAAGGCGTCCACCTGGGAGTTCTTCCCCCTCGACAACGAGGCCTTCCCCTCGGTGAACCTCGCCCGGCACGTCGGCGAACTCGCGGGGACCGCCCCCGCGGTGTTCAATGCCGCGAACGAGGAGTGCGTCGAGGCCTTCCGCACCGGCGCGCTGCCGTTCCTCGGCATCATCGACACGGTCACCCGGGTGGTCGAGGAACACGGAACGCCCGCCACGGGAACCTCACTGACCGTGCCGGACGTCCTCGAAGCGGAGACCTGGGCCCGCGCGCGGGCCCGCGAACTGACAGCCCGGACGGCGAGCGCGGAGGCGCGTGCATGACGACCCTGATGTTCATCCTCGGCATAGTCGTCTTCGCGGCCGGCCTGCTGTTCTCCATCGCCTGGCACGAACTGGGGCACCTGTCCACGGCCAAGATGTTCGGCATCCGCGTGCCGCAGTACATGGTCGGCTTCGGCCCGACCATCTGGTCGCGGCAGAAGGGCGAGACCGAGTACGGCGTCAAGGCGATCCCGTTCGGCGGTTACATCCGCATGATCGGCATGTTCCCGCCGGGCCCGGACGGGAAGCTGGAGGCCCGCTCCACCTCACCGTGGCGCGGCATGATCGAGGACGCCCGCTCCGCCGCCTTCGAGGAACTGCGGCCCGGCGACGAGAAGCGCCTGTTCTACACGCGCAAGCCGTGGAAGCGGGTCGTCGTCATGTTCGCCGGCCCGTTCATGAACCTGGTCCTCGCGGTCGTACTGTTCCTCATCGTGCTGATGGGCTTCGGCATCCAGCAGCAGACCACCACCGTCAGCTCGGTCTCCCAGTGCGTGATCTCGCAGAGCGAGAAGCGCGACGACTGCCGGACGTCCGACCCGCGGTCGCCGGCCGCCGCGGCCGGCATGAAGGCCAAGGACAAGATCGTCGCCTTCGACGGGGTCCGCACCGACGACTGGGGCAAGCTGTCCGACCTCATCCGCGACAGCGCCGGCAAGAGCGTGCCGATCGTCGTGGAGCGCGACGGCAAGGAGGTGACGCTGCAGGCCACCATCGCCACCAACATGGTCGCGAAGAAGGACGGCGACGGCGCCTACGTCGAAGGCGAGTACGTGAAGGCCGGCTTCCTCGGCTTCAGCGCCGCCACCGGCGTCGTCAAGCAGGACTTCGGCGAGTCCGTGACCTGGATGACCGACCGGGTCGGCGACGCCGTCGACTCCCTGGCCGCCCTGCCGTCGAAGGTCCCCGCCCTGTGGGACGCGGCCTTCGGCGACGGACCGCGCGAACCCGACTCCCCGATGGGCGTCGTCGGCGCCGCCCGCGTCGGAGGGGAGATCGCCACCCTCGACATCCCGGCCTCGCAGCAGCTCGCGATGTTCGTGATGCTCCTCGCGGGCTTCAACCTGTCTCTGTTCCTGTTCAACATGCTCCCCCTGCTGCCGCTGGACGGCGGACACATCGCGGGCGCCCTGTGGGAGTCGCTGCGCCGCAACCTCGCGAGGCTGCTGCGCCGCCCCGACCCGGGCCCCTTCGACGTGGCGAAGCTGATGCCCGTCGCCTACGTCGTGGCGGGGATCTTCGTCTGCTTCACGATCCTCGTCCTGATCGCGGACGTGGTGAACCCGGTGCGCATCTCCTGACCCGCCCGCACCACGACACCCGTCCTCCACGACGGCCCGAACCCCGGCGTTCCAGGCCGTCGCCCTTTGGGTGGGTTTAAGGGAGCGATGTGCTCGAGCCTTGGCCATTGCCGTAATCTCGGAGCCCGGAGCCCGCTGCTCACGGGGAGCCGGACCTTGATCCACGACTTGGGGTTGCACAGCAGATGACTGCGATTTCTCTCGGCATGCCGTCCGTCCCGACCACGCTCGCCGTGCGCCGGAAGAGCCGGCAGATCCAGGTCGGCTCCGTGGCGGTGGGCGGGAACGCCCCGGTGTCGGTGCAGTCGATGACGACCACGCGCACGTCGGACATCGGCGCGACGCTGCAGCAGATCGCGGAGCTGACCGCGTCGGGCTGCCAGATCGTGCGGGTGGCGTGCCCGACGCAGGACGACGCGGACGCGCTGGCGGTGATCGCGAGGAAGTCGCAGATCCCGGTGATCGCGGACATCCACTTCCAGCCGAAGTACGTGTTCGCCGCGATCGAGGCGGGCTGCGCGGCGGTGCGGGTGAACCCGGGCAACATCAAGAAGTTCGACGACCAGGTCAAGGAGATCGCCAGGGCGGCGAAGGACCACGGCACCCCGATCCGTATCGGCGTGAACGCGGGCTCGCTGGACAGGCGGCTGCTGCAGAAGTACGGCAGGGCCACCCCGGAGGCGCTGGTGGAGTCCGCGCTGTGGGAGGCGTCGCTGTTCGAGGAGCACGACTTCCGTGACATCAAGATCTCGGTGAAGCACAACGACCCGGTCGTCATGGTCGAGGCCTACCGCCAGCTCGCCGAGCAGTGCGACTACCCGCTGCACCTGGGTGTGACCGAGGCGGGTCCGGCGTTCCAGGGCACGATCAAGTCGGCCGTCGCGTTCGGGGCGCTGCTGTCGCAGGGCATCGGCGACACCATCCGTGTCTCCCTCTCCGCCCCGCCGGTGGAGGAGATCAAGGTCGGCATCCAGATCCTCGAGTCCCTCAACCTGCGCCAGCGGGGGCTGGAGATCGTGTCCTGCCCGTCGTGCGGGCGGGCGCAGGTGGACGTGTACAAGCTGGCGGAGGAGGTCACCGCGGGTCTGACCGGCATGGAGGTGCCGCTGCGCGTGGCGGTCATGGGCTGTGTGGTGAACGGTCCGGGTGAGGCGCGCGAGGCGGACCTGGGTGTGGCGTCCGGCAACGGCAAGGGGCAGATCTTCGTGAAGGGCGAGGTCATCAAGACCGTGCCGGAGTCGAAGATCGTGGAGACGCTGATCGAGGAGGCGATGAAGATCGCCGAGCAGATGGAGAAGGACGGTGTGGCCTCCGGCGAGCCGCAGGTCGCGGTGGCCGGCTGACCGGGCCCTCCCGGCGCCCGCGGGGTCCGGGGGCAGCGGCCCCCGGCATCCGCGGGTACAGTGCGGAAATCAGGCAGAACCCTTTTGTGTGAGGCCCCGCACGTGTTGACGCAGACCACCTCCCGGGTCCTCGAACCGAGCGACCTGGACGCCGCACTCGCCGTACTCGACCGCGACCCGGTGGCCAACGCCTTCGTGGCCGCGCGCGTCCAGATCGCCGGCCTCGACCCGTGGCGGCTCGGCGGCGAGATGTGGGGCTGGTACGAGGACGGCATCCTCACGTCGATGTGCTACGCGGGCGCCAACCTCGTCCCCATCTGCGCCACCCCCCGCGCGGTCCGCGCCTTCGCGGACCGCGCCCGCCGGGCCGGCCGCCGCTGCTCCTCCATCGTCGGCCCGGCCGAACCCACCGCCACCCTCTGGCAACTGCTCGAACCGCAGTGGGGTCCCGCCCGCGAGGTCCGCGCCCACCAGCCGCTGCTGGTCACCGAGCGCATGCCCGACACGGTGACGCCCGACCCGTACGTCCGCCGCGTCCGCAAGCACGAACTCGACACGATCATGCCGGCGTGCGTGGCCATGTTCACCGAGGAGGTCGGCGTCTCCCCGCTGGCCGGCGACGGCGGACTCCTCTACCAGGCGCGGGTCGCCGAACTGGTCGGCTCCGGCCGCTCCTTCGCCCGCTTCGACGCCGACGGCAAGGTGATGTTCAAGGCGGAGATCGGCGCCGCCACCGACCGCGCCTGCCAGATCCAGGGCGTCTGGGTCGCCCCCGAACACCGCGGGAAGGGCGTCGCCGCCCCCGGCATGGCCGCCGTCCTGCGCTACGCCCTCGCCGACGTCGCCCCCGTGGTGAGCCTCTACGTCAACGATTTCAACACCCCGGCCCGCCGCACGTACGCCACGGTGGGCTTCCGCGAGGTCGGCGCCTTCATGAGCGTGCTGTTCTGACGGGCGCGTCCCTGTAGTCTCCCCGGCATGCTGCGCTTTCCCGGTCACGGCCGCCCCGAGCCCGACGACATCGTGATCGGCCCCCTCGACCTCCCCGGCCACGTCGACGAGGCGCTGGCCGTCCAGGCCGTGGCGTTCGGACTCGGCCCCGACGAGGTGGCCGTACGCCGGCAGATCGTGCTGCGCCACATGACCTTCCCCGGTGCGCGGGCCTTCGGCGCCACCGTCGGGGGACGCCTCGTCGGCTTCGTCTACGGCATGCCCAACGACCGCTCCCACTGGTGGTCCACCGTCGTCGAGCCCTACCTGCGCGCCCGCGGCCACGACGACTGGCTCGACGACTCCTTCGTCATCACCGAGCTGCACGTCCACCCCCGGCACCAGAAGCACGGCATCGGCCGCGCCCTGATCACCACGATCACCGACGGCGCCGAACAGCCCCGGTCGATCCTCTCCGCGCTCGACATCGACAGCCCCGCCCGCCATCTGTACCGCTCGCTGGGCTACCGGGACCTCGCCCGGCAGGTCCGCTTCCCGAGCGCGCCCACCCCGTACGCCGTCATGGGCGCCCCGCTGCCGCTTCCGCGCGCATAACCGATTTCCGCCGTCCCGTCCCGCCCGGCTAACCTCGCCTCATCACCTAGACGCAGCAGGAGTACGAGAACCATGGCGAACGCACCGGTCCAGCGCATGTCCCAGTTGATGGCGAAGACGCTGCGCGACGACCCGGCCGACGCCGAGGTCCTCAGCCACAAGCTGCTGGTCCGCGCGGGCTACGTACGCCGCACCGCCGCCGGCATCTGGACGTGGCTGCCCCTCGGCAAGAAGGTGCTCGCCAACGTCGAACGGATCGTGCGCGAGGAGATGGACGCCATCGGCGCCCAGGAAGTGCTGCTCCCCGCCCTCCTGCCGCGCGAGCCCTACGACGCCACCGGCCGCTGGGACGAGTACGGCGCCGAGCTGTTCCGCCTCCAGGACCGCAAGGGCGGCGACTACCTCCTCGGACCCACCCACGAGGAGATCTTCACGCTGATGGTGAAGGACCAGGCGTCCTCCTACAAGGACCTGCCGGTCATCCTCTACCAGATCCAGTCGAAGTTCCGCGACGAGGCCCGCCCCCGCGCCGGCATCCTGCGCGGCCGCGAGTTCCTGATGAAGGACTCGTACTCCTTCGACCTCGACGACGACGGCCTTGCGCAGTCCTACGCCCTGCACCGCGAGGCGTACCAGCGGATCTTCGAGCGCCTCGGCCTCGACTACCGCATCTGCGCGGCGACCGCCGGCGCCATGGGCGGCTCCAAGTCGGAGGAGTTCCTCGCGCCCGCCGAGGCCGGCGAGGACACCTTCGCCGACTGCCCCAACTGCGACTTCGCCGCCAACACCGAGGCCGTCTCGTACGCACTGAAGCCGGTGGACGCCGCCGGGGTGCCGGCCGCCGAGGACATCCCCACGCCCGACACCCCCACCATCGAGACCCTCGCCGCGCAGCTCGGTGTCCCCGCCTCGGCCACGCTGAAGAACCTGCTGGTCAAGGTGGACGGCGAGATCGTCGCCGTGGGCGTGCCCGGTGACCGCGAGGTCGACATGGGCAAGGTCGAGGCGCACTTCGCCCCGGCCGAGGTCGAGATGGTCACCGAGGCCGACTTCATCGCCCGCCCCGACCTGGTGCGCGGCTACGTCGGCCCGCAGGGCCTGGGCAAGGTGAAGTACATCGCCGACCCGCGCGTCGCGCCCGGCACCGCCTGGATCACGGGCGCCAACAAGGCCGACACCCACGCGAAGAACGTCGTCGCCGGCCGTGACTTCGAGGTCGACGAGTACGTGGACGTCGTGGTCGTCGAGGAGGGCGACCCCTGCCCCAAGTGCGGTACCGGTCTCAAGCTGGACCGCGCCATCGAGATCGGCCACATCTTCCAGCTGGGCCGCAAGTACGCTGATGCCCTCAAGCTCGACGTCCTCGGCCAGAACGGCAAGCCGGTCCGCGTGACCATGGGCTCCTACGGCGTCGGCGTCTCCCGAGCGGTGGCCGCCCTCGCCGAGCAGACCGCCGACGACAAGGGCCTGTGCTGGCCCGCCGAGGTCGCCCCCGCCGACGTCCACGTGGTCGCCGCCGGCAAGGCGCTCCAGACGGAGCTGGCCCTCGAGGTCTCCGAGAAGCTCGCCGCCGCGGGCGTCCGCGTCCTGGTCGACGACCGTGCGGGCGTCTCCCCGGGCGTGAAGTTCACCGACTCCGAGCTGATCGGCGTCCCGCAGATCCTGGTGGCGGGCCGCCGCTCCGCCGACCGCGTCCTGGAACTGAAGGACCGCCGCACGGGCGAACGCGAGGAACTGACCGTCGACGAGGCCATCGCCCGCCTGACCGCGCGCTGACCCTCACGGGTTCCGTCCCGGCCACGGACGCCACCACCGTCCGCGGCCGGGACGACGCACGTCCGGACGGTGTCCCCACGGCGCGGACGCACTTCGTCCGGCAGCGGCCGGCGGCGTGCGTTCGTACCAGCCGGGCCGGGACGTTCCGCGGCGGGCGGCGCTGTCGACCGCGCGGGGTGCCGTCCGCAGGGTCGGGCGCCGTTGCCGTTCGCGGGCCGGGTGGCCGGGTCAGGCCGCGCCGACGCCGGGTGCGACCGGAGCGTCCCGGTGCAGACGGCTGTCGACCGCGCGGGGTGCCGTCCCCAGCACCCGGCGCCGTCCGCTGCTGCGGGCAGGGGTGGCCTGGGGCAGGGCGTGCATGGGGGCGCCGTCCCCGGACCCGGGCGTTCCGTAGCGACGGCCGGGGCGGCGTCCGCAGGCAGTGAGGGCTGGGCGCGCAGTTCCCCGCGCCCCTGACGCGGCGTTACCACCCGCTGCGGGCAGTCGTGCCGCGTGGGGCGGCACGGGTGGGCGCAGCGGCACCCTCGTGGCGCGGCAGTTTCGTCATGGTGCTCAGCCCGGTCGGCCGCGGGCAGTGGAGCGCTGAGCGCGCAGTTGCCCACGCCCCTGGAGGGGCGCGGCCGCCTCGCGTCTACAGCCAGCTCGCGAACTCCAGCAGAAGTTCCGCGTCCCGCTCGCGCCCCACTCGACGCGCGCGGACGCCCGATTCGACCGCTCGGAACAGCGTCCAGCCGCGCAGCCGCTCGCGGTCGACCTCCAGCGACTCCGCGAGGCGCCGCACGCGGCGGCGGGTCGTCGTCGCGCCCGAGGGCTGGGCGATCAGGTCCTCCACACGGTCGCGGACCAGCCGCGCCAGATCGAAGGCGTGCTCGCCGACCACCGGGTCGGGACCCACCGCCAGCCACGGCATCCGGTCCCCGGAGAGCACCTTGCTCTGCCGGAACGTGCCGTGGAGCAGACGGTGTTCGGGCGGCGAGTCCAGCAGTTCCTCGCGGGCCGCCAGCGCCGCGTCCACCAGCGGGGCCAGCTCGGGAGCCGCGCCCGCCCCGGCGCGCATCGCCTTGGCCTGCCGCCCGGTGCGCTCGGCCACGGTCTCGAAGACGTGGCCCTCGGGCGGGTCCACCCACAGCCTGCGCAGGGTGCCCGCCGCCTCCAGCAGCGCCTTCGCCTCCGGGAGCGTCCGCACGGAGACGTCCGGGTGCAGCCGTTCGAGCAGCAGCACCCCCTCGGTGCCCTCGGACACCGGCTCCAGCAACTGCACCGCCCCCCGGCCGCCCCAGTGGGCCAGCGCCACGCGCTCGCTCTCCGGACGCGCACGGGGCGGAGCCAGCTTCAGCACGGCGGGCGTGCCGCCGGCCGTGCGGACGAGCACCACCAGGCTGCTGCGTCCGCCCGGCAGCTGCACCCGCTCCACCGTCAACTCGCGCCGGTCCACGGCCTCACGCGCCAGCTCGGGCAGCCTCTCCAGCCAGTCGTCACCCTCGGGCGCCGTCTCACCGAGCGCCCTCACCAGACGCCGCGGCGGTTCGAATGCCATGCGCGAGTCGTTCCTTCCTGCTGTCACACGGTGCCGGAGCCCCCCGTCATGTCACGGCGCCGGCGCCGGGCCGCCCGCAGCCGTTCCGCTCCGCTCGGCGAGCCCAGGGAAGGCTACGCTCTCCCCGCTCCAGCGCACCGACCGCACCGCCGCCTCACGCATCGCCTCGGCCGCCGACCTGCGCCGTTCGCCGCCGCTCGACCGCACCAGGTCGGCGTAGACACCCGCCACACGCATCTCCAGCTCCGCCGCCAGCCGCACCGCCGCGGCCGCGTCCGGCACCGGGAACGGCAGCACGTACCCGGCCGCCGCGGCCACCGGCGTACCCCCTACGTCCTTCACGTCCCGCATCAGCGCGTCCCTGCGCGCCCGATGGGCGTCGTACGCCGTGCGCGCCTCCGTGCGCCGCTGCTCACCGATCCGTCCGCCGACGACGCCGTAGCCGTACACCGCCGCGTGCTCAGCGGCGAGCGCCGCCTGCAGCGCCCGCAGCTCCTCGTCCTGCGCGTCACTCACCGTCGGGCCTCCGTCAGCAGATACACGTGCGCGGCGCCGGACGCGGACACCGACGCCAGCAGCCGGGCCAGCTCGGCCGGCGCGGTCAGCAGTTCCTCGGCCCGCCGGTCGGCGATCTCCCGCTCGGCGGCGGCCAGTTGGGCGAGCGCGTCCTTCTGGTTCGCGGGCACCGCGGACGAGGCGGAGGCCGACGGGACCGACGAGGGCGCGGCCGCCGCGGTCGCCCCGGCCGAAGGAGCCGAAGAAGCCGAAGAGGCGGACGAGGCGGAGACCGACGGTGTCGGCGACGCCGAGCCGTCCGCGCCCGCCTCGAACGCCTCCGCGTGCCGCACCACGTCCGCCCGCAGCGGACGCAGACGGTCCGCCAGCTTCGGATGCGCGGCGGCGACCGCGTCGTACCGCTCGGCCAGCGCCCGGCTGTCCCGGGCCGCGCGCGCCCGGGTCCGCTCGGCGGCCGAGGGCCGAGCGGCCGTGGGGCCGCCCGGGTCGTCGGACCCGGCGGAACAGCCCGCCACCAGCAGGGCCGCCGGGGCGGCGGCGAGCAGACTCCTTCTGCGCGGCCCCGAACGGGCGCGCGGAGACAGGGGGAACGACACGGCAGACGTCCTCGGGGGGCTCGTGACGAACGGGGCTGGAACAGGGATTCGGGCGGGGCCCGCGATCACGGTACCCGCAGGTCCGCCCGGCGCCCCTCAGCGGCACCCTCGCCGACCGGGTGGACGGCAAGGGTGGACGGCAACACCCCTTGCGACCGGATACCCTTTGTGCAGACACGCGCACCGTCCCACAACAGCACACGCGGCCGAGGAGTCACCCGGATGAGCACCACCCAGAGCGAGAGGCTTCGAGAACTTCTGGAGCCGCTCGTCAGCTCCCAGGGCCTGGATCTCGAGGAGATCGCCGTGGACACGGTCGGCCGCAAGCGTGTGCTGCGCGTCGTCGTCGACTCCGACACCGGGGCCGACCTCGACCGGATCGCCGATGTGAGCCGCGCGCTCTCGGCGAAGCTCGACGAGACCGACGCGATGGGGGACGCGGAGTACACCCTCGAGGTCGGCACCCCCGGCGCGGAGCGCCCGCTGACCGAGCAGCGTCACTACGTGCGCGCCACCGGCCGCCTGGCGCGGTTCCAGCTCGCCGAGGGCGGCGAGCTGGTCGCCCGCATCCTCGCGGCCGACGACGAGGGCGTCGACCTCGAGGTGCCCGGCGTCAAGGGCCGCAAGGCCACCGCGCGACGACTCGCCTTCGACGACATCGCCAGGGCGCGCGTCCAGGTCGAGTTCAACCGCAAGGACGACGCGTCCGACAAGAACAACAAGAAGGAAGAGGAGGCGTAGCCGTGGACATCGACATGAGCGCCCTGCGGGGCTTGGTACGGGAGAAGGAGATCTCCTTCGACCTGCTGGTCGAGGCGATCGAGTCGGCCCTCCTCATCGCCTATCACCGCACCGAGGGAAGCCGCCGGCACGCGCGCGTGGAGCTCAACCGGGAGACCGGACATGTGACCGTGTGGGCGAAGGAGGACCCCGAGGACCTCGAGGAGGGCCAGGAGCCCCGCGAGTTCGACGACACCCCGTCCGGTTTCGGCCGTATCGCCGCCACCACGGCCAAGCAGGTCATCCTGCAGCGCCTGCGCGACGCCGAGGACGACGCGACGCTCGGCGAGTACGCCGGCCGCGAGGGCGACATCGTCACCGGCGTGGTCCAGCAGGGCCGCGACCCGAAGAACGTGCTGGTGGACATCGGCAAGCTGGAGGCGATCCTGCCGGTGCAGGAGCAGGTCCCCGGCGAGACCTACCCGCACGGCACGCGCCTGCGGTCGTACGTCGTCCGGGTCGCCAAGGGAGTGCGCGGTCCGTCCGTCACTCTTTCGCGTACGCATCCCCATCTGGTGAAGAAGCTGTTCGCCCTCGAGGTGCCGGAGATCGCCGACGGCTCCGTGGAGATCGCGGCGATCGCCCGTGAGGCGGGTCACCGCACCAAGATCGCCGTGCGCTCCACCCGCTCCGGGCTCAACGCCAAGGGCGCCTGCATCGGCCCCATGGGCGGCCGTGTGCGCAACGTCATGGCGGAGCTGAACGGCGAGAAGATCGACATCGTCGACTGGTCCGACGACCCGGCCGACATGGTGGCGAACGCCCTGTCTCCGGCCCGCGTCTCCAAGGTGGAGATCGTCGACCTGGCGGCCCGGTCCGCCCGGGTCACCGTGCCGGACTACCAGCTGTCGCTCGCCATCGGCAAGGAGGGGCAGAACGCCCGTCTGGCCGCCCGGCTCACGGGCTGGAGGATCGACATCCGGCCGGACACGGAGCAGGCCGGGGAATAGATCCAAGCCGCGATTGGCTGAGATCACGACAGCTTTGCTCGTGGCGGTGTTCGATTCTTGCCCCGGAGGGGTGAGGTCGGTCCGGGGAGGTAGACTGAGGAGTGTCTGGCCGGACACAGGCTGGCGTGTGCCCCGAACGCACGTGCGTGGGGTGCCGCGAGCGAGCGGTCAAGGGCGAGCTGCTGCGGATCGTGGCGATCGAGGACGCATGCGTCCCGGATCCACGCGGTACGCTGCCCGGCCGGGGTGCGTATGTGCATCCCGTACCGGCTTGTCTCGACCAAGCGGTGCGCCGCAGGGCGTTCCCGCGGGCGTTCCGCGTCCCGGGACCGCTCGACGTAAAGGCGTTGCGCCACTACGTCGAGCAGGCACAAGGTTGCCGACAAGCGGCTGACACGTCAGCCGAACAGGCGACACGGTAAGAACTCGCCGCACGGAAACCCCCGTGCGGCCTGGTACCTCGCGAGTCGAAAGCAGGTCGAGATTGCGATGAGCACTCGATGAGTACGCGATGAGTACGCCCATGAACTAGCGACGGTCCGGACGCAACCCGGACCTCAAAGGAGCGAAGTGGCTAAGGTCCGGGTCTACGAACTCGCCAAGGAGTTCGGTGTGGAGAGCAAGGTCGTCATGGCCAAGCTCCAGGAACTCGGTGAATTCGTCCGTTCGGCGTCTTCGACCATCGAAGCGCCCGTAGTACGCAAGCTGACAGACGCCTTCCAGCAGGGCGGGGGCAACGGCAAGTCCGCCGCGAAGCCCGGCGCGCCCAAGAAGGCCGCCCCCAGGCCCGCAGCGCCCTCTCCGGCGCAGGCTGGGGGCCCCTCCCGCGCCGTTGGGGCAGCGGGGGACCGTCCGGCTGCCCCGAAGCCGCCGGCAGCCCCCAAGCCCGCCGCGGCCCAGCCGCCGGCGGCTCCGTCGGCGCCCTCCGCGCCGGCTTCCGGTCCGCGTCCGACCCCGGGCCCGCGCCCCGCGCCGCGTCCGGCGCCGGCCGCCCCGGAGTTCCAGGCCCCGCCCGCGGCGTCCCCCGCGCAGTCCGGTCCGAAGCCCGGCGGCGCGCGTCCCGGCGCTCCCAAGCCCGGCGGCCGTCCCGCCGGTCCCGGTCAGGGACAGGGCGGCCAGGGCCGTCCGGCAGGCCAGGGCCAGCGTCCCGGCGGCGGCGCGCCGCGTCCGGGCGCCCGTCCGGCCGGTCCGCGCCCGGGCAACAACCCGTTCACCTCGGGTGGCTCCACCGGTATGGCCCGTCCGCAGGCTCCGCGCCCGCAGGGCCAGCGTCCCGGTCCCGGCGCCCCCGGCGCGGGTCCCCGTCCCCAGGCCCCCGGCCAGGGCGGCGGTCCCCGCCCGCAGGCTCCCGGCGGTCCGCGTCCCACTCCGGGCGGCATGCCGCGTCCGCAGGGCGGTCCCCGTCCCGGCGGCGGCCCCGGCGGACCGCGTCCGAACCCCGGCATGATGCCGCAGCGCCCCGCTGCCGGTCCGCGTCCCGGCCCCGGCGGCCGTGGTCCGGGCGGTGCGGGTCGTCCCGGCGGCGGCGCCGGTCGTCCCGGTGGCGGCGGCTTCGCCGGCCGTCCCGGCGGCGGTGGCGGTGCCGGTCGTCCCGGTGGCGGCGGCGGTTTCGCCGGTCGTCCCGGCGGCGGCGGCTTCGGCGGCGGCGGTGGCCGTCCCGGCTTCGGCGGCCGTCCCGGCGGTCCCGGTGGCCGTGGTGGCACGCAGGGCGCCTTCGGCCGTCCCGGCGGTCCCGCGCGCCGTGGCCGCAAGTCGAAGCGGCAGAGGCGCCAGGAGTACGAGGCCATGCAGGCCCCGTCGGTCGGCGGCGTGATGCTGCCTCGCGGCAACGGCGAGACCATTCGCCTGTCGCGCGGTGCGTCGCTCACCGACTTCGCGGAGAAGATCAACGCCAACCCGGCGTCGCTCGTCGCGGTCATGATGAACCTCGGCGAGATGGTCACCGCGACCCAGTCCGTCTCCGACGAGACGCTCCAGCTCCTCGCGGACGAGATGAACTACACCGTTCAGATCGTCAGCCCGGAGGAGGAGGACCGCGAGCTGCTCGAGTCCTTCGACCTGGAGTTCGGCGAGGACGAGGGCTCCGAGGACGACCTGGTCGTCCGCCCGCCGGTCGTGACCGTCATGGGTCACGTCGACCACGGTAAGACCCGGCTCCTCGACGCCATCCGCAAGACGAACGTCATCGCGGGCGAGGCCGGCGGCATCACCCAGCACATCGGTGCCTACCAGGTCACGACCGAGGTCAACGAAGAGGATCGCAAGATCACCTTCATCGACACCCCGGGTCACGAGGCGTTCACCGCCATGCGTGCCCGTGGTGCGAAGTCGACCGACATCGCGATCCTGGTCGTCGCGGCCAACGACGGCGTCATGCCGCAGACGGTCGAGGCGCTCAACCACGCCAAGGCGGCCGACGTCCCGATCGTCGTCGCGGTCAACAAGATCGACGTCGAGGGCGCCGACCCGACCAAGGTGCGCGGTCAGCTGACCGAGTACGGCCTCGTGGCCGAGGAGTACGGCGGCGACACCATGTTCGTCGACATCTCCGCCAAGCAGGGTCTGCACATCGACAGCCTCCTCGAGGCCGTCATCCTCACGGCGGACGCCTCGCTCGACCTGCGGGCCAACCCGAAGCAGGACGCGCAGGGCATCTCGATCGAGTCCCGGCTCGACCGGGGCCGCGGCGCCGTGGCGACCGTCCTCGTCCAGCGAGGCACCCTGCGGGTCGGCGACACGATGGTGGTGGGCGACGCCTACGGCCGCGTGCGCGCCATGCTCGACGACAACGGCAACAACGTCGCCGAGGCCGGACCCTCGACGCCGGTCCAGGTCCTGGGCCTGACCAACGTCCCGGGTGCGGGCGACAACTTCATCGTGGTGGACGAGGACCGTACGGCCCGTCAGATCGCGGAGAAGCGCGCCGCCCGTGAGCGGAACGCCGCGTTCGCCAAGCGCACGCGCCGTGTCTCCCTCGAGGACCTGGACAAGGTGCTCAAGGCCGGCGAGGTCCAGCAGCTGAACCTGATCATCAAGGGTGACGCCTCCGGTTCGGTCGAGGCCCTCGAGTCCTCGCTGCTCCAGCTGGACGTCGGCGAAGAGGTCGACATCCGCGTCCTGCACCGCGGCGTCGGTGCGGTCACGGAGTCCGACATCGACCTGGCGATGGGCTCCGACGCCATCGTGATCGGCTTCAACGTCCGCGCGGCCGGCCGCGCGGCGCAGATGGCCGAGCGCGAGGGTGTGGACGTCCGGTACTACTCGGTCATCTACCAGGCGATCGAGGAGATCGAGGCGGCCCTCAAGGGCATGCTCAAGCCGGAGTACGAAGAGGTCGAGCTCGGTACGGCGGAGATCCGCGAGGTCTTCCGCTCGTCCAAGCTGGGCAACATCGCGGGTGTCCTCATCCGCTCCGGCGAGGTTCGGCGCAACACCAAGGCGCGCCTCATCCGCGACGGCAAGGTCATCGCGGAGAACCTCAACATCGAGGGTCTGCGTCGCTTCAAGGACGACGTCACCGAGATCCGCGAAGGCTTCGAGGGCGGTATCAACCTCGGAAACTTCAACGACATCAAGGTCGACGACGTCATCGCGACGTACGAGATGCGCGAGAAGCCGCGCGTCTGACCGCAGCAGCACGCGATCGGGGCCGGTCGGCGGAAGCGTATTTCCGTCGATCGGCCCCGGCCGTTGCGTGTACGGTTCCGGTACCGGCGCCGCTGCGGCGCCCTTCCCCGGGGTACCGGCTCCGTCCGGGCCGGGGAGGTCCCTGATCCCGAACCGGCGGGTCATCCGGATGCACACATGTATGTGGGGACTCTGTCCTTCGACCTGCTCCTCGGCGACGTCCACTCGCTCAAGGAGAAGCGCTCCGTCGTCCGTCCGATCGTCGCCGAACTGCAGCGGAAGTACGCGGTCAGCGTGGCGGAGACCGGGAACCAGAACCTGCACCGCAGGGCCGAGATCGGCCTCGCGGTGGTCGCCGGGGAATGGGACCGCATCACCGACGTCCTCGACCGCTGCGAGCGGCTGGTCGCCGGACGGCCCGAGGTGGAACTGCTCTCGGTTCGACGCAGGCTCCACAGCGACGAAGACTGAAGCAAGACGTTAAGCACTTAAGGAGACGGACCAGTGGCCGACAACGCGCGTGCCAAGAGGCTGGCGGACCTCATCCGAGAGGTGGTGGCCCAGAAGCTGCAGCGCGGGATCAAGGACCCGCGGCTCGGCTCGCACGTCACCATCACGGACACCAGGGTCACCGGTGACCTCCGGGAGGCGACCGTCTTCTACACGGTGTACGGGGACGACGAGGAGCGGAAGGCGGCCGCGGCCGGCCTGGAGTCCGCCAAGGGCGTGCTGCGCTCCGAGGTGGGCCGTGCGGCGGGCGTGAAGTTCACCCCCACCCTGACCTTCGTCATGGACGCCCTGCCGGACACCGCGCGCAACATCGAGGACCTCCTCGACAAGGCGCGCCAGTCCGACGCCAAGGTGCGCGAGGCGTCCGCGGGCGCCACGTACGCCGGCGGAGCCGACCCGTACCGCAAGCCGGAAGACGACGAGACGGACGACACCGCCGAATGACCCAGAAGCAGACCCCGCCCGACGGCCTTGTCATCGTCGACAAGCCGTCGGGCTTCACTTCGCACGACGTGGTCGCCAAGATGCGCGGCATCGCCCGCACCCGCCGGGTCGGCCACGCCGGCACCCTCGACCCGATGGCGACGGGCGTCCTCGTCCTCGGCGTCGAGCGCGCGACCAAGCTCCTCGGCCATCTGGCGCTGACCGAGAAGGAGTACCTCGGCACGGTCCGGCTCGGCCAGACCACCGTCACCGACGACGCCGAGGGGGAGATCACCGCCTCCGCGGACGCCTCACGGGTCACCCGCGAGGCCGTCGACGCGGGGATCGCCTCCCTGACCGGCGACATCATGCAGGTGCCGTCCAAGGTCAGCGCCATCAAGATCAACGGGGTGCGCTCGTACAAGCGCGCCCGGGAGGGCGAGGACTTCGACATCCCCGCCCGCCCGGTCACGGTGTCCTCGTTCTCCGTCTACGACATCCGCGAGGCCGTCGCCGAGGACGGCACACCGGTGCTGGACCTGGTCGTCTCGGTCGTCTGCTCCTCCGGCACCTACATCCGCGCCCTCGCCCGCGACCTGGGCGCCGGACTGGGCGTCGGCGGCCATCTGACCGCCCTGCGCCGGACCCGCGTCGGGCCGTACCGGCTGGACGCGGCGAAGACCCTGGACGAGCTCCAGGAGAAGCTGACGGTCATGCCGATCGCCGAGGCCGCGGCGGCCGCGTTCCCCCGCTGGGACGTCGACGAACGCCGCGCCAAGCTGCTGACGAACGGCGTCCGCCTGGAGATGCCGGAGGAGTACGCCGGCCGGGGGCCGGTGGCGGTCTTCGGGCCGGAGGGGCGGTTCCTGGCGCTCGTGGAGGAGCAGCGGGGGAAGGCGAAGAGCGTGGCGGTCTTCGCCGCGTGAGGTTTCCCGGGGCTCCGCACCGGACCCCGCTCCTCGGACGCCGGAGGGGCTGTCGCCGGGCCGTCCGGCGTCCGAGGACGAGGCCCGCCAAGGCCGACCAGGGGGGTCCGGGGGCGCGGCCCCGAGGGAGGGGCCGTCCGTGGAGCGGCGCGGCACGGGGTCGGCTCGCGCCGCTCCACGGCCCCCCTCGGTTCCCCCACCCCTAGGGTCTATCCATCACCCCTTCCCTGTTCACCCTCACGTGCGGGCGCTCGGAGTGAAGCGGGGGAGTGGAAGGGGGCGCGTTCCCGGGCCGCACTGCGCAGCTGATCTTCGGGGCCCTAAGGTCACGGACAAGGCACCAGGTACGGCACGGCAGGAGGCTCCATGATGCCGTCGCTCGACCCCCCGGGGTACGCCCTCGAGCGTTTCCGGTCCGCCGCGGACCCCGGGCTGGTCGCGCTCCACGACCTGGCCGGCCGCCCCCGCGGCACCGGCTTCGTGGCCGACCGTCACGGCACCGTGATCACCAGCCACGAGGCGGTCGACGGCCTGCCCCGCCTCGTCCTGCACGGCGCGGAGGGCCGCCACAGCATCGTGACCGCCGACGCCGTCACCCCGCTGCCCGCCCTCGGCCTTGCCCTGGTCCGCGGCGGCGACCTCGGCGTCGCCCCGCTCCCCGTCACCTCACGGGACACCGTGGCGACCGGCGCGTACGTGCGGATCCCCGCCGGTGGCTGGCGCGAGGCCCGGGTGCTCGGGACGACCACCGTGACCTACACCGCCACCGACCGCGCCCACCGCGTCCCCGGCGCCCTCGAGCTGGCCGTCGGCACGGCCGGACGGGACGCGCTGCGGCTCGGCGGCGGGGCGGCGGGCGGCCCCGTGCTCGACCCGGCGACCGGCACCGTCGTCGGCGTCCTCGGCACCGCGCTGCGCACCGCCGCCTCCGACGTCGGCTTCGCCGTGCCCCTGCGCCCCACGGTCCCCGCCCTCGCCGCGCTGCTCATGGAGAACGCGGCCACGGTCCCCGCGTACGGGACCGACCTCAACCTCGCCGGTGTCGCCGGGCTCACCGCCGCCACCGTGGCCCGCCACGGCCCGCGGCCGATCGGGGAGCCGGTCGGACGGACCGGTGTCCGCGCCGAGCTGTACGCCTTCGAGCGGGGCGAGGCGCCCGTCCTGGGCCTCGTCGGGCCGTCCGGCAGCGGCCGCAGCACCGAACTCGCCGCCCTCGCCGCCCGCCGCCACCGCGCGGGCCTGCCCACGCTGTGGCTGCGCGGGGCCGACCTGCGCGAGGACGACACCTCGGTCGCCGACGCCGCCCGCCGCGCCCTGGCGCGGGCCGCCGCCGACGTGACCGGCTCCCTGCCGTTCCCGTCGCAGGATTTCGGTGACCTCGCGCCCGAGCGTCTCGCCGCGCTCGCCCGCGCAGCCGGCCGCCCCCTGCTGCTGCTCCTCGACGACCCCGAGCAGATGCCGCCCGGCCTGTACCGGCGGCGCGCCGCGTGGACCGAGGAGACCGTGCGCCGGCTGCACGCGACGGGCACCCGCCTGGTGGTGTCCTGCGGCGCCGCGCACTGGGAGGAGGCCGGCTACCCGCCCGCCCTGCTGCACCACGGCGCCTCGGGCCCCGAGGGCCTCCCGCCGTGCGTGCTCCTCGGCGACCTCACCGCCGACGAGGCACGCGAGGCCCGCGCCCGCCACGGCATCCCCGAGGGCGCCGTCACCGTCACCGACGCGGCCCACCCGCTGACCCTGCGGCTGCTCGCCGAGGTCCGATCCAACGTCGCCGCGACGGCGCCCGACGGCCCCGTGGACCGCGACGACGTGTTCGCCGCCCACCTGGACCTGACGTGCCTGCGGATCGCCCAGCGCCTCGCCGGAGGGCTCGGCGCCCGCGGCAGCGCCGTACGCCGTCTGGCCGTCCGGGCCGCCGGGAAGGCACACGAGGCGGCCCGCCGCTGCCTCGGCACGGAGGACGGCGCGCTGGACCGCGCCTCGTTCGAGGAGCTGTTCCCCCCTTCCGGACCAGGGACCGCACCGGAGGGGCACGGCGGCACGGCGCCCGGATGGGCGGACGCCGTGCTCGCCGAAGGGCTGCTCGTCCCGGCCGGGGACGGCCACCGGTTCGGGCACGAGGAGCTCGCCGACTGGCTCCAGGGCGCCCACCTCGACCTCGACGGCGCCCTGCACACCCTGGTGCACACCCCCGCCGCCGACACCGACCCCCTGCCCCGCCACCGCATCGGTCCCGTCGTCGAGGCCCTGCTGTGCCTCGCCCGCCGGCACGGCCCCGCCCGGCTCGCCTCCCGTCTCGCGGACCTGACGCACGCCCTGGACGCCGACCCCGGCTCCTGGTGGGCCTCCCGCCTGCTGACCGGCGCCCTCACCCGCGTCCCCGACGCGGGCCCGTACACGGACGTGCTGCGGCTGCTCGCCGACCGTGTCGTGGCATGGCGGGAGCAGCGGCGGACCGTCCCGCCCGAGCTGGGTCCCGCCTTCTGGACGCGGCTGCGGCTCCCGGTGGAGGCGCGCTGCGCCCTGCTGCGCCGCCTGGTGCTGGCCGACGGACCCCCGTGCGAGAGCGGCCCCCGCTTCCTCGACACCGTCGCCGCACTGCTCACCGCCGACCCCTCGACCGTCCAGCCGTACCTGATCCGCTGGTTCGACGACGAGCGGCCCCTGCCGGCCACCCCGCACGCCACCGTGGCGACCGCCGCACAGGCCCTGCTGCACACCCACCGCCACGCCGCGCCCGACGCGCTGACCGAGGCGCTCGTCGACAGCCCGCACCGGCGCGCCGACGAACTCCTCGCCGTGCTCGCCGAGGAGGAGCCGGGCGTCCTGTGCCGGGCCGTCGACCGCTGGGCGGAGGACCCCCGCCCCGCCCGCCGGGCCGCGGCCGTCACCCACGGCCTGCGGGTCGCGCCGTACGCCCGCGACCTCGGCGACCGCACCCTGCTGCGGTACGCCGCCCTAGCGGTCCTGGTGCGCACCGCCGACCGCGCGCTGCACGGCGGCGCCCTCGCCCTCCTCGTCCGCGACCCGGACAGCAGGGGACGCCACCTCGCCCGCGCCCTGGAGCGGTTCGCGGCCGGCGACCCGCACTTCCCGCCGAGCGCGCTCACCGACGCCCTCACCACCCACACCGAGCCCGTCCTCGACGCCTTCCGCACCCGGCTCACGCAGGGCGCGGACCCGGACGACACCTTCCGCGCCCTCGCCGACGCCACCACGCCCGCCCTGGCCCGGCCGGTCGCCGCCCTCGTGCGGGAGGCGGCGGCCCGGCGGCCCGAGCTGACCGGCTGCGTCGCCGAGTACGCCGACCGCCGCCTCGACCTCGGCCCCGCCGCACGCGCCGTGCTGCGTCTGCTGCTCACCGAGCTGCTCGACGGCGGCCCCCGCCCCCTGCGGCAAGCCCTCGCGGGCGTCCTCGCCGCGCCCGGCACCTCCGCCTCCCGCCCCCTGCGCCGCGGCCTGCTCGACACGCTGCTCGACCGGGAGACCGACCACGGCGTGCTCGACGCGGTGCTGCGCGCCGCCGCCCGCAACACCGGGCCCGAGCTGCGGGTGCTCGTCCACCGCACGGCACTGCTGCTCGTCCGCACCGCGGAGGGCGCGATCCGCCTCGACCGCACCCTCGCCGACCTGGCCCGCCATGTGCCGGGCCTCGCGGCGGCCGTTGCCGGCTGGCTCACGGACGCCCCGCACGTCTGGGGACCGCTCGTCGGACCCGCCACCCGGGAGGTGATCGACGAGCTGACGGGCGCGGCCGTCCCCGTCTGACACCACCCGGCGCGTGCACGTGGCCACACAGCCCCCATGCCGATGCGAGCCGGGGCCACCCGGCATGGCACTCTTAGAGCTGCGCAGAGAAGTCCACGGACTCGGGTTCGTCCGACAAGGTTTCGACAAGGAGCAGTCACAGTGCAGCGCTGGCGTGGCTTGGAGGACATCCCCCACGACTGGGGGCGCAGCGTCGTCACCATCGGCTCCTACGACGGAGTGCACCGCGGGCACCAGCTGATCATCAGGCACGCCGTGGACCGCGCCCGCGCGCTCGGCGTCCCCGCGGTCGTCGTCACCTTCGACCCGCACCCCAGCGAGGTGGTCCGCCCCGGCAGCCACCCGCCGTTGCTCGCCCCGCACCACCGGCGCGCGGAGCTCATGGCGGAACTGGGCGTGGACGCGGTGCTGGTGCTGCCCTTCACCACCGAGTTCTCGAAGCTGTCGCCGGCCGAGTTCGTGGTCAAGGTGCTGGTCGACAAGCTGCACGCCAAGGCCGTCGTCGAGGGCCCCAACTTCCGCTTCGGCCACAAGGCCGCGGGCACGGTGCAGTTCCTCGCCGAGCAGGGCAAGGTGTACGACTTCGAGGTCGAGGTCGTCGACCTGTACGTGTCCGGCGAGGCGGGCGGCGGCGAGCCGTTCTCCTCCACCCTCACCCGCCGGCTGGTCGCCGAGGGCCAGGTCGAGGGCGCCGCCGAGATCCTGGGCCGCCCGCACCGCGTGGAGGGCGTCGTCGTCCGCGGCGCCCAGCGCGGCCGTGACCTCGGCTTCCCCACGGCCAACGTCGAGACGCTCCCGCACACCGCGATCCCCGCCGACGGGGTGTACGCGGGCTGGCTGCACGCGCAGGGCGAGGCGATGCCGGCAGCGATCTCCGTCGGCACCAACCCGCAGTTCGACGGCACCGAGCGGACCGTCGAGGCGTACGCCATCGACCGCGTCGGCCTCGACCTGTACGGGCTGCACGTCGCCGTGGACTTCCTGGCGTTCGTGCGCGGCCAGGCGAAGTTCGACACGCTGGACGATCTGCTGGCGCAGATGGGACGGGACGTCGCCCGGTGCAAGGAGCTCGTCGCGGTAGCCGAGCAGAACGCCGGGCAGGACGCCGGGCAGAACAAGGACGCCTGAGGTCCCTCCAAGGACCGGCGTGCCGCCTCAGCGGTCGGTACGTGAAAGCGGCCCCTCGTTCGGAGGGGCCGCTTTCATGTGCGGGGCCATGCGGGGCGGGGCCGGGCTGCGCCCTACTGCGGGGCGGGGCCGGGCTGGCCGGGCTGGCCGGGGTACGGCGGGTAGGGCTGCGGGCCCGGCTGCGCCGGGGGCTGGGCGGGGTGGCCGGGCTGGGCCGGGGGTTGACCCGGGTATCCCGGCTGTCCCGGCTGACCCGGCTGGGCGTAGGGCTGGCCCGGGTGGGGCTGCGGTGCGTGAGGCGCCTGCGGGGCCTGCTGGGGGTGCTGCGGCGGCTGAGGCTGCTGCTGCGGGTACCCACCCGGCTGGCCGGGGACGGCCTGACCCGGCACGTACGGTCCCGGCGCGGGCTGACCGGGAACCGGCTGACCGGGGTAGGGCTGGCCCGGGACCGGCTGGCCCGGCATGGGCGGGGCGGCGACCGGCGGCGGGTTGCCGTCGGACGTCCAGAGCCCGTGCGACTGCTGGTGCCGGACGAAGTCCTCGGCGACCATCGCCGCGAGGTTGAAGTACGCCTCGCGCACCTTGGGCCGCATCATGTCGAGGTCGACCTCGGCGCCGGCGGCCAGGTGCTCGTCGAACGGCACGACGATCACACCGCGGCAGCGCGTCTCGAAGTGCGACACGATGTCCTCGACCTTGATCATCTTGCCGGTCTCGCGCACACCGGAGATGACGGTCAGGGACCGGGACACGAGGTCCGCGTACCCGTGCGCGGAGAGCCAGTCCAGCGTCGTGCTGGCGCTGCTCGCACCGTCCACGGACGGCGTGGAGATGATGATGAGCTGGTCGGCGAGGTCCAGCACCCCGCGCATGGCGGAGTACAGCAGGCCGGTACCGGAGTCGGTGAGGATGATCGGGTACTGCTTGCCGAGCACGTCGATCGCGCGCCGGTAGTCCTCGTCGTTGAACGTCGTGGAGACGGCGGGGTCGACGTCGTTGGCGATGATCTCCAGACCGGAGGGCGCCTGCGACGTGAACCGCCGGATGTCCATGTAGGAGTTGAGGTACGGGATCGCCTGGACGAGGTCGCGGATGGTGGCCCCGGTCTCGCGCCGCACACGGCGGCCGAGCGTACCGGCGTCCGGGTTGGCGTCGATCGCCAGGATCTTGTCCTGCCGCTCGCTGGCGAGCGTGGCGCCGAGCGCGGTGGTGGTGGTCGTCTTGCCGACGCCGCCCTTGAGGCTGATGACGGCGATGCGGTAGCAGGACAGCACCGGTGTGCGGATCAGCTCCAGCTTCCGCTGCCGCTCGGCCTCCTCCTTCTTACCGCCCAGCTTGAACCGCGACCCGCCGGCCGCGGGACGGCTGCTCTTCGCCTTCTGCTTCTTGCTGTTGAGCAGGCGGTCCGACGACAGCTCGACGGCAGCCGTGTAACCGAGGGGCGCGGCACCGGGGTTGACCGGCTGCCGCTGATCGTGCTGCACGGGCTGCGGCCAGGCGGTGCCGGTCCGCGGGTCGACGGGCGGCTGCGGAGCCTGGGGGGCCTGCGGTCCCTGAGGCGCCTGCGGGGGCTGTGCCTGGGGCGGGACGCCGGGGTGGACCTGCTGGGGCTGTTCGGGCTGCGGCTGCGGCTGTGCGGGCGGGGTGGGCTGCTGGGGGAAGCCGTAACCGCTGGGCTGGGCCGGGGGAGTGGCCGCAGCCGGAGCGCCGGCGGCGGGACCGGGCTGGGGGAAGCCGTACCCGGCGGGCGGGTTCGGAGCACCCGGCTGCGGCTGGGCGGGAGGCTGCGGGAAGCCGTATCCGGGCTGGTGGGCGGGCGGTTGTGCGGGCCCGGCGGGTGGGAAGCCGTAGCCGGCCGGGGGTGTGGGCGGCGTCGGCGTCTGGGGCGGCTGCTGGGCGGCGGGCGCCGACGGCTCGGCCTGCTGCTGCCCTGGTACGGCGGGTTGCGGGAAGCCGTACCCGGGCTGCTGGGCGGGCGGTTGTGCGGGCCCGGCGGGCGGGAAGCCGTAGCCGGCCGGGGGTGTGGGCGGCGTCGGAGCCTGGGGCGGCTGCTGGGCCGCCGCTGCCGGCTGCGCCGGAGGAACCGGCGGGGGGTTCCAGGCAGCCGGCGCCGGCTGGGGCGCCTGCGGCTGGAACGGCGTCTGCGGAGCGGGCGCGCCACCTTCCGGCGCCTGCGGCTGAGGCGGCTGCACGGACCAGTCGCCTACCGCCGGCGGAGCGCTCGGGAACGCGGGCGGAGCCGAAGGCGCCTGTGGCGCGTCGACCGGCCCCGGAACGGCATCCTCGGGCTCGTCGTTCTGCTCGTCCGCGCCGGCGGGCACGGAGTCCTCGGGCTCGTCGTCGGACGGCACGGCGTCCTGGGGCTCGTCCTCGCCCTCGTCCTCCTCCGCGTCCTCGGAAGCTGCCGGAACGTCGTCCTCCACGTCAGTGGACGCGTCGTCCTCGCCGTTCTCACCGTCCGCAGTGGCGTTCTCGACGTCCTCGGGGCCGAAAGAGTCGACGTCGAGCCCCTCACGCCCGCCTGCGTCGTCGTCGGACTTGGACGAGTCGTCGGAAGCCTCGTCCTCCGCGACAACAGGCTCGACCGAAGCCTCGGAGCTGTCGGTGCCGGTGCCGGTGCGGCTGTCGGAGTCGGGAACGGACTCGGAGACGGACTCGGCCCCGTCGTCGGACCCGGAGGCGTCCTCCTCCTCGCTCTTCTCCGCCTCGGCGGCCGCATCGCGCTCAGCGATCTCACGCTTCAGGGCGGCGGCGGAGAAACGAATCGTGGCGCCGCTCTCGATGTCGCCCTTGTCGGTGCCGTCGGAGGGCTCGATGTGCTGTGACGGCTCATGCCCGACCGGCATGACGGGCACGGCGGCAGGAGACGGAGAAGCCTCCGAGGAAGCCGTCTCGGGTTCCTTCCCCTCCTGTGCGTCAGGCTCCGGCCGCTGAGGCTCGAAGCCGCTGCCGACCGGCAGCCGGGGCACGGCGACAGGTCCGCCGGAGGGCGGCGGGGGAGGCGTGAACGGCGCACCGGGCGCGGGCGGCGTGAACGGGGCGCCCGGAGCCGGCGCAGGCGCGGGCGGAGTGAAGGGCGCCCCGGGAGCCGGCGCGGGAGGCGTCGGAAGGGCGGACGGCCCGGAGGCACCCATGGCGTGGGGAGGCGGAGTCAGCCCCGGCAGCGGCGGAATCGCCCCGGCGGACAAGGAGGAAGAACCCGCCGAAGCGCCCGCATCACCGGAACCCGCAGGAGAACCGGACGAGTCACCGGAGCCGGACGCGGCCCCGGACCCCGAACCGGAGTCGGAGGCGGAGGAACCGGCGGCCGAGGCCGAGGAAGACGTCTCCGAGGCGTTCTGCGTGTACCAGGCCGGCGGCGCGTAGTCGATGGTGAACTCGCCCGTCGTCTCGACGGCGGACTCCGCGTCGGGCTGGTCATCGCCGGGGGTCGCCCAGCTCCCGTGCGTACCGTCCCGATCGCTGCTCACAGTTCCTCCTGGTTGGTCGAGCACCCTTGTGCCGTGCTGGGGGCGACCATCTGCCCTCCCCGTCAGGACGCCCGTACCCGTACGACAGGTTCTGGCGTCACACCGGTACCAGCCTAGTCACCACGACCGTCACCCCGGGAGGCCCGCCCTACCGGAACCGGGACGAAGTCGCGCCGACCACAAGGAACTCACCGGACGGCAGAAGGCGCTGATCACGCGTCACCCGCTGCGCCCCCGGGGTCGTACCGGTCCCGGACGTCAGTCCATCCGCCGGGGCGTACCGAGCAGCCCCACTTCCGCGTCGGTCGGCTGCGTCGTCACGTACTGCCGGTCGCGGTCGGAACGCCACAGGGTGACACCGTCGACGAGGGTCGGCAGGGCGTCGACGTCGGGACGGTGCAGCCCCATGGCACGCCCCAGTTCCGCGGCCTCATCCGGCGATACCCGCTGAACACCCACAGCCGGGCCTGCCGGACCAGCCGGGGCGCGACGGGGCCGCCGCCCCTGGCGTGGACCATCTGCGTCCAGGCCTGGGGCCTGCCGGTCTCCACGGCCACCCGGGCGCCGTTCGCCGCGGCCCGCAGCGCGAGCACCTGGGCCGTCCACAGACCACGGATGAGCACGACGTCGTACGGCGTGGGCCGGTTCAACCCGAGGACGGCGGGCTGCCCTTGCGCGTCCACCTGACGACGACACCGTCGTCCCCGACGGGCAGCGCGAGGCCGTCCAGGTCGTCCGCGGACAGGGTGTGCCGGCCGTGGCGAGGCCCGAACAGCCCGAAAACGGGACCGCAACGAGCCCTGCGCCCGCCGGCCGGCCGCGTCCGGGGCGGCCCGCCCGCCCCGCGCCGTCGCATCCGTACGTGTCGGCACGCCGTAGTTGCCGGGCCCCTGCGGGTCTGTGTCGTCAGCAGATCTGTGAACTCCCTGTTGGCCAGCAGGGGTTCGTCATCGTCTCCGCCCGAGGCCACTCGCAGCGGGGCCAGTTGCCGAGCCAGCGCCTCTGCGGACGCGCAGGACTGGGCCTCGGGCTCGACCCGCCGGACGCCCTGGTCCGGGACGCGCCGGCGGGGGACCGCGCCGGCCTCGACCTCCGCGCGGTCTGGCCGGTCGGCGCCATCGCCGCTGCGTCCGCGCTGATCACCCTCATCGGCCTGAAGGCGTCGCGCAGCGGCCCCACTCTCCTCTGGGGCCGGTTCCTGGAGAACGCGGAGGGCTTCGTGCCGCTCACGCTGGTGCCTCTGGCGCCGGCCGTCTTCGGCGTCTACGCCACGGTGCGGTCCCTGACCGGATGACGCGAGACGGCGCCCGACGGATCCCCGTCGGGCGCCGCGTCCTCAGGCAGACGACTACGCCTCGCGCTCCGTCGGCTCCAGGTCGAACTCCCCGTCGCGCGCGCCCAGCACGAACGCGCGCCACTCCGCCTCGGTGTACCGCAGGACCGTGTCCGGGTCGAGGGAGGACCGCATGGCCACGGCGCCGCCGGGCAGGTACGCGATCTCCACCCGCTCCTCGTGCTCCTCCGTGCCCGGCGCGCTGTGCCACTCGACACCGGAGATGTCGAGGGCGTAGAGCTCGTTCTTCTCCCGCTCCTTGCGTGCCTTGATCTCCTCAGCCGTCTCCGCCATGCCCCAGCGACCCCTTCCCGACGTACGATCGATCCGAGCGCTCACCCTAGTGGCCTGCCCCTTCCCTTCCGACGGGTTCCACCGACCGGGGGAAAGCGGCCCGTCACCACCTGGTACTCTGGGCGACGGCCGTATGTGTACGCACCCCCGGAGCCACCTGCTCTGGAGGCCGCGCCCAGCGGATCCCCGCCTTCCGAGTCATGGAAGACCCCCCGAGAAGCAGACCGGGGGCACTCGGTGGCCACTCACAGATCACGAGGAGTACGCGTGTCGCTCGACGCCGCAGTGAAGAAGCAGATCATCTCCGAGTTCGGCACCAAGGAGGGTGACACCGGCTCCCCCGAGGTCCAGGTCGCTCTGCTGTCCCGTCGGATCTCCGACCTGACGGAGCACCTGAAGACCCACAAGCACGACCACCACTCCCGCCGTGGCCTGCTGATCCTCGTCGGTCAGCGCCGCCGGCTGCTGCAGTACCTCGCCAAGAAGGACATCCAGCGCTTCCGTACGCTGGTCGAGCGCCTCGGCATCCGCCGCGGTGCGGCGGGCGCCAAGTAAGACGCCGTGGAGGGAGCGGTTCCCGGGACAAGGGGGCCGCTCCCTTTGCTGTACGTGCGGAGTGTCACCACGCCTTTGTAGTGTGGTAGCACAACGCAAGAACGCAAGAACCAGGACTCAGCGTGATGACCGGCGTCGCATCGGGTATGCGATCCACGGACCATCACAACGGACGTCACCCTGACGTCCACCCGGACGTCACTCCGGCGTCCACCCCGGACGTCACCCGACGTCCCCCGTACGAGGGGAAGCGCACCTCGCCGCCGCCGGTCCTCGGTAGTGGCCCCCGGGAGAGTCAACCCCGGGTGCTTCGATCGAAGACCGGCCCGCACCAGTGGAGCGCTTCTCCGCCCCGTCCCCCCGCCACACGGGCGAGCGGGACGAAAGACGACAAGTAACGGAGAATTTGCTGGTGGAGAACGAGACCCACTACGCCGAGGCCGTCATCGACAACGGCTCCTTCGGCACCCGCACCATCCGCTTCGAGACGGGCCGCCTGGCCCGTCAGGCCGCCGGCTCCGCCGTGGCCTACCTGGACGACGACACCATGGTGCTGTCGGCCACCACCGCTTCCAAGAACCCCAAGGATCAGCTCGACTTCTTCCCCCTCACGGTGGACGTCGAGGAGCGGATGTACGCGGCCGGGAAGATCCCCGGCTCGTTCTTCCGCCGTGAGGGCCGTCCCTCCGAGGACGCCATCCTCACCTGCCGTCTGATCGACCGCCCGCTGCGCCCGTCCTTCAAGAAGGGCCTGCGCAACGAGATCCAGGTCGTCGCCACGATCATGGCGCTCAACCCCGACCACCTGTACGACGTCGTGGCGATCAACGCCGCCTCCGCGTCCACGCAGCTGGCCGGCCTGCCCTTCTCCGGCCCGATCGGCGGCGTCCGCGTCGCGTTGATCCGCGGCCAGTGGGTCGCCTTCCCGACGCACACCGAGCTCGAGGACGCCGTCTTCGACATGGTCGTCGCGGGCCGCACCCTCGAGGACGGCGACGTCGCGATCATGATGGTCGAGGCCGAGGCCACCGAGAAGACGATCAAGCTCGTCGAGGGCGGCGCCGAGGCGCCGACCGAGGAGGTCGTCGCCGCCGGTCTGGACGCCGCGAAGCCCTTCATCAAGGTGCTCTGCAAGGCCCAGGCCGACCTCGCCGCGAAGGCCGCCAAGCCGACCGCCGAGTTCCCGATCTTCCTCGACTACCAGGACGACGTCCTGGAGGCGCTCACCGCCGCCGTCAAGCCCGAGCTCGCCCAGGCGCTCACCATCGCCGGCAAGCAGGAGCGCGAGGCCGAGCTGGACCGCGTCAAGCAGCTCGCCGCCGAGAAGCTCCTGCCGGAGTTCGAGGGCCGCGAGAAGGAGATCTCCGCCGCGTACCGCGCGCTGACCAAGTCCCTGGTGCGCGAGCGCGTCATCAAGGAGAAGAAGCGCATCGACGGCCGCGGTGTCACCGACATCCGCACCCTGGCCGCCGAGGTCGAGGCCATCCCGCGCGTGCACGGCTCGGCGCTGTTCGAGCGCGGTGAGACCCAGATCCTGGGCGTCACCACGCTGAACATGCTGCGCATGGAGCAGCAGCTGGACACCCTCTCCCCGGTGACCCGCAAGCGCTACATGCACAACTACAACTTCCCGCCGTACTCCACCGGCGAGACCGGCCGCGTCGGCTCCCCGAAGCGCCGCGAGATCGGTCACGGTGCCCTCGCCGAGCGCGCCCTGATCCCGGTCCTGCCGACCCGCGAGGAGTTCCCCTACGCGATCCGTCAGGTGTCCGAGGCCCTCGGCTCCAACGGCTCGACGTCCATGGGCTCCGTGTGCGCCTCCACCATGTCGCTGCTGAACGCCGGTGTGCCGCTGAAGGCCCCCGTCGCCGGTATCGCCATGGGCCTGATCTCCCAGGAGATCGAGGGCGAGACGCACTACGTCACCCTCACCGACATCCTCGGTGCGGAGGACGCCTTCGGCGACATGGACTTCAAGGTCGCCGGCACCAAGGAGTTCGTGACCGCCCTCCAGCTCGACACCAAGCTGGACGGCATCCCCGCCTCCGTCCTGGCCGCCGCCCTCAAGCAGGCCCGTGACGCCCGCCTCCACATCCTCGACGTGATGATGGAAGCGATCGACACGCCGGACGAGATGTCCCCCAACGCGCCGCGGATCATCACCGTGAAGATCCCGGTCGACAAGATCGGCGAGGTCATCGGCCCCAAGGGCAAGATGATCAACCAGATCCAGGAGGACACCGGCGCCGAGATCACGATCGAGGACGACGGCACGATCTACATCGGCGCCGCCGACGGCCCGGCCGCCGAGGCCGCCCGCGCCACGATCAACGGCATCGCCAACCCGACGATGCCCGAGGTCGGCGAGCGCTACCTGGGCACGGTCGTCAAGACCACGACCTTCGGTGCGTTCGTCTCCCTGCTCCCCGGCAAGGACGGTCTGCTGCACATCTCGCAGATCCGCAAGCTGGCCGGCGGCAAGCGTGTGGAGAACGTCGAGGACGTCCTCGGCGTGGGCCACAAGGTCCAGGTCGAGATCGCCGAGATCGACTCCCGCGGCAAGCTCTCCCTGATCCCCGTGATCGAGGGCGAGGACGACGACAAGAAGGACGACGCCGACAAGTGACGTCCCGTGGCTCCAAGGCGACGGCCCGCACCTCCTCGGAGGCGCGGGCCGTCGCCCGTACCCAAACCCTCATCAAGGGCGAGAACGGCATCGGCACGGTCCGCAGGACCACCCTCCCGGGCGGACTGCGCATCGTCACCGAGACCCTGCCCTCGGTCCGCTCGGCGACCTTCGGCATCTGGGCGCACGTCGGCTCCCGCGACGAGACCCCTGCCCTCAACGGCGCCACCCACTACCTGGAGCACCTGCTCTTCAAGGGCACGGCCACCCGCTCCGCGCTGGACATCTCCGCGGCCATCGACGCCGTCGGCGGCGAGATGAACGCGTTCACGGCCAAGGAGTACACGTGCTACTACGCGCGCGTGCTCGACACCGACCTGCCGCTCGCCATCGACGTGGTGTGCGACATGCTGACCGGATCGGTGATCCGTGAGGAGGACGTCGACGTCGAGCGCGGCGCCATCCTCGAAGAGATCGCGATGACCGAGGACGACCCGGGCGACTGCGTGCACGACCTCTTCGCGCACACGATGTTCGGCGACAACCCCCTCGGCCGCCCCGTCCTCGGCACGGTCGACACGGTCAACGCCCTGACGGCCGACCGCATCCGCCGCTTCTACAAGAAGCACTACGACCCCACCCACCTGGTGGTCGCCTGCGCCGGCAACGTCGACCACGACAAGGTCGTCCGCCAGGTCCGCGCCGCCTTCGAGAAGGCCGGCGCGTTCAAGGACCCCGGGGCGCAGCCGATCGCCCCGCGCGGCGGCCGGCGCGCCCTGCGCACCGCCGGGCGCGTGGAGCTGCTCGGCCGCAAGACGGAGCAGGCGCACATCGTGCTCGGCATGCCGGGTCTCGCCCGCACCGACGAGCGGCGCTGGGCCCTCGGCGTGCTGAACACCGCCCTCGGCGGCGGCATGTCCTCCCGCCTGTTCCAGGAGGTCCGCGAGAAGCGGGGCCTGGCCTACAGCGTGTACTCGTACACCTCGGGCTTCGCCGACTGCGGTCTGTTCGGGGTGTACGCGGGCTGCCGGCCCTCCCAGGTGCACGACGTGCTGAAGATCTGCCGCGACGAGCTGGACCGGGTCGCCGAGCACGGGCTGCCCGACGACGAGATCGAGCGGGCCATCGGCCAGCTCAGGGGCTCCACCGTCCTCGGCCTGGAGGACACCGGCGCGCTGATGAACCGTATCGGCAAGAGCGAGCTGTGCTGGGGCGAGCAGATGTCGGTCGACGACATGCTGTCCCGGATAGCCTCGGTCACTCCGGACGACGTGCGCTCGGTCGCCCGGGACATCCTGGGACGGCGGCCCTCCCTGTCGGTCATCGGCCCGCTGAAGGACAAGCAGGCGGCCCGGCTGCACGAGGCCGTCGCCTGACCCACCCCGGCACCACACCCGGTAAGGAAGCAACAGACATGAGCAAGCTGCGCGTGGCGGTCCTCGGCGCCAAGGGCCGGATCGGCTCCGAGGCGGTACGGGCGGTCGAGGCCGCCGAGGACATGGAACTGGTCGCCGCCCTCGGCCGGGGCGACAAGCTGGAGACCCTCGCCGAGACCGGCGCCCAGGTCGCCGTCGAGCTGACCACCCCCGCCTCGGTGATGGGCAACCTCGACTTCTGCGTACGCCACGGCATCCACGCGGTGGTCGGCACCACCGGCTGGACCGACGACCGCCTCGCGCAGCTGAAGGGCTGGCTCGACCAGTCCCCGGAGACGGGCGTGCTCATCGCCCCGAACTTCTCCATCGGCGCCGTGCTGACCATGAAGTTCGCCCAGATCGCCGCCCCGTACTTCGAGTCCGTCGAGGTCGTGGAGCTGCACCACCCCAACAAGGTGGACGCCCCCAGCGGCACCGCCACGCGCACCGCCCAGCTCATCGCCGAGGCCCGCCGCCAGGCCGGCAGCGCCCCCGCCCCGGACGCCACGGCCACCGCCCTGGACGGCGCCCGCGGCGCGGACGTCGACGGGGTCCCGGTGCACGCGGTCCGGCTGCGTGGCCTCCTCGCCCACCAGGAGGTCCTGCTCGGCGCGGAGGGCGAGACCCTCACCGTCCGCCACGACTCCCTGCACCACAGCAGCTTCATGCCGGGCATCCTGCTCGGCGTGCGCCGCGTGGTGACCACTCCCGGCCTCACCTTCGGCCTGGAACACTTCCTCGACCTGAACTGAGCCGGTCCCACCCATGCGCGCGAAGATCTCCTACGCCCTCACGGCCGCCGTCCTGGTCGTCTACTTCGTCCTGGTCGGCAGCCGCGGCGTGCTGCTCATCAAGGCCGGCACGCTTCTCACGGTCACCTTCGGGGTGGCCGTGCTGATCCTGCCGGTCATCGGTGTGTGGTTCCTCTGGAAGAACACCCAGTTCGTCCGGGACGCCAACCGGCTCGCCGCCGAGCTGGACGCCGAGGGCGGCCTGCCCGTGGACAATCTCAGGCGGCTGCCCAGCGGCCGCATCGACCGCGAGTCGGCCGACGAGGTCTTCGCGCTGCGCAAGGCCGAGACGGAGGACGCGCCCGACGACTGGCGCAGCTGGTTCCGGCTCGCCGTGGCCTACCACGACGCCCGGGACACCCCGCGCGCCCGCAAGGCGATGCAGCGGGCCATCGCCCTGCGCAAGACCGCCTCCTGAGCGCGCGGGCGGGCATCAGGCGCGCCCGTACTCGTCCGCCCACGCCTCGACGGTGTCGGCCGCGCGGTCGAAGGCCAGCGGGTCCCGCCCCAGGAAGTCCGCGTTGTGCGAGGTCAGCACCGGCGCCTGCCCGTCGGACGAGCGGCCCCGCCGGTTCATCACGAGCGCCTGCCCCTGCACGGTCCTCGGCAGCCCCAGCCAGCGCACCGGCTGCTGCACCGTGCGCACGGAGGCGACCTGGTCCCAGGCGGTCGTCCGCGTGGCGAGGAACGTCACGTGGCGCACCCCACGGGCGCTCACCCACACCCCCATGCGCAGCAGCCGCAGCGCGGCCACCACGATGACCAGCGCGAACCCGAACACGGTGGCCGCCGACGCGGGCGTGGCCGTCGCCGCGATGATCACGGACGAGAACAGCACGAACGAGGCGAGCAGCAGCAGGACCGCGGCCGCGCCCACGCGCCAGGGGCCGGGCCGGTAGGGACGCCGCCAGCGGTCCCGGTCGTCGTACGGCAGCGCGACGTCGTCCGTCGTGTCGAAGGTGCTGTCGGCCGTCAGGAAGGGCAGGGGCACGGTGGTCCTCACTCGATCCATGCAGGGGCTGTGCCCGGTGAGGCTATCGATCTGTGTCACCGGTCACCACCCTCGGGGGTCCGGACGGCCCCGCGTCCGCGCCGTAGAGTGGGCCGCGCCCCAGAAGTGATGGAAGGACCCTCTGCTCGTGACCGACACCCCTGCCGACGACCTCAAGCCGAGTTTCCGCAGCGATGTGACCGTCGAGCTGGTGAAGCACACCGCGTCCGACGCCGACGTGCTGTTCGCCGCCCGCGTCTCGACACTCGGCGAGCAGTCCCTGGACGAGCTGCAGAAGGACCCCGAGCGGTCCAAGGGCCTGATCAACTACCTGATGCGGGACCGGCACGGCAGCCCCTTCGAGCACAACTCGATGACCTTCTTCGTCAGCGCCCCGATCTTCGTCTTCCGCGAGTTCATGCGGCACCGGGTCGGCTGGTCGTACAACGAGGAGTCGGGCCGCTACCGGGAGCTCCAGCCGGTCTTCTACGTCCCGGACGCCGACCGCAAGCTGGTCCAGGAGGGCCGCCCCGGCAAGTACCGCTTCGTCGACGGCACCGCCGACCAGCAGGAACTCGTCGGACGAGCCATGGAGGACTCGTACCGGCAGTCCTACGAGGCGTACCAGGAGATGCTGGCCGCCGGCGTGGCCCGCGAGGTCGCCCGCTCGGTCCTCCCCGTCGGCCTCTACTCGTCGATGTACGCGACCTGCAACGCCCGCTCGCTGATGCACTTCCTCGGCCTGCGCACCCAGCACGAGCTGGCCAAGGTGCCGTCCTTCCCGCAGCGGGAGATCGAGATGGTCGGCGAGAAGATGGAGGCCGAGTGGGCCCGCCTGATGCCGCTCACCTACGCCGCCTTCAACGCCAACGGGCGCGTCGCCCCGTAACGGGCGCCGTCCCGCGTCCCGGCGCGGCAGGCGAGCACAGATGTACGCATCAGCCGCGCGAAGTGTCCGTATTGCGGCATTTCGTGAGTTTCATCTAGCCTGATCAAACGGGCCCGGCACTGCCTGAACCCCCGAGCAGGCAGTGCCGGGTCCCCCTTTCGCACCCCTCCGTCGCCTCCCCCGAGGGAAGACCCCGACCTGAGCAACGAGTAGCGTGTAACCCATGGCTCCGACCTCGACTCCGCAGACCCCCTTCGGGCGGGTCCTCACCGCCATGGTCACGCCCTTCACGGCGGACGGCGCACTCGACCTCGACGGCGCACAGCGGCTCGCCACCCACCTGGTGGACGCAGGCAACGACGGCCTGATCGTCAACGGCACCACCGGCGAGTCCCCCACCACCAGCGACGCGGAGAAAGCGGATCTCGTACGGGCGGTCGTGGAGGCGGTAGGCGACCGCGCCCACGTCGTGGCCGGTGTCGGCACCAACGACACCCACCACAGCATGGAGCTGGCCCGCGCCGCGGAGCGCGCCGGCGCCCACGGCCTGCTGGTCGTCACGCCCTACTACAACAAGCCCCCGCAGGAGGGCCTCTACCGGCACTTCACGGCCGTCGCCGACGCCGCCGAGCTGCCTGTGATGCTCTACGACATCCCCGGCCGCAGTGGCGTCCCCATCAGCACCGAGACGATCGTCCGCCTCGCCGAGCACCCGCGGATCGTCGCCAACAAGGACGCCAAGGGTGACCTCGGCCGCGCCGGCTGGGCCATCGCACGCTCCGGACTCGCCTGGTACTCCGGCGACGACATGCTCAACCTGCCGCTGCTCTCCATCGGCGCGGTCGGCTTCGTCTCCGTCGTCGGCCACGTCGTCACCCCCGAGCTGCGCGCCCTGGTCGAGGCGTACACCTCCGGCGACGTCCAGAAGGCCACCGAGATCCACCAGAAGCTGCTTCCCGTCTACACGGGCATGTTCCGCACCCAGGGCGTCATGACCACCAAGGCGGCGCTCGCGCTCAAGGGCCTCCCCGCAGGCCCCCTGCGCGCCCCCATGGTCGAGTGCACGCCCGAGGAGATCGAGCAGCTCAAGATCGATCTTGCCGCAGGCGGGGTACAACTCCAGTAATCAGACTTCGCGCGCCCCGGGCGCGCAGATCGACTCCACAACTGAATACGCGGGGCCACCGGTGCCCGCATCCCCAACCACAACTGCTTCTGCACGAACGTCATGCGCGCCACGTGCCCAACCGGTACGTGGCGCGTGTGGTGAGGAGAGTCTTTTGAGTCATCCGCATCCTGAACTCGGCCCGCCCCCGCCGCTCCCCGAAGGCGGCCTGCGGGTCACCCCGCTCGGTGGCCTGGGCGAGATCGGCCGCAACATGACGGTCTTCGAGTACGGAGGCCGCCTGCTGATCGTCGACTGCGGAGTGCTCTTCCCCGAGGAGGAGCAGCCCGGAATCGACCTGATCCTGCCCGACTTCTCGTCCATCCGGGACCGTCTCGACGACATCGAGGGCATCGTCCTCACCCATGGCCACGAGGACCACATCGGCGGCGTCCCGTATCTTCTGCGCGAGAAGCCGGACATCCCGCTGATCGGCTCCAAGCTCACCCTCGCCCTCATCGAGGCCAAGCTCCAGGAGCACCGCATCCGCCCTTACACCCTCCAGGTGGCGGAGGGGCAGCGCGAGCGCATCGGTCCCTTCGACTGCGAGTTCGTGGCGGTCAACCACTCCATCCCGGACGCGCTGGCCGTCGCCATCCGCACACCCGCCGGCATGGCGGTGCACACGGGCGACTTCAAGATGGACCAGCTTCCGCTGGACAGCCGCCTCACCGACCTGCACGCGTTCGCCCGGCTCAGCGAGGAGGGCATCGACCTCCTCCTCTCCGACTCCACGAACGCCGAGGTCCCGGGCTTCGTCCCGCCCGAGCGTGACATCTCGGGCGTGCTGCGCCAGGTCTTCGCCGGCGCCCGCAAGCGGATCATCGTGGCCAGCTTCGCCAGCCACGTCCACCGCATCCAGCAGATCCTGGACGCGGCCCACGAGTACGGCCGCCGGGTCGCCTTCGTCGGCCGCTCGATGGTGCGCAACATGGGCATCGCCCGCGACCTCGGCTATCTGAAGGTCCCGCCGGGGCTGGTCGTGGACGTCAAGACGCTCGACGACCTCCCCGACAGTGAGGTGGTCCTGGTCTGCACGGGCTCCCAGGGCGAACCGATGGCCGCGCTGTCCCGCATGGCCAACCGCGACCACCAGATCCGCATCGTCGAGGGCGACACGGTGATCCTGGCGTCGTCACTGATCCCCGGCAACGAGAACGCGGTCTACCGCGTGATCAACGGCCTGACCCGCTGGGGCGCCAACGTCGTCCACAAGGGCAACGCCAAGGTGCACGTCTCCGGACACGCCTCGGCCGGCGAGCTGCTGTACTTCTACAACATCTGCCGCCCGAAGAACCTGATGCCGGTTCACGGCGAGTGGCGCCATCTGCGCGCCAACGCCGAGCTCGGCGCCCTCACCGGCGTCCCGCACGACCGCATCGTCATCGCCGAGGACGGCGTGGTCGTCGACCTCGTGCAGGGCAAGGCCAAGATCTCCGGCAAGGTCCAGGCGGGCTACGTCTATGTCGACGGCCTCTCGGTCGGCGACGTCGGCGAACCGGCGCTCAAGGACCGCAAGATCCTCGGCGACGAGGGCATCATCTCGGTCTTCGTGGTCATGGACGCCTCCACCGGAAAGATCACCGGCGGACCGCACATCCAGGCCCGCGGCTCCGGTATCGAGGACTCCGCGTTCGGCGATGTCGTCCCGCGGATCACGGAGACGCTCGAGCGCTCGGCGCAGGACGGGGTCGTCGAACCCCACCAGCTGCAGCAGCTCATCCGCCGCACGCTGGGCAAGTGGGTGTCCGACACCTACCGGCGCCGACCGATGATCCTGCCCGTGGTGGTCGAGGTCTGACGGACCGTCGGACTCCACGCACGCGTCAACCGGCAGCGGGGCGCCTCGATTTGCATCGGGGCGCCCCGCTCCAGTACGTTTACAACTCCTCCCGAGGGGGCACCCGACCACTTCATGCGGTCGGACACCAGTGCCCGGCGAGGGTGGGAAAACCGGCTCAGAATCTCTGATAAAGTCGGATCCGCCGGAAAGGAAAGCGCGAAAGCGTTGACCTGGAAAGCACCGAGGAAATCGGATCGGAAAGATCTGATAGAGTCGGAAACGCAAGACCGAAGGGAAGCGCCCGGAGGAAAGCCCGAGAGGGTGAGTACAAAGGAAGCGTCCGTTCCTTGAGAACTCAACAGCGTGCCAAAAGTCAACGCCAGATATGTTGATACCCCGTCCATCCGGTTCGGATGGTCGAGGTTCCTTTGAAGAAAACACAGCGAGGACGCTGTGAACGTCGGGACTATTCCTCCCGATGTTCCGCTCTCGTGATGTGTGCACCCGATCACGGGTAAACATTCACGGAGAGTTTGATCCTGGCTCAGGACGAACGCTGGCGGCGTGCTTAACACATGCAAGTCGAACGATGAACCTCCTTCGGGAGGGGATTAGTGGCGAACGGGTGAGTAACACGTGGGCAATCTGCCCTGCACTCTGGGACAAGCCCTGGAAACGGGGTCTAATACCGGATACTGATCATCTTGGGCATCCTTGGTGATCGAAAGCTCCGGCGGTGCAGGATGAGCCCGCGGCCTATCAGCTTGTTGGTGAGGTAATGGCTCACCAAGGCGACGACGGGTAGCCGGCCTGAGAGGGCGACCGGCCACACTGGGACTGAGACACGGCCCAGACTCCTACGGGAGGCAGCAGTGGGGAATATTGCACAATGGGCGAAAGCCTGATGCAGCGACGCCGCGTGAGGGATGACGGCCTTCGGGTTGTAAACCTCTTTCAGCAGGGAAGAAGCGAAAGTGACGGTACCTGCAGAAGAAGCGCCGGCTAACTACGTGCCAGCAGCCGCGGTAATACGTAGGGCGCGAGCGTTGTCCGGAATTATTGGGCGTAAAGAGCTCGTAGGCGGCTTGTCGCGTCGGTTGTGAAAGCCCGGGGCTTAACCCCGGGTCTGCAGTCGATACGGGCAGGCTAGAGTTCGGTAGGGGAGATCGGAATTCCTGGTGTAGCGGTGAAATGCGCAGATATCAGGAGGAACACCGGTGGCGAAGGCGGATCTCTGGGCCGATACTGACGCTGAGGAGCGAAAGCGTGGGGAGCGAACAGGATTAGATACCCTGGTAGTCCACGCCGTAAACGGTGGGCACTAGGTGTGGGCGACATTCCACGTCGTCCGTGCCGCAGCTAACGCATTAAGTGCCCCGCCTGGGGAGTACGGCCGCAAGGCTAAAACTCAAAGGAATTGACGGGGGCCCGCACAAGCGGCGGAGCATGTGGCTTAATTCGACGCAACGCGAAGAACCTTACCAAGGCTTGACATACACCGGAAAACCCTGGAGACAGGGTCCCCCTTGTGGTCGGTGTACAGGTGGTGCATGGCTGTCGTCAGCTCGTGTCGTGAGATGTTGGGTTAAGTCCCGCAACGAGCGCAACCCTTGTCCCGTGTTGCCAGCAGGCCCTTGTGGTGCTGGGGACTCACGGGAGACCGCCGGGGTCAACTCGGAGGAAGGTGGGGACGACGTCAAGTCATCATGCCCCTTATGTCTTGGGCTGCACACGTGCTACAATGGCCGGTACAATGAGCTGCGATACCGCGAGGTGGAGCGAATCTCAAAAAGCCGGTCTCAGTTCGGATTGGGGTCTGCAACTCGACCCCATGAAGTCGGAGTCGCTAGTAATCGCAGATCAGCATTGCTGCGGTGAATACGTTCCCGGGCCTTGTACACACCGCCCGTCACGTCACGAAAGTCGGTAACACCCGAAGCCGGTGGCCCAACCCCTTGTGGGAGGGAGCTGTCGAAGGTGGGACTGGCGATTGGGACGAAGTCGTAACAAGGTAGCCGTACCGGAAGGTGCGGCTGGATCACCTCCTTTCTAAGGAGCACTTCTTACTCGGACTTGTCCGGGTCAGAGGCCAGCATGCGGGCGAACGTCTCGCACTGGTTGCTCATGGGTGGAACGTTGACTACTCGGCACGGTCCAGGATGGACCAGGCGCTAGTACTGCTCTTCGGGGCGTGGAACGCTGATCTGGTCAACTGACTGTGTCGGGCACGCTGTTGGGTGTCTGAGGGAATGAACTTCCTTCAGTGCCGGCCCCAGTGCACTCGAGCCGTTTGGCTTGGGGTGATGGGTGGTTGGTCGTTGTTTGAGAACTGCACAGTGGACGCGAGCATCTGTGGCCAAGTTTTTAAGGGCGCACGGTGGATGCCTTGGCACCAGGAACCGATGAAGGACGTGGGAGGCCACGATAGGCCCCGGGGAGTCGTCAACCAGGCTTTGATCCGGGGGTGTCCGAATGGGGAAACCCGGCAGTCGTCATGGGCTGTCACCCTTGCCTGAACACATAGGGCAAGTGGAGGGAACGCGGGGAAGTGAAACATCTCAGTACCCGCAGGAAGAGAAAACAACCGTGATTCCGGGAGTAGTGGCGAGCGAAACCGGATGAGGCCAAACCGTATGCGTGTGAGACCCGGCAGGGGTTGCGCATTCGGGGTTGTGGGATCTCTCTTGATCAGTCTGCCGGCTGGTCGACGAGTCAGAAACCGTTGATGTAGGCGAAGGACATGCGAAAGGTCCGGCGTAGAGGGTAAGACCCCCGTAGTCGAAACGTCAGCGGCTCGTTTGAGAGACACCCAAGTAGCACGGGGCCCGAGAAATCCCGTGTGAATCTGGCGGGACCACCCGCTAAGCCTAAATATTCCCTGGTGACCGATAGCGGATAGTACCGTGAGGGAATGGTGAAAAGTACCGCGGGAGCGGAGTGAAATAGTACCTGAAACCGTGTGCCTACAAGCCGTGGGAGCGTCGGAACAAGGCTTGCCTTGTTCTCGTGACTGCGTGCCTTTTGAAGAATGAGCCTGCGAGTTTGCGGTGTGTTGCGAGGTTAACCCGGGTGGGGAAGCCGTAGCGAAAGCGAGTCCGAACAGGGCGTTTCAGTAGCACGCTCAAGACCCGAAGCGGAGTGATCTAGCCATGGGCAGGTTGAAGCGGAGGTAAGACTTCGTGGAGGACCGAACCCACCAGGGTTGAAAACCTGGGGGATGACCTGTGGTTAGGGGTGAAAGGCCAATCAAACTCCGTGATAGCTGGTTCTCCCCGAAATGCATTTAGGTGCAGCGTCGTGTGTTTCTTGCCGGAGGTAGAGCACTGGATAGGCGATGGGCCCTACCGGGTTACTGACCTTAGCCAAACTCCGAATGCCGGTAAGTGAGAGCGCGGCAGTGAGACTGTGGGGGATAAGCTCCATGGTCGAGAGGGAAACAGCCCAGAGCATCGACTAAGGCCCCTAAGCGTACGCTAAGTGGGAAAGGATGTGGAGTCGCACAGACAACCAGGAGGTTGGCTTAGAAGCAGCCACCCTTGAAAGAGTGCGTAATAGCTCACTGGTCTAGTGATTCCGCGCCGACAATGTAGCGGGGCTCAAGCGTACCGCCGAAGTCGTGTCATTGCAGCAGATAGCCCCAACGGGTGCTGTGATGGGTAGGGGAGCGTCGTCTGCCGGGTGAAGCAGCCGCGGAAGCGAGTTGTGGACGGTTGACGAGTGAGAATGCAGGCATGAGTAGCGATTCACACGTGAGAAACGTGTGCGCCGATTGACTAAGGGTTCCTGGGTCAAGCTGATCTGCCCAGGGTAAGTCGGGACCTAAGGCGAGGCCGACAGGCGTAGTCGATGGATAACCGGTTGATATTCCGGTACCCGCTGTGAAGCGTCAAACATCGAATCCAGTGATGCTAAGCCCGTGAAGCCGCCGGCTGAGTCTTCGGACGAGGTCGGAGTGGTGGAGCCGGTGACCCGAGCTGGTAGTAGGTGAGTGATGGGGTGACGCAGGAAGGTAGTCCATCCCGGGCGGTGGTTGTCCCGGGGTAAGGGTGTAGGACGGTGTGTAGGCAAATCCGCACACCATTGAGTCTGAGACCTGATGCCGAGCCGATTGTGGTGAAGTGGATGATCCTATGCTGTCGAGAAAAGCCTCTAGCGAGTTTCATGGCGGCCCGTACCCTAAACCGACTCAGGTGGTCAGGTAGAGAATACCGAGGCGTTCGGGTGAACTATGGTTAAGGAACTCGGCAAAATGCCCCCGTAACTTCGGGAGAAGGGGGGCCACATCCGGTGATGAGCTTCGCGCTCTGAGCTGGGGGTGGCCGCAGAGACCAGCGAGAAGCGACTGTTTACTAAAAACACAGGTCCGTGCGAAGCCGTAAGGCGATGTATACGGACTGACGCCTGCCCGGTGCTGGAACGTTAAGGGGACCGGTTAGCTCACTTTCGGGTGGGCGAAGCTGAGAACTTAAGCGCCAGTAAACGGCGGTGGTAACTATAACCATCCTAAGGTAGCGAAATTCCTTGTCGGGTAAGTTCCGACCTGCACGAATGGCGTAACGACTTCTCGACTGTCTCAACCATAGGCCCGGTGAAATTGCACTACGAGTAAAGATGCTCGTTTCGCGCAGCAGGACGGAAAGACCCCGGGACCTTTACTACAGTTTGATATTGGTGTTCGGTTCGGCTTGTGTAGGATAGCTGGGAGACTGTGAAGCTCGGACGCCAGTTCGGGTGGAGTCGTCGTTGAAATACCAGTCTGGTCGTGCTGGATGTCTAACCTGGGTCCGTGATCCGGATCAGGGACAGTGTCTGATGGGTAGTTTAACTGGGGCGGTTGCCTCCTAAAGGGTAACGGAGGCGCCCAAAGGTTCCCTCAGCCTGGTTGGCAATCAGGTGTTGAGTGTAAGTGCACAAGGGAGCTTGACTGTGAGACCGACGGGTCGAGCAGGGACGAAAGTCGGGACTAGTGATCCGGCGGTGGCTTGTGGAAGCGCCGTCGCTCAACGGATAAAAGGTACCCCGGGGATAACAGGCTGATCTTCCCCAAGAGTCCATATCGACGGGATGGTTTGGCACCTCGATGTCGGCTCGTCGCATCCTGGGGCTGGAGTCGGTCCCAAGGGTTGGGCTGTTCGCCCATTAAAGCGGTACGCGAGCTGGGTTTAGAACGTCGTGAGACAGTTCGGTCCCTATCCGCTGTGCGCGTAGGAGTCTTGAGAAGGGCTGTCCCTAGTACGAGAGGACCGGGACGGACGAACCTCTGGTGTGCCAGTTGTTCTGCCAAGGGCATGGCTGGTTGGCTACGTTCGGGAGGGATAACCGCTGAAAGCATCTAAGCGGGAAGCCTGCTTCGAGATGAGGACTCCCACCTCCTAGAGAGGGTAAGGCTCCCAGTAGACGACTGGGTTGATAGGCCGGATATGGAAGCACGGTAACGTGTGGAGTTGACCGGTACTAATAGGCCGAGGGCTTGTCCTCAGTTGCTCGCGTCCACTGTGTTGGTTCTGAAACCACGAACAACCCCATGTGCCAAACATGGTGCGGTTGACAGTTTCATAGTGTTTCGGTGGTCATAGCGTAGGGGAAACGCCCGGTTACATTCCGAACCCGGAAGCTAAGCCTTACAGCGCCGATGGTACTGCAGGGGGGACCCTGTGGGAGAGTAGGACGCCGCCGAACAATACTTACAAGGGTTGGTCCCTGAACTTCGGTTCAGGGACCAACCCTTTTTTGTTGTCCGTCACGTGGCGTTCACGTTGCCTGCCGAGCATCCCCGGTATGGGAATTGCTGCACTGCTCAGGGCGGCCGGCGTAGGAGCCGGTGACGAGGTCGTCGTGCCGGCCTTCGGCAACGTGGAGGTCGCGCGCGCCGTGACACTCGCGGGCGCGCTGCCCGTGTTCGCCGACATAGACCCGGCGACGTACTGCCTGGACCCCACCGCGGTCGACACCGCGCTGACTCCCCGCACCGCTGCGATCGTTGCCGTCCACCGCTTCGGACATCCGGCCGACCTGGGGCAGCTGCGCGCGCTCGGGCAGCGGCGCGGTCTTCTGGTGCTGGAGCACGCGGAGTTGGACGCCTCCCGTGACGAGATGGCGCGGCGGCGGGAGCGGGCCGCGTACCTCGACGCCCGACTGCGCGGCGTGCGGACGCCCGAGCATCACGCCGGCCACACCTATCAGCAGTACGTCGTGCGGGTGCCGGGGAACGGGCGGCCCGACCGGGACGCCTTCGCACGTGCCGTACAGGCCAAGGGAGTTGCCTGCCGGATACCCGTGCCGACTCCCGTGCACCGGCTGCCCGAGTTCCGGCGTGACGTGTCCCTGCCGGAGACCCAGCGGGCCGCCGACGAGACGCTCGCTCTGCCTGTCGACGGCTGGCTGACGAAGCGGGACATGCAGCGGACCGCTTCCGTGTGCAATGCGCTGGGCGGACTTCTCGCGCCGGCCCTCTGAGCATGGTTGGGAGCACGGCTGCGTTCGGGGTATGATCTATTCCGTTGCCGCGAGGGAAACCGAAGCGACAACAGGCCCCTATAGCTCAGTCGGCAGAGCGTCTCCATGGTAAGGAGAAGGTCAACGGTTCGATTCCGTTTGGGGGCTCAGCCAGAAAGGCCCCGCCCAATCGGGCGGGGCCTTTTCCATGCCCTGGCGCGGTGGGGGATCAGTCCTGCTGGAGGCCCGGCACGCGCATCGCGAGAATCGCCATGTCGTCGGACGGCGCGTCCGAGGCGAAGCGTTCCACCGCGCGCATGATGCGGGCCGCGACCGCGCCGGCCGTCAGCCCCGTACACGTCGTCAGAACCTCGGCGAGGCCGTCGTCGCCCAGCATCCGGGAGCCCTCACGGCGCTCGGTGACGCCGTCCGTGACGCAGAGCAGGACGTCGCCCGGGTCGAGGGTCACCGTCTCCTCGTGCAGCTCCAGGTCCTCCAGGACACCGAGCAGCGGCTGCGGTTCGGCGGCCGGTTCGACCGTGCCGTCCTGGCGGAGGCGGAGCGGCAGAGGATGGCCCGCGCAGACCACCTTCAATTCGGCGCTGCCGTCCTCCTGCGGGCGCATCTCGCCGTACAGCAGGGTGAGGAAGCGGCTGCGCTCGCCCTCGTCGAGGATCGCGGAGTTCAGGCGCTCCAGGACCGACGGGCCGCTCAGGCCCTCCCTGGCGAGCAGCCGCAGCGCGTGCCGGGCGAGGCCGGTGACGGCCGCCGCGTTCGGACCCGTGCCGCAGACGTCGCCGATGGCGAAGCCGTAGGCGCCGTCACTGATCGGGAAGAGGTCGTAGAAGTCGCCGCCGACCTCGTTGCCCTCGCCGGCCGCGCGGTAGATGACCTCCACCTCGACGCCGTCGATCTGCGGCAGCTCCGGCGGCAGCAGGCTGCGCTGCAGGGACTGGCTGATCGCCGTGCGCTCCGAGTACAGACGGGCGTTGTCCAGGGCCAGGGCGGCCCGGCGGGACAGGTCCTCGGCCAGCTCCAGGATCTCCTGGCGGAAGTGCTCGTCGGTCGGCTTGCCGAGCGTCAGCATGCCGATGACGCGGTTGCGGGCCACCAGGGGCAGGACCACCGTCTCGCCGCCGACCGCGGAGGCCGTGGCAAGCGTGGGGCCGATGCCGGTGGTGACGTGACGGTTGGGGCCGCCGCTCAGGCCGAGGCTGCGCATGGACGTGCGCAGGGCCGCCTGGTGGGCGACCTCCGCGGGCGCCGACCAGACACGGGCGCCGGGCGTGGGCACCGGGTCCGGCGGAGGGATCTTGGACAGCAGGGACTTGATGCCGTCGATGAGCTCCTCGTCCTCGTGCAGCACGTAGGACAGGTCCGGATCGGAGGACTGGTCGGCGATCGTGTAGACCGCGCACCAGGTGGCGAGCGTCGGAACCGTCATCTGGGCCATGAGGGCCAGGGTCTGGTCCCGGTCGAGCGTGCCGGCCAGCAGGTCGGACGCCTCGACGAGGAAGCTGAGGGAGCCGCGGCGCAGCCGCTCCAGCTCGCCCAGCCGGGCGGACTCGACGGCGAGGGCGATGCGGTCCGCGGCGAACTGCAGGCGCAGCGCCTCCTCGTTGGAGTATCGGCCGGGCGCCTCGGCCGCGACGCCGAGGGAGCCGGTGAGACGGCCCTCGACCTTGAGGGGCACGGTGACGACCGAGCGCATCCCCGTGCCGTTGAGGAGCGGGACCGCGCCCGGGACGGCCGTGAGGTCCTCGTGGACGGCCGGCATGCGGGCGGAGCCGTAGCGGCCGGGGCCGCCCTCCACGGGGACGCGCGCGAAGCGCTGGCGGGCCGAGGGCAGACCGGTGGAGGCGCGGACCTCCAGCTCCGTCTCGTCGTCGGTGGCCAGCAGCAGGAAGGCGGAGTCGCCGTCGAGCATGTCGCGGGCGCGCTCCACCGTGCGCTGCAGCAGTCCGTCGAGGTCGTCGGGGGCGGGGGAGCCGATGAAGACCTCGAACGGGTCGGCGCTCGGCCCCTCGGAGCCGCCCGAGGAATCGGTGGAGGGCGCCCGGAGCGGAGTCTGCAGAACCGCCCGTTCGTGGTCCCGCACCAGGAGACACACGGTTGACGGTTCGCCGTCGGTGTCCCGGACGCGCAGGTGGGACGCGTACACCGGGATGACGCGGCCGTGGGCGCCGCGAATGCCGTAGGAGCCCTCCCAGCGGGAGAGCTGGAGGGCGTCGGCGATGCCGGTGCCCGTGCCGGGGGTGTGCGGCCAGGCGGCGAGGTCGGTGAGGGGCTTGCCGGTGACCTGCTCCGCGCTGTAGCCGAACAGTTCCTCCGCGTCCTCGTTCCAGGCGGTGATGGAGCCGGAGCGGTCGATCTGGACGACGGCGACGCGGACGCGGGTGTCTGCGAGCGGCAGCAGATGGGCGGGGAGGGCGGGGCCGGCGGTGCGGGTGCCGACCGGGCGCTCGGGGAGGTCGAGCTGGAACCAGACGGTCTTGTGGGTGGGCGTGTAGTCGACGCCCCAGTGGCCGGCCAGGGCGGCGCAGAGCTGGAGTCCGCGTCCGCCCTCGCGGTCGGGGCTGCCCATGTCGATCGGGGAGCCCTGGAGGGGGATCTCGCGCTCGGGATACCGGTCGGCCACCTCGATCCGGACGCCGTCGTCGCTGCGCAGGCAGAGCAGGTCGGCGGAGGTGCCCGCGTGCACGACGGCGTTGGTCACCAGCTCGCTGGTCAGCACCACGGCGTCGTCGACGATGTCGCCGAAGCCCCAGCCCTGGAGGGTGTCACGGACGAAGGAACGGGCGCTCGCGACGGATCGTCCGACGGGCTCGAAGCTGGCGGCCGCGCGCGCGGTGATCACAGAACTCCTCGACCGGTTCTCGACGGGCATGGCTCCCTGGCCGGCCGGCTCGTGCCGCTGGTGCGGCAGACCGTCCGTCGGCCGTGGGTCCGGGGGCTGCTCCCCCGGGATCAGTCCGGTGGTCATGTTGTGCGGCCGCCCCTCCGATGCCCGCTCGTTCTCGTGCCACCGCCCAGGCCGGACGCGCCGGCGTGGCTGGACAGCCGCATGCAAGGTTACTTACCTTCGCGGTCCGAGCGGATGCCGGTCTGCAGTGTTTCCGTCCGAGGTGTTCGCCGTCCGGCGGGTGTGCGGACGATGTGCGAAGCTGCCGAACTGTTATGGCCTGGTTCCGCGGGGGTGAAACACTGGGCAGGCTTGTAGGGAAGGTCCGGGCAGGCAGTGTGGCGCCGGGGCCGGGTGGGCAGCAGCCCCCTGGCGGCGCCTCGGAACGTCGGGCAGGGCATCTCGGTCCAACAGGAAAAGCAGTCAGGAACAACGGGAGCACCCTGGACGGTGTGACCGGGCACAGCGGTAACGGTCGACCCCTGCGGGAGGGACACAGTGGAGTCTGGCGCAGCGACGCGGAGCACGAAGACGACGCGCGCGAAAGGCGGACAGTCCCTGAGCAAGGCGGGGAAGGCCCGGGGCGGCACCGTGACGGTGGAGGCGGCCGCGATGAACCGCCTGCTGGGCGCGCTGGTGTCGATGCGGGACGGGAACTTCCGCAAACGCCTCACGGTGACCGGCGACGGCGTCATGGCGGAGATCGCCGCCGTCTTCAACGAGGTCGCCGACCGTAACCTGCACCTCACGGGTGAGCTGGCGCGCGTGCGCCGCATGGTGGGGCGTGAGGGAAAGCTCACGGAGCGCCTGGAGACGGGGCCCTCGGAGGGCTCCTGGGCGGCCGCGATCGACCACTCCAACGCGCTGGTGGACGACCTCGTACGGCCGGTCTCCGAGGTGAGCCGGGTGCTGTCGGCGGTGGCGGAGGGTGATCTGTCGCCGCGGATGGAGCTGCGGACGCAGGCGCCGGACGGGTCCGGGCATCCGCTGCGGGGCGAGTTCCTGAAGGTCGCGCGGACCGTGAACAACCTGGTCGACCAGCTGTCGACGTTCACCGACGAGGTCACGCGCGTGGCCAGCGAGGTGGGCACCGAGGGCAAGCTGGGCGGTCAGGCGCAGGTGCGGGGCATGTCCGGGTCCTGGAAGGACCTGACGGACTCCGTGAACACGATGGCGGAGCGGCTGACGGCGCAGGTGCGCGACATCGCGCTGGTGACGACAGCCGTGGCGCGCGGTGATCTGTCCCGCAAGGTCACCGTGCACGTCGAGGGGGAGATGCTGGAGCTGAAGAACACCGTCAACACGATGGTGGACCAGCTCTCCGCGTTCTCCTCCGAGGTGACACGCGTCGCGCGCGAGGTGGGCACCGAGGGCGCCCTGGGCGGTCAGGCGCAGGTGCCGGGTGTGGACGGTGTGTGGAAGGAGCTCACCGACTCCGTCAACACCATGGCCGGGAACCTCACCGCTCAGGTGCGCGGCATCGCCGAGGTGACGACGGCGGTCGCCAACGGTGACCTGTCGCGCAAGGTGACGGTGCCGGCGCGAGGCGAGGTGGCGCAGCTCGCCGAGACGATCAACCAGATGACCGAGACGCTGCGGATCTTCGCCGACGAGGTCACGCGGGTCGCCAACGAGGTCGGCGCCGAGGGGCGTCTGGGCGGTCAGGCGAACGTGCCGGGCGCGGCGGGCACCTGGAAGGACCTCACGGACTCCGTCAACACGGTGTTCCGGAACCTCACGACCCAGGTGAGGGACATCGCGGCGGTCACCACGGCGGTGGCCAACGGAGACCTGTCGCAGAAGGTCACCGTGGACGTGGCCGGCGAGATGCTGGAGCTGAAGAACACCGTCAACACGATGGTCGACCAGCTCTCCGCGTTCGGCGCCGAGGTGACGCGGGTGGCGCGGGAGATCGGCGTCGAGGGCGAGCTGGGCGGCCAGGCGCAGGTGCCGGGCGCGGCCGGTACGTGGAAGGACCTGACGGACTCCGTCAACACCGCGTTCCGCAACCTCACCGGACAGGTGCGCAACATCGCCCAGGTGACGACGGCGGTGGCCAACGGAGACCTGTCGCAGAAGGTCACCGTGGACGTCTCCGGCGAGATGCTCCAGCTGAAGAACACCGTGAACACGATGGTGGACCAGCTGTCGAGCTTCGCCGACCAGGTCACGCGGATGGCCCGGGACGTGGGCACGGAGGGCCGGCTGGGCGGTCAGGCGCAGGTGCCCGGGGTGTCCGGCACCTGGAAGGAGCTCACCGACTCCGTCAACTCGATGGCCGGCAACCTCACCTCCCAGGTGCGGAACATCGCGCAGGTCACCACGGCCGTGGCGCGCGGCGACCTGTCGCAGAAGATCGACGTGGACGCGCGCGGGGAGATCCTCGAGCTGAAGAACACCATCAACACGATGGTCGACCAGCTGTCGTCGTTCGCCGACCAGGTGACCCGGGTGGCCCGCGAGGTGGGCACGGAGGGCCGGCTGGGCGGTCAGGCGCAGGTGCCCGGTGTGGCCGGCGTGTGGCGTGATCTGACGGACTCCGTGAACGGCATGGCGTCCAACCTGACCGGCCAGGTGCGGAACATCGCGCAGGTGGCGACGGCGGTGGCGCGTGGTGACCTGTCGCAGAAGATCACCGTCGACGCGCGCGGGGAGATCCTCGAGCTGAAGAACACGCTGAACACGATGGTGGACCAGCTGTCGTCGTTCGCGGAGGAGGTCACCCGGGTGGCCCGCGAGGTGGGCACCGAGGGCATCCTGGGCGGCCAGGCGGAGGTGCAGGGCGTCTCGGGCACCTGGAAGGACCTCACGCAGTCCGTGAACGGCATGGCGAACAACCTGACCCTTCAGGTGCGCAACATCGCCGAGGTCACCACGGCGGTCGCCAAGGGAGACCTGTCGAAGAAGATCACCGTCGACGCCAAGGGCGAGATCCTGGAGCTGGTGACCACCGTCAACACGATGGTGGACCAGCTGTCGTCGTTCGCGGAGCAGGTGACCCGGGTGGCCCGCGAGGTGGGCACCGAGGGCATCCTGGGCGGCCAGGCGCACGTGCCGGGCGTCACGGGCATCTGGAAGGACCTGAGCGACAACGTCAACCTGATGGCGAAGAACCTCACCACCCAGGTGCGGAACATCTCCCAGGTGTCCGCCGCGGTCGCCAACGGCGACCTGACGCGGCAGGTCAGCATCGAGGCGCGCGGCGAGGTGGCGCAGCTCGCGGACACCATCAACACGATGGTGAAGACGCTGAGCGCGTTCGCCGAGCAGGTCACCAAGGTGGCCCGTGAGGTGGGCACGGACGGCATCCTGGGCGGTCAGGCGCACGTGCCGGGCGTGGCGGGCACGTGGAAGGACCTCACCGAGTCGGTGAACCAGATGGCGTCCAACCTGACCGGTCAGGTGCGGAACATCGCCATGGTGACCACGGCCATCGCCAAGGGTGACCTGACGAAGAAGATCGACATCGACGCGCGCGGGGAGATCCTCGAGCTGAAGACGACCATCAACACGATGGTCGACCAGCTGTCGTCGTTCGCCGAGGAGGTCACGCGTGTGGCCCGCGAGGTGGGCACCGAGGGCCAGCTGGGCGGTCAGGCGCGGGTGCGGGACGTGGACGGCACCTGGCGGGACCTGACCGAGTCCGTGAACGAGATGGCCGGGAACCTGACCCGGCAGGTGCGCGCCATCGCGCGCGTGGCGACCGCGGTGACCCGCGGCGACCTGAACCTGAAGATCGACGTGGACGCGTCCGGGGAGATCCAGGAGCTCCAGGACTACATCAACAAGATGATCGCCAACCTGCGCGACACCACGATCGCCAACAAGGAGCAGGACTGGCTGAAGGGCAACCTGGCCCGCATCTCCGCGCTGATGCAGGGGAGGCGCGACCTGGAGGACGTCGCCTCGCTGATCATGAGCGAGCTGACGCCGGTGGTGTCCGCGCAGCACGGCGCGTTCTTCCTCGCGATGCCGCTGGTGGACGGCGAGGATCTGAACGCGGCCGACGAGGAGCAGTTCGAGCTGCGGATGCTCGGCTCGTACGGCTACTCCATGGGGTCGATGCCGACGTCGTTCCAGCCCGGCGAGGGGCTGATCGGGACGGCCGCGATGGAGAAGCGCACGATCCTGGTGGACAAGGCGCCCAGCGGCTACCTGAAGATCTCCTCGGGGCTCGGGGAGGCGCCGCCGGCCCAGGTGATCGTGCTGCCGGTGGTGTTCGAGGGGAAGGTGCTCGGCGTCATCGAGCTGGCGTCGTTCACGCCGTTCACGGCGATCCAGAAGGACTTCCTCAACCAGATCGCCGAGATGATCGCGACCAGCGTGAACACCATCTCGGTCAACACCAAGACCGAGCGGCTGCTGGCGCAGTCGCAGGAGCTGACCGAGCAACTGCGCGAGCGGTCGGCGGAGTTGGAGCAGCGGCAGAAGGCGCTCCAGGCGTCCAACGCCGAGCTGGAGGAGAAGGCCGAGCTGCTGGCCCGTCAGAACCGCGACATCGAGGTGAAGAACACCGAGATCGAGGAGGCGCGGCAGGTCCTGGAGGAGCGCGCCGAGCAGCTCGCGGTGTCGATGCGCTACAAGAGCGAGTTCCTGGCGAACATGTCGCACGAGCTGCGCACGCCGCTCAACTCGCTGCTGATCCTGGCCAAGTTGCTCGCGGACAACGCGGAGGGGAACCTCTCCCCGAAGCAGGTGGAGTTCGCCGAGACGATCCACGGCGCCGGGTCGGACCTGCTGCAGCTCATCAACGACATCCTCGACCTGTCCAAGGTCGAGGCGGGCAAGATGGACGTCTCCCCGACGCGCATCGCGCTGGTGCAGCTCGTGGACTACGTGGAGGCCACGTTCCGGCCGCTGACGGCGGAGAAGGGCCTGGACCTGTCGGTGCGGATCTCGCCGGAGCTGCCGGCCACCCTGCACACCGACGAGCAGCGGCTGCTCCAGGTGCTGCGGAACCTGCTGTCCAACGCGGTGAAGTTCACCGACTCCGGATCGGTCGAGCTGGTCATCCGGCCCGCCCGGGACGACGTCCCGCAGGCCATCCGGGAGCAGCTCCTGGAGGCCGGTTCGCTGACCGACCCGGACGCGGACCTGATCGCGTTCTCGGTGAGCGACACGGGTATCGGCATCGCGGCCAGCAAGATGCGGGTGATCTTCGAGGCGTTCAAGCAGGCCGACGGCACCACCAGCCGCAAGTACGGCGGCACGGGACTCGGGCTGTCCATCTCGCGGGAGATCGCGCAGCTGCTCGGCGGTGAGATCCACGCGCAGAGCGAGCCGGGCCGCGGCTCGACGTTCACGCTGTACCTGCCGCTGCACCCGAGCGAGCTGCCGCCGAACGGCTACCAGCAGCCGCCCATGCCGGCGCTGGAGGCCGGGGACCTGGTGGCGTCGGCCGAGCTGACCGCGCCGGAGGCCGAGACCCCGGCGGAGGTGACCTCGTACCGGGAGGCGCGGAACGGTCCGGCGGCGCTGTTCCGGCGCCGGCGCCGGGTCTCGCTCCAGCAGGATCAGCGGCCCTCCGCGGAGCTGGAGGAGTGGCCGGCCGTGGAGCAGGAGCAGCAGGCGGCGCGCACGCCGCGCAAGAACATCCGCTTCGGCGGGCAGAAGGTGCTGATCGTCGACGACGACATCCGCAACGTCTTCGCCCTGACCAGCGTCCTGGAGCAGCACGGCCTGTCCGTGCTGTACGCGGAGAACGGCCGCGAGGGCATCGAGGTCCTGGAGCAGCACGACGACGTGGCGGTGGTGCTGATGGACATCATGATGCCCGAGATGGACGGGTACGCGACGACCACGGCGATCCGGCGCATGCCGCAGTTCGCCGGGCTCCCGATCATCGCGCTCACCGCGAAGGCGATGAAGGGCGACCGGGAGAAGGCCATCGAGTCGGGCGCCTCCGACTACGTGACCAAGCCGGTCGACCCCGATCACCTGCTGACGGTGATGGAGCAGTGGATGAGGGGGGAGTGAGACCGGCGACGGCGGAGCGTGCGAAGCTGACGGCAAGCTTCCGAGGACGCGCGGAGTTGTCCACGCGTCGTGCGCGAAGTTGTGTAGAAGTGCGGTATTCGGGGAACCTTCTGGTCTCCCGCAGCGTTTCCGCTACGTGCACAGTGACATCGCGGTGACAGGGTGTGGCGACGAGCGGGGTGCGGCTACGATGACCGGCACAAGGACGGGCGGCGCAAGGGAGTCGTCGCCTGGGGCGGCACCCGCAGGTGCTGTGCCAGGTCCTGCGGACAGGGAGGGCCCCAAGCCGGGGCGAGGAGGGCGGGCCATGGTGCAGAAGGCCAAGATCCTCCTGGTCGATGACCGGCCGGAGAATCTGCTGGCGCTCGAGGCGATCCTCTCGGCGCTCGATCAGACGCTGGTGCGGGCATCGTCCGGGGAGGAAGCGCTCAAAGCACTGCTCACGGACGATTTCGCGGTCATTCTGCTGGACGTCCAGATGCCGGGCATGGACGGTTTCGAGACCGCCGCCCACATCAAGCGGCGGGAGCGGACCCGGGACATCCCGATCATCTTCCTCACCGCGATCAACCACGGCCCGCACCACACCTTCCGGGGTTACGCGGCGGGCGCGGTGGACTACATCTCCAAGCCGTTCGACCCGTGGGTGCTGCGCGCGAAGGTCTCGGTCTTCGTCGAGCTGTACATGAAGAACTGCCAGCTGCGGGAGCAGGCGTCGCTGCTGCGGCTCCAGCTCGAGGGCAGCGAGAAGGACTCGGGCGAGTCCAAGGAGTCCGTGGGGCTGCTCGCCGAGCTGTCGGCGCGGCTCGCCGCCGTCGAGGAGCAGGCCGAGGCGCTCACCAAGCAGCTGAACGACGAGTCGACGGACGCGGCCGCGGTCGCCACGGCGGCCCATCTGGAGCGCAAGCTCACGGGATTGCGGCGTGCGCTGGACGCCCTGGATCCCGGGACGGGAAGCGCGTCGTCGGTGTCCTCGCAGAACTGACCCCGCACGCGGGATGGGTTCCCGTCCCCGGAGAAGGCCCTCTCCCTGAGGGGGCCTCACCTGCGTGCCTCGAGGGCACCACGCGTCAGTTCCGCGCCTCGCAGTGGGCGACACGAACGGGTGAAGCATCCGCCACGCGTGTCACGTGCCGTCTCCCCCGGTAACCTCACACCATGGCCTCACGTCCCTCCGCAGCCAAGAAGCCGCCCGCGAAGAAGGCGGCCGCTTCCGCGAAGGCTCCGGCGAAGAAGGCCGCCGCCAGGAAAGCCCCGGCGAAGAAGGCGCCCGCCCGGAAGGCTCCGGCGAAGAAGCCCGCCCCCGCGCCGGCCCCGAACCCGACCGGCGCCGTCTACCGGCTCGTCCGCGCCCTGTGGCTGGGGCTGGCGCACGCCGTCGGCGCGGTGTTCCGCGGCATAGGGCAGGGCGCCAAGAACCTCGACCCGGCCCACCGCAAGGACGGTCTCGCGCTGCTGCTGCTCGGTATCGCGCTGATCGTCGCCGCCGGCACCTGGGCCGACCTCCAGGGACCCGTCGGCGAGCTGGTGGAGATCCTGGTCACCGGCGCGTTCGGACGGCTCGACCTGCTGGTGCCGATCCTCGTCTCCGTCGTCGCCGTGCGGTTCATCCGGCACCCCGAGAAGCCCGAGGCCAACGGGCGGATCGTGATCGGACTGTCCGCGCTCGTCATCGGCGTCCTGGGCCAGATCCACATCGCGTGCGGCTCGCCCGCGCGCGCCGACGGCATGCAGGCCATAAGGGACGCCGGCGGCCTCATCGGCTGGGGCGCGGCCGCCCCGCTCTCGTCCACCATGACCGACGTCCTGGCCGTGCCCCTGCTGGTGCTGCTCACGGTCTTCGGCCTGCTGGTCGTCACCGCCACCCCGGTGAACGCGATCCCGCAGCGGCTGCGTCAGCTCGGCGTGCGGCTGGGCCTGGTGCACGAGCCGGAGGAGTACGGCGAGGACGACGAGCGCTACGAGGAGCAGTGGCGCGAGGCGCTGCCCCAGAGCCGCCGCAGGCGCCGCCCCGCGCCCGAGGAGTACGACCCGGAGCGCGCGGAGGAGGCGGCGCTGTCCCGGCGGCAGCGCCGCCCGCGCCGGTCCGCGGTGCCGCAGCCCGACGCCAACCGTCCGATGGACGCCGTGGACGTGGCCGCCGCCGCGGCCGCCGCGCTCGACGGCGCCGTGCTGCACGGCATGCCGCCCTCCCCGGTCGTCGCCGACCTCACCCAGGGCGTCAGCACCGGTGACCACGAGCCGACCACCCCGACGCCGGTCCCGTCCGCCCGCCCGCGGCCCGACACGCCCAAGAAAGGCGAGACCAGGCGGGACACGCCCGCGAAGGACGAGGGCACCGAGCAGCGGGAGCGGCCGCCCGCGGGCGTGCTCGACATGACCAAGGCGCCGCCGCGCGAACCCCGTGAGCTGCCGCCGCGCGCCGAGCAGTTGCAGCTCTCCGGCGACATCACCTACTCCCTGCCCTCGCTGGACCTGCTGCACCGCGGCGGTCCCGGCAAGGCGCGCAGCGCGGCCAACGACGCCATAGTGGAGGCGCTGCGGAAGGTCTTCACCGAGTTCAAGGTGGACGCCGACGTCACGGGCTTCACCCGCGGCCCGACGGTCACCCGGTACGTCGTCGAACTGGGCCCGGCCGTGAAGGTCGAGCGGGTCACCGCGCTCACCAAGAACATCGCGTACGCCGTCGCCAGCCCGGACGTGCGGATCATCAGCCCCATCCCCGGCAAGTCCGCGGTCGGCATCGAGATCCCCAACACCGACCGGGAGATGGTGAACCTCGGCGACGTGCTGCGGCTCGCGGAGTCCGCCGAGGACGACGACCCGATGCTGGTCGCCTTCGGCAAGGACGTCGAGGGCGGCTACGTCATGGACTCGCTCGCGAAGATGCCGCACATGCTGGTCGCCGGCGCCACCGGCTCCGGCAAGTCGTCCTGCATCAACTGCCTGATCACCTCGATCATGATGCGGGCGACCCCCGAGGACGTCCGGATGATTCTCGTCGACCCCAAGCGGGTCGAGCTGACCGCGTACGAGGGCATCCCGCACCTGATCACGCCGATCATCACCAACCCCAAGCGGGCCGCCGAGGCGCTGCAGTGGGTCGTGCGCGAGATGGACCTGCGCTACGACGACCTCGCCGCCTACGGCTACCGGCACATCGACGACTTCAACCGCGCGGTGCGCGAGGGCAAGGTCAAGCCGCCCGAGGGCAGCGAGCGGGAGCTCCAGCCGTATCCGTACCTGCTGGTGATCGTGGACGAGCTGGCCGACCTGATGATGGTCGCCCCGCGCGACGTCGAGGACGCCATCGTGCGCATCACCCAGCTCGCGCGCGCGGCCGGCATCCACCTGGTGCTGGCCACCCAGCGGCCCTCGGTCGACGTCGTCACCGGTCTGATCAAGGCGAACGTGCCGTCCCGGCTGGCGTTCGCCACGTCGTCGCTCGCCGACTCGCGGGTCATCCTCGACCAGCCCGGCGCCGAGAAGCTGATCGGCAAGGGCGACGGACTCTTCCTGCCCATGGGTGCGAACAAACCCACGCGTATGCAGGGCGCGTTCGTGACCGAGGAGGAGGTCGCGGCGGTCGTCCAGCACTGCAAGGACCAGATGGCGCCGGTCTTCCGGGACGACGTCGTCGTCGGCACCAAGCAGAAGAAGGAGATCGACGAGGACATCGGCGACGACCTCGACCTGCTGTGCCAGGCGGCCGAGCTGGTCGTCTCCACCCAGTTCGGGTCCACGTCGATGCTCCAGCGCAAGCTGCGCGTCGGCTTCGCCAAGGCGGGCCGGCTGATGGACCTCATGGAGTCCCGTAACATCGTCGGACCGAGCGAAGGTTCGAAGGCTCGTGACGTTCTTGTGAAGCCTGATGAGCTGGACGGCGTGCTCGCGCTGATCCGCGGGGAGTCTGAAGGGTAGACGGCGGGAACACGCTCGTCGCGCCGGGACGTCCGGCCGGGTGATCGTGACCCTTCCGTAAGCGATCAACGAGCAACCGTTTCCCGTCGGCACACGTCAAGTTGAACGAAGTGTCAGACAGCAGGACGACCATCGGAATGTCGGGCCATTCCGATGGCGTACAAAGTCCGAACGCCCGGTTGCCCCACCCCTTCGTACCCCACCTAGACTGAACCTCCAGCACAGGCGGCTACACGCTCGAAAGGCGCCCCCGTGTCCATCGGCAACTCCCCTGAAGACGAGCGTCCGTTCGAAGACGTTTCCGAGGAAGACCGCCCTTCCGTCTCGGTCGGCCGTGCGCTGCAGCAGGCGCGCATCGCCGCCGGGCTCACCGTCGACGACGTCAGTAGCGCCACCCGCGTCCGCATCGGCATCGTCCACGCCATCGAGCGGGACGACTTCGCTCCCTGCGGCGGCGACGTGTACGCGCGCGGGCACATCCGTACGCTGGCCAAGTTCGTGAAGCTCGACCCGGCCCCGCTGCTCGCCCAGTACGAGGCCCAGAACGGCGGCGGCCGTCCGGCGCCCACCCCGGCCGCGCCCCTCTTCGAGGCGGAGCGCATCCGTCCGGAGCGGCGCGGACCCAACTGGACCGCCGCCATGGTCGCCGCGATCGTGGTCGTGATCGGCTTCGTCGGCTTCACGATGGTCAACGGCGACGACGGCGAGGCGAACGTCGCCGGCGACACCGAGCCGACCGCGTCGCCCACGCCCAGTCCCAGCAGCAAGACCGCCAAGCCCGTCGTGCCCGCGCCGGAACCCTCGGACAGCGCCATCGCCGCGGCCCCGCAGGACAAGGTGACCGTCAAGGTCGTCGCCGCCGACGGACCCAGCTGGATCTCCGCCAAGGACCACAACGGCAAGGTGCTCTTCGCCGAGCTGCTCAAGGAGGGCGAGGACAAGACCTTCCAGGACAGCTCCAAGATCGACCTGGTTCTCGGCGACGCGGGCGCCCTCGACCTGTTCGTGAACGGCAAGAAGATCGAGGACGACTGGCAGCCGGGCGCCGTGGAGCGCCTCACCTACACCAAGGGCGACCCCGAGGCCGGGTGACCGGCTCCCGGACACGCGATCACCACGGGGTTGGCCGGGTCCGGCCAACCCCGTCGACATGGGGCGTCGCCGGGACGAAGTAGTCTTGAGCCCATGCCTGAACGCCGTACCGTCGCACTGGTCACCCTTGGCTGCGCCCGTAACGAGGTGGACTCGGAGGAGCTCGCAGGCCGTTTGGAGGCGGACGGCTGGCAGCTCGTCGAGGATGCCGAGGACGCGGACGTCGCCGTCGTCAACACCTGTGGATTCGTCGAGGCCGCCAAGAAGGACTCCGTCGACGCCCTCCTGGAGGCCAACGACCTCAAGGGACACGGGAGAACCCAGGCGGTCGTCGCCGTCGGCTGCATGGCGGAGCGGTACGGCAAGGAGCTCGCCGAGGCCCTTCCCGAGGCCGACGGCGTGCTCGGCTTCGACGACTACGCGGACATCTCCGACCGCCTGCAGACCATCCTGAACGGCGGCATCCACGCCGCCCACACCCCGCGCGACCGGCGCAAGCTGCTGCCCATCAGCCCGGCCGAGCGGCAGGAGTCCGCCGCCGCCGTCGCGCTGCCCGGGCACGCCCCGGCCGACCTGCCCGACGGCCTCGCCCCCGCCTCGGGCCCCCGCGCGCCCCTGCGCCGCCGCCTGGACGGCTCCCCGGTCGCCTCGGTGAAGCTGGCCTCCGGCTGCGACCGGCGCTGCTCCTTCTGCGCCATTCCCTCCTTCCGCGGCTCCTTCATCTCCCGACGCCCGAGCGACGTCCTCAACGAGACGCGGTGGCTGGCCGAGCAGGGCGTGAAGGAGATCATGCTGGTCTCCGAGAACAACACCTCCTACGGCAAGGACCTCGGCGACATCCGCCTGCTGGAGTCCCTGCTGCCCGAACTCGCCGAGGTCGACGGCCTGGAGCGGGTGCGCGTCAGCTACCTCCAGCCGGCCGAGATGCGGCCCGGTCTGATCGACGTGCTGACCTCAACCCCCAAGGTCGCCCCCTACTTCGACCTCTCCTTCCAGCACTCCGCGCCCGACGTGCTGCGCGCCATGCGCCGCTTCGGCGACACCGACCGCTTCCTGGAGCTGCTCGACACCATCCGGAGCAAGGCGCCCCAGGCCGGCGTGCGCTCCAACTTCATCGTCGGCTTCCCCGGCGAGTCCGCGTCCGACCTCGCCGAGCTGGAACGCTTCCTGAACCACGCCCGGCTCGACGCCATCGGCGTGTTCGGCTACTCCGACGAGGAGGGCACCGAGGCCGCGGGCTACGACGGCAAGCTGGACGAGGACGTGGTCGCCGAGCGGCTGGCCCGCGTCTCCCGGCTGGCCGAGGAACTCGTCTCGCAGCGCGCCGAGGAGCGGGTCGGCGAGACCGTGCACGTCCTGGTGGAGTCCGTCGACGAGGAGGAGGGCGTGTACGGCCGTGCCGCGCACCAGGCTCCCGAGACGGACGGCCAGGTGCTGCTCACCAGCGGCGAGGGACTGAGTGTCGGCCGTATGGTCGAGGCGAAGGTGGTCGGCACGGAAGGTGTCGACCTGGTGGCCGAGCCGCTCTTCGAGGGCTCGCCCGCGCGCATCGAGGAGGCGGGCAGATGACGGGTGTCCCGGCATCGGCGGCAGGTGGCCCCTCCGGCGCGAGGAGGGCGAAGGGCCCCGCGTCCGGGGGCCTGACACCGGCGTCCGGCCGCGCGCTCGCGCGGGAGGCCAGGGACACGGCTCCGGGCGACTCCGGGGACGGGCGGGCACGGCGTGAGGTGCCGGGCCCCGAGGAGGTCCGCCCCGCGGCTCCTTCCTCACCGCAGCAGCCCACTGACGGGAGCGGCGGGACCGCAGAGGCACAGGGTTCCACACGGGCCCCGCGCGGCGGGAAGATCGCAGCGGCGGCCGTCGACCAGGCCAGCGTCTGGAACATCGCCAACCTGCTGACCATGCTCCGGCTGCTGCTGGTACCGGCGTTCGTCATGCTGATGCTGGCCGACGGCGGCTACGACCCGGCCTGGCGCTCGCTCGCCTGGGCGGCTTTCGCCATCGCCATGATCACCGATCTGTTCGACGGTCATCTGGCGCGCACCTACAACCTGGTCACCGACTTCGGGAAGATCGCCGACCCCATCGCCGACAAGGCCATCATGGGGGCGGCGCTGATCTGCCTGTCCGCGCTGGGCGACCTGCCGTGGTGGGTCACGGGCGTGATCCTCGGCAGGGAACTCGGCATCACCCTGCTGCGTTTCCTCGTCATCCGTTACGGGGTGATCCCGGCCAGCCGCGGCGGCAAGCTCAAGACCCTCACCCAGGGCGTCGCCGTCGGCATGTACGTGCTGGCGCTGACCGGATGGCTGGCGACGCTGCGGTGGTGGGTGATGGCCGCGGCGGTGGTGCTGACCGTGGCGACCGGACTCGACTATGTGAAACAGGCCATTGTGCTCCGCAGACAGGGAATCGCCGAGCGCAAGGCGGCGTTGGAGGAGACGGAAGAGTGAGTTCAACGGCCACCGAGGTGGTGCGACTACTCACCGTGAAGGGCGGGACGCTCGCGGTCGCCGAGTCGCTGACCGGTGGCCTGGTGGCGGCGGAGATCACCTCCGTACCCGGGGCGTCCAAGGTCTTCAGGGGCTCGGTGACGGCCTACGCCACCGAGCTCAAGCACCGGCTGCTGGGCGTGGACGCCACTCTGCTGGCCCAGCGCGGAGCGGTGGATCCGCAGGTGGCGGCCCAGATGGCGGCCGGAGTGCGCACAGCACTCGGCGCCGACTGGGGCATCGCCACCACCGGGGTGGCCGGCCCCGAGCCCCAGGACGGACAGGCCGTCGGAACGGTGTACGTGGCCGTGGACGGCCCCTCCGCGGACGGCGGCGGTTCCGCCTCTGGCGGAAAAGTGCGCCAGCTGCGGTTGAACGGCGACCGCGCGGAAATTCGTATGGAGAGTGTACGGAGCGTACTCGCACTGCTCCTCGCGGAGCTTGCGGGCGAACAGACCGGGAATGAGCGGGCACAGGATACGGAACGGAACGGGGGGTTTTGATGTTTGCAGCCCAGAGTGAACACGACATCGCTCCCCGCACGGCCGCGGCGCGAGGCGGTACGGTGGGGCGAGAAGGATGCGGCTACGCGGTCCGAGGAGGGAGCCACCGATGATTCTGCTCCGTCGCCTGCTGGGTGACGTGCTGCGTCGGCAGCGCCAGCGCCAGGGCCGTACTCTGCGCGAAGTCTCCTCGTCCGCCCGAGTTTCGCTCGGCTATCTCTCCGAGGTGGAGCGGGGGCAGAAGGAGGCTTCCTCCGAGCTGCTCTCCGCGATCTGCGACGCGTTGGACGTACGGATGTCCGAGCTCATGCGAGAGGTGAGCGACGAACTCGCTCTCGCCGAGCTGGCCCAGTCTGCTGCAGCGACCCCAAGCGAGCCCGTACCCACGCCGGTTCGACCGATGCTGGGTTCCGTGTCGGTGACCGGTGTGCCACCGGAACGGGTGACCATCAAGGCGCCCGCCGAGGCGGTGGACGTCGTCGCCGCCTGAGCCCGGTCTCCGGCGCCCTGCGCGGTGTGAAGGTGTGAGATGCCCCGGTGAGGGCTCCTCCTGAGGATTCAGGAGGGGTGCCGCCGGGGTTTTCGCATGCCCGGGGAGTCGTGGGGAGCGGGGCAGGGCTGCGTTTGCCGGTGCGGCGGCGGGCCGTCATGGTGGAGACGGAGACGGGGGGCCAGCCACGGAGGTGCGGATGTACGTCGTGAAGAGCCCGTTGTCCGACGAGAACCTGAAGACCGTTTCTGAGGCACTGCAGGGCGCCCTGGTCGATCTGGTCGACCTCTCCCTGGTGGCCAAGCAGATCCACTGGAACGTGGTCGGACCACGCTTCCGCTCCGTCCATCTCCAGCTCGACGAGGTCGTGACCACCGCGCGCGGTCACTCCGACACGGTGGCCGAGCGCGCCGCGGCCCTGGGCGTCTCGCCCGACGGGCGGGCCGCGACCGTGGCCGTCGGCAGCGGCATCGGCGTCACGCCCGAGGGCTGGGTGGACGACGCGGCGGCGGTGAGCGCGCTGGTGGACGCCCTGGGCGCGGTGATCGCCCGCATGCGGGAGCGGATCGCGGCGACCGAGGAGCCCGACCCGGTGACCCAGGACATCTTCATCACCATCACCGCCGACCTCGAGAAGCACCACTGGATGTTCCAGGCCGCGAACGGGTGACCCGGCCGCGGGGCGCCGGGCCGGCCCCTGTGCGGAGGACCGTGCCGGGGATCTGCCGGTGCGCCGTCGGCGCGGCGCTCACGGCCCTGTGGTGGTGGGCGGCGGCACGGCTGCTGCTCGCGCCCGACGCCGGCGCCCTGGAAGGCGTGGTCGCGGCCGGCGGCTGGGGACTCAGCGTGCTTCCGGTGCACTGTCTGCCCAAGGCGCGCGCGGACGGGGCGCTCGCCGCCGGGCGATGGCGTCGGGCCTGGCGTGCCGCTCGTAGGCCCGGGGCGGAGTGACGCCCCGGCCGGCCTCCGCGGTACGGAGTGACGCCCCAATCGGCTAGCGGGCGGGGCTTCGGCGGCCTCGTGGCGCGGGATCGGGGGCCGGTCCCGGCTGGCAGACGGGGCACCAGTACGTGGGGCGTTCGCGTGAGCCGTCGCCCTGCTCGGCCACCCGGATCGGTGTCCCGCAGCGCAGACAGGGGCGGCGGGCCCGGCCGTACACGTAAAGGTCCTGGCCGCGCCGGCCCGTGGTGTTGCGGATGGGGCGGTCGCGGTTGAACTCCAGCAGCTTCCTCGCCAGCTCCGGGAGGCTCGCCATGCGGTCGGCGGGCAGCTCGCCGACGGGGAGCCAGGGCGTGACGTTGAGCAGGAAGCACAGCTCGCTCTTGAACACGTTGCCGATTCCCGCGAGGTTCCGCTGGTCCAGCAGGGCCTCGCCGAGTTCGCGTTCGGAGTCCTTCCCGAGGTTGGCGAGCGCGATGTCGGCGTCCCAGTCGGGGCCCAGCAGGTCGGGGCCGAGGTGGCCGACCGCGCGGTCCTCCTCGTCCTCGGTGCGGATCAGCTCCAGTACCGGAAGCCGGTAGCCGACCGCAGTGCGCTCGGCGTTGGCGAGGACGGCGCGGATCTGGTGCGCCGGGCCGCCGTTCCAGCGCTGCCCGGGCGCGAAGATCCGCCACGAGCCGTCCATCCGCAGGTGCGAGTGCAGCGTCAGGCCGCCCTCGATCCGGGTCAGCAGGTGCTTGCCGCGTGCCGTGACGTCCAGTACCGAGCGTCCGGTGAGGTCGGACGTGGCGAAGCGGGGCACGCGCAGATCGCTGCGGACCAGGACTCTGCCCGCGAGGGCGTCGTGCAGCCGTCGCGCGGCCTGCCAGACCGTGTCTCCTTCGGGCATGCGTCAAGGGTGACACGGCCGGCCCGGACACGGTCAGGCGCGCAGCCGCAGCCCCCTCGGCGTGGCCACGAAGCCCGCGGTCTCCAGGAGGGCGCCCAGCGGGGACGACAGCGCCGGGGAGCCGTTGACGCGCTCCACGGTCACCGTGCCGAGGGAGCCCGCGCGGGCGGCCTTCGCGAGCGCCTCGGCGGCCACCGGCAGCCTCGGGTCGTCGGCCGGGTCGGCGCCGGGGCCGGCGGGCCAGGCCAGCACGGTCTTGCCACCGCGCTCCATGTAAAGCGTCAGCTCGCCGTCCACCAGCACCACCAGGGAGCCCGCCTTGCGGCCCGGCTTGTGGCTCGCGCCCTCCGGTGACTCCGGCCAGCCCAGGGCCGCCCCGTAGGCGTTGGCCGGGTCGGCCGCGGCCAGCACGACGGCCCGGGAGCCGCGCTCCGGCCCCGTACGGCGTCCGGCGAACGGGTCGTACGAAGGCCCCCCGCCGTTCTGCCAGGGCTGCGTGCCCTGGGCGGCGAGGTCGCGCGGCGAGACGTACTCACCGGGCCGCGAGGGCAGGTACGACGCGTCGCCCGTGCCCTGCCCCAGCCCGTACGGGTCCGACTGCCCGCCGAACGGAGCGGGCGCGTCCGGGGCCGTGTGCCCCTCGCCGCGCTCCCGGGCGTTGGCCGCAGCGCGCAGGCGGTCCACGGCGCCGTCCATCGCGAACTGGGCGGCGCCGAGGCCCTCCACCACGTAGCCGCGCCGGGCCTGCCCGGTCTCCTCGAAGGCGGACAGCACCCGGTACACCGCCGAGAAGCCGCCCTCGACGCCTTCCGCCGCGACGGCGCCCCGGGTCACCACACCGTGCCGGTCCAGCAGGGTGCGGGCCAGGGCGTGGGCGCGGACCGTGGCGTCGCCCTCCCGGCCGGGCAGCAGCGACCAGCGGCCGGCCACCGTGGGCGGGCCCGTGCGGGAGGCGCTGCGGGCCGCCGCCGTGAGGGAGCCGTAGCGTCCGCGCGGCACCGCGCGCTTGGCGCGGTGAGCCGTGGACCCGGCGGTGCGGCCGGAACCGAGCAGGGCGCGCAGCGGGTTGAGCGTGTCGTTGGTGAGCCGCCCGGACCAGGCGAGGTCCCACAGGGCGTCGGCGAGCTGCACGTCGCTCGCCTCGGGGTGCGTGGTGGCGCGGACCTGGTCGGCGATCTGACGGAAGAACAGGCCGTAGCCGCCGGACAGGGCGGCCAGCACCGCCTCGTGCAGCGCGGTCGTCTCCAGCGGATGCGGGGGAGGCAGCAGCAAGGGAGCCGCGTCGGCCAGATACAGCGAGACCCAGCCGTCCTTGCCCGGCAGGGAGCCCGCACCCGCCCAGACCACCTCGCCGGACGCGGTCAGCTCGTCGAGCATGGCCGGGGCGTAGTTCGCCACCCGGGTCGGCAGGACCAGCTTCTCCAGGGCGGAGGCGGGTACGGACGCGCCCTGCAACTGCTCGACGGCCCGCAGCAGTCCGTCGACGCCGCGCAGGGAGTGGCCCTTGCCCATGTGCTGCCACTGGGGGAGGAACTGGGCCAGCGCGGCGGGCGGAACCGGCTCCAGCTCGTGCCGCAGCGCGGCCAGGGAACGGCGGCGCAGCCGGCGCAGCACCGCCGCGTCGCACCACTCCTGTCCGATCCCGGCCGGGTGGAACTCGCCCTGCACGACCCGGCCGGCCGCCGCCAGGCGCTGCAGGGCACCCTCGGTGACGGCCACGCCCAGCCCGAAGCGGGCGGCCGCCGTCGCCGACGTGAACGGGCCGTGCGTGCGCGCGTACCGCGCGAGGAGGTCGCCCAGGGGGTCCTTCACGGGTTCCGTGAACGCCTCGGGCACGCCGACCGGCAGCGCCGTGCCCAGGGCGTCCCGCAGCCGGCCCGCGTCCTCGACGGCCGCCCAGTGGTCCTCGCCCGCGACGCGCACCCGGATGGCACGCCGCGCGGAGGCCAGCTCCCGGGCCCACTGCGGCTCGGCGCCCCGCTCGGCCAGCTCCGCCTCGGTGAGCGGACCCAGCAGTCGCAGCAGGTCGGCGACGCTCTCCACGTCCTTCGCGCGCCGGTCCTCGGTGAGCCACTGCAGCTCGCGCTCCAGCTCCGTGAGCACCTCGGCGTCCAGCAGCTCGCGCAGCTCCGCCTGGCCGAGCAGCTCCGCGAGCAGCCGCGAGTCCAGCGACAAAGCGGCCGCACGGCGCTCGGCGAGCGGGGAGTCGCCCTCGTACAGGAACTGGGCGACGTACCCGAACAGCAGGGAGCGGGCGAACGGGGACGGTTCCGGCGTGGTGACCTCGACCAGCCGCACCTTCCGGGACTCCAGGTCGCCCATCAGCTCGACCAGGCCGGGGACGTCGAACACGTCCTGGAGGCACTCGCGGACCGCCTCCAGGACGATCGGGAACGACCCGAACTCGCCGGCCACCTGGAGCAGCTGGGAGGCGCGCTGACGCTGCTGCCACAGCGGCGTGCGCCGGCCGGGATTGCGGCGCGGCAGCAGCAGCGCGCGGGCGGCGCACTCACGGAACCGGGAGGCGAAGAGGGCCGAGCCGCCGACCTGGTCGGTGACGACCTGGTCGACCTCGCCCTTGTCGAAGACGACGTCGGCGGCGCCCACGGGGGCCTGGTCCGCGTCGTACTCCGCGCCGGCCTTAGCCGGCTCCTGGTCGAGCAGGTCCAGGCCCATCAGGTCGGCGTCGGGGAGGCGCAGGACGATGCCGTCGTCGGCGTGCATCACCTGGGCGTCCATGCCGTACCGCTCGGACAGGCGCGCGCCGAGCGCGAGCGCCCAGGGGGCGTGCACCTGCGCGCCGAACGGGGAGTGGACGACCACCCGCCAGTCGCCCAGCTCGTCGCGGAACCGCTCCACCACGATCGTGCGGTCGTCCGGGATGTGCCCGCAGGCCTCGCGCTGCTCCCTCAGGTACGACAGCACGTTGTCCGCGGCCCAGGCGTCCAGGCCGGCGGCCAGCAGCCGCAGCCGGGCGTCCTCGTCGGACAGCGAGCCCACCTCGCGCAGGAAGGCGCCCAGCGCGCGGCCCAGCTCCAGCGGGCGGCCCAGCTGGTCGCCCTTCCAGAACGGCAGCCGGCCCGGCACGCCCGGCGCGGGGGAGACGAGGACCCGGTCGCGCGTGATGTCCTCGATGCGCCACGAGCTGGTGCCGAGGGTGAAGACGTCGCCCACACGCGACTCGTAGACCATCTCCTCGTCCAGCTCCCCGACCCGGCCCCCGCCCTTCTTGGGGTCGGCGCCCGCCAGGAACACGCCGAACAGGCCCCGGTCCGGGATCGTGCCCCCCGAGGTGACGGCCAGGCGCTGGGCTCCCGGGCGGCCGGTGATCTCGCCCGTGACCCGGTCCCACACCACGCGCGGACGCAGCTCCGCGAAGGCGTCCGACGGATACCGCCCGGCGAGCATGTCCAGCACGGACGTGAACGCGGACTCGGGCAGCGAGGCGAAAGGGGCCGCTCGGCGCACCACCGCCAGCAGGTCGTCGAACTGCCAGGTGTCCATCGCCGTCATCGCCACGACCTGCTGCGCCAGGACGTCCAGCGGGTTCGACGGGACGCGCAGAGCCTCGATCTCGCCCGTGCGCATCCGCTCGGTCACCACGGCGGCCTGCACCAGGTCGCCCCGGTACTTCGGGAACACCACGCCCGTGGACACCGCGCCCACCTGGTGTCCCGCGCGGCCCACCCGCTGGAGGCCGGAGGCGACCGACGGCGGCGACTCGACCTGCACCACCAGGTCGACGGCGCCCATGTCGATGCCCAGCTCCAGGCTGGACGTGGCGACCACCGCGGGCAGCCGTCCCGCCTTCAGGTCCTCCTCCACCTGCGCGCGCTGCTCCTTGGACACCGAGCCGTGGTGCGCCCGCGCGATGACCGCGGGCGCGCCCTGGGCGGCCCCGGAGCCGCCCATCAGCTCGGCGGGGGAGTGATGCTCGTCGAGGGGCTCGCCGGTGGCGCGCTCGTAGGCGATCTCGTTGAGCCGGTTGCACAGCCGCTCGGCGAGGCGGCGGGAGTTGGCGAACACGATGGTCGAGCGGTGGCTCTGCACCAGATCGGCGATCCGCTCCTCGACGTGCGGCCAGATGGAGGGCTTCTCCGCGCCCTCCGCACTCTCGGAGACCGGCGAGCCGCCCAGCTCGCCGAGGTCCTCGACCGGCACCACCACGGAGAGGTCGAACTCCTTGCCCGACTCGGGCTGCACGATCTCCGTCTTGCGGCGCGGGGACAGGAAGCGGGCCACCTCGTCCACGGGACGCACCGTCGCCGAAAGGCCGATGCGGCGGGCCGGCTTCGGCAGCAGCTCGTCGAGCCGCTCCAGGGACAGGGCCAGGTGCGCGCCGCGCTTGGTGCCCGCGACCGCGTGCACCTCGTCGAGGATCACCGTCTCCACGCCCGCGAGCGCGTCGCGCGTGGCGGACGTCAGCATCAGGAACAGCGACTCGGGCGTGGTGATGAGGATGTCCGGCGGCCGCGTGGCGAGGGCGCGGCGCTCGGCGGGCGGGGTGTCGCCGGAGCGGATGCCGACCTTCACCTCGGGTTCGGGCATTCCCAGGCGCACGGCCTCCTGGCGGATGCCGGTCAGGGGGCTGCGCAGATTGCGCTCGACGTCCACGGCGAGGGCCTTCAGCGGCGAGACGTACAGCACCCGGCAGCGCTTCCTGGGGTCGGCCGGCGGGGGCGTCGAGGCCAGCTGGTCCAGGGCGGCGAGGAACGCGGCCAGCGTCTTGCCGGAACCGGTCGGCGCCACCACCAGCACGTCCGAGCCCGCCCCGATGGCCTGCCAGGCGCCGGCCTGGGCGGCCGTGGGCGCGGAGAAGGCCCCCGTGAACCAGCCACGGGTCGCGGGGGAGAAGCCGTCGAGGGCGCGGCGCGGATCGCTGACCATGCGTCCATCGTGCACCCGGCCACTGACAACCGGGCCGGTCCGGGGCGCCGGCCGGGCCGCGTGACAATGACGGTATGGCGGAAACGCGTGAGGAACGGGCGCGGCACTGGCGGTACGAGGAACTGCCCGGTGTCGACCTGCTGCGTGCCCGCTACATCCGCAAGTCGTTCGTCCGGCACACCCACGAACACTTCGTGATCGCCGCCATCGCCGACGGCGTGGAGGTCTTCCACCACGGGAGCGGCGACCAGTACGCGGGCGCGGGCGCCCTCGCCCTGGTGAACCCGGACACGCCCCACACCGGCCGGGCGGGCGTCCCGGAGGGCTGGCAGTACGGCGCCGTCTACCCGTCGCCGGACGTCGTGGCCGCGATCGCCGCCGAGACCACCACCCTGCGCGGCACCCCGGGCTTCGTCACCCCGGTCCTCGACGACCCGTACACCGTCCGGCTCGTCCACCAGGTGCTGCGGGCCACCGACGAGGGCAACGCGCTCGCCGCCGACACCCTGCTGCGGGTCGCGGTGACCCGGCTGCTGCGGCTGAACGGCGGCACGCTGCCCCGGCGCGAGGTCCGCACGGCCGGCGCCCGGACCGCGGCACGCGCGCGTGCCGTGCTCGAGGAGCGCATGGCCGCGCCGCCCACCCTGGAGCAGCTCGCCGCCGGCCTCGGCACGAGCCCGTTCGCCCTGCTGCGCGCCTTCCGCGACACCTACGGCATGCCCCCGCACACCTGGCTCACCGACGCGCGCGTACGGCGCGCCCGGCGGCTGCTGGACGCGGGGACGACACCGTCCGAGGCGGCCGCCACCGTGGGGTTCACCGACCAGCCGCACCTCAACCGGCACTTCAGCCGCATCGTCGGTGTCCCGCCGGGCGCCTACCAGCGCGAGCGCAAGAACGTACAAGACGCGCGCGGGGACCTTTCCGTAGCGTCCGGGGTGTGGCAGTGGAACGGACAGCAGAGCACGAGCACGCGGACATACCGTCCGACGGAGAACACACCCCGCCCGAGGGCGTCCGGGGCGGAGGGAAGCCGGACGGCGCCGTGGTACGGGACGCCCTCGGCGTCGGGGTCGCCGTCGGACTCTCCGGGTTCGCCTTCGGCGTGACCTCGGCGGGCAGCGGGCTCAGTCTGCTCCAGACCTGCGCGCTCAGCCTGCTGGTGTTCACCGGCGCCTCCCAGTTCGCCCTGGTGGGAGCACTCGCTGCGGGCGGCGGCGCCGTCACGGCCGCCGCGGGCGCGTTCTTCCTCGGCGTGCGCAACGCCTTCTACGGGCTGCGGCTGTCGCAGCTACTGGCGCTGCCCCGCGCGGTGCGGCCGTTCGCCGCGCAGTGGGTGATCGACGAGACCACCGCCGTCTCGCTCGCCCAGCCCACCCGCCGCGCCGCCCGCATCGGCTTCCTGGTCACCGGACTCAGCCTCTACGTCCTGTGGAACCTCACCACGCTGCTCGGCGCGCTGGGCTCGGACGCCATCGGTGACACCGAGGCGTGGGGCCTGGACGCGGCAGGTCCCGCGGTGTTCCTGGCGCTGCTAGCCCCCATGCTGCGCACCGGCACCGAGCGGGCCGTCGCCGCGCTCGCCGTACTGCTGGGGCTCGGCCTGCTGCCCGTGCTGCCCGCCGGTGTCCCGGTCCTGGTGGCCGCTCTGGCGGCACCGGTCGTCCTGTGGGCGCACGGCCGCAGGACCGCTCCGCGCGCTCACACGAAGGAGGGGGAGCGGTGAACATCTGGCTCGCGATCGGCCTGACCGTCGTCGGCTGCTACGCCGTGAAGCTCGCCGGGCTGCTGGTGCCCGCGGGCGTCCTCGAACGGCCCCTGGTCCGGCGCCTCGCCGCGCTGCTCCCCGTCGCCCTGCTCGCCGCCCTCACGGCCCAGCAGGCCTTCGCGGACGGGCGCGCCCTGGTGCTGGACGCGCGCGCGGCCGGTCTGGCGGCCGCCGCCGTGGCCCTTCTGCTGCGCGCGCCGTTCCTGCTCGTGGTGGCGGCGGCCGTGCTCGTGACGGCGGGGGTACGGGCGCTGGGCGGGTGAGGCGGGTGCCTCGCCCAGCCTCCCGCGGCCACCTCAGGCGGGGCTGTGTGCGGCCAGGTGTGCAGTGCCTCGGGCCGTCCCGGGCGGGGACGGACGCACGCAACCGAGGTGTGCGGCGCCTCGGTGGTGCGACGAGCCGGGCATCGGGCGGACGGAGGACGGGCGCCTCGTCCGGCTTCCTGGCGGTCGTCGGACGCCGCCTCAGACGAGGCGGCCGTACGCGGTCAGGGCGCGTAGCGCCTCGATCGTGTGGATGGAGCGAGTCTCCAGGAGCGCGCCCGGGGCGGGCTCCTGGGTGCCCGGCAGCCGGCGGGCGGGCCAGCCTCCGTCGTCCTGCTGCCCGGCAGCGAGGGCGTCCAGGGATCGGTCCGTCTCCGCGTCGGTGAACCACGCGCGCGCCAGTGAGTCCGGGGTCGGCGCGTAGTCGTGGGGGAAACGGCGCTCGCCGGTGGCGTGGTCCGAGCCGTCCGGGTCGAGCACTGCCAGCCCTGCCCGGCGTACCAGGCGGCCCAGCCGCTCGGCGGCGGCCTCCGCGCGGGTGCGGTCCGGGGCGTGGTCCAGGAAGAGCACCGCGGCCTTCACGTCACCGGGACGCGCCGTCCCCAGCGACTCCACGGCCTGGCGGCAGAAGTCGGTCGCGCGGAACAGCCACGGGTGCCACACCTCGTTGCGGTGCAGCAGCCCCACCACCGGGGCGGTGGCCGACAGCGACCCGGGGAGTCCTGCCGCCCCACCGTCGTTCGCGCGCCTGCCTACGGCCGGAAGCGCGCCCTCCGCCGTCGAGACGGACGTCAGATACCGGCACACGTCCTCCGCGCGGCGCGCGTCGCAGCGCCCCACGGCGTCCAGCACGTGCAGCGCGCGTGCCGTGTGCGCGGGCAGGCTGGCCGGTCCGCGCAGGGCGGGCTCCAGGGCGTGGCCGTAGCCGCCGTCGTCGTTCCGGTACGCATCGAGGGCGGTCTCCACAGGTCCCGCGGCGCCCTCGCGGAAGTGATGGGCGAACAGGCGCTGCTCCAGTACGCGCGCGGTGAGCCACACGAAGCGCTCCGCGCGCGCGAGCGTGCCGCCCGGAGGGGACGCCGGGGTGAGCGGTACGGCTGCGATGTCGGCCATGGCACCGACCGTAGGGGCACGGCGGAGCCCCCCAGGGCCCGTGGCAGGGCGTCACCCCCGCAGGCGGGATACTGGGGGCATGCGGTTGACGGTTTTCTGGGAGCGCATGACGGAGTACTTCGGCGCGGGGTACGCCGACACCTTCGCGCGCGACCATGTCATGTCCGAACTCGGCGGACGGACCGTCCACGAGGCGCTGGCGGCAGGCTGGGACGCCAAGGACGTCTGGCAGGTGGTCTGCTCCGTCATGGACGTCCCCCGGGAACTGCGCTGATCGTCACATAAGCCCCACGGGAGCGGACAGTTGTCGTGGCCGTGGGTGAGACTTGGGCCGTGGCAGCCACCGACGAAACCGGGCCCGCCGGCCAGAACACGACCGCGCCCGGCGCGCCCCCGCCCGCCGGCCCGCCGACGGACCCCGCGCCCCGGGCCCGGGCCCGGATGCCGCGATGGCTGCCGCGCGCCATGGTGCTCGCGCTTGCGCTGATCGCCGTCTTCCAGCTCGGCAGCTGGGCCTTCCACCAGCTCACCGGGTTGCTGATCAACATCCTGATCGCGTTCTTCCTGGCGCTCGCCGTGGAACCCGCGGTGAGCTGGATGGCCGCGCGCGGGGTGCGCCGGGGTTTCGGCACCTTCCTCGTCTTCGTGGGCGTCCTGGTCGTGGGCGCGGGCTTCGTCACGCTGCTCGGCTCGATGCTCGCGGAGCAGATCATCAAGATCGTCGAGGACTTCCCGCAGTACCTCGACTCGGTGATCAACTGGATCAACACCCACTTCCACACCGAACTGCGGCGCGTCGACATCCAGGAGAACCTGCTGCGGTCCGACTGGCTGCGCAACTACGTGCAGAACAGCGCCACCGGCGTCCTGGACGTGTCCGCCCAGGTGCTCGGCGGGCTCTTCCGGCTGCTCACCGTCGCCCTGTTCTCGTTCTACTTCGCCGCCGACGGGCCCCGGCTGCGCCGCGCCATCTGCTCCGTCCTGCCGCCGGCCCGGCAGACCGAGGTGCTGCGCGCCTGGGAGATCGCCGTGAACAAGACCGGCGGCTACCTCTACTCCCGCGGCCTGATGGCCCTGGTCTCCGGCCTCGCGCATTACGTCCTGCTCGAGTTCCTCGACGTGCCCTACGCCCCCGTGCTGGCCGTGTGGGTCGGTCTGGTCTCGCAGTTCATCCCCACCATCGGCACGTATCTGGCGGGCGCGCTGCCCATGCTGATCGCCTTCACGGTCGCGCCCTGGTACGCGGTGTGGGTGCTGGTGTTCGTGGTCGTCTACCAGCAGTTCGAGAACTATGTGCTGCAGCCCAAGCTGACCGCCCGGACCGTCGACATCCACCCGGCGGTCGCCTTCGGCTCGGTCGTCGCGGGCACGGCCCTGCTCGGCGCGGTCGGCGCCCTGATCGCCATTCCCGCCGTCGCCACGCTCCAGGCGTTCCTCGGCGCGTACGTGAAGCGGTACGACGTCACCGACGACCCGCGGGTGCTCGGGCATCGCGGCTCGGGCGGGACGAGTGCCTTCGGCCGGCGGGTCCGGGGGCTGTGGGCCCAGCGGCGCCCGGAGGGTGACGGTGCCGAGCGGGCGGCCGGGGCCGGGGTGGCCGGCGCGGGAACGGCCGGCTCCGGTGCGGCCGGTGCGGCCGGGCCTGGTGACGGCGGGACGGCCGGGGCGCCGTGAGGGGCCGGGGCTTGTGACGTCGCGGGGTGCGGATCCCCGGCGGTGCGGCTTGACACGAAAATCGAACATCTATTCTTATGGGGGAGCCGGTGAGGCTCAACGCCGGGCGTTCTGCCCCAGTCGGGGCGGGTATGGGCCCGGGTTATCCACAGGCCGGACGTGCGTCGGGGCGCGTTGTCAGTGGCAGGCGTTAGCGTCTTTGACGTGAAGCGATCGACTCAAGCAAACCGGGTGGAACCCATGGCAGGAACCGACCGCGAGAAGGCGCTCGACGCCGCGCTCGCACAGATTGAACGGCAATTCGGCAAGGGCGCGGTCATGCGCATGGGCGAGCGGTCGAAGGAGCCCATCGAGGTCATCCCGACCGGGTCGACCGCGCTCGACGTGGCCCTCGGCGTCGGCGGCCTGCCGCGCGGCCGTGTGGTGGAGATCTACGGACCGGAGTCCTCCGGTAAGACGACCCTGACCCTGCACGCGGTGGCGAACGCGCAGAGGGCCGGCGGCCAGGTCGCGTTCGTGGACGCGGAGCACGCCCTCGACCCCGAGTACGCGAAGAAGCTCGGCGTCGACATCGACAACCTCATCCTGTCCCAGCCGGACAACGGCGAGCAGGCCCTGGAGATCGTGGACATGCTGGTCCGCTCCGGTGCCCTCGACCTCATCGTCATCGACTCCGTCGCGGCGCTCGTGCCCCGCGCGGAGATCGAGGGCGAGATGGGCGACAGCCACGTGGGTCTGCAGGCCCGTCTGATGAGCCAGGCGCTGCGGAAGATCACCAGCGCGCTCAACCAGTCCAAGACCACCGCGATCTTCATCAACCAGCTCCGCGAGAAGATCGGCGTGATGTTCGGCTCGCCGGAGACCACGACCGGTGGCCGCGCGCTGAAGTTCTACGCCTCCGTGCGCATCGACATCCGTCGTATCGAGACCCTCAAGGACGGCACCGAGGCGGTCGGCAACCGCACCCGCTGCAAGGTCGTCAAGAACAAGGTCGCGCCGCCCTTCAAGCAGGCCGAGTTCGACATCCTCTACGGCCAGGGCATCAGCCGTGAGGGCGGTCTGATCGACATGGGCGTGGAGCACGGCTTCGTCCGCAAGGCCGGCGCCTGGTACACGTACGAGGGCGACCAGCTCGGCCAGGGCAAGGAGAACGCCCGCAACTTCCTGAAGGACAACCCCGACCTCGCCAACGAGATCGAGAAGAAGATCCTCACGAAGCTGGGCGTCGGCGTACGGCCCGAGGAGGCCGCTGCCGAGGCAGGTGCGGACGCCGCCGCTCCGGCCGAGCCCGCGGCGGTGCCGGCCCCGGCGGCCAAGGGCTCCAAGTCCAAGGCCGCGGCGGCCAAGAGCTGACCCGTGACCCGACGAACGGACTGGGCCGAGTACGAGTACGACGCTCCCGGTGTCCCACGGGGGAGGGACGCCGTGGGCGGCGACGACCCGGCCGTCGGCGGTGACACGGCGTACGACGACGCGGACCCCGGACTCCCGGAAGCGGGCGGTGGCGGACCCCGGCGACGCGGCGGTCGTACGGCACGGACGGGTGGCTCGCGTGACGGCGGGCCGCACGGTGGGCGTGGCCGCCGACGCCGCTCCTTCGGTGAGGCGGCCGCGGCGGACGGAGGCGCCTCCGACTCGGTGAGGGCAGAGCGGGAGGAACCTCCGGGGGACCCGGTGGAGCGGGCGCGGGCGATCTGCCTGCGGCTGCTCACCGGGACCCCGCGCACCCGGAAGCAGCTCGCCGACGCCCTCCGCAAGCGGGAGATCCCCGACGAGGCCGCCGAGGAGGTGCTGTCCCGGTTCGAGGAGGTCGGACTGATCAACGACAGTGCCTTCGCGGACGCCTGGGTGGAGTCCCGGCACCACGGCCGAGGGCTGGCCCGGCGCGCCCTCGCGCGGGAGCTGCGCACCAAGGGTGTCGACTCCGCCCTGATCGACGAAGCCGTCTCCCGGCTCGACTCCGAGCAGGAGGAGGAGACCGCCCGCGAACTGGTCGCCCGTAAGCTGCGCGCCACCCGCGGGCTCGACCGCGACAAGCGGATACGTCGCCTCGCCGGCATGCTCGCCCGCAAGGGCTACCCGGAGGGCCTCGCCCTGCGCGTCGTCCGTCAGGCGCTGGAGGAGGAGGGCGAGGACACCGAGTTCCTCGGTGACGAGGGGTACTGAGCGAGCGCCCGGGCGCTACCGGCTACGCGGCTGCCGTCGTCACCGGAAGCCCTGCCGCCCGCCAGGCCTGGAAGCCGCCGACCAGATCGGTGGCCCGGTGCAGCCCCAGCCGGTGGAGCGACTCCGCGGCCAGACTGGAGGCGTACCCCTCGTTGCAGATGACGACCACGCGCAGGTCGTGGTGGGTGGCCTCGGGGAGGCGGTGGCTGCCGCGTGGGTCCAGCCGCCACTCCAGTTCGTTGCGCTCGACGACCGTCGCGCCGGGGATCAGCCCGTCCCGCTCCCGCAACGCGGCGTAGCGGATGTCCACGAGCAGCGCGTCACCGGCCCGCCAGGCGTCGTACGCCTCCTGGGCCTCGACACGGGTGTATCCGGCGCGGACGCGCTGCAGCAGCTCGTCGATGCCGGGCCGGCGGCCGCCGTTCCGGGCGGCGTGCCCCTCGGTTTCCGATCCGCTCACTGCCAGTCCTCCGGGCGCTCCACCTGCTCCAGGCGCAGGGTCTGGGCGGTGCGGCTGTAGCGGCGGATGCGCGGCAGTGGCGGGTAGTAGGCGTGCACGGAGATCGCATGCCGGTCCGTCGACTCGTTCAGCACCTCGTGCACATGGTGCCGGCCGAAGGCACGGCCCTGTCCGGTCGCCAGCCGCCGCTCGCGGTCGACGCCCTCGGTGAGTTCGAGGGTCGTCCAGCCGTCGGTGGGGAGCCGCACGGCGAGCGAGTTCTCCCTCAGCTCGCCCGACGCGGTCATGAACGCGCCGACGGAGTCCGCGTGGTCGTGCCAGCCCGTGCCGGTGCCGGGCGGCCAGCCGATCAGCCAGGCCTCGCTGCCGCCCGGCCCTTCGAGCCGGACCCAGGTGCGCCCCTCGGGATCGAGGGGGAGCGAGGCGATCAGATCGGCGTCGGCGACGGCACGCCGTACGAAGTCGAGGAGTTCGGCCTGCGTCGGCGCGGACGCGGAGACGGACGCAGGGGCAGCGGAGGAGACAGACATGTGCACCGTCCTGGAGGTGAAGTCGCGGAACGCGCGCGGTGACGACGCCGTCCGGGACGGACGGTCGGGGCGCGCGGAAAGAAGGGGCAACGTCGCGAATCAACAGGACGGGCGACACACGCAGCCCGCGTAACGGACGAGGTCCATGTGGACCCTCCGCCACAGGCGCACGCGGGTGTCGGTCATGACCGGAGTACACCATGGGGCTGCGACCGGGTTCAACCGGTCGCCACGATGTGGACGCCGGCGTGGCGCGGGCGCTCCGGCGTCCGCGCCGGGGACACGGGGGACGCGCCGGGTGCGGGGCGGCGGGCGCGGGTGGTCGCACCATGGTGCGGGCCGGACGTGCGCCGGAGTGCCCGGGTGGGCCTCGCCGCCGCGGAAGAACCCGCGCTCAGCGCGTCCATCACGACCGGGGTGCTCCGCCCGTCGCGCCCTCGCGCTCAGAGCCGCGTGAAGCGGGGACCGTCCGCCGCCTCGCGCTCGGCGCACTCCGCCGTTCGGCGGAGTCGGGGGCGGGTTACGTGAGCGGACGCGGGGCTTGGGGCGCTCTGGCCCCGAGCCGGACCTCGCGCCTCACCGCGACCCCGCCCCCGCGTCCTCCCGCGCCCCCGACTCGGCATCGGCGCCGGCCTCCGACGTCGTCCCGGTCGCCGGCCCGCCCAGGGCCGTCTCCGCCGCCGCGTACATGTCCGCCGGACGGACGCCGCTCAGGGCGGTCACGAGGTGGCCGTCGGGGCGGACCAGCAGGACCGTGTGGGCCGCCGCGCCCGGATAGCTCTCGGCGACCAGCAGTTCCGCGCGGTGCGGCAGCGCGGAGACGGCGGCCGCCAGGCGCGGCATGATCCCGGCGGACACCCAGTGGCGGCGTTCCCACACCCCTGTGCCCGGTGCGATCAGCACCACCAGCAGGGCGCCTCGCCCGAGCCGGTCCCGGAGGCGGACGAAGGTGCCGTCCTCGGCGGTGACGATCACGTCCGTGACGGTCGCCCCCGGGGTCGTGGCGACCGGGGCCTCGCCCTCCAGACGGCCGGGAGCGAGGGGCGAGTCGGCGTACGTGCCGGGCGCACCCAGTGCTCCACGCCCGAGGTGACCGTCCATCAGGAGCGTGTCGAGGCTGCGCGAGGAGCCGGGGACGTAGGTGCGCAGTCCTCCGCCGCCGCGCAGCAGCGGCAGTGCCTGGTCGGCGGCGCGCAGCCGGGAGGCGACGAGGGCGCGGCGCTCGGTCTGGTAGCTGTCGAGCAGTGCCTCGTGCGGGCCGTGGTGCCAGGCGAGGGCGAGTTTCCAGGCGAGGTTGTCGGCATCGCGCAGCCCCTCGTCCAGCCCGTGCGTGCCCAGCGCGCCGAGCAGATGGGCCGCGTCCCCGGCGAGGAAGACGCGGCCGGCGCGCCAGCGCCGGGCCAGCCGGTGGTGGACGGTGTGCACACCGGTGTCGAGGAGCTCGTACGGGGGCACCGTGCCGCCGTTCCAGCCGGCCAGGGTCTCCCGGATGCGGGTGAGCAGCATCTCGGGGGTGACCAGGTCCTTGCCCGGCGGCAGCAGCCAGTCCAGCCGCCACACATCGTCCGGCAGCGGCCGGGCGGTGACCTCCCCGGCGAAGGGACCGGAGGTGCGCCACGGCGGGGAGCGGTGCAGCAACGCCTCGTCCTGCCAGGGGAGCTCGGTGCGCAGGGCGGCGACGGCGTGACGTTCCACCGCGGTGCGGCCGGGGAAGCGGATGTCCTGGAGCTTGCGCACGGTGGAGCGGGGGCCGTCGCAGCCGACCAGGTAACTGCCGCGCCACCAGGTGCCGGAGGCGCCCCGGGTGTGGGCGGTGACGCCGGACCGTTCCTGCTCCATGGTGTCCAGCCGGCTGTCCACGGCGATTCTGACGAGCCGTTCGTTCTCCAGGGCGGCGCGCAGCGCGCCGGTCAGGACGTGCTGGGCGATGTGCAGGGGAGCGGCCTCGGCGTCCTCGAAGGCGACCTCGTTCGTCACCTGCTTGCGCCGCATCGACCGCCATCCGGCCCAACGGAACCCCGCGTGGTCGAGGGACAGCCCGGTCAGCCGCTCCATCAGCGCGGCGGTGTCCTCGCGCAGCACGACGGTGCGGGCGGGACGGGGTTCGTCCTTGCCCGGCCCCTCGTCCAGGACCACGCACGGCACGTCCTGACGCGCCAGCGCCAGTGCCAGCGTGAGCCCGACGGGCCCCGCTCCGACGACGATCACCGGGTCCACGGCGCGGCGCTCCCTGCTCGGAGTGACGTCGGGGAGGACGTGGGAGAACAGGAAGATGGAGCAGGGTGCACGATCACAGAACGTATGCAACCCATTGCCGGTGCTTGCGTCAAGTGACCGAAGGGCAGTGGCGATCATGAGCCGCCGCGGGAGCGGTCCCGGCACGTGACAGTTCATCACAGGGGTCCACGGCGCATCGCCCATCCGTCACGCTGACGACGGCCGGTCACCGGCATGACTGTGGCCCGCCGTTCCCGGCGGGCCACAGTCATGTCAGGAGGAAGTCGTGCGTCAGACGCCGTCGGTCTTGTGCGGACCGCCGACCTCGGCGGCGTTGATGTCGTCGACGTCCTCCACGCCGAGCACCGCGCCCGTGCTGCGCTTGCTGCGGCGCAGGCGCGCCTCGAGCCAGCTCGCGAACGTCGTCAGGGCGAAGTTCAACGCGATGAAGATCAGCGCCACGATGGTGAAGCTGGCAATCGTGTTGGCGCCGTAGTAGGCGCTCATCGTGTTCGCGGAGGCCAGCAGTTCGCCGAAGGTGAGGACGGCGCCGCCGAGGGCGGTGTCCTTCACGATGACGACGAGCTGGCTGACGATGGCCGGGAGCATCGCGGTGACCGCCTGAGGCAGCAGCACCAGCCGCATCAGCTGGTTCTTGCGCAGGCCGATCGCCATCGCGGCCTCGGACTGGCCCTTGGGCAGCGACAGGATGCCGGCGCGCACGATCTCCGCGAGGACGGAGGCGTTGTAGAGCACCAGGCCGGTGACGACCGCGTACAGCGGCCGGTCGTCCGAGGACACGCTGGTGTACTCGGAGAACAGGGCCAGACCGAAGATCATCAGGACCAGCACGGGAATAGACCGGAAGAACTCGACCACGATCGCGGCCGGCACACGCACCCAGACGTGGTCCGACAGCCGGGCGATGCCGAGGACGGCACCGAGGGGCAGCGCGATGATCACGGCGAGGACAGCGGCCTTGAGAGTGTTCTCCAGACCGGGCCAGATGTACGTCGACCAGGCCTCGGTGCCCGTGAAGAACATCTCCCACTTGGCCCACTCGAGCTGGTCCTTCTCAACGAGCTTGCCGATCACCCACCACAGAGCCGCGGCCAGGGCGACCAGGAAGACGACCGTGAAGACAATGTTGCGCCGTTTAGCGCGAGGGCCCTGGGCGTCGTAGAGAACCGAACTCATCGCTTCACCGCCACCTTCTTGCCCACCCAGCCGAGGAAGAGCCCGGTCGGCAGGGTCAGAACCACGAACACCAGGGCGATGATCGCGGAGATCAGCAGCAGCTGCGCCTCGTTCTCGATCATCTCCTTCATCACCAGTGCCGTCTCGGCGACACCGATCGCGGCCGCCACCGTGGTGTTCTTGATGAGCGCGATCAGCACGTTCGCCAAGGGGACGACGGAGGACCGGAACGCCTGGGGCAGCACGATGTTCGCCAGCACCTGGCCGAAGCTGAGTCCGATCGCACGAGCCGCCTCAGCCTGGCCGACGGGCACCGTGTTGATACCGGATCGCAGCGCCTCGCACACGAAGGCGGAGGTGTAGAGCGTCAGGCCCAGGACCGCGAGCCGGAAGTTGATCGTCTCGAAGTCGCCGCCCCCGCCGAGTGTGATGCCCAGAGTCTGGTTCAGGCCCAGTGACGCGAACAGGATGATCACGGTCAGCGGGATGTTCCGCACGATGTTCACGTAGGCGGTTCCGAAGCCCCGCATCAAGGGAACGGGGCCGACCCGCATGGCCGCCAGTACGGTGCCCCAAATCAGGGAACCGACGGCCGAGAGCACAGCAAGCTGCACTGTCGTCCAGACGGCTCCCGCCAGGTCGTAATCCTGAAGAAAGTCGAACACGATCTCCCGCGCTTCCGCGTGTAGGGATGCCCGCCCCGGCGCGCCGCCCCTCCGCGTGGGCGGCGCGCCGGGGCGGGCCCAGCCTCAGCTCTTGATGTCGCCGATCTTCGGCGCCGGCTCGTTCTTGTAGTTGGCCGGACCGAAGTTCTCCTTGACCGCCGCGTCCCAGGCGCCGTCGGCGACCATGTCCTCGAGGGCCTTGTTGATCTTGTCCTTGAGGTCGCTGCCCTTCTTGACGCCGATGCCGTAGTTCTCGTTGGTCATCTTGAAGCCGCCCAGCTTGAACTTGCCCTTGAACTGGGACTGCGAGGCGTAGCCGGCGAGGATCGAGTCGTCTGTGGTCAGCGCGTCGATGGCACCGTTCTGGAGGCCGGTCAGGCAGGCCGAGTACGTCGGGTAGTTCTGCAGTTGTGCCTTGGGAGCCAGCTTCTCCTTGACGTTCTGGGCGGACGTCGAGCCGGTGACGGAGCAGAGCTTCGCGTTGTTCAGGTCCTCGGGAGACTTGATCTTGTCGTCGTCGGCGCGGAGCAGCACGTCCTGGTGGGCGAGCAGGTAGGGGCCGGCGAAGTCGACCTTCTCCTGACGCTCCGGGGTGATCGAGTAGGTGGCGGCGATGAAGTCGACGTCGCCGCGCTGCAGCATCGTCTCGCGGTCGGCGCTCTTCGACTCCTTCCACTCGATCTGGTTCTCCTCGTAACCGAGCTTCTTGGCGACGTAGGTGGCGACGTCCACGTCGAAGCCCGCGTAGCCCTGCGGGGTCTTCTGGCCGAGGCCCGGCTGGTCGAACTTGATGCCGATCGTGATCTTGTCCTTGCCGCCGCCCGAGGACTCGTTGTCCCCGTCGCCACCACCGCAGGCGGTGGCGGTCAGGGCGAGGGCGAAGACGGTGGCCGAGGCGGCGGTGACCTTGCGGAGCTTCATGTGCACATCCTTTGACTGGTGAAGTGATGCGGCCCGGTCAATGTCCGGTGACGCAGGTCGGCAGGGGCGCGGCGCCGCGCCTCAGTGGTGAAGGATCTTCGACAGGAAGTCCTTGGCACGGTCGCTGCGCGGGTTGCTGAAGAACTGGTCCGGCGTCGCCTGCTCGACGATGCGGCCGTCCGCCATGAACACCACGCGGTTCGCGGCCGACCGCGCGAAGCCCATCTCGTGGGTCACGACGATCATCGTCATGCCGTCACGGGCGAGCTGCTGCATGACTTCGAGAACCTCGTTGATCATCTCCGGGTCGAGAGCCGACGTCGGCTCGTCGAAGAGCATGACCTTGGGCTCCATCGCCAGGGCCCGCGCGATGGCGACGCGCTGCTGCTGACCACCGGAGAGCTGTGCGGGGTACTTCTCGGCCTGTGCGGCCACGCCGACCCGGTCGAGGAGGGCACGCGCCCGCTCCTCGGCCTCCTTCTTGTCCTTCTTGCGGACCTTGACCTGTCCGAGCGTCACGTTCTCGAGCACGGTCTTGTGCGCGAAGAGGTTGAAGGACTGGAAGACCATCCCCACGTCGGCACGGAGCTTCGCGAGCGCCTTGCCCTCGTCGGGCAGGGGCTTGCCGTCGATCGTGATCGAGCCGGAGTCGATCGTCTCCAGACGGTTGATGGTGCGGCACAGGGTGGACTTCCCGGACCCGGAGGGTCCGATGACCACGACGACTTCGCCACGGGCGATCGTCAGGTCGATGTCCTGGAGAACGTGCAACGCGCCGAAGTGCTTGTTGACGCTCTTCAGGACGACCAGATCGCCGGTCGCGGCCACATCTTCCTTGGCCACCGATACTTCGGTCATCGCTCTCAGGCTCCGTCCTCCTCGGTTTCGGAGGACAGTAGTAACCCTTCAGACCAGCGTCATTACATCTGAGGGGAATCTGAGCATCACGATCCGATAGCAATCGGACACCTGTCGTAGCACTTGTGAGCTGGAACGCGTCCGCGCGAGGCACCGGTACCGAAGCGCAACCGGAACCCTCTTGACGTGGTCGTCCCTCATCGGCGTGACTGCAAGGTGCACCTGGTGTGCCCATGATGGACACACCCGACAAACGGCCGATGAACCGAAGGGGGCCCTGGTGAGACTGCTGCTCGTCGAGGACGACAACCACGTCGCCGCGGCCCTCTCGGCCGTGCTGGCCCGGCACGGCTTCGACGTCACCCACGCGCGCAGCGGCGAGGAGGCCCTCCAGGCGCTCGTCCCGGGACGTGAAGGCTTCGGCGTCGTCCTGCTCGACCTCGGCCTGCCCGACCAGGACGGGTACGAGGTCTGCGGCAAGATACGCAAGCGCACCAGCACCCCCGTGATCATGGTGACCGCGCGCTCCGACGTACGCTCCCGCATCCACGGGCTCAACCTCGGCGCCGACGACTACGTGGTGAAGCCGTACGACACGGGGGAACTGCTCGCCCGGATCCACGCCGTCAGCCGGCGCAGCGTCCAGGAGGAGGCCACCGGCTCCACGGAGACCCAGGTGCTCCTCGGCCCGGTGCGCATCGAGCTGCCCACCCGGCAGGTCAGCGTCAACGGCACGCCCGTCCAGCTCACCCGCAAGGAGTTCGATCTGCTCGCGCTGCTGGCACAGCGGCCGGGGGTGGTCTTCCGCCGGGAGCAGATCATCAGCGAGGTGTGGCGCACCAGCTGGGAGGGGACCGGCCGCACCCTGGAGGTGCACGTGGCCTCCCTGCGCTCCAAGCTGCGCATGCCCGCCCTGATCGAGACCGTGCGCGGCGTCGGCTACCGCCTCGTCGCGCCCGCTGCGTAGCGGGGCCGGGTGCACACACGTCTGCTGCCGCTGCTCATCGTCCTGATGGCGGCCGTCCTGCTCGCCCTCGGCGTGCCGCTCGCGGTGAGCCTCGCCGGCGCCCAGCAGCAGAAGGTCGTGGTCGACCGGATCGACGACACCGCACGCTTCGCCGCCCTCGCCCAGTTCGTCACCGAGCCCGCCGACACCTCCGGCGGCGACATCAACGAGCGCCGCGAGACCCTCAGCGCCGAGCTGCGCAGCTACTACGAGGTGTACGGCATCCGCGCCGGCGTCTTCTACCGCAACGACGCCCCCATGGCGCACGCCCCCGACGACTTCTTCCTGCCCCGCGCCGGCGAGGTCCGGGACGCCTTCGAGGAGGCGCTGCTCAGCCGCCGCAGCCACGACCCCGAGCAGGTGTGGCCCTGGCAGCGGAGCCCCCTGGTGGTCGCCTCACCGGTGATCCGGGACGGCGACGTCGTCGCGGTCGTGGTCACCGAATCGCCCACCGGGCAGATGCGGTCCCGCATCCTCCAGGGCTGGCTGGTCATCGCCGCGGGGGAGGCGGCCGCGATGCTGCTGGCCGTCGGCGCGGCCCTCCGGCTCACCGGCTGGGTGCTGCGCCCGGTGCGCGTCCTCGACGCCACCACCCACGACATCGCCACCGGCCGGCTGAAGTCCCGCGTCGCGGTGGCCGGCGGCCCGCCCGAGCTGCGCCGCCTCGCACGTTCCTTCAACGAGATGGCGGACAACGTCGAGAACGTGCTGGAGCAGCAGCGCGCCTTCGTCGCCGACGCCTCCCATCAACTGCGCAACCCGCTGTCCGCGCTGCTGCTGCGCATCGAGCTGCTCGCCCTGGAGCTGCCCGAGGACAACGAGGAGATCGCCTCCGTGCGCGCGGAGGGAAAACGGCTGGCGCAGGTCCTCGACGACCTGCTCGACCTGGCCCTCGCCGAGCACAGCGCACCCGACCTGCGGATCGTCGACATCGGCGCGGTGGCCGCCGAACGGGTTGCCGCCTGGTCGCCGTCCGCCGACGCCAAGGACGTCACGCTGACCGGCGTCTGCCCGCCGACCACCGCCTGGGCGGACCCGGTGGCGCTGTCCAGCGCGCTGGACGCGGTCATCGACAACGCGGTGAAGTTCACGCCCTCCGGAGAGACGGTCGAGGTGACCGTCGCCTCCAACGGCGACACGGCGACCGTCGTCGTCACCGACAACGGCCCCGGACTGACCGACGAGGAGCTGACCCGCGTCGGCGACCGCTTCTGGCGCAGCGGACGGCACCAGAACATCAAGGGCTCGGGACTCGGCCTGTCCATCTCCCGGGCGCTGCTCGCCGCGGGCGGCGGCTCCCTCTCCTACGAACGGCACGAGCCGCACGGGCTGCGGGTGACCGTGTCCGTGCCGCGCAACGCCCCCGCGGGCGAGGCGGACGGTCAGGGCTTGACGGACCGGTAGTACCGGCGGGCGCCCTCGTGCAGCCGCAGCGGATCGGTGTAGATGGCGGTGCGCACGTCGACGAGCTGCGCGGAGTGCACATGGGCGCCGATGCCGTCACGGCTCTTCAGCACGATCCGGGTGAGCCACTCGGTGAGCCGTGGGTCCGCGTCCGCGCGCGTGATCAGCAGGTTGGACACCGCCATGGTCGGCACGGCCGAGCCGAGCTGACTGCCCGGGTAGGCCGACTCCGGGATGCTGGTCGCGCGATAGTAACGGGTGGCCTTGCCCTGCTCGTGCACCTTCGCGATCAGGGAGGCGTCGATCGGCACGAACCGCAGCGCGGAGTCCTCCGTGTACTTCTTCAGGCCGTCCGTGGGCAGCCCGCCCGACCAGAAGAAGGCGTCCAGCCCGTGCCCCAGACGCCCGGGCCCGGTGTCGATGCCGTCCGCGGACGGCACGATGTCCCGCTCCGGGTCGATCCCGGCCGCCCGCAGCAGCCGGTTCGCTATGAGCCGCACCCCGGACTTCGGCGGCCCTATGGCGACCCGCTTGCCCCTCAGGTCGGCGACGGTACGGATGCCCGAGCCGGGTGCCACGGCGAGCTGTACGTAGTCGTCGTACAGGCGCGCCACCCCGCGCAGCCCCTGGGCGCCGGTGCGGCCCTCCTGCCGGTACGTCTCCACGGCGTCGGCCGCCGCGAAAGCGAAGTCGGCCTGCCCGGTGGCGACCCGGCGGACGTTCTCCCAGGAGCCGTCGCTGGTCTCCAGCCGCACCTCAAGACCGGGCATGTCCTTGCCGAGCGCCGTCCGCAGCAGCTCGCCGTACTTCTGGTAGACCCCGGCGCGGGTGCCGGTGCTCATCGTGATCGTCCCGCCGGGCGGTTCCTCGCGCCACGGCGCCACCCACCACAGAAGCAGCCCGAGCACCACGAGACCGGCGGCCGCGCCCCTCAGGGCCCGCCGCCTGCCGATGCGGGACAGCACGTGGGACATGGCCGCGATCCTGCCAGCCCGGTGCCCCGCTGACCAGGGCGGAACTCACAGGGAGGACCGGCCGTGGGACACGCGGACCGTGAAGTGGGTAAACCCGGAACCGAGTTGACGCGTCGCGCCAGCCTCCACCGATGACGCCCTCCACCGAGTCCGCGCTGACGCCGTCCGCCTCCGACGCCGAGTGCCTCGCGCTCACCCGGCAGCTGCGGCGCCGGGGCACCGTCGTGCTGTCCTTGTTCGCGCTGGCCCTGGCTTTCGCGGGCGCCTCCGGCACCGGCCCGGCGACGGACATGGTGCCGGTGGCCGTCGAGGCGGCGGCGCGAACTGGGCCCGCGGGGTGGGCATCGTCAACGGCGTCGAGCTGCTGGCCGTCGTCGCCGTGATCGCCGCGGCCAACTCCTCCGGACGCCCGGCGTACATCCCGGCCGGCATCGCGCTCGTCGTGGGCCTGCACTTCTTCCCGCTCGCCCGGCTGTACGACCAGTGGCAGTACCGGTGGACGGGCGTGCTGATGACCGTGGTGGCGGTCGTCGGCGCCGTGCTGGTCCTGGCCGGTGCGTCGGCCGGGACCGTGCGGGTCGTGGTGGGTCTGGCCTGCGCGGCGGTCCTCTGGGTCTCCGCCTGCCACCTGGCCGTACGCGGCTGAGCCACCTGGCCGGACGGAGCCGTAGGGGAACACCGGGCGGAGCCGCTCCGGGAAACGCCTACCCTTGTTGCCATGACCAGCAGCAGTGACCGGAGCCCCGCCGTGGACGTTCTCTCGACCAGGACCTACGAGATTCGCACCTACGGGTGCCAGATGAACGTCCACGACTCCGAGCGCCTCGCCGGGCTGCTGGAGGACGCCGGGTACGTCCGCGCCCCCGAGGGCTCCGACGGCGACGCCGACGTCGTCGTGTTCAACACGTGCGCCGTGCGCGAGAACGCCGACAACAAGCTGTACGGCAACCTGGGCCACCTCGCCCCGAGGAAGGCGAGCCGCCCCGGCATGCAGATCGCGGTCGGCGGCTGCCTCGCGCAGAAGGACCGGGACACCATCGTCAAGCGCGCCCCCTGGGTGGACGTCGTCTTCGGCACGCACAACATCGGCAAGCTGCCGGTGCTGCTGGAGCGCGCCCGCGTCCAGGAGGAGGCGCAGGTCGAGATCGCCGAGTCGCTGGAGGCGTTCCCCTCCACGCTGCCCACACGCCGCGAGAGCGCCTACGCGGCCTGGGTGTCGATCTCCGTCGGCTGCAACAACACCTGCACCTTCTGCATCGTCCCCGCCCTGCGCGGCAAGGAGAAGGACCGCCGCCCCGGCGACATCCTCGCCGAGATCGAGGCCCTGGTCGCCGAGGGCGTCTCCGAGGTCACCCTGCTCGGCCAGAACGTCAACGCCTACGGCTCCGACATCGGCGACCGCGAGGCCTTCAGCAAGCTGCTGCGCGCCTGCGGGAAGATCGACGGCCTGGAGCGGGTCCGCTTCACCTCCCCGCACCCCCGCGACTTCACCGACGACGTCATCGCCGCCATGGCCGAGACGCCCAACGTGATGCCGCAGCTCCACATGCCGCTCCAGTCCGGCTCCGACCCGGTCCTCAAGGCCATGCGCCGCTCCTACCGCCAGGAGCGCTTCCTCGGGATCATCGAGAAGGTCCGCGCCGCCATCCCCCACGCGGCGATCAGCACCGACATCATCGTGGGCTTCCCCGGCGAGACCGAGGAGGACTTCCAGCAGACCCTGCACGTCGTCCGCGAGGCCCGCTTCGCGCAGGCCTTCACCTTCCAGTACTCCAAGCGGCCCGGCACCCCGGCCGCCGAGATGGACGGGCAGATCCCCAAGAAGGTCGTCCAGGAGCGCTACGAGCGTCTCGTCGCCCTCCAGGAGGAGATCTCCTGGGAGGAGAACAAGAAGCAGGTCGGCCGCACCCTGGAGCTGATGGTCGCCGAGGGCGAGGGCCGCAAGGACGACACCACCCACCGTCTCTCCGGCCGCGCCCCCGACAACCGCCTGGTGCACTTCACCAAGCCCGACCAGGAGGTCCGCCCCGGTGACGTCGTCACCGTCGAGGTGACCTACGCGGCCCCGCACCACCTCCTCGCCGAGGGCCCCGTCCTCGGCGTGCGCCGCACCCGCGCGGGCGACGCCTGGGAGAAGCGCACCGCGGAGAAGGCCTCCAAGCCCGCGGGCGTGCTGCTCGGCCTGCCCAAGGTGGGCGTGCCCGAGCCGCTCCCGGCGGTCACCGGCGGCTGCGCCGTCGACTGACCCCACTGCCCGGACCCGCCCCGACGGACGGGCCCGTACGGCCGCAGTAGGCTGCTGATCATGCTTGTCGCCGCCGCAGCCTGCCCCTGCCCGCCGCTGCTCGTGCCCGAGGTCGCCGCCGGCGCCGCCCCGGAGCTCGACGCCGCGCGCGCCGCCTGCACGGACGCGCTCGGCGTGCTCGCCGCCGCCCGCCCCGACCTGCTGGTCGTCGTGGGCCCGGACGACGGCTCCGGGACGCACGACTACCCCGCCGGAACCCCGGGTTCCTTCCGCGGCTTCGGCGTCGACCTGGACGTGCGGCTGGGGGACGGCGACGGCGCGGCCGGCCGGGAGCTGCCGTACGGACTCGCCGTGGGCGCCTGGCTGCTGGGGCGGACCGGGTGGGCCGGCGCCCCCGTCGAAGGGCGGGGCGTGGGAGAGTCCCTCGCGCCCGACGCGTGCCGCGCGGAGGGGCGCCGGCTGGCCGGCCGGGCCGGCCGGGTGGCGCTGCTGGTGATGGGCGACGCCAGCGCCTGCCGCACCCCGAAGGCGCCCGGCTACCTCGACGAACGCGCGGTGCCCTACGACGCGGAGATCGCCCGCGCGCTCTGCTCGGCCGACACGGCCGCGCTGCGCGCGCTGGACCCTCGAGCGGCGCGCGAGCTGAAGGTGTCAGGCCGCGCGCCCTGGCAGGTGCTCGCCGGCGCGGCCGAGGGCGGCGCCGGCCTGGCCGGCGCGCTGCTCCACGAGGGCGCCCCGTACGGCGTGGGGTACGTCGTCGCCACCTGGTCGTAGGCGCGCGGACGCGAACGAACGGCGGACGGCCGGGGCGAGATGCCCCGGCCGTCCGCCGTTCGTGCCGCTCAGGAGGCGGGCGGCGGCCCGGCCGGCGGTGTGGCGCCGCCCGCGTCCGGACCTGGATCGTTCTTGTGCGCGAAGCGGTCCACGGCCTCCTTGGCCTTTCCCGTACCCGACTGGATCCTGTCGCTGTACTTGCCCTTGGTTCCCCGGTCGACGGTGTGCGCCGCCTTCTCCAGGCCGTGCTGGATCTTGTCCTCGTGCTGCTGCGCGAGGCCGGAGACCTTGTCCTTGGCAGGGCCGAGCTTGGCCTTCAGATTGTCCAGGAGACCCATGATGTACCTTTCCTCGCCGCACGCTACGTGCGGGCGCCCTCGCCGGCCTCGGTGTCGGCGGCCTTGCCGGACTGCTGCTTCGGGATGTCGACGCTCTCCGTGACGCCGGCCTCGTCGGACTCCTTCACCGGGGCCTCGGAGGCTGCCTTCGCCCCGTCGGCCACGGCCTCGGACCCAGGCGTCGCCGCCGTGTCGTCCGTACCGGCTCCGGTCTTCTCCCCGTCGGTCCGGGTCTCGGCCGCCGCTGTCTCTCCCGTGGTCTTCGACCTCCGAAAAAGCCGTGCAAAAACGCCCATATCCACTCCATACGTTACTCGTGCGGGCGAAATTCCGCGTAGCCCGGTGTGTCCATCCGTGTGAGCCGGGCGAGCGCCGCCGTGATCCGGCGGCGGGAACCTCGAACGGGCAACGACGTGGCGGACCCCGCGTCACGTAACCCGATCGAGAGCAGCCCGTGAGGTTTGGGAGACTGGATCGGTGAGCAGCGCACCCCACGCCCCCCGCGTCATCGCCGTCGTCGGTCCCACCGCGGCCGGAAAGTCCGATCTGGGCGTCTTTCTCGCCCAGCGGCTGGGGGGTGAGGTCGTCAACGCCGACTCCATGCAGCTCTACCGGGGGATGGACATCGGCACCGCCAAGCTGACGCCCGAGGAGCGCGGCGGTGTCCCGCACCACCTGCTCGACGTCTGGGACGTCACCGAGACCGCCTCCGTCGCCGAGTACCAGCGGATGGCCCGGGAACGGATCGACGCGCTGCTCGCCGACGGACGCTGGCCGATCCTGGTCGGCGGTTCCGGCCTGTACGTCCGCGGTGCCGTCGACAACCTGGAGTTCCCCGGCACCGACCCGGAGGTCCGGGCGCGCCTGGAGGAGGAACTGGCGCTGCGCGGCCCCGGCGCGCTGCACGCCCGGCTCGCCGCGGCCGACCCCGACGCCGGCCGCGCGATCCTGCCGAGCAACGGGCGCCGCATCGTCCGCGCGCTGGAGGTCATCGAGATCACCGGGCGGCCCTTCACCGCCAACCTCCCGGGCCACGACTCGGTCTACGACACGCTGCAGATCGGCGTCGACGTGGCTCGCCCCGAACTCGACGAGCGCATCGCCCGCCGGGTCGACCGCATGTGGGAGGCCGGGCTCGTCGAAGAAGTGCGCGCACTCGAGGCGCAGGGGTTGCGTGAGGGGCGTACGGCGTCGCGCGCCCTCGGCTACCAGCAGGTGCTCGCCGCACTCGCCGGCGAGTGCACCCTGGAGGAGGCCCGGGCCGAGACCGTCCGTGCCACCAAGCGCTTCGCGCGCCGTCAGGATTCATGGTTCAGGCGCGATCCGCGGGTGCACTGGTTGAGTGGGGCCGCGGCGGACCTCGGGGAACTTCCGCAGCTCGCGACGGCGTTGGTCGAACGACCGGTTACAGCCTGATCACGTCCTGGCATCGGGACGCCCAGGCCGTCATCCGGGCCTGTGACGCCGTGCCATCATCAAGCTTCGATCGACCAGTGGAGTCCTAAGTTGGGAGGGCGCGTGGCGATGGAGGCCGGCCCTCGCGACACCGCACACAGCACCGAGCACCTCACCGCCCGGCGGGATGCCCCGGAGCCGGAGACCGGGCGTCTCAGCCCCGACGGGCCCGAGGAGACGCAGGGCGGGGTGACCGACGACGGTCCCGAGCCGGAGGAGATGTTCACCGGCGGGGACGAGGTCGAGGTCGAACTGCGCCCACAGCGCCGACTGCGTGTCTGGCAGCTCGCCCCGATCGTCGGCCTCGGCGCGCTCGGCTCCCTGATGTTCGCCTTCCCGCTCGCCTTCGACTTCGGCGACAGCGGCGCGGTGATCGCCATGCTGGGACTGCTGATCTGCTCCTGTGCGGCCGGCTGGGGCATGATGGCCGCCCGCAAGGTCGGCTACACCTGGCCGGGGCTCTCCGCCCGCGGCTCGGACCGCAAGTCCGACTGGCGCGTGGTGGCCGCCTACGCGGTGATGGTCGCGGCGGTGGTGGCCCTGGCGGTGTGGCGCGTGGCCCGCCTGCGCTGAGGGTCCCCCTGACGCGGGGGCTGTGTCACGCCCTTCGCGATCACCCGACCCGGCTCGCGCGAGCCCCCGCCCCTGGGGGGCCGCCTGTGCCGAAGCCCTGCGGTGTCCGCGCCGGCAACGCGGCTTGACCCGAGCCGAGGCCACGGCATCCCGTTCCGCAGCCGCCGGCCTTCGCAGCCTTGCGTCGGCCGGGCTCGCGCCGAACCCGTGCCCGGAGGTCGGCTCGTGCCGAACCCGTGCTTCGAGGCCGGTTCGCGCCGAACCCGTGCTCCGAGGCCGGTTCGCGCCGAACCCGTGCCCCGAGACCGGCTCGCGCCGAACCCGTGCTTCGAGGCCGGTTCGCGTCGCCCCTGCACGAGATCGCAGCCCGCGCGCGCCGGCCCTTCCGTCGGCTCGCGCCGAGCCTGTGGCACAAGGCCCGCAGTCGCCGGCCTTCGCAGCCTTGCGGCCAGGCTCACGACGGAACCCGCGGCCGTGAGGCCGGCTGCGCAGGGCGCGGCCCGCCCGCGCCGGTCATCGCGGCCGCCCGTTCGGGCCGTATGCGCCCCGATGCCGGGGTCCGTGCGGACCGGCCGTGCAACGAACGCCGGGCTCCGCCCGTGTCCACACCCGTCGTCACGGCCCCCGACGCCACCCCGGCCTCACCCCGTAGGATCGAGGAATGAGCACGCGGATCGCCTTCCTCAAGGGGCACGGCACGGAGAACGACTTCGTGATCGTGCCGGACCCGGAGAACGCCGTCGAGCTGTCGGCGGCGGCCGTCGCCGCGCTGTGCGACCGGCGCGCGGGCATCGGGGGCGACGGACTGCTGCACGTCGTGCGGTCCGCGGCGCATCCCGAGGCGCGGGCCATGGCGGACGAGGCCGAGTGGTTCATGGACTACCGCAACGGCGACGGATCCGTCGCCGAGATGTGCGGCAACGGCGTGCGCGTCTTCGCCCGCTACCTCCAGCACGCCGGGCACGTCGGCGAGGGCGACCTCGCGATCGCCACGCGCGGCGGCGTGAAGACCGTGCACATCGCCAAGGACGGCGACATCACCGTCGGCATGGGCCGTGCGGTCCTCCCCGAGGGCGACGTCACCGTGGCCGTCGGCGAGCGCAGCTGGCCCGCGCGCAACGTCAACATGGGCAACCCGCACGCCGTGGCCTTCGTCGCCGATCTGGCGGACGCGGGCGGCCTGTTCACCGCGCCTTCCTTCGCCCCTGAAGCCGCCTACCCGGACGGTGTGAACGTGGAGTTCGTCGTCGACCGGGGCTCCCGGCACGTCGCGATGCGCGTGCACGAGCGGGGTGTCGGCGAGACCCGCTCCTGCGGTACCGGGGCGTGCGCCGTCGCCGTGGCCGCCGCCCGCCGCGACGGCGTCGACCCGCGCGACACCGGCCTGCCGGTGACGTACACCGTGGACCTCCCCGGCGGCACGCTCCTGATCACCGAACAGCCGGACGGCCGCATCGAGATGACCGGTCCCGCGGTCATCGTCGCCGAGGGCGCGATCGAGGCCGAGTGGCTGGAGAACGCCCTCGGCTGAACAGTGCGCTGTACGATCTTCCGCTCTCGACCCCGGCCCGCCGTCGATCCGCAGGCCGGAGCGGGTGCGAGGCTTCGGGATTATGGCGCGTCGCTGACCCGATGGCGTGAAAACGACCGTGAAGGGCCCGTCGCTCTTTGGAGTGATCCGTTTCACGCTCGGCCGGAGGCGGCCGGTCCGACCCCCTGCGGCTGGATAGCATCAAGCACCGGCCCGGACGGGGGATCAACGCCGTCTCCCAGGCCCGAGTCCGCCCTGGGGCGCCGTCCGCCGGATCCACGCAGCCGGAGGTGCTCATGAACGCGGAGGCCGCGAAACCTGCGACCCCGGGCCCGCTCGCACCGGGTCACGTCACACCGGCCGGGACGCGCCGCAAGTCCCGCCCCCGGCTCGACCTGCGCCGGCTGGGCCGCGCCGCCCTGATGGGGTCGTCCTCCGCCCGCGACCGGCTGCCCGACGCCATCGGCCACGTCGTCGAGGCCCACCGCGCCCACCACCCCGACGCCGACCTCGAACCGCTGCGCCGCGCCTACCTCCTCGCGGAGTCCTCGCACCGAGGCCAGATGCGCAAGAGCGGCGAGCCGTACATCACCCACCCGCTCGCCGTCACCCTCATCCTGGCCGAACTCGGCGCCGAGACAACGACGTTGACCGCCTCGCTGCTGCACGACACCGTCGAGGACACCGACGTCACCCTCGACCAGGTGGGCGAGGAGTTCGGCGAGGAGGTGCGCTATCTCGTCGACGGCGTGACCAAGTTGGAGAAGGTCGACTACGGCGCCGCCGCCGAGCCCGAGACCTTCCGCAAGATGCTCGTCGCCACCGGCAACGACGTCCGCGTGATGTCGATCAAACTCGCCGACCGGCTGCACAACATGCGCACCCTCGGCGTGATGCGTCCCGCCAAGCAGGAACGCATCGCCAAGGTGACACGTGACGTGCTGATCCCGCTCGCCGAGCGCCTCGGCGTCCAGGCGCTCAAGACGGAGCTGGAGGACCTGGTCTTCGCGATCCTCCACCCCGAGGAGTACGAGAAGACCCGCGAGTTGATCGTCCGCAACGCCGCCCGCGAGGACGACCCGCTCGCGGACGTCGCCGACGACGTCCGCAAGGTGCTCCGTGAGGCCGACATCCCGGCCGAAGTCCTCATCCGGCCACGGCACTTCGTCTCCGTGCACCGCGTCTCCCGCAAGCGGGGCCCGCTGCGCGGCGCCGACTTCGGCCGGCTGCTGGTGCTGGTGAACGAGGACGCCGACTGCTACGCCGTGCTGGGCGAGTTGCACACCTGTATGACGCCGGTGGTGTCGGAGTTCAAGGACTTCATCGCCGTACCCAAGTTCAACCTGTACCAGTCGCTGCACACCGCGGTGGCGGGTGACGACGGCCAGGTCGTCGAAGTCCTCATCCGCACCCACCAGATGCACAAGGTCGCCGAGGCCGGCGTCGTCGCCCTCGGCAACCCCTACGCCGCCCCGCCGGAGGAGCAGTCCACGGGCGACGGCGAACGCGCCGACCCGACCCGCCCCGGCTGGCTGTCCCGGCTGCTCGAATGGCAGCAGGCCGCGCCCGATCCCGACACCTTCTGGTCCACGCTCCGCGAGGACCTCGCCCAGGACCGGGAGATCACCGTCTTCCGCCCCGACGGCGGCGCCCTGGGCCTGCCCGAGGGGGCGACCTGCGTGGACGCCGCCTACGCGCAGTACGGCGAGGACGCCCACGCCTGCATCGGCGCCCGGGTCAACGGGCGGCTCGCCAGGCTCAGCACCGTGCTCAAGGACGGGGACACCGTCCAGCTCCTCATGGACCAGGACGCGGCCTCCGCGCCGTCCCGCGAGTGGCTGGACCACGCGACCACCCCGGCGGCCCGTATCGCCATCCAGCGGTGGCTCGCCGCCCACCCCACGGCCGAGGACGGCGACGCGCGCTCCCTGGCGGACGACGTCGAGACCCTCAGGTCGCCCGGGACGGAGACCCCCCAGCCCTCCGGCGCCGACGACACGGACCCCGGGCGTCCCGCCGCCGCCCAGGTGCTGGTCGACCGGGACGGTGCGACCGTTCGGCTGGCCGGCTGCTGCACACCCGTACCGCCCGACGAGGTCACCGGGTTCGCGGTGCGCGGGGGAGCGGTCACCGTGCACCGGACGGGGTGTCCGGCGGTGGCGCGGATGAAGAGCACGGGGCGCACGGAGGTCGGCGTGCGCTGGGGCGAGGGCGCCGAGTGCCGGGTCACGCTGGTGGCGGAGTCGTTCGTCCGGCCGCATCTCCTCGCGGACCTCACCGAGGCGATGGCCACCGAGGGTGCCGAGATCGTCTCCGCCACCGTCGAACCGCCGGACCGGCAGCAGGTGCGCCACACGTACACCGTGCAGCTCCCGGACGCCGCCCAGCTGCCCGCCCTGATGCGCGCCATGCGCAACGTGGCGGGCGTGTACGACGTGAGCCGGGCGCAGCCGCAGGCGCCGGGCGCCTGAGAACGCCCCCGGCACGGTCGCGGCCGGTGACGGCACTCGGCGCACAGACCCCTGCGGTGTGATTACCCGATCGGGTGGGTCGGGAGCGCGCCGCCGCAGCGGCGCCCGCCCGCGCTGATAGCCGTGTGGCATGCCGCTCTCCTCCCGCCGCCCCGCCCGGCAGACCTCCCGACGCCCGGCGTCCCGCGCCCGCCGTCGCACCGCCCAGGCGCTGCTCGCCTCCGCCGTCGGCGTCTGCCTGGTCGCCGCGAGCGCCCCCGCCGAGCCGCTCGGCATCGGCGACCCGCTCTTCCCGCACCTCGGCAACCCCGGCTACGACGTGCAGACGTACGACCTGGACCTCACCTATCCCGGCAGCAACGACCGGCCGCTCCAGGCCGTCACCACCGTCGACGCCCGGATCACCGCCGAGCTGGACCGGATCAACCTGGACTTCGCCCACGGCACCGTCCACTCCGTCGAGGTCGACGGCGAGCCGGCCGTCTTCACCGGCGCGGGGGAGGATCTGGTGATCACCCCCGACGACGACCTCGACCCGGGCGAGTCCGTGCGCCTCACCGTCCGGCACACCAGCGACCCCCGGCCCGGGGACCGCGAGGGCGGCTGGGTGCGCACCGCCGACGGCCTCGCCCTCGCCAACCAGGCCGACGCCGCCCACCTGGTGTTCCCGTGCAACGACCACCCCTCGGACAAGGCGATGTTCACCTTCCGGATCACCGTCCCGGAGGGATACACCGCCGTCGCCAACGGGCTGCCCACCGCCGTCGACCGCGCCCCCGGCACCACCACCTGGAGCTACCGGACCCGCAACCCCATGGCCACCGAACTCGCCCAGGTGTCCATCGGCCGCTCCACCGTCCTGCACCGCGCCGGACCCCACGACCTGCCCCTGCGGGACGTCGTCCCCACCGAGCACCGCGCCGCCCTCGAACCGTGGCTGGCGAAGACCCCGGCGCAGATCTCCTGGATGGAGGACCGGGTCGGCCGCTACCCCTTCGCCACCTACGGTCTGCTGCTCGCCGAGGCCCACACCGGCTTCGCCCTGGAGACCCAGACGCTCTCCCTCTTCGAGCGCGACCTGTTCACCGACCCGGCCCTGCCCGCCTGGTACGTCGAGTCGATCATGGTGCACGAGCTGGCCCACCAGTGGTTCGGCGACAGCGTCAGCCCCCGCACCTGGGCCGACCTCTGGCTCAACGAGGGACACGCGACCTGGTACGAGGCGCTGTACGCCGAGGAACGCGGCGGCAGGACCCTTGAGGCGCGGATGCGGGCCGCGTACGAGTCCTCCGACGGCTGGCGCGCCGCGGGAGGACCGCCCGCCGCGCCGAAGCCGCCCGAGCCGGGCCACAAGATCGGCATCTTCCGCCCGGGCGTCTACGGCGGCGCCGCGCTGGTGCTCTACGCCCTGCGCCAGGAGATCGGACAGGAGACGTTCGACCGGCTGGAGCGCGCCTGGGCCGGCCGGTACCGCGACGGCAACGCCTCCACCGCCGACTTCGTCCGGCTCGCCTCCGAGACCGCGGAACGCGACCTCACCGCCTTCCTGCACGCCTGGCTGTACGACGAGACCACCCCGCCGATGCCCGGCCACCCCGACTGGCGGTCCTCCGCGCGTGCCGTGACGGAGGAGCCCGGCCCGCACGGGCGTCCGGCGCATCGGCCGGACGCGGGCGGGGAATAACACGGTGACGAGACGGGCCGTACCGTGCGACCATCGTCGAGTTCCGCGCGACAGGGGAAACGGGAATCTCCCGGGGTACCCGGACGTTGTGGACAGTGACGGAAGGCCGATCGGCCGGATCCGTCGCCGCAGACGGCAACCCAACGACGTAAGGACCCAATGACCTCCTCTTCTTCCCCTTCCCAGGACACCAAGCGCTTCGCGCACAGCCACGCCGAGGGTCTTCGGGCCGATGCCCTGATGGAAGAGGACGTCGCCTGGAGCCTCGAGATCGACGGAGAGCGGGACGGCGACCAGTTCGACCGCTCCGAGCGCGCGGCGCTGCGCCGCGTCGCCGGCCTCTCCACCGAGCTCGAGGACGTCACCGAGGTCGAGTACCGACAGCTCCGCCTGGAGCGCGTCGTGCTCGTCGGGGTGTGGACCTCGGGCACCGCGCAGGACGCCGAGAACTCCCTCGCCGAGCTCGCCGCCCTCGCCGAGACGGCGGGCGCCCTCGTCCTCGACGGCGTGATCCAGCGCCGGGACAAGCCGGACGCGGCCACCTACATCGGCTCCGGCAAGGCCGAGGAGCTGCGCGACATCGTGCTCGAGTCGGGCGCGGACACCGTCATCTGCGACGGTGAGCTCAGCCCGGGCCAGCTCATCCACCTCGAGGACGTCGTCAAGGTCAAGGTCATCGACCGCACGGCCCTGATCCTCGACATCTTCGCCCAGCACGCCAAGTCCCGAGAGGGCAAGGCGCAGGTCGCGCTCGCGCAGATGCAGTACATGCTGCCGCGGCTGCGCGGCTGGGGTCAGTCGCTGTCCCGGCAGATGGGCGGCGGCAAGGGCGGCGGCCTCGCCACCCGTGGCCCCGGTGAGACCAAGATCGAGACCGACCGGCGACGGATCCGCGAGAAGATGGCGAAGATGCGCCGGGAGATCGCGGAGATGAAGACCGGCCGCGAGATCAAGCGCCAGGAGCGCAAGCGCAACAAGGTGCCGTCCGTCGCCATCGCGGGCTACACCAACGCGGGCAAGTCCTCACTGCTCAACCGGCTCACCGGCGCGGGCGTGCTGGTGGAGAACGCCCTGTTCGCCACCCTCGACCCGACCGTGCGCCGGGCCGAGACCCCGAGCGGCCGGCTGTACACGCTGGCCGACACCGTCGGCTTCGTCCGGCACCTGCCGCACCACCTGGTCGAGGCGTTCCGCTCCACCATGGAGGAGGTCGGCGACTCCGACCTGATCCTCCACGTGGTGGACGGCTCGCACCCGAACCCGGAGGAGCAGCTCGCCGCCGTGCGCGAGGTGATCCGGGACGTCGGCGCCACCGACGTGACCGAGATCGTCGTGATCAACAAGGCGGACGCGGCGGACCCGCTGACCCTGCAGCGGCTGCTGCGGGTGGAGCCCCGCTCCATCGCCGTCTCGGCCCGCACCGGCCGGGGCATCCCGGAGCTGCTCGCCCTGATCGACAGCGAGCTGCCCCGCCCGTCGGTGGAGATCGAGGCCCTCGTGCCGTACACCCACGGCAAGCTGGTCGCCCGTGCGCACGACGAGGGCGAGGTCCTCTCCGAGGAGCACACCCCGGAGGGCACCCTGCTCAAGGTGCGGGTGCACGAGGAGCTGGCGGCGGAGTTCGCGCCGTACGTTCCCACCCCGGCCGGCTGACCCGGACCGCGGACACGTGAGAGGGCCCGCCCCCTGCCGAGTGCAGGGGGCGGGCCCTCGTCACGTACGGCTCAGCGGCCGCCGTAGGTCCTGCTCATGTTCTGGTACAGCGCCTCGGCGTCCGGGCCGAGCCGCGGGCCCGCGAGCCAGGTGTGGTCCAGCGGGCCGATCGAGGTGTTCGACACCAGCACCGTCTCACCGTTCACCACCCGGAACCAGCCGCCGCCGGACGAGCCGCCCGTCATCGTGCAGCCGATGCGGTACATGTCCGGCAGGCTCGGGGCGAGCGAGAAGCGGCCCGGGGCGTCCAGGCACTTGAACATCCGCAGCCCGTTGTACGGCGGCGCGGCCGGGTAGCCCCAGGCGCCCGTCGTACCCGCCTCGGCGGCGGTCGGGCCGGAGAAGTCCACGTCGAGCGCGGCGCCGACGGTCTCCTCCAGGGACTGCGAGCCCTGCTCCGGCCGCACGTGCAGCACGGCGTAGTCGTACGCCGCCCCGTCGCCGCCGCTCTCCGAGCCGCCCTGGATCCAGCCGTTCGACGTCGACGCCCAGTCCGCCCACCAGTTGCCGTACGGGGCGATCTCGGAGGCGTCCGCCTGGCCCAGCTCCGCCTCGGACCGGCCGTAGTCGTTGTAGGCCGGGACGAAGACGATGTTGCGGTACCAGCCGCCGTCGGCGCCCGCGTGCACACAGTGCCCGGCCGTCCACACGAGGTTGGACTTCCCCGGGTGGTTGACGTCCTTGATCACCGTGCCGGAGCAGACGGCCGGGCCCTCGGGGGAGTCGAAGAACACCTTCCCGACCGGGGCGGCGTTCTCGTGGTACGGCGTCCTCTCCGCCTGCGCGGTCACCGGCGCCGGCTCCGGGTCGCTCAGCCCCTGGGCCGCGGAGGCGTCCTTCGTGGTGACCGTCTTCTCGGCCTCCTCGGCGGACCGCATTCGCTCCGGCTTCCAGAGGCCTTCGATGACCGGGTTGACGAAGTCCCGCGCCTCGCGCAGCCACTCGTCCTCGTCCCAGTCCTTCCAGCCGCCGTCCCGCCAGCGGTCCACGTCGATGCCGTGGTCCTTCAGACGGTCGGCGAGGTCGGCCGGAACGCGGACGCCGCCGCCCGCGTCCTCCCCGGCACGGCTCGCCGTGGCGTCGGGCCGGTCGGCCGCCTTGTCCTCCGTGGACCCGCCGCACGCGGTCGCGGTCAGCGCCACCACCGCGAGCAGCGCGCTCGCGGCGAGGGCGGTCCGCCGTCCGCGCCGGCGCGGGACGGACGTGGAGAGGGAACGCATGATGTGGTGACCCCCGTCACTGCTCAAGAATCGTGTGCCGCTGCTCCGGTGGTTCCGTCGTCCGCCCCGGGTGCGCGGCGCCACCCGGGGCGGACGGTCCGGTCACTGACCGGCGAACTTCTCACTGACCGCGTCGTAGACGCCCTTGGCCTCCTTGCCGAGCCGCGGCCCGGCCAGCCAGCCGGTCGTCACCGGGCCGATGGAGGTGTTGGAGACCAGCGCCGGCTCGCCGTCCTGGCCGGCCGCGATCCAGCCGCCGCCGGAGGAACCGGCGGTCATGCTGCACCCGATGCGGTACATCGTCGGGTCGGACGCGCTCAGCGACAGCCGGCCCGGCTTGTCCTCGCAGGAGTACAGGGACTGCCCGTCGTACGGCGGCGCGGCCGGGTAGCCGATCGCCGTCATCTCCTCGATCTTCGGCACGGCGGGCGCGTCGAAGTCGACGGGCATGGCCGAACCGACCGTCTCCTCCAGCGACTTGCCGTCGCCGCCCTTCTCCGGAGTCACATGGATGACGGCGAAGTCGTACGAGGCGCCGTCGCCGCCCGTCGCGCCGCCCTGCTCGATCCACTGGTCCGAGGTCTGCGCCCAGTCGCCCCACCAGACGCCGTACGGAGCGACCTCCTCCTTCGTGGCCCCGCCGATCTCCTTCGCCGACATGCCCGAGTCGTTGTACGACGGCACGAAGGCGATGTTGCGGTACCAGCCGCCCTTCTTGCCCGCGTGCACGCAGTGGCCCGCCGTCCACACCATGTTGGACCTGCCGGGGTTGGCCGGGTCCTCGACCACCGTCGCGGAGCAGACCATCGTGCCCTCCGGGGAGTCGAAGAAGACCTTCCCCGCGGTGGGCGCGTTCTCGTGGTACGACGGCGGCACCGCCTTGGCCTGCACAGGATCCGGCGTCGGGTCGGTGACGCCCTGGTCGCCGGAGATGTCGTTCTCGTCGACCTCCGGCTGGTCGGGCTCGTCGGCGTCCCGCATGCGGTCCGGGTCCCACAGGTCCTCGATGATCGGGTTGACGAAGTCCTGCGCCTCGCGCAGCCACTTGTCCTTGTCCCAGTTCCTCCAGGCGCCGTCGCGCCACTTGTCGAGGTCGATCCCGTGCTCCTTGAGCCGGTCGGCGATGTCGTCCGGGATCTTGAGCTTGCCGTCGTCGGCGGCGGCCGTCGCGGAGGCGTCCGCGCCGGCGTCGGTGTCGCCCGACTCGCACGCGGTGGCGGTCAGGGCGAGCGCGGAGGCGAGGGCAACTGCCGCCAGCACGGGGGAGGTTCCGCGCGACCGCCTCCTCTCGCGACGTGCGGTGGACGACGGCCGTATGGATCGCATGATCTGAACTCCCCCTGGAATGAACGATGGTGGTACGACGCCCGTCTTCACATCCGACCCGGACGAGTCGCTTCGCTGCTCCGACGGCTTTGGGACAACGGCACCACACACTAGGCGTTCGCCGCGGGGGACGTCCGACGGAACGGCAACGGTTCGGCTACAAGGCGTCTGACCTGGCCGGTCGTGCGCGGATCTCGTGGAGCGGGGGCGTGGGGGCGCGGGGGGTGGCAGCGGCGGCGGTCCTTCCGCGCGCCGTGCGCGGGGGCGGTGCCTCGGGCGCGGGGCGCCGGTCGCCTCGGCCGCCCTCCGTGTGCGCGCACGTTTGTCGGTGGGGGGCCGTAGGGTTGGTCGGGCTATGACTCAGCCCTCACTCCCCGAACTCCTGCATGCTGCCGTCACTGCCGTCGGCGGCACGGAGCGCCCCGGTCAGGTGGCCATGGCCGAAGCCGTCGCCGAGGCGATCGACGACGGCGCCCATCTGCTCGTCCAGGCCGGAACCGGCACCGGTAAGTCCCTGGGCTACCTGGTGCCCGCGCTCGCGCACGGTGAGCGGGTCGTCGTGGCGACGGCGACCCTGGCGCTCCAGCGGCAGCTGGTGGAGCGGGACCTGCCGCGCACGGTGGAGGCGCTGCATCCGCTGCTGCGCCGCCGCCCGGAGTTCGCCATGCTCAAGGGCCGGTCGAACTACCTGTGCCTGCACCGGCTGCACGAGGGCGTCCCGCAGGACGAGGAGGAGGGCCTCTTCGACCAGTTCGAGGCGGCCGCGCCCACCAGCAAGCTGGGCCAGGACCTGCTGCGGCTGCGCGACTGGTCGGACGAGACGGAGACCGGCGACCGGGACGACCTCACGCCCGGCGTGTCCGACCGGGCCTGGTCGCAGGTGTCGGTGTCCTCGCGGGAGTGCCTGGGCGCCACGAAGTGCGCGTACGGCGCGGAGTGCTTCGCCGAGGCGGCCCGCGAGCGCGCCAAGCTGGCCGAGGTGATCGTCACCAACCACGCGCTGCTCGCGATCGACGCCATCGAGGGCGCCCCGGTGCTGCCGCAGCACGAGGTGCTGATCGTGGACGAGGCGCACGAGCTGGTCTCCCGGGTGACCGGGGTGGCCACCGGCGAGCTCACCCCGGGTCAGGTGAACCGTGCGGTGCGGCGCGCGGCGAAGCTGGTGAACGAGAAGGCGGCCGACCAGCTGCAGACGGCCGCCGAAGGCTTCGAGCGGCTGATGGAGCTGGCCCTGCCCGGCCGGCTGGAGGAGATCCCGGAGGATCTCGGCTACGCCCTGATGGCGCTGCGCGACGCGTGCCGCACAGTGATCTCCGCGATCGGCTCCACCCGCGACAAGTCGGTCCAGGACGAGGATGCGGTGCGCAAGCAGGCACTGGCCTCGGTGGAGAGCGTCCACGACGTGGCGGAACGGATCACCAACGGCTCCGAGTGGGACGTCGTCTGGTACGAGAGGCACGAGCCCCGCGGCGGAGCCGCATATCGGCACAGTGGGGCCTCGCTGCGGGTCGCGCCCATGTCGGTCTCGGGGCTGCTGCGCGAGAAGCTGTTCACCGACCGCTCGGTCGTGCTGACGTCCGCGACGCTGAAGCTGGGCGGCGACTTCAACGGCGTGGGGGCGTCGCTGGGGCTCGGTCCCGAGGGCGCCGAGGGGGACGACCTCCCGCAGTGGAAGGGCGTGGACGTCGGCTCGCCGTTCGACTACCCCAGGCAGGGCATCCTGTACGTCGCCAAGCACCTGGCCCGTCCGGCCCGCGACGGCGACCGCAAGGACATGCTGGACGAGCTCACGGAGCTGATCCAGGCGGCCGGGGGCCGCACCCTGGGGCTGTTCTCGTCGATGCGGGCGGCACAGCTGGCGGCGGAGGAGCTGCGGTCGCGGATCCCGGAGTACCCGATCCTCCTCCAGGGCGAGGAGACGCTCGGCGAGCTGATCAAGAACTTCGCGGCGGACCCGCGGACATGCCTTTTCGGCACGCTGTCGCTGTGGCAGGGCGTGGATGTCCCCGGACCGAGCTGCCAGCTGGTGGTCATGGACAAGATCCCGTTCCCGCGTCCCGACGACCCGTTGATGAGCGCCCGCCAGAAGGCAGTGGAGGAGGCCGGCGGCAACGGCTTCATGGCGGTCGCCGCGACCCACGCGGCCCTGCTGATGGCCCAGGGAGCGGGCCGTCTGGTCCGCGCCTCGGGCGACCGCGGAGTGGTGGCGGTCCTGGACCCACGCTTGGCGACGGCGCGCTACGGCAGCTATCTGAAGGCATCGATGCCGGACTTCTGGTACACGACGGATCGGAACCAGGTGCGGAAGTCACTGGCCGCGATCGACGCGGCGGCGAAGGCGGCTGAGCAGTAACGGGGTCTGGGCCCCCCGGTGCCCCCCTGGGAGGCGTGGTGGGGGGCTCACGCCCCGTGAGAGGGCGAAGACGCGGCTCCGGGAGGCCGCCCTGTAAGGACGGCGTCCAGAAGCCCCCGAGAAGCGCCCCGAGCGCGGCCGGGGCCCCACTTGCTCAAGAGGTCCAAAGCGCCGTCCCAGGCGTCGCCAGGCAACGCAGGACCCCGGAACCGGCGCAGGGGTTCCGGGGTCCGCTCGGGGGCGGGGCGGGCCGAGGGAGTGGCCCGGCGTCCCGTCGGGATCAGACGCGGCGGAGGACGGCCACCACCTTGCCGAGGATCGTCGCGTCGTCGCCGGGGATCGGCTCGTAGGCCGCGTTGTGCGGGAGCAGCCACACATGGCCGTCCTCCCGCTTGAACCGCTTCACGGTCGCCTCGCCGTCGAGCATCGCCGCCACGATGTCGCCGTTCTCGGCGACAGGCTGGCGGCGGACCGTGACCCAGTCACCGTCGCAGATCGCGGCCTCGATCATGGAGTCACCCACGACCTTCAGCACGAACAGCTCGCCGTCGCCGACGAGCTGCCGAGGCAGCGGGAAGACGTCCTCGACCGACTCCTCCGCGAGGATCGGGCCACCGGCGGCGATGCGGCCGACCAGCGGCACGTAGGACGCGGCGGGCTTGCCGGCGGTGTCCGTCGGCTGCACGGACGCGGCCTGGTCGGACCCCCGCACCTCGTACGCGCGCGGACGGTGCGGATCACGGCGCAGGAAACCCTTGCGCTCCAGCGCCATGAGCTGGTGCGCGACGGAGGAGGTGCTGGAGAGCCCGACCGCCTGGCCGATCTCCCGCATCGACGGCGGGTATCCGCGCCGCTGCACCGAGTCCCTGATGACCTCGATGACCCGGCGCTGGCGGTCGGTGAGTCCGGAGCTGTCCGCCCGGATGCCGGGAGGTCGGCCCGGCAGGGAGCGCTTGTGCGCCTCGGGATTCGTGGCTTCGTTCATCGCATGCACCGGCTCGATGCGGCCCTGGGAGCGGTCCTGGGCAGTGATGGCGGCACTGTCTGCGGTGGTGGTCACGTCGGCCCCTCTCGATGGTCTCCCTGCAGCACAACGGTAGATGCTTTCGAAAGGTTGCGCCAAACACACGTTCGAGTGAAAAATCGCGAATTGCGGCACGCGTTCTTTCGTCGAGGTGTATTGGTCGCCGCACTTCCTGCCGGACAAACGGGCCATTTGTTGTACTCTTCACCGCCGAGGTCTCCGCCGGGGCGGCGGCCTCGCGGCGCGCGGACTCAGTCTGCCATCGTGGGTCCCCGCGTGCGTGAAGCGGCCCCGCCTTCTTCCGGAGCGGCACGCCCCCTCCCCGCATCCGGCACCGCTTCTCCTCATGGGGGGACGGGCCTGCGAGCCCGGGTCGAGCCGGTGGCACGCAAGCCCGGGGGTGCCTTCGGGCAGGCTTCCAGGGCCGTCTTCCCCTTCCGGCGCACGACACGCGTATCTGCCTTGTTGTATGCGCCAATCCCCACATCTAGTGGTTGGATTGCAACAGCAGCCCAGAAGTTGTGGTCCCCCCGGTCTCCGAGAGCTCCGCGATCGCCTATGCTGGTGCTGCTTCGTGAGGCCCCTGAGGTCTGGCGAGGCCATTGAGTCTGCTGTGAGGAGGGTTGGGATCCATGCACTGCCCCTTCTGCAGGCACCCCGACAGCCGTGTCGTCGACAGCCGCACGACCGACGACGGCACGTCGATCCGCAGGCGCCGCCAGTGCCCGGACTGCTCCCGTCGTTTCACGACCGTGGAGACGTGTTCGCTCATGGTGGTCAAGCGGTCGGGAGTCACCGAGCCGTTCAGCCGCACCAAGATCATCAACGGTGTGCGCAAGGCGTGCCAGGGACGGCCCGTCACCGAGGACGCCCTCGCCCAGCTCGGCCAGCGGGTCGAGGAAGCGGTGCGGGCCACCGGTAGCGCCGAGCTGACCACCCACGACGTGGGGCTGGCCATACTCGGCCCGTTGCAGGAACTCGACCTCGTGGCCTACCTGCGGTTCGCGTCCGTCTACCGGGCGTTCGACTCGCTGGAGGACTTCGAGGCCGCGATCGCGGAACTCCGGCGGGCGGAGCGGCCCGCCGAGGGCGACGGGGGCGGCGACGGGGCCGCCCCGGGGAGCCAGGAAGACGACAGCGGGCAGGAGGGGGCCGCGCAGGTCCCCGCGCCCGCTCCCGCCGCCGGCTGAGCGGCGGTCCGGCCCCGGACGCGAGGGTCCGGGGACCGGTTCGGCCGGCGACGACGAAGACCTGTTGCGGGCAGGTGAGTGGGTGCCCGCAGCATCAGACAGAACACCGTGCCACGGGAACATCGGGGCACTTCAGGGCGTTTTCGCCCGTATCAGGGAGGCGGCATGACAGAGACGGCGAGCGGTCCGGCACGTAGTTCCCGAGCCAAGGCGAGCAAGCCCGGCAAGGGACTGCGCGTCGAGCGCATTCACACCACCCCGGGGGTCCACCCGTACGACGAGGTGGCCTGGGAGCGCCGTGACGTCGTCATGACCAACTGGCGCGACGGCTCGGTCAACTTCGAGCAGCGCGGCGTGGAGTTTCCCGACTTCTGGTCGGTGAACGCGGTCAACATCGTCACCAGCAAGTACTTCCGGGGCGCCGTCGGCACCCCGCAGCGCGAGACCAGCCTCAAGCAGCTGATCGACCGCATCGTGAAGACGTACCGGAAGGCCGGCGAGGACAACAGGTACTTCGCCTCGCCCGCCGACGCCGAGATCTTCGAGCACGAGCTGGCCTACGCCCTCCTGCACCAGATCTTCAGCTTCAACAGCCCCGTGTGGTTCAACGTGGGCACGCCCCAGCCGCAGCAGGTCAGCGCCTGCTTCATCCTGTCCGTCGACGACTCCATGGAGTCGATCCTCGACTGGTACAAGGAAGAGGGCATGATCTTCAAGGGCGGCTCCGGCGCCGGCCTGAACCTCTCCCGCATCCGCTCCTCCAAGGAGCTGCTCTCCTCCGGCGGCAACGCCTCCGGCCCGGTCTCCTTCATGCGCGGCGCCGACGCCTCCGCCGGCACCATCAAGTCCGGTGGCGCCACCCGCCGCGCGGCGAAGATGGTCGTGCTCGACGTCGACCACCCCGACATCGAGGACTTCATCGAGACCAAGGTGAAGGAGGAGGAGAAGATCCGCGTCCTGCGCGACGCGGGCTTCGACATGGACCTGGGCGGCGACGACATCGCGTCGGTCCAGTACCAGAACGCCAACAACTCCGTGCGCGTCAACGACGAGTTCATGGAGGCCGTCGAGAAGGGCGGCAAGTTCGGCCTGCGTGCCCGCATGACCGGCGAGGTCATCGAGGAGGTCGACGCCAAGGCGCTCTTCCGCAAGATCGCCGAGGCCGCGTGGGCCTGCGCCGACCCGGGCATCCAGTACGACGGCGTCATCAACCACTGGCACACCTGCCCCGAGTCCGGCCGGATCACCGCGTCGAACCCGTGCAGCGAGTACATGCACCTGGACAACACGTCCTGCAACCTGGCCTCGCTGAACCTGATGAAGTTCCTCAAGGACGACGGCAAGGGCAACCAGTCGTTCGAGACCGAGCGCTTCCAGAAGGTCGTCGAGCTGGTCATCACCGCGATGGACATCTCGATCTGCTTCGCGGACTTCCCGACCGAGAAGATCGGCGAGAACACCCGCGCCTTCCGCCAGCTCGGCATCGGCTACGCCAACCTCGGCGCCCTGCTGATGGCCACGGGTCACGCCTACGACTCCGACGGGGGCCGCGCCCTCGCCGGATCCATCACCTCCCTGATGACCGGCACCGCCTACCGCCGCTCCGCCGAGCTGGCCGCGATCGTCGGCCCGTACGACGGCTACGCCCGCAACGCCGACGCCCACAAGCGCGTCATGAAGCAGCACGCCGACGCCAACGGCACCGCCACGCGCATGGACGACCTGGACACCCCGGTGTGGGCCGCCGCCACCGAGGCCTGGCAGGACGTCCTGCGCCTCGGCGAGAAGAACGGCTTCCGCAACGCCCAGGCGTCGGTGCTCGCCCCGACCGGCACCATCGGCCTGGCGATGTCCTGCGACACCACCGGTGTCGAGCCCGACCTCGCCCTGGTCAAGTTCAAGAAGCTGGTCGGCGGCGGCTCGATGCAGATCGTCAACGGCACCGTCCCGCAGGCCCTGCGCCGCCTGGGCTACCAGGAGGAGCAGATCGAGGCGATCGTCGCCCACATCGCCGAGAACGGCAACGTGATCGACGCCCCCGGCCTCAAGCAGGAGCACTACGAGGTGTTCGACTGCGCCATGGGCGAGCGCGCCATCTCCCCGATGGGCCACGTCCGCATGATGGCCGCGATCCAGCCCTGGATCTCCGGCGCCATCTCCAAGACGGTCAACATGCCGGAGACGGCGACCGTCGAGGAGGTCGAGGAGATCTACTTCGAGGCCTGGAAGCTGGGCGTCAAGGCGCTCGCCATCTACCGCGACAACTGCAAGGTCGGCCAGCCCCTCTCCGCGAAGACCAAGGAGAAGGAGAAGGCCGAGGTCACGGAGAAGGCCGAGGAGACCATCCGCGCCGCGGTCGAGAAGGTCGTCGAGTACCGCCCGGTCCGCAAGCGCCTCCCGAAGGGCCGTCCCGGCATCACCACCTCCTTCACTGTGGGCGGCGCCGAGGGCTACATGACCGCCAACTCCTACCCGGACGACGGTCTCGGCGAGGTCTTCCTGAAGATGTCCAAGCAGGGCTCCACGCTCGCCGGCATGATGGACGCCTTCTCCATCGCCGTCTCGGTGGGCCTCCAGTACGGCGTGCCGCTGGAGACGTACGTCTCGAAGTTCACCAACATGCGCTTCGAGCCGGCCGGCATGACGGACGACCCGGACGTGCGGATGGCGCAGTCGATCGTCGACTACATCTTCCGCCGCCTGGCGCTGGACTTCCTGCCCTTCGAGACGCGCTCCGCGCTCGGCATCCACTCCGCCGAGGAGCGCCAGCGTCACCTGGAGACCGGCTCCTACGAGCCGACCGACGACGAGGTCGACGTCGAGGGCCTCGCCCAGTCGGCCCCGCGCGCCCAGGAGCTGAAGGCGGTCACCGCGCCGAAGGCCGAGACCGAGGCGGCCAAGCCCGCCCCGAAGCAGGCCCACACCAGCGCCGAGCTGGTGGAGATGCAGCTGGGCATCCAGGCCGACGCCCCGCTGTGCTTCTCCTGCGGTACGAAGATGCAGCGCGCCGGCTCCTGCTACATCTGCGAGGGCTGCGGCTCGACCAGCGGCTGCAGCTGACGCCGACCCGTCCGGGCACTGCCCGGCGGTGAGACGGTGAGGGCGGTGACACCGGGAAACCGGTGTCACCGCCCTCGGGCGTTCGTGCCCCTCTTCGCGGGCCGTCCGTTCGGTGTCAGGCCCGGCGGGCCGCGCCCATCACGCGCGTGAAGTCCACCGGGTCGCCGTCGAAGCCCTGCACGCCCGCCCGGAACTCCCACGGGCCCGAGCCCTCCCGGACGAACTCCGCCACCGTGGCCGCCGTCGCCCCCAGCACCCCGCCGAAGTCGTCCTCCGCCAGCACGTCGTAGCCCTCGCGGATGCGCAGCCCCGGGCTGCGCACCCCGGAGAACGTCCGCGGCCCCTGCTGTTGCTGGATGACGACCCCGACCACCACGCGCGCGTAGCGCGGGTCCAGACGGTCCAGCTCCAGCGTCATGACCTCGTCGTACCCGAAGCCCTTGCCGTCCTGGCTGTCCCGGTTGAGCGTGATGGTGCCGTCGGGGGAGCGGCTGTCGAAGTGCACCACGTAGGCGGGGTCCCCGTGCGGGTCGTCCGCCGGATAGGGTGCGGCGACCAGGTCGAGGTCGGTGGAGGGCTCTCCCGACGGACTCGGATCCCACCGCAGCGCGATCTCGACCTTGCGGATCCCCTTGCTGAGGCCGTTCACCAGTTGTCCCCTTCCTCGTGACCGTCCTGCCGGCGCACCCCAACCACCGTGATTCCACGGCAGGTTGTCCATCCTGCCACGCAGGCGGCCCCGGGCGCCGGTACGCAGTCGACGCGACGGCGACCGGGGCCGTGCTCCCTGGCCTTACGATGGCGCGGTGCTGGTCAAGTGGATTCGCTGCACCGTGGTGGACCGTCGGGGGTTCGAGCGGGGACAGCGGAAGTGGGCGGGGCTTCTGGGGGAGCCGGGGTTTCGCGCGCAGGGCGGAGGCTGGAGCCGGGGGCGGCAGGACGTGGCGCACGTCTTCTCCTTCTGGGAGAGCCGCGCCTTCTACGACTCCTTCATGGCCCGGTCCCACGACCGGCTGGCCTCCTCACAGGCGGGAACCTTCACAAACGCCCAGGTCAGACTGTTCGACCACCGTTTCGACGTGAAGACCGGGTTCGAGCCGCGCTTCACCGACGCCGACCTGATCCGGGTCGCGCTGTGCCGGGTCCACGAGGAGCGCGCCGAGCACTTCGTGCTGATGCAGGAGAAGGTGTGGAACCCGGCGATGGCCGGATCGCCCGGCATGGTGCGGGGGCTGTTCGGCGAGGCACCGGGCAACGAGTACCTCGTCCTGTCGATGTGGCGGTCCGCCGCCGAACACGGCAAGTACCGGACCGAACGCGTCGAGCGACTGGCCCTGCGGGCACAGACCGAGGCGGACGTCGCGGCCCTCGCGGGAGACATCGTCGACATGGAGTCCGCCTGGACGGTGTGAGCGCTTCCGTGGCCCGGCGCGGCAATGAAGTGTGACAAATGCCGTACGGAACCCGCACGAGTGCCCGAAGTGCCCCCACCCGATCTAGGGTTTTGGCATGGCACGACCACGGCGCATCGTCCTTGTCCGGCACGGTGAATCAAGGGGCAATGTTGACGACACCGTCTACGAGCGCGAACCCGACCACGCCCTCGGCCTCACCGAGCGGGGCAGGAAGCAGGCCGAGGCGACGGGCGAGCGGCTCCGCGGCCTCTTCGGCCAGGAGCGGGTCAGCGTCTACGTGTCCCCGTACCGACGGACGCTCGAGACCCTGAACGCCTTCCGCCTCGACCCGGACCTGATACGCGTCCGTGAGGAACCCCGCCTGCGCGAACAGGACTGGGGCAACTGGCAGGACCGCGAGGACGTCCGCCTCCAGAAGGCCTACCGGGACGCCTACGGCCACTTCTTCTACCGCTTCGCCCAGGGCGAGTCCGGCGCCGACGTCTACGACCGCGTCGGCGGCTTCCTGGAGAGCCTGTTCCGCAGCTTCGAGGCCCCGGACCACCCGCCCAACGTCCTCATCGTCACCCACGGCCTGGCCATGCGGCTGTTCTGCATGCGGTGGTTCCACTGGACCGTGGCGGAGTTCGAGTCGCTGTCCAACCCCGGGAACGCCGAGGTGAGGATGCTCGTCCTGGGCGAGAACGGGAAGTACGAGCTCGACAGGCCTTTCGAACGCTGGCGCGAGCCGGAGCGCTACCCGATCACCGGACAGGCGGAACGCACTGGAGTCGGCGAGAGCCGGATGGGAGAGTTCCGAGGCGATGACCACTGATCGTTCCCCGGAGGCGCGGCTGGAGCGCGCGCTGGCGAGCCTGCGCGGCCTGTCGGTGGGGGATGCGCTCGGCTCGCAGTTCTTCGTGCCGGTGAACCATCCGCTGCTCAAGCGCCGCGAACTGCCCGAGAGCCCCTGGCAGTGGACCGACGACACCGAGATGGCGTGCTCCGTCGTCACCGTCCTGGCCGCGCACCACCGCATCGACCAGGACGCCCTGTCCCACTCCTTCGCCCACCACCACGACTTCGACCGGGGCTACGGCCCCGCCGTCAACCGCCTGCTGCGCCTGGTCCGCGAAGGCGGCGACTGGCGCGAACTGGCCGCCGCGCTCTTCAACGGCCAGGGTTCGTGGGGCAACGGCGCCGCGATGCGCATCCCGCCCCTGGGCGCCTGGTACGCCGACGACCCCGAGCAGGCCACCCACCAGGCGGAGATCTCCGCCTACCCCACGCACCAGCACCGCGAGGCCGTGGTCGGCGCCATGGCCGTCGCCGCGGCGGCCGCCCTCGCCGCCGCTGCGGACGGGCCGCCCGGCGCGGGGGACCTCCTCGACGGGGTCATCGCGCTGATCCCCGCACGCAGTGCCGTCGGCGCGGGGCTGCGCCGGGCGCGCGACATGCTCGACTACGGCGACGCGGCCACCGTCGCGGCCGTCCTCGGCTGCGGACGGCGGACGACCGCGCACGACACCGTGCCCTTCGCGCTCTGGTCCGCCGCCCGCTCCCTGGGCGACTACGAGAACGCCTTCTGGACGACCGCGCAGGTGGGCGGGGATGTCGACACCACCTGCGCCATCGTGGGCGGGGTGGTCGCGGCAGGGCCGGCGGGGGCGCCTCCCGAGGAGTGGACCGAGCGGGTGGAGCCGTTGCCGGAGTGGGTGGCGCGGGACGTCGAGGTCTGAGGGCTTCGGTCTTCGGGAGCGCGTCGCGGGCGGGTCGCGGGAAACTCTCCGTATGTGACGGGAACTCTGCGTGACCGGCTGCTCGTTGTCGGTGTGTCCGCTGCGGGCGGTGTGCGGCTCGGTGGACCCGTGGGTCCTCGGGAGCTGACACGTGTCGTCCCGCTGTGGACGCGTGGTGAGAGTGCTTCGGGGGGCGGCATGACGGTGTGGGCGGGGGTGCTGTTCGTGTGGTGCGGCGCGCTGCTGTCGTACGCGCGCCGGCCCGGCGTCGCCCCGCCGGCCCCCGTGGGGTCGGCCGGTGCGTCGCCGGGCCGGGCGCGTGTGGTGGGGGCGCCCCCCTCAGCCGATGCCGGGTCCCGCCGTGCCGGACAGCGCCTCCAGGTCGCTCTTGCGGACCCGGATGACGAGCCAGGCGACGGCCAGGGCCAGTACCGCCATGGCGGCCGCCGGGACGAAGGCCGAGGAGATGCCCTGCGCGAGCACCTCGTGCCCCCACGGCGCCGGAAGCTGCTGAGTCCGGGCGAACTCCGCCTTCTGCTCCGCCGTCGCCTCCGCGAGGAAAGCGGGCACCTGCTTCTCCGCCTCGTCCCGGCCGGCCGTGCCGAACACCGTGGTCAGCAGCGCCAGGCCCACCGACCCGCCCACCTGCTGGGTCGCGTTGAGCAGGCCGGACGCGGCTCCGGCCTCGTGCTGGGCCACCCCCGAGACCGCGGTGAGCGTCAGCGTCACGAAGTTCAGACCCATGCCGAAGCCGAAGACCAGCATCGGCCCGAGGATGCCGCTGACGTAGGAGCTGTCGGAGTCGATCAGCGTCTGCCAGGCCAGCCCCAGCGCGGCCAGGGTCGAACCGATGATCATGAACGGCTTGGGGCCGAACACCGGCAGGAACCGCTGCGAGATTCCCGCTCCGGCGGCGATCACGACCGTGACCGGCAGGAAGGCGAGTCCGGCCTCGATCGGGGTGTACCCGAGGACGTTCTGCACGAAGAGAACGATGTAGAAGAACATGCCGAACATCGCCGCGGCGAGGCTGAGCATGATCACATACGTGCCCGAGCGGTTGCGGTCGGCGAACATCCGCAGGGGCGTGATCGGTTCCTTGGCGCGCGACTCGATCAGCGCGAAGCCCGCCAGCAGGATGGCCGAGGCGACGAAGGAGCCGATGGTGACCGTGTCGCTCCAGCCCTCCTCGGCCGCGCGGATGAAGCCGTAGACCAGTGTGGCCATGCCGGCCGTCGAGGTCACCGCACCCGCGATGTCGAAGCGTCCGCTGTGCCGTTCGGACTCGTTGATGTACATCGGGGTGAGGACCGCGATCAGCAGGCCGATGGGCACGTTGACGAAGAGCACCCACCGCCAGTCGAGCCACTCGGTGAGCATGCCGCCCGCGAGCAGTCCGATGGCGCCGCCACCCGCCGAGACCGCGGCGAAGACGCCGAAGGCCCGGTTGCGTTCGGGGCCCTCCGGGAACGTGGTGGTGATGAGCGCCAGCGAGGTCGGCGAGGCGATCGCGCCGCCCACGCCCTGCAGGACGCGCGCCGCGAGCAGCTGCCACGGCTCCTGGGCGAGCCCGCCGAGCAGGGAGGCCGCGGTGAACAGCAGGATGCCGCTCATGAAGACGCGGCGCCGCCCGAGGATGTCGCCGGCCCGGCCGCCGAGGAGCAGCAGCCCGCCGAAGGTCAGGGTGTAGGCGCTGACCACCCAGGTGAGGTCGGTGGTACTGAATTGCAGGGCATTCTGGATGTGCGGGAGCGCGATGTTCACAATCGTCGCGTCGAGTACGACCATGAGTTGACAGGCCGCGATGACGGCGAGGGCGATGCCGGGGCGCCCTGGCCGGCGAGCCGCACCCGGCTTTGGATCCTGGAGCAAAGGAGAGGTGGTCACGATGGGTCCCCCACGGAAGAGTTAGTGAACGAGCGCGTTCACTGTTGCGTCAACGGTAGAAGCCCCCGACAGTGAACGCAAGCGTTCACTGAATGCCCGCCGTGTCGGTGCGTCCCCCTTCGGTGCCGTGCGGCGGATGCTTCATCCCCGAATGCCCGCTTCCTCTGCTCGTTGGAGAGAGTCAGATGGTTACTTCGAGCTGGGCCGCCGCCCAGGCTCAGACGGCCGCCTCCCGCCGCCGCGGCGCCGTACTGGAACGCGCGATCCTCGAGGCCGCGCTGGAGCAGCTCAGCACGGTCGGCTGGAACGGCCTGACGATGGAGGGCGTCGCCGCGGGCGCCCAGACGGGAAAGGCGGCGGTCTACCGGCGCTGGCCCTCCAAGGAGGATCTCGTCGCCGACGCCCTGCGCGCCGCGCTGCCCGACTTCCATGAGGCGCCGGATCTGGGAAGCGTGCGCGAGGACCTGCTGGAGCTGTGCCGCAGGGCCCGGGACGCCATGTTCTCCAAGCCGGGATTCGCTCTGCGCGCGGTCATTCACGAGTGCGACAGCACCGAGGCCGAGCGCTTCCACGCGGTGATCTTCAACGGTGTCGTGGAGCCGACCCTCACGATGCTCCGCGAGGTGGTCGAGCGAGGTGTCGAGCGGGGAGAGGTGCGGCCGGACGCGGCCAACGGATACGTCTTCGACGCCATCCCGGCGATGATGATGTACCGCTCGAAGATGTGCGGCAGCGAATGGTCGGATGTCGATCTCGAGCAGATGATCGACCAGTTGATGGTCCCGCTGCTGCGTCCGCACGCCTCCTGATCACAAGGTGGTGACGGCGGTGACCGCAGTCCGGGAACCGGGGTGTCGGACGCCGGACCCGGCGGCGTACGCTAAGGGCGCCATGCCGTACGAACCACCTACTCACACCGTCGAGCGCTCACTCCGCGCCACGACCGGAGCGAAGATCGTTGCAGGTGTCGACGAGGTGGGGCGTGGCGCGTGGGCCGGCCCGGTCACCGTCTGCGCGGCGATCACCGGACTGCGCCGGCCCCCCGAGGGACTCACCGACTCCAAGCTCCTCACCGTCAAACGCCGCACCGAACTCGCCGAGACGCTGCGGGACTGGGTGACGTCGTACGCCCTCGGCCACGCGTCGCCCGAAGAGATCGACGACCTGGGGATGACCGCCGCGCTCCGGCTGGCGGCCGTCCGCGCCCTGGAGGGCCTGCCCGTCCGGCCCGACGCGGTCATCCTCGACGGCAAGCACGATTACCTCGGCTCGCCCTGGCGGGTCCGGACGGTCATCAAGGGCGATCAGTCGTGCGTGGCCGTGGCGGCGGCGTCGGTCATAGCCAAGGTCCAGCGCGACAAAATGATGGCCGAACTGGGCGCCGACCATGCAGACTTCGGTTTCGCGGACAACGCCGGGTATCCGTCCCCCGTGCACCGGGCCGCGCTGGAGGTCCGGGGGCCCACCCCGTTCCACCGCCTGTCGTGGGCGTATCTTGATGCGCTGCCCCAGTGGCGGCACCTCAAGAAGGCCCGCGCCTGGGCGGAGGCGCGCGTCCCGGAGATCGAGGGCCAACTCGGCTTCGATTTCTGACCGGACGCTCGCACTGATGTGCCACCCGGCGATGCCGGCCGTGCCACCGTTTGATAAAAATCAGCTCATGCCTCTCATTCCCGAGGAGCCTCAGATTCACGAGAGTGCCCAGGGTCCCCGCGCCACGCCGGCCAGCGGCCGCATCGCGCCGACCCCCCGCCCCGTACCCGGTCCCCGCCCCGCGGCTCCGTCGCGTCCCGGTCGTCCCGGCCCGCCGCGGCCGGCGCCTCCGGCCCAGCGCACCTCGCGTGACGCGGCCCCCGCGGCCAAGCCCGGCCCTTCGGTTCCGCACGCCGCCGACGGCCCGCAGATCCAGCTGATCCCGGCTTCCGCCGAGGGGGCGCTCGACGCCGCCGAGGAAGCCGTCGACCTGCTCCTGGACTCCGGCCGCGCCCCCGGCGACGTGCTGGTGATCACCACAGGTGAACAGCACCCGTGGGCCACCCATGAACTGTCCTTCGGCGAGGCGTCCTACTGGGCGCAGCACGACGCCGGCGACGACGTCTTCTACACGGACGCCCAGGTGGCGGACCGTGCCAAGGCGCGTCCCGTCGTGGTGGTCGCCGTCAACGGCGGCCCCGAGTCCGTGACCGCCACCGCCCTGAAGGCGGCCCACGCCCGGGCCGGCGCGCTGCTGATCGTCTGCGGGGACCCGCAGCGCATCAACTCCGTGCTGGGCGCCGGGGTCTGAGCCGACGCCACGGCGTCGTCAGCCACTCGGGCGGGGACAGCGTGCTTGTGTGGACGCGGACGGTCGCGGTGCTTTCCCGTACCGCTGACCGGTCGGTGTGCCCGGGGCGGTCGGTGCGTCCCGGGGACGGGCGAGGCGCTCCGCACCCGGTGTGGCTCGTGGCTCTCCTCGGGCCCGCTCGCGGGCTCTCGGCGGCTCCCCGGGGCCACGGGCACGGCTTACGGAGCCTCCGGTTCCTGAGGGGCGGCCGGCCCGCGACGTCTCGTCCGCCATGGTCGCCGCTCCGTGGCGTCGTACCGGGGCGAGCCGACACCACGGGCTCGCGTGAGGCACGCGCGCGTCCGTCGGGCGCGCGGGCGGGCGAACGGCCCGACGTCAGCGGGCCGCGGCGCGCCGCAGCACCTCCGACGCGGCTCCGCCGGTGCGCGGGATCCGCGGCGGCGCCTCGGACATGGCGACCGGCTCCGGCTCCGAACCGGCGCTGGGATGGCGGCCGCCCCGGCCCTCACCCAGGACCTGCCAGCCGTCACGGGTCAGCGTGATGTACGCACCGCAGCGCAGCCCGTGCAGGGTGCAGGCGTCCCGCAGCCCCCACATCCAGGCTCCGTCCTCCTCCGTCCAGCGGGCGTCGCCCTCACGGCAGTACAGCAGGACGGCGGTGCGCACCGGGGTGCGGCGCCGCAGGTCGTGCGGGATGACCCGGCGAAGCTGGGCCAGCAGCGCGTTGCGGTACATCCAGCCGTCGGCGGAGGCGGAGTGCCGTGTGAACGACGCGCTCGCCCGCAGGCGTTCGTCCGGATCGAGCACGGCGACGACCGCGGTCGCCGGACCGGGACGGTGCCGGGCGTGCAGCCCGCTGACGACCTCGCGCGGGCTGCGCAGCAGCGGGATTCCCGCGGCCGCCCACTCCGCAGGCTCGAGCACACGGTTGGCGGATGCGGCGGACGTCGACAGCGATGCCGCCGAGGACGGAGCGAATCCGAAGGTCACGGTCCTCCCTTCGGCTACGCCCACACTGCGGGCGGGTCGGATTCGGGGGAGCGCGCACGCAACAGAGCCCTACCTGGTCGGCGGGCGAGCCGTGCGGGTGCGTCCTTCAATTCTTCCTGTCGAACTTGGATGCGGCAACGAGCAATTGAGGCGGGAGACCGTTATCGGCTGATCCGCGGCTAATATCCCCACCTGCCGAATACGGGCTTCCGCTCAGCCCTGTACGGCCAGTACCAGCGGCAGCACTCCCTGCGCACCCGCACGCCGCAGCAGCCGTGCCGCGACGGCGAGTGTCCACCCCGTCTCGGTGTAGTCGTCCACCAGAAGCACCGGACCTCCGGCCCGCGCGAGTGCCTCCGCGAGCTCGGGCGGGACGGTCAGCGCACCGGCGAGCGCCTTGAGCCGCTGGGCGCTGTTGCTGCGGGGGAGTTGATGCTGCTCGCCGGTGCTCTCCACCGTCCCGAGCAGCGGCAGCCGGCCCGTCTCCGCGATGTGCGCCCCGAGCGACCGGACGAGCTGCGGCCGCGTGCGCGAGGCGACGGTCACCACCCCGACCGGCCGGGGCCGGGCGTCGTCCGCCCCCGGCGCCCAACCACCCGGCCCCTTGGCCCAGTCGGCGAGCACGCCGACCGCGGCCCGGGCGACGTCGTCGGGCACGGGCCCGTCCGTCGCCTGCGGTGCGAGCAGCGGACGCAGCCGGTTGCCCCAGCCGATGTCCGAGAGCCGGCCGAGGGCCCGGCCCTGAGCGGCCTGCTCACCGGCCGGGATACGGCCCTTCAGGTCCACGCCGATCGCGGGGAGGCCGGTGGGCCACATGCGCCGGGGCTCCACCTCGACGCCGGCCCGGCCGAGGTCGGCGCGGGCCGCGTCGAGCGCCGCGGCGGAGGCCTCGGCCGTGTAGCGGGCGCCCGCGCAGTTGTCGCAGCGGCCGCAGGGCTTGGCGCCCTCGTCGTCCAACTGCCGCTGCAGGAACTCCATCCGGCAGTCCGTCGTCGCCACGTAGTCACGCATCGCCTGCTGCTCGGCCGCACGCTGACGCGCCACCCACGCGTAGCGCTCGGCGTCGTACGACCAGGGCTGCCCGGTCGCGATCCAGCCGCCCTTGACCCGCTTCACGGCCCCGTCCACGTCGAGCACCTTCAACATGGTCTCGAGGCGGGAGCGGCGCAGCTCCACGAGCGGTTCGAGCGCGGGGAGGGACAGAGGGCGGTCGGCGCGCGCGAGCACGTCGAGTGTGCGGCGCACCGTCTCCTCCGGAGGGAAGGCGAGGGAGGCGAAGTACTCCCAGATCGCCTCGTCCTCCTTGCCCGGCAGGAGCAGCACCTCCGCGTGCCGGACACCACGGCCCGCGCGGCCGACCTGCTGGTAGTAGGAGATGGGCGAGGACGGCGACCCCAGGTGGACCACGAAGCCCAGGTCGGGCTTGTCGAACCCCATGCCGAGGGCGGAGGTGGCGACGAGCGCCTTCACCTTGTTGGCCAGCAGGTCCTCCTCGGCCTGCTGCCGGTCGGCGTTCTCCGTCCGCCCGGTGTACGAGGCGACCACATGTCCGCGCCGGCGCAGGAACGCGGTGACCTCCTCGGCCACGGCCACCGTCAGCGTGTAGATGATCCCCGATCCGGGGAGCTGGTCCAGGTGGTCGGCGAGCCAGGCCATGCGGTGCGCCGCGTCCGGCAGGCGCAGCACGCTCAGGCTGAGGCTCTCCCGGTCCAGCGGACCCCGCAGCACGAGCGCGTCCGAGGAACCGCCCGTACCGAGCTGCTCGGCGACGTCGGCGGTCACCCGGGCGTTGGCCGTGGCGGTGGTGGCGAGGACCGGCACTCCCTCCGGCAGGTCGCTCAGCATGGTCCGCAGCCGCCGGTAGTCCGGGCGGAAGTCGTGACCCCAGTCGGAGATGCAGTGCGCCTCGTCCACCACGAGCAGCCCGGTCGCGGCGGCCAGCCGGGGCAGCACCTGGTCCCGGAAGTCCGGGTTGTTCAGCCGCTCGGGACTGACCAGCAGCACATCCACGTCCCCCGCGTCGATCTCCGCCCGCACGGCGTCCCACTCCTCGCTGTTGGAGGAGTTGATCGTCCGGGCGTGGACCCCGGCCCGGGCGGCGGCCTCGACCTGGTTGCGCATGAGCGCGAGGAGCGGGGAGACGATCACGGTCGGTCCGCCGCCCCGGGCCCGCAGCAGCGCGGTCGCCACGAAGTACACCGCGGACTTGCCCCAGCCCGTGCGCTGGACGACCAGGGCGCGGCGCTTCTCGGCGACCAGCGCCTCGATCGCCCGCCACTGGTCGTCACGCAGCCGTGCGGTGCCCGTGTCGTCGCCGACGAGACGGGCGAGCACCGCGTCGGCGGCCGTCCGGAGATCCGTGTCGTTCGTGTGCTCCATGGGTCCCATACAACAGGACGGCGCCGACATCGGCTCAGGGCTGTGGACGAAGGCCGGCCGGCGGCGATGGCGGTGACATGGACCTGATCCGACTTGTCCACAGGTAAACCGGAATGTCGCAATCCGCGAGAAGGTCGCGGCATGACGAACCACAGCGGGACGACCGGTCCCTCCGAGAACAGTGACATCCCCGTCCAGGGCGGGCGCGACGCGGCGGAGCCAGGACAGGAAGCGGCCGCGGCCAGGACCGAAACGACCGTGCCGGTGAGCCGGAAGGACCGCCCTCCGCTCCCGCCGGACCTGACGTGCACCGCGTACGAGAGCCACGGCGACCCGCAGCAGGTGACCCTGCGCACCCCGGCCGAGCTCGCCGACGCCGTGCCCTACCTCCTCGGGTACCGCCCGGAGGACAGCGTGGTCCTCGTCTCCCTGCACGACACCGGGGGGCGGGGCAGGTTCGGCGGCCGGGCCCGGCTCGGCATCCCCGCCGACCCCGGCGAGTGGCCCTCGGCCGCCCGCCGGCTCGCCCAGGGCCTGGTGACCGGCGGCGAGCGGCGAGGCTCCCGGCCCGAGCAGATGGTCGTCTTCCTGTGCCAGGAGCCGGGACCGGGCGAGACCGGCCGGGAGGTCAAGGAGCGGCTGGGACCGCTGGCCCACGCCCTGCGACTGGAGTGCGGAGCCCTGGACGTACCCGTCGTCGAAGCTCTCTGCGTCTCCGACGGCCGCTTCTGGTCGTACTGCTGCGACGACCGGGCCTGCTGCCCGGCAGAGGGGACGCCGATGGGTCTGCCCGGCACGTCCGTGCTGGCCGCCGCGGCCGCCTACGCCGGGCTGCAGGTCCGCGGCTCCCTGCGCGAACTGCACTCCCGGCTCCAGCCCTGGGAGACCTCCGCCGCCCATGACCAGCGTCGCGCACTGGACGAGGCGGCGCTGAAGCTGCTGCCCCGGATCGTCGACGCGGAGGACCGGAAGACCGTCGCCGACGAGACGATGGAACTGGCCGAGCGCCTCGTGCGCCGCCTCGCCGACGCGCCGCCCGTCTCCGGCACCCTCCCGGCGGACCTGCGCGACGACGAACTGGTCGGATTCGACGAGGCGGCTCTGGTGCTCCACGGGCTCCAGGACCGCACGACCCGCGACCGCGCCGCCGCGTGGATGGAGGGCGACGAGGCGGCCCCTGCCCTCCGCCTGTGGCGCACCTTGGCGCGCCGCTGCGTCGGCCCGTACGGGGAGTACGCCGCCGCGCCCCTCACCCTCGCCGGGTGGGTCGCCTGGTCCTCCGGGGACGAACTGGAGGCCCGGGAAGCACTCGCCATGGCCCTCGGGGCCGACCCGGACTATCTCTTCGCGCGTCTGCTGCACCAGGCGTGCAACGAGGGGCTCGACCCGGAGTCGATCCGCCGCTGCTTGCGGGGCGAGGGGGAGAGGGAGGAGGGCGGCCCGGCCGAGGCGGGCGGGACGCCCGGCCACGGTGCGGGCGAGGCGCCGGGACGGGGCGCGTGTCAGGCTCCCGGTCGCGATGCGGAGCCCGCGCCCAGGAGGCGCCGGATGCGGGCGGCCGGTCGCGCGGGGCGTTCCGCTCCCCGGGGAAGTGGCGCGACCGGGCGGGTGCCGCGCCCCCGCATGTCACCGGGCGGGGCCCGGCCCAAGGGCGCCGCGCACCCTGACGCGGCGAGCCGGCGCGGGCACCGTCAGGAGGGTGCGCACTCGATGTCACGTGGCGAGGAGGGGGAGGAGTAGAAGAGATGCCTGGACAGGCGCAGACCGGCCGGCGATCCGGCCGGTGAAGGGAGTGTTTATCGTCAGGCAGACGACTATGATCGCCGCATGCCCTACGACCCGTCAGCCTTTCCGCCTTTCGCCGTCACCGTGGACCTGGTCGTGCTCACCGTGCGACGTCACGCTCTGTGTGCACTGGCGGTGCGCAGGGGCGAGCCCCCGTTCCAGGGGCGCTGGGCACTGCCCGGAGGCTTCGTGCGGGCCGACGAGGATCTGGCGCAGGCGGCGGCGCGGGAGCTGGCCGAGGAGACGGGGCTGCGGGTTCATGATCCGGCCATCCCCGCCCAGGACCACGGCGCCCACCTCGAGCAGCTGGCCACGTACGGGGACCCCAAGCGTGACCCGCGCATGCGGGTGGTGAGCGTCGCGCACCTGGCGCTCGCCCCGGACCTGCCCGCACCCCGGGCGGGCGGCGACGCCAGCAACGCGCGCTGGGCGCCGGTGGACGAGCTGCTGGAACAGGGCGGCTACGGCAGGGACGGCGAGCCGGTGGCGCCGCTCGCCTTCGACCACGCCCAGATCCTCTCGGACGGGGTGGAGCGCGCCCGCTCGAAGATCGAGTACTCCTCGCTGGCGACGGCGTTCTGCCCACCGGAGTTCACCGTCGGTGAGCTGCGCCGGGTCTACGAGGCCGTCTGGGGCGTGGCGCTCGACCCGCGGAACTTCCACCGCAAGGTGACGGGCACCCCGGGCTTCCTGGTGCCCACCGGCGGCACCACCACCCGGCAGGGCGGCCGTCCCGCCCAGCTCTTCCGGGCCGGCGGCGCCACCCTGCTCAACCCGCCCATGCTGCGCCCTGAGGTCTGACACAGGAAGGGGCCGGCTCCGGGACGCGTTCCCGGACCGTCTCCTCCCGTGCAACGGGCCCTGTGGTGCCCGAAAAACCCGATATGGCGCGCTATCTTGCATCGGGTGATCCAGGCCATCGGACTGACCAGCATCTCCCGCAAAGAGCAGCCGCCCGCAGTCGACAACGTCTCCTTCGAGGCGCACGCGGGCCGCTTCACCGCGTTGCTCGGAGCACCGGGCGCGGGCAAGACGACGGCGTTGAGACTCATGCTGGAGCTCCAACGCGGGCGGGGGATCACCTACTTCAGAGGCCGCCCCCTGCACCGGATCCCGCACCCCGCGCACGAGGTCGGTGTGGTGCTGGGCGACGTGCCGGGGCACCCTGCCCGCTCGGTCCGCGGACATCTCCGCATGCTGTGCGCGGCCTCGGGGGTCCCGGCCCGGCGCGCGGACGAAGTGCTCGAAGCGGTGGGCCTGGTGAGCCTGCGCGACGAGCGCCTCGGCACCCTGTCGCGAGGTATGGACCGTCGTCTGGGCCTGGCCTGCGCCCTCCTGCCGGACCCGCACACCCTCGTGCTCGACGACCCCGCGGGAGGGCTCGCGGTGGGGGAGCGGCGCTGGCTGTACGACATGCTGCGGGAACACGCGGCGCAGGGCGGGACGGTGCTGTGCAGCACGGCCGATCCCAAGGAGGCGGCGCGGTTCGCCGATCACGTGGTCACGTTGGACGGCGGACGGGTCGTCGCCGACCAGCGTGCCGCCGACTTCGCCCGCACGCGGCTGCGCCCGCGCGTCGTCGTCCGCAGTCCGCACGCAGCCCGCCTTTCCGCGCTGCTCGCCCGGCGGGCCCGTTCCACGCAACGGTCCGTGGAGGTCGTACGCGAGGGCGGCAACCGCCTCTGCGTCTACGGCAGTACCTGCGCCGAGGTGGGGGAGACGGCCTTCCGGAACGGCATCGTCGTGCATCAACTGGCGGACGAGACCGGGGACATGGGGCCGGGGGCCGGCACGGACACGAAAGCCTCGCCGGCACCGGAGTCCCAGCCCTCCGCTGCGACCGACGCTCGGCCCGGTCCCGACCCGGAGCCCGGAGCCGCAGCAGTCCCCAACCCCAGCCCCACCCCCGGCCCCAACCCCGAGCCGGAAACCGGAACACCCGCACCCGAGCCCGTCCCCGCCGTGTCACCCCAGCCGGAGCCACCCCGGGAGGCGCCCGGCGACGGCACCCCCCGGCCGACGCCACCACGGCAACCCGCCCCACCCCGCCCCACCACCGTCACCCTCCCGCCCCCCGTCCTCGTCCGTCCCGCACCCACCCCGCTGCGGCCGGTCCGCTACGAGATCCGCCGGGCCACCGGGGTGCCCACGGGGTACGTCGTGGGGGCGTGCGTCCTCGCCGTGTCCGCCCTCACCGCCGTGCTGCTGGCCCGCATCGGTCACACCCCGCAGCCGCGGCTGCTGGCCGCCTGGCCCGTGGAGGCGCCGCTGCCGCCCGCCGCGCTCGGGGCGGGTCTGCTCGGCGCGCTGGCGTTCGGCGACGAGTTCCGCCACCCCGCGCTCGCCGTGGACCGGGGGACGGTCCCCAGGAGGCTCGGCCTGCTGACCGCGAAGCTCTTCGTCGCCTCGCTGAGCGCCCTCGCCCTGGCCGTGCTGACCGTCGGCTGCACCGCCGAACTGCTCTATCTCGTCTACGGAAGCGAGCTGGTCGCGCTCCCGGCGGACTGGCCCGCACTCACCGCCGGGTGGCTCGCCCTGGTCACGGGCTGCGCGTGGGCCGGGGTGCTGGCCGCAGGCGTGTTCCGGTCCACCACGGCGGGGCTGGCCGCCGTCGTCGCCGTGCCGCTTCTCGTCGTACCCGCCGTGCACAAGATCACGGAGGGGCCCTCGACGCGCGGTCCGGCGCCGTTCGGCGGGCGGTTGCGGGACGGGCTTCCGCTGCGCTGGCCCTTCGGGGGTGAGCAGCACCTGGAGGCGCTGCTGCGGCTGCTGGCCCAACCCGTGGGCGGGGCCATGGCGTTGTCGGTGTCGGTGCTCCTGTGCGCGTACGCGTTCACGGGTCTGCGAGGCCGAGTCCGATGACGTCCGATGACGATCGGGATTGTGCTTCTCGGGCTCCCTCTGATCGTAACTCCCCGTGAAAAGCTCATTTCTTTCCGATAAGGCGTCAATTGCGACGAGGTGAGCGATCACCCTTTCGTGTGCTTTTCACCAAAGACCTCAAGGGAGTTGGAGCCGACGCCGACAAAGGATGCGTGAGTACCCTTGCGCACACCATGATGACCGCCGCCCGCTCCGCCGACTCCGGCCTCGCGACCCCGGGCGAACTCGACCGCTACCCCTACGCGGAGGCGCCCGGCACCGACCGGGGCGCCGCATGGGACACGGCGGAGCCGGATCTGGGCCGCGTGGGCCGGCGGACCGCGGGCAGCCGCGGACGCGGGCTGCACGGGCAACTGGTCCAGCAGCTGGGACAGATGATCGTTTCCGGTGACCTGGGCGCCGACCGCCCGCTGGTGCCCGAGGAGATCGGCCAGCGTTTCGAGGTGTCCCGTACCGTCGTCCGCGAGTCGCTCCGCGTCCTGGAGGCCAAGGGCCTGGTCAGCGCCCGGCCGAACGTGGGCACGCGGGTGCGCCCGGTCAGCGACTGGAACCTTCTCGACCCGGACATCATCGAGTGGCGGGCCTACGGGCCGCAGCGGGACGACCAGCGCCGGGAGCTGAGCGAGCTGCGCTGGACGATCGAGCCGCTCGCCGCGCGCCTGGCGGCCGGACACGGCCGGGAGGACGTCCAGCAGCGGCTGACCGACATGGTGGAGATCATGGGGCACGCCCTCGGACAGGGCGACGCGCTGACCTTCGCCCGGGCGGACAACGAGTACCACTCCCTGCTCATCCAGGTCGCCGGCAACCGCATGCTGGAGCATCTGTCCGGCATCGTGTCCGCCGCCCTCCAGGTGTCGGGCGGCCCGGTCACCGGCTGTGAGCGGCCGAACGAAACCTCGCTGGCCCACCACGCCCGGATCGTCGACGCCCTCGCCGGCGGCGACGGAGCAGCGGCCGAGGCGGCCATGCGGCAACTTCTCACGGTCCACCCCGAGGTGGAGCGCGTGGTGCCCGCACCGCGCGAGCACTGACCGCATTTCCCTGATGGCGCGGTCCGGCCTGCCATCCCCCTCCTGTGGCAGAGCCGCGTCCGTGAGCCGTTCCCCGTCGGACCCTGCGGAGCCGTCGACGGTTCCGCAGGGTCCGACGGTACGCAACACTTGCTCCGGCCCGGGGTGGCGACCGCCTCACCCCAGGTGCACGCTTCTGTCCTCATCTGTCAGGTTTTGACCGGTTGTGGGGTGTGACTCGGGCCACGCGGGACGGGCGTAACGCTCCTGGGAAGAACGCGATGACCTAAGAGGTGACAGCCGCGGAGGGAATACGGACGCCGTTCACGGCGCTGTGCATCTCCCCGGCCCCCGCCCGCGCCGTCGGCCCATCCCCAAGCCGGCGGTCGGCCCCTGTCCACTGTGGACGGGGCCGGAAGCCGTTTTCCAACGTTCCGAGAGGTTGTTCGTGTCGGCCAGCACATCCCGTACGCTCCCGCCGGAGATCGCCGAGTCCGTCTCTGTCATGGCGCTCATCGAGCGGGGAAAGGCTGAGGGGCAGATCGCCGGCGATGACGTGCGTCGGGCCTTCGAAGCTGACCAGATTCCGGCCACTCAGTGGAAGAACGTACTGCGCAGCCTCAACCAGATCCTCGAGGAAGAGGGTGTGACGCTGATGGTCAGTGCCGCAGAGCCCAAGCGCACCCGCAAGAGCGTCGCAGCGAAGAGTCCCGCCAAGCGCACCGCCACCAAGACCGTGGCGGCCAAGACGGCGACCCCCAGAAAGGCCACCGCCGCCGCGTCCGCGGCTCCGGCCGCCGACGCGGCCGCCGAGGAGGAGGCGGCGCCCGCGAAGAAGGCGGCCGCCAAGAAGACCACCGCCAAGAAGACGGCGGCGAAGAAGACCACGGCCAAGAAGACCGCCGCGAAGAAGACCACGGCCAAGAAGGACGACGCCGAGCTGGTCGACGAGGAGGTCCTCGAGGAGACCAAGGTCGCGGACGAGCCCGAGGGCACCGAGGCCGCGGGCTTCGTGCTGTCCGACGAGGACGAGGACGACGCGCCGGCCCAGCAGGTCGCCGCCGCGGGCGCCACCGCCGACCCGGTCAAGGACTACCTCAAGCAGATCGGCAAGGTCCCCCTGCTCAACGCCGAGCAGGAGGTCGAGCTCGCCAAGCGCATCGAGGCGGGCCTGTTCGCCGAGGACAAGCTGGCGAACTCCGACAAGCTGGCGCCGAAGCTGAAGCGCGAGCTGGAGATCATCGCGGAGGACGGCCGCCGGGCCAAGAACCACCTGCTGGAGGCCAACCTCCGACTGGTGGTCTCCCTGGCCAAGCGCTACACCGGCCGCGGCATGCTGTTCCTGGACCTCATCCAGGAGGGCAACCTCGGTCTGATCCGCGCGGTCGAGAAGTTCGACTACACCAAGGGCTACAAGTTCTCCACGTACGCCACCTGGTGGATCCGTCAGGCGATCACCCGCGCCATGGCCGACCAGGCCCGCACCATCCGTATCCCGGTGCACATGGTCGAGGTCATCAACAAGCTCGCGCGCGTCCAGCGCCAGATGCTCCAGGACCTGGGCCGTGAGCCCACCCCGGAGGAGCTGGCCAAGGAGCTCGACATGACCCCTGAGAAGGTCATCGAGGTCCAGAAGTACGGTCGCGAGCCCATCTCCCTGCACACCCCGCTGGGCGAGGACGGCGACAGCGAGTTCGGTGACCTCATCGAGGACTCCGAAGCCGTCGTCCCGGCCGACGCCGTCAGCTTCACGCTGCTGCAGGAGCAGCTGCACTCCGTGCTCGACACCCTGTCGGAGCGCGAGGCGGGCGTCGTCTCGATGCGGTTCGGTCTCACCGACGGTCAGCCGAAGACCCTCGACGAGATCGGCAAGGTGTACGGCGTCACGCGTGAGCGGATCCGTCAGATCGAGTCGAAGACCATGTCGAAGCTGCGTCACCCGTCGCGTTCGCAGGTGCTGCGCGACTACCTCGACTAGGACGTCGCTCCCGCCGCGACGGCCTGTCGCGCGCCGCTGTCCGTGAAGGCCCGGCCCCCTCCGAGGGGCCGGGCCTTCACCCTGTCGCGCGGGTGCGGACGGTGACCACTTCCCTCACTGTGGGTGTCCAAGGTTCACCCCAGTGTGAGGAGCGTGCATGCGACGTCGACTTGCCAGGGCCCTGGCCCGGCCGCTGACCCTCGTGGCTGCGGGGACCGTCATACCGCTGGCCTCGGCCGCTCCGGCGGCCTCCGACAGCGTCGTCGTCGGTGGCTTCCCCGTCGATGTGTCACAGAGTCCGTACACCGTGGCGCTCTCCAGTCGTGACCGGTTCGGCGGTGCGCGGGCGGGCCAGTTCTGCGGGGGTGTGGCGGTCGGACGGACCACGGTGCTCACCGCCGCCCACTGCATGGACCCGGAAGTGCTCGGCGCCGCCCCGGAGCGGGTGCGCGACCTCAAGGTCATAGCCGGGCGGAGCGAGCTGCTCTCGGAGAGCGGCCAGGAGGTCGCCGTGCGCAAGGTCTGGGTGAACCCGGACTACGACGGTGACACCAACTCCGGCGACTTCGCCGTGCTCGGCCTTGCCGAGCCGCTCCCCGTCGCCTCGGTCATAGGCATGGCCGGGCCGGGCGACCCGGCGTACCGCGCGGGCACGCCGGCCACGGTCTACGGCTGGGGGGACACCACCGGCTCCGGCAGCTACGCCGGCAGCCTGCACGGAGCGCGCGTACGGGTGCAGCCCGACGCCCTCTGCGAGAAGGCGTACTCCGGGGGCTCCAACGGCACCTACCGCGCCGAGACGATGCTGTGCGCGGGTGAGGTGGCCGGTGGCCGGGACGCCTGCCAGGGCGACAGCGGGGGGCCACTGGTCGCCCAGGGCCGGCTCATAGGCCTGGTCTCCTGGGGAGCGGGCTGCGGCTGGGCGGGCAGTCCGGGGGTCTACACCCGCATCTCGGACGTCCTGGACACACTGGGGTGGCCTGCGACGGCACCGGGCTGATAGCGGGCGCCGACGGCTGCTGTGGAGCCCGGGCGGTGCCGCCCCTCCTTGCCCGACGGGGACGGCTCGGAACGCGTGAGCAGCGCCTGCGGCCGTCAGGGCGCCACACCACCGCCACAGGCCACGCCCGATGCCCCACGGCACGCTCCCGACGCCTGGCGTGGCGCCAGCCGCCGTCAGTCCTCGACGGGCAGTCGCATGCAGCCGTCGGGCCGGCACTGCGGAGCTCTGGGCTCCGATAGGCGCTTTCACTCGCGCCCCGGGCGTGCCCGGCCATCTCACAGGCCCCGGCGCCTGACGCCCTGGCCCCCGACCTCAGCGGCAGCGTGAACGCAGACGGGCGGCGTCCTCCGCAAGGGGAGGACGCCGCCCGTTCGCCGGCCTGTGCCGGGCTGGCTGCTCGTCGTCGGACGCGAAGTGTCAGCGCTCCTCGTCAGGAGTGGCCTTCGGAGCGGTCAGCCGCTCCGTCTCGTCCTGTATCTCAGCGGCGATCTTCTTGAGTTCCGGCTCGAACTTGCGACCGTGGTGGGCGCAGAAGAGCAGTTCTCCACCGCTCAGCAGGACGACGCGCAGGTATGCCTGGGCGCCGCAGCGGTCGCAGCGATCGGCGGCCGTCAGCGGGCTCGCGGGGGTCAGAACAGTAGTCACGTCGCCTCTTCTCTAGCTCGACGAGCTGTCGTACCAGGGTCAACATCCAACCAGCCCCAAAACGTTCCCGCTCGAGGCTTTTCCTCGAAAAAAATCTCCGAGGCGGCCGGCTGCTGCCGGTTGGCGGCGAATGTGCCGTAGTGCGTGTCTCTGTGTCGTACGGATTCGCGTTGTATCGGTGGTCGGCCCTCCCGGCTGGGTTGCCGGTTGTTCATGAGGACGTGCCCGGAGCCTAAATGGTTCATGCCTCGATGGGAACGTGATGTGTGCTTCACTCCATCGAGGGATCGAACACCCATGCGACTCTCGACTAGGGTGGGACCGGGACGAGGGTGGCGTTACAACGGCTCTACCAGGCCTCGGTACCCTCTCACCGGTGAACCAAGCCGCGCCCTTACCCATCGGGGCCCCATTTGAAATTCAGCGAGGAGCGAACCGCGTGACCGCCGAGACGTCCGTGCCGTCGTCCACAGCGCTGCTGGCAGGAGCAGACCGGGACGGTTCCAACTACACCGCGCGGCACCTGCTCGTCCTCGAGGGGCTCGAGGCCGTGCGCAAGCGCCCGGGTATGTACATCGGGTCCACGGACAGCCGTGGCCTGATGCACTGCCTCTGGGAGATCATCGACAACGCCGTGGACGAGGCCCTCGGCGGTTACTGCGACCACATCGAGGTCGTCCTCCACGACGACGGCTCGGTGGAGGTCAAGGACAACGGCCGCGGCATCCCGGTCGACGTCGAGCCCAAGACCGGCCTCTCCGGTGTCGAGGTCGTCATGACCAAGCTGCACGCCGGCGGAAAGTTCGGCGGCGGCTCCTACGCCGCCTCCGGCGGTCTGCACGGCGTCGGCGCCTCCGTGGTGAACGCGCTCTCCGCGCGCCTCGATGTGGAGGTCGACCGCGGGGGGCACACCCATGCGATCAGCTTCCGCCGCGGCGTCCCCGGCGCCTTCTCCGCCCTCGGCCCGGACGCGAAGTTCGAAGCGAAGAGCGGTCTGCGCAAGGCCAAGAAGATCCCGAAGACCCGCAGCGGCACCCGTGTGCGCTACTGGGCCGACCGCCAGATCTTCCTCAAGGACGCCAAGCTCAACCTGGACACCCTGCACGCGCGCGCCCGGCAGACCGCGTTCCTGGTGCCCGGCCTGACCATCGTCGTCCGCGACGAGTACGGGCTCGGCGAGGGCGGCAGCAAGGGCGAGGAATCCTTCCGCTTCGACGGCGGCATCTCCGAGTTCTGCGAGTTCCTCGCCTCCGACCGGCCCGTCTGCGACACGCTCCGCTTCACCGGGCAGGGCTCCTTCAAGGAGACGGTCCCGGTCCTCGACGAGCACGGTCAGATGACGCCCACCGAGGTCACTCGTGAGCTCGGCGTCGACGTGGCGCTGCGCTGGGGCACCGGCTACGAGACGACCGTCAAGTCGTTCGTCAACATCATCGCCACCCCCAAGGGCGGCACCCACGTCGCGGGCTTCGAGCAGGCCGTCGCCAAGACGATGAACGAGGTTCTGCGCGCCAAGAAGATGCTGCGCGTGGCCGAGGACGACGTCGTGAAGGACGACGCTCTCGAGGGCCTCACGGCGGTCGTGACGGTCCGCCTTGCCGAACCTCAGTTCGAAGGCCAGACCAAGGAGGTGCTCGGCACCTCCGCGGCCCGCCGCATCGTGAACAACGTGGTGGCCAAGGAGCTCAAGGCGTTCCTCACCTCCACCAAGCGGGACGCCGCCCAGCAGGCCCGCGTGGTCATGGAGAAGGTCGTCGCCGCGGCCCGTACGCGCATCGCGGCCCGTCAGCACAAGGACGCGCAGCGCCGCAAGACGGCCCTGGAGTCCTCCTCCCTGCCCGCCAAGCTCGCCGACTGCCGCAGCGACGACGTCGACCGCAGCGAGCTGTTCATCGTCGAGGGCGACTCCGCGCTCGGCACGGCGAAGCTGGCCCGGAACTCCGAGTTCCAGGCGCTGCTGCCGATCCGCGGCAAGATCCTCAACGTGCAGAAGTCGTCTGTCACGGACATGCTCAAGAACGCCGAGTGCGGCGCCATCATCCAGGTCATAGGAGCCGGGTCCGGCCGGACCTTCGACATCGACGCGGCGCGCTACGGCAAGATCATCATGATGACCGACGCCGATGTGGACGGCTCCCACATCCGCACGCTGCTCCTGACCCTGTTCCACCGCTACATGCGGCCCATGGTCGAGGCCGGCCGGGTCTTCGCCGCGGTGCCGCCGCTGCACCGCATCGAGATCGTCCAGCCCAAGAAGGGCCAGGACAAGTACGTGTACACGTACTCGGACCGGGAGCTGCGGGACAAGCTCATGGAGCTGCAGAGCAAGGGCATCCGCTACAAGGACTCGATCCAGCGCTACAAGGGTCTCGGCGAGATGGACGCCGACCAGCTGGCCGAGACCACGATGGACCCGCGCCACCGCACCCTGCGCCGGATCAACCTCACCGACCTCGAGGCCGCCGAGCAGGTCTTCGACCTTCTCATGGGCAACGACGTCGCGCCGCGCAAGGAGTTCATCTCCAGCTCCGCCGCCACGCTGGACCGCTCCCGCATCGACGCCTAGGAGTGCCGGGACCGAGGGGCGCCGTTCCGACCGGGACGGCGCCCTTTACCCGCCCTCCAGGGCCCCTGGCACGCCCCGGTCACCTGATGGGGTGAAGCAGTACGAGAAGAAGAGTCAGGGAACTTCCCGTTCTGTCCATCCTTGGGCATGCAGCGAAGCAACGCGGGGGACGTGACCTACGACGATCCCTGGTACGACGCCCTGGCCTCGGGCTGGGGCGAATCGGTCCCGGCCGTGGCACTGCCGCAGGCCCGGCCCGAACCGGACGCCGTCGCACCCGCGGCGGCCGACATCTACCTCGAGGTGCAGCGCAGCGCGGCCTTCCAGGAAGTACGCCGCCGCTACCGGCGGTTCGTGGTCCCCGGAGCCGTCGCCTTCCTCCTCTGGTACGTCGCGTACGTCGTCACCGCCACCACCGTCCCCGGACTGATGGCGCGCCCCGTCGCGGGCGCGGTGAACGTCGGGATGCTCGCCGGTCTCGGCCAGTTCCTCACCACCTTCCTGCTCACCTGGGCCTACGTCCGCCACGCCCGCCTGCGGCGCGACCGCGCGGCGCTCGAACTGCGCTGGGACACCCAGGAGCTGGCGCGAGGCAGAGGCGGCGCGTCATGACGACCGACCACCGCACCACCGCTCTGCTGCTGTTCAGCGCGTTCGTCGCCGTCACCCTGATCATCACCACCTGGGTGAGCCGCCACCGTCAGGGCTCCGCCGAGGAGTTCTACGCGGGCAACCGCCTCTTCTCGCCGATGGAAAATGGTTTTGCCATCGCCGGCGACTACATGTCGGCCGCCTCCTTCCTCGGCATCTCCGGACTCATCGCCCTCGTCGGCTACGACGGGATGCTCTACTCGGTGGGCTTCCTCGTGGCCTGGCTGGTGGTGCTGTTCCTGGTCGCCGAACTGGTCCGCAACTGCGGCCGGTTCACACTCGCCGACGTGGTCGCCTCCCGGATGCGGGAGCGGCCGGTGCGCATCGCCGCCGGCACCTCCTCCGTCGCCGTCTCCGTGTTGTACCTGGTGGCGCAGATGGTCGGCGCGGGCAGTCTCGTCGCGCTCCTCCTCGGCGGCACCGGCGAGGCCGTACAGGCCTGGACCGTGGTCGGCGTCGGCGCGCTGATGGTGATCTACGTGTCGCTCGGCGGCATGCGCGCCACCACCTGGATCCAGATCGTCAAGGCGGTCCTCCTGCTCGGCGGCACCGTCACGCTGACCGTCCTCGTGCTGCTGCGCTTCCACGGGGACGTCAACCGCCTGCTGCACACCGCCGCCGAACGCAGCGGCCACGGCGACGCGTTCCTCGCCCCCGGCCTGGCCTACGGCGGCGACTGGACCGCCCGCTTCGACTTCATCAGCCTCGGACTCGCCCTGGTGCTCGGCACGGCGGGCCTGCCGCACATCCTGTCCCGCTTCTACACCGTCCCCACGGCGCGCGCCGCCCGGCGGTCCGTGGTCTGGGCGATCGGACTGATCGGCGGCTTCTACCTGATGACCATCGTGCTGGGCTTCGGCGCCGCCGCGCTCATCGGCCCGGACGCCGTGCGCGCCTCGCACGCGTCGGGCAACACGGCGGTCCCGCTGCTCGCGCTCGACCTGGGCGGCGGCGCCGGCACCACCGGCGGCACGGTCCTCTTCGCGGTCGTGGCCGCCGTCGCCTTCGCCACCATCCTCGCCGTGGTCGCCGGGATCACGCTCGCCTCCTCGGCGTCCGTCGCCCACGACCTGTACGCCTCCCTGCGCCGGCCCGGCGGCAAGCCCCGCAGCGAGGTCGCCGTCGCGCGCGCCGCCGCCGTCGGCATCGGCGTCGTAGCGATCGCCCTCGGCCTGCTGGCCCGCGACCTCAACGTCGCGTTCCTCGTCGGCCTGGCCTTCGCCGTCGCCGCGTCCGCGAACCTGCCCGTCCTGCTCTACTCGCTGTTCTGGCGCGGCTTCACCACCCGCGGCGCCGTGTGGTCCGTCTACGGCGGTCTGATCCCGGCGGTGGTGCTCGTGATGCTGTCCCCGGTGGTGTCCGGCAGCCCCGACTCCCTGTTCCCCGGCCTCGACCTCCAGCTCTTCCCGCTGCAGAACCCGGGACTGGTCTCCATCCCGCTGGGCTTCCTCTCCGGCTGGCTCGGCACGGTCACCTCCGCCGAGGCCCCCGACGAGGCCCGCCACGCCGAGACCGAGGTGCGCTCGCTGACGGGCGCGGGCGCGACCTAGCGGACGGGGCCGCCGCCCGGAGACGTACGGCGCCGGCATCCGTAGGGGAGAGGGGCACGGTTCCTTCCCCCGCCCCCATGGACCGTGTCTCAGGCGCGGGTCGCCCACACGTAACGGTGTTCCGGGCGGCCCGCGTCCCCGTACCGCAGGGTCAGCGTGGCCCGTCCCGTGCGCTCCAGCAGCTTCAGATAGCGCTGGGCGGTCTGGCGGCTCACCCCGGTGCGTTCGGCGATCTCCTGGGCCGACAGCGGCCCTTCGGCGGCCCTCAGCGCCCGCCGTACGAGGTCCGCCGTGGTAGGGGAGTGCCCCTTGGGCAGCTGCGGCTCGGTCGCCTCCGACAGCGCGCCGAAGATGCGGTCGACCTCCGCCTGCTCCGCCTCGCCGCCTCCGTCCAGGGTGCGGCGCAGCCGCGCGTACGCCTCCAGCTTGCCGCGCAGCCCCGCGAAGGCGAACGGCTTGACCAGGTACTGCAGCGCCCCGTGCCGCATCGCCGCCTGCACGGTCGCCACGTCCCGGGCGGCCGTCACCATGATCACGTCGGCCTGGTGGCCGCGCCGCCGCATCTCCCGGACGACGTCGAGACCCGTCCGGTCGGGCAGATAGTGGTCCATGAGGACGAGATCCACCCGGGGCAGCGTCTCCACCCGCTCCAGCGCCTCGGCCGCGCTGTGCGCCGGGAGTACGGCGTGGAAGCCGGGCACCTTGTCGACGTAGGCCGCGTTGACCTGCGCCACCCGGACGTCGTCGTCCACGACCAGGACCTCGATCACCGCGCCCCCTCGGGTCCGGCCTTCTGGGAAGAGGCGCCCGTGAGGGCGGCCGGCGGCTCCGGCTCGCTCAGCGCCTCCGGCAGGACGACGGTGAACTCGGCGCCCCCGCCCGGCGCCTCACCCACGCGGGCGTCGCCCCCGTGCCGGTGCGCGAGCCGGCGCACCAGCGGCAGACCGATACCGCGCTCGCGGTGGCCGGGCGGCTCCTTGGTGGACCAGCCCTCGGTGAAGATCAACTCCCGCTGCCCGGGCGGGACACCAGGGCCGGTGTCCCGCACCACGAGCACCGCCGTGCGGCCCTCCGCGCGCAACTCGACCTCCACGCGCGCGTCGGGCGTGCCGGCGACGGCGTCGAGCGCGTTGTCCACCAGGTTGCCCACCACGGTCACCAGCCCGCGCGGATCGACCAGCCGGTCCGGCAGGCGCGACCGGTCCGACAGCCGCAGCACCGCTCCGCGCTCGGCCGCCACCGTCGCCTTGCCCACCAGCAGCGCCGCCAGCAGCGGGTCCCGGATCCGCTCCGTGACCTGCTCCGACGTCGCCCGGTGGTCGCCCACCACCTCGCCGACGAACTCCACCGCGTCCTCGTACATCTCCAGCTCCAGCAGCCCCAGCAGGGTGTGCATACGGTTCGCGTGCTCGTGGTCCTGGGCGCGCAGCGCGTCGATCAGGCCGCGTGTGGAGTCGAGCTCCCGGCCCAGCCGGTCCAGCTCGGTCCGGTCGCGCAGGGTGGCCACGGCGCCTCCGTCGTCCGTCGGCATACGGTTCGCGACCAGCACGCGATGTCCGCGGACCGTGAGCAGGTCGGTGCCGGTCACCCGCCCCGCCAGCACGTCGGCCGTGCGGCCCGCGCCCAGCGCCTCGTCCGGCGAGCTGCCGACGGCCTCCTCGCCGATGCCCAGCAGCCGCTGCGCCTCGTCGTTCAGCAGCCGGACACGCCCGTCACGGTCCAGGGCCACGACGCCCTCCCGGATGCCGTGCAGCATCGCCTCGCGCTCCGCGAGCAGTGCGGCGATGTCGGAGAAGGCCAGGTCGCGGGTCTGCCGCTGGACCCGCCGGGAGATCAGCCAGGCCGCGAGCGCGCCCACCGCGAGGGCGCCGCCCGCGTAGGCGAGCAGTCCCGGGATGGCGTGGATCAGCCGCGCGCGGACGCTGTCGTACGCGATGCCGACCGACACCGCGCCGATCACCTCGCCGTCGGCGTCACGCAGCGGGACCTTGCCGCGCGCGGAGCGGCCCAGGGTGCCCTCGTCGATCTCCATGACCTCACGGCCGGCCAGCGCCTGACCGGGGTCGGTGGACACCAGGCCGCCGATCCGCTCCGGGTCGGTGTGCGACCAGCGCACGCCCCGCCGGTCCAGCACCACCACGTACTCCGCGCCGGTGGCCCGCCGGATCCGCTCCGCCTCCCGCTGCACCGGCCCGTCGGCCGTGGGTTCCGTGGCCCGCAGGTCCTCGGCGATCTGCGGCTGCTGGGCGGTGGTCTGCGCGATCGCCAGGGCGCGGCGCATCGCCTGGTCGTCCAGCTGCTCGCCGAGCGGCGCGAGGAACAGTCCGGTCGCCAGGACGGCGACGCCCGCCGCGATCGCCACCTGCATCAGCAGGACCTGGGAGAACACCCGCCGCGGCAGGCCGAGGCGCAGACGGCGAGCGGGGGTCGTGGGGGTCATGCCCCGACGGTACGTGGGGAAGGCGGGGGTGCCGTAGAGGGTGTGACGTGCTTCTCGTGGGGGTCAACCGGCCACGGTCGCGTGGGTGAGGGCACGGACGCCGACGACGTCCATCCGCGCGGGCGAGCCGAGCACCGAGCCGCAGCTCTCCGGACGGGGCGGCAGGGAGGCGCCCTGGGCGACCTCGACGCGCCACCGTCGCCCGTCCACGTGCGCGACGGTCACCTCCCAGCGGGGCGCCGCGCCCTCGGTCCGTACGACGCTCAGCGCCTGCGCGGCGTCCTCGCGCACGGCGCGCCGCACGGCCAGCTCGGCCGCCTGGCCGGGCCGCTCCCACGCGGAGCCGCCCCGGCATCCCTCGGTGACGATCCGGCCCTCCTGCACGCCGTGCAGCACCTCCTTGACCGCGTGCGCCTCCGCCCGCCCGTACGCGTAGCCGTACGGCAGCACCAGCACGGTGGGGGAGAAGCGGTGACCGCCGAGGTGGGTGACCTCCCAGACGCCTTCGACGCCGGACGAGGCCAGTTCGGCCGCGAGGGGCCTGCCGAGCAGGGCGCAGCAGCGGTCGCGCTTGCCGTTGGTGCAGACGAGGGCGAGAGGGTCGCCGTCGTGGGGGGCGCCGCCCAGCGCCGCGTCGAAGCCGTCGGCCTGACCGCGGCCGAGCGCCGGGAAGTCGAGGCCGAGCAGGCGGGCGGGGTCGGTGGTGGTCGCGGAGTGCAGCCAGACGTTGCCCGGGACGGTGTGGGCGACGTACACGCGACGTGTGGCGGGCATGCGGCTGTCCGCGTGGCGTCCGGGACGCCTTATGAGGGCGATGCGTACGCCGGTGCCCTTGGCGGCGGCCTCCAGGGCGCGGCCCAGGGCGGGGTCGAGGTGGCTGGACGTGAGCGCCTTGGCACCCCACGGGCCGGGCTGCTCCAGCAGCAGCCAGGTCCTCGCGGTCGCCGCGGTTCCCGCGACGGGCTCGTCGAGCTCGCGGGAGACGGTAGAGCACGTGCTACTCACACAGGTGAGCCTAACCTGAGTTCCACTTCGGCGCCTTGTCGGCCCACTCGCGCTTGAGGCGCATTGCCTCGATCGGCCTCGGAAGCGTTCCTGGCGCCTTACGGACGTATCCCGGGCTGACGCGCGAGATCACCCTCGCGGGTGATAGAAGAACCCTCTAGTGCGTTGTGTCCGCTGAGGCTGAGCGTGCCGTTGTGTTCGTCGTGGTCCATGACCTGTCACGATGGCGCCGCCGCGGGCGTAGGCGCTCGTGCCTTGAGAGCAGAGGAAATTGAACAGTGAGTCAGATCATCCGCCGTCTCGGTGTCGCTCCGCGTTACCGAGGCAGCACGAATGGTGCGACGTGTCCCGACCTCTTCGAGCTGGCCGACGGGAACTTCGCCGTTATTGGCACGGACGCCACTGATTCGCTCGAGTCCCAGCTGCCAGAGGATGCCGCTCGTGCCGACTACGAGCGCATCGTCGTCATCACCAGGGAAACCCTGATCAAGGCGAAGGCGGACATCCCGGACGCGTAGGTCACGTCTCGGTGGGTGGGGTGCCCACCACCCACCATTCGTCGGTATCTGCCTCGTCCAGTTGCGACAGCAAGTCGTCGATCATCTCACCGAGCTTGGCTTCTTCCGTTCCTCGGAGGCTGGCGCGTTGAGGGCGGGTGGCTTCCCAGTAGTCCCGCATGTGGGGGTTCTGGAACATGCCTCTGGCGTGCATGAAGAACTCGTCCAGTGGGATGTTGCCGATGCGGTAGTAGCAGAGCAGGTTCGTGTACTGAGCGTTGGCGAACAAGTACTGGCGGCGTTTCTGAGCGGAAACGGGTTCCTCGAAGTAATCCAGTACCTCGGCCAGTTCAGGGTCGTCGATCGCTTTGCTCAGCAACTCCCAGTGCTGCCGTTGCTGCATGGCCAGGTTGGCCCGCTGCTGATTGCCGGCCTGTTCTTCCAGGCGCTCCAGACGCCGGTTGATCGCGTCCGACGCGTTCCGCTGTGCCGTCACCGCAGCGATTACCCCTGCAACCATCCCCAGACCGACTGCGGTGACCGACTGGAACCTCCGCAGCCCCACGCTCTTTGTGCCCATGTCAAATACCCCCGATCAGGCCGCCGTCCGCCGGTCGTCGGGTGGTGGGTCGACTTCAGGGAACCGGCGAGCGGTGGGCGGCGCTTGCCGCCTTCCAGGGTGCCGAGCGGCTCTGATCGGCGGGAAGGCGGAGAGGAGGCGCACGGAGGGAAGCGAGGGTCGCACGATCCGGCGCCTTGCCAGACGTCTGCCCCGCGAATGCTGCTAACAATCGTTCACTTCGGGGTCGTTGCGGGTACTCGTATCCTGGGCCGTCAGTCGTTGGTCCGTGCGCACGCCGTCAGCGAGCCGGTGTGCGCACAGGTGTGAGAGGGGTCGTGTGTCGGAGCGGAGCAGCGGGCGGCAGATTCCGGTGGTCGTACTGGCCGGATTCCTCGGCTCGGGAAAGACCACCCTGCTCAACCACCTCCTCCACAGCAGCGGCGGCAGCCGTATCGGGGCGGTCGTGAACGACTTCGGGGCCGTCGAGATCGACGCCATGGCGGTCGCGGGCGCCCTGGGGGACTCGACCGTGTCGCTCGGCAACGGATGCCTCTGCTGTGCCGTCGACGCCAGTGAGCTCGACGAGTACCTCGAGCGGCTCGCCCGCCCCTCCGTCGGCATCGACGTCATCGTCATCGAGGCGAGCGGCCTGGCCGAACCGCAGGAGCTGGTCCGCATGGTGCTCGCCAGCGAGCTGCCGGACATCGTCTACGGCGGGCTCGTCGAGGTCGTCGACGCCGCCGAGTTCGACGACACCAGGGCCGCCCACCCCGGCATCGACCGGCACCTGGCGCTCGCCGACCTCGTGGTCGTGAACAAGACCGACCGGGTGGACGGCCCGGAGCCGGTGCTGAAGACGGTCAGGGACCTCGTCGACCGCGCGGCGGTGGTGCCCGCCGCCCACGGCCGGGTCGACCCGGAGTTCCTCTTCGACTGCCGGCCGAACGAGGAGCGCATCGGGCAGTTGTCCTTCGACGATCTCCACCGGGACGACGACCCCGGGCACGACCATCGCGCTCATCTGCACGCCGGCTACGACAGCCTCTCCTTCGTGTCCGAGCAGCCGCTGGACCCCCGACGTCTCATCGCCTTCCTCGACAGCAGGCCCGCCGGGCTGTACCGCATCAAGGGGTACGTCGACTTCGGCCCGTACGACGCGCGCAACCGGTACGCCGTGCATGCCGTCGGCCGTTTCCTGCGTTTCTACCCGGAACCCTGGCCGGCCGGCGCCGGGCGGGTGACGCAGCTCGTGCTGATCGGGACCGGCCTCGACACCGGCGCCCTGCGCGCCGAGTTGGACGGGTGCGTGAGCGACGGCGCCCCACACACCGACGACGAGGCCGGCATGTGGGGCGTCCTGCGCTACGTCCAGGAGGCCGAGGACCCCGAGGCCTAGACCGGCCCCGCCACCACGGCCACGGTCCTGCCCAGGGACACGCCCGAGCCGTCCCGGCGCGGGTCGATCTCCGGGAGGTCCACCGCCGTGCCGTTCTTCTGCGCCGCGCGCGCCGGGGCGGGGCCCGCCCAGGCCAGGGACAGGCAGTCCTCGCCCTTCAGGAACCGCTGGCAGCGCACACCGCCGGTGGCCCGGCCCTTGCGCGGATACTGGTCGAACGGGGTCAGCTTGGCCGTCGTCTGGACCGAGTCGTCCAGCGTGCCGCGCGAGCCCGCGACGGTGAACACCACGGCGTCCGCCGCCGGGTCGACCGCCGTGAAGCTGATGACCTTCGCACCCTCCCCGAGCTTGATGCCCGTCATACCGCCCGCCGGACGCCCCTGCGGACGCACGATCGAAGCCGGGAAGCGCAGCAGCTGCGCGTCGTCGGTGATGAAGACCAGGTCCTCCTCGCCCGTGCGCAGCTCGGTCGCGCCGACGATCCGGTCGCCCTCCTTGAGGGTGATGACCTCCAGCTCCTCCTTGTTGGAGGGGTAGTCGGGCACCACGCGCTTGACCACGCCCTGCTGGGTGCCGATCGCCAGGCCGGGCGAGGACTCGTCGAGCGTGGTCAGGCACACCACCTGCTCGTCGTCCTCCAGGGACACGAACTCCGCCAGCGGCGCACCGCCCGACAGGTTCGGCACGGGCATCGACTCGGGCAGCTGGGGCAGGTCGATCACGTTGACCCGGAGCAGCCGGCCCGCCGAGGTGACCACGCCGATCTCGCCGCGCGCGGTCGCCGGGACCGCCGAGACGATCACGTCGTGCTTGACGCGCTTGCCGCCGGAGGTGTCGGCGAGCGGCCGGTCGTCGGCGGTGCGCGCCAGCAGTCCCGTGGACGACAGGAGCACCCGGCACGGGGTGTCCGCCACCTGCAGCGGCACCGCGGCCGGGGCGCCGGCCGACTCCAGCAGCAGCGTGCGCCGGTCGTTGCCGAACTTCTTCGCCACCGCGGCCAGTTCCGACGAGACGAGCTTGCGCAGCTCCGCGTCCGACTCCAGGATCCGGGTCAGCTCCTCGATCTCCGCGTTCAGCCGTTCCTTCTCGGCCTCCAGCTCGATCCGGTCGTACTTGGTGAGACGGCGCAGCGGGGTGTCCAGGATGTACTGCGTCTGGACGTCGCTCAGCGAGAAGTGCTCGATGAGCCGCTGCTTGGCCTGCGCCGAGTTCTCGCTGGAGCGGATCAGGCGGATGACCTCGTCGATGTCGAGCAGGGCCGTGAGCAGGCCCTCGACCAGGTGCAGCCGGTCGCGCTTCTTGCCGCGGCGGAACTCCGAGCGGCGGCGCACCACGGTGAAGCGGTGGTCGAGGTAGACCTCGAGCAGCTCCTTGAGGCCGAGGGTGAGGGGCTGGCCGTCCACCAGCGCCACGTTGTTGATGCCGAAGGACTCCTCCATCGGCGTCAGCTTGTACAGCTGCTCCAGCACGGCCTCCGGCACGAAGCCGTTCTTGACCTCGATGACCAGGCGCAGGCCGTGCTCGCGGTCGGTGAGGTCCTTGACGTCGGCGATGCCCTGGAGCTTCTTGGAGCCCACCAGGTCCTTGATCTTGGCGATCACCTTCTCCGGGCCGACCGTGAACGGCAGCTCGGTGACGACCAGGCCCTTGCGGCGCGCCGTCACGTCCTCGACGGTCACCGTCGCGCGGATCTTGAACGTGCCACGGCCGGTCTCGTACGCGTCCCGGATGCCGTTGAGGCCGACGATCCGGCCGCCGGTGGGCAGGTCGGGGCCCGGGACGTGCTTCATCAGGGCGTCGAGGTCGGCGTTGGGGTGCCGGATCAGGTGCCGCGCGGCGGCGACGACCTCACGCAGGTTGTGCGGCGGCATGTTGGTGGCCATGCCGACGGCGATGCCCGAGGCGCCGTTCACCAGGAGGTTGGGGAACGCGGCGGGCAGGGCGACCGGTTCCTGCTCCTGGCCGTCGTAGTTGGGCGCGAAGTCGACCGTGTCCTCGTCGATGGACTCGGTCATCAGACTCGTGGCCTCGGCCATGCGGCACTCGGTGTACCGCATGGCGGCCGGCGGGTCGTCGTTGCCCAGCGAGCCGAAGTTGCCGTGGCCGTCCACCAGGGGCAGGCGCATGGAGAACGGCTGTGCCATGCGGACCAGGGCGTCGTAGATCGACGCGTCGCCGTGCGGGTGCAGCTTTCCCATCACCTCGCCCACCACGCGCGCGCACTTGACGTAGCCGCGCTCGGGCCGCAGGCCCATCTCGTTCATCTGGTAGACGATGCGGCGGTGCACCGGCTTGAGACCGTCACGCGCGTCGGGCAGGGCCCGGGAGTAGATGACCGAGTACGCGTACTCGAGGAAGGAGCCCTGCATCTCGTCGACGACGTCGATGTCGAGGATCTTCTCCTCGTACGGGTCGTCGGGCGGCGGGGTCTTCGTGCTGCGGCGGGCCATCGCTGCCGGCTCCTTGCTGAAGCGTGGGACGGGATCTGACGCGGACCATTGTGGACCTTCGCACTGACAGGGCGGGACCAGGACCCGGGTCCTGCCGCCCGGTTCGGCGCGGTACGGCGGCGCGAGCAGGCTACGCGGCTCCGTCGCCGCGCACTCCGCGGGGTCGCCCTGCGGGCCGCGTCCACATCTCTGCGGGGCGCCCCGCCGACCGCGCCCACGCCTCCGCACGGGGGTCGCCCCTGTGACCGACGCGGCCCCCGCGTGAGCGTGACCCGCTCCCCGCCCGAGCGCGCCACCGTCCCCTCCGCGCCCCGGCGCACACCCCCACCCGCCCGCACCCCAGGCGCACGACGGCGCACCCCAGAGGCGACCCGGCGCACACCCCCCGTCACGCGTCGTGCGCTTCCCTCACCTCCCGCACCCCTCACACCACCCGCCCCACCAGGTTCTCGCTCTCGGCGTAGCGGCCCGGTCCGGGAACTCCACCGGCTGTCCGCACGCTTGCATACAGTGGCAGGACCGGCAGAAACGGCGGTGTCGACGACGACCGCCTCCGCGATCGAAGGGACGTACATGCCCATGGGTCACACGGCCACAGCCCAGGCAGGCTCCGGAGGCCTGACAGCGACCGAACACCGCCTGGCCAACGGCCTGCGCGTGGTGCTCTCCGAGGACCACCTGACCCCGGTCGCGGCGGTGTGCCTCTGGTACGACGTGGGCTCACGGCACGAGGTCAAGGGCCGTACGGGCCTGGCTCACCTTTTCGAGCACCTGATGTTCCAGGGGTCCGCCCAGGTGAAGGGCAACGGCCACTTCGAACTGGTGCAGGGCGCCGGCGGCTCGCTCAACGGCACCACCAGCTTCGAGCGGACCAACTACTTCGAGACCATGCCCGCCCACCAGCTGGAGCTCGCCCTCTGGCTGGAGGCCGACCGCATGGGCTCCCTGCTGACCGCCCTGGACGAGGAGTCCATGGAGAACCAGCGGGACGTCGTGAAGAACGAGCGCCGCCAGCGCTACGACAACGTTCCCTACGGCACCGCCTTCGAGAAGCTGACCGCCCTCGCCTACCCGGAGGGCCACCCGTACCACCACACCCCGATCGGGTCGATGGCGGACCTGGACGCGGCGACCCTGGAGGACGCCCGCCAGTTCTTCCGCACGTACTACGCGCCGAACAACGCGGTGCTGTCCGTGGTCGGCGACATCGACCCCGAGCAGACGCTCGCCTGGATCGAGAAGTACTTCGGCTCCATCCCGTCGCACGACGGCAAGCCCGCCCCCCGCGACGGCTCGCTGCCCGACGTCATCGGCGAGGAGCTGCGCGAGGTCGTCGAGGAGGAGGTCCCGGCGCGGGCGCTGATGGCCGCCTACCGGCTCCCGGAGGACGGCACGCGCGCGTGCGACGCGGCCGACCTGGCGCTCACCGTCCTCGGCGGCGGCGAGTCCTCGCGCATCTACAACCGCCTGGTGCGCCGCGACCGCACGGCCGTCGCGGCCGGGTTCGGCCTGCTGCGGCTGGCCGGGGCGCCGTCCCTGGGCTGGCTGGACGTCAAGACGTCGGGCGACGTCGAGGTGCCGGTGATCGAGGCCGCCATCGACGAGGAGCTCGCCCGGTTCGCCGAGGAGGGCCCCACCGCCGAGGAGATGGAGCGCGCCCAGGCCCAGCTGGAGCGCGAGTGGCTCGACCGGCTCGGCACGGTCGCCGGCCGCGCCGACGAACTGTGCCGCTACGCCGTGCTGTTCGGCGACCCGCAGCTCGCCCTGACCGCCGTGAGCCGGGTCCTGGAGGTGACGGCCGAGGAGGTCCAGGAGGTCGCCAAGGCGCGCCTGCGGCCCGACAACCGCGCGGTGCTCGTCTACGAGCCCGTCGCCCCGGCGGCCGGTGACGAAGCCGACGCAGCCGACGAAGCCACCGAAGCCGCCGCAGCCGGCACCGACGAGAACGAGGAGGCGGCGAAGTGACCGAGCTCGCCACGATGGAGTTCCACCCCCGGCCGCAGGCGGGCGAGGCCAAGCCCTGGGCCTTCCCGGCCCCCGAGCGCGGCGCCCTCGACAACGGCCTGACGGTGCTGCGCTGCCACCGCCCCGGCCAGCAGGTCGTCGCCGTCGAGGTGGTCCTCGACGCGCCCCTGGACGCGGAGCCGGAGGGCCTGGACGGCGTCGCCACCATCATGGCGCGCGCCTTCTCCGAGGGCACCGACAAGCACTCCGCCGAGGAGTTCGCCGCCGAGCTGGAGCGCTGTGGCGCCACCCTCGACGCGCACGCCGACCACCCCGGCGTCCGCCTCAGCCTCGAGGTGCCGGCCTCGCGGCTCCCCAAGGGGCTCGGACTGGTCGCCGACGCCCTGCGCGCGCCCGCCTTCGCCGACAGTGAGATCGAGCGGCTGGTCCGCAACCGCCTCGACGAGATCCCGCACGAGCTGGCGAACCCGTCCCGCCGCGCCGCGAAGGAGCTCGCCAAGGAGCTGTTCCCGGCGAGCGCGCGCATGTCCCGCCCGCGCCAGGGCACCGAGGAGACCGTCGCGCGCATCGACTCCGCGGCGGTGCGCGGCTTCTACGAGAAGCACGTCCGCCCGGCCACGGCGACCGCCGTGGTGGTCGGCGACCTCACCGGCGTCGACCTGGACGCGCTGCTCGCCGACACCCTGGGCGCCTGGACGGGCTCCCAGGCGCAGCCGCGGCCCGTACCGCCGGTGGTCGCGGACGACACCGGGCGCGTGGTCGTCGTGGACCGGCCCGGCGCCGTGCAGACGCAGCTGCTGATCGGCCGTACCGGCCCGGACCGGCACGACCGGGTGTGGCCCGCGCAGGTGCTCGGCACGTACTGCCTCGGCGGCACCCTGACCTCCCGTCTGGACCGCGTCCTGCGCGAGGAGAAGGGATACACCTACGGCGTACGGGCGTTCGGCCAGGTGCTCCGCTCGGCCCCTGACGGCACGGGCGCGTCTATGCTGGCCATCAGCGGCTCGGTCGACACCCCCAACACCGGCCCGGCGCTGGACGACCTGTGGACCGTGCTGCGCACGCTGGCCGCCGAGGGCCTCACCGACGAGGAGCGGGACGTCGCCGTGCAGAACCTGGTGGGCGTGGCGCCGCTCAAGTACGAGACCGCCGCGGCCGTCGCGAGCACGCTGGCCGACCAGGTCGAGCAGCACCTGCCGGACCACTACCAGGCCGACCTGTACCGGCAGTTGGCGGCGACCGGCACCGTGGAGGCCACGGCGGCGGTGGTGAACGCCTTCCCGGTGGACCGTCTGGTGACCGTGCTCGTCGGCGACGCGGCGCAGATCAAGGCGCCCGTGGAGGCGCTCGGCATCGGCGAAGTCACCGTCGTGACGGCCGAGTAGGGCCGCGGCGGGACGCACGCGCGCGGGAGCCCCGGTGACGGGTACGTCACCGGGGCTCCCTTATGCCCGAATTGGGGCGGAGGTTGCCTGTCTGCCGTGTGGGATGCGCTACAAAACCCGGGAACCGTTTGGGGATTGCGAGGCGTCCCGCTTAGTTTCATGCGGGCTGTTCGTCGGGCAGTGCGCCGCATCCGCGGCACCGGACAGTCATCGCCGAGTCCCCGTACGGCGCGAGCCAGGGGAGCCGGGGACCCACATGAAGTCCCTGGGGTGAATCGGACGCCCGCGCGTGTCGCGAGGGGGTCCGTAGGAGACCTTCCTGCTCCGAACCCGTCAGCTAACCCGGTAGGCGAGAGGGAAGGAAAGGACCAGCTTGTACATGGCGTTCACCCGCGCCACCGGGAAGCACCGTCGTCCCAGCCGCGTCCAGCGCGGCACCGCCCGCGCCGCGGGCGTCGCGGCCCTCGCGGGCACCGGCGTCGTCGGCACCCTCGCGGCCCCCGCGCTCGCCGCCGAACCGGCCTCGGCCCAGACCGGCCTGACTCCCGTCGTCACCCTGGGCGACGTGGTCGCCGACCGCATCGACGCCCAGGCCGCCGCCCAGCACGAGGCCGCCCGCGTGGCGGCTCAGGAGGCCGCGCGCAAGGCCGCCGAGGAGGCGGCCCGTGAGCGCGCGGCCGAGGAGGCCGAGAAGGCCCGTGCCGAGAAGGAGCGCGCCGCGCGTGAGGCGGAGCGCAAGCGCCTCAACACCTTCGTCTCCCCGATCCCCGGCTCGTACGTGTCGACCGCGTACCAGAGCGGCGGCGCCATCTGGTCGTCCGGCAGCCACACCGGGATCGACTTCCACGCAGCGAGCGGCACGCCCGTCCACTCCGTCGGCGTCGGCACGGTCGTCGAGGCCGGCTGGGGCGGCGCGTACGGCAATCAGGTCGTCATCAAGATGCACGACGGCACGTACACCCAGTACGCGCACCTGTCGTCGATCGCGGTGTCGGTGGGCCAGGAGGTCGCGGCCGGGGAGCAGATCGGCCTGTCCGGCGCCACCGGCAACGTCACCGGCGCCCACCTGCACTTCGAGGCGCGCATGTCCGCCGAGTACGGCTCCGACCTCGACCCGGTCGCCTACCTCCGGTCGCACGGCGTGAACATCTGAGGCGCACCCTCCCGCCTTCGGGCCCCGGCTCTCCGCGAGCCGGGGCTTTCGCCGTTTCCGAACCCGTCGGTGCGGGCGCCCCCTGTCCAAAAATTATGTATGGATTCCGGTCCGCCGTCGGAAATTGTCGTCGATTGCAATAGAGTCACGAACGGACGTCAATCGTCGACGTTTCACGGGGATTAAGCCGGAGGTCGGTCATGCGTATTCCCGCGCACTCGGTGTGCACGGCGATCCGGGACGACATCGTCGCCGGTGTCTACGAGCGCGGGAGCCGGCTCACCGAGGAACTGCTCGCCCGCCGCTACGGGGTCTCCCGCGTCCCCGTCCGCGAGGCGCTGCGCACCCTGGAGGCCGAGGGGTTCGTGGTGACCCGTCGGCACGCGGGCGCGTGCGTGGCGGAGCCCACCGAGCAGGAGGCCGCCGACCTGCTGGAGATGCGCCGGCTCCTGGAGCCCCTGGGCGCCTCCCGGGCCGCGCAGCGGCGCACCGACGCCCATCTGAAAGTGCTGCGCGGCCTGGTCAGGCTGGGGCAGGAACGCGCACGTCAGGGCAGCAGCGACGACCTCCGCTCGCTGGGCGGCTGGTTCCACGAGACGCTCGCCCAGGCCTCCGGCAGCCCGGCGCTGACGTCGATGCTGACCCAGCTCAGGCACAAGATCGCCTGGATGTACGCGGTCGACGGACCTTCCGACCCGGTCGCGTACTGGGCGGAGCACGGCGCGATCGTGGACGCCGTGGCGCGCGGCGACGGCGAGCGGGCGCGGACCCTGACGGCGCTGCACACCGAGCAGGCGGACGCCGGGCACCGGCTGCGGTTCGGCTCCGGCGCCGACCGAGCCGTCCGCACGGACCGTGTGAGGAACTCGCAACATCCCGTAAACATGACGGGCCTGCGCCATTAACACGGTTCCCGTATACAAAGAGTGCGGAAATCGCGGGGGGTTTTTCTGCTGCCCTGAAATGGGGAAGAGAAAGGCCCGCCCGGTGATCGGGGCGGGCCTTTCCGTGTCGCACGGCCGTCGCGTGCGGAATTCCGGTTCAGACGGTCTCGGGGAGTTCCTCGAGGCCCTCGGCGACCAGCTTCGCCAGACGGTCCAGGGCGGCGTCCGCGCCCTCGGCGTCGGAGGCGAGGACGATCTCCTCGCCGCCCTGGGCGCCCAGGCCCAGGACGGCCAGCATCGAGGCCGCGTTGACGGGGGTGCCCCCGGCCTTGGCGATCGTCACCGGGACGCCTGCGGCCGTGGCGGCTCGGACGAAGATGGAGGCGGGGCGGGCGTGGAGACCCTCGGCCCAGCCGACGTTGACGCGGCGCTCAGCCATGTGTTGCTGCCCTTCACTGTTCAGGGTTGTCTAGACCAGTCTTCCATATCGTGACGCGTGCCCGGAGCGGCGTCAGGGACGGCCCCCCGAGGCCGCCGGGCCGCGGCCTCGGCCCGGCGGTCGTCCACCACAGACTGCCTCGCGCCGCCGTCGGACGCGAGCCGTACTCTGGGGCCCATGCAGACCTCGTCGGACCGCCACGAGTACCCCGCCCACTGGGAGGCCGACGTGGTGCTGCGCGACGGCGGCACCGCACGCATCCGCCCCATCACCGCCGACGACGCCGAGCGCCTGGTCAGCTTCTACGAGCAGGTGTCCGACGAGTCGAAGTACTACCGCTTCTTCGCGCCCTACCCCCGGCTGTCCGCCAAGGACGTCCACCGCTTCACCCACCACGACTTCGTGGACCGGGTCGGGCTCGCGGCGACCGTCGGCGACGACTTCATCGGCACCGTGCGCTACGACCGCATCGGCGCCGGCGGCCGGCCCGCGACCGGGGCGGAGGCCGACGAGGCCGAGGTCGCCTTCCTGGTGCAGGACGCCCACCAGGGCCGGGGCGTCGCCTCGGCCCTCCTGGAGCACATCGCCGCAGTCGCCCGGGAGCGCGGCATCCGCCGGTTCGCCGCCGAGGTGCTGCCCGCCAACACCAAGATGATCAAGGTGTTCACCGACGCCGGGTACACCCAGAAGCGCAGCTTCGAGGACGGCGTGGTGCGCCTGGAGTTCGACCTGGAACCCACCGACCGCTCCCTGGCCGTGCAGTACGCGCGAGAGCAGCGCGCGGAGGCCCGCTCGGTGCAGCGGCTCCTCGCGCCCGGCGCGGTCGCCGTCATCGGCACCGGCCGCGCCCCCGGCGGCGTCGGACGCAGCATCCTGGGCAACATCCGCGACGGCGGCTTCACCGGCCGCCTCTACGCCGTCAACGGGGCGCTGCCGGAGGGACAGAAGGAACTCGACGGCGTCCCCGCCTTCCGCTCCGTGCGTGACATCGACGGGCCCGTGGACCTCGCGGTCGTCGCGGTGCCCGCCGAACGGGTCCCCGAGGTGGTCGCCGAGTGCGGCGAGCACGACGTCCAGGGCCTCGTCGTGGTCTCCGCCGGCTACGCCGAGTCCGGCCCCGGGGGCAAGGAGCGCCAGCGCGCCCTGGTCCGGCAGGCCCGCAGACACGGCATGCGGATCATCGGACCGAACTCCTTCGGCGTCATCAACACCTCGCCCGAGGTACGGCTCAACGCCTCGCTCGCCCCCGACATGCCCCGCGCCGGCCGCATCGGCCTGTTCGCCCAGTCCGGCGCCATCGGCGTCGCGCTGCTGTCCCGGCTGCACCGGCGCGGCGGCGGCGTCACCGGTGTCACCGGCCTGTCCACGTTCGTCTCCTCCGGCAACCGCGCCGACGTCTCCGGCAACGACGTCCTGCAGTACTGGTACGAGGACGCCGACACCGATGTCGCCCTGATGTACCTGGAGTCCATCGGCAACCCCCGCAAGTTCACCCGCCTCGCCCGCCGCACCGCCGCCGCCAAGCCGCTGGTCGTGGTGCAGGGCGCGCGCCACGGGGCGGGCCCGCGCGGGCACGCCGTCCGCGCGACCCAGCTGCCGCACGCCACGGTCTCCGCCCTGCTGCGCCAGGCCGGGGTGATCCGCGTCGACACCATCACCGAACTGGTCGACGCCGGCCTGCTGCTCGCCCGCCAGCCGCTGCCCGCCGGACCCCGGGTGGCGATCCTCGGCAACTCCGAGTCCCTGGGCCTGCTCACCTACGACGCCTGCCTCGCCGAGGGGCTGCGCCCGCACCCGCCGCAGGACCTCACCACCGCCGCCTCCGCGGCGGACTTCCACGCGGCGCTGTCCCGCGCCCTGGCCGACGACTCCTCCGACGCCGTCGTCGTCACCGCCATCCCCTCGGTGGGGGAGGGCTCGGTCGGCGACGCCGCCCTCGCGGAGGCGCTGCGCTCGGCCGCCGCCGAGCAGCCCACCAAGCCGGTCCTCGTGGTCCACGTCGAGCTGGGCGGCCTCGCGGAGGCCCTGTCCGCCGCGACGAGCACGGCGCCCCAGCCGGGCGCCGCCTCCGGCCCCGTCCCCACGGCCGGCGGCACACCGACGGGGGAGCGCGCGGAACCCCGGACAGGGGCGGACGAGAGCGCCGAGGCGGACGGCAGGGGCGCGCCCGCTCCCGTGCCACCCCCCGAGGGCGCCCACCCCATCCCCGCCTACCCCGCCGCCGAGCGTGCCGTGCGGGCGCTCGCGCAGGCCGTGGCGTACGGGCAGTGGCGGCGGGACGCCGTCGACCCCGGCAAGGTGCCCGAGTACGAGGACATCGACGAGCGGGGCGCCGCCGCCCTCATCGACCGGCTGCTCGCCCGCGGCCAGGGCCTCACCCTCACCACCGAGGCCACCTGCGAACTGCTCGCCGCCTACGGCGTCCACGTGCACCGCGCGCTGCCCGCGCCCACCCCGGACGCCGCCGCCGAGGCCGCCCGCACGCTCGGCTACCCGGTCGCCCTCAAGGCGACCGCCCCGCACCTCAGGCACCGCGCCGACCTGGGCGGCGTCCGCCTCGACCTCGCCGACGAGGAGCAGCTGCGCCGGGCGTACACCGAACTCACCGAGCTGTTCGGCAGCCCGCAGGAGCTGCGCCCGGTGGTGCAGCGGATGGCCCCGCGCGGGGTGGACACGGTGGTCCGCGCGGTCATCGACCCCGCGGCCGGCGCCGTGCTGTCCTTCGGGCTCGCCGGGGCCGCCTCCCAGCTGCTCGGCGACATGGCGCACCGCCTGATCCCGGTGACCGACCGGGACGCCACCTCGCTGGTCCGCTCCATCCGCACGGCCCCGCTGCTGTTCGGCTGGCGCGGCTCGGCGCCCGTCGACACCCCCGCCCTGGAGGAGCTGATGCTGCGCGTGTCGCGCCTCGTCCACGACCACCCGGAGGTGGTCGCGGTCACCCTGGAGCCGGTCGTCGTCGCCCCGCACGGCGTCAGCGTCCTGGGCGCCTCCGTACGCCTGGCGCCGCCGCCCGCCCGGGACGACCACGGGCCCCGGACCCTCCCCGCCTACTGACCCGGGGCGAGCGGTGCCTCGCAGTCGGTGGCCACCCGTAGGATGGGCCACATGGCCAAGACCAGTACGACGTCCCAGGGGCTGCGGACGGCGATCGAGCGCAGCGGCTACTACCCGGCCCTCGTGGCCGAGGCGGTGGAGGCCGCCGTGGGCGGCGAGCCCGTGCGGTCGTACCTGGTCCACCAGGAGACGACGTTCGACCAGAACGAGGTGCGGCGGCACGTGACCGTGCTCGTCCTCACCGCCAACCGCTTCATCGTCAGCCACACCGACGAGCAGGCCGCGGACAGCACGTCCCCGACCCCCTACGCCACCACGTCCACCGAGTCGGTCAAGCTCGGCCGGATCTCGTCGATCGTGGTCAGCCGCGTGGTCGCCAACCCCGAGTCGTACACACCGGGCACGCTGCCCCGCGAGATCGTGCTCACCATCGGCTGGGGCGCGGTCTCCCGCATCGACCTGGAGCCGGCCGCCTGCGGCGACCCCGACTGCGACGCCGACCACGGCTACACGGGCAGCTCGACGGCCGACGACCTGAGCCTGCGCGTCAGCGAGGCCGGCGACGGCCCGGAGACCGTGCGTCAGGCCCTCGCCTTCGCCCAGGCCCTGTCCGAGGCGACCGCGGACCTGCACTGATGGCTCACCCCCCGCCCGCCGCCCACGACCGCGGACACCTGACGTCCGGCATGTGGGACACCCACCCGGAGCCCCTGGCCGTCGGCTCCGCGCCCGTCCCGGCCTACGGCACCGGCTCCCTGGCCGACCTGCTGCCCACCCTCGCCGCCGGCCTCGGCGTCCCCGGCATGACCGCGGGCATCGGCGAACTGACCCCCGCCGACCGCAACTGCGTCTTCCTCATCGACGGACTGGGCTGGGAGCAGCTCAAGGCCCACCCGGAGGAGGCGCCGTTCATGTCGTCCCTGCTGCCCGCCTCGCGCGGCGGCACCGGACGCCCGATCACCGCCGGCTACCCGGCGACCACCGCAACCTCCCTCGCCTCCGTCGGCACCGGCCTGCCCCCGGGCGCCCACGGCCTGCCCGGCTACACCGTGCGCGACCCGGACACCGGCGAGCTGATGAACCAGCTCCGCTGGCAGCCCTGGACCTCGCCGGGCGCCTGGCAGCCGTACCCGACGGTGTTCGAGCTGGCGCACCGCGCGGGCGTGCACGCCGCCCAGGTGTCCTCCCCGACCTTCGCCAACACCCCGCTCACCAAGGTCGCGCTCAGTGGCGGCACCTTCCAGGGGCGGCTGTCCGGCGAGGACCGCATGGACGCCGCCGCCGAGCAACTGGCCGCGGCCGACCGCTCCCTGGTCTACACGTACTACGCCGAGGTCGACGGCGCCGGCCACCGGTTCGGCGTCGACTCCGACACCTGGCGCGGCCAACTCATGTACGTGGACCGTCTGGTGCAGCGTCTCGCCGAGCAACTGCCGCCGCGCAGCGCCCTCTACGTGACCGCCGACCACGGCATGGTCGACATCCCCTTCGACGAGACCCACCGCATCGACTTCGACGAGGACTGGGAGCTGAAGGCGGGCGTCGCCCTGCTCGGCGGCGAGGGCCGCGCGCGCCATGTGTACGCGGTGCCCGGCGCCGCGGGTGACGTGCTGGCCTGCTGGCGCGAGGTGCTCGGAGAGCAGTTCTGGGTCGCCTCCCGTGACGAGGCGATCGCCGCCGGCTGGTTCGGACCGGAGATCGACGGGCGGGTGTACCACCGGCTCGGCGACGTGATCGCCGCCGCGCGGGACGACGTCCTGCTCATCGCCTCCGAGCGGGAGCCCAGGGAATCGGCGATGGTCGGCAACCACGGTTCCATGACCCCCGCCGAGCAGCTGGTCCCCCTGCTCGAAGTACGCTCCTGACGCGCTCCGCCGTCCCTGACCTCTGCCGAAAGGTTCCCGACCCCCCATGTCCGAGCTGGTGTTCTTCTGCGGAACGATGGACTGCGGGAAGTCGACCCTCGCTCTGCAGATCGAGCACAACCGGTCGGCGCGCGGCCTGGTCGGCATGATCTTCACCCGTAACGACCGGGCCGGCGAGGGCAAGCTCTCCTCCCGGCTGGGCCTGGTCACGGACGCGGTGGAGGTGGAGGACGGCGCCGACCTGTACGCCCACCTCGTGGACCACCTCTCACGGGGCCGGCGCGCGGACTACGTGATCGCCGACGAGGCGCAGTTCCTGGACCCCGAGCAGATCGACCAGCTCGCGCGTGTGGTGGACGACCTGGACCTCGACGTCTACGCCTTCGGCATCACCACCGACTTCCGCTCCAAGCTGTTCCCCGGCTCCCAGCGCCTGGTCGAACTCGCCGACCGTGTCGAGGTGCTCCAGGTCGAGGCCCTGTGCTGGTGCGGGGCCCGTGCCACGCACAACGCCCGCACGGTCGGCGGCGTGATGGTCGTCGAGGGCGCCCAGGTCGTCGTCGGTGACGTGACCGGCTCCGCGGACGAGATCGGCTACGAGGTGCTGTGCCGGCGCCATCACCGGCGCCGGATGACGGCGGCGACGGCGCGGGCGGCGACGCTGGCGCCGGACGTCCTGCCGGTGTCGTCGGGCTGAGGGCGCAGCCGGGCCCTGCGGGACAGCGAGCAGTCCAAACAAGTGATCGAATCCTGCGGCTGGTTCGACTATGATCGTCGACTGGCAAGGCCGTAGCGCAGAGGTCGTCGCGCCCACGCATCAAGCTGGAGGACGTCGGTTCGAATCCGACCGGTCTTGCCGCCCTGTTCGTGGAGAAACGTCGACAGACGTCGGTCCGTCCTGGGCGGGCGGGGGCCGTACCGCCCCCGGCGGACCGGGCACCGGCGACGGACCGGTGGAGTGGTGATGACGCAGCCGACACCCGTGCGCTGCCCGGCGATCGAGCACCCGGACGTCCCGGCCGCCGATCCCGTGGGCCTGGACCCGCTGCTGGCCAGGCTCGGGTCGAACCGGGGGGTCGAGGACGACGAGACCTTCCCGCTCGGCACCCTCCGCGCGGACGGCCGGGTCGACCTGTGCAAGCAGGGACTCGGAGCGGCGGGCGCCGCCCGGCTGATGCCCGCCGCGGCAGCTTCCCCGCACGCCCGGCACCTCCTGCTCGGCACCAACGCCATCGGCGACGAAGGGGCGTCGACGGTCGCCCGCGCCCTCGCCGAAGGCCACGGAGCGCACGAGGCCCACGCACCGCACGAGGGCCACGGACCGCACGCGGGCCACGGACTGCACACCCTCTACCTCGGCTGCAACCGCATCGGCCCCGACGGCGTCACCGCCCTCGCCGACGTGCTCTCCGCCGACGACACCGTCCGCGCCCTCTGGCTCAAGCGCAACCCGGTCGGCGACGACGGCGTCACGGCCCTCGCCGCGATGCTCCGCCGCAACACGGCGCTGCGCACCCTCGACCTCGTCAACACCGGTGTCACCGCGGCGAGTCTGCGCCTCCTGCTCGACGCCCTCACCAGCCGCCCGCAGCCGGTCGAACGTCTCTTCCTCGGCGGGAACGGCCTGACCGCCGACACCGCCGGACTGCTCGCCGCGCTCGTCCGGGACGCGGGGGTGCGCGAGCTGTACCTGCCCGCCAACCACCTCGGCGACCGGGGCGCCGCCGTGCTCGCGGCAGCCGCCGCCGACTCCGCACACCCCGTACGGCTCGGCCTGGGCGGCAACGGCATCGGTCCCGCCGGAGCACGCGCCCTCGCCGACGCCCTGGGCGGCATCGAGGCGCTCGACCTCGGACGGCCCATGTCGGAACGGAGCCTCGGCGCACCCGCCAACGCCACCGGCGACGACGGCGCCCACGCCCTGGCCTCCGCACTCCCCGGCAGCCCTCTGCGCCGGCTGGAGCTGCGCCACACCGGCCTCACCGGACGCGGCGCCAAGTCCCTCCTGGCGGCCGTCCCGGACGACTCCCCGCTGGAGTACGTCGGCCTGGGCCCCGGCCTGCCCCGCAAGGTGAAGCGCTCCTTCACCCGGCGCCTGAGGCCCATGACCGCAGCCCACCCCGACCTGCGCGCGACAGGGAGCGTCTACCGGTGAGCCGCCGCACCGCAGCACCCGCGTGCTTCTCACGGGCGGAGGCGTCGAGTTGGCGCCGGATCCGCCGGTACGCCGTTCCCCGCACCATGATCGAGCGCGCGACCGAACGCCGGACGGCGGGTGACTGGAGGGGCGCCTGCGCCGCGGCCCTGGTCGACGTCGACATCGACCTTGCGGAGATCACCGAGCACTGCGGTCAGGACGTCGCCGACGCGCTGGAGGACGACCTGCGGCACCTGGTCCCCGACCTGGTGCGCTGGCACCTGCCCCGGACGCTCCACGGCTGGACCACCCTGGACACCGACCGCACCGTCGTCCTCGCCCGGTACCGGCCGGTCGGCGCCGACGAAGGTCCCCGCGCCACGCCGTACCTGCACCTCACCACGCGCGCGATGCGGCAGGGACCGCAGCGGGTCACCCTGAGCTTCGGAACGCTCGCCGACGAGGGGCCGGCCGGCGTCTTCGGCAGCACGACCGAGGACTGGCGGTACGCCCGGCACCTGTGGGACGACCGGCACACCGAGGACCTCCGCGAGCACGTCGGCGGTCCAGGACGGCTCCCCTTCTTCGACGCGGAGGGCGGACTGCTCGCCCCGGACGCGCTGCCTTCCTCGGATCCTGGAGCCGGTGACCCGGCAGCGCGGGCCGAGTGGGTGACGCTGCTGCACGAGAAGGGGGAGGCCGGGGAGGCCTTCGCCGCCGCCGGGATCGACGCCGACCTGTCGGCGCCGGAGGGCCGCCCAGGCCGGTACCGGAGCGATCCGACGGTGACCGTCGGCAGGTACGCGCTCGACCACACCCGTCTGGAGCGGGAGGTTCGCCGGCTCCGGGACGAGGGGGTCGGCGACCGCTTCCTGATCCCCGACGACTGGCGCACGCGGCTGCTGCTGGAGCCGACGGACACCGGTCTCGCGCTGAGGGTCGTGGAGCGCGCGGAGGCCCAGGGACTCCCCTTCCTGCCCGAGACGCTCTGGCGCAGACTCCCCGACCTCGACCTGCTCCGTGTGGGCGGGATCGAGCCGGAACACCTGCATCCGCTGGTCGGCGCGGCCCTGTTCCCCGGCATACGCCCCGACGGCGGTGTCGGCGGGCCGCCGGGGCCCGATGCTCCGCCGCCCGTCCGGGTGCGCTGCCGGGGCGAGTGGCACGAGGTCGGCTTCCGGCCGGGCGTCCTGCTCCGTATGCCGCACAGCGACGTGGAGCAGCAGCGCGAGCGGGCCCTGCGCGCGTTCGGCGGTGCCGTCGCCGGATGCTTCGCCGTGGAGCAGACCTGGGCGTCGGGTGACGGCCGGCTGCCGAAGGCGCTCCGCGCCCAGCGGCGCGACCTGTTCCTCCGCGCCCAGCACGGCGACACCGACGGCGTCCTCCGCCTCCTCGACATGGGCGTGGACTGCCGTGTCCGTGACGCCGCCGGCCGCTCCCTGCTGCACGTGCTGAACCTCGTCGACCACGAGCCGCTGCTGCCCCGGCTGCTCGCCGCGGGGCTCGACCTGGAGGCGAGGGACTCGCAGAACAAGACCCCGCTGTTCGTGGCGGTCGCCGAGGGCGGTTCCCGGGCCCTCGTGGAGGCGCTGCTGGACGGGGGCGCCCGGATCGACGTCGAGGACCACATGGAGCAGTCGCTGGCGCACGTGATCCGCCGATACCGGCGGGACGATCTGGCCTTTCTTCGCGAGCGCGTCCGCGAGGAGCACCCGGACGCCGGCGGCGACTGGTGGGAGGACTACCTGGACCACCGCGACGAGAACGACTAGCGCGTCGGCCCGACGGCCCCCGGCTGCCCCTCTGTCCCGCACGGCCCGAGTCCGCCCAGCACAGCGAGGAACCCGCCTTGACCACCAGCCCCGCCCCCGACCCGCTGGCCGCCGCCGACGCTCTCGTCGCCCGGCTGCGCGCACGCCGCACCGAGCCCGCCGCCAGCCCTCAGCTTCAGGCGCTGGCGCTGGCGGTGACGGCCAACCAGCCCGTCCTCCTCTGGGGCGAGCCCGGCATCGGCAAGTCGGCCGGACTGGAACAGCTCGCCGCCGGGCTCGGACTGCCGCTGGAGACGGTCATCGCGAGCGTCCACGAGCCCTCGGACTTCGCCGGGCTGCCGATCGTCGGGGACGACCCGGCGGCGACGGGCGTGCCCATGGCTCCGCCGGACTGGGCGGTCCGGCTCCGGGAGGCCGGGCACGGCCTGCTGTTCTTCGACGAGTTGTCCTCCGCGCCCCCGGCCGTGCAGGCGGCGCTGCTGCGGGTGGTCCTGGAACGCCGGGTCGGCAGCCTGGTCCTGCCCGACGCGGTGCGGATCGTCGCCGCCGCCAACCCGCCGTCGAGCGCCGCGGACGGCTGGCACCTCAGCCCGCCGCTCGCCAACCGCTTCGTCCACCTCCACTGGACCCACGACCCGGCCACGGTCGCGCGCGGCATGGCCGGAACCTGGCCGGAGGCGACGGTCCCGGTCGTCGACCCCGCCAAGGTGCCCGGCGCGGTGGCGCGGGCGCGCGGCGCCGTCTCCGGATTCCTCACCGCCCGCCCCGGCCTGGTCCACCAGCTCCCCGGCGACGCGGAGGCGCGCGGACGCTCCTGGCCGTCCCCGCGCACCTGGGAGATGGCGCTGCGGCTGCTGGCCACGGCGTACGCGACCGGCGCGGGCCGTGAGGCGACGGCCGCCGCGCTCACCGGGGCCGTCGGGGACGGCGCGGGCATCGAGCTGCTGTCGTACCTGGAACACCTGGACCTGCCCGACCCCGAGCGGGTCCTCGCCGACCCCGACGCGTTCGCGCTGCCCGACCGCGGCGACCGGCAGCTGGCCTTCCTCATCGCGATCGTCGCCGCCGTGCAGAGCGATCTCACGCGGCCCCGCTGGGAGGCCGCCTGGGCGGTGCTGGCGAAGGCGGTGGACGCGGGCGTGCCGGACGTGGCCGCCCGTGCCGCCACCGACCTCGCGGCGATGCGTCGGCTGGACTGGCCCGTACCTCCCGGCATCGACGCGTTCCTGGACCTGCTGCGGCTGTCCGGGGCCCTGCCCGGCGGCCGTTGAGGCGAGCGGGCATGACGGACCCCCGCGACGGCCTGGACCGCACCAAACTCCTCGCCGCCCGCTACCGCGCGGCGCACGACCGTCCCTATCTGGCGTCGGCGCTGTACGCCCTCGGCATCGTGGCGAGCGGCGCGGTGCCGACGATGGGCGTGGACCGGCACTGGCGCTGCTACGTCTCGCCCGCGTTCGTCGACGCGACCCCCGTCGAGGAGCTCGCGGGCGTGTGGGTCCACGAGGTGGCGCATCTGCTGCGCGACCACCACGGCCGCGCCGGACGGCTCCGCGCCGCCGACCAGCGCGACCACTACCGCGTCAACGTCGCCCAGGACTGCGAGATCAACGACGACCTCCTCGCCGACGGCCTGCGCCTGCCCGCCGGACGTGTGGAACCCAGCCTCTACGGCCTGCCGGACGGCCAGTTGTTCGAGGAGTACCTGCCGGCGCTGCCCCCGCACGTCCGGGAACACGACTGCGGCTCGGGCGCCCACGGCACCCGGGCGCCGTGGGAACTCCCGCAGGCCGACGGCCCCGACGGGGTCGGTGAGGCCGAGGCGCAGGCACTGCGCCGGCACACCGCCGAGGCGATGCGCGCCCACCTGCGCTCCCGCGGCACCCTGCCCGGCGGCTGGCGGCGCTGGGCCGAGCAGGTCCTGGAACCCAGGGTCGACTGGCGGCAGGCCCTGACCGGCGCGGTACGGGAGGCCGCCGCCTGGGCGGGAGGCGCCGTCGACTACACCTACCGCCGTCCCTCGCGCCGCACCCCGGCGCTGCGCGGTGTGGTCCTGCCGAGCCTGCGCCGTCCGCTGCCCCGGGTGGCCGTCGTCGTCGACACCTCGGGCTCGATGGGCGACGCCGAACTCGCCGCCGCGCTGGCCGAGATCGCGGGCGTCCTGCGCGAGGTCGGAGTGCGAGGCAACCGCGTCACCGTCCTCGCCTGCGACGCCGACGTGCACGCCGTGTCGCGGGTGACGTCCACCGAGCAGGTCACGCTCGGCGGCGGGGGCGGCACGGACATGCGCGTCGGCATCGACGCCGCGCTCGCGTCCCCCGACCGCCCGTCGGTCGTGATCGTCCTCACCGACGGGTTCACCCCCTGGCCCGCCGAAACCCCGTCCTGCCGCCTGATCGCGGCTCTGATCGGCGAGGGCCCGCCCGAGCCGCCGCACTGGGTGGAGACGGTGCGCGTCCCGGCCGCCTCCGTCTAACCGGCCACGTCGAGCAGCAGTTCGCTCAGCTCGACCGGCATCGTGATCATGCAGTCGTGCCCGGTGGGCAGTTCCCGTACCTGCGACGGCGTCCCGTCGGGCTGGAACGCCGGGACCGGGCGCCGGACGATGCCCTCCGGGGCCGCGCCCACGCAGTGGATGTGGGTGCGCGGGACCTGGCGCAGGGACGGGTTGGGTGTCCAGGCCCACCTCGGGGCCGAGCAGGTGCGCCTTGTCGCCGTAGCCGGTCAGCGAGGGGCGGAACACGCGGTGGCCGACGGCCTCCAGCAGCGGGGCCGTCCGGTCCCAGCACCGGGCGTCGTGCCAGGCGCCATGGACAAGCAGATAAGTCGACACAGGGGTGCCTTCCAAGAAGGGAGCATGGGGAAGAAGGCGGTTCCCTTCCGTGCCTCGGTACGCTTCGGGAACCGTCCGTTCATCGTGGTGCACCCGCCCGACCTGGGGCAACAAGGCACATTCCGGTGACCCGGTTCCCTGGAGGTAACCATGACCGCAGCCGACGGCCCGTCACCGATGCCGCACCGGCAGGACCCGTGCCGCACCAGCGACGTCCTCGGCATCGTCGGCGACAAGTGGTCCCTGCTCGTCGTCCGCAACCTCAGCCAGGGGCCGCGCCGCTTCACCGAACTGAAGCGCGCCACCACCGGCATCAGCCAGCGCATGCTCACCGTCACCCTGCGCAGCCTGGAACGCGACGGCATCCTCACCCGCACCGTGCACAACGTCATGCCGCCGCACGTCAGTTACGCGCTCACGCCGATGGGCATGACCCTGCGCGAGGCCACCGCACCCCTGCTGGAGTGGTCCACCCGCAACCTGGACGGCATCCACGCCGCCCGGGCCGCGTACGACTCACGGACGCAGACGGCTCCGCCGCCCTCCTAGTCCTCCCGCCCGCGCCGCGTGCAGTCCGACGGTGACCGACTCCGGCATCCGGTCCCGCGACGGTCGGCGCAGCCGCCCGGTCATGTGGGCGGCGAGCAGCCGGCACTCGGGGCCGCCGCCGTACCGCCGGTCCCCGGGCGTGCTCGGGGACCCGACGATGTCGTGCCAGGCCCCGTGCTGTGCCGGCACGGCAGCTGCGCCGCGTGCCGGACCGCGCGCGTCAGCGCGGCCCTCGTACCAGCGCGAACCGTGCCCCCTCCGGGTCCGCCACCGTGGCGACCCGGCCGTGCTCGGTGTCCCGGGGACCGCCGAGCACCTGGCCGCCGAGATGGAGCACCTGGTCCACCGCGTCGTCGGTGTCCGCCACCGTGAAGTACGTCGTCCAGTACGGGCCCCGGTCCCGGGGCAGCGCGTTGCCGACGCCGTGGACCCCGGTCACCGGGCGGCCGTCCAGGCGCAGCGTCACGTAGTCCAGGTCGGCGGAAACGACCGGCTCCTCGTCGTAACCGAACACGGTCCCGTAGAACTTGGCCACGTTCGTGGTCTCGAAGGTCGTCAGTTCGTTCCACGCCGGGGTGCCGGGCCGGCCGGTGACGCCCGCGACGGCCCCGTCGGCCGACTGCCAGATCCCGAAGACCGCGCCGCTCGGGTCCGAGGCGAGCGCCAGCCGTCCCGCGTCGTCGGCGTCCAGCGGCCCCACGCCCACGGTCCCGCCGCAGGAACGCACCGCCTCGGCCGTCAGGTCCACGTCGTCCGAGGCGAAGTACGGCGTCCACGCGACGGGCAGCCGCCGGTCCGGGGGCAGCACCCCGATCCCGGCCACCGCGTCGCCGTCGAGCACGGCTCGCACGTACGGACCCAGCGGCCGCGGGCCGGGCCGGAACTCCCAGCCGAACAGCGCCCCGTAGAACTGCTCGGTCGCGTCGAGTCCGCGCGCCATCAGGCTCACCCAGCAGGGGGTACCGGGCGCGTGCCGGGCGGTCCCGTCGCCGTCCGGGCGGGAGTTCCCCCGTGCGTCGGTCATCGTCACTCTCTTCTCGGCCGCCCGTACGTCGGCCGTGTCCGCTCGCCCCTGCAAGGGGCCGTCCCGTGTCCGGCCCGGCGGATCGTTCCCGCACCGCAGCCGACACCGTATGTGCCCGATCCCGTACGCCCGGTGACCGGATGTGCCCGGCCGAGCAGAGTAGCCGGACCGGGACGAGTCGGCCACCCCGTGCGCGAGGATGGTGACCATGAACGCCATCATCTCCGCATCCGAACTCGCGGACGCGCTGCGGTCGGAGCGTCCTCCGGTCCTGCTCGACGTCCGCTGGCAGCTCAGCACGGCCGCCGCGAGCGGTCAGCCGTTCGACGGCCGGGCCGCGTACGCGTCCGGCCACATCCCCGGCGCCGTCTTCGTCGACCTGGACCGCGAACTGGCGTCCGCGCCGGGCTCGCGGGGCCGCCATCCGCTGCCGGACCTGGAGGTGTTCGGCGCGGCGATGCGGCGCGCGGGCGTGTCCGCCGGGACGCCCGTGGTCGCGTACGACGGCGGCATCGGGTGGGCGGCGGCCCGCGCCTGGTGGCTGCTGCGGTGGACCGGCCACCCGGACGTGCGAGTCCTGGACGGCGGACTGCCCGCCTGGGGCGGCCCGCTGGAGACGGAGGCGCCGACGCCGGCCGAGGGCGACTTCGTGCCGAGGCCGGCGGAGGGCGCCGTGCTGGACGCGGACGGCGCGGCGGCGCTGGCGCGGTCGGGGGTGCTGCTGGACGCGCGTGCGGGGGAGCGGTACCGGGGCGAGGTGGAGCCGATCGACCCCGTCGGCGGCCACATCCCGGGCGCGCTGTCGGCGCCGACCTCCGGCAACGTGGACGCGGACGGCCGTTTCCGCCCTGCCGCGGAACTGCGCGCCCGCTTCGGCGAGCTGGGCGTGACGCCGGACGCGCCGGTCGGGGTGTACTGCGGCTCGGGCGTGTCGGCGGCGCACGAGGTGCTGGCGCTGGAGATCGCCGGTGTCCCGGCGGCTCTGTACGTCGGCTCCTGGTCGGAGTGGTCCTCGGACCCGGGGCGTCCGGTGGCGGTGGGGCCGGAGCCGCAGTAGCCGAGGTGCTCCCGCCCCGGGGCTCCGCCCCGGACCCCGCTCCTCGAGCGCCGGGGGGGGCTGAATTGGCCTCAGGCGCCGGACGGGCTGATTCCATCCCGTCCGGCGCCTGAGGACGAGGCCCGCCTGGGCCGACAAGGCGGCGGCCTGCCCCCGTAGAGGTAAGGGTTATGGGCCGGCGAGCCGGCCTACTCCTGCTTCTTGCGTCGCGTCCCGAACACGATCTCGTCCCAGCTCGGGACCGCCGCGCGGCGGCCCGGGCGGACGCCGTCCGCCTCGGCCTGGCGGTCGGTGGAGCCGATGAGACGGTCCCGGTGGCCGCCCACCGAACGAGGCATCAGCACATCCGCGTAGGCGGAGCCGGCGGACGCGGCCGGCGCGGGCGGCTCCTCCGCCTCGGGCTCGGACTCCGGTTCCTCGGCGGCCGGTTCGGTGCGCTCGGGCACCACCAGGTCGCCGCGGAAGCTCGGCACGGCCTCCAGCAGGCTGGTCAGCGAGTCGCGCTCGCCCGAGGCGGTGGCCGCGGTGGACTCCTCGGGCGGCTCGGACGCCTGCGCGGGCAGGCTGGGCCGCTCGCGGTCGGCGGGGCGGTCCAGCGGGCGGTCACGCGGCAGCCGGGCGATGCGCGGGACGAACGGGAAGCTGGGCTCGGGTGCGGCGAGATCGTCGGACTCGCCGATCAGCGAGCGCGCCTCGTCGTCGACGGCCTGGACGAGCCGCCGGGGCGGGTCGTACGTCCAGCTCGCCGAGTGCGGTTCGCCCGCGACCCGGTAGACCAGCAGGACCTCCCAGGTGCCGTCGTCGCGGCGCCAGGAGTCCCACTGCACGGTGTCCTTCTCGGCGCCGCGCAGCAGCAGCCGCTCCTGCACGGCCTCGCCCAGCGGGGGGCCGGAGTTCTCGCCGGGGCGGCGGACCGGCGTCTTGCGGGCGCGCTCGGCCATGAAGGCGCGCTCGGCGAGGACGGGGCCCTCGAAGCGCCGCACGCGGTCCACGGGGATGCCGGCCATCTGCGCGACCTCTTCCGCGGTCGCGCCCGCCCTTATACGGGCCTGGATGTCGCGGGGGCGGAGGTGGCTCTCCACCTCGATCTCGATCTGGCCGAGGCGGGGACGGTCGCCGCGCACGGCGGCGCGGAGCCGTTCGTCGATCGGAAGCGTGTACTCCGTGCTGTCCGCAGCCTTCAGCACCAGCCGTGTGCCGTCATTCGAGACGGCCACGACACGCAGTTCGGGCATGGGGACCTCCCGGGTGGTGCCTGCCGACGTCACGTGCGTCGCTGCTTCCGCTAGTCGAGTGTGGCCTGCCCGGGTGCAGCCTGCCACAACCTTGCCGAGTTGCCCGGCGTGTCGGGCGCGGGCCCTGGAACGCCGTTATGGCACGGTTACCTATTCGCAACGCTAAGTGACCAAGTGCGTCACCCTGTGCAACTAGCCCCCTCCCGGCGGTCCTCCGAGGACCCGGGCACCCTGACGGGAGTCCGGACCCAGGGCTCGCAACAGTACTCCATTTGGGCCACGTGCGTGGATTGGCACGCCGTGCGAGTTCCCGCAAGAGGTGGGACTTGGCCGTCGTTGCCCCACTCATCCGCCCCCGGACGCGCGGGACTTGTGGGGAGGTTCACGCCATCGCCGGAAACGGAGGCAATGTCTACGGCCGGGCCGCACGCCCCTGACTACGCGCCCAGAACCCGCCGCAGGTAGTCGTTGCGGAACCGCCGTTCCGGGTCCAGCCGGTCCCGCAGCGCGACGAACTCGCCGAAACGCGGATACACCCGTGAGAGGTACTCGGCGTCACGCGTGTGGATCTTCCCCCAATGGGGTCGTCCCTCGTGTGCGGTGAAGATGCGCTCGGCGGCGGTGAAGTACCGCTGGTACGGCGTCCCCTTGAACATGTGGACCGCCACATAGGCGCTCTCCCGGCCGGACGCCGTGGACAGGGTGATGTCGTCGGCCGGCGCGGTGCGCACCTCGACCGGGAAGCTCACCCGCAGCGGGGACCGGTCCACCATCGCCTTCAGCTCCCGCAGCGTGTCCACGAGCGCGTCGCGCGGCACGGCGTACTCCATCTCCACGAAGCGCACCCGGCGCGGGGAGGTGAACACCTTGTAGGGGATGTCGGTGTACGTCCGCGCGGACAGCGCCCGGCTGGAGATCTGCGCGATGGCGGGAATCGTCAGCGGGGCGGCGCGGCCCACCCAGTTGGCGACCTGGAAGACCCCGTTGGAGAGGAACTCGTCTTCGAACCAGCCGCGCAGCGGCGGCACCGGGCGCTCCGGGCCCGCGCTGCGGTTGTTGCGCTTGGTGTTGGTGTTGCCGGTGTGCGGGAACCAGTAGAACTCGAAGTGCTCGTTCTCGGCGTGCAGCGCGTCGAATTCGGCGCACACCCGGTCGAACGTCATGGGCTCCTCGCGCGCGGTGAGGAGAAAGAGCGGCTCCACCGCGAAGGTGAGGGCGGTGACGATGCCGAGGGCGCCGAGGCCGATCCGGGCGGCGGCGAAGACGTCCGGGTTCTCCTTCTCGGAGCAGGTGAGCACCGAGCCGTCGGCGGTGACCAGTTCGAGGCCCTTGATCTGGGCAGCGATGGAGGCGGAGTCACGGCCGGTGCCGTGGGTGCCGGTGCTGGTGGCGCCGGAGACCGTCTGCTCCATGATGTCGCCCATGTTGGTCAGCGACAGGCCCTCGCGGGCGAGGGCGGCGTTGAGCCGCTTCAGCGGGGTGCCCGCCTCGACGGTGACGGTGCCCGCGTCCCGGTCGATCCTCCGTATCCCCGTCAGCAGCTGAGGGTGTACCAGGAGGCCCTCGGTCGCGGCGATGGAGGTGAAGGAGTGGCCGGTCCCCACCGCCTTCACCGGCAGCCCGTCCTCGGCGGCCCGGCGCACGGCGTCGGCCAGTTCGTCGACCGAGGCCGGCGTGACCTCCCGGGCCGGCCGGACGGAGACGGTGCCTCCCCAGTTACGCCACGTGCCGTTCCTCGCGCTCGTCGTGCCGACCAACGTAGCCTCCCCGACCCGGCGCCGGCCGCTTGAGCCGGCGGTACCCGAGGAAACCGACCGCGACCGCGACGACCCCGGCTGCCGCCGGGACCCCGTACCCGGCGCGCGCCCCGGCCGCGTCGATCACCCAGCCGCCGGCGGAGGAGCCGAGGGCGATGCCGACCGCGAGCCCGGTGCTCACCCAGGTCATCCCCTCGGTGAGCTGCGCGCGAGGTACGTGCTCTTCGATGAGGGACATGGTCGTGATCATCGTGGGAGCGATGGACAGACCCGCAACGAACAGCGCCACGGCCAGAAACGGCAAGTTCCCGACCAGTAGGAGTGGGATCATACTCACGGCCATGGTGCAAACGCCGAGCAGCCACCGACGTTCGGGCGCCCCGGCGAAGTGCAGCAGCCCGAACACCAGACCGGCCACGCACGAACCCAGGGCGTACACGGCGAGCACCACGCTGGCCGCGGCCTTGTGTCCCTCCTCCTCGGCGAAGGCGACCGTCACCACGTCCACCGCGCCGAAGATCGTGCCCGTCGCCGCGAACGTCGCCACCAGGACCTGGAGACCGCGCGACCGCAGCGCCGAGCCGCCGCCCTTGCGTTCACGCGGGTGCGGCTCCGGCTCGGTGGCGCGCTGCGCGGTCAGCCAGAAGACGCCCACCGCCAGGAAGCAGGCCGCCAGCAGCGGGCCGGCCTCCGGGAACCAGGCCGTGGACAGCCCGATGGAGACGATCGGGCCGACGATGAAGCACACCTCGTCGATCACCGACTCGAACGAATAGGCGGTGTGCAGACTCGGGGTACCGCGGTACAGCGCCGCCCAGCGGGCCCGGACCATCGCGCCGAGGCTCGGCACGCAGCCGATCCCCACGCACGCGGCGAACAGCACCCACTCCGGCCAGGAGAAGTGCACGGCGAGCAGCAGCACCGTCACCGCGGACAGCGACACCAGCGTCGCCGGGCGCAGCACCCGGCGCTGCCCGTACTGGTCCACCAGACGCGACACCTGAGGGCCGACCAGCGCGGCGGACAGCGCGATGGTCGCCGAGAGGGCGCCCGCCAGCCCGTACCGGCCGGTCACCTGGGAGATCATCGTGACCACGCCGATGCCCATCATGGACAGCGGCATGCGGCCGAGGAACCCCGCGGCGGAGAAGGCCTTGCTGCCGGGGGCGGCGAACAGGGCGCGATAGGGGCTGGGCACGGGGTCTCCGGAAGATCAGTAAGGTGCTACCGCAGTCGATACAGATTACCGGCGACACCGCCCCCTTGCGCCGGTGATGTACGGCACCTTCTGCCCGCGACACTCCCGGCCCCCGTCCCCGCTGTCGGCGCCGGGTGGGAGGATCGAGACATGTCTGACGTGCTCGATGCCAGTCCCTACGACGCCCTGCTCCTGCTCTCCTTCGGCGGCCCGGAAGGCCCGGACGACGTCGTCCCGTTCCTGGAGAACGTGACGCGCGGACGGGGCATCCCCAAGGAACGCCTCAAGGAAGTCGGGCAGCACTACTTCCGGTTCGGCGGGGTCAGCCCCATCAACGACCAGAACCGCGCCCTGCTGGACGCCTTGCGCAAGGACTTCGCCGAGCACGGCCTGGACCTGCCGGTCTACTGGGGCAACCGCAACTGGGCGCCGTACCTCACCGACACCCTCCGCGAGATGGTCCGCGACGGCCGCCGCCGCATCCTCGTCCTCGCCACCAGCGCCTACGCCTCCTACTCCGGCTGCCGCCAGTACCGCGAGAACCTCGCCGACGCGCTCGCCGCCCTGGAGAAGGAGGGGCTGGAGCTGCCGAAGATCGACAAGCTGCGGCACTACTTCAACCACCCCGGTTTCGTCGAGCCCATGGTCGACGGCGTGATCCGGTCGCTCGCGGAACTCCCCGAGGACGTCCGGGACGGAGCGCACATCGCCTTCTGCACCCACTCCATCCCCACCGCCGCAGCGGACACCTCCGGCCCCGTCGAGGCCCACGGCGACGGCGGCGCGTACGTCGCGCAGCACCTGGACGTGGCACGGCTGATCGCCGACGCCGTCCGCGAGCGCACCGGCGTCGACCACCCGTGGCAGCTCGTCTACCAGTCCCGCTCCGGCGCCCCGCACATCCCGTGGCTGGAGCCCGACATCTGCGACCACCTCGAGGAGCGGAAGGCCGCCGGCGTCCCGGCGGTCGTCATGGCCCCCATCGGCTTCGTCTCGGACCACATGGAGGTCATGTACGACCTCGACACCGAGGCCACCGCCAAGGCGGAGGAGCTGGACCTGCCGGTGCGCCGCTCGGCGACCGTCGGCGACGACCCGCGGTTCGCCGCCGCCGTCCGCGAGCTGGTGCTGGAGCGCGCCGCGGCCGAGAGCGGGCGGGACGTCACCCGGTGCGCCCTGGGCGCGCTCGGCCCCAGCCACGACCTGTGCCCGGTGGGCTGCTGCCCGGCCCGCGCCCCGCGTCCCGCCGCCGCGGGCGCCGACAGCCCCTACGCCTGAGGAGCCCCGTGACCGACCCCCTGCACGCGGAACTGCTGGACCTGGCCCGGGAGGCCGCCCGGCGCGCGGGTGAACTGCTGCGCGACGGCCGCCCGGCCGACCTCGCGGTCGCCGCCACCAAGTCCAGCTCGGTCGACGTCGTCACCGAGATGGACCTCGCGGCGGAGAAGCTGATCACCGGACTGATCGCCGAGCGCCGCCCGGAGGACGGCATCCTCGGCGAGGAGGGCGCCTCCACGGCCGGCAGCAGCGGCGTCCGCTGGGTCGTCGATCCGCTCGACGGCACGGTGAACTACCTGTACGGCCTGCCCACCTGGGCCGTCTCCGTGGCGGCCGAACAGGACGGCGTGGCCGTGGCCGGCGCGGTGTTCGCCCCGATGCGCGGCGAGGAGTACCACGCGGTGCTCGGCGGCGGGGCGTGGGCCACGGGTGCGTGGGAGGGCGAGCGGCGCCTGGCCTGCCGGCCGTCGCCGCCGCTGGACCAGGCGCTGGTCTCCACCGGTTTCAACTACGTCGCCGACGTCCGCGAACAGCAGGCCGAGGTCGCCCGCCGGCTGATCCCTCTGGTGCGGGACATCCGCCGGGGCGGCTCGGCGGCGATCGACCTGTGCGACGTGGCGGCCGGCCGCCTGGACGGCTACTACGAACGCGGCCTCCACCCGTGGGACGTCGCGGCCGGCGCCCTGATAGCCCGAGAGGCGGGCGCCCTGACGACCGGCCGCCACCCGGACAGCGTCCCGTCCGGCGACCTGACGGTGGCAGCGTCTCCGGGCGTTCTGAAGCCGCTGCTGGGCCTGCTGGAGGAGTTCGGCGCGTAGGAGGCGGCTGACGCCGCCGACCACCCGGGGGGGGCACCCCCCGAGAGCGGCCGCCGGACGGTGGCCGACTTCCGGCCGGGTTCGGCCGGGCCGGACCGCGTCTGCGGTGAAGTCGGTCGATCCCGGCCCGAGGGGGCGACGGCCAGCCGGGCCGGGGGGCGTCGGCGGGAGGCACGAGCTGCCCCGCAGGCCGGGTGCCTGCGGGGCGGTTCGTGCCTCGCCGGCGGCCGGGTGACGGCTCACCGAGCCGGGGCCGAGGCGGCGAGCCTTGCTGGGGCAAGTCCCTGTGCCGCTGCCCGCAGGGACGCCGGGTGTCGTCCGCCGGCCGCGCGCCGGAGGTGTGCCCCCGCTCCTCGGCTCGGTGACGGGCGGCTCGTCCGGAGGACACGGGTGCGTGCGGCGGGCGCGTGCGGGTGAGGGCGGCGCGCCGGCGGTTCTCGCGAGGAACGGGGGCGCGCCCCGGGGGAGTGATCCCACGCCTCGGCCCGGTGACGGGGAGGCTCGCGTGGGGAACACGCGTGCCGCGGGCGCGGTGTCGGTGAGGGCGGCCCGGCGGTCTCGCGCCTCCTGGGTGTCCGGGGGGCGTGCCCGCGAGGAACGGCGGCGGGCCCCGGTGGAGTCATCCACCGGGGCCCGCCGGGCGTTGCTGTGCGACGGTCAGACGCTCGTCGCGCCGACTTCCACGCCGTGTTCGGCCGCGAGGCGGCGCAGGTCGTCGAGTTCGCCCTGCTCCACGTCGACGAGGAAGTCGTCGCCCTCGTCGCGGGCCCGCGACAGGTCGGACTCGGTCGCCTTTATGCGCTGCAGAAGTCCTGCGGTGAATGCGTCCATGCTGCGCCCCCTCGTCCTGGGTCGGTGGGTCGGTGGCACGGGGGTGTGCCGTCGGAAGGGACGATCACGTCCGTGGCGGATGCCCGGCGCCGCTCGGCCGGGCGGCGACGGTACCGGACATCCACGCCCGCTCTGCGGAAGCGGAACGTGTGCACCGCATGGTGGTGCGGTGCAAGCAGAGCGTGATCGCGGGATGTAAACCCGTCCTCCCCAAGCTCCCTCCCGCGGAAACCTAACCTCGCGAGAAATTCTCGTATTCCCGCCCCGTTCGTCCGCACGTTCCCCGGTCCCGGCACCGCCGGCCACCCCCTGCTCCGACCGCCTTACAGCCGACTTACGGCCGAAAAGGGCAGGATGGAGGCAACAACACCCACCCGTACCCCCTGCCCGTATGCGCGCCCTCGCGGCCCGCGGGCGGGTCATGAGGAAGGACAAGCGACGTGCGCGTACTCGTCGTCGAGGACGAGCAGCTGCTCGCCGATGCGGTGGCCACCGGACTGCGCCGGGAGGCCATGGCCGTCGACGTCGTGTACGACGGTGCGGCCGCCCTGGAGCGCATCGGCGTCAACGACTACGACGTGGTCGTCCTCGACCGCGACCTCCCCCTCGTCCACGGCGACGACGTCTGCCGCAAGATCGTCGAGCTCGGCATGCCCACGCGCGTGCTGATGCTGACAGCGTCCGGAGACGTCAGCGACCGCGTCGAGGGGCTCGAGATCGGCGCCGACGACTACCTGCCCAAGCCGTTCGCCTTCAGCGAGCTCATCGCCCGCGTGCGGGCGCTCGGCCGGCGGACCAGCGTGCCCCTGCCGCCCGTCCTGGAGCGGGCCGGGATCAAGCTCGACCCCAACCGCCGCGAGGTCTTCCGCGACGGCAAGGAGGTCCAGCTCGCGCCGAAGGAGTTCGCCGTGCTGGAGGTCCTCATGCGCAGCGAGGGCGCCGTGGTCTCGGCGGAGCAGCTGCTGGAGAAGGCCTGGGACGAGAACACCGACCCGTTCACCAACGTGGTCCGCGTGACCGTCATGACCCTGCGCCGCAAGCTGGGCGAGCCGCCGGTCATCGTGACCGTGCCCGGCTCCGGATACCGGATCTGATCACCGACCATGGCTTCCACTCCCGCGCCCCCCACCGCGCCCCCCAAGCCCACCTGGGACCCCCGGTCGCCCACGCCGATGCCGTGGCTGCGTCCGACCATCCGCATACGGCTCACGCTGCTGTACGGCGGCATGTTCCTGATCGCCGGCATCCTGCTGCTGTCGATCATCTACCTGCTCGCCGCGCAGGCCCTGCGCACCGGCAGCCAGCCGCTGTTCAAGATCGTCGACTTCGACGGCCTGAAGGTCTCCAGCAACGACTGTCCGGGCATCGCCGACGGCAACCTCTCGCTGACCGAGTTCAACAACGCGATCAGCGAGTGCATCGACGACCAGCGCCAGGTCGCCCTGGACAATCTGCTCAGCCGCTCCCTGCTGGCCCTGCTCGGCCTCGCCGTCATCGCCTTCGCCTTCGGCTACGCCATGGCCGGACGCGTGCTGTCGCCGCTGGGCCGGATCACCCGCACCGCCCGCGCGGTGGCGGGCTCGGACCTGTCCCGCCGGATCGAGCTGGACGGTCCGGACGACGAGCTGAAGGAGCTGGCCGACACCTTCGACGACATGCTGGAGCGGCTCCAGCGTGCGTTCACCGCCCAGCAGCGCTTCGTGGGGAACGCCTCGCACGAGCTGCGCACCCCGCTGGCGATCAACCGCACGCTGCTCGAGGTGCACCTCTCCGACCCGGACGCGCCGGTGGAGCTCCAGCAGCTCGGCAAGACCCTGCTGGCCACCAACGAGCGCAGTGAGCAGCTCGTGGAGGGCCTGCTGCTGCTCGCCCGGAGCGACAACCAGATCGTGGAGCGGGGCCCCGTGGACCTCGCGGAGGTGGCCGGCCAGGCCATCGACCAGGTCGCCGCCGAGGCGGAGGCCCGGCACGTGACGATCCGCGGCAGGCGCCGCCCCGCCGTGGTCCAGGGCAACGGCGTGCTGCTGGAGCGGATCGCCCTGAACCTGGTGCAGAACGCCGTGCGGTACAACGTCCCGGAGGACGGCTGGGTGGAGGTGACGACGGACGTCCAGCACGGCCAGGCGGTTCTCGTGGTGTCCAACACCGGCCCGGTCGTCCCCGCGTACGAGGTGGAGAACCTCTTCGAGCCGTTCCGCAGGCTGCGCACCGAGCGGACGGGCAGCGACAAGGGCGTAGGACTGGGTCTGTCCATCGTGAGGTCGGTCGCCCGGGCGCACGGCGGGCACATCTACGCGCAGCCGAGGGAGGGCGGAGGACTCGTGATGCGTGTCACCCTTCCGATCTGACATCATGCCCCGCTGCTGATCCGTGTTCGTTTTGGGCGGAATTCCCGGGCGCCTCCGCAATCGAATTCATGTGTGATCGATCACAGGCGCGCCGATTCGGCCATCTACTCTCCGTGATCATGAATCCCGCCGGAAGGCCGGAAAAGTCCCGGTTTTCAGGCGTCCTGTTCACGGGAAGTACACGGTGAGGTGCCTTTGTAGTGCGGCATCGGGACCGTGTACGGTCCCCATCGCCATCCAAGCCGATCACTCATGAGGAGTCCGGTTGGGTGTCGATTGAGTAACAGACCTTGATGTGAGGCAAAATCTCCGCCTCAGGTCGGGCACAAGTCCGGCCTCTCACGCGTTACGTGCGCTGGAGACACCGCATACACCCAGAGGGGGAGAGCGACATGGCTACCGACTACGACACTCCACGCAAGACCGACGACGACGTCGACTCGGACAGCTTGGAAGAGCTGAAGGCCCGGCGGAACGACAAGTCGGCCTCGGCCGTGGACGTCGACGAGTTCGAGGCCGCCGAAGGCCTGGAACTGCCCGGAGCGGACCTCTCGAACGAAGAGCTGGCCGTCCGGGTCCTGCCCAAGCAGCAGGACGAGTTCACCTGCATGAGCTGCTTCCTGGTGCACCACCGCAGCCAGCTGGCCCGCGAGAAGAACGGCCAGCCGATCTGCCGCGACTGCGACTGAGGCGGGGTCGGCCGTGACTGGCTCGACCCCACCGCGGAAGCGCCGCTTCTTCTCGAGGGGAGCGGACCAAGGGTCCACCGAGGACCCACAGCACGACACGCGTGATCCCGAGCGAGGCTGGACCGGTGACGGGGCGGCCTCGCTCGAAGCGCCGGCCGGCCGGGGTGACCTCCCGGTGTCCGTGGAGGTCACCGCGCCCATGGCGCGCAGACGCACCGCCGTCGTCCGGGAGAAGGCCCTGGAAGGCGTCCGCAAGGGCGGAGCACGCGCCCGCGCGGGTCTGGCGCACCTCGCCGACCGGATCATCGACATCGCCCCGCGTGTGCCCGTACGGGACCTCGCGACGCTGCGGGAGCAGTTCCCCGGGCTCGGGCCCGAGGAGATCGCCGACAAGCTCGTGGCGGGCGCCGCGAAGGCCACCGCGACGGTCGGGGCAGGCGTCGGAGCGGCCGCGATGATGCCCGTGCCGCCGGCGATGCCGACGGAGCTGGCCGCCGAGGTCACCGGCGTCGCCGCGATCGAGCTCAAGCTGATCGCCGAACTGCACGAGGTCTACGGCGTACGGCCCGCCGGCACCCTCGCCCAGCGCAGCACCGTCTACCTCAACTCCTGGTCCCAGGAGCGCGGCATCGAGGCGACCAGGCCCTCCACCGTCAGCGCCGCGCTGAACAGCCGCATGAAGCGCGAACTGCGCCAGCGGATCATGAAACGCACGGTGCGCAACCTGCCGAACCTGATGCCGTTCCTCGTGGGAGCGGCCGTGGGCGCCGTGATGAACCGGCGTGACACCAGAAAGCTCGCCGCCCGCATCCGGGACGACCTGCGCAAGGTCCAGGTCCCCTGGGACGAACTGCCCACGCTCCCGGCACTGGAGCGCCCCGCCGACGCCCTCCCCGAGCACGCGCTGGAACTCGACATGAAGGCCGACCGCCACCGGAAGGACGACGGCCCCCGGTGACCCGCCCGGGGACCCCGGGACGGGCCTCTACGACGCGTCCGCCCCGTCCCTCGCCGCCCGGAGCGCCTGCGCCAGCCGCTCGGGCTCACGGGTGGACAGGAAGACGTACGGAGTGGGGTCCTCCGGGTCCGTGACCGTCACGCGCAGCGCGCCGGGGACGTACGCGCGCAGCAGCATGAACGCGCGCGGGTCGGCCTTCGGGCCGCGCCAGGCGCGCGCCTCCTCGGCGTCCAGCACCTCCGCGTCACCCAGCGCCGACGCCGGGATCTTCGCCTCGCCCGCGATCAGATGACCGTTCACGACCCGGATCCGCACCGAGCCGTACGCGCTCACCACGACCGCCGCCGCGGCGGCGGCGCCGGCCAGCCCGGCCAGCATCGGCAGGGTGCCGAACGGCAGCATGATCAGCGCGAAGGAGACCCCGGCCAGGAGGCACAGGAACCACCAGGAGCGGGGAGCGGTGAGGCGTTCTTCGTACGGGGCGGCGGAAAGCTGCATGAGGCCAAGCTTGGCACGCTTCCCGCGGGGGTCCCGCGCCAGGGCGGACGCATGCTCGGCCGCCTCCCGGCGGGCGGGTAAGGTCTGCGGCTGTGAGTGGTGATTCCGCAGCTCTTCAGCCCCCCGCCGACGCCGTGCCGCCCGTGCGCCACCCCGACGCCCCCGCACCGGGCGAGCTCCTCGGCGCCCACTACGGGCAGTGCTTCGGCTGCGGCGACGGACAGCCCCACGGGCTGCACCTCCAGGCGCGCGCCGGCGAAGGCGTGTCGATCACCGCCGAGTTCACCGTGCAGCCCGCGCACCAGGGCGCCCCCGGACTCGCCCACGGCGGCGTGCTGGCCACCGCCCTCGACGAGACGCTCGGCTCGCTGAACTGGCTGCTCCGCACCATCGCTGTCACCGGACGGCTGGAGACCGACTTCGTCCGGCCCGTGCCCGTCGGCACCGTGCTGCACCTCAAGGCCGAGGTGACCGCCGTGGCGGGACGGAAGATCTACTGCACCGCCACCGGGCAAATCGGCGGCCCCGACGGACCGGTCGCCGTCCGCGCGGACGCCCTGTTCATCGAGGTCAAGGTGGACCACTTCATCGACCACGGCCGCCAGGAGGAGATCCAGGCCGCCATGGAGGACCCCGACCAGGTCCGCCGGGCCCGCGCCTTCGAGGTGAACCCGTGACCGCCGGCCGCGGAGCGCTCGAGGTGCTCATCCGGCGCGTCGACCCGGACGTACCGCTTCCGGCGTACGAGCACCCCGGCGACGCGGGGGCCGATCTGCGGACCACCGAGGCCTGTGAGCTGGCTCCGGGGGAGCGGGCCGTGCTGCCCACCGGGGTGTCTGTCGCGCTCCCGGAGGGGTACGCGGCATTCGTGCACCCGCGCTCCGGCCTTGCCGCCCGCTGCGGCGTCGCCCTGGTGAATGCCCCGGGGACGATTGATGCCGGGTACCGTGGGGAGATCAAGGTGATCGTGGTGAATCTCGACCCGCGCGAGTCCGTGCGGTTCGAGCGCTTCGACCGGATTGCCCAACTGGTCGTCCAACAGGTCGAGAGGGTGCGCTTCGTGTCGGTCGCGCAGCTGCCCGCATCGGCCCGGGCCGAGGGGGGCTTCGGATCCACCGGCGGCCACGCCGCGGTGGAAGGTAAGAGCGGCACAAGCGTTCAGGCCGCCGAGGGCGGTACAGCGGGTGGGAATCGATACGCTTCGGTCGTATCCGACCGGGAAGGACAGTGACGTGTTCGGACGTCGCAAGAAGAGGGATGCCGCCGACGGTGCGGCCGGCGAGGCCGAGCAGGTCGTCGACGGTGTCGACGCGGAGGCGGACGCGGAGAGCGCGCGCGTGAGGCTGGAGCCCGCGCCCCGGCCCGACGGGCCCTGGGACAGCTCCGAGGTCCGCGAGCCCGGCGAGGGCCGGGTCGATCTGGGCGGTCTGTTCGTGCCCGGTGTGGACGGCATGGAACTGCGTGTGGAGGTCGCGGGCGACGCGATCGTCGCGGCCACCGTCGTGCTGCAGGACAGCGCCATCCAGTTGCAGGCCTTCGCCGCGCCCAAGCGCGAGGGCATCTGGGGCGAGGTGCGCGAGGAGATCGCCGCCGGCATCACCCAGCAGGGCGGCATCATCGACGAGGTCGAGGGTCCGCTGGGCTGGGAGCTGCGCGCCCAGGTGCCGGTGCAGCTGCCGGACGGCACCGGCGGCTTCCAGGTCGTGCGGTTCGTCGGTGTGGACGGCCCCCGCTGGTTCCTGCGCGGAGTGATCTCCGGTCAGGGTGCGGTGCAGCCGCAGGCGGCGGGTCTGCTGGAGCAGATCTTCCGGGACACGGTCGTGGTGCGCGGGGACGGACCCATGGCTCCGCGTGATCCGATCGTCCTCAAGCTGCCGAACGACGCGCAGATGGTGCCGGAGAACGTGCAGCAGGAGGAAGGGTCGCGGTTCGCGGGCGGGATGAGCCGGCTGCAGCGGGGACCCGAGATCACCGAAGTGCGCTAGCGCTGTTTCCTCGTCGGCCCGCGGGGCCGGTCGTTCGCGGCCGGTTTCCGCGGGCCGTCGTGTTTTCCGGGGCTCCGCCCCCCGACCGCCGGAGGGGCTGTTTCCAGCCGGTCCGGCGGTCGAGGACGAAGCCTGTGCGCGCGGCCTTGACGCGCTATTGGTCTGGACCTAACGTCCCGGATCAGTTCGGGTGTTCAAAGGGACGCCCACTGTTCATGTACGGGAACGGATGGCCCCCACATGTCCGCTTCACGCCCCCGTCGTCTCCGCTGCGGCCGCGCCGCCCTGTTCGCACTCCTGACCACCGCCCTCGTCGGCACCCTCGTCCTCCGCCCCGGCGCCAAGCCCGCCGAGGCCGCCCCCGCCACCTTCACGCACCCCGGAGTCACCGTCTCCAAGGGCCAGCTCGACTTCGCCCGGAGCAAGGTGCTGGCCGGCGCCCAGCCCTGGAAGGGCGCCTACGACCGCATGGCGGCGAGCAAGTACGCCGACCTGAACCGCACGCCGAAGCCCCGCGCGGTCGTGGAGTGCGGCTCGTACTCCAACCCCAACCTCGGCTGCACCGACGAGCGCGAGGACGCGATCGCCGCGTACACCCAGGCCCTCATGTGGTACGTCACCCGCGACGCACGCCACGCCACCAAGGCCATCCAGCTCATGGACGCCTGGTCGGCCGTCATCCGCGACCACACCAACAGCAACGCGCCCCTGCAGACCGGCTGGGCAGGCTCCTCCTGGGCCAAGGCCGCCGAGATCGTCAAGCACACCTACACCGGCGGCTGGCCCAACCAGGGCCGCTTCGCCACCGTGCTGCGCGACGTCTACCTGCCCGAGATCATCAACGGCTCCCACTCCAACGGGAACTGGGAACTGACGATGATGGAGGCCGCCGTCGGCATCTCCGTCTTCCTGGAGGACCGCGCCTCGTACGACAAGGCGATGGCCACGTTCCGCACCCGTACCGCCGCCTACGTCTACCTGGCCTCCGACGGGCCCCTGCCGAAGACCGTCCCCAGCCAGAACCTCGACACCCGCGACAAGATCGTCCGGTACTGGCAGAACCAGTCCACCTTCGTCACCGGCCTCACCCAGGAGACCTGCCGCGACTTCACGCACACCGGCTACGGCATCTCCTCCATCTCGCACGTCGCCGAGACCAGCCGCATCCAGGGCCAGGACCTCTACGGCACCGACGTCGGCGAGCGGCTGCGGCACGCGCTCGGCTTCCAGGCGAAGTACGAGCAGGGCGAGCCCGTGCCCGGCTGGCTGTGCGGAGGCTCCCTGCACCTCGGCCTCGGCCCGGTCACCGAGGTCGGCTACAACGCCCTGCACAACCGTCTCGGCTTCGCCATGACCAACACCCAGGCGCTGACCGAGCGCACCCGTCCCTCCGGCACCGACAACCTGTTCGTCGCCTGGGAGACCCTCACCCACGGGGACAACCCCGCCTGATTCTGTTGATCCACCGGGCGTCGGACGGCGATACTGGCGCCCGGTTCACGGGGGAGGGGCATCCACATGGGACGGACGATCACCGGCGCCATGGTGCGCGTCGAGGACGTGCACAAGTCGTACGGCAGCGGCGCCGCCGCCGTCCACGCGCTGCGCGGCGTCTCCTTCGAGGTCCCGCGCGGCGAACTCGTCGCCCTCAAGGGACGCTCGGGATCCGGCAAGACCACCCTGCTGAACATCGTCGGCGGCCTGGACACCCCCGACCGCGGACGGGTCGACGTGGACGGCCGCGACCTCGCGGACCTCGACGAGGACGCCCTGCTCGCCCTGCGCCGCGACCACGTCGGCTTCGTCTTCCAGTCCTTCGGCCTCATCCCCATCCTCAGCGCCGCCGAGAACGTCGGCGTCCCGCTGCGGCTGCGCGGCACGGACCCCCGCGAGCGCGAGGAGCGCGTCGAGCTGCTGCTGTCCCTCGTCGGCCTCGCCGACCACGCCGCCCAGCGGCCCGGCGAGCTGTCCGGCGGCCAGCAGCAGCGGGTCGCCATCGCCCGCGCACTCGCCAACAACCCCTCCCTGCTCGTCGCCGACGAGCCCACCGGCCAGCTCGACGCCGAGACCGGGCACGCCGTGATGGAGCTGCTGCGCGCCGTCGTCCGCAGCGAGAACGTCACCGCGCTCGTCGCCACCCACGACACCACCCTGCTCGACCTGGCCGACCGGGTCCTCGAACTGAGCGACGGGCGGATCATCGAGCACTGACCGGCCGGCGCCCGGCGCGCGCGTCAGGGTTGCGTCAAGGTCGGACCCCGCGCCCCCGCCCGCCGCCCGGCCGCCGCGCGCGGCGGCCTAGGGTCGACTCCGCGAGGAGCACGACCGGAAGACAATGGGGCCATGGGACGCGGCAAGCTTCGGATCCACCTCGGCGCCGCGCCGGGTGTGGGCAAGACCTACGCGATGCTCGCCGAGGCGCACCGCCGCCTGGAACGGGGCACCGACTGCGTCGTCGCCTTCGCCGAGACGCATGGCAGGCCCCGCACCGAGGCCCTGCTGCCGGGTCTGGAGAAGGTCCCGTACCGGCGGCTGGAGCAGGGCGGCGTGACCGTGGCCGAGATGGACCTCGACGCCGTCCTCGCCCGCCGCCCCCGCGTCGCCCTGGTCGACGAGCTCGCCCACACCAACGCGCCCGGCTCGCGCAACGCCAAGCGCTGGCAGGACGTGGAGGAGCTGCTGGCCGCCGGGATCGACGTGCTGTCCACCGTCGGCATCCAGCACCTGGAGTCGCTGGGCGACATCGTGGAGTCCATCACCGGCGTACGGGAGCCGGAGACCGTGCCGGACGAGGTGGTGCGCCGCGCCGACCAGGTCGAACTCGTCGACATGACACCCGAGGCGCTGCGCCGGCGCATGGCGCACGGCAACATCCACCAGCCCGACCAGGTGGACGCGGCCCTCTCCAGCTACTTCCGCCCCGGCAACCTCGCCGCCCTGCGCGAGCTCGCCCTGCTGTGGGTCGCCGACCGGGTCGACGCCCACCTCCAGCGCTACCGCAGCGAGCACGCCGTCTCGGCGATCTGGGGCTCGCGCGAGCGGATCGTGGTCGGGCTGACCGGCGGGCCCGAGGGCCGCACCCTCATCCGGCGGGCCGCGCGGCTCGCGGAGAAGGGCGCCGGCGGACAGCTGCTCGCCGTGTACATATCCCGCAGCGACGGCCTCACCTCCGCCTCGCCCGGCGAACTGGCCGCCCAGCGCACCCTCGTGGAGGACCTCGGCGGCAGCTTCCACCACGTCGTCGGCGACGACATACCCGCCGCGCTGCTGGACTTCGCGCGCGGCGCCAACGCCACCCAGATCGTGCTGGGCTCCTCCCGCCGCCGCACCTGGCAGTACGTCTTCGGCCCCGGCGTCGGCGCCACCGTCGCCCGCGACTGCGGACCCGACCTGGACGTGCACATCGTCACCCACGAGGAGGCCGCCAAGGGCCGCGGACTGCCCGTCACCCGGGGCGCGCCGCTGGGACGGCTGCGGCTCGCCTGGGGGTGGGCGGTCGGCACGGCGGGGCCCGTCCTCCTGGCGATGCTGCTCAACGCCTTCGACCCGGGGCTCGCCATCGACATGCTGATGTTCCTGGCGGTGACGGTGGCCGCGGCGCTCCTCGGCGGTCTTGCGCCGGCCCTCGCCTCGGCGGCGGTCGGCTCCCTGCTGCTCAACTTCCTGTTCACCCCGCCCCTGCACACCTGGACCGTCGCCGACCCGCGGAACATCGTCGCCATCGTCGTCTTCGTCGCGGTCGGCGCCTCGGTCGCGTCCGTGGTCGACCTCGCGGCCCGGCGCACCCAGCAGGCGGCCCGGCTGCGCGCCGAGTCGGAGATCCTTTCGTTCCTCGCGGGCAACGTGCTGCGCGGCGAGACCGGACTCGAGGACCTGCTGGAGCGGGTCCGGGAGACCTTCGGCATGGAGTCCGCCGCGCTGCTGGAACGCGCCGGGGACGTCGAGCCGTGGACCTGCGCGGGCCGGGTGGGCCGGGGCCGCCCGGTCGAACGGCCCGAGGACGCCGACGTCGAGGTGCCGGTCGGCGACCACATGGCGCTGGCGCTGACCGGCCGGGTGCCGCCCGCCGAGGACCGCAGGGTGCTGGCCGCCTTCGCCGCGCAGGCCGCCGTCGTCCTGGACCGGCGGCGGCTGCGCGAGCAGGCCGACCGCGCGCTCGCCCTCGCCGAGGGCAACCGCATCCGCACCGCGCTCCTCGCCGCCGTCAGCCACGACCTGCGCACCCCGCTGGCCGGGATCAAGGCGGCCGTCTCCTCCCTGCGCTCCGAGGACGTCGAATGGTCCGACGAGGACCGCGCCGAGCTGCTGGAGGGCATCGAGGACGGCGCGGACCGCCTGGACCACCTGGTGGGCAACCTGCTCGACATGTCCCGCCTGCACACCGGCACGGTCACCCCGCTGATGCGCGGCACCGACCTGGACGAGGTGGTGCCGCGCGCCCTCGGCGGGGTGCCCGAGGACAGCGTCGTCCTGGACGTCCCCGAGACCCTGCCCATGGTCGACGCCGACCCCGGACTGCTGGAGCGGGCCATGGCCAACGTGGTCGAGAACGCCGTGAAGTACAGCCCGCCGGGGGAGAAGGTGCTGGTCGCCGCCAGTGCCCTCGCCGGCCGGGTCGAGGTACGGGTCGTCGACCGCGGCCCCGGCGTCCCCGACGAGGCGAAGGAGCGCATCTTCGCGCCGTTCCAGCGGCACGGGGACGCCCCGCGCGGCGCCGGCGTCGGCCTGGGCCTGGCGGTCGCCCGCGGCTTCACCGAGGCCATGGGCGGCACCCTGAACGCCGACGACACGCCCGGTGGCGGCCTCACCATGACCCTGACCCTGCACGCGACGGGCGCCTCGCCGGAGGACGGCCGCGTGACCGCTCCGAACGAAAGGCGAGCCTCATGACCCGGGTACTGGTGGTCGACGACGACCCGGCCATCGTGCGGGCCCTGGTGATCAACCTCAGGGCCCGGCAGTACGAGGTGGACTCCGCCGAGGACGGGGCGGGCGCCCTGCGCGCGGCCGCCGCCCGCCACCCCGACGTGGTGGTCCTCGACCTGGGCCTGCCCGACACGGACGGCGTCGACGTCATCCGGCGGCTGCGCGCGTGGAGCCGGGTCCCGATCCTGGTGCTGTCCGCGCGGCACGCCTCGGGCGAGAAGGTCCAGGCGCTGGACGCCGGCGCCGACGACTACGTCACCAAGCCCTTCGGCATGGACGAACTGCTCGCCCGGCTGCGGGCCGCCGTACGGCGCGCGGAACCCGCCGACGGGGGAGACGTGGTCGTGGAGACCGAGGCGTTCACCGTGGACCTCGCCGCGAAGAAGGTCCACCGCGACGGACGTGACGTACGGCTCACGCCCACCGAGTGGCATCTGCTGGAGGCGCTGGTGCGCGCCGGGGGCCGGCTGGTGGGGCAGAGGCAGCTGCTGAGGGAGGTGTGGGGACCGTCGTACGGGACGGAGACCAACTACCTGCGGGTCTACATGGCGCAGCTGCGCCGCAAGCTGGAGGCGGACCCGTCGCGGCCGAGACACCTCATCACCGAGCCCGGCATGGGCTACCGCTTCGAGAAGTGACGGGGCCGTTCGGATCGGGGAAGCAGGGGGTACGTAACCGTCAGTGCACCCCGGTACGCTTCAGATATGAGTGCTGTTCCTCGGTCCGAGAAGCCGGCAGGCCGGTTCCGCCGCATGCTCGACCGGCTCTCGTCCTCCCAGGAGGACCTGGAGTCGGAGGAGCTGCGTGAGGACGCCGCGACCGCCGGTTGCACGCGGATAGGTGACTGCCAGGACCGCGAGATCGTCACGGTTACTGGTACCTTGCGCACGGTCACGCAGCGGCCACGCGCGGGAGTGCCGGCTCTGGAGGCCGAGCTGTTCGACGGCTCGGCCGCGCTGGACGTGGTGTGGCTCGGCAGGCGCTCGATCACGGGGATAGAGCCGGGGCGCAAGCTGATCGCATCGGGCCGGATCGGCATGAGCCGTGGTCGCCGGGTGCTGTTCAATCCGAAATACGAACTGAGACCCCTCGGACGGGAGTAGCCGGTGACGTCGCTCGACAAGCCGACAACCGAAGAGACCTCCGCGGACACGTCCGCGGACGACGCCCGGGCGGTGACGGAAGCGGCCCTGTTCGAGGCGTTCGGCGGTGTCCGGGGCATGGTCGAGACGGTGCTGCCGGGGCTGCTCTTCGTCAGCATCTACACGGTCAACAAGAACCTGCACATGTCCGCGCTCGCGGCGCTCGGCGTGGCGCTCGTCATGGTCGTGGTCCGGCTGGCCCGCAGGGACACCGTGAAGCACGCGTTCAGCGGCGTCTTCGGCGTCGGCTTCGGCGTGGTCTTCGCGATGATGACCGGCAACGCCAAGGACTTCTACCTGCCGGGCATGCTGTACACGCTGGGCCTGGCCGTGGCGTACATCGTCACGGCGATGGCGGGCGTCCCGCTGATCGGCCTGATGCTGGGCCCGGTGTTCAAGGAGAACCTCTCCTGGCGCACCAGGAACCCGGGCCGCAAGAAGGCGTACACCAAGGCCAGCTGGGCCTGGGGCCTGATCCTGCTCGCCAAGTGCGCGATCCTCTTCCCGCTGTACTGGTGGGCGGACACCACCCAGCTCGGCTGGGTGCTGGTGGCGCTGAAGATCCCGCCGTTCCTGCTCGCCGTCTACCTGACCTGGGTGTTCCTGGCGAAGGCCCCGCCGCCGATCGACGTCTTCGCCGAGATGGAGGCGGAGGAGCGCGCGGAGGAGGAGCGGAAGGCCGCCGCCGCGGAGGAGGGCGAAGGGGCGCCGGCAGGCCGGCACCGCCGGTCCTGAGTCCCTGCACGTGTGAGGGGCGCCCGGATGTCTCCGGGCGCCCCTCACGTCTCGCTGTTACGACTCCTTGCGGACCGAGAGCAGGTCCTCCAGCTGCTCCTCACGGGCCTGCGCGGCCACGAAGAGCAGCTCGTCGCCGGCCTCCAGGGAGTCCTCGCGGGTCGGCGTCAGCACCCGCGTGCCGCGGATGATCGTGACCAGCGAGGTGTCCTGCGGCCACTCCACGTCCCCGACCTGGGTGCCGGCCAGCGCGGACTCCTCCGGCAGGGTCAGCTCCACCAGGTTGGCGTCGCCGTGGCTGAAGCGCAGCAGCCGGACCAGGTCGCCGACGCTGACCGCCTCCTCCACCAGCGCCGACATCAGACGCGGCGTGGAGACGGCGACGTCCACGCCCCACGACTCGTTGAACAGCCACTCGTTCTTCGGGTTGTTCACCCGGGCGACGACGCGGGGCACGCCGTACTCGGTCTTCGCCAGCAGCGACACCACCAGGTTGACCTTGTCGTCGCCGGTCGCGGCGATGACGACGTTGCAGCGCTGGAGCGCCGCCTCGTCCAGGGACGTGATCTCGCAGGCGTCGGCGAGCAGCCACTCCGCCTGCGGGACGCGCTCCACCGAGATCGCGGTCGGGGCCTTGTCGATCAGCAGGACCTCGTGGCCGTTCTCCAGCAGCTCGCCCGCGATCGAGCGGCCGACCGCTCCGGCTCCGGCAATGGCGACCCTCATCAGCGACCGCCCTCCTCATCGGGCCCCTTGGCGAAGGCCGCCTCGACCCGGTCGATCTCGTCCGTGCGCATCATCACATGCACCAGGTCACCCTCCTGCAACACCGTCTGCGAGCTGGGCAGGATGGCCTCGCCGAGCCGGGTGAGGAACGCGACCCGCACGCCCGTCTCGTCCTGCAGCCGGGAGATGCGGTGCCCCACCCATGCCGGGGAGGTGTGCACCTCCGCGAGCTGCACCCCGCCGGTGGGGTCGCGCCACAGCGGCTCGGCGCCCGAGGGGAGCAGCCGGCGCAGCATCTGGTCGGCGGTCCACCGGACCGTGGCGACCGTCGGGATGCCGAGCCGCTGGTACACCTCCGCGCGCCGGGGGTCGTAGATGCGGGCGGCGACGTTCTCGATGCCGAACATCTCGCGGGCCACCCGGGCGGCGATGATGTTGGAGTTGTCGCCGCTGGACACGGCGGCGAAGGCGCCGGCGTCCTCGATGCCCGCCTCGCGCAGGGTGTCCTGGTCGAAGCCGACGCCGGTGACCCGGCGGCCGCCGAACGAGGAGCCCAGCCGGCGGAACGCGGTGGGGTCCTGGTCGACCACGGCGATCGTGTGCCCTTGTTCCTCCAGGGCCTGGGCCAGGGCGGAACCGACCCTGCCGCAGCCCATGATGACGATATGCATCGCGTTACACCGCGCTTCCTGCAGGCCGTGCGACCTTCATGACCTTCGTGCTCATGTCTCTCTTTCGGCTCGCCAGGCAACACGTCGCGGCCTGTTGGCGGCCGCCAGGCAACATCATGCCGGGGTCCGCGGACCCTGACGCCCCTCGGGGGCGTCCTGTCCGCCGTGACCGACGGTACGCGGGGGGCGCCGTCACCGGCGGCAGGGGGTGTGCGGGCGCGGCGGAGGGTGTTCCCGGGCCGCGTCCCGGACCCACGCGCGCAGTTCCCCGCTCCCATGCGGGTACTGCGGTGGACGCACCCGCAGGGGCGCGGGGAACTGCGCGAGCAACCCACGACGATGCGCATCGAACGCGTACCGTCCGACCGGCGCCCCGGGCAGGTCCGGGGAGCGCGGGCAGGCATCCAGGCCCTAGCGGCGCGTGATGCTGCGCACGCTGGCGATGGCCAGGACGCCGAGAACGACGAGCCCGGCCGCTGCGCCGATCAGTTCTGCGGTCGTGTGCATGGGACCCTCCACGAGACGTGGCGACAACGGCCGGGCATGTGGTCGTACAGGCATGGGCCTCCCCCGGCCTGCCCAGTCCGCACCCCGGCGCCCCGACTTTTCACCCTGAGGGCAGCGGCCGTATGGATGTCGTATGGATCGGGGGTGGCGGGTGCGCCACACGTCGCCGGACGGCTTACGATCCACACTTGTGTCCAAACTGACCGACGTGCCCAAACGCATCCTCATCGGGCGCGCACTTCGCAGCGACCGGCTGGGCGAGACGCTCCTGCCGAAGCGCGTCGCACTCCCCGTCTTCGCCTCCGACCCGCTGTCCTCCGTGGCGTACGCGCCCGGCGAGGTGCTGCTGGTCCTGTCCATCGCGGGCCTGTCGGCGTACCACTTCAGCCCCTGGATCGCCGTCGCGGTCGTCGTGCTGATGTTCACCGTGGTCGCGTCCTACCGGCAGAACGTGCACGCCTACCCCAGCGGCGGCGGCGACTACGAGGTGGCCACCACCAACCTCGGGCCGAAGGCCGGCCTGACGGTCGCGAGCGCCCTGCTCGTCGACTACGTCCTCACGGTCGCCGTGTCGATCTCCTCCGGCATCGAGAACCTCGGCTCCGCGGTCCCCTTCGTCGTCGAGAACAAGGTGGCCTGCGCGATCGGCGTGATCGTGCTGCTGACGCTGATGAATCTGCGGGGTGTCAAGGAGTCGGGCACACTCTTCGCGATCCCCACGTACGTCTTCGTCGCCGGCGTCTTCCTCATGATCGCGTGGGGCGCCTTCCGCGGGGTCGTCCTCGGCGACGACATGCGCGCGCCGACCGCCGACTTCGAGATCAAACCCGAACACCCCGGGCTGGCCGGCTTCGCGCTGGTCTTCCTGCTGCTGCGCGCCTTCTCCTCCGGCTGCGCCGCGCTCACCGGCGTCGAGGCGATCTCCAACGGCGTACCGGCCTTCCGCAAGCCCAAGTCGCGGAACGCGGCGACCACGCTCGCCATGATGGGTCTGCTCGCCGTCACCATGTTCTGCGGCATCATCGGGCTGGCCATGGCCACGGACGTCCGCATGGCCGAGAACCCCGCCAAGGACCTGATCCACGACGGAGCCCCCCTCGGCCCCGACTACGTCCAGGACCCGGTGATCTCCCAGGTCGCCGAGGCCGTGTTCGGTCACGGCAGCCTGCTGTTCATCGTTCTCGCCGCCGCCACCGCGCTGGTGCTGTTCCTCGCCGCGAACACCGCCTACAACGGCTTCCCGCTGCTCGGCTCGATCCTCGCCCAGGACCGCTACCTCCCCCGCCAGCTCCACACGCGCGGCGACCGCCTCGCCTTCTCCAACGGCATCGTGCTGCTCGCGGGCGCCGCCGGACTGCTGGTGTGGGTCTACGGCGCCGACTCCACCCGGCTGATCCAGCTCTACATCGTCGGCGTCTTCGTGTCCTTCACGCTCAGCCAGACCGGCATGGTGCGGCACTGGAACCGGCTGCTCGGCGCGGAGAAGGACCCGGCCGCGCGCCGCCGCATGGTCCGCTCCCGGGCCATCAACGCCTTCGGCGCCTTCTTCACCGGCCTGGTGCTGGTCGTCGTGCTGCTCACCAAGTTCACCCACGGCGCCTGGGTCGCGCTGCTCGGCATGTGCATCTTCTACGCGACCATGACGGCGATCCGCAGGCACTACGACCGGGTCGCCGAGGAGATCGCGGCGCCGGGTACCCCGACCGACGACAGCGTGCGGCCCTCCCGGGTCCACTCCGTCGTCCTGGTCTCCAAGGTGCACCGCCCCGCCCTGCGCGCCCTCGCCTACGCCAAGCTGCTGCGCTCCGACACCCTGGAGGCGCTCAGCGTCAACGTGGACGCCGAGGAGACCAGGGCGCTGCGCGACGAGTGGGAGCGGCGCGACATCGACGTCCCCCTGAAGGTGCTCGACTCCCCGTACCGGGAGGTCACCCGCCCGGTGATCGAGTACGTCAAGAGCCTGCGCGCGCAGTCGCCGCGCGACGTGGTCTCCGTGATCATCCCGGAGTACGTGGTCGGCCACTGGTACGAGCACTTCCTCCACAACCAGAGCGCGCTGCGGCTCAAGGGCCGGCTGCTGTTCACACCGGGCGTGATGGTCACCTCGGTGCCGTACCAGCTGGAGTCCTCCGAGGCGGCGAAACTGCGCGCCCGCAAGCGGCAGGACTGGACCGCGCCCGGCTCGGTGCGACGGGGACCCGCCGAGCGGGCGAAGGACAGCTCGCCGCGCACGTAGACTGGTGGGCTGTTGTCCCGGGCCGTCAGGCCCGCCCGCCCGTACCCGATGTTGTGGAGTCACCCCGCCATGCAGGCAGAACCGAGGAAATCACTGGTGGGGGAGGAGTACGAGGTCGAGATCGGCCCCGTCGCCCACGGCGGCCACTGCATCGCCCGTACGTCGGAGGGGCAGGTCCTCTTCGTGCGGCACGCGCTGCCCGGTGAACGGGTCGTCGCCCGCGTCACCGAGGGCGAGGAGGGCGCGCGGTTCCTGCGCGCCGACGCGGTGACGGTGCTGGAGGCGTCCAAGGACCGCATCGACGCCCCCTGCCCGTTCGCGGGCCCCGGCCGCTGCGGCGGCTGTGACTGGCAGCACGCCAAGCCGGGCGCGCAGCGGCGGCTCAAGGGCGAGGTCGTCGCCGAGCAGCTCCAGCGGCTGGCCGGGCTGACGCCCGAGGAGGCCGGCTGGGACGGCACGGTGATGCCCGCCGAGGGCGACAAGGTGCCCGCGGGCCAGGTCCCGTCCTGGCGCACGCGTGTGCAGTACGCGGTGACCGCGGACGGCCGCGCGGGACTGCGCCGGCACCGCTCGCACGAGGTCGAGCCGATCGACCACTGCCTGATCGCCGCGGAGGGCGTCAGCGAGCTGGGCATCGAGAAGCGGGACTGGACCGGCATGGACTCGGTCGAGGCGATCGCCGCGACCGGCTCCCAGGACCGGCAGGTCGTCCTGACGCCGAAGCCCGGCGCCCGTCTCCCGCTGGTCGAACTGGACCGCCCCGTCTCGGTGCTGCGCATCGACGAGCGCAACGGCCAGGTGCACCGCGTGCACGGCCGCCCCTTCGTCCGCGAGCGCGCCGACGGCCGCACCTACCGGGTCGGCAACGGCGGTTTCTGGCAGGTCCACCCGAAGGCCGCCGACACCCTCGTCACCGCGGTCATGCAGGGCCTGCTGCCGCGCAAGGGCGACATGGCGCTCGACCTGTACTGCGGCGTCGGCCTGTTCGCCGGCGCGCTGGCCGACCGGGTGGGCGAGCAGGGCGCCGTCCTCGGCATCGAGTCCGGCAAGCGCGCGGTGGAGGACGCCCGGCACAACCTGGCCGACTTCCCGCGCGTGCGGATCGAGCAGGGCAAGGTCGAGTCGGTCCTGCCGCGCACCGGCATCACCGAGGTCGACCTGGTCGTCCTCGACCCGCCCCGCGCGGGCGCCGGCCGCAGGACCGTCGAGCACCTCTCCTCCCTGGGCGCCCGCCGCATCGCCTACGTCGCCTGCGACCCGGCCGCCCTGGCCCGTGACCTCGCGTACTTCCGGGACGGCGGCTACAAGGTGCGGACGCTGCGGGTGTTCGACCTGTTCCCGATGACGCATCACGTGGAGTGCGTGGCGATTCTCGAAAAGGCCGCGAAGGACGTCTGACCGGCGGTTGCGCGGCTCAGGTGGGTCGTCATCGCAGGTCAGGCCTGTTTGAACAAGCAGTGGGTGTGCCCGGACCCGCTGTACGGAGGAAAACAGGTCGAGCGGACAGCCGACAGCCGGCTTACGCGAAGGGCGCAAGCCGGTGATCGGTCATGACGTCGCCCGGCCCATCGGTGACGACGGAGCGCATGCCGGAGGAGTCTCGTAGCCGCTCGCGGGCCGTCCGGTCGCGGACGCCCGGGACGTCCCCGCACGGACTTGGTGCGACTCGGTGCGCGGCACGCCCCGGGTGCTCCGGTCCGCTTCAGCCGCCGCCGAGCGTTACCCCTGAGGGAGCCGGGACCAGTCGGAACCCGCCGTCCTCGCGTAGCACGTGTCCGGCGGTCGGCGGCGGGAAGTGGCTCCCGAGCAGGAGAGTTGACGTACCGGCCAGTGAGCCGAGCACCTGGTTCCGGGTCCTGGCCGCGAGTTCGGGAGCGACATCTACACAACTGCACAGCTCCGGATGTGCCATCTGGACCGGGTGATGGATGCTGTCACCGGTGACCAACGCGGTCTCGCCACGGCTGCTCAGTTCCACCGCTACCTGCCCCGGTGTGTGGCCGGGGGTGGGCAGCAGACGGATGCCCGGCGCGACGTCCGTGCCCTCGTCGGCGACATCGATGAGGTCGAACAGACCTGCTTCCCGGACGGGATGGACCGAGTCCCGGAACATCTGCCGACGCGCCTCCTCCATGTCGACACCCGCCCAGTAGTCCCACTCGGTGCGTGAGGTGAGATAGCGCGCGTTCGGGAAGGTGGGCACCCAGGCGTCGCCCTCGGCACGCGTGTTCCACCCCACGTGGTCGGCGTGGAGGTGGGTCAGGATCACGAGGTCGACGCTCTCCGGCGTGAAGCCCGCCGCCCGTAGCCGTGCTTCGTAGTCGCTGTTCAGGTTGTGCCAGGCGGGGTTGGCGCGTCGCTTCCCGTTTCCGATGCCGGTGTCCACCAGCACCCGCATGCCGTCCACCTCGACGGCGAAGCTGTGACTCGCCAGGCGCAGGACGCCTTGCTCGTCGACGAATTCGGGGCTCAGCCAGGGGGTCCGGCTCACGAGGTCGGTGGTTGCCCCGGGCAGCAGCCACGGACCGGTCCGGGCGGGCAGGACCACTTCGTCGATGCGTCGTACGGTGTGGTCCCCCACCGTCCAGGAAGAGGCGGGGGGAGTGAGGGACTCGGTCGTTGGCGATGAGGTGAACACGACGCTTTTCCTTACCTGTTACGGGTCGCGAGGACGGAGATGTCTGGAGCGGGTGTGTCGGGTGAGGCGGATGTGCAGGTGCTCGTTGCCGGGCGGGAGGCGGGTGGCCGGCAGGCCGCGCACACCGCACAGTGGGTGTCCGGGGACGGTGCCCGGCGTCGACTGCGCAGCGACGCGGTCAGCGTCGCGACTGAGACGGCCGCCAGTACGGCCACGCAGCCGGCACAGGCCAGGACTGCCGCACGCAGCCCGAAACCGGCGGTGAGGGCGCCGGCGCCGATGGCGGGCAGACTCATGGCCAGGTAGCTGAGTACGTAATAGGAGGCGAGCGTGCCGCCCTTCACCCGGGCCGGGACCGAGTCGACGACCGCGCGCAGTGCACCCTGGGAGACGGCTCCGAAGCCGAACCCGGCCAGTGCCGCCCCGGCGAAGAGAAGTACGGGGCCGGCGAGATGGAGGGCACCCAGGGTGAGGACGGCCGCGGGAATCACCGCGCAGCTCCCGAGAAGAGCGGAGACGTCGGCACGCATCCTGCGCGTGAAGTACACCGTCGGGGCGGCGACGGCCGTCAGCGTGAAGAAGACCATGCCGCCGACGTATTCGGGTCCGCCGGGGGAGATGAGCCGTGTGAAGGCCGGTCCCAGGGATGAATAGAAGCCGCCGAGTGCCCAGACGGCGACGACGCCGGCGCCGTTGAGCAGGAAAGCGTGGGCTGCCGCCGACGGCAGCTCCACGTGAGGCCGCGTCGAGCGCAGTGCTCCGGGACGGCGGCGGACGGTCTCGGGTATCGAGGCAAGGGCGATGGCCTGCGCGGCGAACACGGCGATCAGGGCCGCGTGGACCGTGATCGTCGGAACGGGGGCGAAGCGCGCCATGAGGGTGGCTGCCAGGACGCCGGCCGCCATGCCCGTCATGGGCGCGATGCTGTTGGCGAGAGCGGGGCGGCCCGGCCGGGCGGGGTCTTCCAGGTCGAGGAGAGCCGCACCTGCCGCGCTGGTCGCCGCGCCAGTCGCGATGCCCTGCAGCACGCGGGCGCCGATCAGGGTGGTCAGGCCGCCGGCCGTCGCGAACAGTGCCATGGAGGCGACCTGGACCGCGAGCGCCCCCAGGAGCACGGGACGGCGTCCGACATGGTCGGAAAGCGTTCCCGTCGTCAGCAGTGCGATCAGGAGCGCCAGGGCGTAGGCGCTGAAGACCAGGGTGATGTCGAGGGACGACAACTGCCACTGAGCCTGGTAGTGGGGGTACAGCGGGGTCGGCGCGCTGGATGCGGCGAGCAGCGCGACCAGGATCGAGACGTGCAATGCGAACGGCAGGCGTCCGGATGGGGAGGTGCGGGGAGGCGCGAGGCCCGCAGGGACGCTCTGCATGAGGGTCCTTCCAGTGCTAAAAGCGATTGGTTTGCTTTAAGCCACCGTAAGTCCTTACGATCGACTAAAGCAAACGATTTGCTTTTACGGTGGCCGGAGGTCCTGTACCAGCCCCGGCCTGTCGCGCCGCACAGATCCGGAAGGAAGCCATGACCAGCGAACTCACACCCCAAGAGGCAGCCCGAGGGGCGCTGCGGGCGGGGCTCCCCCTCGAGGACGGCCGACACGAAGGAGTGGCCATGACGGCCAACCACATCCACTCCGTGATCAGCACGTTGCGCGAGCTCGACTTCGGCGAGACCCCTCCCGCGTCCTCCTACCGAGCCGGACAGGGGGACGCCGATGCGACCGTTTGAGCTGTCGCTGACCGAAGCCTCCCGTGCGGTGCGCGCACGGGAGCTGTCCCCCGTCGAACTCACCGAATCGGTGCTCGCCCGTATTGCCGCCGTCGAAGGACGGCTGGGCGCCTACGTCACCGTCACCGCCGACGCGGCCCTGGCCGCAGCGGTCCGCGCCGAACGGGAGATCTCCGGAAGCGGACCGCGCGGGCCGCTGCACGGGATCCCCATGGCGCTCAAGGATCTGATCGACGCAGAGGGGATGCCCACCACGGCGAGCTCGCACGTCCGGGCAGGGCACGTGGCGGAACGCGACAGCCGGGTGGCCGAACGGCTCGGCGCCGCCGGGGCCGTCCTCCTGGGCAAGACGCACACGCACGAGTTCGCCTACGGCCTGACCACCCCGCAGACGAACAACGCCTGGGACCACAGCCGGGTCGCGGGGGGTTCGAGCGGCGGCTCGGCGGTGGCTGTCGCCGCCGGAGGGGCGACGTTCGCCATGGGCACGGACACGGGCGGTTCCATCCGGGTCCCCGCGGCCCTGAACGGCGTGGTGGGCCTCAAGCCGACCTACGGCCTGGTCCCACGCACAGGCGTGACCTCGCTGTCCTGGTCCCTGGACCACGTGGGCCCTCTCGCCCGCACCGTCCAGGACGTCGCGCTGGTGCTGTCGGCGATCGCCGACCACGACCCGCGCGACCCGGCGAGCGTGTCCGGCCCGATGCTGGACCGCTTCCCGGGAGGCGACCTGCGAGGACTGAAGGTCGGCGTACCGCGGAACCACTACTTCGACCGGGTCGCGCCCGAGGTCGAGGAGTCCGTACGCGGCGCGATCGCGCGGCTGGCGGAGCTGGGGGCGGAGCTCGTCGACGTCGAGGTCCCGATGGCGCGTTACGTCCAGGCCGTCCAGTGGGGGCTGATGGTTCCCGAGGCCACTGCCTACCACGAGCGGTCGCTGCGGGCCACCCCCGACCTGTACGCGGCGGACGTTCGCATCCTGCTGGAGGCCGGCGAACTCACCTCTGCGGGCGACTACCTCCGCGCCCAGCGGGCCCGCACCATGATGCGAGACGCCTGGGCTCGCATGTTCGAGGGAATCGACGTCCTCGCCGCGCCGACGGTGCCGATGACCGCCGTCGAGGCGGGGCGGGAAGCCGTCGAGTGGGCCGATGGCACGACCGAGGCCGTGTCGGACAGCTACGTCCGCCTCTGTGCCCCAGCCAACATCACCGGCGTCCCGGCCCTCACCCTGCCGGTCGGTCACGACCGCGCCGGACTGCCGATCGGTATGCAGCTGATGGCGCGTCCCTTCCACGACGCGACGGTGCTCCGTGTGGGCCGGGTCTACGAGGAGTCGGTGGCCGGCGCGGGGCGGCTCGCTCCCCGCGCCGCCTGAGGGAAGGCGGACGTTCCAGCCGGCATGCGGTCGCGTCGCCGCAGAGGGCCGCCGTGCTCGGCCGCCCGGACACGCGGTCCCGCGGGCCGCCGACGCCGGCCACCGCCTAGAAGCAACAAAATCGCTTTAAGGTGGATCGCATGAGTCCCAAGCCCATGGTCCGCCCCGGCGGGCGCAGCGCACGCGTACAGGAGTCCGTCCATGCGGCGGTACGTGAACTCGTGGGGGAGGTGGGCCGCGACGCGCTCACCGTCCCGATGGTGGCCACTCGGGCGGGCGTGACCCCCTCCACGATCTACCGTCGGTGGGGCGACCTGCAGGAACTCCTGTCCGACGTGGCCGTCGAACGACTGCGCCCGGAAACGGATCCGGCCGATTGCGGAAGCCTGCGGGCCGATCTCGACGCGTGGGCGGAGCAGTTCATCGACGAGATGGCCTCGCCGCCCGGGCGCGCCTACATCCGGGACGCCCTGCTCGGCGACCCCGACGGAACCAATGCCGGTCAGTGTTCCGCGTATGCCGCAGAGCAGATCGACGTCATGTTGGCCCGTGCGGTGCAGCGGGGGGAGCCGGTGCCCGAGACGGAACTGCTGATCGACCGTGTCGTGGCGCCGATCATGTACCGCATCCTCTTCCGCCCCGGCCGGCTGGACGCCGCATACGCGCGCGAGCTCGTGACGAACGCCGTGTCCGCCCAGCAGACCGAGGCCGGCGCTCGCCCCGCCCAGGCTGCCGCCCCTCGGCGCTCGAAGAAGAAACCCGACAGCTGACCAACCCTGGAATCGACACAACGGAGGCCGGTCGGGGGTGACGCCGGTCACATCCGACGTCGCGTAACCCACGCCCCGGCCGCAGCCGGGCCGCCCCGTCGAGCCCGCCGCGGCAGCCGGCACGACCGGCATCCGGATCGGCTGTTCGCCGGTCCGCCGCTGGATTACGGTGAGAGGCACCCATGGTGGGTGAAGGGATCACGCGGGAAGGGGGGCAATCTGATGCAGGCCGTGTGCGGATCGCACGACGGGGAGGCCGCGGCGGACCGTCATGTCGCGGTGGAGTACTCCACCGACGACGAATGGGCCGCTCACCTCGTGCCCTTCGTTCGCGCGGGCTTCGACAAGGGCGAGCAGGTGCAGTACTTCGCGGACGCCACCGACCCCCGCCTCGTGATGCGCACGCTCGCCGACCGCGGCATCGACGCCGACACCGCGGTCCGGCGCGGACAGCTCGTGGTGACCACGGCCGACGAGACCTACCTGAGCGGGGCCCGCTTCGACCCGGACGCCATGATCGTTCTGTGGGGCCGCGCAGTCCAGGCCGCCCTCGGCCAGGGGTACCCCAACCTGCGCGTGATCGGTGAGATGTCCTGGGGCGCCCGGCACATGACCGGCGCGGAACGCCTGCTGGAATACGAGCTGCGCATCCACCACGAGGTCTTCGAGCAGCTGCCGCTGACGGCCTGGTGCTTCTACGACCGCCGCCTGCTGGCACCCGACGCCCTCGACGTGCTGACGGGCGCCCACCTGACGCGGGCGGGCGCCGCGCCCCGCTCCCACGCCCGGCCCGGACTCTCGGTCGTGCCCCTGGCCGGCGGGCCCGGCTTCCGTCTGTCCGGATCGGCCGGCTACGAGAGCCGCCGCGTGGCCGCCTCGGCGTCAGCCGCTGTCGCGGCCTCTCCGGCGCAGGACATCACCCTGGACCTGTCCTCCCTCGACCACCTCGACGTCGCCGCACTGGCCCACATCGCTGACGCGGCGCGGCGGCGTCCGTCCGGCGCACCGCTGCGGTTCGTCGGTGCGCCGCCCGCGCTCCGCCGCCTGCTGGAGCTCTTCCCCGAGCTCGCGCCCGGCCTGCAGGAGGTCGGACGGTGACGACGTACACACCGACGTCGGCGGGCCGGATCGATCCGTTCTTCGGCCACCCTGCCCTCTTCTACACCACGGAGAAGGACTACCTGCAGGGTGTGGGCGAGTTCGTCCGGGCGGAGGCGGCCGGCGGACGCCCAGTTCTGGTCGCTGTTCCCGGTCCACGACTGCAACTGCTCCGGGAGGCCGTCGGCGCCGAAGACGAAGACGTCACCTTCGTCGACATGCGGCAGGCCGGACGCAACCCCGGGCGCATCCTGTCGATGCTCCAGGAGTTCGCCGACCGGCACCGCGACCGGCACCCGTCCATCGTGGGCGAACCGATCTGGCCAGGGCGCACCGAAGCGGAGGCATGGGAAGCGACCCGCCACGAGGCACTGATCAACCTGGCGTTCAACGGACGGCCCGTCACGATCCTGTGCCCCTACGACACCGCCCTGCCGGAGCGGGTGCTGGCGGAGGCGTACCGCACGCACCCCGTGGTCGGAGACCTGAACGGCTACCGGCACAGCCCGCGCTACGAGGACCCGCTGACCGTGTGCCGCGACTGCGACACGCCCTTGGAGGAGCCGACGGATCCCCTCGTCCTGCACTTCACGGAGCAGGACCTCGCCGATGTCCGTGACACCGCAGGGCAGTGGGCCCGGACGGCCGGACTGTCCCCAGGCCGGCACACCGACTGGCTGCTGGCCGTCAACGAGGCCACCGGCAACTCGGTGCGGCACGGGGGAGGACAGGGCATCCTGCGGCTGTGGCGCACAGCCGACACCCTGATCGCCGAAGTGAGGGACCGCGGGAGGCTCTCTGACGCGCTCGTCGGCCGACGCCGTCCCGATCCGCTGTCCCCGGCCGGCGGCCGTGGCGTCTGGATGATGCACCAGCTGTGCGACCTGGTCGAGATGCGCACCCCGCCGTCGGGCCTGATCGTGCGTATGCATGTGGCGCTGGACTGATCGGTACGCCGGCCGGGACGCATCCGTCCCGGCCGACACCGCCGCCCTGGCCCTAGTGCGCCCCCATGCCGGAGAGGCCCGGCGGGCAGCGGATGCCCGGGACGAGGCGGCACCATGACTCGCGATCCCGCCGGCCGTCGTGGACCTCGCACGTGATCTCGACAGCTTGCGTCTGTCGGCTCGGGAGACCGAGGTGATGCGCAAACAGCACGCTCCAGCGGCGGCGCCCGGGGGAAGGATCAGCTCGGGCCCGGTTCACCGGTCCCGCCCCCGGTGGAGGCGTCGGTGATCGAGTCGTGCTCGCCGGTGCTGGTGGACGGGCTGTCGGTCATGGCGGTGACCGCTTCGGCGGCGGTGGCGTGGACCGGCAGGACCGCGTCGACACCGGTGAGGACGAGCATCCGCATCAGGCGGTCGGGGACGTCGGCGAGTCTGAGCGCACCGCCCGCCGCCTGGGCGGCGTGCCAGAGGCCGATGAGCGCGCTCAGGCCGGCGGAGTCGCAGAAGCGGACCTGTGACAGGTCCAGAACCAGGTGCGGACACCCGGGCCGGATGATCTCCGAGGCCTCGCGGCGCAGGGTGTCCGCGGTGCGCGTGTCCATGTCTCCGGCGACCATGGCGATCGCGAGGCCGGGACGGGGGTGCCGGACGGTCAGCTGCAGCGTGTCGATCACGTCGGTCGTCACTCCTGGCCGAAGTGTTCTGGCGCGGCGGCGGTGCGGGCGGTGGCAGCGACACTGCCGTCGGGTGTGGTGTGGGGGTGGGGGACGGACAGGGCCGGCAGAGCCACGACGTCGCCGGCCCCAACCAATGCCGCCGTCAGCCGGGCCCACCGGCACGGGGGATCGCGGCCCCGGCAGCCGCGCGGCGGTCGGCGGCGCGACGTCAGGCGTGCCTGGACCGCTCGGGAGGCCCGGGCGGTCCCCAGGGCCCCGGGGTCACGGTGTCGGGAAGGCCTGAGCCGCGCTCCTCGATGTGAGCCTCCCGACACGGCCCGGCGCGAGGGTGTCGCCCGCCGTTTCGGGGGCACGCTGCGTTCGTCGTGAACCGGTGCCGGCGTCCGCTGGACGTGCCGCGGACGCACCGCACGACAGGGCACGCGCGTGACCGCCGGAGCGGTCCGGCATGAGGGGAAGGGTGTCGGGTGGAGCGATCAGGCCAGCCGGGAGACGGCGTCGACGCGCAGGTGTTCACCTCCGACCCGGAGGTCGGCGCGGACCTCGCCCGGGTGGACTGGGCGGCCACGCCGCTCGGCCCGCCGGAGGAGTGGCCGCAGAGTCTGCAGACGGCCGTCAGCATCCTGCTCTCCTCCCGGTTCCCGATGTGGATGGCGTGGGGCGAGGAGCTGACGTTCTTCTGCAACGCCGCCTACCGGCGCGACACCCTCGGCCGTAAGTACCCCTGGGCGCTGGGACGGCCCGCGAGCGAGGTGTGGGCGGAGATCTGGGGGGACATCGGCCCGCGCATCGAGGCCGTGCTGGGCACCGGCCGGGCCACCTGGGACGAGGGGCTGCTCCTCTTCCTGGAGCGGTCCGGCTACACCGAGGAGACCTACCACACCTTCTCCTACAGCCCGCTGCGGGACGACGCCGACGACGTCGTCGGCATGCTGTGCGTGGTCAGCGAGGAGACCGAGCGGGTGATCGGCGAGCGGCGCATGGCCACCCTGCGGGACCTGGGCTCCGACCCCAGTGTCATCCGTACCGAGCAGGAGGTGCTGGCCTTCGCCGACCGGCAGCTGTCCCGCAACCCGCGTGACCTGCCCTTCACCCTGACCTACCTGTTCGACGGGGACGCCGCCCGGCTCGTCGGCGCGACCGGCGTCACCCCCGGTTCGCCCGTCGCGCCCCGCGTTCTTCCCGTGGGCGGCGACGGGAGCGTCTGGCCCGTCGCCGCGCTGGCCGAGGGGGAGGCCCGGCTGGTCCCGCTGACCGGCGCGCCCTTCGACGGCCTGTCCGGCGGCGGCTGGCCCGAGCCGCCCGTGGAGGCGCTCGTGGTTCCCCTTCTCCAGCAGGGGAGCGCGCCGTACGGCTTCCTCGTGGCCGGCCTGAACCGCTACCGCGACCTGGACGACCGCTACCGGGGGTTCGTCGAGCTGGCGGCCGGACACATCGCCTCCGGCATCGGCAGCGCCCGCAGCTACGAGGCGCAGCAGCGGCGCGCGGAGGAACTGGCCGAGCTGGACCGGGCCAAGACGACCTTCTTCTCCAACATCAGCCACGAGCTGCGCACTCCGCTCACGCTGATCATGGGCCCGGTCGAGGAGCTGCGGACCCGGCTCGCCGACGCGGACGAGGACGTACGGACGGAACTCGACGCCATCCACCGCAACGGGCTGCGGCTGGGCAAACTCGTCAACACGCTGCTCGACTTCTCCCGTATCGAGGCCGGCCGGATGCAGGCCCGCTACGAGCCGGTCGAACTGGGCACGGTGACGGCGGAGCTCGCCAGCGTCTTCCGCTCGGCCGTCGAGCGGGCCGGGCTCACCTTCGAGGTGGACTGTCCCGCCCTCGACGAACCGGTGCACGTGGACCGCACCATGTGGGAGAAGGTGATCCTCAACCTGCTCAGCAACGCGCTGAAGTTCACCTTCGAGGGAACGGTCCGGGTGGCCGTGCGCCGCTCCGGCCGGCACGCCGTGGTCACCGTGGCCGACACCGGGACCGGCGTGCCGGAGGCGGAGATGCCCCGCCTGTTCGAGCGCTTCCACCGCATCGAGAACGCCCGCTCCCGGTCGAACGAGGGCAGCGGCATCGGGCTGGCCCTGGTGCGGGAGCTCGTCGGTCTGCACGGCGGCACGATCGACGCCGAGAGCGCCGAGGGCAAGGGCACCGTCTTCACCGTCCGCGTGCCGTTCGGCACCGCGCACCTGCCCGAGGACTCCGTGGTGCCGGAGCCGGCCGGCACCAGGGCCTCGGCCACCGCCGACCCGTACGTCCACGAAGCCCTCCGCTGGCTTCCGGTGAGCGCGGCGGGAGACGACGGCCCGGAGGAGGCGACGGCCGCCCCGCTCGGGTCGGACGCCGGTCCCACCCGCAGCGCACGCGTGCTGGTCGCCGACGACAACGCCGACATGCGCGAGTACCTCACCCGCCTCCTGACCGCCGGGGGGTACGAGGTCACCGCCGTCACCGACGGCGTCGAGGCCCTCGACGCCGCCCGCCGCCGCACTCCCGACCTCGTCGTCAGCGACGTGATGATGCCCCGGCTGGACGGGCTGGAGCTGGTGACCCGGCTGCGCGGCGACTCCCGTACGGCCTCCGTGCCGGTGCTGCTGCTGTCGGCCAGGGCCGGGCAGGAGGCGTCGATCGAGGGACTGCGGGCCGGCGCCGACGACTACCTGGTGAAGCCCTTCGCCGCCGCCGAACTGCTCGCCCGGGTCCGCGCCAACGTCGAACTGGCCCGGCTGCGCGGCCACCACCTGCGCTGGCGGACCGCGCTCGTCGACTCGCTCCAGGAGGCGTTCTTCGTCTGCGACGAGTCCGGCGCCGTCGTGGAGATCAACGCGGCCTTCACCGACATCCTCGGCTACGGCCCCGAGGACCTGCCGTACGCCCCTGTCCACCCGTGGTGGCCGGACGCGGCCACCGACCCGGGCGCGCACGAGCAGGTCGGCGACGCCTTCGCCGGCCTGCTGGTGAACCCGCGGGGCTCGTACACCGTGCCGGTCACCCGCCGCGACGGCCGCCGCCGGTGGATCACCGTGACCTACAACAAGGCCGAGGACCCGGACACCGGACGCCGGGTCACCGTCGGCACCTTCCGGGACGTCACCGCCGAGCACTACGCCGTCCAGCGCGAGACGGCGCTCGCGGCGCTCAGCACCTCGCTGTCCCGCGCCTCCAGCATGCCCGAGGCCCTGTCCGGCGCCCTGGACCAGCTGCGGTCCCTGTGGCACGCGGACGCCGTGCTGGCCGCCGTCTTCGACGGCGACGACACCCCGGCGCTCACCGCGACCGACCCCGGCCTGCGCTGGGAGGACCTGCCGGAGGGACGCCGGGAACGGCTCGAAGCGCTGCGCGGCCGCCCCCCGCTCACCGTGGTCACGGAGGACAGCGGCGCGGGCGTCCTGCTGGAACACCCGCAGGGCCCGCTGACGCTCTGGGTCGACCTGGGCGGCAACCGGCCGTTCACCTCCGAGGACCAGCTGCTGCTGTCCCTGCTGTCCGGGCACCTCGCCCAAGGTCTGGTGCGGGCGCACCAGATCGACCAGCAGCGGGAGGCCGCGATCGCCCTCCAACGCGCCATCCTCGGCCCCGCCCGGCTCCCCGACGGCTTCGCCGTGCGGTACGAACCCGCCTCGCGCCCGCTGGAGGTGGGCGGCGACTGGTACGACACCGTCACCCTGCCGGACGGGCGGATCGGCATCGTGGTGGGCGACTGCGTCGGACGCGGCCTGGAGGCGGCCAGCGTCATGGGACAGCTGCGCAGCGCCTGCCGCGCGCTGCTGCTCCAGGACCCCAGCCCCGGCCGTACGCTGGCGGCGCTCGACCAGTTCGCGGCCGGCGTGGCGGGCGCGCTGTGCACGACCGTGTTCTGCGGGGTGCTCGACCCCGCCACCGGGGAACTCACCTACTCCAGCGCCGGGCACCCGCCGGGCATCCTCGTGCACCGCGACGGCACCCTACGGCTGCTGGAGGAGGGACGGGCCCTGCCCCTGGCCGTGCGGCCGGGCCGCACACGCCCGGAGGCCACGTGCTCCCTGCCCGCCCGGGCCACGCTGCTGCTGTACACCGACGGTCTCGTCGAACGCCGGCGGCTGCCGCTCAGCACGGGCATCGAGCGGGCGGGCGACGCCGTGCAGGAAGGCCGCGACATGCCGGTCGAGGACCTCGCCGGCGCGGTGATGGCGAGGCTCGCGCCGGCCGACGGGTACGACGACGACGTGGCGCTGCTGCTGTACCGTCACCCCGGGCCGCTGGACATCACCTTCCCGGCCGAGTCCTCCCAGCTCGCCCCCGTGCGCAGGGCGTTGCGGAGCTGGCTCGCCCAGTGCGAGCTGCCGCCGAACGCGGTCCAGAACGTCCTCGTCGCCGCCGGCGAGGCGTGCGCGAACGCCATCGAGCACGGTCACCGGCACACCCCGGGGGACGACGTACGGCTGCGCGCCGTCGCGCTGGTGGACACCTTGCGGTTGACGGTGGCCGACAGCGGCCGGTGGAAGGACCCGCAGCCCGCCGCGAACACGCACCGCGGCCGGGGCATGTCCCTGATGCGGGCGATGATGGAGCAGGTCACCGTCTCACCCGGCCCGTCCGGCACCACCGTCGACATGCAGATGAGGATCGCCTGATGACAACCCCGCTCACGCTCGCGCCCGGACGGGGTCCCGACGGCGCAGCCCGTCTCGCCGTCGGCGGCGAGATCGACATGAGCAACGCCGGTCGTCTGGCCGAGGCCCTGGACAGCAGTCGTGGCCCTCTCGTCGTGGACCTCACGGAGGTGGAGTATCTCGACAGCGCGGGCCTGAGCGTGCTGTTCGCCCACGCCGACCGGCTGACTCTCGTCGTGCCCCCGCTGCTCGAGCCCGTCCTCACCGTCTCGGGCCTCGCCGCACTGGCCACCGTCCACCGCTCCGGTGCCGGAAACGGGCCTCAGGGTTGACCGACCCGGACCGGGGAAGTGGCACTGTGCCCGTTCACTCCGGACGCCCGTGCGGCGGCGACGCCTGCCCCACGGGCGCCGGGGCCCGACCGTCCAGGAAAGATGTCCTACGTGAGTGAGGCCCTCGACACGACCGTCCGGTACACCGGCAAGCACACCGCCGTGATCGTCGTCACCGGAGACGTCGATCTGCACACCGCGCCCGTGCTGCGCGCGGAGGCGCTGACCGCGATGACGCAAGGCGCCCGGCATCTCGTCCTGGACATGGCCGAGGTGGACTTCGTCGACTCCACGGGCCTCAGCACCCTGATCGTCCTGCTGCACGCCACCCAGGAGGCGGGCGGCTCGCTCCGCGTCGCGAGCGTCCCCGAGCGTCTCGTACGCATGGTGACCATGACCGGTATCGCCGAACTGCTCCCCGTCCACGACACGGTCGCGGAGGCGCTGGCGGCGCTGGACGTGGCCGAGGGGGTGGACGACGCCGGGAAGGAGGGCGTGGGCGGAGCCGCGGACGAGGGCGTGGTCGTGTCCGCGACCGCGTCCGCGGGCCGGGGCGTGGAGGTGTCCGCGACCGCGTCCGCGGGCCGGGGCGCGGAGGTGTCCGACGTATCCGCGACGGCGTTGGCCGACCAGGGCGTTGACGATGCCGTCGGCGGGACCGGACCGTCCCGGTGAACCGCCCCTGCCTTGATGCCGGCCGCCCCTGTCCCGACTGCGGGCGCCACCGTCGCGTTCGTCGTGCCACATCCCGTCACCGGCGGCGCCCTCCGGGGCAGCAGGGACGCCAGGACACACGGTCCGGCGGTGGACGGGGGCCGGCGCCGAGGGGAAACGGCGCCGGACCGGCGCACGCGCCGGCGGAGGAAACGAGATGAGACCTGACCGGGAACCGCGGACAGGGGAGGGGACACGCCCGTCACCGGCGGTACGGGATCCGGACGACGACCTGTCGGTGCTGTTCGGCACGTCCACCGCGCTGTTCGCCTCCATGGCGGGGCCGGCCCATGTGCTGGAGGCCGCGAACCCGGCGTTCTTCGCCGCCATCGGGGGCGGGCAGCGGGAACGCACCGGTGTGCCGCTCGGCGAGCTGATGCCCGAGCTGGAGTCCCAGGGTTTCCTCCGGCTGCTCGACCAGGTCTACCGGACGGGGGAGCGGCACGTCGGCCGGGACACCCGTGTCGTCATCGGCGTGGGCGACCGGGCCCGTGAGGCGTACTTCGACTTCACCTACGAGGCCCGCCGTGACACCGGCGGCAACGTCGTGGGCGTCCGCATGATCGGTGTGGAGACCACGCGGGCCAAGCATGCCCGGCGGCTGGCCGCCGAGCAGCGTGCCCTCCTGGAGCAGATCGCCCGTCAGGCGCCCCTGCCGGAGGTGCTGGAGGGCATGTGCCGGGTGATCGAGGAGCTGTCTCCCGACGTCCTCGTCTCGGTGCTGCTCGCGGACGGGGAGGGCCGGCGTCTGCATCACGGCGCCGCGCCCAGCCTGCCGGACTTCTACAACCAGGCCATCGACGGCATCGCCATCGGTGAGGGCGTCGGCTCCTGCGGCACGGCCGCGTACCGGCGGCGGAAGGTGATCGTCACCGACATCGCCACCGACCCCCTGTGGGACGACTTCCGTGAGCTGGCCGGCCGGGCCGGGCTGGCCGCGTGCTGGTCCACTCCGATCCTCGGGCGCGACGGCCGGGTGCTGGGCACGTTCGCCATGTACCACCGCACACCGCGCGCACCCCAGGACACCGACCTCGCGCTGGCCGGCCTGTTCGTCGGCACCGCCGCCCTCGCCGTCGAGCGGCACCACGCCGAGCAGGCCCGGCGGACGGCCGACGCCCGGGAGAAGGCGGCCCGTGACGACCTCTCCTACCTGCTGACCGTCAGCACCGCGCTGGCCGGCCCGCTCGACGAGGGAGAGACGCTGCGGCGCCTGGCCGAGCTCGCCGTCCCGGCGCTGGCCCCGCTCGCCGCGGTGGACGTCGTGGAGGCCGGACGGGTGCACCGGGTGGCGGCCGCCGCCACGACCGGGCGCACCCGTGAACTGCTCGCCTCCCACAGCGCCGTCCGCGAGAGCGAGAACGACGCCGTCGCGCGCGTCCTGGCCACCGGCCACACCGAGGTGGCCCGACGCACTCCGGCCGGCCCCGGACCGTGGGAGGAATTGGGCGTCACCGGATACCTCTGCGTGCCGCTCATGGACCGGGAGCGGCCCTTCGGCGTGCTGAGCCTCTACGCGACCGACGACACGGCCCTCGACGGCCACCGGATCGCGCTGGCGGAGGAGGTGGCCCGCCGCGCCGCCTCGGCCGCGCACAACGCGCGCCAGTACGCGCAGCGCGCCGCCCTGGTCCGCGACCTCCAGACCGGTCTGCTGCTGCCGGACCTGCCCGACGTTCCCGGCGCGCAGGTGGCGGCCTTCTACCACCCGGCGGGCCATGGGCTCGACATCGGCGGAGACTTCTACGACGTCTTCCCCCGCGGGGACGGAAGCTGGTCCTTCGTCCTCGGGGACGTCTGCGGGCGCGGCGCCAGGGCCGCCACCACGACGGCCCTGGTCCGGCACACCGCCCGGGCCGTCGCCCCGCTCCTCGACGACCCGGTCGCCGTCGTCAAGGCCGTCGACAGAGCCCTGAACGACCGCGACCCCCAGCAGAACAACGGCTTCGTGACTCTCGTCCACGGCCATCTGACCCCGGCCGGGGACGGCCTCGCCGTCGAGCTGGTGCGGGCGGGCCACACCCCGCCCCTCGTGCTGGACGCCGGGCACACGGTGACGCCGGTCGAGGCCCACGGCGGCCTGATCGGTATCGGCATCCCGCCCCGCCTCGACGCGGTCCGCTTCACGCTGCGCCCCACGGAGAGCCTGGTGCTGTACACCGACGGCATCACCGAGTGCCGGGCCGCGGGCACGGAGCAGTACGGAGACGCCCGCCTGGCCAAGGCCCTGGCCTCCACCCCGGCCCGCCCGACCGCGACGGACATCGTGCGGAGGCTGACGGAGGACATCCGGGCGTTCACGAACGGGCGGACGGTCGACGACGACCAGGCGGCGCTGGTGGTGACGGCAAAGGGGCTGTGACCACGGCGGGCCGGCACGGTCTTCGGCCCGGTGGCCTCCGGAGCGGTGCCGGCCGGCGGCGGTCGCCGACCGGGCGAGCGTCCCACGGGCGTCGCACGCGGGCCGGAATCAGTCGCACCCCTTCAGAAGGCCGGAACCGCAGAGCCGTCGAAAGTTTCGAAGACATCTTGCTGCATTGCGATCAAGAGGTGTTCTCTTCTGTTCGTATCGCGGAAGAAGGGGATGTGAGGCTGGTGTTGAGCAGCGCAAATGCGGGATCCGTGCCCGTGTTTGTTACGGCTGAGTTTCCGAAAGTGCGTCGAAAGTGTTGACACGGTCATGCCGTTCTACGAACACTGTGGCCACCGCACGACAGCCAACCCCCGTGCCCCATAAGTCACTTGGGCGCCACGGTGGTCGGCCGTGCAAGGCCGCGGGTGGCAGCAGCCGCCCAGCCCCCCACCAGCCTTCATCGGGAGGACCCATGAACCAGGACGGCAAGCGGTACGAGTCCGAGCAGAACCCGCCCCCCTTCAGCGGCCTGAGCCGGCGCGGCTTCCTCGTCGGCGCCGGCGCGGGCGCCGCCGCGGCCGTCGCCGGGTCCGGGCTGCTGCTGCCCGGCACCGCGCACGCCGCCACCACCATCACCACCAACCAGACCGGGTACGACGGCATGTACTACTCGTTCTGGACCGACGGCGGCGGCTCCGTCTCCATGACGCTCAACGGCGGCGGCAGCTACAGCACCCGGTGGACCAACTGCGGCAACTTCGTGGCCGGCAAGGGCTGGGCCAACGGCGGGCGCCGCACGGTCCGCTACACCGGCTACTTCAACCCGTCCGGCAACGGCTACGGCTGCCTCTACGGCTGGACCTCCAACCCGCTCGTCGAGTACTACATCGTCGACAACTGGGGCAGCTACCGGCCCACGGGTGAGTTCCGGGGCACCGTCTACAGCGACGGCGGCACCTACGACATCTACAAGACGACCCGGTACAACGCCCCCTCGGTCGAGGGCACCCGCACCTTCGACCAGTACTGGAGCGTCCGGCAGCAGAAGGTGACCAGCGGCTCCGGCACCATCACCACCGGAAACCACTTCGACGCCTGGGCGCGCGCCGGGATGAACCTCGGTCAGTTCCGGTACTACATGATCATGGCGACCGAGGGTTACCAGAGCAGCGGCAGCTCCAACATCACCGTCTCCGGCTGACCCCGGACACCACATCCTCCCCGGCCGGCGGTCTCACCCTGCGAACCGCCGGCCGGGGAGCTCCACTTCGGCCGGGCCCGCGCACCGGAACCTCATTCGCGGCCCCGCGCGCGCCGGAAGCGGGTGAGCCCGTCGGCGAGGCCGACCACCGGGTCCGGGTAGCCGAGGGCGTCGCGCCGGTCCTCCGGGAGGCGCCACGGCTCGTGGATCCGTCCCGCGTCGACGTCCGCGAGCTCCGGGACCCAGCGGCGTACGTACGCGCCGTGCGGGTCGAAGCGTTTGGCCTGGACCGTGGGGTTGAGGACGCGGTGGGGGCGGGTGTCGGTGCCCGTGCCGGCGGCCCACTGCCAGTTGAGCTGGTTGTTGACGATGTCGCCGTCCACCAGCAGGTCCAGGAAGTGCCGGGCGCCGATCCGCCAGTCGACGTACAGGGTCTTGGTCAGGAAGCTCGCCGTCAGCAGGCGCGCCCGGTTGTGCATCCAGCCCTCGTGCCGCAGCTGCCGCATGGCCGCGTCCACGATCGGGTAGCCGGTGCGGCCGTCCCGCCACGCGGCGATGTCCTCGGCGGCGTCGTCCTCGCCGCGCCAGCGGTCGTCGCGGGTGCGGTAGTCCCGCCAGGACGCCTCGGGGCGCGCCGCCAGCACCTGGTGGTGGAAGTCCCGCCAGCACAGCTGACGTACGAACGCCTCCGCGCCCGGGCCTCCCTGCTCGCGGGCCCGGTGGACGGTCTCCGCCGCGGAGACCGTCCCGAAGTGCAGGTACGGCGACAGCCGCGACGTGGCGTCACCCGCGAGGTCGTCGTGCCGGTCCTCGTAGGCGGCCATCCCCCCGGAGCGCGACCAGCGCGCGAGCCGGTCCCGGCCCGCCGTCTCCCCTCCCGGCGGGAGACCCGGGGAGGTGCCCGACACGCCGGCGCGGCCGGGCGGCGGCTCACCGCGCACCCCCTCGGGGACGCGGACGGCGCGGGGCGCCGCGAGAGGCCGGCGCAGGGTCTCCTGAGACCAGCGGCGGAGGTACGGGGTGAACACGCCGTAGTGGTCCGATCCGGCCGGGGTGACCGCCCCCGGGGCGAGCGCGGTGATCACCGCCTCGTGCACACGCAGGGCCGCGCCGACGGCCCCGAGCTCCTTGCGCAGCCGCTCCTCACGGCGATGGGCGTATGCCGTCACACCCGCCGCCATGTGCACCTCGGCGGCCCCGCACGCGGCGGCCACCGCGCAGACCTCCCGCACGACAGGCCCCGACCGGAGCACGAGCCGGCCGCCGCGCCGCCGCAGCGAGGCGTCGAGGTCGCGCAGGCAGTCGGCGAGGAAGGCCCTCCGGTTGGGTGCGTCGAATCCGGCCGCGTGGATGCCGGGGTCCAGCACGAACAGCGGCACGACCTCGTCCGCGGACCGCAGCGCCGCGTGCAGCGGGGGGTGGTCGCGCAGACGCAGGTCGGCGGTGAAGAGGACCACGGCGACGGTCATGGCGTCACTCCGTGCGCCGGGTGCCGGGCAGCATCTCCTGCACCTTCGCCTTCAGCCCCTGCCGCACCATCGACCCGCGGTCGCTGTCGCCCTTCAGGACCGCCGCGGCCGCCGCCTCGATCTGGTCCAGGGACGCGTGCGGCGGGATCGGCGGCACCGCCGGGTCGGTGCGGAAGTCGATGACGAACGGCCGGTCCGCGGCGAGCGCCCGGTCCCAGGCGTCCTCGACCTGCTCCGGCTTCTCCACCCGCACCCCGTCAAGCCCGATGCGCCGGGCGATGTCCGCGTAGGGCAGGTCCGGGATGGCTTGCGACTCCTCGAACTGCGGGGCGCCGGACATGGCGCGCATCTCCCAGGTGACCTGGTTGAGGTCGCCGTTGTTCAGCACGGCGACGATCAGCCGGGGGTCGGCCCACTCGCGGTAGTACTTCGCCGCCGTGACCATCTCCATCATGCCGTTCATCTGCATGGCTCCGTCCCCGACCAGGGCGATCGCCGGGCGGCCGGGGTGGGCGAACTTCGCGCCGATGCAGTACGGCACGCCCGGCCCCATCGTCGCCAGGGTGCCGGACAGGGACCCGCGCATCCGGCCGCGCAGCCGCAGATGCCGGGCGTACCAGTTCGCGGCGGAACCGGAGTCGGCGGCGAGGATCACGTCGTCGGGGAGCCTGCCGTCCAGGGTGTGCACCACGTACTCAGGGTTCACCGGGTCCGCACTCACGGCCGCCCGCCGCTCCATGACCTCCCACCAGCGGGCGACGTTCTTCTCCACCTGCTCCCGCCAGGCCCGGTCCTCCTTGCGGTGCAGGCGCGGCAGCAGCCGCCGCAAGGTCTCGCGGGCGTCGCCGACCAGGTTCACCTCGTTCGGGTAGCGCAGGCCGATCATGTGCGGGTCGATGTCGATCTGCACGGCCCGCGCCTGGTCCAGCTCCGGCAGGAACTGCGTGTACGGGAAGCTGGAGCCGATCATCAGCAGCGTGTCGCAGTCCCGCATCAGCTCGTACGAGGGGCGCGTGCCCAGCAGCCCGACGGAGCCGGTGACGTACGGCAGGTCGTCGGGCAGGGCGTCCTTGCCGAGCAGCGCCTTCGCCACCCCGGCGCCCAGCACGTCGGCCAGCCGCTCGACCTCCTCGCGGGCGCCGCGCGCGCCCTGCCCGATCAGCACGGCGACCTTCTCGCCCGCGTTCAGCACGTCGGCGGCCCGCTGGAGGTCCTCGTCGGCGGGTACCGGCGCGGAGCTGCCGAGGCCCAGGCTGGACGGCACCATCTTGAAGGCGTGCGCGGGCGGGCTGTAGTCCATCTCCTGCACATCGCCCGGCAGGATGACCGCGGTGACCGTGCGGCGCCCGTACGCGGTGCGGAAGGCACGGTCGATCAGGTTCGGCAACTGCTCGGGGACGGTCGCCGTCTCGCAGAAGTCGGACGCGACGTCCTTGTAGAGCGCGGCGAGGTCGACCTCCTGCTGGTAGGAGCCGCCCATGGCGCTGCGGTTCGTCTGCCCGACCAGCGCGACGACCGGGACATGGTCCAGCTTGGCGTCGTACAGCCCGTTCAGCAGATGGATCGCGCCGGGGCCCGAGGTCGCCGCGCACACGCCGGCCTTGCCGGAGAACTTCGCGTAGCCGACGGCCTGGAAGGCGGACATCTCCTCGTGCCGCGACTGGACGAACTTCGGCCGGTTGTCGGCGCGCCCCCAGGCGGCCAGCAGCCCGTTGATGCCGTCGCCCGCGTAGCCGAAGACGTGGTCGACGTCCCAGTCGCGCAGCCGCTGGAGGATGAAGTCGGACACCTTCGTGCTGGCCATGCGCACTCCAATTCTGCTCCCGCCGGCGGACGGCCGGTCCCCGGCGCCGAGACGTGGGACGGGGCGCGGCCTCGGGCGTGCGGGGCGCGCCACCGCGCGGGTAACCGAGCGGGTGCGCGGGAAACGTCGCCGGCGGCGGGCGGGGTGCGTGAGGCGGACCCGCGGGGTTACTCGTCCGGCATGACTGAGACACGGCCACTCGCACTGATCACCGGCGCGTCCAGCGGCATCGGCCTGGAGCTGGCCCGGCAGTTCGCGTCGCACGGCTACGACCTGGTGGTGAACGCCGAGGACGAGGAGCTGGAGACCGCCGCCGCGCGGCTGCGGGAGGCGGGCGGGGAGGTACGCGCGGTGCGCGCCGACCTGCGGACCGGCGAGGGACGCTTTCTGCTCCTCGACGCGCTCGACGGCCTGACCGTCGACGTCGCCGTCCTCAACGCCGGGGTCGGCCAGGGCGGCGCCTTCGTCGACACGGACCTCGCCGACGACCAGGCGGTCATCGATCTGAACGTCACCGCGACCGTACGGCTGGCCAAGCCGCTGCTGCGGGCGATGGCGGCGCGCGGCGAGGGACGGCTCGCCTTCACCTCGTCCGTCGCCTCCCAGATGCCGGGCTCCTTCCAGCCGGTCTACAACGCGTCGAAGTCGTTCGTGCAGAGCTTCGCGCAGGCCTTGGCGGAAGAGGTGAAGGACACCGGGGTGACGGTCACCGCCTTCATGCCGGGACCGACGGAGACGGAGTTCTTCGACCGGGCGGACATGGCGGACGACACCCGCATGGGCTCCATGAAGAAGGACCCGCCGGAGCAGGTGGCCGAGCAGGCGTTCGAGGCGATCGTGAAGGGTGAGAAGAAGGCCGTCACCGGGTCGCTGATGACCAAGGCGCAGGGCCTGGCCGGGAAGGTCCTGCCCGACGGCGTGAAGGCGGCGGCCCACCGGCGCCTCGCCGAACCGGGCACGGGCGACGGCTCGCGCGACTGACCCGGTCGGCAGGGCGTTTCGTCCCGGGCGCACGAGACACCCGTGGAGCGGCAGGCGCGCATCGGCGCGCAGCCGACGGAAGGAGGAAGCCGATGTCGAACCCGCAACAGCCCGAACTGCGGCGCAGCGAGAAGGGCGGAGCCACGCCGCAGGAAAGCGGGGCCCGCAAGGCGTCCCAGCCCGGCCGGGGGGCGGGCGGCCACGCCCACGGCACCGACCGCGGCGGCAAGGGCGGCGGCCGGGGCGGCGGCAAGCCGCCGGAGCAGCAGCCGGACCATCCGGAGTGAGGATTTCCCGCCGCCGAGGGACGCGCCGTGACCGACGGCGCGCCCCTCGGCGCTGATCCGCCGCCAACTCGTGGGCCCGGCACGTCGGTTAACCTGACAAGGGGCGTTGCACGGGGGTGGGCGGGCACGGTGACGGTGACGGACGGCAAGGTGACCGCTGCGGCGGTGCTGCCAGTGGTGATGCGCGGGCGTCTTGCCGCTGTCGCCGTGCTCGCCTCGCTCGTGGTCGCCGGGCTCGGCGTCCGGTACGCCGGTGACGCCGGGCCAGGCCGGACGGACGCCCGGATCGGGGAGGCTGCGTACGGGGTCGGGGCGCCCTGGTGGCACATCGCGAACGCGACGGACTTCCTGGGCGACCCCGGGGGCGCCCTGCTGCTGCTCACGGCCGGTGCCGCCGGCTGTCTGAGGGCCCGCCGGCCCCGCGCCGCCGTGCTGCTGCTCGCCGGTCCCGGGCTTGCCGTCGGGGTGACGCGGCTGCTCAAGCCGCTCGCCGCCCGCACCATCAACGGCGACGACAACCTGGCCTTCCCGAGCGGCCACACCGCCTTCCTCACGGCGTTCGCCCTCGCCCTGGCGCTGCTCGCGGCAGGGCGGTTGGGGCTGGGCCCGACGTCCGGCACCGCCCTCGCCCTGGTGGCCGCCTCGGCCACCGGCGCGCTCATGGGCTGGGCCCAGGTCGCCACCGGGGCGCACTACCCGACCGACACGGTGGGCGGCTGCTGCACCGCGCTGGCGGTGGTGCCGGCGGCGGCGTGGGTCATCGACCGCGTGGCCGACGCCCGCCGCCCTCCCGTGAGGTGACGGCGCATCGCCGTCAGGCCGGCACCGGGACCCCTCGGACCGGGCTCCGTTCCGTAGCGGGTCGGCCCTTCACCGGCACGCTCTGCCGCCGGGGGAGGGGGCGTGGAGCACCGGCCCGCAGCACGGCGCCCTCCGCCCCCTCGCGCCTCACACCCTTCGCCGGAACACCGGCCGTACCGGCCTGCCCCCCAGCCACGGTGTCGGATCGCCCGCGTCCAGTGCCTTGCGGTACACCGCGCACGCCTGGCCGACCACGTCCACCGTGCGGTCGACGTCGGCCTCCTCCAGCGCGCTGCTCACCACGAACGACGGGGCCAGCACCCCGCCCGTCAGCAGACGGCGGAGGAACAGCGTCCGGTACTCCTGCGACGGCACCCCCCGCGCGTCCAGCGTCGCGAAGACCAGATTGCTGGCCCGGCCCCGGACCACCACATGCTCGGCGACCCCCATCGCGGCCGCCGCGTCCCTCACCCCTGCGGCCAGCCGCTCGCCCAGCGCGTGCAGCCGCGCGGTGACGCCCTCCTCCACGTAGGTCGCCTGCACGGCCATCGCCGCCGCCAGGGCGTGCGTCTCCGCGCCGTGCGTGGTGGACAGCAGGAACACCCGGTCGCCGTCGTGCCGGAGCCCGCCCCACTCCATCAGCTCACGGCGCCCGGCCAGCGCGGACACCGCGAAGCCGTTGCCCAGCGCCTTGCCGAAGGTGGAGAGGTCCGGGGTCACCCCGTACAGGCCCTGCGCGCCCGCCTCGGACCAGCGGAAGCCGGTGATCATCTCGTCGAAGACCAGCACGCTGCCGTGACGGTGCGCGAGGTCGCGGAGCCCGGCGAGGTAACCGGGCGGCGGCTCCGTCTGGGTGGCCGGCTCGAGGATCAGGCAGGCGATCTCGTCCGGGTACCGGTCGAACAGCGCCTCCACGGCGGCCAGATCACCGTAGGGGAACGTCACCGTCAGGTCCGCGGTCTCCGACGGGATGCCCGCCGGCATCGGTGTGGTGCCGATGAACCAGTCGTCCACCGAGAAGAACGGGTGGTCCGCGCAGAGCGCCACCCGTGCGCGCCCGGTGACGGCGCGCGCGAGCCGCACCGCCGCCGTGGTCGCGTCGGAGCCGTTCTTCGCGAACTTCACCATCTCCGCGGTCGGCACCGTGGCGAGGAACCGCTCCGCCGCCTCCGCCTCCACCACCGACGGGCGCACGAAGTTGCTGCCCCGGTCCAGCTCCCGCCGCACCGCCTCCAGCACCCGCGGATGGGCGTGCCCCAGACTCACCGACCGCAGCCCCGAGCCGTACTCGACGTACTCGTTGCCGTCGACGTCCCACACACGGGCGCCGCGGCCGTGGCTGATGACCGGCGCCAGGTCCTGCGGGTACTGGTCGTCGCCCTTGGCGTACGTGTGCGCCCCGCCCGGAATCGCCGCGTGCAGCCGTTCGTTCACCGCCCGCGACACGGGCAGCTCCAACTCCTCGCCGCTCATGGCGCCTTCACCTCCAGCGTGCTCAGCACCTCCGCCAGGCCCGGCGCCTTGCGGTCCCGTTCGGACGTCACCGTGACCGGCAGCGGCCAGGGGACGGCCAGTCCGGGATCGTCGAAGGCGATCGTCACGTCCTGAGCCGGGTCGTGCTCGCGGTCGATCCGGTACGACGTGTCGGCGGTCTCCGTCAGTGCCTGGAAGCCGTGCGCGCAGCCCGCCGGCACGTACAGCGTGGCCTGCGTGTCGCCGGACAGCTCGACCGTGGCCCGCCCCAGGTACGTCGGAGAGCCGGGCCGCAGGTCCACCACCACGTCGAAGATCCGGCCGTACGAGCAGCGGACCAGTTTCGCCTCGCCCTCACCGGACCGCAGATGCATGCCGCGCACCACGCCCCGCACCGAACGGGAGAGGCTGTCCTGGACGAAGGCCTCCGGGGCGATGCCCACGGAACGCGCCACGTCCGCGTCGAACGTGCGGCAGAAGAAGCCTCGTTCATCGGTGAACGGCGTCGGCTCGAACAGAAATGCCCCGGCGATCGCCGGGACCTCGGTCACCTTCATGGGGTCTCCTGTCGTGCGTGGTCGGGGGCGGCGCCGGACGCCGGTAAGAGGGCGGCGAGCGCCTCGAACTGCCGGCGGACGCGCCCGGCCAGCACCGGGTTGCGTTCGGCGAGGGTCCGCCGGACCTCCGCCCGGTCGCGTTCCAGCGCGCGGAACTGCTTCAGCAGCCGGTCCGCGTCGATCTCCCGCGCCGGGTGGCAGTGCTCGCCCAGCCCCATCTCGGCCATCAGCCGGTCGCTCTTCGCCGCGTAGCTCACGGCGAGCGCCGGGGTGCCGACCTTCAGCGCGCACACCAGGTTGTGGTAGCGGGTCGCCACCACGGTGTCCGCGACCGCCATCTCCTTCATCAGGTCGCCCAGCGACGCCGTGGCCGCGGCGACGACCAGCGGCGAGTCCACCGCCTCGAGGATCGCCTCGGCCACCGTCCGGTCCACGTCGTCGCCGGTGAGCAGCCGCACCGGCCTGCCCTCCGCGGCCAGCGCGCGCACGAAACGCGTCATGCCGTCCAGGTAGCGGCGGCGCAGTTCGTCCGCCCGGTCCCGTTCGTCGTTGCTGCCGCCGAAGTCCATGACGCCCACGCACACCGGTCCGGGCGGCCCCGAGAGGTCGCCCGGCGGGGGAGTCGGCAGGGTGAACACCAGGTCGGCGTACACCTCGTCGCGCCGGGTGTCCACGCCCATCGCCCGTAGCGCGTCCCGCGACAGCGTGTCCCGGTAGGACCGGTACGCGGCCAGCCGCGCCGCCCACCGGGTCAGCGCCCGCACCGGCCGGCTGCCGGTCTCGGACGCCCCGACCCCGACCAACGCGACCGGTGTGCGCAGCAGCCGCCCTGCCGCGCACACCAGGAACAGCGAGTACGGCATGCCCCACGGCCGCAGCGGCAGGGTGCTCTCCAGGATGCCGGTGCCGGGCACGATCACCACGTCGTGCCGGCGCACCCAGGCCGCGATGCGGAAGGCGTCCGCGAGCTTGCCCACGGCCTTGCCCGCGATGTCGCCCGGGCGCGCCGCCGTGCGGTACTCGCCGCGGAACCAGTGCAGCCGTGCCGCCGGTATGCCGTACCGGGCCGTGACGGTCTCGGGGCCGCCGCACAGGGCGTCCACCTCGGCGTCCGGACGGGCCGCGCGCAGATGGTCCAGCAGGGCCACGAGCGATCCGTCGTTGCCGACGTTCCCGGAGCCGAAAAGACCGAAGAGGCCCACCCGGGGAGCCCTCACGCGGCACCCCTCTCGCGGCCGGCGACCAGGGCGTCGACGGAGATGTCGAGCGCGGCCGGGTCCACCGGGGCCCGGTCCTCGACCCGCTCGCCCGCGCCCGGGCGGACCCGGCTGGTCGCCCAGGAGGCGAGGTGCCGGTAGCAGGCGCGCCGGTCGGCGGCGGACAGCGGCGCCCGTTTCACCGCCGAAACGAACCCCCACACGTACTCGGCGAGCAGCCGGGGCGTCGGGTGCAGCGGTCCCGCCCGGCGCGGGTCCAGGTTCACGCAGCGGGCGCGCTTGGAGGGGTTCGCCCGCTCGGCGCGGGTGGGGTGGTCGCGGCGGAAGTACAGCAGCTCCGGCACCTGGTGGAAGCGGCCGTGCAGGGTGATCTCGGCGACGAACGTGCGGTCCGCGTGGTGGTAGCTGTCGTGCGGCTTGACCCGGCGCAGCACGTCGGCGCGCATCACGCCGTAGAAGTCGTCGCCGCCGGGCTCGAACAGCAGGCTGCGGAACCGCTCCGGCGCGTGCGGCGAACCGGTGTTCAGGGTGTACGCGTAGGGCACCTTGACCTTTCCGTCGGCGCCGATGACGGCCTGGTCGCTGTGGGCGAGGATCACGTCCGGGTGCTCGTCCAGCGCCTCCACGCAGCGCTTCAGCAGGTCACGGGCGTACAGGTCGTCGTGCGAGGCCCACTTGAACAGTTCGCCACGGCACTGGGTGAAGACGTAGTTGTGGTTCGGCGCGGCGCCGATGTTCCGCGGCAGCCGGATGTACCGGATCCGGGAGTCCTGCTTGGCGTAGCGGCGGCAGATGTCCCGGGTCCCGTCGGTCGACGCGTTGTCGGTGACGACCAACTCGAAGTCCTCGTACGTCTGGCCGAGCAGGGCCTCCAGCGACTCGGCGAGGTACTCCTCGCCGTTGTACACGGGAAGGCCGATGCTCAGCCGGGGGTGCGCGGTCATGACGTCCTCACTTCACGGATGAGATCTCGGTGGTGCTCGCGCAGTGCGATCCTCAGGTGCAGCCACCACGCGGCCGAACCGCACACGGACGCGGCGGCAGCCCCCCAGGCCGAGCCGACGGTGCCGCCGAGGGCCGCACCGCCGATCCCGAGGCCCACGTAGCACACGGAGGCGAAGATCTGGCACCGGAGACTGAGCCGGGCCGCGCCGAGCGCGCGCAGCCCGGCGGCCGCTCCGGTACCGACACCGGCCCCCGCGACACTGAGGGTGGCCGGAACGATGAGTTCCTTGGCGGCGGGCCAGACGTCGCCGAGGACCAGTTCCCCCGCCCGGTCCGGCATCAGCAGCAGCACGCCGCCCCACAGCAGGGCGGCGGCCGCCTGTCCGCCGCCCAGGAACAGACAGAACCGGCCGAGCCGGTGCGGGGCCTGCCGCAGCATCCGCGCCGCCTCCGCCACGGTGACCAGCGTCAGCCCCATCAGCACGGCCAGGAACGGGCCCTGGAGCAGTTCGGCGCCCCGGACGACGCCGACCGCGCCGACGCCGACGATGGCGCCGAGCCCGTACGCGCGCAGCTGGCCCGCGCCGCTCACGCAGGTGTTCTCGACCAGATAGCGGTAGCCGAGGTCACGCTGGTCGCGGATCCACGTCCGGGCCCCGGTGAGCCGGGGCCGGATGCCGGACTGCGCCCAGCCGTACGCCCCCGCCACCGCGGCCGAACCGCCCCAGGCGAGCACGAACGCGGGCACCGTGCCCACCTGGGCCGCCACGACCATGGCGGGGATCAGCGCCACACCCCACACCACGTCGTTGACGAACGCCTTCCGGCCGACGCCGGCCGCGAAGAACGAGTACCGCCAGGCGTCCTGCAGCAGCAGCCCGGGCAGCACCACGCCCAGGCAGGCGAACGCGGCCCCCACGCTGCCGCCGAGCAGCGGCCAGGACGCCACGCACAGCGCCCCGATGGCCGCGCCGACGCACAGCGAGGTGCCCGTGGAGCGGGACACCGCCTGCCGCCAGGACGCCTCGGACACACCGCTGAACCGCACCACGAGCGGGTCGGTGGCCAGACCTCGGGAGACGCTGAGCACCACGCCGTAGGTCACCCAGGCCAGGCTGAACACGCCGAACGCGGTCAGTCCCAGCGAGCGCGCCACGTACACGCCCACGGCGAAGTTGGACAGGCTGGAGGCCGCCTGGTCGGCGAGCCCCCACGACAGGCGGCCCGCGACGGCCCGCGTCACGGTGCGGGCCGGGCGCGCCGCCGGCGCCGTCGTCCTGTCCCCCTCGGCGGCCATCGGCCTCACGCCTTGACCAGCCCGGCGCCGTGCAGGGCGTCGGCCGCCGCGACGACGGTGTCGAACGGCAGACCGGCCCGCTCGGCCACGTCCAGCAGACCGTGCTCGCCGTCGGAGAGGCTGAGCACCCACAGCATCGCCATCTGGGCCTCCTGCGCGTCGCTGCGCCCGCCGAGCGCCCCGTAGAGCCCGCGCCGCCCCAACTGCGGTTCCCCGTACGGGCTGAGGTTGACGTACCGACGGTTGCGGTCGAGCACGGCGAACACCTCCCGGCAGACGGCGAGGGTGTCCTCCATGGCCTCCGGCGTCACGAAGTCCAGGTCGTCCGCCGAGGTGTGGTACTCCGGGTAGCCGGCGTAGGGGGTCCGGCTGAGCGACCCCACCGCCAGGTCGAAGCCCGGCGAGCAGAACTGCCGCTCGTCGTAGCCGTACGGGGTGAACTCCCTTATCTCGTGCGGGCGTCCGGAGGTCTCCAGCACGTACCGCATCGCCCGGTCGATCTCCGCGTCCCCGCGCCTGCTGCGCTTGTAGGTCAGGGAGCCGCGGTCGCCCGCGCAGGCCAGCACCAGCCCGTGCTTCACCCGCTCCACCCGGCCGGCGTTGCGGGCCAGCCAGGTGATCGCCCCGATGGTGCCGGGCGCGAAGAGGAACCGGTAGGTGTGGTACGGCGTGCCCTCGGCCAGCGACCGGGCGAGGAAGGCCGCCACCGCGATGCCGGCCAGGTTGTCGTTGGCCAGCGCCGGGTGGCAGACGTGGCTGGAGACGATCACCTCGTCGGGCACCTGACCGGGCACCACGTGCTCGGCGTAGGTGAGGTGCCCGTCCGCGAGGGTGGAGTCGATCCGCACCTCGTACTCACCGTCCGGCAGCGCGTCCAGGGTCTCCTGCGCGAGGCAGAAGCCCCAGTCCGGCTTGTAGTAACTGGTGCGGTACGGCACCCACGTGGGGTGCTCGGGCAGGGTGTGCAGATGCGGGCGCAGCTCGGACAGCTCCATCCGCGCCGACACCGGCACGCTGTACCCGAGCACGTGCAGGCTGGAGTCGGCGAGGTCGACGACCCGCCGCCCGGACGGGTCGGCGATCCACGCCTCCCGGACGTTCCACTCCTGCGGCACCGTCCAGTCGAGCACCTGTGTGCCGGTGGGCACCTCGTGCACCTCCAGCGGCAGATGCTCCCCGACGATGTCCAGGGTGGCGCGCACCCCGTCGCCGGTGATGCTCCGGCGAAGCGGGTACATCCGCTCCACCAGGGCGTGCATCTCCTCGCCGGGCGTGGTCACGACCGCCACCGCAGGGTGCCGTCGACCGTGCCCGCGTCGGACGCGGCGCGCAGCACGGCGAGCCGGGTGAACCGCTGCTCGAACGCCTCCCGGGTCAGCCCGTGCGTCCGGTAGGCGTCGGCGAGTTCGAGCGCGCCGCGCTTCACGGTCCACTCGCACTCGAAGCCGGGGACCGCGGCGCGGAACCGGGAGAAGTCCACCCGGTAGGAGCGCGGGTCGGCGCCCGTCTCCCCGGTGATGACCACCTTGGAGCCGTCGACCGCGTCGGCGACCTGCTGGGCGATCTCCGCGACCGTGACGTTGTTGGTCTCGCTGCCGATGTTGAACGCCCGGTCGTGCACCGCCTCCCGCGGCGCCTGAAGGGCGGCCGTGAACGCGCGGGCGATGTCCGCGGCGTGCACCAGCGGACGCCACGGCGTGCCGTCGGACAGCACCAGCACCTCCCCGGACAGCAGGGCGTGCCCGACCAGGTTGTTCAGCACGATGTCGGCGCGCAGCCGCGGCGAGTACCCGAAGGCGGTCGCGTTGCGCATGTAGACCGGGCTGAAGTCGTCGTCGGCCAGCTCGTGCAGGTCGTCCTCCACCCGCACCTTGGACTCGGCGTACGGGGTCACCGGGCGCAGCGGGGCGTCCTCGGCCACCAGCTCGTCGCCGCCCGCCGCGCCGTAGACCGAGCAGGTCGAGGCGTACAGGAAGCGCCGCACCCCCGCGTCGCGGGCCAGTTTCGCCAGCCGCACGGACGCGTGGTGGTTGATGTCGTAGGTGAGTTCCGGCGCCAGCGCCCCCAGCGGGTCGTTGGACAGGGCGGCCAGGTGGATCACGGCGTCCACCCCGGCCACATGGCCGGCCGTGACGTCCCGCAGGTCCACCCGCGTCCCCGGAGGGTCCGCGGGCGCCGGCCCCAGCACGCAGTCGGCGAACAGGCCGGCGTCCAGCCCGACGACCTCGTGTCCGGCGGCCGTGAGCACCGGGGCCATCACGGTGCCCAGATAGCCCTGGTGTCCGGTGAGCAGTACGCGCAAGGTTTCAACCCCCCAGGTCGACAGTGAGTTTGGTGACGGCGAACGCCTCGGCGTAGCGCGCGTTGCTTTCGATGCCGCGGATCCGGGCGAGCCCGAGGAAGGCCTCCCGGTCGTACCAGGGCCGGTGCCGCTGCGACGGGTAGTGCTCCTGCAGCAGCCGCACCTTGTCCTCGGCCGCCTCGGGCGTCAGCGGCTGGTACACCACCGGGCGGCCCAGGTCCCCGTCCCACTTGACGATCTCGTAGCCGAGCACGAGATGGTCGCGGAACGCGGTCGTCATCAGCTTCGCCAGGCCGCGGTGGTCCTGGTGCGCGTCCTCGGTGCGCGGGGCGAGCACCAGGTCGGGCTCCGTGCGGGCGCGCAGCTCCTCGACCGCGGCCTTCGCCTCCGCCCAGTGCGCGGGCAGCCGGCCGTCGGGCATCTTGTCCACGGTCAGCCTGAGGTCGGCGCCCGGACAGAACGCGGCGAGCGCCTCCTGCTCCTCCTGCTCGCGCTCCGTCCCGCCGCCGGACAGCACCAGCGCGTCGACCCTGAGACCCGGGCGGGCCCGGCACAGGGTCAGCAGCGTGCCGCCGGCGCCGATCGCGATGTCGTCGCAGTGCGCGCCCACCGCGACGACCCGCTCGAGACGCCCGGTTCTCAGCCGGATCACGCGCTCACCCCCGCCCCCGTACGCTCCCGCTCCCACACGGCCCACGGCCTCTCCCCCCGGGCGTAGGCCTCGTCCAGCGCCGTACGCTCCTTCACGGTGTCGGTCGGCTGCCAGAAGCCGCGGTGCTGGTGCGCAACGAGCCTTCCCCGCTTGGCCAGCTGGGCACACCCGTCGGCGACGAGATCTCCGTTCTCCGGGATGTGGTCGAAGATCTCCTGGCGCAGCACGAAGTAGCCGCCGTTCTCCCACAGCGGCAGGTCGCTCACCGGAGTGATGCCGCCCACCAGGCCGTCCTGGCCCAGCTCCACGCAGTGGAACGACGACTGCGGCGGCACCACCATCATCGACGCGCCCGCGTCCCGGCGGGAGAACCGGTCGATCATCTCCGGCAGCGGGGCGTCGGTGAGCACGTCCGCGTAGTTGGCGAGGAACATCTCGTCGCCGTCCAGATGGTCCCGCACCCGGCGCAGCCGCTCCCCGATGGGAGACTCGATGCCGGTCTGCGCGAACGTGATGGTCCAGTCCGCGATGTCGGTGGACAGCAGCTCGGTGCGGCCGCCGCGCAGCACGAAGTCGTTGGAGACGGTCTCCTCGTAGTTGAGGAAGAAGTTCTTGATGTGGTGGGCGCCGTAGCCCAGGCACAGGATGAACTCCTTGTGCCCGAAATGCGCGTAGTAGCGCATCACGTGCCAGATCAGCGGGCGCGGACCGACCATCGCCATGGGCTTGGGGATGTCGTCGTTCGCCCCGGCGCGCATGCGCATCCCGTAACCGCCGCAGAACAGTACGACCTTCATCGCTCGACCTCGACAATGCTCAGTTCCGGGATGGGGAAGACCAGCCGGCCGCCCCACTCGTGCACGTACGACAGCTGCTCGACCAGCTCGGCGCGCAGGTTCCAGGGCAGCACCAGCACGTAGTCCGGCCGGTCGGCGGCGATCCGGTCGGGCGGCAGGATCGGGATGCGCGTGCCCGGCGTGTACCGGCCGTGCTTGTAAGGGTTGCGGTCCACCGTGTACGGCAGCAGGTCCGGCCGGATCCCGCAGTGGTTGAGCAGCGTGTTGCCCTTGCCGGGCGCGCCGTACCCGACGACTGTCTTCCCTTCCTCGGCCGCCTCGACCAGGAACCGCAGCAGGTCCCGGCGCACCTTGGCCACCCGGGCGGAGAACTCGGTGTACCCGGTCAGCTCCTGGAGCCCGGCGGCCTTCTCCCGGGCCAGCACGTCGGCCACCCGGCCGCTCGGCTCCCCGGCCGCCTCCTCGGGCCGCGCCCACAGCCGCAGCGAACCGCCGTGCGTGGGCAGCAGCTCCACGTCCACCAGCGTCAGCCCGCCGCTCGCCAGCGCCCGGATCGCGGAGGCGACCGTGTAGTACTGGAAGTGCTCGTGGTAGATCGTGTCGTACTGGTTCTCCTCGATGAGGGTCAGCAGATGCTGCACCTCGACCGAGACCCAGCCGTCGTCCGCGACCAGCGCGCGCAGCCCCTGCGTGAAGCCGATGACGTCCGGGATGTGCGCGTACACGTTGTTGGCGACCACCAGGTCGGCCGGCCCGTGCTCGGCGCGCACCGCCGCGCCCGTCTCGGGGCTCAGGAACGCGGTGAGCGTGGGCACGCCCGCCTCCCTCGCCGCCGCGCCGACGTTCACCGACGGCTCGACGCCCAGGCAGCGCACCCCGCGGTCCACCACGTGCCGCAGCAGGTAGCCGTCGTTGCTCGCCACCTCCACCACGAACGAGTCCTCGCCGAGCCCCAGCCGCGCCGCCGCGTCCTCGACGAACACCCGAGCGTGCTCCACCCAGGACGAGGAGTACGACGAGAAGTACGCGTACTCGCTGAACGTCTCCTCCGGTGTGATCAGCGGCGGTATCTGCGCCAGCCAGCAGTCCGTGCACACCCGCAGGTGCAGCGGGTACGTCGGCTCCGGCGCGTCCAGCCGCTCCGCCGCGAGAAAGCTCTCGCACGGCGGGGTCGCCCCCAGGTCGACGACGCTCTCCAGCGCCGTCGAGCCGCACAGTCGGCAACGTGTCATCTGCTTCCCCCATCCCGCTCGCGCAGGTCCCCCCGGCGCGAGCCCGTGTGCGTGTCCCCTCGCGACGGGTCCGGCCCGCCGCGTCCCGCGATCGCCGCGCGGTACCCCTCCTCCAGGCGCGCCAGCCCCACCTTCGGGCTGAAGCCCCGCTCGTAGCGGAGCCGGGCCGCCCGGCCCATCTCCCGGTTGCCGTCGCCGTCGGCGGTGACCCGGCGCAGCGCGGCCGCCAGCGACGCGGCGTCGTCCGGCCGGTGCAGCAGCCCGGTCACCCCGTCCTCGACCAGCTCGGTGAAGGCGCCGTGCCCGGCGGCTACGGCCGGCACCCCCGCCGCCATCGCCTCCACGACCACCAGGCCGAACGCCTCCTTCCAGGTCGACGGCGCCACCACGGCCACCGCCCCCGCGACGGCCTCACGGCAGCGCACCCGGTCGTACAGGCCGACGTGGCGCACGTCGTCCCGGCCCGCCGCCCAGGCCGCCACCTCCGCCTCCAGCGGGCCCGAGCCGGCGATCACCAGGGGCACGCCGACCCCGCCGGCGGCGGCGAGCTCGTCCCACGCGGCCATCAGCAGCCGCACGCCCTTCACCTCCGCGAGCCGCCCCAGGTACAGCAGGTGCTCGCCGGGACCGGTGCGCCGCACGGGCGTCTCGGGCACGAAGTTGTGCTTCACCACGAGCCGTCCGGCCGGCATCCCCGCGCCCACCAGCACCTCGCGCTGCGCCGCCGAGATGCAGAAGAACCGCTCCACGCCCGACCACCAGCGCCGCCGGTTGACCGACAGGCTCACCGCGAGCGGCACCGTCGCCAGCCGGGAGCCGCGGTAGCAGCCGTGCCGGACGGCGGGCAGCGGCGCCCGGCCCACGCACGCGGTGCACGGCGAGCCGTCCCGGTGCAGGGTGCCCGGCGGGCACACCTGGGTGTAGTTGTGCAGCGTGGCGACGGCGGGCACCCCGGCGTCCGCGCAGGCGGCGATCACCGCGGGCGACAGCAGCGGGAAGACGTTGTGGACGTGCACCACGTCCGGCCGCTCGGCGCGCAGCCGCTCGGCCAGCCGGGCGCGCACCGCCGGGTTCCACGGCACCAGCAGCGGGATCGCGGCCTTGGCCGGCAGCGAGCGCGCCGCGATGTCGTCGCTGCGCCGCTCGAACACCCCGACCCGGTGGCCGGCCTCCCGCAGCAGCGCCACCTCCTGGTCGACGACCTTGTTCTCCCCGCTCGGCTGCGCCGACGCGTAGCGGTTGTGCACCACCATGACGTGCATTCACGCCACCTCCTTGCCGCGGACCGGCCGCGCGACGGTCCGACGGACGGGATCCGGCGCCGGAGGACCGGCGTCGGGCACGGGCGGGGCGGAGGGCGCCACCAGCAGCGAGGCCGCGAGCGCCAGGTGCAGCAGGTACGGCGAGGCGTCGCCCAGACCCGCCTCGGTGTACGAGGCGAGCCCGCAGTAGGTGATCAGGAACAGCGCGCAGGCCCGAGCGAGCGACGGCGGCCGCAGCAGCGCGACCGTGGTCGGCACCAGCACGAACCCGGCGACCAACGCCACGCCCAGCAGGCCCTGTTCGTGGTAGACGGCGAGCCAGCTGTTGTCGATGGGCAGCCCGTCGAACGACTTGTCGCCGAGGCCCACCCCGAACAGCCGCTCCGCGCCCGACCGGGGCGCGTCCAGCAGCGCCTCCCACACCTTGGCGCGGCCGGTGAGGGTGGAGAAGTTCTCCTCGGTCTGCCCGCGCAGGAACCACGCCTGGAGCAGCGACCCGAACGCGACCGCGGCGACCGCGGCGCACGCGAGCGCCCAGCCGAACCAGCGGCGGGCGGCGGCGCTGGTCAGCACCATCGAGCCGATCGCCACCAGCAGACCGGCGAGCAGCCCGACCGTCGCCGTCCTGGTGTGCGTGAGGGCGAGCAGCGCCAGTGACGGCACGATCACCAGCGCGGCGCTCCGCCGGTCGGTGCGGCGGCCCAGCACCAGCAGCACCGCCAGCCCCACGACCACCGCCGCGTACTGACCGATCTGCGGCGGCGTCAGCGGCCACAGCGCGCCCACGAGCCGGCCGCCGTAGAGGTCGGGCAGGGCGGCGCCCGGCGACAGCACCAGGCCGGCGGCGACCGAGCACAGCACCAGGAAGTACCAGCGGATGTGGTACCGCACGAACGTGATAGAGCCGTCCCACCAGCGGGAGAGCAGCCACAGCGTGGCCACGAACACCGCGAACCGGCCGCACCGGAACAGCGCCCCGAACCCGGCGCTCAGGTCCACGCTGGAGATCAGGCTCGGCACCAGCAGCAGGCTGAGCAGCAGCAGGAACGCACTGGGCCGCACCCGCAGCCGCAGGTTCATGGCCAGCGCCAGCGCGAACGCGGCGACCAGGGCGCCCATCGTGACCATCTGGATCAGCGACCGGGGCAGCGGCACGATCGTCTCCGCGCCCGTGGACCCGAGGGTGTTGAGGACCAGCAGCCCCCACACCGCCTGGACGGTCCTCGGCGTGTGCTCCACCCGCACGTCAACCACCGTCCCCGGCGCGGTAGGTGCTGCCCGCGTCCTGCCGGTACGGCGCGCCCCGCCACTCCTGGAAGTCCAACTGCCCGCTCGGATCGTGCGCGACGAACGTCCACCGCCCCTCGTAGACGTTGCTGCGCCAGCGGTTGCGCTGCTTCAGCGTGACGGCGTCGGCGACCTTCTCGCCCATGTACGGCGACCAGTCCGGATAGGTGCCGTAGTTGGCGAGGACGGCCATGCGGTCGCACATCGACGTGCAGTCCATCACGGACCTGTCCAGCAGGAACCGGTTGTGGTGGACGTCCACCCGCTGGGTCCGCCACCGGCAGTCCGCGTACAGCGGCGCCCTGGCGATGCCGGGCCGCGCACAGCGGTCGATGTCCTCGACGAGCAGGGTGCAGTCGGCCGAGGAGGTGTTGGCGGGGCTGTTGCAGAACCGGTCGGCGTTCTCCCACAGGGTGATCGCGTTCCAGTTGTCCTCGAAGAGGTTCCCGGAGATCTCCAGCTCGTCGGTGCGGGCCTTCACACGGGGCTCGCCTCCGGACTCCGAGATGTAGACGGTGGCGAACGGGAAGGTGTCGCCGCGCTCCGCGTACCGCCTGCCCTCCACCCAGTTGTTCCGCCGGATCGTGTTGTTCCTGATCACCGCGTTGTAGCTGGTCTCGTACATCAGGGCGGCACCCTGGTTGTCCTCCAGGACGTTGCCCTCGATCAGGAAGTCGTTGTTGTTGGTGTCCGCCCACAGGCCGGTGCCGCGGTTGGCGTGCACCCAGTTGCCGCGCACGTCCGCCCCGTCCACGGCCCAGAACTTGACGCCGCCGGTGCAGCCGCAGCCGGGCCGCTTCGTCTCCCAGTCGTGCCGGTTGTTGTCGGTGATCTCGTTGCCCTCCAGCACCAGATCGCGCAGCGGACCGGACCCCTTGTACGCGTTCATGCCGTACTGGCCGTTGCCGCGCAGGCAGCTCGCCCGCACCTGCTGCCCGGACCCGGCCATCAGCCCGGCGCCGGAGTTGAACTGGACCCGGGAGTGCTCGATCACCCAGCCGTCGGCCGAGTCGTGGTTGACCACGCCCTCGTCGTGCGGAGCGACGAACCCCTGCACGGTCAGATGCCGGATGGTCACCTCGCGCGCGCCGCCGCCGAACGCGTACTGGTTCGTCTTCCGGCCGTCGAGCACCGCGCCGGGCGCGCCGATGTAGGTGTTGCCGTCCTTGGGCTCCACCTGCGCGTACCGGTCGGAGGCCAGCCGGTGGGTGCCGGGCTTCAGCCAGAACGTGGTGCCGGCCGGACTGGATCCGGTCTTCGCGGAGAGGTCGCCGGGCACCGAGGGGTCCACGGTCACCGCGCCGGACGGCGCCTTCGCCGGTCCGGGCTTCGGCTTCTCGCACACCCGGGCCACGGACCGCGGCGCCCCGCCGGAGTCCCCCGGCCGGGTGCGGGCGTCCGCCCGTGACCGCCCGTCCCGCTCGTTCGCCGGCTCGGACGCGCTCTCGCAGCCGGCGGTCGCCACCAGCGCCATCGCCAGCCCGGCCGCCGACGCCCAGCGCCGCCACCGGCGCACGTCCTCTCCACGCAGACCCACCGCAGCCCCCTAGCCGTCGAACCCGAGAACGGTGGTGAATTCGGCCGTTCCGTCGACGGATCCGCTGCCGACCAGCGTGGTGCTCGGCACCTTGCGCCCGAACCCGGGGGAGTACCAGCCCAGCGGCGGTCCGCTCTCTCCCCGGTGCGCCCGCCAGGTGAGCCCGGCCGGCAGGCCGAGCACCGCCGAGCGGTTCTCGCCGTCCCGCGTCCAGGTGAGCCGCGCCCGGCTCCCCTCCAGCTCCGCCGTGACGTCCGGGCCGAGGTGGAACGCCAGACGCACCTCCCGGCGGTCGCCGCTCACCGTGTCGACCACCCGCACCTCACGGCTCTCGTACGCGAGGTCCACCTGCCGCCGGTGGAGCAGCGGCCGGTAGCCGTCGTGCTCGGCGCACCAGCGCGCCGCCTTCTCCCCGTCGGCGTCCACCTCCAGCACGCGCGTCGCGGCGTGCCGCGTCCACAGGAACGGGCCGCCCGACACCGACTGGTCCCGGCCGCCGGCCTCGAGCGTGTTGTGGCCGAGGGTGGAGCGGAAGTAGCTCCGCCACTCGGGCCGGCCGTGGTAGCAGTACGTGCCCGGGTCGGCCAGCACGTCCACCCCGTCGTGCCGCACCTCCACCGACAGCGCGTCCGCGTGGGCGTGCGCGGCGATCGACAGGAAGCCGTGCGGTCCGCCGTCGCAGCGGCACCAGATCTCCCCGGGCCCGCGCAGCACGGTCAGCCCCGCGTCCGCGAAATGCGCGGGCCGCCTCTCCGGACGCGCCACGCCCTCGCCGTACGGCTCGATCAGCGAGGCCAGCAGCGGGGTGCGGACGTCGGAGCCGGGCACCTCGGGCCACCAGCCGAGCCGGCCGAACACCGCCTCGCCGGTGGCCAGCAGCGACCCCCAGCGGTCGGTGTCCGGGCCGTCCAGCACCAGCCCGTGCCCGTCGTCCGCGTCGCCCTGGCGGGGCGGACGCAGCCGGTTGTCGACGACGGCCGCGAGCGCGTCCGTCATCCGCAGCAGCACCAGCCGCGTCGTCGCGGGGACGGCCACGCCCGCGGCGTCCGCCTCGGCCAGCGCGGCCAGGCCCAGCTCCAGCACCAGCCCGTGGTACTCGCTCGCCAGCTCCCGGTTGATCCCGGACAGGAAGGTGTTGGCGCGCAGATGCCGGTCCAGGTCGCGCAGCGCGTCCGCCCGCCACCGCGGCGAGTACGGGAACCAGCCGAACGCGCAGGACGCGGCGAGCTGCCCGGCCGCCTCGGCGACCGCGTGGTTGTTCGCCGACGAGCCCCGGCTGGGGAACGCGGCCAGCCAGCGCTGGTGGTGCCAGATCTGGTCCAGCGCCACCGGGTTCTCCTCGAACAGCGCGGGCGCGCCCGCCCAGCCGTCCAGCAGCCGGCGGATCCACACCCACGACAGCAGCCGGATGCCCAGCTCGATGCCGCTGACCCAGTGCGCGCCCCGCAGCGGCGGATCGGCCTCCCACCACGACCGCAGATGCGCGGCGACCCGCTCCGCGTACCGGTCGTTCCCGGTGAGCGCGTACGCGGCGGCCAGCACGGTCAGGTACTGGTGCCGGGACGGCTCCCAGATCTGCTTGATGTCGCCGACCGCCTCCTCGTCCCGGTACGGCACGTCGAACGCGTGGTCCAGCGGGGCGCGGCGCCCGGTCCTCGGGTCGAACTGCCAGTCCGGGTCCGCCATGTCCTCGCGGACCACCCCGAAGAACTCGGCGCGCCCTGCCATCAGCCGGTCCGCCTCGGCGACCAGACGCCTCACCGCGTCCGGGTCCACCCCGGCGAGCGCGCCCTCGGGCAGCACGGCCGTGAACCGGACGCCCGTCACCGGCGGCCGCTCGGGCAGCGCCGACCGCCAGCGCCGCCGGCGCACCGCGTCGACGGCCCGGCCGCCGGCCTCCCGCGGCCCCATCCGGGACAGCCGCCGCAGGTACCACCCCGCGCTCATGCTCATCGCGCCCCCGCCAGGGTGACCGGGACACCGCTCGCCAGCGCGGTGTGCACGGCGAGCGTGGCCGTCGTCGTCGCGGCCAGCGACTCCAGCGGCACCGGCATCGGCCCACCCGTCCGCACGGCCTTCACGAACGCCGCGAGCTCCGCGTTCTGCCCCTTGTCCCGGGCCTTCGGCAGCCGCGAGCCGACCGACTGCCGGCGCCGCCCGTCGTACACGGCGGCCCGTGTGAAGTCGTCAAGCCGCAGCACCTTGCCGTCCGCGACGAGGTCCAGCGTCTCCTTCGGGAAGGACGAAGGCCCGGAGGTGACGTAGCTGATCGTCGCCGTGGACCCGTCCGGATAGCCCAGCACGATCTGCAGGTCCTCGTTGCCGGCAGGGGCGGCCGCGTACACCGACACCGGGTCGGCGTCCAGCAGCCAGCTCGCGGTGTCGACGAAGTGCCCGCCCTCCCCGGCGAACCGGGACCCCTCGGTGTCCTGCCGCAGATACCAGCTGCCGTGCTCCAGCCGGCCGGCGTTGACCAGGTAGCGCAGGCTAGCCGGGCCGGTGCGGGCGCCGAACAGCTCCCGGGCCTCCCGCAGCAGCGGGGCGAACCGGCGGTTGAAGCCCACCTGGACGCGGTCGTTGCCGGACTCCTCCACCGCCGCCAGCACGGAGGCCAGCTCCTCCTCGGTGAGCGCCAGCGGCTTCTCCACGAACACCGCCTTGCCCGCCAGCAGCGCCCGCCGGGTCAGCTCGGCGTGCGAGCTGTGTCGGGTCACCACGAACACCGCGTCCACGGCCGGGTCGCCCAGCACCGCGTCCAGGTCGGTGGTGGCCTTCCCGAAGCCGAACTTCCGCTGGGCGTTGGCCGCGGACAGCGCCGTCGTGGTGACGACCGTGGCCAGCTCCACGCCGTCGCGGCCCGTCAGATGCGGCAGCAGCATCGACGAGGCGTAGTTCCCCGCGCCGACGAACGCCAGCCGCACCGGGCCGGACCGCCGCACCGGCGCCGACCGGCCGGGACGCCGCCGCACCTGCGGCACCGTCACCTCCGGCACCTCGGCCGCGGGCGCGTCCTCCGCCGGCGCGTACCGGAACAGCACGGCCACCGCCTTGAGTTCGCCCTCCTCGAGCCGCCGGTACGTCTCCACGGCGTCCTCGAACCCGGCGACGTGCGACACCAGCGGCTCCACGTCGACGCCGCCCCGGGCGATCAGGTCGAGGAAGCACGCCAGGTTGCGGCGCTCGGTCCAGCGGACGTAGCCGACCGGGTAGTCGCGGCCCTGGAGTTCGTACTCCGGGTCGTAGCGCCCGGGCCCGTAGCTGCGGGAGAACCGGACGTCGAGTTCCTTCTCGTAGTACGCGTTCCACGGCAGGTCGAGCCGGCACTTGCCGATGTCGATCACCCGGCCGCGGTCCCGGCACAGCCGCGCGGCCAGCTCCACGGGCTGGTTGCTGCTCCCGCCGGCCGCCAGATACACCTGGTCCACGCCCATGCCGCCGGTGAGTTCGGCGACCGCGCTCTCCACGCCCGCCGAGCCCGGGTCGCCGCAGGCCGCCGCGCCCAGCCGCTCGGCCAGCTCGCAGCGCGCCGGGTCGGGGTCCACGCCGACCACCCGCACCCCGGAGGCGTTCAGCAGCTGCGTCACCAGCTGCCCGATCAGCCCCAGCCCGATCACCAGGGCCACCTCGCCGAGCCGCGACTCGCCCTGCCGCACACCCTGCAGCGCGATCGACCCGACCGTGCCGAACGCCGCGTGCCGGGGCGCGACCCCGTCCGGGACCGGGACGTACAGGTTCTTCGGCACCCAGTTCAGCTCGGCGTGCAGCGCGTGCTCGTTTCCCGCGCACGCCACCATGTCGCCGACCTTGACGTCGTCGATCCCGGCGCCGACCTGCTCCACCACCCCGCACAGCGAATAGCCCAGCGGCGTGTACGAGTCGAGCTTGCCCATCACCTTGCGGTACGTGGCAGGCACCCCGTTGGTGGCGACACTCTGCACGACCTTCGCCACCTGGTCCGGCCGCGACCGCGCCTTGCCCAGCATCGACATGCCGGCCTCGGACACCTTCATCAGCTCGGTGCCGGTGGAGATCAGCGAGAAGGCGCTGCGCACCAGCACCCCGCCCGGCTTGCAGCCCGGCGCCGGCACGTCGAGCAGCGCCAGCTCACCGCTCTTGTAGTTCTGCACTACCTGTTTCACGGAGTTCCTCTTGTCTCTACGCCGTCGAGGCGGGGGAGTCGTGGCCGGCCTTGGAGGTCGCGTCGCGGTACCAGTGCTCGAGGGTCAGCACATGCCAGAGGTGCTTGGAGAAGTCCCGCTGCCCGGCGGCGTCCTCGGCGACCATGCGCGCCAGAGCCTCCCGGCGCAGGAAGCCGGAGCGGACCAGCAGGCCGTCGTGCACCACCTCCCGCACCAGCGGCGCGAGGTCCCGGCTCATCCAGGCCCGCAGCGGGGCGCTGAACAGGCCCTTGGGCCGGTACACGATCTCCTTCGGCAGCACCGACGTGGCCGCCTCCTTGAGCACCGCCTTGCCCTGCCGCCCGGTGATCTTGCGCGTACCGGGGACCGCGAACGCCGCCCTGACCACCTCGACGTCCACGTACGGCACCCGCACCTCGGTCGACGCGGCCATGCTCGACCGGTCGGTGTAGGCGAGGTTGAGGCCCGGCAGGAACATCCGCGCGTCCGTCAGGCACATGCGGTTCACGAAGTCGCCGAGGGCGTTGTCGTGGTAGACGTCGGCGTGCTCGGTCAGCACGTCGTCCACCGCCGGGGCCAGGTCCGGATCGAGCAGCCCGATCAGCTCCTCGCGGTCGTACAGGGTGTAGCTGCGGCGGAACGCGGTCTCCTCCGGCAGGCCCGCGAACGACAGGAACCGCTTCGCGAACCGCACCGACCGCAGGCCGCGCCGGCGGGTGGCGACCGGCAGCCGGTCCACGGCGGCGGCCACCCCGTGACGCACCGGCCCCGGCACCCGCCGGTAACGCACCCCGATCAGGTTCGCCAGATGCTTGCGGTACCCGGCGAACAGCTCGTCGGCGCCCATCCCCGACAGCATCACCTTCACCCCGGCCTCCCGGGCGGCCGAGCAGATGAGGAAGGTGTTGATCGCGGCCGGGTCGCCGACCGGCTCGTCCAGGTGGTACGTCATCCGCGGCAGCAGGTCCTGCACGTCCGGGGCGATCTCGATCTCCCGCAGGTCCACACCGAACCGCTCGGCCACCCGGCGGGCGTAGCGCAGGTCGTCGGGCATCGCCTCGAACCGGGCGTCCTCCGCACGGAACCCGATGGTGTACGCGGGGATGCCGGGCCGGTCACGGGCCGCCAGCGCGGTCAGATAGCTGGAGTCCAGGCCGCCGGACAGGAACGTCGCCACCGGCACGTCGGACAGCAGATGGAGCCGCGTCGACTCCTCCACCACGGCCGCCAGATCCGGCAGATCCCCGGACCGGGCCCGCTCCTGCCCCTCGGCGGCGACCTCCCGCAGATCCCAGAACCGCCCGCGCTGCACCGAGCCGTCGGGGCGGCAGCGCAGCCAGGTCCCCGGCTGCAGCTTCTCCGCCCCGCGGAACGCGCACCGCGAGTCCGGCACCCAGTAGTAGAGCAGCGACGCCACCAGCGCCGCCGGGTCCACCTCCAGCGACCCGCCGGTCACCGCCGCGAGCGCCTTCAGCTCCGAGGCGAACACCAGCCCTTCGCCGCGCCGCAGCAGGAACAGCGGCTTGATGCCGAGCTGGTCGCGGGCCAGCACCAGCTCGCCGGTGCGCTCGTCGAACACGGCGAACGCGAACATGCCGCGCAGCCGGGGCAGACAGTCCGTGCCCCAGCGCCGCCACGCCTCCAGCAGCACCTCGGTGTCCGAGGTGCCCCGGAACCGCACCCCGGCGCCCTCCAGCTCGGCCCGCAGCTCAGGCGCGTTGTACAGCTCGCCGTTGTACGTCAGGGCCAGACCCTCCGACACCATCGGCTGGGCGCCGGTGCCCGACAGGTCGAGGATGGCCAGCCTGCGGTGCCCGAGGTGCACCTCTCCGTCGCCCAGCGTGTGGGCGTACGTCCCGGAGCCGTCCGGGCCGCGGTGGGCGAGGGTCTCGGTGAGCCGGTCGGTGACCGCCTTGCCGTCCGGCCACCGGTACGTGCCTGCGATGCCGCACATGAGCTACCGCGCCTCCTGGTCGCTGTCCGGGACCCGCGCCGCCCACATCGGCAGCCGTTCCGTACGCCGTGGACCGTCCGTCACCGCCTGCACGGCGGGGGAGGACCCCGTGCCGTTCTGCCGGACCGGCCGCCCCTCGCGGACGCGCGGCACCGGGAACGGCCCGTCCCACAGCGTCCCGTCCGTCCGGTCCCGGGGATCGGGGTCGACCAGCACCACGCCGGCCACCTCCACGCGGCGGTCGGCGAGCTGCCGCGCCACGGTGTGCAGCCACGCGGTCGTGCCGTGCCCCGCCCGAACGACCAGGACGGCCCGGCCGGCCAGGTCGGCGAGGTCGGACCAGGCCGCGCCGGGCGCCACCGACGTCACACCGATCCGGCGCCGGTCGGACGGCAGGGCCGCGGCCCGCTCCGGCCCGACCACCTCCGGGTCGCCCGGCTTCGGCCGCCGGCCGGCGAGACCCTGCCGGGGCAGGGCGTCGACCACGACCACCGGCTCGTCCGCCGCCAGCGTCCGCGCCAGGTCCAGGGCGATCACGCCCGCCACGCGCGGACAGCCCAGCTCCAGCAGCGCCAGCGGCTCCGAGGAGCCGCGCACCGTACGGGCCAGCGACGAGGTGAGCCGGGTCCGCGCCGCACGCCTGCGCCGGCGCCGCCACAGCAGACCCGGCCGCAGCGCGGACCGGGACAGCTCGGCGGTGACCGACGCGCCCAGGTGCCGGGCGATGTCCCGGCGCAGCACCGGGCGGTCGCCCACCACGGAGGTGACCGCGGCGATCACCAGGCCCAGCACCAGGCCGAGGACCAGCCCGATCCCGCCGTTGGTGGCGAGGGCCTTCGGCAGCGAGTGCTTCAGGGTGTGCGGGGCGTCGACGATCTGCGTGCCCGCGATCAGCCGGGGCGTGCCCACCCGGGCCTCCGCGGCCCGCTGCGAGAAGTCGCTGATGCGGGAGCTGAGTTCGGCGCGGCGGGCGAACAGCGTCTCCAGGTTCGCCGACTCCTGCGGGCTTCCCTCCTGCGGCCCGTCGCCGATCGTCTCGTTCACCTGGTCGAGTTCCTTCTGCAGTCGGTCGCGCTGCGCGAGCAGCGTCGAGGCGTCGGCCGCCGCGGCCTGCTTGATGCGCCGCACGTGGTCCGCGACGAACGCCTCGGCCACCGCGTCGGCGCGGGCCACCGCCTCCTCACCGGTCTCGCCCGTCGCCTTGATCTCCAGCAGGTTGTTGGTCAGCCCGGCGCCCGCGTAGTCCTCCATGAAGTCCTCGGCGCTCTCCGAGGAGTCGAGGGACTTCAGGGCCGCGTCGGCGATCCGCGTGGTGTGCAGCAGCGCCACGTCGGTCCGGATCAGCGTGCCGGGGTCGTTCGGCTGGTCGTCCTGGTGGGCGACCAGCACCTTGGTCACGGCGGTCGGCGGCGGGGGCAGCAGCACCGCCACCGCCGCCCCGAGCAGCAGCCCCAGCAGCGCCAGGGAGCCCCACAGGCGGCGGCGTCTGCGCACCGACACCACCAGGGCCTGCAGATCCAGCAGGGGGGCGGCGGCCGTGGGCTCCGTCGTCGTACTCGTCATCGCGCACCTCCCCGGGCGCCGTCGCCGAGGGCGAGCGCCGGTGCGGCGGCCTCCCGAGGCGGGCCGGCGGACCGCGCCGGACGGGTCCGGACCGCGTCGGCCAGGACGATGCCGACGACGTCGTGACCCGCGTCCGCGCACGCCTCGGCGACCCCGTGCAGCTCGGCGGCGGTGCGGGTGCCCGCGCTCAGCACGACAAGGACGCCCGACTCCTCCTCGCGGTCGGGCACCAGCGGCGCCTCGGCGGAGACCTCCGTCACCCGCAGCAGCGGGTCGCCCCCGGCCTCCTCCGCGAGCCGCTCGGCGGCCCGCAGGGCGATGCCGTCGTCGTCGGGCACGACGAGCAGCAGCCGCCGCGCGCCCGGCATCAGGTCGCGGATCCGGCCGCACACCCGCCGGTAGCGGATCCCCAGGCTCGCCTCGTCCCCGGCGGCCGGCGGGGCGGGCGTGTTCCAGGGTGTGTCCAGACCGAGCAGCCGGCGGGCCCGGTGCCGGGCGCCGCCGCCCTCGGGACGGTGCACGCCCCGCCGTGCGGCCACGTCGACGCCGCCCAGCAGCCCGGAGCCGAGCGCGGCGGCGATCTCCCGCTCGGAGCGCAGCCGGCGGTTCACCCGGGCCGAGGTGAGATGCCCGACCACCGCCAGCAGGAAGAACAGCACCGCCCCGGCGGCGATCAGCTGCACCCGGGTCGGCGGGGCCTCGCCGGACGGCTCGGCCGCCGGCCCCATGACGACCAGACGGGAGCCGGCCGCGTTCGAACCGGCCTGGTCCAGCTTCCCGACCGCCTCCTGCAGCGTGGTGCGCAGCTTCGCCAGCTCGGTGCGGGTCTGCACGCTCTCCACGGTCCGGCCGGGGTCGGCGGCGTCGGCCAGCTCGGTGATGCGGCGGCTGGTGGTGAGCACCGTCTGCCGCAGCTCCTCGGGGCCGGCCGCCGCCGTCGGGTCCGCGGTCTCGTCGACGATCCGCGCGGAGAACGACACGAACTGCCGGGCCAGTTCGTCGGAGAGCCGCTGCGCCTTCGCGGGGCTCCCGGCGGTGCCGGAGATCTTGATGATGTTGCCGTCGGTGACCTCGGCGCGCACCCGCTTGCGCAGCTCCTCGCCGTCCACCCCGTCCCAGCCCAGCTCCTCGGCCGTGCGGTCGGTCACCACCGTGCTGGTGGCGATCTCCGCCTGGGTCAGCAGCACGCGCTCCTCCCAGGCGCCCGGCAGCAGCACCGACGCCGACGTGGTGTAGCGCGGCGGGAACACCAGGGAGGCGCCGAAGCCGGTCAGCGCCCCCAGCACGACCAGGACCGTCAGCAGCCTGCCGCGCCTGCGGAGCATCCGCCCGATGGTGACCAGGCGTATCGCGTCATCGCTCAAGGGACGTGCCTCTTTCCCGCCCGCTCCGGGCCGCCGCGTCCGCGCCGCCCCCGACGGCGGACTCGTAGGCGGCCAGCAGCGCCGCCTGCGAGTTGCGCCAGGCCAGCGGGCCGTTGATCCGTTCCTGTCCGAACTTCCCCATGCGGGAGCGCTGTTCGGGGTCGTCCAGCAGCCGGGCGATGAGCGCGGCGAACTCGCCCTCGTCGTCGCCCTTCGCGTACACGGCGGCCTCGCCGGCCGAGACCCGCGCCTCCTTCAGGTCGAAGGAGACGATCGGCCGGCCCATCACCATGTACTCGAGGACCTTGTTCATGGTCGACACGTCGTTGAGCGGGTTGCACGGGTCGGGCGAGAGGCACACGTCCGCGGTGGACAGCCAGCGCACCAGGTCGGCGTCCGGCACGCGTCCCGTGAACTCCACCTGGCCGTCGAGCCCCAGCTCACGGGACAGCTCCACCATCGCGTCGAAGGTGTCGCCCGCCCCGACGAACACCGCGTGCCAGTCGGTGCGGCCCACCTCGTCGCGGAGCTTCGCCAGCGCCCGCAGCGCGTAGTCGACGCCGTCCTGCGGGCCCATCACGCCCAGGTAGCACAGCAGATGCGGCTTCCCGCGCTTCAGCTCCGGCTCGGGGTCCACCGGGTGGAACCGTTCGGTGTCGGGCGCGCTGCGCACCACGAACACGTCCTCGGGCCGCCGTCCGCCGCGGCGCACGGCGACGTCCTTGTAGCTCTCGTTGGTGGCGAGCACCACGTCAGCCGCCCGGTACGTCGCCCGCTCCAGCGCGCACACGCCCCGGTAGAGCAGGTCCTTGCCCCGCCCGAACCGGGACAGGTACAGCTCCGGCACCAGGTCGTGCTGGTCGAAGACGAACTTCGCGCCCTGGCGCTTCAGCCGCAGCGCGGGCAGGAACAGCAGGTCCGGCGGGTTGCAGGCGTGCACCACGTCCACCGGGCCGACCTTGCGCGCCAGGCGGGCGGTGTGCCACAGCGCGGCGCCGTACTCCTTGAGGTAGCCGGCCGGTCCCCCGGTGGCCGCGCGCAGCGGGTAGCGGTGGATCCGCACCCCGTCGATCACGGCCTCCGGCTCGGTGTCCCGCTTGGTGCCCTGCGGGCAGATGACGTCGACCTCCCAGCCCGCGTCGCGGAGCGTGCGGCACTCCTGCCACACCCGCCGGTCGAACGGCACCGACAGGTTCTCCACCAGGATCAGCGCGCGGCGGCCCCGCGCGCCCTTCGGCTCACCAAGCAAGGCCCACGTACCCGGGTTCGGCCCGGCGCGCGTCGGCGTCGGGGAGGCGGACGAGGTCGATGATCACGGGGTCGTCGCCGTGCGGCAGCGCCGACAGCACCGCCGGGTCCTTCGTGCCGACCAGGACGACCTCGGCGTGGTCCAGCACGTCCCGCACGGAGTCGGCGAGCAGCTGCGCCAGGTGCGGCAGCCGGGTCTCGATGTACTCGCGGTTGGCGCCGAGCAGCCGGGACAGGCTGACGTTGGCGTCGTGGATCCGCAGGTCGTACCCCTTGCCGAAGAGCCGCTCCGCCAGCTCCACCAGCGGGCTCTCGCGCAGGTCGTCGGTGCCCGGCTTGAACGACAGCCCGAACAGGCCGACCTTGCGCCTGCCGGTGCGCTCGACCAGCTCCACCGCGCGCTGCAGGTGCTCCTCGTTGGAGGGCAGCACATGGGAGAGGATCGGCACCGACACGTCGGCCCGGTGCGCCGCGTGCACCAGGCTGCGCAGGTCCTTCGGCAGGCAGGAGCCGCCGAAGGCGAAGCCCGGACGCAGGTAGGCGGGGCTGATGTTCAGCTTGCGGTCGGCGAGGAACACGTCCATCACCTGGTGCGAGTCCACTCCGAGCGCCCGGCACACCGCGCCCAGCTCGTTGGCGAAGCCTATCTTCAGCCCGTGGAAGGCGTTGTCCGCGTACTTGATCGCCTCGGCCGTCGGCACGGGCACCCGGAACACCTCGCCGGGCAGGTCCTCGTACAGCGCCGCGACGACGTCGCCGCTCGCCGTGTCGAGCTCGCCGATGACGGTCTTCGGAGGGTCGAAGAAGTCCCGCACGCTGGTGCCCTCGCGCAGGAACTCCGGGTTGACCGCCACGCCGATGTCCACGCCGGCGGTGCCCCCGACCTGCTTCTCCAGGAGCGGCACCAGCAGGCCCAGGCAGGTGCCCGGCAGCATCGTGCTGCGGAACACCACGGTGTGCCGCCCGCCCCGCTCGGCCAGCGCCGCGCCGATCTCCTCGGTGACCCGCTCCAAGTACGTCGTGCACAGGCTGCCGTTGGGCTCCGACGGGGTGCCCACGCAGACGAGGGACACCTCGCTGCCCTCGATCGCCTCCCGCACGTCGGTGGTCGCGCGCAGCGCCCCGCTGCCCACGACCTCGGCGATCAGCTCGCCGATCCGTTCCTCCACGACGGGCGCCTTGCCGTCGTTGACCAGGTCCACCTTCACCGGGTTGACGTCCACCCCGACGACCTCGTGACCCATGCTGGCCAGGCACGCGGCCGACACGCAGCCCACGTAGCCGAGCCCGAACACGCTGACTCTCATGACCCGTTCCTCCCCCCGGGCAGGCCCCCTCGGCCTGCGGTCCCCACCTCGGCCGCCCCACGGCCGCCGCGCATCAGTACGCCCCCTGTCCCTGCACCACGGCGCGCAGCGTCTTCCACAAGATCACCGTGTCCAGGGCGAGGGACCAGTCCTCCACGTACCGCAGGTCCAGCCGGACCGCCTCCTCCCACGACAGGTCGCTGCGTCCGCTGATCTGCCACAGCCCGGTGAGCCCCGGCTTCACCTTCAGCCGGCGCCGGATGTCCGGGCCGTAGGCGGCGCACTCCTCCGGCAGCGGCGGCCGCGGGCCGACCAGCGACATCGACCCGGTGAGCACGTTGAACAGCTGCGGCAGCTCGTCGAGCGAGTAGCGGCGCAGCACCGCCCCGATCCGGGTCACCCGCGGGTCGCGGCGCATCTTGAACAGCGGTCCGGCGCCCTCGTTGAGGCCGGCCAGCGCGGCGCGGGCGCGGTCCGCGCCGGGGATCATCGTGCGGAACTTCAGGATGGTGAACTCGCGGCCGTCCTTGCCGACCCTGCGCTGCCGGTAGAACACCCCGCCCCGGCTGTCCGTCGCCACGAGCGCCGCGACGAGCACCATCAGCGGCGCGAGCAGCAGCAGCAGGACCAGCGCGCCGAGCCGGTCGACGACGCCCTTGACCGCGCGTCGGCCGCCGGTGAACGCCGGCATGCTGACCCGCAGCAGCGGTATGCCGAGGACCGCGTCGACGTGCAGCCGCGGCCCCGCCACCTCCATCAGCACCGGCGCGACGACCATCTCGGCGTCGGAGCCCTCCAGGTTCCACGACAGCCGCTGGAGCCGGTCCGGCGACCAGTGGGGGTCGGGGGTGACGGCGACGACGCGGTAGCCGTGGCGGCGGACGTGGTCGGCGACGTCAGCCAGCCGTCCCACCACGGGCACACCGTCCAGCCGGTCGCCGTCGAGTCCGGGGCCGTCGGTGGTGCACACGGCGTCCACGCGCCAGCCCAGGTGCGGGTACCTGCGGGTGCGGGCGATCAGGTCCCCCACCGTGTCCGGGCTCCCGGCCGCCAGCACAGGGCGCAGGCAGCGGCCCTCCTTGCGCTGCCGGTGCAGCCGCAGGCGCAGCAGGTAGCGCATCGTCATGGTGACCAGCGCGATCGCGGGGATCGCGACGAAGATCCAGAGTTTGATGTTGCGCGAGGTCAGGGCGATCCCGCCGAGCGCGAGCACGACGGTCGCCATGAACAGCGAGCGGCCCAGCCGCCGGAACTCCTCGGCGCCCTGGCCGAGCACGGTCGGCGCCCAGGACCTGCTCACCGCCAGCGCCGCGAGCACCAGTAACCACGTGCCGAAGGCGAGGATGCCCCACTTCTCGTGCCAGTCGGCGGCGTCCCGGACGCCGAAGAAGTTGCCGATCCCGGCGACGACGACGGCGGTCGCCACCGTGTCGCTCGTGATCACGGTACGGCGGTAGCGGTGCTCCCAGTCGGCCGTGCCACGGTTGAACTCCCCGTCCGTCAGATGACCCCGCTCCGACGGGAACGGGCTGACCAATCCCCCTTGCCGCACAGAACCCCCCAGGTCCCCAGTGATGCGACGTGTTCGCCTGACACCGTTTCTGCCGGGGGGACCCCACCCCCCGAACCGCGCTGCTCCTCGCCGCGGGAGGCCCCCGCCTCCCGCGCGCCGCCATGCCGGCTACGAACGGACAAAGAACAACGTGAACAACCTGTCGCGGCGGCAGCGGCACATGGCCGTGCCGGTCCATGGAGCCGAGCGGACCTGGCCGGTCCCTCGGGTGCCCCCGCACCCGAGCCCCCCCGGGGCTCAGCGGTGTGATCACCCCCACGCCTGGCGCCGTTGGACGAACCCCTCCCCGGGCGCCGGACTTAAAGATCATTCAATCGGTCGCCTCGGGCCCGAACGGCCGAAGCAGGGTCAATCTAGACCATCGCGGCCGGTAAGAAGAGAGGGTGTGGGGAAATTGTGTTCAGGCGGCGTGGCCGAATACGCCGTCCGGAACCCGTCCGCGTAGCTCTCGCACCGGCGTCTCAACTCCCGTCGTACGAAAGCCTGATGACACTTACGCCCCGCGCCGACACCGCCTCGCGGTCCGCCCCGCGCCCCCGCCGACCCGGCGACGGCCGAGGTCCGGGCACACATGACGTACACATGGGCTCACCGCCCCCGCCGCGCTCCGAGCGCCTCACGATGCCCGGTCCCGGGACCGGAATCGCACCCACGGCTCCCCGTCGAACGATTTCGTGTGTGTTCCACGGATGTCCGAGATCCAACCGCTGAAGCGACCGTTCCGCAGGGCAGGCGGGGAAGTCCTGACGGCTGTCGGCGGCCGAGCCCGGTGTCCACGCCCAGGGCCCGACCGCCCTCTCAGACTGGGTACGCCGTGTGGATGTGGCCGTCGCGGATGACGACTTCGACGATGCTGGTCTCCCGGCCGCTGCCGTTCACGCCTACGGGCTCGCCGTAGTCGAAGCGGTGCAGATGACTGTCCTGGCCGGCCCGGGCGCGGGGGTTGGGGATCGCCGGGGTGCCGTCGACACCCTCCCGGAGCCGTCGGCCCAGGACGAAGTTGTCGCCCTCCCAGAAGAAGTCCTCGTAGAACTCGCCGGGCAGTGAGGGCTCAGGCCCGGTAGGGTCGGCGTTCTCCCGCACTCGGTCCTGGGCACCCGGGCCGTGCTGGCCCTCGATGTGGGCCTCGCGTTGCTCCGTGATGCCGTGCCTGCTGCTCTCGCAGTTGACCAACCCCCACGGATCGGTCCAGCGAAGGGGGTCAGGGACGTACCCGTGGTGGTTCGGCGCTGGGGCGAGGCCCAGCGGATCCGGACTGATGTAGCGGGCGTTGGCGGGGTCGTAGTAGCGGCGGAAGTTGTAGTGGAGGCCTGTCTCGCGGTCGTGGTACTGCCCCGGGAAGCGGAGAGGGCAGTCGACGGGATCCGAGGTAGGGGCCAGCGGCGCGCCCCACAGAGTGGCGCGTGCCCGCCAGGCGATCCGGCCTTCGTCGTCGACCAGTTCCGTGGGTGTGCCCACCACATCGGTGACGATGGCGTAGAAGCGGCGGTCGACCTCGTCCTGGTCCAGTTGTACCAGCGCGCGGTTCGTGCCGGGAGCCCACTCCCAGCTCCTGGTGGAGCCGTCGGCGGAATCGCTCTGTTCCACCAGGTGGGAACCGTCCCAGGTGAAGACGGTTTCCTCTGCGGTCCGGCCGTCGTCGGACAGCCGCCGCTTGGCGACACGTCGGCCGAGACCGTCGTACACATACGCCCAGCGGCAACCGTCCGGGGTCGCGACCTGAGTGAGCCGGTCCTCGGCGTCCCACATGTAGGTCCATTCCCTCGTCCCCCCGGACAGCAGCTTGCGTGTCTGCCGGACGAGGCGCCCCTGCGGGTCGTGCACGTAGGTGACGTGGCCGGCCCTGCGGATGAGGGTCCCGTCGTGGATCCGCTTCCCTTGCGGGCCGCCTTCCGGCGTGTCGGCGCGGCTGACGTTGCCCACCGCGTCATAGGCGTAGCGCTCGGACCACCCGTCGGCCGTGACCGCCTCGACCCGGCCGAGGCGGTCACGGGTGAACCTGCGGACGCCATGGGTCTGGTCCGCGACGGCCGTCAGGCTGCCGTCAGGTCCGTACGAGTAGGCGCGGTGCAGCACTGCCCCATTGAGGGCGTCCGAACCGGAGGCGGCTCCTGCCAGGACCGTCTGGCCGGTGAGACGGTGGCCGGCGTCCCACTCCTGGGTGAGTACCGCCGCCGCGCCGAGCCGTCGCTCGGTCTCGTGCCCCGACGCACCGTAGCCGAAGGACAGGGAGTTCTCGGCCAGTCGTATCCGGAGGGGGCGGTTGTTCGCGTCCCATTCCCACCGACTGACGACACCTGACGGAGTCGTCCGCTCCACCCGCCTGCCGAGAACGTCGTACGCAGTGTGCAGTGTGCGCCCGTCACACTCCTCCGCGACGACACGGCCCGCCGCATCGCGTGTGAGTGTGAGGACGGTGTCGGGCGTGACTGCCGTTACCAACTGGCCGGCGGCGTCGTAGGCGAAGGTGGCGACCTCCTCCCCGGAACGCCGTTGCACGACCCGCCCGCATGCGTCGCGTATGTACGTGGTGATCTGCCCCGCGCCGTTGGTGCGCCGGACCAGGCGGCCCGCCGCGTCGTAGGCGTAGGACACGGTGCGTCCGTTGAAGTCGGTCTCGCTCACGAGACGGCCCGCAGGGTCGTACTCGTAGATCCATACGGCACCCGACGCGCTCGTTACAGAGGTGAGCCGCAACTCCGTGTCGTACGCGAACCGCGTCGTCGAGCCGTCTGTCTCCGTACGGGCCCGCACCCGGTCGAAGTGGGTGATGGTGTGAGTCGTGCTCCGTCCGTCGGTGCCGGTGTGGCGGACGACGTTGCCTTCTCCGTCGTAGGACCAGCTCTCGCTGCTGCCGTCGGCCATGACCCGCTCGGCCGGAAGCCCTTCCACCGTCCAGGTGGTACGAGTGGTCGAGCCGGTGGCGCCGACGGATTCGACGATGCGCCCGAAGGCGTCACGGGCGACCCGGCTGGTCCCGCCGAGCGGCGCCGTTACGGCGTCGGGCAGGCCCAGCGGTCCGGGCTGGACACGGTGGGTCGCGCCGAGCGCGTTGGACACGGAGAGGAGCGCTCCGGAGGCGTCGTGGGCGTAGGTGGTCACGGCGCCGTCGACGTCGACCGTCGCTGTCGGGTTGCCGTTGTCGTCATAGGCGTACCCGCGCCTGCCGCCGGTCGGCAGGGTGATCCACACCGGACGGTCGAAGTCGTCGTACTCACAGGTCGTCGTCGTGCCGTCGGGCCGCACCACTGAGGTGGGGTTGCCGCGCTCGTCGTAGCTGAATCGGGACGTGTGGCCCAGCGGATCCGTGCGGGAGAGAAGCCGGTTGTACGCGTCCCATTCGGCGTGCGTGGTGTTGCCGAGCGGGTCGGTCTGGGCGACCACCTGTCCGCGCTGGTTGTACCGGTAGGTCGTGGTGTGGCCCAGAGAATCCGTATACCGCGTCTCGCGGGCATCAGGGTCGTAGGCGATCGTGCAGGACAGGAATCCCTCCACGCCGTCACCCCGGACGCACCGGTCGTGGTCGTCGTACGTGAAGCGGTACCAGGAGCCGTTGCGGTCGGTCCAGGACGTGATGCGTCCCTGGAGGTCGTAGGTGAGCTTGAACGGCAGTCCGCTGGAGTTGCAGATCTCGGTGAGATGCCCCTCGGTGCTGTACGCGTATCGCAGTAGCGTCGTTCCCTCGGGCCCGTCCGCCTCGTTGCGCAGCCGCAGTGCGACGATCCGGTCGTCCTCGGTGTCGATGTGCAGATGACGGCCGCCGGAGTCGCGGACGGCGGTGGGCGCGCCGGAGGCGTCCCGGTCGAAGTCGATGCGCCGCCCGCCGCGGTCGGAGACCGCGGCCAGCGGGAGGGTGAACGCCTCCTGCGCGGCGACAGGTGTGGCCGGCGGAGCGAAGTGACGGGTGCGGCCTGATGCCGGGTCGGTGATGCGAAGGGGGGCACCGGGCGCCCCGTCCCAGTCCAGGGGCCAGCGCGGTCCCTCGAGAGGCATGACCGAAGTGCCGGGTGAGGGGACGGGGTACACGAGGATCATGCCGTCCTCGGACGCGAAGACGGCTCCGTTTTCGTCCAGTTCGAGACGCTCGTCGAGCGTCGATGCCCAGGAGGGGCCGAACCACCGGCCCCAGTGGTAGGTCGACAGATGTGTTCGCCGCAGCACGAGGGGGAGGAGCCCGGGAAGACTGACGTCGGTCTCCTCCACGATCATCTCGCCGGAAACCATGTCGACGGGATCGCCGTTCTTGCAGCGCCCCTTGGCGGGCTTGCTCTTGCCGACGGCGTCGTCCGCTCCCTTCCGCAGCCCGCGTCCGAGCCCTTTCACCATGGCTTTGAGGCCGCCCTTGCCCAGCGCCTTCATGCCTTTGGCGAGCCCCCCGAGGGTGGTCAGTCCCTTCATGCCGGGTATGCAGTCCAGCGCGGCCAGTCCGACGTCCCACAGGGACGCTTGGCCTTTGCTGTATTTGTGGAGCGTGTCGGCGAGGACGACGAGCGCGGCGATGAGGACGATCGCGCCGAGGATCGGCCCGCCGATGATCATCGCGACGATGCCGACGACCGCGACCACGATCTTGCAGGCGGCGACGATGCTGTCCCAGTTGTCGGTGAACCAGTCGCCGATCTCCTCCCACCACGACCGGTTCTGGATCCCCGCGTCGGAGGCCTCGTCGATCTTCGACTTCGCGTCCCGCGCCGCCTCCTCGCGCATCTTCCGCGCGTCCGCGGCCATCTTCTTCGCCGCGTCCAGCGCGCTCTGCGCGGACGTCACGTCCGACTGCGCCTTCTCCTGCGCGCTCTTGGCGCTCCGCACGTCCCGGGTCGCGGCCCGCACCTTCGCCTCGTCGGGCTTGTCCGCGTCCGACTTCGACCCCGTGGGGTCGTCCTTGTACTTGTCGGCCTCCTTCGTCGCCCGCCCCACCCACGACTCCGCCGACGCCAGCTTCGACTTCGCCGACGTCAGATCCGCCTGCGCCTCCCGCGCCTTCACCAGCGCCTTGTCCGCCAGCGCCTGCGCCCGCTCCAGCTTCGGCCAGTAGTCCGCGAGCGCGTCCCCGCACATCGCGTACGACTTCTCCAGCTTCTTCAGGTTCTTGGGAACGCCGGAGAACTCCTCCTTGAACACCTTCGCCGACTTGCCCGCCCACTCCGCCAGCGTCCCCTCACCGGCCATCCCCTTCACCAGACGCAACGCCTCGGAGACGTCGTCGGCGAAGTCGTGCAGGAACCTCGCCAACCGGCGCACCCGCTCCGGGTCACCGGGCGTCGGGTCCTTGTCCAAATCAAGGACATGCCAATCATGTGGGCGGTGACCCATGAGCTCCCCCGTTGCGACGCTTCACCCGTGGAACGTGTGCCTGAGCAAAGCTACTTGATCCCGCCCTCGTAGACTCGTGAGGTGAGTGATGACCGAGTGACACCTGGTGACGGCACTTCCGGGCGGCGGCGATGGGAAGAGGCCAGTCCGGAGGAACTGGCGCGTCTGGCCGGGCAGCGACCGGAAGAGCTGTTCGCGGCGGCTGAGCGGCTGTGCGCCGAGGCGTCCGGTGAGGGGTTCGGAGGTGGCCCGGCAGTGCGCACCGTCGGGCGCATCGCCGAGGCCCTCGCCGAGACGCGCTCCCAGGGCTGCGCCGCTTACGCCGTGGACATCGTGAGCCGACTGCTGCCCTCCGAGGCTGTGGACTGGCAGGAAGGGGACCGGATTCGGCGCTCGGTGGCCGCGAGGCTGGCCAAGGTGCAGCCTCTACGGAACCTCGAGCCCTTGTTCGGGCAGGTGCCGAACGGACTTCATGACTCCGAGGTCGAGACACGGGCATGTCTGCTGGGTGAGCTCGCGCTGCTCGGTGCCGGGACGGGGCGGGCTCGTATGGACGCCTACGCCGAGAGGTTGCGCACACTCGGACACCCGCTGGCGTGGCTGCCCGAGACCCGGCTCGACATCGAGCACCGGTTCATGGTGAAGGTGCGCGGGCTCGGGTCGGTCAAGACCGTGCGGCAGCTTCGGGCGCGTTTTCCGGAGGTGCCGCCGAGTGAGGCCGGTGCGGATGCCGGGCCGCACGCTGTCGGTGTGCCGGATGACGCCCGGGCTCAGGCGGCCGCGCGGCCCTTCGTCGCCGGCGGGTGGGCCCGCACCCCCGAGGTGCGGTTCTTCGCGCTGCCCGAGCCGCTCGAGCCCGGTGACCTCGGGATGGCCTTTCTCCGGCAGCTTCCCCTGGACTGCCTGGAGGGCGACGGGACCGCGGTCGCCTGTGTCACGACGCCCGATGACGTCCTCAACGAGTTGTTCTCCGCCGCCTGTTACGGCGGGGTCGGTGGGCAGGGGCAGGGCGGTGCGTATGCGCGGCTCTTCGCGTGGGAGAGTCTGTACGCCCTCATGGGGCTACCCGCCGACGTGCCGTTCCTCGACGCGGTGCGGGCCACCCCCGATCACCGGTGGGTGCGCTTCCTCGCATCCACCCCGTGGTTCCACCGCGACACCGCCGACCTGGGCCTCGCCGTACTCGACCCTTCGCGTACCCGCGTCGCGGTCCTCGCGGCCACCGACACCGATGTCACGGCGCCGGACGGGTCAGCACGGCCGTGAACTTGTAGCGGGAGCCCCGGTACACCGACCGGACCCACTCCACCGGCGTCCCGTTCCCGTCCCGCGAGTGGCGGGACAGCAGCAGCATCGGCAGGCCCACGTCCGTGCCGAGCAGGCCCGCCTCGCGCGGGGTCGCCGGGGAGGTCTCGATGGTTTCGTCGGCCTCCGCCGGCCGCACCCCGTACACCTCGGCGAGCGTGGTGTAGAGGGAGGTGTAACGGGTGAGGTTGCGGCGCAGGCCGGGGAAGCGGCGGGCGGAGAGGTGGGTCGCCTCGATCGCCATCGGCTCGCCGCCCGCCAGCCGCAGCCGCTCGATGCGCAGCACCCTGTCCTCCGGCTCGACCTCCAGCAGCGCCGCCAGCTCCTCGTCGGCCGCGACGTAGCCGATGTCCAGGACCCGCGAGGCGGGGTTCAGTCCCTGCGCCCTCATGTCCTCCGTGTAGGAGGTGAGTTGGAGCGTCCGGTACACCTTCGGACGTGCCACGAACGTGCCCTTGCCCTGGATCCGGTCCAGCCGCCCCTCGCTCACCAGCTCCAGCAGCGCCTTGCGGACCGTCGTACGGGACGTGCCGAACTCGACGGCGAGCAGCCGCTCGGCCGGCATCGGGGAGCCCGGGGCGCGCTCGTCCGTCATCTGCAGCAGCCGCTGCTTGATGCGGTAGTACTTCGGCACGCGGTCCCGGCGGCCCCGCGCCCCCGTGCCGGGCTGGGCGCTGCTGACGTCCGTACTCATGTCCTGCCTTCCGGTGCGGTGTCCGGCGCGCGGACGGCAGGGGCCGGCCGCGGTGCACGTCGGCGGACCGCCAGGGGATCGGCGCCGCACGCTCGGCGATCCCGTTATAACGGCGCGCTCTCCCGTTGGTCTAGTCCAACCTTGTATCCCGTCCCTCTTTGGGCGGACATCTCCACCCCGCACCAGGGCCGTTGCCGTTACCCAGCCGTGAGTCGGACAACCCTTGACATGACCATAGGTCTAGGCCAAGCTCCCCCTTGCTGGTCTAAACCATTTAGCGGAAGCCGGGTCCCAGCCCGCCGAGCTGTTGCGCCGTTGTCAGGGTCACCGCGAGGGCGTGGGTGTGCAAGGCATTCCTGAGGAGGGGTGGCGCGTGAAGCGCAAGCTGATAGCCGCGATCGGGGTCGCGGGCATGTTGTTCTCGGTCGCTGCGTGCGGGGGCGACGACGGCGGTGACAGCGGCAAGAAGGCCGGCGCGGACGGCTACGCCGGGCAGACGCTCACCGTCTGGGTCATGGACGGCTCCTCACCGGACCAGTGGCAGAAGGACCTCGCCGCCGAGTTCGAGAAGAAGACCAAGGCGAAGGTCAAGTTCGAGGTCCAGCAGTGGAACGGCATCCAGCAGAAGCTGACCACCGCCCTGTCCGAGGAGAACCCCCCGGACGTCTTCGAGATCGGCAACACCCAGACCCCCGCCTACGCCAAGACCGGCGGCCTCGCCGACCTCGGGGACCTCAAGGAGGAGATCGGCGCCGACTGGACCGAGTCCCTCAACGAGTCCTCCATCTACGAGGGCAAGCAGTACGCCGCCCCCTGGTACTTCGCCAACCGCGTCGTCCTCTACAACAAGAAGGTCTGGGCCGACGCCGGCCTCAAGGACACCCCCAAGACCCGCGACGAGTTCTACGCCGCGCTCAAGACCATCGGTGAGAAGACCGACGCCGAGCCGATCTACCTGCCCGGCCAGAACTGGTACCACTTCGTCGGCCTGGTCATCGGCGAGGGCGGCGAACTCGTCAAGAAGGACGGCGACAAGTACGTCTCCAACCTCGACGACCCCAAGGTCGCCGCGGCCGCCGAGACCTACAAGAAGTTCCAGGCCCTGTCCAAGGCGCCCAAGGACAAGGACGAGGCCACGCCGCAGCAGGGCGAGGTGTTCGCCAAGGGCAACGTCGGCGCCTTCATCGGCATGGGCTGGGAGGCCGGCATCGCCGTCGAGGCCAACCCGGCCATCGAGAAGCAGATCGGCTACTTCACCATCCCCGGCGCCACCGCCGACAAGCCCGAGGGCGTCTTCCTCGGCGGCTCCAACCTCGCCGTCGCCGCGGGCAGCCAGAAGCAGGAGCTCGCCAAGGAGTTCCTGAAGCTCGCCCTCTCCGACAAGTTCGAGGGCCAGCTCGCCAAGGAGAACGGCGTCATCCCCAACAAGGAGTCGCTGCAGAGCAACCTCAAGGGCAACGCGCCCGCCGAGGCCGCGGCGCCCGCCGCCGCCGTCGGCGGCACCACCCCGCTGATCCCCGAGTGGGCCGCCGTCGAGAACGACCCCAACCCGATCAAGACGTACCTGACCGCCGTTCTGAACGGCAAGTCCCCGGCCGCCGCCGCGAAGCAGGTCGAGGGCGAGTTCAACAAGCGCCTGGCGCAGCAGCAGTAACAGCGCACGCGCTCCGACCGGAGCGGGGACCGGCCGACGGGACGGTCCCCGCCCCGCGTTGAGCACGCCGAGAAGAGAGATCGCGAGCATGACCGTGCAGACCGAACGGCCGCCCTCAGGACCGGCGGACGTCCGCAAGTCGGACGACCCCGCACCCGCCGGGCCCCGACCCAGAGCCGCGTCGCGGGCCGGCGCGCTCGCCCCGTACCTCCTGCTGCTGCCCGCCTGCGCGGCCACCGTGCTGCTGCTGGGCTGGCCGCTGCTGAAGGACCTGCTGCTGTCGTTCCAGAACCTCAACATGGCGCAGCTGATCCAGCACGTCACCGAGTGGAACGGCATCGACAACTACAAGGAGGTCCTCACCGGGGAGGACTTCTGGCGGGTCACCCTCCGCTCCATCCTGTTCACGGCCGTCAACGTCGTCCTCACCATGCTGCTGGGCGCCCTCGTCGGTCTGCTGCTCGCCCGCCTCGGCAAGCGGATGCGGTTCACCCTGATGATCGGCCTGGTGCTGGCCTGGGCGATGCCGGTGGTCGCCGCCACCACCGTCTATCAGTGGCTGTTCGCGCAGCGCTTCGGCGTCGTCAACTGGGTGCTCGACAAGCTCGGCTGGCACTCCATGGCCGACCATAGCTGGACCAGCAGCCAGATGTCGACGTTCTTCGTCGTCACCCTGCTCATCGTCTGGATGTCCGTGCCGTTCGTCGCGATCAACCTCTACGCGGCGACCACCACCATCCCCGGCGAGCTGTACGAGGCGGCCGCGCTCGACGGCGCCGGCGCCTGGCGCAGCTTCACCACCGTCACCCTGCCGTTCCTGCGGCCGTTCCTCTACGCCACGACGTTCCTGGAGATCATCTGGATCTTCAAGGCGTTCGTCCAGGTCTTCACCTTCAACGGCGGCGGCCCCGACCGGCTCACCGAGATCCTGCCCGTCTACGCCTACATCGAGGGCGTCGGCAACCAGCACTACGGCATGGGCGCGGCGATCGCGGTGCTGACCATCCTGATCATGCTCGGCCTGACCGCGTACTACCTCAGGATCGTGCTCAAGCAAGAGGAGGACGAGCTGTGAAGCGCTCGCTCTTCGGCCGTGTCTGGCCCAACGCCACCGCCCTCGTCGTCTTCGCTGGCTGCGTCTTCCCCGTGTACTGGATGTTCGCCACGGCGCTGAAGCCGACCGGCGACATCATCGCGGAGGACCCGGTCTGGTTCCCCACGGACATCACGTTCGAGCACTTCGGGACCGCGACGGACGCCGAGCACTTCTGGACGTATCTCCGCAACTCGCTCACCGTCACCTGCCTGGCCGTCCTCTTCTCCCTGATCATCGCGCTGGCCGGCTCGTTCGCCCTGGCCCGCATGCGGTTCAAGGGGCGGCGCGGCTTCGTCATCGCCTTCATGCTGGCCCAGATGGCGCCGTGGGAGGTCATGGTCATCGCGATCTACATGATCGTGCGCGACGCCTCCATGCTGAACAGCCTGGTGCCGCTGACCGCGTTCTACATGATGATGATCCTGCCCTTCACCATCCTGACGCTGCGCGGCTTCGTCGCCGCCGTGCCGAAGGAGCTGGAGGAGTCCGCGATGGTGGACGGCTGCACCCGCGCCCAGGCGTTCCGCCGCGTCATCCTGCCGCTGCTCGCGCCCGGCCTGATGTCCACGTCCATGTTCGGCTTCATCACCGCCTGGAACGAGTTCCCCCTCGTCCTGGTGCTCAGCAAGGAGTCCGGCGGCGCGCAGACCCTGCCGCTGTGGCTGTCCAGCTTCCAGACCCAGTTCGGCGACGACTGGGGTGCGACCATGGCCGCCTCCTCGCTGTTCGCCGTGCCGATCCTGATCCTCTTCGTCTTCCTGCAGCGCCGCGCCGTCAGCGGCCTCACCGCAGGCGCCGTGAAGGGATAACGCCCCCAGATGACGACATTCACCACCGGCGCCGGCACCCTCACCCGGGACGCGCTCGCCGTGCTGCAGCCGGGGTTCACCGGCACCACCGCACCGGACTGGGTGCGGCGCAGGCTGGCCGAGGGCCTGGTCTCCGTTGCCCTGTTCGGCCGTAACGTCGCCGACCCCGAGCAGGTCACCGCCCTCACCGCCCAGCTGCGGGCCGAACGGGACGACCTGCTGGTGGCCATCGACGAGGAGGCCGGCGACGTCACCCGCCTCGAGGTCCGCACCGGCTCCTCCTTCCCCGGCAACCACGCCCTCGGCGCCGTCGACGACCCCGCCCTGACCCGGCGGGTGGCCCGCGAACTGGGCCGCCGGCTCGCCGCCTGCGGCGTCAACCTCAACTGGGCGCCCTCGGCCGACGTCAACGCCAACCCCGACAACCCGGTGATCGGCGTACGCTCCTTCGGCCGCGACCCCGCCCTGGTCGCCCGGCACACCGCCGCCTACGTCGAGGGCCTGCAGTCCAACGGCGTCGCCGCCTGCACCAAGCACTTCCCCGGCCACGGCGACACCAGCGTCGACTCCCACCACGCGCTCCCGCAGATCGACCTGGACGCCACCACGCTGCACGAGCGGGAACTCCGTCCGTTCCGTGCCGCCATCGAGGCCGGCACCCGCGCCGTCATGACCGCCCACATCCGGGTGCCCGTGCTCGACCCGGACCGCCCCGCCACGCTCTCCCCGCGCATCCTCACCGGCCTGCTGCGCGAAGAGCTCGGCTACGACGGCCTCATCGTCACCGACGGCATGGAGATGGGCGCCGTCGCCGGCACCTACGGCCTCGAACACGGGGTCGTGCTGGCCATCGCGGCCGGCGCCGACGCGATCTGCGTGGGCGGGGGACTGGCCGACGAGGACACGGTGCTGCGGCTCCAGGACGCCCTCGTCACCGCCGTGCGCTCCGGCGAACTGCCCGAGGAGCGGCTCGCCGACGCGGCCGCCCGGGTGAGGTCCCTCGCCGCGTGGACGACCGGCATGCGACACCCGCCCGCCGCCGCCGGCGACCCAGCGCCGGAGATCGGCCTGACCGCCGCCCGCCGCGCGGTCACCGTCACCCGCGCGGCCGGTCCCGCGCCGGTCACGGACCCCGTGTACGTCGCCACGTTCAGCCCCGCCCCCAACATCGCCGTCGGCGACGAGACGCCGTGGGGTGTCGGCACGGAGCTGGAACGGCTTCTCCCGGGCACCGCCACCGGCCACTTCACCGGCCCCGACGCCGGCACGGAGGCGCTGCGCGCGGCCGGCGGCCGACGGGTCGTCGCCGTGGTCCGTGACGAACACCGGCACCCGTGGATGGGGGCGGCCCTGGACACGCTGATCTCGGCGGGCCCGGACACGGTGGTCGTGGAGATGGGCGTGCCCCAGTCCGCGCCGCGCGGTGCGGTGCACATCGCCACGCACGGGGCGGCGAGGGTGTGCGGCGTGGCCGCGGCGGAGGCGGTCCTGGCGGGCTGACCCACCCTTGGGGCTGCGCCCCCTGACGCCCCTTGATCGGCCCTGGCGGGTCCTCGTCCTCGAACGCCGGACGGGCTGGGAGGAGCGGGGTCCGGGGCGGAGCCCCGGGTCGGGACGGGAAGGGGCGGAGGGGGCGAACACCCCCCGCCCTTCACGGGTACAGCTTCTCGCCCGCCGTCAGCATGGCCACGAACTTCTCGATCCGCGCCGCCCGCGTCCCCGCCCGCTTCGCCTCCTCGATCCGGTGCAGAATCGCATACCGGTTCCGGCTGTCCAGCGAGTCGAAGAACTCCCGCGCCTGAGCAGGCGCGGCGTCCAACGCCGCCCGCAGATCGTCGGGCACGGTGGCCGCCCGCTGACTCGCGTACGCCGCCTCCCACCGCCCGTCGGCCTTGGCCCTCTCCACCTCGCGCAGTCCCGCCGCCCGCATACGCCCCTGCTCGATCAGCTCGACCGCCTTCTGCCGATTGACCGCGGACCACCGACTCCGCGCACGCCGCGGCGTGAACCGCTGGACCCAATGCGTCTCGTCCAGACTCCTCTTCTGACCGTCGATCCACCCGAAGCACAGTGCGGACTCCAGCGCGGTGGCGTAGTCGACGCCCTTCAGACCAGATCCCTTCCGCGGAATCTTCAGCCACAGTCCCTCGGGGTCCCCCTGGTGCTCCTCCAGCCACGCCTCGAAGTCCTCCTGGGTCTCGAAACCCAGCACCGGCCCTGTCGTACCGCCCGTCTCACCAGCCATGCGCACATGCAAGCGGTGCCGGCGACCAAGGTCAACAGCCGCCGGGTACCCGGGTGTTGCGGGCGGAACGATGGCGGAGCGTGTCGTTATTGGGCCGAACGGGTGACCATGGGTAAGAATTGGCCGATGCAGACAGCCAGCGCGACAGGGGACGGAGCATGCCGGTGAGCAGCCACGATGTCACCGACGAACAGTGGGAGGGGCTCGCCCAGGTCGTGCCGCTGCGGGGCCGCGACGCATGGCCGTCCTCGGTCGGCCACCGCGTCGGGCCGGAGGCCAGGACGGAGGCGCGGCGCCGCTTCGTCGTCCTGCGTGTGAACGTCTTCGCGGACGCCCGCGAGGTCGCCGAGACCCTGATGTCCGGCATACCCGTCCTCCTCGATCTGACGGGCGCGGAACCGGACGTCGCCAAGCGCGTCCTCGACTTCAGCACGGGTGTCGTCTTCGGCCTCGCCAGCGGAATGCACCGCGTGGACCGCAACGTCTTCCTGCTGACGCCGGAGGGCATGGAGGTCACAGGCCTGATGGAGGGCGTAGGGGCGCCGGGCGCGTGACGGTTCACGCGCCCCGCGCGCACGGACCCGAGGGGCGCGTACGGCGCTCGGGCGTGGGATGACGGCACGGGGTCACGCCGTCCGTTCGTAGGAACCGCCCCCGAGGGAACGGTTCGGCGGCAGCGGAAGCGTTTAGCGTCCGGCGCATGACCCCGCCGCCCCCGCTCCAGCCGGTCGCGACGACGCCCCCGCCGCCCGCCGCGCCCCCCACGCACGCTCCCACGGATGCCGGGCGGGCCCGGCGCCCCGCGCTGCCCCGGGTCACCGAGCTGCTGCTCTCCGCCTTCGGCGGGCACCGCGGCACCACGTTCCGGCTGGGCGACCTGACCCTGCTCGCCGGCCCCAGCGGCACGGGCAAGACCGTCGCGCTGCGCGCGTACGAGGCATTGGCCCGGCTCGGCGGCGGTGCCGAACTGGGCGAGGTGTTCCCGGACCCGTCGGCCTGCGTCCCGGAGCGGGCCCGGCCCGACGCGCAGCGCCGCCGCGGCTTCCGGATCGGCTGCACCGCCGACGGCCCCGAGGGCCCGGTCCGCCTGGAGGTCGCCGTCCAGGCGGAACCCGAACTGCGCATCGTGGGCGAAAGGCTGTCCGCCGACGGCCTGGTCCTGCTGGAGACCGCGCTGCGCGACCCGCGCCGGCGCACCGTGCAGGCCGCCTGGCACACGGCGGGCGCCACCGCCGTCACCCGCGCGCCTCTCCCCGACGACCGTCTCGGCACCGCGCTGCTGCCGCTGCGCGTGGCCGGCACGACCGAAGGACAGCTCCGCGTGCTGGCCGCGGCCGAGCAGATGCTGGTGGCGCTGCGCTCCGTCTTCCCCTGCGACCCCCGCCCCGAGCGGATGCGGGCCCCCGTGCCGGCGGGCAGCGGCCGGCTGCTCCCGGGCTGCGAGAACCTCGCCGACGTGCTGTGGCGCACCCGCTCCGAGTGCACCCGCCGCCACGCGCTGCTGGTGGACGCGGTGCGCGTCGGCTGCGCCGGACCCGTCGCCGACCTGCTCTCCGAGCCGTGCGCCGGAGGCCGTCTGGTGCGGGCCGTGCTGGAGCGCGACAACGGCGTCCGCACCGCGCTGCGGCGGCTCGGCGACGGCGAACTGCGCTACACCGCCCTCGCGCTGGTGCTGCTCACCGGTCCCGGTGTGCTGGAGGCCGACGTGCCCGGTGAGGTGCCGGCCGCTCTGCAGTGCCTGACCGTCCTCGCCGACAACCTGGACCGGGCGCAGGATCCGGCCCAGCGCGCGGCCCTGCTGGCGCTGGCGGCGCGGATGTGCGAGCGGGGGCACATCCGCCTGGTCGGCGCGGTGAGCGACGCCACCTGGGCCGCCGGGGTGCCCGGAGCGACCGTGGTACACCTGAGGCGTGACTGACCCGCACGACGACGCGTCCCGGCCCGCCGACCTGCCCGCGCTCCAGCGCCGCCTCGCCGACTTCGCGGCCGCGCGGAACTGGCAGCCGTACCACACGCCCAAGAACCTCGTCGCCGCGCTCGGTGTGGAGGCCGCCGAACTTCAGGAAATCTTCCAGTGGTTGACACCGGAGGAGTCCACCCGCGTGATGGACGACCCGGACACCGCGCACCGCGTCACCGACGAGGTGGCCGACGTGCTCGCCTACCTCCTCCAGTTCTGCGAGGTCCTCGGCGTCGACCCGCTGGCCGCGCTGGCGCGGAAGATCGACCGGAACGAGCACAGGTTCCCGGTACCGGGCCCGGAGCGGTCCGACGCTCCGCCCCACGCCTAGGAGCCATCCCTTCCGTTCTTACGCTCCGTAGTCGAATGCGCGACGCGGCACCAAGGGCTGTCCACAGATTTCGGACTTCCTCTGGTCTTTTGTCTCACAGAGCTTCACTCTGGGTAGTGAACAAGGGAGTTCAACGGATGCGGACGCGTGGGCAGCGCGTCGGACAGACGGGGGCAGCGCATGGACGCTGTGCGGCTCATCGTGACGAGCAGGAGGGCCCTGGCCGCCGGCGGCGGGGTTCCGGATCTGCTGGCCGAGGTGTGGCAGGCGCAGGCCCTGGCCCAGGCGATAGGGAGCCGCCTGACCCTGCTGGGCCCGCCCCACCTACGCGAGGAGGCGACAGTGCTTTCCGATCTGGCCGGCCGTGGCATCTGCGTCCTCGACCGGCCGCCGCTCGATTCCGGTGAGCCGCGCGCGGCCCGGCTCACCGAGCTGGGCGACACCCGCGCGTGCCTGATGCACCTGGGCGGTCTGCTCGGTGACGTCGGCATCGCCCTCGTCGGCATCGCCTGCGCCGCCGAGGACGAGGCGACGTACTGGAGCTGTGTCGAGGCCATCGACGCGGCGGACGAGGCCCGGGACCGGGTCCGGGACATGCTCCGCAAACTGGCGGACCGGGAGGCCGCGTCACCCCGGCGGGAGGCGGTCTGACCGCCCCGCCCCCCGCGCACCGGCCGTTGCTCCGATCGGCGGATCGGCGGATCGGCGGATCGAGGGCACGGAGACCGCCTCAGGCACCCGGGCGCGCGGGCCGTCCCGGACGCCGGGCGAGGAGGCTGCGGCGGTGGGGACCGGTCCGAACCGGCCATCACGGCCGGCACCGCGACCGCCCCGCCTCAGGAGCGCGGGCCGCCCTCGGGCCCTTCGCGGCGGACGCCCCGGTCTGTGCCGCACTCGCGCCTCAGCCGCGCGGGCCGTCCCGGACTCCCGGGCTCAGTCGCGCGGGCCGTCCTTCGAGCCCCCCGCGGCGGACGCCCGGACCTCCGCCGCGCGCACCCCGCCAGGCGCTCCCGACGCCGTCGGCGTCTCACCCCGTCCGCCGGACCCCTGGAGTTCCGCGTCCAGCGCGGACAGGTCCGCGTTCAGGGCCGCCATCAGCAGGTCCATCTGCGCCAGCAGACCCCCCTGCGGCCCTCCTGCCGCCCCGCCCCGCTGCGGCACACTGCTCTGCTCCTCCGACATGACGGCCCCCTCGGCCCATGGCCCCGCCCGGGGGCCGACACGGTGACGCCCCGGCGTCACAGGGCCGGCGCGGGCGCCGGACGCTCCGGCTCCGAACGAGCCAACGATCTTCCCCACCCCCGGTCACGACCGGCCGTACCACCGGCGTGCGGCGAGGCACGCCGAGGGCCCTCGCGCGCCCCCACCCCGGGGAACGTGCAGGATAAGAGGCATGGATCTCCGCATCTTCACCGAGCCCCAGCAGGGGGCCACCTACGACACTCTGCTCACCGTCGCCAAGGCCACCGAGGACCTCGGCTTCGACGCCTTCTTCCGTTCGGACCACTACCTGAGCATGGGCTCCGGGGACGGCCTGCCCGGCCCCACCGACGCCTGGATCACCCTCGCCGGACTCGCCCGCGAGACCCGGCGGATCCGCCTCGGCACGCTGATGACGGCCGGCACCTTCCGCCTGCCCGGCGTGCTCGCCATCCAGGTCGCGCAGGTCGACCAGATGTCCGGCGGCCGCGTCGAACTCGGCCTGGGCGCGGGCTGGTTCGAGGAGGAGCACAAGGCGTACGGCATTCCCTTCCCCAAGGAGAAGTTCGCCCGCCTCGAGGAGCAGCTGGAGGTCGTCACCGGCCTGTGGGCCACCGAGGTCGGCAAGACCTTCGACTTCCACGGCACCTACTACGACCTCACCAAGTCGCCCGCGCTGCCCAAGCCGGCCCAGTCCAAGGTGCCCGTGCTGATCGGCGGCCACGGCGCCAAGCGGACCCCGCGCCTCGCGGCCCGGTTCGCCGACGAGTTCAACATCCCCTTCGCGTCCGTCGAAGACTCCGCGGCCCAGTTCCAGCGGGTCCGCGACGCCGCCCGTGAGGCCGGCCGCGACCCCGGCGACCTCGTCTACTCCAACGCCCTCGTCGTCTGCGTCGGCCGCGACGACCAGGAGGTGGCGCGCCGCGCCGCCGCGATCGGCCGCGAGGTCGACGAGCTGAAGGCGAACGGTCTGGCGGGCTCCCCGGCCGAGGTGGTCGACAAGATCGGCCGCTACGCCGAGGCCGGCTCCCAGCGCGTCTACCTCCAGGTGCTCGACCTGTCCGACCTGGACCACCTGGAGCTCATCTCCTCCCAGGTCCAGTCCCAGCTGTCCTGACCGGAGCATCGAGCGGGGCCGTCCTCTCCGGGGCGGCCCCGCACCGCATATGCGCGAAAAATACGCGGACCCCCGCGACGCCTTCCCTGTACGTTGGGCCGACACCGGAATCCCGGTGTGTAACCCCAGCTCAGAAGGTGTCTCGAGGTGTGATTCCGTGTTCCTGACGATCAGTACCACCGGCTCCGCGCAGCGCCCGGCGACCGACCTCGGTCATCTGCTGCACAAGCATCCCGAGAAGGCGCAGGCGTTCTCCACGTCGTACGGCACGGCGCACGTCCTCTACCCCGAGGCGGACGCCGAACGCTGCACGGCGGCGCTGCTGCTGGAGGTGGACGCGGTGGCACTGGTCCGGCGCGGCAAGGGCAAGGGCCGTGGCGGCGCACCCGACGCCGCCCTCGCGCAGTACGTCAACGACCGCCCCTACGCGGCTTCTTCCCTGCTCGCGGTCGCCCTCGGCTCGGTCTTCTCCAGCGCCATGCGCGGCGTGTGCAAGGCCCGCCCCGAGCTGCCCGACACCCCGCGGCCGCTGCGTATCGAGGTGCCCGCGCTGCCCGCGCGCGGCGGCGCCGACCTGGTCCGCCGCCTCTTCGAGCCGCTCGGCTGGACGGTCGGCGCCGAACCGGTGCCGCTGGACACCGAGTTCCCCGGCTGGGGCGACTCGCGCTACATACGCCTGACCCTTCGGGCCACGGACCTCACCCTCGCCGAGGCGCTGCGCCACCTCTACGTGCTGCTCCCCGTCCTGGACGACGCCAAGCACTACTGGGTCTCCCCGGACGAGGTCGACAAACTGCTGCGCGCCGGCGACGGCTGGCTGGCCGGACACCCCGAGCGGGAGCTGATCACCCGCCGCTACCTCTCCCACCGCTGGTCGCTGACCCGGCAGGCGCAGGAGCGGCTGGAGCTGGTGCGGCTGGCCGAGGCGGACGACAGCGAGGTCGAGGACCTCGACAACGCCGTGGAGCCGGAGGCCGAGGACGAGGAGAAGCCGACCCCGCTGGCCGTGCGGCGCCGCGAGGCGATCCTCGGCGTGCTGCGCGCGTCCGGCGCCGCCCGGGTGCTCGACCTCGGCTGCGGGCAGGGCCAGTTGGTGCAGGCGCTGCTGAAGGACCCGGCGTTCACCGAGATCGTCGGCGTGGACGTGTCGATGCGGGCGCTCACCATCGCCTCCCGGCGGCTGAAACTGGACCGCATGGGGGAGCGGCAGGCGTCCCGCGTCACGCTGCTCCAGGGCTCCCTCGCCTACACGGACAAGCGTCTCAAGGGCTACGACGCGGCCGTGCTCAGCGAGGTGATCGAGCACCTCGACCTGCCGCGGCTGCCCGCCCTGGAGTATGCGGTGTTCGGCGCCGCCCGCCCCCGCACGGTGTGCGTCACCACCCCGAACGTCGAGTACAACGTGCGCTGGGAGAGCCTGCCGGCCGGGCACGTCCGCCACGGCGACCACCGCTTCGAGTGGACCCGTGAGGAGTTCCGCGGCTGGGCCCGCACCGTCGCCGAACGGCACGGCTACGCCGTGGAGTTCCTGCCCGTCGGGCCGGACGACCCCGAGGTCGGACCGCCCACCCAGATGGCCGTGTTCCGGCTCGGCACCCCGAAGGAGGCGAAGGCCGCATGACCACCACCGACATCACCACCGCCGCCGCGCGCGGCCGTGCCCTGCCGGTCACCGACCTGTCCCTGGTCGTGCTGATCGGCGCCTCCGGCTCGGGCAAGTCCACCTTCGCGCGCCGTCACTTCAAGCCGACGGAGGTCATCTCCTCCGACTTCTGCCGGGGTCTGGTCGCCGACGACGAGAACGACCAGAGCGCCTCCCGTGACGCCTTCGACGTGCTGCACTACATCGCGGGCAAGCGTCTCGCGGCCGGCCGCCGCACCGTCGTCGACGCCACCAGCGTCCAGCAGGAGGCCCGGCGACAGCTGATCGACCTGGCCAGGCAGCACGACGTGCTGCCCATCGCCATCGTGCTCGACGTGCCCGAGGAGGTGTGCGCCGAGCGCAACGCGGCCCGCACCGACCGCGCCGACATGCCCCGCCGGGTCATCCGCCGCCACACCCGCGAACTGCGCCGCAGCCTCCGCCACCTGGAGCGCGAGGGCTTCCGCAAGGTGCACGTGCTGCGCGGCGTGGACGAGGTCGAGCACGCCACCGTCGTCACCGAGAAGCGGTTCAACGACCTCACCCACCTCACCGGCCCGTTCGACGTCATCGGCGACGTCCACGGCTGCTCCTCCGAGCTGGAGGCGCTGCTCGGCAAGCTGGGGTACGCCGACGGCGTCCACCCGGAGGGCCGCACCGCCGTGTTCGTCGGCGACCTCGTCGACCGCGGCCCCGACAGCCCCGGCGTGCTGCGCCGAGTGATGGCGATGGTGAAGTCGGGCAACGCGCTGTGCGTGCCCGGCAACCACGAGAACAAGTTCGGGCGGTACCTCAAGGGCCGCAAGGTCCAGCTCACCCACGGACTCGCCGAGACCGTCGAGCAGATGGAGGGCGAGAGCGAGGAGTTCCGCGCCGAGGTGCGGGAGTTCGTCGAGGGACTGGTCAGCCACTACGTCCTCGACGGCGGCAGCCTCGTTGTCTGCCACGCCGGTCTGCCCGAGAAGTACCACGGCCGCACCTCCGGCCGGGTCCGCAGCCACGCCCTCTACGGCGACACCACCGGCGAGACCGACGAGTTCGGGCTGCCCGTGCGCTACCCGTGGGCGGAGGACTACCGAGGCCGGGCCGCCGTCGTCTACGGGCACACGCCCGTCCCCGAGGCGACCTGGCTCAACAACACCATCTGCCTGGACACCGGCGCGGTGTTCGGCGGCAAGCTCACCGCGCTGCGCTGGCCGGAGCGCGAGCTGGTCGACGTACCGGCCGAGCGGGTGTGGTACGAGCCGGTGCGGCCGCTGCGCACCGAGGCGCCCGGCGGGCACGAGGGGCGTCCGCTGGACCTGGCGGACGTGCACGGCCGGCGGGTCGTGGAGACCCGGCACATGGGCCGGGTGGCCGTGCGGGAGGAGAACGCGGCGGCCGCGCTGGAGGTGATGAGCCGGTTCGCGCTCGACCCGCGGCTGCTGCCGTACCTCCCGCCCACCATGGCGCCCACGGCCACCTCGCAGCTCGACGGCTACCTGGAGCACCCGGTGGAGGCCTTCGCCCGCTACGAGCAGGACGGCGTGGCCCGGGTGGTGTGCGAGGAGAAGCACATGGGCTCGCGCGCGGTCGCCCTGGTGTGCCGTGACGCGGGCGTGGCGGCCGGCCGCTTCGGCGCGGCCGGGGGCGGGACGGGCTCGCTGTACACCCGTACCGGCCGGCCGTTCTTCGACGACGCGGACGTCACCGAGGAGATCCTCGGCCGGCTGCGCACGGCGGCCGGCGAGGCCGGTCTGTGGGACGAACTCGAGACCGACTGGCTGCTGCTGGACGCCGAGCTGATGCCCTGGTCGCTGAAGGCGTCCGGGCTGCTGCGCACCCAGTACGCGGCGGTCGGCGCCGCGGCCGGCGCGGTCTTCCCGCCCGCCCTCGCGGCACTGGAAAGCGCCGCGGCCCGCGGGGTCGACGTGGGTGAGCTGCTGACCCGCCAGCGCGAGCGGGCGAGCGCGGCGGCCGGGTTCACCGACGCCTACCGCCGCTACTGCTGGACCACCGACGGGCTGGAGGGCGTGCGTCTCGCGCCGTTCCAGATCCTCGCCGTCCAGGGGCGCAGCCTGGCCGCACTGCCGCACGACCGGCAGCTCGCCCTGATCGACCGCATGGTCGAGCACGACGCCACGGGCCTGCTGCGGACCACCCGCCGGCTGTACGTCGACACCGCCGACCCCGAGTCGGTGCGGGCCGGCGTGGACTGGTGGCTGGAGATGACCGGACGCGGCGGCGAGGGCATGGTCGTCAAACCGGTCGACGCCCTGGCCCGCGACGGCGCCGGACGGCTGGTGCAGCCGGGCATCAAGTGCCGCGGCCGGGAGTACCTGCGGATCGTCTACGGTCCCGAGTACACCCGCCCGGAGAACCTGGCCCGGCTGCGGTCCCGCTTCCTCGGCCACAAGCAGTCCCTCGCCCTGCGCGAGTACGCCCTCGGGCTGGAGGCCCTGGACCGCCTCGCCGACGGGGAACCGCTGTGGCGCGTCCACGAGCCGGTGTTCGCGGTGCTGGCCCTGGAGTCGGAGCCGGTCGACCCGCGCCTGTGAGGCGCGCGGGGCGCGGAGGACCCGTACCTCCGCGCCCCGCGCGATCCTCCCCGCCCCCCGGCCTGCGCTTCCCGCGTGTGGCGGACGGGATTCGGCCGGGGCAGGGGTGAACCCGGGTCAGGGCGGTCAGGATGGAGGCATGACCTACCACGTCGACTCCGAGGCCGGGCGGCTGCGCCGCGTCATCCTGCACCGGCCCGATCTCGAGCTCAAAAGGCTCACCCCGAGCAACAAGGACGCGCTGCTCTTCGACGACGTGCTCTGGGTGCGCCGGGCGCGCGCGGAGCACGACGGCTTCGCGGACGTGCTGCGCGACCGGGGCGTCACCGTCCACCTCTTCGGCGACCTGCTCACCGACACGCTGCAACTGCCCGAGGCGCGGGCGCTCGTGCTCGACCGGGTCTTCGACGAGAAGGAGTACGGCCCGCTGGCCACCGACCATCTGCGCGCCGCGTTCGAGACGCTGCCCGCGCCGGAGCTGGCCGAGGCGCTGATCGGCGGGATGACCAAGCGGGAGTTCCTCGACTCGCACTCCGAGCCGGTCTCCGTGCGCTTCCACGTGATGGAGCTGGACGACTTCCTGCTCCACCCGCTGCCCAACCACCTCTTCACCCGCGACACCTCCGCCTGGATCTACGACGGTGTCGCCATCAACGCCATGCGGTGGCCGGCCCGGCAGCGCGAGACGGTGCACTTCGAGGCGATCTACCGGCACCACCCGGAGTTCCGTGACGGGTCGTTCCACCTGTGGTCCGAGGGACAGGCCGACTACCCGTCCACCATCGAGGGCGGGGACGTCCTGGTCATCGGCAACGGCGCGGTGCTGATCGGCATGAGCGAGCGCACCACCCCGCAGGCCGTGGAGATGCTCGCGCACAAACTGTTCGCGGCCGGCTCGGCGCGCACCATCGTCGCCCTTGACATGCCGAAGAGACGCGCCCTGATGCATCTCGACACCGTGATGACCATGGTCGACGGCGACACCTTCACCCAGTACGCGGGCCTCGGCATGCTCCGCTCGTACACGATCGAGCCGGGGGCGGACGAGAAGGAGCTGAAGGTGACCGACCACCCGCCGGAGCACATGCACCGGGCGATCGCCGCCGCGCTCGGCCTGAGCGAGATCAGGGTGCTGACCGCCACGCAGGACGTGCACGCCGCCGAGCGGGAGCAGTGGGACGACGGCTGCAACGTCCTGGCCGTCGAACCGGGCGTGGTCGTCGCCTACGAGCGGAACTCCACCACCAACACCCACCTGCGGAAACAGGGCATCGAGGTGATAGAGATCCCCGGCAGCGAGCTGGGCCGGGGCCGGGGCGGGCCGCGCTGCATGAGCTGCCCGGTCGAACGGGACGCCGTGTAGACGGTCACTGTATAGAATTGCGGGTGATCGTATAGACTTCCATGGTTCATGTCCCCCAGTCCTGGAGCGCCCCCATGGCGACAGTCCCGACCCCCCTCGCCGGCCGTCACTTCCTCAAGGAGGTCGACTTCACCGCGGAGGAGTTCCGCGGCCTGCTGGAGCTGGCCGCGGAGCTGAAGGCCGCCAAGCGGGCCGGGACCGAGACGCCGTACCTGCGCGGGAAGAACATCGCGCTGATCTTCGAGAAGACCTCGACACGCACCCGCTGCGCCTTCGAGGTCGCCGCCGCCGACCAGGGCGCCTCCACGACCTACCTCGACCCGTCCGGCTCGCAGATGGGCCACAAGGAGTCCGTGAAGGACACCGCGCGGGTGCTCGGCCGGATGTACGACGGGATCGAGTACCGGGGCGACAGCCAGGCCAAGATCGAGGAGCTGGCCGCGTACGCGGGCGTGCCCGTCCTCAACGGGCTCACCGACGACTGGCACCCCACCCAGATGCTCGCCGACGTGCTCACCATGACCGAGCACAGCGGCAAGCCGCTCACCGGCATCGCCTTCGCCTACCTCGGCGACGCCCGCTTCAACATGGGCAACTCCTACCTGGTCACCGCGGCCCTGCTCGGCATGGACGTACGGATCGTCGCGCCGAAGACGTACTGGCCCGCGCAGGAGGTGATCGACCGCGCGCGCGAGCTGGCCGCCGCGAGCGGGGCCCGGATCACGCTCACCGAGGACATCGCCGAGGGCGTCGCGGGCGCCGACTTCGTCGCCACCGACGTCTGGGTGTCCATGGGGGAGCCCAAGGAGGTCTGGGGCGAGCGGATCGCCGCCCTCGCGCCCTACGCGGTGACCATGGACGTGCTGCGCGCCACCGGCAACCCGGACGTCGGCTTTCTGCACTGCCTGCCGGCCTTCCACGACCTGGGCACCGCGGTCGGCCGGGACGTGTACGAGGAGCACGGCCTTCAGTCGCTGGAGGTCACCGACGAGGTGTTCGAGTCGGCGCACTCGCTCGTCTTCGACGAGGCCGAGAACCGCATGCACACCATCAAGGCGGTCCTGGTCGCCACCCTCGGCTGACGCCGCCCGTCAGGCCGGGCGCCGCTGGCCCGGAAGCCGGAACCACACCGCCTTGCCGGACTCGGTGGGGCGGTGCCCGCACGACGAGCTGAGCGAGCGGATCAGCAGCAGCCCGCGCCCGTGCTCCTGCCACGGGTCGGGCAGGTCGAGATGCGGCCGGGTGAGGTCATGGGGCGGCTCCGGGTCGGCGTCGTGCACCTCCACCTGGAAACCGGTCGGCAGCAGCCGCAGGACCAGCTCGATCGGCGTGGCGCCGGAGGTATGCTCCACGGCGTTCGCCACCAGCTCCGCCGTCAGCAGTTCCGCCGTGTCGCAGTCGGCGGAGTGCTCCCGCTCGGCGAGCGCCGTGCGCACCAGGGCGCGCGCGACGGGCACGGCCGCGGTCGTGTGCGGCAGCGCGACGCGCCAGGAGGTGGGAAGGGCGGGGGGTTCGTGCACAGCGGTTCCGTTCATGGAGCGGGCGCTCCCGTTTTTCGAGTGCCCATGGTACGGCGCGCCTCACCCGGCCCCGCCCCCGGGCCGGGGGAGCCGCCGGAGCCCTGCCGGGCGCACCGCCCGGGGCGCCGCGCCCCGGCTGTCGGGGCCTACCCGCCGGGCGACCCCGCCTCGCGCGCCCGTCCGCACCGTTACCGAGGCGTCGATGTTCCGTGACGGGTGTGACGGTGCCCGAACGGCGTATCGCGCACTCGTGACGACAGTCACCAACCAGTGATAACTTCGAGTGGCAGACCTCACTGAGCCGCGCAGTGCCCGCCCGAGGAGGCCGCCCTCATGAGTCCTTTCACCGGCTCCGCCGCCCGCACCGCGCGCTGGGAGCATCTGCGCGTCGAGCTCGCCGACGGCGTCGCCCACGTCACCCTCGCCCGCCCCGACAAGCTGAACGCGCTCACCTTCGGCGCCTACGCCGACCTGCGGGACCTGCTCGCCGAGCTGTCCCGGGAGCGGGCCGTCCGCGCCCTGGTGCTGGGCGGCGAGGGGCGCGGCTTCTGCTCCGGCGGCGACGTCGACGAGATCATCGGCGCCACCCTCTCCATGGACACCGCGCAGCTTCTCGACTTCAACCGCATGACCGGCCAGGTCGTCCGCGCGGTACGCGAGTGCCCCTTCCCCGTCGTCGCCGCGGTCCACGGCGTCGCCGCGGGCGCCGGCGCGGTCCTCGCGCTGGCCGCGGACTTCCGCGTCGCCGACCCCACCGCCCGCTTCGCGTTCCTCTTCACCCGGGTGGGCCTCTCAGGCGGCGACATGGGCGCGGCCTACCTGCTGCCCCGGGTGGTCGGCCTCGGCCACGCCACCCGCCTGCTGATGCTGGGCGAGCCGGTGCGCGCACCGGAGGCCGAGCGGATCGGACTGATCAGCGCGCTCGCGGACGAGGGCGGCGCGGACACCGCGGCCCGCGAACTGGCCCGCCGCCTCGCCGACGGCCCGGCCCTCGCCCACGCCCAGACGAAGGCCCTGCTCACATCGGAACTCGACATGCCGCTCGCGGCAGCGATCGAACTCGACGCCTCCACCCAGGCCCTCCTCATGACGGGCGAGGACTACGCGGAATTCCACGCGGCTTTCACGGAGAAGCGCGCCCCGAAATGGAGGGGACGATGACCCCCTCAGGGGCGCGGGGAACCGCGCGCCCGGCCCCCACGGCGCCGCACCTGCGCGTAGCCGTCGTGGGTGGAGGCCCCGGCGGCCTCTACGCCGCCGCCCTCCTCAAACGCCTGGACCCGACCAGGGACATCACCGTCTGGGAACGCAACGCCCCCCACGACACCTTCGGCTTCGGCGTCGTCCTCTCGGACGAAACGCTGGGCGGCATCGAACACGCGGACCCGGAGGTCTACTCCGCCCTCACGACGGAATTCGTCCGCTGGGACAACATCGACATCGTCCACCGCAGCACCCGTCACACCTCCGGAGGACACGGCTTCGCAGCCCTCGGCCGCCGCCGCCTCCTGGAGATCCTCCACCACCGCTGCCGCTCCCTGGGAGTGGACCTCCGCTTCCGCGAGGAGGCCCCGGGCCCCGCCCGCCTCGCGGAGACGCACGACCTGGTGATCGCCGCCGACGGAGTCCACAGCACCACCCGCACCGCCTTCGCGGACGTGTTCCGCCCGCACATCACCGCGCACCGCTGCCGCTACATCTGGCTGGCCGCCGACTTCGCCTTCGACGCCTTCCGCTTCGAGATCGCCGAGACCGAGCACGGCGTCATGCAGCTGCACGGCTACCCGTTCTCCGCCGACGCCTCCACCGTGATCGTGGAGATGCGCGAAGAGGTGTGGCGCGCCGCCGGGTTCGACGAGCTCGACGAGACCGGGTCCGTCGAACGCTGCGCCAAGATTTTCGCGGACGCGCTCGGCGGTCGCCCCCTGCGCTCCAACAACTCGACGTGGACGACCTTCCGCACGGTCGTCAACGAGCGCTGGTCGCACGGCAACGTCGTGCTGCTCGGCGACGCCGCCCACACCGCCCACTTCTCCATCGGCTCCGGCACCAAGCTCGCCGTGGAGGACGCGCTCGCGCTCGCCGCCTGTCTGGGCGAGCAGCCCACGCTCACCGCCGCCCTCGAGGCCTACGAGGCGGAACGGCGGCCCGTGGTCGCCTCCACCCAGCGCGCGGCACGCGCCAGCCTCGAGTGGTTCGAGAACCTCGCCCTGTATCTGCGCCAGCCGCCGCGCCAGTTCGCGTTCAACCTGCTCACCCGCAGCCGCCGCGTCACCCACGACAACCTGCGGCTGCGCGACGCCCGGTTCACCGAGGCCGTGGAGCGCGGCTTCGGCTGCCCGCCCGGCACCCCGCCCATGTTCACCCCGTTCCGGCTGCGCGGACTCACCCTGCGCAACCGGGTCGTCGTCTCGCCCATGGACATGTACTCGGCGGCCGACGGCCTGCCCGGCGACTTCCACCTCGTCCACCTCGGCGCCCGCGCGCTGGGCGGTGCGGGGCTGGTGATGACGGAGATGGTGTGCGTCAGCCCGGAGGGCCGGATCACCCCCGGGTGCGCCGGAATGTGGAGCGGCCGGCAGGCGGAGGCGTGGCGGCGGATCACGGACTTCGTGCACACCCGCGCCCCGGGCACGGCCATCGGCGTGCAGCTTGGCCACAGCGGCCGCAAGGGTTCGACCAAGCTGATGTGGGAGGGCATGGACGAGCCGCTCGACGAGGGCAACTGGCCCCTGGTCGCCCCGTCCCCGCTCCCGTACAGGCCGGGGAGCCAGACCCCCCGCGAGCTGTCCCGTGCGCAACTCACCGATCTGCGTGAGCAGTTCACGGCCGTTGCGGTGCGGGCCGCGCGGGCCGGGTTCGACCTGCTCGAACTGCACTGCGCGCACGGCTATCTGCTCTCCGGCTTCCTCTCCCCGCTGACGAACCGGCGCACCGACGCCTACGGCGGCTCGCTGGAGAAGCGGCTGCGCTTCCCGCTGGAGGTGTTCGACGCGGTGCGGGCGGTGTGGCCGGAGGACCGGCCGATGACCGTGCGGATCTCCGCGACGGACTGGGCGGAGGGCGGCACCACGGCGGAGGACGCGGTCGCGATCGCCCGCGCCTTCGCCGACCACGGGGCCGACGCGATCGACGTGTCCACCGGGCAGGTGGTGGCCGACGAGGAACCGGAGTTCGGCCGCTCCTACCAGACGCCGTTCGCCGACCGGGTGCGCAACGAGGCCCGTGTCCCGGTGATCGCGGTCGGCGCGATCTCCTCCTGGGACGACGTCAACTCCCTCATTCTGGCCGGACGTACGGACCTGTGCGCGCTGGCTCGCCCGCATCTGTACGACCCGCACTGGACGCTGCACGCGGCCGCCGAGCAGGGGTATGAGGGTCCGGGCGTGGTCTGGCCGCCGCAGTACCGCGCGGGCAGCCGCCCGCCCCGCACCGGCCGCACCGACGCCCCCAAGCCCCGCCTCACCCTGTCCGACCTGCCGCTCACGGAGGCGCCGGACGCGTGACTCAGCGGGGTGCGCCCCGGTCGGCCTCCGCATCCGAGACGGGGTTCGCGAACTCCGCCCCCGCGTCCCGCAGCCGCTCGTGAAGCGCCCGGAAGACGGACGCCGAGCGGGTGCCCGGCCAGCCTGCCGGCAGCAGACCGGCGGGCAGGCCCGGGTCGGCGTAGGGGAGGTGACGCCAGGAGTCCAGGGCCAGGAGGTAGTCGCGGTACGCCTCCTCGGGCGGGGTGTCCGTACGCTGCTCCCAGGCGCGCAGCACCGGCGCGTGCTGTGCCAGGAACGCCTCGTGCTCCGCCGCGATCGCCTTCAGGTCCCACCAGCGGGCCACTGCCTCCGCCGTGGCCGCGAATCCGAGGTGCTCGCCCCGGAACAGGTCGACGTACCCGACCAGCCGCAGCCGCTCCAGCGTGTGCCGGGTCTCCTCGTACAGCCGGGCCGGGGCGATCCACACGCCGGGCGCCGCCGTGCCGAAGCCGAGACCGGCCAGCCGGGAGCGCAGCAGATGCCGCTTCTGCCGCTCCGACTCCGGCACCGAGAACACCGCGAGCACCCAGCCCTCGTCGGCGGGCGGCGCGGTGGCGTAGATGCGCCGGTCACCGTCCTCCAGCAACTGGCGTGCCTCCGGGGACAGTTCGTAACCGGCCGCGCCCTGGGCGGTGCGGGCCGGGAGCAGCAGTCCGCGGCGCTTGAGCCGGGACACCGAGGAACGCACGGACGGGGCGTCCACGCCGACGGCGGCCAGCAGCCGGATCAGCTCCGCGACGGGCACCGGGCCCGGCACGAACCGGCCGTAGGCGCCGTAGAGCGTGACGATGAGAGACCGTGGAGCATGCTGGTCGGACACGTTGATCATCTTAGGTCGTGGCCGCCGCCCCGCGTTCCCGGCATCAGCCCTGCTCGTCTCCGGCTCCGGCGCCGGTGCGCAGCCGGAACCGCTGGAGCTTGCCGGTGGCCGTGCGCGGCAGCGCGTCCAGGAAGACGATCTCCCGCGGGCACTTGTACGGCGCCAGCTCCGCCTTCACGAACGCCCGCAGCGCCTCCGCGTCCCGCCCGGCGCCCTCCTTGAGGACCGTGTACGCCACGACGACCTGGCCGCGCGCCTCGTCGGGCCGCCCGACCACTGCCGCCTCCACCACGTCCGGATGGCGCAGCAGCGCGTCCTCGACCTCGGGGCCGGCGATGTTGTACCCGGCCGAAATGATCATGTCGTCGGCGCGGGCCACGTACCGGAAGTAGCCGTCGGGGTCGCGTACGTAGGTGTCGCCCGTGACGTTCCAGCCGTCCCGTACGTAGTCCCGCTGGCGCGGGTCGGCCAGGTAGCGGCAGCCGACGGGCCCGCGCACCGCGAGCAGCCCCGGCTGCCCGTCGGGCAACGGAACGCCGTCCGCGTCCTGCACGCGCGCCTGCCAGCCGGGCACGGGGACGCCGGTGGCGCCGGGGCGGATGTCGTCGTCGGCGGCGGAGATGAAGATGTGCAGCAGCTCGGTGGCGCCGATGCCGTTGATGATGCGCAGCCCGGTCCGGTCGTGCCAGGCCTGCCAGGTCGCGGCCGGCAGGTTCTCGCCCGCCGAGACACAGCGGCGCAGGCTGGACAGGTCATGGCCGTCCGCCTCCGCCAGCATCGCCCGGTAGGCGGTGGGCGCGGTGAACAGCACCGACACCCGGTGCTCATCGATCGCCGCCAACAGCTGTGAGGGACGGGCCTGTTCGAGCAGCAGCGCGCTCGCGCCCGCGCGCAGAGGGAACACCACCAGACCGCCCAGGCCGAAGGTGAAGCCCAGCGGGGGACTGCCCGCGAACACGTCGTCGGCGACCGGCTTGAGGACATGCCGGGAGAAGGTGTCCGCGATGGCCAGCACGTCCCGGTGGAAGTGCATGCAGCCTTTGGGCTTCCCGGTCGTGCCGGAGGTGAAGGCGATCAGGGCGACGTCGTCGGCGGCCGTCGGCACGGCGTCGAACGGGCCGTCGGAGGCCGGGCGGCGCAGCAGGTCGTCGCGTGAGTCGCCGCCGAACGCGGCGATCCGCAGGTCCGGGACCTCCGCCTTCACGAGGTCGTCTAGGGAGCGCACGTCGCACAGGGCGTGCCGCACCTCGGCGAGCGCGCAGACGGTGGCCAGCTCGTGCGGCCGCTGCTGGGCCAGCACGGTGACGGCGACCGCGCCCGCCTTCAGCACCGCGAGCCAGCAGGCGGCCAGCCACGGTGTGGTGGGCCCGCGCAGCAGCACCCGGTTGCCGGGCACCACCCCGAGGTCCGTGGTGAGCAGATGCGCCAGCCGGTCCACCCGCGCGCGCAGCTCCCCGTACGTCAGGACCCCGCCGTCGGGCGTGCGGAACGCCGGGTGGTCCCCGGGCGGGCCGTGGAGCAGTTCCGCGGCGCAGTTCAGCCGGTCGGGGTAGCGCAGCTCCGGCAGGTCGAAACGGAGCTCGGGCCACTCGTCCGGTGGCGGGAGATGGTCGCGGGCGAAGGTGTCGACGTGCGCGGTGGACCGTGGATTCATGTCGATGCGCCCCCTCGGCGTGGTGGGCTCGCATCAGGAGCGTATCGTGTTGGTGACGGCAGTCAACGGTTCGCGATAACCTCGGCGGGTGGCCCACCGGCGAGGGAAGGGACCGGCGATGACCGCATTCTCGCTCGAACCGTCACAACTCGCCCGGTGCGCGGAGCTGCGCACCCTGGCCGCCGAACGGCTGCGGCCGCTCGCCGAGAAGGGGGAGCCGGGCCGTGTGAACCGGGCGCTCGTCGCCGAGTTGGGCGCCCTCGGGCTGCTCTCCCGGCTGTTCACCGCCGGCGCGCTGGACCTGTGCCTGATGCGCGAGTCGCTCGCCCAGGCGTGCACGGAGGCGGAGACCGCCCTCGCTCTCCAGGGCCTCGGCGCCCACCCCGTGCACGCCCACGGCACCCCCGGACAGAGGGAGCGGTGGCTCCCCCGGGTGAGTGACGGCACGGCGGTCGCGGCCTTCGCCCTCTCCGAACCCGGCGCCGGCTCCGACGCGGCCGCCCTGTCCCTGCGCGCGGAGCGCGACGGGCCGGACGGGTGGCGGCTCACCGGCGAGAAGTGCTGGATCTCCAACGCCCCCGACGCCGACCTCTACACGGTCTTCGCCCGCACCACGCCCGCCGCCGGCGCCCGTGGCGTGACCGCCTTCCTGGTGCCCGCCGACCGGCCCGGCCTCACCGGCAGCCGCCTGGACATGGTCGCCCCGCACGCCGTCGGGACCCTGCGCTTCGACGGCGTGCCCGTCACCGCCGCCGACGTCCTCGGCGAGCCCGACGCGGGCTTCCGGGTCGCCATGGACACCCTCAACCTGTTCCGGCCCAGCGTCGGCGCCTTCGCCGTCGGCATGGCGCAGGCCGCCCTCGACGCGACCCTCGCCCACACCGCCACGCGGGACGCCTTCGGCGGCAGGCTCAAGGACCTCCAGGCCGTCGCCCACCAGGTCGCAGAGATGTCCGTCCGCACGGAGGCCGCCCGCCTGATGGTGTACGCGGCGGCCACCGCGTACGACGAGGGCGCGGACGACGTGCCGCGGCGCTCCGCCATGGCGAAGCTGCTGGCCACCGAGACCGCCCAGTACGTCGTCGACACCGCCGTCCAGCTGCACGGCGCGCGCGCCCTGTGCCGTGGCCATCTGCTCGAGCACCTGTACCGCGAGGTCCGTGCGCCCCGCATCTACGAGGGGGCGAGCGAGGTCCAGCGCGGCATCATCGCCAAGGAGCTGTACAAGACCCTGGAGGTCCGGTGACCGCCGAGCGCGTCAACCCGCCCGACCTGTCCCCGCCCGCCGGCTTCTCCCACGCCGTCGTCGCCACCGGCTCCCGCGTGGTGTTCCTGGCCGGCCAGACCGCACTCGACGGCGACGGGAAGGTCGTCGGCGACACGCTCCCCGAACAGTTCACCCGCGCCCTCACCAACCTCCTCACCGCCCTGCGCGCCGCCGGCGGCACCCCCGCCGACCTGGCCCGCGTCACCGTCTACGCCACCGACGTCGCCGCGTACCGCGCGCACGCGCGGGAACTCGGCCGGATCTGGCGCGACGTGGCGGGACGCGACTACCCGGCGATGGCGGTCGTGGAGGTGGTCCGGCTGTGGGACGAGGAGGCGATGGTCGAGCTCGACGGGTTCGCCGTCCTCCCGTGAGCCGCCGCGCGCTGCCCGCCCGCTCCTCCTAGCCTGGTTCGATGCCGGAGATCGAGCTGAGCGCGGGCACCGTCACGTACGAGGACACGGGCGGCGAGGGGCCGGTGGTCGTGCTGCTGCACGGCCTGCTGCACGACGCCTCCGTCTGGCGTCATGTCATCGCCGAACTGCGCACCGACCACCGCCTGATCGCGCCGACCCTCCCGTACGGGGCGCACCGCACGCCCATGACCCGGCCGCCCACGCCGGACCTGGTCAACGAGCTGATCGCCGAGTTCCTCGACCGGCTGGACCTGCGTGACGTCACGCTCGTCGAGAGCGACTGCGGACGTGCGCAGACGGTCGCGGCCCGGCATCCCGAGCGGCTGGACCGGCTGGTGCTGATCTCCTGCGAGGCCTTCGACAACTACCCCCCGGGTCTTCCCGGCAAGATGATCGGCCTCGCGTGCCGGGTACCCGGCGGTGTCTTGCTGATGGTCCGCGCCCTGGGCTGGAAGCCGCTGCGCCGGCTTCCGGTCGGCTTCGGCGCGCTGACGAAGCGGCCGGTGCCCGACGAGCTGGCCGAGCGATGGCTCCGGCCCCTGCGCACGGATCCGGCGATCCGCCGGGACTTCCGTCACTACACCACGCATGTGCGGCGTACGGAACTTCTGGAGGCGGCGCAGGGGCTGCGGCGCTTCGATCGGCCCGCGCTGGTCGTCTGGGCGGCGGAGGATCTGATGATGCCGCGGGAACACGGCCGCATGCTGGCGGAACTGCTGCCGCGGGGGCGGCTGGTGGAGCTGAGGAACACGCGGACGCTGATCGCGGAGGACCGCCCGCAGCGGCTGGCGTCGCTGCTGCGGTGGTTCGTGGCGAACGGCTGACCGGGCGGCCCGGCGCCGCGCCGAGTGTTCGCGGGCCGGTGGGGGCTATCGCGCAGTTCCCCGCGCCCCCTCGGGGGCGCGGTCAAGCCGCGGCCGTCAGGCCCTCCGCCGGCGGCCGGTGCGGGGCGATGACGCGACCGTCAGGCCGCAACTCACCCGTGTCGTCGAAGACGATCGCGCCGTCGCACAGCAGGGTCCAGCCCTGCTCCGGGTGGGCGGCCACCACGTGCGGGGCGGGGGAGCCGGTCTGCGGGCAGGACGTCCGGTGGGCACACATGGCGCACCTCCACATCGGTGGAACGAGCCGAACACGTCGTACCCCACGACCATGCGCCACCCGCACCGTCCGCCGGTACGGCCCGGCGGGAAGCGTGACAGTCCCCGGACAAGGCAGGGACGGTTCCCCGACGGCCGATGCGGGTCCGCCACCGAAGGGTGACGATGAGTGGCCGCGCCCCCGTGCGGCGGGTACTGCTGGAGGTCCCCCTTCCGCTCACTTCGGAGGTCCCCCCTCATGCCCGTACGCCCCCTCCTCCGCACGGCGTCCTGCGCCGCGCTGCTGCTGCTCGGCGCCGCCGCGGCGGTCCCCTCGGCGGCGGCCGCGCCGTCCGCCCCCGCGGAGTACGTCACCGTCGACCCGGAAGGCCGGATCGCCGCCGACGGCACCGTCACCCTCACCGGCACCTACCGCTGTACCGCCGGGACCGGACGGGTCTACGTCAGCTCCTCGGTCAACCAGAGCACGCCCAACGTCAGCTACGGCATCGGCGGTTCCGTCGCGGTGTGCGACGGCGCGGAGCACCGCTGGCAGAACAGCGGCAAGGCCCCGAAGGACGCCCTGAAGGCGGGCCCGGCCAAGGTCGAGGCGACCCTGCTGGAGCTGCGCGGCAGCGGCATCCTGATCATCCCCGTCCCGCACGCCGCCGGCCACCACGACGTCACCCTCGTCGAAGGCTGACCCGCGGCCGCCGGACCGTTGCCGGGCGCCGGAAGCACCTCCGCCGGCGTGCTGCCGGGTCCGGGCATGGACCGGAGCGCCTCGCGGACGCCACCGTGTCCGTATGGTCCGCACCGCCCGCACGGTGGCCCTCGCGCCCGTCCCGCGCCCCTGGCTCGTCGACGCCCTCGGAGCCCTGACCGACCTCGCCGAGAGCACGGTGGCCAAGGACGGGCGCGTCCTGCTGCCCGACGGACGGCAGGTCCCGGAGCTGCGGCCGGCCGAGGGACGCCGGCGAGCTTCTGACGGAGCCGTAGGCCGTACGCTGCCGGCGCGTCGGGTCCGTTCGGCAGCCGGGCCCCGACGGCCGTCGCCCGCGGCTGGACGGCCCAGGTGCCGCGGCTGACCGCCGTGGGCCCGAGGAGCTGCGGCGCGAGCTTCTGACGCTACGCCGCCGCCGAATGCGGCCAGTCCAGCAGCCGGGCCCCGATGACCGCCGTCTGCAGCATGTAGCGGTGGGCGGGGTCGCCGGGGTCGGCGCCGGTCAGCCGGTGGATCCGCTCCAGCCGGTACGTCAGCGCCCGCACGCTCAGCGACAGCCGCCGGGCCGCCTCGGCGGCGACGCAACCGGAGTCGAAGTAGGCGGTGAGCGTGTCCAGCAGCGGCTCGGCCCCGCCACGCGCCTCGGTCAGCGGGCCCAGCGTGTTGTGCACCAGGTCGGCCATGGCCTGCCGGTCGCGGGCCAGCACCGGGTAGACCAGCAGGTCGGAGGCGCGCAGCACCGGGTCGTCCATGCCCAGCCGTTCGGCGATCTCCAGCGCGTTCAGCGCCTCCTCGTACGACTGGACCACCCCGCCCGGTCCCGGCTGCGGGCGTCCGACGGCGACCTGGCCGCCGTCCGTGGCGGCGTGCGCCTGCTTGGCGAAGTGGGTGAGCACGTCCTGCTGGTGGCCGGGCGCGATGCACAGCAGCCGCCCGTCCTTGGTGGTGAGCAGGATGCTGCGGTTGCCGAACCGGGTGATCAGGGCGCGTTCCACCTGACGGGGCACCGGATCGCCCTCCTCGTAGGCGACGGGGCCCCGGGCGACGGCGACCGCGTGCTCGTGGGACAGCCGCAGCCCGAACCGCTCGGCGCGCTCGGCCAGCCGGCCCAGGTCGCTGCGGCCGTAGAGCAGGTCGTCGATGAACTCCCGCCGCGCCGCCTCTTCCTGACGGACCGCCAGCCGCTGCGCCCGCTCGTACCCTTCGGCGAAGGCGTCCACCGCCTGCTGCACCGCGGCGAGCGCGTCGGCCGCGTCCTCACCGCGGGCCGGCCAGGCGCCGCGCGCGGCGGCGAGATGGGCGATGACGAGGGAGCGGAGCCCGTAACCGGCCTCCGCGGCCTGTTCGCCGAGGGCACGGCGGGAGGCGAGTTCGTCGCGGGTGAGGCGCCGGCCCGTGGCCGCCACCTCGGTCAGTATCCGGTCGTAGCCCTCCAGATACTGCTCCGGGATCTCTCGTTCCGACACATCGTCCCCTCACGTTCCCGACGCCGTCCTGATGCGTTCATGGCGGCACACCGGCATGCAGACCCTAGTGAACTTTGCCGGAAACCGGCAATGCGCGGTGCGGGCCGGACCGGGCAGCATGGCTCGCGGGGAGCACTGCGGAAGGTTCCGGTGCCGGACACCGGCAGGTGTCCGTGCCCGGAACCGGAGGGGAGCAGTGCTGCCCGACGACACCGACCGTCGCACGCACGGACGGAAAGACGAGAGGGGGGCGGGCACATGCGGACCTTCGTGAACCGCGCCGACGGCCCGGCCGCCCCCCGTCGCACGGGACCGCTGCACCGCAGCGCCCCGACGAACCCTGGCCGTCCCGGTCCCCGCGCACGCGCGGTGCGGACCGGGACGGTGCGGCGCGCCCCCTCGCGGAAGCCAACCGTCCGCGTCCGGCGCGAAACCGCGCGGACGGCTGACGCCGTCTCCACCACCACCTGACGTCACCGCCTCGCCCGCACGCGAGGAGGCGGAGACCGCGCGGGTCGTCGAGGAGGAGCGGCTGCGGGCGCAGAGCGCCTTCCTGCGCACCGAGGAACAGCTCGGCGTGCAGCGGGAGAACCAGGCCCGTGAGGTCGCCGTCGCCGCGAAGAAGGCCGGCAACCCCTACACCGAGTCCGGCGAGGTCTTCCGGGTGCCCGACATGCTGGCCAACCGGGCCGACGTGTGGAACCTGGGCGACGTCCTCACCGGCAAGGAGGACGTCTTCGCGCTCAGCTTCGTGGAGAACGCGCTCACCGCGAACCCGGTGCTCGCGCCGCTCGCCGGACGCGACCGCGCCGATCTCGACCTGCTGATCCGGCTCGCCTCCGACGACCCGACGGCCCGCCCCGACCGTCTGCGCCACCCGTACGCGCCGACCGAACTCGACCGCGTGCTCGCGGTGCTGCGCCATCTGCTCACCGCCCGCCGCACGGTGCTCGCGGTCAACGCCGCCTACATCGCGTCCGCGGCCCGCTCCGACGACGCCCGCACCGAGCCGCCGTTCCTGCTCCAGGGCTCGTACCGCAACATGAACAAGATCGCCCAGCGGATCCAGCCCGTGATGAACGACGCCGAACTGTCCGCCGTGATCGAGGACCACTACACGGCCGAGGCCCAGACCCTCACCACGGGCGCCGAGGCGAACCTCCTGAAGCTCGCCGAGCTGCGCGGCACGCTCACGCCCGAACACGTCGCCCGGTGGGCCGAGGTGAAGGCGGCCCACGTCCGCACTCTTACCCTGGGCGGCCCCGACGACGACGCCCTCGCCCGCGCGGTGTCCGCCCTCGCCCTGCTCGGCGACCGCAACCCGGCGGTGGAGTCGGCGATCACGCGCGCGGCCGACCCCCGGCGTCTCCTCGTGCCCCCGCCGCGGCAGGACGGGCAGGACTGAACGGGGCCGTCGCACCGACCGTTCGGCCACACCGCGTGCCGGGCCGTGAGGGGGAGGCCCGGCTCACTCTTCCGCCGCCGAAATGGGCGGTGGACAGGGCGCAGTCGAGGTTTATCTACGCGCGGAGCCGACTCGGTCACCTCAGTATTCGGGTCATAGCGGAAGACTTTTCGCCCGGTAGTTACCGTGCGGTATCCCGCCCTGCTACAACACCAGTTGCTCCCTCAACCATCGTCGCGAGTTTCGTCGTGAGAGGCGGATACACGTGTCAACGCGTTCACTGGGAACAACTCTCGCCACCCTGATCCTCGGTGTGGCGACCGTCCTCGGCCTGGCGCACCCTGCCGCGGCCGCCGGCCACCACTACGTGGCGCTCGGCGACTCCTACTCCTCCGGAGTGGGCGCCGGGAGCTACACCTCCGAGAGCGGCGTCTGCAAACGCAGCACCGCCGCCTACCCGCAGCTGTGGAGCAACGCCAACGCCCCCGCGTCGTTCAGGTTCGTCGCCTGCTCGGGCGCGACGACCACGAGCGTGGCCTCCACCCAGCTGGGCGCGCTGTCCTCCACCACCACCCTCGTCAGCGTCACCGCGGGCGGCAACGACATCGGCTTCGCCGACGTCATGCAGACCTGCGTCCTGCAGAGCGAGGCCACCTGCGTCTCCGCCGTGAACAACGCCGTCTCGCAGATGCAGAACTCCCTGCCGGGCAAGCTCGACTCGCTGTACTCGGCCATCCGCTCCCGCGCCCCGCAGGCCCGCGTGGTGGTCCTCGGCTACCCGCGCTTCTACAAGCTGTCGGGCAGCTGCATCGCCGGCCTCAGCGAGACCGAGCGCGGCGCCATCAACAGCGCGGGCGACACGCTCAACGGGGTCATCGCGAAGCGCGCGGCCAACGCCGGGTTCGCCTGGTCCGGCGTGGCCGACGAGTTCACCGGGCACGAGCTCTGCTCGGGCGACGCCTGGCTGCACAGCGTCACCATCCCGATCGGCAACTCCTACCACCCGAAGGCCGTCGGCCAGTCCTCCGGCTACCTCCCCGCCTTCCGCTCGGCGGTCTGACGGGACGACACCGACGCGCGGGCGACAGCATTCCGTTTCGTCCTCTGGCGGACGCGCGTAGACCCCGGGCATCATCTGTCTGCCCCACCTGCACGGCAGTTCCCCCCCCGAACCCTGGCCCCTCAGCAGGAAGGTCCCCCACATGAAGACCCCCAAGGCCCCGAAGCTCCGCTCGCTCCTGACCGCCCTCGCTCTCGTCGCCGCACCCGGTGCCGTTGTCATGGGCACCGCAGGCGAGGCCGCCGCCGTCACCAAGATCAGCCACGCCACCGCGACCTCCATGTTCAGCCAGGTCGGCATCACCTGGTCGTCGTCCGGAGGCTGCTCCAACCGCAACGTGTCCACCTGCACGTCCTTCGACCAGCTCAACCTGGCCACCGCCCAGGGCGCGCAGACCCTGAAGCGGGCCAGCGGCTGCGCCCTGAACATCACCGGCGGCACCGAGACCGGGCACGCCTCCGGCACGTACTCGCACTGGAACGGCTACAAGCTCGACTACTCCAAGACCACCTGCGTCGGAAACTACATCAAGAACACCTTCACCTACATCGGCGTGCGCGGAGACGGGGCCCAGCAGTGGCGGTCCGGCTCGGGCAACATCTACGCCGACGAGGGCAACCACTGGGACGTCACGTACTACAACTGCGGCGGTTGCTGACGCCTCGTCGAGGTTCTAGCCCGCACTCCGGTCCCCGTACTCCGGCAGGGCGGCCAGCGCCGCCAGCTCCTCCGGGGTGCGGGGACCGGCGCCCCCGCCCGTCCGGACACCGTGCGCCCGCAGGAGCAGGCCGGCCGCCACGCCCCACGGCAGCCTGAGCCCCGCCGCCGTGAGGAGGTCCCGCCGGGACAGCATCTGCGGGGCCGGGCCGGTGTGGGCGCCCGACGGGGTGAGCAGCGCCGCGTCGTCGGCCCAGCGCAGGGCGAGATCCACGTCGTGCGTGGCCATCACCACCGTCGTGCCGCCCTCCCGAAGCCTGTCCAGAGTGGCCAGCAGCCGTTCCTGGCCGTCGGGATCGAGGCCCGCCGTCGGCTCGTCCAGGATCAGCACCCGCGGCCGCATCGCGACCGCGCCCGCGATCGCCGTCCGTTTCCGCTGCCCGTACGACAGCAGATGCGTGGGCCGGTCGGCGAGCGCGGTGATGTCCAGCGCCTCCAGCGCCTCCGCCACCCGCGCCCGCACCTCCGCGTCGGGCAGCCCCAGGTTCAGCGGCCCGAACGACACGTCCTGCCCCACGGACGCCGCGAACAACTGGTCGTCCGGGTCCTGCACCACCAGCTGCACGGTGGTGCGCAGCGCCGTCAGCCCCTTCCGGTCGTGCCGCACCGCACGGCCCGACAGCAGCAACCGACCGCCTAGCGGCCGCAGTCCGCCGCTCAGCAGCCGCATCAGCGTGGTCTTGCCGCAGCCGTTGCGCCCCAGCAGGGCCAGCGCCCTTCCCTCGTGCACCTCGAAGTCGAGCCCGGTGAACACCGGCGGCCCTTCCTCGTACGCGAACGACACGTCCCGCAGTGCCACCAGCACGGATCCGCTCACGACAGGGGCCTTTCCAGTACGAAGGTGAGGGCGGCCAGCGCTGCAAGAAGCGTCCCGCCGGCGGCCGTGAACCGGACGGACACCCGGGCCTCCGGCACCAGCACGCGCAGGGCGCCGTCGTAGCCGCGGCCCGCGAGTCCGGTCTGCAGCCGCGCCGCGCGGTCGAAGGACCGCACGAACGCGGTCGCCCCGAGACCGCCGAGCGAACGCCAGGTCGCCGCACGGGTGGTGTGGCCGAGCCGCGCCGCCTGTGCCCGGTGCACCCGGCGCACGGAGTCCAGCAGCAGGAAGCTCATCCGGTACGTCACCAGCGCCACGTCCACGAGCGGCGCGGGCACCCCGGCGCGCACCAGGCGGGGCAGCAGGTCCGACATCGGCGTGGTGAAGGCGAACAGCAGCACGCCCAGCGAGGCCGCCGAGGTGCGCAGCAGCAACTCCCCGGCCCTCAGTGGCCCGTCGGGGGCGGGCGACACGAGACCGCCGGGTCCGCCCACCCGCACCAGCAGGGTCAGCGCCCCGGTGACGCAGAACCCCAGCGGCACCCGGTAGGCCCGCCACAGCCGCCCGGCCGGCACGCCCGCAGGGCCGAGCAGCAGCGCCAGCGCGGTGACCAGCACCAGCGCGGCGCCCGGCCACGGGGGCAGCGAGATCGCGAGGACGGTGAGACCGAGACCGAGGACGGCCTTGTCCACGGGGTGGCGGCGGCGCCAGCGGCTGCTGTGCGCCGCCACGTCGATCGGCAGCACGGGCCTGTCAGTCCCGTCCGCCGTCGGCGCCGCCGCGCACACCCGCGTCCGCGTCCTGTGCGCCGGCCCGCTCACGGGCCCGCGCCTCGCCCTGCCGGCGCCCGCGCCGCAACCCGAAGTAGTACGCCAGGACCCCCGCGCCGAGCGCGGCCTGAAGGGCGAACAGCGCCGACTCGATCTCCCCGGACGGCGGTTCGTACAGCGGCGAGAACCACGGCTCGTAGTCCGGGTCGATCTCGGTGATCGCGGTCTCCGCCTCGCCGTCCGCCCCGGTGAACGGTTCCTCCTTGTGGTCGCCGAGCCCCAGCGCCAGCGGGATCACGGCGAGGGCGGCCACGAGCAGCAGGAGCAGGGTGTTGATCTTCGCGTTGCGGCTCACCGGGTCACCGCCTCGGCCGACTCGGCCCGCTTGCCCCCGGCCGCCGAGGTGACCAGCACCCCGAGCCGGGTCAGCTCGCCCTTGCTGGACTGCACCAGCAGGCGCATCACCAGCACCGTCAGCAACCCCTCGCTGACCGCGAGCGGGATCTGCGTGACGGCGAAGATGGAGCCGAACTTCCCCAGCGCGCCCAGGAACCCGCTGCCCGGGTCGGGGAACGCCAGCGCGAGCTGGACGCTGGTCACGCAGTACGTCGACAGGTCGGCGACGAACGCGCCGCAGAACACCGCGCCCATCAGCGGCACGTCGTACCGGCGCAGCAGCCGGTAGACGGCGTACCCGGCCCAGGGGCCGACGATCGCCATGGAGAAGACGTTGGCGCCGAGCGTGGTGAGTCCTCCGTGGGCGAGCAGCAGAGCCTGGAACAGCAGGGTGATGGTCCCGAGTACCGCCATGACCGGCGGCCGGAACAGGATCGCGCCCAGCCCGGTCCCGGTGGGGTGGGAGCAACTCCCGGTCACGGAAGGCAGTTTCAGCGCGGAAAGGACGAACGTGAACGCTCCCGACGCGCCCAGCAGCAGCGTGCTCTCGGGGTGCTCTCTGACGTCACGGATGAGCGACCGGGCTCCGTGGACGACGAACGGCGCCGACGCGACGCCCCAGGCGACCGCGTGCGCCGGAGGCAGGAAACCCTCGGCAATGTGCATGGCTCAGCAGACCCTCTCCAGCACCTCGTGGATGGTTGACGCGCCTTGGCCGGTCTCCTGGCTGACGGGTACCACCGCCCGTGCTCCGCCTTCCCGGGTCCTTGAGGACCCAGTGGCTGCCCGTGAGGGCCGGAGCCGGACTTCCCGATCACAGTGGCGAGGGCCGCACCGGTATCGCACCGATTTCCCGTCACCAAGGCGTGGTGACAGTAGTCCCCGTCGCGGCCCGGTGACAAGCGGCGGCGGGGGCGCGCGGAGGGCGCCCGGCGGCTCGGACCCCGGCGCACACCTGCGCGTTCGGGCGGCCCGGCAACCCCGGCGACTGGGGGGCCGCCGTTCTGGTCAAGGTCTTCCTGCAACTAATATGCAAGAGCTATTTTCCAGCAACAGGGATGTGAGGTTCGATGACGACCCGACGACGCATACGGGGCGCCGCCGCCGTGCTGGCGACGGCCGCGGCGGTCTCCGCCTGCTCGGCGCCGGGCTCCGGCACCGCGGACGGCGCGGCGGCCGGCGAGTCGGTGGTGATCGGCGTCTCCACCGAGCCCGACACCCTCAGCCCGCTCCTCGGCTACGGCAAGGACGGCAACTCCAAGCTGTTCGACGGCCTCCTCGCCCGCACCGCCGACATGACCCTGGAACCCGCGCTGGCCAGGGCGCTTCCGCGGATCACGGACGGCGGACGCACCTACACGTACACCCTGCGCGAGGGCGTGAAGTTCAGCGACGGCAAGCCGCTGACCGCGCGGGACGTCGTCTTCACCTACCGCACGGTCCTCGACGACGGCACCAACAACACCGCCAAGAGTGAACTCGCGGCCGTCAAGGACGTCCGGGCGGTGGGCGACGACACGGTCGTCTTCACCCTCCACCACCCCTACGCGCCGTTCGCCGCCCGCACGGTGCTGCCGATCGTCCCCGAGCACGTCGCAGGCGAGCAGGATCCCAACACCGGCCCCTTCAACACCGAGCCGGTCGGCACCGGACCGTACGTCCTCGTCGACTGGCGCAAGGGCGAGAAGCTCACCTTCAAGGCCAACCCGCACTACTGGGGCGGCGCCCCGAAGGTGAAGAAACTCACCATGGCGATCGTCGCCGACGACGACGTCCGCGCCACCCGGCTCCGCTCCGGCGACCTCGACGGCGCGGTCCTCCCGCCCAACCTCGCCGCCACCTTCAAGAGCGACGACGACAAGAAGACGTACCGGGCCACCTCCTACGACGTCCGCGTCGTCACCCTTCCCAGCGGCAACCCCGTCACCGGCGACACGGCGATCCGCCGCGCCCTCGACCTCGCCGTCGACCGGCAGGCCATGGTCGACAAGATCCTCGACGGCGCCGGCCGCCCCGCCTACGGGCCCCTGCCCGTCGACGACCCCTGGTTCGCCGAGGACACCGAGCGCTCCCGCGACCTCGCCGAGGCCGGCCGCATCCTCGACGCCGCAGGCTGGACGAAGGGCGAGGACGGCATCCGCGCCAAGGACGGCCGCCCCGCCCGCTTCACGCTGTACTACCCCTCCGGCGACAAGGTCCGTCAGGACCACGCCCTCGCCTACGCCTCCGACGCCAAGAAGGCCGGCATCGACGTCCGGGTGGAGAGCGCCACCTGGGAGGTCATCGAGCCCCGCATGCACCGGGACGCCGTCCTCGCGGGCTTCGGCAGCACCGGCGACCCGGACTTCGGGCTCTACACGATGCTGCACTCCTCCCTCGCCGGCGACGGCTTCAACAACATGGCCCACTACGACAACCCGGCCGTCGACCGCGCCCTGGAGACAGGCCGCCGCAGCCAGGACCCGGAGACCCGCAAGGCCGCCTACGACGCCCTGCAGCGCGCCCTCGTGAAGGACCCCGGCTACACCTTCCTCACCCACATCGACCACCTGTACGTGCTCGCCGACCGCTGGAAGGGCCTCACCACCCAGACGGAACCCCACGAGCACGGCTTCGCCGCCGGACCCTGGTGGAACGTCGAGGACTGGCAGCCCGCGCCATGACCCACGCCCTCTGGCGCCCCATGGCACGGCTCACGGCGCGCCGCGCGCTGTACGCCGTGCCGGTGCTCCTCGTCGTCACGTTCGGGGTGTTCGCCGTCGCCGCGGCGTCCCCGTTCGACCCCGTGAAGGCGTACGCGGGCACCGCAGCGCTCGGCGCCGACCAGGAGACCCTGGACCGGCTGCGGGAGAACCTCGGCGTGGACCGGCCGTTCACCGCCCGCTGGTGGGACTGGCTGACCTCCGCCCTCGGCGGCGACCTCGGCCAGTCGGCGGTGATGCGCCAGCCGGTGGCCGAGGTCATCGGCGAACGGCTGCTGTGGTCCACGCTGTTGTGCGCCGTCGCGTTCGCCGCGGCCGTGCTGCTCGGCACGGTCCTCGGCGTGCTCGCGGCCCGACGCCCCGGCTCCCTCGTGGACCGCGCGGTCACCTCCGCCGCGTACGTGCTGGAGGCCGCGCCGGTCTTCTGGATCGCGCTGCTCGCGGTGTGGCTGTTCGCCCTCCAGCTGGACGTCCTCCCGGCGGGCGGCCTCACCGACACCGGCAGCGACCGGGTCACCTTCGGCGGCCTGATCGAGCACCTGGTCCTCCCCGCCGGTGTCCTCGCCGTCTCCCAACTGCCCTGGTTCACGCTCTACGTCCGCCAGGGCGTCGGCGACGCGCTCGCGGAGGACCCCGTCCGCGGGGCGCGGGCGCGCGGCCTGAGCGAACGCACCGTGCTGCTCGGCCACGCCCTGCGCTCCGGGCTGCTGCCGGTGCTCACCCTCATCGGCTCCCGCGTGCCGGAACTCATCACCGGGGCGCTCCTGGTGGAGACCGTCTTCAGCTGGCCCGGCATCGCCTCGGCCACGGTGGAGGCGGCCACGGCGGTCGACTTCCCGCTGCTCGCCGCGCTCACCACGCTCGCCACCGCCGCGGTCCTCGCCGGCAACCTGCTCGCCGACCTGCTCTACGGGCTGATCGACCCGAGGGTGAAGCTGGAGGAGATGTGACGACCGACGCCGACACGGCGGACGTGAGGCCGGCCTGGCGCGCGCACGGGACCTCCCGCCGCTCCACGCACGTCCTGCGGTTGCGCGCCTGCGCCGCCCTGGTCGCCGTGACCGTGCTGGCGGTGCTGCTCGTCCCGCCGCTGGTCCAGCTCGACCAGCAGGCTGTCGACCTGGCCGCCAAGCTCGAACCGCCCAGCTGGGCGCACCCGTTCGGCACCGACGACGTGGGCCGCGACCTGCTGCTGCGCTGCGTCTACGGGCTGCGGGTGTCGCTGCTGGTGGGCGTGGTGGCCGCACTCACCGCCACGGTCATCGGCACGGCGGTGGGGGCCGCCGCCGGCGCCCTGGGCGGCTGGGCCGACCGCCTGGTGATGCGCCTCGTCGACACCCTGTCCTCCGTGCCGCACCTGCTGCTCGGCATCTTCATCGTGGCCATGTTCCGTCCGGGCGTCTGGCCGGTGGTGATCTCCGTCGCCCTCACCCACTGGCTGTCCACCGCGCGCATCGTCCGCGCGGAGGTGCTGTCGCTGCGGTCCCGGCCCTTCATCGACGCGGCCGTCTCCGGCGGGGCGTCGCGGTGGCGGGTGACGGTACGCCACCTGCTGCCGGGCGTGCTGCCGCAGGCCGGTCTCGCCGCCGTCCTGATGGTCCCGCACGCCATGTGGCACGAGTCGGCCCTGTCCTTCCTCGGCCTGGGCCTGCCCACCCACACCGCGAGCCTCGGCACGCTGATCCAGGGCGCCCGAGGCTCCCTCCTCGCCGGCCAGTGGTGGCCCACCCTCTTCCCCGGCCTGTTCCTGATCGTCCCCACCCTCGCGGTCGCCGGCCTGGCCGGTGCCTGGCGCGAACGGATCAACCCCCGCCGCCGATCGGAGCTGATGCTGTGACGCCCGCGCCCCTGCTTGCGGTACGCGACCTGTCCGTCCGCTTCCTGCTCCCCGGAGGGCGCCGCGTCGACGCCGTGTCGGACGCGTCGTTCGACGTGGCGCCGGGGGAGTGCCTCGCGCTCGTCGGGGAGAGCGGGTGCGGCAAGTCCGTGCTGGCGTCCGCCCTGCTCGGTCTCCTCCCGGGCAACGCCCGCACCGCCGGCCACGCCCACCTGGGCGACCTCGACCTGCTCACGGCGGACGAACGCACCCTCGCCCGCACCGTACGCGGCCGCCGTGTCGGCCTGGTCCCGCAGTCACCGGCGGCCCACCTCACCCCCGTGCGCACGATCCGCTCGCACATCGAGGAGACGGTCGCCCGCCTCACCGGCGTCCGCGGCCGTGCCGCCCGCCGCAAGGCGGCCGAACAGGCTTCGCTGCGCGCCGAGTTCCCCCTGGACCACCTCGACCGGCACCCGCACGAACTGTCCGGCGGGCTGGCCCAGCGCGCCGTGACCGCCCTCGCGCTGATCGGCGGCGCCCCGCTGCTGCTCGCGGACGAACCGACCACCGGCCTGGACCGCGACCTGGTGGACCGCACGGTCGACGAACTGCGCCGGCACGTGGACGACGGTCACGCCCTGTTGATGATCACGCACGACCTGGCGGCCGCCGAGCGCATCGCCGACCGTGTCGCGGTCATGTACGCGGGCCGCATCGTCGAACTCACGGACGCGGCCGCCTTCTTCGGCTCCCCGGGTCCTCGCCACCCCTACAGCCGGGGCCTGCTGGAGGCGCTCCCCGAGCGATCCTTCACGCCCGTCCCGGGTCTGCCCCCGGAGCTGGGCAGCCTCCCCGACGGGTGCGCCTTCGCCCCCCGCTGCGACCGCGCGACGGACGCCTGCGGCGCGCTCCCGCCGTTCGCGGACTCCGTCGCCTGCCACCACCCGGTGACGGCCCCCGCCGACGCCTCTCACGCGACCCGCACCCCGGAGGACACCCGTGCTTGAGCTGCGCGCCGTCACCGCCGGCTACGACCGCCGCGCCCCCGTCGTCCGCGACGCGCACCTCACCGTCACCCCGGGCGAGGCGGTGGGCCTGCTCGGCCCGAGCGGCTGCGGAAAGTCGACCCTCGCCCGGGTCGCCGCGCTGCTGCACCGGCCGGACGCCGGGGAGGTCGTCCTCGACGGCACGCCCGTCCGCGGCTTCCGGCACCGCGCCCCCCGCGAGCAGCGCACCGCGATCGGCGTGGTCTTCCAGCAGCCCCGCCTCGCCGCCGACCCCCGGCTGCGCCTCGCCGACCTGATCGCGGAACCCCTGCGGGCCACGGGCCGGCGCGCATCGGCCGCCGAGCGCGTACGGGAACTGGCCGACACCGTGGCCCTCACCCCGGACCTGCTCGGCCGCCGCCCGCACGAGGTGAGCGACGGCCAGCTGCAACGGGCCTGCCTCGCCCGGGCGTTGTCCCTGGAGCCCCGCTGGCTGGTGTGCGACGAGATGACGGCGATGCTCGACGCGTCGACCACGGCCGCACTGGTGCGGGTCGTGGAGGACTACCGGGCGTCGACGGGCGCGGGCCTGCTGTCGGTCGGCCACGACCGCACCCTGCTGAACCGCTGGTGCGACCGTACGCTCCCCTGGGAGGCGGTGACCGCGGGCTGAGGCCCGGGAGGCCAGGACCCGCCTCCCGGAGACCGGGTCACCACATCTGGGCGTCGCCCGCGAGGTCCCCCTCCTCGAGCGGGACGTCCCCGAACTCCTCGTCGGCGGCGGCCCCGCCGAAGGCGCCGGAGAGCATGCTGGTCATCAGTTCCTCGATGTTCAGCTCGGTCGCCCCGGCGGGCGCCTCGGGCTTGTCGCCCTCGCTCACGCGCAGCACCAGCGCGAGCTTCTTGGGCTTCGCCTTCTCCGCCAGCTTCGCGAGGTCGACGGACACCTCGGTCAGCTCGCCGTTCTTCAGCGTGAAGTCGGCGCTGACCTTCTTGTTGGGGGCGTCGGCGAAGTCCTTGGCGGTGGGCAGCTCCTCGCCGCCCGGCAGCTCGTTCTGCAGCGGCTTCAGCGCACCGAACAGCTCGGTCACCAGCGTGCGGAACGGCGCGGTCGCCTTGATGTGCTCGGTGCCGTCCGAGCCGCCGGAGGTGGTGAAGTCGACCTCCTCGGCGATGACCTTCTTCAACGCGTCCGTCAGCTTCTTCTGCGTCTTGGCGTCGAGGCTGGGCTCCGCGGACGGCTCCTCGGTCCCGAAGCCCTCCGCCCCCGACATGTTCTTGCCGGCCTTCTCCATCTCCTTCATGGAGAGCTTGATCCACCCGCCTTCGAGGAGCTTCTTGAACGCCCCCGCCTCCGGCGGCAGTTCACCGGCCGACGGCAGCGGGCTGCCCGACATCTCGCCGAGCGCCGCGGCGTCGACACGGGCGTAGATCCAGTCCCCGACCAGCCGGTACTCGAGGAGGGCGCCGTCCGGACCGCTGACCTTCATCGCCATCGCCGTGAAGTCCTTCTCCTCGGACTCCTCGATCGGCTTCTTCGAGTGCATGGAGACGCTGATCGTCGCCTCGCTGAGCAGCTCGGCGATCTCGGGGGTCATCTCCTCGCCCGGCTCCGACGCCTCGGCGTCCAGCGCCATCAGCGACTTCGCGTCGGTGTCGAGGTCCAGCTCGAAGGCGACCGAACGCTCCTTGCCGAGCTTCTCGAAGGCGTTGTCCAGCTTCTGTCCGGCGGACAGGTTCTCCACGGTCCCGCAGGCGGCGGTGCCGGCGAGCACCATGCCGGCGACGGCGGTGGTGGTCAGGGTCTTGCGCAGCGCGAAAATGACGATCTCCTTGTCAAGCGACCGGTCCGGTCGTCATGTCAGACGACCGACCAACTCGAACGGTTGTATGGCAAAAGCAAGTTCAGCGGAGAAATGGCGCACGGAAGCGGCCCGCGCGCGACTCACCGGCCCGTACGCCGGGAAGAACCGGACCATGTCCACTCACACCACTGCCGCCGGAGGGGTCCAGGTCTGTTCCCTCAAACGGGACACCCCGCAGACCGTCCCGGCGAACAGTCCCTACACGGTCGTCCGGTTCCCCTTCGGATCCGCCGAGTCCAGCGACGCCTTCGCCATGCACCAGGTCAACCAGCCGGACGGCTACGTCATCACCAACTGGGACTCCGACCCCCGCTCCGGCCTGATATGGCCCAGCGTGGCGGGCTGGGGCACCCTCTACGCGATGATCCAGTGGGAGGCCGGCAACTACGCCGAACTCCGCGACCAGTTCGTCCGTGACCCCCTCGGTCTCACTCCCAACCCCGACGACACCACGGCCACGGAACACCGCCCGCCCAGCCCGGGCATGCAGTGCTGGACCAAGAGCTGGGGCATCTTCGTCGACCCGTCCGTCCCCCTCGCGGTGCGGGCCACCCACGACGACAGCGTGGCCCGCAGAATCGTGCTGGCGGAGTTCAAGCTGGTGATTCACGAGGCGGCGTGAGCAGGTGACCCCGGCCGCACGCCCCGGGGTCACCGCCACGGCTTCCCGGCGCCGACGGTGACGCAGGAGAAGACCTCGCCCTCCCGGGGCGCGCGGCTCCAGGACCGGGTGGTCGGCTCCGGCAGGACGCTCTCGGCCAGGGCCTGCCGGGGAAGGGAGAGGCCGAACCCCTCCTCCGGAGCGGCCCAGCAGGCGGCGCTCCGCGTCGGCAGCCTCGGCCTCGGACGCCGGCGGGGCCGCGAGCGCCGGACCGGCGAGGGTCGTGTCCCCCTCCGCCAGTTCCACGGCCTCGTCCTCGCTCGGCACCCGCTCGTCCTGCCAACGGCACGGGAGCGCCCCCCGGTCGAACTCCTCGCTGTCCATGCGCCGATGGTGGCAGCCACCACTGACATCACTGCTTCCTTGGTCCCGTCGGGCGGGGCCGACCGTGGACGAAAGTCGCCCGGCTGCCGACTTCCGCCGGATACCTCCGCAGGACGTCCGCGGATGAACTGGACGCATGCCGACCCGAACGTCCGAGCCGACCGCCGTCACCGCCCGTGCCCTCGCGCCCGATCTGGCGCGGGGCTTCATGCTCCTGTTCATCGCGCTGGCCAACTCCCACTACTTCCTGTCCGGCCGCCCGGTGCTCGGCGGCCATCCGCAGGAAGGCTCGTCCCTCGACTCGGCCGTCACCTGGCTGATCGCGACCTTCGTGGACGGCCGCGCGTTCCCGATGTTCGGCCTGCTCTTCGGCTACGGCGTCGCCCACATGGTGCGCCGCCGGACCGACGCCGGCCCGCGCGCGGTGCGGCGGCTGCTGTGGCGGCGCGCCCTGGCCCTGGTCGTCATCGGCACCCTGCACGGCCTGCTGCTCTACGCGGGCGACATCCTGACCGCGTACGGCGTCCTGCTGTTCCTGGGCGCGTGGACGGTCCGCTGGAAGGACGGCTGGCTGCTGGCGACCGCAGCGCTCTTCTTCGTGTTCTGCGCCCTGCCCGGCGACGACTCGCTGAGCATCAGCACGGATCCGCCGGACGCCGCGCTGCTCCCGCCGGACGTCGCGACGGCGGTTGTCGAGCGCGCGCAGGTGACGCCCTGGATCGCGCTGCTCGGACCGCTTGGCTTCCTGTGCCCTTTCCTGCTCGGCCTGTGGGCGGGACGCTGCCGCATCCTCGAACGGCCCGAGGGGTACGGCACGTTGCTACGGGTGACGGCGTCCGTGGGCATCGGCGCGGCCGTGCTGGGCGCTCAGCCGGTGTCCCTGATGCTCGCCGGGATCACGCCGGTGCCGGACCGTCCGGCCCTGGAACTGATCGGCCCTCTGCACGACGCGACAGGCGTCCTCGGCGGCCTCGGCTACGCGGCGGCGGTGACGCTGCTGGCGCACCGGCTCGGGAACCGGCGCGGAAAGGTGGTGGAGGCCGTCGCGGCGACGGGCCGGCGGTCGATGACCTGCTACCTGGCGCAGTCGGTCGTCTGGACGCTGGTCTTCACGCCGTTCCTTCTGGACCTGTCCGCGGACCTGACGGTCACCTCCACGGCGATCCTCGCCCTCGCGACGTGGACCGCGACCGTCCTCCTCGCCCGCCATCTCCACCTCAAGGGCCGCCGGGGTCCGTTCGAGGTGCTGGTCAGGCGGGTGACGTACGGGCGGTGACGCGTATGACCCGGGTGTCAGGCCCAGAATCAGCCGAGTACCTTCGGCGCACCTCCGCGACATGTAGCATTTGTCAACACGCTTTACTCTCAGGTCCTGGTCGCACCCCGTGTACGCTGGGCGTATGACGGACAACGCCGCTTCTTCGGCCGGGCCCCTTGTCACCGGCTCCGAGATCGCTCGGCTGGCAGGCGTCACCCGGGCCGCCGTCTCCAACTGGCGGCGCCGCTACGAGGACTTCCCCGCGCCGGCCGGAGGATCGGCGAACAGCCCGCTTTACGCGATGAGCGAAGTGCAGGCCTGGCTCGAGAAGCAGCGCAAGGGCCAGGAGGTCTCACCGGAGGTCGAACTCTGGCAGACGATGCGGGCCGCGTACGGGGAGCAGATGCTCACAGGCCTCGCCGACGTGGCCGCGCTGCTGGCCGGAGAGGACACACCCGCGCCGCCGGAGGACGTCGCCTCTCGTGTGCAAGAGCTCCTGCGCACCCACACCCCCGCCGACGTGGCCAACGGACTGGCGGAACGTTTCATGGACTCGGCCCGGCGCTCCGGCTCCGACCTGGTGACGTCCGAAAGGCTGGTGCGTGCGGTCCGCCACTTCGCTCCTGAGCTCCCGGCCGACGCGACAGTTCTCGACCCGGCCTGCGGCATCGGATCGCTGCTCCTGTCCGTCGCGCCCGCCGTCGATACCGACTGTCGGGGGCAGGAACTGGATGCCGACAGCGCGCGCTTCGCGCAGCACCGGGCCGACCTCATGGGCCGGTCGGATGTGCGCATCGTCGCGGGCGATTCGCTGCGCGCGGACCAGTGGTCGGACGTCAAGGCGGACCTGGTGGTCTGCGACCCCCCTGCCGGCGTGACCGATTGGGGCCGGGAGGAATTGCTGCTCGATGCCCGCTGGGAACTGGGCACGCCGTCCAAAGCCGAGGGCGAGCTCGCCTGGCTCCAGCATGCCTACGCCCACACGGCGCCCGGCGGCAGAGTTCTCATGGTCATGCCCGCCTCGGTGGCCTACCGCAAGGCGGGCCGGCGCATCAGGGCCGAACTCGTCCGCAGGGGCATCGTGTGCCAGGTGGTCGCCCTTCCGCCGGGGACGGCGACCTCCCACGCCCTGCCGGTTCACCTGTGGTGCCTGCGGCGTCCCGCGAACGCGAACGCCGGTGACGGCAACCGAACGGTGCGCATGGTCGACCTGACCGACAACGACCCCGACGCGAGCCTGGACCCGCGCCCCGACCAAGTCGCGGACGTGCCGCTGATCGAGCTCATGGACGACACGGTCGACCTGACACCCGGCAGACACATGAGGGCGCTCCACCGCGACTACCCCGGTGAGTACGCCGCCCTGCGGGAGGAACTGGCGGAGGAACTCGGCCGGCTGGCCGCCCTTCTGCCCCAGCTCGGCCCCGGCGACGGACCGGGTGCACTGGACGTCGCCACGACCAGCGTCGCGGAGCTCGCCCGCGCCGGTCTGGTCGCGTACGACGGCGCGGAACCGGTCTCGACCAGCGACCAGCTCGACACGGACTATTTGCAGGGTTTCCTGCGCAGTTCCGTCAACGCACGCAGATCCACGAGCGCCAGTGGCACGTATCGCCTGGATGGCAAGGGTTCACGTGTCCCCCGCATGGGCATCGACGATCAGCGCCGTTACGGATCGGCCTTCCGGGTCCTGTCAGAGTTCGAGGAGAGCATTCGCAAGGTCGACGAGCTGAGCCGCCGGCTCGCGGACATCGCCCGCGAAGGGCTGGCGACCGGCGCCCTGACACCGGAGAAGTGAGGCCAGGCCGCCGGCCGGATCATCAGGCGACGTGCGCGAGGAACGGGCTCGCGGCACCGCTCCACGTCACACTCAGCGCCTCCCGGGCACGCGTGCACGCGACGAACAGGAGACACCGCTCCCGGAGCAGGTCGGCTTCGTGCTGCGGTGCGTCCGCCTCGCGCGGGGTGATCTCCCGGGCGAAGGGGACTGATCCCTCGCCGACACCGAGCACGAACACCGCCCGGAACTCCAGCCCCTTCATCGCGTGCATCGTCGCCAACCGCACTCCCTCGGCGCCCTGAGCGGTCTGGCCCTTGACCCGGACCACGGGTATCCCGGCGGTCTTCAGCTTCTCCTCCGCGGCATCAAGGGAGAGGTTGAAGCGTGCGCACACGCCGATCTCGTGCGGGGCCAGGCCGTCGTCCAGCAGTTCGCGCACCCGGTCCACCAGGGCCTCCGTCTCCTCCTGACGCGTGGCGTAGCCCTGCGCCCGGGGGTGGCGCCCGTGCAGCAGAGAACGGTATCCGGCGAGCGAGTCCGTGCCCTCGCCCTCCAGCGCCTCGACCGTAACGGGCGCCAGAAGCCGCGCCGACCAGGTGAGGATCTCCTCGGTCGAGCGGTAGTTCACGCGCAGGCGGAAGCTGCGGCCGGCCGTAGCGATGCCCAGGGAGCCGAGCGACACACGGGAGTCGTAGATCCGCTGATGAGGGTCGCCGGTGATGAACAGATCATCGGAACCCGTCGCCACGGCGGCACGCAGCACACGCCACTGCGCGGGGTGCAGGTCCTGCGCCTCGTCGACCACGACATGGGCGTACGGGGCCGGCCCCTCGGCCAGGAGATCCGCGGCGCGTGCGCAGATGCCGAGGTGCGTGGTCTCACCGCGGTCCCGCAGCAGCCGCTCGAAACGCTCGACGCCGCTCCACACCTCCCGGCGGCGCGCCGGCCCGAGACCGGTGCCGCGTCCCCGGCGGCTCGCGCCGAGGTAGGCGTCGAGGTCGCGGAGGTCCTGACCGAGGACGACGTGACGATACTCCTGCGCCAGGAACCGGGCGGTGAACGGCAGGTCGAGCTGTTTGACGACCTTCTCCCACAGCTGCCGTTGGTCCCGGTCCCCGACCGGTTTGGGTGCGTTCGCCGACCCTGCCCGCACCACACCGTTGGCGAAGGCGTCCACGGTGGTCACGTCGACCCGCACCAGCAGCTTCTCGTCCTCGTCGAGCAGCAGGCCGAGCATGTCACGCAGTCCGGCGGCGAGCGCGTTCGTGTACGTGGTGAGCAGGACGCGGCTGTCGTCGGAGCGTCCCAGCAGGTGCTTGACACGGTGCAGGGCCGCCACCGTCTTGCCCGTTCCGGGGCCGCCGGTGACCTGGACAGGGCCGCCGAACGAGGCGCGGTAGGCGACGCGTCGCTGGGAAGGGTGGAGGAAGACCCGCCAGGCGGCGAACGGCTTGTCCAGGGCCTCCTCCAGCTCCCGCGGGCCCGTGACCAGGCGGATGCGCGCAGAGGTGTTGGCGATCACCGTGGCCAGGTCCTCGACCGGCTCGGCGGGCGCGTCGGCGGGCCGGCGGACGGCCACGACGTCCCGGTACACCTCTTCCGGGTTGAAGCCTTCGGCGAGGTACTGCAGCACCTCCAGCTGGTCCTCCGGAAGGAGCGTGGAGAACGCCTCCAGCTGGGCCTTGCTCGCCAAGGAGCGCGCGGCGCGCAGCACCTGGTCGTCGATGCCGAGCTCACGCAGCGTGCCGTCCGAGACGTGCTCGAAGAGCAGCCGGGAGGCGGAGCGGGCCGCGTTCTCGTACACCGGGGTCAGCTCGTCCAGGGCGACGGCGTTGCGCACCTCCAGGGCCCGGGTCGCGGAGTTCGCGCTGTAGAGGCGTTTCGCGGCCCAGGTGTAGGCGTCGTCGTGCGGCAGCACGTTGACGAGGAGGAAGACGTCGCTGCCGTCGTCGGGCGCCAGGACGACGCCGCGCCAGAAGTCCGTGATGCGGATGGTGCGCATGCGTTTGTCACGGGCATTTTCGACGGACTCCAGGTGCAGTCCCTTGTCCGCGTTGAGTTCTGCGGCGCTCATGGCCTGGAACTTCGCCATGGCCTTGCGCACTCCGGCTCTGACGGGCTTCTCCAGGGACTCGTAGCCGTCCCAGAAACTCTGGGCGAAGGCGAGCTGGGGCATACGGTGTCTTTCCTTTCCGTCGGGCCGGTGGTCGTGATCACGTGGAGGAGCAGGCACGGGTCAGGAGGACGGCGATGTCGCTCAGGGTCGAGAGGAGCTGCCGCGGTTCACGGGCGAGGTCGACGCTGTGCCGGTACAGCCGCAGTCCGCCTCCGTCCGCCCCGGCCGCGGTACCGCGCACCTCGTGGAAGCGCGTGGGCTCCCGCCCGGCCGCGTAGACCAGGTGTGCCTCGCGCAGGCCGAGCACCGTGGCGTACGCCAGGGCCTGGTAGAGGTCGGCGTTGAGACGGCCGTCGGCCTTCTCCACCTTGTACTTGGCGTCGACGACGGCGACCGGTGTTCGGCCGTCGCGGGTGCGCACCACGAGGTCGGGACGGATTCGCACGAGGCCGGCGGTGTCCAGGTGGTGGGGGTCCTGCGGACGAGGAGCCAGTCCCCGCTCCTTCAGCGCCGCGCTCAGCGCGGCGGTGATGAAGTCCTCGAACAACTGGTTCATGTCGAAGAGGAAGCCGTCCACGGCGAGCGGATCGGCGCCTGGGAGCAGGTGCTCCGGCGAGGAGCCCCGCAGGACGGCCTCGCAGAGCCGCAAGGCGGGCTGATAGCGGGAGTTGAGACGGGAGGGCTGCCAGCGCGGCAGTTCCTGTCCTCTGACCAGGGGCAGTGCGTCGGCGAGACGGACCCGCTGGTGCGCCAGGCGCCGCCGCACGGGTCCGGGAACGCCGGGCAACCGCAGGAGCCGCTCGACGGCGGCCCGCAGGATGCGGTTCTCGGCGGTGTCCGCGGTGTAGGCGTCGTACGCGATCTCCACGGGGGGCGTGCGACCGAAGTGCCGCCGGATCTGGTCGGCCTCGCGTATCCGCCCGCGCACCACCAGAGAGGACTCCTCCACCTCCCGGTAACCCTGGAGGACCCCTTGGCGCAGTGCCGCGTCGATCCGTCGTTCCACGGCGTGGGCGAGCGCGGGCACCACGTCGTCGTACGCGCCGGTGTCGACGGTGCCCTCCCGGTCGTCGCGCCAGGCCCGCTCCGGGTCGAGACTGAACCCGAGCAGGAAGAAGATCCGGCTCACCGGGGTCTTGGGCATGATCCGTACGATCGGACCGCCGGGCGTGCGGAGCGCGCCGACCCGGCTCCCCGCCCGCAGCAGCCAGTGCCCGTCCCGGGCGGGGTCCGGAGTGGCGGACTGGAGTATGCCGGAGGCGGCGAGGGCCCGGCCGGCCGCGGCGCCGAGCGGCACGGAGACGGCGGGCCCGTACTCGTGCAGCACCACATCCGGCACGGGTGCGGTCATGCCGGCCGCTCGCGCAGCGAGTCGAGGCCGTAACGGGCGGCGACGTCGATGCCCTCGCCGTAGTGGTGCTCTTCGAGGAGTGGCAGGATCTTCGTGCGCCAGGTCCGCTCGAGGCCGCCGTCGCGGTACACGCCCGGCTTCATCAGGTACGAGGGGCCGATTGCGAAGTCGGCGTCGTTGACCCGGGAGTTCAGGGCGTCGAGGAGGCGGGCCGGCTCCGGGTCGCGCCCTTCGCGCTCGAGCCAGCGTCCGAGCAGCCCGGCGGTCGGCTCGGTGCGCGGGGACAGCTCCACGAAGGCGAAGCGGCGCCGCATGGCCGCGTCGACCAGGGCGATCGACCGGTCGGCGGTGTTCATCGTGCCGATCACGAAGAGGTTGGGCGGCAGCGGGAAGTCGTCCCCGGAGTAGGTGAGCCGCACGGACCGGTCCCGGTACTCCAGCAGGAAGTACAGTTCACCGAACACCTTGGCCAGGTTGGCCCGGTTGATCTCGTCGATGATCAGGAAGTGCGGGACGTGCCGGTTGCCCTCGCGGGAGGCGAGGTCGGCGAGCTCCCGCAGCGGGCCGGCGGTCAGCCGGAACGCCACCTCCCGCGTCTCCGGATCCTCCACCGGCCGGAACCCCTCGAAGAAGTCCTCGTACGCGTACGACGGATGGAACTGCACGATTTTGACCTGTTCCGGGCCGCCGCCGAAGTACTCGGCCAGCTTCATCGCCAGGAATGTCTTGCCCGTGCCAGGCGGACCGTAGAACACCAGCTGCTTCTCGTCGAGCAGGAGCTCGCGCAGTTCCTCCAGCCACGCCCGGTCATGGACCAGAAGCTCGTCGGCGAGCGCGTCGCTGATCTCGGGCAGGGCCAGCTCCTTCGGCGCGGGCCGCTCAAGGGTCTCCGCGACCTCGGCCTCGTCCGTGCCGGCCGCCTCACCGGCCAGCCCGTCCAGCGCGTCCAGGACGCCGGTCAGATCGACCACGTCGTGCTGCACGGACAGCTTCTGCCGCACTTCTCCCGGTAGTTCGTCGTACGCGTGACCGTCCGTGCGCCAGGTGACCGGCCGGCGCAGGTTGGACAGCCCGCCGGGCGACGTGGTCTGCACGGCGTCCCCGGTGATCCGGCCGAGGTAGAGCCGGTCGTCGTCGTAGGTCGCCACCGTGTCCCCGACACGCATCTGCGTCAGGAAGGCGTGCAACTCGTCCACCAGCCCCTGCTTCTGGTGGTACGAGGCCGCTCCCTCGTAGCCCTCCTCGACGAAGCGGCGCAGCGCGCTCTTGGTCGGGTCGGATTCCTCCAGCGGGGGCAGGTGCGCGCCCGACAGCGACACGAAGCCTTCCTTCAGCCACAGTTGCCGCACCAGGTTGTGACCCGAGACGTTCGAGCCGCGCACCAGCCACGCCTTGAGCGGGGGACGCCAACCGGTGGACAGGTAGTCGGAGAGCGGATGGCCCTCGTCGGTGCGCCAGGACTCCGGCCCGGAGGCGTCGTAGCCGTACACGAGCGAGGCGGCGGCCGACGAGGAGTTGCACTCGATGTCCCGGGTCACCACCCAGCGTGCGGGCGCGTCCTGAATACGGCCGGGGACGGCCGGAGCATCCACGAGGGCGCCGTCCGCGCGGAGTTCCGCCCGGAAGCGGCGCGCGTGGCGGCCGAGCCCCGGCCACTCGTCGGCGGTCACGAGGGACCCCTCCCGCAGCAGGAACTTGTTCGTGCCGTTGCCGCCGAACGGCGTCAGCAGGTACCCGCGCGCCTCGGCGCCGTCCTGCGGCAGCTTGATGCGGAAGTCGGGCGTACCGGGGAGGCGGTCGGGGTGGGGCATGGGGTGACCTTCCAGAAGGGCGGGCCTGCGGGAAACAGACTACGCGTTGACGTTGTCAACGCGTTGGGGTGAGCGGTCTCAGGCTTCCTCGGACAGAGTCGCGCGCAGGTCGGCCAGCGTGACCTGGCCCTCAGGGGTGTCGGCCAGCCAGAAGGTCCAGCCGTTGGTGCCCGCGCCGACCGCGTTGGCGGCTCCGGACGGGGTGTCGTGGATCTGCTCGTCGATCCGGATGCGGCCCTGCTCGTCGACGACGGCCACCTGCTCGTGCTCCTCCCACGCCGGGGTCAGGACGGTTCCCGCGCTGATCAGGCCGGCGTCCAAGAGTTCCGACAGCTTGATCCGGCGGGAGGGGAGCCGGCCCGCCGTGCGCTGCTCGGGCACGACCGACGGAGGGCTGTAGACGGGGCGGTAGGAGTCGCTCTCCAGCTGCCCGAAGGCGTCACGGACGACCTGCGCCATCAGGGCGCGTCGAGCGGTGAGGAAGGTGTCGTAGTCCATCGACGGCCAGTCCTCCGGCAGCGCGTGCAGGTAGAGCTGACGGGCCAGAACGTCGGCGGGCAGCCCCTTGGCGGCCAGCTGCGCGGGCCAGTACTGCGCCGGCGCCTGGTCCGAGATGGAGATGTTGTCGCTCCACTCCAGCAGCGCCATGTTGGCGATCTGGTTGATGCGTGTGCTCGTGGTGATCTTGAGGGTGTTCTGCAGGTACTTCCGGGGGAAGAGGTGATGCCGTTCGACGCCCTTGCGCGCGAGGATGGCCGGGTCGAGCCGGGTACGGACCTTGACGTCGGACAGCAGGACGTCCGCGTCCAAAATGTTGAGAGCCGCGATGTACGCGAGCAGGGCGGGCGATTTGGCGGCGGAGCTGTTCAGCGTGTTGGGCAGGGTGATGGTCCAGAAGTCCGAGGTGAGGGTTTCCCGGACGACCCGGTCGAGGGTGGTGGTGTAACCGTCCGCGTCGCCGTGCGGGACGTCCCGCAGCAGGGCGAGATCGTGCTCCATCTGGGACTCCACCGAACCGGTGTAGCGGCCGGTGAGCTGAGCCATGAAGAACCAGCGCGCCATGACGGACCGGAGCCGGTCGAGGGGGACGCCGTAGCGGACACGGCCGATCAGCCAGAGCGCGTAGCTGTAGAGCAGCGCGTTCTGACTGGAGATCATCTTCTCGCCGCGGAAGCCGGCGCGCTCCAGGCAGAGGAAGAACTCGTGCCAGTGCTGCAGGTCGAGGACGTGCTTCTGCGCCTGCTGGAGCTGTTCGAAGCGTGCTTCGCGCTGCTCGGGGGACAGCTTCCCCGAGGCGTCCCGTCCGCGCAGGGTCGCGTACACCTGCTTGAGCACGGCGGAGTCCAGGCCGACGGCGGCGACCACGCGCAGCAGCTGGGGCGGCTTGGGCTTGATGTACCAGTTGAAGGGTGACGCACCGTGGAGCGCGGGAGTACGCGACTGCCGGCAGAACTCCTCCAAGGCGCGGCGTCCGTCCTCCCAGAACACGGAGGTGAGCGTCAGGATGAAGTCGGCCTGGTCGAGCTTCACGCCTTCGCTGTTGATGCGGACGAAGATCTCCGCGACCTGCTCCTCGTCGATGTCGGCGGAGAGCACCACCCCCTTGAACGGGTAGCTCTCCAGGTCGTGCAGTCGGTCGAGCGCGTCCTGGATGCGGTCCTCCTCGGCCTCGGTGAGGGGACGCTTGTCGTTCAGGCGGGCGAGGAAGTCACGGATGACCTTGCGGCGTCCTGTGGCGGTGTCCCACAGCACGCTGATGTCCGGGAGGTACTCGGGGTCCCTCTCGATAGCCGCGTCCGTGACGGCGAAGGTGTCGTCCGAGGGGCGGAAGGCGAGCCGGACGCGTGTCGTGCGGTAGTCCTCTCTCACCACGGGCGTGCCGGTCATGACGGCGAAGAGCGAGGTGAGGCGCTGCTGGCCGTCGACGATGAGCCGGCGAGCCGCCTCCGGCTTGGCCCCTTCGCCGATCTGCCGTGCGCCGGGCTCGATCCCGGTCTCCCAGAAGAGCAGGTAGCCGACCGGGAAGCCCTTGTACATCGAGTCGAACAGCTCGCGCGCCTTCGCCGGTTGCCACACGTAAGGCCGCTGCAGGTCGGGCAAGGCGATCTCACCACGCCGGATGTCGGTGATCAGGTCGGCTACCTGGTGGGTCGTGTCCTTGAACAGCACGGTGGCCATCGGCCGGGTCTCCTCGGGAAGTGTGGATGAAACTGGCGGACTGTGGGATCAGCCGGTCATGGTGAGCAACGCGGCGGTCGCAGTTCCGGTACTTCGACAGGTGTCGATTCGGCCGCTTCTTCGCCGCATCCGGACTCGTCGTCCCGGTTGCGCAGTCGGCCGACGGCCCACTTCAGACCCGCCCCGGCCAGGGTGAGGGCGAGGACGCCGGCAGTGGCCTCCACTCGCCCTTTCGTCCTGTAGTGGCCTCGTAAGTCGTCAGGCCCGCCCAGCTCCCCGGCTTCTTGGGTGAGCCGTGTCCAGTCGTTTCCCATGACTCCACTCGATCCGTCCGTGGTCCGATCGCCCGACGGGCAGCCGGCTCTCTCAGTCGCGCCTGGGACGCCGATGCCGCCAGTACTGGTGGACTTTCAGAACCTCGTAGCTCCACGTCATCCGTTGCTGCGCGGCAGTGCCCGAGCACGGCAAGCCGAGTTGCTCCGCGATAACCGGAAAACGGGGGTGCATCTGCCGGTCGCCGACCGTGAGGAGAGCACAGAGAAGGGGTTCGCCCTCACGGCGCTCCTCGTCCACCAGCCACAGGATGACGCTCTGGTCGTCCCGGTGGAGCCGCGGCAGTCCGGGGAGGCGCTTGCTGATACGGGACCAGGTGGTGGTCGCGCCCATGCGGGCGGTCTGTTCCAGCAGCGGGCGGAGCTCGGTGGCGATCTCCGACAGCTGACCGGTCCCCAACAGGGGCGGCTCGTCACGACGAACCGGTGTCCGAGCACCGGAACCGTCCGCCGGTGAGGGCGCGCGGTGCGCCGCGGTCTCCGTGGCAGGCTTCGCCTCACGACGCGGCACCTGACCGTTCGCGCGCTTCGCGGCAGGGCGGCGCCCCGGACGCGCCGTGGAGCGCTGCCCGGCCGGGGGCTCGTGCCGGACTTCGGCCGTCGCCGCGCGCCGGCGCCCCTCCTCCAGCCAGGATGCGGAGTTGATCACCTTCTTGAACGCCTGGAGTTCTTCCCGCTGCTTCCGGGTCTCACTGGGCGGTGCCTCGGCCACCTGAGACCAGGCCAGCCCGTAGAGGTCGGCCGCCTCGGCCACCGCGTACGTGTCCACGGCGCGCTGCAGGTCCAGGAGGATGTGGTTGACGTTTCGGTGGAGGCGGGCGACGTCCATGGCGGTGCGCACGGGGCGCCCCGTTGTCCTGCGACGGAAGTCCGTCTGCCAGCTCGAGCCGCCGCTGAGACGTACCCGGTTCCGCGTCAAGCCATCCCCCAACAGTGACACGCTGTGCGTCTCGTCCACGGCACGGACGAGGAAGCCGTCCCCCTCGACGACACCCGCCGATGCAGGCAACGCTAGATCGACGTGTTGGCAGTGTCAACAGAGTGTATGCTGGGTGTTGCTCGCGTCGTCGCGCCGACCGGCTGTGCCGAGAGGCGCTTGATGGGGACCGAGTGACAGACGGTGTGCTGATTCGGCTATACCGTTCTGCTGGGACGTCAGACACGGGCTGACGTGGGGAAGACTTGGGGGGACGATGATCGACTACCGCAAGGCACCGAACGTTCCGGTCTGGACGCTGGCGACACGCGATGTCCAGGTACCGGCAGTCATCGGGGACGGGCCGATGACGGCGGAGCGGCTGAGTGAACTGCGGGGTGTGCTCGCGGCACTGGCAGACCAGCGGATCGCCACGCTGGAGGCGCACCCGCTGCCCGACAAGCTCGACCGCAGCCGGGGCATCCCACTCGATGCCGCCAGCCCGCTTGCGCAGCACCTGTCGCAGCTCATCACCGAGTCGGCGAAGACGTCCGCTGCGGCTGCCAAGGCGACGGCGTCGGGAGAGCTCCTGTGCCGCGTGGTGGTCCCGGCGAAGGTCGCGGCCGAGATGGGACAGGGCTTGGTCCGCTGGGCGGAGCCGAAGGGGCCCGGGCTCTCGAGCGGGTTCTACGGCGACATCGTGCATACGGCGACCGGCCAGTTCGCTGCCAAGGCGAACCTCGTGCCGGTCAGCGGCGCTGCCGCGGCCGGCACGGTCGGTGGCGCGGGTGCGACTGCCGGCGCCGCCGCCGCAGGCGGCGCGGTGCTCACCGTGGCCGCTCCGCTCGTGCTCATGGCGGTGGCCGTCGGCGTGAGCGCGCGGGCCGACCGTCAGCGGCAGCAGGCCATCGAGCACATCACGGACCTTCTGGAGCAGCTCCAGGCCGACAAGCTCGACGACGAGCACAGCGCACTCAACGGCTGCCGTCCCGCCATCGACAAGGCCACGGCCATCCTGCTCGACCAGGGCAGGCTCGGTGTCTCGCTGGGCCTCGACTCCGCGGTGCACGCCATCGACACGGCCCTGAGCAAGGCCGACATCCGTCTCGCCCGCTGGCGGAGCGCGCTCGACAAGCTGCCCGCCGGTGAGCCCGTCGAGATGGGCTCGCTGACCGAGGTGTTCCCCGGCATCGACGAGCAGGGAGGAGTGTTCCGCACCCACCTCGAACTGGTCTCGCTGGCCATCGCGTTGAAGCGACGCGTCAACGTCCTCCAGGCGGTCGAGCGGGCCCAGAGCGAGCCCGACAACCTGTTCGAGAACTTCGCCCGTGCCCTCAAGGACGACGAGCAGCGTCTTGAGGAACTGGAGAAGGGCATCGCCGGAGTGCTGCTGGGTCTGTCGACGGTTGAGCTGGCCCGCCCGAGCAGCAAGCGCCCCGTCCTCCTGAACGCTGAGGTCGACCGGCTCCTGCGCTCGGCATACCAGCTCCGCAGCATGGGCGACGGCGTCGCACTCAACGGCCGCCCGGCGGACGTGGCGATCGAGATCGCCCGCGACCGGGACGGCTCGGTGGTGGTGTTCCCGGCGCTGCCCGCGGAGGCATAGCGCTGCGGAGGGGAGGGTGAGGGTGCGTGGCTCCGGCGCGATCGTGTGGCTCGGCGGGGAAGTCTGCCCGACGTGCGTCGCATCCTCGCCCGCACGCATGCTGGTGAGAGTTTCGGCGTTCTGAGGAGTGATCAGGTGGATGGTGCTTAAGGTCACCGCATGGTGGGGTTGAAAACGCTGAAGGGGTACCTGCTCGAAGAGGTGCTCGCCTGGCTGCTGAGATCGAGTGGATACCGTCTGCTGACGGAGGCGGACGACACGGCCAGGCCCCCGTGGAAGGTGCTGGAGAAGCGCAAACACGGGCTGGTGGTCCGGGGACGGGGGGCCTGGCACCAGGCGGACGCTTTGGGTGAGTTCCCCTACGTCCCTCCGTTCTCGCTCCCGATCCGTCTGTTCGCCGAGGCCAAGTTCACCAGCCCCCCGGTCGGACTCAGTGTCGTACGCAACGGCCACGGTGTCGTGCACGATCTGAACGCAGGCGACGTCACCACGCTGGGCAACGGTGCGGGTCCTCGGCGCCCGAGGACGCGCTACCACTACAGTTACGCGATCTTCTCGACGTCAGGGTTCACGCGGGACGCGCAGGAGTTCGCGCTGGCCCATCAGATCTCGCTCATCGATCTGTCGCTGCCTGACTTCAACCCCCTGTGCAAGCTGGTGAAGGACGCTGCCGAGGCGGTTTACGACGTGACCAAGTCGATGCCTCCGAGTCAGCGGCCCGCCGTGTACAGGATCCGCAACTACGTACGCCGCCACCTGCTGGACATGTACGAGGACCCCGTGCCTAGCTCCGCCGCGGTGACTCGTCCGCTCGACACGCTGGTGGCCGACCTGCAGCGTCTGCCGCTCGGGCTCGTACTCGCCTTTCCCGCGGCTCCGTTCGTCCTCGGGCTCGTCTCCGACGACCTCGAGCACTTCTTCAGATACGCGCGGGCACATCCCACTCACGCAGTGCGCGTGCGCAGGAGCCAGCGGAGCGCAGGGCATCCCCTCTGGTCCCTCGAACCCCGTGAAGGACGTGCCTACACGCTGACCTTCAGCCTCCCGGAGTACGTCGAGGACTGGATTCTCGACCAGGAAGAGGGGATCAGGTCCCGCACCCGTCGGACGGCGCGTGACCTGCTCTCCGCCATCACTGTCTACTGGGTCGAGGGCGGACACACTCACACCTTCCGGCTTCACTACGACCCGGACGAGTTCCGTGAGGTCAGCGGAAGGCCCAGAACACCGTTCAGCGACTTGGACCTCCTGTACTGATCCCGAGGGTGGTCGGCTTGGTGTGATCGAGGTCGTCTGCCGAGGCCGGGTGGGAAAGCCGGCGCGGTCGGTCGGCGAAGTGATCAGGGGATGGTGTCGAGCAGGTCCGCCCGGACGGTCTTGCCACTGGGCGGGTAGGGGACGCAGTCCCAGTGGTCGGCGAGGGCGGTGACGAGGGTCAGGCCGCGTCCGGTGGTGCCGAGTGGGTCGGTGTCCGTGGGGCGGGGGAGCAGGCGGAGGTCCCCGCGGGCGTCGCTGACCTCGATACGGAGGCGGCCGGCCGCCGGGTCGAGGGTGAGCGTGAGCCGGAAGCAGCGCCCCGGCACGCGTCCGTGCAGGACGGCGTTGGCGGCCAGCTCCGCCACGACGAGTTCGGCACGCTCCGTGAGGTCCTGCGAGACGTCCCAGGAACGCAGTTCGGTCACCGCGAGGAGCCGCGCGAGACGGGCGCCGCGCCGTGTGGACGAGAGCAGCTGGGTGAAGGTGCCGACGGGGGCGCCGACGTGAGGTGTTGCCTGGTTCATGGCGTCAGCGTGGCGGGAGTTGACGGGCGGAGGCGAGACCCGAGCCCCGTACGCTGAGTGAGCGTACGGAGCCGGAGCGAGCGGTCTTCTACGCGCAGGGGCACGGCAGTTCGAGGGCCGCGCGGTTCGGGGAGCACGTCACCACGGCGAGGGCGAGGTACGAGGGGCGTTCGAGGTAGTGGCCGTACGACATGTCACCGCCCGCGTGCAGCCGTTCGGCGGCGGCGTCCAACAGCAGGGCCAGGCGCGCGGTGTCCCGGTCGTGCTCCGCGGCGAACCGGGGGGCGTACTCGGCCAGGCGCTCGCCCAACCAGGTCGCCGCCTCCTTCGCGTCCTCCCAGGTGCCCCGCACCAACGAGCGGGGCTTGACGAGCCAGTACGCCGTCTCCAGGGGCGGCAGGTCCGACGGGCGGAACTCCGCGGCGACCTGGCGGTAGCGCTCGATCAGTTCCGGCCTGCTCCCGGCCGGGGGCGGGTCGGGGTGCGGAGGCCGTCGCAGGGCCTCGTCGTCGAAGCGCGCCTTCGGGCCGGTCCAGAGGTAGGCATGGTGGTGCACGTGCTGCTCCCGGAGGGCGGAGCGCCGGCCGGACGCGGGGAGGGACCCGGTCCGGCCGGCGACAGGGGGGAGGAGGGTCAGGCGCCGAGGCCGAAGCGGGCCGGGTCGATACCGGCGGCGTCCAGTTCCTCCGTGGTGAACCGCAGCGGCTCTGCGTCCGGCCGCTTGCTGTCGCCCAGCGCCCAGGCGTCCTCGCCGATCCGGGCGAGGGTCACGCACCCTTCCGTGCAGGGGCCGCCGCACGCCTTCGTGAACGAGGCCGCGCTGGTTCCGTTCTGCATGACTGCACCTTCCAGCTCGTCTGACGCGGCCGGGTCCGGCCCCGGCCGCCCGTAGGGGGCGGGAGTGCACGGAGGGGGCGTGCCGCCTGGGTGTTTCCGCAGGTGAGCGGTAGACACGGACGGCTCGTCCCGGATCTCCGTGACCTCAGAGTGGCGGTCGGACGGGGGCGGGGACGAGTGTGGCACCCCGTACGCTGAGTCAGCGTACGGACACGAAGAGTGGGCGGTACGTCTGATGATCCGTCAGGCTGGAGGCGGACGCGGGCGGCGTGAGAGGCGGCCGGCGCAGCGCGGTGCGGAGTCGAGGAAAGGGGCGGCGGATGGACGTGGTCGGGGTCGAGGGGGAGGCAGCGGCCGGGAGCGTCGGCGGTATGCGGGCGGTTCCGGCGGGGCCGGTGGGGGAGTGGGAGCGGGAGCCGCAGCCGTCGGACAGCCTACGGACGTTCGGGGCCGTCATCCAGGCGCTGCGCGAGCACGCGGGGCTGAGCCGGGCGGACCTCGGTGCGAGGGTCCAGTACTCGAAACACACGGTCGAGTCGGCGGAGTTGGGACGCCGGATGCCGGACGAGGCGTTCGTGGAGCGGGCGGAGGAGGCCCTCGGCAACACGGGGGCGCTGCGGAGGGCGGCTCGGCATCTGACGCGGGGGGAGGCGGGGCTGGCGGCGTGGTTCCGGCGGTGGGCGAGGTTGGAGCGGGAGGCGGTGAGTCTGTGCACGTATGAGTGCCGGTTGGTTCCGGGGCTGTTGCAGTCGGAGGCGTGTGCGCGGGCGGTGTTCGAGGGCACTATCCCCCTGCGGACGGACGAGGAGTTGGAGATGCAGCTCGCCGCACGGATGGAGCGGCAGGCGACGATGAGGGAGCGGCCCACGGTGCCGTTCAGCTTCATCGTCGAGGAGCACGTGTTCCGACGGCAGTTTGGTGATGCCGAGGCGATGCGTGGGTTGGTGGACCACGTCCTTGAGCTCACGGCTCCGCGTAACGTGACGCTCCAGGTGGTGCCGGTGGAGGCGCGGTTGCACGCGTGTCTGGATGGGCCGTTGCAGATTCTGAAAACCTTGGAGGGGCGGCGGCTTGCTTACTCTGAGGGGCAGAAGAACGGGCGGCTGATCTCCGACGCGAAAGAGGTGACCGTGCTGTGCCAGCGCTATGACACACTGCGCTCGCAGGCCCTGAACCCCACAGACTCCCGGGACCTGTTGGAGCGACTCCGAGGAGAGCTATGAGTAGCGGTACGTCGGAACTCGCCTGGTTCAAGTCCAGCTACAGCGGCAGCGAGGGCGACAGCTGCGTGGAGGTCGCGATCGCCGAACAGGCTGTCCACGTACGGGACTCCAAGGACGTGACCCGCCCGGCCTTCGCTGTCGGCCGCGAAGGCTGGGGACAGTTCGTACGGTTCGCGTCGGAGCGCTGAGCGACTTGGGTGTGTCGTCCGCCGAAGTGGCGGACGGCACACCCTTTGCAGCGCAAGGCGTCAGGTGAGGGTGTTACGCAGGTGCGGACCGAGGTACCGGACGTATACCGCTTCCGGAGCGCAGGAAGTCGTCGGAGAAGGAGGCGTGGGGCGATGGTGTCTCCTTCGCCAATCTTCAAATGAGCTTGAGTGAAGACCTGGCCGACGGGGTCCACGTCCTGCGATACCGGTAGCACGAACTCATTGCGAAGTATCGTCTAGCGGGCGTCCATGTCCGACTCGTCTCAGCTCGGAGAATCGTCAGAGGGCCTGGAGGATCGCACGCTGTTGATCATGTGAGGAATGAGGTTAGACTCCACCCTTCCTGCGATTGTCGTTCTTGCAGAGCATCTTGCAGTTTGCTGGGATGGTCGGTCCGCCGGCATGCCAAGGCGTAATGTGATCCGCCTCCATCTCGGTGAGCTCAAAATGTTTCTTACAGACAGGGCAGATGCCTTTCTGTCGCTCGTACGCCTCGCGCTTATGATTGTCGGTAAACGAGCGGATGCTCAGATGACGCTCTTCCCGATTAAGGACGTAGATATATATACCACTCTTTTTGGTGACGTCTTCGTCCTGCATGAGCCTGGAAATCTCGGCTTCCAGCTCAGTCGGATTAAGGTCAGCGTTTTTGAACTCATTGTAAAGAAACCCCCACTGGACAGGGCGCATCTCCTTGCGCCACTTGGGGAAGGTTGTCTTTACCCACTTCATGACATCCTGGAAGTACAGCCACAGCGCTTCGGCGCTGGCGTCATGCTGATGTTTGGCCATGTACCCGTCGACGTCACCATTATTAATCCACTTGATGGCTGTCTCGAGATAGTCCTGCCGGATATGCGATCCCGTCATGTAATTGGACGCGATAGCGTGGGCAGGGCAGTTGTTCTTCGAGAAGTACTTCTTAGCCGCAGAGACCCAGACACCATGGTAGACAGCGTTGCGCAGCTCCTGATCGGTGAGCTCCTCGCCAGCAATGTTGATCGTCTTGAACCATTCTAACTTTTCGGAATCGGTTCCCTCGCAGATGTAGACCATAAGCTCGTAGTCGAGGATCTGTTCTCGCTGGTCTTGCTGCAAGTTATGGAAAGCAAGCCGGTGCCCGTCAATTGGTATTGAGAAGTCGCCCTCAACGTACTGGCAGATCGAGATGGTGCGCTGCTGCCCGTCGATCACCTCGAAGGTGCCGTCGTGACGCACAGCCCAGTACATGACGTTCAACGGGAAACCCCGGCGCAGTGTCTCTATGACGGCATTGCGCTGCTTGTCCTTGTAGACGAACTCACGCTGATAAGGCGGACGTACGTCGAGCTTGTCACCATAGGCCCTCACGCCCAACTCGTCATTATCCTCGTAGCCTTCGACGAGGTCGCGCACCCGGATATTTTTGAGATCGATTTTCATGCGATCACTCTCTTGTGTCGGATAAGAATGCGTGCGTACAGTTGGACGTAGTACTCGCCATCGATTTCGTAGTAGGTTTTGTCGGTCGGCGGCGTCTCCACTTTTAGGGCAGGACCATCATTAAGCTTCGTGACCGTGCTCCGCGCGCCGTTCGCGCTGACCTGTGTCTGCTTCGGATAGATCTTAGACGGCTCTCCTAGCGGGGCCTTAGCGATCCCTACTATCTCGAACTGGTCGGGATTGTATTTACCAAGAAAGGTGATCGGCACACCCATTACCCCCTCCCAGTCAACGGGGATGTTGACAGCCTTGCCAACCTCGATGCCGTTGTAGTTGTCGTAGGAGAGGTAGGCGTCAGGGGCGTGAGTGCGATAGAGCGTGAGCTCCTCGTGCCGCTTTGAGTGATCAAGGTTCGTGAACCATGCTGAGTGGCCAATGGTCTGGTAGCGGTCGCCGTTCTCATCGACGCGCTGCCCCTTCTTCACCGGCGCGTCGTTCTTGATGCGAAACCACATCTGCCCGGTGCCGGTGCGGGTGACGCCGAGCCAGATTCGATTCTGCTGGATGTAGGGCCAGATCTCCTTGTACGTGACTGCGTTCATGTTCCCAATGATCAGGAACTTTTTGTTGTACTTCATTAGCTGCGCGACGTACTCGCGGAACAAGGAGAAGGGAGGGTTGGTTACGACAATGTCGGCTTCTTTAAGGAGAGTGATGCTCTCCTGGGAGCGAAAGTCCCCGTCACCGTTGAGGCACTTCACCTCGATCTCATTACGGCCCGGAATTCGATCACCATCCTTGTCACCTGTGTATTCCAGGTAGATGGCTCTCTCGCTATCCCCCGCGGAGAACAGGTCCATGTCTTGGCTTTTATAACAGGTGGCAATAAGTTTTTTCAGACCAAGTCTCTCAAAGTTGTAGCTGAAGTAGTGGAAGAACTGAGATGCGCGAGGGTCATCGCAGTTAAGGTAGACGACCTTACCTTTGAAGTGCTTCTTGTAGTGTCGAACCTCCTTCTCGATGTCGGATAGCTGTGTGTAGAACTCATCCAGCTTGGCCAGTTTGGCATCACCGAGACTCTGCCGCTTTGACGCCATATTTATTCGGTCCGTTCACCTAGTGCTCTATCGCGTTTCTCGTTTAAGGGATGCATCTGCGGATTCACCCTATCGGCGCGGTGGGACATTGCAAGGGTTGACCTCGATTATTCGATGAGTTTCCGATCGGCTGAGGTGTTGTATAAGCAGGTCAACCGTGGCGAGGGCCCTCGCCCGGCGGCGGGGTCAAGGTGGAGCGGTAGGTGCCGAATTCGCCCTCAGCGAGCGGGGTTTCCAGAGTCAGGCCGGCAGTGGCCATGCGGTCGTATTCGGCGAGAACCAGTCGCTTGGTGCGATATTCACCAAACTTGGCAATTTCGTTGTTCTTAAGGCCTCCCCTCTCTGTCTGGAAAGACTCAAGAATGTAGTCAGTGTCCTCGCGACTGATTCCATACAGGTGGAAAAAGTAAGCGTCCAGCTCGGCGCGCAGTTGGGCGCGGCGATGGTCGTTCCAGCGGAACGGCTCTCCTGTGTCGTCCAGATCGCGGGCGAAGGCAGTCAAGTCGCGGGCGGTGTACGTGAGCTCAAGGAATCGGGTGAGGATGAAATCCATGTGAGGTTCCACTGAGTCAGGGGGAAGCACTGGCAGCTGTTTTACAATGAAGTAGTTGAAGTTCACGCCGCCGATTTTCTGACGGGCGATATAGTCAAGCATCATGCTCGACAGAAGGGCTGCCAGGGTTGCCGTCTTCTTTGGGCTCTCGCGCGAGATGATGATGTTCCCTGAATCGCCTAGGCCGACGCGCGGCATGATGGACCCGATGAACGTACGCTCATCTGTTGAGCTCGTAATCTTACGGAACGCGAAGAACCACTCCCTGTCCCATTTATTTCGCCCAAGCTTCTCAGCAATTTCGCTTTCGGGTACCCAGTAGCGGCCTTGCGGCAGGTGTGTCGGATCATCCAGCATTTCGACGGATGGTGTCGGAAGTTGACGAACTGCCTTTCCGGTTTCTCCATCTGCGAGCTGGTAGTCGCCGAATCTGTGATTGTACAGGTGAAACATTTTCGCCTCGTAAAGAGGGAGGAGGCGTTCGTCGTTTCTTACTAGAGAACTGCCGTCAAAACGCCAACCGTCGATCAGTATCGACTCAAGGGTTTCTTGGTTAGCGGCGGAGGGGCGGAAGAGGTCAGATTCGTTGGCCATGTGAAACATGGTCATGAAAGATACGCCCCAGGGATCACCGCTTACCGTTCCGGGCTCCGTGAGTAGCGCCGGTGTCCGGCGGTAAATGTCAAGCGTAATTTTGGCGTCGCGGTGATTTGTGAAGATCGGGCAGGTTCCGGTGTTTGGGTTGAGGATGTTGATCTCTTGATTTGTGATATGCACGTGACGCTTAGGGTCTTCAAGATCGCTCAAACTCGTTGCTCGGAAGACGATGTCGATTGGATTTTCGTTTTTCCGTCCGGTGAGGGAGAGCAGGCAAAACCGGTTGCCTTGGGCGCCGGCGACATCTGCGAAAAACCCAGCGTTGCGGAAATCGTAAAGAGATGCCAATGCGCCGTGACTGGTCAAATCCTTGAAGAAGTACTGTGTAGTGTCGTCTGTTGCGATTCCCGTCGGAACAATCACTCCCGTGCGCCCTCGGTTTCCCGTCAATATGCGGTCGGTCTCCGTGAAGACGGCATACGTGTTGATGTCCCCTCGACCTGTGAGCGGGTAGCGGCCGCTAACGCGCAAGAAGTGGCTTTCCCCTTCCGCGCGCCGTTTAGCGGCCTCAAATTCCGCAGCGAGATGCGCGCGGTCAGGGTCGCTACGAAGCGTCACGATCAGACGCTTGCGGGCGGCTGCGTTCTTGGCGTTCGCGATTTCAGTGTCGCGCTGCGCGAAGAACTCTTGCTCCTGAAGCTTCACCCGCTCCCACGGAGGATTCCCCACCACCGCGTCGAACCCGCCGACCCAACCCGTCCCCTGCTGGATGCCCATCACCGATTCCTGGACGCCGAACACCTCCGGGAACTCAAGGTGCCAGTGGAAGAACCGGTACTGATCCCGCAGACTCATGATCTCGGCGTGCGTGGCCTCCGGCACCGCAGACTGGTCACGCCCGCGCAGCGCGCGGAACACCTGGTCGGTCGGCGCCTCTGGCGCTCCCTCCCGCTTGGGCCAGACGAACGCGGCGCACCATGCGTCAGCGGCGTGCAAGTCCTGGATGTACGTCGTGGACTCGACGTAGGCGCGGTACGCGGACTCCTGAGCCCGCACCTGCTCTAGAGAGTCGGCCGGGGCGGCGGTGATCCGGGCCAGCTCGGCGGCGTACTGGTCATTGCCGGGCAGGACGTCCGTGTCGAAGAGCAGCTCGTCCTGGCCACCGCGCTGAGCCTTGTTCCGCTTGACCAGTCCGGCCGCATACTTTTTGTCGTCCCCCTCGATCGGCTTGAACGCGTCGTCCGGGACGCCCTCCGCCAACAGCTTGGGCGTCGCGCCGATCAGACCATTGCCGTGCTTGACGTGGGCGTCCAGGAACCCGAGCGGCTTCCCCGGCTCCAGCGCCTCCAGCCACAGCGAGACCTTCGCCAGTTCCACCGCCATCGGGTTGAGGTCCACCCCGTAGATGCAGCGCGCGATGACCTCGTGCAGGGCGTGCCGTACCGCGTCGACCGTAGGCTCCGGGTTGCGCTCGCGCACCGACGCCACCCGCTTGGCGATACGCCGAGCCGAGGCGACCAGGAAGTGCCCGGAACCACAAGCCGGGTCGCAGACCGTCAGGGAGAGCAGCTCGTCGACGATGTCGTCGGCCGGGTCGGGCCGGCAGGCCTCAGTGGCCCGCTGCTCGCCCCGCTTCACCGCGTCGTCTATGACCGGATCCAACGTCGTGTCCAACAGGCACTCGATCAGCGACGACGGGGTGTAGTAACTACCCGTAGTCTTCCTGCTGTTGCCCGCGACCTCGATCAGCTCAAAGGTCCGGTCCGCAGCCGAGTGCTTCGGCTCCAGCTCCAGCAGCGACTCGTAGACCGAGCCCAGCTCCTCCGCGTCCAGGTGCCGGTAGTCGACGGACCGCCACCGCCGCGCACCCGGGTCCCGCACCTGAGCCAAATGCCGCACGGCAGCCAGCAGCGACTCGTTGGACAGCTTCAGCCCGTCCAGCGGCGCGTCGGCCTCCGTGTGCGTGAACAGACCACCGAGGCCGGGCAGCCCCAGCTCAGGACGGCCCCCCTCCTTACCCAGCGCGTCAAGAACGATCCGCAACGCCTCGTACTGGTCGCCATGTGCCGTGCCCTGCCGTCGCCGGGCCCGCTCCCGCAGTCGCGCCGACGAGAAGTACCGCTCGTACGCCTCCCGCTGCCGCTCACCCGCGTTCGGGTCGAGCAGAGCGTCCCGGTCCTCAGCCACAAACACGAACAACAACCGGTACACCAGCCGCAGCAGCGCATCCCGCAGTGCCTTCGGGTCCACGTCCTCCCGCAACCGGACGTTCTCCGGATGCCGCAGGAACCCGGTCCCGAGCACGGTCAGCGCGTTCTGCACGCCCAGCCGAAGCTGGTCCAGTGCCCGCGCCCCCGACGTGACGGCCTCCGCCCGCCACTTCTCCAGCCAGCACCCCGAAGGCGCCGCCCCCTCCGGCACAGCGAACCGCGACGCGTGCAGCACGCAGTACAGCAGCACGAACTCGCTGAACAGTTCCCCGTCGAAGATCGCCTCGAGGTCGAACTCGACGTACGCCGCCGTCGCGAAGGACGACGAGTCCCGCAGCAGCCGCAGCCGGCGCCCGTTAGTGAGCACCGCCCACAGGTGGGTCTCCGTACGGTTCAGGCAGTCCTGGAGCATCGACTGCGCCGGGACCTGACCGGCCGCCGGACGCTTGTCCAACTCCTGGTTCCACGGCACCAGATGCACCAGCGCGGGACCGTGCCGGTGCGACACGGGGAACCGCTTCTCCGGGTCCGAGTCGGCAGGGATGCCCGCCGCCCCGACCTCCGTCAGCGCACCGAAGTCCAGCTTGCGGAAGAGCTGGGCGAGCCAGTCGGAGCCGGCGCGGCCCGTCGGGTCGGCGGAGGGCGCGCCCGTGACCGGGTCCGAGGGCAGGGCGGCGCGCAGCTCGCGCCAGAGCGGCTTGAGGTACTCCCAGGCACGCTCGGCCTCGTCCCGCACGGGCACGGACGCGGGCAGGCCGTAGTCGGCGGGCTTGGTGCCCGGCAGGTTCCGCGCCTCGGCGATGCGCAGCAGCATGTCGGCGGGGAGCAGACCGCCGACCGTGGTGACGGCGGTGAAGGCCAGGGCGGTGCGAGTGGCGGCGGCGGACATCAGGCTTCGGCTCCGTACACGGTAGAGGCGGCGGGCGGCACGTAGACGTACACGCCGAGGACGTCGGCGGGCTCCTGCGGGACGACCTTCAGACCGCGGACGATCTCTTCGTTGGCCTTGCGCACGCGGCGGTGCGAGGCGTCGAGTTCGGCGGCCAGACGGGTGCCGTACTCGGTGAGGTGGTCGGCGAGGCCGGGCAGGCCCTCCAGCGCGCGGGTGATGGCCTTGCGGGCGGCCAGCTCGTGCGTGTTGGCGGTGGCGCGGGCCCCGAGCAGCGCGGCGGCCGCGTCGTCGTCCAGCCAGCGGGCGCGCTGCGGCAGACCCTCGTAGGCGAGCAGCCGCGCGTCCTCGGCAACCACCTGCCGCTCACCCGAACGGGACGGCAGGGTGAGGTGGAAGCGGTAGCGGACCAGCAGCAGCGTGGTGCGGACGCTGACCGCGTCCGTCGTCACCACACCGCAGCGGCGGGCCGGGCGCGGACCCAGCGCCTTTTCGTCCAGCGCCGAGTCCAGGACGTAGGAGGCGATGGCCCCGATCGCCGGGTCGGTGCGGACGAGGGCGGCCTCGCCGCGGCCGATCGCCGGCGTGGTGCGGAACGGGATCTCGCGGTCCTCCTCGACCAGCCGGTTGCCCAGCGTGGCCGCGAGCGCGTCCCGCAGTCCCGCCGGGGTGCCGCCGACCTGCGCGGTGAAGTCACCACTGCCGTCACGCGGGTCGCGGATCAGCGCGTCCAGGTCCCGCAGCGCCTCCAGCGTGAACTCGCGCACCTCCTCCGCACCGCCGAGCGCGGCCCGTACGGCGGCGACCTCGCGGGCCACCTCCTCCGGGTGGATGGCACGCTGCGCGTACTTGGAACGGGAGGTCTTCTCCCGTTCGGCGGCCGACGTCCACTCCCGCTCGATGCGGTCGAACGACTCCTGATGGGCGTCCATCTCGAACAGGCTCTCCTGGCTGCCCTGCCGCCCGTGCAGCAGCAGCCACTCCACCACGGCGTCGGTGACGCCGCTGGCGGTCTCGTCGGGGACGGAGACGGAGATGCCGAGGTCCTTCTTGATCTGGCGGTGCTTCTTGAACAGCACCTCCAGGACTTTGCCGTCGATGCCGTTGTCCTCGCCGTACATCGTGATGACGCGGACCTGGTCGCGCTTCTGCCCGTACCGGTCGACGCGGCCCTCGCGCTGGTCGTGGCGGGTCGGGTTCCACGCCAGGTCGTAGTGGACGACGGCGTCGAAGTGGTGCTGGAGGTTGACGCCCTCGGAGAGGCAGTCGGTGGCGATCAGAACGCGTCGCACGGACGGGTCGCCGCCCTCCTCGGCGGCGAGCTGCTCGATCCGCTCCAGCCGCTGCTGCGGGGAGAGCGTGCCGGTCACGGCGGCGATCCTCGTCTTCTTGCCGAGCTTGCCGTCCAGCTGCTGGGCGAGGTAGTCGGCCGTGGGGATGTAGCGGCAGAAGACGATCGGGTTGTAGCCCTTGCCGATCAGGTCCTTCAGGTGCTTGGTCAGCGCCTTCAGCTTCGCGTCCCCCGCCGGACCCATCAACTCCTCGGCACGTCCGGCGAGTTCCAGCAGGCGGGCGCCCGCGTCCTCCGACTCGGCGGCGCCGGGCGCCACGTCCATGCCCTCGTGCCGGTCGTTCTCGGCGGAGTCGGCGGCCACCGGGGACCCCAGCACGTCCGCCTCCTGCGCGGTGCGGGCGGTGGCGGACTCGGAGCGCGTCTTCAAGGTCTGCGCGGCGGCGGCCGGGGACGACACCATGGAGCGCAGCAGGGCGATCACCGACCACCAGGCGATGCGGGCCTCCCGCTTGCCCTGCTCGCCGGCCGCGTGGACGCGGTCCGCGGCGTAGGCGATCGCGTCGTCAAGGAGCGCCCGGTAGGCGGGCGTCAGCTTGTACGGCTCATCCTTCGTCCAGCGGTCGGACGGGAAAGCGGTCCGCTCCGCCAGGGAGTCGTCGGCGAGACCGTCCTCCTTGGTGAGGTAGTCGCGCACGTCGGCGCGCTTGCGGGCCACGAAGTGCTCGGCGAGCTTCGCCCGCCCCGCCGGCGTCTCCAGGTCCAGCGTCGCCAGCTCGGGCCGCACCAGGCCGAGCAGGTTGCGGAACGCGGACTCCTTGCCGGAGTGCGGGGTCGCCGTCAGCAGCAGCAGGTGGCGGTCGGCGTCGGCGGACACCTTGCGCAGCAGCTCGTAGCGGAGCTGGTTCGTCGCGGAGGACGCGCCGCCCTGCGCGGGGTCGTCGGCGGCCACACAGGTGTGCGCCTCGTCGACGATCACCAGGTCGGGGCAGTGCTTGACGAAGTCCTCACGGTGACGGGTCGACTTGATGAAGTCCGTCGAGATGATGGTGAACGGGTGCCGGTCGAAGAGGGACTGGCCCAGCTCCAGGTTCCGCTCCAGACGCGACACCGTGGACGCCAGCACCAGCTCCGCGTCGATGCCGAACTTCTCCCGCAGCTCGCCCTGCCACTGCTCGGCCAGCGCGGGGGAGCACAGCACCGCCAGCCGGGTCGCCTCGCCCTGCGCCAGCAGCTCCTTGGCGATCAGCCCCGCCTCGACCGTCTTGCCGATGCCGACGTCGTCCGAGATGAGCAGCCGTACCGTGCGCTGCCGCAGCGCCATCAGCAGCGGCACCAGCTGGTAGGCGCGGGGCTCGACGGCGATGGACGCCAGCGAGCGGAACGGGCCCGCGCCCGACCGGAACCCGATGCGCAGCGCCGTGCGCAGCAGACCGGCGGCACGCTGGTCGCCCAGGTCGTCCGGGCTCGGCGCGGCGAACTCGGCGGGGCGCACCTCCTCGAACGAGGGGAAGACGGCCGCGATGTCGTCCTCGCTCCCGCCCAGCGGGCGCAGCACCAGCATGTCGGGGGCGCTCTCGGGCAGCACCACCCATTCCCGGCCACGGGCCGCGACCAGCGAGCCGGCTGTGTACGTGGGGCTCATGGGATGTCTCAGTTCCTCGGATCGATACGTCGGGAGGTCGAAAGGGGGCGCGGAACGGTCAGCGCAGGTGGAAGTAGGCGGCGTGGTGCTCGACGACGGCGTCCCAGTCCGCGTCCGCCGGGAAGCGCACCACGTCCCAGCCGGCCTCCTCCAGGCGGTAGCCGGCCTCCACGTCACGGGAGGAGTCGGCCGGCCGGTCCGGGGTGTCGACGAACACGGCGAGGTGGACGCCGTCCAGGCGGAACACCAGGTCGGGCCGGGCCGCCGCCGCGTCGACGAACACGTCGACCTCGTCCGGCAGCCGGTAGCCCTTCGCCTTCAGCCAGCCGACCAGATCGCCCTGCGCGACGAGCGCCGCCAGGTCCGTCTCCAGCGGCGTCGGCACGGACACGGGGGAGTCCTCGGCAGCGGCGGGAGTCTCCGCGGCCGCCGTGGTGCCGCCCGTGCCGGCGGCCGTCACCGCCGGGACCAGCCTGCGGAACGCCTCGCTGCGCGACTCGCCCCGGTCCTCCCGCTCGGTGCGGGCGCCGGCCAGACGCAGCAGCAGCGGACGGGCGGTGTGCCGGCTCAGCTGCCGGTGGTGCCCTTGGTTGGCGTACGTCAGCAGGCAGGTGTAACAGCCGCGGGCGCACTTCTCGTGCTCCGAGGGACCGCCCAGGTCCTCGCCCGTGTCCGGGTCGAAGTGGCAGATCTCCAGCGCGGTCCGGGCGGCCTTCGCGAGGGCGTCCTTCTCGTGCTGGATGCGGCGCAGCACGCCCGCGCCGCCCTCCGCGGCCTCCGTGAACAGCATGCGGCGGCGCGGCCCGTCCTCCGGGGGCAGCAGCTCCGCCGTCAGCTCGGAGTCCTCCAGCTCGAACGCCGCCTCGATGCCCCGCTCCAGGGCGTACAGGAACGACAGCGCCACCGGCTCCGGCTGCGGCTCGTCCAGCGTCACCACGAGGATGTTCCGGCGGTCCTCCACGTACGGCAGGACCCGCTTCTTGCGGCGCTTCTCGTTGCCGTCCTCGTCGACCACCGGCATGCCGGTGCCCTCGATGGCGTCCGCGGCGGCCCGGTCGTTCAGCCAGCGGCCGTCGCCCAGGTCCAGCCAGTAGCCGTCCGGCTCGCCCTCCTTGTCGCGGACCCGGCCCAGGTTGGTGATGCGGACGGTCGCCGAGTCGCCGTAGTCCAGGTCGAGGACGGGCGCGCCGTCCCCGTCGCTGACGTGCGAGGTGAGACGGCCCTTGCGGGCGCCGTGGTCCTGGAACGCGTACGACGTCTCCAGGCGGAAACCGGCCCTGCGCCGCTCCTCCTCGTCGGAGGAGATCCGCTCGCGCGGGGTGGTGTACACGGTGTGCAGCTGGAGCAGGCCCGTGCGCTTGCCGCGCAGCGGCTCGCCGCACATCGCGCACAGGTCCGAACCCGCCTTGACGTCGTGGTGGTAGCCGCAGGCGTCACAGCGCCGGGCCTCCGCCGTGGCCAGGTCGCCCGAGGCGTCAGGCGGCAGCTGCACCCGGGTCACCTGGTAGCGGGCGCCCTCGTGGTAGATGAGCGCGCCGGGGCCGAACTCGCGGATCGCGAGGAACCGGGGCCGCTGCAGATAGTCGCCGTCGGCATTGCGGCGGTTGCCGGAACGCGGGATGTACGCGGCCAGCGGCAACCTCGGGAAGCTGTAGCCGGGCAGGAACCCCTCGGACGCCAGGTACCGGTACGGGTTGAAGTCGCTCATCACCGACTTGCTGTCGGTGGAGCGGTTCAGCAGCAGGTTCGTCTGCGTCTCCGCCTCCCGACGGCGGGTGCGCGCCCGCGCCTGCTCACCGGGGGAGAGGGTGTGGTCGACGACCCGCTTGTTCTGCTCGTACTGGTCGATGACCGCCGCCCGAAACAGGTCCCGCCACCGGTCGAACGCCGCGTCGAACTTCGCCGGGGCCCGCTCGATCCGGTCCTCGATCCACTCGTCGTACCACCAGGTCGTCGCCTCGAAGTCCGCGATCAGCGGGGCAAGGACCGTACGGGCGGCGGCGACCGCACGCCGGCGCGCGCCCTCGTCCAGGGACAGGTCACGGATCCGGTCGAGCAGCGGCAGCGGCATCTGCGGATCGGGGCGGTCGTCGCCGTCCGGGTCGTAGGCGACGTCGATGACGTCCGGGATCGCGGCACCGAGCTTCATCTCGGTCTCCGCCAGCCAGATGCCTTGGAGATGCGAACGGACCAGGTCCTCGTTCGCGAGGTCCAGGCGCGGCGGGGCCACCTGCCCCGACACCATGTCCTGGGAACGCCGGAAGTAGTACTGGTCGTGGCTGTTGCCCGTCGCGCAGTACGTGGTGACCAGCGCGGGCTGGCCGGAGCGGCCCGCCCGGCCCGAGCGCTGCGCGTAGTTCGCCGGGGTCGGCGGCACGTTGCGCATCATCACCGCGTTGAGCGAGGAGATGTCCACGCCCAGCTCCATCGTCGGCGAGCAGTACAGCAGCGGCAGTTCGGCGTCACGGAACTGCCGCTCGCGCTCCAGCCGGTCCTCCGGCGTGACCTGCGCGGTGTGCTCCCGCGCGAACAGGCCGGCCAGTTCGGCCGCCGCCGTACGGTACAGGTCGCGGAAGAATGGGTTGACGCGCGGTCCCTCGCCGCTGCTGTACGTGCGCGCCAGCGGGTCGACCGCGCCCCGCTCGCCGTCGCCGGCCCGCCAGATCAACGCGGCGGCCGCCACCCGGTAGCCGGTGCGCTTCTCCGACGCGCGGCGGCGGAAGGCAGGCCCCGATCGCTCAGGGGTCGCCTCCACCTCACGCACGAGCTCGGCGTCCCGCAGCACCTTCAACAGGTCCTCAATGACGCACTGGACGTCGTCGAGCGTGATGGACGCCTCGCGCAGTGCGGGCAGATTCCGCCGCAGGTACTTGCCGAACTTGCCGCGCGCCGACAGGAACAGCGCGGACCGCTCCATGCCGGGCCGCGAGCCGTACGGGTAGGCGGTGCCGACGGTCGGCTGGTCCGAGTCGCTCAGCACCCACGGCCCGGTCAGCCGCTCCTCGCTCGCCCGCTGCAAGGTGTCGAAGTCGTCGCGGAAGTACTGCACGTCGATGGCGAGTTCACGCCGCATGTAGTCGAGCAGCGTGCGACCGATCTCCTCGCGCAGTTCCGGGTCGGCGTCACGCAGCACCGCGTGCGCGGACTGCCAGCGGTCCGGCTGGGCGGCGACCCAGGCCAGGTCCTCGTAGTCGATCCGCAGCAGACCGGTCTGCTCCAGGTTCGGCATCGTGATGCGCCAGCCGCGCTCCAGGTCGCGGTAGAGGCGGTACCCGACGACGTCCCGGAACACCTTCGCCGCCCGCTTCTCCATGGACGGAGGCAGGTTGGTGCCCGCCGCGTAGTCGCGGGGCGTCAGGCCCATCACCTCGGTGACGGCCTCCGCGAGGTCGTCATGGCGCAGCCCGTCCTCACCCGCCTGCACCGCCGCCTGGTACAGCGCGCCACGCAACTGCGTCACCTGGGCGAAGTCGTTGAAGTGCCCTGCCTGCAGCGACGCGTCCTGCCGGTTGTCGACGAAGGTGAGGAGCTTGCGCGCCTCCTTGCCCAAGCTGTCCTCGGGCACCGCCCGCAGGGACTTCACGATCGACGCGGAGATCAGCGAGGTCGCGGACGAACGCCCCTCCTGGTCCAGGGTGGCCAGCTTGGCGAAGTCCCGACCGCGCGTCTGCTCGTAGCTGACCTGGCAGTGCACGCAGAAGAGGAACGGCGCCGGCACGAACGCCGCCACCAGGCCCTCCCCGGACTCGTTGCCGTGGGCGTCCACGACGACGCGCTTCGGCAGGCGGGGGCGGTAGGACTTCTTGACGGTCATCCCGCCGTTCGCGTCCGGCTCCAGCCATGACTCCGGCAGTCGGCGGTCGTCCACGGCCTTCTGCGGATCGGCCGGCCACTCGTAGTCCTGCCCGGGCATGCCGAGGTACAGGTAGCCCTCGCCCGCGCGTCCCCCAGAGGCGGAGGTGTCCCGGCGCGGCTCGTACCGGAAGGCGCCGCCGTCCTCGGTGCGCCAGACCGTCAGGTACTCCTGGCCGCACTCGCGGCAGAACGCCAGCGGGAACAGCGGCTTGCCGCCGCTGTCCGGCTGCTCCAGCTGATAGATGCGGGTCAGCGGCCGGGTGAGCGGGTCCTCCAGCGTCGTGTAGACGGTGTCGCCCTTGGACAGGAACTGGTGCAGCCGGAACGCGAACAGCGGCCGCTCCGTCACCGGGTGCTTGGCCTGCGCGCCCGCCTCCAGCGTCGTGCGGATCGCCTCCCGCACGGTCTCCTCGGCGACACCGGACACGGCGGACAGCTCCGCCGCCGCCTCCTCGACGGTCGCCGGGGCACGCCGGCGCAGCCGGCCCGTGCCCTCCTCCCGCTCCAGCCCGAACCGCGACTCCACCCAGCGCGCCAGCGGGTCCTTCGTCAGCGCCTCGTACGACCGGGGCGCCGAGGGCACCCGCAGCCGCTCGGCGGGCACGGACTCCGGCGCCTCGTCGGTGGCCCGCACCAGAGTCTCGCCGATGACCCGCTCGGGCAGCACCGTCGTGCCGAACAGCCGCTTGGCGACCTTGGCGACCTCACGCCGCTGGTCGTCCCAGGTGCCCTCGGTCGACATGGTCGCCGAGGTGCCGATGCACTGGAGGGACTCCGACGCCCGGCAGGCCTGCCGGACCCGGCGGATCAGGAACGCCACGTCGGCGCCCTGCCGGCCCCGGTAGGTGTGCAGCTCGTCGAAGACGAGGAACTGAAGGCCTTCCGCCATGCGGATCAGGCTGTCCCGGTCGTCCGGCCGGGTCAGCATCAGCTCCAGCATCACGTAGTTGGTCAGCAGGATGTCCGGCGGGTTCTTGCGCAGCTCACGGCGCTCCTCGCTGGACTCCTGACCGGTGTACCGGGCGAAGGTGACCGGCTCGCGGCCCTTCCCGAAACCGTGGCGCAGGTACTTCTCCAGCTCCCCGAGCTGCGAGTTGGCCAGCGCGTTCATCGGGTAGACGACGATCGCCCGCACCCGGCGCTCGGCGTTCGGTCCCGCCGCCTCACGCTCCTTCAGGACGCGGTCGACGATCGGCACGATGTACGACAGCGACTTGCCGGAACCGGTGCCGGTGGTCAGCACGTAGGAGTCGCCCGCCTGCGCGGCCTCGATCGCCTGGCGCTGGTGCAGGTGGAAGGTCAGCGGCCGTCCGTCGGGACGCGCCGACGTCTCCTTCTTGCCGGCCTGGAAGATCTCCGCGCACCTCGGGTGCAGGATGCCGTCCCGCACCAGATCGGTCACCTGGCCGCCGTCGGCGAAGAACGGGTTCAGCGACAGCCACGGGTCGGGCCACTGCGACTTCGCCCGCAGATCGTCGGCGACGAAGCCCTCGATGCGCGCGTCCCGGATCACCGTGCCGCTCTTGGTGAAGCTCTCGTACTCGGTGATCAGGTCGGCGTGGATGCCGAAGACGTCCATCGCCTCCGGCAGACGCGGCTGCCTGCGCGGCGCGGGCGCGGGTACGGTGGGGGCCCGCTCGGGGAGCAGGGCGCGCAGCCGCGCCACCGGGTCGGACTCCTGCCAGTGCGGAGCGAGCAGGGCGGCCGTCGGGTCGTGGGAGAGCGCGAGCGGGACCAGCACCTCGCGGACCAACGCGGCGTTCTCCGGGCGGTGTTCGGCGTCCTTCTCCAGCAAACGCTCCACCAGCCGGACCAGAGCGGCAGGCAGATCCGGACGCACCAGCGTCAACTGCGGGGGCAGTTCACGCAGATGCTGCTCGGAGATCTCGTAATGGGTCCGGCCGGAGAACGGCGGACGGCCGATGAGCAGTTCGTACAGGATGCAGCCGAGTGCGTAGAGGTCGGCCGAGGCGGAGACCTGCTCGGCGCGGAACTGCTCGGGCGCCATGTAGCGGGCCGTGCCGAGGCTGACGCCGGTGCTGGTCAGTCGCGTCTGGTCGGGGTCGTCGACGATCGAGCCCATCCCGAAGTCGAGGACCTTGACGGTGCCGTCACCGGTCAGCATCACGTTGGCCGGCTTCAGGTCGCGGTGGACGACCCCGGCGGTGTGCGCGGCGGTGAGCCCGGACGCGATCTGCGCACCGATGGCGGCGACCCAGGAGACCGGCAGCTGGGGCTCCTCGTCGATGAGGTCCGCGAGCGGACTGCCGTCCAGCAGCTCCATCGCCAGGTACGGCAGTCCGCCGCCGTCCGCGGTGTCGTCCACGCCGCCGTCGATCAGGAGGGTCAGGTTCGGGTGTCCCTGGGAGAGCATGCGCATGATGCGCACCTCGCGGCGGAAACGGGCGGTCTCCTTACCCGACCCGGAGGCGTCGATCGCGCCTCCGGTGCGGCTGCGCAGCAGGGTCTTGACGGCGACCTGCCGGTGCGGGGAGTCCGGGGCGGCCTCGAGGTCCTCGGCCCGGTGCACCTCGCCCATGTTCCCGCGCCCGACCACGCCCGTGATGCGGAAACGTCCGCCGACTGTCCCCAACCCCACTTACCCCTCCCCATGACGCCCGTCTCGTGCAAGATGGGTACATCTTGCTGGAGCGTACACCTTAGCCCGTACGGGCAGTCCACGTCTATGTGTTGAGGGTGTCAACACACTGGGCGTGCGTGAACCTCGTAGTCGTGTACGAAGGTGGTCTTGAGGTGGGCGTGACGTCGGTCCCCCCTACTCCCCGAGCGAAGCCACCGCCTCCTCGTAACCCCCCGTCGGCGGAGCCGTGTCCGGCCCGTACACCAGGTTCAGCACACCCGTGCCGAACGTCTCCGACTTCAGCAGCTTCAGCGGCACGGAGGACTCCCCCTCGTCGAACAGACGCATCCCCTTGCGCACGGCGATCGGGTGCACGAGGAGCTGCAGCTCGTCCAGCAGTCCGGCGGCGAGCAGCTGCCGGATGATCGAGATCGAGCCGCTCAGCCCGATGTCGCCGCCCGGCTCCCGCTTCAGCGCGGCGGCCACCTCCGCGACGTCGCCCTGCGCCTGCTCGGAGTTGCGCCACCGGAAGTCGAGGGGGCTGCGGGAGAACACGATCTTCCGCATGTCGCCGAGCTGCTTGGCGAAGCCCGCGTCCTCCCCGCCCGCGGACTCCCGCTCCGGCCAGGCGCCGGCGAAGCTGTCGTACGTCACGCGGCCGAAGAGCATGGTGTCGGCGTTGCTCAGACCCGCGCCCACGGCCGCGCCCATCTCGTCGTTGAAGTAGGGGAAGTGCCACTGGTCGGGCGCCTCGACGACGCCGTCGAGCGAGATGAACACGCTGGCCACGATCTTGCGGGACATGGGGTCCTCCTGTGCTGTCGGTCCGTGTACCGGTTACGACCGTGGCAGTCCCCGGAACTCATCGCCGGACGGCACGCGAAGAAGTGACTCCGGACGGCCGCCCCGCCCCGCCCGTCCGGCGCCGCCGGTCCGTGACGCTGCCCAGCCAGCCCAGCAGGAACCCGGCCGGCACGGTCACCACCCCCGGGATCGTCACGTCCCACAGCCGGAAGTCGTGCCCGGGCATGATCGCCCCGGGCGCACCCGACACGTACGGCGACACGGCGAGCGCGACCACGCACACCGCGGTCGCTCCCCACAGGCACCACAGCGCGCCGCGGGCGGTGAACCCCGGCCAGTACAGGGCGTACAGCAGGACCGGCGCGAGTGCCGCGCCGCAGAGGGCGAGCCAGAGCGTGGAGACCACGACGAGGTTCCAGTCGGCGCAGACGACGGCCACGGCCGCGGCGGCCAGCCCGGTCAGCGCGGCCGACCAGCGCGACGCGGTGCCGTCGAGCCGCCCGGCCGGCCGGTCACCGGAAGCGGCCAGTACGTCCCGGCCGAGGGTGATCCCGGCGGCGAGGGTGACGTCCACGACGGCGGCCAGCGCGGTGAGGAAGAGGACGCAGGCGAGGGCCGCGACCAGGAGGCCGCCGTCGTCCAGCGCCCGTCCCAGCAGCAGCGGCGTGAACACCTGCGCCGACGGTCCGGCCTCCCGCAGCACCCCGCCGACCAGCGCCGCCGCACCCACACCGACGACGGCGAGAGCCCCGTACAGCAGGACCAGCTCACCGAGCATCCAGCGGCCCACGGTCCGCGCCCCGCGCGGGCTCTTCGTCGCGATGGCCCGCATCAGCACGGCGGGCATGGCGAGCGTGGCCATGGTCATGCCGAAGATCTGCCCGACCCGGTTCACCGCCCCGACCCACCCGTCGCCCGTGTAGCCGCCCGGCCGCAGGAACGCCTCACCCGTCCCGGACCCGGCGGCGGCCGCGTCGAGCAGCCGCCCCAGGTCCCCGCCGAAGCGGTGCAGAACGAGCAGGGCCGCGACCACCAGCACGGGCAGCGCGATCGCCGACTTGGTAATCATCACCACGCCCGTGCCCCGGATCCCGCCGCTGACGGCCAGCGCGGTCATCACACAGCCGATGACGACGATGCACCCGGTCCGGGCTCCCGGCTGCCCGAGCAGGGCGGCGGCGACATTCCCGACCACCACCAGCTGCACGACCAGCAGGGGGAAACAGACCAGCAGCGTCACCACACCCCACGCCACCCGCACACCGGGCCCGCCGCTGCCGCGCGCGTCCAGCAGATCCGGCGTGGTGAGCGAGGCGTGCGCCCGCAACGGCTCGACGACGAGCACGAGGAAGAGCAGCACCCCGACGAGGCTGCCCAGCATGACGCCGAGCCCGTCGAACCCGGTCGTGGCGACCATGCCCACCAGCACGGTGACGGTCGCGACGGTCGTGGTGTCACCGCCCATCGCGATGCCCTGCTGCCAGGAGCGCAGCCGCCGGCTGTCGGACCGCACGAGAGCGCGGTCGTCCTCGTCGGCGCCGGTGACGACGCACAGCATCAGACAGATGACGACGAACACGGAGAACACGGCGAAGACGAGCGACCGTGAGGAGGAGTCGAGCAGCTCGGTCACGACCACCTCCGGTGTTCGGCATCGGCCGCCGTGACCCGGTCGACCCGGCGCCCGTACGCGACGACCCCGTGCACCCCGACCCCGAGCGGCACCAGGGCGAGCACGGCCCCGAGACTCACGGTCCCGGCGACCGGCGTGCCGTACACGCCCGGCACGAGCGCGGCGCCCGTCACGTAGACCAACCACACGACGGCGATCCGGGCCCCGATCCGCCGCCCGACGCTCAGGCGCGCCGCCGCCTCGACGTCGTCACGCTCGTGCTCGGCGGGAGGCCGGGTGGGGGCCGACCACGGGTCGGGATGGTGGTGCGGCGGCGGCCCGGACCAGGGCTGCTGTCCGAAGGACATGGGGCGACTCCGCTCATGCTGCTCGGGCACCCCCGACAGGGGCGCGGGCACGGTGTGGGGGTGAGCGCCGGAGTCAACCAGACCCACACCGCACCACGGAGCGCCTCGGAGGCCATGTTGTTCCGGCACCCAACGGGAGGCGGCGCGGACAGTGCACGGGCACTGCGGGGGCGGGGATTTCACATGCGTGACGGCGTCAGTGAGCGGCACGCCGGCCCCACTCAACACGCCCAGCGGTCACTTACTCAGGCCGCGGTGAGTATCCGCGCTCATTGTCCGTGCTTCCCCGCCCGGCGAGGATCGACGGCAAGGAAGGGCGGCCGTGGAGCGCCGCCCGGCTCGACCGATGACGTGGGGGAATCGTGATGTCGCCTCGTGTGACTCTGTCCGTTTTCGCAGGTGCCGTGGTCCTCGCCGCTGGTGCCGGAGCCTTCGCTCTCGCTCACGCGGACGAGCAGCCGCCGGCTCTGGGCGACAGCGTGGCGCGGTACACCGCTCCCCGCGTCGACCGCGACGGCTCGCTCACGTTCACCACCGACGTCGCCGCCTCCTCGGGCGTCGAGAGCGTCACGATTCTGGCCTACCCCGAGAACTCCTCCCTCGCCCGGCAGAAGCCGACCGCGAAGGACATGGCCGCGGCGGAATCCGCCACCTGCGAGCCCTCCGGCCACGACACCGCCCGCTGCACCTACACCGTCCCCGTCACCGCCACCGACGCCGACGCGTCGCCGGGCGGCCTGTGGCACGTCGCGGTCCTGGCCACCGCGGACGACGGTTCCAGCACCCTTGACCCGGAGGCGGCCGACTTCACCGTCCAGTAGCGCGGTCGGGGGAGGGACCGTCCCGTGCCCGTTGCCGAGGGCGTACGGGACGCCGTCGAGCGCGGCTGCCGGATCCTCGGATCGCCGGTCAGTGGTTCGAGCGGCCCTGAATGCGGACGTCGTTCCCTGTCACGGTGGGAGGCAACGACACACCGTTGAGGAGCCGACATGCCACGCAAGCCCATCGACATCACCGTCCCCGACCTGTCCGGCCGGCGCGCCGTCGTCACCGGAGCCAGCGACGGCGTGGGGCTGGAGCTGGCGGCGCGACTCGCGGCGGCCGGCGCCGAGGTCGTCATGCCTGTCCGCAACCCGCGCAAGGGAGAGGCGGCGATCGCCAAGATCCGTGAGAGCAGTCCCGCCGCCGACGTGTCGCTGCGCGAGCTCGACCTGTCCTCGCTGAGCTCCGTCGCGGCGCTCGGCAAGACGCTGGCGGACGAGGGGCGGCCGATCCACATCCTCGTCAACAACGCCGGCGTCATGACCCCGCCCGACCGGCGGACGACCGCTGACGGCTTCGAGCTCCAGTTCGGCACGAACCACCTCGGCCACGTCGCCCTCGTCGCCCACCTGCTGCCCCTGCTGCGGGCCGGCGGTGCGCGGGTGACCTCACAGAGCAGCATCGCCGCGCGCAGCGGCGCCATCAACTGGGACGACCTGAACTTCGAACGCTCCTACGACGGCGCGCGCGCCTACCGGCAGTCGAAGATCGCGGGCGGCCTGTTCGGGCTCGAGCTCGACCGGCGCAGCCGTGCCCACGGCTGGGGCATCACCAGTAACATCGCGCATCCCGGCGTCGCCCCGACGAGCCTGCTGGCCGCCCGCCCGGAGATCGGGCGCGGCAGCGACACTGTCGCCTTCCGCGTGATCAAGGCGTTGTCCCGGCGCGGCATCCTCCTCGGCACGCCACGGACCGCGATGCTCCCCGCCCTGTACGCCGCCACCTCGCCGGACGCCCGGGGTGAGCTGTTCTACGGGCCCCAGGGTCCCGGCAGGCTCGGCGGAGCCCCCGGGCAGCAGGCGCTGTGGCGTCCCCTGCGCAGCGCCGAGGACGCCGCGCGCGTCTGGCAGATCTCCCAGCAGCTCGCCGAGGTCCGCTTCCCCGACAGCTGAGCGGAGCTTCGCCGGACGCTCGCCGCACGGGAAGGTCGTACGGGGGGACCCGTAAGGGGGGACCGGCAGGCCGTGGATACGCGCGTCCACGGCCGGTAGAAGTGAACCGGGACGGAAGGAGGTGCGGCATGGAGATCGACCGGAGCGGACTGGCGGAGTTCCTCCGCAGCCGCCGGGCGGCGCTGCAACCCGAGGACGTCGGCCTGCCTCGCGGGCGACGCCGCCGGACCAGCGGGCTGCGGAGGGAAGAAGCCGCCCTGCTGTGCAGTATGTCGACCGACTACTACGCGCGTCTCGAGAGGGAGCGCGGACCCCGGCCGTCCGAACAGATGATCGCCTCCATCGCGCAAGGGCTCCACCTCTCCCTCGACGAGCGCGACCACCTGTTCCGTCTCGCCGGCCACAACCCGCCCGCGCGCGGCCCGGCCAGCGAACACATCAGCCCCGGTCTGCTGCGCATCTTCGACCGCCTTCAGGACACCCCCGCCGAGATCGTCACCGAGCTCGGCGAAACCCTGCGGCAGACTCCCCTCGGCGTCGCCCTCACCGGCGACCTGACCCTCTACCAGGGCCCGGCCCGCAGCCTCGGCTACCGCTGGTTCACCGACCCCGCCACCCGTGAGCTCTACGCCGACGACGAACACGCCTACCTCAGCCGCCTGTTCGCCTCGGGCCTGCGCGCCCTGGCCACCCGGCGGGGCCCCGGCTCCCGGGCGGCCCACCTCGCCGACCTGCTCCTGGCGCAGAGCGAGGAGTTCAAGGACGTGTGGAACGACCACGAGATCGGCCTCCGCCCCCGCGAGGTAAAACGCTTCAACCACCCCGGGCTCGGCATCATGGAGCTGAGCTGCCAGACGCTTCTCGATCCCGACCAGTCGCATCTGCTGCTCGTCTACACCGCCGTTCCCGGCAGCGAGAGTCACGAGAAGCTGCAACTGCTGTCCGTGATGGGGCCGCGGACGAGGCTGCATTGAGCCGGTCCCAGAAATGACCCAGACAGGCACCGGAGACGTCCCGGAGACGCCGCCGCACCCCTTCCTGACCCGCTGAACCGCAGGCCGGACGGGGTGCGGCGGCGGCCGTCGCTCAGATGTCCCGGGGAGAGACCGGCCAAGGCTGTGACCTGCGCCGTCCGACTGCCGTGAGTCGTTGACCTGCTGCAGGTTCGCTCTGTCCGCGTCCGAATTCCGCGTCCATGTCGGTCGCCTCGCAGCGCGGCGCGGACCGGTCCCGCCACCGCCCCTGGTCACGCACCTCGAGGGTCAGCGAGTGACGGCCGGCTTCGAGGGTCACCGTCAGGTCGGGGGCTGCCGCTGTGCAGGGTGTCCAGAGCCGTTCCATGTACGAATCGGAGTCTGACGACAACTTCTGAGCAGGTGTATGACGGATCGCCCGCGGGGGTTCGCGCTCCTCCTCCGCGGCCGGTCAGACGTTGACGAGGTCGAACGACTCGGAGGGGCCGATCGTTGTGCGGTTGGCGATGAGCGGGGCGGTTCCGGCGTTCCCGGCGCAGACGTACAGGCTGTTGGCCTGTGCGCGCAGGCTGGTGGTGCCGTCGGAGTTGTTCACGCGCTGGAAGGTCTCCCAGGGTCCGACGGCGGTGCGGTTGGCGATGAGCGCGTTGGCACCGGCGTTCTCGGCGCAGACGTACCGGCCGTTGACGTGGGCGCGCAGTGCGACGGCGCCTCCGCCGAGGTCGAGCAGGTCGAATCGTTCCCAGTCGCCGATGGCGGTTCGGTTGGCGATGAGTGGGTCGGTTCCGGCGTTCTCCGCGCACACATACTGGTTGTTGGCCCGGGATCGGAGGCTGACGATCCGCCCGGTGGGGAGGGGGGTGAGGACGGCTTCCCAGGTGGTGGTGCTGGTGTTGGAGGTGGCGTCGGCGGGGAGGCGGTCGCGGGCGGCGGTGTCGCCGTAGAGACTCCAGCGCATCCAGTCCACGTAGGTGGCGACGGTCTGGGTGTGGTTGTAGCCGCTCCATATGTACTGATCGTGGCCCGTGCCGCGGTGGGTGAGGAACGCCTTGGGCGCGGGAAGTTCCCCGTACGCCTGGCGGGCGGAGGAGTACTGCGTGAGGGTGTCTTGATCGCCGTGGACGAAGAGGACCTTGGCGGCGACCGTGCTGCTGGGGTTGCCCATGTCGACACAGGCGAAGGGGACGGCGGCGGCTATCCGGCTGTCCGGCCAGGCCGTCAGCAGCCCGTGGGTGGTCATGCCGCCCAGCGAATGGCCCGCGACGCCGACGCCGGTTCCGGTGTCGAGGTGCCCGGCGAGCGGGTCGCCGGCCGTGGTGTTGAGGGCGAGGGTGTTGGTGATGACCTGGGAGACGTCCATGGACTGGTTGCCGTTGTAGACGTCCTGGACGTTGCCCTGGGTGCCGCTGGAGGTCGTGGGGAAGACGGGTGCGGGGACGACGAATCCTGCCTCGGCCAGGGGCCGGACCAGGGGTGCGTAGCTCTCCGGGTTGCCGCCGAGGCCGTGGCTGAACTCACAGATGGGGAAGACGCCGTCCGCGATGGGGGCGTTGACGACGGGAGCGCCGCCCGGTGTGCCGGTGGCGGGGTAGAAGATCCGGGTGGTCAGCCGACGGCTGCCGCGGCTCCAGGCGTACTCCCTCACCCCGATGGCGAAGCGCTGGGTCGGCGCGGCTGCCGGGGCGAGCGAGGATGCCGTTGCCGCGGTGGTGCCGTACGCATGGACGGCGGCCACGGCTCCGGCTGCGCCCAGTCCCAGGAAGGTACGCCTGTTCATGGCCATGTTGTGCTCCTTGTCGGATGGTGTGGCTGGACAGGGGGGTTCCGGGGTGGCGGGTCTGCCAGGAGGTGAGCGGGCTCGCGGGCCAGCGGCTGAAGCCCTCAGCCCCCCTCGGTGGGAAGTCGTCGGATTCCACGGACGGAGAGCGGATCCGCCCGGCCGATCGCGTCTGCTCTCACAAGCGGGCAGCCGTATCGGGCCGCCGTTTCCAGCAGGGAGAGCAGGTGGTGGCGAGGCCGGGACGGCAGGGGAGTCGGGCGTAGTCGCCGCCGTCCGGGTTTCAGACCCTGGTGATGGAGCTGGATGTTTCAGGGGCCGATGGTCATGGTCCGGTCGGTGAAGCCGGTGTACGCCGGACTCCGTGCGCCGGCGGCGCCGACGAGGTGGAGAGCGCCGTGACGCGCCACGTTGGCCGCGTGCGCGGTCCGGGCGGCGATGACATCGTGTGACGGCGTGTGATGCTACCCATGGGATTCCTCTTCTGTGTTCGCGCTGGCGCTGAAGTGCGGAAGGCGGCGATCAGTGGAGGTGTACGGGCGGGCGACGCGTGCTGGTGGACCACGGTCCGGAGTCCAGCCGTGTCGGGGCGGCTCCTGACCGACGCTGGGACCGATGTGAGCGATCGTCTCTTGGGACGTCCCACCGGCCCGCCTGACGATTGTTCGATATATCGTTCAACGTTCGCCGACCTGAACGGAGAGTAGGTTGGGGCTGACGGGGTGTCAATCGCGGGATGTGGCGCCTGTCGGTCACATTTGCCGCGGCTCTGAGGTGACGTTCGAAGAGGTCGCTCTTGAGTGAAGCGTGAGGAGCTACGAAATATTATCGAAATCCGAAGCGGGGGCCGACGATGCGGGAAACAGGTACCGGTTTATCGGCGCTCCCGCAGGGTGTCACTTCCGAAACTCAACGAAATCGATCTGCCCGCTCGCTGTCCGAAACTGTTCCACGCCAGGAAGGGGAGGCTCCGGACCGCTCTGCGGTCGGCTGCGGCGATCAGCTGATCCAGAACGAGGGATTGCGCCTGCCGCCTGCTGCGGCGGCCCACCATACGAAGCCCGGGCCGCCGACACGATCGCCCGGGCCGAGCGCGAGGGCCTTGTCCCACACGGGCTTACATGTTGAGGTGTCGTGCCCCTTGCCTCCAAGAGGCACGACACCACGACGGTCAGATGTCCCGGAAGATCTCGATCTGCGCCCCGATCGAGTTCAGCCGCTCCGCCAGGTCCTCGTAACCGCGGTTGATGACGTACACGTTGCGCAGCACCGACGTCCCTTCCGCCGCCATCATGGCGAGGAGGACGACCACGGCCGGGCGCAGGGCCGGCGGGCACATCATCTCGGCCGCGCGCCAGCGGGTCGGGCCCTCGACCAGGACGCGGTGCGGGTCCAGCAACTGCAGGCGGCCGCCCAGGCGGTTGAGGTCGGTCAGGTAGATCGCGCGGTTGTCGTAGACCCAGTCGTGGATGAGGGTCTTGCCCTGCGCCACCGCCGCGATCGCCGCGAAGAACGGCACGTTGTCGATGTTCAGGCCCGGGAACGGCATCGGGTGGATCTTGTCGATCGGCGCCTCCAGCTTGGAGGGCCGGACGGTCAGGTCCACCAGCCGCGTACGGCCGTTGTCCGCGAAGTACTCCGGCGTGCGGTCGTGGTCGAGGCCCATCTCCTCCAGGACCGCCAGCTCGATCTCCAGGAACTCGATCGGCACCCGGCGGACCGTCAGCTCCGACTCCGTCACCACCGCGGCAGCCACCAGGCTCATCGCCTCGACCGGGTCCTCGGAGGGGGAGTAGTCCACGTCCACGTCGATCTTCGGCACACCGTGCACGGTCAGCGTCGTCGTGCCGATGCCGTCGACCTTGACGCCCAGCGCCTCCAGGAAGAAGCACAGGTCCTGGACCATGTAGTTGGAGGACGCGTTGCGGATGACGGTCGTGCCGTCGTGCCGCGCCGCGGCCAGCAGCGCGTTCTCGGTGACCGTGTCCCCGCGCTCGGTCAGCACGATGGGACGGTCCGGGGCGACGGCGCGGTCGACCACCGCGTGGTACTGGCCCTCCGTCGCCGCGATGTCCAGGCCGAACCGGCGCAGCGCGATCATGTGCGGCTCCACCGTGCGCGTGCCGAGGTCGCACCCGCCGGCGTACGGCAGCATGAAGCGGTCCATGCGGTGCAGCAGCGGGCCGAGGAACATGATGATCGAGCGGGTGCGGCGGGCCGCCTCCGCGTCGATCGCCGCGAGGTCCAGCTCGGCGGGCGGCACGATCTCCAGGTCGACGCCGTCGTTGATCCAGCGGGTGCGCACGCCGATGGAGTTCAGCACCTCCAGGAGGCGGTACACCTCCTCGATGCGGGCGACGCGGCGCAGCACCGTGCGGCCGCTGTTGAGCAGCGACGCGCACAGCAGTGCCACGCACGCGTTCTTGCTCGTCTTCACGTCGATGGCGCCGGAGAGCCGGCGGCCGCCCACCACACGCAGATGCATCGGACCGGCGTAGCCGAGGGAGACGATCTCACTGTCCAGCGCCTCGCCGATGCGGGCGATCATCTCAAGGCTGATGTTCTGGTTGCCGCGCTCGATCCGGTTGACGGCGCTCTGACTGGTGCCCAGAGCCTCCGCGAGCTGGGTTTGTGTCCAGCCGCGGTGCTGCCTGGCGTCACGGATGAGCTTGCCGATGCGTACGAGGTAGTCGTCTGCCATGAGGTTGAGGCTATCTCAGATATGAGATGGCACCTCTTGGGGGGTCCGTTCGGGTGACAGTCGGGTGATGTGACGTCAATGCGCCCCGGCTATCCGCTGGTCCGGCTGCTGCGGGTGGTGCGCCGCCACCCGAAAGGTCCGGGCAAATCCATCGATGTCGTACGACGTCCGGTACTGCTCCGCGTGTGCCGGGGTCCGTTCTTCCCGCCGGTGGTGATGGACCACGACTTCTTGTTGATGTTCAGCCGCACTCCCGGAAGGATCCGGAAACTCTTACGGAACGTGAGGGGCATCCTCGCCTCCCTGGTCGGGCCCGTTCGGGCCTGCCGTGACTGACTGTGTCTCAGTCGGATACCCCGGTCCGCGGCCGTCATGGCAGCCGCCGGCGGCCGTCACGGCCGTCATGGCGCCCGTCAGCCGTCACGGCCGCCCGTCCTCGTCGGCCGTCACGGCCGCCCGTCCTCGTCGGCCGTCACGGCCGCCCGTCCTCGTCGGCCGGCACGGCGCCGCCGGCCGTGTCAGCCGTGGCGCCGAGCCGCCCGCGGCGGGAGGGTGGGGGAAGCGAAGGAAGGGAAGGGCGAAGGCGTGCCCGAGAGGGCACGGGAAGGGCGCACCGGAACCCGGGCATGACCATTCCGCGCCCGTGTACTAGAGTTATCTCGACATCGAGATATCTGCCGAGGCGCACCGCGGTCGCCACGCGAGTTAGGCCTACCTAACTTAGCCTGACCTCACCGGAACGGCCAAGCCGGCGTGGCGGCACGATTGACGGTGGTACGCGCACATCAATGAAGGAGACTGTCGTGTCGGCGAACAGCTTCGACGCCCGCAGCACGCTGCAGGTGGGCGACGAGTCGTACGAGATCTTCCGGCTGGACAAGGTCGAGGGCTCCGCGCGCCTTCCCTACAGCCTGAAGGTGCTGCTGGAGAACCTCCTCCGCACCGAGGACGGCGCGAACATCACCGCCGACCACATCCGCGCCCTGGGCGGCTGGGACTCCCAGGCGCAGCCGTCGCAGGAGATCCAGTTCACGCCGGCCCGCGTGATCATGCAGGACTTCACCGGCGTGCCCTGTGTCGTCGACCTCGCCACGATGCGTGAGGCCGTGAAGGAGCTCGGCGGCGACCCGGCCAAGATCAACCCGCTGGCCCCGGCCGAGCTGGTCATCGACCACTCCGTCATCGCCGACAAGTTCGGCACCAACGACGCCTTCAAGCAGAACGTCGACCTGGAGTACGGCCGCAACAAGGAGCGCTACCAGTTCCTGCGCTGGGGCCAGACCGCGTTCGACGAGTTCAAGGTCGTCCCGCCCGGCACCGGCATCGTCCACCAGGTGAACATCGAGCACCTGGCCCGCGTCGTCATGATCCGTGACGGCAAGGCGTACCCCGACACCCTGGTCGGCACCGACTCGCACACCACGATGGTCAACGGCCTCGGCGTCCTCGGCTGGGGCGTCGGCGGCATCGAGGCCGAGGCGGCCATGCTCGGCCAGCCGGTCTCCATGCTGATCCCGCGCGTCGTCGGCTTCAAGCTCACCGGTGAGCTGCAGCCCGGCACCACCGCCACCGACCTGGTGCTCACCATCACCGAGATGCTGCGCAAGCACGGCGTCGTCGGCAAGTTCGTCGAGTTCTACGGCGAGGGTGTGGCCGCCACGAGCCTCGCCAACCGCGCGACCATCGGCAACATGTCCCCGGAGTTCGGCTCCACCGCGGCGATCTTCCCGATCGACGACGAGACCCTGAGCTACCTCCGTCTGACCGGCCGCTCCGAGCAGCAGGTCGCCCTGGTCGAGGCGTACGCCAAGGAGCAGGGCCTCTGGCTGGACCCGACGGCCGAGCCGGACTTCTCCGAGAAGCTCGAGCTGGACCTGGCCACGGTCGTCCCGTCCATCGCCGGCCCGAAGCGCCCGCAGGACCGCATCGTCCTCGCCGACGCCAAGGCCCAGTTCGCCCAGGACGTACGCAACTACGTCAAGGACGGCGGCGACGTCGACGAGGCCAGCAAGGAGTCCTTCCCGGCCTCCGACGCCCCGGCCATCTCCAACGGCGCCCCCTCCCACCCGGTCGAGGTCACCGCCCCCGACGGCACGACCTACACCCTGGACCACGGCGCGGTGACGGTCGCGGCCATCACCTCCTGCACCAACACCTCCAACCCGTACGTCATGGTCGCCGCCGCGCTGGTGGCCAAGAAGGCGGTGGAGAAGGGCCTGACCCGCAAGCCGTGGGTGAAGACCACCCTCGCCCCGGGCTCCAAGGTCGTCACCGACTACTTCGAGAAGGCGGGCCTGACCCCCTACCTCGACAAGGTCGGCTTCAACCTGGTCGGTTACGGCTGCACCACCTGCATCGGCAACTCCGGCCCGCTGCCGGAGGAGGTCTCCAAGGCCGTCAACGAGCACGACCTGGCCGTCACCTCGGTGCTGTCCGGCAACCGCAACTTCGAGGGCCGGATCAACCCCGACGTCAAGATGAACTACTTGGCGTCCCCGCCGCTGGTCGTCGCCTACGCGATCGCCGGTTCCATGAAGGTGGACATCACCCGCGAGGCCCTCGGCTACGACCAGGACAACAACCCGGTCTTCCTGAAGGACATCTGGCCCTCCGAGGCCGAGGTCAACGACGTCGTGGCCAACGCCATCGGCGAGGACATGTTCTCCAAGTCCTACGCCGACGTCTTCGCCGGCGACGCCCAGTGGCAGGCGCTGCCCGTTCCGACCGGCGACACCTTCGAGTGGGACAGCGAGTCCACCTACGTCCGCAAGCCCCCGTACTTCGAGGGCATGCAGATGGAGCCGGCCCCGGTCGAGGACATCACCGGCGCCCGCGTGCTGGCCAAGCTGGGCGACTCGGTCACCACCGACCACATCTCCCCGGCCGGCGCCATCAAGGCCGACACCCCGGCAGGCAAGTACCTCACGGAGCACGGCATCGAGCGCCGTGACTTCAACAGCTACGGCTCCCGTCGCGGCAACCACGAGGTCATGATCCGCGGCACTTTCGCCAACATCCGCCTGCGCAACCAGATCGCGCCGGGCACCGAGGGCGGCTACACCCGCGACTTCACGCAGGACGGCGGCCCGGTCTCCTTCATCTACGACGCCTCGCAGAACTACCAGAAGGCCGGCATCCCGCTGGTCGTCCTGGCCGGCAAGGAGTACGGCTCCGGTTCCTCCCGTGACTGGGCCGCCAAGGGCACCGCGCTCCTCGGCGTCAAGGCCGTCATCGCCGAGTCGTACGAGCGCATCCACCGCTCGAACCTCATCGGCATGGGCGTTCTGCCGCTGCAGTTCCCCGAGGGCCACACCGCCGAGTCCCTCGGCCTGACCGGCGAGGAGACCTTCTCCGTCTCCGGCGTCACCGCGCTCAACGAGGGCACCACCCCGCGCACGGTGAAGGTCACCACCGACACCGGTGTCGAGTTCGACGCGGTCGTCCGCATCGACACCCCCGGTGAGGCCGACTACTACCGCAACGGCGGCATCCTGCAGTACGTGCTGCGCAGCCTGATCCGCAAGTAAGCGGCTCGATCCGCGAGCAAGCGGCAGGCAGGGCGGACCGAGGGCCGCATCCCCGCGCGGGGATGCGGCCCTCGGGCGTCCCCGGGCCGCGCCGGCGTCCGCGGCCGATACGTGCGGTAACCGTTTACATCCCCGCCCCCCGGCGCTACCGTCCCTGTCACGGACGAGGTGGGAGCGCTCCCATGAGCGTGGCGGACCGGAACCCGTCGCCGGAGCGCCGCCACCTCGTCCGCCCCCACAGTCGCGGACGGGAGTGTCATGATCACGTCACCGAGCGACCCCGGCGCGAGGACGGCCCGGCACAGGGGCGACAGGGTTCTGTTCGTCGTCCTCGTCTGTGTCCTGGCCGCGGTGCCGGCGGCCGGCCTGGCTCTGACCTCGGGCGCCGTGACCCACACCCGCCCGGACACGCTGCCACGCTCCGAACTGCGCGCCGTGCTCTGCCGCGCGGGCCCGCTCACGGCCCCCGGGGCACTCACGCGCCCAGCACCGCGCGCAGCCATCCCAGTTGCCGCCGGACATGCACCGCGTCCCCGCCCTCATGCCCGTTGAACGGGTACGCGTGCAGCACCTTCTCCTCCTGGCCGCCCGTCAGCTCCGCATACCGGTTGTACGCCGCGTACGCCCCGCTCGGCGGGCACACCGTGTCGCGCAGGCCCACGCCGAAGTGGGCGGGCGCCTGGGCGCGACGGGCGAAGGAGATGCCCTCGACGTAGGACAGGGTGCGGTGGACCGCCTCCTCCGCGTCCCGGTGCACGGCGAGATACGCGCTGATCTCGCCGTACGGGGAGGCGTCCGTGAGGTCCAGAGCACGGCGGATCCCGCACAGGAAGGGCGCGGTGACCAGGACCGCCGCGAGGTCCGGCACCAGTCCCGCGACCGCCAGCGCGACGCCCCCGCCCTGGCTGTTGCCGACCGCCGCGACCCGGGAGGCGTCCACACCCGGCAGCGTGCGCACCGCCTCCACCGCGCGCACCGCGTCGGTGATCAGCCGGCGGTAGTGGTGGTCGCGCGGGTCGAGCAGTCCCCGCGTGGCCGGTCCGGGGCCGCCGGGCGCGCCGGCGTGCGGGTCGGGGGTGTCCCCGCCGCACCCGTACTGGTCGCCCTGGCCCCGGTTGTCCATCAGCAGGTGTGCGTACCCGGCGTTGACCCAGGTGAGCCGCTCGTGGGGGAGGCCCCGCCCGCGCCCGTACCCGGTGAACTCCACCACGGCCGGGAGGGGTTCGCCCACCCCGGCCGGGCGGCTGAACCACCCCCGCACCGGATCGCCCGCGAACCCGCGGAACGCCACGTCCCATGTCTGGATGAGCCGCAGCCCGTTGTCCACCGGGTCGGCGGAGACCAGCGCGTCGCCCGCGCCGGCCGCCTCCTCGAGCGTGCGCTTCCAGAAGTCGTCGAAGTCCGCGGGCTCGGCGACGTCCGGACGGTAGCGCTCCAGGTCGGCAGGGGGCAGGTCGAAGGCGGGCACGCGGCACCTCGCAGGCTCGGACGGCCGGCGCCCCCGATCGTTGCGGGCGGACCGCAGGAAATTTCGGGGACGGTAACAGATCATGGCCGGGTTCCACAGCGGTTCGTTCCGGACTTCCGTGCGGCCGTGTCGGAGACAAAAGTCGTGCGCACACCACCCATTGACACCGCTTACTACGACTCATAAGTTGCCGCGAAGTTATCGGCAGGCGCTCGAAAGTTTCGGTTCTGTGTCAGGCACGGGAGGCCCGGGCAATGAGCAGCTCCACCACGTCCGCTCCACCTCCGGGCACCCAGGAGCCGCCGCCCGCGCCCCCGCCCCGCGGGCGCCCCCGGTCGTCCTCGGCCACCACCAACTGGCGGCGCGCGCTGCGCAGGGACTGGCAGCTCTACTCGCTGGCCGTGCTGCCGCTGCTGTTCTTCCTGGTGTTCCGCTATCTGCCGATGATCGGCAACGTGATCGCGTTCCGCCGCTTCGAACCGGGCGGGTCGATCCTCGGCGAGTACTGGGCGGGCCTGCGCTACGTCGAGATGTTCCTGTCCGACCCGACGTTCTGGCAGGTCTTCCGCAACACCCTGTGGATCGGCGGGCTGACGCTCGTCTTCTGCTTCCCCGTCCCCCTCGTGCTCGCCCTGCTGCTCAACGAGGTCCGCCGCAGGTCGTTGAAACGACTCGTGCAGTCGGTGTCGTACCTGCCGCACTTCCTGTCCGTCGTGATCGTCGCCGGCATCACGATGCAGATGCTCGCCACGGACGGCCCGGTCAACCATGTCCTCGGCTGGTTCGGGCACGACCCGATCCGCTTCATCCAGGAGCCCGACTGGTTCCGCACCGTCTACGTCGGATCCGAGATCTGGCAGACCGCCGGCTGGGGCACGATCCTCTACCTCGCCGCGCTCACCACCATCGACGAGGACCTGTACGAGGCCGCCCGGATCGACGGCGCGAACCGCTGGCGGCAGATCTGGCACGTCACCCTGCCCGGCATCCGCCCCACCATGATCACGCTGCTGATCCTCAACATCGGCACGTTCCTGGCCGTCGGTTTCGAGAAGGTCCTGTTGCTCTACAACCCGCTGACATATCCCACCGCCGACGTGATCTCCACGTACCTCTACCGCACCGGTGTGGAGTCCAACAGCTTCAGTTACGCCGCCGCCATCGGCCTGTTCGAGGCGGTCATCGGCCTGGTGCTGATCACCTCCGCCAACCAGCTGTCGCGCCGCACGGTGGGGACGAGCCTGTGGTGAGCACGATCCGCCCCTCCCGGGGGTACCGCGTCTTCCAGGGCGTCAACGGCGTGATCCTCACCCTGGTCGTGCTGATCACGCTGTACCCGTTCGTCAACATCGTCGCCCGCTCGTTCAGCGGCGAGAAGGAGATCCGCGCCGGTGACGTGACGCTGTGGCCCAAGGGCTTCAACCTCACCACCTACGAGATCGTCTTCTCCGACTCGATGTTCTGGCGGAACTACGGCAACACCGTCCTCTACACGGTCGTCGCCACCGCCGTCGCCATGGTGCTCACCACCTGCTACGCCTACGTCCTGTCCAAGCACCACCTCAGGGGCCGCGGGGCGCTGGTCGGGATCGCCGTGTTCACCATGTTCTTCACCGGCGGCCTCATCCCCAACTACGTCCTGATCACCAGCCTCGGGCTGAAGAACAGCGTGTGGGCCATCGCCCTGCCGAACGCGATCAGCGTCTTCAACCTGCTGGTGATGAAGGCCTTCTTCGAGAGTCTGCCGTCGGAGCTGGAGGAGGCAGCGCAGATCGACGGCCTCAGCACCTACGGCATCCTGCTGCGGATCGTGCTGCCGCTGTCCAAGGCGGTCGTCGCGACCATGGTGCTGTTCTACTCGGTGTCCTTCTGGAACTCCTGGTTCTCGGCGTTCCTCTACATGGACCGCACCGAGCTGATGCCGGTCACGGTGTATCTGCGCAACCTCCTCGCCGGCGCCACCGGAGGCACCGCCGCCGGCGCGGGCACCGAAAGCCTCACCCAGGTCAACGCCAACATCCAGGCGGTGACGATCGTGCTCACCTCGCTGCCGATCCTCTGTGTGTACCCGTTCGTGCAGCGCTACTTCGTCTCCGGCGTGATGCTCGGCGCGGTCAAGGGCTGACGGCCGCCGGCGCTCCACCCATCCCCCCTTCAGGCAACCCCCACGTCACAGGAGTCCCCGTGAAGAACGACGGACAGCTCTCCCGGCGCCGGATGCTCGCCGCAGCGGGCTTCATCGGCCTCACAGCCCTCACCGGCTGCGGCAGCGGCGGCGACGGCGAGGACACCAAGGACCTGTCGAAGAAGCGCACGGGCGCCATGAAGAACTATCGCGCCGGACAGCAGTTCAAGGCCACCGAGCCGCTCACCTTCACCGTCCTGCACAACGACAACCCGGTCTACCCGATGAAGGAGAGCTGGCTGTTCTGGAAGGAACTCACCCGGCGCACCGGCGTCACCCTGGACGCCACCCCGGTCCCGCTCAGCGACTACGAGAAGAAGCGCAGCCTTCTCATCGGCGCGGGCGACGCCCCCCTGCTCATCCCCAAGACCTACCCGGGCGCGGAGACCGCCTTCGTCTCCTCCGGCGCGATCCTGCCGGTCAGCGAGTACATCGACCTGATGCCCAACTTCCAGGAGAAGGTCAGGAGATGGAACCTCCGGCCGGAGATCGACTCGCTGCGCCAGTCCGACGGCCGCTACTACCTGCTCCCCGGCCTTCACCAGAAGGTGCGCCAGCAGTACTCGCTGTCCTTCCGCACCGACGTCCTGGACAAGCACGGCCTCGCCCTGCCCACCACCTGGGACGAGGTGTACACGACCCTGAAGGCGCTCCGTGAGGAGTACCCGGACCGCTACCCCTTCACCGACCGCTGGAGCACCAACACCCCCTTCCCGGCGGGCGCGTTGTTCCAGTACCTCGGGCAGGCGCACGGCGTCCGCGCCGGCTGGTCGTACCTCAACACCACCTGGGACGCCAAGGCGGAGAAGTTCGTGTTCACCGGCGCCACCGACGCCTTCCGCCAGGTCGTGGAGTACCTGCGCAAGCTGGTCGCGGAGAAGCTGATGGACCCGGAGAGCTTCACCCAGACCGACGAGGAGGCGGTCAGGAAGCTGCTGGGGGAGAAGTCCTTCGCGATCAGCGCCAACGCGCAGGAGCTGGTGCAGAACTACCGCTACAACCTCCAGCGGCAGGTCAAGGGCGCCACCATCGAGATGATCCCGGTGCCGCTCGGTCCGGCGGGACCGGTCGTCATGGGCGGCGGACGCCTGGAGAACGGCATGATGGTCTCCAGCAAGGCGCTGGAGCGGGACGACTTCGTCGCGCTGATGCAGTTCGTGGACTGGCTCTGGTACTCCGACGCCGGCCAGGAGTTCTGCAAGTGGGGCGTGGAGAACACCACGTTCACCCGCTCCGGCGGCACCGGATACCGGCTCGAGCCAGGCATCTCCCTGATGGGCTCCGACCCGGACGCCCCGAAGGACCTGCAGAAGGACTTCGGCTTCTTCAACGGCGTGTTCACCTACGGCGGCAGCTGGGCCCTGGTGTCCTCGTCCTTCAGCCCGGACGAGAAGAAGTTCACCGACGCGATGGCCGCCCGCAAGGAGCTGCCCACCGACCCGCCGCACCCGCTGCGCGCCGAGGAGCAGGAGCAGGCCACCCTCTGGGACACCCCGCTGAAGGACCACGTCACCCAGAACGCCCTGCGCTTCGTCCTCGGCAAGCGTCCCCTGTCCGAGTGGGAGGACTACGTCAAGGAGCTCGAGGCGAAGAACATGGACCGCTACATCGAGCTGCACAACCAGGCGTACGAGCGCTTCCGGAAGGAGAACGCGTGATCCACGTGCCCCTGGAGCCGGCGGGCCGGCTGTCCGACGCCTGGCGCGCCTGCGTCGGCACCGGCCGGCTCGACCTCGCCCTGCGCCGCGACTACCAGGACTCCCTCGCTCTGCTCCAGCGCGACATCGGCTTCCGCCATCTGCGGGGTCACGGCCTGCTCAGCGACGGCATGGGCGTCCACCGCCCCTACGAGTGGCAGGGCGCCCGCCGCACCCACCACTCGTTCACCTACCTCGACCAGGTGTTCGACGCCCTCCTCGCCACCGGCATCCGGCCCTTCCTCGAACTCGGCTTCATGCCCGAGGAGATGGCGTCGGGCACGCAGACGGTGTTCTGGTGGGAGGGCAACGTCACCCCGCCCGCCGACGAGAAGGAGTGGACCCGCCTGGTGCGCGCGGTCCTCACCCACCTGATCGACCGCTACGGCCTCGACGAGGTGCGCACCTGGCCCGTCGAGGTGTGGAACGAGCCGGACCTGCCCCCGTTCTGGCAGGACGCCGACGAGGCGGCCTACCACCGGCTGTACGAGGCGACGGCGCACACCGTGAAGGAGGTGGACGCGGAGCTGGCGGTCGGCGGGCCCGCGCTGTCCCCGGCCGCCGACGGCTGGCTGGAGCGGTTCGCTGAGTTCGCCGAACGCCGTGACGTGCCCGTGGACTTCGTGTCCCGGCACGCCTACGCCTCCGGGCCCGCGCAGAACGTCCCGTTCGGCACCCACCAGACCCTCGCCCCGGCGAGCACCCTCCTCGACCAGTTCGCCCAGCCGCGCACGGCCCTCGCGGGCACCGGCCTGGCCGGACTCCCGGTCCACATCACCGAGTTCAACTCCTCCTACCGGCCCGACAACCTGATCCACGACACCGCGTTCCACGCCGCTTACCTTGCCCCGGTGGTGGCGGCGGGCGGCGACCACGCCGACTCCTTCTCCTACTGGACGTTCAGTGACGTCTTCGAGGAGACCGGCATCCCCACCGCCCTGTTCCACGGCGGCTTCGGCCTGCTCACCCACCGGCAGATCCGCAAGCCGACCTACCACCTGTACGCGTTCATGGCGCGGATGGGGGAGGAGCGACTGGCGCGCGGCGAGGACCACTTGGTGACCCGACACGCCGACGGCCGGCTCACGGTCCTCGCCTGGGCCCCCGTCGACCCCACAGGGCGGACTCCCGGCCCGGACCGGCACACCCTGCGCCTGTCCCTCCCCGTGGCCGGCGAAGGGCGCGGCGAGATGTTCGTACGCCGCTCCACCGTCGACGAGGAGCACGGCAACGCCTACACCGCCTGGCGGCGCATGGGATCCCCGCGCTCCCCGCGCCCCGGACAGCTCGACATGCTGCGCGAGGCCTCCGAGCCCGCCCGCAGCCACTCCCGGCTGCTCGTCGAGGACGGCCGGACGGACCTCACCGTCACCCTGGCCCGCCACGAGGTCACCCTCGTCGAGCTGACCCCGGTGGACGACGAGACCCCGCCCTGGTGGGACGAGCGGCGGCTGCTCGGAGCGGACACGGCATGAGCACCCTACGCGCCGACGCCTTCGGCACCGGCCCGCTGTCCCGGGCCGCCGCCCTGATCCACACGCTCGTCACCGTCGAGGCCCTGCTGCTGCTCACCGCGGCGCCGGGCCTCGCCGGCCTCCTGCTGCTCGCCCCCGACCCCGCCAACCTGCCCCTCGCCGCGCTCTGCCTGCTGCCGCTCGGCCCGTCCGCCGCCGCGGCCCTCTACGCCCTGCACCACCGCAGCGGCGACCTCACCGAACTCCGCCCGTCCCGCGCCTTCCTGCGCGGCTGGCGGCTGGGCGCCGTGCCCGCGCTGAAGCTGTGGGCGCCGCTGCTCGCCTGGCTCACGGTGATCGCGTTCACCCTCACGCACTTCCCGGCCACCGGACTGCCCGGCTGGTGGGCGTTCCTGCTCGCCCTGATCGGCGTGGGAAGCCTGTTGTGGGCCGCGCACGGGCTGGTGCTGACCGCCCTGTTCGCGTTCCGCGCCCGCGACACCGCACGCCTCGCCGCGTACTTCCTGGCGCAGCAGCCGCGGACCACCCTGGGCGCCCTGTCGCTGCTGATCCTCACGGCCGCCGGCACCGCGCTGCTCACGGAGGCGCTGCCCGCCCTGCTCGCCGCGCCGCTGCTGCTGTCACTGCTGCACGCCGGCCGCCCGGTGATCGAGGAGACCCGGGAGCACTTCACGGCCTGAGGCCGCGGGGGGCGCTCAGTGGATGGTGCGCCCGTGCGCGTCCGGCACCCCGGACTTGCGCAGGAAGTAGCTGTTGATCTGGTCCCGCCACTCACGGGCGCTGCGCAGCTGCTCCTCGAACCGCCGAGTCACACGCGTGTGCCGCTCCGGCTCCACCAGGTCCGCGAGTCCCGCCCACACCCGGCGGGCCTCCTCGGCCTCCTCCACGCCCTCGAAGTGGGTGTCGTAGATGTGCTGGATCACCGTCTTCCCGCTGTGCAGCACATGGCCGTACGGGACGTGGTGGAAGAACAGCAGCAGCTCGTCGGGGCAGGTGTCCGGGGACTCGTAGAGTCTCGCCCACGGCTCGGCGTACTGCCCGGCGTAGCCGGTGCCGGTCGCCACGGAACGGTCGACGCCGATGCCGTCCCGGTCGGCGAAGTGGTAGGTGCCCCAGGGGCTGTACTCGTAGCCGTCGACGCTCGGCCCGTAGTGGTGGCCCGGCTGCACCATGAAGCCCACGCCGAGCGGCGCCGTGTACTTCTCGTACGTCGCGCGGGAGCCGTCCAGGATCGCGTGCAGCCCCCCGGCCAGCCGGTCCGGGGCGTCCGGGTGGGTCAGCGCGATCCACTCGTCGAGGACGGCCCGCGGGTCCGCCGCCGGGTCCCACGCGAGGCGTCCGAAGGTGTACAGGTTGGCCTGGGCGAGCGGGTGCCCGGTCCAGAACCGGTCGTCGCCGGCGTTGGACACCGCGACCAGACCGTCCGCGAGCCGCCCGGCGGGCACCTCGCCGTCCGGACGGAACCGCAGCACCTCGCTCCACATCGGGCCCAGCCAGCACACGTGCTTCTGCTGTCCGGTGTACTCCTGGGTGACCTGGAGCTCCACCGCGAGCCGGGTGTCCGGCATCGCGCCGATCAGCGGCGAGACCGGCTCACGCACCTGGAAGTCCATCGGCCCGTGCTTCACCTGGAGCACCGCGTTGTCCGCGAACTCCCCGTCCAGCGGGGTGAAGTGGTCGTAGGCGGCCCGCGCCCGGTCGGTCGAGCGGTCGCGCCAGTCCTGGCGGTGGTCGTAGACGAAGGCCCGCCAGTGCACCGTGCCGCCGTGCGGCTTCAGGGCGGCGGCCAGCATGTTGGCCCCGTCGGCGTGCGAGCGGCCGTAGGCGAAGGGGCCCGGCTGCCCCTCGGAGTCGGCCTTCACCACATACCCGCCGAAGTCCGGGACCGCCTCGTACACCCGTGCGGTCGCCGCCGCCCACCAGTCGCGCACGGCCGGGTCCAGCGGGTCGGCGGTGTCCGGTCCACCCAGCAGCATCGGCGCGGCGAAGCTGACGGAGAGGTGCGTGCGGATGCCGTACGGGCGCAGCGCGCCGGCGATCGCGGCCACGTCCCCGATCCGGTCGGTCAGCAGCCGCGCCTCCGTGGCGTGCACGTTGACGTTGTTGACGGCGACGGCGTTGATCCCGCACGCGGCCAGCAGCCTGCCGTACGCCCGCACCCGGCCGAGGTCGCCGTGCGCCTCGCCGTCCGCCCAGAACAGGGAGCCGCCCGCGTAACCGCGCTCGACCTGCCCCATCACCGGGTGCACGGCCACGTTGTCCCAGTGGTCCAGCATGCGGGTGTCGAGGGCGGGCCGGTGCGTGCGCGGCGCCAGGTCCCCGGTGAAGGCGTCCTCGCCGAGCCGCACGACGTGGAACAGCCCGTACAGCAGCCCGCGCCCGCTCGGCGCGGTCAACGTCGTCGTCCCGCGCTCGCGTTGCAGGGTGTAACTCTCGTCGTCCGGGCTGCCGCCGGTCACTTCGAGGACGAACTCGGCCGCGTCCCGGTCCCGGACCGCCGCACCGCCGAACCGGGCGCGGGCATCGGCGAGTTCACCGCGCACCGTGTCCGCCAGCGGATCCGGGCCGCCCCGGACGAGTGAACGGCGGGCGCCGACCGCGCGGAACGCGGCGTCGGGCAGCCAGGCGGCGTCGAAGTCCCCCGGGTCCGTCATGGGTCCATTCTGGTGCACCGGGTGCTCCGGAGGTACCCGTGGTGATCCGGCCGGCCGAGGGGAAGCGGCAAGGAAAAGGCGGGTCCGGACCACGTCCGGACCCGCCAGGAGAGCGCGGGTCAGCTCAGCAGCTCCACCTCCGCCAGCGTCGCCTCACCGGTCAGCACCAGCCGGTAGTGCTCGTACGGTTCCGGCTTCGCCACCGAGAAGACGCGGGTCTGCCGGTCCCAGCGGAAGGACTCGTCCGTCCGCCGGTCCAGGTCCTGCCACGTCTTCCCGTCCGCGGAGCCCTGGAGCACCCAGCCGGTGGGCGCCTCGGCGGCCTTGGAGGAGGTCAGCGTGTACTGCACCGCCGTGGCGGCCTTCTCCACGGGCAGCTCCACCTCGGTCACCACGCCGCTGGTCTCCGACGTGTTGTCGAACAGCGGGCCCTCGCCCTTCACGGCGTCCTCGCGCGGGGCGGGCACCTCGTCGTCCTGGGTGATCGACACCGGGGCGGCGTCCTTGCCGGTGCCCCACGACGACGGGCGCGGGCCCATGTCGAACTCGAGCACGCCGCCCTTGGCGATCGCCGAGTGCGGCAGCGCCGTGGAGTTCCACCGCTTGCCGTTGACCTTCAACCCCTGCACGTAGACGTTCTTCGCGCTGTTCTTCGGCGCCTTGACGACCAGCTCGCGGCCGTTCTCCAGGTGCACGGTGACCTTCGTGAACAGCGGGGAGCCGATGGCGTACTCGCCGCTGCCCATCACCAGCGGGTAGAAGCCGAGCGAGGAGAACAGGTACCAGGCGGACTGCTCGCCGTTGTCCTCGTCGCCGTGGTAGCCCTGCCCGATCTCGCTGCCGGTGTAGAGGCGGGACAGCACCTCACGCACGTTCTTCTGCGTCTTCCAGGGCTGCCCGGCCGCGTCGTACATGTACAGGGCGTGGTGGGCCACCTGGTTGGAGTGGCCGTACATGCCCATGCGGACGTCGCGCGCCTCGATCATCTCGTGGATGACGCCGCCGTAGGAGCCCTTGAGCTCCGGGGAGGCCGTCTCGGGCGTGGAGAGGTACTCGTCCAGCTTGTCGGCGAGGCCCTTGCGCCCGCCGTACAGGTTGGCGAGGCCCCGGCTGTCCTGGGCGGCGGTGAACGCGTAACCCCAGCCGTTCGTCTCCGTGTAGTCGTAGCCCCACACGCGCGGGTCGTACTGCGAGGACTTCACCCGCCAGTCGCCCTTGAGGTCGCGGCCCTGGAAGAAGCCGGCCTCGGAGTCGAACAGGTTGACGTAGTCCTGCGCCCGGTCGAGGAAGTACGCCGACTCGTCCTTGTAGCGCTTCTCGCCGGTCTTCCTGTAGAGGGCCTCGCCCATCTTGGCGATGCCGTAGTCGTTGAGGTAGCCCTCCAGGGCCCAGGACAGGCCCTCGTGGGTCTCGGTGCTGGTGTAGCCGAGGAACGGCGAGGTCGCCATGCCCTTGCGGCCCACACCGGACGACGGGGGCACCACGGTGGCGTTCTTCACCGCCGCGTCGTACGCGGCCTTCACGTCGAAGCCGTCGACGCCCTTGACGTAGGCGTCCGCGAAGGCGACGTCCGAGGAGGTGCCGGTCATCAGGTCCGCGTACCCGGGGGAGGACCAGCGGGAGGTCCAGCCGCCGTCCTTGTAGTGCTGCACGAACCCGTCGACCAGCTCACCGGCCTTGGAGGGGGTGAGGAAGGAGTACGCGGGCCAGGTCGTCCGGTAGGTGTCCCAGAAGCCGTTGTTGACGTAGACCTTGCCGTCCACGATCTTCGCGCCCGTGTGGGTCGGCGTGTCCTGCTCCGGCATCCTCGAGAACGGCGAGGCGTACTTGTACGTCCCGTCGACCTTCTCGAAGCCCGAGTTCGGGTACAGGTACAGCCGGTACAGGCTGGAGTAGAGCGTGGTCAGCTGGTCCGGCGTGGCGCCCTCGACCTCGACCTTGCCGAGGATCTTGTCCCACTGCTTCCGGGCGTCGCGCTTGACCTTGTCGAAGGAGGTGCGCTCGCCGATCTCCTGGCGCAGGTTGTCCTTCGCCTGCTCCACGCTGATCAGCGAGGTGGCCAGGCGCAGGGTGACCGTGCGGTCCTTGCCCGCGTCGAAGCGCAGATATCCCTTGACGCCGCTCGCGTCGCCCTCGACGACCTTCTTGTCGAACTCGCCGTAGACGAACAGCCGGGTCGCGCCCGTGGACAGCCCGGACTTGACGTCCGAGTAGCCCGTGAAGGTGCCGTTCTCCTCGTCGAGGGTCAGGCCCGCCTGGTCGGTGACGTTGTCGAAGAGCACGCTCGCGTCGTCACCGGGGAAGGTGAAGCGCATCATCGCCGCGTGGTCCGTCGGCGCCATCTCGGCCTTCAGGCCGTTCTCGAACCGCACCCCGTAGTAGTACGGCCGGGCGGTCTCGTTCTCGTGCCGGAACGCCAGTTCGCGCTCCTCACGGCCCAGGTCCGGGGTGCCGGAGGCGGCGGACGGCATCACCTGGAAGGTCTGCCGGTCGCCCATCCAGGGGCTCGGCTCGTGGCTCGCGCTGAACGCCTGGATCGTCGGCAGGTTGTCCGCGTTGTTGCCGCGCGCGTAGTCGTACAGCCAGCTCAGCGAACCGGCGTTGGTGACCGGGGTCCAGAAGTTGAACCCGTGCGGCACGGCCGTCGCGGGGAAGTTGTTGCCGCGCGAGAAGCTGCCGCTGGAGTTGGTGCCCCGGGTCGTCACCGCGTAGTCGGAGAGATGGGCCTTCGGCCGCTCGGGCTTGACCGGCTTCAGCGACACGTCGTCGAGCCAGCCGCGGAACTTGGTCTCGCCCTTGGGGGAGTCGTACGCCACCAGGATCCGGTCGACGGTCTTGCCGGCGGCCACCGAGCCGATCCGGGAGACCACGTTGTTCCACTGGTTGACGTAGAGGATCTTCGACGCGCCCTGCCCCTGCGGGGTGAGCGGGAATCCGTGCTGGTCGGTGGCGCGCAGGTCGCTCAGATAGGTGCCGTCGGTGAAGGCGAGGTCGACGGAGACGTTGGTGGAGTCGTAGTCGAGGTCGCCGTCCGCCATCGACGGGAAGATGCGGTAGGACAGTTCGGTGTCCCGCTCGACCTTCGTGTTGACGTCGAACACCTTGTTGTACGAGTACGCCCGTCCCTCGCTGGTGTGCCGGCCGGCGTAGCGCAGGGCGCGCTTGCCGGTGAACCCGGCGCCCGCCTTGGCCGTCGGCGAGCCGGTGGGGCCGCGGTCGACCAGCGAGAGCATGTCCTGCGGTATCGGCGCCTCGTCGTCACCCGTGGAGAACTGGACGTCGGCGAGCTGGACGATGCCGCCGCTGCCGTTCTTGGTGATCTCCAGCCGGAAGTGCTGGTACTCGGCGACCGCGGAGGCGTCGATGTCGTAGATCCTGGTCTGGAAGCGTTCCGCGAACGTCTCGCCCGAGCGGGTGTCGAGGGTCTGCCAGTTCTCGCCGTCGGCGGAGCCCTTGAGGGTCCAGTCCCTCGGGTCGCGCTCGGCGGCGTCGTTGGCGGACGTGAGGGCGTAACGGAGCACCTTCACGGGGGCGTCCAGGTCGAACTCCACCCAGCCGGTGGACTCGAACGCCAGCCACTTGCTGCCGGGTTCGCCGTCGACGAGGTTCTCCTTCACCTCCCCGCCGCCGGTGTTCTCCGCGCTGGCGCGGACGTCCGTGACATGGTCGGTGACGTTGCCCGGGATGCCCGAGCTGTAGCCGCCGTCCACGCCCGAGGCGCGCTTCTCGCCGCCCCGCGTGGTGTCGACGGTGTTCTGCCAGTCCGGGGCGGGGTCCCCGGACTCGAACGACGAGGAGAACTCCCGGTCGGTCCTCGGCGGCGCCTGGGGGAGCGCCACGGCGACGCCCTGTGAGCCCGCGGCCAAGGCGAAGGCGGTCGTCGCGACGACCGCCGTTCCCCATCTGTGCCGAACCCTCTGTTGCATGCGCGAGCACCCTCCCTGCGCTGGACAACGTTGTCAATTTCAGTGCGCAAGGACCAGTAGTGGGTCAAGTGGCCTGGGATGTCAAGGGGTTGATTGTGGCATTCGCGAGCGATGGCGCGGACTTTTCCGTTGCGTAAGGTGCCCGAGGCTCTTATTTCCGCGAGGTCTCAACTCGGAAAAGACGTAAGGGGAACCTTGCATTCGATCTTGCTCCGTCGGCGTGAAGTGGACTATACCTGTCGGCACTCCGGGGCAATCTTCACCGCACCCGACCAGTACCAGCCGCACTTCCTGCACGACCCAGCTTGACCCGAACGCGGTGCCGGGAAGGATCCGGTTCACCGCCTGAGTCCTGGAGAAGGCGAGGACTTGAGCATGGGATCCACTTCCGGCACAGGCCATTGCGATCTGATCAGGTGGAGTGCGACCGCCGCTTTGGCCCCGGCGACTTCTGGGCCGGCATCGCTCAGCTGATCACCGGGGCCGCACCGCGGCTCCGAGACGACGGCGACAACGCCCCCCGGGCGGCCGGCGCAGGACCGGTCCGGCCACGGCGGGCGCACACGCAGCACACCCGTACAGAGCCCATCGATCAGTGAGGATGCAGAGATGACCATTCGTGCCGGCTCTCTTGACAGGCGGACGCTCCTGCGCGGGGCCATCGCCACCGCGGCGATGGGCTCGTTCGCGGTAGCGTGCAGCTCTCCCTCCAGCAAGGACGGCGACGGCGACAGCGGCCCGAAGGGCGAGAAGAGCGCCACGAATCCGTTCGGTGTCGCCGCGAACTCCACGGTCGAGGCGGCCATCTTCGACGGCGGCTACGGCACCGACTACGTCGACTACACCAACCAGGTGCTCGGCAGCCAGGTCAAGGGCCTCAAGGTCCAGGTCAAGCCGGTCGTCGACATCGCCCCCCAGCTTCAGCCGCGCTTCGTCGGCGGCAACCCGCCGGACCTCATCGACAACTCCGGTGAGGACCAGATCGGCTTCCTGGGCATCCTCGACCAGTTGGAGGAGCTCGACGACCTCTTCGAGGCCAACACCTACGAAGGCAAGAAGATCGCCGACATCGTCTACCCCGGCGTCAAGGCCCCCGGCACGTTCAAGGACAAGTTCGTCGCGCTCAACTACGTGATGACCGTGTACGGCGTCTGGTACTCGAAGACGCTCTTCGAGGAGAACGGCTGGACCCCGCCGAAGACCTGGGACGAGGCGCTCGACCTCGGCCAGCAGGCGAAGAAGAAGGGCAAGTACCTCTTCGTCCACGGCAAGGAGGCGGCGACCTACTACCGCACGCTCCTGATCGACTCGGCGATCAAGGAGGGCGGCGACGAGGTCCGGCTGGCCCTGGAGAACCTGGAGAAGGGCTGTTGGTCGCACCCGGCCGTCCAGGGCGTGATCAAGGTCATGGAGACCATGGTCAAGCAGAAGATGTTCGTCCCCGGCGGCTCCGGCACCCAGTTCCAGAAGGCGCAGGCTATCTGGAGCAACGACCAGAAGGCGCTGCTCTACCCGTCCGGCGGCTGGATCGAGAACGAGATGAAGAAGGCCACGAAGGCCGACTTCCAGATGACCGGCTTCCCGTCGATGACGCTCACCGACAAGCCGGCGCTGCCCTGGGAGTCGCTCCGCGCGGCCGCCGGAGAGCCGTTCATCGTGCCCCGGCAGGGCAAGAACCCGGCCGGCGCCAAGGAGGTGCTGCGGGCGATGCTGTCGGAGAAGGCGGCCGCCAACTTCTCCAGGACGAAGCTGGCCCCGACGATCGTCAAGGGCACCGTGCCCGCCGACGGTTACGGATCGACGGCCCTCGTCTCGCAGACCAAGATGCTGGAGGCCGCGGGCACCAACATCTTCAACTACATGTTCGTCGAGACCTACGGGATGAACACCGACCAGCTGGTGCCGTGGAACTCGTTCCTCGCCGGTGACCTCGACGGCAAGGGCCTGACCTCGGCCCTGCAGAAGATCTCCGACAAGGTCCGCGAGGACGACTCCGTCGACAAGGTCAAGGTCAGCTAGCACCGCGATGAAGGACACGATCCCCACTGCCAAGACCGCGAGCCGCCGGCCCGAGCCGGCCGCTCGCGGTGGGCGGCCACGGCGCCGCAAGCTCACGTTCGACCGGGTGACGTTCTTCCTCGCGTTCCTCGGTGTCCCGCTGGCCATCTTCGTGATCTTCGTCCTGATCCCGTTCGGCCAGGCGATCTTCTGGGCGATGACCGACTGGCGCGGCTTCAGCCCGGACTACAACTTCGTCGGCCTCGACAACTTCACGAAGATGTTCCAGGACGACGTCTTCCTGAAGGCGTTGCGCAACGTCGCACTCCTCGCGGTCTTCGTGCCGCTGGTGACGCTGACGCTCGCCCTCGGGGTCGCCGTGGCCATCACTCTGGGGGGACCCGGCAAGGGCCCCGTCCGGGGGATCCGCGGAGCGTCGTTCTACCGGATCGTCTCGTTCTTCCCCTACGTGGTGCCGGCGATCATCGTCGGTCTGATCTGGGCACAGATGTACGACCCGAACGCCGGGCTGCTCAACGGCGTCCTCACGGGCCTCGGCCTCGACCGGTTCGACACGTTCGCGTGGCTGGGCGAGAAGACGACGGCGATGCCGGCCGTGATGTTCGTCATCATCTGGGGGCTCGTCGGGTTCTACGCGGTGCTCTTCATCGCCGCGATCAAGGGCGTTCCCGCCGAGCTGTACGAGGCGGCGAGGATCGACGGGGCCGGGCGGCTGCGCACCACGGTCTCGATCACCCTGCCGGCGATCCGGGACAGCGTGCAGACGGCGTACATCTACCTGGGCATCGCCGCCCTCGACGCGTTCGTCTACGTCCAGGCGATGGTGCCGAACGGCGGCCCGGACAACTCGACCCTGACGATCAGCCAGCGTCTGTTCAACGTCGCTTTCGCCAAGCAGCAGTTCGGCTACGCCACCGCGATGGGCGTCGTCCTCGCCGTCGTCACCCTGGTGTTCGCGGCGCTGGTGTTCCTCGTCAACCGCCTCACGGGCGGCGGCGAGGGCGAGAGCAGGAGGAAGGCACCCGGGTCCGGAGCCCGGCGTGCCGCAGCCGAGGGAGGTGCCGGGTGAGCGTCATCGCCGCCGACCGGAAGCCGGTCGGTGACCGTGAACCGGCGAGGGACCGGAGGCTGACGCGCGTCGCCACGAGCAGCGACCGCAGATTCGCGGCGATCTCGCACGCCCTGCTGATCGTGTGGTCCGTGATCGTGATCGTGCCCATGCTGTGGGTGCTGATGTCGTCGTTCAAATCGACCGGCGAGATCCTTTCGTCGCCGTTCTCGCTGCCGGATCACTGGCGCATCGAGAACTACGCGAACGCGTGGACCGACGCGAACATCGGAAGGTATTTCCTGAATTCCGTGATCGTCGTGGTCTCGGCACTGATCCTGGTGATGCTGCTCGGCGCGATGTGCGCCTACATCCTCGCCCGGTTCGAATTCCCCGGCCGCCGGCTGATCTACTACGTCATGCTCGCCGGCCTGACTTTTCCGGTCTTCCTGGCGATCGTTCCGCTTTTCTTCCAGTTGCAGAACTTCGGGCTGCTGAATACGCGTCCAGGACTGATCCTCACCTATGTCGCGTTCGCGCTGCCGTTCACGATGTTCTTCCTCTACTCGTTCTTCCGGTCGCTGCCGCACGACGTGTACGAGGCCGCGCTGATCGACGGTGCCGGGGACTGGCGGGCGTTCTTCCAGGTGATGCTGCCGATGGCCCGTCCGGGCATGGCGGCAGTGGCGATCTTCAACTTCCTGGGTCTGTGGAACCAGTTCCTGCTGCCGGTGGCGCTCAACACCGACCAGGACATGTGGGTCCTCACCCAGGGCATGGCCGCCTACGCGTCCTCGCAGGTCTACGACATCGACTACGGCGCGCTGTTCGCGGCGATCGTGATCACGGTGGTGCCCGTACTGATCGTCTACTGCGTCTTCCAGCGGCGGATCGCCGGTTCGGTGTCCCAGGGAACCTTCCGCTGACGCCGCCGTCGCTCCACCCGTCGTACACAGGGGTCCGGCCCCGGAGAGACAGCTCTCCGGGGCCGGACCCCTGTGACGCACCGCACGTAGTCGGCCGGACACGGCCTGGAACCGATTTCTGTCAAGGTCTTGACGGCACTGGGCGATTCAGCGGAGCTTGGACTTCATAACTTGTACAAGGCCTCGTCGCCCCAGGGTGACGCGGGCCAGGGATGAGGGTGAGAGTCAATGGAGACTCCGGGGTCGCAGTCGTCGCTGCACCGAGCCAACCTGGAGCGGGTCGTCCGAGCAGTGCGTCTGGCGGGTTCCCTGACCCAGGCGGAGATCGCGAGGACGACCGGCCTGTCCGCGGCCACGGTCTCCAACATCGTCCGGGAACTGAAGGAGGGCGGGACGGTCGAGGTCACCCCCACCTCGTCGGGGGGACGCCGGGCGCGGAGCGTATCGCTGAGCGGGGACGCCGGCATCGTCATCGGGGTCGACTTCGGCCACACCCACCTGCGGGTCGCGGTGGGCAACCTGGCCCACCAGGTGCTGGCGGAGGAGTCCGAGCCGCTCGACGTCGACGCCTCCTCCTCGCAGGGCTTCGACCGGGCGGAACAGCTGGTCAACCGGCTGATCGAGGCCACCGGCGTGGACCGGTCCAAGGTCGCGGGCGTCGGTCTCGGCGTGCCGGGGCCGATCGACGTGGAGTCCGGCACCCTCGGGTCCACCGCGATCCTGCCCGGCTGGACCGGGACCCGCCCCGCCGAGGAGCTGCGGGGGCGGCTCGGCGTGCCGGTGCACGTGGACAACGACGCCAACCTGGGCGCTCTCGGCGAGATGGTCTGGGGAAGCGGCAGGGGCGTGCGCGACCTCGCGTACATCAAGGTCGCCAGCGGTGTCGGCGCCGGTCTGGTGATCAGCGGGAAGATCTACCGGGGCCCGGGCGGCACGGCGGGCGAGATCGGACACATCACCCTGGACGAGTCCGGCCCGGTCTGCCGCTGCGGCAACCGCGGCTGCCTGGAGACCTTCACGGCGGCGCGCTACGTGCTGCCGCTGCTCCAGCCCAGCCACGGCACGGACTTGACCATGGAAAGCGTCGTGAGGATGGCCAGGGACGGCGACCCGGGGTGCCGTCGGGTGGTCGCCGACGTGGGCCGCCACATCGGCAGCGGTGTAGCCAATCTGTGCAACCTCCTGAACCCGAGCCGGGTCGTGCTCGGCGGTGATCTCGCGGAGGCCGGGGAGCTGGTCCTTGGCCCCATAAGGGAGTCCGTGGGACGCTACGCCATCCCCAGCGCCGCGCGCCAACTGTCCATACTTCCAGGGGCACTTGGGGGCCGCGCGGAGGTGCTCGGGGCCCTCGCGCTGGCGCTGAGCGAGATGGGCGATTCGACCCTTCTGGACGGAACGGCGACGGGGTCCCTCGCCGCGTCCTCCCCTGCCTTCACTTAGAGAACGGATGGCACCGTTGCCATCTCGTTAAGGATTTACTTCTTGACGTCGCACGTGCGGCCGAGTTGACTTCCAGCCACCTCGGCCGCAACGACGCGGCCTCGTCAGGGAGGTTTGTAGAAGTGAACACGCGTATGCGTCGTGCCGCCTTCGCCATCGCCGCGGGTGCGATGGCCGTCTCGCTCGCCGCCTGTGGCAGCGCCGCCGAGTCCGGCGACAAGAGCGACTCGGGCGACTCCGCCGCCAAGGGCGACAACATCAAGGTCGGTCTGCTCCTGCCGGAGAACCAGACCGCGCGGTACGAGAAGCTCGACAAGCCCTTGATCGAGAAGAAGGTCAAGGAGCTCACGAACAACAAGGGCGAGGTCGTCTACGCCAACGCCAAGCAGGACGCCAGCCTGCAGAACCAGCAGGTCGACACGATGGTGACCAACAAGGTCGACGTGCTCATCGTGGACGCGGTGGACTCCAAGGCCATCGCCGGCTCCGTGAAGAAGGCCAAGGACGCGGGCATCCCCGTCGTGGCCTACGACCGCCTCGCCGAGGGCCCGATCGACGCCTACACGTCGTTCGACAACGTGACCGTCGGCAAGACGCAGGGCGAGGCCCTGCTCCAGGCGCTGGGCGCGAAGGCCAAGAGCGGCCAGATCGTCATGATGAACGGCTCCTCCACGGACCCGAACGCCGCCATGTTCAAGGAGGGCGCGCACTCCGTCCTCGACGGCAAGGTCAAGATCGGGCGCGAGTACGACACCAAGGAGTGGAAGCCCGAGAACGCCAACGCCAACATGGAGGGCGCCATCTCCGCCCTCGGCAAGGACAAGATCGTCGGCGTCTACTCCGCCAACGACGGCATGGCGGGCGGCATCATCACCGCCCTCAAGGCCGCGGGCCTGAAGAACATCCCGGTCACCGGCCAGGACGCCGAGCTCGCGGGCGTGCAGCGCATCGTGACCGGTGAGCAGTACATGAGCGTCTACAAGCCGTACCCGCAGGAGGCGAACGTCGCCGCGGAGATGGCCGTCGCGCTGGCCCAGGGCAAGTCGCTGGACTCCATCGCCAAGGACAAGGTCGACAGCCCCACCAACAAGGGCATCCCGTCGGTGATCGTCCCGGTCGTCTCGCTGACCAAGGACAACATCAACGACACCGTGATCAAGGACGGCATCTACACCGTCCAGGAGATCTGCACGGGCAAGTACAAGGCCGCCTGCGACAAGATCGGCCTCAAGTAAGCAGTCCCGCATCCCGTGACTGAGGGGAGTCCGCAGACCCGGACTCCCCGACGGGACGACTGCCCAGCGCTTCCGCCGGCGCCCCGCACACACCAGCCCCGCAAGCTACGCGGGGCGCCGGACGGAACACCCCCCAATCCCTTGCACAACCTCCCGCCGGGTCAGGCGGCGAAGGAGATGGTTCACGTGTCCGCTACGCCCGTGCTGGCGTTGCGCGGGGTCTCCAAGCGGTTCGGTGCCGTCCAGGCGCTCACCGACGTCGAGCTTGAGGTCCACGCCGGTGAAGTGGTCGCCCTGGTGGGCGACAACGGCGCCGGAAAGTCCACGCTGGTCAAGACGATCGCCGGCGTGCATCCCATCGATGAGGGCGTCATCGAGTGGGACGGCAAGGCCGTGCAGATCAGCAAGCCGCACGACGCCCAGAACCTGGGCATCGCGACGGTCTACCAGGACCTCGCGCTGTGCGACAACATCGATGTCGTCGGCAACCTCTACCTGGGCCGGGAGCTGCGCAGGCGCGGCGTCCTGGACGAGGTGGAGATGGAGCGCCGCTCCCGCGAGCTCCTCGACACCCTGTCGATCCGCATCCCCAGCGTCCGCATCCCGATCGCCTCGCTGTCCGGTGGTCAGCGTCAGGTGGTCGCCATCGCCCGGTCCATGCTCGGCGAGCCCAAGCTGGTCATCCTGGACGAGCCCACCGCCGCCCTCGGCGTCGAGCAGACCGCGCAGGTCCTCGACCTCGTCGAGCGGCTGCGCGAGCGCGGCCACGCGGTCATCCTCATCAGCCACAACATGGCGGACGTGAAGGCCGTGGCGGACAAGGTCGCCGTCCTGCGCCTCGGGCGCAACAACGGCGTCTTCGAGGTCAAGTCGACCTCGCAGGAAGAAATCATCTCCGCCATCACGGGCGCCACGGACAACGCCGTGACCCGTCGTGCGGCGCGCACCAATGGGGAGATCAAGAAGTGAGCACCGAGAAGACCTCCACCCCCACCGCCGAGGAACACTCCGTGGCGAACCCCGACGCGGCCGCCAAGGCGGTCACCGCGGTCGACCCCCGGCTGCTGGTGCGCGAACAGGGCCTGATGGGCTACTGGAACGAGTTCAAGCGGAAGATGAAGGCGGGTGACCTCGGCTCCATCCCCGTGGTGGTCGGCCTCCTCGTCATCTGGGCCATCTTCACCAGCCTGAACGGCAACTTCCTCACCGCCGGCAACTTCTCCGACATGTCCGTCGCCATGGTCGGCACCGGCATGATCGCCGTCGGCATCGTCTTCGTCCTGCTGCTCGGCGAGATCGACCTGTCGGTCGGTTCCGTCAGCGGTGTCGCGGGCGCCACGTTCGCCGTGCTGAACATCACGCACGGCATGAACGAGATACTCGCCCTCGTGCTGGCGATCCTCACCGGCACGGTGGCCGGCGCGATCCACGGCTTCATCTTCGCCCGGATCGGCGTGCCCGCCTTCGCCGTCACCCTGGCCGGCCTGCTGTTCTGGCAGGGCTTCATGCTCCAGATCCTCGGTGACAACGGCACCATCAACCTGGACTCCGAGGGCCTGGTCGTCAAGCTGACCAGCTACTACTTCAGCGATGTGGCCGCCGCGTACGGTCTGGCGCTGTTCGCGACCGTGGCGTACTTCCTCGCCGCGTTCTTCGACAACCGCCGCCGCGAGGCCGCCGGGGTGCCCTCCCGCCCGCTGAACGAGATCATCGTCCGTACGGCGCTGCTCGCGATCCTGGCCTTCGCCGTCGCGATCGTGTTCAACCAGTACAAGGGCCTGCCGCTGGCCGTGGTGATCTTCCTGGCCTTCCTGGTCCTCACGGACTTCGTGCTGCGCCGCACCTCCTACGGCCGCAAGGTGTTCGCGCTCGGCGGCAGCGTCGAGGCGTCCCGCCGTGCGGGTATCAACGTCGAGCTGATCCGGATCTCGGTCTTCGCGATCGCCGGTACGTTCGCCGCGATGGGCGGCCTGTTCGTGGCGTCGAAGATCGCCTCCGCGAACCAGGGCGCCGGTACCGGTGAGTTCCTGATGAACGTCATCGCGGCCGCGGTGATCGGTGGTACGTCGCTGTTCGGCGGCCGTGGGCGTACGTGGGACGCGCTGCTCGGTGTGATGGTCATCGTGTCCATCCAGTACGGACTGGCGCTGGAGGGCATCGCCTCGCCGGTGCAGTACATGATCACCGGTGGTGTTCTGCTGGCGACGGTCGTGATCGACGCCGTCACCCGGAAGACGCAGAAGACCGCGGGGCGGGCCTAGGCCTAGTCGCTCGGCCGCGGGCCGGTTCCGGCCGGTCGCGCCCAGGCGGCGGAGCCGCACGCCGATACGGTCCCCCGCTCCTTGGGGTGTCTGTGCCCGGTGCCTTCACAGGTGCCGGGCACAGCCGTGTCGTAGGGGCACCGTACGGGGGTACTGCCCGAACGGGTGATGTACGACGCACCGCCCTGGGAACGATCGGTTGAGCGGAAGATTAGACTCGACCCGCCCGGCAACAGCTCGATCAGCTCTACTGCAAGGAGGCACGGGTGCCGCTGCTGACCCGCATCAGGGGACCGCGCGATCTGGACCGGCTCACCCTCGAGGAGCTCGACCAGCTGGCCGGGGAGATCCGGACCTTCCTCGTCGACGCGGTCTCCAAGACCGGCGGCCACCTCGGCCCCAACCTCGGCGTGGTGGAGCTCACCATCGCCCTGCACCGGGTGTTCGAGTCCCCGAAGGACAAGGTCCTCTGGGACACCGGCCACCAGTCCTACGTGCACAAGCTGCTGACCGGCCGGCAGGACTTCTCCAAGCTGAAGATGAAGGGCGGCCTGTCCGGCTACCCCTCGCAGGCGGAGTCCGAGCACGACGTCATCGAGAACAGCCACGCCTCCACGGTGCTCGGCTGGGCCGACGGCATCGCCAAGGCCAACCAGCTGATGAAGCGGGACGACAGCCACGTCGTCGCGGTCATCGGCGACGGCGCCCTCACCGGCGGCATGGCCTGGGAGGCGCTCAACAACATCGCCGACGCCAAGGACCGCCCGCTGGTCATCGTCGTCAACGACAACGAGCGCTCCTACTCGCCCACCATCGGCGGCCTGGCGAACCACCTGGCGACCCTGCGCACCACCGACGGCTACGAGCGCTTCCTGACCCGCACCAAGGACCTCCTGGAGCGCACCCCGGTCGTCGGCCAGGCCCTCTACGACACCCTGCACGGCGCGAAGAAGGGCCTGAAGGACTTCATCGCCCCGCAGGGCATGTTCGAGGACCTCGGCCTGAAGTACGTCGGCCCCATCGACGGCCACGACATCGAGGCCCTGGAGTCCGCGCTGTCCCGCGCCAAGCGGTTCAACGGCCCGGTGATCGTCCACTGCATCACCGAGAAGGGCCGCGGCTACCAGCCCGCCCTCCAGGACGAGGCGGACCGCTTCCACGCCGTCGGCAAGATCCACCCCGACACGGGCCTGCCGATCGCCACCTCCGGCGCCGACTGGACGTCCGTCTTCGGCGAGGAGATGGTCAAGCTCGGCGAGGAGCGCGAGGACGTCGTCGCGATCACCGCCGCCATGCTCCAGCCGGTCGGCCTGGACAAGTTCGCCAAGCGCTTCCCCGACCGCGTCTACGACGTCGGCATCGCCGAGCAGCACGGCGCCGTCTCCGCCGCCGGCCTCGCCCACGCGGGCGTGCACCCCGTCTTCGCCGTGTACGCCACCTTCCTGAACCGCGCCTTCGACCAGGTGCTCATGGACGTGGCCCTGCACAAGTGCGGCGTGACCTTCGTGCTGGACCGGGCCGGCATCACCGGCACCGACGGCGCCTCCCACAACGGCATGTGGGACATGTCGATCCTCCAGGTCGTGCCCGGCCTGCGGCTCGCCGCCCCGCGCGACGCCGACCAGGTCCGCGCCCAGCTCCGCGAGGCGGTCTCCGTCGAGGACGCCCCCACCGTGGTGCGCTTCTCCAAGGGCGCCGTCGGCCCCGCCGTGCCCGCCGTGGGCCGCGTCGGCGGCATGGACGTACTGCGCGAGCCCGGCACCGACACCCCCGACGTGCTGCTGGTCTCCGTGGGCGCCCTCGCTCCGATGTGCCTGGAGATCGCCTCCCTGCTGGACCGGCAGGGGATCTCCACCACCGTCGTCGACCCGCGCTGGGTGAAGCCCGTCGACGAGGCGATGGCGCCGCTCGCCGCGAAGCACCGCGTTGTCGTCACCGTCGAGGACAACTCGCGCGTCGGCGGCGTCGGCTCCGCGATCGCCCAGGCGCTGCGCGACGCCGGGGTGGACATGCCGCTGCGCGACTTCGGCATCCCGCCGCGCTTCCTCGACCACGCCTCGCGCGCCGAGGTCATGGCGGAGATCGGACTGACCGCCCCGGACGTCGCCCGTCAGGTCACCGGCCTGGTGGCCAAGCTGGACGGAAAGTACGAGCGCTCCTCCGCCGACGCCGTCGAGTCGGTGGAGCCCGCCCGGGACTGACCCGCCGTCCGCGCGCGACCCGCCGTCACCGGTCCGGCCGCGCGTGCGTGGTCCGAACGGGCCGCGCGTGCCACCGTGAAGTGTGGCGCGCGCGGCCCGTTCGCGTGGAGGGGTCCGCGCCGGGGCATACGAACCACGCCCCCTCTCGATCATGTCGAGGACGACAAGCGTGGGAGGTACCCGTGACAAGCCCCCTCTTCCGGACGAAGAAGGTAGAGCAGTCCATCCGCGACACCGAGGAGCCCGAGCACGCCCTCAAGAAATCCCTGTCCGCGCTGGACCTGACCGTCTTCGGCGTCGGTGTCATCATCGGCACCGGCATCTTCGTCCTCACCGGCACGGTCGCCAAGGACAACGCCGGTCCGGCCACCGCTCTGGCCTTCGTGGTGGCCGGTGTCGTCTGCGCGCTCGCCGCGCTCTGCTACGCCGAGTTCGCCTCCACCGTCCCCGTGGCGGGCTCCGCGTACACGTTCTCCTACGCCTCCCTGGGCGAGCTGCCGGCCTGGATCATCGGCTGGGACCTGGTCCTGGAGTTCGCGCTCGGCACGGCGGTGGTGGCCGTCGGCTGGTCGGGCTACATCCAGTCGCTGATGGAGAACGCCGGCTGGGAGATGCCCGCGGCGCTCGGCAGCCGTGAGGGCTCCGACGTGTTCGGCTTCGACATCCTCGCCGCCGTCCTGGTGCTGGTGCTCACCGGCATCCTCGTCCTCGGCATGAAGCTGTCCGCCCGGGTCACCTCGGTCGTCGTCGCCATCAAGGTGACCGTGGTCCTGGTCGTGATCATCGCCGGCGCGTTCTTCATCACCGCCGACAACTACGACCCGTTCATCCCGGACTCCAAGCCCGTGCCGGCCGGTGACAGCCTGGACTCGCCGCTCATCCAACTGCTCTTCGGCTGGGCCCCCGCCAACTTCGGCGTGATGGGCATCTTCACCGCCGCCTCCGTGGTGTTCTTCGCCTTCATCGGCTTCGACATCGTCGCCACGGCCGCCGAGGAGACCAAGAACCCGCAGCGCGACATGCCCCGCGGCATCCTCGGCTCCCTGTTCATCTGCACCCTGCTGTACGTCCTGGTGTCGATCGTCGTCACCGGCATGCAGCACTACAGCGAGCTGTCCGTGGACGCCCCGCTCGCGGACGCGTTCAAGGCCACCGGGCATCCCTGGTTCGCCGGCTTCATCAGCTTCGGCGCCGCCGTCGGCCTGACGACCGTCTGCATGATCCTGCTGCTCGGCCAGACGCGGGTCTTCTTCGCGATGAGCCGCGACGGACTGCTGCCCCGGTTCTTCTCCCGGGTCCACCCCCGGTTCAAGACCCCGCACCGGCCGACCATCCTGCTCGGTGTCCTCATCGCGATCCTGGCCGGCTTCACCCCGCTCAACGAACTGGCCGCGCTGGTGAACATCGGCACGCTGTTCGCCTTCGTCATCGTCGCCATCAGCGTGCTGATCCTGCGCCGCACCCGGCCCGACCTGCCCCGCGCGTTCCGCACCCCGTGGGTGCCGGTGCTGCCGATCGTGTCGGTGGCGGCCTCCCTGTGGCTGATGCTCAACCTGCCCGCCGAGACATGGGTCCGGTTCGGCATCTGGATGGCGATCGGCATCGTCGTGTACTTCCTGTACAGCCGCAGCCACAGCCGGCTGGCCGGCGAGGAGAAGGACCGGCCGGCGGTCCCGCCCGCCCCCTGAGCCGCCGCCCACGGCGTCCACCGGCCCCGTGCACCCGGTCCGTCCGGGGGCGCGGGGCCTCGACGTGATGGACGTGACCGGGACTCAGTCCCGGCGCGGGGCGGGCCGTACGGTACGCGGCCCGGCGACGCCGGCGCCCAGTTCCCCGACCCGCCGGCGCAGCTCACGGTCGGCCGTGACGACCAGGACCGGACGGTCGCCCGCTTCCGCCACGAGGGCGACCATGTGGTCGTCGCCGCTGCCGGGCGCGGCCGCCACCCGCACGCCCGGGACGGGCTCCACGCCCCGGGCCGCGCCCTCCACCACCAGCACGATGTCCACGGGCCCGTCGTGCCCGGGCACCCCGTGGGCCGCGAGATGGTCCCGCAGCCGCTCGGCGGCGCCCCGGCGGTCCCGCCACCACCCGTCGGGCACCGATCCCACGACGTTCGCGGCGTCGACGATCACGAGCAGGGAACCGGCCTCTTCCATACGGTCAGGGTCCCACGCAAGCCCGGGCAATCCCCCCGCGGGGGAGACCGTACGGCGGGATCCCCACGCTCACGGCACGGACCGCAGTGCGTAAGGTGAACAGGTGAACGGCGACTGGCTTCTCCGCGGCCGCGACGGCCGCCTCACCGTCTATCTCAAATCGGACGACGCCGTCCTGTGCCGCGCGGAAACAGCCCCCGGCGGCCCCTGGGAGCCCTTCCGCCGGGCCGGCGGCGACCTGGGGCTCCAGCAGGGACCCGGGGCCGTGGGACAGGGCGCGGACGGATACGCGCATCTGGCCGCGTGGCGGCAGGCAGGACCGGGGGAGTCCCGGCTGGTGCACTGCACGCACTTCCGGCCGCTGCTCGCCCCGCTCGACTGGTCCCCGGTCGGCCACCCCAACGGCAAGGGCGGCCGCACGGGCACGCCCGCCGTGGCCGTGGACGACCGCAGGCGTGCGTACGTCTTCGTGCGCAACGCGGGCGGCGGGGTCAGCCTGCTGGTGCAGAAGGAGCGGGGTGGCTGGTACCCCTGGCGGGACCTGAAGGGCTCCGGCGTCCAGGACCAACTCGCCGCCGCGAGCCGCGAGTCGGGCCTGGTCGAGGTCTACGCGTCCACGCCTGACCGGATCCTGCACTGGCGTCAGGAGGAACCCGGCAGGACGCCCGCACGGGACGAGACGGCGGACGTCGCCGCCCGCCCCGGCACCCTGCGCGTGCTGCGCACCTCCGCCGAGCGGACCACCCTGTTCTTCACCGACCAGGACGGGGAGTTGTGCGCCTGGCGCCCCGGCGGCAAGCCGGTGCCGCTGCTCCGGGCGGCGGGCCCCGGCCCGGTCGCGGCGGTGCGCTGCGAGATAGACGGGCACGACTGCACGGTGCTGGCGCAGCGCTCGGCGAGCGGCCGGGTGGCGTTCGCGGCGTACCCCACGGAGCAGGAACAGGCGGGCGCCTGGTGGACCGAGTCCGGCCCGCCCCTCCCGTCCACGGCCGAGGTCGCCCTGGCGGTCGACGCCCAGGGCACCCTGGTCGCCGCGGCCCTCGACCCCACGACGGCCACGCTCCGCGTCACCCGGCGCAAGGAGGAGGCGGGGTTGGCGCTCGAGGGGTGGCGGGAGGTCTGAGGCTCCGCCGGGAGCCGCCGGTTCCGGCGTCTCCCGGCTCCCGGCGTGGGATCAGGAACCGCCCCCGGTCGCCGGGGACTTCTTGGCCGACTCCGGGATCTCCTGGTCGCTGCGGATGGCCTTCCACAGCGTGGACGCCTGCGGTTCGGCGGCCACGACCCGGTTGGGGTCCTTCTTGTCGTACGCCACGGGCAGCATGATCGTCTCCATGGAGCCCGGGTCGACCCCGTTCATGCTGCGTCCGAACTCGGCGAGCGCGGTGAGGGAGGCGAGCTCGGAGTCGGTGGTCAGCGCCGCGGTCAGGGTGTCCGCGATCTTGTAGGTCTTGGTGGGGCTGCCCAGCAGGTCCTGCTTCTTGATCTCGCTGAGCAGGGCGATCATGAACTCCTGCTGGAGACCGATGCGGCCGAGGTCGCTGCCGTCGCCGATGCCGTGCCGGGTGCGGACGAACTGCAGGGACTGGGTGCCGTCCAGGCGGTGGGTGCCGGCGGTCAGGTCGAGGCCGCTGGACTTGTCGTGGATGTCCTGGTCGACCGTGACCTCGACGCCGCCGATGGCGTCCACGAGGTCCTTGAAGCCGGCGAAGTCGATCTCGACGTAGTGGTCCATGCGGACGCCGGACATCTTCTCCACCGTCTTGACCACGCAGGCCGGACCGACCTGGGAGTAGATGGAGTTGAACATCACGCGCTCCGCCCCGGCCACCGTGGAGCCGTCCGCGTCCTTGCACTCGGGCCGGGTCACCAGGGTGTCGCGCGGGATGCTGACGGCGACGGCCTGGGTGCGGCCCTCGGGTATGTGCATCACGAGCGCCGTGTCGGAGCGGGCGCCCGCGATCTTGCCGGTGTTCAGTTCCGCGTTGTCGCCGCCGCGGGAGTCGGAGCCGAGGATCAGGACGTTCTGGCCGGAGGTGGGCAGCTTCTCCGGGCGGTCGTCACCGATCGCCTCGTTGATGTCGACGCCGTCGATGTTTCCGTCGAGTCCGCTGTAGAGCCAGTAGGCGGTGCCGCCCAGGGCGAGGACGAGCACGAGCAGGGAGAGGAGCACGATCCGGCCGGTACGGCGCTTCTTCTTCGGTCTGCGCCGCCCGGGGGGCGAAGCGTGGGAGGGCGGCACAGGGGTGCCCAGATCTTGGCTCACGGCGGGTCCTCGCAACTCGTGCCCGGAGGCAACGGCAGCAGGCCGCTCCCGTGAGGGGCCGGGTCGGTGCTGCTCAACTGACGCTTGGTTGGGATTGAACTATAAACATTGCTCGAGAACGTATTCGAGTGATGCGACCGGCCGCCGGTCCTGGCGCGGAAGGCCGGTCCGGTCCGCCCGCTCCGGGGGGAATGATCCGCCGTGCGCCGGAGCCGACGATGAGCTGGGACGTTTGTTCGGGTGTGCATATGATGTGGCGAATTCCTGAGTCATCTGTGGACTCCGGAGCGCGGCGCGGGAAGGGGCGGTACGCATGCGCGGCAGGCGTGCGCAGCAGGTGGACCGGCGGCCCCGGCCCGGCGCCGAAGCCGGCACGGGGCCGCGGCAGTCGTCCGTGACGGCGGCGGCCTCGGGGTCGTGGCTGCTGCGCGGCAATGACGACCGCCTGGCCGTGTTCGCGCTCTCCGAGGGGGGCGTGCACCGCTGGACGGAGACCTCCGCCGGCGGCGGACGCTGGGGCGGGCCGCACCTCTTTCCCGTCGACGGGCTGACCGGGCTGACCGTCGGCCAGGGGGCCAACCGCTACGTACACCTTCTGGGCCGCAGGGAGAGCCGGCCGGACGGCGGGGCGGCGAAGGTCGATCTGGTCTACGCCGTGCAGTACCAGTCGGGACGGACGCTGGGGGAGTGGCGTTCCCTGGGCAACCCGTTCCGGGACCCGACGGACGGCGCGACGCTCGGCGAGCCGGCCGTGGGGGTCGACGGACAGGGCACGGTCCATGTGTTCGTCTCGGGCGCTCCTGGCGGGATCATGCTGAGGCGGGAGTCCCGCAGCGGGGCCTGGGAGGCATGGAAGGACCTGCGCGGCGGCGCGGTCGCCGGCCGGCCGACGGCCGCCGCGAACTCCGCCGGCCTGGTGGAGCTCCTCGCGCCGGGGAACCGCTCGGTGATGCGCTGGGTGCAGACGGAGCAGGGGGCGGACCTGCGGCGGGCGCAGGACCTCACGCCCGCTCCTGCGCCCGGCTCGGCCGCACTGCTCGAGACCGCCCCCGGCGTGTTCACCGCGTACTGGTCCGAGTGGAGCGGGACGGGTGTCTACGCGCAACGGCCCGGTGAATGGGCCTTTCCCGTGGGCGGGGCCCCGGGGGAGGGGCCGCTCGCCACGCTCCGCGCCACCTTGGACGGTTACGACTGCACGGTCCTCGCCCACCGGGGGCGTACGGGGACCGCCGTCATCGGTGTCTGCGGCACCGGCGGCGAGGCGGAGGGACTGTGGTGGACCGACACCGGGGTCGCCTGCCTCGGAACCCCGGCCCTGGCGTTGGACGGGCGGGGGCGGGTCGTCGTGGCGGTCGTCACCGGGGACGGAAACGTCCTGGTGAACCGGCAGCGGCCGGAACCCGGTCTGACGTTGTCCGACTGGCATCCCCTGCCCGTCGGCTGAGCAGACCCCGCCGCGCTGCCCGGTCGAGTAAGGGCGGCGCCATGCTTGAGCGCTCTATACACCAGACCGTCCTGGAAAGCTAGAGCGACCAAAGGTTGTACGACCCATCAGTGATGATTGTCACGTCCTCACAGGCTGCCAAAAAGCTTCTCCACCTGGACTTTTAAGAAACGATTATGTGAAAGTTTGATGGTTCGCCGCTGTGCGGTGATTGTGACGTTGGGGATGTTAGGCCCCGAATTCGGTGGTGCGAGCTTCCTCCACGCCGAGGCCGCACCGAGAGGTGTGCGACAGCCTCGAGGGCGGAGCCGCTGGGCATGGATGGTGGAAGCCTCGTGGGCGGCTCGGACAACCCTGAAGCCGGAGCGCTGATCTCGGCGTACCGGGCGGCACTGCCGACCGGGGCGAGACAGGTTGTCGCGCGGGGAGTGCCGAGCCCGGTGCGCAAGGCCGTGAAGTCGTCGCTCGTCGCCGCCGACTCCGTGCGCTCCGCCGCCGTGGTCTGGGCGATGGGCGGCAGGAGGAACGCGCCCCGCCACAGCCCCGCCTACAGCCGGCGGGTCGTCCGGGTGGGCCGCCGCCACATGCGTGCGCTGCTGGTCGAGGGCGCGACGGACTGGGCGGCCCGCGCGCGCAACCTGAACATCGTGGTCTCCCTCCTGGAGACGGCGGGCGTCGACTACTTCTGTGTCCGGGGCACGAGATCCGGGCTGCCCGCGGTCGCGGTCCCCGCCGCCGCTCGCCCCGTGGTCGAGGAGTTGCTGCGGCTGGCATTCGAGCAGGCTCCGGGCTATGTGGGCCCGGCGGGGGGGAACGAAGCCCGCATGCAACCCGGCCACGACGAGCGGTCGTGGCGGCAGCTGCGCAACCACAAGGTCCTGAGGGTCGCCTGGTACGTGTGCGATCCCACCCAGCAACTGGTCTTCGGCGCGGCCAACGGCTGTGACGTGGAGATGTGGACGGAGCGGGACGGTCAGCTGTGTGCCCCGCGCCCCAACCGCGTCATCGACGCCGTCCCGGTCGGCTCGCCGCGCAAGTCGGCGCCGCAGAGCCTCTTCAGCCCGATACCTCCCCTGTATCACACGGGCGAGGCCAGGACGCTCGCCGAGTTCGCCGTCCCGCTCCCGGAGGACCACCAGTTCCCCATCGACGTCGTCTACACCTGGGTCGACGACTCCGACCCGGCCTGGCGGGCGTCGCGCGACCGGGCGCGCAACGGCGTCCGTACGCAGGAGCTGCACGAACAGGCGGCGAACGACTCCCGGTACACCAGCCGGGACGAGCTGCGCTATTCGCTGAGGTCGCTCCACCAGAACGCGCCCTGGGTGCGCAACATCTACCTGGTGACGGCGGGCCAGGCCCCGGCGTGGCTTCGGACGCAGCCGAACTTCCGCGTGGTGGACCACCGCGAGATCTTCTCCGACGCGTCCGCGCTTCCGACGTTCAACTCGCACGCCATCGAGAGCCAGCTGCACCACATACCGGGCCTCTCGGAGTGCTTCCTCTACCTGAACGACGACGTGTTCCTCGGCCGGCCGCTCACGCCCTCGCACTTCTTCCACCCGAACGGCATCACCAAGTTCTTCCCCTCGCCCGCGCTGATACCGGGGGGAGCGATCTCCCCGACCGACCTGCCGGTCAACGCCGCCGGCAAGAACAGCCGCTGGATCATCGCGCAGAAGTTCGGTACCGCCATATCGCAGAAGGTGAAGCACACGCCGCACGCACTGCGCAGGAGCGTCCTGCAGGAGATAGAGGAAACCTTCGTGGAGCAGCATGCGGCCACCCAGCACTCACGCTTTCGATCCCCCGGCGACGTGCCGATCGCCTCGTCGCTGCACCACTACTTCGCGTACCACTCCGCCCGGGCCACGGTCGGGGAGATCCAGTACCGGTACGTCGACCTTTCGTCCGACCTGGCCCAGCGCCGTCTGAATCTGCTTCTCGCCAGGCGCAACATGGACACCTTCTGTCTCAACGACACCGTGGACTCCACCGACCCGGAAGCCCAGCGAGCCATGCTGAAACGTTTCCTTGACGCCTACTTCCCGGTGCCCAGCCCCTATGAGGCCGTGGAACAGGACCACGCCCTCGCGCCCGCCAGTGAGCTCAGCGGCACATGAGCACCTACGACGTCACGCTGGTCGTGCCGGTTCACAACGTGGAGCAGTACCTCGAGGAATGCCTGGCCTCCATCGAGGCGCAGACGGTGTTCGAGCGCTGCGAGGTCGTGCTCGTCGACAACGGCAGTACGGACGGCTCGTACCGCCTCTGTGCGGAGTTCGCCCGCCGGCATGCCAACGTCACAGTCCTGGTCCGCCACGGCGGCGGCGCGGGAGCGGCCCGCAACCTCGGCATGGACCGCGCGACCGGTCCGCGCATCACATTCTGCGACTCCGACGACGTGCTCCCGCCCACCGCGATCGAACGCATGCTGGACGCCTCCCTGGCGACCGGCGCCCCCGTGGTGGTCGGCGCCATGGAGACCTTCCCCCGGCCGACCAAATGGGCCTGGAAGCATCACTTCGGCAAGGGCGACCGGACCTTCGCCGGCCTCTCCGAAGCGCCTGAACTGGTGCACAGCGCCAGTGCCTGCAACAAGCTGTTCGACCTTTCCTATCTCCGCTCCTACGGCATCCGCTTCGCGGAGGGAGTCCACTTCGAGGACGCCTACGTCGGTGTCTCCGCGCTTCTGTTCGCCACACGGATCGCCCTGGTCGACGCCTGCGTCTACCGGTACCGCAAGCGCGCCGCGGGCGACTCGACCATGGACGCGATATGGACGCGGCGGCAGAACTACTGGGACCACCTTCAGCTCGTCGAGTATCTGCACCGGCTGGGTGCGGGCCTGCCCGACGCCTCCAAGGCGGTGCTCGACCTGTTCCTGGTGCGGAGCTACCAGGGATTCGCGCTTCGGGCTCCCGATCTCTTCGAGGGCGCGGAGCTCCAGGAGATCTTCTCGCGGTGCCGCGCGGTCTACTGGGACGTCCCGCCCGACCTGATCGTCCGGGCCACCGCGGACGCGCGCCATCGCGTGGCCTACCTCGCCTTCGTCACCGGGGACTACGCCCTGTTCGCGGACCGGGCGGCCCGACTGCACAAGCTGTCCGTGCGCGACGGCGTTCCCTACCTCGTGGACGGAGCGCCGCAGCAGCTGGGCGCGTTGGCGCAGGCCTCCCCCTTCACAGCTCACCTGGAACACGTGCGCCGGGTGCCGGGAACGGGGATGCTGCGGCTCGCCGGACGGTTCGAGGTCAGCGGCATGCCCCTCGTCCGCCCACTGGCGGGGCACCTGGGTCTGCGTGTGAGGGGCAGCCGCCTCAGCGTCCCCGCCACGCAGGTCCGCCGACGGGACCTGAAGAACACCCGGACCGACACGGAGTGGGGCGGCTTCACCGCGGACCTGCCCCTCGACGCCCTGCGAGAAGGCGTCCACGACCTCGAACTCGTCATCGACTCCGAGGGCGGTCAGGCGGCCACCCCGTGCCTGGTCGCCGCCGGCTACCTGCGCGGGGCGCGCGTCGTGAAGCACGGCCGGACCCGGGTCGTGCCCCATTGGAAAGGCAAGAACCGGGCCGTCCTGATGGTCCACGGTGCGGCGCGCGGGCGCGGCGTCCTGCGCGGCCTCCTCGCGAAGGACGCCAAGCACGTGCTGCGACGCAGGCCGTTCTGGAAACAGCGGCTGCTCCGGCTGCTCACCAAGCCCCTGGCACCGCTGTTCCTCGGCCGGGAGATCTGGCTGTTCGGCGAGCGGGGCGACACCGCACAGGACAACAGCTGGCACCTGTTCCGGCACGCGCGCACGGTGGAGAAGCGGCGCGGAGCGTACTACCTCATCCGGGCGGGCAGCGCCGACCGGGCCCGTCTGTCAGGGCTGGGGCACGTCGTCGCGCACAGCTCCTGGAAGCACAAGCTGCTGATGCTGCACGCGTCCGTCCTGGTCAACTCCTACGACATCGACACCTACATGCTGCCCGACGGCTGGGACCGCACCCGCTACCTCAAGCACGTGAACTGGCGGGTGGGCGCCCGCAGGGTCTTCCTCCAGCACGGAGTGACGGACAAGGACGTCAGCAAAGGGCTGCACCGCAACCGTACGGGCGTCGACCTCATCCTGGCGGTGAGCCGACAGGAGGCGCGGTTCCTGTCGGAGGAACTCGGCTACGAGGGACAGGTGGAGGTGACCGGTTTCCCCCGTTTCGACGCGCTGGTCCCGGACCGGGGCAGCCGCACCGTCCTCTTCATGCCGACGTGGCGGGCCTATCTGACCGTCGCCTCGTACAGCCGTGACGGGAGTGCGAGCGACGCGCACCGGGCCGTGCGTGACCGTTTCCTCGCCTCCGCGTACCGGGAGTTCATGGACCGGTTCCTGAATCACCCGCAGCTTCTCGCCGCCCTGGAACTCCACGACTACACGCTGGAATTCCTGCCGCACTACGAGATGCGGTCGATGCTCGGAGAAATGGTCCCGGGGCGGGACCGGGTCCGAGTGGTCGACCAGACGGAAGTCGGTGTGCAGGAGGCCATGCGGCGGTGTGATCTCTTCGTGACGGACTGGTCGTCCACGGCCTTCGACGTCGCCTACCTCGGAACTCCCGTGGTGTACGCGCAGTTCGACGCCGAGGAGTACTGGGACGGCCACTACCGGAAGGGCTACTTCGACGCCCGCCGGGACGGCTTCGGGCCGGTCGGCGAGACCGTCGACGAGGTCGTGGGCGAGGTGGTCCGCTACCTCGGAGGCGGCTGCCGCAGGGAGCCCCACTACCAGTGGCGGGCCGAGCAGTTCTTCGCCCACCGGGACCGGCGGAACAACGTGAGGACGTCGGAAGCGATCGAGCGTCTCGTCCGGGGATCGAATCATTGATGTGGTGTGCCAGGAGGAATTGTGTCCCAAGTCGAGCGTGACGTGACGGTCGTCGTGCCGTTCCGCGACGTCCAGAACTTCTTCGCGGAGTTCTTGGACTCGGTGGCCGCGCAGACCGCTTTCGCGCGTGCCCATGTGATCCTCGTCGACAACGGCAGCACGGACCGGTCGGTGGCGATCGCGGAGGAATTCGCCGCCCGGCACGGCAACGTCGACCTGGTCTCGGAGCCCCAGGGCCGGGCCGGAGACGCCCGCAACATGGGCATGGACATGGCCGTGACGCCGTACATCGTCTTCTGGGACGCCGACGACATCGTGCCCGAGCGGTCCCTGGAGGTGCTGCGGAACACCATCGTCAAGACCAGGGCCACGGTCGTCGTGGGCCGTGAGAAGCATGTGCCGAAGCCGGTCAAGGCCCCCTGGCACAAGTACTTCGGCAAGAGCGTCAAGATCGTGGGCAGCGTCGTGGACATCCCCGATCTGATCCACTCGGCGTCCTGCTGGAACAAGATGTTCGACCTCGACCTGCTCCGCTCGCAGGGCATCCGGTTCGGCACCGGCACCGCTTTCGAGGACGCCTACGTCTCGATCCCCGCACTGCTGCTGTCGGAACGCATCGCGCTGGTCGACGCCCCGGTGTACGAGTACCGCAGGCGCGGCGACGGCACCTCCGTGATGGACACCATCTGGGACCTCCCGCAGAACTACGCGGATCAGCTGCTGATGCTCGAGTACCTCGCCGGGATGCGCCAGGGACTCACGCCGTACCAGCAGGAAACCCTGGAACGGTTCCTGATCCGCAGCATGCAGGGCTTCCTGGTGAGGGCCCCGCAGATCTTCGGTGAGGCCGACTGCCGGCAGCTCTTCGAACGCTGCCGCGCGCTCTACTGGGGAATCACCTCCGAGCAGGTCGCCCGGAGCACGAACGACACCAGGCACCGACTGCCTTACCTCGCGCTGCACTTCGCGGACTTCGACCTCTTCTACCGGCCGGCCTCCGTGCTGGGCCCCGTCCACGGCCGTGAGGGCGACCTCTACGTCGACTATCCGGGCACGTCCTGGGGACTGCCGCTCACCAAGGTCTCCTCCGTCCCGGCACGGATCGAGGGAATGACCGGGGGCGAGGGCGGGACCGTGGTGCTCCACGGCAGCTTCTCGGTCAACGGGATCCCCGACCCGCTGCTGGGCGGGCTGGACCTCCAGGTCTGGTTCGAGCGCAGCGGCAGGACGCTTCCGGCGGTGAACCACGGACAGGTCCAGGACGGACCCGGGCAGGGGGGAGCGGTGTTCACCGTGACCGTCGACCCCGCGCAGTTCCCGGCCGGTTCCTTCCCCGTGCGCCTGGTGGTGTGCACCCGCGGCAGGGACGTCTCGCGCCCCTGCTCGGTCTCCCCGGCCCTGAGCCACCGGCCGCCCGTCAGCGGCTCCCGCGGCTCGGCACGCATCACCGCCGACGGCGGGAACGCCCAGCTCGTGGTCGAATCCGCCCCCCACTGATCATTGTCCGCTCCAGAGATGGGGTGTCGTCAGAAAACAGGAGTTACACGTGCTCGATCCCCTCTACGCCGTCGCCGTCGTGGTGCCCGTCTTCAACACGGAGAGATACCTCCAGGAGTGCCTGGACTCGCTGGCACGCCAGACGATCTTCGACAGCTGCCAGGTGATAGTGGTCGACAACGGCAGCAGCGACAGTTCGCCCGAGATCGCCGCGCGGTTCGCCGCGGCGCACCAGAACGTGTGGGCGCTCGTGCATCCGGAGGGGAAGGCCGGCGGGGCCAGGAACGCGGGAATGGACCTGGTCGACGCCCGCTACATCACGTTCTGCGACTCCGACGACGTACTGCCCGAGGACGCCCTGGAGTCGATGTGGCGGACCGCGGTCAAGGAGGGCGTGCCGCTCACCATCGGGCGCATGGAGACGTTTCCGGAGGAGACCAAGTGGCCGTGGCTGCGGTACTTCGGGAAGCAGGTCCAGGTGCACCCCGGCATCGAGAACATCCCGGAGATGATCCACGGCGGCAGCGCCTGCCACAAACTCTTCGATCTCGAATTCGTCCGTGCGAACAACATCCGGTTCCGCGAGGGCGTGCACTTCGAGGACGCCTTCTTCTCGGTCCCCGCGATGCTGCTCGCCGACCGTATCGCGGTGGTGCCCACCACGGTCTACCGCTACCGCAAGCGGGCGGCGGAGGACTCGACGATGGACAAGCTGTGGGAACGTCCGGAGAACTACTGGGACCACCTCCTCCTGGAGGAGTACCTGATGACCTTCCGGCGTCACCTCTCCGGCCACCGGCAGGAGGTCCTCAACCGGTTCCTGGTACGCAGCTACCAGGGTTTCGCCCTGCGCGCGCCTCAGGTCCTGCCCGAGCCCGAACTGTTCAGGCTGTTCGAGCGCGCCCGTGCCGTCTTCACGCTGGTACCGCCCGACGCTGTCCTGGCCTCCACGCACGACACCCGCCACCGGGTGCCCTTCCTGGCCATGTACATGAACTCGTTCGAGCTCTTCGCGCACCCGGAGCGCTCCCTCAGGGGTGTGTACGGACGCGGCGGAGACCTCTACCTCGACATCGCGGTGCAGAGCGTGCTGCTCCCGCTGACGAAGATTTCCTCCACCAGCGTGCACGTGGAGCGGATCCGTGCGAACGCCAGGTCCGGGGAGATGCTCGTGGCCGGCCGTTTCGTGCTCAACGGCCTTCCGATGAGCAAGCCCATGCGTACCTCCCTCAAACTGTGGGTGGAGAAGAGCGGTCAGCTGGTGCCCGCACAGCAGGTGTGGCGCAGTGACCTCATGGCCACGCGCGACGACCTGGCCTGGGGCGGGTTCGAGGCTGTCGTCCCGGCCCATGCCCTCGGGGACGGCGAGTTCCCGCTGAAGCTGGTGTTCTGCACGTCCGGCCGTGACGTTTCCCGCCAGTGCATGATCACCACCGCGATGCTGCGCAGCGCGCGGCCGATGAAGGTCGCGGACCGCTATGTGCTCCCCCTGTCCAAGGGCAAGGACAACGCCGTGCTGGTCGTCCGGGAAGCGCGGGGCCGCGCCGGGGACAAGGCCTGGGAGGACTTCCTGGAGGGCCTGGACGAGGACCAGAAGAAGCACAAGGCGCCCTTCTGGCGTGCCCGCGCCATCCGGCGGTCCACCCTCCGGTTCTTCCGCCGCAAGGAGATCTGGCTGATCGGTGAGCGCAGGGACACGGCCCAGGACAACAGCCTGCATCTGTTCCGGTACCTGCGGAAGCACGAACCCCGGCGCAAGGCCTACTACATCATCGAGAAGGACAGCCCCGACCGCGCCAAGCTGAAGGGCCTGGGCAACGTGGTGGCGCACAGCTCCTGGAAGCACAAGCTGCTCATGCTGCACGCGTCGCTGCTCATCAACGCCTACGACATCGACTCGTACATGCTCCCCGACGGCTGGAACCGCACCGCCTACCTCAAGCACCTCAACTGGCGCGTGGGCGCCCGGCGGGTCTTCCTCCAGCACGGGGTCACGGACGAGGACGGCAGCAAGGCCCTGCACCGCAACCGGACCGGGGTGGACCTGGTGTTCGCGACCAGCGACCGGGAGGCCGAGTACTTCTCCGAGCACATGCACTACTGGGACCAGGCCAAGGCTCTGGGCTTCCCCCGGTTCGACGCGCTCCAGCCGGACCGCGGCCGGCGCCGTGTCCTGCTGATGCCCACCTGGCGCAAGTACCTGACGGTCCCCTCCTACCTCCAGCAGGACGGTGCCGACAAGGAAGCGGTGGACGAGATCTTCCGGGAGTCGGCCTACCGGGACTTCCTGGTGCGGCTGCTCAGCCACCCGAAGCTGATGGAGGCACTGGAGCACTACGACTACGTGCTGGACTTCCTCCCGCACTACGAGATGCGGAACATGGTCGACGGAGTCGTTCCGGACCATCCGCGGGTGCAGCGTCTGGACCAGACGAAGGTCAGCGTCCAGACGGCCCTGCGTCAGTGCGACCTGTTCATCACCGACTGGTCCTCGGTCCACTTCGACATGGCCTATCTCGGCACGCCGCTCGTCTACGCCCGTTTCGACCCGGACGAGTACTGGGCGAAGCACGCGCGCAAGGGCTACTTCGACGCGGTGTACGACGGGTTCGGGCCGGTCTGCGGTGACGTCGAGGAAGTGGTGACCGAGGTGATCCGCTACCTCGGCAACGGCTGCGTGCGCGAGGCGGAGTACGACCGCCGTGCCCGCGCCTTCTTCGCCTTCCAGGACCGCGACAACTGCGCACGCGCCACGGCAGCGATCGCGCAGCTGGCGGCGGCGGACGTCTGAGCCCCGGCCGGGCGGGCGGTGATGCCGCTCGCCCGGCGCGGGTGAGTGGTCCGACGGCAAGAGGCGCGGGGCACCACACGTCTGCCGCAGCAGGCATGTGGCGCCCCGCGCCTCTCAGGTCGGGCGGGCGCAGCGCTTACGCGGGAACGCTCGCCACCCCAGGCTCCAGGAACCGCTTCCCGTTCACCCGCTCGGAGACGCCCTCGCGGTCCAGGTACGGGGTGATGCCGCCCAGGTGGAAGGGCCAGCCGGCGCCGGTGATGAGGCACAGGTCGATGTCCTGGGCCTCGGCGACGACGCCCTCGTCGAGCATCAGGCCGATCTCCTGGGCCACCGCGTCCAGCACCCGGTCGCGGACCTGCTCCTCCGTCAGGACGGTGTCGCCCTGCTTCAGCAGCGCCGCGACCTCGGGGTCGAGCTCGGGCTTGCCGGAGTCGTAGACGTAGAAGCCGCGTTTGCCGGCCTCGACGACCGCCTTCAGGTTCGGGGAGACCGTGAAGCGGTCCGGGAACGCCCGGTTGAGCGTCTCCGAGACGTGCAGGCCGATCGCGGGGCCGACCAGCTCGAGGAGGACCAGCGGGGACATCGGCAGGCCGAGCGGCTCCACCGCCTTCTCCGCGACCTCGACGGGCGTGCCCTCGTCGATGACGTTCTGGATCTCGCCCATGAAGCGGGTCAGGATGCGGTTGACGACGAACGCCGGGGCGTCCTTCACCAGTACCGCGGTCTTCTTCAGCTTCTTGGCGACACCGAACGCCGTGGCCAGCGACGCGTCGTCGGTCTTCTCGCCGCGGACGATCTCCAGCAGGGGCAGGACGGCGACCGGGTTGAAGAAGTGGAAGCCGACGACCCGCTCGGGGTGCCGCAGCTTCGACGCCATCTCGGTGACCGAGAGGGACGAGGTGTTCGTCGCGAGGATCGCGTGCGCCGGGGCGACCGCCTCGACCTCCGCGAACACCTGCTGCTTGACGCCCATCTCCTCGAACACGGCCTCGATGACGAAGTCCGCGTCCGCGAAGCCCTCGGCCTTGTCCAGCACACCGGTGACCAGCGCCTTGAGGCGGTTGGCCTTGTCCTGGTTGATGCGGCCCTTGCCGAGCAGCTTGTCGATCTCGGCGTGGACGTAGCCCACACCCTTGTCGATGCGCTCCTGGTCGATGTCCGTGAGGACGACCGGCACCTCGAGGCGGCGCAGGAACAGCAGCGCGAGCTGGGAGGCCATCAGACCGGCGCCGACGACGCCGACCTTGGTGACCGGACGCGCCAGGCTCTTGTCCGGGGCGCCCGCGGGACGCTTGCCGCGCTTCTGCACCAGGTTGAACGCGTAGATGCCGGCGCGCAGTTCACCGCCCATGATCAGGTCGGCGAGCGCCTGGTCCTCGGCGTCGTAACCCTTCTGCAGGTCGCCGTCCTTGGCCTCGGCGATGATGTCCAGGGCGCGGTAGGCGGCCGGGGCCGCGCCGTGCACCTTGGAGTCCGCGACGAAGCGGCCCTTGGCGACGGCCTGGTCCCAGGCCTCGCCGCGGTCGATCGCCGGACGCTCGACCGTGATCTCGCCCTTGAGGACGGACGCGGTCCAGATCAGCGACTGCTCCAGGAAGTCCGCGCCCTCGAACAGCGCGTCCGCGATGCCGAGTTCGTAGACCTGCTTGCCCTTGAGCTGCTTGTTCTGGTTGAGGCTGTTCTCGATGATCACCGAGACGGCCTTCTCCGCGCCGATCAGGTTCGGCAGCAGGGTGCAGCCGCCCCAGCCGGGCACCAGGCCGAGGAAGACCTCGGGCAGCGAGAACGCGGGCAGCGCCGCGGACACCGTGCGGTAGGTGCAGTGCAGACCGATCTCCACGCCACCGCCCATGGCGGCGCCGTTGTAGTACGCGAAGGTCGGCACGGCCAGCTTCGACAGCCGCTTGAAGACGTCGTGGCCGCCCTTGCCGATGGCCAGCGCGTCCTCGTGGCGCTTCAGCAGTTCGACGCCCTTGAGGTCGGCGCCGACCGCGAAGATGAACGGCTTGCCGGTGACGCCGACGCCGACGATCTCGCCGTCCGCGGCCTCCTTCTCGACCTGGTCGATCGCGGCGTCGATGTTCGCCAGCGACTGCGGGCCGAGGGTGGTCGGCTTGGTGTGGTCGTGGCCGTTGTCCAGGGTGATCAGGGCGAAGCGCCCGGCACCCAGCGGCAGGTCGAAGTGGCGCACGTGCGCCTGCGTGACGACCTCACCCGGGAACAGCTCGGCCGCACCCTTCAGAAGCTCAGCGGTGGTGCTCACTTGTCCCCCTCGAAGTGCGGGTTCTCCCAGATGACCGTCGCGCCCATGCCGAAGCCGACGCACATGGTCGTCAGGCCGTAGCGGACGTGCGGCTGCTCCTCGAACTGGCGGGCCAGCTGCGTCATCAGACGGACGCCGGAGGAGGCCAGCGGGTGGCCGAACGCGATGGCGCCGCCGTACTGGTTGACGCGGGCGTCGTCGTCGGCGATGCCGTAGTGCTCCAGGAACGCGAGGACCTGGACGGCGAAGGCCTCGTTGATCTCGAACAGGCCGATGTCGGAGATGGACAGGCCCGCCTGGGCGAGCGCCTTCTCCGTGGCCGGGATCGGGCCGTAGCCCATGACCTCGGGCTCCACGCCGGCGAAGGCGTAGGAGACCAGGCGCATCTTGACCGGCAGGCCGTTCTCGCGGGCGAAGTCCTCGGAGGCGATGACCGAGGCGGTGGCGCCGTCGTTCAGACCGGCCGCGTTGCCCGCGGTGACCCGGCCGTGCACGCGGAACGGCGTCTTCAGGCCGGCCAGGTTCTCCAGGGTGGTGCCCGGGCGCATCGGCTCGTCGGCGGTGACCAGGCCCCAGCCCGTCTCCCCGCCCTCGGGGCTGGTGCGGCGCACCGAGATCGGCACCAGGTCGGCCTGGATCTTGCCGTTGGCGTACGCCTTGGCGGCCTTCTCCTGGGAGCGCACCGCGTACTCGTCGGCGCGCTGCTTGGTGATCGACGGGTAGCGGTCGTGCAGGTTCTCCGCGGTCATGCCCATGAACAGGGCGGACTCGTCGACCAGCTTCTCGGAGACGAACCGCGGGTTCGGGTCCACGCCCTCGCCCATCGGGTGGCGGCCCATGTGCTCGACACCGCCCGCGATGGCGACGTCGTACGCGCCGAAGGCGACGGAGCCGGCCACCGTGGTGACGGCGGTCAGCGCGCCGGCGCACATGCGGTCGATGGAGTAGCCCGGCACCGACTGCGGCAGACCCGCGAGGATGCCCGCCGTACGGCCGATGGTCAGGCCCTGGTCGCCGATCTGCGTGGTCGCGGCGATGGCGACCTCGTCGATCTTCTTCGGGTCGAGACCCGGGTTGCGGCGCAGCAGCTCCCGGATCGCCTTGACGACGAGGTCGTCGGCACGGGTCTCGTGGTAGATGCCCTTCGGGCCCGCCTTGCCGAACGGGGTACGGACGCCGTCGACGAAGACGACGTCCCTGACGGTACGAGGCACGATGGCTCTCCTCCAGGTACGGGATGCTGAGCGCTTGCTTACGGCCCATGCTACTTGCGGGTAACGTCACTGCACACCCCCGTCGGCCGGAGCGGCGAACATCACACGACCGGCCCCCGCGAACGGGAGCCGGTCGTGTGACGTCCAGTGACGTCCGGGGCGGTGCTACGACCGCCAGAGCCGCCGTCGCAGGCCCCGGCGCAGCCGCGCCCGGGTGATGACCCGCTCGTTCCGGCCGGAGGTCCGGCGGGCCACGGAGGAGGCCCGGTCCTCCCGCACCTCCAGCTCACCGGCCTGGTGCGCGAACAGCCCGCCGCCGACGCTCATGGCGATCTCCGCCGTGTACGTCCCCGGCGGCACGTCCGACAGGTCCACGCCGTCCTTGTCCACCGCGGTGAAGTACCCGAAGGAGTACGACCCGAAGTCGCCCGGCGCCATGTGCGGGCGCACCTTGTCCTCCCGCTTCACCGCCTTGAGGGCGACGGTGTGCGTGCCGTCCGCGCCGCGCAGCGTGAGGTAGTACGTCGAGTGGGTGGCGCGGTCGGCGTTGCGGCCGGGGAGGAAGAAGACGCCGTGGACCCGGAGTCTCGGGCCCTCCGTCGCGAACCGCTTCAGCGAGAACACGGACCCGCCGGGGCCGGCCGCCGTGAGGTCGCGCTTGATCACCCGGACGCTCTTCGCGTCACCCCTGAGGATGACCTCGCGCCCCCCGGAGGCGGCGCGCCGGTCGATCGCCCGGTAGGCGACCAGCGGCACCCTGCGGTCGATGTCCTCGCTCTCGCTGGTCACCCGGGCGAACACGTCGTACACACCGTCGGGCAGCGCGTCGAACAGCTCCCGCGCCTCGCAGGTGAAGCCGCCGTCCTTGTAGGACGCGAAGTGCGTGTCGAAGTACTTCAGGTAGAGCTGGTCCACCGGCACGGTCTTCGCGTCGGCCACCCACGCCTGCTCGTCGCGGACCAGCACGAGCTGCTTGGTCTCCCGCGCCCCGGCCTCCTCGCCCTGCTCGGCGGAGACGCCGGGCAGGAAGGCGTGCCCGGAGAGCGTGGCCTGCTCGGGGGTGAGCTGCGCGGCCGTCAGCACGCCCGCCGCGGTGTCCCGCGCCCGCAGGTCCGACAGGTGCTCGGTGGCGGCGTCCCCGTCCACCTCGTTGGAGCCGATCTGCACCTCGCCGAACCGCGGCACCGTCCCCTCGGTCAGCGCGTAGATGACGCTGAGGATCACCGAGAGGCCCTGCCGCGTCACCTCCGCGTGCTTCACCAGGGCGGGCGATTCCACCATGAAGAAGTTGAAGTTGGAGTACTTCCGCAGAGCCGGGAGGAAATGGACGACGTGTTCCTCGTACTGGTAGTCCTTCGTCGAGGAGAACAGGTAGATGTTCCGGTCGAGGTCGGTGGTCTCGGCCAGCAGTTCCGGAAGCACCGAGTCGAGGCGGTCCACGTTCTCCTGCGGCTGCCCCTCGCCGAGCACCCACTCGCCGAGCACGCCGTGCCCCTGGGAGTAGCTGCCGATGAAGTACTGCGGCGTGGAGGCGACGATGTGCCGGTAGCCGTACTTCAGCGCGTAGAAAATGGCGGCGCTGCCGCCCTTCGAGGAACCGGCGAGAACCACCGTCTCCCGCGCCAGACCGAGCTTTTCCCGATAGTGGGTAATCAGTTCCTCGACGGCGTCCGAAACGGAGAAGTCCATCGCCCGTGCCACGTAGTACGACGGGCCTCCGTCGAACCGGTCGCGGATTCTCAGCACGTTGCACTGGACGCCCGAAAGGGCGGCGCCGAATCCGTACTTCGAGCCCACGGAGGAAAACACCACGAGCAGGTTGCCGTGATCACCCGCAGCGGGCGTGAACTCGTACTCGATCTCCCAGTTGCCGTATTTCTCCACACGTATCTCGGGCGTGCGGATCGTCGCTGTCCTGTAGTTTTCGGACGTGTGGGGGAGTGTGTCCGAATGCTGCGGATTGGCCGGGCGGACCTGGGTGGGTTCCATGAAATGGTGCCCCTTGTTCCTGTCAGAGATTTTCCGTTCGGAGTTCGGGCCGCTCCGCAGGAAACACTCTCCGACGTGGGGGTGCGGGCGTTTTCGCAGGAAGAGCAGCCGGGACGAGGCTAACCTATGCTCCCGCTGTGGAGCGAGAGGCGGACCTGTGCCTCGTTCCGCGTATTCCCGGTCACCGGCGACGCATGCGGACAGTGCGCCGGAATTGAGGTCAAGTGACCCTCGTAACAACGGACTTCCCCGCGCGGCCGGGGGGTCGCCCCCCGGTCCGTCCCCGGTGAGCGTCCCGAACAGGGTACGCGCCACCTCCGCGCCGGAGCCGTGCACGTCATGGCTCGTCGCCGACAGGGCGGGCCGGGTCAGCCGGCACAGCCGCAGGCGTGGTCCGGGACCCAGTTGACCGATCCATGCGGGGAGCGACGAGGTGAGGGCCGGGTGCGCCGGGCGTGCCTACGCGCGCCAGTAGCCACGCCGGAGCAGCACCGCAAGCGGCACGATCTCGATCCGGCCGAGCAGCATCAGCGCGCCGAGGATCACCTTCGACGCCCCGCCGAGCGGCGCGTACGAGCCGGCCGGGCCCAGTTCCCCGAAGGCCGGGCCGACGTTGCCGAGGCAGGCCGCGGCGGCGCCCAGCGTGGTGAACACACCGGCGCCGCCCGCGTCCGCCCCGGCGTCCAGGGCCAGGCCGAACGTCCCCACCGCCAGGACGAGGAGGTAGAGCAGCGCGTACAGCAGCACCGAGCGGAGCACCTGCCCGCCGATCACCCGGCCGCTCACCCGCACCGGCAGGACCGCGTCCGGGTGTACCGCCTGCTCCAGCTCGCGCCGGGCGAAGCGGAAGATCACGAGATGGCGGACGACCTTGACCGAACCGCTCGCCGACCCGGCGCACGCCCCGGCGAACATCAGCGCCAGCAGGGTGAGCGTGGCGGCCGTGCCCCAGGCCGCCCAGTCGACCGTGGCGAAACCGGTCGTGGTCATCACCGACACCGCCTGGAACGCCCCGTGCCGCAGGGCGCCGGCCCCGCCCGCGTCACCCGCGGCCCACAGTTCCGCCGTCACGACGCCCGAGCCGACGACGAGCAGAACGGCGTACAGCTTCAGCTCCTCGTCCCGCGCGGCGGCCCGGACCTGACGCAGCACCGCGAGCCGGTACAGCCGCAGCAGGTTCACCCCCGCCACCGCCATGAGCCCGCACAGCACCCACTGCGTCACCGGCGCGAGACCCCGCGCCGAGTCGTCGTGCGGGGCGAACCCGCCGAGGGACACGGCGGACGTCGCGTAGGAGAACGCGTCGAAGAGGCCCATCCGCCGGTCGAGACCGGCCCACCCCAGGGCGGCCAGCGCCAGGACGCCGGCTGCCGTCACCGCCAGATACACCTTCCACAGCCGCCGGGCCGTGCCCCGGACGGTCTCGCCGAGCGTCTCGATCTCCACCGGCCCCGGCAGCTCCGACCGCAGCAGCTCACGGCCGCCGATGCGCAGCCGCGGCAGCACCGCGAGCGCCAGCACGATGATGCCGGCGCCGCCCAGCCAGTGGGAGAACTGACGCCAGAACAGCATGTCCGGGCCGAGCGCGTCCAGGTCGCCCACCACGGTCGCGCCCGTCGCGGTGAACCCCGACATCGCCTCGAACCAGGCGTCGGCCGGCCGGTCGAGCTGGGGGACGTCGCCGAGCAGGAACGGCACCGCGCCGAACGCCGGCGCGAGCAGCCACACGGCGACGACGAGGAACCCCTCCCGCACGCCCAGCGGTGGTCGCGGGCCCGTCAGCCGCTTCAGTGCCAGCCCGGTCAGCGCCACGGCCGAGCCGGTGACGAGGAACGGCCACGGCGGCTCGCCCGCCGCGAGCGCCACCGCCGCCGGCGGCACGAACGCGAGCGCGAACCACGCGAGGAGGGCGCCGACGACGCCCAGCGCGGTCCGCACGTCGACGTCGGTCCGGGCGCGCGGCAGCCATCGGCGGCGGTGCGGCAGCCGGCCTGGCGGCCTCACAGGTCGTGCTCGATCGAGGGGGCGCGGTCGGGCTCCGTGAGGACGACGACCCGGTCGCCGGGCCGCAGTTCGTCCCCCGCGCCGGGGAAGAGCACCGTGCCGTCCCGCACGATCGCGCCCACGGCGGCGCCGGGGAGCGCGCCGGCGGGACAGTGGGCGAACCGGCTGCCGGGCCGCACGGTCACGTCCAGCACCTCGAAACGGTCGTCGCCCAGGATCGCCATCTGGTGGGTGCGCTCCCCGAACGTGAAGCGGGCCATCTTCTCGGCGGTCTCGTCACCCGGGTCGATCGTCACGTCCGCGCCTGCCGCCTCGAACACCTCGGCGGCGGCCGGGTCGTCGAGAACCGTCAGGGTCAGCCGCACGCCGTGCAGCTTCACCAGCACCGCCGCGTGCAGATTGCGGGAGTCGTCCTTCTCCGCCAGCACCGCCGCGCCCGCCGTGCCGATGCGCTCACGGTGCAGGAACGCCGGGTCCAGGCCCCGCGCGTGGAACACCCGCGCCCGGTCCAGCGTGGCGGCTGCCGCGCGGGCGAGGTCCGCGTCCGGTTCGACGATCCGCACCCGGACGCCCCGGTCGAGCAGCACCCGCGCCACGGCCGTGCCCATGCGTCCCGCGCCGTAGATCACCACGTCGTCGACGGGATCGGCGCCGGTGACGACCCGGCTCCAGGCGCGGGCAGCCGTGGGGGACGCCATCGCGATGATCCAGTCGTCCTCCCGTACGACCTCGTCCGCGTCCGGCACGGTCCAGTTCCCGTCGCGTACCAGGGCGACCACCCGGGACGCGGCGGGCAGCCCCGTCTCCCGCAGCCGCCGTCCGGCGAGCCGGTTGGCCGCCGTCCCGCGGACGTCGACGCCGAGCACGACGACCTCGCCGTGGGCGAAGAAGTCCACGTGCCGGGCGCCCGGCACCCGCAGCACACGCTCCACGGCGCCGGCCGTCTCGAACGCGGCCGACACCAGCAGGTCCACGTCCAGGTCACCCGCCCGCCAGGCCCCCAGATAGTCCGTCCCGGTGGCCCGTACGACCGTGCGCGCCGACGACAGCCGGCGCGCGAGCATGGCGGTGACGAGATTGACCTCGTCCCGCGAGGTGCAGGCCATCACCAGATCGGCGTCCGCCACGCCTGCGTCCAGCAGCGTCTCCCGCCGGGTCCCGCTGCCCTGCACGATCCGTACGTCGTACGCGTGCGACACGGCCTCCAGCCGCGCCCGGTCGACATCGATCACCGTGCAGTCGTGCGTCTCGGCCAGCGACTTGACGACGGTCCCGCCCACCTGCCCGGCCCCGACCACGACAACCCGCATGCCAGCATCGTGGCACGTGGGCGAAGCACCCGCGCGGCTCGCGCGCCGGGCGTGGGACGGGGGGACGCGAGCGGCGTCGCGGTCCGGCGTGTCCGTCCGGGCCGGCGGGATCAGCCCGTCAGGGCCGCCACCAGGACCGGAGTCACCTGTTCCACCTGCCAGGCGCGGGCGCCGTGCGCGGTCAGGGCCGCGGCGACCGTCTCGGAGGTGGCCGGGGCCGGCGGCTCCCAGCAGACCCTGCGCACGGTGTCCGGCGTGATCAGGTTCTCCGCGGGCATGTTCAGCCGCTCCGCGAGCGCGGTCACGCCCGCCCGCGCGGCCGACAGCCGGGCCGCGGCCGCCGGGTCCTTGTCGGCCCAGGCGCGCGGCGGCGGGGGGCCGGTCACCGGCTGGCCCGGCTGGGGCAGCCGGTCCTCGCTCAGTGCCTTCGCCCGGTCGACCGCCGCCTGCCACTGCTCGAGCTGGCGGCGGCCCACCCGCTGGCCGAAGCCGTTCAGCGCGGCCAGGGCGTGGGGGTTGGACGGCATGGCGAGGGCGGCCTCGACGATCGCCGCGTCGGACAGCACCTTGCCGGGGGAGACGTCACGGCGCCGGGCGATCCGGTCCCGGGTCTGCCACAGCTCCCGTACGACGGCCATCTGCCGGCGGCGGCGCACCTTGTGCATGCCCGACGTACGGCGCCAGGGGTCCTTGCGGGGCTCCGCCGGCGGCGCCGAGGCGATCGCGTCGAACTCCTGCCGCGCCCAGTCCAGCTTGCCCTGCCGGTCCAGCTCCTTCTCCAGCGCGTCCCGCAGGTCGACCAGCAGCTCGACGTCGAGGGCGGCGTACCGCAGCCACGGCTCGGGCAGCGGGCGCGTGGACCAGTCGACGGCGGAGTGGCCCTTCTCCAGCAGGAAGCCGAGCACGTTCTCCACCATCGCGCCGAGGCCGACCCGGGGGAACCCGGCCAGCCGGCCCGCCAGCTCGGTGTCGAAGAGCCGCGTCGGCGCCATGCCTATCTCACGCAGGCAGGGCAGGTCCTGGGTGGCGGCGTGCAGCACCCACTCCACGCCGGACAGCGCCTCGTTCAGAGCGGACAGATCAGGGCAGGCGACCGGGTCGATCAGCGCCGTGCCCGCGCCCTCGCGCCGGAGCTGGACGAGGTAGGCGCGCTGCCCGTAGCGGTAGCCCGAGGCCCGCTCGGCGTCCACGGCGACGGGTCCGCGGCCCGCGGCGAAGGCGGCGACCACCTCGGCGAGGGCGGCCTCGTCGGCCACCACGGGGGGGACGCCGTCGCGGGGCTCCAGCAGGGGGATCGGCGCCTGTGCAGCAGAGGATCCGCCGTCGTCCGGAGGGGCGCCTCCGGTGGTGCGCAGTGAACTGTCTGCTGCGGTGTCGTGGGCGTCGGTCACCTGTCAAGAGTATCCGTACGGGCCGGTACCCGGCCCGCCCCTCGGCCCGGTGACCCCGCCGACCAGCGAAAACAGGCCGCCGCCGGTCCCGCGCGGCCCTTGGTGCGGCCGTGCGCGCGAGGGCGCCCGCCGACGCGGGGGCGTCGGCGGGCGCGGGCAGCGTCAGGCTGGGAGGGGCAGGGGTAGTTGGAAGCGGACCGGGGACGGCTCGGCAGGAGGAAGGGTCAGTGGATGATGCCGGTGCGCAGGGCCACCGCCACCATCCCGGCGCGGTCGCCCGTGCCGAGCTTGCGGGCGATGCGGGCGAGGTGGCTCTTCACGGTCAGGGCGGACAGGCCCATCGAGACGCCGATCGCCTTGTTCGACTGGCCCTCCGCAACCAGCCGCAGCACCTCGACCTCACGGCCGGACAGCTCGCGGTAGCCACCCGGGTGGCTCGGGGCACCCGGGGGACGGCGGTGCAGGCGGGCGGCCGCCGCGCCGATGGGGGCCGCACCGGGACGGGTGGGGAGCCCGAGGTTGGTGCGGGTGCCGGTGACGACGTAACCCTTCACGCCGCCGGCGAGGGCGTTGCGCACGGCGCCGATGTCGTCGGCGGCCGAGAGGGCGAGGCCGTTGGGCCAGCCCGCGGCGCGGGTCTCGGAAAGGAGGGTGAGGCCGGAACCATCCGGCAGGTGGACTTCGGCGACGCAGATGTCGCGGGGGTTGCCGATGCGGGGACGAGCCTCCGCGACGGACGAGGCCTCGATCACATCGCGCACACCGAGCGCCCACAGATGGCGGGTGACGGTGGAACGTACGCGGGGGTCGGCCACGACCACCATGGCGGTCGGCTTGTTCGGGCGGTAGGCGACCAGGCTTGAGGGCTGCTCGAGGAGAACGGACACCAGGCCTCCTGGGGTGCGGGACGGGGCCGGCTCGTGGGGGTGAAGCCGGGGACGAACCGTGCTTTCAAGGTCACAGTCGTCTTCGGCAGCAAACCTGATGTCCTTTAGGAAATGATCACGATCTGGTGAGTAACAATCCGGGCAATTCGGACGCGCGATCGATCATTCGAAGATCGAACGGTTTCGGTCTGCGGCGGAACGCTTCCGAATGTGGCCGTATCGACAAAGAGACGGCCACTGGGGCGTCCGTGAGGTTTGAGCAGGACGGCAACGGGGTTCCCTCTGCGACTGGCCGAAACCCGACCACCCGGCGGACCTCAGCGCGACTGGGGTCCCCGCCGCTGCGGCAGCGTCACCACCGACGCGTCCCCGGGCGCGGTCGGCGGCAGCCCCGCCACCTGCGCGAGCAGATCGCACCAGGCGACCAGATGGGTCGCCGTGTCCGGCACTCCGCCGAGTCCCTCCCGCGGCGTCCACGAGGCGCGGATCTCGATCTGGGAGGCGGCCGGCCGCTCGGACAGCCCGCCGAAGTAGTGGGAGCTCGCCCGCGTCACCGTCCCGCTCGGCTCGCCGAACGCCAGCCCGCGCGCGGTGAGCGCACCCGTCAGCCAGGACCAGCACACGTCCGGCAGCAGCGGGTCCGCCGCCATCTCCGGCTCCAGCTCCGCGCGGACCAGGGTCACCAGCCGGAACGTGCCGCGCCAGGCGTCGTGCCCGGCCGGGTCGTGGAGCAGCACCAGCCGGCCGTCGGCGAGGTCCTCCTCGCCGTCCACGACCGCCGCCTCCAGCGCGTACGCGTACGGCGCGAGGCGTTTCGGCGCGGGGGTGGGCTCGACCTCGATCTGCGGGCGCAGCCGCGCGCCGCGCAGCGCGTCGACAGCGGCCCGGAAGGGCAGCGGGGGCGTACCCCCGGGTCCGGTGGTGCCCCCTGCCTCCTTCGGTTCGTCCATTCCGCCAGCGCCGTCCGACAGTCGTCCCTGAGCCGCAGCCATGCGGGGAAGATTAAGCGGAACGGGTCGTCGGCGCAGGGAGGGACACCCGTGCCGTCCGGGGGTGTCCGGATCACGCCGCACCCCCGCCGCGCGCCCCCGCTCCCCGGGACCCGGCATCCCGGCGGCCGGGACGGTTCGGGCGACATGCGAGACTGGCCGGTGTGAGCGCCAACGTGAGCCCGACGGGCAGCCAGCCGACTTCGACGTACGACAGCGCCTTCCTCAAGGCGTGCCGGCGTGAGCCGGTGCCGCACACCCCGGTGTGGTTCATGCGGCAGGCCGGGCGCTCCCTGCCGGAGTACCGCAAGGTGCGCGAGGGCATCGGCATGCTGGACTCCTGCATGCTCCCCGAGCTGGTCACCGAGATCACGCTCCAGCCGGTGCGCCGCCACCAGGTCGACGCGGCCATCTACTTCAGCGACATCGTCGTGCCCCTCAAGGCCATCGGCGTCGACCTCGACATCAAGCCGGGCGTCGGCCCGGTCGTCGAGCGGCCGGTGCGCACCCGCGCCGACCTCGACCGGCTGCGGGACCTGACCCCCGAGGACGTCCCGTACGTCACCGAGGCGATCGGGATGCTGACCCGGGAGCTGGGCGCCACGCCGCTGATCGGTTTCGCGGGCGCCCCCTTCACCCTCGCCAGCTACCTCGTCGAGGGCGGCCCGTCCCGCACGTACGAGAACGCCAAGGCGATGATGTACGGCGACCCGGAGCTGTGGGCCGACCTGCTGGACCGGCTCGCGGAGATCACGGCCGCCTTCCTGAAGGTGCAGATCGAGGCCGGCGCCTCGGCCGTGCAGCTCTTCGACTCCTGGGCCGGCGCGCTCGCCCCCGCCGACTACCGCCGCTCGGTGCTGCCCGCGTCGGCGAAGGTGTTCGACGCGGTGGCCCCCTACGGGGTGCCGCGCATCCACTTCGGCGTCGGCACCGGTGAGCTGCTCGGGCTGATGGGCGAGGCCGGCGCGGACGTCGTCGGCGTCGACTGGCGCGTTCCGCTGAACGAGGCCGCCCGACGTGTCGGCCCCGGCAAGGCGCTCCAGGGCAACCTGGACCCGACCGTGCTGTTCGCCGGCCGCGAGGCCGTCGAGACCAAGGCCCAGGAGGTCCTGGACGCGGCCGCCGGCCTGGAGGGCCACGTCTTCAACCTCGGCCACGGCGTCATGCCGTCCACCGACCCGGACGCCCTGACGCGCCTGGTGGAGTACGTCCACACGGCTTCCGCCCGCTGACCGTATACGGCTGACCGCCGTCCGGCGGCCCCTCGGGGGCCGCCCGTGAGGCCGGTGCCGCGCGCTCCCACGCGCGCGGCACCGGCCTTCTGGCTTTCCCGTCGGCTCACCGCACCCGCCCGACACCTCGTTCGTCATCTCGAACAACGGTCGTTATGTCGGTAACGATTGGGCAACTTGCGAAAACTTTCTGTTGCTCCACCGACATTTTCGGCGGTAGACCTTGCCCAACTTCGCGGATGGCTCGTTAGTTTGCGCAAACTTTTCAGATGTGGATCACTGACGACAGATCAGGAGCGCCCGATGACGAGGAAGACCCGCAGCGCGACGGCTGCCGCGATCGGCCTGTGCTGCCTCGCACTCGCCGCAGCCGGATGCGCCGGTGGCGGCGACGACGGCGCGGTCGGCGGCGAGGCGACGGTGACCGTCTGGACGAACGCGATGGAGGGACGCGGCCTGGTGTTCTGGCAGAACGCCGCGAAGGAGTACCGGAAGCTGCACCCCGACGTCACGATCAAGATCCAGACCGTGCAGAACGAGGACCTGGACGGCAAGCTGCAGAACGCCCTCAACTCGGGCTCGGCGCCGGACGTCTTCCTCCAGCGCGGCGGCGGCAAGATGCAGGCCATGGTCGACGCCGGCCAGATCAGGGAACTGGCGCTCACCGACACCGACCGGGCCAACGTGGGCGAGGCGGCCCTCGAGGGCGCCTCCATCGACGGCAAGGTCTACGCGATGCCGCTCGACACCCAGCCCGAAGGCATCTACTACAGCAAGGACCTCTTCGAGAAGGCCGGCATCACCGCGCCGCCGACGACTCTGGACGAGCTGAAGGACGCCGTCGCCAAGCTGAAGGCGATCAAGGTCGCCCCCATCGCGGTCGGCGCCAAGGACGCCTGGCCCGCCGCGCACTGGTACTACAACTTCGCCCTGCGCGAGTGCAGCCAGGAGACCATGCAGGAGTCGGCCAAGTCGCTCACCTTCGACGACCCCTGCTGGACGAAGGCCGGCGAGGACCTCGCGGAACTCCTGGGCACCGACCCCTTCCAGAAGGGCTTCCTCACGGCCACCTCGCAGCAGGGCGCCGGATCGTCGGCCGGCCTGATCGCCAACCACAAGGCCGGCATGGAGCTCATGGGCAACTGGAACCCGGGCGTCATCGCCGACCTGACCCCGGACAAGAAGCCGCTCCCCGACCTCGGCTGGTTCCCCTTCCCGGCCGTCCCCGGCGGCAAGGGCGACCCCACCGCCATCATGGGCGGCGCCGGCGGCTACTCCCTGTCCAAGAACGCGCCCGAACAGGCCCTCGGTTTCCTCCAGTTCGTGGTGACCAAGGAGCAGCAGGTGGCCTACGCCGAGGCGTTCGACACCATCCCGGTGAACAAGGCGGCCCAGGGCGTCGTCACCGAGCCGTACAACATCTCGGCGCTGCAGGCCTTCAACAAGGCCGCCTACTCCATGCAGTTCCTCGACACCGTGTACGGCCAGAACGTGGGCAACGCCATGAACATCGCCGTCGTGAACCTGCTGGCCGGCAAGGGCTCCGCGGCCGACATCGTCAAGGACGTCAAGGCCGCCGCGGAGAAGGGCTGACCGGACAGACATGAGCGACACCCTCGCCCCGCGGCGCGCGGCCGCACGCCGCCGGGGCAGGACGCGACTGGAGATCGCCGTCCTGTCCGCACCGGCGGTCATCGTGTTCCTGGCGTTCGTGATCCTCCCCGTCGCGCTCGCCGCCTACTACGGCTTCTACCGGTGGAAGGGCTACGGAGACCCCACCGACTGGGTCGGCCTGAACAACTACCGGCTGATCCTCACCGACCCCGCGTTCCACGACGTCCTGTGGCACAACGGCCTGATCCTGGTGCTGTCCCTGGCCGTCCAGGGGCCGCTGGCCATCGGTCTCGCCCTGCTGCTCAACCGGCGGATACGCGGCCGCTCCACGATCCGCGTCCTGGTCTTCGTGCCGTACATCATCTCCGAGGTGATCGTCGGCACCGGCTGGAGCCTGATGCTGCAGAGCGACGGTGCCGTCAACGGCCTGCTGCGCGCGACCGGCCTCGGCTCGCTGGAGGCCGACTGGATCTCCGACCCGGACCTGGCCCTCTGGACGCTGATGGCCGTCATCACCTGGAAGTACCTCGGCTTCGCGGTGATCCTGATGCTCGCGGGGCTGCAGTCGGTCCCGGACGAGATCTTCGAGGCCGCGCAGATCGACGGCGCCTCCTACTGGCAGATCCAGCGCCGGATCACCCTGCCGCTGCTGGGACCGACGGTCCGCATCTGGGCGTTCCTGTCGATCATCGGCTCGCTGCAGCTGTTCGACCTCGTCTACATCATCTGGGGCCAGTACGTCTCGGGCACCGCCGGGACCTCCACCATGGCGATCTACATGCTCGCCCAGGGCCGTAACGCGGGCAACTACGGCTACGGAAGCGCCGTCGCCGTCGTGATGTTCGTGATCTCGCTGGTCGTCGCGCTGATCTACCAGCGTTTCGTCCTGCGCCGCGACCTCCGGGGCGCCGTCACCGAAGGGACCGTGTGATGAGCGCGACGACCACCGTCTCCCGGAAGCCCACGGGGCGCGACGGCGGCCCGGTCACCTACTTCGTCGCGCTGCTCTTCGTCGGAGTCTGCGTCGCGCCGGTGCTGTACATCGTGCTCGGGGGGTTCCGCACCAACGCCCAGATCACCACCGATCCGGCCGCGCTGCCCGACCCCTGGGTCGGCGCCAACTACGCCGGCGTCCTCACGTCGTCGGTCTTCTGGGGAGAGTTCGCCAACTCCCTGATCGTCGCGCTCGCCAGTACGGCCGGCATCGTGACGCTCGGGCTGATGGTCAGCTTCGTCATCGCCCGCTACGACTTCCGGTTCAAGGGCGCCATGTACTCCTTGTTCGCGGCGGGCCTGATGTTCCCGATGGTCATCGCGATCACCCCGCTGTACCTGGTGATCAAGGACCTCGGGCTGGTCGACAACCTGCTCGGCGTGATCGTCCCGCAGATCGCCTTCGGACTGCCGACGACCGTCATCATCCTCGTGCCGTTCCTGCGGGCCATCCCGAACGAGATCGAGGAGGCCGCCGCGCTCGACGGGATGAGCAGGCTCGGGTTCTTCTTCCGCATGGTGGTCCCGCTGTCGCTGCCCGGCGTGGTCACCGTCGGCATCCTCGCCTTCGTCGGCAGCTGGAACAACTACCTGCTGCCCCTGTACGTCCTCAACTCGCAGGCCAACTTCACCCTGCCGCTGGGTGTGCAGGTGTTCTCCTCGCAGTACTCCACGGACACCGCGAAGGTGCTCGCCTTCACCTCGCTCGCCATGCTGCCCGCCCTGGTGTTCTTCTCGGTCTTCGAGAAGCGCATCGTCGGCGGTCTCACCGGCGCGGTGAAGGGCTGAGGGAAAGGGACCGCAGCCGTGCCCGTCTCCTCCCGGCCGACACCGGACCCGGTCGCCGAACGCCGGGAGGTGACCTGCCCGTTGCGCGACGGAACACGGCTGCGGACCCTCCTGCTCCTCCCGCACGGCACCGGACCCTGGCCGGCCCTCCTCACCCGCCACCCCTACGACGTGGCCCGCGAGGAGGACGACGGGTACCTGGACGTCCGCCGCATGGTCGCCGCCGGCTATCTGGTCGCGCTCCAGGACGTGCGGGGCCGCTTCGGCTCCGAGGGCGTCTTCGACCCCTGCTCCCAGGAGGAGGCGGACGGCGCCGACGCCGTGGCCTGGCTCGCGGCCCGCCCCGAGTGCGACGGCGCCGTGGGCATGTGGGGCGCGTCCTACGCCTCCGACACCCAGTTCGCCGCGCTGCTCGGCGGCGCCCCGGCGCTGCGGGCGCTCGCCCCCGCCATGACGCCCGCGCTGTCGGCGCTCGACGGTTTCCGCTTCCGCGGCGGCGTGCCGGAGCTCGGCAGCACCCTGGCATGGACGCACTACGCCATCGCCCCGGACACGATCAGCCGTCTCGCGTCCGCCGGTGAACGGGAGGCCGAGCGGCGGCGATGGGAGGCGACCGAGCACGCGATCACGACGGGCGAGGCGTACCGGGCCGGGGCCCTGCACACGGGACGGGACGTCGAGGGCATCGTCCGGTGGGGGCTGGACCGGCTGCGGGAGCCGCTGGACTCGCCGCGTCACCGGGCGGGGAAGATCGTCGACCGGACCGACGCGGTCGACTGCCGGTGCTGTTGACCGGCGGCTGGTTCGACGTCTTCCTCGGTCCGACCCTGGAGCTGTACCGGCGGCTGCGGCGCCGCGCGGAGGAGACGGGCGGGCCGGCGCCCCGGCTGGTCGTGGGCGCGTGGACGCACGACGACCTGTCCGGCCGGGCGGCGGGCCTGGACTTCGGCCCGGAGGCGTCCGCCGGGTCCGTGGACCTCACCGCGCTGCACCTGCGCTGGTTCGACGCGGTGCTGCGCGGGGATGCGCTCGACTCCCCGCCGGTACGGGTGTTCCTGACGGGCGCCGACCGGTGGGTGGAGGCGGACGGATTCCCGCCGCGTGACGCGCGGGCACTTGAGCTGTACCTGACCCCGGAGGGCGCGCTCGCGCCCGAGCCGGCCGGGAGCGGAGGCCGGCGGCTCGTCAGCGACCCGGCGTCCCCGGTGCCGACGTGCGGCGGGGCCGTCCTGCTCTTCGCGCCGTTCGGGGCGGGCCCCGCCGACCAGACGGCGGTCGAGGCCCGGCCGGACGTCGTCTCGTGGCGCACCGGGCCGCTGGAGGAGGGCCTCACGGTGATGGGCGCGGTCCGTGCCGTCGTCCACCTCGTCACCACGGGGACGGACGCGGACGTGGTGGTCCGGCTGTGCGACGAACGCCCCGACGGCACCAGCCGCGTCGTCGCCGACGGCGTGCGGCGGGGATCGGCACGGTCCGCCGACCCGGTCACCGGCCGTGGCGAGCGGGGACCGCTGGAGCCGGGCCGGGCGTACGAGCTCGCCGTGGACCTGTGGTCGGCCGCGCACACCTTCCTGCCGGGTCACCGGATACGCGTCGACATCGCCCCCAGTTCCTCACCCCGCTGGGACGTCGGAACCAACACCTACGCGCCGGAAGGGGAGTGCGCTCCACCCGTCACGGCCGAGCACACGATCCTCCAGGGCGCCGGCCGGCCGAGCCGGCTCGTCCTCGACGTCGTCGCGTCACCGCTGTGACACGGGGCCGGTCGAGGCGCGCACGACCAGTTCGGTCGCCAGCTTCATCCGGGCCGGGGGCCGGGCCGCGCCGTCCTCGCCCCGGGAGAGGTCGAGCAGCAGCTTGACCGCCGCGGCGCCCAGTTCGGTGCTGGGCTGGCGGACGGTCGTCAGTCCGGGAGTGATGTACTGCGCCTCCGGCAGGTCGTCGAAGCCGATGACGCTGACGTCGTCGGGGACCCGCAGGCCCCGCTCGCCGAGCGCGTCGTAGACGCCGAGCGCCATCGAGTCGGCGCAGGCGAAGACCGCCGTGATGCCCGGATGCTCGTCGAGGAGGGTGTGGGTGGCGGCCGCCGCCTTGGCGCGGTTCCAGCCGCCGTGGGTCACCGTCACCGTGGCCCGCCCCCCGGTCTCGGTGTCGGCCGCCCCGCGGAAGCCGTCCACGCGGGCCCGGCTGAACAGATGGCGGGCGTGCCCGGCGACCACGCCCAGCCGCTCGTGCCCCAGGGACAGCAGATGCTCGGCGGCCATGCGGCCGCCCTCCCAGTTCGCCACGCCGACGCTCGTCACCCCCGCGGGCGGTGTGGTCATCGGGTCGATCAGCACCACCGGGACGCCCGCCGCGAAAAGCGCGCCGAACTGCGGCGACGCCGGGTCGACCAGCGTGCCGACCACGCCGAGGGCGCGCCTGCGCAGCACCCGCGACACCCAGTCGCCGTGCGGCTCGGCGAGCGTCAGCACGACGTCGAGCCCCGCCGCGGCGGCCTCGCGGCCGACTCCGGCGATGAGGAGGTTCGCCCACGACCCCTCGAAGTGGGTGACCACCAGGTCGAGGACCTGGGACCGGCCCTTCTCGTCCCGCACGCCCTCGCTCCTGCCCCCGGCCCTGCGGGTGTAGCCGACGGCCCGTACGGCCTCCATGACCCGCGCCCGGGTCTCCGCCGAGACGTCGGTCCCGCCGCGCAGCACCTTCGACACGGTCGGCACGCTCGTGCCGGCGGCCTCGGCGACCAGGGACAGGGTGGGACGCGTTCCGGCTGGTCGGGGTGGCATGGGGGACAGATTAGCCGAACCGCCGCCGGGCCCCGCGGGCCTCGGGCGGTCCCTCACACGGCGGGCGACGGGACGTACTCGAACCAGTCGAAGGCGACCGAGCCCTTCGTGGCGTACATGCCGATGACGCGGCCGGTGAAGCCGGCGGCGACCTCGGTGGACAGGTAGCGCCCGTCCAGTTCGGCGAGCGGGTGGGCGCCCGGGGCGGTGGGGTCGCCCAGCCAGAAGGCGAGGGTGTCGGGGCCGGTGGTGTGACCGTCGGTGAGCAGGGGTGAGGCGGGCACCAGGTCCGTGGTGCGGACGGTCACGCCGAGGAGCAGCGGACCGGGCGGGGCGGACCGCTGGGCCACGGTCTGGCTCAGCGGACCGATCCGCGCCACGACGCGCACCTCCCCGTCGCCGGCCTCCACCTCGTAGTGATGGGCCTCGTCCAGGCGTACGCAGATGCCGCCGCGTCCCGTCCCCGGGTCGACCAGGGCGGTGACCCGGCAGTCGTGGTGCTGCTGGCGGCGGCCGACGAACGTGTAGCCGGGGGTGTCCAGGGTGGGGCCGGTGGCGTGCAGCACCAGCGATCCGGGGCGCTCCGTGAGCGACCAGGAGCCCTCCGGGCGGGTGAACGGCGAGATCCAGTGCGGTGCGAGGGCGGCCCCGTCGAAGTCGTCACGGGCGGGCGGGTCCTGCACGGGGTGCCAGGCGCCGCCCGGGGCCGGATGACGCTCCGGCACGGGTGCGACGACCGGCCAGCCGTCCTCGTCCCACTCCACGGGCGTCAGGAACGTCTCCCGGCCCAGGACGTGCACGTCGGGCGTGAACCCCCGCGGCCGGACGCCGAGCAGCACCATCCACCAACTGCCGTCGGGAGCCTGCACCAGATCGGCGTGGCCGGTGTTCTGGATCGGGCGGCCGGTGCCGCTGTGCGACAGCAGCGGATTTCCGGGCGCGCCCTCCCAGGGGCCGCGTGGGGAGCGGGCGCGGGCCACCGACACGGCGTGGCCGCGCTCCGTGCCGCCCTCGGCGATCAGCAGGTACCACCAGTCGCCGATGCGGTGGAGGTGCGGCGCCTCGGGGTACTTGAGACCGGTCCCCGACCAGGTGGGGAAGGGGCCCTCCAGCACCGCGCCCGTGACCGGGTCGATCCGCGCCAGGTTGATGCCGCCCGCGGGTCCGGAGAAGGCACACCAGCAGGTGCCGTCCTCCTCCCACGCCAGATCGGGGTCGATCCCCTCCAGGTCGATCCGGACGGGGTCGCTCCACGGCCCCTCGGGCCGTTCGGCCGTGACGACGAAGTTGCCGCCGCCGCCGACGTTGGTGTTGACCACCCAGAAGCGGCCGTCGTGGTGCCGGATCGTGGGGGCGTAGAGACCGCCGGACGCCTTCGAGCCGGGAAGCGGCAGCGGCAGTTGGGAGGGGCGGTCGAGCACGTTGCCGATCTGCTCCCAGTGCACCAGGTCCCGGCTGTGGAAGAGGGGCAGCCCGGGGAAGTACTCGAAGCTGGAGCACACCAGGTAGTAGTCGTCGCCGACCCGGCACACGCTCGGATCGGGGTGGAAACCGCTGATCACCGGGTTGTCGTACGTGTGGTCGAACATGGTCCTCCCCATCGAACGGCGGGCCGCTGGGGGGAGTCTAGGCCCGGAGGCGATCAGGCGGGCGGTCGTTCTACCAGCCGGGCCCGTTCTGCCGGCCGGACCTGTTCCGCAGGCCGGGCCGCGCCCGCCTGCCGAAGAGGACGCCGCGCGGCTCGGGCGGCGGGGGAGTGCCCGGCTTCAGCGGCCACGCCAGCAGCATGCCCACGACGAAACCGACGACGTGCGCCGCGTACGCCACCGTGCCCGCGTCCGTGACGCCCTGGCCCGCCGAGTACACCGCCTGGAGCCCGAACCACAGGCCCAGCACGATCCACGCGGGCAGCCGCAGCGGCAGGAAGATCAGGAACGGCACCAGCACCCAGACGCGTGCCCTGGGATAGAGGACCAGATACGCGCCCAGGACGCCGGCGACGGCGCCCGACGCGCCGATCAGGGGCTCGCCCGAGCCGGCGTTCAGCAGCGCGAAGCCGTACGCGGCCGCGTAGCCGCAGACCAGGTAGAACAGCAGGAAGCGGAGGTGCCCCATGCGGTCCTCGATGTTGTTGCCGAAGATCCACAGGAACAGCATGTTGCCCAGCAGGTGCAGCCAGCCGCCGTGCAGGAACATCGCCGTCAGCACGCTCAGCTCGGGCGATTTGTCGTAGCGGGGCGGGCCGATCACGCACCCGGCGCCCTGCGGGCCCACGCCGGTGGCGCCGGTCGGCACCAGGTTCGGCAGCTGGTGGTGGATCAGCTCCCTGGGCACCACCGCCCACCGCTCCAGGAACGCCTGGAGGTGGCACAGCTCCGCCAGGCTGCCGCCGCCCCCGGTCAGGGAGCCGACGACACCGGGCGTGAGCGCCACGAAGACGACGAAGTTGGCGATGATCAGCGCGTACGTCACCCAGGGGGTGCGGCGCGCGGGGTTCACGTCATGGACGGGGATGACCACGTCCCACTAGTGCCCGGACGGCCGCCGGTGAATCAACGGGCCCCTGAACGCCGCCCGTCCGCCGTGCGTATGTCTCCTCAACCGCCCGCGGCGCGGGGAAGGCGCCGCGGGGCCGACGTGAGGACACAGGCGATGAACGACCGAGTGACCGTCCCCGTGCACGCCCTGCCCGACGGCGAGGCCGAGCTGACGCTCGTGGTCCGCCTCCCCTGGGAGGACGTCGCCCGGCTCGGCCAGGAGGCGGGGCGGCTCGCCGCGCAGATGCAGCGGCCGGTGACGCTGGACGAGGCGGTCGGCCACCGCCTCCGCTCCCCCCGCGCGGCCGCCGCCCACGCCCGCCCGACGGCCGGCGAGCAGCCCCCCGCCGTCCCGCCGGCCACCGCCTCCGCCGCGTCGACGGCCGGCTCGGTCTCCTCCCTCCCGTCCCGCCCGCCGGGGGAGCAGGCCCGCCAGGCGATCGAACGGATCAACGGCACGGCGTGACGCCGTCCCGTCGAGGGTGGACGGGCGGGGCAGGTGTGCTCACCGCGCCCTCACCTTCGCCGCCGCCTTCCGGGCCGCCACCTGGACCGGGTCCCAGACCGGGGAGAACGGCGGGGCGTAGCCCAGGTCCAGGGCCGCCACCTGGTGGACCGTCATGCCCGCCGTGAGGGCGACCGCGGCGATGTCCACGCGTTTGCCCGCGCCCTCGCGGCCGACGATCTGGACACCGAGGAGGCGGCCCGTGCCCAGTTCCGCCAGCATCTTCACCGTCATGGGGGCGGCGTTCGGGTAGTAGCCCGCGCGGCTGGTCGACTCGATCGTCACCGCCTCGAAGCGCAGGCCCACACGGTGGGCGTCCTTCTCCCGCAGGCCGGTGCGCGCGATCTCCAGGTCGCACACCTTGCTGACCGCCGTGCCGACCACGCCCGGGAAGGTCGCGTAGCCGCCGCCGGCGTTGGCGCCGATGATCTGGCCGTGCTTGTTGGCGTGGGTGCCGAGCGGGATGTGCCGCAGCTGCCCGGAGACCAGGTCGAGCACCTCCACGCAGTCGCCGCCCGCCCACACGTTCCCCTGGCCGCGCACCCGCATCGACCGGTCGGTGAGCAGCCCGCCGTGGTCGCCGAGGGGCAGTCCCGCGGCCCGCGCGAGGGTGGTCTCGGGCCGCACGCCGATGCCCAGGACGACGACGTCGGCGGGATACTCGGCGTCCGCGGTGGCGACCGCCCGCACCCGGCCGTCGGCGCCGGTGGCCAGCCCGGTCACCTCGGCGTCGTTCACCATGGTGATGCCCATGCCGGTCATGGCCTCGTGCACCAGCCGGCCCATGTCGGGGTCGAGCGTCGCCATCGGCTCCCGGCCCCGGTTCACGACCGTCACCTCGTAGCCGCGGTTGATCAGCGCCTCGGCCATCTCCACACCGATGTAGCCCGCCCCCACGACCACCGCGCGGCGCCCTCCCGTACGGGACAGCGTGTCCAGCAGGGCCTGCCCGTCGTCCAGGGTCTGCACCCCGTGCACCCCGGGCGCGTCGATCCCGGGCAGGTCGGGGCGGACCGGCCGCGCACCGGTCGCGATCACCAGCTTGTCGTACGACGTCCATGACTCGGCGCCGGACTCCACGTGACGGGCCCGCACCCGCCCCCGCTCCACGTCGATCTCCGTGACCTCGGTGCGCAGGCGCACGTCGATGTCCCGCGCGCGGTGCTCCTCGGGGGTGCGGGCGATCAGATCGTCCCGGTCACCGACGTCACCGCCCACCCAGTAGGGGATGCCACAGGCGGAGTAGGAGGTGAAGTGGCCGCGTTCGAACGCCACGATCTCCAGCTCGTCCGGGCCCTTCATCCGCCGGGCCTGCGACGCCGCGGACATGCCCGCGGCGTCGCCGCCGATCACGACCAGCCGTTCCCTCGCCCCGTGCGCAGCACTCGTGTTCATGCCGCCCACGCTACGGGGGAGGGTCGAGCACGGTTCCTCAGGCGTCGCCGTTCCCGGCGCCGGGGGCGCGCCCCGGGACCGGCGGGGCGACGGGCAGCGAACCGGCGCCCGTGCCCGGACCGCCCTCCGCCGCGGGTCCGTGACGCGGGCGGCGCGGCAGCCGGGGGCTGATCAGCTTGCTCCACACCAGGACGAGCAGCGCCGCCACCGCCGCGAACGGCAGGACCGCGCCCAGCGCCAGCATCAGCCAGCGCAACAGGGTCAGGAAGACGCTCCAGCCGCCCTCGAGCGCGTCCAGGAAGCCGGGGTCGTCGTCCTTCGCCTCCTTCTCCACCGGCGTCTCGGACAGCGTGAGCGTGACGGTGGCGAGGCTGGTGCGGTCCTTCAGGGACGCCTGCTGGGCGAGCAGCGACTCCAGGTCGGCCTGGCGGCTGCTCAGCTCGCCCTCCAGCGTCACCACGTCGCTGAGGCGGGTCGCCCGGTCCATCAGCTCGCGGATCCGCGCCACGCTCGCCCGCTGCGACCGGATGCGGCTCTCCACGTCGACCACCTGGTCTGTGACGTCCTCCGCGTTCGCACTGCGCTCGACCAGGGTGCCCGTGCCCTCCAGCTCGGCCAGCACCTTGTCGTACGCGTCCACGGGCACGCGCAGCACCACGCGGGTGCGCTCGTGGCCCTGGCCGTCCCGGCGGGTGGTCTCGTCGCCGACGTAGCCGCCCGCGTTCGTGGCCGCGGTGCGCGCCTCGTCGAGCGCCGTCGGCACGTCCTTGACGCGCACCGTCAGGGAGGCGGTGCGGATGATGTGCTCCGCCGCCGGCCGGGGCGCGGAGGGGACGGAACGGTCCGCCGCGCCGCCGGGCGCGCCCTGCTTCCCGGACTCGGGCGCCGCGTCCACGGCCGCCCCCTCGTCCGCCGCCACCCCCTTCCCCCCTCCGGCCTTGCTGTCGGCGCTGTCGCCGGCCCCGCTGCACCCGGTGGCCAGGAGGGCCGCCGCCAGCAGTGCTCCCGCCAGGACATGGGCGGACCGTACGGATCGTCGTGTGCGCATTGCGGGACTCCCCCTGTTCGTGGTGACACTGACGCTCCTCAGACGCCGTGAGGGGGGCGGGCGTTCGGGCCGGACGGTCGCGATGGGGTCACGGTAGGGACTCGGCGGGGCCACACGGCCCTGGCGGGCCGGCGTGCGGCGTTTGAGAAGGTGGAGGGCATGAGCGGATCACACAGGGACGGCGGCCGGCACGCCGTCGTCGTCGGAGCGGGCATCGCCGGACTGGCCGCCGCGCACCGGCTGCTGGAGCACGGGGCGCGGGTCACCGTGCTGGAGGCCTCGGACCGGGTCGGCGGCAAGCTGCTGCCCGGCGAGATCGCGGGCGCCCGCGTCGACCTCGGCGCGGAGTCGCTGCTGGCCCGCCGGCCCGAGGCGGTCGGACTCGCCCGCGCGGTCGGGCTGGCCGGCCGGCTCCAGCCGCCCGCCACCGCCTCCGCCGCGCTGTGGACCCGCGGCGCCCTGCGCCCCATGCCGAAGGGGCACGTCATGGGCGTCCCCGGCACCGCCGCCGCCCTCGCCGGCGTGCTGTCCGAGGAGGGCCTCGCCCGGATCGAGCGGGACGCCGAGCTGCCGCCCACCGAGATCGGCGACGACGTCGCCATCGGTGAGTACGTCGCCGAGCGGTTCGGCCGGGAGGTCGTCGACCGGCTCGTGGAGCCGCTGCTCGGCGGGGTGTACGCGGGGGACGCGTACCGCATCTCGATGCGCTCGGCCGTCCCGCAGCTGTTCGAGGCCGCCCGCACGCACGCCACGCTGACCGAGGCGGTCCGGGCCGTGCAGGCGAGGACGGCCGCCGCACAGCAGGCCGGTCCCGTCTTCACGGGCGTCGCGGGCGGCGTGGGCACGCTGCCGCTCGCGGTCGCCGACTCCCTGCGCTCCCGGGGCGTCCGCGTCCTCACCGGCACCCCGGTCACCGAACTGCGCCGCGAACCCGACGACGGCTGGCGCCTCGTCGCCGGCGGCGAGACGCTGCACGCCGACGCGGTCGTCGTCGCCGTGCCCGCCCCGGCCGCCGCGGGCCTGCTGCGCGCCGAGGCGCCGGGCGCCGCCGCCGAGCTGTCCGCCGTCGAGTACGCCTCGATGGCGCTGGTCACCCTCGCCTACCGGCGCGACGAGGCGCGGCTGCCCGAGGGCAGCGGGTTCCTGGTGCCGCCCGTCGAAGGCCGCAGCATCAAGGCGTCCACGTTCGCCTCCCGCAAGTGGGGCTGGGTCGCCGAGGAGAACCCGGACCTGGCCGTCGTACGCACCTCCGTGGGGCGCCACGGCGAGACGGAGATCCTGCACCGCGACGACGACGAGCTGGTGGAGCTGTCCCGGCACGACCTCGAGGCGGCCACCGGCCTGGTCGCCGCCCCCGTCGCCGCCCGCGTGACCCGCTGGGACGACGGACTGCCGCAGTACCCGGTCGGCCACCACGCGCGCGTGGCCCGCGTCCGCGCCCACCTCGCCGGCCTGTCCGGGCTGGCCGTCTGCGGCGCCGCGTACGACGGCGTCGGCGTCCCGGCGTGCATCGCGAGCGCGTATGCCGCCGCCGACCAGATCAGCGGTGACCTGCGCGCTGTGCAGGAGCTCACCGCCCACCCGGTGCAAAGCCTTCACGGAGGAGCAGGAGAATAAGGGACATGAGTGACGACGCCACCACCCCCGCGCCCGACCGGATCCCCAACAAGGGCAAGCTGGCCAAGGACCTCAACGAGGTCATCCGCTACACCCTGTGGTCCGTGTTCAAGCTGAAGGACGTCCTGCCGGAGGACCGCGCCGGCTACGCCGACGAGGTCCAGGAGCTGTTCGACCAGCTCGCCGCCAAGGACGTCACGGTCCGCGGCACCTACGACGTGTCGGGCCTGCGCGCGGACGCCGACCTCATGATCTGGTGGCACGCGGAGACCGCCGACCAGCTCCAGGAGGCCTACAACCTCTTCCGCCGCACCAGGCTCGGCCGCGCGCTGGAGCCGGTCTGGTCGAACATGGCGCTGCACCGCCCCGCCGAGTTCAACCGCTCGCACATCCCGGCGTTCCTCGCCGACGAGACGCCCCGCGACTATGTGAGCGTCTACCCGTTCGTGCGCTCCTACGACTGGTACCTGCTGCCGGACGAGGACCGCCGCCGGATGCTCGCCGACCACGGCAAGATGGCCCGCGGCTACCCGGACGTGCGCGCCAACACGGTCGCGTCGTTCTCGCTCGGCGACTACGAGTGGATCCTCGCCTTCGAGGCCGACGAGCTGTACCGCATCGTCGACCTGATGCGTCACCTGCGTGGCTCCGAGGCCCGTATGCACGTCCGTGAGGAGGTCCCGTTCTTCACGGGCCGCCGCAAGGACGTCGCCGACCTGGTCGCCGGTCTGGCCTGACGCCGCTCAGGTCGCGGGCGACGCGGGAGCGGGCGCCGGGTGCGGTGCGCAGGACGCGCGCCGGCCCGGCACCCGGCCCTCCAGCAGATACGCCGTCAGATGCGCGTTCACGCAGGCGTTGGCGCCGCCCGCGAGGCCGTGGCTGCCGGCGTCCCGCTCCGTCACCAGCGCCGCCCCGGCCAGCCGCCGGTGGAGCTCCAGCGCCCCGTCGTACGGGGTCGCCGCGTCCCGTTCCGCCGCCAGGACGAGTGTGGGCGGCAGGGCGCCCTGCCCGGCGCGCACGTCCAGGGGCCGCTGCCGGGGCGCCGCCCAGTAGGCGCAGGGCAGATTCGTCCACACGTTGTCCCACGTCCCGAACGGCGCCCGGCGCGCGAGCCGCGTGCTGTCCCGGTCCCACACCGCGAAGTCCGTCGGCCAGGGAGCGTCGTTGCACTCCACGGCCAGATACACCGCGCGTGTGTTCTCCGCCTCCGCCGCCGCCTCGGGCTGCTCCTCCGCCTGCTCCACCAGCGGACCGGGGTCGCCCTTCAGATACGCCGACAGCGCGTGCGCGCGCTGCGGCCAGTGGTCGTCGTGGTACGCCGCCTTCAGCATCGACGCGTGCAACTGCGCCGGACCGACCTTCCCGCCCGCGGGTTCCCCCGCCAGCCGCTCCCGCACCACGTCGTAGCTGTCGCCCACCTTCCGCGCCGTGTCGCCCAGCCCGTACACGTCGTGGTGGCGGGCGACCCAGGCCCGGAAGTCCGCCCAGCGGTCCTCGAACGCGGCCGACCGGGCGAGGTTGTTGCGGTACCAGACCCGCTCCGGCGCCGGGTTCACCGCCGAGTCGAACACCATCCGCCGCACGTGCGAGGGAAACATCGTCGCGTACAGCGCCCCGATGTACGTGCCGTACGACGAGCCGAGGAAGGTCAGCCGGGTCTCGCCCAGCGCGGCGCGCAGCACATCCAGGTCACGGGCGTTGTTCAGCGACGTGTAGTGCCGCAGCGCGTCGCCGGACCGCTCGGCGCACCCGCGCGCGTACGCCGCCGCGCGGGCCGCGCGCTCCCGCTTGACCGCCGCCGACGGGTGCTGCGGGGCGGGCGCGGGGCCCTGGTGGAAGGCCGTCGGGTCGGTGCATGACAGCGGGGCGGAACGGCCCACCCCGCGAGGGGCGTAGCCGATCATGTCGTACGCCGCCGCCAGCCGCTTCCAGACCGGGACCACGCCCAGCATCGGGAAGGACATGCCGCTGAAGCCCGGCCCGCCCGGGTTGTTCACCAGGGAGCCCTGACGGGGCACCGCGCGCCCGGTCACGGGGTCCTTCCCGGAGGCCCGGGAGCGGCTGACGGTGAGCCGGATCTGCTCGCCGTCCGGGCGGGCGTAGTCGAGCGGGACGCGCACCGTGCCGCACTCCACGGTGGGCGGCAGCTCCTGCTCCCCGGAGCACCGGACGAAGTCGATCCCCTCGGAGGCGGCCCGCGCGGCGGCCACCGCGGTGCCGCGTGCCTCGGACGCGGACGCGGACCCGAGGGCCGGCGCGGAGGCCGGCGCGGCGGTCCGGGCGGCGGAGGCCGGGGTGGTGAGAAGCAAGGACCCGGCGGCCACGAGGGCGGCGGCGGTTCTCATCGGTGAGGTGATCCCTTCGGTGCGCTGCGGCGACAAAAGGGATGTTTTCGGCATGCCTGGTGCCGGGCAAGGACCGTCCGCCGGGTGTCGGCGACCGGTTCACCGCCTCCGGGTCACCACTCCACGCGGGGCTCCCGGTGAGCGAAGGCCGCCCGCACCTGCGGTTCGCCCACCGCGTGCACCCCGTGCACGGCGACGGTGGTGAGGTACGCGCGGTCGTCGTCGGTGTCGCCGGCCGCCGCCCGCCGTACGGAGGCGAGCAGCCGCTGTCCCGCAGGGGACGCCCAGGGCGAGGCGGGGCTCAGCTCGAAGCGGGCGACGGCGAGACAGCCCAGCGTGAACGCCAGCGGCAGCGCGAACCACAGGGCGATCAGCGGGCGCGGCATCTGCGGAGGCGCCGGCATGAGCAGCGCGACGGCGGCGAGACCGGCCACCGCCGGCACGGCGAGCCGCATCCGGCGCAGCGCCTCGGCGACGGTCCGCCCGTCGTCCTCCGGCACCGCGAGGCCGGCGCGCACCAGCCGTTCCGCCAGCGTCCGCACCGCCTCCGCGGTCGCCGCGGCCTTCCGCACCGGCGCTATCCGCGACTGGCCCTCCGGTCCGATCGCCCCTATCACCGTGCGCTCCATGTCGTCCCGCCCGCGCGGATCGACGACGGTGGCCCAGCCGGTGTGCGCCAGCAGCAGCCGCCGCTGACGGGCCATCGCGACGAGCGTGAGATCGGCGACCCGCGCCGGACCGCCCGACAGGAACGCCGCCTCGTACAGCGTCAGCCCGCGCCGCTCTCCCGCACCGTCACCGGCGGCCGCCGCCTCACGCACGGCGGCCCGGCACAGCCGCACCCCGGCGACCCCGGCGATCGCCCAGGCCAGCAGCAGGAGAGGAACCCAGAACATGAGTTGTTTGTAAGGGACACGGTCGCGAAAACACCATGCCTTGTTCACCATCCGGACGCAGCGTTGCGGGTATGTGACGTTCCGCGGAGTCGTCCCATGACGTTCTTCGTCCGCCGCGCGGACATGGAGGACCCGTACGCGACCGTGGAGATCGGGAATCCCGACGCTCGTGAGGCCGTGCTGGACGCCCGTGTCAGCGTCGGAGCAGGGCGCGGCGGGTCGCGCGGGCCAGGCGGGTGACCGGGCGGGCCGGGCGGGGCCTCGGGCCTGAGCGGTCGAGCCACCATTCGCGCAGCTCGCGCCGCGCCCGCGTGTCCTCGGGCCGCCCGGTCAGCAGCAGATCCGCGGCGAAGTCCAGTGCGTCGCGCCGGTACCCGCCCGTCATCGGCCGCGTCTGCGCGTACGCGAGGAAGGCCGCCCGGTAGCCGTCGCCGAGGATCACCGGCAGCTCCGGGGCCACCTTGGCGACCACATCGGCCCGCTTGGCGGCCAGCGCCCGCGCCTGCACCCGCATCCGCGTCCGGTCGAACCCCTCCGGCACCGGCGTCCCCGCGACCAGCGAGGACAGCACCGCGGCCTGGGCCAGCGCCAGCCGTTCCCGGGTGGCCTCGGTGACGGGCCCGACGGCGGCCGGCTCCCGCAACCGCTGTGGCGTCGAAGCCCCGCGGACCCGGGCACCCGCCTCCACCGCCCCGCGGATCGCGCCCAGTTCGCGCTCCAGCTCCACCGGCGGCGGGAAGTTCTCGTCCCGTTCCAGCAGCACGCCCGGGGGCGACACCCGGGACGCGAGGTCCGTGAGGATGTCCAGCACCGGCGGGGGCACCGGGTGGGCGTGGCTGTCGTGCCACACGCCGTCCCGCTCGAACCCGCCCGCGACATGGACGTACGCGATGGCCTCCAGGGGGAGTTCGGCGAGCGCCTTGGCCGGGTCCTCGCCGCGGTTGACGTGGTTGGTGTGCAGGTTGGCGACGTCGATGAGCAGTCGTACGCCGGTGCGGTCGGCCAGCTCGTACAGGAACTGCCCCTCGGTCATCTCCTCGCCGGGCCAGGAGAACAGCGCGGCGATGTTCTCCACGGCGAGCGGCACGGGGAGCGCGTCCTGGGCGATGCGGACGTTCTCGCACAGCACGTCGAGGGCGTCGCGGGTGCGCGGCACCGGCAGCAGGTGCCCGGCCTCGATGCCGGGGGACGCGGTCAGCGGACCGCCCGCCCGCACGAACGCGATGTGCTCGGTGACCAGGGGCGAGCCCAGCGCCGTGGCGCGCTCGGCGAGCGCGGTGAGCCGGTGCTCGTCGGGGCGTTCGGCGCCGCCGAGCCCCAGGGAGACGCCGTGCGGCACGACGGTCACGCCGCGCTCGCGCAGCCGCAGCAGCGACGCGGGCAGATGACCGGGGCAGACGTTCTCCGCCACCACCTCGACCCAGTCGATGCCCGGCATGGCCTCCACCGCGTCCGCGATCTCCGGACGCCACCCGATCCCGGTCCCCAGCCGCACCGTCGTCATCCCCGTCCCCTCCTTCACCCCGGCGTTCCCGCCCGGCCCCCGATCCGTCCGCACCGGACGTGCCGGGGATATGACCCCGCGCGCGGCGCCCGAACCGTCCCCCGGCCGCCTTCAGAGGAACATTTGAGGTTGGGGGAGGACCGCTCACCGCACCTGGAACGCCGTCGACACACCCTCGATCGACGAGATCTTCCCGCCCAGGCTCTTCGCGTCGCCGCGGTAGACGACGCGATAGGTGCCCGAGGGGGTGCCCCGGGGGATGTCCCAGGTGATGGTCACCTTGGACGCGGCGACGCCGTCGCGCGCCCAGTGGAAGCGGGTCGCCCAGTCGCCGTCGTCGGCGACGGCGCGCCACGCGCCGCCGGAGTCGCGCCGCTCGATCCGCAGATACGTGTCGCCGCGGTGCAGGTCGTTGCCCGGGTGGGCGCCGGCGAAGACGACCTCGACGCGTTCCCCGGTCCGGTAGGTCTCCCGCGGCGGCACCAGCACGTCGCCGAACCTCCGGAACAGCGGCGGCGCGTCCAGCACCACACCGGGCTGGAGCGAGAGCGCCTTGCCGGTCAGGTCCGGCGGCTCGGGCCCGAGCGGCAGGTCCGTGCCGTCGCGCAGGGAGACCGCCAGGTCGGCCGCGGTCTGCTGGAGCGCGGGGAGCTGCCAGCGCCCGAAGAGGGTGCTGCCGCCCTCGTACTGCTGGGCGTCGTACTCCTCCGGCGTGGTCACGTAGTGGAAGTAGGAGTTGCTGTACCCGGCGACCAGGACGTCGTCGAGGTCCGCGCCGACGATCCCGGCGACCGTGCGCCGCAGCCGCAGGCCCGCGCAGACGGTCACCTCGCCGGGGATGCCGATGAGGTACAGGCCGCCGATGCGGACCAGCATCACCGGCACCCGCTCCTGCACCCACGGGTAGATCCGGTTCATCTCCCCGATCGGCACGAAGACGTCCTTCGGCGCCTGTGCCTGCTTCAGCTCGGGGGAGACCGTGTAGATGACCGAGTTCGAGACGGCGTCCCAGAAGGGGTTGTCGCCCTCGTCGAAGCCGGGGAAGGCGGGCCCGTCCTCCAGACTGCCCGCCGCCATCGCCGCGCCGACGCACGGCTTGGACGTGCGGTGGGTCCTGCCGTCGCCGGTGAACTCCGGGCGCACGGTGACGTCGGAGAGGTCGACGTACACGAGCCGTGAGTCGACCGGCCCGGACAGCCGCGTGCCCGGCTTCTCCGCCTGCGCCGCGGCCGCCTCGTACTGCCGCAGCCCGCTGACGCGGGTGGCCTCGAAGTCGGCGGGCGTCGTGGGCGGCACCAGGTCCAGGTTGGGCGACATGTCGCCGCTGTTGGTCTGGGCGAACGCCGACACGAACTCCGGGGCGCCGTCGGCGAGATAGTCCACGCCGTGGACCTCGCGCTCCCAGTGGTAGGCGGCGTAGCCCTTGTTGTCGGCGCTGATCAGCCGGTTGTCGCCGGACATGCTGGTGCCGTGCACCGGGAACCAGTTGACCGCCCCGACCGTGCGGCCCTCCCGCTCGACCCTCAGCAGGGTGGTCAGGGTGTCCACGCCGTCCGGGAAGTGGTCCCGGTCGGCCTTCGGGTTGCGGTCGAAGGCGGTCCGTGAGCGGTTGACGCTGGCGCCGGTCAGCGTGCCGTGGCTGAGCAGCAGTTCGGACGGGGCAAGGTCCTCGTGCGCGTTGCGCGCCGCCTCGAACAGACCGTCCGCCACCGCCTCGAAGGTCGCCTCGTGGAAGCCGAACGTCGTGGTGTTGTACAGGAGATGGTGCGAGTAGCCACCGGGGCCCGCGTGGGTGTGGGTGGCGGTGACGAGGACGTTCCGCGCCGTGTACAGATCGCCGTACGCCTGCCCCAGCCGCCGTAGCACCGCCCGGTGCACGCTCTCGAAGATCATGGGGGAGTCGGCGACGATCAGCAGCACGCGGCGCCCGCTCGTCTGCTCGGCCACGACGAACGCTCGCGCCCGCAAACGGGTGTGGAGCCCCGCCGCCTGCTGGTCGAAACGCCCGTACCCCATCATGCCGACCTCGGCGACCTCACCCGTCGCGTCGGAGATGCCCCGGCCGACGAGATACCCGCCGCCGCCTCCCGCGGCGGCGGCCGCGGCGCCCGGCGGAACCAGGTGCGCGCCCGCGAGGCCCAGGCCGGTGACAGCGCCCGCCTTCAGGACGGTCCGGCGGCTGCGCGAGGGAGGACGTTCCGCGGTCATACGCTGCTCCTCAGGGTCGGTCGGCCCCCGGCGAACAAAACATGAACAACATTCAAGTTCCGCGCCTCATTGGTACACCGTCCGCCATGAACACGGCAAGAGTCGTGCGCGCATGACGCGGCCGGCCCGGTGGGTCCGCGTCCCGCGGACCCACCGGGCCGGCTTCCGCCCTACGGCAGCCGCGTCACTCCTTGCCCTGGAGCGGCTCCCGCTCGCACACGGTCCCCGCCGCCGGCACCGTGCCGTCCAGCAGGTAGGCGTTCACGGCCGTGCGCACACAGGTGTTGCCGGAGTGGTATGCGCCGTGGCCCTCGCCCTCGTAGGTGAGTTCCACGCCGACGCCCTTGCCGAGCCGCTCCGCCATCCGCGCGGCGCCCTCGTACGGCGTCGCCGGGTCGCCGGTGTTGCCGACGAGCAGGATCGGCTGCGCGCCGGGCGCGCTCACGTCCGGATGCTCGGCCTTGCCCCGCACCGGCCAGCCGGTGCACTCCAGAGCGCCCCACACCATGCTGTCGCCGAAGAGGGGGGAGGCCTTCTCGAACGCGGCGCTCCGTTCCAGCACGTCGTCCACGGTGTAGCGGTCGCTGCGGTCGGCGCAGGTGACGGCGGCCTGGGCGTCCTGCTGGTCGCTCCAGCCGCCGGCGTGACGGCCGCCGAGGGCGTCCGCGAGGCCGAGCAGGGTCTCGCCCTCGTCGGCGGCGACGAGTTGCAGGCCCACCTCCAGCGCGGGCCAGGCGGTCTTCAGGTAGAGCGCCCGGACGACGGCGTCCACGAGCTGGGAGCCGGTCAGCACCCTCTCCCCGTCGACGGCCAGCGGCTCGTCGTCCAGCGTCTCCTCCAGCTCCATGACGAGCCGTGTGATCTCCTCCGGGGTGTCGCCGAGCGCGCAGCCGGTGTCCACGCACCACTGGGCGAAGTGGTCGAAGGCCAGTTGGAACCCGCCCGCCTGCGCGAGCGCCCCCTCCATCCGGTCCAGCGTCGGGTCGACGACGCCGTCCAGGACGGCACGGCCCACGTGCCGGGGGAACAAGTGGGCGTAGACGCCGCCGAGTTCGGTGCCGTACGAGATCCCGAAGTAGTGCAGCTTGTCGTCGCCGAGCAGGTGGCGCAGCAGGTCCATGTCGCGAGCGGCGTCCTCGGTGCCCACGTGCGGCAGCACGCGGCCCGACTTGCGTGCGCAGGCGTCCGCGTACCGCTGCCGCGCCTGGAGCAGGGCGGTCACCTCGTCGTCGCCGTCGTCGGGGGTGTCGTCCTGCTCGGTCATCGCCTGCGCCGCCTCGGCGTCCAGGCAGGTGACCCCGGCGCTCGCGCCGACCCCGCGCGGGTCGAAGCTCACCAGGTCGTAGCGGGACCGGAGTTGTTCGTAGTCGGGGGCGAGGGCGGGCAGGGTGGCCACGCCGGACTCGCCGGGCCCGCCGAAGTTGAACAGCAGCGAGCCGATGCGGTCGGCGGCGTCCGCGCGGGACGCCGCCCGGATCAGGGCGACGTCGACGGTCTCACCGCCGGGTCTGTCCCAGTCCAGCGGCGCCCGCATGGTGGCGCACTGCCAGCGGGTGCCGTCCGGCAACGGCTCTGGCGCCTCTCCTCCGCCTTGCAGGGGGGACGGTGCGGGGCAGTCCTTCCAGTTCAGGGACTGCGCCCATATCCGTCCGCGGTCGTCCTCCTCGCCGCCTCCGCCTCCGGCCCCGCCCTCGCCGGCCGGGCCGCAGGCGGCCAGGGAGGCGGAGAGCAGGACGGCGCCGGACAGCAGGGCAGCGGCTGTCGTACGTCGTGTCGGCATGCGCCCAGCCTCCGGCGGGCCGACGGCAGCCGCACGGCCGCACAACCCATCCGGGGGACGCCCCGGGTCAGCGCAGCGCCGGGTGGTCCGCCACCACGGTGCACGAGCCGGGGGCGATCTCCGTGAAGCCCGCGTCGCGCACCGTCGGCAGGCCGCCGCCGGTCAGCGCGGGCCAGTCGGCGGGGTCGGCGGTGCGCACGGCGAGCGGGAAGCCGGCCGCGCGCCAGGCCGCGCGGGCCGCGTCCGGCAGTTCCCACCAGGCGAGTTGGGCGCCGTGCCCGGCCTGGGCCATCGCCTTGCCGGCGGACATCTCCAGCTCCGGGTTCATCCAGAGCGTGGGGACGCCGGGGTCCGCCGGCGGCACCGGGTCGGGGTCGTCGAGGTCGGTGCCGGACACCTGGAGCCGGGCCAGGTCCTTGGGCCAGCCGTCCAGCGGCACCGGCGGAAAGACGCGCACCTCCGCCGACTTCCCGGTCACGGTGATCCCGGGGAGCGCCTCCGCGCGCCGCCACTCCGCGCCGCGCGCCCGCCGCACCACCTTGCGGATCCGGGCGTCCTGCCAGTCGCGCATCGCCTGCGCCCACTCGCCGTCGCCCACCGACCGCTCGTCGGTCAGCATCACCAGCACCGCGCGGGCCGCCGTCTCCAGCGCGTCCGTCCGCGCGGGCGGTGAGCCGCGCTCGATGCGGACCACCAGCGGCAGCACGAACTGCGGCGCCGCGTCGCGGTCACCCGGGTCGGGTCGGAAGGGACTGTCGGGGGCGGGTGTCGTCCGGTCGTCGTTCACCCGCCCAGTGTGCCAAGCGGGACGGGGACGGTGCCGGGCGGCGCCGGCGGACATCAAGGGGCTCCGAGGGGGCACCAGGGTACGGGGAAGGGGCTGATGCGCGATGACTCAGGCGGTGCCGCAGCGTGGCGGAGGAGGCTCCAGTGGCCTCTACGACGTACTGGAGCTGATCCTCGACCGAGGGCTGGTGATCGACGCGTTCGTACGGGTGTCGCTGGTCGGGATCGAGATACTCAAGATCGACATTCGCATCGTGGTGGCGAGCGTCGACACCTATCTGCGCTTCGCCGAGGCGTGCAACCGGCTGGACCTGGAGTCCGGTCCGCGCAAGCCGGTCGGGCTGACCGAACTCCCCGGCAAGATGCGCGAGTCGGGTTCCAAGGGGGCGGCCAAGGGCATCCTGTCCGGCGCCGCGGAGACGGTCTCCGAGGCGTTCCGGTCGGCGCGTGCGGAATCGGGGCGGCGGTAGCGGCAGCGTGCGGACACCGATCAGGTGACCGCCCTCCCGCCTGGTCGCCCTCCGCGGCGCGGACCGGCACGGCGCGTACGGCGGGGAGGCGGGCGGTCAGCCGGAGCAGGAGGTGCGCTCGGCCTCGCGCCATTCGCAGACCGGGCACAGCGTGATGCCCTTGTACGACTCCGGGTACTCCGTGGGCTCCTGGCACAGGACGCACGCCGCGTAGGGCGGGCCGTCCGCCTTCGGCGGGCGGTCCGTGCCGACGAGGCAGTAGTCGCGGTCGGTCACGTCGTCGCTCATGCCTCCAGCGTAGGACGGTCAGCCGCGTCCGTTCGCCGCGCCGATCAGCTCGGAGACCTTGACGAAGCGGTAGCCCTGGCGGCGCAGCTCCGGGACGGCCTTCCGTACGGCCTCCTCCGTGGCCGGGGCGGCGCTGCGGGTGCAGTGCAGCACCACCACCGAGCCGGGCCGCACCCCGTCCAGCACCTGCCGGGCCACCGCGTCCGGGTCGGTGGCGAAGGCGTCGCCGCCGACGACGTCCCACTGCACGGCCGTGACGCCGGCCGGGGTGAGCGCCTTGAGGGCGCGCCGGTCGTAACAGCCGCCCGGGAAGCGGAAGTACGGCATCGGAGCGGGCACGCCCACCGTGCGGAACGCCTGGTACGCCCGCTCCACGTCGGCCCGCATCCGCTCCTCGGCCACCGCGGGCAGGCCGTAGCAGTCGCCGGTGAAGGCGTAGTGGCTGTACGAGTGGTTGGCGACCTCGAAGAGCGGGTCACGGCCGATGGCGCGGGCCTGGTCCGGGTACTCCTCGGCCCACCGGCCGGTCATGAACACCGTCGCCGGCACGTGCAGCTCCCGGAGCGTCTCGATCAGTCGCGGGTGGTCGAAGCGCTCGCCCGCCGCGGCCCGCGGGCCCTGGTCGGCGGTCATGTCGGCGTCAAAGGTGAGGGCGACGGTCCTCCCGGCGTCCCGGGGGCCGTGCTCGAAGACCGGGGTGAGGCCCGCGGGACCCGCGGCGAGCGTGGGCGGCGCCGACGGGGCGGCGGGGGAGGGCGCGGGGGCCGGAGGGCGCGCGGCGGGACCGGCGGAGGAGCCGCACGCGGTGAGGGCGGCGGCGAGGGCGCAGACGGCGATAACACGACGTGAAAGTGTGATCACCGTATGACAGTAGGGCGGCGGTCGGCGGTGAGCGTCGCGGCTCGGGCGGGGGCGGCGGCGCGCTCACCCGGTCGGAGGGGCGGGCCGCCGGTCGGAGGGGGGCCCGCCCCCTCCGACCGGCGGCCCGGCTCAGATGTCCCGCCGCTCCAGGGGCTTCGTCGCCGGCCCCTGGACGACGTTCCCGTCCGTGTCGAAGCGGGAACCGTGGCACGGGCACTCCCAGGCCCGCTCGGCCGCGTTGAAGTCGACCAGGCACCCCATGTGGGTGCAGCGGGCGGACACCGCGTGCAGGGTGCCGGCGTGGTCGCGGTACACCGCCAGACGGCCGTTGTCCGTGCGCACCACCGCGCCCTCGCCCGGCGGCAGCGCCTCCACCGGGGGTGACGGGCGCAGCCGGTCCCCGACGAAGTGCTTGGCAACGTGCGCCTGGTGCTTGAGGAAGGCCGGCGCCTCCCGCACGGCCGAGGCCACGCGCCGAGGGTCGTAGAGCCCGGCCCACGCGCACTCCCCGCCCGTGATCAGCGCGGTCAGCAGCCGGCCCGCCATCATGCCGCCGCTCATGCCCCAGCCGCCGAAGCCGGTGGCCACGTACGTGTGCTCGGCGCCCTGGTGCAGCGGCCCGACCAGCGGCACCGTGTCGGTGGGGTCGTTGTCCTGAGTGGCCCAGAAGTGCGTCAGCTCCACGCCCGGGAAGTGCCGGCGCGCCCACTGCGCCAGCCGGTCGAAGCGGGCGCGGGTGTCGCCGGTGCCCGGTGTGAAGTGCTCACCGGTGACCACCAGCAGCCGGCGGGACGCGTCGTCGCCGTAGGGCGCGGTGCGCACCGAGCGGGAGCCGCCGTAGGGGGTGATGTACATGCCCTCCGGGTCCAGCTCCGCCGGCACCGGTCCCGCGACGACCAGCTCGCGGCGCGGGGAGAGGCGGGTGAACAGCAGCGCGCGGTCGAAGACCGGGTAGTGCGTGGCGACCACGACGTCCCGGGCCGTCACGGACGCCCCGGTCGACGTCGACAGCCGGCAGGGCTCGCCCTCCTCCAGGCCCAGTACCGTCGTGTCCTCGTACAGCCGCCCGCCGTGCGACTCGATGTCGTCCGCGATCGCCAGCAGGTACTTGCGCGGATGGAACTGCGCCTGGTCCGGCACCTCCACCGCCCCCGCCACCGGGAACGGCAGCCCCGTCTCCGTCACGAACGACGCGGGCAGGCCCGCCTCCCGCGCGGCCCGCGCCTCCGCGCGCACCTCGTCCACCCGGTCCGCGTCCGTCACGTACGTGTACGAGCCGCGCCGCTCCCACTCGCACTCGACGCCCAGCTCCTCCACCACTCCGGCCGTCCGCTCGATCGCCTCCGCCTGCGACCGGGCGTACAGGCGCGCGCCCTCGCTGCCGCGGGTGCGGCGCAGCCTGTCGTAGACCAGCGAGTGCAGCGCGGTGACCTTTGCGGTGGTGTGTCCGGTGACGCCCGCCGCGAGCCGGCCCGCCTCGAGCACGGCGACGCTGCGCCCCGCCCTGGCCAGCTCCCACGCCGTGCACAGACCGGCGATGCCGCCGCCGATCACCGCCACGTCGACGTCCAGGTCGTCGGCCAGTGCGGGGCGGCGCTCCCCGCCGGGCGCGGTGTTCAGCCAGTACGAGTCACCCGAGTGCTGCTTCTCCGTCATGCGGGGGCGGGTACCCCGGCGCGAGGGCTTCACGGCGGACGGAACGGGAGCCGTGCTGTTGCCGGCGGGCGTGCGCGGGCGTAACGTACAACCAAATGGTTGTAGATGGGACGGGTGAGGCCGACCGGGCCGTGGACCGGCTGTTCCACGCGCTGGCCGACGCGACGCGGCGCGACATGCTGCGTCGCTGTGTCCGCGGTGAGCTGTCCGTGTCACGGCTGGCCGCCGCGTACCCGATGAGCTTCGCCGCGGTGCAGAAACACGTCACGGTGCTGGAGCGGGCGGGGCTGGTCACCAAGGAGCGGCGCGGAAGGGAGCAGCTCGTACGCACCGACCGCGACGCGGTGGCCCGCGCACGGCAGGCGCTCGACGCGCTGGAGTCGGCCTGGCGGGCCCGGGTGGACCGGATGACCGGACTGCTCTCCGAGGAGGGCGGGGAGGACGGCTCGGACACCGGCTGAGGCCCGCGTACGGAAGCGGCAGGAGGCCGCAGGAAGCGACAGGAAAGGACCGGACGGATGACTGTCATCCGTGTCGACAAGGACGTCGACACCCTCACGCTCACCCTCGTCGCGGACTTCACCGCACCGGTGGAGCGGGTCTGGCAGCTGTGGGCCGACCCGCGGCTGCTGGAGCGCTGGTGGGGCCCGCCCGGATTCCCGGCGACCGTCGAGGAGCACGACCTCACCCCCGGCGGCGGCGTGAGGTACCACATGACCGGGCCGGAGGGCGAGAAGTACGGCGGCTGGTGGCGGATCTCGTCGGTCGCGCCGCCGACGTCGCTGGAGTTCACCGACGGTTTCGCCGACCAGGACGGGAAGCCGGACCCGGAGATGCCGGTCACCACGGTCCGGATGACGCTTTCGGGGCACGAGGACGGCACGCGCATGGAACTGCGGTCCGTGTTCGACACCCGGGAGCAGATGGAGCGGCTGGCCGAGATGGGCATGGTCGAGGGCATGAGCCAGGCCGTCGGCCAGATGGACGCGCTGCTGGAGGGCTGAGGGGGAAAGGGGGCGGGCGCGGCACGCGCCCGCCCCCCGGTCCTACCGGCGCCAGGGTCCGGTCACGGCGAACGTCGTGCCCGGGTCGTAGACGTTGACGTACATCGTCCTGCCGTCCGGGGAGAACGTGACGCCGGCGAACTCGCCCCACTCGGGGTCCTCGGCCGTACCCGTGTTCTGGCGGTTGCGGGCCATCGGATAGACCTCGCCGCGCCGGGTGACGCCGAAGACGTGCTGGGCGCCGCCCCCGTCCTCACACACCATCAGACCGCCGCTGGGCGCGAGGCAGATGTTGTCCGGGGACTCGCCGGGCAGCTGGATGTCGGTGTCCGGGCCGAAGACGATCACCAGGGTGAGCCGGCGCCGGCCGGGGTCGTAGCGCCAGATCTGGCCGTAGTGGTCGGCGGCCGAACCCTCGGAGCTGTGGGCGAAGGACGACACGAAGTACACGGAGCTGCCGCCCCAGTAGCAGCCCTCGAGCTTCTGCGCGTGGGTGATGCCCTTCGGGCCGAAGTCCTGGAAACGGATGGGCGTTTCGACGGCCAGCGGGTCGGGGACGTCCACCCACTCGATGTCGTCGAAACGGGCGCCGATCTCCTGGATCGAGGACAGGTCCGGCACACCGGGCACCCGCATCGCCTGGAGCTTGCCGCCCGCGCGCAGCGAACCCGTGCCGCCGAGCGGCTTCTTCGGCAGGAAACGGTAGAAGAGGCCGAAGGGGTGCTCGAAGGCGTCCTCGGTCTCGTAGACCACGCCCCGCCGCGGATCGACCGCGATCGCCTCGTGCTGGAAGCGGCCCATCGCGGTCAGCGGCACGGCGCCGGTGCGGCGCGGGTCGGCGCCGTCCACCTCGAAGATGAAGCCGTGGTCCTTGGTGTAGCCGTTGGTGCCCGCCTTGTCCTCGGTCTCCTCGCAGGTGAGCCATGTCTTCCACGGGGTGGGTCCGCCCGCGCAGTTGACGGCCGTACCGGCGATCGCCACCCGTTCGTCGACCACACGGCCGCTCCGGTCGAGGGTGAGCGCGGTACACCCGCCCTTGCCCTGCGGGTCGTACGTCAGGCCGTCGATCACCGGGACCGGGACTCTGCCGGTGGCGCGGTTCTCGTGGTTGCGGACCAGGTGGGTGCGGCCCTGCCGGCCGGCGAAGGCAGCCATGCCGTCGTGGTTGGAGGGGACGGGGCCCTCACCGGAGCGGAGCTGGTCGCCCTCCTTGGAGAGCACGGTGTAGCGGAAACCCTTGGGCAGGTCGAGCAGTCCGTCGGGGTCGGGGACCAGGTCGCCGTAGCCGTAGTGGCCGAGGTTCTGGGCGGCGGCGCTGTCGGTGAACAGTTCGGAGAGGGCGCCGGTGAAGGCGATGCCGACGCCGACGGCGCCGGAACGGGCGAGCATCTGGCGCCGGGTGGTTGCCGTGGAGCCGTGGGGGGACCCGTTTTCTGACATGGGGAAACCTTCCTGCTGGCGGACAGGAACTGTGACCCCGCCGTGTCTATCACCTGCCGCCGATCCCGTGAACCACGCAAGCCGCCCGTGTCCCGCGAACCGGGCCCGGCCTCGTGGACCCAGGTGGTCCTTCCGGCCCCGGTGGCACCGGGCGCCGGCCCCGGGGCGGGGAGGCCCCGCTCCCGGGGCCGCCTCACCGCGTCGTCAGCCGCACCGGCGGTGTGTCCGCCCCGCTGTGGCGCTCCGCCCAGTGGCTCAGTGCCGTGCTGCAGGCGTGGTCCAGGTGGTGGAGGGCGGTGAGGTCGAGTTCGACCGGGCGGTCCTCGGGCAGGGACTCCAGGGTGTCCAGGATCTTCGGCAGGCGCAGGAACGTGGCGTTGCCGGAGAGGTGGACCTGGACAGGGCCCGCGCCCTTGTCCATGACCTCCAGTTTGACCTTCGAGGACTCCCAGGCCGTCTTCACCACCGACAGGGCCAGCCCGATCAGCACGCCCTCGAACATGTTCACCGCGACGATGGACACGGCCGTCGCGACCAGGATCAGCGCCTCGCCCCGCTGGCCGCGCCACAGTGTGACCAGCCCCCGGAAGGGGATCAGCTTCCAGCCGGCGTGGATGAGGATGCCGGCCAGCGCGGGCAGTGGGACGAGGGCGAGCACGGACGGCAGCAGCGCGGCGAACAGCAGCAGCCACACCCCGTGCAGCACCCGGGACGCCTTGGTCCGCGCGCCCGCCTGGACGTTGGCCGAGCTGCGCACGATGACCGCGGTCATGGGCAGCGCGCCGAGCAGCCCGCAGACCGTGTTGCCCGCGCCCTGCGCGATCAGCTCCTGGTTGTAGCGGGTGCGCGGGCCGGTGTGCAGCCGGTCCACGGCCGCCGCGCTGAACAGGCTCTCCGCGGAGGCGATGAGGGCGAAGGCGACGATCGTGCCCAGCACGCCCACGTCCGTGAGGACACCGAAGGCGTCGGGGCCGGGCGGCTGGACGGACTCGAGCAGCCCCCGCACCTCGACCGTGGCGACCGGCACGGCGAACGCCGCGGTGACCGCGGTCGCCAGCAGCACCGCGGCGAGCGCGCCCGGCACGGCCCCGGCCGGTCCGGGCAGCCGCCGCCACAGCACCATCACCACGACCGTGCCCGCGCCCACCGCCAGCGAGGCGAGCGTCTCCCGCCCGGCCAGCGCGTCCGCGGCGGCCCCGGGCAACCCGAGGATCTTGTCGACGCCTCCGGCGGGCGCCTCGAGCCCGGCGGCGGAGTAGAGCTGGCCGGCGATGAGGACCAGGCCGATGCCGGCCAGCATGCCCTCGATCACCGACAACGACATCGCCCGGAACCAGCGGCCGAGCCGCAGCGCCCCCATGGCGAGCTGGAGCAGCCCGGCGGCGAGCACGATCACGCCCAGCGCGGGAAGCCCGTAGGAGTCCACCGCCTGGTAGACCAGCACGGTGAGTCCGGCCGCCGGGCCGGACACCTGGAGGCTGCTGCCCGGCAGCAGACCGGTGACCAGGCCGCCCACGATGCCGGTGACGAGGCCGAGTTCGGCGGGGGCCCCGGAGGCGACGGCGACGCCGACGCACAGCGGGACGGCGACGAGGAACACCACGAGGGAGGCGGCGACGTCCTGCCGCAGATGGGGGAAGCGGAGCACGCTCGCCCTCACCGGGTCCGGCACGCGCGGACGGCGGCGCGCTCGGTGGCGGCGGAGGGCGGTACGGCGCCGGGGAAGGGTGTCCCGGCGCGGCGGGCGGACGGTTCAGGGTGCCGGCCGGGCGAGTGGGGGTGGTCGACGAAAGGGCGGTGCATCTGTTTCCTCCTGGCGCGTGTGGGGACGCGTCGGACGGGCACGACGAGGACCGGCACGCTGATCACTGGCCCGCGGTGTGACGGACCGTGTGCGCGGATGCGAAGGCCGCGAAGTCGCGGCAGCGGATGGCCGAGGTAAAGCGACGGCAAGGCCCGGAAGTGCGGCCATCAGTCGCCCGACCTCGTAACACCCGTACCTGACACGGTGGTTCGCATCCGGCGCCACAGGTAAGCTCATGGTCAACGGTTGGTCAAGAAACACGTTAACCCCCGCGTGGCCGTTTGCACCGTCTCATCGACGGACTGCGCCGCACTCAGCCCGAAAAGGACACGTGGGTTGGCGCGATCACTTCCGTGCCCGCCGATGGCCCGTTCAGGTGTCGAACACCTGTCCCAAGGTGTGTGCCGCCCGGGTCAGACGGTGCCGGCGAGCCTCTTGGCGTCCCTGGCCAGAGCGGTGAGACGGGAGATCGCGCGGAAGTACTTCTTGCGGTAGCCGCCCTTCAGCATCTCCTCGCTGAAGAGCTGGTCGAACGGCAGCCCCGACGCCAGCACCGGCACCTCCCGGTCGTACAGCCGGTCCGCGAGGACGACGAGCCGCAGCGCGGTCGACTGGTCCGGCACCGGCCGCACCCCGGTGAGGCACACCGCGCCGATGCCGTCGGTGAGGGCGCCGTAGCGGCTCGGGTGCACCCGGGCGAGATGGTCGAGCAGGTCGGGGAAGGCGTCCAGCGACGCGCCCTCGGTGGCGTGGGCCACCCGGGTCACCACCTCGTCGGAGTACGGCGGCGGAGCCTCGGGCAGGCCCCGGTGCCGGTAGTCCTCGCCGTCGATCCGCAGGGCCCGGAAGTGCGCCGACAGGCCCTGGATCTCGCGCAGGAAGTCCGCCGCCGCGAACCGGCCCTCGCCGAGCTTGCCCGGCAGCGTGTTGGAGGTGGCGGCGAGCGCGACGCCCGCCTCGACCAGCTTGCCGAGCAGGGTGGAGACCAGCACGGTGTCGCCCGGGTCGTCCAGCTCGAACTCGTCGATGCACAGCAGCCGGTGCCCGGAGAGCGTCTTCACGGTCTGCTGGAAGCCCAGCGCGCCCACCAGGTTGGTCAGCTCGACGAACGTGCCGAAGGCCTTCAGCGCCGGCTCGGCCGGGGTGGCGTGCCACAGGGAGGCCAGCAGGTGCGTCTTGCCGACGCCGTAGCCGCCGTCCAGGTAGACGCCGCGCGGCCCGGACGGGGCCTTCTTCTGCGCCTTGCCGAAGCCGAACAGCCGGCGCCGGCCCGACTCCCCGCCCGGCTTCCCGTCCAGACCCGCCGCGAAGCCCTCGAGGACGCGCACGGCCTCGGTCTGGCTCGGCTGGTTCGGGTCGGGGATGTACGTACCGAAGCGGACGGCGTCGAACCGCGGCGGGGGCACCATCTCGGCGACGAGCCGGTCCGCGGGGACGTGCGGCTCGCGGGCGCACAGCGAGAGCGGGGCCACGTCGGTTATGGGACCGGGACGGGAGGCTGCGGAGGACGACACGGTCCCCCATCGTACGGGGCGTGGAAGACTGCCTGACATGCGACGCCTGTTCCCCGTGACCGATGTGACCGACGAGACGGCAGCCACCGGCGGGGCGGCCGGCCGGGAGTGGAGCCTGGCCGAGCTGGCCGCCGCCTACGCCTACCCGGAGCCCGGTCCCGAGCGCGCCGCGCCCTGGCTGCGCGGCAACATGGTCTCCACCCTCGACGGCGCCGCCCAGCACGAGGGCCGCTCGCAGCCCATCTCCTGCCCGGCCGACATGCGGGTCTTCGGCGTGCTGCGGGCCCTCGCGGACGCGGTCGTGGTCGGTGCGGAAACGGTACGGCAGGAGGGCTACCGCCCGGCCCGCGCCCGCGCCGAGTTCGCCGCGGCCCGGGAGGCCGCGGGACAGGGCCCGGCGCCCGCGATCGCGGTGGTCTCGGCGAGCCTGGACCTCGACTTCTCCCTGCCCCTGTTCACCTCGCCGCTGGTGCGCACCCTGGTCCTCACCGGCGCCGGCGCCGACCCGGAGCGCGTGGCCGCCGCGGAGAAGGCGGGCGCCCGCGTGGTCGTCGCCGGGGAGGGCGCCGGGGTGGACCCCGGCCGGGCCGTGCACGCCCTCGCCGAGCTGGGGCACACCCGCCTGCTGACCGAGGGCGGGCCCCGGCTGCTCGGTCAGCTGATCGCCGCCGACGTGCTGGACGAGCTCTGCCTCACCGTGTCGCCGATGCTCACAGCTGGTGACGCTCAGCGCATCGCCGGTGGTCCCTCAGTGACACTTCCGCGGCGGTTCACGCTGTCGTCGATGTTGGAAGAGGACGGATTCCTGTTCACGCGCTACCGCCGGACCTGACCGGCCCGGCCGGACACGACACCTCCGGAAGGAGGACAACCGGTACGACGACCGAAGCCGCCGCCGGTCCGGCGATCGGCGGAACCGTCCGCCCGTCCCGCGCGGTGACGGGCGACACTGAATCCGGCCGTACTCGCGCCCGCACGGGGAAGGATGATCTCCGAGGGGGCCTGGCTCGGCCCACGGAGCAGCGAGGGCTCGCGGGTCCTCCGAGGAGTAAGGGGCGCCTGGTGTTCACAAGCGTACTGATGATCGAGAAGGCCCTGACGTCCGCCGACGTGGAGTTCGTCACCACCCTGCACGGAGACGAGCCGGTCGCCTTCCACGTCCTGCTCCAGCCACGCGGGGAACAGGCCGACCGGCTGCTGAGAGCCATCGACGACGTCGCGCTGGGCGAACTCGACGAGGCCGTCCGCGAGGGCGAGACCCCCGAGGGCGACGAGGCCCGGAGCATGGGGGAGCGGGCGCTCGAGGTGTCCCTGAAGGCGCTGCGCACGACCGGCGACACCGCCGAGGGCCGTCTCGTCGAGGACCACCCGCTGGACGCGCTGAAGAACCTCGTCGAAGAGGTGCGCGCGGACGAGGTGATCGTCCTGACCGACCCGCACTACGTGGAGGAGTTCTTCCACCGGGACTGGGCCTCCCGGGCCCGCCACAAGGTCGGGGTGCCGGTGCTGAAACTCTTCTCCCACAGCAAGGCATAGGCTGGGGCCGCGCTCTCCCGGCTCGGCACGCGAGGGCGCGAAGAACGTCGTCCCGCTCGTCGCACCACTGGGAGAACACGCATGGCACCCGGCCTTCCCACCGCCATGGACCGACCGCACTTCATCGGCATCGGCGGCGCCGGGATGTCGGGCATCGCCAAGATCCTCGCCCAGCGCGGCGCGAAGGTGGCCGGCAGCGACGCCAAGGACTCGGCGACCGCCGAGGCCCTGCGCGCCCTCGGCGTCACCGTGCACATCGGGCACGCCGCCGCGCACCTCGCCGACGACGCCAGCTGCGTCGTGGTCTCCTCCGCGATCCGCGAGGACAACCCGGAGCTGCGGCGCGCCGCCGAGCTGGGCATCCCCGTGGTGCACCGCTCCGACGCCCTCGCCGCCCTGATGGACGGCCTGCGCCCGATCGCGGTGGCCGGCACCCACGGCAAGACCACCACCACCTCCATGCTGGCGGTCGCCCTCACCGAACTGGGCCGCGAGCCGTCGTACGCCATCGGCGGCGACCTCGACGCCCCCGGCTCCAACGCGCTGCACGGCACGGGCGAGATCTTCGTCGCCGAGGCCGACGAGTCCGACCGCAGCTTCCACAAGTACGCCCCCGAGGTCGCGATCATCCTCAACGTGGAGCTGGACCACCACGCGAACTACGCGTCGATGGAGGAGATCCACGAGTCCTTCGAGACGTTCGTCGGCCGGATCGTCCCCGGTGGCACGCTGGTGATCTCCGCCGACCACGAGGGCGCCCGCGAGCTGACCCGCCGCCTGGACGGCGCCGTGCGGACCGTGACGTACGGCGAGTCCGCGGACGCCGACGTGCGGGTGCTGTCGGTCGTCCCGCAGGGACTGAAGAGCGAGGTGACCGTCGAGCTGGACGGCGCCCCGCTCACCTTCACCGTGTCGGTGCCCGGCAAGCACTACGCGCACAACGCCGTCGCCGCCCTCGCCGCGGGCGTCGCGCTGGGCGTCCCGGCCGCCGAACTGGCCCCCGCGCTGGCCGCGTACACCGGCGTCAAGCGCCGCCTGCAGCTCAAGGGCGAGGCGGCCGGCGTCCAGGTCGTCGACTCCTACGCGCACCACCCCACCGAGATGACCGCGGACCTGGAGGCGATGCGCTCCGCCGCCGGTGACGCCCGCATCCTGGTCGTCTTCCAGCCCCACCTGTTCTCCCGCACCCGCGAGCTCGGCAAGGAGATGGGCGTCGCCCTCGCCCTCGCCGACGCCTCGCTGGTCCTCGACATCTACCCGGCCCGTGAGGACCCGGTCCCCGGCGTCACCAGCGAGCTGATCATCGAGGCGGCCCGCGCGGCCGGCGCGGACGTGACGGCCGTCCACGACGCGGCGCAGGTCCCCGCCGCGGTCGCGGGAATGGCCGAGCCCGGCGATCTGGTTCTCACCATGGGAGCGGGCGACGTCACCGACCTCGGCCCGCGCATCCTGGACCGTCTGTCGAACTAAGGGGCTGGAACCTCATGCCGTACGACGTGGAGAAGCCGGACGAGCAGTGGCGCGCGGAGCTGTCGCCGTCCGAATACGCGGTTCTGCGCCAGGCGGCGACGGAACCGGCCTTCACCGGTGAGTACACCGACACCAGGACCGAGGGCGTCTACTCCTGCCGTGCCTGCGGCGCGGAGCTGTTCACCTCGGACACGAAGTTCGAGTCGCACTGCGGCTGGCCGTCCTTCTACGACCCGAAGGACACCGACGCCGTCGAGCTGGTCGAGGACCGCTCGCACGGCATGGTGCGCACCGAGGTGCGCTGCGCCCGCTGCGGCTCGCACCTCGGGCACGTCTTCGAGGGCGAGGGCTACCCGACGCCCACGGACCAGCGGTACTGCATCAACAGCATCTCGCTGAAGCTGCGTCCCGCCGGGTCCTGACCTGCGAACCCGCTCCTCACCACCCGGTCAGCACCAGGTGGTTGAGGAGCAGGGCCAGTGCCGCCTGCCCGGCGAGCCAGCCGCGCGGACCGGGCAGGAAGGAACAGGCGGGCAGCAGCCACAGGGCGAACGGCAGCCAGATCCGCTCCGTCTCCGCCTTGCTCATCCCGGACACATCCGCGACCAGCAGCGCCAGGAGCGCGGACCCCACCAGCAGCGCGAGCCGGGTCGCCGCACCCCGGAGCACGGCCGCACGGCCCGATCTCCACAGCTCCGCGCCGCCCCGGCGCAGCCCCGCCACCGTCGCGGGGCCCACGACCAGCACCGTGCACGCCAGGTTCGCCCACACCCAGTAGCCGTACGGGCGGACACCGCCCGCGCCCTGGTGGTAGCGGGTCACCAGCAGCCGGTACGCCTCCCACCAGTCGAAGCCGAGCGCCGTGAACACGGCCGGCGCCACCAGGAAACCGGCGGCCGCGTACAGCAGCGGCCGCAGCCGGCGTGTGCCCAGCAGCAGGACGGCCGCCGCGGTCACCGCGATCAGGGTGAGCCCGTACGACAGGTACACCGTCAGTCCGGACAGCAGCCCGGCGCCGAGACCCGTCCAGCCCGGGCGGCAGCCGGTGACGGCGAGGGACAGCAGGGCGAGCGCCCAGGCGGCGACCGCCGCGAACCAGCCGTCGGCGGAGGTGCCCATCCAGACGGCCGCGGGGGCGAGGACGAGGAAGGACGCGGACCGGCGGGCGAGATCCTCGCCGGCCAGCCGTCGCACGGTGACCAGGACGGCGACGGCCGCCGTGGTGCCGGCCGTGATCACGAACGCCCCGGCCCACGCCCCGCCGCCCAGCCCGATCCGGTCCAGCAGCACGAAGGTGAGGGTGGCGCCCGGCGGGTGCCCGGCCACGTGCGCCGGCCAGTTGTCGGGGGCGCCGATGAGGATGTGCGCGTGGAAGTCCCGCAGGGCCGCCGGGACGTCCCCGAAGCGGTCGACCACCTGGAGGTACTCATGGCGGGTGGTCAGTCGTCCGGCGACGCCCCGCTGCCAGCCGTCGACCAGGGCCAGCGACCACGTCCAGGCGAGCGCCCCGCCCCACACGGCGAGCAGCAGCGGCCGCCACGGCAGCCGCGCCGCGAGCGAAGGACCGTACGCCACGACCGCCACGGCGACCGCCGACGCGGCCGGGGTGCCCGGTCCGACGTGCGGCATCCAGTCGCCCACGAGGGGCGGCCGGCCGACGCGGAGGGTGCCGTAGCGGTTCTGCAGGTACGTGCCGATCAGGGCGGCGGCCAGCACCAGCGACGCGGCGGCGGCGACGGCGTACCCGTCGCGCCGCGACCCGCGGGCGCGGCCGGCCGGGTCGGGGAGGCCCGTGCGGGGAGGAGTGCGCTTCACGACGTCACACGCTAGGCCTCCCGGCCTGCGGCAAGCAGCTGACGAGCGGCGACGTCAGCGTTTCGTCACCGGTTGCGGACCCCTTCCGGGCGCCGCGCCGACCTACCGTCGGCACATGGCACGGTCCTCCCTCCCCGGCCGCCTCCCGCGCGGCCCCTTCTCGCCCGGCTTCTGGCGCAGCCCGCTGCGCGGCACGTGGTTCACCTCGGTGCTCGGCGTGGTGCTGCTCGCCGGCATCACCGTCCTGTTCGTGACGGGCCTGGTGTCGTACGCGGCGTACAACCCGGATCTGTCGCCGGTGAACGACCGCACCCCCGGCAAGGGGATCCTCGGCTTCTACCTGTTCTCCTGGCCCACCGACCCGCCGTGGCTCTACCGGCTCACCCAGGGCGTCCACGTCACCCTCGGCCTGGGGCTCGTCCCGGTACTGCTGGCCAAGCTGTGGTCGGTCGTGCCGAAGCTGTTCACCCTGCCGCCGGCCCGCTCCGTCACCCACGCGCTGGAGCGGATCTCGCTGATCCTGCTGGTCGGCGGCGCGCTGTTCCAGTTCGTCACCGGCATCCTCAACATCCAGCTGGACTACGTCTTCCCGGGCTCGTTCTACCCGCTGCACTTCTACGGCGCGTGGGTCTTCTTCGGGGCGTTCCTCGCGCACGTGGTGCTCAAGGCGCCGGCCGCCTTCCGGACCCTGCGGCGCGTGCGGCGCGGGGAGGACGAGGAGCCGGACGAGGAACTGACCGCGACGCGGCCCGACCCGCCGACCGTGTCCCGGCGCGGCGCGCTCGGCCTGGTCGGCGGGGGCTCACTGCTGCTCGTCGCCACCTCCGCCGGGCGCAGCTTCGACGGACCGCTGCGCCACACCGCCGTCCTCACCCCGCACGGCGGGTCCGAACCGGGCAGCGGGCCTGGCGCCTTCCAGGTCAACAAGACGGCCGAGTACGCCGGGATCCGCTCCGACGACACCACCGAGGAGGCCTGGCGGCTGACCGTCACCGGCCGCACCGGCGCCGTACGGCTGAGCAGGGCCGACCTGCTCGCCATGGACCAGCACGACGCGGACCTGCCCATCGCCTGCGTCGAGGGCTGGTCCACCTCAGACCAGGCGTGGCGGGGCGTACGGCTGCGGGACCTCGCCGCGCTGGTGGGGTACGACGAACCGGCCGACGTGTTCGTGGAGTCGCTGCAACTGCGCGGCACCTGGCGGCACGCCGCCCTGAGCGCCGGTCAGGTCGCCGACGGGCGCTCCCTGCTGGCCCTGTCCGTCAACGGCGCGGACCTGACCCCGGACCACGGCCACCCGGCCCGCGTCATCGTCCCGGCCGCGCCCGGCGTGCTCAACACCAAGTGGGTCACGCGGCTGACCTTCGGCGAGCTGTGAGGAGAGGTCCCGTGGCCCAGCGCATGCCCCGGCCCGTGCCGGGCAGCCCTTTCCGACTGCTGGTGCTGCTGTGCTCGTTGGCCCTGTGCGCGTACGCGGGCGTGCGGCTGCTCGACGGCGACCGGCTGATGATCACGGTGTGGTTCGTGGGCGCGGCGCTCGTCCACGACCTGGTGCTGCTGCCGCTGTACGCGGCGGCCGACCGTGCCCTGGTCACCGTCACGGCCGGCCGCACGGCCTGGGTGAACCACGTCCGCGTCCCGGCCGCCCTCTCCGGGCTGCTGCTCCTGGTGTGGTTCCCGCTGATCTCCGGCCGGGTGTCGGAGCGGTACGCGGCCGTCACCGCCCTCTCCGCCGACGGCTTCGCGGCCCGCTGGCTCCTGATCACGGCGGCGCTGTTCGCAGGGTCGGCGGTGCTGTTCGCGGTGCGGGCGGGGAGGAGGCGGCCGGAGGCGGCGGAATGAGGGCGCGGAGGCGTCGGACGTGAGGGCGGGGGAGCCGCCCGCCGCGAAGGGGCCGGCGGACCCGCGTGCGCCGGAGGGCGGGAGCCGCAGCGAGCGGCCCGCCCTCCGGCGTGCCGTCAGCCGGCGTGTCCCGTCGCGGGCGCCCGGAGGGCGACGAAGGCGCGGCCGTCCGTGGACCACCGGTCCGCCACGCGCCAGCCGCACGCCCGCGCGCAGCGCAGCAGCGCCGGGGTGCCGAGGCGGGCCCAGGGGAAGGGAGCGCCCGGGCTGTCGTGGGGGCCGGTGACCCGCACGGTGACGCGTTCGTCGACGTCCGGGTACGGGACCGTCTCGGCGAGCAGCAGCCCGCCCGTCCTCAGGACGCGCGCCATCCTGTGCAGCAGCGCGTGCGGGTCGCCGCCGATGCCGATGTTTCCGTCCATCAGCAGCGCCGTGTCCCAGCGTCCGGTGCCGGGCAGCGGATCGAACACCGAGGCCCGCAGCGCCCGTCCGCCGCGCCGGACGGTCCGCGCCACCGCGGCCTCGCTGACGTCGATGCCGAGCGCCCGGCGCCCTTGCCCGCCGAGCGCGGTCACCAGCCGGCCGGGTCCGCAGCCCACGTCCAGCACCGCGCCCTCGCAGCGCCCCAGCACCTCGAGGTCGGCCGGGTCCGGCTCCGCGCACCAGCGTTCCACGTCCAGCGGCAGCAGCCGGCCGTCGGCGCGGCGCAGGAACAGCGGGCCCCGGCCGGTGCGCAGGGCGTCGGTGTACGGGTCGGCCGACCAGGCGGGGCCGGCGGCCGGGAGCGGCCGGGCGGGGGTGCGCTGGGGGCCGAGCGGGGGCGTGGCCGTCGTGCGTGCCCCGCTCACCGGCGGGCCGCCGTCAGCCGGGCCAGCCGTGCGGCGAACCGTCCGTCAGGCGCCGCGTCCGCGACGGCCGCGGCGTCCCGGGCCGTGTCGACGTCCCGCAGCAGCGGCAGGTCCCGTACCCGCAGGCCGTCCAGCCGCCGCCGTTGTGCGGCTCCCGTGCGGGGCGTCGACATGGGCACCCCGCGCAGCAGGTGCGGGTCGGGGTCGGCCAGGCCCAGCGCCCAGAAGCCGCCGTCCACGGCCGGGCCGAACCAGGCGTCGCAGTCCGCGAAGTCCACCGTCAGCAGCTCCGGCGTGACCTGCGGGGTGTCCATGCCGATGAGCAGGGCGGGCCCGTCGCAGCCGGCGAACGCGCCGGCCAGCCGCTCGTCGAGACCGCCCGCACACTGCGGCACGACCTCCACGCCGGCCGGCAGCCACGGCCCGGGCGCCCCGTCCAGCACCAGCACCCGGCGCCGCGCGGGCGTGCGCGCCACCGCGTCGAGGGTGTCGGCGAGCGCGGCCTCGGCGAGCGCCGCCGCCTCCTCCGGCGTGAACGGCGGGGTCAGCCTGGTCTTCACCCGTCCCGGCCGCGGCTCCTTCGCGATGACCAGCAGCGTCACCTCCGGCGCGGTCACGGAGTCACCTCCTCGCGTGTGGGCGGCCCCTGGAGCACCCGGCTCATGTCCCGGACGGCCTGGTAGGTGCCGCGCCAGGTGCCGGTCACCTTGGAGGCGCCGGTGCGCGGGGTGTACGGCACGTCGTGCTCGGTGATCCGCCAGCCGGCGTCGGCGGCGCGCACCACCATCTCCAGCGGGTAGCCGCTGCGCCGGTCGGTCAGGTCCAGCGCGAGCAGCTCCTCGCGCCGGGCGGCCCGCAGCGGGCCCAGGTCGCGCAGCCGCAGTCCGGTTCGGCGGCGCAGCAGCAGGGAGAGGGCCGCGTTGCCCGCGCGGGCGTGCGGCGGCCAGGCGCCCCGCCCCTTCGGGCGGCGCCGGCCCAGCACCAGGTCGGCGGCGCCCGAGCGGACCTCGTCGACGAACGGCACCAGGTCCGACGGGTCCAGCGAGGCGTCGCAGTCGCAGAAGCAGACGATCTCGGCCGTGGCGGCGGTCAGTCCGGCGTGGCAGGCGGCGCCGAATCCGCGCCGTGCCTCGCGCACGACCGTGGCGCCGAGCTCGCGGGCGACGCGGCCGGAGCCGTCCGTGGAGCCGTTGTCCACGACGAGCGCCCGCCAGCCGGGCGGGATCCGCCGCAGCACCCACGGCAGCGCCGCGGCCTCGTCGAGACACGGCAGGACGACGTCCACGGACGGGGCCGGGCCGCCCGACGGTGGTTCCGGGGAGGAGGGGGAGGTGGTCACGGCTCTCACCCTACGAACGCGAAACGGGCATACCGGGCATCGGCTCCTTACGAAACTCGGACGTCGGCTCCCGCCCCGGACGGTTCGCGCGCGCGGGATGCGAGGCTGGACGGCATGGAACAGCCACCCGCCGGCGGGGCCGGAGCCCGGGTCCTCGTCGTCGACGACGACCCCACCGTCGCCGAGATCGTCACGGGCTACCTCGACCGCGCCGGGTACGTCGTCGACCGGGCCGGCGACGGCCCCGACGCACTCGCCCGCGCCGCCGCCCACCGGCCCGACCTGGTCGTCCTGGACCTCATGCTGCCCGGCATGGACGGCCTCGAGGTCTGCCGCAGGATGCGCGGGCAGGGGCCGGTGCCGGTCATCATGCTCACCGCGCGCGGCGACGAGGACGACCGGATCCTGGGCCTGGAGGTCGGGGCCGACGACTACGTCACCAAGCCGTTCAGCCCACGTGAGCTGGTGCTGCGGGTGGGGTCCGTGCTGCGGCGCGTGCGGCCGGTGGCGGACCCGCCCGCCGACGGCTCCGGCGTGCTGCGGGCGGCCGGGCTCACCGTTGATCCCGAGGCCCGGAGGGTTCTCAAGGACGGGGCCGAACTTGCGTTGACCGTGCGGGAGTTCGACCTGCTCGCGTTCTTCCTCGCCCACCCCGGGAGGGCGTTCGCGCGGGAGGAGTTGATGCGGGACGTGTGGGGCTGGGACTTCGGTGACCTTTCCACCGTGACGGTCCATGTGCGGCGGCTGCGCGGCAAGGTCGAGGACGACCCGGCGCGGCCCCGGCTCATCCGCACCGTGTGGGGCGTCGGCTACCGCTTCGACCCCGCGACGACCGAGGAGGGGTGAGGCAGGTGCGCGACGCTTCGCTCATCGCCCTGTTCGCGTTCCTCGGCGCCACCACGGCCGGGGTGCTCGGCGCGGGCGTTCTGCTGCTGATCCGCCGGCGGTCGCTGACCGCGCACCTCGCGGTCGTCGCCGCCGTCGCGGTCGCGGCCATGCTGGCGGGGACGCTGGCCGTGGCCCGCGCGATGTTCCTGTCGGCGCACGATCTGAGTGTGGTGACGACCGTCGTGGCCATGGCCGCGGTCGTCTCGCTCGTCACCGCGTTGCTGCTGGGGCGGTGGGTCGTCGCACGGAGCCGTGAACTCGCCATGGCGGCCCGGTCGTTCGGGGACGGTGGGGACTTCGCCGCGCCGGACGGGCCGGCCGCGGCCGAGTTCGCCGCGCTGAGCCGGGAGCTGGAGGCCACCAGCGCGAAGCTCGCGGAGTCCCGGGACCGGGAACGGGCCCTGGAGTCCTCGCGGCGTGAGCTCGTCGCCTGGATCTCGCACGACCTGCGGACCCCGCTCGCCGGGCTGCGCGCCATGGCCGAGGCGCTGGAGGACGGGGTGGCCGCCGATCCCGACCGCTACCTCAGGCAGATCCGTACGGAGGTGGAGCGGCTCAACGAGATGGTCGGCGACCTTTTCGAACTGTCCCGGATCCACGCGGGGGCGCTGTCGCTGTCTCCCGCCCGGATGAGTGTGTACGACCTTGTCGGTGACGCCCTCGCGGGGGCGGATCCGCTTGCTCGTGAGCACGGGGTGCGGCTCGTCGGTGACGGGGTGGAGCCGGTGCCGGTGGAGGTGGACGGACGGGAGATGAGCCGGGTGCTGGGGAATCTCCTGGTGAACGCGATTCGGCGGACGCCGGCGGACGGCACGGTCGCGGTGTCCGCGCGGCGGTCGGGGGAGGGGGTGGTGCTGTCCGTCACGGACGGGTGCGGGGGGATTCCCGAGGAGGATCTGCCGCGGGTGTTCGACACGGGGTGGCGGGGGAGCCATGCGAGGACGCCTCCGGCGGGTGCGGGGCTGGGGCTCGCCATTGTGCGGGGGATCGTGGAGGCGCACCGGGGGAGGGCGGCCGTGCGGAATGTCGAAGGTGGGTGTCGGTTCGAGGTGACGTTGCCCGCGGCGGGGTGAGGGTTCTTCACCGCGGGCCGGTGAGGGCTGGTCGCGCAGTTCCCCGCCCCTTGAGGCGTGCTCGTCCCGCAACTCCGAAGGAACCTACGGGGCGCTTGCGAACTCTCTCATTCCCTCCTCGAAGGTGACCTCCGGCTTCCAGCCCAGGTCCGTTCGCAGGCGGGTGGAGTCCGCTGTGATGTGGCGGACGTCGCCCAGGCGGTAGTCGCCGGTGACGACCGGGGACGGGCCGCCGTGCGCCTCGGCCAGGGCGTGGGCCATCTCGCCGACCGTGTGCGGGGTGCCGCTGCCCGTGTTGTACGGGGTCAGGGCGCCGGCGGCCGGATCCGCTTCCAGGGCTGCCACGTTGGCCGACGCCACGTCCCGGACGTGGACGAAGTCCCGTCGCTGGCCGCCGTCCTCGAAGACGCGTGGGGCCTCGCCGCGGGCCAGGGCGGAGCAGAAGAAGGACGCGACCCCGGCGTACGGGGTGTCCCGGGGCATGCCCGGGCCGTACACGTTGTGGTACCGCAGTGACACCGCCGAGCCGCCCGTGGCGCGCGCCCACGCCGCGGCCAGGTGTTCCTGCGTCAGCTTGGTCGCGGCGTACACGTTGCGCGGGTCGGCGGGGGCGTCCTCGGTGACCAGTCCCGGGGCGAGGGCGGCCCCGCACACCGGGCACGGGGGTTCGAAGCGTCCGGCCGCGAGGTCCTTCTCGGCGCGCGGGCCCGGGCGTACGACGCCGTGCTCGGCACACTCGTAGCGGCCCTCGCCGTACACCACCATCGAGCCGGCCAGCACCAGCCGCCGTACGCCCGCGTCGGCCGTCGCGGCCAGCAGGACGGCCGTGCCGAGGTCGTTGCGGGAGACGTACTCGGGCGCGTCGGCGAAGCCGGTGCCGAGGCCGACCATGGCCGCCTGGTGGCAGACCGCGTCCACGCCGTCGAGGGCCGCCCGCACCGCGTCCGGCGCGCGGACGTCCGCCGCCGGGTCGGCGCGGACGTCGAAGACGACGGGTTCGTGACCGCGTGTCCGCAACGCCGTGACGACATGGGACCCGATGAAACCGGCACCGCCGGTGACCAGCACACGCATGACGTCACGCTAAGCCCGCGGCCGCTTCGGACGCGGCTGCGCGCCCGGCACGTCACCGGTCCGTAAGACCCCGGCACGGCAAGCGCATCGTGAAGACCGTCGCCCCCGGCCGGCTCGTCAGGCCGATGTCGCCGCCGTGGGCGCGGACCAGGGAGCGGGCGACCGCCAGGCCGAGTCCGCTGCCGCCGCGGTCGCGGGTGCGGGCCTTGTCGACGCGGTAGAAGCGGTCGAAGACCCGGTCCCGGTGGTCCGCCGGGACACCCGGACCCGCGTCGGCGACCCGCACCAGGACCGCGCCGGCGGTGGCGTCCAGCTCGACGGTCACCGGGGTGCCGGGCGGGGTGTGCACGGCCGCGTTGGCGAGCAGGTTGTCCAGCACCTGCCGTATCCGCTGCGGGTCGAGGCGCAGGACCAGCGGCCCGGCGACGCGGGTGGTCACCGTGAGCGGATGCGTGGGGCGGCCCGCGCGGAACGCGTCCGCCGCCTGCTGCACCAGCTCCGTGAGGTCGGTGTCCGCCGTCCGCAGCGGTGCCTCCACCTCCGCCGCGTCCAGCCGGGCGAGCAGCAGCAGGTCGTCCAGCAGGACGCCCATCCGTGCCGCCTCGGCCCGCAGCCGCGCCAGATGCCTCTCCCTCTCGGCCGGTTCGTTCGCGGCGGCGTACTGGAAGAGGTCCGCGTAGCCGCGCACCGACATCAACGGGGTGCGCAGTTCGTGCGAGGCGTCCGCGACGAAGCGGCGCAGCCGCAGCTCGGCCTCCGCGCGGACCGCGAGGGAGTCGTCGATGTGCTCCAGCATCGTGTTGAACGCGGTGCGCAGCTCGGCCACTTCGCGTCCCCCGTCGCGTCCGTCCGCGCGCAGCGGCAGCCGGGCCGCCGCCTCGGTCAGGTCGTGCGAGGTGATGCCGTGCGCGGTGTGCGCCATGTCGCTCAGCGGCTTCAGCCCGCGCCGCAGCATCCGCCGCCCGAACACCACCAGAGCCGTCAGCGCCAGGGCGAACACCACCACCTGCACGGTGACCAGCCGTTCGACGGTCTTCTCCCCGTCCTCCACCGGGGCCGCGCTGACCAGCACCACCCCCGGCTCCACCTCGCAGCCGCGCAGCCGGTACGTGCCCTCCCCGTCGATCCGCGCGGTGCGCATCAGCTCGGTGTCGGAGTGCGCCATCGCCCGCGCGAGGTCGGCCAGCGGACCGGTGTCGGCGGGCACGTCGGCGGGCCTGCGCAGACTGACCGCGTCCCCGGTGACGTCGTACACCGCCGTGTACCAGCCGTAGTACGGCTTGCGCCGCACCGTGCCGTGCGCCGCCGCGTCCTTGGCCTGAACGGTCTGGATCAGCTTCAGCTGGTCGCCGAGCTGCTGTTCGAGATAGTCCCGCATGTACGCGGTGAGCGCGGTGCCGACGACCGCGAACACCGCCAGCGACAGCACCCCGAGGCCCAGCGCCAGGCGGGTGCCGAGCCGCATCCGCCGGTAGGTGTCCCGCAGCCGCCGCGCGGCGGCCCTCACTCGCCCGCCTGCCGGATCACGTACCCGAAGCCCCGCACGGTCCGGATCAGCGGCACGCCGGTGGCGTCCAGCTTGCGCCGCAGCCGGCTGACCACCAGCTCCACCACGTTGGACCGGCCGCCGAAACCGTACTCCCACACATGGTCGAGGATCTGCGCCTTCGTCAGGACGGTGGGGGAGCGGCGCATCAGGTAGCGCAGCACCTCGTACTCGGTCGGGGTGAGCGCCAGCAGATGCCCGCCGCGCCGCACCTCCCGGGTGTCCTCGTCCATCGTCAGATCGCCCACGCGCAGCACCGACCGGGCGAAGCCGGGGCCCGTGCTGCGCCGCAGGACCGTCCGCAGCCGCGCCATCAGCTCCTCGACCGCGAACGGCTTGACGAGGTAGTCGTCCCCGCCCCGGGTCAGTCCCGCCACCCGGTCGGCTACCCCGTCCCGCGCGGTGAGGAACACCACCGGCACCATCCGCCCCGAGCGGCGCAGCCCGTCCAGCACCCCGAACCCGTCGACGTCCGGCAGCATCAGGTCGAGCACGACGATGTCCGGGCGGAACGCTTCCGCGCGGCGCAGCGCCTCCTCGCCGGTGTGGGCGGTGACCGCCTCCCACCCCTCGTACCGGGCGACTGTCGCCACCAGGTCGGCTATCGGAGGGTCGTCGTCCACCACGAGCAGTCGCACTCTGTCCACCCGCCCATACTGCGTCACCGCTCCCCTCGCGCCCGAGGCCGCTGCACGACCGGGACCTGATCGACAGCGAACCGACAGGAAACGGGAGGCGTCCGACATGCGGTCAGGCCGAGAACGGGTGGTTTGGCACACCGGAATCCGGGCAGGTGGCGGCGTGGCCCCCGGCCGCCCCCACGCCGGGCTCCCGCGAATTCTCCGGGGCCTTGCAGGTGCCGACGTCTACACTCGACCGGCACACCGGCGCGGGCGACCTCGGCCGACCAACTTCTGCCACCCGAAGGGCAAGCGGCGTCTTGATACGGATCGACTCAGTCACGAAGCGGTACCCGGACGGCACGGTGGCGGTCGACCAGCTGTCGCTGGAGATCCCCGACCGCTCGATCACCGTTCTCGTCGGCCCCTCGGGTTGCGGCAAGACGACCACCCTGCGCATGATCAACCGGATGGTCGAGCCCACCGAGGGCACGATCCTCCTCGACGGCGAGGACGTCCAGCGGCAGCCGGTCACGGCCCTGCGCCGCTCCATGGGCTACGTCATCCAGAACGCGGGTCTCTTCCAGCACCGCACCATCGCCGACAACATCGCGACCGTGCCCCGCCTGCTCGGCTGGGGCAAGCGGCGCGCCCGGGAGCGGGCGGCGGAGCTGATGGAGCGGGTGGGGCTCGACGCCTCCATGGCCGGGCGGTACCCGTACCAGCTGTCCGGAGGCCAGCAGCAGCGCGTCGGGGTGGCGCGGGCGCTCGCCGCGGACCCGCCGGTGCTGCTGATGGACGAGCCGTTCTCGGCCGTCGACCCGGTGGTGCGCAAGGGCCTCCAGGACGAACTGCTGCGCATCCAGGACGAACTGGGCAAGACCATCGTCTTCGTCACCCACGACATCGACGAGGCCGTCAAGCTCGGCACCATGGTCGCCGTGCTGCGCGAGGGCGGCCGGCTGGCCCAGTACGCGCCGCCCGCCGAGCTGCTGTCGGACCCCGCGGACGCCTTCGTCGAGGACTTCCTCGGCGCCGACCGCGGCATCCGCCGGCTGTCCTTCTTCACCTCGGACGCGCTGGAGCTGACCACCGACGCGGTGATTCCGGCCGACGCGCCCGCCGAACGTCTCGCCGCCGCCGAGGCGCCGTACCTGCTGGTGACCGACGCCGAAGGGCGCCCGCTCGGCTGGCGGGAGCGCGGGAGCGACGGCGGCCGGCTGCTGAGCCACGGGCGTCCGTTCCGCCCCGGCACGGACTCGCTGCGGGCCGCGCTGGACTGCGCGGTCCTCTCGCCCACGGGCTGGGCGGTCGCGGTCGACGCGGACGGCCGGGTGACCGGCGTGGTCTCCCAGCAGACCATCGGCGAGGCCATCCGCGCCGCGCACTCGCGGGCCGAACCGGACCCGGACCCGGACCCGGACCCGGACGCGGACCCGGCGCGCGGCGAGGACGAGAAGGTCGCCGGATGAACGGCTTCTTCGACATCCCCAGCGACCTCCAGCACAGCTGGGCAGGACTTGTCGGGGTGCATCTGCGCGAGGCACTGCTGCCGGTGGCCGCGGGCCTGCTGCTCGCCCTGCCGCTGGCGCTGCTGTGCGACCGGTTCCGCTGGCTGTACCCGCCGGTGCTCGGGCTGACGACCGTGCTCTACGCGGTGCCGTCCCTCGCCTTCTTCGTCGTGCTCATCGACTGGACGGGCCAGAGCGAGCTGACCGTGATGATCCCGCTGGCCCTCTACAGCCTGGTGGTGCTGGTCCCGGCGATCGCCGACGGCGTGCGCTCGGTGCCGGACGAGACCCTCTCCGCCGCCACCGCCATGGGCTTCGGTCCCGTACGGCGGTACCTCCAGGTGCAGTTGCCGGTCGCCGCGCCCGCGATCATCGCGGGCCTGCGGGTCGCCACCGCGTCCAGCATCTCCCTGGTGAGCGTCGGCGCCCTCATCGGCAACCAGGGGGCCCTCGGCAACCTGATGGCCGCCGCGCAGAAGTACGACCGGCCCGAACTCGCGGCGAACGCCGTGCTGACGACGGCGGTCCTGGCGATCCTGTGCGACGCCGCGCTGGTCGCCCTGCGCCGGGTGCTGACCCCGTGGATGCCCCGCTCCGGACGGGAGCGGACCGCCGTCCCGCGCGAGGAACTTCTCGCGAAGGGCGCCGCCCGGTGAACGTCCTCAACTTCGTCCAGGCGTTCTTCGGCGACAGCGCCCACTGGCACGGTTACGACGGCATCCCGTCCCGCTTCCTGGAACACGTCCGGTACACCGTGCTGGCCCTCGCGGCCGCCGCGGCGATCGGCCTGCCCGTCGGACTGCTGACCGGGCACACCGGACGCGGCGGCAACGCGATCGCCGTCGTGGCCAACGCCGCCCGTGCCCTGCCCAGTTTCGGCCTGCTGGTGCTCTCCGTGCTGCTGATCGGCTTCGGCCTGCTGCCCGTGATGATCCCGCTGGTCGTGCTCGCCGTGCCGCCCATCCTGGTGACCACGTACGAGGCGGTCCGCACCGTCGACCCCGCCCCGGTCGACGCGGCGCGCGGGATGGGGATGGGCGAGGCCCGGATCCTGTTCCGGGTGGAGATGCCGGTGGCGCTCCCGCTGATCCTCAGCGGACTGCGGTCCGCCGCCGTCCAGATCGTGTCCACGGCCACCATCGCCGCCTACGTGAGCCTCGGCGGGCTGGGCCGGTACGTCATCGACGGGCTCTACCAGCGCGACTACGAGAAGGTCGTCGGCGGGGCGACGCTGGTGGCGGTCCTCGCCCTGATCACGCTCGCGCTGTTCTGGGCCGTGGGGCGGTTCGCGGTGTCGCCCGGAGTGCGCCGCCGCTGATATTCGATCAGTTGTACGACAAATGTGACCTGACGTCCTTGACCGGGCGCCGGACGGCTGGATTGGATCGGTGAATGACTTCTACGGCGAAGAGCAGCAGATCGAGGACGAGGCACCACGGGGCGGCGGCGGCCGCGCTCGCCGCCGCGACGGCGCTGCTCACGGCATGTTCCTCCGGGGACACCTCCGACAACCCGCTCGACGGTGACAAGGCCGAGGCGGGCACGGTCGTCGTCGGCTCGAACAACTTCGCCGAGTCCACCCTGCTCGCCGACATCTACGGCGAGGCGCTGCGCGCCAAGGGCCTCAAGGTCACCTACAAGCACAACATCGGCAGCCGTGAGACCACCTACGGCCTGATGAGGAACGGCTCGGTGACGGTCCTTCCGGAGTGCAACGGCTCCCTCCTCGCCTACCTCGACCCGAAGGCCGAGCAGACCTCCGCCGACGCGGTCGACGAGGCGGTGAAGGCCAAGCTGGACAAGCAGCTCACCCTGCTGGAGTCCTCGCCCGCCGAGGACAAGGACTCGGTCGCCCTCAACGCGGCCACGGCGAAGAAGTACGGCCTCACCGCCGAGTCCACGCTCGCCGACCTCAAGGAGGCCGCGCCCGAGCTGGTGATCGGCGGCTCGCCCGAGTTCCAGACCCGGCAGCAGGGCCTGAAGGGGCTGGAGACGGTCTACGGGCTGACGTTCAAGTCCTTCAAGGCGCTGGACGCGGGCGGCCCCCTGACCCAGGCGGCCCTCGCGCAGAACGAGGTCCAGGCGGCGGACGTGTTCACCACGGACCCGACCATCGTCAAGGAGAAGTTCGTCGTCCTGAAGGACCCGGAGAACCTCTTCGGGTTCGCCAACGTCACCCCGCTGGTCCGCAAGGACGGACTGCCGCGGGAAGGCGTCGAGGCGCTGAACGCGGTCTCCGCGAAGCTGGACACCAAGACGCTGCTCGACCTGGACGCCCAGGTGCAGCTGGAGAAGAAGGACCCGCTGGACGTGGCCAAGGCCTGGCTGAAGTCCGCCGGTCTCGTCTGAGACCCGTCGCGGGGTGCGGCGGAACGGTCCGCCGCACCCCACGGCTCATCCCGCGGCGGCCGCCGCCTGCGCGATCAGCAGGTCGATCAGCGCGATCAGCACGTCCCGCGAGGACTCCCGCTCCCGCGCGTCGCACAGCAGCACGGGCACCTCCGCCGGCAGCGTCAGCGCCTCCCGGATGTCCTCCACCGGGTAAGGGTGCTCGCCGTGGAAGCCGTTGACGGCCACCACGAACGGAATGCCCCGCCGCTCGAAGAAGTCGATCGCGGCGAAACTCGACTTCGGCCGCCGCACGTCGACCAGGACCACCGCGCCCAGCGCGCCGAGGGCCAGGTCGTTCCACATGAACCAGAACCGCTGCTGCCCCGGAGTGCCGAACAGGTACAGCACCAGGTCGTCGGACACGGTGATCCGGCCGAAGTCCATGGCCACCGTGGTGACACGTTTCTCCTCGACGCCGTCCAGGTCGTCGACGTCCAGGCCCGCCATGGTCAGCGGCTCCTCGGTGCGCAGCGGCCTGATCTCGCTGACCGAGCCGACCATGGTCGTCTTGCCCACGCCGAAACCGCCGGCGATCAGGATCTTGACCGTGTCGGGCGCGCCGCCGTCGGCGGACGCCCGGGCGTCGGTGTCAGAGCCGGCCAAGGCCTTCCCTCACTTTCTGCAGCAGGTCCGGATCCGGGGTGGTGACGGAACGCGGCGGGCGGACGGTGATCCGGCCCGCCTCCAGCAGGTCGCAGAGCATGATGACGACGACGCTCACCGGCAGGTCCAGGCGTGCGGCCAGCTCGGCGACCGCCATCGGACGGGCGCACAGCCGCAGGATCCGCGTGTGCTCGGGCTGCGGCCGGGCGGCCGTCTCGGGCTGCGGGTCCGCAGCCGTCACCGTCGTGATGAGCGTGAAGTCGGCGCGGCTCGGCCGGGTGCGGCCCCCGGTCAGGGTGAACGGCCGTACCAGCCGGCCCGAAGGGTCGCTCCCGCCCACCTCACACGCCGGGGTCTTCGGCGGGGCCGCCGGCGTCCCGCGGGGCCGCGCTGAGGTGCTCGCCGATCTTCTTCACCAGCATGTTCATCTGGTACGCGACCACGCCGACGTCCGCCTTCGGGCCGGTCAGCACCACCAGATGGGCGCCGGGGCCGGCCGAGGTGAGGATCAGGTAGCTGTGCGCCATCTCGATGAGCGCCTGGCGCACCGGGCCGCCGCGGAAGTCCATGCTGACGCCCTTGCTCAGGCTCATCAGGCCGGACGCGGTCGCGGCCAGACGCTCGGCGTCGTCGCGCAGGAAGCCGGTGGACTTGGAGACCACCAGGCCGTCCTCGGAGAGCACCACGGCCTGGTTCACGTCGGCGACCCGTTCCACGAGTCCGGTGAGCAGCTGGTCCAGCTGGGTGTGAGTGGCGGGCAGGGGGCGTGTCATAACGGGGTTCCTTCGTCGGCGGTCGGCGGTCGGCGGTCGGCGGTCGGCGGTCAGCGGTCGGCGTCGGCGGTCGGGGTCGGGTGACCGGAGGCGGGCGCGGGCACCTGGGGCGGCGCATTCTCGGGCACGTCATCGACGGCGTCCCGCGCCCGGAGCGTGCCCTGCTGGAAGCAGGCCAGGGAGGAGGCGGCGTGCTCGGCGGTGAACTCGTCGTCGCACGGGTCCCCGGCGGAGGGCTCCTCGAGCAGCTCGGCGGCGAGACTGGTCTGAGGCACCCGCCGGGGGAGCGGCGCGAGGCCGCCCCTGCGGGCGGCGCCGGCGCCGTTCTGCCCGGGTGCGGAACCCGTCCCGAGGGAGTGGGCGCCGGCCCGTACGGGCGTGGGACGGTCGCCCGCGCCGCCGCTTGTGTCGGCGGCGTCCTGGCCGGCGGGGGCGTCCTGCGCGGACCCGGCGACGTCCCCTCCGGACGCGGGGTCCTCCGCCTTGCTCGCCGCGCCCTTGCGCGCGGCGCCCGAGCGGTCACGGGCCGGGAGAGGACGCAGCGGGGAGGAGTCGTCCTGCGGGGAGGCGTCCTTCCTCGGGCCGTCCTCGGAGGCGGACGCCTCCCGCGCCGCGTCCGACAGCTCGTCGGCCACGACGACCACCTCGTGCGGGACCAGCACGATCGCCGTCGTCCCGCCGTACGGAGACGGGCGCAGGGTGACCGTGATGCCGTGGCGGTGCGCGAGCTGGGAGATCACGAACATGCCGAGCCGCAGGTCGTCGGCGAGTGCCACCACGTCGAACTGCGGCGGCTCGGCCAAGTGGGCGTTGAGGGACGCGTAGTCCTCCTCGGACATGCCGAGCCCCCGGTCCTCGACCTCGACGGCGAGGCCCTTGGCGACCATCGCCGCCCGCACCGTGACGGGGCTCGGCGCCGGCGAGTACACCGTCGCGTTGTCGATCAGCTCGGCGAGCAGATGGATCACGTCGGCCACCGCGGGCGGCGCGAGCGACACCTCCTCGTCGGCGAACACCTCCACCCGCTGGTACTCGGCGACCTCACCCACCGCGCTGCGCAGGATGTCGATCAGCGCGACCGGCTCGCTCCAGGTGCGGCCGGGGCGCTCCCCGCTGACGATGACCAGGTTCTCCTCGTACCGGCGCAACTGGCTGGCGGCGGAGTCGAGTTCGTACAGGCCCTTGAGGACCTCGGGGTCGGTGTGCCGGCGTTCCAGCGCGTCGAGCTTGCTGAGCTGGAGGTTGACCAGGTTCTGGCTCTGCCGCGCGATGCCCAGGATGATCTTCTGGAAGCCGCGCCGGGTGTCGGCGAGTTCGACGGCGGTGTGCACGGCGGTGCGCTGCGCCGTGTTGAACGCCTGCGCCACCTGGCCGAGTTCGTCGTGCCCGTAGTCCAGGGGCGTGGTCGCCGACTCGGGGTCGACCTTCTCGCCCCGCTCCAGCCGGGCCACGACGTCCGGCAGCCGCTCCTGGGCCAGGCCGAGGGTGGCCAGCCGCAGTCCGCGCAGCCGGCGGGACAGCGAGCGGGTGATGCGCCAGGACAGGCCCACGCACAGCAGCAGCGCGAGCAGCCCCGCCGCGCTCAGCGAGGCGGCCGTCACCAGCAGGCCGCTCGCCTCGTCGGCGCTGCGGTCGAGCAGCGCGTCGGTCTGCTGCCGGAGCATGGCGTTGTACTGCGGAGCGACCTTGTCCATGGCGTCGGACCACCGGTCGCGCAGGTCCGGCAGTTCGACCTCGTGGGCCTTCCCCTCGGCCGGGGTGGCCATGACCTGGTCCTCCACCGCCTCCAGCGCGCGCCACTCGGGGCTCGACAGGATCCGCTCGGTCTGCGTCTTCAGGTCGCCGGTGAGCGCCGGCATGATCTGGTCGGCGACCAGCCAGCGCCGGGTGTGCACCAGCTCGGCGAACTCCCGCCACCGCTCGGCCGCCAGACGGCCGGACGGCCAGGCGAGGGTGAGCAGCGCGTCCTCCCGGGACACCAGCTCCGCCGCGTGCGCCAGGGAGACCAGCGGCTGCGCCTGGGAGGTGAGGTCGCCGTCGTCGACCTGGGACAGTTCCTGGAAGGCGTGGATCTGGTCGTCGATGACCGACGTGTACTGCTCCAGCGCCTCCTCGGCCGTGATGTCGCGCGGGTCGTCGATCTGGCCGCGGTAGTACTCCAGGCTGCCCACCGAGCCGAGCACCGAGTACAGCCGGTCCGAGATCCGCGCCGGGGCCTGCCCGATCGCGTCGGCCTGCCCCATGAGCCGCGCCACGGACCGGTCGGTGGCGCGCCGCTGGGTGACCAGCGCGGACCGTGAACCGTCCGGCCCGGCCAGCCACTCGGCGGTGAGCGCCCGCTCCCGCTGGAGGTCGAGCGCGGCGTGCGTGCCCATCGCGCCGGTGGACCGGCTCAGCTGGGTCTGCGACCGCAGCTCCAGACCTTCGGAGAACATGCGGATCGTGGTCAGGCCCCACAGCGCGGCGAGGGTGACGCAGGGCACCAGGGCGAGCAGGATCAGCGAGAGGCGTATGGAGCCGAGTCGGCGCCGGGCACCTGTCCGTCGAGACATCGTGGTCCTAGAGCTGTCGGATGGTGGGGACGGTACGCACGGCGGCCGTCAGCGGGTTCCGGCGGCGGCGAACCCGGCGACCGAGTCCGCCTCCGCTTTCGTGACGAACGCCGGCCCGGTGAGGACGGGCGCGGCCCCGCCGCCGCTGACGTTGCCGTTGGTCCGGTACAGCCACAGCGCGTCCACGGCGAGGTAGCCCTGGAGGTAGGGCTGCTGGTCGACGGCGAAACGGACGTTGCCGCCGCGCACGGCGTCCACCAGTTCCTCGTTCAGGTCGAAGGTGGCCACCTCGGCCTTGCTGTCCGCCTCGGCCGCCGCGTCCACGGCCAGGAGCGCGAAGTCGGCGCCGTTGGTGACGATGTGGTCGATGGAGGGGTCCTGGCGCAGTTTGGCCGTGAGGATGCCGGAGACGGCCTGCTCGTCGGTGCCGTCCACGTACAGGTTCTCGCTTCGGCCGCGGAACGTCTTCTTCACGCCGGCGCACCGGGCCTCGAGACCGACGTTGCCCTGCTCGTGCACCAGGCACAGCGTGTGCCCGGCCTTCAGCTGGTTCAGCTTCTCGCCGACCGCGCGGCCCGCCAGGCTCTCGTCCTGGCCGAAGAACGTCAGCAGCCCGGCCTTCTTCCAGGCGTCCACGCCCGAGTTGAGGCCGACCACCGGGATGTCCGCGGCCCGCGCCTCGTTGACCGGGCCCTTCATGGCCTGCGGCTTGGCCAGCGTGAGCGCGATGCCGTCGACGCCGTCGCGGACGGCCTGGCGCACCAGGTCGGCCTGTCCGGCGCCGTCCGGGTCGCTGAGATAGGTCAGTTCGATGCCGTCCTTGGCGGCGGCGGCCTCGGCGCCCTTGCGCACCCGGTCCCAGAACTCGTCGCCGTCGCTGCCGTGGGTGACCAGCGCGACCCGCAGGTCCCCGGAGCCGCGCGCGGCGCCCGCGCCGTCGCCCCCCTCGTCCGTGCCGGAGGAGGAGCAGCCCGCCACCAGCAGACCGATCGCGGCCGCCAGGACCGCCGTTCGGCGTCTCGGGATGCGGCGGGACGGAGGACGAGTGTTCATGAGGAGCGCGGACCTCGCTGTGCGGCAGAGCTAAGTGCGGGGGAGAGACACCGGCGGATCCCTGCCACCGTGAGGTACGGCCGTCCGGGTGACTCTCGCTGGCCGGAGCCAACCGCGTGGAACCACTGGTCGTCAAGTGAACAGCCACGCGAAGTGAGGTGCCGCTGCCGCATTGTGATGAACCGTGAGAACCTGCTAAGCGGAAGTGCAGGCTCCGTACAGCATGAGGGGAGGGCGTGCGCGGATACCTCGCGTGCTGTTTCATCTCGCGGCGTACGCCCTGTATGCCCGGTGTGTTCAACTGGGCCCGCCCGGCGGGGGGATGGACGTCAGCGCACAGTGAGTTATCGTGTACGGGGCGTTAAGAACAAACCGCTCGGACCGTCGCTTCCCGGCAACAGGAGTGCAGTCGATGGCAAGGCAGGTACGCGCCGAGAAGACCCGCGCGACGATCATCACGGCCGCCGCCGACCTGTTCGACCGGCAGGGCTACGAAGCGACCAGTCTGAGCGACATCGTCGAGCACGCCCGCGTCACCAAAGGGGCCCTCTACTTCCACTTCGCCGCCAAGGAGGACCTCGCCCACGCCATCCTCGAACTCCAGTCCGCGACCTGCCACCGGCTCGCCCGCGACACCGCCGCCCGCGGCCGCACCTCCCTGGAGGCGCTGATGCGCCTCACCTTCTGCGTGGCCCGCATGTCCGCCGAGGACCCCGTGCTGCGGGCCGGGCTGCGGCTGGCCACCGGCATCACCCGGCCGCGTCCGCCGCTCAGCCACCCCTTCACCGAGTGGCTCGACATCGTCTCGGCCCGGCTGGCCGCCGCCGTCGAGGAGTCCGACGTCCACCCGGACGCCGACATCGACGTCGTGGCCCACTCCCTGGTCTGCTTCTTCGTCGGCACCCGGGTCGTCGGCCGCGCCCGCGAACCCGTCACCCGCCAGCCCCGCCGCACCGCCGAGATGTGGCAGCTCCTCATCCGCGGCCTGGTCCCCGTCACCCGCCGCGCACGCTACCTGTCCCTCGCCGCCCGGCTGGAACGGGAGCCCGCCCCCCTGTGAGCCCGGCGCACGGCCGCCCGGCGGGTTACGGTGAGCCCCATGCCCGACACCCCCGCCGCCCCCGTGATCGTCGCCGACGAGCCCGGCACCTTCCCGTACGGCGTGCTGGCCGAGCGTCACCCGGCGATCCTCCGTCAGGTCGCCGAGGACACCCCCTACGGACCGGAGCAGCGCCGCGCGCTCGACGCCCTGCTGGTGAACTGCACCGAAGGCGCCGTCACGCCCCTGCCCGCCGGCGCGCACGACCGCGACCGCTGGGCCGCCTGGGGCATGGACGCCCACGCCGGCCGCTCCTGGCACGACGTGCCCTGGCTGTGGTCCGAGAGCTGGTTCTACCGCCAACTGCTGCAGGCTGTCGGCTACTTCGAGCCCGGATCCTGGCAGGGCATCGACCCCTTCCGCCCCGCCAAGCTCGTCGAGCTCGACGCGCCCGCCACGGACGAGGAACTCGCCGCGCTCGACGCCCTCGACGAGCTCCCCGAGGACGAACGCGCCCGCGCCCTGCTGCACGGCTCCCTCTGGGGCAACCGCGCCGACCTCGGCTTCCGCATGTCCGCCGAGGGCGCCGAGGAGACCGCCGCCGTCCCCGCCCTCGTGGCCGACGACAGCGAGCGCCTGTGGTCCCTGCTCGACGGCTCCCGGGCCGGCGCCCTCTGCCTGGTCGCCGACAACGCCGGCCGTGAACTCGTCCCCGACCTGCTGCTGATCGCCCACCTGCTCGCCCACGGGCGTATCACCCGCGCCGTACTGCACGTCAAGCCGCACCCGTACTACGTCTCCGACGCCACCACCGCCGATGTCCTCGACGCCGTCCGCCGCCTCACCGCCGCCAAGGGCGCCGCCGGGGCGTACGGGCGCCGCCTGCGCGCCGCCCTCGGCGACGGCCGGCTCGAACTGCGCGCCCACCCCTTCTCCTGCGCGCCCCTGCCGTACGCCGACATGCCGGACGACCTGCGCGCCGATTTCGCGGAAGCCACCCTCACCGTCCTCAAGGGCGACCTCAACTACCGCCGCCTCGTGGGCGACCGGTACTGGCCCCCGACCACCCCGTTCGCCGACGTCACCGCCTACTTCCCGGGCGCGGCCGCCGCCCTGCGCACCCTCAAGTCCGACGTGATCACCGGACTCGCCCCGGAGACGGAGACGGCGCTGGACGCGGAGGAGGGCGGGCGCTGGCGCACGAGCGGCACCCACGCCCTGATCCAGGTACGGACCTGAGCCCCCAACTCCCCTTTCCGGGCAGGTTTCACGCGAAGGTGTGATCACTGGGCGGGGCGCGGATGCGGCCGGAGCGGCACGGGTAGCCCCCGGCCATGACGCAGCCCTTCGAACTCCCGCACTTCTACATGCCGCACCCCGCGCGCCTCAATCCGCACGTGGACCAGGCCCGGGCCCACTCCACGGCCTGGGCGCGCGAGATGGGCATGCTGGAGGGCAGCGGGGTCTGGGAGCAGGCCGACCTCGACGCGCACGACTACGGCCTGCTCTGCGCCTACACGCACCCCGACTGCGACGGCCCCGCGCTGTCCCTGATCACCGACTGGTACGTGTGGGTGTTCTTCTTCGACGACCACTTCCTGGAGAAGTACAAGCGCACCCAGGACCGCGTCGGCGGCAAGGCCCACCTGGACCGGCTCCCGCTGTTCATGCCCCTGGAACCGGGGACGCCCGTCCCGGAGCCGGAGAACCCGGTCGAGGCCGGCCTCGCCGACCTGTGGGCGCGGACCGTGCCGGCGATGTCCGCCGACTGGCGCCGCCGGTTCGCCGTCGCCACCGAGCACCTCCTCAACGAGTCGCTGTGGGAGCTGTCCAACATCAACGAGGGGCGGATCGCCAACCCCGTCGAGTACATCGAGATGCGCCGCAAGGTGGGCGGCGCCCCCTGGTCGGCCGGTCTGGTGGAGTACGCCACCGCCGAGGTGCCGGCCGCCGTCGCCGGGACCCGCCCGCTGCGGGTGCTCATGGAGACGTTCTCCGACGCCGTGCACCTGCGCAACGACCTGTTCTCCTACCAGCGTGAGGTCGAGGACGAGGGCGAGCTCAGCAACGGCGTGCTCGTCCTGGAGACCTTCTTCGGCTGCACCACGCAGCAGGCCGCCGACCTCGTCAACGACGTCCTCACCTCGCGGCTGCACCAGTTCGAGCACACCGCGTTCACCGAGGTGCCCGCCGTCGCCCTGGAGCAGGGGCTCGGCCCGGCCGGGACCGCCGCCGTCGCCGCGTACGCCAAGGGGCTGCAGGACTGGCAGGCCGGCGGCCACGAGTGGCACATGCGCTCCAGCCGCTACATGAACGAGAACGCCCGCCCCGGCCCCTCCTGGCAGGCCCTGACCGGCCCCGGCACGTCCGCCGCCGACGTCGGCGCGCTGCTCGCCCGCGCCGCCTCGGAGCGGCTGCGCCCCTACCGGCACGTGCCGTACCGGAAGGTCGGCCCGTCGGTCGTCCCGGAGATCCGGATGCCGTTCCCGCTGACCCTCAGCCCCGCCCTCGACGGATCACGGCGGCACCTGCTGGAGTGGTCGCACCGCATGGGCATGCTCAGCGAAGGCGTCTGGGACGAGGACAAGCTCGCCAGCTGCGACCTGCCCCTGTGCGCGGCCGGCCTGGACCCTGACGCCACCCAGGAGCAGCTCGACCTCGCCTCCGGCTGGCTGGCCTTCGGCACCTACGGCGACGACTACTACCCACTGGTCTACGGCCACCGTCGCGACCTCGCCGCAGCCCGGCTCACCACGGCCCGGCTGTCGGCCTGCATGCCGCTGGACGGCGAGGAGGTGCCGCCCCCCGCCAACGCGATGGAGCGGTCCCTGATCGACCTGTGGGCCCGCACCACGGCCGGGATGACGCCCGAGCAGCGGCGCCCGCTCAGGACGGCCGTCGACACGATGACCGAGTCATGGGTGTGGGAGCTGTCCAACCAGATCCAGAACCGCGTCCCGGACCCCGTGGACTACCTGGAGATGCGCCGCGCCACCTTCGGTTCCGACCTCACACTCGGGCTGTGCCGCGCCGGACACGGCCCCGCGGTCCCGCCCGAGGTCTACCGCACCGGTCCCGTCCGCTCCCTGGAGAACGCGGCGATCGACTTCGCGTGCCTGCTGAACGACGTGTTCTCGTACCAGAAGGAGATCGAGTTCGAGGGGGAGATGCACAACGCGGTCCTCGTCGTGCAGAACTTCTTCGGCGTCGACTACGCGACCGCGCTGCCCGTCGTCGCGGACCTGATGAACCAGCGCATGCGCCAGTTCGAGCATGTCGTCGAGCACGAACTGCCCGTCCTCTACGACGACTTCCAGCTCTCGGAGGAGGCGCGCGCGGTCATGCGGGGCTATGTGACCGACCTGCAGAACTGGATGGCGGGCATCCTCAACTGGCACCGGAGCGTGGACCGGTACAAGGACGAGTACCTGTCCGGACGGGTGCACGGCTTCCTGCCGCACCGGCCCCCGGCGCCCCCGGTCCTCGTCTGACGGCCGGCCGCCATGGAACCCTCCGCGCTCCGCCCCCGGCCGATGCCCGGCGACCACACCGGTCCCCGGCCGGACCCCGCTCCCGCCGCCCCCGAGGAGCCGTCCCGCGAGCGCCCGCGGGGCCGGCGGGCGGCGGCGGGGCCGGCGCTGCTGCTGACCGGAGCCGCTCTGGGCGTCCTGGTCACCGCGTGGGCGGGCCCGGCCCCGGCGTCCGGGCCGGCCCTCTCCGCCCGGCTCGGGGTGGAGGTGACCGACGACGGCCGGCCGGGCGCCCTGGTGGTCGGCGTGCAGAGACCCGGCCCCGGCCACACGGCCGGCCTCCGCGAGGGCGACCTGCTGCTCGCCGTCGGCGCCACCCGCGTCGACACGGCCGCGGACCTGGCCCACGCGGTCTCCCGCACCCCACCGGGCACGAGCATCCGCCTGACCGTCCGGCATCCCACGGGCGGCTTCCGGCAGCTGACGGCGGTTCCCGGGATCCTCACGTGAGGGGGGTGGGTGCCTTCGGGAGGCGGGGGCGCGGAGCCGCACGGCCGCGTCGGGGCCGGCGGAGCCGGCGGTGCCGCCCCCGGACGGGGTGACTCCGGGGGCAACCCCGGCAACCGGCTCGCGCCGTACCCGTTCGGCGGGCAGGATGCTGCCCGTAGCCCCGACGTCCGCCCTGGGAGGCACCCGGATGACCGGCACCGCACCTGTGCCCTTCACCGCCGACGACTACAAGGCCCGTATGGACCGGGCGGCGCGGCAGGCCGCCGACGCCGGGCTCGCCGGGCTGCTCGTCGCGCCGGGCCCGGACCTGGTGTGGCTCACCGGGTACGCGCCGCCCGCCGTCACCGAGCGGCTCACCCTGCTGGTCCTGGCCGCCGGCCGGCAACCCGTGCTCGTCGTCCCCACCCTGGAGGCCCCGGACGCCGAGAAGGCCACCGGCGCTCCCGCCCTCGCCCTGCGCGACTGGACCGACGGCAAGGACCCCTACGCCCTCGCCGCCGCCCTCCTCGACGACCGGGGGCGGTTCGGCGTCAGCGACAACGCCTGGGCGCTGCACCTGCTGGGACTGCAGCAGGCGCTCCCCGACACCTCGTACGTCTCCCTCACCGAGGCGCTGCCGATGCTGCGCGCCGTGAAGGACGCCGCGGAACTGGAGCGGCTCGCCGCGGCCGGCGCCGCCGCCGACGCCGCGTTCGAGGAGATCAGGAACGTCCGCTTCTCCGGCCGCCGGGAGTCGGAGGTGGCCGCCGACCTCGCCGCGCTGCTGCGCCGCTTCGGCCACTCCCAGGTCGACTTCACCATCGTCGCCTCCGGCCCCAACGGCGCCGACCCGCACCACGAGGCCGGGGACCGCCGCATCGAGCGCGGCGACATGGTCGTCCTCGACTTCGGCGGCCTGAGGGACGGCTACGGCTCCGACACCTCCCGCACGGTGCACGTCGGCGAGCCCACCGAGGAGGAGCGCCGGGTGCACGACCTGGTGCGCGAGGCGCAGGAGGCCGGCTTCCGCACCGTGCGGCCGGGCGCGGCCTGCCAGGACGTCGACCGGGCGGCCCGCGCGGTCATCGCCGACGCGGGGTACGGCGATCACTTCATCCACCGCACCGGGCACGGCATCGGCGTCACCACCCACGAGCCGCCGTACATGATCGAGGGCGAGGAGCGGCCGCTCGTCCCCGGCATGTGCTTCTCCGTCGAGCCGGGCGTCTATCTGCCGGGCCGGTTCGGGGTGCGGATCGAGGACATCGTGACCGTCACGGAGGACGGCGGACGGCGGCTGAACGACACGGAGCGGGGGATGGTGATGGTCGACTGAGCGGCACCGACCGGTTCTTCCGCCCCGTCCCCACCTGCCTCTCCCGAACGGTTACGGCGCGACCATGACCCAGGCACCGACACCCACCGTTGACACCGTCCGCCGACTGGCCCGGTCCCTGCTCAAGGACAGCGGGCACGGCACGGGCGCGTCCGCCGCCCTCGACGTGCGGCCCGCCGGCGACGGCGCCGACCCCACCACCTGGACGGTGGGCACCCGGTACGTGCTGCACCTCGCCCCGGACCGCGCGACCGGCGTGCGGTGGCGCCGCGAGCTGCGGCTGCGCGAGGTGGTGCGCCCGCACGTGTCCGTGGCGCTGCCCGTCGCGATGGCGCAGGGCGAGTGGGCCCCCGGCCTGCTGTGCACGCTGGAGACGCGGCTGCCCGGCGGCACGGCGGAGGAGAACACCGTGTCCGCCGTCGGCGAGACCGACCTGGCGGGCCTGCTCACCGGGCTTCACCAGGTGCCGGTACGGCAGGCCGAGTCGCTGGGCGTGCCCCGGGTGCCGCCGCGCTCGCTGGAGACCCTGCGGCGGGCGGCGGGTGAGGCCGTCGAACTCCTCGACAAGGCGGACGAGTTCGAGGCGGCGCGGCTGCGCCAGTTCACCCAGGCCGCGACGGTGCAGCTCGCCGCACAGGCCGGTTCGGCGGTGCTGGTGCACCACGCCCTCACGGGCGGGAACCTGGTCGTCGGCCCGGACGGCCGGGTGCGGGGGGTGCTCGGCTGGGACACGGCGGTGGTCGGCGATCCGGCCGAGGACATCGCGGGCCTGGCCCGCGCCGTCGGCGCCCCCGCCGCGGTCCGCGCGGCCACGCTGGCGGGCTACGGCGCCCGCCCCTGCCTGCGCGGCCTGTGGCTGGCCCGCTGCGACTGCGTCATCCACCTCGCCGAGGCGTTCGTCCACAACGACACGGCGTCCCTGCCGCTGCTCCGCACCCGCCTCCGCCGCGCCTGGGAGCCGATCATGCTGGAGCGCGTCACCGACCTGCGGGACAGCGACGCGGCGCCGTGACGCGGCGCACCGCGGGCGTCCCGAGGCGCGGAGCGGGCGGACCCGCCCCGCGCCCCCCTCACCCCTGAAGCAGCACCACCGCCGACTCCCCGGGCAGCCGCAGCAGACCGTCCGCGCCCGGCACGTCCACCGGCTCCCACGCCGCCAGGACGCGGGCCTCGCGGGAGCCGAGGGGGATGTCGGCCGGTTCGACGCCCAGGTTCACCGCCACGCGGACGTCGCCGCGGCGGAAGGCCAGCCAGCGCCGGTCCTCGTCGTAGGCCACCTTGGTGTCGGCGAGGTCCGGGTCGGTGAGGTCGGGCTGCTCGCGGCGGACCGCGAGGAGCTGCCGGTACCAGGCCAGCATCCGCGCGTGCGGCTCCCGCTCCGGCTCGGACCAGTCCAGGCAGGACCGGTCACGGGTGGCCGGGTCCTGCGGGTCGGGCACGTCCTGCTCCGCCCACCCGTGCGCCGCGAACTCCCGGCGCCGCCCCTCGCTGACCGCCTTCGCCAGCCCCGGGTCGGTGTGGTCGGTGAAGAACTGCCACGGCGTGCCCGCCGCCCACTCCTCGCCCATGAACAGCATCGGCGTGAACGGCGCGGTCAGCGTCAGCGCCGCCGCGCAGGCCAGCAGCCCGGGGGAGACCAGCGCGGCCAGCCGGTCGCCCTGGGCGCGGTTGCCGACCTGGTCGTGCGTCTGGCTGTAGCCGAGCAGCCGGTGCGCGGCCACGCGGGTGCGGTCGAGCGGCCGGCCGTGGTGCCGGCCCCGGAAGCTGGAGTAGGTGCCGTCGTGGAAGAAGCCGCTGGTGAGCGTCTTGGCCAGGGCCGTCAGCGGCGCCCGGGCGAAGTCGGCGTAGTAGCCCTGCGACTCGCCGGTGACGGCGGTGTGCAGGGCGTGGTGGAAGTCGTCGTTCCACTGCGCGTGGATGCCGTGGCCGCCCTTCTCGCGCGGGGTGATGATCCGCGGGTCGTTGAGGTCGGACTCGGCGATCAGGAACAGCGGCCGGCCGGTGTCGGCGGCCAGTTCGTCCACGGACTGCGACAGCTCCTCCAGGAAGTGGCGCGCGCGGGTGTCCACCAGCGCGTGCACCGCGTCGAGACGCAGCCCGTCGATCCGGTAGTCGCGCAGCCACGCCAGCGCGCTCTGCACGAGGTACGCGCGCACCTCGTCCGAGCCGGGCGCGTCCAGGTTGACCGCGACGCCCCAGGGTGTGTGGTGCGTGTCGGTGAAGTACGGGCCGAACTGCGGCAGGTAATTGCCCGACGGGCCCAGGTGGTTGTGCACCACGTCCAGGACGACGCCGAGCCCCAGCGCGTGCGCCCGGTCGACGAACCGTTTCAGTCCCTCGGGCCCGCCGTACGGCTCGTGCACCGCCCACAGCGAGACGCCCTCGTACCCCCAGCCGTGCCGGCCCGGGAACGGGCACACCGGCATCAACTCGACGTGGGTGACGCCCAGGTCGGCGAGGTGGCCGAGCCGTTCGGCGGCGGAGTCGAAGGTGCCCTCGCGGGTGTAGGTGCCGACGTGCATCTCGTACAGCACCGCACCGGGCAGCGGGCGTCCGGTCCACTCGGCGCCCCACTCGAAGCGGTCGTGGTCGACGACGGCGCTGAGCCCGTCGGGGCCGTCGGGCTGGCGGCGCGACCGCGGGTCCGGCAGCACCGGTCCGTCGTCCAGTGCGAAGCCGTACCGGGAGCCGTCGTGCGCCTCGGCCTCCCCCCGCCACCACCCCTCCCGCTCGGGATCGCGCTCCAACGCGCGCGTGACGCCGTCGCACCGGAGCGTCACTCGGCCGGCCTGTGGTGCCCACACCTCGAACTGCACGGACGGTTCCCCTTCGTCTGCTCACCGTGATGAAGCGCCTCCATCGTGCGGCATAGGAGATCAATTCGCCGGGGGATCCGCCGTTTTGCGGCGGGTGTCGCCCGAAGTGCGCGGGCGGGCGCGGCCGCCGCGGGCGCGGGCCTGGGCGAGTCTTCCGTTAGCGGGGTTTCTGGACAGCTCGCCCCCGGCTGACCGACAATCACCGCGTGACGTCGTCCTTCGAGTTCTCCACGTACCCCGCGCGGCTCTCCGACGCGGAGCGCGACAAGGCGCTGAGCGTGCTGCGGGACGGCGTCGCCAAGGGGCGCCTGTCCCATGACACGTTCATCCGGCGCATGGAGCTGGCGCTCGTGGCGCGGCGCGCCGACGAACTCGCCGCGCTCACCGCCGACCTCCCGCGCGAGAGCCGCCTCTCCCGCGCGGTGTTCGGCACGGTCGAGTCCGTCTCCGGGTTCACCGTACGGCTGCGCCGGGCCTGGCGGGCCGAGAAGCTGCCGAAGCTGCTCCTGCCGCACCCCGCGCACGGACACCCGCTGCGGATAGGGCGCGACCCCGCCAACGGGCTGCGGCTCACCCACGAGACGGTGTCCCGCGTGCACGCCGAACTCACCCACCAGGGCGGGCTGTGGGTGCTGCGCGACCTCGGCTCCACCAACGGCACGACGGTGAACGGCCGCCGGGTCGTCGGCGCGGCCGTGGTCCGCGACGGCGACCAGGTGGGTTTCGGGCGGATCACCTACCGGCTCGCCGCCAACTGACGTACGAACGAGTGGTGTCGACACGTGACGGTGTTGACGGGCCCCGGCAGTCGTGACTGACTGCAGGAGGATGCTGCACTCCCTGTACTCCCCGCACGGCCTGTACCTCCGGTGGACGACGGCGTCGCTTCGTGGAGGTCTGCGCCTCGCCGGAAGGCGCCTGGCCCTGCGCACCGCCGGGCTGCTGCACCAGCTCGTCACCCGAGCCGGACACGACCCGGCCGACGCGCTGCCCGAGCTGAACCGCCTGATCGACGCGCGTTGCGCGGACCTCCGGGACACGCTCGACGCCCGCTGGATCCCCGTGGACCGCCAGGCGGAGTACCAGGCCCGGGTGATCCGCGCCGTGTGCGCCCCGGCCGTACGGAGGACGTCCGGAGCCTCCCGTTCGGGTGAGCCGGGCTGGGGTCCGGGGCCCGCCGTGCCGATGCACCGGGAATGACGCACACCTCAGTGAAGACGGTAGGGGCGGGGCTGTCCGCCGCCGCCCTCCTCCTGCTCGCGGGCGCGACGCCCTCCGCCCACGCCGACACCGGGAACTGGCTGATGCTCAGCGTCAGCCACGGGGAGACGCAGGTGGCCGGGGCGGAGGGCGGCACGCTGCTGCGGTGCGACCCGCCCGGCGGCGGCCACCCGCACGCGGAGGAGGCCTGCGCGCAGCTGTCGGCCGCCGACGGCCGCATCGCCGCACTCCCCGCGGAGGACGTCCTCTGCCCGATGATCTACGCCCCGGTGACGGCCCACGCGGAGGGCATGTGGCGCGACCGTCCGGTCACCTGGACGGAAACCTTCCCGAACGCCTGCACGCTGCGTGCCCGCACGGGGGCCCTGTTCGCGCTGGACGGGACGTGAGACGCGCCGAGCCGTCCGGCGCGGCGCGGCAGGACACGCGGGCCGGTGTACGGGGGCCGTCACGGTTTGCCCGCCGGGCACGGGCCGGCCTCCGTGCCGAGGGAGTGGCGCAGCCCCGGAGGCTCGGTCAGCCGGGCGCCGTGGTCGGCGCCCGACGTGCGGGCAGCAGCCGAGCAGCGCCCCGCCGCCGCCCAGCGTCAGCACCGTCTCGCCGCTCCCCGGCGTGGCCTGCGGGCCGACCCGTGAGCCGGACAACAGGGCACGACGACCGCGCGGCGTCGTCCCGTGCCGGGAAACGCGCCTCCCGCCCCCCTCACATCAACCCCGCCCGCGCCTGCCGCGCCGCCGCCACCACCGTGCGTGACTGGTGTTCCACCTGGTGCCGCACCGGCACCCAGCGGGCGCGGAAGCGGGCGGCGAAGGCGTCGCTCCAGTGGGCGACCAGGTGGTCCAGGCGGGCCGCCGCCCGGGCGTCGGTGTCGTGCAGTGCGCGCCGCAGCATCGCCGCCGCCCGGAGCGGCACCCGGCGCGCGAAGGCGTCCACGCTGCCGACGTAGGCGCGGGTGCCGTCCGCGGGCGGGGTGCGGACCAGGTCGGCCGCCAGTCCAGGCACCAGCTCCAGCACCCAGGTGGCCGCCCGCAGCAGCGGACCGCCGGCCTCGGCGGGCGGCGGCCCCGGCCGTGAGTCCTCCAGCACGTGCCGCACCTCGCCCGCGTCCCGCAGCAGCCGCTCCGCGAGCGCGTGCATCGCGGTGTCCGGCGCCGGGTGCGGGGCCGGGTCGTCGACCAGGTCGCTCGCCCACATCGGCACCTCGACCACCGCGGTCAGGCCGCCGTACCGGTGCGCGTGGTACCAGGTGCTGTGCCGGGCGTCGTCGCTCAGGCTCGGATAGGCCGGGGCCGCCTCCGGCGCGGGCATCACGTGCACGCCGGGCCCCGACGCGGGCCAGCCCGCCGCGTCCGAGGCGCCCGTCTCGACGGGGATGTGCAGCTCGGCCGCGGACTTGGCGAACGGTTCCGCCAGTCCGGGCACGTCCCGCGTCAACTGCACCCAGCTGCCGCCCAGATCGGTGCCGTGCAGGGACACCTGGAGGAAGGGCCGCAGCTCGTCGATCACCCCGGTCAGCGCCCGTGTCTCCGGGGGGAGCCGGTCGGCGGGCAGCACCGAGGGCGCCCACTCCGGCTGCTCGGGACCGGCCGGGCGGAAGAAGCCCAGGTGGTAGTCGTACAGACTGCGCGGCGCCGGGGTGACGTGCAGGCTCGCCCCGTCGGGGTCCGCGCACAGCAGGAAGTGCCAGGAGACGCCGTCCCGCAGCTCCCGCTCGAGCAGGGTCCGCCGGGCCAGCTCCAGCAGCGTCCCGTTGCCGGCGGGCTCGTTGGCGTGGGCGCCCGCCACGACCAGGACGGCGTGCCGGGCGCGTCCCACGGACAGCAGGTGCAGCGGCCGCCCCCCACGGGACACCCCCACCTGCCGCAGCGCACACAGACCCGGCCACTGGATCGCCAGCGCCCGGGCGGAGAAGACCAGTTCGGACACCGTCGGATAGCGCGACTCCCGCAGCGGACCCACCCCCCGTCACCGCCCGCACTCGCACTGCGCAGTACCCCACGGCCGCGAGACGGTGTCAAGGGCGGTGCGGGGGAGCCGCCAGGGGGCGCTCAGAGGCATGGGGTGAGCCTCTTCCCGCACGTCGGCCGTCCCGCGCCCGCCGCGCGTCCCCCGGGTCCGCACCGGCCGTGCGCCGGCCGGTCACCGAACCCGCACAGCGCCCCACGACCACCGTCACTCCGGCAACCGCTCGAGCAGCGTCACCGGCGACGAGGCGAACAGCTCCGCCACCCGCACGTCTGCCTCGAACTCCCGCCCAGCCCCCAGGACATCGACCCACCGCCCCGGCGGCAGCGGCAGCCGGGTGTCACCCCAGCCCTCCGACTCCGCGAGACGCAGGGACAGGCGGGTCACCGCCGTGACCACCGCGCCGGAGCGGGCGAACGCCAGGCAGTGGTCCGCAGCCGGTCCCTGGGCCGCCAGCGGCTCGTACGACGCCGTCGTGCCGAAGACCTCCGGCCGCCGCGTCCGCAGCGCCAGCGCCGCCCGGGTCACCGCACTCTTGTCCGCGCCGTCCGCGCCGTCCCGGCCGTCCTCCCCGAACCGCGGGGGCCGCCGGTTGTCCGGGTCGACGAGCGCCCGGTACTCGTGCTCCGTGCCCTGATAGAGGTCCGGCACGCCCGGCATGGTCAGGTGCACCAGCGCCGCGCCCAGCACGTTCGCCCGGATGTGGGGCTCCAGCGCCTCCCGCAGCTCCGCGACCTTCCGCCCCGGCACCCCGCACGGCCCCGCCGTCACGAACCGCGCCACCGCCTCCTCGTACGGCGGCACCTGCTCCGTCCAGCTGGTGAACAGGCCCGCCTCGCGCACATGCTTCAGCAGCGCCGCCTGCACCCGCTCCTCCTCGGCCGGGCCGAGGCCGAACACCGTCTGCCAGGCCGCCCACGCCGTCTGCCCGTCGGGCACGGCCTCCCCGGCCCGGGACACCTCCGCGAGCAGGGACGCCCAGCGCTCCGGGCACTCGGTGAGCACGTGCAGCGCCGCCCGCACGTCCGCGCTGCGCTTGGCGTCGTGCGTGGACAGCACCGTCCCCGTGGCCGGCCAGTCGCGCTGCACGCGCGCGCAGTACGCGTGGAAGCGGTCGGGGGCCACCGCCGGATCGCCCGGCTCTCCGCCCACCTCCGTCGCCGACAGCAGCGGCACGTAGCGGTAGAACGCCGTGTCCTCCACGGACTTGGCCCGCAGCGCCGACGCCGTCTGCGCGAACCGCGTACGGAACTCCACGTACGCGGGCCCGTCCCCGTACCGCCCCAGCAGCAGGTCCCGTACGACGTCCACCGCGCCCGCCTCCTCCGGGACGGCGAAGGCGCGCCGGGCCTCGGCCGCGGCCTCCTCGGTCACCACGGTGGCCGCGTCCTCGGGTGTGTAGGGCCGGTACACCTCCAGCCGCACCAGCAGCTCCGTCAGCGCGGTGCGCAGCGCCCAGGGCGCGCGGTCGCGCAGCGCGGTCTCGGGGGCGGTCGCGCACAGCCGGCCCGCCACCCGGGTGAGCCGGTCCAGCTCGGCGGCCAGCTCGTGCGTGAGCACCTTGTACGCGGCCCGCCGCACCGTGGTGTCCCAGTCGCCGCCCCGGTCCGTCTGCGGGGCCGCGTGGGCCCGGTAGCGGTCCAGCAGCTCCCCGAACCCGCCCGGGTCCACGAACAGCCCGTCGACGTGACGCAGGGCGTCGTAGCCGGTGGTTCCGGCGACCGGCCAGGAGGAGGGCAGAGCCTCGCCGTCGGCGAGGATCTTCTCCACCACCGTCCAGCGGCCGCCCGTCGCCTCGTGCAGCCGCCGCAGATAGGTCCCGGGGTCGGCGAGCCCGTCCGGATGGTCGACGCGCAGCCCGTCGACCACGCCCTCGTGCAGCAGCTCCAGGATCTTCGCGTGCGTCGCCTCGAACACCTCGGGGTCCTCCACCCGCACCCCGATCAGCTCGGAGATGCTGAAGAACCGCCGGTAGTTCAGCTCGGTGCGGGCCAGCCGCCACCACACCGGGCGGTACCACTGCGCGTCCAGCAGCTGCGGCAGCGGCAGGGAGGCCGTGCCCTCGCGCAGCGGGAAGACGTGGTCGTAGTAGCGCAGCACGTCCCCGTCGGCCTTCAGCCGGCCGGCCTCCTCGCCGAGCGGCCCGCCGAGCACCGGCAGCAGCACCTGCCCGCCCTGCGCCTCCCAGTCGATGTCGAACCAGCGGGCGCGGCGCGAGGACGGGCCGTCGCGCAGCACCTCCCACAGCGCCGGGTTGTGACGCGGGGACATCGCCATGTGGTTCGGGACGATGTCCACCACCAGCCCGAGCCCGTGCCGCCGCGCGGTGCGGGACAGCTCCCGCAGCCCCTCCTCGCCGCCCAGCTCCTCCCGTACGCGCGTCGGGTCCACGACGTCGTAGCCGTGCTGCGAGCCGGGCACCGCCTCCAGGACGGGCGACAGATGCAGATGGGACACGCCGAGCGAGGCCAGGTACGGCACGGCCTCCGCGGCCGCCGCGAACGGGAAGGCGGACTGGAGCTGCAGCCGGTAGGTCGCCGTGGGGACTGCCGGGTCAGGGCGCTCAGAGGTCATGGGAACCTACGTACCCGCGTAGTGGCTTCTCGTGCCATCGCTGCTCCGTTCGGGGCGGGAGCGGGATGCCCGCAGACGTCGGAGGGGCTGGACATCAGCCCCTCCGACGTCTGCGGAACGGGGTCCTGGGCGGAGCCCCACGGGCCGCGGGGCCCTTACGCCGGCCGTTGCAGCACCGTGAGGCTCCGGTCGGCCAGCGTCAGCCGCGTGCCCGCGGACACCTTCGGACCCGTGCCCGGCGGCACGCCGTCCCCGCGGGCGGTGTCGACCACCACCTGCCACTGCGCGCCGTGGTCCACGGGCACCACGAAGTCCAGCGGCTTGGGGGAGGCGTTGAACATCAGCAGGAACGAGTCGTCGGTGATCCGCTCGCCGCGCTGCCCGGGCTCGGAGATGGCGTTGCCGTTGAGGAACACGGTCAGCGCCGACGCCCGCGCCGACTCCCAGTCCCGCTGGGTCATCTCCGCGCCCTCGGGCGTGAACCAGGCGATGTCGGAGAGGTCGTCGTGGGTGCCCTCCACGGGACGGCCGTGGAAGAAGCGGCGGCGCCGGAAGACGGGGTGGTCCTTGCGCAGCCACACCATCGCCCGCGTGAACTCCAGCAGCTGCCGCCGGAGGTCCCCGTCGTCGCCCTCGCCCTCGCTCTCCTCCCCGTCCGGCCAGTCGAGCCAGGCCAGTTCGTTGTCCTGGCAGTAGGCGTTGTTGTTGCCCCGCTGGGTGCGGGCCAGCTCGTCGCCGTGGCTGATCATCGGCACGCCCTGGGAGAGCATCAGGGTGGCGATGAAGTTCCGCATCTGCCGGGCCCGCAGCGCCAGCACGTCCGGGTCGTCGGAGTCGCCCTCGGCCCCGCAGTTCCAGGACCGGTTGTGGCTCTCGCCGTCCCGGTTGTCCTCGCCGTTGGCCTCGTTGTGCTTCTCGTTGTACGACACCAGGTCGTGCAGGGTGAAGCCGTCGTGGCAGGTGACGAAGTTGATCGAGGCGAGCGGGCGCCGCCCGTCGTCCTGGTAGAGGTCGGAGGAGCCGGTCAGCCGGGACGCGAACTCGGCGAGCGTGCGCGGCTCGCCCCGCCACAGGTCCCGCACGGTGTCCCGGTACTTGCCGTTCCACTCGGTCCACAGCGGCGGGAAGTTGCCCACCTGGTAGCCGCCCTCGCCGACGTCCCACGGCTCGGCGATCAGCTTCACCTGGGAGACCACCGGGTCCTGCTGCACCAGGTCGAAGAACGACGACAGCCGGTCCACCTCGTGGAACTGCCGCGCCAGGGTGGCCGCGAGGTCGAAGCGGAAGCCGTCGACGTGCATCTCGGTGACCCAGTACCGCAGCGAGTCCATGATCATCTGGAGTACGTGCGGGGACCGCATCAGCAGCGAGTTCCCCGTGCCCGTGGTGTCCATGTAGTACCGCGGGTCCTCGGCCAGCCGGTAGTACGAGGGGTTGTCGAGGCCCTTGAAGGACAGCGTGGGGCCCAGGTGGTTGCCCTCGGCGGTGTGGTTGTAGACCACGTCGAGGATCACCTCGATCCCGGCCTCGTGCAGCGCCTTCACCGCCGACTTGAACTCCAGCACCTGCTGGCCGCGGTCGCCCCAGGACGCGTAGGCGTTGTGCGGGGCGAAGAAGCCGATGGTGTTGTAGCCCCAGTAGTTGTTCAGCCCCATGTCGACCAGCCGGTGGTCGTTCACGAACTGGTGGACCGGCATCAGCTCCAGCGCCGTGACGCCCAGTTCGGTCAGGTGCTCGATGATCGCCGGGTGCGCCAGGCCCGCGTACGTGCCGCGCAGCTCCTCGGGCAGCCCCGGATGGCGCATGGTGAGGCCCTTGACGTGGGCCTCGTAGATCACCGTGTGGTGGTACTCCGTCCGGGGGCTCCGGTCGTCCCCCCAGTCGAAGTAGGGGTTGACCACGACCGACGTCATCGTGTGCGGCGCCGAGTCCAGGTCGTTGCGCCGTTCGGGGTCGTCGAAGTGGTAGCCGTAGACCTCCTCGCCCCACTGGATCGAGCCGCTGATCGCACGTGCGTACGGATCGAGCAGCAGTTTCGCGGAGTTGCAGCGCAGCCCCCGCTCGGGGGCGTACGGCCCGTGGACACGGAAGCCGTACCGCTGCCCGGGCATCACCCCGGGCAGGTACGCGTGCCGCACGAACGCGTCGCTCTCCCGCAGTTCGACCGCGGTCTCGGAGCCGTCGTCGTGCAGCAGACACAGCTCTACTCGGTCCGCGGCCTCCGTGAAGACCGCGAAATTCGTTCCGGCGCCGTCGTACGTGGCACCGAGCGGATACGCCTCGCCAGGCCAGACCTGCATGGACACGACTCTTTCAGGTGTACGGCGCCGGTGGGGACGCCTTGGCTCCGAGTGTCCCCGTGTCTCCCCGAACGGGCGGGAAGCAGGGCGGGTCCACCTTCTACCCATGCCCCGGTCGCCGCCGACCGCACATCCTGCGAATCCGCTATGAATATGCTCACTCGCCGGACCCCGGAGGGCGGAACGGTCGCCTGCACGGCGGACGTTGGGGAAACGACCCTGTCCATCGGGCTGCATCGCGCACCGCATGCGGAGTACTCTCCTTGATCGTTGGACGGGGAGTGCTCGGGGGACTGGAAGGCGGTGCGCGGGTGGGCTCGGGAGGGCTGGAACTGCCCCCTGGTGACGAGGGTCACGAGGGGAGCGGCTCCACGGACGTCCCGCCCGGTGCGGTGTCCCTGGCACGGCCGATGGACGCGGGTTCGATCGGACCGGAGCTGGACTGGGGCGCGGACGCGTGGCGCGAGGTGCGCACGCGCGCGCAGCGGGCCGGCCGGGCCTACATCTGGCTGAACCTGGTCGAGCAGCGGCTGCGCGCGGTCGTCGCCGCCGTGCTGCGGCCGATCTACGAGCCCGTGCACGGCGACGACTGGGTGGTCGCCGCGGCCGGTCCCGCCGGACAGGAGTGGGTGCAGCGCGCGGTCGCCGTGCGCGAGGTCAGCCGCCGCAAGGGCTATCTGCTCGATCCGGCCGACGACAACGTGCTGTCGTTCCTCACCCTGCCGCAGCTGCGCGAGCTGATGGTGCAGCACTGGCCGTGCTTCGAGCCGTACTTCGACGACCGCCGGGACGTCGAGCTGGCCCTGGACGAGCTGGAGGTCACCCGCAACGTGGTCTCCCGCAACCGGGCGCTGTCCGAGGCGGTGCTGAACCAGGCGGAGCGGGCCTCCGCCCGGCTGCTGGAGATGCTCGGCGCGGGCGGCGACGTGCCCTCGGCGCGCCGGCTTCCGGTGGACGCGGTCGAGGACCTGGTCGGCGACCGGTACGCGGACGTGGTCGCGGTGCATCCCGACCGGGTCCGGCTGCTGCGGCAGTTCCCCGCCGAGGACATGTTCGGCGGGGCCCGGAGGCTCGACGCCGTCGGCATCGGCCTGAACCTGCTCGTGCAGAACTTCTCGGGCCGCCGGCTGGTGCGCCTGGCCGAGTCCGGCTGCCGGGTGCGGCTGCTGTTCCTCAACCCGGCCTCCAGCGCCGTCAAGCGACGCGAGCGCGAACTGGGCATCAAGCGGGGCGAGCTGGGCCGGTCCGTGGAGATGAACATCCTCCACATGCGCCGCGTGCGGTCCCGGCTGCGCGACCCGGGCGCCTTCGAGATCCAGGTCTACGACGAGACGCCGCGCTGCACGGCCTACCTGGTGGACGGCGACGGCTCCGACGGCATCGCCGTGGTGCAGAACCACCTGCGCCGCACCCGCGGCATGGAGGCGCCGGTGCTGGTCCTGCGCAACGGGACGAAGGTGGTCAAGCCGGGCGAGACCGAGGAGGGCGGTCTCTTCCCCACCTATCGCGAGGAGTTCGAGCAGATGTGGGCGGATTCGCGGCCGGTGTCCTGAATTTCCGGGTGCGTGTGCGTTCCGGGGCCGCCCGGTCCGCGCGGGAAACGGAATGCGATCCTCTGGTTGTCAGTGGCGCGTGCGAGGGTGAAGCCACTGGGGGAACGCACCGCACAGAAGGGGGGCAGCCCATGGGCTGGCACCGGGAGCTGCTGATCGGCTTCGACCTGGAGACGACGGGGACGGATCCGAGCGAGGCGCGGATCGTCACGGGAGCCGTGATCGAGCTCCGCGCGGGGGAGACGCTGGGGCGCCGGGAGTGGCTGGCCGACCCGGGCGTGATGATCCCCGCCGACGCGGTCGCGGTCCACGGCATCAGCAACGAGCGCGCGGCCGCCGAGGGCCGCCCCGCCGACCAGGTGGCCGACGCCGTCGCCGGCGTCCTCGCCGCCTACTGGAAGACCGGCGTCCCGGTCGTCGCCTACAACGCCTCGTTCGACCTGAGCCTGCTCTCCGCCGAGCTGCGGCGGTACGGACTGCCGTCGCTGCGCGACCGCCTGGACGGCGCCGACCCGGCCCCGGTGATCGACCCGTACACCATCGACCGCGCCGTCGACCGCTACCGTCGCGGCAAGCGCACGCTCGAGGCGGTCTGCGCGGAGTACGGCGTCCGCCTCGACGCGGCGCACGACGCGACGGCCGACGCCCTCGCCGCCGCCCGGCTGGCCTGCGCGATAGCCGACCGCCACCCGAAGGTCGCTGCCCTCGGCCCGGCGGAGCTGCACCGCCGTCAGATCGAGTGGTACGCGGCCTGGGCGGCGGACTTCCAGGACTTCCTGCGCCGCAAGGGCGACCCGGCCGCCCTCGTCGACGGCACCTGGCCGCTGCGCGAACCGGCGGGCGAACCGGTCTGACCCGCGCTCACCGAGCCGCGGGACCCGCTCAGAACGGGTACCAGCGCACGGTCTCGTCCCCGTCCCGCAGCGACGCCACCCGGCGGCGGAACTCGGCCAGCGCCTTGGGGTTGCCCGGGGCGTGCTGGGCGACCCAGGCGCAGCTCGCGGTCTCCCGCGCCCCGCGCAGCACCGAGCACCCCTCCCACTCGCGCACGTCCCAGCCGTAGGTCCCGGTGAAGGAGTCGTAGGCCTCGTCGGGCAGGCCGTAGCGGTCGTGGGAGAGGGCCATCACCACCAGGTCGTGCTCACGCAGGTCCGAGGAGAAGGTCTCCAGGTCGATCAGCACGGGACCGTCCGGCCCGACGTGCACGTTGCGGGGAAGCGCGTCGCCGTGGATCGGCCCGCGCGGCAGCCGGGGCGTCAGCGCGGCCGCGGCGGCCGCGAACCCGTCGCGCCGCTCGCGCAGATACGCCGCGTCCGCCGGGTCGATCGCGTCCCCCGCGAGCCGCAGCCAGCGCTCGACACCGTCCAGCAGCGAGCGGGGCGGCAGGGCGAAGGTCGGCGCGGGCAGCGCGTGCACCTGCCGCAGCAGCACGGCCAGGTCCCTGGGCTCGGTGGGGCGCACCGGGTCGGGCAGCCGGTGCCACACGGTCACCGGGTGCCCCTCCACCAGCAGCGCCTCGGACACGGCGGGACGCACGGCGGGCACGCCCTGCTCGGCCAGCCATCCGGCCACGGCCAGTTCGCGGCGGGCCCGCTCCAGCAGCTCCGCGTCCCGGCCCACCTTCACCGCCAGGTCCCCGGCGGCGAACACCGCGTTCTCCCCGAGCGCCAGCAGCCGCGGATCCCCGGCGCCCCCGGGCAGCACCCCGGCGGCCTCCACAACCTCCCGCGCCCGTGCCTCGTCCATCGCTTCCGCCTCCGTGTCCGTCCCGGGCCCCGCCGGGCGCCTCCGTCCGGCCGTTCGCCGGCCAGTCTCGCATTCGCACAGGTCGGGCGATGTGCGCGGGCCCTTGACGTGCGCTGTCGCGTTCACGACCATGACCGGGCCCACCCCCCACGCGCGAAGGGGCTGATGCCGTGACGTCGGTGACCGAGGCGAGGAGATCCGAGCCCCGCGCGCCCGACCCGAGCCGCCGGGGACGGCGTGCCGTCGATCACGGCCCGTGGTTCCTGGTGCTGCCCGCGCTGATCCCCATCCTGGTGCTCAGCGTCGGCCCGCTGCTCCACGGCATCCTGCTGGCCTTCACCGACGCCCAGTCGGGCCGTACCGAGCCGACCCGCTGGATCGGCACGCTGAACTTCCAGGACCTGCTCCAGGACACCCTGTTCTGGGAGTCGTTCCGCATCGGGCTGGTGTGGGCGGTCGGCGTGACCGTCCCGCAGTTCCTGCTGGCCCTCGGCCTCGCCCTGCTGCTCGACCAGGACCTGCGGCTGCGCTGGGCGGCCCGCGCCCTGGCGATCGTGCCCTGGGCGATGCCCGAGGTGGTCGTCGGCATCATGTGGCGCCTCACGTACAACCCGGACGCCGGCATCCTCAACGAGACGCTGCGCGACCTCGGGTTCGGCGGCGACCGGGACTGGCTGAGCGGACTCGCCACCGCCCTGCCCGCGGTGATCGTCGTCGGTGTGTGGGCGGGCATGCCGCAGACCACTGTGGCGCTGCTCGCCGGGCTGCAGAACACCCCGCGCGAACTGCACGAGGCCGCGGCCGTCGACGGCGCCGGCGCCTGGCGCCGCTTCCGCACAGTCACCTGGCCCGCCCTGCGGCCCGTCGCCCTCGCCATCACGGCGCTCAACCTCATCTGGAACTTCAATTCCTTCGCCCTGGTCTACGTGCTCACCAACGGCGGCCCCGGCGGACGCACCCGTCTGCCCATGCTGTTCGCCTACGAGGAGGCCTTCCGGTACGGCCAGTTCGGCTACGCGGCCGCCATGGGATGTGTGATGGTCGCTGCGATCTCCGTGCTGCTCGCCGTGTTCCTCGTGGGCCGGCTGAGGGGAGGTGACGAGCGTTGAGGACCCGTCCCGCGGCCCGCGCCGGCCAGTACGCGGCCCTGCTCGCCTATCTCGTCTTCCTGGCCTTCCCGTTCGTGTGGCTGGCGTCCACCGCGTTCAAGCCGGCCTCCGAGCTGGCCGGGCTGCACCCCGCCTGGATCCCGCAGGACCCCACCCTCGCCAACTTCCGTCAGGCCTTCGAGGAGCAGCCGCTGCTGCGCGCCGCCCTCAACTCCCTGCTCACCGCGTCCGCCGCGGCCCTCGTCGCGGTCGCCGTGGCCACCCCGACGGCGTATGTCATGGCCCGCCACCGCAGCGCCCTGGCACGGGCGGCGACCGGCTGGGTGGTCGTCAGCCAGGCGTTCCCGTTCGTGCTGCTGATCATCCCGTTGTTCCTGGTGCTGAAGAACCTGCGGCTCATCGACTCGCTGCCCGGCCTGGTGCTGGTCTACGTCGTCTGGTCGCTGCCCTTCGCCCTGTGGATGCTCACCGGCTACGTCCGCGCCGTGCCGGCCGAGCTGGAGGAGGCGGCGGCCGTGGACGGCGCCGGACGGCTGCGCACCCTGGTGTCGGTGACCGTGCCGCTGCTCGCGCCGGGCATCGCCGCGACCGCGCTGTTCGCGTTCGTCACCGCGTGGAACGAGTTCTTCTTCGCCCTCGTCCTGCTGAAGACGCCGGAACAGCAGACGCTGCCGGTGCTCCTCACCCGCTTCATCGGCGCCGAAGGGGTCGCCGATCTCGGCCCGCTGGCCGCCGCAGCGTTCCTCGCGACGCTTCCGTCCCTGCTGGTGTTCGCGCTCATCCAGCGCCGCATCACCGGCTCCCTCCTCGCCGGGGCGGTGAAGGGCTGATGACCCGCATGACTCGAAGGACCCGCACGACGCCCGTCAGGACGCTCGTCGGGGCGGTCGCCCTCGCCCTGCTCCTCGCGGGCTGCTCCTCCGGCGGCACCCGCGACGACGGCCGGGTCACCCTGCGCTTCCAGTCCCTGGCCTGGCAGCAGGAGTCGGTCGAGGCCACCAAGGAACTCGTCGACGAGTGGCACGCCCTCCACCCCGACGTCCGCGTGGAGTACGTCCAGGGCAGCTGGGACAGCGTCCACGACCAGCTCCTCACCTCCTTCGAGGGCGGCGAGGCCCCCGACATCGTCCACGACGCCTCCGACGACCTCGCCGACTTCGCCTACGGAGGCCACCTCGCCGACCTCACGGACCTGCTGCCCGAGCGGCTCACCTCCGACATCCCCGAACTCTCCTGGCAGTCCGTCACGTTCGGCGACGGCGTCTACGGCGTGCCCTTCCTCCAGGAGCCGCGCGTCCTCATCGCCGACGCCGCCCGCCTGAGGGAGTCCGGCGTCCGCGTCCCGACGCCCGGACACCCCTGGAGCTGGGCCGAGTTCCGCCGGGTGACGAAGGAGCTGTCCGGCGACGGCCGCTACGGCGTGGCCTGGCCCCTCAAGGAGCCGGTGTCCGCCACCCTCAACCTGTCCCTCTCCGCGGGCGGCCGGCTCTTCCACCGCGACGCCGAAGGGAAGGTCACCGTGCGGTTCGAGGAGGGCGACGCGGTCGTCCCCCGCACCGTCCACGAGCAGCTGAACACTGACCGCAGCGCCTCGCCCACCACCCTCGGCAGCGGCGGCTCCGACACCCTGCCCGGCCTCTTCGCGGGCAAGTACGCGATGGTCCCGCTCGGCTTCTCGTACCGCCAGCAGATCGTCCAGCAGGCGCCGAAGGGCTTCGAGTGGCAGGTGCTGCCCGCACCCGCCGGGGCCGGCGGGCTCGCCCAGGGCGTCAGCCCGCAGACGCTGTCCGTCGCCGAGGACTGCCCGCACAAGAAGGAGGCCGTCGCCTTCCTGGACTTCCTGCTCCAGCCGCGGAACATGGTGCGCCTCGCACTCGGCGACTGGATGCTGCCCACCGGCCGCCAGGCCCTCGCCGACCCGGCCCTGCGCACCCCCGAACACGGCTGGGCCACCGGCACGGCGCTGGCCGCCCGGCTGAGCCCGGCGCCCGCGCAGTCCGTACGGGGCTACCCGGAGTGGAAGGACAAGGTCGCCACGCCGGCGCTCCAGGAGTACTACAGCGGCGCGATCGGCCTCGACGAGCTGCGGAGGCGGCTGGAGAAGGACGGCAACCTGGTCCTCGCCCGGTACCAGCGGTGAGCGGCGTACCGGTTTCGATTTGTACGAGACGTTTCGTCTCGTTTAAGGTCGGGGCATGACCGCTCGCGCGCACATCGCCATGTTCTCCATCGCCGCCCACGGGCACGTGAACCCCAGCCTCGAGGTGATCCGGGAGCTGGTGGCGCGCGGGCACCGGGTGACGTACGCGATCCCGCCCCTGTTCGCCGACAAGGTCGCCGCGACCGGCGCCGAGCCCAAGCTGTGGAACTCCACCTTGCCCGGCCCCGACGACGACCCCGAGGCCTGGGGCACCACCCTCCTCGACAACGTCGAGCCGTTCCTCGCCGACGCCGTGCAGGCGCTCCCGCAGCTCATCGAGGCGTACGAGGGCGACACCCCCGACCTCGTGCTGCACGACATCACCGCCTACCCGGCCCGCGTCCTCGCCCACCGCTGGGGCGTGCCCGCGATCTCCCTCTCGCCGAACCTCGTCGCCTGGGAGGGCTACGAGAAGGAGGTCGCCGAGCCGATGTGGGAGGAGCCGAAGAAGACCGAACGCGGCAAGGCGTACTACGCCCGCTTCCGGGCCTGGCTGGAGGAGAACGGGGTCACCCTGCACCCCGACGACTTCGTCGGGCGTCCGGACCGCTCCATCGTGCTGATCCCGAAGGCGCTCCAGCCGCACGCCGACCGGGTCGACGAACGCGTGTACTCCTTCGTGGGGGCCTGCCAGGGCGACCGCGGCGCCGAGGGCGGCTGGCAGCGGCCGGCCGGGGCGGAGAAGGTCGTCCTGGTGTCGCTGGGCTCGTCCTTCACCAAGCAGCCGGCCTTCTACCGGGCGTGCGTCGAGGCGTTCGCCGGCCTGCCCGGCTGGCACCTGGTGCTGCAGATCGGCAAGCACGTCGACCCGGCCGAGCTCGGCGACGTGCCGCCGAACGTCGAGGTGCGGAGCTGGGTGCCGCAGCTCGCGATCCTCAAGCAGGCCGACCTGTTCGTCACCCACGCGGGTGCGGGCGGCAGCCAGGAGGGGCTGGCCACGGCCACCCCGATGATCGCCGTGCCGCAGGCCGTGGACCAGTTCGGCAACGCGGACATGCTCCAGGCGCTCGGGGTGGCCCGGCACCTGCCCAGCCAGGAGGCGACCCCCGAGGCGCTGCGCACCGCGGCCCTCTCCCTGGTCGACGACCCGGAGGTCGCCCGCCGCCTGAAGGACGTCCAGGCGGAGATGGCGAAGGAGGGCGGCACGCGAAGGGCGGCCGACCTGATCGAGGCGGAGCTCCCGGACCGCGCCTGAGCCGCGCGCAGGCCGCCCCGGCCCGTCGCCCCCCGACGGCCGGCACCCCGACGACACCGGCAGGGCCCGGCGGTGGCAGCCGCCGGGCCCTGGTCGTCGGGGTGCCGGTCCGGTCAGACCGGCACCCTCTCGCCCTCGCCGTCCCGCGCCTTCGGCGTGAGAGCCGCGGGCGCCTCGTCGTGCGTGAGGTCGGGCAGGCGGTGCAGCCACTTCGGGAAGTACCAGTTCCGCTCGCCCAGCAGCGCCATCACCGCCGGGAGCAGCACCCCCCGGATGACCGTGGCGTCGATCAGCACCGCCGCCGCCAGACCCACGCCCATCTGCTTCATGGACTGCATGGACAGCGTCCCGAAGATCGCGAACACGGCGACCATGATGACCGCGGCACTGGTCACCACGCCGGCCGTGGTGACCACCCCGTGCCTGATCGCGTCCTGCGTCCGGAGTCCCCGTGCCCGCGCCTCACGGATCCGGGACACCACGAACACGTGGTAATCCATCGACAGGCCGAACAGGATCACGAAGAGGAACAGCGGCAGCCACGTGATGATGGCGCCCACCCCCTCCGCGCCCACCAGGGACGCGCCCCAGCCGTGCTGGAAGACCGCCACGAGGATGCCGTACGCGGCGCCCACCGACAGCAGGTTCAGCACGATCGAGGTGACCGCGACCGTCAGCGAGCGGAACGACAGCAGCATCAGCAGGAAGGCGAACACCACCACGAACGCGAACACCGGGACCACCGAGCCGACCAGCTGGTCGTTGAAGTCCTTGTTGCCCGCCACCTGGCCGGTGATCGGCGCCTCGACCCCGTCGACCTTGCCGAGCGTCGCCGGCCGCACCTCGTCGCGCAGCTTCTCCAGGCTGGCGCCCGCCGCGTCCTGGTCGGAGCCGCCCACCAGCGGCACGTAGACGAACGCCAGGTTCTGCTGGTCGTGCAGCTTGATCTCGACCGGGCCGCGCGAGGCGCCCGAACCGACCGCCTGCTCACGGAAGTCGGCCAGCGCCGCCTTCACCTCGGGGGCGTTGATGTCGTCCGCCTTGACGACCACCTCGGCCGGCTCGGAACCGCCCGGGAACGCCTCGTTGACCCGGTTGTACGTCTGCACGATCGGCAGCGAGTCCCCGAACTCCTGGTCCAGCGTGAGGTTCTCGGTCTTCATGCCGAGCGCGGGCGCGGCCACCGCGAGCAGCGCACCGGTCGCCACGACCACCGACAGCACCGGCCGGGCCAGCACCCGCTTCAGCACCGCCGACCAGAACCGGCTGTCGTTCCGGCCGCTCGTCCGCCGCCGCAGGAACGGCACCCTGCCCTTCTCGACCCGTTCGCCCAGCAGCGACAGCAGCGCCGGCAGCACCGTCACGGAGCCGACCATCGCGACGGCCACCACCATCAGCGAGGCCAGGCCCATCGCCTCGAACTCGGCGATCCCGGTGAACAGCATGCCCGCCATGGCCACGCACACCGTGACACCGGAGACGACGATCGCCCGGCCGCTGGTCGCGGCGGCGATCCGCAGCGCGGTCCGCGCGTCCCGGCCCGCTGCCCGCTCCTCGCGCTCGCGGCGCAGGTAGAACAGGCAGTAGTCGACGCCGACGGCCAGACCCACCAGCAGCATCACCGAGTTGGCGGTGTCGCTCATCGGCTGGAGGTGGCTGACGAGCCCCATCAGCCCCATCGTCGCCATGATCGCGGTGATCGCCAGGGCGACCGGCAGCAGCGCCGCCACCAGCGCGCCGAACGCGATCAGCAGGATGCCGAGGGCGACCGGCACGGCCGAGTACTCGGCCTTCTTGAAGTCGTCGCCGAACGCGTCGTCGAACGTCTTCATCATGCTGGCGCCGCCGATCTCCTCGATCCGCAGCGAGTCGTGGTCCTTCTGGACCTCCGCGACCGCGTCCAGCACCGGCTGGATCCGCTCACCTGCCGTCCCGGGGTCACCCCGCACGTCGAACTGGACCAGCGCGCTGCGCCCGTCCTTCGAGACGGTGCCGCTGTCGTACGGCGAGGTGACGTCCGTGACCTCGCCGGTCCGCTCCACGGCCGTCATCACCGCGGCGACCGCCGAGCGGAACTCCGCGTCGGTGGACGTGGGACCGTCGTCCTTCGCCTGGACGAGCACGGTTTCCGAGGCCGGCTCCTCGATCCCGGCCTCCTCGATGATGCGGGCCGCGGTGCCGGTCTCCCCCTTGAGCTGTTCGCTGTCCTCGACGTCGACCCGGCCCGCCGCCGAGCCGAGCCCCATCGCCAGCACCACGAACAGCACCCAGATGCCGACGGCCGCCCAGCGGTGCCGCGCGCTCCAGCCGCCGGCGCGGGCGGCGAGCCCCCGTACCCGCGCGTCTCCGTTCCCCATGACGGGTTCGCTCCCTCGTCCGCGGCGGCGACCCCCTGCCGCCACCTGACGTTTCGACGGTATGGGCGGCGTGAGCCCGTCTCGTCGTGCTGCCCGGTGAAGCCGGCGGGCCCCGGCTCATCCCGACGGTGCGCCCGGCCTCCCCACTGGGGAGGACCGTGGCCCCCTACACATGTCCGGGACACCGGCACGGTGGATCAGGGGCGGGGGCGGAGGGACAGGAACCGGCCTCGGCCATTCCGCAACCTTGTCGAATCAGTCACAGCAGTGTGTTCGGGTTGCTCCGGGAGCCGCCCGTCGGCCAGAGTTGCGAGGCCCCGCCGCGCGCGGGCCCCGGCCGTCGTGCCCACCCCCACGGGGCACGACGGCCGCACTACAGTCGGGGCCATGGCGAACAGATACGCGGCCCTGCTGCGCGGCATCAACGTGGGCGGCGGCAAGAAGGTCCCGATGGCCGAACTGCGCGCACTGCTGGAGAGCCTCGGCCTCCAGGACGTGCGCACCCATCTGCAGAGCGGCCAGGCCGCGTTCACCGCGGGACACGGCGACGAGGAGTCGCTGGCCGCCGACCTGTCCGGGGCGCTCGCCGGCCGCTTCGGCTTCGACGTGGACGTGATCGTCCGCGACCACGCCTATCTGAAGGGCGTGGTCGACGCCTGCCCCTTCCCGGCCGCGGACCTGGAGCCGAAGCAGCTCCACGTCACCTACTTCTCCGCACCCGTCACCGAGGACCGGTTCGCGGAGATCGACCGCGAGGCGTACCTCCCCGAGGACTTCCGCCTCGGCGACCGCGCCCTCTACCTGTACGTCCCCGACGGCCTCGGCCGCTCCAAGCTCGCCGAGCACCTGGCGAAGCCCCGCCTGAGCAAGGGCGTCGTCGCCACCAGCCGCAACTGGAACACGGTGCGCAAGCTGGTGGAGATGACCGCCGGCTGAGACTCAGGCGCCCAGCGCCGTCAGCAGCGGCGTCCGGGCCGCGTCGTAGCGCTCGAGGAGAACCTGGGCGACCTCAGGGGAGGGGCCCAGCACGTCCGCCAGGACGTCGGCCTCGGCCGCGCCCCGGGCGATCCGGTCGGGCAGGCGCCCCGGCGCCAGGACGTACGGGGCCACGGCGACGCGCGCGCAGCCGAGCTCTCGCAGCTCCCGCACCGCGTCCTCGGTGCGGGGAAGGGATGCGGAGGCGAACGCAGGCCGCACGGCGCACCAACCGGTGTGCCGCCACTCCCGCGCGACGTCTGCGATCACTGCGATCGCCTCCGGGTCGGAGGACCCCGCCGAGGCCAGCACGACCCCGGTCGAGGACTTGTCGGCGGGCGTCAGGCCCGCCTCGTACAGCCGGCGTTCCAGGGCCGCCACCAGCAGCGGTGACGGGCCCAGCACGTCCGCCTGGCGGATCCGCAGGCGCGGTGGCGCCTCGGACAGCACCGCGGGGATGTCCGCCTTGGCGTGGAAGGCCCGGGTGAGCAGCAGCGGCAGCGCGACCACGTCACGCACCCCCTCCGCGTCCAGGGACTCCAGCACCGCGCCGACGGAGGGCACGTTGAAGTCCAGGAACCCGGTCTCCACCCGCAGCCCGGGCCGCTGCGCGCGTACCCGGCGCACCAGGTCGTGGACGGTCGCGGCGTGCCGCGGGTCGCGGCTGCCGTGGGCGACGACGAGCAGGACGGGACGACGCATCACAGGCACCTCAGCTCTTCACCAGGAGTCCGCGGGTGCGCAGGACCCGGCGTTCGAGAGGGCTGAAGATCAGCAGGTCGATGGCGATGCCGACGGTGAGGATGAGCAGGATCGCCTCGAAGACCATGGCCATGTCGCTGGCGTTGCGGCCGTTCTCCAGGAGCTGTCCGAGGCCGACGCCGAGGTCGGGGAAGGAGGCGATGATCTCGGCGGCCATGAGGGAGCGCCAGGAGAAGGCCCAGCCCTGCTTGAGTCCGGCGACGTAGCCGGGGAGGGCGGCGGGCAGGGTGATGTGCCAGGTGCCCTTCAGTCCGGTGGCGCCGAGGGTGCGTCCGGCGCGCTGGAACAGCGGCGGAACCTGGTCGACGCCGGAGAGGAGGCCGTTGGCGATGGAGGGCACGGCGCCGAGGAGGATGACGGCGTACATCATCTGGTTGTTCAGGCCGAGCCAGATGACGGCGGGCGGGACCCAGGCGACCGAGGGCAGGGACTGCAGGCCGGACAGGATGGGGCCGATCGCGGCGCGGACGAGTTTGATGCGGGCGAGGAGGAGGCCCAGGGGGGTGGCGATGAGCAGGGCGAGGCAGAAGCCGAGCAGGCCGCGGGAGACGGAGGTCCAGATGTAGCCGAGGAGTTCGCCCTGGAGCCAGGCCTTCTCCAGGACGTGCCAGACGTCGGCGGGAGCGGGCAGCTTGGTGGGGTCGTCGACGACCTTGAAGGTGATCAGCGACTGCCACACGGCCAGCACGAGCGCGACGGCGACGACCGGCGGGAGGACCTTCTGGGTGAGGGTCTGCCTCAGCGGCTTGCGCGTGGTCTGGACGGTCTCGAGCGCGTCCAGGCCCGCTTCCAGTCCGGCCAGGTCCCCGGCGTCCCTGGGGGTGGTGTCAGTGCTGGCCATGTCGGCGGATCTCCCCACGGAGTTGCTCGGTGATCTCGACGGACAGCTCGGCCACGGCCGTGTCCTCGATGCGGCGCGGGTGCGGGATGTCCACGGTCCACTGCCGCGCGATGCGGCCGGGGCGGGAGGACAGCAGGACGACGCGCTGGGCGAGACGGACGGCCTCGCGGACGTTGTGGGTGACGAAGAGGACGGACAGGCCGGTCTCGCGCCAGATGCGGGTGAGTTCGTCGTGGAGGACGTCGCGGGTGATGGCGTCGAGCGCGGCGAACGGCTCGTCCATCAGCAGCAGGCGGCTCTCCTGGGCGAGGGCGCGGGCGAGGGCGACGCGCTGGCGCATGCCGCCGGACAGCTCGTGGACGCGCTTGCCGTGGGCGCCGCCCAGGCGGACCAGCTCCAGCAGCTGTTCGGCGCGCTCACGCCGTTCGTTCTTGGGGACGCCGCGCAGTTTCAGGGCGAGTTCGATGTTCTTGCCGGCGGTGAGCCAGGGGAACAGGGCGTGTTCCTGGAACATGAGGGCGGGACGGCCGTCGGTGGTGATGGCGCCGGCGGAGGGCCGGTCGAGGCCGGCGACGAGGTTGAGCAGGGTGGACTTGCCGCAGCCGGAGGCGCCGAGGAGGGTGACGAACTCGCCGGGGGCGACGTCGAGGCTGATGTCGTCCAGCACGAGCTGCTGTCCGGCGGGGCCTGCGAAGGACTTCGAGACGTGCTCGATACGGGCCGCGTGCGTGGCCGACTGCGTGCCGTCGGCGGCCTTGGCGAGGGTCGTGGCCATGGTCGTCACCTCCTGGGAAGCGTGCGTGATCCGGTTCAGGCGACGCCGAGTCCGGCGTCGTCGACGGCGGGGCGGCCGGCCGCCTTCAGGACCTTGCGGAGCAGGGACAGCTCGTAGATCCCCTTCAGGTCCGGCTGCTCCAGCAGGCCCGCCTCGACGGCGTGGCCCGCCTGGGTCCTGAGGGTGGCGGCCAGCGGGTCGTCCAGGAACGTGATGGACCTCCAGGCCGGGTCGAGCACGTCGGCGGGCAGCGGCTTGCCGGTGTCGGCCGCGAGCCGCGCGTTGGCGGCCTCCTTGGCCTCCTCGGGGTGGGCGTTGATCCACCGGTTGGACTCGACGGACGCCCGCAGCACGGCCTCGACGGCCTTGGGGTGCTTGTCGAGGAACTCCTGGCGGACGACGATGTTCGTGATCACGAACCTGCCGCCCGGCCACAGCGACGACTCGTCCAGCAGCACCTTGCCGCCCTGCGCGACCAGCCGCGACGCGGTCGGCTCGGGCACCCAGGCTCCGTCCACGGAACCGGACCTGAAGGCGTCGGGAGTGACCTTGTTGTCGCTGCGCACCACGGTGACGTCGCCCTTGCCGCTCTGCGGGTCGACCTTCCAGCCCTGCTCGGCGGCCCAGTTGAGGAACGCCACGTCCTGTGTGTTGCCGAGCTGAGGGGTCGCGATCCGCTTGCCCTCGACATCCTCGACGGACTTCACCTTGTCGGGGTTCACGACCAGCTTCACGCCCCCGGACGCCGAACCGCCCACGATGCGCAGGTTCTCGCCCTCCGCCTTGGTCCAGCCGTTCACCGCGGGGGAGGGACCGATGAACGCGACGTCCAGGGAATCGGAGTTGAGCGCCTCGATCGCCGACGGGCCCGCGTTGAACACCGCGTACTTCGCCTCGGTGCCCTTGAGTTCCTTCTGGAAGAACCCCTTCTGGGCGCCGACCAGGGCGGTGCCGTGGGTGAGGTTGCCGAAGTAGCCGATCCGGACGGCGTCCAGACCGTCGGTCCTCGGACCCGAGGCGACCTGCGCGGTGTCGGTGTCCTTGGCCTGGGACCCGTAACCGCAGGCGGCCAGGGCCGGCAACGGCAGCACGGCCGTCACCGCGAGGGCGCGGCGCAGGGCGGTCGTGGCAGGCAAGGGGGACGTTCCTCTCGGTGGCGGCCCGGCGGTCGCGCGGCGGTCGCGCGGCCGGGCCGTCGGCGGGCTCAGGGCAGTACGGGGGCGGCGGGAGGCCGGCGGGTGGTCAGAAGTCCCACCCGTCGTCGTCCGCCCCGTCGTCCACCGGGTCGGGTGAGGCGAAGGACTCGCCGACCATGCCCGCGGTGAGCGTGGTCCCGTCGTTGGGGTCGATCAGGATGAACGACCCGGTGCGGCGGGAGTCGGCGTAGGTGTCGGCGGGCAGCGGTTCGGCGGTGCGGATGGTGACGCGGCCGATGTCGTTGGCGGTGAGCCGGCCCGGGTGCGGGTGCAGGGACAGGTCGTCCAGGGTGAGCCGGGACGGGATGTCCTTGACGATCGCCTTGACCGTGCGGGTGCCGTGCTTGATCAGCACCCGGTGACCGACCGTCAGGGGTTCGTCGGCGACGTGGCAGACGGTCGCCTCCAGGTCCTGCGTGGTGGCCGGGGCGTCCTTGGCGGGGACGATCAGGTCGCCGCGGGAGATGTCGATGTCGTCGGCGAGCAGCAGCGTCACCGACTGCGGCGTCCACGCCACGTCGACGGGTTCGCCGAGCAGGTCGATGCCGGTGATCGTGGTCGAGCGGCCCGAGGGCAGCACGGTGATCTCGTCGCCGACGCGGAAGGTGCCGGCGGCGATCTGCCCGGCGTAGCCGCGGTAGTCGGGGTGCTCGGCGCTCTGCGGCCGGATCACGTACTGCACGGGCAGCCGGGCGTGGCAGCGGGTCAGGTCGTGGCTGACCGGCACGGTCTCCAGGTGCTCCAGCACGGTCGGGCCGCCGTACCAGTCCATGGTGGCGGACGGGTCCACCACGTTGTCCCCGACGAGCGCCGAGATCGGGATCGCGGTCACCTCGGGGACGCCCAGCTCGGTGGCGTAGGCGGTGAACTCCTCGGCGATCCTCGCGAACACCGGCTCCCGGTAGCCGACGAGGTCCATCTTGTTCACGGCGAGCACCACGTGCGGCACCCGCAGCAGGGCGGCGATCGCCGCGTGCCGGCGGGTCTGCTCGACCACGCCGTTGCGGGCGTCGACCAGGATCACCGTCAGCTCGGCCGTCGAGGCGCCGGTGACCATGTTCCGCGTGTACTGCACATGGCCCGGGGTGTCGGCGAGGATGAACCGCCGCCGGGGCGTGGCGAAGTAACGGTACGCCACGTCGATCGTGATGCCCTGCTCCCGCTCGGCGCGCAGGCCGTCGGTGAGCAGCGCGAGGTCGGGGGCGTCCTGGCCGCGGCTGGCGGAGGCGCGCTCCACCGCCTCCAGCTGGTCGGCGAGCACCGACTTGGAGTCGTGCAGCAGCCGGCCCACCAGGGTGGACTTGCCGTCGTCGACGGAGCCGGCGGTGGCGAACCGCAGCAGGGTGGTGGCCGAGAGCTCCTCGGTCGTGATCGTGCTCATGCTTAGAAGTACCCCTCGCGCTTGCGGTCTTCCATCGCGGCCTCGGACAGCTTGTCGTCGGCGCGGGTGGCGCCGCGCTCGGTGAGCCGGGAGGCGGCGATCTCCGTGATCACCTTCTCGATGGTGTCGGCGTCGGAGTCGACGGCACCGGTGCAGGACATGTCGCCGACGGTGCGGTAGCGCACCAGGCGCTTCTCGACCGTCTCGCCGTCCTTCGGGCCGCCCCACTCGCCCGCGGTCAGCCACATCCCGCCGCGCTTGAAGACCTCGCGCTCGTGCGCGTAGTAGATCTCGGGCAGTTCGATGTTCTCGCGGGCGATGTACTGCCACACGTCCAGCTCGGTCCAGTTGGACAGCGGGAACACGCGCACGTGCTCGCCGGGGGCGTGCCGGCCGTTGTAGAGGTTCCACAGCTCGGGGCGCTGGCGGCGCGGGTCCCACTGGGAGAACTCGTCGCGCAGCGAGAACACCCGCTCCTTGGCGCGGGCCTTCTCCTCGTCACGGCGGCCGCCGCCGAAGACGGCGTCGAAGCCCTCGTCGCGGATCTTCTCCGTGAGCGGCACCGTCTGCAGCGGGTTGCGGGTGCCGTCCGGGCGCTCCTTGAGCACACCCCGGTCGATGTAGTCCTGCACGGAGGCCACATGCAGGCGCAGGCCGTGCTCGGCGACCGTGCGGTCGCGGTAGTCCAGGACCTCCGGGAAGTTGTGCCCCGTGTCCACGTGCAGCAGCGCGAACGGCACCGGCGCGGGCGCGAACGCCTTCAGCGCCAGGTGCAGCATGACGATGGAGTCCTTGCCGCCGGAGAACAGGATCACCGGCTTCTCGAACTCACCTGCCACCTCACGGAAGATGTGCACGGCCTCCGACTCGAGGGCGTCCAGGTGGGAGAGGGCGTACGGGCTGTCCGTACCCTCCTCGACAGTGGTGGCGGCGGTCGTCATGCCAGTCCCCTTTCGCTGAGCACGGCGTGAACGGCCGCCGCGGACTCCTGCACGGTCTGGTGCTGCGACTCGATGCGCAGATCGGGCTTCTCGGGCTCCTCGTACGGGTCGTCGACCCCGGTGAGGCCGGACAGCTCACCCGCCGCCTGCTTGGCGTACAGGCCCTTCACGTCACGGACGGAGCACACCTCCACCGGCGTCGCCACGTGCACCTCGACGTACGGCGTGCCGTTCGCCTCGTGGCGGGCCCGGACGGCCTCGCGGCTGTCGGCGTAGGGGGCGATCACCGGGACGAGCGCCAGCACGCCGTTGCGGGCGAGCAGTTCGGCGACGAAGCCGATGCGCTGCACGTTGGTGTGCCGGTCCTCGCGGCTGAAGCCGAGGCCCGCCGAGAGGAACTCGCGGATCTCGTCCCCGTCGAGCACCTCGGTCGGCCGGCCAAGCTCGCGCAGCCGGGCGGCGAGTTCGTGCGCGATGGTGGTCTTGCCCGCACTCGGCAGACCCGTGAGCCAGACGGTGGCTCCGGTCGTCACGTGGTTCTCCTGGTTCGTCGAAGGCGCGGTCATGGCGGTCAGCCGTGCAGTCCGCACTCGGTCTTGGCGCGGCCCGCCCAGCGGCCGGCGCGGGCGTCCTCGCCCTCCAGCACGCGGCGGGTGCAGGGGGCGCACCCCACGGAGGCGTAACCGTCCTGCAGCAGCGGGTTGGTGAGGACTCCGTGCTCGGCGACGTAGGCGTCCACGTCGTCCTGGGTCCACCTGGCGATGGGGGAGATCTTCACCTTCCGCCGCTTCTCGTCCCAGCCGACGACCGGGGTGTTCGCCCGGGTCGGGGACTCGTCGCGGCGCAGGCCGGTCGCCCAGGCCAGGTAGTCCCTCAGGCCCTCCTCCAGCGGCTGCACCTTGCGCAGCTTGCAGCACAGGTCGGGGTCGCGGTCGTGGAGCTTCGGGCCGTACTCGGCGTCCTGCTCGGCGACCGTCCGCCGGGGGGTGAGCGTGATGACGTTCACGTCCATCACGGCCTCCACGGCGTCCCGAGTGCCGATGGTCTCGGGGAAGTGGTAGCCGGTGTCGAGGAACACCACGTCCACCCCGGGCAGCGCCCGGGAGGCGAGGTGGGCGACGACCGCGTCCTCCATGGAGGAGGTCACGCAGAAGCGCCTGCCGAACGTGTCGGCCGCCCACCGGAGAATCTCCGGCGCGGAGGCGTCCTCCAGGTCCCGGCCCGCCTGCTCGGCCAGTTCCCGCAACTCCACGGTGCCGCGCTCGTCCGATACGGCCGTCATGCCGGGTCCCCTCCCGTGTCGGATCGGTCCAGACCCCGGGCCAGCAGCCCGAGGAACTTCAGCCGGAAGGCGCGGTTGCACCCCGCGCACTCCCAGGCGCCGTGCCCTTCCTCGCTGGGGCGCAGGTCCTCGTCGCCGCAGTACGGGCAGTAGAACGGCGCCGCTCGCTCGCTCACTGCAGGGCCTCCTCGGAGGCGCGGGTGACCCAGGACGCGAACCGCTCGCCGTCCTCGCGCTCCGCCTCGAAACGCTTCAGCACCCGCTCCACGTAGTCGGGGAGCTCGTCCGCGGTGACCTTCAGGCCGCGCACCTTGCGGCCGAAGCCGGCCTCCAGGCCGAGCGCGCCGCCGAGGTGCACCTGATAGCCCTCGACCTGCTCGCCCTCGTCGTTCAGCACCAGCTGGCCCTTGAGACCGATGTCCGCCACCTGGATACGGGCGCAGGCGTTCGGGCAGCCGTTGAGGTTGATGGTGATGGGCTCGTCGAACTCCGGCATGCGCCGCTCGAGTTCGTCGATCAGCGAGGCGCCGCGCGCCTTGGTCTCGACGATGGCGAGCTTGCAGAACTCGATGCCGGTGCAGGCCATGGTGCCGCGCCGGAACGGGGAGGGGCGGGCGCTGAGGTCCAGCGCCTCCAGGGATTCCACCAGGGACTCGACCTGGGACTCCTCGACGTCAAGGACGATCATCTTCTGTTCGACGGTGGTGCGCACCCGGCCCGAGCCGTGCGCCTCGGCGACGTCCGCGATCTTGGTGAGGGTGGTGCCGTCGACCCGGCCGACGCGCGGCGCGAAGCCGACGTAGAAGCGGCCGTCCTTCTGGCGGTGCACCCCGATGTGGTCGCGCCAGCGGGACACCGGCTCGGCGGGCGCCGGACCGTCCGTCAGCCTGCGCTTCAAGTACTCGTCCTCCAGCACCTGACGGAACTTCTCCGCGCCCCAGTCGGCGACCAGGAACTTCAGCCGCGCCCGGTTGCGCAGTCGGCGGTAGCCGTAGTCGCGGAAGATGGACAGGACGCCCTCGTACACGTCGGGCACGTCCGCGAGCGGCACCCAGGCGCCGAGCCGCACGCCCAGCTTGGGGTTGGTGGACAGGCCGCCGCCGACCCACAGGTCGAAGCCGGGTCCGTGCTCGGGGTGGCGGACGCCGACGAACGCCACGTCGTTGATCTCGTGCACCACGTCGAGCACCGGCGAGCCGGAGATGGCCGTCTTGAACTTGCGGGGCAGGTTCGAGTACGCCTTGTTGCCCAGGACGCGGCGCTTCATCTCCTCCAGCGCCGGCGTGCCGTCGATGATCTCGTCCTCGGCGATGCCCGCCACGGGGGAGCCGATCATCACACGGGGCGTGTCGCCGCAGGCGGTGACCGTGGACAGGCCGACGGCCTCCAGGCGGTTCCAGATCTCGGGCACGTCCTCGATGCGGATCCAGTGGTACTGGACGTTCTGCCGGTCCGTGATGTCCGCGGTGCCGCGCGCGAACTCCTGTGAGATCTCGCCGACCACCCGCAGCTGCTGCGTCGTCAGCGCGCCGCCGTCGATGCGCACCCGCAACATGAAGTACTCGTCGTCCAGCTCCTCCGGCTCCAGGACCGCGGTCTTGCCGCCGTCGATGCCGGGCTTGCGCTGGGTGTAAAGGCCCCACCACCGCATACGGCCGCGCAGGTCGTTGGGGTCGATCGAGTCGAAGCCCCGCTTGGAGTAGATCGTCTCAATGCGTGTCCGCACATTGAGACCGTCGTCGTCCTTCTTGAACTGCTCGTTGCCGTTGAGCGGGGTGAAGTGCCCCGCCGCCCACTGTCCCTCTCCGCGGTGACGGCTCGCCTTGCGGCGGGGGGTCGCGGTGGCAGGCTTCTGCGCGGCGGCAGGCTTCTGCGGGGTGGCGGCCATGGTTGATACGTCCTTCGGGACAGCGGTGGATGGTCTCTCGGCGCGGGGCGCCATGCCGGGGTGGGCGGCTCTGACCTGCGCCTACGCGCACGCGGGCAGAGTCGTGCGCGTCCTTGCGCAGCAAAGGAGGGGAGAGGGGTGTCGGGCGCTGCTGGGTGCTCTCAGCGCGCCGGACAGATGGCGCTGGACATGCGGCCGAGGTCGACGTGCCGCCGACTCACCAAGGCGATTCCAGTTCCAGGCATGACGGAAGCCTGGCACGGCGAAATGGAGGCAGTCCACCGTTATCCGAAATGTGGACACCCTTGTCCCACTCTTCGAGACAAGGGTGTCCTTGGTCACACACGGCGCGAGCGGTCTTGCCGGAACCGTTCAGGCGGAGTAGGCCCCGGGCCACGGGCCCGGCGTGGCCACGTCCGGCTCGTCCTCCACCTTGGTGTCGAACAGCCGGAAACCCCGCCGCAGATAGTTGTCCAGGGCGTGCTCGCCGTCCTTGCTGCAGGTGTGCAGCCACACCCGCGTGGTCGGCTTCACCCCGGGCCGGCGGTCCGCCAGGTCCCAGGCGCGCGCCACCCCGTACGACAGCAGATGGCCGCCGATGCGCCGGCCCCGGAAGGCGGGCAGCAGCCCGAAGTAGAGGATCTCCACGACCCCCTCGTCCTGGGCCTCCAGCTCCACGTACCCGGCCGGGGTGCCCCGGTCGTAGGCGACCCACGTCTCCACGCCGGGCCGCTCCAGATGCTCCTGCCAGCGGGCGTACGACCAGCTCAGCCGGTCGGTCCAGCGGATGTCGCCACCCACCGACGCGTACAGGAACCGGCTGAACTCGGGAGAGGGCACCTCGGAGCGGACCACCCGCACGTCCCCCTCCGGCACGGCGGCCGGGCGGAGATCGGTGGGCGCGGTCTGCTCCAGGGACCAGGTGGTCACGGAGAGGGTCGTCATGTCCGAAAGACAACCATCCGCCGCACACCCGTGTCGAACGCCTGCCCACAGGCCGGACGCCGGTGGGCAGGCTACCGCTCCAGAGCTTCGTCGACCGACGCCAGCGGCAGCGCGAACAGCATCCGCCCCGACTGCGACCACACGTCCCCGGTCGCCTGCCAGTACGACAGGGACGTCGCGGGCCCGCTCCAGCAGCGGTAGGTCTCGTCCGCCCCGCAGCGCACCGGGCTCGCGCCCTTCGTGTCCTGCCGCCACAGCGTGCCGCGCTCCTCGGACGCGCCCGTGGCACGGCTCACGTACCAGTCCGACCGGTGCGCCAGCACCCCGCGCACATGCGTCAGCTCCGTCTCGTACACCGCGACCGGTTCCGTCCGCAGCAGCGGGCCGTGCTCCGGGCGGGAGCCGAACGCGTACCGCCACAGCCGGGTCGGGCCCTCCTCGTCCGGGGCCGTCGCCTCGTGCACCACCAGGCTGTCGGGCACGGTGCTGCGGTCCAGGGCGATCCCGCCGGGCCGTGGCGCGCCCGCGTCCGCCGTCCCGTAGGAGGCGACCGCCGGGAGCACGTACCGGGCGCCCGCCGCCGACCAGCCGCCGGGCACCCGCCCCACGGCCCGGGCGTCCACGGTGGCCCGCTGCACCCGGTCCAGGTCGTACACGTACAGCGTGCCGCTCTCGCCCCGGCCCGCCGTGACGAGCAGCTTGTCCCGGTACCAGACCATGCCGGACACGTCGGAGCCCAGACCGCGGAAGTCCCGCCCGCCGTCCACCGGCACCGCGAGTAGCGCCCAGGTGTAGCGCGGCGCCCGGCCGTCGTCGGCCGCCACGAAGGCGATCCGCGCCAGCCCCTGCTCGGCGGGCGTGCCGGAGCTGCGGGTCCAGCCGGAAAGGATCACCCGATGCGCACCCCAGTGGCCGTCCTCGTCGGCGTCCCCGGACGTGGAGACCGCGCCGGCCCGCCAGCCGTCGGTGTCCCGTTCGGGCCAGCAGTACGCCGTCGTCACGGCCGGCTCGACGGGCAGGGCCCGCCGGTCGTCGTCCGTGCAGTCGTCGGCGTCCTTCAGGGCCCCGTCCGGGTCGGCGAGCACGGCGCCCACGCCCACGGAGGGGCCCATCGACGCGGTGAGACGGTTCAGTTCGGCGCCCGGCACGGCGTGTTCGGCCAGCCGCAGCGGCGCGGTGTCGGCGGCCGCGGTGAGCGGCTTCAGCGCGCCGGGGTCGTCGGCGTCGGTGGCCTGCGAGGTGCTGATCATGGTGGCCGCCGCGGTGAGCGCCAGAGCCGTACCGGCCAGCGTGGCGCGCAGCGCCCTGCCTCTGCGGCGCCGGCGATGTCTGCCGCGATGCTTCATGACGTCCTCCCGAGCGAGCCAACTGCGTCCGGTGATCCGCGGGTTGACCGTGGAGCAGATGGGACGGCCCGTCCCCGGATGCTACGGCAGCCGGACGCCGGACGGGACGAGGACCCTGCAATTTCACGCGCGGGCCGCCCGAGGGCACGTGCCCACGTACAGATGTACCCCGTCGGCGCGGCGGTTTCCGGCCAGATCCTCAGTGCGAGCCGCGCACCAGCCCGGGGGAGGTCGCCGTGCGCGGGAACAGGCCCCCGGGACTGTCCGGCAGCACCACCTCCACCTCGGCGGACTCCGTGAAGCGGTACGGCCGGTGCTCCAGCAGCGCCCCCAGATAGCGCCGTACGCGGGACATCTCCGCGCGGACCGTCACCGTGCGGGCCGGGTCGCCGAACACGTCACGGGCCAGGTCGGCGGCGCTGCGGCCCGCCCGGTGCACGGCCAGCAGATACAGCAACTCGGCATGCCGCGGGCTCAGTTCACGGGTCCACGAGCCGGCCCCGTCGGACACCCGCACCGACCGGCGGCGCGGCCCGCCGAGGTCCAGCACGATCCGCGCGGCGGGACGCGGCGACGGCTCGTCCGCCGCCCGCACCAGCCAGCCCCCGGCGAGCGGCTCCAGCGAGCACCGGCCCAGCGCCGGCAGCCACCGCTGGCCCGCGGACACCGACTTGGGCAGCGCCAGCCGCTCCGTGTACGGCATCCCGGTCACCGCCGCCGTCCACCCGTGCCGGTCCACCACCAGTGCCCGCCCGTCGATCCGGGACAGCACCGGCGCCGCCACCGCGCGCAGCCGCTCCAGCGACCGCAGGTGCATCTCCCGCAGCCGCGCCTCGGCCAGCTTCGCCACCGAGTCCACCCACGCAAGCGTCGCCGGGTGCATGCTGTCCAGCGGGCCGCTCACGTCGACCACGCCGATCAGCCGCCCGTCCCGCGGGTCGGTGATGGGCGCGCCCGCGCAGGTCCACGTGGCGTGCGACCGGACGAAGTGCTCGGAGGCGAAGACCTGCACGGGACGCCCGGTCACCGCGGGCGTGCCCACCCCGTTGGTGCCGACGACGTCCTCACGCCAGTCCGCGCCGACCTCGAAGCCCAGCCCGTCCGCCTTGCGCAGCACCGGCGCGCTGCCCTCCCGCCACAGCACCCGGCCCTCGTCGTCGGCCACCACCATGATGTGGCGGGCGACGTCCGCGACCGACAGCAGCCCCTCGCGCAGCACCGGCACCACGTGCCGCAGCGGCGAGGTCTCCCGGCGCCGCCGCACCTCGTCCATCGACAGCAGCCCGCTGCGCCGGCCGTGGTCCGGGTCCACCCCGCTGCGCAGCACCCGCTCCCAGGACTGCCCGATCACCGGACGGGGAGGGACGGGCGCGGGCCGCCCCGACAGCGCGGCGGAACGGACCTCGTCGAGTACACGCGCCGCGCGCACGGTGTCGACGGCGGCCAGATGCGACACGTCCATCGGCGAGAGCGCCACCGGACCCCTCCCGGAAGAAAACCTGTCGGACCCCAATACTGCCGTCTGCCCGCGCTGAGGACGCTCAGTACCCACACGGAAACAGCAAGTTGCAACCCCCTGCAACTCTGGTGACACGAACGCTCACTGATTGAAACTTGAGCGACGCCGTCCCGAGCGGCGTGCACGGCTCTTCGGGAGTCCGTGGCGGCGGGGGTGGTGCCGTGTCGGCGCAGCACCACCCCCGCGGCATGCCTGCCGACGGCTTGGCGGTGTGCGCTGACGCGGGGTGCCTCTTGGTGCGCGTCGGCGGGTGCGGGTGCGTGGGGGTCGGTCGCGCAGTTCCCCGCGCCCCCGGGGCGTTTCCCCGAGCCGGGTATCAGAGGTGCGGGCGGGCCCGGTCCACCACCGATGCCAGATCCAGGGAGTGCGGCAGCGTCCCGAACGCGGCGCCCGCGTCGCCGCCCAGCCGCCCCGCGCAGAACGCGTCCGCCACCTCCGGCGGCGCGTACCGCACCAGCAGCGACCCCTGCAGCACCAGCGCCAGCCGCTCCGTCAGCCGCCGCGCCCGCCCCTCGGCGCCCTCCAGGTCCGCCAGATCCGTCAGCAGGCCCTTGATCGCCGCGTCCAGCCGGTGGTCCGCCCCGCGCGCCCGCCCGACCTCCCGCAGATACGCGTCCAGCGTCCCCGGGTCACGGCCCAGTGCCCGCAGCACGTCGAGCGCCTGCACGTTGCCCGCGCCCTCCCAGATCGAGTTCAGCGGCGACTCCCGCACCAGCCGGGGCATCCCCGACTCCTCCACGTAGCCGTTGCCGCCGAGGCACTCCGACGCCTCCACCGCGACCGGCGCGCACCGCTTCGTCACCCAGTACTTCGCCGCCGGCACCGCGATCCGCAGCAGCGCCCGCTCCTGCTCGCCGCCGTCGTCGTACGCCGCCGCCAGCCGCAGCGCCAGCGTCGTCGCCGCCTCCGACTCCAGCGCCAGGTCGGCCAGCACGTTCCGCATCAGCGGCTTGTCGACCAGCTTCCCGCCGAACGCCTCCCGGTACGCGCAGTGGTGCACCGCCTGCGCCACGGCCTGCCGCATCAGCCCCGCCGAGCCCAGCACGCAGTCCAGCCGCGTGGCCGCCACCATCCCGAGGATGGTGCGCACCCCGCGGCCCTCCTCGCCGACCCGGCGCGCCCACGTCCCGTCGAACTCGACCTCGGCGGAGGCGTTGGAGCGGTTGCCCAGCTTGTCCTTGAGCCGTTGCAGGGCGAAGACGTTGCGGGAGCCGTCCTCCAGCACCCTCGGCACCAGGAAGCACGTCAGCCCGCCGGGCGCCTGCGCCAGTACCAGGAAGGCGTCCGACATCGGCGCCGAGCAGAACCACTTGTGCCCGGTCAGCGCGTACGTCCCGTCCTCGGCCAGCGGCCGCGCGGCCGTCGTGTTCGCCCGGACGTCGCTGCCGCCCTGCTTCTCGGTCATCCCCATACCGAACAGCGCGCCGGGCTTCTGCCCGGCGGGCCGCAGGGCGCGGTCGTAGACCACCGACGTCAGCCGGGGCTCCCACTCCGCGGCCAGCTCCGGGTCGGTGCGCAGCGCGGGCACCGCCGCGTGCGTCATCGACAGCGGACAGCAGTTGCCCGCCTCCACCTGCGTCCACATCAGGAAGGCCGCCGCCCGCCGCACATGTCCGCCGGACCGTCCCCAGGCCGCCGTCAGCCCCGCCGAGACGCCCTTGCCGAGCAGCCGGTGCCAGGCCGGATGGAACTCGACCTCGTCGATCCGCCGGCCGTACCGGTCATGGGTGCGCAGCCGCGGCGGGTTCTCGTTCGCCTGCGCCCCCCACTCCTGCACCTGGGCGGATCCGCACGTGTGCCCCAGCGCCGACAGCTCCGCGAGCCCGTCCTCCCGGGCCTCGGGCGTCAGGTGCCGCTCGACCGCCTCCACCAGGGCCGGGTCCGAGCCGAACACGTCGTACTGGACGAGCGGCGGAACCTGGTTGGTCACGGTGTGCGTGATGCCTGCCATGGGGCGAACCTACCCCGCCCCCCGGCCCGCCTCACGTGAGGACCCGGCCTGTGGGTGAGTGGCGCCGGGCGTGGCGGATACCTTTGGTTCGTGCAGCCAGCAAGTGAATCCCCAGACGCGCCCTCCGGTCGCCTCCACCGGGCACGCGCCCTGTACCGGAACGTCTCCAAACGCAGGACGGCCTGGCTGCTGCTCAAGGACACCGTCAACTCGTGCATGGAGTACCGCATCCTGGGCCTGGCGGCCGAGGCGGCGTTCTTCACGCTGCTGTCGGTGCCCCCGCTGCTGCTCAGTCTGATCGGTCTGCTCGGCTACGTCGACGCGTGGACCGGCGCGGACACCATCCAGAGCGTGCAGCGCAACCTTCTGGACGCCTCCCGCACGGTGCTGTCCGACCGCGGCGTCACGGAGGTCGCGGAGCCGATCCTGAGAGACGTCACCAAGGGCGGCCGGCCCGACGTGATCTCCCTCGGCTTCCTGATCGCCGTGTGGTCGGGCTCCCGGGCGGTGAACGTCTTCATCGACACCATCACCGTCATGTACGGCCTCGACGGCGTCCGGGGCATCGTCAGGACCCGGCTGCTCGCCTTCCTGCTGTTCATCGTGGCCCTGCTGATCGGCTCGGTCGCGCTGCCGCTGATGGTCGCGGGACCGGACGCGGTGGTGGACGTCGTGCCCTGGTCGACGACGGTCGTGCAGATCCTCTACTGGCCCGTCGTCATCCTGCTCTCCGTGGCCTTCCTGACCACGCTCTACCACGTGTCCGTGCCCGTCCGCTCCCCGTGGATCGAGGACGTGCCGGGCGCGCTGGTCGCCCTCGCCATGTGGGTGCTGGGCAGCTTCCTGCTGCGCATCTACCTCACCAACACCGTCGAGGGCCCCACCATCTACGGCTCCCTCGCCGCCCCCGTGGCCGTACTGCTGTGGATCGGCGTGTCCGCGTTCGCCGTGCTCGTCGGGGCGGCCGTCAACGCGGCCATCGACCGGGTGTGGCCGGCCGCCGCCACCGCCGCGGCCCGCGAGGCCAACGAGCGGCAGCGGCAGGCGCAGGTCGCCGAGTACGTCGCCCGCACCACCGCGTCCGGGAACGCGGACCCCGACATGCCGTCCGAGTTCCCCGAACGCTGGTCGCGCTTCCTGCCCCCCGAGGACGTCACCTCCCGCCTCCGCACCCACTCCAAGTCCGCCCAGCCCCGCAACGGGTCCGGGGACGTCCCTGGGCACGACGACAAGCGCCGCGACTGACACGAGGGGTTCCGGCTGGGCCGACGCGAAGGGTTCCGGGGGGCCTCACCCCTTCCAGACCCCGTCCGCCGCCGCCTGCCGCACGACGTCGGAGAAGTCCCGCGGCTCCCGGCCCAGCACCCGGCGTACCCCGTCCTCCACGTGCGCGTTGCGTCCGTCGAGCAGGGTCGCGAACACCTCGACGAGGAACGCGGCCTCCTCGTCCGGCACCCCGAACCCGGTCAGCGTCCCCCGGTAGGCGTCCGCCGGCACCGCCCGGTACGTCAGCGGCCGTCCCGTCGCCTCCGCGATCTCCGCCACCGCCTCCGCCCAGGTGAGCAGCCGCGGCCCCGTCACGGTCAGTGTCCGCCCCGCGTACCGCTCCCCGCCGGCCAGCGCGGCCACCACCACCTCCGCGACGTCCCGTACGTCGACGAACGGCTCCGCCACCTCGCCCGCCGGGAACACCAGCTCCCCGCTCCGCAGCTCCTCCGCCAGCGGCCCCTCGCCGAAGTTCTGCGCGAACCACGCCGACCGCACCACCGTCCAGTCCGCGCCGGACGCCCGCAGCGCCTCCTCCGCGGGCAGCGCCTGGTCCTCGCCCCGCGCCGACAGCAGCACCAGCCGCCGCACCCCCACGCCCAGGGCGGTCTCCGCCAGCGCGCCGACCGCCTCGGCCGTCCCCGGTGCGCCCACGTCGGCCGGGTGCACCAGATAGGCCGCGTCGGCCCCGCGCAGCGCGCCCGCCCACGTCGTCCGGTCCGCCCAGTCGAAGCCGGTCGCCCGCGACGCCGGGCGCACCGTCATCCCGGCCGCCTCCGCGGCCCGCGCCACCCGGCTCCCGGTCCGTCCCGAGGCCCCGGTGACCACCAGTGTCATGTCCTTCGTACGCGTCGTCCCGTCCATGCCTCCGAGTCAACCGCCGTCGGCCGGGGGGAACCATCGCCGAGCGGCGCGCCCGCATACGCACGCGTCTACGCTGACCCTCATGGACGCACTCACCGGTCTGCTGGAGGGCCCCCGCGCCCGCGGCGCGTTCATGATCCGGGCGTGCTTCGACCCGCCGTGGGCGGTGCGGGTGGAGGACCGCGCCCCGCTGACGGTGATGCTCCTCGTACGCGGCGACGCCTGGCTGCTGCCCGACCGGGGCGAGAGGATCCGGCTGCGCGCCGGCGACCTCGCCGTCGCCCGCGGCCCCGACCCGTACACCTGCGCCGACGCCCCCGGCACCGCGCCGCAGGCGCTGATCCTGCCCGGCGGCCGGTGCCACTACCCGGACGGACGGCCCCTCAACGGCTCGATGGACCTCGGCGTCCGCACCTGGGGAGACCGCCCCGACAGCGGGACCGTGCTGCTCATCGGCACCTACCAGATGCGCGGCGAGATCGGCGGCCGGCTGCTGGACGCGCTGCCGCCGCTGCTCTCCCTGGGCGCCGACGTGTGGGAGTGCCCGCTCACCCCGCTGCTGATGCAGGAGGTCGGGCGGGACGCCCCCGGCCAGGAGGTCGTTCTGGACCGGCTGCTCGACCTCCTCGTCATCGCCGCCCTGCGCGCCTGGTTCGCCCGCCCCGAGGCGAAGCCGCCCGCCTGGTACGAGGCGCTGTCCGACCCGGTCGTCGGCCCGGTGCTGCGGCTCCTCCAGGACGACCCGGCCCGCCCCTGGACCGTTGCCGGGCTCGCCGGGAAGGCCGGCGTCTCGCGGGCCGCGCTCGCCCGACGCTTCACCCGGCTCGTCGGCGAACCTCCGATGTCGTACCTCACCGGCTGGCGCCTCGCCCTCGCCGCCGACCGGCTGCGCGAGACCGACGACACCCTCGCCGCCATCGCCCGCCAGGTCGGCTACAGCAGCGCCTTCGCCCTCTCCACCGCCTTCAAACGGGCCTACGACGTCAGTCCGCAGGAGTGGCGGAACCGGGCCGCCGCGTAACCTGGACCCGTGTACAGGGAGCGCGCGTCACGGCTGCCGGGCGCGGTCGTGTGGACCAGCGTGCCCGCCGGTGAGGACGGGACGGGCCGGGTGCTGCCGGACGGCTGCATGGACCTGCTGTGGCACGACGGCCGCCTGCTGGTCGCGGGCCCCGACACCCACGCGCACGTCGACGGAGGAGCGGCAGGACCCTGGTCCGGGATCCGCTTCCACCCCGGCACCGCGCCCTCGCTGCTGGGCGTGCCCGCGCACGAACTGCGCGACCTCCGCGTGGAGTTGGCCGATCTGTGGCCGGCGGCTGAGGTGCGGCGCGTGACCGCCCGCGTGCGCGCGGCGCACCACCCGGCGCGCGGCCTCGAGGAGGTCGCCCTGCGCCTGGCCGCGTCGGCCGGCCCGCCCGACCCGCTACTGAGCCGCCTCGTCGCGGCCCTCGACGCAGGCCGCCCGGTCGCCGGGACGGCCGACGAACTGGGCCTCGGCCCACGCCAGTTGCACCGCCGCTCGCTCACCGCCTTCGGCTACGGCCCGAAGACCCTGGCCCGCATCCTCCGCATGCGCCGTGCCCTGGCGCTGGCCCGCTCGGGCGTCCCCCTCGCGGAGACCGCGATCCGCGCCGGCTACGCGGACCAGCCCCATCTGTCGCGTGAGGTACGGAGCTTGACGGGGGTGGCGCTGCGGGAGCTGGTGCCGCCCGGGCCGGCCGCATGACGCCTAAGGAGTCCAGGGGCCGATGACGCCGTCGCGCCACGCCGCCTGACGGACCTCTTCGGCGACCGGATCGCCACCACGAACGGCATGCTCGACAGCCTGCTCGCGCTGACCGGCGCGGGCGGGACCGCCTGTGCGCGGACCCGGACCGAGCTGCTGACCGCCGTCACCGCCCTCCTGGACGCGGGCCGTGCGGCGGGCGGCCTCCTCCGGCGTCACCGCGGAGGACGTGGCCGCCGCGCTCATCGGCGTGTTCACCGTGGCCCCCCGGTCCGGGAGCGAGGCCCGGGCCGCCCGTCTGCCGGACCTGCCGAGGGACGCCCGCGGCCCACGCGCCGAGCGTCAGTCCCGGGAGGGGAGCGGGGCGAAGAGGTCCACCCCGTTGCCGTCCGGGTCGAGCACGACGGCGTACCGCTGCCCCCACACCGCGTCCCACGGCTTCAGCTCGGCACGGGCCCCGGCCTCCACCAGCTCCGCGTACAGCGCGTCGACCTCCGCGGGGCTGTCGCAGCGCACGGCCAGGGAGGTGCGGCCCCCGCCCGACGGAGGCCGCCATCCCGGGTGGAACGACCGGACCGTCTCCTCGGTGTCCAGCAACAACCGCATCCCGCCCGGCAGTTCCGCCTCGACGTGTCCCTCCGTCTCGGCCCCTTGAGGGAACGCAGGCCCGAGCCGCCGGTAGAAGGCGACGGAGGCGGCCATGTCCGAGACGACCAGTCCGATGGCATCGAATCGTGTGCTCATGCGGCCGACGGTAGGGCGGGGACGGGGCGGGCGTCTTGAACGAATCGGACACGGGTCCTGGAGGAGGCCATAGGCGATGCCTATACCCTCGCCTCACTTTTCGTCTTTGATTTCCGTTTCCGGGCGCACGTACGGTCTTCTCGTTCCCCGAATTCCTCAGTTCCGTGGAATTCCCTCCCGATGGCCCGTCGACGAAAGGACGGATCATGTCCACCGCACTGCAGAACGAAAAGTCCGCCGGAACGCGCGAACTCACGGGAAAGCGCGCCCTCGTCACGGGCGGCACCCGGGGCATCGGGGCGGCCGTCGTGCGCCGGCTCCTCGACGCGGGCGCCGACGTGCTGACCACCGCCCGCTCGGCCTCCGGCACCGTGCCGGAGGGGGCCCGCTTCACGGCGGCCGACGTGCGGACCCGCGAGGGCGCGGAAGCGCTCGCGGAAGCCGTGCGGGAGGGGCTCGGAGGCGTGGACATCGTCGTCCACAATGCGGGCGGCGCGACCCCGTACCCCGGCGCCCTGGTCATCCCGGACGCGGAGTGGCAGGGCGCGCTGGACCTCAACTACCTGTCGGCGGTACGGCTGGACGCGCTGCTGGCGCCGGGGATGCGGGAGCGGCGCGCGGGGGCGATCGTGCACGTGTCGTCGGCCGTGGTGCCCGTTCCGGGCCCTCTGTTCCTGCACTACACGGCGGCCAAGGCGGCTTTGGAGAACTACAGCCGCGGACTGGCCGCTGAGCTGGCGCCCGACGGAGTCCGGGTCAACACGGTGACCCCCGGCCGCACGGCCACCCCCGGCGGTGAGGAGACGCGCAGGCAGTGGGCCGCCCTGAGCGACACCACCGGCGCCACGTCGACCCCGCCCCTCGGCCGTGAGGGCCTGCCGGACGACATCGCCCACGCGGTGCTGTACCTCGTCTCCGACCGGGCGAGCTGGGTCACCGGCACCAACCTCGTGGTGGACGGCGGGGAATTCCCGCGGTGAATTCACGGTCGGTCCGCGGCCGGCCGCGTCAGGAATTCCGGGAAAGCGACACGGCTTCCGGCGCGGCCCCCGACCACTTCTCCTTCCGCAGGAGCTCGAGCAGCGTCCTCTCCGCCGGGCCCGCGTCCTGCCGGAGCACGGCGATGACCGGGCGGGAGAGGGCCGGGGCCACCGGGCGGACGACGTGCTCGTGACCGGGCGGCACCGCCGACGCGGGCAGCAGCGTCACGCCCAGCCCTTCGGCGGCCCAGCGCACGGCCGTCGCCGCCTGGGACACCCGGGCGGCGGTCACCGGCGTCAGCCCGTGATCCTGGACCACCTCCACCAGGACGGCGTCGAGGGCGCTGTCCCGGTCGAACCGCACCCACGGCTCATCCTTCAGCTCGCTCAACTCCACCCGCTCCGAGTCCAGTCGCGGGTGGCCCTCGCCCAGCACCACGACCAGCTCCTCGTGGCCCAGGCGGTGGGCGTCGGAGGGGGTGCGGTCGCAGGCCGCCATCAGCGCGAAGTCCAGCGCGCCCCGGCGGCACAGCCGGTCCAGCTCGGCCGCGCTGGGCTCCTCGAAGACGGTGGTCTCCAACCGGGGGTACCGGCGGCGCAGTTCGCCCAGGGCGCGGGGCAACTGGCGTGTGCCGAAGCCCATCTGCACGGCGACCACCAGCTCGCCCACCAGGTCCTCGGCACCGGCCCGTGCGGTCGCACGCGCCCGCCGGGACGCGGTCACGGCGACCTGCGCCTCCCGCAGGAACGCCCAGCCCACCGTGGTGGGCACCAGCCCCGTCGGAGTGCGGGCGAACAGCTTCACCCCGAGCTCCCGCTCCAGCCCGCGGATCTGCTGGGACACCGAGGGCTGTGCCACGTGCAGCCGTTCGGCGGCCGCGGTCACCGAGCCCTCCTCGGCGACGGCGAGGGCGTACTCGTACTGGCGCAGGCTCATCGGCTCCGGTGTCCCCTTCCCGTGGTGCGGCGCGCTGAGCCCATCGTAGGCGCGGGCCCCGCGGCCGGGGCTCGCGCACGCGCGCGTAGGCTCCGGCGCATGGCTGACCCCGCGCTCCTCGTCTACACCCGCACCACCGACTACCGGCACGACTCCATCCCGGCCGGCATCGCCGCGCTGCGTTCCCTCGGCGGCTTCGAGGTCCACGCCCACGAGGACCCCGCGGCGCTGGAGGAGCCGCTCGACCGGTACGCGGCGGTCGTGTTCCTCTCCACCAGCGGCGACGTGCTCACCCCGGCCGGGCGCGAGCGGCTCGCCGCGTACGTCGAGGGCGGCGGCGGCTTCGTCGGCGTGCACGCGGCGGCCTGCACGGAGTACGGCTGGCCCTACTACGGCGACCTCCTCGGCGCACGTTTCGCCGGCCACCCCCCGGTCCAGCCCGGCCGTGCCCTCGTCGAGGACCACGACCACCCGGCGACCCGGCACCTGCCTCCCGTCTGGGAGGTGACCGACGAGTGGTACGACTTCCAGGCCGGCCCGCGGCCCTCGGTGCGCGTCCTGCTCTCCGCCGACGAGACCTCGTACGCCGGGGGCACGATGGGGGACGACCACCCGCTGGCCTGGTGCCGCACGCAGGGCGCGGGCCGTGTCTTCTACACCGCCCTCGGCCACACCGTCGAGGCCTACGGCGACCCGCTCTTCCGCGCCCATCTGCGCGGCGGGATCACCTGGGCCGCGGCCCGCTGACAGCCCCGTTCGGCCCATCGGGTCCACCCGTCTCTCCCCACCGGACAGAAAGCGCTTCCTGGTGGAGACCGCGGCCACGGGGCGGGAAGAACCCCGTCACGCGGTCTCGGGCCGCGAACCGTTCGGGGAGGAATAGCGGGGGGAGGTGTGGTGCTCTTGTTGTTACCGGCGGGTTGGGCTCGCGCCCGGTGGGGGGCTCGGCGCCACGGCGCCCCGTGTGCCGGTGGTGACCGGACCGCGAGGCCCGGTCGAGTGCACGGAGCGCGTGCGGCGTGCCCGTACCGCGCGGGGTGAAAGGGCGGTGGGCGTATGACGACAGCGGCGCAGCGGGAGATGCCCGTGGTCACGACGGCGTACGGTGCCGTGCGGGGGCGGTGGGAGAAGGGGGTCGCCGTGTTCCGCGGCATCCCCTACGCCGCACCCCCGTTCGGGCCGCGGCGCTTCCGGCCGCCCGTGCCGCCCGAGCCGTGGGACGGCGTGCGGGACGCAGGCGCGTTCGGGCCCACCGCGCCCAAACCCCCGTACAGCCCCGCCTTCGCCGAGTACCTCTCCGACCCCGACATCGGGGGCGACGACTGTCTCAACCTGAACGTCTGGACCCCCGACCCGTCGCCGGGCGCCCGGCTGCCCGTCCTGGTGTGGCTGCACGGCGGCGCGCTGACCCGGGGCTCGTCCGCCGTCCCGGTGTACGACGGCCGCACCTTCGCCCGCGACGGCGTCGTCTTCGTCTCCCTCAATTACCGCCTCGGCGTCGAGGGGTACGGCCTCTTCCCGGACGCCCCCGCCAACCCCGGCCTGCGCGACCAGCTCGCCGCGCTCCGGTGGGTGCACGAGAACATAGCCGCGTTCGGCGGCGACCCCGGCCGGGTCACCCTCGCCGGCCAGTCCGCCGGAGCCATCAGCGCGGGCGCCCTGGTCGCCGCGCCGCAGTCCCAGGGGCTGATACGGCAGGCCGTCCTGCAGAGCGGACCGCCCGAGTCCATGGAGCGGGACAAGGTGCGGCGCATGGTCCGCCGCATGGCCGCCCGCCTCAAGGTGCCCGCCACCGCCGAGGCCTTCGCCGCCGTCGACCGGGAACAGCTGCTGCGCGCCCAGGCGGACGTCGGCCGGCTCGGCAGCCCGCTGCTCGGCGGGCCCGCCTTCGGCATCGTCGTCGACGGAGACCTCGTCCCGCGCGACCCCCTGGAGGCCCTCACCGACGGCGCGGCCCCCGGCATCACCCTGATGACCGGCTGGACCCGCGACGAGTACCGGCTCTGGCTGGTCCCCGGCGGCCTGACGGAACGCGTCGACCGTCTCGGCCCGGTCGCCCTGGCCGGCGCGATGGCGCGCTGCCGCTGCGGCAGCGAGGTCCCGCGCGGCTACCGCGCCCTGCACCCCGGCGCCGGCACCGCCGAGACCGTCGGCCAGATGGTCACCGACCGCCTCCTGCGCGACCCCCTGCACCGGCTGTCCGACGGCCGCGCGGAACCCTCGTACGTCTACGAGTTCGCCTGGCCCTCCAACCGTCCCGGCATGGGCGCCTGCCACGCCCTGGAGCTGGGGTTCGTCTTCGACAGCGGCGACAGCCCCGACGCCCGCAAGCTTGCGGGCGAGGGTGCCCCGCAGGAGCTGGCGGACGCCATGCACGGGGCGTGGGTGCGGTTCGTCACCGACGGCGCCCCCGGCTGGGAGCCGTGGGGCCCGCACCACCCGGTCCAGGTGTACGGCGACGGCGCACCGCACGTCGTGCACGGCCCCCGCGACCGCGAACTGGCCCTGTGGGCCGCCCCCGGCGCCGAGCGGGCCGCGCGCACACCGCAGTCGCCGGAACTCCGCCCGGTCATCCGGCGCCTCCGCCGCAACGGGGCGCTCCGCCGCACCTGAGGTCCCGGGGCGCTGCTCGGGCAGCCGGGTTCTCGGGTGGACCCGGCTCCGGGCAGCGCGTACTGGCCGGGATGCGCAGGGCGAGCAGCGCCATGTCGTCCTGGCCGTCGCTCGGGTGGTGGTCCGCCAGCGCCCGCACGAACTCCTTCAGCGGCCGTTCGGCGTGGGTGGCGGCGAGGTCGGCCAGGGCGGTCAGGCCCTCGTCGATGGAGTGCGCGTGGTGCTCGACCAGCCCGTCGGTGAAGAAGAGCAGGATCGAGCCGGCGGGCAGTTCGTGCGTGTGGTCGGGCCGCTCGAAGCCGGTGTTCACCGCGAGCGGCAGGCCCGGCTCGGCCTCCAGGTACTCCGTCTCCAGGTCCGGGGTGATCAGCAGCGGAGGGAAGTGACCCGCGGTGCTCCAGCGCAGCACCCAGCCGGTCTCGTGCGGCTCGATCCGGGCCAGGCAGACCGTGGTGACCGGGATGTCCGCGGTGGCCTGCAGCGTGCGGTCCAGCTGGACGAGCACCTCGCTGGGCGGGGTGCGGCGGTCGTAGAGCAGAGCGCGCAGCATGCTGTGGATACGGGCCATGGCGGCGGCCGCGTCCAGGTCGTGGCCGCCGACGTCCCCGATCGCCACGCCGACCGTGTCGTCGGGCAGCACCATCGCGTCGTACCAGTCGCCGCCGAGCCGGCGGGGCTGCGCGGCCGGCCGGTACACGGTCGCCGCCTCGAAGGGGCTCAGGTCGGGGAGGGCGGGCAGCAGCAGGCGCTGGAACCGCTCGGCGCTCTCCCGCACCTGCCCGAACAGGCGGGCGTTCTCGATGGCGATGCCGGCGGCGCCCGCCAGGGCGACGACGACGTCCTCGTCCTGCCGGTCGAACGGCCGGCCGTCGTACCGCTCGGAGAGGTACAGATCGCCGTAGATCTCGCCGCGGACGCTGACGGCCACGCCGAGGAGCGTCCGCATCGGGGGATGCCCGGGCGGAAACCCGGCGGAGGAGGGGTGCCCGGGGATGTTCCGGACGCGCAGCGGCTCCGGATTCCGGATCAGCAGTCCCAGCACTCCGCGGCCGTGCGGGAAGGGCACCCCGGACAGCGCGCCGCGCTCCTCCTCGCTCAGTCCCGCGGTGATGAACTCCTTCAGGTACTCGCCGGACTCGTGGAGCACGCCCAGGGCTCCGTAGCGGGCGCCGATCAGGTCCATCGCGGTGGTGACGATCCGCCGCAGCACGGCGGACAGGTCCAGCTCGCCGCTGATGGCGAGGACGGCGTCGAGCAGCCCCTGCAGCCGGTCCTTGGCGTCGGTCAGGGCACGCAACTGGGTGCCGATCCGTTCCAGCTCGCTGTCCAGGTGGAGCCGGAGGTCCGGGTCCTGGGGAGGCTCCGCGCCGGGACCGGGCCCCGCCCGCTCGCCCTGCTCGTCGTGCTCGCTCAACGCGTCCACCCCGGCCACGCGCCGGCGGCAGCCGCACGCCGGCCACGGCTGGTCCGCTCGTCCAGCCCTCCACGCGAGGGGTCCACCCGGCCTCCCGACACGCCCGTGATCGAACAAAACCACAGCATGACACGGGCATAGCGGGCATTTCCCCTATTGGTACACCATCGGCATGCCGCCGCACACGGGCGGACGCGGGGGCGACGCCCCGTTCACTGCCCCACGCGGCCGTCGACGCACTCGCGGAGCAGGTCGGCGTGGCCACAGTGCCGGGCGTACTCCTCGATCCGGTGCACGAGCAGCTCCCGTACGGCGATGTTCTCCCGCCCGATGTGTTCGCCGAGGTCCGGATGCGCGTCCAGCACGGCGTCGGTGGCCTCCTGCTCCCGCTTCAGGTCCGCGAACGCGGCGTCGACCAGGGCCTGCTCGCCGACGGCCTCGTCGAAGTCCGCGTCCCTCCGCCCGTACAGCTTCGGCAGGGGCTCCCCGTGGGTGATCCAGTTCCGCCAGTCCCGCTCGTCCTCGGCGATGTGCCGCACCAGCCCGAGCAGCGACATCGTCGACGGCGGCACCGACCGCCGCGCCAGTTGCTCCGGGGTGAGACCCTCGCACTTCATGAGCAGCGTCAGCCGGTAGTTCTGGAGGACGTCCTGAAGCGTCGGCAGCTCACCGTCGGGCCCGGGGCCCTCGTTGTTCCGGGGGTCGTCGTCCGGGTCGGTCCACATGTCGGGGTGGACGGTGGCCCGGGTCCATCGCGCGGGTGCGTCGGTCATACGGCTCATGCTCGGCCGTGGCGGCCGCGGTCCGCCAATGGTTTTCGCCGCCCCCGCCGCCGCTCAGGAGACGGGTGCGACACGGAGCACGGCGGTCTCGCCGCGGACCTCGACGACGGTGAGGCGCATGGCGTCGTTGAGGGTGGCGGCGGGTCCCACGCCGCACCGCAGCCGCACACCCCCGCCGCCCTGCGACGTGACGCTGCCGCCCCCGGAGCATCCGGCGATGCTGTACCCCGACCCGTGGATCGGCGCGACCATCTCGACGTCGTCCCCACCGACCGCGGTGACCTCGATCGGCCCGAGCCCGTACGACGCGGGAACCTCGACGACGTCCCCGACGCCGACGGTGACCTCACAGGAGCCGTCGGCGCAGGGGCCGGTGGGGGTGGGGGAGGGCGAGGGCGTAGGCGAACGGGACGCGGACGCGGAGGCGTCACCCCCGCCCGCCGCCCGGCCCTCACGACGGTCGTCACCGTCACCGGAGGAACAGGAAGCGAGGGAGAGAACGGCCGCGGCGACGGCGGTGAGGACACGTGAAGTTGTCGATGTGCGCACCATGCCTGCCATTGAAGGCGCGGACGGGCTCGGCGTCGCGGACGTTGCCCCATCCGCAACGCGCTGTTCGATGCGAAGGGGGGCGCACCGGCGCACACGTAGGCTTTGGCGGTGCGCACGGTGGAACTGTTGTTGGACGAGGCGGCGGAGTCGACGGTACGGGAGGCGTGGCGGCGGCTCGCGGACGCCGGGCTGCCGAGTCAGGCACGCCACCGCTCACCGACCAACAGCCCGCATCTCACCCTGGCCGCATGCCCGGAGCTGACGCCCCCCATCCGCTGGGAACTGGCCGAGGCGGCAGCCGCGTTGCCCCTGCCGGTCCGCTTCGCGGGCCTCATCCGCTTCGAGCGGCCCACGTCCGTCCTGGCCTGGTCGCTGGCGATCGACGCCGCGCTGGCCGGCCTGCATCGGAGGGTCTGGGACGCGGTGACCTCCGACAACCGCCCCGAGACGCTCAACCCGTTGCACGCGCCGGGCAACTGGAGCCCCCACATCACCCTCGGCCGCACCCGCCGCCCCGGCGCCTTCACCAGCCGCCGCATCCCGGACCTCCTCCCCCCACCCCCGCTGTCGGCCCACCTCACGACCCTGCGCAGCTTCGACACGGAGACGGGGACACTGGAAATCCTGCATCCCCGCCCCTGAAGGGGCGATGTCATGGAAAGGGAGGTCGCCCCGGTGACCCTCGCACGCATACTCGCCGGCACGTCATCGGCCCTGGCGGTGCTCGGCCTGTCCGGCTGCGGAGTTCTGTGGAGCTGCTCCGACTCGACCGCGGAGCGCGGGAAAGCGGGTGTGCGGGTGGAGATCGTGGACGAGAGCGGACGGCCCGTCGGCGTCACCGCCGAGGTGACCGGCTGGCGCAGGGAGCCGCATCCGCAGGTGCCCGCGGAAGGCGACCAGATCCACTTCGACATCCGCTTCGAGGGAGCCGGGCAGGGAAGCGAACCCGCGGTCGACGTCTGCGCGGTGGACGAGAAGCGCGTGGTGCTGGGCTGTCAGACGATGTACTCCGCCCAGGTGTTCGGCCCGAAGGGCCCCTACACGGGCGACTACTACCTCGAGGCCGACCGCCCCGAACGGGTCGACGAGGTCCTGCTGATCCCCAACGACCAGTCGACCCACGACCGGCGTACCTGCGAGGACGACATCAAGGACGGCGGAGGGGTGCACCCGCCGGACATGCCCGAGCGGGGGGAGCAGCTGTGACTCCCGGGCCGCCGTCAGCCGTTCCGCAGCGTCGGCCGTACCTGGCGCAGGAACGCCGCGTTGTCCGGGGTCTCCTGCAGGCGCGTCAGCAGCGTCTCCAGGTCGGTCGCCGGGTCGCGGGAGGTCAGGGCGCGGCGCAGGCCCTGCGTGGCTGTCAGTTCCTCGGAGGTGAGGAGGAGTTCCTCGCGGCGGGTGCCCGAGGTGGTGATGTCGACGGCCGGGAACAGGCGCCGTGACGCCGACTCGCGGTGCAGGCGCAGCTCCATGTTGCCCGTGCCCTTGAGCTCCTCGAAGAAGAACTCGTCCGCACGGGACCCGGTGTCCACCAGCGCGGAGGCGAGGATCGTCAGCGAACCGCCCCCCTCCGTCTCGCGCGCGGCGCCGAAGAACCGCTTCGGGCCGATCAGCGCGGCGGAGTCCACGCCGCCGCTGAGGGTGCGGCCGCCCGGGCCCGCCGCGTTGTTGTACGCCCTGCACAGCCGCGTCAGCGAGTCCAGCAGGATCACCACGTCCTCGCCGGCCTCCGTGAGCCGCTTGGCCCGCTCCACGACCAGCTCGGCGAGCGCGATGTGCTGCTTGGCGGGACGGTCGAACGTCGAGGAGTACACCTCGCCGTGGACCGAGCGCCGCATGTCGGTGACCTCTTCGGGACGCTCGTCGAGCAGCACCACCATCAGCCGGCACTCGGGGTGGTTCCCCGCGACGGCCGCCGCGAGCTGCTGGATGAGGACCGTCTTGCCGGTCTTGGGCGGCGCGACGAGCAGTCCGCGCTGCCCCTTGCCCACCGGGGCCAGCAGGTCGACGACCCGGCCGGCGAGTCCGGACGCCCGGTGTTCGAGGCGCAGCCGGCGGTGGGGATGGACCGGGGCCAGGTCGCGGAAGTGGGGACGGCCCGCGAGCGAGCCGGGCGTACGGCCGTCGACGCGGGCGATGTCGGTGAGCGCCCGGCGGTCGCCGAGGACGCCCTCCACCAGGTCGCCCTTGCGCAGGGAATGCCGGCGCACCAGGGCGGCGGAGACGACGGGGTCGGACGACCCGGCCACGAGGCCGGCGCCGCGCAGGTACCCCTTCCCGGTCGCGTCGACGTCGAGGACACCGGTGACGGTGACGGACCGCTGTTGCTGCTGCCGTCCGGAGGACTGACGGGTGGGGCGGTCGAGGGCGGTGGTCATGTGGTGAGTCCTTTCGAGGACGGACAGAAACAGGAACATGAAGCGAAGAAGGGGGAACCGCGGTCTTGGGGGAGGGCGTGTTCGCGCCTCACAGCGGTGGAACCTCACTGCGGTCGCCGTGCGACCGTGTGGGAAAGCCGTACGCAAGCGATGCGAGAGCCGACGTGACGGCTGAGAGAGACGCCGAAGCGAAGAAGGTTTCGGCGGTGAGGACCGGCCCGGCGCCCGACGGGGCGCCGCACGGCACTCATCGCACCGTACCACGGTGCGGGCCCGGCACAAGAGAGTTCGAAAGGCGCCCTACGCCGCCCGCAGCGTCCCCGCGATCGACGTGATCGTGTCCGGACCCACTCGGCAGCACCCTCCGATCAGCCGCGCCCCCGCGTCCCGCCAGCCCGTCACCCGGGACGCCGAGAACGTGGGCTCACCGGTCCAGGCGCGGGCCCGGGCGTCCCACTGTTCGCCGCTGTTCGGGTAGACCACCACCGGCTTGCCCGTCACCCCCGCGGCGACGGCGACCGCGTGGTCCGCGTCCTGCGGCGTGCAGCAGTTGACGCCGACCGCGATCACCTCGTCCGCCCGCGCGGCCAGGGCGAACGCGTCCTCCAGCGGCTGCCCCGCCCGCGTGCGCCCGCCTGCCGCCGAGTACGACAGCCAGGCGGGCACCCCCAGCCCGCGCACCGCGCGCAGCAGCGCCTCGGCCTCGTCCGTGTCCGGGATCGTCTCCAGGGCGAGGACGTCCGGGGCGGCGGACGCCAGGACCTCCAGCCTCGGGCGGTGGAACCGCTCCAGCTCCGCGACCGGCAGTCCGTAGCGGCCCCGGTACTCGGAGCCGTCCGCGAGCATCGCGCCGTACGGGCCGACGGAGGCCGCCACCCACCGCGGGCGGCGCGGACCCGGGGCGCGGCGGGCCGCCGTACGCGCGCACTCCACGCTCAGCGCCAGCAGTTCCGCGCCGCGCTCCCGGCCGATCCCGCGCCGGGCGAAGCCCTCGAACGTCGCCTGGTAGCTCGCCGTGATCGCCACGTCCGCGCCCGCCTCGAAGTACGCGAGATGCGCCGCCGTGACCGCCTCCGGCTCGTCCGCGAGGAGCCGTGCCGACCACAGCTCGTCGCTCAGGTCGTGCCCGGCCGCCGCGAGCTGGTTGGACATGCCGCCGTCCAGGACGACCGGGCCGTCCGCCAGGGCCGCGGCGAGGGACTCCGTGGTGCTCATACGGCGACGCTAGCCGAGACCCCGGCCTCGGCGCGCCCCCCGGCCCCGCTGCTGGGATGCTGGAGGCGAGCGCGGCCCGACGAGGGCGGTGAATGCCGTGACATCCGCAGACGAGGGCGACGTCAGCCCTGCCGGGGAGCAGCACACGGGCCCCCACGACCCGCAGAGCGGGCCGTACGACCCGCACGGCGACCCGTTCCTGCGCACCCGCTTCGCCGTCCCCGCGCCGCCGCACACGTTCCTGCGCAGGGAGCGGCTGGCCGGGCACCTCGACGGTGCCCTGCACACCCCCCTGACCATGGTGAACGGCTCTGCCGGCGCCGGGAAGACGCTGCTGGTCGCGGACTGGGTGGCCGGGCGCCCCGAGCTGCCCGTCGCCTGGCTCACCACCGACACCGACGGGCAGGGCGCCGGCATGTTCTGGGCGTACCTCCTCCAGGCGCTGCGCACCGGTGGCGTGCCGCTGCCCGGGGACATCGCCTCCCCGGCCGACGCGAACCGGGTTAGCGATGCCCTGCCGGCCCGGCTCGCCGCCCTCCTCAGCACACGGGACCGGCCGGTGGTCCTGGTGCTGGACGAGTTCGACCGGGTCACCGCCCCGGAGACCGCCGCCCAGCTCGACTTCCTGCTGCGCCACTCGGCGCCCGGGCTGCGGCTGGTCCTCGTCACCCGCACCGAGCCGCTGCTGCCCCTGCACCGCTACCGGGCCGCGGGCGAGCTGACCGAGATCCGCGACGCGGAGCTCGCCTTCACGCCCGGCGAGGCGGCCCGGCTGATGGAGGCGCACGGCCTGCGGCTGTCCCCGGCCGCGGTGCGCGGGGTCGTGGAGCGGACCCGGGGGTGGGCCGCCGGACTGCGGCTGTGCGCGCTGGCGGCCGAGGAGGCCCCGGACCCGGAGCTCTGCCTCAAGGAGTTCGAGGCCGACCGCAGCGCCGTCGCCGACTTCCTGCTGGCCGAGGTGCTCAGACGGCAGGACGACGGGACGCAGGAGCTGCTGCTGCGGGTCAGCGTCCTCGACCGGTTCGGCCCGCGGCTGGCCAACGCGGTCACGGGACGCGCCGACGCCGAGGCCGTGCTGGCCCGGCTGCACCGGAGCAACGCCTTCGTCCAGCACGTCGGCCACGGCGTGTACCGGCTGCACCCCCTGTTCGCGGAGATCCTCCGCGCCCACCTGCGGATGCGCCGGCCGGGACTGGAGCCCGAGCTGCACCGGCGGGCCGCCGTCTGCCTCCGAACGGCCGGGGCGCTCCCGGCGGCGCTCGGGCACGGCGCCGCCGCCGAGGACTGGGAGTTCACCGCCTCCGCCCTGGTCGACGACCTCGCTCTCGGCCAGTTCTTCACCGGCCCCCGCGCCGACGTCCTCGACGTGATGTTCTCCCGCATGGGGCCCGGGGGCGGTGACGGGCCCGCGCCGGAACTCGTGCGCGCCGCCGCCCGGCTCTCCCGGGGCGACCTCGCCGGAGGCGCCCTCCGGCTGCGGCGGGCACGGCAGCGGACCGCCCGGTACGACGGCCCGGAGGGTGAGACGGACACGGCCGCCGTCCGGATGGGGTGTGCCCTCCTGGACGCCCTCGTCGCCCGGCTGTCCGGCGCGCCCGGCCGCGCCGAGGACGCCGTGCGCGAGGCCGAGGCGCTGCGGTGCCTTCTCCCCGCCGAACTGCTCGACCGGCACCCGGAGTTCTTCGCGCTGCTGCTGGACCACCTGGGGTCCGCCCGGCTGTGGGCCGGGGACTTCGCGGGCGCGCGGGCCGCGCTGTCACGGGCGGCGGCGACCGGCCCCGGCGCCCCGGCCACCGCCCTGCCCCGCGAGGACGCGCTGGCACGGCTCGCCCTCCTCGACGTGTTGCACGGCTGGCCCGGCCGCGCCGAACGCACGGCACGCGAGGCCCTCGCGGAGACGGAACGGTCCGGGATCGCCCGGCCCGCCGCCTCCGGCGTGGAACGTCTCGTCCTCGCCGCCGTGGCCGTGGAACGCGAGGAACTGGGGCAGGCGCGGACGCTGCTCGACACGGCGGGCGAGTCGCACCCCGCGCTGCGGGACCCCGTCCTCGAGGCCGGGCGGGCCCTGGTCGCCGCACGTCTGCATCTGGCGCGCGGTGAACCCCGCGCGGCGTGGAAGGCGGTCGAGCCCGGGGTGCGGGCCGACGCCGTCTCGCCGTGGGCCAGGGGCGAGACGGCCCTGGTCGCGGCGGCCGCCGACCTCGCCGAGGGCCGCCCGCAGGACGCCGCGGCACTCTTGCCCGAGGTGCCCCCCGGCCAGCCTGCCTGCGCGGTGGGGGCGGCGCGGGTGCTGCTGGCCGCAGGACGGCCCGAGGCGGCCGTACGGCTCCTCGACCGCGCGGTCGTCGACGGGCACGCCGGACCGGCCGTGACCGTACGGGCCGCGCTGGTACGGGCACGGGCGGCCGACCGCGCGGGGGACGCCCCCGCGGCCCGCCGCCTGGTCGCCCGTGCGGTGACGGAGGCACACCGGGAGGGTCTTCGCCGCCCCCTCGCCGAGGCGGGTTCCTGGATCCGCCCCTACCTGGCGCCCGCCCCACGCCACCGCCGCCCCACCCCTCCCCGCCCGGCCGGAGGCCCACCCCCTCTCGTCGAGGAACTGAGCGGCCGTGAACGGGACGTACTGCGGCGACTGGCCCTGGCGATGTCCACGGAGGAGATCGCCGCCGACCTGTACGTCTCGGTGAACACGGTGAAGACGCACCTGAAGAACGTGTACCGGAAACTGTCGGTGGGCCGCCGCAGCGAGGCGGTCCGCCGCGCCCGCGAACTGGGCTTGCTGTGAGCGGGCGTCACGCCATGACGCCCCGACGGGCCCCGTGGTCATGGGGCCGCCCCGAGCGGAAACCCACGGCGTCGGCGGGCGGTACCTCCGCGCCGGGTACGACGCGGGACCCGGTCCCGGCCGGTGAGACCTCCGCGGCGCCCCGCGTGAGGGACCCGGCGGAGGAGACGACCGCGCCGCGCGCCGAGGGGAGCCCGGCGGACGCGGCACCCGCAAAGACGCCGGCCGCGGGGCACCCGGGAGCGCCGGACGAGGCCGGGTCGCGCGCCATGGGCGACGCGCAGGCCCCGTCGGGCGCCCCCGATGCCGGGGGTTCGGCGGACCCCGGGACGGGGGCGGACGGCACGCCCGCCCCCCGCCGCACGCACGCCGACTACACCGGCGGTGTCTACGGGTCCATGCTCGCCGCCTCCGTCATCGTCGGTGCCGGCACGCTCGGGTCCTTCCCCCGGCTGGAGCTCGTGCTCCTGCTCCTGCTCACCGGTGTGGTGTTCTGGATCGCCCATGTGCACGCCCACCTGTTCGGAGCACGGCTGGCGCAGCGTCCGCCGGACCTCGCCGTCGTCCGGCGGGTGTGCCGGCAGGAGTGGACGATCGTCAAGGCCGCGGTGCCGCCGGCGGTCGCCGTCGGCGTCGGACCCGTGCTGGGACTCGACGTGCAGGGGGGCCAGTGGCTCGCGCTGTCCGTCGCCGTGACGGGCCAGGTGGGCTGGTCCGTGGCCGCGGCCCGGCAGGCGGGCGCGCCGGGACGGTTGCTGGTGCTGTCGGCCCTGGTCAACCTTGTCCTGGGGCTGATCATCCTGGCGAGCAAGCTGTGGCTGAAACACTGAGCGCGCCCCGCGCCGCCCCTCTCACCTGTGGGGGGTGAGCCGCGCCGCCGCCGAGGGCCGGACCATCGGAAAGGGGCGGGCGAGGTCCGCCCGCTCCGGGCACCACCCGTGGAGCGGCTCATGCGCTACGAGATCCGCGTCGAGGGGCAGCTCTCGGAACCGCTGATCCGCATGTTCCCGGAGCTGGAGCACGTGACGCTGTCCGGGCAGACCCTGCTGTTCGGGCAGGTGGTCGACGAGGCGCACCTCTACGGGCTGCTCGCCCGCTGCCAGTCCCTCGGCCTGCGGATCCTGGAACTGCGCCAGGCGCCGCGGTGAGCGCCGCCAGGGACGCGGAGGCTCAGTCAGTCCCCTCGGCGCGCACCCGGCCGGCCCGCACCGCCTCGCCCAGCGCCGCGAAGTCGCGTTCGTTGCGGTCGGCGTAGTCCTGCGCGAACGCCGCGAGCGCCCGGTCGAAGCGGTCGCTCCGCCCCAGGTAGGCGGCGACGGCGACCGGGTCGCCGGACCTGGCGTGGGCCCGCGCCAGGCTCGCTCCGCACAGCCGGGCGAACTGGCGCAGCAGGCCGGGGTCCATCGTCTCGGGCCGGGCGATGCCCTTCCAGTCGCGCAGCTGCCGTACGTAGAAGTCGCGGGGCCGGCCGTCGAGCCCGGTCGCATGGGTCCAGCCGAGCAGGATGTCGTTGGTCGTCTGGATCAGCCGCTGCCCCTCCACGACCCGCCGGCCCTGGTTGTCGGGCTCCTCGCCGTCCGTGTACGGGGCGAGCACCGACTCCTGCGCCTCCTTGGCCTGGAGCAGCAGCGGATCGTCGTCGTCCCGGCCGAGCAGCAGCACGATCCAGCAGCGGGTGCCGACACTGCCGACGCCCACCACCTTCCGGGCCACGTCGACCGGACGGTAGCGGCTCAGCAGGTGCCGGCGGTCCGACGCCAGCGACCGCGCGTAACCGTCCAGCACCGCGCGCAGGCCCTTCTCCTCGGCCGGCGCGCCGTCCAGCAGGTCGCGCAGCGGGGTGATCAACGGCGGGTCCGCCGCGATGCGCCGCCCCTGCGGCGTGGCACGGGTGAGCTTCGTGTACGCCTGGAGGTGGGTGCGGCTGCGCGCCTTGCGGGCCGCCTCGGCCGTACGCCGCCGGGCCTCCGCGGTCAGGGAGGAGGACGCCAGCTCGCGCAACCGGTCCGCGTCGTCCTGCGCGTACCAGATGTCCAGCGCGCGCATCCCGGCGAACTCCCGCATGCGCAGCCGGTACGCGGCGACGCAGGCCCGCACCGCGCCGCTCTGCTCGGCCACGGTGAAACCGTTCGCCCGCCCGGCGATGGCGAAGCTGGCCGCGAGCCGCTTGACGTCCCATTCGAAGGGGCCGGCATGCGTCTCGTCGAAGTCGTTGATGTCGAAGACCAGATGCCGCTCGGGGGAGGCCAGCAGCCGGAAGTTCAGCAGATGCGCGTCCCCGCACAGCTGCACGGTCAGCCCGGTGTCCGGGACCGGCGCGAGGTCCGCCGCCATGATCGCTGCGGCGCCCCGGTAGAAGCGGAACGGCGACTCCAGCATCCGTCCGTAGCGGACCGGCACCAGCTCGGGCAGCCGGGTCGCGGACTGCCGTTCCAGCACGTCCACGGGGTCCGGCCGGCCGTGCGCCGGAGTGAACCCGGCATGCGACGAGCGGGGCGCACGCCCCCGCGCCCGCTTGCCGTACGAGGCCCGCGCGGCCGGCGAGGGGGAGGCCGCCCGCGCGTCGAACAGGTCCGGTACCGCCATCGCTGTCCTCCCGTCGCGCACGGACCACGACTCCACACCGTCATCCCACCCCGTGCGCCCCGCCCGCCGGATCACCCGCGCCGGGTGAGGCGACGGGGACGCCGTACGGAGCACGCTGAGGTCGGCACGACGCGACGGCGCGCCGCGGGCGGGCGCAGAGGGCCCGCGAGCCAGGAGGAGATGACCGGCATGACGTATCTCGCGTACGACTACCCGCTGCTCAGCGCACTGCTGACGATGCTGGTGTTCTTCCTGTGGATCATGTGGTTCATCCTGCTCTTCCGGGTGGTCGTCGACATCGTCCGCGACGACTCCCTCAGCGGCTGGGCCAAGACGGGCTGGATGGTCTTCACGATCGTCCTGCCCTTCCTGGGCGTCTTCGTCTACGTAGTCGCCCGCGGCAGGAACATGGGCAGCCGTGAGCTGGCCCAGGCGCGCGCCCAGCAGGAGGCGCTCGACAGCTACATCAGGGAGACGGCGAAGGGGGCCGGGGAGCGGACCAGCAGCGTGGACGAACTGGCCAGGCTCTCCGAGATCAAGGCGCGCGGGGACATCTCGGACGACGAGTTCCGCAGGGCGAAGGAGCTGGTCCTGAGCGGTCACGGCCCCCGCTCCTGAGGGGGACGTGACCGGGAGGTCCCGCCCGCCGACGCGGGGGACACCGTCCGCCACAGCGCGGACACGACACGGAACCGAGGCACAGCGATGACAGCGACACATCCGACACACGGGGCGCACGCGCCGTCGGCGAAGCGCGAGTGGGCGGGCGGCCTGACCGTCTTCGCCGCCGTCACCCTGATGCTCGTGGGGGTGCTGGACATCTTCCGCGGGATCATGGGCATCGCCGAGGACGACGTCTTCGTGACGACACAGAACTACGTCTTCAAGTTCGACCTGACGGCCTGGGGCTGGACCCACCTCGTGCTCGGCGCGATCGCGGTGCTCGTCGGCCTGGGCCTGGGCCGGGGAGCCTTGTGGGCCCGCGTCTCCGGCGTGGTGATCGCGGGGCTCGTCGTCATCGCGAACTTCCTGTCCCTGCCGTACTACCCGGTCTGGTCCGTGGTGATGATCGCCTTCTCCGGGTTCGTCATCTGGGCGCTGTGCGTGGGCGGCCGCTCCCGCACCTGACGCGGGACGCGTCCCGTCCGGCGGGATGGGTACCCGGTGGGACGTGCGGTGTCCCGGGCGGGCGTGGGCCTCGCAGCTCACGCCCGCCGGGGCGTACGCGGTCCGTCCCACCAGGGAAGGCGGTGGACATGTGCCGTTGGCTCGCCTATTCGGGCTCGCCCATCCTGCTCGAGAACCTGCTCTACCGGCCGGTCCACTCCCTGATCGACCAGAGCCTGCACGCCCGGATGGGTGTGGAGACCACCAACGGCGACGGCTTCGGCATCGGCTGGTACATGCCGGACAAGGAGAGCCCCGCCGTGGTCAGGGACATCGGCCCGGCCTGGAGCGACCGCAACCTGCGGGAGATCGCCGGGCACGTCGTCTCCCCGCTGTTCTTCGCCCACATCCGCGCCTCCACCGGCACGGCGGTGCAGCAGACCAACTGCCACCCCTTCCGGTACGGCCGCTGGATGTGGATGCACAACGGGGCCATCGACAGCTTCCCCCTGCTGCGCCGCGACCTCGCCCTGGCCGTCCGCCCGGACCTCTTCCCGTACCTCGAGGGGTCCACGGACTCCGAGATGATGTTCTACCTGGCGCTCAGCTTCGGTCTGGAGGACGATCCGCGCGGCGCCGTCGCACGCATGGCGGGCCTGGTCGAACGCACCGGCCACGAGCACGGCGTCGAGCACCCGATGCAGATGACCGTGGCGGTCACCGACGGCGTACGGCTGTGGTCCTTCCGCTACTCCTCGCAGCGCCGGTCGCGGTCCCTCTTCTACAGCACCCGCGTCGAGACGCTGAAGTCCCTCCACCCGGACGTGGCGTTTTTGCGCGACATCGCGGACGACGCCCGCCTCATCGTCTCCGAACCTCTCGGGAACCTGCCCGGCGCCTGGAACGAGGTCCCGGAGAGCTCGTACGGGGTGGTGCAGCCGGAGGGCGACGAGATGCACACGTTCGCGCCGGAGTGAGCGGCGCGCCCCTGCCGAGGACAGGGCGGACGCGGACGGTCCGGCGGGCGGCGACGCTTCGGCGGCCGCCGAAGCGTCCCGGGCCTAGCGTGGCCCGCATGACCGACGACCACGCCGCCCGCCCCGCCGAGACCTTCGCCGCGCTCCACCACCAGGACCGGCCCCTGCTGCTGCCCAACGCCTGGGACCACGCCTCCGCGGCCCTGCTCCACGCCCACGGCTTCCCCGCCGTCGGCACGACCAGCCTGGGCGTCGCCGCGGCGGCCGGGCTGCCCGACGGGGTCCGGGCCACCCGCGAGGAGACCCTGCGGCTTGCCGGCACCCTGCAGACACTGCCCTTCCTGCTGTCCGTCGACGCGGAGGACGGTTTCAGCGACGACCCCGGCGAAGTGGGGGCCTTCGCGGCGGAGTTGCAGGCGCGGGGCGCGGTCGGGATCAACCTCGAGGACGGACTGGGGCCGGCCGGCCGGCACGCGGCGAAGATCCGGGCCGTGCGCGCCGCCGCGCCCGGTCTGTTCGTCAACGCCCGGACGGACACGTACTGGCTCGGCGACGGCGAGGGGACGAGGGAGCGGGTGCTGGCGTACCGGGACGCCGGGGCGGACGGGGTGTTCGTGCCGGGGCCCACCGACCTCGGCGTGATCGCCGCTCTGGTGCGTGACCTGGAGGGGTGCCCCCTCAACGTCCTGTACGCGCCCGGCGGTCCGTCCCTCGCCCGGCTCGCCGACGTCGGCGTGCGGCGCGTCAGTCTGGGTTCGCTGCTGTACCGGCGGGCGCTCGGCGCGGCGCTGGACGCGGTGGTCGCGGTGCGGGAGGGGCGGGAGACGGGGGAGGGCACGGTGCCGTCGTACGGGCAGGTGCAGGAGCTCGCCGGCTGAGGCACCCGGTGGGTCAGTCGGCCGCTCTGCGGGGCCAGTTCTGCAATGTCAGGTGGAGCGCGTCGATCATCCGGTCCCAGGACGCCTCCAGATCGCGCGGGGCGCCGAACGCGCCGGCGGACTCCAGGGCGCAGTAACCGTGGAAGGAGCTGCGCAACAGCCGTACCGCGTCGGTGAGATCGGGCTCCTCCAGACCGTACGCGCGGAGCAGACCGTAGGTGACCTCGGCGGTGCGGCGCAGCGCGGGGGAGTCCGTCACCGTGGCCTCGTCCAGACGGATCTGGGTGGCGGCGTACCGTCCGGGGTGGGCGAGGGCGTAGCCCCGGTAGGCGCCGGCGAACGCGGCCAGGGCGTCCTTGCCGGTGCGGCCCTCGACGGCCGCCGCGATCCGGTCGATCATCTCGCCGCCCGCCAGCAGCGCCATCCGGGTGCGCAGGTCCGACAGCCCGCGCACGTGCGCGTACAGGCTCGCGTCCTTGACGTTGAACCGCCGGGCCAGCGCGGACAGGGTGACGTTCTCGTAGCCGGCCTCGTCGGCGAGGTCGGCGGCGGCCGCGACGAGGCGGTCGGCGGTGAGTCCGGCGCGGGGGATGCGGGCCTCCCGGGGGCGGGCGGGTTTCGGACAGGTGAATGTAGCCGACGCGGGCGGGTTGCAGGTCACCCGACGGTGGGTAGTGGTTGCTCGCGCGGGTCCCCGCGCCCTCCCGAGGGGCGCGGGGACCCGCGCGACCGGCCCCCGGACGGCCCGCAGCCGTCGTGTCGGTGGCATGCGCCGGTCACTCCATGGACGACCGTGGTTCACACGCCGCCCGAATGCTCCACTGCGGCGCGTTCGAGACGAGGAGGCAGTCATGGGGCACGGGCACGCGCACGGACCGCACCACCACCACCACGACCACGGGTCCGGCGCGTCGGCGCCCCTGCCCGCGGCCTTCGACACCTCGGTGCCCGACGAGGCACTGGACCCCGGACAGGCGTCCCGCCGCGCCCTGTTACGCCGCGCGGGCCTGCTGGGCGCGGGTCTTGCCTCGGGCACCGTGCTCTCCGGCAGCGGCGCAGCCGCCGCGGGCGGCCGCAGAGACACCGGAAGAACCCCGCGCCGCGGGTACCTCTGGCTCGCGGGCGACCACCACATCCACACCCACTACAGCAGCGACGGCAAGTACCGCGTCGTCGACCAGGTCCGCCAGGGCGCCCGGCACGGCCTGGACTGGCTGGTCATCACCGACCACGGCAGCGTGACGCACGCGAGGATCGGCGTCGAGAAGGTCAACCCGGACATCAGGCAGGCGCGCGCCGCCCACCGGGACACCCTCGTCTTCCAGGGCCTGGAGTGGAACGTCCCGGCCGCCGACCACGGCACCGTGTTCGTCCACCCCGGACGCAACGAGGTCGCCGTGCTCAAGCAGTTCGAGACCGACTACGACGGCGTCGTGAAGGGCGTGGGCGACTCCAGCCCCGCCAACGAGGCCCTCGCCGTCGCCGGGCTCCGGTTCCTCGCCGAGCAGGTACGCCGCCGCACGGTGGACGACGCGCTGATGCTCGCCCACCACCCCTCCCGCAAGGGCATCGACTCCCCCCACGAGATCCGCGCCTGGCGCGACGCCACCGGCCCCGACCGGCCGATCGCCGTCGGCTTCGAGGGCGCCCCCGGCCACCAGGCCGCCGGACTGCCCGCCCCGCTCGGCCCGGGCCTCGCCCGCGGGTACTACAACGGCAGGCCCGGCGCGGACTCCTTCCCCGGCTACCCGCCGGAGAGCTACCGCACCTGGGGCGGCTTCGACTGGATGACCGCCACCGTCGGCGGTCTGTGGGACAGCCTCCTCGCCGAGGGCCGCCCCTGGTGGATCACCGCCAACTCCGACTCGCACCTCGTGTACGCCGACACAACCGCCCGCGGTCCCGGCGACTTCGCCACCGACGGCCGGCACGGCGACCCCGTGTACGCCGGGAAGATCGACACCAAGGCGGTCGACTACTGGCCCGGCCAGTACAGCCGCACCCATGTGGGCGCCGACGGCTTCTCCTACGCCGCCGTCATGGACGGCATCCGCGCCGGCCGCATCTGGGTCGACCACGGGCAGCTGATCTCCGGCCTCGACGTCCGCGTCTCCGGCGGCGGCCGCTGGACCACCCTCGGCGGCGCCCTGCACGTCCGCAAGGGGACGAAGGTCACGCTGACCGCGGACGTGGCCCTGGCCGGCGGCCCCAACTGGGCAGGATTCACCCCCAGACTGGCCCGCGTGGACGTCGTCCAGGGCGACGTCACCGGCCCGGTCGCCGACAAGGACACGTTCACCGCGCCCACGGCGGCCGTCGTCCGGTCGTACGACGTCGGGAGGTCGACGGGCAGCGTGCGGCTCACCTTCGACCTGGGGCGGGTCGACCGGCCCGTGTACCTGCGGCTGCGCGGCACCGACGGCAACCGGTCCGCCGTCGGCGTCATGGGCGCGAAGGCCGACCCGGCAGGCCCCGCCCAGGACGTCATGGGCGACGCCGACCCGTGGCGCGACCTGTGGTTCTACTCGAACCCCGTGTGGGTGCTGCCGTCGTGACGGCGTAGGCGCTCACCGTGGACGCGGGCGCGGGACCCGGCACCCTGCCGCGTCGGCCACTGACACGTCCGGCTGCGCGGGCCCCCGGGCCCCCGCGCCCGGTCAGTCGCCCAGCACCCCCCGCACGAACGCGTTCCCGAACACGCCCTCCGGGTCCAGCTCGCGGACCAGGGCGCGGAAGTCGTGGAGGCGCGGGTAGCGGGCGTGCAGTTCGGCCGGCGGGGTGGCGAACACCTTGCCCCAGTGGGGGCGCGGCGCGAACGGCGTGAGCGCCTCCTCCACCCGCCGCACCACCGGCAGGACCGTCGCCGTGTCCTCGATCCACGTGAAGTGCAGGGCCACCGTGTCCCGCCCGTAGGACGGGCTCATCCACTGGTCGTCGGCGGCGACCGTGCGCACCTCACAGGTCTGCAGCACCGGCGCGACCGTCTCCCGGACGGCGTCCAGGGCGCGCAGCGCGTCCACGGCGGTCCCGCGGGGCAGCAGGTACTCCGACTGGAGCTCCGCGCCGCTGCTCGGCGTGAACTCCGCCCGGAAGTGCGGCAGCCGCTCGTGCCAGGGGCCCGGCGCCCCGAACTGCTCGGTGCAGTTCATCCCCGGCATCCCCGGCACCGGGTGCATCTTCTCCGTCGCGGGCGCCGCCCACGGGAAGTCGGTGCGCGGTCGGTCGGCGCGGTGCTTCACCCACACCTGACGGAAGCCGGGCTCCCGCCAGTCGGTGAACAGGCTCACGCTGTACGCCGCCGACATCACCGCGTCGAACGTGTCCGCGTCCAGCGCGTCGAGCGGCAGCTCGGTGAACACCCGCTGCTCCACCTCGTACGCCGGCTCCAGGTCCAGGGTGAGCGCCGTGACCACGCCGAGGGCGCCCAGCGCGGTGACCGCGCCGCCGAACCGCTCGTCGCCGCGCTCCAGGACGAGCGTCGAACCGTCCGCCGTGACCAGCTCCACCGCACGCACGGACGACGCGAGCGGGCCGTTGCCGACGCCCGAGCCGTGCGTGCCGGTGGCGACCGACCCGGCCACCGAGATGTGGGGGAGCGACGCCATGTTGGCCAGCGCCAGCCCGTGCCGGTGCACCTCGCGGGCCAGCTCCGCGTACCGCACCCCGCCGCCGGCCCGTACCGTGCGCGCCCCGGCGTCCACCTCGATCACCGGGGGCAGCGCGGCCAGGGACAGCAGGACGCCGTCCTCGCCGGCGTCGGCGATGTCGTTGAAGGAGTGGCCGCTGCCCAGCACCCGCACCCGCGAGGAGTCCGCGACCAGTGCGCGCAGCGCGTCCGTCGTGTGCGGCCGGTGCAGTTCCTTGGCGGCGTACGTGATGTTGCCCGCCCAGTTGGTCACACTCTCGGTCATCCCTCGTCCTTCCCGCCCGCGGGCCCGTGGAGGGCCCCGAGGACCCGTGGAAGGGCCCCGACGGAACCTACCCCGGGAGTGACTCGTGCCATGTGGGGGGACCCGCCGCCCCGGATGTCCGGCCGGGGGCATACCGTGAGGAGTCGTACGTCGGCACCGGGAGGAGAACACGCGATGGGCAGCCGTACCGCGCTGGTCGAGGATCTGATGGAGCGGTTCCCGCACGTTCCGCGCGAGGCCGTCTTCAAGGAGGACCTGCTGCGCGGCGGTGTGGCCTTCGACCCCTCCGCGCTCAGCGACAACGAGAGCGGCGAGGTCAAACCGAAGTCGTACTTCATCTTCTCCTTCGACCACGGCACCCTGCCGGAGCTGGGCGAGGCCGCGCTGCGCCGCCCGCCGGAGGAGATCATCCTCACGGGAGGACCGTACGACCTGCGCCGCACGGTCGTGTCCGTCCGGGTGAACCCGTCGTCCCCGTACCGGGTCGCCGCCGACGAGCACGGCATGCTCGGCCTGTACCTCGACGGCAGGCGGATCTCCGACGTCGGCGTGCCGCCGATGCCGGAGTACTACCGGCACAAGCTGTCCAACGGGAAGTCGGTGATGGAGGTCGCCCCCACCATCCAGTGGGGCTATCTGATCTACCTGACGGTCTTCCGCGTCTGCCAGTACTTCGGCGCCAAGGAGGAGTGCCAGTACTGCGACATCAATCACAACTGGCGCCAGCACAAGGCGGCCGGCCGGCCCTACACCGGTGTGAAGGACGTCGAGGAGGTCCTCGAGGCCCTGGAGATCATCGACCGGTACGACACCGCGAAGGCGTCCACCGCCTACACCCTCACCGGTGGCGCCATCACCAAGACCGTCTCCGGCCGCGACGAGGCCGACTTCTACGGCCACTACGCCAAGGCCATCGAGGAGCGCTTCCCCGGCCGCTGGATCGGCAAGGTCGTCGCCCAGGCGCTGCCCAAGGACGACGTGCAGCGCTTCAAGGACTACGGCGTGCAGATCTACCACCCCAACTACGAGGTGTGGGACGAGTACCTGTTCAAGATGTACTGCCCGGGCAAGGAGCGGTACGTCGGGCGGGACGAGTGGCACCGCCGCATCCTCGACTCCGCGGAGATCTTCGGCGCGCGCAACGTGATCCCCAACTTCGTGGCGGGCGTGGAGATGGCCGAGCCGTTCGGTTTCAAGACCGTCGACGAGGCGATCGCGTCCACCACGGAGGGCCTGCGCTTCTTCATGTCGAAGGGGATCACGCCCCGCTTCACCACCTGGTGCCCCGAGCCGACCACCCCGCTCGGCAAGGCCAACCCGCAGGGCGCGCCGCTGGAGTACCACATCCGGCTGCTCCAGGCGTACCGGCAGACGATGGAGGACTTCGGTCTGGCCTCGCCCCCCGGTTACGGCCCGCCCGGGCCCGGCCGCGCGGTGTTCTCCGTCAGCTCCTTCATGGACAGCCTGCCCGCGACGGAGCCCGTCGAGGCGGTCTGACCGGCTCCCCCGACGGTGAGCCTGATGTGACAGAAGTGAGCGGGAAAGGCCGGAACCGAGACGTTCCGGCCTTCTCCGCGTATGGTCCCTGCGAGGGGTCGCGGCACCGCCACACAAAGTGAAGACAGCGCTTGTCAGTTGTGTCGGAGACGTGCGAAGCTCTCGTCCACTGCCGCGAGGTTCCCTTCAACTCCACCCGCCGGTATGGCGAGTTGACCTCGCTCGTGGATGCAGGAGTCTCATGCCCGACCTGCCGAGCCCTCAGGACGCCACCGAGGCGGCTCTGTTCTCCGAATGCTGGGACGCGGTGCTCTCCTACGCCGACCTGTGCACGGCGGGTTCGAGCGCCGCCGCGGAACTGGCCCGCGAGGCCTTCGCCGAGGGCATACGCGAACTGCGCGCCGCCGAGTCGGGAAGCGTGCGCGGGACCGGCCGCCGCTCCTCCCGGCTGCCCCGCATCCCCCTGCTGCTGACCGCCGTGCGCACCACGGCCGCCGCGTGGGAGAAGGAGGGGCGGGGCCACAAGCTCGACCCCGGGCTGCGGCTGTGGCTGCACTCGGACGAGGCCGCCCGCTACACCGGGCCGCCCCTCGAACGCCCCATCGCCCTGCGGGGGTTGCGTGACCTCCAGCAGGCGGACGCCGAACTGCTGTGGCTGGCCGAGGCGGAGGCGCTCCCGCTGCCTCTCGTGGCCCGCCGACTGGGTCTCGACCCCGCCACCACGGCCGACGAACTCGCCCAGGTCGCCCGCCTGTTCCGGGACCGCTGCCACCGCAATCACCTCGACTCCCCGATGGACGCGGAGTGCCGCAGCTACGCCCGGCTGCTCGACGCCGTCACCCGCTCGCCCGCCGCGGACACCCCCGAGGACCTGTCCCGGCACCTGGCCACCTGCCGCCGGTGCGCGGAGGCCGCCGCCTGTCTGCGGCTGAACACCGGCACCCTTCCCGGAGCGCTGGCCGGCGGCGTCATCGGCTGGGGCGGCCTCGCCTACCTGGAGCGCCGCCGCCGCGCCGCCGAGGTCCGGCTGGGCGCGGGGCGCCCGGACGGGCCCGACGCGGACCACGACGATCCGTCGGGCGGACGGAGCGGCAAGGCGCGGGTCGTCCGGCACGGGCCCATGGCCGCGGCCGTCGTCGTCTCGCTGCTGGCGCTCGCGGTGTCGCTGATGCCGTTCGGGGACGGCGGGGACCCCGGGACCCCCGCCGCCGACAACGACCGCGGCGGCCCGGTCGCCGCGCCCGAGCCCTCCCTGCCGTCGGCGGGCACGGCGCCGTCCGGCTCCGCCGGCGCGGAGACGCCGCAACCCATGGCCCCCAGCGCCCCGCCGAGCCGCACCACCGCCCCGCCCTCCCGCACGGCGGACCCGGCCCCCGACCCCGACCCGGAACCGCAGGGCACGTCCTCGGGCGCCCCCGCGGCACCGGGCGACGAGGGCGACTCGCGCGCCGCGTGCGTGGTCGACCACGACGTGCTCAACCAGTGGCCGGAGGGCTACCAGGCCGCCGTCACCGTGACGACGCGCCACGCCATGGACGGCTGGCGCGTCGCCTTCACCGTCCCCGAAGGCCACCGGGTCACTCACATGTGGGACGCGTCGGTGCACCAGACCGACACGCGGGTGACCGCCACCGCGGCCGACTACAACGCCCGCGTCACGGCAGGCGCCCGCCTGTCCTTCGGCTTCCTCGCGGCCCGCCAGGGCACGGACACCCGGGCGTACGACTTCACTCTCAACGGCCGGACGTGCGCGGTGGCGTGAGCACACGCGCGCCGCTCGCCCCGCGGTCCGGGGACATGCGTGCCGCCTGGAACTGCGCTTGCCGCGCGAATCCGCGGGCATGCGTGCCGCCCGGGGCGGCACGGGTGGGCGCGGCGGCACCCCGCGGGCGCCGGGCTGCGCCGGCACCCCCCGGCTCACCGCAACGCCATGTGACGCAGCGACACCCCACGCTCACACCACCGCAAGCCGGCTGACCAGCAGCCCGACCCTCCGCTCCGCTTCCCCCGCCGGCAACCGCCCGGCCCGGGTCAAGGTCGCCAACCCGTGCAGCGACGCCCAGAACACCTCCGTGAACAACCCCGGTTCGACACCCTCCCCGGTAACGTCCCGCAACGTCTCCAGCAACGCCGCGAACCCGTCCTTCAAGGCCTGAGGCGTGTCCTCCGCCGCGAATGCGAGACCGCCGTCCAGCTGGAACATCGCGTCGTAGACGGCGGGATTCCGCTCGGCGAAGTCCAGATACGCCCGGGCCAGCGCGGTGACCCGCCCCCGCGCCTCCTCCGTCGACACGGCGGCCCCCGCCGAAGCGGCCCGCAACTGCGCCGCCAGCTCGGCCGCCCCCTCCAGAGCCACGGCCCCGATGATCTCCCGCTTCCCCCGGAAGTGGCTGTACAGCACGGGCTGGCTGTACTCGATCCGCTCGGCGAGCCGCCGGGTCGTGACCGCGTCCCACCCCTGCTCCTCGGCGAGTTCCCGCGCCGTGGCGACGATGAGCCGCTCCCGCTCCGCCCGCTCACGCTGCTTGCGTTCCTGTACCGACATACGTGGATCCTAGCACCGCTAGACAATCGAGCACCGGCAGGTCTAGCGTTGACCCATCAGCTAGCAACGCTAGATCCAGGGGGATCGCATGCTCAGCACACTCGAAGTGGCCACGGTCGTCATCGTCGGACTGATGGTCGGCGTGGAGTTCTCCGTCGCCTTCGTCATGAACCGCGTCATCGACGCGCTGCCGGAGGACAGCGCCCAGCAGGCCCACGCCCACGGCGGCCGCATGCTCGGCGCGGTGATGCCGGTCTGGTACATCGGCTCGCTCGTCCTCGTCGCCGTATGGGCCGTCACAGGACGGCACGGCTCCGACCCCGGCACCGGACTCCTCGTCACCGCAGCCGCGCTGCTCGTCCTCAGCGTGATCATGTCGCTGCTGCTGCTCGTCCCGATCAACAACCGCAACAAGACCTGGACGCCCGAGAACCGCCCCGCCGACTGGAGGGAGCAGCTCGCCCGCTGGGCCCGCTACCACTACGGCCGCCTCGCCCTGATCGCCGCGGCCTTCACCCTCCTGGCCGTCGCCCGAGGCTGAGGCGAGGCGGCCGGCGGTCTGCCGGCGGTGAGCGCCTTGACCCGCCGCAGGGTCGGCACGGTCTCCACCGCCTGCACCCCGGACAAGGCCCCGGCCCGCTCGGTGAGGAACGCGTACAGCTGCTGCGGATCCCGCACCCGCGCGACCCGTAGGACATGCCGGGAAAAGCGGTGGCAGGCCGCCGCCGGGCCCTCTAGTCTGTCCCGAGTCGGCAAGGCGCCCGTGGGTGCCGTTCGTGACGAGGTTCTTGGGAGGTGTGACCGATGGCTGTCTCTGTGATGGGCCGTGCCCGCATTCAGTCGATCGAATCGTTCACCTCCGTGGCCTCCGGCTGACCTCACCTCTCTTCGCGCGCTCGTCGACGCGCGCCGCCGGGGCCGCCCTTCGAAGGGTTCCCCTTGAATCTCTCCTCTCTTTCCGCCTCCTCGCACGCACTCGCTCCCTACGGCTGGGACGAGGACTGGGAGCAGGCCTTCGCTCCGTACGCCGCTCAGGGGCTGGTGCCGGGCCGGGTGGTCCGGGTCGACCGGGGGCTGTGCGACATGGCCACCCCGGACGGGGTGATCCGTGCCGACACCGAGTACGTCGTCCCCCGTGACCCGATGAAGGTCGTCTGCACGGGCGACTGGGCCGCCGTCGACCCCGAGGGCGCCCGCCCCCGCTACGTGCGGACGCTGCTGCCCCGCCGTACCGCGTTCGTGCGGTCCACCTCCTCCAAGCGGTCCGAGGGGCAGATCCTCGCCGCCAACGTCGACCACGCGGTCGTCGCGGTGTCCCTCGCCGTGGAGCTGGACCTCGCCCGGATCGAGCGGTTCCTCGCGCTGGCGTGGGAGTCCGGGGCGCAGCCGGTCGTGGTGCTCACCAAGGCCGACCTCGTGCCGGACGCGGCGACCCGCTCGCACCTCGTGCAGGACGTCGAGACGACCGCGCCGGGCGTGCCCGTCCTCACCGTCAGCGCGCAGGACGGCGAAGGGCTCGACGTGCTCGCCGCGATCGTGTCCTACGGGACCTCGGTGCTGCTCGGGCAGTCCGGCGCCGGCAAGTCCACCCTGGCCAACGCCCTCCTCGGCGAGGACGTCATGGACGTCCAGGCCACCCGGGACGTCGACGGCAAGGGCCGCCACACCACCACGACCCGCAACCTGCTCCTGCTGCCCGGCGGGGGTGTTCTCATCGACACCCCCGGTCTGCGGGGCGTCGGCCTGTGGGACGCCGGCACCGGTGTCGGCCAGGTGTTCTCCGAGATCCAGGATCTCGCCGAGAACTGCCGGTTCCACGACTGCGCCCACGAGAGCGAGCCCGGCTGTGCCGTGCTCGACGCGATCGAGACGGGGGAGCTGCCGCAGCGCCGCCTGGACAGCTACCGCAAACTGCTGCGGGAGAACCAGTACATCGTCGCCAAGACCGACGCCCGCGTCCGCGCCGAGCTCCGCAAGGACTGGAAGCGCAAGGGCGCCATCGGCAAGGCGGCCATGGAGGCCAAGCGGGGGCGGTTGCGCTGACACCCCGCCCCGCCGGGTGCCCTCGGCGGCACCCGGCGGGGCGGCTCAGCCCGGCTCCCGCAGCTCCAGCACGTACCGCGCGGTCAGCGCCACCGCCCGGTCCCCGTCCCGGGTCAGAGCCCTCAGCGTGCCCGTGGCGGCCGGGCCCGGGATCTCGGCGAGGGCCTGCGTCAGACGGCGGCGCGCCGACGGGTCCAGGACGGCGTCGGCCAGACGTTCCGACAGCGCCGTCACGATGCGGTCCGCCACCCCCGCGTCGCCCGCCAGCGTGCCCAGCGCGTCCGCCGCCTCGACGTCGTTCGCCTCCTCGACGACCATGCCGACCAGCTCCGGCATCGCCTCCGCCACCCCCCGCGCCCCCAGCTCCAGGGCCGCGGTCCGGCGCACGGAGGGGTCCGCGTCCCCGAGCGCCTCCCGCAGCAGCGCCGTCGCCCGGTCGCCCGGAATCTCCGCCAGGCACCGCGCCGCCCGCCCCCGCACCTCCGGCAGCGCCGACCCCAGCCCCGCCGCCAGCAGCTCCGGACCCCGCTCGCCCGCCTGCGCCAGCGCCCATCGCAGGGCCCCGGCGACATGCGGGTCCGTCTCGCGCAGCACCGCCTCCACGAGCGCCTCCACCGGCACCGGCGCCGTGTCCACCGACGACAGGGCAGCCCGCTGGCGCATCCCCGCGTCCCCCGAGCGCAGGTTCCGCAGCAGCGCGACGACCTGGAGGACCTCCTGCCAGTCGGCGGGCCCCGCCGCGTCGATCCGCTGGAGCCGCGTCAGCAGCTCCGTCTCCCGCGCGATGCGCTCCCGCGTCCGCCGCGCCAGGTCCGCGACGAGACCGGACGGGGTGAAGCCGGGGTCGTCCAGGGCGCGGCCCGCGTCCCGCAGCGACAACCCCAGCGACCGCAGGCTCTCCACGTGGAAGATCCGCCGGATGTCCTCCTCCGTGTAGGCGCGGTACCCGGCCGCCGTACGGCCCGTCGGCCGCACCAGGCCCAGCGACTCGTAGTGCCGCAGCATCCGGGGGCTGACCCCGGACCGCCGCGCCACCTCACCGATCAGCACCCTGCCTCACTCCTCCTCACCGGGAGGCCCGTCCGGCCCCAGCGACACCACCCGCTTCGCCTCCTCCACCGCGTACGCGAACCCCGCCTCAGGGTCGCGCCGCAGCCGCTCCGTCGCGAGCGCGTGCGCCCGGACCCGCGGGTCCGGAGCGTCCGCCGCGGCCCGCACCGGCGGTACCGCCGGCTCGCCCAGCTCGATCAGCGCCCGGCTGAGACTCAGCCGCGTCTCCCGCCCGCCCCGCCCGAGCTGCGACACCAGCACCTCCGCCAGCTCCGCCGCCTCATCCTCCGGCGCGAGCAGCACCGCCGTGCGCCAGGCGGTGCGCGCCACCTCGTCGTCCGGGTCGGTCAGCAGCGACCGGGGGACCGACGGCCACACGCTCCGGTCCCCGATCTTGGACAGGGTGTGCAGCGCCTGGCTCCGCGCCCGGGCGTTCGGCGACCGCAGCTCGGCCAGGACCCGCGGCACCGTCACCGTCTCCGGGTGGCGGGTCAGGGCCCACGTCAGCATGTCCCGCACATGGAACACGGGTTCCACCCCGCACCGCTCCACCAGCGGCTCCACGAACCCCGGGTCCGGGTCCGCACCGGCCGTCAGTGCCGCGCGCAGCCGCACCGAGGGGTCGTCGTGCCGCAGTCCCGCGAGCACGCGTGATGTTGTCGTCGTCTCCGCCTTGGGCGTGGTCATCGGAGCACCTCCAGGCACGCCAGTGAAGACCTTCTCACCGTGTCAGGGTCAAGCGCCGCCCTCGCCGGTCCCTGGAAGGTCTCACGGGCTCCGGAAGGCCTCACGCGCTCCGGAAGGCCTCACGGGCTCCATGTCCGATTCCCGCCAGCCGGGCCGTCCCCGCCAAGGGACACTGGACCGTATGACGGACGAGGACAGCAGGTACGAGGCGGTGCGCAGCCGGGACGCGCGGTTCGACGGCGCGTTCTTCTTCGCCGTCGAGACCACCGGCATCTACTGCCGGCCCAGCTGCCCCGCCGTCACCCCGAAACGCGCCCACGTGCGCTTCTTCCCGACCGCCGCCGCGGCCCAGGGCGCGGGCTTCCGGGCCTGCCGGCGCTGCCGCCCCGACGCCGTGCCCGGCTCCGCAGAGTGGAACGTACGGGCCGACGCCGTGGGCCGTGCCATGCGTCTCATCGCCGACGGCGTCGTCGACCGCGAGGGCGTCGCCGGGCTCGCCGCGCGTCTCGGCTACAGCGCCCGCCAGGTGCAGCGGCAGCTGACCGCCGAGCTCGGCGCCGGACCGGTCGCCCTGGCCCGCGCCCAGCGCGCCCACACCGCGCGTGTGCTGCTCCAGACGACCGGCCTGCCGGTCACGGAGGTCGCGTGGGCGGCCGGTTTCACCAGCGTGCGCCAGTTCAACGACACCGTCCGCGCCGTGTACGCCACCACGCCCACCGGACTGCGCGCCGCCGCGCCCCGCAGGGGCCGGCCCCGCCCCGGCACCCCCACCGCCGGTGTGCCCCTGCGCCTCGCCCACCGGGGCCCCTACCAGGCGCGCCCCGTCTTCGACCTGCTGGCACGGGAGGCCGTCCCCGGCGTCGAGGAGATGACCGGGACGCCCGGCGCCCGCACCTACCGGCGCACCCTGCGCCTCCCTTACGGCACCGGCATCGCCGCCGTCGAGGAGCGCCCGCACACCGGCGCCGGCGCCCGCCCCGGCGGCTGGCTCGACGCCCGCGTCCACCTCACCGACCTGCGCGACCTGACCACCGCCGTGCAGCGGCTGCGCCGGCTGTTGGACCTGGACGCCGATCCCTACGCCGTCGACGAGCGCCTCGGCGCCGACGCCCGGCTCGCCCCGCTGGTCGCGGCCTGTCCCGGACTGCGCTCGCCCGGCGCCGCCGACCCCGACGAGGTCGCCGTACGGGCGCTCGTGGGCCGCGACACGGCCGCCGAGCTGGTCCGCCGCTACGGCAAACGGCTCGACGCGCCCTGCGGGGGCCTCACCCATCTGTTCCCGGAGGCCGCCGTCCTCGCGGGCGCGGAACCCGGCGGCACCCTGGGCGCGCTGACCGCCGCCCTCGCCGACGGCGCCGTACGGCTCGGACCCGGTGACGACCGGGACGCGGCGCGGGACGCCCTCGCCGCCGTCCCCGGCCTCGACGACCGTACGATCGCCGCGATCCGCACCCGTGCGCTCGGCGACCCCGACGTGGCCCCGCCCGGCCTCGACACCCCCGACAGCTGGCGCCCCTGGCGCTCGTACGCCCTGAACCACCTGCGCGCCGCAGGGGAGTTGGAGTGACCCTCATGACGACGACGTACTGGACGCACGTGGACAGCCCCCTCGGGCCGCTGCTGCTCACCGCCGCCCCGACCGGCGAGCTGACCTCGCTCACCGTGCCCGGGCAGAAGAAGGCGACCGTGGTGCGGGACGACTGGACGCACGACCCCGGGCCCTTCCGGGAGGCGGAACGGCAGCTCGCCGCGTACTTCGCCGGCGACCTCAAGGAGTTCCGGCTGCCGACGCGGGCCGTCGGCACCCCCTTCCGGGAGAAGGTGTGGGCCGCCCTCGACGACGTGCCGTACGGCGGGACCGTCACCTACGGGGAGATCGCCGCGCGCGTCGGGGCGCCCCGGGCCGCCGTGCGCGCCGTCGGCGGCGCCATCGGCGCGAACCCGCTGCTGATCGTCCGCCCCTGCCACCGGGTCATCGGCGCCGACGGCTCCCTCACGGGGTACGCCGGAGGGCTGGAGCGGAAGGTTCGGCTGCTCACCCACGAGGGTGTGCTGCCGCCCGCGTGAGCGCTCCGCGATGCGCCGGTCAGCCGAAGAACACCGCGCCGATCCACGCCGCCGCGACCAGCTGGCAGGTGAACAGCTCCGTCAGCAGGCTCCACCCGCCCGACCGCATCACGGTGCGCACCGCAGCCCTCGCCTCCTCACGGCGGCCGAGGCGGATCCGCTCGTGGACGTACACCCCGGCGAGGAAGCCGGGGATCGCGCCGATCACCGGCAGCACGACGAAACCCGCGAACGAGCCGCCGCCCGCGTACGCCAGCAGCCGGGCGTCCACGCCCCCGGCCCGGAGTCTGCGGGGCGGCAGCGCCCAGCGGATCACCTGCGACAGGAACAGCACCACCGTCGCCCCCACCAGCACCCACCACGCGACCGCCTGCGGGTCCTTCAGCGCCCACCACAGGACCGCGGCCCACACCAGCCAGGCCCCGGGCACCCCAGGCACCAGCACCCCGCACAGACCGAACAGGAGCACCAGTCCGGTGAGCAGGAGGTCCCACGCTCCCATCTGTCCAGGGTGCAGGAGGGTGCGCGACGGCGCAGATCGGAAGCGTGGGGGCCGTCGCGCGGGGCGGCGATTTTCCCGATGCCCCGTTTTCATCCGGCCCGTCCGGTGGACAATTGGGGGCATGAGTCAGCAGGGGGGAAGGCCCGGCGGGCCCACAGGTCCCGGTCTCGGGGACGACTGGTGGGGTCAGCTCTACGACGACGCCTCCGACGACACGGGGCCGGCGCCCGCGGCCGACTCCCTGGACGACCGGTTCGCCTCGGCGGCGGGAGCGGTGGGCGCAGACGGGGCGCCCGCCCCGTCGGCCCCGGACCCCCGGGACGCGCCCAGCACCCCGGCGGTGCCGGGCCCGCGCCGGACGCCGCCACCTCCGGCCACGGAGCCGTCAGTCGGATACCTTCCGGGACCGGACGCCCCGGCCGATCCACCGGAATCGCCGTCCGCGCGGCCGGAGTCGCCCCAGGGGGCGCCGACCAGGAGGTCGCCGATGCCTCCGACCCCGGAGCAGGCACCTGCGCACGGCGTTCCCGCCCCACCGGCGCAGCCCCCGGGCCAGGCGCCGACGCCGCATCCGCCGGGCCGCGGGCTGTCCCCAGCGGGTTCGTCGCCCGCGCCGGAGGCGCCGCCTCCACCGGAGCCGCCCGCGGCACCCCCGCCCCCCGCGGCTTCTCCGCCGGGGCGGACTCCACCGACCGACGCGACCGACGCGTCCGACGCGTCCACCGCACCGGAGGCGCCGGCCGCCCCGAAGGCGCCGCCCACCCGGCATCCCGCGGCCGAGCCACGGAGGCCGGACACCGGGGCCGCCGTGTCAGCGACGCATCCTCCCGCACCCGGCGCCCCCGCCCTCCCCGACCGCCCACCGCCCTCCGGCCCCACCGCCGCCCCCGCCTACGGCGACTGGACCCCCGCCGCGCCGGCCGACGGCGAGTCGGAGGACGCGAGCCCCGCGTCCAGGCTCGGGCCCCTCCCGCCCCCGCTCACCTCCCGCGCCCACGTCGGCACCCGGCCGCCCACCTACGACGCCGAGCCCACCGCGCTCCCCGCCGCCGACCCCGACGACCTGGACGCCCTCGTCCCCGACACCGTGCTGGACGGCGCCCGCTACGGCGCCTGCACGCTGCGCGCCGTCTCCGTGCGCGGGGACTCCGCCCGGTACCGGGGCGAACCCCGCCGTGACGCGCTGCTGACCGCGCGGTTCGGGGCGGGGGAGCGGGCCCTCGTCCTGGTGGCACTGGCGACCGGCACCAGGACCGCTCCCGGCGCGCACCTGGCCGCCGCCGAGGTGTGCCGCTGGATCGGCGCGGCGGTCGGCCGCAGCCACGAGCGGCTCACCGACGACATCCGGGCGGCCCGCCGCGCCGACCTCAAGGCCGGCCTGCACCGTCTCACCGACCGCAGTCTCGGCAAGCTGCGCGCCGCCGCGACCGAGCAGGGCCTCGACCCCGACGACTACGCCGCCACCCTGCGCTGTCTGCTGCTGTCCGCCGACCCCGGGTGCCGCACCCGGGTGTTCTTCGGGGTCGGCCCCGGAGGGCTGTTCCGGCTGCGGGACCGTGAGTGGCAGGACATCGAGCCGGAGGTCGCGGAGGTCAAGGGCGAGCCGGTGCTCGGCTTCGGCTCGGCGCCGCACGAGACGCCGGACGGCGACCGCCTCACCATGGACCTCGGCATCCCCACGCCCCCGAGCCCGTACGAGCCGGCCCCCGAACCGCCCCGCGAGCCCTTCCGTTTCCGTACCTCCGTAGCCCGCCCGGGTGATGTGCTGCTGATGTGCGGCACCGGGTTCGCCGAACCGCTGCACGGCGAGCCAGAACTGCGCGCCCACCTCGCCGACAGGTGGTCCGGTCCCGAGCCGCCGGGACTGACGGCGTATCTGGCCGACACGCAGGTACGGGTGAAGGGGTACGCCGACGACCGTACGGCCGTGGCCGTCTGGGAGGCGTGAGCGGGCCCGGTGTGAATTCATGGAATCCGTCAGGCATCTCCGGCACCCGAGGGGCAGACGGAACCCATGGCCAAACAGAACATCGCGGAACAGTTCGTCGACATCCTCGTCCGTGCGGGAGTCAAACGCCTGTACGGCGTGGTCGGTGACAGCCTCAACCCGGTCGTGGACGCCGTGCGCCGCAACTCCGCCATCGACTGGATCCATGTGCGGCACGAGGAGACCGCCGCGTTCGCGGCCGGCGCCGAGGCGCAGGTAACCGGCCGGCTCGCCGCCTGCGCCGGCTCCTGCGGGCCCGGCAACCTCCACCTCATCAACGGCCTGTACGACGCCCACCGCTCCATGGCGCCCGTCCTCGCCCTCGCCTCCCACATCCCGTCCAGCGAGATCGGCCTCGGCTACTTCCAGGAGACCCACCCGGACCAGCTGTTCCGGGAGTGCAGCCACTACTGCGAGCTGATCTCCAGCCCCCGCCAGATGCCCCGGCTGCTGGACACCGCCATCCAGCACGCGGTCGGCCGCTCCGGTGTCAGCGTCGTCTCGCTGCCCGGCGACCTCGCCGACGAACCCGCCCCCGACCAGGCGCCCGAGACCGCGCTGGTCACCTCCCGGCCCACGGTCCGCCCCGGCGACGACGAGATCGACAAGCTCGTCGACATGATCGACCGCGCCGAGAAGGTCACCCTGTTCTGCGGCGCCGGCACGAAGGGCGCGCACGCCGAGGTGATGGAGTTCGCCGGGAAGATCAAGGCGCCCGTCGGGCACGCCCTGCGCGGCAAGGAGTGGATCCAGTACGACAATCCGTACGACGTCGGGATGAGCGGGCTGCTCGGCTACGGCGCCGCGTACGAGGCGACGCACGAGTGCGACCTCCTGATCCTGCTCGGCACCGACTTCCCGTACAACGCCTTCCTGCCCGGCGACGACGTGAAGATCGTCCAGGTGGACGTGCGGCCCGAGATCATCGGACGGCGCTCCAAGCTGGACCTCGCGGTGTGGGGTGACGTGAAGGAGACGCTGCGCTGTCTCACGCCCCGGGTGCGCACCAAGGACAACCGCAAGTTCCTGGACCGGATGCTGAAGAAGCACGCGGAGGCGCTGGAGGGGGTGGTGAAGGCGTACACCCGCAAGGTGGAGAAGCATGTGCCGATCCACCCCGAGTACGTGGCGTCCGTACTGGACGACATGGCCGACGACGACGCCGTCTTCACCGTCGACACGGGCATGTGCAACGTCTGGGCCGCGCGGTATATCTCGCCCAACGGCCGCCGCAGGGTCATCGGTTCGTTCTCCCACGGCTCGATGGCCAACGCGCTGCCGATGGCGATCGGGGCACAGTTCACCGACCGGGGCCGGCAGGTCGTGTCGATGTCCGGAGACGGCGGATTCACCATGATGATGGGTGACTTCCTCACGCTCGTGCAGTACGACCTGCCGGTGAAGGTGGTCCTGTTCAACAACTCCTCGCTGAGCATGGTGGAGTTGGAGATGCTGGTCGCCGGACTCCCGTCGCACGGCACGGCGATGAAGAACCCCGACTTCGCCGCCGTGGCGCGTGCCTGCGGGGCGTACGGGGTGCGGGTGGAGAAGCCGAAGGAGCTGGCGGGCGCGCTGAAGGCGGCGTTCAAGCACAAGGGCCCGGCGCTGGTGGACGTCGTGACCGACCCCAACGCGCTGTCCATCCCGCCGAAGATCAGCAAGGAGATGGTGACCGGGTTCGCCCTGTCCGCCTCCAAGATCGTGCTGGACGGCGGGGTTGGCCGGATGGTCCAGATGGCCCGCTCCAACCTGCGGAACGTGCCGCGCCCGTAGGGGCGTTCAGTTGTTCCGGATCCGCCAGGAGCGGTTCAGGGTGTCGTACTCGTAGTGCGGCAGCCCCTCGACCGCACTGGTGCGGAAGGGACGGCCCCGGTCGTCGATCCGCACCGTGCCGGTGCGGCCCTGCGACGACCAGTCCAGCTCCAGCCACCAGCGGCAGTCGCAGCCCTCGGTGCGGGCGGTGACCATCAGCACCTCGGGGTCGGTCGCGGACACCCGGTACGGCATCCGCACCGCCGGGATCGGCGTACCCGCGTCGTTCCCGGCGACCGCGCGGGCGATCGGCCGGTCCTTGTCCAGGTCCACGTCGAAGTAGCGCGGGGTCAGCGCGCCGCCGCAGCCCTGGTCCATCGCGTACGCGTTGCCGGGCGCCGGCGCCGAACGGCCGGCCACCCGGACGCGCAGCGCCGTGAGGACGACGGCCGTGTCGGACCTCCCCTGCACCGACAGCTCGACCAGCGTCTCCCCGCCGTGCACGGCGCCCTGCGTGGCCGCCCAGGTCCGGGCGTCCTGCGGGACGGGCGGCGGAGGCACCTGGGAGGGCGGCTTCGCCACGACGTAGTCGTGCCCGCAGCCGTACGACCACGCGTGGTCGTTCACCGACCAGGTGAGGGGCGGTGGCCCGGCGGGCGCGTCGTCCGGTGCGGTGGCGGAGCCGGTGGGTCCGGGCGCCTTGGACGCGGTGCCGTTCCCGCCGTGGCGGGCGGAAGGGGAGGGAGACGGAGAGGGCGACCGCGAGGCCGAGGGGGAGCCGGTGGGCGCGACGGACCGAGCGGGGCCCGCACCGCCGCCGGTGCCGCTCTCCCGGGTTTCCTCCGCCGCCCCGACGGCCCCGCTTCCGGCCGCCTTCCGCTCGTCCGGCAGGAACGACAGACTCCCGACGGTGGCGAGCACGGCACACATGGCAGCGGCGGCGACGGCGACGCGCTTGCGCCGCCGTGGGGCGGGCCCCTGGCTGTGGCCGACGGGCCCGCTCACCACACGCGTGTCGCCCCCGCCCGGCTCCTCGGCGTGGCTGGAATCGCGCGCGGCGGCGGGGTCCGGGGAGGAGTCGGGCTGCTCGCCGAGGGACGGGGTGGCAGGGCGGTCGCCCTGTGCCGACCCCGGGGAGGCGTCCGGCCCTTGGGTCGTCTCCAAAGCCGCCCCGCCCCGCGGCCGCCGCCTCGCCTCCGCAGCGCGGAGCCACAGGCGGTGGAGTTCGAGGCGTTCCGCGTCCGTCGCGCCGCACAGCGCGGCGAAGCGCTCGAGCGGGGCGAAGTCGACGGGGACCGCGTCGCCGGCGCAGTAGCGGTGCAGGGTCGAGGTGTTCATCCCGAGGCGGCGGGCCAGTTGGCCGTAGCTGCGGTCCGTGCGTCCCTTCAGTTCCCGCAGCAGCGCCGCGAACCGAGCCACTTCGTCCTGTGCCGACACCGGATCCGTCTCCCCGTCACTCGTCGTCACTCGTCCGTGCGCCTCCACCAGGCGTCCCAGGGCATCCCAGGCGCCCTGTATCACTGCACGTCGGGCGGGCTGGGATGGTTCCATGCCGGGGAACCGGGCGGCGGCGCTTGCGCCGGTCGTCATCGACGGCGGATGCTCTGACCACGGCGAACCGCCCCGACAGCCCGGACGGACCATCCCGGCCGTCGCGGCGCACGTGTCGTCATTCCACCACGCTCATCCCACGGGGGTCACCCATGCCTGTCCGCACCCGTGTCGCGGCGCTCGCCGCGCTCACCGCCACCGCACTCGCCCTGGGCGCGGCCGCCACCAGCCAGGCCGGCGCCGCGCCGGGCGGGACCGTGCAGAAGAACGCGGCAGCGAAAAGCGCGTCCGCGCAGAAGAAGGCCGCCGCGCCCAGGTTCCTCGCGGCGTCCGAGCTGCCGCCGCATCCGACCGGCTGGACCGCCGGTCCGGTCACCGACGGCTTCCCGGAGCAGCTCGCGTACTGCCTCGGCGAGGGCGTGCCGGCGTACGACTACCGGCACCGTCTGTTCCACACCGAGCTGGACGCCAGCGCCGTGCAGGTCACCGTCGTGACCGGGTCCGCGGCGAAGGGCAAGGCGCTGGCGGACCGGCTGAACGAGGAGATCCGCACCTGCGCGGCCCGGCTGGAGCGGCTGTACCCGGAGATCGAGGCCGAGGGCCGGTTCTTCGGGACGCTGCCCGTCGAGGAGGGGGCGACGGTGCACGGCCTGCACACCGAGACGTCGTACGGCGCCACGGACGTCAACCTGCTGTCCGTGGGGCGTGACGGCCGCACCGTGACCGTCGTCGGCTGGGGCCGGATGGGCGACTTCGACGACGCCCCCCTCGCCGCGTTCAAGAAGACCGCGAAGAAGGCGGTCACCAAGCTCTACTGACGTTCCTGGGGTTTCACGACCACCGTGTGAGAGCCGGGGTCGTCCTCTCGCCACGGGGGTCGGGAGGACGGCCCCGCACACGGTTGTGTGGCCGTTGCACTTCGGCCAACAACGGCTGACGACCGCTCCGCATGACTGCCGTGTGAACGACCGGGCAAGCATTTCCCTGTAGGTGTTCGAGCAGGTGGGGGAAACGGCGTCGGCACGCGGGCGGGGGTCATGAGAAGTCAGGCTTCGGCGGATCGGCTGAGGCGCACACTGGGGCGTGCGGATCTGCGGGCGGTGGCCGAGTCCCGCCGCGCCGTGCGCGAGCTGTTACGCCACCGGTGCGATCCGGAGCGGTCCGCTGTCGCGGAACTGCTCACCAGCGAACTCGTGACCAACGCCCTCGTCCACACCGACCGCGACGCGGTCCTCACCGCGGACGTCGGCCCCTTCGGACTGCGCGTGGAGGTACGGGACTTCACCGCCCGCGAGCCCCGGCCGCGCCCGCAGACGGGCAACGACACCACGAACGGGCGGGGCCTGGTGCTCGTGGAGTCCCTGGCAGACGCCTGGGGCGTCAGACGGCACGGCGTGGGCAAGTCCGTCTGGTTCGCGCTCGGCCCGGAGACGGAAACGGGGAAGGACGCCGACGCGGCGTGAGGGAGGCGGTTTCCCACCGCGTTCCTCACGCCGCGTCGCGCCGTCGTCAGGGCGCCGGCCCGGTCGTACGGCCGTGCCGTGCGACCGTCAGCCGAACTGCTGCTCCAGGTCCTTGAGTTTGCGCTCCAGGCTGTCCAGACGCGGCAGCGCCTGGGTGTCGTCCTCGGCCGTGAGGTCGACCGTCCGCGCCTCACCGCCGGAGCGGCGGGCCGGCTGCAGGGAGGGACGCGGGGCGGGGGCGGGCAGGGCCTCCGGCGCCGCTATGGCAGGCTCCGCGGCGACCACGTCGGAGTCCCGCTCCACTGTGGCCTCCAGCTCGCGCCCCCCGCCCCGGCCGCCGAACCCCCGGTGACCGCGGCTGATCGCCTTCAGACGGGCCCGCTCCATGCGCTCCTGCTCCCGCCGGCGCCGCTTCTCCTGCTCCTTGCGGAGCTTGTCCTCGCGCACCTCCTCGACCGCCTCGTCGAGGCTGCGCACGCCCTCCAGCAGCATCAGCGACCAGGCGCGGTAGGTCTCGCGGGGGGCGCGCAGCCAGCGGACGATGCGGATCTGCGGCAACGGCCGCGGCACCAGGCCCTGTTCCCGCAGCGCGGCGCGGCGGGTCTGCTTCAGCGCGCGGTCGAAGAGCACCGCGGCGGACAGGGACATGCCCGCGAAGAAGTGCGGGGCGCCCGCGTGGCCGACGCCGCGCGGCGCGTGGACCCAGTTGAACCAGGCCGCGGCCAGGGCGAACGTCCACACGAGTATGCGCGAGCCGAGGGCCGCGTCACCGTGGCTGGCCTCGCGCACGGCGAGCACCGAGCAGAACATCGCCGCGCCGTCCAGGCCGAAGGGGACGAGGTACTGCCACCCGCCGGACAGGCCGAGGTTCTGCTCACCGAAGCCGACCAGGCCGTGGAAGGACAGGGCGGCGGCCACCGCCGCACAGCAGAACAGCAGCACGTAGGAGACGGTGGCGTAGACGGCCTCCTTGCGCCTGCGGCGCTCCTCGCTGCGCTCCCACGAGTCGTCGGCGCTCGTGTCCTTGACCGAGGAGCGCTTGCCGCGCGCCAGCACCGCCACCGCCGCCAGCATGCCCAGGAGCAGCACGGCGCCCGGAAGCAGCCAGTTCAGCGATATGTCGGTCAGTCTCATCTAGGGGTCCCTTGCATTGGGATAGGGCGTAACGCCCGCCATAGTGGCCCAATCCCGGCGTCCCTCAGGGGGTTTCGGGGCAAGAGGCCGCCAATGAAGTGCGAGGGGGGTGCCCTGGGCGGCTTTCTGCTCGAACTGCCGCATGAGGGGCGGGAGTTGAGTTCGAATAAGACTACCCGTACGGATGGGTCCGGAGAGACTTCCAGCCGGCGGTGGGGAAATTGTGAAGTGCTCGTGACCTGGCGGCTCCGCCCGGCACGCGCCGGCGCCGCGCACAAAGACGGGGCGGCCGGACGATCTTACGCCGTCCGGCCGCCCCGCCTTGTTGTACGTCCCGTCAACCGGCCTGCCCGACCAGCTCCTTCTCCCGCTCGGGGGCGCGCACCGCGGTCCGCTCCTTGGCGCAGGTGCGCGGACAGGTGGCGCAGACGTCCGCGGGGCGCAGCGTGTAGAACATGCAGCAGCTCACCCGCTCCCGGGTGGCGGCGGCCGGTTGACCGCCGGGCCCGGACGGCCTGCGGAACGTCGCCGCGCCGACGTACGGCTTCGTCGCGCCGGGCAGCAGCAGCTCCAGCTCGCGCAGGGCCCGCTCCTCCTCGCCGAGCAGTCCGGCGACGTACCAGAGGCTCTCGACGATCTCGTCGGTCGCCATGCCCCACAGCGCCCGGCCGCGCCGGCGCATCCGGGGTCCGAATCCGGCCAGCACGGGCTCCAGGTGTTCGGCGACCGCCGCGCGCACCTCCGCCCGCAGCGCCTCCTCGCCCTCCACGACGTGCGCGCCGGGCAGGGCGGCGGCCGGGTCGTCCGGCAGGCAGGCGAAGCCGGCGGGGCGTACGGCCATGCGGCCCACGGCGAGCCCGGCGGCGGTGCGGTCGAACGAGACGTGCGTCACGGGGTAGCGCGGGACCCGGCGGTGCAGGAACCACGGCACGGTGATCAGCAGACAGGCCGGCCAGGCGTACCGGTGCAGACCGAAGCTGGCGATGACGTCCGGGCGGCCCTGCTGTCCGTAGTCCCGCCGCACCTGCGTGTCGTCCCAGGCGAGGAAGGAGTCCAGGACGTCCCCGCCCGTGGCGAGGTCGGAGGCGGCGACCCAGCCGCCGCCCCGGGGGGCCGCCTCTCCCGCGCCGAGCTCGGTGACGGCGAGGGCCGGGAAGGCCTCCGCAAGGCGGGCGTACGCGTCCGCGACGGCCGAACCGGGCACGGCCATGGGACCACCCCTTCGCATCTCGTGGAGCCGGGCAATAAAAGGTAAGCCTCACCTTACCCAACATCGCGGAGATGTGAACTGGCGTCCGATGCGCTTATGGTGCTTGACGCACAGGTGCCAACCCGCCGTAATGACCCCAAGTACCGACACGTCCGCAGGAGGACCTTGTGAAGCAGGGCACGCAGGGCTCCGCCGGGACGACGGGCGAGACGGCCGGGGCCGCCGGGGCCTCCGCCGGGACCGCGCGGAGCCGCTACCGGGTGCCCGCCCAGCCGGCCGCCGGTGAGGCGGACCGGCGCCGCGACGCCGGCGCCGCCGTCGAAGGGCCCGCACGCGGCGAGCACACCCACGCCGAGCCCGTCCTGCCCCGCCCACGGCCCGCCGTCCAGCGGTCGTCGGTACGCGGCCAGGTCCTCGCCGCCCTGCGCACCGCGCTGGTCACCGGTGACCTGCGGCCCGGCGAGGTCTACTCGGGGCCCGTGCTGGCCGAGCGCTTCGGCGTCTCCGCCACGCCCGTCCGCGAGGCCATGCAGCAGCTCGCCCAGGAGGGCGCGGTCGAGGTCGTGCCCAACCGGGGTTTCCGGGTCGTCGAGCGCGGCCCGCGCGAGCTGGCCGAGCTGGCGGAGGTGCGCGCGCTGATCGAGGTGCCGGTGATGCTGCGGCTGGCCCGTACGGTGCCGCCCGAGCGGTGGGCCGGACTGCGCCCGCTCGCCGAGGCCACCGTCCGCGCCGCGTCCTCCGGCTGCCGCGCGACCTACGCCGAGGCCGACCGCGCCTTCCACGGCGCGGTCCTCGCCCTCGCCGGCAACCAGCAACTGGTCGGCGTGGCAGAGGAGTTGCACCGTCGCGCCCAGTGGCCCCTGGTCGGCGGCAACGCCCCCGGCGGCGGCACCCGGGCCGAACTGATCGCGGACGCCCACGAACACACGGCCCTGCTCGACGCCCTGATCGCGGGCGACCTGGACGTGGTGCGGGCGCTGGTGGGCGAACACTTCAACGGCGCGCAGTAGGAGCGGAGCAGGGGGACGCCCCTTCCTGACGTCCCTGAGCCGATCCCTGGTTCACCCGAACGAGGCACCCGCAAGACCCCTCACGCCGTCGCCGCGCCCGTTTCCGGGGGAGCGAGGCGGTGGGCGAGCCAGGTGGGGACTCCGCCCAGGAGGCGGAACAGACGGCGGGCCTCCTCGCGCAGGCGGGAGGCCTCCGGCTCCGTCTCCGTGTCCGCGAGGGAGACCAACGCCGGAGCCGTGCCGACCAGATACCCCAGTTCCTCCCGGATCCGCAGCGACTCCGCGAACCCGTGCCGGGCCTCCGTCAGCTCACCCTCGCGCAGGGCGAGTCCGGCGAGATGGCGCCAGGTGGCGGACAGCAGCAGCGGGTCGGTATGGGCGGTGGCGCCCGCGTGGGCCCGCCGGTACGCCGCGCGGGCGGCCTGCGGGGAGCGGGTGAGGTTCTCCGCGATCAGCCCGCGCCGGAAGTCCAGCAGCGGCCGCCCCGGTGCGCCGGGCGCGATCAGCGCGGCGGCGCGGCCCAGCGCGGCGCGCGCCTCGTCGGCCCGGTCCCGGACCTGGAACAGCGTGGCGGCGTAGGCCAAGTACCCGCGTTCACAAGCGGCCGCGCCCCGCTCGTCGTCGGTGTGCGCCAGGGCCTCCGCCGTGCGCAGCGCGTCCTCCGCGTCCTCCCACCCCGCCTCGGTGTACAGACACCGCTCCACCAGCAGCGACGCCCGCTGCAGGGCCGCCCGAGGGGTGGCGGGGGTGAGCAGTGCGGCCGCGTCCACCCAGCAGGCGCGGGAGCGAAGCCGCCACACCGCCGTCTGGAGGGGATCGTCTTCGGCGGTCGTTCCGTCACCGGACATGGCGGTATGCGCCACGTTGCCCTCCCCGAGCACGCCATCGAGCTGTTGAGTGGTGGCCGCATCTCAGCACGAACCACCGGGCCCGGCCAAGAGGGCGGGTGAAGGATTTCACAAAGTCATGGGGAGCGGGACGGAACCGGGGAGTCCGGCCTGTGGGCCGGGCCAGGGAGGGGAGCGCCGTCGCCGACGGGCCTCGCGGCCGGCCCGGTCGCGGGCCGGCCGGCGCTCAGCTCATGCGCAGCGCCAGGAAGAAGTCCAGCTTGTCCTCCAGCCGCGACAGGTCACGCCCCGTCAACTGCTCGATGCGGCCGACGCGGTAGCGGAGCGTGTTGACGTGCAGGTGGAGGCGGGTGGCGCAGCGGGTCCAGGAGCCGTCGCAGTCGAGGAAAGCCTCCAGGGTGGGGATCAGCTCGGCGCGGTGCCGGCGGTCGTACTCGCGCAGCGGGTCCAGCAGCCGGGCGGTGAACGCGCGCCGCACGTCGTCGGGGACGAACGGCAGCAGCAGCACGTGCGAGGCCAGCTCCTGGTGTCCGGCCGCGCACACCCGGCCGGGGCGGGCCGCGGCGACCCGGCGTGCGTGCCGGGCCTCCTCCAGCGCGCCGCGCAGCCCCTCGGCCGAGTGCACGGCGGCGGACACCCCGACGGTGAGCCGCCCGTCGCCGTCGAGTCCCGCCGTCAGCGGCCCCCGCACGGAATCCAGCAGCGCGTCGGCCAGCACACCGGGCCCGGCCTCGTCGTGCTCGTCGGTCACGGACGGCAGCGGGACCAGCGCGATCGCCTCGTCGCCGGTGTGCGCCACCGCGATCCGGTCGGAGGGCTCGGGTCCGGTCGACGCCGGGTCGACGAGGATCTCCTCGAGCAGCGCCTGCGTGACCGGGCCGGCGTCGCCGCGCCCGTCCTCCCACTCGACCCGGGCGACCACGACCTGCCAGTGCGGCGCGGTGCCGAGCCCGGGCAGCAGCACCGGCGCGGCGACCCGCAGGCGCGCCGCGATCTCCGCGGGCGCGGCGCCCGTCTGCACCAGCTCCAGCACCTCCTGCGCGAGCCGCCGCCGCACCGTGCGCGCCGCGTCCCGCCGGTCCCGCTCGACGGCGATCAGCTGGGTGACGCCCTGCAGCAGGTCCAGCCGCTCCTCGGCCCAGTCCCCGGCGTCCGCCTCGACCGCCAGCAGCCAGTCCGCGAGCATCGTCTCGCGCGGGTCGGCCGGCTCCGAGGACGGACCGTGCCCGCTGCCCCGCACCGGGAAGAGGCTGTACGTCGTCCGGTCCAACACCACCCGGTGCGGACCGCGCCGCCCGGTCCGCACGGCCGCCAGATGCTCCGCCGCGAGCCGCGCGCACGCCTCGGGGGCCAGCGCGGGGACGGTGCCGCGCGCCCCCGCGGTCTCCTTGGGCGCGGCGATCAGCCGGCCGGTGGGGGAGAGCACCCAGGCGCGCAGGTCCAGGTCGGAGCCGAGCAGGTCGAGCACCACGTCGGGGCCGCCGCCCGCCGGGCCGGAGGTCATCATCCGCCGGTGCCGGTCGACGACGGCCGCCAGGTCTCCGGCGCGTTCGCCGGACACCTGTCGTACGACATGCTCGGTGATGGTCGCGAAGGCCACCGACTCGTGCACCGCGAACAGCGGCAGCCGGTGTCGCGCGCACGCCACGACCAGGTCCTCGGGGACGTCCCCCAGCTCCGCCTCGCCCGCGGCCAGGGCGGCCACCCCGGCCTGCACCAGGATCCGTACGAACGGCTCGGAGTCGGCGGCGTCGCGGCGCCAGGCCAGCCCGGTCAGCACCAGCTCGCCGCCGGACAGATAGCGGCTCGGGTCGCGCAGGTCGGTGGTCATCACCCCGCGCACACCGCGGTCCAGCTCGTCCTCCCCGCCGAGCAGCTTCAGGCCCAGCGCGTCGGTGTCCAGCAGTGCGCGCAGCCGCATTCTCGTCGCCGCCGTTCCTTGTCTCGGTACCTGTGGGGAGGGTGAAGGGATGGTCGGGAGGGGCCCGTGGGACTGGCCTGCGGACATGCTCCGCCGGCTCCCGATCGCCTCCCGCGTTGCTGGAGGAAGACCGGAAGGTTACCGAGGCTCTCCGTTCATACGAATCTACAAGATGCCCGCGTTGGCCAGCCAACTCCTTCATGGTTTCGGTGACTGACCCGGGCGGAGTACGCGGCGGTGTACTGAACGCACTCCACGTGAACACCGCAGGAACGAGCCGGGCCCGCCGCACACGGATTGGCTCAATCTGTACGCCCCACGAGACGAAGAAGAGAGCCGGTCATGGACTTCCTTCGCCCCGCCAGCTGGGAGGAGGCGCTCGCCGCGAAGGCCGAGCATCCCACCGCTGTGCCGATCGCGGGCGGCACCGACGTGATGGTCGAGATCAACTTCGACCACCGCCGTCCCGAGTACCTGATGGACCTCACCCGCATCGGTGATCTCTACGAATGGGAGGTGGGCCGGGACACCGTACGGCTCGGCGCCTCCGTCCCCTACGCGACGATCATGGAGCAGCTGCGCCCCGAGCTGCCGGGCCTCGCCCTCGCCTCCCACACGGTCGCCTCCCCGCAGATCCGCAACCGCGGCGGCGTCGGCGGCAACCTCGGCACCGCCTCCCCGGCCGGCGACGCCCACCCGGCCCTGCTCGCGGCCGGCGCCGAGGTCGAGGTGGAGTCCGTACGCGGGTCCCGCCGCATCCCCGTCGACGACTTCTACACCGGCGTGAAACGCAACGCGCTCGCACCCGACGAGCTGATCCGCGCCGTCCACATCCGCAAGGCCGACGGACCGCAGCAGTACTCCAAGGTCGGCACCCGCAACGCCATGGTCATCGCCGTGTGCGCCTTCGGCCTCGCCCTTCACCCGCAGACGCGCACGGTCCGCACCGGCATCGGCTCGGCCGCCCCGACCCCCGTCCGGGCGAAGGCCGCCGAGGACTTCCTCAACGCGGCCCTGGAGGAAGGCGGTTTCTGGGACAACGGGAAGATCATCACCCCGTCCGTGGCGAAGCAGTTCGCCGACCTGTGCGCAGCCGCCTGCAACCCCATCGACGACGTGCGCGGCACCGCGAGCTACCGCCGTCACGCGGTCGGCGTGATGGCGCGCCGCACCCTGACCTGGACCTGGGAGTCGTACCGCGGCGCCCACCGCACCACGGAGGGAGCCGCGTAATGCGCGTCAACTTCACCGTCAACGGACGCCCCCAGCAGGCCGACGACGTCTGGGAGGGCGAGTCCCTGCTCTACGTCCTGCGTGAGCGCCTCGGCCTGCCCGGCTCCAAGAACGCCTGCGAACAGGGCGAGTGCGGCTCCTGCACCGTACGGCTGGACGGCGCGCCCGTTTGCTCCTGTCTGGTCGCCGCCGGACAGGCCGAGGGCCGCGAGGTCGTCACCGTGGAGGGCCTGGCGGACTACGCCCGGCAGCGCGCCTGCGGCGGCGACGGGACCGGCGGCGTCTGCGGCACCTCGCTCGACGAGGCCAGGGCCTGGCAGGCGCGAGGCACCGACTCGCAGGCCGGCGGAAACGTGGAACTCTCGCCCGTGCAGCAGGCGTTCATCGACGCCGGCGCCGTCCAGTGCGGCTTCTGCACACCCGGGCTGCTGGTCGCCGCCGACGAGATGCTGGAGCGCAACCCCAGCCCGTCCGACGCGGACATCCGCGAGGCGCTCTCCGGCAACCTCTGCCGCTGCACCGGCTACGAGAAGATCATGGACGCGGTCCGCCTCGCGGCCGCCCGCCAGTCCGAGGGGGTCTGAGCATGCCCACGAACGGCGTTCCCACGAAGATCACACAAGGCTCGGGCACCAAGGGCGGCATCGGCGAGTCCACCCTCCGCCCCGACGGCACCCTCAAGGTCACCGGCGAGTTCGCGTACTCCTCCGACATGTGGCACGAGGACATGCTCTGGGGCCAGATCCTGCGCTCCACCGTCGCCCACGCCGAGATCGTCTCCCTCGACACCGCGGAGGCCCTGGCCACCCCGGGCGTGTACGCCGTCATGACGTACGACGACCTGCCCGCCGAGGTGAAGCACTACGGCCTGGAGATCCGGGACACCCCGGTCCTCGCCCACGGCAAGGTCCGCCACCACGGCGAACCCGTCGCGATCGTCGCCGCCGACCACCCGGAGACCGCCCGGCGCGCCGCCGCCAAGATCAAGGTGGAGTACCGTGAACTCCCCGTCATCACCGACGAGGCGTCCGCGACGGCGCCGGACGCGGTCCTGATCCACGAGCACCGCGACGACCACCACATCGGACACGTCCCGCACCCCAACATCGTGCACCGCCAGCCCATCGTGCGCGGCGACGTCACGGCGGCCCGCGGGCGCGCCGACGTGATCGTGGAGGGCGAGTACACCTTCGGCATGCAGGACCAGGCCTTCCTCGGCCCCGAGTCCGGGCTCGCCGTGCCCGAGGAGGACGGCGGCGTCCACCTCTACATCGCCACCCAGTGGCTCCACTCCGACCTGCGCCAGATCGCCCCCGTGCTCGGCCTCCCCGAGGACAAGGTGCGCATGACCCTGGCCGGCGTCGGCGGCGCGTTCGGGGGACGCGAGGACCTGTCCATGCAGATCCACGCCTGCCTGCTCGCCCTGCGCACCGGCAAACCCGTCAAAATCGTCTACAACCGCTTCGAGTCCTTCTTCGGCCACGTGCACCGCCACCCCGCCAGGCTGTACTACGAGCACGGGGCCACCGCGGACGGCAAGCTGACCCACGTCAAGGCGCGCATCGTCCTGGACGGCGGCGCCTACGCCTCCGCCTCCCCGGCCGTGGTCGGCAACGCCTCCTCGCTCGGTGTCGGCCCGTACGCCGTGGACGACGTCGACATCGAGGCGATCGCCCTCTACACCAACAACCCGCCCTGCGGTGCGATGCGCGGCTTCGGCGCGGTGCAGGCGTGTTTCGCCTACGAGGCGCAGATGGACAAGCTCGCGGCGCGTCTCGGCATGGACCCGGTGGAGCTGCGGCAGCGCAACGCCATGGAGCAGGGCACGCTGCTGCCCACCGGACAGCCCGTCGACTCACCGGCACCGGTCGCCGAACTCCTGCGCCGCGTCAAGGCGATGCCCCTGCCGCCCGAGCGCCAGTGGGAGTCCAGCGAGGGCGCCGACGTGCGCCAGCTCCCCGGCGGCCTGTCCAACACCACGCACGGCGAGGGCGTCGTCCGCGGCGTCGGCTACGCGGTCGGCATCAAGAACGTCGGCTTCTCCGAGGGCTTCGACGACTACTCCACCGCCCGCGTCCGCATGGAGGTCGTCGGCGGCGAACCGGTCGCCACCGTGCACACCGCGATGGCCGAGGTCGGCCAGGGCGGCGTCACCGTGCACGCCCAGATCGCCCGCACCGAGCTGGGCGTCAACCAGGTGACGATCCACCCGGCCGACACCCGTGTCGGCTCGGCCGGTTCGACGTCCGCGTCCCGCCAGACGTACGTCACCGGCGGCGCGATCAGACACGCCTGCGAGCTGGTGCGCGAGAAGGTTCTCGACCTGGGCCGGCGCAAGCTGGGCTCCTACCACCCCGCCTGGGCGCACGCCGAGCTCCTGCTGGAGGGCGGCAAGGTCGTCACCGACGGCGGCGAGGTCCTCGCCGACCTGGTGGACGTCCTCGGCGACGAGGCCGTCGAGGTCGAGGAGGAGTGGCGCCACCGCCCCACCGAACCCTTCGACCTGCGCACCGGCCAGGGCAACGGCCACGTGCAGTACTCCTTCGCCGCGCACCGCGCGGTCGTCGAGGTCGACACGGAACTGGGCCTGGTGAAGGTGATCGAGCTGGCCTGCGCCCAGGACGTCGGCAAGGCGCTCAACCCGCTGTCCGTCGTGGGCCAGATCCAGGGCGGGACCACCCAGGGTCTGGGCATGGCGGTCATGGAGGAGATCCTGGTCGACCCGAAGACGGCGAAGGTACGGAACCCGTCCTTCACGGACTACCTCATCCCGACGATCCTCGACACCCCGACCATCCCGGTCGACGTCCTGGAACTCGCCGACGAGCACGCACCGTACGGCCTCCGAGGAGTCGGCGAGGCCCCGACCCTGTCCTCGACACCGGCGGTGCTGGCAGCGATCCGAGCGGCAACGGGTCTGGAGTTGAACAGAACACCGGTCCGCCCGGAACATCTGACGGGCACGTCGTGACGCCGGGTGCGGGTCTGCCGTGGCTGGTCGCGCGGTTCCCCGCGCCCCTGAGGGCGCTTCCGCCCCGGTAGCCGCCCCCGCTGCGGGCATTCGTGCCGCTCAGGGCGGCACGGGTGGGCGCAGCGGCACCCCCGCCGGGCACGCGCGTACCCACGCACCCCAGCCCCGGCACCACCGTTCGTCTCGGGCCGTCCCCCGGGTCGTGCACCTCCCCAAATCCCGGCGCCCCCTCCGCGGAAGGCGCCGGGTGCCCCTATGAACCTTGGGAGCAGGCCCACATGACCCAACAGTCACTGCAACCGACGACCGCGGCCGAGGACGCGGGAACAGGATCCCGCGTCCCGGCCGGACGGTCCTGGCTGGACCGCTACTTCCACATCACCCACAGAGGATCGACCCTCGCCCGCGAACTCCGCGGCGGCACCACCACCTTCATGGCGATGGCGTACATCCTCCTCCTCAACCCCCTGATCCTCTCCGGCGAGGACGCCGCGGGGGACACCCTCGCCCCCACCGCCCTCATCACCGCAACCGCCTTCGCCGCCGCCCTCTCCACGCTCCTCATGGGCTTCTTCGGAAAGGTCCCCCTCGCCCTGGCCGCCGGCCTCTCCGTGTCCGGCGTCCTCGCCTCCCAGGTCGCCCCGGAGATGACCTGGCCGCAGGCGATGGGCATGTGCGTGATGTACGGCGTGGTCATCATGCTGCTGGTCGTCACCGGCCTCCGCGAGATGATCATGAACGCCATCCCGCTCGCCCTGAAGCACGCGATCACCATGGGCATCGGCCTGTTCATCGCCCTGATCGGCTTCTACAAGGCGGGCTTCGTCCACCAGGGCGAGTCCACCCCGGTCACCCTCGGTCCGTCGGGCGAACTGGCGGGCTGGCCGGTCCTGTTGTTCGCGATCACCCTGCTCGCCGTCTTCGTGCTCCAGGCGCGCGGCGTGCCCGGGGCCATCCTCATCGGCGTCGCCGGCGGGACCGTACTCGCCGTCGTGCTCAACGCGTCCGGCGTGATCGACCCCGACCAGTGGGCGAGCGGCCCGCCCGAGCTGAAGGGCGGCGCGGTGTCGATGCCGGACTTCTCCCTCTTCGGGCACGTCGAGTTCGGCGGCTGGGGCGAGGTCGGCGCGATGACGGTCGGGATGATCGTCTTCACCCTCGTCCTGGCCGGGTTCTTCGACGCGATGGCGACCATCATCGGCGTCGGCACGGAGGCGAAGCTCGCCGACGACAAGGGCCGGATGCCGGGCCTGTCGAAGGCGCTGTTCATCGACGGCGCCGGCGGCGCGATCGGCGGCGTCGCGGGAGCGTCCGGCCAGACGGTGTTCGTCGAGTCCGCGACCGGCGTGGGCGAGGGCGCCCGTACCGGCCTGTCCTCCGTCGTCACCGGACTGTTCTTCGCCGCGTGCCTGTTCTTCACCCCGCTGACGGCGATCGTCCCGGGCGAGGTCGCCGCCGCTGCCCTGGTGGTCATCGGCGCGATGATGATGTCGAACGCCCGCCACGTCGACTGGGCCGACCGCGCCACCGCGATCCCGGTGTTCCTGACCGTGGTGGTCATGCCGTTCACCTACTCGATCACCGCGGGCGTGGCCGCCGGTGTCGTCTCGTACGTCGCGATCAGGACCGGCCAGGGCCGGGCGCGGGAGGTCGGCCCGTTCATGTGGGGACTGACCCTCGTCTTCCTGGTCTTCTTCGCCCTCGCCCCGATCGAGAACTGGCTCGGGGTGCGCTGAGAGGGGCGTTCGTCGTCCACGTACCGCAGTTGAGGAGAGCGAGACATGCTGGACATCGCCGAGGAACTCCACCGGTGGGTCGCCGAGGGACGTGACTTCGCCGTCGCCACCGTGGTGGCCGTCGGCGGCAGCGCGCCCCGCGGGGCCGGAGCCGCGCTCGCGGTCGACGCCGACGGCACGGCGGTCGGATCGGTCTCCGGCGGATGCGTGGAGGGCGCGGTGTACGAGCTGTGCGTCCGTGCGCTCGAGGACGGCGTGACCGTCCTCGAGCGGTTCGGCTACAGCGACGAGGACGCCTTCGCCGTCGGCCTCACCTGCGGCGGGATCATCGACGTCATGGTCACCCCGGTGCGGGCGTCCGACCCCGCCCGCCCCGTGCTGGCCTCCGCGCTCGCCGCGGCGTCCGACGGGCGGGCGACGGCGCTCGCGCGCGTCGTCGAGGGCCCCGAGCACCTGCGCGGCCGCGCGCTCACGGTCCGCCCCGACGGCTCCTACGAGGGCGGCTTCGGCGCGCGTCCGGAGCTGGACCGCACGGTCGTCGCCGAGGCGGGCGCCTTCCTGGACGCGGGCCGCACCGGCACCGTGCGGATCGGGGAGGAGGGCTCGCGCTGCGGGGGGCCGGTCACGGTGCTGGTCGAGTCGTCGGTGCCGCCGCCCCGGATGATCGTGTTCGGTGCGATCGACTTCGCGGCGGCGCTGGTGCGGGTCGGCAAGTTCCTCGGCCACCACGTCACCGTGTGCGACGCGCGGCCGGTGTTCGCGACCCGGGCGCGGTTTCCCGAGGCGGACGAGATCGTCGTGGAGTGGCCGCACGAGTACCTGGCCCGCACGGAGGTCGACGCCCGCACCGTGCTGTGCGTCCTCACCCACGACGCCAAGTTCGACGTCCCGCTGCTGAAGCTGGCGCTGCGTCTGCCCGTGGCCTACATCGGCGCGATGGGCTCCCGCCGCACCCATCTGGACCGCAACACCCGTCTGCGCGAGGCAGGCGTCACCGAGCTGGAGCTGGCCCGCCTCAGGTCCCCGATCGGCCTCGACCTGGGCGCCCGCACCCCCGAGGAGACGGCCCTGTCCATCGCGGCGGAGATCGTCGCCGACCGCCGAGGCGGCACCGGCACCGCCCTCACGGGCGCGCACACCCCCATCCACCACGACACGCGGCCCCCGGCCCGCACCATCGGCTCGGTGGCCTGAGCGGCTGCCCTCGCTGACCGTCCCGCCGGCGCCGGGCGGACCGTCAGCGTCCCGTCAGCGCGTGCCGGACCCGCCACAAATCCCGCAGGAGTGCGATCTCGGCCATGTGGTGGACGAACTCCAGGTTGGCTCCCGCGATCACGCCGACGAACGGCTCGTCGGCGTCGGAACCGTAGGGGTACTGCGAGAAGCCGACCGTGTCGAGCTGCTCCTCGGTGACGCCGCCCAGGGCGGTCCGCCACCGGTCGACGGTCTCCCAGAAGCGCTCCAGCGCGACGGCTGCGGAGGGCGTGAAGTCGACCATCCGCTTCGGGTCCTGCCGCCGCTCGCCGAAGGCCCACTCCCAGCCGCCCGCGAACTCGTAGTGCAAGTGGTTCAGCCGCCACGCGATGGTCGTGAGCGGCGTGTCGTCCGGCTCCGGTTCCCCGGTGTGGGCGAGGACCTCCTCGACCCGCGCCACACTCACGCTCCAGTCCTCGGCGATCTTCTCGACGCTCATCCCGGAGGCCGCCTGCCGGGCCACTTCCGCGTACTCGCCCGCCGGGATGTCCGGTTCGCCCAGGTCGAGCACCCACTCGCCGGGCCCGAAGGCCCTGGGCGTCACCGCCTCGCCGCGCCGCCGGATCGACCAGCAGCCGGGGACCGGCTCCCAGAGGTACTCCTCGTCGCCCAGTCCCGACAGTCGCGCACGGGCCATGTCCGTCGCCTTGTCGAACTGCTCCAGCAGAATGCTCAAGCGGTCGGTCCGTACGCCCTCGGTGCCCATGCCAGGCCTTCCCGTGGTCGGGTCAGATGCCACCGGGAAAGTAGTGGCCCGCGCCACGGGACGCGACTGCTTTTCCGGCGCACGGAATCCGGGCCTTCGACGGGACTCGCGGAGTTCAGCGTCCCCGCAACAGCCGGTCCACCGCCCGCCCGAACATCACGCGTCCGGCCCGCGCCAGCAGCCCGTCGCACACGGCGGGGAGGAAACGCACCCGGACGTCCTCCCGCCACACCACCCGGCATCGACCGCCGGGACGCGCGTGCACCTCGATCTCCGCCCACCCCATGACCGTCCGCCCGCGCTTCTCCAGGCGGCAGAACCCGGGGGAGTCGCCCGCGGGCGGCCGCCACGCCGTGACCTCCATCGGGTCGTCGAAGCCGAGCGGACCCGCGCCCGTGCGGGCGACGAACAGGGTGCCCTCGCCGGTGGGCGGGGGAGTGGTGACGGTGACACGGGTCAGCGGGACCACCTCACCGTGCCGGGGCCATGTGGTGACCCGCCGCCAGGCCTCGGCGGGGAGCAGGGACACGGTGCGCTGGAGCTCGAAGGTGGCCACGCCCCGATCCTAGGAGCCTGCCGCCGCTCCCGCCCTCAGCGGTACACCGCCCCCGGCTCCGCCCTCCCCGGCGCCAGCAGCTGCGGAACCGTCCGCTTCCGCGTGCGTCCGTCCGGGTGATCGCGCCCGGTGAGAGTTGTCACCGGACGGTCGGGCGACCCCCGGCCCGTCCCGCCCTCCGACCTGCGCCGGACTGCGTCTCGGTGCACGCTGGTGCAGAGCGCCGCATATCCACACGAAGCAGGGCGAGCTGTGTCCAACGGTTTGACGCAGGTCGGGTGCGGCACCCGCTCCCCGCACAACTGGCCCGACGCAGGGACGGAGCCCACTCCCATGCACGACCCCGGTGACCACGCCCCGTTCCCCGAGCGCCGCCCCGCCCCCGCGGGCCCGCGCCCGGGCGGGCCGTGCGCCGGGTGCGGAGGGAGGGCGCCGCGATGACGCCGTACGCCGTCGTGATCCCCACCCTGGTGCGGGACAGCCTCGCCGACTGCCTTGCCGCGCTGGCCGCCGCGCGTGGACCGTGCCCGGAGCGCATCGTCCTCGTCGACGACCGTCCCGCCACGCCCGTCCCCGACCCGGAGCCGCTGGAGCACGCGCTGAGCGTCCTCGGCGACCTGCGCGCCCGCACCACCGTGCTGCCGGGAGAGGCCCGCGGCCCCGCCGCCGCCCGCAACACCGGACTGCGCGCCGTCACCGAACCCTGGGTGGTGTTCGTCGACGACGACGTCCAGGTCGGGCCGCACTGGTGCGCCCAGCTCCAGCGGGACCTCGACGAGGCGACGCCCGACACCGCGGGCGTGCCGGGCGTCATCACCGTGCCGCTGCCCGGCGGACGCCGCCCCACCGACTGGGAACGCGGCACCGCGGGACTGGCCCGGGCCCGCTGGATCAGCGCCGACATGGCCTACCGGACCGAGGCCCTGCGCCGGGCCGGAGGCTTCGACGAACGCTTCCCCCGCGCGCACCGCGAGGACGCCGACCTCGCGCTGCGGCTCCTCGACGCCGGCTGGCGCATCCGCCGCGGCTGCCGCACCACCCTGCACCCCGTGCGCCCCGCCTCCCGCTGGGCGGCGGTGCGCGAGCAGCGCGGCCACGCCGACGACGCCCTGATGCGGCGGCTGCACGGCCCCGGCTGGTGGGAGAGGGCCGTCTCACCGCGCGGACGCATCCGCCGGCACACCGCGATCACCGCCGCCGGCGCCGCCGCGTGCGCGCTCGCCGTCACCGGACACCGCAGAGCCGCCGCGGTTTGCGCGGCGGGGTGGGCGGCCGGCACCGCCGAGTTCGCCCGTGCCCGCATCGCGCCCGGGCCGCGCACCCCCGAGGAGGTAGCGACCGTGCTCGCCACCAGCGTGGTCATCCCGCCCGCCGCCACCTGGCACCGCCTGGCCGGCGCCTGGCGCCACCGGCACGCCCCCGCCTGGCGCGAGGTGGCCCGATGAGCCCCGTGCGGGCGGTGCTGTTCGACCGCGACGGCACCCTGGTGCACGACGTCCCCTACAACGCCGCCCCGGAGCGCGTGCGCCCCGTCGAAGGGGCGCGCGAGGCGCTCGACGCGCTGCGCGCCCGCGGTATCCGCCTCGGTGTCGTCACCAACCAGTCCGGCGTGGCCCGCGGACTGCTCACCGAGGCCGACGTGCGGCGCGTCAACAAGCGCGTCGAGGAACTCCTCGGCCCGTTCGACGTCCGGGCCTTCTGCCCGCACGGCCCCGACGACGGCTGCCCCTGCCGCAAACCCCGGCCCGGCATGATCCTCGACGCCGCCGGCCGGCTGGGCGTCGACCCCGCCGACTGCGTGGTCGTCGGCGACATCGGCTCCGACGTCGAGGCCGCCTGCCGGGCCGGCGCGCACGCCGTCCTCGTCCCCACGCCCGTCACCCGCCCCGAGGAGACCGCCGCCGCCCCGCACGTGGCGCGCGACCTGCCCGCCGCCGTACGGATGATCCTCGACGGCCCGCCGTGGGAGGCACCGGGCGGCGCCCCCGCGCTGGGGCTGTACGCCGACGCCGAGCACGCGCGGGTGGCCTCCGGACGAGCCGGGCGCCTGCCGGCCGGCCCGGACTTGGCGCCGCCCCGGACCCGGAGGTACCTGTGAGAGCCCTCGTCACCCGGCTCGACAGCTTCGGCGACGTGCTGCTCGCCGGGCCCGCCGTACGGGCCGTCGCCGCCCGCGCCGACCACGTCACCCTGCTGTGCGGACCGCAGGGGGCGCCCGCCGCGCGGCTGCTGCCCGGGGTGGACGAGGTGCTCGTCTGGGAGTCCCCGTGGACCGGGTTCCGGCCGCCGCCCGTGGACCGGGACGACATCGAGAAGCTCGTCGCGTCCGTCGACGCCGACGCCGCGCTCGTCCTCACCTCGTTCCACCAGTCGCCGCTGCCCACCGCGCTGCTGCTGCGGCTGGCCGGCGTGCCCTTCATCGCCGCCGACAGCGAGGACCACCCCGGCAGCCTCCTCGACGTACGCCACCACCGCGCCCCGCACGCCCACGAGGCCGAGGCCGCCATCGACCTCGCCGAGGCGGCCGGCTTCCCCCGCGTCGACGACGGCAGGCTACGGGTCCTCCCGCCGCCCGCCGCCGACGGGCTGACCGGCGACGGGCCGTACGTAGTCGTCCACCCGGGCGCCAGCGTGCCCGCCCGCGCCTGGAGCCCCGGACGCTGCGCGCAGGCGGTCCGCGAACTGACCGCCGCCGGACGGCGCGTCGTCGTCACCGGAGGCGCGGGGGAACGCGACCTCACCGCGTACGTCGCCGGCGGCCGCGCCGTCGACCTGGGCGGCCGCACCGACGCCCCGCGGCTCGCCGGGGTGCTCGCCGGCGCCGACTGCGTCGTCGCGGGCAACACCGGCCCCGCCCATCTCGCCGCCGCCGTCGGCACCCCTGTGGTGTCGCTGTTCGCGCCGGTCGTCCCCGCCGAGCGGTGGCGCCCCTACGGCGTGCCCCACCTGCTGCTCGGCGACCAGGACGCCCCGTGCGCCGGAAGCCGCGCCCGGCGCTGCCCCGTACCGGGCCATCCCTGCCTGGACACCGTGACCGCGTTCGACGTCGTCGCCGCGGTCGACAAGCTCGTGGAGGTGGCATGAGAATCCTGCTGTGGCATGTGCACGGGTCGTGGACCACGGCCTTCGTGCAGGGACCGCACACCTACGTCGTCCCCGTCACCCCGGACCGCGGACCCGACGGACTCGGCCGCGCCCGCACCTTCGACTGGCCCGACACGGTCGTCGAGGTGGAGCCGGAGCGCCTGGCCGAGCAGGACGTCGACGTCGTCGTGCTGCAACGCCCGCACGAGATCGGCCTCGTGGACCGCTGGCTGCGCCGCCGCCCGCCGCTGGTCTACCTGGAGCACAACGCCCCGCACGGCGACGTCCCCGACACCCGGCACCCCGCGGCGGACATCCCCGGCGTGACCCTCGTGCACGTCACCCACTTCAACCGGCTGATGTGGGACGCCGGCCGCACTCCCACGACGGTGATCGAGCACGGCATCGTCGACCCCGGTCCGCTGTGGACGGGCGAGCTGCCGCACGCCGCCGTCGTCGTCAACGAGCCGGTGCGGCGCGGCCGTACGACCGGCACCGACCTGCTGCCCGGGTTCGCCGCCGCCGCGCCGCTCGACGTGTTCGGCATGGGCACCGAAGGCCTCGCCGGCCACCTGGGACTGCCCGCCGACCGGTGCCGCTCCCACGAACTGACCCAGGCCCGCCTGCACGCCGAGATGGCCCGCCGCCGCGTCTACGTGCACCCGGTGCGCTGGACCTCCCTCGGCCTGTCCCTGCTGGAGGCCATGCACCTCGGCATGCCCGTCGTCGCCCTCGCCACCACCGAGGTCACCGAGGCGGTGCCGCCCGGCGCCGGCGTCGTCTCCAACCGCGTCGAGGTCCTCACCGACGCGGTACGGGACTTCGTCGCCGACCCCCTGGCCGCCCGCCGCACCGGCGAGCTCGCCCGCGCCGCCGCCCTCGCCCGCTACGGCCTGCCCCGCTTCCTCGACGACTGGGAACGCCTCCTCAAAGAGGTCACGCGATGACGTCCCTCCGGGTGCTCGTGCTGCGGGCGCTCGGGCTCGGGGACCTGCTCGCCGGGGTGCCCGCGCTGCGGGCGCTGCGGCGGGGCTTCCCGGACCACGAGATCGTGCTGGCCGCGCCCGCCGGCCTCGCCCCCGTCGCCGAGGCGACCGGTGCCGTCGACCGGCTGCTGCCCGCCTCCGCGCCCGGCCGGGCCGTCCCCCGCACGCTCGACTGGAGCGGGCCGCCCCCGGACGTCGCCGTCGACCTGCACGGCAACGGCCCGCCCAGCCACCGCCTGCTGCAGGCCCTGCGCCCCGCGCGGCTGTTCGCCTTCGCGCACCCCGGCACCCCCGAGATCGAGGGCCCGCCCTGGCACCGTGACGAACACGAACGCGACCGCTGGTGCCGGCTGCTGGCCTTCTACGACGTCGACGCCGACCCGGCCGATCTGAGGCTGCCCCGCCCGCACACGCCCTCGCCCGCCCCCGGCGCGGTCGTCCTGCACCCCGGAGCGGGGGCGCCCGCCCGCTGCTGGCCCGTCGAGCGGTACGCCGCCGTCGCCTCCGCCCTGCGCGGGCGGGGCCTGCGGGTCGTGGCCACCGGGGGCGCGGGGGAGGACGACCTCGTGGCACGGCTCGCCAAGGAGGCCCGGCTGCCCGACACGGACGTCTTCTCCGGCGGCCTGCCCTTCCACCGGCTGTCCGCGCTCGTCGCGGGCGCCCGCGCGGTCGTCAGCGGCGACACCGGCGTCGCCCACCTCGCCGCCGCCCATGCCGTTCCCAGCGTCACCCTGTTCGGCCCCGTGCCACCGAGCCACTGGGGCCCGCCCCCGCACCCCCGGCACATCGCCCTGTGGCACGGCCCCGAGGGCGACCCGCACGCCCGCCGCCCCGACCCGGCGCTGCTGCGCATCACCCCCGGCGAAGTACTGGACGCCCTGCACCGCCTGCCCGCACCCGAGGAGCCCGCTCCATGACCCGCCACCCCCGCGTCGGCGTCGTCATCGCCACCCGCGACCGCCGCGACCGACTCGCGGTCACCCTGCGGCACCTCACCGACCTGCCCGAACGGCCGGAGATCCTCGTCGCCGACAACGCCTCCACCGACGACACCCGCGCCATGGTCGCCCGCGACTTCCCGCACGTACGGGTCCTCGCCCTCACCCGTAACCACGGCGCCCTCGCCCGCAACCACGGCACCCGCGCGCTGGACACCCCGTACGTCGCGTTCGCCGACGACGACTCGTGGTGGGCGCCCGGCGCGCTCGACCGCGCCGCCGACCTGTTCGACGCCCACCCCCGGCTCGGACTGATCGCCGCCCGCACCCTCGTCGGCCCCGAGAACGCCGAGGACCCGCTCAACGGCCTCCTCGCCCGCTCCCCCCTCGGCCCCGCCACCGACCTCCCCGGCGTCCAGGTGCTCGGCTTCCTCGCCTGCGCCTCCGTCGTCCGCCGCACCGCCTACCTCGACGCGGGCGGCTTCCACCGGGTGCTGTTCTTCGGCGGCGAGGAGACCTGCCTCGCCTACGACCTCGCCGCCCGCGGCTGGGGCGTGTCCCACTGCCCCGACGTCGTCGCCCACCACCACCCGGCCACCTCGGACCGCCCGGGCCGGCCCGCCCAGCAGCGCCGCAACGAGGTGCTCACCGCGTGGCTGCGCCGCCCCGTCCGACACGCCCTCGCCCGCACCGGCGCCCTCGCCGCCGAGGCCCGCGCCGACACGACCGCCCGCCGCGCCCTGCGCGAGACGCTCACCCGGCTCCCCGCCGCTCTGCGCGCCCGCCGCCCACTGCCCCCGCACGTGGAGCGCGCCGCCCGCAGGCTGGAACTGGAAGGGGCGACCGCATGACCGACCTCCGCACCACCGTCGTCGTCATCACCCACAACCGCCGCCGCGAGCTGCTGCGCACCCTCGACCGGCTCGCCGAACTCCCCGAACGGCCGGAGGTGATCGTCACCGACAACGGCTCCACCGACGGCACCGCCGACGCCGTCGCCCGCCACCACCCGGAGGTCCGGCTGCTGCGCCCCGGCCGCAACCTGGGCGCGGTCGGCCGCAACCTGGCGGTCCGCGAGGTCACCACCCCGTACGTGGCCTTCTGCGACGACGACTCGTGGTGGGCGCCCGGCTCCCTGGCCGGCGCCGCCGACCTGCTCGACCGGCACCCCGGCGTCGTCTCCGTCACCGCCCGCATCGTCGTGGAGCCGCACGGCACCGAGGACCCGATCGTCCGCGAGCTGCGCGAGTCGCCCGTGCCGGGACCGCCGTGGCTGCCCGGACCGGCGCTCGGCTCCTTCCTCGCCGCCGCGACCGTGCTGCGCACGGACGCCTTCCGGAAAGCGGGCGGCTTCCATCCCAAGCTGTGGCTCGGCGGGGAGGAGGAACTGCTCGCCGTCGACCTCGCCGCCGACGGCTGGTGGCTCGTCTACGCCGACGACCTCACGATCCACCACCAGGCGTCCGAGGCCCGCGACGCGACCCTGCGCCGCCGCCACGGCATCCGCAACACCCTGTGGTTCACCTGGCTCCGCCGCCCGGTCGTCCCCGCCCTGCGCCGCACCCTGAACCTGGCCCGCACGGTGCCGCGCGACACGACGTCGCTCCTCGCCTTCACGGAGGCGGCGGCCGCCCTCCCGTGGATCCTCCGCGAGCGCCGTGTGCTCCCCCGGGAGGTCGAGTCCCGCCTCCGCCTCCTGGAGCCCACCCAACGCGCCTCGAAGGCCCGCCGCTACACGGGCTGACCCCGCACACCCGCCGACGTGCCCCGGACCCTGCCCAGGTGCGGGGGCCGCACTCCGGGGCCGCCCGGGCAGCGGGCCGTGCCGGGAGCGGCCGGTGTGGGCGTGCGCGGCTCGCGCGGGTTCTCACCGCCCGTCGGACGGGCCCGCGTCGCCCGACCACCTGGACAGCAGCCGGAATCCCAGGAACACCACCACCGGCCACACCACCGCGAACGTCCACATCGCCCACGGCGCCGCTGTGACGAGGCCCGTCACCATCAGGGCCACCGACAGCACGGCCAGGAGGGCGACCGTCCGGCCGCGCGGGTCGCAGCGGGCCACGCGGGCCGCGAACCGCTTCGGATCGGGGCCGCGGCGCGTCCGACGGCCCCGCAGCAGCCGGTTGAGGCGGCGGTCACGCCGCAGCGACCGCTCGATCTCGTCGAGGATGTGCTGTTCGTGTTCGGGGAGCCGACCGAGGGACACCGTCTTCCTCCAACGACCGCGACCGCCAGGGTGGACGTGGGTCCGGGTGCCCGGCGGACCCGCGCCCTAACCGGCGCCCGCGCGGGTCGTCAGCGCCTCCAGCAGACGGTCCGCTCCGTCCGGCAGCCGGCCCTCGCGGAACGTCTCACGGGCCTGCCGCGCGGCCACCCGGCCGGAGGTCAGGCACCAGTCCCACCACCGGTCCAGCCGTCGCTCGCCCACCTGCTCCGCCGGCAGCAGCGCCGGCCATCCGACGGCCCGCGCCTGTGCCGTCATCTTCGCGCCGCCCGCCACCGGGTCGACCGCGATCACCGGCGTGCCGACCCGCAGGGCCAGTACCAGCCCGTGCAGCCGGTCGGTGACGACCAGGTCGAGCCGTGCCAGCACCGACTGCACCTGCGCCGGTGTCGCGTTCAGATGCCAGTCGCGGGTGTCGAGCCGTGTCTCCAGTTCGAGCCGCGCGCAGTCCTTCCCGGCCAGCCAGTGCGTCACCCGCTCGGCGACCTCTCCATGCCGCCGCTGCGCCCCGTACTCGTGCTGCCCGTGGGTGAGGATCACCCCGACCACCGGCCGCGGCGGCACCGCGGGCGCGCGGGCAGCCAGGTCCTCGGTGGGCGCACGGCCGGGCGCGTCCCGGGCCAGCACCCGGTGGAACCCGGTGACCGCCGGCTCGTCCGGGTCGATCACCGACGTCCCCACGGCGATCCGCACGCAGTGCGCGAACCGCCGGTGCAGCTCCTCCACCTGCGGCCCGTGCAGCGGCCCGCACACGAACACGAGGTGCGAGTAGTCGTGGGGCCGTGCGGCGTCGAGGTGCAGCGCGTCCGGCCGGAAGCCGGGGCTCCAGGCGATGTCGTACCGCGTGCCGGACCCGCGCAGCACCGTCTCGACCCGGTGCAGGGCCAGAACGTCCCCGGCGGTCGCCTCCCCGTCGCGGAAGCTGAACCACCCGGTCAGCAGGATCCTGCGCGATGCTGTTCGGCTTTGCTCGTGCACGGCGCACCGAGTGCCCCTCCCGGCGGGACGGCAATCGGCCCGCGCACGATCGGGGAGGGGAGATCGGAGATCAGGGAGCAGGGATCAGGGATCAGGGAGCAGCGGTCAGCCGGCGTCGGGGCGCTGCGGCTCCTCGTGGTGTCCGTCGCCGCCCTCCTGCGGCCCGCCGCCTTCCTGCCGGGGTCCGTCCTCGAACGGACGCGGACCGTGACCCTGCGGGCCGCCTCCCTGCGGACCAGGACCCTGCGGCTGTCCAGGCCCCTGCCCGGGACCCTGTGCCTGCTCCTGCTGCTGCCGGGGCCCGCCCTGCGGCCGGCGCGGACCGCCCTGGGGGTGGCGGGGGCCGCCGGGCCCCTGCTGCTGGCGCGGGCCGTTCTGCGGCGGCCGGGGACGGACGGTGCCCGCCAGCGCCTGGCGGACCTCGAACTGGGTCCGCTCGGCCACCTCGCGGACCTCGGCCACGACGTCACCGCGCTCGCGCACGAGTCTGTCGTAGACCGGGAGGTCGTCGGGGGAGGGGGCGGAGGAAGTCATGTGGGGTTTCCTTCGTGGGGGGATGTCGTGCACCGGGGCCGGAGTCCTGCCCGGATGTTCAGCGCCGCCGGGCGGTCAGGGCGTTACACTCCGCCGCGTTTTGTCCGGTGAGGAGTCGGCTGTCCGGATCGGGAAAGAGGACGGGATCCGTCCTACATCACCGCTAGCGTGGCCGCATGACGAAGTCGAAGCGGACCACCGCCGCCCCGCCGTCGCCGCCCGTCCTCGGCCCCCGCGCGCTGAACCGGGCGACCCTGGCCCGGCAGCTCCTGCTGAGCCGCTCCCCGATGTCCGCGACGGCCGCCGTCGAGCATCTGGTCGGCCTCCAGGCGCAGAACGTCAAGCCGCCGTACTACGCCCTCGCCGCCCGCCTCGACGGCTTCACCCCGGAGGCGCTGTCCCGGCCCATGGCCGAGCGCGAGGTGGTCCGCATCGTCACCCTGCGCTCGACCATCCACACCCACACCGCCGGCGACTGCCTCACCCTGCGGCCCCTGGTGCAGGCCGCCCGCGACCGGGAGCTGCACCACTTCCGCGCCGGGCTCGCCGGTGTCGACCTGGACCGCCTCGCCGCCAGGGCGCGCGCCCTCGTCGAGGAGGCGCCGCGCACCATGAAGGAGCTGCGTGAGGCCCTCCTGGCGGACTGGCCGGACGCCGACCCGCAGGCCCTCTCCGTCGCCGCCCGCTGCAAGCTGCCGCTGGTGCAGATCACCCCGCGCGGGCTGTGGGGCCGCAGCGGCCAGGTCCGGCTGACCACCGCCGAGCAGTGGCTGGGCCGGCCCGCCGAACCCGCGCCGGCGCCGGACGCCACCGTGCTGCGTTACCTCGCGGCGTTCGGCCCCGCGTCCGTGAAGGACATGCAGACCTGGGCCGGACTCACCCGGCTCCGTGACGCCTTCGAGCGCCTGCGGCCCCGGCTCGTCACCTTCCGGGACGAGAACGGCACCGAACTCTTCGACCTCCCCGACGCGCCCCGCCCGGACCCGGACACCCCGGCCCCGCCCCGTTTCCTGCCCGAGTTCGACAACCTGCTGCTCTCCCACGCCGACCGCACCCGTGTGGTGCCGCCCGAGCTGAAGGGCCGGCACTGGCAGGGGAACATCGCCTACCGCACCCTGCTGGTGGACGGCGTGCTGGCGGGGCTGTGGCGCCTGGACGACGACGCCCTCACGGTCGAGACCTTCGGACATCTCGACCGGGCCCGGCGGGCGGAGATCACAAAGGAGGCGGAGCGGATGCTCGGCATCCTGCACCCGGGGACGGCGTACGACATCCGCTTCGGGACGGTACGGGAGTGACGTCCGCAGGGAACAGCAGGAGGCATTGGAGAGGGGGCGCTGCGGGCTGCTCGTGGAAGCCCGCAACGCCCCCTGGTCGTGACCTGAGGGTTGCTCAGGAAATCATGGGGTCAGCCCCGGACGAGGAGGGGCGGACAGGGAGAGAAGTGAAGGAGGCGGCGGCGGTCGCGGCGGCGATGGCGCGTCCGGGGGCGGACAGTCTGGTGCGGCTGAGCCCTCGCATGGGTCTCCTCCAGTTGCCGGTGGGGGTCGCGCGGGGTGGGGGTCCGGGCATCGGGGGCGAGCCCCGACGTGCCCGAGCGATCGGCACGTGTCACACGCTAGAACCGGGCCAGGGGCGGTCCCAATGAGGGAACCCCCTAGGGGGAGTCGGACAGGGAAAACCCTCGGTCGCCGGGGACCGGACCAGCCGGTTTCCGGTCACGTCGGCCGATTGAGGCGCCCTCGAAGGCCCGCCACGAGCGCGGCACGGCGCGAGCGCGGCATCCATCGTGGCACGCGTCACGACGCCCCGTGACCCGGGTCACCTACGGCGCCCGGCGCCCCGCCGCGAGCCGCACGATGTCCACGCGGGAGCGTATGCCCAGCTTGCGGTAGACCCGGGTGAGCGTCGCCTCGACGGTCTTGACGCTGATGAACAGGCGCCCGGCTATCTCCCGGTTGGTGGCGCCCTCCATGACCAGCGCCGCGACCTGACGCTCCATCGAGGCCAGCCCGTCCAGCGCGGCCGGTGTCGCCGAGGGCGCCGGGTCGGCCTCCGCCGGGCCGGCCGCCACGGCCTCGTCGACCTGCCGCAGCCACGGCAGCGCACGGCACCGCCGGAACAGCCGCGCCGCCTCGTCGTACCCGGCGGGTCCCGGACCGCGGGAGCGCAGCCGGGCCCGCGCGAAGGCGGCCCGCGCCTCCTCCAGGCCGTAGCCCAGCTTGGCCAACCGTTCCTGCGCCGACGTCAACTGGGCGACCGCGGCCTGGTGTTCGCCGCGCGCCGCGCGCACCAGCGCCTCCGCTCGGTCGAGCACCGCGAGCACGCTCGCGCGGTTCAGCCGCAGCGCGTGCACCCGGGTGACGTTGATCAGCTCCTGCGCCTCGCCGGGCTCGCCGATCCGCACCAGGGCCTCGGCGAGGTCGCCCTGCCAGCGGCCGCGCGCCGGGTCGGTGATGCCCATGCCCTGCTCCAGCTCGCGCACCCGGCGCAGCGAGCGCACCGCGGCCTGCGCGTCCCCGGACACGAGCTGGGCGTACCCCAGGGCCGCCAGGGCGAGGGACAGGTACAGCTGGTCGCCGTCCACCTCGGCGTGGTCGGCGGACTCGCGGGCCAGGGCCAGCGCCCGGTCCACGTCCCCTCCGGACGCCTCGGCGACGGAGGCGAGCATCGCGGACGCGCTCTCCCCGATGCCCGAGTCGCGGGCCAGCCGCAGGCTCTCCCCGGCCAGGTCCAGGGCGCGCCCGCAGTGCCCGAAGCGCAGTTCGGTGTCGGCGAGGAGCCGGGAGAAGTGCACCTCGCTCTCGACCATGCCGCGCCGCCGCGCCTCCCGCAGCAGCGCCGTGATGGCCGTACGGGCCTCGGGGAGCTGGTCGCTCATCAGCAGCCAGCGGAACCGGGACATCGCGGCGCCGTTGTGGTGGCTGGAGACGTCGGGATCCTGGGGCTCCTGGAGGGCGCGCCGGATCGTGGCGGGGGCGTCAGGGTGGCCCATCAGGGTCTCGGTGGACGACTGGAAGGCCAGCGCCATCAGCTCGGTGCGCCGGTCGCCGCCGCGGGCGGCGAGCTCCGCCGCGTGCGCGGCCTCCTGCCGGGACTTCGCGAAGTCCCCGTTGACGACGACCTCCCGCCAGGCGAGCTGGTAGTGGACCAGGGCGAGCAGCCGGGGGTCGTCCCCGGCGTCGGCGAGCACCTGCGGGAAGACGGCGTCGACCTCGCCGAGCGCCTGCCCGGCCGCCTCGATGACGACCATCCACGCCCGGACCCGCTCGGCCGGCACGGTGGCCCGGGTCAGCACCTCGCGGGCGATGTCCCGCGCGAGGTCGACCTCGCCGGCGGTGATGGCGTCCTCCGCGGCCTGGAGCCGCCGCTCGTCGGGGGCGGGCGCGGAGTCGGCGGGGGTGTGCCGGGCGGCGAGCAGTCCGAGGGAGGCGGCGACCGACGGCGCGCCCCGGTCGCGGGCCATCGCGGCGGCCTCGGCCAGCCGGGCCGCGACCTCCGGGTCGGGTCCGGTGGAGGCGAGCGCCAGGTGCCGGGCGCGTTCGATCGGGTCGGAGGCGGCCGTGGACAGCGCGGTGTGGGCGGCGCGCCGCTCGTGGGCGGGGGCCTCCGCGTAGAGGGCGGCGGAGATCAGCGGGTGCGTGAAGCGCAGCGCCGGGTCCTCGGGGTCGGTGATGAGCAGCCCGAGGGAGGCCGCCTGGGCGGTCTCGGCCTCCGCGTTGTCCCGGCCGGCCGCGTGCAGCAGGGCGAGGGTGGGGCGGGCGCCGGCGCTGGCCACCAGCAGGGTGCGGCGGGCCTCGTCGGAGAGCATCTCCAGGCGGCTGAGGACCAGCGCCCGCAGTGAGGTCGGCACCGGGAGCGGCTCGCCCGGCCGTGGCCGGGTGGGGCTCTCCGCGAGGGCACGGCCCAGCTCAAGGGCGAACAGCGGATTGCCGCCGCTGGTGCGGTGGATGTCACGGACGGTGGAGCGGGACAGGGTGGTGTAGCCGCGGTGGTCGAGCAGCGCGGACACCTGGGTGCGGGAGAACGGGCCCAGCCGCACGGCCAGCGTGTCCGGCGGGCAGGCGCGCAGATGACGGTCGTACTCCTCGTCCTCCGTGCGCACCGCGCACAGCATGCGCACCGGGCTGTCGCCCAGACGGCGGGCGGCGAAGCCGAGCAGTTCGGCGCTGGCCGGGTCGAGCCACTGGAGGTCGTCGGCGACGACCAGGACGGGCCCCTCGGCGGACAGCGCGCGCAACGTGGACAGCACCGCGAGCCGCAGCGCCAGGCCGTCCCGCTGGAGGGTGGACTCGCCGCGTCCGGTGAGCGCCGACTCCAGGGCGGTGCGCTGGGCGGCGGGCAGCCGGGGGGCCACCTCGTCCAGCACCAGACCGAACAGGTCGGCCAGCGCGAGGAACGGGAGATGGGATTCGGACTCCGTGGCCGAGCAGCGCAACACGCGCGACGTCGCCGCGGCGTTTTCCGCCGCAAGTGCCCGCAGCACGGTCGATTTTCCTATTCCGGCGGGGCCGTGCAGGAGCACGCTGCCGCCGCGCGCGAGCTGCGCCCTGGCGTCGGCGAACAGCTCCTCCCGGCCGATGACCAGGTCGGGGCGGTACCTGGCAGGCTCCTTGTCGTCCCGTCGCACGGTCACCGCTCCCCTCCGTGTGGCGTGTCCTGGCCAATATTAGGCAACAGGGTCCTCAATTCCGGCGGACGGTGTAGTGAGGTAAATGACAACGTTCCGATCAACTGCTAATCAAAGGTGCACTCGTGCTATTGCCGTCCGTGGGAGAACACCGCAAATCTACGGCAACCACCCGGCCCTGCGGGCGGCGACCACCGCCTCGCCCCGGGTCCCGGCCCCCAGCTTCCGCATCGCGGACCGCAGATACGCCTTGACCGTTTCGGTCGTCAGCCCCAGCCGGGCGGCCGCCGCCGCGTTCGTCGCCCCCGCCGCGACACAGGCCAGCACGTCCACCTCCCGGGGCGCGAGCCGCACCGCACCGGACGGCGTCTCCCGCGCGGTGAGCAGGGCGCACGCGTCCAGCAGCTCCGCCCGCAGCGCCGGGTCGGTGATCCGCGGGGCCAGCGCCCGCAGCGCCGCGTGCGCCTCCCGCACCCGCTCCCGCCGGGCGCCGGCGCCGGGCTCCCGCCACGGGCCCGCTCCCGGCTCCGGCGCCGGATCGGCGGCGGCCAGCAGCTCCGCCGCCTCCTCCCGCACCAGCAGCGCCTGCTCCACGTCCCGCGCGACCTGCACCGCCTCCCCGAGCGTGCGGTCGCCGAGCGGCCGTGCGGTGCGCAGCGCGCCGTACAGCACCGCCCGCACCCTCCGCCGCACGACGACCGGCACGGCCACCACGGAGCGCAGGCCCTCGGCGGCGACGGGGGCGTCGTACTCGTGGCTGATCTGGCGGGAGACGGAGTAGTCCGTCACCGCGCACGGCCGGGCCAGCGCGACCGCCTTGCCGCCCAGGCCGTTGCCCGGGGTCACCGCGAGCGAGCTGAGCGCCGGGGTGGCGGTGCCGCTCAGCTCGCTGATCCGCACCTGCCGGCGCCCCGGCTCCACCAGCCCGCCGAACGCCACCGGCAGTCCCGTCGTACGCCGCAGCCGGGCCAGCGCACCCCGGATCTCCACCGTCCCGCCCGTCCTCGTCGGGTCTGCTGTCACCTGTTCGCCCCTTCACCGCGGCCCGTGTGCGGGCGCACACCCCCGTTCGGGGGTAGTGAGACCTGCATCACGGATTACACGATGGCGGTGAGCCGCCCGGCAAGGTCCGGCACCGAGGAGGACGCATGACGACGGCGACGGAGCAGTTCCGCAGGGCCCGGGACTTCCTGCTGGAACACCGTGAGGACTACGCCACCGCCTACCGGGACTTCGTCTGGCCCCGGCCCGAGCGCTTCAACTGGGCCCTCGACTGGTTCGACGAGATCGCCGACGGCAACGACCGCACGGCCCTTCACCTGGTGGAGGAGGACGGCGGCGGGACGCGCCTGTCCTTCGCCGAACTGTCGCGCCGCTCCGACCGGGTCGCGAACTGGCTGCGGGAGCGGGGCGTGGCCGCCGAGGACCGGGTGCTGGTGATGCTCGGCAACCAGGCCGAGCTGTGGGAGACCGCGCTGGCCGCGATGAAGCTGCGCGCCGTGGTCATCCCCGCCACCCCGCTCCTGGGCCCCGCCGACCTGCGCGACCGCGTCGACCGCGGCCGGGTCCGCCATGTGATCGTACGCTCCGCCGACGCCGCGAAGTTCGACGAGGTGCCCGGCGACTACACCCGCATCGCGGTGGGGGAGGAGCCCGGCGGCGCCTGGCTGCCGTACGCCGACGCGTACGGCGCGTCCGACGCGTTCGCCGCCGACGGGCCGACCCTCGCCGACGACCCGCTGATGCTGTACTTCACCTCGGGCACCACCGCCCGCCCCAAGCTGGTCGAGCACACCCACACCTCGTACCCGATCGGGCATCTGGCGACCATGTACTGGATCGGCCTGCGCCCCGGTGACGTGCACCTCAACATCTCCTCGCCTGGCTGGGCCAAGCACGCCTGGTCGAACCTCTTCGCCCCCTGGAACGCCGAGGCGACCGTCTTCCTGCACAACTACACCCGCTTCGACGCGCCCCGTCTGATGGCCGAGATGGACAAGGCGGGTGTCACCACCTTCTGCGCCCCGCCGACGGTGTGGCGCATGCTCATCCAGTCCGACCTGGGCCGGCTGAGCACCCCGCCCCGCGAGGTCGTCGCCGCGGGCGAGCCCCTCAACCCGGAGGTCATCGAACAGGTGCGGCGCGCCTGGGGCGTCACCATCCGGGACGGCTTCGGGCAGACCGAGACCGCCGTGCAGGTGTCCAACAGCCCCGGCCAGGTCCTCAAGACCGGTTCCATGGGCCGCCCCAGCCCCGGCTACCGCGTCGAGCTCCTCGACCCCGTTTCCGGCGCGCCCGGCGCCACCGAGGGCGAGATCGCGCTCGACCTGTCCGAGCGGCCCGTCGGCCTGATGACGGGCTACCACGGCGACCCCGACCGCACGGCGGAGGCGATGGCCGGCGGCTACTACCGCACCGGCGACATCGGCTCCCGCGACGAGGACGGCTACATCACCTACGTCGGGCGCGCGGACGACGTGTTCAAGGCGTCCGACTACAAGATCTCCCCGTTCGAGCTGGAGAGCGCGCTGCTGGAGCACGAGGCGGTCGCCGAGGCGGCCGTGGTGCCCGCGCCGGACGAGCTGCGGCTGGCCGTGCCGAAGGCGTACGTCGTGCTCGCCGACGGCTGGGAGCCCGGCCCCGACACGGCGAAGGTCCTCTTCGAGCACTCCCGCGAGGTGCTCGCCCCCTACAAGCGCATCCGCCGCCTGGAGTTCGGCGAGCTGCCCAAGACCGTCTCCGGCAAGATCCGCCGCATCGAACTGCGTGAGGCGACGGCGGCCGGCTCGACCGCCGAGTACCGCGAGGAGGACTTCCGGTGACCGGACTCTCCTACAGCCACGGCACCGGCGCCACGGCCCTGCTCGGCGACACCATCGGCGCCAACCTGGACCGCACCGTCGCCGCCTGGCCCGACCGTGAGGCGCTCGTCGACGTGCCGTCAGGCCGCCGCTGGACCTACGCCGAATTCGCCGCACAGGTCGACGAGTTGGCGTCCGCGCTGCTCAACTCCGGTGTCGCCGAGGGAGACCGGGTCGGCATCTGGGCGGTCAACTGCCCCGAGTGGGTGTTCACGCAGTACGCCACCGCCCGCATCGGCGCGATCATGGTGAACATCAACCCGGCCTACCGCACGCACGAGGTGGAGTACGTCCTCAAGCAGTCCGGCATCCGCCTGCTCGTCGCCTCCGAAAGCCACAAGACGAGCGACTACCGGGCGATGGCGGAGGAGGTGCGCGGCAGATGCCCCGAGCTGCGTGAGGTGGTGTACATCGGCGACCCGACCTGGGACGCGCTGATCGCCCGCGCCACCCCGGACCCCGTGTACCCGGAGCTGTCCTGCGACGACCCCGTCAACATCCAGTACACCTCGGGCACCACCGGCTTCCCCAAGGGCGCCACCCTCTCCCACCACAACATCCTCAACAACGGCTACTTCGTGGGGGAGTCGATCGCCTACAGCGAGCAGGACCGGGTGTGCATCCCGGTGCCGTTCTACCACTGCTTCGGCATGGTCATGGGCAACCTCGCGGCCACCTCGCACGGCGCCTGCATGGTCATCCCCGCCGCGTCCTTCGACCCGGCGGCCACCTTGCGCGCGGTCCAGCAGGAGCGCTGCACCTCGCTGTACGGGGTGCCGACGATGTTCATCGCCGAGCTGAACCTGCCCGACTTCGCCTCCTACGACCTCACCTCGCTGCGCACCGGCATCATGGCGGGCTCGCCCTGCCCGGTGGAGGTGATGAAGCGGGTGGTCGCCGAGATGCACATGGAGCAGGTCTCCATCTGCTACGGCATGACGGAGACCTCCCCGGTGTCCCTCCAGACCCGCATGGAGGACGACCTGGAGCACCGCACCGGCACCGTCGGCCGCGTCCTGCCGCACATCGAGGTGAAGGTCGTCGACCCGGCCACCGGTGTCACCGTCCCGCGCGGCACGTCCGGCGAACTGTGCACCCGGGGCTACAGCGTGATGCTCGGCTACTGGAACGAGCCGGAGAAGACCGCCGAGGCGATCGACCGGGGCCGCTGGATGCACACCGGAGACCTGGCGATGATGCGGGACGACGGCTACGTGGAGATCGTCGGCCGCATCAAGGACATGATCATCCGGGGTGGCGAGAACATCTACCCGCGCGAGATCGAGGAGTTCCTCCACGGCCACCCGAAGGTCGCGGACGTCCAGGTCGTCGGGGTCCCGCACGAGCGCTACGGCGAGGAGGTCCTCGCCTGCGTCATCCCCCGCGACCCGGCCGACCCGCTCACCCTGGAGGAGCTGCGGACGTACTGCGACGGCCGCCTGGCCCACTACAAGGTGCCGAGCCGCCTGGAACTCCTGGAGACCTTTCCGATGACGGTCTCGGGCAAGGTCCGCAAGATCGAGCTCCGGGAGAGGTACACGACGGGCTGAGCCCCGTTCAGCCCACCGCTCGCCGGTAGACCTGCCGGGAGCCGCCCTCCGGCCCCGGAGCGGCGGCCTCGGCGGGGACGAAGCCGAGCCGTTCGTAGAAGACGCGGGCGCCGCTGACATGGGCACCGGGATGGTCCGGGCCGAAGGTGACCACCTCGATCTCGCCGGGACCGCGCACCCAGCGGCGTACCGCCTCCTCGATCAGCGCGCGTCCGACGCCCGTGCCGCGGGCGCGGCTGGAGACGACGAGCCAGTGCACGTGATACGTCGGCCCCTCCGTCCCGAACAGCAGCCCGCCGAGGAGGCGGGTCCCGCAGGACGGGGCGACGAGAGCCGCGTGGCCGTCCCGGCCGGCGATGTGCCGGCGCACCGCGTCATGGAAACCGGGCTCCTCCACCATGGGCCCGAACCACTGCTCCACCTGCGCCGCCAGGCCGAGGAATCCGGGAAGGTCGTGCGCGCGTGCCTGCCTGATCGTCATCGGGACGGACCGCCGGACGTCGTGTCGTCGCGCGGCAGTTCCAGTCGCATGCACACGCGGGGCCAGTGGTCGAGTCCGTGGGCGCTCTCCTCGGCGCGGATGCGGTGGAGGCCCGGGGTGAGCTCGCATGCGGCCAGGGTGCGGAAGCCGAGGCGGGCGTAGTACGGGGCGTTCCACGGGACGTCGGCGAACGTGGTGAGGGTGAGGGCGGTCCAGCCCTCCTCGCGGGCGTGGCGTGCGGCGTGGGCGAGCAGGGCGCGGCCCACGCCGCGGCGGGCCGCGTCCGGGTGCACGGACACCTGCTCCACGTGGAGCGCGCCGTCCACCGGCTCGGCGATCAGATAGCCGACGGGCCGGCCGTCGCCCTCGCCGTCCTCTTCTGCCGCGATCCAGCAGCGGCCGGCCTTCCGGTAGCGCTCCAGTTCGTCCAGGGCGGGAGGGTCGTCGTCGGCGATCTCCGGCATGCCGAGGTCGCGGAACGGCGCGCCGGCCGTGCGTTCGACGTCCTGGAGGGCGGGCAGGTCGGCGGGGGCGGCGGGGCGGATGCGCATCCGACGAGTATCGGGCCCGTCCGCCGCACGCGTCGCCCGAGTTTCAGGACGCGTCCGCGTCCAGCGCCACGGCCGGGGCGTTCTGGGGGCGGGCGGCGCCCGAGGCGTCGAGGACGAACAGCGGGACGTCGAGGGCGTCGGCGCGGACGCGGGCCTCGGCGGTGTAGCCGGAGAGGGAGAAGTACAGGCAGGCCGCGGACTCGGTCATGGCGGTCAGCCACAGGCACTCCACGTCCCGCGGGGTCGCGCGCCGCGGCGACGGGTCGAGCTGGGCCAGCACGCCCCGGCCGGCCAGTCCGATGCCGGACGTCGGCCGCTGGTCCGCGCGCCGGATGTCGTCGTGGCCGAGGCGGCGCAGATACAGCACCGCCGCCGTGACCGCGTCGCGCGCGGTGCGGATCGGCACGGCGGGGCCGGCCGGCCGCCCCGGCCCCTCGCCGGCCGGCGCCTCCGCGCGCTCGCCCGTGACCGGGATGCGCAGCAGCGTCCCGCAGGGGCAGCCCAGTTCGGGATGCGGCCACTCGTCGTGCGTGCCGCAGCTGCCGCACCGCACGGTCACCCATTCCTCGCTCCAGGAGCGATGCCCGACGGCGGCCGGCACCCGGTCGGGGTCCAGCGGCGCGGCGACGGGCGCACCGCAGACGCAGGGGTAGGCCGGGACCGTGTAGCGGTGCGAGCGCCGACAGGCGGGACAGCGCACCGGGAGGCTCTCGGACATGGGTCCACTCCGTTGTTCTCGAGGCGGGTACATCGTCCTCCTCCGGCCCGCCGATGTCCGGTACTTGCGGCTCTCTTGACGGCCTCCTCCCACCGCTTCTACATTCATTCCAGATAGCAGAAACAATATTCCACTATGTGGAATAGGTGGAGCGGCTCACCGCGGGGCGCGACGGGCGTGCGAATCCGAGAAGCCGAAACAGGAGTACTCCATGGCTCGAATGACGGCTGCCCGAGCGGCGGTCGAGATCCTCAAGCGTGAGGGCGTCGACGTCGCGTTCGGTGTCCCCGGCGCGGCGATCAACCCGTTCTACGCGGCGCTCAAGGCGTCCGGCGGCATCGGCCACACCCTCGCCCGCCATGTCGAGGGCGCCTCCCACATGGCCGAGGGCTACACCCGCACCCACCCCGGCAACATCGGCGTGTGCGTCGGCACGTCGGGTCCGGCCGGCACCGACATGATCACCGGCCTGTACTCGGCGTCAGGCGACTCCGTCCCGATCCTCTGCATCACCGGGCAGGCGCCGACCGCGGTGATCCACAAGGAGGACTTCCAGGCCGTCGACATCGCGTCCATCGCCCGGCCGGTCACCAAGATGGCGGTGACCGTGCTGGAGGCCGCGCAGGTCCCCGGCGTGTTCCAGCAGGCGTTCCACCTGATGCGCTCGGGCCGTCCAGGGCCCGTGCTGATCGACCTGCCGATCGATGTGCAGCTCACGGAGATCGAGTTCGACCCCGACACGTACGAGCCGCTCCCCGTCTACAAGCCCGTCGCGACCCGCGCGCAGATCGAGAAGGCGCTCGGCATGCTGAACGCCGCCGAGCGGCCGCTGATCGTCGCGGGCGGCGGGGTCGTGAACGCCGACGCGGCCGGCCTGCTGGTGCGGTTCGCGGAACTGACCGGCACGCCCGTCGTGCCGACGCTGATGGGCTGGGGCGTCATCCCCGACGACCACGAACTCAACGCCGGCATGGTCGGGTTGCAGACCTCGCACCGCTACGGCAACGCGACCTTCCTGGAGTCCGACTTCGTCCTCGGCATCGGCAACCGCTGGGCCAACCGCCACACCGGACGCCTCGACGTCTACACCGCCGGCCGCACCTTCGTGCACGTCGACGTCGAACCCACCCAGATCGGCCGCATCTTCGCCCCCGACTACGGCATCGCCTCCGACGCGCGCGCCGCGCTGGAACTCTTCGTCGAGGTCGCCGAGGAGATGCGGGCCGAGGGCCGCCTCCCCGACCGCACGGCCTGGGCGGCCTCCGCGCGAGAACGTCGCGCCACGCTGCAGCGCCGTACGCACTTCGAGGACGTGCCGATGAAACCGCAGCGGGTCTACGAGGAGATGAACAAGGCCTTCGGGCCCGAGACGCGGTACGTCACCACCATCGGCCTCTCCCAGATCGCGGGCGCGCAGATGCTGCACGTCTACCGGCCGCGCCACTGGATCAACTGCGGCCAGGCAGGCCCCCTCGGCTGGACCGTCCCGGCGGCGCTGGGCGTGGCCAAGGCCGACCCGGAGGCCCAGGTCGTCGCCCTCTCCGGCGACTACGACTTCCAGTTCATGATCGAGGAACTGGCGGTCGGCGCACAGCACCGCATCCCCTACGTCCACGTCCTCGTCAACAACGCCTACCTGGGCCTGATCCGCCAGGCGCAGCGCGCCTTCGACATCGACTTCCAGGTCAACCTGGAGTTCGAGAACATCAACACGCCCGAACTGGGCGTCTACGGCGTCGACCACGTCAAGGTCGCGGAGGGACTGGGCTGCAAGGCGATCCGCGTCACCGACCCGGACGAACTGGGCGCGGCCTTCGAGCAGGCGAAGAAGCTGGCGGCGGAACACCGCGTCCCGGTGATCGTGGAGGCGATCCTGGAACGCGTCACCAACATCGCCATGTCGACCACCAACGACATAAGCGACGTGGTCGAGTTCGAACCCGTCGCGACGGAACCGGGCCACGCGCCGACGGCGGTCCGGCCGCTGCGGCTCTGACAACGCGCGACCGGGCCAGGGCGCACGCCGCTGCCCCTGGTCCTGTCGGCGGCCTCCCGCACGTGTCCGCAGTGGACGGGAGCCGGACAACGAGTCGTGAGCGTCCCGGCGTGCCGACCGATGACACGGGCGGACGTCGGGTACTCACGAGACCATGACAGAGGTCGTTCAGGCGGGCCTGTGGGGTCTCGTGGCGGGTTCGGCGCTGCTCGTCGGGGCGGTGGTGGGCTTCGCGGCGCGGGTGCCGCAGAAGGTGATCGCGACGGTGATGGCGTTCGGGGCGGGGGTGCTGCTCTCGGCGGTGAGTTTCGAGCTGGTCGGGGAGGCCTACGAGCAGGGCGGGTTGGCCCCGGCGGCGATCGGCACGCTGGCGGGTGCCGTGCTCTACACCGCGGGCAATGTGTGGCTGGCCCGACGCGGCGCCCGTCACCGCAAGCGCTCCGGTCACCACGAGAGCCAGGTCCAGCCCTCCGAGGAGCAGCAGAACGGTTCGGGCCTCGCGCTGGCCTTCGGGGCGCTGCTGGACGGTGTCCCGGAGTCGGCGGTCATCGGCGTGAGTCTGCTCGACGGCGGAGCGGTGAGCCTGGTGACCGTGGCGGCGGTGTTCATCAGCAATGTCCCCGAGGGGCTGTCCAGTTCCGCGGGGATGAAGAAGGCCGGCCGCGGCAAGGGGTACGTCTTCGGGGTGTGGGGGGCCATCGCCGCGGCGAGTACCGTTGCCGCGGTCCTGGGCTACACCGTGGTCGGCGGCTTCTCCCCGGCCGTGATCGCCGGTGTGACCGCCGTCGCGGCCGGAGCGATTCTCGCGATGATCGCGGACACGATGATTCCGGAGGCGTTCCAGGACGCTCACCTGGCCATCGGCCTGGTCACCGTGTGCGGCTTCCTGGTCTCCTTCGCCCTCTCCCACACCTGAGGAGTGTGCCGGTCACCGTCTCGGCGTCTCAGTTCCCCCCGCCCCCGCCGCAGCCCCCTCCGCCCCCGCAACCGCCGCCACCCCCGCAGCCCGCCGCGCCGCCGCAGTAGTAGGGGCCCGAGTAGCCGCCGCCGGAGGTGCCGGAGGCGCCGGAGAAGGGCCCCAGGGCGCGCTTGTGGCGGAGGCGGACGCGTGCGGTGAGGCCCGCGCGGAGGGCGAAGCGAGGGACGACCACACGCAGGGCCGCCTGGCCGTGCAGGGCGACGGCCAGAAGTTTCTCCTCGTCGGAGAGGCCGGCCCGGCTTGCCGGGACGGGACACTCGGTGCGCAGCACGTGCAGGCGACGGCGTGCCGCCCGCGTCGTACCCAGCGCCGGCGGACTCACCATGCCCGTCTCCGCCAGCCCGGTCTTCAGCGTGTCCACCGCCCACCGGACATCCGGGTCGCGCAGCAACTCCCGTACGTCGCACGGCTCGTGCAGCCGTCGGTACACCGCGCTCTCCAGGTACGGCACCCGCAGCTCCGCCGGGACGTCGTCCTCCGGCGCGGGCAGCGGCGGCAGCGTGCGCCCCGCCTCGTTGTCGACCGCCACCAGCGTGCCCCGTGAGCCCGGCTCGACTGCGCCGCGCACATGAAGGGCGACGACGGCCACGATGACGGCGGCGCGCGGCCCCCCGGCCAGCAGGGCGATCTCGTGCGGCGTCTCCCGGACGCCCGCGGTGTCGGCCATGACAGGCACCCCCTCGGACAGGGGGCCCGCCGCCCCCGTGCCGGCGGGCCCCGTGTGCGGGGATGGTTCCGCGCGCAAGGCCCGCCGAAGCCTCGGGAGGCGGTGTTCAGAGGTTCGTTTGAGGGTGCCGTAGCCCGCCTACGGACGTTGGCGTACGGCCGCCTCTCACGGCTCGTGGTGTTCGGACAGTCCCGGCCAGTCGTCCGGGCCGCCGCCCTGCCACTCGATGAAGTCCGCGTCCTCGACGTCGGTGACGTACAGGTCGGCCAGGCGCAGGATCTCGCCCACGTCGTCGGTGTGGGTGGCGACGCCCAGCGTCTCGTCGTCGGAGGTGACCCGCCGGGAGCCGTCCAGGGCGGGCGCGTGGACCACGATGTGCGGATGCTCCGTCGGATGTGCCATGCCCCCAGGCTGCTGCGGACCGGGCGGATCCGCACGCCGGGACCGGATCGCACGGCGGGAGGGTGGGCTCGGGACCGCGGCGGCGGCGACGGCCGCGGGACGTCTCCCCTCAGGTCGTAGGAGACGGGCCGCGGCGTTCACCACCGCACTGGCTCGCGCGCCGCCGCGGCGCCCTCGCCCCGCCCGCATCGCCGCCGTGCCGTTCGGCCACCCCTCGTCCGGGCCGTACGGCGTGGCGGTGCGGGCCGTGGGTTCCGGGCGGCGCCGCCGCCTTGGGCGCGACGGGACTGATGTCGGCGCCGGCGCCACCCGGGGTCTCGCAGACGCGGCAGGGATCAGACCCGCGCGCCGGACAGCCGCTCGACGGCCCGCAGCAGCGCGGAATGGTCGAGCCCGCCGTCGCCCTGGGCGCGCAGGCTCGCCACCAGCTGGGCGACGACGGCGCCGACGGGCAGCGTGGCGCCCACGTTCCGGGCGGCGTCGGTGACGATGCCCATGTCCTTGTGGTGCAGGTCGATCCGGAAGCCGGGCTTGAAGTCCCGCTTCAGGAAGTTGTCCTTCTTGCGGGCCAGCACGGTCGAGCCGGCCAGCCCGCCGCCCAGGACGTCCAGCGCGGCCGCGAGGTCGACGCCGGACTTCTCCAGGAAGACCACGGCCTCCGCGCACGCCTGGATGTTCACGGCGACGATCAGCTGGTTGGCGGCCTTCACCGTCTGCCCGGAGCCGTGCGGACCGCACCGCACGATCGTCTTCCCCAGCGCCTCGAACAGCGGCTTCGCCTCGTCGAAGTCGGCCTGGTCGCCGCCGACCATGATGGACAGCACCGCCTCGACCGCCCCGGCCTCGCCGCCGGACACCGGGGCGTCGAGCACCCGGATGCCCTTCTCCTTCGCGGCGGCGGCCAGGTCGACGGAGGTCTGCGGGGTGATCGAGGACATGTCGATCAGCAGGGCGCCGCGCCGGGCGTTCTCCAGGATGCCGTCGGGGCCGTACGCGACGGCCTCGACCTGCGGGGAGGCGGGGACCATCGTGACGATCACGTCCGCGTCCCGCACCGCCTCGGCGACGGAGGAGGCGGCGGTGCCGCCCGCGGCGGCCAGCCGGTCCAGCTTGTCCCGCTCCAGGGTGTGGCCGGTGACGTCGTAGCCCGCCTTGACCAGGTTCTCGGACATGGGGGAGCCCATGATGCCGAGACCGATCCAGGCGACCTTGGGAAGGGTGCTCATGGGGGTGCCTCTCGGTACGACTCGGTACGTTTCGGAAAGGTGCGCGCCGACCGCGCGACGCCTCAGCGGGCCTCCTGCGGCAGCCAGTCGAAGGCCTTCGCGCTCGGGCCGTCGCCGGGCTTGTACTCCAGGCCGACCCGGCCGTCGTAACCGGCCTTGCGCAGCCGGTCCAGCAGGTCCTCCAGCGGGAGCGACCCGGTGCCGGGCGCGCCGCGTCCGGGACTGTCGGCGATCTGCACATGCCCGGTGCGGTCCGCGAAGCGGTCGATGACCGCCGGCAGGTCCTCGCCGTTCATGGCCAGGTGGTACAGGTCCATCAGGAAGCGCGCGTTGTCCAGCCCCGTGGCCGCGTTGACCCGGTCGACGACGCCGGCGGCGGCCGGCGCCGACACCAGCGGGTACCGCGGAGACTCGGGCCGGTTCAGCGCCTCGATCAGCAGGACCGCGCCGATCCGGTCGGCGGCCCGCGCGGCGAGGACGAGGTTCTCCAGCGCGAGAGCGTCCTGCTCGGCCGGGTCCACCCCGTCGACCCGGTTGCCGTACAGCGCGTTCAGCGCGCGGCAGCCGAGCGACTCGGCGAAACCGGCCGCGACCTCGACGTTCTCCCGGAAGCGGGCCGACTCCTCGCCCGGCACGGACAGGGCGCCCCGGTCGGGGCCCGGCAGCTGCCCGGCGTAGAAGTTCAGGCCGGTGAGCCGCACCCCCGCGTCCTCGATCGCCGTGCGCAGCGCGTCCAGCTCCGAGCGCGGCGGCACGGGTGAGTCCACCCACGGCCACCACAGCTCGACCGCGCCGAAACCGGCCTCGGCGGCGGCCGCCGGGCGCCGAAGGAGCGGGAGCTCGGTGAAGAGGATCGACAGGTTGACGGTGAAGCGCTGGTCTGCGAATCCCATGGGGCCGCGCTCCCTTCCCTCAGTTTTTCCGTATTGCGGAATAAGCTTTCTGCTTACTGGAAGATTGCCCGCACCGGTGAAGAGCTGTCAAGGGGTCGGTAGGTTGACCCCGTGCGATTGCGAGTGGAGTTCACGACCGAGCCCTTCGACCTCGACGAGGCGCCCGAGCACGCCGTGGTGGCGCGCGAGGTCATCGAGACGGCCGACCTGGACGAGGTGGACGTCGGGCCGTTCGGCAACACCGCCGAGGGCGGCGCCGACGCGGTGCTGTCCGCCGTGGACGCCCTGCTGCGCCGCACCCTGGCCGCCGGCGCCACCCGCGTCTCTCTCCAGGTCAACGTGGTCGAGGAGGGCGGCCGGTGAGCGGGACCGGTCAGGGCGCCTTCATCCAGGCCGTGAAGCCGCTGGTCGACGCGATGGGCGGGGAGATGGTCCCGCCGGACGAGGCCGGCCCCGACGACGTGGTGCTCACCTGGGAGGGCGCCGCCGCCGTCGCCGTACGGCTGCCGCAGCTCGCCGACTCCCTCGACCACATCCTGGCCGCGCTGGAGCGGCGCAAGGGCATGCCGCTGGCGGAGCTGGACCGCAAGGCGAAGCAGGAGATCGTACGCAGTCTGGAGGCGCGCGGGGCGTTCGCCGTGCGGCACGGCGTGGAGACGGTGGCGAGCGCGCTCGGTGTCAGCCGCTTCACCGTCTACAACTACCTCAACCGCGAGAAGGGCGTCTGAGCCGAGCCGCGGTCACCCTTACGGAGCCCGGTCCGGGCGCCTCACCCGAACGTCACACGGATTTTTCAACAAACTGTTGACGCCTGCTGCGTGACGGCGTTCACTGTCGGCACGCCCGTTCGCAGCACACGGCCGTTCGCGGCCACGGAGGCTCCCGTGACGTCGACAGCAACGCCCCCGGGCCTGGCCCGGTTCAACGCACTGGAGGAGCACGCGGCGCACACCGCGCTCCTCGAGGTCTGCGCCTCCACCGCCTGGGCCCGGCGGCTGCTGGCCGCCCGCCCGTACGCGGAACCCGACGCGCTGTACGCCGAGAGCGACACCGCCATGGCCGCGCTCACCGAGGCCGACCTGGCCGAGGCGATGGCCGGGCACCCGCCGATCGGCCGCCCCAGGCCGGGAGACCCCACCTCGGCGCGGGAGCAGCGCGGCATGGCCGGGGCCACGGACGAGCTGCGGGCCGAGATGCTGGAACTGAACCTCGCCTACCAGGAGAGGTTCGGCCACGTGTTCCTGATCTGCGCGACCGGCCGCACCGCCGAGGAGATGCGCGACGCCGTGCGCGAGCGCCTCGGCAACGCGCCGGAGAAGGAACGCGAGATCGTCCGCACCGAACTGGGGAAGATCAACCGCATCCGGCTGACCCGACTCGTCGAAGAGGACCGACTCGCATGAGCACCGACACCACCGCCTCCGTGTCCACGCACATCCTGGACACCAGCGCGGGCCGCCCCGCCGAGGGCGTCACCGTACGCCTCTTCGCCCGCGCCGGCCGGCAGACCGCCTGGCAGGAGCTCGGCGGGTCCGCGACCGACGCGGACGGGCGGTGCAAGGACCTGCCGGCCCTGCCGGAGGGAACCACCCGTGTACGGCTCGACTTCGAGGTGGAGCCGTACTTCCTGAAGAACCCGAAGAAGAAGGCCGAGGCTCAGCAGGACGCCCCCGCGCACCGGGACAGCGGCACCGGAGTGTTCTTCCCGGAGGTGACGGTCACCTTCGCCGTCACGGCCGGCGAGCACTACCACGTACCGCTGCTGCTCAACCCGTTCGGCTACTCCGTTTACCGAGGGAGCTGACACCCATGCCCACGATCCTGGGACAGAACCAGTACGGCAAGGCAGAGAACCGAGTCGTCAAGATCACGCGGGACGGCGCCACCCACCACATCAAGGACCTCAACGTCTCCGTCGCCCTCTCCGGCGACATGGACGACGTCCACTACAACGGCTCCAACGCCAACGTCCTGCCGACCGACACCACCAAGAACACGGTGTTCGCCTTCGCCAAGGAGCACGGCATCGAGTCCGCCGAGCAGTTCGGCGTCCACCTCGCCCGCCACTTCGTCACCTCGCAGGACCCCATCCACCGGGCGCGCATCCGCATCGAGGAGTACGCCTGGGAGCGCATCGAGACCTCCGGCGAGGCCAAGCACTCCTTCGTCCGCAAGGGCCAGGAGACCCGCCTCACCCAGGTCACCTACGACGGGGAGAGCTGGGAGGTCGTCTCCGGTCTGAAGGACCTCACCGTCATGAACTCCACCGACTCGGAGTTCTGGGGCTACGTGAAGGACCGCTACACCACCCTCAAGGAGGCCTACGACCGGATCCTCGCCACCTCGGTCTCCTCCCGCTGGCGCTTCAACTGGACCGACGACGCGCGGGAGATGCCCGACTGGGACGCCTCGTACGCGCGGGTCAGGCAGCACATGCTGCGGGCCTTCGCCGAGACGTACTCCCTCTCGCTGCAGCAGACGCTGTACCAGATGGGCTCCCGCGTCATCGAGGAGTGCGCCGAGGTCGACGAGATCCGCTTCTCCCTCCCCAACAGCCACCACTTCCTGGTCGATCTGGAGGCGTTCGGCCTCAAGAACGAGAACGAGGTGTACTTCGCCTCCGACCGCCCCTACGGCCTGATCGAGGCCACCGTCCTCAGGGACGGCTGCGAGCCGCGGATCCCGGTGGACCTCACCAACCTCTGACCACACCCCCGCATCGGCACCCGTGGCCGGGTACCCGCGCCCCGCACCCGCCCGGCCACGGCACTCAGAACCCCAGGGTCCTGCCGTGCCCTCTCCCCGTACGCGAAAAGGACGCACCATGGCAGCAGACCGGCGCACCGTCATCGAGAACTGCGCGATCGCCACCGTCGACGCGAACGACACCGAGCACGCCGCCGGACACCTCGTCCTCGCCGGCGACCGCATCGAGTCGCTCGGCCCCGGCCCGGCCCCCGAGGGCCTGGAGAACGTCGCCCGCCGGATCGACGCCACCGGCCATCTCGCGACCCCCGGCCTGGTCAACACCCACCACCACTTCTACCAGTGGCTCACCCGGGGCCTGGCCACCGACCACAACCTCTTCGACTGGCTCGTCGCCCTCTACCCGACCTGGGCGCGCATCGACGAGGCGATGGTCCACGCGGCGGCCCAGGGCTCCCTCGCGACGATGGCCCGCGGCGGCGTCACCACCGCCATGGACCACCACTACGTCTTCCCGCGCGGCTCCGGCGACCTGTCCGGCGCGATCGTCACCGCCGCCCGCGACATGGGCGTCCGCTTCACCCTCGCCCGCGGCTCCATGGACCGCGGCGAGTCGGACGGCGGTCTGCCCCCGGACTTCGCGGTGGAGACCCTCGACGACGCGCTCGCCGCCACCGAGGAGACGGTACGCCGCCACCACGACACCTCGCCCGGCGCGATGACCCAGGTCGCCGTCGCCCCCTGCTCCCCGTTCTCCGTCTCCACCGAACTCATGCGTCAGGGCGCCGAGCTGGCCCGCCGCCTCGGCGTACGGCTGCACACCCACGGCTCGGAGACCGTGGAGGAGGAGAAGTTCTGCCACGAGCTGTTCGGCATGGGCCCGACCGACTACTTCGAGTCCACCGGCTGGCTCGGCGACGACGTGTGGATGGCGCACTGCGTCCACATGAACGACTCCGACATCGCCGCGTTCGCCCGCACCGGCACCGGCGTCGCCCACTGCCCGTCCTCCAACGCCCGCCTCGCCGCCGGCATCGCCCGGGTCCCCGACATGCTCGCCGCCGGCGTCCCCGTCGGCCTCGGCGTGGACGGCACCGCCTCCAACGAGTCCGGCGAACTCCACACCGAACTGCGCAACGCCCTGCTGATCAACCGCCTCGGCGCCCACCGCGAGAAGGCCCTGACGGCACGCCAGGCCCTCCGTCTCGGCACCCACGGCGGGGCGCGCGTACTGGGCCGGGCGGACGAGATCGGCTCGCTGGAGCCCGGCAAACTCGCCGACCTGGTGCTCTGGCGGATGGACACCCTCGCCCACGCCTCCATCGCCGACCCGGTCACCGCCCTGGTGTTCGGCGCCGCCGCCCCGGTCACCGCGTCCTTCGTGAACGGCCGCCGGATCGTCGAGAACGGACGGCTCCTCACCGCGGACGAGGACGCCGTCGCCCGCACCACCCGAGCCGAGGCACGGCGCCTCGCCCGTATCGCCGGGCACGCCTGACCCCCGCACGTCTCCGGGCCGGGAGGGACGGCTCCCGGCCCGGAGACCGCGGACCCCGCACGGGATCCGCGGAGGCCGTCCCCGAGGCGCGCCAGGCGCGCCCCGGGGACGGCACACACCACCCGCTCCACCGGACGTCACCGTCCCTCCCCACGCTCGGCCGCACTCGAGCGGGAGGTACCCCACGCCCGCCCGCACCTCCCTGACAACCACGCCGGCCCCGGCGTGCAACCGACCGGAGGAACACCGCAGTGGCCGACCACCCCGTAGACGAGAAGCTCCCCGCGCCGAAGATGGCGACGACCGGCCTGCAGCACGTGGCCGCCATGTACGCGGGCGTCGTCGCCCCGCCCCTGATCGTCGGCGCGGCCGTCGGTCTCAGCCCCGCCGAGCTCACCTTCCTCACCGGCGCCTGCCTGTTCACCGCGGGCCTCGCCACCTTCCTGCAGACCGTCGGCGTCTGGAAGATCGGCGCCCGGCTGCCGTTCGTCAACGGCGTCACCTTCGCCGGCGTCGCCCCCATGACCGCGATCGTCGCCTCCACCGACGACAAGAAGGACGCCCTGCCCGTCATCTTCGGCGCGGTCATCGTCGCCGGACTGCTCGGCTTCCTCGCCGCGCCCTTCTTCAGCAAGGCGGTCCGCTTCTTCCCGCCCGTGGTCACCGGCACCGTGATCACCCTGATAGGCGTCTCCCTGCTGCCCGTCGCCTTCGGCTGGGCGCAGGGAGCGAGCCCCGACGCGGACGACTACGGCTCGGCCGTCAACCTGGGGCTCGCCGCGATCACCCTGCTCGTCGTGCTGCTGCTGCGCCGTTTCACCCGGGGCTTCGTCAAGCAGATCGCCGTGCTCCTCGGCATGGTCGCCGGCACCCTGATCGCCGTCCCGTTCGGCGTCACCGACTTCTCCCCGGTCGCCGACGCGGACCTCATCGGCTTCCCCACGCCGTTCCACTTCGGCGCCCCGCAGTTCCAGCTCGCCGCCATCGTCTCGCTGTGCGTGGTGATGGTCGTGTCGATGACCGAGTCGACCGCCGACATGCTGGCCCTCGGCGAGATCGTCGAGCGCCCCGCCGACGAGAGGACCATCGCGGCCGGGCTGCGCGCCGACACGCTCGGCTCGGCACTCGCACCGCTGTTCAACGGCTTCATGTGCAGCGCGTTCGCCCAGAACATCGGGCTCGTCGCGATGACGAGGATCCGCAGCCGGTTCGTCGTCGCCACCGGCGGCGGCTTCCTCGTCCTCATGGGCCTGTGTCCGGTCGCCGCCTCGCTGATCGCCGTCGTGCCGCGCCCGGTGCTCGGCGGAGCAGGGGTGGTCCTCTTCGGCTCGGTCGCCGCCAGCGGCATCCAGACCCTCGCCAAGGCGGGCCTGGACAAGGACAACAACGTGCTCGTCGTCGCCGTGTCGCTCGCCGTCGGCGTCATCCCGATCAGCGCGCCCGAGTTCTACCACGCGTTCCCGGAGACGGCCCGCATCGTCCTGGACTCCGGCATCTCCACCGGCTGCGTCGTCGCGGTCCTGCTCAACCTCGTCTTCAACCACCTGGGCCGGAGCGGCCGTGAGGCCGCCGACGTCACCCATCCGATGGAGACGGGCGAGGACCTCGCCTCCCAGGGCAGGGCGCCGGCGGCCTCCTGACGGTCCGGCGGCCCGGTCAGGCCCGGGCCGCCGCCACCTCCGCCCGCAATTGGGGCAGCATGTCGTGGTAGACGCCCGGGCACTCGGTCGTGCCGTAGTCCTTGTGCCCGAAGATCTGCGTGGACGCGATCCCGTACCGGTCGCAGGTGTACGCGCACAGCGCCACCAGGACCTCCCACTGCGCCTGCGGCGGCTGCGCGCCCGCGTGGTACTGGCCTTCGCAGGCGATGCCGAGGGCCTGCGTGTTCTGCCCGGAGGTGTGGGCGCCCAGCACGAAGGTCCGCCCGCCGGTGAGCGCCGGGAGGCTGCCGGTGCGGCCCTCGGTGATCCAGCCGCCGCGGCTCACCAGGAAGTTGTAGCCGGTGTCCACCCACCCGTTGTCGTCCATGTGCAGGTCCTGCACCCAGTGGGCGTGGGCGTGCGCCCGGGCGCGGGAGTAGTCGGTGGAGTTGGCGGACACGGTGTGGTGGACCACGATCCGGCTGGGCCGGTACTGCAGGACGCTGACGGTCCCCTGCGGGGACCGGGCGCCCCAGACCTTCGTGCCGTCGATGTCCGGCTGCACGGCGTCCGCGCCGCGCGCGTGCGCGACACCGGACACGGCGCCGGCGGCGAGCCCGGCCGCGCCGGCGAGCAGGAGACGGCGCCGGAAGAGGTTGCTGGAATGCACGATCACTCCTCGGGAGAGGGGGTGTGGGGGGAAACGGAGAGGGGCCGGCGTCCGAGGACGTCCGGCCCCTCCGCGTGGCCGCGTACGAACGGATCTGTCAGCCCGTCACGTGTTGTTGGCGAGGGCCAGGAGCCGGTCGCGGGTGCCGTTGAACTTGTTGCGGTCCACGTTGCCCGAGACGCCGGAGACCGACCCCGCGTCGGTGTACTGCCACACCGTCCAGGTGGGGAAGCCGGCGGGGATGGTGGGCGACGAGGCGGAGGTCCAGTGCGCCACCCACAGCGGGCTCTTGGACGACATGCCGGTCCAGCTGCCGGTGCAGGTGTTCCACCAGCTCGCCGTCGTGTAGATGACGACGTCCCGGCCCGTGCGCGCCTTGTAGGTGGTGTAGAAGTCGTTGATCCACGTGCGCATCTGCGTGGTGGACAGGCCGTAGCACATCGCCCCGTACGGATTGTGCTCGATGTCCAGCACGCCCGGCAGCGTGAGGTTGTCGCGCGACCAGGCGCCGCCGTTGCCCGCGAAGTAGGCCGCCTGTGTGGAGCCGCTGGAGGCGTTGGGGAGGGCGAAGTGGTACGCCCCGCGGATCACGCCCGCGTTGTACGCGGCGACGTAGTTGGTGTTGAAGCGGTCGTCCTTGTAGGTGGTGCCCTCGGTCGCCTTGATCCAGGCGAACTGGATGCCGGCGTTGCGCACGGAGGTCCAGTTGATGCTGCCCTGCCAGTGCGACACGTCGATGCCCTGCACGCCGTCGGTGGGGGCCAGCAGGCCGCGCGACGGTTCCTCGGCGGCGGGGTTGCCCTCGTGGATGCGGGCGCCGACGCCCATGTAGGCCTGGCCGGGCTTGATGGTGAGGGGCTTCGGGTCGGGCTGCGGTGCGGCGCCCGCGCCGGCGGCGGTCGTGGCCGTGAGCGCGAGGGCGGCGCCGAGGACGCCGAGCGCGGTGGCCGTGCGTCTCGCGAGGCGGGGGACGAGGGGGAGTACGTGCATGGACTTGCCTCCTGGCACATGTGGGGATGAGAAGGAGGTGACGTCGGCCGCTGCCACCTGGGCAGTTCCGTGCTTGTTTGACGTGCGCGCGTCATTAGTTACGCACGTAGATTCACAGCGTGTAAAGAGTCTCCCTGCTCCTCTGGTGGTCTGGTCCACTGTAGGAGCGGATGGCCAGGAAACTTGGGAGCCGAACGGAGGAAACTTTCATCGGATGAAAACATGAAACGGGTTCCGGTGACCCGGAACCCGGCCTTCACCTCAGGCTTTCGCAACAGCCTGCCGCTCACGTCTGCTGACGAGGCGTCCGCAGCACGAGCGCCGCCAGCCCCAGCGCGCCCGCCGCGATCACGGCCGCCGCACGGAACGCCAGCTGGTATCCCTCCGCCGTCGCCGCGACCACCTCGGCGCCCTTGCCCAGCAGGGCGTCCATCCGGCCGGCCGCGAGCACCGACAGCGTGGCGAGCCCCAGCGATCCGCCCACCACCTGCGTGGTGTTGAACAGGCCCGAGGCGAGCCCCGCGTCCTCCTCCCGCGCCCCCGACATGGCGAGCCCCGTCAGCGCCGGCATCGCCGCCGCGAACCCGACCGCGAGCAGCAGCATCGGCGGCAGGACGTCCGTCGGGTACGCGCCGTCCGCGGGCGCCCGACTCAGCAGCGCCATGCCCGCGGTGATCAGCGCGAGCCCCGACAGCAGAACCCGGTACGCCCCGAACCGGCTCACCGCGCGCGCCGACAGACCCACCATCAGCACCCCGATCACCACGGGTGCGGGCAGGAAGGCCAGCCCGGTGGTCAGCTCGTCGTAGCCGAGAACCCGCTGGAGGTACAGCGCGCCGATGAACTGGAAACCGTACATCGTCGCGATCATCAGGATCTGCACGGCGTTCGCCCCGCTCAGCAGCCGCGAGCGGAACAGCCCCAGTCCCAGCAGCGGACGCGCGGCCCGCGCCTGGCGCACCACGAACGCCGCGAGCAGCGCCAGGGCGAGCGCGGACAGCAGGAGGGTGCGGCCCGCCCCGCGCTCGCCGGAGCCGACGATGACGTACACGGTGAGCATCAGCGCGCCCGTGATCAGCGCGGCGCCCATGTGGTCGGCGCTCCGCGCGAGCCCCGCGCCCGGGTCGGGCCGGTCGTCGGCCAGGACACGGACCGCCGCGACCAGCGCCACCACCCCGATCGGCAGGTTGATCAGGAAGATCCAGTGCCAGCCGAACGCCTGCGTCAGCGCCCCGCCGAGGAAGGTGCCGAGTGCTCCGCCCGCCGCGCCCACGGCACTGAACACCGCGATCGCCGTGGCCTGTTCACGGCCCTGCGGGAACAGCGCCACCACCATGCCCAGCACCACGGCCGACGTCATGGCCCCGCCCACCCCCTGAAGGGCGCGCGCCGCGATCAGCACGGCCCGGTCGTCCGCCACCCCACACAGCACGGACGCCGCCGTGAACACCGCGAGTCCGGACGCGAACATCCGCTTCCGGCCCACCAGGTCCCCGAGCCGCCCGACGAGCAGCAACAGCCCCCCGAACGGGATCAGATAGGCGTTGACCACCCACGCCAGACCCGGCGCGCCGAAACCGAGGTCGCCCTGGATCGCCGGCATGGCGACCGTGACGATGTTGCCGTCCAGGATCGTCATCAGCGTTCCCGCGCACAGGACGGCGAGTGAGGCCCAGCGGGAGAAGACGCGGTCCGGCGCCACCGGCACCGGTGACTCCGTAGGGGTGGACATGGGGCTGACCTCCAAAGGTGCACGACTTGTAACGGGGTACATCGTCAGTGACCATGGAGGGCGCCGTAAGGAGGCAGTCGCATGTCACAGAGGAACACCGGTGTTACCCCGCAGGCAGTGAACGCGCAGGTGTGCCCGGTGCGGGAAGTTCTTGACAGGGTCGCGGGCAAATGGAGCGTGCAGATCCTGGTGGCGGCCGCCCGGGGCCCCATCCGGTTCACCGAACTGGAGCGCGGCATCGAGGGGATCAGCCGCCGCATGCTCACCCTGACCCTGCGTCAGCTGGAGCGCGACGGACTGGTCAGCCGGACCGTCCATCCGACCGTGCCGCCCAAGGTGGAGTACGCCCTCACCCCGGCCGCGGAGGAGCTGTACGAGACCCTGCTGCGGCTGACCGACTGGGCCGAACGCCACCGTGTCCACATCGCCGAGTCACGGGCGGCCTACGACGCCGCCCACGACCCGGCGCCGGCCGACGCCTAGGCGCTCCCTACAGCCCGAAGAGGGCGGTGTCCTTCGTCAGCTCGCGGAACACGTCCCGCGGGTCCGGCACCAGCTTGCGCTTCTCCAGGTCCAGCAGGCCGCCCACGGCGCTGACTTCCGCCGCGACCGTGCCGTCCGTCTTCGTGATGGTCTGCTCGATGGTGAAGGTCTTGCCCCCGCCCCAGTGGAAGACGCAGCTCACGTCCACCTCGTCGCCGGCGAGCAGCTCCCGCCGGTAGCGGATCGTCGTCTCCAGCGCGACCGGGCCCACCCCGTGCGCCTGAAGACGCGACTGGGTGATCCCGGCCTCCTGGAGCAGCGACCAGCGCGCGTGCTCCGCGTAGTTCAGATACACGGCCTGGTTCAGATGGCCCTGCACGTCGGTCTCGTATCCGCGCACGGTCACGCGGACGGAATACGGCTTGCTCACTGCGTCCCCTTCACGCCGGTTCGGTTCGTCGCCCGATCCACCGATCTTGGCACGCCCCTCAGACGCGGCGCGGAGAGGCCAGGACGTAACGCCTCCGCGTCCTCGGCTCCGTGTGCTCCCCGGCCTGCCAGCCCGCGCCCTCCAGCGTCCGGGCGCAGGCACGCATCGCGGCGGCGTCCGGCGCGTACACGGCGACGGCGTCCGGCTGCGGAGTTTCCCGCACACGGTAGCCGTCCTCGCCGTCCGCCTCCGCCGGCCGGTGCCCGGCCGCCTCCAGCGCGAGGGCGGCGGCCTGCGCGAGGTGCGTGCGTTCCCAGGCGCAGGGGCGGTCCGCCGACGCGTCGGCGTTGGTCATGCGGCGCAGTTCGAGCATGCCCTGCCAGGCGCTGCGGACCTCCCGCGCGCGGGCGGCGCCCCCGGCGGCGGGGGGCGCGGGCTCGCCGCCCACGCGCGCGGTGAAGACACCGCCGGTGGAGGCGGGTGTCTGTGGCTCGTCGGGCTCGGGCGGTCCGGTTTGGGCCTCGCGCGCCCGGTGCCCGGCAGGGGTGAGGAAGTAGTCGTGCGGGGGCCGCGGATGCCGGAAGGCGAGGCCGCGCTTCACCAGCGCGGTGAGCTGGGCCTCGGTCCCTTTCAGACGCCCGGTCCCCGGATCGGCGGCTTCGATCAGCCGACGCTGGGCGGCGGTGAGGGGTCGGGTCATCGGCGTCCGGACGCGTAGGGGAGGAAGGCGGCCCAGGGGGTGGGGGAGAAGGTGAGGTGGGGGCCCGGTATGTGCTTGGAGTCGCGGATATGGACGGTGTCGGCGGCGAAGGCGACCTCCACGCACTCAGGCCCGTCGTTCGTGCTGTAGCTGCTCTTGAACCAGGTCAGTTCGCTGCGCGACTGCGCCGTCATGTCTCTCCCAGCACTTTCTCGATGAAGGCCAGCGATTCACGAGGTGTGAGCGCTTGCGCCCGGATGATGCCATAGCGGATCTCCAGGATCTGGATCTCCCTCGGGTCGGAGATCAGCCGGTTGAGCAGCTGGACCTCGACGTGGCCCACGGTGTGACCGTCCTTGAGCCTCAGCAGTTGAAGCGCCCCCGCCAGGCCCGCATGGTCCTCGCGCTGTGTGGGCAGCACCTGGATCTCCACGTTCCGCCGCCGCCCCACCTCCAACAAATGTTCTAGCTGCTTGCGCATGACCATTCTGCCCCCGAGCGGCCTGCGCAACGTCACCTCTTCCTGGACGAAACTGAAGACCGGGGCGGGCTGCTCGTCGAGAACGCGCTGACGCGCCAGGCGTGCCACGACGAGTTCGTCGACCTGCTCCTCGCTGTAGGGAGGCCGCCGCATCCCGTACAGCACCCGTGCGTACTCGGGCGTCTGCAGCAGACCGTGCACGACATGGTTGGCGTAGGCGCACAGCTCGACCGCCTGCGCCTCCAACTGGGCAAGGTCCCGCACCTTCTTCGGAAAGCGGGCCTTCTCCACGTCCCCCTTCAGGGCGCTGATGAGGCCGTGGGCCTCCAGGACCCGGTCGGCGGCGTCGAGGAACTCCTCCATCGGCGCCCGCCGACCCCGCTCGACGGAGGAGACCTGCTCCTCGCTGTACCCGATCTGCGCGCCGAGGGCGGCCTGGGTCAGCCCCGCCCGCTCACGGCACATCTTGATGACACGGCCGACGGTCCGCAGCACGGCCGCCGATTCCTCGTCCGCCCCGTAAGGCTCCACGCTCATGTCCCCACACCTCCCAGGTGCTCAACTCACGGCGGGCGCCGGATGTCACGCGTCGCGACCCGGACAGGTCCGGACAGCTTCCGTACGGCGGCCGCGGGTCCGGCCGCCGGGACTTCTCACGGCGGAGCCGGCTGGCCACGCTGAGTGACATGAACGTCGAGACCGCCCCGGTGGACGAACACACCGGTCCCGCCCGTCACTTCCGTATCCGTCTGTCGGCGACGGCGAGGGGAGCCCGGCTGGCCCGGCACCTCGCGGCGGAGCAACTGGACACGTGGGGCTGGCCGTACGACTCCGAGGGCAACCGCACGGCGTCCCTGCTGGTGGCCGAGCTGGCCACGAACGCCGTACGCCACGGACGGGCACGGGGCCGGGACTTCGCCCTGCGCCTGACCCTGTACGCGGAGGACGAGACGCTCCGTATCGAGGTGACGGACGCCCGCCCGGACCGGAGCCCGCCGCTCCCCGGCACGCTCACGCCTGCGGACCCCGACACGGAGTCGGGTCGTGGCCTGCTCCTGGTCGAGTCCCTGTCCACCCACTGGGGCGCGACGGCGGGGGACCCGTACACGAAGACGGTGTGGTGCGAGGTCCCGCTGACGGGGCGGCCCGGATAGCGGGCGTCGCTCGGGACGCGGTGCCCTCTCGGCCTCACATTTCTCCGGGCTACGTCGTCATGTCGGTGAGGGCGGCGACCGGCGCCCGGAACGGAGTGAGGAAATGAAGGTCTTCATCGCTGGTGGGCGTGGCCGTGTCGGGTCCCGTCTTGCTGACAACCTGGAGGTCAAGGGCATCGAGGTGGTCTCGGGAGGGCTCGAGGACGGGATCGACGTGATCTCGGGCAAGGGGCTGGCCGAGGCTCTCGTCGGAGTGGACACCATCGTGAACGTCCTCAACACCCCCCGCTTCGATGCGGAGGGGGCCATCTCGTTCTTCGAGGGAGCGATCAACAACCTGACGGCGGAGGGCGAGCGGGCTGGTGTGCGCCATCACATCGTGCTCTCCATCGTCGGCGTCGGAGAAGGGGACGCGTCCGAGATCGGGTACTACCTCGGCAAGGTGGCGCAGGAAAAGGCCGTGCGATCCGCTTCGATCCCCGCCACCATCATTCGGGCCACCCAGTTCCAGAGCTACATTCCTGTCCTCATCGACCAGCACACCGTGGACGGAAAGGTTCTCGCCCCGAGGTCGTTCATCCAGCCCGTCGAGCTGGACGAAGTCATCGAACTGCTCGCCGAGGCCGTCACGACGCCGGAGCCGGGACGTGCGGTCGAGATCGCCGGACCCGACCGCTTTTACCACGACGACCTTTTCCGTGCCACTCTGGCCGAGCGTGGAGACGAGCGCGAGGTCGTGACCGTGGAGGGACAGGAGCCCCTCGATGCCATGGTTCCGCGCGGCGCGTACCGGAAGGGAACCGTGCGGTACCCGATTGCGGGAATCCCCACTGCCTGAATGCGATAGTGGAGAGGCGCACTGCGCTTCATTGGGAAAGGGTGCCCCATGTCGGAAGATTCTCCTCGCGAATCCGCGGATTGCGGGGATTACGGGAAATGCGAGCGTGATGCATCACATGCGCTCGATTCGATCATGGCGGAGCGGCATCGTCTGCTGTCGCTGGCTTTCCGCATGACGGGCACCCTGGCCGATGCCGAGGACGTCGTGCAAGAGACGTATGCGAGGTGGTACCGCCTCGATCCCGGGGAACGCGACGACATCGCCGTGCCCGCGGCATGGCTGATGCGAGTGGCGAGCCGCATCTCACTCGACCTGCTGGGTTCCGCGCGGGCGCGACGGGAGACCTACGTCGGGCAATGGCTGCCCGAGCCGGTCCCGGCCGACCTCTTCGCGGACACGGCCGCGGCGCCACTGAACTCCAGTGGTATCGCTGCCGATCCGCTCGAACGCGTCACCCTCGATGACGCCGTCAGCATGGCATTGCTGACGGTCCTGGAAGCCATGACGCCGGCAGAGCGAGTGACGTTCGTGCTGCACGACGTGTTCGGCGTCCCGTTCGACGAGATCGCTGATGTCGTGGGCCGTTCGGCAGCGGCGACAAGGCAATTGGCGACGTCCGCACGCCGCCACGTACGACGAGGAAGACGCGCACAGGTTTCCCCCCACCAGCATGACGAGGTCGTCCGGGCATTCCGTGGTGCGGCTGTCGGAGGGAACATCGAGAGTCTGCTCCGCGTGTTGGCTCCGGACGTAGAACTACGCGTGGACGGCGGCGGCTTCGTCAATGCCGCATCTCAGGTGATCCGTGGATCGGATCGTGTCGCCCGATGGTTCATGGGCGTGATGCGCAAGCAGCCCGCCCTCCGCCTTGAGCGACGCGACACGGCTGACGGTCTCGGTTACATCCTTCTGACCGAGGGGAGTCGACATGGAATTGTCACCTTCGACGTCAGAGATGAAGGCATCACGAACGTGTGGCTGATGCTGAATCCGATGAAGCTGACGAATTGGTCACTCCGATAGGAAACCTATGCGGACGAGGGGGCGGTGTTCGGACGGCCGCCGTCACTGCGGTGCGACGGCCCTGAGCCAGTCCTCCACCGTGACGACGTCCGCCCACTGCGGGAACAGCTTCTCCGTGAGCATCCGGTGCACCTCCGGGTCGGTGTCGAGACAGGCGTCCGCCAGGACGGTGAGGCCGAAGTCCAGGTCGACGGCGTGCCAGAAGGTGGACAGCACGACGGCGCTGGTGGCGATGCCGGTGAGGACAAGGCTGTCGATGTCGCGCGCCCTGAGCACCAGGTCGAGGTCGCTGCCCGAGAACGCGCTGCCCCGCCTCTTGGTGACCACCACGTCGCCCTGCTGGGGCGCGACCTCGTCATGGATCTCGGTGCCAGGGCCCCCTTCGGTGAACAGGCCGGCCCGAACGATGTTGGCCATCACCTTGCTGCGGGGACTGACTTCGGGATCGCCCGGCCGTAACCCCATCACCACGTAAATCACGGGGATGCCGGCAGCCCGGGCACCGTCGATGGCCCCGCGCAGACGCAGCAGGTATCCGGAACCGTCGTCGGCGAGGGCCACGATGTCCCGTTGGACGTCCATCACCAGAAGTGCGCTGTTCGCCATGCCCGCCGTCCCTTCTGCCAATGGGCAACAGAAGCAAGTCTGGTGGACCAAGCGAGCTGCGGTGGGGGTTTCGGAGATCGCCCGACGGCCGGGTCCCGGCCCCGGTCCCGGTCGATGGTGTAGGTCTCTCGCCTCAGGTGCGCCGGGCGTACGTTGACTACGGTCGGTCCTCATGGGAACCACGGACATCGTTCGCCGCCCGACGGCGCAGCGCGCACGCGACACGCTCGAGCGGCTCGACACCGAGCGGGACGTGTGGGTGTCCACGGCCCACCACGAACACGGTCCGCACCAGGTGCCGTTGTGGTTCCTGTGGGACGGGCAGGCGGTGTGGTTCTGCACCGGGGCCAGGTCCGCGACGGTGCGGAACCTCCGCGCCGAACCCCGCGTGCGTCTGGCGCTGCCGGACTCCTACGACGCCGTGCTCGTCGAAGGCGGGGCGCAGTGCTTCACGGACCGGGAGGCACCCTAAGCCGGGGCGCGCGCGTTCGCCGCAAAGTTCGGGTGGGATCCCCGCGCTGAGGACAGCCCTTTCGTGTACGTACGCGTCGTCCCGAGGACCGTTCGCGCATGGCGCGGTGAGGCGGAACTGCGCGGACGCGTCGTCATGCGCGACGGGGCCTGGCGCGGGTAACCCTGGGGTTCACGGCGGGACCTCGCTAGCCTGCCGGACGTGACCAACTCACATGCGGGCACCGCCGACACCGACGTCGCCCTCGCTGCCGTGCGGGCCGGGGCGGATGTCGTCCGGGCGATGTACGGGCGGCGGCTCGGCCGGATCGACAAGGGTGCCGGTGACTTCGCCACCGAGGCCGACGTCGCGGCCGAGAAGGCCATCCTCGACGTCATCCGCGCCGCCCGGCCCGGTGACGCGATCCTCGGGGAGGAGAGCGGACGGCAGGGAGCCGCCGAAGCCGAGCGCCAGTGGCTGGTGGACCCCCTGTGCGGCACGCACAACTACGCCTCCGGCACCATGCTGGTCGCCGTCAACGTGGCACTGCGCGACGGACCCGCGGCCGTGGCCGACCCCTTCAGCGGCGAGGTCTTCTTCACCGACGGGCGGACCGCCCACGTACGGCGACAGGACGGGGGTGAGGACACCCCGCTCACACCTACCCCCGACACCCGCCTGGTCGACGTCAACCTCGATCCGCCGTTCCCGAGCGCGCCCGCGATCCGGACCGTAGGCCTTGCCGCCCACCCCGACTTCGGCGCGCACTTCCGCCCCCGGGCCGGGTCCACGTCGCTCGCCCTCGCCTGGGTCGCCGCCGGCAGGCGCGCCGCGTACGTCACCGACGGCGGGAACCTCTCGGGCAGCGTGCACTTCGCGGCCGGCATCGCCCTGTGCCGCGCTGCCGGCTGTGTCGTCACCGGCATCGACGGCACCCCGCTCGGCCCCTCCGGACGCGGACTGGTGGCCGCCGCCGACGAGGAGACCCACGCTGCGCTGATGGCGATGCTGCGCGGCGAGAGTCATGCAGCCAGTGCGACCTCGCCGGCCCAGGAGCCGCCCTCGTGAACCTCCAATCCGTCCTGTCCGCCATGCCGAACAGGCGAGCCGCTCCCACTCCACGGGCGTAGCACCTCACGTACGTGAGAACCCCGCCCACCCCGCCAGCCCGAACCCGCTCCCCTCCCGCCGGATCTCGAACGCCCCCTGGCCCGGCAGATGGGCCGGGAACACCAGCGCGCCGTGGTCCGCCGCGTAGGCGAACATCCGTGCGCGGCTGGCACGGGCGCCCTCCTCGTCCTCCTCGAAGCAGCTGTTCAGATGCGGCTCGTGGATCTGGATCGCACCGTGCAGCAGGTCCCCGGCGAACACCGCACGCTCGCCCCCGGACTCCAGGTGGACGACCGCCGAACCCGGGGTGTGGCCGGGGGCGGGCTCGAGCCGGAGGTTGCCGTCGATGGCGTAGGAGCCCTCCCACGTCGTGACGAGCCCCGCGTCGATCACGGGCTGGACGCTGTCCTCGTACACGTTCTGATTGCCCCGCCCGAACCGCGTGCGGTGCAGGTTCCCGGGATGCCAGTACGTCACGTCGATCGCCGGCATCAGGTACGTCGCGTTGGGGAAGGTGGGCACCCATTCGCGGCCGTCGAGGTACGTGTTCCAGCCGACGTGGTCGTCGTGCAGGTGGGTGTTGACGACGAGGTCGACGTCCTCCGGGCGGACGCCGGCGGCGGCGAGATTGGCCAGGTAGCCGGTGTCCAGGTACGACCAGATCGGCTGCAGGGGACGGTACTTGCCGTTCCCCGCCCCGGTGTCGATCACGACGACCCGCCCCTCGCTGCGCAGCACCCACGACTGTGTGGCGACCCGGGTGAGGCCGGTACGGGCGTCCCAGTGGTCCGGGTCCAGCAGCGCGGCGTGCCGCTGCCACTCCTCCGGCTTGCTGCCGGGGAAGAAGACGTCGGTCGTCATCGGGGAGATGTCGGAGAACTCGATCACCCGGCTGATCTCGACGTCTCCGAGACGGAGAGTGGTGACCTGGGGTGATGCTGTGCGGGCGGCGGGCATGGGTCTCCCTCGTACGAGGCCGGGACAGGATGGGTGACCGCTTCCGCGGAGGGCGGGACGGCCGTACGACCGACTCTGCGGCCCCCCGCCTAGCGGAACCAGCCCCGCCCCTGCCTACCCCTGACAGGTGCAGGCTGCGGGACACCGCCCCCGCGCATACTGGGCGCATGGACCGCACATCACCGCTCGGCGCGTTCCTGAAGGCACGGCGGGCGCGGCTGACCCCCGACGACGTCGGCCTGCCCCTGTTCGGGGACCGGCGGCGCGTCCCCGGATTGCGGCGTGAGGAGGTCGCGCTGCTCGCGGGCGTCAGCGCCGGGTACTACACGCGGCTCGAACAAGGCCGGCAGGCCAACGCCTCACCGGAAGTCCTCGACGCGCTGGCACGGGCGCTGCACCTGTCCCCGGCCGAGCGGGACCACCTCTACGACCTGTCCTCGACGACCGGTCACCGCCCGGCCACATCCGGCGGCGACGAGACGGTGTCCGCCGACCTGAGCACATTGCTGACCACGATGGCCGCCCACGTGCCCGCCCTGGTCGTCGGCCGCCGTAACGACGTACTGGCCTGGAACCGCACCGGGCACGCCCTCCTCGCCGCGCACCTGGACTTCGCCGCGCCCGGCGACCCGGCCACCCGGCCCAACCTGTCCCGCCTGGTCTTCCTGGATGACCCCACCCGCGTGCTCTACCGCGACTGGCGGGCGAAGGCGCGTGCGGTGGTCGGCAACCTCCGCGTCCTGACCGCCCGCAACCCGGGCGACACCCGTCTCGCCGCGCTGATCGCGGAACTGACGGCTCGGAGCCAGGAGTTCAGGAGCATGTGGGACGCCCACACCGTCGCCCCCTGTGGCCGTGACGTGCACACCCTCGCCCACCCTGCCGCCGGTGAACTGACCGTCGTCCAGCAGACGTTCGACGTCCCGAAGGAACCCCACCAGTCCCTGGTCACCTTCACGGCGGAACCGGGCTCGCCGTCGGCGGCGGCCCTGGAGGCTCTCCAATCCCATGGACGAAGCGTGGACGCCCCCGTACCGTATGCCTCCACGCCCTGACACGGACGGAAGGAGGCGAGTGCCGTGCCGTTCACGCCTTTCCAGCGCTCCCTTCCCCACCGTCCCGGCGTGCGCGACGAGTTCTGACCGGGAGCGCTCCGAGCAGCAGGCGACCCTGCTGCATGCATCCTGGAGGACCCATGACCGATCTGGTCATCCGCACGCTCTCCGCGAGCGACGCCCACCTGTTCGACGCGCTCCCCGACCCGCTGGGCGCCCGCGAGGCCCACCGGCGTACCCGCTTCCGCCCCGACTGGAAACGTGTCGCCCTGCGCGACGGCGAGGTCGTGGCGCGCGGGGCGTGGTGGGGCGGGCCCGACGACCCGGAACCCGTCAACATCAACTGGTTCGACGTGGCCGAGGGCGAGGAGGAGGCAGGAGCCGAACTTCTGCGCTCCGCACCCCGGCAGGTCGAACTCGAGATCAACCTGCCCGGCGGCCGGCGCGACGACCCCGTCGTGCGCGCAGCCGCCGAGGCACGCTTCACCGCCGCACGCGCCGCCGGCTACGAACTCCTGGTGGAACGCCTCCTGTACCGCTGGACACCGGAGAGCGGCCTGCCCGAGCGCCCCGGACGCCTGAGCTTCCGCACCGAACCCGACGACACCGTCTTCTTCGACGCGCTGCGCCGCATCCACTCGGCGACCCTTGACGCCCACGCGCTCAAGGCGATCGAGGAGGGCGGCCTCGACCGGGCGGCCCAGGAGGAACTCGACTTCCTCCACTGGTGCCCGTCCCCACGCGAGTGGTGGCGGACCGCCCACACGCCGGACGGCGCCCTGGCCGGCATCCACATCCCGGCCCACAACCCCTCCGGCCCGACGATCGGCTTCATCGGAGTCGTCCCGGAACACCGCGGCCAGGGCTACGCCTTCGACCTGCTCGTGGAATGCACGCGCCATCTGGTCGAACAGGGCGCGGAGTTCGTCAGCGCGGCAACGGACCGGGGCAACGTCCCGATGGCCGCCTGCTTCGCCAAGGTCGGCTTCCCGGTCGTCGGTGAACGCATCAACTTCCACCCGACGACCGCCTAGGGGAACGACTCCGGGCGGCGCCCGCAGGGTGATGCGGGCGCCGCCCGGAGCGACGTCGTCGGCAAGGAAAGCGAAAGAACTCGTTTCAGGAAGGAGTTGAGAAGGAAGCCCTTTCATGGCCTTGCCGTGGACCACGCTAGCACTCAGTCCGGGATGAGGTCGCGAAGATTTCCGCGGGTGACGACGACGGAGTCCGGGTGCAGTCCCTCGGGACGTTCGAGACCGACGTACGTGACGGGCTCGTCCGGCACCGCCTTGCCGTCCCACAACTCCACGGCCGTGGCACCGGCCATCAGGCCCGTCAGGTACCGCACCGTCAGGTACTCGCGTTCCACGACGGCGCGCACCACCTTGGACACCGACACCTGGTTCTCCTCCACCCGGTTGGCCGAGGAGATGCCTCTCAGGTACAGGTGGAGCCACTTCGCGTGCCACCGGCCGTCGTCGTCCCGCCGGAACACCAGCGGCAGGGCCACCCGGCCCGTGCCGCGCAGGTCCGACTTCATGCGCACCGTGCGCGGCTCGAACGGCCGGCCCTTCTGCTCGCCGTCGCGCAGCATGAAACCGAAGAACGACTCCTCGACCTCGTCGAAGCCCTCGCCGGAGAAGATGTTGACCTGCGGAACGACGAAGGTGCTGCGTACCCGGCCCAGCGACAACTCGATGAATTCCGAGGCCCCGTCGGGCGCCTCGGTGACATCTCCCGAGTGCACGCCCGCGACGGTCCTGAGCGAGGTGTAGGACAGCCAGGAGTCGGTGCTGTAGTCGGTGCGCAGGAGCAGCGCCGAGAGGTCGTAGTCGGTCCGCTCCGCGGCCTCCTTCCAGTACACGAAGAAGCGCAGCCGCTCCCCGTCGATCGCCGAGACCGACCCGCGCGGCAGCACCCCGAGTCCTGCCGCGGCGGCCCTGCCGCTGAGCGGGAGCGCCACGTCGAGGACGTCGGGGTCGAGCAGCAGCCGGCCAGGGACGGGGAGCCTGCGGCGTATCTCGGCGTCGAGGGCGGCGACGAGACGGTCGCGGTCGGCCGCGGGTACCGGCGGCCGGGCGTCGGGAGCGACCCACCCCCGGCCCCGCCGGTTGACGAAGATCCGCGGCTCGCCGGTCTCCCTCTCCCGGTTCTGCAGGTGCTCACGGACCGACAGCACGACCCGGCCGGAGACCCGTGGAGCGACCCGCACCGCCGCGGCCACCACCGCGTCCCTCTCCTCCTGGCCGGAGGCGATACGCAGCAGGAGGTCCAGGGTGCGGAACAGCTTGCCGGGCGCGGACTCCAGCAGCCGTACCGCACCGCGTACGTCGTACGCGTCGAGCAGCCTCTCGAGCCGGCTTTCGAAGGACCGCGCCTCCTTCTCCCCTCGGGCCACGGCGAACACCTCGGCCGCGTGCGGCCAGCGAGGGTACTCGTGCGGATGGAGCCGCTCACCGAGCCGCTTGAAGGGCTCGCGGTGCGCGTGCACGTCGGCCAGCTTGCCGGGGTTCGCCGCGACCACGGCGTCGAGGCCCGCGAGCAGGGCACGGCGGACCGGCCGGGGCAGGGGACCGAACCGGGTCGGCTCCTGCAGCGTCACGTCGCCGCCCGACAGCGCGCAGGCGAGGCGCAGCACGTCGGTGACGGTGTCGAGCAGAAGGTCCGCGCCGGCCATGAGACGCGCCTCGTTGACGACGGCCCGGTTCTCCCGGACCGGGATCGACTCGGGCTGCGGTCCGAGCGCGCACCGCTGGGCGAGAGTCTTGAGGTCGTCCAGGTGCTCCTCGCCCAGCGGCGTCGCGCTGCCTGCCAACGCCAGGTAGAGGTCGGTGAGTTCGTCGTCCAGGTCCCGCCCCGGGTGCAGGACGGTCACCCGGTCGCCCGCCGAGGCGATCAGCTCCTCCTGCGCCGCGAGCAGCTGCTCGTAGGTGTGCTGGTAGCGGCCGTACGTGGGGAGGGTGAGCAGGTTCAGCACCCCGCGCGACAGCTGCGTCAGCACGCTCTCGCGCGACGCGTCGTCGTCGAGCGCCTTCGCCACGCAGCTGATCCAGAACTCCTCGGTGTCCGGTACGTTCGCCGGGAAGTCGATGAAGTACGCGTTGTGTCGGACGTGGTCGCCCACCATCTCGCTCACCGCGCGCAGGGTGCGCCGGGCCGTGTGCACGACCGCGGCCTCGGAAAGCCCGGACAGCCGCGCCAGCAGCTCCGCCGAGAGCTTGAAGCCCACGGACATCAGGGCGGCGTCGAACTGCCGTGCGGCGGCGGCGCCGTTCCCGGCGGAGCCTTCGGGGGAGGGGACGCGGTGGGTGTGCCGGATGACCAGTGATGCGAGACCGTGCGTCATCCGGCGATGGTCGCAGAGGTGTACGAACCGGCGCACCGGAGTTTTCGTACGCTCCCGGGGGCGTCACACGGACGCCGGCAGCGAAGTCCCCGTCTCCGCCGCCAGAGCGGCGAGCAGCCAGTCATGGGCGGTTCCGGGTGTCGGTTCCGGCCGTCGGCCCGGCTCGGTGACGACCTCGGCCACCAGCTCCCAGTACCGGTCGAGCCGCGGGTCCACCGCGAGCTGCCTGGCCAGTCCGCGACGGAACCGCTCGCCGTCCCGTACGGCGTAGGCGCTCGTGTACGCGTCGACGAAGCAGTCCAGCGCCTCACCGGGCCGCGGGTCCCGGCCTCGCCGCATCTGGACGCCCGCCAGCTCGTACGCCTCCGCGAGCCCCGCGTACAGCACGGCGGCACCCCGCGCGCCGACGGTCCGGTGCGCCTCCGGCTGGGGCTGCGCGGCGTCCGGACACGGGCCCCGCGTGAGGGCGTTGAGGCGGGCGAAGGCCAGGACCTGGGCGGGAGCGGGGTCCTCCGGCGGCCGGGGCACCGCGACGTCCAGAAACGCGTCGACGGAGCGGCGGGGCATCCGGGGCGGAAGCCAGCCGCGCCAGAACCGGACCAGCGGGGCCGTGCCGGGCGGGACGGGCAGGTCCCCGATCAGTCGAAGCCGGTCGGCTCGCTCGCCGGGAGTGGACTCCTGGACCAGACGGAGCGCCGCCTCCCTCCAGCGCAACGTCCTCTTCTCGTTCCCTAGTTCGCGCAGGCGCTGTGCGACCGCGCCTTCCAGTGCCTCCCCCGTGCCGTCGGCCGCGTCCTCCTCGTCGAGGACCCGCCGCACCTCCGGGACCGAGAGGCCGAGCGCGCGCAGGGAGCGGATCAGGCGGAGCCTGTCGAGCGCGTCGGAGCCGTACCGCCGGTGCCCGCCGGCGCTACGGGAGGTCTCCGGCAGCAGACCGCCGTCGGAGTAGAAGCGGACGGTCTTGACGGTGACGCCGGCCCGCGCGGCCAGCTCTCCGATGCCCCACAGCTCGTCGTACCTCGCGCGCACGCTTGAACCTCCCTCAGGGGGAGTTCCTACGGTACCGGCGACCGAGGGCCGGTGATCGGTGCCGGACCGTCGAATCTCGAAGGGAAGGGTCCATGACCGTATTCGTGTTGGTGCCGGGCATGTTCACCGGCGCGCATGTCTGGCAGGAGACAGTCGACCGCCTGACCGCGGCGGGCGCCGAGGCGCACGCGGTCCGTCCGAGCGGGATCGACGCTTCGCTCGGCCCGGCGCGCGAAGGCGTCGATCTGGAGGCCCACATCGCGGACGTGGTCGCGGTGATCGACTTCGTCGGCGGGACCGGCAGGAAGGTCGTGCTGGTCGGACACGACTACGGCATCCATCCGGCGCTGGGCGCGGCCGACCGCAGGGCCGGACGCGTCGACCGGATCGTGTACCTGGATGCGGTCATGCCGAGGAACGGCGTCCCCGCCGTGGCCGCGGTGCCCGACCGTTCGCTGCGCGACCGGACGGCCGCGACGGACGGCGAAGCGCTCCCGCCTCCGGCCACACCCGAGGACTGGCGCCGGTGGGGCAGTACCGAGGGCGTGCCCGGTCCGGCGCTGGACCGGCTCACGGCCATGGCCGCGCCGCAGCCGTCAGGGACCCTGCTCCAGCCGCTCCGGCTGACCGGCGCGGTGGACTCGGTGCCCGTCACCGGCGTGCTGTGCACCGGGAACGGGGCGAGCATCGAGATGGTCCGGATGATGGCGGACCGGGGCGACCCGGCGCTGCGGGCACTGGCCGATTCCCCGGCCACCTTCTTCGAACTGCCCACCGGCCACTGGCCGATGCTCTCCCTGCCAGACGAACTGGCGGACGTCCTGCTGCGGGCCGCGGCCGGTGAGGGACACCGTCTGGTGCCCGCCGACGCGTCGGAACCGCCCGCGCACCTGCGTCCCTTCCTGCTGGACGTTCCCGAAGCCCCGCGGGAGCGGCACGGGAATGTCGACCTGTACCTGCCCGAGGCCGAAGAGCCGCGCCCCGGGGTGCTGTTCGTGCACGGCGGCCCGGTCCCCGCCGAGGCCCGCCCCACACCGCGGGACTGGCCGACCCTGAGGGGCTACGCACACTGCGCCGCGGCGGGCGGCGCGGTGGCCGCCGTCGTCGACCACGGTCTCCACACCCTGGGCGACTACGAGCGGGCGGCCGCCGACGTCGCCGCCGCGATGGAGCGGGTGCGGGCCGACCCCCGCGTGGACGCGGACCGGACCGCGCTGTGGTTCTTCTCGGGCGGCGGCCCGATCGCGGCCCGCTGGCTGGACGCGCCCCCGCCCTGGCTGCGCTGCCTGGCGGCCACCTACCCGGTGTTCGGACCGATGCCCGGCTGGGGACTGACCGACAGCCGCTTCGACCCGGCGCGCGCGGTGGCGAACGCCGGAGCTCTGCCCGTCGTCCTCACCCGCGTCGGACTGGAGACGCCCGCGATCGCCGCCACCGTCGAGGAGTTCCTCGCCTCGGCGAAGGAGTGCGGGGCGGACGTGGAAGTGGTCGAGGTGCCGCACGGTCATCATGCCTTCGAGACCGTCGACCCCACGGACGAGTCCCGCGACGCGGTGCGCCGTGCCGTGCGGGCGGTACTGGACCGTCTGCGGCGGCCCGGCAGGCGGTAGGGCCCACGGGGCGACACGGCGCACCGGGGTGTGGGCGCGGGCCCCGCGGGGGAGGATGCGCAGCGGGTACGACTCGTACCGCCCGGAGGGCTCAAGACCTCGCGACCGGAGAGGGACACCTGTGCACGATCTCGCGGACTCCGTCGAATCGATGGAACAGCTCGCGGCCGTCTGGCGGACCATGGTGCTCGACCGCGATCCCGACGCGGACGTCCGTGACCTGCCCGGGATCGCCGTCCGCTGGGCCGACTGCCGGTTCGCCTTCTGGAACTGCGTCACCCTGACCGACGTCGGTGCGGGCGCCGACCTCCTCCAGCGGCGTCTGGAGGAAGCGGCGGAGATCATGCGCGCGAAGAGCCGCCCGGGATTCCTGTGGGTCTTCGAGGACCTCCTCGACGACGAGGCGCGCGCCGCGCTCGACACCGCCGCCGAGCAGGCCGGCCTCGCCTACGCCTTCCCCGGCACGGGCATGGCCGGTGACCTGCCGCCGCTCCCCGCACCGCACCACCCCGACCTGAGGTTCCGGCGCGTGACCACCGAGGAGCACCTGCGGGCCTACGCGGACATCAACTCCCGCGCCTACGGCTTCCCGCTCGAGGACGGCCGCGACGGACTCGCCGGCTCCACGCTGTGGAAGGACGGCGTCCACGCCTACCTGGGCGTACGCGACGGCACCCCCGTGGCCTGCGCCGCGACCGTGGAGGCGCGGGGCCGCGTGTTCGTCCTGCTCGTCGCCACCGATCCGCAGTGGCAGCGCCGGGGCTACGGCGAGGCGGTGACGCGCAAGGCCCTGCACGAGGGCATCCGCGCCACGGGAGCGACCCGCGCCACCCTGCACGCGACCGCCGCGGGCGCCCCCGTGTACCCCCGCATCGGCTTCGTCCCGAACTCCCCGATGCGCTTCTTCACCCCGGCGTCGTGATCCGGCGGACCGGCGGTGGGCGCCGGTGCGACGGCCGCTGGTACGCCCGCTCGGTCCGCTGACGTCGTGACCTGCGCGTGCACATCTTCCTGGACGGGGCGCCTACTGCCGGTACCCGCTCAGGAACCGTCCGATCCGGCCGATCGCCGCCTCCAGGTCCTCCGCGTGGGGGAGCGTGAGGATGCGGAAGTGGTCGGGGGAGGGCCAGTTGAAGCCGGTGCCCTGGACCACCTGGATCTTCTCCCGGAGCAGCAGGTCCAGGACGAACTTCTCGTCGTCGTGGATCCTGTGCACCTTCGGGTCGAGACGGGGGAACGCGTACAGCGCGCCCTTCGGCTTCACGCAGCTCACGCCCGGGATCTCGTTCAGCTTCTCCCAGGCCACGTCCCGCTGCTCGCGCAGCCTGCCGCCCGGGGCGGTGAGGTCCCGGATGGACTGCCGGCCGCCCAGCGCGGCCTGGATGGCATACTGCGCGGGCGCGTTGGCGCACAGCCGCATCGACGCCAGCATGGTCAGACCCTCGAGGTAGTCCTTCGCGTGCTGCTTCGGGCCGGTCACCACCAGCCAGCCCGAGCGGAACCCCGCCACGCGGTACGTCTTCGACAGGCCGCAGAAGGTCAGCACGACCAGGTCGGGGGCGAGCGCGGCGGCCGAGTGGTGCACGGCGTCGTCGTACAGGATCTGGTCGTAGATCTCGTCCGCGAAGACCATCAGGCCGTGCCGGCGGGCCAGATCGAGGATGCCCTCGACGACCTCCTTCGGATACACCGCGCCCGTCGGGTTGTTGGGGTTGATGACGACGACGGCCTTGGTGCGGTCGGTGATCTTCGCGGCCATGTCGTCGAGGTCCGGGTACCAGTCGGACCGCTCGTCGCACAGGTAGTGCACCGCCTTGCCGCCCGCCAGGTTGGTCACCGCGGTCCACAGGGGGAAGTCCGGTGCGGGGATGAGGACTTCGTCGCCGTCCTCCAGCAGCGCCTGCACCGCCATCGACACCAGCTCGGAGACGCCGTTGCCGAGGAACACGTCGTCGACGTCGACCTCCAGGCCGAGCGTCTGGTAGCGCTGGGCCACCGCGCGGCGGGCGGAGAGGATGCCGCGCGAGTCCGTGTAGCCGTGCGCCTGGGGGAGCATCCGGATCATGTCCTGGAGGATCTCCTCGGGCGCCTCGAAGCCGAACAGGGCCGGGTTGCCGGTGTTCAGGCGCAGCACGCTGTGCCCCGCCTCCTCCAGCGCGTTGGCGTGCTCGATCACCGGCCCGCGGATCTCGTAGCAGACCTCGCTGAGCTTGCTCGACTGCCGGAACTCCATGCGCCCCTCCGGTTTCTGGTGTTACTTGGTTTTACCAAGTGGCTGCTTGGAAAGTCCAACGACATGTCTAGACTGCGGGGCATGCCACCTCGCCGAAGCTACGACCAGTACTGTTCCGCCGCCCGCGCGCTCGACGTCGTCGGCGACCGCTGGACCCTGCTGATCGTCCGGGAACTGCTGGCCGGGCCGCGCCGCTACACCGACCTGCACGCGGACCTGCCGGGCGTCAGCACGGACGTACTGGCCTCACGGCTGAGGGACATGGAACGCGACGGCCTGGCCACCCGCCGCCGCCTTCCGCCTCCCGGCGCGGCCTACGTCTACGAACTCACCGCGCGAGGGGGCGAGCTGCTGCCCGTCCTCCAGGCCCTCGGGGCGTGGGGCCAGGCGGAACTGGGCGATCGTCGGCCGACCGACGCGGTCCGCGCCCACTGGTTCGCCCTGCCGCTGCTGCGGGCGCTGGAGGGGGAGGGGCTCGTCGAAGTACGCCTGGACGAGGGCTGCTTCCACGTCCACGCGGGCGCGGCCGGCAGCCCCGTCTACGGCGACGGCCCCGCCCCCGCCGACCCGGACGCCGTCCTCACCCTCGACACGCCCACGTGCATCGCCCTCGGCCGAGGCGACCTGTCCCTCCCGGAGGCGATCCGGGACGGCCGCGTCGAGGTGACGGGCGACAGCCCGCTGGCCAAGCAGCTCAGGGAGTCGTGAGGGGGCAGGCCCCCCGGCCCTCACATCTCTTCACCCGCGTGTGCGCCGTCAGCGCCTTCGGTGTCTTCACCGCCGGTGAACTGCGCCGGGCCGGCGTCACGTCCGGATCGGTGGACGCGGCCACATGAGCGGGCGCACCGCAACTTCGACAGGGCCCGTCGACGGGGCTACCTTCGCCTGGTCCCGGGCGAGTCCACGCTCAGGTGCACCCCTCGAAGCCCCTGCCAAGGGAGACGCATGCCCCGCCTCGCGCTCTACACCTTCGGTGTCCTCAAGTCCCCCCTCTCCGACCCCGCCCCCTCGACCCGCGAGTTCTACGCCCTCGGTGAGGCCGTCTACCGCACGATCAGCGTGCACCCCGGCCACCTCGCCCGGGCCGAACCGGCGGGCGGTGAGCAGGGCGTCCTTTTCGGGGCGGACTGGGGTGCGTGGGGCGAGTTCGCCGTGCCGTCGTGGTACGCCAAGGGCCGTACCCCCGACACCACCGCCCTGGCGGCCACCCTCTCCCTGTGGACCGGCCTCCGCTCCGCCCGCGACGCCGTCTACACCGGTCTCCACCGCGACGCGCTGACCAGGCGCCAGGACTGGTTCGAGAGGTCACGGCACCCGAGTCACGTGATCTGGTGGGTCCCCGAGGACGCGATCCCCACCTGGCAGGAGGGCGTGGACAAACTGGAGGGCCTCCATCACCACGGGGTCGCACCCCAGCGCTTCACGTTCTCGCGGCCGTACACCCCGGAGGGCGCCCCGGCCCGTGCGTGAGGCTCTCAACAGCCGGAAGGCCCGCACAAGGCGGGCCTTCCGGTCGGCTGCGAGCGAGATCCCTACACCCCCGGCGGGACATGCCGAGGCCGCCCCGGCCCCCGCGTCAGGCGGTAGCCGAAGACGCCCGCCAGGGCCGCCAGCGCTCCGCCGACCGCCGTCCAGATCCAGCGGTCGGACCACCAGCCCGACGTCCAGCCGTCCTCCGGCTCGAGGCCGGCCAGCACGGCGGAGGAGGAGTCGTCCGACTCTTCCTCCGGACGGGAGGCGACACCCGGTACCAACGGCTCCGACAGTGAGCCGTCCACCGCTGCCGCGCCGCCCATCTCCTTCGACTCGACGCGCAGTTCGGCGTCGACCGGCTGACCCAGGTCGTCCGCCGACAGTTCCAGCGCCGTCAGGCGCACGTAGTACGTGCCGGGCAGCGGATCGTTGGCCCAGGGCTCCGACCAGGCGCGGACCGTGCGCAGGACGCACGCCAGTTCCACGCCGGTCGTGCCCGGTCCGGCGGTGCGGGTCTGCGCGCCGTACTGGCAGGCCTGGCGGCGGCGCAGACCGTCGTACACGTCGACCTGCCACGTCTCGGAGGCGTGGCTCTCCGGCAGCTTCACCGTCGCGCGGACCGTGGGCCGCTGTCCCGCGTCCGCGGGGAACGACCAGTACAGGTAGTCGCCCGTGGAGGCACGCGCCGTGGCGGTCTGCCCCTGCTCGACCTCCGTAGCGGTGCGGAAGGACGTCCCCGCGCGGGTGGGACCCCCGCTGCCGGCGGAGGCCTCCGGCGACGGGGTGGAGTCGGCCGCGGCGGGTGCGGCGGCCAGGCCCAGCGTCAGCAGGGCGGCACTCAGTACTCGTACGGCGCGCATCAGTTGGTCCTCCAGACGGCGACCCGCCAGCGGGACAGCCAGCCCCAGACGAGACCGGCGACGAAGCCGGTCACGACCAGTGCGCCGAGCAGCCACCAGCCCCGGCCGAGACCGAAGGAGGCGACGTCGGACGCGTCGTCGGGGCCGTCGACGACGTCGACCGTCAGCTCCAGCGGCAGACCGGGCGTGGTCTTCACGCCGGCGTCCGCCGAGAAGGAGGTGGTCACGCCGAGGCACACCGTCTCCGCCGCGGGCTTGTCGCTGTCGTCGTCACGCTCCGGCTCGGGGTGGCGCAGGCCCGTGGACACCACGTCCGTACGGCCGTTGCCCGTGGCCTCGCCGCGCACGATCTCCCGGCCGTGCACGGTCACCGCGCGCATCAGCACGCCGTGATCGGGGCGCACGGCGCGGTCCGCGGCGACGCTCACCGAGGCGCGCAGCTCCTGCCCGGCGAGCAGCTCCACGCGGTACCAGCGCTGCTGGCCGAACTCCTCGCGGTCGGTGTAGAGACCGGACGTGAGCACGGGCGCCTTCTCGCACGAGCCGGCGCCCTCGGTGGCGACCGGGGTCACCACCGGCTCGGCCGCCCGGTCGACCAGCTCGTTGACACGGTCGGTGAGTTCGTCCTGGTGCTCGACGGAGGTGTAGGTGCCGCCGGTCGCCTCGGCGATGCAGCTGAGCTGCCGGCTCAGCTTGGCGTTCGGCACCAGGCCCAGCGTGTCGATGGTCAGGCCGATGCCCTTGGCCGCGATCTCGCGGGCCACCTCGCACGGGTCGAGCGGGGCGCAGGTGTCCTCGCCGTCGCTGATCAGCACGATCCGCTTCGAGCCGTCGCCGCCGTCGAGGTCGTCGGCCGCCTTCAGCAGCGCCGGGCCGATCGGGGTCCAGCCGGTCGGGACGAGGGTCGCCACCGCCGTCTTCGCCTCGGTGCGGTCCAGCGGGCCGACCGGGTAGAGCTGCGCGGTGTCCTTGCAGCCCTCCTTGCGGTCGTCGCCGGCGTAGTCCGCGCCGAGGGTGCGGATGCCGAGCTGCACCTCCTCCGGCGTCGCGTCCAGCACCTCGTTGAACGCCTGCTTCGCCGCCGCCATCCGGGACTGGCCGTCGATGTCCTTGGCGCGCATCGAGCCGCTCACGTCGAGGACGAGGTCGACCTTGGGCGCGTCCTGGCCCGTGGGTTCACCGGCGGCCGCCCCGGCCGGGAAGGCGATCCCGGCCGTCAGGGCGGCGAGCAGGGCTATGGCGCCTGCCACCGGCCGTGTTCTTCTGATCATCGGCGGATCCTATTGATCAGGAGCGCCGCATTCCAAAACGGTCCGTCACCCTACCCCGTGGCTCAGGGGATTGGGCAGGTCCGTCCACCGGTCGCCCCCGGTGCCCGGCGACAGCCGCATCAGCGTCAGCGCCTTCGCCGGCAGCGGTCCGTCGCACAGCGCCGAGAGGTCGTCCGTACGCGGCAGATCCGGTGCGGCCCTCTCCAGCGCCGCCCGCAGCGCCGCACCGGACCCCGCCGTCCCGGCCAGCGCGCCCGCCACGAGTGAGCCGAACAGCTTGCGGCGCAGGGCCAGGGCGTCGTCCGTGACCATGCGGCCGGGCACGTCCGGCACCGGGATGCCGTGCCGTGCCAGGCGGGCCGGCGAGACGCGCAGATCGGCGAGGTCCCGGTAGACCAGCCGTATCGGCTCCCCGTCCGGCGACAGCACCACGAGCAGGTTCTGTCCGTGTGCCTCCAGCGCCACGCCGATGTCCAGCAGCCGCAGCCCGACGGTGAGCGCCAGCCGGGCGAGACGGGCCAGCCGGGCGGGCGAGCGGGGCAGGTCCGTGCCGGCCAGCGCCGCCACCGGCACCACCCGCTCCCCAGGGCCCGCGTACTTCTCCGGCGACTCCCGCAGCAGCGCCGCCAGATCGGGCGAACCGGCCGCCACCGCGCCCAGCGTGCGGGTGATCCGCAGCAGCCCGTCCGTGCGTTCCGCCACCGCCTGCCCGAAGTCCGTCAGGATTGCCGACGCGGCCACCGACCCCAGGGAGATGTCCCGCACCGAGGACGTCAGCCGGGCGCTCAGCGCCGTCTTCACGTGCGGACCGTCCGGCAGCGCGAGGGTGCGCAACGCCATCAGCGGATGCGCCGCGAGCGCCCCCTCGCCCGTCCCCGGACCAGCCCCCGCCCGCTTCAGCACATGCGCCGCCTGCCACGGATGCACCGGCACCAGCACCCGTTCCCCGTCCCGCAGCCACTCCGGCCACACCCCCGACACCAGACACTCCCCGGCCGGCACCGGAATCAGCCCCAGCTCCACCACCGGCCGGTGCTCGGGGCCGTACGCGAGCTGTTCGAGCACCGAGAAGCCGGGACGGGAGCGGCAGTTCGGGTGGAAGGGGTGTCCGTCGACCACCCGCTGCTCCCACTCCCAGTCCCGCACCGGCGTCGCCTCCCCAGGGCTCCCGAAGCCCCGCTGCCCGGCCCGCGACAGGGCCAGCGAGGCCGTGCTGTGCCCCAGTTCGGAGGCGAACGAGCCCGAGTGCGGCACCGCGAGGTCGGTCATCAACCGCGCCGGATCGTCGTACTCCGCACCTTCCAGCCGTACGGCGGTCACCCGGTCGTCCGTCGCGTACGGGTCCGAGGCCGGACCCTCCAGCCGCCGCCCGTCCGCCAGCCGCAGCACCACCCCCGACCGGGTGTCCTGCCGTCCGGCGAGCCACGGCAGCGGGTCGTGCGTCAGCCCCCGCCACAACCGGGTCAGCACCGCCGCCCGCGCCCCGGGCAGCGCCCCTGCGTACGCCGGCAGCAGAGCGGGCCTTACGACGGCCAACTCCTCGGCGACCTCGGCCTCGGCGGTGGAGGGACGCGGCACGGGCACACTCCTCGGATCGACGGAAAGGTGGGACGTACGGGGGGACGATGCCAGACATACTGATCGTCTCCGCCGGACAGACGTAGGGAACCAGAACGCGTGGACCTCATGCCCCCGCCCGCAGACGACGACGCGGCGAACCGCGACGGCCTGGCCGGACGCGCCGACGCCCACGCGGCCGTGCCGCTGCTGAACTGCCTGCTGCGCGAAGTGGCCGAACCCCTGCCCGCGCCCGGCCGCCCGGACGGCCCGCGCACCTACCGCCTGCCCCACACGCGCCGGCTGCTGCGGGTGCGCGGCGCCCGCCGCCCCACCGCGCCCGAGGTGCGCACCGCCGGGTCCTGGCGCCGCCTCACCCACACGGAACTGGTCAAACTCGTCGCCGATGAGCTGCGCGGGCACACCGGCCGGTCCAACCACGAACTGCCCGCCGAGATGCTCGACAGCCGCGACGCCGTCGCCGCGCTGCTCGCCGCCCGCGACCGCGCCGACCCGCCCGGCGACCTCTACCTGCGCTCCGAGCAGTCCCTGCTCACCGGGCACACCCACCACCCCGCCCCCAAGGCCCGCGGCGGCGGCCCCGCGGCCGCCTGGCTGCCGTACGCGCCCGAGGCGTACGCCCGCTTCCCGCTGACCCTGCTGGGCGTGCGCGAGGACACCCTGGTGGACGAGGGCGACACCGCGGCCCTGGACCGTCTCGGCGCCGCCCCGCCCGGCTACCGGCTGCTGCCCGCCCACCCCTGGCAGCTCGACCTCGCGGCCGACGACCTCGCCCCCGCGTTCGCCGACGGCCGACTGCTCCGGCTCGGCGGGACGCCCTGGCCGGTGTGGCCCACGGCCGCCGTCCGCACCGTCTACGCCCCCGCCGAGGACCTGTTCCTCAAGTTCAGCCTCGACGTGCGCATCACCAACGACATCCGCCGGCTGTGGCGGCACGACCTGGCGCGCCTGCGCGCCACCGACACCGCCGTACGGGACGCCTTCGAGGGCAGCCCGGCGGGCGGTGCCTGGCTGAGCGACCGGGGGCACCGCACCGCGGACTTCGCCGTGGAGCAGTTGGCGGTCGTGGTCCGCGACGGGTTCGACGGCCACCTGGCCCCCGGTGCCACTCCCTGCCTGGCCGCCGCCCTGGTGGAGGGCTTCGACGGCGACCCGCTCGCGGCCACCGACCGTCCCGCCGCCTGGTGGGAGGCGTACCTGGCCCAGGTGGTGCCCCCGGCCCTCGCCGCCTTCCACCGGCACGGCGTCGTCCTGGAGGCGCATCTGCAGAACACGCTGGTCGCCCTCGACGCCGCCGGCATGCCGGTGCAGGCCCTCTACCGCGACGCCGAGGGCGTGAAGCTGCTGGCGTCCCCGCACCGCCCCGACGGCCCGGCCACGGTGACGCGGGAGGCGGGCTGGGAGCGCCTGGTGTACTGCCTGGTCGTCAACCACCTCATGGAGATCGCCGGCGCCCTCGCCGGCCACCACCCCGGCCTCGACCCCTGGCCCGCGCTCCGCCGCGAACTGGCCCGGCACGACCTCCCCGAGATCCCCGCCCTGCTCACCGCGCCCACCCTGCCCGCCAAGACCAACCTCCTCCTGCGCTGGACCGCCGCCGACGGCGCCGCCGCCCGCTACCGGCCGCTGCCCAACCCTCTGTCGGGCCACTGAGCGCGCCCCGCTTGGAACGCGAGGAGAGGCGACGGCCGTCCGGATGCCCCAGACTCGGGAGAAGGGCCGCAAGGAAGGCCCCGGGGGGACCGCCGCCCGACCGTGCCCGGAGGAGGCCGGCCCGTGCATGACGTGCCGTTCTGGCTGTGGATCGTGTTCGTCGCCATCGTCGTCGCGTCCCTCGCGATCGACCTGTTCGCACACCGCTCGGCCCATGTCATCGAGTTCCGCGAGGCGGCGGCCTGGAGCGCCGGGTGGATCGGCCTGGCCGTCCTCTTCGGCGGCGTGGTCTTCCTCGTCGTCGGCACCGACGCGGGCGTCGAGTACACCACCGCGTGGCTGCTGGAGAAGAGCCTGTCCGTCGACAACCTCTTCGTCTTCGCACTGATCTTCAGCTACTTCCAGGTGCCACGCGCCTACCAGCACCGCGTGCTGTTCCTCGGCGTCCTGGGCGCCCTGGTCTTCCGCGGCCTGTTCCTCGCGGCCGGCGTGGCCGTGGTCAGCCGCTTCACCGCCGTGCTGTTCGTCTTCGCGGCCATCCTCTTCTGGAGCACGTACAAGATCCTCAAGGGGGAGGACGAGAGCTTCGACCCCGGCAAGAGCGTCGCGGTCAGGTTGCTGCGCAAGGTGATCCCCGTCCAGGACGAGTACGCGGGCCCGCACTTCTTCGTCAAGGAGGCGGGCAAGCGGGTGGCGACCCCGCTGCTCGCGGTCGTCGCCGCGATCGAGGCCGCCGACCTCGTCTTCGCCGTCGACAGCGTGCCCGCGGTCCTCGCCGTCAGCAGCGACGTGTTCATCGTCTACACCAGCAACGCCTTCGCCATCCTCGGCCTGCGCGCCCTGTACTTCATGCTGGCCGGACTGCTGGACCGCTTCCACTACCTGAGCGTCGGCCTCGCGCTGATCCTCGGCTTCATCGGCGTCAAGCTCGTCCTCCAGGCCACCCACGAGACCGTCAGCACCGCCGTCCCCGAGATCCCGTCCCTGGTCAGCCTGGCGGTCATCGTCGTCGTCCTGGCCGTGTCGATCACGGTGAGCGTGCTGCGGCCACCGGCCGAGGAGGACAAAACCGTGTAAAGCGGGCGTAAAGTGGAAGCATGAGCAGCGACCGCAAACGCGACGGGACCCGGCCCACCGAGCTGCTGTGCGCCTCGTGCGGCCGGCCGGTGGAGACCGTCGTCACCCGGCACAAGACCATGGGCGTCAACGTCCCCCACTGGCGGGCGGGCCCCTGCCACAACCCCGACTGCGTCGACTACGTCCCCGAGATGGTCCCGGCGGACACCCTCCGTCACCAGGAGCGGGGGGAACGGCGGACGGAGGAACGCCGCAAGGAGGCAGGTCCCTCCGCCTGACCGTCCCCGCCGCCGCCCCTCCGCGCGCGGTTAGGATTCCTGTCCGACGTCGTACGAGGATGGGGTGGCCCGAAACATGCTGAAGCAGGTCACCGCCACCCGTTACGTCGAGCCCCTGCACTCCGGCGGCTCCGTGCCGGGCGTCGTCGAGGCGGACGACCTGGGCACGTACGTCGTCAAGTTCACCGGCTCCGCGCAGGGACGCAAGGCGCTGGTCGCCGAGGTGATCGTCGGCGAACTGGCGCGGGCGCTCGGACTGCGCTTCCCGGAGCTGGTGCTGGTGCACTTCGACCCGGCGATCGCCGACGCCGAACCGCACCAGGAGGTGCGCGACCTGCACGCCTCCAGCGCCGGGGTCAACCTCGGCATGGACCACCTGCCGGGAGCGCGCGACTTCACCCCCGAGGCGGCCGAGACGTTCACCGTCGATCCGCTGGAGGCCGGGCGGATCGTGTGGCTCGACGCGCTCACCGCGAACGTCGACCGCACCGTGCACAGCTCCAACCTGCTGCTGTGGCCGACCCTCGGCGTCGTCCCGCCCCGGCTGTGGCTGATCGACCACGGCGCCGCGCTCGTCTTCCACCACCGCTGGGACGCCGGCGACCCGACGAAGGCGTACGACTTCCGCCACCACGCCCTCGGCCGGTACGGACCCGACGTGCGCGCCGCGGACGCGGAGCTGGCGCCCCGGGTGACGGAGGAACTGCTGCGGTCGATCGTGGACCAGGTGCCCGACGCCTGGCTGGACGGTGAGCCGGGGTTCGGCTCGCCCGAGGCGGTCCGCGCGGCGTACGTGGACCACCTGCACGCGCGAGCACGGGCGTCCGGCGTATGGCTGCCCCTCGACTTCCCCACGGCCGACCAGATCGCCGCGGAGAACGCCCTCCGCGCGGCGCGGACGCAACGCGGCCGGCCGGACTGGCTCAAGCAGGTGCCGGACCTGCACGGCCGGCCGGCGGTGGAACAGGACGGGACGGTGCACCTGCGGTGACGGCCGACGCACGGCGCGTGGAGATCGAGTACTGCACCCGGTGCCGTTGGCTGCCCCGGGCGGCCTGGCTGGCGCAGGAGCTGCTGACCACCTTCGAGCAAGAACTGACCGAGCTGGCGCTCAAGCCCGGGACCGGCGGGGTGTTCGTGGTCCGGGTCGGGGACGAGGTCGTCTGGGACCGGCGGGAGCAGGGCTTCCCGGAGCCGACGGCGGTGAAGCAGGCCGTACGCGACCGAGTGGCCCCGGGGAAACCCCTGGGCCACTCGGAGAGGTGAACCGCCCGAACGGCCGCTTCAGCCCTTGAGCTGCTCGTACGCCGGAAGCGTGAGGAAGTCCGCGTAGTCCTCGTCGAGGGCGACCTTCAGCAGCAGGTCGTGGGCCTGCTGCCAGTTGCCCGCAGCGAACGCCTCCTCGCCGGTCTCCGCGCGGATGTTCGCCAGTTCCTCGGCGGCGACCTTGCGGGCCAGCTCGGCGGTGACCCGCTCGCCGTTGTCGAGCACCACGCCCGCGTTGATCCACTGCCAGATCTGGGAGCGGGAGATCTCCGCGGTGGCCGCGTCCTCCATCAGGTTGAAGATGGCCACCGCGCCCAGGCCGCGCAGCCACGCCTCGATGTAACGGATGCCGACCTGCACGGCGTTGACCAGACCCGCGTACGTGGGGCTGGCGTCCAGCGAGTCGATCGCGATCAGGTCCTCGGCCTTGACGTCGACGTCCTCGCGCAGCCTGTCCTTCTGGTTCGGCCTGTCGCCGAGCACCCGGTCGAAGGACTCCATCGCGATCGGCACCAGGTCCGGGTGGGCGACCCAGGAGCCGTCGAAGCCGTCGTTCGCCTCGCGGTCCTTGTCCGCCTTCACCTTCTCGAAGGCGACCTTGTTGACCTCCTCGTCCCGCCGGGACGGGATGAACGCCGCCATGCCGCCGATCGCGTGCGCGCCGCGCTTGTGGCAGGTGCGGACGAGGAGTTCGGTGTACGCCCGCATGAACGGGGCGGTCATCGTCACCGCGTTGCGGTCCGGCAGCACGAACTTCGGCCCGCCGTCACGGAAGTTCTTGACGATGGAGAACAGGTAGTCCCAGCGGCCCGCGTTCAGCCCGGAGGCGTGGTCGCGCAGCTCGTAGAGGATCTCCTCCATCTCGTACGCGGCCGTGATCGTCTCGATCAGGACGGTGGCGCGGACGGTGCCCTGGGGGATGCCCAGATGATCCTGCGCGAACACGAACACGTCGTTCCACAGCCGCGCCTCGAGGTGCGACTCCGTCTTCGGCAGGTAGAAGTACGGACCCTTGCCGAGGTCGAGCAGCCGCTGGGCGTTGTGGAAGAAGTACAGGCCGAAGTCGACCAGCGCGCCGGGCACCGGGGTGCCGTCGGCGTCGGTGAGGTGGCGTTCGTCCAGGTGCCAGCCGCGCGGGCGCATGACGACCGTCGCCAGCTCCTCGTCCGGCCGCAGGGCGTACGTCTTGCCGGTGCGCTCGTCGGTGAAGTCGATGCTGCGGGTGTACGCGTCGATCAGGTTGAGCTGACCCGTGACCACGTTCTCCCAGGTGGGCGCGGACGCGTCCTCGAAGTCGGCCAGCCACACCCTCGCACCGGAGTTGAGCGCGTTGATGGTCATCTTCCGGTCGGTCGGGCCGGTGATCTCGACACGGCGGTCCTCCAGGGCCGGCGGGGCCGGGGCGACCTTCCAGGAGTCGTCGGCGCGGATTGCGGCCGTCTCCGGGAGGAAGTCGAGGGTGGAGGTGCGGGCGATCTCGGCGCGGCGCTCCGCGCGCCGCGCGAGCAGCTCGTCACGCCGGGGCGTGAACCGGCGGTGCAGCTCCGCCAGGAAGGCGAGGGCCGTCTCGGAGAGGACCTCCTCCTGCCGCGGCAGGGGCTCGGCGTCGACGATGGCCAGCGGGGACGGCGCTGGTGCGGACATCAGCTGTCACTTCCTTCGGCGTGCGGGGGGCACCGGGTGCCGGGCGACCCGGGTACGGCGGGAGAGGCCTCTGCGCCGGGCAGGGGGCTTCTGATCAGTGGATAGTAGTTTCCTCATGGTGGAAGTTCAATGTTTTGTTGATGCCGGGACTCCTCATTCAAGGTGCGCCAGATCCGCCTCCGTGTCGACGTCGTACGCCTCCGCGACGTCGCCGCACTCGACCAGTTCCACAGCCTCCGCGTGCTCCTCGAGATACGCGCGGGCCCCCCGGTCGCCGGTGGCGGCCGCGGCGATTCCCGCCCAGTGTCCGGAGCCGAACAGCACCGGATGCCCGCGTACACCGTCGTACGCCGCCGATACCAGCGAGCGGGGTGACCCGTACGCGCGCCGCACGCGGGCCACCGCCCGAGGGCCGATCCCCGGCTGGTCCACCAGCAGCACCAGCGCGGCCCGCACGCCCGTACCGGCGAGCGCGTCCAGGCCGGCCCGCAGGGACGTGCCCATGCCGTGCTCCCAGTCCGGGTTGTCCACGAGCACGCAGTCCGGCAGGGCGGCGCGGGTGCGCACCTCCTCGGCGCGCGCCCCCAGCACCACGTGCACGCTCGCGCAGCCGCCCGCGCGCAGCACCTCCGCCGCGTGCTCCACGAGGAGCCGTCCTCGGTGGGGGAGCAGGGCCTTGGGACGCCCGCCCAGCCGGCGTCCGCCGCCCGCCGCCAGCAACAGGCCGGCCACCCGGTTCTCGTCGTCCGTCATGCGTCCTGCATACCCCACCCGAAGCCGCCCGTCCGGATGCCCGGCGGAAAGATGCCCCGGGGCGCGATGTCACGCTCCGGAACAAGTCGATGACGCAGCGGACTGGCGCAAAGGCCCCGGGGTGGCGTTTACTGGCGCGCACCGGTCCGCGGGGGCGCGTGGGTCCGGCCAGGGGAGGCGCACGACGACCTGCCAGGGGGAGGACTGTGTTGCGAGGCGTGGACCAGAGGTGTGTGCCCGGCAGTCAGGTGGATCCGCGTGTGGCGGAGCTGCGCTCCGCCGTGGCCCGGTTACGCCGCCAACTGGCCGCACACCGTGCAGAGTTCCGGGACCGGAGCATCGCGGAGGAGGCGCTCGCCACGCTGGCCGGACTGGCCGCCGCCGACCGTCCCGACATCCCGATGCTGCGCCGCTCCCTGCTGCTCGTCGCCGGAGCCATCGGCTCGGTGAGCGCGCTGGGGGACGGGCTGCGGCAACTCCGCGATGCGGTGGACCTGTTCGGGACGTCACCCCGCTCGTGACGTACGGGTGTTCGGGGTGTAGGCCTGACGCGTGATCCGTGCGGCGCGCCTCTGACGCAGAGTGAGCGCGGAGTGCCCAGGGTCAGTGGCCGGTGCGGGCGCGGCCTCAGGCGGCCGGACCTCCCGGGTTCGCCAGCGCCTCCGACAGTTCACGCGCGATCTCCTGCAGCACCGGCACGATCCGCTCCGTCGCCGGCTCCGTGACGCGGCCCGCCGGGCCCGAGATGGAGATGGCCGCCGCCGTGGGCGCGTCGGGCACCGGGACCGCCAGGCAGCGGACGCCGATCTCCTGCTCGTTGTCGTCGACGGCGTACCCCTGCCGGCGCACCTCCTCCAGTGCGGCGAGGAAGCCCTCGGGGGTGGTGATGGTCTTCTCCGTGGCAGCCGGCATACCGGTGCGGCCCAGCAGCGCCCGCACCTCCTCCGGCGGGAACCCGGCCAGCAGCGCCTTGCCGACGCCCGTGGAGTGCGGCAGCACACGCCGGCCGACCTCGGTGAACATCCGCATCGAGTGCTTCGACGGCACCTGTGCCACGTACACGATCTCGTCCCCGTCCAGCAGGGCCATGTTCGCCGTCTCGCCGGTCTCCTCCACCAGTCGCGCCAGATACGGCCGTGCCCAGGTGCCCAGCAGCCGGGACGCCGACTCGCCGAGGCGGATCAGGCGCGGGCCGAGCGCGTACCGCCGGTTGGGCTGCTGGCGTACGTAGCCGCAGGTGACCAGCGTGCGCATCAGCCGGTGGATCGTCGGCAGCGGCAGGCCGCTGCCGGCGGACAGCTCGCTCAGGCCGACCTCGCCGCCCGCGTCCGCCATCCGCTCCAGCAGGTCGAAGGCGCGCTCGAGGGACTGCACGCCGCCACTGGCGGCGGGCCGGGCGGAGTCGGTGGTGCTGGCGCTGGACGTCGGCACGGCGCGTTCCTTTCGGGGCTGGCAGGAGGTCAGAAGCCTACCCGGCGGCCGGCCGGCGGCCCGCTTGTACGGAGCTACGTTCTGTGTGACGGAATGGTAATTCCGCTTTGTGGAAACGTCCAGAGGTGGCGCTCGCGCTCCCGTCGCACCAGGAGCACCCTTGACGCGGTGGTGTCCGAGGGCAACACTCCTTCAACAGAACGTTGAATTTTCCGGCGGACCTGCAGGAGGCTCCGGGTGCCCGACGTCCAACTGGTGCTGCGCTCGACCCGTGTCATCACCCCCGAGGGAATGCGCGCCGCGTCCGTCGCCGTCACCGGCCCCACCGTCACCGCCGTCCTCCCGTACGACGCGCCCGTCCCCGACGGCGCCCGTCTGGAGGACTTCGGCGACGACGTCCTGCTGCCCGGCCTGGTCGACACCCACGTGCACGTCAACGACCCCGGCCGCACCGAGTGGGAGGGCTTCTGGACCGCCACCCGCGCGGCCGCCGCCGGCGGCATCACCACGCTGATCGACATGCCGCTCAACTCCCTCCCGCCGACCACGACGGTCGACCACCTGCGCGTCAAGCGGAAGACCGCCGCCGACAAGGCGCACATCGACGTCGGCTTCTGGGGCGGCGCCCTCCCCGACAACGTGGCCGACCTGCGCCCGCTGCACGAGGCGGGGGTCTTCGGCTTCAAGGCGTTCCTGTCGCCGTCCGGCGTCGAGGAGTTCCCCCATCTCGACGACGAGCGCCTCGCGAGCGCACTGCGCGAGATCGCCTCTTTCGACGGCCTGCTGATCGTGCACGCCGAGGACCCGCGCCGGCTCGCCGAAGCCCCGCAGCGCGGCGGACCCCGCTACGCCGACTTCCTCGCCTCCCGTCCCCGCCGCGCCGAGGACACCGCCATCGCGCGACTCCTCGAACAGGCCCGGCGGTTCGACGCCCGCGTGCACGTCCTCCACCTCTCCTCGGCCGACGCGCTGCCCCTCCTCGCCGAGGCCAAGGCGGACGGCGTCCGCGTCACCGTCGAGACCTGCCCCCACTACCTGACCCTCACCGCGGAGGAAGTCCCGGACGGGGCCAGCGAGTTCAAGTGCTGCCCGCCCATCCGCGAGGCCGCCAACCAGGACCTGCTGTGGCAGGCCCTGGCGGACGGCACGATCGACTGCGTCGTCACCGACCACTCCCCGTCCACCGCCGACCTCAAGACGGACGACTTCGCGACCGCCTGGGGCGGCATCTCCGGCCTCCAGCTCAGCCTCCCGGCCGTCTGGACCGAGGCCCGCGGACGCGGCCACACCCTGGAGGACGTGGTCCGCTGGACGGCGACGCGCACGGCCCGGCTGGCCGGCCTCGAGGCACGCAAGGGCGCCATCGCGCCCGGCCTCGACGCCGACTTCGCCGTCCTCGCCCCCGAAGAGACCTTCACCGTCGACCCGGCCGCCCTCCAGCACCGCAACCGGGTGACCGCCTACGCCGGACGCACCCTGCACGGCGTCGTCAGGTCCACCTGGCTGCGCGGCCAACGGATCCTGGCCGAGGGAGAGTTCACCGAACCGAGGGGCCTGCTCCTCACCCGGCCGCACTGACCCGACATCCGAAAGGCAGGACCACATCACCGTGACGGCGATCGAGACCTTCACCGGCGACGCCCACCCCTACGGCGGCGGCGACCCGTACGCGGACTACCGCACCGCCGACTTCCCCTTCACCCACCTCGCCGACCTCGCCGACCGCCGGCTCGGCGCCGGTGTCATCGCCGCCAACGACGAGTTCTTCGCCCAGCGCGAGAACCTCCTGCTGCCCGGCCGCCCCGTCTTCGACCCCGAACGCTTCGGCCACAAGGGCAAGATCATGGACGGCTGGGAGACCCGGCGCCGGCGCGGCGTCTCCGCCGGCCACCCCTGGCCGGACGACGACGACCACGACTGGGCGCTGATCCGCCTCGGCACCCCCGGCGTCGTCCGGGGCATCGTCGTCGACACCGCCCACTTCCGCGGCAACTACCCGCAGGCGGTCTCGGTCGAGGGCACCGCCGTGGACGGCTCCCCGTCGCCCGGGGAACTGCTCTGCGACGACGTGAAGTGGACGACGCTGGTGCCGCGCACCCGGATCGGCGGCCACGCGGCCAACGGCTTCGCCGTCACCGCCGAACAGCGCTTCACCCACCTGCGCCTGAACCAGCACCCCGACGGCGGCATCGCCCGCCTGCGCGTGTACGGCGAGGTCGTCCCGGACCTGGCGTGGCTCACCGCGCTCGGCACCTTCGACGTCGTCGCCCTGGAGAACGGCGGCCGGGTCGAGGACGCCTCCGACCTCTTCTACTCGCCGGCCGCCAACACCATCCGGCCCGGGCGCTCCCGGAAGATGGACGACGGCTGGGAGACCCGGCGCCGCCGCGACCACGGCCACGACTGGATCACGTACCGCCTGGTCGCCCAGTCGCAGATCCGCGCCCTGGAGATCGACACCGCCTGCCTCAAGGGCAACGCGGCCGGCTGGGCGTCGGTGTCCGTGCGGGACGGCGAGGACGGCGACTGGCGGGAGATCCTGCCCCGCACCCGCCTCCAGCCCGACACCAACCACCGCTTCGTCCTCCCGGACCCGGCGGTGGGCACCCACGCGCGCGTGGACATCCACCCCGACGGCGGCATCTCCCGCCTGCGCCTCTTCGGCTCCCTGACGGACCGGGGAACGGCGGCGCTGGAGGCGCGGAGGCAGCGGCTCGGGGGCTGAACCCGTGCGGGTGCCCGCCTTCCGGGGCGGGCACCCCGCGGTGCGGCTAGGCCGCGTGACCGCCGTCCACCGCCACCTCCGCGCCCGTCACGTACGCGGCGCCGGCGAGGTGGACGATCGTCTCCGCCACCTCCTCCGCCGTACCGAACCGGCCCAGCGCGGTGGCCGCCGCCTGGCCGGCCGCGTAGGGGCCGTCGGCCGGGTTCATCTCCGTGTCGGTGGGCCCCGGGTGGACGATGTTCGCTGTGATCCCGCGCTCGCCCAGCTCCCGCGCCAACGCCTTGGTCAGCCCCACCAATGCCGCCTTGCTCATCGCGTAGAGGGTCCCGCCGGGGCCCGTCACCCGCTGCGTCAGACACGAGCCGACGGTGACGATCCGGCCCCCGCGCCCCATCACCGCGGCCGCCGCGCGAGAGGTGAGGAAGACACCGCGCACGTTCACCGCGAGCACCCGGTCGACGTCGGCGGGGGAGAGGGACTCCAGCGGGCCGAGCACGCCGACGCCCGCGTTGTTCACCAGCACGTCCAGCCGCCCCAGTTCCCGCACGGCGGCGGTCACCGCCGAGGCCGCCTCCTCCGGGTCGCCGGCGTCCGCGCGCAGGGCCACCGCGCGGCGCCCCAGCGCCTCGACGGCCCGTACGACTCCCTCCGCCGCCTCCTTGCCGTTCACGTACGTCACCGCGACGTCCGCGCCCTCCTGGGCGAGCCGCAGCGCCGTCGCGGCGCCGATGCCGCGGCTGCCGCCGGTCACCAACGCCGTCCGGCCGAGCAGGGTCCTGTCCCTCATCCGTGTGGTCATACGTCCATCTCAGCGGCCGCCACGGCAGGGCGCTGGCGGCGATCGGACCTCGACCTGCCGCGCCGTCACCCGGCGCGGCGCGCGTCCCCGTGCCACGTCACGGGATACTCATCGGACCACACCGAAACATCCATGTACTTGACATTGACATGCCAGTGTCTACGCGCGTCATCATGGGGTATGCGATTCCCCCCACGAGCGGCCCGGTCCGGGGCCGCAGCAGCCCTTCTGTCCGTCCTTCTGCTGGGCGGCGGCGGAACGCTCTCCGCCCCGGCGGCCCACGCCGCCCCCGCCCTCCCCGCGTCCGCCGCGCCGTCCGTCCTGGCGGTCGGTGACATCTGCTACGGCGACCTGCCGTCCGAGGCGCACGACACCCTCGACCTGATCGAACAGGGCGGCCCGTTCCCGTTCGAGCAGGACGGCACGGTCTTCCAGAACAGGGAGGGCATCCTCCCCGGCCAGGACAGCGGCTACTACCACGAGTACACGGTCATCACGCCCGGTTCCCCCACCCGTGGCGCCCGCCGGATCGTGACCGGCGAGGAGTACCAGGAGGACTACTACACCGCCGACCACTACGCCTCGTTCGACCTGGTCGACCACACCTGCTGACCGGCCGGCGGTTCAGGCGCCGGGCTTCCGGGTCTCCGCGACGGCGAACAGCGCGACGCCCAGCACCAGCAGGGCGACGCTCGCGTAGATCTCGTAGCCGTCGAGGAACCCGGCCCGCCGCACCAGGCCCCAGTGCCAGTCGGTGAACTCCGTCACCAGACCGGCCACGCCCTGCAGCGCGGCCACGAACCCCAGTATCTCCAGCAGCTTTCTCATGCCCCCGACTCTCGCCCCGCGGACCCCCCACCCACAACGGCCGCGGGGCGAGGCCCCTCCGACCGAGGTGGACGGCCGTCCGCGCCCGGGACGCCGAAAGTCTGAGGTCGTGCGACTTTCGTCGACGATTCCGCCGGCGAGGGGCCACAGCGGGCCCCCACCGCATAGATTCATCGGCTGTGACCGATGACCAGGCGGCCAGGACCGCCCCGGTGTACACGGGGCCCAGGTGGTTCTTCCCGTCCGCCCTCATCCACGAGCTCGACCCCGACGCGAGCCGCTCCGGCCGCCGTCCCCGGCGTACCGCGCGCGACTGGGTCGTCGACTTCTCCTGCTTCCTGCTCGCCGCCCTGATCGGACTGGTCGGCGCCGACACGCTGCAGAACTCCGACCTCCCGCGGGCGCTGAGCATCGCCGACCAGACACTCGGCGCGCTGTCCTGCGCCGCGGTCTGGCTGCGCCGCCGGTGGCCGTTCGGCCTGGCCGCCGCCATGGTGCCGGTCAGCTTCGTCTCCGAGACGTCCGGCGGGGTCGCGGTCATCGCCCTGTTCACGCTCGCCGTGCACCGGCCCTTCCGGTACGTGGCCTGGGTGGCCTGCTCCCAGCTGGTGCTGGTGCCGCTGTACTTCTGGTGGCGCCCGGACCCCGACCTGCCGTACGCCGTCGTCGTCGTCCTCTTCGTCGTGCTGACGGTCGCCGTCGTCGGCTGGGGGATGTTCGTCCGGTCCAAACGGCAGCTCATGCTCAGCCTGCGGGACCGGGCCCGGCACGCCGAGACGGAGGCGCGGCTGAGGGCCGAACAGGCGCAGCGGCTCGCCCGCGAGGCCATCGCGCGCGAGATGCACGACGTGCTCGCGCACCGGCTGACGCTGCTCAGCGTGCACGCGGGCGCGCTGGAGTTCCGGCCCGACGCCCCGCCCGACGAGACAGCACGGGCGGCGGGCGTGATCCGGGAGAGCGCCCACGAGGCCCTCCAGGACCTGCGGGAGATCATCGGGGTGCTGCGGGCCGGCGACAGCGAGGACGCGGGCCGCCCGCAGCCGACGCTCGCGGCGCTGGACACCCTTGTCGCCGAGTCCCGCCAGGCGGGTATGAAGGTCACCCTGGAGCAGCGGGTCACCGACGCCGCCTCCGTCCCCGCCTCCGTCGGCCGCACCGCCTACCGCATCGCCCAGGAGGGCCTGACCAACGCCCGCAAACACGCCCCCGGCACGGAGGTCACGGTCTCCGTCACCGGCGGCCCGGGCGAGGATCTCACGGTCACGGTCCACAACCCCGCCCCGGAAGGCGAGGTCCCTCCTGTCCCAGGCGCGGGCCAGGGCCTGATCGGCCTGACGGAACGCGCGACGCTGACGGGCGGCTCCTTCGAACACGGGCCCACACCGGACGGCGGCTTCGCCGTGAGGGCGCGGCTGCCGTGGCGGTGAACCTCGCGTGGACCGCGGGCAATCGTGCCGCCCGGGGCGGCACAGGTGGGCGGGGCGGCACCTCACAGGCGCCGAGTTGCGCAGACACCCCCGCCCCGCACCAGTCCCGGTGCATGATTTCGTACCGCCCATGACCGCGATCAAAGTCCTCCTCGTGGACGACGACCCCCTCGTCCGAGCCGGCCTCTCGCTCATGCTCGGGGGCGCCGACGACATCGAGATCGTCGGAGAGGCCGCCGACGGCTCCGAGGTCACCGCACTCGTCGACCGCACCCACCCGGACGTCGTCCTCATGGACATCCGCATGCCCTCCGTCGACGGCCTCGCCGCCACCGAGGCGCTGCGCGGCCGAGACGACGCCCCGCAGGTCGTCGTGCTCACCACCTTCCACGCGGACGACCAGGTCCTGCGCGCACTCCGCGCGGGCGCGGCCGGCTTCGTGCTGAAGGACACCCCGCCCGCCGAGATCGTCGCCGCGGTACGGCGCGTCGCGGCCGGCGACCCGGTGCTGTCGCCCGCGGTCACCCGGCAGCTGATGGCGCACGCCGCCGGCGATCCGGGCCCGGGCGACACCCGCCGCTCCCGCGCCCGCGACCGCGTCGCCTCCCTCAACGACCGCGAACGAGAGGTCGCCGTGGCCGTCGGCCGGGGCCTCGCCAACGCGGAGATCGCCGCAGAGCTGTACATGAGCGTGGCCACCGTCAAGACGCACGTCTCACGCATCCTGGCCAAGCTCGACCTCAACAACCGTGTCCAGATCGCGCTGCTCGCCCATGACGCGGGCCTGCTGGAGGAGACAGACCACCCGTGACGTCCACCGGCCGTTCAGAGGAGCCCCGCACCATGACCCCGCCGCCCGAACTCGACCTCGCCGCCGCGCGGAAGCTGCTGGACGCCCAGCCCTTCAGCAGACTCCTCGGCGCCCGTGTCACCGCCTTCGGCGACGGCGGGGCCACCCTGGAGATCGACATCAGGGACGACCTGCACCAGCAGAACGGCTTCCTGCACGGAGGCGTCCTCGCCTACGCCGCCGACAACGCGCTCACCTTCGCCGCCGGCGCGGTCCTCGGCCCGTCCGTGCTGACCGGCGGCTTCTCCGTGCAGTACCTGCGTCCGGCCACCGGCCGCACCCTCCGCGCCCGCGCCACCGTGGTCCACGCGGGCAGACGCCAGGCGGTCACCCGCTGCGACCTCCTCACGGTGACAGAGGAGGACGAGGAGACGCTGTGCGCGGTGGCGCAGGGGACGGTCCTGCCGGTGACGGCCCGCACGTCATGAGGGCATGACGGGGGACGGCCCGCACGTCATGAGGGCATGAAGAAGGGGGTGTCGCCCGACACCCCCAGGTCTCACGTCAGCGCCTCCTGCGCGCTGCCCAGCAGTTCCGCGGGCCGCACCGGCCTGTGCTCCCGCCGCGATCTCTCGCACGCCTCCGCGATCAGCAGCGCCCGCAGGGCCTCACGGCCGTCGCACGGGTTGGGCCGCTCACCCCGCACCACCTCGACGAAAGCGACCAGTTCGGCCTCGTACGCGGGTCCGAACCGCTCCAGGAAGCCGGTCCACGGCTTGTCCGCCGCGGGCGGCCCCGTCGGCTCGGTGGACGCGATGGGCGTACGGTCGTCGAGGCCGACCACGATCTGGTCACGCTCCCCGGCGAGTTCCATGCGCACGTCGTAGCCGGCGCCGTTCATCCGGGTCCCGGTGACCGTGGCGAGGGTGCCGTCGTCGAGGGTGAGCAGCACCGCGCCCGTGTCGACGTCGCCCGCCTCGCGGAACATCGGGGGCCCCGCGTCCGACCCGGTGGCGTACACGTCGACGACCTCCCGGCCGGTCACCCAGCGCAGGACGTCGAAGTCGTGGATGAGGGTGTCCCGGTACAGCCCGCCCGACTGCGCCAGGCGGGAGGGGTCCGGCGGCTCCGCCTCGCTGGTCGTCGCGCGTACCGTGTGCAGCCGCCCCAGCCTGCCCGTCCGTACCGCCTCGCGGGCGCCCGTGTAGCCCCGGTCGAACCGCCGCTGGAAGCCCATCTGGAGCACCGTCCCGGCGGTCTCCACCTCCGTGATCGCCTGTAACGTGCCCGCGATGTCCAGGGCGATGGGCTTCTCGCAGAAGACCGGCAGACCGGCGCGCGCCGCCCGCGCGATCAGGTCCGCGTGGGCGGAGGTGGCCGTCGTGATCACCACGGCGTCGACCCCCCAGGTGTAGATCTCGTCCACACCCGGCGCCGCCGTCTCGCCGAGCCGGTGGGCGAGGGCCTGCGCCCGCGCCGGATCGACGTCCGTGAGAATGAGGGATCCGACCTCGCGGTGCCTGCTGAGTGTGTGGGCGTGAATGGTGCCGATACGGCCCGTACCGATGACCCCGATGCGCATGGAAACAAAGTGGGGCCCGCACCGCTCCCTGTCAATGCGTATGTCCGGACAACCGAACTACACGACTTCCCGTCAACAGCCCACGCCGATACGCTCGCTCCGTGCCGAAACCAGAAGTGGACCCGACCGTGCAGCTGGAGCTGAGCGTGGACCGCGGCTCCCCCGTGCCGTTGTACTTCCAGCTGGCCCAGCAGCTGGAGTCCGCCATCGAGCACGGCACCCTCACCCCCGGCACCCTGCTGGGCAACGAGATCGAGCTGGCCGCGCGCCTCGGCCTGTCCCGGCCGACCGTCCGCCAGGCCATCCAGTCGCTCGTCGACAAGGGCCTGCTGGTGCGCCGCCGCGGCGTCGGCACCCAGGTCGTGCACAGCAAGGTCAGGCGCCCGCTGGAGCTGAGCAGCCTCTACGACGACCTGGAGTCCGCAGGCCAGCGCCCCACCACCACCGTGCTGGTCAACACCATGGTCGCCGCGTCCGCCGAGGTCGCCGCCGCGCTCGGGGTGACCGAGGGGAGCGAGGTGCACCGCATCGAGCGGCTGCGCTCCGCGCACGGCGAGCCCATCGCGTACCTGTGCAACTACCTCCCGCCCGGCCTGCTCGACCTGGACACCGGCCAGCTCGAGGCCACCGGCCTGTACCGGCTGATGCGGGCCGCCGGCATCACCCTGCACAGCGCCCGGCAGACCATCGGCGCGCGGGCCGCCACCGCCGTCGAGGCCGAGCGGCTGCGCGAACGGACCGACGCCCCGCTGCTCACCATGCAGCGCGTCACCTTCGACGACACCGGCCGAGCGGTGGAGTACGGCACGCACACCTACCGGCCCTCGCGGTACTCCTTCGAGTTCCAGCTGCTCGTACGGAACTGAGCCGGGCCCCGGGCGGCCCCGGTCGTCGCATTGTCCGGACAATGTGACGCGATCCACAGGCGTACGGTGGGAGCGCGCCGACCGGTGCGGACGCGAACGGCGGAGGGCCCGCCTCCGCCCCGCCTCCACCCGCTTCCGGTGCCGGATCCGAGGAACCCCGCCACCTGCCCGGTACCGCGATCGGGGCACCTGTGCGGCACAATCGCACCCGATGAGCACCTACCGCGACTTCACCGCCCCCATCGGCTCCCGGCGCGCGACCGTCCTGAGAACGGTCGGTACGCGGGAGCGCCGCTCCCACCTGTCGGCGCCCCGGGTGCCGACCGTGGGCATCGACATCGGCGGCACCAAAGTGATGGCGGGCGTCGTGGACGCCGACGGCAACATCCTGGAGAAGCTCCGCACCGAGACCCCCGACAAGTCCAAGAGCCCGAAGGTCGTCGAGGACACCATCGTGGAGCTCGTCCTGGACCTGTCCGACCGGCACGACGTGCACGCCGTCGGCATCGGCGCGGCCGGCTGGGTCGACGCCGACCGCAACCGGGTGCTCTTCGCCCCCCACCTGTCCTGGCGCAACGAACCCCTGCGCGACCGCCTCGCGGGACGCCTCGCCGTCCCGGTCCTCGTCGACAACGACGCGAACTCCGCCGCCTGGGCCGAGTGGCGCTTCGGCGCCGGACGCGGCGAGGACAACCTCGTCATGATCACCCTCGGCACCGGCATCGGCGGCGCCATCCTCGAGGACGGAAAGGTCAAGCGCGGCAAGTACGGCGTCGCCGGCGAGTTCGGCCACATGCAGGTCGTCCCCGGCGGACACCGCTGCCCCTGCGGCAACCGCGGCTGCTGGGAGCAGTACAGCTCCGGCAACGCCCTGGTCCGCGAGGCGCGCGAGCTGGCCGCCGCCGACTCCCCGGTCGCCTACGGGATCATCGAGCACGTCAAGGGCAACATCGGCGACATCAGCGGCCCGATGATCACCGAGCTGGCCCGCGAGGGCGACGCCATGTGCATCGAGCTGCTCCAGGACATCGGCCAGTGGCTCGGCGTCGGCATCGCCAACCTGGCCGCCGCCCTCGACCCCTCGTGCTTCGTCATCGGCGGCGGCGTCTCCGCGGCCGACGACCTGCTCATCGGCCCCGCCCGGGACGCCTTCAAGCGGCACCTCACGGGGCGCGGCTACCGCCCCGAGGCCCGCGTCGTGCGCGCCCAGCTCGGCCCCGAGGCCGGCATGGTCGGCGCCGCCGACCTGGCCCGCCTGGTCGCCCGCCGCTTCCGCCGCGCCAAGCGCCGCCGGGTCGAGCGGTACGAGCGCTACGAGAAGTTCGCGGAGGCCCGCCGTTCCCCCTCGGAGTCGCTGTGACGGGCGGGCTTCCTGCGTCGGCGCACGACCCCGGCCGCCCCGACGGGCAGGGCGGGGCGCACCCCGGTGAGGACCGGCGGCACATGATCCGCCGCCGCGCCCTCACCCTGCTGATCATCGTCCTGCTCATCGGCATCCCGGCCGGCTACCTGGTGATCTCCGCGAACCAGAGCCGGGCCAGCGGCAAGGACAAGGAGGCGAAGTACTCGGCGACCGGCCTCACCGAGGGCTGGCCGTCCAAGCTCCAGCGACGCATCTACCAGGTGCCGGTGCCGCACCCGGCCTGGTGGGTCGCCTCGTACGAGACGAACAACTGGAAGACCAGCCGCCTCTACGTCGAGTTCGAGACCAGCGACGCGGGTCTGACCGCGTTCCTCACCAGCATGGGCATGTCGGAGAAGGACCTGAAGAAGGACCGCCTCCCCATCAGTGAGCGCGACCGCGACGTCACCGGCTGGACCTTCGACGGCCCCGGCACCTGGTCAGGCCTGGTGCACAGGCAGAAGAACCCCGCGCCCACGCACGACGTCGTCGTCAACCACGACAAACCCGGCTACCCGCGCGTGTACGTCGTGTCCCGCACGGTGCCCTGACCCTCCCGCGGGACCTGGCCGCCGGAGCCGATTGTCGGACCCCGCCCGTAGAGTCGAAGACGACTGGTCCGACGGACGGGCGGGGAGGTGACAAGACGTATGGGCGAGGCGACGACGGTGGCCGAGGGCGCCGTGACGGCCGACGGGCTCGTCGCGTCGTCGCTGCCGGCCGTGTTCCTGCCCGCACCCCTCCCGCGCGACGGACGGATCGCCTTCTACGACCCGCAGGGCGCGGACGTGCCCGCCGGGAGCGGGGACGCGGACGTGCCCCCGCAAGCCGGGGGCGCCCGGCGCACGGACCTCACCGTCGTACGACCGCACGGCGCGAGTGTGCGCCGGCGCACCGTCCCCGCGCTGTCCCTGCCCGTGGACGAGGCCCTGCCCCTGCTGGTCCGCGCCCGGCACGATCCGGCGGCCCACCCGGCCACCGCCTGCTGGGGCGCCGCCGCCCTGCACGCCCTGCGCCTCACCGCCCGGGGCCGCCTGCTGCCCGGCCTCACCGCCGAGGGGTACGACGCCTGGCGCGCCGGCCCCCTCGAACCGGACGACGTGACCCACCTGCGCGCGGTGGCCGCCGCCCTCCCGTACGAGGGCCACGCGGTGCCGCTGCCCGGCCCCGGCCCCCTGCGCCTGCCGCGACCGGAGGCGCTGGTCCGCGCGTTCCTCGACGCGGTCGCCGACACCCTGCCCCGCACGCCCGCCGCGCCCTACGCATCCGGACCGCCGTTCGCCGCGCGGCGGCCCCAGCGGCTGCCCGATGCCCGGGACTGGGCCGCGGAGGTCGCCGCCGGCATGGACGCGGGCGTACGGATCTCGCTCCGCCTGGACCTGTCCGCGCACGACCTCTTCGACGCCGACGGGACCGCGGGCGGCAGCGGCGCGCGCGGCGCGGGAGCGGCGATCGTGCAGGTGCACAGCCTGTCCGACCCGACGCTGGTGGCCGACGCGGCGGCCCTCTGGTCCGGTGAGGCGGACCACGGCTTCGGGCCCCGCGCGCGCGTCGACGCCGCCCTCGCGGTGCGCCGCGCGGCCCGCGTCTGGCCCCCGCTGGACCGGCTCTCCGACCAGGACGTGCCGGACGTCCTCGCCCTGTCCGAGGACGAGCTGAGCGATCTGCTCGGCGTGGCGGCCACCCGGCTCGCGGCGGCAGGGGTCGCCGTGCACTGGCCGCGTGACCTCGCCCAGGACCTCACGGCCACGGCCGTCGTCCGCTCCGCGCCCGGCTCCGCGACCGACGGCACCGGCTTCTTCGAGAGCGAGGACCTGCTGCGGTTCGGCTGGCAGATCGCCCTCGGCGGCGACCCGCTGACCGAGGCCGAGATGGACGCCCTGGCCGAGGCGCACCGCCCGGTCGTCCGGCTCCGCGACCAGTGGGTGCTGGTCGACCCCGCCCTGGTCCGCAAGGCCCGCAAACGGGACCTGGGCCTGCTCGACCCCGTCGACGCGCTGTCCGTCGCCCTCACCGGGGAGGCGGAGATCGACGGCGAGACGGTGGAAGCGGTGCCCGCCGGGACGCTGGCCGCCCTCCGCGACCGCCTGACCGCGGGCGTGCTCCCCGCCGAACCCCCGCCCGGCCTCGACGCCACCCTCCGCGACTACCAGCTCCGCGGCCTGGCCTGGCTCGACCTCATGACCTCCCTCGGACTGGGCGGCTGCCTCGCCGACGACATGGGCCTAGGCAAGACCGTCACCCTCATCGCCCTGCACCTGAAGCGCGCCCGCACCGAGCCCACCCTCGTGGTGTGCCCGGCGTCCCTGCTCGGCAACTGGCAGCGGGAGATCACCCGGTTCGCGCCCGGCGTGCCCGTACGCCGCTTCCACGGACCCGACCGCACCCTGGAGGGGCTGGACGGCGGCTTCGTCCTCACCACCTACGGCACCATGCGCTCCGCCGCCCCCACCCTGGCGGAACAGCGGTGGGGCATGGTCGTCGCCGACGAGGCGCAGCACGTCAAGAACCCGCACTCGGCGACCGCCAAGGCCCTGCGCACCATCCCGGCACCCGCCCGGGTGGCCCTCACCGGCACGCCCGTGGAGAACAACCTCTCCGAGCTGTGGGCCCTCCTCGACTGGACCACCCCCGGCCTTCTCGGCCCGCTCAAGTCCTTCCGCGCCCGGCACGCGCGCGCGGTGGAGACCGGGGAGGACGAGCAGGCGGCCGAGCGGCTGGCCCGTCTGGTCCGCCCCTTCCTGCTGCGGCGCAAGAAGTCCGACCCGGGCATCGTCCCCGAGCTGCCGCCCAAGACGGAGACGGACCACCCGGTGCCGCTCACCCGCGAACAGGCCGCGCTGTACGAGGCGGTGGTGCGCGAGTCGATGATCGCCATCGAGACGGCGCAGGGGATGGGGCGCCGCGGGCTGGTGCTGAAGCTGCTGACCTCGCTCAAGCAGATCTGCGACCACCCGGCGCTGTACCTCAAGGAGGAGCACGCCCCGGCCGGCGACCGCCTCGCCGCCCGCTCCGGCAAACTCGCCCTGCTCGACGAGCTGCTGGACACGGTGCTCGCGGAGGACGGCTCCGCCCTCGTCTTCACCCAGTACGTCGGCATGGCCCGCCTGATCACCCGCCATCTCGCCGAGCGCGCCGTCCCGGTCGACCTGCTGCACGGCGGGACGCCGGTGCCCGAGCGGGAGCGGATGGTGGACCGCTTCCAGAGCGGGGCGGTCCCGGTGCTCGTGCTGTCCCTGAAGGCGGCGGGGACAGGGCTGAACCTGACGCGCGCGGGACATGTCGTCCACTTCGACCGCTGGTGGAATCCGGCGGTGGAGGAGCAGGCCACCGACCGCGCCTACCGCATCGGCCAGACCCAGCCCGTCCAGGTCCACCGGCTCGTCACCGAGGGCACGGTGGAGGACCGCATCGCCGAGATGCTGCAGTCCAAGCGGGCCCTCGCCGACGCGATCCTCGGCTCCGGCGAGTCCGCCCTGACGGAACTCTCCGACCGCGAGCTGTCCGACCTGGTGTCCCTGCGGAGGACGACATGACACCGCGGCCGTCGGAGGAGGCGAGGGAGGCGCTGCGCGCGGCGCGTGAGCGGGGCGCCGCGCCCGGGGACGCGGGCTCTTCCCAGCCGAGGGGGGAGACGGCCCCTTCGGCCGCGGAGGCCGCGCAGCCCGGCTCGGAGCCCCCGGCCGAGGAGGCGCGCGAGGCGCTGCGCGGCGCGGTGGCTTCGGGAGAGGGGCTCGCTCCGGCTTCCTGTGTGTCCGGTGCGGTGCGGGAGGTGTTGCGGCGTGCGGGGGCTTCGGGGGAGGGGGCCGTGCAGGCCGATCCGTCGGTCCCGGACGGCCGGGAGGCTCGTGCGTCGGACGCGGCGCGGGAGGCGTTGCGGCGTGCGGGGGCTTCGGGGGAGGGGGCCGTGCAGGCCGATCCGTCGGTCCCGGACGGCCGGGAGGCTCGTGCGTCGGACGCGGCGCGGGAGGCGTTGCGGCGTGCGGGGGCTTCGGGGGAGGGGGCCGCGCGGGCCGGTGCGGCGTCTCCGGCTGTTCGGGGCCCCCGGCCGTCCGATGCGGCGCGCGAGGCATTGCACCGCGCTCGGCGGGCGCGACGTGGAGCGTCGGCCGGGGATGCGCGGGCGACCTCTGAGCCGGCCGCCGGTGACGTGGCGCCGCGGGAGAGGAAGGTGTCCTCCCAGGACACCGAGCGTCAGGCCCCGTCCTCGGCCGCCGGTGGAGAAGCGCCCGGCGGGACGCGTCCGCGCGCGGAGGAGGGTTCCGCCGACCCGTCCGGCGCGTCCCGCGCCGGGGGCGCTCCTCGCGACGAAGAGGATGCGGCTGCCCCCGCCGGGGCCGGGCCCCGTTCCGCCGACGCCGAGGACGGGCACGAGGTGTCCGGCTCGACAGCCGGCACGGACTCGCCCCAGGGTTCCCGCCCCGGCGACATCGCCCGGGAGGCGTTGCGCGCCGCCCGTGAGGAACGGGCCCGAGCCCTCGCCCGCGAGCAGGTGGAAGCGGCGAAGCGTCCCCGTCGTGATCCCGCGCCGCGCATCCCCCGCACCACACGAGGTGACCGCGCCGCCGACCGCCACGCGCGCGAGATCCGGGAGACCCTCGCCGACGCGTTCCGCATGCCCGACATGGCGGAGGACCCGACACCCGGCGTGGAGGCGTCTCACGTCACCGAGGACGTCCCGAGGCGCGGCCCCGCCGCTGAGCCGCCGGGCACCCTCGCCTCCGACGAGCCGGCTCCCACCCGGGATGCGACGCGGGTCCCCGCCAGCGGCCGGGAACCGGCTGGCGACCCGGTCGAGGGGCCGGCCCCTGCCCCCGGCGGGGAATCCGCTTCCGCCCCGGACCAGGAGCGGGCCTCCGCCTTCGACCGAGCGGTCGATTCCGGCCCCGGCCGGGGACCCGCACCCGGCACCGATGCCGGACCGGCCGGTGCCACGGGTGAGGGACCGGCTGCCGCACCCGGCCGAGGACCGGCCTCCGCCTCCGGCCGCCGGGCACCGGACCCCGGCCACCCGCGGGGACCGGCCGCCGCCCGCGACCTCCAGGAGCCGCCCGCCCGCCCCGCGCCCGTCGCCCAGCGAGACGTGACCGGCGCCCAGGCGGCGCACCACGCCACCCCCCGTTCCATGGCCGCCCCGACGCGCGACGGCGACCACCGCCGTACCTTCCCGCCGTTCCCGCCCCGCCCCTCCGGTGACGGCGAACCGTTCGCCGCGACCTGGTGGGGGAGGGCGTGGGTCACCGCGTTGGAGGACGGCGCGCTGGACCCCGCCCGCCTCGCCCGGGGACGCGGCTACGCCGAGCAGGGGCACGTGGACGCCATCACCGTCACGCCGGGACTGGTCCTGGCGTACGTGCAGGGCAGCCGCCCCCGCCCCTACCGCGTACAGGTACGCCTGCGGACGTTCGACGACGCCGACTGGGACCGCTTCCTGGACGCCGCGGCCGACCGCCCAGGTCACATCGCGGCCCTGCTGGACAAGGAGATGCCGCAGTCCCTCGCCGACTGCGGCGTCCCTCTCCTCCCCGGCCCGGGCGACCTCGCCCCCCGCTGCAGCTGCCCCGACTCGGGTCACCCGTGCAAGCACGCGGCCGCCCTCTGCTACCAGACCGCCCGCCTGCTGGACGCCGACCCGTTCGTGCTGCTCCTGCTGCGCGGGCGCGGCGAGCGCGAGGTGATCGACGCGCTGTCCCGTCTCAGCGCGACCCGCGCCGCACGGGCGGCCCAGGGACGGGAGCCGGAGCCGCTGCCGGGCCTGCGCGCCACCGACGCCGTGTCCCGCCGAGGTCCCGAACTCCCGCCGCTGCCCGCGCCGTTGCCCCCTCCGTCGCACCCGGAGCAGCCGCCCGTCTACCCGGCGTCCCCGGGCGGGCCGGACCCCTTCGCGCTGGACCAGCTCGCCACCGACGCGGCGGCCCGCGCGCACGCCCTGCTCACCACGGGCCGTGACCCGGTCGGCCCGCTCTCCCTGTGGCACGACGCGGTGCGTCTGGCCGCAGCCCGCCCCGGCTCGGGGCTGACCGCCGGCACCCGCGCGCTGTACGCGTCACTGGCGCGCGCGGCCGGCCGCACGCCCGGCGACCTGGCGCGCGCGGTCGCCGCGTGGCGGCAGGGCGGCCCGACCGGACTGGCCGTACTGGAGGAGCCGTGGGACCCGCCGGCCGGCCGCTTCGACCGCGCCCGCCCGCTGTTGCTCGCGGCGGACCTCCCCGCCTTCCGGCCGTGGCGCAACCGCCTCACCCACCCCCGGGGCCACGTCCAGCTCCGGCTGGGCCGCGACCACCTCTGGTACGCGTACGAGTCGGAGCCGGGCCAGGACGACTGGTGGCCGCGCGGCACCCCTGACCCCGACCCGGTCGGCGCCCTCACCGGCCTGGACACCCTCGGCGACGCCTGACAGCACGCACCTCGCCCCGAACACGCTCGCCGGCCCCGCCTCCGAAGGCGCGGGCCGTTTCGACCCCACGGCACACGACCGACGCGGCCCACCCATGAGGCGCCCACGCCCGCCCTATTCCTCCCCGCCCCCGGGCACCGACGGCACCGGTACGTCCACCTGCCGCAGTTCCGCGAGGAGTTCGGTCTGGCCGGCCAGCAGTTCCGTGAGGATCCGCCGGGCCGCGCGGAGCAGTTCGGCGACGTCGCCGCCGGCGAGGGCGTACGTCACGGTGGAGCCCTCCCGTACGGAGACGACGATGCCGGACCGGCGCAGTACCGCCAGCTGCTGGGAAAGGCTGGACGGTTCGATGTCGATGTCGGCGAGCAGGTCCCGCACCGGCACCGGCCCGTGCTGCAACAGCTCCAGCACCCGGATGCGCACCGGGTGCCCCAGCATCCGGAAGAACTCTGCCTTGGCCTGGTAGAGGGGGACTTGCATGGGTGCGCGCTCCCTGCCGCGTCGGGAATGGTCTCCGCTGTGCGGCGGCGCCCTGAGCGGGCGCCGCCGCACGATGTGCCGTCCTTCGCCGCCGATCCTTCTGGCTGGGCGTGACACGCGCCCACGGCTTGGGACCATGTTCATGTGGAGACTTGAAGAAGTCTTCACATCGTGGGCGCGCGTCGGCCGTGACCCGGGGCGGCTCACACTTCCAGCTGTTCCTCGACCCGCTTGAGCTGGTGGCGGGCCATCGCCAGGTTCGAACGGGACTTGTCCAGCACGAGGTACAGGAACAGGCCGTTGCCGCTGCGGCCGGTGACCAGCCGGATCAGGTGGTACTGGGACTCCAGGGTGATGAGGATGTCCTCGATCTGCCCGGTGAGGCCCAGCAGTTCCATCGTGCGCACCTTGGCGCGGATCACGTCGGTGTTGCCGGCGGCCGCGACGGTCAGGTCCAGGTCCTTCCCTCCGCCCAGGGTGCCCAGCGCCATGCCGCTCGAGTAGTCGACGACGGCCGCACCCAGGGCCCCCTCGACGTTGGTCATCATGTCCTTCAGCGACACTTCCACAGTTGCCACGGGCGTCTGCCTCTCAGTCGTTACGTGGTCGCGGCGGCCTCGAGGGGCAGCACTTCCGCCCTGGCCGCGCTCGAACGGTAGGCGCACAGAACGTGTCGAAGCGTGGGGATTTCCGTGGATGATCTGTGGTGATCGCATGCTTGCGCCGGGGAACGCCTGTTTGGTCGAAGTCAGTTCGAAAAGGCATCGAACGAACGGACAACGACAGACTCGATCAGATGACTCAGCGGGCCTGGCGGGCGTCCACCGGCTCCGCCGTCACGACGAGGTTGGCGGTGTAACCGCCGCGTTCCGGCTCGAACGGCGGCGCGCAGGTGATGAGCGTGAGCACCGGCGGCCCGGAGCGGCGGAAGGCGGACGGCGGCAGCTCGTCCTTCGGGACGGTGGCGCGCGCGGTGACGCGGTAGGCGACGGGCTCGGCCCCCGCCCGCCGCACCTCCACGGTGTCCCCGGCCCGTACGTCCCTGAGCGCGGCGAACTCGCCCAGGTCGCCCGTCTCGCCGTCGAGGTGCCCCACCAGCACCGCCGACCCCTCCGAACTGCCGGGAGCGGGCCCGTACCGGTACCAGCCGGCCACGGCCGGGTCGTCCGGGACGGTCATGTCCCCCCGCGGGGTCACGCCGACGCCCTCGACCCGGGCGTCGAGCCCGACACCGGGCACGAGGACACGCGCGGGCGCGGCCTGCCGGACGACCGTCCGGCCGGCCATGGACGGCGGCGACGCGGCGCCGGACGGCTTGACGGCAGCGCCGGCGGACGCCGACGGTGCGGCGCCGAAGCCGACGGGCGGGGCGGCCTGTTGCCGCCCCTGCACCGACCCCAGCACGCCGAGGACCACCGCCGCGACGGCCGCCAGGACGGCGACCGCCACGGCCGGTCCCCCGCGCCGCCGCGAGGTGTCACCCACGCCTGCCCGCCGAGCGACGGGCGGCCAGCACGCCGGCCACGGCGACCGCGCCGCCGGCGACGGCCCAACCCGGCGTCCAGTTCGTGGAGTTGGCGGACACGGCGGTGCCGTCGCCGCCCGCGTGGACGGCCTTCGGCATGGAGTCCATGCCGCTGAACTTCTGCGTGGCCAGGGCGAGGTTCTTGTCCTCGGCGCTGCCCCAGGCGTAGACGACGGTGCCGGCGCCCTCCGCCACGTTCACGTCGGCCGGTCCGACGGCCACGGTGTCGGTGCCGGCGAGGACCACGTCGGCGTCGACGGTGCCCGCGTCGACCACGGCGGTGTCCTCGTCCGGATTCGTCAGACCGGTGAAGACGGGCTCGCCGCCCGCGCGCACGTCCACGGCGGGCGCGGCCGCGATGTGGCGTACGGTCAGCCGGCCCTTGCCCGCGTCGACCTTGGAGACGTCGTCGGCGAACGCGGTCAGCCGGGGCGTGCCGTCGGCGCCGAGATGGGCGGCGATCGTCGCGGTGTCGCCCTCGCCGACCTCGACCTTCTTCTCCAGGGCGGGCTCTCCGCCGGGGCCCTGGCCCGCCTCGAAGATCTGGATGTCGTAGGTGCCGGCCTGGAGGGACTGCGGCTCGGTCACCGTGCCGGGCTCGAAGCCGGAGAGGAGTTCGTCGCCGTTGGCGTACACGTCGACCGTCATGCCGGGGATGCCGTGCACGACGGAGACCATCGCCGTGTCCTGCTCGGCCGAGGGGGCGGCCATGGCGGGTGCGGCGACGCCGAGCGCGAGGGCGCAGGCACCGGTGGAGGCGGCGACGGCGACGGGGAAACGGGAGCGCATGGGGACCATCCCTTTCGAAGGAGTGCCGCTCACTGCGGGACTGGGCCCAGCGTCGATCCGGTAAATCGACGCAGACAACATGCGTCGTTTGTGCGTCGTAAGACGTACGGTGGGGGCATGAGCGAGAGCACGGAAGACGCCGGATCCGGTGGGGGACTGACCACCGGCGAGGTGGCGCGCCGCCTGGGCGTCGCCCCGACCACGGTCCGCACCTGGGACCACCGCTACGGCCTCGGCCCCGACCGTCACACCGGCGGCCGGCACCGCCGCTGGACCCCGGCGGACGTGGCCCGCCTGGAGCGGATGTGCGCGCTCACGGCGACGGGCATCCCGCCGGCCGAGGCGGCACGGCTGGCCCGGGAGACGCCGGCGCCGGCACCGGATGCCGGCCCGGAGCCGTCCGCCCGACCGCGCCCCGCACCCACACCCGTGCCTCCCTCCCGCGCGGGCAGCGGCCTGCGCCTGGACGACGCACGCCAGGAGTGCAAGGGCATCGCCCGCGCCGCCCTCCGCCTCGACGCGGCCGCACTCGACCGGCTGCTGCTCGACGCGATACGGGAACACGGCCTGGTCGCCGCCTGGACGGAGGTGATCGTGCCGACGCTGCAGGCCGTGGGGCGCAAGTGGGAGTCGTCGGGGGAGCGGTACGTCGAGGTGGAGCACTTCCTCTCCTGGCACGTCTCGGGCGCCCTCCGCCGCGCCGCACCGGACACGGTCCCCGACCGCCCGGGCGCGACGACCGTCCTGGCCTGCGTGCCGGGGGAGAACCACACGCTCGCCCTCGAGGTGCTGAACGCCGCACTGGCCGAACGCGGCATCCCTGTACGGATGTTCGGCGGCGCGCTCCCGGTCGAGTCCCTGATCGCGGCGGTCCGCAGAACCGGCCCGGCGGCGGTCGCCCTGTGGGCCCAGTCCCGCACGACGGCGAGCCGCCCCCTGGCCCAGCACGTGGCGGCGATGGAATGGGGCGTACGAGGCGCCCGCCGCAGCCCTCTGGTCCTCACCCTCGGCCCCGGCTGGTCGGGCCGCCCCGTCCCGGGCACGGCCCGTCCCCATGGCCTGGCGGACACGGTGCAGGCGCTGGAGGGCCTGGCGGCCCGCTGAGAACCGTGCGGGTCACCCCGTCGCCGACGGGCTCCGCCACCGCGTGCGCGGAGGCTGCTGGCGAGGACGTGGACGCTGCCCAGGAGGGGCTGCCCGGAGCGGGGACGATCCGCCCCCACAGTGGTCGCAGGCCCGGGACGGGGACGGCGTCAGTCGGTGGACAGCGCCTGCAGCAGATCACCGACCTGGGGGTCGGGCAGGGAGCGGGCGACATCGGCCTGGGCGACCATGCCGACCAGGTCGTGCCCGTCGATCACCGGCAGGCGGCGCACCTTGTGCGCGGACATGGTGCGCAGGATCTCCTGCACGTCGTCGTCCGCACCGATGGTGACGGCCTCGCCCTGGGCCAGTTCCCCGGCCGGACAGGTGGCCGGGTCCTTGCCGGCGCCCAAGACCTTCACCACGATGTCCCGGTCGGTCAGGACACCCTTCAGCTTGTTGTCGGTGCCGCAGATCGGCAGGGCGCCGACCCCGAGGTCCTTCATCTTGCGTGCCGCGTCCAGCACCGTCTCCTCGGCGCCGACGCATTCGGCTCCGCCGGTCATGATGTCTCGCGCCTTGGTCATGGACTTCCCTTCTTCGGTGTGCCGCCTCCGGCACGCGGGCCGAGGGGCGGCGACTGGTCGGATGCGACATGGGTTCCCGAGCACTACGGCTGGTAACGGCTCCTGCCCCTCCTTTCTCGTCACCGGGTTCCCGTGTGTCTCCCCCCTGCTTCGGGCACCCGGCCGGCAACGGACCGAAGGAGGAAAAGTGCAGCTGTCTTTCCTGCAACCGCTCTTCGACCGCCCGGGACCGTGGGCCACCGTGTACTTCGACCCTCTGCAGAACGACGAGTCGGGTGCCAAGCGGCGTGAGCTGTCCGTGCGCGAAGCGTGCCGGACGCTCGAGGAGGAGGGTGCCGACGCAGCCACCACGGAAGCGGTGCGTGACGCTCTTCTGAGGATCGGGCCCGCGGAGGACCCGGCGGGCCGTGTGGTCTTCGCGGCCGGGGGCGAGGTGGTGCTCACCCACCGGCTCTCCCGGCCCCCGCGGCGGCAGATCAGCTGCTGGGCCCCGCTGCCCCGGCTGACGCCGCTGCTGGAACTGGCGGGTCAGGACCCCGTCTGCCTCGTGGCGTACATCGACCGGACGGGCGCCGACCTCGAACTGCGCGGGGCGGCCGGTCCGCGGTCCGCGGGCCAGGTCGAGGGGCAGCAGCACCCCGTGCACCGCACGACTTCGTCCGACTGGTCCGAGCGGCACTTCCAGCTCAAGGTCGAGAACACCTGGGAGCACAACGCCGGTGAGATCGCCGAAGCGCTGAACGCGGCCTTCGAAGAATCCGGTGCCGACCTGGTCGTCCTGGTCGGTGACCCCCGCGAGCGGCCGGCCGTGCACGAGAAGCTGCCCGAAGCGGTCCGCCGGGTCACGACGGAGACCGAACACGGCGGTCGCGCCGCCGGCTCCGCCTCCCCCGCGCTGGAGGAGGCCATCGAGCAGGCCCGGCGGCGGTACACGCGTCACCGCGTCGAGGAGGCGCTCGACCGCTTCCGCGCCGGCCGCGTGGGCACCGACCGGCCCACGGAAGCGGTGGAGGGCATCCCGGCACTGGTGGAAGCGGCCCGGGAACACCGCATCGACACGCTGCTCGTCCGGCCCGACGGACCGGAACTGGACCGCGAGACATGGGTGGGCGCCCGGCCCGACCAGGTAGCGGCACGCCGGAGCGACGCCCGGACCCTGGGGGAGAGCGATCCGACGCCGGTACGGGCGGACGACGCACTGCTGCGCGCAGCCGCCGTCATCGCCGCCGACGTGCTGGTCGTCCCCCCGGCGGACGAGGACGGCGCGGACGCCACGGACATTCCGACAGGCGGCCTGGGCGCCCTTCTGCGCTGGACCTACGAGACGACTCCGGCATAGGGCGTGCCCGCCCGCCCCGGCGGGCTGCCGGTCACCGGGGTGGGCGGGGGAGTCCCGGATCAGTAGCCGTAGATCATCTTGTAGGCGACCTCGGGGAGGAACTGGCCGGCCGTGGAGCCGGTTCCGACACCGCAGTTGCCGTCGGACTCGCCCGGAGTCTTGATCCACAGGAGCATCTCGGGGCCTCCGCCCTTCTGGGTGGGCGTACCGATGCGGCGGCCGGAGGGGTTGCACCACTGGCCGTTGGTGCCGTTGCCGTTGCGGCTGGTGTCCACGACGAACGGCTTGGTGTAGCCGTAGCGGGCGGCCAGTTCGTTGTTGACGGCGTTGCCGTAGGCGGTGTTCTCGGCGGTGGTGATGTAGTTGGAGACGTTGAGCGAGAAGCCGTGGGCCTGTCGGAGGCCGGCTTCGTGGAGGCGCCGGGCCATGGTCGCCGCGTCGGCCCAGCGCGGGTTGCCGGCGTCCATGTAGACCCAGGTGTTGGGGGCCTGGCGGTTGAACTCGGCGAGGGCACCGGTGAGCATGGCCTCGCGTTCGTCGATCTGGGCCTGGGTCATGCAGCCGTAGTCTCCGAGGGAGTCCGGTTCGAGGATGACGACGGCCGGGCGGCCGGCGATCCCGCCGGCGAACTGGGCGATCCAGTTGGCGTAGGCGGACGGCGAGGCGGCTCCGCCGGCGGAGTGGCCTCCGCAGTAGTCGCGGTTGTAGATGTTGTAGGCGACCAGCACGGGCAGCTTGTCCCGCTGGTCCGCCGCCCCGACGTACGCACCTGTGGCGGTGCCGATGGTTCCGCTCCAGGAGCCGAACCAGCGGGCCATCGGGGTGTTGGCGATGGAGGCGTTGATCGCGGCGGCCCGGCCGTCGCCGGGGTTGGCGGCCACCCACCTCTTCGCGCTGGAGTCGGGGTCCACGTAGAACCCGCTGGTCATGGTGGTGGGGTCGGCCGCGTGGGCGGAGGGTGCGGCGGCGAACGCCAGCGGCAGAGCACAGAGTGCTGCGATCAGGCTGCGGAGTCTGCGGCTCAAGACAGTACCTCGATTTCAGAGGAGTTGCGCTTTGGGAGCGCTCCCACTGGAAGCGGTCCCAATCGTGTGGGCGAGCTGATGGGCTGTCAATAGCTGGTGCAGCATTGGACTTACGGCGCGGGAAGCAAGGTCCGGAGGGGTCACTCGACTGGAAGCGGTCCCATCTCGTGCCTCCCGTAAGCGCCCCCGGCCTGTGAAAGACTCACGAGCCATGGCAGAAGCAGCGCCGCGTCGGCATCCGACGCTCGACGAGGTGGCCGAACGCGCCGGCGTTTCCCGCTCCGTGGCCTCCCGCGCCCTCAACAACGCCCCGCACGTCAGCCGTGCCAAGCGCGAGGCTGTCGAACGGGCCGTGCGGCAACTCGGCTACGTACCCAATCCGACCGCCCGCGCGCTCGCCACCCGTCAGACGGGAGCGGCCGCCCTGGTCGTCTCGGGAGAGGATCCGTCGATCTTCGCCGATCCCTTTTTCGCCCGGGTGATCGTGGGGGCGTCGGCCGCCCTGGACGAGGCCGACCTGCATCTGATGCTGTGCCTGGCCGCTTCCGACCGGGGCCGCAAGCGGGTCGAGGAGCTCATGCGGGCCAGGGGCGCGGACGGTGTGATGCTGATGGCGCTGCGCGAGGACGATCCGCTGACCCGGATGGCCGACGAGGCGCAGATGCCCGTCGTGTTCGGCGGGCGCCCGGTCGGCTCGGCTCCCCGGTGGTACGTGGACGTGGACAACGTCGGCGGAGCGCGCGAGGCGACCGAGCATCTGGTCTCACTCGGCCGCAGGCGCGTGGCGGTGATCTGCGGGCGTCTGGACACCGAGGCCGGGCGCGCCCGGTACCGCGGCTACCGGGACGCCATGCTGGGCGCCGGTCTCGATCCGTACCCGCCGCTGGAGGGGGACTTCACGGAGCGCAGCGGAGCCGCCGCCATGGCCGCGCTGCTGGCCGGACACCCCGACGTGGACGGAGTGTTCGCCGCCAACGACAACATGGCGGCGGGAGCGCTGCGCACCCTGCGGGAGGCCGGCCGGCGGGTCCCCGCCGACGTCGCCGTGGTCGGCTTCGACGACCTGACGGCCGCCCAGATCGCCGATCCGCCGCTCACCACCGTCCATCAGCCCGTGGAGGCCCTCGGACGGGAGATGGCGCGCATGCTCGTCGCGCTCGTCAACGGGCAGGACCCCACCCCGCTGGTCCTCCCCACCCGCCTGGCCGTCCGGGCCAGCGCCTGACTCCTCACTGCCCGCAGGGGCGGACCCAGGTCCGAACGAGTCGCCTTGGACGGGCGCGGGACCTCCAGGGAGCCGGTCGGGGGACCGAGCCGTTCCAGCGGGCTCACGGTTCTCCTGGCCGGGCGGCGGCCGGGCGGTGCGGTCGGTGGATCGGTTCAGGGCGTGGACACCTCGAACCGCGTGACGCGGACCGCGCCGCCGAGGGCCTGAGTGGCGTGGTTGAAGAGGGCGAACCGGTAGCCCATGAAGAACCGCCAGTCGTTGCCCATGGAGAAGGCGGGTCCGAGACGGGTGAACGTGATGCCGTCGGTGCTGTAGGAGAAGGTCCCGGGGCGCGGTGCGCCGGGTCGGATGTCCGCGTTCGCGCGCAACCAGATGCGGCTGCCGGAGACGGGCGCGCTCGCGATCTCGGTGCCGGTGCCGGTGGTGTTCCAGTTGCCGTCCATGGTCAGCCCGGTGACCATCACCACCCGTGTCGCGCCGCCGTCGCGCTTGAGACCGATCCAGGCGGAGGAGTCGCGCAGCAGCGCAAGCCCCGCCCGGTCGCCGTCCCGCATCGCGGAGTGGTCGAGCTGGGCCGTGGCGGTGGAGGTGGGGCCCTGGATGCGGTGCGTGAGGGTGTTGCGGGCCCAGTAGAGGTCGTGGGTGACGGTCGCGGTCCGCAGCGTCAGGCCGTCGCCGACCGACCACTTCGTGTTGTCGGGGTTGTGATTCCACTCCCATCGCGGTTTCAGGCTCGTACCGTCGAAGGTGTCGACGCCGGTCATGGGGGTGACCTGGCGGGGCGGAGCGGGCAGGGCCGGACTGGGATACGTGGTGCCCCACCCGCCGTTGACGAGCTGTACGACGGGCCAGCCGTCCGCGGTCCAGGTGACCGGCGCCAGGGCGGGCATGCGGCCGCCGGGGTAGGCGTCGACGAAGGCCATGTAGTACCAGGCGCCGCTCTGCGTCCGCACCAGCCCGCCCTGGTGGGGGACGCCGCCGCCGGGGATCGGTCCGCGCAGGTCGAGGAGGACCTGCCGCATCGTGTACGGGCCGAAGGGGCCGCTCGACGACTTGAGGATGTACTGGCCGTTCGCGGGGCGGGTCAGGAAGATGTAGTACTGCCCGTTGATCTTGTAGAAGCGGGCGCCCTCCAGGGTGCCGACGCTGGACGGTGTCCTGAACACCTCCTGCGTACGGACCTGGTTGCGGCCGTCGGGCGAGAGCTGGGCCACGCTGATGGTGGTGTTGCCGTACGCCACGTAGAGGGTGTCGTCGGTGTCGACGAGCAGACCGGCGTCGTAGTAGGGGGTGCTGATCGTCGTCAGCCTGCTCCACGGCCCCTCCACCGCGGTGGCGGTGTACACGTACGTCCGGGCGAAGTCGATCTGGCCGAGCCAGTAGAAGGTCCTGTTGCTGGGCCGGTAGGCCAGTGACGATGCCCAGATTCCTCTGACGTAGCCGCGGGCGCCGTTCAGGTCGTACTTGGCGCCGAAGTCGAGGACGGGTACCGCATGGCCGGCGATCTCCCAGTTCACCAGGTCGTACGAGCGCAGAACGGGCGCGCCCGGCGAGTAGTGCATCGTCGAGGCCGAGGCGTAGTAGGTGTCGCCGACCCGCATGATGTCGATGTCCGCGAAGTCCTGCCAGATCACCGGGTTCGTGTACTGCGCCGCGGCCGCGAGGGCGGGCCCCGGGCGGAGGAGGGCGCCGGCGGCCAGGCCGGTGGCGGCCGCGAGCGTGCGGCGTCGGGTCAGATGCTGATGTGACCATGACAGGTCCATGGATGTTCACCTCGAGTTCATCGGTCGGAGCGGCTCTGTGGCGCTCGAGATTCGAGATATCGAACGTGGTGCGAGGTGTCGAGCATTCTGGATGATAGGAGGGTGGCTTGCACCGTCAACCCGTCTCGCACGAGTCGTGCGCCGCTTCGAAAAGTTCGAAGCGTCTGGTGCGGAGGCGACACCTCCTGCTTCTCAGGGAGGTGTTGACAGTCGCGGCCGTCTCTTTAGTATCCGTGGGGCGTCCGAAAGTTCCGAACGGCGATCGAAATTTCGAACCATTCCTTCCCCCTCCCGTCGAAGGAGTCCCGTTGCCCAGACGATTACGCGGACGACTGTTCCGCCTCCTCACGGCCGCCGCGCTGACGGTGACCGCGTCCGTGACGGCCTCGGCGCAGTCCACCGCCACGGCCGCGCCGGGCAGTCCGGCGCTCACCCCGCCGCTGGGGTGGAACAGCTGGAACAGCTTCGGGTGCGGAATCACCGAGGCCCAGGTCCGGCAGGCCGCCGATGCCATGGTGTCCTCGGGCATGCGGGACGCCGGTTACCGGTACGTCGTGGTCGACGACTGCTGGTTCGACCCGCAGCGCGACGCGCAGGGCAACCTGCGGGCCAACCCGACCAAGTTCCCGAGCGGGATGAAGGCCCTCGGGGACTACATCCACAGCAAGGGCCTGAAGTTCGGCATCTACCAGGTGCCCGGCGAGCGCACCTGCGCGCAGACGGTGGGCACTTACCCCGGCTCCACGGGCAGCAGAGGCCACGAGGTCCAGGACGCCGCCACGTTCGCATCGTGGGGGGTCGACTACCTCAAGTACGACTGGTGTTCCTCGAGCGGCACGCGTGACGAGCAGGTCGCGCGGTTCACACTGATGCGTGACGCCCTGCGCGCCACCGGCCGGCCGATCGTCTACAGCATCAACCCCAACAGCTTCCACGCCATCACGGGGTCCACGTACAACTGGGGCGAGGTCGCCGACCTGTGGCGGACGACCGAGGACCTGCTCGACATCTGGCAGAACGGCAACACCAACAGCTACCCGATGGGCGTCGGCAACGTCCTGGACGTCAATGCGCCGCTGGCCGCACAGTCCGGCCCGGGGCACTGGAACGACCCCGACATGCTGGTCGTCGGCCGCCCCGGCCTGTCGCTGACCGAGTCCCGCTCCCACTTCGCCCTGTGGGCGCTGATGAGTGCCCCGCTGATGGCCGGCAACGACATCCGCACGATGTCCGCCGACGTCAGCGCCATCCTGCGCAACCCGCGTCTGCTGGCGGTGAACCAGGACTCCCTGGGCGCGGGCGGACGCAGGGTGCGCGACGACGGCGACATCGAGGTGTTCGCCAAGCCCCTGGCGGACGGTTCGGTCGCGGTGGGGCTGTTCAACCGGGGCGGGAGCGCGGCGACGGTCACCACGACGGCCGCCCAGATCGGTCTGGGCGGAGGGCCCTTCACCCTCACCGATCTGTGGACCGGCGGCACGTCGAGCACGTCCGGGCAGATCTCGGCGAGCGTCCCCGCGCACGGCGTCGCCGTGTACCGGGTGAGCGGCGGCAGCCCCCTGGCCGCCACCACCTCACGCCTGCGGGGCAACGCCTCCGGCCGCTGCGTGGACGTGGACAACGCCTCCACGGCCGCCGGTGCCGCGACTCTGCTCTGGGACTGCCACACGGCCGCCAACCAGCTGTGGACCACATGGGCGGGCGGCGAGATCCGCGTCTACGGCGACAAGTGCCTGGACGCCTACGACCAGGGCACCGCCAACGGCACCCGTGTCATCACCTGGCCCTGCAACGGCCAGAACAACCAGAAGTGGACCGTCGGCTCCGACGGCTCGATCCGCAACGTCCACTCCGGACTGTGCCTCGACGCCAACGGGGCCGGCGCCGCCAACGGGACCCCGCTGGTGCTGTGGACCTGCAACGGCCAGGCCAACCAGAAGTGGACCCGCGCCTGAGCGACACGGCACCGGGCCGTGGCCGGAGCGACAGCACCCCGGCCACGGCCTCCCGCACGGCTGCCGCATCCAGTGCGCAAGCCCTGCCCGTCGACGCCGACGGTGCCGGGTGGGCCCTTCAGCCGCGCGGCTCTTCGGGGAGGAACGTCACCTGCGGGGCGCCCGTGCGCGGATGGGTGGCGACTTCCGCCGCCACTCCGTAGACCTCGGCCAGGAGCCGCGGGGTGAGGATCTCGGCGGGCGGTCCCGAGGCGGTGACCTCACCGTCGTGCAGGACGTAGAGGCGGTCGCAGTAGTAGGCGGCGAGGTTGAGGTCGTGCAGGGCGAGCAGCACGGTTGAGGGCAGGCGCCGCAGGACGCCGAGTACGGACAGTTGGTGCCGGATGTCGAGGTGGTTGGTGGGTTCGTCGAGGACCAGGAGGGTGGGCTGCTGGGCGAGGGCGCGCGCGATGAGGACGCGCTGTCGCTCGCCGCCGGAGAGCCGGTCGAAGGGACGGTCGGCCAGGTGGGCGGCGTCGACCGCGCGGAGTGCGGAGTCGATGAGGTCGGCGTCCTCGGGGGTGTCGCCGGCGAGGAGACGCTTGTGCGGGGTGCGGCCCATGGCGACGACCTCACGGACGGCGAGGTCGAAGTCGGCTGCCGAGTCCTGGACCACCGCCGCCACGGTGCGGGCCATGTGCCGCACAGGCATCGACCAGGCGTCGCCCCCGTCGACCCGGACCTGGCCGGTGTCGGGGCGCAGGACGCGGTAGACGGTGCGCAGAAGGCTGGACTTTCCGCTGCCGTTGGGGCCCACGAGCCCGATGGTCTCGCCCGGGCGGGCGGTCAGGGAGACGTCGCGCACCAGGTGGCGGGCTCCGGCGGTGAGCGTGACACCGTCGACGCTCAGTTCGCTCGCGGTCATGCCACTCCTCGATCGGTGCCGCGCCGGGCGTCCCGGCGCATCAGCCACAGGAAGAAGGGGCCACCGCACAGGGCCGTGAGGACGCCGACGGGTATCTCCATCGGTGCGGCGATCGTCCGGGCGGCGATGTCGGCCCAGACGAGGAAGACCGCTCCGCCGAGTGCCGCCGTCGGCAGGACCCGGCGGTGGTCGCCGCCGACGAACAGGCGCACGATGTGGGGCATCATCAGGCCGACGAAGCCGATCGGTCCGGCCGCCGCGACCAGCACGCCCGTGACAAGGGAGAGCACGACGAACAGCCGGGCGCGGAAGCGGGCCACGTCCAGCCCCAACGTGGTCGCCGCCTCCTCGCCTGCCAGCAGCAGGTTCAGATTGCGGGCCTGCGCCATGAGGACGCCGACACCGAGCAGCAGGGCCGTGCTCGGCAGCCACAGCGTGCCCCAGTTGACACCGCCGAGGCCCCCGAGGGTCCAGGCGAGGACCGCGCGGGTTTCGTTGCCCCGGTCGGTGGTGAGCAGCAGCAGATCGAGGACCGCGGTGAGCACCGCCGCGATCGCCACCCCGGACAGCACCAGCCGCGACGAGGTGATGCGTCCGCCGGTGCGGGCGGTGGCGTACACGAGCAGGAGCGCGCCCAGGGCGCCCAGGAACGCGGCCACCGACAGGGAGAACGGCCCGAAGAGGGTGACCCCGAACACGATCACCGAGACTGCGCCGAGCGACGCCCCCGAGGAGACGCCCAGCAGATACGGCTCGGCGAGCGGGTTGCGCACGAGAGCCTGCAGCGCGGTGCCGATCACCGCCAGGCCGGCGCCGGTGACCGCCCCGAGCAGCACCCGCGGCGCCCGCACGTCCACCACGATGGTCTCCCGGGCCCGTGACCAGTCCGGCTCCTGCCAGTCGGCACCCAGCGCGTGCGTCACGATGCCCCACACCTGGCCCGGCGGTACATGCACGGAGCCGATCGCGAGGCCCGCCGTCACGGAGACGCCGAGCAACGCGGCGAGGACCGGCAGCGTGACGGCCGACCGCGTTCGGCCTGTTCCTGCCCCGGTGCCCTTCCACTGGTGAACCGTCCGCTCAGTGGACGTGCCGGTGGCGGCCTGCGTCACCGGAAGCTCTCGGGGTGCAGTCCGCGGGCCAGGTCCTCGACCGCGTAGGCCGAGCGGATGCCGACCAGGGTGGCGGTCAGCGGCAGGACGACGAACCGCTTGTTCCTGACGGCGGGTACGCCGGCGAGCGCGGGCTGGGAGAGCAGGAACTCCTTCTTCTCCTCGACGCTACCGGCGCCGGCGTAGTCGTAGATGGCGATGACCTCGGGCTTGCGCTCGACGACCTGCTCCCAGGAGACGTCGCCGAAGACGTCGTCGAGGTCGGCGAAGACGTTCTCGCCGCCTGCCAGCCGGATCAGTTCGGTGCCCAGGCTCTTGCCGCCCGCGGTGAAGGCGCTCTTGTCACCGCTGTCGTAGACGAAGACGGACACCTGGGGCATGCCCTTGACGGCGGTGACGGTCTTGCCGACCCGTGCCTGCAGGGCGGCGACCAGCTCGTCCGCACGGCCGGGCACGCCGAAGATCTTGCCGATGGTGCGGATCTCGTCGTAGGTGTCGTTCATCGTCACCCGCTTCTCGCCGCAGTACTCGCGGTTGAGGTGGGTGTCGATGCCGGCGTCGGCGAACGCCTTGCGGGAGCGGCCTTCGTTCTCGGCGAAGGCGCTGCCGTAGCCGCCGTAGACGAAGTCGGGTTCGGCGTCCAGGACCCTCTCGAACGACGGTTCCTTCTTCGCCAGTTCGGGGATCGCCTCGTAATCCTTCTTCAGCTCGGGCAGGACGGCGGAGTCGGGGAAGGCCGTGCCGACCATGCGGTCCTTCAGACCGAGGGCGAGCATGAGTTCCGCTGGGTGCTGGTGGATGGTGACCGCCCGCGACGGCGGCTTGTCGTACGTCGTCCTGACGCCGCAGTTGGCGATGGTGACCGGGAAGCCCGCGGGCACGGCCGCGGTGGCCTTCGCGTCCCCGCCGCTCGCGTCGGACGAATCACAGCCGGTGGTCAGCAACATGGACGAAAGAGCCATGGCAGCGGCCGTGCCACGAAGGACCCCGCGCGTGCGGGCAGGGGTGAACGAAGGGGACACGTGAAGCCTCCTGGAGTCCGCGCTCCTCGGGACGGGCCCGCGACGGACCAGTGTCCTGACTCCCGGATCGACGTTCCCTCCGCCTTCCCGCGCGGCGCGCAGTGGCATGTCGGAGGGGCGCTCCCCGGTCACAGTGGCGGGACCGTGCCGGATTCGCACCGGCTTCCTGTCTCCCGTCGCGGCGATGACCAAGTGATCCTACGGTCCCCCGAGCCGACGGCAAAAGGGCGTACAACCCCGGCCGCACGCCCAGCCCGCCGGCAGTGCCGCCCGGCCCCGCCCTGCGGGAACAGCTGTCCAGCCGCGGCGACGCCGCGCTGTCCGCACCTGCGCGCGCCTCCGTGCGTGCGCCGGAGACGGGCCGTGACGCTTGCCGGAGCCACCCTGGCCTCCACACCCGCCCGCACCATCTTCCGGGAACAGCCCTTACCCCGGGCGCGCCCCGACTTCCCGAAATGTTGCGCTCCGGCCGGGTCAAAATCTGTGCCCGCGAGTCGAGGTTTCAACGGGACAGGCAGACAGATTCTCTACCGCATTACGTGGGGTGGGATTCTTCACCGTACACAGGCTGCTTCGGCGTGCTACTGTCGATCTCAGTTGCAGTTGTGGTTCCCAAAACTTCACGTGCCTCCGGGCGGCGCCTGTGCCGCTGGAAGCACTTTTGTTATCCGGTGTTTTTCCGGCGGGGTGATCATCGCGGCGACACGGGGTCCGCGCAGTGCGGATCCCGATGCACTGCCCCAAAGGAGAAACGACATGGCTGCTGGTACTGTGAAGTGGTTCAACGCGGAAAAGGGCTTCGGCTTCATCGAGCAGGACGGTGGCGGCGCTGATGTGTTCGCCCACTACTCGAACATTGCCGCCCAGGGCTTCCGTGAGCTGCTGGAGGGCCAGAAGGTGACCTTCGACATCGCGCAGGGCCAGAAGGGCCCGACGGCCGAGAACATCGTTCTCGCCTGACGCTGACTGTCGCGTAGCCGTAGCTGGGGCCCGCGTCCTTCGGGGTGCGGGCCCCAGCTGCTCGCATTTTCCCGCAGTGGCCTCGCCTGCGGACGACAACCAGGAAACCCGTGGGCTCACCGCATACGGGGCATCTCTCAGGGGTGCACGCATCCCATCATCACTTCATCATGGCGGACGCCCGACCATTGCGTCCGCTTCGCGCCACTCATTCCAGCGCCTGTGCCCACAGGGTCTTTTCGTCGGCCGAATTCGCTGACGCATTCCACCGGTCCATTCTTGCAATTCCCTGTGCTGCTGATCGCTGCGGGAATTCCTTGATATGTGCCGCATCGAGGAAGGTTCCGCATGAACCGCACACGCACGAACGGCCGCTCCACCCGTACCCGTGACGGCAGCGCCGAATCCGGAAAGGGCGGCAGCCGATTCGGTTCGTCGGCCAGGAGCCGCTCCGGCGGGCCGAGCCGCTCCTACGGTTACGGCCGCCGGCCCGCCGCGGCCCAGGGGGAGTTCGCGCTGCCCGGGACGAACACTCCCGCGCTCCCCGCCGCGGAGGGCTTCGCCGATCTCGACATGCCCCGGGCACTGCTGGGCGCGCTCAACTGGCAAGGCGTGACCGTACCCTTCCCGATCCAGGCCGCGACCCTGCCGAATTCCCTCGCCGGCCGGGACGTACTGGGCCGTGGCCGCACCGGCTCCGGTAAGACCCTCGCTTTCGGCCTGGCGGTGCTGGCCCGTACGGCCGGGCAGCGCGCCGAGGCCGGACAGCCGCTGGGGCTGATCCTCGTACCCACGCGTGAGCTGGCGCAGCAGGTCACCGACGCGCTCGCTCCGTACGCCCGCTCCGTGAGGCTGCGGCTGGCCACGGTGGTGGGCGGAATGCCGATCGGCCGCCAGGCGAGCGCGCTGCGCGCCGGTGCCGAGGTCGTCGTCGCCACGCCGGGACGCCTCAAAGACCTCATCGACCGTGGCGACTGCCGACTGAACCAGGTGTCCGTCACCGTCCTCGACGAGGCCGACCAGATGGCCGACATGGGCTTCATGCCGCAGGTCACCGCCCTCCTCGACCAGGTCCGCCCCGAAGGCCAGCGCATGCTGTTCTCCGCCACTCTCGACCGCAACGTCGACCTGCTGGTGCGCCGCTACCTCAGCGACCCCGTCGTGCACTCCGTCGACCCCTCGGCCGGCGCGGTCACGACGATGGAGCACCACGTGCTCCACATTCACGGCGCCGACAAGCGCACGGCCACCACCCGGATCGCCGCACGCGACGGCCGCGTGATGCTGTTCCTCGACACCAAGCACGCCGTCGACGGCCTCACCGAACACCTCCTGAACAGCGGGGTACGGGCCGCCGCCCTGCACGGCGGGAAGTCACAGCCACAGCGCACCCGCACGCTGGCACAGTTCAGGACCGGACACGTCAACGTGCTGGTAGCGACCAATGTCGCGGCGCGCGGCATCCACGTCGACAACCTCGACCTCGTCGTCAACGTCGACCCGCCGACCGACCACAAGGACTACCTCCACCGCGGCGGGCGCACCGCCCGCGCAGGAGAGTCCGGCAGCGTCGTCACCCTGGTCACCCCCGACCAGCGCCGCGGCATGACCCGCCTCATGGCAGCGGCCGGCATCGTCCCGCAGACCACCCAGGTCCGCGTCGGCGAAGAGGTCCTGCACCGCATCACCGGGGCCCAGGCCCCCTCCGGCATCCCGGTCGTCATCGCCGCACCGGTGGTCGAACGCCCCAAGAAGCGCGGCGCCACCTCACGCGGCGGACGCCGCCCCGTCTCGGCGGCCCGCCGCGCCCCCGTACGGCAGTCCACCGCCGGTGCGGCGGCATAGAACCTTCGTGTCAGTAAGCCCGCCCAACTTCGCAGGAGGCACCCTTTGACGCTGGACCGGACGCAGTTCCGCTCCACACGTACCGACGGGCCGGCGGCAACGGCGGCCGATCCCGCGGACGCGGCCGGACCGCAGGTCTGGGAGGACATGACCGTGGAGGTGGCACTGTCCGTGATGGCCGCCGCCCGTACAGGTCGGCTGGTCGTCTGCGACGAGGACGGTATGTGCACCGGCCTCGTCACCCGGGACCGGCTCACGGCCGTTCGTGACGGCTCCGGATACACGGACCGGATCCGCCTGCGTGACGTCACCGACGTCATCGGGTCCTTCGCCGCGCCTCCGACGAGGGCCGAAGCCGAGCGTGCGATGCGCCGCCGCCGGCTCGGGGCCCCGCCCGTGGCCGACGGACACGGCAACGCTCGGGGCGTCCTCGCCCTCTCTCGCTGAACCGCCGTCACCCCACCCGGGCCCGTCCTCGCTTCTTCCTGGAGGCATCATGCGCTGTGTCATCGCCCGCTTCCCGTTCGACCTGACCAAGAGCGGCGTGGTGGAATCGATGAAGGGCGTCACACCTGAGCCGGTCACCGGTGAGTTCGTCATCATCGGACGACGCCACTACCCCGCCAAGCAGGTCGGCCAGGTCGTCACCCGCCAGGACCGGCGTGATTTCAGCACCGGCGAAGTTCTCAGGGCCATGACCCAACTCGGCTTCACCTGCCGCACCCGCCCTACCGCCGCAGCTGCGCCCCCGGCCGACCCGTACGGGCCGGCTTCCGCAACGCTAGGCGCTCCCCCTGTCCGCCTGACGTACGGACAGGTGTGAGCCGAACAGAGCAGTGATGCCCCACCGGCGTGGGGGAATGTCAGGGGTCGTAGCAACACTGCGGTGAGCTGATCAAGCCGCGAGCATTTTCGGCGGACGCTCGGCTGGGGTCTCCTGGTCGAGCGTCCTGCGTGGGTGACTGTTGAGTTCGGTGGCTCGTCCGGCCCGCAGGGCCCGGGTCGGCCCCCTCAGTCCCCTGCGGCCTTGGTCGTGCGGCGCCTGGTAGATCGTCTCGTCGACCACGTGCAAGTCATCGGCGCATCGAGTGTCTGGGCGAGCAGCGGACGGCGAGGGCAGACATGATCACCGCTTCGCAGCACAGGAGGAGGTCATGGATCATCCTGTCCCGCTCTCCGGGTACCGTCAGGGTATGAGTCATCCACACCCCGAACTGAAAGCCGCCCCACCCCTTCCCGAGGGAGGGCTGCGGGTCATCGCCCTGGGCGGCCTGGGTGAGATCGGCCGCAACATGACCGTCTTCGAGCACGCGGGCAAGCTGCTCATCGTCGACTGCGGGGTGCTGTTCCCCGAGGAGACCCAGCCCGGCGTGGACGTGATCCTGCCGGACTTCACCTCGATCCGGGATCGGCTGGACGACATCGTGGCGGTGGTCCTCACCCACGGTCATGAGGACCACATCGGCGGCGTGCCGTACCTGCTGCGCGAGCGGAGGGACATCCCGGTCGTCGGCTCCAAGCTGACGCTGGCGTTCCTGGAGGCCAAGCTCAAGGAGCACGGCATCCGGCCGCGCTCGGTGCGGGTCCGGGAGGGCGACCGGCGTGACTTCGGGCCTTTCGACTGCGAGTTCGTGGCGGTCAACCACTCCATCCCGGACAGCCTCGCGGTCGCGATCCGTACCGGCGCCGGGATGGTGCTGCACACCGGCGACTTCAAGATGGACCAGTTCCCTCTCGACGACCGCATCACCGATCTGCGTGCCTTCGCCCGCCTCGGTGAGGAGGGCGTGGACCTGTTCCTCACCGACTCGACCAACGCCGAAGTGCCTGGCTTCACCACCTCCGAGCGGGAGTTGAACCCGGCGATCGAGCAGGTGATGCGCACCGCGCCGCGCCGGGTCATCGTCTCCAGTTTCGCCAGCCATGTGCACCGCATCCAGCAGGTCCTGGACGCCGCCCACCAGCACGGCCGCAAGGTCGCCTTCGTCGGCCGTTCGATGGTCCGCAACATGGGCATCGCCCGTGACCTGGGCTATCTGAAGGTCCCGTCCGGTCTGGTGGTGAGCACGAAGGAGCTGGAGAAGCTCCCGGATCACAAGATCGCTCTGGTGTGCACCGGCTCCCAGGGTGAACCGATGGCCGCGCTGTCACGGATGGCCAACCGGGACCACATGATCCGCATCGGCAAGGGCGACACCGTCCTGCTCGCGAGCTCCCTCATCCCCGGCAACGAGAACGCCATCTACCGGGTGATCAACGGACTCACCCGGTGGGGTGCCCACGTGGTCCACAAGGGCAACGCCAAGGTGCACGTCTCCGGGCATGCCAGCGCCGGCGAACTCGTCTACTGCTACAACATCGTCAAGCCCCGCAACGTCATGCCCGTGCACGGCGAGTGGCGTCACCTGCGGGCCAACGGCGACCTCGCCATCCGCACCGGTGTGGACCCCGACCGGGTGGTCATCGCCGAGGACGGCGTCGTCGTCGACCTCGTCGACGGGCGCGCGTCCATCACCGGCAAGGTGCCCGCCGGCAACGTCTACGTGGACGGCATGGAGGTCGGCGGGGCCACCGAGGCGTCCCTCAAGGACCGTCTCACCCTCGCGGAGGAGGGCGTCGTGACGGTGGTGGCGATCGTCGACGCGGACACCGGCGCCCTCGCCGAGGCACCCGACTTCCTGGCCCGCGGCTTCGTGCACGACGACAGCACCTTCGAGCCGGTCATCCCCGTCATCGAGAAGACCCTGGCCACCGCGGCCGAGGAAGGCGTCGGGGACGCGCGCCAGCTCGAACAGCTCATCGCCCGTGCCGTGGCGAACTGGGCGTTCCGCACCCATCGCCGCAAGCCCCTCATCATCCCCGTCATCATCGACGCCTGAGCAACACCCGGGCAGGCGTACGGGGGCGGACGCCGATGCGCACAAGGGGAAACCCGGCGACGAGCCGGTCCGGACGTCCGGCTCGTCACCGGCCCACAGGGTCGGCCCGGCGGCCCGGTGACGAGCGCTGCGCCGGGTGTCCCGCAGCACCTCCGGCAGCTGACCTGCCGCCCGCGCGGCAACATGACGGCCACGGGCATCAGAGGGCGCGCTTGTGACGATCAGGCGGCGACGAGCTCCTGCTCGCGGTCAGGCGTTCCGACCTCGCGCTTCTTGTTCGGCAGCGAGAGCCGGAAGACCTTGCGCCACGCGGAGAACACCTGCTTGGGCAGTGGCCCTGTGACGTACTCCAGCTCGTACTTCTCGAACAGGGCGCGCACCTTCACCGCGACCTCGGCGTACCGGTTGCTCGGCAGGTCGGGGAACAGGTGGTGCTCGATCTGGTGCGACAGGTTGCCGGTCATGAAGTGCATGGCCTTGCTGCCGCTGATGTTCGCCGAGCCCATCATCTGGCGCAGGTACCACTGGCCGCGCGTCTCGTCCTCGATCGACCGGCGCTCGAAGACCTGCACGCCCTCGGGGAAGTGCCCGCACATGATCACCGAGTGGGACCAGATGTTGCGGACGAGGTTGGCCGTGAACGTGGCGGCGAGCGTGGGAAGGAACGACGGGCCTGACAGCAGCGGGTGGACCACGTAGTCCTTGAGAACCTGCTTGCGGATCTTGCGGCCCACGGCCCTGGCCCGCGCGCGGAACTCCGGGTTCTTGCGGCGGCGCTTGTTCAGGTTCTTGCCGAGTTCCAGGTCGTACGCCGCGATGCCGTACTCGAAGAAGCAGGCGTTGATGAAGTTCCACAGCGGCTGGCCCAGGTGGAACGGGTGCCACTTCTGGTCCTCGTCGACGCGCATGATGCCGTAGCCGAGGTCGTTGTCCTTGCCGACCACGTTGGTGTACGTGTGGTGCAGCTCGTTGTGCGAGTGCTTCCACTGGTCGGCCGGCGAGACGTGGTCCCACTCCCAGGTGGTGGAGTGGATCTTCGGGTCCCGCATCCAGTCCCACTGGCCGTGCAGGATGTTGTGGCCGATCTCCATGTTGTCCATGATCTTCGCCACGGACAGACCGGCGGTGCCGATCAGCCACGCGGGCGGGAACATCGAGAACAGCAGCAGGCCCCTGCTGACCAGCTCCAGCTTGCGCTGGGCGGCGATGACCTTACGGATGTAGGCGGCGTCCTTCTCGCCACGGCCGGCGATCACCTCGTCGCGGATCGCGTCCAGCTCGCGGCCCAGCTCCTCGATCTGTTCCGCGGTCAGGTGGGCGGTGGGGTCGATAGCGGTCAAGGTGGTCCTACCGTTCGATGTCGCAGGGGCCCGCGGCGGCGGACACACAGGTTTGGATGAGGACGCCCGGCTCGGCCTCGGTGAGCTCGCCGGTGCGCAGGTCGCGGACGGCGCCCGCCTTGAGCGGCGTGACGCAGCCGAAGCAGATGCCCATGCGGCACCCGGAGGGCATGAGCACGCCGGCCTGCTCGCCGATGTCCAGCAACGGCGTGGCGCCGTCCGCGTCGACGGTCTTGCCGGTGGCGCTGAACGTGACCTCGCCTCCGTCGCCGGCGACGACGATGCCGGGGCGGAAGCGTTCGGTGTGCAGGCGCTTCTGGACGCCGTGCCTGCTCCAGTGTTCTTCGGCGGCGTCGAGCAGTCCCGCGGGCCCGCAGGCCCAGGTCTCGCGTTCGGCCCAGTCGGGCACGAGTTCACCGAGACGGGCGATGTCGAGCATGCCGTCGGTGTCGGTGTGCACCTCGGTGAGCCGCAGCTTCTTGTCCGCGACCAGGTCGTGCAGTTCGTCGCGGAAGATCACGTCCTGCGGCTGTGGCGCGCAGTGGACCATGACGACGTCGTCGAACTCGGTGTCGCGCAGCATGCCCATCACGGGTGTGATGCCGCTGCCGGCCGTCAGGTAGAGCACCTTGGCCGGCGTGGCCTGCGGCAGCACGAAGTCACCAGCCGCCTGGTCGAGCTGGACCAGCGTGCCCGGTTTCGCCCTGCGGACCAGGTGGTTGCTGACCTTGCCGTCCGGGATCGCCTTCACGGTGATCGTGACGCGGCCGTCCTGGCGGTTCGTCGGCGAGGTGAGGGAGTAGGCACGCCACAGGCGCACCCCGTCGACATCGACCCCGATCCGCACGTACTGACCGGCTGTGTGGCCGCGCCAGCCCCGTCCCGGCCTGATCACGATGGTCGCGGCGTCAGCCGTCTCGGGGTGCACGGCCTCGATGCGCCCGCGCAGGTCTGCGCCCGCACGCAGTGGGCTGACCAGGTCGAGGTAGTCCGACGGCAGCAGCGGCGTTGTGACCATCTCCAGCAATTTCCACGCCCTGCTGCGAAGGGCTGCACTCGTCATGGCTCCAGCTTGCTGCGCCTCAGGGCGTAAAGTCCTGACCGCAGGACGTGAATCTGGTGGGTGGAATTGTTCGCAGGGAACAAAGACGTGAGCCATGCAATCCGGAGGGTCAGCGAACTGGCCCTCGATGAGACGACGGTCACCGCACTGAGGGCCGCGCTGAAGACCACCGCCGACGAGGTCGTCCAGGCGATCATCGACGAAGTTCCCTCCTACGCCAACGCCCTGTCGGGCCATATGGGCGCCACCATCCGCCGAGCCGTCCGCACCGCCCTGGGGCACTACCTGGACCTCGCGAGCGGGAACGCCACAGCCGACGACGGCGGTGACGCGGCCTACGAGCTGGGCCGCGGCGAGGTGCGTGACGGCCGTTCGATGGACGCCCTGCTCAGCGCCTACCGCGTCGGCGCCCGTGTGGCCTGGCGATGCCTGGCCGCGGGGGCCGTGTCCGCAGGTCTGCCCGCCGCCGAGGTCGCCAAGTTCGCCGAGCTGACCTTCGCCTACATCGACGAACTCTCCGCCGCGAGCGCCGCGGGACACGCCGACGAACTGGCCGCCCGGGGCAGGGCCCACGAGCGCCACCTGGAACACCTGGCCCGCGACCTCCTCGCCGGCGCGAGCCCGGACGTGCTGCTGGCCTCCGCTCAACGGGCCGGCTGGCAGCCTCCGGATTCGCTGACGGCGGTCCTGCTGCCCGCCGCCCAGGCCCGGCCCGCCTACCGTGCGCTCGACCCGGGCACCCTCGTCCTCGACGATCTGTCGGACGCCACCGGTGTGCTGCTCGTCCCCGATGCCGACCGACCACATCTCCTGCGGCAGCTGACCGACCGCACCGCCGTGGTCGGCCCGGCCCGGCCATGGACCCGTGCGTCCGCCTCGTACGCACGAGCCGTACGCGCCCGCTCCCTCTCCTCCGACATCCGCGACACCGAGGACCACCTGCCCGAGCTGGTGCTGACCGCCGACATGGACGCGTTCGCGGACCTGCGTGCCCGAGCCCTCGCACCGCTCAGGACCTTGCCTGTCACGACCGCACGGCGGCTGGAGGAGACGTTGCGGGCGTGGCTGCTGCACCAGGGCAGGCGGGACGAGGTGGCGGCGGCGTTGTTCGTCCATCCGCAGACCGTCCGGTACCGGATGTCGCAGCTGCGGGAGCTGTTCCCGGATCTCGCATCGCCACACCGGGTCCTTGAACTGACGCTGGCGGTCGGCCTCCGGCCCAGTTGACGCGGTCGGTTACCGCAGCCTCGCCGGCGTTCACCACCGAGGCCGTCCCGGCTGCCACCCCTCGCTCCCTGCGGCAGCCTCGTGCAAGGAGTGCTGTGGTGCGAGCGTGAAACCACGGGATCTGCCGGTCACCCGGCAGACGCAGGTGGTTCACCGGGCAGGCACGGGTAACCCGGCAGATGGCCGCCGCCGGCCGCGCGGAGCAGGCGGCGGCCCACAGCCACCCGCGTTGGAGGAACCTCGTGAACGGCGAATCGACCATCCCATCCTGCGAGACGCGCTTCCCCGCAGTCACGGCGAGCATCACGGCCGCCCGGCACTGGGTCCGCGACTGCGTGGAAGGTTTCGGCGGCCCGCTTCGCCGGCACCGGATGATCGAGACCGCCGAACTGCTCGTCTCGGAACTGATCACCAACGCCATCCGCCACGGCTCCGGCCCGCCTTTGATCCAGCTCACCTGGAACGGGCGGTGGCTGCACATAGCCGTCAGCGATTCCAGCGACCGCTGGCCCCGAAAACGCGCTACCGGGAACACCGAGCCCGGCGGTTTCGGCATCCAACTCCTCGACCGGCTCGCCCGGCGCTGGGGCGTCACCCCCGGTCACCCCGGCAAAACGGTCTGGGCGGAACTCGGCCTCGACTCCTGAGCGCGACGGCGGAGCCGACCACCAACGGCGTCGTCCACGGCGCCGGCCGCGAAATCGTCCGACGCCTCGAGCGATACGCAGCCCGAGAGGTCCTCAGCCTGGTCAGAGCCGTATCCGTCAGTCCCCGTTATAGGGGCGTCCGTGAGACGTGAGATGGTCTGACGCGTGAGTGAGACACCACCGAACACCCTGCAATACCGCTTCGACGGGCCGGAAGAGGCCCCGGTCCTGATCCTGGGTCCCTCACTGGGCACCACCTGGCACATGTGGGACCGGCAGATCCCCGAGCTGACGAAGCAGTGGCGGGTGTTCCGCTTCGACCTCCCGGGACACGGCGGCGCCCCCGCCCACCCCGCGGCCTCCGTCACCGACCTCGCCACGCGGCTGCTCGCCACCCTCGAAGGCCTCGGCGTCCACCGCTTCGGGTACGCCGGCTGCGCGCTCGGCGGCGCCGTCGGCATCGAGCTGGCCCTGCGCCACCCCGAGCGTCTCGCGTCCCTCGCGGTGATCGCCGCCTCGCCCCGCTTCGGCACCGCCGACGAGTTCCGTCAGCGTGGCGTGATCGTGCGCACCAACGGTCTTGACCCGATCGCCCGCTCGGCGCCCGAACGCTGGTTCACCGGCGGGTTCGCCGCCGCCCAGCCCGCGATCACCGAGTGGGCCGTGCAGATGGTGCGCACCACCGACCCCGGCTGCTACATCGCCGCCTGCGAGGCCCTCGCCTCCTTCGACGTCCGGGCGGGCCTCGGCAGCGTCGGCGTACCGACCCTCGTGCTCGTCGGCTCCGAGGACCAGGTCACCGGGCCCGCCGAGGCCCGCACCCTGGTCGCCGGCATCCCCGACGCCCGCCTCGCCGTCGTACCCGGCGCCAGCCACCTCGTGCCGGTGGAGCAGCCCGCCGCCGTCACCGACCTGCTGGTCCGGCACTTCTCCACCGCCTGGCAGCCCCTCCCCGAGAACGCCACCGGCCACGTCGTGCTGCCCGCCGCCGCGCCCCGGCCGCCGCAGGCGCCGGCCGTCGCCCCGCCGCAGCCCGCCCCCGTCGCCGAGATCGCCCCGGCCGCCGTGTCCGCGCAGGCGCAGGGCGCCCCGGACGCGTACCACGCCGGGATGAAGGTCCGCCGGGAGGTGCTGGGCGACGCGCACGTCGACCGGATCCTGGAGCAGACCGACGCCTTCTCGGAGGACTTCCAGGAGCTCGTCACCCGGTACGCCTGGGGCGAGGTCTGGGACCGCCCAGGACTCGACCGCCGCACCCGCAGCTGCGTGACCCTCACCGCCCTCGTCGCGGGCGGTCACCTCGACGAGCTCGCCGTGCACACCCGTGCCGCCCTGCGCAACGGGCTCACCCCGGACGAGATCAAGGAGGTGCTGCTCCAGGCGGCCGTCTACTGCGGCGTCCCGGCCGCGAGCGGGGCCTTCCGCGTGGCGCAGCAGGTCATCCGCGAGGAGACGACGCCGCCCGAGTGAGCCCGCGCCGCGCGGACGGCCCGGCCCGCCCCCGACGTGCCGCCCCGCACCCCGGATGCAGGATGGAGCCATGAAGCTCATCAAGATGTCGCACTCCTGCGTCCGGCTGGAGAAGGACGGACGCGTCCTCGTCGTCGACCCGGGCGGGTTCAGCGAGGAGGACGCCGCTGTCGGCGCGGACGCCGTGCTGGTCACCCACGAGCACCCGGACCACTTCGACGAGGGCCGGCTGCGGACCGCCATGGAGGCCAACCCGGCCGCCGAGATCTGGACGCTGAAGGCGGTCGCCGACCGGATCTCCGCCGCCTTCCCGGGCCGCGTGCACACCGTCGGCCACGGCGACGCCTTCACCGCCGCCGGCTTCGACGTCCAGGTGCACGGCGAGCTGCACGCGGTGATCCATCCGGACATCCCCCGCATCACCAACGTCGGCTACCTCGTCGACGGCGGCAGGCTGTTCCACCCGGGCGACGCGCTCACCGTCCCCGACCACCCGGTCGAGACGCTGATGCTGCCCGTCATGGCGCCCTGGAACAAGATCTCCGAGGTGATCGACTACGTCCGCGAGGTGCGCCCCCAGCGCGCCTATGACATCCACGACGCCCTGCTCACCGACCTCGCACGCCCGATCTACGACCGCCAGATCGGCGCCCTCGGCGGCTCCGAGCACCTGCGGCTGGCTCCCGGGGACGCGGTCCGGCTCTGAGCCCCAGTGGCGGCCGTCGCCGCCCGTCCCCAGGTCACGGCCGCCGGCCGCGCGCTGTCACAGGCGGCGGGTAGGTTGTGAGGCATGCGCATCGCGACCTGGAACGTGAACTCGATCACCGCCCGCCTGCCGAGGCTCCTGGCCTGGCTGGAGAGCAGCGGCACGGACGTGCTGTGCCTCCAGGAGGCCAAGGTCGCCGAGGCCCAGTTCCCGGTGGAGCAGCTGCGCAAGCTGGGCTACGAGTCGGCGGTCCACGCCACCGGCCGGTGGAACGGCGTGGCGGTGCTCTCCCGCGTCGGCCTGGAGGACGTCGTCAAAGGCCTCCCGGGCGACCCGGGGTACGACGGTTCGGTGGAGCCCCGTGCCGTCTCCGCGACCTGCGGCCCGGTGCGCGTCTGGTCGGTCTACGTGCCGAACGGCCGCGAGGTGGAGCACCCGCACTACGCTTACAAGCTCCAGTGGCTGGAGGCCCTGAAGGCGGCCGTCGCGGGCGACGCGGCGGGCGACCGCCCGTTCGCCGTCCTCGGCGACTTCAACATCGCGCCGACCGACGACGACGTGTACGACCGGGCCGCCTTCGAGGGTTCCACGCACGTCACCCCGGCCGAGCGCGCCGCCCTCGCCTCCCTGCGCGAGGCCGGCCTGACCGACGTCGTTCCACGCCCCCTCAAGTACGACCACCCGTACACGTACTGGGACTACCGCCAGCTCTGCTTCCCCAAGAACCGCGGCATGCGCATCGACCTGGTCTACGGCAACGAGCCGTTCGCCAAGGCCGTCACCGACTCCTACGTCGACCGGGAGGAGCGCAAGGGCAAGGGCGCCTCGGACCACGCCCCGGTCGTGGTCGACCTGGAGGTGTGACAGGGGCCGGCCCGGCGTCGGCGGACCCCGCGCGCCTGTGGTGCGCGGGGCGGTTCGAATGACAGGCTGGCAGTATGAGGATCCCGTTCCTGGGCAAGCGGCGCCGGAAGGACGAACTCCCCGGCCCGGAAGGGCTCGCGGAACTCCTCGCCGAGTGCGCGCTGTTGCGCTCCCAGGCGGAGCGGGAAGGGGTCCGGCTGGACGACGGACCGGCCTCGCTCGAGGCCCTCGACCAGCTGGTTCCGCGCTGGCGTGACGACGAGGACACCTCCGACTGGCTGGGGAACGACGCCGGGTTGTACCTGGGCACCGTGATCGTCCGCACCGTCGAGGGCGCCGCCTGGGGGCTTCGCCCCGACGGACAGCCGGTCGTACGGCTCGCCGGGGGGCGGGAGTTCGACGTCGTCGACGCGGGACACCGGTGGGCGGCCGACGGGGCGCCCGAACTGTCGCAGTGGTACGCGGAGGTCGCGGAAGGCTGACGTACGCGCCCCCTGCGCGCCCCATCACCCGCCGTAAATACGGCTTATGCCCGAAAAGTGCGTGTCGTATCGTCCTGACGATCTTGCCCGGATACGTTGCGGCGGTCACCATGACGTACGGAAACCTGTCCGCCCGGACCTCGACTACGATGTTCCCTCCGTCCCGGTGGGGGAGGAGACTTCGCGGCGTAAGCGGGGACGCCGCCGCCGGGAGGGGGCCGCCCGCCCAGCCGGGGCGGCGGATCACACAGGCCGGTCCCGTCCGGCGGCAGCCGGAGATCACTGCTTCCGGCGGCAGCGACCGAGCCACGGTCGCCCGCAGGTGAGGAGAAGGTCAGCTGCGCGCCGGACGGGTGGTGCCGCCCGGCCCCCACGAGGGCCGCTGCTGTTCCTGAGGCGCGCCCCGCGAACACGCGGGGACGTGAGCCCCGCCCACCGCGCCGGGCCCGCCCGGCGGATGTCCCGCGAGCGTCGGCCGTATACGCCAGGGTGCGTGCCGTCCGGGCCGAGGACGTGTGCTCCGACCGACCCCGGGTGAGCACCGCGCCCCGCGGGAGCCCGTGCGCCCCGGCCGTCCCGAGCCCCGACGCCCGCCGGGCGTCAGTTCCCCTGCCCGCCACGGGCGTTCCGCCGTGTGCCCCGGCCCGCCCGCGGGGCGTCCCGTGGAGTCGGGGACCCTCAGTCCGCCCGGTGCGACTTTTTCTGCGCCTTCGGCGCCGCCGGCTCCGGAGCCGCGGGCAGCGGACTCTGCGCCGGCTTGGTGACGTCCGCGACCAGTTCCACCACGTCCGGGCCGTAGGCCTGCGAGTTGACGACCTTCAGCAGCAGCACGAACGACCCCGACCCGTACTTGCGGGCCAGCCGCTCGTGGTTGCGGGCGAGGTAGCGGGTCGCCGCCTGGTTGGTGATCGCCCGCTGCCCGCAGAACAGGAACACCGGCCGTGTCTCGCGCCGTTCGCCCGCCGTCAGCCGCGCCAGCAGCACGTACTCGGTGACACCCGGCTCCATGCGGTACAGGTCGGCGCCTATGCGGAAGGCGCCGCGGTCCGGACCCGGCTCGGGGTCGATGTTGACCCGCACCCCGGGCAGCATGGCCGCCATGTGGGCGACCATCCGCCGGTTCGACCCCGGCCCGCCCACACAGAACTCGGTCCGCTCGCCGAACCCCTGGTGCGCCGCGTCCTGGGTGACCACCTGGACGTGCGCCCCGCAGTCCTTGATCAGCGCGGACAGTTCGAGCAGCGCGAACACGTCGAAGCGGTGCACCGCCGGTTCCGCCGTCGCCGGGTCGCGGTTGACGACGAGCAACGACTCGGCGTTGTCCGGCAGTCCGAAGAACGCCTGCTTGCGGCGGAGCTTGCGATTCCAGAGGTAGGTACGGGCGATCCAGCCCAGGGCGGCGCTGATGCCCGCGGCCACGAGGCCCAGCACGATGTTGCGCACGTCGTCATTCATGGGCGGGCATGCTAGCGGTCTCGAGCGCACCCGTGTTCGACACCCCGGACCGCCGGACACCGCGACCGCGGCCGACGGCACGCCCGTACGGCCTCCCTGACGCGGGCATGGCGGCGAACTAAGCTGCCCGGACGGCCCTTTACTGGAGGTGCGGATGCGTCGCCCTGTCGCACGGAACATCGCGGTCCTCGCGGTCACCACCGCCGTCGTCTCGGTGGGAGCGGCCGCGCCGCCCACCCCCCACGACGGGAAAGCTCACCATTCCCGCCCGGCGTCCAAGACGCCGGTGGCCGTCGGCCACGGCGGCGCCGTCTCCAGCGTCGACCCCGACGCCACGGCCGCCGGCATCGAGGTGCTGCGCAAGGGCGGCAACGCCGTCGACGCCGCCGTGGCCACGGCCGCCGCGCTCGGCGTCACCGAGCCCTACTCCGCCGGCATCGGCGGAGGCGGCTACTTCGTCCACTACGACGCCAAGTCCCGCACCGTGCAGACCCTCGACGGCCGCGAGACCGCCCCGCTCAGCGCCGATGCCGGTCTCTTCCTGGAGAACGGCGCGCCGATCCCGTTCGCCGAGGCGGTCAGCAGCGGACTGTCCGTCGGCACGCCCGGCACCCCCGCCACCTGGCAGCGCGCGCTCGACAAGTGGGGCAAGCGAAGCCTCGGCACGGTCCTCGCGCCCGCCGAACGCCTCGCCCGCGACGGCTTCATCGTCGACGAGACCTTCCGCGCGCAGACCGCCGCCAACGAAACCCGCTTCCGGTACTTCCCCGACACCGCGGAGCTGTTCCTGCCGGGCGGCGAACTCCCCGCCGTCGGCTCCACCTTCAAGAACCCCGACCTGGCCCGCACCTACCGCGAGCTGGGCCGCGAGGGCGTCGACGCCCTGTACCGGGGTGACATCGCCCGCGACATCGTGAACACGGTCGACAAGCCGCCCGTGGACCCGGCGTCCGGCTGGAACGCCCGCCCCGGCGACCTGACCCTGCATGACCTCGCGACCTACCGCACGAAGCTGCAGGCACCGTCGAAGACCTCCTACCGCGGCCTCGACGTCTACTCCATGGCACCCTCGTCCTCCGGCGGCACGACCGTCGGCGAGGCGCTCAACATCCTGGAGCGCACCGACCTGTCGAAGGCGAGCGACGTACGCCATCTGCACCGCTTCATCGAGGCGAGCCGCATCGCGTTCGCCGACCGGGGCCGCTGGGTCGGCGACCCCGCCTTCGAGGACGTACCGACGAGAGAGCTGCTGTCGCAGCGGTTCGCGGACGCGCGCGCCTGCCTGATCAAGGACGACGCCGTCCTCACCAGCCCCGTCGCCCCCGGCGACCCCCGCCGTCCGGAGCCGTGCGCCGCGGGCGGCACGGCCGCGCCGACGACGTACGAGGGCGAGAGCACCACGCATCTGACCACCGCCGACCGGTGGGGCAACGTCGTCTCCTACACGCTCACCATCGAGCAGACCGGCGGCAGCGGCATCACCGTGCCCGGGCGCGGCTTCCTGCTCAACAACGAGCTGACGGACTTCTCCTTCGCCCCGGCGAACCCGGCCGTCCACGACCCGAACCTGCCCGGCCCCGGCAAGCGGCCCCGCTCGTCCATGGCGCCGACGATCGTCCTCGACCGGCACGACCGTCCGGTGGTGGCGCTCGGCTCGCCCGGCGGCGCGACCATCATCACCACCGTGCTGCAGACCCTCACCAACTTCCTCGACCGCGGTCTGCCCCTCGTCGACGCGATCGCCGCACCCCGCGCCAGCCAGCGCAACGCCGCACAGACCGAACTCGAACCCGGCCTGTACGACAGCGGGCTGAGGCAGCGGCTCGAGGCGATCGGTCACTCCTTCCGGGAGAATCCGGAGATCGGCGCGACCACCGGTGTGCAGCGGCTGCCCGGCGGCGCCTGGCTCGCGGCGGCGGAGAAGGTCCGCCGGGGCGGCGGCTCGGCGATGGTCGTCCATCCGACGCGGTAGCGGCCCGCACAGCGGCCGGCCCGGCGTCCCTTCGCAGGGGCGCCGGGCCGACCGCTGCCCAGAGTCACAGCTCCGGCGCCGGCGTCTCCTGCGTGCGGAAGACCAGGCGTCCGTCCTGCGCGTCCACCGTCACCCGGCCGCCCTCCCTCACCCGGCCGTCCAGCAGCAGCCGGGACAGCTGGTTGTCGACCTCCCGCTGAATGGTCCGGCGCAACGGCCGCGCGCCGTACTCCGGTTCGTAGCCCCGCTCGGCGAGCCAGTCCACGGACGCGTCGGTGAAGTCGGCCGTGATGCCCTGCCCCTTCAGCCGACGGCGGGTGCTCTCCAGCAGCAGGTCGGTGATCTGCCGCAGCTCCTCGCGCGTGAGCTGGCGGAACACCACGATCTCGTCGATCCGGTTGAGGAACTCGGGCCGGAAGTGCTCCCGCAGCGGCCGCAGGATCTGCTCCCGCCGCGCCTCCTCGTCGGCCTCCGCGCCGCCCGTCGCGAAGCCCAGGGTCGCGCCGCGCCGGGTGATGGCGTCGGAACCGAGGTTGCTGGTCATCACGATCACGCTGTTGGTGAAGTCCACCGTGCGGCCCTGCGAGTCGGTCAGCCGGCCGTCGTCCAGCACCTGCAGCAGGATGTTGAACACGTCCGGGTGGGCCTTCTCCACCTCGTCGAGCAGCAGCAGCGAGTACGGGTGCCGGCGCACCACCTCGGTGAGCTGACCGGCCTCCTCGTGACCCACGTAGCCGGGCGGAGCGCCCACCAGGCGGCTCACCGTGTGCCGCTCCTGGTACTCGCTCATGTCGAGGCGCACCATCCGGTCCTCGCTGCCGAACAGCGCCTCCGCGAGCGCCCGCGCCAGCTCCGTCTTGCCGACGCCCGTCGGGCCCAGGAACAGAAAGCTGCCGATCGGCCGGTCCGCGCTGGACAGCCCCGCGCGGGAGCGCAGCACCGCGTCCGAGACGACCCGTACGGCCTCCTCCTGGCCCACCACCCGCTGATGCAGATGCTGCTCCAGGCCCAGCAGGCGGTCCTTCTCCTCCTCGGTGAGCCGGCTGACCGGGATCCCCGTCTGCCGGGCCACCACCTCGGCGATCGCCTCGGCGTCCACCCACAGGCTCTGGCCCTCGTCGACCTCGTCTCCGCCGCCGGCCTGCGCGATGCGTTCCTTCAGCTCCGTGATGCGGTCGCGCAGCTGCATGGCCTGCTCGTACTGCTCGTCCGCGACCGCCTGGTCCTTGTCGCAGGTCAGCTGCTCGACCTCACGCTCCATCGCGCGGACGTCGGTGCCCTTGGTGCGCGCCCGCAGCCGCACCCGGGCGCCCGCCTGGTCGATCAGGTCGATCGCCTTGTCCGGCAGCCTGCGGTCGCTGAGGTAGCGGTCGGACAGCTCCACGGCCGCCACCAGCGCCTCGTCGGTGTATCGGACCTGGTGGTGCGCCTCGTAGCGGTCGCGCAGACCGCGCAGGATCTCGATCGCGTCCGCGGGCGTCGGCTCCGGCACCATGATCGGCTGGAAGCGGCGGGCCAGGGCCGCGTCCTTCTCGATCCGCCGGTACTCCTCCAGGGTCGTCGCGCCGACGATGTTCAGCTCGCCGCGCGCCAGGGCCGGCTTGAGGATGTTGCCGGCGTCCATCGAGCCGCCCTCGCCGCCGCCCCCGGCGCCGACCACGGTGTGCAGCTCGTCGATGAACACGACCAGCTGGTCGGAGTGGGCACGGATCTCGTCGACGAGGTTGTTCATCCGCTCCTCGAAGTCGCCCCGGTAGCGGGTGCCGGCGACGACGCCGGTCAGGTCGAGGGCGACCACGCGACGGCCGAGCAGGATGTCGGGCACGTCCCCCTCGGCGATCCGCTGCGCCAGCCCCTCCACCACGGCGGTCTTTCCGACACCCGCGTCGCCGATCAGCACGGGGTTGTTCTTGCCGCGGCGGGACAGCACCTCGACGGTCTGCTCGATCTCCGTGTCCCGCCCGATCACCGGGTCGATCCGTCCCTCGCGGGCCAGCCCGGTCAGGTCACGGCCGTACTTGTCCAGGGTGGGGGTGTTGGACGACGGCCGGGGACGCTCCGGGCGCTGCTGCTGGGCCTCCGGCGTCTCCTGCGGGCCGGACGGGGCGAACCGGGCCGCGTTCAGGATGTGCCCGGCAGCCGAGTCGGGATTGGCGGCGAGCGCGCTGAGCACGTGCTCCGGGCCGATGTATCCGGCGCCGCTCGCCCGGGCCATCTCGTGCGCGTCCAGCAACGCCCGTTTCACGGCGGGCGTCAGGGACAGCGACGTCGGCGGCGGGGCCTCGCCGGGACCGTGCTGCACGGGGCCCGACCGGTCGTCGATCTGGGACGCCAGCGAGTCCGGGTCCGCGCCCGCGCGGCTGAGCAGACTCCGGGTCGGCTCGGCGGAGAGCGCGGCACGCAGCAGGTGCTGGGTGTCCAGGTCACGGCTGCCGTGCTCGGCCGCGTACTGGGCGGCGCCGCGCACGAGTTCGCGGGCGGGCTGGCTGAGAAGCCTGCCGATGTCGATCTGGCGGGGGCGCTGTCCGCCGAAGAAGCGGGCGAGGAATTCTGCGAACGGGTCACCCTCCGGGCCGACGAAACCACTCGTCATCGTCATCCGTTCCTTCGCTGGGTCGACGTGCCGGAGCCGGGTAACCCGGCGGGGGCGCGCTCATGCCCACGATGGCACGATCGGCGGGGGCGGGCACGTCAGGAAGCGACGGAGCACGGTCCGCGACAGGACGGTCGCCCGGACGCAGCAGCTGGCTCGCGGCCAGTGCCCGGTAGAGGGGGTTCGCCGCCAGCAGCTCCTCGTGCCGTCCCTGTCCGACGGTGCGGCCCCTGTCCAGGACGACGATCCGGTCGGCGTGCCGCACCGTGGACAGACGGTGGGCGACGATCAGCACGGCGCACTCCCGGGCCACCTCCCGCATCACCGTGGTCAGCGCGGCTTCGTTGATCGCGTCGAGGTGCGAGGTGGGCTCGTCGAGCAGCAGGAGGGAAGGGCGGGCGAGCAGGGCCCGGGCCAGCGCCACACGCTGGCGCTCGCCGCCGGAGAGGGTGCTTCCGCGCTCGCCGACGACGGCGTCCAGGCCGCCGGGCAGCCGGTCCACGAGCTCGCCGAGCCCCACCAGGTCCACCACCCGCCTGAGCTCCGCCGCCGAGGCGTCGGGCACGGCGTAGGCGATGTTCTCCCGCAGCGTGCCGTGCACGACGTGCGTGTTCTGGTCCACGACGGCGATGCGGCGCCGACACGCGTCGCGGCCCAGTTCGACGGACGGCCGGCCGTCGAAGAGCACGGCGCCCGAGTCCGGCTCGTAGAAGCCCGCGATCAGGGCGAAGACCGTGCTCTTCCCGGCGCCGGAGGGGCCCACCAGGGCGACCTGACGGTACGCGTCGACGGTGAAGGACACCCCGCGCAGCACGGGCCGGTGCGGTGCGTAGCCGAAGTGGACGTCGTCCAGGGCGAGCGGGGGCCGCTCGCCGGAGCCTGGTGCCCCGGCGCGGGACACGCGCCGGGCGGGTGCCGCGGCCGGCCCGGTGCGCTCGACCGGCAGACGCATGGCCTGCTCGACCCTCTGGTGAGCACCCATGCCGCGCTGGATCTGTCCCACCGCCTGGAACACGGAGGACAGAGGCAGGACGAGGTACGAGGCGTACAGCAGGAAGGCGACGAGATCGCCCAGAGAGCCGGACCGCCCGCCGACGCGCAGGCCGCCGACGACGAGAACGAGGAGGAACGAGCCCTGGACGGCGAGTTCGACGGCGGGGCTCATCACGGAGGCGAGCTTCGCGGTGCGCACGCCCGCGGCGTGCGCCTCGGCCACCCGGGCCCCGACACGGGCGGACTCCCGCTTCTCGGCGCGGTGCACCCGGACCATGGGCAGGGCGCCCAGCGCCCGCTCCAGATCGGCGGCGATGGCGCCGACCGCCCGCTGCATCTGCTCCGAGGCGCCCCGGAGCGCCGTGAACAGCGAGCTCACGACAGCGGCCGCGACGGCCACGGTCAGGACGACGAGGAGGAGCAGCAGTGGGTCGAGCCACGCCATCAGCACGAGGGCGCCCGCGGCGACGATGCTTCCGGTCACCAGATCGACCAGGTTCTGGGACACGACCTCGCGCAGCAGAGCCGTGTCGGCGGTGACGCGCGAGACGAGGTCGCCACCGCGCTGGCGGTCGTACACGCGCATCTCCAGCCGCAGCAGCCGGTCGACCAGGCCGAGGCGGAGTTGTCGTACGACCCCCTCGCCCGTCCGCTCCAGGAGGAAGCGGCCCACCGACCCGGTGACGGCCTCGGTGAGGAACAGCACGCCGAGCAGCCCCAGAAACGGCCAGACGACCTGCCCGCGGCCGCTCGCGTCCACGGCCTGCCGCGCCACGAGCGGCTGGGCCAGGCCGAGACCGGAGCCCGCGAGAGTCAGCAGCACGGCCACACCCATGGCCCGTCGGTGTCCGGCGGTGAGCCCGAAGAGCGTGCGCAGCGCCGCCCGGGTGGACCGCCCCCCGGCCGGGGCGTCGGCGGGCTCGGCCCGTCGCCGGGCGTCCGGGGCCTGGGTGCCCGCCGGCTCGGGTCCGTCGAAGGGTGCGAGGGCGGAGGGCGAGGGTTCGGGTGGCGGGTGGGGGTGCGGTTCCGGTGCGGTCGGGGTGGGGTGGAGGTCGTGCGGGGGTACGGGGCCGGAGGTGTCGGTTCGCTGCCCGGGGTCGTGCGCCGGGACGCCAGGGCGGGCATGGTCGCCGGCGGGGACGATGGGATCGGTCATCGGGAGGACGGCTCCACGGTGACCAGTCGGGCGAAGTAGCCGTCGGGCACGCCTTCGCCGACCAGGCTGCCCTCCGCCTCGATCCAGGCGTGGGCGGTGAAGGGCGGTACCACACGCACGCCCGCGCACCAGGTCGGCCACGTCCCCCGTAGCCGGCACAGCAGCGCGGCCCCCAGGGAACGCGGCAGACACCCCTTGGGCCCGGTGCAGCGCAGGCTGACGGCGCACAGGGCGTCGCGCGCGGCCTGTGCCTGGACGGCGGTGGCGGGCGCCGCCCCGCGCCGGATGACGCGCAGCACGGCGCGGATGCGGCGCGGCGGCAGCAGGGTGAGCAAGACGGCGGGCACCAGGACCAGCCGGGCGGCCAGCCGTAGCCCGAGCGGCACACCCGTGGGCCGCTCCAGCGCGCTGGGCGTGGTCATGAGGCCAGCCCCGCCTCGCGCAGGTCACCGACGAGTGCCTCGACGTCCCGCAAGGCCCGCGTCGGGTCGATGTCGAACTCCCGGACGAGGGCGGCGACCGCGTCGGCGACCTCACCGCCGTCCAGCAGCGCACGTACCACCAGTGTGGCGGTCGGATTCAACTCCCAGTAGGTTCCACCGCGTTCGTCCAGTAGCACGGTGCCGTAGTCGGTCTCGGCCGTGGAGACGTGAGCGTCGAAACGCAGGGGCATGACATCGCCTTTCGCTACTGCGGGACGGGGCGGCCTCGTGACACGCACGGGGCTACGGGGCACAGGTACGGGAGCCGCCGCGGCTGCGGGAGCGCCCGCGCAGCCACACCTCGGCGGCGATCGTCGAGTAGAGGACGGCGTCGGACAGGCCGGGCGAGGCCGGCCGGCGGACGAGGCGGCGCAGGGCGGCCCCGTCCACAAGACCGAGGCGTTCCAGCCGGGAGTCCTCCCACAGGGTCAGCAGTTCGGCGCGGTTCTCGCGCAGTCCGTTGGAGGCGTCCATGGAGGCCGTGGCCTTGGTGGTGCGGCGCAGACACGGTTCCGGCACCACTCCGGTCATGGCGGCGGTGAGCACGGGTTTGTAGCGGAACGGCGTGACGCGTTCGTCCGGACGCACGGCGAGGCACGCCTCGATGACCCGGTCGTCGAAGAACGGCGAGGCCATCGGCAGACCGGCGCGGGCCGCCATGTGGTCCCACTGCCTGATGACACGCGTGGTGGAACGGATCTGCTCCAGGTCCGCGTGCATGCCCCGGTCGGGATGCAGGGGAGTCGCCGTCGCGGCGGCGTCGAGCAGAGCCCGCCGCGCCGTTCGTTCGGCGTCGGCGGTCACCCAGCCGAGGAGGCGCGGGGCCGTGCCCCAGCCGAGGCCGGTGCCGACGGACGACGAAGGGGCGGGCCGGCGCAGCGAGTTCGCGGAGTCGGCGAGCCACTTCCCGTACGGCCGTGAGTCGGCCAGGGCGCGGACCGTGCCGCCGAGCGGCCATTGCCACAGGGCCCGGAACCCGCGCAGTTGCCGCAGGGCGTGCACGGGGCGGGTGCGCAGCAGACGGTGGTAGTACGCCTCGGAGCACCACGTCACGTGGTCGCCGCCGATGCCGGTCAGGTGCACGCGGCTGCCCCGCTCGGCGAGCCCCGGCAGGTGGTGCAGGGCACGGGCGCGGTCCATCACACCGATGGTGGGCTCGTCCAGCAGGTCGTCGACGGCCAGCAGTCCGTCGTACACCAGCGGCGAGGCGTCGGCGTCCCACACCACGTGCTCGACGTCCGGGAGATGCTCCGCAGCCAGCTCGGCCCAGTACAGATCGGTGTCCGCAGGGTCGCGACCGGGCCAGGTGCCGGCCACCACACGTGCCGGAGAGCGGTCGGCGAGGAAGCAGACGGAGGTGGAGTCCAGCCCGCCGGACAGGTCGCAGCTGACCACGCCGCCCCGCCGGGTCCGCGCGCCGACGGCTTCCTGGAGCGCCGCGCGGACCGGGGCGGCCGCCTGGGCCAGCGGCACGACGGGTTCGGGCGGTGTCCACCAGCGGGTGTGCCGCCAGCCGCGCCCGTCCGCTGCGACGACCACCGCGTCCTGCGGGGGCACCGCGGTGACGGCGGGCCACAGCGATGTCTCGAAGAGTGGGTACGGGGCGGGCCAGAGGAGCCGGACGGCCAGTTCCGCGGGATCGGGGTCGAGGCCGAGGGCGTCCGCGAGCACGTCCGCCCGGGTGGCGACGACGCGCGTACCGGCGATCTCCGCGTGGAAGACCAGCCGGAGGCCGGAGGCCGTGCCCTGGACCCGGGTGCTCCCGTCGAGGGCGGCCACCAGGTGGAAGCTGCCCGGCAGGGACCGGGCCAGCGTGTCGACCTCCGCGAGGTCGCGCAGCCGGGCCGCCCTGTGCCGCAGCTCGTCCGCTTCCACCGGGCAGCAGCCGATGACCGCCAGGGCGGCCCCTCCTGCCCGTACGGTGACGGCCTCGTCGTCGCGCCAGTGGCCGGTCAGCCAGGGCCGGCCCGAGGGGTGGCGTACGGTCCGGCAGCCGGGGAGGGCGAAGGAGCGGGCCGCGGCGGCCGCCTCCTCGTGGTCGGTGAAGACCGCGAAGTGCGCCTCGCCCCGGCCCGTCCCCGCACAGGTGTGCAGTGGTGTCATGACGTCGGGTCGGAACCGTCGTCCGTCAGTTCTTGCTCAGGATCAGCCGGTCGTTGCCGTTCCTGCCCAGGAGCCCGGTCTCCTTGCGGAACGTTCCGAGACGGACGAGGGTCGGCGCTTCGTATGCCTTCTTCATGACTCTCCTCGTGTGCTGACGGCGCGGCTCGCTCCCCTGTCGACGCGCTCCGGGCTCATCGGGAGCCGGAGCGAGGAGCGCCGCGGCACCCAGCTAGCGGCAGGAAGGCCCAGGAGGGCAAGAAGGGATGCAAAAGTCCGATGATGTGCGCATTACGCGCGGCGTGCCGTGCGGGGTGGACCCGACCGGCCCTGTTCGTCGCGGGAAGGGGCCGCGCTGCGAGGGAACACGTGAGCGGAGAAACGTTGGCATCTCGACCGACGGGCCGCGGCCCTCCGCTCGGCGCGCCGGTCCGCGCGGGGGCGCGGAGGGGGCGTCCGGAGCGCATGCCGGCCCTCCGCCGCGCAACACGGCCTCCTCCGCCTGTGCGGGCGAAGGCATGGTGTGCGGGCTCACGCGATGGAGCGGGCCGTCAGTACACGGGGTCCGTCCTCCGTGATCGCGACCGTGTGTTCCGTGTGGGCCGCGCGGCTGCCGTCCGTGGTGCGGAGGGTCCAGCCGTCCGGGTCGGTGCGGTAGGCGTCGCCGCCGCCCGCGATCAGCATCGGCTCGATCGCCAGGACCATGCCGTGCCGCAGCGGCATCCCGCGTCCCGGGCGGCCCTCGTTCGGCACCGGCGGGTCCTCGTGCATGCGGCGGCCGATGCCGTGGCCGCCGTAGTCCTCCATGATCCCGTAGCCCGCGCCGCGGCACACCGTGCCGATGGCGTGCGCGATGTCGCCCATGCGGTTGCCGACGACGGCCGCCTCGATGCCCGCCTCGAGCGCCCGCTCGGCGGTCTCGATCAGGCGGGTGTCCGCCGGGCGCGCGGCGCCCACGACGAAGCTGATCGCCGAGTCGCCCGCCCAGCCGCCCAGGTGGGCGCCGCAGTCGATGGACACGAGGTCCCCGTCGCGCAGCCGGTATCCGTTCGGGATGCCGTGCACGATCGCGTCGTTCACCGACGCGCAGATCACGGCGGGGAACGGCGTCGGCGCGAAGGTGGGCCGGTACCCCAGGAACGGCGACGTCGCGCCGGCCGCGTTCAGCACCTCCTTCGCCACCTCGTCCAGTTCCAGCAGGGAAACGCCCACGTCGGCGGCCTTCCGTACGGCCGTCAGCGCCTGGGCCACGACCTGGCCCGTCTCGTACATGGCATCGATCGATGCGTCGGTCTTCAGCTCCACCATGCCAATTACTATACCGGTATTAGAATGGGTGCCATGGTGCGCACCCCCTTGACCCCCGAAGAGCGCGAACGCGGCGAGCGGCTCGGCAGGCTGCTGCGCGAGGCACGCGGAGCCCGCAGCATGACCGACGTCGCCGCGAGCGCCGGCATCTCCGCGGAGACGCTCCGCAAGATCGAGACGGGGCGGGCGCCGACCCCCGCGTTCTTCACCGTGGCCGCCCTGGCCGGGGCGCTCGGCCTGTCCATGGACGACCTGATCGGACGCTGCGCGCCGGAGATCCCGGACGTGCCGGACACCCCGGGCGCGTCGATCGCCGCCTAGCGCGACGGCACCGCGCCGCGCGCGGCTCCCGCACCCCACCGGAAAACTCTCCGTAGCCTCGCCGTAACACGCCGGGTGTTATCTACGGAGTCGAGTACTCCGGGACGGGCGGGAGTTGGCTATGACTGCGGAGCAACTCCCGGACGGTGTCCGGGAGTTCACGGACCACCTACGGGATTTGCTGGCGCGTCTTGACCGGTACGCGGGCTGGTGCCTGGTGTTCTGGCAGCGCGACCCCGAGGGCATGCGGGCGTGTCTCGAAGGGCGGGAGCCGCCGCCGTGGGACGTGGTGGAGTCGCTGCTCCAGGACCTCGCCGCCGTGCACGGCCCCGCGGCCGCCGAGGCCGAGCTGTCGAGGGCCCGTTCACTGCACGCCCGGGCGACGGCCGCGTTCGACGCGCGGCCCGGCGCCCGGCAGACGCTGAGCGACCGCCTCGACGTGATGCTCCGCGAGCAGCGGTACGCGGCGGACCGCCGGGCCGACCTGACACGCCGGCTCGCCGCCGCGACGAGCCGCGAGGAGGCGGAGGCCCTCGGCAACGACCTCGCCTGGGCCGAGGACGACCACCGCCGCGCGACGGCCCGCTGCGCGGAACTCACCGCCCGGACGACCGCCCTCGACGAGCGCGCGCGGGCCACGAGTGATTCCACGTCGTACGAGTCCCACAGCATTCGGTCGTCCCCGGCCGGCCATGACCACGGCCCGACCTCGACCGGCGGGGAACAGTGGCCGTCGCCGGCCGCCCCGGCCCACGGCCCCACTTCGATCCGCGGGGGCCAAGGTCCGTCCCCGGCCGGTCGCGACCTCGGCCCAACTGCCGACCCGGGCCACGGCCCGGCCTCGGCCGACCTGGATCACCACCCCACCCCGACGCACCGGCCCCCCGCCCCCGGCTCATCGCACCCCCGCCCCGCTCCGCACGCCGCAGCCGGCCGCGGGTCCGCGCCTCCCGAGGCGTACCCCTCCCCGCACGCGTCCCGGCAGGGACCCGCCCTCCAACCGCACGGCGACCCCGCACTTCCCGACCCCGTCCCGCCCGAGCTGCGCGCAGCGCAACAGCACGTACCCCCGCCCCCGCCCGCCGAGGAGACACGGCCCGCCCCGCCCCGCAAGCGGCGTCGCGGCGGTGCCCGGTTCGCCGGGGCGGAGGACGACGGGACGGCAGCCGTCGTCGCACCTCCCCCCGCCGTGCCGGACCTGCCCGCCGCCACCGCGGCCCGCGGCGCACGGTTCGCCGGGGCCGCCGCGGAGGCGGACACCGAGGAGCAGCCGCGGAAGGGTCGGACCGGCGCTGAGGACGTCCGCGAGGTCGCCCACCTCGTGCGGACCTTGACCCGTCTGCGCAGCGAGGGCCGCAGCGGTGACGCGCACGTCCTGCTGAACGAGGCCGCGTACTGGCCGGCCGTACGGTTCCCGCTGCTCGCGAGCGAGATGGAGCGGGCCGGGCTCGCAGCCGACTGGGCGACCCTGGTGTGGGAGGCGGCGGCGACCCTGCCCGCCGAGCGTCTCGTCGCCGCCGCCGACGCGCTCACCGCGGGAGGCCGTGCGGAGGACGGCGAGCAGATCCTGCGGCAGGGCGTCGTCCGCCCGGCCGACGAGATCGGGCACGCCGCCCTCGCCCTGGCCGACGGCACCCGCCACCGCGAGCTGCGCGCCCTGCTCGACGCCTGCGTCCGGATGCGCACCCCGCAGGACGCCGCCCGCACGGCCGCACCGGACCCGGGACGGCTGGTGCCGCTGCTCCTGACGGCCGCCCGCGCCGTGTCGGAGGAACGGCACTGGGACGTCCTGCACGCCCTGCGCGTCGCGGGACTGGCCGCCTGACCGGGGCCCGGCGGCCCGGCCCACTCACCCACAGGGGTGTCAATCACGATCGACTCCCCGGACCGCACGACGATGGTCTTGGCAAGGCCGTCCGAGGGGCTTACGTTCGTCCCTCTACGGCCGTCTCTACGGGCGTAGAGGCGCTGACGTCGCGTCGAAGGAGCTGCAGCTCATGCCCAACGTCGTAACCGCCGCCCTGGTCCAGGCCACCTGGACCGGCGACACCGAGTCCATGCTGGCGAAACACGAGGAGCACGCCCGCGAGGCGGCCCGGCGGGGCGCGAAGGTCATCGGGTTCCAGGAGGTGTTCAACGCCCCCTACTTCTGCCAGGTCCAGGACGCCGAGCACTACCGCTGGGCCGAGGCGGTCCCCGACGGCCCGACCGTGCGCCGGATGCGGGACCTGGCCCGCGAGACCGGCATGGTCGTCGTCGCCCCCGTCTTCGAGGTCGAGCAGTCCGGCCACTACTACAACACCGCCGCCGTGATCGACGCCGACGGCTCCTACCTCGGCAAGTACCGCAAGCACCACATCCCGCAGGTCAAGGGGTTCTGGGAGAAGTTCTACTTCCGCCCGGGCAACCTCGGCTGGCCCGTCTTCGACACCGCCGTCGGCAAGGTCGGCGTCTACATCTGCTACGACCGCCACTTCCCGGAGGGCTGGCGGCAACTCGGGCTCAACGGCGCCCAGTTGGTGTACAACCCGTCGGCCACGCACCGGGGCCTCTCGGCATACCTGTGGCAGCTCGAGCAACCCGCGGCCGCCGTCGCCAACGAGTACTTCGTCGCCGCCATCAACCGGGTCGGCGTCGAGGAGTACGGCGAGAACGACTTCTACGGCACGAGCTACTTCGTCGACCCGCGCGGCCGGTTCGTCGGCGACGTGGCCGGCGACAGCGAGGAGGAACTGGTGGTCCGGGACCTCGACTTCGGCCTCATCGACGAGGTGCGGCAGCAGTGGGCCTTCTACCGCGACCGCCGCCCCGACGCCTACGAAGGGCTGGTGCGCCCGTGACCGACGACCTGCTCGGCCGCCACCGCGCGGTCCTCCCCGACTGGCTCGCCCTCTACTACGACGAGCCGCTGGAGATCACCCACGGCGAGGGACGCCACGTCTGGGACGCCCGGGGCAACCGCTACCTGGACTTCTTCGGCGGCATCCTCACCACCATGACCGCCCACGCGCTGCCCGAGGTCACCAAGGCGGTGACCGAGCAGGCCGGGCGGATCATCCACTCCTCCACCCTCTACCTCAACCGGCCGATGGTGGACCTCGCCGAACGGATCGCCCAGCTCAGCGGCATCCCCGACGCCCGGGTCTTCTTCACCACCTCCGGCACCGAGGCCAACGACACCGCGCTGCTGCTCGCCACCACCTACCGGCGCAGCAACACCGTCCTGGCGATGCGCAACAGCTACCACGGCCGCTCCTTCAGCGCCGTCGGCGTCACCGGCAACCGCGGCTGGTCCCCGACCGCGCTCTCCCCGCTGCAGACGCTGTACGTGCACGGCGGGGTCCGCAGCCGGGGCCCGTTCGCCGGCCTGGACGACTACGACTTCGTCGCCGCCTGCGTCGACGACCTCAAGGACCTCCTCGGGCACACCCGCCCGCCCGCCGCGCTGATCGCCGAGCCGATCCAGGGCGTCGGCGGCTTCACCTCGCCGCCCGACGGCCTCTACGCCGCGTTCCGCGAGGTGCTGCACGAGCGCGGCGTGCTGTGGATCTCCGACGAGGTGCAGACGGGCTGGGGCCGCACCGGCGAGCACTTCTGGGGCTGGCAGGCGCACGCCCGCAGCGGGCCGCCCGACATGCTCACCTTCGCCAAGGGCATCGGCAACGGCATGTCCATCGGCGGGGTCGTCGCCCGTGCCGAGATCATGAACTGCCTGGACGCCAACAGCATCTCCACGTTCGGCGGCACCCAGGTCACCATGGCGGCGGGCCTCGCCAACCTCAACTACCTTCTGGAGCACGACCTCCAGGGCAACGCGCGCCGCGTCGGCGGTCTGCTCATCGAGCGGCTGCGGGCCGCCGCCGCCCACGTCCCCGCCGTACGGGAGGTGCGCGGACGCGGCCTGATGATCGGCATCGAGCTGACGAAGCCCGGCACCGACGAGGCCGACCCCGCCGCCGCGTCCGCCGTCCTGGAGGCCGCCCGCGCCGGCGGTCTGCTCATCGGCAAGGGCGGCGGCCATGACACCAGCGCCCTGCGCGTCGCGCCGCCGCTCTCCCTCAACGTCGCGGAGGCCGAGGAGGGCGCCGCGATCCTCGAGGACGCCCTGAGGAGCATCCAGTAGCCCGACACCCACCGGAGGACACCGCCATGACCACCTGGGAGCCACCGGTACCGGCCCTCTCGGTCCGGCAGGTCCTCGCCCTGGAACGGGTGCTCGCGGGGGAGCCCGAGGTGGTGGCCGGCGCCGGCCGGCTGGACCGGCCGGTGCGCTGGGTGCACGTCGCCGAGGCGGCCGACGTCGGCGTGATGCTCAGCGGCGGGGAGATGGTGCTCACCACCGGTGTGCTGCTCGCCGGCGACGAGCACAAGCAGACCGAGTACGTCCGCTCCCTGCACCGCGCCGAGGCGTCCGCCGTGGTCCTCGGCCTCGGCCGGGCGTTCCCGTCCCCGCCGGAGGCGATGCGGCGGGCGGCGGAGCGCTGCCAGCTGCCCCTCGTCGTACTCCACCGCCCCTTCCCCTTCGCCCAGTTGACCGAGGAGGTGCAGTCCCGGCTGGTGCGGCGGAAGTTCGCCGCCGTCAGCCTCTCCGAGGCGGTCCGCACCGAACTCACCGCCCTGATCACCGGCGGCGCCCCGCTGCAGCGGCTGCTCGACGAGATCGCCCGGCACAGCGGCTGCCCCGTCGTCGTCACCAACCTCGCCCACCGCGTCCTCGGCACGGCCGGGGAGCGGTCCGCCGTCGACGACGTGCTGCGCGACTGGGAGCGCATCGCACGGCAGGCCGGACGCAGCGAGGGCGACGGCTGGATCCGCGCGGAACTGGGCGGGCGGGGCGAGCCCTGGGGCCGGCTGGTGCTGTGCGGCTACCGGGGCGACACCGAGACCGGGCGGCTCCTCGCCGACCGGGCGGCCGAGGCGCTCGTCCTGCACCGCATGCTCGGCGGCGCCGGCTGCTCGTGGGAGGAGCAGTCCGCGCTGAGTCTGCTCACCGACCTGGTCGGCGGCGCCGTACCGGCCCGCCACCTGCTGCCCCGCGCCCGCGCGGCCGGACTTCCGGTCAACCGGCGCACGTTCGTGCCGCTCGTGGTGCGCGGACGCCGGGCCGCCCCGCTGGACCGGACGCTGCGGCTGCTCGGCCTGCCCGGCATCGCGGGCGAGCTGTCCGCCGCCGCGACCGCCGTGCTGCTCAGCCTCGCCCGTGACCAGGACGCCGAGGCGCTCACCGCGCACTTCGCGGCCCGGCTGCGCGCCGAACCGGCCGACGAGCACGTCGTGGTGGCGGCCGCGGCCGCCCGCACCTCCTTCGACGACGTGCCCGCCGGGCTGCGCGAGGCCCGGCACGTCGCCGACGCCGTCGCGGACGACGCCGCCGCCCTCGACCTGCCCCCCGTGGTGCGGCTGCGGGACGTCCATCTGCGCGGCCTGGTACGGCTGCTGCGCGACGACCCCCAGGTGCAGTCGTTCGCCGAACGGGAACTGGCCGGGCTGCTCTGCGACCCCGGCGAAGATCTCCTCCCGGTGCTGCGCACCTACCTGGCGACCGGACGCAACAAGTCCCGCACCGCTCAGCTGCATCACGTGTCCCGGCCGGCGCTGTACCGCCGGCTGGAGGCGATACAGGCGCGCCTGGGGGTGGACCTGGACGACTTCGAACAGGCCGCCTCGCTGCACATCGCACTCCTCGCGCACGACGCGCAACAACGCTGAAACGAGCGACCACCTGCGGCAACGGCGGTGACACATGGGATCGTCGGCGGATGACACGGTGACACGCCGCACCCCGGCAGACGTGACACGGTGCCACTCAAAGCGCGCTCGTCCGATTCCTAGGCTCACTGCACACCGAGCGACCGGAGGTCCCGATGAGCCGAGTGATCCGAGCCGCCGTCTTCCAGACCGCCTGGACGGGCGACAAGGAGTCGATGATCCAGGTCCACGAGCAGGCCGCGCGCGACGCGGCCGCGCAGGGCGCTCATGTGCTGTGCTTCCAGGAGCTGTTCTACGGACCGTACTTCTGCCAGGTGCAGGACCCCGCCTTCTACGAGTACGCCGAACGCATCCCCGACGGCCCGATCGTCGGGCGCTTCCAGCGCCTCGCCCGGGAACTGAACCTCGTCCTGGTGCTGCCGATGTACGAGGAGGAGCAGCCGGGCGTCCTCTACAACACGGCCGCCGTGATCGACGCCGACGGCTCCTACCTGGGCAAGTACCGCAAGACCCACATCCCGCAGGTCAAGGGGTTCTGGGAGAAGTTCTACTTCCGCCCCGGAAACAGCGGCTGGCCCGTCTTCGACACCAAGGCCGGCCGGATCGGCGTCTACATCTGCTACGACCGGCACTTCCCGGAAGGCTGGCGCGCGCTCGGACTGGCGGGCGCAGAAGTGGTGTTCAACCCGTCGGCCACCTCGCGCGGCCTGTCGGGCTACCTGTGGCAGCTGGAGCAGCCGGCGGCGGCCGTCGCCAACGAGTACTTCGTGGGCGCGATCAACCGGGTCGGCGTCGAGGAGTACGGCGACAACGACTTCTACGGCACCAGCTACTTCGTCGACCCGGAGGCCCGCTTCGTCGGCGAGGTCGCCGGCGACAAGGAGACGGAACTGGTCGTCCGCGACCTGGACCTGGCCAAACTCCGGGAGGTCCGCGACCGCTGGCAGTTCTACCGCGACCGCAACCCGTCGGCCTACGGCCCCCTGACAGCGCCCTGAAGGGGCGCGGGGAACTGCGCGAGAAACCACGACGGACCCGCACATACCCACTTGGAGGAGCGACCCCGACATGAGCACCCGCACACTCATCCGCGGTGGACTCGTCATCACCGCCTCCGACGAAACACACGCGGACGTCCTCATGGAGGACGGCCGCATCGCGGCCCTGGCCGCCTCCGGCACCCCCGCCGCCGAGGCGTTCACCGCCGAACGGACCGTCGACGCCACCGGCAAGTACGTCATCCCGGGCGGCGTGGACGCGCACACCCACATGGAGCTGCCCTTCGGCGGCACCTTCGCCTCCGACACCTTCGAGACCGGCACCCGGGCCGCCGCCTGGGGCGGCACCACCACGATCGTCGACTTCGCCGTGCAGAGCGTCGGGCACACCCTGCGCGAGGGCCTGGACGCCTGGCACGCGAAGGCGGAGGGCAACTGCGCGATCGACTACGCGTTCCACATGATCGTCTCGGACGTGAACCAGGAGACGCTGAAGGAGATGGACCTCCTCGTGGAGGAGGGCGTCACCTCCTTCAAGCAGTTCATGGCCTACCCCGGCGTCTTCTACTCCGACGACGGACAGATCCTCCGCGCCATGCAGCGCTCCGCCGACAACGGCGGCCTGATCATGATGCACGCCGAGAACGGCATCGCCATCGACGTGCTCGTCGAGCAGGCCCTCGCCCGCGGCGAGACCGACCCCCGCTACCACGGCGAGGTGCGCAAGGCCCTCCTGGAGGCGGAGGCCACCCACCGCGCCATCCGCCTCGCGCAGGTCGCCGGCGCCCCGCTGTACGTCGTGCACGTCTCCGCCACCGAGGCGGTCGCGGAACTGGCCAGGGCCCGCGACGACGGGCTGCCCGTGTTCGGTGAGACCTGCCCCCAGTACCTGTTCCTGTCCACCGACAACCTCGCCGAGCCGGACTTCGAGGGCGCCAAGTACGTGTGCAGCACGCCCCTGCGCCCCAAGGAGCACCAGGCGGCGCTCTGGCGGGGCCTGCGCACCAACGACCTCCAGGTGGTCTCCACCGACCACTGCCCCTTCTGCTTCAGCGGCCAGAAGGAGCTCGGCCGCGGAGACTTCTCCAAGATCCCCAACGGGCTGCCGGGCGTGGAGAACCGTATGGACCTCCTTCATCAGGCCGTCCTCGACGGGCACATCGGCCGCCGCCGCTGGATCGAGATCGCCTGCGCCACCCCGGCGCGGATGTTCGGCCTGTATCCGAAGAAGGGCACCATCGCGCCGGGCGCCGACGCCGACGTCGTCATCTACGACCCGGCGGCCGAGCAGGTCATGTCCGCCGGCACCCACCACATGAACGTCGACTACTCGGCGTACGAGGGCAAGCGGGTCACCGGCCGCGTGGAGACCGTGTTCTCGCGCGGGGTCCCGGTCGTCACCGACCGGGAGTACACCGGACACGCCGGACACGGCGTCTACACCCCGCGTTCCACCTGTCAGTACCTCAACTAGGAGCGGAGCGCATGGACTTCGGCCTCGTCCTGCAGACCGACCCGCCGGCGTCGCGGGTGATCAGCCTGATGAAACGCGCCGAGCGCAACGGCTTCACCCACGGGTGGACCTTCGACTCGGCCGTGCTGTGGCAGGAACCCTTCGTCGTCTACAGCCAGATCCTGGCGAACACCACGACCCTCAAGGTCGGCCCGATGGTCACCAACCCGGGCACCCGCACCTGGGAGGTGACGGCCTCCACCTTCGCCACCCTCAACGACATGTTCGGCAACCGCACCGTGTGCGGCATCGGCCGCGGCGACTCCGCGATGCGCGTCGCCGGACGCAGGCCCAACACCCTCGCCCGGCTCGGCGAGGCGATCGAGGTGATCCGCGACCTCGCCGAGGGGCGCGAGGCCGACGTCGACGGGCAGCGGCTGCGCCTGCCGTGGGTCCGCGACGGCAGGCTCCCGGTGTGGATGGCGGCCTACGGGCCCAAGGCGCTCGCCCTCACCGGGCAGAAGGCCGACGGCTTCATCCTCCAGCTCGCCGACCCGTTCCTCACCGAGTGGATGGTGAAGGCGGTGCGCGACGCCGCCGCAGAGGCCGGCCGCGACCCGGAATCCGTCACCATCTGCGTCGCCGCCCCCGCCTACGTCGGCGACGACCTGGCGCACGCCCGCGAGCAGTGCCGCTGGTTCGGCGGGATGGTCGGCAACCACGTCGCCGACCTGGTCGCCCGCTACGGCGAGCACTCCGGCATGGTCCCCGACGCGCTCACCGAGTACATCAAGGGCCGCCAGGGCTACGACTACAGCCACCACGGACGGGCCGGGAACCCGTCCACGGACTTCGTCCCCGACCAGATCGTGGACCGCTTCTGCCTGCTCGGCCCGCCCGAGGCGCACATCGAGAAGCTCCGCGCACTGCGCGACCTCGGGGTCGACCAGTTCGCGGTGTACGACATGCACGACGCGCAGGAAACGACGATCGACGCGTACGGCGCGGAGATCATCCCGGCACTCGGCGACTGAACCGGTACCACTGCGAAAGGCACGCCCATGACCGCGACCGTCCCGCCCGCGCCCTCAGAGAACCCGATACCCGACCCGGCGGGACGCGTGGAGCTGCCGCCGGGCGCCGTCCTCACCGACGCCCGCTTCGTCAACGACGACCTGCTGCCCGTCCCGCTGGCACGCCGCCGCTGGACCACGTACAACTTCACCGCCCTGTGGGTGGGGATGGCGCACAACATCCCCTCCTGGCTGCTCGCGTCCGGACTGGTCGCGCTCGGCATGGACTGGAAGCAGGCCGTCCTCACCATCGCGCTCGCCAACGTCATCGTGCTCGCGCCGATGCTGCTGACCGGTCACGCCGGACCCAAGTACGGCATCCCGTTCCCGGTGCTGGCCCGCGCCTCCTTCGGGCTGCGCGGCGCCAACCTGCCCGCCATGATCCGGGCCGCGGTCGCCTGCGCCTGGTTCGGCATCCAGACCTGGATCGGCGGCCAGGGCATCTTCGTGCTGCTCGGCAAGCTGTTCGGCGGCTGGGCCGAGGCGTCGGAGGTGGGCGGCCAGCCATGGACCCTGTGGGTCTGCTTCGTGCTCTTCTGGGCGCTCGAACTGGCCATCATCTACCGGGGGATGGAGGCGCTGCGCCGGTTCGAGAACTGGGCGGCGCCCTTCGTCATCGTCGGCGCCCTGGTACTTCTGGTGTGGATCGCGAACAAGGCCGGCGGTCTCGGACCGCTGCTGGACCAGCCCTCCCGGCTGGGCTGGGGAGCCGACTTCTGGCCGGTGTTCTTCCCGTCGCTGATGGGCATGATCGCCTTCTGGTCGACGCTCAGCCTCAACATCCCCGACTTCACCCGCTTCGGCGCGGGACAGCGCGCCCAGGTGTGGGGGCAGACGCTCGGACTGCCCACCACCATGACCCTGTTCGCGCTGCTGTCGGTGTTCGTCACGTCCGGCTCGCAGGCCGTCTACGGGGCGGCGATCTGGGACCCGGTGGAGCTGGCCGCCAGGACAGACAACGTCTTCGGGCTGCTCTTCGCGCTGATCACCGTGCTCGTCGCCACGATCTCCGTGAACATCGCGGCGAACGTGGTGTCACCGGCGTACGACCTGGCGAACCTGGCGCCGAAGTTCATCACCTTCCGCACGGGGGCGCTGATCACGGGGGTGGTCGGCGTGGTCATCATGCCGTGGAAGCTGACCGAGACGCCCGAGCTGTACATCTTCACCTGGCTCGGACTGGTCGGGGGGCTGCTCGGCACGGTCGCCGGCATCCTGATCGCCGACTACTGGATCGTGCGCCGCACCCGGCTGGACCTGACCGACCTGTACACCCCGGGCGGGCGCTACTGGTACACGTCCGGCTGGAACGTGCACGCCGTCGTCGCCTTCCTGATCGGCGGGGTGCTCGCGGTGGGCGGCTCCCACTCGGCGCCCGGCAAGGGGCCCTTCCCCGAGGACGGGCTGATTCCGTTGCTCAGGCCGCTCGCGGACTACGGCTGGGCGGTCGGCCTCGCGGCCTCGCTCGTCGTGTACGTCGTGCTGACGGCGGGGCGGCGGCGGGTGTGAGACCCGCCGCCGCGTCCCCGCGGTGCCCCGGCGGCCTCAGCGGGCGGTGCCGAAGTCCTGCGTCCAGTAGGTGCCGGACAGGCCGACGCCGATCTCCTCGAAGGAGCAGTTGAGGATGTTCGCCTTGTGGCCGGGGCTGGTCATCCAGCCCTGCATCACCTGCTCGGGGGTGGAGTAGCCGTAGGCGACGTTCTCGCCGTAGGTGCTCCAGGCGTACCCGGCGCGGGTGATGCGCTCACCGGGGTCGGAGCCGTCGGAGCCGGTGTGGGACATGGTGCCGGTCGACGCCATGTCCTCGCTGTGTCGCTGGGCGGCCGTGTTCAGCGTGGAATTGGCCGTCACCGGGGCGCAGCCGGCCTCGGCGCGCTCCTGGTTGACCAGCTCCACGACCCGGGCGACGGCGCCTGAGGCCGGGGCGGTGGGCTTCGGCGAGGCGGTGGTCGGCTTCGGGGCCGCGGTCGTCGGCTTCGGCGCGGTCGTGGTGGGCGCGGGTGCGGCCGTCGAGGGCTTCGGGGCCGCCGTGGTGGGCTTCGGGGCCGCCGTGGTGGTGGAGGGGGCCGCGCCGGCCGGCTTGGCGGCCTTCTTCCGCTTCTGCGAGGGCTTGCCGCCGTGGTGCTCACGGGCGTCCTTGGAAGGGCTCGCGGAGGCGCCGGGGGAGTCGGAGGCCACCGGCGACGGGTCGCCCTCGTGCTGGCTGCTCCACCGGCTGTACCAGCCGGGGCCGTCCCAGCGGTCCTCTCCGACGGACGGCACCGCGGTGGCGCGGTCCTCCCGCTGCCCGCCGTCCGGCCAGTCGGTACAGGCCATGGCGACCGACGGTATGCCGATGACGCCGACGGCGACCGCGGTGACGACCGTCCGCCGGTACTTCTTCTGCTGGCGATGGATTCCCATACGTGACCTCACCCCTGGGTGTGCGGAGGGTGGTCATTCTTGGGACGGCCCCGCGCGGGGCGCAAAGGGCTCGAGTACTACCCGGTTTCGTAGGCCGTGGAGGGCCTTGCGAAGGGCGGGAGAGCATGCCGACCGGCCCCCGGGAGGGCCCGGAGGCCAGCTGTCGTCACGTCAGAAAGCGCCGTGCGCGGACGAAGCGCCGGCATCCGGATCAGGGTCGGCCCGCCACCCGTACGGGCCCGGTCCGCTTTCCCGTCAAGACGGACAAGTCCCCCATGTCACCCCGGCCACGTCTACTAAGCGACCCGGTCAGATCGGGAACGAGCTGTGACAGATGTCACGGAACCATTGGTTCCGGATCCGTTTCCGGATCAGCCCTGCGTCTTCTGCAGGGCGGCCACCGCTTCCTTGGCGGCCTTGATCGCGCCCTTGTTGATCTCCTCCGTGCTCGGCGCCTTCTTCGACTCGAAGTCGCTGCCGTTGTACGTGACGATCACCAGCGCGTTCGCGGCCCGCGCCACCACGACACCCTCACGCGTGTCCTGCTTGTCCTCGGTGGTGAGGTTCACGACCGAGTACGCCGCGTCCCCGACCCCCGGGACGGCGCCCCCGCCGCTCTTCTCCGCCAGCCGCCCGTCGTACGACTTCTCCGCGGCCTCGTCGGAGGCCAGCACCTCGAAGGACACGTCGAGCCAGCGGTAGTCGTAGCCCTTCAGGGCGTTCCACGAGCAGGTGCGGCGCAGGTCGGAGTCCGTGGACGGTATCTCCTTGCCGGCCGTCTTCGCGCCCGGCACAAGGGACTTGACGGTCTTCGCGGACAGCGCGGCGCACGGCTCGGGCGCCGCCGTGTACGTCTTCACCGCCTGTGTCTCGGAGGGGGCGGTGGGCGACTGCTGTGAGGCGGTCCTCCCGGTCGGCTTGTCCTCGGAGGTCTCGGGGGCGGCCAGCGGGCCGGAGGACAGCGCCCATCCGGCCGCGGCGAGGACGACCACCGGTGACAGACGGGCGGTCAGGGCGATCGGCAGAGGAAAGGAACGCACGGCGCACTTCTCGTGGGGGACGGTGCGGAGGGGGTCCGCACTGCGGACGGGACGCCAGTGTCACACGCTTCGTCAAGGTGCGGAAGGGCTCACCTCGCTCCGTAGGCACGCGGTGACGGCGCGGTTCCGCATCGGCGGCCGCTTGCCGCATTTCCTCTGCGAATAGGGGGATTTGAGCGTCAGGGCACCCGCGCGACCCACTCGGGTGCGGTGAACTTCGTCCGCGCCAGTTCCTGAGCGCGCGCCAGTTCCTCGTCCGTCACCTTGCCCTGCGTCAGTCCGTAGCGGGCGCGGAAGGAGTCGACCATCCGTCCGATGACCGCCTCGCGCGGCAGCCCCGTCTGCCGGCGCAGCGGGTCCACCCGCTTCTTCGCGCTCTTCGTGCCCTTGTCCGACAGCTTCTCCTTGCCGATGCGCAGCACCTCGAGCATCTTGTCCGCGTCGATGTCGTACGCCATCGTCACGTGGTGCAGCACCGCGCCGGGCCGGCCGTCCGGCCCCACGATGCGCTTCTGCGCCGCGCCCGCGATCTTCCCCTGGTCGGTGGCGATGTCGTTCAGCGGCTGGTACCAGGCGCGGATGCCCATGTCGCCGAGCGCGCCGAGCACCCAGTCGTCGAGGTAGGCGTAGCTGTCCTGGAAGGACAGGCCCTGCACCAGCGCCTCCGGCACCGACAGCGAGTAGGTGATGGTGTTGCCCGGCTCCACGAACATCGCGCCGCCGCCGGAGATCCGGCGCACCACGTCCACGCCGTGCCGACGGGCGCCCTCGGGGTCCACCTCGTTGCGCAGCGACTGGAAGCTGCCGATGATCACGGCGGGGGAGGCCCACTCCCACACCCGCAGCGTCGGCGGACGCCGCCCGGCGGCCACCTCGGCGGTCAGCACCTCGTCCAGCGCCATGTGCAGCGCGGGCGGCTGCGGACCCTCGTGCACCAGCTGCCAGTCGTAGTCGGTCCAGTCCGTGGCGTGCGCCAGCGCCCGGCGCACCGCGATGCCGACGCCCTCCGCCGTGAGCCCGTACATCACGGTCCCCTCGGGCAGGGCGGCCTCGACCCGCGCGGCCAGACCGGCGGCGTCGGTGTCGGCCGGAGCGCCCTCCAGGGCGCCGTTCACGGCGTCCAGCGCCTCGTCCGGTTCCAGGAAGAAGTCCCCCGCCACACGGGCGTGCCGCAGCACCCCGTCCACCACGTCCACGTCCACCACGACGAGCTTGCCGCCGGGAACCTTGTACTCACCGTGCACGACTCCGCCTTTCCTCAGCCGCGCGTACCAACGCCGGGCCCGCCCGGATTGTTCCCGTAACGGCCGCGACGCCCGGAGCCGCGGGCTGCGCCGAGGTGGCGTCCCCCCGCAGCACGCGCCTACCCTGCGTGCGGCAACGGCCGAGGCCGCCGGCCCGGAGCGGGTGGTGCGAGGGCCGGACGACGCGAACACCTGGGGCAGGGGATGCAGTTCACCACCCGACCGACCCTCCAGGGCACCTTCGGCATGGTGTCCTCCACCCACTGGCTGGCCTCCCAGTCCGCCATGGCCGTCCTCGAGGACGGCGGCAACGCCTACGACGCGGCCGTCGCCGGCGCCTTCGTGCTGCACGTCGTCGAACCCCACCTCAACGGCCCGGCCGGCGAAGTGCCGATGATCCTCGCGCCGGCCGGCGGGGACGTGCGCGTGCTGTGTGGGCAGGGCGTCGCCCCGGCCGGCGCGACCGTCGCCCACTACAAGGGGCTCGGCCTCGACCTCGTCCCCGGCACCGGACCCCTCGCCGCCGCCGTGCCCGGCGCCTTCGACGCCTGGATGCTCCTGCTGCGCGACCACGGCACCAAGTCCCTCGCCGACGTCCTCAAGTACGCCGTCGGCTACGCCGAGGACGGCCACCCGCCCGTGGAGCGCGTCGGTGAGACAGTGGAGACCGTGCGCGAACTGTTCGAGACGGAGTGGACCACCTCCGCCGAGGTCTACCTGCCCGGCGGACGCCCGCCGCGCCCCGGCGAGCTCTTCCGCAACCCCGCCCTCGCCGCCACCTGGAAGCGGCTGCTCGCCGAGGTCGCCGGCGCCGGCGACCGGGAGGCGCAGATCGAGGCCGCCCGCGACGTGTGGCGCACCGGCTTCGTCGCCGAGGCCCTGGTCCGGCAGGCCGCCCGCCCCACCCTCGACACCAGCGGGAAGCGCCACACCGGCACCCTCACCGCCGACGACCTCGCCGCCTGGTCCGCCGGCTACGAGGACCCGGTCACCTACGACTTCGACGGCTGGACCGTGTGCAAGGCCGGACCGTGGAGCCAGGGCCCCGCGTTCCTCCAGCAACTCGCGCTGCTCACCGACGAGTTGCCGCCCTACGGATCGGCCGCCTACCTGCACCTGCTGATCGAGAACTGCAAGCTCGCCATGGCCGACCGCGAGGCCTGGTACGGCGACGCCGCCGAGGTGCCCCTCGACGACCTGCTGTCCGCCGCGTACAACGCCGAGCGGCGCACCATGGTCGGCCCGCGCGCCTCCCACGAGCTGCGCCCCGGCAGCCCCGGCGGCCGCACCCCCCGGCTCGCCGCCCACGCGCGCGTCGTGGCCACCGACGAACCCGGCTTCAGCCCCATGGGCGTCGGCGAGCCGACCGTCGCCAAGAGTCCCACCTCCCCGGTGCCCGGCGAACCGGAGGTCTCCGCCGACGGCGCCACCCGCGGCGACACCTGCCACCTCGACATCGTGGACCGCTGGGGCAACATGATCTCCGCCACGCCCAGCGGCGGCTGGCTCCAGTCCAACCCCGTCGTGCCCGAGCTGGGCTTCCCGCTCGGCACCCGGCTCCAGATGACCTGGCTGGAGGAGGGCCTGCCCAACAGCCTCACCCCGGGCCGCCGCCCCCGCACCACGCTCACCCCGTCCCTCGCCCTGCGCGACGGCGTGCCGGTCATGGCGTTCGGCACGCCCGGCGGCGACCAGCAGGACCAGTGGCAGCTGCACTTCTTCCTCGCCGTCGCCCTGCGCGCGAAGGTGCGCGGCGGGCTCGACCTCCAAGGGGCCGTCGACGCCCCCAACTGGCACAACGACAGCTTCCCCGGCTCGTTCTACCCGCGCGGCATGCGGCCCGGCAGCGTCACCGTCGAGTCCCGCACCGCCCCGGAGGTCGTCGAGGAGCTGCGCCGCCGCGGCCACGACGTCACCGTCGGTGACGCCTGGTCCGAGGGCCGGCTGTGCGCGGTCGCCCGCGACCCTGACACCGGCGTCCTCTCGGCGGCCGCCAACCCGCGCGGGCAGCAGGGGTACGCGGTGGGGCGCTGAGCCCATCCACGACGGTGCGGGCAGCCCATTTCCGGGCCGCCCGCGCCCGAGATCGTCCCGGGCCGTGGCGGGGCTGTCGGTGCGGCGTGCTCTCATGGAGGAGTGATCGAGACCGACGCGAGCATCGACCAGTTCCTCACCCGGCACGCCCACGACGTGGAGGCCGCGGTCCGCGAGGCCGCCGCGCGGGAGATCGTGCCGCGCTGGCGCCGTCTCGCCGCCCACGAGGTGGACCGCAAGAGCGGACCGCACGACGTGGTGACCGACGCCGACCGCGAGGCCGAGCGGCGCCTCACGGCGGAGCTGCCCCGCCTGCTGCCCGGCTCCGTGGTGGTCGGCGAGGAAGGCGTGCACGCCGACCCGTCGTCGTACGAGGCGATACGCGGGGACGCGCCGGTGTGGATCGTCGACCCCGTCGACGGCACCCGTCAGTTCGTGCGCGGCGAGACCGGCTACTGCACGCTGGTCGCCCTCGCCCTGCACGGCGTGGTGCGGGCCTCCTGGACGTACGCCCCGGCCCTCGGCCTGCTGGCCACCGCCGTGCGCGGACAGGGCGCCCGCCTCGACGGCGAGCCGCTGCGCTCCGGCTCCCCGGAGCCCGGCCGGGACCTCCGCGTCGCCACCTCCCACCCCGACTTCACCACCGACGAGCAGAAGCGCGCCCTGCTCGGCCTGCGCACCGACGGCGTGGCCGCGCGCCCCTGCGGCTCGGCCGGGCTCGAGTACCTGGCGGTGGCCCGTGGCGAGCTGGATGCCACCGCGTTCAACTGGGAGCTGGCCTGGGACCACGCGGCCGGTCTGCTGCTGGTGGAGGAGGCGGGCGGCGCCCACCTCACCCGCGCGGGCAGGCCCTTCACGATCCGCGGCGGCAACACGCTGCCGTTCACCGCAGCGCGGGACGAGGCCACCGCGCGGCGGGTGGTGGAGCTGCTGTCCGCGGCCGTCTGACCGTGCGGAAGGCCGGACGGTGCGGTGCGGATGACCGGACGCCGTCCGGTCCCGCGTGCGGCCCGGCATATCCTGATCCTCTGTGGCCGTCGGCTGACGAAGGAGTCCGAAGGTGCCGTCGATGCTCGATGCGGTCGTGGTGGGGGCGGGGCCGAACGGGCTGACCGCCGCCGTGGAACTGGCCAGGCGCGGTTTCTCGGTGGCCCTCTTCGAGGCCAAGGGGACCGTCGGCGGAGGCGCCCGCACCGAGGAGCTGACCCTCCCCGGCTTCCGGCACGACCCCTGCTCGGCCGCCCACCCCCTCGCCGTCAGCTCGCCCGCCTTCCGCGGCCTGCCGCTGGAGCGGTACGGCCTTCAGTGGCTGCACCCCGAGCTGCCCATGGCCCATCCCTTCCCGGACGGCACGGCGGCCGTGCTGTCCCGCTCGGTCGGCGAGACGGCCGCCTCCTTCGGGCCGCGCGACGCCGGCGCCTACCGGCGGCTCGTGACGCCCTTCCTGCACCGCTGGGACACCCTGGTCCGCGACTTCATGTCGCTGCCGCTGACCGCGCTGCCCCGCGACCCGGTCACCCTCGCCCGGTTCGGTGTCGTCGGCCTGCCCCCGTCGACCTGGCTGGCCCGCCGTTTCCGCGACGAGCGCGCCCGCACCCTCTTCGCCGGGCTCGTCGCCCATGTGATGGCCCCGCTCAGCGGCTTCGCCACGTCGGCCATAGGCCTGGTCTTCGCCCTCGCCGCCCACACCCGCGGCTGGCCCGTCGCCCGCGGCGGCTCCCAGGCGATCTCCGACGCCCTCGCCGCCTACCTGCGGGAACTCGGCGGTGCCGTGCACACCGACTACGAGGTCAAGCGGCTCGACGACCTGCCCCCGGCGCGGGCGTACGTCTTCGACACCTCGCCCACCGCCCTGGCCCGCATCGCCGGCTTCGGCGACACCTACGCCCGCTACCGCTACGGCCCCGGCGTCTTCAAGATCGACTACGCGCTGGACGGGCCCGTCCCGTGGACCGCCCCCGAGGCGCGCAGGGCCGGGACCGTGCAGATCGGCGCGGACAGCGCGGAGATCGGCGCCGCCCTCCGGGCCGCCTCCCGCGAGAACCGCGCCCCCGACGCGCCGTTCCTCATCACCGTGCAGCCCTCCGTCGTCGACCCCACCCGCGCCCCCGACGGCAAGCACGTCTTCTGGGCCTACGGGCACGTCCCGCACGGCTGGGACGGCGACCTCACCGAAGCGATCGAACGCCAGCTGGAGCGGTTCGCGCCCGGCTTCCGCGACCGCGTCCTGGCCCGCGCCACCGCAGGGCCGCCCGAACTGGCCGCGCGCAACGCCAACTACATCGGCGGAGACATCGCCACCGGCGCGGTCTCCGGACTCCAGACGCTGCTGCGCCCCAAGCTGTCGCTGTTCCCGTACGCGACCCCCCACCCGGCCGTGTTCATCTGCTCGCAGGCCACCCCTCCCGGCCCCGGCGTGCACGGCATGCCCGGCCACAACGCAGCCAAGGCGGTATGGAGGAGGCTCCGCCAGACATGACCCCCAGGATCACCCTCGTCCAGGGCGACATCACCCGGCAGCGCGCCGACGCCCTCGTCAACGCGGCCAACTCGTCCCTGCTCGGCGGGGGCGGAGTCGACGGCGCGATCCACCGCCGGGGCGGCCCGGACATCCTCGCCGAGTGCCGCGCCCTGCGTGCCTCCCGCTACGGCAGGGGGCTCCCCACGGGACAGGCGGTCGCGACCACCGCGGGCCGGCTGGACGCGCGCTGGGTGATCCACACGGTGGGCCCGGTGCACAGCACGACGGAGGACCGCTCCGCGCTCCTCGCCTCCTGCTACCGCGAGTCCCTCCGCGTCGCCGACGAGCTGGGCGCCCGCACGGTCGCCTTCCCCGCGATCTCCACGGGCGTCTACCGCTGGCCCCTGGACGACGCGGCCCGCATCGCCCTGGAAACGGTCCGCACCACGGACACCGCGGTCGAGGAGATCACCTTCGTCCTCTTCGACGAACGGGCGTACCAGGCCTTCGCCGCCCGGACGGCCTGACCCGACGCGCCTGAGCCCGTCCCGCGGTTCCGGCGCGGCCCGGGCACGGGGCCTGGGCGCGCCTCACGGACGGAAGGTGCGGCGGTAGGCGTCGGGCGGGACGCCGACGCTGCGGTGGAAGTGGCGGCGCAGGGTGGTGGCGGTGCCCATGCCGGTGGCCGCGGCGATGGTGTCGACGGTGGCGTCGGTGGTCTCCAGCAGTTCCTGGGCGTGGCGAATGCGCTGGGTGTGCAGCCACCGCAGCGGCGTGGTGCCGGTGAGGTGCTTGAAGTGGCGGCCGAGGTGACGTGAGCTCATGCGGGCCTGACGGGCCAGGTCCTCCACGGTCAGCGGCTGGTCCAGCCGCTCCAGCGCCCAGGGGAAGAGCTCGCCCAGGGGGTGGTTGCCGGGCGCGGGGAGAGGCGTGGCGATGAACTGGGCCTGGCCGCCGTCCCGGTGGGGTGGTGTGACCAGGCGTCGGGCGATCTTGTTGGCGTTGGCCGAGCCGTGGTCGAGTCGGACCAGGTGCAGGCACAGGTCCATGGCTGCGGCTTTGCCCGCGGAGGTGAGGACGTCGCCGTTGTCGACGTAGAGGACGTCCGGATCGACGGTGGCCGCCGGGTGACGTCGGGCCAGTTCCCGGGTGTGGGCCCAGTGCGTGGTGGCGCGCCTGCCGTCGAGCAGTCCCGCCGCGCCCAGGATGAAAGCGCCCGTGCACAGCGACGCCACGCGGGCACCTGCCGCGTGGGCCGCGCGTACCGCCTCGACCAGCTCGGCGGGCGGGTCGCGGTCGGTGTCGGCCCAGCCGGGGACGATCACCGTGTCCACCTGCGCGAGGTGGTCGAGTCCCCGGTCGGGCTCCAGGCGGAAACGGTCCACGGACACCGGACCGCTCCCGCAGACGGAGAAGTCGTACCAGGGGTCCACGACGTGGGTCAGGTCGTCCCCGAAGACCTCCAGGGCCACGGACAGTTCGTAGTGGAGCATGCCGTCGGTGACGGCCAGCGCGACAGCGGGCATGTCCGGAACTGTACGCGGCATGTCGTTCCCGACGCTCGTGCGAGGTGCTGCCGGAGGAACAGGATGTGGGGGTCAGGCCGCGGCGGATCGACCTCGCGGCAGGCGTTCGAGGACACGGGAGAGCTTCATGGGGACAGGTCAGCCGGTGACGGTGTTCGGCGCCTACGGTCACACCGGGCGGTTCGTGGTCGCGGAGCTGGCAGCCCGCGGGTTCGTCCCGGTGCTGTCCGGGCGCAACGCACGGACCTTGGAGGAGATGGCCGACGCACACGGGCAGGAGGCCCGGGTGGCGTCGGCCGAGGACCCGGCTTCGCTGGATCGGGCCGTGGCGGGCACGGCGGCGGTCATCAACTGCGCCGGCCCGTTCGCCTCGACCACCGGCCCCGTCGTCGAAGCCGCGCTCCGCGCGAAGATCCCCTACCTGGACGTGGCCGCCGAGCTCGAGGCCAACCTCGACACCTTCGCCCACTACCGCGAGCGGGCCCGGGACGAGGCAGCGGTCATCGTCCCGGCCATGGCCTTCTTCGGCGGCCTCGGTGACCTGCTGACCACCGCGGCGATGGGCGACTGGACCGAGGCCGACGAGGCACACATCGCCTACGCCCTCAGCAACTGGCACCCCACCGCCGGCACCCGGCTCTCGGGCGCGGTCTCCCGCGAGCGGCGCGGAGCCCACCGCCTGCGCTACAGCGGCGGACAGTGGGAGCGCCGCACCGACGCCGCGCCCAGCACGGAGTGGGCCTTCCCGGAACCGATGGGACCCCGGCCGGTGATCGGGGAGTTCACGATGGCGGACGTCGTCACCGTCACCCAGCACCTCTCCATCCCCGAGGTGACCACCTACATGAGCGCCGAGGCGGCCCGAGACGTCGCCGCCCCTCACACGCCGGCCCCGACCGCCGCCGACGAGCGCGGACGCTCGGACCAGACCTTCCTCGTCGACGCCGTCGTCCGCTCCGGCGGAGCCGAACGCCGGGCCACGGCCGGCGGCCAGGACATCTACGCCGTCACCGCGCCTCTCGTCGCCGAGGCCCTCGAGCGCGTCCTGACCGGCCGCACCAGGACCGTCGGCGTCGTCTCCGCCGGCGAGATGTTCGACGCCCCCGACTTCCTGCGCGCGCTCTCCCCGCACGTCACACTCGACCTGCACCCGCGGAAGCAGAACGCCTGACCCGAGCCGACCGCCGTCCCGGACTGCCCCCAGCGGGCCTCACGCTCCCGGACCGCCGTCCGCACGGTCGCGAGGCGGTCGGGCACGCGGCCGTGGCGGACGGCCGGCGGCGCTCTGCCGTGGTCGGCGGTACGCCTCGGCGCGGCGGACGCGGGTCCCTGCGCGGCGGGCCGTACGCCCGCGTGGCGGCGGCAGCCCCCGCGTGGCGGGCCGTACGCCCCGTCTGGCGGCACGAATCTCCGCGTGGCGGGCTCTCCGGGTGGGGGCGGCATGGTCGCGAGGCCGGTCGCCGGTCCGGCCGCGGCGGACGGCCGGCGGCGCTCTGCCGTGGTCGGCGGTACGCCTCGGCGCGGCGGACGCGGGACCCTGCGCGGCGGGCCGTACGCCCGCGTGGCGGCACGAATCTCCGCGTGGCGGGCCCTTCGGGTGGGGGCGGCACGGTCGCGTGCGGGCGCGGCGTGGGGCTCCGTGTGGTCGCCGGTCCGGCTGCGGGGTGAGCGGTGGCCGGCCGTGTTCGGGTCGGCCACCTGGCGCCCGCCGCACGGAAGGGGGTCAGGCGCGTGGCGGGCGGCCGTCCGCCTCCGCCGCGTCCGCCACCGCCTCGGCTGCGGCCTGCGCCGCCTGGGCCGTGTCGTCGGCGGCCTTGGCCGCGGCCTCGTCGTCGGCGGCGGGCTTCGACCGGGTGGCCGGTGACGGCGGCAGCGACTCGCTGAACGCCTTCGACACGCCCTGCAGCGCCGTCGTGATCTCGCTCGGGATCACCCAGAAGTTGTTGCCCTGTCCCTGCGCGAGCTGGGGGAGCGCCTGCAGGTACTGGTAGGCGAGCAGCTTCGGGTCGGGGTCGTTGCGGTGGATCGCCTGGAACACCTCGTCGATGGCGCGCGACTGGCCCTCGGCCTCCAGGATCGCGGCGGTCCGGTTGCCCTCCGCACGCAGCACGGCCGCCTGCTTGTCGCCCTCCGCCGTGAGGATCTGCGACTGGCGCTGTCCCTCGGCGCCCAGGATCGCCGCCCGCTTGTCCCGCTCGGCCCGCATCTGCTTCTGCATGGCCTCCTTGATGGACTGCGGCGGGTCGATGGCCTTGATCTCCACGCGGTTGACCCGCAGCCCCCACTTGCCGGTCGCCTCGTCGAGCACGCCGCGCAGCTGGCTGTTGATGGTGTCCCGGGAGGTGAGGGTCTTCTCCAGGTCCATGGAGCCGACCACGTTGCGCAGCGTGGTGACGGTCAGCTGCTCCACCGCCTGGAGGAAGCTGGCGATCTCGTAGAAGGCCGCGCGCGGGTCGGTGACCTGGAAGTACAGCACGGTGTCGATCTCGACGACCAGGTTGTCCTCGGTGATGACCGGCTGCGGCTTGAAGGAGACGACCTGTTCGCGCAGGTCGATCTGCGGGTGCACCCGGTCGATGTACGGGATGACGAGGTTGAGGCCGGGCGTCAGCGTCTTGTGGTAGCGGCCCAGCCGCTCCACGTTGCGGGCGCGTGCCTGGGGGACGATGCGCACCGCCCGGATCACCGTGAAGATCGCGAACAGCGCCACCAGCAGCCCGGCGACGAGAGGGGCGGAGATGTCCATGGCTTCAGTCCCGTGGGTAGACGATCGCGGTGGCGCCACTGATCTCGATGACGTCGACGGTCGTGCCGGGCGAGATCACCAGCGTTTCGTCGTAACTGCGGGCCGTCCACTCCTCGCCGTCGATGCGGACCCTGCCGCCGGTTCCCGACACGGCGGTCAGCGCCTGCGCGGGCTTGCCCACCAGCGCGTCCACGCCGAAGCGCGCACCCGGGGGGCGCTGCAGGTGGCGCAGGGCGAGGGGACGTACGAACAGCAGCGTCACGGAGGCGAGGCCGGCGTACGCGACCAGTTGGACCCACAGCGGCAGGCCCACCGCCGCGACGCCCGCCGTGACCAGCGCGGCGGCGCTCAGCATGCCGAGGGCGGCGGTGAGGGTGAAGATCTCCGCCACGGCCAGGGCGGCCGCGACGATCAGCCAGATCAGCCAGGGGTCCATGTCGCGCCTCTTCTCACCCGGGGTGGAGGGCTTGGCCGGCGCCGGCCGGCACGCGAGGGGAGCCGACACCTTTGCCACCACATTACGCGGCTGCGGCACGGGTGCCGAGGTCCGTGCACCGAGCATTCCCCTCGTACATGTCCGGCACGCCTCGAATTGGGTGATGGCCCTTATGGCGCGCACCCACCCTGTCGGGCGAGGGTTCGAACGGCCCCCTTGATCCCTTTGACGCCGGTGCCCGCCGGGCGTGTATGTGCGCCTGTCCCGCCCTGCCCGGTGTGATCGTGATGCACAGCGTCGTCGGACGGGACCGGGACGCCGGTGACCGACGGACGGCCGAGGACGGTACGAGGAACTGATCGATGACCCTGCCCGAGCTGTACGTGACGCTGCTCGTCGCGGGCACGGTGCTGCTGGCCAGCATCGCCGCCGCCCGCACCGCGCACCGGGTGGGTCTGCCGAGTCTGCTGCTGTTCCTCGCGGTGGGGATCGTGGCCGGTGAGGACGGTCTCGGTCTGGCCTTCGACGACGTCCAGCTCGCGCAGGCGCTCGGCACCGCGGCCCTGGCCGTGATCCTCGTGGAGGGTGGTCTGACCACTCGGTGGAGTGACGTCCGCAGACTGGTGGCGCCCGCCGGCGTGCTGGCCACCGCGGGCGTGTTCCTGTCCGTGCTGGTCACCGCCTCGGGCGCGCACTTCCTGCTCGGTCTGGACTGCAGCGTGGCGCTGCTGCTCGGCGCGATCGTCTCCTCGACGGACTCGGCCGCCGTCTTCTCCGTGCTGCGGGCGCTGCCCCTGCCCCGGAAGCTGACCGGACTGGTCGAGGCGGAGTCCGGCTTCAACGACGCGCCCACCATCATCCTCGTCCTGGTCTTCTCCACCACCACCTCCGACGTCCCGGCGATCGGCCCCCTCTTCGGCAACCTGCTGTTCCAGCTGGCGGTCGGCGGCACGCTCGGCGTGCTGATCGGACTCCTGGGCGCCGTCGCCCTGCGCCACATCGCCCTGCCCGCCACGGGCCTCTACCCGCTGGCCACGGTCGGCTTCGGCATCACCGCCTTCGCCGCCGCCGGCGCGGTCGGCGCGAGCGGCATCATCGCCGCCTACCTGTCCGGTCTTGTCCTCGGCAACTCCCAGCTTCCGCACCGGGCCGCCACCCGGTCCTTCGCGGAGGGCGCCGGCTGGCTGGCGCAGATCGGCCTGTTCGTCATGCTCGGCCTCCTCGTCGACCCGAGCGAGCTGTCCGAGGCGATCCTGCCCGCCCTCGTCGTCGGCCTGGTGCTGCTGCTCGTGGCCCGCCCCGTGTCCGTGCTGCTGTGCCTGGTCCCGTTCCGGATCCCGCTGCGGCAGCAGGCGTTCATCTCGTGGGCGGGCCTGCGCGGCGCGGTTCCCATCGTGCTCACCACCTTCCCGGTGGTGGAGGACGTGCCGCACGCCCGCGAGGTCCTCAACATCGTGTTCGTGCTGGTGGCCCTGTTCACCCTGCTCCAGGGCCCCACCCTGCCCGCCGTCGCCCGCCGTCTCGGTCTGGTGCGCACGGACGCGCTGCGCGAGATCCAGGTGGAGACCGCGCCCCTCGACGTCCTGGACGCCGATCTGCTCACCGTGACCATCCCGGAGGGCTCCCAGCTGCACGGCGTGGCGGTCTTCGAACTGCGGCTGCCGCCCCCGACCGTCGTCACCCTGATCATCCGCGAGGGCGCCACGCTGGTGCCGGACCGCGACACCGTGCTGCGCGCCGGGGACGCACTGCTGCTCATCGCCACCCCGGGAACCCGCGAGGACGCCGAACGCCGGCTGCGGGCCATCGGCCGGCGCGGCAAGCTCGCCCGCTGGCTCGGCGAACACGGCACACCGGAACCGGAAGGCACGGTCACGAGCGGCTGACGGTCCGCCACACCGGAGCCCGTGCAGGGGACTCCGCCCGGAACCACCACGACCGCACAGAGTCCGACGGCATCATTGCTTCGTTTGTGTGCGAGTCCTAGGGTGTGGCGGGCTCAGTAGTCGCACCGTCACCACCCGTCGTGGTTCTCCTCCGCGTGACGTCGCCGCCGTGGCGCCGCGCCGCCGGGGAATCCGGCGTGCCCTCAGTCCGCGCAGTGCCCTGTCGCACCGAGGAAGGCCACGGTCATGCCGCACCCGCACGCGTCTCCCGCCGCAGTCTCCGCCCGCCCCGTCCGTCCGGTCGTCAGCCGCCGCCGTCTCCTGGAGTCCGGCGCCGCCGTGCTCGGCGCCCTCGCGCTCGCTGCCCCCTCCGGCGCGGCGCACGCGGCCGGCCCGCGCCCGCAGGCCGACGACGGCCCGCCGGAGTGGAACGACTTCGGCGTCTTCCGCCTCGGCACCGAACCCCCGCACACCACGCTCATGCCGTACGCCGACGTGCCGCAGGCGCTCGCCGCCGACCGCACCCGCTCCCCGTACCGGCTGGACCTCGACGGCGCCTGGAAGTTCGCCTACGCGGACCGGCCGGAGGACCGCGACCCCGACTTCCACCGCACCGACACCGACGACCGCGACTGGGACACGATCCCCGTCCCGTCGGTGTGGCAGCTGCACGGTCACGACTTCCCGATCTACCTGAACATCACCTACCCCTACTGGGGCCCCAACGGCCGCGGCGAGGAGCCCCAGCCGCCCGCCGCGCCCACCCGCTACAACCCCGTGGGCCAGTACCGCCGCACCTTCACCGTCCCGCGCGACTGGCGCGGCCGCCGCGTCTTCCTGCACTTCGAGGGCGTCAAGTCCGCCCACTACGTGTGGATCAACGGCGCACTCGTCGGCTACGACGAGGACTCCTACACGCCCTCCGAGTACGACGTCACCGACCACCTCCGTGCCGGGACCAACCAGATCGCGGTCGAGGTGTACCGCTACTCCGACGGCGACTGGCTGGAGGACCAGGACATGATCCGGCTGAGCGGCATCTTCCGCTCGGTCCACCTCTACTCCACCCCACCCGTGCACCTGCGCGACTTCAAGCTGGAGACGCCGCTGAACGACACGTACACCGCCGCCGAGCTGGACGTCACCGCGCATGTGCGGGCGTACGGCGAGGGCGCGGGCGGCGGCCGGTACACGGTGGAGACCCAGCTGTACGACGCGCGCGGCCACGCCGTGTGGCCGCGGCCGCTGCGGCAGAGCGCCGACCTCGACTCCGTGGAGGCGGGCCGGGACGTCACCGTACGGGCGTCCCGGGCCGTGCCCGAACCGCGGCTGTGGTCGGCGGAGGACCCGTACCTCTACACGGCGGTCCTCCGGCTGCGCGACCCGTCCGGGACGCTCGTCGAGACCCTCTCCCACCGGGTGGGCATCCGCGAGTTCGCGCTCAAGGACGGGCTGATGCGGATCAACGGCCGCCCGGTGTCCTTCCGCGGCACCAACCGCCACGAGATGCACCCGGCCCGCGGCACCGCCCTGACCCGCGAGGACATGATCCGCGACATCACCCTCGTCAAGCGGCTCAACATGAACTCGGTCCGCACCTCGCACTACCCGGACAACCCGCTCTGGTACGAACTCGCCGACGCGTACGGCCTCTACCTCGTCGACGAGACCAACCTCGAGACCCACGGCATCCGCGACCGCTACCCGGGCGACCACCCCGACTGGACCGCCGCCTGCGTCGCCCGCGCGCAGAACATGGTCCACCGCGACAAGAACCACCCCTCGGTGGTCATCTGGTCGCTCGGCAACGAGGCCGGCGGCGGCTCCACCTTCACCGCCATGCACGACTGGATCCGCTCCTACGACACCACCCGTGTCATCCAGTACGAGGGCGACGACCGGCCCGGCATCAGCGACATCCGCTCCCGCATGTACGAGAGCCCCGCCCGTGTCGAGCAGCGCGCCCTCGACACCGCCGACACCCGGCCGTACGTGATGATCGAGTACTCCCACGCGATGGGGAACTCCAACGGCAACTTCAAGAAGTACTGGGACGTCGTGCGCCGCCATGACGTCCTTCAGGGCGGCTGGATCTGGGACTTCGCCGACCAGTCCCTCCACACGCCGGTCCCCGAGCGTGTTCTGCTCACCGAGTCGGGGCCGTCGGCGCTGCGAGGCGAGATCCTCGCCACCCGCGGCCGCCTCGACCGGGACAAGGGCCTGTCGGGCATCACCGTCTTCGAACGGCACGACAGCCTCGACCTCACCGGCTCCCTCACCCTGGAGGCGTGGTTCACCCCGGGTGTCCCCGGCTACCACCAGCCGATCGTCGCCAAGGGCGACACCCAGTACGCGCTCAAGCAGACCGACCGCAGGGTGGAGTTCTTCATCCACTCGGACGGCCAGTGGATCGCCGTCAACTGGACGGTGCCGGACGACTGGAGCGGAAGGGAGCACCATGTGGCGGGCGTCTTCGACGCCGACGCCGGCACCCTCGCCCTGTACGTCGACGGCGCGGTCCGCGCCACCCGCACCACCGACCGCCGGCCCACCAGCAACACCGCCCCGCTGTCCCTCGCCTCCGACGCCGACAACCAGACCCGGGAGTTCGACGGCACGATCCGCCGCGCCTGTGTTCACGCCCGCGCCCTCACGCCCGCCGAACTGGGCTCCGACGACCGGGGGCCCGACGACGACGGCGTACGCTTCTGGTTCGACGCCGCCACCGTGAGGACGGAGCGGAAGCGCCCCGAGGCCAAGACCTTCCTCGCGTACGGCGGGGACTGGGGCGACAATCCCAACGACGGCGCGTTCGTCGCCGACGGGATCGTCACCGCCGACCGCCGGCCCGGCGGCAAGGCGGCCGAGATCAAACGCGTCCACCAGGCCGTCGGCGCCGTCCGCGCTCCTGGTGGCGGACCGGGCGCGGTCACCCTCACCAACGAGTACCTGTTCACCAACCTCCGTGCTTTCGACGGTCGTTGGGAACTCGTCGCGGACGGCGAGGTGATCGGCGGCGGACGCCTCGCCCGGGACCAGCTCGACGTGGCGCCGCTGTCCGGGAAGCGCGTCGAACTGCCGGTGCGCCTGCCCCGGAACCCGGCCCCGGGCACAGAGTTCTTCCTCCAGCTGTCCTTCACCACGCGGGAGCGCACACCGTGGGCGGAGGCCGGCTTCGAGGTGGCCCGGCATCAGCTCGCGCTCGACGCCGACACCCCGGCGGTCGTGCCCGTGCCCCTGTCCCGCGTGCCCGCGCTGCGGCACGAGACCCGCGGCCAGGACATCCGCGTCACGGGCAAGGGCTTCTCGGTCACCGTCGACCGCCGCACCGGCCTCCTCACCGACTACGAGGCCGACGGCACGCGCCTGCTCACCTCGGGACCGGCGCCCAACTTCTGGCGGGCACCCACCGACAACGACCGCGGCAACGGCCAGCACCTGCGCAACCGGACCTGGCGCGACGCGGGCGCCCGCCGCACGGTCACCGACGTCACCGTACGGCCGCTCGGCGACCGGGCCGTCGAGGTCCGCGTCACCGGCACCCTCCCCACCACGGTCGAGTCCACGTACTCCACGACGTACACCGTCTTCGGCAACGGCGAGATCAAGGTGGACCACACCCTCCACCCGGGCGCCGCGAACCTGCCGTACCTCCCCGAGGTCGGTTCCCTGCTGTTCCTGCCCCGCCGCCTGGACCGGCTGCACTGGTACGGGCGCGGCCCCGAGGAGAACCACTGGGACCGCAACTCCGGTACGGACGTGGGTCGTTGGTCCTCGACCGTGGCCGAGCAGTGGACGCCGTACATCCGCCCCCAGGAGAACGGCAACAAGACCGACGTGCGCTGGGCCGCGCTCACCGGCCGGGACGGACGCGGACTGCTGGTGACGGGCGAACCCCTCGTCGAGATCAACGCCTCGCACTTCACCCCGGAGGACCTGTCCGCCGGCGTCCGGCACGACTACCAGCTCACCCCGCGCGACGCGGTCGTCCTGCGGGTCAACCACCGGCAGATGGGCGTGGGCGGAGACGACAGCTGGGGCGCGCACACCCACGACGAGTTCAAGCTCTTCGCGGACCGCGACTACGCCTACACCTACCGGTTGCGCCCGCTCACCGCCGTGGACCGGGCCTTCGCCCTCTCCCGCCGGCCCACCGCCGCCGAATAGCGCGGCACACTCGGGGGAGCCCGGGGTAACCGGGCTCCCATGGGTGACATCCTGGTCGGGGCGTGCTCCTGGACGGACCGCCAACTCGTGGCGAGCGGCTGGTATCCGCGCGGACGGCGCGACGCGGAAGGGCGGCTGCGGCACTACGCGGAGCGGCTGCCGGTCGTCGAAGTGGACTCCGGCTACTACGCGTTGCCGCGCCGCCGCAACAGCGAACTGTGGGTGGAACGCACGCCGGACGGCTTCCGCTTCGACGTCAAGGCGTTCTCCCTGCTCACGGGCCACCCCACCCGCCCCGAGGCGCTCCCGGCCGACCTGCGTGACCGGGTGCCCGCGCGCGGCCTGGCCGACCCGGCTCTGCTGGACGAGGTGTGGGGCCGTTTCGCGGAGGCGGTCGACCCCCTGCGCACGGCCGGGCGGCTCGGGACCGTGCTGTTCCAGTTCCCGCCGTGGTTCACTCCCGGCACCCCGGCCGAACGCTTCCTGGAGGACTGCGCGGAGCGCGCCAAGGGCTGGCCGCTCGCCGTGGAGTTCCGCCACCCCGCCTGGTGGCACGCCGAACGCGCCGACGAGACACGCGAGTTGCTGACCTCCCTGGAGGTGACGGCGGTCGGCACCGACATGGCGCAGGGCCTCACGGCCTCCCTGCCGCCCCTGGTCCCCGTCACCCGGCCCGCCCTGGCCGTCGTACGGTTCCACGGCCGCAGCACGGCGTGGGGGAGGGGCAGCAAGGAGGACCGCTTCCGCCACGACTACGACGTCACCGAGCTCGCCGCGTGGGCGCCGCGCCTGCGCCGCGCGGCACAGCAGGCGGACGAGCTGCACGTCCTGTTCAACAACTGCTGCGGCGACGCGGCGGTACGGGCGGCGGAGACGATGCGCGGCCTGCTGGCCCGGCCGCCGAGGCGGTGATCCGCAGAACCGCAGCACTCAGGACGTGGATGTCGGATTCCCGCCAGACTCCGCCCGTCCCGGTGGCGGATCCTTGAGGCATGCACCGAGGGATGCACACCGACACCGAGCGCTGCGTGCGCGCCGTGCAGTCGAAGGACGCGCGGTTCGACGGCTGGTTCTACACCGCCGTCCTCACCACCGGCATCTACTGCCGGCCCAGCTGCCCCGCCGTCCCGCCCAAGCCACGGCACATGGTGTTCCACCCGAGCGCGGCCGCCTGCCAGCAGGCCGGGTTCCGGGCGTGCAAGCGCTGCCGCCCCGACGCCAGTCCCGGCTCCCCGGAGTGGAACGTGCGCGCCGACCTAGTCGCCCGCGCCATGCGGCTGATCGCCGACGGCGTCGTGGACCGCGAGGGCGTCACCGGACTCGCCGCCCGCCTCGGCTACAGCACCCGGCAGATCGAACGCCAGCTGCTCGCCGAGCTGGGCGCGGGCCCCCTCGCCCTGGCCCGCGCGCAGCGCGCCCGGACTGCGCGGCTGCTCGTCGAGACGACCGACCTGCCGATGGCGGACGTCGCCTTCGCGGCCGGCTTCTCCTCCGTGCGCGCCTTCAACGACACCGTGCGCGAGGTGTTCGCGCTCTCCCCGAGCGAGCTGCGCACCCGGGCGCCGGAACACGCCGCCGCCGGCGCACCCGGCGTGATCGCGCTGCGCCTGCCGTTCCGCGCCCCGCTCCACCCCGACAACCTCTTCGGCCACCTCGCCGCCACCGCCGTACCCGGCGTGGAGGAATGGCGGGAGGGCTCCTACCGCCGCACCCTGCGCCTCCCGTACGGCCGGGGCATCGTGGCCCTGTCCCCGCGCCCCGACCACATCGCCTGCCGCCTCGCCCTGAGCGACCACCGGGACCTGACCGTCGCCATCAGCCGCTGCCGCCGCCTGCTCGACCTGGACGCCGACCCGGTCGCCGTCGACGAGCGGCTGCGCGCCGATCCCGCGCTCGCGCCCCTGGTCGACAAGGCGCCCGGCCGCCGGGTGCCGCGTACGGCCGACGAGGCGGAGTTCGCCGTCCGCGCGGTCCTCGGACAGCAGGTGTCCACGGCCGCCGCCCGCACCCACGCGGCCCGCCTGGTCATCGCGCACGGCACCCCCGTGGACGACCCCGAGGGCGGTCTCACCCACCTCTTCCCGGCACCGGAGGAACTGGCCGCGCTCGACCCGGACGCCCTCGCCATGCCCCGGACGCGCCGCACCACCCTGACCACGCTGGTCCGCCGGCTCGCGGACGGCGACCTCCGCCTGGGCGCCGACAGCGACTGGCCGAAGACGCGCGCGGCGCTCCTCGCCCTCCCCGGCTTCGGCCCCTGGACCGCCGACGTCATCGCCATGCGCGCCCTCGGCGACCCCGACGCCTTCCTCCCCACCGACCTCGGTGTCCGCCGCGCCGCCCGCGCCCTGGGCCTCCCGTCCACCCCGGCCGCCCTCACCACCTGGGCCGCGGCCTGGCGCCCCTGGCGCGCGTACGCGGTCCAGTACCTCTGGGCGACCGACAGCCACCCGATCAACGTCCTGCCGACCTGACCGGCAACGGAGGACCGATGCGACAGCACACCGTGACCGACAGCCCTTACGGCCCCCTGACCCTCGTAGCCGACGACGGTGTCCTCTGCGGCCTCTACATGACCGATCAGCGCCACCGTCCGCCGGAGGACACCTTCGGCGTCCCCGACGACGGTCCCTTCACGGAGACGAGGGAACAGCTGGCCGCCTACTTCGCGGGCGACCTGAAGGAGTTCACCGTCCCCCTGCGCCTGCACGGCACCCCGTTCCAGCTCCGGGTGTGGGAAGAGCTCCGGCGCATCCCCTACGGCGAGACCCGCACCTACGGACAGCTCGCCGACCTCCTCGGCAGCCCCAAGGCGTCCCGTGCCGTCGGCCTGGCCAACGGCCGCAACCCGGTCGGCATCATCGTCCCCTGCCACCGCGTCATCGGCTCCACGGGCAGCCTCACCGGCTACGGCGGCGGCCTGCCCCGCAAACAGCGCCTGCTGGACTTCGAGCGCGGACCGGCCCTGTTCTAGACGGGGGTTCTAGGCGGCGATCCGCCGCAGCAACGCCGGCAGCGCCGTGCCGATCGGTTCGCGGACGACCTCGTCCGCCAGGTCGTCGTACGGCGTCGGTTCCGCGTTGACGACGATCAGGCGGGCGCCGTGGTCGGCGGCGACCTGGGCGAGGCCCGCCGCGGGGTGGACCTGGAGGCTGGTGCCGGCGGCGATGAAGAGGGTGCAGGCCTTCGTGATCGCCACCGCCTCGCCGAGCACCATGGGATCCAGCGCCTCGCCGAACATGACCGTCGCCGGCTTGAGGATGCCGCCGCAGTCGGCGCAGGGCGGGTCGTCCTCGCCGGCCGTCAGGCGGGCCAGGGCGTCCTCCATCGGGGTCCGCGCGTGGCACTTCGTGCAGACGACCGTGCGCGCCGTGCCGTGCAGTTCCAGCACCTTGCGGTCCGGCATGCCGCCGAGCTGGTGCAGACCGTCCACGTTCTGCGTGATCACCCGCACCGCCGTCCCGGACCGCTCCAGCTCGGCCACCGCACGGTGCGCGGCGTTCGGCTCGGGCAGCGCGGCGAAGTTCTCCTGCCGCATCCGCCACGACCGGCGGCGGATCTCCGGATCGGCCATGTAGTACGCGTACGTCACGAGTTTCTCGGCGTCCGGGTCGCGGCGCCACAGACCGGCCGGCCCGCGGTAGTCGGGGATTCCGGAGTCCGTGCTGACGCCGGCGCCGGTCAGGAGGGCGACGAGAGGCTTGCTCATGCGGCGAGGGTAGGGCGGCCGGGCCAGGCCCGGCGAGCGGATATCGCGCCGGGCCGCTGCGGCACTGTCAGTGCACCCGGTGGCCGTCCTCCAGCTCCGCCGTGCCCGAGCCGTCCGCCAGCACGTCCAGCGCGGCGAGCACGCGGCGGCCCAGGGAGCCGGGCAGGTGCGCGGTGATCTCCTCGCGCTCCACCAGCCGCCACGACAGCAGCTCCTCCTCCTGGAGCCGGATCGCCCTCAGCTCGTCCTCCCCGAGCACCCCGCCGTCGTAGAGGTACGCCACCAGCGGCGGCACGCCCGGCGTCCGCACCCAGTCCACCGCGAGGAGCCGGCCCAGCGGCCGGTCCAGGCCGATCTCCTCGGCCGTCTCCCGCCGAGCACCCTCACGCGGGCTCTCCCCCTCGTCCGACTCGATCGTGCCGCCGGGCAGGGCCCACCCCTCCCGGTAGTTCGGTTCGACGAGCAGCACCCGCCCCCGCGCGTCCCTGAAGAGGGCGGCGGCGCCGGCGAGGACACGGGGGAGGGAGGCGATGTAGCTGGCGAAGTCCTGGGTGTCCTGCGTGGTGGTCATGCGGGAAGGGTAACCGCGGCCTCGGGTCCCGCCGGGGCCGTCGCGGTCCACCCGCCCGGGCGCACGGCAGCACACGCCGTCCCATGATCGACACGGCGGGCGCACGCGCCGGAGCACGGCGGACGCCGCCACGGGCCCCGAGCGCTCAGGCCTCCGCCTGCGCCAGCCGCAGCGTCCGCTCCGCCAGCTCGCTGATCCGCACCCCGTCGAACCCGAACACCGCACTGCGCACCGTGTCCTCCAGCGGCTCCTTCCACTGGTCCGGCACCGCCGCCACGCCGCACATCACCCCCGCCACCGACCCGGCCGTCGCGCCGTTGGAGTCCGTGTCCAGACCGCCCCGCACGGTCAGCGCGACGCTCCGGGAGAAGTCGCCGGCGCCGTACAGCAGCCCCGCGGTGATGACGGCCGCGTTCGGCACCGTGTGGATCCAGCCGAGCCCCGCCGTCTCCTCCTCCAGCGTGGCCAGCGTGTCCTCCCACGGCAGCCCGCTCTCGTGCAGCGACGTCACCCGGCGCACCGTGCGCGCCAGCCTGCTGCTCGCCGGGACCACCGCCAGCGCCTCGTCCACCGCCTCCCGCGCCGTCCCCGCCGTGAACGCCGCCGCGACCAGCGCCGCCGCCCACATCGCGCCGTACACCCCGTTGCCCGTGTGCGACAGCACCGCGTCCTTGCGGGCCAGCGCGGCGGCCCGGCGCGGGGCGCCCGGCGAGACCCAGCCGTGCACGTCGGCGCGGATCAGCGCGCCGATCCACTCCTGGTACGGGTTCTCGTACGTCGCCGTCAGAGGCGGCCGCAGCCCGTTCGCGAGGTTGCGGTACGCCGCGCGCTCCGCGGTGAACGTCTGGAGGTACGGCAGCCGCAGCAGCCACAGGTCGCCGACCTGCTCGGTGCTGAAGCCGAAGCCGTGCGTCTCCAGCAGGTGCAGGCCGAGGATGGCGTAGTCGACGTCGTCGTCCCGGCAGCTGCCGTGGACCCGGCCCCGGACGCAGTGACGCCACTCCGGGCGCAGCGCCCGCTCCTCGACCTCCGTGGGCGGCCCCGGCAGGTAGTCGGTCAGCGGCAGCGCGTCCGTCGCCCGCAGGTAGCGGTCGATGCGGTCCCGCGTCCACACCTCGCCCTGCTCCACCGGCTTGCCCAGCATGTTGCCGGCGATGCGGCCCAGCCAGCCGCCGAGGATGCGGTCGGCGAGCCCGGTCGCGGTGGTCACGTCGGTCGTCGCGGTCATGGGACCGGTCTACCCGTTTCCCGGCGGTTCCGTGCCGGTCCACGGGCCGGCCGGGGCATGGCGGGCACGCCACCCGGCGGTTAGGGTCGCAGCGGCGCGACAGGTCCCGGCACGCGCGGGGCCCGATGAACGAGGGGTAGCCAAGTGGCGGACGCTGCAGGAAGCGGTACGCGTAGGACGCCGTCGGCCCAGCGGGTGCTGGTCGCCGCGGACAAGTTCAAGGGGTCGCTGACGGCCGTGCAGGTCGCCGAGCGGGTCACCGCCGGGCTCCGCACGGTCCGGCCGGACCTTCAGGTCGAGGCTCTTCCGGTGGCCGACGGCGGCGACGGCACCGTCGCCGCGGCCGTCGCGGCCGGGTTCGAACGGCACGAGGTACGGGTCTGCGGACCGCTCGGCGACGAGGTGACCGCGGCCTACGCGCTGCGGGACGGCACCGCCGTCGTGGAGATGGCGGAGGCCAGCGGGCTGCAGCGGCTGCCGGAAGGTGTCTTCGCGCCGCTCACCGCGTCGACGTACGGCTCCGGGGAGCTGCTGCGGGCCGCGCTCGACGCGGGCGCGCGGAGCATCGTGTTCGGCGTCGGAGGCAGCGCGACGACCGACGGCGGGGCGGGGATGCTGGCCGCGCTGGGGGCACGGTTCCTGACGGCGTCCGGGGAGCCGGTCGGGCCAGGGGGCGCCGCGCTGGCGGAGGTGGCGACCGCGGACCTGTCCGGTCTCGACCCGCGGCTGCGGTCCGTGGAGTTCGTGCTCGCGAGCGACGTCGACAACCCGCTGACCGGTGCGAAGGGCGCTGCCGCCGTGTACGGGCCGCAGAAGGGCGCCTCGCCGGAGGACGTGGAGCGGCTGGACGCGGCGCTGGGGCACTTCGCGAAGGTGCTGGACGCCGCCGGGCTCGCGGCGTCACCGGGGGCGGGGGCTGCCGGCGGTATCGGCTTCGGGGCGCTGCTCGTGGGGGCGCGGTTCCGTCCCGGCATCGAGGTCATGCTGGACGTGCTGGGGTTCGCGGCCGCGCTGGAGCGGGCGGATCTGGTGATCACCGGGGAGGGGTCGCTGGACGAGCAGACGCTGCACGGGAAGGCGCCGGCGGGGGTCGCCGCGGCGGCGCGGGCGGCCGGGAAGGACGTCATCGCGGTGTGCGGGCGGCTGGCGCTGGCGCCGGAGGTGCTGGGGCGGGCCGGGATCCGTCGGGCGTACGCCCTGACGGACGTGGAGCCGGACGTGGCGGTGTGCATCGCGGACGCGGGCCCCATCCTGGAACGCACGGCGGAACGCATCGCCCACGACTACCTGACCTGAACCGGGCCGTGTCAGGTCCCCGGCTCCCGGGGGACCTGACACCGTCTCACCACACGCTGGAGCAGCGGTCCGAGCGCCCCGGCGGGACCGTGTTGCGATCCTCCGCATCAGTGGTTCCATGGACATGGAGGAGAACCCGCAGGTGGACGTCCCCCACGTCCTTGCCTGCGAGGAGCGGCGGCGTCACCGGCCGCTGTGCCTTCCGGTGTTCCGTGACGTGTCGCCGGAGGGCGCAGCATGGAGGGAACGACGCCATGCCCACCAAGGTCATCCGCAGCCCGGAGGGCAAGCAGCGGCCGCGTGACGCCGCCTGGTTCACGCTGTACCCGAGACGCTGGACACTCCGGGCCGCGCGAGCGGTGGACCGGCGCTGGCGGTCCTACCGGACCGGCCGGGAGGCCCGCCGGAGCATCGTCCCCAACCGCAGGTGGCACCCCTGGCGGGTCTCGCTCGGTCGGCTGCTGCGCGTGTTCGCCTTCGTCGGAACCGCCCTGCTGCTCGCCTGGATCGCGCTCGCCGCGTACGACTCCTCGGCACACACGCGCTCGTGGTACGACGACCTGAAGAACGACGCCTGGTTCAGCACCGTGCTGTCCTTCGTGAGCCCCGTGCTGACCGGCGCCCTCCTCCTCGCGGTCTTCCTCCTGTACTGGTACCACAAGGCCAAGAGGCCACTGGTGAGGAAGGCGCGCACCCGCCCGCACGAGCTGGTCCCCACGGCCGGCACGCTCGTCGACCGGATCGTCGGGCGCCGCGAACTGGCCCAGGTGATGGCCCAGACGCTCCGCAACCGCAAGACGCGCCGGCCCTATCTGCTGGTCGGCGGCGTGGGCGTCGGCAAGACGGCCGTCCTCGTGGAGCTGACCCGCATGCTCGCGCAGCAGTCCGCCGTACCGGTGCCGCTGCGTCTGCGCGACATGGACGGGGAGTTCGACTTCGAGCAGATGGCGCGGCGCCGCTTCGCCGAGGAGGCCGACCAGGGCGTCTTCGCCGCCGGCAACATCGACAAGGCCTGGCGGCAACTGCGGCTCGACGACAAGGCCGTGGTCATCGCCGACGGTCTGGAGGAGGCACTCCTCGACGAGCGGTACCGGGAGGACCGGGACAACATCATCCGGCGGGCCATCGACCGGGCGGACCGTCAGCAGCTCCCCCTGGTCATCGCCTCGCGCCCGCACGCGCCGCTGGAAGGCACCAGGGCGGCCATCACCGACCTGGAACCGCTCAGCGAGGAGGCGGCCCTGGAGTACCTGGTCCGGGAACCCGGCGAGGGGGACGAACGCCGTCTGGACTGGGTGGTGGAGACCGCCGAGGTCTCCGACTCGCCGATCTATCTGCGCATCGCCCGCGCCCTGCAACAGCGCGGACTGCTGGAACACCTGACGCTCCGCGAGCACGACGGGCGGCTGAACACGCGCAGCAACGACTGCTCCACGATCAGGCTGTGGCTCCTCGACAGCTACCGCCGGGCCATGGAGGACGGGCTCATCCGCGACAAGCTGGTGATGGACCGCAGGGAACGCAGGGAGACCCTGTGGGTGGTGTCGGCCCTGGCCTGCCTCGGCCTGCTGCAGGACACCCTGGAGGTGTCCTTCGACGACTTCGTCGGCGCCTACCTGGACGACCTCCGGGAGCGCCGCCGGTCCGGGACCCGGCCCGAGGAACCGGCGGCCGGATCGTGGCGGGACACGGTCCGCCCCGCCGTCACGCCGGCCCAGCGCGAGGCGATCTGGAACGTGCTGGCCCGCACGGTCGGTCAGTCGTCGTCCTGGCTCAACCCGCTGGACGCCCCCACCGAGTGCTACGCCGAACTCGCCCGGTACGCCGCCAACGGACAGCACCTGGGGCTCGTGCGGGGCTCCGAGAACAAGGTCCGCTTCCCCCACAGCATCGTCCAGGCCTACCTGGGGCACCGGCTGCTGACCGAGGTGCCGGACGACGAGATGGCCGCCGTCGTCGGACCCGCCCTGCGCGGCCCCGGCCCGTCCCGCGAACTCCTCATCGCCCTGGTGCTGCTCTCCCGCCACCGGGCCACCACCGCCGTGCCCCGCCCGTCAGGACGGCGCGACGGCGGGAGGGCCCCGAGGACGAGCGAACTGCTCCGCGACGCCGCCGCGAGCCGGCACGACGCGAAGTACTTCGATCTGTACGCCGCCGCCCTGGAGATCGACAGCATTGACCCGGAGCCGCTTCAGGACGAGTTGGCCCGCACCCTCGACGAACAGTGGGAGGGGCTGGTCATCAGGTCGGACCAGCGCACCGTGGAGGACGCCAAGCTCGGGCTGGTGCGGCGCTTCGGCGCGGCGCTGCGCGAACGGGAGAGGCGCAGGAACGAGGCCAGGACACCTCCCGGGACGGCCGCGGCGCCGCCTCCGCTGCCGTACGAGCGGCTGCTCAGCATCGGCACGCACGAGCCCTCCCACGCCGTCCGGACCGCGATCGCCCACCAGATCGCCGCAGGCGGTGACGCGGCATTCCGTGCCCTGCGGGAGCTGTTCCCCCTCGACACCGATCCCGTGCGGCAGTACCTGCACCAGATGCGGGAGGCCAAACGGAAGCTCAACGAGGACTACACCGCCTGGCTCGAGGACACGGAGGCGGGCCGGGCCGCCGCCCCGGGGACGGCGGAACGCAGGGAGCAGCGGTACGCCCGGTTCGTACGGGAGCACGAGCAGCGCCGCACCGTCCAGTGGCGTCACTTCGCCCTGCGCGCCTGGCTGGTCCCCATGTTCCTCGGCTCCGTCTCCGCGAGGTACCGCGACGAGGCCGAGGAACGCCTCGACCTCTGGCTGCGGCACCTCACCGTCCCGGCCGGCCGGGACGGCGCACCGGCGCCGTCCACAGGGCCGCCCGAGCCCGACCTGCCGCTGTCCTTGGAGATCGCCATGACCCAGGGCTTCAAGAACGCCGCGAACCGGCGGAGGCGTCATCCGGGCGTCTACGAGGAGAGCCGGGCGTTCCTGACCAGGCATGCCGAGCGGATGCTCGCCTCCAGCCGCTCCTGGTACGCGCAGCTGAGCCTGCTCCACGCACTGTGCCTGTGGGAGCTGCCCGACACGGCCGGGCGGGGGGACGCCCCTGCCGGGCAAGGCGCGTCCGTCGAGCCCGTGCGCGCGGTCACCCGCTGGCTCGCCGTCGCGGGGAGCGCCCGCCGCGGCGGGAAAGACGGACGAGGGCCGCGCGCGATGCTCCACCCCTTCGTCGCCGAGGCCGGGGACCTGGTGACCCTGGCCCTGGAGACGGGGCACCCCGAGCAGTTCCTCTGGATCGACGAGCACGGCGCCGTCGACAGCGTCGGGTCCACCCCGGCGGACCCGGAGCGTTACCGCAAGCACAATCTGTGGATCGCCCCGTCGTCCGGCTGGACCAGCCTGCACCCCCGGGCGCAGCGTCTCCTCGCCGACGTCCTGATCATGCTGAACCTCACCGAGCGGGACGGCAGCCCGGACGCCATCGAGGAGCGCCTGGAGCTCACCGACCGCAGCGACCTCCCGCCCTGCCTCACCCACGACCGGACCCCGCTCCACCCCGAGCGGAGCGTGGGCCGCAACGACCAGGACGAGCCGGGCTGCACCTGCCTGCCGACCTGCACGTTCCGCCTGTGCCCCTACCCGCCCAAGGCCGCGAGGACGCAGAAGGAGATCGAGGAGCCCTTCTGCCGGCAGCAGCAGGCACTCCTGCACAGCCACCGTCGCTGGCACCTGCCGGCCCTCACCCGGCGCACCGCTCCCTGGGTGAGCATCCCCGTGCGGGAGCTGCACGCCTTCTGGGAGGTGATGGCGCACCGGAAGCGCAAGGCGCCCGAGGAGGACGAGCAGGTCCTGTGAGGCGGGCGGGGGCCGCACGCACAAGGGCCCCGGACCCTTCCCGGGTCCGGGGCCCCACACGGTCCGTGGCCGCGTTACGGCAGCTGCGCCGCCCGCGCCTCGCGACGGTTGTCGCGGAAGTTGTTCACCCGCCGCGCCGTGGCGAACAGCGGAATCACCGCCCCCATCACCAGCTGCAGCGCACACCCCGTCTGCAGCAGCAGCTGTCCGCTCGGCGCGTCGAAGGCCCATGCCGCCAGCAGCCCCATCGACAGCACGATCCACGACAGCATCGCCACGGCGAGGCGCCCGCGCGGCTTCGGGTACTCGACGCGGCTCACCATCAGCCACGCCGTGCCGATGATCGCCAGCAGCGTCGCCACGAAGGGGAGCTCCAGCAGCACGATCGACACGACCGTCAGCGCCCCGAAGGGCGACGGCATGCCCTGGAAGGTGCCGTCCTTCACCGTGACGCAGGAGAACCGCGCCAGTCTCAGCACCACCGCGAGGAGCACCACGATCGCCCCGACCGCGGCCACCCTCTGGTGCGCGTCGTCCGCGACCATGCCGTAGACGAGGACGAAGTACGCCGGCGCCAGGCCGAAGCTGATCAGGTCCGAGAGGTTGTCCAGCTCGGCGCCCATCGGCGAGGAGCGCAGCTTGCGCGCCACCAGGCCGTCGAAGAGGTCGAAGACCGCCGCGCACAGCATCAGGATCACCGCCGTGGCCGCGCTGTGGCGGGCCATGCCGGTCTCCTGGCTGCCCTGCAGGTGCGGGATCAGGATGCCGGTGGTGGTGAAGTACACCGCCATGAAGCCGCACGTGGCGTTGCCCAGCGTGAGGGTGTCCGCTATCGACAGGCGCAGCGACAGAGGCATCTCCTCGTCGTCGTCCTCGTCGGCCTCCGGCACCCAGCCGGCCTGGGTCTCTGGATCAACCACGGTCAATGCGAGTCACCCCAGCCACGGTCTTCTGGCCCACTTCGACATCGACCTCAACACCCTCGGGCAGGTAGATGTCGACCCGCGAGCCGAAGCGGATGAGGCCGATGCGCTCACCCTGCTCGACCTTGGTGCCCTGGGGCACGTAGGGGACGATACGGCGGGCCACCGCGCCGGCGATCTGGACCATCTCGATGTCGCCGAGCTCGGTGTCGAAGTGCCACACCACGCGCTCGTTGTTCTCGCTCTCCTTGTTGAAGGCGGGAACGAAGCCACCGGGGATGTGCTCGACCGACGTCACGGTGCCGGCCAGGGGGGCGCGGTTCACGTGGACGTTGAGCGGGCTCATGAAGATCGCGACGCGGGTGCGCCCGTCCTTCCAGGGCATGATGCTCTGCACCACACCGTCGGCCGGGGAGATGACGCGGCCCTGGGCGATCTCGCGCTCGGGGTCGCGGAAGAACCACAGCATCCCCGCCGCGAGAGCGGTGGCGGGGACGGCGACGGCCTTGGCGGCGCCCGAGCGGCGGGCGCGGAGCAGGCTCACGGCTGCGGTGGCGACGGTCGGCAGAAGCCACGGCGAGGCTCCGCGCGCGAGGCGTACGCCGGCGAGGCTGTCGCGGTGTGCAGAGGTTTGGCTGTGGGGCATGGATGACCTTCGTAGCGGATGATGCCGCGCAACTGCGGGGGACGGCGGCTTTCCGGCGATCGTAGCGGCTCTCGGCCGCAACTGGGTAAGCCAGGCAACCAAGTCGGCGGCCGAAGAACGCATACGGGGTGTGATCCTCTTCCTCAAGAAAACACCCCGTATCCGGACATCTGACCCTGCTCAGCCCTGGAATCGATACTCTTCGAGCAGTCGACGGCCGATGATCATTTTCTGGATCTCAGCGGTGCCCTCACCGATCAGCAGCATCGGGGCCTCCCGGTAGAGGCGCTCGATCTCGTACTCCTTCGAGAAGCCGTAGCCGCCGTGGATCCGGAAGGCGTCCTCCACGACCTCCTTGCAGTACTCGGAGGCGAGGTACTTCGCCATCCCTGCCTCGAGGTCGTTTCGCTCCCCGGAGTCCTTTTTGCGCGCTGCGTTGACCATCATGGCATGCGCGGCCTCCACCTTGGTAGCCATCTCGGCCAGCTTGAACTGGACGGCCTGGTGCTGGGCGATCGGCTTGCCGAAAGTGTGACGCTGCTGGGCGTACCGGACGCCCAGTTCGAAGGCACGCTGCGCGACGCCGCAGCCACGCGCCGCGACGTTCACACGGCCGACCTCGACGCCGTCCATCATTTGGTAAAAACCTCGGCCGGTGACGCCGCCGAGCACCCGGTCGGCGGGAACGCGCAGGTCGTCCATGATGAGCTCGGTCGTGTCGACGCCCTTGTAGCCCATCTTGTCGATCTTGCCGGGGATGGTCAGGCCCGGACGGACCTCGCCGAAGCCCGGCTCCTTCTCCACCAGGAAGGTGGTCATCGACCTGTGCGGCTTGGCGGCTGCCTCTTCAGGGGAGTGTCCTTCGTCACTTCGCACCAGAACGGCCACCAGCGACGACGTTCCGCCGTTCGTCAGCCACATCTTCTGGCCGTTGAGGACGTACTCGTCGCCGTCCTTCACCGCCTTGGAGGTGATGGCCGACACGTCGGAGCCGAGGCCCGGCTCCGACATCGAGAAGGCGCCGCGGACGTCGCCGGCCGCCATCCGCGGAAGGAAGTACTCCTTCTGCTCCTGCGTGCCGTGCTGCTTCAGCATGTACGCCACGATGAAGTGCGTGTTGATGATGCCGGACACCGACATCCAGCCGCGGGCGATCTCCTCCACGCACAGCGCGTACGTGAGGAGGGACTCGCCCAGGCCGCCGTACTCCTCGGGGATCATCAGGCCGAAGAGACCCAGCTCCTTCAGCCCGTCGACGATCTGCTGCGGATACTCGTCGCGGTGCTCCAGCTCGGTGGCGACCGGGATGATCTCCTTGTCCACGAAGTCCCGGACGGTGGAGAGGATCTCCTGCTGGACGTCGGTCAGACCGGCGGTCTGGGCGAGTCGCGCCATGGCTACTTCTCCTGCTGCTTCAGTTCCGGGCGGCCGGGCTGCTCGCCGCCGCGCTCCTTGATGTACGTCTCGGTCGGCACCATCACCTTGCGGCGGAACACGCAGACCAGCGTGCCGTCCTGCTTGTAACCCTTGGTCTCGACGTACACGATGCCGCGGTCGTTCTTCGACTTCGACGGCCACTTGTCCAGGACGGTCGTCTGCCCGTAGACGGTGTCGCCGTGGAAGGTCGGCGCCACGTGCTTGAGCGACTCGATCTCCAGGTTGGCGATCGCCTTGCCGGAGATGTCCGGCACGCTCATGCCGAGCAGCAGCGAGTAGATGTAGTTCCCGACGACGACGTTCTTGCCGAAGTCCGTCGTCCGCTCCGCGTAGTTCGCGTCCATGTGGAGCGGGTGGTGGTTCATGGTGAGGAGACAGAAGAGGTGGTCGTCGTACTCGGTGACCGTCTTGCCCGGCCAGTGCTTGTACGTCGCCCCGACCTCGAACTCCTCGTAGGTGCGTCCGAACTGCATGACGGTCAGGCCTCCGGGATCTCGAACTTCGACGTGCGCCGCATGCCGGCGGCACGTCCCTTGCCCGCGATGACCAGGGCCATCTTGCGGCTGGCCTCGTCGATCATCTCGTCGCCGAGCATCGCGGAGCCCTTCTTGCCGCCCGCCTCGGACGTGTAGTAGTCGTACGCGTCCAGGATCAGCTCGGCGTGGTCGTAGTCCTCCTGCGAGGGGGAGAAGACCTCGTTGGCGGCGTCGACCTGGCCGGGGTGCAGCACCCACTTGCCGTCGAAGCCGAGCGCGGCGGCGCGGCCGGCCACCTCGCGGAAGCCGTCGACGTTGCGGATCTGCAGGTAGGGGCCGTCGATCGCCTGGAGGTCGTTGGCGCGGGCGGCCATCAGGATCTTCATCAGGATGTAGTGGTAGGCGTCCGCCGGGTAGCCGGGCGGCTGCTCGCCCACGACCAGCGACTTCATGTTGATGGACGCCATGAAGTCGGCCGGGCCGAAGATGATGGTCTCGATGCGCGGGGAGGCCTGCGCGATCTCGTTGACGTTGTTCAGGCCGCGGGCGTTCTCGATCTGCGCCTCGATGCCGATGCGGCCGACCTCGAAGCCCATGGTCTTCTCGATCTGCGTGAGCAGCAGGTCCAGGGCGACGATCTGCTGGGCGTCCTGCACCTTCGGCAGCATGATGCAGTCGAGGTTCGGGCCGGCGCCCTCGACGACCGTCACGACGTCCCGGTACGTCCACTCGGTGGTCCAGTCGTTGACACGCACCACGCGGGTCTTGCCGGTCCAGTCGCCCTCGTTGAGGAACTTCACGATGGTGTGCCGCGCCTCGGGCTTGGCGAGCGGGGCGCAGGCGTCCTCGAGGTCCAGGAAGACCTGGTCCGCCGGGAGGCCCTGCGCCTTCTCCAGGAAGCGCGGGTTGCTTCCCGGGACCGCCAGACAGGAACGGCGGGGGCGAAGGCGGTTGACCGTTGTCATGCGGGGACCTCCAGAGGGTCGAGCTTGTTCGCGTTGCGGATCTCGTCGACGATGCGGCCGATGATTCCGGTGATGTCGAAGTCCTTCGGCGTGAAGACCGCGGCGACTCCCGCGGCCCGCAGCTGTTCGGCGTCACCGCTGGGGATGATGCCACCGGCGATCACGGGAATGTCCGTGGCGCCGGCCACACGGAGCCGTTCGAGCACGTCCGGCACCAGCTGGGCGTGCGATCCGGAGAGGATCGACAGGCCCACCGCGTGGACGTCCTCCGCCAGCGCGGCGTCCACGATCTGCTCCGGGGTGAGCCGGATGCCCTGGTAGACCACCTCGAACCCGGCGTCGCGGGCCCGCACGGCGATCTGCTCGGCGCCGTTGGAGTGGCCGTCAAGGCCGGGCTTGCCGACCAGGAAGCGCAGCTTGCCCACGCCGAGGTCCTTCGCCGTGAGTTCCACCTTCCGGCGGACCTCCGACAGGGCGGAGCCCTCCTCGGCGGGGACCGCGACGGGGGCCGACGAGACCCCGGTCGGCGCCCGGAACTCGCCGAACACCTCGCGCAGCGCGCCGGCCCACTCGCCGGTGGTGACGCCGGCCCGCGCGCACTCCAGGGTGGCCTCCATGAGGTTGTCGGTGCCGCGCGCGGCCTCCTTCAGCTTCTCCAGCGCCTTGCAGGGGCGCGGGTGGTTGAAGGGCGGCTGGTAGCGGGTGTCGCGCCAGTTCTGCAGCGAGGCGATCACCCGGGCCTCGACCGCGGGGTCGACGGTCTGGATGGCGGTGTCCAGGTCCGCGGTGAGCGGGTTGGGCTCGGTCGACTCGAAGGCGTTGACCCCGATGATCTTCTCTTCGCCGGACTCGATCCGGGCGCGGCGCGCGGCGTGCGAGGAGACGAGCTGGGACTTGAGGTAGCCGGACTCCACGGCGGCCATCGCGCCGCCCATCTCCTGGATCCGCTCGATCTCAGCGGTCGCCTCGGCGACCAGCTCCTCGACCTTCGCCTCGATCACCTTCGAGCCCTCGAAGATGTCCTCGTACTCCAGCAGGTCGCTCTCGTAGGCGAGGACCTGCTGGATGCGCAGGGACCACTGCTGGTCCCAGGGGCGGGGCAGGCCGAGCGCCTCGTTCCAGGCGGGCAGCTGCACGGCACGCGCGCGGGCGTCCTTGGAGAGGGTGACGGCCAGCATCTCCAGCACGATCCGCTGGACGTTGTTCTCCGGCTGCGCCTCGGTCAGTCCCAGGGAGTTGACCTGGACGCCGTAGCGGAAGCGGCGGTGCTTGGGGTTCTCGATGCCGTACCGCTCGCGCGTGACGGTGTCCCAGATGCGGCCGAAGGCGCGCATCTTGCACATCTCCTCGACGAAGCGGACGCCGGCGTTCACGAAGAAGGAGATACGGCCGACGACGTCGCCCATGCGCTCCTGCGGCACCTGGCCGCTCTCGCGCACCGCGTCGAGGACGGCGATCGCGGTGGACATCGCGTACGCGATCTCCTGCACCGGCGTGGCCCCGGCCTCCTGCAGGTGGTAGCTGCAGATGTTGATCGGGTTCCACTTCGGGATGTGGGAGACCGTGTACGCGATCATGTCGGTCGTCAGGCGGAGCGACGGCCCGGGCGGGAAGACGTGCGTCCCGCGGGACAGGTACTCCTTGACGATGTCGTTCTGGGTCGTGCCCTGGAGCTTGGTGATGTCCGCGCCCTGCTCCTCGGCGACGACCTGGTAGAGCGCCAGCAGCCACATGGCGGTGGCGTTGATCGTCATCGAGGTGTTCATCTGCTCCAGGGGGATGTCCTGGAACAGCCTGCGCATGTCACCGAGGTGCGAGACGGGCACCCCGACCCGGCCGACCTCGCCGCGGGCGAGGACGTGGTCGGGGTCGTAGCCGGTCTGGGTCGGCAGGTCGAACGCGACCGACAGCCCGGTCTGGCCCTTGGCGAGGTTGCGCCGGTACAGCTCGTTGGACGCCTCGGCGGTCGAGTGGCCGGCATACGTCCGCATGAGCCACGGACGGTCCTTCTGGCGCTCTGTCATGTCCGCCCTGCCTCAGATGTTCCGGAAGCGGTTGATGGCGTCGATGTGCTTGGCCCGCTTCTCGTGGTCGCGCACGCCGAGGCCCTCCTCGGGGGCCAGGCAGAGCACGCCGACCTTGCCCTGGTGGAGGTTGCGGTGCACGTCGTAGGCGGCCTGGCCGGTGTCCTCGAGGGCGTACACCTTGGACAGGGTGGGGTGGATCTTGCCCTTGGCGATGAGCCGGTTGGCCTCCCAGGCCTCGCGGTAGTTGGCGAAGTGGGAGCCGATGATGCGCTTCAGGGACATCCACAGGTAGCGGTTGTCGTACTCGTGCATGTAGCCCGAGGTCGAGGCGCAGGTGGTGATGGTGCCGCCCTTGCGGGTGACGTACACCGAGGCGCCGAAGGTCTCGCGGCCGGGGTGCTCGAAGACGATGTCGATGTCCTCGCCGCCGGTCAGCTCGCGGATGCGCTTGCCGAAGCGCTTCCATTCCTTGGGGTCCTGGGTGTTCTCGTCCTTCCAGAACCGGTAGCCCTCGGCGGTGCGGTCGATGATCGCCTCCGCGCCCATGGACCGGCAGATCTCCGCCTTCTGCTCGCTGGAGACGACGCAGATCGGGGTGGCGCCGCCGGCCAGCGCGAACTGGGTCGCGTAGGAGCCGAGTCCGCCGCTGGCGCCCCAGATGAGGACGTTGTCGCCCTGCTTCATGCCCGCGCCGTTGCGGGAGACCAGCTGGCGGTAGGCGGTGGAGTTGACCAGGCCCGGGGCTGCGGCCTCCTCCCAGGTGAGGTGGTCGGGCTTAGGCATGAGCTGGTTGGACTTCACCAGCGCGATCTCGGCGAGGCCGCCGAAGTTCGTCTCGAAGCCCCAGATCCGCTGCTCGGGGTCGAGCATCGTGTCGTTGTGGCCGTCGGAGGACTCCAGCTCGACGGAGAGACAGTGGGCGACGACCTCGTCGCCGGGGCGCCAGGCGTTGACGCCGGGGCCGGTGCGCAGCACCACGCCCGCGAGGTCCGAGCCGATGACGTGGTACGGCAGGTCGTGGCGCTTGGTCAGTTCGCTGAGCCGGCCGTAGCGCTCCAGGAAGCCGAAGGTGGACAGCGGCTCGAAGATCGAGGTCCACACCGAGTTGTAGTTGACCGAGGAGGCCATGACGGCGACCAGGGCCTCGCCGGGGCCCAGTTCGGGCAGCGGCACGTCGTCCAGGTGGAGCGACTTGCGGGGGTCCTTGTCGCGGGTGGCGAGGCCCGCGAACATCTCCGTCTCGTCCTTGTGCACGGTGATGCCGCGGTACGACTCGGGGAGCGGCAGGGCGGCGAAGTCCTCGGACGTGGAGTCGGGCGACTGGATCGCGGCCAGGATGTCCTTGACGGTCACGGTGTTGCCTCCGGCGATGGGCGCCCTGAGGGAGGGGCGCTGAGGGATACGTCGGTGTGCTGCTGAGGGTTGAGGGGTGCCGTCGGTCCGGCGGGTGGTGCTTCGGCAGCGCGTGGTTGCGCGGGAGGTTGCCTGTGACGCAGGCGCCGGACGTGCGGGTGGTGGACCCGCCGGGACTCGCCCGGACTCCTTCAACGTATGGCACGCCGTGTCAGTCGGCAAGGCACTGCGTGCCAGAACTTGGGCTCAGGTGAAATCTTTACGCATCAGATGAGCGATGATCGATCGAAACGCCTGGGAAACAGGGGCGAAAAGCGCCCCTGACATGGCAAAACGGCCACCCCGAAGGGTGGCCGTCATCACAGCGTCGGAAGGCGGTTCAGCGCTCCTTGAGGGCCCGCTCGATGGCCTCCATGACCTCCTCCAGCGGGGCGTCGGTGCGGGCGACGGTCACCAGCACCTCGCCGTGAGCGGAGGCCGTGGCCGCCGCCGGCCGCTGCGGGGCGGCCGTGCGCCGGCCCGCCATGATCCCCGTGCCGAACGTCTTCCGCACGATCGCGAAGGCGTGGTCGAGCTGCGCCTCCACGTCGCCCTGGCCGCCCGCCCGCAGCCAGCGCCGCAGCACGTGGTTGTGCGCCGTGACCACCGCGGACGCGGCGACCTCCGCCAGCAGCGGGTCGTCGTTGGCGTCGTCGTCGTGGGCGTGTTCGTCGAAGTGGCCCAGCAGATAGCGGGTGAACAGCCGCTCGTAGCGGGCCACCGAGGCGATCTCCGCCTCCCGCAGGGTGGGCACCTCACGGGTCAGCTTGTAGCGGGCCACCGAGATGTCCGGCCGCGCCGCGTACATCTTCATGACCTCTTTGATGCCCCGGCACACCGTGTCGAGCGGATGCTCGTGCGCGGGGGCGGCGTTGAGCACCGCCTCGGCGCGCACCAGGGTGTCGTCGTGGTCGGGGAAGATCGCCTCTTCCTTGGAGCGGAAGTGGCGGAAGAACGTGCGGCGGGCCACCCCGGCGGCGGCCGCGATCTCGTCGACGGTGGTCGCCTCGTACCCCTTGGTCGCGAACAGCTCCATCGCGGCGGCCGCGAGCTCCCGGCGCATTTTGAGCCGCTGGGCGGCGGCACGCGAGCCGGCGGTGGACTCCGGCGGCTCGGTCGTGGCTGGCGTACGTACGGACTTGGCGGGCTGGGACATGCCCTGAACGTACTGCATGCGCGCGGCACGGTGCGCGTGACCGGGGCCTCCCCCGCCCTCGGGGGGCGGGGGAGGGGCGGTGCGGGCGGGCGGCGGGAACCGGTCGGGATCCAGCAGCCCGCCCCACTCGGCACCGCCCGGGAACGGCTCGCCGGGGTACCGCTCAGCGCTTGGCATATTCGCGGAAGCCACGGCCGGTCTTACGGCCGAGGCAGCCCGCGGCCACCAGGTGCTCCAGCAGGGGCGCCGGGGCCAGACCCGGGTCGCGGAACTCGCGGTGCAGCACCTTCTCGATGGCCAGCGAGACGTCCAGCCCGACGACGTCCAGCAGCTCGAACGGACCCATCGGGTAGCCGCCGCCCAGCTTCATCGCGGCGTCGATGTCGTCGAGGGTGGCGTAGTGCTCCTGCACCATCTTCACCGCGTTGTTCAGGTACGGGAACAGCAGCGCGTTCACGATGAACCCGGCCCGGTCGCCGCAGTCCACGGCGTGCTTGCGGATCTTCGAACAGACCTCGCGGACGGTCGCGTGGACGTCGTCGTCGGTCAGGACCGTGCGCACCACCTCCACCAGCTTCATGGCCGGCGCCGGGTTGAAGAAGTGCATGCCGATCACGTCCTGCGGGCGCGAGGTGGCACGGGCGCAGGCGACGACCGGGAGGGAGGACGTGGTGGTGGCGAGGACCGCGCCCGGCTTGCAGACCTTGTCCAGCGTGGCGAACAGCTGCCGCTTGACCTCCAGGTCCTCGGCGACGGCCTCGACCGCGAGGTCCACGTCGGCGAAGTCGTCGTAGGTGCCCGTCGGCCGGATCAGGTCCAGGGTGGCGGCGGCCGCCTCGGCGGTCATCCGGCCCCGGTCGACCGAGCGGGACAGTGACTTGCCGACACGGGCCTTCGCCGCCTGCGCCTTCTCCTCGCTGCGGGCGGCCAGCACGACCTCGAAGCCCGCCTTGGCGAAGACCTCGGCGATGCCGGACGCCATGGTGCCCGAGCCGGCCACGCCCACCGAGCGCACCGGGCGGCCGGCGGCCGAGGGGCCGTCCTCGCGCGGGGTGAGGGCGTCCGCCACGACCGTGCCGCTGCCGGGCGCCTCGTAGGTGTAGAAGCCGCGGCCCGCCTTGCGGCCCGTCAGCCCCGCCTCGCTGAGCTGCTTGAGGATCGGCGCGGGGGCGTGCAGCCGGTCGCGGGATGCGGCGTACATGGCGTCCAGGACCGTGCGGGCGGTGTCGATGCCGATCAGGTCCAGCAGCGCCAGCGGGCCCATCGGCAGGCCGCAGCCCAGCCGCATCGCGGCGTCGATGTCCTCACGCGAGGCGTACCGGGCCTCGTACATGGCGGCGGCCTGGTTCAGGTAGCCGAACAGCAGCCCGTCGGCGACGAATCCGGGCCGGTCGCCGACCGCCACGGGCTCCTTGCCCAGGTCCAGGGCGAGATCGGTGACGGCCGTGACGGCGGCGGGCGCCGTCAGCACGCTGGAGACCACCTCGACCAGCTTCATCGCCGGCGCCGGGTTGAAGAAGTGCATGCCCAGCACGCGCTCCGGGTGGGCGGAGTCGGCGGCGAGCCGGGTCACCGACAGCGCGTTCGTGCCGGTGGCCAGCACGGTCTCCGGCCGCACGATGCCGTCCAGCTCCCGGAAGATCTGCTGCTTGATCTCGTACGACTCCGGGGCGACCTCGATCACCAGGTCGGCGCCGGCCGCGGCCGAGAGGTCCGTGCCGGTGGTGACGCGGGCGAGGAGCTCCGCGCGCTGCTGCTCGGTCAGCCGGCCGCGCTCGACGGCGCGGGCGGTGGAGGTCTCCAGGGCGGCGACGCACTTCGCGGCCTGGGCCTCACTGACGTCGATGCCGACGACGTCGCGGCCGCCGGCGGCCAGGACCTCGGCGATGCCGGTGCCCATCGTGCCGAGGCCGACCACGGCGACGGTCCGGAGCGGGGACAAGGGGGTGTCGGACTGGGGAGTGGCCATCGCGGGACTCCAGGAATGAGGTGACGACGGAAGCAGCGCCCCGGTGCGCCGGAAGGCGCACCGGGTGCGTGCGTGAATGCGGGTGTTGGCCGGGCTGCGAGCGCACACGCCCGGACCGCCGGTGATACGGCGGTGGGTCCGACCGGCCCTGTCCCGGGGCCGAGCCGTACTGCGGTACACGGTGTACCGAACCGACTGCGACTCACGACGGCCGCGTCACCAGACCGCCGTGAGGAAGGTGCGAGTGGGTAACTCGCTCGTCTGAGCTTAACCCGCGGGTAACGAGCGCGCCAGCCCCCGGATTTGTGAGGTGGGTCCCGCGCCCGGTGTGATCCCCCTAACCTCGTCGGCATGGACGAAGAGTTGCGAACGCTCACGGAGCGCTTACGGGCGGAGTCCGGCGGCACGGCCGCGTTCGAGCGGCTGGCCGCCACGGACGACCACGACCTCCTGGCCGGCGTCCTCACCGCCCCCGGACAGCCGCTGTGGGCGCGTGAACTGGCCGCGTTCCGGCTCGGGACGGCGGGCGACCGGCGGGCCTTCGAGACGCTGGTGCTTCTCCTCAACCACCGCGACCCGCCGCGCTGCGCAGCCGCCGCGCAGGCCCTGGCCCGTCTCGGCGACCCACGCACCGCACGCGCCGCCGCCGCCCTCGCCACCAACGAACTGCGCGTCGCCTACGCCCTGCACCCGGTCCGCCTCCTCGCCGAGCTGCGTGCCCCCGAGGCGGTCCCGGCCCTGATCACCACCCTCCGCCGCAGGCTGCGCCCGCACGACCCCTACCGCCGGGTCGCGCTCGCCTGTGTGGAGGGGCTGGGCGAACTCGGCGACCCGCGCGCGGAGTCCGTACTGAACGAGGCGCTCGCGCACCCGGCACTGGCGGAGGCGGCGGTCCACGCCCTGGCCCGCATCCCGCGCCAGGGAAGCGCCCGGGGGCGGATCCCGGGGCCGCGATAGCGCGTGACGCGCCGTCACCTCCCTGTCGCACCCCGCCACCGGGCCGCCTCCCGCACCCCGGGACCGCGGCCCCCGGACCGCTCCCGCGAGCAGGCGGGGGAGGCGGGTGTCCCGTCCGCGGACGGGCAGCGGCGGGCCGGCGCTCGGCTGTACGCGGGGGTCGGCCCGGACGGGGAGGGCCCGGACGGGAAGGGCCCGGACGGGGACGGGCCGGTCGCAGGAGGACCCGGTCCGGCGGCCCGGCGTGGATCCGGCCCGGTCAGCCGGTGAGAGCCAGCACGTACCGCACCTCCGGCACCGCGACCCCGCCCACCTCGAAGGGGTCCTCGGCGCCGTCCGGCGTGAAGCCCGCGGCCTCGTAGAAGCGGCGGGCGCGCGCGTTCTCCTTGAGCACCCACAGGAACAACCGAGGGAGCCCGGCCGCCGCGCAGCGGCCGGTCACCTCGGTCAGCAGGGCGCGCCCCGCCCCCTGCCCGATCCGCTCGGGCGGCAGGTACAGCGCGTACAGCTCGCCGTCCCCGGTGCGCACCTCGCCGTCCCGGTACGGCCCGTAGGCGGCCCAGCCGGCGAGCGTGCCGTCCGCCGCCTCGGCGACCAGGTTCACCACGCTGCCGTCCCCGCCCGCGAGCCGCGCCCGCTGCCTCTCGGCCTCCGCGGCGAGGTCCATCGTGTCCAGGTACGCCTGCGGAATCATCCCGCGGTAGGCGTACTGCCATCCCCGGACCCGTATCGCGGCGACCCTCGCACTGTCGTCCGCGGTCATCGGGCGGATGCGGAGCCCCGCCGGGCCGGTCATGCGGGGACCACCGCCAGCGCCTCGACCTCCAGCAGGAACTCCGGGCGCACCAGGGCGGAGACCTGCACGGCGGAGGCGGCCGGGACGCGGTCGTCGGGGATGTGCGCCGCGCGGGCCGCGCGGACGGCCGGCATGTGCGCCATGTCCGTGACGAAGTAGGTCAGCTTCACGACGTCGTCGAACGCGGCTCCGGCCGCCGCCAGACACAGGCGGAGGTTCTCGAAGACCTGGCGGGCCTGGGCCCCGGCGTCGCCGGCGCCGACGATACGGCCGTCCTCGTCCAGGGCGAGCTGGCCGGAGACGGCCACCAGACGGCCGGCGCCCGTCATCACGTGGGCGTACTGGGCCGCCGGCGCCACGCCCTCGGGGGCGGGTATGCGGGTCAGATGGCTCATGGGGAGCATCATGACCCACCCGGCCGCGCGTCCGCCCCCGGGTTTCGCCGGGTCAGACGCGGGAGCCGAGGAGGCCGTGGAGGACCGAGCCGCGGACCGTGCCGGGGGCCGCCTTCGACGTCAGCGGCTTCGGGTCGGGCAGCGCCGCGCACACCGCGTCGGCGTCCCCGTGGCTGCCGCGCGGCACCGTGCCGTCGGCCAGGTAGGCCGCAAGATGACGGTCCAGGCAGGCGTTCCCGCTCAGCGTGATGCCGTGGTTGCCGCCGCCCGACTCGACCACCAGGCCGGAGCGCTCCAGCCGGCGGTGCACCGTGACGGCGCCCTGGTACGGGGTGGCCGCGTCGTCCGTGGCCTGGAACAGCAGCGCGGGCGGCAGCTGGCTCATGGTGTTGATCCGCTCCGGCCGCTGCGCCTCGACCGGCCAGTACGCGCACGGCGCGTTGTACCAGGCGTTGTTCCAGGACATGAACGGCGCCCGCTCGTACATCTCCCAGTTGTCCTTGCGCCACTGCGCCCAGTCCCGCGGCCAGACGGCGTCCCGGCACTCGATCGCCGTGTACACGCTGTAGCCGTTGTCCCCGGCGACGTCGGTCGCGCCGAAGTTCTCGTACGCCTCGACCAGCGGCCCGCCGTCCTTCTCGTTGACGTACGCGGCGAACGCCTCGGCCAGATAGGGCCAGTAGCCGTTGTAGTAGCCGCCCGGGACGTAGGTGTCCTCCAGCTCGGCCGGGCCGACCTTCCCGCCGGCCGGGTCCTCCTTCAGCGCGGACCGCATCGTGTACCAGGCGGCCTCGATCTTCTCCGCGTCGGTGCCCAGGCGGTACGTGGCGTCGTGCTGGGCGACCCAGTCCATGAAGGCGCGGTGGCGGGCGTTGAACGCCTGGTTCTGGTCGAGGTTGGAGTCGTACCAGACGCCCGTGGGGTCGACCACGGAGTCCAGCACCAGACGCCGCACCCGCTGCGGGTACAGCTTGGCGTACACGGTGCCGAGGTAGGTGCCGTAGGAGTAGCCGAAGTAGTTGACGCGCTCCGCGCCCAGCGCCTGCCGGATCACGTCCAGGTCGCGTGCGGCGGCCGTGGTGGTCATGTGCGGCAGCAGGTCCCCGTACTTGCGCCCGCAGGCCTCGGCGAAGGACTTCGCGCGGTCCAGGTTGGCCTGCTCCACCTCGGGCGAGGTGGGCACCGGGTCGGGCCGCACGGCGTCGAAGTGGCCCGGGACGCAGTCCAGCGCCGGGCGGCTCTCGCCCACCCCGCGCGGGTCGAACCCGACGACGTCGTACTCGGCGGCGACCTGCTTCGGCAGCGACGCGGCGACGAACCCGGCGAGCGTCAGCCCGCTGCCGCCCGGGCCGCCCGGGTTCACCAGCAGGGGGCCCTGGTACTTCTTCGCGGTGTGCGGGATGCGCGACAGCGCCAGTGTGATCGTGCGCCCGGAGGGGTCGGCGTGGTCCAGCGGCACCTCGACGGACGCGCACTGGAGCGTCGGGTAGTCGTCGGTGCCGCACTTCTTCCAGGCGGGCGCGGCGACGCGGAACGTCTCCGGGGCGTGCGGGGCGCCGGCCTCGGCGGGCACGGCCGTGAGGCCCGAGGCGACGACGGCGGCGGCGCCGCACAGCACGGCTGCGCGTTTCTTCATGGTTCTCCCAGGGCGAGGTGCTGCGGACCGCGAGACTCACGGTTCACGCGGCATCGTCCCGATGTGGCGCCACATCTGAACGCGAAACGCCGGTTGTTGACCCGATCGGGCCGCCGGATGCGCCCGGATGCCCTCAGAGCAGCGTCAGCTGGGTCGGCAGTTCCGGCTCCTGCGGCGCCGGGGCCGGGATGCGGCGCGGGGCGCCCGCGCGTGCCGGACCGATGCCGTACTCCCGGGCCAGGTCGTGCACCTGACGCGTGATCCGGCGCTGGTACCAGCGAGGCGCGTAGGCGCCCTCCGCGTACAGCCGCTCGTAACGGGCGACCAGGTGCGGGTGGTGCTCGGCCAGCCAGGACATGAACCACTCGCGGGCGCCGGGCCGCAGATGCAGCACCAGCGGGGTGACCGAGGTGGCGCCCGAGGCGGCGATGGCCCGCACGGTCGCCCTCAGCTGCTCAGGCCGGTCGCCCAGGAACGGGATCACCGGCGCCATCAGCACCCCGCAGCCGATCCCCGCGTCGGTGAACGCGCGCACCACGTCCAGCCGCCGCTCGGGCGCCGGGGTGCCCGGCTCGACCGTGCGCCACAGCTCCTCGTCGGTGAAGCCCACCGAGACCGAGACGCCGACGTCGGTCACCTCGGCGGCCTGCCGCAGCAGGGGCAGGTCGCGCAGGATCAGCGTGCCCTTGGTCAGGATCGAGAAGGGGTTCGCGTGGTCGCGCAGCGCCTCGATGATCCCCGGCATCAGCCGGTACCGGCCCTCCGCCCGCTGGTAGCAGTCGACGTTGGTGCCCATGGCTATGTGCTCGCCGTGCCAGGAGCGGGAGGCGAGCCGGTGGCGCAGCAGTTCGGGCGCGTTCACCGTGACCACGATCTGGCTGTCGAAGCCGAGCCCGGTGTCGAGGTCGAGGTAGCTGTGGGTCTTGCGGGCGAAGCAGTAGACGCAGGCGTGGCTGCAGCCGCGGTAGGGGTTCACCGTCCATTCGAACGGCATACGGGAGGCGCCCGGCACCCGGTTGACGATGGAGCGGGCCCGGATCTCGTGAAAGGTGATCCCCCGGAATTCAGGCGTGTCGAAGGTGCGGGTCGTGACCGCCTCCGCGCCGAACAGCGCGGCGTCGGCACGGCCGTGTTCGGAGTCCGGTGAGAGGTTCTCCCAGCGCATGACGCCTCCTCGGTGTCGCTGCCGCACAGAATAGAACACATGTTCCCTTGATCGTGCGAGCGACATCTTCGGTCAGTTCCGGACCTCGATTTGGGCGGCGGGCGCGGGGGTGGTTGGCTGTGCCCCGACCCTGGAGAACCCAGCCCTGGAGGAATGCGATGGCGCAGGTCGAGGCCACTACGGAGCGGATCGTCGCGGCGGACGCGGACACGGTGTTCGACGCCCTCGCCGACTACAGCGGCACCCGCGCCAAGCTGCTGCCCGAGCAGTTCAGCGAGTACGAGGTCCGCGAGGGCGGCGACGGCGAGGGCACCCTCGTGCACTGGAAGCTCCAGGCCACCAGCAAGCGGGTGCGCGACTGCCTGCTGGAGGTCACCGAGCCCACCGACGGCGAGCTGGTCGAGAAGGACCGCAACTCCTCCATGGTCACCACCTGGCGGGTCACCCCGGCCGGCGAGGGCCGTGCCCGGGTCGTCGTGACCTCCGTGTGGAACGGCGCGGGCGGCATCGGCGGCTTCTTCGAGCGCACCTTCGCCCCCAAGGGCCTCGCCCGTATCTACGACGCGGTGCTGGCCCGACTGGACGCCGAGGTCGGGAAGCAGTAGTCCCCGGTCGCGCTGCTTTCGGCCAACTCCGTCCCGGCGAAATGGAGTTGGCGCTTCCGTCACCGGTTCGGGTGATCTCTCGACGGACCGACTCTGTGCCGTAACTCGTCGCGCTTGCTCGTAGTTGTCGCTTTTACGCGGGAATTGTCCAGCAGTGCGACGAGGGGAGCGGCACGTGGGCGGGATCACTCTGACGCAGGACGAGCCGGTCACGGCTCCATCGGACGGGGCGCCGCCGCCCCCCGTGCAGACGGCCGGGGACCCCCCGTCCCCGGCCCCGGAGAGCGGGCCGGTCCTGAGCCCCGCCCGGGTCCGGCTCGTCTTCCTGGCGCTGATGCTGGCGCTGCTGCTCGCCGCGCTCGAGCAGATGATCGTCGCCACGGCACTGCCGAGGATCGTCGGCGAGCTGCACGGCCTCGACAAGATGTCCTGGGCGATCACCGCCTATCTGCTCACCTCCACCGTCGGACTGCCGGTGTACGGCAAGCTCGGCGACCAGCTCGGCCGTAAGGGCGTCTTCCAGTTCGCCATCCTCGTCTTCGTCGTCGGCTCCGCCCTGGCCGGCCGCGCCACCACGATGGACCAGCTCATCGCCTACCGCGCGGTGCAGGGCGTCGGCGCGGGCGGTCTGATGATCGGCGTCCAGGCGATCATCGCGGACATCGTGCCCGCACGGCAGCGCGGCCGCTTCATGGGGCTCATCGGCGCCGCCTTCGGACTCGCGTCCGTCGCCGGGCCGCTGCTCGGCGGCTACTTCACCGACCATCTGACCTGGCGCTGGTGCTTCTACATCAACGTGCCCTTCGGCCTGGTCACCATGGTCGTCGTCGCCCTCGTGCTGAAGCTGCCCAAACCGACGGGCAGGCGCCGCTTCGACGTGCTCGGCACGCTGTTGCTCACCGCCGCGTCCACCTGCCTGGTCCTGCTCACCAGCTGGGGCGGCACCGAGTACGCCTGGGACTCCCGCGTCGTGCTGGGTCTCGGCGCCGGTGCCGTCGCGGCCACCGCCGCCTTCCTCGTCGTCGAGCGGTTCGCGGTCGAACCGCTCATCCCGCTGCGGCTCTTCCGCGACTCCGTCTTCAACGTCACCGGTCTGGTGGGCCTGGTCGTCGGCGTCGCCCTGTTCGGCGCCGCGAGCTATCTGCCCACCTACCTGCAGATGGTCGACGGGGCCTCGGCGACCGAGTCAGGACTGCTGATGCTGCCCATGATGGGCGGCATCGTCGGCACGTCCATCGTCTCCGGGCAGATGATCAGCCGTTCCGGGCGCTACCGCAGCCACCCCATCGTCGGCACCGCCCTGTCCGTCGCCGGCATGTGGTTGCTGTCCCGTCTGGAGACGGGCACGCCCCGGCTGCACTACAGCGTCTGGATGTTCGTCCTCGGCGCCGGCATCGGCATGGTCATGCCGGTCCTCGTCCTCGCCGTGCAGAACTCCGTGCGCCCCGCGGACCTCGGCACCGCCACCAGCGCCAACAACTACTTCCGGCAGATCGGCGGCAGCGTCGGCGCCGCCGTCTTCGGCACCCTGTTCGCCGGCCGGCTCACCGACGCGCTCGCCGAGCGGCTCCCCTCGGACGTCGAAGGGACGCCGGCCGACGCCGAGTCGATCACCCCCGAACTCGTGCACGCCCTGCCGCCGGAGCTGCGCGACGCCTACGTCCAGGCCTACGCGGACGCCATGCCGCGCATCTTCCTCTACCTCGTGCCGGTGCTCGTCCTCGGCCTGCTCATCGCCTTCTTCCTCAAGGAGAAACCACTGGTGTCCCACCACACCCCCACCGCCGACCCGGCCCACGAAGCACCGCACCTCGAGGCGCGCGTACCGCAGGCGCGCAGTGCGCACAGCGGCGGCATCCCCGTCTGCGGCAGCGTCCAGCACCCCGACGGCACGCCCGTGCCCCGCGCGGCGCTCACCCTCATCGACGTCCAGGGGCAGCAGACCGGACGCGGCGCGAGCGGCGCCGACGGGCGGTACGCGCTGGCCACCCCCGGACCGGGCTCCTACGTCCTGATCGCCGCCGCGGGCGGCCACCAGCCGCAGGCGGTCTCCGTGACCGTCGGCGAGCGGCCCGTCGAGCTCGACGTGGTGCTCGGCGGCGCCGGCCGGCTCGCGGGCAGCGTCGTCACCGCCGACGGCACGCCCGTGCGGGACGCCGCAGTCACCCTCACCAACGTGCACGGCGAGGTCGTGGCCGGCACCCGCAGCGGCCGCGAGGGCGGCTACGTCATCAGCGAACTCGTGGCGGGCGAGTACACCCTCGCCGCCAGCGCGCCCGCCTTCCGTCCGGCCGCGCTTCCCGTCACCGTGCAGGCCGCCCGTGAGACGCGCCAGGACGTCGAACTGGCGGGCGGCGCCGTGCTCCGCGGCACCGTGCGCGCCGGCGGCGGACGGCCGGTGGAGGACGCGCGGGTCACGCTGCTCGACGCGGCGGGCAACGTCGTGGACACCCTCACCACCGGGCCCGACGGCACCTTCCGCTTCGTGGACCTGTCCTCCGGCGAGTACACGGTCATCGCCGCCGGCTACCCGCCGGTCGCCACCGTGCTCCAGGTGGCCGGCGGGGGTCGCACCGAACGCGACCTCCAACTGGGACACGAGGACTGACCCGCCCCCGTGCCGGTGGACCGGAGCCGCCCCCTCCTCGGCTTCGGTCCGCCATCCCCCTCACCCCTCGGCCAGGGCGTCCCGTACGGCGGCGGCGACCTCCTCCACGGCCGGCGGGAAGAGAACCGAGTAGTGGTTGGTGCCGTCGATCCGGCGGGCCGGCATCCGCGCCGGGTCCAGGGCCGCCGCGGCGACCCGCCCGGTGTCGTACAGCGCCCGCGGCTCGTCGAGCAACCCCCGCTCCGCCCACAGCAGTTCACCGCGCACCTGCGGCTGGTGCACCGCGGCCAGCGTCTCCGCGTCCCCCAGGACGTCCGCGCCGTCCGCGCGCACCGCGTCCAGCACACAGCTGCTGCGCAGCTCCGGCGCCCGGCCCGTCAGGTCCCGTGTCACATAGCCGGCCACGTGCGGCCCCCAGTGCGGGCCGAGCGCCGGGTGGGCGCGGAAGAACGCCAGATAGTCCTCCGCGCTCGCGAACGTCATCGACAGCCGGTCCATCGCCGGGCCGATCACCGCCCTCAGCAGCGCGTCGATGTCGGTCCCTCCGGGCGGCGGGAAGCCCAGCCCGCCGTCGACCAGTACCACGCGCGGGAAACGGCCCGGGTGCCGGGCTGCGGCCAGCGCGGCGACGAAGGCCCCCATCGAGTGGCCCACCAGCACCGCCCGCTCCAGCCCCAGGTGGTCGAGCAGCGCCACCGTGTCGTCGACGTGCGCGCCCAGCCCGTACGGTCCTGGCAGCTCCGCGCTCCCGGCCCGGCCCCGCAGGTCGGGGGCGTAGAGGTCGACGCCGGGCAGGGCGCCGGCCAGCGCGGCGAAGGCGAGCGAGTTGGCGGTGATGCCGTGCAGGGCGACGACGGGAGGGCCGTCGCCCGGCCAGTGGGTGACGGCGAGCCGGCCGCCCCGCACGGGGGCGATGAGGTCCCGCGTGAGGGCGGACCCGGACGTGGTCATGCGTGTCTCCTTCGGCCGAGGGCGGTGATGCCGCCGGGGGCCAGATAGACGGCCAGGACGAAGAGGCTGCCCAGGACCAGCATCGGTTCCACCCCCAGGTCCCAGCCGCCGAGCCTTTGGTCGAGGTAGGTGAACAGCACCCCGCCCACGACCGGCCCCCAGCGGGTGCCGCTGCCGCCGAGGACCACCATCACCAGCAGGGTGAGGGTGAACTCGGGCGTGGAGGTGTGCGGAGTGGCGCCCGCGGTGACCAGCAGGTGCAGCACCCCGCCGAGCACGGCCAGCGACGACGCCAGCACGAACGCGCCCAGCTTGTGCGCGAACGGGCTGCGGCCGAGGACGGCCACCCGCTGCTCGTTGTCCCGGATCGCCTGCCAGACCCGGCCGGCCGGGCGCGCGGTCACCGTCCACACCACGCCCGCCACCAGGACCAGGTAGGCGAGCGCCAGCCAGTACACGTTCGCGGTGTTCTGCACCCCGACCAGGGCGTCCGGCACCCCGTCGACGTACAGCGGCAGGCCTTCCTCGCCGCCGGTGAGGCCGCCCGGGTTGCGCTCCACGTAGATGGAGCCCGCCTGCGCGAAGGCAAGGGTGACCATCGCGAAACCGACGCTGCCGAGGGCGAGGGTGCGGAGCGACACGGCGCCCAGGACGAGGGCGGCCAGTGCCCCGAGCACCAGGGTGAGCAGTGCGGCGGGCAGCAGCCCCAGGCCCAGCTCGGTCATCGCGAGCTGGGTGCCGTAGCTGCCGCCGGCGATGTAGAGGGCGTGTCCGAAGGACAGCAGCCCGGTGCGGCCGAACATCAGGTCGTAGCCGAGCGCGAGCGCGCCGAATACCAGGCACAGCGCGAACAGCTGGAGCGAGCCGGGGGAGTTGACGGGTCCGTCGAGCAGCACCGGGATGTCCAGCGCCGAGTACGGCAGCAGCGCGAGGACCAGCAGCACCGCCACCGGGACGGTCGCCGGACGCAGCCTGCGCAGCAGCCCGTGCTGCGTGCCCGGGGTGTCCTTCACGGCCGGCGCCGGGGCGGCGGGGGTGGCCCGCGGGGTGCGGGTGGCGGTCATGCCGTGCCTCCTGCGGATCGGGTGCGGGGTGCGGTGAGCGCGCGGCGCAGCCGCGTCAGCGGCGACCCGGTCCCGGCGGCCGGCCGGGACAGCACCACCGCGGCCAGCAGGACCACGACGGCCAGGTCGCCGTAGCCGCCCGCGTAGTAGTTGGCGTACTGCTGCACCAGGCCCACGGTGAGCGCGGACAGCGCGACGCTGGTGATGGAGACGAGACCGCCGATGATCACCACGACGAACGCGAACACCAGCAGCGAGGTCCCCTGGTGGGGCGAAAGGGAGCCGAAGTAGAGGCCGCCGAGCACGCCGGCCAGGCCCGCGAGGGCGCCGCCGAGTGCGAACACCAGGGTGAAGGCGCGGGTGACGTCGATGCCGAGCGCCGTGACCATCGCGCGGTCCTCGACCCCGGCGCGGACGATCAGCCCGTAGCGGGTGCGGGACAGGAAGAGGCGGATGCCGGCGAGGACCAGCAGGGCCACCGCGACGAGCAGGAACCGGTTCACCGGAACGCGCGCCCCGAGGACGCCCACGGTGTCGGCGAGCGCGTCGGGCACCGGGAACGGCCGGGCGTCGGCGCCCCACACGGTCTGCACCAGCGCCGGGACGGCGAGCGACAGGCCGACGGTCACCAGGATCTGCTCCTTGACCCGGCCGTACAGCCGCCGGATGAGGACCAGTTCGACCACGGCCGCGAGCAGCAGCCCGGTGAGGGTGCCCACCACTGCGGCGAGCAGCAGCCCCGGCATCCCGCCGACCGTCTCGGCGGTGCGCCAGGCGGTGTAGACGGAGACGGTGAGGAACGCGCCGTGCGCGAAGTTCAGCACGTCCATCAGCCCGAAGATCAGCGCCAGTCCGGAGGCGATGAGGAAGTAGAGGGCTCCGAGGCCCAGTCCGGTCAGGGTGAGCAGGACGAGGGTGTCCATCAGGCGGCTCCGTGGTCCGGGCGGCTGCCGACACCCAGCAGCGCGGTCGTACGGGCGGTGTCGGCGAGCAGGTCGCGGGCGTCGCCGGTGTGCACGACCCGGCCGGCGTCCAGCACCACCGCGCTGCGCGCCAGCCGGCGCACCACGGCGAGGTTCTGCTCGACCAGCAGCAACGGCACGCGTGCGGCGACTCGTTCGAGCACCTCGGCGGCCTCGGTGACCACCCGGGGCGCGAGCCCCTTGGTGGGTTCGTCGACGACGACGACGAGGGTGTTGTCGTTGAGCAGGGTCCGGGCGAGGGCGACCATCTGCTGCTGGCCGCCGGACAGGGTGCCGGCGCGCTGGTCGCGGCGGGCGGCGAGTTCCGGGAACAGGTCGTGCACCAGGTCGTAGCGGTGCTCGTGGCCCGGGCGTTCGGCCAGTGCGAGGTTCTCGGCGACGGTGAGCCCGGCGAACACCCCGCGGTCCTCGGGCGCGTAGCCGATGCCGCGGCGGACGGTGCGGTGGGTGGGCTCGTGGGTGATGTCGTCGCCGGCGAAGGTGACGCGGCCCGCGGTGACCCGGCCGCCGTCGGGCAGCAGCCCCAGCACCGCGCGGATGGTGGTGGTCTTGCCGACGCCGTTGCGGCCCAGCAGCGCGGTCACGCCGGAGGCGGGCACGTCGAAGGTGACCCCGGTGAGGATGTGTGACCCGGCGATGTCCACGTCGAGGCCCTCGACGCGCAGGATCGGTGGCGCGGTCACAGCTCGTCTCCCAGATAGGCCTGCTGGACGGTGGCGTCCGCCATCACCTCGGCGGGGCTCGCGGCGGCGAGCAGCCGCCCGTGGTGCATCACGGCGACCCGGTCGGCGAGGCCGAGGACCACGTCCATGTGGTGCTCGACCAGCAGCACCGTGCGGCCCTCGTCGCGGTGCAACGACCGGATCAGACCGGTGAGTTCGGCGGTCTCCTCCGAGGCCACCCCGGCCATCGGCTCGTCCAGCAGCATCAGCCGCGCCCCGGCCGTGCCCGCGCCGAGGGTGGGCGCGAGCAGCATCGCCAGCTCCAGCTTGCGCTTGTCGCCGTGGGAGAGGCCGGCCGCGAGATCCCCGGCGCGGTGCGCCAGCCGGACCCGCTCCAGCACACCGGTGACGTCCGCCGCGCCGACCCGGCGCACACCGGCGGACCGCGCGGCCAGGTCGACGTGCTCGGCGACCGTCATCGTGGGGAACACCGAGGACGACTGGAAGGTCCGCCCGATGCCCCGGCGCACCCGGCGGTGCGGGGGCAGGGCGGTGATGTCGTGGCCGTCGAGCAGGACGGCGCCGCCGGTCGGCCGGGTCAGCCCGGTGATCAGGTTGAACAGGGAGGTCTTGCCCGCCCCGTTGGGGCCGATCACGGCGAGGAGTTCGCCCTCGCGCACGGCGAGCGACACCCCGTCGATGATGTCGGCTCCCCCCACCGACCAGCACAGCCGGTCCAGTTGCAGTACGGGCGTCATGCTCAGCCGATCCTCGTCTCGGCGGGGGCGACCTGCTCGGCCGGGAAGGTCCGCGCCACCCGCGGTGTGCCCTCGCCGGTGAACCGCGCCTGGAACGTGGGCTGGAGCAGCGCGTGGTCGGCGGCCCGCACGGTGTTCGGCCCCTTCACACCGGAGAACGAGAAGCCCTCCAGCGCCTTCACCATGGCGTCCGTGTCGCCCTTCGCGCCGCCCGCGCGGACCGCCTCGACGACCATCTGCGCCGCGTTGAACCCGTCCGGGGTGAACAGGTCCTCCTCCCACTTCTTCGCCTTGAAGTATGTCCGCATCGCCTGCGCCTCCGGGGTGTCCGCGGCGCCGGGCACGTAGTGCGCGAGGAGCGTGACCTTCTCCCGCGCCTTGCCGAAGACCGGGTAACTCGCCCTGCTGTCCAGTCCGGTGACGACGGTGGCGGCGTCGAGCACGCCCTGCTGGTCGAGGGTGGACCACATCGACTGGGCGGTGTCCCCGGCCCACGCGACGAACACCATGTCGGGCCGGGCCGCCTTCACCTTGCTCGCCACCGGGGTCAGATCGGTGGCGGCGGGCGGTGCCAGCACCTCGCTCACGGTGGTGCCGCCGGTGCCGAGGACGGACTTCACCGCGGCGGCGTTGGCCTGGCCGAAGGCGTTGTCCTGGGCCAGCACCACGACCTTCTTGCCCTTCGATCCGCCCAGGATGTTCTTCGCGGTCAGCACGTCCTGGTAGGTCTGCCGGCCGGAGCGGAAGGTGTAGCGGTTGACGCCGGTCAGCGCGTCCGTCGCCGCGGGTCCGCTGATGTAGAGGGTCTTGTTCTGCGCCGCGACGGGCGCGATCTGCGTGGCCACGCCGGAGACGGCGGAGCCCGCGATGATCGGCACGCCCTGCCCGATGCGCTTCTTGGCCAGGGAGACGCCCTTGGCCGGGTCGCCGCCGTCGTCGTCCTCGAGCACGGTGATCTCCACGCCGTCGACGGCGCCGGTGCCGTCGGTCGCGTGGTCGAGGCCGGCCTCGAAGCCGCGCAGGTACTGCTCGCCGTACGAGGCCAGCGGGCCGCTGGTGGAGGTGATGAGGGCGACCTTCACCTCCTCGGCGCCGGAGGCGGCGCCGCTGCCCGGGCTGGAGCAGCCGGCGGTGAAGGCGGTGGCGAGCAGGGCCACGGCGGCGGACAGGAAAAGGGGTCTACGCATGACCGTACGGCTCCTCGGTGCGACGGCGGACGACGCCAGCGGCACGATCCGTCACGGATGATCACTGTGCGCTGAGCGGTAACCGGCAGTGTGATCCGCGTCAGATCCGGCCACAATGTGGGCCGCACACACGTGACACCGTTCAACCGTGGTGCCTACACACGTCGTTGAGGTGCGAGTAGAGGAAGGGACGGGGAGCGCGCGCCGGTCAGGAGGTCCGGCGGTTCCGGGCGGCGGCCTGGTCCGCGAGACCGCCGGCGCCCAGCAGCCCGGTCGCCTCGAACGGCTCGGCGGCCGCAAGCCGCGGCAGTTCACGCCGGGACAGCGCCGTCACCACCGGCGGCATCGCCCAGCGCACCAGCTGGGTCGCGCGCAGCCACCCGGGTACGTACACCGAGGGGCGCCGCCGCTCCACCGCGTCCACCAGCCGCCCCGCCACGTGCTCCACCGGGTACACCTTCCGCGCGGGCGGCGGCATGTGACCGCGCAGCTCGCGCAGCACCACGTGCTCGTCCACACCGCGGATCATGTCCGTGTCGGTCCAGTTGATGTAGGCGACGGACACGGCCACCTGACGGTGCGCCATCTCCGCCCGCAGGGAGTGCGCGAACGACTCGACGCCCGCCTTGGACGCGCAGTACGCGCTCATCATCGGCGCCGCGCCGATCGACGCCAGCGACGCCACCTGGAGGAAGCAGCCGCCGGTGGCGGTCAGATCGCCGATGAACGTGCGGGCGGTGGCCGCGCTGCCGATCAGGTTCACCTCGATCACCCGCCGCCACACCGCAGGGTCGGACTCGGCGAACGGCCCGCCCTCGGCGACCCCCGCGTTGGCGACCACGACCGACGGCGGCCCGAGACGCGCCCGGATGTCCGTGCCGGTCTCCGCCAGGCCCTCGTCGTCCGTGACGTCGACCTCCCAGCAGCCGCCCTCGCCGGGCAGTTCGTCCCGCACCTGCCGCAGCGTCCGCTCCTCCCGCCCGAGCAGCGCCACCTTCATGCCGCGCGCGGACAGCTCGCGGGCGAGCGCCGCGCCCAGGCCGCGGGCCGCGCCGGTGACGACGGCGGTCCTTCCGTCCAGCGGGTTCCGGGTCCGCGGCATGCGACGCTCCTGTGCTCCATGACGGGCGTTCGTCCCGTTCACCGTAGGTCCGGCCGGGCATCCGCGCAGGTCGGGCGGTGCGGGCCGGGGCGGACGGAGGGCGTCGGTGGTCTGGACCAGTGGGAGTTATCCACAGGGTGGCCGCAGCGATGCGGGACGACGTAGCGTGTGCGCCATGAAGATCCTCATCAGCGCCGACATGGAGGGCGCCACCGGTGTCACCTGGCCGGCCGACGTCCTGCCGGGGACGCCCCAGTGGGAGCGGTGCCGGTCGATGTTCACCTCCGACGTGGACGCCGCCGTGCGCGGCTTCTTCGACGGCGGAGCCGACGAGGTGCTGATCAACGAGGCCCACTGGACCATGCGCAACCTGCTGCTGGAGCGGCTCGACGAGCGCGCCGAGATGCTCACCGGCCGGCACAAGGCGCTGTCCATGGTGGAGGGCGTCCAGCGCGGCGACGTCGACGGCATCGCCTTCGTCGGCTACCACGCGGGCGCCGGCATGGAAGGTGTCCTCGCGCACACCTTCCTCGCCAACTCCGTCACGGGCGTGTGGCTCAACGGCGTGCGCGCCAGCGAGGGCCTGCTCAACGCCCACGTGGCCGCCGAGTACGGAGTCCCGGTGATCCTCGTCACCGGCGACGACGTGGCCTGCGAGGACGCCCTGGGCTACGCGCCCGAGGCGCTGAAGGTCGCCGTGAAGGACCACGTGTCGCGGTACGCCGCCGTGTGCCGCACCCCCTCCCGGACGGCCGCCGACATCCACGCGGCGGCCAAGGAGGCGGCCGCGCTGGCCGTGCGCCGGGAGCCGGCCGGCGGCGGGCCCTTCACCGTGGCGGTGGAGTTCGATGCCGAGCATCTGGCCGGCGCCGTCACCGTCGTGCCGGGCGTGACCCGGAGCGGCGAGCGCAAGGTGATCTACACCAGCGAGACCATGTACGACGCAATCCGCACCTTCAAGGCGGTCACCACGATCGCCTCGGCCGCGGTGGAGGAGCAGTATGGCTGACCAGCTCGCCCTGGACGAGGTCGTGACCTTCACGTCCGACCTCATCAGGATCGACACGACGAACCGGGGCGGGGGCGACTGCCAGGAGCGTCCCGCCGCCGAGTACGCGGCGGCGCGGCTCGCCGAGGCCGGCCTGGAGCCGGTCATGCTGGAGCGCACCCTGGGCCGGACCAACGTCGTGGCGCGGCTGGAGGGCACCGACCCGTCGGCCGACGCGCTGCTGCTCCACGGCCACCTGGACGTCGTCCCGGCCGAGCCCGCCGACTGGAGCGTGCACCCCTTCTCCGGGGAGATCCGCGACGGCGTGGTCTGGGGACGCGGCGCCGTCGACATGAAGAACATGGACGCGATGATCCTGTCCGTGGTGCGCTCCTGGGCCCGCGAGGGCGTGCGGCCGCGCCGGGACATCGTCATCGCGTTCACCGCCGACGAGGAGGCCAGCGCCGTGGACGGCGCGGGCTTCCTCGCCGACCGGCACGCGCACCTCTTCGAGGGCTGCACCGAGGGCGTCAGCGAGTCCGGCGCGTACACCTTCCACGACGGGCAGGGACGGCAGTTCTACCCGATCGGGGCCGGCGAGCGCGGCACCGGCTGGATGAAGCTCACCGCCCGCGGCCGCGCCGGACACGGCTCCAAGGTCAACCGGGAGAACGCGGTCACCCGTCTCGCCGCCGCCATCACCCGCATCGGCGAGCACGAGTGGCCGCTGCGGCTCACCCCGACGGTGCGCGCCGCGCTGACCGAGATCGCCGCCGTGTACGGCATCGAGACCGACCTGTCCGACGTGGACGCCCTGCTGGACAAGCTCGGCGGGGCGGCCAAGCTGGTCGAGGCCACCGTCCGCAACAGCAGCAACCCGACGATGCTCGACGCCGGCTACAAGGTCAACGTGATCCCCGGCGAGGCCGTCGCGCACGTCGACGGGCGGTTCCTGCCGGACACCGAGGACGAGTTCCGGGCCACCATGGACCGGCTCACCGGCCCCGACGTCGACTGGGAGTTCGCCCACCGCGAGATCGCCCTCCAGGCGCCGGTGGACTCCCCGACGTTCGCCGCGATGCGGGAGGCCGTGCAGGCGTTCGCGCCCGAGGCGCACACCGTGCCGTACTGCATGTCCGGCGGTACGGACGCCAAGCAGTTCGCCCGGCTCGGCATCACCGGGTACGGCTTCGCGCCGCTGAAGCTGCCCGAGGGCTTCGACTACCAGGCCCTCTTCCACGGCGTGGACGAGCGCGTGCCGGTCGAGGCGCTCCAGTTCGGTGTCCAGGTGCTCGACCGGTTCCTGCGGTCGGTCTGAAGCGAGTGGGGGAGACAGTGCAGACCCTGGCGTTCGGCGAGTGGCCCTCGCCCGTCGACGCGGCCACGGCCGCGGCCCACGACGGCAGCCCCGAGTACGTGGGCTTCGTCGGGGACGAGGTGTGGTGGACCGAACCCCGGCCCGCCGAGGCGGGCCGGCGCACCCTGGTGCGGCGGCACGCGGACGGCACCGAGGAATCCGTCCTGCCCGCCCCGTGGAACGTCCGCAGCCGCGTCATCGAGTACGGCGGCCACCCCTGGGCGGGCGCCGTGCGCGACGGCGTGCCGCTCGTGGTGTTCGCGCACTTCCCCGACCAGCGCCTCTACCGCTGGGAGCCGGGCGCCGAGCCGGTCCCCCTCACGCCGGTGTCGCCGGTCGGCCCGGGACTGCGCTGGGCCGAGCCCGTCGTGCTGCCGGAGCGCGGCGAGGTGTGGTGCGTCCTGGAGGAGTTCACCGGCGACGGCCCGAGCGACGTGCGCCGGGTGCTCGCCGCCGTCCCCCTCGACGGGTCCGCCGCCGGGGACCGGGGCGAGGTCCGCGAGCTGACCGGGGAGCGGCACCGGTTCCTCACCGGACCGCGGCTCTCGCCCGACGGGACACGCGCCGCCTGGATCGGCTGGGACCACCCCCGCATGCCCTGGGACGGCACCGAGCTGATCGTCGCCGACGTCGCCGCGGACGGCACCCTGACCGGCGCCCGCACCGTGGCCGGCGGGCCCGAGGAGTCCGTACCGCAGGCCGACTGGACCCACGACAACCGCCTGCTGTACGCCAGCGACCGCACCGGCTGGTGGAACCTCTACCGGGACGGCGAGCCCGTCTGCCCGCGCCCCGAGGAGTTCGCCGGGCCGCTGTGGAAGCTGGGCCAGCGCTGGTTCGCCCCGCTGGACGGCGGACTGATCGCCGTCCTGCACGGCGAGGGCGCCCAGCGGCTCGCCGTGCTCGACCCGGAGACGTGCGAGGTCGTCGACGCCGCGGGACCGTGGAGCGAGTTCGGCCCCACCCTCGCCGCGCTCGGCGAGCGGGTCGTCGCCGTCGGCGCGAGCCCGCACAGCTCCTACGAGGTCGTGGAGCTGGACACCCGCACCGGCCGGGCCCGGGTGATCGGCGCGGCCCACCGCGACGCCGTGGACCCCGCCCACTATCCCGAGCCCGAGGTCCGCACCTTCACCGGACCCGACGGCCGGGAGATCCACGCCCAGGTGTACCCGCCGCGCAACCCCGACTGCACCGGCCCCGCCGGCGAGCTGCCCCCGTACGTGATCTGGGCGCACGGCGGACCCACCGGCCGCTTCCCGTTGGTCCTCGACCTGGAGATCGCCTACTTCACCTCACGCGGCATCGGCGTCGCCGAGGTCAACTACGGCGGCTCCACCGGGTACGGCCGTGAGTACCGCAACCGGCTGCGCGAACAGTGGGGCGTGGTCGACGTCGAGGACTGCGCCGCCGTCGCGCGGGCCCTGGCCGAGGAAGGCGTCGCCGACCCGGACCGGCTCGCGGTCCGCGGCGGCAGCGCCGGCGGATGGACCACCGCCGCCTCCCTCACCACCACCGACGTCTACGCCTGCGGCACGATCATCTACCCGGTTCTCGACCTCACCGGCTGGGGCACCGGGGAGACGCACGACTTCGAGTCGCAGTACCTGGAGACGCTGATCGGGCCGCGCGCCGAGGTGCCCGAGCGGTACCGGGAGCGCTCGCCCGTCACCCACGCCGACCGGCTCGGCGCGCCGTTCCTCCTGCTCCAAGGGCTGGACGACGTGATCTGCCCGCCCGTGCAGTGCGAGCGGTTCCTTGCCCGGCTGGCCGGCCGGGGCGTCCCGCACGCCTACATCACCTTCGAGGGCGAGGGCCACGGCTTCCGCCGTGCGGAGACCATGGTGCGCGCCCTGGAGGCCGAGCTCTCCCTGTACGCGCAGGTGTTCGGGCTGACGGCGCCCGGCATCCCGGCCCTGGAGCTGAAGCCATGAGCACGTCGGCCTCGCTGACCCCGCTGCGGCGCCCGCCCCGCCTCGCCCCCGGCGCCCGGGTGGCCGTGGTCGCCCCCAGCGGGCCCGTCCCCGAGGAGCGGCTCGCGGCCGGGCTCGACGTGCTGCGCGGCTGGGGCCTCGACCCCGTGGCCGCCCCGCACGTCCTCGACCGGCACCGCGAGTTCGGGTACCTCGCCGCCGGCGACGCCGACCGCGCCGCCGACCTGCAGAACGCCTGGTGCGACCCGGCCGTCGACGCGGTGATCTGTGCGCGCGGCGGATACGGCGCGCAGCGCATGGTCGACGCCCTCGACTGGGAGGCGATGCGGGCGGCGGGGCCGAAGGCGTTCGTCGGATTCAGCGACATCACCACGCTGCACGAGGCGTTCGCGGTGCGGCTCGGCCTGGTCACGCTGCACGGGCCGATGGCCGCGGGCGCCGACTTCGTCAAGAGCGCGCGTGCCCAGGAACACCTGCGGGCCACGCTCTTCGCCCCCGAGTCGGTGCGCACGATCCGCTCCGACGGCACCGCGCTGGTCCCGGGACGCGCCCGCGGGGTGACCCTCGGAGGCTGCCTCTCCCTGATCGCCGGCGGCATCGGCACCCCGCACACCCGCGACTCCGCGCGCGGCGGCCTGCTGTGCCTGGAGGACGTGGGGGAGGAGACCTACCGCCTCGACCGCTGCCTCACCCAGCTGCTGCGCGCCGGGATGCTCGACGGCGTCGCCGGGCTGCTGCTGGGCTCCTGGGCGGAGTGCGACCCGTACGACAAGGTGCGGGCGCTGCTGGTGGACCGGCTCGGCGGGCTCGGGGTGCCGGTGGCCGAGCAGTTCGGTTTTGGACACTGCGACGACGCGCTCACGCTGCCGTTCGGCGTCATGGCCGAACTGGACGCCGGCGCGGGCACCCTGACGCTGGACGAACCGGCGCTGAGCTGAGCGCGGGGCCGAGCCGGACACGGCGGCCCCGGGCAGGGCCGGGGGCGTCCTGCCCGGCGCGCGCCGGCGTCGTAGGGTGACAGGGTGCCGCACACCGCTTCCCGTTACCTCACCGAAGGCCCCCGCGTGGGCCTTCGCCCCTTCACCTACGACGACGCCGCGGAGTTCACCGCGCGGGCCCGGGAGAGCAAGGACCTGCACCACCCCTGGCTGTTCCCGCCGGACACCCCTGCCGCCTACGCCGCCTACGCGCAGCGGCTGATCGAGGACCCCGCCAAGGCGGGGTTCCTGGTCTGCGAGAAGGAGGCGGGAGGCGCCCTCGCCGGCTTCGTCAACATCAACAACATCGTCGAGGGCGGCTTCCTCTGCGGCGCCCTCGGCTACGGCGCCTTCGCCCACGCGGCCGGACGCGGGCTGATGCGCGAGGCGCTGGACCTCGTCGTGCGGTACGCCTTCGGGCCGATGCGGCTGCACCGGCTGGAGATCAACGTGCAGCCGGGCAACACCGCGTCCATCGCCCTCGCCCGCGCCTGCGGCTTCCGCAAGGAGGGCTTCTCCCCGAAGATGCTCCACATCGACGGCGCGTGGCGCGACCACGAACGCTGGGCGCTCACCACCGAGATGCTGACCGGGGAGAGCTGACCGCGCACCACGCGAAAGCCGCTCGTCACGGCCTCTGTTCAGGCGGGCGTCCGGGGGCTTCCATGGAGATCGTGACGACGATCCGACATGAGGTACTCACGCTGCCGGCCGCGCGCCTCGGCCCCGACAACCCGCTGCCCGCCCTGCGTCCCCTCGACGAGATGCACCGCATCGAGGACCGCGACAAGAAGGACCTGCCGCGCGACATGGCCCGGCAGATCGGCTACGCCCCGCTGCACAGCCTGCTGCCGGTCCCCGTGCGCGACGGCTACGACCGGGACCGCGCGCCCCGGTCCCTCGGCGCCCTCGTCATCGAGAACGACCGCCTCCGCGCCACGGTCCTGCCCGGCCTCGGCGGCCGGATCGCCTCCCTCGTCCACAAGCCCACCGGCCGTGAACTGCTGTATGTGAACCCGGTGTTCCAGCCCGCCAACTTCGCGCTCAACGGCGCCTGGTTCTCCGGCGGCATCGAGTGGAACATCGGCGCGACCGGCCACACCACCCTGTCCTGCTCGCCCGTGCACGCGGCCCGCGTCCCCGCCCCGGACGGCGGGGAGATGCTCCGCCTGTGGGAGTGGGAGCGGCTGCGCGACCTGCCCTTCCAGGTCGACCTGTGGCTGCCCGACGGCTCCGACTTCCTCTACGTCGGCGCGCGGATCCGCAACCCGCACGAGCGGCAGGTGCCGACGTACTGGTGGTCCAACATCGCCGTCCCCGAGGACTGCCGCGTCCTCGCCCCCGCCGAGGAGGCCTACCACTTCGGCTACGAGCAGCGCCTGCGCCGCGTCCCCGTCCCCGAGTACGACGGCGTCGACCGCACGTATCCGCCCAACAGCACCTACGCCGCCGACTACTTCTACGAGGTCCCCGGGGAGCGTCGCCGCTGGATCGCCGCGCTGGACGCCGACGGCCACGGGCTCGTGCAGACCTCGACCGACACCCTGCGCGGCCGGAAGCTGTTCGTGTGGGGGCGCGGGCCAGGCGGACGGAGCTGGCAGCAGTGGCTCACCGAACCAGGCACCGGCGGCTACTGCGAGATCCAGGCCGGCCTCGCCCGCACCCAGCTGGAGCACGTCCGCCTGGAGCCGGAGAGCGAGGTGTCCTGGCTGGAGGCGTACGGGCCCTTCGAGGCACGGCGCGAAGGGGAGTGGGGCGCCGTCCTCGACGAGGCGGAGGCCCGTCTCGAGGGCGTGCTGCCGCGCGCGGACGTCGACGCGGCCTACACGGCCTGGCTGCGGTGCGCCGACACCGACCCCGGAGAGCGGCTGGCCGCCGGGTCGGGGTGGGGCGCGCTCGAGGTGCTGCGGGCCGGGTGGAAGCTGCCCGGCACGCCCTTCGACGAGAGCACCCTGGGCGAGGAGCAGCGGCCCTGGCTGCGTCTGCTGCGCGCCGGTTCCTTCCCCGAGCCGCCCGAGAGCCGGCCTCCGGGCGGGACGCTGGTCGCCCGGCACTGGCGGGACATGCTGGAGACGGCGCCCGCGACCGGGCTCACCGAGTACCACCTGGGCGTCGCCCAGTGGCACGGCGGCGACCGCGCGCAGGCGGTGCGCAGCTGGGAGCGGGGCCTGGCGCAGGACGGCCCCTCCTGGCCCGTCCTGCGCTGCCTCGCCGTCGCCGACCGGGAGGAACGCAACCCGGAGCGCGCCGCCGACCACTATGTGCGAGCCTTCGACGACCTGTGCCGCGAGGCCGGGGACGCGGACGGCGACCCGGCGGGGGAGTGGACCGCCGCCGTGGCCGCCCTCGGACGGGAGGCGATCGAGGCGCTGCTCGCGGTGGGGCGTACGGCCGACGCGCGGTCGGTGTGGGAGCGGCTGGCTCCCGCCACCCGGGCCCGCGGACGTTTCCGGCTGGTCGAGGCGGGCCTGCTGCTCGCCGAGGGACGGAACGAGGAGGCCCGCGCCGTGTTCGACGCGGGCTTCGAGGTGGCCGACCTGCGCGAGGGCGACGAGGTGATCGGACGGCTGTGGGCGCGGCTCACGGACGAACCGCTGCCGGACCGGTACGACTTCCGGATGCGGCCCACGCCGTGACGAGACATCCGTGACGGAAGGTCAGACGCGGCGGTCCGCGTACTCGTAGACCGCCCCGTCCGGGTGGCGCGCGATCAGGTTACGGCCCACGGGGGTGGGCAGCGGTCCGGCGAGGACGGCCGCGCCCATCTCCTCCAGCACCTGACGGGTCTCGTCGACGTCCTTGACCGCGATGGTCGCGGCGACCTTGCGCAGCACGTCCAGTTCTGCCTCGGGACCGCTCATCAGCAGGAAGCAGCCCACCGCGGCGACCTGGACGCCCTCACGTTCGAACCGCAGGGCGGTCCCGCCCGCCAGCCGCTCGTAGAAGGGGATGGCGGTCTCGATGTCGTCGACGCAGACGCGCAGTGTGGCACCCAGAATCTCCATGCGTCCGAGGGTAGTTGGACGCCCCGGGCGGCGTGCGGGACGGTGCCGGTCTCCACACGACCGCCTCCCGCGGTGCGCCCGGGGCGAGTTACCGGGTCCCGGGCACGGGTACCCGGGCGTCATGCAGCGCTTGGAGCACATGCAGCACCTGGACAAGCATCTGGTGGACGAACTGGCCCATGTGGCACGGGAGTCCGTACGCGCGGAACTCCGCGAGCAGACGCGGGGACAGCGCCGGAAGGCGGCCCTCTACGCCGGTTCCGGCGCCGCCGCTCTGTACGCGGGCGCGGCCGTCGCCCTCGCCGTGGGCCTCGCCCTCGACCTGGTGCTCCCGGGCTGGGCGGCGGCCCTGGTCACGGCGGTGATCCTGGCGGCGGTCGCCTTCGTCCTGCGGACGGCGGCCCGTCCGAACACCCCGGGCGCCGCCGCGACCGGCGTGACCGGCGGGACGAAGGCCACGGGCTCCGCCGCCGTGCCCCCGGTGCCGTCCACGCCGCCCACGGTCGGCACCGACCACACCCGGGGCGACGGCTGAAGCCGGGGCGGCGCCTTCGTGCGGCGGGCGTCGAAGGACGCGGCCGCACCCGGGCCGCCCCGCCGGGAACGGGTCCGACGTTTGGCGGTCCCGCACAGGGGGACGCGGAAGTCTCCCGACGTACGCGACCGCGCCGGAGGCGAACCGTGAGTCGACCCCGCATTGTGATCGTCGGTGCCGGCTTCGCCGGGTACCGCACGGCCCAGATCCTGTCCCGCAGGGCCAGGGGCCGGGCCGAGATCGTCCTGCTCAACCCGACCGACTACTTCCTGTACCTGCCCCTGCTGCCCCAGGTCGCGGCCGGGATCCTCGAACCGCGCCGGGTCACCGTGTCCCTCTCCGGGACGCTCCCGCACGTCAGGCTGGTGCTGGGCGAGGCCGGCCGTATCGACCTCGACGCCCGCCAGGTGCACTACTCCGGCCCCGAGGGCGAGGGCGGCACCCTCTCCTACGACCGGCTGGTGCTCGCCGCCGGCAGCGTCAACAAGCTGCTGCCCATCCCGGGCGTCGCCGAGCACGCGCACGGCTTCCGCGGCCTGCCCGAGGCGCTGTACCTGCGCGACCACGTCACCCGCCAGGTGGAGCTGGCCGCCGCCACGGACGACCGGAGGCGCTGCTCCTCCCGGTGCACGTTCGTCGTCGTGGGCGCCGGCTACACCGGCACCGAGGTCGCCGCGCACGGCCAGCTCTTCACCGACGCGCAGGTCGCCAAGCAGCCGCTGCGCACCGGCATGCGGCCCCGCTGGATCCTGCTCGACATCGCCGACCGGGTCCTGCCCGAGCTGGACGAACGCCTCTCCCGCACCGCCGACACGGTGCTGCGGGAGCGGGGCGTGGACGTCCGGATGGGCACCTCCGTGAAGGAGGCCACCTCCGACGGCGTGCTGCTCACCGACGGGGAGTTCGTCGACACCCGCACCCTCGTGTGGTGCGTGGGCGTACGCCCCGACCCGCTCGCCGAGTCCCTCGGGCTGCCGATGGAACGCGGCCGGCTGCTGGTCGACCCGCACCTCCAGGTGCCGGGCCGCCCGGAGGTCTTCGCCTGCGGTGACGCGGCCGCCGTGCCGGACCTGGAGAACCCCGGCTCGTACACCCCGATGACCGCCCAGCACGCCTGGCGGCAGGGCAAGGTCTGCGCGCACAACATCGCCGCGTCCTTCGGCGACGGGGAGCGGCAGGCGTACCGCCACAAGGACCTGGGGTTCGTGGTGGACCTCGGCGGCGCCAAGGCCGCCGCGAATCCGCTCGGCGTCAATCTTTCCGGGGTGGCGGCAGGGGCGGTGACCCGCGGTTACCACCTCGCCGCGATGCCCGGCAACCGGGTGCGGGTGGCCGCCGACTGGCTGCTGGACGCCGTACTGCCGCGGCAGGCCGTCCAGTTGGGGCTCGTACGGTCCTGGTCCGTGCCGCTGGACACCGCTTCCCCCGAGGTCGCGCGCGTCCCGGGCCGGCCCGGGAGCGCCGGCCCGGCGGACACGGACGGCAAGCCGGACGGCGAATCCGTGAAGACCCGGTCCGGGGGCGAGCCGGCGAGGAACCAGCCGGGGGGCGAGCCGGCGAGGAACCAGCCGGGTGGCGAGCCCGCGAAGAATCAGCCGGGTGGCGAGCCCGCGAAGAATCAGCCGGGTGGCGAGCCCGCGAAGAACCGGCCCACCGCGGGCACGTCCGACGTCGCGCCGCCCCCCGACCAGCCGGGGCCCGGCCCCGACGTGGCGCCCGGGCCCGTCCGGCGCACCGACCGCTTTACCGAAGGAGACGCATGAACACCGGTGATCTCGTCGAACTCGGACAGCAGTTGCGGGTGGACAGTGTCAGGGCGGCGGCCGCGGCCGGCTCCGGGCACCCCACGTCGTCGATGTCCGCGGCCGACCTCATGGCCGTCCTCTTCGCCCGCCACCTGCGCTACGACTTCGAGCGCCCCGACCACCCCGCCAACGACCGGTTCGTCCTCTCCAAGGGCCACGCCTCCCCGCTGATGTACGCCACCTACAAGGCGGCCGGCGTCATCGGCGACGAGGAGCTGCTCACCTTCCGCGAGAACGGCAGCCGCCTCGAGGGCCACCCCACGCCCCGCAAGCTCCCCTGGGTGGAGACGGCGACCGGCTCCCTCGGGCAGGGACTGCCCGTCGGCGTCGGCATCGCGCTCGCCGGGAAGCGGCTGGACCGCACCGGCTTCCGCGTGTGGGTGCTGTGCGGCGACAGCGAGCTGGCCGAGGGCTCCGTGTGGGAGGCGGCCGAGCAGGCCGCGTACGAGAACCTGGACAACCTGACCGCCGTCGTGGACGTCAACCGGCTCGGCCAGCGCGGCCCCACCCGGCACGGCCACGACCTGGACGCCTACGCACGCCGCTTCCAGGCGTTCGGCTGGCACACCGTCGAGGTGGACGGCCACGACGTGGACGCGGTGGACCGCGCGTACGGCGAGGCGCTGTCCACCCGGGGCCAGCCGACCGCGATCCTCGCCCGCACCCTCAAGGGCAAGGGCGTGGAGTCCGTGCAGGACCGGGAGGGCCTGCACGGCAAACCGCTGCCGGAGGCGGAGGACGCGATCGCCGAACTGGGCGGCCCCCGCGACCTGCGCATCACCGTCCAGGCGCCGCCCGCCGACGGCGAGGCCCCCGCCCGGCGGATCACCACGCCCCAGCTGCCCCGCTGGGAGCGCGGCGAGGACGTGGCCACCCGTGACGCCTTCGGCGAGGCGCTGGCCGCCCTGGGCTCCGCGCGTGACGACGTCGTCGCCCTGGACGGCGAGGTCGGCGATTCCACCCGTCTGGAGTACTTCGCCAAGGAACACCCCGAGCGCTACGTCGAGTGCTACATCGCCGAGCAGCAGATGGTCGCCGACGCGGTCGGGGTCGCCGCGCGCGGCTGGCTTCCGTTCGCGTCCACGTTCGCGGCCTTCCTCACCCGCGCCCACGACTTCGTCCGGATGGCCGCGGTCAGCGGCTCGGGTCTGAACCTCGTCGGATCGCACGCGGGCGTCGCCATCGGCCAGGACGGACCCAGCCAGATGGGCCTGGAGGACCTGGCGATGATGCGGGCGGTGCACGGCTCCACCGTGCTGTACCCGTGCGACGCCAACCAGACCGCCCGCCTGGTCGCCGCCATGGCCGGTCTGGAGGGCATCCGCTACCTGCGCACCTCGCGCGGCGAGAGCCCCGTGATCTACGGCCCCGACGAGGAGTTCCCCGTCGGCGGCAGCAAGGTGCTGCGCTCCTCCGGCCAGGACCGGCTCACCCTGGTCGCCGCGGGCGTCACCGTGCCGGAGGCGCTGGCCGCCGCCGACGCGCTCGCCGAGGAGGGCATCGCCGTACGGGTCGTCGACCTGTACTCGGTGAAGCCCGTCGACGTGCAGACGCTGCGCACGGCCGCCGAGGAGACCGGCTGTCTGATGACCGTCGAGGACCACCACCCCGAGGGCGGGCTCGGCGACGCGGTCGCCGAGGCGTTCGGCGACGGGAGTCCCGTGCCCCGGCTGGTGCGGCTCGCCGTGCGGAACATGCCGGGTTCGGCCGCGCCCGAGGAGCAGTTGCACGCCGCCGGGATCGACGCCGCGTCGATCGCCGCGGCCGGCAGGCTGCTGGTGGGGGAGGCGATCGTGTCGTGAGCGACGGCGGCTCGCGCACCGTACGGGCCGGCCGGCGCCGGGTGGAGATCCACCGCCCGGACAAGGTGCTCCTCCCGGGCGGCGACGGCGCCCGGGAGTACACCAAGGGCGACCTCGTCGAGTACCACCGGGCCGTCGCCCGCCACATGCTGCCCCACCTGCGGGGCCGGCCGCTGATGCTGGACCGGCGGCCCGACGGCATCGGAGGCCCGGCCTTCATGCAGAAGAACACCCCCGACAGCTACCCGGACTGGATCACCCGGGTGAAGGTCGGCAAGGAGGGCGGAACGGTCACGCACACCGTGTGCGACGACACCGCGACCCTCCTGTACCTGGTCGACCAGGCGAGCATCACGCTCCACCGCTGGCTCTCCCGCGCCGACGACGTGGACCGTCCGGACCGGCTCGTCTTCGACCTCGACCCGTCCGGCGACGACTTCGAGGACGTGCGCGAGGCCGCCCGGCTGCTGGGGGAGCTGCTGGACGAACTCGCCCTGCCCTCCGCCCTGATGACCACCGGCTCGCGGGGTCTGCACGTGGTCGTGCCGCTCGACGGCGGCCAGGACTTCGACTCGGTGCGGGAGTTCGCCCGCGAGGTCGCCGACACGCTGGCCGACGCCCACCCGGACCGGCTCACCACCGCGGCCCGCAAGAAGGACCGCGGTGACCGGCTCTATCTCGACGTGGGGCGCAACGCGTACGCGCAGACCGCGGTCGCCCCCTGGACGGTCCGCGCCCTGCCGGGAGCACCCGTCGCCGCACCGGTCACCTGGGAGCAGCTCGACGACCCTGAGCTGCACGCCCGCCGCTGGACGGTGGAGGACGCCGTCGAGCAGGCCGCCACGGACCCGTGGGCGGGGCTGAACCGCAAGGGCCGCTCCCTCGCTCCGGCCCGTCGGCGGCTCGCCGGACTGCGCGGCTGACCCGTCGGCGCCGTCGCCCCTTACCCCGTCGCGACCAGGGGTGACAGCCGCACATGGCGATCGGGTGAACCCTCGGAGGTTTGGCGAACACACTTGCGGCCACACGGAGGGGGAGGTGGCCATGTCGAACACGAAGAACACCGAAGAGTCACAAGATTCACAGGAATCCCAGGACTCCCGTGAGGGCCAGGACTCCCAGGAGGCCCGGACCTCACGTACGCCCCGTAAACGAACCGCACCCCGCAAGCGGCCCGAGAGCGACAGCGACACGACCGAGAGCACCACGGAACGGAAGAAGCCGAAGCCCATGCAGGTGCTGCGCCAGGCGCGCGAGCAGCTCGCGGAGCTCACCGGCATGGAGGCCGAGTCCGTGTCCTCCTTCGAGCAGACCTCGGAGGGCTGGGTGCTGGAGGTCGAGGTCCTCGAGCTGGAGCGGGTGCCCGACACGATGAGCCTGATGGCGAGCTACCAGGTGGAGCTGGACCCCGACGGGGACCTCACCGGGTACCGGAGGGTCCGCCGCTACGAGCGCGGACGCGCCGACGCGCGCAGGCCCGGCGGCCGCTAGGCCGCACGACAGCAAGCACATCCCTACATCCACGTATCCCCGACATCGAGGAGGAATGGCCGGCATGACAGTCGTACCGGCACAGCAGTCCGGCGGCGGAGGCGGCAGCAGCGGCCTCTACGACGTGCTTGAGCTTGTTCTGGACAGGGGGCTCGTCATCGACGCATTCGTGCGCGTGTCCCTGGTCGGCATCGAGATCCTCAAGATCGACGTCCGTGTCGTCGTCGCGAGCGTCGACACCTACCTCCGCTTCGCGGAGGCGTGCAACCGGCTCGACCTCGAGTCCGGGCCCAACAAGAGCCCCGGGCTCCCCGAGATCGTCGGCGAGGTGACCGAGTCCGGCGCCCGCGGCAAGTCCAAGGGAGCCCTCTCCGGCGCCGCCGAGACCATCTCGGACGCCTTCAAGCAGGGGCGCGAGGGCGAGACGGAGTCGCGCCCCCGGGCCCGTAAGAGCACGTCGCGGCGCAAGGAGGAGCAGGAGTGAGCACGTACGTCTACGGCATCACCGCCGCCTCGCACCCGTCCCTGCCGGAGGGCATGGGCGGGGTCGGCGACCCGGCGCGCCCGCTGCGGGTGCTGACCCAGGGCGATCTGGCGGCCGTCGTCAGCGACGCCCCCGAGGGCCTGCGCCCCAAGCGGCGTGAGCTGCTCGCCCACCAGAACGTGCTCAGCGAGATCGGCGCGGGCGGCTGCGTCCTGCCCATGCGGTTCGGCAGCGTCGCCCCCGACGACGACACCGTCACCTCCGTCCTCGCCGAACGCGCCGACCACTACCTGGAGCGGCTGCGCGCCCTCGACGGCCGCGTCGAGTACAACGTCAAGGCCAACCACGTGGAAGAGGCCGTCCTCCACCACGTGATGGCCCTCAACCCGGAGATCCGCGCCCTCGCGGAGGCCAACCGGCAGTCCGGCGGCGGCAGTTACGACGACAAGATCCGCCTCGGCGAGATGGTCGCCGAGGCCGTCAAGGCCCGGGAGGCCGAGGACGGCGCCGCGCTGGAGAACGCGCTGCGCGGCATCGCCGACGCCGAGAGCGTGGGCCCCGAGTCCACCGGCTGGCTCGCCAACGTCTCGTACCTGGTGAAGCGCGCGACGGCGGAGGAGTTCCTGGCCGCGGTGGAGCAGGCCCGCGCGGACATGCCCCACCTGGAGATACGACTGAACGGCCCACTGCCGCCGTACAGCTTCGTCGAGCCCGGCCCTGCCGAGCCGGCGGGCACCACGGCCGCGGGGGCGGACACCGGAGCGGAGTGACGAGATGGGCCTGATCTCGGAAGTGCTGATGCTGCCGCTCGCCCCGGCGCGTGGCGGCGCCTGGGCCATCCGGCAGGTCCTGCAGGAAGCGGAACGCATCTACTACGACCCCGCGACCATCCGTGCCGAGCTGGCCCGGCTGGAGGAGCTGCTGGAGGCAGGGGAGATCACCGAGGAGGAGTTCGACGAACAGGAGGACGCACTCCTGGACCGGTTGGAGATCGCGACGCGCTCAGGCGCGGGTCAAGGGGACGGGACGGCACAACGATGAATCGAACGGGACTGGGCCTCGCCATAGGGGCCGGATACCTCCTGGGACGGACCAAGAAGCTGAAAATGGCGCTGGCCGTCGGCGGACTGGTGGCCGGAAAGAAACTCAACCTGAGCCCGCGGGCCGTCGCCGACCTGGTGTCGCAGCAGCTTCGCGACAACCCGCAGTTCAAGGAGCTGGGCGACCAGCTCCGCGGTGAACTGCGGGGCGCCGGCAAGGCTGCCTCCGGCGCTCTGGTCGAGCGGCAGATCAGCTCGCTCGCCGACCGCCTGCACGGCCGCACCGCGGAGGTGCGCGGCCGGCTCTCCGGCGGCGGCGCCGAGGACCGGGACGCGGAGGACACCGGCGAGGGGCCGGACGACCACGAGCCGGACGACGCCGGTGAGGACCGGGACGACGACGACGGCGGGCGCGGGCGCGAGCCCGACACCGCGCGGACGGCGAAGAAGGCCGCCAAGAAGGCCCCGGCCAAGAAGGGCTCCGCGGCGAAGAAGGCCGCACCGGCCAAGCGCGCGGCCGGCGGCCCTGCGAAGAAGACAGCCGCCAAGAAGACGGCCGCGAAGAAGACCGCGTCCGCCTCGCGCGGCGCCCGCCCTCGTCCCTCGAAGGGAGGCGGTGAGTGATGACCGAGACCGTCGGGCGTGCCACGTCCGCCGCACGTGACGGTGCGGACGGCGCCAAGAACCCGCTGTCCGAACTCGCCCACAGCGAGGCCGCGGACCGGCTCAAGGCCGAGCTGCAGGACTACCTCGCCGCCCAGGCCACCCGGCTGCTGACCGGCGTCGGCCAGAAGCTGGGCGAGACCACCGGCAAGCTCAACGACATCGCCGAGGGCAACAGCCCCGGCTTCGCCAAGCTCGCCGCCGACGGCGGCAAGAAGCTCGCCGAGGGCAAGGGCCCGCTGCGCACCGCTGTGGAACTGGGCGCCACCCGCGCCAAGGACAGCGTCAAGGGCGCCCTGCAGAACCTGGGCGGCGGCAAGGGCAAGCGCAAGAAGTCCTCCGGCAACAAGCCGACCGTCATCATGGAGTACATCGACGTCGGTGTGCCGCTGCGCACGGCGTACGACCAGTGGACGCAGTACCAGGACTTCAGCACCTTCGCCAAGGGCGTGAAGAGCGCCAACAAGTCCGACGACACGACGTCGGACTGGCAGGCGAAGATCTGGTGGTCCAACCGCAGCTGGAAGGCCACGACGAACGAACAGGTCCCCGACGACCGCATCGCGTGGTCCACGGAAGGCGCCAAGGGCACGATGAAGGGCGTCGTCTCCTTCCACAAGATCGCCGACAACCTGACCCGGGTCCTGATGGTGATCGAGTACTACCCCTCGGGCTTCTTCGAGAAGACCGGCAACATCTGGCGCGCCCAGGGCCGCCGTGCCCGGCTCGACCTGAAGAACTTCGCCCGCTTCATCACGATCAAGGGCGAGGCGGAGGACAGCTGGCGCGGCGAGATCCGCGAGGGCGAGGTCGTCAAGAGCCACGAGGACGCCCTGGCCGAGGAAGAGGAGGAGCGGGGCGGCCCCGAGGGGGAGCACGAGGACGCCGGGGCCGAGGACTCCGAGGGCTCCGAGGACGAGGAGGCTCCCGAGGACGAGGAAGCTCCCGAGGACGAGGAGTACGACGAGGAAGCTCCCGAGGGTGAGACCGACGGCGGCCCCGAGGACGCGTACGACGAGGACGAGGAGTACGAGGACGAGGAGGGCGCCGGGCCCGAGGACGAGTACGAGGACGAGGCCGGCGGCGCCGAGCCCGACGACCCGTACGAGGACGAGGACGAGGAAGCCGCCGCCGACGACGAGGACGAGGAGGGCGTCCCTCCGGAGGAGGAGTACGAGGACGAGGACGAGGAATACGAGGACGACGAGCCGGCCGACGAGGCCGCTCCTGAGGAACCCGAGGGCCGGAGCCGCCGATGACAACTCCCAGCCGACTCCCCGACCCGTACGGCCAGGGCAGCAGCGCCAATCTCGCCGACATCCTGGAAAGGGTGCTGGACAAGGGCGTGGTGATCGCGGGCGACATCAAGATCAACCTGCTGGACATCGAACTGCTCACCATCAAGCTGCGCCTCGTCGTCGCCTCCGTGGACAAGGCCAAGGAGATGGGGATCGACTGGTGGGAGTCCGACCCGGCGCTGTCCTCACGCGCCCGGCGTGACGAACTGGCCCGCGAGAATGCCGAGTTGCGCGAGCGCCTGGCCCGGCTCGAGGAGCTGGAGCCGCGCCGCGCCGAGGAGGAGACCCCGTGACGGGACTGCGTTACGTCTACGCGGTCTGCCGCCCCTTCGGCACACCGCTCCAGGCCCAGCTGACGGGGGTGGGCGGCGACCCGCCCCGGCTGGTGCCGCACCACGACCTGGTGGCCGTGGTCAGTCATGTGCCCGAGGCGGACTTCGCGGAGGAGCCGCTGCGGGCACATCTGGAGGACCTGGACTGGCTGACCTCGGTCGCCAGGGCCCACCAGGGGGTGATCGACGCGCTCACCACCGTCACCACCCCGCTGCCGCTGCGGCTCGGCACCGTCTTCCGCGACGACAGCGGCGTACGGTCCATGATCGAGGCGCGCGAGGAGAACTTCCTGCGCCGGCTGGACCGGCTGGAGGGCCGGGTCGAGTGGGGCGTCAAGGTGTTCCTGGAGTCCGGGCCGGAGCAGGCCCCCGAGCAGCCCGCGCCGCAGCCCGCGGCGATGTCCGGGCGGGACTACCTGCGCCGGCGCCGGGAGCAGACGCGGTCGCGGGAGGAGCAGTGGCAGCGGGCCGAGACCTTCGCGACCCGGCTGCACGGGACCCTGGCCGGTTTCGCCGAGGACTCGCGGCTGCACGCGCCGCAGAACCCGACCCTGTCCGGCCACCGGGGCCGCAACGTGCTCAACGCCGCCTATCTGGTGCCGCGCGGTCAGTCGGAGGCGTTCGTGGAGCAGGTGGAGCGGACGAAGGACGACTCCCCGGGGCTGCGGGTGGAGCTCACCGGGCCATGGGCGGCCTACTCGTTCGCGGGCGAGGAAACCACGGGCGAGGAGACCGCCGGTGGGAGGACCGCCGGGGAGGGGACCACGTGACCGTCGTCGAACGGCGCGAGATCGCCCTGGTGGACCTGCTCGACCGGCTGCTGGCCGGCGGTGTGGTGATCACGGGCGACATCACGCTGCGCATCGCCGACGTCGACCTGGTCCGCATCGACCTCAACGCGCTGATCAGCTCCGTGAACCAGAACGTCCCCTCGCCCTTCGAGGAGTCCCCGTGACCGACGACCCGCGGCACCGCGCGCCCGATGCGCCGGACCCCGTCACGGTGACCGACGCCGACCTCTTCGAGGGCCGGTCGCCCCTGGATCCCGAGGCGTCCTTCGACGCGCACCCGCAGGCCGCGCCCCGCCCCGCCGAGCCGCGCCCCAAGCCCCGCCGGCGCCTCGACCTGGAACCGGACACGGTCGAGCGCGACCTGGTGAAGCTGGTGCTGACCGTCGTGGAACTGCTCCGCCAGCTCATGGAGCGCCAGGCGGTGCGCCGCTTCGACGAGGGCGACCTCACCGAGGAGCAGGAGGAGCGGGTCGGGCTGACCCTCATGCTGCTGGAGGACCGCATGGCCGAGCTGCGCAACCGCTACGGACTGCGCCCCGAGGACCTCAACCTCGACCTCGGCCCGCTCGGGCCGCTGCTGCCCCGGGACTGAGACCCGGGGCGCCGGCCCTGTCCCGCCGCCGGTCAGGCGTCCTTACGGCAGAGGACTTCCCCGTGCAGCACGGCGAACCAGCCGTCCTCCCGGGCGCCCCACTCACGCCACGCCCCGGCCACGGCCTCGAGCTCCGCGCGGGTGGCGTGCCCGCCCTCCACGGCCCGCTCCGCGTACGCCGACGCCACTGTGCGGTCCGCCCACAGCCCGCTCCACCAGGCGCGTTCCTCCGCCGTAGAGTAGGTCCAGGTGCCCGTCGTCGCCGTGACGTCGGTGAACCCCGCCTCCAGGGCCCACGCCTTCAGCCGCCGCCCGGCGTCCGGCTCACCCCCGTTGGCCCGCGCCACGCGCCGGTACAGGTCCAGCCAGTCGTCGAGGCCCGCCGACCCCGGATACCAGGTCATCGCCGCGTAGTCCGCGTCCCGGACGGCGACGTACCCGCCCGGCTTCGTCACCCGCCGCATCTCGCGCAGCGCGGCCACCGGGTCGCCCACGTGCTGGAGCACCTGGTGGGCGTGGACCACCCAGAAGGTGTCGTCGGGGAAGTCCAGCGCGTGCACGTCCCCCGTCACGAAGTCCGCGTTCGTCAGGCCCCGCTCGCCGGCCACCGCGCGCGCCCGCTCCAGGATGCCCGGCTCCCGGTCGAGTCCCGTGACGTGTCCGTCGGGCACCAGGGCGGCCAGGCCGGCGGTGATGGTGCCGGGCCCGCAGCCGATGTCCAGGATCCGCATGTGGGGCTTCAGCACCCCGAGGAGGTACGCCGCCGAGTTCTCCGCGGTGCGCCAGGTGTGCGACCGCAGCACCGACTCGTGGTGTCCGTGCGTGTAGACGGCGGTCTCCCGTGCGTGCGGCATGGCGGGCCACCCTTTCAACTCGTTGTCGGAAGGTCACGTTACCTGCCATGGCCGCATGATGAGATACGCGTTTCACATGATGGAACGGTCATCGGGTGGAAGGGGTGCCGGAAACCCGTTTGCCAGGCGCTCCCGGCGCCCCGCAGAATCGCGCCCATGGGACACCTGGAAGCAGCGCACCTCGAGTACCACCTCCCCGACGGGAGGACACTCCTGGGCGACGTGTCGTTCCGGGTGGGGGAGGGGGCCGTCATGGCCCTCGTGGGACCCAACGGCGCCGGCAAGACGACCCTCCTGCGCATCCTCTCCGGCGAGCTCGCCCCGCACGGCGGCAGCGTCGCCGTGACCGGCGGCCTCGGCGTGATGCGCCAGTTCGTGGGCTCCGTACGGGACGACACCACCGTGCGCGACCTGCTGGTGTCCGTGGCGCCGCCCCGTATCCGCGAGGCCGCCCGCGCGGTGGACGCCGCCGAGCACGCCATCATGACCGTCGACGACGAGGCCGCCCAGATGCGCTACGCGCAGGCCCTCTCCGACTGGGCCGAGGTCCAGGGCTACGAGGCCGAGACGCTGTGGGACATCTGCACCACGGCCGCGATGGGCGTCCCCTACGAGAAGGCCCAGTGGCGGCAGGTGAGCACGCTCTCCGGCGGTGAGCAGAAACGGCTGGTGCTGGAGGCACTGCTGCGCGGCCCCGACGAGGTGCTGCTGCTCGACGAGCCCGACAACTACCTGGACGTGCCCGGCAAGCGGTGGCTGGAGGAGCGCCTGGCGGAGACCCGCAAGACGGTCCTGTTCGTCTCCCACGACCGGGAACTCCTCGCCCGCGCCGCCGAGAAGATCGTCTCGCTCGAACCCGGCCCGGCGGGCGCCGACGCCTGGGTGCACGGCGGCGGCTTCGCCACCTTCCACGAGGCGCGGCGCGAGCGCTTCGCCCGCTTCGAGGAACTGCGCCGCCGCTGGGACGAGAAGCACGCCCAGCTGAAGAAGCTGGTGCTGACCTTGCGGCAGGCCGCCGAGAACAGCCCGGACATGGCGTCACGCTACCGCGCCGCCCAGACCCGGCTGCGCAAGTTCGAGGAGGCGGGACCGCCGCCGGAGCCGCCGCGCGAGCAGGACATCCGCATGCGCCTCAAGGGCGGCCGCACCGGTGTCCGCGCCGTCACCTGCGAGCGGCTCGAGCTGACCGGCCTGATGAAGCCGTTCGACCTGGAGGTGTTCTACGGCGAGCGGGTCGCGGTGCTCGGCTCCAACGGCTCCGGGAAGTCGCACTTCCTGCGCCTGCTGGCCGGCGAGGACGTCGCGCACACCGGCGGCTGGCGGCTCGGCGCGCGCGTGGTGCCCGGGCACTTCGCCCAGACCCACGCCCACCCCGAGCTGATCGGCCGCACGCTGCTCGACATCCTGTGGACCGAGCACGCCCAGGACCGGGGCGCCGCCATGTCCCGGCTGCGCCGCTACGAGCTGACCCAGCAGGCGGAGCGCACCTTCGACCGGCTCTCCGGCGGACAGCAGGCCCGCTTCCAGATCCTGCTGCTGGAGCTCCAGGGCGTCACGGCCCTGCTGCTCGACGAGCCCACCGACAACCTCGACCTGGAATCGGCGGAAGCCCTGCAGGAGGGGCTGGAGAGCTTCGAGGGCACCGTCCTGGCCGTCACCCACGACCGCTGGTTCGCCCGCTCCTTCGACCGGTTCCTGGTCTTCGGCAGCGACGGCCGGGTCCGTGAGACCCCGGAGCCGGTCTGGGACGAACGCCGGGTGGAACGCGCGCGCTGACACGTGGTGGCCCGGGGCGCGGCGCGGGTACCCGGGACGCATGAACGCACACGACGAGCGGGGCACCACGATGACCGGAGTCGACCCGAGCCGCCTGGACGACCAGCAGCTCATGAAGGAGCTGGAGACCATTCACCGCACGCGCCACGACACGCTGCTGTACGGGTCCAACGACGCGCTGCGGACCCACAACGAGCGCATGGCGCAGCTGGAGGGGGAGTACCTGCGGCGCAACCCGCACCGCCCCGTCGCGCCCGGCCGCACCCGCGAGGGCGCCCGGGAGCGGACCGCCTCGGACTCCGCGACGCCGACCGCCTCGGGCACGTGAACGACGGACGGGAGTCCCGCTCCAGCGGGACTCCCGTCGTCGGCACCTGCGCGGCTACGAGGCGCGCTCCGCAGCGAACACCTCCAGGAAGGTCTCGCAGAACGCCTTGAGATCGTCCGGCTTACGGCTGGTGACCAGCTTGTTCGAGCCGTGGTCGCAGACCTTGACCTGCTCGTCCACCCACGTGGCCCCCGCGTTGCGGAGGTCGGTCTGCAGGCTGGGCCAGCTGGTCAGGACCCGGCCGCGCACGACGTCCGCCTCGACCAGCGTCCACGGCGCGTGACAGATGGCGGCCACCGGCCGGCCCTGCTCGAAGAAGTCCCGCACGAACGCGACGGCCTTGTCGTCCATCCGCAGGAAGTCCGGGTTGGCGACCCCGCCGGGCAGCACCAGGCCGTCGAAGGAGTCCGCCGAGGTGTCGCCGACGACCTCCTGCACGGGGAAGGTGTCCGCCTTGTCGAGATGGTTGAACGCCTGGATCTCCCCGGACTGCGTCGACACCAGCACGGGCTCGTGGCCCGCCTGCTCGGCCGCCTTCCAGGGCTCGGTCAGCTCCACCTGCTCGACACCCTCGGGTGCGGTCAGAAATGCGATGCGCATGATGGCGCTACGTCCCTTCGTCGTTTCGTCGTTTCGTCGGTCTGTCGTCTGCGTCGGTCTGTCGTCCGTACCGGTCCGTCGTCCGTGCCGACCCGAATGTCGATCCGTGCCGATCCGCCGTGCTCGTCGCGTCAGCCGGTGACGTCGGGGTCCGCGCGGCTGATGTCGGCGAGAGCCGACCCGGGGTCCCGGGCCTCGGCCAGGTCGCCGAGGGTCACCAGACCGACGGGCAGCCCGCCCTCCACCACGGGGATCCGCCGTACCGCGTGCTCCCGCATCAGGGCGACGGCCGACGCCACCGGGTCGTCCGGGGCCAGCGTCAGCGGGTCAGGCGTGCACACCGACCCGACGCTCACCGCGTACGGGTCCCGGCCCTCGGCCACCGCCCGCACGGTGATGTCCCGGTCGGTGACCACCCCCACGACGCGCTGTCCGTCCGCCACCACCACGTCGCCGATGTTCTGGCCGCGCATCAGCCGCGCGGCCTCGACGACCGAGGCGTCCGGACGGACCGCGACCACGCCGGGGGTCATGACGTCCTTCACGAACTCGGCCATGGCCGGCGGGCCTCCTTTCCGGTCAAGCCGTCTCGGTCTCCCGGACCCCGGTCAGCGCCTGGGCCAGCTCCTGGACGCTGTGGTACCGCTCCTTGCGGGGAAGCCGCTCCAGCGCCTCGACGAGCGCGTCGGGGGCGTGCCGCCGGTCCAGGGCACGCATGAGTTCACGGGGGCCCGCGGGAAAGTCCCCGCGGGTCAGGGAGCGGGCCAGTTCCAGTCGCACCGTCTCCAGCGACGACGGGTCCCGGCCCGGTGTCACCGGTCCGCGCGCCACGTCGGGGTCGTCGTCGGCGAACGGCTCCGGGTCGTGCCATTCCTCGGTGCGGGTGGGATGTCCGGACCGCAGCAGGCCCTGCAGTTCGTGCTTCATCTCGTCGTCACGGTGGACGCTGAGCCGGTCGCTGCCTCGCTGCATGTCTCCCTCCAGATCCTTCGGGGGTGCGCACCGCGTACCCGAGGAGCGCGGGCCGACACCGGGTCACGGGAGGCGATCCGGGCCGAGCCTCAGGGGGCGGGTCCCTGCCGTCGTGGTTTGACGCCGGGGCCGGGGGAGACCCGGACGGTCCGCCCCCCACGCGGCTTCCGGAAGGACCGGTCATGGCGGTGCTCGCGCTGCTCGTCCCGTTCCTCATGCTCGGCGTGATCCTGCTGCTGGGCCGCTACGAGGAGCACGTCCTGCCGCCCCGTGAGGCGGATCCCGAACCACGCGACCGGCCGGTGGGAGGTTTGCACGGCTGACACCGGGGAACGCGCACGGGAAGTGCTTCGGACAGGAGGCACGTCCGTGGCGGCGGCAGAACCGCCCCGGACGTCCCTGTTCCGGCGGGCGCGTCCGCCACGGTGACCGTCCGTCCCCGAGCACCTCCTAGGGAGTGCGACGCACCATGCCGAGCCGAACAGGCGCCAAGACGCATCCCCATCACGACGCACCCGACACCGCGGCGGACTTCCGCAGGCTCGCCGCCCTGCCCAACGGGCCCGAGCGGGACGCGCTCCGCGAGGAGCTGGTACGGGCCTGGCTCCCGATGGCCCACCGCCTCGCCGGGCGGTTCCGCAGCCGCGGCGAGAGCTACGACGACCTGTGCCAGGTCGCCGCCCTGGGGCTGGTCAAGGCCGTCGACCGGTACGACCCGGACCTCGGCAACGCCTTCGAGAGCTACGCCGTGCCGACCGTCACCGGAGAGATCAAGCGGCACTTCCGCGACCACATGTGGACCCTGCATGTCCCGCGCCGCGTCCAGGAGCTGCGCAACCGCGTCCGGCACGCCTCCCAGGACCTCTCCCAGACCGTCCAGGGCCGCAGCCCCACCGTCGCCGAGATCGCCGGGCACGCCGGGCTGACCGAGGACGAGGTGCGCACCGGCCAGTCGGCGGCGGAGAGCTTCAGCGCGCTGTCCCTGGACGCCGAGGTGCCCGGCAGCGGAGACGGCTGGTCCCTGGGCGACACCCTGGGCGGCCCCGACCCCGCGCTGGACACCGTGGTCGACCGCGAGGCGGTCAGGGACCGGCTGGCCGAGCTCCCCGAGCGCGAGCGGGCGATCCTCTACATGCGCTTCTTCGACGACATGACGCAGAACAGCATCGCGCAGGAGCTGGGCCTGTCCCAGATGCACGTCTCCCGGCTGATCAGCCGCAGCTGCGGCCGGGTTCGCGACCAGGTGATGGGCGACACCGGCGAGGAGTGAGCGGGAGGCGCCGAAGCCCGTTCCTCACCCACGCGGGTGCGTCCGGTCCCGCGAATGGGGTCCGGCCGCGCGCGAGGCAGGGACGGGCGGGCTGTGATGGCACCGGGGCGACCGCCGCGCCCCAGCCGTCGCCGAAGGAGCCCGCACCATGCGCCGCACCGTCCGAGTCCTGTCCGTCGCCGCCGTCGCCGGCACCGTCCTCGGCGCGCTCGCACCGGCCGCGTCCGCCCTGACGACAACCCCCGGCAGCGTGGGCTCCTGGGCGTCCCCCTCCCCGTGCGCGACCCCGACCGCCGGGCACGGCCGGCAGGGGCACGCCTCCCGCAGCGCGACGCCGAGCCCGACCGCGCCGGGCGCGCACGACGTCGAGGAGTACGAGCCGGAGACCCTGGTGGAGGAGTTCACGGAGGCCGACCTCTACGGCGCCACGTCCCTCGACACCGCCGAGGGCCTCGCCCCCGAGGAACCGGCGGAGACCGACCCGCTCGCGCCCGGACCGGCGGAGGAGCCGCCCGCCGGGCTGGAGGAGCTGATCCCCGACGCGGGCGCCGAGGAGCGCGCCGGAGTACCGGGCCCTCCGGGCACACCCGGCACGCCGCAGGACCCCGGAGCGGACCCCGGCGGGACCGGCCCGTACGGCACGGATCCCGGTGCGACGGACTCCTACGCCGACCCGTACGCCGCCGATCCGTACGCCGCCGACCCCGGCGCCATGGACCACAAGGCCCCGCCCCGCACGGTGACCGACCCCGGGGCCGCCGGACCGGAGGCGGCCCCGCTCTGGACCGCCCCGCCCACGACCTCGCCGTCCCCCACTCACAAGCCCACCCCCACCCACAAGCCGTCGTCGACGCCCTGCCCCTCGCCGACCGCGCAACAGGGCGTCCAGGCCGGCGGCGGCGGCGCCTTCACCGACTCCGTGCCCGCCCAGGTCGCGGGCGGTCTGCTGATCGCGGGCGCCTTCGGCGCCGGCGCGCACCGGCTGCTCCGCCGGCGCGCCGGCCGGACGCGCCTCTGACGCCTCCGCCGGGCGGCCGTGCCGGTGCGGCGGCGCATCCGATCCGGCACCGTGCTCATGACGGGCCGGTCCCGGGGTACTGACTTCGCCGAGGACTGCACGGACGGCACGGACGGACGCCGGGACACGGCGCCGGGCACTGGCAACTGCGCGGAGGTGGCGATGCGGACGCACCCGGAAGGCCACGGCCCGGTCCGCTTCGGGCCGCCGCTCCCCGACGACGGGCTGCCGGTGCTGCCCGAGCTGGCCGGGGTGCTGGCGGCGGCCGCCTCCCGCGTCGGCCCCGAACCGGTCGGCGGCGGCTCCGCCCTGATCGACGCGGCCTGCGGTCACGGCGAGCGCCGCGGGCTGCCCGCCGCCCCCGACCGCACGGCCCTCGGCCCCGGCTCACCCGCCCTGCTCACCGCCCTGACCGCCGCCATCGACGGGGACGTCCTGGTGCCGAGGCCGTGCGCCTCCTGGTGGGCGCCGTACGCGCGGCTGCTCGGCAGACCCGTCTTCCACGTTCCGACCCCCGCCGAGAGCGGCGGCGTGCCCGACCCGTACGCGCTGCTGGAGACCGTGCGCCGGATGCGCGCCGAGGGCCGCGACCCGCGTCTCCTTGTGCTGTCCGTGGCCGACGACCCCACCGCGACGGTCGCCCCGCCCGAACTGCTGCACGAGACGCTGGAGGCCGCGGCCGACGAGGGCCTGCACCTGGTCAGCGACGAGACCTGGCGCGACACGCTGCACGACCCGCACGGCACGGTGCTGCTCAGTCCCGCCGAGATGCTGCCCGACCGGGTCACCGTCGTCACCGACCTCGCCGGTTCCCTGCTCCCGCCCGGCTGGCCCGCCGCCGTCGCCCGCTTCCCGGCGGGCGAGGAGGGCGGCGCGCTGCACGCACGCGTCCTCGACGTGCTCACCGCCCTCGACGCGCGCGTGGCGGCCCCCGTCGCCGCGGCCGCCGGGTACGCCCTGTCCGAGCCCGAGCCGGTCACCGCGCGCGTCGCCGCGTCCGTGCGGACGCACGCGCGGGTGGCCGCCGCCGCGCACCGGGCCGTCGTCGCGGCGGGCGCCCTGGCCCGGCCCCCGCAGTGCGGACGGCACCTGTACGTGGACCTCTCCCCGCTGGCGCCCGCGCTGGCCGCGCGCGGCGTCGGCGACGCGCAGGAGCTGGAGGACTTCCTCACCGGCCGCCTGGGCATGCCCGCTGCGGGAGGCCACCGGTTCGGCGACGACCTCGAGACACCGCGCGTACGGCTGTGCACCGCGCCCCTGCTGGGGGACACGCCCGAGGAGCGCGCGATGTGCCTGGACGCGGACGAACCGGCGGAACTGCCACGGGTGGGACGCGCGTTGAACCAGGTGGCATCGGTCTTCGACGATCTCCGTGACGACGCTCGGCGATGGGAGTCCTCTCGATGACGCAGCGGCACGAGTCGACCAGAACGACGGCCACGGCACCGGACGCCGGCCCCGCGGCCCGTGACGACCGCCCGAACCCGCCGCTCGCCGAACCGCGTCCGCTCGCCGAGCGCCGCGTGTGGCCCCGCGCCTTCCACGACCGGCTGACCGCCCCGCTGCCGGGCCTCAAGGCCTTCGCCCGCTTCGCCCGCGAGGGCGCGGTGCGGCCCGGCCCCGAGGGCCTCGCCGGCATCCCCGACCTGCCGTACGCGCCGGGCCCGGTGCCCCACGTGGACGCCCGCACGCTCGCCGTGACCTGGGCGGGCCACGCCAGCTGGGTGGTGCGGATCGGAGGGCTCACCGTGCTCACCGACCCGGTGTGGTCCCGGCGCATCCTCGGCACGCCCGCCCGCGTCACCCCCGTCGGCGTAGCCTGGGAGGCGCTGCCCCGCGTGGACGCGGTCGTCATCAGCCACAACCACTACGACCATCTGGACGCCCCGACCCTGCGACGGCTGCCGCGCGACACCCCGATGTTCGTGCCGGCGGGCCTGGGCCGCTGGTTCCACCGCCGCCGGTTCACCCGGGTCACCGAGCTCGACTGGTGGGAGGCGGCCGAACTGGACGGCGTCCGCTTCGACTTCGTGCCGTCCCACCACTGGTCCAAGCGCACCTTGACCGACACCTGCCGCTCGCTGTGGGGCGGCTGGGTGCTCACCGCGCCCCACGGCCACCGCGTGCACTTCGCGGGCGACACCGGCTACGGCCACTGGTTCGCCCGCATCGGCCGCCGCTATCCGGGCATCGACCTGACCCTGATGCCGATCGGCGCGTACGACCCGCGCTGGTGGCTGGCCGACGTGCACTGCGACCCGGAGGAGGCGGTGCGCGCCGCCCAGGACCTGGGGGCGCGGCACATGGCGCCCATGCACTGGGGCACGTTCGTGCTGTCCGCGGAGCCGGTCCTCGAGCCGCTCACCCGGGTCCGCGCGGCCTGGGAGGCCGCCGGGCTGCCCCGGGACCGGCTGTGGGACCTGCCGGTCGGCGGGTCGCGGGTCCTCGCCTGACCCGGGGCAGGCGTCAGCCGGCGGGCGTGCGGCGCACCCGCCGCCACAGGCTCGGCGCCACGCTGATCAGCACGGTCAGCACGATCGCCGCGAGCACGCCCTCCCAGGGCTCGGGGAACAGCGAGCCGCCGAGGACGCCGATGAGCTGGTAGGTGGCCGCCCAGGCCAGACAGGCCGGCAGATTGCCGCGCACGAAGCGCCGCAGCGGCCACTTGGCGACCAGGCAGGCCAGCATCACCGGGAGCCGCCCGGCCGGCACCAGCCGGGACAGCACCAGCACCGCCACCCCGTGGTCGGTGAGCTTCTCCTGTGCCTGCGCCAGCCGCTCCTCGGGGGCGCGTTCCCGTATCGCCTCCAGCCAGCGCGAGCCGTTCCTCGACGTCATCCCGCGCCGCCCCAGCCAGTACAGCGCCACGTCGCCGAGGAAGGCGGCCAGCGACGCCGTCACGAACACCAGCGCCATCGAGAACGGCGCGGTCCGGTGGAAGGCGACCACGGCCGCCGAGCTGACCAGCGCGCCGGTCGGGACCACCGGCACCAGCGCCCCGATCAGCACCAGCAGGAACAGCGACGGGTACCCGATGGCCTGCTGGGTCGACTCGGGAGCCACGGCCGCCGGAGGTATCAGACCGCCGGCCGTCTGTACGAGCGAGGGAGGGGATATCACCGCGCGCCCCCCAGACGCACGCTTGCCCCGTGGTCGAGCCGGTGCACCACCGCCTCCGGCGCGTGCCGCGCCGCCAGCCGCTCGAACTCGTGCCCCGGCGCGTGGAACTCGTGGGGGCGCACGGCGTCCATCCCGATCGGCCAGTACGTGCCGTAGTGCACCGGCACCGCGCTCGCCGCGCCCAGCAGCGCCAGCGCCTGCGCCGCGCGCCCCGCGTCCAGGTGCCCGTCGCCCAGGTACGGCCCCCAGCCGCCCACCGGCAGCAGCGCGGTGTCGACCGGGCCGACCTCCTTGGCCATGTCCTCGAACAGGCCGGTGTCGCCGGCGAAGTAGGTGCGCGCCTCCCCTTCCACCACGTAGCCGAGGGCGGGCGCGTGGCGCCGGCCGACGGGCAGCCGCCGCCCGTCGTGCAGCGCGGGCACCGCCCGCACCGCGAGGGCCCCGACGGACGTCACGTCACCGGGCGCCATCTCCGTGACGTCGAGCGCGGTCAGCTTGCGCAGCCCCGGCACCGCGCGGGACGCGCCGCGGGGCACGAGGAGCCGGGTGCCCGGCGCGAGCCGGGCCAGCGACGGCACATGGAGGTGGTCGGCGTGCAGATGGGAGACCAGCGCGACGTCCGCGCGCAGCGCCTCCGGCGGCGGCACCGCGCCGCGCCTGCGCCGCAGATGCGCCAGCCGGCGCGCGAACAGGGGGTCGGTGAGGACGCGCGTGTGCGAGTCCTCCAGCATGCAGGTGGCGTGCCCCCACCACGTGACCTCCACCGGCACCTCTTCGCCTCCCTCGCGCGACTCCCCGAAGCCTACGCGCAGGAGTAGGGTCGTCGGCGAAAACCCGAGGTGGGCCCGAGGTGAGGGGGACGCCATGGCGCCGGTGCGGGTGACGACCATCGCGAGCCTGACGCCGCTGGAGGAACTGGACGCCGATCCGTTCCTGGTGGACTCCCGCGGCCAGCACACGATGTGCGCGCGCTGGGCCGCCGAGCACGGGTACGTGGTGGCCCGCGAACTCCTGGTGCGCGGCCTGCGCCCCGACCACGCGCTGCTCTGGGACGGGATGCGCCCCGGTGCCGACCTGTTCGTGGCGCCCAGCCGCAGGGTACTGGAGCGGGCCCTGTCGTCCGTGGCCGAGTTCACCGAGGAGTGCGCGCGGCGCGGGGTGCGGGTGGAGACGGTGGGCCGCGCGGAGCCGTCGTATGACGCGGCGATGAAGGCCCGGGTGCACCGCAGGCTGTCCATGCCGACCGCCGGCTACGACGGCCGCTGAGCCCGCCGGGCGGCGGACCAGGGGAGCGAAAAGGCACATCAGGGCGTTGTGACAGGGTGGAGGCGGACCAGAGACGGAACGTGAGGTGTGCGCGGCGTGGGTGACGGGCGATGGCGGAAGGTCGCCAGTCAGATCGGGCGGAGTGTGACCGTGTGGGCGGTCTCCACGCTCACCATGCTGGTCCTCGCCGGCATCCTGCCCGACTTCCGGCTGCGGTCGGCCGACGGCAGCAGCGCCACCGACATCGCGGTCACCGCCGCCCTCGGCGCGGGCGCCTTCGGCCTGCTGTCCGCCCTGGTCTGGCCGCTCCTGGTGCGACTGCTGCTGCTCGTGCCGGCGCTCGTCCTCGGCCTGCTGGTGTTCTTCCTGAACGGCGCCCTGCTGTGGGTGGCGCTGCGCGTCAACCCCGTCGAGCGCGGCTCGGCGGCCCCCGAGACGGCCGTGGTGGTCGCCGCCGTGATGTCCGCCGTCGCTTCCGCCACCGGAGGCGCCCTCGCCGTCCGCGACGACGACGCCTACCGCCGCCGGCTCTACCGGCTCGCCGACCGAAGACGGCGCTCCGGCCCGCCCTGCCCGGCCACCCCCGGCACGGTGTTCGTCCAGCTCGACGGCGTCGGCCACGACGTCCTGCTGGCCGCCGTCGACAAGGGCCTGATGCCCACCGTCGCCCGCTGGCTGGGCACGGGCGGCGACCGGCCCACCCACCGCCTCACCCCCTGGCGCACCGACTGGTCCAGCCAGACCGGCGCCAGCCAGCTCGGCATCCTGCACGGCAGCAACTTCGACGTCCCCGCCTTCCGCTGGTACGAGAAGGCCCGCCGCGAGGTGATGGTCTGCAACCGGCCCACCAGCGCCGCCGAGCTCCAGGCCCGCGCCATCGAGCACTCCGGCCACGCGGGGCTGCTCGCCAAGGACGGCGCCAGCCGGGGCAACCTCTTCGGTGGCGGCGCCGACGAGCAGGCGCTGGTGCTGTCCATCGCCGCCCGCCGCAGAGGCCCGGCCGCCCGCTCCCGCGCCGGCTACTTCGCGTACTTCTCCGACCCGGCCAACGCCGTGCGCACCGCCCTGTCCTTCGTCGCCGAGGTGGGCCGGGAGATCGGCCAGTCCGTGCGCGCCCGGATACGCGGACAGCGTCCGCGCGTCTCCCGCGGCGGGCTGTACCCCCTGGTGCGCGCCTTCGCCACGGTCGTCGAACGGGACGTCGTCACGGCCGCCGTCATGGGCGACCTGCTGGCCGGACGCAGCGCCGTCTACGCCGACCTGGTCGCCTACGACGAGGTCGCCCACCACTCCGGGCCGACGAGCCGCGACACGGAGCAGGTGCTGCGCCGCCTCGACCGCGCCCTCGCCCTCATCGAGAACGTCACCGAGCACGCGCCCCGCCCGTACCGGATCGTCGTGCTGTCCGACCACGGGCAGAGCCCCGGCGAGACCTTCCGCTCCCGCTACGGCCTCACCCTCGGCGACCTGGTGCGGGCCGGCTGCGGGCTGCCCGTGCCGCGCCGCGCCCGGCGCACCCACAGCGGCGCAGAGGCCCGCGCGGCGGTCCGCGCCGCGCTGCGCCGGCCGGTCGAGGAGGGCGCCGGGCACTACCGCCCCTCCCGCGGTTCGGAGCCGGTCGTGCTCGCCTCGGGAAACCTGGGCCTGGTGTCCTTCCCGGACGTGCCGCACCGCATGACCAAGGAGGAGATCGACGCCCGGCACCCCGCGCTGCTGCCGACCCTCGCCAACCACCCCGGCATCGGCTTCCTGCTGGTCCGCAGCGAACGCCACGGCGGGGTCGTGCTCGGCGCGTACGGCGCGGAGATCCCGCTGGACGACCTCGACGACAACCCGGGCCCGCTGGCCCCGTTCGGACCCGGCGCCGCCGACGTCGTGCGCCGCACCCACACCTTCCCGCACACCGCCGACATCATGGTCAACTCCTTCCACGACCCGGCGGACGGCGAGGTCCTCGCGTTCGAGGAGCAGATCGGCTCCCACGGTGGTCTCGGCGGAGCCCAGTCCCGGCCCTTCCTGCTGTCCCCGCTGGTCGTGTCGGCGCCGGTGCCCGAGGGCACGGAACTCACCGGAGCCGAACAGGTCCACCACGTCCTGCGCCGCTGGCTCACCGAGGCCGACGAGTCCGGCACCCGCCCCCTCCCGGACCACCGCGAACGCGCGGCCTGACGGGCCCCGTTGTCCCGCCGCCCGTGGCCCTCGATGATGGCGTGGTGAACAGGCAGGCCACGTACACGCTGGACACACTCCGGGCGCTGGACCCGGCGGCGCGCACGGACGTCCTGCGCGTCCTGGACCAGGTCGTAGCGGACCTTCCCGCCCGGTGGAGCCGGGGCCGGGGGGTGCCCCAGCTCATGGTGTCCCTCGACGGCCGCGGGGGCGCCCGGACGGAGCGGACCGGTCTGCGGGAGCTCTCCCGGCACGGACACCTCGACGAGCTGCACCGCTGGGTCGACGCGGTCCCCCGGGAGAAGGCCCGGGAACACGGCTGCGCCGCCCTGGTGCACGGCGACCGCATCCACGCGAGGATCAACCGGATCGGCCCCTTCGGCGCGCCGCGCTTCGTCCCGGACAGCCGCGCCCACCTCCGCCTGGCACACCGGGACGTGCGCCTGACGCTCGGCTTCGCCTTCCCTTTCCGCACCGAGGGGCGCCTCTTCCCCCGGCTGGTGTTCCACGACTGGGTGTCCGAGACCCTGGACCGCGCCCGGCGCGGCTGAAAACGCGTTGCCCGGCCTTCACATGACGCAGTTGACTGGGCTCGGCGCCCGTCGTGCCCCCGTGTGCCGGGGAGCGACGCCTTCGACGCGTGCGCCCTCCCCGATTCCCACACCCCTGGAGTCACTGCGTGCAGGCAGCCGTCACCGTCACCCCCGCCCGTGTCCCGGAGCTGCTGCTGGGGCTGGCGACCGTGCGGCCCGTGTTCCTCTGGGGTGCGCCCGGCATCGGGAAGTCGTCCCTGGTCAGGGAGTTCGCCGAGAGCCTGGGGCTGGAATGCGTGAGCTTGCTGGGCACCCAGCTCGCCCCCGAGGACCTGATCGGCGTGCCGCAGATCCGTGACGGCCGCTCGGTGTTCTGCCCGCCCGCGTCGATCGCCCGGGACGAGCCGTACTGCCTGTTCCTGGACGAGCTGAACGCGGCCACCCCGGACGTGCAGAAGGCGTTCTACTCGCTGATCCTGGACCGCCGCATCGGCGACTACGAGCTGCCGAAGGGCTCCGTGGTCATCGGCGCCGGCAACCGCGCCACCGACAACGCGCTCGCCCGCCCGCTCGCCTCCGCGCTGGTCAACCGCCTCGCCCACGTCCACCTGGAGGCGTCCCCGAAGGACTGGCTGGTGTGGGCGGCGAACAACGGCATCCACCCGTGGATCACCGACCACCTCACCGACCGCCCCGGCCACCTGTGGTCCAGGCCGCCCAAGACCGAGGAGCCGTTCTCCACGCCCCGTTCCTGGCACATGCTCTCCGACGCGCTGCACTCCTTCGGCCGCGACCTCGACGAGGACACCCTGAAGGTCCTCGCCCACGGCACGCTCACCCCCGCGCACGCCACCGCCTTCTGCGGCTACGTCAAGATCGTGCGCAGCCGTTTCGGCATCGACGCCGTGCTCAAGGGCGACGCCCGCTGGCCGCACCGCCCGGAGGACCGCGACCTGCTGTACTACCTGGCCGAGTCCTTCCGCGGCCGGCTGGTGAAGGAACTGCCCGCGTCCAAGGAGCACATGTCGGCGGCCGGCCGGCAGATCGCGTACCGCGCCAAGGCGCTGCTGGTGCAGCTCGCGGAGATCTCCGTCGAGGTCGCGCAGACCGTCATCGCCCCCGACGCCGACGGCAACCCCGTGCTGCCGTCGTGGTTCCTCGTCGAGGCGGCCCGCGACATGCCCCGCCTGGTGGAGGCGCGCCGGTGAGCCGCGCCCGCGGCAACGGCCCGCACCCCAAGGGCGACAAGCAGCGCCGCAAGCGCGACCTCGCGGCGGAGGCGTTCACCGAGGGCCTGCGGATCATGCGGGCCAACCCGGCGCTGGCCGCCGTCGACGTCGACGTGTGCCGCCGGGAGGACTGCGAACTGTCGCCCCGCGACGGCCTGGTGCGCGTCGACTCGGACGCCGTGCTGCACGTCCACCCCGACCGCACGGCCGACCCGGAGACCTGGGCGTGGGCCCTCGCGCACGCCGTCCTGCACCTCGGCTTCGGTCATGTCCCGGCCGCCCCGGGGCCCCGCACCCAGCCGGACGCCTGCGAGCTGGCCGCCCGCTGCGTCGTCGTCGACCGCTTCCTGCTCGGCTCGCCCGTCGGCCGGCCGCCCGAGGAACTGCCCGCCGCCTACCCCGACGGCGACGAGGAGCGCCTCGCCGCCGCCTGGCGGCGCACCGGCGTCCCCGAGGCCTACCGGCGCTGCGGCACCGCGGGCGGCGAGCCCGACCTGCACCTGACCCGCTGGAACGGCTGGTACGGGCAGCCGCCCGACCACCAGCTCGCGTTCGCCTCCGCCCTCACCCGCACCGTGGCGGCCGCGATGGACGTCGCGGGCGGCCGCCGGGACAGCCTGGACGGTGCCCCCGCCCCGCGCCGCCCCTGGCACAAGGCGCTGAGCTGGTTCGTCTCCTCCTATCCGCTGCTCGGCGGCATCGCCTCCGGCATGACCCTGGTCGCCGACGCGGAACTGGCCCGTGCCCACAACATCTCCGTCGCCGCCGTCAACGCCGAGGCCGGCGAGATCTACGTCAACCCGCTGCGGGTCATGGAGGACGACGAATGGCGGTTCGTGCTGGCGCACGAGATGCTGCACGCCGCCCTGCGCCACGGCGACCGCTGCGGCCCCCGCGACCCGTTCCTCTTCAACGTCGCCTGCGACTTCGTCGTCAACGGCTGGCTCGTCGAGATGGAGATCGGCACGATCCCGGCGGGCCTGCTGTACGACAAGGACCTCGCCGGGCTGTCCGCCGAGGAGGTGTACGACCGCATCGCAGGCGAGCGCCGCTCCCGCCGCCTGGCCACCCCGCGCGGCAAGGGCCTCGGCGACGTCCTCGGCGCCCCGCTCGGCCCGCCCCGCGACTGCGTCGACCTCGACGGCTTCTACCGCCGGGGCCTAGCCCAGGGCCTCGACCTGCACGACCGCCAGGAGCGCGGTCTGCTCCCGGCCGGCCTGGTCGAGGAGATCCGCGCCCTCAGCCATCCGCCGCTGCCCTGGGACGCCCGGCTCGCCCGCTGGTTCGACGAGTTCGTGCCCCGCCCCGAGCCGCTGCGGTCGTTCGCCCGGCCCTCCCGGCGCCAGGCGTCCACGCCGGACATCCCCCGCGCGGGCCGCTGGTACCCGCCCGAGGAGGTCTCCCGCTGCACCTTCGGCGTCGTCCTCGACACGTCGGGCTCCATGAACCGGATCCTGCTCGGCAAGGCGCTCGGCGCCATCGCGTCGTACGCGCAGTCGCGTGACGTGCCGGCCGCGCGCGTGGTGTTCTGCGATGCCGCGCCGCACGACGCGGGCTTCGTCCCGGTCACCGAGATCGCCGGGAGGGTGCGGGTGCGCGGCCGGGGCGGCACCGTCCTCCAGCCGGGCGTCGACCTGCTGGAGCGCGCCGACGACTTCCCGCGCGGCGCGCCCGTGCTGGTCATCACCGACGGCTGGTGCGACGTGCTGCGGGTGCGGCGCGAGCACGCCTACCTGATTCCGCAGGGCGCGAACCTGCCCTTCACCCCGAGGGGGCCCGTCTTCCGGGTGAGTTGAGCCGTGATGTGATCGGATGGACCAGGGCACCCGGTGATCCGGATGTCCGGACCGAGCACCGCCGGTCACCCGGCCGGACTTTCTTCGAAAGGATGCGTCATGGCAACCACGCGCTCCGCACACACCGTTTGGGAAGGCAGCCTCTTCAAGGGCAGCGGGGTCGTCGCCTTCGACTCCTCGGGCGCCATCTCCGAGCAGCCGGTCACCTGGGCCTCGCGCGCCGAGGACGCGAACGGGAAGACCAGCCCCGAGGAGCTGATCGCCGCCGCGCACTCCAGCTGCTTCTCGATGGCCCTGTCCAACGGCCTCGACAAGGCGGGCACCCCGCCCACCCGGCTGACCACCAACGCCGAGGTCACCTTCGTGCCGGGCACGGGGATCACCGGGATCCACCTCACGGTCGAGGGCACTGTCCCCGGCCTCGACGAGGCCGGCTTCGTCGCCGCCGCCGAGGACGCCAAGGTGAACTGCCCGGTCAGCCAGGCGCTCAAGGGCACCGAGATCACCCTGACGGCGAAGCTCGCCTGACCCGTCCGCCCCGCACGCGTCGCAGGCCGCCCCCGCCGGGGCGGCCTGCGACGCGTCCGCCACCGGAAGCCGCCGCCATGACGTCGCACCGTCCCGCCGTCTCCGCCCACCGCGGAGGCGCCGAGCGCGCCGCCCCGGCCACCTGGGAGGCGTACCAGGACGCGCTCGCCTGCGGCGCCGAGTACGTCGAGTTCGACGTACGCCGCACCGCGGACGGCGTCCTCGTCGTCCACCACGACGCCCGGGTGGGCGGCACCGGGCCCCTGCTGTCCACGCTCACCCGCGCCGAGCTCGACGCCCGCGCCGGACACCCGGTACCGGTCGTCGAGGACGTGATGGAGCTGGTCGCGGGAAGGCTCGTCGCCCATCTGGACCTGAAGGAGACCGGCTACGAGCGGGAGCTGCTGGACCGGGCGGTCGCCCTGCTGGGGGAGGACGGCTTCGTCGCCACCACCCTGGAGGACCGCTCCGTCGCCGCGCTCACCGCCGCCCGCCCGCGCGTGCGCACCCTGCTCTCCCTGGGCCGCGACGGCCGGGACCTCGGCCGCCGCCGGCTGGTGCGCACCCGGATCAGCGAACTGCTGCCGCTGCGCCGCGTCCGCGCCTGCGGCGCCCACGGGGTCGCCGTGCACCAGCGGCTGGCCCGCGCCACCGTGCTGCGCGAGGCAGCCCGCGGCGGTCTGTTCACGATGGTGTGGACGGTCAACGACGACGCGGCGCTGCGCGCGTTCCTGGACGACCCGCGCGTGGACGTCCTGGTCACCGACCGTCCCCGCCGGGCGGTGACGCTGCGCGACCACCCGACGGCGGTCAACGCCCGCTGACTTCTCCCCGCCCGCACACTTGACAAGAGGCCGCTCAAGTTTTGTGCTGGATGTGTTGGAAGACCGGAGAGGGGCCCTGGCGGAAGGGGTTGCAACGATGGGACGTGCCGTCGGAATCGATCTGGGAACCACGAACTCGGTGGTCGCCGTGCTCGAGGGCGGTGAGCCCACCGTCATCGCCAACGCGGAAGGCGCCCGCACCACCCCCTCGGTCGTGGCCTTCGCCAAGAACGGCGAGGTGCTCGTCGGAGAGGTCGCCAAGCGGCAGGCCGTCACCAACGTCGACCGCACCGCCCGCTCCGTCAAGCGGCACATGGGCGACGCCCAGTGGCGCTTCCCCGAGCAGGGATCCGTCGACGGCACCCGCTACCGGGCGCAGGAACTGTCCTCCCGCGTGCTGCAGAAGCTGCGCCGGGACGCCGAGTCCTACCTCGGCGAGGACGTCACCGACGCCGTCATCACCGTGCCGGCGTACTTCGACGACACCCAGCGGCAGGCCACCAAGGAGGCCGGCGAGATCGCCGGGCTCAACGTGCTGCGCATCATCAACGAGCCCACGGCCGCGGCGCTCGCCTACGGACTGGACAAGGAGAACGACCAGACCGTCCTGGTGTTCGACCTCGGCGGCGGCACCTTCGACGTGTCGCTGCTGGAGATGGGCGAGGGCGTCATCGAGGTGAAGGCCACCAACGGCGACACCCACCTCGGCGGCGACGACTGGGACCAGAGGATCGTGGACTGGCTCGCCAAGCGCTTCAAGGGCCAGTACGGCATCGACCTGGCGCAGGACAGGATGGCCGTGCAGCGGCTGCGGGAGGCCGCCGAGAAGGCGAAGATCGAGCTGTCGTCGTCGAGCGAGACCACCGTCAACCTGCCGTACATCACCGCCTCGGCCGAGGGCCCGCTGCACCTCGACGAGAAGCTCACCCGGGCCCAGTTCCAGGAGCTCACCCAGGACCTCCTCGACCGCTGCAAGAAGCCCTTCCACCAGGCGGTCGAGGACGCCGGCGTGCGGCTGTCCGACATCGACCACGTCATCCTCGTCGGCGGCTCCACCCGGATGCCCGCCGTGACCGACCTGGTCCGCGAACTCACCGGCAAGGAACCGCACAAGGGCGTCAACCCCGACGAGGTGGTGGCCCTCGGCGCCGCCCTCCAGGCCGGCGTCATCCGCGGCGACGTCAAGGACGTGCTGCTGCTCGACGTCACCCCGCTGTCCCTCGGCATCGAGACCAAGGGCGGCATCATGACGAAGCTGATCGAGCGCAACACCACGATCCCCACCCGGCGTTCGGAGATCTTCACCACCGCCGCGGACAACCAGCCCTCGGTCGGCATCCAGGTCTACCAGGGCGAGCGCGAGATCGCCGCGTACAACAAGAAGCTCGGCACCTTCGACCTGACCGGCCTCCCCCCGGCGCCGCGCGGGGTGCCGCAGATCGAGGTGGCGTTCGACATCGACGCCAACGGCATCATGCACGTCTCCGCGAAGGACCTGGGCACCGGCAAGGAACAGAGGATGACCGTCACCGGCGGCTCGGCCCTCCCGAAGGAGGACATCGACCGCATGATGCGGGATGCCGAGCAGTACGCGGAGGAGGACCGCAGGCGCCGGGAGGCGGCCGAGACCCGCAACCAGGCCGAGCAACTCGTCTACCAGACAGAGAAGTTCCTCACCGAGAACGGCGACAAGGTGCCCGGCGACGTCAGGTCCGAGGTGGAGTCGGCCGTCGCCGACGTCAAGCGGCTGCTGGAGCAGGAGTCGCCCGGGACCGCCGAGCTGCGCGCCGCCGTGGAGAAGGTCGCCACGGTCAGCCAGCGCATGGGCCAGGCGATGTACGCGCAGACCGGCGCCACGGCCGGCAGCGGGACCGCCGGCCCCGGCACCCCGGACGACGGCGGCGGCGCGTCCCCGGGGGACGACGACGTCGTGGACGCGGAGATCGTCGACGACGACAAGGACACCGGCGGCCGCCAGGAGGGCGCGGCCTGAGCCCGCGGGCGCCTCACAGGCGCTCGCGGCACTCCCGCAGCAGCTTCTCGGTGCGCCGGGCCGAGGCCGCACGGGCCGTCATGTGGTCCAGCACCTCCAGGTGCACCGAGACCTCCTTGCGGGAGTCCAGGTACAGCGCGCCGGTCAGATACTCGGTGAACACCATGTCCGGCAGCTCCGGCTCGGCGAACCGGAACAGCGAGAACGGCGCGTACGTCCCCGGGTGCGGCCCGTCGGCGAACTCGGCGATCTGCAGCGTGATCCGGTCCCGCTCCGCGTACTCCAGCAGCTTGTCGAGCTGGTCGCGCATCACCCGGCTGTCCCCGCTCACCGGACGCCGCAGCACCGTCTCCTCCATCAGCACCCACAGGTGCGGCGGGTCGGGGCGCTCCAGCAGCCGCTGCCGCTCCATGCGCAGCGCCACGTGCCGCTCGACCGTCTCCGGGCCCGCCGTGCCGATCGTGCCGGCCTCCAGCACGGCGCGCGCGTAATCCTCCGTCTGGAGCAGTCCGGGGACGAAGTGCGGCTCGTAGGAGCGGATGATGCGGGCGGCGCCCTCCAGGCTGACGTACAGGCTGAACCACTCGGGCAGCACGTCGTGGTACCGCTGCCACCAGCCCTGGCGGTTGGCGTCCTCGGCGAGCGTGACGAACGTGTCCGCCTCGCTGTCGGGCACCCCGTAGGCGGTCAGCAGCATCTGGACGTACGGGATCTTCAGGGCGACCTCGGCGGTCTCCATCCGGCGGACGGTGGCCGGCGCGACCCGCAGTATGCGGGCTGCCTCCTCCCGTGAGAGGCCCGCGGCCTCGCGCAACTCGTACAGCCGCCGTCCCAGGACCACCTGGCCCACCGTGGGTGCGGCCCGCCGCTCACTCAACGCCACGCCTCCCCAACGTGCTCGGGCATGCGCTCATCCTGTCATGTCCCTCAGAGACTCTCACGAGCCGCAGGTGACCGCCCTGTCTCCCGCCGCCCGCCGCATTACCCCGGACGTAATCGACCCGGCCGGCGCCGCACGGGATCGTGGACGCACCGAGTCCCGCACCGCTCCCGACGGAGGATGACGCCCCATGTCCACGACCCCGCTCGCCGCCCCCGCCCGGACCACAGACCCGCTGCGCCGCCTGCTGGCCCTCGACGCCGTGGTGACCGGCGGCAACGCCCTCGCCTACCTCGCCCTGTCCGGACCGCTCGGCCGGTTCCTCGGCATCGGTTCCGGGCTGCTGCTCGCCCTGGGGGCGTTCCTCGCCGTGTACGCGGCAGGCGTGGGCCTGCTGGCCGCCCGGCCGCATCCGCCGACGGCCGGCGTGCGCGGTGTCGTCGAGGCCAACCTCGGCTGGACCGCGGCGAGTTTCCTCGCACTCGCGTTGTGGCTCTCGCCGACCACCGCGGGCGCGGTGTGGGTCGTGCTCCAGGCACTCGCCGTGGGCGGCCTCACCCTGCTGCAGCACATCGCGCTGAGGGCACGTCAGTCCAGCCAGGTCTGAAGGTACGCGGCCGTCGCCGGGTCCGCCGGGAGCAGCGTCTCCACGGCCAGCTCGGCGACGGTCACGTCCATCGGGGTGTTGAACGTGGCGATGGACGACACGAACGACAGCGTCCGCCCCCGGTGCTCGATCACCATGGGCAACGCGAAGTACGCCACCGGTTCCGCCGGTCCCTCCGCCTCCCCGGCGGTGTCCGGCACGGGGTACGCCTCCACCTCGTCGTACAGTGCCCGCAGCCGGTCCGAGCGGCGCAGGGCGATGTTCCGCCGCATCTGCTCCAGCAGGTGGCCGCGCCACTCCCGCAGGTTCCGGATCCGCGGCGCCAGCCCTCGCGGGTGCAGGGTGAGCCGCACAGCGTTCAGCGGCGGCGTCAGCAGTGTCTCCGGGACGCCGTCGAACAGCGCCAGTACCCCCCGGTTGGCCGCCACCACGTCGTACGCCGCGTCCACCACCAGCGCCGGGTACGGCTCGAACCCGACGATCAGCCGCTCGATGCCGGTGCGCACGACCTCCAGCGCCGGGTCGTCCAGCGCGGTCTCCGGATAGCGGGGCGCGTAACCGGCCGCCAGCAGCAGCGCGTTGCGGTCCCGCATCGGCACGTCCAGGTGCTCGGCCAGCCGCAGCACCATCTCCTCGCTGGGCCGGGACCGGCCGGTCTCGACGAAGCTGATGTGCCGGGCGGAGGAATCGGCGCGCAGGGCCAGCTCCAGCTGGCTGACCCGCCGCCGCTGCCTCCAGGCACGCAGCAGCGGACCCACGCCCTCGGTGCGGGAGACGGTGTCGGAAGGGGCAACGGTCATGGCAGGACCGTAGTCGAGGAACCGCCGCACAAGGGAGCCGCCCGCCCCTCCGGCCAGGGCACGGGCGTACCTTCTGTGGCAGCCTGGACGCGCCACGAAGGCCGACCCGGCGAAGGAGTACCGCGCATGCCCGTCGAACCGCTGTCCCGGACGGAGATCGAGTCCCGGCTCGCCGAGCTGCCGGGCTGGACGCTCGACGGCGACCGCCTCACCCGCGCCTACCGGCTGGACTCGCACATCGCGGCGGCGGCCATGGTCGTCCACGTCGCCCGGGTGCAGGACGAGCTGGACCACCACTCCGACCTCACCCTCGGCTACAACACGGTGTCCCTGTCCGTGCACACGCACAGCGCGGGCGGTGCCGTCACCGAGAAGGATTTCGGGCTCGCCCGCAGGGTGGAGGACCTGGCGCCCGCCCACGGGGCACACTGAGGCGCGTGCTGGACTACGACGAGGAAGCGGAGCGCTACGACGCCCTGCGCGGCGGTGAACCGCGTGCGGCGGCCGCCGCCGAGGCCGTGATGAGCCTCGTCCCGCGCAGGGCGCGGCGTCTGCTGGACGTGGCCTGCGGCACCGGCATCGTGACCCGGAGGTTCCCCGCGTCCCGTCCCGGACTGCGGGTCACGGGCGTGGACCTGTCCACGTCGATGACCCTGCGGGCCGCCGCGCGGCTCCCGGGAGCCGTGGTGCGCGCCGACAGCCGCCGGCTGCCCTTCCGCGACGCGAGCTTCGACGCGGTGGTCAGCGTGTGGCTGCTGCACCTGCTGACCGACCCCGCCGACGTGCGGGCCGTCGTCGCCGAGTGCGCGCGGGTGCTGCGGCCCGGCGGCGTGTACGTCACCACCGTGCACAAGGGGCTGTCGCACAACGTGGGCAGCGACATCGACGCGGTGCTCGCCGAGCGCCCGCCGAGCCCCGTGCCCGACGACCCCGCGACGGTCGCGGCCTGCGCGGCCGGGCACGGACTGGTCCCGGCCGGCCAGGCCCGCTTCCGGGGCCACGGCCAGGGCCGCAGCCCCCGCCGCACGGTGGACGACCTGCGGCGCGGCTGGTTCGTCACCCTTCCGCCCGGTCACCCCCTCGTGGAGGGGTTCGCCGCCCGCCTCTCGGCCCTCCCCGACCAGGACCGCCCCCGCCCGGACCCGGTCTTCACGCTCAGGGCGTTCCGCAGGCCGGAGTAGGGTCACCCGCCGAGCAGCCGGCACGGCACCGCCTCCTCGACGGCCCCCGCCTCCCCGTCCGCCCGCACCCGGTACAGGCGGGCCTCCGGCGTCCGCGTCACCGCCTCGGTGAGCCGTCCGTCCGTGAAGAGCGCCGCCGCGCCGTCCTCCACCGCCCACCCGGCGGGCAGCGCACCGCGCGCCACGGCCGTCCGGTAGGAGGACCGGCGGCCGGGCTCGCTGTCGTAGTGCGGGCACACCGAGCCGGGCAGCAGCCCGAGCCCGTCCGGGAGGTGGGTCAGCGGGCCGAAGGAGTCGGTGTGCGACCCCTCGGCCCAGCAGTTGGCCCCGGCGCTGATCCCGCAGAGCAGCGTCCCGCCGGCGTACGCCTCCCGCAGCAGCCGGTCGACGCCGTGCACCCGCCAGACGGCCAGCAGGTTCGCGGTGTTGCCGCCGCCGACGTACACGACGTCCTGCGCGAGCAGGAAGTCACGCAGTGCCGTGTCGTCCGACTCCCTGCGGAACAGCGGCAGTACGGACGGCTCGCAGCCCCGGGCACGGAAGGCGTCGAAGAACCTCTCGATGTACCCGGGCGCGTCCCCACTGGCCGTGGGCACGAAGCACACCTTCGGGCGCGGGGAGCGCGCATGCCCCAGCACCCAGTCGTCCAGCACCTCGTCCTCGTCGGTGGAGAACCCGCCCCCGAGCAGCGCGATCCGGCTCACCGCCCGCTCACCTCCGCCGCGGCGCGAAGCCGTTCGAAGGCCGTGGGGGAGGGGCGGTGGGGCAGGAAGGCGGCTATGGCGCGGGCGCAGTCCGCCGGGCTCGTCGTGGTCGTGTCGCACTCGACGTCGTACACGCCGTGCGCGTGCACCCTCCCGTACTGCCGCGCGGCCAGCCCCACAGGGCGGTCACCCCGCTCCCGCTCACGCCGCTCGGTCTCCTCCGGCGAGCACCGCACCCCCACCAGGACGACCTCCCGCGGCTCGAACAGCTCGAGACAGTCGGCCAGCCGCCATTCCTCGCTCAGCACATGGTCTACCACCACGTTGTTCCCCGCCGCGGCCATCCCCGCGACCGCGCGGTGGTAGCCCCGCCAGGTCCGGTGCAGCACCTCGGGCAGCCGGTCGGCCCCGATCTCCCGGCTCGTCCGCATCCGGTGGAAGGCGTCCACGGGCATGTGGAACCACGGCTCCTCCAGCACGTCCAGCAGCTCCCGGGCGATGCTCGACTTGCCCGAACTGGACGTGCCGTTGAGGAAGATGATCCGTCCGTGCATCGGGGCTCCTTCGAGGTCGCCGGCGGGGGAGCGGCCATCATCCCCCACCGGCGATCCTCACCTCACCGAGCAGCGCCGGCCGCCCAGCGCGAACGCCGCAGGACCGGTGTCCGTCGGTCTGCCGCTCGCCGTGAAACCGAAGGCGACCGACGCGCCCGGGGCCACCGTGCGGTTCCAGTCGGTGTCGCGGACCGTGACCGCCGCGCCCGTCTGGGTGTGGGCGCCGTTCCAGAGCTGGGTGATCCGCTCGCCGCCCGGGAAGGACCAGGTCAGGGACCAGCCGTGCCACGATGTCGCGCCCGTGTTGGTCAGGCGGACGTCCGCCTGGAAGCCGTCGCCCCACGCGTTGGCCACCCGGTACGTCACCTCGCAGGCACCCGACGGGCCCGGGCCGCCGCCCGTGTCCGCCGGGTCGCCGTAGACGACGCCCCGGCCGTTGGTCGCCACGTACACCCGGCCGAAGACCCGCGGGTCACCGGTGATGGCCGCGCCCGTCCAACCCCACTGATGCGCGTCGTCGTTGACCCGCACCCAGCTCGCGCCCGCGTCCGTGGACCGGTAGATGCCGCGCACCCCGTCGATCCGCGCGCTGGTGAACAGCGTCTGGTACGAGGCGCCCGGCGCCGCCTTGCCGAAGCCGACGGTGTCCGCCTCCTCCACGCCCGGCAGCTTGGTGAACGTCTGCCCGAAGTCGGTCGAGTGCCACAGCCCGTACGGCCCGTCGCTCGCCCCGCCCGCCAGCCAGATCTCGCCCGCCGCGCCCGGCAGCGCCTTGAACCGCACGCTGTCACCGGCCGGCAGCCCGGTCGCCGGCGACGCCTCGAAGGTCGCACCGCCGTCCGTGCTGACGTAGAAACGCCCGGACTTGAAGCCGTAGAAGGTCTCCGGGTCCTCCCGGTCCGACTCCACCACCGCGCCCGCCGGGATGCCGCGCGACGCCGACCAGGAGGCGCCGAAGCCGGTGGTGTGGTGCACGCCCGTGCCCTCCGGGCTCCACACGAAGCGGCCGCCGTCCGCGGAGGCGGCGACCGTACCGCCGCCGCTGACCCCCGAAGGGTCGGTCCCCGCGGACCAGTTGGCGCCGTTGTCGGTGGAGAACGCGACGTGCGGACCGGAGTCGACATGGCCCACGCGGACCACCGTGTCCGGATCGGACTCCGCGAAGTCGAGGCTGGTCGTGGACGTGAAGTTCGGCCGGGTGAACATCATGGACGGCACCTTCGTCAGATCCGTGTGCCGGAACCCGCCGATGTCGCCGAGCGCGCTGAGCAGCGGAGCGCCCGACGGGGGAGAGGCCAGGTCCAGGACCGCCGTCTCCTCCAGGCCGCGCACCATCGGCCGGACGGTGAACGGGGTGTCGTCGTCCCAGTTCGTCAGCTCCTCCGTGCCGTAGATCGTCGCGCCCGTGCCGTACATCATCCGGTCCGGGTCGAACGGGTCGATCTCCAGCGCCTCCGTCATCCACCCCAGCTTCGGCGTCTGTTCGGGCGGGGACGGGTTCGCTCCCCAGGTCAGCCACGGCGACGAGGAGACGTCCATGACGTAGCGGTTCTCGCGCTCGGGGTAGGAGGTGTAGCGCCACGCCTGGGTCCAGGTGGCGCCGCTGTCCGTGGAGCGGAAGATCTGCGTGTCGGGCCACCAGGAGCTGTACGCGGTCGCCATCACCGTGCCCGGGTTCTGCCGGTCCACGGTGAGCCCGCTGAAGCCGAAGTAGGTGTCCGCCTCCGCGACCGGGCTGATGTCCGTCCAGGTCCCGGTCGCCGTGGCGTACCGGTACAGCCGGCCCTTGCCCCCGTCGTAGGGCCCGCCGGTGTCGCTGTACGCGAGATAGAGGTGACCGTTCTCCGCGTCGAGGACGCCCTTGTGCGCCAGATACCCCGTGGGCTGGCCGGCCACCCGCTCCCAGGTCGCGCCGGCGTCCGTCGAGCGGTACACGGCGTTGTCCTTGTCGGCGACCCCGACGTACACGGTCCGTGCGGGCGAGCCCGCGGTCCCCGTCGACTCGTCGAACGTCACCCAGACGACGCCCTGGTTGTCCGAGGCGTACCCGCTCTCGTCGTCCGGGTCCTGCGCGTAGTTCCCCGGGTTGGGGAAGGACGTCACCTTCGACCAGGTGACACCGGCGTCCGTCGACCGCCACAGCCCGTGGCCGCTGGGCGCGCCCAGATACAGCACGTCGTTGTCGTGCGGGTCGACCGCCAGCCGCTCGCCCATGCCCCGTCCTGGCATGTTGCCGCCCAGCTTGAACGGCAGCACGGTCTTCCGCCAGGTCGCGCCCCGGTCGGTGGAGCGCATCACCGCGCCGTTGCCGGGATCCCAGTCGTTGGTGTACGTGCCGACCGCCGCGTACACCCGGTCGGGGTCGGCGGCGTCGGAGGCGATGCTGACCACACCCGTGTGACCCCAGTCGTCCCAGCCGACCGAGTCCAGCAGGGGGATCCAGCTCCCCGTCGACTCCTGCCAGCGGTAGGCGCCGCCGATGTCGGTGCGGGCGTACGCCAGGTCCGGTTCGGCGCGGTTGAAGACGATGCCGGGCACGAAACCGCCGCCGTCGATGCGGGCGTTGCGCCAGGAGTAGGTGTCGGCGGCGGCCTTCGGAACCGCGGCGGGAGTGTCGGCGGCCAGGGCGGGCGGCCCGCCGGCGAGCAGTCCGGCCGCCAGGGCGAGCGCGGCCGTCAGGACGCGGGTTCTTCGCACGGTGGGGGTGTCCTTCCTCGTGGGGGGAGCGTCGGAGCGTGCGAGGACCGGGCGGCCCCCCGTGCGCGAGGGACCGCCCGGCCCGCTGGGGCCCCGGCGTCAGGTGCCGGGGCCGGTACACGGAGCGTCGGCGGGGACTATTCGAGAAGCTCCGCGTACGCGCCCATGGCCGTGGCGATGTCCGCCTGGGCCCAGAACCGGTGGTACGTGAAGACCGGCGCGGCGCCGCCCTTCAGATAGCTCTCGATCTTCGACCAGGCCGGGTCGTCCTTGTAGAAGGAGCGGATCGAGACGAACGTCGACGAGGAGTCGATCCGGTCGCCGTTCGGCATGGTGCCGGTCCAGCCGGACGGGACGTACACCGGGTCGTCGAAGCGCTCGTAGTCGGCGCGGGTCTCCGGGACGGCGATGCCGAGGTCGTCCTGGTGGTTCTCCCACATGCCGTCCAGCAGCGCCTGCACCACCAGCGGATGCATCCGCGCGGACAGGGACCGGCGGTCGTGCGCGTCCTTGTCCGCCACCGCGTCGCGCAGCAGCCGCGCCAGCTCCCGGGCCGCCGCGCGGGAGTGCTCGGTGAGCACCGCGCGGGCGGCCAGCACCGACTCGTGCGACAGCGGCACGTCCAGCAGCTCCACCCCGAGCCGCAGCAGCCCGGCGTCCACCCGGAAGAGTTCCTCGTCCGGGCCGGCGCCCGGGTCGCCGGCCCGCTTCACGACGTCCATCGCCGCGAGCCGCTTCAGCTCCTCCTCGCCCAGCGCGCGCCCCGCCCGGCGCTCCAGCTCGGTCCGGGACACCGTCTCCACCGTGCCCGGCGCCCAGGACGCGACCACCGCCCGCTGCACGGCCAGGTCCCGCACACTCAGGTCCGGCGGCAGCTGCGCCAGATAGCGTTCGATCGCGGCCAGGGTCATGCCCCGGCTCTGCAGCTCCTCGATCAGCTCCAGCCGCGCCAGATGCCCCCTGCCGTACCGGCCGACCCGCCGGGGACCGAGCACCGGGGGCGGCAGCAGGCCCTTCGTGCCGTAGAAGCGGACCGTGCGCACGGTGACCCCGGCCCGGGCCGCCAGCTCGTCGATCGTCAGGGCCTCGGTCTCGGTCGTCATGTGCAGCAGTATCGCTGTCCCACCGCCGCTGTGACACCTGTGCTGTCAATTCGGTGCCGAGGCCGCCGACGGCGTGTGAGGAGATCCACGGTGTGACGCAGACCATCGCATGCGCACCCGCACATGAGGAAAGGTGCCCCGTCGGTCCGTGCCGTGATCACAGCGCGCCGGCCGAGAACAAGACGGACAGCCGGGCGTGATCCGCCCGGGCGCACCAGAGAGTGGAACCACGCGTGAGCAAGGACGCCGTCACCACGGCAACGGCCGCACCACCCACCGCGGCCGGCACGCCCGCCGACGCGGGCGACGCCGGTTACAGCAAGGACCTCAAGGCCCGCCACGTCAACATGATCGCCATCGGCGGCGCGATCGGCACCGGCCTCTTCCTGGGCGCCGGAGGACGCCTGCGCGACGCGGGCCCCGCCCTGGCGCTGGCCTACCTGGTCTGCGGCGTGTTCGCCTTCTTCGTCGTCCGCGCCCTCGGCGAGCTGGTCCTGTACCGCCCGTCGTCCGGCTCCTTCGTGTCGTACGCGCGCGAGTTCCTCGGCGAGAAGGGCGCCTACGTCGCCGGCTGGATGTACTTCCTGAACTGGTCGACCACCGGCATCGCCGACATCACCGCGATCGCGCTCTACACGCACTACTGGAGCGCGTTCACCGACATCCCGCAGTGGGTGCTGGCGTTGATCGCCCTCGCGGTCGTGCTGGCGGTGAACCTGATCTCGGTGAAGATCTTCGGCGAGATGGAGTTCTGGTTCGCGATCGTCAAGGTCGCCACCCTCGTCGCCTTCATGCTGGTCGGCGTCTTCCTGCTCGCCACCCGGCACGAGGTGGGCGGCGGCACCCCCGGCCTGAGCATGATCACCGACCACGGCGGCGTCCTCCCGCACGGCGTACTGCCGGTCGTCCTGGTGATGCAGGGTGTGGTCTTCGCCTACGCGGCGCTCGAACTCGTCGGTGTCGCCGCGGGTGAGACCGCCGAGCCGGAGAAGGTCGTCCCGCGCGCGGTGAACTCCATCATGTGGCGTGTCGGCCTCTTCTACGTCGGCTCCGTCGTCCTGCTGGCGCTGCTGCTGCCCGGCTCGATGTACTCGGCGGGGGAGAGTCCCTTCGTCACCGTGCTGTCGAAGATCGGCGTCCCGGCCGCCGGCGACGTGATGAACCTGGTCGTCCTCACGGCCGCGATGTCGTCCCTGAACTCCGGCCTGTACTCCACCGGCCGCATCCTGCGCTCGATGGCGTCGGCGGGCTCCGCGCCCGGGTTCACCGCCCGCATGAACCGCAGCCAGGTGCCCTACGGAGGCATCCTGCTGACCTGCGCGGTGTGCGTGCTCGGCGTCGGCCTCAACTTCCTCGTGCCGGCCCAGGCGTTCGAGATCGTGCTGAACGTCGCCTCCCTCGGCATCATCAGCACCTGGGTGATCATCATGATCTGCCACCTGGTGTTCGTCCGCCGCGCCCGCGCGGGCCTGTTCACCCGGCCGTCGTTCCGGCTGCCCGGCAGCCCCGTGACCGAGATCGTCACCATCGCCTTCCTGGCGTCCGTGATCGTCCTGATGTGGAACGACCCGGAGGTGGGCCGCAAGACGCTGCTGCTCGTCCCGGTCATCGCGGCGGCGCTGGTCGCCGGCTGGTACGGCGGCGTCCGCCGCAAGGTCGCGGCCGGGCGGTGAACGGCCGGCGGCGCTGTCGGTGCCGGCCGGTACGGTGCCCCCATGGCCGGGATCAGGTACGTGCGGGGTGACGCCACCGTTCCGTCGGTGAAGGGCGTCAAGGTGATCGCCCATGTGTGCAACGACATCGGCGGGTGGGGCAAGGGCTTCGTCCTCGCCCTGTCCCGCCGCTGGCCCGAGCCGGAGGCGGCGTACCGCGCCTGGCACCGCGACCGCGCCGCGAACGACTTCGGCCTGGGCGCGGTGCAGCTCGTCCAGGTCGAGCGGTACGTGTGGGTGGCCAACATGATCGGCATGCGAGGCGTCCGCACCGGCAGCAAGGGCGTCCCGGTCCGCTACGAGGCCATCGACACGGCCCTGGACCGCCTCGCCGGACACGCGCGGGAACTCGGCGCGTCCGTCCACATGCCCCGCATCGGCTGCGGCCTCGCCGGCGGCACGTGGTCCCGCGTCGAGCCGCTCGTGGAGGAACGCCTGGTCCGGCGGGGGATACCGGTCACCGTTCACGACCACGACTGACGCACCCTCCTGTCCCACAGGCCGTCAGACGCACTCTTCTGCACCGGAGTTCACCGGGGTACCGTCCGGCCCATGCCGATACGCACGCGCCCCACGACCTGGAGAACGCTCGCGACGGCGGCCACCGCCGCCCTGACGGCCACCCTCCTCACCCCCGCCGCGGCGGACGCCGCCCCCCGGGAGAGCCGACCGGTCCACTCCTACGCCGACGCGATCCGCGAGGCCGTCTGGGTGGACACCGGCCTCGACGAGGACCGTGACGGACGCACCGACCGGGTCGCCGTCGACATCGTCCGGCCCCGCGAGGCCGCCCGGAAGGGCCGCAAGGTCCCCGTCATCATGGACGCCAGCCCGTACTACTCCTGCTGCGGGCGGGGCAACGAGAGCCAGACCAAGACCTACGACGGACACGGCGACATCGTGCGGATGCCGCTGTTCTACGACAACTGGTTCGTGCCGCGCGGCTACGCCGTCGTCGGCGTCGACCTCGCAGGCACCAGCCGCTCGGACGGCTGCGTCGACGTCGGAGGCCGTTCCGACATCCGGTCGGCCAAGGCGGTCGTCGACTGGCTGAACGGCCGCGCGAAGGCGTACTCCAGCCGCACCGGCGGCGAACGGGTGCGCGCCGACTGGACCGACGGCAGCACCGGCATGATCGGCAAGAGCTGGGACGGCACCATCGCCAACGGCGTCGCGGCCACCGGCGTCGAGGGACTGAAGACCATCGTCCCGATCGCCGCCATCTCCACCTGGTACGACTACTACTTCTCCCAGGGCGCCCCGCTCTACGACTCAGGACCCGACTGGCTCGCCCGCTACGTCCAGACGCCCGAGGCCCGCGAGAACTGCACGGAGGTCGCCCGCGAGCTCGTCGACGGCGCCCCGCGCACCGGCGACCGCACCCCGCTGTGGACCGAACGCGACTACGTCCGCGCCGCGAAGAAGGTCCGCGCCAGCGTGTTCCTGGTCCACGGCATGCAGGACCTCAACGTCCGCATGCAGCACGTCGGCCCCTGGTGGGACGCCCTCGGGAAGAACGGCGTCCGGCGCAAGATCTGGCTGTCGCAGACCGGCCACGTCGACCCCTTCGACTTCCGCCGCGCGGAATGGGTCCGCACCCTGCACCGCTGGTTCGACCACGAACTCAAGGGCATCGACAACGGCATCGACCGTGAGCCGGTCGCCGACATCGAGCGCGCGCCCGACGAGTGGGTCACCTCCACCGCCTGGCCCCCGCGCGGCACCCACACCGTCACGCTGCGCCCCGCACGCGGCGCCCAGGACGGCGTCGGCACGCTCGGCCTGCGCAAGGACAGGGGCACCGCGGCCTTCACCGACGACCCCGCGCGGGACGAGACCGACTGGGCGACCCGGATCGACACCCCGACCCCGGAGAAGGCGGGCTTCGTCACCCGCCCGCTCACCCGAGAACTGCGCCTGGCCGGCTCCTCCCGGGTGACCGTAGGCGTCACGCCCAGCACCCCCACCGCCCATCTCTCCGCCGTGCTGGTCGACCTCGGTCCCGACACCGTCCGCGACTACGCCGACGCCGGGGAGGGAATCGTCACCCTGCCCGAGCGCACCTGCTGGGGACCGAGCACCGAGGGCGACAGCTCCTGCTACCGGGAGACCCGCGCGAAGACCGCCGACGTCGGCCACACCGTCGTCAGCCGCGGCTGGGCCGACCTCGGCGAACACGCCGGTACCGGCCGGGGCGAGCCCCTCGTCCCCGGCAGGCGCTACACGCTCACCCTCGACCTGGCCGCCACCGACCACGTCGTCCCCCGCGGCCACCGGCTCGCGCTGATCGTCGCCGGCACCGATCGCGGCCTGATCGACCCGCCGGCCGACACCCCGACGCTCACCCTCGACCTGGCCCGCACCTCCGCCCGGGTCCCCTTCGTCGGCGGCGCCGCCGCGTTCGCCCGCGCCACCTCCGGACCGCCCGTCACCGCCCCGCGCACCGCACCGGGCGGCGTCCGCCCGCCCGCCGGCACCGCCCACCGAGTCCCGGGGGAGACCCGATGAAACGACGCGTCGCGCTCCTCGCCGCCACCGCCCTCGCAGGCCTCGCCGCCACCGCCGTCACCGCCCCCGCCGCCGGGGCGCACGACACCGCCGCCCCGCCGCGCACCGGCTTCGAACTGAGCCACGGCGCCCGCTGGACCACCCAGCCCGAGGAGCGGCGCCTGCTGGAGACCGTGGACCGGGCGAGCGGCCGCCTCCACGTCACCCGCATCGGCACGACCGCGCGGAACCGCCCCCTGCGGTTGGTCCGCATCGGCGCTCACCGAAACCCGCACAAGGTCCTCCTGGTGTGCAGCCAGCACGGCGACGAACCCTCCGGCCGGGAGGCGTGCCTCACCACGATCCGCGACCTGGCGTACGCCAGGGACCGGCGGACGAAGCGCTTCCTGGACCGGACCACGGTGCTCGTCGTCCCCACCGCCAACCCCGACGGGCGGGCCGCCGGCACCCGGGGCAACAGCGACGGCGTCGACATCAACCGCGACCACGTCGCCCTGAGGACCGCCGAGGGCCGCGCGCTGGCCGCCGTGATCCGCGACGAGCGGCCCGACGTGATCTACGACCTGCACGAGTACGGCGCCACCCCGCCGTACTACGACAAGGACCTGTTCGACCTGTGGCCGCGCAACCTCAACACCCACCCGGCCGTCCACGACGTCGCCCGCTCCCTGTCCCAGGACCACGTCCGTCCCGCCGCCGGCGCCGCCGGGTACTCCACCGGCACCTACGGCATCTGGACCGACCCCGTCACCGGCGACCCCGTCCGGCAGACCGCCGGCGACGGCCAGGAACGCATCCTGCGCAACCTGTCCGGCGTCAAGCACGCCGTCGGCCTGCTCGTCGAGAGCCGCGTCGACCCGCTCACCGACGCGGAGAAGGCCGACGAGGCGTTCAACAACCGGCGCAGGGTCGACTCCCACCTCGCCGCCCTGAACGGCCTGATCCGTTTCACCTCGGAGCGGCGCGGGACGGTCGAGGCGGTGACCGCCAGGGCCCGCGCCGCCGGGTACGCGGACCGCGGCCCCGTGTACCTCGGCGGCGCCGACAACGAGACGCCCGACCCTGACGAGGTGCTCGCCGACCCGCCCTGCGGCTACCGCCTCACCGCAGGTCAGTACGCGGATGTGGGCGACGAGCTGGCCCTGCACGGCGTACGCGTCCAGCCAAGCGGCGACGGTGTCCTCGTACCCCTGCGGCAGTCGCTGCGGGCGCTCGTCCCGCTCCTCCTGGACGGCCGCGCGACGTACCACCTGGCCGAAGGCAAGGCGGTCACATCCTGTGGATGAGGTGAGTTTTGCGCCATCGGTGGTAAGGGCCTATCGGGAGGAGGGCTCTCCGCCCGAAGGCTCGGACGAAAGGTTCCGCCTGTGACGCAGGACCACCCAAGCGACAAGGACTCCACGGCAGGCCCGCTGCCCGGCTCCGAAGCGGGCCTGCCCGGCCGGAACAGGCCCCGCACCGACTGGGTGGTGTTCGGGGTCACCGCCGCGCTCACCCTGGCCTTCGTCCTGTGGGGAGCCGTCTGGACGGACTCGCTGGAAGACGTCTCGGCCGACCTGCTGGGCGGACTGATGCACAACGGCGGCTGGGGCTTCGTGCTGGCCGCCTCCGGCTTCGTCGTCTTCGCCCTGTGGCTGGCCGCCAGCCGCTACGGCCGGATCACGCTCGGCGCCGAGGGCGAGGAGCCGGAGTTCCGGACGGTGTCCTGGATCGCCATGATGTTCAGCGCCGGCATGGGCATCGGCCTGATGTTCTGGGGCGTGAGCGAACCGCTCGCGCACTTCGACACCCCGCCGCCCGGCACCGGCCCGCAGGACTCGGGCGACCGGATGGCGACGGCCATGGCCACCACGCTGTTCCACTGGACGCTCCACCCGTGGGCCATCTACGCCGTGGTCGGCCTCGCCATCGCCTACAGCACCTTCCGGCGCCGCCGCCGGCAGACCGTCAGCGCCGTGTTCACCCCGCTCATCGGCGAAAAGAACGCCAACGGCGCCGGCGGCCGGGTCATCGACGTCCTCGCCATCATCGCGACCGTCTTCGGCTCGGCGGCCTCCCTGGGCCTCGGCGCGCTGCAGATCGGCTCCGGCGTGGAGAAGCTCGACTGGCTGGACAAGGTCGGCACCGGCCTGCTGGTCTCCATCATCGCCGTGCTGACCGTGGCGTTCGTGGCGTCCGCGGTGTCCGGTGTGGAGAAGGGCATCCAGTGGCTGTCCAACACCAACATGGTGCTGGCGCTGGTCCTCGCCGTGTTCGTCTTCGTCGCGGGCCCCACCGTCCTCGTCCTCGACCTGCTGCCCACCTCGGTCTTCGCCTACCTCGGCGACCTGCCGGAGATGGCCGGCCGCACCGACATCAGCGGCGGCGAGGGCGTCGCCGACTGGCTGGGCAGCTGGACCGTCTTCTACTGGGCGTGGTGGATCTCCTGGACGCCGTTCGTCGGCATGTTCATCGCCCGCATCAGCCGCGGCCGGACCATCCGTCAGTTCATCGGCGGTGTCATCCTCGTGCCCAGCGCGGTCAGCCTGGTCTGGTTCGCCATCTTCGGCGGCTCGGCGATGCGCCTGCAGGAGCAGAACCGGCTCGGCGACGAGACCACCCCCGAGGGCCGGCTGTTCGCCGTGCTCCAGGAGTTCCCCGTCGCGACCGCCACCAGCCTGCTGGTGATGGTCCTCGTCGGCATCTTCTTCGTCTCGGGCGCCGACGCGGCCTCCGTCGTGATGGGCACCCTCTCGCAGAAGGGCTCCCTCGAACCCAGCCGCTGGGCCGTGGTGTTCTGGGGCGTGGTGACCGGTGCGGTGGCGGCCATCATGCTGATGGTCGGCAGCGGTCAGGGCGACGCCCTGACCGGTCTGCAGAACCTCACCATCCTCGCCGCGGCGCCGTTCGTCGTCGTCATGATCTTCATGTGCGTGGCACTCATGCGCGACCTGCGCCACGACCCGCTCGTCGTCCGCAACAAGATGGGCAACGAGGCGGTCGAACTCGCGGTCATCGAGGGGCACAAGAAGTACGACGGCGAGTTCGAGCTGCGCGTCGGGCCCGGCCGCGGACCGGACGTCGAGGGCGACCCCATCGGCAAGCACTGACCCCGCGAGGGGCATGTGGTGACGCGGGGCGGGCGCCCGACGCCCGCCCCGCGCCTCACGCCGCGGCCAGCCCCGCCGCCCGACGCGCACACCCCCAGGCCACGGTGACGCCCGCGCCGCCGTGGCCGTAGTTGTGCACCAGCACCCGCCCGTCGGGCAGCCGGGTGCGCTCCAGCCGGACCGCGTCCCGCGCGGGCCGCAGCCCCACCCGGTGCTCCAGCACACGGGCATCGGCGATCTCCGGGCGCAGCGCCACGCACCGCCGTACGATCGCCTCGGCCGTCGCCGGGTCCGGCCGGTCGGACCACACGTCCTCCTCGGCCGTGCCGCCCAGCAGCAGCCGCCCCGGCTGCGGGAAGAAGTACGCCATCGACCCGTCCGCGCCCTCGGTCACCATCCAGGTGCGGATCCCCGGGTTCTCCACGACCACCAGCTGACCGCGCACCGGCCGCACCGACGGGTCCGGCACCAGCTCCCGCGCCGCCAGCCCCGTGCAGTTGACCACCACCGGCGCGTCGGCCTCCGCGAGATCCGCCACCGCACGCGTCTCCACCGTGCCGCCCGCCGCCGTCAACCGGTCGCGCAGATACGGCAGATGGGCCGGCATGTCGATCAGCGGCAGTCGAGCCCACAGCCCCCGGCCGCCCGGGTACTCGGCCTCCGTCGCCGGACGCAGCCCCGGCAGCCGCGCGGCGGCCCACCCGCCGACCTCGTCCATCGGCGTCTCGCCCAGTACCCCCTCGACCATCCGTACGCCCGTGGCCTCCGGCCGCAGCGCCAGCTCCTCGTAGACACCGAGCGATTCCAGCGCCCACGCCCGCGCCGCCTCCGGGGGATCGATGCGGTACGGCCACCACAGGGCGCCCGCGACCGCCGAGGTGGTCGCCCCGACCGGGTCCCGCGTCCACAGCCGCACCCGTACTCCCCGCTCGGCGAGGACCACCGCCGTGGTCAGCCCGGTCACCCCGCCGCCCACCACCACGACACCGTCGTCCGTCTCGCTTCCCATCCGGCGGACGGTAGCGGATGTCCGCGCGGGTGCTCGTGACCGGCCCCGGGTGGGAATACTCACGGCATGTCTGCCGAGTACGCGACCTTCGGCCTGGCGCCGGCGACCCGCCCCGGGGGGCTCCTCGCCGGCGGTGACTTCCAAGTGCACCGCGACTTCGTCGACTTCGTCGTCGACGGACGCCCTCTCCTGCACCGCCTGTCCGACCTGGACGCCGTCTCCCCGCTCGCCTCCGACGTGCCGCCGTCCCTCTTCACCGCCCAGGTCCGCAGCCTGCTGCTGGAGACCGGCGCGCCCCTGCCCGACGGCCGGTACGTCGTCTACGGCTGCCCCGAGTGCGAAGAGCTCGCCTGCGGCGCCGTGACCGCCGTCATCGAGCGGGACGGCGAGGACGTCATCTGGCGGGACTTCGCCTGGCAGACCGGTGACCGGGCCGACCTGGAGCGCGACGGCTACCACGGGGTGGGCCCGTTCCGTTTCCGTGGCGACGTGTACCGCGCGGCACTGACCGCCCTCCTGGACGGCGACCTCCCCGGCAGCCGCCGCCGCGTCCTGCTCATCGGCGCCCACGCGGCCCTCCTCGCCCGGCCGGCCGCCGCCCTGCGCACCATCGGCATCGGCGCCGACATCACCCATAGCGCCGACGGGGTCACCGCCGACGAGCTCCGCTCCTACGGCGCCGTGTTGTTCGGCCGCTCGGTCCCCGCGCGGGAACGCGACGTCGTGCGCCGGGCGCTGGCCGGCGCGGGGGCGGACGTCCCTTGCGTCGACGCGCTCGCGCCCGTCGTCCCGCTGCTGGTCGCGCAGGCCGAACAGGCCTTGGAGACGGGCCGGGACGGCCACCGGCGGCTGACGGACCTGACCGTGGCCGGCGGCGCCGCCGAGTTCGAGGTGGTCTCCGCCTGCCGCGTCCGCCTCACCGCGCACCGTGTCGACCGCCTCTCCCGTGCCCGCAGCCGGGACCTCTTCGACGCGGTCCTCGAACCCGGCCGGCACCGCGTCCCGCTGGACCCGCCGGCGGTCAGGGGCGAGGCGTACCTGGTGGCCCGTACCGCCGGAACGGTGCTGGTCACCGCCGTCCGCCCCTGACCGGCCCGGAGCCTTCGCGCCGGCGCCGAGGCTCTAGGATCGGCGGTCTGATGACTGCCACCCTCGTCGCCAAGAACCTCGCCGCCGGACACGGCGACCGCTCCCTCTTCGCCGGGCTCGACCTCGTCGTCGCGCCCGGCGACGTCATCGGCCTGGTCGGGGCCAACGGTGCCGGCAAGTCCACGCTGCTGCGCCTGCTCGCCGGGCTCGCCGCGCCCGAGGAGGGCGAGCTGCGTCTCTCCCCGCCCACCGCCACCGTGGGGCACCTCCCGCAGGAGCCGGAGCGGCGCCCCGGTGAGACCGTGCGCGCCTTCCTGGCCCGCCGCACCGGCGTCGCCGAGGCCCAGCACGCCATGGACGAAGCGACCCAGGGCCTGGTCGACGGCGCCCCCGGCGCGGACGACGCCTACGCCACCGCCCTGGAACGGTGGCTCGCCCTCGGCGGCGCCGACCTCGACGAGCGCGTCGAGGAGGTCACCGCCACGCTCGGCCTGGACGTCGGCCTCGACCAGCGGACGACCGCCCTCTCCGGCGGCCAGGCGGCCCGCGCCGGACTCGCCTCGCTGCTGCTGTCCCGCTACGACGTCTTCCTGCTCGACGAGCCGACCAACGACCTCGACCTGGACGGCCTGGAGCGCCTGGAGCGGTTCGTGAGCGGCCTGCGCGCCGGCACGGTCGTCGTCAGCCACGACCGCGAGTTCCTCTCCCGCACGGTCACCAAGGTCCTCGAACTGGACCTGGCGCAGCGGCAGATCAACCTCTACGGCGGCGGCTACGACGCCTACCTGGAGGAACGCGAGGTGGCCCGCCGTCACGCCCGCGACGAGTACGAGGAGTTTGCCGACAAGCGCGCCGCCCTCCAGGACCGGGCCCGGATGCAGCGCGCCTGGATGGACAAGGGCGTGAAGAACGCCCGCCGCAAGGCCGGGAACGACAACGACAAGATCGGCCGCAAGTTCCGCAGCGAGGCCAGTGAGAAGCAGGCCGCCAAGGCCCGGCAGACCCAGCGCATGATCGAGCGCCTGGAGGTCGTCGAGGAGCCGCGCAAGGAGTGGGAGCTGCGCATGGAGATCGCGGCGGCCCCGCGCTCCGGCGCCGTGGTCGCGAACCTGCGGGACGCCGTCGTCCGCCGGGGCGGCTTCACGCTCGGCCCGGTGACCCTGCAGATCGACTGGGCCGACCGGGTCGCGGTGACCGGCGCGAACGGCGCGGGCAAGTCCACGCTGCTCGGCGCCCTGCTGGGCCGCGTGCCGCTCGACGCGGGCCACGCCGCCCTGGGCTCGGGCGTGCTGCTGGGGGAGGTCGACCAGGCCCGCGCGCTGTTCCACGGCCCCCGGACCCTGCTGGACGCCTTCCGCCCCTCGGTCCCGGAGCTTGAGCCGGCCGACATCCGCACGCTCCTCGCCAAGTTCGGCCTGAAGGGGGAGCACGTGCTGCGTCCCGCGGCGACCCTGTCACCGGGCGAGCGCACCCGCGCCGCCCTCGCACTGCTGCAGGGCCGGGGCGTCAACCTCCTCGTGCTGGACGAGCCGACCAACCACCTCGACCTGCCCGCCATCGAGCAGCTGGAGTCCGCCCTCGACGCCTACGAGGGCACGCTGCTGCTGGTCACCCACGACCGGCGGATGCTGGACGCGGTCCATGTGACCCGCCGTCTGCACGTCACCGACGGCGCCGTGACCGAGCTCTGAGCCGGTCCCGGGCCCGCGCACGGGGCCCGGGACCACGCTCCACCGCTCAGCGGCGGCCGCTCTTCGGGTCCAGCAGACCCGCGCGGCGCAGGGCGTCGGCCATCGCGCTGTTGGCCGGGGCGGGCGCCTGCCGGGCACCGCCGCGGCCGTCCTGGCGCTGCCGGCCGCCCTGGCGCTGCTGCGGAGGACGCCCGCCGCGCTGCCGGCGCTCACCGTCCTCCTGCCCGCTGCGCGGGGCGGCCTCGTCGTCCAGACGCAGCGTCAGCGAGATCCGCTTGCGCGGGATGTCGACGTCGAGCACCTTGACCTGGACGATGTCGCCCGGCTTCACCACGTCCCGCGGGTCCTTGACGAACGTCTTCGACATCGCGGAGACGTGCACCAGGCCGTCCTGGTGGACGCCGACGTCGACGAACGCGCCGAAAGCGGCCACGTTCGTCACCACGCCTTCCAGGATCATCCCGGAGGACAGGTCGGAGATCTTCTCCACACCCTCCTTGAAGGCAGCGGTCCTGAACGCCGGACGCGGGTCACGTCCGGGCTTCTCCAGCTCCTTGAGGATGTCGGACACGGTGGGCAGACCGAAGGTGTCGTCCACGAAGTCCTGCGGGCGCAGCGAGCGCAGCACCGCCGTGTTGCCGACGAGCGAGGCCACCTCCTGCCCGGTGGTCTTCACCATCCGCCGCACCACCGGGTACGCCTCGGGGTGCACGCTGGACGCGTCCAGCGGGTCGTCGCCGCCGCGGATCCGCAGGAAGCCCGCGCACTGCTCGTACGCCTTCGGGCCCAGCCGGGCCACCTTCTTCAGCTCGGATCGGGACCTGAAGGGGCCGTTGGAGTCGCGGTGCGCCACGATGTTCTCGGCGAGACCGGAGGAGATGCCGGACACCCGGGCGAGGAGCGGGGCGGACGCGGTGTTGACGTCCACGCCCACGCCGTTCACACAGTCCTCCACCACCGCGTCCAGCGAACGCGACAGCTTCACCTCGGACAGGTCGTGCTGGTACTGGCCGACGCCGATCGACTTCGGGTCGATCTTCACCAGCTCGGCCAGCGGGTCCTGCAGGCGCCGCGCGATGGACACCGCGCCGCGCAGCGACACGTCCATGTCCGGCAGCTCCTGGGAGGCGAACGCGGACGCCGAGTACACGGAGGCGCCCGCCTCGGACACCATCACCTTCGTCAGCTTCAGCTCAGGGTGCTTGGCGATGAGTTCGCCGGCGAGCTTGTCGGTCTCGCGCGACGCCGTGCCGTTGCCGATGGCGATCAGCTCGACCGCGTGCTCCTTCGCGAGCCGGGCCAGCTTGGCGATCGCCTCGTCCCAGCGGTTCGCCGGGACGTGCGGGTGGATCACGTCCGTGGCGACGACCTTGCCGGTCGCGTCGACCACGGCGACCTTCACACCCGTGCGGAAACCGGGGTCCAGGCCGAGCGTCGCGCGCGTCCCGGCCGGGGCGGCCAGCAGCAGGTCGCGCAGGTTGGCGGCGAAGACCCGCACCGCCTCGTCCTCGGCGGCGGTGCGCAGCCGCAGACGGAGGTCGATGCCCAGGTGCACCAGGATGCGCGTGCGCCAGGCCCAGCGGACCGTGTCCAGCAGCCACTTGTCACCCGGACGGCCCCGGTCCGCGATCCCGAACTTGTGGGCGACGATGCCCTCGTACGAGGAGGGGCCGTCGGTGGGCTCCTCCGGCTCCAGGACGAGGTCGAGGACCTCCTCCTTCTCGCCGCGCAGCATCGCCAGCACCCGGTGCGAGGGCAGCTCCGTGAACGGCTCGGAGAAGTCGAAGTAGTCGGCGAACTTGGCGCCCGCCTCCTCCTTGCCCTCCCGTACCTTCGCCGCCAGCCGCCCGCGCACCCACATGCGCTCGCGCAGCTCGCCGATCAGGTCGGCGTCCTCGGAGAAACGCTCGGTGAGGATGGCGCGGGCGCCGTCCAGCGCGGCCTGCGGGTCCGCGACGCCCTTCTCCGGGTCCACGAACGCGGCGGCCGCGGCGAGGGGCTCGACTCCGGGATCGGCGAGCAGCCCCTCCGCCAGCGGCTCCAGCCCCGCCTCGCGGGCGATCTGCGCCTTGGTGCGCCGCTTGGGCTTGAACGGCAGGTAGATGTCCTCCAGGCGCGCCTTGGTCTCCGCGCCCCGGATGCGGGCCTCGAGCTCCTCGGTGAGCTTGCCCTGCTCACGCACCGAGTCGAGGATCGCCGTGCGGCGCTCCTCGAGCTCCCGCAGATAGCGCAGCCGCTCCTCGATCGTGCGCAGCTGCGCATCGTCGAGCATCTCGGTCGCTTCCTTGCGGTAGCGGGCGATGAAGGGCACCGTCGAACCGCCGTCGAGCAGTTCCACAGCGGCCCTGACCTGCCGCTCCCGTACGCCGAGTTCCTCGGCGATCCTGCCTTCGATGGACCCTGCGAGGGGTGTCGTCACGTTCCCGTACCGCCTTCTCCACTGAGGTTGCGCGGCAATTGTGGCAGGTGACGACGACAATCGGGGATCAGGGCGGCGACGCGCCCCGGGACCCCCCGGGCGGACTCAGGCGCGCCGCCCGCGCGCGGTGGAGGACGCGCCGCCGAACAGCCGGGCGAGCGCCCGGAACGGCAGGGTCACGACGGTGGCGACGGCGCCGCCGATCTGGCGCAGGACGTCTGCGATGGCACGGAACACGTGGCTACCCCTTTCGTCGTCCGGCCCGTACGGCCGGACTCCCTTCGGGTACCTCTTCCACGCTTCAACATGCACGCGATGAGGACGCGCCCTCACGGGCGGACAGGCTCCAGGTGAAGCGCGGGGCCCTGCGCTCCAGGAACGCCGTCACCCCCTCCCCGGTGTCGTCGCTCGCGGCGGCCGTCGTGTGCCAGTGGTCGTCGCGGTCGGTGCGGCCGTCGGCGAACTCCTTCGCCGCCGCCTGCGTCAGCAGCGACCGGGACGCCAGGATCCCGGTGAACTCCGTGACCCGCGCGTCCAGCGCGCCCGCGGGCAGCACCTCGTCCACCAGCCCCGTGCGCAGCGCCCGTTCCGTGTCGATCAGCTCGCCCGAGAAGAGGAGGTACTTGGCGGTCGCGGGGCCCACCAGCGACACCAGCCGCCGGGTCGCGGAGGACGGGTAGACGATGCCGAGCTTCGCCGGGGTCACCCCGAACCGCGCACCCTCCTCGGCGAACCGCAGGTCGCAGGCGGCCGCGAGCTGCGCCCCGCCGCCCACGCAGTGGCCGCGCACGGCGGCCAGGGTCGGCTTGGGGAAGGCGGCGAGCGCCTCCTCGGCGGCCACGGCCAGCCGCTGCGCCTCCAGCGGCGAGCCCTGGAGCGTGGAGATGTCCGCCCCTGCGCAGAAGGTGCCGCCGTCGCCGGTGAGCACCAGCGCCCGCACGGCGGAGTCGTCCGCCAGCGCGCCGAGCAGCGGAGGCAGGGCGGCCCACATCGCGGCGGTCATCGCGTTCCGCTTCGCGGGATGACGGATGACGACCGTGGCGACCGAGTCGGTCACGCTGTGCAGCAGCTGCGGCTCCTCCATGCGTCGGATGCTATCCGTCCCGGTCACGGCCCCAGGCGGCGGGCCGGGCCCCGGCGTTACGACCGCCGAGGGCGGGGGACACGGAGGAGCGGGAGCGTCGGGAAGGGGGGCGGAACCCGGGAGGCAGCCATGGCCAGGTCCACCGGAGCGGCAGGCCCGCGGGGCGGCACGGCGAAGCTGAACCGCAGTTTCGGCATTCTCGCCCTGCTCGGGGTGATCCTCGTCGTCGCCGGGCTGATCGGCCTGATCTACACGGCCGCCGCCACGCTCACCACGATGCTGCTCTTCGGCTGGCTGCTGCTGGTCGGCGGGATCGTCGGGCTGCTGCACGCGGTGCAGGCGCGGCAGACGAACTTCTTCTGGCTGGGCGTGGTCGTCGCCGCCCTGAACATCGCGGCCGGCGTGGTCATCATCAAAACCCCGGAGGCCGCGGCGGAGGCGCTGACCATGTTCGCCGCGCTGCTGTTCCTGACGGGCGGGCTGTTCCGGCTGGTCGGCAGCCTGGTGGTGCGCGGCCCGCAGGTCGGCTGGACGCTGGTGCAGGGCGCCTTCGGACTGCTCCTCGGCATCCTCGTGCTGGCCACCTGGCCGAGCAGCAGCCAGTACGTCATCGGCACGTTCTTCTCGCTCTCCCTGCTGTTCGACGGGCTGGGACTGATCGCCACCGGCTACGGTGGCCGACGCGTCGTGGGCATGGTCGCCGGAAAGTAGCGAGCGCCGGAGAACGGAGAGGGGACAGAGCACCGGAACGGCACAGACCGGGCCTGAACGGTCCCGCGCACGCCCGACCCGGGCACGAACGGTCGGAAACGCTCGATATCCGCTGACTTGTGTTCAGTGCGGAAGGGTGAAGGCGATCGGTCCCAACACTCGACGTGTGGTGACAATCGAGCGTGAGGGTGGCGACCCACTGCCGTACGAAGGTGTCTGGCGGTTCACCGCCCCTGCCGTGGACGCCTCGGTGCCACAGGCCCGGCACGCCGTGCGGGACCTGCTGCTGCGGCAGGGGGTGCCGGTCGCGGACGACGTGGTGCAGGGGCTGCTGCTGATCGTCTCCGAGCTGGTCACCAACGCGGTCAAACACGCGGCGCTGCTGTCCCCCGTGCTCGCCGTCGAGGTCGCGGTGGGCGCGGAGTGGATCCGGGTGTCCGTGGAGGACAACCACCCCTACCGCCCCACCGCCCTGGAGAACGACTACGGCCGCACCGGCGGCCGGGGACTGCTCCTGGTACGCGAGATCACGCGCGAGGCCGGAGGGGCCTGCGAGGTGGAGCACACCTCCACCGGCGGCAAGGTGATCTGGGCCGCCCTGCCGCTCAAACCCGCGCGGACCTGCTGACCGCGCCGTACCGCGCCCCGCCCCTGACGGGACAGGACGCCGTACGGCACCGCCGTCACCACCCGGCCGACGGGCCCGTCAGCTCCCGTACGGCGGGCCGCGCCGCGTCCAGCACGGTCATGAACCACGCCGAGAAGGTGTCCTTCGCGTGCCGCTCCGCCAGGTCCTCCGGCGTCACGAACGCCGTGGCGGCGACCTCGTTCCCGTCGGGCCGCACCGGCGACTGCACCATGCCGACGAAGAGGTGGTTGTACTCCTGCTCCACCAGGCCCGAGGCCGGGTCCGGGTGGTTGTAGCGGACCGTGCCCGCCTCCGCCATCAGCGACGGCGACACCCCCAGCTCCTCGTACGTGCGCCGGGCCGCGGCCGCGAACGGCGCCTCGCCCGGGTACGGGTGGCCACAGCAGGTGTTCGACCACACCCCGGGAGAGTGGTACTTGCCGAGCGCCCGCTGCTGGAGCAGCAGCCGGCCGCGCTCGTCGAACAGGAACACGGAGAAGGCCCGGTGCAGCTTCCCCGGCGGCTGATGGGCGGAGAGCTTCTCCGCGGTGCCGACCGTCACGCCGTCCTCGTCGACCAGTTCCAGCAAAATCGGCTCGGCGGTGCCGCTCGACGGGCTGTTCGTCGCGGTGGCAGGTGTGATCGGCATACCCATCCTTCACTCGGTGTTCGCGCCCCAGTCTGCCGCACGAATCCGGCACTCCCGGCACTCCGGTCCTCTCCCGCATGTCCCGCCGCCGGCGCGAAGAGCGGTCGTGGCGGCAGCCGGACGGCACCGGACCCGCGCTGATCGTGCCCGTGACGGGCGCCGGAAACGCGCGGGTACCGCACCCGTCGCAAGCGGAAGACGCCGTCACCGGGGCGGAAGGCTGCGTTCCCCGGCGCGTCGGCGCACCTGGGGGCGTGCGCGTGACCGCACGCGACACCTGCCTGCCGAGTGACACCGATGAATTCGGAGACGCGGGCGTGTCAGTGACACAGCCGCGTCAGTGACACAGCCGCGCCTCGTGCTCCGCGTGCCCGCCGGGCTCCAGCTGGAAGGTGCAGTGCTGCACGTCGAAGTGGTCGCCCAGGCAGTCCTGCAGCTCGTGCAGCATCTTCTCGTGCCCGATCGCGTTCAGCGTGTCCACGCTGACCACCACATGCGCGGAGAGCACCGGCATCCCCGAGGTGATCGTCCAGGCGTGCAGGTCGTGCACGTCCTCCACCCCCGGCGTGTTCAGGATGTGCGCCCGCACCTCGGCCATGTCCACGCCCTTGGGCGCCGCCTCCAGCAGCACGTCGAGCGTCTCGCGCAGCAGCCTCAGCGTGCGCGGCACGATCATCAGCGCGATGACCAGGGAGGCGATCGGGTCGGCGGCCGTCCAGCCGGTGGTGACGATCACCAGCGCGGCCACGATCACCGTGACCGAGCCGAGCGCGTCCGCCGCCACCTCCAGGAAGGCGCCGCGCACGTTCAGGCTCTCCTTCTGCCCGCGCATCAGCAGCGACAGCGACACCAGGTTGGCGGCGAGGCCGACGGCGCCGAACACCATCGCCAGACCGCCTTCGGTGGCCGCCGGCGTGACGAACCGCTGGACCGCCTCGTACAGCACGTAGCCGCCGACGCCGAGCAGCAGCAGACAGTTGGCCAGCGCCGCCAGGATCTCCGCGCGGGCCAGCCCGAAGGTGCGCCGCTCGCTCGGCGGTCGGCCCGCGAAGTGGATGGCGAGCAGGGCCATGCCCAGCCCCAGGGCGTCGGTCGCCATGTGGGCGGCGTCCGCGACCAGGGCGAGCGAGTCGGCCAGTATGCCGCCGACGATCTGCACGACCATCACGAAGACCGTGATCGCCAGCGCGATCCGCAGCCTCCCACGGTAGGCCGCGCTGACCGTGCCGCCCGACGGCGCCCCGTGCGCATGCCCGTGATCGTGGCCTGCCCCCATGCCCGCCGCCGCCCTTCCGTCGCGCCTGCCGCTGCCCTTCCGCAGCACAGTGAACTACGGGGCAGGGGTATCCGGCAACGCGGCACTGAACACCGTTGTCATGTGCCCTGACCTGCGGAAACGATCCGCAGGTCAGGTGCGCGGGGAGCCCTGGAGGAGCTGCCAGCCCTGCCAGGCGGACTCGACCATCTCGCGCACCGAACGGCGCGCCGTCCAGCCCAGACGCTCGCTCGCGAGGGCGGCCGAGGCCACCGCGCGGGGCGGGTCGCCGGGACGCCTCGCCTCGACCACGGGGGTGCGGGTGTCGCCCGTGACCTCCCCGATGACCGTGATCAGCTCCCGGACGGAGACGCCCTCGCCGCGTCCGACGTTCAGCGTCAGATCGCCCTGGACACCGCCCTCGGACAGCGCGCGCACCGCCGCGAGGTGCGCCTCCGCGAGATCGGCCACGTGGATGTAGTCCCGGACGCAGGTGCCGTCCGGGGTGGGGTAGTCGTCGCCGAAGATGCGCGGGGCCTCGCCGCGGGTGAGCCGGTCGAAGACCATCGGCACGATGTTGAAGACGCCGGTGTCGGCCAGCTCCGGCACCGCCGTACCCGCGACGTTGAAGTAGCGCAGGCACACCGTGTCGATGCCGTGCGCCCGGCCCGCCGCCCGCACCAGCCACTCCCCGGCGAGCTTGGTCTCGCCGTAGGGGTTCACCGGGGCGCAGGGGGTGTCCTCCGTGATGAGGTCCACGTGCGGGTCGCCGTAGACGGCCGCGGACGAGGAGAAGACGAAGCGCCGGACGCCCGCCTCCGCGACGGCGTCCAGCAGGGTCGCCAGACCGCCCAGGTTCTCCCGGTAGTAGCGGGTGGGCTGGGCCACCGACTCGCCGGGCTGCTTGCGCGCGGCGAGGTGCAGCACCCCGGTCGCGCCGTGCTCGGCGAGCACCTTCGTCAGCAGGTCGCCGTCCAGCGCCGAGCCCCGGACCAGCGGGACGCCCTCGGGCAGCCGCGCCGGGACCCCGGCGGAGAGGTCGTCCAGCACGACGACACGCTCCCCGGCGTCCGTCATGGCCCGCACCACATGGGCCCCGATGTATCCGGCTCCGCCGGTGATCAGCCACGTCATGGTGGTCCACCCTAAGGCGAGCCACCGGCGCGGTTTGTGAGCCGGGGCCGGTATCCCCGATGATGAGCGCGGCACAGGAGCGGGCGAACCGCGTCGGTCCGGCCGTCGAACGGGCGGTGAACTCGGGCTTCCGCGTATCCGATAGCCTCTGCCGACATGCCGCCCGCAGGGCCTCCGTCCGGGCGCATCACCGTGTACATGACCGGCGTGGACGCGTCGCCCCCAGGGAGTGAGATTTCGGTTGCCGACCGCCATCGTCACCGGCCCCCCGGTCCCCGGCTCGACACTCGAGAGCGACCTGCGCTCCCTCGGCTTCGACGTGCGGGCCGCCGCCGGCGCGGCGGAGGCCGAGAGGCTGCTCGCCGGGGTCCCCGGGGAGGAGCGCGTCGCCCTGGTCGACACCCGCTTCGTCGGACACGTGCACGCCCTGCGGCTCGGTCTGACCGACCCCCGCTTCCCGCTCTCCGCGATCCCCGGCGCCGTCACCGCCCAGCGGTCCGGCCGCCAGGCCCTGACCCGCGCGACGGCCCGCGAGAACTCCGCGACCCGGCAGGGCGCCGGCAACGGCACCCTCGTGGAGGGCCTCCCGGACCGGATCGCCGCCGCCCTCGACACCGACGTGCACCGCCCCGAGCTCGGCAGCCTGGTCGCCGCCGTGCCCGCCGACCCGCAGGCCCGCAACGAGGCCCGGCAGGCCGTCGCCGCCGTGGACGAGGAGGCCGTACGCCTCAGGTCCGCCGTCAAGGCCCGCGACGGCTTCTTCACCACCTTCTGCGTCAGCCCCTACTCGCGCCACCTCGCGCGCTGGTGCGCCCGCCGCGGACTGACCCCGAACCAGGTCACCACCGCCTCCCTGCTCACCGCGCTGATCGCGGCCGGCTGCGCCGCCACCGGCACCCGGGCGGGATTCGCCGCCGCAGGCGTGCTGCTCCTCGGCTCGTTCGTCCTTGACTGTGCCGACGGCCAGCTCGCCCGCTACTCGCTGCAGTACTCCACGCTCGGCGCCTGGCTCGACGCCACGTTCGACCGGGCCAAGGAGTACGCCTTCTACGCCGGCCTCGCCCTCGGCGCGGCCCGTACCGGCGACGACGTCTGGGCCCTGGCGCTCGGCGCCATAATCCTCCAGTCCTGCCGGCACGTGGTCGACTTCTCCTTCGCCGAGGCACGGACCGGCGCCGCGGAAGGTCCCGCCGCCGCCCTGTCGGGCCGCCTGGACCGCGTCGGGTGGACGGTCTGGGCACGCCGCGTCATCGTCCTGCCGATCGGCGAGCGCTGGGCGCTGATCGCCGTCCTCACCGCCGCCACCACCCCCCGCGTCACCTTCTGGGTGCTCCTCGCCGGCTGTGCCTTCGCCGCCGCGTACACCACGGCCGGACGCGTGCTGCGCTCCCTGCGCGGCGGCCGCGTGGAGGACAAGGCGGCCCAGGCCCTGGCCGACCTCGCCGACGGCGGACCGCTCTCCGAACCGCTGCACCGCTCCAGGGTCCGCGGCGGGGTCGTCGCCGCCGCGCTCGGCGCGGTGCTGGTGACGGGCTCCGCCCTCGTGTGGGGCGCCGGATGGCAGACCGTCCTGGCCGCCCTCGCCTACGTGATCTGCTCCGCCGCCGCCGTGGCCCGCCCCCTGACCGGCCGCCTCGACTGGCTCGTCCCCCCGCTGTTCCGCGCCGCCGAATACGGAACCGTCCTGGTCCTGGCGGCCGACGCGGGGGTGAACGGAGCCCTTCCCGCGGCCTACGGACTGGTGTCCGCGGTCGCCTACCATCACTACGACACGGTCTACCGCATCCGCGGCGACGCGGGCGCGCCCCCGCGTCCGCTGGTGCGGGCGATCGGGGGGCACGAAGGTCGCACGCTGACGGTCGCCGTCCTGGCGGCCGTGCTCACCGCGTCCGGATTCACCGTCGCGCTCACGGTCCTCGCCGTGGCCGTGGCTCTCGTGGTGCTCGCCGAGAGCATCCGCTTCTGGGCGGCCGCCCACCGGGGTGGCGCGCCCGCCGTACACGACGAAGGAGAACCCGCATGATCGGCCTCGTGCTGGCGGCCGGCGCCGGCCGGCGTCTGCGCCCCTACACCGACACGCTGCCCAAGGCGCTGGTGCCGGTGGGGCCCGCGGGCATAGAAGGGGAACCCACGGTCCTGGACCTGACGCTCGGCAACTTCGCGGAGATCGGTCTGACCGAGGTCGGTGTCGTGGTCGGCTACCGCAAGGAGGCGGTGTACGAGCGGCAGGCGGCGCTGGAGGCGAAGTACGGGCTGAAGCTGACGCTCATCGACAACGACAAGGCGGAGGAGTGGAACAACGCCTACTCGCTGTGGTGCGCGCGGGACGCCCTGAAGGACGGTGTGATCCTCGCCAACGGCGACACGGTGCACCCGGTGTCGGTGGAGCGGACGCTGCTGGACGCGCGGGGTGACGGCAAGCAGATCATCCTGGCGCTGGACACGGTGAAGAAGCTCGCCGACGAGGAGATGAAGGTCGTCGTCGACCCCGGGAAGGGGGTGCGGCGGATCACGAAGCTGATGGACCCGGCCGAGGCGACCGGCGAGTACATCGGTGTGACGCTGATCGAGGGCGGGGCCGCGCAGGCGCTGGCGGACGCGCTGAAGGCGACGTTCGAGCGGGATCCGCAGCTGTACTACGAGGACGGTTACCAGGAGCTGGTGAACCGGGGCTTCCGGATCGACGTGGCGCCGATCGGCGACGTCCGGTGGGTCGAGATCGACAACCACGACGACCTCGCCCGCGGACGGGAGATCGCGTGCCAGTACTGACCCGGCTCATCCCCTCGCCGGTCGTCGTCGACATCCGCCCCGGCGCCCTCGACGACCTGGCCTGCGTCCTCGCCGACGAACGCATCTCGCAGTCCGGCCGGCTCGCCATCGCCGTCAGCGGCGGCTCCGGCGCCCGGCTGCGCGACCGCGTCGCGCCGTCGCTGCCCGGCGCCGACTGGTTCGAGGTCGGCGGCGGCACCATCGACGACGCGGTCCGGCTGGCGGGCGCCATCCAGGGCGGCCGCTACGACGCGGTCGTCGGCCTCGGCGGCGGGAAGATCATCGACTGTGCCAAGTTCGCCTCGGCGCGCGTCGGCCTGCCCCTGGTCGCGGTCGCCACCAACCTGGCGCACGACGGCCTGTGCTCCCCGGTCGCCACCCTCGACAACGACGCCGGCCGCGGCTCGTACGGCGTGCCGAACCCGATCGCCGTCGTGATCGACCTCAACGTCATCCGCGAGGCCCCGGTCCGGTTCGTCCGCTCCGGCATCGGCGACGTCGTCTCCAACATCTCCGCCGTCGCCGACTGGGAACTGTCCCACCGCGTCAACGGCGAGAAGGTCGACGGACTCGCCGCCGCCATGGCCCGCCAGGCCGGCGAGGCCGTGCTCCGGCACCCGGGCGGCGTCGGCGACGACGCCTTCCTCCAGGTGCTGGCCGAGGCGCTGGTCCTCACCGGCATCTCCATGTCCGTCTCGGGCGACTCCCGGCCCTCCTCCGGCGCCTGCCACGAGATCAACCACGCCTTCGACCTGCTCTACCCGCAGCGGGCCGCCGCCCACGGCGAGCAGTGCGGACTGGGCGCCGCCTTCGCGATGTACCTGCGCGGCGCGCACGAGGAGTCGGCGGCCATGGCCGAGGTGCTGCGCCGGCACGGGCTGCCGGTGCTCCCCGAGGAGATCGGGTTCTCCGTCGACGAGTTCGTCCGCGTCGTCGAGTACGCCCCCGAGACCCGCCCCGGCCGCTTCACCATCCTCGAACACCTCGCCCTGACCACCGAACAGATCAAGGACGTCTACGCCGACTATGTCAAGGCCATCGGTAGCTGAACTCCGTCCGGTCGTGCACCCCGCAGGGGTCAAGGACCGGCGCAGCGGTGAGCACTGGATGGGACGCCTCTACATGCGCGAGGTGTCCCTGCGGGTCGACCGCTACCTGGTGAACACCCGGGTCACCCCCAACCAGCTCACATATCTGATGACCCTCTGCGGTGTCCTCGCGGCCCCCGCCCTCCTGGTGCCCGGCATCACGGGGGCGGTCCTCGGGGTGGTCGCGGTCCAGCTGTACCTGCTGCTCGACTGCGTCGACGGCGAGATCGCCCGCTGGCGCAAGCAGTACTCCCTCGCCGGCGTCTACATGGACCGCGTCGGCGCCTACCTGACCGACGCCGCCGTGCTGGTCGGCCTCGGACTGCGCGCCGCCGACCTGTGGGGCACCGGCCGCATCGACTGGCTGTGGGCGTTCCTCGGCACCCTCGCCGCGCTGGGCGCGATACTCATCAAGGCGGAGACCGACCTGGTCGGTGTCGCCCGCCACCAGAACGGCATGCCCCCGGTGAAGGAGTCCGCGGCCGAGCCGCGCTCCTCCGGCATGGCGCTCGCCCGCCGGGCCGCCGCCGCCCTGAAGTTCCACCGGCTGATCCTGGGCATAGAGGCGTCCCTGCTGATCCTGCTCCTCGCGGTCCTCGACTCCGCCCGGGGCGACCTGTTCTTCACCCGCCTCGGCACCGCGGTGCTCGCCGGGATCGCCCTGCTGCAGACCCTGCTGCACCTCGTGTCCGTCCTCGTCTCGAGCAGGCTGAAGTGAGCGCGGGCATGAAGGTCGGCGCGGTGATCATCACCATGGGCAACCGCCCCGACGAACTGCGTGCCCTGCTCGACTCGGTCGCCAAGCAGGACGGCGACCCCATCCAGGTCGTGGTCGTCGGCAACGGCTCGCCCGTGCCCGACGTCCCCGAGGGCGTCCGGACCGTCGAGCTGCCCGAGAACCTCGGCATCCCCGGCGGGCGCAACGTCGGCATCGAGGCGTTCGGGCCCGGCGGACGGGACGTCGACATCCTGCTCTTCCTCGACGACGACGGCCTGCTCGCGCACACCGACACCGCCGAGCTGTGCCGGAAGGCGTTCGCCGAGGACCCCTCGCTCGGCATCATCAGTTTCCGCATCGCCGACCCGGACACCGGCGTCACCCAGCGCCGGCACGTGCCCCGGCTGCGCGCCTCCGACCCGATGCGCTCCTCCCGCGTGACCACCTTCCTCGGCGGCGCCAACGCGGTGCGCACCCAGGTCCTCGCGGAGGTCGGCGGACTGCCGGACGAGTTCTTCTACGCCCACGAGGAGACCGACCTGGCCTGGCGCGCCCTCGACGCCGGCTGGATGATCGACTACCGGTCCGACATGGTGCTGTACCACCCGACGACCGCCCCCTCGCGGCACGCGGTGTACCACCGCATGGTGGCCCGCAACCGCGTCTGGCTCGCCCGGCGCAACCTGCCCGCCCCGCTCGTCCCGGTGTACCTGGGCGTGTGGTTGCTCCTCACCCTCCTGCGCCGCCCCTCGGGCCCCGCCCTCAAGGCGTGGTTCGGCGGCTTCAAGGAGGGCTGGACCTCGCCCTGCGGACCCCGTCGCCCCATGAAGTGGCGTACGGTGTGGCGGCTGACCCGACTGGGCCGGCCCCCGGTGATCTGACAAGCTTCGAGTCCGGGGATCCGGCCCCACCCGGTCCCCGGCTCCTGGCCGGCCCGCGCGGGCCACGCACATCGAGGACGAAAGACAATCCACCCGTGAGTGAGACTACGCACGACGGCACGGTCGCGGTCGGCGCGCCCCTGTCGCCCGACGGCGGCCTTTCGGCGGCCGAGCTGGCCGCCAAGTACGGGCTGGCCGTCAGCGGCGCCCGCCCGTCCCTCGGCGAGTACGTCCGCCAGCTGTGGGGGCGGCGGCACTTCATCCTGGCCTTCTCGCAGGCCAAGCTGACCGCCCAGTACAGCAAGGCGAAGCTGGGGCAGCTGTGGCAGGTGGCGACGCCGCTGCTGAACGCGGCCGTGTACTTCTTCATCTTCGGTCTGCTGCTGGGCGCCCGGCGCGGGATCCCGAGCGATGTCTACGTGCCGTTCCTGGTGACGGGCGTGTTCGTGTTCACCTTCACGCAGAGCTCGGTGCTGGCCGGTGTCCGGGCGATCTCGGGGAACCTGGGGCTGGTGCGGGCGCTGCACTTCCCCCGGGCGTCGCTGCCGATCTCGTTCGCGCTCCAGCAGCTCCAGCAGCTGCTGTTCTCGATGATCGTCCTGGTCGTCGTCATGGTGGCGTTCCGGAGCTACCCGGACCTGTCGTGGCTGCTGGTGGTGCCGGCGCTGGCGCTGCAGTTCGTGTTCAACACCGGCCTCGCGCTGATCTTCGCGCGGATGGGCAGCAAGACCCCCGACCTGGCGCAGCTGATGCCGTTCGTGCTGCGGACCTGGATGTACGCGTCCGGGGTGATGTTCTCCATCCCGGCGATGCTGGAGGACAAGAACGTGCCGTCCTGGCTGGCGGACGTGCTCCAGTGGAACCCGGCCGCGGTCTACATGGACCTGGTGCGGTTCGCGCTGATCGACAAGTACGACTCGTCCTACCTGCCGCCGCACATCTGGGCGTTCGCGCTCGGCTGGGCGGTGCTCGCCGGCGTGGTCGGCTTCGTCTACTTCTGGAAGGCAGAGGAGAGGTACGGCCGTGGCTGACGACAAGACGGGCGCACGCGTGCCCACCGTCATCGCGGACGACCTGCACATCGTCTACCGCGTGAACGGCGCCCGCTCGGGCAAGGGCAGCGCCACCGCGGCGCTCAGCCGGATCCTCGGACGAGGCGAGGAGCGGGGCGTGCGCAAGGTGCACGCCGTGCGCGGGGTGTCCTTCGTGGCCTACCGCGGCGAGGCCATCGGCCTGATCGGGTCCAACGGCTCCGGCAAGTCGACCCTGCTGCGCGCCATCGCCGGACTGCTGCCCGCCGAGCGCGGCAAGGTCTACACCGACGGCCAGCCGTCCTTGCTCGGCGTCAACGCGGCCCTCATGAACGACCTCACCGGCGAGCGGAACATCATCCTCGGCGGGCTCGCGATGGGCATGTCACGCGAAGAGATCAAGGAGCGCTACCAGGACATCGTCGACTTCTCCGGGATCAACGAGAAGGGCGATTTCATCACCCTGCCGATGCGCACCTACTCCTCCGGCATGGCCGCCCGCCTCCGGTTCTCCATCGCCGCCGCCAAGGACCACGACGTCCTGATGATCGACGAGGCGCTGGCCACCGGCGACCGGAAGTTCCAGAAGCGCTCCGAGGCCCGCATCCGCGAGCTGCGCAAGGAGGCCGGGACGGTGTTCCTGGTCAGCCACAACAACAAGTCGATCCGCGACACCTGCGACCGGGTGCTGTGGCTCGAGCGCGGTGAACTCCGCATGGACGGGCCCACCGACGAGGTGCTCCGCGAGTACGAGAAGTTCACCGGCAAGTAGCCCGCTTTGCCCAGGGCCCCGCCGGAACGGTCCGGCGGGGCCCGGCGTCTGCAAAAGATGCGTCAACTCCTCGTGCACGACGGAATCTTGACGCCGGACGATGTGTTGTCGTGGAGCGCGGAAGACCCCCGTCGAGGAACGGCGCGTTGTGCAACGTAAGCTGTAGCGGTCCCCGAAAGGCGGCAATCAGGGCCATAATGCCCGACACCCTCCCTCGGCGCCGTCGGGTGGACGCCTGGGCGGCGTGTCCGAAATAGTGTGAATTGGGTCAGCAGTGTAGAACGGGAGATGTGACGGCAATGGCTTCGGAGACTCCCCGGCTGAACTCAGCATGCGCCGTCCTCTTCCCGGGCAGTCCGCGATGACGGCCGCCGGCCAGGCGCGCCCCGCCGACCTCGAACGGGCCACCCTCGACAAGGCCGCCGCCGAGAACTTCCCGGTGGCGCCCTTCTTCCTGCCCAGGGCCTGGCGCGACGACCTCATGGCGGTCTACGGCTTCGCCCGTCTGGTCGACGACATCGGCGACGGCGACCTGGCCCCCGGCGGCGCCGACGCCCGCGCCCTCGGCGTCCCCGACGACGAGGCCGAAGACCGCCTCACCCTCCTCGACGCCCTGGAAGCCGATCTTCACCGCGTGTTCGCCCCGACGGGGCCGGCCCCCCGTCACCCCCTGCTGCTCCGCCTGGAGCCCACGGTCCGCCGCCGCGCGCTGAGCCCCGAGCCGTTCCTCGGGCTGATCGCCGCGAACCGCCAGGACCAGCTGGTCACGCGCTACGAGACCTACGACGACCTGCTCGCCTACTGCGAGCTGTCGGCCAACCCGGTCGGCCGCCTCGTGCTCGCCGTCACCGGGACCGCCACCCCGGAGCGCATCCGCCGCTCCGACGCGATCTGCACCGCCCTGCAGATCGTCGAGCACCTCCAGGACATCGCCGAGGACCTCGGCCGCGACCGCGTCTACGTGCCCGCCGCGGACATGAAACGCTTCCACGTCCAGGAGGCCGACCTCGCCGCGCCCACCGCCGGCGCCTCGGTGCGCGCACTCGTCGCGTTCCAGGCGCGGCGCGCCCTCGACCTGCTGGAGGAGGGCGCACCCCTGGTGGGCAGCGTCCGGGGCCGGCTCAGACTCCTGCTCGCGGGGTTCGTGGCGGGAGGAAGGGCGGCCGTGCGCGCGATCGCGGCCGCCGACTACGACGTACTTCCCGGCCCGCCCAAGCCCGGCACGCTGCAGCTGCTGCGCGAGACGGGCGTGACTCTGCGAGGAAAGGGGTGATCCGGACCGTGGAGTCCCAGCCATCCGCGTCCGCACCGGTACTCGCCGCCTACAGCTACTGCGAGACCGTCACCGGCCAGCAGGCACGCAACTTCGCCTACGGCATCAGGCTGCTGCCGACGCCCAAGCGGCGCGCCATGTCGGCCCTGTACGCGTTCTCCCGGCGGGTCGACGACATCGGCGACGGCCCGCTCCCCGAGGACGTCAAGGTCTCCCGTCTCGAGGACACCCGCGCGCTGCTCACCCGGATCCGCGAGGGCGCGGTCGACGAGGACGACACCGACCCGGTCGCGGTCGCCCTCTCCCACGCCGCGACGCACTTCCCGATCCCGCTCGGCGGCCTGGACGAACTCATCGACGGCGTCCAGATGGACCTGCGCGGCGAGACGTACGAGACCTGGGACGACCTGAAGGTCTACTGCCGCTGCGTCGCCGGCGCCATCGGGCGGCTCTCCCTCGGCGTGTTCGGCACCGAGCCCGGCGCGCGCGGCGTGGAACGCGCCTCCGAGTACGCCGACACGCTGGGCCTGGCGCTCCAGCTCACCAACATCCTGCGCGACGTCCGCGAGGACGCCGAGAACGGGCGCACCTACCTGCCCGCCGACGACCTCGCCAAGTTCGGCTGCTCCGACGGCTTCGCCGGACCGACACCGCCTCAGGGCTCGGACTTCGCGGGCCTGGTGCACTTCGAGGCCCGCAGGGCCCGCGCCCTCTTCGCCGAGGGATACCGCCTGCTTCCCATGCTCGACCGGCGCAGCGGCGCCTGCGTCGCCGCCATGGCCGGCATCTACCGCCGCCTCCTGGAGCGCATCGAGCGCGACCCCGAGGCCGTGCTGCGCGGCCGGGTCTCCCTGCCCGGACGGGAGAAGGCGTACGTGGCGGTGCGCGGCCTGTCCGGCCTCGACACCCGGCACGTCGCCCGCCGCACCGTCGGGAGGCGCGCATGAGGGACACCCCGTACCCGGACGGAAAGCGGCGGGCAACCCTCCGCCGCGCCCCCGCGTCCCTCACCGAGACGGCCGGCCGCGCACCTGTCACGCGGCCCGGCCGGTCGGGGGAGGGCGCATGAGCCACGGCACACGCTCCGAGGGGGCCCCGCGCACGGACGGCCCGGTCCCGCCGGGACGCCACGCCGTCGTGGTCGGCGGCGGACTGGCCGGCACCACCGCCGCCCTCGCCCTCGCCGACGCCGGAGTGCGCGTCACCCTGCTCGAAGGGCGGCCCCGGCTGGGCGGACTCGCCTTCTCCTTCCGGCGCGGCGACCTGACCGTCGACAACGGCCAGCACGTCTACCTGCGCTGCTGCACCGCCTACCGCTGGTTCCTCGACCGCATCGGGGGAGCCGGCCTCGCCCCGCTGCAGGACCGCCTCGACGTGCCCGTGGTCGACGCGGACCGCCCCGAGGGCCGACGGCTGGGACGGCTGCGGCGCGACCCGCTGCCGGTGCCCCTCCACCTCGGCCGCAGCCTCGCCACGTACCCCCACCTGTCGCTCGCCGACCGGGCGAAGGTGGGCCGCGCCGCGCTCGCGCTGAAGGGCCTCGACCTCGACGATCCCGCCCTGGACGAGCAGGACTTCGGCAGCTGGCTCGCCGCCCACGGCCAGTCCCCGCGCGCCGTCGAGGCCCTGTGGGACCTGGTCGGCGTCGCCACCCTCAACGCCGTCGCGGGCGACTCCTCGCTGGCGCTCGCCGCGATGGTGTTCAAGACCGGCCTGCTCTCCGACCCCGGCGCCGCCGACATCGGCTGGGCCCGGGTGCCGCTCGGCGACCTGCACGACCGGCTCGCCCGCAAGGCCCTCGACGCCGCCGGCGTGCGCACCGAGACCCGCACCCGCGTCACCTCCGTCCACTCCGACGGCGAAGGCGGCTGGGCCGTCGGCATCCCCGGCGAGACACTCCGGGCCGACGCCGTCGTCCTCGCCGTGCCCCAGCGAGAGGCGTACGACCTGCTGCCCGCGGGCGCGCTCGACGACCCCGACCGGCTGCTCGGCATCGGCACCGCCCCCATCCTCAACGTGCACGTCGTCTACGACCGCACGGTGCTCACCCGTCCCTTCTTCGCCGCCCTCGGCACCCCCGTGCAGTGGGTCTTCGACCGCACCGACGCCTCCGGACTGCGTCACGGCCAGTACCTGGCGCTGTCCCAGTCGGTCGCCCACGACGACATCGACGCACCCGTCGCCGACCTGCGCGAGCGGTACCTGCCCGAACTGGGGCGGCTGCTGCCGCGCACCCGAGGCGCCGAGGTCCTGGACTTCTTCGTCACCCGGGAGCGCACCGCCACCTTCGCTCCCGCCCCTGGCGTCGGACGCCTCAGGCCCGGCGCCCGCACCAAGGCACCCGGCCTCTACCTGGCCGGAGCGTGGACCGCCACCGGGTGGCCCGCGACCATGGAGAGTGCGGTCCGCAGCGGTGTCGGCGCGGCGGACGCCGCGCTGGGCGCCCTCGGCCGGCCCCGCCCGCGCCACCTCTTCGCCCTCGAGGAGGCGGCCTGATGCTGCAGCGAAGCGGCGCGGCAGGTCCCCGCACCCCCGGTACCGCAACAAGAGGAGAGACTGTGCCCACTGTGCCCCCGGCCTCGCAGGCCGCTCGAAGGACCGCGGTGGACGTGTCCGCGCTCCTGGAGCGCGGGCGGACCCTGGCCACGCCGGTACTGCGGGCGGCCGTCGACCGCCTGGCGCCTCCCATGGACACGGTCGCCGCCTACCACTTCGGCTGGATCGACGCCCAGGGCCGGCCCGCGGACGGCGACGGAGGCAAGGCCGTGCGCCCCGCCCTCGCCGTGCTGTCCGCCGAGGTCACCGGCGCCGCCCCGGAGACCGGCGTGCCCGGCGCGGTCGCCGTCGAGCTGGTCCACAACTTCTCGCTGCTGCACGACGACCTGATGGACGGCGACGAGCAGCGCCGGCACCGCGACACCGTCTGGAAGGTGCACGGCCCCGCCCAGGCCATCCTGGTCGGCGACGCCCTGTTCGCCCTGGCCAACGAAGTGCTCCTGGAGCTCGGCACCGCGGAGGCCGGCCGCGCCACGCGCCGCCTCACCCGGGCCAGCCGCGCGCTCATCGACGGCCAGGCCCAGGACATCTCCTACGAGCACCGCGACCGGGTCAGCGTCGAGGAGTGCCTGGAGATGGAGGGCAACAAGACCGGAGCCCTGCTCGCCTGCGCCAGCTCCATCGGCGCGGTCCTCGGCGGCGCGGACGAGCGCACCGCCGACGCCCTGGAGCGCTACGGCCACCACCTGGGCCTGGCCTTCCAGGCGGTCGACGACCTGCTCGGCATCTGGGGCGACCCGGAGTCCACCGGCAAGCAGACCTGGAGCGACCTGCGCCAGCGCAAGAAGTCCCTCCCGGTCGTGGCCGCGCTCGCCGCCGACGGCCCGGCCGCCACCCGGCTCGGCGAAATCCTCGCCGCCGACGCCAAGAGCAGCGACTTCGCGAACTTCTCCGAGGAGGAGTTCGCGGCCCGTGCCGCCCTCATCGAGGAGGCCGGCGGCCGTGAGTGGACCGCCGAGGAGGCACGACGTCAGCACACCATCGCCATCGAGGCCCTCGACGTCGTGGACATGCCCGACCGGGTGCGGGAACAGTTCACGGCCCTCGCGGACTTCGTCGTCGTACGAAAGAGATGATCACTATCGGTCGAATAGCCCTCGCGTAGTCGCCGGCCGGTGGGGAGCACCCCCGCCGGCCGACGGCGGACCCACAGCAGACGCACCACTTGCAGGACTGCACGAAGGGGAAGCCATGACAGCGACGACCGACGGAAGCACCGGGGCGGCCTCGCCGTCCCGGCTCACCGCGGCCAGCGAACACGACACCGACAGCCCCGAGGCGGCCGGGGTACCCGACATCGCCGCCCGCGCCGTACGGCGCGCCACCGACTTCCTGCTGTCCCGTCAGGACGACGAGGGCTGGTGGAAGGGTGACCTCGAGACCAACGTCACGATGGACGCCGAGGACCTGCTGCTGCGCCAGTTCCTCGGCATCCGCGACGAGGACACCACCCGCGCCGCCGCCCTGTTCATCCGAGGGGAGCAGCGCGAGGACGGCACCTGGGCCACCTTCCACGGCGGCCCCGGCGAACTCTCCACCACCATCGAGGCGTACGTCGCGCTGAGGCTGGCAGGCGACGCCCCCGACGCCGAGCACATGGCGAAGGCCTCGGCCTGGATCCGGGAGCGGGGCGGCATCGCCGCCTCCCGGGTCTTCACCCGCATCTGGCTGGCCCTGTTCGGCTGGTGGAAGTGGGAGGACCTGCCCGAACTGCCGCCCGAGCTGATCTGGTTCCCCACCTGGGTGCCGCTCAACATCTACGACTTCGGCTGCTGGGCCCGGCAGACCATCGTGCCGCTCACCATCGTCTCCGCCAAGCGGCCGGTACGCCCCGCCCCGTTCCCGCTGGACGAGCTGCACACCGACCCGGCGAACCCCAACCCTCCCCGGCCGCTCGCCCCGGCGAACACCTGGGACGGCGCCTTCCAGCGGCTGGACAAGGGCCTGCACGCGCTGCGCAGAGCCGTCCCGCGCCGGCTGCGCCGGGCCGCGATGAACACCGCCGCCCGCTGGATCATCGAACGCCAGGAGAACGACGGCTGCTGGGGCGGCATCCAGCCCCCGGCCGTGTACTCGGTCATCGCCCTGCACCTGCTCGGCTACGACCTCAACCACCCCGTGATGCGCGCCGGCCTGGAGTCCCTGGACCGGTTCGCCGTGTGGCGCGAGGACGGCGCCCGGATGATCGAGGCCTGCCAGTCCCCGGTGTGGGACACCTGTCTCGCCACCATCGCACTGGCCGACGCGGGCGTGCCCGCCGACCACCCGCAACTGGTCAAGGCCGCCGACTGGATGCTCGGCGAGCAGGTGGTGCGGCCCGGCGACTGGTCCGTGCGCCGCCCTCATCTCCCGCCGGGGGGCTGGGCCTTCGAGTTCCACAACGACAACTACCCCGACATCGACGACACCGCCGAGGTGGTCCTCGCGCTGCGCCGGGTCAAGCACCACGACCCGGAGCGACTGGACAACGCCGTCGGACGCGGGGTGCGCTGGAACCTGGGCATGCAGTCGAAGAACGGAGCGTGGGGCGCCTTCGACGTCGACAACACCAGCCCGTTCCCCAACCGGTTGCCGTTCTGCGACTTCGGTGAGGTCATCGACCCGCCGTCGGCCGACGTCACCGCGCACGTCGTGGAGATGCTCGCGGTCGAAGGGCTCGCCCGCGACCCGCGCACCCGGCGCGGCGTGGAGTGGCTGCTCGCCGAACAGGAGCCGGACGGCTCGTGGTTCGGCCGCTGGGGCGTCAACTACGTCTACGGCACCGGCTGCGTGGTCCCCGCCCTGACCGCGGCCGGCATCCCCACGTCCCACCCGGCGATCCGGCGGGCCGTGGCCTGGCTGGAGAAGGTGCAGAACGAGGACGGCGGCTGGGGCGAGGACCTGCGCTCCTACCGCTACGCCAAGGAGTGGAGCGGCAAGGGCGCCTCCACCGCCTCGCAGACCGCCTGGGCGCTGATGGCGCTGCTCGCGGCGGGGGAGCGGGACTCCGCCGCCGTCGAACGAGGCGTCGCCTGGCTGGCGAACACCCAGCGGGAGGACGGCTCCTGGGACGAGCCGTACTTCACCGGCACCGGCTTCCCCTGGGACTTCTCCATCAACTACCACCTCTACCGGCAGGTCTTCCCGCTCACCGCGCTCGGCCGGTACGTCCACGGCGAGCCGTTCGCCGCGAAGCCGGCCGAGGCGACGGCCGGCTCCGTGCAGGCGCTCGCCGACGCGAAGGGCAGCTGATGAGCGGCCGGCCCGCCCCCGCCCCGCTGCTGATCGCCTGCGCGCTCGGCATCGAACAGTTCGCGCTGCGCAGGCGGGAGCGCACCACCCCGGGCGGGCCGGTCACCGTGCTGCGCACCGGCATGGGACCGGCGGCGGCCGAGCGGTCCGTCACCCGGGTGCTCGCCGACCCGGCGCTGCACGGGGCCGCCGTCCTCGCCACCGGCTTCTGCGCGGGCCTCGCCGCCGGCATGCACCCCGGCGACCTGGTCGTCGCCGAGGAGACCCGGGAACCGCGCGGCACCGTGCCGTGCGTCGGCACCGAACTGCTGGTGAAGGAGCTGGTGCGCGCGGTGCCCGGACGCACCGTGCACACCGGCCCCCTCACCGGCTCCGACCACGTCGTCCGCGGCCACGAACGCTCCGACCTGCTCGCCACCGGCGCGATCGCGGTGGACATGGAGTCCGCGGCCACGCTCCTGAGCGCCGTCCGCGCGGCCGAGCGCCCGGTTGCGGCCGTCCGGGTGGTCGTGGACGCTCCTGAACACGAACTCGTCCGTATCGGCACGGTCCGCGGTGGAATATCGGCTTTCCGTGTCCTTCGTTCCGTACTGCCGGCTTTCTATGAATGGCACCGTTCCTTGCTGCTCCCCAGGAGGTGAGCCAGATGGCCATGCCGCTGCGTCAGTCCATCAAGGTCGCTACATACTTGGCCGAACAGAAGCTCCGCGGGCGGGACAAGTTCCCGCTCATCGTCGAACTGGAACCGCTCTTCGCCTGCAACCTCAAGTGCGAGGGATGCGGCAAGATCCAGCACCCGGCCGGTGTGCTCAAGCAGCGCATGCCCGTCGCGCAGGCCGTCGGCGCCGTCCTGGAGTCCGGCGCGCCCATGGTGTCGATCGCCGGCGGCGAGCCCCTGATGCACCCTCAGATCGACGAGATCGTCCGTCAGCTGGTGGCCCGCCGCAAGTACGTCTTCCTGTGCACCAACGCCATGCTGCTGCGCAAGAAGATGGACAAGTTCACCCCGTCGCCGTACTTCGCGTTCGCGGTGCACATCGACGGGCTGCGGGAGCGGCACGACGAGTCCGTCGCCAAGGAGGGCGTGTTCGACGAGGCCGTGGCGGCCATCAAGGAGGCCAAGCGGCGCGGTTTCCGGGTCACCACCAACTCGACGTTCTTCAACACCGACACCCCGCAGACCGTCGTGGAGGTGCTCAACTACCTCAACGACGACCTCAAGGTCGACGAGATGATGATCTCGCCCGCCTACGCCTACGAGAAGGCGCCCGACCAGGAGCACTTCCTGGGCGTGGAGCAGACCCGGGAGCTGTTCAGGAAGGCCTTCGCGGGCGGCAACCGGCGCCGCTGGCGGCTGAACCACTCGCCGCTGTTCCTCGACTTCCTCGAGGGCAAGGTGGACTTCCCGTGCACCGCCTGGGCGATCCCCAACTACTCCCTGTTCGGCTGGCAGCGCCCCTGCTACCTGATGAGCGACGGCTACGTGCCGACCTACCGGGAGCTCATCGAGGACACCGACTGGGACCGGTACGGCCGCGGCAAGGACCCGCGCTGCGCCAACTGCATGGCCCACTGCGGCTACGAGCCCACCGCCGTCCTCGCCACCATGGGCTCCCTGAAGGAGTCCCTGCGCGCCATGCGCGAGACCGTCTCGTCGAACAGGGAGTGACCACAGATGACCGCAGTCTCCCTGGGCCTCCCCGAGGTCCCGGCCACGCTCGCCGTGCGCCGGAAGAGCCGGCAGATCCAGGTCGGCTCCGTGGCGGTGGGCGGGAACGCCCCGGTGTCGGTGCAGTCGATGACGACCACGCGCACGTCGGACATCGGCGCGACGCTGCAGCAGATCGCGGAGCTGACCGCGTCGGGCTGCCAGATCGTGCGGGTGGCGTGCCCGACGCAGGACGACGCGGACGCGCTGGCGGTGATCGCGAAGAAGTCGCAGATCCCGGTGATCGCGGACATCCACTTCCAGCCGAAGTACGTGTTCGCCGCGATCGAGGCGGGCTGCGCGGCGGTGCGGGTGAACCCGGGCAACATCAAGAAGTTCGACGACCAGGTCAAGGAGATCGCCAGGGCGGCGAAGGACCACGGCACCCCGATCCGTATCGGCGTGAACGCGGGCTCCCTCGACAGGCGGCTGCTGCAGAAGTACGGCAGGGCCACCCCGGAGGCGCTGGTGGAGTCCGCGCTGTGGGAGGCGTCGCTGTTCGAGGAGCACGACTTCCGTGACATCAAGATCTCGGTGAAGCACAACGACCCGGTCGTCATGGTCGAGGCCTACCGCCAGCTCGCCGAGCAGTGCGACTACCCGCTGCACCTGGGTGTGACCGAGGCGGGTCCGGCGTTCCAGGGCACGATCAAGTCGGCCGTCGCGTTCGGCGCGCTGCTGTCGCAGGGCATCGGCGACACCATCCGTGTCTCCCTCTCCGCCCCGCCGGTGGAGGAGATCAAGGTCGGCATCCAGATCCTCGAGTCCCTCAACCTGCGCCAGCGGGGGCTGGAGATCGTGTCCTGCCCGTCGTGCGGGCGGGCGCAGGTGGACGTGTACAAGCTGGCGGAGGAGGTCACCGCGGGTCTGACCGGCATGGAGGTGCCGCTGCGCGTGGCGGTCATGGGCTGTGTGGTGAACGGTCCGGGTGAGGCGCGCGAGGCGGACCTGGGTGTGGCGTCCGGCAACGGCAAGGGGCAGATCTTCGTGAAGGGCGAGGTCATCAAGACCGTGCCGGAGTCGAAGATCGTGGAGACGCTGATCGAGGAGGCGATGAAGATCGCCGAGCAGATGGAGAAGGACGGTATCGCGTCGGGGGAGCCGGCCGTCACCGTGAGCTGAGCAGCACGGAACCGAAGGGGGCCCGAGCGTGACGATTCTGGAGAGCATTCGGCAACCACGTGACCTGAAGGCGCTGACCGAGGCGGAACTCGGTGAACTGTCCGACGAGATCAGGGAGTTCCTGGTGCACGCGGTCGCCAGGACCGGGGGCCACCTCGGACCCAACCTCGGGGTGGTGGAACTGACCGTCGCCCTGCACCGGGTCTTCGAGTCGCCGGTCGACCGCATCCTGTGGGACACCGGCCACCAGAGCTATGTGCACAAGCTGCTGACCGGCCGTCAGGACTTCTCCAAGCTGCGCGGCAAGGGCGGCCTCTCCGGCTACCCCTCCCGCGAGGAGTCCGAGCACGACGTCATCGAGAACAGCCACGCCTCCACCGCGCTCGGCTGGGCCGACGGGCTCGCCAAGGCCCGCCGGGTGCGCGGCGAGAAGGGGCACGTGGTCGCCGTCGTCGGCGACGGCGCGCTCACCGGCGGCATGGCCTGGGAGGCGCTGAACAACATCGCCGCCGCCAAGGACCGTCCGCTCATCGTCGTCGTCAACGACAACGAACGCTCCTACGCCCCCACCATCGGCGGCCTCGCCAACCACCTCGCCGCCCTGCGCACCACCGACGGTTACGAACGCGTCCTGGCCTGGGGCAAGAACGTCCTGCAGCGCACCCCCGTGGTCGGCCCGCCCGTCTACGAGGCGCTGCACGGCGCGAAGAAGGGCTTCAAGGACGCCTTCGCCCCCCAGGGCCTCTTCGAGGACCTGGGCCTGAAGTACGTCGGCCCGATCGACGGCCACGACATCCGGGCCGTGGAGTCGGCGCTGCGCCGCGCCAAGCGCTTCCACGGCCCCGTCCTCGTGCACTGCATCACCGAGAAGGGCCGCGGCTACGAACCGGCCCTCGCCCACGAGGAGGACCACTTCCACACCGTCGGCGTGATGGACCCGCTCACCTGCGCGCCGCTCACCCCCTCCGGCGGGCCGTCCTGGACCTCGGTCTTCGGCGAGGAGGTCGTCAGGATCGGCGAGGAACGCGAGGACGTGGTGGCCATCACCGCGGCCATGCTCCACCCCGTCGGCCTCGGTCCCTTCGCCGAGCGCTTCCCGGACCGGGTGTGGGACGTCGGCATCGCCGAGCAGCACGCCGCCGTGTCCGCGGCCGGTCTCGCCACCGGCGGACTGCACCCGGTCGTCGCCGTCTACGCCACCTTCCTCAACCGCGCCTTCGACCAGCTCCTGATGGACGTGGCCCTGCACCGCTGCGGCGTCACCTTCGTCCTGGACCGGGCCGGCGTCACCGGCACCGACGGCGCCTCCCACAACGGCATGTGGGACATGTCGGTGCTCCAGGTCGTGCCCGGCCTGCGCATCGCCGCGCCCCGCGACGCCGACCAGCTGCGCACCCAGCTCCGCGAGGCGGTCGCGGTGGACGACGCGCCGACCCTGCTGCGCTTCCCGAAGGAGTCCGTCGGCCCCGCGATCCCGGCGGTGGACCGGATCGGCGGCATGGACGTGCTGCACCGCGCGGACGAGTCCGAGGTGCTGCTGGTGGCCGTCGGGGTGATGGGGTCCGTCTGCCTCCGGGCCGCGGAGCTGCTCCAGGCGCGCGGGATCGGCTGCACCGTGGTCGACCCCCGCTGGGTCAAGCCCGTCGACCCCGCCCTCCCGCCGCTGGCCGCCCGGCACCGGCTGGTGGCCGTCGTGGAGGACAACAGCAGGGCGGCCGGGGTCGGTTCGGCGGTGGCGCTGGCGCTGGGCGACGCCGAGGTCGACGTGCCGGTACGGCGGTTCGGCATCCCGGAGCAGTTCCTCGCGCATGCCAAGCGAGGCGAGGTCCTCGCCGACATCGGTCTCACGCCCGTCGACGTCGCCGGGCGGATCAGTGCGAGCCTCGCCGCCGGGGAGGAACTCGCGAAACAGTCACCGGACGCACAGGAGCACCAGGCATGACCACCGCGGAGTCCGCGTCGGAGTCGTCACAGGCCGGGAAGTTCGACCTCGGCGCGCTGCTGGCCGAGCGCGGGGCCGAGCGCTACGAGCTGCACAACCGGTACCTCAACCCGCAGCTCCCGCGCATGCTGCACACCATCGGCTTCGACAAGGTCTACGAGCGCGCCGAGGGCGCCCACTTCTGGGACGCGGAGGGCAACGACCACCTGGACATGCTCGCCGGGTTCGGGGTGATGGGGCTCGGCCGCCACCACCCCGTGGTCCGCAAGGCGCTGCACGACGTCCTGGACCTGTCGCTCGCCGACCTCACCCGCTTCGACTGCCAGCCGCTGCCGGGCCTGCTCGCCGAACGGCTCCTCGTCCACAGCCCGCACCTGGACCGGGTGTTCTTCGGCAACAGCGGCACGGAGGCGGTGGAGGGCGCCCTGAAGTTCGCCCGCTACGCGACCGGCCGGCCCAGGGTGCTCTACTGCGAGCACGCCTTCCACGGGCTGACCACCGGCGCCCTGTCCGTCAACGGCGAGTCCGGCTTCCGGGACGGGTTCGCCCCGCTGCTGCCCGACACCGCCGTGCCGCTCGGGGACCTGGACGCGCTGGAGCGGGAGCTGCGCAAGGGCGACGTGGCGGCGCTGATCGTGGAGCCGATCCAGGGCAAGGGCGTGCACGAGGCCCCGCCCGGCTATCTGCGGGCGGCGCAGGACCTGCTGCACCGCCACAAGGCGCTGCTGATCGCCGACGAGGTGCAGACCGGGCTGGGCCGCACCGGCGACTTCTACGCCTACCAGCACGAGGAGGGCGTGGAGCCGGACCTGGTGTGCGTGGCCAAGGCGCTGTCCGGCGGGTACGTGCCGGTGGGGGCCACGCTCGGCAAGGACTGGATCTTCAAGAAGGTCTTCTCGTCGATGGACCGGGTGCTGGTGCACTCCGCCAGCTTCGGCTCGAACGCGCAGGCCATGGCGGCGGGCCTCGCGGTGCTGTCGGTCATGGAGGACGAGCAGATCGTGGCGCACGTGCGCGCCGTCGGGGACCTCCTGCGGACCCGGCTGGCCGCCCTGACCGACCGCTACGAGCTGCTCGCCGACGTCCGCGGCCGGGGCCTGATGATCGGCATCGAGTTCGGCCGGCCCCGCTCGCTGAAGCTGCGCTCGCGCTGGGCCGTGCTCCAGGCGGCCCGCAAGGGACTCTTCGCGCAGATGGTGGTGGTGCCGCTGCTCCAGCGGCACCGTGTCCTCACCCAGGTCTCCGGCGATCACCTGGAGGTGATCAAGCTGATTCCTCCGCTGATCATCGACGAGGGGGACGTGAACCGGTTCGTGGACGCCTTCACCGCGGTGATGGACGACGCGCACGAGGGCGGACTCATCTGGGACTTCGGCAGGACCCTGGTGAAGCAGGCGGTCGCCAACCGCTGACCGGGTCCGACAGGATTTGCCTCTGGGGCAAGGAAATTGCCCCAGAGGCAATCCTCGGTGCTCAATGGAGGCATGAGCTCCTCCGAGACCGACCCGCGGGACGAGCCTGCCGAGGCGCTTCCCGCGGTCGCTCCCCAGCTGCGCGCCCTGCGCCGGCGGGCCTCCCTGACACTGGAGGCCGCCTCCCGGCAGGCGGGACTGTCGCCCGCCCACCTCTCCCGGCTGGAGACCGGTCAGCGGCAGCCCTCGCTGCCGATGCTGCTCTCCCTCGCCCGGATCTACGGTACGACCGTCTCCGAGCTCCTCGGGGAGGCGGCCGTCGACCGGGACGCCGTGGTGCGCGCCGCCGACATGGAACCCACCGCGGCCGGCGGCTGGACGTACTGGCAGGCCGGAGCCGCCGGACGCGGCATGCAGGCGCTGCGGGTCCAGGTGCCGCACGGCTCCCAGGGCGACATCGTGCGCGTCCACCCCGGCGAGGAGTGGCTGTACGTCCTCAAGGGACGGCTGCGGCTGCGTCTCGGGGACACCCTGCACCGGCTGTCCCCGGGCGACAGCGCCCACTTCGACTCGCTCACCCCGCACCGCATCGCCGCTCAGGACCCCGACGGGGTCGAGCTGCTGTTCGTGCACACCCTGTTGCAGAGTCCCACGGCCACCCTGTGCCTGGGCCCGACCCCTGGAGAGACCCCGTGAGCGGTAAGGACATGGAGGAGAAGTTCCCCCGGGCCCTGTGGATCCGGCTGTTCGTCTACATCGTGGTCGGACACCTCTTCGCGGCCTTCATCTACTTCCTCTTCGAGATCGCGCCGAAGAAGTAGCGGCCGCGGGGCGGCGAAAAGGGGGCGGCGGGGCGGGAGTCAGTCGAGCAGGCGCTCGCGCAGCCGCTCCCGGTGGGCCGGGGTGAGCCCGAGCCCCTGCTCCAGGTAGGCGTCCACGCCGCCCCAGGTCTCCTCGACCGTGTCGAAGGCGGCCGCCAGATACTCCTCACGCGCGTCGAAGAGCGGACTGAGCAGCTCCATCACCTCGGGGGAGTAGGCGTCGGGGGAGCTGCCGCTGCGCCGCACCTTGTAGCGGCGGTGCTTGGCGTTGGACTTGAGGTAGTCCTCGACGATCGCGTCGCGCTCCACGCCCACGGCGAGCAGCGTCACCGCCACCGAGAGGCCCGCGCGGTCCTTGCCGGCCGCACAGTGCATCAGCGCGGGGACGCTGTCCTCGGCCAGCGCGCGCAGCACCTGGGAGTGCTCGGAGGTGCGCTCCTTGATGATCATGCGGTACGAGGTGATCATGCGGTCGGCGCCCTGGCCGTCGGCGAGGATCGCGCGCAGCTGGTCCAGGTCGCCGTCGCGCACCATCTTCCAGAACTCCGCGCCGTCGGCCGGGTCGCTGAGCGGCAGGTTGACGTTGCGCACGCCCGGCAGCTCGACGTCCGGACCCTCCAGCTTCTGGTCGGCCGCGTTGCGGAAGTCGAACACGGTGTGCAGACCGAGCGAGGCCAGGAACGCGGCGTCCTCCTCGGTGGCGTGGGCGAGGTGACCGCTGCGGAACAGCACCCCGTGCCGCACCCGCCGGCCGTCCACCGTGGGCAGCCCGCCCACGTCGCGGAAGTTGCGCACCCCGGTCAGCTGAGGCTCGGTCGACGGGATCTCCTGCGTCACGGACGGCTCCTCCCACTCCGCGCCGTCGCCGCGGCTCGTCGACGGGCACCACTCGACGATACGACATGCCTGCCTGGGGCAATGAGTTGTCGGCCGCCCGGTGAAGTGTTGGAGTGTGTCGTGTTTTGTTCAATTGTGGGGAGTGAGCGAGAGGCTGCCTTCGACAAGATCAGGATGTCGCGAATGTGTCGGCTGTGGCATCCGAATTTGACGAAATTGAGGCGAACTGTCCGGTTAGGGTGATTGAATATAACGTGCCCCGGTAGAAAGGGAATTGAGGAGGGGGCGCGTGAGCATCGTCATATCGGTGACCGTATGCTGTCGCCATGTTCACGTAATCCCCCTCCGCGGCAAGGGAATTCGCGAGCGAGTCGCCCACGGGATCGACGCACGGTGACGTCATTTCCCCCTTTCGATCACGGCGAAAGGGGGTTTCCGGGAACCCGCGCTTGTTTCGCCGCGTCGAGGTCGCTTACGTTCCCAACCGATCCGGACGGAACGCCTAATCCTGCCGCCGCCCGGAGCCCGCACACACTGACCCGACGTACGGCAGGAGCGGGGGACCCACAGGTACAACTGCCTGTTCCGGGCCCCGGAAACAGGCTTGGGGTTAAGCCGCGCAGCAACGCGGCCGGACATCTCCAGTCCGCACCCGACAGCTCACCTCGTAGGCGCCGGAGAGGAATTCGTCATGCCCGCGAAGGGTAAGCACCGCCGTACCAAGGCTCAGCTTTTCACCCGCACCATCGCCGTCGCCGGAACCGGTGGCGCCGCTCTCGCCCTGCCGTTCCTCGGCGCCACCGGCGCGCACGCCGCGACGCCGCAGTCCGCCCCCGGGACCTCGGTCCAGTCGCTCTCCGTGACCGGCCAGCAGGCCAAGGCCGAAAAGGGCGACGAGGCCCGCACGTACACCGTGAAGGCCGGCGACTACCTCGCCAAGATCGCCGAGACCGAGCACGTCGACGGTGGCTGGAAGCAGCTCTACGCGGACAACCGCGAGGCCGTCGGTGACGACCCGTCGCTCATCCACCCGGGTCTGAAGCTCTCCATCGACGGCAAGGCCGCCGCCAAGAGCGCGCCGGAGCAGTCCACTTCGCCGCAGGCCGCCAAGCCCGCCGCGCCCAAGGCCGAGAAGCCGGCCGAGCAGCCCGCGCAGAAGACCGCCGAGGAGTCCTCCTCCAACGAGGCGTCCGCGCAGACCGCTTCCGCCTCCGGCTTCACCTCCCCGGTGCCCGGCGGCGGCATCGGCACCGCCTACAAGGTGGCCGGCAGCATGTGGTCCAGCGGTTACCACACCGGTGTGGACTTCAGCGTCCCGACCGGCACCTCCCTGAAGGCCGTCGGCGCCGGCACCGTCGTCTCCGCCGGCTGGGGCGGCGCGTACGGCAACCAGGTAGTCATCAAGCTGAACGACGGCCACTACGCCCAGTACGCCCACCTGTCCTCGCTGTCCGTCTCGGCGGGCCAGACGGTGAGCGCCGGCCAGCAGGTCGGTCTCTCCGGTGCGACCGGCAACGTGACCGGCCCGCACCTGCACTTCGAGATCCGGACCAGCCCTGACTACGGCTCGGACGTGGACCCGATCTCGTACCTCCGCGGCAAGGGCGTCTCCATCTGACCCCCGAGCGGCACCCTTCCTGACACGCGCGCCGAAGGCCGACCCCGATCCACGGGGCCGGCCTTCGGCGTGTCCGGGCCGGTGGCGGGCCCGGGCCGTACCTATTCCTGGCTTGGCCAAACCTTGAAGTGGCTTATCTCACCGCGCGTCAACCCCCGCCTACGGTCGCGTAGGTCACATCCGAAGGTGAATCATGTCCGGCTGTGGCAGACGATTCGAAGAGTGACAAGGCAACAGTGATCGGGTCGTACGTGGCGGTGGGGGACAGCTTCACCGAGGGCGTCGGCGACCCCGGCCCCGACGGGGCGTTCGTCGGCTGGGCCGACCGGCTCGCCGTTCTGCTCGCCGACCGCAGGCCCGAGGGCGACTTCCGGTACGTCAATCTCGCCGTACGCGGCAAGCTGCTGGACCAGATCGTGGCCGACCAGGTGCCCCGGGCCGTCGAACTCGCCCCCGACCTGGTCTCCTTCTGCGCGGGCGGCAACGACATCCTGCGCCCGGGCACCGACCCGGACGAGGTGGCCGAGCGATTCGAGAAGGCGGTCGCCCAGCTCGCGGCGGTGGCCGGCACGGTCCTGGTGACCACCGGGTTCGACACCCGGGGCGTCCCGCTGCTCAAGCATCTGCGCGGCAAGATCGCCACGTACAACGGGCACGTCAGGGCCGTCGCCGACCGGTACGGCTGCCCGGTGCTCGACCTGTGGTCGCTGCGCAGCGTGCAGGACCGCAGGGCGTGGGACGCCGACCGGCTGCACCTGTCGCCCGAGGGCCACACCCGCGTCGCACTGCGCGCGGGCCTCGCCCTCGGTCTCAGGGTCCCGGCCGACCCGGAGCAGCCGTGGCCCCCTCTCCCGCCGCGCGGCACCCTTGAGGTCCGCCGGGACGACGTCCACTGGGCCCGCGAGTACCTGGTCCCGTGGATCGGCCGCCGCCTCCGAGGCGAGTCCTCGGGCGACCACGTCACGGCGAAGGGGACGCTGTCCCCGGCGGACATCCGCTCGAGGATCGCGAAGGTGGCGTGACGCCAGGAGGCGTGATGCCAGGAGGCGGGACGGCCGGGCGCGGGGCGTGTGCGGACGGGTGCGTGGCTGGTCACGCAGTTCCCCGCGCCCGTTCGGGGCGCGGTGCTCGCGCGTCTTGGCCCTTGAGTGGTTCGGCGCGCGGGCCGGGTGGGCGGGGGCGGTTTCCACAACCGCCCCCGCCGACGGAGCCACCGCACATAATGGAAACTCCGATCGATTCCATCTGGAGGTACCGTGGCCGCTTCTTCCGCCCCCCGGGCGGGGCTCAGTGCCCTGCGGCCGCCGGCCTTCGGCGCGGAGCCGGCCGGTGAGCGCATGGCGCGGATCCGCAGGTCCCCGCACTTCGCGAACGGCGTGTTCCAGAACCCGGGCGGGCCGGCCCGTATGCGTCCCTCCGGGTCGGGCCGGGACATGGCCAAGCAGTTCCTGGACAAGGACTCCCGCTCATGGGCCACTCCAGCGTGCTCGCGGAGATCGACGGACAGCGGGTGCTCTTCGACCCCGTATGGGGTGAGCGCTGCTCGCCGTTCCCCTTCGCCGGCCCGAAGCGGCTGCACCCCGTGCCGCTGCCGCTGGCCGCGCTCGGCCCGGTGGACGTCGTGGTGATCTCCCACGACCACTACGACCACCTGGACATGCCGACGATCAAGGAGCTGGCCGGCACGGACACCGTGTTCGCCGTGCCCCTCGGCGTGGGCGCCCATCTGGAGCGCTGGGGCGTCTCCGCGGACCGGCTGCGCGAGCTGGACTGGCAGGAGACGACGCGGGTCGGCCGACTCACCCTGACCGCGACCCCGGCCCGCCACTTCTGCGGGCGGGGCCTGCGCAACACCCAGCACACCCTGTGGGCCTCCTGGGTGGTCGCCGGCGAGCGGCACCGCATCTACCACAGCGGCGACACCGGCTACTTCGAGGGCTTCCGCGACATCGGCGCCGCCCACGGCCCGTTCGACGCGACGATGATCCAGGTCGGCGCCTACTCCGAGTTCTGGCCGGACATCCACATGACCCCCGAGGAAGGCGTCCGCTCCCACCTCGACCTGCAGGGCGGGAGGCCCGACGGCGTGCTGATGCCCATCCACTGGGGCACCTTCAACCTCGCCCCGCACGCGTGGGCGGAGCCGGGTGAGTGGATGACGGACGCCGCGGGGGCGGCGGGCCAGGCCGTCGCCTTCCCCCGTCCCGGCGCGCCCTTCGAGCCGGGCGGGGAACTGCCCACCGAACCCTGGTGGCGTCCGCTCACCCGGCCCGTCCCGCGCGTGTGGAACACCGGCGGCCCGTCGCGGAGCGAGGAGACCCCCAGCGGCGACCTCGACCTCGCGGGCGACCGCTGACCCGTCGAGCGGGGACGAGCAGGGGCGACGCCCCACGGCACGGGCCTGATGTCACACCCCGCTGCCAGACTGTCGGCTGTGATGATCGACAGTCTTGACGTCTCGTACGGCGACATGTGGGGCTCCCATGAGGGGCCGACCCACCCTGACCCGATACCGAGCGCGCTCGCGTCCCGCCGACATGCCGCCGGGATGTCGTACGCGGTGCTGCTCTCCTCGCGGGAGCGACCGCTGGCCATGGTCGAGCGATGGCCGCGCGGAATGTGGCGTGTTTACCTGTTCGACGACGCGTTCCGCCGCGCGCAGATGATCGATTTCAAGCCGTACGGCACGGGGATGCTGCTGGCTCACCGGAACACCCGGTTGACCGAGGGCGACCAGGAGACCGCGGCCGTCGAGGTCCTCTCCTGCCCCGCGCCGGAGTTCGGCGACTGGCAGGTGTTCGCTCCGTTCCTCGCCCAGCAGGGCCACGAGCCCGCCCCGACCGTGGTCCTGAACGACGTGTCCGTGGACGAGGGAGCGGGACCGCTGCGCCCCACCTGCGTCGAGCGGCTGTTCGTGCCGGGCCCGCGCGACACCCCGGACGGTCCGGCCACCCTCGAGCTCGGCGACGCCGGTGCGGTGCGGATCACGTCAGGACAGCTGGTGGTCTCGGACCCCGGCTGGGTCACCGAACCACGGACCGTCGCCGTACCGCCGGGCGAATATCCGGTCACGCTGTCGCTCCTGCGCGGAACCCATGAGGTGAGGGTCGCCGCGGCCAAGGTGACCTTCCTGGACGCCCCGCCCCGCACATGGGAGATGGTCCTCCGCCCCGACGAGGACCCGGCGCTGCTCGGCGAGGGCGAGTTCTACGGGGTCGGCGTCGACACCGGCACGGTGGCCTTCATGGACGCGACCCGGACGGTCGACGAGGAAGGGCTGGACGAAGAGGTGTTCGTCCCCCTCTCCTTCGTCGACCGCCCCAGCGTCGAACTCCCCGGTACGGATGGCGAGCCGAACCTCATCGCCCTGAGCGCCGGCTGGGGCGACGGGTCCTACCCCGTCTGGATCGGCCGCACCGAGGACGGGAAGGCCGGCTGCGTCGTGGTCGACTTCCGGCTCTACCCCACCGACCAGGAGATGACGGCCCCCGGCGGAACCGGGCCCTCGCCCGCGTAGCTGTCGCCCCGCCCGGCCGTCGGCGCGTCGTCCACGGCGAGCGTCAGGCCGGCCCAGGGGCCGGCGAGGACCGCGTCGTCCAGGGTGATGCCGAGGTGGCCGAGCACGAGGGCCACCACCGGCGCCATCCCGGCGCCCTCGCCCTCGTGCGCGGCCAGGGCCTCCTCCACCCGGTCCCACCAGGGGCCGTGCGGCTCGGACCGGCTGTGGTCCATGCCGGGCTCGAAGTACTCGACGCACTCACCGTCGCGCCAGTGCTGGAAGACGTCGATCCCCTCGGTCGTCGCCACGCCGTACGTCTCCGTCCCCCGGGACAACTCCGCGAGCGCCTCCTCGCCGAAGCCGATGGTGCCGTCCTCCTCGACGCAGAAGGTCCACTCACCGATCCTGCCGGCCCGCAGCAGCGAAACCGGCCCGTCGTCCGCGTCGTCCGGGAGCAGAGCCGAGGCCGCGTCCCGGTCGAGCGGGCGCGCCCGTCCCGGATCGGCCCCGTACCGGGCGAACACCTCGCGCGGTTCCAGCCCCCGGGTGAAGGTCACGCACATCCCGGCCCTCGCCCACGCATGCGAACCCGCGCTCGTGCCCATCATCCGCCTCTGTCGTCACAACCGGCCCCCTGCCGGGGCCGAGCCCGGGATCATGATGCCCGGCCGGTGTGACAGAGCGGCGGGCGGGCCGGAGACATCCTCCGGCCCGCCCGCCGCACGCGAGCGCCCGTCCTCAGGGTGTCGCCGTGACCGGCTTCGCCCCGGCCCCCGCCGCTGCCTCCGCCGCCAGCCGGCGCCGCCGGGTCGCCGGGCCGAACACCGCGAGGACCAGCGCGCCCAGCGTCCAGGTGCCGGCGATGACCATGAACACCGCCTGGTAGCCGATGCCGTTGTAGACGCCGGCGATCATCAGCGGGCCCACCGCGTTCGACAGCCGGCCCAGACCGTAGGCGATGCTCGTGCCCAGCGAACGGCCCTCGGTGCCGTACAGCTCGGGGGCGTAGGCGTACGCCAGGGCCGTGTAGCCGCGCTCGAACAGGTTGACCAGGAAGCCGAAGACGACGATCAGCACCGGCGTGAACGTCAGCCCGTAGAGCAGGCCGGACGCGGCGATGACCAGGCCGAACACCACCAGGCACCACTTGCGCTCGAAGCGGTCGGTGACCATGGCCGCGAGGAACGAGCCGAGCGGCGCGCCCACGGTCGTCAGCGCCACGTAGAAGATCGAGTCCTCGACGCTGACGCCCTCGGCGGCCAGCAGGGTCGGCGCCCAGCTGGAGTAGCCGAAGAAGCCGATGGTCTGGGTGATCCACAGGACCGACAGCAGGATCGTCGGGTACAGGAACTTCTTGTCCTTGAGCATGCCCAGGCCCGGCTTCGCCGGAGGACCGTTCGGCTTCGGCTGCTGCGGCTCGGGCAGCGGGCCGTGCTCGGCCGTCACGTGGGCCTCGATGCGAGTCAGGACCGCCTCGGCCTCCTCGTGCCGGCCGCGCGCCTCCAGCCACTGGGGGGACTCCTCGAGCCGCCGCACGAAGAACAGGAACAACGCGCCCAGCGAGCCCCAGAGGTACACCAGCCGCCACGACCAGTCCGACATCGGCACCACCGCGGAGGCGATCAGGTTGGTGACGGGCGTGCCGCAGATGCCGATGACGATGGCGTACGCCTGGAACTTGCCGCGCTTGGCGCTGGGGAACAGCTCGCTGATGTAGACGACGGCGACGACCGTCATCGCCGACAGACCCGCCGAGGTCAGCACGCGGAACACGCCGAGGGACCAGATGTCCCAGGCGAACACGCAGGCGAACGACCACACCGTGAACCACAGGGTGGTCAGGGTCAGCGTCTGCTTGCGGCCCAGCCGGTCGGCCAGCCCGCCGGCCACGACGGCGCCGACGAACATGCCGACGAAGGACAGCGAGGTGACGTACGCGACGTGGTTCACGTCGGCGCCCCACTGCTCGCGCACCACCGGCGCCGTGATGGCGAAGGTGTTGATGTCGGCGAACTCGAAGAAATAGGCGAACGCCACCGCGAGGATGGTCCGCTTGTGGAACGTCGTGATCGGCAGCCGGTCGAGCCGGTTCGCCGCGTTGGTGGTACGGATGTGCTGCACTGCACGCTCCTGGGAAGGGGTGGACCCGTCTCACCGGGCCGGGGGGTGACGTCAGCGGGCCTCTTCGGGCCAGTACAGACGCAGGGGGTTGTCGACCAGCAGCGCCCGCCGGCGCTCGGCGGTGGTGGCGATGTGCGGGATGTGGTCGACGAGCAGACCGTCGTCGGGCATGTGGTTCTTCAGGTTCGGATGCGGCCAGTCGGTGCCCCACAGCGCCCGGTCGGTGAACTCCTCGACGACCTTGCGGGCGAAGGGCACCACGTCCCGGTAGGCATGCCGCTCCCCGTCGAGCGCGGGCGGTCCGGAGACCGTCAGCCGCTCGGGGCAGGACACCTTCACCCATACGTCGTTCGCCGCCACGAACCGCAGGAACCGCGCGAACTCCGGCCCGTCCGCGCTCCGCGTGACGTCCGGGCGGCCCATGTGGTCGATCACCAGCGGGACGGGCAGCGAGGCGAAGAACGGCTCGAGGTCCGGCAGGTCCGCCGCCTCGAAGTAGAGGACGACGTGCCAGCCCAGCGGCGCCACCCGGCGGGCCACGGTCTCCAGCGCCTCGCGCGGCGCCGCGTCCACCAGCCGGCGGACGAAGTTGAAGCGCACGCCGCGCACCCCGGCGTCGTGCAGCCGGCGCAGCTCCGCGTCGGTGACGTCCGGCCGTACCGTGGCCACCCCGCGGGCGCGACCGCCGGCCGCGTGCAGGGCGTCCATCAGGGCGCTGTTGTCCGCGCCGTGGCAGGTGGCCTGCACGATCACGTTGCGGTCGACGCCCAGGTGGTCGCGCAGCGCGAACAGGTCGTGCTTGGAGGCGTCGACCGGCGTGTACTTCCGCTCCGGGGCGAACGGGAACTCGGCGGCGGGGCCGAAGACGTGGCAGTGGGCGTCCACCGTTCCCGGCGGCAGGACGAAGGCGGGCTTGGCCGGCCCCCGGTACCAGTCGAGCCAGCCCGGGGTGACCGCGGTGTCGTGGTCGGTCATCGTGCTCCTCGGATTCAGTCGACGTAGGTGAGGCCGAGCTCGGCCAGCGGGCCGCGCATGCCGTACATGTCCAGGCCCAGCTCGCCGGCCCGGAGTCGCTCCCGCTTGCCCTCCTCCGCCGCCTCGCGCCGCGCGGACGCCTCGGCGACCTCGGCGGCCCGGGCGGCCGGCACGACCACCACGCCGTCGGCGTCGGCGACGATCACGTCACCGGGGTTGACCAGGGCGTTCGCCACGACGACGGGCACGTTCACCGAACCCGGGGTGGCCTTGACCGTGCCCTTGGCGTTGACCGCCCGGGAGAACACGGGGAAGTCCATCCGGCGCAGGTCGTCCACGTCACGGCAGCCGCCGTCGATCACCAGGCCCCGGGCGCCCCGGGCGCGCAGCGAGGTGGCGAGCAGCTCCCCGAAGAAACCGTCCTCGCTCTCGGTGGTGCAGCCGGCCACCACCACGTCGCCCTCGCGCACCTGCTCGGCGGCGACGTGGAGCATCCAGTTGTCGCCGGGCTGCAGCAGCACGGTCACCGCGGTCCCGCACAGCTTCGCACCCTCGTACACGGGCCGTATGTAGGGGCGCATCAGACCGAGGCGGCCCATCGCCTCGTGCACGGTCGCGACCCCGAACCGCGACAGGGCCTCGACCGCGGCCGGGTCGGCGCGGTGGACGGTCCGGTGGACGACTCCGAGGTGGTGCATGGTGCGGCTCCTTGCTTCTGCGGGCATTCTCGGCCCGCGGTGAACGGTCGGGGACGGCGGGGGGTCAGCGGCCCTGGGCGGCCAGCCGGGCGTCGAGGCGGGGGTAGACCCGCCGGGCGTTGCGCTCCTCGACGGCCGCCAGGTCCTCGGGGGTGAGGCCCGCCTTCTCCACGTAGCGGCGGGTGTCGTCGAAGTGGTGGCCGGTGCGCGGGTCGATCCCGCGCACCGCGCCGACCATCTCGGAGGCGAAGAGGACGTTCTCCACGGGCATCACCTCCAGCAGCAGGTCGATGCCGGGCTGGTGGTAGACACACGTGTCGAAGAAGACGTTGCGCAGCAGCGACTCCTCCGGCTCGGGCCGGCCGAGCGCCTGCGCCAGCCCCCGGAAGCGGCCCCAGTGGTACGGCACCGCGCCGCCGCCGTGCGGGATCACCAGCCGCAACTCCGGGAAGTCGGCGAACAGGTCGCCGGCGAGCAGCTGCATGAACGCGGTGGTGTCGGCGTTGAGGTAGTGCGCGCCGGTGGTGTGGAAGGCCGGGTTGCAGCTGGTGGACACGTGCACCATGGCCGGCACGTCCAGCTCGACGAGCTTCTCCCACACCGGGTACCAGGACCGGTCGGTCAGCGGGGGAGCGGTCCAGTGGCCGCCGCTCGGGTCCGGGTTGAGGTTGACGGTGACCGCGCCCAGCTCCAGCACCGCCCGCTCGATCTCCGGGACCACGGTCGCCGGGTCCACCCCGGGCGACTGCGGCAGCATCGCGCCGGGCACGAAGCGGTCCGGGTACAGCTCGGACACCCGGTGGCACAGGTCGTTGCAGATCCGCGCCCAGGCGGCGGAGGCGGCGAAGTCGCCGATGTGGTGGGCCATGAACGAGGCCCGGGGGGAGAAGACGGTGACGTCGACGCCGCGCTCGTCCATCAGCCGCAGCTGGTTCGTCTCGATCGACTCGCGGATCTCGTCGTCGCCGATCGCCGGGCCCGCCGGGTCCGGCGCCCGCAGCGGGTCGCTGAGCGCGGCCACCTGCGCGTCCCGCCACTGCCCGAGGGGGGCGGGGGCCGTGGTGTAGTGACCGTGGATGTCGATGATCACGCGTGCTTCTCCTGACGGACGGGAGCGGGGTCCCAGACGGAACGGGGGACGAGCAGGTCGCCGGCCATGAGCAGCCGGGCTGTGCGCAGCAGCGCGGAGCGGGTCACCCGCTGCGGGTCGGCCGGGTCGAGGCCGAGGGTGACGCTGAACTCTCCGGACGGGTGCTCGACGGAGACGGTGGGCCCCGTGCCGGACACCCCGGCCGCGACGTGCCGGGCGACGGTGCCCTCGACGACGCAGGCGGTGGCCGCGGTGACGGCGGCCAGCACTCCGATGGACTGGTGGCAGACCCGGGGGATGAGGCTGCGGGTCGTGAGGGTGCCGCCGTGCCGGGGCGGCGCGACGAGGGTCATCTTCGGATAGTTCCGCCCGCTCACGTCACCGAGGCCCATCGCCTCCCCGCACACCAGGCGCAGCGCCTCCACGCGGGCCTTGAGCGCCTCGTCCGCGTCGATGTCCGCCGGGGACTCGTAGCCGGTGGCGCCCAGGCGGGCGGCCTCGACGATCACCAGCGGCTGGCCGTTGTCGATCAGCGTGACGTCCACGGCGCCCGTCCCCGGCACCTCCACGGTGTCCCGGGCGTGCCCGGTGGGCAGCAGGGCCCCCGCGACGGAACCGGCGGTGTCCAGGAAGCCGATCTCGACCGGCGCGGCGGTGCCGGGAACGCCGTCGATCCGGGCGGCGCCGTCGTAGGCGACGTGCCGTGTCCCGTCGGCGCCGGCGGGGGTGGCGACGGTGATCTCGGCGACCATGCCGGTGTTCCGGGTCAGCACCCGGGCCGTCGTACGGTCGGCGGCCGGTACGACCATGCCGGTCTCGACGGCGAAGGGCAGGACGGCGGCGAGCATGTTGCCGCAGTTGGCCGAGGTGTCGACGGTGTCCCCGTCGGGCTGCACCTGGGCGAAGGTCCACTCCACGTCGACGCCGGGCTCCGTGCCCGGACGCACCAGGCCGATCTTGCTGGTCAGGGGGTGCGCGCCGCCGATCCCGTCGATCTGCCGGGGGTCGGGGGAGCCCATCGCCGCCAGCAGCACGGCGTCCCGCAGGCCGGGGTCGGCGGGCAGCAGCCGCGCGTCGAAGAAGGGCCCGCGCGACGTGCCGCCCCGCATGAAGAGGCAGGGGATCGCGGTCTGGGAGCCGCGACGGGCGACCTCGGTGACCCGGGCGGCTGCGACGGCGGACATGGTCGCTCCTTCGGTGGACGGAATCGAGGCGGGCGGCGTGGCGCCGAACGATCTGAGGATGCGAGGAAGCTAAATCATCAACGAGATTGTTGACAAGATGTTCCGACGAAAATGCTCGCCAGATGGGATCCCGGGTGCGGCCGCCTCCGTGCCGCGCACTAGGGTTCTCCCAGCGAGGGCCGCCGAGGACGGACGGAAGACGAGGGAGAGGTCGACGGAGTGACGGACAGGCTTACGGGCGCTGCCGGCCGCGAGCATGTGGCGAACGCCATCAGGCAGGCCCTGCGAGCCGGGGACCTGGTACCCGGCCAGCGGCTCGTCGAGCTCGACCTCGCGGAGGCCTACGGGACGACGCGCGGCGCAGTCCGTGAGGCGCTGCAGGACCTCGCGGCCGAGGAGATCGTCGAGATCGTCCCCCGCCGCGGCGCCCGGATCCGCGCGGTGTCCGTCGAGGAGGCCGTGCAGATCACCGAGTGCCGGTCGGCGCTGGAGCAGCTGTGCGCGCGGAAGGCGGCCGGCCGGGCGAGCGACGGGCAGCGCGCGGAGCTCCGGCGGATCGGCGCCGACATGCGGCAGGCCGTCGCCGACGGGGCCTGGGACGCGTACTCCGCCCTCAACCAGCGGCTGCACGAACTCGTCATCGAGGCCAGCGGGCAGGAGGTGGCGCGCCGCCAGCTCGAACGGCTGAACGGGCCGATGGTCCGCTTCCAGTTCCGGCTCGCCCTGCGCCCCGGACGCCCCGCGCAGTCCCTCCCGCAGCACCTCGCGATCGTCGACGCCGTCGCCGGCGCCGACCCGGAGGCGGCGGCACGGGCGGTGGCGGCGCACCTGGACGACGTGATCGAACAGCTGCGGGCGTCGGCCACGGGCGCGTCGGCGCCTCGCATGTGAAGGGCGCCGGCCCCCATTTCGCTACTCAGGGTGAGGTTCTGGCCGGAGGGGTGAAGCCGCCCCCGAGGCTCTTCCGGGACTGAGGGCATCTTGAGGGCGCGCTCTGTCCGGATCGCGCCCCCCTTCACGTCCCCGCGCCCCGAGAACGCTCACGACTGCTTCTGACCAGCATTGTTCGCCGTGTGATCACTCCCGCCGTATCCGGCCGAACGGTTATCGGTCTGTCGTACGACGCCTCATACCAGAGCGCGATGCTGTCCGCACGAGTTTGTCAACTGCCCACCGCACATGATGCGGTGACGACTACGGTGAGTGTCGGTCGCCCGGCGTGACGGCTCGCGACGGCTCACGTCGCAGGACGCCTCGCGCCGCGGGCCGTGTCGTAGGGATCGGGATCAGGGAGCGGGGACCGGTACGTGCAGCCACAAGGCGGACGAGGGAGCCGACGGGGCGAGGAGCCCCGCCACCCGGGGACGGTCGGCGCCACGGTCGTGGCCCGCACCCCTCGGAGCGCCGCCGCCCCGGCCCCCGGCGCCCGCCGTGACGGCGCCGCCGCCCGGCCGGAGCGGCGTGAGGGCGGACGGCACGGACGTCCGCCCGCCCGGCCCGCGCCCGGCCTGCCCGAGTCGCCCTTACGGTCCCAGCTGCTCCGGCTCGCCGTGCTGCCGCCCGTCGCGGTGGCCCTGAGCGCCTGCGCCGCCGTGCTGTTCACCGTACGCTCCAGCGGGATGCGGCCGAACGGTGCGCTGTGGACGGTGCTCGGTGGCGCCACCGCCGTGGCCCTCGCCGGCATCGTCATCGCCGCCGTGGCCGCCGAGCGCGCGGCTCGCTCCGTCCACGACCGCGTGGGCGTCCTGCGCCGCGCCACGGCACGGCGCGAGGCGGACCTGCACGCCCTCGTCGCGGCGCTGCGCAACGGCGAGCCGCCGCCCCCGCGCGGCCGGCGCACCGAACGCGGCGGCGACGGCGACGAGTTCGACCAGCTCTCCGCCGATCTCGCCCGCGTCCACGACGGCGCGGTCACCGCCGTGGTGCAGGCGGCACAGCTCTCCAGCCAGGCGGGCAGCGAACAGAAGCTCGAGGTGTTCGTCAACCTCGCCCGGCGACTGCAGTCCCTCGTCCACCGCGAGATCTCCATCCTCGACGAGCTGGAGAACGAGATGGAGGACCCCGATCTGCTCAAGGGGCTCTTCCACGTCGACCACCTCGCCACCCGCATCCGCCGCCACGCGGAGAACCTCGCCGTGCTCGGCGGGGCCGTCTCACGACGGCAGTGGAGCAACCCGGTGCCCATGACCGAGGTGCTGCGGTCCGCGATCGCCGAGGTCGAGCAGTACTCGCGGGTCAAGCTCGTGCCGCCGGTCGACGGCACCCTGCGCGGACACGCGGTCGCCGACGTCATCCACCTGCTCGCCGAACTCGTCGAGAACGCGACCGTGTTCTCCGCCCCGCACACCCAGGTGCTCCTGCGGGCGAACCTGGTCACCTCCGGACTGGCCGTCGAGGTCGAGGACCGCGGCCTCGGGATGCCCGTCGGCGAGCAGGACCGGATGAACGCGCTGCTCGCCGACCCCGACCAGGTGCATGTCGCCAGCCTGCTGGCCGACGGCCGGATCGGCCTGTTCGTGGTCTCCCAGCTCGCCCGGCGGCACGGCATCCACGTCCGGCTGCAGACCAACATCTACGGCGGTGTGCAGGCCGTGCTGGTGGTGCCGCAGTCCCTGCTCGGCGGGGAACCGGCCGCCGTGACCGGGGCGCCGGGGACGACCGCGCTGCTGCCCCCTGCGGACGGCGGCACGGGACCGACGGGGCGTCACACCCCCGCGCTGTCCGGGACCTCGGACACACGGGAGAACGAGCGGCCCCCCACGTCGGCGACGGATTCCCACATCGGGGACGACCCGGCCGCCGGAAACACTCAAGCGTCCCCCCTCACCCCCGCCGCCCACCCCGGCCGGCCCCCGGCCGCGTCCCCCGACGACGGCGCCGACCCGCCGCCGCTGCCCCTGCGCGGCGCCCGTACCGCCCGCCCCACCCCGGCCGAGGCCGTCCCCGGCGTCCACCACACCGGACACGCCCCGGGCACCGCGCCCGACGGACACCCCGCGCCCGACGGGCCGGGCGGCGGCACCGCCACGGCCGGGGAGGCGCTCACCCCGCTTGTCCCCCGCACCACCCCCGTGCGCGGCACCATGGGCAAGCCCCGACTGCCCCGCCGCCGCGCCCAGGAGCACATCGCGCCACAGCTGCGCGACGGGCCCGCGCCCCGCCAGGACGGCGAGCACGTCGCAGGCCACGACCCCCAGCTGATGGCCGCCTTCCAACGGGGCATCAGCCTCGCGGAGTCCGCGCCGGAGTCCCCCGCGCCCACGCGGCCGGCCGCGCCCGCACCCCTGACCGACCACACCGCCCGGCACGACGGGAGCGCGTCCGCCGGATGACCACCCCCACCACCAGCGCTCCCGCAGACCTTCGTACCCCAAGGAGTCGATCCACCATGGCGAGCGATGCGCCGACCGCCCAGGTATCCGACCTCGACTGGCTGATGAGCGGCCTCGTGCAACGCGTGCCGCACACCCGCAGCGCCGTCCTGCTGTCCTGCGACGGACTGGTGAAGTCCGTCCACGGCCTCGACCCGGACGCCGCCGACCACATGGCCGCCCTCGCCTCCGGCCTGTACTCCCTCGGCCGCAGCGCCGGTGTCCGCTTCGGCGACGGCGGCGACGTCCGGCAGGTCGTCGTCGAGCTCGACTCGACGCTGCTGTTCGTCACCACCGCCGGCTCCGGCACCTGCCTCGCCGTGACGGCCGGCCGCGAGGCCGACGCGGCGGTGCTCGGCTACGAGATGGCGATGCTGGTCAAGTCCGTACGGCCGTACCTGATGACCGCTCCCCGGCAGCAGGGCGTCGAGCCCCCGGCGATGAGGCCTTGAGCGTGCGGGCGGCCGGTGACGGGCCGTGGCTCGACGACGCGGCCGGCCGGCTGGTGCGCCCCTTCACGGTCAGCAACGGACGGACCCGCCCGACCGTCGCCCTCGACCTGATGTCGCAGGTGCGGGCCACCGGCGCCACCCCGCTCGGCTACCTCGGCCCCGAGCACGCACAGGCGCTCGACCTGTGCCGCGCCCCCGTCCCGGTCGCCGAGGTCGCCGCCCATCTCGGGCTGCCGGTGGCCGTCACCAAGGTGCTGCTGGCGGACCTCGTCGACTGCGGGGCGCTGACCGACAAACCCCCCGCGTTCCACCACAACCCCACGGACCGGGCCCTTCTGGAGGCAGTGCTCGATGGACTACGACGACAGCTCTGACCGGGTCGACGGCGCCGGGCACGGCGGCGACGACCTGTTCCCGACCGCCCTCAAGATCCTGGTGGCGGGCGGGTTCGGGGTCGGCAAGACCACCTTCGTCGGCGCCGTCAGCGAGATCGCGCCGCTCAGCACGGAGGAACTGCTGACCACCGTCAGCGCCGCCACCGACAAACTCGACGGCATCGAGAACAAGGTCGAGACCACCGTGGCCATGGACTTCGGCCGCATCACCCTCGACCGCGAACACGTGCTCTACCTGTTCGGCACGCCCGGCCAGGAACGCTTCTGGTTCATGTGGGACGAACTGTGCGAGGGCGCGCTGGGCGCCGTGATCCTCGCCGACACCCGGCGCCTGGAGGAGTGCTTCGCCGCGGTCGACTTCTTCGAGCAGCGCGGCCTCGGATTCATCGTCGCCGTCAACGAGTTCGACGGCGCCCACCGCTACGACCCCGGAGAGGTGCGGGCCGCCCTCGACCTCCCCGACGAGGTGCCCGTCGTCCGCTGCGACGCCCGGATCTCCAGCTCCGGCGTGCAGACCCTGCTCACCCTCGTCCGCCATCTCATCGCGCATGCGCCCGCCACACCCACGGGGTACGGCGCGCCCATGTGACCCCCCACACCCCACGGAGCCCGTCCATGAACTTCGCCCACGCCCCGGGAGCCCGCCCATGAGCTACGACCCGCCCCGCCCGGCCGGTCGGCTGCTGCTCACCCCGGAGGACCGGCAGGCGCCGGAGCGCACCCGCAGGCTGCGCCGGCTGGGACTCGGGGAGCACCCCGACCCCGAACTGGACGCCTTCGCCCGCGGTCTCGCCGAGCTCACCGGGGCGCCGTACGGGGTGGTCAACCTCCCCGGCGAGCACGGGCAGTTCTTCGCGGGTCTGCACACCCCGGGCGTCGCCCCCGTCCTCCGCGGCGACGGCACCGGCGCCCTGCTCGGCCGGGCACTGCCCCGTGACCACGGCTTCTGCCCGCACGTCATCGCCCGCGGCAGGGCGTTGGTGCTGGAGGACGTGAGTGACTACCCGCGCTTCGCGGGCAACGCGGTGGTGGACGAGTTCGGTATCCGCTCCTACATGGGCGCGCCGCTCACCGACGGCACCGGCATGGTCCTCGGCACCGTCGCGGTCAGTGACGTACGGCCCCGCGGCTGGGGGCAGCCCGGCCTCGCCGCCATCAAGGCGCAGGCGGCGGAGCTCGCCGCACGGCTGGAGCGCCGGGAGAGCGACGGGCTGCCGCTGTGAGACGCGGCGCGCGCCCAGGCCCGGACGGGTGACGCGTGAAGCAAAGCTGTGGCCGCGCTTAAGAAATCCTCGATGGACCGGCGAGGGTGTCGTACGGCAGATTGCAGTCGATTCCACTCCTCTTCCCGGACCGGGGCGCTTCGGCATGCCCGCGCCCGGGACTCACCCTCAGGAGCCGTAGCGTTGAAGGCGCTGGTCAAGGAGAAGGCGGAGCCCGGGCTGTGGCTCACGGACGTCCCGGAGCCCGCCGTCGGACCCGGCGACGTGCTGATCAAGGTGCTGCGCACCGGTATCTGCGGCACCGACCTGCACATCCGGAACTGGGACGGCTGGGCGCAGCAGACCATCGACACCCCGCTCGTCCTCGGACACGAGTTCGTCGGCGAGGTCGTGGAGACCGGCCGGGACGTCCCCGACGACATCAAACCCGGTGACCGGGTCAGCGGCGAGGGCCACCTGGTGTGCGGCAAGTGCCGCAACTGCCTGGCCGGCCGCCGCCACCTCTGCCGGGCCACCGTCGGCCTGGGAGTCGGGCGCGACGGCGCGTTCGCCGAGTACGTCGTGCTGCCCGCGACGAACGTCTGGGTGCACCGCGTCCCCGTCGACCTCGACGTCGCCGCGATCTTCGACCCGTTCGGCAACGCCGTGCACACCGCGCTGTCCTTCCCCCTCGTCGGTGAGGACGTCCTGATCACCGGCGCCGGACCGATCGGCCTGATGGCCGCCGCCGTGGCCCGGCACGCCGGCGCGCGCAACGTCGTCATCACCGACGTCAGCGAGGAGCGCCTGGAACTCGCCCGCAAGATCGGCGCGACCCTGGCGCTGAACGTCGCCGAGTCGACGATCGCCGACGGGCAGCACACCCTCGGCCTGCGCGAGGGCTTCGACATCGGCCTGGAGATGTCCGGCCGCCCCGAGGCGATGCGCGACATGATCGCCAACATGACGCACGGCGGCCGCATCGCCATGCTGGGCCTGCCCGCCGAGGAGTTCCCCGTCGACTGGGCCCGCGTCGTCACCTCGATGATCACCATCAAGGGCATCTACGGGCGTGAGATGTTCGAGACCTGGTACGCCATGTCGGTGCTGCTCGAGGGCGGACTGGACCTCGCCCCCGTGATCACCGGCCGCTACTCCTACCGCGACTTCGAAGCCGCCTTCGAGGACGCCGCCGGCGGCAAGGGCGGCAAGGTCATCCTCGACTGGACCGCGTAAGTCATCTGCCTTCCAAGGAGCATTGCGATGTTCGACTCCGTGCGCGACGACCTGCGCGCCACCCTCGACGAGATCCGCGCCGCCGGCCTGCACAAGCCCGAGCGCGTGATCGGCACCCCGCAGTCCGCCACCGTGAACGTCACCGCCGGCGGCCGCCCCGGTGAGGTCCTCAACTTCTGCGCCAACAACTACCTGGGCCTCGCCGACCACCCCGAGGTGATCGCGGCCGCCCACGCGGCCCTGGACCGCTGGGGCTACGGCATGGCGTCCGTCCGCTTCATCTGCGGCACCCAGGAGGTGCACAAGGAGCTGGAGGCGCGCCTCTCGGCGTTCCTCGGCCAGGAGGACACGATTCTCTACTCCTCCTGCTTCGACGCCAACGGCGGTGTGTTCGAGACGCTGCTCGGCCCGGAGGACGCGGTCATCTCCGACGCGCTGAACCACGCGTCGATCATCGACGGCATCCGGCTGTCGAAGGCCCGCCGCTTCCGCTACGCCAACCGTGACATGGCCGACCTGGAGCGCCGGCTCAAGGAGGCCGCCGAGGGCGGCGCGCGCCGCACCCTGATCGTCACCGACGGCGTCTTCTCGATGGACGGCTACGTCGCCCCGCTGGACGAGATCTGCGACCTCGCCGACCGGCACGGCGCCATGGTCATGGTCGACGACTCGCACGCCGTCGGCTTCGTCGGCCCCGGTGGCCGCGGTACCCCCGAACTCCACGGCGTGATGGACCGCGTCGACATCGTCACCGGCACGCTCGGCAAGGCTCTCGGCGGCGCCTCCGGCGGTTACGTCGCCGCCCGCGCCGAGATCGTCGCCCTGCTGCGCCAGCGCTCCCGCCCGTACCTGTTCTCCAACACCCTGGCCCCGGTCATCGCCGCCGCCTCCCTGAAGGTCCTCGACCTGCTGGAGTCCGCCGACGACCTGCGCGTCCGGCTGCGGGAGAACACCGGGCTGTTCCGGCGCCGGATGACCGAGGAGGGCTTCGACATCCTCCCCGGCGACCACGCCATCGCCCCCGTGATGATCGGCGACGCGGCCCGCGCGGGCCGCATGGCCGAGCTGCTGCTGGAGCGGGGCGTGTACGTGATCGGGTTCTCCTACCCGGTCGTGCCGCAGGGCCAGGCCCGCATCCGCGTGCAGCTCTCGGCGGCGCACTCCACGGACGACGTGAACCGTGCCGTCGACGCGTTCGTCGCGGCGCGTGCGGAACTCGACGCCTGACCGTCGCGCACCGCTGCATTTGAGACAATCGATCTCATGATCGAAGCGCGGCGGCTCCACATCCTCCGTGCGGTGGCGGACCATCGCACGGTCACCGCGGCGGCCGCCGCGCTGTACCTCACCCCCTCGGCCGTCTCCCAGCAGCTCACGGCGCTGGAGCAGGAGACCGGCCACCGCCTGGTCGAGCGCGGCGCCAAGGGCGTACGGCTGACCCCGGCCGGGGAGATCCTGCTCAGCCACACCAACGCGGTCCTCGCCCAGCTGGAACGCGCGGAGGCCGAGCTGGCCGCGTACGGGGCGGGGGAGGCCGGCACCGTCACGGTCGCCGCCTTCGCCACCGGCATCGCGCAGGTCGTGGCCCCGGCCGTGGCCAGGCTCGCCGCCTCGGCGCCCGGCATCCGCATCCGGGTGCAGGACGCCGAGGGCGACGCGAGCCTCCCGATGGTCCTGGACCGCCAGGTCGACGTCGCTGTGGCCGTCGAGTACCGCGGGGCGCCGCCCGCCGACGACCCGCGCCTCACCCATGTCCCGCTCTACGCCGAGCCGTTCGACGCGGTCGTCCCCCTCACCCACCGGCTGGCCGACGGTCCCGAGGTGCCGCTCGCGGAGCTGGCCAAGGACCCCTGGATCGGCCCGTACCCCGGCAACCCCTGCCATGACGTGGTGGTGCTGGCCTGCGAGAACGCCGGGTTCCAGCCGCGTCTCGAACATTCCTCGGACGACTTCCGCGCGGTCGTCGCCCTCGCCTCCGCCGATGTCGGCGTGGCCCTCGTGCCCCGGTCGGCGCTGCGAGGGATGGATCTCACGGGCGTGGTGGTGCGCCCGGTCGACGGGGTGGCGCCCACACGCCGGGTGTTCGCCGCCGTGCGCCGGGGCGCGGAGGGGCACCCGCTGATCCGCCCCGTGCTGGACGCGCTTCGCGCGGCGGCCGAGGACGCCTGAGAAGCCCTTTCGTGCCGCTCATATTCGGGATACAGTCCCGGATGTGAAACAAGAGCAGGGTGCCTCCGATCCCGTCGACGTGCGCCTCGGCGCGCGGCTGGCCGAACTGAGGGCCGAACACGGCTGGTCGCTGGGGGAGCTGGCGGAGCGCAGCGGCGTCAGCCGGTCCACGCTGTCGCGCGCGGAGCGGGCCGAGACCAGCCCCACCGCGTCCTTGCTGAACCGCCTCTGCGCCGTCTACGGCCGCACCATGTCGCAGCTGCTCAGCGAGATCGAGGCGCAGCCTGCGCCGGTGGTGCGCGCCGCCGACCAGCCGGTGTGGCGGGACAAGGCCTCCGGGTTCGTCCGCCGCTCCGTGTCCCCGCCGCACGCCGGACTGCGCGGCGAACTCGTCGAGGGCCGCCTCACCGCCGGCGCTGACATCCCCTACGACCGGCCGCCCGTCCCCGGCCTGGAACAGCACATCTGGGTGCTCGAAGGCGCCCTCGCCGTCACCGTCGGGGACACCGAGCATCTCGTGGGCGAGGGCGACTGCCTCCGGCTGCGCGTCTGGGGCCCCACCCGCTTCCGCTGCCCCGGCCCCGAGGACGTCCGCTACGCACTGGCGGTGGTGCGCCCGTGAACGTCGAGCGCCCCGACGCCGCCCGGCTAGCGGAGATGACCGGCGCGCTGGCCGACCTGCTCACCGACACCGTGGACGGCGGCGCGTCCGTCGGCTTCCTCGCCCCGCTCGACCGCGTGGCCGCCGTCGCCTGGTGGACCGAGCGGTGCGCGGCGGTCGCCGCCGGACGCCTCACGGTGTGGACGGCGTCCGAGGAACCCGGCCGGGTGCTGGGCACCGTGAGCCTCGCCCTGCCCGCCGACAAGCCGAACAGCGCGCACCGCGCCGAGCTGGTGAAGCTGATGGTGCACCGCACGGCCCGCGGCAAGGGCCTCGGCCGCCGGCTGCTGGCGGTCGCGGAGGAAGCGGCGGCCGCGGACGGCATCACCCTGCTGCACCTGGACACCGAGACCGGCAGCCCCGCCGAGCACCTGTACCGCACGTCCGGCTGGACGGAGGTGGGCGCGATCCCCGACTACGCGGCCGACCCGGGCGGGGTGCTGCGGCCGACGACGATCTACTACAAGAGGCCGGCTCTTTCGGGTTCGCGGGAGGGCAACACCCCATAGGGGCGGGGAACCGCGCGACCGGGGACCCGGGGGCGGAGTCCCCGGAACCGGGGGGGGCGGGCACCGAACGGTGACTGTCGGTCCCACCCGCTACCGTGCCTGCCATGCCGGATGCCGAAGACGTACGACGGATCGCCCTGTCCCTGCCGGACACGACGGAGAAGACCGCCTGGAGCATGCCCACGTTCCGGGTCGCGGGGAAGATGTTCGCCACCCTGCCGGAGGACGAGACGTCGATCGCCGTGCGCTGCCCCAAGGAGGAGCGGGACGAACTGGCCCTCGCCGAGCCGGGGAAGTTCTGGATCGCGGACCACGAGGCGCAGTTCGCGTGGGTGCGGGTCCGGCTCGCGGCCCTGGAGGACGAGGACGAACTGCGGGACATCCTCGCCGACTCCTGGCGCCAGGCCGCCCCGGCCCGGCTGCTCGAGGCGTACCCCCGGCTGGGGCTGCCACCGGAAGGCTGACGGAGCCGGGGCCGTACGGCCCCCTCCCGTTGTCAGTGCGCCGTGGCATGATCCCGATCACGCGTGGCCGCCGGGTCCGGAGGGGGGTCCCGGCGGCGCGCCGCGCGTGTTCCCGCTGCGACGTCCGGCTCAGACGCCGACGGGCACGGCCCCGGCGGTGAACCGGGTGATCCGCTCGCGCAGCGACCGCGCGTCCAGGCCGTGCGCCGCGAGGTGCTCGTCGATCTGCCCGTAGCGGCGCAGCTCTGCCCGCCCCACACCCAGCCCCAGCACCCGGTGCGGCACGTCGGCCAGCGCGTCGTTCGCCGCCGCCGTCGACGTCCCCGCCAGATAGGGCTCCACCAGCACCACGTCCGTCCCCGCCGTCGTGGTGGCCCGGCGCAGCGCCGCCGCGTCGAAGGGGCGGACGGTGGTGGCGTACAGGACGGTGACGTCCAGGCCCGCCGTCGCCGTCAGCACGGCGTCCAGCATCGGCCCCACCGCGACCACCACCCCCGCGCGCCCCTCCCGGACCGTGAGGAACTGCTGCCCGTCCACGGGCCGCCCGGCCGCGTTGGACTGCAGGGACAGCCGGACGTACACCTTGTCGTCGCCCGCGGCCACCGCGTGCCGCAGCAGTGTCTCCGCCTCGTCCGGATGCCCGGGCACATGCACCGTCCACCCGTCCAGGGTGTCGAGCAGCGCCACGTCACCCGGCGCCATGTGGGTGTAGCCACCGGCGGGCCAGTCGAAGGAGGCGGCGGCGCTCACCAGCACCGCGCCCACGTCCTGGTGCCCCAGATCCAGCTTCACCTGCTCGAACGGCCGCTCGACGAGGAAGCTGGCGAAGGTGTGCACCACGGGCCGCATCCCGGCCAGCGCCATCCCGGACGCCGCGCCGACCAGCAGCTGCTCCCGGATGCCGACGTTGACCACCCGGTCCGGGTGGCGGCGCAGCGCCTCGGTGAAGCGGTCCGCGCCGACCTCCGCGAGGACCACGGCGACCCGCGGGTCCTCGTCCAGCACCCGGGTGACGACGGGAGCGAAACGATCACGCATGCTGTCCACGGGGATCGTCCTTTCGTTGAGTGTGATGACGAGAGGGGAGAGGGCGCTCACGCGTTCTTGGGCTCGACCCGGGCCACGACCACGTGCGGTCTGCCCGGGTGCGGGGCGGTGAACGCGGCGTACAGCGCCTCGTGGTCACGGCCGTCGACCGTGCGGGCGGACCATCCGGCCGCCTCGAACCGCGCGGCGATCCCGCCCGGACGGGCGTACGACGCCGAGGAGTTGTCGACGACGACCGTGTGCAGCCGGTCCAGGCCCGCGGGGCCGGCGAAGGCGATCGCCTCGTGGTTGCTGCCCTCGTCCAGTTCGGCGTCCCCGATCAGCGTCCACACCGCCGGGTCGTGCAGCCCCTGGGCGCGCAGCCCGAGCGCCGTGCCCACGGCGATCGGCAGCCCGTGCCCCAGCGACCCGCTGCCGATCTCCACGCCCGGCACCAGCGTCCGGTCCGGGTGATGGCCGAGCGGGGAGTCGTAGGAGCCGAAGCCGGGCAGCCAGTCCGCCGGCAGGAACCCCTTGGCGGCGAGGACGGCGTAGTACGCCATCGGCCCGTGGCCCTTCGACAGCAGGAACCGGTCCCGTCCGGGATCGCCGGCGTTCCCCGGTCCGACCCGGAGCACCCGGTCGTACAGGACCCACAGCACGTCCAGCGTGGACGTCGCGGCGGGCCCGTGCTTCTCGTCCCCGGTCATCAGCCCCATCAGGCCCGGGAGATCGGTGTATCCGTACGTCTGCGTGCGCTGCTCGGTGATCGTCATGCCGTCGATCGTGCGACCTCGACCAAACTTGAGGTCAAGTGTCACCCGGAGGTGTCGTGCGCGGGGAAACGGATGCGCGATCACCGTCCCGAGTGCGGTATGGTTTCCGTGCGCGTTCGGCCGGGGGAATCCCCAGGTCAGGCGGGCAACGGGACGTGGCGCAGCTTGGTAGCGCACTTGACTGGGGGTCAAGGGGTCGCAGGTTCAAATCCTGTCGTCCCGACGTGTGCGAGTCGTGGATCAGGGCCGGTTCCGGATGACATCCGGAACCGGCCCTGACGCGTGTCCGCCCCGGCGGACGGGGCGACGTCAGGCGGGCGCGCCGAGGGGCGGGTGCTCCAGCACCCGGGGCCTGTACTCGACCAACTGGGTGCGGCCGTCGAAGGCACGGCTCCCGGTCATCTCCAGGGCCACGTCCGGATAGCCGTCGTAGATGCGCTCCGCGCCCGTGGCCCCGGTGATCACCGGGAACATCACCACCCGGAAGCGGTCGACGAGACCGGCCCGCAGCAGGGACCGGGAGAGGCTGAGGCTGCCGATCGTGCTGAGGATCCCCGGCTCGCTCTCCTTGAGGGCGCGGACGGTCTCCACGGCGTCGTCGCGGACGAGCGTGCAGTTCGCCCACGTCAGCGGCTCCTCCAGAGAGGAGGAGAAGACCACCTTGGGCGCCTGTGTGAGCTCGTCCACGGACTCCTGTTCCTCGGCCCTGAACTCGTCCTGGCCGGCCGGGACGTCGCCCGCGGCGAAGCCCGACATCAGGCGGTAGGTGTTCGCTCCCATCAGGTAGGTGACCTTGGGCTGCTCGCCGAGCCAGGCGAGGTACTCCGGGCCTTCGAGGCCCCAGAACCCGGGCCACCCCTCTCCCGACGCGTAGCCGTCGAGGGAGGTGATGAAGTCGACGAGAAGCTCCGACATGGCGTTGTCCCTTCCTGAGGTGTCATGAGTCCTGAGGTGTCATGAGTGCGGACCGGCGGGGAGCCGAGAACTCATCGGTCCGGACGCCAGGAGAATCGTCCGTGTATGTCCTTGATGTCGCTTTCGTAACTATCTAACGTTCCGGCGGAGACACCGTCGCGGGTTCCGACGCCCGTGCGCCGTACCGGAAGCGAGGTGTGGAGCGATTGCACGCGAGGTGCGGACGTCACAGAACGCGGCGGCGCGCGCGGGCGCTGCTCGCCCTGACCGTGCTCGCCTCGACGCTCGCCGCCTGCGGCGGTGACGACGAGAGCTCCCGCCCCACCCTCAACTGGTACAACTTCCCCGACGACTCCGGCGCCCTCCAGGAGGCCGCCGACCGGTGCAGCCGCGAGTCCGGGGGGCGTTACCGGATCGTCTACAACAAGCTGCCCCGCGCGGCCGACGGCCAGCGGCAGCAGATGGTGCGGCGGCTCGCCGCCGAGGACGACTCCCTCGACATCCTGGGCCTGGACGTCACCTGGGCCGCCGAGTTCGCCGAGGCCCGCTGGATCAGGGAGTGGACCGGTGAGAGCAAGCGCCGGGCCACCGAGGGCACCCTCGACGTGCCGGTCCAGACGGCGACCTGGAAGGGAAAGCTCTACGCCGTCCCGTACAACACGAACATCCAGCTGCTCTGGTACCGCAGGGACCTCGTGCCGAAGCCGCCCACGACCTGGGCGGAGATGCTGGACATGTCCCGCGACCTGGCCCGGCAGGGCAAACCGCACTTCGTCGAGATCCAGGGCGCCCAGTACGAGGGCCTCACCGTCTGGTTCAACTCCCTGATCAACAGCGCCGGCGGCTCCATCCTCAACCCGAGCGCCACCGAGCCCTCCCTCGGCCCGCCCGCCGTGAGGGCCGCCTCGATCATGCGGGACCTCGCCCGCTCCCCGGCCGCCGACCCCTCCCTGCCCAACCAGATGGAGGACCAGAACCGGCTCGCCATGGAGTCGGGAGTCGCCGCCTTCGAGATCAACTACCCGTTCGTCTATCCGTCGATGAAGAGCAACAACCCCACGCTCTTCAAGAACTTCCGCTGGGCGGTCTACCCCCGCGTGGACGCCGGCCGTCCCTCGCGTCCCACCATCGGCGGCATCGACCTCGCCGTCAGCGCCTACTCCCGCCACCCCAACCTGGCCTTCGACGCGGCCCTGTGCCTGCGCGACCGGGAGAACCAGCTCAACGCCGCGCTCAAGGGCGGACTGCCGCCCACCCTGCGCGCCATCTACGACGAGCCGGAGTTCATGAAGGAGTACCCGTTCTCCAAGGAGGTCCTGGCCTCCCTCGAGACGGCGAGCGTACGGCCGCTCACCCCCGCCTACCAGAACGTGTCGATCGCCGTCTCGCACACCCTGTCCCCGCCCTCCGGCATCCGGCCGGAGAGCGACGTCTCCACCATCAGGGAGCAGATCGACGAGGCCCTGCGATCCGAGGGTGTGATCCCGTGAGCACCATGGCACAGCCGGCGCAGGACGAAGCGCGGAACAAGAAGGCCCTGTCGGCAGGCGCCCGGCAGGAACGGCGGCTCGGCTGGCTGCTGTGCGCGCCGGCCGTGATCGTCATGCTCGCCGTGACCGCCTACCCGATCGGCTACGCGGTCTACCTCTCCCTCCAGCGCTACGACCTGCGCTTTCCCGGCCGCGCCGAGTTCACCGGCCTCAGCAACTACGGGGCCGTGCTGACCTCCCCGTTCTGGTGGGACGCCTTCTGGGTGACGCTGTTCCTCACCGTGGTGTCCGTGGCCATCGAACTGGTCCTCGGCATGGGCCTCGCCCTGGTCATGCACCGCACGATCTTCGCCCGCGGCACGGTCCGCACCGCCGTCCTCATCCCGTACGGCATCGTCACCGTCGTCGCCGCCTTCTCCTGGCAGTACGCATGGACCCCCGAACTCGGCTATCTCGCCGGGCTGCTGCCCAGCGGGGACGCCCCGCTCACCGAGCAGTGGCCCGCCCTGTGGCTGATCATCCTGGCCGAGGTGTGGAAGACCACCCCCTTCATGGCGCTGCTGCTGCTCGCCGGCCTCGCCCTGGTCCCCGAAGAGACGCTGAGAGCCGCGATGGTCGACGGAGCCACCCCCTGGCAGCGGTTCACCAAGGTGATGCTGCCGCTGATGAAACCGGCGATCCTGGTCGCCCTGCTCTTCCGCACCCTGGACGCCTTCCGGATCTTCGACAACATCTACGTCCTGACCGCGGGCGCCCACGGCACCGGATCCCTGTCCATCCTCGGCTACGACAACCTGTTCACCGCGCTGAACCTGGGCATCGGGTCGGCGATCTCGGTCCTCATCTTCATCTGCGTCGGGATCATCGCCTTCACCTTCGTCAAGCTGTTCGGCGCCGCCGCACCGGGCACGGAGGTGAAGCGCTGATGGCCGCCGTCGGCAGGTCGCACGCGACGCGATGGGGCGTCGTCAATGTCGTGGTGGTCCTGTACGCCCTGTTCCCGGTGTGGTGGATCGTCGCACTGTCGTTCAAGGCGCCCAGCACCCTCACCGACGGCAGCTACATCCCCACCGACTGGACCTGGGAGAACTACAGGGGGATCTTCCAGACCTCCGAGTTCACCCGGGCCCTGATCAACTCCATCGGCATCGCGCTCATCGCCACACTGATCGCGGTCGTGCTCGGCACCATGGCCGCGTACGCGGTCGCCCGGCTGCGGTTCCCCGGCAAGCAGGTGCTCATCGGCATGTCGCTGCTCATCGCCATGTTCCCGCCGATCTCCCTGGTGTCACCGCTGTTCAACATCGAGCGGAGCATCGGCATCTTCGACACCTGGCCCGGGCTGATCATCCCGTACATGACCTTCTCGCTGCCGCTGGCGATCTACACCCTGTCGGCGTTCTTCCGGGAGATCCCCTGGGACCTGGAGAAGGCGGCCAAGGTGGACGGGGCGACGCCCGCGCAGGCGTTCCGGATGGTCATCGTGCCGCTCGCCGCGCCCGGCGTGTTCACCACCGCCATCCTCGTGTTCATCTTCTGCTGGAACGACTTCCTCTTCGCGATCTCGCTGACCTCCACCGAGTCCGCGCGCACGGTCCCCGCCGCGATCGCGTTCTTCACCGGCAGCTCGCAGTTCCAGCAGCCCACCGGATCGATCGCCGCGGCCGCCGTGGTGATCACCATCCCGATCATCATCTTCGTCCTGCTCTTCCAGCGGCGGATCGTCGCCGGCCTGACCTCCGGCGCGGTCAAGGGATGAGCCCGAAGGCAAGGAGGCAGCACCCATGGCCGAGATCGTCCTCGAGGGAGTCACCAAGCGCTATCCCGACGGATCCCTCGCCGTGCGGGACGTGAACCTCGACATCGCCGACGGTGAGTTCGTGATCCTGGTCGGTCCGTCCGGGTGCGGCAAGTCGACCACCCTGAACATGATCGCGGGCCTGGAGGACATCACCGAGGGCACCCTGCGCATCGACGGGCAGGTCGTCAACGACCTCGCGCCCAAGGAACGGGACATCGCCATGGTGTTCCAGAGCTACGCCCTCTACCCGCACATGAGCGTGCGGGAGAACATGGGCTTCCCGCTGCGGCTGGCCAAGGTCGACAAGGCCACCGTCGACCGCAAGGTGGAGGAGGCCGCCCGGGTGCTCGACCTCGTGGAGTTCCTGGACCGCAAACCGTCCAACCTCTCCGGCGGCCAGCGCCAGCGGGTCGCGATGGGACGGGCCATCGTCCGCGACCCCAAGGCGTTCCTCATGGACGAGCCCCTGTCCAACCTGGACGCCAAGCTCCGCGTGCAGATGCGCACCCAGATCTCCCGCATCCAGCGCCGCCTGGGCACCACCACCGTGTACGTCACCCACGACCAGACCGAGGCCATGACCCTCGGCGACCGGGTCGTCGTCATGCGCCAGGGCCTGGTGCAGCAGGTCGGCACCCCCGCCGAGCTGTACGACATGCCGCGCAACCTGTTCGTCGCCGGGTTCATCGGCTCCCCGTCGATGAACTTCGTCCAGGCGTCCCTGACCCCCGACACCCTGCACACCCCGCTCGGCGACCTGCCTCTGGACGACCGCATGCGCCGGGAGCTGGAGCGGCGGGACGCGCCCCGCGAAGTCATCGTGGGACTGCGGCCCGAGGCGTTCGAGGACGCGAGCCTCGCCCGCGACACCGGAGGCCCGGCGGTCACCGTCACCGTGGACGTGCTGGAGTCGCTGGGCTCCGACGCCTACGTCTACTTCACCGCCGAGGGCGGCCCGGTGAGCACCGCCGAACTGGACGAGCTGGCCACGGACTCGGGCCTGGCCGACACCGGCGCCGGCGGGGACCAGCAGATCGTGGCCCGGCTGGACGCGGCGACCCGCGCCCGGGAGGGACAGCCGATCGAGCTCCGCGTGGACCTGTCCAAGGCGCACGTCTTCGACCCGAAGAACGGCGCCAACCTCACCCACCCGGAGAACTGAGCCCTCTCCGTACGGATCGCGCCGTACCGACCGCGCCGTCCGGGCCGCCCCGCGAGGGAGGTCCGGACGGCGCGGCGCGGTCAGATCACGCAGCCCGCGTGCGCCAGCGCCTGCTTCAGCAGCACCCCGTGCCCGCCCGGCATCTCGCTCTGAACCGCCCGCGACACGGCCTCCTGCGGGGTGAACCACACCAGGTCCAGCGCGTCCTGCCGGGGCCGGCAGTCACCGGTCACCGGCACGATGTACGCCAGCGACACCGCGTGCTGCCGGGGGTCGTGGAACGGCGTGATGCCCTGGGTGGGGAAGTACTCCGCGACCGTGAACGGCTGCAACGACGCCGGGACCCGGGGCAGCGCCACCGGGCCGAGGTCCTTCTCCAGATGACGCAGCAGCGCGTCACGCACCCGCTCGTGGTGCAGCACCCGGCCGGAGACCAGGGTCCGGCTGACCGTCCCGTCGGGCCCGATGCGCAGCAGCAGACCGACACTGGTGACCTCACCACTGTCGTCCACACGCACGGGGACGGCCTCGACGTACAGGATCGGCATCTGGGCGCGTGCCTGCTCCAGATCGTCGGAGGACAGCCAGCCCGGCGTGGTCTCGGTCATGTCAGACATTGCTTGATCATACTTTCGAGGGTCAGGGCTTCACGGCCACCGCGCCGTACTGCGGCACCACCGGATCGGCGCCGGGTTCGGCGCGCCACTGCGAGCAGGAGACCAGACCGGGCTCGACCAGCTCCAGTCCGTCGAAGAACGCGGTGATGTCCGCCGCGCCGCGGGCGGTGATCGGGGGAGTGGCGTTCGCGTTCCAGAACTCCATCGCCGGCACCTGGAGTTCCCCGCCCACCTCGGGGTCGAACGTGGGGTGGGTGAGCACCAGGAAGCTGCCCGAGGGCACCTCCGCCATGATGCGGCGCACGATCTCCCGGGCCTTGTCCGTGTCCAGCACGAAGTTGAGGATGCCGAGCAGCATCACCGCGACCGGCTTCGAGAAGTCCAGCGTCGCGGACGCCCGCTCCACGATGGCGTCCGGGTCGTGGACGTCCGCGTCGATGTAGTCGGTGGCGCCCTCGGACGTGCCGGTCAGCAAGGTCCGGGCGTGGACGAGGACGATCGGGTCGTTGTCGACGTAGACGATCCGCGCGTCCGGCGCGATGCGCTGCGCGATCTCGTGGGTGTTGTCCGCCGTCGGCAGTCCCGTGCCGATGTCGAGGAACTGCCGCACCCCTCGCTCGCGCGTCAGGTACGTCACCGCGCGGCCCAGGAAGTCCCGGTCCGCGCGGGCGATGTCCCGGATCACCGGGTTGATGGACGCGACGTGGTCACCGACCTGCTGGTCGACCTCGTAGTTGTCCTTGCCGCCGATCCAGTAGTTCCACACGCGCGCGTTGTGCGCCACACCGGTGTTCAGTCTCGCCGAGCCGCTCGTCGGGGTGTGGCTCTCACTCACGGTCTCTCCCTCTCCCTCGCCCGCGTCCTGCCCGTACGGGCCGACCCGGCCATTGTGCATCGCGGTGATCACCTTGTCCCGGGAACGGACCGGGTCGCCCCGTGAACAGGGGCGACCCCGTACGGAAGCTGAGCGAGGGTCAGCGGGACTCCGCTCTGCGCAGGGTGTCCTCGACGACGTCCTTGTCGAGCGCCGCGCGCACCAGCGCCGAGGACAGCACGGCCGGTTCCGTCCGGCCCGCGAGGCCGAGCAGCCGGTCCGGGTCCTCCGGCAGCCCGAGCCGCCGGGCGCCCTGCAGCGCCTTGGCGTCCACAAGCGGGGCCGCCTCGGGCCACACCGCCTGCACCTCGCGCAGGAAGATGGCCGCTCCGGTCGGGCCGATGCCGGGGAACTCCTGGAGCAGACGGCGCAGTTCGTCCACGTCACCGTCGGCCTCCGCGCGCAGCCGGCGCAGGTCGCCGCCCCAGCGGTCCAGCAACAGCTCCGCGGCCTCGCCGAGTTGGGTGGCGGTGCGCTCGTCGTAGCGCCGGTAGCCGCCCCGGCCGAGGGCGTCGACCCGCTCCTGCCAACGCGCGTCGGCCATCCGGCGGGGGTCGCGCAGCCCCGCCTCGTGCAGGGCACGGGCGGTGGCCACGGCGACCGACCCCCGGATGCGCGCGCTGAGCAGATGGGCCAGCACCAGCAGCCGGTACAGCGGCTGGGGCGTGTTCCGCAGGGCGATGCCCGCCTCGTGCGCGTACGTCTCGCCGTGCGCGTCGACGAGGACGCGCACCACGGCCCGTTCGTCGTCGCGGCCGGCCACGGTCACGCCTTGAGCGGGTCGTGGCCCAGTGTCATCAGACGGTGGCGGCGTGCGGTGTCCCCGGCCACCGGCTCGTTCTCCGGGTCCGTCTCCTCGGCGACGGCGTCGACGACCTCCTCCATCACCCGCAGGTCGTCCTCGGTGAGGTCGGTGCGGCGCTTCTGCAGGATGGCCAGGACGTGCTGTCCCGTCTCGCTGCCCGCCCGGTCCGGCAGAGGCTCCGTCGTCTCGCCGGCGTCACCGACCCGCAGCCAGGCGGCCAGCTCCGCCGACGTCATGTTCACCGCGCGGTGGAAGTCCTCCCACAGCGCGTCCATTTCGAGGGCGTCGGTCATCGTGTGCCCCTTCGTCCGCGTGCGTCGTGCGTCCGGGGATCCCTCAGGACTCCCGGGGGTGGTTCTCCGCCTCGAACATCCAGCGCTGCTTCTCCAGGTCGGCGGTGACGGAGATCAGCAGGTCCTGCGTGACCAGGTCGGCCTTCTCGGTGGCGTCGATCCGCTCGCGCAGCCGCGTGATGGCCGCGCCGAGGGCGTCGGTCATCACCTCGACGGCCTCCGAGTCGCGCAGCCAGCCCTCCGCGGGCGCCGGCAGGGCGAAGACCTTGGCGATCGTCTCCGGGCGGCCGTCCGGCGGCACGCCGATGGCCGAGGCGCGCTCCGCCACCGTGTCGGCGTGCGTGCGCGCGGCCGAGACCACCTCGTCCAGCTGCAGGTGCACCGAGCGGAACCGCGGTCCCACGACGTTCCAGTGCGCCTGCTTGCCGATCAGGGACAGTCCGAGCAGGTCGATCAGGGTCTCCTGGAGGGCCTCGCCGGAAATGCGGCGGGCCTCGTCCGGAAGCGTGCTCCTCACGACGGTCATGAAGTGGTGTTCCTCCCAGTTGATGCGCTCGTGGCGCGAGGGCGGGGCCCCGCGGGCGACGCCGGCGCGGGCCGCGCTCCGCGACCACTCCGTGAACGCGCGGGTGCCCCCGGCCTTCCGGGACAAACCCGGCCGGCGGTACGGCGGGACCGGCCGTGACCTCCAGATCTTCCCCGGGAGGGGTGGCGCGGTCTATAGTCCGAAACTAGCGGTGCTAATTAAGTGGGCCGCCGATCGGCAGCCCGGCCGTCGGCTCACGGATCAGGAGTTCCCGTTGCGTCCCGTCCACTTCGCGGCCGCCCGCCGCACCCCCATCGGCAAACTGCGCGGAGCCCTCTCCGGCGTACGGCCCGACGACCTCGCCGCCGTGGTGATCCGCGGCCTGGTCGCGGACGTGCCCGCGCTGGACCCGGCCCGCGTCGACGACGTCTACTGGGGCGCCGCCAACCAGGCCGGCGAGGACAACCGCAACGTCGCCCGCATGGCCGCCCTGCTCGCCGGCCTTCCCGAGTCCGTCCCCGGCGCCACCGTCAACCGCCTCTGCGCCTCGGGCCTGGAGGCGGTCACCACCGCCGCCCGCACCATCGCGGCCGGCGAGGCCGACATCGTCATCGCCGGCGGCTCCGAGTCCATGAGCCGCGCCCCCTTCGTGCTGCCCCGCCCGGACGAGGCCCTCCCGCACCGCATCGAGACCTACGACACGCGTCTCGGCTGGCGGCTCGTCAACCCGGCGATGAAGGAACTCCACGGCCTGCTGGCGATGGGCGAGACCGCGGAGGAGGTCGCCGGACGGTACGGCATCTCGCGCGAGCGGCAGGACGAGTTCGCGCTGCGCAGCCACCGGCGCGCCGCCGAGGCCCGCAGACACGGCCACTTCGACGACGAACTGCTGCCGGTGACCCGCCCGGACGGCGTGGTCGTCGACGCCGACGAGTGCGTCCGGGAGGACACCTCCCTGGAGAAGCTCGGCCGGCTCAAGCCGGTGTTCCGCGCGGGCGGCTCGGTCACCGCGGGCAACGCCTCCCCGATGAACGACGGCGCCGCCGGGCTGATCCTCGTCAGCGAGGAGGCCCTCGACGACCTGGGCCTGGAGTCCCTCGGCCGCTACGTCGCCGGCGGCTCGGCGGGCGTCCACCCGGACGTCATGGGCATCGGCCCCGTCCCCGCCACCCGCAAGGTGCTCGCCCGCGCCGGCTGGGACATCGGGGACGTCCAGGAGGCCGAGTTCAACGAGGCGTTCGCCGCCCAGGCCCTGGCCTGCGTCGACCAGCTCGGCATCGACCCGGAGCGGGTGAACGCGGACGGCGGCGCCATCGCGCTCGGCCACCCGCTGGGCTGCTCCGGCGCCCGCATCCTCACCACCCTGCTGCACCGCATGCGCCGCACCGGCGCGGGACGGGGCCTCGCCACCATGTGCGTGGGTGTCGGCCAGGGCAGCGCGGTGCTGGTCGAACGCGACTGACGGGCGGCCGTCGCGGCGCCCGCCCGAGCGGTCACCAGGTGGGACACGCCTTACCGGCGGCCGATGCATGCACGTAGCATCGGTCGCCGCATGAACACCATGACCCTCTGGGACCTCACCGGCTGGCAATTCGCCGCGCTGGCCTTCGCGGCTCTGCTCGTCGGGTTCTCCAAGACCGCCGTCAGCGGCGCGAACACGGTGAGTCTCGCCGTGTTCGCCGCCGTCCTGCCCGCCCGCGCGTCCACCGGCGTGCTGTTGCCCATCCTGATCGCCGGGGACGTCCTCGCCGTGCTGACCTACCGGCGGCACGCCCACTGGCCCACCCTGTGGCGGCTGTTCCCCGCCGTCGCGGCGGGCGTGGCCGTCGGCACGGTCTTCCTCATGTGGGCGGACGACGGGATCGTACGGACCTCGATCGGGGCGATCCTGCTGCTGATGGCCGGGGTCACGGTGTGGCGGCGGCGCCGCGCCGACACCGAGGACGAACCCGACGGGGTGGTCACCCGGGCCGGCCGCGTCAAGGCCCGCTCCTACGGCGTCCTCGGCGGCTTCACCACCATGGTCGCCAACGCGGGCGGCCCGGTGATGTCGATGTACCTGCTCTCCGCGGGCTTCCGCAAGCTGGGCTTCCTGGGCACGTCGGCTTTCTTCTTCCTCATCGTCAACACGTCCAAGCTGCCCTTCAGCGCGGGCCTCGGCCTGATCGACGCCGACTCGCTGCTGCTGGACGCGGCGCTGGTGCTGTTCGTGGTGCCGGGGGCGCTGCTCGGCACATGGGCGGTGACGCGGATCAACCAGCGGCTGTTCGAACAACTGGTCATCGCGGCGACCGTGGTGGGGGGACTGCAGTTGTTGCTGCGCTGAGTGCCCGGGATCCCACCTGGGCGGCTGCCTTGTCCGGCTGGACGGCGCGGCTCACGGGCCGGCCGGGGGTGTGGTCTCCCGGTGGTCCTCCGGCCTCCGCGGCCTGTGGCGGGGCCTGTGGAGGTGGGAGGGGGCCGCCGTGCGGCCTACCGTCGCGGCCAGTTTGCGGAGGCGGCGCCAGTCCAGGCGGGGTGGGCCGGGGATGACGCCCGGGCGTTTGCGGGGGACCCGGACGCGGAGGGCGCCCGGGGCGATGCGGCAATGGACCGGCGCGGCCAGCACCATCGCCTCGCCGTCGACGCCCGCCTCGATCTCGTCCCGGTCCGCCTCGACGACCACCTCCGGCGCGGTCAGCACCGTCAGCCCCGCGGGATCCGGGTTCAGCAGCAGCGCGGCCGCGCTGATCGCGCCCTCCACCCTCACCCCGAGGACGCCCAGCGTCCCCGAGTCCAGCCGCTCGCGCCGCCCGAGCCCGAACGGATCGCCCGTGCGGTACGGGTTGTTGCTGACCAGCACCGCCTGCGGAGCCGTCAGCGTGGTGTCGCCGGCACGGGCCACCAGCCGGGGTCCCTGCTGACCGGTGAGCAGGTCCGGCAGCATCTCCAGACTCGTGCCGATCTTGTCGTCCCGGTACGCGGGACTCTGCACGATCGCCGCGTACGCGCCGAACGACGCGTTGTTCACGAAGGGCTGCTCCCCGGCGAACCCCAGGTCGACCCGGAGCTCCACGCCATCCGTCAGCGCGTCCAGACACGCCGCCGGGTTTCCCCGGTCCAGGCCCAGATCGAGCGCGAAGTGGTTGCGGGTGCCCGCGCTGATCACCAGGAACGGGACGTCGTGCTCCGCGGCCACGGCCGCGACCAGCGCCTGGGTGCCGTCGCCGCCCGCCGCACCCAGCAGGTCCGCGCCGTCCGCGACGGCACGCCGGGCCAGCTCGGTCACGTCGTGCTGCTGCCCCGGCTCCAGCAGCACCACCCGCGCGCCCAGCCGCTCCGCCTTCTCCCGCAGCCGGAACCGCCCCACCTTGCCGCCGCCCGAGCGCGGATTCATGATCAGCACCGGCTTCCGGGGCGGCGGCAGACGCCGCTCCCGCACCGGGGTGTGCCCGCCCGTGCCGCGCAGCGCGTACCTGCCGCTCCACACCGCCAGAACCCACAGCGCCAGCGACACCAGCAGCGCCCAGAACAGCGTCACCGCGAACAACGCCAGCAGCGCCGCCGGCACGCACACGGCGATGAGCGCGGCCCCCCACCGCAACGGCCCGCGCAACGTCAGCGTCCACCACACGGCGGCCGCGCTGAGCCCCAGCCCCACCGCGCCCAGCATCAGCAGCAGGAGTCCGCGCAGCCCGCCGTAGACCAACGGGGCCGCCACGGCGAGCGCCGCCGCGAGCAGCGCCCCCCGCGCCGCCCACCGCTGGGCGTGATAGCCACGCCTGCTCCAGTCCACGCCCATGACTCCTTAGGTCGCCCGGCGTCATCGTAGGGCGAACAGCACAGGAGTGCGGGCCGACGGCGATCGGGGCACGGGCCGCCGTCGGGTGCAGCGTCCCCTCCCCGTACGCTCGCCGCATGCCCCCGCACGTGCTGATCCTCGGCGGCACCACCGAGGCACGCCGGCTCGCCGCCGCGCTGGCCGCCCGCCCCGCGACCCGGGTCACGACCTCGCTCGCGGGACGCGTGACCCGGCCGGGCGCGCTCGACGGCGAGGTACGCGTCGGCGGCTTCGGCGGCCCCGACGGACTCGCGGCCTGGCTCCGCGAGCGGCGCGTGGACGCCGTCGTCGACGCGACCCACCCGTTCGCCGCGACGATCACCGCGAACGCGGCCACCGCCACCGCCGCCGCCCGGGTGCCCCTGCTGGTGCTGCGCCGCCCCGGCTGGCGGCCCGGACCCGGCGACCGCTGGCACCCGGTCCCCTCCCTGGAGGCGGCCGCCGCCGCGCTGCCCTCACTCGGGCGCCGGGTGTTCCTGACCACCGGGCGTCTCGGCCTCGCGGCCTTCGCCGGGCTCACGGAGACGGCCTTCGTCGTACGGTCGGTCGAGCCTCCCGAGCCGCCGCTGCCCCCGCACACGCATGTCCTGCTGGCACGGGGCCCGTTCACCGTGGCCGACGAGACGGCCCTGCTGCGCGAGCACCGCGTCGAGGTGCTGGTGACGAAGGACAGCGGCGGCGCGGCGACATCGGCGAAACTCACCGCCGCCCGCGACCTCGGCCTCCCCGTCGTGGTCGTCCGCCGCCCGCCCCTGCCGGAGGGCCTGACCGCGCTCCCGGACGTGCGGGGGGTGCTGGACCGGCTGGACGAGGTCCTCGCGGGACCCTCCGGGCAGGCCTGGCGCCCGTCCGACCGGACGCCGCCGATGTGCGCCGCAAGGCGCTGACGCCCGTCGTCCGGCTTGACCGCCGGGCAGGCGTCAGCGCTCGCCGGGGGAGCGGCGCAGCAGATAGGTGTCCATGATCCAGCCCTTGCGCTCCCGCGCCTCCGCCCGCAGCCGTTCGATGCGCGGGGCGGCCTCGGCGACCGGACCGGAGACCAGGATCTCGTCCGGGGTGCCGATGTACGCGCCCCAGTAGATGTCGACGTCCTCGTCGGCGAAGGCACGGAAGCGCTGATGCGCGTCCAGCATCACCACCACGTCGTCCACGCCCTCCGGGAAGCCCTCCTCCGCGAGCCGCCGTCCCGTGGTGATCTGCACCGGGCGCGCCACCCGGCTGAGGCCCGTGCGGTGCCGGGCGACGAGGGCCGAGACGCTGCTGACGCCCGGGACGACGTCGTATGCGAAGGCGACCGTGCCCCGCTCCCGCACCTCCTCGAGGATGCCGAGCGTGCTGTCGTACAGCGCCGGGTCGCCCCACACGAGGAACGCGCCGGTCTCCTGCTCGCCCAGCTCCTCGGAGATCAGCCGCTCGTAGATGTCGGCGCGGGCGCTGCGCCAGTCGCCGACGGCGGGGGAGTAGGCCGAGCCGCCCGCCGAACGGTCACGCTCCGGGTCACGCGCCTCCACGACGCGGTACGCCCGGTCCGCCAGATGCGTCTCCAGCATGTCCCTGCGCAGCCGCGTCAGGTCGGCCTTCGCCTCGCCCTTGTCGAGCAGGAAGAACACGTCCGTGTCCCGCATGGCCCTGACCGCCTGCAGGGTGAGCTGGTCGGGGTCGCCCGCGCCGATACCGATCACATGAAGAGTCCGCACGCCCCGAGTCTGCCGCACGCCTCCGGCCGCCCCGCACCCAGGTCAGGTGACGCCCCGCAGCCGAGGCGCCCGCGCGCCCGCGTCCACCGAAGCGCCCTCCCCGCGCTCCACGTCCGCCGCCAGCTCCCGCGCCCAGGCGATCACCGACGGCAGGTCGATCCCGTGCGGCCGTAGCTCACCGCCCGCCGCCCATTCCTCGGCCGCGCCCGCCCCGCGCCGCAGCAGCCGCGCCCCGCCGGTCACGTTGCCGCGCGCGGCGTGGGTGAGCCCCACCGCCATCTGGGCCAGCCCCCGCCACAGCTCCCGCTCCTCCTCGGGACCCGACTTCCAGGCGTCCTCGAACACTTCGTGCGCGTGGAACGGCTTGCCCTCGTCCAGCAGCCGCTGCGCCTCGGCGACGCTCTCCTCCGGCCGCCGCACCACCCCTTCCGGCTGCCGGGGCACGCCCTCCTCGCCGTACGGCAGGGGCCGCCCGAGTCCGTCCCGCGGACGGGCGTTGCGCGCCCGGCCCTCGTCGTCGCGGTCCCGTCCGGCGGCCGCGCGGCCGGTGGACCGGTTGCCGGTGGATGTGCTGTCCGTGGTGCCCATACGGCCGATTGTGCCCCGGCCCGGCGCGCCCGCCCATGCCCAGGCCCCGGCCCGGCTTCGGTCCGGCGCCGGGTGTGCGGTAAAGTGCTCATCGCGCGATCACGCGGTTCACCCGCGCGACGCGCACCGGGACGTGGCGCAGCTTGGTAGCGCACTTGACTGGGGGTCAAGGGGTCGCAGGTTCAAATCCTGTCGTCCCGACTTGCGACAGAGCAGGTCGTCGGGCCGTATCGGAGTTTCCGATACGGCCTTTTCGCGTCCGCGCCTCAGTCGAGCGCGATCCGGGCCCGCACCGGCAGGTGGTCGCTCCCCGTGGCGGGCAGGGTGCCGATCCCGGCCACCGTCGCCGAGCGGGCCATCACCTGGTCGATCCGCACCAGCGGCAGCCCCGCCGGGAAACTGAACGCGAACCCGCGCCGCGGCACCTCCAGCCGGGACGTCAGCGGCTCCAGACCCCGGTCGCCGACCGTGCCGTTCAGATCGCCCAGCAGGACCACCCGCCCCACCGGCTCCGCCGCCACCTCCCGCCCCAGCCGTACGGCGCTCTCGTCGCGCCGGCCGGACGTCATCCCGCGCGGCACGATCCGCACCGACGGCAGGTGCGCCACGTACACCGCGACCTCCCCGTGCGGTGTGGCGGCCACCGCCCGCAGTCCCCGGCTCCACGGCCCGGTCAGGTCGGCCGGCTTGATGTCCAGGGTCCGCGCGCCGCTCAGCGGATGGCGCGACCAGAGCCCGACGGTGCCCCGCACCACGTGGTGCGGATAGCGCGGGGCGAGGACCCGCTCGTACGCGGGCAGCGCGTCCGGCACCAGTTCCTCCAGCGCGATCAGGTCCGCGCCGGAGCCCGCGAGGGCGCGGGCCGTGTCCGCAGGGTCGGGGTTGATGTCGGAGACGTTGTGCTGCACCACGACCAGGTCGCGCGGCCCGGCCGGGTCCGCGGGCAGGAGCAGGTCACCGAAGAGACGCGTCCACGCCGCGACGGGCAGCAGTACGGCCACCAGGACGACGGGCGTACGGCGCACCAGGCCGTACAAGAGCAGGGGGACGACCGCCAGGCCGAGCCAGGGCAGGAACGACTCCAGCAGGCTCCCCACCCGGCCCGGCGTGTTCGGCACCGTCCGGTGGAACGCGAGCAGCCCCGCCGTCAGCACCGCGAGAACCGCGGGCACCCGCCCCCGCGACCGCACCCCTCGGCACCACGCTCCCGCGGACTGCGCGGCTGCTCGCTCCACCCGTGTCTCCCGTCCCCTCGACCCGTCGTCCAGGACGCATCACGGGGCGGATCAGTTGCCGACGGCTCGATGAGCCCCGAGAGCGCTTGACTTGGAGCGCTCTTCAAGAGGAAGACTCCCGGTCCGTGCCCCGGAAGCGGGGCGGGAAACGGGAGGGATCAGGCATGAAGTACCGCACCATCGGCACCGGCCCGAACCGCCGCGAGGTGAGCGTGCTCGCGCTCGGCGCGATGCTGTTCGGGTCGGTGACCGACGAGAAGACCTCCTTCGCCCTGCTCGACCGCTACGTCGAGGCCGGCGGGAACTTCATCGACACGTCCGACAACTACGCCTTCTGGACCGACGGCGGCCAGGGCGGGCAGAGCGAGGAACTGCTCGGCCGCTGGCGCCGCAGCCGCGGAGCCGGCGCCGAGATCGTCGTCGCGACCAAGCTCGGCGCCCGCCCCCTCGCCCCCGGCACGAGCTACACGGACAACCCCGAGGGCCTGTCCGCGAAGGTGATCCGGGAGTCCTCCGAACGCAGCCGGGAGAAACTCGGCATGGAGCGGCTGGACCTGCTGTACGCGCACATCGACGACCACACCGTCCCCCAGCGCGAGACCGTCGAGGGCTTCGGGGCCCTGGTCGCCGAGGGCACGGTGGGGCTGCTCGGCGTGAGCAACCAGGCCGTCTGGCGGGTGGAGCGGGCCCGCGCCCTCGCGGCGGCGGCCGGACTGCCCGGCTACGAGGTCCTGCAGTACCAGCACAGCTACCTGCGGCCCCGCGCCGACGTCCCCGACGACCTCTTCCCCGACGGGAGCCTCGGCCACGCGGGCGCCGAACTGGCCGGCTACCTGCGCGCCGAGCCCGCGCTGACCCTGGTCGCCTACTCGCCGCTGCTCAAGGGCGCCTACGCCCGCCCCGAACGCCTGCCCGGCGACTACGACCACCCGGGCACCCCCGCCCGCCTCGCGGTACTGCGTGACGTCGCCCGGGAGACCGGGGCGACTCCGGGCCAGGTGGTGCTGGCCTGGCAGATCGGTCACGAACTGCCGATTCTGCCGCTGACCGGCGTGTCGTCACTGGCTCAACTGGAGGAGAATCTGGCGGCGGTGGACCTGGAACTGTCGGAGGAGCAGCGGGCCCGGCTGGACGCCGCGCACTGACCCGCCGCCCCCGCCTCACGGTCTGACCAGCAACTGGAAGTCGAAGGAGTACCGGGACGCGCGGTAGATGTGGCTGCCGTACTCCACCGCCCGGCCCGTGTCGTCGTACGCGGTGCGCTGCATGGTGAGCAGCGCCGCGCCCTCCTCCTCGTCCAGGCGGGACGCCTCCTCCGCGGTCGCCGAGCGGGCGCCGACCCTCTGGCGGGCGCTGTGCAGGGTGATGCCCGCCGCGCGCATCATCCGGTACAGGCCGGTCGCCTGCAGGCGGTCGCCGTCCAGGTCGAGCAGGCCCGACGGCAGGTAGTTGCCGAGCAGGGCGACCGGCAGGCCGTGGGTGCGCCGCAGCCGCTCCAGGACGATCACCTCGGCGCCCTCGGGCAGCCCCAGGGCGGCGGCCACACCGGGCGGCGCCGGGACGGTCTCGTTGCGGACCACCTCCGTGGTCGGCGCCTGCCCGGCCGCCTCCAGGTCGTCGTAGAGGCTGGTCAGCTCCAGGGAGCGGCGCACCTGGCTGTGCACCACCTGCGTGCCAACCCCGCGCCGCCGGACCAGCAGCCCCTTGTCGACCAGGGACTGGATGGCCTGGCGGACGGTCGGCCGGGACAGTCCGAGACGCACCGAGAGGTCCACCTCGTTGCCCAGCAGGTCGCCGGGCGCGAGCACCCCGCTGGAGATCGCCGTCTCCAGCTGCTGGGCGAGCTGGTAGTACAACGGCACCGGACTGCCCCGGTCCAGGGCGAAGTCCAGGGAGTGCGTCGCCGGTCCGGCCGCGGCGCGTGCGGGGTCAACGGTCCTCGCCATGGACGTGCCTTCCTGTCGGGGCTCCCGGTCGGAGCGCGGGGACGGGTTCACAGGTGGCGGCGGCGCCCGGCGACCTGGGCGTCGTACCGTTCGCGGGCCCGGACGGCGGCCTCGCGGGTGGCGACCTCCGCCACCGGCACGTCCCACCACGCCTCGGCCGGGGGAGCGGTCGGCGCCGGGTCGGTCTCGACGTACACGCAGGTCGGACGGTCCGAGGCGCGGGCCTCGGCGAGCGCGGTGCGCAGCTCCCGCACCGTCTTGGCGCGCAGCACGTCCATGCCGAGGCTGGCCGCGTTCGCCGCGAGGTCCACCGGCAGCGGGGCGCCGGTGAAGGAGCCGTCGGCGGCGCGGTGGCGGTAGGCGGTGCCGTAGCGCTCGCCGCCGGTCTCCTCGGACAGGCCGCCGATGGAGGCGTAGCCGTGGTTCTGGACGAGCACGACGTTGACCGGCAGGCCCTCCTGGACGGCCGTGACGATCTCCGTGGGCATCATCAGATACGTGCCGTCGCCGACGAGCGCCCAGACGGGCGTGCCGGGCGCGGCCTGCTGGACGCCGAGCGAGGCCGGGATCTCGTAGCCCATGCAGGAGTAGCCGTACTCCAGGTGGTACTGGCGGGGGCTGCGGGCGCGCCACAGCTTGTGCAGGTCGCCGGGGAGCGAGCCGGCCGCGTTGATCACCACGTCGTCGTCGCCGACCACCGCGTCCAGCGCGCCCAGCACCTGCGTCTGGGTCGGCACGGCGGTGTCGTCGTCGGCGCGCAGGGCCGCCTCGACGACCTCGTCCCAGCGCTCCTTTCCCTCCCGGTACTCCGCCTCGTACCTCTCGTCCACGCGGTACCCGGCGAGCGCCTCCCTGAGCCGCTCCAGACCGGTGCGCGCGTCGCACACGAGGCTTCGGGCGGCGAGCTTGTGGGCGTCGAAGCCGGTGATGTTGAGGTTCACGAACGTGACGTCCGGGTTCCGGAACAGGGTGCCGGAGGCGGTGGTGAAGTCGGTGTAGCGGGTGCCGACACCGATCACCACGTCGGCGTCGCGGGCCAGCGCGTCGCTCACCGCGGTGCCGGTGTGGCCGATGCCGCCCAGGTCGGCGGGGTGGTCGTGGCGCAGGGAGCCCTTGCCGGCCTGGGTGGAGGCGACGGGGATGCCGGTGGCGTCCACCAGCGCCCGCAGCGCGTCCTCGGCCTCGCTGTGGTGCACCCCGCCGCCCGCGACGACCAGCGGCCGTCGTGCCGCCCGTACGGCCGCCACGGCCGCGTCCAGCTCCACCGGGTCCGGGGCGGGCCGCCGCACCGTCCACACCCGCTCGGCGAAGAACTCCTCCGGCCAGTCGTACGCCTCCGCCTGCACGTCCTGCGGCAGCGCGAGGGTGACGGCGCCGGTCTCGGCGGGGTCGGCGAGCACCCGCATCGCGTTCAGCGCGGACGCGATCAGCGCCTCCGGGCGGGTGATCCGGTCGAAGTAGCGGGAGACCGGGCGGAGCGTGTCGTTGACCGACACGTCGGCCTCGACGGGGTGCTCCAGCTGCTGGAGCAGCGGATCGGCCGCGCGGGAGGCGAAGTAGTCGCCGGGCAGCAGCAGCACCGGCAGCCGGTTGATGGTGGCGAGCGCGGCGCCCGTGACCAGGTTGGTCGCGCCGGGGCCGATGGACGTGGTCACCGCCTGCGCCGAGAGGCGGTTGAGCTGGCGGGCGTAGCCGACGGCCGCGTGCACCATCGACTGCTCGTTGCGTCCCTGGTGGTACGGCATCGCGTCGCGATACTCGACGAGCGCCTGCCCGAGACCGGCGACGTTGCCGTGGCCGAAGATGCCCCAGGTGCCCGCGATCAGCCGGCGGCGCACGCCGTCCCGCTCGGTGTACTGCGCGGACAGGAACCGCACCAGGGCCTGGGCGGTGGTCAGTCGGCGGGTGGTGGCGCTCATGCGGACCTCTCCGGTGCGGTGTAGAGGGGGAGTCGGGGGTCGACGGGCTGCTCGGGCCAGGTGTCGCGGATCCAGGCGTGGTCGGGGTGGTCGCAGATCAGCCAGGCCCGCTCGGCCTCGGGTCCCGCCATGACGTTCAGGTAGTACATGTGGTGGCCGGGCACCGCCATGGACGGGCCGTGCCAGCCGTCCGGGATGAGGACGACGTCGCCGTCGCGCACCTCCGCCAGCACGTCCGTGTCGCGGCCGGGTCCGGACGGGGAGACCCGCTGGTAGCCGAGGCCCGGCGTGCCGTCGTGGGGGGCGAACTCGAAGTAGTAGATCTCCTCCAGCACCGACTCCTCGCCCGGCCGGTGCTCGTCGTGCTTGTGCGGCGGGAACGACGACCAGTTGCCGCCCGGGGTGAGCACCTCCACCGCGATCAGCTTGTCGCACTCGAAGACGCTCGCCGCGCCGAAGTTGTTCACCTGGCGGGAGCAGTTCCCGGTGCCGCGCAGCTCCACCGGCACGTCCGAGGCCGGCCCGTACCGCGCGGGCAGCCGCCGCGAGCAGCGGGCGCCGGTCAGCGCGAACCGCCCGCCCTCCGCCGAGGACACGGTGACCCGGGCATCGCGCGGCACATAGGCGAAGTCGGTGACGCCGTCGAAGACGCTGGTGCGGCCCGTCAGCGCGAACTCCTCGTGGCCGAAGTCGTCGTCCGAGGCGACCGTGCACGCGCCGGCCAGCGGCAGCACGATCCACTCGCCGTCCCCGGTGTCGAAGGTGTGCGAGCCGCCCGGCTCCAGCCGCAGCACCCGCAGCGAGGAGTACCCCCAGCCGGCGCTGTCCGGGCTCACGTCCACGGCGTACGGGCCGGCGGCGGCCTTGCCCGCGGGAAGGTGATGGGTCATGCGTGCCTCCGTCTGCGTGCGTCGTCGTACGGGCTTGTCACAACAGGCCGACGGCCGTGTCCACCGCCGTCTCCACACTGCCCTCGGCCGGGTAGAGCAGTGAGCGGCCGACGACCATGCCCTGCACGGTGGGCAGCCGCAGCGCCTTGCCCCACCGCTCGTAGGCCGCCTCCTGGTCGCCGACCTCGCCGCCGAGCAGCACCACCGGCAGCGTCGAGGTGCGCAGCACGTCGTCCATGTCGTCGACGTTCTCGGTGACCGGAAGCTTCAGCCAGGTGTAGGCGGAGGTGCCGCCGAGCCCGGAGGCGATCGCGATGGAGCGGGTGACGGCCTCGGCGGACAGGTCGTTGCGGACCCGGCCGTCCACCCGGCGGGAGATGAACGGTTCCACGAACACCGGCAGCCGGCGCGCGGCCATCGCGTCGACGGCGCGGGCGGAGGCCTCCAGGGTGGTGAGCGAGCCGGGGTCGTCGTAGTCGATGCGGACCAGCAGCTTGCCCGCGTCGAAACCGAGCCGCTCGATGTCCTCGGCGCGGTGGCCGGTGAAGCGGTCGTCCATCTCGAAGGACGCACCGGCCAGGCCGCCGCGGTTCATCGACCCCATGACGACCTTGTTCTCCAGCGCGCCCAGCAGAAGCAGGTCCTCGAGGATGTCGGCGGTGGCCAGCACCCCGTCCACGCCCGGCCGGGACAGCGCGACGCACAGGCGTTCCAGCAGGTCGGCCCGGTCCGCCATGGCCAGGCGCCGGTCGCCTATGCCGAGCGCGCCCCGCGCGGGGTGGTCGGCGGCCACGATCATCAGCCGTCCGCTGTCGCCGATCAGCGGACGGCGGGCCCGGCGGGCGGCCGCCTCGGCGACGGCCTCGGGATGCCGGGCGCGGACCGTGGTGAGCTCGGGGATGCTGAGTTTCAAGGAAGGGCTCCGTTCAGGACTGGCTCGGCCGGCCGGCCGCGTCCGGCTGCGCGTCACGTGCGAGGAGGTCCGCGACCTCCGGCATGGTCGGCATCGCGGACGAGCAGGCGAGGCGCGAGGCGACGAGGGCGCCGGCCGCGTTGGCGTGGCGCATGGTCCGCTCCAGGTCCCAGCCGGAGAGCAGACCGTGGCAGAGCGAACCGCCGAAGGCGTCGCCGGCGCCGAGGCCGTTGACCACCTCGACCGGCACCGGCGGCACCTCGGCGCGGCTGCCGTCCCGGTGCACGGCCAGCACACCCCGGGGGCCCTGCTTGACCACGGCCAGCTCCACGCCCGCCGCCAGCAGCGCCTCGGCGCACGCCTCCGGCTCGCGCATCCCGGTGGCGACCTCGCACTCGTCGAGGTTGCCGACCGCGACCGTGGCATGGCGCAGCGCCTCGCGGTAGTACGGGCGGGCCTGGTCCGGGTCCTGCCAGAACATGGGGCGCCAGTCCAGGTCGAAGACGGTGGTGCCGGCCTTGGCGCGCGCCTCCAGGGCGGCCAGCGTGGCGGTGCGGCTGGGCTCCTCGCTCAGGCCGGTGCCGGTGATCCAGAAGATGCCGGCCGCGCGGATCGCCGGCAGATCCAGCTCGTGCGGGTGGATCTCCAGGTCGGGGGCCTTGGGGCGGCGGTAGAAGTAGAGGGGGAAGTCGTCCGGCGGGAAGATCTCGCAGAAGGTGACGGGGGTCGGGTAGGCGGCCACCGGGGTCACCCAGCGGTCGTCCACGCCGAAGTCCTTCAGCGCCTCGTGCAGATAGGCGCCGAAGGGGTCGTCCCCGGTGCGGGTGATCACCGCGGTCGAGCGGCCGAGCCGCGCCGCGGCGACCGCGACATTGGCGGCGGAGCCGCCCAGGAACTTCCCGAACGTCTCCACCTGCGACAACGGCACCCCGGTCTGGAGGGGATAAAGATCGACCCCGATGCGACCCATGGTCACCAGGTCGAAATACTGTGGTGTGTCGGCCATTGAGCGACGCTCCTCGAGCTGCTGGGGATGCGGGGCCCAGGACGCCCTGCCACGGTGGGGACGTGCTTCCGGGGACCTGCCGCTTCCCAGGTGTAGGTCTCGAGGGGCGGCGGTGTCAATAGTTTGTACTTACATTCGGACGAGCGCGTGAAATGATGTCTTAACAAAGTATTGACAGCAGGCGGTTTTCGGGGATTGGATCGCGTCCCAGCACAACCGCCGTGTGTGATGGCACACACCCCGGACTCCCGAGGTTCCGGGCACCGGACTCTCGGACTCCTCGCCCCCTTTTCCCCGTGAAGCACAGTGAGGTGCAGGACTGATGGACCGCTCTTCCCACCCCCGCTCCCGCAGAGTCGCCCCCTTCGTCGCGGCCGCGGCGGCAGCCGCCCTGGCCCTCGCCGGCTGCTCGAGCAGCAGTGGCGGCAAGAAGTCCGAGGAAGGCGGAGCGGACGCCTCGGCCGGCAAGGCCTCGACGCCGCAGATGACGGTTGCGCTGGTCACCCACCAGGCGCCCGGCGACACCTTCTGGGACATCGTGCGCAAGGGCGCGCAGACGGCCGCCGACAAGGACAACGTCAAGCTGATCTACTCGGCCGACCCGAACGCCGGCAACCAGGCCAACCTGGTGCAGAACGCCATCGACCAGAAGGTCGACGGCATCGCGGTCACCCTCGCCAAGCCGGACGCGCTCAAGGGCGTCATAGCCAAGGCCACGGCGGCCGGCATCCCGGTCGTCGGCCTGAACTCCGGACTGAGCGACTGGAAGGACCTCGGGCTGCTGGAGTTCTTCGGGCAGGACGAGACCGTGGCGGGCGAGGCGTTCGGCAAGAAGCTCAACGAGGTCGGCGCGAAGAACGCGGTCTGCGTCGTCCAGGAGCAGGGCAACATCGGTCTCACCCAGCGCTGCGCCGGCCTGGAACAGACCTTCGAGGGCAAGACGCAGGTCCTGAACGTCAACGGCACCGACATGCCGTCGGTGAAGTCGACCATCACCGCCAAGCTGAAGCAGGACTCCTCCATCGACTACGTCGTCACCCTCGGCGCGCCCTTCGCGCCGACCGCGGTGCAGTCCGTCGAGGAGGCCGGCAGCAAGGCCAAGGTCGCCACCTTCGACCTGAACAAGGAGCTGACCGGCGCCATCCAGGACGGCGACATCCAATTCGCGGTCGACCAGCAGCCCTACCTCCAGGGTTACCTCGCCGTCGACGGCCTGTGGCTCTACAAGAACAACGGCAACTACAGCGGCGGCGGCGAGCAGCCCGTCCTGACCGGTCCGGCGTTCGTCGACAAGTCCAACGTCGAGGCGGTCTCCCAGTTCGCCGCGAAGGGCACCCGGTGATGAGCATGGCCCAACAGGCTGAGCCGGCGGCGGCCACGCCGCCGGCCCCCGGCCCCGAGAAGCAGAAGGACGGACGCACCGCGCGGCGCCCGCTGGCGCTGCGGCTGCTCGCCCGGCCCGAGGTCGGCGTGTTCCTCGGCGCGGTGGCGGTCCTCGTGTTCTTCCTGTTCGCCGCCCCGCCGGTGCGCGACGGCAGCTCGATGGCGAACATCCTGTACCAGTCGTCGACCATCGGGATCATGGCGCTGCCCGTGGCGCTGCTGATGATCGGCGGCGAGTTCGACCTCTCGGCCGGCGTCGCCGTCGTCACCTCGGCGCTCACCGCGAGCATGCTGAGCTACCAGCTCACCCTGAACGTGTGGATGGGCGTGATCGTCGCCCTCGTGGTGTCCCTCGCCATCGGCTTCTTCAACGGCTGGATGCTGGTGAAGACCGGGCTGCCGAGCTTCCTCGTCACCCTGGGCACCTTCCTGATCCTCCAGGGCGTCAATCTCGCGGTGACCAAGCTCGTCACCGGCAACGTCGCCACCGACAGCATCGCCGACATGGACGGCTTCGACCAGGCCAAGGCGCTCTTCGCCTCCAGCTTCGAGGTCGGCGGCGTCCAGGTGAAGATCACCGTGGTCTGGTGGCTCGTCTTCGCCGCGCTGGCCACCTGGGTCCTGCTGCGCACCAAGTACGGCAACTGGATCTTCGCGGTCGGCGGCAACAAGGAGAGCGCCCGCGCGGTCGGCGTCCCCGTCACCTTCACCAAGATCTCCCTGTTCATGCTGGTCGGCCTCGGGGCCTGGTTCGTCGGCATGCACAACCTGTTCTCCTTCAACACCGTGCAGTCCGGCGAGGGCGTGGGCCAGGAGCTCATCTACATCGCCGCGGCGGTCATCGGCGGCTGTCTGCTGACCGGCGGCTACGGCTCGGCGATCGGACCGGTTTTCGGCGCCTTCATGTTCGGCATGGTGCAGCAGGGCATCGTCTACGCCGGCTGGAACCCCGACTGGTTCAAGGCCTTCCTCGGCGTGATGCTGCTCGGCGCCGTCCTCATCAATCTGTGGGTCCAGCGCACGGCGACCCGGAGGTGACCGCAATGACCGACAAGACGACCGGCACCGACGGTGCCGTCCGCACGGACACCCCGGCCGACGGGGACCGCCCCCTGGTCGAGCTCCGCGCCGCCGGCAAGTCCTACGGCAACATCCGCGCCCTGCACGGCGTCGACCTGACCGTCCACCCGGGCAAGGTGACGTGCGTCCTCGGCGACAACGGCGCCGGCAAGTCCACCCTCATCAAGATCATCTCGGGGCTGCACCAGCACACCGAGGGCGAGTTCCTCGTCGACGGCGAACCGGTGCGCTTCTCCACCCCGCGCGAGGCCCTCGACAAGGGCATCGCCACCGTCTACCAGGACCTCGCGGTCGTCCCGCTGATGCCGGTCTGGCGGAACTTCTTCCTCGGCTCCGAGATGACCAAGGGCCCCTGGCCCCTGCGCCGCCTCGACATCGAACGGATGAAGAGGACCGCCGACGAGGAACTGCGCAACATGGGCATCGTCCTGGACGACCTGGAGCAGCCCATCGGCACGCTCTCCGGCGGCCAGCGCCAGTGCGTCGCGATCGCCCGCGCCGTCTACTTCGGCGCCCGCGTCCTCATCCTCGACGAGCCCACCGCCGCCCTCGGCGTCAAGCAGTCCGGGGTCGTCCTGAAGTACATCGCCATGGCCCGCGACCGCGGCCTCGGCGTCATCTTCATCACCCACAACCCGCACCACGCCTACATGGTCGGCGACCACTTCAACGTGCTGCGCCTGGGCACCCTGGAGCTCAGCGCCGGCCGCAGCGAGGTCGGTCTCGAGGAGCTGACCAACCACATGGCGGGCGGCGCGGAACTGGCCGCGCTCAAGCACGAGCTGGCGCAGGTCCGCGGCGTCGACACGGAGGGCCTGCCGGAGTCCGGCGACCTCCGGGCACCCACGGCCGCAACCCCGGAAGGGAAGTCCTGACATGGCAGTCGCCCTCGACCGCATCCGGGTCGGTTCCGCGCCCGACTCCTGGGGCGTCTGGTTCCCCGACGACCCCCAGCAGGTGCCCTGGCAGCGCTTCCTCGACGAGGTCGCCGAGGCCGGCTACTCCTGGATCGAACTCGGTCCCTACGGCTATCTGCCGACCGACCCGGCCCGCCTCACCGACGAGGTGCAGAGCCGCGGCCTGAAGGTGTCCGCCGGCACCATCTTCTGCGGGCTGCACCGCGGACCGTCCGAATGGGACGCCACCTGGGAGCAGGTCAGCCGCGTCGCCGCGCTCACCCAGGCGATGGGCGCCGGCCACCTGGTCGTCATCCCGTCGTTCTGGCGGGACGACAAGACCGCCGAGATCCTGGAGCCCCCGGAGCTCACCACCGAGCAGTGGGGCCACCTCACCCGGGGCATGGAGCGCCTCGGCCGCGAGGTGAAGGAGACGTACGGGCTCGACATCGTCGTCCACCCGCACGCCGACACCCACATCGACACCGAGGAGCACGTCGAGCGCTTCCTCGACTCCACCGACCCGGGTCTGGTCAACCTCTGCCTCGACACCGGTCACTACGCCTACTGCGGCGGCGACAGCGTCAAGCTGATCGAGACCTACGGCGAGCGCATCGGCTACCTGCACCTCAAGCAGGTGGACCCGGAGATCCTCGCCGACGTCGTCAAGAACGAGATCCCCTTCGGGCCCGCCGTCCAGCGCGGGGTGATGTGCGAACCGCCGGCCGGTGTGCCGGAGCTGGGCCCGGTGCTGACGGCCGCGCAGAAGCTGGGCGTGGACCTGTTCGCGATCGTCGAGCAGGACATGTACCCGTGCGAGCCGGACAAGCCGCTGCCCATCGCGGTGCGCACCCGCAAGTTCCTCCGCTCCTGCGGCGCCTGACCACCACCCGGACCGGGAGGCGACACACATGAACCGGCGCGAGCCCCTCGGGATCGCCGTGATCGGCGCCGGCAGGATGGGCGCCGACCACGTGCGGCGGATCGACCGGGTGACCAGCGGGGCACGGGTCGCCGCGGTCGTCGACATCGACGAGGAACGGGCGAAGACCGTCGCGGCCGGAATCGACGGCTGCACCGCCCACACCGACGCGGACGAGGCGATGAGGTCGGCGGACGTCGACGCCGTGCTCATCGCCTCGTCCGGGCCCGCCCACGAGGAGGCGCTGCTCACCGCGTTCGCGCACGACCTGCCCGTCCTGTGCGAGAAGCCGCTCACCCCCGACGCGGCCTCCGCGCTGCGCGTCATGGAGGCCGAACAGGCCCTCGGCCACCGCCGGGTGCAGGTCGGCTTCATGCGCCGCTACGACACCGAGTACGTCCGCCTCAAGGCGCTGCTCGGAACCGGTCAGCTGGGCCGGCCGCTGATGCTGCACAACCGCCACCGCAACGTGGCCAGCCCGCCCTTCTTCACCAGCTCCATGCTGATCAGCGATTCGGTCGCCCATGAGGTCGACGTCACCCGCTGGTTGCTGGGCCACGAGATCGCCGCCGTGACGGTGCTGCGGCCGGCCCCGTCCTCCGGCGCCCCCGGCGGTCTGCGCGACCCGCAGTTCGTCGTGCTGGAGACCGACGGTGGCGCGCTCTCCGACGTCGAGATCTTCGTCAACTGCGGCTTCGGCTACCAGGTGCAGGCCGAGGCGGTCTGCGAACGCGGCACCGCCCGCATCGGCGACGGCCACCAGCTGGTCACCAACATGGCCGGACGCTGGGGCGGCACCATCGCCCAGGACTGGACCGAACGCTTCGCCCAGGCCTACGACGACGAGGTCCAGGCGTGGGTCGACGCCACCCGCCGCGGAGAGGTCACCGGACCCGGCGTGTGGGACGGTTACGCCGCTGCGGCCGTCTGTGAGGCGGGGGTCCGGTCGCTGGAGGAGGGTGGCCGGGTCGAGGTCGAGCTCGCGGAGAAGCCGCCGCTGTACGGGGCTGAGGTCTGACGCCTGCGGCGCATCGTTCTGTCCGGTGGGGGTTGCTGTAGCGCCTGGGGGCGGTGGGTGGTGCGGGGCCGGGGTGGGGGCGGGCGTCCTCGGTCCGGCGCGAGAGTGCCGGCTGGAGAGGTGCGGGGCGTTGACGCGCCGGCCGCTGCGGGCGCCCGCCCCCACCCCGTCCCCTCCCCGCCGCGGGCGGCTGCAGCGACACCGGTGGCGGGCGGCCGCCGCGGGCGGCTGCAGCGACACCGGTGGCGGGCGGCGGCCGCGTGGCGCCAGGTGCGCGAACGTCCCCGGCCCACACCGGCACCGGTGCCTGTTGTACTCAGCGCTCCGTACGGGGCCGTGGGCCCAGCCCGGCCGCCTCATAGCACGCGTCCACCAGACGCATCGTCTCCAGCGCGTCGTCCGCGGACAGAGGAAGCGGCGTCCCCAGGCGCACCCGTGCGGCGAACGCCTCCAGCTGGTAGGCGTGCGACGACCGCGTGCCCAGGTGCTCCGTGCGCTCGCCGTCGGCGGTGCGGACGACGACCCGGTCGTCCTGGTGCGGCAGCACGAAATTCGGGGCCGTCGCCTCGCCCCGCGTGCCGACGATCCGCAGGCTCATCTCCAACCGGTCGTACGCCATGTGGCACCGCGCCGTACCCGTCGCGCCGTCCACGGCCCGTGCAGCCCGTTGGCGAGGGGGTTGTAGACCACCTCGACCTCGGGGTCGGCGAGCAGCTCGGCGTACGAGCCGTGGGTCCGCTCCACACCGTGCGCGGCGGCGAAGGCGTCGGCGCGGGACCGGTCGCGGGCGGCCACCGCGACCAGGCGGTGCCCGCCGGACCGGGCCGGGGCGACGAGGGCGCGCCCGGTGATCCGCGCGGCCCCCAGGATGCCGATGCGCAGCGGCTGCGGAGCGGACTCGCTCATGCCTGCCGTACCTCCTCGAGGGTGACGGGACGGTGCTCGTGCAGCGACAGTGTGCACGCCTCGGCGATCCAGCCGGCCTCCAGGGCGTCCTCGATCGTGCACGGGGACGGTCGGGAACCCGCCACCACCTCGGTGAACGCCAGCAGTTCGGCGCGGTAGGCGTCGGTGAAGCGGTCCATGAAGAAGTCGTGCGGCACGCCCGCCGGGAAGGTGACGCCGGGTTCGACGGAGCGAAGCGGCAGCTTGTCCTCCAGGCCCACGGCGATGGAGTCGGTGAAGCCGTGGATCTCCATGCGGACGTCGTAACCCCGGGCGTTGTGGCGGCTGTTGGACACCACGGCGATGGTGCCGTCGTCCAGGGTGAGGATCGCGCCCGTGGTGTCGGCGTCCCCCGCCTCCTTGATGAAGTCGGCGCCCCGGTTGCCGCCGGCCGCGTACACCTCGGTCACCTCGCGCCCGGTCACCCAGCGGATGATGTCGAAGTCGTGCACCGAGCAGTCCCGGAAGATGCCCCCGGACGCGGCGATGTACGCGGCGGGCGGGGGCGCCGGGTCCAGTGTCGTCGAGCGTACGGTGTGGAGTTTGCCCAGCTCACCGGAGTGGACGGCCGCGCGGGCGGCGACGAAGCCGGCGTCGAAGCGGCGGTTGTAGCCGATCTGCACCGGCACGTCCCGGCCCGCGACGGCCTTCAGCACCTCGACGCCCTCGGTCATCGTGCGGGCGACGGGCTTCTCGCAGAAGACGGGAACGCCCGCGTCCACGCAGGCCGTGATCAGCCCCGGGTGGGCGTCGGTCGCGGCGGCGACGACCACGCCGTCCACGCCGGCCGCGAGCACCGCCTCGGGGGAGTCCGCGACCTGCGCGCCGAAGCGCTCCACGGCGGCCTTCGCGGCGTCCGCGAACGGGTCGGAGACAACGAGGGACTCGACGGCGTCGAGCCCGGACAGGGTCTCGGCGTGGAAGGCGCCGATGCGGCCGAGGCCGAGGATTCCGATGCGCATGAGGTGGTGCTCCTTGGGTGCGGGTGGTGGGGTGGGGGAAGGTCAGTCGAGGCCGCCCAGGACGTTCTGGTCCCAGTCGATGACGGACCCCGTGACCACCCCGGAGCGGTCGGAGAGCAGCAGGACCACGAAGTCGGCGATCTCGTCCGGCCGGCCGAGCCTGCCCATCGGCAGCCGGGCCGCGGCCCGCTCCCGCCAGTCGTCGCCGGCGCCGTGGAAGGTGCGCTGCGTGGCGTCCTCGCCCTCGGTCGCGGTCCAGCCGATGTTCAGGCCGTTGATGCGGATCCGGTCCCAGCGGTGGGCGTGCGCCGCGTTGCGGGTCAGGCCCATCAGGCCCGCCTTGGCGGCGACGTACGGGGCGAGGAACGGCTGTCCGCCGTGCGCCGAGGAGGTGATGATGTTGACGATCGTGCCGGGCTCGGCGCGCCGCACCATGTCCGCCACCGCCGCCTGCATGGCGAAGAACGGCGCCTTGAGGTTGATCGCGATGTGCTGGTCGAACAGGTCGGGCGTGGTGTCCAGGAGCGTCCCGCGTGAGGTCAGTCCGGCGGAGTTGACCAGGCAGTCGATACGGCCGTACGCCTGCACGACCTGGGCGACCGATCCCTTGGCCTGGTCGGGGTCCGCCAGGTCGGCCCGTACGAACATGGCCTTGCCGCCCTGCCCGGCCAGTTCGGCGACCAGCGCCTCGCCCGGCTCCGGGCGGCGGCCGCTGACCGCCACGACCGCGCCCTCGCGCACCGCGGCCCGTGCGACGGCGGCACCCACGCCCTGGCTGCCGCCGTTGACGAGGACGACCTTGTCGTCGAGGAGTCCCATGATGTCCTTCCGGTTCTTCAGGTCTTCGGGTCAGCTCGCGCGCCGGGCCGTGGCGGCCCGCAGTGCGTCGCGCAGGGTTCGGGGGGTCCAGCCCTCGCGCAGCGCCCTGCGCACCACGTCGGCCTGGGAGAGCGGGGCGAGTCCCTCGACCGGCGGGTCGTTGTCCAGGTTGGTGGGGAACGGGTAGCCCTCGGCGCTCGCCGCGATCACGTTCTCCAGCCACTGCTCCGAGGCGCCCTCGGTCTTGCGGGCCAGCAGCACCGGGTAGACGGCGCCGGCCACGGCCTCCCGGTCCACGGTCTCCATGGCCCGCCCGAAGGCCGAGGACACCTGGAGCAGGTTGGCCGCGCGCCGGATGTCCGCCGAGCGGTTGGCCCCGGCCGCGTGGAACAGCGCCGGGTTGAAGAACACCGCGTCGCCCTTGGTCAGGGGAAGCTGGATGTGGTGGTCGTCGAAGTACGCCTCGAACTCGGGCAACCGCCAGGCGAGGTAGCCCGCCTCGAACTTCTGCGAGTGCGGCAGGTACATCGTCGGCCCCGACTCCACCGGCATGTCGCAGTGCGCGACGGCGCCCTGGAGGGTGAGCACGGGGGAGAGGCGGTGCACGTGCGCCGGGTAGGCGGCGGCCGTCTCGGCGGAGAGGAAGCCCAGGTGGTAGTCGCGGTGCACGGTTTGCGCCGCGCCCCCCGGGTTCACGACGTTGACCTGGGAGGTCACCTGGTAGCCGGGGCCCAGCCAGGCCGTGGAGACCAGGGCGATCATGTCGTTCGCGTAGTAGTCGGCGAACGCCTCCGGGTCGTGCAGCGCGGTCTTCTCCAGGGCGTTCCACACCCGGTCGTTGGCGCCCGGCTTGGCGAAGTGGTCACCGGCGGTGGCGCCCGACGCCCGCTGCTGGGCGATCAGGGCGTCGAACACGGCCGTGGTCCGGTCCACCACCGAGGTGTCGGGGAAAGCGCCGCGGATCACCACGATGCCGGGACCGTCGGCGAGGGCGCGGACCAGCTCCGCCTGAGCGGTGCGGCGGTCGGCGAGCGCGAGCCGCTCGGCGTCGTAGAGCAGCACGTTCCGCTCGACGGCGGAGGCCAGCGGGTACGAGGAGGCGTCGGTCGGCTGCTCGACCAAGGCGCGGAAGGCGTCCAGATCACAGTCCCGCTCCGACAGCCAGGCGGCCGGCGCGGGGGTCTGCACGGAAGACGATGCGGACATGGAATCGTCCCTTCGGGTCACGGAGCGACGCGGGTGATGTCATTCTTGTCAGAACAAACCCCTCGCACCACCATCAGGAACCCATCAAAAACCCCTCAGGAGCAGTCGCATGGGGCACCCTTTCCCGATCCGCGAAATCGCACGTCAGGCCGGATTGAGCGAGGCCACCGTGGACCGGGTCCTCAACGGCCGGGGCGGGGTGCGGGAGAGCACCGCGCGTGAGGTGCACCGGGCCATCGCCGACCTGGACCGGCAGCGCACCCAGGTCCGCCTGGTCGGCCGGACGTTCATGGTGGACATCGTCATGCAGTCCCCGGAGCGCTTCTCCACGGCCGTCCGCGCCGCCCTCGAGGCCGAACTGCCGTCCCTGCACCCGGCGGTGGTGCGCTCCCGCTTCCACTTCCGGGAGACCGGCCCCGCGGAGGAACTGGTCGCGGTCCTCGACCGGATCGCCCGCCGCGGCTCGCAGGGCGTGCTCCTCAAGGCGCCCGACGTCCCCGAGGTCACCGCCGCCGTCGGGCGGCTCGCCGCGGCCGGCATACCGGTCGTCACGCTGGTGACCGACCTGCCGGTCAGCGCCCGCATCGGCCATGTCGGCAGCGACAACCGCGCGGCCGGGGCCACCGCCGCCTACCTCATGGGCCAGTGGCTCGGCGACCGGCCGGGCAACGTGCTCACCAGCCTCTCCAGCGGCTTCTTCCGCAACGAGGAGGAGCGCGAGATGGGCTTCCGCAGCACCATGCGCGCCCGCCGGCCCGGGCGCACCCTCGTAGAGATCGCCGAGGGCCAGGGTCTGGACGCCACCCAGTACGACCTCGTCCGCGCCGCCCTTGCACGCGACCCGGAGATCCGCGCGGTCTACTCGATCGGCGGCGGCAACATCGCCACCCTGCGCGCCTTCGAGGACGCCGGACGCGAGTGCGCCGTGTTCATCGCCCACGACCTCGACCACGACAACACCCGGCTGCTGCGCGAGCACCGGCTGTCCGCCGTCCTCCACCACGACCTGCGCCACGACCTGCGCGAGGCCTGCCACATGGTGATGCGCGCGCACGGAGCGCTGCCGCCCGCCGGACCCACTCTGCCGTCCGCGATCCAGGTGGTCACGCCCTACAACATGCCCGCACCGGCCGTGGCCGGGTGACCCGCCTGGCGTGTAGCGCCCCGCTCCCGGCCGGCCGTGCCTACCGTCGGGCGCATGAGGAAACCGACCACGGAAGGCGGGCCCGACCGGCTGCTGGCGCTCTCCGACGGCGTCTTCGCCATCGCCATCACCCTGCTGGTCCTCGACATCTCCGTGCCGCAGGACCTGGACCCGGCGCGTTTCCACCAGGCGCTCGCCGACACCCTGCCCAACCTGGGCGCCTACGCGGTCAGCCTGGCGGTGCTGGGCGGCTTCTGGCGCGACCACAGGGCCATCTTCCGCCCGGTGCGGCAGGTCGACCCCGATGTGATCGGACTGACCCTTCTCGGCCTGGGCCTCGCCGCACTGCTGCCCTTCCCCACCGCGCTGGTCTCCGAGTACGGCCACGAACGCGTCTCGGTCGTCATCTACTCGGCCACGGTGGCCGCTCTCGGCGCCGTCCACCTCGCACTCGCCGTCGTCGTGGCCCGCCGGCCCTGGCTGCGCGACGGCGCCGACCCCGTCCGGGACGAGTTCCTCTACGCCGTCGACCTGGGCGTCACGGTGGTGGTGTTTGTGGTGACCATTCCGCTGGCCCTGGTCGTGGGGCCCGCCGCCATGTGGTGGTGGCTGGTGCTCTTGCCGGTCAAGGTGTGGCTGGGACGGAAGGAGGACGCGGCGGCGGCCGAGTGAGGGTGCGAGGGCTCACGGACCGGTGTCACGCGGACGCGGGCGTCACGCGGACGCGGGCGTCACGCGGACGCGTCCACCGTCACCCACGCCCGGTCCTCCGCCGACCGCACCATCGCGTCCAGCACGGTCGCGCTGCGCACCGCGTCCGCGACGGTGGCGCCGTACGGGACGCCCTCGGCGACCGACCGCAGGAAGCGGTACGCCTCGATCACCTTCAGGTCGTCGTAGCCCATGGCGTTGGCCGCGCCGGGCTGGAACGCGCCGAACTCGCCGTCGCCCGGCCCGACGTACACCGTGCTCACCGGCTGGTCCTGGTAACCGGTGCCGCGGCTGACGCCCAGTTCGTTCATCCGGCGGAAGTCCCAGAACACCGCCCCCTCGGTGCCGTGCACCTCGAAGCCGTAGTTGTTCTGCTCGCCCACGGAGACGCGGCAGGCCTCCAGGACGCCCCGCGCGCCGGACGTGAACCGGAGCAGACAGCTCACGTAGTCCTCGTTCTCCACCGCGCCCAGCTCGCCGCCCGAGGCGCGGGAGTGACCGGCGGTGGCGCCGGCCGGGCGGGCGCGCTCGGGCAGGAAGACGGCCGTGTCGGCGGTCAGCGAGGCGATGTCGCCGAGCAGGAAGCGGGCCAGGTCGGCGCCGTGCGAGGCGAGGTCGCCCAGCACGCCGCTGCCGCCGCGCTCCCGTTCGTAGCGCCAGGTCAGCGCGCCCTCCGGGTGGGCCGCGTAGTCGCTGAACAGGCGGACGCGGGCGTGCGTGACCTTGCCGATCCCGCCGGAGGCGATCAGCTCACGGGCGGCCTCCACGGCGGGCGCGTTGCGGTAGTTGAAGCCGACCGCGCCCTGGACGCCGGCCTTGGCGACCGCGTCCGCGACCGCCCGGGCGTCCTGCGCGGTCAGCCCGACCGGCTTCTCGATCCAGATGTGCTTGCCGGCCTCGGCCATGGCCACGCCGATCTCGCGGTGCAGGAAGTTCGGCGCGGTGATGCTGACCGCGCCCACCCGGGGATCGGCGGCCACGTCACGCCAGTCGCGGGTCGTCGAGGCGAACCCGAACTGCGCGGCGGCCTCCTCCGCCCGCCCCGGCACCTCCTCGGCCACGGTGACCAGTTCCGGGCGCAGCGGCAGCCCGGGGAAGTGGTGCGCCACCCGGGCGTAGGCCTGGGTGTGCACCCGCCCCATCCAGCCGAATCCGACGACGGCGACGCCCAGCGCATCCACCATGACTGCCTCTCTCCGGCCTGGTCCTGTTCCGCCCGCCCACCTTCGGGCCCGGCACGGTGTCCTGTCAACCGTTTGACAGGACAAATGTAGCCTCGTCGGCCGCGAATCCCGGCTCGCTCGCGCCTCCGCATACGGTAGGGTTGACCTGCGAGATCACGCGGTTCGCCGCGGGAGCCGCATCGGGACGTGGCGCAGCTTGGTAGCGCACTTGACTGGGGGTCAAGGGGTCGCAGGTTCAAATCCTGTCGTCCCGACGATGCGAGGTCAGGGGCCCGCCGGACATCCGGCGGGCCCCTGACGCATGCACGGGGAATCCGGCGGCGGGTGACGGGTGTCGCGCAGGACGTGACGACGCGACCGGGACCTCGCCCCCCTTTCCGGTGAAGCCCTCTCACAGCGTGACCACCCCGGGACCGGCTGACGCGCGCCGTCCCGGCAGGATCACGCGGAGCCCTGCGCCGGACCAAGGTCGTCTTCTAGGGTCGTGCGTATGACGACCGACACGGGGACCACCACCGGCCTGCTCTTCGAGGCCCTGCGCGAGGGCGCGCTCACCAGTGCGGAACAGCTGCGCGAGCTGTACCCGCAGCCCAACGAGAACGCGGTCCGCAAGGAGATCGACCGTCTCACCGACGAGACACGGGCGTTGATCGCCTGTGCCTCGCTGGTCTTCGTCGGCAGCGCGGACGCCGAGGGCCGGGCGGACGTGACCCCGCGCGGCGGCCCGCCCGGGTTCGTCTCCGTGCTGGACGACCGGACGCTGGCGATTCCCGACGCGACGGGCAACAAGCGGCTCGACACCCTGCAGAACGTGGTGCAGACCGGGCAGATCGGCCTGCTCTTCGTCGTCCCCGGCCGTACGACCACGCTCCGCGTCAACGGGCGTGCCTTCGTCTCGGCCCGTCCCGAACTGCTCAACCAGCTCACCGCCGTGGGCAAGCCGCCCGTCTCCGCGATCGTGGTGCGGATCGAACAGGCCTACCCGCACTGCCCGAAGTCGCTGATGCGCGGCAACGCGTGGAAGCCGGAGAACTGGGTGCCCGCCGACGCCCAGCCGAGCAGCGCCCAGGTGACGCTGGCGCAGCTGAACCTGCCGGGTCTGACGGTCGAGCAGATCGAGGAGGTGGAGCGGGAGTCGCTGCGCACGCGCTACGAGTGAGCACGGGGCCGCCCGGCTTGCCCCGGGGTCAGGAGGGACGTTCCAGCAGGGGATCGGTGACCGCCCAGATCGCCACGGGGGTACGCGCGGCCGCTGCCGCTGCCGTTCCCGCCGGCCGTCGCGCCCGCGCGCCCACCCGGCGCTCCCCGCCGGCGCCCCGTGGAGGACCGAGAAACCCCAGCCGGCCCGTACGGACCCGCCCTCACGCCGCTCCGAACGCCGTGAAGGCCCACCCCGTCGCCCGGTGCAGGGCGTCGTCCGGCATCGCCGCCCGCGCGTCGCGGAGAGCCTCCGGGAGGGGAAGACCCGAGGCCAGGCCTTCGTGCAGGGCGAGCATCAGGGGGACGACCGCCGCGTCGTTGACCGGCGCGCTGCACGCCACCACGCCCGCCGTGCCCAACGGCAGCAACGCCGTGACCAGACCGAGGAGTTCGTCCGCGCCGACCGTGGCGAAGCGGGCCGTGTCGCAGCAGGACAGGATGATGCGGTACGGGCTGCGGCCGAGCCGTTCGAAGTCGTGCACGATCAGCGGGCCGTCCGCCATCCGCAGCGAGGAGAACATCGGACCGTCCGTGCGGAACGTGCCGTGCGCCGCGATGTGCGCGAGCCCCGCCCCGTCCAGCTCCGCGAGCACCCGCGGCACCGACGCGTCGCGGTGCTCCAGCACCGTCGCCCCGTCGTACCGGTCGGCCAGCCGGGTCACCTCCGCGCCGCCCGTGGCCAGACCGGGCCCGCGCACCAGCACCTTGCGTCCGCCCCACGGCGGCCGCGTCTCCCGCGCGCGCAGCCAACTGCCCGCCGACGGCGACACGCTGACGACCCGTTCCCGCAACGACGGCAGCAGCGCCCACGGCACCCGGTGCAGCCGCCCCGGCGGCACGATCACCACCGGCCCGTCGCCCAGGTGCGCCGCGGCGGGCCCCAGCAGCAGCTCCTCGAGACGGCGGCCCGCCGCCTCCACCACCGGCAGCCGCGCCTCTGCCCCCGGATGGGCCAGCCGTCGCAGCCCCGCCTGGACATGCTCGGCCTCCGTCTCGGCCGCCGCCAGCCACCCCGCCTCGAACCTGCGCACCCGGCCCTGCCCGCACAGCAGCACCTGCACCCGCCCGTCGACCACCGCCAGCTCCACCAGACGTACACCGTCGCCCAGTTCCTCCAGCAGCCGGCCCGCGTCGAAGCGGGTGTCGTCCCCGTGCGCCTCACCCCGCATGTGCAGGGTGCGGGAACGGATCGCCTGCTCCAGACGGCGCTGCTCCCGCTCCAGCGCCGGCACCGGCCTGCCCTCCATCCGGGTCTCCTCGGCGCGTGCCGCGATCTCCCGGTACGCGGTCATGTGGCTCAGCAGCTCCGGGTCGGCGGGCGGTCGCGTCGGCGGCGCGGACAGCGCGGTGGCCCGCCAGCGTTCGCTCCACACCAGCAGCCGCCGCGGCCCGCCCGACCGCAGGGCGGCCTGCTGCGCCAGCGCCGCCAGCTCCGCGCCCTGTGCCGTGGCGCGCGCCCGCAGCTCCGACGCGCCCAGCGTCATCCGGTGGTCGTCCAGCACGCCCAGCCCGCGCCGGCACGCCTCCAGCACGCCCCGCGTGGAACCGGCCGCCCGCGCGCGCAGGGCCTGCGCCGCCCAGCCCGTCATGCGCGCGAGCGGAGGCCCGTTGTGCCGGCTGCGCGCGGCCACCGCCAGATGCCGCTCGGCGTCCGCGGTCCTGCCCAGGTCCAGCGCGATCCGCCCGGCCAGCAGGAACGCCTCGGGGGCGGCCGGCGCGCCGAGCTCCGCCAGCCGCTCCGCCACCGCCGCCGCGTCCCGGACCAGCCGGCCCGACCTCTTCCCCGCCGCGTGCCGGGCCCCGATCAGCACCAGCCGGGCGTGCGCCTCCCACCAGGTGCGCCGCTGCCCCGCGAAGAGCCGCACGGCCAGCCCCGCCCGCGCCGTCGCCGTCGCCGGGTCGTCCGCCTGCCGCGCGGCCCGCGCCGCTGCCAGCAGCAGCTCCGCCTTCCGCGTCGACTGGCCGCCGATGGAGTCCAGTTCGGCGATCGCCGTGTCCGCCTCGGCCAGCGCCTCCGCCGCGAGACCCGCGGCCATCAGCACCTCGCAGCGCCGGATGCTCAGCATGAACGTCGGCGTGCCCAGCTTCGCGTACCGCTCCTCCGCCTCGTCCAGCAGCCGCAGCGCCGCCGGGACGTCACCGGAGCGGTAGGCGGCCAGACCGCGGCTCTCCACCGCGTCGGCCTTGTCGTGCTCCTGGTCCGTGACCGCCCACAGATCCTCCGCCGACGCGAAGTCCGCCTCCGCCCGCTCCACCGCGCCCAGCGCCAGATGCACCGTCGCCCGCAGCGTCAGCGCCCGGGCCGTCCAGATCACGTCCCCCGCCTGCCGCAGCACCGGCACGGCCCGCCGTACGTCCTCCAGCGCCTCCTTGTGATGGCCCAGCACCCACCACGAGTACGCCCGCCGGAACAGCACCCGGGCCCGGGTGTGGCCGGTGCCGCGCCGTACGCCCCGCCCCAGGGCGTCCAGGCCCTGCCGCGTGCGCCCCGAATGCACCAACGCGACCCCGAGGGTGGCGAGGACGTCCGCCTCCCGGTCCGCCGAACCCGCCCGCGCCGCCCAGTCACGCGCCCTGCGCAGATGACGCAGGGCGAGCCGCATGTCCCCGAAGTCCCGCTGCCAGATGCCGATCACCTGATGCGCCACCGAGGCGTGCAGGGGCTCGGGGCGGTGCCTCAGCACGGACTCCGCCTTCGTCAACGCCTCGTTCGGGGCGGCGAACACCAGCGGAAGGAGGTCCTGCACCGCGTCGCTTCCCGCTGTCACCTCCACGATGGTAGTGGTCCGCAACCACACCTCACAGGGACGGCGTTGTATCAAAGGAGCACCCGGAAGCTCTCCATCACGACAGCTCCGCGGCTCCGGCCCCGTCGCCCCAGTGGAGGACCACGCCATGCCACCCCAGCGCTTCCGTGAGCAGTTCCGGCAGATCCAGCGCTCCATGCCCGACGTGCCGCTGGCCATGGGACCCGACGACGCGGGGGAGTTCCTCTACGAGAAGGGCGTCGTCCTCGCCCGCGAGGGGGAGGAGGCGCAGGTCGTCGAGGACACCGTGCGCGGTCACTTCCGCACCTTCGCCGCCGGAGCCCCGGAGGGCGTGCGCCGCCTCGGCCCCGCCGGCAACCGCTCCGGCGTCGTGCGCATCCGGGTGTCCGATCCCGGCGAGGGCGACGCCGGCGGCGACCCGGCCGTCGCCGGGGCGCTGCGCTCACTCGCCGCGGTGGAGGGGCGCGCCGGACGTCGCATGGTCAGCCGCAACCATGTGGTTCACATCGCCGTCAACGCCTGCCCCGGCGACGAGCCGGTGCCCGTGGCACGCGACGCCCGGCCCAACCCGGCCGTCGCCGAGACCGACGGCGAACCCGGCGAGGACGCCGCCCGGGTCCTGGTCGTCGACACCGGCCTGATGCGGGACTACCGCTCCTACGCGCCGCTCGCCCGCACCCACGGGGACGCGCAGGTCGCCGAGTGCGACGACGACGGGATCCTCCAGCAGTACTGCGGACACGGCACGTTCATCGCCGGACTGGTCGCCGCCGTCGCCCCGCACACCGACATCACCGTCAGCGGCGCCCTCAACGACGCGGGGGCGGTGCTGGAGCACGAGTTCGGCGAAAAGCTCTTCGACGCCGTCGACGCGGGCGGCTGGCCGGACGTCCTCAGCCTCTCCGCCGGCACGTCCAACGGCCGCACCGACGGGCTCCTCGGCGTCGACGCCTTCATGCGCGAACTGCGCGAGCAGCGCACGCTCCTGGTCGCGTGCGCGGGCAACAACGGCAGCGCCACGCCGTTCTGGCCCGCCGCCTACGCCGACCTGCCCGGCTACGAGGACGCCGTGCTGTCGGTCGGCGCGCTGCGCGCGGACGGCGAGTCCGTCGCCTGCTTCTCCAACCACGGCGGCTGGGTGAAGGCGTACGCGCCCGGCGAGCGGCTCACCAGCGCCCTCACGGGCTTCGAGACGCCCGTCCCGTACGTGTACCAGCACTCCACCTACGACACCTGCCGCTACGGCTTCAGCTACGCCTGCACCTGCCACCACCCGCGTCACACCGGCGTGCTGAGCGAGGACGGCGGGTCCGCCAAGCCGGACCAGGTGATGTTCGAGGGGCTCGCCCAGTGGAGCGGCACCTCGTTCGCGGCCCCCGTCGCGGTCGGCATGGTCGCCTCCTTCATGGCGGCGCGCGGGGAGCGCGACCCGCGCGCGGCCCGACGGCAGCTGATCGACGCCGTCGACGAGTTCGTGGACGTACGCGGGGCCCACAAGCCCGCGCTGCTGCCCCCCACCTGGCGTCCCGTGCGCGTCCCCGCGCCCACCGCGCGGCCATGACGACCGGAACCATCCCCTCCACGGCGTACCATGACGTGCCGTACACGAGGGGTGGCACCGTGGAGCGTTCGGAAGTCGGCGCGTTGGTCCGGTCCGCTGTCGACGGAGACGCGGCGGCCTGGAAGGCGATCGTGGAGGGCCTGGGCCCGCTCGTCTGGTCCGTGGTGCGCGCGCACCGGCTGTCCGACGCCGACGCCCACGAGGTGTACCAGACCGTCTGGTTCCGCTTCACCCAGCACCTGGACCGCATCCGGGAGCCGGAGAAGGCGGGCTCCTGGCTGGCCAGCACCGCGCGCCACGAGTGCCTGAAGGTGCATCGCCAGGCGCGGCGGCTGGTCCTGACGGACGACCCGCAGATGCTCGACACGGTCAGCGAGGACGGAGGGCCCGAACAGACGCTGCTGGAGACGGAGGACGCCGCCGCGCAGGGGGAGCGGGTGCGGCGGCTGTGGCAGGCGTTCGAGGAACTGGGCGAGCGGTGCCGGCAGTTGCTGCGCGTACTGATCGCGTCCCCGCCGCCCAGTTATCAGGAGGTGTCCGCCGCGCTCGACATCGCGGTGGGCAGCATCGGGCCGATGCGCCAGCGCTGTCTGCGCCGGTTGCGGGCCCGGCTGGAGGCACGGGGGACGGTATGAGTGACGACATCAGCGGCGGCACGGGCTTCGACGACGGTCCCGGCGTCGAGGAGGAACTGCTGGAGGAGGAGCTGCGGCAGGCCGCATCCCTCCTGGACCCGGTGCCCCCGGCACTGCTCCAGACCGCCGTCGACGCGTTCGCACTGCGCGACCTGGAGGCGCGGGTCGCCGCACTGACCTTCGACTCGCTCGTCGACGCGATTCCCGTGCGGGGCGCGGCGGCGGCCCCGCGCATGCTGACGTTCGGCGCGGGCGGGACGACGCTGGACGTCGAGCTCACGGACGAGGGCCTGATCGGCCAGGTCCTCCCCCCGTCCCCCGCCCGCATCGAGATCCTCACGGGCCCCCACCCGGCCACGACGACCACGGCCGACGACATGGGCCGTTTCACGGCGGCGGTGACTCCGTCGGGCCCCTTCGCCCTGCGCCTGCACACGACGGACGAGGTCGTGATGACGGAGTGGCTCCGCGCCTGACGCACTCGCCCGTGCGGGGGCTTCACACCGGGCGCCCGCGCCGACGGGAACGGGTCGACCCGGCCGGCTTCCGCCGGGCCGTCCTCTCGGAGGCACGCCGCAGTCCAGGCCCCCGGGCCGCGCAGGGCCTCACCGCCATGCGGCCCGCAGTCGTCTCACACCGCGTCGATCAGCGACGCCAGCGCCGACGCCAGACGCGTCACGCCGTCGTGGGCCGGACCGCCCGGTTCCGTCATGTACGTGTCGCGGCGGATCTCCACCATCAGGGCCGTCACCTCCGCCCGCTCGCCGTAGTACCTCAGCGGGACGTACGTGCCCGCGAACGGGCTGTCCAGGCCCGTCCCGCCGCACCGGGCGAACGCCTTCCGCGCCGCGTCGAGGAGGGCGGACGGGGTGTGGAAGGGGTCCGTGCCGAGGCACACCGGGGGGCGGGGGCCGTCGGCGTGGAGTTCGTAGGGGAGCGGCGAGGCCGGGTACGAGTGCACGTCGACGATCACGCAGCGTCCCGTCGCCGCGAGCCGGTCCGTCACCGCCTCCGTCATCGCCGACGCGTAGGGGTGGAAGTACCGCTCGATCAGAGGGCCGGCGTCGAAGCCGTCGGGGCGGAGCACGTCCTTGTGCGTGGTCCGCGTGTAGACCGCGCCCATGCCGACGGCGAGCATCTCCTCCCGCTCGTCCGGGAACCGCTCGGGATCCACGACGAGCCGCGACAGCCGGTTCACGAACCGCCACGGCGTGGCCCCGGCCGCCCGGGCCGCCTCCTCGGCGATCACCGCGGTGTGCGCGTCGGTGATGTGGTCCAGCTCGCGCTGCAGCGCGGCGTCGTCCAGGACGATCCCGGACCGCACGTCGTCCGGGATCTCCCGCGCCGAGTGCGGCACATGGAGGATCACGGGGGAGGCGGGGTCGCCGGGGAGGAGGTCGAACGAGGGCGGCACGACGGTCATGCGCTGCTCCAAAGGTGCTGTCGGTGAAGTACGACGATCAAGGTGCCACACCCCACTGACAACGGCCCCGGACGCCCCCGTCAGGCTCCCGGACACGGCTCCGCCCCGGCCGGGCAGGTTGCCGGCCGGGGCGGAGCTCACGGTCGTCCGGTTCAGCTCAGGGACGCCAGTGCCTCGTTCCACGTGGTGGACGGGCGCATGACCGCGGAGGCCTTCGCCGGGTCGGGCTGGTAGTAGCCGCCGATGTCGGCCGGCTTGCCCTGGGCGGCGATCAGCTCCTCGACGATCTTCGCCTCGTTGGCCGCGAGGGTCTCGGCGAGCGGCGCGAACGCCTTCGCGAGGCCTGCGTCCTCGGTCTGCGCGGCCAGCTCCTGCGCCCAGTACAGGGACAGGTAGAAGTGGCTGCCGCGGTTGTCGATGCCGCCGACGCGACGGGTCGGGGACTTGTCCTCGTTGAGGAAGGTCGCCGTGGCGCGGTCGAGGGTGTCGGCGAGCACCTTGGCGTGCGCGTTGCCCGTGGTGGCGGCGTACTGCTCGAACGACGGCACCAGCGCGAAGAACTCACCGAGGGAGTCCCAGCGCAGGTAGTTCTCCTTGACGAGCTGCTGCACGTGCTTCGGCGCCGAGCCGCCCGCGCCCGTCTCGAAGAGGCCGCCGCCCGCCATCAGCGGGACGACCGACAGCATCTTGGCGCTGGTGCCCAGCTCCAGGATCGGGAACAGGTCGGTCAGGTAGTCGCGCAGCACGTTGCCGGTGACCGAGATGGTGTTCTCGCCGCGGCGGATGCGCTCCACCGACAGCTTGGTCGCCTCCACCGGGTTGAGGATCCGGATGTCCAGGCCCTCGGTGTCGTGCTCCGGCAGGTACTGCTTGACCTTGGCGATCAGGTTGGCGTCGTGCGCGCGGGTCTCGTCCAGCCAGAAGACGGCAGGGTCGCCGGTCGCGCGGGCCCGGGTGACGGCCAGCTTCACCCAGTCGCGGATCGGGGCGTCCTTGGTCTGGCAGGCGCGGAAGATGTCACCGGCGGACACGGCCTGCTCGATGACGACGTCGCCGTTCCGGTCGACGAGGCGGACGGTGCCGGTGACGGGGATCTCGAAGGTCTTGTCGTGGCTGCCGTACTCCTCGGCCTTCTGCGCCATCAGACCGACGTTCGGGACCGAGCCCATGGTGGACGGGTCGTAGGCGCCGTTGGCGCGGCAGTCCTCGATCACGGCCTGGTAGACGCCCGCGTAGGAGGAGTCCGGGAGCACCGCGAGGGTGTCGGCCTCCTGGCCGTCGGGGCCCCACATGTGACCGGAGGTGCGGATCATGGCCGGCATGGAGGCGTCCACGATGACGTCCGACGGGACGTGCAGGTTGGTGATGCCCTTGTCGGAGTCGACCATCGCCAGGTCCGGGCCCTCGGCGAGCTCGGCGTCGAAGGACGCCTTGATCTCCGCGCCCTCGGGCAGGCTCTCCAGGCCCTTGTAGATGCCGCCCAGACCGTCGTTCGGGGTCAGACCGGCGGCGGCCAGCTTGTCGCCGTACTTCGCGAACGTCTTCGGGAAGAAGGCGCGCACCACGTGGCCGAAGATGATCGGGTCGGAGACCTTCATCATCGTGGCCTTCAGGTGCACGGAGAACAGCACGCCCTCCTGCTTGGCGCGGGCGACCTGCTGGGTCAGGAACTCGCGCAGCGCGGCGACGCGCATCACGGAGGCGTCCACGACCTCGCCCTTGAGCACCGGCACCGACTCGCGCAGCACGGTGGTGGAGCCGTCGTCGCCCTTGAGCTCGATGCGCAGCGCGCCGTCCTCGGCGATCACGACGGACTTCTCGGTGGAGCGGAAGTCGTCCTGGCCCATGGTGGCGACGTTCGTCCTGGACTCGGGGGTCCAGGCGCCCATGCGGTGCGGGTGGGCCTTGGCGTAGTTCTTCACCGAGGCGGGGGCGCGGCGGTCGGAGTTGCCCTCACGCAGGACCGGGTTCACGGCCGAGCCCTTGACCTTGTCGTAGCGGGCCTGGATCTCCCGCTCCTCGTCGGTCTTCGGGTCGTCCGGGTAGTCCGGCAGCGCGTAGCCCTTGCCCTGCAGCTCGGCGATCGCGGCCTTGAGCTGCGGGATCGACGCCGAGATGTTCGGCAGCTTGACGATGTTGGCCGAGGGCGTCTTCGCCAGCTCACCGAGCTCGGCGAGGGCGTCCGGGATGCGCTGGTCCTCGGTGAGGTACTCCGGGAACACGGCGATGATGCGCCCGGCGAGCGAGATGTCCCGCGTCTCCACGGCGACACCCGCCTGCGAGGCATACGCCTGGACCACCGGCAGGAAGGAATACGTCGCCAGGGCCGGGGCCTCGTCAGTGTGCGTATAGATGATGGTCGAGTCAGTCACCGGGTGCTCCGCTCCACGTCTGCAACATTGCTCGACATCAAGATATCTTGTGGCGGCCCCATGCTCGACAGGGGTCCACGCCCGGGCCCGGCAGGAGCGCCCCACAGGGGCGCGGGGAACTGCGCGAACGGGGCCCGGGGCGGAGCCCCGAAAACCCGCCGAAGGCGGGTGCGCCGGGCCGCTGCCACGGCCCGCCGCCGACCGTCAGACCGGCCGCCCGGTGGTCATGTCGTCCACCGCCGCCGCCCCGTCCCGCTGGGACGGAATCAGCACCGTCCCCTGCTGTAGGGCGACCGTCCGCGCCGGAGACGGGATCCGGATGCCCTCCTCGCGGTAGCGCCGGTGCAGCCGCTTGATGAACTCGTGCTTGATCCGGTACTGGTCGCTGAACTCCGCCACGCCCAGGATCACGGTGAACCCGATGCGCGAGTCGCCGAAGGTGTGGAACCGCACCGCCGGCTCGTGCTCCGGCACCGCCCCGGTGATCTCGGTCATCACCTCCGCTACGACCTCCTTCGTCACCCGCTCCACGTGCTCCAGGTCGCTGTCGTACGACACGCCGACCTGGACCAGGATGGTCAGCTGCTGCTGGGGCCGCATGAAGTTGGTCATGTTCGTCTTGGCGAGCTGGCCGTTGGGGATGACCACCAGGTTGTTGGACAGCTCACGGACGGTCGTCTGGCGCCAGTTGATGTCCTCGACGTAGCCCTCCTCGCCACTGCTCAGGCGGATGTAGTCGCCCGGCTGCACGGTCTTGGAGGCGAGGATGTGGATGCCCGCGAAGAGGTTCGCGAGCGTGTCCTGGAGCGCCAGCGCGACCGCCAGACCGCCCACGCCGAGGGCGGTCAGCAGCGGGGCGATGGAGATGCCCAGCGTCTGCAGCCCGATGAGGAAGCCGATCGCGAGGACCAGGATCCGGGTGATGTTCACGAAGATCGTCGCCGAGCCGGCCACGCCGGACCGGGACTGGGTGACCGAGCGCACCAGGTCCGCCACCACCCGGGCGCTCGCCACGGTCGCGACGAAAATCACCAGAAGGGTCAGCACCTGATTGGTCGTGTGCTGCACGGCCCGGGTCAGCGGCAGCGCCGCCGCCGCCGAGGCCGCCCCGCCCGCGACGGCCGCCCACGGAACCACCGTGCGCAGCGCCTCCACCATGATGTCGTCGCCGCGCCACGCGGTGCGCTCGGCGTGCCGCGCCAGCCAGCGCAGCAGCATGCGGAGCAGGAACGCCGCCAGCAGGCCGGCGGCGAGGGCGATTCCGGCGTGCACCAGGTCGTCCACGGTGAGGGAGCGGGTCACCGCCCACCTCCCGGGCACCCCTGGGCCGACGGCCGTCTCTCCTGGGCCGAGAGCCGTATGTGAAGTCGTGTCACGTGAAGTCACCTGCTCGAGGTATACGGGATCCACCGGTGCCGCACCCGCGTCGACCTGCGGGGGCACCGTCGCTCATCCTGCCGTATCCCGGGGGGCCGTTCGTACCACGCGGGACGCCGCGAGCGGTGACGCGCGCCATGCCGTACGCCCGACTCCCGCACGGACGGGGTGGTTTCACGTTCCGTCGAACGCCCCGTGCCGCCCCGCCCCGGACGCGAACCGGGCCGCTCCCTCCAGGCTCTCTGCCAACACGGCCGCGCCGTGCCGGAGTTCGGCCGCCAGCGCCTCCTCCTCGCCCAGCCCCTCCTGCTCCAGCACCGACGCGCGGTCGGACCGCAGGCACGCCTGCGGGAACCGGGCCAGGGAGGCGGCCAGTTCCTCCGCCTCCGCGCGGGCCCGCCCCACCGGCACCACCCGGTTGGCCAGTCCCATCGCGTACGCCTCGGCGGCCGGCACCGGGCGTCCGGTGAGGATCATGTCCATCGCCCTGCTCGTACCGATCAGCCGGGGCAGCCGTACCGTGCCGCCGTCGATCAGCGGCACGCCCCAGCGGCGGCAGAACACGCCGAACACGGCGTCCTCCTCGGCCACCCGAAGGTCGCACCAGAGCGCCAGTTCCAGACCGCCCGCCACGGCGTGCCCCGACACCGCCGCGATCACCGGCTTGGACAGCCGCAGCCGGGTCGGGCCCATCGGTCCGTCGCCGTCCTCGGCGACCCGGTTGGCGCGGTCCGTGCCCAGCGCCTTCAGGTCGGCGCCCGCGCAGAACGTGCCGCCCTCGCCCCACAGCACCGCCGCCCGCGCCTCGTCGTCGGCCTCGAAGGCGCGGAAGGCGTCGGCGAGTTCGGCGGCCGTCGGCCCGTCCACCGCGTTGCGCGCCCCGGGGCGGGAGAGCACCACCGTGGTGACGGCTCCCTGCCGTTCGATCCGTACCGGCATGACACGGTCCCTTCCGTGATGGGACCGGGACCCTACCCGCCGGACCGGCTGCCTCACCCCCTCACGCGCCGCCTCACCCGTCCCGCAGGTCAGATCACCTTCATCCGCACCAGTGCCGCCAGCGTCAGCGCGCCCGGCAGCAGCGGCAGCCACACCGTGAGCAGCCGGAACACCACCACGACCGCCGTGGCCGGCGCCGCCGCCCCGCCGGCCGCCACCAGTGCCACGACCAGCGCCGCCTCCACCGAGCCGATCCCGCCCGGCGTGGGCACCAGCGCCACCGCCACCGTCGCCGCCAGGTACGCCACCGCCAGGTGCGCGGACGGGACCGCGAGGCCGAACGCCCGCGCCACCAGCACGAGTACGCCCGCCTGGAGCGCCGGGAAGACCAGTGCCCCGCCCCACAGCGCCAGCGCCCGCGCGGGCCTGGCGTGCACCGACCGCGCCTCGCCCAGCGCCGTCCGCAGGAACCCGGCCACCACCGTCCGCACCCGCCGTACGGCGGCGAGCCCGCCCACCGCCGGCACCAGCACCGCACCCGCCACGAGCAACGCCCCGACCGGCGCCCCGTCCGGCAGCAGCGACCCGAACGGCAGCGCGTCGGGAAACGCCACCAGCAGCGCGGCAAGCAACCCCACCCGCCCGACGCTCTCCGCCAGCAGATACAGCGCCAGCGCGGCCGAGGACCGGGCCGTGCTCAGCCCGCACACCGTCATGAACCGCAGGTTGACCGCGCTCGCCCCGAGCCCCGTGGGCAGCAGATGGTTCGCCGCGCCCGCCGCGAACTGCGCGGCCACCAGCCGCCGGCCCGGCAGCCGTTCGAGCACGGCGCCCTGACGGGTGCACGCGGCGGCCGGCCAGGTCAGACACGTCAGACCGGCAGCGGCCAGCAGCCACGGCCACCGGGCGGTCGTCACCAGCCCCAGCCCCTCGGCCAGCACCTCCCGCTGCCGCACGGCGACCACGGCCACGAGCAGCAGCGGCAGCACGCACAGCACCCGGCGGATCGTCACCGTCATGTCCACGCAGGATGAACGACGCGCGCGAACGGAGAGTTGCGACGAGCCGGACACGGGGCGACGGCCGCGGCCCGCGGGCCGGGGCGGCGGAACGGGAGCGTCCTTGACCTCAATCATGGTTGAGGTCCTAGCGTCTCCGTCATGAGCATGGAGACCACCGCGTGGGCGCAACTGCGCAGCGTCATGACCGCCGAGACCGAGCGCCGGCCCGTCACCCGGGACACGCTGCGCCGCATCGGCGCCTTCGCCCGCCCGCACCGCCGCACGCTGATCCTTTCCCTGCTGCTCGGCACGGCGACCGCGGCGCTCGCCGTGGCCACTCCCGTGCTCGCCGGTCGGGTGGTGAACACGATCGTGTCCGGCGGCGACCCGGACGCGGTGGTGCGTCTCGCGCTGCTCATCGCGCTGATCGCGGTGGTGGAGGCGGCCCTCGGAGTGCTGGGCCGCCGGTTGTCGGCGGCGCTCGGCGAGGATCTCATCCTGGGGCTGCGGACGGCGGTCTTCGACCACGTGCAGCGGATGCCGGTCGCGTTCTTCACACGCACCCGTACGGGAGCGCTCGTCTCCCGTCTCAACAACGACGTCATCGGAGCCCAGCGGGCGTTCAGTTCCACCCTGTCGACCGTGGTCGCCAACGTCGTCACGCTGGTCCTGACCCTCGGCGTGATGCTCACCCTGTCCTGGCAGATCACCCTTCTGGCGCTGGTCCTGCTCCCCGTCTTCGGGATCCCGGCGCGGCGGATGGGCCGCCGGATGGCCGGCCTCCAGCGTGAGGCCGCCACGCTCAACGCGGCCATGGGGACGCGGATGACGGAGCGGTTCTCGGCGCCCGGCGCCACCCTGGTGAAGCTGTTCGGGCGGCCCGAGGAGGAGTCCGAGGAGTTCGCGGTACGGGCACGGCGGGTGCGGGACATCGGCGTACGGACCGCCACCGCACAGACGGTGTTCATCACCGCCCTCACCCTGGTCTCCGCCCTCGCCCTCGCGCTGGTCTACGGCCTCGGCGGCCGGCTCGCCCTCTCCGGCGCCCTCGACGCCGGCGCGGTGGTCGCGCTCGCCCTGCTCCTCACCCGCCTCTACGCGCCGCTCACCTCGCTGGCCGGGGCGCGGGTGGAGGTCATGAGCGCGCTGGTGAGCTTCGAGCGGGTCTTCGAGGTGCTGGACCTCGACCCGCTGATCCGGGAGAGGCCGGACGCCCGAGAGGTGCCCGAGGGGCCGGTCGCCGTGGAGTTCGACGACGTCCGCTTCGGCTATCCGTCCGCCGACAAGGTCTCCCTCGCCTCCCTGGAGGAGGTCGCCGCCCTCGACACGCGCGGCGGCGAGGAAGTGCTGCACGGCGTCTCCTTCCGCGCCGAACCCGGTCGGACCGTCGCCCTCGTCGGCTCCTCGGGCGCCGGCAAGTCGACGATCGCGTCCCTGCTGCCGCGGCTGTACGACGTGGACGCGGGGGCGGTCCGCGTGGGCGGGGTCGACGTACGGGACCTGAGCGCGTCGTCGCTGCGGGCCACGGTCGGGATGGTGACGCAGGACGGTCACCTCTTCCACGACACGGTCCGCGCGAATCTGCTGCTGGCGCGGCCGGACGCGGCCGAGGAGGAACTGTGGGACGCGCTGCGCCGGGCGCGCCTGGACGCGCTGGTGCGGGCGCTGCCCGACGGGCTCGACACGGTCGTGGGGGAGCGGGGGTACCGGCTCTCCGGCGGGGAGCGGCAGCGGATGACGATCGCACGGCTGCTGCTGGCCCGGCAGCGGGTCGTCGTCCTCGACGAGGCGACGGCCCACCTGGACAACACGTCCGAGGCGGCGGTGCAGGAGGCGTTGGGGGAGGCGCTGGAGGGAAGGACGGCGCTGGTGATCGCGCACCGGCTGTCTACCGTGCGGGCCGCCGACCTGATCCTCGTGGTCGAGGGTGGGCGTGTGGTGGAGCGGGGGACGCACGAGGAGCTGCTGGCGACCGGCGGGCGGTACGCGGAGCTGTACCGGACGCAGTTCGAGGAGGAGGACGCGCTGGCGCCGACCGGCCTGTGACGGGTACGCCCTGACTGCTCCCGCCGCGACGGAACGGGCCGCCGACCTCTCGGCGGCCCGTCACGCGGCCGGCGAAGCCGGCGGCTCCTCACGCGGCGGCGAGGTCAGCGGATCTCCGGCGGGAATCCCTGAGGGGCCGCGACCGGGGTGATCACGGAGGTGGCCCTGTCCATCTGCATGTAGCTCGCCGAGTACTCGACCCCCTCGGGCACGAGGTACTCGAGTTCGGCCGGATCGGCCGACATGCGCCCGTAGGTGCCGACGGTGAAGGCAACGCCGTACCAGACGGGCGAACTCGCGTTCGTCTGCGCGTGGTTCGCGCACGCCCACAGCATTCTCTTCAGCGGCTCCTCGAACCGGCGGTTGAAGTTCTGGTTCGTGCTGTCGGTCATGGGCGTCAGGTTCTCCGACACGCCGTGGCCGCCCAGGTTGTCGTTCCAGAGGTGCCCCTTGATCCAGCCGCCGCCGTCCCGCGCGTTCAGCTCGTTGACGAGCGTGCACTCGCCGGCGCCCGGGCGTGAACCCCCGTACGAGTTCGCCGGCGCGAGGACGCTCGGTCCCAGGGTCACCGTGACGCTGGTTCCGCCCATGCGCTTGAGGGGGCCGTTGTGCGCCGCAGGGCCGAAGCGGGCCTGCTCCCACACCGGGGGCTGCCGGTCCCAGGCCGGCAGCGGCAGGCTTCCCGTGGCGCCCCGTGTCGCCACGCGCTGGAGCGGAACATCCGTGTGCCGGCCTGTCCTCGTGTGCTCCTCCACCGGCGCCTCGGACCTCGCGGGCCCGTTCATCGCCCGGACGGCACTGGCCTCGGCCTCCCGCTCGAAGCGGTCGTCGGGGTCGGAGACCTTGAGGCCGTCGCCGTGGTCCGTGCCGGCGACCGGACCCCGGCGCTGCTGGATGACGTGGGTCAGCTCGTGGGCGAGGGTGTGCGGGTCACCGCCGCCCTGGCCGATCACGATGTGGTTGCCGCTGGTGTAGGCGCGGGCACCCACCTCGGCCGCGGAGGTGCGGGCGGCCGTGTCGTCGTGGATGCGGACGTCGGAGAAGTCCGCGCCGAGCCGGGCCTCCATGTCGGTGCGCGTGGGGGCGTCCAGGGGCCGTCCGGGCGCGCGCAGCACGTCGTGCACGGCGGAACGCTGCACCGTGGCTGCCGCCTCATTCCGCTCGTGGCCGCAGCCCGCGGTGTGCTGGTGCTGTTCCTGAGCCCAGGGGTGTCCTGCCTGCCGGAGCATCTGGACGACGGCGGCGTTGCCGGCGGCGGCCCGCAGCCCCTGCGGCGCGGGCCGCTGTGTGGGGCGCACGGCCCTGCGGCCGTTCCCGGTGTCCCGGCTGTTCTCCTGATCACGCAAGGGGGCCTCGCCTCCGGTGTGCTTCCTCGACCCCTCGTGCATACGCGGTACCGGGCCGCCGGCACCAGGTCCGCAGGGGCAAGGTCCCCCGCCCGACCGGGCAGGGCGGGGGGCCGGCGGGGTAGCACGGGGACGCTCTCCTCCGACGAACGCACGGGGCGCCCGCCGTGGCCGCCGACGGCCCGAACCGCGCCCGCGGCCTGGCGCACGCACCGCGCATCAGGGCAGGGGCTACCGTCACACGCCTGAGCCGCGTTCCCGCGCGCTGCTGGGACGATACGGGCCGGCTTTCCCCGGCAGGGACATCGCCGCCGGCCGGACCGCGCACCCGCCGCGGCCCGGACAGAGCGCGCGGGGTTCCTGGCAGGGACACCGCCGCGGCGCGAGCTGGCCCGACCGCGCACTCGCGGCCGCGCAGGCTGGGCGCGTGGGTCCTCCGGGGCGGGCACCCCGTCGGCCCGAGCCGCGCCCCCGCCCGTCGCCCGGGCAGGGCGCGCCGGGCTCCCGGCCAGGAACGCCGCCGCGGCTCCGGGCCGCGGCGGCGTTCCGCGGTGTCACGGGCGGCGCCCGCTCGTCGCCGTCGTCTCCTTGCGGCCGCCCGGGTCGGCCGGGGTTCGGCGGGACGGGACTCGGCCACGGGGACGGCCGCCCGTCCTCGCGTCCAGCTCGATCGCGAGGGGCGACGCGGTGAGGACGGAGGAGTACGTGCCGACGACCATCCCGATGAGCAGCGCCAGCGCGAAGTCCGTCAGGGAGTCACCGCCCAGCAGGGCCAGCGCGGCCAGGATGAAGATCACGCCGATGCCCGTGTTCACCGTCCGCGGGACCGTCTGCAGGATCGCCCGGTTGGTGACCTGCGCGAGCGGCGCCTTCGCGTCCTTGCGCCACAGTTCGCGGATGCGGTCGAAGACCACCACGGAGTCGTTCACCGAATAGCCGATGACGGTGAGCAGCGCCGCCAGGAACACGCCGTCGATCGGCTTGCCCAGCCAGGCGAAGATCCCGGTGAGGATCACCACGTCGTGCGCCAGCGCGGCCACCGCGCCCGCGCCGAACATCCACCGGAACCGCACGGCGAGATACAGCAGCTGGGCGAGGAGGGCGAGGCCGAGCGCGAGCAGCGCGTTGCGCCGCAGCTCGTCGCCGAGGCTCGGGCCGATCAGCTCGTCGCGGACCTTCTCCGCGCCGCCGCCGACCTCGGCGACGGTCTCGGCGACCTCCACCGCCTCCTCGTTGGTCAGCTCCTCGGTGCGCACGGTCAGGCCGTTGTCGCCGGAGGACTGCACGACGGCCTGCGGGAAACCGGCGTCGGCGAGCGCGGCACGGGCCCGGTCGGGGTCGACGGTCTGCTCCGTGGAGTACTCGATCAGCCGGCCGCCGGTGAACTCCACGCCGAAGTTCAGGCCCCGTACGACCGTGCCCGCGGCGGCGACGGCCAGGACGACCGCCGACACGGCAAGCCAGCGGCGGGGCCGCCGCATCAGCTGCGGGTCACGGCGGGTGAGGTAGGCGCGGACCCGGCCCACGGAGGCCAGGCCCGTGACTGCGGGACGCCGGTGCACCCAGCGGCGCGCCACCGCGAACTCGGCGAGCACCCGGGTGATGACCAGGGCGCTGATCATGGACGCCAGCACACCGATGCCGAGCGTGACGCCGAAGCCCTTCACCGGGCCGGACGCCAGCACGAACAGCAGCGCCGCCGCGATCAGCGTGGTCACGTTGGAGTCCGCGATCGCGCTGAACGCGCCCTTGAAACCGGCGGTCAGGGCCGAGCGGCCGCTGGGCCGGTTGCGCTTGGCGTACTCCTCCCGGGCGCGTTCGAAGACCAGCACGTTCGCGTCCACGGCCATGCCGATGGCCAGCACGAAACCGGCGAGGCCGGGCAGCGTCAGCGTCGCGCCGAGGGCGGCGAGACCGGCGTAGGAGATCAGGCCGTAGCAGAGCAGGGCCACGATGGCGAGGAGGCCCATGAGGCGGTAGACGACGATGACGAACAGCGCCGTGAGGGCGGTGCCGACGACGGCGGCCCAGGCGCTGGCGCGGATGGCCTCGGCGCCCAGCGTCGGACCGACGGTCCGCTGCTCCACCGTCTCCACCGGCACCGGGAGCGCGCCGCCGTGCACCAGCAGCGCGAGCTCCTTCGCCTCGTCGCTGGTGAAGGAGCCGGTGATCTGCGTGGACCCGCCGGTGATGCCCGCGCCGCACGCCACGGACGGGTCGACCTGCGGCGAGGAGATGATCTTGTTGTCGAGGACGATGGCGACGCGGCGCTGCGGGTCGCCCGCCGGGTGGCAGGCGGCCTCACCGGTCAGCCGGGCCCAGCCTTTTCCGTCCTCGAAGTCGACGGTGACGTGCCAGCCGGCTCCGCTCTGCGGGTCGAAGCGGGACTCGGCGCTCTTGACGTCCTGGCCGCTCAGCGCGGCCTCGCCGAGGTGCAGCCGCTCGCCGGACTCGTCGGGCAGCACCCGCTCACCCTGCGGCAGCTTCTTCGCGTCCCCCGTGCCGGGCCCCTTCACCGGGTGCACGGAGAGCTGCGCGGTGCGGCCCAGCACGTCGGCGGCCTTCCGCGGGTCCTGCACGCCCGGCAGCTCGACGATGATCCGCTGGTCGCCGGAGCGGACGATGGTCGGCTCGGCGACGCCGAGGGCGTCGATCCGGCCGCGCAGCACCTCCAGGGTGCGGTCGGTGGCCTCGGCGTCGGCCTTCAGGGTCTCGGTGGAACGGGTCTCCAGCACGATCTGGGTGCCGCCCCGCAGATCCAGTCCGAGACGGACCGGGACGGTGACGGCGACGAACACGGACACGGCGATCACGGCGAGCGCGAACAACGCCCTGACGCGGGCGGGACGTTTCACAGATGCCTCCAGCAAGGCACACGTGCCCGTCGGCGGGCACGCGGAAAGGGGGAAATGGACGGCTCAGGTGCTGGAGGCGGCGGGCGGCGCACGTCCCAGGTCCGCCGGGACGTGCGCGGCGGCGGGCGGCGCGTGACCGGCCGAGGGCGCGGGGCGCGCGGGCCGGGGCGGGACGCGCGGGGTGTGCGCGGGCGTGAACAGGAGGGGACCGGCGGCCGTGTCCTGTCTGCCGGTGTCCCGCTCCGGCCGGGCGAGCACCGTACGGGCGGCGACGTACGCCTCGTCGCTGTGCGGCTGCGTCCCGGAGGAGTACGTCGGCGTGCCGGGGGACGCCGGGACGTAGGCGGGCGGCGACGGGAACCGGGCGGGGGCGGCCGGGCCCGCCGCGACGGCCGACGCGGGAGCCGCGCCGGAGGTGAAACCAAGGGTCAGCAGCACGGCCGCGAACGCGGCCAGGACGGCCGCGGCGGCCCTCAGCGGAAGCCGGGCCGTACGGCCCGGGGCGCGGGTGGTCAAGGCTCCACGAGCCCCGCGCGGATGGCGTACCGGGTCAGCTCGAGCCGGTCCCGCAGCCCCAGCTTGTGCAGCAGGTTCTCCCGGTGCCTCTGCACCGTCTTGACGCTGATGAACAGCAGCTCCGCGATCTCCTTCGAGGAGTGCCCCTCGGCGACCAGCTTCAGCACCTCCTCCTCGCGCGGGGTGAGCAGCTGCTCGGGCGCCTCCTCGCCGTGCCGTACCCGGTCCAGGTAGTTGCGGATCAGGGCGGTCACCGCCCCCGGGTACAGGAACGGCTCGTCCCGCATGGCCGCCCGGCAGGCGGCGACCAGGTCACGGTCGGCGACGGACTTCAGGACGTAGCCGCCCGCCCCGGCCTTCAGCGCCTGGAACAGGTACTGCTCGTTGTCGTGCATCGTCAGCATCAGGATGCGCAGCCCCGGCCTCAGGGCGGTCAGCTCCCGCGCCGCCTGCAGACCGGTGAGCCGCGGCATGGCGATGTCGAGCACGGCGAGGTCCACGTCGTGGGTGCGGGCCATGGCGATCGCCTCGGCCCCGTCGCCGGCCTCCGCGACCACCTCCAGGTCCGGTTCCCGGTCGAGGATGAGGCGGACGCCGCGCCGCACCAGCGCGTGGTCGTCGGCGAGGAGGATGCGGATCTTCTCCGCGTGGCGGTCGGCGTGGATGTCCTGGTCGTTCATGACTGCTTCCTGACGGCCGGCACGGTCAGCCGGATGCGGGTACCGGTTCCTGTCGCGGAGACCTCGTCCGGGCTCCAGATGTCCAGCGTGGCCCCGATCAGCAGCGCCCGCTCACGCATTCCGCGAAGTCCCGCTCCCTCCCGGGCGGCGCCGATGCCGCGCCCGTCGTCGGCCACCTCCAGCACGACGGCGTCCTCGGCGGCGCGCAGGGTCACCTCCACCCGGCGGGCCTCGGCGTGCCGGGCCGCGTTGGTGAGGCCCTCCTGAGCCACCCGGTAGATCACCAGCTCCGCCTCCTGGTCCAGGGCGGGCAGGTCGGGGTCGAAGCGGCGCACCACACGCAGCCCGGTGTGCGTGGAGAACTCCGTCGCCAGCGACGTCACCGCGCTCACCAGACCGAGGTCGTCCAGCACGCCGGGGCGCAGCCTGCGCACCAGCCGCCGCACGTCGTCCAGGCTGCCCCGGGTGATCTCCTGGGCCTGCAGCAGCTCCTCGCGCAGCGGCTCCGACGCCTCGTCGGACGCCCGCTTCAGGGCCAGCAGGACGGCCGTCATGCTCTGCCCCACCTCGTCGTGCAACTCCTGGGCGATACGGCGCCGCTCACCCTCCTGGGCGAGGATCGCGCGGGCGCTGCTCGATGCGCGTTCCCCCTCCAGGCGCTCCAGCATCGCGTTGAAGGCGCTCACCAACCCGCCCACCTCGCCGCCGCCGCGCACGGGCAGCCGCTGCCCGGGGCGCAGCAGGTCGACGGTGGTCATCAGCCGGGTCACGCGGTCCAGCGGGGCGAGTCCGATGCGCAGCAGCGCCGCGTTGGCGACGAGCATCACGACGAGACCGCCGACGAGGATCACCGCCTCCGTCAGCAGCACCGGCACGGACACGGTCACCGGAGCCCACAGCAGCAGCGCCGTGGCGCTGCCGAGCACCACGGCGTTCAGACCGAAGATCCGCCAGTACAGGGACACGGAGGTCACGCCTTCCTCTTTCTCGTCTGCCTCTACTGTCGGTCACCGCGGCCCGTGATGCGGCAGCGACCCCCTGTCCCGGGCGGACACCGGCCAGCCTGCCCCGCCCGCCCCGGCCCGGTCGATGGGCCCCGCGCCCCATTTCCCGTCGGCCGGCGGACCCATGCCGCACGGGGTGGGTCCTCGGACCCCGGGGAGATGGGTCCCGCGCCCGATGGGAAGGCGGGCGGCCCCGGGCCATGGTGGAAGCGTCATCCCGTACGTCTCCCACGTCACCCATGTCTCCCAGGAGGAACACGTGTCGCTCGACCTGCCCCGCACCGACCCCCGCGCCGCGAACCTCGCCGCGGACGAGGTCCGCCGGCGTCTGGAGCACGCCCGAACGACCAGGCTCGCGCAACTCAAGGCGCTGGACGAAACGGGGGCCGCCCCGGGCGACCACCTGATGTCGAACCAGAAGGACGCCATCAAGCGGGTCCTGCGGGAGATCGACGAGGCCTTCGCACGCGTGGAGGACGGCAGCTACGGCACCTGCCTGGGCTGCTCGAAGCCGGTGCCGCCGGAGCGGCTGGAGATCCTGCCGCACACCCGGTACTGCGTCGGCTGCCAGCGCGCGGCCTGACCAACACCCCCGTCCGTCCGCCCCGCTCTGCCCGAGAGGTGCAGTGGTGACCCATCAGACCATCGGCGAGCACGACGAGATCCTCAGCGCCGAGGACCTCGCCGCGCTCCGTGAGAACCTGCACGAACAGCTGCTGTTCCGCCGGGAACAGCTGCGGCAGTTCGCCACGGCGAGCCGCGCCGACGACCGCCGCGTCCGCGAGGACGCCGCGCAGGTCGAGGTCGGCGTCAAGCTCGCCGCGTCGGCCCGCATGGTGCTCGCCGACGTCGAGGAGGCGCTGTCCCGGATGGACTCCGGTACGTACGGCGTCTGTCACCTCTGCCGTCGCCCGGTGGAACGCCACCGCCTGCTGATCGTCCCCCAGGCCCGCTACTGCGGGCGCTGCCAGCAGGTGCGCGAGGCCGGCCGGTGACCGTGATCCGGCACCCCCGGCCGGCTTCCCTGCGGTACCGGCACCGGACGCTGTGCAGGCGCTGCCCAGGTCTCGCCCTAGAACTGGGCAGCGCCCGCACCCGCGCGTTCGTCGCCGGACGGGGCATGGTCCTGGACGTGCCCACCGTGACGTTCCCCGGCTCGGGCGCCGTCCACCCCGTCCAGCGCGGCACCATCGTCGACGCCCCAGGCACCGCCCGCATGCTGGAGCGGCTGCTCGGCCACCGTCTGCCGAGGATCGGCCGCCCGCTGGTCGTCGTCACCTCCCCGGTGCTCGGCGGTCCCGCGTTCCGCGCCGCGGCCCGTACGGCCGTGGAGGTGCTCCGTCCGCGCGCCGTCCTGACGGTCCCCGGCGCGCGGGCGGTCGCGCTGGCCGCCGGCGCCGACCACGTCCGGCCGCTGCTGGTGGTCGACGTCGGCGCGCACCTCACCGAGGTGGTGCTCCTCGCCGACGGCGCGGTCACCGACGCCCGGCGCACCGCTCTGGGCACCGCCGACCTGTCCGACGGCACACCGCCCGAGCTGATCACCGAGGCGGTGATCGGCATGGTGACGGAGATGCTGCGGCAGGACCGCACCTCCCTCACCCGCACGGCGCTGCGCCGCGGCGTGCTGCTGGCCGGCGGGGGAGCGCTGCGTCCCGACATCACCGGCGGACTGCCGGGCGGACTCAACTGCGCGGTGCGGCCCGTGCCGTCCCCGCACACCGCCGCCGTCCGCGGCGCGGCGGGACTGCTGATCGCCGCGCACCGGCACCCGTCCGCCGACGGCGTGCTCTGAGCGACCTGTCACCGGCCGGCCTGTGTCCGGCCGCCCGGCCTGTTCCTGGCCGGCCGGTCTGTGTCCCGGCCGGCACACCTCCGCCTGCGACCGCTACCGGAAGGAGACGTGACGTGGCGGGCACCGTACCCGCGCCGCAGCCGCCCCCCGGACCGCCGCCGCGCCCCCTGTTCTGGCCCTGGCGTCCCAACCCGCTGCGCCGCCGCACCGACACCGCGCGGGCCTGGCTGGGGCTCGGCGTGCTGCTCGCCGTCCTGGCCGTGGCGCCCTTGGCCGGTGCCCTGGTGGGCGACGCCGCCCACCGCCACTACCAGGACGTCGCACGTCACCAGCAGCAGACGCGCCACCTCACCGACGCGACCCTCCTCCACGACGCGCCCCGGCACCCGGAGCCGGGCTCGGACGAGGAGAAGAAGACGCGCTACCCGGTCGAGGTCCGGGTCGTCACCCGCGAGGGACGGACCCGCACCACCCGCGCGGAGGTCCCGCCCGGCCTGACCGCCGACAGCGTCGTCGGCGTCTGGATCGACTCCGACGGCGAGGCGACCGACGCGCCCCTGACCGGCAAGGAGGTCCGCAGCCGCGCCGCCGGCTGGGCACTCCTCGCCGCGATCGGCGTCGCTCTCGCGGGGGCCGCCGTGCACGCCGTCACGGGTTTCGTGCTGCACCGCCGCAACCTCGCCCGCTGGGCCGCCGCTTGGGCGGAGACGGCTCCGCGCTGGACGACTCCGACGTGATACGAAACTTTCGTCTGCGTTTGATCGATCTTCGATGAGACGGCAAGCGACCTGTCATTGCATCGCAGCTCAACAATCTTGATGCGTCTGCTGAGCTGCTGGAACAGTGAAGTCTCGCAATTTTCGATCACGCGAACTTTTCGAAACTATCACCGAAACTGTTGACGCTTGACGCGCTCAGACCAACACTGTCACGGCATCGACCTCCCCGACGAGCCGTAACAGGAGGCGTCACCCATGCTTGTGTCCGCACCCCCCGGCGGCCGCAGACGCGGCCGACTGATCATGAGCGTGAAGAGCGTCTGGACGATCGCTCTCGCCGCGCTCACCGCCCTGCTCCTCACCGCCGGCACCGCGACCGCCGCCCCCGTCATCTCCACCAACCAGACCGGCACCAACAACGGCTGGTGGTACTCCTTCTGGACCGACTCCCAGGGCACGGTCTCCATGGACCTGGGCTCCGGCGGCAGTTACAGCACCCAGTGGCGGAACACCGGCAACTTCGTGGCCGGCAAGGGCTGGAGCACCGGCGGCCGCAAGACCGTCAACTACTCCGGCAGCTTCAACCCGTCCGGCAACGCGTACCTCACGCTGTACGGCTGGACCACCAGCCCCCTGATCGAGTACTACATCGTCGACAACTGGGGCACGTACCGGCCCACGGGTGAGTACAAGGGCACGGTCACCACCGACGGCGGCACGTACGACATCTACAAGACCACCCGGTACAACGCCCCCTCCATCGAAGGCACCCGCACCTTCGACCAGTACTGGAGCGTGCGGCAGCAGAAGCGCACCGGCGGCACCATCACCAGCGGCAACCACTTCGACGCCTGGGCCGGCAAGGGCATGAACCTGGGCAACCACAACTACATGATCATGGCCACCGAGGGCTACCAGAGCAGCGGCAGCTCCAACATCACCGTGAGCGAGGGTTCCGGCGGTGGCGGCGGTGGCGGCGGTGGTGGAGGCGGTGGCGGCGGCAACGGCGGCTGCACCGCGACCCTGTCGGCCGGCCAGCAGTGGGGCGACCGTTACAACCTCAACGTCTCCGTGAGCGGCTCGAGCAACTGGACCGTGACCATGCGGGTCCCGTCCCCCGCCAAGGTCTCCGCCACCTGGAACGTGAGCGCTTCCTACCCCGACGGGCAGACCCTCGTCGCGCGGCCCAACGGCAGCGGCAACAACTGGGGCGCGACGATCCAGACCAACGGCAACTGGAACTGGCCCACGGTTTCCTGCAGCGCAGGCTGACACCCCCCTACGAGGAGGACCCCCACACATGAGCACCGGAAAGCGCCGGACCGGCACCCGGCACCTGGTCCCGGGCGTGGTCGCCGCCGCACTGACCGTGGCCGCGACCCTGACCACGGGCGTCGGCGCCGCCCCCGCCGAGGCGGCCGCCTGCAACGGCTACGTCGCCCTCACCTTCGACGACGGCCCGTCGACCGGCAGCACCATGAACCTGCTCAACGCGCTGAAGCAGAACGGCCTGCGGGCCACCATGTTCAACACGGGCCAGAACGCCGCCGCCAACCCCTCGCTGGTCAAGGCCCAGGTGGACGCGGGGATGTGGGTCGCCAACCACAGCTACACCCACCCGCACATGACCCAGCTGAGCCAGGCCCAGATGGAGTCGGAGATCTCCCGCACCCAGCAGGCGATCGCGAGCGCCGGGGGCGGCACACCCAAGCTGTTCCGCCCGCCCTACGGCGAGACCAACTCCACCCTGCGCTCGGTGGAGGCCAAGTACGGTCTGACCGAGGTCATCTGGGACGTCGACTCGCAGGACTGGAACAACGCGAGCACCGACGCCATCGTGCAGGCCGCCTCCCGGCTGAACGCCGGACAGGTCATGCTGATGCACGACTGGCCGGCGAACACCATCGCCGCCGTCCCGCGCATCGCGCAGAACCTCGCCTCGCGCGGGCTGTGCGCCGGCATGATCTCCCCGCAGACCGGCCGCGCGGTGGCCCCCGACGGCTCCGGCGGCGGGGGCGGCGGAGGCGGCGGCAACGGTTCCTGCACCGCCACCCTGTCCGCGGGCAGCAGCTGGGGCGACCGGTACAACCTCAACGTCGCGGTGAACGGCTCCGACAACTGGACCGTGACGATGAACGTGCCGTCCCCGGCGAAGGTGCTGAGCACCTGGAACGTCAGCGCCTCCTACCCCAACAGCCAGACGCTCGTCGCCAGGCCGAACGGGAGCGGGAACAACTGGGGGGTGACGATCCAGACCAACGGCAACCGGAACTGGCCCACGGTCTCCTGCAGCACGAGCTGAGCACCTCGGGCGAGCCGCGCCGGCCCTCCCGGCGCGGCTCGCCGCCCTCACGTCAGATGCTCGCCGAACCACCCGGCGGCCAGCTCCGCGACCCGCTCCAGCGCGCCCGGCTCGCCGAACAGGTGCGTGGCGCCGGGCACCACGTCCAGCCGGTGCGGCGCGGACAGCCGCCGCGCGGCCTCATGGTTGAGGTCCAGCACCTGCTTGTCCGCACCGCCCACCACCAGCAGCACCGGGCACGCCACCAAGGGCAGCGCGTCACCCGCCAGGTCGGGGCGTCCGCCCCGCGAGACGACCGCCGACACCCGCCGCGGCCGCTCCGTCGCCGCGACCAGGGCCGCCGCCGCTCCCGTACTGGCCCCGAACAGGCCCACCGACAGGTCCACCGCGTCCGTCCGGTCCTCCAGCCAGTCCACGGCGTGCGCCAGGCGGCCCGCCAGCAGACCGATGTCGAAGCGGTGCCGGCCCGTCGCCGCGTCCTCGTCCTCCTCCGCCGCGGTCAGCAGGTCCAGCAGCAGCGTGCCGAACCCCGCCCTGCGCAGCACTCCGGCGACGGCCCGGTTGCGCGGGCTGAGCCGCGAACTGCCGCTGCCGTGCGCGAACAGCACCACACCGCGCGCCCCCACGGGGATCTCCAGATCACCGCGCAGGGCCGCGGCTCCCGACGGAACCGTCACCGACGCGCTCACCATGCCCGGCCACCTCCTCCGGCCACTGAGGTCCGGCCCACCGGGTACCCGTGCGGGACGGGTCGAGACGACAGCGGTTTGCCGGCCGCCACGGGGTTACCCGGTCCGGGACACGAGGTGAAGGAGGTGCGTGGACGTGCCCGACAGCCGTACCGGCTCCTCGCCCCACGAGCCTCGCGCCGGCTCCGGCGGCCGCGAGCCGGTCCCCCGTGCCCGCTCGGGGATGGTCGGCCGCAGGTACCCGCGGACCGGCACCGAGCCGGTCACCGCGCGCAGCCCGCTCGGGCTGCGGCTGCTGCTGGCCTCCGTCTTCCTGCCCCTCTTCGTCGCGGGCACCGTGCTGTTCGCCGTGTGGGCGGCGGGTTCCGACGAGGGGGACAGCCCCGGCAGCGGTCCGCTGACGCTCCTCGCCGTGGTCTGCGGTGTGCTCGCCCTGACGGCCGCGCTGGACCTGGCTGTCGTGGTGCGCCGCCTGCGCCGGGAGCGCGGCTCCGCGCAGTGACTCGCGATTCGCCCACCGGACCCTGCCCGTCGTGTCGAGGCCCGGCGCGGTGAAGGGCGTCAGGGCTCCAGCGGAGCCGTACTCTGCCGCACCACCAGATGTGTGGCCAACTCGATCCGCTGGGCCGAGGCGCCCGGGTCGTCCGGGCGCAGCAGCATGCGGGAGGCCTCCTCGGCCATGTGCCGCAGCGGCTGGTGGACGGTGGTGAGCGGAGGGCTGGACCACTGCGCGAGCGGTACGTCGTCGTAACCGACCACCGACAGGTCCTCCGGCACCCGGAGCCCCTTGACGCGGGCCGCCTCCAGCACGCCCAAGGCCTGCAGGTCGCTGCCGGCGAAGATCGCCGTGGGCCGGTCGGGGCCCTCCAGCAGCTCCATGGCCTGCTCGAAACCGCCCTGGACGTGGAAGTCGCCGAAGCGCGTCAGCCGCGGGTCCGCCTCCAGGCCCGCCATCGCCATGGCCGAGCGGTAGCCGTCGAGGCGCGCCAGCGAGCACAGCATGTCGCCCGGGCCGGTGATGATGGCGATGCGCCGGTGGCCGCGCTCGGTGAGGTGGCGGGTGGCGGCGAGGCCGCCGGCCCAGTTGGCGGAGCCGACCGAGGGCACGTCCGGGTCGGGGTCGCCTGCCGGGTCGATGACGACGAACGGGATGGCGGCCGCCCGCAGTTGGCGCTTGATGTCCTGCGGCAGGCTGGAGAAGACCAGCACCACGCCCAGCGGCCGGCGCTGCAGCACGCCCGGCAGCCAGTCCGGGTCGGGGGTGTGCCGGGTGCCGCTCTCGGTGAGCACGACCGTCGCGCGATTTTCCTTTGCGACGTTCTCCACGCCCCGTATCAGCTCCATCGCCCACACGCTCTCCAGCTCGTGGAACACGATCTCGATGAGCGGATAGCGGGTGGCGGGCTGCACCCGTCGCCGGTAGCCGTGCAGGTCGAGCAGCCTCTCCACCTTCGCACGCGTCGCGCGTGAGACATCCGAACGGCCGTTGAGCACCTTCGAAACTGTCGGCATCGAAACCCCGGCCTCTTTCGCTACCGCAGCCAGGGTGACACGCCCGGTCGCCTCGTCGTCTTCACGCATACCCGCAGGATAGAGCACCGCGTGTCGATAACGTTTCGGGCGAGTTGCGACCCGACCGTTGACCCCAACTCCCGTCTGACCTACTGTCCCTCGGCATGGACTTTCGGCGATGATGCCGAAACTTTCGAAAGGCGAACGATGAAGACACGTGCGCGCTTGCCCAGACTGATCGCCACCGGTGCGACACTGGCCCTGGCCCTGAGCCTGTCCGCCTGCGGTGACGGCAACGGCGGGGCGTCGGCGGACGACGGCAAGATCCATATCCTTGTCTACGGGGACGCCACCAACAAGATCGAGAAGCAGGTCGTCGACAAGTTCAACGAGACGTCCGACGTCAAGGCGGTCCTCGACACCATCCCCGGTGCCGACTACCAGAAGAAGCTTCAGACGATCATCAGCACCCCGCAGGCCCCGGACGTCTTCTTCAACTGGGGCGGCGGCAGCATCAAGCCCTTCGTCAAGGCGGACCTGCTGCTCCCGCTGGACGACTTCATCAAGAAGAACCCGGAGCTGGAGAGCAAGTTCCTCCCGTCCGTCTTCAACAACGCCGTGGTCGACGGCAAGCCGTACGGCATCCCCATGCGCGGCACGCAGCCGGTGCTGCTGTTCCACAACAAGAACGTCCTCAAGAAGGCGGGCGTCCAGCCGCCGAAGACCTGGGACGACCTGCTCGACGCCGTCGAGAAGCTGAAGGACGAGGGCGTCACCCCGATCGCGCTCGGCGGCGGCGACGTCTGGCCCACCCAGATGTGGTTCCAGTACCTCTACGACCGCATAGCCGGCCCGGAGCTCTTCGCGAAGGCCCTCGAAGGCGACAAGAGCGCCTGGGAGGCCCCGGAGAGCAAGAAGGCCCTGAAGATGATCAGGGAGCTGGTCGACGCCGGCGCCTTCGGCAAGAACTACGACTCCGTCAAGTACACCAACGGCGGCTCGGTCGCGCTGGTCGCCCAGGGCAAGGCCGGCTTCGAGCTGATGGGCTCCTGGTACTACTCCCAGCAGCTCACCGACCACCCGGACTTCGCGGAGAAGGGCCTCGGCTACTCCGCCTTCCCGGCCGTCGCGGGCGGCAAGGGCGACCCGAAGAACGTCGCCGGCAACACCAACAACTACTACTCGGTGCTGAAGAAGACCAAGCACCCCGAGGCCGTCGCCAAGTTCCTCGAGCTCATGTACTCCGACGAGTTCGTCAAGGCGCAGCTCGACGTCGGCAACCTCACCACCACGACCAACACCGACGAGTTCATCGAGACGTCCGCGACGCCCGAGTACTCCCGCTTCCAGTACGACCTGGTGGCAGACGCCCCGTCGTTCCAGCTCTCCTGGGACCAGGCGTACCCGCAGTCGGCGGCCTCGGACATGCACAAGGCCATCCAGCAGTTCTTCAACGGACAGCTCGACGCGGACGGCTTCATCAAGGCCATGCAGGCCCTCCCGACCGAGTGACGAACGGCTCATGACCACAAAGATCACGAGCGCCCCGCCCGCCGCCGGGCTCCGCAAGGAGTCCCGGCGGCGGCCGGCCGCCTCCCCCTCCATATCCACGGTGGGCCGCCCCGGCTTCGCCTGGGCGCTGCCCGCCGCCGTGTTCTTCACGCTCTTCGCCATCGTCCCGCTCGTGATGGTCGCGGTGCTGTCCTTCATGAGCTGGAACGGTCTCGGCTCGCCCCAGTGGGTCGGCACCGACAACTGGTCGCGCCTGTGGGACGACCCGGTGATGCTGAAGAGCGTCTGGCTCACCCTGCTGCTGACCGTGCTCGGCGTGGTCATCCAGACCCCGCTGAGCATCCTGCTCGGCGTCTGGGCGGCCGGCTACCAGCGCAACCGCGCGGTGCTGTCCGTCATCTACTTCATCCCGCTGCTGCTGTCCGCCACCGCCGTCTCCGTGCTGTGGCGCGCGCTGCTCGACCCGAACTTCGGCATACCGGCCGACGCCTCCTGGCTGTTCGGCGACGGCAACCTGTTCGGCGAACAGACCACCGCCATCGGCGTACTGGCGTTCGTCAGCACCTGGCAGTTCACGCCGTTCCACACGCTGATCTACCAGGGCGCCGCCCGCTCCATCCCGCAGGTCCTCTACCAGGCCGCGGAGATCGACGGCGCGGGCCGCTACCGGCAGTTCTTCCACATCACGCTGCCGCAGCTCCGCAACTCGATGATCACGTCGATGATCCTGATGATCGTCGGTGGCCTCACCACCTTCGAGACCGTCCTCATCCTCACCCAGGGCGGCCCCGGCACCGACACCACCATCAGCGCCTACTACATGTACGACAAGGCCTTCAAGGGCTTCGACTTCGGCGCCGGCTCCGCCATCGCCCTCGCCCTGGTCGTCGCCGCCACCGTCATCTCCCTGGTCGTGGTGAAGGTCTCCGGCTACGACAAGATGCGCAGCTCCATGGAAGGTGTGTCATGAGGCGCCGCCCCAACTACCTGGCCGGCGCCGGGTCGATGGTCTGGCTGTTCCTGGTCGGCCTGCCGCTGTACGTGATGCTCGCGGCGACCCTGCGCACCCGGCAGGACTACGCCCAGAACGGCCCGGTGTCGTTCCCGGACACCTTCACCCTGGACAACTTCACCGGCGCCTTCGACTCGGGCTTCGGCCGGTACTTCCTCAACACGCTCGTCGTCACCGCCTGCGTGATCGGCATCGTGCTGCTGCTGGTCCCGCCGCTCGCCTACGCCATCGTGCGCAGCCGGGGCAGGACCACGTCGGCGATCTTCCGGCTGTTCCTGCTCGGCCTGGCGATCCCCGCCCAGGCCGTCATCGTGCCGATGTTCTACCTGATCAGCGAAGCCGGGCTGTACGACAACCTGCTCGGCGTCATCCTGCCCACGGCCGCGTTCTGCCTGCCGATGTCCGCGCTCATCCTCAGCGGCGCCATGCGCGACATCTCCCCGGAGCTGTACGAGGCCATGGCCATGGACGGCGCCACCCCGCGCCGGATGTTCTTCCAGCTCGTGCTGCCGCTGTCCCGGGGCGGACTGTCCACCATCGTGGTCTTCTCCGCGCTCCAGGCATGGAACGGCTTCCTGTTCCCGCTCGTACTGACCCAGTCCGACGCCACCAAGGTCGTCACCCTGGGCCTGTACGACTTCCAGACCGAACACGGCATCGACATCCCCGGGCTGCTGGGAGCCGTGGTGCTGTCCATGGTGCCCATCCTGCTCGTCTACCTGTTCGCCCGTCGCGCCCTGGTCCAGGGTCTGATGGGCGTCGGAGGAAAGTGACCGCGAACGTGGCCGTAGAGACCACCCCCGAAATCCCCCTCTGGAACGACCCCTCCCACCCCGTCTCCGCCCGGGTCGACGCACTGATCGGCGCCATGACCCTCCAGGAGAAGATCGCCCAGCTGTACGGCGTGTGGGTCGGCGCCTCCGCCGACGGCGGCGAGGTCGCCCCGCACCAGCACGACATGGAGGAGGCCGTCGAGCTCGACGAGCTCCTGCCGTCCGGCCTGGGCCAGCTCACCCGCCCCTTCGGCACCGCCCCCGTGGACCCGGCGCTCGGCGCGCTGTCCCTGCTGCGCACCCAGACCCGCATCACCTCCGCGAACCGCTTCGGCATCCCCGCCGTCGCGCACGAGGAGTGCCTGGCCGGCTTCGCCGCCTGGGGTGCCACCGCCTATCCCGTCCCGCTGTCCTGGGGCGCCACCTTCGACCCGGACGTGATCCGCAGGATGGCCGCCGCCATCGGCCGCGACATGCGGTCCGTCGGCGTCCACCAGGGCCTCGCGCCCGTCCTGGACGTGGTGCGCGACGCCCGCTGGGGCCGTGTCGAGGAGACCATCGGCGAGGACCCGTACCTCGTCGGCACCATCGGCACCGCCTACGTCCAGGGCCTGGAGTCCGCCGGGATCGTCGCCACCCTCAAGCACTTCGTCGGCTACTCGGCCTCCCGCGCCGGACGCAACCTCGCCCCCTCGTCCGTGGGGCCGCGTGAACGCGCCGACGTGCTGCTGCCGCCGTTCGAGATGGCCGTCCACGAGGGCGGCGCGCGCTCCGTCATGCACGCCTACACCGACATCGACGGCGTGCCCTCCGCGGCGGACGAAAGCCTGCTCACCGGGCTGCTCCGCGACACGTGGGGCTTCGACGGCACGGTCGTCGCCGACTACTTCGGCATCGCGTTCCTCAAGACGCTGCACGGCGTCGCGGGCGACTTCGCCGACGCGGCCGGGGCCGCGCTGAAGGCGGGCGTCGACATCGAACTGCCGACGGTCAAGACGTTCGGCGCCCCGCTCCTGGAGGCCGTCGCCGAGGGCCGGGTGCCGGAGTCCCTGATCGACCGCGCCCTGCGCCGCGTCCTCACCCAGAAGGCGGAGCTGGGCCTGCTCGACCGTGACTGGAGCCCGGTGCCGCCCGTGTTCGACGGCGCCGACCTGGACGACCCCGACGCCCTGCGCGGCAAGGTCGACCTCGACGGACCCGAGAACCGCGACCTGGCCCGCGAGATCGCCGAGAAGGCGGTCGTCCTGCTCAGCAACGACGGCACCCTGCCGCTGGACCGGCCCCGCCGGATCGCGCTCGTCGGCCCCAACGCCACCGAGCCGTCGGCCGTCCTGGGCTGCTACTCCTTCCCGCAGCACGTGGGAGTGAAGTACCCGGACATCCCCGTCGGCATCGAACTGCCCGACCTGCGCGAGAGCCTGACCGCCGAGTTCCCCGACGCCGAGATCACCGTCGTCCGCGGCACCGGAGTCGACGACGGCGACCTCTCCGGCATCGCGGAGGCCGTGGACACCGCGCGTGACGCCGACATCGTCGTCGTGGCGCTCGGTGACCGCGCCGGCCTGTTCGGCCGCGGCACCAGCGGCGAGGGCTGCGACGCGGAGTCCCTGTCGCTGCCGGGCGCCCAGCAGCAACTGCTGGACGCGCTGCTGGACTCCGGCACCCCGGTGGTGACGGTCCTGCTCGCGGGCCGCCCCTACGCGCTGGGCCGCGCGGTGTCGGAAGCGGCGGCGATCGTGCAGTCGTTCTTCCCGGGCGTCGCGGGCACCCGCGCCATCGCCGGCGTGCTCAGCGGCCGTACGGCCCCCTCCGGCCGCCTCCCGGTCAGCGTCCCGCGCACCCCCGGCTCCCAGCCGACCACGTACCTCGGCGCCCGGCTCGCCCAGGCCAGCGAGGTGTCCAACCTCGACCCGACGCCGGCGTTCGGCTTCGGACACGGCCTCACGTACACCACGTTCGCGTGGAGCGACCTGACCGTGGACGCCGAAGAGGCGGCGACGGACGGGGAGTTCACCGCGTCCCTCACCGTGCGCAACGCGGGGGAGAGGGCCGGCACGGAGGTCGTCCAGCTCTACCTGCACGACCCGGTCGCCTCCGTGGTCCAGCCGGTCCAGCGCCTGGTCGGCTACGCCCGCCTGAACCTGGAGCCGGGCGAGGAGCGCAGGGTGCGGGTCACGGTCCCGGCGGACGTGGCGTCCTTCACCGGCCGCGACGGCCGCCGGATCGTCGAACCGGGCGAGCTGGAACTGCGCCTGGCGGCGTCCAGCACGGACACCCGCCTGACGGCCACGGTCACCCTGACGGGGCCGGTGAGGGAGGTGGACCACACGCGGCGGTTCCACGCGGAGTTCTCGGTGGAGTAGCCGCACAGTGCGGGGGAGAGGGCGGTGCGGGACCCGGAGTCGGGTCCCGCACCGCCCTCGTTCCCCGAGGAGGGTGACAGCGGATCCAGCCGTGTGCCCTACCACCGGTCCCGGTGCACCACCTCCGCGACCGATCGCCGCCGGACCGGGCCGAACGTCCCCAGCGGCCACCCCACCGGGATCGCCGCGAACGTGTTCATGTCCTCCGGGATGCCGAGTGCCGCCTTCCACTCCGTCTCGAGGAACAGGTGCCAGATGGTGATGTTGGCCGCCAGGCCCAGCCCGCGCGCGGCGAGCAGCAGGTTCTGGACGCCCGGGTAGACGCAGGAGCCCTCCGCGAGGGCGGAGAACCGCTCCTGGATGCGGCCCATCCGCTCCGTCGCCTCCGCGCCCAGCGCCTCTGCGTAGATCCGCAGGCCCTCCTCCTCGATCCGCGGCGGCGGGAACTGGTAGCAGGGGATGATCAGCGCGGGGGTGTCGGCGAAGTGGTCGCGCTGGTACTCGATGGCGGCGACCATGCGTCCGTACGCGGCCTCGTCCATGCCCTCGGGCGCGTACTTGCCGGTCGTGGCCAGGTACGCGTCCACGCACCGCTTCCACAGCGGCGCCAGCTCGGCCATCACCGCCCGGTCGGTGACGACGACGTACTCGTAGCGCTGCATGTTGCCGCCGCTGGGGCCCCATACGGCCGCCTGTATCAGCCGGTCGAGCAGCTCGTCCGGCACAGGGTCGGGCCGCAGGCGGCGCATCGCCCGCATCGTGGACATGGTCGCGAAGAGGGACGGCTCGCCGGTGGCGTCGGCCACGGCCCCGGCGGGACGGGTTTCAGTTGTCATGATCGGGAGTGTAGGGACTGTGAACTTCCCGTGGAGCGGCTCTAGTTGAATGCGAGACCATCGGCGCCGCATTTCCCGCGCATGACGCTCCGCCCGGCGCGGTACTCGGCCCGCACTGCGGAAGGGAGCGGATCATGGCGATCTGTGAAGTGTGCGGGAACGACTACAGCCTCTCCTTCGAGGTGCACACGGTCGACGGCTCCGTCCATACGTTCGACAGTATCGAGTGCGCCGCCCACAAACTGGCGCCCATCTGCGACAACTGCGGCTGCAAGGTGCTCGGCCACGGTCACCAAGTCAGCGGCCAGTTCTTCTGTTGCGCCCACTGCGCCCGCGCCCAGGGGCACGCCGAGCTGGCGGACAGCGCCTGACCGTTACGCTCCGTGAGAGTAGCGGGGCGCCATACGGCTGCCCGACCCGGCGCGCAGGTTCAGCTCCGCCTCCGCCAGCCGGGCCAAGGCCTCTGCGTCCCTCAGGCCGGGCACGCACACCACCTCACCGACCTCCAGCCCGGCCAGGGACGCGGTCACCACGTCCGCCGCGGGCATGCCGCCCTCGTCGTGGACGCGCCGCTCCCCGCTCACCGGGGTGTCCCCGGCGCCCAGGTGGAACTCGGTCGCCGTGAGCCCGGGGCACACGACCTGCACCCGAACCGGAGTGCCGGCCAGCTCGGCGGCCAGGGTGCGGGTGAACGTCACCGCGTACCCCTTGGTCCCGGCGTAGACGGCCCGCCGGGGGAGCGGGTCCGGCGGCAGGTCACCGGCGAAGGCCAGCAGCGACGCCACATTGACCACCGCGCCCCGGCCGCGCGCCAGCATGCCGGGCACGGCGGCACGGGTGAGCGCCGTGAGCGCCACGACGTTCACGTTCACCACCCGGGTGAGGAGGTCCGGGTCCACCTCGGCGAACGTGCCGTAACCGTTGATGCCCGCGTTGTTGATCACGAGGTCCACGTCGCCCCCGGACGCCCGCTCCACGACACGGGAGAGGTCCTCAGGGCTCCCCAGGTCCGCCACCAGCGTCTCGACGCCCGCCGCGCCCTCCTTGAGCGCCTCTTTCGCGAGGACGTCCAGCCGCTCGGCCCGCCGGGCGACCAGCACCAGCCCCCAGCCCTGCCCCGCCAGCCGGGCCGCGTACTCCCACCCGATACCGGACGAGGCCCCCGTGACGACGGCCGTGCCGGGTGCGTCGTGCGAGGTCATGAGCCTGATCCCTCCGTCGCCGTGTGCTGCCGGAAGGCACCGCCGTCCGACCTGCGCCGGGTGTCCCGGCGGAGCGCGCACGAAACGCGGTGACAGCCGTCCGGCGGGCGTCACAAAAGGCATGGAACGGCACCGTGCCTCCCCCCTACGCTGACCCCCATGCCTCCCGCCAAGACCTCCTTCGTCTGCCTGCCGTGCCGGGCCTCCTACAAGCAGCCGCATCCGGCGCGGACGCGGGACGGCGAGACCGAGCGGCGGGTCTGCCCGCGCTGTGCCGGCACGCTGATCCACGCCGGCTCCGCCTTCGCCCCGCCGCCGCGCCGGCACACCGAGGGCTGGAGGGTGCTGTCCGTGCTGTTGCACGCCGGTGTCCGCTTCCACAAGAGCTGCTGCTCCGGGCCGGGGTACCGTCCGCGCACGCTCCGCGAGGTGCGCGAGCGCATGGCGTACGCCCGGCGTACGGGAGAGCCGATCGCGAAGGCGCTGGTACGTCCCGACCTGCCCTGACGCCGCCGCGGACGCGCCCGTACCGCCACGGGAGGGGCGTGGGAGGCTGGAGGTATGGACACGGGACGGGCGGCGCGCTCCGCCGGCGAGGCGATACCGGCACCGGTACTGGGTGGTGGCCGTGCGCTCCGTACCGAGCGCGCCGACCCCGTGCCGTTCACCCCGGACACCCTCCTCTGGGACATGGCCGGCGACATCCGCGTCCTGCTGTACCTCCCCGCCGCCCTCGTCCTCCAGGTCGCGCACCCGGCCGTCGGCGCCGGGGTCGACGAGCACTCCGTGTTCCGCACCGACCCCTGGGGCCGCGCCCGCCGCTCGCTGGACTCGCTGCAGCTGTGGGTCTACGGCGGTGACCGCGCCGTCGAGGAGGGGCGCCGGCTGCGCCGGCTGCACCGGGACATCAAGGGCACCGACACCCGGGGGCGGCCGTACCACGCGCTGACGCCCGCCCCCTACGCCTGGGTGCACGCCACCGGCTTCCCCGTCTTCCTGCGGGCCGCCGAGTATCTGTTCCGCCCGTTCGACGAGGCGGGGGAGCGCCGGCTGCACGCGGAGGCGCGGCGGCTCGGGCGCATCCTCGGCATCCGGGAGCGCGACATGCCGGGCTCCGTGCAGGAGTTCTGGCTCTACTTCGACGCCGTCGTCCGCGACGAGCTGGAACGGACCGTCGTCGTCGAGGAGTTGCTCGATCCGCGCCGGTCCGTGCCGCCGCCGGACGGGGCGGGGGCGGTGCTGAGGCTGCTCTGGCCCGTTCTGCGTCCCGCCCTCCTGCGGCTCCAGGTCTTCGTCACCAAAGGGTTGTTGCCGTCCGTCGCCCGTGAGCGGCTGGACGTTCCCTGGACACCACGTGACGAGCGGCGGCTGCGGCTGCTGGGCCGCGTCGTCCGCACCGTCGTTCCGCGCCTGCCGGAACGGCTCCGCTACCTGCCCGCCGCCTACGCCGCCCGCCGCGCCGCCCGCGCCTGACACGGTCGTCCTCGGCGGCGTTCGGGCCGCCGACGCCTGGCCCGGCCCCCGGCCAGGCACCTCCGTCAACCCGCTGATCGGCCAGGCGATGGTGCGGCCGCTCACAGGGGTCCGGTGCGTGGTACGGTGACGCTTTTGCCGGGCCTTCCTCGGCACGTCCCCTGCGGAAGGCTCCCCCGATGACCCACCCCGAAGCCGTGACGCCCGCCCCCGCGCCGGACGGCTCCTTCGCCGCCCTGGGGCTGCCGGAGAGCGTGCTGCGTACCCTGGACCGGCTCGGAGTGCGTGAGCCCTTCCCCATCCAGGCCGCCACGCTGCCCGACGCCCTCCGCGGACGCCACGTCCTGGGGCGCGGACGCACCGGCTCCGGCAAGACGCTCGCCTTCGGCCTCCCCCTGCTGACCCGCACGGCGGGGCGCCGCGCCGAACCCAAGCAGCCCCTCGCCCTGGTCCTGGTACCCACCCGCGAGCTGGCCCAGCAGGTCACCCAGGCCCTGGAGCCGTACGCCGAGGCGCTTCGGCTGCGCATGGCGACCGTCGTCGGAGGCCTGTCGATCAGCCGCCAGATCGCCGCGCTGCGCCAGGGGGCCGAGGTGGTCGTCGCCACCCCGGGGCGTCTGCACGACCTCGTCGAGCGCAGCGCCTGCCGGCTGGGACGGGTGAGGATCACCGTCCTGGACGAGGCCGACCAGATGTGCGACCTGGGCTTCCTCCCGCAGGTGTCCGGACTGCTCGCCCAGGTGCGTCCCGACGGTCAGCGCATGCTGTTCTCGGCCACCCTGGACGGCGACGTCGGGCAGCTGGTCCGCGACCACCTCCACGACCCCGTCGTCCACTCCGTCGACCCGGCCGGCGCCGCCGTCGCCGGCATGGAGCACCACCTCCTCGTCGTCCACGGCCCCGACCGCTACGCCGTCACCACCGAGATCGCCGCCCGCGACGGCCGCGTCCTGCTGTTCCTGGAGACGAAGCACGCCGTCGACCGGCTCACCCGTCACCTGCGGGGGAGCGGGGTGCGTGCCGGGGCCCTGCACAGCGGCAAGTCCCAGCCGCAGCGCACCAAGACCCTGGCCCAGTTCAAGGAGGGCGGCCTCACTGTCCTCGTCGCGACCGACGTCGCCGCCCGAGGCCTGCACGTCGACGACCTCGACCTCGTCGTCAACGTCGATCCGCCCGCCGACGCCAGGGACTACGTGCACCGGGCGGGCCGCACCGCCCGCGCCGGCGCGTCCGGCCGCGTGGTCACGCTCGTCGCGTCGGGCGGGCGCCGCGAGACGCTCCACATGCTGGCCGAGGCCGGCATCAAGGCCACCGTCACCCCGGTGCGCTCCGGCGAGGCGGCACTGACCCGCATCACCGGGGCCAAGGCCCCCTCCGGCGTCCCCCTCGACGGCGGACCCGCCGCGCCCCGCCCGAAGAACGTCAACGCGCCTTTCCGCGGCCTGGGCACCAGCAAGGGCGCCCCCCGCGGCGGCTCCGGCGGCAAGTCCCGCAAGGCCGGCGAGGCGCGCAAGCTTGCCGAGGCACGCCGGGCCGCGCAGGTGCGCCGCGGCGGCTGAGCGGCACCGCGCCGCGATATTCGCTGCCCGCACGGTGCCCGGCGTGACAAGCTGTGCTCGCCCGTCCGTCCCCGAACCCAGGAGGTCACCATGACCGCAGAACCCCCCGCCACGGAAGGTTCGGAGCCGGCCGACGCCGCGACGCCCCCGGTCACACCGGAGGCCGACGGCACCTACGACCTCAAGCGCAAGTTCCGCGAGGCGCTGGAGCGCAAGCGCGGCGCGCAGGCGGAGGCGTCCGAGGCCGCCGGCAACCCGAACGCGTCCAAGGTGCGTGCCACGCACGGACCGGCGACGAGCCAGCGTTCCTTCCGCCGCAAGAGCGGCTGAGCCAGGTCCGTCCCGTCCGGCCCGTGACGCCTGCGCGTCACGGGCCGGACGCGCTCACCACCGGTTGCGGGCCTCCTCCGCCCAGCCGGTGAGCACCCCTGCGCACCTCACCCCTGCGCGACCACCGCCGCGAACATCCCCGCCTGGTACGAGCCGCCCTTCTGGTGGGTGATGACCGCCAGCCGGTTCGCCGCGTTGATCATCCCGACCAGGCAGACCAGCGCGGCCGTCTGGTCGTCGTCGTAGTGCTTGCGCACCAGCGCCCAGGTCTCGTCGGACACGCCCTGGTGGGCGTCGGCGAGGCGGGTGCCCTCCTCGGCGAGCGCGAGGGCGGCCCGCTCCGCCTCCGTGAAGACGGTGGTCTCGCGCCACACGGCGACCAGGTGCAGCCGGACATCGCTCTCCCCGGCCGCGGCGGCCTCCTTGACGTGCATGTCGACGCAGTGGCCGCAGCCGTTGATCTGGCTGGCGCGCAACGACACCAGCTCCTGCACGGACTTCGACAGCGGCGAGTCGTGGAGCACCAGCGCCGCGCCGGCGAACCGCTTGGCGAAACGGGAGGCGATGTCGTTCTCGAACAGGTTGAAACGGGCGTCCATCGTGAAGTCCTCACTCGTGGTCGTGTTCGGGACACCCACCAGATGCCGGACGGCCGTACCGTGTGACGGGCTGCCGGAGTGAGGTGGACCACACGCCGCCGCTGTCACAGAACCGGGCCGGCCGGCGTCCTGTGCGTATGACTGTGATCGGGAGCCGGGACCAGGGAGCGGATGTGACCAGCGGGGACGGAAGCGGCGGCGGGCGAGTCAGGGGAGCGGGGCCCGCCACCGAGGACTTCCTCGCCCATCGGAACCTGCTGTTCACCGTCGCCTACGAGATGCTCGGCTCGGCCGCCGACGCCGAGGACGTCCTGCAGGAGACCTGGATGCGCTGGGCCGGCGTCGACCTCGCCGAGGTGCGGGACAGGCGCGCGTACCTGGTGCGCATCACCACCCGCCAGGCCCTGACCCGGCTGCGCACGCTGGGCCGCCGCAAGGAGTCCTACGTCGGCTCCTGGCTGCCCGAGCCGCTGCTCACCTCGCCCGACGTCGCCGAGGACGTCGAACTGGCCGACAGCGTGTCGATGGCGATGATGCTGGTGATGGAGACCCTCGCGCCGACCGAGCGCGCCGTGTTCGTGCTGCGCGAGGTGTTCGACGTCGGCTACGACGAGATCGCGGAGGCCGTCGGCAGGTCCCCGTCGGCGGTGCGGCAGATCGCGCACCGGGCCCGCGCCCATGTGGCGGCCAGGCGCCCGCGCGGGGACGGTTCGCCGGAACGCACCCGTGACGCCCTGGACGCGTTCCGGCGGGCCGTGGAAACAGGCGATCTGCAGGAGCTCCTGGACGTCCTCGCGCCGGACGTCGTCCTGCTCGGCGACGGCGGGGGGATCAAACAGGCGGTGCTGCGGCCCGTCGTCGGCGCGGACAAGGTGGCCCGGCTGCTCGAGGGCGGGCTGCGGAAGGTCCCCGCCGAGGTGACGCTGCGGCCGGCCCTCGTCAACGGCGGTCCCGCGCTGGTGCTGCACCTGGACGGCGAGCTCGACAGCGTGCTCGCCGTCCGCGTCGACGACGGCCTCGTCACCGGCCTGTACGCGGTGCGCAACCCGGAGAAGCTGTCGCACATGGACCGGGAGACGGTGCTGCGCCGGTGAGCACGGCCGCCTTCAGGAACTGCGGCCGTCAGGCCTGCTCGCGCTCCGCCCTGCGGGCGCCCTTGCGGCGCAGCCGCAGCGGCAGCACGTACCAGCACAGCCCGAACCACAGCATGACGCCGCCCACCAGGACCTCGGCGAGCACGCCCGGCACCACGAACCGCAGGATCAGCAGCAGCGTGCAGCCGATGGTGAGCGCGAGCAGCACCATCCCGCACATCATCAGACGTCCGGCCGTCTTCACCACCTCGTCCTTCATCCGCTGCCCCGACAGGAAGCGGTGGATGGAAACGGGCGCTATCAGCGACCCGGTGGCGGAGGCGCCGAACACCACGGTCATCACGTAGATGACCTTGTCCGGAGTCTCCAGCTCACGGAACAGCGGGGTGAACGCCACGCTCAGCAGGAAGCCGAAGAGGATCTGGACACCGGTCTGGGTGACACGCGTCTCCTGAAGCACCTCGTTCCAGCGGCGGTTGACCCGCTCACGCGCCGGCTCGGGCGGCTCCGCGCCGGGCCGCCCGGCATGGTCCTCGTGGCGCGCGCAGCAGGCGCCCTCCTTCTCCCTCGGCTCGGCCGGCTGCTCCGTCATCGTCATGGTGTCCTCCCCGGTTCCAGGCGAACCGTTTGCCCCGATCAGCGCCGGTCATGCCGCAGCCGGGACGGACGAGGGCGAACACACGGGCCCGCTCCCGGGGGTCGTCACACGGCGACCGACGTGTGGTCGGCCGCCGGGGACACCTCGGCCAGCGCGCGCAGCAGCGCCCGGGCCACCGCGTCGTTCTGCCGGAAGCCCGGCGAGTCGGTGCGGGGCCGGGCGAACGCGGCGACGGCACGGCTGTTGGTGGGCGCCCCCAGCGCGACCCGCCGCGGGTGCGGTGCGCCCAGTGACGGGTCGACGAGCCGCCCGTCCGTGGGGGAGACGGTGAGCAGTCCCGAGCGGTGGGTGAACGCCGGGTCCCTGACGACCTCTTCGGCGAGCGACCCCGAGCGGTGCAGGTCGCGCAGCAAGGGGTCCTCGGTGCGGTCGAGGCTGGGGCCCGGCAGGTACGCCTCGATCAGGGCGGTGGCACGGGTGGTGTGGCCGGGGACGGTGGGGCTGGTCGCGGTGAAGGTGCCGGTGGACTCGTCGGCGGCGATCCGGACGTCCGCGCCGAGGAAACGGACCACGCCCGCCTCGGACAGCGCGAGGAGCTGACGCAGCCGGAAGCCGGGCGGGCCCGAGGCGAGGAAGCTGAAGAAGCCCTGCCACCACCCGTCGAGCTGCTCCGCCACGGACCGCGCGGTCAGCCGGCCCGACTCCACCAGCCGCGGCAGCTGCCCGTAGAGGGACAGCAGGGCGAGGAACGCGCCGAGGTCGGCGCTGAACTGCGGGTTCTCGCGGCGGGCGACGTCCCTTGCGATGTACGTCCGCAAGTGGTCCTGGAAGGCGTCCGGTGACGCGAAGGCCAGTCCGTCCAGCGGCCGGTCCAGCGCCTCGAAGTCCAGCCGGTCCGCCGGGTCCGGCACCGCCGAGGCGACGAGCTGCGTCATCTCGAGGTCGTACCAGCCGAGTCGGTCGTAGGCGCCGGCGAAGTCCGCCCAGGGGAGCGCGGTCCGGCCGGGGTGGGCGTGGAACAGTTCGTGGTAGTGGCCGTAGCCGATCTCCTTCGCCATCAGCGGCCACACGTCCCGACGCAGGTCCAGCGGGCGGTCCTCGGCGAGCAGCGCGTCCACCGCTCCGGGGCCGAAGTACCGGGGCAGCGCGGGGCGCGGCCCCTGGAGCCGGTAGCGGGTCTTGGAGTGGTACGGCACGCCGCGACGCGACCCGACGTGCAGCACGGGTTCCCGGCCCGACGGCAGGTAGTGGAGACTGCCGTCGGGACGGGTGCGGAACCGGCCGCCGCGCCCCTCCGTGAGCAGGGACATCAGGTCGACGAAGGCCAGCCCGAAGCCACGCAGCAGGACGTGCTCGCCGGGCCGCAGCCCGGACAGGTCGGCGTCGGCGGAGAACTCCGGCGGCAGGTGGAAGCGGCCGTGCCGGCGGGCGAAACCGGCGAACGCGCGGTGCTCCGCGGCCGGTTCGGCGCCGATGTGCCCCTGGGCGAGGACGACCAGGTCGGCGGTGAGCGGAGCGTCCCTCCCGTCCAGGCGCACCCGCTGCGGGCCGTCCGGGGGGCCGGTGACCGACGTCGCCGTGGTGCGGTGCCACTCGACGGTGACCGACGGCGGCAGCTCGGTCAGCACCCGGCGGAACACCCAGTCCAGGTAGGCGCTCTGGGCGCGGCGGGTGGGGAAGTCGGCGGGATCCAGCGCGCGCAGCTCGGCGAGCACCTCCGGGTCGGCGGGCTCGGCGTACGGCGCGTGGCGCGGGCCCCGGCCGGAGAACTGGGCCGCCCACTCGGCCAGCGACGGGCCGGGCCGCACCGGGCCTTCGACGGTGGACGACTCGTCGGTGAACATCGTGACGTCCTCCGCCATCGAGTTCATCCGCAGCAGCCCCGACTGCTCGTGCCGCCATATCCGCCCCGGACCCGGCGGATGCGGGTCGATGAGATGGATGTGCAACGCCCGGGCGCCGTCCCAGAGTTCGGGCGCGTTGGCGGCGATGCGCTCCAGCAGTCCGGTGGCGCGCGGCCCCGCGCCGACGACGGCCAGCACCGCGGGCGCGGAGGTGCCGCTCACCGGTCACCGCCGATCGCCGGGCGGGCGTCGGCCGCGGTCGCCCTGCGCAGCCACAGGCGCAGCGCGGTCAGCCGGCGGCGCAGCCGTTGCAGCGGAGTGGGCGGCAGGGAACGGGAGCCGCCGCGCGCGTAGTGCCGCTCGACGTAGAACTGGGCGATGCTCAGCGCCGTGGTGACCGCGATGTACCACAGGGTGGCGACCATCAGCAGCGGGATGATCTGGTACGTCTGGTTGTAGATCAGCTGCACCGAGTACAGCAGGTCGTGCACGGCGAGCACGCTGACGATGCTCGTGCCCTTCAGGGTGCCGATCAGCATGTTGCCCGCGGTGGGCACGATGGAGCGCATGGCCTGCGGTACCACGATCCGGCGCAGCGTACGGCGCCGGCTCAGCCCCAGGGCCTGGGCTGCCTCGGTCTGCCCGGAGTCCACCGACAGGATGCCGCCGCGCACCACCTCGGCCGCGTACGCGCTCTCGTGGAGGGTCAGCCCGATCACGGCGGTCAGCGTGGGTCCGAGCAGGTTGACCGTCTGCACGGTGACGAACTGCGGGCCGAACGGGATGCCGAGGCCGAGCGTCGGGTAGAGCGCGCCGATGTTGAACCAGAACAGCAGCTGCACCAGCAGCGGCGTGGACCGGAAGATCCATATGTAGCCCCAGCTGAGCGTGCGCAGCACCGGGTTGCCGGAGAGCCGCATCACCGCCAGCACGGTGCCGGTCAGGAACCCCAGCACCATCACCACGGCGGTCAGCCACAGCGACAGCAGCAGTCCGTCCAGCACGGCGGAGGTGGTGAAGTACCGCCCCACCACGCTCCATTGGAAGGCGTCGTTGCGGACGACGGAGTTGAGGAGCATCGCGAACAGCAGCAGGGCGAGGCCGGCGCCGATCCATCGGCCGACGTTCCGGCGCGGCACGATCCGCGGGGCGTCCGTGTCGGGGGCGGGGGAGGGGGCGGGGGCGTCCGGCTGTTTTCTCGGCGGGACCGCGGCAGGGGCCGGCGTGACGCCGGAAGGCATGACCATCGAAGGAATCTCCGGGGGAGGGGCGCGGGCGTGGATGACGGCCCGGCGGCACCTCTGGCCCAGGGCGCGGCAGTGGCTGTCCGCGCGGGCACGGTGCGCCGGGGTCCGGCGTCGTCACATGCGCCGCGTCCCTCAACGCGGCCGGAGCGGACACCCGTTTTACACGGGCGGTCCGTCCGCCGCCGATCGTAAGCGCCCGTGGCCACGCCGTGTCAACAGCGCGTCCCGATGCCCGCCGGCGGTGTCCCGGCATCCGGGCGCCGCTTGACGTGCGGCGCGATGTACTGCTCAATAAGTCGCATGAATGCCCAGCAGCGCTTGGTGTCGCGCGATCACATCGACTTCGGTCGAGTGTGGTCCGCCGCGTGTTGCGCCTGACTCGGCAGCGGGCCGTCTGACCGGCCCTTCCCTCCCTCGGTGACCCCGTCGCGGGCCGAGCTCTTCTCCCACGCGCGCTGCCGCACCCCCGTATCTCCCGACGCCCGGCGTCGTCACGCATCCCTTCACCCGTCCGTCTGACGGTTCGTCATGCCCAGTCGCCACGCCGTGGTTCAGCCATGCGCGTGTGCGGCCGGGAAGCCCCGAGAGGTCACGCCCATTTTCGCCCAAGTGACGCCTGAAGAAGCCGAGTTCACGTTCGTCGAAGTGCCGGTGTCCGACCCCCGGGTGCGCCCGCTGCTGCGGGAACTCGGCGACGAGTACTCCTCCCGCTACGGCCGCGACGCCCACGCCGAGCTGTCCCGCTACCCCGACGAGGAGTTCACCGCGCCGCACGGCGGCGTTCTGCTGCTGCTCCTGGAGCGGGGCGAGCCGGTCGCCGGCGGCGCCTTCCGCCGCTACGACGCGCACACCGCCGAACTCAAGCGCATCTGGACGCACTCCGCCCACCGCCGCCGCGGCCTCGCCCGCCGCGTGGTCGGCGAGCTGGAGCGCGTCGCCCGCGCCCGCGGCTACCGGCGCGTCCACCTCACCACCGGACCGCGCCAGCCCGAGGCCCGCGGCCTCTATCTGGCCACCGGATACACGCCCCTGTTCGACACGGACGCCGACCCGGAAACCATCGGCCCGCTGCCCTTCGAGAAACACCTCGCCCACCCGGCACGCCCCGAGCGCGCCGCGACCCCGCCGCACACCCGAAAGGCCTCCCGCCCGTGAAACTCGGAACCCGACTCCGCCGCGCCGCCGCGCTCGCCCTGCTTCCGCTGCTGGCCCTCACCGCCTGCGGCTCCGGCGACACCGACGGCACGGCCCCGGCGGGCGCCCAGGCCGCTCCGAAGGACGACCCCGTCGCCGACGTCCGCAAGGTCGACGCGGTCGCCGCCCTGCTGCCCGCCGACGTCCGCAAGGCCGGCACGCTCCGCGTCGGCAGCTCCGTCGGCTTCCCGCCCGGCGCCTACTACCCCAACGGAACCGACAAGGACCCCGAGGGCCAGGACATCGACATCGCCGACGCCGTCGCCAAGGTGCTCGGCGTCGAACTCGAGCGGCAGGACGCCTCCTTCGAGACGATCCTGCCCGCCCTCGGCAGCGGCAAGTACGACGTGGGCACCGGCAACTTCGGCGTCACCGCGGAACGCCTCAAGACCATCGACTTCGTCACCTACATCAACGACGGCCAGGGCTTCGCCGTCCGCAAGGGTGACACCGAGCTCGGCAAGAAGAAGATCACCGACCTGGTCCAGCTGTGCGGCCTGACCATCGGCACCGGCGCCGGCACCACCTTCGAGGCCACCCTCACCGCCGAGAAGGGCGTCTGCGCCAAGGCCGGCAAGAAGCCGTACGACGTGAAGGTCTACGCCGAGAACGCCGCCACCCTCACCGCGCTCCAGCAGGGCCGCATCGACGTCATCATGTCGACCATCAACGGCCTGCGCCACCAGGCGTCGCAGCCCGCCTCGCAGACCGAGTTCCTCGGCGAGTTCCACCGTCTCGACGTCGGCTTCGCCTTCACGAAGGGCTCCCCGCTCACCAAGGCGTTCCAGGCCGCCGTCAACCAACTGATCAAGGACGGCACGTACACCCGGATCCTCGAGAAGTGGGGCACCACCGCCTCGGCGATCGACGCGTCCGAGATCAACCCGCGCGCACACCTCTGAGCCGAGCAGGAACCCCGCCATGGCATCCACCACCGACACCGCGCCACCCGGCCCGGCCGCCCCCGGCGCCCCGGCCCCGCCCGTACCGGACGACCCGGCCACGCTGAAGGTCGTCCCCGCCCGTCACTACGCCCGCTGGGTCGCGGCCGCCGCCGTGGTCGTGCTGGTCGCCCAGTTCACCCACGGCCTGGCCACCAACCCCGTATGGGAATGGCACGTCTTCCGGGACTACGTGCTGTCCGAGACGATCGTCCGGGCGGTGTGGGTGACACTCCAGCTCACCGCCTACGCCACCGTCCTCGGCTTCCTGCTCGGCACCGTCCTCGCCTTCATGCGGCTGTCCCGGAGCCCCGTGCTGCAGACCGTCGCCTGGACCTACATCTGGATCTTCCGGTCCATCCCGATGATCGTGCAGCTGGTGTTCTGGTTCAACCTGAGCGCCCTCTACGACCGGCTGGGCCTCGGCATCCCCTTCGGCCCGGTGTTCTGGTCCGTCGACAGCAACAGCATCATCGGCACCATCGGCGCCGCCGTCATCGGACTGACCCTCCACCAGGCCGCCTACGCCGCCGAGATCGTGCGCGGCGGCGTCCTCGCCGTCGACGAGGGCCAGCTGCAGGCGGCGGCCGCGCTCGGCATCCCCCGCCTGCGGCAGATCCGGCGCATCGTCCTCCCGCAGGCCATGCGCGCCATCCTGCCCACCGCCGGCAACGAGATCATCGGCCTGCTCAAGGGCACCTCGGTGGTCTACGTGATGTCCATCGGGGAGCTCTTCTACCAGGTGCAGGTCATCTACGGCCGCAACGGCCGGGTGATCCCCCTGCTGCTGGTCGCCACCGCCTGGTACGTCGTCCTGACCTCCCTGCTGTCGGTCGCCCAGTACTACGTGGAACGCCGCTACGCCCGCGGCGCCGACCGCACCCCGCCGCCCACCCCGCTGCGGCGCGCCCGCCGCTTCGTCCGCACCCTGCGCACGGCCGCGGCGCAGCGCCACCGGCCCGTTGTACCGATCAAGCCCCTGGGAGACATCCGATGAGCGACGTCATGGTGGACGTGCGCGGCGTCCACAAGAGCTTCGGCCCGCTGGAGGTGCTGCGCGGCGTCGACCTGAGGGTCCGGGCCGGCGAGGTCACCGTCGTCCTCGGCCCGTCCGGGTCCGGCAAGTCCACACTCCTGCGCACCATCAACCACCTGGAGAAGGTCGACCGGGGCTGGATCAGCATCGACGGCGAGCTCATCGGCTACCGCCGCTCCGGCGACCGGCTGCACGAGCTGAAGGAGAAGGACGTACTGAAGCAGCGGACCCACATCGGGTTCGTCTTCCAGAACTTCAACCTCTTCCCGCACCTCACCGTGCTCGACAACCTCGTCGAAGCGCCCGTCGCAGCCCTGCGCCGCCCGCGCAAGGAGGCCCTGGAGACGGCCCGGCGGCTGCTCGCCCGCGTCGGTCTCGCCGACAAGGCCGACGCCTACCCGCGGCAGCTCTCCGGCGGACAGCAGCAGCGTGTCGCCATCGCCCGCGCACTCGCCCTGGAGCCGAAGGTGCTGCTGTTCGACGAGCCCACCTCGGCCCTCGACCCGGAGCTGGTCGGCGAAGTCCTCGACGTCATCAAGGACCTGGCCCGCACCGGCACCACCATGATCGTCGTGACCCACGAGATCGGCTTCGCCCGCGAGGTCGCCGACACCGTGGTCTTCATGGACGGCGGAGTCGTCGTGGAGCAGGGGCCGCCCTCGGCCGTCCTGGACGAGCCGCAGCACGAGCGCACCCGCGCCTTCCTCTCCAAGGTCCTCTGACCGCCCCGCCCGTCCCTCACGCACGCAAGGAGCACCCCTGTGTCCCTCTCGACCCTCCGCCGCACCGCCGCCGCGCTCGCCCTGACCTCCGCCCTCGCCCTCTCCGCGTGCGGCAACCCCGACGACGGAGGCACCACCGAGGTCGACTCCGGCAACGGCGGCAAGACGAAGATCAACCTGACCGCCGACCAGGACCGCGTCCGCACCGGCAAGGTCGACGCCATCGCCGCCGAGGTCCCGGCGGAGGTACGCAGGAGAGGCACCCTGGAGGTGGTGAACTCCTCCGGCTCGGCCGCGCCGCTCACCTTCGTCGCCACCGACAACAAGACCGTCATCGGCGTCGAACCCGACATCGCCTCCCTGGTCGCCGACGTGCTCGGCCTGGAGCTGCGGCTCAACCCCGTCTCCTGGGAGAACATCTTCGTCGGCCTCGACAGCGGCAAGTACGACGCCGGCTTCAGCAACATCACCGTCACCGAGGAACGCAAGGAGAAGTACGACTTCGCCACCTACCGCGAGGACAACCTCGGCTTCGAGGCGAAGAAGGGCAGCGGACTGAAGATCGACGGCCCCGAGGACGTGGCAGGACTGACCGTCGCGGTCAGCAGCGGCACCAACCAGGAGAAGCTGCTCGTCGAGTGGAGCAAGGAGAACGAGCGGGCCGGCCGCGAACCGGTGGACATCAAGTACTACCAGAACGACAGCGACACCTATCTCGCCCTCCAGTCCGGCCGCATCGACGTCTACCTCGGCCCCAACCCCACCGCCGCCCACCACGCGGCGACCACCGGCAGGACCGAGGTCGTCGGGACGTACTCCGGCGCCGGCGCCGACCTCCAGGGCCTCATCGCCGCCACCACCAAGAAGGACAGCGGACTGGTCGAACCCCTCGCCGACGCGATCGACCACGTCATCGAGAACGGCACCTACGCCGAGGTCCTGAAGCGCTGGGGCCTGTCCGACGAGGCCGTCACCACCTCCGAGATCAACCCGCCCGGTCTGCCCAGGACCGCCGGCTGACCACCCCGGACCCGCTGCGCTGGGACGGCGCTCCCCGCCGTCCCCGCGCCCCTCACCCCGCCGCCGTCACGGACTTCCTGGAAGGCACCGACGTGTCCCCGACACCCGCATCACCCCTGCACCTCGCCGTCGCCCTGGAGGGCACCGGCTGGCACCCCGCCTCCTGGCGGGAGCCGGTGTCCCGCCCCCGCGAGCTGTTCACCGCCCGCTACTGGGCCGACCTGGTCGCGGAGGCCGAACGCGGCCTGCTCGACTTCGTCACCCTGGAGGACGGGCTCGGCCTTCAAACCTCCCGCTTCCTCGAACCCGACGACCGCACCGACCAGGTGCGCGGCCGCCTCGACGCCGTCCTCACCGCCGCCCGGATCGCCCCCCTGACCCGGCACATCGGCCTCGTCCCGACCGCGGTCGTCACCCACACCGAGCCGTTCCACCTCTCCAAGGCGATCGCCACCCTCGACCACGTCAGCACCGGCCGGGCCGGCGTGCGCGTGCAGATCACCGCCCGCCCCGACGAGGCCGCCCACTTCGGCCGCCGCCACATTCCGCGGATCGACGCCTATGACGGGCCGGCCGCACGGGAGACGGTGACCGACCTGTTCGACGAGGCCGCCGACTACGTCGAAGTGCTGCGCCGGCTCTGGGACAGCTGGGAGGACGACGCCGAGATCCGCGACGTCGCCACCGGACGCTTCATCGACCGGGACAAACTCCATTACATCCACTTCGAGGGACGGCACTTCAGCGTCAAGGGCCCCTCCATCACGCCCCGTCCGCCCCAGGGCCAGCCCCTGGTCACCGCCCTCGCCCATGACACGATCCCCTACCGCCTGGTCGCCCGCGCCGCCGACGTCGGCTACGTCACCCCGCACGATGCCGACCAGGCCCGGGACATCGTCGCCACCGTCCGGGAGGAGCAGGAGGCGGCCGGACGCGCCGGGGAGCCCCTGCACGTCTTCGGCGACCTCACCGTCTTCCTCGACGACGACCCGGCCGAGGCCACCGCCCGCCGCGCCCGCCTCGACGGCCTCGCCGGGGATCCGTACACGGCCGACGCCCGCGTCTTCACCGGCACCCCCGCCCAACTCGCCGACCTGCTGCTGGAGTTCCAGGCGGCCGGCCTCACCGGGTTCCGGCTGCGGCCCGCCGTCGTCGGCCACGACCTCCCGGCGATCACCCGCGGCCTCGTCCCCGAACTCCAGCGCCGCGGCGCCTTCCGCCGCGCCTACGAGGCCGGCACCCTGCGCGGCCTGCTGGGTCTGCCCCGGCCCGCCAACCGCTACGCCACCGCCTGAGCCGGAGGAACGACCACCGCCATGAGCAAGCCGCTGAAGCAGATCCACCTCGCCGCCCACTTCCCGGGCGTCAACAACACCACCGTGTGGAGCGACCCCGCGTCCGGCAGCCACATCGAGTTCAGCTCCTTCGCGCACTTCGCCCGCACCGCCGAACGCGCCAAGTTCGACTTCCTGTTCCTCGCCGAAGGGCTCCGGCTGCGCGAACAGGGCGGCAGGATCTACGACCTGGACGTGGTCGGCCGCCCCGACACCTTCACCGTGCTGTCCGCCCTCGCCGCCGTCACCGACCACCTCGGACTGACCGGGACCATCAACTCCACCTTCAACGAGCCCTACGAGGTGGCCCGCCAGTTCGCGAGTCTCGACCACCTCTCCGGCGGCCGCGCCGCCTGGAACGTGGTCACCTCCTGGGACGCCTTCACCGGCGAGAACTTCCGGCGCGGCGGCTTCCTGCCACAGGAGGAGCGCTACTCCCGCGCCAAGGAGTTCCTGGCCACCGCCCACGAACTCTTCGACTCCTGGCACGGCGACGAGATCCTGGCCGACCAGGGGACCGGCGTCTTCCTCCGCGACGCCAAGGCCGGCGCCTTCGTCCACCGGGGACAGCACTTCGACATCCACGGCCGGTTCAACGTCCCGCGCTCCCCGCAGGGCCGCCCCGTCATCTTCCAGGCCGGCGACTCCGACGAAGGACGCGAGTTCGCCGCGTCCGACGCCGACGCCATCTTCAGCCGCCACGCCACCCTCGAAGCCGGCCGCGCCTTCTACACCGACGTCAAGCGCCGCCTCGCGAAGTACGGCCGCCGCCCCGACCAGCTGCTCATCCTGCCCGCCGCCACCTTCACCCTCGCCGACACGGACGAAGAGGCGCAGGAGCTGGCGAAGGCGGTGCGCCGCCGGCAGGTGAGCGGCGCCACCGCCCTGCGCCACCTGGAGTTCGTCTGGAACCGGGACCTCTCCGGCTACGACCCCGACGGGCCGCTGCCCGACATCGACCCGGACGTCAGCAGCCGCCACATCGCCGAGGGCCGCGCCCAGGTCCGCATGTACCGCGACCCGCTGGCCACCGCCCGCGAGTGGCGCGAACTCGCAGCCGCCCACAACTGGTCCATCCGCGACCTCGTCATCGAGACCGGCAACCGGCAGAACTTCATCGGCTCCGCCGAGACCATCGCCCGCACGATCGACGAGTACGTCCAGAGCGACGCCGCCGACGGCTTCATCCTCGTCCCGCACATCACCCCCGGCGGCCTCGACGAGTTCGCCGACAAGGTCGTGCCGCTGCTCCAGGAGCGCGGCGTCTTCCGCACCGACTACGAGGGCCCCACCCTCCGCCACCATCTGGGCCTCGCCCACCCGGACGACCTCGGCGACCGGCGGGCCGCCTCATGAGGTTCCTCGCGGTCACCCTGATCGTCCACCGCCCCGACCCCGTCACCGGCGTGCTGAAACCGACGCACGACCGCTTCCGCGAGGTCCTCGACAACGCCGTCCTCGCCGAGGAGCTGGGCTTCGACGGCTTCGGCGTGGGGGAGCGGCACGAGCGGCCCTTCCTCTCCTCCGCGCCCGCCGTCGTCCTCAGCCACATCGCGGCCCTGACCCGCCGCATCCGCCTGTTCACCGCGGTCACCACGCTCAGCCTGCTCGACCCGGTGCGCGCCTACGAGGACTACGCCACCCTCGACCACCTCTCCGAGGGCCGCCTCGACCTCATCATCGGCAAGGGCAACGGCACCGCCCAGCGAGAGCTGTTCCAGGTCACCCCCGAGGACCAGTGGGACCGCAACGCCGAGAGCCACGACGTCCTCCGCCGGATCTGGCGGCAGGACAGGATCACCGCCGACACCCGCTTCCGTCCGCCGCTGAAGGACGCCGAGGTCTGGCCGCGCCCCTACCAGCGGCCCGTCCGCGTCTGGCACGGCAGCGCCACCAGCAAGGAGTCCGTCGACCTGGCCGCCCGCCACGGCGACCCGCTGTTCTCCGCGAACGTCACCCACCCGATCGAGCCCTACGCCGAGCTGATCGACCACTACCGGGAACGCTGGGCGCATTACGGCCACGACCCGGCGAAGCTCACGGTCGGCGCCGGCACGGCAGGGCTGCTGGTGGCCCGCACCTCCCAGGAGGCCGTCGAGGCGTACCGGCCGGTCTTCGAGGCCGACCTGGCCTTCCAGAAGGAGTCCGGGCTGCCGGTGGTCTTCGAGACGGTGGAGGACTTCGTCGAGCGCAGCTCCGCCCTGATCGGCAGCCCGCAGCAGATCGTCGACAAGGTGCACCGCTACCACGAACGGTTCGGGCACAGCGTGCTCCATGTGCACGCCGACGCGGGCGGACTGCCCGAGTCCGTGCACCGCGACTCCCTCGAACGCTTCCAGTCCGAGGTGGCCCCCGCCCTCCGGCACGCCCTGCCGGACCCGCCGTTCCCGTGGGAGCCGGTCCACCCGGTCCCGTAGAACCCCGTGACATGACGCGACCCCTCCGGCATCCGCGCGCCGGAGGGGTCGCCGTCGTGCCGTGCTCAGGCCGCGGCGGACTTCCGCTCGTACGGGATCGTCTCGCCGGCCTCGACCGCGACCGGGAGCCGGTTCTCGGCCGGCGGGAGGGGGCAGGTCGCGAAGTCGGTGTAGGCGCACGGCAGGTTGGTGGCCCGGTTGAAGTCCAGCACCACACGGCCGTCCGGACCCGGCGCGTCGATCTTCAGCGCCCGGTTGGCGGCGTACGTGGTCACGCCGGACGTCGCGTCGGTGAACAGCACCAGCAGGCCGCCCGGCGCGCCCGACTCGAACGCGGTCAGCTCCAGCTCCTGCCCGTCGACCTCGAAGCGGACCTTGCCGGGGGCGTCGTAGACGTGCTCGAGCCCCTCGACGGCGGCGCCCACCGTGGTGGGACGCGGCTCCGGGAACGGCAGGTACGTGCCGGTGATCCGCCAGCGCGGGTCCGGCGCGTAGGCGGGGGTGCCGGTGAACGCGGTACGCAGCGGGTGGTCGGGGTGACGCGGCCGGACCACGTCCTGGCCGCCCCGGCGGGCGATCTCGATCACCGCGTCACCCCAGACGGCGTTGACGGAGGCGCGCTCCTCGAGGACACCGAAGCGGTGCCGGCCGCGCACCGTGACGCCGTCGACGACCAGCTTCTCCCCGTCGTCCAGCTCGACGGTGACCCCGTCGTCGCCGGCCGACCAGACGCCGGGCGCACCGGGGAACCGCTGCGGCTCGGAGTCCGGCCAGTACAGGCCGGTCACGGCGAGGAATCCGTGCTCGTGGGCGAGCGCGGCGTCCTTGTGCCGGTGCCACTCCTGCCACTCGGTGACGAACGCGTCGGTGCTCGCGGGTGATTCCTGAACGGTCATGTGCACTCCTGCGGTGGAGAGTCGGTGTCAGGGACGGGTGGGAAGCGGGGTGCCCCAGGTGTGGGCGAAGAACGTCTCCGCGCCGGGGCGCCGCTCACGGACGGCGGTCTCCCGCTCGCGCAGCTTCGGCGGCAGCAGGTCCGCCGGGGCCGGCGCGCCCACGGCGACGACGGACAGCGGCCGGAAACCGTCCGGCACGCCCAGCGACGTGCGCAAGGCGTCGGCGTCGAAGCCGGACATCTGATGGGCGTGCAGCCCCAACGCCTCTGCCTGCAACACGAGTTGGGCCACCGAGAGCCCGGTGTCGTACGCAGGGCCGTGCTGGAGCACGCCGTTCTCGACGCGTTCCTCCGCCACCGCCGCCACCAGCAGCGAACCGGTGCGCGCCCACTCCCGGTTGAAGGGGACGAGCGCGTCCAGGATGCGCAGATACGTGATGTCGCCGCGCCGGCCGACGAGGAACCGCCACGGCTGGGCGTTGTAGGCGGAGGGCGCCCAGCGGGCCGCCTCCAGCAGGGTGGCCAGCTCCTCGTCGCCCAGTGTGTGCGCGGCGTCGAACGACCGGGGGCTCCAGCGGTCGGCGAGCAGCGGATGGACGGCCGCGGCGGTGGTCGCGGTGTGGGGTGACATCGGGGGGAGTCCTCACTCGTCAGGGGTGTGGGCGGTGACGTCCCGGCGTCCGCGCCGGGACCGGGGGAGCGGCGGGCAGGAGTTCGCGCACCAGCGCGGCGACCTGCTCCACCTCGATCAGGAAGCCGTCATGGCCGTACGGCGACTCCACGACACGCGGCGCGTCCGCCGTGGGGATGCCGGCCGCCAGCTCCGCCTGCTGGGCCAGCGGGTAGAGCCGGTCGGAGTCCACGCCGGCCACCAGCGTGGGGGCGGTCACCCGGCCGAGGGCCGCCCGTACGCCGCCGCGACCGCGGCCGACGTCGTGGCTGTTCATCGCCTCCGAGAGCACCACGTAGCTGCCCGCGTCGAAGCGGCGCACCAGCTTGTCCGCGTGATGGTCCAGGTAGGAGGCGACCTGGTAGCGGCCGCCGCGCCAGGGGTCCTCCGTGTCCTGGGGGCTGCGTCCGAAGCGGCTCTGCAGCTCCGGCTCGCTGCGGTAGGTGATGTGGGCGATGCGCCGGGCCAGGCCGAGTCCGGCGTGCGGTCCGCGCCCGGAGTCGTGGTAGTGGCCGCCGTGCCAGTGCGGGTCGGAGCGGATGGCGTGCACCTGTGTGGAGGCCCACGCGATCTGTTCCGCGCTCGCCGCCGCCGTGGTCGCCAGCAGCAGGAGTGCGCCGGTCCGCTCCGGGTACGACACGGCCCACTCCACGGCCCGCATCCCGCCCATCGAACCGCCGACGACCAGCGCCCAGCGGTCGACGCCCAGCGCGTCGGCGACGGCGGCCTCGGCGGCGACCTGGTCGCGCTGGGTGAGGAACGGGAAGTCGCCGCCCCAACGCCGCCCGGACGGGGTGCGCGAGGACGGGCCGGTGCTGCCCTGGCAGCCGCCGAGGACGTTCGGCGCGACCACGAACCAGCGGTCCGTGTCGAGCGCCCGCCCCGGCCCGACGAGTCCGTCCCACCAGCCGGGCGTGGGATGCCCCGGCCCGGCGGGACCGGTGACATGGCTGTCGCCGGTGAGGGCGTGCAGCACCAGCACCGCGTTGGACCGGTCCGGCGCGAGCCGCCCCCACGTCTCGAACGCCAGCCGCACGCCCGGAAGTTCACCGCCGGCTTCCAGCGGGAGCGGCTCCGGGTGCGCGTACCACTGCCGCCGCCCGGGCGGGTCCCCCTCCCGCCAGGCCCCGGAGGCCGGCGGGAGGGGGACCGGGGACGGCGTCAGAACGGTGTTCAGGACGCGCCCTTCGCCGCGCGGAACCCGGCCTCCAGGTCGGCCTTGAGGTCGTCGAGGGCCTCGATGCCGACGGACAGCCGCACCAGCCCGGGCGAGGTGCCGGTGGCGGCGAGCTGCCGCTCGTCGAGCTGGCTGTGGGTGGTGGACGCCGGATGGATGATCAGGCTGCGCACGTCGCCGATGTTGGCGAGGTGACTGAACAGCCGTACGGCGTCCACGAACCGCTTCCCGGCCTCGACGCCGTCCCGCAGCTCGAACGAGACGATCGCGCCCGCACCGCGCGGCAGGTACCTCCGCCCCGCCTCGTACCAGGGGCTGGACGGCAGGCCCGCGTAGTGCACGGCGGCCACTTCGTCGCGCTGCTCCAGCCACTCGGCGAGCGCCTGCGCGTTCGAGGAGTGCCGCTCGATGCGCAGGCTGAGCGTCTCCACGCCCTGCAGCAGCAGGAACGCCGAGTGCGGGGAGAGCGCGGGACCGAGGTCGCGCAGCAGCTGCACCCGCAGCTTCACCGCGAACGCGCCCGGACCGAGCGCCGGCCAGTAGCGCAGGCCGTGGTAGCTCGGGTCGGGCTCGCTGAAGTCGGGGAACCGGTCGGCGTGCGCACCGAAGTCGAAGGTTCCGCCGTCGACGACCACACCCGCGACGGCCGTGCCGTGACCGCCCAGGAACTTGGTCGCCGAGTGCACCACGACGTCCGCGCCGTGCTCGAGCGGACGCAGCAGGTACGGCGTCGGCACCGTGTTGTCCACGATCAGCGGCACACCCGCCGCGTGCGCCACGTCCGCGACCGCCCGCACGTCGAGGACGTTGCCGCGCGGATTGCCCAGCGACTCCGCGAAGAGCGCCTTGGTGTTCGGGCGGATCGCCGCCCGCCACGCCTCCGGGTCGTCCGGGTCGTCCACGAAGGACACCTCGACGCCGAACTTCGGCAGCGTGTGCCGGAACAGGTTGTACGTGCCGCCGTACAGGGAGGTGCTGGACACGATGTGGTCGCCGGCGCTCGCCACGGTCAGGAGCGCCAGCGTCTCCGCGGCCTGCCCCGACGACAGCGCCACGGCCGCGACACCGCCCTCCAGCGCGGCGATCCGCTGCTCGAAGACGTCCTGGGTCGGGTTGTGGATGCGGGTGTAGATGTTGCCGGGCTCGGCCAGGGCGAACAGGTCGGCGGCGTGCTGCGTGTCGCGGAACACGAACGACGTCGTCTGGTAGATCGGCGTCGCGCGCGCCCCGGTCGTCGGGTCGGGCTCCGCACCCGCGTGGACCTGCTTGGTCTCGAAGGACCAGGCGGGCGTGGTGTCCGCGGCGGATTCCCCGTCGGGGGTGTGGCCCGCGGTGACGGAGTCGATGGGCTGGCTGCTCATAAGGGTGCTCCCTGGCAGGGAAAGAGAGGAAGGGGTCATGCCTGAGGACGCCACGGCGCCACGCACCACGGCCCCGGACACAGAGGGGCGGTGGCCGGCGCGGTGCGGTACGGCGAGAGGGAGAGAAGAGAGGCCGGACTACGGCCGGGCGCGCGGCGTCAGCTCGCGGCGGAACAGCCCGTGGTGGTGACACGCACGTAATCGACGTGGCGGCGGGTCACGAGCACGGTCATGCGTTCAGGTAACCACACGCCGGCGGGGCCGCGCCAGATCGACGGACGCCGTCTCACCCGCCGGGACGACGTCCCGGGCGCGGACCGGCGTGAAGGCCGCCCGTCCAACAGGCCCGCGGACAAGGGCTCTCAGCATGTGGAACGACGTCCGGGCGTTCTTGACCCGTGTCACCGACCGCTGCTTTGATCGACGCCATGAAGCGACAGGACCTCACGCGGCGACGCCATGTCGACCTCGCGCGTGTCTCCAGCTCCTGCTGTCGCCGTCACGCCTGAGCGCACCCGAGGGACACCCTCGCACCCCGCGCCTTTCCTCTTCCCACGGTTTCCGGCCGTTCCGCCGACGCCTGCTGCCGGCGATGCGCCGCGGCCCGACGCTCCCTCACCGCGTTCCCCTGCCGTTCGGTCACGCGGCAGGCGCCGCCTGCCCCGCCCTCGTCCGTGAACCGGGCTGCTGCCTGCCCCTCCTTCGTCCATGAACGGGCAGGAACCGCCGCCTGCCGCCGCCCGACCCGCCCCGCACCGATCCCCGGAAGGTCCTCGCATGGCCACCATCCTGTCCGTCTCCGGAAGCCCCTCCGCCACCTCCCGCACCGCCCGGCTGCTGCGCCACCTCGACCAGCGGCTCGTCGCCCAGGGACACGAGGTCGTACCGCTCGACGTGCGCACCCTCCCGCCCGAAGCCCTGCTCCACGCCGACTTCCGCCATCCGGCGATCGCCGAGGCCACCGCCCTGTTCCAGCGCGCCGACGGCGTCGTCATCGGCACCCCCGTCTACAAGGCCGCCTACTCCGGACTGCTCAAGGCCCTGCTCGACCTGCTCCCGCAGTACGCGCTCACCGGCAAGACCGTCCTGCCGCTGGCCACCGGCGGCACCACCGCGCACGTCCTGGCCATCGACTACGCGCTGCGTCCCGTGCTCAACTCCATGGGCCCCGCCCACATCACGCCCGGCTGGTTCACCCTCGACAAGGAGATCACCGTCGGCGACGACGGCGCCCTGACCGTCGCCCCCGCCGCCGCGGAGGCCCTCGCCCAGGTCACCGACCAGTTCTCCCGCGCGCTCGGCGGCCGCACGACCCTGCTGGCGGCCACCGGTTGAGCGCCGCCGTGATCGCGGGCGACGCCGAGGCCCTGGCCGTCGCACGCGGCCTCGCCGACGAGTCCCGCAAGGGGGCCGCCGAGCCGGACGCCGGCTCCCGCACCAGGAACTGGAGCGGCTGTCCACGTCCGGGCCGCTCGGCGTCACAGTGCCCGCCGAGTTCGGCGGCGCGGACGTGGACGCGGGCACCCACGCGTGCCCGCCGGAAGGTCCAGCACATCGGCCGTTAGGTGCTCAGCGGCACCCGGCCGCCCCGCCACGGCCTCCTCTGACGACGCACTCCCCGAAGGAGCCCTTCCGTGTCCCTCACCTTCCACTGGTTCCTGCCCACCAACGGCGACAGCCGGCACGTCGTCGGCGGCGGCCACGGCACCCCGGCCACGGCGTCCGGCCGGGACCGGCCGCCCACGGTCGCCTACCTCAGCCAGATCGCCCGCGCCGCCGAGGACCTGGGCTTCACCGGCGCGCTCACCCCGACCGGCGCGTGGTGCGAGGACGCCTGGCTGACCACCGCCATGGTCAGCCAGAACACCGAGCGGCTGAAGTTCCTCGTCGCCTTCCGCCCCGGCTTCGTCTCACCCACCCTCGCCGCGCAGATGGCGTCCACCTTCCAGCGGCAGAGCGGCGGACGGCTGCTGCTCAACGTCGTCACCGGCGGCGAGAGCCACGAGCAGCGCGCCTACGGCGACTTCCTCGACAAGGACGACCGTTACCGCCGCACCGACGAGTTCCTGACCATCGTGCGGGAGCTGTGGCAGGGCAAGACGGTGGATCTGGAGGGCGACCACCTCCGCGTGGCGGACGCGAAGCTGGCGCGCGTGCCCGACCCGGTTCCGGAGGTGTACTTCGGCGGGTCCTCGCCGATCGCCGGCCGGGTCGCGGCCAGACACGTCGACGTCTACCTCACCTGGGGCGAACCGCCCGCCGCCGTCGCCGAGAAGATCGCCTGGGTCCGCCGCCTGGCCGCCGGGGAGGGCCGCACCCTGCGCTTCGGCATCCGGCTGCACGTCATCACCCGCGACACCTCCGAGCAGGCGTGGGCCGAGGCCGACCGCCTGCTGGCCGGCTTCGACCCGGAGACGGTCCGCTCGGTCCAGGCCGGCCTCGCCCGCAGCGAGTCGGAGGGCCAGCAGCGGATGCTCGCCCTGCACGGCGGCAACCGTGACGGCCTGGAGATCCACCCCAACCTGTGGGCGGGCATCGGCCTGGTGCGCGGCGGCGCGGGCACGGCCCTGGTGGGCAGCCACGAGGAGGTCGCCGAGCGGATCAAGGAGTACCACGCCCTCGGCATCGACGAGTTCGTCCTCTCCGGCTACCCGCACCTGGAGGAGGCGTACCGGTTCGGCGAGGGGGTGCTGCCGCGGCTGGAGACGGAGGGCCTGTGGACCCATCCGTTCCGGTCCGGGGCCGGCCAACCGGCGGCCACACAGGTCCCGTTCGCGGCGACGCTCCGCTGACCGCCGCCGGGCGCCCTGCGTCACCACCCCGACGGCCCTTCACCGTCTCATCACAATCGGGTACCGGCCCGGAATTATGGCTTCCATCACAGCCGCCGTGATCTTACTCCTGGTGAGATCACCGGATGCTCGGTTTCCTCGTCCGTCTCCTTCCCTTCTGGATCCGCGAACCGCTGATCATCCTTGTCGGGACGGTGTTCGGCGTACGCATCCTCCACATGGCCCTCTTCGACGGTGAGGGATGGGTGCCGGCCGTCATCGGTGCGGTGTTCCTGCTGGGGGCGGCGCTGCGCGTGCGCCTGGTCGTCCACGCCCTGCGCGCCCGCCGGCGCCCGGCTCCTCCGGCGGACGAGGTGACGGAGCCCGCTCCGTCGGCGCCCGTCGTCCCCCCGGTGCGGCGCCCCGCCGAGAAGAAGCCCAACGCCTTCGTCCAGGCCTCCTTGGCCATCGGTCTCTTCGCGGTGATCGGGGGCGCCCTCTGGATCGAGGGCAAGCTCCCCGAGGACGGCACCGCCGCCACCGGCGCCTCCCGTCCCGCCGCGTGCCGGCTCGACGAGGACGAGAAGCTGCCCAGTGCGTACCGGAGCACGCCCGAGGCCGTCACCGGCGCGGACCTGTGCCGCGCGCTCAACCTGCCCGAACTGCCCGAACTCCTCGGCACCCCCGCCGAGAGGTCGGTCTACGCCTCCGGTACCGACAACACCGCCCCGCTGACCGACCGCAAGGTCGCCCAGCCCGAGACCAGGGTCGAGTTCGAGACGTACACCGTGGAGCTCTCGGCCACGTACAACAAGCTGACGGTCGCCCAGTACGCGAAGCTGACGACGTACGGGGACGGCGGGGACGTCAGGAAGCTCACCGTGCTGGGGCGGCCCGCGCTGCTCACCTCGGACCACATGATGAAGATCCAGTTCGACCTGGGGAGCGGCGAGGGAGCGAGCGGTCCGGTGGAGCAGGGGCCGCTCGCCCGGACGCTGACCGTGGCCTTCGACGGGAAGGACCGGGGCGGCTCCTACGACCTCACCGTGTGGAGCGAGTCCGGGCTCCTCCCGGACGACAGCGCCCTCGTCGACATCGCGGAGGCGGTCCTGCCCAGGATCACGCAGGGGGCTCGGGACCAGGGCTGAGGTTCAGGCCTTCTTGGCCACCCCCGCCACGGAGACGTCGGGGGCGCCCGCCACGTCGTCGCCGGGATTTGGACGCCAGGAGGCCGTGGCGACGACACCCGGCTCCACCAGGTCGAGTCCGGCGAACCAGAAGGCGATGTCCTCCGGCGACCGCAGATGGTAGGTGTGGGCCGACTGCTGGTTGTAGGCCTCGACCGCCCGGGTCAGCGCCTCGTCGGTGTCCGTGCCGTCGCTCAGCGCCAGGTAACTGCCCGGCGGCAGCGCGGACAGCAGGGCGCTCACCAGCTCGGCCGGGCGGTCGGCCTCGGACATCTGCCCCATGATCCCCAGCATGGTGAGAGCGACCGGCCGGCTGAGGTCCAGCGTCGTGGCCGCCTCGGCGAGAATTCGCTCCGGGTCGCGGACGTCGGCGTCGACGTACGCGCAGGCGCCCTCGGGGCTGCTGGCGAGCAGCGGGGAGTCCCGCGCCCAGGTCCAGGAACTGCCGGATGCCGGCCTCCCGCACCAGGAAACGCACGGCCCGCGCGAGGAACCGCCGCTGCAGCCGGGCGACGGCGGCGAACTCCGGGAACGCCGACAGGACGGCGTCGCCGGCCTGGCTGTCGACGAGGACCTCACGTGCGAGTGCCCCGTTGACGTCCGCGCCCGGACGGACCTACATTCTATTGGAATGTCGATTCTAGAAGAGTCGTTCACGCGGCATGAACCACACCCGACCACCCAGGAGCGGCACACCATGAGCGAAGCCCGGCCCACGGCCCTCGTCATCGCCGGCAGCAGTGGCATCGGTGCCGCGTCGGCCCGTGCGCTGGCGGCGCGCGGTCACCGGGTTGCAGTGCTGGCCCGTGGCGAAGGGGCGGACGTGCTGGCCGAGGAGCTCGGCGGTCTCGCAGTCCGGGGGGACTACACCGAGGCCGGTGTCGTCGAGGGAGTCGTGGACCGGGTGCTCTCCGCGTGGGGGAGGCTCGACGTGCTGGTCAACAGCGCGGGCCACGGTCCGAAGGGGAAGCTCGAGGAGCTGACCGACGAGGACTGGGCCGCCGGGTTCGACCTGTACTTCTACAACGTGGTGCGGGCCTGCCGCGCCGCGCTGGCCCCGATGCGCGCCCAGGGCGGCGGCAGCATCGTCAACATCTCCTCGGCCAGCCCCTCCGAGCCTTCGCCGCGCTTCCCCACCTCCATGGTCGCCCGGGCCGCCATGACCACCTGGACCAAACTGTGGGCGGACGAGGTCGCCGCGGACGGCATTCGGATCAACAACGTGCTCCCCGGGTACACCGTCGCCGACCCGGAGGCCGTGCCCGCCGCATGGACGTCCGCCATCCCCCTGGGACGGGCCGCCGCCTACGAGGAGGTCGCGCGGACCGTGGCTCACCTGGCGTGCGACGCCACCTACACCACTGGGCAGAACGTGCGCGTGGACGGCGGACTGACGCGAGCCGTGTGACCCCGTACGGCGCGGGAGACCGTGGCCGGCCTTTACTTCCGCTCCTCGGCGGCCCTGCGGGCGTAGTCGTCCACCAGGCTCTCCAGGGCCCGCGCCGCCATGTCCGCGTACTCGGCGAAGTCCAGCTCCAGGTGCACGTCGGAGTTGGCGTGCACGTAGAAGCCGTCGGTCAACGCCAGGCTCAGCACGGTGAGTTTGGTGGGCAGGTCCGGGAACCGCGCGACGACGCCGGCGGGGACGGACTCGGTGATCCGCTCGACGTCCACCTTGAACATCTCCACCCGCATCCGCAGGTACGCCGCCCGGACCTCGTTGTCCTCGCCCAGGCCGCCCAGCTGCCTGCTCAGTGCCCAGACCGCCGCGGCCTTGAGCAGCGCCTCCTCCTTCGTGTAGTGCTCGGGATCGGCGCCGGACAGGCCGGCGATGCCGCGTGACAGCTTGCGGCGCAGCCCCTCAGGACCGGAGTGGAGCTCCATCCAGGCCTTGTAGCAGTGTTCCAGCAGAGCGACGAAGAGCTGTTCCTTGCTCTTGAAGTGCCAGTAGACCGAGCCGATCGGCAGGCCCGAGGACGCGCTGACCGCTGCCATGGTCGTGCCCTGGTAGCCGTGCTCCAGCGCCAGGTCCAGCGCCGCCAGCAGGATCTGTTCCCGGCTCCTGTCCGAGCGTGCCTGCCGCGTGCCCTTCGTACCCTCGCCCCGCCGTGTGCTCCGCGTCATGCCGCCACCCTGTCGCCGTCAGTCGTCCGTACCCGTGTCACCAGCACGATCATTCCAGAACCGCGATACCAGCGACTGGCCGGCGCGGGACCGAAGTGGCCGCACACCACGGCCCACTTCGGTCCCGCCCGGTTCTCCGGCGTCCCGCCCTCACCGCGTCACACGGCGCAGGCGGCCTCCAGGACGCGCGCCACGACGTCGTCGAGCTCCTGCGTCAGGCATTCGGCGGCGATCACATGGTCGGGGCGCAGGACCACGGCCCCCACCGGCCGCGCGTCGAACCATGCCTGGAGGCTCGCCTCGCCCCCGAGGTCGCCGACGACGGTGACGCCGGCCGTGGCCCGCCTGCGTGCCCACGGCAGTTGTGGCTTCGGCACCACCTGCACGAGACGGGCGCCGAGCCGGTCCAGCGCCGCGCGCCGTTCGGCGGAGAGGAACACCGTCGGGTCGTTGTGCCAGGTGAGGACGCGCCAGCCCTGACCGGTCGCGTCGTCGAGAAGCATCTCGGCGCCGTCCGCGTCGGTGGCCTTCGGCTGCGGGAAGATCGTGCCCGCCAGCCGGGGCACGTCGCGGACGGGCAGCGACTTGGACACCGGCAGCGCGGTGTGCACCACCACCCCCTGGTCGAACTTCGGCTGGGGCTTGAACGCCTGCCGCTTCTGCGCCTCCCGCTCCTCGGGGGTGCGGGCGGCGGCGATCCGGTCGCGTTCGGCGGCCTTCTCGGGGTCGTGGTCGGTCATCTCCTTCGCCATCTGGAGGGAGACCGCCACCATCTGCGTGACATGGCCGAGCCGTTCCGTCTCGTACGTGTCCAGCAGACCGTCGGCCGACAGCCCCTTGACGACGGCGGCGAGCTTCCATCCGAGGTTGAAGGCGTCCCGGATACCGGAGTTCCAGCCCTGCCCGCCGACCACGGGCATGACATGGGCGGCGTCACCGGCGAGGAAGATCCGCCCGTGCCGGAACCGGCCCGCGATCCGGGCGTGGTGGCGGTAGACGCGGCGGCGGATGATGTCCAGCTTCGACGGGTCCGGCACATGGGGCGCGAGCAGACCGAAGACGAACGCGTCGTCCTCGACATCGGCCTCGCCCTCGTCCTCGAAGAGGGTGAACTCCCAGCGGCGGATGCCGTGCGGCAGCGCGATGGAGGCGTAACTGCGGGCGGGGTCACCGCCGAAGACCGCGTGGGGCGTGCCGATCGGGTCGTTGGCGACGTCGATCACGATGCCGTCGGTCGGCCGGGTCTCGCCCTCGAACGAGATGCCGAGACGCTTGCGGGTGGGGGAGGACCCTCCTTCGGCGGCGACGGCGTACCGCGCGCGCACCGTCCCGCCGTCCGCGAGCGTGGCGACCACGCCGTCGGCGTCCTCGGTCAGGTCCACGACCTCGGCGCCGAAGCGCACGGCTGTGCCGGGGAAGCGGTCGAGGCCGGCGAGCAGCACCCGGTCGACCAGCGGCTGCACGAAGCCGTTGCGGCGCGGCCAGCCGAACTCGCGTGTCGTCGGGTTCACTTCGGACAGGATCGCCCCGGCTCCGTTGATCATGTAGATCTTCTGGTCCGGGATGGTGTGCGGGAGCACCTCGTCGACCAGGCCGGCGGTCTGCATCGCGCGCAGTGCCTCGTCGTCGATGCCCACGGCCCGGGGGTAGTCGACGAGTTCATGCTCCCGCTCGACGACGAGGACGTCGACGCCCTGCTGCCCCAGCAGGTTGGCCAGGGTCAGACCGACCGGACCAGCCCCGACGACGAGGACGTCGCAGGCCTTGTTCATGTGGTGCTCCGTGCGGATCGGGCCGGGCCCAGCCCGGCGATGGTGTCGCCGAACGCGCGGTTCAGCAGGACGAGATCGATGCCGAGGCCGACGTAGTCGACGAGGCCGTCGGCGAGGAGGCCGGCCGCGTACTCGGGACGGCCGGAGTAGATGCCGAGGGTGACGCCGTGCGCGCGCGTCACCTCGCGGACGTGGGAGATCGCCTCGCGCACCGGACCCTCGTCCCAGTCGCCGCGCCCGGGCAGGCCGTAGGAGACGGCGAGGTCGGCCGGGCCGATGTAGATCGAGTCCAGGCCGGGCGTCGAGACGATCTCCTCGGCCCGGTCGACCCCGGTGCTCGTCTCGATCTGCGCGACGGCCGACACCGCCCGGTTGCCCGCCTCGGTGTACGAGTCACCCGGGTACAGCGCGGGCCGGGAGGGGCCCAGGCTGCGGTTGCCGGCCGGCGGGTACTTGACGGCGGCGACCAGGGCCTCGGCCTGGGACCGGGACTCGACGGTGGGCGCGACGATCCCGCGCGCCCCGCTGTCGAGGAGCCGCAGGACCGGCGCGGGGTCCGGCGAGCCCACCCGGGTGTAGGCGTAGGCGTTGTCCCGGGGGATCGAGCGCAGGATCCCGCAGGCCGCCTCCAGCCCCAGTTCCCCGTGCTGCAGGTCCAGGATCACGCCGTCGTACCCGGCGGCCACCGCCCACTCCGGCATCGAGAACGACGGAACCGTCTGGTGGTACAGCACCGGGCGCCTGTCGCCGCCGAGAGCGTCCCGCTTCACCGCGCCGGCCCTTCCTGTGCGGCCACGCGCGCCGCGTGGGCCGCGGCGGCCCGGCCGCCGAAGACCGGCACGATCTCCCGGCGGGCGAACAGCCACCGGCCGTCCACCTTGCGGTAGCGCTCGCGGAACTCTCCGACCGACGCGGGCAGCGTCTGCGGATCGCTCGTGTCGCGGAAGGTCAGGTACTGCACGGTGCCCTCGACCTCGTCGCCGTCCGCGGCCCACACCAGACGGATCCCGCCGATGTGGTGACGGCCGACGACGTCGGTCTGCCGGGCCCGCCTGGCGCCCCACGCCTTCATGGCCTCGCGGTCCATGTCGCCCATCGGGCCGGCGGAGACGCCGTCCTCGGTGTACAGCTCCCAGGTGGTGTCCGCCCGGTTGTGGTCCAGGCGGTAGAGCATCTCCGCTATGAGCTGCTCGATCTCGACGCGCGTGGCCGCGTCGACGGGGCGGTGGTCACTCATGTTCAGCCTTTCGAATCCGCGGTCGCGACCACGCGGCCCAGCCCGGTGACGGTGGCGACGCACTCGACGTCGGCGGGCCACGGCTCGATGTAGCCGATGGACCCGGACAGCAGTACTTCTCCGGCGCGCAGCGGCTCGCCCGTGCGGATAGCGGTCTCCGCCAGCCAGGCGACCGCGTTGACCGGGTCCCCCAGCACGTTGCTGCCGACACCCCGGGTGATCTCCTTGCCGCCACCCGTGATGACCATCTCGACCTGGGTCAGGTCGACCTCGCCGTACGGGTGCCGCTCCTCGCCGAGGACCACTCCGCTGCAGCCGGCGTTGTCGGCGATGGTGTCGACGATCTGCCCGACGGAACCGGCGTAACGGAAGTCGACGACCTCGAACGCGGGCGTCACGTAGTCGATCGCGGCCTCCACACTCGCGCGGGAGGCATCCGTGACGTCGCTCTTCAGCACGAACGCGACCTCCGCCTCGATCAGCAGGCGGTTGTACGCGGACAGCGGCAGGCGTGTGCCCGAGGCGTGCACCATGTCGTCGTGGATGATCCCGTAGTCCGGCTCGTCGATGCCCACGCGCCGCTGCACCAGGGCGTTGGTCAGGCCGACTTTGCGGCCCACCCGTCTCACCCCCAGTTCACGCTCGCGCAGGGCGGCGAACTCGGCGGAGATCGCGTAGGCGGAGTCGAGGTCGCGCTCGGGCAGCCGGGGGCTCACGTACGGCACGGTGTACACGCCGCGCTTGGCCTCGAACAGCTCGCGTGCGATCTCGCTGATGGTCTCCCGGGTGACGCTCACTCCGGTCCTTTCGTCAGGCGTGCTTCTCGTCGTCACGCGTGCTTCCGCAGGAACGTGACGGCCGCGGCGTTGAACTCGGCGGATCCCTCCCACTGCGGCCAGTGCGCGGCGCCGCGCACCAGCAGGTACTCGCCGTCCGGGATGAGCCCGCACAGACGTGCGCCCTCGGCCTCGTCGCCGGTCGGCTCGTTGTCGGTCCACACCATCAGGGCGGGGACCGGTACGGCCGCGAAGTCGTCGTCGGTCACGCGGTTGCGCCACCGCCGCTCCGGCTCCCGCAGCGCGGAGACGTGCGCCATGCTGAACCCGTCGCGGGCGTAGATCGCCCGGCGGACGCGGACCAGCTCGTCGGTGATGTTCCGCGGGTCGTGGATCACGACCTGGAGACGCTTCTTCACGTTCTCGAAGGTCGGCTCGCTCACCGCCTTCGCGCTCACCGACTGGGTGCGGTCCAGCTGCGGTTCGCCGATCACCCGGCCGCCCGGCGCGGACAGGATCACCGTCCGCAGGCGCTCGGGGTGCTTCGGCGCGAACTTCAGCGCCAGCCAGCCGCCGAGCGACTCGCCGGCGAGGTGCACCCGGTCCAGGCCCAGCGCGTCGAGCAGCGCCAGCAGGTGCTCCTCGTAGTCGCGGATCTCCAGCGGGTGGTCGGCGAGCGCGGTGTACCCGTGGCCCGGGTAGTCGTAGCCGACCACCCGGAAACCGGCCTCGGCGAACGCGCGGACGTTCTGCGTCCACGCCTCGATGTGGCCGCTGGTGCCGCTGGCCAGGACGACCGTCTGCGCGTCCGGAGACGCCCCGGCGATGTCGAGGACCCGGGTGCGGTAACCGCCCGCGTCCACGTACCGCAGCGTGTGCTCCAGGTCCGCGATCTCTTCCCACAGGGTCGCCAGGTGCGCCCTCTCCGCGCCGCTCACGCCGTCACCGCCGCCTGCACGGCGAAGCCCGCGCCCCACTTCTCGACCGCCCAGTAGCGGTCGACGGCGAAGCGGTAGGGTCCGGCCGTCGACAGGGCCGCGTAGGCCGCGATCCAGCTGCGCATCTCGTGCGCGGCCGAGCCGCCCTCCGCCACGAACCAGCCGTTCTCCCAGCCGTCGGCCGGGGTGAGGTCGCCGGAGCGGAACGTGTCGAGGACGAGCTTGTCCCACTCCTCGTTCAGCGGGTCGCTCGGCGCCTTGCCGTCGGCGATCGCCTGGATGCCCCGCACGATCATCTGTTCGCGCTCGTGCCGCTCCTCGGGGGACGGCGCGTAGGCGATCAGACGTTCCCGCACGGTGCCGGGCGCGCCGTCCCAGCGGGGGATCGGCGGGTTGTGGGAGATGCCGCCCGAGGCCAGGAACAGCACCTTCCTGTCCAGGGCCCGGGCGGCCCGGCCGAACGCCTCGCCCATCAGGCGCACCCGCCGCATGGGGGTGAGGGGCAGGCCGATCGCGTTCACGAACACCGGGACGATCGGCTGCGCGAAGTCCTTGCCGAACACGAAGTCCAGGGGCTGGACGATGCCGTGGTCGACCGCCATCCGCTCGCTGCGGCCGATGTCGATGCCCTCGCCCAGTACGGCGGCGTGCAGGGCCCGGGCGGCGTCGGCGTCGACGGGAAGCGGCCCCGCGGTGGTGCCGTAGTCCCCGACGCCCTCGGCGGCCGCCCCGATGACCCACGGGGTGATCAGCGAGTAGAGCTGGCCGTTGAAGTGGTCGGGCCCGAACACCACGACGAGATCGGGATCGTACGCGGAGACGAACTCCCTGACCTCGTCGATGGCGGCGTTGATCTCGGCGAACGTCTCCCCGCCCGGGTCGACGTTGCCGAAGGACGGCGCGTGGGAGAGCGCTGCGACGGCCAGCGGCATGGAACTGGTTCCTTTCTGGGAGGGTGCGGACGGCCCGCTACGCGGACGTACCGGAGAGAGCGGGCTCGGGGCGCTGGACCTCGGCCGCCTCGGAACGGCGCTGGGCGAGGTGGAGGACGATGATGCTGACGCCGGCGAGCAGCATCGGCAGGGAGAAGACGCTGAAGGCCACGCCCATGCCCCAGCCGGCGTCGAAGGCCGCGCCGCCGATGACCGGGGCGGCGATGCCGCCGAACCGGCCGACGCCGATGACCACACCGAAGCCGGTCGAGCGGGCCAGCGTCGGGTAGAGCGTCGGGACGATCGTGTAGAAGGCCGCGGTGCCCGAGCAGACGAAGAAGGAGGCGGCGAACAGGGTCCACCAGGCGGTGGGCATCTGGGAGCCGACGATGCCGAACAGCGACAGGGTGAAGGTGGCCAGGAGCAGGAAGACCGGGGCGAGGACGCGGACGCCGACCCTGCCGCCCAGGTAGCCGAAGAGGACGTTGCCGAGGATGCCGCCGATGCTGAAGGCGGCGACGAGCTGCGGGGCCAGCGCGGGGTTGTCGTTGGCCGAGGCCACGCTGCTGGGGGCCCAGTTGGTCATGAAGTAGAAGCTGAGCATGTAGGCGACGTAGCCGACGATCATCAGCAGGGTGTAGGCGCCGGTCCGGCCGGTGAAGACGGTACGCAGCGAGCCCTTCGCCTTGACCCCCGTGGACTCCGGCTCGGGAAGCGCCGTGAGCGCGGGCCGGCGCATCTTCGCGAGCAGCGCGTTGAGCCGCTGCAGGGAGTCGGGGCGGCGGCCCTCGGAGAGCCAGGCCAGCGACTCGGGCAGCAGCGCGTACGTGGCGACCGCGGCGATGGCGCTGAGAGCGAACCCGATCCACCAGCCGAACTGCCAGCCCCGCGCGTCCAGCATCGGGCCGACGATCATCGATCCGAGCAGTCCGCCGATGTTGATGGCGGCGGCGTAGACGGCCATGACCAGGGCGTACACCCGCTTGCCCGTGTACTCGGCGAGGATGACGCCGACCACGGCGACCAGACAGCCGACGCCGACGCCGGTGACGACGCGGCTCAGGACCAGGGGCCAGGTCCCGGTCTCCGGAGTGGCGAACGGGCCGATGAACATGCCGACCGCGATCGTCGTGGTGGCGATGACGCCCATCTTGCGCCGGCCGATGCGGTCGGCGAGCGGCGCGACGATGATCGAGCCCACGAGCATGCCGATCAGGGCGCCGGACATGACCAGTCCGAGCTCCGCCTTCGAGACGCCGAAGCCCCTTTCGATGTAGGGCGCGGCGAACGACGTGAGGGAGACGTCGTAACCGTCGAGCACCACGAGGGTGATCGCGATGACGACGGCGCGTTTCTGCAGCCCGCTCATTCTCTCCTGCGGGATGTGGTCGGTGATCCTCATGCGAGTTCCCCTGTTCCGGGACAGAGCGGACCTGCGCCGGGGCGGCGGCCCGCAAGGGAGGAGGCGGAACGCTGACCAGCCGCGTTCCATCGACGAAAACTAGAAGTTACGTTCTAGAATCGTCATTACAGTGACGAGCGGCCGGGGGTGGTGTCAAGGGGTGGCGTGAGATCGGCCGGGAGGGGCGGGCCGGGGTGCGGAAAGGTGCCGACACGCGTGTCGGCAACATTCGATAGGATGCCGACGCTCGTGTCGTCAAGTACGAGTAAAGGGCGTGCGCGCCCGGCGCAGCGCCCCCTCACCCCCGTCGCCCGGAGTTCCCGTGTTCCTTGCCCTACGCGATCTGCGCTTCGCCCGCGGCCGCTTCGCCCTGATGGTCGCCGTGGTCGCCCTCATCGCCGTCCTCGGCGTCCTCCTCTCGGCGCTCGCCTCCGGACTGGCGGACGCCGGTATCTCCGGCCTGCGCGCGCTGCCCGTGACCCACGTGGCCTTCGACGAGAAGGCGACCGGCGAACAGTTCTCCCGTTCCACCGTGGAGCAGGAGGACTGGGAGGCCTGGGCCGAGGCCCCCGGCGTGGTGCGCGCCGAGCCGTTCGGCAACACCCTGGTCAACGCGCAGGTGGCCCAGGGCGGGCAGAAGGGCGAGCAGGTCAACCTCGCCGTCTTCGGTATGGAGCCCGACTCGCCCCTGGCCCCGAGCCCCGACGAGGGGAAGGGACTGAAGGACGGCGGTGGCGGCATCGTCATCACCCAGGAGATCGCCGACCTGGGCGTGCGCGTCGGGGACGTCCTGACCGCCGACAAGAGCGAGGTCCGGCTCACGGTGACCGGCCTCGTCGACGACACCGTCTCCTACGGCCACATCGGCGTCGCCTACGCCGACCTGGACACCTGGCGCCACCTGCACTACGGCCTGCCCGGCGCGCTGCCCGAGGCCGCGCAGCGCCAGGCCACCGCCGTCGCCCTCACCCTGGAGGACGGCGCCGACGTCACCGCCGTCGAAAAGGCCACCGGCACCCGCGCCGACGACAAGGAGACCACCTACGGCGCGTCCCCCGGCTACACCGCCGAGTCGAGCACCATGGCGCTCATCAAGGGCTTCCTGTACGCCATCTCCGCCCTCGTCGTCGGCGCCTTCTTCACGGTCTGGACCGTGCAGCGCAAGCCGGAGATCGCCCTGCTGAAGGCGCTGGGCGCCCCCACCCGCTACATCCTGCGCGACGCGCTCGCCCAGGTCGTCGCCGTCCTCGTCGTCGCCACCGCCGCCGGCACCGCCGTCGGACTGGCCCTGGGCGGCGCGATGATCGGCAAGGCACCGTTCTCCCTGTCCGCGCCCGCCATCGCCACCTCCGCCGGCCTGCTCATCGGCCTGGGGGCCGTGGGCGCCGCCGTCGCCGTCCGCCGTATCACCGCCGTCGACCCCCTGACCGCCCTGGGAGCCACCCGATGACCACGCCCTCCACCGATCACCGGACCACCCCGGACGACGCCGGCACCGACGGGCTGCGCCTGCACGACGTCTGCCTCACCCTCGGTGACGGCGACACCGCAGTCACCGCGCTCGACCACGTCGAACTGGCCGTCGCGCCGGGTGACTTCGTCGCCGTCGTGGGCCCGTCCGGCTCCGGCAAGTCCAGCCTCCTCGCCGTCGCCGGCGGCCTTCAGCGGCCCACCTCCGGCACGGTGCACATCGCCGGCACGGAACTGACCGCCCTGTCCGACAAGGAGCGCACCGCGGCCCGCCGGCGCCACATCGGTTTTGTCTTCCAGCAGTCGAACCTGCTCCCGTCCCTGACCGTCCGGGAACAGCTCCTGCTGCCCCTGCACATCGACGGACGGCTCGACGCCGCCGCCCGCGACCGGGCCGACGAGCTCATCGAGGCGGTCGGCCTGGCCCACCGCACCGGGTCCCGCCCGCACCAGCTGTCCGGCGGCGAACGCCAGCGCGCCGGCCTGGCCCGGGCGCTGATGACCTCGCCCGCCGTCCTGCTGGTGGACGAGCCCACCTCCGCCCTGGACCGGGTGCGCTCGGCCGAGGCCGTCCGGCTGATCGCCGAGCAGACCCACCGGCACGGCACCGCGACCGTCATGGTCACGCACGACACGGCGATAATGGACGCCGCCGACCGGGTGCACGAGATGGTCGACGGCCGGCTGTCCTGACCGGGGACGGCGGCCGGCGCCTCACCCCCCGGCACCGTCCTTCCCCCAGGAGCTCCGCCCGCATGCCGAAGATCAACGCCTCAACCGTCGCCGAACACCGCGCGCAGCAGCGCGAGGCGCTGATCGGGGCGGCGATCGACATCCTGGTCGCCGAGGGCGCCGCCGCCGTCACCCCCGCGGCGGTCGGCGCCCGCGCGGGTCTGGCCCGCTCCAGCGTCTACCAGTACTTCGACTCCTCGGCTGCCCTGCTGGCCACGGTCACCGAGGAGGCGTTCCGGCGCTCCAACGAGGCCCTCACCCGCGCGACCGCCGCAGCGCGGGGTCCGGTGGAGCGGGTCGAGGCGTTCTTCCGGGAGAGCCTGCGCCTCGGCGCCGAGGGCGCGCACCGCCCGGCCGCCGCTCTCATGAACGCGGGCCTCCCGCCCGCCTGTCTGGAACGCCTGACGGAACTGCACCGGGAGCAGGTCGAGCCGTTCCGCGCCGCCGTCCGCGAGCTCGGCACCCCGGAGCCGGAGCTCACGGCGGACCTGATCGCCGGGATGCTGCACACGGCCCTCGCGGCCGTCGAGTCCGGCGCCCCGCTGGAGACCGTCACGCGGCGCACCCTGGCCCTGGTGCGGCGCTGCCTCGTGGCTCGGGACGGCACGGAGGAGATCCCGGAAGGCGGGCGCTGAGCGCAGCGGTGCGGCGGTCCGGGCCTCACGCCCGGACCGCCGCACCGGCTCCCCCTCGGAAACGGTCTTGTCGTACGGCCCGGTCAGCGCCGCAGCGTCAGCAGACCCGGGCGGTAGGGCAGCAGGCCGTAGTCACCGCCGGAGTTGGGGCTGCGGCCCTGGTACAGCAGCTGCAGGTTGCAGGGGTCCACGGTCATCGTCTGGTCGGCGCTGGTGCGCAGCAGCTCGCCGTGGCTGATGTCGTTCGTCCAGGTGGCGCCGCTGTTGGCCTTGCCGGCGAAGGGGTTGCTCTCGGTGGCCGCCTGGGGCGTCCACGTGCCGTCGAGGCTGGTCGCGGTGAACGAGCGGAAGTACCGGCCCTGGGAGCCGATCGCCTCGACGATCATCAGGTAGCGGTTCTGGTCCTTCAGCTTGTAGACCTGCGGCGCCTCGAACAGGTTGTTCGTCGTGTCGCTCATGACGACGGTCGAGTTAGAGCCGAAGCTGCCGGGGAAGTTCCCGATCGGCATGCTCGCCCGGTAGATCTTGCCGTTGTCGCCGGCGAAGAACAGGTACATGTTCCTGTCGTCACCGATGAGCGTCTGGTCGATCGGGCCCGTGGAGGAACCGGAGATGCTCCCGGAGAACAGCACCTGCTCGGACGACCAGCCGTTGGGGTTCGTCGGGTCCGTCGACGTGCGGTACGAGAAGGCGGTCCCGCCCCATTGGTAGGCCAGCACCCAGATGTTCTTCGGCGCGAAGTAGAAGAGGCTGGGCGCGACCGTGGAGCTGTTCATCGCGTTCTGAGGTGCCGAGGCCATCTCCGACCAGGCGCCGAACAGACCGAAGTTCATCGACCCCCACCGCGTCCCGGTGTCATGCGTGGTCGCGTAGACCAGCTGCTTGCCGTTGTAGGGGGCGACGGTGAAGTCCTTCAGGGACACCCACCCCGAGCGGGGCTGCGCCAGCGCGCCCGTCGACGACCAGCTGTAGCTCGACGGCAGCTGGCACGCGCCGGGGTTGTCGGAACCGCCGACCTTCACCAGCCGCCACTGCTGGTTCGTGCCGCCCCAGTCGTCGTACTGGACGACGTTGGCGTTGTCGGCGGTGGACGCGCCCTGCACCTCGAGCGCCTTGCCGCTGTTCCGGTTGATGAGACGGACGTGGCCGTCGGAGCTGTCGGCCAGCCGCCACTGCTGGTTGGCGGCGTTCAGATCGGTCCACTGCACGATCGACCCGCCGTTGGCGGTGGACCAGTTGTGGACGTCGAGCACCTTGCCGGAGTGGCGGGACTTGACGCGGTAGTAGCCGTTGCCGGAGTCGACGAACTGCCACTGCTGCTGGGCCTGGTCGTTCCTCGCCCACTGGGTGATCCGGGCGCCGTCGTTCGTGGCCAGGTTGTAGACGTCCAGCGCCTTGCCGCTGTTGCGGTTGACCAGCACGTACGAGGCGTTCGTGTCCACGGTCGCGGCCTCGGCCGGCTGGGCGCCGACGAACGCGGCCAGCAGCAACAGGGGGGCGAGCACGGCGAGCAGGCGTCTCGGACGGACCGGGAACGCGTGGCGGAGCCACATGTTGAACCTCCTGGAGGTGGGGGTGAGGTGTCGCCGGACAGGGGGGGAGCGGCAGTCGCACCGGATCGAACGTGTCGAATGTTTCGGATCAATCCTGGCCACGTGACGCCACAAGCTAGGGAGCCGGGAGCGGCCGGTCAAGGTCTGTGACCGGCCCGAGTGGCGATTCGAAACATTCGCTACAGAGGCAGAAACTGTTTCCGTCGAGGGACTTGACGGGTCGTCATCAACCCTCCACCATCTGTTTGGCAAACCGACCACCGTTCGATTCATCGAACACGCTCGCCCCGCGGATCCCGTGAGTCCCGCGTACCCGGCGAGTTCTCGAAGTCGCGCACGCCACGTGCGTGACGACGCCGCACCAGAGCCGCGGTGCGGTGCACGGTGAGTCCCTCTCCCCTGCCTTGGAGGCACAGTCATGGGCTTTCACGCCCTCCCCAGATCGGCCGGCCGGCCGAAGCTCCGCGCCCTGCTGCCCGCGCTGCTCGTCGGCGCCCTCGGCTTCGCCGGCGCGGTGGCCGCACCGCCGCCCCAGGCCCAGGCCGCCGAAAGCACCCTCGGCGCCGCCGCGGCGCAGAGCGGCCGCTACTTCGGTGTCGCCATCGCCGCGAACCGCCTCAGCGACTCGACGTACGCGTCGATCGCGAACCGCGAGTTCAACTCGGTGACGGCCGAGAACGAGATGAAGATCGACGCGACCGAGCCGCAGCGGGGGCAGTTCAACTTCCAGAACGCCGACCGCATCTACAACTGGGCCGTGCAGAACGGCAAGCAGGTGCGCGGTCACACCCTCGCCTGGCACTCCCAGCAGCCCGGCTGGATGCAGAGCCTCAGCGGCAGCGCCCTGCGCCAGGCGATGATCGACCACATCAACGGCGTGATGGCCCACTACAAGGGCAAGATCGCGCAGTGGGACGTGGTGAACGAAGCCTTCGCCGACGGCAGTTCGGGCGCCCGGCGCGACTCCAACCTGGAACGCACCGGCAGCGACTGGATCGAGGTGGCCTTCCGCACCGCGCGCGCCGCCGACCCCTCCGCCAAGCTCTGCTACAACGACTACAACGTCGAGAACTGGACCTGGGCGAAGACCCAGGCCATGTACCGCATGGTGAAGGACTTCAAGCAGCGCGGCGTGCCGATCGACTGCGTCGGCTTCCAGTCGCACTTCAACAGCGGAAGCCCGTACAACTCCAACTTCCGCACGACGCTGCAGGAGTTCGCCGCCCTCGGTGTCGACGTGGCGATCACCGAGCTGGACATCCAGGGCGCCTCGCCGAACACCTACGCCGCCGTGGTCAACGACTGCCTCGCCGTCTCCCGCTGCCTCGGCGTGACCGTCTGGGGCGTGCGCGACATGGACTCCTGGCGTTCGAGCGACACCCCTCTGCTGTTCAACAACGACGGCAGCAAGAAGCAGGCGTACAACGCCGTGCTGAACGCCCTCAACGCCGGCGACGGCGGCGGTGGCGACCCCGACCCGGAGCCCGGTGACGGCACCGCGATCAAGGGCGTCGGCTCGGGCCGCTGCCTGGACGTGCCGAACGCGAGCACCACGGACGGCACGCAGGTCCAGCTGTACGACTGCAACGGCCGCACCAACCAGCAGTGGGAGCTCACCTCCTCCGGTGAGCTGCGGGTCTACGGCAACAAGTGCCTGGACGCGGCCGGCACCGGAAACGGCGCCAAGGTCCAGATCTACAGCTGCTGGGGTGGCGACAACCAGAAGTGGCGTCTGAACTCCGACGGCACCATCGTCGGCGTGCAGTCCGGCCGCTGCCTCGACGCGGTCGGCGCGGGCACGGCCAACGGGACGCAGATCCAGCTGTACAGCTGCGGGGGCGGAAGCAACCAGCGCTGGTCCCGCGTGTGATCCACCCGTCCTCATGACCGTGAGGGTCACCGCCTCGTACGGGCGGTGGCCCTCACGACCGTCCTCCGTTCGCCGCCGGAGCGGTCAGCGGCGGTACGACAGACCGTGCCCGGCCGGGAACAGCACCCGCGCCGGGTCGTCGGCGCGCTGGACCGGGACGGGCAGCGTGCCGCGCGGATCGACCCGGCCGCTGATCACGCGCGCGGCGGCGCGCAGTTCGACCTCGGTCCAGCAGTAGGAGGCGAGGGAGGCCCGGACGCCGTCGAGGTGGGCGATGTCGTACGGGTTGCGCACGGCGAGATGGACGACGGGGACGCCGGCCGCGAGCAGCCGGGACACGAGGGTGCGCTGGGCGCTCGCCGGCCCGACGTTGTCGGTGGTGACGACCACCGCGTCCCGCCCCCGTGCGGCGGCCACGGCCGCGTCGATCGCGGCGGCGTCGGGCGTACGGCCGGTGACGAGGTGGGTGGTCCGGAAACCCAAGGCCTCGAACTCGGCGGCCAGTTCGGGCACCGTGCTCCGGGTGTCGTCCGTGGGGAAGGCCGGACTGGCGCCGACCACGAGCAGCTTCCGCTGTCCGCGCCGCAGCGGGAGCGTGCGGTCCTCGTGGACCAGCAGAGTGGTGGTCCTCTCCGCGATCCGGTCGGCGGCGATCCGGTGCGAGCGGGCGCCGACGACCCGGTCCACCTCCCGCGGCGAGGTGAAGGGGCTGCCGTCCAGCAGACCCACCTTGTCCTTCACCCGGAGGATGCGCAGGACCGACTCGTCGAGCCGCTCCTCGGTGATCTCCCCGTCGCGGACGGCGGCGAGGACGGCGTGGTAGGCGACGTCGATGTCCGGAGGGAACAGCAACTGGTCGGCCCCGGCCTTCAGCGCGAGCACGGGCACGCGGTCGTCGCCGTACTTGGTGCGCACGCCGGCCATGTTGAGCGCGTCGGTGACGATCACCCCGTCGAAGCCGAGCTCACCGCGCAGCACTCCCTGCAGGATCGTGGGCGACAGGGTGGCCGGGTCGTTGCTGGGGTCGAGCGCGGGAACCTGGAGATGCGCGGTCATGATCGAGTCGACGCCGGCGGCGATGGCGGCCCGGAAGGGCGGGGCGTCGACACGGTCCCACTCCTCGCGCGTGTGGGTGATCACGGGCAGCTCGGTGTGACTGTCCTGCCCCGTGTCCCCGTGCCCCGGGAAGTGCTTGGCGCAGGCGACGACGCCGGCCCGCTGGTAGCCGGTCACCTGGGCCGCCACCATGCGGCCCACCTCGCCGGGGTCGGCGCCGAAGGAGCGGATGTTGATGATGGGGTTGGCCGGATTGACGTTGACGTCGGCGACCGGCGCGAAGTTCTGGTGGATGCCGAGGGCGGCGAGTTCCGTACCGGAGATGCGTCCCGCGGTCCGGGCGTCGGACAGCGAGCCGCCCGCCCCGAGCGCCATCGCGCCCGGCAGCTGGGTGGCGCCGCTGCCGATGCGGACGTTGGCCCCGTGCTCCTGGTCGATGGAGATGAGGCAGGGGACGGGGGTGGGCAGTGCGAGTGAGGCCCTCTGCACACCGTTCGTCAGCTCGGCGACCTGACGGGGGTCGTGGATGTTGTTCGTCCAGCCCGAGAAGAGGATGACCCCGCCGAGGTGGTACTTGGCGACGAGCTCGGCGACGGTGCGGACGCCCAGTTCCCGCAGGTTGCGCTCCTGGTCGGCCTCGCTGGGGGAGGTCGCCGACGCACCGTAGAAGTAGGGCACGAAGAGCTGGCCGACCTTGGCCTCGAGGCTCATGCTCCCGACGATCTTCCGCAGGCGCTTGTCGCGGCCGTGCGCGGCGGCGGGGGCGCCCGCTGCGAGGCCGGTCACCCCTGCGGCGACCACGGTCGCGGAGGCGAGGACGGACCGCCTGGACAGACTCCGGCTCTGCATGCGGGCATGCTCCTTCCGGCCGTTGCGGCACGGGAGTTGAAGGGGGCGCGTGGGGCTCGGATCAGCGGGCAACGTAGCCCGCGGGGGAGGGGCGGGACAAGAGGTCTAGACAAAAACGGCTCTGGCCGGTTGTCACCTCTGGAGATCGCTCCCTCGTCGGCCAGACTTGTTGCCTCACGCCCCATGCGCACCGCTGCCGCGGTGGCCCGTGCCCGGGAGGCCCTGATGACGTCAGACACGAGGCCGGACGAAGACGGGGTGGTGGCCCCGACGGGAAGGCGACGGTCTCCCGGTGAACGCGTCGCGCTGCGCGGCGATCTGCGGGCCGCCCTGCCCGACGCCACGGCGGCGGTGGTGGTCACCGCGCTCGTGTTCGCCCTCCTGTGGGCGCGTATGGAGTCGGGGGCTTCGGACACCGTCGCGGTCATGCCGTTCATGGACGATCCCGGCACCTACTGGATGTACCTGCTCAGCCAGGCGTTCGGCTGGTCCGCCCTGCTGTGGGCCTGGGGCACGGTCGTGCTCGGACTGCTGCTGTCGGGGCCGCGCCCCGCCCGGCTGCCGGTCTCCCGCCAGGTGCTGGAGCGCTGGCACCGCACCACGAGTCTGACCACGACGGCGCTGATGTCCGCCCACGCGCTGATGTTCGCGGCGGAACTCGTCCGCTACGAGACGCAGGTGGACTGGGCGCAGCGGTTGTGGGTGGCCTTCGCCGACACCTTCGTGCCGGGCTGGTACGACTCCGGGACCGGCCGCATCGCCATCCCGATCGGACAGGGCGCCCTGTACCTGGCGATCCCGCTGGGGCTGTTGTTCTACGTCCGGCACCGCATCGGGGCGAACACCTGGCGCCGGCTGCACCGTTTCGTGATCGTCGTGTACGTGCTGAGCGTGTGGCACACACTCCTGTACGGGACCAACGTCTGGTACGGGGAGTGGCCGCGCACCGTTCTGTGGCTGCTCCAACTGCCGGTGGCGGTCCTGCTGTTGATGCGTCTGCTGCGGCCGGCCCGGCGGGCCGAGCGGCTGGGCACTCCCGGCGGGGGCGCGGCCCGGCCGGGATGGTGGCTGCGGGCGGCGGGACGGGTACTGGCCGGAGCCGTCGTCATCGGCCTGGTCGTCGTGGTGGTGTCCGGCCGTGACGGCGGACGGGACCGTCCCGCCCATCCGCCCGCGACGGCCCCCCACGCCCAGGAGACGGACTGACGGCGGACGCGTCTGCCGGACCCGCTGTCTCCGCCACCGCGCGCCGAACGGTGCGAAGCGGGGTGACCGCGGGCCGCCCGACGGCCGTGGGCAGCGACGGCAGCCCGAGGTGGGGCGCGCCGGGCCGCGACACGCTCCGCGTGGCGTCGACGCGGTCGGCCAGACCCAACAGTGTGCCGGGCGTGGACGGGGGACGGCGGCGTCGTCGACCCGGACGGAGTTTCACAGGGGGAGCGGGGCGAGGGACCGGGCCGGGTGACGCGGGCCGAGGAAGACGACGATGCCCTTGCCGCCGGGGGAGGGGTGGGTGGCCTGGGTCCACCCGTGGCGGCGGTAGAAGGCCAGGGCCCGTCCGTTGCGGACCGAGGTGAGCAGCCATGCCCGCCCCTCGGGCGCGTCCGTGGTCACCGCCTCGAGGAGCCGGCCCGCGAGACCGGTGCCGTGGGCGGCGGGCCGGACGGCGAGTTCGTCGATCTCGCGGCCCCCGCACAGCCAGTCGGCGGTGCGGTCGCGGCCGAGGCCGGCCGCCGCCTGGGGATAGCAGCGGTCGGTGGGGAAGGGCGCCGGTGTGGTCCACGCGGTGGCGAAACCGACGATCTCCCCGTCGCACACGGCGGTGGCGGCGGTGAACCCGGCACGCCGCACGTCCGCCGACAGCCGGGAGACGAACCCGGTCGCCCGCGCCTCGTCCTCGTGCCAGGGCGGGGCGCAGAAGGCGTCGACGTACACCGAACGCAGTGACTCGGTGTGCGCGAGTATCCCGGCGTCCCGGTGCACACGGATGTCGGCGGTCGTCAGGCGGCCACCACCATTCCCGAGCTTCATGGGCGCCCCCTTCTGCCAATGCTATGTTGTTGCAACCAGTGTGCAATAAGAACGAGCAGCTGCACAGTGCTCGCAATGACGTCGGAGGATCTTGGACATGGCGGTGTACACGCTCCCGGAGCTGCCCTACGACTACTCGGCGCTCGCCCCGGTCATCAGTCCGGAGATCATCGAGCTGCACCACGACAAGCACCACGCCGCGTACGTCAAGGGGGCCAACGACACGCTGGAGCAGCTCGCCGAGGCACGGGACAAGGAGCAGTGGGGCTCGATCAACGGCCTGGAGAAGAACCTGGCCTTCCATCTCTCCGGCCACATCCTGCACTCGATCTACTGGCACAACATGACCGGCGACGGCGGCGGCGAGCCCCTGGCCGCCGACGGTGTCGGTGACCTCGCCGACGCGATCGCCGAGTCCTTCGGCTCCTTCGCCGGCTTCAAGGCGCAGCTCACCAAGGCCGCGGCGACCACCCAGGGTTCGGGCTGGGGCGTCCTGGCGTACGAGCCGCTGAGCGGCCGGCTGATCGTCGAGCAGGTCTACGACCACCAGGGCAACGTCGGCCAGGGCTCCACCCCGATCCTGGTCTTCGACGCCTGGGAGCACGCCTTCTACCTGCAGTACAAGAACCAGAAGGTGGACTTCATCGAAGCCATGTGGGCGGTCGTCAACTGGCAGGACGTGGCCAAGCGTTACGAGGCCGCCAAGGCCCGCACCGACGTGCTGCTGCTGAACCCCTGACCGCGGGGGCCGCACGACGTCCTGCTCGTGATCGTCTTCTCACCCTTCACCTGCAGGCGGCACGAGGGGGCCTCCGGCCGGTTCATGCCGGCCGGAGGCCCTCCGGCGTGTGCGGGTCCACCCCCGCACGCCCGTCCTGAACGCGCTCGGACGGGTCCCCACTCCTGTCCGGCGCCGCGGGACGGCACGGCCGGAGGCGTGCGCGCCGAGGCGGCGGAGGAACGGCGGCCTCCTCGGCCGCGGCGCTGCACCGCGGCATGCCGTGACGGACGGCGGCCGAGACGGTGCCGGGCGGGTGGGCGAACCGCTGCACGGGAACGATGGGTCGTCGGCGCCGAGAAGTCCCGGACGAGGGAGGACATGACGAGGCGTCAGCGGTGACGGCCGCCGGATCGCTCAGCCCGGGTGCGCTCCGGCGGACCGGGCGACCAGCGCCCCGGCGTTGCCCGCGAGCCAGGCGGTGACCACGTCGTCCGGCAGCCCGAGCGCGGTCAGCTCGTCCGCCAGCGACCCGGTCGGCCCGGGATTGACCCAGGTCGAGGTGCCGAACAGGACCCGGTCCCGGGCCGGCCCCCGGGCGTGGTGGAGCAGCGGCTCCCAGCCCGATCCGGGCTTGGGCATGTGCCGGGGCCGGTGCGAGGAGAACTCCAGGTAAACCCCCGGATGCCGGGCAGCGGTGAGCAGCGTCTCGCGCACATCGGGCCAGCCCGCGTGCCCGGCGACGAGCAGCAGCTCGCGATGGCGGCCCGCCAGCGCTTCGACCGTGCGCCAGCTTCCGAGGCCACTGGGGTGGCTCCGGGCGAAGTGGTGACCGGTGTGCAGCCAGACCGGCAGCCGCGCCGACGCCGCCGCGTCCCAGACCGGCGCGAACCGCGGATCGGCCGGATCGGTGCCGTCCAGGAAGGGGATCACGCACAGTCCGGTCGCCCCCGCCGCCAGCGACCGCTCCAGTTCCCGCAGTGCGGCGGCCGGGTCACGCAGGGAGATCCCCGCCCAGACATGGATCCGGTCGCGTACGTCGCGGACGGTCTCCAGCAGCCACTCGTTGACGGTCCGGCCGTCCGGCAGCCGCTCCGCCGAGCCCATGGCGAACTCTGCTGTCACGCCCTGCTGTCGCCGGTCCGCGAGATGCGCGGCCAGGTCGAAGGGGGGCCGGCCCGGGGGCAGGAGCACATCCACCGCGTCCTGCCAGCACACGGCCAGCGCGTCGCGGTACGCGCTGTGCGGGGCGTCGAAGTACCGGCAGAAGGAGGCGGAGAAGACGTCCAGGTACTCGGGGGCGTTCTCGCCCAGCCGGTTCAGGTACACCCGCCAGGCAGCGTCGTCGTACACCAGCGAGCAGGCGTCGACGACCGGCGGGCGACTCGGGGCGGCGGGGCCCGCCGCGGCGCCGGCCGCCGCTGTTCCGTTGCTCGGCACGAGGCCGGACGACACGTTCACGATCACTCCGTCGAGAGGCGAAAGGCGAGAGGCGAGAGTCGGGAGGAAGGGGCGGGAGTCGGGAATCCGGGAGTCAGGGTTGGATGCCACAGGCCGCACTTCGATCGAGCGGAGTCCGGAAGAGGAAGCGGTCAGGTCGGCGGCGCGCCACCGGCCCGTGGGCGGCCGTGCCGGACTCAGGGGGCGGCGCGGCGGGCCTCCCAGTCGGCCACCAGCGCCTCGGTCTGCTCCACGTACCCGCTGAACAACTCGGCCAGCGACGCCAGCCGTTCCCGCGCCTCGCCGCGCGCCACCGGGACGCCCGAGCTCAGCGTCTCGGCGAACTTGCGCATGTGGGCGTTGTTCACCAGCAGCAGGTGGTGGAGGTCGCCCACTGCCTCGTAGTCGATCCGCCTGCTGCCGGGACGGGTGGAGCGCCGCACCAGGGCCCATGCCTCCAACTGGCGGGCGGCCACGCTCAGTCCGCTCTTGGCCTGGCCCAGTTCGCGGGTCATGGTGTCGAGGTCCACCGGCTTGTTGCGCAGCAGGAGGTAGCCGAAGAGGCGGCCGGTGGCCTGCGGGAGGCCCCAGCGCTCCATCAGCGAGCCCATCTCGCTGATGAGGGACGCCTCGGCGTCGCGGATCCCCTCGGAGCCGGGGGCGCCGAGGGGATCCGCGTCGGGAGTGATGTCGTCGTGGTCAGTCATGGTCTCGTTGGGTTCTCAGGCCTTCAGGAAGGCGACGGTCAGCCGGTTGACCTCGTCGGGACGGTCCAGATTGGCGACGTGTCCCGCCCCCGGGATCACATGGAACTCGCTGTGGGGATCGCGTTCGCTCCACCGTTCCATCGCCGAGCGGATGTTACCGGTGCCGTCGTGCTCACCGCAGAGCAGCAGCTCGGGCTTCTCCACGCGGTAGCCGGGGGAAGGGTCGATCGCGCGGGTCATGCCGTACCAGGTGGTGAGGAAGGAACGCCGCCCGTTCGCCGTGAACGCCTCGCGCAGATACTCCCGGGCCTCCGGAGTCGTCGCCGACGCCCGCGCCATCGACCGGGTCAGCCGGCCGAAGGGGACCAGCCGCATGAGGAGGCGCGAGAGGACCAGCCTGCGCCGTTCGCGCCGGGTGATGGGCAGGGTGCTGGACGTGGAGCCGATCACCACCAGCGCGGAGACCTCCTCGGGCCGCCGGCGCAGATACTCCTGGGCGATGTTGCCGCCCATGGACTGGCCCAGCAGCACTACGGGCCGCGGCATCCCGGCCGCGTCCAGCAGCGCCGCCAGGTCGTCCGCCGCGTGGACCGTACGGAACCTGCCGGTGCCGGAGGCGGACGCCCCGTGGTAGCGCACGTCCCAGCGCAGGGTGCGGTAGCCCGCGTCCACCAAGGCCGGGATCTGCGGATCGAACATGCGGTGGTCGGCCCCGGCGCCGTGGGTGAGGGCGATTCCCGGACGGTCCGCCGCGCCGGCCGTCCAGTAGTGCAGCCGCGCACCGGAGGTTTCGAGGCTGTGCGCCGTCTCCTCGACCCGGGACCCGGCGACCGTCCGGCTCGCGGGGCCGGTCATCGTCCGGACTCCTCGTCGCGGCCGGCGGCCGACGCGGACAGGGCGGGGTGAGGGGGCGGTGGGGCCGCCCGGCGGGGGTGCCGCAGCGCATCGTTCATCAGAATCAGAATACTCTATCCGTCGCGGCCGCAAAGGCGGACGGCCGCACCGGTCGGCCGGCGGTCCCGGCGGAGACACCGGAGCCCTCAGTCGCCGGTGAAGCGGGGCTGCCGCTTCTCCGCGAAAGCGGCCATCCCCTCGCGGGCGTCGGCCACCGTGGCGTGCGTCTTGAGGTGGTACGCGTCCTGGAGCCGCAGCCCGTACTCCGCCGGCTGGCCCCAGCTGCGCTCCCGCAGTTCCTTGAACAGCCCCACCGACGCGGTCGGAAGCGCGGCGAACCGGCCGGCCAGCTTCGCCAGTTCGCGGTCGAAATCCTCCGGTGCGCAGAGCCGGTCGAACAGGCCCATGCGCACCGCCTCGTCCCCCGACACCATCCGCCCGGTGAGGTAGATCTCCGTCGCCCGCGCCGGACCGGTCAGCCGGGACATCAGCACCACGTTCCCCACATGGCCGACCCCGGCCAGGCAACTGCCGATCGAGGCACGGGTGTCCGCCAGCCGGAAGTCGGCGGCGCAGGCGATCTCCGCCCCGGCGCCCGCCGCCGCGCCGGTCAGCCCCACGATCACCGGCTTCGGCAGGTGCAGGATCGCCTCGCAGACCCGCAGGTAGTGCGCGTCCGAGGTGATCGGGTCGAAGGGGGTGTCCACCCGGTCGCCCAGCCGCCACCGCCGTACGCTCTCCACGTCGTCGCCCGCGCAGAACGCCCCGCCGCTCCCGGTGAGCACGACCGTACGCACCCGGCGGTCGTCCCCCGCGCACATCAGGCCGAGCAGGAGATGGCGGGAGAGCGCCAGATCGAGACTGTTGCGGCGGCGCGGCCGGTCCAGAGTCAGCGTGGCGACCCCGTCCACCAGCGAGGCTCGCAGCGGCACGTCCTCCTTGCCGTCCACCCGGTCGGCGAAGTCCGCGAACGACTCGGTCGCCGCCCCCGCCCACTCGGCCGCGGACCCCAGGCCCGCGTCGGTCCCTCGCTGGCTCATACGATCCTCTCCCTGCGTATGCGGATGCCGGCGGCCTCGCGGTCCCACGTCCCCGCCACCACGCCCTCGGCGCGCAGCGTGTGCTTGGTGGGCTTGCCGGTGGGGGTCTTGGGGAGCTCCGGCAGCACCCGGATGTAGCGCGGCAGCATGAAGTGGGCCAGCCGCTCCCGGAGGAACTCCAGCAGCGCCGCCGGGTCGACCGGCGCCGCCGGGTCGCGGTCCGCCACCACCAGCAGCACCTCGTCCTCGCCCTCGTCGCCGGGGACCGCCACCGCCGCCGCCTCCAGCACCCCCGGGTGGGCCACCGCCTGGGCCTCCACCTCGAAGGAAGAGACGTTCTCGCCGCGCCGGCGGATGGCGTCCTTCTTGCGGTCCACGAAGACCAGCCCGCCGTCCGGTGCGCGCCGGAAGGTGTCCCCGGTGTGGAACCAGCCGTTGCGCCAGACCGCGGCCGTCTCGGCCGGCCGCCCCAGATAGCCGCTCAGGAACGACCACGGCCGGTCCGCCCGCAGCACCAGCTCGCCCGCCTCGCCGTCCGGCACCTCCCGGTCGTGGTCGTCGACGACCCGGGCGGTGATGCCCGGCCGAGGCCGCCCGCAGTGCATCGGGACCCCCGGGCGATGGTCCGGCGCGGACAGCACCGGACACGACACCTCGGTCATGTTGAACAGCGCGCGGACCGACACTCCGAACCGCCGGGAGAACTCCGCCGCCCCCTCGGTGAACGGGATGACGTAGGCGGCCCGCAGCGGATGCGCGGTGTCCTGCGGCAGCGGCGGCTGCTTGAGCAGATAGGTCGCCATCACGCCGAGCAGCGTGCAGAGGGTCGTCCCCGTACGCCGGATCAGCGGCCAGAACTCACCGGTGCTGAAGGCGGGCACGACCGTCACCGAACCGCCGTGCACCAGCATCCCGTACGCCCCGATCGTGCCGCCCGCGTGGAACAGCGGCAGCTGGAGCAGATAGCGGTCCTGCGGTCCGGCCATGCCGTGGAAGGCGGCGGTGCAACTGCTGTACAGGTGCGCGTAGGAGGAGACGACCCCTTTGGAGGGGCCGGTCGTCCCGGAGGTGTAGACGACGGTCTGCGGGTCCCACGGCTGCGGCGTGGGCACCGGCTCGGTGAACTGCGCCCGGTCCGCCCGCAGTCCCGTCTCCACCCGGTAGCGCCCGGAGAGCCGCCCGGCGAGCGCCGCCACCTCCTGTGGCGCGTCGTCGGGACCCGGCAGCAGCACCACCGTGCGCACCGACCCGGTCCGCTCGTCCGTCTGCGCCAGCCGGGCCGCCAGCGACGGCCGGCAGACCAGCACCGCGGCCCCGCTGTCGGCGATCACCTGGCGCAGGATCGCGCCCCGGTAGGCGATGTTCAGCGGCACCAGGACCGCGCCCGCCAGGTTGACCCCGTACCAGACGCGCAGCGCGTCCGGCCCGTTGGGCAGCCAGCTCAGCACCAGCTCCCCGGGGGCGACACCCAGCGCCTGGAGCGCGGCGGCCGTCTCCTCGGTCTCCCGGAGCGTGCGCGCGTACGACCACCTGTCGCCGTCCGGCATCAGCGCGTACGGCGCCGTCGGTGTGGCGGCGGCGCGACGGCGGAGCAGGGGGCCGAGGACGCACTGCTCGGCCGTCGGCACGTCGGCGGACGCCGGATCGAGTATGTCCTCGCTCACGCGGTCCCCCCGGCCCCCGAGGCGGGCAGCACCTGCAACCGCAGCACACTGTGGTACGGGCCCCCGTGCCAGACCGTCTGCCGTGCGGGCCGGCAGTGGTCCGCCTCGCCGACCGGACCGGGAAGGTTGGGATGCCGGTCCAGGTGAGGGAAGTTGCTGCTCGTGACGTGGACGCGCAGCCGGTGCCCGGGGGCGAAGCGCCACGCGGTGTCACCGAGCAGCAGATCGGCGTCGTACGGCTCGTCCGGCGGGGCGCCTCCCACGCCCTCCAGCCGGAGACTGGCCTCGGCCACGAGCAGCGAACGCCCGTCCGGGCACACGTCGGTGAGTTTGGCGACCACGGCGGTGGCGGGCGCGTCCGAGCCGAAGCGGAGCCGCAGCCGCTGCCGGCCCACGACGTCCAGCGGCTCGGTGAGCGGCTCGGAGGTGTACAGGAGCACGTCCGGCCTGCTCTCCAGGTGCGCCTGGTTGAGCGGACCCGCCGCCAGCCGGCCCAGCTGGAGCACCCGCCCGCCGTGCGAGGGCACCGGGTTCTCCGGGTCGTAGGTGAACGCGTCCCGCCCCACGCCCCCCGGAGGCGGTGCGGGCAGAAGCCGGCCGCCCTTCCCGTCGCACTCCGGACCCGCCAGGTACCAGGAGGCGTCCACGGCCTCGGGTGGCGGCCAGCTCTCGGCCCGGTGCCAGGTGTCGTCACCGAAGAGGAAGTACCGGACGTCACCGCCCGCGGCCTTTCCGGCGTCGTCACCGCCCGCGGCCCGCCCCGCGTCGTGTCCGGCCGGCCGCAGATGGCGGTCGAAGAAGTCCAGATGCAGATCGGCCAGCCGCGCGCCCTGCGCCGAACCGTACAGGCCCGTGTTCACCTCGCCCTGCACCTGCGGCAGCTGACCGGAGTGCACCCAGGGCCCGACGACCAGCTCGTGCCGCCCGGCCACCGGGTCCTGGGCGCGCATCGCACGGTGCAGCTCGATCGTGCCGTGGGAGAACACGTCGTACCAGCCGCCCACCGAGAAGGTGGGCACGCCGACGTCACCGATGCGGTAGTCGGCCACCGTCGCCGCCTTCCCCGCGAAGACGTCCCGGAGCCGGCCGGGGAACCCCTCGAAGTCGAGGACGGCCGACAACGGCAGGCGGCGCAGGGGCACGTCGGGCGTGGTGAGGAGCTGCACGACCTCGGCGACGACCGCCGCATCCACCGGATCGCCCGCCGCGGCCCGGCGCTGCACCCACTCCAGCGCCGTCAGACCGAGCCAGCTCGTGAGGTGGTCCAGCCGCAGGCAACCGCCCAGCTGCTCGGCGTCGAAGGCCGCGGAGGTCGACATCGCGGGCGCGATGGCCCGCAGGTGCGGCGGCTTCTCCATGGCGGCCAGCCACTGGACGATCGCCTGGTACGAGGTGCCCGCCATGGCCACGTTCCCGTCGCACCACGGCTGCCGCGCGGTCCACTCGACCGTGTCGTAACCGTCCGGGCCCTCCTGCGCCCAGTCCAGCGGGGCCCACTCGCCCTCCGAGGCGAACCGGCCCCGGGTGTCCTGCACGACCGCCGCGTACCCCCGGTCCACGCACTGGGACGGGGTCAGGGTGGCCAGTCCCAGTGCGGACTTGCCGTACGGCGTGCGGAAGAGGACGGCGGGCGAGGGCGCTGCTTCGGCGGGCCGCCAGACATCGGCCCGCAGCACCGTTCCGTCGCGCATCTCCACCGGCACGTCGTGCTCGATGAGGGTGGTCCTGCCCATCAGCGGTTCTCCTCGGCGGCCGGTCCGGCGCCCCGGGCGCGGGAGCGGTTCAGATGGCGGGTCATGGCGTCACCGGCGGCGGCCCGGCTCGCCGAGGGCTCGACGCGGACCAGCGGGCCCACGCTCATCCGGGCCGGCCGGTCCAGCAGCCACGCGACGGTGTCCGCGATGTCCTCCGCGTCCAGGACCTCCTCCTCGGGGACGCCGAGGTCGCTGGGCCGGGCCGCGAGCCGGGTGGAGACCCAGCCCGGGGCGACGGTGACCGCGCGGACGCCGAAGTCGCGGTTCTCCTCGTGGATCAGCTCGGTGAGCCGGTGCACGGCGTGCTTGCTGACGCCGTAGCCACCGCTGCCCGGCACCACCTCCGAGCCAACGCCCGAGCCGATGTTCACGACCCAGCCGTGGCCGCGTTCCCGCATCCCCGGCAGCACCGCGCGGGCCAGCAGGAACGGCACGGTGAGGTTCACCCGCACCTGCCGCTCCCAGTGCCGCTCCTCGGTCTCGTGGACGGCGGCCAGCCGGATGGCGCCCGCGCTGCACACCAGCAGCCCCACCGGCCCCAGCGCGGCGGCGGTCGCGGCGACCGCGTCGGCGGGGGCGCCGGGCTTGGCGAGGTCCAGGGCGAACGGCAGCGCGGTCCCCCCGGCCTCGCGGATCGACTCCGCGACCTCCTTCAGCTCGGCCTCCCGCCGGCCGACCAGCGCCACGGCGCTGCCGCGGGCGGCCAGGCGGCGGGCGACTGCGGCCCCGATGCCGGAGGAGGCGCCGGCGACGAGGGCGACCGGAGGGCCGCCCGCCACTCCCGCGGCGCTCACCGCTGCTCTCCCTGCGCCGCATCCGACGGCGCGGCCTGTGCGAGCGCCGGTTCCGGGTAGCCCGGCCGCAGCGGCGCCACGTCGCCGAGACCGAAGCCGCCGTCCACGCGCAGCACCGCACCGGTCGTCCGGGCAGCCGAACCGCTGAGCAGATGGCCGAGGACGGCCGCGACCTCACGCGGGTCGCCGACCCGTCCGGCCGGTATCCGGCTGATCCAGCCGCGCCGGTGCTCGGGGCCCGCCGCGTCACCCATCGGCGTCTCGATGATGCCGGGGGCCACGCAGTTGGCGCGGATGCCGTGGCGGGCCAGCGAGACCGCGAGGCACCGGATGTATTGCGCCATCGCCGCCTTGCTCGCCCCGTAGTACTCCAGCCCCGCGACCGGGCTGAGCGTGGAGCTGACCGAGGAGACCCCGACCACCGCGCCGGGCGTCCCCTCGTCCCGCCAGCGGGCCGTCAGGTACTCGGTGACCGCGACGAAGCTGTGCAGGTTCACGGCGAAGGTCCGGGCGGCGGAGGCGGGGTCGCCGCCGACCGCGCTGAAGCCCAGGTGCCCGGCCGCGTACAGCAGTGAGGTGACGCCGCCGGCCGTCCGCCAGGCGCGCTCGCCGAGCGATGCGGCGTCCTCGGCGTCGGAGAGGTCGCAGCGCAGCGCCCACGCCCGGCGGCCGCGGTCCTCGATGCCGGCGGCGACCTCCTCCAGCGCCGGTGTCCGGCGCGCCGCCAGCACCACGTCCGCGCCGCGCCCCGCCAGATGCAGGGCGGCGGCCCGGCCGATGCCGCTGCTGGCCCCCGCCACCAGTACCGTACGTCCCAGGAGGTCCTGGCCGGTGACCGGCTCCGGCGCCGGATGCGAGGCCGCGGCGCCGCGACGCGGCGCGGGGACGGCGGGCGGCCTGGCGGGCAGCGACGGGATGTGGCCCAGCCCCGCGCCTCCGTCGGCCGGCAGTGTCTCCCCGACCAGGTACGAGCATCCCTCGGAGACCAGGAAGGCCACGCCGGCGGCCACATCGGCGGCCGTGGTGGTCCGGCGCTGCACGAGATAGCGCAGCAGGCCGGCCTCGGCGGCGGGGGAGAGGCGGTGGCCCAGGCCGGGGGAGTAGCCGGTGACCACGGTGTTGCCGACGACGCCGCGCCCGGCGACCTCGGTGACCAGGTGCTGCCACCAGGCCCGGTCGGCGGCGAGCCGGGCGTGCCGGCCGGGGTCGGTCCCGGCGTGCGGCTCGCCCGTCGCGTCGGTCACCAGGACCAGGCGGCCCCGGCCCGCCGACGCCATCGCCAGGGCGGCCGCCCGGATGCGTGCCCGGTCCAGTCCCGGCGAGTGCTCCGCGCCGTACGCCTCCTCGCCGAGCAGCAGCGCGCAGTAGGCGGCCGGGGCGGGTTCCGCGGCGCCGGCCCGGCCGGTGCCGGGGGCACCGGGGGCACCGGGGGCTTCGGGGGAGAGCCCCAGCGCGCCGAGTGCGTCGGTGAGCGCGTCGACCGGAGTGCCCGGGGCCCCGGTGGCGTCGACGACCAGGCGGGCGTCGACCGGCGCCCGCAGCGGGTCCCCCGCCACGGCCGTCCCGGGCCGTCCCGCCGTGCTGTGTACTTGGGTCATGGCAAGTCGCCGCCTTCGTATTCGATGAGCATGCTGGTGGCGTCGCCGCCCGCCCCGGAGGCGAGCACCAGCGCGCTGTCGCCCCCGGTCGCCAGGCCGCCCGCGAGCACCGGATCGCCCGGCAGCGCCGCGTACGGCGTCAGGGTGTTGGCGCTGGGCGCGATCCGGCCGTGACGCAGCATCAGGAGGCTGCCGAGGAGTTTGACCAGGCCGCCGGTCCCGGCGACGTGTCCGAAGACCGCCTCCTGGTTGGTCAGCCGCAGCTCGCCGTCGTACCCCGTCGCCTTCCGTATGCCGGCCAGCGCCTGGCACAGGTGGTCCTCGACGAACCGGTTGCCGTCCGCGTAGTCGTTGACGAACGCCAGATCGCCCGGCCCGCGCCCGGCCGACGCTAGCGTGGCCAGCACGTCCCCCACCACGTTGTCGGGCGGGCCGGTGGCGACGGTGGAGGGGCCGTTGGAGCGCGAGGTGCGCAGGTGCGCGCGGTACCGCAGCCCCGGGCGGTCCCCGGTCGCCGCCGGGTCCTCCAGGACGACGGCGAGGGCGCCCTCCCCGGTGGCGTTGCCGGTCTGGATCTCGTCGTGCGGCCGGACGTCGGAGGGGTCGTCGGACAGCGAGGAGGCGCGGTAGCCGCTGCGCCCGGTGTGGCTGGTGCCGGCCACGAACACCGGGTCCACGGTGGTGTCCACACCGACGACGACGGCCCGGTCGATGTCCCCGCAGCGGAACATCTGCTGGACCAGGTGGAGCGTGCGCAGCGCCACGTTGCAGGAGCCCGCCACGCTGAGCGTCTGGCAGGGGAGCCGCAGTCCGGAGGCGACGGTGCCGATCACGCTGGGCGGGGTCCCGTTGAGCCAGTACTCCATGCCGAGGGCGGCTACGCCCTTGTCCCGGGCCAGCTCGTAGTAGCGCTCGGTCTCGGGGAAGGCGAACTGGAGCGAGCAGGCGACCAGCGCGGTGCGCTCCGCGTCGAGGTCCGCGGCGGTCAGCCCGGCCTGCTCCAGGGCCCGGGCGACCGCGCCCGTGGCCATCAGCCCGGCACGCGACGAGCGGCGTATCTGCCGCTGGGACAGCGGTAGTTCCCTCTCCGGGTCCCACTGGCCGACCGTCCCGGCGATCCGGAGGGGGAGGCCGGGACGGGCGTACGGGGAGAGGCAGCTCGTCCCGTCGCGCACCACCCGCCAGAAGGTGTCCAGGTCGGTGCAGGCACGGCCGTCCGGCCCCGGCAGCACGAACCCGGCGCCGGAGAGCCGCAGCAGGGGTGTGTCAGCAGGCATCGCCACCCCCCAGCAGCAGCGCGCTGTTGACCCCGCCCACCTGGTAGTTGAAGCTCAGCGCCCGGTCGAACTCCAAGGCACGCGTCTTGGTTCCCGGCACCGGGTCGAACGAGCAGACCGGTGACGGGGCCGTGCAGTTGGCGGTGGGGCACACCGCGCCCTCCCGCATCATCATCAGCGTCAGCGCCGTGCCCAGAGCGCCGAGCGGCGCACCGCTGTGCCCGAAGCACGCCTCCTGCGAACTCACCAGCACCTGTGAGGACCTGTCACCCCACAGGGACCGGACGGCGTTGGACTCGATCCGGGTGAACAGCGCGTCGCCCTCGCCGCCCCCGTTGACGTACGGGACCTGCGCCAGCGAGGTGTGGTCGCCCAGGGCGCGGCGGGCCGCCTCGGCCAGAGCGGTGCCGCCGGTGTCGATGGCCACCGCGCTGTTGAGCCCGGAGCGTGTGGTGGCCTGGCCGAGGACCGCCCCGTGCGTGCGGGCGCCGCGTGCGGCGGCATGTTCCCGGCTCTCCAGGATCAGGGTGACCGAGCCGTCGCCGTAGTTCATGCAGTCGCCCGCCGCGTCGTACGGGCGCATCGGCCGGTCGTGGCGCGGCGCGGCCGGCGGATCGTCGTTGTGCCGCACGGTGACGGCCTCGCGCTCGACGACCTCCCGCAACCGGTGGCCGTGCAGCACCCGTTCGGTGTCGAAGCGGTCCACCCCGGTGACGGCGACGAGGTCGCTCTGCCCCGCGGCGATCATCGTGCGGGCGATGCCGAGCAGCACCGAGGAGGAGGCGCAGCCGCAGCTCACCGTGTAGTTGGCGCCGGTGGAGCCGAGGAACGCGGCCTGGACCGGACCGACATCGCTGGAGGTGCCCGCCACCAGGAGCCGTACGAAGAGGGACTTGGCCTCCCTCGGGCCGACCGTCGCCGGATCGGCGTCGTGCCAGGCGCGGTAGCTGTCGTAGTTGCTGTCCACCCCCGCCCGCGCGGTCAGCACGTCCGCGCCACGCAGCTCGCCCGCCGTGTGGTCGAGGCCGGCGTCCCGGCAGGCTTCGACCAACGAGACCATCCCGTAGAGGTGCACGTCGGCGTAGCTGCGCAGATAGCGGGAGGGGACGTCCGGCAGCAGTTCCTCGAACGCCTCCCGAGCCCCGCGCACGGTGCCGTGGTGGAAGCCGTCGCGTTCGACGTGACTGGTCCCGGTGGCGGCCGTCGCCCAGACCTGCCCGGCCGTGCGCACCGGCTCGTCCGCCGCGCCGGGCAGACAGAAGCCCATGCCGGTGACCAGCGCGTCCCGGGGGCCGGGGGCCCAGGGGCGCGGCGCCGGGGCGAACAGGTCCCTGGGCGGTGCCGGCTCGCCCCGCGCCCGGCCGTGCTCCTCGCTCACAGAGCCCCCGCGTCCACGTTGACGGCCTGCCCTGTCATCCCGCCGGACAGGTCGGAGAGCAGGAACAGCACTTGCGCCGCGATCTCCTCCGGGCGCACCAGACGGCGCAGGATGGTGCTGTTGACCGCCCGCTTCAGATACCGCTCCCAGGTCAGGTCCGCGGGACCGTGGTGCTTGGCGATGGCTGCCATGAACGGGTCGCCGTACCGTTCGCCGTCCGTGGCAGCCGGGCTGTCGGTGAGCCCGGGGCAGACCGCGTTGACCCGCACGCCGAAGGCGCCCAGCTCGGCGGCGAGCGCCTGCGTCAGGCCGTTCAGCCCGAACTTCGACGCGCAGTACGAGGTGTTGGCGGGCAGCCCGCGCTTTCCTGCGATGGAGGAGACCATCACGATGTTGCCCTCGCGCCGCTCCATCATCCCCGGCACGATCGCACGGGCGACCCGGAAGGCCCCCAGCAGATTGATGTCGAGGGTGGCCATCCACTGGTCCTCGTCCTGGTCGCACAGGAACGCCTGGTTGCGGGCCTCGCCCGCGCAGTGCACGAGCCGGTCGACCGGGCCGAGCCGCTCCTCGGCCTCGCGGACGCAGGCGCGCACGCTGTCGGGGTCGGTGAGGTCGCCGGGGACCGCCACCGCCCGTCCGCCGTCCGCCTCGATCCGCTCGGCCAGCAGCCGCAGCTCCTTCTCGCTGCGTGCCATGAGCGCCACCCGGGAGCCGTGGGCGGCGAGCATCGTCGCCAGGACGGCGCCGATGCCGCTGCTGGCGCCGGTCAGGAAGGTGGTCCTGCCCTGGAGCAGGGTGGGTGCGAACCCGCTGGTCATGCTGTGTTCTCCGCTTCCTCGGGGAGGTCCGCCGTCGCGGCTGCCGTGCTGGTTGCGGGGATCCGGTCGGCCGGGGGCAGGACGCGGGCCGGCAGTCCGCCCGCGTCGACCTCCAGCACCGTGCCGGTCACCGAGGGGTTGTCGGCGGCGAAGGCGACCGCCTCCGCCACGTCCTTCTCGTCGCACCAGCGGCGCAGCGGCACATGGCGCCGCAGGTCGGCCATGTAGGCCGCGTGCCGCTCGTTCGCCGCCGACCGGCGGCGCAGTGCCTCGCCGTCGACGACTCCGGGTGCCACCGCGCTGACCCGGATGCCGAACTCGCCCAGCTCGGTCGCCCAGGTGCGGGTCAGCGCCTCCACCCCGGACTTGGCTGCGCAGTACGCCGACTGCCCGTACGCGCCTTTGCGCACGGTGGAGGAGATGTTGACGATGGCTCCGGGCGTGCCGGCGGCCAGCATCGTCTGCGCCGCGTGCCGGCCGACCAGGAAGGTGCCGGTGAGCAGGGAGGTCACCACCCGCTCGAAGTCCTCCAGCGGGTGCGGGGAGAGCAGGGGAGGCCCGTCGGGCCGTTCCCTGACGCTCACCAGGCGGCGGGAGAAGTTGCTGCCCGCGTTGTTGACGCAGAGCCCGAGCGGCGGGGCGTCCTCGGCCAGCCGCTCGAACAGGTCGGCCACGGAGCGCTCGTCGGTGACGTCCGCCCGCACGGCGTGCAGGGCGAGCCCGTCGTCGGCCGCCGCCTTCACGGCCGCGTCCAGGTTCTCGGGGTCGCGCCCGCAGATCACGGTGTGCCAGCCCGCCGCGGCCAGATGCCGGGCGATGGCCGCGCCCAGGCCTCGGCTGCCGCCGGTGACCAGGGCTGTCCCGCGGACGGCGTCGTGCTGTCCGGAAAGTGATGGCTGATCAGACACGGAAGAGCAGCCCTCCGTAGTACCAGCCGGAGCCCACCGTGGGCGTGTAGCAGAGGTCACCGGGTTTCAGTCGGCCGTCGCGCGCCATCTCGGACAGCACGATCGGCACCGAGGCGCTGCCGGTGTTCGCCCGGGTCTCGTAGTTGGTGACGAAGCGCTCCTGCGGGATGGAGAGGCGCTCGCGCACGGCGGTGTGCAGCTGACCCGTGCCGGGATGCGGTACGACCCAGTCGATCTCGTCCATCTTGACGCCCGAGCGGGCCAGCATCCGGGCGGCCAGGTCGGCGTGCGAGTCGGCGGCGATGGAGACCAGCTCGCGGCTGCTCTTGATCCACCCGTTGGGCGGGTGGACGGTGACCGTCTCCCTGCCGGAGCCGTCGCTGATCAGCAGCGAGTCCCACAGCCCCGCGTCCGGCTCCGCGCCGCGCGAGAGCACGGCTGCGCCGGCCGCGTCGCCCACGATCAGCTCGCCCTTGCTGCCGGGGCGCACCCGGCGCGAGAACCGCTCGCTGGAGACGACCAGCGCGTGCCGCCAGGCGGTGTGCGTGCCGAAGTACGCCGCCGCCGTCTGCACGCCGTGCACGAACCCCGTACAGGCGCCGCACACGTCGAAGGCCAGCGCCCGGTCGGCGCCCAGCAGATGGGCGGTGTGCGGGGCCCACTCGGGGACGAACTGGCGGTCCGTCCAGTTGCTGACGATCACCAGGTCCAGCTCGTCGGGCGTGACGCCGGCCTGTTCCAGCGCCGAGTGGGCGGCGCGCACCGCCATGTACGCGGGGGTCTCCTCCTCGTCCGCCACATGGCGGCTGCGGACGTCGAGCCGGCCGATGACGGCCTCGTCCACCGCGTTGCCCGCGGGGTCCTCGGCGCTGCCGTTCTCGAGAAGGAGGCGTGGGTAGTAGTGCCCGAACCCGGACAGGCGCAGTCCGCTCTCGCGCCACAGGGAGGTCTCGTCGTCCATCTCTCGTCTTCCCGTACTGTGCGGTGGTGCCGGCCACGGCCCGGCTGAGGGGGATGAGGCCGGGCTCACGGAATGCGCAGGAGCATCGCGCCCCAGCTGAAGCCGCGGCCGATGCCGATGGTCGCGACGAGATCGCCGGAGCGGATCTTCCCGGCGCTCAGGTTCTCCGAGAGGCAGCTCGGGATGGAGACGCTGGAGGTGTTGCCCCGTTCCTGGATGTTCGTGAGGAGCTTGTCTCCCGGGATCTCCAGGGCCCGGCACACCTGGTTGATCATGTTGAGGTTGCCCTGGTGCGGCACGAACCAGTCGATGTCGTCCACCGTCAGGTCGTTGCGCTCCAGGATCTCCCGGCCCACGTGGGTGAGCAGCTTCGGCCCGACCGCGCCGACCTCACGGCCGCGCATCAGCATCTTGTCGTTCTCGTCGATGTCGAAGGCGTCGAAGTACGAGCCGTCCGCGTGCAGCGCCACGTCCAGCAGTCCGCGTTCCGCGGTGTCCGCCGACCAGACCGCCGCGGCGGCGCCCGCCCCGAACAGCGCCGAATAGCGGTAGTCGAAGTTCAGGATCGGGCGGGGGTTCTCCGCGCAGACGACCAGCGCGTTGCGCATGCCGAGCGCCGGGAGCATCGCGGCGGCCGTCGCGGTGCCGTACATGAAGCCGGCGCAGGCCACCGAGGTGACGTCGAAGCAGGTGGCGTGCCGCAGCCCGGCCTGCTTCTGCAGCGGCAGCGAGATGTCCATGTAGTTGTTGGTGGCGCTGGAGGGGTTGGTGCGCGGGCGGGTCGTCGAGGTCGTGCCGATGACGAGGTCGATGTCGTCGGGTCCGAGACCGGCGGCGCTCAACGCGTCGTCCACCGCCCTGGCCGCCATCTCCACCGCGCGCTCCTTGTCGTCGGCCGGCCAGTGGCGGCTGACGATCCCGGTGTTCTCGCGGATCCAGGCGTCGTCGATGCCCAGCGCGTCGAGCTGCTCGAAGTGGGCGTTGGTGATCGGCTCACCGGGGAAGTAGTGGCCGATCCCGGCGAGCCGCACGGGGGCGATCGCGGTGGGCGGCAGGGGGCGCAGATGGGCTGTCGCCGGGTCGGGGACGGTCTCGGCGGTGGTGGTCATCGGTAGTGGCCTTCCGGGTCCATGGTGCGCAGGAGCTCGAGTTCTTCGGTGGTGACGGGCTTTTCGTCGTTCAGGAACGCGCTGACTCCCGTGGATCCGTCAGGGAAGTCCCACCCCGTGAGGTCGCGGACCGCCGCCTCGGGCCCGTCGGGCAGGTCCGCCTCGGTGCGGCCCCGGCCGGGCACCGGCGGCAGCCAGCTCGTCAGCTCGAACGCGTCGCCGGCTCCGGTGCGGGTGAAGCGCCCGAACTGGCTGACCACGTCGCGGACCCGCCGGCCCGGACTGGTGAGGTGGGCCAGCCGCGGTACGTAGCGGCGGGCCGAGGCGACCGCGATCACCACGCAGTCCACGGTCGAGGCGATGTCGTTGGCCCCGCCCGAGCCGGTGATCCAGCGGCCGTCCGGCAGCAGCGTCGTGTTGATGTTGGCGTCCGGGTCGATCTCCGCCGCCGACAGTACGCCCAGGCAGCGGGGGTTGGCGGCGACCGCGCCGCCCAGCGTCTCCGCGACGCCCGCGAGCATCTGCGAGCGCTCGGCGTGACGCTGGCTGAAGAGGAAGACGTCGCCGGGCTCGGGGTCCATCGACTGGAGGCCCAGTTCGGCGGCGACCCGCACCTGGACGCCGTCGTCCGCCAGCAGCCGGGCTGCCAGCCACGCCGACATGTGCGAGGTGCCGATCCCGGCGAGCAGCGTGTCGTAGCCGCGCTCCCGGACCAGGTCGGCGACGGCACGGGCACCGAGCACGATGAGCTGCTCCTGCTCGGTGGGCGCGGCGGGCGCGTCCGCCGGCGGGGCGGTCTTCTCCGCGACGGCGCTGTCGCCCGGCGGAGCCGGGAAGAGCAGTCCGGAGCGGCGCCGCCCGCCCAGCTTCTCCAGGTACTCGGCGTGGCCCGACACCCCGCCGACCCACTCCTCGTACCAGGCGGCGGCGGTCTCCGGGGTCTTGCAGGCGCCGACGATGCCGGTGAGGAAGTCGTAGTCGTCCAGGTAGCCGTCGACTCCGGCGAGACGGCCCGTACGCAGCGACTGCGGGTGGGCGCCGAGCGGAGCCTCGCACAGGCCGAGGACACGGGCGGCGGGGATCACCACCCGGTCCGGCATCGCCGCGACCACCTCGTCGTCGACGATCGCCTCCACGGAAGCGAGGACGCCGTCGGTGGCGGCGTACGCGGCCCAGGGGCCCTCGCCCAGCGGGGGGCAGGCCACGATGTTGCCCCGGCTGTCCGCGACGACGCCGTGGAAGAGGGCGAAGCGGGGACGCAGCGGGCTGAGCAGGGCGACGGTGCGCTCCGGGTCCTCCGGGTGCGGCACCAGGTGGAGGCTGCCCTCTTTGCCGTGCCTGAGGTCGGTTTCGGCAAGCCTCGAGCCGGTGGTGGCGAACGGCTGGCCGAGTGCTGCGGCCATCAGCCGCTGGGTGTAGCTCAGCAGCGACCACATCTCGATCTCGAACGGGCGGCCCTCGGCCAGTTCGCGGTAGAGGCGGTTGGGGCGCGGCGAGGGGTAGGTGTCCCCGACGAAGCCGGTGATCACCTTGCGCACGGCGCCGGAGAGGGCGAGCGCGTGGGCGCTGGAGTGCACGGCGGTGGTGCTCACGGTCAGGCTGCGGCTGCCGGCGAAGGTCCGGCAGACCGCGTTGAGCAGGGCGTTGGGCCGCGACATCGTTGCCGCCGCGTGCAGGTGGTCGCCCTCACGGACGAAGCGGCGTATCAGGTCGTCGGGGCCGGCGGCCAGGTAGGGGCCGCTGCGGTGGCCCGTGGCGGCAGGGTGTTCGGGCGCTGTGGTCATGCGTGCTCCAGGGCCATGACGGAGGTCTGCGAGCCGAAGGCGAAGGACAGCGAGACCGCCAGGTCGAACTCGGCGTCGCGGGGCCCCTCGGCGACGTGGTCGTGGTCGCACTCGGGGTCCGGCGTGCGGTGGTTGGCGGTCGGGGCCAGCCGCTGGTGGTGGAGCATCAGCGAGGTGGCGGCGACGTTGATGATTCCGGCCATGCCGAAGGTGTGGCCGTAGATGGGCTTGTTGGAGCCGTGCGGCGGCAGGTCGGCGTCGTCGCGGTGCGGCAGCAGCCGGCGCAGGGCCCGGCTCTCGGCGAGGTCGTTGTACCGGGTGGCGGTGCCGTGGCCGCAGACGTACCCCAACTCCTCGGGCTTGCGCCCGGCGTCGTCGAGCACTGCCGCGACGACCGAGGCGGTGACGTCTCCGGTCAGATCCATGCTGGTGGCGTGGTTGGCCTCGTTGAGCGCGCGGTGGCCCAGGATCCGCGCGTAGATCCGGGCGCCGCGCTCGCGGGCGGAGGACTCGCGCTCCAGGCAGAGCGTCATCGCGCCTTCTCCCAGGGCGAATCCGCGCCGGTCGCGGTCGTAGGGGCGGACGGCGGAGGCGGGGTCCTCCTCCTCCGGGGAGAGCACCCCGTCCCCGAGGCCCAGGTAGCAGCGGGCGACCTCCGGGGTGATCGGGAACTCGTGGCCCCCGGCCAGGACCACGTCGGCGCTGCCCGAACGCAGCTCGCGCAGCGCGAGGCCGATCGCGTGGTGGCCGCCGACGCAGGCGCTGCTGACCGTGGTGACCAGGCCCTTGGCCCCGACGGCGATGGCGGCCAGCGTGGCCGGGCAGCCGGCGAGACCGCGGAACATGGCCGTCGCCTTGCCGGCGTACGGGTCCTGGTCGGGGCCCGCCGTCATGGTCTCGGCCCACCAGGACAGCGGGCCGCGGGAGGAGGACTGGACGATGCTCAGCCGCTCCGGGGCGACCTGGCCCCGGGCGATCCCGGCGTCCGCGAGCGCGTCGCCGACGGCCGCCATGGTGGCCAGGATGTCGCGGTTGTACTTGGCGGCGTGCGCCGGATCGAGGTCCGGCAGCCGGACCGCGGTGTCGAACGCACCGAGCTGCGCGGCCGCGTGGACCGGCAGCCCGGCAGCGGCGAACGCCGGCTTCTCCAGCCGGCTCACCTGTGGGGTTCCGGTGGAGAGATGCCTCCAGAAGGCATGGACATCAGGGGTGCCGGGCAGCACGCACCCGATGCCGGTCAGCACGACGGAATCGGAGGGGTCCGGGGAGGGGGCTCGGCTGCTGTCCATGGAGCGAAGCTAACCGCTCCTACACGAGCCTCGATATGGCCGTCAAGTACTCATGCTCGGGTGGCTCGATGACTCCCGGTACTCGATTTTCCGTCGGTTCCGTCAACACCGTGCGGTAGACGCGCCTACGCACGAAAGCGGCCCGGGCGCCTCCGCGAGGGGAGGGGCCGGGCCGCTTCGGGCGCGCGAGGGCGTGCGGCTCAGGCGTTCTTGACGTCCCGTCGGCCGACCGCGTGCGTACCGGCGGCGACGACCAGACCCGAGAGGACCAGCAGCAGCGCGACCCCGCCCCACGGAACGCCGTCGACCAGCGGGTCGCTGCCCAGCGCCCACTCCCACGGGGAGATGTTCGACAGCGGCTCCAGGGCGTCGGACATCGGCGCGATGGCGTGCAGCAGATAGCCGACGACCAGCACACCGGCCGCCACACCCAGCGCGGGACCGCGTCCGAAACCGAATCCGACGACGGCGTAGGCGACCCCGGCGTGCAGCACGGCCAGCAGGCCGACCGTCAGCGTCACGGCGGCGACCCCGCCCCCGGAGACGTCCATGTCGAAGGCGACGACCGAGCCGTAGACCGACAGCCAGACCAGGAGACTGGTGACGGCCAGGCCGAAGGCCACGCAGAGGAAGCGCATCAGGAAGACCGTGCGGCGGGCCACCGGCAGCGCCAGCAGCAGTTCGAGCCGCCCGGCCTCCTCGTCGCCGCCGGTCAGGGCGGCGGTCGCGGTCACGGCCATCAGGCCGAGGAGCAGCGGCAGCAGGACCGCGTACAGGTTGCCCTTGAGGTAGCCGCTGGCGCTGCTGATCTGGTCGATCCCGAAGGCCGTGGCCACCTCCGGCGAGACGCCGGAGGCGAAGTCCTCCAGCGCGCCGGACTTCTCCATCGAGGGCCAGGCCCCGGCGACGGAGAGCGCGAGCAGGACCAGCGCGGCCGACCAGGCGATCAGGGTGCGTTTCTGGATCTGTACTCCGCGCCGGAAGATCTCCGAGCTGGGCGACGACATGTGTTTCCCTTCCGGCCGGCCCGGGGGAGCGGCCTTGATGACTGAGACCCGTGGCGGTGGGTGCGGCGGCTACCGCACGGGGGCGGAGCCCGGGGACGGCTCGTCGGCGGCGGTGCCCCGGCTGCCCGGCACGTCGCTCTGGTAATACTCGAGGAACGCCTCCTCCAGGTCCGGTTCGGGCGCCGTGAGCGTGGTGATCCGGTGCCCCGCCAGGAGCTTCAGGAGCGGGTCGGGCGATCCGGTCCAGGCCAGGCTGACCTCCTGGCCCTCGGGCCTGCGCCGTTCCACGTCCGACGCCCCGTCCAGGGAGGCCAGCGCGGTGAGCGGGATGTCCTCGTCCTCCGCGAAGGTGATGTGGAAGCGCTGCGCGGCCCGGCGGCGCAGCTCGTGCGTCGGGCCGGAGGCGGCGAGTCTGCCGCCCTGGAGCACCGCGACCTGGTCCGCGACCCGCTCGACCTCGGAGAGGATGTGCGAGGAGAGCAGCACGCTCTGCCCGTTGTCCCGGGCCTCCTCGACCGTGCCGAGGAACACCTGCTGCATCAACGGGTCGAGCCCGTTGGTCGGTTCGTCCAGGACCAGCAGTTCCGGCTTGGCCATGAAGGCGCCCACCAGGCCGACCTTGCGGCGATTGCCCGTGGAGAGTCCCCGTACCTTCCGTGACGGGTCGATGCCGAACCGCTGGACCAGCTCGTCCCGGTAGGCGGTGTCGGTCAGCCCCCGAAGCCGCCCCCAGGACGCCAGGGTCTGCCCGATGGTCAGCCGCTCGTCCAGCCGCAGTTCGCCGGGCAGGTAGCCGATACGCCCCCGGACCTCGGGCCGGACCGGGTCCTGGCCGAGGACCCGGACCGCGCCGGACGTGGGCCGGGACAGGCCCATGAGCATGCGGATCGTGGTGCTCTTGCCGGCTCCGTTGGGGCCCAGATATCCGTACACCACGCCCTGGGGGACGGTCAGGTTCAGCCGGCTCAGCGCGGTGAAATCACCGAACTTCTTGGTGACGTCGGTACATTCGATGAGAGGGGTCACGTCTCTTTGCTCTCCTCTTGCGCCCACGGCTCGTGCGTCCACGGCCGGCCGGTGTGGCGGGCGTCGGGGGTGGAGGGTGGGGGGTCGGCATCTGCCGTACGGCAGGACACGTACGGCACATTCAGTATTTACTGAATTTGATCAACAGGCTATCGGGGCGGCTCACGTGCTGCAACGAAGCACCTGGCCCCGTGGCTCGAAACGTTCAGGCCGCGGCGGCGTCAGGAGCGGTGGTCCGAGGGCGGGGAGGGCTCCCGGTTCGCGGCGGCAGCCGCCTGCCACCAGTAGCCGTTCTCCACTCCGAGCGCCGCCGTGCGGTCCAGGTGCCCGGAGTCCCGCAACAGCCGGACTCCTGCCCCCAGGAGTGCCGGATCACCGGCGGCCACCGACGCCGCCAGCGCCTGTGCCTCGGCGAGCGCGTCGCCGTCGGGAACGGTGCGCTCCACCGCGCCCAGCCGGGCGAGTTCGTCCGCCCGCAGGCGCTCGCCGGGGATCAGCAGCATCCGGGCGGCCACTCCGCGTCCGGCCCGGCGCAGCAGCGAGTGGACCGCGCCGCCGCCGGGGACCGCGCCCACCCCCAGCTCCGGAAGGCCGAACAGCGCACCCTCGCCGGCCACCACCAGGTCGCAGGCCAGGGCGAGTTCGAGGCCGCCCCCGAGGGCGTACCCCTCGACGGCGGCGATCACGGGGAAGGGAGCCTCGTGCAACGCCGCGAACACCGTGCGGAAGTGGGCCCGTCGCACCGCGCGGCGCGACAGGTCGTGCCAGTCGGGTTCACCGGTGTCGGCACCGCTGGAAAAGGTCCCACCGGCCCCCGTGAGCACCAGCGCACCGGGCGCCGTACCTTGTCGGCCCGTCAAGTCGCTCAACTTCGACGCCAGTTGCTCCAGCATCGCGGTGGACATCGCATTGCGGCGATGCGGCCGGCGGAGCGTCAGGGTGACCACCCGCCCGCTCTGCTCGACGAGCAGGGGGTCCTGCTCCGCTGCGGCCGCCGTCTCGGACAGGGTCATCCGCAGGGCCTCAGCATCCTGAACAGCTCCTTGCGCCCGGACACGCCCACCTTGTGGAAGACCCGGCTCGCATAGTTCTTGACGGTCTGCTGGGTGAGGCACAGCTCCTGGGCGATCTCCTCGTTGGAGCGGCGGCGCAGTAAGAGGCCGAGGATCTCCTCCTCGCGTCCGCTCAGCTTCCATGTGCCCCACACGCCGGTGTCCGGGGCCGGCTGCGGGGGTTCGTCGGCGCCCAGATGCCAGAAGCTGCGCCCGCTCAGCACATCGTGCAGTCCCTTGACGATGGACTCGGGCGGGCACGACTCGTGCACGAACCCCGCGGCCCCGCCCCTGATGCACTCCACCACGCTGCGGGGTGCGTTGTCCCTGCTGTAGAGGATGACCCGGGTTCCGCTCCAGTAGGACCGGTTGCCACGGACCTCCGGCCACTGCTCGTACTCCACGAGCGCCACATCGGGCCGGCCGCCGGGGAGGGTGTCGACAGCGGTCGGGTGGGGACAGCCGCCCAGCACGGTGACGTTCGGATCGCCCCGGAACAGGTCGAGGATCGCCTTGCGTATCAAAGGTGACGAGTGCAGGACGATCAGCCCGCGTCCGCCCGTCTCGGCCATACCAGAACCCCTCGTACTCCAACGGCGCCGGTCGGGCGCCCTGTCGTTCGGCATATTGTGAATGTGATGAACCGCACTGGCGGGATGATGCCCACCCCGCCGATGGCAAGGCCGCGCCGGTGCGGTGCCGGAGCGGCGTGGAAGCGGAGCCGGTGAGGCTCACGGGCGCGCGATGTATTGTCGCGGGGATACTGCCGGGTAATCAGGTGGGAAGAAATTCCGGGCCGGCAGTTATTACTGGCGCGTAGACAGTCTGCGTGTGAATGGGAATCCCTGTGCAGGACGCTTCCGCACCGTGCTCGGTTCCACCCTCATGGACCTTTGATTCCAGTTTTCGGTGCGGGTGTTAAGGCTCTGTGACATCCTCGGGAACAGTGGACCGGCGTGTGTACGCGGGCGGTGCGGCAGGCGCAACCTGCCCGGATGGCGGTGGTCCGGCATGACGACCCGCCTTGTCACGCGGGTAAAGCCTAACCCCGGAGGGTTATTTGGCTGAGGCACGACTTCCCCCTGATGGCGCATTGCAACGCGGTGGTCGCTGAAGGCCGCACGGGGCGAACCGCTGCGAGAGTTCGGGCCCCGAATCCGGGCCAATAGTAACCTCCGCAGCCTCCACTGTCACGCAGCGGATTATTGCCCGGCAGTCAAGAATGCCCGCCGCGATTTGACGCATCCTTTGTTCGACGTCGCACTTTCCGCGTGTTGTCGGTTATGAAGAGACATTACTGGCATGTCCGCTTTTGCTGGCGAGGTGCGGACGGGCGCTCTAGCTTCGGCGGTCGAGGCTTGTCTGTGGCCCTCATGGCCCCGTGGCCCTGCGGTTCGGCCAGACCAAGCAGGTGCCTGCGGGACGAACCGGTGCAGGGCCGGCCGTTGTTCGTGGTCATGTGATGGGCCTCTCTGTGCGGTGCGCCGGTCTGCGAGCAGAAACGCTAGTCCCCGCGCGGGCCAGGCGACGTTGCGCGGACGCCGCCGTCGCCGTTCTGTGAAGCGACCGAGACATGGGTCGGGGGGATCGGTGCCCGCGACCAGCGGGACCCACCCGCCCCGCGACACCACCGCCTTCGGCACCGCGGGGGGACAGGAACGCGACTACCGCCGGTTGCCCTGCGACGCGCTGCTCGCCCGGCACACCGGCCTTGGGCTCGACGCCGACCTCGCCCGCGGGAGTCGGGGGCCCTTTTGGCGATCCGCGGGGACGGGCCGCGGCACTTCTCCCTGTTCCTGATCAACCACACGGAGGACACTGTGACCGTGCCTGTCGCCGGCGAGGCCCTCGCCCGGGCCGAACTCACGGGCGGCCGGGACGTGGCACCGCCCGGGCCGGTGGTCGTCGTCCGCGAGGACCACGCGCCCGTCCCCGCCTGATCCGCGTGCGAGACTCCGGATGAGGTGCGGCCACGTGACCGCCGCCCCCGCTGGCCCGGTGCCCCGTCCTCCGCCGGCACGTCAGGCCGGGTGAGGCTGTACGAGGCCGGCGGCACTGTGCTGCTGCGCACGGCTCGCGGCGCCTACGTCTTCCGGGTGGACTGCGCCGCCGGCACCGTACGGCACGTCCACTGGGGTGCCGCGCTGCCCCTCGCCGACGCGGCCGCGCTGCCACTGTGGGAGCGACCGCGACAACAGCTTCGCCGGCCGCTGGGACGGCACCGAGGAGTACCCGGCCGACGGTGGCCCCCGCTTCGGCACGCCCGCCTTCGAGGTGCGCTTCGCCGACGGCAGCAGTGACTATTCCCGGCGCGGGGACGGATCCGGCGGGAAGGCCAGGCCGGTGACGTTGCCGGCCTGGACGATCGGGCCGTGCTGGGTGCCGCCGGAGACGGTGTTGTGCACGGTTGCTGGGCGGCCCGCTGCGGCCGCCAGTCGGCCCAGCGACGCCCGGAGAGCACTCAGTTCCTCGCCGGTGAGCGCCCCGGCTTCCACCAGCTCGCAGAGACGAGTCTGCCACTCGGCCGCGATGCCGGTCGCGGCCCGCCCGTCCGCCGCGGTGCCCGTGAGGAGCAGCCGCGCACGCGCGTCATCCAGGCCGGTGATCGCGGCGGTGTCGGCGCCCGCACGTGCCAGGAACCGGCCCATCAGTGCGCGGGCGTGAGTCCAGGAATCGGTGACCATGAGGGAGACCAGGGTGGTGGCCCCCGATGCCGCCATCGCGGCCAGTTCTGCGTCCATCGCGTCCTCCTGGATGCGCAGGGATGAATTCTTCCGGTCGACGGTCAGACCGTGTCGGTCGGCGACCCGGGGTCGGACGCAAGTTCCGCTCCGGTCTCGGGAGCGGGAGGTCTCGGCGGATCGAATCGGCGTAGGAGGTCCTCCGCTGTCTCGTGGCGGTTGTGCTGCTCGACGAGCTGCGAGAACTGTCGGGCCAGCATTGCCCGCCGGTCGTCGTCCTCCGCGAAGCCCATGGCTTCGAAGAACCCCGACAGGTGGTCTGCAGCCGAGGGCTCACGGGCCGGGAGATCGGCGGACACCGTGCCGATGTCCGGGGTCCAGGGTCCTCCTGGCCGGTTCGGCAGCATCTCGAGCAGGCGCTCCGGGATGTCGGCGTCGTTGGCAGCGGAGGTCAACTGCGCCAGCAAGGGGAGGTCGGCCACGGTCTTGGCCACGTGCTCGTCGTTCCTGGTGAGCCACCACACGACGGCGCTGCCGGTGTCCTTGAGGACGTCCTCGCCCAGATACCGGCGCTTGCTCTGCTCGTACTTGCGCTGGTGCTCCCAGACCGCCTCGTCCTTGCGCACGCCGGCGAGCCGATTCAGACGCTCCTGGTCCTCGTCGGGCAACGTGAGGTTGATGTCCTCCGCCATCGCCCGGAGGTGGTCCGTGGAATCCGGGCACATGCGGCTGAGGGCGCCACCGAGTTCGTGCTGAAGGAGCGAGGCGTGGCCGGGTTCCCGCTTCTCGGCAATCGCGCGGGCCCGGCTGAGGACCGCGTCGACGGCGAGGCCGGCCGGGTTGACGACCGTGCCACGCCCCGAACCGTCGGCGAAGCACCACCGTACAGTCGCTGAGAAGACGAAGTGGTAGTCGTCCCAGAGGCTCGGCAGCGCGACTCGGTTGACGCGGTACTCGGTTCGCTCCACTGGCGCAGCCGTGAGCTGCTCCTCGAAGCTGACCGGCACCGGGCCGCGGCCCTGCGAGGCCACCCGGAAGGTCACCGCGGGCAGCACGAGAAGAAGTGCGGCCAGCGCCGGCCAGGTCCAGCCGGGCCACCGCTGCACCAGGCCGACGATGGTGAGCAACAGGCCGCACATGACAGTGAGGAACACGGTCGTCGTCTTGCGTGCGGTCGTCATGATCGCCCCTTTCTGGCCGATGCTGACGGGGCGGCAGGATCGAGGTTCTGTGCCACACCGATTTTGTGGAGCAACAGATCGGTCGTCTCGGTGGAGTGGGCGCCGACGCCCGGAGAGGTGAACTCCGCCTGGCGTGCGGACGCGTACAACGCGGCGAACGCAGCGCCCCGGCCCTCCCCGCATCGGTCGGCGGCAGTGACCAGCAGGTCGAGGAGGACCTCCCCCCGGTCACCGGCGCCCTCGGCCGCCCAGTGCAGCCAGCTCTGTATCTCTGCCCGTGGTGTCACGCGTCGGCCTTCCGGCCGTGACACCGCGTGGGTCAGCACGGCACGCCAGCACGTGATCAGCGAGCGTCGTACCCCGTCCTCGTCGACCAGGGCGCGAGTGGTGACGGAGGGGTCCGTGAGCGGCTCCGGATCGCTGACGCGCAGAAAGATGGCCAGGTCGGTCGGTGCGAGGTCGCCGCGTGCCAGCCGGTCGAGCAGCTTTCCGCGTAGCCGTGGGCTGTCGGCCACCAGGTGGCGCAGGGCCTGCAGCGCGTACGCCGTGCCGCGCTCACGCAGGGCGAGATGGTGCAGCCGGACCAGGGCGTGATCCGGATGGTCCAGTGCGAGGATGTCGGCGCAGACCTGGACCAGTACCCGGGCGAACTCATCGGTCAGCCGGCGGTACGCGCACCACTGGTAGATCCGCTCGCGGAAGTCCCTGCCGTGCGCGGGGTGCGCGAGACCGCAGGTGAGCGCCTGAACCGCGGCCTCCGACCGGGCTCTGCCCGCTCCCTGTGCACTCCACCGTTCGGCGAGCGCGGCGAGCGCGTCGGGCCGCCCGGTTCGCAGATACTCACCAGCCAGCCGAGCCACCAGTCCGTCACGGACGTCCGGCACGAGATGCGGGTCGCCCGACTCGACGACCAGCGCGGCCCACGCGCCGAGATGCGGCCGCAGGTCAGGCATGTGGTCCCAGAAGTGGGCCCGGACGGCGGAGTCGTAGTCCAGCTCGGTGAATCGCACGCGACCGTCCGGTCCGGGCCGGGCCGAGATCTCCGACAGCCGTTGGGCGAGATCCTTGCGCTGGAGGAGCGGAGTCTCCTCCTCGGGGGCCCCGACCGTGCTCAGCAGAAGTGCGGCCGCCCGGTGGACGACGTCGGCGTGCGCGCCGTGGAGCATGGACACGGCTACCATCAGGGCGCGTTGGGAGGCATCGTGCGAACCGGCGACGCGGTCGGCGACTTCGGCGCGGCGCCCGGCGCGCGCACGTTTCGCGGCCGCGCACCACTCGGGAAACCCCTGGCCGGGCCCGGCCGCTTCGCGGGCACGGCGTATGCGGTCGGCGAAGTCGGCGATGTCCCGCATGGGTTTGTGTTCGCTCAGGAACTCGTCGACAGTGACGTCATTCCGGAGGAACTGCTCGCACGGCACGCCGTGGGCGCGCAGGTGTCGTCTGAGAACCTCGATGGGGAAGGCCGGCGGTCCGATCTCGACACGGAAGTGCTGCAGGTCGGGATCGAGAACCCCTTCGTGCGGCATGACGACGACGAGATGGGCCCGCCGCTCGCGGACCATCTGGCGCAGGGAGGGAAGGCCGCCCCGGGCCGCGTGCCACAGCCCGGCCTCCGCGGTGGACAGATCGAGCAGCAGCCGGTCGCCCGGGTCGACGAAAGCCGGTTCGTCCAGCGGCAGCTCGTCCAGCTCGGCAGGCAGGATCTCTCGGAAGGCCCCGCCGGGACGGTGGTGTTCGCGCAACAGTACGCGAGCCGTGGCGGAGCGGCCGCTGCCAGGAACACCGTCAAGGATGACGGTGCCCGTCTCCTCGAGCGTGTCGCGTGCCCTTCCCATGTTGACCGGAGCGACCAACACCCGTCGGTTCCAGCGCAGTTGGTCATCGGGAAGCTGCCGGAAGACCGGCTTTCGGGGTTCGTGGGCAGCGGAGCCGAGGCTGACGTAGATATGGCCGTCGCCCGTGTGCGTGACGCCCTGCGTGCTCTCGACCTGGGTGGTGTGTTCTGTGGTCACCGTCGGTCGTCCCGGGGCTGCTCCGGTTCCCCGAACCGCTGGTGGACGTCCCCGTGGTGATTGCCCTCGGTGTACGTCGTCCCGGTGCCCGAGATGTAGCGGTCGCCCGACACATGGCGTGAGTTGTTGTAGATGCTACCGCTGCCCGTGTGGACCGTGCCTCGGGAGTTCTTCACGATCGTGCCGCCGACGTCACCGCTGAAGTCGCCCGCTTGGACGGACGTTCCACTCACGTCCCCGATCGAGTTGTGCACGCTGGTCGACGTCGGCGACGGCTCGCCGGGCTCGATCAGGTCCCTCAGCTCGGGCACCAGCTCGGCGACCAGATCGCCGATACGCCGGACCCCGGCCTCGGTGTCGTGAGTGCTGTCGAACGGCACGGACTGCAGATCGGCGAGGCGCGCCAGCTCGGGAGGCATGGCCGCTTTGTTCAGCCGGTCGGTCTTGCGGCCGTCCAACACGGGAACGACGACGAGCCCACACTCGAACGCGGCCTCGATCTCCTTGCGCACCCAGTCGTCGGGATCTTGCAACCGGTTGCGGAAGTTCGCCCAGTCCGGTCCTATGACGGCCAGCAGCACGCAGCTGTGGCGTAACGCGGTCAGGAGAACCTCGGGGTAGGCCTCCCCCGGGGTGATGGACCTGGACGCGCGGAAGACGCGGTCCTGGCCGAAGCGACGTGACAGCTCCTGGTCGAGGAGGGCAGCGGTCCGCTCGCCGTCGCCGGTGCGGTAGTTGATGAACACGTGGGGCATGCCAGTGACTCCTTCAGATGGTGGAGGGGCGCGACAACGTGCCGAGTCGCGGTCCCAGCCGGCGTACGGAGGAATGGTTCGCGTGGCGCGCCAGGGCGCGGGCGAGCCGTCTCAGGTCGGTCGTGACCGTGGCGGAACCCACGGCCTCCACTCCGTCGAGCAGGGGCGCCGCCAGGTCGCAGGCGTGGTCGATCTCGCCGGCCGACGCGTAGGCGAGTGCGCGGCGGACGCCGTACCTGACCTGGGTGCGAACCGCGTCCTCGCCGACCAGGGCGAGCTGTCGGTCCAGTTCCTCGCTCGCCTCCCGCGGCTGTCCGAGATCGACCAGGCACCAGCCGGTGACCATGCCGACCGGATCGGGAAGGTGCATGGTGCCGATCACCGGCTCGTCGGTCCCTTCGTCCTGGAGAGACAGAAGCGCACGCGCGCGGTCTAGCGCGTCCAGACAAGCCCGGCGGTCACCCGCCAGGGCGTGGCCCTGGGCTTCGCGCTGTGCAGCGAGCCCGCGTATCCGCGGGGGCAGGGTCCTGCTCTGTGCGCGACGGGCCAGAGCGACTGTCTGCTCGGCGTCGTCCCGGTACAGCGTGATCAGGGCCCGGCGGACCAGCGCGTAACCCGCCAGTGCCCGGTCGCCGCCGACGGCCGCCAGATCGACCGCGCGCTGCGTCCACCACAGAGCCGCCCGCTCGTCCCCGGTCTCCTGCACCAGCCAGCCGACGTATTCGGCGTACCGGGACCCAAGGGCCAGCAGGTGGCGACGGGTGCCGCTGTCACAGTGGGCGGACAGTTCCCGCAGGGTGTGGGTCTGTGCGATCAGAACGGGCAGGAGTAGACCGGGCGCCACCGTCTGGCCGAGTCTGCGGTAGTGGGTAAACAGCGAGCGGGAGGCTTCCACCATGTCCGCGCCCGCAGCTGGCGAGGCCAGGCCCGCGCTGTCGGACCGCCACCCCATCAGCGAAGCTGCACCGGCGCCTATGGCATCCCGTCGACTCAAGGGCTGGAAGGTGTTCGGGCCGTCCGGCGACAACTGCATGATCCAGTCCTCCTCATGGACAAAGCCCGGTGCCGGATCGACGGGCGGGTCGGTGGTCTCTGGTGCGAGCAAGGACAGCAGGGCCCCGCCGGCCCCGAGGGCGGCGTCACACAGGCGGGCGAGATCACGGCTGGGGGTCTTCAAGCCCCGCTCCACCTTGCTCAACTGCGCCTTGCTGTAGTGCACGGAGCCGGACAGGGCGGTGAGGCTGAGCCCTGCTTCCAGACGCCGCTTCCTCAACTCCTCGCCGAACCCGGTGGACGGCTGTGGCACGGAAACCTCCAACCCCTCCCGCCATCGGCCGAGTCGGCGCTGCACACAGCGTGCGGCAGTCTGGCCAGGGCGGACAATACGATCGATGCTGTTTCCCGTTTCCTTCTCCGCCATGGGAACGCGACATGCGCGGCAGGTAGGACCGGAGAGACGGACTATCTGGAAGTCGTGCCGAAAAGGGAGGCGATCGTGCAGGGCATCAGGCCGTCGGCGCGGGCGGCCGACCGGTCCCGCTACCTGCGGGATGCCCTGACCGTCGCTCGCCGGGTGCCCTCTCGTCCACTGCGCCGGCGCCATGAGCCTCCTCGGGACCGTCGTCGTTCCCGACGCCGAGACGGAAGCCGCAGCCGACTCCATCGCGGCGGTCCTCCGCGTGACCTGCTGTGCGCCACGATCACCCGCGCCCGCGAGCGGGGCTGGTCCTAGATCGGCAGGGCAGCTGGTTGCTACGCCACCTCGGGTTGTACGGGTAGGCCCATGATGAGCGTCCGAGGAAGGGGCGGGGCGGTGCCCGACCCGTACATACGGCAGGGGAGCTCCGTTTCCGCCATGCCGCCGCTTCCCAGCAGCGATACTGGATGCATGGACTCGACGATCACCGCCCACCGCGCCCAGGTACTGCGGGACCGCTACCGCAGCCGACTGCCCGAGCGCTTGCAGGAGCTGGCCGGCCCTGTCGAGGGCAACGTGGACCTGCCGCTCCACATCGTCTGGTCCGGGCGGACCAGCTACAACCTGGACCGTCCGAAGTCCCGCATGACGCTCTACCGGACCGTCCTCGCCGAAGGACTCCGTGAGGACCTGGTGGCACTCCTGCACCATCGGCTGCTCACCGAGCAGTGGCCCGTGCTGCGGCGCTTGATCAGCCCCTACATCCGCGAGGTCTGGGAGGACGCTTTCCCCGAGCTGCTCAGCACCGCTCCGGCCGACACGGCCGCCGCGTGAAGCTCACTCCGCTCCACGAGCGTCTCCTCGCCGACATCCTCGACATCGGCTCCCCCTACCCTCTGGTCCTCACCGGCGGATACGCCGTGCAGGCCCACGGCCTGGTCGAACGCTTCAGCCGCGACCTCGACGTCGCCACCGAGAACCCCGCTTCGATGCAGGAGATCGTCGCCTCACTCACAGCGGGTCTCAGCGAGCGCGGATGGCGGACCACGCACGTCCAGACCGATCCGCTCAGCGGCCGATTCCTCGTCACCGAGCCGGACACCGGCGAGGAGTGCGAGGTCGACGTCATCAAGGAGGCGTTCTGGGCCCCTCCCGCTCAGACCCCCTACGGTCCTGTTCTTTCCCTCGATGACGTGATCGGCACCAAGGTCCGTGCCCTCGCCGACCGCGGCACCGTCCGTGACCTCATCGACGTCCAAGCTGCCTCCCGCGACCGCTCCACCGCCGACCTCGAATCCCTGGGCCGCCGTCGTGCCCACGACGAGTTCAGCCTTGAAGAGCTCCGGGACAGGCTCATTGGCGCGGAGTGGTACGAGGATGAGGACTACACCGCGTATGGGCTCACCTCCCGCCAGATCGACGAACTCAAGGCGTGGGCACTGGAGTGGGCGGAGGATCTGGGCGCGCGGATCCATGACGAGAACGCCTGAGAAGGGGCATCGCGCGGGGCAGCTGAGCGATGCCCCGCAGTGGACGCACGGCGAAGCTGGGCGGCGATAACGGTCAAACACTGCATCCCGCTCCCGCTCCCAACACTGTCCGCGAAGCCGGATCCGCGGGCCGATAGGCCGGCCGCAGATCTCGGACCCGGTCCTTGTGCCCGGTCAGGCTGCGGTCTCAGCCGATCCGCTCAACGATCACCGTTGCCGGCATATCGGGCCCACTGCTCGAGCGGTTCACAGCATCCGGTCAGCATGAGTCGCCGGCCGTCCCTGGAGGATTGCTCGAACAGACGCCGGTGCGGCGCGAAAGCCTAGGCGTGAAGCCGTCTCGCCCGAGCGGAGCGATGTTCCTCACCATTCTCGACCGGCGTGTTCCGGTGTACAGTCGACACCGCCCTTGACCTGCACAAAGCAGGCAGGGAGCCGACTTCCAGGAGTCCAACGTGCTGCGCACCATGTTCAAGTCCAAGATCCACCGCGCCACCGTCACTCAGGCCGACCTGCACTACGTGGGATCCGTGACGATCGACGCGGAGCTGCTCGAGGCCGCCGACCTGCTGCCCGGTGAGCTCGTGCACATCGTCGACATCACCAACGGCGCCCGGCTCGAGACGTACGTCATCGAGGGGGAGCGCGGGTCCGGTGTGATCGGGATCAACGGGGCCGCCGCCCACCTGGTGCACCCGGGCGACCTCGTGATCATCATCAGCTACGCCCAGGTGACCGACGCCGAGGCGCGGGCACTCGAACCGCGCGTCGTCCATGTGGACGCCGGCAACCGTATCGTCGCCCTGGGCGCCGATCCCTCCGAGCCGGTTCCCGGGTCGGACCAGGAGCGCAGTCCGCAGGCCGTGGCCACGGCCTGAGGGGCGTCGGGGCGACGACCGAGCAACCGAAGACGAGGAGCGTGACGGGCGTGGGCGGAGTCGAGATTCGTGACGACCGGGGTGCCGGGCGGCTCGAGGCGGTCGAGGGCGGTGAGGTCGTCGGGCGGATCGAGTATTTCGTCCTCGACGAGCCGGCTCCTGCTCTGGTGCCGGTGCACACCGTCGTCGAGCCCGCTCACGAGGGCAAGGGCATCGCCGGGTCGCTCGCCCGTGAGCTGTACGCCCTCGCCATGCGTGAGGGTGTCGTGGTCGCGCCGCTGTGCCCGTACGTCGTCCGGTGGGCCTCGCGGCATCCGGAGGAGGCTCCTGCTGCTGATCCGGAGTTGTTGCGTGCGGCCAAGCAGTGGCTGGCGGCGCATCCCGGGCGGTTCTGAGAGGGGCGTGCTCGGGCGGGGCCGGGTGGGACGTCGTTCCTTCCGTGCGCCGCCCGGCCGTCATGCCTTCACGCGCCCGGGTGACTGCGGGAGAGGGCGCCGGGTAGGCGGGGGAGTGTCCGGACCAGAACTCATGTCGACCGAACGGTCGGAGGACACGCGTCATGACCAACCCGTACCCGGATCCCGTTCCGCCGGGGCCCACGCCCGGTCCCGCTCCGGGGCCGGATCCCGCACAGCCGCCCGCGCCTGATCCGGGGCCCGCGCCTCATCCGGGGCCCGCGCCTGAGCCGCCGCAGCCGCCGCCCGGGCCCGGACCTGAGCCCCAGCCGCCCGGGCCCCATCCGCCGCAGCCGGGGCCGCCGCCTGAGCCGTCGCCGTCTCCGGTTCCTCCGGGGCCGGAGCCGGTGCCGAGTCCGGAGCCTGGGCCTCCGCTCACCTGAGTTCTGCCCGGCGGGTGCGTGGGGGTTGCTCGCGCAGCTTCCCGCGCCCCGCGGGGTGTGGCGGTCGCGCCGTGCCAGAAGCGGCCGCGCGCCCCATGAGGGGTTGCCGTCCCCGCGCCCGAGGGGGCGCCGGGAACTGCGTGACCGGCCCCACCTGCCCGCACGGCCAGGAGAGGGGCCGGCCCCTTGCCTTACGCCGAGACCTCCGACCTGTCCCCGCCCCACAGCGTGTGGAACGAGCCGTCGCGGTCCACGCGGCGGTACGTGTGCGCGCCGAAGAAGTCCCGCTGGCCCTGGGTCAGCGCCGCCGGGAGGCGTTCCGCCCGCAGTGCGTCGTAGTAGGCGAGGGCCGCGGCGAAGCCGGGGGTCGGGACGCCCTGGCGGGTGGCCGCGATCAGGACCTCGCGCCAGTCGTCCTGGGCCTGGGCGATCTCGCGGGCGAACGTCTCGTCCGACAGCAGGCTCGGCAGGTCCGCCCGCGTGTCGTACGCGGCCCGGATACGGTCGAGGAACGCCGCGCGGATGATGCACCCGCCGCGCCAGATCGCCGACACCGCGCCGAGGTCGATGTCCCAGCCGTACTCCTGGCTGCCCGCGGCGATCTCGTGGAAGCCCTGCGTGTACGACACGATCTTCGACGCGTACAGCGCCTGCTCCACCCGGTCGGCGAACGCCGAAGCCTCCGCCTCGCCCATCGGCGTCGGCGTCGGGCCCGCCAGGCCCCGCGAGGCCTCCCGCAGCGCCACGTGACCCGACAGCGAGCGGGCGAACACCGCCTCCGCGATCCCCGACACCGGCACGCCCAGGTCCAGGGCGATCTGCACGGTCCAGCGGCCCGTGCCCTTCTGCTCCGCCTGGTCCACCACCACGTCCACGAACGGCTTGCCCGTCGCCGCGTCGACGTGCGACAGCACCTCGGCGGTGATCTCGATCAGGTACGAGTCCAGGCGACCCGTGTTCCAGGTGCGGAAGATCTCCGCGATCTGCGCGGGGGAGTACCCGGCGACGTCGCGCAGCAGCTGGTACGCCTCACCGATCAGCTGCATGTCCGCGTACTCGATGCCGTTGTGCACCATCTTCACGAAGTGGCCGGCGCCGTCCGGACCCACGTGCGTCACGCACGGCGAGCCGTCCTTCGCCTTCGCGGAGATCTTCTCCAGCATCGGGCCCAGCGAGTCGTACGACTCCTTCGGGCCGCCCGGCATGATGCTCGGCCCGTGCAGCGCGCCCTCCTCGCCGCCGGAGACGCCCATGCCGACGAAGTGGATGCCCTGCTCCCGCAGCGCCCGCTCACGACGGCGGGTGTCCGCGAAGTGCGCGTTGCCGCCGTCGATGATCATGTCACCGGGCTCCAGCAGCGGGGCGAACTCCTCGATCACCGCGTCCGTCGGCTCCCCGGCCTTCACCATCACGACCAGGCGCCGCGGCCGCTCCAGCGCCGCCACGAACTCCTTGGCCGTCTCGGCCGCCACGAAGCTGCCCTCGTGCCCGAACTCCTCCACCAGCGCGTGCGTGCGGGCGGCGGTCCGGTTGTGCACCGCGACCGTGTAGCCGTTGCGGGCGAAATTGCGGGCCAGGTTACGGCCCATGACCGCGAGCCCGGTGACGCCGATCTGCGCTGAACTGCTCATAAGGGTGACTCCTGGTGACCTCGGTATCGGTGCCGCCGGGTGCCGGTGCTGCCGGGTGGACGCCCGCCGGTCCTGACATCGACCATCCTTGCGTGCCGCACTCGCGTGCGCATGCGCGGGTCTTCGGGACCCGCCCAGGCACATACGCGCGAAGGCGCCCACCGTACTCAGCGTTCCGGCCGGTCACCCGCGGCCCGCCCCGTCCCGGTGCGGCCGGCCACCCCCTCCGCGCGCCGGTCCGGCGCACGCCGCGACACGCTCCCGCGTCCGGCGGCAGGCGCCCGCGCACGCTCCCCACCGGCGGCAAACAGGGGCGCAACGGGCGTATCTTCCACGCCACTTGGCGCATCCGTGCGGCCGATAGCCGCCTTGTCACGGCCTGTTCGCAGCGCTTACTTTTGCCCCTCCTGACGCATTGTCGAGGGGGATTCCATGGCCGTGCGCGGCCGGCACCGCCGGTATCAGCCGAACAGGATCAACCGGGCCTCGCTCACGGTCACCGCCGGTGGCGCGGGCATGGCCCTCCCGCTCATGGGCACCGGTGCGGCGCAGGCCGCCGACGTGGACACCTGGGAGAAGGTCGCCGCCTGCGAGTCGACCGACACCTGGGACATCAACACCGGCAACGGCTACTACGGCGGACTGCAGTTCAGCCAGTCCACCTGGGAGGCGTTCGGCGGCACCCGGTACGCGCCCCGAGCGGATCTGGCCACCAAGGACCAGCAGATCGCGATCGCCGAGAAGGTCCTCGACGGACAGGGCCCCGGTGCCTGGCCGACCTGCTCGGTACGCGCCGGACTCACCCGCGACGGCGCAGATCCGGACATCCGCCCGGCCACCGACCGCACCCGGCGCGACGACCGCCGCACCTCCGTCGAGGACGTCCGGCCGACCACCACCCCCCAGGCCCGGGCCGGCCGCGCCGAGATGTACACCGTGGTGCGCGGCGACACCCTGTCCGGCATCGCCGAGCAGGAACACGTCCGCGGCGGCTGGCAGGGGCTCTACGAGGCCAACAGATCCACCATCGGCGCCGACCCCGACCTCATCCTCCCGGGCCAGCGCCTCGATCTCACCGGCGGAACCGGCGCATCCAGCGGTAAGCCCAAGGCGCCCGCCAAGCCGTCCTCCGCGTCGCCGAAGCCGTCGGGCAAGAAGGCGGCCGCACCCAGGACCGAGCAGAAGAAGACAGAGAAGACAGAGAAGAAGGACGCCCCCAGGACCGGGAAGCGGACCGAGGATCGCGCCGATCGCTCCGGCTCCGCCTCCACCGCCGCCAAGCGCGTCGCCCCCGTCAGCGCCGCCCTCGGCACGCCGTACCACAAGGCCGGGTCCGCCTGGTCGAAGGGCTACCACACCGGCGTGGACTTCCCCGTCCCCACCGGCACGCCCGTGAAGTCGGTCGGCGCCGGCACCGTCGTCGCCGCGGGCTGGGAGGGGTCGTTCGGCTACCAGGTCGTGGTGCGGCACGCCGACGGCCGGTACAGCCAGTACGCCCATCTGTCGGCGATCTCCGTGAGGAACGGCCAGTCCGTCGGCGCGGGCCAGCGCATCGGACGGTCCGGTTCCACGGGCAACAGTTCGGGCCCGCATCTGCACTTCGAAGTGCGGACGGGGCCCGGATTCGGGTCGGACGTCGACCCGCTCGCCTATCTGCGCGCCGGCGGTGTCAAGATCTGACGGGCGCGGTCACGATCTGACGCGACCGGTCAGGATCTCACACGGACGAGGTGCCGGTCGTCCATCGGCACCGGCACGTACGGGCCGCCGTAGAAGGGCGCGTACGGCATGACCGGCACCGCCGTCGGGTCCACCGCGTCCGGCCCGGCGGCCGCCGCAGGCACGGTGACCGACGACGTGGCGACCTCCGGCAGCGTCACGTCCTGAGGCACCTTCAGCTGCGCCAGCAACAGCTCGGCGGCGGCATCCTCCGCCTCCCGCCCGGCAGGCACGGGACCGGACCCGGCGGCGACGGGAACGGACCCGGCGGCCACCGGAACAGGCGCCGTCCTCGCGGCACCCTCCCGCGCCAGCCGCTCCGTCGTCAGCAGGATCAGACCACCCGCCGCCACCACCCCACAGCTCAGCGCCAGCGCGGTGCCGGTCGTGCCGTGGCGGAAGGTCTCTCCGAACATCGTGATGCCGACCGCGGCCGCCACCACAGGATTCACCACCGTGAGCGTCGCGAGCGGGGCCGTGAGGCCCGCGCCCCGGTAGGAGGCCTGGGACAGCAGCATGCCCGCCGTCGCCAGCACGCCGATCACGCCGAGGGACGGCAGGTCGCCCGCCGACACCCCGCCCGTCCAGTCCACCGCGACCGTCTTGGTGAAGACGGAGGACATGCCGAACGCCACACCGGCCGCCGTCGCCAGCAGGATGCTGCGCACCGCCGGGTGCCGGTGCACCGCACGCGCCGCGACCATCAGCGTCACGACCGCCGCCGCCGTGCCCACGGCCGCCGCGACCCGCTGCGGACCGTCCAGCGACTGCGCGCCCGACGCGCCGACCAGCGCCAGCAGACCCGCGAGACCCACCGTCGCCATCAGGGCGCCCCGCCAGGCGGTCGCCCCGGCCTTCCGGCCGACGAACAGCGCGGCCATCGGCAGCGCGAACACGATCGTGAGGGCGCCGAGCGGCTGGACCAGGCTCAGCGGACCGTAGGCCAGCGCCACCACGTGCAGAAGCGCGCCCAGACCGTTCAGCGCGACCGCCGCCCACCATGCGGGCCGGCGCAGCGGCGCGTACTGCCGCGCGCCGGACGAGGACAGCGCCACCTGCTCCTGCACGATCGCACCCCCGGCGTACGCCACGGCGGACACGAACGACAGGAGCACGGACAACGCGAGGGCGCTCATCGGCAGCTCCTCTGCGTGAGGCGGGGGCGGTCTGCCCGGCGCGGCGAACGGTCGGCTTCCATGACCAACACCTTGCCGCGTCAGGGTGTTCCCCGTCGTCGTCCCTGAGCACCCAATGCGTCCTACTGCCGATGGAGTACGGGGACGCCCCTGTCATCCCCTGGGTGGGCACCGTAGGACCGAGGCCCCTGACAACCACCCCTGAGAGACTTGGTACCACTGCACCTCGTGGACCTCGACCCCCGCCTCACCGCCCTCCGTGCCCTCGGTGGCTTCTTCGCCCTGCGCGTGGGGGAGGACGCCGACCGTCGCCTTCCCACGCTCGCCCAGGCATACGGCCCGCGCCGTCCGGACGTTCAACACGCCTCCGCGTCCGACCCCCTGGCCGTCCGCGTGCGCCGCGTCGCCGCCGCCCTGCGCACCCAGGAGCCCCGCGTCGCCGCCTCCGTGGCGCACCAGGGTCTGGCCGCGCGCCTGTGGTCCGTGGCCCTGGGCTGCGCCGCGCTGTACGGGGCCGTCCCCGACCTCGCCCCCGGCACGCTCCGCTGGGACCCGGAGGGCAGCGCCCCCGACGACCTGCACCTCCCCGAGGTCCGCCCGCTCCCCGGTGACGCGGCGACCGTCACGGCCGTCGTCCTCCGCGGTCACCTCGAACCTCTCTGCGCCGCCCTCCGCGCCCGTCACCGCGTCGCGCCCGCCCTCCTGCGCGGCAACGCCGCCTCCGCCCTCGCCGCGGCCGCCCGTGAGATCACCCGCCACGCCCGCCCCGACGCCGCCGCCCGGGCCGCCCGGCTCTCCCGCGACCTCCTCGCCCACCCCCTCCTCTCCGGCGCGGGCGGCCTCACCGCCACGGGCTTCCGCCGCCGCAGCTGCTGCCTGTACTACCGCGTCCCCGGCGGTGGCGTCTGTGGCGACTGCTGCTTCGAACGGCCGCCCCGGTCTTCCCCGCGCGCCCCCTCTGCGTGACCATGGGAGGGACGTCCGCGCAGACAGGGGGTTCAGGGTGCGAGTGGGACTGCTGAGCCGGGAGTACCCCCCGGACGTGTACGGCGGCGCGGGGGTCCATGTGGAGTTCCTGGCCCGGGAGCTGCGGTCCCTGGTGGACCTGGAGGTGCACTGCTGGGGCGAGGGCCGCGCCGACGGCGTGCTGCGCCATCGCTCCTGGTCCGCGCTCGACGGCGCCAACGACGCCCTGCGCACCTTCTCCGTGGACCTCGCCATGGCCGCCGCCCTCGAAGGCCGCGAGCTGGTGCACTCCCACACCTGGTACGCCAACCTCGGCGGCCATCTCGCCAAGCTGCTGTACGGGATCCCGCACGTGGTGACCGCCCACTCCCTGGAGCCGCTGCGCCCCTGGAAGGCGGAGCAGCTCGGCGGCGGCTACGCCCTGTCGAGCTGGGCGGAGCGCACCGCCTACGAGGCCGCCGACGCGGTGATCGCCGTGTCCGGCGCCATGCGCGACGACATCCTCGACTGCTATCCGGCCCTCGACCCGGCGAGGGTGCATGTCGTCCACAACGGCATCGACACCGCCCTCTACCGCCCCGACCCCGGCACCGACACCCTGGACCGGATCGGGCTCGACCGCTCCCGGCCCTACGTGCTCTTCGTCGGCCGGATCACCCGGCAGAAGGGGGTGCCCCATCTGCTGCGGGCGGTGCGCGGCATCGACCCGGCCGCGCAGGTGGTGCTGTGCGCGGGCGCCCCGGACACCCCGGAGATCGACCGGGAGTTCCGCGAGCTGTACGAGGAGCTGAGCCGGGTCCGTGAGGGCGTGCACTGGATCCCGCAGATGCTGCCGCGGCCCGAGGTGATCCAGCTGCTGACGCACGCGACCGTGTTCGCCTGCCCCTCGGTGTACGAGCCGCTCGGCATCGTCAACCTGGAGGCGATGGCGTGCGGCACCGCCGTGGTCGCCTCCCGCGTCGGGGGCATCCCGGAGGTCGTGGACCACGGCAGGACCGGGCTGCTGGTGGACGTGGACGACGACTTCGAGGCGGAGCTCACCCGGGCACTGGACGCGGTGCTCGGCGACCCGGACACCGCACGGGCCATGGGTGAGGCGGGCAGGGAGCGCGCGGTCACCGAGTTCGGCTGGGAGGCGGTGGCCCGCCGCACGGCCGGGCTGTACGAGGAGATCCTCCGGCAGGCTTAGCCCGGCCCGTCCGGGGCAGTCATGGGAAAACTCGGCGTGAGGGGAGCGGCCATGCGTCGTGGTGGTCCTTCGGTCCTGGGAATCGTGCTGGCGGGCGGCGAGGGCAAGCGCCTGATGCCCCTGACGGCGGACCGCGCCAAACCGGCGGTCACCTTCGGCGGCACGTACCGCCTGGTCGACTTCGTGCTGTCCAACCTGGTGAACGGCGACATCCTGCGGATCTGCGTGCTCACCCAGTACAAGTCGCACTCGCTGGACCGGCACGTCACCACCACCTGGCGGATGTCCAGCCTGCTCGGCAACTACGTCACCCCGGTCCCCGCGCAGCAGCGTCTCGGCCCGCGCTGGTACCTGGGCAGCGCCGACGCCATCCTCCAGTCGCTGAACCTGATCTACGACGAGCGCCCGGAGTACGTGGCGGTGTTCGGCGCCGACCACGTGTACCGCATGGACCCGCGCCAGATGCTCAGCCAGCACATCGAGAGCGGCGCCGGCGTCACCGTGGCCGGGATCCGGGTGCCGCGCGCGGAGTCGTCCTCGTTCGGCGTGATCACCCCGGGCTCCGACGGCCGCACCGTGGAGCGCTTCCTCGAGAAGCCGGCCGACCCGCCCGGCCTGGCCGACGCCCCCGACTGCGTGTTCGCCTCCATGGGCAACTACATCTTCACCACCAAGGCGCTCGTCGAGGCGCTCCAGCGGGACGCCGAGGACGAGGACTCGGTGCACGACATGGGCGGTTCGATCCTGCCCCAGCTCACCGAGCGGGGCGAGGCCCACCTGTACGACTTCAGCACCAACCACGTGCCGGGGGAGACCAGCCGTGACCAGGGCTACTGGCGGGACGTCGGCACGCTCGACGCGTACTACGACGCCCACATGGATCTGATCGCGGAGCGCCCCGCGTTCAACCTCTACAACCGCCAGTGGCCCATCTACACCCACTCGGGGCAGCTCTCGCCGGCCCGGTTCAACGCGGGCGGCATCGCCAGCGAGTCGATCATCAGCGCGGGCTGCCTGATCCGGGGGCAGGTGACGCGGTCGGTGCTCTCGCCGGGCGTGGTGGTCGACCCGGGCGCGGTGGTCCAGGGGTCGGTGCTGCACGACAACGTGCACATCGGGCGGGGCGCGGTGGTGCGCGGGGCGGTGCTGGACAAGAACGTCGAGGTGCCGCCGGGCGCGACGATCGGCGTCAACCCCGGACGGGACGCGGAGCTGTACACCGTCTCGAAGGGCGGCGTGATCGCCCTGGGCAAGGGTCAGTTGGTGCCCTGACAGCCTGCCGAGGAGGCCCCGGTCGCGCGTGACGACCGGGGCCTTTGTCATGTCCCTGGACTCATGGAGGAATCCGTGCTGTTATGCCAAGTGATGTTCTTTGACAACGTTGTACGGGACTGACAACGCACAGAACAGAACATGCACAGCGAGAGCCGTCACTTCCTCACCGACGGAGGATCCGTGCGCATCAGACGACTCAGGAACCGTTTCGCCCTCCTCCTGGCCACCGCGCTGGGCGTCACCGGCCTCACCGCGACCGGGCCCGCCTCGGCCGCCGCGGAGGACGACCCCGTGGCGATCCACGGGCTGAAGGGCGAGTACTGGACCCACTCCGCCCCCGGCGCCTTCGACTTCCACGAACTCAAGGCCGTCGCCTTCGACCCCCGGCTCGACTTCGACAACCTGGAACCGCGCCTGAGCCTCACCACCGGCCAGGCCGACGACGTCAGCGTCCGCTGGACCGGCAGGATCGTGCCGGAGGCCACCGGCGCCCATACCTTCTCGGTCAGCTCCGACAACGGCTTCCGCCTGTGGGTCGACGGCGCCCTCGTCATCGACCACTGGATCGACGACTGGGACAACGAGCAGACATCCGAGCCGGTCCAGCTCGTCGCCGGCCGTGCCCACGACATCAAGGTCGAGTACTTCGAGCACTACGGCGGCTCCAACTTCCACCTGCGCTGGACCCCGCCCGGCGGAGCCAAGGAAGCGGTGCCCCGGTCGGCGTTCCGCCTCCCGGACGGCTTCGACTACGACGGCGCCCTCGCCGCCACCGTCCTCGCCTCCGGACGCACGCTCAAGCTGGACTTCCCCAAGCCGCTCGCCACACCGCCCGCCGGCTTCACCGACCACCTCGACGCGGTGATCGGCGGCGCCAGGTGGCCGCTCACCTCGGCGACACCCGACCCGGACGACCCGAGGGCGCTGCTCGTCACCCTCGCCGAGCCCGTCGTCGGCAACAAGTCCGGCACGGCCCGCGGCAGCGCCGACGTCCGGTACGACGGCCGGGGCGGACTCAAGGCCGCCGACGGCGACCCCGTGGACGCCTTCCTCAGCAGCGGACCCAACCGCTCCACCCACGAGCTGCGCACCCGCTGGGCCGACGAGGTGGGCCCCGGCAACGCCCACCCCGAGTATCCGCGCCCGCAGCTCACCCGCTCCGCATGGCGCAGCCTCAACGGCCGCTGGCAGTTCGCCGCCGCCGAGGAGGGCGAGCGCCCGCCCGTGGGCCGCACGCTGAAGGAACGCATCCTGGTGCCGTACCCGGTGGAGTCCCAGCTCTCCGGCATCCAGCGGCACGAGGACCGCATGTGGTACCGCCGCACCTTCACCGTCCCGCGCGACTGGCACATCGGCTCCGGCAAGCGGCTGCGCCTCAACTTCCAGGCGGTCGACTGGCGCGCCGAGGTCTACGTCAACGGCATCGAGGTCACCGCGCACGAGGGCGGCTACGACAAGTTCTCCGTCGACGTCACCGACGCGCTGAGACGCGGCGGCCCCCAGGAGCTGATCGTCGGCGTCTACGACCCGACCGACGCCGCCGACGGCGAGAATCCGCCGATGGGCAAGCAGCGCCTCGACCCGAGCGGCATCTGGTACACACCCAGCTCCGGCATCTGGCAGACGGTCTGGATGGAGCCCGTCGCCCGTGACCACGTGGACTCCCTCCGGCTGATCCCCGACGTGCAGGGCGAGCGGCTCACCGTCGAGGCGAAGGGCGTCCGCGACGGCCTTCCGGTCACGGCCACCGCGTACGACGGACGGCGCAGGGTCGCCACCGCCACCGGCCGCACCGGGCAGCCGCTCTCCCTGAAGATCAGGAAGCCGCGCCTGTGGTCGCCCGACGACCCCTTCCTGTACGACCTGAAGGTCAGCGTCGGCGCCGACCGCGTGAACAGCTACTTCGGCATGCGCTCCATCGCCGTCGAGAAGATCGACGGGGTGCCGCGCACGGTCCTCAACGGCAAGCCCGTGTTCCTGATGGCGACCCTCGACCAGGGCTTCTGGCCCGACGGCCTGCACACCGCGCCCACCGACGAGGCTCTCGCCCACGACCTCAAGGTCCACAAGCAGCTCGGCTTCAACTCGGTGCGCAAGCACATCAAGGTCGAACCCGACCGCTGGTTCTACTGGGCCGACCGCCTCGGACTGCTGGTGTGGCAGGACATGCCCTCCATGAGGGACGCCCGCACCCCGGACGCCGAGGCCCGCGCCCGCTACGAGCGCGAGATGAAGGAGATGATCGACGAGCACATCAGCAGCCCGTCGATCGTCATGTGGGTCACCTTCAACGAGGGCTGGGGACAGTACGACGTCGGCCGGATCGCCGCCCAGGCCAAGTCCTGGGACCCCAGCCGGCTGGTCAACAACCAGTCCGGACTCAACCTGGGCGCCGACGGCGGCACCGGCGACATCATGGACGAGCACGGCTACCCGAGCCCCGCCCTGCCGCCCCGCCCGGACGGCGAACGCGCCCTCGTCAGCGGCGAGTACGGCGGTCTCGGCCTCGCGGTGCCCGGCCACGCCTGGCCCGTGCAGCAGTCGTACGTCGACGTCGACCCGGCGACCTACACCGACGACTACCTCACCAAGCTCGACGAGGTGCGGGCGCTGGTGTGCCGGGGCGGCAACGGCGCCGTCTACACGCAGATCTCCGACGTGGAGGGCGAGCTGAACGGTCTGCTCACCTACGACCGGCGGGTGATGAAGCCCGACGTGGAGCGGGTGCGGGCCGCGCAGCAGGACCTGATCCGGGACGCCTCCCGAGCCCGGCCCGCGGGCTGCCCGGCCACGGACTGACGGGCCTGGGGCACGGGGCTCCCGCCCGTCCGGGTGGCGTACGTCCGGGTGGCGTCCGTCACCCCGCCGGACGGCCGGAACGCCCATCGGGCCCCGCACATCACGACGTCTCCGCCCCTTTCGCCGTAACAGCGGAAGGGGCGGAGACGTCACATGCTGTTAACTATGGGTAGCCAGATCGTACTTGACCGTAATCGGCCGGGAGCGATTGACTGCTGATCCGTTCCCGTCGTCGATGCGAGGCCCCCGCCCATGACCGCAGACCCGCTCGCTCCCCTCGACCTGGCGTTCTGGAACCTCGAATCCGCCGGTCACCCCATGCACCTCGCGGCGCTCGGCGTCTTCACGGCCGGCTCGCCCTCCGCGGCCGCCCACGCCGCGGACCTGCTCGCCGCGCGGTCCGCCGCCGTACCGGGGCTGCGCATGCGCATCCGCGACACCTGGCAGCCCCTCGGGCTGAGGCGCTCACTCGCGGTGCTGCGCCGCTCCTGGCCCGCCCCCGGCGAACCCCTCACGGCCGCGCTGGGCCGCCCGCTCACCTCCGTCGTCCGCGGCTCGCTCGCCTTCGGCGGCGCCGCCCGCGAACCGGACCCCGGCTTCGACCCCCTGGACCACGTCCGGCTGCACGCGCCCGTCGCCGACTTCCACGCGGCCGCGGGCGACCTGATGGGACGCCCCCTGGAGCGCACCCGTCCGCCGTGGGAGGCGCACGTGCTGCCGGAGGAGGGCGGCGCCCGCTTCGCCGTCCTGTTCAAGTTCCACCACGCCCTCGCCGACGGACTGCGCGCCCTCACCCTCGCCGCCGCGCTGATGGACCCGACGGACCTGCCCACGCCCCGGCCACGGCCCGCCGAGCCGCCCCGCGGGGTCGTCCCGGACGTCCGCGAGGTGCCCGGCATGGTGCGCGACGCCCTCGCCGAGGCCGGCCGGGCCCTGGACATCGGCGCCGCCGTCGCCCGGTCCACCCTCGACATGCGCTCCTCGCCCGCCCTGGCCTGCGCGCCCAGCGGCACCCGCCGCACCGCCGGCGTGGTCGTCGACCTCGACGACGTGCACCGCATCCGCAAGAGCGCCGGCGGCACCGTCAACGACGTCCTCATCGCGGTCGTCGCCGGCGCGCTGCGCCGCTGGCTCGACGAGCGGGGCGACGGCAGCGACGGCGTCGCCCCGCGCGCCCTCGTCCCCGTCTCCCGGCGCCGCCCGCGTACCGCCCATCCACAGGGCAACCGGCTGTCGGGGTACTTGATGCGGCTCCCGGTCGACGAGCGGGACCCGGTCACCCGGCTGGCCCGGGTGCGCACCGCCATGGACCGCAACAAGGAGGCGGGCCCGCACCGGGGCGCGGGCGCGGTCGCGCTGCTCGCCGAGCACGTGCCACCGCTCGGCCACCGGCTCGGCGGGCCGCTGCTCGGGCAGGCGGCCCGGCTCTGGTTCGACGTCCTGGTCACCAGCGTGCCGCTGCCCGGCTTCGGCCTGCGCCTCGGCGGCGACCCGCTCGGCGCCGTCTTCCCGCTCGCGCCGCTCGCCCCCGGCCACTCCCTCGCGGTCGCCGTCTCCACCTACCGGGGACGCGTCCACTACGGGCTGGTGGCCGACGGCGCGGCCGTGGAGGACCTCGACCTGCTCGCCCGCGCGGTGAGCGAGGAGGTGACGGCACTCACCGTGGCCTGCGCTCACTGAGCGCAGCGGTTTGGTGCTGCGGCCCGGCGCTCCGTAAAATCCCCCGTTCGACAGCGGACGCGAACGGAGCGCCGCGACAACCGAAGCGGGAACGGCAGCGGCGATGACGGTGACACAGGACGGCCCCGGGACCACGGACGAGGTGGCGTACGGGCCGGGCATCGACCCGGAGCGGCTGGCCGTCTGCCTGAGCGTGCTCGAGGAGCTCGACAAGCTCGACGTGGACCACCCGGACGCGATCAAGGTGCGCCGGGCCACCTCGCACATCTACCGCACGGTCAAGCAGCGCCGCCGCCAGGAGCGCCGGGCCGCCAAGACGGCGCACGACAAGGCGGTCACCGAGGCCACCGCCACCGGCTCCGCCCAGCGCATCGACGACGAGACCGAGGGCATCCTGCCCTCCTCCCGTGTCGAGCCGGGCCGGATCGCGGGGATACTCCAGCGCCCCCGTTCCTGCTACGTCTGCAAGACCCGCTACGTCGAGGTCGACTACTTCTACCACCAGCTCTGCCCGAAGTGCGCCGACGAGAACCGGACCCGACGCGAGGCCCGCGCCGACCTCGGCGGGAAGCGGGCGCTGCTCACCGGCGGCCGCGCCAAGATCGGCATGTACATCGCGCTGCGGCTGCTGCGCGACGGCGCCCACACCACGATCACCACGCGCTTCCCCAAGGACGCCATCCGCCGCTTCAAGGCGATGGACGACTCCGCGGACTGGATCCACCGCCTGGAGGTCGTCGGCATCGACCTGCGCGACCCCGGCCAGGTCGTCGCGCTCGCCGACCAGGTCGCGGAGCAGGGCCCGCTGGACATCCTGATCAACAACGCCACCCAGACGGTGCGCCGGCTGCCGTCCGCCTACGCCGCGCTCGTCGAGGGCGAGAGCGCCCCGCTGCCGGCCGGCGAGCTGCCCGCCCACCACGTCATCGGCGCCTTCAACTCCGGTGCGGTGGACGGCCTGACCGCGCTGCCCGCCGGGACGAGCAACCTGGACGCGCAGGCGGTGGCCGACCTCGCCCTGGTCGCGGGCAACGCGAGCGTGGAGCGGCACCGGGACGGCACCGCCATCGACGCGGGCGGTCTGCTGCCCGACGTGGTCGATTCCAACACCTGGGTGCAGACGATCGAGCAGATCTCCCCGGTGGAGCTGCTGGAGACCCAGCTCTGCAACTACACGGCGCCGTTCATCCTGATCAGCAAGCTGCGCCCGGCGATGGCAGAGGCGGCCCGCCGCTCGTCCTCCCAGCGCGCCTACGTGGTCAACGTGTCCGCGATGGAGGGCGTGTTCGCCCGTGGCTACAAGGGCGCGGGACACCCCAACACCAACGCGGCCAAGGCGGCCATGAACATGGTGACGCGGACCAGCGCGCAGGAGATGTTCGACTCCGACCGGATCCTGATGACCTCGGTCGACACCGGCTGGATCACCGACGAGCGCCCGCACTTCGACAAGCTGCGTCTCGCCGAGGAGGGCTTCCACGCCCCGCTCGACCTGGTCGACGGCGCGGCCCGCGTCTACGACCCGATCGTGCGCGGCGAGGCGGGCGAGGACCTGTACGGCGTCTTCCTGAAGGACTACGCGCCCGGCCGCTGGTGACCCCCCGGACACCGACGACGGCCGGCCGCGCCCGAACCGCGCCCCGGCCGTCCGGACTTGTCCGGTACTTCGGGGCGCGCGTACGTCGATCGAGTGAGCTTTGATGCACACTATGTCACGAAATGCCCGGACATAGCGCCTGATGATGGGCGATCCGTCATGTGATTGTTACAGCCAGTTTTCAGCCCCATCGAGCAGGGGGCCGCTCATTTGGTTAATCTGAGGCGGACGGACAGCAGCAAGGGTCATACCCGCACCCACGATCCGTCTGGGACTGCCGGTTCACCACGGCCTGCTCTCCCCTCGAACGACCGGCGCCACCGCGTCCGAACGGCATTGGACACAGACCCGCTCGGGCGCAGGGCACCGGCCGCAGGGCCGACGCGGTACGTCCCGAGGGTGACCGACACATAAGGAGTGCGCGGTGACACCGGAACAGACGAAACTCGAACAGCGCCCCGACGAACGCACGGAGCGTTCCGGCCGTCGGCCAGGGGAACTGGGAAGCCTCGACGTGTGGGCCCGCTCGGCCCCCATCCGCCTCGCCGGGTACGAGGAGGACCTCGCGGAGCCGCACATCCTCCCCAGCGTCGACTGACACACGTCACCCCCGCACCCCCGCCCGCACCGGGCGTGCCAGACTCGCATCCATGCTGATCAGGGAAGCGCGCTCCGACGACTGGCCGCGCATCTGGCCGTTCTGGCACCGCATCGTCGCGGCGGGCGAGACCTACACGTGGGACCCGGGCACCTCCGAGGAGGACGCCCGGGCCCTGTGGATGAGCCCGGGGAAACGGGTGTACGTGGTCGAGGACGACGACGGGACCGTCGTCGCCTCCGCCTATCTCACCCCCAACTACGGCGGCCCCGCCGCCCGCATCGCCAACGCGGGCTTCATGGTCGACCCCGGCCGGGCGGGCCGGGGGACCGGACGGCTGCTGGCGGAGCACGTGCTCGCCCAGGCGCGCGACGCCGGGTACCGGGGCATGGTGTTCAACGCCGTCGTCGAGACCAACCCCGCGGTGAAGCTGTGGAGTGCGCTCGGCTTCACCGTCCTGGGCACGGTCCCGGACGCCTTCGACCACCCCCGGCACGGCCGGGTCGGGCTCCACGTCATGTACCGGCCGCTGTGACCTCAGGCGCGCTCAGGGCCGGACGTACGGCCGGGTCATGATCTCCATGTTGTGTCCGTCCGGGTCCTCGAAGTAGGCGCCTCTGCCGCCGAACAGGCTGTTCACGCGGCCCGGCTCGGTGTGCCGCGGGTCGGCGTAGTACGTCACCCCGGCCTCCTCCAGGCGCGCGATCATGGCGTCGAACCGCTCCTCGGGCACCAGGAACGCATAGTGCTGGGGCTGCACGGGCTCGTCGCGCAGCTCGTAGTAGTCCAGGGTCACGCCGTTGCCCAGGTCGACCGGCAGGAACGGCCCGAACGGCGCCCCCACCTCCAGACCCAGGATCCCGGCGAGGAACTCGGCGGAGCGTCTGCGGTCACGGGCGTAGACGGCGGTGTGGTTCAACTCGATGTGCGGTGCTGTGGACATGGTCGTCTCTCGTCTCCGGTGTCGGTGTGCCGAACCCCGCCGGCGGATCCACGGCGGAGGGAAGGAACGACCGACGACGGAGGCGCACGCGCCCGCCCCGGACTCACTCCGGAGCCGGGAGCGCCTTTCGTGAACGGCCCGAGGCCGACCCGGCAGTCACGCGTCCGACCCTAGTGCGTCGGCGCGGGGCGGGGCAACGGGATACGACGGCCGGCCCGTTCGGGTCCCGCCGCCGGGAGCCCGCCTTCCCCGGCCCGCGCCGACGCCGAACGCCCGCGGCACTGCGTCCGGCGCGCGCTGACCTGCCCGTACGCGCGCTGGTGGGGGAGGCGGTTCGAGGGGGTCGTGGGAGGGGAGTTGTACCCGGGGGTCCCGCCTCTCGGACGGAATCCCGTACGGCAGCGAACCGGCCACAACCATGGAGCGCCGCATGCATGACGACCGCACCCTGGTCGAAGCCCGTCTGAGGCGGGTCCTCGACGAGCGCGTCCGACCCGCCGTGTACCCCGAGTCCGTGCCCCTGGAGGTGGCGGTGTGGCACGCGCCGGGCGAACCGGTCCCGGTCGCCGAGGGACTGGCCGCCGACGTCCGGCCGATCACCGTCGGCTCCCGCTGGGGCGCTCCCTGGGGCACCAGCTGGTTCCGGGTGACCGGCACCGTCCCCGAGGCGTGGGCCGGCCGCACCGTGGAGGCGATCCTCGACCTCGGCTTCGACGAGAACATGCCCGGCTTCCAGTGCGAAGGGCTGGTCTACCGCCCGGACGGCACGCCGGTGAAGGGCCTCAACCCGCGCAACCAGTGGGTGCGGATCGGCGCCCCCGTCCAGGGCGGGGAGGAGGTGCGCCTGCACGTCGAGGCCGCCTCCAACCCCGTCATCATGGACCACCGCCCGTTCACGCCGACCCCGCTCGGCGACCTGGAGACCGCGGGCAGCGACCCCCAGTACACCCTGACCCGCATGGACCTCGCCGTCCTCGACGAGACCGTGTGGCACCTGGTGACCGATCTGGAGGTGCTCGGCGAGCTGATGGCCGAGCTGCCCGTCGACTCGCCCCGCCGCTGGGAGATCCTCCGCGCCGTCGAGCGCGCCCTGGACGCGCTCGACCTCCAGGACGTCAACGGCACGGCGGAGCGCGCCCGTGCACGCCTCGCCGATGTGCTGGCCGCCCCCGCCGTGCCGTCCGCGCACCGCATCAGCGCCGTCGGGCACGCGCACATCGACTCGGCCTGGCTGTGGCCGCTGCGCGAGACCGTGCGCAAGGTCGCCCGCACCGCCGCCAACATGACCGCCCTCCTCGACGACGAGCCCGACTTCGTCTTCGCCATGTCGCAGGCCCAGCAGTGGGCGTGGGTGAAGGAGCACCGGCCCGAGGTGTGGGCGCGGGTGAAGAAGGCGGTGGCGGACGGACGGTTCGTGCCGGCCGGCGGCATGTGGGTGGAGTCCGACACCAACATGCCCGGCTCCGAGGCCATGGCCCGGCAGTTCGTGCACGGAAAGCGGTTCTTCCTCGACGAGTTCGGCGTCGAGAACGACGAGGCCTGGCTGCCGGACACCTTCGGCTTCGCGGCAGGTCTGCCGCAGATCATCAAGGCCGCGGGCTCCAAGTACCTGCTCACGCAGAAGATCTCCTGGTCCCGCACCAACAGATTCCCGCACCACACCTTCCGCTGGGAGGGCATCGACGGCACCCGCGTCTTCACCCACTTCCCGCCCGTCGACACCTACAACTGCTCCATGCGCGGCGCCGAGATCGCCCACGCCGTCCGCAACTTCAAGGACAAGGGCGCCGCCCGGCACTCCCTCGCGCCCACCGGCTGGGGCGACGGGGGCGGCGGCACCACCCGCGAGATGGTCGCCAAGGCCGCCCGGCTGCGCGACCTCGAGGGGTCGGCCACGGTCACCTGGGAGACCCCGTCCGCCTTCTTCACCAAGGCCGAGGCGGAGAACCCCGAACCGCCCGTCTGGGTCGGCGAGCTGTACCTGGAACTGCACCGCGCCACGCTCACCAGCCAGGCCGGCACCAAGCAGGGCAACCGGCGCAGCGAGCATCTGCTGCGGGAGGCCGAGCTGTGGGCGGCCACGGCCGCCGTGCGCACCGGCTTCCCCTACCCGTACGCGGACCTGGACCGGATCTGGAAGACGGTGCTGCTCCACCAGTTCCACGACATCCTGCCAGGCTCCTCCATCGCCTGGGTGCACCGTGAGGCCCGCGCCACCTACGCCCGGGTCGCCGACGAGCTGAACGCGGTCATCGACGCCGCCCAGCGCGCCCTGGCCGGTGAGGGCAGTGTGCCGCTGGTCTTCAACGCGGCCCCGCACCCCCGCGCCGGCGTCCCGGCGGGCGGCGCGCGCCCGGCCGAGGTGTCCGGACGCACCATGCGCGCGGAGCGCCCCGACGGCGGACACGTCCTGGACAACGGCCTGCTGAGGGTCGGCGTCGACGCCCGGGGCCTGGTCGGCTCCGTCGTCGACCTCGCCACCGGCCGCGAGACCATCGCCCCCGGCCGCACCGGCAACCTGCTCCAGCTGCACCAGGACCTGCCGAACATGTGGGACGCCTGGGACGTGGACGAGTTCTACCGCAACACCGTCACCGACCTCACCGACGCGGACGAGGTCACCCCCGGCGACGACGGAGTCTCGGTGCGGATCGTCCGCACCTTCGGCGACTCCCGCGTGACGCAGGTGCTGTCGCTGCCCCCGGGGGAGAAGCGCCTGGTGGTGGAGACCGAGGTGGACTGGCACGAGACGGAGAAGTTCCTCAAGCTGGCCTTCCCGCTCGACCTGCACACCGACCGCTACGCCTCCGAGACGCAGTTCGGGCACTTCTTCCGGCCCACCCACACCAACACCTCGTGGGAGGCCGCCAAGTTCGAGGCGTGCAACCACCGCTTCGTCCACCTCCAGGAGCCCGACTGGGGGGTCGCGGTCGTCAACGACGGCACGTACGGCCACGACGTGACGCGCACGGTCCGCACCGACGGCGACGGCGGCACGACCACCACCGTCCGCGTCTCCCTGCTGCGCGCCCCCCGCTTCCCCGACCCCGAGACCGACCAGGGGGTGCACCGCTTCCGGCACGCCCTGGTGCCGGGGGCGAGCATCGAAGACGCCGTGCGTGAGGGCTGGCGGATCAACCTGCCCGAGCGGCGCCTCCACGGGGCCGGCGAGGTGGCGCCGCTGGTGAGCGTCGACCGGGACTCCGTGGTGGTCACGGCGGTCAAACTGGCCGACGACGGCAGCGGTGACGTCGTGGTCCGCTTCCACGAGGCGCACGGCGCCCGCGCCGACGCCACACTCACGGCCGGCTTCCCGGTCGCGGGCGTGGACGTGACCGACCTGCTCGAACGCCCCCTCGCGGACACGGCCCCGCCCGCCGTCGACGATGGACGCATCGCCGTACGGCTGCGGCCCTTCGAGCTGAGGACGCTGCGGCTGAGGCGGACCTGACCGGGCGGCGGGGGCCCCGGCCGCCGCCCCCGCCGCAGGACGGCCGGTCACGCGGTCGAGGGCCCCGTATGCTCGGCCGCGTCCGGTCCGTGATCACGACAAGGAGCAGTCCGGCATGAGCGACCCCGGAGTCCCGACGGGCCCGTCCGAGCCGGTTCGGCGGACACTCGGCCGCAGCGGTGTGGAGATCACCCCGCTCGCCCTCGGCACCTCGGGCATCGCCAACCTGTACACCCCGGTCACCGAGGAGCAGGCGCAGGAGGCGGTGCGGGCCGCGCTGCGGCGGGGCATCCGCTCCTTCGACACCGCCCCGCACTACGGCCTCGGCCTCGCCGAACGCCGGCTGGGCGCCGTCCTGCGGGAGCTGCCCCGCGACACCTACACGGTGTCCACCAAGGTGGGCCGCCGTCTCGAACCGTCCGACGCGGGCGGCGACGACCTCGCCCACGGCTTCGCCGTGCCCGCCACCCACCGCCGCGTCTGGGACTTCAGCGCCGACGGCGTCCGCCGCTGCCTGGAGGCGAGCCTGGAACGCCTCGGCCTGGACCGCGTCGACGTCGTCTACCTCCACGACCCCGACGACCACGAGGACCAGGCCTTCCGGGAGGCCTACCCGGCCCTCGAACGGCTCCGCTCCGAAGGCGTCGTCGGGGCCATCGGCGCCGGCATGAACCAGACCGCCATGCTCACCCGCTTCGTCCACGACACCGACGTCGACGTGGTGCTGTGCGCGGGCCGCCACACACTGCTCGACCACAGCGCCGCCGCCGAGCTGCTGCCCGCCGCGCTGGACCGCGGGGTGTCCGTCGTCGTCGGCGGCGCCTTCAACTCCGGCCTGCTCGCCGACCCCCGGCCCGGCGCCACCTACGACTACGCGGCCGCCCCCGCCGCTCTCCTGGAGCGCGCCCTGCGGATCAAGGAGGCCGCCGAACGGCACGGCACCTCGCTGCGCGCCGCCGCCCTCGCCCACTGCGCCGCCCACCCGGCGGTCACCGCCGTCCTGGTCGGCGCCCGCTCGGCCGCCGAGGTCGACGACTGTGCCGACCGCTTCGCGGAACCTGTCCCGGACACCCTGTGGGAGGAACTCCGCGCGACCGGCCTGCTGTGAACCCCGGTCACCGCGCGTGCGACCCCGGCGTGTGCCCGAACGCACGGCGGAACACGTCGATGAAGGCGCTCGTGGACGACCATCCGCACCGGTGCGCCACCTGCGTCACCGGGGTCCGCTCCGCCAGCAGGACCAGCGCGCGGTGCAGGCGGAGCTGGGTACGCCATTGCGGGAAGGTCATCCCGAGATCCCTGCGGAACAGGCGGGACAGCGTGCGGTCGCTCGCTCCGACCTCCCGGCCCAGCTCGGCGAGGGTGCGGTCGTCCGAGGGATCGGCGCGCAGCAGGTCGCAGACCCTGCGCAGCAGCGGATCGTCCGGGGTGGGCAGATGCAAGGGCTGCTGCACCGAGACGCGCAGCTGGTCGAGGAGCACTCCGCGCAGCCTCCTCGCCTCCGGGCTGCCGCGGTCCTCGCTGCGGGTGTGAGCGATGATCAGCTCGCGCAGCAGCGGGCTCACCGCGAGCACGGCGGGGCCGTCCAGCCGCAGCGGATTCTCCCGCGCGGGCAACCCCAACAGGTGCAGCTCGAGGTCGCCGTGCGCCTGGTGGGCGTGGACGGTGCCGGCCGGGACCCAGAGGGCACGGGTCGCCGGGGCGACCCAGGAACCGGCGTTGGTGGTCACGGACACCACCCCCCGGCCGGCGTAGACGATCTGGTGGTCGTCGTGCCGGTGCGCGTCGATCTCCCCGCCGGGGCCCAGGCGTTGGGCGCGGGTGGGAGCCACGGGGGTGTGGCGGACTTCCGTCATCGCCTGGCAGATTATCGGAAGCGGGACATGCGCCGTGCCCCACAGGATGACGAGGTGCGAAGAAACCTCTCGATCACCCTGCTGTCCGTCGGACACGCCTGTGTCGACGTCTACCAAGGGGCCGTCGCCGCCCTCGTGCCCTTCTTCGTCGCCGAGCGCGCCTACAGCTACGCGGCCGTGTCGGGCGTCGTGCTCGCGGCCTCGGTGCTGTCCTCGGTGGCCCAGCCGCTCTTCGGCGTGCTGACCGACCGCCGGGCCGTCCCCTGGCTGCTCCCGGTCAGCACGCTGCTCGCGGGCCTGGGCATCGCGCTGAGCGGGGTGAGCGACTCCTACGCCGTCACGCTCGCGGCCGTCGCGCTGTCCGGCGTGGGAGTCGCGGCGTACCACCCGGAGTCCGCGCGGGTGGCCAGGGCCGTCGCCGGCGGCAGTCACACCGCGATGGGCTGGTTCTCGCTCGGTGGCAACCTGGGTTTCGCCCTGGCGCCGCTCACCGTCGCCGCCGTGGTCGCCGTCGGCGGCCTCCGGCTGACGCCGCTGCTTCTGCTGCCGGCCGTGGCCGGCGCCGCGCTGTGCCTGCCCGTGCTGCGTGCGGAGCGGCCCCGGCCGGCGGGCACGGCCGGGCCGGCCGCGGCGGGCAGGGACGACACCGCGTCGTTCGTACGGCTCTCCCTGGCCGTGGTGTGCCGTTCCGTCGCCTTCGTCGGCCTGGGCGCGTTCGTCTCGCTGTACGCAGCCGAGCGCATGGACGGCAGCAAAGCCGCAGGGACTGCCGCCTTGTTCCTGCTGTACCTGGGGGGTGCGGCCGGCAGCGTTCTCGGCGGCGCGCTGGCCGGCCGCTGGGGCCGGATCCGGGTCTCGCACTGGTCGTACCTCCTGACGGCCGGATCCATCGCCGGGCTGCTCCTCGCCCCCGGCCCGGCCCTCTACCCGTTCGTCGCACTCACCTCGGCCGGCCTCTACGTCCCGTTCTCGCTGCAGGTCACCCTCGGGCAGGACTACCTGCCGTCGCGGGTCGGCACCGCCAGTGGGATCACGCTCGGCCTGACCGTGAGCGTCGGCGGCCTGATCAGCCCGCTCATCGGCGCCCTGGCCGACCACACGTCCCTCCGGACGGCCCTCACCCCGCTGATCCTCATGCCCGTCCTGGCCTGGCTGCTGTTCCGCACACTGCCCGAGCCCGCGCTCCCGTCACCGTCCGGCGTCACGGAGGCGGACGGCCCCGCGCCGTCGCACACGCCCTAGGACCTCCGCGCGCTCCCGGCCAGCCGGGTCGGCGGGAGGAACTCACGGACGTACGTCCGCTCCCAGCACGCGCCCGTCTCACGCAGCTCCCTCCACGTGGTGAAGCGGTAGCGGAACAGGCGGGCGCGGATGTGGCGGGGCGGGGCGTCCGCGGGGAAGGGGGAGCGGCGCAGGAGGCGGAGCGTGTCGGGGTCGTTCTCCAGCAGCCGCTCCACCAGGCCGCCGAACCAGGGGCTCGCGTAGGCGGGGGACAGCGCCGCGAACCACATCAGCCAGTCCAGCCGCAGGTGGTACGGAGCGAACTGGCGTGGCCAGCGCCGGGGGTCGCACGGCTTGCCCTTGAACTCGTACTCCCGCCAGTCGGAGTCCTCCCGGGGCGCCTCGTCCGCCGTGCCCTCCAGCACCACCTCGTGCCGCACCCGGCCCACGGTGCCGAACGCCCCGTAGGTGTTGACCAGGTGCAGCGGGTCGAAGGAGCGGTTCATCACCTGGCGCCGCGAGAGCATGTTCCGCACCGGCGCGTGGCTGAGCCCGAGCAGCAGCGCGGACACGGCGAGCACGACCACCACGTACCAGAGCGGGGCGTCGCCCACCGGCGGCGCATCGGACGGCCAGGCCACGGCGGGCAGCGCCAGCACGATGGTGATCCAGTTCAGCCAGGCGAAGTTCCCGGACAGCACCAGCCACAGCTGGGTGACGATCATCAGCGCGGCGGCCGCCGACGCGACCGGCTGCGGCGCGAACAGAAGGAACGGCACCGCCAGTTGCGTGACATGGTTGGCGGCCGTCTCGACCCGGTGCAGCGGCTTCGGCAGGTGGTGGAAGAACCAGCTCAGCGGCCCCGGCATCGGCTGGGTCTCGTGATGGTGGTCCAGACAGGTGAGGCGGCGCCAGCACTCGTCGCCGCGCATCTTGATCAGCCCGGCGCCGAACTCCACCCGGAACAGCACCCACCGCAGCAGGAACAGCACGACGACCGGCGGCGCCACCTCGTCGTTGCCGAGGAACACGCCGAGGAACCCCACCTCCAGCAGCAGCGACTCCCAGCCGAACGCGTACCAGGTCTGCCCCACGTTCACGATCGACAGGTACAGCGCCCACGGCACCAGCCACAGCAGCATCGCCGCCCACAGCGGCACCAGCGCGTCCGCCCCCGCGAGCAGCGCCACTGCCACCGCGCACCCAGCCCACGCGCACCCGGCGAAGAAGCGGTCCGAGTAGTGCAGGTGGAACAGGCTGGGGGAGCGGCGCGCGGGCACCCTCTCCACGAAGCGCGGCACCGGCAGCATGCCCCGCTCCCCGATCAGCGCGCGGAACTGCAGCGCCGCGGCCGCGAACGCGACCAGATAGAGGGCGGCCAGCCCCTTCTGGAAGACCAGCCGGCTCGTCCAGTACTCGGTCGCGCCGAACCACTCCACGACCGCACCCTCCGTCCCGCGCCGCCGGGCCGTCCCGGCCCCTCCTGTCACTCCCTACCGCCTGTGACGTCCCGGGTACCACCCGGCGGCACGGGATACCCGTGTCCTGGATGTCCCAGCAGTCGAAGAATCACCCGAATCCTGGCAAGGTGGCCCCATGGCTGATCGGGGAGCGAGCCCCGTGTCACTCCCGGAAGACTGGCCGGAACACCCGGATCCGATCCTGGCGCTCAACCGCATGGGCAGTTTCGACTGGGACCTGGACGCCGGGGTGATGCAGATGGACGCCCAGGCGCACGAGATCTTCGACGTGCGCCCCGACGAGTACGACGACCGGCCGGAGACCCTCGCCGCCCGCGTCCCGCCCGAGGAGGCGCGGCGCCTGGACGCCGTGGTGGCCCGCGCCCTCAACTCCGGCCAGGAGAACTACGGCGCCTACTTCCGCGTCCGCTGCCGCGACGGCTCGCTGCGCTGGACCCACACCCAGGGCTACATCCGGCGGGACAAGGCCGGCCGGCCCCACCGCATCATCGGCATCGTCCGCGACGCCACCCAGGAGCTGCAGGACAGCAGCGACCGCCGCGACCAGGCCCTCCAGGAGAGCCTGCGCCGTCGGCAGACCAACGTGGTCCAGCTGACCACCGCTGCGCTCGCCCACGCCCGGACCGTGCAGGACGTCATCGACGTCCTCAAGGACACCCACGGCCTCACCCATCTGGGCGCGACCAGTCTGGTGATGGGTCTGGTCGAGGCCGGCCGGATCCGGCTCGTCGCGGAAGGACCGGCGGGCAGCTTCGTGCCCGGCACCGAGCTCACCGGGATCGACGAGCGGTACCCGATGAGCGAGGCGGTCCGCACCCTCAGCCCCCGCTTCATCGAGTCCCCGGAGGAGTTCGCCGAGCGCTACCCGGAGCTGTGGCGGGGCATCACGGGGCTGAACATCACCTCGGCCGCCTATCTGCCGCTCATCGTGCAGGCCCGCCCGATCGGCGCGATGGGCCTGCTCTACAGCGACCGGCGCGGCTTCACCGCGGAGGAGCGCAACATCCTGGTCGCGCTGGGCAGCAGCATCGCCCAGAGCCTGCAGCGCGCGATGTTCTACGAGAAGGAGATGGACCTCGCGCAGGGGCTCCAGCAGGCCATGCTGCCCCGCACCATCCCCAGCGTGCCCGGCGCGGACCTCGCGGTCCGCTACCGCGCCGCCACCTTCGGCGGCACCTTCGGCCGGGACATCGGCGGCGACTGGTACGACCTGATCCCGCTGCCCGGCGGCACCGCCGGCGGCAGCCGGGTCGGCGCCGTCATCGGCGACGTCCAGGGCCACGACACGCACGCCGCCGCCGTCATGGGCCAGCTCCGCATCGTGCTGCGCGCCTATGCCGCCGAGGGGCACACGCCCGCCACCGTCATGGCCCGCGCCTCCGTCTTCCTCCGCGAACTCGACACCGACCGCTCCGCGACCTGCCTCTACGCCGAGGTCGACCTGTCCACCGGCGTCATCCAGGCGGTCCGCGCCGGGCACATCGACCCGATGGTGCGCCGCGCCGACGGCTCCTGCCACCGGGTGCCCGTCCCCGGCGGGCTGCCGCTCGGCCTGTCCGCCGAGTTCGGCGGGCTGCAGTACCCGGTGGGGCGGATCGAGCTCGAGCCGGGTGAGACGCTCGTGCTGTGCACCGACGGCCTGGTCGAGCAGCCCGGAGCCGACCTCGACGACGGCGTGGAGACCCTCGCCGCGCTGATCGCCGTCGGCCCCGACGACGTACGCGACCTGGCCGACCGGCTGATCGAGGTGGCCGACGAGCGGGGCGGCGACGACGACGTGGCGCTGCTCCTGCTGCGCCGCCGCGAGCCGGAGGGCCCGCGTTCCGGCGGCCGGCTCAGGCAGCTGGTGCCGCCCGGCGACCCGGAGGCGCTGTCCGCCACCCGGCGCATGATCCGCACCGCCGCCACGGCGTGGGGCGCCCGGGACCGGGCCGACGAGATCGAACTGGTCGCCGACGAGATGATCACCAACGTGCTGATGCACACGGAGGGGTCCGCGGAGGTCACGCTCCGGGTGCTCGACGGCGCCGAACGGCGGCTGCGCGTGGAGGTCGAGGACTCCTCCAGCGCCCTGCCGCGCCGCCGTGAGGCCGGCGAGGGCGGTGTCTCCGGCCGGGGTCTGCTGCTGGTGGAGACGCTCACCGACCTGTGGGGCGTGGAGGCGCGCGGCGGCGGCAAGTGCGTGTGGAGCGAGTTCGTGGTCGTGAAGGACCCGGAGCCGGCCGGCGGCGGGCGGCCCGGCACGGGCTGAGGACACCCGCCGCCGGTGGCACCCTTGACGCATGCCGGAACTCCCCGAGGTCGAGGCGCTCAAGGACTTCCTCACCGAGCACCTGACCGGCCACGAGATCGTCCGGGCGCTGCCCGTGGCGATCAGCGTCCTGAAGACCTACGACCCGCCGCTCACCGCCGTCGAGGGACGCGAGGTCACCGCCGTGCGGCGGTACGGCAAGTTCCTCGCGCTGGCCACGGACGGGGGCCCGCACCTCGTCACCCATCTGGCGCGCGCGGGCTGGCTGCACTGGAAGGACCCGCTGCCCAGCGGCGTGCCCCGCCCCGGCAAGGGCCCGCTGGCGCTGCGCGTCGCCCTGGAGACCGGCGCCGGCTTCGATCTGACGGAGGCCGGCACCCAGAAGAGGCTCGCCGTGTACGTGGTGGCCGACCCGGCGCAGGTCCCGGGGATCGCGCGGCTCGGCCCGGACCCGCTGGCCGGTGACTTTGACGAGGCGCGCCTTGCGGAGCTGCTCTCCGGGGAGCGCCGACGGCTCAAGGGCGCCCTGCGCGACCAGAGCCTGATCGCGGGCGTCGGCAACGCCTACAGCGACGAGATCCTGCACGCCGCCCGCATGTCCCCCTTCAAGCTGGCCTCCTCGCTCTCCCCGGAGGAGACGGCCCGGCTCTACGAGGCGCTGCGGACCACCCTCACCGACGCCGTGGAACGCTCGCGCGGGCTGGCGGCCGGGAGGCTGAAGGCGGAGAAGAAGACCGGCCTGCGCGTGCACGGCCGCACCGGCGAGCCCTGTCCGGTGTGCGGGGACACCATCCGCGAGGTGTCGTTCAGCGACTCGTCGCTGCAGTACTGCCCCACCTGCCAGACGGGCGGCAAGCCGCTGGCCGACCGGAGACTGTCCCGGCTGCTGAAGTGACCCCCGCACACTCCCCGCCACGGACCGCCGGGGTCACTCGGGCCGTAGCACCACCAGCGTCTCGCCCTCCGTGGAGCGCACCTCGTACCGCTCGATGTCGCCGGAGCGCATCGCGGAGCCGCCCGGGACGGTGTTGGGGCGGGCGTCGTGCCGGGGCACGGCCCAGTTCGTCATGACGTTCTCGGAGCCGTCGCGGCCGATGCCCACCAGGACGCAGTCGCGCGGTCCCGCCGCGTCCTTCACCCGCAGCTCCACGCTGCTGCCCCAGTCGCGGTCCTCGACCTTCACCTCGGCCCACACCCCGGAACGCTCGTCGGTCGCCTCCACGGTCAGCGGGCGCGGCCCGTCGTCGCCCCGCGCCGCCACCGTGACCGCCGGGGCGGACACCGCCAGCACCACGGAGGCGGCCAGCGCCAGCAGCATCCGGCGCCGTCCGACGCGCCGCCGGGCGGACACCTGGGTGAGCAGGCGGTCCAGCATCCGCGGCGAGGGCTGTGCCGCCGGGTGGACCGTGCGCGGGGTCGCGCTGCGGTAGAGCATCAACTGGCGTGTCGCGGGGCCGAACTCGGTCACCTGGACGGCGCAGCTGGGGCACTCCATGAGGTGGTCCTCGAAGCGGAACGCCTCCGCCTCGTCCAGCACGCCGAGCGCGTAGGCGCCGACGTCGCGATGCCTCTCCAGGGACCTCATGCCGAATCCTCGTGCCTTTGGGTGCGGGTGGGGTTACTCCTTGCTCCCACCGGTACGCACCAGGCAGCCGAATGACTCAGCGGCGCACCGAATCGTGACCTAAGGATTCGGAGACCTCGGGCCCGCGGATTGGTCGGATTTTCCGCGGACCTCGGAACGGGCAGGGACGGCCCTGGAAGAGCCCTAGAAGAGGTGGATGGCGAGGTGCCCGAGCGGCAGTCCGAGCTGCCACGCCGGCGTCCACACCTTCGGCCCCTCGTCCTCGCCGGCCGCCCCGCCGCCCGGCACCGCGTTCAGGTCCGGGGCGAGCAGCTCCGTCTCCCGCAGCCACCGCCAGGCCTCCACGGCCAGCTCCAGGTCCGGGCCCGGCGTGCCCCTGCCGGACGCGGCGGCGTCCGTCGCCAGGTCGTCCAGCCGCTCCTGCACCCACTCCTGCCAGGGCTGGTCGTAGGCGGTCAGCGACAGCCAGGTCTCCAGCTGGGTGATGACCCGGATGCCGGACAGTTCGCCGTCGGTGTCGGACAGGAAGACGGTCAGCGCCAGCGCGTCCCGGCCGGCCCGGAACTCCACGGACGTCGGCGGCATGAGGTCGCCGGTGCGCAGCAGTTCGTCCGCGATGTACTCGGCGTAGAACCAGGCCATGGGGACGGCGGGTCCACCGTCGCCGTCCGTGCTCTCTCGACCTCTGTGCAGCATCCCTTCCTGCCTCCTCCGGTGCGTGCGCGTCGCCCGGGCCCGGATCCCCGGTCCGCAACGCGGATGAGGACAGCCGATCCCCAACCGGGTTCCACGGCAAGGCGCTTTACGGAGGTTTGACCCGACGGCCGGTTTCACCGCATGTCGGAGGCGTAGCCCGGAAGCACCCGGCGCAGGGCGCGCAGCGCGTAGTACGCGCGGGACTTCACCGTACCGGGCGGGATTCCGAGGGCCGCCGCCGCTTCCGCCACACTCGCCCCCTGGAAGTACACGAGCACCAGGACCTCACGGTGCTCGGGAGTGAGAGTCTTCACAGCCTCACGGACGTCGAGCGTCGCGGCGGCCCGTTCCGCGTGGTCGGAGATCACCCGGGCGTTCTCCAGGACGGCGTCGCCGACCTCGGCGGGCCGCGCCTGCCGGGCGCGGCGCGCGTCGATGGCGAGCCGCCGGGCCACGGTCAGCAGCCAGGGGCGTACGGAGTCGAAGTTCTCGGCGCGCAGGGCCTCGGGGTGCTGCCAGGCGCGCACCAGCGTCTCCTGGACCAGGTCCTCCGCGCGCTGCCGGTCCCCGTCGCAGAGCCGGAGCAGCAGCGCGAAGAGGGGCCGGCCGTGCTCCCGCTGGAGTGCGGCGAGCTCGTGCTCGGCGGTGGTCCCGTTCGTGAGGGTCGTTCCGGCCGTCATGGCCGTATGGCAACGCACCCCGCCGCCGGGGGACAGGGCGCGCACAGGAGTGTGCGGCGGACGGTCGATCGCGTCGACGAACGGTTCGACGAACGGTCGGGGCGGCCGTTCTCGCACGCCGGACGGCCTAAAGAGCGTGTCGGAGCGCCGCCCGCAGCGATGCGGCTTCTTACCTGTTCATCCATAAATACGACCACAGCGGGGTGATGTGATGATCGCACGCAGCAGACAGCTGGCCCTCGTCCTGACGGCCGTCCTCGCCGCGGGCGCGGCCTGCCAGGCCCGCGACCACACACCGCCGGCCCAGGGGCGTCCGGCCCCCTCGGCGACGGCCCACCGCGGCTTCACCCTGGTGGCGTCGGGCGACGTCCTGCCCCACACGTCCGTCATCGAGCAGGCCGCGTTCGACGCCGGGGGCGAGGGGTACGACTTCCGGCCGATGCTCTCCGGCATCCGCTCCGTCGTCGCCGCCGCGGACCTGGCCCTGTGCCACATGGAGACCGTCTACGGCGCCGACGGCGACTACAGCGGCTACCCGCTCTTCAGGTCGCCGCCCGAGGTGGCCGCCGCTCTCGCCGCCACCGGCTACGACGGCTGCTCCACCGCGTCCAACCACACCCTGGACGACGGCGAGGAGGGAATCCGCCGCACCCTCGACGCCTTCGACCGGGCGGGTCTGCGCCACGCCGGCTCGGCCCGATCCGCACAGGAGGCCGCCGCACCCACCCTGCTGGACGCGGGCGGCGCCCGGGTCGCGCACCTCGCCTACACCTTCGACACCAACGGGATCCCGCTGCCGCAGGACCGGCCCTGGGCGGTGAACCTGATCGACGAGCGGCGGATCGTCGCCGACGCCCGCGCCGCCCGCGAGGCCGGGGCCGACGTCGTGGTGGTCTCCCTGCACTGGGGCACCGAGTGGCAGGACGCGCCCGACGACCTCCAGCTCTCCCTCGCCCGCTCCCTCACCGCATCGAAGAGCGGCGACCGCCCGGACGTCGACCTGATCCTCGGCACCCACGCCCATGTCCCGCAGGCGTACGAGAAGGTCAACGGCACCTGGGTGGTCTACGGCATGGGCGACCAGATCGCCGGCGAGATGACCGGCCAGGAGGGGGTGAACGACCCGCGCGGCAACCAGTCCACCGTCGGCCGCTTCACGTTCTCCCCGCCGTCCCGCCCCGGCGGCCGCTGGGAGGTCACCCGCGCCGAGTTCGTGCCCCAGCTGTACGACGTCGACGCCGGCCGGGTCGTCGACGTCAACGAGGCCCTCGCCCGGGGCGCCGAACTGCACGGCGTCCGCGACCGCATCCGTGACGTGGTGTTCAGCAGGGGCGCGGCGAAGGACGGGCTCGTGATGGCGGGCGGGGAGGGCTGAGCAGCGGCGGTGACGGGCGGCACGTCGGTCCGGGGCCGCCCGCCCGCCCGCCCGGACGGCCGGCGTCCGCGGCCGAACCGGGCAGTGGGCGCGGCGGAACCGGGCGGCGGGGCGCGCCCACCAGGACCCCGCCCGCCGCCCAGGCGGACAGTACCCACCAGGCCGTGGCGGTGCGATGGCCGCCGAAGCGGGGGTAGTTGCGGAGCAGCGTCACCGAGGCCCCGTTGAACTGGGCGGGGCCGAGGTCGCGCCAGAACGACGGCAGCAGGGCCGGCGGACAGACGCCGCCCGCGCTGGGGTGCCGAGACCGCGGCGAGCGCCCCGACCGGGCGCGGGGGTCAGTCGTCGTCGACGTGGTCCAGCGCCTCGAGCAGCTCGCCCAGGACGCGCAGACAGGCCGTCACCTCGGCGTCCGTCAGCCCGCCGCCGGTCTCCCGCAGCAGCGCGTGCTCCCGGCGCAACACCTCGCCGATCGCCGCCGTGCCCTTCTCCGTCGGGCGGATGAGCGACGACCGCCGGTGGGCCGGGTTCGGGATGCTCTCCACCAGCCCCTGGTCCGCCGCCTCGTTCACCATGCGCTGCACGAACTGCCGGCTGATCGCCTGCGCCCGGCCCATCTGGGGCACCGTCATCGGCCCGTTGCGGTGCAGCAGCGTCAGCACGGCACGTACGCCCAGGGACAGTCCACCGTCCGTCAGGCCGCGTTCGACGCTGCGCTGGGCGCGCCGGTACAGCGGGCCGACCAGGTCGTACACCTCGGTGAGGCGTCGGCCGAGTTCGTCAGGCGGGAGGGGTGTCTCGTCGTCCGTCACCCGTCCATCATGACATCCCGGTTGTCAAAGCGGACTCAACATGACACCTTGGTTGTCATGACTGGTGCTTCGGACCTCCGCTCCTTCCCGTCCGCCGACGGCGACCTCGCCTACCGCGACACCGGCTCCGGCGACCTCGTCGTCCTGCTCCACTCCGGCTTCGTCGACCACCGGATCTGGGACGACCACGTCCCCGCCCTCGCCGAGCGGTACCGCGTGATCGCCCCCGACACGCGCGGCCACGGCTTCTCCGCCAACGCCACCACGCCGTTCCGCTGGGCCGACGACCTGGCCGCGCTGCTGCGCCACCTCGACGCCGGACCCGCCGTCCTCGTGGGGCTCTCCATGGGCGGGGTGATCGCCACCGACACCCTGCTCGAACATCCCGCGCTGGTCCGCGCGGTGGTCACCGCCGGAGCCGCGACCGGCGACTTCCGCCACACCGACCCCTGGCACCGCGAGCTCCAGGAGACGCTCGCCGGGGCGCTGGCGGCCGGGGACGTGACCACCTGGCTCGACGCCTTCCTGCGGCTCGTGCCCGGCCCCGACCGCTCGGCCGACGACATCGACCCGGAGATCCTGCGCCGCGTGCGCGAGATGGCCCTGCACACGCTGTCCAAGCACGGCCCCGACGAGAAGGACTGGCTGGTGCGCGTGACCGGCTCCTTCGACCGGGTCGGCGAGATCCGCGTCCCGCTGCTCGCCGTGAACGGGTCCCTGGAGCCGGCCGAACTGCACGCCGCCGCCGAGCGGCTGGCCGCCGCGGTCCCCGACGGCCGGACGGCGACCGTCGACGGCACCGGCCACTACTCCGCGCTGGAGCGCCCCGACGCGTTCACCCGCGTCCTGCTCGACTTCCTCGCGTCCCTCTGATTCCTGGAATGACAGTGATGACCGGACATCCCTCTACTCCCGCTTCCCGCCGTCGTCCCCGGCCGCCCGCGCCAGCGCCGAACGCCGGTACGAATAGCCGAAGTAGACGACCAGGCCGATCGCGAACCACACCGCGAACCGCGCCCAGGTCTGCCACTGCAGGAACGTGATCAGCCAGATCGAGAACATCACGCCCAGTGCGGGCACCACCGGCATGAACGGCGTACGGAAGGAGCGCGGCAGCTCCGGCTGCCGGTAGCGCAGCACGATCACCGCCGTGCACACCACCACGAACGCCAGCAGGATGCCGATGTTGGTCAGCTCGGCCGCCTCGCCGATCGGCAGGAACCCGGCGATGGCGGCCGACGCCACCCCCACGATCCAGGTGACCCGTGTCGGCACGTGCCGCGTCGGATGCGTCTTCGCGAACCAGCGGGGCAGCAGTCCGTCCCGGGACATCGCGAACCACACCCGGGTCACGCCCAGCATGAACGTGAACATCACCGTGAGGATGCCGATGATGGCGCCCACCGCGATCACGTCCGCCAGCCCGGTCAGCCCGACCGACTTGAACGCTGTCGAGAAGCCGCTCTCCGGGTCGATGTCCTTGTAGTCCTGCATGCCCGTCAGCACCAGGCAGGCCGCCACGTACAGCACCATCGAGATGACCAGCGAGTAGATGATCGCCTTCGGCATGTGACGCTGCGCGTTCTTGGACTCCTCCGCCGCCGTCGACATCGCGTCGTAGCCGAACACCGCGAAGAACACCGTCGCCGCCCCCGTGAACGCCCCGCCGACGCCGAACGGGAAGAACGGCTCGTAGTGCGCCGCCTGGATGTGGAACACGCCGACACCGATCACCAGCAGCACGACCGCCACCTTCAGCACCACGACGACCGTCTCGAAGCGCGCCGCGTTCTTGATGCCGAGGTTCAGCAGCGCCGCGATCAGCAGACACAGCAGCGCCGCGAAAAGATCCACCCGGTGCCCGTCCCCGGTGCCGGGCGCGCCCAGCATCCAGGCAGGAAGGTCCGCGCCCATCTCGTTCACCAGGAAGCTGAAGTAGCCGGAGATGCCGATCCCGACCACCGCGACGATCGCCGTGTACTCCAGCAGCAGGTCCCAGCCGATGAACCAGCCCGCCAGCTCGCCGAGCACCGCGTACCCGTACGTGTAGGCCGAGCCCGCCTTCGGGATCATCCCCGCGAACTCCGCGTACGACAGCGCCGCCGCGGCGCTCGCGACACCCGCGATCAGGAAGGAAATCAGCACCGCGGGACCCGCCGTGCCGTTCGCCACGGTCCCCGCCAGGGTGAAGATGCCCGCACCGATGATGCCGCCCACCCCGATCGCGGTGAGCTGCCAGAGGCCCAGGGTGCGCTCCAGCCGCGCGCCCCTGCCGACCTCCGTCTCCTCGATGTGCTCGATCGGTTTGCGGCGGAGAATCCCCTCACCGGCCCGGATCCCGGCCATGCGCCTCACCTCTTCGCGTTCGGCAAGCGGCTGACGAGGGCTCATGATCCTCCCGCGGCGCCGCCGACGGAAGACACCACGCGAGCCGCGGGGCCCGCCTTCACCGGACTACGGCACCACCGTCACCGGCCAGCGCCCCGCCTTCACCAGCCGCACCGCCACCGACCCCACGAACCGGTGCCCCGCCTGCTCGGACGCGCCCACCACCACCGCGTCCGCCGTGAGGTCGTCCGCCGCCTTCACCAGGCCGTTGTACGGGTCGCCCCGGAAGGTGTGGAACTCCCAGCGGATGTCGAAGATCCCCTTGATCCGCTCCATCGACTCCCGGATCTGCGCCGCCAGGTCCTGCGCTATCTCCTCCGTCGTGTCCGCCACCGGCGCGCCGAGCGCCGCCCCGGCCGCCAGCACCGGCTGTACGTACACGATGGCGAGGAGCGCGCCCTGACGCCGCGCCAGACCCGCCGCGTACGCCGCCGCGCGCAGCGACGAGTCGGAGCCGTCCACGCCGGCCACGATCACCTTCGGGCCGTCCGTGCCCCGCTCGAACCGATGGGACTGCTGTTCCGTCACGACCGCGAGGTTATCGGAGCGCCGCCCGGCCGGACACCGCGCGGTCCCCGGGAATCTCCGCCGTATGCTGCGCCGATCAGGTGAAATCGTGCCGCCGCACCGGTGTCGTGGCGCTGCGCCGGACCGTCGCGGGGCGACTCATGAGTCATGCAGAAGGATCACTTGCTCACCCGGCGCCGGGCGTTGCTCGCCGCTGCCGCCACACTGGGCGCGGCAGGCGTGGCCGCGGCGCTCGCGCCGGGGGCCGGGAACCGGGGCGCGCCCGCCTCGCCGCCCGCCGCCGGAGCGCCCGCGGCCCGCCGCCCGCTCAGGCCCTCCGAGTACCGCCTGAGGCCGCTGACCGGGTACGGCCCTCCGCGCACCGCGTCCGGCAGGACCCCGGTGCGCAAGGAGCCGCTGCTGAAGGTTCCGGACAACGGCCGCACCGTCGTGCTCACCTTCGACGACGGGCCCGACCCCCGCTACACCCCCGACATCCTCGACACCCTGGCCCGGTACGAGGTGCGCGCGATGTTCTTCGTGTGCGGCGAGATGGCCGCCTACAACCCGTACCTGCTGGCCCGCATGGCCGACGAGGGCCATGTCGTCGGCAACCACACCTGGTCGCACCCGCTGCTGACGAAGCTCCGCCGCCGCACCATCCGCTCGGAGATGGAACGCACCAGCGACGTCGTCGAGCAGCACTACGGCGCCCGCCCGGAATGGTTCCGTGCCCCCTACGGCGCCTGGAACCGCGCGGCCTTCGAGCTCGGCGCCGAACTGGGCATGGAGCCGCTCGCCTGGACCGTCGACACCCTCGACTGGACCGAGCCCGGCACCCGCACCATCGTCGGCCGGGTCGAGGACGGCGCCGCCCCCGGCGTCGTGGTGCTGTCCCACGACGCCGGGGGCGACCGCTCGCAGAGCGTGAAGGCCCTGCGCTCCTATCTGCCGCACCTGCTGGACTCCGGCTACCACGTCACCGTGCCCCGCCGGGAGTACGTCTGAGAACGTCCGCGCCGTTCCCGCCCGTCCGGGCGGGGACGGCTCAGCGGACCTCGGCCAGGCGCGCGAAGGCGACCACGTTGCCGTCGTAGCCGTCCTGCTGGGTGAAGCCGCCGCCGCAGGTGATGACCCGCAGCTCTGCGGTGCCCTTGGACGCGTAGACCCGGTCGCCGGGGAAGTCGTTCTTCGAGAAGACCTCCACGCCGTAGATCTCGAACACGGCAGTCTTGCCGTCCTTGCGGGCGATCTCGACCCGATTGCCCCTCTTCAGCGCGCCCAGACCGTAGAACACGGCCGGGCCCTGCGCGTTGTCCACGTGCCCGACCACGACCGACGTGCCCTTCTCGCCCGGCGAGACCGCGCCGGTGAACCAGCCCGCCAGGTTCGGGTCCTCGGGCGGCGGCGCGTCCACCCAGCCCTCCGCGTCCAGGCCCACCGGCACGATCGGCGCGTCCACCTGGATCGCCGGGATCCGCACCCGGTCCGGCACCGCGTACGGCAGCGGCGGCAGCGTGCCGACGGCGACGCCGGGGGTCGCGCTCTCCGTGGCGGCCGCACCGGCCGGCTGCGGCGGGCCCACGTCGAACTCCCCGGAGCCGTTGCGGAGCAGCGCGAGGCCGGTGAGCAGGACCAGCGCTATCACGCCCCACGGGGCGCGCCTCCTCGGGCGTGCCTCCTCTTCGGCTTCGGCCGGCTCGAAAGCTGACATTCGCCTTCCCCTCTCGACACGGCCGTCGCCGCGTCACTCGCGCATGACGTGAACGCTAAGCGGAGGGTGCGCCACCGGCGACGGGACGGCGGCGAACGGGTGGCCCACGGGCGGGCGGCGTGCGCCATCCGAGGTGATCCGGGACGAAGATCTTCTGACGGTCCGTGACCTGCGGCGATGCACCCGCCCGCACGGGAGGGGCGGGGGCGGCCCTCAACCGTACGGACCATTCCCGAAATGCGCGGCGGCGCACGGCAACTGAGGGTCTTTCCGGGAGGCGCTTTCTCGCCGATCGACCGGGGACGGGACCCGGGGCGTCTCCCGCGGAGGATCACATGCGCAAGACACGTGCCCTTGCGGCCGCCGGAGCCGCGGTCGCCGTCCTCGGGGTCGCCGCCCCGGTGGCCGTCGCGGACGGCGGACGGGTGCCCAACCCGTCCAACATCGTCGCCCTGCCCAGCGTCATCGCCCGGGGCGGCCAGCTCACCATCACCGTCGACGGCTGCCCCAACGGCGGCCACGCCACCTCGAACGCCTTCCCGCGGACGAACCTCACGCCCGTCAGCGGCGGCAACGACGCCGGCAGGGGCGGCAACGACGCGGGCAGGGGCGGTATGGACGCGGGCGGGGGCGGCAACGACGCCGGCAGGGGCGGTGTCGACGCCGGCAGAGGCGGTATCGACGCCGGCAGGGGCGGCCACGACACCGCCAGGGGCATCGCCACCATCCACCAGGACGCCCGCCCCGGTTCCTACGACATCACCGTCCACTGCTCCGGCCGCAGCCTGACGCGCCCGGCCGCCTTCACCGTCATCGGCGGTGTCCGCGGCGGCATCGGCGGCAGCAGCACCACCGGCGCGACCCCCACCGACATGGCGATCGGCGGGTCGCTGGTGGCCGCCGCGGTCGTCGGCAGCGGCTTCTTCTGGATGCGCCGCCGCGCCGAGAAGCGGATCTGAGGCGCTGCTCCCCTCGGTCTCCCGTTCCGCCCGTGCTCGGAACCCGCGCCCCGGACCCTGACGGCGTCCGGGGCGCGGGAGTGCGCGGGGCGGGTCGGCGGCACGCCGGCCGGGGAGTTCGGCGTGCGGCGATGAACACCGGTGAGGCCCCTGTGTGACGGCCGCCCCCGGCCGCTGTCGGCCGGAGGCGTCAGCGATGCCGTGCGCCTAGCTCCTGACCTCCGGGAACAGCCGCAGGAACGGCTCCGCCGTCGCGGCCAGGCCCCTGCTGTAGGGCGCGTCGAAGTCCCAGATGAGGAACAGCAGGAAGGCGATGAGCGCCGAGAACAGCCCGGCGAGGATCAGTTCGCGGCGGGTGCGCCGGATCTGCAGGGCGAAGATCATGCCGATGGTGACCACGGCCCCCGTGACCAGGCCGAACCACACCACGCCCGGCATGGTCGCCCCGGTCGACTCCGCGCGGGCGCTGCGCGCCTGGTCGGCGGCGGCCACCTGGTCCACGAGCGGCTGGTAGGCCTGCGCCTCGAAGTCGGTGCGCGGCTCGTAGTCGGTCACGTCCCGGCGCAGCCGGTCGAGCAGTTCGGAGCCCTCGTCGGTCAGCCGGCCGTGGTCGGCCATGGTCTTCCACTCCGTGGTGACGACGTGTCCGACATAGGCGTTGACATCGTCACGGATCCGGTCGCGGATCTCGGCGGGGTAGACCCGCACCCGCTCCGAGACCTCGTGCAGGGCGACCGCCTCGGCCCGGACGTTGTCCTGTGCGGCGCTGCGGCCCTCCCAGACGCCGGCGATGGCGAGACCCAGCACGATGGCGTACACGACGCCGATCCACATCGTCATGTACTCGATGACGTCCGGTGTCTCGCTGGGGTCCTCGTCCTCGGCCGCCCTCCGGTGTCTCACAAGGGTGATGATCACCACGACGGCGCAGGCGGCGAGCATGGCGAGGGTGAGAACAAGCCATTCCGGCAAGAGGTGCCTCCAGACAGAGAGGGGCGATCGGTTGCGCGGGCGGTCGTCAGCGCGGACGCAGGGCGGCCACGGCGACCACCGCCGGGGTGGTGATGAGCAGGACGAAGACGAGCGGCGACGTGGTGCTCCGGGTCGGCCGCTTCACCTCGGTCGCGCGGTGGCGCGGGTAGGTGACGGTCCGCAGGGTCGGGCGGGGGCTCGGGGTCGCGGACGGCTTCGGCGGCGGCGGAGGCGGCGGCGGACGGAACGTCGGGCGCGGCCTGACCGTCGGCGTCGGCGGAGGCGGCGGGGCGGGGCGCGCGGCGGGCGGCGCGACGGGCCGCACGGTGGGGGTGGGCTTCGGCTTCGGAGGGGTCGGCGTCGGCGAGGGCGGCGGTGGTGGAGGGGGCGGCGTCGGCGTCGGGGTGGGTGTGGGAGTCGGTGTCGGGCTGGGCGTGGGGGTGGGTGGTGGAGGGGGAGGGAAGCAGGGCGGGGCGTCCCAGTCGACGGCGCCCGCGATCGCCACCGCCTCTGTGCCGTCCGGCCCCGTCGAGGCGTACGCGCAGGCGTCCGCCGCCGCCTGGCCGGATGCGCCGGCGAGCGCCCAGAGCAGCGTGACCACGGCCAACACGCGCGCAGCGGTACGGGTTTGGGTCGGTACAAGTGCTTGCACGACGAAGATCATGAGTCGTCCGGAGCCGTGCCACGCGCGAGAGCCAGGGGAATGCCACGAAGGAGTTAAGAAAAGAAAAACGGGTCGCCGTTGAACACAACCTGTGCCGCCGTGCGTACCCATCGTCGAGCGGCGGCGCGGCAGAGCGCTGCGACACCTCTGCGATCATCTGGAGTTGACGATGAAGACCTCCTGGCGGACCGCCTCACTGGTGGTGAGCGCCGCGGCGGTGCTGACCCTGACGACGGCGTGCGGTCAGGACACCCAGCCGCCCTCCAGCCAGAACGTGGGGATCACGGCGCCGGGCGACCTCGGCGGCATCGGCAGCGGCGCGCAGGCGGGCCAGAACTCCCCGGCCCCGAGCCCGCCGGCCAACACGGCGGGGCAGCTGAACGTGGCCACCGACGCCAAGCTCGGCAAGGTGGTGACCGACGAACTGGGCCTGACCCTCTACCGGTTCGACCAGGACTCCGCGAACCCGCCCAAGTCCAACTGCGACGGGGACTGCGCGAAGACCTGGCCGCCGGTGCCGGCGGACGACGCCTCGGCGGGCGAGGGCATCGACAAGGCGCTGCTCGGCGAGATCACCCGCGCCGACGGCACCAAGCAGCTCACCGTGGACGGCTGGCCGGCGTACCGGTACGTCAAGGACGTGAACGCCGGCGACGTCAAGGGCCAGGGCGTGGGCGGCAAGTGGTTCGCGTTCACCCCGGAGGGCAAGAAGGCGCAGTCCGCCGATCTGCCGGGGCTGTCGACCCGGGAGGATCCCGAGCTCGGCGAGATCGTCGTCGACGAGAAGGGCATGACGGTCTACCGCTTCATGAAGGACGAGGCGTGGCCGGAGCCCGTATCGAACTGCACCGGAGAGTGCGTGAAGAAGTGGCCGGTCGTCTCTCCGGTCGACTTCGACGACACCAAGGGCATCCAGAAGAAGGGCTACATGACCTTCACCCGGCCCGACGGCGCCGAGCAGCAGACGATCAACTGCTGGCCCATCTACACCTTCGCCGGGGACAAGGCGCCCGGCGACACCAACGGCCAGGGCGTCGGCGGCACGTGGTACGCCGTACGGCCCGACGGGAAGCCGGTCGGCGCGTCGGAGAAGTGACGACCTCCCCAGGGTGCCGACCCCGGCGCCGCCGGCCCCGAGTCCGCCCCTCCGCGATCCGCGGAGGGGCGGACCGTTTTCCCCGGGTTCCTCCCGCGCGCCGGAACCCTATGGAGTGACGTGATCACGTCACGTAATGATCCTGTGCACCCGCAAAGTGGGCACGTGCCAGAGGCAGTGACCGGGAACGGATGGTCAATTTCCGTTTGGGGTCGCCCTGTTGGCGGGCGATCAGTAGCCTCTGCTCGAACACCGGATCGCCTACGCCTTGGAGAGATACATGGAGCGTCCCGCCTGGGCCCCACGGAGCATCGACATCACGGTGCCCAGTGTCTCCCGGATGTACGACTACTACCTGGGCGGTTCGCACAACTTCGAGGTCGACAGGGAAGCTGCCCGCAAGGCCATGGAGTTCATGCCGGGACTGCCCAAGGTCATGCAGGCGAACCGGGCGTTCATGCGGCGGGCGGTGCGCTTCGCCGTCGCCGAGGGGGTCACCCAGTTCCTCGACATCGGCTCCGGCATCCCCACGTTCGGGAACGTGCACGAGGTGGCCGGGGCGGCCGACCCCGAGGCGCGGGTGATGTACGTGGACCACGACCCGGTGGCGGTCGCGCACAGCAAAGTGGTCCTGGAGGGCAACGACCGCGCGGACATCCTCGCCGCCGACCTCCGCAAGCCGCAGGACATTCTCGGCAGTGACGAAGTCGGCCGGCTGATCGACCTGAATCGGCCGGTCGCGTTGCTTCTCGTTGCCATACTTCACTTCGTGGAAGAAGCGGACGACCCGTACGGGGCGGTGGCCGAACTGCGCGACGCCCTGGCGCCCGGGAGCATGCTGGTGCTCACCCATGCGACGTACGAGGGGATCCCGTTGCCGCCGGAGCGGGCCGAGGGGGCGGTCGACGTGTACCGAGACATGCGCAACCCGCTGATCATGCGCACGCGCGACGAGATCGCGCGGTTCTTCGAGGGGTACGACATGGTGGAACCCGGACTGGTGCCGATGCCGCGATGGCGTCCCGACACCGCACCGGAGGACGAGGATCCTTACGCCTTCTCCGGTCTCGCCGGCGTGGGGCGTACGGCGTGAGCGCGGAGCCGGACGGGCCGGAGGGCAGACTGCGCCGGTTCGCGACGATCTGGAGCCGGGCCGTCTACCCGGTGACCTCGACCGCCGCCACCCGCCCCGAGTTCGAGGAGCGGCTGCTCCCGGTCGCCCGGCGGCTGAGCGAGGCCCTGCGCGCCCGGTCCTTCGACGCGGAGGCGGGCCGGGCGGCCGGCGCGGCGCTCGTCGAGGCGCACTGCACGGACCCCGAGGCGCTCAGCCGCACCCTGGACTGCGTCGACGCCTACCTCGTCCTCTACTGCGGGGACGACGGCGACCGCGAGACCCTCAGGACACGCAGCGCACGCCTCCAGCACGCCATGGCGGCCGGCTTCGCCCAGGCCCTGCGCGAGCGGACGCTGGCCGAGCAGGAGGCCATCGCCAAGGCCGCGCTGCAGGCGCAGGGCGTGGTCGCGCAGGCCCTGCACGCCACCGAGGCGCGGTTCCGCGCGGTCTTCGAAGGCGCGGCCATAGGGATCGGCATCGCCGACCTCGACGGCACCGTCCTCCAGGTCAACGGCGCCCTCAGCCGCATGTTCGGCCTGACCGAGCAGGCACTGCTGGGCCGCAACGTCAGGGACTGGACCCACCCCGACGACGCCCCGCAGACCTGGCGGCTCTACGAGGAGCTGGTGAGCGGCGAGCGCGAGCACTACCACGTCGAGAAGGCCTTCTACCGCCCTGACGGGACGGTCCTGTGGACCAACCTCACCGTCTCCCTGCTGCGCGACGCCGACGGCGAACCCCAGTACCAGCTCGCCCTCATGGAGGACACCACCGAGCGGCGGCTGCTCAACCTCCGGCTGCGCTACGAGGCCACCCACGACGCGCTCACCGGACTGCCCAACCGCACCTTCTTCTTCGAGCGCCTGGAGAAGGCCCTCGCGGCCGGACCCGGCCAGCGGTTCGGCCTCTGCTACCTCGACCTGGACGGCTTCAAGACCGTCAACGACAGCCTCGGCCACGCGGCGGGCGACCGGCTGCTCGTCGAGGTCGCCGACCGGCTCCAGTCCTGCGCCACCGCGCCGGGCGAGATGGTGGCCCGGCTCGGTGGCGACGAGTTCGTCGCCCTCACCACCGGCCCCGACACCCGCCGCACGGTCGACGAGCTGGCCGGCCGCATCATGAACGCCCTGCTCGCCCCGATCAGCATCGACGGCCGGGAGCTGACCGTCCGCGGCAGCATCGGCATCGTCGAGGGCCCCGCGGGGGAGCGCAGCGCGGCGGAGGTGCTGCGCAGCGCCGACATCACGATGTACCGGGCCAAGGCGGCCGGCGGCAACCGCTTCGAGCTCGCCGACCCGGAGGCCGACGCCCGCGCCATCACCCGGCACGGCCTCACCACGGCGCTGCCCACGGCTCTGGACCGCGGTGAGTTCTTCATCGAGTACCAGCCCCTGGTGCACCTCGGCGACGGCAGCGTCCGGGGCGCGGAGGCGCTGGTGCGCTGGCTGCACCCGCAGCACGGGGTGCTGTCCCCGGACCGCTTCATCCCGCTCGCCGAGCACACCGGGCTGATCGTGCCGCTCGGCCGCTGGGTGCTGGAGCAGTCGGTGCGCCAGGCCCGGTCATGGCGCGACGCCAACGGCGGCGACGCGCTCGGCCCGCTGCGCATCAACGTGAACCTGTCGCCCTGCCAGCTCACCCACCCGGGCCTGGTGCAGGACACCGTGGAGATCCTGGAGCGCACCGGCGTCGCCCCGGACGCCCTGTGCCTGGAGGTCACCGAGTCCGCGCTCATCGGCGCCGACGACGACCTGCTCAAGCCGTTGCGCCGGCTCGCCGAGATGGGCGTCGACATCGCCCTCGACGACTTCGGCACCGGCTACTCCAACCTCGCCAACCTGCGCCGCCTCCCGGTGAGCGTCCTCAAGCTGGACCGCTCCTTCACCCGGAGCATGCAGCAGTTCCCCGCCGACCCGGTGGACCTCAAGATCGTCGAGGGGATCGTCTCGCTCGCCCACAGCCTCGACCTCGCGGTCACCGTGGAGGGCGTGGAGACCGGCGCGCAGGCCGAGCAGTTGCGCGTCCTCGGCTGCGACACGGCCCAGGGCTGGTACTACGCCCGCCCCGGCCCGCCGGAACGGCTGCACGAGCTGGCCCTGGTGGACGCGACGGGATGACGTACGGGACGGGGTGCGCACGGTGACCGACGAGGAGACGGAGGCGGTCCGGGCGGCGATCCAGGGGGAGCTGCGGCTGATGGACCCCGCCGTGCGGTCCTCCCGCAGCGAGACGATGCGCCTGCTGGATCCCGAGTTCGCCGAGGTGGGTGCCTCGGGGCGTCGTTACACGTACGAGGTGATGGTCGCGGAGCTGGCGGATCATCCCGGCGGTGCGGAGGGCGGCCCGCTGTACGAGCCGTCCGACTTCCGGGGCGTGCTGCTGGCGCCCGGCCTGGTGCACGTCACGTACGAGACCCGTTTCGAGGGACGGCGGGCGCGGCGGAGTTCCCTGTGGCGCAAGCGCGACGAGGGGTCGGGCTGGCGGATGTACTACCACCAGGGCACGCCTGTGCCCCCTGAGGTGCCCTAACCTGTGCGGGTTCGTTCGGGCAGGGCGCGCGGTTCCCCGCGCCCCCGGGAGTGTGGGGAGACGGGTGTTGACGTACAGCGTGGTGGCCGAGGTCCGGCGCGGTGAGTTCCTGGAGTCCGTGCACCACGGGGCCGTTCTGGCGACCGGGCCTGACGGGTCCGAGAAGGTGCGGATCGGGGACGTCGACGCCCCGATGTACCCGCGCTCGTCCAACAAGCCCCTCCAAGCGCTCGGCATGCTGCGCGCCGGGCTCGACCTGGACGGCCCGCTTCTCGCGCTGAGCTGCGCCAGTCACTCCGGTGAGGACATGCACGTGGAGGGCGTACGGGCGATCCTCGCGTCCGCCGGGCTCTCCACGGATGCGCTGCGCTGCACACCGGGCCTGCCGATCGGTGAGGCCGCGCTGCGCGCCCACCTGGCGAACGGCGGCGGGCCGACCCCGCTGACGATGAACTGCTCCGGCAAGCACGCCGCGATGCTGGCGACCTGCGTCGCCAACGGCTGGGACACCGGCACGTACCTCGACCCGCTCCACCCGCTCCAGACCCGGCTGCGCGTGACGGTGGAGGAGCTCGCGGGGGAGAAGGTCACGGCCACGGGCGTCGACGGCTGCGGTGCGCCGCTGTTCGCGATCGGTCTGAGCGGCCTCGCCCGCGCCTTCGGGCGCCTGGCCTCCGCGTCCGAGGGGACCCTCGAACACCGCGTCGTCCGGGCGATGAACACGCACCCGGAGTACGTCGGGGGCACCGGACGTGACGTGACCCGGCTCATGCGGGCCCTGCCGGGCGCCGTCGCCAAGGACGGCGCCGAGGGTGTCTACGCGCTCGGCCTGCCGGACGGCTCGGCGGTGGCCTTGAAGATCGCCGACGGCTCCCAGCGTGCCCGTCCCGTGGTGATGGTCGCAGCGCTGCGCCGCCTCGGCGTCGACGTGGACGCCGACGACACCCTCCGCGAACTCGCCACCGTCCCGGTGCTGGGGCACGGCGAGCGGGTCGGCTCGGTCCGGGCCGCCTTCTGAGACCGCCGGCCGGGCCCGCGCGGACGGCGCTCACCGCTCCAGCAGCATCCTCTGCAGCTCCCGCGCCGCCCGGGGCGGCGCCACGTCGCTGCGGTGGGCCAGGGCGATCGTGCGGTGCAGGCCGGGGCGGGCCAGCGGGGTGACGCGCAGACCGTGGCCGGAGCGGGCGGCCACCATGCGCGGCACCACCGCCACGCCCAGGCCCGCCCGCACGAACCCCAGCACCGCGTCCATCTCCCCGCCCTCCACGGCGAACTCCGGCTCGAACCCCTCCGCCCGGCACGCGGCCACGGTCAGCTCCCGCAGGTCGTAGCCGTGCCGGAACATCACCAGACGCTCGCCCTCCAGGTCGGCGATGCGCACCGCGCGCCGCCCCCGGCCCGGGCGGGGCGCGTCCGGGGAGGAGACCACCACCAGGTCCTCCCGCAGCAGCTCCACCGTGGTCAGCGCGGGGGAGGGCGTCGGCAGCGGCAGCACCACCAGGGCGAGGTCCAGCGCGCCGCGCGCCAGCTCGCGCACCAGGTCGTGCGAGCCGCCCTCCTCGATCAGCAGCCGTACGCCCGGATAGCGGTCGTGGAAGGCGCGCAGCACGTCCGGCAGCAGACCCGTGCACAGGCTCGGGGTCGCGCCGAGCCGGACGCGGCCGCTGCGGAGCTGCGCCACCTCCTGCACCTCGTGCCGGGCGGTGTCCGCGTCCGCCAGGATCCGCCGGGCCAGCGGCAGCAGCGCCTCGCCCGCGTCGGTCAGCGTGATGTTGCCGCGCGCCCGCCGGAACAGATCCGCCCCCAGCTCCCGCTCCAGCGCCTTGATCTGCTGCGACAGGGACGGCTGGGCGACGTGGACCAGCTCGGCGGCGCGGGTGAAGTGCCTGGTCTCGGCCACCGCCACGAAGTACTGGAGCTGCTGGAACTGCACGCAGCCATGATAGGCACTCCCTATCGGATCCAGCCGTACCATGTCTTGGACCGATGGGGCCCTCCGGCCCTAGCGTCTGGTGGCATGGCTCTGGCAACGCGGACGGACCGACGGCCGTCCATGGCACGCACCGTGTGGGACTCGACCGTCGGCAAGAAGACAGTGATGGCGGTCAGCGGCCTCGTCATGCTGCTGTACCTGGTCGTCCACATGCTCGGCAATCTGAAGATCTTCTTCGGGGCCGGGGAGTTCAACCACTACGCCCACTGGCTGCGCACGATCGGCGAGCCGTTCATGCACTACGAGTGGACGCTGTGGGTCGTCCGCGTGGTGCTGGTCCTCGCCGTGGTCGCGCACGCCGTCTCCGCCTACCAGCTCAGCCGCCGCGACATCAGGGCCCGCCCGGTCAAGTACGTGCACAAGAAGGCGCGGGCGAGCTACGCCACGCGGACCATGCGCTGGGGCGGGATCATCCTCGCCCTGTTCATCGTCTGGCACCTCCTCGACCTGACCACCGGCACCGTCCACTCCGGCGGCTTCGAGTCCGGCAAGCCCTACCAGAACGTCGTGGACACGTTCTCCACCTGGTACGGCAACACCATCTACATCGTTGCGATGCTCGCCGTCGGACTGCACATCCGGCACGGCTTCTGGAGTGCCGCCCAGACCCTCGGCGCCGGCAGCCGTACCCGCGACCGCGCCCTGAAGACCACCGCAAACGCCCTTGCGCTGCTGCTCACGGCCGGCTTCCTCGCCGTCCCCGTGGGTGTCATGACCGGAGTGGTGAGCTGACCATGACCTCGTACACCGACTACACGACCGGCGCGCCGGTCGCCGACACCAAGGCCCCGGCCGGCCCCATCCACGAGCGCTGGGACACGCGCCGTTTCGAGGCCAAACTGGTCAACCCCGCCAACCGGCGCAAGCACACCGTCATCGTCGTCGGCACCGGTCTCGCGGGCGGCTCCGCCGGCGCCACCCTCGCCGAGCAGGGCTACCACGTCGTCCAGTTCTGCTACCAGGACTCCCCGCGCCGTGCCCACTCCATCGCCGCGCAGGGCGGCATCAACGCCGCGAAGAACTACCGCAACGACGGCGACTCCGTCCACCGCCTCTTCTACGACACCGTCAAGGGCGGCGACTTCCGCGCCCGCGAGTCCAACGTGCACCGCCTGGCGCAGATCTCGGTGGAGATCATCGACCAGTGCGTCGCGCAGGGCGTGCCCTTCGCCCGCGAGTACGGCGGCCTGCTCGACACCCGCTCCTTCGGCGGCGTCCAGGTCTCCCGCACCTTCTACGCCCGCGGCCAGACGGGCCAGCAGCTCCTCCTCGGCGCCTACCAGGCGCTCAGCCGGCAGATCGCCGCCGGCAACGTGGAGATGCACCCGCGCACCGAGATGCTGGACCTGATCGTCGTCGACGGGCGGGCGCGCGGCATCGTCGCCCGCGACCTGATCACCGGGAAGATCTCCACGTACTTCGCGGACGCCGTCGTCCTGGCGACCGGCGGGTACGGCAACGTCTTCTACCTGTCGACGAACGCCATGAACTCCAACGCCACCGCGATCTGGCGCGCGCACCGGCGCGGGGCGTACTTCGCCAACCCTTGCTTCACCCAGATCCACCCCACCTGCATCCCGCGCACCGGCGACCACCAGTCGAAGCTGACGCTGATGAGCGAGTCGCTGCGCAACGACGGCCGCATCTGGGTGCCCAAGGCCAAGGGCGACACCCGCCCGCCCGCGCAGATCCCCGAGGACGAGCGCGACTACTACCTGGAGCGCATCTACCCGTCCTTCGGCAACCTGGTGCCCCGTGACATCGCCTCCCGCGCCGCGAAGAACGTCTGCGACGAGGGCAGGGGGGTGGGCCCCGGAGGCCAGGGCGTCTACCTGGACTTCGCCGACGCCATCAGGCGGATGGGCCGCAAGGCGGTCGAGGCCAAGTACGGCAACCTCTTCGACATGTACCAGCGGATCACCGACGAGGATCCGTACGAGGTGCCGATGCGGATCTATCCCGCCGTGCACTACACGATGGGCGGCCTGTGGGTCGACTACGACCTGCAGACCACGATCCCGGGCCTGTTCGCGATCGGCGAGGCCAACTTCTCCGACCACGGCGCCAACCGGCTCGGCGCCTCCGCGCTGATGCAGGGCCTCGCCGACGGCTACTTCGTGCTGCCGGCGACCCTCAACGACTACCTCGGCCGCAACCCGGGGCTCGACGCGGTGACCGGCGACCACCCGGCCGTGCGGGAGGCCCTGACCGAGACCGAGCAGCGCATCGAGCGGCTGCTGTCGGTCGACGGCGACCGCACCCCGGACTCCTTCCACCGCGAGGTCGGAGAGCTGATGTGGGAGTTCTGCGGCATGGCCCGCTCCGACACCGGACTGCGCAAGGCCCTGGAGCGCATCCCGCAGATCCGCGAGGAGTTCTGGCGGCGCATCAAGGTCCCGGGCACCGGCGAGGAGTTCAACCAGTCGCTGGAGAAGGCCAACCGCGTCGTCGACTACCTGGAGCTCGCCGAGCTGATGTGCCTCGACGCGCTGCACCGCACCGAGTCCTGCGGCGGTCACTTCCGTGAGGAGTCCCAGACGCCGGACGGCGAGGCGGCCCGCAAGGACGACGAGTTCTCCTACGCGGCCGCCTGGGAGTTCACCGGGACCGGCGAGGCTCCGACCCTGCACAAGGAAGACCTGGTCTTCGAGTACGTCCACCCCACCCAGCGGAGCTACGCATGAAGCTCACCCTGCGCGTCTGGCGCCAGAAGAACGCCGACGCCGACGGCGCCATGTCCACGTACGAGGTGGACGGCATCTCTCCCGACATGTCCTTCCTGGAGATGCTCGACACCCTCAACGAGGAGCTCATCCTCAAGGGCGAGGACCCGGTCGCCTTCGACCACGACTGCCGCGAGGGCATCTGCGGCGCCTGCTCGCTGGTCATCAACGGCGACGCCCACGGGCCCGAGCGCACCACCACCTGCCAGCTGCACATGCGGTCCTTCAAGGACGGCGACACCATCGACATCGAGCCGTGGCGGGCCGCCGCCTTCCCGGTGATCAAGGACCTGGTCGTCGACCGCTCCGCCTTCGACCGCATCATCCAGGCCGGCGGCTACATCACCGCGCCCACCGGCTCCGCCCCCGAGGCGCACGCCACCCCGGTGCCGAAGCCGGACGCCGACTTCGCCTTCGAGCACGCCGAGTGCATCGGCTGCGGCGCCTGCGTCGCGGCCTGCCCCAACGGCGCGGCGATGCTGTTCACCTCCGCCAAGATCAACCACCTGAACGTGCTGCCGCAGGGCGCCCCCGAGCGGGAGACCCGAGTGCTGGACATGGTGGCGCAGATGGACGAGGAGGGCTTCGGCGGCTGCACCCTCGCCGGGGAGTGCGCCACCGCCTGTCCCAAGGGCATCCCGCTGACCTCCATCACGGGCATGAACAAGGAGTGGCTGCGGGCGACCCGCAAGGCGGGCAAGCGGTAGCCGCTCCCACGGACGTTCGCCGGCAGGTGCGGACGGGCGGGGCCGGAAGAAGGTGCTCCTTCCGGCCCCGTCTCGCGTTCCCCGGACACCCTCCTGTCGCACTGTGCAAAAGAAAGTGCGATTAATCACTTTCGTCCTGTTTTTTACCTCCTGATCAGGAGAACCGGAGAAGTGACCCGAGAGGAGGGTGATGACAGATGATCACCCGCGAAGAGATCTCGATCCTGCTGGATCACCCCGTGTACGACGGGGACGGCAACAAGATCGGCGACGCGAAGCACGTCTTCCTCGACGACGCGAGTGGACGCCCCGAGTGGGTGACCGTCAAGACCGGGATGTTCGGTTCCAGTGAATCGTTCATACCCATCCGTGACGCCTCCCTGGTCGAGGACCACCTCGAGGTGCCCTATCCCAAGGACAAGGTGAAGGGCGCGCCCAGCGTGGACATCGACGCGGGCGGCCACCTGTCGGTGGACGAGGAACACCGGCTGTACGAGTACTACGGCATCAACTGGGACAACGTCCTCGGCGACCCCAAGGGCGGCGACGGCACCACGGGCCGGGCCGGGACCACCGGAACCGCCGGCGCCGCGGGCGCGGCCGGAGCGGCGGGCGCGGCGGGTGCCGCGACCGGACGCCGCGGCGACACGGCCGGCACGTCCGGTGCGGCCGGCATGACGGGCGCGCAGGGCGGCAGGTCCTCCGCGGCGGGCGCCAAGGGCACCACCGCCGAACGGTCCGGCGCGGCCGGCGCCATGTCCCACCGCGGCGAGGCCGGCACGCGCGGCACGAACGACGCGATGACGCGCTCCGAGGAGCGCATGCACGTCGGCGTCGAACGCCACGAGAGCGGCCGGGCACGCCTGCGGAAGTACGTGGTGACCGAGGAGGTGCAGCAGACCGTCCCGGTCCGTCACGAGGAAGTACGCGTGGAGCGCGAGCCGATCACGGACGCCAACCGCGAGGATGCCATGTCCGGGCCGGCCTTCAAGGAGGACCAGCACGAGGTCACGCTGCACGAGGAGCGCCCCGTGGTCAGCACCGAGGCCGTGCCGGTCGAGCGCGTGCGGATGACCACCGAGGAGAAGGTCACGAACGAGACCGTGCGCGGCCGGGTGCGCAAGGAGCGCATCGAGGCCGAGACGGAGATGACCGACGAGTCCGGCCGCAAGGACCGCGGGGACACCCCCGGACGCGGCCGTGACGTCCCGGGCCGGGGCCGCGAGCGGTGACGCCCCCGTCCGCGCCCTCCCCGCGACGCGCCGGTGTGCTCACCGGCGCGTCGCGCTGCCGTCGAGCCCCGCGAGCGCGGCGAGCCGCCGGTATGAGTCCAGCAGTGCGTCACGGTCGTAGGTGCTGGTGGTGACAAGGACCTCTTGGGCGCCGGTGTCCTTCAGCACCGCCTCCAGCTCCCGCTCCACCTCTTCCTCGGTGCCGGCGAGCTGCCCGGTCAGCCCCGCCTCGAAGAAGCCGCGCTCCTTGGCCGTCATGGCGAGGGACTCGACGTGCTCGGCGGGCGGCAGCGGCGGGAAGGTGCCGTGGGTACGGGAATACGCCATCGACCAGGCCTCCGGAACCAGCAGCCGCCGGGCCCGCTCGGGCGTGTCCGCCACCGCCACCGTTCCGGAGATCACCACGTACGGCTCCTTCGCCCACGCGGAGGGGCGGAACCGCTCGCGATAGCGCTCCACGCCGCGCCGCATCCGGTCGCGGTCGCGCAGGTCCCCGATGACCATCGGCAGCCCGGCACGGGCGGCGATGTCCGCGCCCTCGCCCATCGCCAGCACGAACGGCGGCACGGTCAGCCCCTCGGACGGCCGGGCCCGCACTCCCGTGGGGGAGGTGCCCTCGAACCAGCCGAGCAGTTCCTCGAGCTGGGCCGCGAAGTCCTCCGCGTCGCCCTTGTCGCGCCCGAGCGCCTTGCGCACCCCGTCGGTGAACCCCACCGACCGGCCCAGACCCATGTCGATCCGGTCCGGGAACAGCGAGGCCAGCACGCCGAACTGCTCGGCCACGACCAGCGGACGGTGGTTGGGCAGCATGACCCCGCCGGTGCCGACGCGGATCGTGCGGGTCGCCCCGGCGACCGCGGCCGCCAGCACGGTCGGCGCCGAACCGGCCACCCCGGGCACGCCGTGGTGCTCGGCCACCCAGAACCGGTGGTACCCGAGCCGCTCCGCCTCCCGCGCGAGTTCCACCGTGTCCCTCAGTGCCTCGGGGGCGGTGTGCCCCTCGCGCACCCGTGAGCGGTCGAGGACGGAGAAGCGGGTCGCGGCGATCACGGAACTCATACCGGGTTCAACACCCGGGAGCGGCCAGGATTCCTGGGAAGCGCCTCTAGGGTGGGAGGGTGACCCACCGCACCGATCGCGCGCAGCGTCCGCTGGCCGTGTTCGACCTCGACAACACCCTCGCCGGCACCGCGCACCGCCAGCACTTCTTGGAGCGCAGGCCCCGTGACTGGGACGGCTTCTTCGCCGCCGCGCCGCAGGACCCGCCGCTCGCCGAGGGGATCGCGCTGGTGCGGGACAGCGCCGAGGCGTGCGACATCGTCTACCTCACCGGCCGGCCCGAGCGCTGCCGCCGCGACACCCTGGACTGGCTGGCCGCGCAGAGGCTGCCCGAGGGGGAGCTGCACATGCGCGGCAACGCCGACCGGCGGCCCGCCCGGTTCACCAAGCTGGCCGTGCTGCGCCACCTGGCCCGCACCCGGCAGGTGCGGATGCTGGTCGACGACGACGAACTGGTCTGCGAGGACGCCCGCCGGGCCGGGTTCACCGTCGTCCACGCGCGCTGGGCGACTCCCTCGGGCGAGCTGAAGGACGCGCAGGAGCGTGAGGGCCGCACCTGACCGTACGGCGGCTCAGCCCGTCTCCTCCAGCCGGAAGCCCACCTTCAGGCCCACCTGGTAGTGCGCGACGCGCCCCTCCTCGATCTGCCCGCGCACCTGCGTCACCTCGAACCAGTCCAGATTGCGCAGCGTCTGCGACGCCCGCTCGATGCCGTTGCGGACGGCCGCGTCCACGCCGTCGGGCGAGGTGCCGACGATCTCGGTGACCCGGTAGGTGTGGTTCGACATGCTCTGCTCCTCTCACGGCGGTTCCCCGCCAGTGGCACGCGTCACTCCACCGTGCCCCACCCCGGGCCCGGGCGCGAGGTGTCGGCCCCGTTCGCCTGACGCCCTTGACCCGGGCATTGGTACATACCAAGATGCTGGGCACCCGTCCGAGCTCCGGCTCGCCCCCACGCCGGGCCCCGCCCTGTCCGCCAGACAGAAAAACAGGACCCCACGTGAGACGCCGTCTGCTCGCCCTCGTCTGTGTGTCCGCCTCCCTGCTCACCGGATGCGGGGTGATGTCCGACAGCGCGGCGGAGCGGCGCACCGTCACCGTGTGGCTGATGCAGCACAGCGCCTCGCAGGACTTCCTGGACCGCTTCACCGAGGAGTTCGAGCGCGAGCACGAGACCCTCGACCTCGACATCCGCATCCAGGAGTGGACCGGCATCGGCGAGAAGGTCCAGCAGGCGCTGCGGGGCAAGGACCCGGACGGACCCGACGTCATCGAGGTCGGCAACACCCAGGTGTCCGCCTACGCCGAGAGCGACGGCCTGCTCGACCTCACCCTGGAGTCCATGCGCGACTGGGGCCGCGACGACTGGCTGCCGGGCCTCGCCGAACCCGGCCGCTGGGGCTCCCAGCAGTACGGCATCCCCTGGTACGCCGCCAACCGCGTCGTCGTCTACCGCAAGGACCTCTTCCGCGCGGCCGGCGTCACCCCGCCGAGGACCCGCGACGAGTGGCTGGAGACCACCGAGCGGCTGGACACCTCGGACACCCAGGGCATCTACCTCGCCGGACAGGACTGGTACACGCTCGCCGGGTTCATCTGGGAGGAGGGCGGCGAACTCGCCACCGAACGCGACGGCGTCTGGAAGGGCGCCCTCGACAGCGAGGCCGCCCTGCGCGGCATGGACTTCTACCGCCGGCTCCAGAGGCTGGGTGACGGCCCCGTCGACGCCGACGAGGAACACCCGCCGCAGGCGGGCGTGTTCGCCGAGGGACGCGTCGCCCAGATCATCGCCGTCCCCGGACTGGTCCGTGCCGTCGTCCAGCAGAACCCCGGACTCGAGGACAAGATCGGCTACTTCCCCGTCCCCGGCAAGGAGGCCGGCCGCCCCGGCGCCGTCTTCACCGGCGGCTCCGACCTCGTCGTCCCGGCCGGCACGGACGTCGAAGACGCCGCCGTCGAGGTCGTCGCCGCCCTCACCGGCGCCCGCTGGAACACCGAGCTCGCCCGCACCATGAACTACGTGCCCAACAAGGCGGGCCTCGCCGGCTCGGTCGCGGGGGAGGAGGGCCTGGAGGCCATGGCGGCCGGCGCCGCACGGGGCCGGGCGACCCCGGCCACGCCCCGGTGGAGCGTGGTCGAGGCCGACAACCCGATCAAGGAGTACATGACCGAGGTGCTCAACGGCGCCGACCCGGAGAAGGAGGCCGAGCGCGCGGCGCGGCGCATCACGGAGACCCTCGCCTTCGAGTGAGTCCGTCGCGTGAGGCTCAGCGGGCGACGCTCAGCGACAGCGCGAACCGCCCCTCCCCGTCCGTCCACCACCGGGTCAGGTCCAGCCCCGCGGCCGACAGTTCCGCACGCACCCCCTCCTGCCGGAACTTCGCCGACACCTCGGTGCGCAGCTCCTCGCCCTCCGCGAAGTCCACGACCAGTTCCAGCGCCGGGATCTTCACGGACTGCGCGGTGCGCGAGCGCAGCCGCATCTCGATCCACTCGTGCTCCGCGTCCCACAGCGCCACATGGTCGAAGGCGTCCGGGTCGAAGTCGGCGCCCAGCTCCCGGTCGACGACGTTCAGCACGTTCTTGTTGAACGAGGCCGTCACCCCGGCCGCGTCGTCGTAGGCCCGGACCAGCGTCTTCTCGTCCTTCACCAGGTCCGTGCCGAGCAGCAGCGCGTCGCCCGGCGCGAGGAGGGAGCGCACGGAGGCGAGGAACGCGGACCGCTCGGCAGGCAGCAGATTGCCGATGGTGCCGCCGAGGAACGCCACCAGGCGCGGCCCCGGCGTGTCCGGCAGGGTCAGCCCGGCCGTGAAGTCCGCGACCAGCGCGTGCACCCGCAGACCCGGCCGCTCGGCGGCCAGCGCCTGTCCCGCCCCGGTCAGCGCGGACTCGCTGACGTCGACCGGGACGTACGTGTGCAGCCCGTGCAGGGCGGCGATCAGATGCCGCGTCTTCTCCGAGGAGCCCGAACCCAGTTCGACCAGGGTGCGGGCGCCGGACGCGGCGGCGATCTCGTCCGAGCGGGCGAGCAGGATCTCCCGCTCGGCGCGCGTCGGGTAGTACTCGGGCAGCGCGGTGATCTCCTCGAACAGCTCGCTGCCCCGTGCGTCGTAGAACCATTTCGGCGGCAGCGTCTTGGGGCTGCCGGTCAGTCCCGCGCGGACGTCGGCGCGCAGCGCGGCGCCGGTGGCGTCCTCGGGGAGGGTGCGGGTCAGACGGAACGGACTCACGTGAGAGGCTCCTTGAGCGGGGTGAGCAGAACGTCGGTACGGCTCGCGGCCAGCAGGGTGCGGTCGGGCACCTCCCGCCAGTGCGGGTCGTCGTCGTAGGGCTCGGAGGCGACGACGGTTCCCCCGCCGGGCCGCGCGAGGTGCCACAGGGTGTCCCCCCACGCGGTCGCCGCGACGGTGACGCCGTCGGTGAGCAGCAGGTTCAGCCGGGCTTGTGGAGCCGCCGCCGCGACCTCGGCGACCGTGTCGGCCAGCGCCTGCCCCATGGCGTCGCCGGCCCGCAGCCGTGCCAGCACCAGCGCCCAGACGAACGCCGAGTCGTTGCGGGCCTCCAGCGACAGCAGGTCCCCGGCGGGCAGCGTGGCCGCCAGCGGTGCGAGCGAACCTGGCCAGCCCGGCACCGCCCCGTTGTGGCTGAACAGCCACGCCCCGGACGCGAAGGGCGCCGCGGCCGCCTCCGCGTCGGCGCCGGACAGCGTCGCGTCCCGCACGGCGCCGAGCAGCGCCTCCGTGCGCACCACCCGCGCCAGGTCCGTGAACGACAGGTCGGCCCAGACGGGCCCGGCCCGCCGGTAGCGGGCCGGGACCGGGTCGCCCTCGGCGTACCAGCCGACGCCGAAGCCGTCCGCGTTGACCGTGCCGTGCCGCTGCCGGCGGGGCGCCCACGACTGCCGGTACAGCCCGTGCGGCGGGCCCACCAGCAGCGCGCCCAGCGGCTCCGCCGGACCCACGTACGCCAGGTGACGGCACATCAGGCGCCCTCCGCCGAGCGGGCGGTGCGGAACCCGGAGAAGATCTGCCGCCGTATCGGATGGTCCCAGTTGCGGAACGTGCCCCGGCAGGCCACCGGGTCCACGGCGAACGAACCGCCGCGCAGCACCTTGTACTCCGGTCCGAAGAACACCTCCGAGTACTCCTTGTACGGGAACGCCCGGAAACCCGGGTACGGCAGGAAGTCGGACGCCGTCCACTCCCACACGTCCCCGATCAGCTGCCGTACGCCCAGCGGGGACGCGCCCGCCGGATAGCTGCCGGCCGGCGCGGGACGCAGATGGCGCTGGCCGAGGTTGGCGTGCTCGGGCGCCGGGTCGGCGTCACCCCACGGGTAGCGCCGGGAGCGGCCCGTGGCCGGGTCGTGCCGGGCGGCCTTCTCCCACTCGGTCTCGGTGGGCAGCCGGCGCCCCGCCCAGCGGGCGAACGCGTCCGCCTCGTACCAGCACACGTGCAGCACCGGCTCGTCCGGCGGCACCTGTTCGGTGACCCCGAAGCGGCGCCGCAGCCACTGCCCGCCCTCCCGGCGCCAGTACAGTGGCGCGGTGAGGCGGGCGCGGCGTACGTGCGCCCAGCCCTCGGGCGTCCACCAGCGCGGGTCGTCGTAGCCGCCGTCCTCGACGAACGCCTGGTACGCGCCGTTGGTGACCGGCGTGGCGTCGATCCAGAACGGCGCCACCTCACGGCGATGCGCGGGCCGTTCGTTGTCCAGCGCCCATGGCTCGGCCGAGGTGCCCATGGTGAACGGGCCGCCCGGCACCAGGATCTCCGCCGGACCCGTGTACGGCGTCACCGGCTCAGGGTCGGGCGCGGTGAGCGCGGCCGGGCCCTTGCGGAGCTGGTGGGTGATCAGCATGGTCTCGTCGTGCTGCTGCTCGTGCTGGGCGATCATCCCGAAGGCGAACCCGGCCTCGGTCAGCCGGGTGCCGTCGAACGCGGTGCGCTCCAGCACGTCCAGCGCCCGTCCGCGCACGTCGGAGGCGTACCTGCGGGCCTCCTGGGGCGACAGCAGGGGCAGGCTGGGGCGTTCGGCGCGCGGGTGTTCGAAGGCGTCGTAGAGGCTGTCGATCTCCGGGCGGATCGCCTCCTGCCCGGCCACCGCGCGCAGCAGCCACTGCTCCTCCTGGTTGCCGATGTGCGCCAGGTCCCACACCAGCGGCGACATCAGCGGCGAGTGCTGCGCGGTCAGGTCGGGGTCCTCCACACAGCTGGTCAGCAGCGTGGTGCGGTCCCGCGCGACGACCAGCGAGGCGACCGCGCGCTCACGCAGGGTTTCGGCGTCGAGGGCGGGGTCGGTCATGAGGGGGTGTCCTTCCCGTGCGGGTGGGTGGTGAGCAGGGGCGCGCCGGATCCGTCCGGGCGCCCGTCGTGGAGCGCGCGCCATGCGTCGAGCAGGTCGTCGGCGGGGCAGCGGCCCCGGGCGACGTACCGGTCCCGGAACGCCGCGACCCGGTCGACGAGGGCGGTCGTGGCCCCGAGCCGGGGCAGGGCGGCCAGCGCCGCCGCGAAGCAGACGGCCGCCGCCTCCCGCAGCTCCGGGTCGGCCAGCCCGTCGCGGGCCGCGTCCCGCCACAGCGGGTTCCGCGGGGCGGCCAGGCCCCGCGTCCGCTCGGCGAGCGGTTTCACCGTCCGGTACGCGGTCTCGGCGGCCTCCGGGTCGTCGAACAGCGCCGCCGTCACCGCCAGCGGCACGGTCCAGCCGTCCTCGCCGGGCTGCGCGTCCATCATCCGCAGTTCCAGATGGCCGCGCGGCCTGACCGGCGGGAACAGCGTCGTGACGTGGTAGTCCAGGTCGTCGTGGGTGGGCGCGCGCGGCGCACGGCGGCGCGTCCAGTGCCGGAACGACAGGTCCTCCGGCACCTCCCACGGCCCGTCGTCGTCCCGGCGCACGCACATCACGGGCGCGTCCAGCACATGCCGGGCCCAGGCGCCGCGCGGGTCGGCGTCCAGCGGGGGCGCGCCGGCCCGTCCTGCGCCGATCTGCGCCCAGCGCAGCTGGCGTGTGGAGAGCCAGCCGGTGGGCCGGCCCGCGGAGACGGGGGAGTTGGCGAAGACCGCCACCAGGACGGCGCCCAGCAGATGCGCCATCCACCAGCGGCGTACGTGGCCGAGCGGCCCGGGTTCCTCGTGACCGGCGTCCACGCACACCTGCACGGAGGCGGAGGTGCACATCATGAACCGGCCGGCCGCGCCGGTGCGGTCGAGGGAGGCCTCCATCGCGTCGTAGCGCGGCTGCCGGAGGAACCGGCGGGGAATCCGCCAGGGGTCGTGGCCCATGCCGGCCAGGCTGAGACCGTCACGGCGCAGGACGGCGCGTACGGCGTCCAGGTCGGCGGAGACGGTGGCCAGGCACTCGGTGAGGGAAGCCGCGGGGAGCGAGCTGAGCTCCAGCTGGCCGCCGGGCTCGACGGTGAGCGTCGAGCGCAGGGGCACCTCACGCAGTGCGGCGTAGGCCGCTTCGAGTCGTTCACGGGAGACGGGGAGCCGCGGATCGCGCGACTCGTGGACCAGCCATTCGACCTCCACGCCGAGACGGCGGGGAGGTCCGGTCTTGAAGCAGATGCCCCGTATCAGGGCCTCCGCCTCGGCTTCGGTGACGGCCGTACGGTACGGCGCACAACCGCTCGACGGATCTGACATGCGGGAATCCTCCTGAGACACCACCATGTCGCCGGCCCTGAACCATGTCGGTCCCGGCCGGCATCGACGCGTCCACCCAAAACCCTCGGACCGCCGTGCACAAGAGCGCCCGGCGGGGCGTAAGGGGTCCGTCACCTCCGCGTCCCGCCTGCCACCGGGGGTTTTCACCTCCGGTCCCGGACCGTCCGGAGCGGCGAAAACCGCGTTGCGCCGCCTCATCAGCATCGCTCAGGATGCTCGTGTGAGCACGACGAGGGGGGACGCGCGGAGCGCGGTCACGGCGGCTACGGGGGTGGCGCCGTGAGCGCGCGTTTGCGGGGCATCGCCCGGGAGACGGAACAGATCGTGGCGGCGGGCGTCTACCGCGCGCCGGACGGCCGTGCGGTGGAGATCGGGGCCGCCGTCGAGGCGGCACGGCAGGCCACCACGCTGCACGGGCCGGACCCGGTCCCGGTGCCTGCCTTCGTGCCGGTGCCCACGCGCTTCGAGGTCACCGGCGAGAGCAGCCTGGCAGCCGCCCGCCGCCTCACCGGCCCGGACGCCCCGGACCCCGTGGCCGTCCTCAACTTCGCGTCGGCGCGCAACCCGGGCGGCGGCTACCTCAACGGCGCGCAGGCCCAGGAGGAGGCCCTGTGCCGCGCCTCCGCGCTGTACACGTGCCTGCTGCGGGCGCCCGGCTTCTACGACCACCACCGCGCCCACCGGGACCCGTTCTACACCGACCGGGTGATCCACGCCCCGGCCGTGCCGGTGTTCCGCGACGACCGCGGCGCCCTGCTGGACGCCGCCTTCCCGGCCGGTTTCCTCACGTCACCGGCGCCCAACGCGGGCGTGATCCGCTCCAGGGCGCCCGACCGCGTGGGGGAGGTCCCCGGCGTGCTCGTGCGCCGCGCCGGCCACGTCCTCGGGACGGCGGCCCACCACGGCTACCGGCGGCTGGTGCTCGGCGCCTGGGGCTGCGGGGTGTTCCGCAACGACCCGGCCCAGGTCGCGGAGGCGTTCGCGACGCACCTGGGCCCCGGGGGACGCTTCGAGGGCGCCTTCGCCCACGTGGTGTTCGGCATCCTGGACCGCACGCGGGACGGCGCGACACGCACCGCGTTCGAGCGGGCCTTCGCGGACCTGGTGGACGCGCCGGCGGAGGTCACTCCCAGCCGTAGCGCTCCCTGAGCCGCTGCCGCACCGAGTTGAACCGCATCCGGTCCAGCGCGCAGGCCTCCCGGCGCATGCCCTGCTCGTGCAGCCTCAGCACCCGGTCCACGGCCACCCAGGAGTCGCGCCCCGACCGGTCCCACGGCCCGCTGCCGATCGGCAACCAGTCCCGGTCCCCGGCCCGCCCCTTGCTCGACAGCCGCACGGCGAGGAACGTGCCCGCCGCCTCACGGGCGACGACCAGCACCGGCCGGTCCTTGCCACGGCCGTCGTTCTCCTCGAACGGGACCCAGGTCCAGACGATCTCGCCGGGGTCCGGGTCGCCGTCGTACGCGGGCGAGTACTCGGTGCGCACCCGGCCGACGGAACGCGGCTCGGTCCCGACGGTGGCGTACGGGCCGTAACGGCCCGGGGTGTCTTCAGGGGTGTAGGCGGTCACAGGCGGTACCGTACGTCACCCGTCCGGCGGTACTGATCAAAGGGGGTTGACCGCCCGCGGCGTGGTTACGGTGTGCCGCCGACGCCCGTGAGCTCCCGTCCCGTCACCATCTCGCTCCCGATCCGCACGAACACGCCGTCCCGCAGCGGCATCCACGACCGGGGGCCGGTGCGCAGCAGCCGCTCGTGCTCGGCCGGGTCGGTCACCACCGCCGCCCGGCCGGTCACCACCACGCTCCACCCGGACCGGCGCCCGGCGTGGAAGTCGTCCGCCTCGAAGGCCACCACCACCCCGTCGACGGCCCGCACCAGGTCGGAGCCGGCGGACGTGCACAGCACCACCGACCCGTCCGGGTCCAGGGTGAAGTTCGCCGGCAGCACCGCGGGAAGCGCGTGCCGCGTGTACACGACGCGACCGACCGGCACCTTCCCCAGCAGGCGCAGGCACTCCCGCCGACCGAGCGCCCGGAAGCCATCGCTGTGGAACATTCCCCCATCGTCGGTCGCGGAGCGGGCCTCGACCAGGGCCGGACGGCCCCCGTTGACGTCGGGAGTACGGCCGCTGCGGGCGGCCTGCGTGAAGATGCCTGACCGTCCGCTCCGGTGGAACCCTGAAGACATGGGCAAGACCGCACTGATCGTCATCGACATGATCAACACCTACGACCACCCGGACGCCGACCAGTTGCTCCCGGCCGCCGAGACGGTGGTCCCGGTGATCTCCGGGCTGCTGGAGCGGGCGCGGCGGCAGGACGCGCCGGTGATCTACGTGAACGACAACTTCGGCGAGTGGCGCTCCCACCACGGGGAGCTGCTCGACAAGGCCCTGGCGGGGCCGCACGCGCACCTGGTGGAGCCGCTGGTGCCGGACGAGTCGTCGCTGTTCGTGGTCAAGGCCCGGCACTCGATCTTCTTCGAGACCCCGCTCAGCTATCTGCTCACCCAGCAGAACATCGACCAGCTGGTGCTGTGCGGGCAGGTGACCGAGCAGTGCGTGCTCTACTCCTCGCTCGACGCGCACATCCGGCACTTCGACGTGACCGTTCCCCGGGACGCCGTCGCGCACATCCACGAGGATCTGGCGGACGCGGCCCTGCGGATGATGGAGCGCAACATGGGGGCACGGGTGTGCGACAGCGGCGAGCTGTGGACGTGACCCGGACGGGGCGCCTCGCCGGGGTGACACTGGGGGCATGAGCCGTCCCTCCCTTCCGCCGCCGGAACTGCGCGCCTATCTGGAGGAGCTGGTCCGCCGTACCTCCGCCGTCTGCGGCGACCGTCTGGTGAGCGTCCTCGCCGTGGGCTCGCTCGCCCTGGGCGACTACCGCCACGGGCGCAGCGACGTCGACGTCACGGTCGTCCTCGACCCGGCCCCGCCCCGCGCGGACCTCGCCCGGCTCGCGGCGACGCTGGCCCACCCCGCGCTGCCCTGCCCCGCCGCCGGCCTCGAACTGGTCGTCCACGCCGCCGACGTCGCTGCCCGCCCGTCGGGCGGGGCGGGCTACCTGCTCGACCTCAACACCGGGCCCTCCCTGCCCGAACGCGTCAGTTTCGACCCCGCGGACGCGTCCGACTTCTGGTACGTCATCGACCGCTCGGTCGCCCACCAGGCCGGACTCCCGCTGTACGGCGCCCTGGCCCGGGACGTGATCGCCTCCCCGGACCGGCCCACGGTGCTCGCCGCGCTCCGCGCCTCCGTACGCGAACACGCCGACGGGGACGGCCACCTGGCGGACAACAGGGTGCTCAACGGCTGCCGCGCCACCGTCCACTGCCGTACCGGCCACTGGTTCGCCAAGCGCAGGGCGGGGGAGATCGTCGCCGCGTCCGAGCCCGCCTTCGAGCCCTTGATCACCGATGCGCTGCGCAGCTTCGAACGCCCCCGCGCGGAGGCGGCCGTGCTGCCCGCCGACGAGGTGCGGGAGTTCCTGGCCTGGGTGGCCGCGCGCGTCGAGGAGGCGGCCGAGGCCGCCGGGGTCTGATCTGAACCGCGCGCACTCTCAGTCGCGGCGGACCGTGAGACCGTCCGTCAGCAGGCGGGCACGCCTACGATCCTCTGTCCGCCCTGCGGGTTCAGTCTTCCGCGCGAGGCGCGCGCCCGGAAAACCGTTCGACGCGTACGAGAGCCGTCCTCTAACCTGCCGTCTGCGGCATCGCGTGCCGGTCACCGGCCGGGTGAGGCACGGAGGCGCCGCGGATGCCTGTGGAGGCATTGACCTTGTCCGTCGAGTTCAACCACACCGTCGTCCTCACTCCCGACCGGGAGAAGTCCGCCCGCTTCGTCGCGGAGATCCTGGGCCTCGAGCCCGGACCGCCCGCCGGGGCGTTCCTCCCGGTGACCACCGCCAACGGCGTCACCCTCGACTTCGCCACCGTCGGCGTCGACATCCCCGTGCAGCACTACGCGTTCCTCGTCTCCGAGGAGGAGTTCGACGCGATCCTCGGCCGGCTCGTGGCCGCACGGGTTCCCCTCCAGGCCGACCCGCACGGCCGGTACCCGCGCCGCCTCAACCGCAACGACGGCGGACGCGGTGTGTACTTCCGCGACCCCGCGGGTCACGGCCTGGAGATCCTCACCCGCCCCTACGGCACCGACCCGGACTCGCCTCTGAACGGCGTGACCGAGGAGATCCCCGGGGCGGTCTGACGCGACACCCCAGCCCCCGAAGCCCACCCGAAGGAGCCGGTCGCCCGTGAAACGCAACAGGCTCGGCGAGAGCGACGTGCACGTCACGGAACTGGGCTTCGGGGGCGGTCCGCTCGGCGGGCTGTTCGAGGCGGTCGACGACGACACCGCCGCGGGGGCGCTGGAGGCGGCCTGGGACAGCGGGATCCGGTACTTCGACACCTCGCCGCACTACGGCATCGGGCAGTCCGAACGCCGCATCGGCGCGCTGTCGCGGGGCAGGCCGCGGGATGCGTGGACGCTGTCCACGAAGGTCGGCCGGGTGCTGGTGCCGCAGGACGGCGCCGGCCGCAAGGACGAGGCCTTCGAGGTGCCCGCCAGCCACCGCCGGGTGTGGGACTTCACCCGCGACGGCGTGCTGCGCAGCGTGGAGGACTCGCTGACGCGCATGGGCGTCGACCGACGTCCGGTTCCGCCCTACGCGCGTACCGCCGCGACCGCCTCGTCGAAGGCCCGCTCCACGTCGACGTGCCCATATGGTTCCATGACCGCCGCCCGACAGACCTGAGAGAACCGAGGGAGCCGTCGATGACCGTCCGCCGTGTCGTGCCCAACCTCCACTCCGACAACCCGGGAAAGCACAGGGAGTTCTACGGTCTGCTGGGGTTCGAGGAGGTCATGAACCACGGCTGGATCATGACGCTGGCGTCCCCGTCGAACCCGACGGCGCAGGTCAGCGTCATGACCGAGGACGCGACGGCGCCGGTCCGTCCCGACCTCAGCGTCGAGGTGGACGACGTGGACGCGGTGTACGAGACGGTGCGGAGGAGCGGAGCGGAGATCGTCCATCCGCTGCAGGACGAGGAGTGGGGCGTCCGCCGCTTCTTCGTCCGCGACCCCGACGGCCGCGTGGTCAACGTCCTCCGCCACCGCTGAGGGGCCGTGACCCGCACCTGCGCGGCGACCCGTACGATCGACCGGCCGCAGCCCGACGAAGGGGGGGCACGATGCCCGGTCAGGTCACCGCAGTGAGCCGTCACGCGACGTACTCGTTCAGCAAGCCCAACCACGACGCCGTGACACTGCTCGCTGGTCTGGGCGTCGAGGGAGACGTGCACGCGGGAAGGACGATCCGCCACCAGTTCCGCATGACGTACGAGCCGGAGGCGTCCAACCTGCGCCAGGTCCACCTGATGCACGAGGAACTCTTCGACGAACTCGCGCTCAAGGGCTACGACGTCTCCGCGGGCGGGCTCGGCGAGAACGTCACCACCCGCGGGGTGGATCTGCTGGGTCTGCCCACCGGCGCCCTGCTCCACCTCGGCGACGAGGCCGTCGTCGAGGTGACCGGGCTGCGAAACCCCTGTTCGAAGATCAACGACTACCGCGAGGGACTGCTCGGCGAGATGTTCGCGCTGGACCCCGTCACGGGTGCGTTCACCTTCAAGTGCGGCGTGATGGCCGTTGTCCGCCGGAGCGGGACGGTCCGACCCCAGGACACGGTACGCGTCGAACTGCCGGCCCTCCCGCACCGCCCGCTCGAACGGATCTAGCGCACGACGCCGCCGTCGGGGAGGTCAGGCCTTGGCCTGCGTCTCCCTGTCCCGCTCCGAGTGCGCCTCCTCGCGGCGGCGCGGAAGCAGCAGCGGCGTGGCCAGGAGGAGGGCGCCCGCGACGGCGATGGCCGTACGGGGGCCCGTGACGCTCGCCAACAGGCCCCAGAGCGCCGTCAGCGCGGCGATCGACGCCTTGCTGGTCGCCGACCACGCCGACAGCGTGCGGACCACCCGGTCCGCCGGCGTCCGCTCCAGCCGGTGCGTCGAGAACACCGGGTTGAACACGCCCATGCTCGTGATCAGCCCGAACTCGACCACGATCACCAGGACCAGACCCGCGATGCCCGGCCCCACGAACGCCAGCCCGACCGACCAGCACGCCCGCAGCGTCCCCGCGACCCGCAGCACCCGCCGCTCCCCGAACCGCGCCACCAGCCGCCGCGACAGCCGCGCGCCGACCAGCCCGCCCAGACACGGCGCCGCGAACGCCAGCCCGTACTGCCACGGAGCGAAGCCCAGCGGGCCCACCATCAGCACGGCCAGCAGCGGTGACGACGCCATGATCAGGCCGTTGACCAGCACCGTGTTGAGGAACAGCGGGCGCAGGTCACGGCTGCGCAGGATGTACCGCCACCCGTCGAGCAGGTCGCCGGCCCGCAGCCGCGGCCGCGGCTCCGGCCGGTCGGGACGCCGGTCGCCGCCGCCCGCCGCGCCCAGCGCGCCGGCCGACAGCAGATAGCTCACGGCGTCGGCGACCACTGTCGTCACCGGACCGAACCAGCCGATCGCCGCCCCGCCCAGCGGCGGCCCCAGCATGGTCGCGGTCCACGTCGTCGACTCCAGCCGCCCGTTCGCCCGCAGCAGTTCCTCCCGCGGCACGACGTCCTTCACGTACGCGCCGACCGCCGCCTGGAAGGTGATGTCGGCCGCCGCCACCGTCACCGACACCACCAGCAGCTGCGCCACGGTGAGCGCGTCCAGGGCGTACGCGAAGGGCACGCTCAGCAGCACCGCGCACCGGACGAGATCCGTCGCGATCATCACCGGACGTTTGCGGCGGTACTCCACCCACGGCCCGAGCGGCACCGACAGCACCGCGCCGACCGCGGGACCGACCGCCGCCAGCAGCGACACCTGGGCCGGACCGGCGTGCAGCACCAGCAGCGCGACCAGCGCGAACGCGTCGAACGCGAACCGCGTGCCGAAGGTGCTGACCCCGTACGCCGTCCACAGCCACCCGAACCGCCACGCCGCCGACCGCCGCCCGTCCACCCGCCCCCCGATCACGCCGGCCCGGTCCCCGACGGCCGCCGGGGACCGGCCCATCCAAGCGAGCCGGGCCGGCGCGGGCAAACCGGACCGGTTTACTCCAGGCGCGGCGGGCTACGCGGGCCCCAGGGGGGCCCGCGACCGCACCCGCGACCACGTACCGGGAGGCGCCCCATGACCACGCGCGTACGCGAGGTGATGTCCGCGCACATCACCTCCGTCGAGCCGATGACCTCACTGACGCGCGCGGCGCGGCTGATGCGCGAGCAGAACGTCGGCGACGTCCTCGTCGCCTACGACTGCGACCTGTTCGGCCTGCTCACCGACCGCGACATCGTGCTGCGGGGCGTCGCCGAGGGGCACGACCCCGAGGCCACGACCGTCGGCACGTTGTGCACCCGCCCGCCGCTGGTGACGCTCGACCCGGACGACACGACCGACCACGCCGTCGAGCTGATGCGGGAACACGCCGTGCGGCGGCTCCCCGTGGTGGAACACGGCGGCTGCCCCGTGGGCGTGGTCAGCCTCGGTGACCTCGCCGCCGAGGAGGACCCCCACTCCGCGCTCGCGGACATCAGCCGCGCGACGCCGACCCAATGAACGGCGTCGAGGGGCTCAGCCGTCCACGGTCACCGCGCACGACCAGCCGTACGGCCCCGGCGACAGCCGCAGGTCGTCCCAGCCGACGTCCGTCGGCACCTCCCCGGTGACCCGCACGTCCGCCAGGCCCGCGACCGCGAGCCGTACGTCCAGACCGCCCCCGGCCTCGTCGGCCTCCACGTCCACCGGCACCTCGCCGTACGCCTCCAGCCGGTACAGGATCTCGTCGAGCAGCGCGGCCAGCAGGTCGTCGTCGCTGCCCTCGTCCAGCCGGATGCGGTCGACCCCGGTCGGTCTCACGCCGGACACGTCGGCGAAGCACTCCACCATCGCCACCACCGCCTCGGCCAGGCAATGCTCGCGGCTCGCCGCCCAGGCCTCGATGCGTACGTCGTCCTCCTGCGCCACCGAACGGTGCCCGCTGCGCTCCCGTCGCGGCGCCTGACCCGGCTCGCCCGTGTCACCGACCATGCACCACGACTGCCCGAGCGGACGGACCCCATGCCCCGCGGCGGTGCTTCGCGCGGCGGGGGAGGGGGTACGCGGGTGCCGACCGGGTCGTGACGCTCGGAGGGAGAGCGCCGTCATGCGGTTCCGTGATCGCCGTCAGGCCGGACGTGAACTGGCCGCGCGGCTGCGGGAGAGGCAGGACGCCGGCACCCTGCCCGATCCCCTCGTCCTCGCCCTGCCCCGCGGCGGCGTCGCCGTCGCCACCGAGGTCGCCGAGGCGCTCGGCGCGCCCCTCGACGTCCTCGTCGTTCGCAAGATCGGCGCGCCCCGCCACGAGGAGTACGGCGTCGGCGCCATGGCCGGCGACGGCGTGCCCGTGTTCGACGAGGAGGCCCTGCGCGGCCTGGGGCTGACGCGGGCCGACCTCGCACCTGTCGTCGAACGGGAACGCGCCGAACTGCTCCGGCGCGAACGGCTCTACCGGCAGGGAAGGCCCGCGCCCGACCCGCGCGGGCGGACGGTGGTCGTCGTCGACGACGGTCTGGCCACCGGTTCCACGGCCCGCGCCGCCCTGCGCGCCCTCCGCGCCCGCGACCCCGCCCGCCTGATCCTGGCCGTCCCGGTCGCCTCCCCGGAGGGCGCCGCGGCCCTCCGCCCCGAGACCGACGACCTGATCGCCCTCCACGAACCGGCCGCCTTCATGGCCGTCGGCCAGTGGTACGACGAGTTCGACCAGCTGACGGACGAGCAGGTCCTGGGGGCGCTGCGCGAGCACCAGCCGTAGCTCTCAGATCACCCCGTCCGCCCGCAGCACCTCGATGTCCTCGGGCGTGCGGCCCAGGCCGCGCAGGATGGTCTCCGTGTGTTCGCCCACCGCCGGCACCGGATCCATGCGGGCCGGGATGCCGGCCAGGTCGGCGGGAGGGATCAGCGCCTCCGCCGTGCCGCCCGGCACCCCGACCTCACGCCACCGGCCGCGCGCCTGCAGCACCGGGTGGTCGAGGAACCCCGCGACGTCGTTCACTCCGGCGCAGGCGATGCCGGTCGCCTCCAAGACCTTCAGCAGCTCCTCCGCGTCGTCGCGGGCGCACCGCTCACCCACGATCGCGTTCAGTTCGTCCCGGTGCGCGACACGGTCCGAACTCGTCGCGAACCGCGGATCGTCCGTCAGTTCGGGCCGGCCGAGGAACTCCCGGCACAGCGCGGCCCACTCACGTTCGTTCTGGATGGAGAACAGCACCTCGCGCCCGTCCGCCGCCCGGTACGTGCCGTACGGGGCGATCGTCGCGTGCTGGGTGCCCAGCCGGGGCGGCTGGGCACCGCCGTACCGCGTGTAGTACGCGGGCTGCCCCATCCATTCCGCCAGCGCCTCGAACAGGGACACCTCCACGGGATGCACCTCGCCGGTGGTGGCGCGGGTGTAGAGGGCGGTGAGGACGCCGCTGTACGCGTACATCCCGGCGGCGATGTCGGCGACGGAGATGCCCGTGCGGGCGGTCTCCTCGGGGGTGCCGGTGAGCGACACCAGGCCCGTCTGGCACTGCACCAGCAGGTCGTACGCCTTGCGGTCGGCCCACGGGCCGCTCGTGCCCCAGCCGGAGATCGTGCAGGGGACGAGGCGCGGATGGCGGCGGCCCAGGGCCTCGGCGTCCAGTCCGAGCCTGCCGGCCGCGCCCGGGGCGAGGTTCTGCACGAACACGTCGGCGTCCGCCAGCAGTTCGTGCAGGATCTCCCGCCCGCGCGGATCCTTCAGGTCCAGCGTGAGGGACTCCTTCGAGCGGTTGATCCACACGAAGTAGCTGGACGTGCCGTGCACCGTGGTGTCGTAGCGCCGGGCGAAGTCGCCCTCGCCCGGCCGCTCCACCTTGATCACCCGGGCGCCGAGGTCGGCCAGCTGCCGGGTGGCGTAAGGCGCGGCCACCGCCTGCTCCACGGTCACCACCGTCACCCCGGACAAGGGGAGTCTCCGCACGTCCACGCCTCCTGCCCGCGCCCGGGTGCCCCGGTCACCGGCCTCCCTCGGCCGGTACGCGATCACTACGCGATTAGTACGACCAGGGCGAACCGCCTGTCAACGCCTGCCCTCAACGCCCGTCCGCCGCCGGTACCTCGGCGGGCCGGCTGCGCGACATGACGCGCATGCCGCGCGCGTCCACCGCGCGGACCTGCAGCGATCCGCAGCCGCAGCGCGTCCACACCGTGCTGCCCGCGGCGGTGGCGTGCCGCGAGACGACCTGGAACGGCTCCGCGCGGTCCGGCCACCCGCAGTAGGGGCAGGCGGTGCCGGTCGTACCCGTGGCGCCGGTGATGCTGGTCATGGCGACTCCCTGGATTCCCATGTGCTTCAGGTGACTCGTGTGCCTGCTGTCGGTCGCGACACCTCAAGAGTGCGCCGTCGATTATGTGCAGTCCAGGTTGACTTTGTGCACGTCACCGTGAAGCCTCGGCTTCATGATTGACCTGCGCCGGCTCCACGTCCTGCGGGCGGTCGCCCACTACGGAACGGTCACCGCGGCCGCCCGCGCCCTGCACTTCACGCCCTCCGCCGCCTCCCAGCAGATCCGCCAGCTCGCCCGCGACCTCGGCGTGGACCTGCTCGAACCCCAGGGACGCGGGGTGCGCCTCACCCCGGCCGCGGAGAGCCTGCTCGCGCACGCCGACGCCATCCAGGCCCGCTGGGACCAGGCCGAGCTGGATCTGCGCGCCGACCACGGCGACCCGGCCGGGGTGCTGCGGGTGACCGGATTCCCGGTGGCCGTCTCGGTGCTGCTCGCGCCGATGGCGGCCCGGCTCGGCGAGCGGCACCCGCGGCTGTCGGTCCGCATCACGGAGGCAGTCGTTCCAGCCATCTTCGACCTGCTCTTCGAGGGCGCCGCCGATCTGGCCGTGGTGGAGTCCACCCCGCACAACCCGCCGATGAGCGACACGCGGTTCGACCAGCAGCCCCTGCTGGACGACCCGTTCGACCTGGTGGTGCCGGACGCGCACCCGCTGGCCGGGCGGGACCGGGTCGACCTGGCCGAGGCGGCGCACGAGGCGTGGATCGCCCCGGTGCCGGAAAGCCCGTGCCGGCTCCAGGTGATGGCGGCGTGCGGCGCGGCCGGATTCGCCCCGGAGGTCGTCCACCACGCGGGCGACTGGAACGCCACGGCGCATCTCGTGGCCCACGGCCTCGGCGTGGCCCTGATCCCGCGCCTGGCCCACGTCACCCCGCACCTGCCGATCACCCGCGTCCGCTGCGCGGGCGACCCGCACCGCAGGCTCCTCACCGCCACCCGCACCGGTGGCCACGCCCGCCCGGCCGTCGCGGCGGCCCTCGGCGCGCTGCGCGAACTCGCCCCGACGGCGCTCGCCTGACGCCCTGACGGCGCTCGCCTGACGCCCTGACGGCGCTCGGCTACGGTCCGACGGCCTCGGCTACGGTCCGACGTGCTCGGTTACGGTCCGACGGTGCTCGGCTTCCGCCCTGACGGTGCTCGGCTTCCGCTCTGACGGTGCTCGCTTGCCGCCCCGACGGCGCTCGGCCAACGGGCGCGGTCGGGGCGGCGTTCGTGCGACGAGCCGTCGGTCAGGGGGCGTCCGTCGTCCTCCGTCCCGGCGCCCCCACCCGCAGCCCGTCCATGACGAGGTCGAACAGGCGGGCCGCCCGCGGCTGCCAGTCGCTCCCGGGGTCGAGCTGCCAGAGGCCGCCCAGGGCGAGGATCAGGTCGTCGGCGGTCACGCCGGGGCGGATCACCCCGGCCCCCTCGCACGCCCGCAGGAGACGGTCCGTCGCGTGCAGGAGGGAGTCGTGGCCGGGTTTCGCCGGCCCGTTCGGCGAACTGGTGGCCTGCCGGATCGCGTCCGCGAGGCCTGCCTTGGTCATGCCGAACCGGGCCAGCCGGTCCATCCACTCCCGCAGCGCCCGGTCGGGCTCCCGTGTGCCGAGGAGCTGGTCCGCGCTGTCGGCGACCTGCCGCAACTCGTGCCGGTAGATCTCCATGACCAGCGCCTCGCGGCTGGGGAAGTTCCGGTAGAACGTGCCCTGTCCGACGCCCGCCTTCTTGGCGATGACGCTCAGCGGGGTGTCGGCCGACCGCGTCAGCTCGGTCACCGCGACGGCGAGGATGCGCTCGCGGTTTCGCTGCGCGTCCGCCCGCTGAGGTGTTTCCGCGCTCCGGGACGCGTCCTTGTGCTCGCCCACCGGTCCTCCTCCCGGGCCGTGACCGAAACCCGTCCTTGATAAGCGGACAGCTGTCCACTACGTTCTGAGTAACGGACAGCTGTCCGCTTCCGGTCCATCGTATCGGCGGGTCCGGGCGGCTCGGGACGGCCCTTCCGCATGCCCCGCGCCACCGTCGCGTCCGCACGACCGCGCACGTCACACCATCCCGTAGTCCGCACGCTCCGCACAGCGCCACGACCACGCCCGCCTCTTCCGATCCCGTGACCTCCCAGATTCCCGTGACTTCCGAGATTCCCGTGACTTACCAGATGTCCGTGACTTCCGGCATTGCCGTGACTCCTGAGATTCCCGTGAAAGAAGGCCGTCCATGACGCCCCCCACGTCGTCCAGCACCGTCACCTTGAACATCAACGGCGAGAAACACACGCTGACCGTCGATCACCGCACCACGCTGCTCGACGCCCTGCGGGACCGCCTCGACCTGACCGGCACCAAGAAGGGCTGCGACCACGGGCAGTGCGGCGCCTGCACCGTCCTCGTCGACGGCCGCCGCACCGTCTCCTGTCTGCAGCTGGCCGTCGCCTCCGAGGACCGCGAGATCACCACCGTGGAAGGGATCGCCGACGGGGACACCCTGCACCCGGTGCAGCAGGCCTTCCTCGACCTCGACGGCTTCCAGTGCGGCTACTGCACCCCGGGCCAGATCTGCTCGGCGGTCGCCGTCATCGAGGAGCACGCCGCCGGCTGGCCCAGCGCCGTCACCGGGGACATACGGCCCGAGGCCGGTCCCCCGCCCCTGACCACCGAGGAGATCAAGGAACGTATGAGCGGCAACCTCTGCCGTTGCGGCGCCTACGGCCAGATCGCGCGGGCGGTCGCCCGTGCCGCCGCCGAGACGTCCGCCGAGAAATTCACCGAGGAGACCGCCGTATGAGGGAGTTCGACTACCGGCGCGCCGACGACGTCACCGGCGCGGTCGCCCTGCTGGACGCCGACCCGGACGCCCGCTACCTCGGCGGCGGCACCAACCTCGTCGACCTGATGAAGAACGGCGTCGAGACGCCCGCCCGGCTCGTCGACGTCCGCTCCCTCCCGCTCGACCGGATCGAGACCGGCGACGACGGTGCCGTGCGTATCGGCGCGACCGCCACCAACAGCGACCTCGCCGCGCACCCGCTGATCCGCGACCGCTTTCCGGCGCTCACCCAGGCCGTGCTGGCCGGCGCCTCCGGGCAGCTGCGCAACATGGCCACCGTCGGCGGCAATCTGCTCCAGCGCACCCGCTGCGGCTACTTCACCGACATCACCCGGCCGTGCAACAAGCGCGAACCCGGCAGCGGCTGCCCGGCGATCGAGGGGGAGCATCACAACCACGCCGTCCTCGGCGCCTCCGAGCACTGCGTGGCCGTCCACCCCTCCGACATGGGCGTCGCGCTCACCGCCTTCGACGCCGTCGTCTCCTGGCGGACCGCCGACGGCGCCGGCGAGGCCCCGCTGACCGACTTCTACCTCCCGGTCGGCGACACCCCGCACCGTGAGACGGTCCTGCCGCCCGGCGCGCTCATCACCCACGTCACCCTGCCGCCGGCCCGCGTCGCCGCCCGCTCGCGCTACCGCAAGGTCCGCGAACGCGCCTCGTACGCCTTCGCGATCGGCTCGGTCGCCGCCGCCCTTGAGGTGGCCGACGGCGTCGTCTGCGACGCCCGCCTCGCCCTCGGCGCGGTCGCCTCCCGGCCCTGGCGGGCCCGTCTCGCCGAACGGGTCCTCGTCGGCGCGCCCGCCACCGCCGAGTACTTCGCCGCCGCCGCCGACGCGGAACTCGCGGCGGCCCGCCCCCTGCCCCGCAACGGCTACAAGGTGACCCTCCTGCGCAACCTCGTCGTGGCCGTGCTGACCGAACTCGCCGAGGAGACCTCCCGATGACCGTCGCACCTCAACGCCCCGCCGCACCGGGCCTGATCGGCACCGCGCACACCCGCGTCGAGGGCCGCGACAAGGTCACCGGCGCCGCACGCTACGGCGGCGACATCCCGTTCGCCGGGCTCGCCCACGGCATGCTCGTGCTGTCCACGGTGGCCCGCGGCCGGATCCGGTCGGTCGACACCGGCCCGGTGCTCGCCATGCCGGGCGTCCTCACCGTCCTCCACCACGGCAACGCCCCCCGCCTGAAGAGCGACTACGTCGGCATGCTGGGCGTCCCTCCGGACCCGACCGCCGTCGTCTTCCAGCACGACCGCGTCCCGCACGCCGGCTGGCCCGTCGCCCTCGTCGTCGCCGAGACGCCCGAGCAGGCGCGGGCGGCCGCCGACGCCCTCACCGTCCGTTACGAGGAGGAGCCGCACGACGTCGCGCTCTCCGCGGACCGGCCCGACGCCTACGCCGCCGACGGGCACATGCCCGGCGTCACGGAGAAGGGCGACCTGGAGGCCGAACTCGCCGCCTCCGCGCACGTGGTGGACGCGGAGTACACCACGCCCGAGGAGCACCACGCCATGATGGAGCCGCATGTGGCGACGGCGTGGTGGGACGGCGGACGGCTCGACGTCGTCGACTCCGACCAGGGCATCACCTGGGTCGCCGACGAACTCGCCCGCATGTTCTCCCTCGACGCGTCCGCGGTGCGGGTCCGCTCCGAACACGTCGGGGGCGGCTTCGGCAGCAAAGGCGTGCGCGCGCCGCAGGTGGCCGCCGCGATGGCCGCCGCCGAACTGGGCCGCCCGGTGCGGGTGTCCCTGACCCGGCGCCAGATGTTCTCCGTCACCGGCTACCGCAGCCCCACCGTGCAGCGCGTCCGCCTGGGCGCCGGCCCCGACGGACGGCTGCGCGCCCTGGAGCACACCTCGCTCAACCAGACGTCCACGGTCTACGAGTTCGTCGAGCCGGGCGCCGGTGTGGCCCGCACGATGTACGACGCCGCCGCGCACCGCACCGAGAACCGCGTCGTACGGCTGGACGTGCCGTCCCCGACGTGGATGCGGGCGCCCGGCGAGGCGCCGGGGTCGTTCGCGCTGGAGTGCGCCCTCGACGAACTGGCCGAGAAGTGCGGCGTCGACCCGATCGAACTGCGGCTGCGCAACGAGCCGGAGACCGGGCCGGTCAGCGGACTGCCGTTCGCCGGACGCAACGTCGCCGCCTGCTTCCGCGAGGGCGCCCGCCGCTTCGGCTGGGACGCCCGCGACCCGCGCCCCGGCGTGCGCCGCGACGGACGGTGGCTGGTCGGCACCGGTACGGCGGCCGCGTCCTTCCCGGCGGGCACCCTGCCGTCCACGGCGGCGGTGACGGCGGAGGCCGACGGCGGCTTCACCGTCCGGATCTCCGCGTCGGACATCGGCACCGGGGCGCGTACGGCGCTCACCCTGATCGCCGCGGACGCGCTGCGGGTGCCGTCGGAGCGGATCGACGTGCGCCTCGGCGACAGCGACTTCGGCCCGTCGGGCATCGCCGCCGGCTCCATGGGCACGCGCTCCTGGGGCTGGGCCGTCGCCGCGGCGGCCGAGGAGCTCCGCGAACGCCTCGTGCCGGGCGTCGAGCTGCCCCCGGAGGGCATCACCGTACGGTCCGACACGACCGCGGCGATCGCCGCCCTGGCGGCGAAGGAACGGCACACCTGGGGCGCCCAGTTCGCCGAGGTCGCCGTCGACGTCACCACGGGCGAGACACGGGTGCGGCGGATGCTCGGCGTGTTCGCCGCCGGCCGCATCGTCAACCCGCTGACCGCCCGCAACCAGCTCGTCGGCGGCATGGTCTGGGGCATCTCGATGGCCCTGCACGAGGAGGCGGTGCGCGACCCGGCCTCCGGCGCGCTCTACGGCGCCGACCTGGCCGGCTACCACGTCGCCACCCACGCCGACGTGCCCCCGGAGGTCGAGGCCGTTTGGGTCGACGACCACGACCCCGACGACCCGGTCGGCATCAAGGGCATCGGCGAGGTCGGCATCGTGGGCGCGGCGGCCGCGGTCGCCAACGCGGTGTGGCACGCCACGGGGGTGCGTCACCGAGGTCTGCCGATCCGCCCGGACCGGGTGCTGCGGGCGGGAGGAGCGGATGCTTGACCTCGCCGACGACCTGCGGCACTGGCTGGCCGAGGGCAGGGAGTTCGCCGTGGCTACGGTCGTCTCCGTGGGCGGCAGCGCGCCGCGCGGCCCCGGCGCCGCCCTCGCCGTCGACGCCGGCGGCACGGTGATCGGCTCGGTGTCCGGCGGCTGCGTCGAGGGCGCGGTGTACGACCTGTGCCAGGAGGCCCTGGCGGACGGGCGGGCGAGGACGGAGCGGTTCGGCTACAGCGACGAGGACGCCTTCGCGGTGGGCCTGACCTGCGGCGGCACGATCGAGGTGCTGGTCACGCCGGTCGCCGCGGGCAGTCCCGTCAGGCCGGTGCTCCGCTCCGCCCTGACGGACCTGCCCGGGGGCGGGCCGGGCGCGCTGGCGTGGGTCACGGACGGCCCGGCGGACCTGCTGGGCCGGGCGCTCCTCGTCCGCCCCGACGGCACGTACGAGGGCGGCCTCGGCGGCGCGGCGGAACTGGACCGTGCCGCCGCGGCCGCGGCCCTCGACCTGCTGGACGCGGGCAGCACGGGGACGGTCACGGTGGGGCCGGGCGCGGACGCCTACTGCGCCGGCCGTCCGACCCTCTTCGTGCAGTCGTCCGTGCCACCGCCCCGGATGATCGTGTTCGGGGCGATCGACTTCGCGGCGGCGCTGGTACGGGTGGGGGCCTTCCTGGGCTACCGCGTCACCGTGTGCGACGCACGGCCCGTGTTCGCGACCCGGGCCCGCTTCCCGGAGGCGGACGAGGTCGTCGTCGACTGGCCGCACCGCTATCTGCGCACCACGCGGACCGACGCCCGCACGGTGCTGTGCGTACTGACGCACGACGCCAAGTTCGACGTGCCGCTGCTGGAGGTGGCGCTGGGGCTGCCGGTCGCGTACGTCGGCGCGATGGGCTCCCGCCGCACCCACACCGACCGCCTGCGCCGCCTGCGGGAGGCGGGGGTGGGGGAGCGGGCCCTGTCCCGCCTGCACTCCCCGATCGGCCTGGACCTGGGCGCCCGCACCCCCGAGGAGACGGCGCTCTCCATCGCGGCCGAGATCGTGGCGACACGCCACGGCGGCACGGGAGCGCCCCTGACGACGACGACCGCTCCGATCCACCGGGAAGGGCGGGCGGCTTCGGCGGCGGCATGAGCGATGGCCGGTGATGCCGGCCGGACGCACGCCCTGGAGGCCGTTGCCGGTGCGAAGGACGGTGGGGCGGGCCGGGGCCGGCCCCACCGCGTACGGCGAAGGGGCCGGAAGCCCGGGCTTCCGGCCCCTTCGGGGGTGTGCGTCAGGCGGCGGCCTTCTCGCCGTCGACCAGGGCGTGCAGGCGGTCGAGGACCTCCGTCAGCTGCTCGGCGACCTCGGTGTCGTCCGCCGGGTGGGTCTCGGCGAAGCGGGTCACCGAGCCGGGGATGGCCAGCTTGATGTCCTCGACGACCTTGCCGCCGGCGATGCCCACGGCCTTGCGGGTCTCGTCCTGCGCCCAGACGCCGCCGTACTGGCCGAAGGCGGTGCCGACCACGACGACCGGCTTGCCGCCGATGGCGCCGGCGCCGAACGGCCGGGACAGCCAGTCGATGGCGTTCTTCAGCACGGCCGGGATGGTGCCGTTGTACTCGGGGGTGAAGAGCAGCAGCGCGTCCACGGCCGCGGCGGCCTCGCGCAGCTGGGCGGCGGCGGCCGGCACGCCGCCCTCGACGTCGATGTCCTCGTTGTAGAACGGGATCTCCGCCAGTCCCTCGTGGAGCGCGATCTCGACGCCCTCGGGCGCGAGCTTCACGGCGGCCTCGGCCAGCTGACGGTTGTGCGAACCGGCGCGAAGGCTGCCGACGAGGGCGAGGATGCGAACAGACATGAGGAAACTCCAGGGGGTGGACTATGACCTGAGACACAATGCGGACCGGGGTCCGCTTTGCAGTTGTAGCACTTTAACCGGACCACGGTCCAGTTTCATTCCGGATGCTTTACGCTGGCTTCATGTCCGCCGCGCCCCCGTCCGCACCGACCCCCCAGGAGCCCGTCGAGCCTCCGCAGCTGCTGCAGCTGGGCCTCGGCGACGACGAGCCCTGCCTGCGCGCCGACGCCGCCCGCAACCGGGCCCGGCTGCTGGAGGCTGCCGCGGGACTCGTCGCGGCGCGCGGCGCCGACGCCGTCACCATGGAGGAGGTCGCCGCCGCGGCCGGTGTCGGCAAGGGCACCGTCTTCCGCCGCTTCGGTGACCGCACGGGCCTGCTCATGGCCCTCCTCGACCACGGCGAGAAGAAGCTCCAGGCCGCCTTCCTCAGCGGCCCGCCGCCGCTGGGCCCGGGCGCGCCCCCCGCCGAGCGGCTGCGCGCCTTCGGCCGAGCCGCCCTGCGCCGCACCGTGGAGGACCTGGAGCTCCAGCTCGCGGCCGAACCGGAAGCGGGCCGCCGCTTCACCGTCCCGCCCTACCGGGTGCGGCACCACCATGTCGCGCTGCTGCTGCGCCAGGCGGTCCCGGACGCCGACTGCGACCTCCTCGCCCACACGCTGCTGGCCCAGCTCGACCCCGCCCTGGTCCACCATCTGACGCACCAGTGCGGGATGCCGGCGCGGCGTCTGGAGGACGCCTGGACCGACCTCGTCGACCGGATCACCGGCACCACCGCCTGACCTCCTCGAACGCACCCGCCCGCGTTCTCAACTCCCCCGAATGAAGGGCGCGTTACGGCTTCTGCGAAGATGCCGTACGTCATGGTGCAGATACCGAACCCGCCCGCGCCCCCGACAGACGCACCGACGCGCTCCGTGCCGACGAGCGCGGATGTGGCCCGCCTGGCCGGCGTCTCGCGCGCGACCGTCTCCTACGTGCTGAACAACGCCCGCGCCGTCCGGATCAGCGAGCCCACCCGCCGCCGCGTCCGCGAGGCCGCGCGCGAACTCGGGTACGTCCCCCACGCGGCGGCGCGCAGTCTGCGCGCCGGGCACAGCCGCATGGTCCTGATGCCCGCGCCCGCGTTCCCCGTGGGCCCGCTGTACAGCCGGTTCATCAACGAGCTGCAGGCCGCGCTGAGCCTGCTCGACTACACCGTCGTCCAGTACGGCACCATCGGCGTCCACGACGACGAGGCCGCCCGCGCCTGGGCGGAGCTGCGCCCGGTCGCCGTGCTCGTGCCCGGTTCCGGGCTCGGGCCTCGCGGCGTGGAGGTGCTCAAGCGCTCCGGGGCGCGGGCCGTCGTCACCCTCGGCCCCGAGACCGTGGAGGGCGCGCACGCACTGCTCATGGACCACGACGTCGTCGGGTACAGCGCGGGCGCCCACCTGTTCGACACGGGGCGCCGCCGGATCGGCGTGGTCGTGCCGGGGGAGCGGGGGCTGGACACGTTTTCCGCGCCGCGGCTCGCGGGGGTACGGGCCGCTGTGCGCGGCACGGACGCGACGGTGACCGAGCTGCCGCTCGCCCACGACGAGGAGGCGGCGGCGTCACTCGCCGGGCGCTGGCGGGACCTCGGGCTGGACGCGGTGTTCACGTACAACGACGAGTACGCGATGCTGCTGATGCGGGCGCTGCAGGACGAGGGGGTCCGCATCCCCGAGGAGACGGCGGTGGTCGGCGCGGACGACCTGATGCTGGGGCGGCTTCTGCGGCCTCGGCTCAGCACGGTCCACCTGGAACTGCCGTCCGGCCGGGAACTGGCCGACCTGGTCGACCGAGCGGTCAACGACCCGTCGGCGTCACCGGAGGCGCACAAGGTACTGGGCGCGAGGGTGATCCGCCGGGACTCCACCTGACGCGGCCGTTCACGCGGCGCGCCCGCTGCCGTCGGCCGACCGCGGTCGACCACCGGCAACGGTGCGGTCCGCCCGCCGGCCTCCGCGGACATGTGAGCCGCCCGCCGGCCGGCTGTTGCCGGACGCGGGCACGGGCGGCCGGACCGGAGGGCGGCGCACGTGCGCCTCACCGACGCGGGACCCCTTCGAGGCGCGCCCCTCCAGCCCGGGTGTGGGCCGGGCGCCTCAGGCGCCCTGTCCGCCGCCCTGCTGCTGCGCCTGCTGCTCGGCGATCTGCTGCCGCACCTGGTCCATGTCCAGCTTGCGCGCCTGGCCGATGACGTCCGTCAGTGCGGCCTCCGGCAGGGCGCCCGGCTGGGCGAACACCGCGACCTGGTCACGGACGATCATCAGCGTCGGGATCGACTGGATGTTGAAGGCGGCGGCGAGCTCCGGCTGCGCCTCGGTGTCCACCTTGCCGAACACCAGGTCCGGGTTGGCCTCGGCCGCCTTCTCGTAGACCGGTGCGAACTGCCGGCAGGGGCCGCACCACTCCGCCCAGAAGTCGATCAGCACGAACTCGTTGTCGGTGACCGTCTTGTCGAAGTTCTCCTTGGTGAGTTCGACGGTGGCGCTCATGGCGTGTTCCTCTTCCTGCTGTCGGCTCGGGAGTCGGCACAACACGGCCGACCGGTCACGTATTCCGCGCCCCTACCCATGTGGCCACCCGGCACACCACCCACCAGACTGACGCCATGACGGAAACGCAATCGACGCACACGGAAACGACCGCCTACGACGTCGTGGTGATCGGCGCCGGACCGGTCGGGGAGAACGTCGCCGACCGCACCCGCGCGGCCGGGCTCTCCACGGCGGTGGTGGAGAGCGAACTGGTCGGCGGTGAGTGCTCCTACTGGGCCTGCATGCCCAGCAAGGCCCTGCTGCGCCCGGTCCTCGCCCGGGCCGACGCCCGCCGCCTGCCCGGCCTGAGCGCGTCCGTCCAGGGCCCCCTGGACACCGCCGCCGTGCTCGCCCGCCGCGACTCCTTCACCTCCGGCTGGAAGGACGACGGCCAGGTGCGGTGGCTGGAGGGCACCGGCGCCGACCTGTACCGGGGCCTGGGACGCCTCAGCGGCCCGCGCACCGTCACCGTCACCGGCCCCGACGGCCGAGAGAGCGTCCTCACCGCCCGGCACGCCGTCGCCGTCTGCACCGGCAGCCGGGCCCTCCTCCCCGACCTGCCGGGACTGGACGAGGTCCGCCCCTGGACCAGCCGCGAGGCCACCAGCGCGCCCTCCGCACCCGGCCGGCTGGTCGTGGTGGGCGGCGGTGTCGTCGCCACCGAGATGGCCTGCGCCTGGCAGGCGCTCGGTTCGCAGGTCACCGTCCTGGTGCGCGGCGACGGCCTGCTCGGCCGTATGGAGCCCTTCGCCGGCGAGCTGGTCGCCGAGGCCCTCACCGAGGCCGGCGCCGACGTCCGTACCGGCACCTCCGTGAAGGCCGTGAGCAGGGAGAACGGCGCCGTCGTCGTCCTCACCGGCAGCGGCGACCGGATCGAGGCCGACGAGATCCTCTTCGCCACAGGACGCGCCCCCCGCACCGACGACATCGGCCTGGAGACGATCGGCCTGGAGCCGGGGTCCTGGCTGGACGTGGACGACAGCCTCCGGGTGACCGGCCACGACTGGCTGTACGCCGTCGGCGACGTCAACCACCGCGCCCTGCTGACCCACCAGGGCAAGTACCAGGCGCGCATCGCGGGCGCCGCCATCGTCACCCGTGCGGCGGGCGAGCCGGTGCGGACCGAGAAGTGGGGCGCGCACACCGCCACCGCCGACCACGCGGCCGTCCCGCAGGTCGTCTTCACCGACCCGGAGGCCGCCTCCGTCGGCCTCACCCTCGCCGAGGCCGAGCAGGCCGGCCACCGGGTGCGGGCCGTGGACGTCGACCTGTCGTCGGTGGCGGGCGCGAGCCTGTACGGCGACGGCTACCGGGGCCGGGCCCGCATGGTCGTCGATCTCGAGGACGAGATCGTGCGCGGCGTCACCCTCGTCGGCCCCGGCGTCGGCGAGCTGATCCACGCGGCGACCGTCGCGGTGGCGGGACGCGTCCCGGTCGGCCGGCTGTGGCACGCCGTCCCGTCGTACCCCACGATCAGCGAGGTGTGGCTGCGGCTGCTGGAGGCGTACCGCGACGCCTGACCGGCGCCCATGACCGGACCTCCGGGCGGGCGGGCGCGGCTACGGCAGCTCGAAGCCCAGCGCCCGCGCCGCATCCCCGGCCGTCGGCTGCCCCCAGTACCGGGCAGCCGCCGCGTTGCAGGACAGCGAGCGCAGCTCGGCCCGGTCCAGGTACAGCGTGCCGTCCAGGTGGTCGGTCTCGTGCTGCACGATCCGGGCGGGCCATCCGGTGAACTCCTCGTCCAGCGCCTGACCGCGCTCGTCCTGCGCGGTCAGGCGCACCACCGCGTGCCGCGCCACCACAGCCTGGTAGCCGGGCACGCTCAGACACCCCTCGAAGAACGCGGCGCGCTCCGTGCCGACGGCCTCGTACGCCGGGTTCACCAGCACCCGGAACGGCTGCGGCTCCCGCCCGCGCGCGACCCGTACCTCCTCCGGCACCGGCGCCGGGTCCTCGATCACCGCGATCCGCAGCCCCACCCCCACCTGGGGCGCGGCCAGCCCCACACCGGGTGCCGTGCGCATGGTGACGCGCAACGCCTGCACGAACCGCGCCAGCAGCGCGTCGTCCAGCTGCCCGTCGTACGGCACGGAGGGGCGGCGCAGTACCGGATGTCCGGCGGCGACGATGGGCAACGGCCCCTCTTCGGCGAGAAGTTGCTCGACCCGCTCGGCCAACGGCACGCGATCGCTCGGAGTTTCCATCACGCCAGGATCGCATGACCTCCGCCGTGTGTGTCTCAGCTCACACACCCCTTCCGGGAACTCGACGGCCCCCCGCCCCGACCCCTGCACCGGCACCACCCGTCGAACCCGTCCCCCGGGAGAACACCGCCGATGACCACCACCCCCACGCCAGCCACCGACGACGCCCCCTCAGCCCCCGCCCCCGCACCGGGCAGGAGCGCCTGGACCACCCTCCGCCCGCTCGTCCTGCGCCTGCACTTCTACGCGGGCGTCCTGGTGGCCCCGTTCCTCCTCGTCGCCGCGCTCACCGGCCTGCTGTACGCCGCCTCCTTCCAGGTCGAGAAGGTCCTCTACGCGCACGAGCTGACCGTCCCCGTCGGGGACCGCGAACTGCCCCTCTCCGAGCAGGTCGCCGCCGCCCGCGCCGCTCACCCCGACGGTGAGATCGCCGCCGTACGTCCCTCACCCGAACCGGGCGCCACCGCCAGGGTGCTGCTCTCCGGCGTCCCGGGTGTCGACCCCGGCCACACGCTCGCCGTGTTCGTCGACCCGTACACCGCGCGGGTCCGCGGTGAGCTCGAACAGTACGGATCGACCGGCGCGCTGCCGCTGCGCACCTGGATCGACGAGTTCCACCGCGACCTGCACCTCGGTGAACCGGGGCGTCTCTACAGCGAGTTGGCGGCGAGCTGGCTGTGGGTGATCGCCTGCGGCGGGCTCCTGCTGTGGTTCTCCCGCCGCCGCTCCCAGCGCGGGCTGCGCGGCACCACCGGACGCCGCCGCACCCTCGGTCTGCACGCCGGGGTGGGCGTATGGGCCGCGCTCGGCTTCGTGTTCCTCTCCGCGACGGGTCTGACCTGGTCGGCGTACGCCGGCGCGCACATCGGCGACCTGCGCGCCGCACTGGGTCAGGAGACCCCGGCGGTGGCCGCCACGGCCGGCGAGCACGCGGGCCATGGCACGGCCGGGGGAGCGGGTGGTGACGCGGCGCACGGCGTCGGCCTGGACCGGGTGCTCGCGGCGGCGCGCTCCGAGGGCCTGGACAACCCGGTGGAGATCGTGCCGCCCGCCGACGCGACCTCCGCGTACGTGGTGCGGCAGATCCAGCGGAGCTGGCCGGAGAAGCAGGACGCGGTGGCCGTCGACCCGGGAACGGGACAGATCACCGACGTGCTGCGGTTCGAGGACTACCCGGTCCTCGCCAAGCTCACCCGATGGGGCATCGACCTGCACACCGGCACCCTGTTCGGCCTGGCCAACCAGATCGCCCTGATGCTGCTCGCCCTCGCCCTGATCCTGCTGATCCTGTGGGGCTACCGGCTGTGGTGGCAGCGGGGCCGCGGCTCGGCGTTCGGCCGTCCCGTCCCCCGGGGAGCGTGGCAGCACGTACCGCCGCAGCTGCTCGTCCCGCTGCTCGCGCTGATCGCCGTCCTCGGGTACTTCCTCCCGCTGCTCGGCATCCCTCTGGCGGTCTTCCTCGCCGTCGACGTGGTGCTCGGTGAGATCGCCCACCGCCGCGGCCGCCGGACCTACGGGCCCGCGTCCCGCTGACACGCACGGTGCCCGGCTCCCCGAGGGGAGCCGGGCACCGGTCCGTGCGCGCTCAGATCTCGTCGAAGTCCCCGGCCAGCGCGGCCGCGAGCCGCAGGTGCGGCTGCGCCTCGGCGTCCCGCCCCTGCCGCTGCAGGGTGCGGCCGAGCATCAGACGGGCGTAGTGCTCCACCGGGTCGCGGTCCACGATGATCCGCAGCTCGGCCTCCGCACGGCGCAGCTGGGCCGAGTGGTAGTAGGCGCGGGCGAGCAGCAGACGGGGCCCGGTCTGCTCCGGCACCTCCTCGACCAGGCTGCCCAGGACCCGCGCGGCGGAGTAGTAGTCCTTGGCGTCGAAGAACATCCCCGCGCGCTCCCAGCGCTCGGCGTGCGTTCCGTGGTCGTAGTACGTGGTGTTCACCCGGCACCTCCTTCGCGCCCGACAACCGGCCGGGCCACCCCGGTATTCCCCCTCCCTCCGCACCCCTGGTGACCAGCGGCGCGGCCGTGCAGGATGCGTAGGCCGACCGCACCGACTTCCTCCGGAGGGACCGCGTGACGACCACCGCCGAGCCGATCACCCTGGACGACGTCCGCTCCGCCGCCGCACGCCTGCGCGGCGTCGCCCACCGCACGCCCGTCCTGCGCTCCCGCACCCTGGACGCGCTCGTCGGCGCCGAGGTGCACCTCAAATGCGAGAACTTCCAGCGGGTCGGCGCCTTCAAGTTCCGCGGCGCCTACAACACGGTCTCCCGGCTCACCCCGGACCGGCTGTCGCGGGGCGTGGTCGCCTACTCCTCCGGCAACCACGCCCAGGCCGTCGCCCTCGCGGCCCGCGAGCTGGGCACCACTGCCGTCGTCGTCATGCCGGAGGACGCCCCGCCGTCCAAGCGCGCCGCCACCGAGGGGTACGGCGCGACCGTCGTCGCCTACGACCGCTACACCGGCGACCGCACCGCCGTCGCCGAGTCCCTCGCCGCGGAGCGGGGCCTCACCCTCGTACCGCCCTACGACCACCCCCACGTCATCGCGGGCCAGGGCACCGCCGCGCTCGAACTGGTCGAGGAGACGGGCGAGCTGGGCGCGCTGATCGCGCCGGTCGGCGGCGGGGGACTGATCGCCGGAAGCGCCGTCGCCGTGAAGGGCCTGCACCCGGCGACCCGGGTGATCGGCGTCGAACCGGAGGCCGGGGACGACACCCGGCGCTCCCTGGAGGCGGGCCGGCGCGTCACCGTGCCCGTGCCCCGCACCATCGCCGACGGCCAGGCCGTCCCCACCCCCGGCGAACTGACCTTCGCCGTGAACCGCCGCCTGCTGGACGAGGTCGTGCTGGTCGACGACGAGGCGATCAAGGAGGCGATGCGGTTCGCCTTCACCCGGTTGAAGATCGTCCTCGAACCGAGCGGGGCCACCCCGCTGGCCGCGCTGCTCACCGGCCGCGCGGGCCCGCTCCCGCCCCGCGTCGGCCTGATCCTGTCCGGCGGCAACGTCGACACGGAGCGCTTCGCCCGCCTGTGCGCCCCCGGCGACTGAGCCGGGCGCCCGTGCCTCTCACCCGGATGGCGCCCCCGGGTGGACGGGCGGACGATGAGGGAGCAGGGGCCCGGCCCTCGCCGCACCGGGCCGGTCACCGGAAGGGAGCATGGGCATGCTCGAGGTGAAGACACTGGACAAGCCCGACGAGCGACGTGACTTCCCGAGGGGCCATCTCGAAGCCGTCCACATGACGGGGCTGGACTTCGCGGTCGCCACGTTCGAGCCGGGATGGCGCTGGTCGGAGTCGGTCGGCCCGATCGCCGGCACGGAGTCGTGCGGCATCCACCACAACGGCTACGTGCTCCAGGGCCGTATGCACATCCGCATGGACGACGGCGCGGAGAGCGAGGTGGGCCCCGGCGACGTCTTCGTGTGCCCGCCGGGTCACGACGCGTGGGTCGTCGGCGACGAACAGGTCGTGGTCCACGACTTCGCGGGCGCCATGGCGACGGACTACGCGAAGGCGGACTAGACACCACCGGCGTCTAGTCGAGGTAGTGCGCGCGTCCCTCGTCGTCGAGTTCGAAGGGCCCCGCGGGGATGACGCAGAACTCGTTCCCCTCGGGGTCCGCCATCACCAGGAAGCCTCCGTCCCCGTACCCCTCCAGACGCCGCCCGCCGAGCCCTTCGATCCGGCGCTGTTCGGCGGCCGGGTCGGGGGAGGCGATGTCCACGTGCATGCGGTTCTTGCCGGACTTGGGCGTGTCGGTGCGCTGGAAGCCCAGCGCGAGGTCGTTCTCCCGGCGCAGCCAGACATAGGGGCCCGTGCGGCCCACGACCGGCCTGCCGAGCACCTCCGACCAGAACGCGGCGAGCCGCTCGGGGTCCATGGCGTCGACGATGAGGGCGTTGATCTGTGCTGAGGAATCGGCCATGCCCCGATCTTCTCCCGATACGGCGTGCGGGCGGTCTTGGCGCGGCCCCCGGGCACGGCTAGGGTCCGTTTACAACGTTGTGTGACTGTCTCGCGTGCTCTCGTGGAGGATGCCGATGCCGGGTTCGCGCGCCACCGACCGCTTGTCGATCCGGACGTGGGCGCGAGCCCTGTGCGCCCTGGCGGCGGCGTGGGCCGCGGTCGTCGCCGCCCCGGCCGTGTCCGCCGCCTCCGCCCGGCCGGCCTCGGTCCAGGCGCCCTCCGCGGCCGCCGACGCGGGAACGGACTATGTGGCGCTGGGCAGTTCGTTCGCCGCGGGCCCCGGTGTCCCGCCCCTCCAGTCGAGCGACGGAGCCGACTCCTGTGCGCGGTCGGCCAGCAATTACCCCAGCCTGGTGGCCCGCGAGATCGGCGCGGACCTGACGGACGTGTCGTGCAGCGGCGCGACGACCGGGCACGTGCTGAGGGACCACCAAGGCGCCCGTCCGCCGCAGATCCAGGCCGTGAGCCCGGACACGCGCCTCGTCACGGTCACGATCGGCGGCAACGACGTCAACTACCTCGGCAGCATCAACGCCTACTCCTGCCAGGCGAGCGGCGATTCGGGCTGCCCGACGGTCGATCGCGACACGATCGAACGGACCTTCCCCGAACTCCCCGGCCGGATCGCGGACATCGTGCGCGCGGTCCACGCCGTGGCACCCCAGGCCCGCGTGTACCTGGTCACCTACTTCACCCTGCTGCCGGACTCCGGGACGTGCGCCGTCGCGCCCCTGACCGGCGAACAGGCAGCGTACGAGAGGAACATCGCCGCGCGCCTGGCCGCCGCCACCGCCGACGCGGCCGCCGCGACGGGCGCCACCCTGGTCGACCTGGCGGGCGCGAGCCGCGGCCACGACGCGTGCTCCGCGATTCCGTGGGTGGAGTCGTACCGCCCGGCGCAGGGCCGGTCCACCTACCACCCCAACGAGGCGGGCATGCGGGCGGCGGCCGACCTCGTACAGGCGGCGCTGGCGTCCGGCGGCATGACGCAGACGACAGCCTTCCGCTCCGGCATCCCCGGCAAGTGCGTCGACGTCCGCGGCGCCGCCACCGCCGACGGCACACCCGTCCAGCTCCACACCTGCAACGGCACGGCGGCGCAGCGCTGGACCCACGTCCCCGGCGAGGGCGGCACCCTGCGCGCCCTGGGCCGCTGCCTCGACGTCAGCGGCGGCGGGACCGCCAACGGCACCAGGGTCCAGCTCTGGCACTGCAACGGCACCGGCGCCCAACGCTGGATCCCCGGCCCGGACTCGTCCCTGGTCAACCCCCGGTCGGGCCGCTGCCTGGACGACCCGGGCAGCTCCACCGCGGACGGCACGCAGCTCCAGATCTGGGACTGCAACGGCACGGCCGCCCAGCGCTGGACGCCGGCGGCGGGGCTTCGGCGACTCCAAGGGCTTCGGGGGTAGATCCAGTATCGCCGCCCGCGCCGCCCCGTGTCACCGTTCCGCGGAATGATCTTTACGTCCGATTCGCGCCCTACAGTTGCGGGTGACCAGGACCGCATTACGTCGGGGAGTTGGGAGTGACGCAGGACCTCGCCGCGCTGGCGGCGGAACTCGAGGACACGGCGGCGGCGGACCACCGGGCCGCGGCCAAGGGGTACAGCGACGACCCTGCCGAGCAGTTGGCCTGGCGGCGCCTCACCGCACGTCACGGAGACCGGCTGGGCGAGATCATGGACCAGCACGGCTGGCCCACGGCGGAGCTGGTGGGGGAGGAGGCCGCACGCGCCGCGTGGCTGATCGCCCAGCACGCCGACCGCCAGCTCGGCATCCAGCGACGCGCCCTGCGCCTGATGGAACAGGCGGTCGAGGCCGGCAAGGCGAGCCCGCGCGACCTGGCCTTCCTCCGCGACCGCACGCTCGTCAACGAGGGCCGGAAACAGATCTACGGCACGCAGATCGCCGGGGTGAGGGACGGCTCACCGGTGCCGTGGCCCTGCGAGCACCCCGCTCGCGTGGACGCGCTCCGAGCCGAGGTGGGTATCGAACCCTTCGCCGACCACGTGGCCAGGCACGCCCCGGCGTGACGAGCCCACGGCGCCTCACACCGGCAGCAACCGCCCGACCAGTGCGTCCAGTTGCCGTACGTTCCTGCACTCCCGCATGTCCGCCAGCTCCGCGTACGCCGGGGCGGCGGAGTCGCCCGTGCCCCAGAGGGTGCGGGGTTCGGGGTTGAGCCAGTGGACGCGGCGGGCGCGGCGGGTGAGGTCGCGGAGGGCGGGGAGGCCGGGGTCGGCCATGTTGGTGCGGGCGTCGCCGAGGACGAACACCGTGGTGCGCGGGCCGACGGCGTCCGCGTACCGGCCGGTGAACTCGCCCAGCGCGGCGCCGTAGTCGCTGCTCTCGTGCCAGGCGGTGAGCCGGGCCTCCGCGCGGATGCGGGCGTTCAGGCCATCCGGGTCGGCGGCCCCGTGGACCAGCAGGCCGGTCACCTCGTCGACGCGGTTGACGAAGGCGAACACCCGCACCTTGGAGAACTGGTCGTGCAGCGCCTGCACCAGCAGCATCGTGAAGTCGGAGAACCCGGCCACCGAGCCCGACACGTCGCACAGCAGCACCAGTTCGGGCCGGGCGGGCCGGCGCCTGCGAAGGACGGGCTGTACCGGCACCCCGCCCGTCGACAGGGAGCCGCGCAGCGTCCTGCGCAGGTCGATGGCGCCCCGCGCGGCCCTGCGGCGGCGTGCGGCGAGCCGGGTCGCCAGCTTACGGGCGAGCGGCTGGACCGTCCGGCGCATCTCGGCCAGCCGGTCCTTGCCCGCGAGCAGGAAGTCGATCCGGTCGGCGGTCGGCGGGAGCGCGCGGCGGGCTGTCTCGTCCCGGCCACGGCGTTCGGCGGCCCGGCGCCGCGCCTCCGCGGTGACCAGCCGACGGAACTCCTCGATGCGGCGCCGGATCTCGTCCTCGAGGAGCCGGTCGGCGAAGCTCCCCGACCCGTCCCGCCCGCGCACCTCGTCCCGCACCCGCGCCAGCAGCGTCTGCGGGCGCAGCCGGTCCAGCGTCTGGTACGACGACCAGCCGTCCGAGCCGGGCGAACCGCCGTACCCGCCGAAGCCGTCGACCGCCTCCACCGCCAGCCGGGCCAGCGCCGCCGTGTCGTTCGCGGCGAGCGCCTGCGCCAGCCGGGCGCGGAGCTCCTCGCGGTCCGCGTCACCGCCGGCCGCGGGAACGCCCACCCCGCGCGGGAAGTACAGGTCGAAGACCGCGTCGAACACCGGGCGTCCGCCGGCGCCGTGCAGGAGGGTCGCCGCCAGGCCCTCCCGGAGCAGTTCCCGGTCGGCGAGACCGAGCGCCTCCACGGCGCGCGCCGCGTCCACGGTCTCCCCGGTGCCGATCCGCAGCCCGTGCGCGCGCAGCGCGTCGACCAGACCGGTCAGCCGGGTCACCAGATCCGTGTCCGCGAGGTCCGTGTGCGCGGCGGCCGTCACAGCGCGTCCAGGTCGAGCTTGGCCGCCGCCTTCTGGATGTCGTCCTGGTGCTTGAGGACCACGCCCAGACTGTCCCGTACGACCGTCTCGTCGAGCGTGCTCGCGCCGAGCGCCAGCAGGGTGCGCGCCCAGTCGACGGTCTCGGCGACCGAGGGCGCCTTGCGCAGGTCCATCGCGCGCAGCGCCCCCACCACCCGCACCACGGACTCGGCCAGCGCCGCGTCCACGCCCGGTACCTTCAGCCGGACGATCCGCCGCTCCAGCTCCGCGTCGGGGAAGCCGATGTGCAGGAACAGGCAGCGGCGGCGCAGCGCCTCGGACAGTTCCCGGGTGGCGTTGGAGGTGAGGACGGTGAACGGCCGGCGGGTCGCGGTGACCGTGCCCAGCTCGGGCACCGTCACCTGGAAGTCGCCGAGCACCTCCAGCAGCAGCCCTTCGATCTCGACGTCCGCCTTGTCGGTCTCGTCGATCAGCAGCACCTTGGGGTCGTCGCCCCGGATCGCGGTGAGCAGCGGGCGGGGCAGCAGGAACTCCTCGCTGAAGATGTCCGTGCGGGCCTCGTCCCAGGTCTCACCGCGCCCCGCGCTGATCCGCAGCAGCTGCTTGGCGTGGTTCCACTCGTACAGCGCGCGCGACTCGTCCACGCCCTCGTAGCACTGCAGGCGCACCAGCCGGGCGTCACAGGCGCGGGCGACGGCCTTGGCCAGCTCGGTCTTGCCCACCCCGGCGGGGCCCTCCACCAGCAGCGGCTTGCCGAGCCGGGCGGCGAGGAAGACGGTGGTGGCGACCGCGGGCGAGGCCAGATAGCCGGTCTCGGCGAGGCGTGCGGAGACGTCGTCGACGGAAGTGAACAACTGCGGCCTCCGGCTGGGCGCGGGAACGACGGTGTGCGGGCACTCCGTGGAGCCCGGAGACCTATCTAAGCGCTTGCTCAACCCGTCTGTCACGCGTTCGCGCCCACCGCCCGCACCGCCGGGGTGCACGGCACGCGCCGCGCCGTGATCAGGGGGATCATGCAGCCGCAGCCGCAGCCGCAGCCGCAGCCGCAGCCGCAGCCGCAGCCGGACCGCGAGCAGCGCCGCGCCCGCCGAGGCGACCGGTGTGACGGCGACCGGTGTGACACCGATGCCGACGCCCCTCAGCTCCGTCCCCTCGACCCCTGCGACTCCCGCGTCCGGCCTTTCCGGACCCGCCGGCACTGCGCCGGCCTCGGTCTGCCGCAGCCGGACGGCCCGGTCACCGCCGTGGACGTGCCCCGCGCCAGGCCTGGCGTCACCCCGTCGAGCGCGGGCACGGCGCTGTCCGCCGTCCCGTACGAGACGTGGTGACCTTGAGCGGGCGCAGCGACTCGGCGGCCGGTTCCGCGCGCGGGTCGAGCCGCACCCCTGGCGGACCACCGTCATCTCCTCCGTCGGGCACGCCCTGTGCCCCGAGGGCACGTAGCGACATCCCTCCGGCGGTGGTTCACCGGACCAGGACGACCTCCAGGGTCCGCGGTCCGTGCACGCCCTCCACCCGGTCCAGCTCGATGTCGCTGGTCGCGGAGGGTCCGGAGATCCACGTCAACGGGCGGGCGGGGTCGAGGCGTTCGAGGGCCTGCGGCACGGACGCCACCACCTGGCCTGGGACGCGCACCACGCAGATGTGGTGGTCGGGGATCAGGCTGATCCGGCGCCGGCCCTGGTCGGGGGAGCCGTCCAGCACGATCGTGCCGGTCTCGGCGACCGCCACGGCGCAGCCGGTGACGACGCTGTCCACCTGGTCCAGTTCGTGCGGAGTGCTCGTCGCCTCGTCCCGCACCCGTGTCACCTCGGCCGCCGCGAGCCAGCCCTCGTCGAGGCCGGACGGCACGAGCACGGTCGACGCGCCCCGCGCCGCCAGGAGGTCCGCCACGACCCTTGGCAGCGAGCCCTGGTCGGTCCGGTGCACGACCGCCCGGTAGTCCGCCAGGTTCTCCGCCAGCAGGTCCACCGTCTCCTCGACGGTCCGCTCCCCGTGCTCGCGCAGATAGTCACGCTCGACCGGCCCGTCCTCACCCCGCGGCACGTCCGCCAGCGCCCGGCGCACCCGGCCCAGGATCCGCTCCCTGCTGCTCACGCTCCACCGTCCTTCCCGCCGCGCGTCCGCTGCCACCAGTCCCGGAAGGGCTCCGCCGGCACCGGCGGCAGGTCCCGGGTGCCGCTCCACGCCCTGCCCGGCCCCGGCAGGGTGCGCGGATGCAGCCGCCGCGTGCGCGACGCGAGCCGCTGCCCGGTGCGCAGCGCGCCGGGACGGGTGAGCGCCCAGCGGGCCGCGCGCATCGCCGCCCGCTCGGCCGCGTGGCCCTTCGCGGGCCGCAGCCGCACCTTGCTGCCCTCGCGGACGGCCTCGCCGCCCTCCACCACCCGCTCCCGCAGATGCACCAGCACCTCGGGGATGTCGATGGCGACCGGGCACACCTCGTAGCAGGCTCCGCACAGCGACGAGGCGTACGGCAGGGAGGCGTCGATATCGCTGCCGGTGCCCCGGAGCTGGGGGCTGAGGATGGCGCCGATCGGGCCGGGATAGACCGAGCCGTACGCGTGCCCGCCGGCCCGCTCGTACACCGGGCAGACGTTCAGACAGGCGGAGCAGCGGATGCAGCGCAGCGCCTGCCGGCCCACCTCGTCGGCGAGGGTGTCGGTGCGGCCGTTGTCCAGCAGGACGAGGTGGAAGGAGCGCGGACCGTCCCCGTCCGTCGTCCCGGTCCACATCGAGGTGTACGGGTTCATCCGCTCGGCCGTGGAGGACCGGGGTAGGGTCTGCAGGAACACCTCCAGGTCCTGCCAGGTCGGCACGATCTTCTCGATGCCCACCACCGAGATCAGCGTCTCCGGCAGGGTCAGGCACATCCGCCCGTTGCCCTCGGACTCCACCACGACGAGCGTGCCGCTCTCGGCGACCATGAAGTTGGCGCCGGAGATGCCGACCTTGGCGCGCAGGAACTTCTCGCGCAGATGCAGCCGCGCCGCCTCCGCGAGGTCGGCGGGCGTGTCCGTGAGCCCTTCGGGGGCCGGGCGGCCCCACTCGCCCATCTCCCGGGTGAAGATGTCGCGGATCTCCCCGCGGTTGCGGTGGATCGCCGGGACCAGGATGTGCGACGGCCGGTCCTCGCCCAACTGCACGATCAGCTCGGCGAGATCGGTCTCGTAGGCGTGGATGCCCTGCGCCTCCAGCGCCTCGTTCAGGGCGATCTCCTGCGTCGCCATCGACTTGACCTTGACGACCTCCCTCTCGCCGGTCGCCTTCACCAGCTCGGACACGATCCGGTTCGCCTCGTCGGCGTCGGCAGCCCAGTGGACGACACCGCCCGCCGCGGTCACCGACTCCTCCAACTGCACCAGGTACCGGTCCAGATGACGCAGCGTGCGGTCCTTGATCCGCTTGCCCGCCTGCCGAAGCCGCTCCCAGTCGTCCAGCTCCGCGACCGCCCGTGCCCGCTTGGCGCGGATGGTGTGCGTGGCGTGCCGCAGATTGCCGCGCAGGGTGGTGTCCCGGACCGCCTCCCGGGCCGCCACGGGGAAAGCGGGCATACCGACGAACGTTCCGCTCATACGGCCGGGTCCTCCTCCGTGCTCGCCAGGATCTCCGCGATGTGCACCGGCCGCATGCCGGTCCGCAGCCGTGTCATCGTGCCGCCGATGTGCATCAGACAGGAGTTGTCCGCCGCGCACAGCACCTCCGCGCCCGTCGACTCGGCGTTGCGCACCTTGTCCGCGCCCATCGCCGCCGACACATCGGCGTTCTTCAGCGCGAACGTGCCGCCGAACCCGCAGCACTCGTCCGCGCCCGGCAGCTCCACCAGCTCCAGCCCCTTCACCGCGCGCAGCAGCCGCAGCGGCCGCTCGCCCAGCCCGAGCGAGCGCAGCCCGTGACAGGTCGGGTGGTACGTCACCCGGTGCGGGTAGTACGCCCCGACGTCCGTCACCTCCAGCACGTCCGCCAGGAACTCGGTGAGTTCGTACGTCTTCGGCACCACCGGCGCCAGCACCGTCGCCAGACCGTCCCCGCGCCCCTCGGAGCGGGCCCGCTCACCCATGCGTGGGTACAGCTCCCGCACCATCGCCCCGCACGACCCGGACGGCGTCACGATCGCGTCGTAGTCGCGGAAGACGTCCGCGAAGTGACGGGCCATGGGCTCCGTCTCGTGCCGGTACCCGGTGTTGTAGTGGGCCTGGCCGCAGCAGGTCTGCGCCTCGGGGAAGTCGACGTCGACGCCCAGCCGGGTGAGCAGCTTCACCACGGCGCGGCCGGTGTCGGGATAGAGCGTGTCGTTGACGCAGGTCAGGAACAGGGCGACACGCATCGCGGCTCCTCGTCCGGTCGATCTTCGGATGATGGGCAGGGTAGTGCGGGTCCGGGCGCCGGGGGGAGACCCGGTCACGGTCCGGCGAGCCGGGCGCGGGCCGCCTCCCAGCGCCGGGTGTCGCCGCGCGGCTCGTACCGGGTGAGCGGCTGGGTGGCGGCCAGCAGCCGCCGCATCCCGGGGAGATCGCCGACCCGCCCCTGGGCGCGGGCCTGCACCAGCACGTTGCCGAACGCCGCCGCCTCGGCCGGCCCGGCCACCACCGGCAGCCCGCAGGCGTCGGCGGTGAGCTGGCACAGCAGGGCGTTGCGGGTGCCGCCGCCCACGACGTGCACCACGTCCACGGTCCGTCCGGCGAGCCGCTGCGCGTCCTCGACGGCGGTGCGGTGGGCGAGGGCGAGCGAGTCGAGGATGCAGCGCACGGTCGCGGCGGGGGAGCCCGGCACCGGCTGCCCCGACGCGCGGCACGCCTCGGCGATCCGCTCCGGCATCCGCCCGGGCGCCAGGAACGCGGCGTCGCCGGCGTCCACCACCGACCGGAGCGCCGGCGCCCCGGCCGCCTCCCGCAGCAACGCGCCCAGGTCCGGCTCGTCCCAGGCGCGCAGGCACTCCTGCAGCAGCCACAACCCCATGATGTTGCGCAGGTAGCGGACGGTGCCGTCCAGCCCCAGCTCGTTGGTGAAGTTCGCTGCCCGGCTCTCCTCGGTCAGCACGGGCGCGTCCAGCTCAAGACCGGCCAGCGACCAGGTGCCGGTGCAGATGTACGCGAACCGCTCGCCGTCCGCCGGCACGGCGGCCACCGCGGACGCCGTGTCGTGCGAGGCGACCGCCGTCACCGGCACCGGCCCGCTCAGCCCGGTCTCCTCCAGCACCTCCGGCCGCAGTACCCCCGCCGGGTCGCCCGGCAGCCGCAGCGGCGCGAACAGCCCCAGGTCGATCCCCAGCCGCTCCGCGATCCCGTGTGCCCAGGTGCGGGTGCGCGGGTCGATCAGCTGCGTGGTGGAGGCGTTGGTCAGCTCGGTGCCCTGCTCCCCGGTCAGCCAGTACGCCAGCAGGTCGGGCATCAGCAGCAACCTCTCGGCCTGCGCGAACTGCCGTGTGCCGCGGGCCGCGACGAGCTGGTACAGCGTGTTGAACGGCGCGTACTGAAGCCCGGTCGCCGCGTACAGCTCCGAGGCCGGCACGGTCGCCCACACCTTCTCGGCGACGCTGTCGGTCCGCCCGTCGCGGTAGTGCACGGGGTTGCCCAGCAGCGCCCCGTCCGCGTCGAGCAGCCCGTGGTCGACGGCCCAGCTGTCGATGCCGACCGAGGCGACCTCCCCGGCCGCCCGCAACCCGTCCAGCACCCCGGCGTACAGCCCCAGCACGTCCCAGCGCAGCCCCTCCGGAACCCGCACCGGCCGGTTGGGGAACCGGTGCGCCTCCGTCAGCTCCAGGCTGCCGGGGCCCACCCGGCCGACCATGACACGCCCGCTGGACGCGCCGAGATCGACCGCAGCGTACGCCCCCAGGCCGCCGCTCATCGCAGGAAGGCGGCGGGGACGCCGGCGTCGACCGGGACGTGCAGACCGGTGGTGTGGGTGAGGTCGCCGCCGGTCAGCGCGAACACGGCGTTCGCCACGTGCTCCGGCAGCACCTCCCGCTTCAGCAGGGTCCGCTGTGCGTAGAACTCGCCCAGCTTCTCCTCGGGCACCCCGTACACGGCCGCACGCCGGGCACCCCAGCCGCCTGCGAAGATCCCCGAACCGCGCACCACACCGTCCGGGTTGACGCCGTTGACCCGGATGCCGTGTTCGCCCAGCTCCGCCGCCAGCAGCCGCACCTGGTGCGCCTGGTCCGCCTTGGCCGCCGAGTACGCGATGTTGTGGGGACCGGCGAACACCGCGTTCTTGCTGGCGATGTACACGATGTCGCCGCCCAGCCGCTGGGCGGTCATCACCCGCGCCGCCTCCCGCGACACCAGGAACGAACCCCGGGCCATGACGGTGTGCTGGAGGTCCCAGTCCCTCGCCGACGTCTCCAGCAACGGCTTGGAGAGGGAGATCCCGGCGTTGTTCACCACCAGGTCCACCCCGCCGAAGGCGAGCACGGCCTGCCGGAACGCGGCGGCGATCTGCTCCTCGTCCGTCACGTCCACGGTCACTGCGACGGCCTTGTCCGGCCCGCCCAGCTCCTCCGCGACCCTCGCCGCGTTCTCCCCGTTCAGATCGGCCACGACCACACACGCGCCCTCGGCGGACAGCCGCCGCGCGATGGCCTTCCCGATCCCGCTGCCTGCCCCGGTCACCAACGCCACCCGGGTGGCCAGCGGCTTCGGCGGCGGCATCCGCCGCAGCTTCGCCTCCTCCAGCGCCCAGTACTCGATGCGGAACTTCTCCGACTCCTCGATCGGCGCATACGTGGAGACCGCCTCGGCCCCGCGCATCACGTTGATCGCGTTGAGGTAGAACTCCCCGGCCACCCGCGCCGTCTGCTTGTCCTTGCCGAAGCTGAACATGCCGACGCCCGGCACCAGCACGATCGCCGGGTCGGCGCCGCGCATCGCGGGGGAGCCGGGCTCCGCGTGCCGCTCGTAGTAGGCGGCGTACTCCTGCCGGTAGTCGGCGTGCAGCTCCTCCAGCCGCGTCACCGCCTCGTCGAGCGGCGTGGACGGCGGCAGATCCAGCACCAGCGGGCGCACCTTGGTGCGCAGGAAATGGTCCGGACACGACGTCCCCAGCGCGGCCAGCCGAGGATGCTCGGCCCGCGCCAGGAAGTCCAGCACGGTGTCGGAGTCGTCGAAGTGTCCGACCTGCGGCCGGTCCTGCGAGGCGAGGGCCCGCACGTACGGAGCGAGAGCCGCCGCGCGCTCCCGCCGCTCGCCCCGCGGCAGCGCCTCGTACCCCTCGATCACGGGCCCGAACGGCTCGGGCCGCCCCCGCTCGGCGAGGAAGCGTTCGGCGGTACGGATGATGTGCAGCGAGTTCCGCTCGCACTCCTCGGAGGTGTCACCCCAGGCGGTGATCCCGTGCCCCCCGAGCACACAGCCGACGGCCCGCGGATTCGCGGCCTTCACGGCGGCGATGTCCAGGCCCAGCTGGAACCCCGGCCGCCGCCACGGCACCCACACCACGGTGTCGCCGAAACACTCGGCGGTCAGCTTCTCCCCGTCGGCGGCACACGCCAGCGCGATGCCCGAGTCGGGGTGCAGATGATCGACGTGCGCGGCGTCCACCAGCCCGTGCATCGCTGTGTCGATGGAGGGCGCGGCACCCCCCTTTCCGTGCAGGCAGTAGTCGAACGCGGCGACCGTCTCGTCCTCGCGCTCCACCCCCGGATACACGTCGACGAGCGCCCGCAGCCGGTCCAGCCGCAGCACGGCCAGCCCGTCCTCGGTCAGGCTCCCGAGATCCCCACCGGACCCCTTGACCCACATCAGCTCCACATCACCCCCGGTGACGGGATCGACGTCCCGCCCCTTGGCGGAGGCGTTCCCCCCGGCGTAGTTGGTGTTCCGGGGATCGGACCCCAGCCGGTGCGACCGACCGAGCAGAGCGTCGACTTCACGGTGAACCATGACAACCAGTCCTTGAGGAAGAGGGAAGAGCAGGACACGCCTTCAGGGGCGCGGGGAACTGCGCGACCAGCCCTCCGAACCCGCACCCGGCGACGAAAGAACCCGGCAGACGTCTACGCCCCCCAGCCGGCCTGCTCACCCCCGACCCGCTCGGCCACGATCTTCTCGGCCCACCCCGACCGCGCGTACGCCGCCATGGGATCGGGATCCAACCCCATCTCCTCCCGCACCTCCCGGAGAAGCGGACGCACGTCCGTACTGAACGCGTCCATCAGCACGGCGTTGGCGCCCAGCACATCCCCCTCCCGCTGCGCCGCAGCCAACGCGTCCCGGTCGACCAGCAACGCCTTGGCGGTGGCCTCCTGCACGTTCATCACGGACCGCACAATCGCCGGAATCTTCGACTCCACGTTGTGGCACTGATCCAGCATGAACGCCACGTCCCCCGACAGCCCGCCCCCGCGCACCACCTCGTACATGATCCGGAACAGCTGGAACGGGTCGGCCGCGCCGACCATCAGGTCGTCGTCCGCGTAGAAGCGCGAGTTGAAGTCGAACCCCCCGAGCTTCCCCTCCCGCAGCAGCGTCGCCACGATGAACTCGATGTTCGTGCCCGGCGCGTGATGCCCTGTGTCCACCACCACCCGCGCCTTCGGCCCCAGCTTCAGACAGTGCGCGTACGCCGTCCCCCAGTCGGGGACGTCCGTCGTGTAGAAGGCCGGCTCGAACAGCTTGTACTCCAGCAGCATCCGCTGGTCGTCGCCCAGCCGCCCGTACACCTCGGCGAGCGCCTCCGCCAGCCGGTCCTGACGGGCCCGGATGTCGTCCTGCCCGGGGTAGTTGGTCCCGTCCGCGAACCACAGCTTCAGGTCCTTCGACCCGGTCGCGTCCATGATGTCGACGCACTCCAGCAGATGGTCCACGGCCTTCCGGCGCACGGCCGCGTCCGGGTGGCAGACGGAGCCGAGCCGGTAGTCGTCGTCCTGGAAGGTGTTGGAGTTGATCGCGCCGAGCCGCAGCCCGCGGTCCTCGGCGTGCCGGGCCAGCGCCGCGTAGTCGTCGACCTCGTCCCAGGGAATGTGCAGCGCCACCGTCGGCGCCACGCCCGTGAACTCGTGCACCTTCGCCGCGTCGTCCAGCTTCTCCTGCGGGGTGCGGGGGACGCCCTGCTGCGCGAACACCTTGAACCGGGTGCCGGAGTTGCCGTACGCCCACGACGGCGTCTCGACTGCCTGGGTCTTGAGGGCGGCTTTCACCGCGGCGCGCTCGGTCACGTCAGGGCTCCTGTGACATCGGGTCGTAACGACCACAGAGTGAAACGATTCAGAACGCGAAGCTAGGGGTCCGCCGAAGGGGTGTCAACCCCTCCGGCGGCGACCGTCTCGCGTGACCTGGGCGTGACCCGAACCTGTCGAAACTTTTTCGACCGTGACCCATTGACGTGACATGCGTGACGCGCCTAACGTCCCGGCAATCCAGTTGAAACCTTTCACGACGCCGTGGGGGCAGACCCGCCGGCGTCGTCGAGGAGCCCTCATGACCCACCCGTCCGACACGGGTCCGGCCCCGGTCCTCGCGCTCAAGGGCATCTCGAAGTCCTTCGGCGCGGTCCGCGCGCTGCGGGACGTCTCCCTGGAGCTGTACCCCGGGGAGGTGCACGCCCTGGCCGGAGAGAACGGAGCCGGCAAGTCCACGCTCATCAAGACGCTCGCCGGAGTGCACCGGCCGGACGCCGGCCAGGTGCTGCTCGACGGCGCGCCCGTCGTCTTCCACGGACCCGGCGACGCCCGCGACGCCGGCATCGCCGTGATCTACCAGGAGCCGACGCTCTTCCCCGACCTGTCGATCGCCGAGAACATCTTCATGGGCCGCCGGCCCCGCCGCACCCTGCGCCGCATCGACCACCGGGCGACGCGTGACGCCACCGCCGCCCTGATGAAGCGGCTCGGCGTCGAGCTGGACCCGGACCGGCCCGCCCGCGGACTGTCCATCGCCGACCAGCAGATCGTCGAGATCGCCAAGGCCCTCTCCTTCGACGCACGCGCTCTCATCATGGACGAGCCCACCGCCGCCCTCACCAACAGCGAGGTCGCCCGCCTCTTCGGCGTCGTCCGCGCGCTGCGCGACCAGGGCGCGGCCGTCCTGTTCATCTCCCACCGCCTGGAGGAGATCTTCGAGATCTGCCGGAGGGTCACCACCCTGCGGGACGGAGCCTGGATCGCGAGCGAGCCGCTCGACGGCATGACCGAGGACGACCTGGTCCGCCGCATGGTCGGCCGCGACCTGGCCGAGCTCTACCCCAAGCAGGACGTGACGCCCGGCGGGATCGCCCTGAGCGTGCGCCGCCTCACCCGGGAGGGCGTCTTCACCGACGTCTCCTTCGACGTGCGACGCGGCGAGATCGTGGGGCTGGCCGGACTGGTCGGCGCCGGACGCACCGAAGTGGCCCGCGCGGTCTTCGGCATCGACCGCTGGGACGCCGGCGAGGTGGAGGTCGACGGGCGGAAGCTGACCAACGGCGCCCCGTCCACCGCCATGGCCGCCGGACTCGCCCTGGTCCCGGAGGACCGGCGCGCCCAGGGCCTGGTGATGGACATGTCCATCGAACGCAACATCGGCCTCACCGGCCTCGGCGCCACCGTGAAGGGCGGGCTGATGGACCGCGGCGCCGAACGCAGCCGCTCCCTCGACTGGGCGGTGAAGCTCCGCGTCAAGTACGCCCGGATCGCCGACACCGTGAACACCCTGTCCGGCGGCAACCAGCAGAAGGTCGTCCTCGCCAAGTGGCTCGCCACACGCCCCAAGGTGCTGATCGTCGACGAGCCCACGCGCGGCATCGACGTCGGCACCAAGGCCGAGGTGCACCGGCTGCTGTCGCAGCTCGCCGCCGACGGCGTGGCCGTCCTGATGATCTCCTCCGACCTGCCCGAGGTCCTCGGCATGGCCGACCGCGTGCTGGTGATGCACGAGGGCCGGCTCACCGCCGAGATCCCCCGTACCGACGCCACCGAGGAGACCGTGATGGCCGCAGCCACCGGGAGGGCCGCGTGAGACGGGAGTACCGCCCACGCCATTCAGGCGGTGGGGGAGCGCGAGCGGCCACCGGCCCGCAGACGGACACGATGCCCGTACCTCCGCGCCGCACGGGCGCGGAAGCGAACGAAAGGGGCACGGCATGACGGTCACCGCCCCCGGTGAAGCCCCCGTCACCGAGGCGCCGAAGGCCGGCGCCACCCGGCTGGTGGACCGCGTCTTCAAGATGCGCGAACTCGCCATCCTCGCCGTGTTGCTGGTGATGATCGCCGTCACCCAGGCCGCCAACAGCGAGTTTCTGTCCGAGCAGGGCATCAAGGACCTGCTGCTGAACGCGACCATCCTGGTGCTGGTCGCCACCGGCCAGGCCCTGGTCGTCATCACCCGCAACGTCGACCTGTCCGTCGGCTCCACCCTCGGCATCAGCGCCTTCGCCGCGGGCACCTACCTCCAGGCCGGCGGGAAACCGGTCGTCGGCGCCGCCCTCGCCGTCCTGCTCGGCATCGGCTTCGGTCTGCTGAACGGCCTGCTCGTCTCCCTCGGCCAGGTGCCCGCCCTCGTCGTCACCCTCGGCACGCTGTACATCATCCGCGGCGTCGACTCGATCTGGGTCGGCTCACGCCAGATCACCGCGGCCGATCTCCCCGGCGGGTTCGTCGACTTCGGCTCCGGCGGCATCTCCGCCGTGCCCTACCTGGCGCTGATCGCGCTCGCGGTGCTCGTGGCGACGGCGTACTACCTGCGGCACTACGCCGGCGGGCGCGAGCTGTACGCGCTCGGCTCCAACCCGGAGGCGGCCCGGCTCGCCGGAATCCCGGTGCGCAAGCGGATCCTCGCCGCCTACACCTTCTGCGGCGCCCTCGCCGGACTGGCCGGCGCGCTGTACCTCGCCCGCTTCGGGAACGTCGACTCCGGCACCGGAAGCGGCTACGAACTCACCGTCGTCAGCGCGGTCGTGGTCGGCGGCGTCGTCTTCACCGGCGGCTCCGGCAGCGTCTACGGCGCCGCCCTCGGCGCGCTGCTGCTGACGTCGATCAACAGCGTGCTGCCCGCGCTCGGCGTCAGTTCCGTGTGGGTGCTCGCCATCAACGGCGTCCTGCTCGTCCTCGCCATCGCGGTCGACCGGATCGTCGCGCTGCGCGTGGCCTCCGCCCTGAAGAAGAGGAACGCCCGCCATGCCTGACTCCCTCACGCGTGCCGTTCGCTGGGACACGGTCGTCGGCGCCCTGGTCGTGGTCGTCCTGCTGCTGTCGTTCACCACCGTCGACGGCTTCGGCAACGCCCTCAACCTGTCGTTCCTCATCGGCAACACGCTCCCGATCGCGCTGATCGCGCTGCCCATGACCCTGCTCGTGGTGTCCGGTGAGATCGACCTGTCCGTGGCGTCCACGGCCGGACTGTCCGGCGCGGTGATGGGCGCCCTGTGGAACCAGGGCATGGCCATCGAGACGATCATCCCGGTCTGCCTGCTCATCGGCGTGGTCTGCGGCCTGGTCAACGGCCTGCTGGTGACCCGCCTCGGACTGCCCTCGCTCGCCGTCACCATCGGCACCCTCGCCGCCTACCGGGGCCTCGCGCAGATCGTGCTCGGCTCCGACGCGGTCACCGACTTCCCCGCCGCCTACCTGGACTTCGCCGCCGGACGCATCGGCGACACCTTCGTCCCGTACGCGCTCGTGCCCTTCCTGGCGCTGCTCGTGATCGCCGTCGTCGCCCTGCACGCCACCCCGTTCGGCCGCTCGCTGTTCGCGATCGGGGCCGGCGAGGAGGCCGCCCGGTTCGCCGGCATCCGCGTCAAGCGGCAGAAGCTGATCCTGTTCACGGTGACCGGCCTGATGTCGGCCCTCACCGGCGTCTTCTGGGCGCTGCACTACGCCAGCGCCCGCTACGACAACGCCACCGGCCTCGAACTGTCCGTCGTCGCGGCCGTGCTGCTGGGCGGCATCGACTTCGACGGCGGCAAGGGCACCCTCGGCGGAGCGATCGCGGGCGTGTTCCTGCTCGGCGCCCTGCAGAACGTGATGAGCCTGCAGGACGTCTCCGCCCAGTCCCAGATCGTCGTCACCGGCGTGCTGCTCGTGCTGTCCGTCCTCGGCCCGCGCGCCGCCCGGCAGGTCGCCGTGGCCCGCGCCGGACGGAGGGCGGCCGGCGCATCCGCTCCGGACCCCAAGACGCCCGCACCGACCTCCTGACCTCTCCTCGTCCCCTTAAGGAACCCGCCATGCGCACCGCATCCCTCCGCCGTACCTGCGCGGCGCTCGCCGCCGTCACCTCCCTCGCGCTCGCCGCCACCGCCTGCGGTGGCACCACCAAGGAGGACGTCAAGAACGAGGGCGGCGCCGCCGCCTCCGCCGGCAAGGCCGACCCGGACGCCGCCACCAAGAAGGGCCTCACCGTCGGCTTCCTGCCCAAGCAGGTCAACAACCCGTACTTCACCTCCGCCGACAAGGGCGGCGAGAAGGCCGTGAAGGAACTCGGCTCCACCTTCAAGGAGGTCGGCCCCACCAGCGCCACCGACACCGCGGGCCAGGTCTCCTACGTCAACACGCTCACCCAGCAGCAGGTCGACGCGATGGCCGTCTCCGCGCAGGACCCGGGCGCCCTGTGCACCGCGCTCAAGCAGGCCATGAGGAACGACATCAAGGTCGTCACCTACGACTCCGACACCAAGCCCGACTGCCGCAACGCCTTCGTCTCGCAGGCGTCCGCCGAGGACCTCGGCCGCACCGAGGTGCAGCTCCTCGCCGAACAGATCGGCTACAAGGGCGAGATCGCGATCCTGTCCGCCGCGCAGACCGCGACCAACCAGAACACCTGGATCGAGTTCATGAAGGACGAACTCAAGGACCCCAAGTACAAGGAGATGAAGCTGGTCGAGGTCGCCTACGGCAACGACGACGCCCAGCAGTCCTTCCAGCAGACCCAGGGCCTGCTGCAGGAACACCCGAACCTGAAGGGGATCATCTCCCCGACCACCGTCGGCATCAAGGCCGCCGCCCAGTACCTCTCCGGCTCCAAGTACAAGGGCAAGGTCAAGCTCACCGGCCTCGGCACCCCCAACGACATGCGCAAGTACGTCAAGAACGGCACCGTCGAGGCGTTCGAGCTGTGGGACCCGGCCAAGCTCGGCGAACTGGCCGCCCGCACCGCGATCGCGCTCGCCTCCGGCCAGATCACGGGCCAGGAAGGCGAGACCTTCACGGCCGGCGCCATGGGCGAGTACACCATCGGCAAGGACGGCGTGATCAACCTGGGCAAGCCCACCGTCTTCAACGCCGGGAACATCGACCGGTTCGACTTCTGACCCCGCCGAGCCGCTTCCGGAAGGCCGTACCCCGTGCGACGCGTCTGCTTCCTGCTCAAGGTCCGCCAGGACCTCATCGACGAGTACCGCGCACGCCACGCCGCCGTGTGGCCCGAGATGCGCGAGGCGCTCTCGGCCGCCGGCTGGCACAACTACTCCCTCTTCCTGCGCGACGACGGCCTCCTCGTCGGGTACCTGGAGACCGACGACTTCGAGGCCGCGAAGGCCGGCATGGAGGCCACCGAGGTCAACGCCCGCTGGCAGGCCGGGATGGCGCCCTTCTTCGAGTCCCTCGACGGCTCCCGGCCCGACGAGGCGATGACCCCGCTCACCGAGGTCTTCCACCTCGACTGACGGTCACGGGCCCGCCCGGCCCGTGACCGAAAAGGGGCGGACGTGCGGGTAGTGTGAGGGCCCGCCCGCGCCGCCCCCTGTCTCCCCGTATCCCTGGAGGTCCCTGCCCGATGGCCCAGTCGGTGGGTATCAAGGACGTCGCCCGCGTCGCCGGAGTCTCCGTAGGCACCGTCTCCAACGTGATCAACCGTCCGGACACGGTCGCCGCCGAGACCCGCGCCCGGGTGCTGTCCGCCATCGACCGGCTCGGCTACGTCCGCAGCGAGTCCGCCCGCCAGCTGCGCGCCGGACGCAGCCGCATCATGGGCCTGCTCGTCCTCGACATGGGCAACCCCTTCTTCGTCGACGTGGCGCGCGGCGCCGAGCGCGCCGCACGCCAGGCCGGCCTCGGCGTCATGGTCTGCAACAGCGCCCAGAGCCCGAGCGAGGAGGCCGAGTACCTGTCGCTCTTCGCCGAACAGCGGGTGCGGGGCGTGCTGCTCACCCCCGCCGACGCCACCGGCCGCACCATCGAGGCGTTCCGCCGCCACGGCATCCCCTTCGTGCTGGTCGACCGGGTCGCCGAGGGCACCACCGAGTGCTCCGTCTCCGTGGACGACGTGGCCGGCGGCGCCCTGGCCGTGCGGCACCTGGTCGACGCCGGGCACCGCTCCGTCGCGTACGTCAGCGGCCCTCCCGGACTCAACCAGGTCCGGGACCGCCGCACCGGCGCCCTGAACGCCCTCGCCGAGGCCGGGCTCGGCCCCGACAGCCTGCACGAGCTGCCCACCGAGCGGCTCGACGTCGCCGCCGGACGCGACGCCGGCGCCCGCCTCCTCGGCCTGTCCCGTCGCCCCACCGCCGTGTTCTGCGCCAACGACCTGCTCGCCCTCGGCGTGCTCCAGGCGATGTACGCGGCCGGCGTCGGCGTCCCCGACGACCTCGCCATCGTCGGTTACGACGACATCGAGTTCGCCGCCGCCGCGGCCGTCCCGCTCACCTCCGTACGGCAGCCCGCCGTCACCATGGGGGCGCTGGCCGCCGAGCTGCTGCTGGAGGAGACCGAGGACACGGGCGCGCCCCATGAGCACCGCCGGGTGGTGCTCGCCCCGGAGCTGGTCGTGCGGCGCTCCAGCCTGTCGGCGCGTTGACCGCCGTTCAGGAACTTTTTCATGATCCCGGGGTCGTTGGCCGCAGGAACATGTGCTGAACTGGGTCGCGGCCCGACAATCCGTTCGTCCCGGGAGTCCCGTTGACCGACACCTACCGCCAGCCCGGAGTGGTCCTCACCGACCGCCGGTTCACCGTGCCCCTCGACCACGACAACCCCTCGGGGGAGACGATCGAGCTGTACGCGCGCGAGGTCGTCGCCCGGGACAGGACGGACCGGGACCTGCCCTGGCTGCTGTACCTCCAGGGCGGCCCGGGCTTCGGGGCGAACCGTTTCGTCGGCAAGCCGGCCTGGCTCGGCCGCGCCCTGGAGGACTACCGGGTCCTCCTCCTCGACCAGCGCGGCACCGGCGCCTCCACCCCCGCCAACCGGCAGACGCTCCCGCTGCGCGGCGGCCCCGCCGAGCAGGCCGACTACCTCACCCGCTTCCGCTCCGACTCGATCGTCCGGGACTGCGAGGCCATCCGCCCGCAGGTCACCGGCGGCGCCCGCTGGACCGTGCTCGGCCAGAGCTTCGGCGGCTTCTGCGCCGTGGCCTACCTGTCCATGGCACCCGAAGGACTGGACACCGCCCTGATCACCGGCGGCCTGCCCTCCCTCGACGCGCACGCCGACGACGTCTACCGCGCCGCCTACCCGCGCATCGAGCGCAAGGTCGCCGCCCACTACGCGCGCTACCCGCAGGACGTCGAGCGCGCCCGCCGCATCGCCGACCACCTCCTCACCCACGACGTGGTCCTGCCGAACGGATACCGGTTCACCGTCGAGGCGTTCCAGTCCCTCGGCCTGATGCTCGGCAGCGGCGACGGCAGCCACCGCCTGCACTTCCTCCTCGAGGACGCCTTCGTCCCCACCCCGTCCGGCCCCGCCCTCTCCGACGCCTTCCAGGAAGAGGTCCAGGGCCTGTTGTCCTTCGCCGGACACCCCCTCTACGCGCTGATCCACGAGGCGATCTACGCGCAGGACGCCCGCCCCACCGCCTGGTCCGCCGAGCGGGTGCGGTCCGAGTTCCCGCAGTTCGACGCGGCCAAGGCGCTCGCCGGCGACGAGCCCGTGCTGTTCACCGGCGAGACCGTCCATCCCTGGACGTTCGACTGCGACCCGGCGCTGCGGCCCCTGCGCGAGACCGCGGAACTCCTCGCCGCCCGCACCGACTGGACCCCGCTGTACGACCCGGCCCGCCTGGCCGCCAACGAGGTCCCGGCCGCGGCGGCCGTCTACCACGACGACATGTACGTCGACACCGCGCACTCCCTGGCCACCGCCCGGGCGATCCGCGGCCTGCGCACCTGGGTGACGGACGAGTTCGAGCACGACGGCGTCCGCACCGGCGGCCCCCGCGTCCTGGACCGCCTGCTCGCCCTCGCCCGCGACGAGGTCTGACCGCGACGACGCCTGACCGCGCGCCCCCGTGCACTGTCGGTGGCGGGGGCTACTCTGCGGAGCATGACCGAGCCGACGATCAGTCAACTCCAGCCCATGCCCGACGACTGGCAGCGCGCGCTGGCCGTGGTGGCCCACCCCGACGACCTGGAGTACGGCTGCGCGGCGGCGATCGCGGCCTGGACCGACGCCGGCCGCGAGGTCTCCTACGTCCTGGCGACCCGCGGCGAGGCGGGCATCGACACGCTGGAGCCGGCCCGATGCGGACCGCTCCGGGAGCGCGAGCAGCGGGCGAGCGCGGCCGTGGTGGGAGTCTCCGAGGTCGCCTTCCTCGACCACGCGGACGGCGTGATCGAGTACGGCCCGGCCCTGCGCCGGGACATCGCGGCGGCGATCCGGCGCCACCGGCCCGAGCTGGTGATCACGCTGAACCACCGGGACACCTGGGGCGGCACCGCCTGGAACACCCCGGACCACGTGGCCGTCGGCCGCGCCACGCTCGACGCGGCCGGTGACGCCGGCAACCGCTGGATCTTCCCGGAACTGACCGAGCAGGGGCTGGAGCCCTGGGACGGCGTGCGCTGGGTTGCGGTCGCCGGTTCGAGCTCGCCCACCCACGCCGTGGACGCCACCGCCGGGCTGGAGCGGGCGGTGCGCTCACTGCTGGAGCACCGCACCTACATCGAGGCGCTCACCGACGAGGACCCGGAGACGTACGCGCGCACGTTCCTGACCGGCTTCGCGCAGGAGACGGGCAAGCGGTTCGGCGGCCGCCCGGCGGTGGCCTTCGAGCTGTTCCCGAGGTGACCGCCGTGGGGGAGGACCAGGAACGGCTCGCGCGGAGCTTCGAGGAGCAGCGCGCCCATCTCAAGGCGGTCGCCTACCGCATGCTCGGCTCCCTCGCCGAGGCGGAGGACGCCGTGCAGGAGGCGTGGCTGCGGCTCGGACGCGTGAAGCCCGGCGAGATCGACAACCTGGGCGGCTGGCTGACCACGGTGACCGGCCGCATCTGCCTGGACCTGCTGCGCTCGCGCACGGCCCGCAGGGAGCAGCCGATGGACGACACGTTCGTCCCGGACCCGGTGATCCGGCCGCTGTCCCGCGTCGACCCGGAGCAGGAGGCGCTGGAGGCCGACTCGGTGGGCATCGCCCTGCTGGTCGTCATGGAGACCCTCGACCCCGACGAGCGGCTGGCGTTCGTGCTGCACGACATGTTCGCCGTGCCCTTCGACGACATCGCCCCGGTGCTGGAGCGCACCCCGGCCGCGACACGGCAGCTCGCCAGCCGGGCCCGGCGCCGGGTCCGGGAGACCGCCCCGCCGTCCGACGCGGACGCGACCCGGCAACGGCAGGCCCTCGACGCGTTCCGGGCAGCCGCGCGCACCGGCGACTTCGAAGCGCTGCTCGCCGTGCTCCACCCGGACGTGGTGCTGCGCGCGGACGCGGGCGCACTGGTCCAGGGCGTGGCCGGCTCCAAGCGGCTCCAGGGCGCCAGGAGTGTCGCCGAGTCGGCGATGCTGTTCTCCCGCTTCAACGCGACCGCCCGCATGGTCCTGGTCAACGGCGCCCCGGGCCTGGTCGGCGTCGTCGACGGCCGCGTCGGTTCGGTCCTGACGGCCACGGTCCACGAGGGCCGCATCACGGCCCTGTACATCCTGGCGGACCCGGAGCGGCTGCGGGGTCTGGCCCTTCCGGACGAGGAGGAGCCCCGGAACGCCTGACGGACGCCTCGGCCTCACGGTCCCCGGCTGCCCGACGCCCTGCCCGACGGCGGGCTACCCGTCGTCGGGCACGTCACGTCCCTGGTACCGGCTGGACCACCGCTGCCTCAGGACGCCGCCCCGCTGTCCGTCCGCTGCCCCGGAATCCCCGCCCGCACCGCGTCCCGCCGTACCGCCCGCAACCGCAACGACTCCGGCATCAGCGTCAGCCGCTCCGTCACCCGGAGCCGGTACGACGGGTCCGGGTGCAGGTCGTAGCGGCGCAGGAGGAGCGCCAGGACCAGGGTCGCCTCGTGGAGGGCGAACTGGCGGCCGATGCAGGCGCGGGCGCCCGTGCCGAAGGGCTTGTAGGTGTGGGGCGGCCGGGAGCGTACCGCCGCCGGTTCGAAGCGGTCCGGGTCGAAGCGGTCGGCGTCCGCGCCCCACACCTCGGGGTCCCGGTGGAGCATGGGGACGAGCACCAGCGTCCACGCGCCGCGCCGCATCGGATGCTCGTCCGCCAGCACCGTGTCCCGCGTCGCCTCACGCGAGTACGCCGGCGCCGTCGGCCACAGCCGCAGCGACTCGTCGAGGACGCGGCGGACGTAGCGGAGACGGGCGACCTGTTCGTAGGCGGGCGTGTCCGTGTCGCCCCAGACGCGGTCCACCTCGGCGCGGGCGCGGTCCGCCACGTCCGGGTGGAGGGACAGGTAATGGAGGGCGAAGGACAGGGCGCCGGAGGTGGTCTCGTGACCGGCCACCAGGAAGGTGATCACCTGGCGGCGCACGTTCTCCGGTGACAGCCGCTCCCCGGTGACCGGGTGCGCGGTCTCCAGCATGCGGTCCAGCAGGTCGCCGTCCGCGTGCCCCTCCGCGCGCCGGCGGCGGACCACCTCGTCGACGATGTGGCCGAGCCGCGCGATGTCCTCGGCGTTGCGCCGGTTCGCCCGGCGCAGCAGCAGCGGGGCCAGCGGCGGCGGCACGTTGTTCAGCCGTTGGGCGTGCGACAGCGTCCCGACCATCGCCGTGACGAACGGGTGCGGGCGGGTCCGTTCGAACGAGCCGAAGTCGTGCCCGAACCCGGTGCGCGCGATCGTCTCCAGCGTCAGCTTGGTCATGTCGCCGGGCACGTCCACCCACCGGCCGTCCGCCGCCGCGCGGTCCCAGTGCTCGGTCAGGCGCGCCGCCACCGACAGCATCATCGGGTGGTAGCCGGACATCGCCTCGCGGCTGAAGCCGGGCGCCAGCACGTCGTGCGCAAGCTGCCAGTTGGGCTCGTGGTTGTAGGCGGTGAACAGGCCGTCGCCCGCGAGCGGCCGCAGGTTGGCCACGCCCAGCCCCACGTGCTTGGCGAACCGCGACTCGTCGGCCAGGTCGGCCACCAGCCGGGAGCCCCACGTGAACACGAACTCCCTGCCGAAGGCCCTGCGCCGGAAGATCGGACCCAGTCGCCGGGCGAGCCGCACCGAGTCCTGCACGGGCGTGCGTCTGCCGGACCCGATGACGTCGCCCAGCAGCGGCAGCCGGTGCGGCGGGTGCGGTATGCGGTGCAGTGCGGGCCAGCCCTGCTCCGCGCTGCGGAATCCCTTCGGCACAACGGCCCGTGCCGTCCTCTCCGCCATGACGCGGTCTCCTTCGGTCCGGCGAGCGAGTGCGACGTGTTGCACATGAGTTCAATAACGCGCTCACAGTCTGGTCCGGCCGCCGGACCGGCGTCAACTACAGTGCGGGAATGGCCGTGGACCAGGGCGGGCGCGCGCGCCGCCGGCTCAGCACCGAGGAGCGTCGGGAGCAACTGCTCGCCGTGGGTGCGCGGTTGTTCTCGGAGAGCCCGTACGACGAGGTGTGGATCGAGCAGGTCGCCGAGATCGCCGGGGTGTCGCGCGGACTGCTCTACCACTACTTCCCGGGCAAACGGGACTTCTTCGCGGCCGTGGTGGAGCGCGAGAGCGAGCGGATGCTCCGGATGACGGCGCCCGTGCCGGGCGTCCCGGTGCGGACCCAGCTCGCCGCCGGGCTGGACGCCTATCTGGAGTACGTCGAGTCCCACGCCCACGGCTACCGCGCCTTCCACCGCGCCGACGCGGCGGGGGACCAGGCGGTGCGGCGGGTCTACCGTCGGGCGCTCGCCGCACAGGAGCGGCAGATCCTCTCCGCGCTCGCCGCCGACCCCGAGTTCGGTCCCGTGCTGGAGAACCGACCGGACACCCGGCTCGCGGTGCGCGGCTGGCTGGCGTTCACCACGGCGGTCTGTCTGGAGTGGCTGCGCGGGGCGCCGTTGGGGCGCGACCAGGTACGCGACCTGTGCGCGCGTGCGCTCCTGGGTGTCCTCGCTCCCTGAGTGCCCCGAAAAGGCGCGGAAAGATCACCGGGGCCGGTTGGCGCACGCCCTGATCTCCGATAGGTTAGGCAAGGCTTACCTAATAGGAGGTTGGGATGGGTGACCACACGCACGGCTGGGCCGCCGCGCCGGGAGCGGCCGAGCGGGCCCGCTCCGTGCTCGCCGCCGCATGGTCCTGCACGGTGACCGCGGAGGGCACCCGAGAGGAGCTGGTCGGCGCGCACACCGTCACGGACGACGGGCGGGTGCTGCTGGACGTGCCCGAGGACGGCGTCCTGCGGGCCGCCGCGATCTGCGCACCGCGCGGAGAGCCGTCCGCCGTGCTGGAGTTCGCCGACGTCGCCCCCGTCCCCGTGCGCAACCGCGTCCGCTCCCGGGTGTGGCTCGCCGGATGGTTGTCCGTCGAGGGCGGCCGGCTCGCCCTGCGGCCCACCCGGGTGGTGCTCCGCAGGCCCTCCGGGGCGCTGACGGTCGGCGCCGACGAGTTCGCCGCCGCCGCGCCCGACCCGCTGGCCGGCGCCGAGGCGCGGCTGCTGACCCACCTCGCGGACTGCCACGCCGACGCCGTGGATCGCCTCACCCGCCTGGTCGACCCGGCAAGCCTCCAGGGGGCCGTCCGGGTGCGGCCGCTCGCGGTCGACCGGCACGGACTCACCCTGCGCGTCGAACGCGCCCGCACCGACGGCGACGTACGGCTGCCGTTCCACGCGCCCGCCGACGACGTCTCGCAGCTCACCGAGCGCATGCACGTCCTGCTGTCGCAGGCGGCCGCCGCGTCCTGCCCCCGGCCGCTACAGCGGCAGCGCGCAGACGGCGACGGGTGACGCGAACGGCTCGCCGGCCGGGCGCAGTTCGCCGCTGTCCGCGTCCACACGGAACACAGCGACGTCACCGGACCTCTGATTCGCCGTGAACAGCAGCCCGCCGTCGGGGGAGAGGGCGATGTGGCGCGGGAAGTCGCCGCCCACCGGCACCGTGCCGAGCAGGCGCAGCCGGGCCCCGTCCTCCTCGACGGCGTACCGCGCGACGCTGTCGTGGCCCCGGTTCGCCAGGTACGCGTACCGGCCGTCGCCGGTGACGACGAGCTGCGCCGGGTAGTTGGTGCCTGCCTCCGGCGCCGAGCCCGTCGGCTGCGGATCCCCGATCGTCAGCCGCCCCGACTCCGGCTCGTAGGCGCACACCGTCACCGTGTCGTCCAGCTCGTTGGCGAGGTAGGCCCACCGCCCGCCGGGGTGGAAGGTCAGATGGCGCGGTCCCGCGCCGGCCCGCGCGGTCGCCCGCGACACCTCGGTGAGGGTGCCCGTCTTCTCGTCGAGGCGGTACGTGTACACGGTGTCCGTGCCCAGGTCCACGGCGAGGACGTGACCGCCGTCCGGGGCGGTGACGATCTGGTGCGCGTGCGGGCCCTGTTGGCCCGGGCCAGGCGCCGGCTCGGAGTGGGTGACCAGGTCCGTGCGCCTGCCCGGCGCGCCCGACGTCTCGATGCGGTGCACCGCGACCGTGCCCGAGCCGTAGTCGGCGCTCAGCAGGAACCGCCCGCCCGGATGCACCGAAAGATGACAGGGCGAGGACCCGCCCGTGGCGCTGCTGCCCAGCACCTTCCGGTCGGACAGCCGTACGGCGGTCACCGCGCCGTCCTCCCGCTCGTTCACCGCGTACAGCGTCCGGCCGTCCGGGTGCACCGCCAGGAACGACGGGTCGCCCACCCCGCCGATGACGCCCTCGCCGCTGATCCGTCCCGTCGCCGGGTCGTACACCGCGGTCCCGATGCCCTCGCCTCCGCCGTCGACCGAGGTGTACGTGCCCAGATACAGCGGGCGCGGACCCGAGGGCGTGGCGCTCGGTGCGGGCGGGCCGGTCACCGTGGCCGGGGCCGGCGGGGTCGCCGCGTCGGACGGCGGGGAGCCGCCGTCGCATGCGGGCAGCGACATCCCGGCGGCCGTTCCCGCGAACGCGCCCACGAAGCGGCGCCTGCTCAAGCCGGCCCTGTTCATCACACGCACCTTCGGTCGTCTCCCGTCCCGCTCGCCTCGGGCAACCTTGGCGTCGATCACCCGTCGAACGCAAGGGACCCCCGTCCGCGCGGGCCGGACGCCGGCCGTGCGGACGGGATGCGCCCCTCTCAGTGCCGCCCCGCCGGCTTGCCCTCCCGGTCGCGGCGGAAGAGGGCCCGGACGCGGGCCGGGAGGGCGGCCAGCCGGTCCCGCATGCGGGTGAGCCGGGGGAGCCGTTCCCGCTGCTCCCGCGAGTGACGGTCCAGCTCCTCGAACAGCCGCCGGGTGCGGTGCTCGGTGTCCATCTCGTCGAGGATGCGGTTGACCTCCGTCAGCAGGGCGCCCAGCAGCTGCCACCGCTTCGGGTCGCGCCGGGCCTCCTCGTACAGCAGCTCCGCCAGCCTGTCGCGGGTGCCGGCCGCCTGCCGCAGCTGTGAGGCGAGCCGCTCCTCCGCCGACTCGGCGTTGGCGCTCACGCTCGTGGTGACCAGCACCGCGAAGCTCACCACGGCGTCGGCGATCTCCGCCAGCAGCTGCTCGAAGGCCTGCCCCGTCTCCTCCGAGAAGAGACGTTCCGGCTCCCGTTCCTTCGCCAGGTCGGTCAGTGTGCGGGCCAGCACCCGCAGCACCACCGTGCAGATCTCCAGCGTGTCCAGGCCCGTGCGCAGCACCACCCGGTGCAGCAGCCCCTCCCGGACGCGCGGGTTGAGGCGCAGGCTCTCCTCCGCCTGCCGCAGGTCGGCGTCCACCTCGCTGATGTCGTGGTCGAGGCGGCGGGCCTCGTGCAGCCGGGCCGCCGCGCGCGCCGCGGGCGGACGGCCCGCGGCCTCCTCGCCGATCCGCAGCATCAGCTGGCGCACCCGGCGCGCCAGCTCCTCGATGGACGCGCCGGCCTCCTCCACCCACACGGGCGGCGCCAGCAGCAGGTTGAACGCCATCCCGACGATGGCGCCGATCAGCGTCTCCACGATGCGCGCCCAGGCGGTGTCGCCGTGCGTGGTCACGCCGAGCACCAGCATGGCGCTGATCGCCACCTCGGGCACGAACTCGCCCGCCCGCACCAGATGGCCGGTGACCAGCGCCGCGAGGATCAGCAGACCGAGGCTCCACCAGGTCAGACCCACCAGCAGGCTGAACAGGATCGCCAGGACCACGCCGGTCACCACGGAGTTCACCCGGCGCAGACCGGTCGTCAGGGTCGAGTACAGGGTGACCTGGACGACGAGCAGCGCCGTCAGGGGAGCGGTGAGGGGCGCGGCCTCCGGGCTCAGCCGGACGGCGATGACGTAGGCGAGCGTCGCCGCGGCCGCCGACCGCACCGTCTGCACGGTCAGCGGATCACGATGTTGCTTGAGGAACCGGACGGCAGGCGCGGTCATCTGGCGTACGACGTGCATCCTCGGACGGTTCCCCCTCCACGCGTGTGACGAACGTGTTTGCCGTGACGGCAGTCGCCCGGGGTACGGCAACGGGACCACACCCCGTCGCCCGCCGGGGTCACAGCTTGTCGATGAAGGCGAAGAGATTCTGCCGCGTGCGGTCGATCTGCTCCTCCAGGCTGAGGCTCTCCTCGAACCGCGCCCCGGTCTCCGGCACCTTCAGGCCGCGCAGATACAGGGAGCAGGCCAGGTCGGTGCACATGTAGGCGCCGACCGAGTTGCCCTCCCGGCCCGCCGGGCCCGACTTGCGCGCGGTCATCAGCGACACCCCGCCGCGCGGATGGGTCGTCAGACACAGGGAGCACATGCTGCGGTGGAAGAAACCCCGCTGGGCGGGCTGGAAGCGCAGGGCCACCCCGACGAGCCGGTCCTGCCGCTCGACGACCAGACAACTGCGGTCGGGCGCGCCCGGGTCGCCCCAGCCCAGGAAGTCGAGGTCGTCCCACGGACGGCTGTCCAGGTCCCGGGGCACGTGCAGCCGCTTCGCCTCACCCTTCGAGCAGTTGATGAACGAACCGCGGATGTCCTGCTCGGTGAGTGCTCTCATGAGGTCGTCTCCTGTGATGTTCCGTCAAACCTAGAGGGTCTAGGTTTCGCCGGCCAAGCGTAGGGACCCGCACCTCGCCGGAGCCAACGGTTTTCCGCCGCGCCGGTCCGCCGCCTCGCACCCGGGCGCGCCGTACGCTGTACCGCAGTCGCCGAGGGGGAGGGGAACACGCGATGGGGGACGCGCGGGAACGGGCCCGTCGGGTGCTCGCGGACGCGGGCCTGCCGCCCGGCGCACTGGCGGAGGTGCGCCCGCTGGCCGGGGGCACCTACAACACCGTCGAGGAGATCCTCCTGTCCGACGGTACCCGGTACGTCCTGAAGGTCCCGCCCCCGCCCACCGTGCCCGGGCTGCGCCACGAGCGGCGGCTGCTGGTCGCGGAGGCCGACTTCTGCGCCGGGGCGGAGCAGGCCGAGGTGCCCGCGCCGCGCGCCGTCTCCCTCGCCCCGGATCACGCCGAACCCCACCTGCTGCTCACCGCGTGCCCGGGCGTCCCCTGGCCCGAGGCGGCGCCCGTCGGCGAGGAGCGGGAGGCCCTGCGCAGGGAACTGGGCCGCCAGGTGGCACGGCTGCACCGGGTCACCGCAACCGCGTTCGGCTACCCCACGGGCGCCCTCGGCCCGCTCGCCCCCGACTGGCGGTCCGCCTTCACCGCGATGGCCGACGCCGTGCTCGCCGACGCCCGCGACCACCGCCCCTGGCTGCCCCGCCCCGTCGACGAGGTGGCCGCCGTGTTCCGCGCCGCCGCTCCCGCCCTTGACGCGGTCACCGTGCCGGTGCTGGTCCACTTCGACCTGTGGCCCGGCAACATCCTGGTGGACCGGGCCGATCCGGACGCACCCGCCCGGATCGGCGGGCTGATCGACGGGGAGCGGATGTTCTGGGGCGACCCGCTCGCCGACTTCGTCTCCCTGGCACTGCTCGACGACATCCGGCGGGACGACGCCTTCCTCGCCGGCTACGCGGAGGAGGGCGGCCCCGCGGTCCTCGACGAGAACGCCCGTCTGCGTCTCGCCCTCTACCGTGCCTACCTCGACCTGATCATGCTCACCGAGACGGTGCCCCGTGCCCTGGGCGCCGAGGACGCGCGCAGGGTCCGGGAGCGGGTCGGCCCGCACCTGACGGCGACGCTGGAGGAAATCGGCCGGGCGAGTAAGTTCACATCGTGAACTAAGGGGGAGGGGAAGTCGCGCCGGGCCGCCGCCCGGAGGTATGTTGCAGGTCGGGCGGGTGCATGGGAGGGGAGCCACATGGCGGGGAACGGGCGCACGGTGCGCGACCTCAGACGGGCCAACCGCACGGTCGTGCTGCAGCGGCTCTACTTCGACGGCCCCCTCAGCCGCTTCGAGCTCGGCCCGTCGACCGGCCTCAGCTCCGGCTCCGTCAGCAACGTCGTCGCCGACCTGATCGCCGACGGGCTCGTCGAGGAGGCCGGCAGCGTCGACTCCGACGGCGGCCGCCCCCGCACCCTGCTGCGCGTGGCCCCGACCAGCGGTCACATGATCGGCGTCGACGTCGGCGAGACCCGCGTCCGCGTCGAACTGTTCGACCTCGCCCTCACCGAGCTGGCCCGCACCGAACGCCCGCTGGAGCAGCAGCGGTACGAGGTCGAGGTCATCGTGGACCACATCCGCTCCGGCATCGACGAGGTGCTCGCCGCCGCGGACCTGGCCCCCGAGCGGCTCCTCGGCGTCGGCATCGGCGTCCCCGGCATCGTGGAGCGCACCGCCGACCGGGGCGCGGTGGTGCACGGGCAGACCATCGGCTGGGACGCCGTCCCGCTGGAGTCCCTGCTCCGCCACGGCTCCCCGCTCCCCGACGGCGTGCCCTACTTCATCGACAACGGCGCCCGGACGCTGGGCCAGGCCGAGATGTGGTTCGGCGCCGGACGCGGCGCGGGCAACGCCCTCGTCGTCCTCTTCGGCTCCGGCGTCGGCGCCAGCCTGGTCACCCCCGAGGTGCGGCACGGCCGGGCGGTGGAGTGGGGGCACCTGACCGTACGGGTCCGGGGCCGCCGCTGCCGGTGCGGCGCGCTGGGCTGCCTGGAGGCGTACGCGGGCGCGGAGTCGCTGCTCGCCCGCTGGCGTGAGGAGGGCGGCCGGGTCCCGGAGGACACCGACGAGGAGACGGCGCTCACCGCGATGCTCGCCGCCGCCTACCCGGCCGACGGCGCGGACGCCGACCCCGTCGCCCTGGCGGTGCTGGAGGAGACCGCCGAGTACCTGGGCGCGGGACTGTCCGACCTGATCAACCTCTTCCAGCCGGAACGCATCCTCATGGGCGGCTGGGCCGGCCTCCAGCTGGGCTCCCGCTTCCTGCCGGCCGTGCGCCGCCACGCCCTGTCGTACGCGCTGCGCCATCCGGCGGAGCGGGTCACCATCGAACTCGGCAGGCTCGGCCCGGACGCGGTGACGGTCGGCGCGGCGATCCTGCCGCTGGCCGACTTCTTCGACCGGGGCGGCCGCCGCCCCGACCCGGACCCGGCGCTTCCGGCACCGGCTTGGCGTGAGGCCCTTCGGGACCGGGTGCCGCGCTGACGCGTCCCGCGGCCTGCGCCGACCGGGCGCCGCCGCCCTGAACGCCCCGCGCGCTCGCCCGGTGCGCGGACGGCGTCCCGCGCCGATACGTGGCGCGGTCTGTGCCGACCGGGCGTCCGCCACCCCGGGCGGCCCTGGTGGGCCGTGAGCTCGCCCGGGGCGAAGCTCTCAGGGACCGCGTACGGCGCTGAGCTGCCCGGCGTCATGCGGGACCGGGGCGGCCCTCGTCGCCACCCGGGCCCGGCGGTACCGGCACCCGCCGGGCACGCGGCGTGTGCGCCGACCGTCCGCGCCGACACGCCGCCGACGGCGCGAGCGTCAGCCCGTCGACTCGTCCGGCACCGGAGCCTCCGGGTAGGAGGCCGCCGAGTGGGGTGCGCCCTGGCGGCCCGTGCCTGCCTCGTCCGTGTCGGGTACGTCCTCCTCGGAGTCCGGCCCGTCCGACTCCTCGGCCTTGCGTTCGCTCTCCCGCTCGGCGGCGGCAGGCGCGACCTCCCAGGGGTCCTCGTCGGGGCCGGCCTGCTGGTCGGGCAGGTCCCGGGGGATGCCCACGCCGTTCTCACCGGGTCCTTCGAGGCGATGGTCGGTCACGACGCTCTCCCTTCATCCGTACGGCCCTCGCGGGTACCCCGCGCGGCGCCGCGCAACCGCCCGCTCAGCCGACCGCGCTGCCGTGCAGCGGCGCCGTGTTCTCCCCGGCGCCCTGCCGCATGCCCAGCAGGAACTCCTCCAGCACCTGCGTCGCCGTGCGCGTCGGACGCCAGCCGAGCTCGACCCGCGCCCGGGTGCAGTCCATCAGCGGCAGTCGCAGCACCGCGTCGAACAGGTGCGGGGAGGCGGGCAGCAGCCGCAGGCCCCACGCCGCTGCGACCGCCGACCGGGCCGCGGCGCGCGGCAGCCGCACCCGGCGCGTGCCGAACATCTCGCCCAGCAGCTCCACGTCCACCGTGGGCTCCGCCGCCAGGTTGTACGGCCCCCGCGCCTGAGCGGACAGCACCGCCAGCCGGTACGCCTGCGCCGCGTCGTCCGTGTGCAGCACCTGCATCCGCAGGCCCGGGATGTCCGGCAGGAACGGGAGCAGGCCGGGACGGGCCAGCTGCCCCGGCAGATACCGCCCGCCGAAGATGCGGCGCTGCTCGCTCGCCGACTCGCGCTTGAAGAGGAACGCCGGACGCATCCGTACCACCCGCAGGGCGGGCCGGTCACGCTCCACGATGTCCAGGGCCCGCTCCAGATACGCCTTCTCCCGGCAGTACGCGGCGTCCGGCCAGCCGTGCGTCGGCCACGACTCGTCCACCGCGTGATCCTTGGGGCCGGGGGAGTACGCCCCCACCGACGAGGCGTGCACCAGCGTCGGCACCTCCGCCCGGGCCACCGCGTCGAACACCCGCATGCTGCCGAGCACGTTGCTGCGCCAGGTGGTCGCCGGGTCGTGCGTGGGCTGGAACGCCCAGGCCAGATGGATCACCGCGTCGGCGTCCGCGAACTCCCGCACCAGGTCGAACCGGTCCGAGGCCAGGTCCACCGCCGCCCACTCGGTCTTCGGCGGCGACCAGTCGGGGATCCGCCGCGCCAGCCCCCGTACGGAAGCCACCTCGGGTTCCTCCGCGAGGGCCCGGACCACGCTGGTCCCGACGTTCCCGGTGGCGCCCGTGACGACGACCCTGAGTCCCGCTGCGCTGCTCACGTTCCGCTCCCTCCGGCCGTACTGCTTGGCGGAGCGGCCCGGGTACCCCATGCGCGGGAGGGCTCACGCCGGCCGCGGTCGCACGGGGCGCACGAACGCGCGGGGGCACAAGGAAGAGCCCCGGCCGCGACGGGGGAATCACGGCCGGGGCGGCAAGCAGGTGGGCGCGCATGGCGGTCGCCTCTCGGCGAAAGGCTCCACAGGGCTTCAGCCGAACGATCGTCCCTGTGGGCGGATGATGAGGCCCGGGGACACTGTCCCATCCGCACCCACGGTCTGTTCAACGGGCAACCGCCTCGCTGTGTTCCGCCCGCGGCCCGGTTCCGCGGTGACGTGTGTCACCACGCCGGACGCGGGTCAGCGGCCCCGCGCCCGAGGGTCCAGGTCCGCCCACACGTTCTCCGCCTGGAGCACCAGGGTGCCCAGCACCGCCGTGCGGGCCGCGCCCCGGCCCGCCTCCTTCGTCAGACCCTCCTGGAGCGTGGTGTGCAGGTCCCGCATCGCCGCGTCGGTCCGCTCGTCCAGCAGCGGGTCACCAGGGTCCTCCTCGCCCAGCAGCCGGTCCGCCTCCGCGCGGCAGCTGTCCGCGAGCAGCTCCAGCAGCTTCCCGTACGAGTCCAGCACCTCGGGGTCGGGCGAGGCCGGGGAGCGCTCCTCGTCCGCGGCGACGGCCAGGCTGCGGGTCAGCGCCGTGACATGGCCGGTGATCCGGCCGAGCCGCTCGTCCTCGTCCTCCGGCGGCAGCGCCTCCGTCGGCGCCCGGTGCAGCTTGCGCAGCATCCCGGACGTCAGCCGCAGGCTCTCCCTGCTCCAGCCGCGCGCCGACCGCAGAGCGTCCAGCCGGTCCTGGAGGCGCTCGGCCGCGTTCAGCCGGCCGACGGCCGTCTGCGCGTCCCACTCGCCCTCGCGCAGGTCCCCGGCGACGGCGCTCAGCACCTCACCCGCCTCCCTGGCCAGCGCCGCCAGGTTCTCCCGCACGTCCCGCAGGTGCACCGGCGGCAGGACCAACGCGTTCACCGCAACGCCGATGACCGCGCCGAGCGCCGCCTGCCCCAGCCGGTGCCCCACCGCCTCCACGCTCACCGTGCCCGACGCGATGGTGAAGACGGCCGTGGTCGCCGCGTAGATGCCCTGGTCGCCGAAGCGCCGCCAGTTCGACAGCAGCACCAGCACCGGCACCGACAGGACGAGCGCGCCGGTGTTGTCGTCGGTGACCGCCTGCGCGCCCGACGCCACCAGCGCGCCGATGCAGATCGCGGCGAACTGCCGCGCCCCCGTCACCAGTGAGGCGTACACCGTGGCCTGCACCAGCACCAGCGCGACCCACGGCGCCATCAGCGCCATCGGGTCGCCCAGCCACACCTGCGCCACCAGCCAGGCCACCAGTGCCGCCAGCGCCGCCTTCAGCGACTGGACCAGCAGGTCCCTCTCCCGCCCGGGCCCGCGGACGGCGGCCCGCGCCGCCCGGCCCACCGAGTTCGCCTCCCAGCGCACCGCGTCCGCGGCCCGGGCCAGCCGCCCCGTCGTCCCCCTGTCGTTCCCTGTCCCGTCGATCACCCGCGTCATGGGCCTGCGGTTTCCCTGTCGCACCGGCGGACAAGCATGCGGAATCTCACGCCAGGGGGGAGTCCGCCAGCGACGCCAGCAGGTGCGCCGGGTCGTCGTACACCGCGACCGCGCCGGCCTCGGTCAGGTCGGCGCGCGGGATGCCGCCGCACAGCAGGCCCACACAGCGCACCCCGGCCCGGGTCCCCGCCCGCATGTCCCACACCGTGTCGCCCACGAACACCGCGCTCCCGGCGGGTGCCCCGGCCAGCTCCAGCGCGTGCTCGACGGGCTCGGGCGCGGGCTTGCCCTCGTCCACGTCGTCGGCGCTCGCCGTCGCGGAGATCGCCCGGTCCGCGTCGATCGCGCGGCGCAGCGCGCCCAGCTCCGCCCCGCCGGCCGAGGTGGCGAGCACCACCGTCCAGCCGTCGTCGTGCAGCCGCTCCAGCAGCCGCCCGGCGCCGGGAAGCGCCGGCAGCCGGTCGAAGTACTGCCCGTACAGCGTCTTGTGCGCGGCGCTCAGCTCCGCGTCGCGGGAGGCGTCCCGGTCCTCGCCGAGGACGTGCGCGACCAGGTCGGCGGAGGGCAGCCCCACGGCCCGGTGGACGGCGTGCATGGGCACCTGGTGCCCGGCCTGCCGGAACGCCTCCCACCAGGCCGTGACGTGCAGATGGTTGGTGTCGGCCAGAGTGCCGTCGACGTCGAACACCGCCGCCCGTGTCATGAAGGTCCTTCCTCTCCTCGCGGACCGGTACGGGTACCACCGCCGCCGTCCGCCACGCCCGTCGGCGTCCTGCGCTCCCGCGCCCAGGCGAGCAGCTCCTCCAGCGACCAGGTGGTCACCACCCGCTCGGGCGGCACCCCGCACTCCTCCGCGCGGGCGCACCCGAGGATCTGCCAGTCCAGCTGCCCGGGCGCGTGCGCGTCGGTGTCCACCGAGAACAGCACCCCCGCGTCCACGGCCCGCCGCAGCAGCCGCCGGGGCGGGTCGAGCCGCTCGGGCCGGCTGTTGATCTCCACTGCGGTGCCGGTCTCCGCGCACGCCGCGAACACCTCGTCCGCGTCGAACTCCGACTCGGGCCGTCCCCGTCCGCTCAGCAGCCGCCCGGTGCAGTGCCCGAGGACGTCGGAGTGCGGGTTGCGCACGGCGGCCACCATCCGGCGGGTCATCGACCGGGCGTCCATGCGCAGCTTGGAGTGCACGGACACCACGACCACGTCCAGCCGCTCCAGCAGCTCGGGCTCCTGGTCGAGGGAACCGTCCTCGAGAATGTCGCACTCGATGCCGGTGAGCAGCCGGAACGGCGCCCACGTCGCGTTCAGCTCCGCGACCGCGTCCAGTTGATCCCGCAGCCGTTCGGCCGACAGCCCGCGCGCGACCGTCAGCCGGGGGGAGTGGTCCGTCAGCACCGCCCACTCGTGACCCAGCCCGGCGGCGGTGCGGCCCATCTCCTCGATCGGGCTGCCCCCGTCCGACCAGTCGGAGTGCAGATGGCAGTCCCCGCGCAACAGCGCCCGCAGCTCCTCGCCCGCCCGGTCGGCGGGCTGCGCGTCCGCCTCCTCGCGCAGCTTCCGCAGATACCCGGGGACCTGCCCGTCCAGCGCCTCCGCCGCCACCTGCGCGGTCTTCGGCCCGACGCCCTTGAGCCGTTCCAGCGTCCCGGCGGCCGCCCGCTCGCGCACCTCGTCCGGGCCCAGCTCCGCCAGCGTCCGCGCCGCGGTGCGGAAGGCACGGACGCGGTAGGTCGGAGCCAGCGAACGCTCCAGCAGGAAGGCGATGTCCTCCAGCGCCTCGACGGGATCCATGGTCACCTCCTCGCTCCAGGGTTCCCCAGGGCGCCCGGGGCCGCACGCCGCGTCAGGGGGAGGTTGGCCCGCGCCGGCACGGGTACTGCGAACCGCACCCCGGACACCGACGACGAGGAGGCCCGTATGTCCCTCTCCACCCCCGTCAACGGCAAGGTCGCCGTGATCACCGGCGCGGACTCCGGCATCGGCCGGGCCACCGCCGTACGGCTCGCCGCCGCCGGCATGGATGTGGGCATCACGTACTTCAGCGACCGTGAGGGCGCGGAGGAGACCGCCGAGGAGGTGCGCGTCCACGGCTGCCGCGCCGAGGTCGCCCACCTGGACCTGACCGCGCTGCCCGGCGCCGCCGACACCGTGGACGAGCTGTGCGACCGGCTGGGACGTGTCGACGTGCTGGTCAACAACGCCGGCACCGGCACCATGACGCCGTTCCTCGACCTGGAGCCCGAGAAGGTGCGCGAGGTCCTCGACGTCGACCTGCTCGGCCCGTTCCTGTGCTCGCAGAAGGCGGCACGGCACATGATCCGGCAGGGCGACGGCGGCCGGATCGTCAACGTGACCTCCGTGCACGAGCACCAGCCGCGGGTGGGTGCCGCCCCGTACTGCGCGGCCAAGGGCGGCCTCGGGCTGCTCACCCAGGTGATGGCGCTGGAGCTGGCCGAGCACGGCATCACGGTGAACGCCGTCGCCCCCGGCGAGATCGCCACCCCCATGACCGGCCAGGAGGACACCGACCCGCACACCGAGAGCCGCCCCGGCATCCCGCTCGGCCGCCCCGGCGACGCCCGGGAGGTCGCCGCGGTGATCGCCTTCCTCGCCGGCCCCGACGCCTCGTACGTCACCGGCGCCTCGTGGAGCGTGGACGGCGGGATGCTCCGCATGGGACCGCAGGCCGGGTCGCACCTGACGAACCACGACTGGCGGCGCCCCTGAGAGGCGGCGGGCGGTATGCCCGGGAAGCCGTGATCGTGCCGTTTGGGTCTACTCTCGATGCATGACCGAAAGCGCGAGTCCGTACATGTCGCAGCCGCGGATCATGGTGCTCGGGGTGCAGCCCGGACCTCCGCCGTTCCGGATCGTGGAGATCGACGGACAGGTCGTCGGCGAGGCCAGGTCCGTCACCGACGTGCTGCAGGCAGCCGCCGCGTACGGCATCAGGGTGCACGACCTGGACGACCCCGACACGGTCCGCTGGGTGGGCGGGGACAAGTTCACCTGGTCCTCGCGCCAGGCCCCCCGGGCCCGCGAGGAGCAGAAGGAGAAGCCCTAGACAGCCGTACGCCTCCGCCCGCGGGGGACGGAGGCGTACGGCGCACTGTGGCGCGGGCTCACTCCTTCTCGCGGCGCGCGTGCACCGCCCTGCTCATCCGCCGGCCCACGAGCAGGTAACCGAGCAGCGCTCCGGCGGTGTTGAGGATGACGTCGTCGATGTCGAAGGCGCGGCCGGTGACCAGCGCGCCCTGCGCCACCTCGACCAGCAGCATCACCACGGCCGTCAGGACGAGGATCCGCAGGAAGCCCCGGGTGCGTGGCGCGACCACCGGCGCGAGCACCCCGAAGGGCACGCCCAGCAGGATGTTGCCGCCGATCTGCTTGAACGCGTCGCGCAGCGCCGGCTGGTCCAGGTAGGCCTGCAGGGAGCGGCCCGGGTGCAGGTTGGTGTGCGTCAGGGCCTCCGAGGCGGGGGAGGGCTGCAGCGTGAGCCGGGCCAGCACCACCGCGAAGACCACCATGAACGCGAAGGCGCACAGGAGCACCAGCAGCCTGACGGGCAGCGGAAGCGGTCGGGGGGCGGCGCGGGCCATCGGAAGTCCTCCAGTCGTCAAGGTGCGTGAGTGCTACGGCGGTTACCCCCGGTCGGGCCGCACAGTCCGGTCAGCCCGCGAAGGTGATCCGCACCCGCTCGAAGCCAAGGGAGCGCAGCAGGCCCCGGAGCATCTCCCGGGTGTTGGCCTCCGCGCGGGCGGTCAGTTCGCTCTCCTCGGCCGCCTCCCGGATGTGCCGCACGGCGAGCTTCTGCACGGCCTGTTCGCTGTTGGGGTTGTCCGAGAACAGATCCCCGAGCCGGTCGAGCAGGCCGCGCTGCTTGGAGACGGCGTAGGAGCGGTCCACGTCGAGCGCGGGGGTGCCGAGACGGGCGCGGGGCAGCCGCAGGACGGCGGAGGTGCGGTCCTCGTCCACCCGGACGTCGCCCTCCTTCAGCCCGCCGAGGTCCACGTACGCGTCCACGGTGCCCGCGCCCACGTACAGGGTGCGGCTGCCGCGGACCGCGTCCGGCAGGAACTTGGTGTCCTTCTCCAGGTCCACCACGACCTGGAAGTTGCCCGAGGCGGCGTCGTAGCGGCTGATGTCCTGGATGGACTCCAGCAGCGCGGGCCCCGAGCGGTCGCGGGTCTCCGTGCCGAACAGGTCCTTCAGGCCCGGCAGTACGCTCAGCCGGATCCCGGCGAACAGCACGGCCAGCACCACCACCGTCGCGCCCAGTGCCTTCACCCAGCCGGGCACGCGCGCCGTCGGTCGCTTCTGCGGAGTCGTCATGGCGACGGCCCTCCTTCCCTCCCGTCCGCATGCCCGCCATCTCACGGAACAGACAGCGGAGTTGGGGGACCGGACCCGGCACCGGGTGCACGGAGGGGGCGCACGGGCGGGCGGACCCCGCGGCGGGCTACACCGGTCCGGACTTCGACCCGGGCGCGGTCAGCGCCGAGTCCAGGGAGGGCCACGGAGGCAGCAGCCGGGTCAGCCCGGTGATCCGCAGCATCCGCAGGGTCAGCGGATGGACGCAGACCAACTGCAGCCGCCCGTCGAAGAGCCGGTGGCGGGCCCGGTGGAGCAGACGCAGCCCGGAGAGGTCGAAGAACGTGATGTGGGTCAGGTCGATGACGACACGGGCGTCCGGATCGGCGGTCACCAGATCGAGGTGCGGCAGGATCTCCGCGGCGGCCGCGATGTCGATCTCACCGTGGAACTCCAGCACGGTGCGGCCCCGGTCGCGGCGCACGCGCAGATGCCGCGTCAGCGGCGGGGGTTCGGACCGCACGACGCCATCGCCTCCAGCCATCTGGGCGCCCCGGGGAGAGCCGCCAGGCCCCAACACCGGCTTCCGGTACGCAAGTTACTCGCGAACGACTGCATTTGAGCATGTTCGAATGACATATGTCTTCGTCTTGTGGCCGAGTTTTTCGCCACTTTGATCGATGACTGAAAGCGGGGAGCGGGGACAGGCGTCACTCAGGCGGGGCCGGACCGCCCCGCATCCGACTCCGCGGAGGAGACATGGCACTGGTGACCACGGGCGTGGTGGTGCTCGACTGCGCCGAACCCGAGAAACTCGCCGAGTTCTACAAGGAGTTGCTGGAGGCGGATCACGTCGACGCGAGCGCCAACAGGGTGGAGCTCCGCACCGCCGACGGCTTCCGCCTGGCCCTGCGCCGCGACGTGAACGCGACCGCCCCGAGCTGGCCGCGGCCGGAGAACTCCCTCCAGGCGCACCTGGAGTTCGTGGCGGAGGACCTCGACGGGGTGGAGCGGCGGATCGTGAGTCTGGGCGGCCGCCCGACGGAGAGCGGGGACCCGGCCGGCGCGGCCGAGGAACGCGGGTACGCCGACCCGGCGGGACACTCCTTCACCGTGCGGCGGGGTGTGCCGACGGCACCGAAACAGGGGTGAAGGTGATGTCCTCGAACGCCGGACGGGCCGCATCCGGCCCGTCCGGCGTTCGAGGAGCGGGGTCCGGGGCGGAGCCCCCGGACGCCGGGCTCAGTCGCGGCCACCCTGGTCGGGAACGGGCCACGTCCCCGTGGAGCGTTCGATCGCCTTCGCGCCGGCCCGGTCCACCGCACTCCGCACCACCGCGAAGATCGCCCCCTGGATCGCCGCGGCCAGGAGGATCTCGCCCCAGCCGCGGTCGCGGTCCAGCGCGTCCGGCGCGTTGTCCTCCTTCTTGATCACCTTCCAGGTCTTCTGGAAGGCCATGCCCGCCACGGTGCCGCTGGTCCAGCCCAGCGCGAAACCGATCGGCTTGTACGCCAGAGGCAGCTTCTTCTTCGCCTTCTTGCTCTTCTTCGCCACGTCGTTTCTCCTAGGTCGGCTCGGTCGTCAGGGGTGGTCAGGTCAGGGGCGGCCTGGCGCAGGGATCTCCTCGCCGCGCGGCGCCGGACCGGGCGGGGTGCCGTCGCCGAAGGGACGGCCGCCCAGCTCCTCGCGGTGATGGGGAGTCGTCCAGCCGGACAGGCCGGGCCCGAGGGGGACGATGCCGGACGGGTTGATGCCGGTGTGCACCTGGTAGTAGTGCCGTTTGATGTGGTCGAAGTCGACGGTGTCGCCGAACCCCGGCGTCTGGTACAGGTCGCGTGCGTACGCCCACAGCACCCGGCTCTCCGTCAGCTTCCACAGGTTGCACTTGAAGTGGCCGTGATACACGGGGTCGAACCGCACCAGCGTGGTGAACAGCCTGATGTCCGCCTCGGTGATGGTGTCCCCGACCAGGTACCGCTGCCGCTCCAGCCGCTGCTCGAGCGACTCCAGCCGTCGGAACAGCCGTGTGAAGGCGGCCTCGTACTCCTCCTGCCCGGTGGCGAAACCCGCCCGGTACACACCGTTGTTGACGTCCCGGAAGACGTCGTCCATCACCGCGTCGATCTCGTCGCGCAGCTTCTCGGGGTACAGGTCGGGCGCCCCCTCGCGGTGCAGGGCCGTCCACTCGGTGGCGAAGTCCAGGGTGATCTGCTGGTAGTCGTTGGTGACCAGCTTCCCGCTGGGCACGTCCACGACGGCCGGCACGCTCACGCCGCCCGGATAGTCCGTCTCCCGCCGGTCGTACGCCTCGCTGAGGTAGCGGATGCCGAGCACCGGGTCGCGGCCGTCCGGGTCCAGGGTGAAACGCCAGCTGCGGTCGTCCTGGACCGGGTCCGCGACCGCCAGGGACACCGCGTCCTCCAGCCCCAGCAGCCGCCGCGACACCAGCGCCCGGCTCGCCCAGGGACAGGCGCGGCTCACCACCAGACGGTAACGCCCGGCCTCCACCGGCCACCCGTCCCGCCCGTCGGCGGTGATCCGGTCCTGGAAGTGCGCCCGGGACCGCTTGAACGCCTTCCTGCCGTACGCGCTGTTGCCGCCGCCCGCGTCGTCGCGGCCGCTCATGGTGGTCTCCCTCTGTCGTCGCTGCTGTGTCGTCCCTGTCACCGCGTTCCCCGTTTTCCCCCGACCGCACGGTATGAGCTGCGCCGACCGGGGCAATCGGCCGTCGTGACTACACGATCGGATCGCAGAACGCGGCTCACCGTCCTGGTGGCGCTCGCGGCCAATCTCGTGATAGCCGCCGCGAAGGCCGTGGGCGGCCTGGTCGCGTCCTCCCCCGCGCTGCTGTCGGAGGCGGCGCACTCGGTGGCGGACAGCGTGAACGAGGTCTTCCTGCTCGCCGCCCTGCGCCGCAGCCGCCGCCCGGCCGACCGCCGCCACCCCTTCGGCTACGGCAAGGAACGGTTCTTCTGGTCGCTGCTCGCGGCCGTCGGCATCTTCGTGATGGGCGGCTGCTTCTCCTTCTACCAGGGGATCGACGCCCTGCGGAACGGGGGAGAGGAGCACTTCAGCGGTTACGTCGCCGGGCTCGTCGTGCTCGGCGTGGCCCTCCTCGCGGAGGGCGGTTCGCTGCTGCGCGCCCTCTACCAGGTGCGTCGTCAGGGCGGCGGACTGGGCGATCCGGCGCTGCGCACGGTCATCGCCGAGGACGGCACCGCGGTCGTCGGCGTCACCCTCGCCATGGCCGGCATGGCGCTGCACATGCTCACCGGGCAGGTGGTGTGGGAGGCGTCCGCCTCGCTCGCCATCGGGCTGCTGCTGGGATACGTCGCCTACCGGCTCGGCCGTGAGGCCCGCGACCAGCTCATCGGCGAGGCTGCCGACCCGGGGGCCAGCGACCGGATCCGGGAACTGCTGCGAGCCCAGCCCGAGATCGACAGCGTGGAGGCGCTGTTCACCATGAAGACCGGGCTCGACACCGCCCTGGTGGCCGCCCGTGTCGACCTGGTGCCGGGACTGGACAGCGAGCGGGTGGAAGAGGTCGCCGTGCGCATCAAGCGGTCCATCGCCCGGGTGGTCCCCGAGGCGGCCCAGGTCTTCCTCGACGTCACCGAGCGCGGGGCGGCGGAGGCATGGGAGGGCCCCGCCGCGACGGGGGAACGCGGCGGGGCCTGACGCTCGTGTGCCCGGCGACCGGGGCTTCATGCGGGACCGGCCGGGGTGTTTTCCCCTGACCGCCGCGCCGGCGTCCGAACAGGCTTCCCGGGGGCGCCGCGTCGACCCCGTCAGCCCTGGTCGTCGCGCTCCAGCACGAAGACCGGGATCTCCCGGCTGGTCTTCTTCTGGTACTCCTCGTACTGCGGGAACGCCTCGACCGCGCGCTTCCACCACTCGGCCTTCTCCTCACCGGTGACCTCACGGGCCGTCATGTCCCACTTGGCCGGGCCGTCCTGGAGCTCGACATGCGGATGAGCCTTCAGGTTGAAGTACCAGACCGGGTGCTTCGGCGCGCCGCCCAGTGAGGCGACCACCGCGTACCGGCCGTCGTGCTCCACCCGCATCACCGGGGTCTTGCGCAGCTTGCCGCTCTTCGCGCCCCGGCTGGTGAGCACGACGACCGGCTTGCCCTGCAGTGTCGTCCCCTCCGTGCCGCCGGACCGCTCGACCAGCTCCACCTGTTCCCGTACCCAGGCCGTCGGGCTGGGCTCGTACTCGCCTTCGAGTGGCATGGCATCCGTCCCATCGTTCTCGCGTCGTACGGCCGAGTCGATCATTGCTCCGTACCCGCCGCACCCGGAAGCCGTCCGGGCCGGGCGTGTCCCGGCCGTGGAGGACCAGTGCCCAGGAAACACCGTCCGACCCCGTCGAGGGGGCAGGACGGGCGGGCGAGTTGCGAGCGGCGGCGGGACCCCGTTTCCATGGATGAAGGCCCCTCCGCGCCCCGCCGCCCCCTTCGGCGGCCCTGACAGGCGGCAAAGGTGTGACCGACCCCGGGAGGCTGGATCGTGGCAGCACCGGACCCGCGACCGCCCGGCCCGGAGGAACTCCTCACGGGCTCCGCCGGACCCGTGCTGCGGTCCCTGCTCACCCACGCGGGCCTCGGGCTCGCCGTGTGGGACACGGAGCTGCGCTGCGTCTGGGCCAACGACGTCCTCACCCGGTACGACGGCATTCCCCGCGAGCGACGGCTGGGCCTGCCGCCCCGCGCCTCGCTGGCCGGTGACGCCGACGCCCTGGAGGAGACCCTCCGCGAGGTGCTCGGCACCGGCGCCTGCGTCATCGGCCGCCCCTACCGCGTCCCGGTGGTCCAGGGTGACCGGCGGCCCCGATTCCTCGCCGCCACCGCCCTGCGCCTGGACGGCCCCGACGGCCGCCCGCTGGGCGTGGCCCTGCTGGTGCTGGACGTGCGCGGCGGACGCGGGGTGGAGGACCGGCTCGCGGTGGTCAGCGAGGCCGGCGCCCGCATCGGCACCACCCTGGACGTCGTGCGCACCGCGCAGGAACTGGCCGACTTCACGGTGCCGCTGCTCGCCGACTACGTCACCGTCGACCTGACGGAGGCGGTACGCCTCGGCGGGGAGCCGCTGGAACGGCTCGGCACCGCCGACGGCCGCGTCCCCGCCTTCCGCCGCGCCGGCGTCGCCTCCGTCCACGACGGCGCTCCCGAGTCCCTGTGGTCGTCCGGCGATGCGGTGTTCGTCCCGGAGGCGTCGCCGTTCACGCAGGTGCTGCACACGGGCCGGCCGCTGCTGGAGCCGCGCATCGACACCTCGCCCGGCACCTGGCTGGACCACGACCCGGCGCGCGCCGAGAAGATCCGCCGGTACGGCATGCACTCGCTGCTGATCGTCCCCCTCCAGGCCCGCGGCCTGCTCATGGGCGTGGCGGTCCTCGTCCGCGCGGACAACCCGGCCCCCTTCGACGACGGCGACCGGCTGCTCGCCGAGGAGATCGCCGCCCGCGCCGCGCTCAGCCTCGACAACGCCCGCCGCTACACCCGCGAGCGCACCGCCGCGCTCACCCTCCAGCGCAGCCTGCTGCCGCGCCGGGTGGACGGCGGCGACGCCATGGAGGTGGCCGCGCACTACGTCCCCGCCGACGCCGAGTACAGCGCCGGAGGGGACTGGTTCGACGTGTTCGGCCTGTCCGGCGGCCGGCTCGCGCTCGTCGTCGGCGACGTGGTGGGCCACGGCATCGCCGCCGCGGCCGCGATGGGACGGCTGCGCACGGCCATCCGCACCCTCGCCGACCTCGACCTCCCCCCTGCGGAACTGCTGACCCGGCTGGACCGGACCTCCGTCCACCTCGTCGAGACCGACGAGGCGAGCGACGTGGAGTGCTGCTCCATCGGGGCGACCTGCGTCTACGCGGTGTACGACCCCGCCGCCCGCACCTGCACCGTCGCCCTGGCCGGACACCCGCCGCCCGCCGTCACCGGCCCCGACGGCGCCCTCACCTTCCCCGACCTGCCGCACGGCACCCCGCTCGGCTACGGCCTGCCGCCCCACGAGGCAGCGGTCCTCGATCTCCCCCCGGGCGGACTGGTGGCCCTCTACTCCGACGGCCTCGTCGAGGACCGCCGTCACGACATCGGCGCAGGCATGGAACGCGTACGCCGGGCCCTCGCCCGGGCCGGCGGCGACTCCTCCCTGACCGACCTGTGCACGGCGGTCGTCGCCACCCTCCCGAGGGCCCCGGAGGACGACGTCACGCTCCTGCTGGCGCGGGCGCGATGAGGGGGGCGGACCGACCCCGCCGCCCCTGCCCTTCCCGTCCCGAGGCTCCGCCCCGGACCCCGCGCTCCTGGAACGCCGGGGGGGCTGTCAGGGCGCCAGCGCCATTCGCAGCGCCAGTGCCGTCATCACTCCGCTCGCCACCAGCGCCGTCGCCAGCCGCCCCCGGTGACCGGTCAGCGCCCGGCCCAGCAGGGCGCCGCCGCCCGCCAGCAGGACCTGCCAGCTCGCCGAGGCCGCGAAGGCCGCCGTCACGAAGACCGACTGCTCCACCGCCCCGGCCGCCGATCCGCCCTGTGAGCCGAGGACCAGTGCCGCGAAGTAGATCACCGTGGTCGGGTTGAGCAGGGTGATGCCCAGCAGCGTCAGATACGCCCGCGGGGCGCTCGGGGGCGGCGGCGCGGCCCGCGTGGCGAGCCGGCGGCCGCGGTACTGCCGTAGCGCGCCGGCCGCGCCCCACGCCGCCAGCGCGGCCAGTACGAGGACGCACACCCAGCGCAGCGGGCCCAGGGCGGGGCGCAGCGCCGAGGCGAGGGCGGAACCGCCGAGGACCGCGGCGAGCGCGTACAGTCCGTCCGCCGTGGCGACGCCGAGCGCCGCGGACACGCCGGTGCGCAGGGACGTACGGGCGGAGAGGGACACGAGGTAGGTGCCGACTGCGCCCACGGGGACCGCGATGCCGTACCCGGCGAGCAGCCCCGCGAGCAGCGCGGCGGTCACGGGCGCGGGGGAGTCGTGCCTTCCCGGGCGCCGGACTGCTGCTGTCGGCCCGCGACGACGGCGAGGGCGGACGGGGGCAGCGGGAACATGCGCGTGGACATGGGCAGGATCCTGGAGCCTGCCACCCGGTACCGGCAAACGGTTTTCGCCGGCCGGGGCCGGCAACCGACGACAACGCCGCACGGAGTGCGCCTGGGGTGCGCCCCCACGCCCGTTCAGGGCAGTGGGGGAGCGCGTGCCGTATCCCGCGACGCCGGGACGATCCTGTCGAAAGGCCCTAGGGTGCCGGGATGACCGACAAGCCCTTCCTCTACGTCGTCGTCTGCGCCGCCGGCGTCGCCGCGGACGTCAGCAAGCTGATCACCGCCGCGCAGGAGCGGGACCGGGAGGTCGGCGTCATCGCCACCCCGACGGCGATGAACGGCTTCTTCGACGCCGCCGCCGTCGAGACGCAGACCGGCCGCCAGATCCGCTCGGCCTGGCGGCGCCCGGGCGATCCGCGGCCCTTCCCGGCCCCCGACGCCGTGGTGGTCGCCCCGGCCACCTTCAACACCGTCAACAAGTGGGCGGCGGGCATCGCCGACACCCTCGCCGTCGGCACCCTGTGCGAGGCGGCCGGCCTCGGTGTGCCGATCGCCGTCCTGCCCTGCGTCGCGGACGCGCTGGCCGCCCACCCCGCCTACCGGGACGCCGTGGCCCGGCTGCGCGGCATGGGCGTCCGCTTCGCCGACCCGTACCCCGGGGAGGGTGAAGGGGACGGTGGGCGGCGGGAGTTCGGCTGGGAGCGGGCCCTTGACCTCCTGGGGGACGGCTGAGCGGCACCCCGCTTCGAGTGCGCGCGAAGACGTACGCTCGCTCCTGCGACAGCAACCGTTCCCGACGGCAGGAGCAGCAACGATGCAGTACGTGAAGCTCGGTTCGACGGGCCTGGAGGTCTCGCGCGTCTGCCTGGGCTGCATGACCTACGGCGACCCCGGCCGCGGCAACCACGAGTGGACCCTGGACGAGAAGGCGTCCCGGCCGCTGATCCGGCAGGCGCTGGAAGCGGGGATCACGTTCTTCGACACCGCGAACGTGTACTCGGACGGCACCAGCGAGGAGATCGTCGGCCGGGCGCTGCGCGACTTCGCCCGCCGCGACGACGTCGTCCTCGCCACCAAGGTGCACGGCCGGATGCGGCCCGGACCCAACGGCGCGGGGCTCTCCCGCAAGGCGATCATGACCGAGCTGGACCACAGTCTGCGCCGCCTCGGCACCGACTACGTCGACCTCTACCAGATCCACCGCTGGGACCCGCACACCCCGGTGGAGGAGACGATGGAGGCACTGCACGACGTCGTCAAGGCGGGCAAGGTCCGCTACATCGGGGCCAGTTCGATGTACGCCTGGCAGTTCTCCAAGGCGCAGTACACCGCCGAGCTGCGCGGCTGGACGAAGTTCGTGTCCATGCAGAACCACTACAACCTGCTCTACCGCGAGGAGGAGCGGGAGATGCTGCCGCTCTGCGCCGACCAGGGCGTCGGCGTGCTGCCGTGGAGCCCGCTCGCCCGCGGCCGCCTCACCCGCGACTGGGACGTCACCACGGAGCGCAGCGCCACCGACCAGTTCGGCAGCACCCTCTACCAGGAGGGCGACCGCGCGATCGTCGAGGCGGTCGCCCGCGTCGCCGAGGCCCGCGGCGTCCCCCGTGCCCAGGTCGCCCTCGCCTGGCTCCTCCGTCAGGACACGGTCACCGCCCCCGTCGTCGGCGCGGCGAAGCCGTCCCACATCGAGGACGCGGTGGCAGCGGTCGACCTGACCCTCACGGACGAGGAGCTCGAGGAACTCGCCGAGCCGTACACGCCCCACCCGATCGCGGGTCACTGAAGCGCCCGGCCCCGGCGGAGAGCGCTCACCTCCAGGGAGCGGACCCCGTCAGGGTCACTCCATGTCCGCCAGGGCCAGTTCCGCCCAGATCGTCTTGCCCTCCGTCGTGTGACGGGTGCCCCACCGCTGGGTGAGCTGGGCGACCAGGAGGAGGCCGCGGCCGCCCTCGTCCCAGGTCTTGGCGCGGCGCAGGTGCGGAGCCGTGTGGTTGGTGTCGGAGACCTCGCAGATCAAGGTCGCCGCGTCGTGGATCAGGCGCAGCCGGATCGGCGGGGCGCCGTAGCGGATGGCGTTGGTGACCAGCTCGCTCACCACCAGCTCCGCCGTGAACGAGGCGTCGGTGAGCTCCCAGGCGGCGAGCTGGTCGAGGACCTGCTTGCGGATGGGGGCCACCAGCGCCGGATCGGCCGGGATGTCCCAGGTGGCGACCTGGGAGGACGGCAGCCCCCGCAGACGGGCCAGCAGCAGCGCCACGTCGTCCGTCGAGCCGCCCGGCACCAGCACGCTGTTCAGCACCCGGTCGCACGTCTCGTCCAGCGGACCCGACGCTCCGGACAGCGCCTCGAGCAGCAGGGCCTCGCCCTGGTCGGCGTCCCGCTCCGGCGAGGTGACCAGCCCGTCGGTGTAGAACGCCAGCACGGTGTCGTCGGCCAGCTCGAACTCCGCCGACTCGAACGGCAGCCCGCCGAGTCCCAGCGGCGGCCCCGACGGCAGTTCGAGGTGTTGCGCGGGCCCGCCCGGCGGGATCACCACGGGCGGCGGATGCCCCGCCCGGGACAGCGTGCAGCGCCGCGACACCGGGTCGTACACCGCGTACAGACAGGTCGCGCCGACCTCCCCGGGTCCGGAGTCGCCGCCCGCCTCCTCGGACAGGTGCAGCACCAGGTCGTCGAGGTGGGTGAGCAGCTCGTCGGGGGCGAGGTCGATGTCGGCGAGGGTGCGCACGGCCGTGCGCAGCCGGCCCATCGTCGCCGACGCCTGGATGCCGTGCCCCACGACGTCCCCGACGACCATGGCGACCCGCATCCCCGACAGCGGGATCACGTCGAACCAGTCCCCGCCCACCCCGGAGCGCGCGGCCGGAAGATAGCGGGTGGCCGCCTCCAGTGCCGCCGTCCGCGGCAGGGACCGGGGGAGCAGGCTCCGCTGGAGGGTGAGCGTGGTCTCCCGCTCCCGCGAGTAGCGGCGGGCGTTGTCGATGCAGACGGCGGCGCGCGCCGTGACCTCCTCGGCCAGCAGCACGTCGTCATGGGTGAACGCCTCCGGCTGGCTGAAGCGGGCGAAGGCGGCCACCCCGAGGGTGGTGCCGCGGGCCTGGAGCGGCACGGACAGAATCGCGTGCACGCCGAACTTCTCGATCCGGCGGGCCTGCGTCTCGTCCTCCGACAGCCAGGAGTCCAGGTCACCGGACGGCACGGAGGCGACGATGCTGTGGCCGGCGGTCAGCGAGTCCGCCTGCGGCGAGTTCTCCGGGTAGACGATCAGCTCGCCCACCGCGGCGAGGTCCTTCGGGGCGTCGCGGGTCAGTGTCTGCCGGGCGACCCGGCGCAGCGACACCGGCGGGGACAGCCGGCCGGACGCCTCGCCCCCGCCCTCCTCCGGCTCCAGCAGCTCCACCGAGACGAAGTCGGCGAGCGCGGGCACGCAGACGTCCGCGAGCTCCTGCGCCGTCCGGGTGACGTCCAGGGTGGTGCCGATGCGTGAGCTGGCCTCGTTGACCAGCTGGAGCCGTTCCCGGGCCCGGAACTGCTCGGTGAAGTCGTGGGCCGTCACGCACACGCCCCGCACCCGCCCCGACCGGTCGGTGAGGGGCGCCAGCCGGGCCAGCCAGGCGTGCGCGTGGCTCTCGGCCCTGGCCTTCATATGGGTCTGCATGTCGTGCGGCCGCCCGGTGCGCAGCACGTGCCGCAGCTGTCGCTCCAGCTCGCTGTGTTGCGGGCGGCCCCCGATGTCCGTGGGCCGCAGCCCGCGCAGATGGTCGGCCGGAAGCCCCAGGAGCCGGGCCATCGCGTCGTTGACCCCGCGCAGCCGCAGCCCCTGGTCGAAGACCATCGTGGCGCACGGCGACTGGAAGACGGCCCTTCTGACCAGCGGATCGTCGGGCAGCTCGTGGTCGGTGGCCTCCAGCGGGGTGACCGCGAGCCACTCGCCGGGGCCGTCACCGGAGCGCTGCCGGTGGTGGGCGAGCACCCACACGCTCACCGTGCCGCCGTCGCGGTGACGCAGCACCAGCGTGCCGCTCCAGCGGTCCTCGGGCAGCGGCAGCGGTCCCGTGCTGTCGGCCAGCAGCTCGGCGGCGGGGCGGCCGACGACCTCCTCGGGCCGGTGTCCCAGCAGCAGGCGTGCTCCCTCGCTCCACTGCGTGAGCGTGCCGTCGGCGGCGATGACGGCCCGGGCCGTCACCGCATCGTCGAACGGGTCGTCCGGCCTCATCGTCGCCACTCCATCGCGCACACTCACCGTGAACCGGTGTATCGCCAGAGTCCCAGCCTAGTGCGTCCGCGCCCGACGTGAACGGGAACCGGTGCCGCCGCCTCCGTACCACCCCGAAACGCTCTCTTCGCGTCACGACCGTTGACGGGGTGTCACATCTGCCACAACCATGGGCGGCGCACGGAGTTGGGAGCGCTCCCATTCGCGCCCCCTTACCCCCGTACCTCCACGAGGAGCCCAGACGTGAAACGACGCAGAACCGCGCTGCTGACCCTCACCGGTCTGCTGGCGACCGCGCTCACCGCGATGCCCGCGGCACCGGCCGGGGCGGACGAGGTCGAGCAGATCCGCAACGGCACGTTCGACAACGGCACCGACCCCTGGTGGGCCTCCGAGGGCGTCACCGCGGGCGTCTCCGACGGCCGCCTGTGCGCCGACGTGCCCGGCGGCACCGCCAACCGCTGGGACGCGATCGTGGGCCACAACGACATCACCCTGGTGGAGGGGGAGACGTACCGCTTCTCCTTCAGCGCGACCGGCTCGCCCGCCGGTCATGTGGTCCGGGCGATCGTCGGTCTCCAGGTGGCGCCGTACGACACCTTCCACGAGGTGTCGCCGCAGCTCAGCGTGTCCGGCGACACGTACTCGTACACCTTCACCGCACCGGTCGGCACGGAGCAGGCGCAGGTCGGCTTCCAGCTCGGCGGCAGCCCCGACCCCTGGCGGTTCTGCGTGGACGACGTGTCGCTGCTCGGCGGCGTCGCCCCCGAGCCGTACGAGCCGGACACCGGGCCGCGTGTCCGGGTGAACCAGGTGGGCTACCTGCCCGCCGGGCCCAAGAACGCCACGCTCGTCACCGACGCCACCGAGAAGCTGGCCTGGCAGCTCAAGGACGGGAGCGGCCGGGTGGTCCGCACCGGATGGACCGTGCCGCGCGGCGTCGACGCCTCCTCCGGGCAGAACGTCCACTCCGTCGACTTCGGCTCCTACCGGGGGCACGGGGCCGGCTTCACCCTGACGGCGGACGGCGAGACCAGCCACCCCTTCGACATCGACGCGAAGGCGTACGAGCGTCTGCGGCTGGACTCGGCGAAGTACTACTACACCCAGCGCAGCGGGGTGGCGATCCGTGAGGACCTGCGCCCCGGCTACGGCCGCCCGGCCGGCCACGTGGACGTCGCCCCGAACCAGGGCGACGGCGCGGTGCCCTGCCGGCCCGGGGAGTGCGACTACACCCTGGACGTCACCGGCGGCTGGTACGACGCGGGCGACCACGGCAAGTACGTCGTCAACGGCGGCATCAGCACCTGGGAGGTGCTCAGCACCTACGAGCGCGCCAGGCACGCCCGTACCGGCGAGCCGCACAAGCTGGGCGACCGCACGCTGAACATCCCGGAGAGCGGCAACAAGGTCCCCGACATCCTCGACGAGGCCCGCTGGGAGCTGGAGTTCCTGCTGAAGATGCAGGTGCCCGACGGCGAGCCGCTGGCCGGCATGGCCCACCACAAGATCCACGACGAGCAGTGGACCGGGCTGCCCCTGCTGCCGCACGACGACCCGCAGAAGCGCGAGCTGCACCCGCCGACCACCGCCGCCACCCTGAACCTCGCCGCCACGGCGGCCCAGGCCGCCCGGCTGTACCGCCCCTACGACCAGCAGTTCGCCGACCGCGCGCTGGCGGCGGCGCGCAAGGCCTGGGCGGCCGCACTGGCCCACCCGGACCGCATCGCCGACCCGGACGACGGCGTCGGCGGCGGCGCCTACCCCGACGACACCGTGTCCGACGAGTTCTACTGGGCGGCTGCCGAGCTCTACCTCACCACCGGTGAGCGGGAGTTCAGGGACCACGTGCTGAACTCGCCGGTGCACACCGCGGACATCTTCGGCCCGACCGGCTTCGACTGGGCGCGCACCGCCGCGGCCGGCCGCCTCGACCTCGCCACGGTGCCGAACAAGCTGCCCGGCCTCGACAAGGTCCGCCGCTCCGTGGTCGCGGGCGCCGACCGCTACCTGGCCACCCTGAAGGCACACCCTTACGGGATGCCGTACGCGCCGCAGGGCAACGTCTACGACTGGGGCTCCAGCCACCAGGTGCTCAACAACGCCGTCGTCCTCGCCACCGCCTTCGACCTCACGGGCGCGGCGAAGTACCGGGACGGCGCGCTGCAGAGCATGGACTACATCCTCGGCCGCAACGCGCTCAACATCTCCTACGTCACCGGCTACGGCGAGGTCCACGCCAAGAACCAGCACAGCCGGTGGTACGCCCGCCAGCTCGACCCGAACCTGCCCAGCCCGCCCGCCGGCACCCTGTCCGGCGGACCCAACTCCAGCATCCAGGACCCGTTCGCCCAGTCGAAACTGCAGGGCTGCGTCGGTCAGTTCTGCTTCATCGACGACATCCAGTCCTGGTCGACCAACGAGCACACCATCAACTGGAACGCCGCCCTGACCCGCATGGCCGCCTTCGTGGCCGACCAGGGCTGACCGGCTCCCTGCCCGCGCGGGCCGGTGACCCTCTCGGTCACCGGCCCGCGCCCGTCCCCTCCGGTACCCCACCGCATATGCCCTGACCTGCGGATATTTACTGTCCAGTACCCGAGCGGTACCGTAATGCCATGCCAGCTCTCAACGTGGAGTTCAGCGACCGCGAGCTCGAGGACCTCAGGCAGATCGCCAAGGAACGCGGTACGTCCATGAAGGCGCTCGTACGGGAGGCGGCAGCGGCGGACATCGCCCGTCACCGCGCCCTCCAGGAGGGCGCCGAGGCCTTCCGCCGCTTCTTCGCCACGCACGCCGACGAGTTCGCCGCCGCGTTCCCCGACGACGAACCGCCCGCCAAGGGCGCAGGACGGGCCGCCTGACTGATGCCGCCCGTGCTGCACATCGACGTGCCCTGGCTGCTCCAGCGGCACGAGGAGGTCCTCCCGGACCAGCCCACCGTCAACGACTTCTCCGCCCTGGTGGCGGCCGTGGCCCGGCACCGTGTCGACCCGCCCCGGCTCGGTGTGGACTCCGACGCCGCCTGGCGGGCCGCCGCCCTGCTGCACACCCTCGCCGTGCTCCGCCCGCTGCCCTCGGCCAACGCCCGCTTCGCCTGCGCCACGGCCGTCGCCTACATGTACGTCAGCGGGGCCGGCATCGATCCGCCCTACGGCGCCCTGGTCGATCTCGCGCGCGACCTGATCTCCGGCGCGACCGACGTGTACGGCGCCGCCGACCGGCTGAGGTCCTGGCAGATCTGACACCCGTCCGCCGCTGGAAAGGCGCCTTAACCGCGGCCGCCGGCCGGGCGCGCGGAAGCACCGCTGTCGCCGCGCGTGACCTCCCGAAGCGCCCCCCCGCGTACGGCGCCGCCGCGCGCTCCGGCAGCGTGCGCGGCCGGGCGGTGCGGACGCGCCGTTCACAGGGGGCGCGCGCCGCGGAAAAGGCACACCGGGGGAGTGGCACGCGCCTTCGCATCACACCTTGGCCACACCTTCCCGTCACCTCTTTTCAGGGAACCGCGCACCCTCGTGGAAAAGGCGCGTGAATGCCGGAACACGGTTCACGGAGCGCCTTCTCCTTTTGACTTTCTGTCAACGCGGGGATGTTGCCCGACCGCCTTGTTGGCCGCGCACGGGTTGTGCGAGAGTGAGCCACCCGTGAGGGGGTAAAGGCCGGGGACGCTCGCGAGTTGACGAAACGGGTCGGAAGCGCCGCCGGACAATTCCCGCCCCCCGCGCCACACCCAAGAGGTATGCACCAATCCTGCGTCCCTTTTCGGTGTCGGAAACGCTCGAACGTCACATGCGCTGTGGGAAGGAACCAATCTCAGTGCACACCCCCCACCCCCCTCGTCCTCCCTATCCCCCGCCGGGCGGTGATCCCGGGGAATCCGACGAGGCGCTGGCCGCGCGGCTGCGGGGACGTCCGGAGGCGGAAGCCGCGCGCTCCGTCGCCCTGCTGACGGCGCGCCACTGGCACGCGATGCACGACTACGCGACCGTGTGTCTGGCCGCCGGCGGGCGGACCGCGGCCATGGTCACCGGGGCCGCCCTGCACCGTGTGCTCGACCGGGTCGCGCTCGGCGAGTCCGCCGTGGCCCTCCGTCCCGTCCTTCTCGTGGGGGTGCGGGACACGGTCCGCGAGTGGGCCGCCGACGACCATGTGGCCGAGGCGCTGCCGGGGCTGCTGAAACCGGCGGGCGGTCGGGGCATGCGCGCGGCGACGACCATGACGCCGGAGAACCGCACCCTCGCCCAGCGGGCGTTCCGGTCCCTGCCCGCGCTCGCGCGCTGTCTGCTCTGGCACGTCGAGGTCGAGGCCGAGCCGATATCCGTGCCCGCAGGACTGCTCGGCACGGACGCCGACCTCGCGTCGGGCGCGCTCGACCAGGCCCGGGAGAAGTTCCGTCAGGGGCTCGTCCGCGCCCATCAGGAACTGGCGCCCACGCAGGAGTGCCGCTTCTACAACCGGCTGCTGGACGTGCCCATCCGCCGGGGCGGCGAACTGCTGCCCGACGTGCGCCGGCACATGGTCGAGTGCCGCTACTGCCGCAACGCGGCCGAGCAGCTCGGCCACTTCGAGTCCGGTCTCGGCACGCTCCTCGCGGAGGCGGTGCTGGGGTGGGGGGCCCGGCGCTACCTCGACTCGCGGCCGGGCCGCGCCGTGTCCGGCCCCCGCTCCGGCCGCACCGGACGCCGCCGTCGCCGCGGCGGCGGGGACGGCAGGGCAGGCGCCCGGCACCGGCTGCTCTCCCGGCTTCCGGTGCCCGACCGGCTCGCCATGGCGCTGCCCGACCCGGTGCGCTCCACCCGCACCCTGCTCACCGGACTCGGCGCGGTGTCCGCGGGCGTGCTGGTCAGCGTGCTCATCGCCGGCTCGTCCACCCCCGACGGCGGCACCGCCGACCCGACGGGCGCCACCGGCGCGGGCGGCCGGGCCGCCGTGCCGTCGGCCTCCCCGCCCGGCGCGGCGGGCCTGCCCTCGGCGCCGAACCGCACCCGGCTGCGCAACATCGCCTCCGGACTGTGCCTGGACACCCGCGCCGAGCCCCAGGACGGCTCAGGCGCCCGGCTGGCGGAGTGCTCCGCGGCGTGGACCCAGCAGTGGACGTACGAGGAGGACGGGCTGCTGCGGAGCGTGGCCGACCCGGGGCTGTGCCTGGACTCCCACAAGGACGCCGGCGTGGTCGTGCTCGGGGTCTGCGCCGACTCCGGCGACCGGACCGCCGACGACGTGCGCTACGACCTCACCGTCCAGGGCGAGCTGGTGCCGCGCTGGGACGTGCGGATGGCGCTCGCCCCGTCGACCCCTGACGCGAACGCCGACATCGTCGTCAAGGTGCGCGACCGTACCGTGGAGCAACGCTGGGCCGCCGAGCCGGTCCGGTCCGCCGACGCGTCGAGCGAGTCGCTTTCCGTCACCGGCCCGACGGCCCCCTCCGCCCGCTACGCAGGCCTGGCCGAACCGGTGAGCTGAGCAGCGCGCCCCGGGGCGGCCCGACGGCCGCCCCGGACGGGACGTCAGACCCTCGCCTCGGTGAGGTCGCCGGGACCCATCGTGTCCGGACCCGAGTGGCCCGACAGGGCGAGGGTGAGGTCGAGTTCGGCGAGCAGACAGCGGATCACGTGCTCCACGCCCGCCTGCCCGTCCAGGCCAAGCCCGTACACGTACGGACGGCCCACCAGCACCGCGCGGGCGCCCAGCGCGAGCGCCTTGAAGACGTCGTCACCGGTGCGCACCCCGCTGTCGAACAGCACGGTGAGCCGGTCGCCGACGGCCCGCACCACACCGGGCAGCGCGTCCGCCGCGGCGACCGCGCCCGCCACCTGCCGGCCGCCGTGGTTGGAGACCACCACGCCGTCCATGCCCGCGTCGGCCGCGAGGCGGGCGTCGTCGGGGTGCAGTACCCCCTTCAGGACGATCGGCCCGTCCCAGTTCTCCCGCAGGAACGCCAGATCCGGCCAGGTCTTCGCCGGGTCGGCGAACATGCCCACGAAGTGCATCACCGCCGCGTTCGGATCCTCGTGCACCGGCTTGGCGAGCCCCGCCCGGAACGCCGGGTCGGAGAAGTAGTTGGCGGTGCCCACGCCGTGGAGGAACGGCAGGTACGCCTGGTCGAGGTCGCGTGGCCGCCAGGACAGCAGGGGCGTGTCCAGGGTGACGACCAGCGCCGTGTACCCGGCCGCCTTCGCCCGGTCGAGAAAGGACCGCGCCACCTCCACGTCCTTCGGCCAGTACAGCTGGAACCAGCGCTCGGCGTCCCCCATCGCCTCCGCGACCTGCTCCATCGGCGTGCTGGAGGCGGAGGACAGCACGAACGGCACGCCCTGCGCGGCCGCGGCGCGCGCGGCCGCAGGCTCGGCGTCCGGATGCATGATCGACAGCACCCCGACCGGCGCCAGGGCGAGCGGCGCGGGCAGCCGGCGGCCCAGCACCTCCACCGACAGGTCGCGCTCATGGACGTCCCGCAGCATGCGCGGCACGATCCGGCGGCGGTCCAGGGCGGCCCGGTTGGCGCGGGCGGTGCTGCCGTCGCCCGCGCTGCCGGCGACGTATCCGACCGGGCCGGGGCCGAGGCGCCGCTCCGTCAGCTCCTCCAGCCGGGTCAGGTCGGTCGGCAGCCGCGGCACGGCCCCCGTCATCCCGTTCAGGTAGATCTCGTACTGGAAGTCGGCCCAGTGCTTCGCCATCCGTCCCGCCCTGTCTCGTGGTGCCTCGGGGTGCCTCGTGGCCCCGACGCATACTGGCCGGTATGCGCCGGTCCCGTCCAGCGTCCGGTGACAGGACGTCCCCTCCGCCCGGAATGACGCGCGGGGTGTTCGGAGATGACCGGGGAGCGTCCCTTTCATGACCGCAAGGGTTTTCTGTTCGCCCTGCGCACGCCGCAATCGGAATGTTTCAGGCCGATTAACGGGCGGCGGGAATTCGGCCATCTGGCAACTTCGCTCCGGCGGGAGCCGTGCGTTTACCGGGTCGACGCGCGTTCGTTTGGTCACTTCGCGCCACTGATTCAATACGCAATGTTACTGAAATGCATGGGGTCGAGGTGAGTTTCCGCCGGGGACTCGGCAGACTCCGGCACGCCGGTTCGGCACCGACCGAGCACGGGCCGGCAACCGAAGAAACGAAGCGGAAGGATGCACACAATGCGGAACACCGCGCGCTGGGCCATCACCCTCGGTCTCACGGCCACCGCCGTCTGCGCCCCCCTCTCCGGGGCCGCGCTCGCCGCCCCGGGAGATGCCCCGTCCGCGCTCTACGCCCCCTCTGCCCTGGTGCTCACCGTCGGCAAGGGGGTCAGCGCGACGACCGCCACTCCGGAACGCGCGGTCACCCTGACCTGCGCCCCGGGCCCCTCCGGCACCCACCCGGCCGCCGGCTCGGCCTGTGCCGAACTGGCCGCCGTCGGCGGCGACCTGAGCGCGCTGACGCGCACCGAGGACGTCATGTGCCCGATGGTGTACGACCCGGTGCTGGTCACCGTGGACGGCGTCTGGCAGGGCAAGAGGGTCTCCTACGAGCGCGTCTTCTCCAACGACTGCGAGATGAACGCCCACGGCTCGAGCGTCTTCGCCTTCTAGAGACCGGGATCGCACGGTTCCCGTGACCGCGTGGCGGCCCGCGGACTGGGGAGTACGGGGCACCGCGCGGGAAGTGCGATCCCATGGGAGGCCGGCGGGCGGAGTGGGGCCGCCCGCCGGCCTCGGGGCTTTTCGCGAGGCGCTGTCGTCGGAAGGTCAGGCGCGGTCCCGGTGGCTGGTGTCGCACCAGGGGTAGCGGCGGCTGCGCCGGCAGGTGCACAGGGCCACCTGGAAGCGGTCGGAGGACACCACCGAACCGTCCTCCAGCTCCACCTCCACCGGACCCTCCACCAGCATCGGCCCCTTGCGCCGCATCACGACCCGGCGGGCCGCGCCGGACGCGGCGTTGGAAGCGTCGCACGGAGCGCCGGACGAGCCACCGGACGGGGAACGCGCGGGATCAGACGGGCTGTTCGGCACGGACCACCACCAGCTCCTCGTCGTTCTCGTCCGGGGACAGCAGCCCGCGCTCCCGCAGCCACTCCACCCGGGTCCGCAGCACCGGGCCGAAGGCGATCCTCTGTCGCTGCGTCACCGCCGACTTCAGCCCCGCGGACCGCAGACAGTCCACGGTCAGTCCGGGGTCGCTGAGCGCCGACTGCACCAGCAGCAGCACCCCGCCCGGCCGCAGCAGCCCCGGCGCCTCATGGCAGATGCGGTCGAGCACGAGCCGCCCGTCACCGCCGGCGTCCCAGGCGCGGGCCGCGCCGCGCGGCGGCCGGTGCGCCCCGGGGGCGGGGACGTACGGGGGATTGGCGAGGACCAGGTCGAACGACCGTCCCCGCACCGGTTCGAACAGGTTGCCGCGCACGACCTCGAGCGGGAGGCCCGCCCGCAGCGCGTTCAGCCGGGCCGCGTACACCGCCCGCCGCGACACGTCGACCGCGGTCACCCGGGCGCCGCGCCGGGCGGCCGTCAGGGCCAGGGCACCGGAACCGGTGCCGACGTCGAGGACCGCCGCGCCCGGCGCCAACGGCTCGTCGGCCAGGGCCGCCGCCAGCAGCTCGGTGTCCTCTTGAGGGGCGTACACGCCCGGGAGTACCAGACTTTTCACAGGCGGCCGAGTACCCCGTTGGTCAAGAGCCATGGGTGACCTCCTGTGACAGGGGGGTACGCAGCGCGGAACGGCCCTCGCCCCAGTCGGCGAGCAGCCGGTCGCCGAGCCGGTCCTCCGTGAACACCGTGGCCGCCACGCCGAACGCGACGTCCGGCGCCAGCGCCGGCTCGTCCTCCAGCAGACCGCCGATGACGTCCTTGCGGACCACCTGCTCGTGCACCGCGTCCGCCTCCACGTGCTCGTCGTAGAAGTGCTCGGCGGCGGGGCCCGCGCCCGTGCGGCGCATGGCCTCGGCCAGCCGGCGGGAGCCCGGCGAGGACGTGATCTCGACCGTCGCGAAGTGGCCCACCAGGGCGCCCCGCAGCGTGCGGTGCAGCCCGAACAGGGACATCAGGTTCACCGTGACGAGCAGCTCCGCACAGGCAGCGTCGAGATAGCGGCCGTACGTCGTGTCCAGGCCGAGGTCCGTCATCAGGTCGGCCCACAACCGGGCGTGCACCCGGTCGGCGCGCCCGCCGCCGTACTCGTCGAACTCCACGGCCGCCATCGCCGCCTTCGCCCGCCCGCGCAGCCGCGGCAGCACCCAGGCGTGCGGGTCGGCCTCCTTCAGGTGGTAAAGGGAGCGCAGGGCCGCGTACTCGCGCAGCTGCCACAGCTCGCCCTTGTCGCGCAGGAAGTGGCTGACGCCGGTGCCGTCCACCGGTTCGACCAGGATCCCGGCCAGCGCGTCGTCCACGCTGTCGTGGCGCGGGGCGTCCTCACGGAGCGCGGCGAGGAAGCGCCGCTCCATGGCGGCCCGGGTCCGCAGCAGGTCCGGGTCCCACTCCAGGGAGGGCGCCACGTCCGCGAAGCCGCGGTAGTGAAGTTCGTAGCAGAGGTAGAGGGCCAGCTGGAGGTCCTCGCCGTACACCGGGGCGGCGGCGGCCTCCGCCTCGGAGGGCAGCGGTCCGGCGCCCCGCAGATACGTCGTCACGGCGCGGCTGAGCGGCCCGCGCGGCGCGGGCAGCAGAGGTTCGTCTCGGGGGTCGTCCATGGACCCCGGGTACCCGGACGGAGCACGGAAACGCCCGGCGGCGTGGCGGGGGCAGGCGTGCCGGGTACCCCATGACCTCATGAAGGCATTGGTGATCAACTGCACGCTCAAGAAGTCGCCGGAGACCTCCAACACCGAGGCGCTGTTCCGGACCGTCACCGAGCAGCTGGAGCGGGAGGGCGTCGAGGTCGACGTCGTGCGCGCCGTGGACCTCGACATCGCCCCCGGGGTGGTCAGCGAGGCCGTGCACGACGGCGACGACTGGCCCGGAGTGCACGAGAAGCTGCTCGCGTCCGAGATCCTCGTCATCGCCTCGCCGACCTGGCTGGGCCAGCCGTCGTCGGTGGCGAAGCGGGTCCTGGAACGGATGGACGCGATGCTGTCCGAGACGGACGACGAGGGCCGCCCGGTCGCCTACAACCGGGTCGCCGGCGTCGTCGTCACCGGCAACGAGGACGGGGCGCACCATGTGATCAGCGAGATCACCGGCGGGCTCCAGGACATCGGCTACACCATTCCGGGCCAGGCATGGACCTACTGGAACCAGGGCCCGGGACCCGGACCCAGCTTCCTGGAGGGCGGCAGCGGCCACGACTGGTCCCGCAGCACGGGCCGCGCGATGGCCGCGAACCTGCTGGGTGTCGCCCGCGCCCTCGCCGCCCGCCCGCTCGGGGCGCCGCCGCAGTAGGGCGCGGGCGTACGACTACTCGCCCTCCGACTCCTCCTGTGCCTGGGTGTTCGGCGTGATCGCCTCTCCCGCCTCGCCGCGGTGGCGGCGGTCCTCCTCGGACTCCTGGGTGCGGCGCTCGGCCTCCTCCACCTCGCGCAGCACCTCCTCGAGGGCCGAATCGGACGGCTTCGGGGTGTCGTGGTGCTCGGACAACGGGGTCTCCTCTGCGTAGTGCTGATCGTGCTCGTACCGGTCAGTGCCGGGCGGCGGCGATGCGCAGCGGCACCGGGTCCGCGCCGTCCGACTCCTTCTCGCTGCGCCGGGAGATCTCCGCCCACCAGGAAGGGCCCTCCTCCACATGGCGCAGCAGCACCCCCTCGCGCAGCGCCCAGGGGCACACCGTCACCGTCGCCAGGCCGGTCAGCTTCATCGCGGTGTGCGCCACCACCGCGCCCGCCAGGCTCTGCGCGGCGCGGGGCGCGGAGATGCCGGGCAGCCGGGCGCGTTCCGCGGCCGGCAGCGCGGCCAGCCGGTCGACGGCCCCGCGCAGGTCTGCTGCGGACAGGACCCGCTCCACGAACGGTCCGTGCCGTCCGGGCGCCGCCCCGCACAGCCGGCCGAGCTGCTGGAAGGTGCGGGAGGTGGCGACCGCGGTGCGCGGGCCCTCCCAGCGGATCCGGGCCGCCGCGTCGCGCAGCTGGTGACGCACCCGCCGGCGCAGGGCGCGCACGCGGGCCGGCGAGGGCGGGTCCTCGTCCTCGAAGTACTCGTGCGTCAGCCGTGCCGCGCCCAGGGGCAGCGAGGCGGCGAAGTCGGGCAGTCTGCCGCGCCCGAAGGCGACCTCCAGGGAGCCGCCGCCGATGTCCAGCATGGCCAGCGGACCGCAGCGCCAGCCCATCCAGCGGCGCGCGGCGAGAAAGGTCAGCTCCGCCTCGACCTCGCCGGGCAGGGTGCACAGCTCGACGCCGGTCCGGTCCCGGACCGTGCGCAGCACCTCGTGCCGGTTCGGAGCCCCGCGCACCACGGCCGTGGCGAAGGCGAGGGGACCGGCGGCGCCCCACCGCGTGGCGGCCCGGTCCGCCGCCGCGACGGCGTCCACCAGGTCCTCCACGGCGCGGTCCGGCACCGGCCCGCCGTGCGTGACCTGCTCGGACAACCGCAGCCGCCACTTGGCGGTGTGCACGGGCAGGGGCGCACCGCCCTCCGTGTCCGACACGACGAGCCGGACGGTCTTCGACCCGACATCCACCACGCTGGTCCGCATGGCCCGTGGGTACCCACTTCCCGCCCCGGCCAACGGGTCCGGCCGAGCGGAACGTCAAGAACGCGCCACGGCCCGGCCTCGTTCATTCCTTGACAGGAATATAACCGCGGAGGCATATTGGAGCCATGTCCGACGCCGCCCTCTGGGCCGCTCTCGCCGACCCGCACCGGCGGGCCGTCGTCGCGCTGCTGAGGACCGGCCCCCGGACCGTGGGGGAGATCGCGCTGGCGTGCGAGCTCAGCCAGCCCAGCGCCTCCAAGCACCTCAAGGTGCTGCGGGAGGCCGGCCTGGTCCGGGTCCGCCAGGAGGCGCAGCGCCGCGTGCACACCCTCGACCCCGCCCCGCTCGCCGCCCTCGACGCCTGGCTGGCGCCGTACCGGAAGCTGTGGGGCGAGAGCCTCGACGCGCTCGGCCGCCGCCTGGACGCGCGGCCGGACACCACCGGACCGACCCCGAAGGACTGATCGCCATGGCCGCCGAGCCCACCGGCACCTTCCTCACCCTGGACGACGGCCGCCCCGCCGTCCGCTTCGTCCGCGAGTACGACCACCCCGTCGACCGGGTCTGGACGTTCGTCACCGACGCCGACGAACTCGTCCACTGGTTCCCCTCGCGCGCGGAGATCGACCTGCGTCCCGGCGGCGCCGTCGTCTTCGGCGGCGACCCCGCCCTGGAGGACTCCACCGGCCGGGTCGTCGCCGTCGACCCGCCCCGCCACCTGTCCTTCACCTGGGAGGAGGACGAGATCCACTTCGACCTGGAGGAGCTGGGGGAGAAGCGCACCCGCTTCACCCTCACCAACGTGCTGGGCACCGAGAACACCGCCGCCCGCAACAGCGCCGGCTGGGACGTGTGCCTCTCCGCGCTCGACGCCCGGGCGCGCGGCGAGCGCTTCGAGGGACCGCACGCCGGCCCGGAGGCGCCCGCCCGGGCGCTGTACGAGGCCTACGTGGCGGCCGGGATGCCCTCGGGGGCGCCGTACCCGGGCGCGGGCGCCTGACGGCTCAGGCGAGCTGCCGGCGCACCAGCTCGTGCAGCCGCCCCCGCGTGTCGGCGAGCAGCTCGGCGGGCGTGCCCTGCTGGACCACCTTGCCGGCCTCCATCACCACCACCCGGTCCGCGTCCAGCACCGTCGACAGCCGGTGCGCGATGACGATGCGGGTCGCCCGCAGCGCCTTGGTGCTCTCGATGACCGTGCGCTGCGTCTCGTTGTCCAGGGCACTGGTCGCCTCGTCGAAGAAGAGGATCCGCGGCCGGCGGATCAGCGCCTGGGCGATCATCAGCCGCTGCCGCTGACCGCCCGAGACCGCGCCGCTGCCGGACACGATGGTGTGCAGCCCCATCGGCATCCGCCGGATGTCCTCCGCCAGCCCCGCCATCTCCGCCGCCGCCATCGCCTCCTCCGGCGTGTACGGCTCGCTCCCGCAGATCACGTCCATGATCGACCCGGTGAACGGCTGGGCGTGCTGGAGTACCACACCGCACTGGCGGCGCATCGCCGACCGGTCCAGCGCCGCGAGGTCCTGGCCGTCGTACAGCACGCTGCCGGACTGCGGGCGGTCGAAGCCGATGAGCAGCCGCAGCAGCGTCGACTTGCCGCAGCCGCTCGGGCCGACCACCGCCACGAACTCGCCCGGACGCGCCTCGAAGGACACGTCGTCCAGCACCAGCGGGCCGTCGTCGGAGTAGCGGAACGACACCCGGCGCGCCTCGATCGCGCCGGTCAGCGGCCCCGGACGGGTGCTCGCCGCGCGCACCTCGGGCGTCGCGTCCAGCACGGGCCGGATCTGCTCGAACAGCGGCAGCGCGGCGACCGCCGAGACGAACGCGCCCGTCAGCTGCGTCACCGACGTCAGCACCATCGTCACCGAGGTGTTGAAGGTGAGGAACTCGGCCGCCGTCATCGACCCGCGCGCCGGACCCGCCAGCAGCATGAACATCCCCAGCGTGCACAGCGGCAGATAGACCGCGCCCAGTACCGCCGTCAGGTTCTTGATCCGGCCCGCCTTCTGCTGCAGCTCCCGGCTGCGCGCGAACTGCGACGCCCACGCCGCGTACGCGTAGTTCTCCGCCGCCGCCACCCGCAGCTTCGGCAGGCCGCGCAGGGTCTGGAACGCCTGGTTGTTCAGCTTGTTGGTGAGCACCACCAGCCGCCGCTGCCAGCGCACCTGCCACAGCCCCAGTCCCAGGAACACGCCCGCGATCACCACCAGCATGCCCATCGCGGCCAGCGCCATCGGCACGCTGAACCACAGCAGCAGCGCCAGGTTCACCGCGCCCACCGTGACCGACTGGGTCACCGTGGGCCCGACCCCGGCCAGCATCCGGCGGATCGCGCTGATGCCCATGGCCGCGCTCGCCAGCTCACCCGTGGACCGCTCCGTGAAGAACCGGGTCGGCAGCCTGAGCAGCCTGTCCCACACCGCCGGCTGGAGCGTGGCCTCCACCCGGCCCTCCAGCCGGAGCAGCGTGAGGTTCTGCAGCAGCATGAACGCGGCCGCGACCACACTGCTGAGGATCACCGCCAGACACACCTGCACGATCAGGTCCGTCTGCGCCTTCGGCACGTACTCGCCGAGAATCCGGCCCGTCGCCAGCGGCACCAGCGCCCCGAGCACCACCGTGACCAGACCGCTCAGCACCAGCCCCGTCAGGTCGCCCCGGGTGCCGCCCATGCAGAACCGCATCAGCCGCAGCGGGCTCAGCCGCCGCTCGGGCAGCGGACGGTAGAACATCACCGCGCGCGGCTCGAACTCCTCGGCGTTCGCCTTCTCCACCGGGGTCTCCCGGCCCGTCGACGGATGCACGGCCACATAGCCGCCGCGCCGCCACAGCAGCGCCACCGGCGCGCCCGACAGGGCGCGGTGACCCACCAGCGGCCCCACGTCGTCGCGCCACCACCGGCCCTCCAGCCGCACCACCCGGGTGCGCAGCCGCGAGGCCAGCGCCACCTGCTCCACCGGGTCCAGCCGGTCGGCGCCGGTGCCGGACCGCGCCGGCGAGGCCAGGGTGATCCCGGCCGCCCGCGCCACCAGCTCGCAGGCCGCGTACGTGGCGTCCGCGTCCGCGGCCGTCGTGCGCCGCCCCGACCGCTTGCCGATCGACGCGAGCAGCGTCCGGTCGGCCTGCGCCCGCACCGCCTCGCCGGCCGCGATGCCCTGCGCGGTGCGCGACTCGTGCGTCTCCTCCAGCTGCTCGATCCACCGGTCCAGCGTGGTCATCAGCCGGTACTGCTGGTCGACCATGCTCTGCCACAGCGACGGGTCCATCAGCAGGTCGGCCGCGGCCTCCGCGCCGTACAGGGAGCCGTACTGCACGCTGCCCGGCGGCACCTGCATCCAGAACACGTCGTCGTCGGTGGGCGCCGCGGCCCGCTCCGTCGCCATCGGCGCCTGGAACAGCACGGCGAGGCTCCGGCCCACGCCGAGCGCGAGCGCGTACTCCAGCGGGCTCGTCGTCGGCGGCACGTACTGCGGGTTGCCGTACTCGTCGTACGACCAGGTCTGGGTGTGGGCCTCCTGATACAGCTCGCGCAGCGCGATGCGGTGCACCACGCAGTCCCGCAGCGGCCGCGCCACCAGCGTGTGCGCCGGACCCGCCACCGGACCCAGCACCAGCGAGCCCGCCTCCAGGCGGCCCAGGTGGTGCCAGTGACCCTGCTGCTCCGCGTCCACCGCGAACAGGTCCACGGCGCCGGACGCGATCAGCCACAGCACCTGCGGCCCCTCCAGGTCCAGCTTCCCGAACCCGGAGCAGTCGATCGGGGTGCCCAGCGCGCCGAGCGCGCCCAGGACGACGTCGCCGCCCCGCCCCTCCTGCACGGCAGTCATCTCATCGCTCCCTGACCAGCGCCGCGTACGCGCCGCCGCGCGCCACCAGCTCCTCGTGCCGTCCGCGCTCCACGACCGTGCCCTGGTCCAGCACGACGATCTCGTCGCTGTCGCGGACCGTGGACAGCCGGTGGGCGATCACCACGCACGCGCAGCCGCGGCGGCGCAGGTTGTCCATCACCACCAGCTCCGTCTCGGCGTCCAGCGCGCTGGTCACCTCGTCGAGCACCAGGATGCTCGGCCGGCGCACCAGCGCCCGCGCGATCTCCAGACGCTGGCGCTGACCACCGGAGAAGTTCCGGCCGTCCTGCTCGACCGGGCTGTGAATGCCGCCCGGACGGCGCACGATCACGTCGTACAGCGCCGCGTCCTTCAGCGCCTCGACCACCGCCTCGTCCGGGATCGACGGGTCCCACAGCGCGACGTTGTCCCGCACCGTCCCCTCGAACAGGAACACGTCCTGGTCGACGAAGGAGACGGACGCGGCCAGCGCCCCGCGCGGGATGTCCTCGATGCGCTGCCCGTCGATCCGGATCACGCCCTCCCACGGGGTGTAGAGCCCCGAGATCAGCCGCGACACGGTCGACTTGCCGCTGCCCGAACCGCCCACCAGCGCCACCTGCTGCCCCGGACCGACCGTCAGGTCGAAGCCGGTCAGCAGCGGCTTGTCCAGCGGGTTGTAGCCGAAGGTGAGGTTCTGCAGCTCCACATGGCCGTGCAGCCGCCGGGTCGACTCACCGGCGCCCGGACGGCCGTACAGCGGGTCCGTCCGGAAGTTCTCGACGTCCTTCAGCCGGGCAACGTCGGCGGCGAAGTCCTGGATGCGGCCCGCCACCCCGTTCAGCCGGGTCAGCGGCGCCGTGAACCGGGCGACCAGCGCCTGGAAGGCGACCAGCAGACCGACCGAGATGTGCCCCTCGACCGCCCGCATGCCGCCGATCCACAGGATCAGCGCGCTGTTCAGCGTGGCGAGCGTCGGCGCGACGACGCCGAGCCACGCGCTCGGCACCCCGAGCCGCTGCTGCTCCTCCAGCGTGGTGGCGTGCTGCCCGGCCCACTTGCGGAAGTAGCCGTCCTCGCCGCCGGTCGCCTTCAGCGTCTCGATCAGCTGGAGCCCCGTGTACGCGGTGTTCGTGAGCCGGGCCGTGTCCGCGCGCAGCTTCGCCGTGCGGGTGGCGCGCAGCCGGATCACGATGCGCATCGCCAGGATGTTCAGCAGTGCCACCCCGATGCCCACGAACGTGAGCTGCGGGTCGTACGTGTACAGCAGCACCGCGTACAGCACGACCACGACCGCGTCGACGCCCGCCGCCGACAGGTCACGGGCGAGCGTCTCGGCCACCGCGTCGTTGGACTGGAGGCGCTGCACCAGGTCGGCGGGGCTGCGCTGGGAGAAGAACGTCACCGGCAGCCGCAGCAGATGGCGCAGGAACCGCGCGCTGGACAGGGTGGACGAGATCAGCCTGCCGCGCAGCAGGTTCGCCTGCTGGAGCCAGGTCAGCACCAGGGTCAGCAGGACGCAGGCGCCCATCGACGCGAACAGCACGTCCAGCATCGACGTCTGCTGCCCGATCAGGTACTCGTCGATGAAGGTGCGGCTCAGGCCGGGCAGCGCCGCGCCCACCGCCACCAGCAGCAGACTGGTCAGCACCACGGCGGGCATGGTGCCCGCGGTGCCGCGCAGCCGGGCCGGCATCGCGCCGAGCACGCCCGGCTTGCGGCCGCCCCGGGTGAAGTCGTCGCCGGGCTCCATCACCAGCACCACGCCGGTGAAGCTGCCGTCGAACTCCTCCAGCGGCACGAACCGGCGGCCCTTCGCGGGGTCGTTGACGTACACCCCGCGGCGGCCGAAGCGGCGGCCCATGCCGTCGTAGACGACGTAGTGGTTGAACTCCCAGAACAGGATGGCCGGCGCCGTCACCTCGGCGAGGGCGGCCAGGTCCATCTGCATGCCCTTGGCGGTGAGCCCGTAGCTGCGGGCCGCCTTGAGCAGGTTGCTGGCGCGCGAGCCGTCCCGCGAGACGCCGCACGCGATGCGCAGCTCCTCCAGCGGGACGTGGCGGCCGTAATGGCCCAGCACCATCGCGAGCGAGGCGGCGCCGCACTCCACGGCCTCCATCTGGAGCACGGTGGGCGTACGGACCGTCTTGCCGCGGGACGTGGGCACCTTGCGGCGGGGCGGGGCGGCGCGACGTCTGCCGCGGGTCTCCTGCGCGGCGCTCACGGCAGCAGCCAATCCACGGGACGCCGGTCGGACAGCCGGATGGAACCGGTGGCCAGGGTCATCGACGTCAGCTCGAACGGCGGGCCGTCGGCCGAGGACCACGCGTAGCCGCTCTCCGTGCTGTCGGAGCGCTTCAGCTCCACGGTGACCGCCACCGGCCTGCCGTCCCGGGTGAACTCCTCGCCGAGCTGGGTGTCGCCGAGGAACGCGGCGATCTGCCGCGGGGACTGGGCGGAGCGGTGCACCTTCGTCACCTCGCCGCGCAGCACGCCGTACTCCTGGCTCGGCACCGACTGCACCGTCAGGTCGACCGAGGCGTGTGCGGGAATACCGGCGGCCTTCTGCGCGGGGACGTACACCGTCGCGTACAACGGGGCCTTCGCGCGGCTCACCTTCTCCACGGCGGCGACGTCCGCGCCGGTCGCGATGATCTGCCCGGCGCCGGCGGCGAGCGCGGTGATCCGGCCCGCCTGAAGGGTGCGCACGACCTGGTCGCCGTCCGGCGTACGGACCTTGAGCACGGGGGAGCCGGCCGGCAGCCGCTCGCCCTCGCGCGCGAGCACGGCGGTGACCTGGCCGGCGACAGGGCTCTGCAGGATGTAACTGCCCTGCCCGTACGTGAGGATGGCGGGCGCCTGGACCGTGGAGGTGACCGAGCCGGTCAGCGCCCACACGGACGCGGCGGCCATCGCGATCACGGTGACGGACAGCACCAGCCAGCCCTGCGGGCGGGCGAAACGCACCGGGAGGTCGAGATCCTCCGGCGACTGGAGCCTGGCGAGGGCCTGTTGGCGGAATTGCACGGGTCTTCCCTCACCTGGGTGAGCTGTGCGACGTGACGGAAGGACTGCGGACGCACCACAGAGTCCCGGAGCCGGGGTACGGCTCCGGGACTCGGCGGAACAAGGACGCGATCAGAGACCGGCGACCAGGTTGGTGACCGGGGCCGTGTTCAGGCCGGTGACACCCTCGACGGTGCCGACGGCCGTGTCGACCAGGCCGGACACCGGGGCGACGCTGTCCAGGGCGCCGGTGAGGGTGTTCACGGCGTTGACGGACAGACCACCGGAAACGGCGTCGAGCTCGGCGTCGGCGATCTCGACGGTCTCGACCTGGGGGGTGGAGTTCATGATGGAACTTCCCTTCGTATGGACTTTCACAAGGGGGGAGCGGCCCCCCTCTGGGGACAGATGAAGGCCGCGGCCGCGGGCGCTCCGAGCGCCCGTCGCCGGGAGCCCGGAACGGCCTTGCGGTGCGATGGATCAAAGCACGCGGCAACCGGCCGCTTCCAATCCCTCACGCGCCTCACCAGGCAACTTGCGGCCAGGAGGCACCCAAGCGTGCAGACGAGGACACGGCTCGGCGGCGACTTCTTCACATGGGCCACGGCATCGACGCATCCGGCCGCTTGCGCCCCCGTGGCGGGAATGAGACACATCGGCCGCAAAGGCGTGTCCCGGATGCGCGGCCTGTGAACGGACGGCGGGTCAGGTGACCGGGTTGGGCATTCGCTGTGCAGATTCGCCGAAGCCGGGATTCGACCGGGGAGCGAAGACCGGGCGTGCGCGGCCGGTGACGGACGGTGAGGATTCGCTCCGCGTTGAACACCCCTCAACTCCCTTGCGTACCAACGACCGTCCAGGCGCCCCGAACAGCCGCCGGACGGCGGCACGACTCCGGTCCCCCCAGGAGGTCGAGAAGTTTGAGTCACAAGCGAATCCCGAAGCGCAAGGCCGCGATAGCGGTGGGCGGTGTGGTGGCCCTCGGCGCCGCCGCGATCCTGCTCCCCAACGCCAACGCTTCCCAGGACGGCGCGTCGGACGGCGTCGTGGCCGCGCCGAAGACACTGAAGGCGGGCGACGCCTCGGACCTCGCCACCCGGCTCGCCGGCACGCTCGGCGACGCCTACGCGGGCGCCTGGTACGACGGCGAGGACAAGCGGCTCGTCGTCAACGTGGTGCGCGGCGAGAACACCATGGCCCTGAAGGTCCGCAGCGCGGGCGCGGAGGTCCGCTGGGTCGACAACAGCACGGCCGAACTCCAGGCCGGGGCGGGCACGTTGAAGTCGGAGGCGACCATCCCGGGCACCTCGTGGGCGGTCGACCCGCGCACCAACAAGATCCTCGTCACCGCGGACAGCACGGTCACCGGCGACAAGTGGGACCAGCTGGAGTCCACCGTCGAGAGCCTCGGCTCCGGCATGGCGACCCTCAAGAAGTCCGCGGGAACCTTCCGCACCTTCGCGTCCGGCGGCGACGCCATCTTCGCGGGCGGCGCCCGCTGTTCACTCGGCTTCAACGTCATCGCGGGCGACGGCAGTCCGGCGTTCCTCACCGCCGGGCACTGCGCCGCCGCCGGCGACGAGTGGTCCGACCAGCAGGGCGGCCCGCCGATCGCCACGGTCGACCAGGCGCTGTTCCCCGGCGCGGGCGACTTCGCGCTCGTCACCTACGACGATCCGGCCACCGAGGCCCCCAGCGAGGTGAACGTCGGCGGCCAGACGGTCCCGATCGTCCAGGCCGCGGAGGCCACCGTCGGCCAGCAGGTGTTCCGCATGGGCAGCACCACCGGTCTCGCCGACGGCCAGGTGCTCGGTCTGAACGCCACCGTGAACTACCCCGAGGGCACGGTCACCGGGCTCATCCAGACCGACGTGTGCGCGGAGCCCGGTGACAGCGGCGGCTCCCTGTTCACCCAGGACGGTCTGGCCATCGGCCTGACCTCCGGCGGCAGCGGCGACTGCACGGTGGGCGGTGAGACGTTCTTCCAGCCCGTCACCACCGCCCTGGAGGCCGTCGGAGCGACCCTCGGCGACGGCGGTGCGGGCGCAGGCGGCCAGGAGCAGGGCGCGGGCCAGGAGGCCGGCGACGGCCAGGCCGGCGCGCAGGACCAGACCGGCGCCGAGGACCAGGCGGGCGGCCAGGACGCCGGCGCCGGTCAGGACGGCGCCGGCGGACAGGACATGGAGGACGGGACCGGTACGGGCTCCGGCCGTCACTCCGGTCAGGACTCCGGGCTGTCCCGGACGCACTGACCCGCACCCACTGGTCCCCGTGCGTGTGGGGTGCCCCCGGCCGTGTGCGGGCGGGGGCACCTTGGCGCCGCGGGGCCGGTCAGCGCGGCACGGACCTCAGCAGCAGCACCGCCGTGTCGTCCAGCCGGTCCGCCGAGTGCGGGCCGTGCCGCACCAGCGCGTCCGCCAGGTCGTCCAGCGGCAGGTCGCCGAGCTCGGTGAGCCGGCGGCACAGCTCGGCCAGGGCGTCCTCGAAGTCGACGCCGGGCGACTCCACCAGACCGTCCGTGTACAGGACGAGCAGCGAACCGGGCGGCAGCGCCACCTCCGTCGACGGATAGCCCGCCGTGCCGTCGATGCCCAGCAGCGGCCCGCCGGCCAGGTCGAGGACCCGTACCCGCCCGTCGGGGCGGCGCAGCAGCGGCGGCGGATGCCCCGCCCGTGACATCACGGCCCGCCCCCGCACCGCGTCGAGCCGCAGATACAGACAGCTCGCGAACAGCTCGACGCCCAGGTCCAGCAGCAGCCGGTTGGTGCTGCGCATCACCTCGTCCGGCGCCTGCCCCACCGCCGTGTACGCCCGCACCGCCGTACGGACCTGGCCCATCAGCCCGGCCGCCGTCACGTTGTGCCCCTGCACGTCGCCGATCACCGCCGCCGCCACGCCGTCGGTCGGCACCAGGTCGTAGAAGTCGCCCCCGATCTCCATGCCCCGGGTGGCGGGCAGATACCGGGCGGCGGCCTCGATCCCCTGCAGCGCCGGCAGGGTGCTCGGCAGCAGCGCCTCCTGCAGCCCGTGCGCCAGCCGGTGCTTGACGTCGTAGAGCATCGCCCGCTCCAGCGCCTGGGCGATCAGCCCCGCCAGACTCGTCAGCACCGCCCGCTCCTCCGTCGCGAACCGGTGCGGCGCCCCGTACGACAGCACACACGTCCCCACCGGGCGGCCCGAGGCGATCAGCGGCAGGTACGCCCACGCCGAGAACTCCGACGGATGCGTCTGCAGCGCCGGGTACAGCCGCTCCAGGTCCCCCCGCGACTCGAAGAAGGCGGGCACCCCGGTGCGCAGCACCTGGCCGCCCGGCGTCGGCTCGGACAGCGGCAGCCCGTCGAACCGCTCCACCACCAGCGGGTCCGCGTACCCGCGGTGCCCGAGCACCCGCAGCCGGCCCGCGCGGGAGCCGAGGACCACCAGCCCCTGGCCGCCCACCGCCGGCACGATCTCGTCCGCGACCAGCTGCACCACGTCCTGCACCCCGACCGCCTCGGTCAGCGCCCCGGCCAGACCGAGCACCTGGGTGATGGTCACCAGCCGGTCCGTGCCCACGCCCGGCTGCGGCGGCGCGGCACGGTTCATCTCCGTCACCGCGCGGGCCCTGCTGATCCGCACGCTGATACCGGTCGTGCTCGGGTACAGCCGGAAGGACAGCCAGGTGTCGGGCGGCCGCAGCGCGACGAACGACGTGACGTCCTGGCTGAACAGCGCCGCCCGGTACCGGTCCTCGTACACCGGGTCGTTCAGCCACGGCACCGCCGCCCACAGGTGCGCGCCCGGCAGCCGGTCGGGCGCCACGCCGAGCAGGTCGGACGCCGCGGCGTTGGCGAACGCGACCCGCCCGTGCAGATCGAGCGAGCACAGCCCGTACGGCAGCCGGGACACCATCCGGGCCGCCTCCATCGCGCCCAGCGAGCCGGCCACCCCGCCCACCACCGGCGCGGCCAGCAGGTCCGGCTCGTGCGCGAGGGGCAGGCTGTGCTCGGCGGCCCGCTCCAGCCGCACCGCGAGCCGGTCGCAGGCGGCGGTGAGGTGCTCGCGCTCCCAGTCCGACAGCTCCGACGGGTGCGACCCCGGCCAGGTCACGAAGACCGCGCCGTACGTCTTCGTCTCCGTCGCCACCGGCAGCGCGGCGAGAGAGAAGGGGTAGGGGAGGACCATGGCGATCCGGGGGTAGTGGCGGGCCATCTCCTCCCCGCCGCCCACCCACACCAGCCGGCGTTCGCGCACCGCGTCGGACACGGGGATCGGCGCGCTCAGCGCGACCCGCTCCCACGGCGCGGCGAAGGCGCGGGGCAGCCCCGCCATCACGGCCATCTCCAGCACGGGCTGATCGGGGGAGAGGAGGTACACGGCGCCGGAGTGGGCGTGCACCTCGTCCATCAGCGCGGCCAGCGTCAGCGACAGCAGCGGACGGCCCACGGGCGCCCGCGTCCCCGCGGACGCCTGTCCCTCGGACACGCCGACCACCTCCTCGCGCGGCCCGCACCCAATCTCCCCTGTGGGAGGGCGCCCCGCACGGCGAGCGGGCCGCCCGGTGCGCGCATCTGTGCGCCTACCCCGTTCCGCGCCTGTGAGCCCCCCTCGTCGGCCCTGGCGGGCCTCGTCCTCAAGCGCCGGACAGGGGCGGGGTCCGGAGCGGGGCCCCGCGGACGTCCGGGTGGCGTCGGCCGCGCACGGTCGCGGGCATGCGCACCGCGAGCCGGGCGCAGACCCCGCGTGAAAACCGGCGCGCCCAGCCGCGCGCCGTTCGCGCACAGGGGCTGCGCCCGTGTCCCTTTAGCGCTGTAATGGCCAACGTGGTCGGTGAGGGCGCTGCGGGACGCAGCACGAGAACGCTGCGCGCCGAAGGCGCCCTGAGCGCGCTCGCGGCCGACCCCCACGCGCCCGACCGGCTGCGCCGCATCCTGGAGCAGGCCCTCGTCTTCGCCGGGGCCGCGTTCGCCGGCTTCTACACCGTCGGCGAGGAGGGCGAGCTGCTGTGCCTGGCGGAGGCCGCCGGGGTGCCGCGCACCCTGTGCGGGGTGCGCGACTGCTACTCCGTCGCCGGCCGCACCCCGGTCGCCGAGGCGCACCGGGGACGCACGGTGTGGCTCGGCCCGAGGGACCTGGCCGCCCAGTCCCAGTCGCGCCGTACGCCCAGCCGCGACTTCCATCTCGCCGCCCTGCCCGTGCGCCGAGGCGGCGGCTGTCTGCTCGCGGTGAGCGAGCGGCCGGGCGGTTTCGACGCCGGCGACCGGGCGTGTCTCGCCCTCGTCGCCGACGCCGTCGCCCTCCCCGCGCCGCCCGTCACCGCCGAGGGCGCGGACCTGCCGCCGGGCGGCTTCAGCCTCGCCATGGACACCGGCCGGCTCCGGGTGCACGACGACGTCCTGGACCTGTTCGGACTCGACCCGGACGACTTCGACGGGCGGGTGGAGACCCTGCTGGGCCTGGCCGTCCCCGAGGACCTGCCCTCGCTGATGTCCGTGGTGGAGGCCGACCACATGACGATCGGCGACCGGGAGCTGGAGTTCCGGGTGCTCCAGCCCGCCGGTCCGCCCCGGTGGCTGCGGCTGCGCGGCCGCCTGGAGCACGGCGGCGAGGGGCGCCCGGCCCGCCTCGTCGGCACCGTCGCCGACGCCTCCTCGCTGCGCGCCGACGTCACCGACGTGGCCCGGGTGCAGCGCCTTGCCGCCGCCCTGTCCACCGCCGTCACCGTGCGGGACGTCGGCAAGGCCGTGGTGGCCGCGCTGCGCCGCCCGCTGCGCGCCGACCGGATCGCCGTCGCCGAGCTGGAGAGCGACCGGCTCGTCGTCACCGTCCTCGACCCGCCCGAGCCGGAGGCCTGGCCGGAGGTGTGGCGGTCGGAGTGGCGCACCGAGTGGCCCGACGCGCCCGTCCGCACCATGCCGACCCTGGCCGCGGCGCTGCGCGAGGGCCGTCCCGCGACATGGCCGGCCGGCTCCCCGCTGGAACCGGCCCTCGCCGAGGTCGGTCCTGGCGGCCTCGCCGTGCTGCCGCTGCCCGCGGGCAACCGCATGGCCGGCGCCTGCCTCGTCGGCTGGGACGCCCCGCACGACATCGGCGCGGACGAGCGGACCCTGCTCACCGCCGCCGCCAACCTGGCCGGACAGGCCCTGATGCGGGCCCGCGCCTTCGACGCCGAGCACGAACTGGTCGGGATGCTCCAGCGCCAGCTGCTGCCGCGCCGCCTGCCCCGGCTGCCGGGCGCGGTCGCCGTCGCCCGCTACCTTCCCAGCACCGCCGGACTGGAACTCGGCGGAGACTGGTACGACGTCATCCCGCTGCCCGACAACCACGTGGCCCTCGTCATCGGCGACGTGCAGGGCCACAGCGCCGGCGCCGCCACCCTCATGGGGCAGATGCGCACCGCCCTGCGCGCCTACGCAGTCGAGGGCCACCCCCCGGACGTGGTGGTCTCCCACGCCAACCGGCTCCTCGTCGACCTGGAGACCGACCTCTTCGCCACCTGCTGCTACGTCGACGTCGACATGGAGGCGGGCAGCGCCTGGTGCGTGCGCGCCGGCCATCTGCCGCCGGTGCTGCGGCACCCCGACGGGCGCACCGAGATCGCGGAGGCGGAGGGCGGCCCGCCGCTCGGGGTGGTCCGGCAGTGCGACTTCCCCATGAGCCCGCTGCGGCTCCAGCCCGGCACGCTGGTCGCCCTCACCACGGACGGTCTGGTCGAGTCGCCCGACTCCGACATCGACGCGGGCATGGAGCGGTTCGCCCGGCAGGTGGCCGCCGCCGACCCGGCCGATCTCGGGCCGGTCGCGGACGCACTGCTCGGCAGGGCGCTCCGCAGCGACGACGTCGCGCTGCTGCTGATGCGCTACGACGGCATGGACACCCGCCCGCTGCGCGAGAGCTGGACGGTGTGGCGGGTCCCGCAGGCGGTCGGTCACGCCCGCCGCTTCACCCGGCGCACCCTGCGCTCCTGGGGCGTCACCGAGGAGATCGACGCGCCCCTGCTCGCCGTCTCCGAGCTGGTCACCAACGCCCTGGTGCACACCGACGGGAAGGTCCGCCTCGACCTCACCCTGATCGGGGACCGGCTGCGCCTCGCCGTCGCGGACGCCTCCCCCCGCTCGCCGGTCAAGCCGACCAGCATCGGCTGGGAGGCCACCGGGGGCCGCGGCATCCTCCTCGTCGAGGCGGTGTCGGCGGCCTGGGGCACCCTGCCGGTCAGCGGCGGCAAACAGGTCTGGGCGGACTTCACCGTGCGGCGCTGACGGTGCCGGCCGCCGTGCGGCGGGTACCCGTCCCTCACCGAGCCGGCCGAGGAAGCCGGGCGAGCCGAGGGAAGGGAACCGCCATGGCCCACCACGTCCGCGACATCATGACCGCCGCGCCCGTGACCGTCGGACCGCAGACCTCCGTCGCACAGGCCGCCCGCCTCATGCGGGACCACGACCTCGGCGTCGTGCTGGTCACCGACGACGGGCGGCTGCGGGGACTGGTCACCGACCGGGATCTGGTGGTGCGTTCGGTCGCCGAGGGCCTCGATCCCGAGGAAACCACCGTGGTCCGAGCGTGCAGCGAGGACCTGGTGACCGTACGGCCCGACGACGAGCTGGACGTCGCGGTACGGCTGATGCGTGAACACGCCGTGCGCCGCGTCCCGGTGGTCGACGGCGAACACCCGGTCGGCGTCCTGTCGTTGGGGGACGTCGCCCTGGAGCGCGACCCGGAGTCGGCCCTCGGGGACATCAGCGTCGCCCGCCCGAACACATGAACTCCCGGTGGGTGAGGGAGGCGGACGGAGTCCGAGGCGCGTGTTTGACCCGCGCGGCACCGGGGGACCCGGCCCGCCGGTGACCGCAGAAGGAAGATGATCCACGTGATGTCGGAGAAGACGGGCAAGCTCCGGACCCGGCGTCCGGAGACCGGCTGGGCGCGCGCACGGCGCCTGCGCGACCAGGAACCGCTGCGGACCTGCCTCCCCGCGGTCGACCGGGACACCACGCGGGCCGCTCCGGTCACCTGGGCCGAGGGGAACATCGTGCGTGGCGAGGACTGACCCTCCGCCGTCACCGGGCTGCCCACGGGATGCGCAGCCCGGCGGAGTGCGCCCCTCCCGCCCCGACGTCGCGTCAGCGATCGCACGGCGAAACGCCACTTCGACACCGGGAGCCCGTCCGCTTCCATGCCGGTGGTGACCTGTGCGCTCGCAGGTTGTGCGCCGGGGTGTTCTCGGCCCCCTCGACGGTCGGAGGGCGGGCACCGTACGGTCGACGACGGTCACAAGGGAGACCGGTGGGCGGGCCCGGCCGTATGACGAGGGGCGAGGAGTGGCGATGGCGGGCAAGGACCCCTGGATCAGGTCACTGCGCGGTGCCGCGGATGTCCGGGCGCGCGTGGTGTTCTTTCCGCACGCCGGAGGCGCCGCCTCGTTCTACGCTCCGTTCGCGCGGCGGTTCCCCGACGGGTACGACGTCGCAGCCGTTCAGTACCCGGGGCGCCAGGAGCGCTGGGGCGAACCGTTCGAGACGACGGTCGAAGGCCTCGCCGACCGGCTGCTGCCGTCCCTGCGGCGATGGGCGGCAGAGCCCGTGCCGCTCGTCCTCGTCGGCCACAGCATGGGAGCGTCCGTCGCCTTCGAGTCGATGCTCCGGCTCGGGCGCGACCGGTCGACGGCCCACTGCCGCCTGGTCGTCTCCGGCCGCGCCGCCCCGTCGGTGACGCGAGAGGCCCAGGCGTTCGACTCCGACCAGGACCTGCTCGACCACCTCGCACGCCTCGGCGGAACCGACACGGCGATCCTGAGCAACCCTGACCTGATGGACCTGGCGCTGCCCGCCATACGCAACGACTACCGGGCGGTCACCCGGTACCGGCCGGTCCCCGACGCGATGGTGGCGACGCCCGTCCTCTGTCTGACCGGGGACCGGGACCCGCAGGTGACGCCGGAGGAAGCCGCGGCCTGGAAGAGTCACACCACGGCCGGCTTCCGGCTGGAAATGCTCCCCGGCGGACACTTCTACCTGTCGGACCACCAGGACACCGTCGTGCGCCTCGTCGCCGAGTGCGCCGAGGCCGGCGACCGATGACGGGCGGTGGGCCCGCAGTGCGCCGGGGCCGCGCCGAACTGCTGCTCTCCGCTTGACGTGGCGCCCACGGCAGGTGGGCGAGCCCGCGATTCCCCGGCATCCCGCGTGCGCCGGGCCGGCCTCGGCGCCGTGGCCGTGCCGATGTCCGGACGACTGGCGGGGCCCGGGGAGACCCCGCCCGGTCTGGCCGAAACCCGTGGCGTGGACGGCCGTGTGACCGAGGCGGTGGTTGCGGGGGTGAGGGGTCGTGCCCCGCGGTGTCGAGGACTTGTGAATTCTCTGCGACGGCACCAGGTTTGAATGTGAAACGCCGGGATACACGCCCTTCTCGGCGGGGCGTCCGGCTGCTCTTCCCTTCGATTTCGGGGGGTTGCGATCTCGTCACCCGACGTGAAAACTGTGAGCGCACTCGGCCCGGACGAATCGTGTCGAAGGTGTGTTCTCGGCATGTGAAGTGCGCAATCGTGGGTCAGGGGAGTCCCCGCGCGGGGTTGCCGCAGGGGAGAAGTCACGGGGGGATGTGTTGATGTCTGTTCGTCGGTCCCCGGGGTGTGTGCTGCCAGGCTGCGCAGGTGCGGGCCTGTCCGCTGCTCGGCGGGCTTCCGGACCGCTCGGAGCCGCAGCCCCGCCGTCCGGAAGCTGTCCTCGGATGCGCTGACGCCTGGGCCGCCGGCATGCCGTGAGCCGGTGGACCTGTCGCTCCCGGCCCGGCCCCCGGGCGGGCCGCGCGGGGACCCTGTGGCGCGGAGCGAGAGCCGTCCTGCGGTGCCACGCCCGGTGGCCGTGAGCATGACGGCCGCCCCTGCCCGCAGAGGCCCACGGCATCGTCGCACCACGGCATCGTCGGTGACCCACCGCCAAACCTGCGCGTTCTCACCCAAGGAGAAACGGTGACAAGCACAGAACTGACCGGGGCGGAATCGCCGCTTGACGCGTTACCCGGCAGATGGCGCTCCTTACGCGACGCGGGCCCCGTGGCGTACGACGAGGAGCGGCAGCAGTGGCACGTCGTGGACCACCAGGGCGTCGCCGCCGTGCTGTCCGACCCGGCGACGTACTCCTCCGACATGACGCCGATCGCCCCCACCCAGGAGGACTTCGAGACCTTCACCCGGGGCAACTTCGTCGGCATGGACCCGCCGGAGCACCGCAAGCTCCGCACCCTGGTCAGCCAGGCCTTCACCCCCCGCGTGGTCCACGGACTCGCACCGCGTGTGGAGGCCGTCTGCGCGCGGCTGTTCGACGGTGTCGCCGACCGTGACCGCTTCGACCTGGTCGACACCCTCGCCTACCCCCTGCCGATCATCGTGATCGCCGAACTCCTCGGTGTCCCCGCCGAGGACCACCGGCTGTTCCAGGAGTGGGCCGCCACCCTCTTCGGCGGCGACCAGCTCGGCGACAGCCTCGACATGGCCGACCTGGAACGGGCGCTGGAGGCCATCGCCCCGACCGTGCGCGAGATGAACGGCTACGTGCTGGACCACATACGCCGCCGCCGCGCCGACCCCGGTGACGACCTGACCACAAGACTCCTCGCCGCCGAGGTCGACGGGACGCGGCTGGAGGACCAGGAGATCGTCGGCTTCGTCGCCCTGCTGCTGGTCGCCGGGCACATCACCACCACCGCACTGCTCGGCAACGCGGTGGTCACCTTCGACCGGCACCCCGGCACGTTCGACGCACTGCGCAAGGACCCGGACCGGGTGCCCGCCGCCGTGGAGGAAGTCCTGCGGTGGCTCCCGCCCTTCCCCGAGCTGGGCCGGCGCACCACCCGGACCGTGGAGCTCGGCGGCCACGAGATTCCGGCCGACACCCTGCTGATGGTCCACCTCGGGGCCGCCAACCGCGACCCCTCCCGCTTCACCTCGCCGGACGTCTTCGACCCGGCACGCGATCCCAACCCCCATCTGACTTTCGGGCACGGCATCCACTTCTGCTTCGGCGCCCCCCTGGCCCGACTGGAAGCCCGTATCGCCCTGCGGATGATGATGGATCGTTTCCCCGCCGTCGAGGTGCCCTCGTACGACGACGTCACGTACCAGAACCCGGCCGTCATCGTCGGCGTACGCCACCTGCCGATCGCCGTCACCAGGCCGTAAGCACGTCGACGCGCACTCCCGCACCGCTCACCGCGGGCCGGCGCGTCCCCTCTCCCCGCACCCGCTCTCACCAGGAGTCACGTCCCCATGACCTACTCGACCGCCGCGCCGACCACCGACCGGCCACCGGCCGCCTCACACCACGAGTTGCGCGGTCACCTCGAATCCCTCGCGCGCATCCACCGCGTGCCCGGGGCCCAACTCGCCGTCCACACGGGAACCCACCTCGTCAGCGTGCACACCGGCACGGCCGACGCCCTGACGAACACCGCGTTCACCGCGCGGACGGCCGTCCCCCTGGGTTCCGTCACCAAGGTCGCCACCGCCACCGCCGTCCTGCTCCTCGCCGATGACGGCGACATCGACCTGGACGAGCCCGTCAGCGACCTCCTGCCCGACTTAGCCGGCGAGTTACCCGAAGTGACGGTCCGTCATCTACTGAGTCACACCGCGGGCCTCCCCACCGGACCCGACTCCGACAGCGCCGTCGGCGCCACCGCGTCCCGCTACCTCTCGACCGTCTGGACCGCCCGGAACACCCTCTTCGCACCGGGCACCGGATTCTCGTACTCCAACGCCGGCTACGTCGTCGCCGGCCGCATCCTGTCCGAAGTGACGGGCATGACCTGGCAGGAAGCGGTGACGGCGCTCGTCCTGGAACCCCTGGGCATCGTCCCCGCGTTCCTCGGTGACACCGCCCCCTCCCGGCCGCTCGCCGGCGGCCACGCCCTCAACACGGCCACGGGCCTGGTGCGCCCGGCCCACCAGAACCTCGCCCCGGTGGAAGCCCCCGCCGGAGCCCTGCTGGCCAGCGCCGAGGACCTGGTCACCCTGGGCAGAGCCCTGATCGGCCGATCGCCCGCGCTGCCGGCCGCCGTCGCCGACCGGATGCGCCACCCCGAACCGGCCGCCGACGCCGGTGCGCTGGCGGACTCCTGGGGCCTGGGCCTCGCCCTCTTCCAGCAGGACGGCCGGATGTGGTGGGGCCACGACGGCAACGCCCAGGGCACCTCCTGCCACCTGCGGGCCGACGCCGACACGGGCGTCGTGGTCGCCTTCACCGGCAACGCCGGTGCCGCCACCGCCCTGTGGCGCGACATCGCCGCCGAACTCGCCCGGCTCACCGGCATCCGCGTGCCCACCGGCCCGTCCGCCGGCCCCCGTCGCGGACCCGCCCTGCCCCTCAAGGACTGCGCCGGGACGTACCGCAACGGGGGCATCGAGTACACGGTCAAGCTGGACGGGGACGGCAGGCCGACCCTGTCCGTCGACGGTGACTGCCCCATCCCGCTGGTGTGCTACGCGGACCTGTCCTGCGACCTGGTGGACCCGTCCACCGGCCGGCTCGAACCGGGCGGCCGCTTCCACCGCGACCCGGTCACCGGAGCCATCGACCGGCTGCAGATATCCGGGCGCACCGCGCGCCGAACAGGCACCGGCTGACCGCACCACGCGCCGCATCGCCGTCGTCCGACCGCATCGCCGTCGTCCGACCGCGTCCCGCGCCACCCGTCACGCACCCGCCCCGTATGCGCAGACCCCCGCACCGCTCCGGTGTGCCCGCACGCCGCCCCCGAGCGGTGTGCCGGGTCCGCGCCCCGCCACCGCCCGAAGGACTGCTCCCCGATGACGGACCTGCATGCCCCGCGCCCCGCCACGCCCGCTTCCCCAGCGGCCGGTCCCGTCCCGCCGGCCCGTGCCGACCACGCCACACGGCACGTCCCGCTCGGTGAGGTGTTCACCGGCTGGGCGACGCGGGACCCGCACGCGCCCGCGGTGACCGACGGCCGCCGCACCTGGTCGTACGGCGAACTCGCCCGGCGGGCCGGCCGGCTCGGCGCCCACCTCGCCGCGAACGGCGCCGGACCGGAGCGGACGGTGGCACTGGTCCTGCCGCGCTCGATGGAACTGATCGCCGCCGAGCTGGCCGTGGCCCTGACCGGTGCCGCCTTCCTGCCCGTCGATCCCGACTACCCCGCCGAACGGCGGGAACTGATGCTCGCCGACGTCGCACCGGCCGTCGTCCTGGACGACCGCGACCGGGTCCGCGCACTGCTCGACGACGAGGACCGCGAGGCGGCCGCGCCCGTGCCCCGGGTACTGCCCGACCATGCCGCGTACGTCATCTTCACCTCCGGCTCCACCGGCACCCCCAAGGGCGTCACCGTCACCCACCGGGGCATCGCCGGTTTCACCGCGGCGGCCGCCGAACGCTACGCCGTCGGCCCCGGCGACCGCGTGCTGCAGTTCTCCTCGCCCAGTTTCGACGCCTCCGTGCTGGAGCTGTTCATCTCCGTGCTGTCCGGCGCCACGCTGGTCGTCCCGCCGCACGGGCCCTGGCTGGGCGACGAACTGGCCGCCGTCCTGGCCGAACACCGCATCACTCACACCCTCATACCGCCGGCGGCCCTCGCCACCCTGCCCGACCCGGCGGACCTCGGCGGCCTGCCGTCGCTGCGCACCCTGATCGTCGGTGCCGAGGCGTGCCCGGCCACCCTCGTCGACCGGTGGGCCCCCGGCCGCCGCATGATCAACTCCTACGGGCCGACCGAGGCCACCATCGTCGCCACCTGGACCGGGCCCCTGACCGCCGGCACCGGGACGCCCACCATCGGCGGCCCGCTGCCCGGCACCGAGGCACACGTCCTGGACGCGGCACTGCGCCCGGTGCCGCCGGGCGGCGAGGGCGAGCTGTACGTGGGCGGCGACGGCCTGGCCCGCGGCTACCTCAACCGCCCCGGACTGACCGCGACACGGTTCGTCGCCCACCCCTTCGGGCCGGCCGGCGCCCGTCTCTACCGCACCGGCGACCGGGTACGCCGGCGCGACGACGGCGAGCTGGAGTTCCTCGGCCGCGCCGACCGGCAGGTCAAGGTGCGCGGCTTCCGCATCGAACCCGGCGAGATCGAGGCCGCACTGACCCGGGACCCGCAGGTCCGCGAGGCCGTCGTCGTGGTCCGTGACCAGGACCCGGGCCGCGGCCGGCTCATCGGCTACGTCACCCCCGCCGCCCCCGCCCGCAGACCCGGGCCGGCCCGGCTGCGCGCCGCCCTCGCCGCCGCGCTGCCCGCGCACATGGTGCCCTCCGCGATCGTCGTGCTGGACGCGCTGCCGCTCACCCCGCAGAACAAGATCGACCTCAGGGCACTGCCCGCCCCCGGTGCGGCGCCGACCGAACGGCACGTCGCACCGCGCACCGACGGTGAACGGACCCTCGCCGCCATCTGGGCCGACGTCCTCGGCGTGGACACCGTCGGCATCGACGACGACTTCTTCGACCTCGGCGGCGACTCGATCCTCGCGGCCCGCGTGCTGACCCGCGTCCGGGAGGCGTCCGGCGCCCGGCTCACCCTGCGCGACGTGTTCACCGCGCGGACCATCTCCGCGCTCGCCCCGCTGACCGCCGAGCCGTCCGCGGCCCCGCCGGAGCCGATCCCCGCCGCCCCGCGCTCGGAACCCGTCCCGCTCTCCGGCGCCCAGCGGCGCCTGTGGTTCCTCGACGACCTCACCGACGGCGGCACCGAGTACAACACCGGCGTCGCGCTGCGCCTGCGAGGCCCCCTTGACACGCCTGCCCTGGAACGTGCCCTGCACCGGCTCGCCGCCCGTCACGACTCCCTGCGGACCACCTTCGCCACGGTCGACGGGCAGGGCGTCCAACTCGTCGCTTCCGAGCCGGACCTGCCGCTGCGCACCGCCGACGTCGGGCACGTGCCCGCCGGCCGGCGGGACAGCGCCGTCGAGCGCCTGCTGACCGAGGAACTGCGCCGCCCCCACGACCTGACGTCGGGGCCCCTGACGCGGGCGCTGCTCGTCCGCCGGGCACCCGAGGACCACGTGCTGCTGCTGGCCCAGCACCACATCGTCACCGACGGCTGGTCGGTCGGCGTCCTGACCCGGGACCTGGCCGCCCTCTACCGCGCGGAGGCCACCGGCGAACCCGACGGGCTGCCCGAACAGGCGGTGCAGTACCCGGACTTCGCACTGTGGGAGCGTGGCCGGCACACGGCCGACGCCCACGCCGACGACCTCGCCTACTGGAGACGCCACCTCGCCGGCCTCCAGCAGCTCGAGCTGCCCACCGACCGGCCGCGCCCCGCTGTGCGCACCACCGCGGGCGCCGCCCACCGTCAGGACGTGCCGCGCCCGCTGGTGGACCGGCTGCGGCAGTTTGCCGCGGGCCGCGACACCACTGTCTTCACGGTGTTCGCCGCGGCGGCGGCCGTGCTGTTCGCCCGCTACTCGGGACAGCGGGACGTCGCCTTCGGCACCGTCACCAACGGTCGGGACCGCCGGGAACTCGAGGACGTGACCGGCTTCTTCGCCAACACCGTCGTGCTGCGCGGCGAGGTCGACGACGCCGCCACGGTCGACCGGTTCGTGCAGAGCATGCGCGCGACCGTGCTGGACGCGTTCGCCCACGACGGCGTGCCCTTCGACCGGGTGGTCGAGGAACTGGCCCCGCCCCGCGATCCCAGCCGCACCCCGCTGGTGCAGGCACTGGTGGTCCAGCAGGCCGCCCCCGCCCGGCCGCCGGTCGCCGCGGGAGTGCGCATCGACGACCACCCGCTGCCCCGCCCGGCCGCCCGTTTCGACCTGGTGCTGGAGTTCGCGCCGCGCGCCGACGGCGGGCACGAGCTGACGGTCGAGTACAACACGGACCTGTTCGACGCGGCGACCGTGGCCCGGATGGCCCGGCAACTGCACCACCTGCTCGAAGGGATGGCGGACGGCCCGCAGCGGACGCTGGCCGACCTCCCCCTGCTGTCCGACGACGAGCGGCGCGTGCTCCTCGACTCCTGGAACCCGCCCGCGTCGGGCGGGGACCCGACCGCCGACACCACGCTCCCCGCGCTGTTCGAGGAGCAGGTGACCAGGACGCCCGACCGCACCGCCGTGACCTGCGGCGACGCCCGGCTGGACTACGCCGGCCTGAACCGGCGCGCGAACCGGCTCGCCCGCCTGCTCGTGGCGCGCGGCGCGGGACCGGAGTCCCTGGTCGCGCTGTGCCTGCCGCGCACCGCCGGCCTGCTGCCGGTGCTGTGGGCCGTCCTGAAGTCCGGCGCGGGCTACCTGCCCGTCGACCCCGGCTACCCGGCCGAGCGCATCCGCTTCATGCTCACCGACGCGGCCCCCGCCCTCGTCCTCGCCACCCGGGAGACCGCGCACGCGCTGCCCGAGGACTGCGAGCCGCTGCTGCTGGAGGACGTGGCGCCCTTCGTCACCGACACCACGGCGGACGCGCCGGCCGGCACCGAGGCGGGCCTCGCGGACCCGGCCGGCGCCGAAGCCGGCCTCGCGGACGCCGACCTCACCGACGCCGACCGCAGGGCGCCCCTCCACGCGTCCCATCCCGCCTATGTCATCTACACCTCCGGCTCCACCGGCCGGCCCAAGGGCGTGGTCGTCACCCACGGCAGCGTGGCCGCGCTGGCAGCTTGGGCCCGGGACACGTTCACAGCGCGCGGCTTCTCCCACGTCGTCGCCTCCACCTCCCTCAACTTCGACGTGTCCGTCTTCGAGCTGCTGTGCCCCCTGACGGCCGGCGGCAGCGTCGAGGTGATCGCCGACCTCACCGCGCTGGCCGACCTCACCGACGGTTCCCGGCCGCGCCGGGCCGGACTCCTCAGCGGCGTGCCGTCCGCGCTGTCCCGGGTGTTCGGCGGCGACGGCGCCCTGGAGGCGGACACCGTCGTCCTCGCCGGGGAGGCCCTGCCCGCCCGGACCGTCCGGGACATCAAGGACGCGATGCCCGCGGCCGAGGTGGCGAACCTCTACGGCCCCACCGAGGCCACCGTCTACGCCACCGCCTGGTTCGCCGGCGGCACCGTCCCCGACCAGGCCCCGCCCATAGGCCGTCCCGTCGCCCGCACCCGCGCCTATGTGCTGGACCGTCTGCTGCGCCCCCAGCCGCCCGGCGTCACCGGCGAGCTGTACCTCGGCGGCGGCGGACTCGCACGCGGGTACCTGCACCGCCCCGGCCTGACCGCCGCCCGCTTCGTCGCCGACCCGTTCGGCGCTCCCGGGGAGCGCATGTACCGCACGGGCGACCTGGTGCGCTGGAGCGCGGACGGCGGGCTGGAGTACCTGGGCCGCGTCGACCAGCAGGTCAAGGTGCGCGGCTTCCGCATCGAACTCGGCGAGGTCGAGGAGGCCCTGCGCGGCTGCGCGGGCGTCGCCGAGGCCGCCGCCACCGTCCGCGACGCCGACGGCCACCGCCGCCTCGCCGGGTACGTCGTCCCCGCCCCCGGCGCCACCGTGGAGCCCGAGGCCGTGCGCCGCGCCCTCGGGCGCACGCTGCCCGAGTACATGGTGCCCGCGGCCGTCGTGGTGCTGCCGGTCCTGCCGCTCAACCCCAACGGCAAGCTGGACCGCGGCCGGCTCCCCGACCCGGCGCCCGCCGAACGCGCCGCCCGTCACGTCGCGCCGCGCACCGCCACCGAACGGACCCTCGCCGCCATCTGGGCCGGTGTCCTGCACGTGGAGCGGGTCGGCGCCGACGACAACTTCTTCGCGCTGGGCGGGGACTCCATCCTCAGCATCCAGGTGGTGGCCCAGGCCCGGCAGGCGGGCCTGACGATCAGCTCGCGGGACCTCTACCGGCACCAGACGCTCGCCGCCCTGGCCCGCCGCGCCGACGAGGCCGGCAGCCGGCGCGGGGCCGCTCCGGCCGCCCCCGTCGAGGCCACCGGCGCCGCGCCGCTGACCCCCATCCAGCACTGGCTGTTCGACAGCGCCGCCGAGCGGGCCGGGCACTTCGCCCAGACGCTGTCGCTCGACCTGCCCGCCGACGTCGACGAGAGCGCGCTCCAGGCCGCGCTGGACGACGTGGTCGCCCACCACGACGCGCTGCGGTCCCGCTTCCTCGCCGACGGGGCGGGCGTACGGTGGCTGATCGACGGCCCGGCCGCGCGCTGCCGCCTCACCCGCCACACCGGTCCGGACACCGACGCCCCGCACCTCGGCCCGTACGACCTGGACCGCGGTCCGCTGCTGCGCGCCGTCCTGCACGACCGGGGCGACGGACGGCCGCCCGTCCTGCACCTGTCCGTGCACCACCTCGTCGTGGACGGCGTCTCCTGGCGCCTGCTCCTGGAAGACCTCGACCTCGCCTACCGCGCCCGCCGCGAGGGCCGGGACGGCGCGGCCGCGCTGCCCCGAAAGTCCTCCCCGCTGCGGCAGTGGGCCGAGCGGCTGGCCGCGCACACCGCCGCCGGCGGCTTCGCCGAGGAGAAGGCGTACTGGACCCGGGAGACCGAGGGCGCCGCGGCGGCCCTGCCCACCGACATGGAGGGCGCCAACACCTACGCCTCCCAGCGCTCGGTGACGGTCCGGATCGGCCCCGAGGACACCGACCTGCTGCTGCGAAGACTCCCCGAGACCTACCGCACCCGGGCCAACGACGTCCTGCTCGCCGCGCTCGGCCGGGTGCTGTGCGGCTGGAGCGGGCATGAGCGGGTCCTGGTCGACGTCGAAGGGCACGGCCGCGAGGACCTGTTCGCCGACGTCGACACCAGCCGCACCGTCGGCTGGTTCACCACCCGCCACCCCGTCGCCCTGGCCGTCCCGCCCGAGGCCGGCTGGGACGGCGTGCTCAAGCGGGTCAAGGAACACCTGCGCGCGGTGCCCCGGCACGGCATCGGCCACGGCGCCCTGACCCTGCCGGGCCACGACGGGGCACCGCTCCCGGCGACCGGCGCCCGGATCAGCTTCAACTACCTCGGCCGGTTCGGCCTGTCCGAGACCTCCGGCGAGGGCCTGTTCCGCGGCCCGGCCCGCCCGCTGGAGCTGGACGCCGACCCCGCCTCGACGCGCCCGCACCCCCTGGAGGTGGTGGGGCGGCTCGACGGCGACAGCCTGGAGTTCACCTGGTTCTACTCCGACCGGCTGCACCGCCCGGAGACCGTCGCGGACCTCGCGGAGCGCTACGCCGACGCGCTGGCCGGACTCGCCCGGCACGCGGCCCGTCCCGGCGCCGCCGGACGCACCCCCTCGGACTTCCCGCTGGCGCGGCTCGACCAGGACCACGTCGACCGGATCGCGGGGGAGGACCCGGCGGGCCTGGAGGACGTCCATCCGCTCACGCCCACCCAGGCCGGCATGCTCTTCCACCGGCTCTCCCAGGCCGACCGCGGCGTGTACTTCCAGCAGCTGACGTTCGTCCTGGACGGTGTGCCCGACCCGGCGGTGCTGGCCGACGCCTGGCAGCGGGTCACCGACCGCACCCCGGTGCTGCGCGCGCGGGTGGTGTGGGAGGACGTGCCCGAGCCGCTGCTCGTGGTGCAGCGCCGGGCCGCCGTACCGGTGGAGTCCGCCGACTGGCGCGGCCTGACCGCCGCCGAGCAGGACGAGCGGCTGCGCGGCCTGCTCGACCGGGACCGCGCCCGGGGCGTCGACCTGGTCCGCGCCCCGCTCCAGCGCCTGGTGCTGGCCCGGGTCTCCGACGGCGCGGTGCGCGTCGTGTGGTCCTTCGACCACCTGATCCTGGACGGCTGGAGCCTGTTCCAGGTGCTGTCCGACGTGTTCGCCTGCCACGCGGGCCTGTCCGGCACCGCACCGATGACGCTGCCCGAGCGCCGCCCGTTCCGCGACTACGTCGCCTGGCTGCGGGAGCACACCGACGGCACCGAGGGCGAACGGCACTGGCGGGCCCGCCTGGACGGACTGGCCGAGACGACCGCGCTGCCCTTCGACCGCGAGCCCCGCGAGAGCCACCGCGCGGAGTCCACGGCGGCGGTGCGCGTCACCCTGCCCGAGGCCGTCACCAAGTCCCTGCTGGACGTGGCGAGGACGGCGGGCCTGACGGTCAACACCCTGGTCCAGGGCGCCTGGGCGGTCCTGATGAGCCGCCAGGCAGGCCGCGACGAGGTCGTGTTCGGCACCACCGTGTCCGGACGGCCGCCGGAGCTCCCCGGCTCCGACGCCATCACCGGCCTGTTCATCGCCACCCTGCCCACCCGCGTGCGGGTGCCGCGCGACGAGCCGCTGCTCACCTGGCTGGCCCGGCTCCAGCAGGAGCAGAGCGAGGACCGCCGCCACGACCACGTGCCGCTGCACCGGATGACGGCCTACACCGGCCTGCCCGAGCGGGCCGCCCTGTTCGACAGCATCGTGGTGTTCGAGAACTACCCGGTGGACGACGACCTCGCCGCCGCGCACGGCCTCGGGCTGACCTGCCTGGAGGGGATCGAGACCACCAACTACCCGCTCAGCCTGGTCGCCTACCCCGGCGCGGAGCTCGCCCTGCGCCTCGGCTACGACCCGGACCTGTTCGACGCCGCCACCGTCGAGCGGATGGCCGAGTACCTCACCGTCCTGCTGGAGGGCTTCGCCACCACCCCGCGGTCCACCCCCGCCCGGCTGTCCCTGCTGACGGCCGCCCGCCGCGAGCAGGTGCTGCACACCTGGAACGACACGGCCACCGACACGCCCGTCACGACCACCGCGGACCTCTTCGCCGCCCAGGTGGAACGCACCCCGGACGCCGTCGCCCTGCTGGCCGGCGACGAGCGGCTGACCTACCGCGACCTCGACGCCCGGGCGGGTGCCCTGGCCGGCCGGCTGGCCGCGCTCGGCGTGCGCCCCGAGGTCGCCGTCGGCGTGCTCATGGACCGCTCGACCGCCCTCGTCGTCGCCCAGCTCGCCCTCGCCCGTCTCGGTGGCGTGTACGTCCCGCTCGACGGCCGGGCCCCCGCCGACCGGCTGCGCACCATGCTCGCCGAGGCCGGCGCCGCCCTGCTCCTCACGGACGCCGGGTGGCACGCGACGGCCGCGGACCTCCTCCCCGAAGGACACGTCCTGCGCCCGGACCTGGACACCGAAGGGCCCACCGCGGACCTCGCCGCCGTGCCGCGCGTGCACCCGGACAACGTCCAGTACCTCATGTTCACCTCCGGCTCCACCGGCAACCCCAAGGGCGTGGCCGTACGACAGCGGGACGTCGCCGCGCTCGCCCTCGACCGTGCCTTCGCGAGCCACGACCGCGTCCTCGTGCACTCACCGCACGCCTTCGACGCCTCCACCTACGAGCTGTGGGTGCCCCTGCTGCGCGGCGGCACGGCCGTCCTCGCCCCGCCCGGGGAACTGGACGCCGCCGCCGTACGCCACGCGATCACCGAACAGGGCGTCAGCAGCCTGTTCATGACGATCGGCCTGTTCCGCCTGTTCGCCCAGGAGGACCCCGCCTGCCTGCGCGGCGCCCGCGAGGTGTGGACAGGCGGCGAGGCCGTGCCCGGCGCCGCCGTACGGCGCGTGCTGGACGCCTGCCCCGACCTCACCGTCGTCGACGTGTACGGCCCCACCGAGACCACCACCTTCGCCACCCGCCGGCCCTTCCACGCCGGTGACACCCTGCCCGCGGCGCTCCCCATCGGCCGCCCCCTCGACGACACCCGCGCCTACGTCCTGGACGGCGCCCTCCAGCCGCAGCCACCGGGCGTGCCGGGTGAGTTGTACCTCGCGGGCGCCGGACTGGCCCGCGGCTACACCGGCCGCCCCGGCGCCACCGCGGCCCGCTACCTGGCCGACCCCTACGGACCACCCGGCGGACGGATGTACCGCACCGGCGACATCGTGCGCTGGAGCGCCGACGGCGATCTGCACTTCGTGGGCCGCGCCGACGACCAGATCAAGATCCGCGGCTTCCGCGTCGAGCCCGCCGAGATCGAGGCCCGGCTCACCGCCCACCCGGCGATCGCCGAGGCGGTGGTGTCGGTGTCCCGGCACGAGGGACGCAAACGCCTGGTCGCGCACCTGGTGCCGGCCCCCGGCGCCGCCGTGCCGCAGACGGCCGAACTGCGCGCCCACGTGGCCGCCGAGCTGCCCGACTACATGGTCCCGGCCGCGTTCGTCCCCCTCGCCGAGCTTCCCCTGACCACCAACGGCAAGGTCGACCGGCGCCGGCTGCCCGCCCCCGAGTGGTCGGCGGCCGCCGACAGCGCCTACCGCGCGCCGCGCACCGAGGCCGAGCAGGTGCTCGCCGGCATCTGGGCCGACCTGTTGGGCGTGGAACGCGTCGGCCTCGACGACCACTTCTTCATGCTGGGCGGCGACTCGATCGTCAGCATCCAGGTCGTCTCCCGGGCCCGCGCCGCCGGGCTCGCGCTGACCCCGAGGGACCTGTTCCGCCACCCCACGCTCGCCGCCCTGGCCGCCGCCTCGAGCGGCGCCGCCGCGACCGTCGCCGGCACCGGGCCGGTCGCGGGCGAGGTGCCCCTCACCCCGATCCAGCACTGGTTCCTCGACGCCGAGCCGCCGCACCCGGAGTACTTCAACCAGTCGGTGGTGGTCGAGACCGGTGAGGACGTGGACCCGGCCGCACTGCACGCCGCCCTGGCCGCGCTGTGGTCCCATCACGACGCACTGCGTGCCCGCTTCACCCGTTCGACGGACGGCACCTGGCGCCAGGAGTACGCCTCCGCGGACGCCGACGTGCCGGAGCTGCTGCGGGTGCACGACCTGAGCGGCCAGGACACCGACGCGGCCGCGCAGGCCGAGGCCCGCCTCACCCACGAGGCGCACACCGGCTTCCGGCTGGACACCGGGCCGCTGATCACCGCGCGCCTCTTCACCGGCGGCGGCCGGCCACCGCGCCTGCTGCTGACGGCCCACCACCTGATCGTCGACGGCGTCTCCTGGCGCGTCCTGCTGGAGGACCTGGAGACCGCCTACCGGCAGGCCGGGAACGGCGAGCCGGTCCGGCTGCCGCAGCGCACCACGTCCGTGCGGGAGTGGGTGCGGCGGCTCACCGCACGCACCGGCGAGGCCGGCCTCGCCGCGCAGCGCGCCCACTGGGCCGACGTCTCCCGGCACTGCGCCGCACCCCTGCCCGAGGACCTCGACGGCGGCAACACGGTCGCCGACCTGCGCGCCGTGACCGTACGCCTGGACCGGCGGCGCACCGAGGACCTCCTGCGCAAGGTCCCCGGCGTGTACCGCACCCGCGTCGACGACGTCCTGCTGACCGCACTCGGCCGCGTGCTGGCCGACTGGACCGGCCGGAGCACCGTCGCGGTGGACCTGGAGGGGCACGGGCGCGAGGACCAGCACTTCGACGACCTCGACCTGTCCCGCACGGTCGGCTGGTTCACTAGCCTCTTCCCGGTCGTCCTCGACCTGCCCGACGCCGACTGGGGCACCGTGCTGAAGGCCGTGAAGGAACAGCTGCGGGCCGTGCCCGACCGGGGACTCGGCTACGGCGCGCTGCGCCACCTCGCGGGCGACGGACACCTCGCCGGAGCACCGCTGCCCGGCATCAGCTTCAACTACCTCGGACGGTTCGACTGGTCCGCCGCCGACGCCGAGCTGGTCCGGGCCGTGCCCGGCGGCCTGGACGGCGCGGAGGACCCCGGCGCGCCCCGGCCGCACCTGCTGGACGTGGTGGCCCGCGTCGAGGACGACCAGCTGGAGATCACCTGGCACTACAGCGGCGGCCGCCACCGTGAGAAGACCGTCGCCTCCCTCGCCGGGGGCATGCTGCGGTCCCTGGAGGAGATCGTCGCGCACTGCGCCACCCCGCGGGCCGGCGGCCGCACGCCGTCGGACTTCCCGCTGACCAGGCTCGACCAGGCCGCCGTGGACCGGGTCGTGGGCGACGGCCGGGGCGTCGAGGACGTGTATCCGCTGACCCCGATGCAGGCGGGCATGCTGTTCCACAGCCTGCTGGACCCGCAGGGCCGCACCTACGTCAACCAGGTGCAGGTCGTCCTGCACGGCGTCACCGACCCGCACGCCCTCGCCGCGGCCTGGCAGGACACGGCGGACGCCAACGCGATCCTGCGCACCCGCCTGGTGTGGCAGGAGACGGCCGAACCCCTCCAGGTGGTGGAGAAGCGGGCCGCCGTGCCCGTCACCCACCACGACTGGACCGGCTGGAGCGCCGAGCGCCGCGCACGCGAGACGGACGCGCTGCTCGCCGCGGACCGCGAGGCCGGCATCGACCTCGGCGCGGCGCCCCTGATGCGGCTCGCGCTGATCAAGCTGGCACCGGACCGGGTGCGCATGGTGTGGACGTTCCACCACGTGCTGCTCGACGGCTGGAGCGCGGCCCAGGTGTTCGACGAGGTGTGCGAGCGGTACGCGGCCCGGACCGGCGGCCGCCGCCCGCAGGTACCCGACCGGGCCCCCTTCGCCCGCTACCTGGAGTGGCTGGCCGGCCAGGACACCGCGCGCGCGGAACGGCACTGGCGCGACACCCTCGCCGGGTTCGCCGTGCCCACCGAACTGCCCCGCGACCGGCGCCCCGCCGACACCCACGGCGCGTCCTCGTCGGGCACGGTGCGGGTGGCCCTCGGCACGGAGGTGTCGGCACGGCTCAGGGACACCGCCCAACGGGCCGGACTGACCGTCAACACGGTGCTCCAGGGCGCCTGGGGCCTGCTGCTGCACCACTACGGCGGCGGCGACGACGTCGTCTTCGGCACGACCGTGTCGGGCCGCCCGGCCGAACTGCCCGGCGTGACCTCGATGGTCGGCCTGTTCATCAACACCCTGCCCACCCGGCTGCGCGTCGACCTGCGGCGCCCGGTGCTGGAGTGGCTGCGGGAACTGCAGGCCGCCCAGTCCGAGTCGCGCCGCCACGACTTCGTGTCCCTCGCCCAGCTCCAGTCGTGGAGCGACGTCCCGGGCGGCACCGGCCTGTTCGACAGCATCGTCGTCTTCGAGAACTATCCGTTCGACGCGGGCGCCCTGGCCCGGCACGGACTCGCCGTCGAGCAGGAACGCGACGTCGAGCCGACCAGCTACGCGCTCAGCGTGGTCGTCGCCCCCGGCGACGACGTCACCGTGAGCCTCGACTACGACCCGGCCGCCTTCGACGCGGCCACCGTCGAGGGGATCGGCGCGAGCCTGCGCACACTCCTGACACAGTTCGCCGCCGACGCCGACCGCAGCCTGGCGGATCTGGCACTGCTCGAACCGGCCGACGGACGCCGCCTGCTGGACCGCCTCGCCGGACCGGGCGCCGAGCTCCCCCGGCGCACCCTTCCGGACGCCTTCGCGGCCCAGGTGGCCCGCACCCCCGACGCGCCCGCCGTCAGCTCGGGCACCCACCACCTCACGCACCGGCAGCTCGACGAGCGCGTCAACCGGCTCGCCCGCCTGCTGATCGAGGCGGGGGCGGGGCCGGAGCGGTTCGTCGCCCTGGCCCTGCCCCGCACCGCCGACCTGGTCGTGGCGCTCCTCGCGGTCCTCAAGAGCGGCGCCGCCTACCTGCCGGTCGACCCGGGATATCCGGCGGAGCGCATCGCGTTCCTCTTCGACGACGTACGCCCCGACGCGGTGATCACCAGCGCGGAGACCTCCGCACGGCTGCCGGAGGGCCCGTACACGCGGATCGCCCTGGACGACCCGGGCTGGGCGGCCCGGCTGGCCGCCGCCTCCGCCGCGCCCGTCGGCGACGGCGAGCGGCGCGCCAGGCTGCTGCCGGACCACCCCGCCTACGTCATCCACACCTCCGGCTCCACGGGCCGGCCCAAGGGCGTCGTCGTCCCGCACGCCTCCGTGGTGGCGCTGACCGACTGGGCCGCCGCCGAGTTCACCGGCCGCGGACTCGCCCACGTGGTGGCGTCCACCTCGCTCAACTTCGACGTGTCGGTGTTCGAGATCTTCTCGCCGCTGCTGGCGGGCGGCCGGGTGGAGGTCGTCCGGGACCTGCTGGCCCTGGCCGAGCGGTCCGAACCCTGGCGGGCGGGGCTGCTCAGCGCCGTGCCGTCCGCCCTCGGCCGGCTCCTGGCCGAGGACACCGTGCACGTGGTCGCCGACACCGTCGTCCTGGCCGGCGAGGCGCTGCCCGCCCACGCCGTCCAGCAGGTGCGTGCGGCGGTCCCCGGCTGCCGGGTGATGAACGTCTACGGCCCGACCGAGGCCACCGTCTACGCCACCGCCTTCACCTGCGACCCGGCCGACCCCGACCGCGTCCCGCCCATCGGCCGGCCCGTCGGCGGCGCCCGCGCCTACGTCCTGGACGCCCGCATGCGGCCCGTCCCCGTCGGGGCGCCCGGCGAGCTGTACCTCGCCGGGACCGGGGTGGCCCGCGGCTACCTGAACCGGCCCGGCCTGACCGCCGGCCGCTTCCTCGCCGACCCCTTCGGCCCGCCCGGCAGCCGCATGTACCGCACCGGCGACCTGGTCCGCTGGAGCGCCGACGGCGACCTGCTGTACCTGGGCCGCACCGACGACCAGGTGAAGGTGCGCGGCTTCCGTATCGAGCTGGGCGAGCTGGAAGCCGCGTTGGCCCGGCACCCGCAGGTCGCCGCGGCCGCCGCCCGCGTCGTGGAGCACGACGGCCACAAGCGCCTCGTCGGCTACGCCGTGCCCCGCGACGGCGACCTCCCGGCGCCGGCCGAACTGCGCGCCTTCCTCGCCCGCACCCTGCCCGACCACCTGGTCCCGGCGGCCGTGGTGCCCCTGGAGCGGCTGCCGCTGGGCGCCACCGGCAAGCTGGACCGGCGTGCCCTGCCCGAACCGGTGTGGTCCGCGGCCGCCACCCCGCAGGGCACCCGCCCGCCGAGCACCCCGACCGAGCAGACCCTCGCCGCGATCTGGGCGCAGGTGCTCGGCGTGCCCGACGTGGGCGCCACGGACAACTATTTCGCCCTTGGCGGGGACTCCATCCTCGGCATCCAGATCGTCTCCGCGGCCCGCCGCGCCGGGCTGACCCTGACGCCCCGTCACCTGTTCGCCCACCAGACGATCGCCGAGCTCGCCGCCGCGGTCGACACCTCACCGGCCGGCCCCGCCACCGCCACCGCCGAGCGGGGCCCCGTCGTCGGCGACGTCCCCCTCACGCCCGTGCAGCACTGGCTGTTCGACACCCTCACCGGCGACCCGGCCCGCTTCACCCAGGCGGTCTCCTTCGAGGTGGCGCCCGGCACCGACGAGGCACTCCTGCGCGCCGCGCTCGCGGCCGTCCTGGAGCAGCACGACGCGCTGCGCATGCGCTACGAGCCCGTGGGCGACGGCGGGTGGCGGCAGGTGGGCACCCCGCCCGGCGCCGCACCGCACCTGGAGGTGCACCGCGCCCCGGAGGAACCGGCCGACGTGGCCGCCGGGTTGTGCTCCGGCTTCGACCTGGCGGACGGGCCCCTGCTGAAGGCCGCCCTGTGCCACCGGGACGGCGACCTGCCGCCCGTGCTGCTGCTGGCCGCCCACCACCTGGTCGTCGACGCGGTGTCCTGGCGGGTGATCCTCGAAGACCTCGAGGCCGCCCACCGGGCCCTGCTCACCGGCGGCACACCCGACCTGGGTGCCAAGACGACCTCGTTCCGCGACTGGGCCAGGCGCCTGGCCGCGCACACCGCCGACGGCGGCTTCGACGACGAGGTCGCCCACTGGAGCGCCCTGCTCCCCACCGACCTGCCGACCGATCTGCCCGGAGGCAACACCGCCGCCGACGAGGCGACCGTGACCGTGGGCCTCGGCGCCGAGGAGACCCGGCGCCTGCTGACGGAGGTGCCCGACGTCTATCGCACCCGTGTCAACGACGTCCTGCTGACCGCCCTCGGCCGGGTCCTCGCCCGCTGGACGGAGCAGGACCGGGTGGTGGTCGCCCTGGAGGGCCACGGCCGCGAGGACCTCTTCGACGGCGTCGACCTCTCCCGCACCGTCGGCTGGTTCACCACCGTGTTCCCCGTCGGCCTCGACGTGCCCCGCGACGCCGGCCTCGGCACCGCGCTGAAGACCGTCAAGGAGAACCTGCGGGCCGTACCGCGCGGGGGAGTGGGCTACGGCGCCCTGCGCCACCTGCACCCGACGGCGGGAGCAGGGCTGCCCGCCCTGCCGCAGATCGGCTTCAACTACCTCGGCCGGCAGGACCGGGACACCGGCGGGGACGGCCTGCTGCGGGCGCCCTACGAGGGCCTGACCGGCGGCATGGACCGCTCGGCGGAGCGCCCACACCTCATCGACGTGCTCGGGCAGGTCACCGACGAGCGCCTGGAGTTCACCTGGTCGTACTCCCGCGCGGTGCACCGGCCGGAGACGGTCGCCCGTCTCGCCGAGGAGACGGCGGAGGAACTGCGCCGGATCGTCGCGCACTGCGCCGGACCCGGCGCGGGGGGCCGCACCCCGTCCGACTTCCCGCTGGCCGCCCTGGACCAGGCGGCCGTCGACCGGCTCGTCGGCGACGGCCGGGACGTGACGGACGTCTACCCGCTCACCCCCACCCAGACCGGCATGGTCGTGCACGGCATGGACGAGCCCGGCGAGGGCCTCTACGTCGAGCAGATCACCTTCGTCGCCGACGGCGTGCGCGACCCCGCGCTGCTCGCGGACGCCTGGCAGCACGTCGTGGACGCCACGCCCGTGCTGCGCACCGCCGTCGCCCTGACCGGGGTCCCGGTGCCGCTGCAGACCGTGCATCGCGACGTCCGCCTGCCCGTCACCCGGCTCGACTGGAGCGGCCTGGGCCCGGCGGAGCAGGAGGGCGCACTGCGGCGCCTGCTCGACGAGGACCGCGCCCGCGGCATCGACCTGGGCCGCCCCCCGCTGCTGCGCGTCACCCTGATCCGGCTCGGCCCGGACGAGGTGCGCGTGGTGTGGACCTTCCACCACGTCCTGCTGGACGGCTGGAGCGTCTTCCACGTGCTGTCGGACGTCCTCCAGGCACACGCCGCGCTCGCCACCGGGTCCGAGCCCCGCCTGCCGGTCCGGCGGCCGTTCGCCGACTACGCCGCCTGGCTGGCCGGCCGGGACGGGGCCGCCGCCGAGGAACACTGGAAGACCGCCCTCGCCGGGTACGCCGCACCGACCCCGCTGCCGTACGACCGCAGGCCCGCCCCGGGCGCCGCCGCCCGGTCGGGCACCTGGCTGTCGCAGCGGCTCGACGCGGCCGGCACCGCCCGCCTGACCGACTTCGCCCGCCGCCACCGGCTCACCCTCAACACCCTCGTCCAGGGCGCCTGGGCACTGCTGCTGGCCCGCTCCGGCGGCGGGCGGGACGTGTGCTTCGGGACCACGGTCTCCGGGCGGCCCGCCGACCTGCCGGGCGCGGACACCATCACCGGCCTGTTCATCACCACCCTGCCCGCGCGGGTCACCGTGGACGAGTCCACGCCGTGCCCCGCCTGGCTGCGGGAGGTGCAGGCCGCCCGCGCCGAGGACCGGCGCTACGACCACGTGCCGCTCACCGACCTCCACCAGTGGAGCGAACTGCCCGCCGGAACCGCCCTGTTCGACAGCCTCCTGGTGTTCGAGAACTACCCGGTCGGCGACGCCACCGCCGGAGCGCACGGCGTGCACGTGCACGGACTGGACGCCCGCGAGGCGACCAACTACCCCCTCACCGTGGTGATCTCGCCCGGCGACGAGCTGACCGTGGAACTCGGCTACGACCCGCGATACTTCGACGAGGCCACCGCCGACGCCCTGGCCGCGCGGCTGGTGCACACCCTGACCGCCCTGGCCGCCTCCGGCGACGAGGCGCCGCTGGGGGCGGTGGACGTGCTGCCCCCGGCCGAACGGGACCGGCTGCTGCACGGCCCCGCCCGCCCGCACCAAGCGCCGCCGCCCCCGACGACGCTGCCCGCGCTGATCGAGGCCGCCGTCGACCGGTGGCCGGACGGACTCGCCCTCGAAGCGGGAGAGTCGACGCTCACCTTCGCGGAGGCGGAGGCCCGCGCCAACCGGCTGGCGCACCGGCTCGTCGCCCGCGGGGCTGGGCCGGGTGACATCGTCGCGCTGGTCCTGCCGCGCTCGGCGGACATGGTCCTCGCCCAGCTCGCCGTGGCGAAGGCGGGCGCCGCGTTCCTCCCGGTGGACCCGGGCTACCCGGCCGAGCGGGTCGCGCTGATGCTGCGCGACGCGCGGCCCGCCGTCACCCTGACCGCCGAGGAGGTCGCCGGCCTGCTCGCCGCACCGCCCGACGGCACGCCGGACCACCGGCCCACCGACGCCGACCGCGTGCGCCCGCTGCACCACGACGACCCGGCGTACGTCATCTACACCTCCGGTTCCACCGGCGCCCCGAAGGGCGTCGTCGTCACGCACCGGGGACTGGCCGCGTTCGCCGCCGCCGAGGCCGCGCACTACCAGGTCGGCGCCGGGGACCGCGTCCTGGCCTTCGCCACGCCCAGCTTCGACGCCTCCGTGCTGGAGCTGTGCATGTCCCTGCCGCACGGCGCGGCCCTCGTCGTACCGCCGCCCGGACCGCTGCTCGGCGACGAACTCGCCGCCGTCCTGCGCGACGCGCGCATCACGCACACCCTGCTGCCGCCCGCCGCGCTCGCCACCCTCCCGCCGGACACCCCCGGCACCCTGCCCGACCTGCACACCCTGATCGTCGGCGCGGACGCCTGCCGGGCCGAACTGGTGGCCCGCTGGGCACCCCACCACCGCATGATCAACTCCTACGGGCCCACCGAGGCCACCGTCGTCGCCACCTGGTCCGACCCGCTCGCACCGGACGGCGAGGCACCGCCCATCGGCCGCGCCCTGCCCGCCACCGCCGCCTACGTCCTCGACGCGCGCCTGCGCCCCGTCCCCGACGGCGTGCCCGGCGAACTGTGGCTCGCCGGACCGGCCCTGGCCCGCGGCTACCTGGGCCGCCCGGGCCTGACGGCGACGCGCTTCACCGCCGACCCGTTCGGCCCGCCCGGCGCCCGCATGTACCGCACCGGCGACCTGGTCCGCCGCGACGCCCGCGGCGAACTGCACTACCTGGGCCGCACCGACCACCAGCTCAAGCTGCGCGGCCACCGCATCGAGGCCGGCGAGGTGGAGGCGACCCTGGTGCGCCACCCGGCGGTCCTGGACGCCGTGGTGAGCGTGCGGGAGGACGAACCGGGGCTGCCGCGCCTGGTGGCCCACGTGCTCGTCGCCCCCGACGCCGAACCGCCCGCCGGCGCCGAGCTGCGGGCCCTCGCCGCCCGCATCCTGCCCGGACCCATGGTGCCCTCGGCGTTCGTGACGATGGACCGCTTCCCGCTCACGGAGAACGGCAAGACCGACCGGTCCGCGCTGCCCGCCCCCGTCCCGGAGACACGGCAGCCCGACGCCGCGCACGTACCGCCCCGCACACCCACCGAGGAGGCCGTCGCCGCCCTGTGGGAGGAGGCCCTGGAGACCGCCGTCGGCGCCGAGGACGACTTCTTCGCCCTGGGCGGCGACTCCCTGCGGGCCCTGCTCATCGCCTCCCGCGCCAACGACGCCTTCGGCGTGCACCTCACGCCCCGCGACGTCCTGGTGGGCCGCACCGTCGCCGCCCTGGCGGACCTGGTGGAGGAACAGGTGCTGAGCGAACTCGAAGACGCCGCACGCGGCGACAGCGACCACGAAGAACGGTGAGGACCGGACGACCATGACGTCTTCGAAGCGAAACCGTGCCGAGGCCCTGCCGCAGGACCTCCAGGAAGCACTCCGCCGCCGGCTGGCCGGACGGGCCGCCCCGGGCGCCCCCGGCACCGCCCGGCAGGCCATTCCGCGCGCCGACCGCACCCGGCCGCTGCCGCTGTCCTTCGCCCAGCAGCGCCTGTGGTTCCTGGACCGGCTGCGCCCCGGCGACCCGCGCTACAACAGCGCCGTCGCGCTGCGCCTGACCGGCCCCCTCGACCACACCGCCCTGGCCGCCGCACTGGAACACGTGGTGGCGCGGCACGAGGCGCTGCGCACCACGTTCCAGGAGCACGACGGCACCCCCGTGCAGACCGTGCACCCGGCCGGGCCGCTCCCGCTGCCCGTCCACGACCTCACGGAAGGGGCCGACGCGGACCTGGAGGCGGCGCTGCTGGCCGAGTACGAGCGGCCGTTCGACCTGGAGGCCGGGCCTCTCCTGCGCGCCCTGCTCCTGCGGGAGGCACCCGACACGCACGTCCTGCTGCTGACGGCCCACCACATCGTCATCGACGGCTGGTCCATGGGCGTCGTGCTCGACGAGCTGTGCACCGCCTACGACGCCATCGCCCGGGGCACCGACCCCTCCCTGGCGCCGGTGGCCACGCAGTACCCGGACTTCGCCGTCTGGCAGCGCGAGCAGCTGTCCGGCGCCCGGCTGGAACGCCACCTGGCGTACTGGAAGGAGCACCTGACCGGGGCGGTCGCCCCCGAACTGCCGCTGGACCGGCCCCGCCGCGGCGAGGAGTCCGGCGCGGGCGCCGTGCACACCTTCACCGTCCCCGCCGCCACCACCGCCCGGCTGAAGCAGCTCGCGGCCGACCGGCACACCACCCTGTTCACCGCCCTGGTCGCCGCCTGCCAGACGCTGCTGGCCCGCTGGTCCGGGCAGGACGACATCACCGTCGGATCGCTCACCCCGGGACGCGGGCGAATCGACCTGGAGCGGGCCGTCGGGTTCTTCGTGAACACGGTCGCGCTACGCACCCGAGTCGAGACCGGCGGCTCCTTCCGGGACCTGCTCACCGCCGCCGCGGACACCGTCAACGACGCCTTCGCGCACGGCGACACGCCGTTCGAGCGGCTGGTCGAGGCCGTGGGCGCGACCCGTGAGGCGGGCCGTAACCCCCTGTTCGACGTGATGGTCCTGCTGCACCCGGCGCCGCCCACCGCGCCCGACCCGCACGGCCTGGCCGCCTCCCCGGTCGCGGTGCCCCGGCGGGCCGCCACCTTCGACCTGAGCGTCGAGTTCCTGCCCGACGGCGACGGGCTGACCGGCCTGCTGGAGTACCGCACCGACCTGTTCGACGCGGCCACCGCCGCACGCATGGCGGACCAGCTGCTGCGCACGCTGGACGGCGTCGCCGCGGACCCCGACCGTCCGCTCGGCGCCCTGCCCCTGCTCTCGCCCGAGCAGGAGCGGCAGGTCACGCGGGACTGGAACGCCACCGCGCTCACCGTCCCCGAGGAGACCCTGCCCGAGCTGTTCGCCCGGCAGACGGCCCGCACCCCGGACGCCACCGCCCTCGTCGCAGGTGACGTACGCCTCGACTACGCGACGCTCGACGCGCGCGCCGACCGCCTGGCACGGCACCTCGTGACGCGCGGCGCGGGCCCCGAGCGCCTGGTCGCCCTCCGGCTGCCGCGCACCGCCGACATGATCGTGGCGATCCTCGCCGTCTGGAAGGCCGGCGCCGGTTACCTGCCCCTGGACCCGGCGCTGCCCGAGGACCGGGTGCGGTTCCTGCTCGACGACGCCCGGCCCGCGCTCGTCCTCGACGAGACCGCGCTGCGGGAGGCGAACGAGGCTCAAGACGCCATCGTCGACGCTCCGTTGCCGCCCCCGCACCCCGACACCACCGCCTACGTCATCTACACCTCCGGCTCCACCGGCCGCCCCAAGGGCGTCGCCGTGGCGCACCGGTCGCTGGCGAACCTCCTGGCGGGCCACCGCGAGGGCTTCGTCGCCGACGCGGGCGGCGGACCGCTGCGGGTGGCGCTCACGGCGTCGTTCTCCTTCGACACCTCCCTCGAGGGCGTGCTGCTGATGGCCGACGGCCACCCGCTGCACCTGGTCGACGAGACGACCCGCCTGGACGCCGCCGCTCTGGTCGAGTACGTCGTCGAGCACCGCATCGACTTCCTCGACCTCACCCCCACCTACCTGCGCCAGCTGCTGCCCGCCGGGCTGCTCACCGACCCCCGTCACCACCCGCGCGTCCTCATGCTCGGCGGCGAGGCCGTCGGACCCGCCCTGTGGCGGGAGCTGGCGGCGCGGCGGGACGTGGCCGCGTACAACTTCTACGGCCCCACCGAGTGCACCGTCGACGCGCTGGCCTGCCGGATATCCGGCGACGGCCGGCCCACCGTGGGCCGGCCGCTGCCCAACGTGCGCGCCTACGTCCTCGACGACCGCCTGCGGCCCGTCCCGCCCGGCGTCGGCGGCGAGCTGTACCTGGCCGGTGTGCAACTGGCCCGCGGCTACAGCGGGCGGCCCGGACTGACGGCCGCCCGGTTCCTGCCCGACCCGTTCGGCCCGCCCGGCACCCGGATGTACCGCACCGGCGACCTGGCCCGCTGGAGCGCCGACGGACGCCTGGACTACCTCGGCCGCGCCGACGACCAGGTCAAGGTGCGCGGCCACCGCATCGAGCCCGGCGAGGTCGAGGCGGCCCTGACCGACCTGCCCGCGGTCGCCGCCGCCGCGGTCGTCGCCGTCACCGACCCGCACGGCCACGTCCGGCTCGCCGCCTACCTCGTCCCCGCCGACCCGGGCGCCCGGCCCGCCGCGGGCGAGGTGCGGGCCGCCCTGAGGCGGGTGCTGCCCGACCACATGGTGCCGTCCTCCTTCACCGTGCTCGACGCCCTGCCGATGACCGTCAGCGGCAAGGTCGACCGGCGCGCCCTGCCCGCGCCCGACCTCGAAGGCGGCGAACAGGAACGTGAGTTCGTCGCCCCGCGCACCCCCGAGGAGGAGACCCTCGTCCGCATCTGGGCCGAGGTGCTGGGCGCGCGCCGGGTCGGCGTCACGGACAACTTCTTCGAGCTGGGCGGCGACTCCATCCTCAGCATCCAGGCCGTCTCCCGCGCCCGCGCGGCCGGGCTGCACCTGACCTCACGGGACGTCTTCCGCCACCAGACCGTCGCCGACCTCGCCGCCGCCGCGTCCGTGCGCACCGCCCAGGTGCCCGCGCCGCGGCACCCCGCCGAGGAGGGCCCGGCGCCGCTGACCCCCGTACAGGAGTGGTTCTTCGCCACCCACGGCCCGCTGCGGCACTTCAGCATGTCGATGCTGCTGGACCTGCCGCACGACCTCGACGCCCCGGCACTGGAGCGCGCCCTGGAGGCGCTGGCCGCCCACCACCCGGCGCTGCGCACCCGGTTCGCCCGCTCGGGCGACACCTGGCGGCAGCACCCCGGCGAGGGCCCGGCCACCGGACTGCTCACCCGCCACGACCTGTCCGGCGCCGCCGACCCGGCGGCGGAGCGCGAACGGGCCGCCACCGCCGCCCGCGCCGCCCTCGACCCCGGGACCGGCGCCCTGCTGCGCGCCGCCCTGTTCACCCGATCCGGCGTGCGGCCCCAACTCTTCGTCACCGCACACCACTTGGCGGTGGACAGTGTCTCCTGGCGGATCCTGCTGGCGGACCTCGCCGAGGCCTACCGGCAGACGGCCGGGGGAGAGGCGGTCCGGCTGGAGCCGGTCGCCACGCCGTTCACCGACTGGGCCGCGCACCTCGCGCGCCGGGTCCGCGACGGAGGCCTCGACACCGACCTGCCGCACTGGACGGCCGAGGCCGCCGAGCCCCGCACGCCGCTGCCCGTGGACCGCCCCGGCACCCCGCAGGCCGGCTCGGTCCGCACTCTCGACGCCCGCGTGGACCGCGCCACCACCGAGGCGCTGCTGCGCCGGGTGCCCGCCGTCTACCGCACCCAGGTCAACGACGTGCTGCTCGGCGCGCTGAGCCGGGTCCTCGCCGACTGGACCGGTGCCGAGCGGGTGACCGTCCTGCTGGAGGGCCACGGCCGCGAGGACGACACGCTGGACCTGTCCCGCACGGTGGGCTGGTTCACCGCCCAGTACCCCGTCACCCTCGCGCCCGCCGGACCGCCCGGGGCACCCGACTGGGGCGCCACCCTCAAGGCGGTCAAGGAGCGGCTGCGGTCCGTGCCCCGGCACGGCCTGAGCTACGAGGCCCTCGCCCGCCTCGGCTCGCCCGACCCGGCCGCCCGCGCCCTGCAGGACGTGCCGCTGCCGCAGATCAGCTTCAACTACCACGGCCAGTGGGATGCCGCCGACGGCGGCGACTTCGCCCCGGCGGGCGAGACACCGGGCCGTGACATCGCCCCGGACACACCGCTGGACCACCTGCTGGACGTCTCCGCCGTGGTCACCGACGGCGAACTCCGCCTCACCTGGCACTACAGCGACCAGGTGCACGACGAGGCCACCGTCCGCGGCCTCGCGGACGGCATGACCGGGGCGCTCGCCGCGATCGCCGAGCACTGCGCCCTGCCCGGCGCGGGCGGCCGCACCCCGTCCGACTTCCCGCTGGCCCGCCTCGGCCAGGACCGCCTGGACCGCCTCGTCGGCGACGGCCGCGACGTCGAGGACGTGCTGCCGCTCACCCCGCTCCAGGAGGGCATGCTCTTCCACCGGCTGGTCGGCGGCCCCGACGACGTCTACGTCGACCAGGCCGCCCTGCTGCTCGACGGCGTCGCCGACCCGCACGCCTTCGCCGTCGCCTGGCAGCGCGTGACCGACCGCACCCCGGCCCTGCGCACCCGCGTCGTCTGGGAGGACGTCCCCGTACCCCTCCAGGTCGTGCACCGCGACGTCCGGATGCCGGTCACCCACCTCGACTGGCGCGCCCTGGACGAGGGGATACGCGCCGAACGCCTGGCCCGGCTGCGCGCCGACGACCTGGCCGAGGGCATCGACCTCGCCGCGGCGCCGCTGATGCGGCTCACCCTGGTCCGGCTGCCCGACGCCCGGCTGCACCTGCTGTGGACCTCCCACCACCTGATCCTGGACGGCTGGAGCCTCGCCCAGGTGCTGACCGAGGTGTGCGAGGAGTACGCGGCGCTCACGGCGGGCACCGAGTCCCGGCCGCCGCTGCGCCGCCCCTTCGGCGACTACGTGCGCTGGCTCGCCGACCAGGACCCCGACGCCGCCCGCGCCCACTGGCAGGGTGTCCTCGCCGGGTTCGCCGAACCCACCCCGCTGCCCGCCGACCGCCCCCTGCGCGAGGCCCACCGGGCCCGCTCCGCCGCCGTGCACACGGCCGGCCTGGACGCGGAGGCGTCCGCCCGCCTCGCCCGCACCGCCCGCGAGGCCGGACTCACCCTCAGCACGGTCGTCCAGGGCGCCTGGGCGCTGCTGCTGTCCCGCTACGCCGCCCAGGACGACGTGCTGTTCGGCACCACCGTCTCCGGACGCCCCGACGACCTGCCCGGCGTCGAGTCGATGGTCGGCATGTTCATCAACACCGTGCCCACCCGCGTCCGCGTCGACCCGGCCCGCCCCGCCGGGGACTGGCTGCGCGAACTCCAGGACGCCCAGGCCGAGTCGAGACGGTTCGCCGCCGCCTCGCTCGCCGAGCTGACCCAGCTGAGCGACGTGCCGTCCGGCAGCCCGCTCTTCCACAGCATGGTCGCCTTCGAGAACTACCCCTTCGACGAGGCCCGCACGGCCGGGTCCGGGATCCGCCTGGCCGACGTGTCCTCCCGCGACGCCACCAACTACCCGCTCGTCCTGCGCGCCTACCACGGCGAACGCCTCGGCTTCGACCTCGCCTACGACCCGGACCTGTTCGACGCGGCCACCGTCCGCGCGCTCGCCGGCCGGCTCCGCCTGCTCCTGACCGGGCTCGCCGACGGCACCGACCGCCCGCTGCGCACCCTGGCCTGGACCACGGCCGACGAACGGCAGCGGATCCTCACCGACTGGAACGGCACCGCGTCCGGCCGCCCCGCCGAGACGCTGGTGGACCTGTTCGAGGCGCAGGCCGCCCGTACCCCCGGCAACACCGCCGTCACCTGCGGGAGCGAGCACCTGGACTACGCGACCCTCGACGCCCGCGCCGGCCGCCTCGCCCACCGGCTCGCCGAACTGGGCGCCGGACCCGAGCGGTTCGTCGCCCTCGCCCTGCCCCGCTCCACCGACCAGGTCGTCGCGGTCCTGGCCGTGCTGAAGACCGGCGCCGCCTACCTGCCGATCGACCCCAACTCGCCGGCCGAACGCATCGCCCACCTCCTCGCCGACGCCACCCCGGTCACCCTGGTGACCACCACCGGCACCGCGGCCCGCGTCGACGGCACCGGTGTGCCCGTCGTCCTCCTCGACGACCCGGACGAGGAGGCCGACCTCGCCCGGCGCCCCGCCACCGGCCCCGCCCCGGCCCGACGCCCCCTGCCGGAGAGCCCCGCCTACGCCATCTACACCTCCGGCTCCACCGGCCGCCCCAAGGGCGTGGTGATCCCGCACGCCAACGTGGTGCGCCTGTTCACCCGCACCCGCCCGTGGTTCGACTTCGGCCCGGACGACGTGTGGACGCTGTTCCACTCCTACGCGTTCGACTTCTCCGTGTGGGAGCTGTGGGGCCCGCTGCTGCACGGCGGCCGGCTCGTCGTCGTGCCCGACGAGACCGCCCGCTCCCCGGAGGACTTCCTGCGGCTGCTGGCCGACGAAGGCGTCACCGTCCTCAACCAGACGCCGTCCGCGTTCCACCCGCTCGTGCGCGCCGACGCCGAACACCCCGACACCGGCGCCCGCCTCGCCCTGCGCACCGTGATCTTCGGCGGTGAGGCCCTCGACGTCGGCCGGCTCACCGACTGGTGGGCCCGCCACCCGGCCGACACCCCGCGCCTGGTCAACATGTACGGCATCACCGAGACCACCGTGCACGTCACCCACGCCCCGCTCGACCCCGCCACCGCCGCGCACGGCCCCGCCAGCCCCATCGGCGTCGCGATACCCGACCTCAGGGTCTACGTCCTCGACGCGGACCTGTCGCCCCTGCCGCCGGGCGCGACCGGCGAGCTGTACGTGGCGGGGGAGGGCCTGGCCCGCGGCTACCTGGGCCGCCCCGGCCTGACCGCCACCCGGTTCCTCGCCGACCCGTTCGGCCCGGCCGGCAGCCGCATGTACCGCACCGGCGACACCGCGAAGTGGCGGCCCGACGGCACCCTGGAGTACCTGGGCCGCGCGGACGCCCAGGTGAAGATCCGCGGCTACCGCATCGAGCCCGGCGAGATCGAGGCCGCCCTGCACGCCCACCCCGCGGTCGCCGACACCGCCGTCGGCGTGTTCGAGGACGCCTCCGGCACCCGCCGCCTGGTGGCGCACGTCGTCGGCACCGGCGGCGCGACACCCCCGGCGGCCGAGCTGCGCGCCCACCTGGAACGGCTGCTGCCCGCCCACATGGTGCCCGCCGCCTACGTCCCGATGGACGCCCTCCCGCTCACCGTCAACGGCAAGCTCGACCGGCGCGCCCTGCCCGCCCCGACGGCGGACGGCTACGCCGCCGACACCGACCGCACCGCACCGCGCACCCCCGCCGAACGGGCCGTCGCCGCCGCCTGGTCGGACGTCCTCGGCGTCGAGGAGGTGTTCGCCGGGGACGACTTCTTCGCGCTCGGCGGCGACTCCGTCCTCGCCGTCCGCGTCACCGCCCGGCTGCGCGCCGCGTTCGGCCCCGAGGTGTCCCCGCGCGTGCTGTTCACCCACAGCACCGTGTCCGCGCTCGCCGCCGAACTCGGCGACCCCGTGGGAGACACCTCCGCCGCGCCCGCCGACGCGATCCCGGCGACCGCCCCCGGGACCCCGGCGCCGCTGTCGTACGCCCAGCAACGCCTGTGGTTCCTCGACCGGTTCGAGCCCGGCAGCACCGAGTACACGACGCTGTCCGTGCTGCGCCTGCGCGGCCCGCTCGACGAGCCGGCCCTGCGCACCGCCCTGGACGGCCTCGTCGCCCGCCACGAGTCCCTGCGCACCACCTTCGCAGAACACGACGGACAGCCCCGGCAGGTGGTGCACCCGCCGCACCCGGCCGCCCTGACCGTGGACGACCTGACCGCCGCTCCGGACTCGGGAGCCGCGCTGGAGGACCTGCTGGAACGCGAGGCCGCCACACCGTTCGACCTGGCGACAGGACCGCTGCTGCGCGCCCGCCTGGCCCGCACCGCGCCCGACGAGCACGTCCTGGCCCTCGCCGTCCACCACATCGTCACCGACGGCTGGTCGCTCGGCGTTCTCGGCCGGGACCTCGGCGAGCTGTACGCGGCCGCCCACGAGGGCCGCGACCCCGAACTCCCCGACCTGCCCGTGCGCTACGCCGACCACGCCGCCTGGCAGCGCGCCCGCACCGACCAGGTCGAGCGGCAACTCGCCCACTGGCGCGAGCGACTGGCCGGCGTACCGCCGCTGGAGCCGCCGACCGACCGGCCGCGTCCCGCCGTCCGCTCCCGCGACGGCGCGCTCGTGACGTTCACGCTGCCCGCCGAGCTGACCGACCGGCTGCGCGAGCGGGGCCGGGAGGCCGACGCCACCCTGTACATGACCCTGCTCGCCGGCTGCACGGTCCTGCTGTCCCGCTGGGCCGACCAGGACGACTTCGCCGTCGGCACCGTCACCGCGGGCCGCGAGCGCCCCGAACTGCACGACGTCGTCGGCATGTTCGTGAACACGCTGGTGCTGCGCAACGAGGTCCGGCCCGGCACGTCGTTCCGCGCGCTGCTGGAGCAGGTGCGCGGCACGGTCCTGGACGCCTTCGCCCACCAGGACGTGCCGTTCGAACGCCTGGTGGACGCGCTCCAGCCCGAACGCGACACCAGCCGCACCCCCCTGTTCCAGGTCATGGTCGCCCTGCACAACCTGGGTGCCGAAGCACCCGCCCTGCCGGGCCTGGACGCCGAGCCGCTCCTGCCGCCGGTCCGGCACGCCACCTTCGACATGGCCTTCGACTTCGTGGAGGGCGACGACGGTGTCACCGGCCACCTGGAGTACGACACCGGCCTGTTCGACGAGGACACCGTCCGCGGCCTCGCCGCCCGTCTGCGCCTGCTGCTGGAGGCGGCGGTGCGGGAACCGGACCGCGACGTACGGGCGCTGGACCTGATGACCGCCGACGAACGGCGACGGGTGCTGGCGGACGGGCAGGGGGCGCACCTCCCCGTACCGGACACCACCTTCCCCGCCCTGTTCGAGGCGCAGGCCGCCCGCACCCCGCACGCCACCGCGCTGGTCGCCCGGGACGCCACCCTCGACTTCGCCGCCCTGAACGACCGCGCCAACCGGCTCGCCCACCACCTGCTGGCCCTGGGCGCCGGACCCGAGCGGGTGGTCGCCGTGCGGCTGCCGCGCACCTCCGAGCTGGTGGTCGCGGTGCTCGCCGTCGCCAAGGCCGGCGGCACCCTGCTCCACCTCGACCCCGACCTGCCGGCCGAGCGCGCCGCCGGGCTCCTGGAGGACGCCGCCCCGCACAGTGTGCTCACCGCCGACACGCTGTGCGCCACCCCGTGGGACCGGCTGCCCGCTCACAACCCCACCGACCGCGACCGCCCGGTCCCGCTGTGCCCGCGGCACGCGGCCTACATGATCTACACCTCCGGCTCCACCGGCCGCCCCAAGGGCGTCGTCGTGGAACACCGCCACCTGGTCAACCTCTGCCACGACCACCGCGAAGGGCTCGTCGCCCCGCACACCGCGGACGGGCGGCGGCTGCGCGCCGCGCTCAGCGCCTCGTTCTCCTTCGACACCTCCTGGGAGGGCCCGCTGCTGCTCGCCCTCGGCCAGGAGGTCCACCTCATCGACGAGGACGTGCGCCTGGACCCCGAGGCGTTCTGCGCGCAGATCGCCGACCGGAACCTGGACCTGGTCAACGTCACCCCGTCCTTCCTGCGTGAACTCCTCGCCGCCGGGCTGCTCGCCCCCGGCCGTCACCGCCCCCGTGTGCTGCTCGTCGGCGGTGAGGCGGCCGGCCCCGACATCTGGCGCGAGCTGTGCGCCGCCGCCGAACTGGGCGTCACCGCCTACAACATGTACGGCCCCACCGAGTGCACCGTCGACGCCGCCTACGGCCGTGTCACCGACCGTCCCGACCGGCCGGTCGTCGGACGGCCCGGCGCCAACCTGCGCGCCTACGTCCTCGACGGCGCCCTGCGCCCGGTGCCGCCCGGGACGCCCGGCGAGCTGTACCTCGCCGGTGCCCAGGTCGCCCGCGGCTACCTGAACCGCGCCGGGCTGACCGCCGCGCGGTTCCTCGCCGATCCGTTCGGCGCGCCGGGGGAGCGGATGTACCGCACCGGTGACCGCGCCCGCCGCGACGCACAGGGAGTGCTGGAGTTCCTGGGCCGCGCAGACGAACAGATCAAGATCCGCGGCTTCCGCATCGAACCCGGCGAGATCGAGGCCGCGCTGCTCGCCCACCCGGACGTCGCCGACGCCGTCGTCACGGCACGCGACCACGCGGGCCGCCTCATGCTCGTGGCGTATCTGGTGCCCGCCGGGGACACAGCCCCGGCCGCCGACGCACTGCGCCTCGCGCTGCGCCGCACCCTGCCGGACCACATGGTGCCCGCGGCGTTCGTGCCGCTGACCCGGATCCCACGCACCACCAGCGGCAAGACCGACCGCCGCGCCCTGCCTGCTCCGCCCGCCCAGCCCGACACCACGGACACCTACGTGGCGCCCCGACCCGGCACCGAGCAGACCCTCGCGATGATCTGGGCGGACGTCCTGCGCGTCGGACGGGTCGGCGCGCGCGACAACTTCTTCGCGCTCGGCGGCGACTCGATCCTCAGCATCCAGATCGTCTCCCGGGCCCGCCAGGCCGGTCTCGCGCTGACCACCAAGGACGTCTTCCGCCACCAGACGGTCGCCGAACTCGCCCTGCGGGTCACCGAGTCGACGCCGGTCACCACCGGCACGACGGCGCCCGCCGAGGCGCCGCTCACCCCCATCCAGCGCTGGTACCTCGACGGCCGGGGCCCAGGCGACCCGCTGCGCTTCACGATGTCGCAGCGCCTCGAACTCGCCCCCGGCACCGACCTGTCCGCCCTGCGCACCGCCGCCGAAGCCCTCGTACGCCACCACCCCGCCCTGCGCACCCGGTTCCGCCGCACCGAGGACGGCCGGCGTCAGGAGGTCCTGCCCGGCGTCCCCGACGGCACCGTCACCCTCCATGACGTGACCGGCCTCGACGGTCCCGCCCTGGAGACCGAGGCGACCCGTCTCGCGGACGAGGCCCGCGCCGTCCTCGACCCCGCCGAGGGCCGGGTGGCGCGCGTCCTCCTCCTCGACCGCGGCCCGGACGTGCCCGGCCAACTGCTGTTCCTCGTACACCACTTGGTTGTCGACGGCGTTTCCTGGCGCATCCTGCTGGCCGACCTGGAGACCGCCCACCGGCAGACGGCCGCCGGACATCCCGTCGAGCTGCCCCCGGCCACCACCGCCTACGGCCACTGGGCGGCGCGGCTGGAGGCCCACACCCGCTCCGGCGCCCTGGACGGCGACCTCGGCCACTGGCGGCGTACCGCCGAGGCCCCCGCCGACCTGCCCGCGGGCCGGTCCGGCCCCAACACCCACGGCACCGCCGCCACGGTCACCGTGGAACTGGAGCCGGAGGCCACCGAGGCCCTGCTCCGCCAGGTCCCCGAGGTCTACCGGACCCAGGTCAACGACGTCCTGCTCAGCGCTCTCGGCCGCACCCTGGCCCGCTGGTGCGGACGCGACCGCGTGCTGGTCGGCGTGGAGGGCCACGGCCGCGAGGACCTCTTCGACGACCTGGATGTGTCCCGGACGGTCGGCTGGTTCACCGCCGAGTTCCCGCTCGCGCTGACCGTCGCCCCCGACGCCGGCTGGCACGACACCCTCCGCTCGGTCAAGGAACAGCTGCGCGCGGTGCCCCTGCACGGCCTGAGCCACGGCGCGCTGCGCCACCTGCTGCCCGAGAGCCCGCTGGCCGGCGCCCCGGCACCTCAGATCGGCTTCAACTATCACGGCCAGTGGGACGCCGACGCGGGCGGCGACGGCCTGTACGCCGCCGCCCTGCCCCCGGCCGGCTCCGACACCGACCCCGACGCCCCCCGGCCCTACCTGCTGGACATCACCGGCGTGGTGCAGGACGGCCGGCTCGAACTCGGCTGGACCTACCCGCCGGCCGTCTACGACGAGGCCACCGTCCGCACCCTCGCCGAGGAGATGTGCGCGGCGCTGCGCGAGATCGCGGCCCACTGCGCCCGCCCCGACGCGGGCGGCCGCACCCCGTCCGACTTCCCGCTGGCCGGGCTCGGCCAGCCGGAGCTGGACCGCCTCGTGGGCGACGGCCGGCACGTGGCCGACGTCCTGCCGCTGACCCCGCTGCAGGCCGGCATGCTCTTCCACGGCCTGGTGGACACGGCGGGCGCCTACTCGGACCGCGTGGCCGTCCGCCTGGCCGGGGTCAGCGACCCGCAGGGCTTCGCCGCCGCCTGGCAGCAGGTCGCCGACCGCACCGAGGCCCTGCGCACCAGCGTCCACTGGCAGGGCCTGCCGCACCCCGTGCAGGTCGTGCACCGGCACGTGGAGCTGCCCGTCACCCACCTGGACTGGCGGCAGCTCACGCCCGAGGAGCGCGCGGCAGCCACCGAGGACCTGCTGGCCGCCGACCGCGCGGCGGCCATGGACCTGACCACGGCACCGCTGACCCGCATCACACTGGCGGCGCTGCCCGGCGACGAGGTCCTGCTGCTGTGGTCCTCCCACCACCTCATCCTGGACGGCTGGAGCACCGGGCAGCTCCTCACCGAGGTGTGCGAGCGCTACGCCGCCCTCACGGGCGGCCGGGCGGCACCCGCACCGGTCAGGCGCCCCTTCGCGGACTTCCTGCGCTGGCTGCACGACCAGGACGAGGCCGCCGCCGAGGCCCACTGGGCCGAGACCCTCGCCGGATTCCCCGCCCGCACCCCGTTGCCGTACGACCGCACACCCGCCGAGGAACACCGCGCCCGTGCCGGCGCCCTCACGAGCCGGCGGCTGGACGAGGACCTGTCGACGCGGCTGCGGCAGACGGCCGCCCGCGCCGGACTCACGGTGAACACCGTCATCGAGGGCGCCTGGGCGCTGCTCCTGGCCCGCCACAGCGGCCGCGACGACGTCGTCTTCGGCACCACCGTCTCGGGACGCCCGGCCGAACTGCCCGGCGTGGAGTCGATGATCGGCATGTTCATCAACACCGTGCCCACCCGCGTCCGGGTCACGGGCGGGGGAGCGGCGTCCTGGCTGCGCGCGGTGCAGGAGCACCAGAGCGACAGCCGGCGCTTCGACCACCTCGCCCTGCCCCGCATCCAGGCGCTGAGCGAGGTCCCGGCCGGCGAGGCGCTGTTCGACAGCATGGTGGTGTTCGAGAACTACCCCGTCGACGAATCCGCCACCGCCCGCACGGGCGTCCGGGTCGAGGAGGTGCGCGCCGAGGACGCGCCCACCTTCCCGCTGTGCCTGCGCGCCCACCTCGGCGACCGCCTCGGCCTCGACCTCGCCTACGACGCCGGCCTGTTCGACGCGGACACCGCCGACCGTCTCGCGGACCGCCTCACCGTCGTCCTGCGCGCCCTCGCCGACGCGCTGGAGACCGACGCGGACGTGACCGGGCTGGAGGCGCTGACCGAGGACGACCACGCCCTGCTGGACGGGTGGAACAGCACCGCCCGCCGGGCGGAGCCGCGCAGCCCCGTCGCCCTGTTCGCCGAGCAGGCCCGCCGCACCCCCGAGGCGCCCGCACTGCGCGACGGCGACATCGAGCTGACGTACCGTCACGTGGACGACTGGTCCGACGCCGTGGCCTCCCGGCTCCTCGCCGGCGGACTGCGCGCCGAGGACCGGGTGGCCCTGCTGATGGACCGCGGTGCCGAACTCGTCGTCGCCCAGCTCGCCGTGCTCAAGGCGGGCGGCGCGTATCTGCCCGTGGACGTCCGCGCCCCCGAGGACCGGCGCCGCACGCTGATCGAACGCGCGGGCGCGGCCGTCCAGTTGTCGGCCGAGGACGTCACCGCCGCCCGCACTCCCGTGCCGGACGTGCCCGTCGCCGCACCGGCCGACCCCGACCGGCTCGCCTACGTGATGTTCACCTCCGGGTCGACCGGCGAGCCGAAGGCCGTCGCCGTACGCCACCGCGACGTGGCCGCCCTGGCCACCGACAGCCGCTTCACCGGCGGTGTGTGCGACCGGGTGCTGCTGCACTCCCCGGTGGCCTTCGACGCCGCCACCTTCGAGGTGTGGGGGCCGCTGCTCACCGGCGGCTGCGTGGTCGTGGCCCCCTCGCGGCCGCTGGACTCCGCGCTGCTGCGCCGGCTGGTCCGCGACACCGGTCTGAGCGCGCTGTGGCTGACCGCCGGCCTGTTCCGGCTGCTCGCGCAGGACGCGCCGGACTGCTTCACCGGGCTGCGCCAGGTGTGGACCGGCGGCGACGTCGTCCCGGCCGCTGCCGTACGCCGCGTCCTGGCCGCCTGCCCGGGCCTGACCGTCGTGGACGGCTACGGCCCCACCGAGACGACGACGTTCGCCACGTCGTCCGCCCTCACCGACGCGGCCACCGTCCCGGACACCGTGCCCATCGGCCACCCGCTCGACGACATGCGCGTGCACGTCCTCGACGGCCGGCTGCGGCCCGTACCGCCGGGCTGCCCGGGCGAGCTGTACCTCGCCGGCGAAGGCGTCGCCCGCGGCTACCTGGGACGCCCCGGCGACACCGCGGCCCGCTTCCTGGCCGACCCGGCCGGGCCGCCCGGAAGCCGCATGTACCGCACCGGCGACCTGGCCCGCCGCCGCCCCGACGGCACCGTCGAGTTTCTTGGGCGCGCCGACGACCAGGTGAAGATCCGCGGCTTCCGCGTCGAGCCCGGCGAGGTCGAGGCGGTCCTCGCGGGACACCCCGGCGTCACCGACGTGACCGTGCTGGCCCGCGAGGACCGGCATGGCGGCCGCCGCCTGGTGGCCTACGTGGTCGGCACCGAAGACGTCACCTCCCTGCGGGAGTTCGCCCGGCGCTCCCTGCCGGACTACCTCGTGCCGTCGGCGTTCGTCGTCCTGCCCGCCCTGCCGCTCAGCCGCAACGGCAAGGTGGACCGGGCGGCCCTGCCCGCGCCGGAACCCGTGAGCGGGCCGCAGGACACGTCGGCCGGGCCGCGCACCGACGCCGAGCGCCGCACGCTGGAGGTCTTCGCCGACGTCCTGTCCGTGCCCAGCCCCGGCGTGCGGGACGACTTCTTCCAGCTCGGCGGCGACTCCATCCTCAGCATCCGCCTGGCCGTCCGCCTCTCCGAGGCGTTCGGCACCGAACTGTCCCCGCGTGCGGTGTTCACCCACCCGACCCCCGAGGCCCTGGCCGCACTGCTCAGCGAGGAGCGTCCCGGCGACACCGCGCCCGCGGCGGTCGTCCCGGTCACCAGGGACACGCCCGCCCCGATGTCGTACGCCCAACAACGTCTCTGGTTCCTGGAGGAGTTCGCGCCGGGCAGCGGCGAGTACGTCACCGCGCTGGCCCTGCGGCTGCGCGGCCGGCTCGAGGTGCCCGCCCTCACCGCGGCGCTGCGCGCCCTGGTCGAGCGGCACGAGGCGCTGCGCACCACCTTCGACGCGGTCGACGGCCACGGTGTGCAGATCGTCCACCCGGCCGGGGACGTGCCGCTGACCCTGCACGACCTGTCGCAGCTCACGGGCGGCGAACGCGACGCCCTGCTCGCGGACCTGCTGGACGCCGAACGCGCCCGCACCTTCGACCTGCGGCGCGGTCCGCTCCTGCACACGGGCCTGATCAGGCTCGCGGACGACGAGCACATCCTGACGCTGACCCTGCACCACATCGTCACCGACGGCTGGTCCACCGGCGTGCTCACCGGCGACCTCGCCCACTTCTACCGCGCCGAACTCGGCCTGGAGCACGACACGTTGCCGCCGCTGCCGGTGCAGTACGCCGACTACGCGCACTGGCAGCGCGGGCGCGGCACGGACGACCACCTCACGTACTGGAAGGAGCACCTGGCCGGGCTGGAGACGCTGGACCTGCCCACCGACCGGCCCCGCCCCGCCGTGCGCACCCACCACGGCGCCTCCGTTCGGCTCTCCCTGCCCCGCGAGACGGCCCGCCGTCTCGCCCGGGTGGGCCGCGACCGGCAGGCCACCCTGTTCACCACGCTGGTCGCCGCCGCCCAGGCCTACCTGGCCCGGCTGACCGGTGGTGAGGACATCACCGTCGGCACGGTCACCTCCGGCCGCGACCGCGCCGAGGTCCAGCACCTCGTCGGGTTCTTCGTCAACACGCTCGTGCTGCGCTCCCGCGTCACGCCCGACCGTCCGTTCCCCGAGTTCCTCGACGAGGTCCGCGGGACCGTCCTGGACGCCTTCGCCCACCAGGAGGCGCCGTTCGAGCAGGTCGTGGACGAGGTCCAGCCGGTCCGCGACACCAGCCGCACCCCGCTGTTCCAGGTCATGGTCGTCCTCCAGAACGCCCCGGCCGCCGCCCTCGACCTGCCCGGCCTGGAGGTCACCGACGTCGACAGCGAGCTGCGGCACGCCGCGTTCGACCTCACCCTGGAGTTCGCCGAGACCGGCACCGGCGAACTGCACGGCGTCCTCACCTACAACACCGACCTGTTCGACACCGCCACCGCCGAACGCATGGCCGACCAGCTCGGCACCCTGCTGACCGCCGTCGCGGACGACCCCGACCGGCCCCTGGGCGCCCTGCCACTCGCCAGGGACGAGACGCTCAAGACCGTGCTCGACCAGGGCCGCGCCACCGCCCGCCCGGTCCCGCCGGCCACCCTGCCCGAGCTGTTCGAACGACAGGCCGCCCACACCCCCGACGCCGTCGCCCTGGCCGACGCCGACGGGCGGGAGCTGACGTACGCGCACGTCGAACGCGCCGCCAACCGGCTGGCCCACCGCCTCATCGCCCGGGGCGTCGGCCCCGAGCGGATCGTGGCCCTGGCCCTGCCCCGCAGCACGGAGACGGTCGTGGCGCAGCTCGCCGTCACCAAGGCCGGCGGCGCCTTCCTGCCCGTCGACCCGGACTATCCGCAGCAGCGCCGGGAGTTCATGCTCCGCGACGCCGGCGCCTGGCTCGTCCTGGACGACCCGGCCGCCGTGTGGGACGCCGACGGACCGGACACCGCGCCCACGGACGCCGACCGCACGGCCCCGCTGACCGTCGGCCACCCGGCGTACGTGATCTACACCTCCGGCTCCACCGGCACCCCGAAGGGCGTCACGGTGACGCACCGCGGTCTCGCCGCCTTCGCCGTCTCGGCCGCCGAGCGCTACGAAGCGGGCCCCGGAGACCGGGTCCTGCAGTTCGCCTCGCCCAGCTTCGACGCCTCGGTGCTGGAGCTGTGCGTGTCGCTGCTCAGCGGCGCCACCCTGCTCACCGGGGAGGAGGGCCCCCTCGTCGGGGACCGCCTCGCCGAGGTCCTCGCCGAGCGACGGGTCAGCCACACCCTGATCCCGCCCGCCGCCCTCGCGACGGTCGACCCGGGTACCGCCGACGCCCTGCCGCACCTGCGCACGCTCATCGTCGGCGCCGAGGCCTGCCCCGCCCACCTCGTCGAACGGTGGGCGCCCGGCCGACGGATGATCAACTCGTACGGCCCGACCGAGGCCACCGTCGTCGCCACCTGGACCGGCCCGCTCACCCCGGCCGCGGGCGCCCCGCCCATCGGACGCCCGGCCGGCGCCACCCGCGTCCACGTCCTCGACGGCGCCCTGCGCCCCGTCCCGCCCGGCGTCACCGGCGACCTCTACGTCTCCGGACCCGGCCTCGCCCGCGGCTACCTCCACCGGCCGGGACTGACCGCGTCCCGCTTCGTCGCCGACCCGTTCGGCGCCCCCGGGGAGCGCATGTACCGCACCGGCGACCGCGCCCGCTGGGACGCGAACGGCGACCTGCGCTTCGCCGGACGCGCCGACGACCAGCTCAAACTCCGCGGCTTCCGCATCGAACCCGGAGAGATCGAGAGCGCGCTGCGCGGCAGCCCCCTGGTGCGCGACGCCGTGGTCACCGTCCGCGCCGGCGGCGGCGACCCGGACGGCCGCTCCGGCGCACGCCTGGTCGCCCACGTCGTACCCGCCGAGGGCACCTCGGAGGACCTGCCCGTATCCGCACTGCGCGACCACCTCGCCGGACTGCTCCCGGCGCACATGATTCCCTCGGCGTTCGTGCCGCTGGACCGGCTGCCGCTCACCCCGAACGGCAAGACCGACCGCAACGCGCTGCCCGAACCCGGGCCCGCGCACACCGCCGCCGGCCCCCACACGCCGCCGCGCACCGGCACCGAACGCCGCATCGCCCGCATCTGGGGCGACGTCCTCGGCGTCGCCGACGTCGGGGCGCACGACAACTTCTTCCACCTCGGCGGCGACTCCGTCCTCAGCATGCAGGTCGTCTCCCGGCTGCGACGCGACGGACTGCACGTGACCACCCGCGACCTGTTCACCCACCAGACCGTCGCCGAACTGGCCGGCGTCGTCACCTCCGCGCCCCGGCACACCGGGGAGGAGGCGGTGAGCGGGGACGTGCCGCTCACCCCCATCCAGGAGTGGTTCCTGACCGGACAGCGCGCAAGCCACGCCCACTTCAACCAGTCCCTGCTGGTGGAACTCGCCCCCGGCGTCGACGCCACCGCCCTGGAGACCGCCCTCAACGCCCTGCTCGACCACCACGACGCCCTGCGCATGCGTTTCACCGCCGGCCAGGACGGCTGGCGCCAGTACAACCCGCCCGCGCACGACACCGACCGCGACGGGCTCCTGACCCGCCACGACCTCGGCGGCCTCACCGCCCCCGACGCCGACACGGCGATGGAGAAGGCCGCCGACGACCTGCACACCGGCTTCGACCTCGCACGCGGGCCGCTGTTGCGGGCGGCCCTGTTCACCGGCGCCGCCGACCGGCCCGACTTCCTCCTCCTGGTCGGGCACCACCTGGTCGTGGACGCCGTCTCCTGGCGCATCCTGCGCGACGACCTGGAGGCCGCCTACCGGCAGGCCGCCCAGGGCGAACCTGTCGCGCTGGGGGAGCGCACCACCTCCTTCCGCGACTGGGCCCGCGGCCTCGCCGCACACGTCGCCTCCGGCGCCTTCGACCACGAACTGCCCTACTGGGAACGCGCCGTGGACACCGAGCCGCTCCCGTCCGAGACGCCGGACGGCCCCGGCACCGACGCCGTCGACACGCTCACCGTGGAACTGGACGAGCCGGACACCGAGGCGCTGCTGCGCGCCGCACCGACCGCCTACCGCACCCGCGTCAACGACGTCCTGCTCGCCGCCCTCGCCCTCGCTCTGGCCCGCTGGACCGGCCGTGAGGAGGTCCGCCTCGACATGGAGGGACACGGCCGCGAGGACGTCCTCGACGACGTCGACCTGACCCGCACGGTCGGCTGGTTCACCACCGTCCACCCCGTCGCCCTCCAGGTCCCCGAACCCGCCGACCTCGGCCCCGGCCGCGACTGGCGCACCCTGGTGAAGTCCGTACGCCGCCAGCTGCGCGCCGTGCCCGGCAACGGCCTCGGCTTCGGCGCGCTGCGCACCTTCGGCCCGCCCGAGGTGCGCGAACGCCTGGGACGCGCCGCGCACGGACAGGTCGTCTTCAACTACCTCGGACAGTGGGACGCCCGTCCGGAGAACTCCGGGTACGGCCTGATACGCGCCGAACACGGCTCGTTCGGCCGCCACCACGATCCGCGCGACAGCGGCTCCCACCCGCTGGAGATCGTCGGCGCGGTCCAGCGCGGGCGGCTGTCCTTCATCTGGCACCACCGGCCCGCCCTGCACGCCACCGCCACCGTGCGCGCTGTCGCCGAGGACTTCGCCCGGGCCTTGCGCCACATCGCCCACCACGCCCGCGACCGCCGGTGACGCCCCGCCTCGGGGCCCGCGCCCCACCGCCGCGGACGCAATCCCGTCCCAGCCCCCTTCCACCACCCGATCACCGACCGAGAGAGCGAGACAGCCGGACATGGACGAGAACACCCGCTACCAGGTGCTGCGCAACGACGAGGAGCAGTACTCGCTGTGGCCCGTCGACATCGAGGTGCCCGCCGGCTGGCAGCCCGTCGGCAAGGAGGGCACGGAGGCGGAGTGCTCCGCCTACGTCGACGAGGTATGGACCGACATGCGTCCCCGCAGCCTGCGGGAGCGCATGGAGAACGCCGAAGCCTGACGCACCCGCGCGGAGGAAGGGAGGACCGGGCCGGGGGGCGTCCCACTGCCGCCTGCCCCGGCCCGGTCCGCCGTCCTCCCCGCATGTCCCGAGGAGCCTTGATGACCACACCGGTCGTGCACACCGAACGACTCACGTTCCGCCCCTACCGCCCTCAGGACGAGGACGCCTTCGTGGAGCTGCTGCGCGACGAGCAGGTCTGCCGCTGGATGGGCCAGGAACGCGTGCCCGAGGCGGACATCCGCACGCTGTTCCGCGCCATCCTCACCGACATCTACCCGCAACGCCTGTTCGACGTGTGGGGGGTGTGGCAGGGGGAGACCTTCGTCGGACACGCGGAGGTGAAGAAGACGGGCAATGTCGACGGACACGAGCTGATCGCCGCCCTCGCGCCTCCGTACTGGGGCCGGGGGCTGGGCACTGAAGTGGTCCGCGGTCTGCTGCGCCACGCCGCCGACGACCTGGGCCTGAAGGAGGTCTACGGCATGGTCGGCGCCGACAACACCCCCAGCCTGGCCATGTGCCGCCGCCTGGGCTTCCGCCACGTACGGGACGTGACCGGCGACGACGGCACCGTCACGAAGCTGCTGGTCATCTCGACGACGGACGCGTACGACCACGAGGGTCCGCCGTCCGGAAGCCACCTCGAGGCGCCGTCGCACGGATCGGATCAGCACCCGGAATGACGGCCGGCCGCCGCGCGGACGGTCCGGGCCGCTTCGCTTCGGTGGAAACGGCCCGGGCGCTGCGAGTGATGCGACTCTTCCACGGACCCCCTTCCATCGATCGGAGGTGATACGTGGCGTCTACCCCTGCCCGCGGGACTCACACATCCCGGAGGGATTCGAGCGGTGGACGGGCGGTTCAGGACCGTCGGCCACCCGGGTGCGGGGCGGGTCAGCCGTCCGACGGGCCGGTCCAGCCCTCCCGCACCTGCCCGAGCCGCACCCGCTGGGGGTGGTCGCCGACCGGGACGGACACGGTTTTCCCGCCGGTCGCGAAGTCGATGGCGGTGACCCGGTCGGCGCCGCTCTCGGAGACCACGCAGTGCTTTCCGTCGCCGCTGACCGTCGCCCAGTACGGCTTGGACACGGGGACCAGCGGGCCGTGCTCGAAGGTGTCACGGTCGACCACGGTCGCGTAGTCGTCCATGGTGCCGGCCACGCACAGCTTGGCGCCGTCGGGCTTCATGGTGATGCCGTGGTGGCGCGAGTCGTTGACCCAGGTGGTGCGGTCCTCGCTGGTGGCCGGGTTCTTCGGCAGGGTCTTCACGCGGCTGATCCGGTCGCTCGCGACGTCGTACTCGAAGAAGCCGTTGAAGAACGACACCTGGAAGTACAGCTTCGACTCGTCGGGGGAGAAGGCGGCGGGGCGGACCGCGTCCGAGTACTCCTTGAAACCGGCCGCGTCCAGCCGCTCCCGCATGTCGATCACCTTGACCTGCTCGAACGTCCGGGCGTCGGCGACCGTGATCCTGCGGTCGCCCTTCGTCCAGTCCAGCCAGGGCGCGTCCAGGTCGGTGTTCACCTCGCCGATGGACATGTTCCAGATGTAGCGGCCGTCCCGGCTGAACACGTTCTCGTGCGGCTTGTCCCCGGTCTTGAACGTGCCGACCTCCTTGCCGGTGGCGATGTCCAGGACGTGCACGGTGTTGGACGTCGAGGCGGAGACGGCGACGCGCGTGCCGTCGGGGGAGACCGCCATGTGGTCGGAGCGGTAACCGGACACCGGGAAGCGCCAGTTGACGCGTCCGGTGGCCAGGTCGAGGGAGACGACGTCCGCGAAGCTGGGCCGGGAGACCACCACCGAGGTGCCGTCCGGGGTGGAGTACATGTCGTCGACGTACTGGTCGTGGCCCTCGCCGACGGTGTTGCGGATGGCCATGAAGTAGATCCAGCGGATCGGGTTGGCGCTGATCTCCGCCATCCGCCGGTCCTTGTCGGGGATCACGTTGATCCGGCCGATCCGTCCGAAGTCACCGCCGGACTCGATGACGTCGGCGGTGCCGTCCCAGTTGTTGCCCACGAACAGCACCTCCCGCAGGTCCGCGGAGGGAGCCTGTCCGGCGGCGCTCGCCACGGCGCCGGGTGCGGTGAGGGTCAGGGCGACGGCGGCGGCGAGGGTGCACAGATGCCTGCTGCGGATCGGCATGGCGGGGTCTCCTCTGCGGGTGGGGGCGCCATGATCGGGACATGCCAAACGGAGGGAGGTGAATCTGAACAGGCGTGCTTTCAGATTGAACTTACTGAAAAGTAAGGACGGTCGGGGGTTCTCCACAAGACCGCGGACACGACAAAATTGCCGGGCGCGGGGAGAGGAGAACCGGTGGCGGGCAGACTGAGCGCACCCAGCGGCCGGTACGCCGGGAAGTCCGCCGAGGAGCGGAAGGCCGAGCGGCGCCGCCGCTTCCTCGACGCGGCCCTCGAACTCTTCGGCGCCGGACCCGGCTACCGGAACACCACCGTCGCCGCCCTCAGCGAGGCCGCCGGACTGTCCACCCGCCAGTTCTACGAGGAGTTCCGCTCCCTGGAGGACGTCCTCGCCGCCCTGCACCTCAAGGTCAACGACTGGGCCGAGGCGGCGGTGCTCGACGCGGCGGCCCGGACGGCGGACGCGCCGCTCGCCGAGCGCGCCGCGGCGATCTTCCGCGCCTACGCCGCCGACGTCACCCGCGACCCGCGCCGCATCCGCATCGCCTTCGTCGAGATCATCGGGGTGAGCCCGCGTCTGGAGGAACAGCGGCTGGCCCGCCGGGCCCGCTGGGTCGACCTCATCTGCGCCGAGGCGGACGCGGCCGTCGTCCGCGGCGAGGCCGCGCCCCGCGACCACCGCCTCGCCGCGACCGGATTCATCGGCAGCGTCAACGGGCTGCTGCACGACTGGAACGCGGGATGGGTCGAGGCCACCCTCGACGAGGTCGTCGACGAACTGGTCCGCCAGCTGCTGGCCATCCTGCGTCCACCGGAGACACCGGAGACACCACAGACACCGGGGAGGCCGACTGCGGCGGATGCGCCGGGACCGCCGGACGCACCGGACGTGCCCGCGCCGACCGCTTGACCCGGCGTCAACCGGCCGGCGTCGAGTAACTCCGGCAGGTCGACGGAGTCAGGCGGTCGGCGCGAGGTCCCCCGCGAAGACGATCATCTGGTCGATCAGTCCCCGCCGCAGGTGGACGACGTCGGTCCCGGCGAGCCGGGGACCGCCGTCCGGAGTGGTGAACACCCACTGGTACCGCGCCCACTCGTCCGGCATGTCCACCCCCGAACAGCGGACCATCGTGCCCGGTCCGGCCGGGTGCCGCCGGATGTCCAGCACGAACCGCTCCACCGCCTCGATGCCCTCGCTGCGGCCGAGCGGACCCCAGAGAACCACGTCCGAGGTGAGCGCCTGTGACAGCAGCGAGGTCACGTAGGCGTCGTCGGAGGCGTTGAACGCCGAGATGAACGTGTCGATGGCCGACTGGGCGGTGTCTGCATGCATGCACCCAGTCATACCAGCCTGTCTCACGTCCCGGCCGCTGTCCGGGTGGTGAGGAGGTCGGGGAAGCCGATGCGGTCGTAGAAGCCGGCGCGGATCCGGTCGGCGACGTCGCTGACCTGTTCCGAGCCGTCGTCCGCCGGGTCGATCGTCACGCGGAACGGGCGCTGCCCCTTGGGGGCGTCGACGACCGCCACGATCGTGCGGGCGACCTCCCCGGCGTCCGCGTCCGGCGGCGCGAGAGCCGCGAGCCGCTTGCCGACGTCGTCCATCAGCCCCTCGTACAGCTCGTCGTACGCCTCGGCCGTCGCCGTGTCAGCGGGGTGCATCGCGTGCGCGAAGTGGTTCGTGCCGGAGGTGAAGGAACCGGGCACCACGATCGACGTGTCGATGCCGAACCGGGACAGCTCGACGGCGTAGCTCTTCGCCAGGTGGTCCATCGCCGCCTTGGCGCCGAAGTACGGGGCGAGGTACGGGGGCGTCCCGCCGTAGGTGCTGGAGGAGCCCACCCAGACGAGCAGCCCGTCCCGGCGCTCCCGCATCCGGGGCAGCACCGCGCGGTTGACCCGCTGCGTGGAGAGCACGTTGGTGTCGTAGATCTCGGCGAGCTGCTCCGGGGTGAACGACTCGGCGGGGCCGAGCACCATGTGCCCGGCGTTGTGCACGACCACGTCGACGCGGCCCGCCTCCTCGGTGACCGCCGCGACGGCCGCGTCCACCGACTCCTGCCGGGAGACGTCGAGTTCGACGGTGCGCAGGTCGACGCCGTGCTCCTCGGCGTAGGCGCGTGCGTCGGCGACGGCCGCGGCGTTGCGGCCGGTGGTCTGCCGCATCCCGGCGTAGACGGTGTGCCCGGCGTCGGCCAGGGCCCGGGCGGTCAGCGCGCCGAATCCGCTGGACGCGCCGGTGATCAGAATGACGTGGGAGGACATGAGGTGCTCCGTCCGAGGGAGGGGGAGGTCAGGGCGTCAGGGGAAGACGATGACGCTGCGGCCGCGTGCCGTGCCGGCGTCCATCGCCTCCAGCGTGGCCGGGGCCTCCTCCAGGCCGATCGGCGTGACGTCCGGGAGGATGTCGTGGGAGGCCGAGAAGGCCAGGGTGTCGCGCAGGTCGTGCGGCGAGCCGGACGGGGAGGCGCCCACCCGCAGCCGGTTGAGGATCATCGGCTGGGTCGGCAGCACCAGCGGCTCGGGACCGTAGCCGCACAGCATCAGACTGCCGTCCGGGGCGAGTCCGCCCAGCGTCGCCGTGGCCGCCTCGGTCGACGGGGAGGCGTTCAGCACGAGGTCCGCGCCGCCGTCCCACTCCTTGAGCGCCTTCGCCGGGTCCGACTCCTGCGCCGCGACGAAGAGTTCCGCGCCCAGCGCCTTCGCCGCGTCCTCGCCGCGCCGGGACCGGCCGATCACGGCGACCCGCGCCCCCATGGCGACGGCGTACCGCACGGCCAGCGCGCCCACGCCTCCGGCGCCCACCACGGCGACGCGGGAACCGGCCCGCAGCCCGCCCTGGCGCAGCCCGTTGAACGCGGTCAGCCCGGCGCACATCAGCGGCGCGGCGGCCACCGGGTCGAGCCCGTCCGGCAGCGGGGTGACGAAGCCGGACTTCATCAGCACGTACGGGGCGTAGCCGCCGTCGGCGACGATGCCGGTGATCACCTTGCGCGGGCAGAGGATCTGGTCGCCGCGGACGCAGTAGTCGCAGTGACCGCACGAGTCGTACAGGAACTGCCCGCCCACGGCCGTCCCGACCTCCGGGAAGGTGACGCCGGGGCCGACGGCCGCGACCACGCCGGTGATCTCGTGGCCCGGCACGACCGGGAAGCGGGCGAACGGATAGTGACCGCGCAACAGGTTCAGGTCGGTGAAGCAGACCCCGCACGCGGTGACCTTGACGAGCACCTCGCCCGGACCCGGTTCGGGCACCTCCAGGTCCTGCAGGGCGAGCGGGGCCCCTGCCCCGACGGCGACGGCGGCACGCATCATGACGAACACTCCGGGAGAGAGGGGGAGGGGCGGGCGGAGGATCGCTGCCGCCCGCGGTACGTAACCAGCGTGACCTGGGGTTTCCCGCAGGTCCAATGCTTGCTTCGGTGCCTACGATGACGTCAGGACATCGGTGCAGGCAGCAGGGGAGAAGGCGGCATGGACGGCGGACGGACGGATCTGGACCTGCGCCGGCTGCGCTCCTTCGTCGCCGTCGCCGAGCGTCTGCACTTCGGGCAGGCGGCCGCCGCCCTGCACGTCACCCAGCCCGCGCTGTCGCGGCAGATCCAGCAGCTGGAGCACGACCTCGGCGTGTCCCTGTTCCGGCGCAGCAGCCGGGAGGTCGCGCTGACGCCCGCGGGCGAGCAGTTCCTCCAGGACTCCCGGGAACTGCTGGCCGCCGCCCGCGCCGCGCAGAACCGCGCCCGGCGGATCGCGGCGGGCGAGGGCGTGCTCAAGGTCGGCTTCATGCTCAGCTCCGACATCACCGCGCCGCTGCACGCGTTCTCCGCGCGGGAGCCGGAGGTGCGCATCGAACTGGTCCGGCTGCGGTGGTGGAGCCAGTCGGCGGACCTGCTCGACGGCACCGCCGACGTCGGCTTCGTGCGCCTGCCCGTCGACGCGGACCGGCTGAGGGTGCTGCCGCTGTACCAGGAGGGGCTCTGTGCGGTCCTTCCCGTACGGCACCCCCTGGCCGGCGAGGACACGGTCGGGCTGCGCGCCCTCGCCGACGAACCTCTGCTGCATTACGCGGGCGCGTCCCCGGCATGGTCCGCCGTCTGGAACGCCGACCCCCGCCCCGACGGCACGCGGTGGCTGCGCGGCCCGGACGTGCACGACATGGAGGAGATCCTGGCGTACGTCCGGGCCGGCAGCGGCGTGGTGATGGTGCCGGAGTCGGTCGCGGCGGTCTTCCCGCGCCCCGACATCGCCTACGTTCCGCTCGCGGACGTGCCCCCCGGCACGGTCGCGCTCGCCTGGGACGGCGACCGCCCGTCCCCGCTCGTCGAGACCTTCGTCGACGCGACGAGGACGACGGCCGTCGACGTCACTCGTCCCACGCCTGGATCAGCACCTGCCCCGTGATCTTGCCGTCGCGCAACGTCAGCATGGACTCCGAGAGCACCCGCACGCCGTCCGGGTAGACGCAGCTCTCGCAGTAGGCGGCGTGATCGCCCTGCACGACGCACGCCTCCAGCGCGTGCGTCATGTCGCGGCTGTAGACGTCGTCCAGCATCGCGGCGATCTCGTCCTTGCCGTGCAGCACCTTCGGGTGGCTCGGCCCGCTGACGTGATCCACGACGCGCAGCTCCGCGTCGTCCGCGTAGAGCGACTTCAGCATGTCCGGCGTGTCCGCCTCGACGCCCCGCCGCAGGGTGTCGGTACCGAACACGGGCTGTGCCGCGGTCGTCATGATGACCCACCTCCTCGAAAGGCCGCGGGCCCGGAACCAGGCCTCGCAGGCCTCACCTACGAGCGTCCTCCCCCGGACGGGCCGGGGCAAGCGCGACGCCTGGCCGGCGGGGCGCGACGGGCTCGTTGTCAGCACCGGGTGGGATGCTGCGCCGCATGAACGGACAGCAGTTCTGGCAGCTCGTCGAGGCGGCCCGTGACCAGGCACGCCACCCGGACGACGCCCAGGACGTCGCCCACCGGGCGACCGAGCGACTGGCGACACGGCCGGCCGAGGAGATCGTCGGGGCCCAGCAGGTGCTGTGGGACCTGATGGCGGACTCCTGCACGAACCCCCTGTGGGCCGCCGCCTACCTGATCAACGGCGGCTGCTCCGACGACGGCTTCGACTACTTCCGTGGCCGGCTGATCACGCAGGGGCGCGAGGTCTTCGGCCGCGCGGTCGCCGGCCCCGACGCCCTGGCGGACCTGCCCGTCGTGCGCGCCTCGGCGGCCGACGGACACGACCTGGAGTGCGAGGAGGTGCTGAGCATCGCCTGGAACGCCCACATCCGGGCGACCGGCCGGCAACTCCCCACCGACGCGTTCGTCGTCCGCCGCCCGGAGCTGGACCCCACCTGGAACTTCGACTTCGACGACCATGCCGAGATGACACGCCGACTGCCGCGCCTGGCGGCCCTCCACCTGGGGTGAGCGAGAGGCACGCTCACCGGGCAACGGGGCGGGGAGCGCCCTCGGGGCAGGGGGGGGAACAGTCCCGCGTCCCGGGCGCCTCTCAGCCCGCCGTGGCCAAGAACTGCGTAGCCGCCAGCTCCCCGTACAACGGATCCGACGCCACCAGTTCCCTGTGCGTCCCCACCGCCCGTACCCGCCCCGCGTCCATCACCACGATCCGGTCCGCCGCCGTCACCGTGGAGAGGCGGTGGGCCACCACCAGCACCGTCGTCGTGCGGGCGACGTCCGCGACCGTGTCCCGCAGTGCCGCCTCGTTCACCGCGTCCAGCTGCGAGGTGGCCTCGTCGAGCAGGAGGAGGCGCGGGCGCCGGAGCAGGGCGCGGGCGATGGCGACCCGCTGGCGTTCGCCGCCGGACAGCTTGGTGCCACGGTGGCCGACGAGGGTGTCGAGCCCTTGGGGCAGGCGGGCGGCCAGACCGTCCAGCCGGGTCGTCCTCAGCACCCGCGTCAGCGCGTCCTCGCCCGCGTCCGGGTTGCCCAGCAGCAGGTTGTCCCTGAGAGAACCCGACAGCACGGGCGCGTCCTGCTCGACGTACCCGATGGCGGCCCGCAGCTCCGGCAGATCCCAGTCCGCGAGGTCCCGCCCGTCGACGGTGATCACACCGGACTCGGGGTCGTAGAACCGCTCGATGAGCGAGAACACCGTCGTCTTGCCCGCGCCGGACGGGCCGACGAACGCCGTCAGCCCTTGAGGGGGCACGGAGAACGTCACGCCGTGATGGACGTACGGCAGATCCTCGGCGTAGCGGAACCGCACGTCCTCGAAGGCGACTGCCGCCGGCGCGGCGCCGGGCGACGGCAACGCGGCGGGCGGCGCGGCCGGTTCGGCGGGCAGCCGCAGCGCCTCCTGGATGCGGGCGAGCGCGGCACTGCCCGCCTGGTACTGCGTGACCGCGCCCACGACCTGCGAGATCGGCGCCATCAGATAGAACACGAACAGCAGGAACGCCACCAGCGTCCCGATGTCGATGGCCCCGGTCGCCACTCGCGCCCCGCCCACCGCGAGGACCGTGATGAACGCGAGCTGCATCGCCAGCCCCGCCGTGTTCCCCGCCGCCGCCGACCACTTGGCGGCCCGCACGCTCATCCGCCACGACTCGCGCGCCGCCTCGTGCAGCGTCCGCTCCTCCCGCGGCTCGGCCCCGGACGCCTTCACCGTGCGCAGCGCTCCCAGCACCCGCTCCAGCGACGCCCCCATCACGCCCACCGCGTCCTGCGCCTGCTTCGACGCCCGCCGGATCCGCGGCACGACCACCCCGAGCAGGGTCCCCGCCAGCGCGAGCACGCCCAGCGTCACCGCCAGCAGCACCGGCTCCGCCCAGCCCATCAGCGCCACGGTGGCGAGCAGCGTGAGCCCGCCCGTGCCCAGCCCGATCAACGAGTCGGTCGTCACCTCCCGCAGCAGCGTGGTGTCGGAGGTGATCCGGGCCATCAGATCCCCCGGCTCGGTCCGGTCCACGGCGGCGATCCGCAGCCGCAGCAGGTACGACGACAGCGTGCGCCGCGCCCCCAGCACCACCGACTCCGCCGCGCGCCTCAGCACGTACGAACCCACCGCGCCCAGCACCGTGTTGCCGATCACCAGCGCCGACATCAGCAGCAGCGTCCCGGTGACGGCCCGGTCGTGCGTGAGGTCGTCGATCAGCTCCCGCGCCACCAGCGGCAGCGCCAGCCCCGTCGCCCCCGTCACCAGCGACAGCAGCGCGCCGCCCAGCAGCGCCCAGCGATGCGGCCGCACGTACGACAGCAGCAGCGGCCAGGCCGGCGCGCCGGACCGGTCCTTGGTGATGCTCACATGCCCCCCTCGGCGTCGGACGGATGTTCAGGCTACGTCGCCCGGGCGGACGCACCGCACGGCGGGCGGCGGAGCCGATCGTTCCCGCGTAGGGTCGGGAGACGACGGGGGAGACGGACCAGGCCGACGAAGGAGTCAGCAGCATGGCGCAGGAAGTACGCGGCGTGATCGCACCCGGCAAGGACGAGCCGGTACGGATCGAGACGGTCGTCGTACCCGACCCGGGACCCGGCGAGGCGGTCGTACGCGTCCAGGCCTGCGGGGTGTGCCACACGGACCTCCACTACAAACAGGGCGGCATCAACGACGACTTCCCCTTCCTCCTCGGCCACGAGGCCGCGGGCGTCGTCGAGTCGGTGGGCGACGACGTCACCGACGTGCGGCCCGGGGACTTCGTGATCCTCAACTGGCGTGCGGTGTGCGGTCATTGCCGCGCCTGTCTGCGCGGGCGCCCCTGGTACTGCTTCGACACGCACAACGCGCGGCAGAAGATGACCCTCACCGACGGGACCGAGCTCTCCCCGGCCCTCGGCATCGGCGCCTTCGCGGAGAAGACCCTGGTCGCCGCCGGACAGTGCACCAAGGTCGACCCGGCGGTGTCCGCTCAGGTCGCCGGGCTGCTCGGCTGCGGCGTGATGGCCGGCATCGGAGCCGCGATCAACACCGGCAACGTGGGCCGCGGCGACTCGGTCGCCGTCATCGGCTGCGGCGGCGTCGGCGACGCGGCGATCGCCGGCTCCCGGCTGGCCGGAGCGGCGAGGATCATCGCCGTGGACATCGACGACCGCAAGCTGGAGACCGCCCGCTCCATGGGCGCCACCCACACCGTCAACTCCCGTACGGCCGACCCCGTCGAGGCGATCCGCGACCTCACCGGCGGTTTCGGCGCCGACGTCGTCATCGAGGCCGTCGGCCGTCCCGAGACCTATCGGCAGGCGTTCTACGCCCGCGACCTGGCCGGCACGGTCGTCCTGGTCGGCGTGCCCACCCCGGACATGAAGATCGAGCTGCCGCTGCTGGACGTCTTCGGCCGCGGCGGCGCCCTCAAGTCCTCCTGGTACGGCGACTGTCTGCCGTCCCGCGACTTCCCGATGCTGATCGACCTGCACCTCCAGGGCCGCCTGGACCTCGGCGCGTTCGTCACCGAGACCATCGCCCTGGACGAGGTGGAGAAGGCGTTCGAGCGGATGCACCGCGGCGACGTGCTGCGCTCGGTGGTGGTGCTGTGATGACCGCCCGCATCGAACGCCTCGTCACCTCCGGCCAGTTCAGCCTCGACGGCGGCACCTGGGACGTCGACAACAACGTGTGGATCGTCGGCGACGACCATGAGGCCGTCGTCATCGACGCCGCCCACGACGCCGACGCCATCGCCGAGGCGGTGGGCGACCGGCGTCTGACCGCCATCGTCTGCACCCACGCCCACAACGACCACATCGACGCCGCTCCCGCCCTCGCCGAGCGCACCGGCGCCACGATCTGGCTGCACCCCGACGACCTGCAGCTGTGGAAGCAGACCCACCCGGACCGCGACCCCGACGCCTGGCTGGCCGACGGACTGGTCGTCGAGGCCGGCGGCGCCGACCTCACCGTGCTGCACACCCCGGGCCACGCACCGGGCGCGGTCTGCCTGTACGACCCGGGTCTCGGCACCGTGTTCACGGGCGACACACTCTTCCAGGGCGGGCCCGGCGCCACCGGCCGCTCCTTCTCGCACTTCCCGACGATCATCGACTCCATCCGGGACCGGCTGCTCACCCTGCCGCCCGAGACCAAGGTGCTCACCGGCCACGGCGACCCGACCACCATCGGCGCAGAGGCCCCGCACCTGGACGAGTGGATCGCCCGGGGCCACTGAGGAGACGGTGTCACCCGGGCGTACCGGCGTCCGGGTGACACCACGGCCCTCACCGCGGAAAAGGCGACAGAGGATGTCCGGCTTACCCGTCAGGCTCGTCGTCGTACGACGGATCGAGGCACAGGAGGCCGGAAATGACACAGCCGTTGCGGGACAAGGTCGCACTGGTGGCCGGGGCGACCCGGGGAGCGGGACGGGGCATCGCCGTGGAACTCGGCGCGGCGGGCGCCACGGTGTACGTCACGGGCCGCACCACCCGGGCCCGCCGCTCCGAGTACGACCGGCCCGAGACGATCGAGGACACCGCCGACCTGGTCACCGAGGCGGGCGGCCGGGGTGTCGCCGTCCCCACCGACCACCTGGACCCGGCACAGGTGAGGGCCCTCGTCGACCGGATCGCCGCCGAACAGGGCCGGCTCGACGTCCTGGTCAACGACATCTGGGGCGGCGAGACGCTCTTCGACTGGGACGCGCCCGTCTGGGAGCACGACCTCGACAAGGGACTGCGGCTGCTGCGCCTCGCCGTGGAGACCCACGCGATCACCAGCCACCACGCCCTGCCGCTGCTGCTGCGCCACCCGGGCGGACTGGTCGTCGAGGTCACCGACGGCACGGCGGACTACAACCGCGACCACTACCGGGTCTCCTTCTTCTACGATCTCGCCAAGTCCTCGGTGCTGCGCATGGCGTTCGCCCTCGGTCACGAACTCGGCCCGCGCGGCGCCACCGCCGTCGCCCTCACCCCCGGCTGGATGCGCTCCGAGATCATGCTCGACCACTTCGGGGTGCGGGAGGACAACTGGCGCGACGCGCTGGAGAAGGTGCCGCACTTCGCCATCTCCGAGACCCCGCGCTACGTGGGCCGCGCCGTCGCCGCGCTCGCCGCCGACCCCGGCGTGGCCCGCTTCAACGGCGCGTCCCTGTCCAGCGGGAGCCTCGCCAGGGAGTACGGCTTCACCGACCTCGACGGCAGCCGCCCCGACGCCTGGCGCTACCAGGTCGAGGTGCAGGACGCAGGCCGCCCGGCCGACGTCACCGGTTACCGCTGACCCACCCGGGCACCCGCACGTCCTGAGGGCCGGCGAGCCGGAAAAGCACTTGCCGCGGTGATCGTCCGGGCGGCTACCGTCGCCCCATGACGACGGACACAGGGCGATTCGCGGGGTACGGGGTTCTCATCACCGGGGCGGCGCGCGGCATCGGCGCCGCCACCGCGTCACGGTTCGCCGAGGAGGGCGCGCGCGTCCTGATCGCGGACGCCGACCCGGAGGCGGGGGAGCACACGGCGGTGCTCCTGCGCGACCGGGGACTCGCGGCGGAGGCCGTCGCCTGCGACGTGGCCGACCGGGCGTCGGTGGAGGCGGCGGTCGCCCACGCCGTGCGCCGCTTCGGCTCGCTGGACGTGCTGGTGAACAACGCCGCGCACTGCACCCCGGACGCCGCCCGCTTCGAGGACGAGCCGGAGGAGGAGTGGGCGGCGGACCTGGACGTCACCCTCACCGGCGCCTACCGCTGCTGCCGCGCCGCCCTGCCGCACCTGGAGGCGTCCGGCCGGGGTGCGATCGTCACCGTCGGCTCGGTCAACGGGTTCCAGGACTTCGGCAACCACGCCTACAGCGCCGCCAAGGCCGGCCTGGTCTCCCTCACCCGCACCCTCGCTGGCCACGCGGGGCCCCGGGGCGTCCGGGTCAACCTCGTCGCGCCGGGCACGATCCGCACCCGCGCCTGGGACGGCCGGGACGACGACCTGGCGGCGGTCTCCCAGGTCTACCCGCTGCGCCGGATCGGCGAGCCGGAGGACGTCGCGGCGGCCGTGACCTTCCTCGCGTCCGGTGACGCGGCCTGGATCACCGGCACCACCCTGGTCGTCGACGGCGGCATCACGGCCGTCAACCACGGCTTCCACCGGGCCATGGACCACACCGGACGGTGAGCGGCCCCGCACCCCGCGCGACGTCGTGTGACGCGCCTCATACCGAAGCGCCCGCCGCGACGGACATAACGGTCCGGTCGCGCGTACAACCGATTTCCCTCGTTCGCCGTCTACCTGGCAGAGTGCGCGGTCCAGCGCACGTTCCCGCGGGAGAGGCAGTACGGACCATGGGGGACTTGAGAAGACGGGGTGCCGTCGCCCTGGGGGTCACCGCTCTGGTGGCTCCGCTCACGCTCGCGATCGGTGCGACGCCGGCCCAGGCCGCCAGTTGCACCACGTCGGCGGGGCCGTACCAGAAGAAGGTCGAGAAGTTCCTCGGCCGCCCGGTCGACGGCAAGCAGTCCGCCGCCGACTGCAAGGCCATCCGGGCCTTCCAGAACAAGCACGGCATCAGGCCCAACATCGGGTACGCCGGCCCCGTGACCTGGGGCGTGATGGACCTGATGAACAAGCAGAAGGCCGTCGGGAAGAACCCGAACAAGGCGGGCAAATGCCCCACCAACAAGGGGCGCATCGCCTGCGTCAACCTCACTCTCCAGCTCAGCTGGATCCAGGACGGCAAGAAACTCGTCTACGGGCCGGTCCCGGTGCGCACCGGACGCAACGGCTACGAGACCCGCACCGGCCTCAAGAAGGTCTACTGGCGGAACAAGAACCACGTCTCGACCATCTACGACGTGCCGATGCCGTACAGCCAGTTCTTCGACGGCGGCCAGGCGTTCCACTCGGTCGGCGTCAGCATGTGGAACCCGCCCGGCTCCCACGGCTGCGTCAACATGACCAAGACCGCCGCCAAGAAGTACTGGTCGCTGCTGAAGAAGGGCGACGACGTCTACGTGTACGGCCGCAAGCCGGGCACCTGAGGCCCCCCCGGCGCCCGGCCTCGGGGCCGGGCGCTCCCGCACCCCCGGCGTTGTGAACTCGCCCACCTTGGAGGGCAGATGGACGTGATCAGCGACACGTCCGAAATGCCCGATGGGCGTGCGATTACTCACAGCGTCTTCACCTCGGGGGACGTATGCTTCACGGTATGTCCACCAGTGTTGAACCCTCCTCCGAGCGATCGGCTGCCGAGGTCAACGAGGAGATCCGGGCCCTGTGGCTCCGGTCGGGCGGGACACTCAGCGTCGAACAGCGCGAGGAGTACCAGCGCCTGGTCCAGGAGTGGGCCTCGGCCCTCCCGCAGGAGGCCGCCGAGGCGGCCTGACGGCCGACCTCGGCACCACGATCGGGCACCCGTGACCGCACGGGTGCCCTTCCCGTCTCACCCCCACGTCGCCGAGTACTGCCTCCGGTAGGCCTTGCGGTCCTGCTCGGCCCTGATCCACCGCGACGCCACCAGCGCCACCAGGCTCCCGCCCATCACCAGCAGCCCCGGACCCACGTTCCGCGGGTCGGCCAGCCGCGACACCAGCGTCGACGGATCCGGCAGGATGCCCCGCACCGACGTCGACGAACCGGGCGTGGCCGCGTCCGGCGCCGCCACGCCCTGCGCCTGCGAGGGTGCGGGGGAGGGGCTCCCGCCGTCCTCCCCGGGCGCCACGATCAGCTTCAGATCCAGGTCCGCCAGCGCCTTCGTCACCGGCTGGAAGTACGTGATGCCTCCCGAGCGGCAGTCGCCGCTGCCGCCGGAGGTGACGCCGAGCGCGATCCCCTCGGAGAACATCGGCCCGCCGCTGTCCCCCGGCTCCGCGCAGACGTCCGACTCGATCAGCCCGCCGACCGTCCCCTCCGGGTAGTTGACCGTCACGTCGAGCGCGGTCACCTCCCCGTCGCGCAGCCCGCTGGTGCTGCCGCTGCGGAAGATCCGCTGTCCCACCGTCGGTTCGGCCACCCCGGTGATCCGCACGCCCTTGCCGCCGCCGACCGCGACCACCCCGGCGTTCTCGCCGGCCTTGCCGCCGTCGTACGCGATCAGCGAGTAGTCGTCGCCGGGGAAACTGCCGCCGACGGTGGTGCCGACCTTCTTCCGGCCCCCGTCGTCGGAGAACCACACCGACCCCTGCGGCCCGCAGTGCCCAGCGGTGAGGATGAACTCCCGCCGCCCGTCGGTGACGTTGAACCCGGCCGAGCAGCGGCCCGCCGTCGACAGCACGGGCAGCCCGCCGGCCAGGCGGGTGGTGAACGTGCCCCCGACCCGCTCCATGCGCACGAAGTCGCCGATGCCGTCGGCCACTTCGGTGAGCGACGACCAGTCGTCCTCGGACACCGTGCTGTCCCCGCGCACCACCACCTGGTTGGACCGGTAGTCCTTCATCCAGGCCGTGCCGGGCACCCGTGGCGCCGAACTCAGCGTCCTTGTCGCGGAGTCGAAGTCGTCCATGCTGTGCCGCACCCTCTTCGGCTCGGCGCCCGCCGCCCTCACCTCGGCCGCCGCCTCCTCGTCCGTGACCGCGACGACCGTCCTGCCGTCCTCGCCGACCCAGCTGCCCGCCGTACGGGACGTGCCGAGCCGCCGGACCAGGTCGGCGCCCGGACCGGCCGCGTCCGCGTCCGCGGGGGAGGCGGTGGGAAACGGGACGGCGTCGGGCGGGCCGGGCTCACTCGCCACGGCGTGCGTGACCATCGTGCCGCCCAGCAGGAGTCCGCCGACAGCCGCCAGCCGTGTCACTCGCCGGACCACCCGTCGTCGTGCGTGCCTCATGCATGGCTCCAGAACCTCGACAGCGCGGTGCGCGCACCGCGGAGGCCTCCCTCGAGCAGAGCGCCCCTCGTCCATACGGCTCCGGAGCCCGCCGCGTTCAGTGCGGGCGGGACCGTGTCCCCCTCAGTCGCCCGTTCCCACCGGGGAGTTGGGCAGGGACAGTCCCAGCGCGACCGCCGTGCGGCCGTCGCCCCACACGGATGCCGGGTCGACGTACGGACGCAGCAGCGCCGTGAGCTCCGGGTCGCCGCTGCCGCGCAGCGCGTCTCCGGCCGCCTTGCGGGCGATCCCGGCGAGGAAGTCCGCGAGCTGCACCCGGGGGTCGTCCCGCGCGACGACCAGCCGCAGTTCCGCCAGGGCGACGCCGGACCGCCGCGCGGTCTGCTCGATCCACGTGATGCGCTCGGGCGTCAGCAGGTTCTGCCGGTCGTGCACCAGGCGCACCGGCCGCCGCCCGGGCCCGCTCCAGTACGCGGCCGTGGCGACGATCGCCGGGAGCAGCGGGTTGAGGACTGGGATGCGTACCGCGGAACCGTCCAGCAGGCCCGCCCGGTAGGCCTCGGCCCGCCCGCGCCCCGCCGCCAGCCGCTCCAGCGCCGGGCCCGCGTCCGTACCGGCGTGCGCCCGGCGCAGCTCGTCCAGGGTCCCGAAGAACAGCGGCACGGAGGAGCCCGGCTCCGCCCCGTTGCGGGTGCGCAGCAGCCGGTTCGCCACGGACAGGAACCGCTGCCGCTCCTCCGCGCCCAGCGCCTCCCGTACCGAGCGGTACAGCTCCGCCGCCGCGCCCGGGTCGTCGAGCAGCACACCGGCCAGCCGGTCCACCACGAAGAACGACTTCTCGGTGAGGTGCACGCGGGCCGCGCCGTGCAGCGGCCCGCCCGGCGCGAGGAACCACTCCAGCACCGCCCGGTGCTTCTCCCGCAGCAGGTGGGTGGCCTTGTACTCGGTGGCGGGGGAACGGATCCGGCCGCGGATCTCCCGCAGGGCCCGGGCCGCGTCCACGACGGGGACGTGGACACCGGCGTGCGCGAACACGTCGGTGTTCCCGCCGTTCAGGTTCTCGCCGTCCGACCCCGACTCGTCGCAGGCGATCTCCCGCACCGCCCCGTGGCCCTCGCCGGGCGGCGCCCTGAAATCCTGATGTGGGTCCACACCACGCCCCCTATCGTGTGCTTCATGGCCAGGATCCCGCACGATGCGTCCGGTGAACCGAATCCCCTCACGGCTTTGTCCCTCGACCGGCTGCGCCGCCGCACCAGCATGAAGTGGCGGACGTACCCGGAGGACGTCCTCCCCGTGTGGGTGGCGGAGATGGACGTGCCGCTCGCGGAACCGGTCGTTCGCGCGGTCACCGACGCGATGGAGTCCGGCGACACCGGGTATCCCGCCGGGACCGCCTACGCCGAGGCGCTGGCCGCCTTCGCCGCCAAGCGGTGGGGCTGGTCCGGGCTCGCGGTGGAGCGCACCGCGATCGTGCCGGACGTCATGCTGGGCGTGGTCGAGATGCTCCGGCTGGTCACCGGGCCCGGCGACCCGGTCGTGGTGAACCCGCCGGTCTACCCGCCCTTCTACGACTTCGCGCGCCACGCGGACCGCCGGGTCGTCGAAGCGCCGCTCGGCGACGACGGGCGGCTCGACCTGGACGTCCTGGAGCGTGCCTTCCGCGGGGCGGCCGGGGGCGGCGGCCGGGCCGCGTACCTGCTGTGCAGCCCGCACAATCCCACCGGCACCGTGCACACCGCCGAGGAACTGACCGCCGTGGCCGCGCTCGCCGAGCGGCACGGTGTCCGGGTCGTCGCCGACGAGATCCACGCGCCCCTGGTGTCCGGCGGCGCGCGCTTCGTGCCGTACCTGAGCGTGCCCGGCGGTGAGCGCGGGCTGTCGCTGATGTCGGCGTCGAAGGCGTGGAACCTGGCCGGCCTCAAGGCCGCCCTCGCCGTCGCGGGGCCCGGCGCGGGCGACGACCTCGCCCGGATGCCGGAGGTGGTCGGCCACGGCCCGAGCCATGTCGGCATCCTCGCCCACACCGCCGCCCTGCGCGACGCCACCGGCTGGCTGGACGCCCTGCTCGACGGCCTCGACGCCAACCGCCGGCTGCTCACCGAACTCCTCGCCGAGCAGCTGCCGGCCGTCCGGTACCGCCCGGGCGACGCCACCTACCTCGCCTGGCTGGACTGCCGCGGTCTCGGCCTGGGCGACGACCCCGCCCAGGTCTTCCTCGGTCACGGCCGGGTGGCGCTCACCGGCGGTCCGCCCTTCGGCACGGGCGGCGCGGGCCACGCCCGGCTGAACCTCGCCACCTCGCCCGAGGTGCTCACCGAGGCGGTGCGGCGCATGGCGGCCGCCGTGCGCGCGGCGGGCGGCGGCCGTGGCTGACGCCTGCTTCGCCAACCCCCGGCTCGCCGCCGTCTACGACCCGCTCGACCCCGACCGCGGCGACCTCGACGCGTATCTGCGCATGGCGCGGGAGTTCGGCGCCCGCCGGGTGCTGGACATCGGCTGTGGCACGGGCGTGTTCGCGCTGCTCCTCGCGGACGAGGGGATCGACGTCGTGGGCGTCGACCCGGCCGGTGCCTCCCTCGACGTCGCCCGCGCCAAGCCGGGCGCCGGGCGCGTCCGCTGGATCGAGGGCGACGCGACGGACCTGCCGCCGCTCACGGCCGATCTGGCCACCATGACGGCCAACGTCGCCCAGGCGATCGCGGACCCGGGAACCTGGCACGCCACCCTGAGCGGTGCCCACGCCGCCCTGCGCCCCGGCGGCCGCCTGGTCTTCGAGACCCGCGACCCGGCCCGGCGCGCCTGGGAGTCCTGGACCCGTGAGCAGTCGTACGTCCACGCCGACGTGCCCGGCGTCGGCGCGGTGGAGAGCTGGCACGAAGTGACCGCGGTGGACGGCCCGTTGGTGTCGTTCCGGACGACGTACGTGTTCGCGTCGGACGGCGAGGTGCTGATCTCGGACTCGACCCTGCGGTTCCGGGGGCGCGAGGAGATCGAGGCGGAGCTCGCGGACCACGGCTACGTGCTGGAGGGCGTGCGGGACGCACCCGACCGGCCCGGCCGGGAGTTCGTGTTCGTGGCCCGCCGCCCGTCGGGCGCGGACAACTCCCGGCGGGACGTGCCGGAGCAGGCCTAGACTTGACGCATGGACGACGCGTTGCGGGACCGGCTCGGAGCGGGGAAGTACCTGCTGCTCACCAGCTACCGGAAGAACGGCACACCCGTCGCCACCCCGGTGTGGGTGGTGCGCGACGGCGACGCGCTCGGTGCGTGGACCGCCGCCGACTCGTGGAAGGTCAAGCGGATCCGCGCCCGCGGGGACGTCCTCGTGGGACCTTGCGACGTGCGCGGCAATCCGACCGGCGACCAGGTCCCGGCCACCGCGGAGATCTGCGACGCGGCCACGACCGCCCGCTACCGGCAGCTGATCGCCCGCAAGTACGGGCTGATGGGCCGCCTCACCCTGCTGGGCAGCCGGCTGCGCCGGGGCGTGGACGGCACGGTGGGCATCCGCGTCACCTTCTGAACCCCACTGCTGCCGAGGACGGTTGAGGCTGTCAGGTCCAGGCGCGCAGCGGCTCGTCGACCAGCTGGAACACCGGCTCGCCGCGCACGGGGTCCTCGGCGGTCGACAGCCGCACACGGTCGCCGCTGTGGATGCCGATCGGCGGGCCCATGACCCGGCCCCGCACCACGAACCCCTCGGCCATCTCTATCAGCGACACGTTGCGCGCCGCCGGGGTGTTGCGGTGCAGCACCGTCGAGTGGCGCACCGTGCCGAAGCCCGCGCTGCGTTCCGTGCGCAGGTCGCTGCCCTGACAGACGGGGCACAGCAGCCGGTGGTACATCGCCGTGCCGCACCAGGTGCAGCGCTGGAAGAGCATGGCCTCCTGGTCGGTGCTCCGCCCTTCGGTGCCCTGCGGTTCGAGCAGGCGCGTGGAGCCGGCTGCCTGCTGAGCGACGCTCCCTGAGAAGTGGTACACGCTGGTCAACTCCCTGCACTCGGCCGGACTTCCACGTGCCCGGTCGCCCGCGCACGCGCCTGCCCGGTGGCCGTGCCACCGCGCACGGCCACAGAGTATGGCACTGAGTGCCACGAGTAAAGGCACTCAGTACCCTCCTCTCTGAGGGGAGGGCCGCTTCCGGGAACTTCCGGCACGTGTCCGCGAAGTGACGGGTCTGCGCACGCGAAGGCCGGGCATACGGGCAACACCCCTACGGAAGGAGCTCGTTCATGCTCGGCATAGTGGCGGCGGTGCTGTTCTTCATCGCCTTCCTGATCAACGCGGCGGACATCGCGACCAACGACGTGTTCTCCTCGGTGAACGTGATGCTGCTGGGGCTGACCGCCCTGGCCCTGCACGTCGCCGGTATCGGGGCGGGCCGGCCCGGCAGACGCTGACCCGTCCCCGGCAGGGGCCCGTCGGCGTGAGCGCCGCCGGGCCCTTCGCTGCGGCGATCTCGTAGCGGCCACCGCTCGGCTGTGCGTCAGCCGTGTATCCGCCGTGCATCACCGCAGCTCAGCCAGGAGGGAGCGGACCACTCCGCCCGGGGACTGCCGGCGCGGCGAGGCATCATGGAGAGCCTGCCCGACCGCCGACCCCACTCCTTCGCTGGACGCACATGTCTGACACCTCCGCCGTCACCGTTCTGCTCGTCGAGGACGACGAGGTGATCCGCCGCTCCGTCGCCCTGGCCCTCGAACGCTACGGCTACCGGGTCACCACGGCCGCCGACGGGCTCGACGGACTGGAGCGGTTCCGGGACGACCGTCCCGACCTGCTGCTCCTCGACGTCATGCTGCCCGGCCTGGACGGCATCGGCCTGTGCCGCCGGATCCGGGAGACCAGCACGGCCCCCGTCCTGATGATGTCGGCCCGCGGCGACTCCCTCGACGTGGTGTCCGGCCTCGAGGCCGGCGCCGACGACTACGTGGTCAAACCGGTCGACACCGCCGTCCTCGTGGCCCGGATCCGCTCCCTCCTGCGCCGCGCCACCTTCGCGCCCGCGCAGCGGCAGGAGCAGGGCTCACGGACGGGGACGGCGGACCGGCTCGTCTTCGGCGACCTGGCCGTCGACCCGGCCGCCCTGGAGGTGTACCGGGACGGCGAGGAGGTCGCCCTCGCCCCGACCGAACTGCGGCTGCTCCTGGAGTTCGCCGAGCACCCCGGCATCGTGCTGGACCGCCAGACCCTGCTGCGCAACGTGTGGGACTACGGCTGGGACGGCGACTCCCGCGTGGTCGACCTGTGCGTGCAGCGGCTGCGCAAGAAGATCGGCGCCGACCGTATCGAGACCGTCCGCGGTTTCGGCTACAAGCTCCGCCGGTGACCCGGAGCACCGGCATGCCGATCCTGCGAGCGCTGCTCAACCTGCGTTCCCTGCACTGGAAGATCATCCTTCTGGTGTCCACCGCCTGCGCGGCGATGGCCCTCACGGTGGGGTTGCTGGTGCACGAGTCGACGCTGCGGCGGTCGATGCACGAGGGCGCGGTCAAAGCCGTCGACCAGTTGGACCGGGCACAGCAGGACGCCCGCCGCACCGGCCGCCCCGCGCCCCTCGCGGACCCGGCCGAGCTCCCGGAACAGCTACTGCGCCAGGTCGAAGAACACGGGAAGGGCACGTACTACGAGGACGGCCCGCCCGCCCCCGTCTACTGGGCCGCCGAGCGGAGGAACGGGCAGCTCCACGCGCTCCGGACGGACATGACGGCGGACCTGCTCACCCGGCAGGCCCTGGACCGGCACCTGTGGAAGTACTCCCTGGTCACCCTCGCCGTGGTGATTCCGGCGACGGCCCTCGCCACGGAGCTGCCCGCCCGCCGCCTGCGTCGGGTGGCCCGCACGGCACGCCGTATCACCGCGGGCGATCTCCAGGCGCGCACCGGGGTGGGCCGCCGCGGCGGCGACGAGATCACCGAGATCGCAGCGACGGTCGACGCGATGGCCGACAGCCTGCGCGACCGTCTGGCCGGCGAACAGCGCTTCACCGCGGACGTCGCCCACGAACTGCGCACCCCGCTGATGGGTTTGGTCACCTCGGCGGGCCTGCTGCCCGAGGGGGAGGCGACCGACCTGGTCCGGGACCGGGTGCGGGTGCTGCGCGACCTCGTCGAGGACCTGCTGGAGATCTCCCGCCTCGACGCGGGCGCGGAGCGGGTCGAGCCCCGGCGGGTGCACCTGACCGAGCTGGTCGAGGAGTCGGTGGCCCGCACCGGCCTTCCGGCCACGGTCACCGCGACCGGCGCGCCGGTGGCCGAGACGGACCCGCGCCGGCTGGACCGCATCGTCACCAACCTGGTGGTCAACGCCCACCGGCACGGCGCGACGCCCGTGGAGGTCGGCGTGTACGGCCTGACGATCACGGTGCGCGACCACGGCCCCGGCTTCCCGCCGGACCTGCTGGCCCACGGCCCGCAGCGGTTCCGTACGGGAGCGGAGCAGCGGGGCCGGGGGCACGGGCTGGGCCTGACGATCGCCCAGGGCCAGGCGAAGGTGATCGGCGCACGGCTCGACTTCCGCAACCATCCGGACGACGGGGGAGCGGTGGCCCAGGTGCGTCTGCCGGAGCGCGACGACGTCCGCTGAGCGGGGCTGCCCTTCGTGCCCCGCGCCCTGCGTGTCCCTGACACACAACCGATGCTCCGCCGAGCGCCGCCCGCGCCCCGGGGCCCGCCGTGCGGACGCACCGCCCCCGCAGCCTTGCTGCCGTACTCGACGTGCGTCAGCCCGGAGGTGGCCCCCACATGTTGTCCCTGCCCTCAGTCCCCCATCGTGTCCGGACGGCCGTCGGCGCCCTGCTGCTCCTGGCCGCCCTCACGGCCCTGGTGGTCCTGCCCCGGTCCGACCGGGGCACGGCCGCCCGACAGGACGGTGCCCCGACCCGGATCACCGACGGCGACATCCCGTGGCCGGGGGAGGGACAGGCCGCCGTGACCCTGGAGGGATCCGGCCAGGTACTCACGCACGGGGCGCAGCGGCCCGTACCGATCGCCAGCCTGGCGAAGGTGATGACCGCGTACGTCGTCCTCACCGGGCACCCCCTGCGCCCGGGCGAGGAGGGGCCGCGGATCGAGGTGGACCGGCAGGCCGCCCACGAGGCAGGCGTGGGCGGCGAGTCGACCGTTGTCGTCACCCCCGGCGACCGCCGCACCGAGCGTGAGCTCCTGCAGCTGCTGCTGCTCCCCTCGGCGAACAACATCGCCCGCCTGCTGGCGCGCTGGGACGCCGGCAGCGAGGAGGCGTTCGTACGGAAGATGCAGCGGGCCGCGCACGACCTGGGCATGCGCGACACGACGTACACGGATGCCGGCGGCATCGAGCCCACGACCACCAGCACGGCCGCCGACCAGCTGAAACTCGCCCGCGAGGCGATGCGGCTGCCCGTCCTGCGGGACATCGTCTCGACCCGCGAGGCCACCGTGCCGGGAGTCGGCCGCGTGGCCAACAGCAACACCCTCCTCGGCACGTCCGGCGTCGTCGGCCTCAAGACCGGGTCCACCACCCCGGCGGGCGGCAACCTCCTGTGGGCGGCGAAGACCGACGGTACTCACCTGCTGCTCGGGGCGGTGCTGCACCAGCGGGCGCACACGACACCGGCCGAGGGCCTGACGGCCGCGCTGGAGGCGAGCCGCGCCCTGATCGACGGCCTGCGTGCCCGCCCGCGGTCCACGGGCTCCGAGGGCTGACCGGCGATGACGACGCCGTCCGCCCTCGCAGCCGTCCCGGGGAAGCGACCCCGGGGCATTCTCACCACCACCTGCGCCGTCCTTCTCGCCGTGGTCCTCGCACGCCCGGGCTGGATCCCGGCGGCCCCCGGCCGTCTGGGCAGCCTCACGGACACGATGCTCCCCTGGACGGCGCTCGCCCTCCCGCCCCTGCTCGCCGCCGCCCTGCTGCGCCGCTCCCGCACCGCCCTGACAGCCGTCGCCCTTCCTCTCGCCCTGTGGCCGGCGGCCTTCGGCGGCACCCTCACCGACAAGTCGGCCCCTGGCGGCGACCTCACCGTCGTCAGCCACAACGTCAACCAGGACAACCCCGACCCTCAGGACACCGCGCGCAGGCTGCTCGCCGCGCACGCGGACATCCTGGCCCTGGAGGAACTGAGCCCCGAGACGGCCCCGGCGTACGAGCGGGCCCTGGCACCCGCCTACCGCCACCACTTCCGCCAAGGGACGGTCGGCGTCTGGAGCGTGTATCCGCTGCGCGACGCGCACAGCCTGCCGATCATGCCGTGGTCCCGCGCCCTGCGTGCCACGGCCGAGACACCGCACGGCCCCCTGACCGTCTACGTGGCCCACCTCCCGTCGGTACGGGTGCATCCCACAGCCGGTTTCACGACGGCGGCCCGCGACGAGGCACTGCGCCGTCTCACGACCCACATCCGAGCGGAGGACGCCCCCCGCTCGCTGCTGATGGGCGACCTCAACGGCTCCGCCGACGACCGCGCCCTGCGCCCGCTCACCTCCCGCCTCGCCTCGGCCCAGGAGACGGCGGGCGCGGGATTCGGGTTCACCTGGCCGTCCGGCTTCCCGGTGGTGCGCATCGACCAGATCCTGGTCGGGGGCGTACGCGCCACGTCGGCCTGGACCCTGCCCGCCACCCGGAGCGACCACCTCCCGGTGGCGGCGACGATCACTTTCTGACGTGCGGAGACGGACGACCTGAGGAACGGTGGCGGGCAGAGCGATGAACTTCGCACGGCGACGGGGTCCTCCCTGCAGGCCGACCACCGGGCCGGCCCCGCCGCACCCCCCGAGGAGATCGGCATGACCGCGACCTACACCTTCGACGTCTTCTCCAGCCTCGACGGCTACGGCGCCGCAAGCGGCGACTGGACCGGCTACTGGGGCAAACAGGGCCCGCAGCTCCTCGACCACCGGCTCGCCCAGTACGCGGAGGAGCAGCGCATGGTCCTCGGCGCGAACACCTACCGGGCCTTCGCCCGGATGCTGGCCGAGAGCACCGACGAGTCGGACGTCCGCGACCCCTGGGTCACCCGCATGCGCAACCTGCCGGCGACCGTCGTCTCGAACACGCTCCAGGGCCCCCTGGACTGGCCGGACGCCACGGTCGTCAAGGGCGACGCCGTCGACGTGGTGGCCCGCCTGAAGGAGGAGTCCGACGTACCGCTGCGTTCGCACGGCAGCCTGTCGATGAACCGTGCCCTGATGGCGGCCGGCCTGGTCGACCGCCTCCAGGTGACGCTCTTCCCGGTCGTCACCGGCCGCACGGGCCTGGACCGCATCTTCGAGGGCGCGGCCGACTTCGACCTGGAACTCCTGGGACACCGCACCCTGGACGACCGCATCCAGGAACTGGTCTACCGGCCGACGCTGCACTGACGGCAGGCTGCCTTCGGGTGATCCGCACACCCGTGTCATTCTCACGGGCGTACGCCGTCGCCCCGAGGAGCTCCGATGCCCGCCGCCGCCCGCCCCCGCATCCTGTACGTCACCGATCTGGCCTACCCGGCCCGTGGGCGGCGGTACTGCGACGAGGACATCTTTCTCACCTCCCGGCTGCGCGAGGAGTTCGGCCTCGCTCTCTGTCATCCGCGGGACGCCGCCGCGCTCATGGGCGGGTTCGACGCGGTGGTCGTGCGGAACAGCGGGCCCGTGCTGGGGTATCTCGACGCCTACGAGGAGTTCCGCGCACGGGCGCTCGCCACCGGTGTGCCCGTCTACAACCCGCTCACCGGGCGCGGCGACATGGCCGGCAAGCAGTACCTGCTGGACCTGACCGACGCCGGGATGCCGGTGATCCCCACCGTCGGCCGGCCCGAGGACCTGCACCGGCTGCCCCGCGCGGAGCGGTACGTCGTCAAGCCGCGGCTCGGCGCCGACTCGCACGGACTGCGCATCGTCCCCGCAGCCGAGGCGTCCGCCCCGGTCGACGGCGACGTCCTCGTGCAGCCGTACGTCGACTTCGCCTACGAGGTCTCGTTCTACTTCGTCGACCACGACTTCCAGTACGCCCTCCACGCTCCCGATCCCGCCGCGCGCTGGCGGCTGGAGCCCTACCGGCCCACCCCGGGCGACCTGGAGTTCGCCCGGCGGTTCGTAGAGTGGAACACCCTCGGCCACGGCATCCAGCGGGTCGACGCCTGCCGGGCGCCGGGCGGGGAGCTGCTGCTGGTCGAACTGGAGGACCTCAACCCCTATCTGTCGCTCGACGCCCTCGACGACGCCACCCGGGACGCCTTCGTCGCCGCGATGGCGGACTCCCTGCACCGCTTCCTGCGGGACACCGAGGGCGCCGTCGGCTGAACCGGCCGGGCCCCGGTCACGTATCTCTCGCCGTAGGCGGCTCAACTCCCGCGTCAGGCACGGAAGGAGAGCGATGTGACCACCCCACCGGGGTCCGGGCCCCCCGAGGGGCCGCCCCTCGAACCCGTCCGCGTGCTGCGCGCGCGCCGCACCGACGCGCTCGCCGAGTTGTTCCGGGAGGTCGAGCGGGGCGAGGGCGACCACGAGGAGGTGCCGCCGAACCGTCCTCCGGCCGGGGCGGAGGACGTGACGCAGGAGCTTCCGCCGGTGCCGGGCGGCCCGCCGCCGGAGTTCGCCCGGCCGTCACGGCTGCGCAGGGCCGCGCCGGCCCTCGTGGTGGCCGTCGCCGCGCTGGCCGGGTTCGGCGGGGCGCTGCTCTTCACCGAGCGGCCCGCCGACGACCGCGCCACCGCCCCTGCCTCGCCGCCCACGACCGCCGCCCCCGCGCCGCCGCGGACGGCCGCCCCCGCCGAGGACGGCTTCCTGCGCGAGGGCGACTCGGGCCCGGAGGTCGCCGCCCTCCAGGAACGCCTGCTGCGCATCCCGGACGTCTACCGCGACGGCACGACCGACGGCCGGTTCGACGCGACACTCCGCGAGGCGGTCGCCCGCTTCCAGCTCTGGTACGGCATCCGCGGTGACGAAACGGGCGTCTACGGCGACGACACCCGCCAGACCCTGGAGTCGCGCACGGGCGGCACGTAGGCGCCCCTTCCGGGGCACCGGCACCCGCCCGGACCCGGCCGGACGATCCGCCTGTCTGCCGGGGACCAGGCTCCGTAGGCGGTCGGGATTCGCACGGGCCGGGGCCAGCACGTCCCTCGGGCCGCGCGGGGAGCCCGGACACCCGTGGCGCGGGCTGCCTGGGTGGCGGGGCCGCGTGGGCCGGGGGAGAGGACCGGCACCCGCATCGTCAGGTGCCACCGAGGGCGAGGCCTTCACGACCGGACTCCGCGGTCGGTCATGTCTCACGTCCCGGGCCCCGGGACGCTCATGTCTCGTGCGGGCCGGGGCCCCGCATCCCCGGTCCGCGCCCCTCATGTCTCCCGCGGCACGCGGATGTCCAGCACGCACACGTCGTCCCGCCGCTCGTCCTCCAGCATCGCGTCCAACAGCGTGCGCAGGGACCCGGGGGTGTCCTCGGGGTGGGCCGCCGCCGCGTCGGCGAGACGGGTGAAGCCGAGGTCGATGTTCTCCGGGGGACGTTCGACCAGGCCGTCGGTGTACAAGAGGAGCCGGTCACCCGGTCGCAGGCGGTGCTCGCTCTCCTCGAAGTGGGGGGCGGAGGTCGCGCCCAGCAGCATGCCACGGGGCCGCCGCAGATACGTCGCCTCGCCGTCGCGCAGCAGCAGCGGCGGCGGGTGGCCGGCCTGCGCCCACACCAGCCGGCGGTCCGCCGCGTGGTAGCGGGCGAGGACCATCGTCGCGGTGCCGTGCGCGTCCCGGGAGTGCAGCAGCAGCGAGTTCAGCCGGGACAGCGCGCCCGTCAGCGACGAGCCGGTGCTCACCATGCCCTTCGCCGTGAAGCGGAGCTGCGCCATCGTGGCGACCGCGTCCACACCGTGACCGGCCACGTCCCCGACGACGAACAGGGCGTCATGGTCGGGCAGTTCCACGGCGCTGAACCAGTCACCGCCGACATGGATGCCGGCCTGCGCGGGCAGGTAGGCGACCTCGGCTCGCAGCCCGGCCAGATCGATCACCTTGTCGGGCAGCGGCAGCAGCGCGTTCTGCAGCCGGGCCACCAGGACCCGCTCGGACTGGAGCACGTCGTGCTGGGTGAGGATCGCCCGCTCGCTCTCCACCAGTGCCAGTTCCGCCCGGCGCCGCGCGGTCAGGTCCTGCACGACGCCGTGCACCTCGAACGGGGTGCCGTGGGCGTCCGCCACCACCTCCGCGACCAGCCGCAGATGCCGTACGCCGCGCCCGCCGCGGATCCGGAACGGCGCGTCGAAGGGCCGGCCCTCGCGCAGCAGCGTCTCGACGGCGGCCCGCAGCGCGGTCCGGTCCTCGGGCAGCGCGAGCCCGGGCAGGCCGTCGAGCCTCACCGGGCCGTCCGCCGGGTCCCGGTCGAAGATCTCGAAGACCTGAGCCGACCAGGACACCTCGTCCCGCGACAGGTTCCAGTTGGCCCAGCCGATGTTGCCCAGCCGCTGCAGTTCCGCCAGCCGCTGCTCCTGCCGGTCCGAGGAGGCGTGCCGCAGCCAGGCGACGACCAGCGCGTCCTCGAGGCGGGTCACCCGCACCGAATAGGCGGCCAGGCCCAGGACGCCGTCCACGGACTCCTGGTGCGCGAACGGCTCGCTCTCGTACGGCCCGCCGCCGGCCAGGACGTCCAGGCAGCCCTGCCACACCGGCAGGTCCGTGAGGTCCGGGCGCACCTCCCGCAGCCGCCGCCCCGTCGGGTCGCCGGAGGAGGCGCCGAGGAGGTCGGCCGCCTGGGCGGTGGCCGCGTCGACGCGGAAGTCCTCCACGTCGCCGGAGGACGAGACGACGGGGGTCAGCAGCATCGCCGGGACCGGCAACGCCGCGAACAGCGACCGGACGGCGTCCGCCTCGGCCTCGCGGACCGGCGCCGCGGAGGAGGTGAAGCTGCGCAGGCGTCCCGCGCACAGCCGGACGACGCCTCGCAGATGTGCGCGGTCGCGCGTCGTGAAGGCGCCCGGGCGTCCGCGCAGCACGCCGATGCACACGTCGGAGCCGTCCCCGCCGCGCAGCGGCAGCCAGACCCGGGACTGCCACCGCTCGGGCGGCTCACCGATCAGCAGGTAGCGCGTGCTGTCCCGGGAGAAGTCCTCCAGCCAGCGGGGCTCGCCGGAGCGCAGGGCGTCCACGACGGCCATCCCGCTGAACGGGGGCACGTGACGCCAGCGGGCGGCCAGCCCGTCGTCGAGGCCCGCATGCCCGGCGAGCTCGAGGCTGCCGCCGGACCGGCGGACGTAGATCATCACGGACTCCGCGTCCAGGTCCGGGGCGAGATGGTCCAGCAGGCACCGGGCGAGGTTGTGGGGCGTGTCCACGTGGACCAGGGCGCGCCCGAGGCGGCTCAGGGCGTCGGCGACGTCGTCGGGCGCGGAGAAGGGTTCCGGCGCGTCCGTCGCGGATCCGCCGTCCCCCTGCGGACGGGGTGCGGACGCCTCGTCGCACGGGCGGACGGGCGTCAGCTCGCCCAGGGTGATCCAGCACTCCTCCAGCAGGGTGCGGCGGGCGGCCTTGGCCCGCGCGTGCAGGACCTCTTCGGCGACGTCCGCGGTGGAGCCGTCCAGGGCCATCACGACGCCCTTGGCGCGCTCCATGACGACCGACGTGGCGGCTTGTTCGCGCAGTCGGTCCATCTCGGCCCGCTGCCGGGCGACGACCCTGGCCAGTTCCGCCACGTCCGGGACCGTGCCGGACTCGACCGGGGCAACGCGATGGCTCTTCACGCACCGAGCATGGCACACCTGCGTGTATTCGTTGACAGGCTTGTTCTCTCCGCCTTCCGGCCGGGCCGGGCCAGGACGGTACGGACGCGCCCGCGCGGGACCGGCCCGCACCGCACGGGGGCGGGAGGAGGCCGGGCGGGCCCACGCGCAGGGCGTACGGGCCGCGCGCGGCGCGTGCACGCGGGCACGGGAGCGCGGCGGCCGGGCCGGGCGTCGTCAGCGGACGCTCTCGCCCAGCGCCCGGGTGACCGCCCGCACGCTCCGCGCGATGTGCTGGAGCTGCGTCAGCTCGGCCGCGTACAGCTTGATCGTGTGCTCGATGGCGCCCTCGTGCAGGCCGAGGCGGGGCAGGTCCGCGCGGGCGGTCTGCAGCGCGGTGCGCGCCACCCGTATCTCGTGCTCGACCTGGATCTGGGCGTGCCGGGCCAGCAGCACGGGGTGCCGGACGAACGCCGGGTAACTCGCGTAGCGCGCCGGGACCAGCTCGCGGAGCCACTTGGCGGCCGAGCGTTCCCAGTCGTAGCTTCCGGGGGTCTTCACCTGGCAGGGCCAGTCCGGTCCGAGGCGCGTGGACGTCAGGGGCATGATCTTCGCTTCCGGGTGTACGGCGTCGCCGGCACGGGCGACGGGGTGGGGCGGCCCCGGTCTAGGGGATGACCGGGACCGCCACGGGTGGCCGGGCAGGGGAAGCCCGGCCGAACACCCTGGCCGCCGGAGCGGGTGGAGACCGGCGGCCCAGGGCGTTCGTGCGGGTGCCCGGGGGGACCGGTGCGGGCGGCCGTGGCGACACATGGGTGCGGCGCATGGCGGCCCTCGGCCTCCCGGGCGGGCGGGTGCGGTGGGTGGAGCGCGGTCCGGAGCGGCCGGGCCGCGATCCGTGAGCAGTATTTATATATGCCGTCTGCTTGGCAAGACGCATGAAAACATTCATGCCTTATTCAAAGTGCGCGATGCCCCGCGGGAAGCCCCGAACCGGCGGTGACCGGAAGCGGGGTGACCGAGGCGCCGGACTCAGTCCCGGAGGAAGAAGTGGTGCTCGTCGGCGACCTGCTCGTAGTCCTCGAGCCGGGCCTGCGTCCGCTCCGGGTCGGCGTCCGTCATGGCCTGCAGCAGCGCCGCGCACATCACACCGGGCGCCGCGTACGAGTCGAAGACCAGGCGGGAGCCGGTGCCGGTGGCGAAGGTGACGTCCGCCTCGTCGACGAGCGGTCCCAGCGCCAGGTCGGTGATCAGCGCGACCTTCAGCCCGGCGCTGCGCGCCACCCGCACCGCCGTCAGCGTCTCCTGGGCGTGCCGGGGCATGGAGAACGCCAGCACCCACGTCCCGCCCGCTTCCCGCGACTGCAGCAGCGCGTCGTACGCCACGCTGCCGCCGAGCGTCACCAGCCGCACGTCCGGGTGGATACGGCGGGCTGCGTAGGCGAAGTACTCGGCGAGCGACACGGAGATGCGCAGACCCAGCACGGTGAGCGGGGTGGAGGCGGACAGCGCGCGGCCCACCTCGATGACGCGGTCGGTGTCGGCGAGATCGCGGCGCAGATTCTCCAGGTTCTCGATCTCGGCGTCGACCGCCGCCTGCAGTTCGTTCCCCCGAGGCTCCTCGGCCGGACCGGCGCCGCCTCCCGGCCGGGTGCCGAGGGTGATCGACTGGAGCTTCTCCCGCAGCGCCGGGTAGCCGCTGAAACCGACCGCCGACGCGAACCGGGTCACCGACGGCTGGCTCACCCCGACCCGGTCCGCGAGATCGGTGATCGACAGGAACGCCGCCTCGGTGATGTGCTCGATCAGGTACTGCGCGATGCGCCGCTGGCCGGGGGAGAGCCGGGGGCGGTCGAAGAGGGCGCGGAGCTGGGCCGTGGGGGACAGCTCCGACTCCTGGCCCGCCTTGGCCGAGGTGATCGCGGATGCCTGTGCGCGTGCCTGCTGCGGCGATGGCACCGGTGCGCCTCCCTTGTCTCCCACGAGGGTTCAACATAGCCCAACCCCTCACGCCACCAGCGCGGTCACCGACGGGGACCGGCCACGGAGTGCGACCGCCGACGGCCGGCACGCCGTCCGCTCCGGAGCGCGGGAAGGCGCCGGTGCCGCATCGGTGCACGCACCAGGGGCAGCACCCGGGAAGGGCCCGCGAGAACGCCCGGAAAGCGCGCGGCGAAGACCGCCTGGGCCTCGCGGGGGATATCCCCGCCCGCTCAGGGAACCCGGCCACTCAGCGCCGCACGGCGACACCGTGCCACCACGGATCGCCGCCGCGGCCGCGCAGAGACATCGCACCCCCGGCAAGACGAGGAGCACCGCGGACATGACCGTCCCCGAGGAGAACCGGCCGAAGACGCACGACACCGACGAGACCCTCGAGTCGCGGCGCGAGGGTGACGCGCAGGCGCAGGGCGGCACCGGCCGGACCATGCGCGAGGCGCTGGAGGAGGCCGAGATCAAGCCCGACGACTACGAGGAGCGGTAGGACCTGACCTTCGGACCACGCCGCGGGCACGGGGGCCCGTCCCCGGCCGCGCGGCCTGGTCCGAACGCCATGCCCGCCGCACCACCCGCCCCCGTCCCGACGCGACCGCATATCGGCAGGTGACAGCATGAGCGCACTCAGCGCGCTGGAAACGGCACTGGAGAACCGATGGGAGGCCCTCTGGGCGAGGATGTCCGGGCGTGATCCGCTCGAACTCGTCGACGCCCTGCGGCGCGAGTGCGACAGCAACGCGGTGGTGTGCCGAGCGGGAAGGGTGATGGTCCCCAACGCCTACGACGTCGAACTGTCGGCCCCCGTGCACGACGAGCTCACCCGGCGCGGCGACAGCGTCGGCCAGGTGCTCACCGACCGGCTGGCCCGGCACGCCGCCCGCAACGGCTACGAATGGGCGGGCCCGCTCACCGTGCACGTCCGCCGCTCCGCCGAGGTGCCCAACGGCCGCTACCGCGTGGCCAGTACGGTGATGCGGCACGTGAGCGCGGTCGGTTTCCGGCGCGCGGCCCAGCCGGTCGACGGCTGAGGTGCGTGCGTGAGCCGGTGCGACCGGCTCACCTCCGGTAGATCGTGATCGAGTGCCCCACCTGATCGATCCGCCTGCTGCTGTCGATGAGTTCGGCCAGCCGCCCGGTCGCCTTGGCCGCCGCGGAGTCCGACACCACCAGCACCCCGTGCACCGCGTCGGGCGGTACCCGGCGCGGATCGCGGGCGTCGATCCCGTAGTACGCGGGCAGGCCCGCCCCCTTGTACACCAGCCAGATCCGCTCGCCCCGGTACCGCTCGTCCAGCCGGTCGGCGAGCCGGCCGAGGTCCTGGCCCCAGTCGACGTTGGAGTCGTGGAGCCGGTACCTGGTCCGCTCCGGACCGCCGAACGCCTCGTTGGAGTACGGCAGATAGAAGGGGAACGTCCGCAGCGAGCTGACGGCGACGAACACCACCATCGCGCCCGTCACCGCCGGCGCCCACCGCCACCGCACGAGCACCACGCACCCGGCGGCCACCGCGAGGAACATCGGCAGGAACACCGCGTACCGGGTGCCGAAGTCCCGCGACCCGTACATGGCCGCGGCCAGCAGCACCGCGGGCGCCGCCAGCAGATACGGCGCCGCGGGCCGCAGCGGACGCAGGACCGTCACCGTCACCGCGCCCGCCGCCCACAGCGCCAGCGCGCCCAGCGGCGTCTTCACCAGCAGAGCGACCGGCAGGTAGTACCAGAGCGACCCCGTGTACAGCCTTCCGAGGAGAAAGCCCTGCCAGGGGCGGTTCTCCAAGCCGAACTGCAGCCGCACGCCGTCCCGGAACGGCTCGGGCAGCGGCAGCAGCCGGACGGCGAGGCCGCGCGGTCCGCCGACCGCGGGGATGGGCTGCGGCGGCTCCCACCGCAGGCGGGGATCGACGGCCAGGTACGCCACCCACACGGCGGCGCACGTCGCCAACACGAACACCGCGGCCCCGCCGGCCGCCCGGGTCACCCGGCGTGACCCGGCACACCACACCGACACCGCCGCGACGGCCGTCAGCACCGGCAGCGCGGGCAGCACGCTCATCTTCGTGGCCACCGCCGCCCCGAACGCGCCGCCCGCCAGCGGCACGTACAGTCGCGGCCTGGTCCGGGCCCGCCACAGCAGCCACGCCGACGTCAGCACGAAACCGGCGGCCGGGACGTCCAGGGTGGCCAGCGAGCCGTGCGCGATCACGTCGGGGGAGAGGCAGTAGAGGGCGAGCGCCACCAGCGCGCCCGCGCGGCCCGCCAGTTCGCGCGACAACGCGAACACCACCAGTCCGAACGCGAGCGTCAGCACGATCACCGGCAGGCGGGCCCAGAACATCACCCGCCACGGGTCGTTGCCCGACCCGTACAGCAGCCTCCGCCCCAACTCGGTCTGATCGCCGGCGAATCCCGGCTCCAGACGCGGCTCGGCGACCGACACCCCGGCCGCGATCACCAGCTTGCCGAGCGGCGGATGTTCGGGATTGAAGCGGAGGCTGTGCTCGTCCAGGTAGACCGCGGCCGTGCCCACGTACACGGGTTCGTCGATCGTCGGCGTCTGCCGCAGGGCGGCCGTGACCATCGCCACGGCCATCTGCCCCAGCAGCAGGACGACCAGTACGGGCACGCCCCACCGCCGCGCCCGCACCGTCACCTGACGCCTCATGCGCCCCACTTTGGCACCGACGCGCCCCCGGCGTGCGTCATCGTGCCGTTTCCGCCGAGCGCGGTGCCCGCGCGGCCAGTCGCTCCAGCGCCCCGCCGGTCAGCCGGCACACCGTCCATTCCTTCAGCAGCTCCGCGCCCAGGGACTCGTAGAAGGCGATCGCCGGTTCGTTCCAGTCCAGCACGACCCACTCGAACCGCTCGAAGCCGTGATCCCGGCAGATCGCCGCCAGCTCGGCGAGCAGCGCCTTGCCGTGCCCGGCGCCCCGGGTGCGCGGGCGGACGTACAGGTCCTCCAGGTGCATGCCGCGCGTGCCCGTCCAGGTCGAGAAGCGCGGGAACCACAGCGCGAAGCCCACGACGTCACCGGTGGCGTCGTCCTCGGCGACGAGGACGGAAGCGGCGGGGTGCTCGCCGAACAGCGCGGCACGCAGCTGGTCCTCGGTGGCGCGGGCCTGCCCGGCGGCCTTCTCGTAGGCGGCGAGTTCCCGGATCATCGCGTGGATCTCGGGGACGTCGTGCACGGTGGCTGCTCTGATCATGGACGTGAGCCTGCTGTGCGGGACGCCTCCGCGTCCACCCGGTTCCGCCGACCGGACACGGCCCTCAGGTCAGTTCCTCCACCGGCACCACCAGGTCCGCGCGGTCCCGGGTCGCCGCCACCAGGGCCGCGTTGCGCTCGTCGGAGCGCTCCACCCAGGCGACCGCCTCCTCGTGCGCCTTGCCGAACCGCTCGTGACGGGTGATCAGCCGCCGCACCCGCCGCTCCTCGTCCGCCGCGCAGAACCACACCTCGTCCAGCAGCGGGCGTACCCGCCGCCACGCGCCGGTGCCGAGCAGCAGGTAGTTGCCCTCCGTGACGACGAGGCGCGCGGCCGGGGGCACGGGAACCGCCCCGGCCAGGGGCTGCTCCAGCTCGCGTTCGAAGCCGGGGGCGTACACCACCTCGTCCGCCTCTGCCTCGTCCCGCAGCCGTCGCAGCAGCGCCGCGTACCCGGCCGCGTCGAAGGTGTCGGGGGCGCCCTTGCGGTCCCGGCGGCCCAGCCGCTCCAGCTCCGCGTCGGCGAGGTGGAAGCCGTCCATGGGAACGTACGCCACCCACGGCTCGCCCGTGCCGTTCAGCTCGCGCACCAGGCGTTCCGCGAGTGTGGACTTGCCCGCGCCGGGGCTGCCGGCGATGCCGAGGATCGCGCGCCGCCCGCCCCGGGGGAGGGCGCGGGCGCGGCGGAGGAGGTCGTCGAAGGTCAGCGCCACACGGGAGAGTGTGTCATCCGGGAAGCCGCACCCCGCCACCCGTGTGGCCCGCGCCACTCACTGTCCCGGCCCGTACGGGGAACGGTGACGGTATGACGGATCTGGGTCTGCCCGAAGACATCGAGGCGTGCCTCTTCGACCTCGACGGCGTCGTGACGAACACGGCCGTCGTGCACGCCGCCGCGTGGAAGGAGATGTTCGACGCCTTCCTGCGGGAGCGGGACGGCGAGCACTTCGCGCCCTTCACCGCCGCCGACTACGACGCGTACGTGGACGGCAGGCCGCGCGCCGACGGGGTGCGCACCTTCCTCGCGTCCCGGGGCGTCGAGCTGCCCGAGGGCGGCCCTGACGACCCGCCGGCCGCCGCCACCGTGCACGGGCTGGGCAACCGCAAGAACGAGCTGCTGCTCGCGAGGATCCGCACCGACGGCGTGGAGCCCTACGACTCCACCCTGCGCTATCTGCGCGCCGTCCGCGCGCACGGCCTGCGCACCGCGATCGTCTCCTCCAGCGCCAACTGCCGTGACGTGCTGCGCTCGATCGACGCCGAGGACCTCTTCGACGTACGGATCGACGGGGTGGTCGCCGCCGAGCGGGGCCTGCCGGGCAAGCCCGCGCCCGACACCTTCCTCGCCGCCGCCCGCGAACTGGGTGTGGAGCCCGCGCGGGCGGCGGTGTTCGAGGACGCGCTGGCCGGCATGGACGCCGGACGCGCCGGAAAGTTCGGGTACGTCGTCGGCGTGGACCGCGTCGGGCAGGCCGACGCCCTGTACGCGCACGGCGCCGACCGGGTCGTCGGCGACCTGTCCGAGCTCGGGGGTGACGCGTGACCCGCGGCGACCGCTGGTACGACATCGACCCCTGGACCGTGCGGGAACGCGGCCTGGACCTGGAGCGGCTGCCGCAGAGCGAGTCGGTGTTCGCGCTGTCCAACGGCCACGTCGGCTGGCGCGGCAACCTCGACGAGGGCGAACCGCACGGCCTGCCCGGCTCCTACCTCAACGGCGTCCACGAACTCCACCCGCTGCCCTACGCCGAGGCGGGCTACGGCTACCCCGAGTCCGGGCAGACCGTCATCGACGTCACCAACGGCAAGGTGATCCGCCTCCTCGTCGACGACGAGCCGTTCGATCTGCGCTACGGAAGTCTCGTCCACCACGAACGCACCCTCGACCTGCGCCGGGGCGTGCTGACGCGGGTCTGCGAGTGGACCTCGCCGGCCGGTTCCACCGTCCGGGTGCGCTCCACCCGGCTGGTGTCCCTCACCCAGCGGGCCGTCGCGGCCGTCGCCTACGAGGTGGAGCCCGTCGACAGCCGCACCCGGGTGGTGGTGCAGTCCGAACTCGTCGCCAACGAGTCCCTGCCCGGACCCGACGGCGACCCGCGCGCCGCCCGCGCCCTGCGGTCCCCGCTGGAGCACGAGGAGGACTTCGCCCAGGGCGGCCGGCTGCGGCTGGTGCACCGCACCCGGCACAGCGGCCTGCGGGTCGCCGTAGCCGCCGACCACGTCGTCGACGGGCCTGGACGGACCGTCACCGACAGCGAGAGCGACGTCGACACGGCCCGGCTGACGGTCACCTCCGTGCTGGAGCCGGGCGAGCGGCTCCGGGTGGAGAAGTTCGTCGCCCACGGCTGGTCCGGCGTCCGCTCCCGTCCCGCGATGAGCGACCAGGTGGAGGCGGCGCTGGCGGCCGCCGCGCACAGCGGCTGGCAGGGCCTCCTCGACGAACAGCGCGACTACCTGGACGCGTTCTGGAGCCGCGCCGACGTGGAGGTCGACGGCGACGAGGAGATCCAGCAGGCCGTGCGCTTCGCCCTGTTCCACGTCCTCCAGGCGGGCGCCCGCGCCGAGCGGCGCGCGATACCCGCCAAGGGCCTCACCGGCTCCGGCTACGACGGGCACGCCTTCTGGGACACCGAGGTGTTCGTGCTGCCCCTGCTGATCTGCACGGTGCCGCAGGCGGCCGCCGAGGCGCTGCGGTGGCGGCAGAGCACCCTGCCCGCCGCCCGGGAGCGCGCCGCCCAGCTCGGCCTGCGCGGCGCCGCGTTCCCCTGGCGCACCATCCAGGGCCCCGAGGGCTCCGCGTACTGGCCGGCCGGCACGGCGGCCTTCCATGTCAACGCGGGCATCGCCGACGCCGTCGTGCGGTACGTCCAGGCCACCGGCGACGAGCGCTTCGAACGGGACACGGGCGTGGAGCTGCTGGTGGAGACCGCCCGGCTGTGGCGCTCCCTGGGCCACCACGACGACCGGGGCGTCTTCCACATCGACGGGGTCACCGGACCGGACGAGTACAGCGCCGTCGCCGACGACAACACGTACACCAACCTGATGGCCCGCGCGAACCTGCTCGCCGCCGCCGACGCGTGCAAGCGGCACCCCGACCGGGCGGCCGCGCTGGACGTCGACGAGGAGGAGAGCGCGAGCTGGCGGGACGCCGCGGAGGCCGTGCACCTGCCGTACGACGACGAACTCGGCGTGCACGAGCAGCACGCGGGGTTCACCCGCCACCAGCGGTGGGACTTCGCCTCCACCCGTGCCGACCAGTATCCGCTGATGCTGCACTTCCCGTACTTCGACCTCTACCGCAAACAGGTGATCAAACAAGCCGATCTCGTGCTCGCGATGCACACCCGCGCCGACTGGTTCGAGGAGCGCCACGACGAGGAACAGATCGCCCGGAACTTCGCCTACTACGAGCCGCTGACCGTCCGCGACTCCTCCCTGTCCGCCTGTGTCCAGGCCGTGATGGCCGCCCGCACCGGACACCTGGACCTGGCGTACGCGTACACCGCCGAGGCCGCGCTGATGGACCTCGCGGACCTGGAGCACAACACCCGCGACGGGCTCCACATCGCCTCCCTGGCCGGGGCGTGGACCGCGCTGGTCGCCGGGTTCGGCGGCATGCGCTGGGACGACGACGGCCTCCGCTTCGCACCCCGGCTGCCGCCCGGACTGCGCCGGCTCGCCTTCACCCTCGGCCACCGGGACCGGTGCCTGCACGTGGAGATCACCGCCGGGCGCGCCACGTACCGGCTGCGCTCCGGACCGCCGCTGACCCTCCGTCACCACGGCAGGGAGCTGACCGTCGGCGTGGACGCCCCCGTGGAGGTTCCCGTGCCCGTGCCCGCCCCGCGGCGGTCGCCCGAACAGCCCCGGCACCGCCGCCCTCACGCGCGCTGACAATGCGTTCAGATGATTTTCGGCCGTGTACCGCCTGCGTGGCCGACCGGTACGGGTTAGCTTTGGCCATGATTCCCTCATATCCGTCTTCCCCACGACGTGGGGCCCAAGGGGCTCATGGTGGGGGACGGCACTCCAGACCGGCGGCAGCGAAGGACGGACGATGACCCACGGCGCCGGCGCCCCGCCGACCGTCAACCGGCGGAGCGACGAACGCTCACGGCCCGCCGGCCCGAGAACAGCACACGACGCACGGCCGCTCGCGGTGCTCGCCGTCGTGTTCACCCTGGCGCAACTCGTCGTGACCCGGCCGACCTTGGGCCTGGGCTGGGACGAGATCGTCTACACCAGCCAGGTCACCACGCACCACCCGGCCGCCTTCTTCAGCGCCCCCCGCTCCCGTGGCGTCTCCCTGCTGGTCGCGCCCGTCGCGTCCTGGTCCGACTCCACCGTGCTGCTGCGGATCTACCTCGCGGTGCTCTCCGGACTCGGCCTGTACCTCGCCCTGCGCGTCTGGCGCGGCCTGTTCCCCACCCGCGTGCTGGTCGTCGCCGGCGCCTTCTTCGCTTCCCTGTGGGTGACCCTCTTCTACGGTCCCCAGGCCATGCCCAACTACTGGGTGGCCGTCGGCGCGCTGATCGCCGTGGGGGCATTCCTGCGCCACCGCGAGGACCCCTCCTCCGCGGGCATGCCGTGGGCCGTCGTCGCGGGGGCCGCGCTCATGGCGTGGATGCGGCCCACCGACGCCGTGTGGGTCACGCTGCCGCTGCTCGTCCTCGCGGCGGTGTGGCGGCGTCCCCGCCTCCTGGCGGCCGTCGTGGGCGGACTGCTGGCCGGCGGGGTGCCGTGGGTGATCGAGGCGTACGCGTCGTTCGGCGGCCTCTCCGAGCGGCTGGCCGAGGCGTCCCGCATCCAGGGCGGACTCGGCCTCCACATGGCCGTCGACGACCAGCTCCGCAGCCTCGGCGGACGCGCCCTGTGCCGCCCCTGCACCGGGGAGATGCCCCACCCGGTGATCACCCTGTGGTGGTTCGTGCTGCCGGTCCTCGCCGTGCTCGGCCTGGTCGTCGCCGTACGGGCCGGCCGCGCCCTGCGCACCGCCGTTCCGCTGGCCTGCGCCGCCACCGCCGCGTTGCCGTACCTGTTCACCATCGCCTACGCGGCGCCGCGCTTCCTCCAGCCCGCCTACGCGCTGCTCGCGATCCCCGTCGCCGGCGCCCTGTGGTACCTGGTCACGGCGCCGCGCGGGCGGTGGCGGACGGTCCTGCGCACGGTGGTCGCGGTGGGCCTCGCGGGGCACCTGGCGGTGCAGCTGGCCGTGGCGGTGCACACCGCGAACCGCTCCGCCGCCGGCCGTGAGGACTGGGCCCGCACCGCCGAGGGACTGCACCGGCTCGGCGTCAGACCGCCCTGCCTGATCACCGGCCACGAGTCCATCCCCATCGGCTACTACACGGGCTGCTCCTCCGGCGCGACCGCCGGGAACAACGAGAACATGACGGCCGAGGACATCCGGCGCACCGCCGAACGCGTCCCGGTCGCCGAGATCACCCGCGCCGGCAGCAGGCCCAACGGCTACGCGCGGACCTGGCCCGTCCACCGAGTCGAGGACTACGACGTCCGCGTCGCGCCCGCCCCGGACACCCCACGGGAGTGAGATCCAGGGGTTTTGCCGCAGGCCGGGCAGCTCACGGGGTTAGAGACCGTTTCAGCGGATACGCGGATCGGACACCGAGACGGCACGAGCCGACGCAAGCCGACAGGGAGGACGCCATGGGCTCCGAACCGATGGGGGACGACGTCTACCAGCCCACCGGGAGCAACGAGCAGCAGGAGGATGGCGCCCCGCTCGACATGCAGGACGCCCTCGACGAGCGGGACTACGACGACATGCTCGACGAGGGTTACTCACCGCCGGAGAAGGCGGTGGGCGTCACCAAGCACGGCGTCACCGCGGCCGAGCAGCACGACGGGGAGACCCTGGACGAGCGGCTGGCCCAGGAGGTGCCGGACCCCTCCGCGGAGACCGGCGACGGGGTGGGCGACCTGCCGGGGGGCGAGGGCGAGCCGGTCGACCCGGAGGCGGGCACCGCCCGGGCGGGACGCCTGGTCGCGCCGGACGAGGGCGCGCACACCGACACCACCAAGGAGTCCGTCGCCGACGACGTCGGCATCGACGGCGGCGCGGCGGGCGCGGAGGAGGCCGCCATGCACGTCGTGGAGGACGAGACGGAACTCCCCGACGACCGCTCCTAGGCGCTGTCGGGGACGTGTACGACGCCGTCGGGCCCGATGCACCGTGTGTGCACCGGGCCCGACGGCGTCCCGCTGCCGAGGGAGCGGGGACCGGGCCGTGCGGTGGCCTACGGGAGGATCTTCTCCATCGCGGAGGGACCCTCCTCGGCCAGCTTCCGCCTGGCCCACTCGATGTTCTGCGGGGTGAGGTCCTTGCCACTGGCGAGAACCAGGTCTTCCGGCGACACCTCGGTGCCGGTGCGGGTGTGGAGCAGGCTGTCCGGGGTGGCGCGGTCCTCGCTCTGCCGGGACGCGTCGGGCTGGGACGTCGACATCTTCGGGCTCCTCGGGTCCGGATCGCTGATACGGCCCGGCGCCGGGCGCCGGGTCCCGTACTCAGCCTTCACCGCGGAGGCCCGCCGTGCATCCGGAACGCCCCGGGCGCCCGCCGTCGGGCGCCCGGGCCCCGGGTGCGGGGCCTCCCCGTGCATGCCGGGGTACCGTGCCCCGCCCCGGGGAAACCTGCTCCCCCCGCTCACTCGAAGGGCGTGAGCGTCAGCCGCAGGGCGGTGGGCGCCGTGTCCTGGATGTACGAGGCGAAGTCCGCCACGTCGTCGAAGGCGAAGCCGTACGCCCTGCCGTCCTCGGTGGCCGTGTGCATGGCCTTGGAGTAGTGGTTGGTCAGCTCGGTCAGGTAGAACTCGGCGGGGTCGGTGGTGGGCTGCTCGGGGTGGCTGAGCAGCGTCGAGCGGTTGAAGCCGGCGCCCAGGATCGCGGCGACCGGGCCCGTGGTGCCGTCGTTGGGCGCGGCCAGGGCGCCGTCGCAGAACAGCACGTCGCGGGTGGACGGCTTGTCGAACGCGACCTGCGCGGGCCCGTCGAAGGTGAACCGGTCCCCGCGCACCCGCCCGGTGAAGGTGCCGGCGTTGGTGGTGACCTTCAGGTCCCGGCCGGTGTAGGTGCTCCAGACCTCGTCGATGTAGGGGGCGAAGTAGTCCTCGGCGAACAGCCCGGCGTCCAGGCCGTGGCCGGGCGCGATGATCCGGGTGTCGTCCACCACCAGCCGGTCGAAGCCCTCGGTCCCCTTGACGGCGGCGAACGCCGCCGCGCGGCCCCCGGGCCGGACCGTGCCGGTGGTCTGGTCGTCGGCGCCGGTGAGACGGATGCTCAGCGGCACGCTGAACATGTCGACCATGGTGGTGTTGCAGAACAGACCGGCGGAGTTGTACGTGAACTCCGCGCAGTCGTGCAGCACGCCGAAGTTCGGGTCCGAGGAGACCCATCCGGCCGGGTACTGCAGCGCGGCCGCGCCGTTGCCGTCCGCGACGGCCTTGAACTTCAGCTTCTCTCCGAGCGCGACGTAGATGCGGCCGGACATGTACGGCAGTGACAGCGTTGTCTCGTTGCCGGAGAGGCTGATCGCGTAGTCGGTGAAGCCGTCCGCGCCGTTGTCCGCCAGGTCGATGGGGGCGAGTGTGCCGTCGGGCGTGAGCCGGACCTGGCGGCCGTCGGCGTTGCCCACGACGTACAGGTGCACCGAGGCGTTGTCGAAGGAGCCGCTGTCGTTGACGATCGTCAGCGGCAGCGAGGCGGCCGCCTTCGTGCCGGACCCGCCCTCACCGGACTGGTCGGCGAGGGCATGGGGGGCGATCGCCGCGGCCGCGGGCAGCGCCACGGCGGCTCCGCCGAGGGCGAAAAGCAGCTTGCGGCGGCCGAGGGTGCGCTGGTGCCGGGGAGTCATGTGGGGGGTCTCCAGAGTGCTCGTGCGGTTGCGGTGGGGGCACACCGGACCCGACCCGTCCTGGAGACGCGTGAGAGCGCTCTCAGGCCGCGCGTCGGGACCGGCGCGCGGCACCGATGGTAGGGACCGGGGCCGGGACCGCCAACGGGTCCGACTTGTCCCTGCGCACCCCCTGACCTGCGCCTACTTGAATGCACGACAGAGTGCGCACGATCGCTTAACCGGTCCTTAAGGATCGTTTAAGCCGGCCCGCGCGAGCCGTGCACGCAGCGCACAGGCCGCACTCCGCCGGGTGTCGGACGGCGCGGGCCGCGCCCGGCCCGTTCGGGACGGGTTCTCATCGCGTGCCGCTGTGCAGCAGCGTCTCCGCGTCGGCGAGGACCCTGGTGACCGTGAAGGCGAACCGCGCGTCGCACGGGTGCGGCTCCCCGGAGCCGGCCGCGGCGATCAGCGCGTCCGCGGCCCGGACGAGCGCCGGGACGGCGTCCTCCCGGGCCTTCGGCAGCACGGTCACCCCGGACTCGCCCCGCAACTCCACCACGGCGCCCGCCGCGGCCGGGGGAGCGGTCAGACTCAGCGTCGTACTGCTCGAGGCCCCGGCGGAGTGGTCCAGCACGAGATGCACGGTGTCGCCGGGCCCGTACGCCGCCGCCGTCACCCGGCGCGGCTCCCCCAGCACCGGCAGCAGCACGGACAGGGCGTGCGGGCCGACGTCCCACAGGGCGCCCTTCTCCTGCCGCCAGGGCGAGGCGGCGAAGGGGTTGTCCTCGGAGGTGAACACCGCGCCGAGCCACTGCGCCCGCCCGGTGAACCAGCCGCCCACGCGCGTCTGTTCCTCGATCCAGGCCTGCGGTTCCGGCTGGAAGCGGGTGGTGAAGAAGACCACGGAGGCCACGCCCGCCGCGTCCACGGCCTCCACGACCGCGCGCCCCTGGGCCACGGTGGTCGCGAGAGGCTTGTCGAGCAGCAGATGGCGGCCCGCCCGCGCGGCCCGCACCGCCAGCTCCGCCTGCACGGCCGGCGGCAGCGCGACGGCGACGGCGTCCACGTCGGCGAGCAGCGCGTCGACGTCGTCGTACGCCCGGACGCCGTGCATCGCGGCGAGTTCCCCGGCGGCCTCGGGCCTGCGCCCCCAGACGCCGACGAAGTCCAGGCCGGGGTGTCCGCCGAGCGCGGGGGCGTGTGCCGCCCGCGCCCAGGGTCCGGTGCCGAGCAGTCCGATCCGCATGCCGCCGCCTCTCCCCGGGGCGCCTCGCGCCGCCGGGCCGGTGTCGGCGCCGCGCCCCGCCGGCGCGCGCCAGGCCTGCACGATGATCCCGGCCGGAACGCCGTGTCAACCACCGGCCGTCCGGGCCGCCTCAGCCCTGGCGCGTGTTGATGTTGACCATCCACGGGACGCCGAACCGGTCCGTGCACATCCCGAAGACGTCGCCCCACATCTGCCGCTCCAGCGGCACCGACACCTGACCCCCGTCGGACAGCTTCTCCCAGTAGCGGCGCAGCGTGTCCTCCTCCTCGCCGCTGAGGCTCACGGCGAAGTTGTTGCCGGAGGCGTACTCCATGCCGGGAGGCCCGTCCGAGCCCATGATCGTGAAACCGTCGGGAGTGGTGAGCATCGCGTGCATGATCTTGTCGGCGTACTCCTCCCCGGCGCCGCCGGTCTCCCCGAAGGTGTGCATGTTCAGCTCCCCGCCGAAGACCTCCCTGTAGTACTCCATCGCCTGCCGGGCGGTGCCGTCGAAGTTGAGGTACGGATTGAGCAGCGGGGCCATCGGAACCTCCGGTACGGGGGCAGCGGGTCGGTTTCGCGCAGCGTAACCCCGGGGGAGGAGAGGCGCGCGGCGAACACGGCCGGTGCGTACGGGGTCGATTCAGCGACCGGTCCGATGAATCCGTTCGGCTTTCCCTGTTGGATTTCCGGGCACCCGGCGACGAGGCTGGTACGCGCTTTCCACGATCACCAGCACGACAGCCGGAAGGGGCTTCGCGCACATGCACATGCGTCGTATCGGTGAGGTCGAGGTGTCCGCGATCGGACTGGGCGGGATGCCCATGTCGATCGAGGGACGGCCCGACGAGTCCCGTTCGCTGGCCACTCTGCACGCCGCCCTGGACGCGGGCGTCACCCTGATCGACACCGCGGACGCCTACCACCGGGACGCCGGGGAGGTGGGGCACAACGAGAGCCTGATCGCCAAGGCTCTGGCCACCCACGAGCGGGGCGGCGACGTCCTGGTCGCCACCAAGGGCGGGCATCTGCGCCCCGGCGACGGCAGCTGGACCCTCGACGGGCGGCCGGAGTACCTGAAGCGGGCCTGCGAGGCGTCCCTGCGCCGGCTGGGCGTGGAGGCGATCGGCCTCTACCAGTTCCACCGGCCCGACCCCCGGGTCCCGTACGCCGAGTCCGTCGGCGCGATCCGCGACCTGCTCGACGAGGGGAAGATCCGCATGGCGGGCATCTCCAACGCGAATCCCGAGCAGATCCGTCAGGCCCAGGAGATCCTCGGCGGGCGTCTCGTCTCCGTGCAGAACCAGTTCTCGCCCGCGTTCCGCTCCAGTGAGCCGGAGCTGGAGCTGTGCGACGAGCTCGGTGTCGCCTTCCTGCCCTGGAGCCCGTTCGGCGGCATTTCCAAGGCCGGTGAACTCGGTTCCACATACGCGCCGTTCGCGCGCGTGGCGCAGGAGCGCGGGGTGAGCGCGCACCAGGTGTGCCTCGCCTGGATGCTCGCCAAGTCGCCGGTCGTCGTGCCGATCCCGGGCGCGAGCCGTCCCGAGTCGGTGCAGGACTCCGTGCGCGCCGCCGACCTCGAACTGAGCGCCGAGGAGATCGCGGAGCTCGACGCGGCCTGAGCGGCCGTTCCCGCGCCCGGCGGCCCACGAGGGGCGCCGGGCGCCGTTCGCGCGCCGCGATCCGCCCGGGCGGCGCTTCACAGGGGGAGGACCACCGCCCATGGCATCGCCGCAGATGAGACCGCTCGACCACCGCTACCGGGGCGAGCATCCCGTGCGCACGCTCGGCTACCTGTTCCGCGCGGACCGCGGCCGGCTGGCCGCGGCGGTCGTCGTCTTCACCGTCAAGCACAGCCCCGTCTGGCTGCTGCCGCTGATCACCGCGTCGATCATCGACACCGTCGTCCAGCACCAGCCGGTCTCCCGGCTGTGGACCAGCACCGGCGTCATCATGTTCATCCTGCTGGTCAACTATCCGCTGCACGTACTGTACGTCCGCCTCCTCTACGGCAGCGTCCGCCGTATGGGCACCGCCCTGCGCTCCGCGCTGTGCACGCGCATGCAGCAGCTCTCCATCGGCTACCACTCCCGGGTCAGCGCGGGCGTGCTCCAGGCCAAGGTGGTCCGCGACGTCGAGACCGTCGAGCAGATGGTGCAGCAGACCGCGGAGACCGGGCTGGGCGCGCTCACCGTGCTGGCCGGAGGCCTGATCATCATCGGCGTGCGCACCCCCGAGTTCCTGCCCGTCTTCCTCGTCGTCGTGCCCGCCGCGGCCCTGCTCGTCGCCCGGCTGCGGGCGCGGCTGCGCACCCACAACGAGCACTTCCGGCACGAGGTGGAGACGCTGTCCTCCCGCGTCACCGAGATGACCCGGCTGATCCCCGTCACCCGCGCCCACGGCCTGGAGGGCAAGGCGCTGCGCCGCATGCACGGCACCCTCGACCGGCTGCTCACCTCCGGGATGCGCCTCGACCTGGTCAACGGGCGGTTCGGCTCGCTGGCGTGGGTGGTCCTCAACGTGGTCGGCGTGACGGTGCTGGCCGGCGCCGCCCTCGTGTCGTACTACGACGTCTGGGGCGTCACCGCCGGCGACGTGGTGATGCTCAGCGCCTTCCTGACCACGCTCACCAATTCCACCACCACACTGGCGGGTCTGGCCCCGGTGATCACCAAGGGGCTGGAGTCCGTGCGCTCGGTCGGCGAGGTGCTGCAGGCGCCGGAGCTGGAGGACAACGAGGGCAAGGCCGAACTCACCGCGCTGCGCGGCGCGGTCACCTTCGAGGGCGTGGGGCACGCCTACGACGGTGACGGGCGCCCCGCCGTACGGGACTTCACCCTCGATGTCGCGCCGGGCGAGACCATCGCCCTGGTCGGCGCGTCCGGGGCGGGCAAGTCCACGGTGCTGAACCTCGTCATCGGGTTCATCCGCCCCACCTCCGGGCGGCTGCTGGTCGACGGCACCGACATGAACACCCTGGACCTGCGCACCTACCGGCGTTTCCTGTCCGTGGTGCCCCAGGAGTCGATCCTGTTCGACGGCACCGTGCGGGAGAACGTGGCCTACGGCATGGACGACGCGGACGAGGAGACGGTGCGGGCCGCGCTGCGCGACGCCAACGCCCTGGAGTTCGTCGACCGGCTGCCGCAGGGCCTCGACACCCTCGTCGGGGAGCGCGGGGCGCGGCTGTCGGGCGGTCAGCGCCAGCGGCTGGCCATCGCCCGCGCGCTGATAAGGGACCCCAGGGTGCTGGTGCTGGACGAGGCGACGTCCGCACTGGACACCCGTTCGGAGGCGCTGGTGCAGGAGGCGCTCGTCCGGCTGCTGCGCGGGCGGACCACGTTCGTCGTGGCGCACCGGCTGTCCACGGTGCGCGGAGCCGACCGGATCGTGGTGATGGCCGACGGGGCCGTGCAGGAGGTGGGTACGCACGAGGAGCTGTTGCGGCGGGGTGGTGCGTACACGGCGCTGCACAGCGGTCAGGTGGCTTGAGCCGTCGTCCCTCCGGGGGGCGAGTGGCCCCGGGTGGCCGGGTTGTCGGGTGGCCGGGCTGCCAGGTGGGCCCGGGTGGTCCGGTCGCAGTGCGAATGTTTTCGGTCACTTTCGATCAGTGAGGCGCGGGATGAGCGTGGTTTCGCCGTCTTCGGGCATGCGCACCGGAAACACGAAAGGGGCGCTACGTGCTCGCACCGGATCCGAAGGTCGTCAGACGGCTGCTGACGCGGTATGCGGCGCTGCGGATCGCGCAGGCGGAACGGCAGACTCCGGCGGTGGCCAGGGAACTGGAGGACGTCACCCGCCGGCTCTGCGTGACGATGGGCACGGCCGGCATCCACGACGCCATCGCGCGCGCCGACGACCTGCTCGTCCGTGCCCGGAGAGACCTTCGCCGGTCACCCGAGGCGGACGGCGGGAGTGGCCTGTCGCTGGCCGTCTGAGCCCGGGACACGGCCGTCCGCCCGGGCGGACGCGGCGCGTCCGCCCCTGAACGACCTGCGATAGGCGTACGGGGTCGTCCCCACCACCTTGCGGAACCGCTCGCGAAACGCCGTGGGGGAGCCGAACCCCGCCTGCTGGGCGATCCGTTCGACCGTGTGGTCGCTGTTCTCCAGCAGGTACTGGGCGCGCCGCACCCGGGCCCGCAGCAGCCACTGCAGCGGCGTGGTGCCGGTCTGCTCGCGGAAACGGCGGCTGAAGGTGCGCTCACTCATCCCGGCCCGAGCCGCCATCGCCGCGAGCGTCACCTCGTGCGCCACGTTGTCCTCGATCCACTCCAGCAGCGGCTCCAGGTCCGAGCCGCGCGGCACGGGCGGGTGCTCGTGCACGATGAACTGGGCCTGCCCGCCCTCACGCTCGAGCGGCATCACCGACATCCGCGCCGCGTCCGCCGCCACCGCCGACCCGAAGTCACGGCGGATCATGTGCAGGCACATGTCCAGCGCGGCGGCCGCGCCGGCCGAGGTGAGGATGAGCCCGTTGTCCACGTAGAGCACGTCCGGCTCCACCTCCACCCGTGGGAACGCGTGCGCGAACTCCTCGGCGGCCACCCAGTGCGTGGTCGCGCGCAGCCCGTCCAGCAGGCCCGCCTCCGCCAGCACGAAGGCGCCCACGCACACCGACGCGATCCGGGTGCCCGCCGCTGCCGCCTTCCGCAGCGCCGCCAGCACCGCGGGGGAGGGCGGCGGTGAGTTCGGGGCGCGCCCCGGCACGATCACCGTGTCGGCGTCCGCCAGCGCATCGAGACCGCGGTCGACGCGCAGCGCGAAGCCGCCGTCCGCGGCCACCTCCGGCCGCTCGGCGCACAGCCGGACGCGGTACGGATGACGGCCGTCGGGCAACCGCGTGAAGTCGAACACCTGCATGGGGGCCGCCATGTCGAACGGCACCACACCGTCCAGTACGAGGATCGCCACGGAGTGCATGAACGCCACCCTAGACGGATTCCCGCCACCGTCCGCATCCTGTCCGGACGTGCGCCGTTCCTGGTCACCGCCGTTGGCGGGAATCCGTGGGGAACTGTCGATCCAGCCGCTGTCCGGCGGCCGCCACGGCTCCTAGCGTGAACCCGGCATCAGGCCGATCAGGCCGAAACCGCCGATCACGTCAAGGAAAGAGCCCCGGTGACCAAGCTGCTCCTGTCCCTCCACGTCCTGGCCGCCATCGTCGCAGTCGGTCCGGTGACCGTCGCAGCCAGCATGTTCCCGCCGGCCGTGCGCCGCGCGGCCCCGGCGGACGGGACGGACCCGGGCCCGCGCGCGGCCGGCGCCGTCGAGCTGCTCCACCGGATCTGCCGCGTGTACGCCGGACTCGGCGTGCTCGTCCCGGTGCTGGGGCTGGCGACCGGCCTCGCGATGGGTGTCCTCGGCGACGCCTGGCTCGTCGCCTCGGTGTTTCTCACCGCGGTGGCCGCCGGTACACTCATCGCCCTCGTCCTCCCCCGTCAGGACGAACTCGTCGCGCAGGTGACCGGGCGACGGCCCGTCGATCACCGCAGCACGGTCCAACTCGCCATGTTCACGGGCGTGTTCAACCTGCTCTGGGCGACCGTCACCGTCCTGATGATCGTCCGTCCCGGCTCCACGACGGGCGCCTGACGCCCGGAACGCCCACTTCACCCCCGTTGGCCGCATACACTCGGCAGTCGCGGCCCCGCACCGGGGACGCCGAGGAGAAAGGCGCGTTGTCGGGTGTTCCAGGATTCCCCCATCTACGACCGACTCATCGCGGAGTGCGGCGACGTGCCCGCACAGGTCCGCCGCGAGGCCGAACGCGTGAACAGGGAACTGGAGTCGGTCATGCGGCCCCTGCAGTCGCCCGGCTACGGCTCCGGCCTCGACCGGCCGCAGCAGGCCCCCGGCAACGGCTGGCAGCGCGCCGCCCTGCTGCCCGGACCCCGGCCGCACTGACGCGCGCACATGCCCTCGTCGGTGCGGTGACCGGGGCTCACCGCACCGTGGTGACCGAACCGGCCGGTTCTGCCGGCTCCTCGGGGACGGGACGGGACAGCCATTCCGCGATGGTCCGCGCGATCGGTTGTTCCGTCTCCACCTCGACGAACCCGAACTGCCCCGACTGGTTGCACTCCAGGAACCACCAGGTCCCGTCCGCGTCCTCCGCGAAGTCGAAGGCCCCGTACGCCAGTTCGGCCCGGCGCATGTAGTCGAGCACGGCGTCCGCGATGCGCGGGGGGACCTCCGCCGGCTCCCACGGCGGTCCGGGCGCGGCGAACCGCACGTCCACCACCTGGGGATCGGCGTCCCGCGCCGTCGTCTTGCGGGCCGCCAGCAGCACGTCGCCCACCACGGTGAGCCGGATGTCCGCCCGCTTGGCGATCCGCCGCTGCAGCAGCGTCGGCCCGTAGGCCACCGCCGAGAAGTCCGTGTCCGGCGCCACCCTGCTCGTCGGCACGGCCCGCGGCGGATCCTGCGGATGCGCCCCCGACACCGGCTTGACCACCAGATCCGGGAACCGCTCCGCGAACTCCCGCGCCGCGCGCGGGAACGTCGTGATCACCGTCGCCGGCACGGGCAGCCCGCAGCGCTGGGCCAGGCGCAGCTGCCACGGCTTGTGGCGGGCCTGTCGTGCGGCGTCCGGGTGGTTCATCCATCGCGCGTCGCAGCCGCGCAGCATGCCGTAGAGGGCCTGGGACGCCTCTTCGGTCAGCCACGCGGACGGCTGCGGGGCGCGCTCGGCCGGAGTGCCGGGGCGGCGCACCCACACCGACCGCAGCCCGCCGATGCTCACCAGCCGTCCGCCGGCGGACAGATGGCCGCGGAACCGGCCGTGGACGTATTCGCCGGACAGCGAGACGCCACCGGTGAGATCGGCGGGGTCGAGACGGACCACCGGCACCCCTGCGCCGTTCAGATGGACCACCACCATGTCGGCGGTCACATCCTCCTCGCAGGTGAGGATCAGCACGGTCATGGTCTACGGTCCGCGTTCAGTCGTCGAAGTGGGTCTTGGAGCCCGCGGTGGACGTGGTCGTCCCCACCTCGCGCAACAGGGCGTGGTCGCAGGCCGCGATCCGCCCGTCGCCGAGTACGTTCAACTGCAGTCCGGAGTCATACGCATACGGAGTGGCAACGGCCAACTCCACCGCCGGACGGGCGTAGTTGAGCGCGAACGGTTGCATCGTCTCTCCCTCGTCGGTGCTGCGCCGATCAGGCAACGGCCCTCTGTGCGCCGCCGCTTGGTCCGCCGACTTGCGTTGGCTTCCAGAGACTTATACGAATCGAACGGGTGGTTGGTTTCCTCACGGAGCGTAATCGTCGGCGGGTTGTCGTCCCGAGCGCCTTCCGGGCACTTCGGGCGTCCCCGCGCCGACGGAACCACGTATGGTGCGCAGAGCGAGCAGCAGGACCCCTATGTCGTCCAGATACACCGGGTCGGGCACGAGATCGGCCGGTAGCACCAGGTAGAGCACCGCACCCCAGAACACCCAGCGGGGCCCGGTGGGCAGTCCCGCCCGCCGCAACTCCCGCCGTGTGCGGACCAGACGGACCAGCACGGCCACGGCGCCCGCCAGCACCAGGGCCGCGAGGACCGCGACGCCCCACACCACGGTCGTTGTGTCCAAGGTCACTGCCCTCCTCCCGGTGGCCGCGTGGTGCGGCCTCGCCTCCCGACACAGTCCTCGAGGAAACGGATTCCCGTTCCCGCCCCCGGTATGGCGGCGGGGACCGGCCATGCGCGCTCGCGACCGTTGCCCCGTGAACAACACGCGAAACACGGAATCGTCGCAGGTCATCCCTGCGGCTCAGTCAAGTGGCAGCACGCGGTGGGGGAGCCTAGTAATGGTCATCAGTCTTCCCCTGGAGTCGATCATGACCACTTTCTCCTCGTCCTCCTCCAACGAACCCGGCATACCGGTGGATACGGCCGCGGCGCCGCCCGTCGGCACGACGGGCACCGCGACCGGCGCGCACCGGCCCGAACCGGCCTGGGCGCGCCACCGGACGGCGGACCACACGGCTCCGGCCGACGCGCGGTACGCGGCCGACGCGGGCGTGGGCACCGCACCCCCACGCCATCCGTCCGGGACGGACCGCACGGCCCCGCAGGCCGACGCCGGCCACCCCCGCGATCCCGTGCACGGCAACCATCCGCGCGATCCGGTCGACCGGCCGCGCGAACGCGCCGCGGCCGAAGGGCCCCGGGACCCGGTGGCGACGGTCGATCTGGTGGATCCCGTCGACACCCCGGGGGAGCCCGTGAGGGAGCCGGGGGAGCCGCACCGCCTCGGTGACGCGTCGGACCCCGCCGGGCCACCTGGTGCGGCGACCGGGACTGCCGGGCGGGTGTACGCCGATCCGGTCACCGATCTCGTGCACGCCGCCGTGTCCGACCGCCCCCTCGAGGAGGTCGTCGACCTCATCACCGCGCTCGAACGGTCGCCCGAGCACACCCGCGCCGTTGTCGACGCGCTGCGCGCCGCCGGCGTCGACCGGTCCGTGGAGGACGTCACCCGGCTGGTCGCCCTGCTGACCCGGCCGCCCCGTGACGCCGCCAGCGCGGACGAGACGATCCGCGCGGCCGCCGCCCACCGCTCGGTGGAGGACGTCACCCTCCTCGTCGCGCTCCTGCACAACGAGCCCCTCGCGCCGCACTGCCGCGAGGAGGCCCTGCGCGCCGCCGCCACCGGCCGGTCCGTCGACGAACTGGTCGAGCTGATCGACCGTCTGGCCGCTCACCGTCCCCCCGAGCACCTCCTCCGCGCGGCCGCCGAGGAGGCGGCACCGCCCGCACAGGAGACGCAAGGCCGAGGCGAGCCACGGCAGACCCCCCGGCCCGGGCCGGAACGCACCCCGGCGGCCCGTGGCGGCGCGCCGCGGATCGGGCGCCGTCGCCCCGCCGTCCGCCGCACCCCGCGGCCGGCCCCCCGTCCCCGCACCGCCGCGCGCACCGGCGTCTCACGGCCCGTGCCCCGGTCGGCGATCTGGACGAGCTGGCTGGCCGCTGTCGCCCTCGCGGTCTGCGCGGTGACCCATTTCCCGCTGCGACGTGACGGTGTGTCACTCGACGTCCACGCCACCGCCGTCGGCCTGTCCGTGCTGTGCACGGTGCTGGCGCTGATCCTCGTCGTGCGTCCCGCGGTGGTCGTGCTCGCGGCGGGGGTCGTGGCGGCGACGGTGCCGGCCGTCGCCCACGCCTACGGCGGCTCGTTCACCGAGGCCACCCTGCCGAGGGCGGTCGGCCTGGCGCTCGCCCCGGACTGGCTCGCCACCTCGGCAGCGATCGCGGCGGCACTGCTGGCCCTGGCGGCGCTGGTGGTCCGCGTGGCCACCCCGCCCCCGGGCACCCGCTGGTCCCCGTGGCCCCCGGCGGAACCTCACCAGGTCACGGACTGACCGGCCGACGCCGGTGCGGGCGGTGGGCGGAGGAGACACCTACGGGGTGACCCTCCACCGCCCGCCGGCCGCGCCCACAGCTTGTCCGAAGGTTCCGCTTCCGGCTCGGGCGCCGAAACCCCCTCGTCCGAAGGAAGCCCCCGCGGGGGGACGCACCGTGCTTCGGGCGCTCCGGCCTGACGCTGTGCGCCGCATCGCCCGGCCCATGTCGCGCCGCGCTCCCCGGGGCGACCGGCCTGTCCCAAGGCCGCCGCCCGGCGGAACGCCGTGTCATCCTCTTCCCCGGGTGCCCGGGCTTCTCCTCCGGGCGGCCGTCCGCGGCGGAACCCGCCAAGCCTCGCGCGCTGCAGCGCGAGGGCCTGCGCCCCCCTCCACCGCTTGCCCGGCTCACCCCTTGCCCGACGGTTCTGCTTCCGGGTCGGGCGCCGGGGTCGTCTCCCCCGGGGAGGGGCGGCCGCGGCGGGAACCGCCCGGCTTCAGGCGCTCCAGTGTGCGGGTCAGCTGCTGGAGCGGGGCAGGGGTCCTTGGGCGCGGCGGCTGTGCGGCCGGGGGCGGTGGGGCGAGTCCCGTCTCCCGGTAGGCGGCCAGCGCCTCGTGGGCGCGTTCGGCGGCCTCGCGGTACAGGTCGCGGGACTTCGTCATCGCGTCCAGCGCCTCGGCGTACATCGCCACCAGTGCCCGCTCCCGTTCCAGTTCCTCCGCGAGGGTGAGCAGGTGCCAGTCCTCGCGCAGCGCCGTCAGCGCCTCCTCGGCCCGCTCGGGGAGCTCCCTCGGCAGCGCGTCGTAGCGCAGTACCGCGTCCACCAGGTCCGTGGGCTCGGTGCCGTCGAGGAACACCGCGCGCACGGCGAAGGCGTCCGGCTCGTACCCCTCGGGGACCGGACGGCCGGGCAGCACCGCCGCGCCGCCTCGCGGGACCTCCACGTCGAACTCCCGCAGCGCCCAGTTCGTCACCCGCGCCTGCTGCGGGGTGGCCCGGTGCTCGACGACCCGGTGCCGCAGCCCGGGCGGCAGCCAGTGCGCGAGCGGGACGTGACCGCGCTCGTCCGGGGTCATCGCCTCGTGGACGACGACGTGGACGTACCAGGGGTCGCGGGCGCAGTCCCGCAGCCGGCGCCGTACGTCCTTGTCGTCCTCCGGGAGCGGGTTGATCTCGCCGGGGCGCAGTCCTGACGCCGGGTCGTGGTTCCAGGCGGCGTCAGGCTCCTGCGGCCAGAACATCGTGACCGGGGACGGCCAGGCGGGGTCCCAGGGGCGTTCCGCCTCGGCGACCAGGAGCCAGTCGCGGTCCGGCCTCCTCGCTCCTGCGGGGGAGAGGACCAGGCGGGCGCGGACCGTGACGCCGTCGCCGACCCGCGTCCGGGACTCGAACACCAGGTCGGGCTTGGTGTCGTCCGCCGGGAGCTCCAGGAAGTCGTCGATGGTCCCGGCGTCCTTGAGGGCGGAGAGGCTGCGCCGGAGCGTCTCGTCGGCCCGCTCCCCGACGTGGCGGCCGCGGATCGTCCGGACGGTGGGAGGGACGGTGGGGCGGGCTGTGGCAGAGATCGGCATGGGTCCAGTCGTCAGCGGGGGCACGTGCTGCCTTCAGTATCGTCGTCCACGCCCGGGGGCGGGACGCCGGGTTCCGCCGTACGGCGTGCCCGGCCCGTGGACGGCTCGCCCGGACGGCCGGCACCCCGGGCGGCACACACCGGGTGACGCGCGGGGCGGCGCGTACGGGAGGTGTGCCACGCGCGCAGTGACGCCCCTTCTCCTGGGAGCCGCCGCTCGCACGTCTGTTCCCTCGCGCCGTCCGGAACCGCCCGTGCGAGCCCCGCGTCCCGCCCCCCACCGGAGCGAGAAGCGCGGACCTTATCAGCGTTCCGATGCCCTTGTCGCATATTCCACGGGAAATCGCCGAAGCCCTCACCTGGATCGAGCACACACCGTAGCGTCGACGTCACGTTCGCGGTACAGCCGTGCGAGGAGGGGGATCCGGCGTGCCCGGAATCGACGAGAGTCTGTTGGAAGCCATGCGACTGCCCGGGGCACGTGGCGCCCTGGTGGTCGACTGGATCAGCGGGCTCGCCCTGGGCGCGGTGGGGGAGGCGCCGGGCGGCGACGTGGAGGCGACCGCCGCCGAGACCGCCGAACTGGCCCGCCTGGCGATGGAGAGCGGCGCCCTCGCCCCCGCGCACGCCGGCCAGGGCGGGGAACCGCCCGTGGAGGACCTGATCCTCACCACCGCGGACGCCTTCCACCTGCTGCGGTTCGTCGTCACCACCTTCGACAGCACGGTTTTCCTGTTCCTGTCGCTGGACCGCGCCGACGGCAACCTCGCCCTGGCCCGCATCCGGCTGGCTGAGATGGCGGACCGGTTGGTGCTCGGATGACCGCTGCCGCCGCCCGCGCGGACGGATCCGCCCCCGAGTTGCTGGACGCCCTCGCCGCCGACCGGGCCACCGGGGCGCTGACCACCCGCTCCGGAATCTTCTACCTCGCCGCCGGACACGTGGTCCACGTCGAGTCCGCCCACAGCCCCGCCCTCGGCGACCTGCTCACACGCAGCGGCGCCCTCGCCCCGGCCGGCTGGTGGGAGGCCGTCGAGCGGGCCGGCGCCCGGCAGCGGGTGGGCCGCCAGCTCGTCGACAGCGGACGCCTCACCGCCGGCGCCCTCGAACTCGCCCACCTGGGCGCGCTGTTCGACGCCGCATACTTCGCGCTCGCCCACGACGGCACCGCCCTGCGCTTCCGCCCCGGCGTCGCGCACTGGCTCGGCGCGGTCCGCCCCGTGACCGTCGCGACCGTGCTGCGCGAGTCGTACCGCCGCCGCGCCCTGCTGGACCGCATCTGGCCCGACGCGGCCGTCGACACCGCGCCGCTCGCCCGGACCCCCGACGCCGACCCGGCCGTGCTGCCGCCCCGCAGGGGCCGCGCGCTCGCCCTGGTCGACGGCGGACGCACCGCGGCGCAGATCGCCTCCGCCCTCGCCCACCGCACCTTCCACACCCTCGTCGAACTGCGCCGGCTGGCCGCCGACGGACTGGTCGCCCCCGCACCCCCCGCGCCCGCCCCGCCCGTCCACCCCGTCCCCGGCGCGGGCCGCGCCGACTGGGACGAGCCCGACACAGCGCTGCTGAGACGGCTCCTGGACGCCTTGGAGGCACTGTGATCCGCACGCGCCGGCAGCGTGCCGAAAGGAGACTGCTCATGGCCGTCGAGAGCGACGTGCTGGACGAACTGCGTCGGCTCCGCACCCGCGTCCCGCGGCTGGCGGGCTCCCTCGCGGCCACCGTCGACGGACTCGTCCTCGCCCACGACGTGCCCGCCACCGAACCCGAGGGGCTCGCCGCGCTCACCGCCGCCGCGCTCGGCGTCGCCCACCGGATGACGGACGCCGCCGGACGCGGAGACTTCCGCGAACTCCTGGTCCGCGGCGCCCACGGCTACATCGCGACCTACGCGGCCGGCACCACCGCCGTCCTCACCCTCCTCGCCGACGACCGCGTCAACGTCGGCCGGCTCCACCTGGAGGGCCGCCGCAGCGGCGCCCGGATCGCGGAACTGGTCGACGCCCGCATCGGCCCCGGCGGCGGACGCCACGCCGACCGGCCCGCCGCAGGCGACGGCGCCCCCGACCCCGTCGACCGGTCCCGGCCCATCGGCACCCTCCCCGTACGCACCCCGCAGCGTCCCGCCCACCGGCCGCGGACCGGCGGCTGACCGGCGCCCACCGATCCCACCATCCGGCCGGACGCCCGCACACCGCCGGCGCCGGCCCGTACCACCCTTCACGATCCGGAAAGGACACCACCCATGGCGAACACCGAGACCGCGCTCAAGGAATGCCTCAGCTCCATCGACGGCGCCACGGCCGCCGCCCTCGTCGACTACACCAGCGGCATGGCCCTCGGCACCCTCGGCGGCGGCAAGGACTTCAACCTGGAGGTCGCCGCCGCCGGCAACACCGACGTCGTGCGGTCCAAGCTGCGCACCATGGAGCTGCTGGGGCTGAAGGAGGAGATCGAGGACATCCTGATCACCCTCAACAGCCAGTACCACCTGATCCGCCTGCTCAAGGGACGCGGAGGCAACGGCCTGTTCCTCTACCTGGTGCTGGACTCCAGCCGGGCCAACCTGGCCATGGCGCGCCATCAGATGCGCCGCATCGAGAACGAGCTGGAGGTCTGACACCCGCCCCGTCCGCGGCCCCGCGCCCCGCCCGCCGGCGCACGGGGCCGCGGACGTGTCCGTCGGGCGGTCCCCGCCGGATGCGCGGCCCGCCCGATGCCGTACCGTCACGTCTGCTGGACCGTTCCCGACGCCCGCCCCGGGAGGACGCCGGGCGGGTGGTGCCGGAATGCGGGGACAGGAGGCGCACGGGTGACTGACGCCGGGCGGGAGAGGGCCCCGGAGCGGCACGAGGACGCGCGCGTACGTCTGCCGCAGCTCAGGCTGGACGAACTGCTGGAGGAGCTGCAGGCGCGCATCGACGCCGCCCGCGGCACCCGCGACCGCGTGCGCAGCCTCCTCGAGGCGGTCCTCTCCGTCGGCCGCGAGCTCGAACTGGAGCAGGCCCTGCACTCCATCGTGGAAGCCGCCGCCGCGCTCGTGGACGCACAGTACGCCGCCCTCGGCGTGATCGGCCCGGACGGCAAGCGGCTGTCCGCCTTCCACACCGTCGGCGTCAGCGACGAGGAGATCGCCCGCATCGGCCACTACCCGGAGGGTCACGGCATCCTCGGCGAGCTGATCCGCCACCCGCAGCCGCTGCGGGTGCCGAAGCTGTCCGAGCACCCCGCCTCCTACGGCTTCCCGCCGCACCACCCGCCGATGAACACCTTCCTCGGCGTCCCGATCCGCGTCCGCGACCAGGTCTTCGGCAACCTGTACCTGACCGAGAAGCGCGGCGGGGCGCAGTTCGACGAGGAGGACGAATCGGTCCTGTCGACCCTCGCGGTCGCCGCCGGCGTCGCCATCGACAACGCCCGCCTCTACGAGGAGTCCCGGCTGCGGGAGCGCTGGCTCCAGGCCAACGCCGAGATCACCCACGGGCTGATGTCCGGCAGCGAGCGCGGCGAGGCGCTGCTGCTCGTCGCGGAGCGGGCCCGGGAGATCACCGGAGCCGCCCTCGCCGTCGTCGCGGTGCCCATGGAGGGCACCGACTCGCTGACCGTGGAACTCGCCCTCGGACAGGACGCCGAGACGCACCGCGGCCTCGTCGTGCCGGTCGCCGGCAGTCTCCTCGGCCGGGCGTTCGCGTCCGCGGCGCCCGTCACCTCGACGGACATCGCCCACGACGAACGGGTGCACCAGGGCCCGCAGACGTTCACCGACCTCGGGCCCGCCGTGGCGGTGCCGATCGGCGGCGAGGACGGCGTGCGCGGCACCCTGCTGCTGGTCCGGGCCGCCGGCGGCCATCTCTTCACGGACAAGGAGATCGAACCGCTGCGGGGCTTCGCCGCCCAGGCCGCCGTGGCGATGGAACTGGCCGAGCGCCGCCAGGACGCCGAACAGATCGCCGTCCTCGAGGACCGCGACCGCATCGCCCGCGACCTGCACGACCTGGCGATCCAGCGGCTGTTCGCCACCGGCATGACCCTGCAGAGCGCCGGCCGGTTCATCGAGCACGAGGGAGCCTCCGAGCGGGTGCTGCGCGCCGTCGACGACCTCGACGAGACCATCAAGATCATCCGCTCGACCATCTTCGGCCTGCGCTCCCGCGCCTCCGCGGGCGGCGCCGGGACCGGCCTGCGCGCCCGCGTGGTCCGGCTCGTCGGGGAGGCCGCCCCGCTGCTGGGCTTCGCGCCCAGCGTGCGGATGGAGGGCCTGATCGACACCCGCGTGTCCAAGGAAGCCGCCGACCACCTGGTGGCGGTGCTCTCCGAGGCGCTCACCAACGTCGCCCGCCACGCCCGCGCGACCCGCGCCCAGGTGATCGTGGAGACCGACGGGCGCGAGGTGCGGCTGACCGTCGCGGACGACGGCGTGGGCCTGCCTCCCGGCGGGCGCCGCAGCGGCCTGCGCAACATGGACGAGCGCGCCCAGCAGCTCGGCGGCTCCTTCGAGACCACGGACACCCCGGGCGGCGGCACCACCCTGGTGTGGCGGGTGCCGGTGGGCGAGGAGTAGCCCGCCGTACCGGAGGTGTGTGTTCCGCTTCGGCCGGGGGTACTCGGTGCGCCGTTCCGGTCGCGGCGGGACCGCCCGGCCCCGCGGCCGGGAGGACTCGCCGCCGGTGACGGCGCCGGGCCGGACCGCTGCCGGCCCCCGGCGCCCTCGCACACCCGCGTGCGCGGCGGTCGTCGGCGGGAGGAGCGGCGAAGTGACGGGCTGGACCTGGCAGTACGAGGGCTACGACCCCGCCGACGAGCGCCTGCGGGAATCACTGTGCACGCTCGGCAACGGCTACTTCGCCACCCGTGGCGTCCTCGCGGAGTGCACCGCCGACACCGTGCACTACCCCGGCACCTACGCGGCCGGCGTCTACAACCGGCTCGTCTCCTCGGTCGCGGGCCGCCAGGTGGAGAACGAGGACGTCGTCAACCTGCCCAACTGGCTCCCCCTGCGCTTTCGCCGGCCCGGCGGCACCTGGCTCACCCCCGACACCGCACCCGTCCTCGACCACGCCGTCACCCTGCACCTGTCCTCCGGCCTGATGGAGCGCCGGACCCGGTTCGGGCTCGGGGCGGGCGGCGTGCTCCTGGTGCGGCAGCTGCGGTTCGTCCACATGGCCGACCCTCACCTCGCCGGCCTGCGCACCGAGTTCACCGCCGAGGGGTTCTCCGGGCAGCTCGAGGTCGAGGCGGCGCTCGACGGCGGCGTCACCAACGCCGGGGTGCCCCGCTACGCCGACCTGGACGGCAACCACCTCACCCACGTGGTCACCGGCAGCTCGCAGCAGGAGGCCGTGTGGCTGCGCTGCCGCACCCGGACGTCCGACGTCCGGATCGCCTGTGCCGCCCGGCTGACCTCGCCCGCGTCCGTCACCGTCCGCCACGAGCGGCCCCGCGCGGTGCAGACGACCCGGCTGGAGCTGACGGACGGGAAGACCCTGACCGTCGACAAGGTCGTCGCCCTGCACACCTCACGCGACCCGGCGATCAGCGACCCGCTGCACGCCGCCGTCGACCGGGTGCACCGGGCCGCCCCCTTCGACGAGCTGCTGACTCCCCATCTGACGGCCTGGCACCAGCTGTGGCGGCGGGCGGAACCGGACGTGCCCGACGAAGTGGGACGCATCCTGCGGCTGCACCTCTTCCACGTCCTGCAGACCCTCTCCCCGCACACCGCCGACCTGGACGTGGGGGTGCCGGCCCGCGGCCTGCACGGGGAGGCGTACCGGGGGCACGTCTTCTGGGACGAGCTGTTCGTCCTGCCGTACCTGAACCTGCACTTCCCCGAGGTGTCCCGGGCGCTGCTGCACTACCGGTACCGGCGTCTGGAGCGTGCCCGGACGGCGGCCCACGACGCCGGGCGGCGCGGTGCGATGTACCCGTGGCAGTCCGGCAGCGACGGCCGTGAGGAGACCCAGCAGCTGCACCTCAACCCGAGGTCGGGCCGCTGGCTGCCCGACCACTCCCACCTCCAGCACCACGTGGGCTCGGCGATCGCCTACAACGTGTGGGAGTACTGCGAGGCCGCAGGCGACGAGGAGTTCCTGCACACCAAGGGCGCGGAGATGCTGCTGCAGATCTCCCGCTTCTGGGCCGGTTCCGCCTCCTTCGACGACCGGCTGGGCCGCTACCGCATCAAGGGCGTGGTGGGCCCCGACGAGTACCACGAGGCCTACCCGGACGCCGACCGCCCCGGCCTCGACGACAACGCCTACACCAACGTCACCGCGGCCTGGGTGCTGGCCCGCACCCTGGAGGTGCTGCGCCACCTTCCCGTGCCGCGCCGCCGTGAACTGGCCGAGCGCACCGGCCTCGACGAGGCCGAACTCGACCACTGGGACCACGTCTCCCGCACCCTGCACGTCCCCTTCCACGAGGGCGTCATCAGCCAGTTCGAGGGGTACGGCGACCTCGTCGAGCTGGACTGGCGGGCCTACCGGCGTCGGTACGGAGACATCCGGCGTCTCGACCGGATCCTCGAGGCCGAGGGCGACAGCGTCAACCGCTACCAGGCGTCCAAACAGGCCGACGTCCTCATGCTCGGCTACCTGTTCTCACCGGCCGAACTGCAGGGTGTCTTCAGGCGGCTGGGGCTGAACCTGGACGAGCGGACCTGGCGGCGCACGGTGGACCACTACCTGCACCGCACCAGCCACGGCTCCACCCTCAGCGGCCTGGTGCACGGCTGGGTCCTGGCCCGGGCGCGCCGCAGGGACGCCTGGAAGTTCTGCCAGGAGGCCCTCCAGTCGGACATCGCCGACATCCAGGGCGGCACCACGGGCGAGGGCATCCACCTCGGCGCCATGGCGGGCACCCTCGACCTCGTGCAGCGGGGCCTGACCGGCCTGGAGACCCGGGGCGGCGCCCTGTGGCTCGACCCCGTGCCGCTGCCGGAGCTGTCGTCCTACGGCTTCACCGTCCGTTACCACGGCCACTGGGGCGTGCGGCTGCGTCTGGAGAGCGGGTCGCTGGAGATCACCGTGCCCTCCGCAGGCCGCCACCCCATCGAGGTGCACCTGCCCGGACACCGCGCGGTACGTGTGGACCCCGGGGAGACGGCCCGGCTCGCCCTGCTGGAATGACGACACCGGGCGTCCGGCCGGTACGCGACCGGCCGGACGCCCGGCGGACGGGCCCCTTCCCGGGGCCGGGGGAATGTCAGGCGCCGCTCTCGCGGAGCATGTCCTCGCGCTCGACGATCTTCACGCGCTCACGGCCCTGCGGCTCGCCCAGCGCCTTCTCCGCCGCGTCCAGGCGGTACCAGCCGTCCCAGGTGGTGTAGCGGACGCCGCGCTCGGCGAGGAACGCGTCCACGGCCTCGGGGTCCGGGGAGCCCGGTGTGCCGAGCCGCCCGCTGGCGTAGTCGTCCAGCAGATTGGCCACCGTCTCGTTGGCGTCGCCCTTGGTGTGCCCGATCAGACCCACCGGACCGCGCCGGATCCAGCCGGTGACGTACGTCGACGTCAGGTGCTCGCCGGTCTCCTGGATGACCCGGCCGCCCTCGTCGGGGACGGTGCCCGAGTCGATGTCCCAGGGCAGCTTGGGCAGCTTGTCGGAGAGGTAGCCGACGGCGCGGTACACCGCGGTGACGTCCCAGTCCTTGAACTCGCCGGTGCCCTTGACGTTGCCGGTGCCGTCGAGGGCGGTGCGCTCGGTGCGCAGGCCCACGACCTTGCCGTCCTCGCCGAGGATCTCGGTGGGCGACTCGAAGAAGTGCAGGAACAGCTTGTGCGGGCGGTCGCCGACGTCGCGGATCGCCCAGTTCTCCAGGGTCTTGGCGACCATGTCGGCCTGCTTGTTGCCGCGCCGGGTGGCGATCGAGCCGTCGTCGTAGTCGATGTCCTCGGGGTCGACGATGACCTCGATGCTGGGGGAGTGGTCCAGCTCGCGCAGCTCCATGGGGCTGAACTTCGCCTGGGCCGGGCCGCGGCGGCCGAAGACGTGGATCTCCATCGCCTTGTTGGCCTTCAGACCCTCGTAGACGTTCGGCGGGATCTCCGTGGGCAGCAGTTCGTCGGCCGTCTTGGCGAGGATGCGCGCCACGTCCAGGGCGACGTTGCCGACGCCGAGCACCGCGACCTTCTCCGCCTCCAGCGGCCAGGTGCGGGGCACGTCCGGGTGACCGTCGTACCAGGACACGAAGTCCGCGGCGCCGTAGGAGCCGTCCAGGTCGATGCCCGGGATCGGCAGCGCGCGGTCGGCCATGGCGCCGGTGGCGAAGATCACGCCGTCGTAGAAGGCGCGGAGGTCGTCGAGGTGCACGTCGGTGCCGTAGTCCACGTTGCCGAACAGCCGGATCTGCGGCTTGTCGAGCACCTGGTGGAGGGCCGTGATGATGCCCTTGATCCGCGGGTGGTCGGGGGCGACGCCGTAGCGGATCAGTCCGAACGGCGCAGGCATCCGCTCGAAGATGTCGATGGACACGCCGGGGTCGGCGGCCACGTCGGACTTGAGCAGGGCGTCGGCGGCGTAGATCCCGGCGGGGCCGGATCCGACGATGGCTACCCGCAGGGGGCGGGGCATGGTCAGGTTCCCTTCGAGCGATGACAAGCGTCTCGTGGGGAAGCCTAAACTGAGGCTTGCCTTACCTGGTACGCGGGTCCGGTCTATGGGCCCATAAGCCGACCTTATGCCATGTCCCGAGGTGATCTTATGACATGACGTCGGCGGTCTACGGCAGGTTCTGCTCCGCCCAGATCACCTTGCCCGCGGGCAGATAGCGGGTGCCCCAGCGCTCGGCGAGCTGCGCCACAAGGAACAGCCCGCGCCCGCCCTCGTCCGTCATGGTCGCGTACCGCAGGTGCGGGGCGGTGCTGCTGCTGTCGTAGACCTCGCAGACCAGATGGCGCTCGTACAGCATCCGCACCTGGATGGGGGCGCCGCCGTGCCGCATCGCGTTCGTCACCAGCTCGCTGAGGATCAGCTCCGTGCCGAACGTCAGCTCGTCCAGACCCCACTCCGCGAGCTTCCGCGTCACCGCCGCCCGCACCTCGCCCACCGCCGCCGGGTCCGACGGCACCGGCCACTCGGCGATCCGCCCGGCGGGCAGCGCCCGGGTCCGCGCCACGATCAGCGCGACGTCGTCGGCCGCCTTCCCCGGGCGCCGCGAGTCCAGCACGGCGCGGCAGGTCTCCTCCGGGGACTCCCCGGCGCCCGCCAGCGCCTCCCGCAGCCGCTCCAGACCGACGTCGATGTCGTGCTCGCGGTCCTCGACCAGCCCGTCGGTGTACAGCACCAGCCTGCTGCCCTCCGGCAGCTCCAGCTCCGCCGACTCGAACGGCAGCCCGCCCAGGCCCAGCGGGGGGCCGGCGGGCACGTCCGGGAACTCCACATGCCCGCCCGGCCGGACCACCGCCGGCGGCGGATGACCCGCGCGCGCCACCGTGCAGCGCCGCGACACCGGGTCGTACACCGCGTACAGGCAGGTCGCCCCGATGACCGGGGCCACGTGCTCGTCCTGCGCCTCGTCCTGGTCGATCCGGCCGACCAGCTCGTCCAGCAGCGCGAGCAGCTCGCCCGGCGGCAGGTCCAGTGCGGAGAAGTTGTGCACCGCCGTGCGCAGCCGGCCCATGGTGGCCGCCGCGTGCAGACCGTGCCCGACGACGTCCCCGACCACGAGCGCCACGCGGGCGCCGGACAGCGGCAGCACGTCGAACCAGTCGCCGCCCACCCCGGCCTGCGCCGGCAGATAGCGGTAGGCGATCTCCAGTGCGTTCTGCGCGGGCAGCGTGCGCGGCAGCAGGCTGCGCTGCAGCGTCACCGCCATGCTGTGCTCGCGCGTGTAGCGGCGGGCGTTGTCGATGGACACCGCGGCCCGCGCCACCAGCTCCTCCGCCAGCGCCAGCTCGTCCTCGTCGAACGGCTCCGGCTTGCGTGAACGCCAGAAGCTGACCACGCCCAGGACCAGCGAGCCGGCCCGCAACGGCACCGTGATCAGCGAGTGGATGCCGTACTCGACGACCTGGGCGGAGCGCTCCTTGTCCTGCGCCTGCCAGCCGGGCGCCTCGTCCAGCCGGGGTTCCAGGACCGCGCGGCCGGCGGCCAGGCTCCGGCCCTGCGGGGACGACTCCACGAACCGGATCTGGTGGTCCCTCGGATAGAGCGGGGCGTCCTCGTCGACGCCGGTCCGGGCCGTGCGGCGCAGCGCGGCGGCCGCGTCCGGCTGCCCGCCCGCCAGCACCGACTCGAACAGGTCCACGGTGACGAAGTCGGCGAACCGGGGCACGGCCAGGTCCGACAGCTCCTGCGCGGTCCGCGCCACGTCGAGGCTGGTGCCGATGCCCACGCCCGCGTCGTAGAGCATGTTGAGCCGCTCGCGGGACTCCTCCGCCCGGCCGGACAGCGCCCGCAGCTCCGTGGTGTCGCGGACGGTGGTGACGCTGCCCCGGTGCCGTCCCGCCGGGTCGGTGGGCCGCTGGTTGACCGCGAGCAGCCGGTCGCCCACCGGAAGCACCTCGTCCGTGGCCATGCGGCCGGAGGACAGCAGCTCCGTCGTGGCCGGATCCAGACCCAGATCCCGTACGTGCCGGCCCTCGGCGTCCTCGGGGAGGCTGAACAGGCGGCGCGCCTCGTCGTTGGAGAGCAGCAGGGTGCCGTCGCCGTCGAGGATCATCACGCCCTCACGCACCGCGTGCAGCACGGCGTCGTGGTGTTCGTACATGCGGGTCATCTCGTGCGGGCCCAGACCGTGGGTCTGGTGCAGCAGACGTCTGCTGATCAGGGCCGCGCCCACGGTCGCCAGGGTCAGCGCGGCGAGCGCCGCGCCCAGCACCAGCGGCAGCTGCGCCTCGGCCGCACCGCCGACGTTCTCCAGCGTGATGCCGGCCGACACCAGGCCGACCACCTTGCCGTCCGGATCCTCCACCGGCACCACGGCCTGCACGAGCCGCCCGATGGTCCCGTCGATCTCCTCCACGACGGGCTCGCCGGCCAGCGCGGGCCCGAGGGTGCCGACGAACTGCTTGCCGATGCGGTCGGGCCGGGGGTGCGTGTAGCGGATGCCGTCGGTGTTCATGACCACGATGAAGTCGACCCGCGACCGTTCACGGGCGGCCTCGGCGCGCGGCTGGAGCACGGCCGTGGGGTCGGGGGAGTCCAGGGCCTCGACCGTGCCGGGGGCGTTGGCGAAGGCCTCGGCGACGGCGAGGGAGCGGTTGCGGGCCTCCTGGGCGCTGTCCCGCTGCGCCTGCAGCACCAGCGCCACCACGGCCGCGACGACCAGCAGCAGCACCATCACCAGGAGCAGGACGAACACCTGTCCGGCGACGCTGCGCCCGCTCAGCACCGACCGCAGCCCCGCCATCGGATGCCACCCGGAGCGGCCGCTCTCCTGCCGCCGGCGCCGCACGGAAGCCGCCGCGCCGGCCCGCTGGGGCGACCGGGTCCGGGATCGACCCATGAGTCGGACCATGTGCCATGTCTACACTGCCGCGCGAATCGAGGCGAGGGTAGGCCGCGGGCGGCGGCGCCTTCCGCACCCACGGTTCGCCCGTCAGGGGCGCGGGGAACTGCGCGACCCGCCCCGACGGCGCGGTGGCTGCCCCTTCACCGCGGGTGGCAGCGTCCTGGTCGGGCGCGGCGCCGTGGGGGTTGTTCGCGCAGTTCCCCGCGCCCCTGGGTGTGTACTCGCACCGGCATGGAAGACCTGGGGTGCGCCGGACGTGGGCGCGCGGTTCGAGGGTGGGCGCGGCGCCGTGGGGGTTGTTCGCGCAGTTCCCCGCGCCCCTGAGGGTGTCCCCTGGGGGTGTACTCGCACCGGCGTGAAAACGGTGCACGCGTGCTTCGCGTGCGTGTGCGGGTCGCGCGCGGTCTCCCCCTCGGCCGCGCGCGACCCTCCCCCCGACGCGCGACTCGTCCCCCGAGCAGTCGCGCGTCATCTCACCCGGGCCCGCCCGTGACAGGGGCGTCCCGGAGTCCTCGTGCCCTGAGGCGTGTGCCGGCGACGGGAGGGAAGCCGGCGTTTCAGTCGGCCAGCGCCCGCGCCAGCTCCGTGCTGGCGCGCGCGATCTCCGTGTCCGGCTCCGACAGCAGCCGGTTCAGTTCGCCCCGCCGGGCCCGTACCGCCTGCCGGGCGGCCCGCTCCCACACCACCGGGTTCTCACGGCGGTTGAGCAGCTTGGGGTACGCGGCCGCCGTGCTCTCCCATTGCCGGGCGTCGGCGATGGCCTTGAGGAGCTGGATGATCCCCGCCCGCACGGTGACGTGCGGCAGCTGGGCCAGCTCCCAGAGGAACGGCACCGTGGCGGCGGTCGCCTGCTCCGTGACGAAGCCGTACTGGCAGATCCGTTTCCTCAGATCCTCGAGGGCGGCCCGGGCGGTGTCGGCGTCGCCCCAGGCGATGCCGTTGAGGAGCAGGGGAACGGCGGCCGCCGATCCGGTGGAGTCCTGCATGTCGGCCCACGGCACCTGGGACAGGGACGTGAGGGGCGTGGACCGTGCCACTCCGGTGGGGGACGTGTGGCGCACTGGGCGCTCGCTGCTCGGCTGTTCCGTAGAAGCGCTGCGCATGGCGTGGGTGCCTTTCCGCGGCAGTCGTGTCAGGTGGGCGGGCGGGTGGACAACCGGGCCCACACCGTCTTGCCTGCCGGGACGGCGGGGAACCAGCCCCACGCTTCGGACAGGGCGTCGACGATGCGCAGCCCCCGGCCGTGCTCCTCCAGGTCGGCGTCCGAGCCAGGAGGCTGCCGCACGGGCGGGCGGTCGTCGGGGTCGGTGACCGTGAGCAGCAGGTGCGCCGGCTCCAGACGGAACCCCAGCCGTACGTCCGGCTCACCCGGGCAGCGTGACGCCGCGTGCAGGACGGCGTTGGCGGCCAGCTCGGTCATGACCAGGGCGGCGTCCTCGCTGCACCGGTGCAGCGACCAGTCCCCGAGGGTGTCGCGGGTGAAGGACCGCGCCCGCGCGAGGCCCTCCCTGCTGCAGGCGATGCTCACCGCCGCGTGGGGGGCGGCGGCGGGCACCGTCTGCAGTGGGGACCCGTCCTCGTGCGGCACCGCGGGCAGCGGACCGAAAGGCCCGGCGCCGCCACCACCTGCCGGTAAGACGGCCGGGGCCGTCGGCCGGAGCGTCATGTGCACAGGTGATGACACGGCATCTCCTCGATGCGACGTCAGGACGGGGCGCTCCCACGGGGGTTGACGCCACGGCTATTATCCACGCTGTCAGCGCTCGCGTGCAATTGCACGGGAAATTGCGCGAGAATTTTCGCCAGGTGCGGCACGGCCGTGCGGGGCGGGACGAGATCAGCAGCGAGGAGACAGCGGTGCCTGGAGTGCGGAACGGAGTGCGGGCCAGCCAGTTGGACGCCCGCTGGATCAAGAGCCGGCACAGCAACGCCGAGGGCAACTGCGTCGAGGTCGCGCCGCTGTCCGGCGGTGACGTCGCGATGCGCAACTCCCGGGACCCCGACGGTCCGGCCCTCGTGTACACCGCCGCGGAGCTGGCCGCCTTCCTGGCGGGCGCCAAGGACGGCGAGTTCGACCACCTGGTCGGCTGACGGGCCACCTCGATCCGATGACGGGCCGCCGCGCCCGCTCACCGCGCGCGCCGGACCGGGCGGCCGACGCCGGGGAAAGCGGAGTCCAACTGCCCCATTTCGATCGGCATTTCGCATCCGGGTGCGGTGAGGCGGCGTCAGATGCGATAGTGTGAATCGCCCTTGTGCCGGTCTGCTGGGAGTCAGGATGTCCGCCGCGTCGCATCGCATCTCCCGTCTGGAACCCTACCTGGACAGGCCCGAGCCCGCGCCGACCTTGCTCAAGATGCTGGTGGGCGTGCAGTTGGCCGGTTTCCGTGAGGACGCCGGACTGTCCCAGGACCAGGCGGCCCGCTCCGTCGGCTTCAGCGGGGCCAAGCTGTCCCGCATCGAGTCCGGCAAGGGCCGCCGCCCGCCGACCGAGACCGACGTCCGGGCGCTGCTCGAGCTCTACGGCACCGACGACTACGAGGCCTCCGTCCTCCTCAAGCTGCTCCAGCGGGCCGGTGAGCCGGGCTGGTGGCAGCGGTACGACAAGCGGCTGATGCCCGAGTGGTTCGACCGCCTGGTCGGACTCCAGGAGGCCGCCGCCACCATCCGTACGTTCGAGATCCAGTACGTCCCCGGACTGCTGCAGACCGCCGACTACACCCGCGCGGTCGTCGAGCGCGGACTGCCCAACGCCCCGGCGAGCGAGGTGCAGCGCCGGGTCGAGCTGCGCATGCGCCGGGCCCAGCTGCTGTTCCGCGAGGACGCCCCGCAGCTGTGGGCCGTCATCGACGAGTCGGTCCTGCTGCGTGTCCTCGGCGACCGCACCGTGATGCGCGACCAGCTCGACCACCTCGCGAGGATGGCCGAGCGGCCCAACGTCACCCTGCAGATCGTCCCGCTGAACGTCACCAACGCCTCGGCCCCCGCCATCCCGGTGACCTATCTGCGCTTCGGCGGACTCGACCTGCCCGACGTGGTCTACCTGGAGCACATCCGAAGCGCCAACTTCCTCGAGGACCGCGACGAGACCGAGGAGTACCGGATCGTGCTCGACCGTCTCGCCGACGAGGCGCTCACGCCCCGCGAGTCCGTCGAGATGCTGCGCCGCACGATAGAGGAACGCTACGCGCGCCAGTTGTGATCCCGGTCCAGGACCTTCCTGGCCCAGGGCCCTCTTCCTGATGCGGGACGAACCGACGCCCCTCCCGGTGCCACGAGGTCCGGGTAGGGGCGTCGCCGGGTCGTGAGGGTTACACGGGAAGCCGGCCCACGCCGCCGAACTCGATCCACTCCTGGGTGAGCTGGCGGGGCGCCACCTCCGTGTCCGGACGCCAGGTGGACACCTCCACCAGGCCCGGCTCCAATATCTCCAGACCGTCGAAGAGGACCTCGACGTCCTTCTCCGTACGGACCCTGCCCCAGTTCCCCTGCGTCACCTGGTCCATGAAGTCGGTGACGAACTCGCGGACCTTCGCGTCCTCGCTGACCAGCTGGCACATCACCATGAAGCTGCCCGGAGCCAGCCGCTCCCGCACCCGGTTGGCGACGGCCGCAGGACCGTCGGTGTCACTGTCGGGGATGCAGTGGAAGACCGAGTTGAACAGGACGCACACCGGCTCGTCGAAGTTGATCAGCCGCTGGGTCTCGGTGTGGCCGAAGATCCCGTCGGTGTCGCGCATGTCCGCCTGTATGACCACCGTGCGCTCGTCCTGCTCCAGCAGGGCCCGTCCGTGCACCAGCACCATGGGGTCGTTGTCGACGTACACGACGTGGGTGGTGGGGTCGATGCGCTGCGCCACCTGGTGCACGTTGTCCTGCGTGGGCAGGCCGGAGCCGTGGTCCAGGTACTGCCGGATGCCGTACTCCTGGGTGAGCGTGCGCACCACGCGCTGCAGGAAACGGCGGTTGTTCAGGGCCAGGCGGCGGGTGCTCGGCACCACCTTGTCGAGCTCCTCGACCGCGGCGCGGTCCGCAGCGTAGTTGTCCTTGCCGCCGAGGTAGTAGTCGTACATACGCGCGGCCGTCGGCACGGTTGCGTCGATCTCGGTGGACAGCTGCTTACCGGTGTGCATCGTTCCCCCTGCGGAGTGCCGCGCCAACTGGACTGGCTGGACAGGAAATACATCCTAGGGAGGGCCGTACGGCCCTTGCCAGCCCGTCGCCGAACAAGGCCACGAAGGAATGGTGAAGGAGTGTCAGATCGTCACACTGAGTTGCATGACGTGTACGTGGTGTGATGGTCTGATCGATGGGAGGGTGGGTACCCGCCTCCGCGACATCCCCGCACCGTGGAGGCCGGACCACCGTGGACAGCTCACCGGACCGGATCACCAACCCCTGGGGCGCGCGCACCCCTTATGCGCCCGGCGACCCCTGGCCGGTCCGCACCGACCTGCACCTCGCGGACGGGGTGACGGAGGAGGACGTCGAGCGATGGGTGCCCTCCGCCTCGATCCTGCACTCGAACGGCGACGCCATGGACATCGCCGTGCGCGGCGGACGCATCGTCGGCGTCCGCGGCCGCGCGGCCGACCGGGTCAACCGCGGCCGGCTCGGCCCCAAGGATCTCTACGGCTGGCAGGCCAACCACGCCCCGGACCGCCTCACCCGCCCCCTGGTCAGGGAGAACGGCCGCCTCGTCGAGACCGACTGGGACACCGCCATGGACCGCGTCGTCTCCCGCACCCGGGCCCTGCTCGACGACCGCGGCCCCGGCTCCGTCGGCTTCTACACCAGCGGGCAGCTGTTCCTGGAGGAGTACTACACCCTCTCCGTCCTCGCCCACGCCGGCGTCCGCACCAACCACCTCGACGGCAACACCCGGCTGTGCACGGCCACCGCCGCCGAGGCACTCAAGGAGAGCTTCGGCTCCGACGGCCAGCCCGGCTCGTACGAGGACATCGACCACGCCGACACGATCGCCCTGTTCGGGCACAACATGGCCGAGACGCAGACGGTGCTGTGGACGCGCGTCCTGGACCGGCTGGAAGGCTCCGACCCGCCCCGGCTGCTGTGCGTCGACCCCCGGTACACCCCCGTCGCCCGCCACGCCGACGTCCATCTGGCGCCGCGCCCCGGCACCAACGTCGCCCTGCTCAACGCCCTGCTCCACGAGATCATCCGCACCGGCCGCGTCGACCGCGCCTACCTCGACGCGCACACCGTCGGCTACGACGAACTCGCCGCCGGCGTCGAGCGCTGCACCCCGCGCCGGGCCGCGGAGATCTGCGGTGTCCCGGCCGCCGAGATCGAACGCGCCGCCGACCTCCTCGGGGACGCGAAGCGGCTGACCTCCACCGTTCTCCAGGGTGTCTACCAGTCCCACCAGGCGTCCGCCGCCGCCGTGCAGGTCAACAACCTGCACCTGATCCGCGGCATGCTGGGCCGTCCCGGCTGCGGGCTGATGCAGATGAACGGCCAGCCCACCGCCCAGAACACCCGCGAATGCGGCGCCGACGGCGACCTCCCCGGCTTCCGCAACTGGCAGAACGATCAGCATGTGACCGAACTGGCCGAGCTCTGGAACGTCGAACCGGACGGCATCCCCCACTACGGCCCGCCCACCCACGCGATGCAGATGTTCCGCTACGCCGAGCAGGGCTCGCTGCGCATGCTGTGGATCTCCGGCACCAACCCGGCCGTCTCCCTGCCCGAACTCGGCCGGATCCGTTCGATCCTCGCGCAGGAACGCCTGTTCGTGGTCGTGCAGGACCTCTTCCTCACCGAGACCGCCCAGCTCGCCGACGTCGTGCTGCCCGCCGCGACCTGGGGAGAGAAGACCGGCACCTTCACCAACGCCGACCGCACCGTCCACCTCTCCGAGAAGGCCGTGGACCCGCCCGGCGAGGCCCGCGCCGACCTCGACATCTTCCTCGACTTCGCCGCCCGTATGGACTTCCGCGACAAGGACGGCGGCCCGCTGATCCCCTGGCGCGACCCGCAGGGGGCCTTCGCCGCCTGGCAGCGGTGCAGCGCCGGCCGCCCCTGCGACTACACCGGCCTCAGCTACGACAAGCTGCGCGACGGCGGCATTCAGTGGCCCTGCACCGAGGACGCCCCCGACGGCACCGCGCGCCTCTACACCGACGGCTTCGACCACGCCCACCCCGACCGCTGCGAGAGCTACGGCAAGGACATGGTCACCGGCGCTCCCGTCACCCCCGTCGAGTACCGCTCCCTCAACCCGGACGGCAAGGCCGTGATCAAGGCCGCCGAGTACGTCCCGCCGCACGAGGACGCCTCCCCGGAGTACCCGCTCCAGCTCATCACCGGCCGGACCGTCCACCACTTCCACACCCGCACCAAGACCGGCCGCGCCCCCGAGCTGAACGCCGCCGCCCCGGACGTCTGGGCGGAGATCTCCCCGGCGGAGGCCGCCACCCAGGGCCTGGCCGACGGCGACCTGATCCAGGTGACCACCCCGCGCGGGGCGCTCCGGGCCCGGCTGCGGACCGTGGCGATCCGCGACGGCGTGGTGTTCGTGCCGTTCCACTACGGCTACTGGGACACCCCCGAGGGCCATCGGCCGCCCGACGGCCTCCCGGGACGCGCCGCCAACGAGACCACGGTCACCGACTGGGACCCGCTGTCCAAGCAGCCCCTGTTCAAGACGGCGGCGGCCCGCGTCACCCTCGTCACCCGGCGCGGCACCCCACCACGGCAGAACACGGACGACGCGAGGACGGGGAGCTCGGCATGAACGGCATCGGCGTCACCCTGCGCGCCCTCCACGACGGTGAGCGCGACCTGGAGACGGACCTCCTCGCCGTCGCCGAGCGGCACCGCACCGAGCACGAGGTGCACCACGTCGCCACCGACGTCGCCCGCTGGTCCCGCGAGCACGCGGCCCGGCTGGCCGCCCTCGGCGCCGACCGCGGCGTCGAGCTGTCCGGCCCCCGCGACCACACCCCCGGCGCGCTGACCGCCCTCCGCGAGAAGGCCGCCCAAGCCCTCGGGCGACGCCCGGAGACCGGACTGCTCCTGCTGGGGGACCTGCGCGACCTGCACCTGGCCGCCGTCCGCAACAGCCTCCACTGGGAGATGCTCGCCCAGACCGCACAGGCCACCCGTGACCGCGAACTCCTCGACCTGGCGACCGACTGCCACCCCCAGACCCTGCGGCAGATGCGTTGGACCAACACGATGATCAAGGTGCTGTCGCCGCAGCTCCTCGTGAGCGTCTGACCTGCCCCGAGTGGGTTTCGCGGCGCGTCCGGGGAGGGGTTCACAGCGCGCCTGCGTGACCGTCCGCGCCCCGCTATCGTCGGTTTCGTCCCCACGGGACGTCGGCCGCCGACGGGCGGCCGGCCCGGCCGGAACCCCCGGGAGGCGGGCACCATGGACGGCTACTACGACCTCGGCTCCTACGGACGGCCCGTGTCGACGACCTCCCCCGAGGCGCAACTCTGGTTCGACCGCGGGCTGATGTGGACGTACGCCTTCAACCACGAGGAGGCGGTCGCCTGTTACCGGAAGGCCGCCGACGCCGACCCGGGCTGCGCGATGGCCCACTGGGGCATCGCCTACGCCCTCGGCCCGAACTACAACAAACCCTGGGAGGCGTTCGACCCCGAGGACCTCGACCGCACCGTCGTGCGGACCCACGCGGCCGTCGAACGCGCCCACCGGGCGGCCGAGGCCCGCGCGACTCCCGTCGAGCGCGCCCTCGTCGAGGCGCTGCGCGCCCGCTACCCGCAGAACCGCCCCGCGCAGGACTGCTCCGTCTGGAACGATCCGTACGCGGACCGCATGCTCGCCGTGTACGAGAGCGCACCCGGCGACCCCGACGTGGCCGCGCTCTGCGCCGACGCGCTCATGAACCTCACACCCTGGCAGTTGTGGGACCTGAGGACCGGACGCCCCGCCGACGGCGCCCGCACCGTGGAGGCCAAGGAGGTGCTCGACGGCGCGCTCGCCACCGAGTCCGGCGCCCACCACCCCGGCATCGTGCACCTCTACATCCACCTCATGGAGATGTCCCCGACACCGGAGGCGGCCCTGACCGTCGCCGACCGGCTGCGCGGGGCCGTGCCCGACGCCGGGCACCTGCTCCACATGCCCTCGCACCTGGAGGTGCTGTGCGGCGACTACCGCCGCGTCGTCTCGGACAACACCGCCGCCGTCGCAGCCGACGAGAAGTACCTCCAGCGGGCCGGCGCGATGAACTTCTACACGCTCTACCGCTGCCACAACCACCACTTCCGGATCTACGGCGCCATGTTCGCCGGACAGTCCGAGGCGGCCCTGGACGCCGCCGCCCGGCTCGAGGCCGCCGTACCCGAGAAGCTGCTCCGGGTGGAGAGCCCGCCCATGGCGGACTGGCTGGAGGCGTTCCTGGCGATGCGCTTCCACGTCCTGATCCGCTTCGGCCGCTGGGACGACATCCTCGCCCTGCCGTTCCCCGACGACCCCGGGCTGTACTGCGTCACCACCGCGATGCTGCACTACGCCCGCGGCATCGCCCTCGGCGTGAAGGGCGACACCGAAGGCGCCGACGCCGAGCGGGAGAGGTTCCGCGCGGCCGTGGACCGCGTCCCCGAGAGCAGGATGCTGTTCAACAACACCTGCCACGACATCCTCGCCGTCGCCTCCGCGATGCTCGACGGCGAACTCGCCTACCGCAAGGGCGACCACGACACCGCCTTCGCCGCGCTCGAACTGGCCGTCGAACGCGACGACACCCTGCCGTACGACGAGCCGTGGGGCTGGATGCAGCCCGCCCGGCACGCCCTCGGAGCGCTGCTCCTCGAACAGGGCCGGGTCGCCGAGGCGGAGGCCGTCTACCGGGCCGACCTGGGCCTCGACGACACCCTGCCCCGGCCGCTCCAGCACCCGAACAACGTCTGGGCGCTGCACGGCTTCCACGAGTGTCTGCTGCGCACCGGCAGGACCGGCGAGGCCGCGATCGTCGCACGACAGCTGCGGCAGGCGGCGGCGCTGGCGGACGTACCGGTGCGCGCGTCCTGCTTCTGCCGTCTCGACACGCACGACCCGGGAGCGGGGGAGCACGCCCACGGTTCAGGAGAGCACGCCTGTCACTGAAGCGGCGCCGGCGGACCCGGACGGTGCCCGGGCCCGCCGGCGCCGGCGGGGGCGGTCGTGGCTCTCAGCGGGACGCCACGACGGCCTGGAACGACTTCATGCAGGTGAAGCAGTGCCGGTCCGTCGTGTCGCGCCGTGGCGATTCCTCCTCCTTCTCCACCCCGCACAGCGTCGAGGTCTTGTCCGGGGTGAGAACGTGCCAGACCGGCTCCCCCGAAGTGTCTGCACCGCACCACATCTCGTGCATTCCCAGCTCCCTCCGGGTAGGCATGGAGGCCGCTTCCATACCAGCACGGCGGGCGTCCGTCGGGCTCGTCCGGCGGTCCAGTCGGGTGACACGCGGTCCCGGCATGCATACACGACGGCAGGGACGGATCCTGGAGGCATGAGGAAGCCTCCGATCGTGGTACACCCGCCGCTCGGCTCGGGCGGCCGGCGCGTCACCGTGCGCGGAGAGATCGTCGGCCTCGCCTACTCCGACCGCGACGTCGTGGAGTTCCTGCGCCGCGCGGGGCTCCCGGAGGGCGAACAGCTGCTGGACGACCCCGCCTGGGTGAAGTGGGTCGGCGGCCGGGCCCACGTCTACGACGCCGCATAGAACGACGGCGCCCAGGAACCGGGGGCGCCGTCGCCGCCACCGTCAGCGCCGACTCCGACGGTGACCGTACCCGCCCGGGTACCCCGGCCCGACGCACCCATGCACCCGGTGCGGGAACCGCGCGTTCACCCCCCACCGGTCCGCGGCCGAACGCCGACATCAGATCCTTCCGAGGCGCCCCCGCCCAGCCGCCGCGAGACGGCCCGCAACAGTTGGTCCAGCACCACCTCGTCCCTCCGCCGCCGAGGCCGGGCCAGCCCCACCCGGGACGGCGAGAGCCCGTGGACCGGACGGAACACCACATCCGGGCGGGAGTGGAAGCGGGCCGCCGACGCGGGGGCCAGTGCCACGCACCCGCCGGCCACCGCTCCCAGCCACTCGTCGGGACGGCTGGTCACGGCGCCGACCCGGACGGGGTGCTCGTCGTCCCTTTCCTCAGCCCCCAGCCAGTGGTCCCTCCAGGTTCCCGTCCCGGCCCCGGCCGCGACGAACGGCTCGTCCCACAGTTCGCGGAAGTCCACCGTCTCGCGGATCGCCAGCGGATGCCGGGCCGGCAGCAGCACGCCACGCTCCTCGGCGAACAACTCCCGCACCTCGAAGCTCTCCTGGCCGGGGAACGGCAGCCGGACCACCGCGGCGTCCACCTCCCCCCGGGCCAGGCCCGCGCTCGGGTCGGACCAGTCGAACTGCCGCAGCTCCACCCGCCACTCCGGCCGGGCGCGGCGGAACTCGGCGACGACCTCGGGGACGGCCCCCACCGCGCCCGCGTCCAGGAAGCCCAGGCGCAGTACCCGCGCCGCCCGGCCGGTCGCCCGCACCGCCTCGTCCCATCCGTCCAGCAGCGCGGGCACCCGGGAGGCAAGCTCACACCCGGCCTCGGTCAGCGCCATCCCCGACCGCGAACGCGCGAAGAGACGTACCCCGAGATCGTCCTCCAGGCGCCGGATCTGCTTGGTCAGCGCGGGCTGCGAGACGAACAGCCGCCGCGCGGCCCCGGTCAGGCTGCCCTCCTCCGCCACCGCGGCGAAGTACCGGAGCAGGCGCGTGTCCACATCCATGCTCCCAGGTTATAGAAGCAGGTATTGGACGGTGCGGAGCCGCCCGCGAACCCTGGAGACATGACCGGTATCCCGCTCGTGCTTCTCGTCGTCACCGTGCTCACCGCCGCCGTCAACGTCGCCATGGCCGTCGCCGACCTCGTCGGGGCGCGCTTCGTGCTCGCCAACTCGGCGCAGGTAGGGGTTCCTCGATCGTGGCTTCCCTGGCTGGCCGTCCTCAAGCTGGCCGGCGCGGCGGGCCTCCTCCTCGGCGTCCTCGTCGGCGCACTGCGCCCTCTCGGTGCGGCCGCGGCCTGCGGTCTCGTCCTGTTCTACCTGGGCGCGATCGCCTTCCACCTCCGCGCCCGCGTACTGCACAACCTGGCGTTCCCCGCCTTCTACCTGGCCACCGCAGCCGCGTCGCTGGCCCTGACGGCGTCCTCCTGAGGCGACAGAACGAACCCCGCACCCCACCCCCTCCCACAAGACCGGTGATTTCACCGGTCCCCACCCACCCCCTCCCCACCGACAGTGGCACCGCCAGTCAAAAGGCGCCGCCCAGGCCGGGCACGGCTCCCCAGCCCACGCAGTGATCCCGTGCACCGGCTGACCCGGCGACCGCCATGACAGAGAGGACCACTCGTCGTGCAGCTGCACCCCCACACCAGCAGGCGCGGGACCGGCCGCCTGGCCGGCCTCACCGCGGCGCTCGCCGCCGTCGTCGGCCTCAGCACCCTCACCGGCCCCGGCGCCCACGCCGCCGACAACCCCTACGAGCGCGGCCCGGCCCCCACCGAGTCCAGCATCGAGGCCCTGCGCGGCCCGTACGCCGTGTCGCAGACCTCCGTGTCCCGGCTCTCCGCGACCGGCTTCGGCGGCGGCACGATCTACTACCCGACCACCACCGCCGACGGCACGTTCGGTGCGGTCGCCATCTCGCCCGGTTACACCGCCCTCGAGTCCTCGATCTCCTGGCTGGGCCCGCGCCTCGCCTCCCAGGGCTTCGTGGTGTTCACCATCGACACCAACACCACCCTCGACCAGCCCGGCTCCCGTGGCGACCAGCTGCTGGCCGCACTGGACTACCTCACCCAGCGCAGCTCCGTCCGCAACCGCGTCGACAGCAGCCGGCTGGGCGTCATGGGCCACTCCATGGGCGGCGGCGGCTCCCTCGAAGCCGCCAAGACCCGGCCGTCCCTCCAGGCCGCCATCCCGCTGACGCCCTGGAACCTCGACAAGACCTGGCCCGAACTCCGCACCCCCACGCTGATCTTCGGCGCCGACGGCGACAGCATCGCGCCCGTCTCCAGCCACGCCGAGCCCTTCTACACCAACCTGCCGTCCTCCCTGGACCGGGCGTACCTGGAGCTCAACAACGCCACGCACTTCACCCCGAACTCGTCGAACACGACGATCGCGAAGTACAGCGTTTCGTGGCTGAAGCGCTTCATCGACAACGACACCAGGTACGAGCAGTTCCTCTGCCCGCTGCCGCGGCCGAGCCTGACGATCGAGGAGTCACGGGGCAACTGCCCGCACACCTCCTGACGAACGCCCACCGGTGGCGGTCCGCGCGCTGCGCGGGCCGCCACCGCCGTTGTGCGCGGGCACCGCGGCCCGCCGCCGCACTTGGGCCACGGCACAGTCCGAGACGGACGTCACGCCGCAAAAGCCGCTGATAACGCGGCCGTTCATGTTTCATCCGGTCGCGGACGTATACCTTCCGCACGACCTTACGCGTGAGTAAGGTCGCAGGAATGACCGGATCGACGACCGCGCGGCAGCGGCTGACCGCCGAGCTGCTGGACGCGCTGCGCACCGACGGCGGCGTCCGCGTCGTGACCGGTGAACCCGGTTGCGGCCGTACCACGTTCCTCGATCACGCCGCCCGCATCTTCCGCCCGGGCCCGGTGCGGTACGTACGCGCCGCACACGAGCTGGACGAGGCCCTTGGGACCGCCGGCCCGCTCCTCGTCTGCGTGGACGACGCCGACCTGTGGGACGCCCCGTCCCGCGCCGCGCTCGCCCGCACCGCCGCGCGCGTACGGGAGACGGCCGTGCGCACGACGCTCCTGCTGACGGTCGCCGCCCACCGCCCCCCGCCCCCGGAACTGGCGCATCTGCCTGTCCTGCGCCTGGGCCCGCTCCCCCCCGTCGACGCGGCGCTGCTGATCCGGGAGCACGCGGCCGGAGCCGTCGCCGCTGCCGTCGTCGAGGAGCTGATCACGGCGGCCGAAGGCAACCCCGCGCTGCTGCTGGCGCTGGTCAGGCGTCTGTCGCCGGCCCAGCTGAGCGGGCGCCGTGCCCTGCCCCGGCCGCTGGCCGACGGTGAGGTGCTGGCCGACGTGGCCGGCGACCGCTTGCCCGACGACCCCGGCGGCCTGCTGCTGACCACGGCGGCCGCGGCACGGGCGACGGGGGAGGAGGACGCGGACGCGGCACTCGTCCTCCGGGCGGCCCACGCATCCGCGAACGCCCCTCTGCCCGGTCTGTTGACCCGCAGCGAGGGCCGACTCCGTTTCCGCAGCGCGCTGACGGCCCGAGCGGTGTACGCCCTCGCCACCCCGGAGGACCGCCGCGCCGCGCATCTGGCCCTGGCCGAGGCCGCGACGGACGCGCGGGACCTCCTCCCGCTCCTCCACCGCGCATGGGCGGTGACCGGCCCCGCCCCCACCCTGGCGGCCGCCTTGACGTCGGCGGCGACCGACCCGTCGTCCACCGTGCCCCCCGCCCTCCGCCGCAGGGCTCTGGCCCGCGCGGCCGACCTCACCCCGGACGAGGCGGAACGCGCCCGCTGTCACCTCGCCGCCGCCGAGCAGGCACTCCTCGCCGGTCACGCCGCCGACGCCCTGCGCCTGCTGGACCGGGCCCGCGGCCGTTCCGTACCGGCGTCGGTGCGCGGAGGCGCCGAACTCCTGCGTGGCGCGGTCCTCCTGGCCGACGGTCCGGTGGAGGACGCCCGGGAATCCTTCCTCCTGGCGGCGGACCTCCTGCCCCCGCCCGCCGCGGCCCGCGCAAGCCTCGGCGCGGCGGACGCGGCCTGGTCCGCGGGCGACCCCACCGCCTGCCTCTCGGCCCTGGCCCCCACCCGCACACCCCCCACGCTCCCCTTGGCAGAAGCCTGCGTCCGGGTCCCGCAAGGACCCGCTGCACACGACGAACCCGCCCGCCGTGGCGGGCAGCCGTGCCTCCCCGCAACCCCCGGAGACCCGGGGGGACCCCCGGCGGCACAGGTGGGCGCAACGGCACCCCGTACGGCGGGAAGGACAGCCGGCAACCCCCCGTCGGTCGGCGATCCCTCCCGCGACCACCGCGACGGCATGCGCGCCGTCCTCCTCGCCCGCTTCGACCTCGCCACCACCCCCCTCCGCCGTGTCGTCGAGAACGGCCTGCACGGCACCGACCCCGACCACCTCCTCCGCTCCGCCGCCGCAGCGCTGATGCTCGGCGACGTCACCTCCGCCCGCCGTGCGGGCGCCCGCGCCCTCGCCGCCGCCCGCACCTCCGGCTCCGCCTCCCTCGAACCCCGCGCCCTCGAATACCTCGCCTACGCCGAACTCCGCGCCGGCCGCCACCAGCTCGCCCGCACCCACGCCGAGGAAGGCCTGCGCACCGCCGAGCGCGCCGGACAGCGCAACACCGCCGCCCACCACCACGCCGTCCTCGCGCTCGCCGCGTCCATCGAGGGCGAGTTGGACCTGGTCGCCGAGCACGCCGAGGCGGCCCTGCGCACCGCCCGCCGCCACGGGCTCGCCCAGGCCGCGACCCTCGCGCACTGGGCCGCGGCCCGCGCCGACCTCGGCGCCGGCCGCCCCCGCGAGGCGGCCGGGCGGCTCGGCCCGCTGGTCCGCCCCGGAGCCCGCCGCGGCCACTTCGCGGTGTGGATGCTCGCCGTCCCCTGCTTCGTGGAGGCCGCCGCGTCCGCCGGACGACCCCAGCACGCGGCGGCGGTCGTGGAGGACTTCGCCCTGTGGGCGGCCTGCGGCGCGGACCCGCAGGCGCCCTCCCAGCTCCTGCGCTGCCGCGCCCTGCTGGCCGGCCCCGACACCGCCGGCGAACTGTACCTGCGCGCGCTCGACCAGCACGACGACAGCGTGGGCGACTTCGAACGCGCCCGCACCGAACTCCTCTACGGCAAGTGGCTGCGCCGCAGGCGCCGCCTCCGTGAGGCCCGCACCCGCCTCGAGGAGGCCCGCCTCGGCTTCGAACGCTGCGGCGCGCCTCTCTGGGCGCAGCAGGCCGCCGCCGAACTCCGCGCGGGCGGCGCCGCCCCGAACGCGGCCCCCGCCGCGTCCTCCGGCGCCGGCGGTCTCGCCCGCCTCACCCCGCAGCAGCTGCGGATCGCCCGGTACGTCGCCGCGGGCGCCACCAACCGGGAGGTGGCCCTCAGCCTCTCCGTCAGCACCCGCACCGTCGACTACCACCTGCGGAACGTGTTCGCCACGCTCGGCCTCCGTTCCCGGGTCGAGCTGGTGCGTCTGGTCGAGCGGGAGGAAAAGACCGGTGCACGACTCTAGGGACCGACCGGACGGTATGCCATCCTTCGGGGCAGGACGAGTCCGACGGCGGCCGGCCCGCGGGCTCCCCGTACCTGCCGGGCGCCGGTACGGGGCCGCCGCACGGGCACCGCCCGGAAGCCCGACCCTGGGGGGAATGAGCGATGCCTCACGCCGTACGGCCACGAACCCTGCTGCGTCCCGGACCCGTGCCCGCGCCGCGGTCGCGGACGCCACGCGTGCGGTCGCTGATCGACGCCGACGCGCTGCGTGTGCTGCACCGGGCCGCCCGCATCCTGCTGGACGACCTGCCGCAGCTCACCGACCGGCTGGTCGCGGTGCTCCAGGAGCAGGAGCCGGCCTACCGCACCGCCGTCGAGGGCGACGCCGTCGCCACCTGGCAGGAGGTGCACCGCTCGCTGCGGCACAGCATCTCCTCGCTGCTGGACCCGCGGGGCGCCCGTGACGGGGCGCGCCGCTGCTCCTGGAAGATCGGCGCCACCCGCGCCGAGCAGGGACTGCCGCTGGACGCGGTGCTGCACGCCTTCCGGCTGGGCGGCTCGCTGGTGTGGCAGGGCCTGGTCGACGAGACGTCCCGGGCGGCGCCGGAGGACGTACGGCTGCTGGTGCACGTCGCGTCCGACGTGTGGGAGTTCGTCGACGAGCACAGCACGATCGTCGCGGACGCGTACCGGCAGACCGAACGGCAGATGGCGTGGCGGAGGGAGAACAGGGTGCGCCTGCTCGCCGCTGCCCTGCTGGACGGCACCAGCAGGATCGCCGACCTGCCCGAGGCGGCCGAGGCGCTGGACCTGCCCGAACACGGCCGGTACGTGGTCGTCGCCGTCGAGGGGACGCGGTCCGCGGGGTGTACGGGCGCCCAGGCGGCCCTCGCCCCGGGTGTGCGCGTGCACTGGCACACCGGTGTGGACGCCGACCACGGCATCGCCCTCGTCGAGGGCGACCCGGCGGTGATCGTCCCGGACGAGCAGCCGCCCGGGGTGCGGGTGGGCGTCAGCGGCGCCGTCGACGGACTTGCCGCCGTGGGGGAGGCGCGACGGCTGGCGGACACGGCGCTGCGGCTGTGCCCCGAGGCGGGCGGCACGGTCCGGCTGACCGAGCACCTGCCGGCGGCGCTGGTCGCGTCGAACCCCGACCTCGCCGCGGCGCTGGCCGACCGGCTGCTGGGCCCGCTCGCCGCCCTGGAACCGGCCGACGCCGAGGTGCTCCTCGACACCCTCGCCACCTGGCTCGCCTGCGACGGCTCCGCCCAACGGGCCGGCCGCCGCCTCTACTGCCACCGCAACACCGTCCTCAACCGCCTCCGCCGCTACGAACAGCTGACAGGCCGCAACCTCTCCCGCCCCACGGACCTGGTGGAAACCACCCTGGCCCTGACAGCCCACAACCTCTTCCACCGCCAAGGGACCTAGCACACCCCGAAGGGGGCGCGGGGAACTGCGCCACCAGGCCCACGGTCCCGCACCCGCGACGAACGGGCGGCGAAGCGCCCCGAAAGGGGGCGCGGGGAACTGCGCGCTCAGCCCCCACCGCCCCGCACCCGCGACCGAACGCAACCGACCCGCCCCTCGGGCGCGGGCACCGCTGCCCGTCCCGCAGCCGGATGCGCCCGAAGGGGCGCGGGGAACTGCGCGACCAGGCCCCACGGCCCCGCACCCGCCGACGAACCGCCCCGCCCCTCGGGCGCGCGGCACCGCTGCCCGTCCCGCAGCCGGATGCGCCCGAAGGGGCGCGGGGAACTGCGCGACCAGGCCCCACGGTCCCACACCCGCCGACGAACCGCCCCGGAAGGAGGCGCGGGGAACTGCGCGCTCGACCCCCACCGCCCCGCACCCGCGACCGAACGCAGCCGACCCGCCCCTCGGGCGTACCGGACAGCGAGCCGCCCGCATGGGCACCCGCACAACCCACCCCCACCCCCGTTGGTACACCGCAGCGTGCGGTCACGGACCGCTGTACCCCCTCCGCACCCCCGTGCTGTCGTAAGCACCCCTTCCCCCGAAGCCGTCGCGGACCCACGCGACGACCCCGAGGAGTCGTGATGCCCGAAGCACCACCGGACGGTGGCGGACCCACCCTGCACGTCGAGAACGTCGACGTGACGTACGGCCGCGCCCTGTCCGCCCTCCGCGCCGTGTCCCTTACCGTGCCCCCCGCCACGGTCGTGGCCCTGCTCGGCGCGAACGGCGCAGGCAAGACCACACTGCTGCGCGCCGTCTCCGGCACGCTCCGTCTGCACCGCGGCGCGGTCACGGCCGGCCGCATCCGCTACGGCGACACGGTGCTCGACGGCAAGGACCCGGTCGCCGCGGTCCGCGCCGGCGTCGTTCAAGTACCCGAAGGGCGGCGGGTGTTCTCCGGGCTGTCGGTCGACGAGAACCTCCGCTCCGGCGGCCTCGGCCTGGGACGCCGCGGACGCGCCCAGGTCCAGGAGGCCCGCGACCGCGTCTTCACGCTCTTCCCCCGGCTCGCCGAACGCACCCACCAGCCGGCCGGGCTGCTGTCCGGCGGCGAGCAGCAGATGCTCGCGATCGGCCGCGCCCTGATGGCGGCGCCCCGCCTGCTGCTCCTGGACGAGCCCTCCCTGGGCCTCGCCCCGCAGATGGTGCACCGCATCGCGGAGGTGGTCCGGGAGATCAACGCCCAGGGCACCGCCGTGCTGCTCGTCGAGCAGAACGCGGGCATGGCGCTCTCCCTCGCGAGTCACGCGCACGTCCTGGAGGTGGGGGAGACCCGCCTGTCCGGGCCCGCCGGCGAACTCGCCCGCACCGACGCCGTACGCCGCCTGTACCTGGGCGAGTCGGCGCAGGACCAGGGGGCCGCGTGAACGACCGCACCACCCAGGCCCGCACCACCGAGCCCCGCACCGCCCCCGCCACCACCGCCCCGCCCGAACTCGCCGTCCGCAACGTCACCGTCCGCTTCGCCGGGCTCACCGCGCTCGACGGAGTGTCCTTCACCGTGGCCCCGGGCTCGGTGCACGCGCTCATCGGCCCGAACGGCGCGGGCAAGTCCACGTGCTTCAACGTGCTGTCGGGGCTGTGCCGCCCCGCCGCCGGCGCCGTGACCCTCGGCGGCACGGAGCTGACCAGGCTCGCCCCGCACCGCATCGCCGCGCTCGGCGTGGCCCGTACCTTCCAGAACATCGTCACCACCCAGGGCACCGTCGCCGACAACCTGATGCTCGGCCGGCACGCCCTCACCCGCGCCGGGTTCACCGCGAGCGCCCTGCGGCTGCCGGGGGCCCGGCGCGAACAGCGCGAGCACCTCGCCCGCGCCCGCGACATCGCCGAACTCACCGGCCTCGGAGCCCACTTCCACTCACCGGTCGGTCTGCTGTCCTACGGCGACCGCAAGCGCGTCGAACTCGCCCGCGCCCTCTGCCTGGAGCCCCGTGTGCTGCTGCTCGACGAACCGGTGGCCGGCATGAACGCCGCCGAACGCGCCCGTACCGCCGAGGTGGTGGCGGAACTGCGGGCCGAACTCGGCCTCTCGGTCGTGCTCGTGGAGCACGACATGGGGCTGGTGATGCGTCTCGCCGACGAGGTCACCGTGCTGGACTTCGGCCGGCCCATCGCGCACGGCACGCCCGACGAGGTGCGCCGGGACCCGGAGGTCCTGCGCGCCTACCTCGGCACCGACGCGACCGGGGAGGACGCGGCATGACGGATCTCCTGGACAGCCTGCTGGGCGGACTGGCCCTCGGCGCGGTGTACGCGCTGGTCGCCCTCGGCTTCGTCGTCATCTTCAAGGCCTCGGGCGTGCTCAACTTCGCCCACGGCTCCCTGCTGCTGTTCGGCGGCTATCTGGTCGCCGTCCTCCACGACGACCTGGGCTTCGCCGGGGCGCTCGCCCTCGCGGTGATCGTGACGGCCGCCCTGGCCGGGGCGATGGACCGGTTCCTGCTCCAGCGCGGAGGCCACGACGCCCACTCCGCGCACGTGCAGACCATCGTCACCATCGGCATCGACATCGTGCTGCTCACCGAGCTGGCCCGGCGCATCGGCGGTGACCTGCTGACCCTCGGGGACCCGTGGGGGGACGCGGTGACCGAACTCGGCCCGGTCACCGTCGCGGACAGCCGGCTCGCCGCCATCGCCGTGTCGGCCTTCGTCATCACCGGGGTCTTCGCCCTGTTCCGGTTCACCCCCTGGGGCCTGTCGCTGCGGGCGGCGGCGGAGGACATGGAGGCCGCCGCGCTGATGGGCGTGCACCTCGGCCGGGTGCGGGCGGGCGCCTGGTGCCTGGCGGGCGCGCTCGCCGCGCTGGCCGCGGTGTTCCTCGCCGCGTTCCCCGCCCCCGGTCTGGAGCGCACCACCGGCCAGATCGCGCTCAACGCCTTCCCCGCCGCCATCCTCGGCGGGCTGGCCTCCCCGACGGGCGCCCTCGCCGGCAGTCTCGTCATCGGGCTGACCGAGGCGCTCGTCGTCGGCTACCAGTCCGAACTGCACGTGCTCGGCGAGGGGTTCGGCGACGTCGCTCCCTACGCCGTGATGCTGCTGGTGCTCCTGGTGCGGCCCAACGGGCTGTTCGGCGCGAAGGGAGCGGCCCGTGTCTGACCGGATCCGCGCGCTCCTCACCCGCCGCCGCGCCACCCTTCTCACGGTCGCCGTGCTGCTGTGCCTGCCGCCGTTCTACCTGGACGCCTTCTGGCTGCGCATCGGCCTGTTCTCCATGGCGGCCGCCATCGGCGCGGTCGGCCTCGCCCTGCTCAGCGGCACCGCGGGACAGCTCTCCCTCGGCCACGCCTTCTTCCTCGCCGTCGGCGCCTACGGCTACACCTGGCTGGCCGGCGACCCCGGTCCTGGCCTGCCGACCGCCCTCGCCGTGCCCCTCGCGGTGCTGATGGCGGGGCTCGCCGGCGGGCTGTTCAGCCCCGTCGCCGGCCGCGTCAAGGGCATCTACCTCGGCATCGCGACCCTCGCCCTGGTCTTCCTCGGCCACCACGTCCTGCTCACCGCCGAGTCGGTCACCGGCGGCTTCAACGGCCGCTCCGTTCCCCCGCTGTCCCTCGGCGGCTTCACCTTCGACGCGGGCGACGAACTGACCGTCCTGGGTGTGCCGTTCGGCGCGGAGGAACGGCTGTGGTTCCTGGGGCTGGCGCTGTTCGCGCTCACCTGGTTCACCGCCCGGGGCCTGCTCCGCTCCCGCCCCGGCCGGGCGCTGGCCGCCCTCCGGGACAGCGAGACCGCCGCCGCCGTGATGGGCGTCGACGTGGCCCGGCACCGCTCCGCGGCGTTCGTGGTGTCGTCGATGTACGCGGGCCTCGCCGGTGTGCTTCTGGCTCTCGCCTTCCGCCGGGTGGTGCCCGACTACTTCGGTCTCGTGCTGTCCGTCGACTACCTCGCCATGATCGTCATCGGCGGCCTCGGCTCGGTCGCCGGCGCCACCGCGGGCGCCGTGTTCGTCACCGCGCTGCCGCTGCTGATGACCCGGTACGCCGACCAGCTCCCGCTGGTCGCCGCGCCCGGCTCCGCCGAGGGCGCCGTCGGCCCCACCGAGGCCGCCCGCTACCTGTACGGCGCCGCCATCGTCCTCGTCCTGCTGTACGCCCCCGACGGGCTGCACGGTCTGGCCCGCCGGGCCCGCGACCGCCTGCGGCGCCGCCGCACCCCGACCACCGACCCGACCACCGCCGTTCCCTCGCCCCCGCCGCCGGCCGCGGCCGCACGACCCAAGGAGCACACCCCGTGACGACCAGACACACCCGCCGTCCCCGCGTCCGCGCAGCCGGGGCCGTCCTCGCCGGCACTCTCGCGCTGCTGCTCGCCGCCACCGGATGCAGCTCCAAGGCGGAGGGCGACGGCAAGGGCGACGCCGCCGACGGCGTCCGCACCGGACCCGGCGTCGACGACGACACCATCAGGCTCGGCGCCCTCACCGACCTGACCGGCCCCTACGCCACGCTCGGCAAGAGCATCGTGCAGGCCCAGCAGATGTGGGCCGACGAGACCAACGCCGAGGGCGGCATCTGCGACCGCAAGGTCGAGATCGTCGTCAAGGACCACGGCTACGACGTGCAGAAGGCCGTCACCGCCTACGCCGACATCGCCCCCGACGTGGTGGCGCTGCCCCAGGTCATCGGCTCCCCGGTGGTGGCCGCCCTGCTCGACGACATCGAGCGGGACCGGATGCTCACCTTCCCGCAGGCCTGGGCGGCCTCGCTGCTCGGCAAGGACGCCGTCCAGGTGCTCGGCACCACCTACGACGTCGACATGATCGCCGCCGTCGACCACCTCACCCGCACCAAGGGCCTGAAGAAGGGCGACACCATCGGTCACGTCTACTTCGAGGGCGACTACGGCGCCAACGCCCTGGAGGGTTCCACCTGGGCGGCGGAGCGGGCCGGGATGAAGGTGGCCGGGCAGAAGATCCAGGCCACCGACACCGATCTGTCGGCGCAGGTGTCGGCGCTGCGCAAGCAGGGCGTCAAGGCGGTCCTGATCAGCGCCGGCCCGGCACAGACGGCGTCCCTCGTGGGCGTCGCCGCCTCGCGCGGCCTGAAGGTCCCCGTGGTGAGCAGCGCACCCGGCTTCGCGCCCCAGCTGATGGAGACGCCGGCCGCGCCCGCCCTCGCGGCCATGCTGAACGTGGTCAGCGCGGCGCCCGCCGTCAGCTCCGACCTGCCCGGGGTGAAGACCATGGTGGCGTCGTACAGGAAGAAGTACCCGGACTCGCCCGTCGACTCGGGCGTGCTGTCCGGCTACAACGCCGCGAAGCTCATCGGCGAGGACCTCGCCAAGGCGTGCGAGGCGGGCGGCCTGACCAGGGAGGACGTCGTCAAGGCGCACCGCTCGCAGTCGAACGCCGACACCGGGCTCGGCACCCCGCAGGACTTCTCCGACGTGAACCGTCCCGCGAGCACCGAGACCTACGTGCTCAAGCCGGACGCGAAGGCGGTCGGCGGCGTCGTGAACGCCGAGGACGCGCACACCGCGCCCGGCGTCGAGGAGTACCTGTCCTCCCGGTGAGGCACAGGTGAGGCCCCGGCGCGCCTCGCACGAGGCGCGCCGGGGCTCAGCCGGTGGCCGCCTCCGGGTCGCGGTCGGAGGACGGCCAGAAGTACGGCAGGTCGTCCGGCTCGCCGGGAAACAGCTCCCGGTACACCTCGGGATCCTTGCGGACCAGCGCGGAGCGGTGGCTGCGGTGCACGGCCTCGTCGCCGAGCCAGGGCGGCAGCTCACCGGCCTCGGCCAGCTCCTGCTGCCCCCGCACCGGCGCCCCGGGCCGGACCGTGGCCAGGTCCGCGACCAGGGTGGCCGCACAGCTGTCCTGGTGGCCCTGCTCGCGCCACACCCGGCAGATCTCCAGGCCGTAGCGCACCAGCGCCTCCTCGTACCCCGTCCACATGCGCACGGCCGGATGGCGGCGCCAGCCGTAGCCCGGCACGATCAGCCCGCGCAGCACCTGGAGCGCCTCCACCCTCTGTTTCCCGAGCCGCTTGCGGTCGAGGACCAGCGCGGTCCCGCAGAAGTCGGGGTAGGGCAGGAAGGTCTGCATGTGCGGCCGTCCGGGAGGTGGGGGGCCAAGCCGTTCAGAGCACCTCAGTTCCCAGAACCGGGCGGGACACACCTCGCCCGCCCGGCACGGGGGTCAGCCCATCGCGCCGAGGCGGGCGTCCCGCCACAGGTCCACGCCGCCGTCCGTGGCGTACGAGTCGATCTCGGCCAGCTCCTCGGCGGTGAAGTCGAGGTTCTCCAGCGCGGCCACGTTCTGCTCCAGCTGCTCGGTGCGCGAGGCGCCGATGACCAGCGAGGTCACCCGCGGGTCGCGCAGCGCCCAGGCGAGGGCCATCTGCGCGAGGGTCTGCCCGCGCCGGGCCGCGATGTCGTTGAGCGCCCGCAGCCTGCGCAGCATGTCGTCCGTCAGCCAGCCCGCGTCGAACGAGGTGCCCGCCGCGGCCCGCGAGTCCTCGGGCACGCCGTCCAGGTAGCGCCCGGTGAGCAGCCCCTGCGCCAGGGCGGTGAACCCGATGACGCCGAAGCCCTCCTCGTCGGCCACGTCCAGCAGCCCGTCCGTCTCGATCCAGCGGTTCAGCATGTTGTACGACGGCTGGTGGATCAGCAGCGGGGTGCCCAGGTCGCGCAGGATCTCCGCGGCCTGCCGGCTGCGCTCGGCGTCGTACGAGGAGATGCCGACGTAGAGCGCCTTGCCCTGGCGCACCGCGGTGTCCAGGGCGCCCATGGTCTCCTCGAGCGGCGTGGTGGCGTCCAGCCGGTGCGAGTAGAAGATGTCCACGTACTCCAGTCCCATCCGCTTCAGGGACTGGTCCAGGGATGCCAGCAGGTACTTGCGGGAGCCGCCGCCCTGGCCGTAGGGGCCGGGCCACATGTCCCAGCCGGCCTTGGTGGAGATCACCATCTCGTCCCGGTACGGCGCCAGGTCCCGCTTCATCAGCCGGCCGAAGTTGATCTCGGCGGAGCCGTAGGGCGGGCCGTAGTTGTTGGCCAGGTCGTGGTGGGTGATGCCCAGGTCGAAGGCGCGCAGCGCGATGGCCCGCTGGCTCTCGAAGGACCGGTCGTCACCGAAGTTGTGCCAGTAGCCGAGCGACAGCAGGGGCAGGTCGAGACCCGAGCGCCCGGTGCGCCGGTAGCGCATGGCGCCGTCGTAGCGGTCGGGGGCGGCGAGGTGGTTCATCGGTGCGGTCTCCGGTGGTGCGAGCGGGGTGTCCCGTGGGACGGTGTGGATCCTGGGCCCACAGTGCCCCCGAGTGATCCGGAAGTCCAACCGGTACGTCGCATGGGATTGAGCAGCGGGACTTCTGAATCGCCGGGGACGGCGTGATTGACCGGCCGGGCGGCGGGAAGCCGCTCCCAAGCGGCACTTCTTCCGCCGCTTCCCCCCCACAGGAGGTCGACCATGCGGATCCGTACGCTCACCGGCGCCGTGGCCGCCGTGCTCGTCCTGTCCGGCCCCGTGGTGGGCGGGCAGGCCGTGGCCGTCAGGACGGCCGACTCGGCGGCCCCTCCGGGGGAGACCCGGGTGCTCACCTACGACGCCGGCCGGGCCGGGGAGTTCGCGTCCGCGGTCGACAGGGGAGCGGAGATCTGGAACGACAGTGTCGACGCGGTGGAACTGCGGCCGGCGGCGTCCGGCGAACCGGCGGACATCCGGATCGTCGTCGTCGACGGCTGGCCGCGCACCGTGCCCGGCGGGCTGGGCAGCGGCACCGTGTACTTCGGCCGGGATGCGGTGGCGGACGGTCACTCCACGGTCCGTATCGCCGCCCACGAACTGGGCCACGTCCTGGGCCTGCCGGACCGTAAGCCGGGCCCGTGCTCCGAACTGATGTCCGGCGCCAGCGCCGGGCCTTCCTGCGCCTCCGCCCGGCCGAACGCGGCCGAGCGGGCCGAGGTCGAGAAGAAGTTCGAACGTGCCCCCGCCGGGCTGTTCATGTGACCGATGTGACGAGTGAGCCGATCTCCGCTATGGTTTTCTCAGGTCACGGCGAGGACGAACCTCCCCCGCCCGACCATGCGTTGGTGGTCCAAGGAAAGACGCCCCGCTTCCTGCGGGGAGATGCAGGTGCAAGGCCTGCCCGGCGCTCCGCTCATGAGCCCCGTCCCGCGGTCGCGGGACGGGGCTCATCTCCTTCCCGCGTGCTCACGGCTGCGCGGGCATGGTCCAGCAGTTGGAGCCCGCCGCCTTGCCATTCAGCCGGTCGGCCAGCCAGTCCACCGCGTCGCCCTGGTCGGTCAGCAGCGGCACCAGGTGGTTGGTGAGCAGCTTGTCGCCCAGGTTCGGCAGCACGACCGCCTTGTAGGTGACGTCGGCGCCCTTCTTGCACCAGTCCACGGCCAGTTGCCGCGCCTGGGCGTGGGGCACTATGTCGTCCTGCGTCCCCGTCGCCAGACGGACCGGGCCGGTGGGCTTCAGCCGGCCGAGACGCTGGTCGTCCAGGACGGCCTGGGCGGCGGGCTCTCCCGCGATGATCTCACCGACGGACTTCCCGTTCTTCGTCCACTTCGTGCTCTTCGTGAAGCCGTAGCCGAGGATCGCGTCGCCCACACAGGTGGTGGAGATGTCCTTCAGCGCCTCGCGTCCGGCGTCGTTCAGGTTCGCCTCGACGACGTCCCGCAGCGCCGGCGACGCCTGGGCGAAACCGTTGATGGACCAGCCCAGCGCACCGGCCAGCGCGCTGCCGTCGATGCCCTTCGTCACCTCCGTCAGATCGGCGGGCGGCGCGCCGCTGTAGGTGCCGACGAGCGGGACGTCGGGCGCGTACGTGCTCTGGAGTTCGGCCGCGGCGGCGCTGGCGCCGCCGCCCTGGCTGTAGCCGTACATCCCCACCCGGGAGGCGGCCGTGACGGACGCGCCGGGCACGGAGCGCGCCGCCCGGGCCGCGTCCAGCATGGCGTGGCCCTCGTCGACGCGGTTGACGTAGGTGTGCAGCCGGTCGGTGGTGCCGAGGCCGGCGTAGTCGGTGACGACGACCGCCGCGCCCGTGGCGAGCAGGCGGTATACGGCGAGGGTCTCGTAACCGAACGACACGGTCCGTCCGGTGAGGGTCAGCGGGTTCTCCAGGGCGAGGGAGGGCGCGCACTGGTCGCCCTGGCCCATCGTGCCCGAGCCGACCACGACCAGGGGGCGGGGCCCGGAGCCCTTCCAGCCGGCGGACGGCTCGATGTAGGCGCCGGTGACGGCCACCGGCCGCCCGTTCGAGTCGGTCGAGGTGTACATCAGACGGGTGGCGGTGCCCGGCAGCCGGCGGCCGTCCAGGCCGGGCAGGCTCAGCCCGAGGCGCAGGGGTTCATGGCGGATCAGCTTGCCGTTGCCCGACGGGAGTTCGGCGGGCGGGGTGTAGAAGGCGGGGATGGTGACGCCCCTGGACACGACGGGGTCGGTCGCCGCGGCGGGCGACGCGGACGCGCACACACAGGCCGTCGTGGCGACGACGGTGGTCAGTACGCTGCTGATTCGGCTCACGGCTCTCTCCTCGCTGCGGCTGCAGAAGATGAATCCGAAAACTAACAGCGCTCACTTACCGTCGGTAACCCACGAGTAAGTTACGGACCGGTAACTCTTGTGGGCGGTCGACCTTGAGGCGTCCTCGGCGGCACAGGAAGCGGGCCCCGCCGAGGAGTCCGGCGGGGCCCGCTCATGCGGAAGGGAGCTGTCAGGCCGTGTGCAGCGTCAGCCCGTAGCGGTTGAGGATCTCGTTGACCGGCTGGAACCAGGTCTCGCCTCCGCCGGAGCAGTTGCCCCAGCCGCCGGAGGTGACGCCCTGCGCCTGGTCGCCGCTGATGAACGAGCCGCCCGAGTCACCGCCCTCGGCGCACACGCTGGTCTTCGTCATCTGGTGCACCGCGCCCTGGGCGTAGTTGACGGTCTCGTTCTTGGCCAGCACGCGCCCGCAGTGCCAGTGGGTCGTCGAGCCCGAGCGGCAGATCGAGGCGCCGACCGGGGCCTCGGCCGAGCCGCGCACCAGCTGGTCGGAGACGGTGCCCCAGCCGAGCACCACCGGCACGGTCCACCAGCCGCTGCCCACGTTCACCCAGGCGTAGTCGTTGTCCGGGAACGAGGAGCCCTGGAAGTTACCGATGTACGAGCCGTCCCAGCCGCGCACCTGCTGGCCGACGCCTCCGCAGTGCCCGGCGGTGACAAACCCGCCGTGCACCGAGAAGCCTATGGAACAGCGGACGTTGCCCGTGTAGTACGGGTCGCCGCCGACCGTGCCCGCGGCGAACGTGGACGGTGCGTCCGCGACCGTGCGTACGGTCACCGGACCGGCCGCGCGCGCCTTCCGTACGAAGGCGCGGACATCGTTGTCGGTCCGCGCGTCCTCGACCACGTTCACCACGACCGAGTTGGCGGCCGGGTCCACGGCCCAACTGGCCACGCCCGCCGGGGCGTCGAGCCGGTCGAGGCGGGACTTGGCCGTGTCCAGCTGCCGTTCGGTGTGCTCGACGGTGCGGACGGCGGCGCCGGACTCGCGCAGGGTGCGGACGGTCGTGGCGTCGGCTTCCGGGGTGACGGCGACGGTCAGCCTGCCGCTCCGGGCGTCGAACCAGGCGCCGCCGTAGGCGGATCCGGCGGTCTTGCGTGCCGTGGGGGCCAGCGCGGTGGCCCGCCGCTCGGCGGCCAGCCGGTCCTCCGCCTCGGCGCGGGTCAGGCCGAGGTCGCGCTGCATCGCGTCGAGCAGTCCGGGGGAGGCGGGCGCGGAGGCGTCGGCCGCGGCGGAGGAGGGTGCCTCCTGTGCCGAGGCGGGGAGCGTGCCGGCCGCCGCCCAGCTGCCGATCAGCAGTGCCGCGGCCACGGCCGCGTGCGTGAGTCCGGTGCGTCGTCTCATGGAAGGTCGCCCTTCGTCGTTCCAGCAGAGGTGGGGGTGGAACTCACACGTCTGAGAGCGCTCTCGAACGAGTCGGGGCGAAGCCTAGCGACTTGATCATGGCAGGTCTATGCCAAGTTTTCGGCCGTATGGCCGGGGGCCGGTCCCAGGGGTCTCACTCCACGGGCACGCGCACGGTGAGAAGGGCCACGTCGTCGTCGTTGCCGGCCGGACGGGTCCGCTGCAGCACCAGGTCGGTGAACCGGGCCGGCGGGTGCTCCGCCAGCGCGGCCGCGTGCCCGCGCAGCAGCTCCAGGCCTTCGTCCAGCGACCGGCTCGGCTCCTCGATCAGCCCGTCCGTGTAGAACAACAGCGTGGCCCCGGGCGGCACTTCGGCCCGACCGTCGGGGCGCGGCCGCTCCAGGGCGGTGCCGAGCAGCATGCCGTGCCCGCCGGTGAGGAACCGCGCCTCGCCGTCCCGGGTGACCAGCAGCGGGGGAGGATGGCCCGCGTTGGTCCACGTCAGCGTCCACCGTCCGTCGTTCTCCCGGTCCATGCGGGCGAACAGCAGGGTCGCCATGGTGACGTCGGTGATGTGCATGGCCGACCGGTCCAGCCGCGACACGATGACGCTGGGCGGATCCTCCTGCGCCCACGCGTAGGCCCGCAGCACGTTGCGCAGCTGTGCCATGCCCGCCGCCGCGTCCAGGTCGTGCCCGACGACGTCCCCGACGGCCAGCGCGGTCGCCCCGTCCGGCAGCACGAACGCGTCGTACCAGTCGCCGCCCACCTGCGAGGCGTCCGGTGCGGCCAGGTACCGGGCGCTCATCTCCAGGCCGGGCACGTGCGGGAGCTGCGGCAGCAGATGGCGCTGCATGGTCTCGGCGACCGTGCGCTGCCGTTCGTAGAGCCGGGCGTTGTCCAGCGCCAGTCCCGCCCGGCGGCAGATGTCCTCCAGCAGCGGCAGGTCGTCCGGGGTGAACGCCTCCGGCCGGTCGGCGCGGCCCAGGGTCAGTGCGCCGAGTACCTCCCGTACGCCCCGGATCGGCGCGACGGCCGCGGAGTGGATGCCCGACTCCGCGAACAGGCGGGCCTGCTGCGCCCCGAGCGGGGAGTCCGCCGCGAGCCGCGGGGAGGGCCCGGCCAGCGCGGGGGAGACCCCGCGCAGCGCCCGTGCCAGCGGCAGCAGCGAGTCCTCCGGGACGGGGGAGAGAGCCCCTTCGAGGTCCTCGCGCCGCACCAGGTCGCCGTCCCGCGCGTGAACCACGGTCGACCGGTGGACCCGGCCGCGCTCGGTGACCAGGTCGACGACCGCCCAGTCGGCGAGCTGCGGCACGACCAGCCGCACCAGCCTGCGCAGCGCCTGCTCGACGTCCAGGGTGGAGGTCAGCTGGGTGGTGGTCTCCGCCAGCAGAGCCAGCCGCTCCAGCTCGGGCAGCGGGCTGCTGAACCGGTCGCCGGGGGTGCGCGTCTCCTCCGGGGCGCTGGGCGCGTGGAACAGCACCAGCGTGCGGACCGTCCCGTCGTCCGTACGGCACGGGGTGACCAGCCAGGACACCGGGAGGAGCGACCCGTCGCCGCGCTCGAACCACTCCTCCTCCGACTGCACGGTGCGGCCCGCCATGTAGGCCTGCCGCATCCCGCACTGGGCGCGCGGCAGGGTGGCGCCGTACCGGCTGCGGTGCAGCAGCTCGTGCGCGTCCCGCCCGAGGAAATCCCCGGCCGGCCGCCCCAGCAGCTTTTCGGCCCGCGCGTTCACGGCCGCGACCGCGCCCGTCGCGTCCACCACGTACGCGCCGGCGTCGAGGGACGCGAGCAGCGAGGGCAGCGACGCCGGCACCGCCCGGGCGGCACCGTCCGCCGTGTCCCGCGTGTCGTCGTGCGTCATCCCGCGGCCCCCGTCCGGCGGACGGCCCGTCCCCGCTCCGTCACGTGACGCACCTCCCGTGCTCCGCTCCGTCCGGGCGCTGCCTCCGCCCGGACGCCCCCGCGGGCGGGTGCGGCCCCCGGGTACCCCGACCGCCGCACCTGTCTCTCCCTGCTCCGCCGTCTCCCGTGCTGCCCCGTCACGCGCCGTCCCTCTCCGCCCGTTCCGCCCGGCGCGCGGCGGCGGCCGCCTCACGCTCGGCCCCCGCCAGTTCCTCCGCCGCGGCCCGGTCGCGGTCGCGTGCCTCGCCGAGCTCCGCGCGCGTCCGCTCCTGTTCCGTACGGGCCTGGGCGAGCTGTTCCTCCAGGGCGGCCACCCGCTCACCCGCTTCCCGCTCCTGCCCGTCCGCCCGTTCCAGCGCCGCCGCGGCCTTCTCGCGGGCCATGACCCGCTCGCGCAGCCGCTCCCCGGCCGCCCGCGCCTCCTCCCGGGCCCGGGCGGCGCGTTCCTCCCTCTCGACGCGCCGTCGCTCGGCCTCCTCGTCCTTCTTCCTCCGCGCCGTCGTCGAGTCCGTACGGGACTTCCGGGCGGGCGCGGGTTCGCGGCGGGTCGGCGCGGCGGCGACCGCGTCCGCGCCGAACTCCGAGGGAGGGGTGAGCACACCCTCCACCCGGCCCGCCTCCCACACCGCGGCGGCCTCCGCATCGGCGAGCACGGCCCGCAGCGTCGTCTCGACGTCCCGCTGCATCGCGTCCGACAGCGGATGACCCTCCTCCCGCGCCAGCGCCGCCGCCTGCCGTGACATCTCGGAGACGATGCGCCGCCGCTGCGCCGACAGCTCCTTCAGGCCGCCCGGGTCGAGCGTGGCGTACGCCTCCCGCAGCGCACGCCCCAGCTCAAGGAAGCGCTCCGCCTCGTCGGGCCGTGACCGCCGCAGCAGGTTCGCGGCCCACCCGGCGAGGGTGGGACGGCGGGCGGCATGAATACGGCGGGCGTCCTGGGCGCGACGCTGCGTCCGGGCCCGCGCCGCCCGCTCCTCCCGCCGGGCGACGAACTCCGACGGGGGCAGCGCGTACAGCTCGTCGAGGACCGCCTCGACGTCGTCCTCGGGGCCCGGCCGCCCGTCCTCGCGCCGCATGATCCCCACACAACACCGAACCCGGCGGCCCCGCACATCGGGACGGACGGCTCGCCGGGCGCTCGTGGCCGGGGCGTCACAGGCGCTCGCCCGCCACCTCGTGGTCGTCGGGGTCCGGTCCGGCGCCCTTCGCCCTGGCCTGGTGCAGCCGCAGCCGGTCCAGGCGGGAGATGACGGGCGTGGCGCTCACCCCGTGCAGCACCACCGAGGCGACCACCGTGAAGGTCACCACCGCCCACAGCACCTCGGGCGGCACCCCGAAGTCGTGCGAGGCCAGCGCGTACGCCAGGTAGAACAGGGAGCCGATGCCGCGGATGCCGAAGAACGCCGTGACCACCCGCTCCCGCGGGCCCGCCGCCGTGCCGAACTGGGCGACCCACCCGGTCAGCGGTCGGACGACGAGCAGCAGCAGCACCGCGACCGCCGCGCCCTGCAGGCTGAGCGGGCCCAGTCCGCCCTGGGCGACGAACGCGCCCACCAGGAACAGCAGCACCGCCGTCAGCAGGCGTTCGATCTGCTCCACGAAGTCGTGCAGCACCGTGTGGTAGCCGTGGGCGCGCTCCGCCGCGCGGATGCGGCAGGCGGTGACGAACACCGCCAGGAAGCCGTAGCCGTGCACCAGCTCCGTCACCCCGTACGCGAGGAACGTCGCGCCGAGCGCGACGAACCCCTCGCTGTGCTCCGACAGCCGCATCGCCTGCCAGCGGGCCCGGAAGAACAGCCGGCCCAGCAGCGTCCCGACGGCCAGCCCCGCGGCCACGCCCGCCGTGCACTTGTAGAGCACCTCCACCAGCAGCCAGTGGCCGACGCCTCCGCCGGTGATGTGCCCGCCGGCGGCGGCCAGGGCGATCGCGGCGGCGACGAACGGGAAGGCGAGCCCGTCGTTCAGCCCCGCTTCGCCGGTCAGGGTGAAGCGGACCTCGTCCTCGTCGTGCTCCGCGTCCGTCGGCTCACCGACGCGCACCTCGGAGGCGAGCACCGGGTCGGTCGGCGCGAGCACCGCCGCCAGCAGCAGCGCGGTCGCCGCGGGCCAGTCCAGCAGGCCCCAGGCGAGGGCGGCGACGGCGGCGATGGTCAGCGGCATCGTGATGCCGAGCTGCCGCCACACGCCCCGCCAGGTCGCACGGCCGAAGGGCCGGTTCAGGGCGAGACCCGCGCCCATGAGTGAGAGCACCACGCAGATCTCCGCGAGGTGCTCCACCCACACCCCGTCCGCGACCGGGTCGATCTCCGGCAGCGGGACGGGCAGCGCCTGGACGACGGCGCCGAGCGCCAGGAAGACCAGGGGCAGGGAGAGCGGCCTGCGGGCGAGCAGCCGCGGCAGCACGGCCGCGCCCAGGGCGACCGCGCCGAGGAGGGCGAAGAGGAGGTCTGCTGTGGTCACCGGTCACGTGTGCCCCCGCCTCCACCGACGTACGCGTACGCCTGTGTCGGTACGCGCGGTTACTCCCGCCGTGGGATGCCCTGGCCGGGCGGTCCCGGCACCGTGGAGGCGTGAAACTCGACCGACCCGCACGCCGGGCCTTCCTCGCCGTCCATGTCGTCGCCTCCGCCGGCTGGCTGGGCCTCTCCGTCGGGCTGCTCGCGCTCGGCCTGGCCGCCGACACCACCGGGTCGCCCGCCACGGTGGAGGCGGCCGTACGGTCCATGCAGCTGTTCGCCGACCGGCTGCTGCTGCCGATCGCGCTGCTGACCCTCGGCAGCGGCCTGGTCCTGGCCCTGGGCACGCCCTGGGGGCTGGCCCGGCACCGCTGGGTGTGGACCAAGTTCTGGCTGACCCTCGCCACCACCGCCGCGACCGCCTTCGCGCTGCGGCCGGGCGTGAACGAGGCGGTGGCGGCCGTGTCCGCCGGGCAGGCGCTGCCCGACGGCGAGGACGTCCTGACGGGTCCGGTCGTGTCCCTGTCCGCCTACGTCTTCATGACGGTGATCTCGGTCCTGAAGCCCTGGGGCCTCACCCGCCGCGGCCGGCGGCTGCGCGAGGCCACCCGCGGGCGGACGCCCGCCGAGCCCACCCGCGTCTGACGGGCGGGGACGGCGGGCCCCGTCGCCCCGGGCGGGCCCGTCATCTCACAGCGTGCGCTCCAGACGGTCCGCCATCAGCCGCACGAACCGCGCCGGGTCCTTGGGCCGGCCGCCCTCCGCCAGCACGGCCAGGGTGTACAGCAGCTCGGCGGTGTCGATGAGCTCCGAGCGGTCCTCCCGCTCCGTGTACGCCTCGTTCAGCCCCTTCACCAGGGCGTGGTCCGGGTTCAGCTCGAGGATGCGCCTGCTGTGCGGCACCTCCTGGCCCATGGCCCGGTACATGTTCTCCAGCGCCGGCGTGAGGTCGTTCGCGTCGGCGACCAGACAGGCCGGGGACCGGGTGAGCCGCGTCGACAGGCGGACCTCCTTGACGTCGTCGTCCAGCCGCTCGCGCATCCAGCCGAGCAGCCCCGCGTACGCCTCCGCCTGCTGCTTCAGCTCGTCCTCGCTCTTGTCGTCCTCGCGCGCGTCCAGGTCGATCTCGCCCTTGGCGACCGACCGCAGCCGCTTGCCCTCGAACTCGCCGACGGCGTCCACCCACACCTCGTCGACCGGGTCGGTGAGCAGCAGCACCTCGATGCCGCGCTCCCGGAAGGCCTCCATGTGCGGGGAGTTGTCGATCGCCTCGCGGGACTCGCCGGTGATGTAGTAGATGTCGTCCTGGCCCTCCGGCATCCGCTCGACGTACTGCTTGAGCGTGACCGCCTCGCCGTCCTCGTGCGTGGAGGCGAACGACGCCACGGCGAGCAGCGCGTCCCGGTTGTCGGGGTCGGTGACCAGGCCCTCCTTCAGCACCGCGCCGAACTCCCGCCAGAACGTGGCGTACTTGTCCGGGGCCCCGGTCATCATGCTCTTCACCGAGGAGAGCACCTTCTTGGTGAGCCGGCGCTGCATCATACGGATGTGCCGGTCCTGCTGGAGGATCTCGCGGGACACGTTGAGCGAGAGGTCCTGCGCGTCCACCACGCCCTTGACGAACCGCAGGTACGCGGGGAGCAGCGCCTCGCAGTCGTCCATGATGAACACGCGCTTCACGTACAGCTGGAGGCCGTGCCGCATGTCCTGCCGGAACAGGTCGTGCGGGGCGTGCGACGGGACGAACAGCAGGGCCTGGTACTCGAAGGTGCCCTCCGCGTGGAGCTGGATCGTCTCCAGCGGCTCGCGCCAGTCGTGACCGATGTGCTTGTACAGCTCGTGGTACTCGTCCTCGGACACCTCGTCGCGCGGACGCGCCCACAGCGCCTTCATCGAGTTCAGCGTCTCGGGCTCGGCGGTCCCGCCGTCGTCGCCCTTCCCGTCCTTCTCCCCGACGAGCCGGACCGGCCAGGTGATGAAGTCCGAGTAGCGCTTGACGATCTCCTTGATCTTCCACACCGACGTGTAGTCGTGCAGCTGGTTGTCCGGGTCGGCGGGCTTGAGGTGCAGCACGACGGAGGTGCCCTGCGGCGCGTCGTCGACCCGCTCCAGCGTGTACGTGCCCTCGCCGCGCGAGGACCAGCGGGTGCCCTGCTTCTCGCCGGCCTTGCGGGTCACCAGGGTCACCTCGTCGGCGACCATGAACCCGGAGTAGAAGCCGACGCCGAACTGCCCGATGAGCCCCTCCGCCCCGGCCGCGTCCTGCGCCTCCTTCAGCTCCTTCAGGAACTGCGCCGTGCCGGAGTTGGCGATGGTGCCGATGAGCTCGCCGACCTCGTCGTACGACATGCCGATGCCGTTGTCCCGCACGGTGAGCGTCCGGGCGTCCCGGTCGGTCTCCAGCTCGATGTGCAGGTCGGAGACGTCGGCGTCGAGCGTGTCGTCGCGCAGCTTGGCCAGCCGCAGCTTGTCGAGCGCGTCCGAGGCGTTGGAGACGAGCTCACGGAGGAAGACGTCCTTGTTCGAGTAGACCGAGTGGATCATCAGTTGGAGCAGCTGACGGGCCTCAACCTGGAACTCAAACGTTTCGGTCGACATGGTTCGCGATTACCTCACTGGTCCATGAAACGCCGGATAGGGGCGCGATCACTGTAGTCAACGCGGTGTCAGCTCCCGGCCGTTCCGCGCGGTCCGCCGTCCGTCGCGGGCCGGGTCACCGCCGCGTCCAGCAGGGGGCCGAGTTCGCGGGCCGCCGTCGTCAGGGCGCGGACGCTGCGTTCCGCCCGGGCGATCAGGATCGCCCCCTCGAGAGAGCTGATCATCAGCGTGGCGAGCGGCCGGCTGCGCTCCTCGGGCACGCCCATGTCCGTCAGGGCGGCGGCCACCGCGCCCGTCCACCGGGTGAAGGCGGCCTGTGCGGCCTGCCGTGTGGAGTCGGCCGTACGGGCGCAGTCCACCGTGGCCGCCGCGACCGGGCAGCCGCCGTCGAACCCCTCGGACTCGTACTCGTCGGTCCACTGGCGGACCATCTGGGCGAACAGCCCGGACGGCGTCGGCTCGGGCAGCGCGGCGAGGAAGCGCGCCACCCGGTTCCCGGCGTACCGGCCGGCCCAGCCGACGGCCTCGTTGACGAGCTGTTCCTTGCCGTCGGGGAAGTAGTGCTGGAGCGAGCCCCGCGGCGACCGCGCGTGGGCGGCCACCTCGCGCATGCCCGTCGCGCCGACCCCCTCGCGCCGGATCAGCTGGGCGGCGCTGAAGACCATCCGCTCCCGCGGCCCCCGCTCGGCCCCTGCCATCCCGGCCTCCCGCGTCTCGTCGTGCTCCCTGCGGATCCACCCTATGACCGTCGTCATAGAACTCGCTACTATGACAGTTGTCATAACAGCGAGATCGGTGGTGCGGCATGCGTGTGGGCTTCGTCGGACTCGGAGTCATGGGCCGGCCCATGGCGCTCAACCTCGCGCGCGCCGCGATCCCGCTCGTCGTGTGGAACCGCACCCCGGAGCGGTGCGCGCCCCTGCGCGACGCCGGCGCCGAGGTGGCCGCGAGTCCGGCGGAGGTCTTCGACCGGGCGGACACCGTGCTGCTGATGCTGGCCGACGAGGCGGCCGTCGACGCGGTGCTCGGCCGCGGCACCCCCGCCTTCGAGGCCCGCGTGGCCGGACGCACCGTCGTCCACATGGGCACCACGTCCGCCGAGTACTCCGCCGCGCTGCAGAGGGACGTACGCGCCGCCGGAGGCGCCTACGCCGAGGCCCCCGTCTCCGGCTCCCGCGTCCCCGCCGAGCAGGGCCGGCTCGTCGCGATGCTGGCGGGCGACGACTCCGTCCTCGCGGACGTGCGCCCGCTGCTGGTCCCCATGTGCCGGGAGAGCTTCGACTGCGGGCCGGTGCCGGGCGCCCTGCTGATGAAGCTCGCCGTGAACCTCTTCCTGATCACCCAGGTCACGGGGCTCACCGAGGCGTTCCACTTCGCCGACCGGCACGGACTGGACCGCGCCCGCTTCCTCGACGTGCTGGACGCGGGACCCATGGCCAGCTCCGTGTCCCGGATGAAGGCGCCCAAGCTGCTCGCCCGGGACTTCGCGGTCCAGGCCGCCGCCACCGACGTGCTGAAGAACAACCGCCTGATCGCCGAGGCCGCCCGCGCGGCCGGTGTTGCCTCCCCGCTGCTCGACGTCTGCCACGCCCTGTTCGAGGAGACCGTGGCCGGCGGGCACGGCGGCGAGGACATGGTGGCCGTGCTGCGCGCGCTGGAGGCCCGCACCGACGCGGCTCCCACGCCCGCCGCGGGCCTCGGCGGCGGCCCCGCCTGAGCCCCGCGACGAGCACTCCGCCCGGCGTGCGAGCATGGGCGGATGAGCATCCTCCGCAGGAACAACGTCCGTGTGACCGGGGCCACCACCGGGCGTCCCGTCGTCCTCGTGCACGGCTTCGGCTGTGACCAGAACATGTGGCGTCTGGTCGAGCCGCTTCTCGCCGAGGACCACCCGCTGGTGCTCTTCGACTACGTCGGGGCCGGGCGCTCCGACCTGTCCGCCTGGCAGGAGGACCGTTACTCCTCCCTCGACGGCTACGCCCGCGACCTGGTCGAGGTCTGCGAGGAGCTGGACCTGCGCGACGCGGTGGTCGTCGGGCACTCGGTGAGCGCCATGACCGGCGTGCTGGCCGCGGCCGCCGCCCCCGGTCGTATCGGCGCCCTCGTCATGGTGTGCCCCTCGCCCCGGTACATCGACGAGGACGACTACCGCGGCGGCTTCTCCGCCGAGGACATCGACGAGCTGCTGGAGTCCCTGGAGTCGAACTACCTCGGGTGGTCCGCGGCCATGGCCCCGGTCATCATGGGAAACCCGGACCGTCCGGAGCTCGGCGAGGAACTGACCAACAGCTTCTGCGCGACCGACCCGGACATAGCCCGGGTCTTCGCCCGGACGACGTTCCTCTCCGACAGCCGCAAGGACCTCGAGACCGTGTCCGTCCCCACCCTGATCCTGGAGTGTGAGCAGGACGCCATCGCGCCCCGCGAGGTCGGCGCGTACGTCCACGCCGCCGTGAAGGGCAGCGAACTGGTCACTCTCGACGCCGTGGGCCACTGCCCGCAGCTCAGCGCCCCCGAGGCCACCGCCTCGGCGATACGCTCGTTCCTGTCCTCAGGAGCCCGTTGAGTCCGGGCGGCGTGGACGACGCCGGCGCGGAGGCCCCCGACATCCGCTCCGGGTTCAGCTCCCTGCTGGAGGACTCGGCGGAGGACCTGTACGAGTCGGCGCCGTGCGGCTACCTGTCCACCCTGATGGACGGCACCATCGCCAAGATCAACGCCACTCTGCTGGGATGGCTCGGCCTGTCCCGTGAGGAGGTCGTCGGCCGCAAGCGGTTCAGCGACCTGCTCACGGTGGGCGGCCGGCTCTACCACGAGACGCACTTCGCCCCGCTGCTGCGCATGCAGGGACACCTCGGCGGCGTCGCGCTGGAGATGCGCACGGCGGCGGGACCCCGGCTGCCGGTGCTGGTCACCTCCACCCTCAAGCGCGGCGCCGACGGCGAACCGCTGCTCATCCGCACCACCGTCTTCGACGCCACCGACCGGCGCGCCTACGAGCAGGAACTGCTGCGCGCCCGCCGGGCCGCCGAGGAGGCGCGCCAGCAGGCCGAGGCCGACCGCGCCCAGCTGCGCGAGGCCCTGGCCGTGCTCCAGCGCAGCCTGCTGCCCGCCACCCTGCCCGACCTCCCCGGCGTGGAGACGGCCGGCTACTACCACACGGCGTCCCCCATGGAGCTCGGCGGCGACTTCTACGACCTGTTCCCGCTCGACGACACCCGGACCGCCTTCTTCCTCGGCGACGTCTGCGGCAAGGGCCCCCAGGCCGCGGCCCTGACCTCGCTCACCCGCTACACCCTGCGCGCCGCCATGATCCAGGACGCCGACCCGGTGGACGATCTGCGCATCCTCAACCGGGCCCTCATGGAGCGCTACACCGGCGACGACCCCCGCTACTGCACCGCCGTGGCCGGCGTGTTCGAACGGGTGGGGGCCACCCTGAACGTCCGGCTCGCCTCCGGCGGCCATCCCCCCGCGCTGGTCCTGCGCGCCGACGGCACGGCCGAGTACCTGAGCACCCGCGGCGGCATGCTCGTCGGTGTGCTCCCCACGGCGCAGTTCGTCGAGGCGAGCACCGTGCTGCGGCCCGGCGACACGCTGCTGCTCTACACCGACGGCCTCACCGAGGCCCGCGTAGGTCCCGGCCGGGAGCTCTACGGTTACGACGCGCTGCGGTCGTTCGCCGCCGCGCGCGCCCCCGCGGGCAGCCGCGTACTCGTCGACGCCCTCACCGCGCTGCTGCGCGACTTCGGCGAGGGCCTCGACGACGACACCGCGCTCCTCGCGGTCGGCGTCCCCGCCACCCCCTGACCTCCCTTCCTCAGCACCAGTTTCACGGAACGAACAGAGCGACCCCCATGAAACCCCTGACGATCGTCTCGTCCCGCACGCCCGCCGGCGCCCTCCTGGAGGTGGCCGGCGACCTCGACCACAGCAACGCGCATCAACTGCGCAGGGCCGCCGTCGGCACGGTCGTCTCCACCGGGCTGATGCTCGTGCTGGACCTGGGCGGGCTGGGCTTCTGCGATTCCAGCGGCATCACCGCGCTCATCGCCGTCCGCAACCACGTGGTCGCGGCGGGCGCCGGACTGATCCTCGTGGCCGTGCCCGAGGCGCTGCGCCGGCTGCTGCACCTCACCGGTCTCGACCAGGTCTTCGACCTGCGCGACGGCCACCGCCTCCAGGCGAACTGACCGCCCGCCCCTGCCGGGCCACGCGCCCCCTCCGTCCGGGTCCGTACACCGTTGACGAGGGCTGTTCGATTGCTTCTGCGCCATTCGGGGCACCCGGGGTGTGCCGAAAGCGCCGCCGGCGGCCCCTGGGCCGTCGCGGGGCCGGCACAGGACTAGGGCAAGGGGAAACCGGCGGTGACGGTGCGTATCGGAGCAGAGGAAGAATTCCACGTCCTGGACGCGGAGAGCGGGCGACTCGTCCCACGGGCCGGACTGCTGTTGGAAAGACTCGGCACCACCGGTTTCAGCAGCGAGCTGCAACAGTCCGCGGTGGAGAGCAACAGTGAGGTCCACGACACCCTCGACGGGCTGTACGCCGACCTGTCCGGCACCCGGCGCCGTCTGGCCGCCGCGGCCGCCCAGGAGGGCCTGGCCGTCGTCGCCGCCGGCACCGTGCCGCTGGCCCGGGTGACCCCGCGCGACGTCACCGCCGACCCCCGCTTCCGGCGCATGGCGGAGGAGTACCGCAGGGTCGCCGACGAACAGCTCATCTGCAGCGCCCAGGTGCACGCCGACGTGCCCGACCGCGACACCGCGGTCCGCGCGATGTGCCTGGTGTCGCCCTGGCTGCCGCCGCTGCTCGCGCTGTCCGCCAGCTCCCCGTACTGGCTGGGCTCCGACACCGGCTACGCCTCCTGGCGCACCATGCTCTGGCAGCGCTGGCCCACCGCGGGCCCGGCCGGCTGCTACCGGGACGCCGCCGAGTACGACGCCGCCGTCGCGGAACTGATCGGCTCCGGCGTCATCAGCGACAGCGGCATGCTCTACCAGGACGTACGCCCCTCCGCCCACCAGCGCACGCTGGAGCTGCGGATCGGCGACGCCTGCCCGCGCGCCGAGACGGTCGTGCTGATCGCCGGACTGTTCCGGGCGCTGGTGCGCGACGCCTGCCACCGCCTGGAGCGCGGCGCCGACCCACGCTGCGACGGCCACCACGAGTGGCTGCGGGCCGCCGGCTGGCGCGCCGCGCGCTCCGGTCTGGAGGGCCCGCTGGTCGACCCGTGGACCCGCCGTGCCGCCCCCGCCCACCTGGTGCTGCGCCGCATGCTGCACCGGCTGCGCCCGGCCCTGGAGGCGTCCGGCGACTTCGCCACCGTGCGCGATCTGCTCGACGAGGCCCTCGCCGCCGGAAGCGCGGCCGACCGGCTGCGCCGCACGGTCCGCGAGGCCGACCTGCCGACCGGCATCGACCTGCTCGTCACCGAGACGCGCGGCGACCGCCTCCCGGCCCGCGCCGGCGCCCGCCGCCCGCGCCCCCAGGTCACCGCCCGGCGCACGGGCGGCCGCTCCCCCCTCCACCCGGTCATCGCCCCGGGCACGCCGGGCTGATCCGGCGCACCGGCCCGCGCCGCGTCCGGCTACGGGCCCGTCACCCGAACCCGAACCAGGAGAGTGATCACCACCCCATGTCCAGGAACAGCCACGCCGTCACCCAGCAGGACACCGCCCCGAGGGACCGGGAGCCGAGGGAAGGGAGGAACCTCTGATGTGCGGTCTCACCGGGGAGATACGGTTCGACGGCGGACGGCCCGACATCGCGGCGGTGGAGCGCATGACCGACCGGCTCGCACCGCGCGGCCCGGACGGACGGGGCCTGTGGTCCCAGGGCCCGGTCGCGCTCGGACACCGCCGGCTGAAGATCATCGACCTGTCGGAGTGCGGCGCCCAGCCCATGACCGACCCGGGCGCCCGCCTCACCGGCGTCTTCAACGGCTGCGTCTACAACTACCGTGAGCTGCGCGACGAACTGCACGCCCTCGGGCACCGCTTCTTCTCGCACTCCGACACCGAGGTGGTGCTCAAGGCGTACCAGCAGTGGGGCACCGACTGCGTCGACCGGTTCCTCGGCATGTTCGCCTTCGTGATCGTCGAGCAGGACACCGGACGCGTCGTCCTCGCCCGCGACCGGCTCGGCATCAAGCCGCTCTACCTGTCGGCCACCTCCGAGCGCCTCCGGTTCGCCTCCTCGCTGCCCGCCCTGCTGGCGGCCGGCGGCGTCGACACCTCCCTCGACCCCGTCGCCCTGCACCAGTACCTGAGCTGGCACGCCACCGTCGTCGCGCCCCGCACCGTCCTCAACGGCGTGCGCAAGCTGCCCCCGGCCACCGTGCGCGTCGTCGAGCCCGACGGCACCCAGCACGACCGCCGCTACTGGCACCCCCTCCACACCCGGCGCGCCGCCTACGCGGACCTCACCGCCGACGACTGGACCGACGCGGTCCTGGACGCACTGCGCACCGCCGTGCGCCGCCGCATGGTCGCCGACGTGCCGGTGGGCGTGCTGCTCTCCGGCGGCCTGGACTCCAGCCTGATCGTCGCGCTGCTGGCCGACGAGGGCCAGCGGGACCTGGCGACCTTCAGCGTCGGCTTCGAGTCCGAGGGCGACGAGGACGGCGACGAGTTCCACTACTCCGACCTGGTCGCCCGGCACTTCGACACCCGCCACCACCAGCTGATGGTGCCCTCCGACCGGGTCGCCGGCGCCCTCGACGGAGCCGTCCGCGCCATGAGCGAACCCATGATGAGCCACGACGTGGTCGCCTTCCACCTGCTGTCCGAGCAGGTCGCCAAGGAGGTCAAGGTCGTGCAGAGCGGCCAGGGCGCCGACGAGGTGTTCGCCGGCTACGACTGGTACCCGGCCATGGCGGGCGCGCCCCGTGAGCGGGCCGCCGAGGCGTACATCGAGGCCTACGCCGACCGCTCCCACGCCGACATGGCGGACGTGCTGCGCCCCGAGATGCTGCCCGACCGGGACACCTCGGCCGAGTTCATCCGGGAGCACATGGCGCAGGACGGCGCCGACACCGCCCTCGACGCGCAACTACGCCTGGACACCCTGGTGATGATGGTCGACGACCCGGTCAAGCGGGTCGACAACATGACCATGGACTGGGGCCTGGAGGCCCGGGTGCCGTTCCTCGACCACGAGCTGGTGGAACTCGCCGCCGCCTGCCCGCCCGAGCTGAAGCTCGCCGACGGCGGCAAGGGCGTCCTGAAGGCCGCGGGCCGCCGGGTGCTGCCACGTGAGGTCGTCGACCGGCCCAAGGGGTACTTCCCGGTCCCGGCGATCCGGCACATGGCCGGCCCCGTCCTCCAGCGGGTCCGCGACACCCTGACCGCGCCCGAGGCCCGTAACCGCGGGGTGTTCCGCGAGGAGTACGTGGAGCGGCTGCTGGCCGCGCCCGACGCCCACCGCACCCGCCGCGGCGCCAACGCCCTCTGGCAGGTCGCGCTGCTGGAGACCTGGCTCCAGACCCACGGGATCCGATGACGGCGACCCGGAACCCCGGCAGCGCGCTGTACGCCCCGGAGTCCGCCCCGCTGGCCGACACCTCGGCGCCGTACGACCTGCCGCCCCCGGCGGTCCACGGCTGCTGGTACCCCTCCGCCGACCCGAGCGGGCGGCACGTCGCGTTCATCTGCGACCGGGCCGGGGTGCCGCAGCTGTGGACCGGCCCGGTCGACGGCCAGGAGGTGCGCCGCCTCGACGCCGACCCGCACCCCGTCACGGAGGTGTCCTGGTCGCCGGACGGCCGGTGGATCGCCTACACCACGGCGCCCGGCGGCGGCGAGCTGACCCGGGTGCTGTGCGTACGCCCGGACGGCAGCGACCGGCATCTGCTGGCCGGCGGTGAGTCGGGCACGTCCGCACGGCTCGGCTGCTGGCAGCACGACGGCTCCGCGATCGCGGTGACGGTCACCGAGTCCGCCCCGCCCGGCCACGCCGACCGGTACCACGCGGAGGCGCCCGGACCGCCCGGCACCGGGCACGCGCCGCAGTGGGCGGGGCGCGACGGCCGGGCCGTTCTGCTGGACCCGGCCGGAGGACGGCTCGGGGCGGCCGACGGCGGCGTGCGCCCGGCCTCCGACCGGGAGCCGGAGGAGCGGACGCTGTCCGCCTACCTCGTCGACCCGGAGGGCACCGTCGCGCCCGTCCTGCTGTTCAGCGAGCGTGGCGCCGCCAACCAGCGGGTGTGCGACCTCAGCCGCGACGGCCGCCTCGCCCTGGTGTACCGGGGCCCCCGCGGACGCCGCGAGGCCCTCGTCGTGCGCACCGAGGACTCCGCCGTGACCTGCGCCTTCCCGGTCGCCGACGGCGACCCCTGGGTGGGCGGCTTCTCCCCGTCCGCGGGCACGGTCTGGCTGCGCAGCGACGCCGGACGCGAGTACGCGGCCCTGCTCGCCGCCCACCTGGGCCCGCGCGGCGAACTGCACACCACCCGCGTCGTCGCCGAACGCGAGGACTGCGGCCTCGAACTCCTCACCCTCGGCCACGACGGCCGCCGCGCCGTGCTGGCGTGGAACCGGCACGGGGTCAGCGACCTGGAACTGCTCGCCCTCAAGTCCGCTCCGCCGTACGGCACCGAGGCGGGCGCGGCGCCACCGCCCTCGGCCGGCGACGCACGCCGCGTCGACCTGCCCCACGAGGTCGTCACCCGGATCGCGCCCACCGCCGACCCCGACGCACCCGTCGTCGCGCTGTCCGGCTCACGGCGCCACCCCGGCGTGTGGTGGCTGCCGCACGGCGCGCCCCTGCGCACCCCATGGTCCTCCCGCGACGAGGACGCCCTCCCGCCCGGCCTGACCCCGGTGCGCCCCACGCCCGTGCGGCCCGTCGCCCGGGACGGCCTCCAGCTGGGCGGCTGGTACTACCGCGCCCCCGGCCGCTCGCCCGGCGAACCCGCGCCCTGCGTCCTCCATCTGCACGGCGGGCCGGAGGAACAGGAACGCCCCGTCCTCGAACCCCTCTACCTGGAGCTGCTCGGCCGCGGCCTGGACGTGTTCGCCCCCGACGTGCGCGGCTCCTCCGGCCACGGCCGCAGCTTCACCGACGCCGACCTGGGCGCAGGACGCTTCTCCGCCATCGACGACGTCGCCGACTGCGCGGCGCACGTCATGGTGCAGGGGCTGGCCGACCCCAGGCGGATGGCCGTCATGGGCCGCTCCTACGGCGGCTACCTCACCATGGCGTCCCTGGTCTGGCACCCCGACCTGTTCCGCACCGGCGTGGCCGTGTGCGGCATGTCGGACCTGACCACCTTCTTCGCCGGGACCGAGCCCTGGATCGCGCAGTCCGCCGCGCACAAGTACGGCCATCCGGAACGCGACCGGGACCTGCTGCGCGCCCTGTCTCCCATGAGCAGGGTCGACGCGCTGCGAGCCCCGGTCCTCGCCGTGCACGGGGAGCACGACACCAACGTGCCACCCGGTGAGTCCGAGCAGTTCGTCAGGGCCGCGCGGGAACGCGGCCTGGAGGCGGAGCTGCTCCTGCTGCGTGACGAAGGTCACGACTTCCGCCGGGCCGACAACCGCCGTCTGTTCCGCCGTGCGGCAGGTGACTGGCTCGAGCGGCACCTGGCGGGCTGACCTGTCCGACGGACCTGTCACACTTCTTGGGCGTGCGGGGGAGCGATGCGGGTAGTCGCGCGGTGTGATCGAGTAAAAGGCGGACCGGATGGAATCAGTTCCTGTCGACGAGGGGGAGACGGTGTCTGGCGCACCCCGGCTGAGGGCCTCCTACGCCCTGGACGCCGGGGGCGCGTGGATAGCGCAGGCACGTCACCTCGCGGCCGAGTTCCTCGACCGGGCGCGGACGGAGGACGGCCTGCCGGTGCCGGAGCGGGTGGTGGAGATCACCCAGCTCGTGGTCAGCGAACTGGTGACCAACGCCCGAAAGTACGCGCCCGGCCCCGTCGGACTGGACCTGCGGGTTTTCGGCGACGCCGTGGAGGTGGTCGTCCACGACGGCAACCCGGAGGCGCCGCGGCCCCGGGACGCCGATCCCGGCCGTGTCGGACAGCACGGCCTCGAGATCGTCATGGCCGTCGCCGAGGCCCTCGACGTCCGCCAGGAGGCGGAGGGCAAGAGCATCACCGCCCGTATCGCCCTCTCCGCCTGACCGCCTCACCTTCTCGGCGCTCCTGTTTCTCAGTCGTCCGCCCGGTCCCCGGCACCGTCCGGCACCCGCTCCAGGTGGATCAGAGCACTCGCCCAGTCGCCGCTCGGCAGATCGACGTCCAGTCCGTACTCCGTCAGCACCGTCGCGTGATGCACCGTGCCCCTCTCCGTGTCCCGGAAGCGGACGCCCGACGGCAGGCCGCGCAGCCGGAGCGGCACCCGCGGGGCGCCGTGCCGCGGGCTGGCGCGGAAGACCAGCACCACCGCCTCGCCCCCGTCCGCTGCCACGTACTGCACGGCCGACGCGCCGTCGCCGTACGGGTCGCCGATGTGGTACTGGTCGCCGTGCTGCACCAAGTGCCGGATCTCCTTGTAGCGGGCCACCAGTGCGGCGGCCTCGGTCAGCTCCTCCTCGCTCCAGCGGGTGAGGTCGCCGCCGAGACCGAGCAGCCCGGCCATCGCCGCGTGGAACCGGAACCGCAACGGCACGGTCAGCCCGGTGAGCTGGTTGGGCACGTCCGTCACCCAGGCGGACATCACCCGCGCCGGATACACCTGGCTGAAGCCCCGCTGGATGCCCAGCCGGTCCACCGCGTCGGTGTTGTCGGACGTCCACGCCTGGTCGGTGCGGGCAAGGATGCCCAGGTCGACCCGGCCGCCGCCCCCGCTGCACGTCTCGATCCGCAGGTTCGGGTGCGCCTCACGCAGCCGGTCCAGCACGCCGTACAGCCGCTGGACGTAGCGCGTCCACAGCCGGTCGTTGCCGTCCTCGGGGCCCGCCCAGCCGGACTCGCCGAAGACACGGTTCATGTCCCACTTCAGGAAGTCCACGCGGTGCTCGGCGACCAGCCGGGTGAGCCAGTCGAAGGCCCAGTCGGCGACGTCCTGCCGGGCGAAGTTCAGCACGAGCTGGTTGCGCAGCTCGGTGCGCGGACGGCCGGGGAGGTGAAGCACCCAGTCGGGGTGCGCCCGGTACAGGTCGCTGTCCGGGTTGACCATCTCCGGCTCCACCCAGAGGCCGAACCGCATGCCGAGCCGGTGCACGGCGTCGGACAGCGGCCGCAGACCGTGCGGGAAGCGGTCCGGCGTCGGCGCCCAGTCGCCGAGGCCCGCCCGGTCGCTGCGGCGGGCGCCGAACCAGCCGTCGTCCACGACGTACAGCTCCACCCCGAGCCGGGCCGCCCGCTCGGCGAGCGCGAGCTGGCTCGCCTCGTCCACGTCGAAGCCGGTGGCCTCCCAGGAGTTGTAGAGCACCGGCGCCGTCTCGTCGGCGTGCCGCAGCACATGGGTCCGGACGTACGCGTGCCACGCCCGGCTCGCCGCGCCGAAACCGCCGTCGGCGAACAGCCCGGCCGCCACCGGCGTGGTGAACTCCTCGCCCGGTGCGAGCGGCACGCGCGTCCCCTCGTGGCCCACGCCGCCGGTCAGCCCCGCCCGCCCGTCCGGGGTGCGCTGCACGGTGATCCGCCAGCTGCCGCTCCACGCCAGGGCCGTGCTCCACACCCGGCCCCGGTCCTCGTCGGCGGTGCCGTCGTCGAGCATGGCCCAGGGGTTGGCGTGGTGGCTGGTGATGCCGCGCCGGCTGGTCAGCACCGTCTCCCCGTGCGGCAGCCGCTCCCGGTGCAACCGCGTCTCCGCCGACCACTGGCCGGTGACATGGCTCAGCCGGTAGTCGGCCAGCGGCGGCAGCGTCCACGCGGCGGAGTCGGCGCGCAGCAGATCCACCCGCCGGTCGCCGTCGTTGCGCACCACGGTCCAGCGCTCGATCACGTCCGTGTCCGCCCGGACCCGGTAGTGCAGCGCCACCGACAGCGGGACCACCCGGTCCCGGAAGTCCAGGACCAGCTCCTCGCAGCCCGGCACCCGGTCGTCCACCCGGTGGCCGGCGGGCTCCCACTCGAAGGCGCGGGAGCCGTCCGCGTACCGCACCTGGAGCGAGGGCGGGCCGTAGCGGGTGCCGCCGTCCACGGGCAGTTCCTCGCCCACGGGCGGCCGGCCCTCGAAGCTGTTGGACGGCTCCGCGAACGGCGCCGCGAGCGTGTCCGCCTCCTCGGGGGTGAGCCGCGGGCCCCACGCCACATGACAGGGCGCGCCGGTCTCGTCGATCCGCAGCGCGTACGACGTGCGCGGGGTGGTCAGCAGCCAGACCCCGGTGTCCGGGGAGCGGGTGATGAGCGGCATGGTGCCTCACGATCAGCGTCAGGGGATTGCACCGCACACCCAAGCGTGGCCTTCGATCACGTGTCAAGGGCGGTCCGTCTCTTGCATTTACAAGGCGTAAGGGGGCTCCCTATGGCCTTCGAAAGAAAGAGGACTACTTTCATTGACATCGGAAAATAAGGAGCCTAGGTTCCCGGCCATGCCTTCGACCTCGCCCGCCGAGACGTTCCCGGCACACACCCCGGCGGCCTCCCAGATCTTCACCACCGTCCTCACGCACGGCCCGCTCACCCGGCAGGAGACGGCCCGGCGGACGGGCCTGTCCCCGGCAGCGGTCACCAAGGCCGTACGACCGCTGATCGAGGCCGGCTTCCTGATGGAGGACGCGGGCGCGGAGGTCCGCCCGGCGGTCGGCCGCCCGGCCAACCCGGTGCGGGTCGACGGCGGACGGGCGCTGTTCGTCGGTCTGAAGGCGACCGGCGACGAGATCATCGGCGTGCTCACCGACCTGTGCTGCCGCATCCGCGTCGCCCGGCGCGTGCCCCTGTCCGGCCGCGCGCCGCGCGAGGTCCTCCAGGTCGCCGCGGACCTCGTACGGGAACTGCTCACCGAGGCCGAGGGGTTCGGCGTCCGGATCCTGGGGCTCGGCCTCGCGGTCGCCGGGGACGTGGACCGCGCCACGGGCACGGTGCGCTGGTCGCCCTTCCTGGACTGGCACGACGTACCCCTCGCCGGGCTCGCCGAGGAGATGAGCGGGCTGCCGGTCACCGTGGAGAACGACGTCCGCGCGCTGACCGTGGCCGAGCAGTGGTTCGGCGACGGCGTGGGCCTGTCGGACTTCGCCGTCGTGACCGTGGGAGCGGGCATCGGCTGCGGGCTCGTGGTGCACGGCAGGGTCGTCCCGGGCGCGCACGGCGTCGCGGGGGAGATCGGTCATGTCCCCGTCGTCCCGGACGGCCCGCCCTGCCACTGCGGTGACCGCGGCTGCCTGGAGGCCGTGGCCTCCGACGCGGCGATCACCGCCCGGGTCCGTGAGGTGACCGGCGTCCCGGTCTCCGACGCCGCGGAGGCCCTCGCCCTCGCGCGCCAGGGGAACGAGGGGGCGCGCGCCGTCTACGCCCGGGCGGGGGAGGCCATCGGCCGGGGGATCGCCACCGTGGCCAACCTGCTCGGCCCGGAACGCGTGATCATCTCCGGTGAGGGCCTGGCCGCGTACGACCTGTTCGCCGGGCAGATCCGCGACGTCTTCACCGCGGCCGCCTTCGGCTCCGCCGCCCGCTGCGAGGTCCGCACCCGCCCCCTGCCGTTCGAGGAGTGGGCCCGTGGAGCCGCCGCCACGGCCATCCAGTCCTTCGTCGGCCGCTGACGCCTGCCTGCCCCGGAACGGGAGATGAACGGGCGATGACGGCCTGATGCAGGCGGTGCCAGGCCGGACAGGTGCCGCTAATCTCACTACGGGTCACGACAACACCACGGGACACGTGGGAGGCGACGCTGAACACCACCACGCTCCACCCTCGAAGACTTCCCCCATGGGGGACCCGGCTGCGCGGGCTGTTCGTCCTGGCCCTGCTCGCCGCTCTCCTCGGCCCCGTCCCCTCGGCGGCCGGGAGCGCGCCGCCCCGGCACGACGTGGTCACCTGGGCCACCAGCGCCTTCCGGCTGGGCACGGGCGTGCCCGACCGCGCCTACCGGCTGGTGGTGCACACCAGCGTCGGCGGCGACCGGATGCGCGTACGGCTCTCCAACGCCTTCGGCGACCGGCCGCTGACCTTCGACAGCGTGTACGCCGGCCTCCAGCGGGAGGGCGCCGCCCTGGTCCCCGGCAGCAACCGCCGCCTCACCTTCGACGGCCGCACGAGCGTGACGGTCCCGCCGGGCGGCCTCGTCCTCAGCGACCCGCTCCCCGGCCGGGTCCGCGCCCGTACCAACCTGGTCGTCAGCCTGCACAGCCCCGACGCGTCCGGCCCCGCCACCGGACACCGGCTGGCCATGCAGACCTCGTACCTCACCCAGGGCGACCACACCGCCGGCGAGACCGCCGCCCCCTGGACGCGGACCGTCACGTCCTGGTTCTACCTGGACGCCGTCACCGTCCGCACCCCCGCACGCACCGGGGCGGTCGTCGCGCTCGGCGACTCCATCACCGACGGCTGGGAGTCCACCACGGACCTCAACCGCCGCTGGCCCGACTACCTGTCCCGGCGCCTCCAGCACTCCCGCGCCACCACCGTCCGCGGTGTGGCCAACGCGGGCATCTCCGCCAACAAGGTGCTCGCCGACACCGCCTCGCCCAGCGCCCTGAACCGTCTCGACCGTGACGTGCTGTCCCACCCGGGCGTCCGCACGGTCCTGCTGTTCGAGGGCGTCAACGACCTCAAGGCGCACACCGGCGTCACGGCGGAGGACCTGATCGAGGGCTACCGCCGGCTCACCGACCGCGTCCACGCGGCCGGGCACTGTGTGGTCGCCGCCACGATCGCGCCGTTCAAGGGCTGGCCCGAGTGGGACCCGGAGGCCGAGGCGGTCCGCCAGGAGGTCAACGCGTTCATCCGCGGCGGCGGGCTGTTCGACGCTGTCGCCGACTTCGACCGGGCGGTGCGCGACCCCGGCGACCCCGAGTCCATCCGGCCCGCCTACGACAACGGCGACCACCTCCACTTCACCGACGAGGGCATGCGGGCGATGGCCGACGAGGTCCGCCTGAGGGACCTGGAGTGCGCCTCGGGCCCGGGACGCTGACCCCGCCCGGCACCCCCCGTGCGGACCGCGCGACCCGGTGTCCGGCGCACCGGGCGCGGCCGGAACAATGCAGGTCCCGGCGCGGTTCTCACTGAGGAACGTCGCAGCACACCTGGGAGAAGGGCGACACACGATGACAAGGACCGAGGAGAAGGCGCTGCTCGCGGGCGGATGCTTCTGGGGCATGCAGGAGCTGATCCGCACGCTGCCGGGCGTGCTGAGCACCCGGGTGGGGTACAGCGGCGGCGACGTCCCCAACGCGACCTACCGCAACCACGGCACCCACGCCGAGTCCATCGAGATCACCTACGACCCGGCGGTCACCGACTACCGGACGATCCTGGAGTACTTCTTCCAGATCCACGACCCGACGACGAAGAACCGCCAGGGCAACGACATCGGCATGAGCTACCGCTCCGCGATCTTCTACTACGACGACGAGCAGAAGCGCGTCGCCGAGGAGACCATCGCCGACGTCGACGCGTCCGGACTGTGGCCCGGCAAGGTGGTCACCGAGGTGACCCCGGCCGGGGACTTCTGGGAGGCCGAGCCGGAGCACCAGGACTACCTCCAGCGCTACCCGGACGGCTACACCTGCCACTTCCCGCGGCCCGGCTGGCGCCTGCCCAGGCGCGCGGCGTCCTGAGCCGACCGCGGCACACGACAGGGGGCGCGCCCGCCCGGCGGGAGCGCCCCCTTCGTCGTGGGCAGAGGTGACGTGACGTCACACCACGCGCGCGATCAGCTCCTGGAGGTACAGCCCGCGTGCCGCGTCCGGGGCGGTCGTGACGCCGGTGCGCACCGCCGTCGCGAACTCCCGGCGCAGCACCGGCCAGCACTCCTCGTGGTCGATCTCCGCCGTGTCGTACACCAACGGCTCCCCGGCGCCGAACAGTTCGACGCGGGTGACCGCCCGGGGCACGTTCACCGCGCCGGACAGTGACGCCTGGCTGACCGCGCCGTTCTCGTGCTCGCAGGTCAGCTCCAGCCAGGTGCGGGAGTCGCCGGTGCCGCGGATCGCCTTGACCGGCCCGACCGCCGCGTCCAGCAGGTCCAGCAGATGCGGGCCCAGGTCCAGCAGCGCGCCCTGCTCCAGCCGCCAGCCCGTCGCGAACTCCCCGGCCAGGAAGGCGCCGTGGAGATAGCAGGAGCGGGCGCCCGACACCTCGGCGTCCCGCGCGGCGGCGAGGAACGCCCGGGTCACCGGGTGGTACCGCTTGGTCAGCACGAGCTGCGAGACCACGCCCGCCTCTGCCACCGCGTCCGCGACGCGCCGGGCCGCGTCCAGGCCGGGCCCGAGCGGTTTCTCCAGCAGCAGCGCCTTGCCGCGCCTCGCGGCCAGGGGCGCCAGCTCGGCCTGCACGGCGGGCGGCACGGCGAACGCCACCGCCTCGCACCGGTCGAGCAACTCCTCGAAGGAGCCGGCCACGTCGGCCCCGTACGGGGCTGCCGTCGCGTGCGCCGCCTCGGCGCGGCGGGCCCAGACGGCGGTGAGCCGGGTCTCGGGCCCGGCCGCGAGGATCCGGGCGTGCATGGCACGGGCCCAGGGGCCCGCGCCGACCAGGCCGACCTCGACGGGCCGGCGGGTCCAGGGGGAGGGTGTCACGGTCGTCCTGACTGCGGGGAGAGGATCCCGGCGAGACGGGCGTCCGCCCGCTCGGGGGAGTACAGGTGGTCGACGACCGTGGTCGCGGCCCCTATCAGGCCGGCGTGGTCGCCGAGGCGGGAGGTGACGATCTGGAGGTTGGCCGTGGTGCGGGGCATGGCCCGCTGGTAGAGCAGTTCGCGCACACCGGTCATGAACGGCACCCCTGACAGGTCCCCGGCGAGCATCAGCACCCCGGGGTTGAGCAGGGTGACGACGGTGACGAGCACCTCGCCCACCCGGCGGCCCGCCTCCCGGGCGAGCCGGATCGCGTCCGGATGCCCCTCGGCCAGCAGCCGCCTGACGTCCGAGCCCGAGGCGGCGTTGCCGGCCGCCCCGGACAGCTCCTTGGCCAGGGCCCGGCCGCTGGCCACGGCCGCCAGACAGCCGTACGAGCCGCACATGCACAGCGCGTCGGCGCGGTCGTGCACCCGGATGTGCCCGATGTCGCCGGCGCCGCCGTCGATGCCCCGGTAGACGTGGCCGTCGACGACCACGCCGGCGCCGATGCCGGTGGAGACCTTCACCAGCACGAACGCGCAGCAGTCCCGGTGGTTGGCCTGCTGCTCGGCCAGCGCCATCAGGTTGGCGTCGTTGTCCACCAGGACGGGCACCGGGCCGCCCTCCAGGCTCGCGCCCACGTGCCGCGCGTACGCGTCCTGGAGGCGCTCGCGGATGGGGTAGCGGTCCCAGCCGGGCATGATGGGCGGCTCGACGACCCGGCCGACCTCCCAGTCGACCGGGCCGGGCACCGACAGGCCGACCCCGCAGACCCGGGATGCGTCGGCGCCCGCCGCGGCGATCAGGTCGGGGAACCACCGGGTGACATGGTCCAGGACGTGGTCCGGTCCCTCGGTGATGTCCAGCGGCCCGGTGTGCTCGGCGAGGATCGTGCCGGTCAGGTCGAGGACCGCCGCCCGGGCGTGCCGTGTCTCCAGATCCACGGCGAGGACCGAGGCGTGCGCGGAATCGAAGACGATCCGCTCCGAGGGGCGGCCCCCGGTGGAGGCGCCCGTGGTGTGCCGCAGCCAGCCGGCCCGGTTGAGCAGGTCGAGCCGCTGTCCCACGGTGGACCGGGACAGTCCGGTGGCGCGTTGCAGGGCGGCCCGGGTGTTGGCGCGTCCGCTGCGGATCAGGTCCAGCAGTCCGCCCGCGCTGACCGGCTGCGGCGTCGTCACACGTTCCCCCATGGCGTCAGCTCTTGTCGGCGCCGCTGGTGAGGCCTTCGGTGAGCAGCCGTTCGGCGGCGAAGAACAGGAATACCACGGGGATGGTCAGCACCACCGAACCGGCCATCAGAACCGTCTTGGGCACCTCCACGCCGTTGGAGAGCTGCGCGAGACCCAGCGACACCGTCCACTTGTCGGGGTCGGCGGCCAGGAACAGCAGGGCGAAGAGGAACTCGTTCCAGGCGATCATGAAGACGTACAGGCCGGTCGCCATCAGCGAGGGCAGCGCGAGCGGCAGGATCACCTTGCGCACGGTCTGCAGCCTGCTGCACCCGTCCAGCGCCGCCGCCTCCTCGATCGAGTACGGGATGGTGACCAGGTAGTTCTTCAGCATGTAGACCGACACCGGCACCGTCTGCGCCACGTAGACCACGGCGAGGCCCACCAGGCTGGAGGACAGACCCATCCTGGCGAAGATCACGAACAGCGGGACGGCGAGCAGCGTCGCGGGGAACAGGTAGACGGCCAGGAACAGGGCGCTGACCTGCCGGTGCCCGAAGAACTTCAGCCGGCTCACCGCATAGGCGCCGGGCACCGCGGCGGCGAGGGTCAGCAGCACCGTACCCAGCGACACCAGCGCCGAGTTGAGCAGGAAGCGGACGAAGCCCTGCCCGCCGGCGTCGGTGGAGCGCATGACGTCCTGGTACGTGGCGACCGTGAAGTCCTTCGCCGGCAGCCACAGCGACCCGGGGTCCAGCAGCAGCGCGTCGATGGGCTTCAGGGACAGCAGGAGCATGTAGTAGAAGGGCAGCAGGGTGATCGCCGCGAGGAACGCGATCACCAGCCACTTCAGGACGCCGAGGACGCGGTCCTCGACCTGGGCCCGGGACAGGGCGGTCTTGCCGGTCACGCTTCCTCCTGGACCTTGTTGCCGAAGAACTTGAAGTAGAAGCCCAGCAGGATCATCAGCGAGGCGGCCAGCACGAGGGCCTGGGCCGCTGCGGCGCCGACGTCGTAGCGGGCGGTGAGGAAGTCGTAGACCCGGACGGCCGCGACGTCGGTGCCGGCGCCGCCGCCGGTCAGCAGGTAGACGTCGTCGAACTTGTTGAAGGTCATGATGAACCGCAGCACGCACAGCAGCGCGATCACCGGCATCAGCTGGGGGAGCAGGATGTGCCGGAAGCGCTGCAGCGGCGTCGCCCCGTCCACGGTCGCGGCCTCCTCCAGCACGGAGGGCACGGCCTGGAGCCGGGCGAGGATGAACAGGAACGCGAAGGGGAAGTACCGCCAGCACTCGAACGCGATGACGGTGAGCAGCGCGAGCGGGATGTCGAAGTGCGCCCCGAGGAAGCTGACCTCGTACGCGCGGGTGGAGAGGAAGGCGATGGGGTCGTCCCAGCCGAACAGGCGGCGGCCCCAGTCGTTGACGATGCCGTACTGGGGGCTGAGCGCGACCTCCCACACGAAGGCGACGGCCACCACGGGCGCCACGTACGGCAGCAGCATCGCGGCCCGCAGCAGGCCGCGCCCGCGGAACGGCCTGCGCAGCGCGAGCGCGGCGACCAGCCCGAGCAGCACGGAGCCGGCGGTGCTGCCCGCGGTGTAGATCAGGGTGGTCTTCAGGCTCGACCAGAAACCGGCCGAGGCGAACACGTCGGAGAAGTTGTCCAGAGACCAGTTGCCGAACAGGCCCATGCCCTGGATGTCGACGAGCTTGGCGTCCTGGAAGGCCAGCAGCACCGTCCAGGCGATGGGCAGGACGACCACCACCAGGACGACCAGGAACGTGGGGGAGACGAAGGCCAGGCCCGCGCGGTTGGCGCGGCTGCGCGCGGTCGCGGGCCGGCGGCCCGGCCGGCCGGGGCCTCCCGTGGGCCGGGGCGGCGGGGTCCGGCGCTTCTGCGCGCCGGCGGGGGCTGTTGTCATGGAAGGACCTTTGTGGCGTGCGGGCGGGCGGCTGCTACTGGAGGGACTGCTGCAGTTCGGAGATCTCTTCGTCGGCCTCGCGTGCCGTCTCCTCGGGCGAGGACTGGCCGCTGGTCATCGCGCCCACGGCCTTGGGAACGGGCAGTTCGCCGTTGGTCGCGCCGACCAGGGCGCCGTCGCCCTGGGTGATGCCCCAGCGACGGAGGTCGGTGATGCCCTCGGCGAGCTGGTCGAGCAGTGCGGGCGGGTAGACCTCGTCGAACGGCTTCTTGGTGTCCACGCCGATCTCGCTGTTGCGCCAGGCGTCGAGATAGCGGTCGGGGTCCTCCTGCGTGCCGCGCCGGACCGGGATCTTGCCCTCGGGAGCCATGCCGAACCACGATTCGTAGCCGTCGCTCGTCATGTACTGGATGAACTCGCGGGAGGCGGCCGTCTCGGCGGTCTTCGTCGTCACCCAGGAGGTGATCTCGCCGAACTGCGCGGGCTCGGCGGCGTCCGGGCCCCGCATGGCGGTGACGATGCCGCTGTGGTCGGCCAGGTAGCGCGGGTCCTGGCGGCACTCGGCGCAGCTGGGCAGCGCGTCCTTGCGCAGGCCGGCCAGCTCGTCCAGCAGGAACGACGACCAGACGATCATCGAGGACCGCCCCGAGAAGTAGGTGGCGCGGGTGGAGTCCACGGTCTGCGTGCCGGGGGCGCCGTACTCCCTGGCCAGCTTGTCGTAGGTGCGGAACGCGGTCTGGCACTGCGGTGAGTCGAGGGCCACCTCGTGCGCGTCGTCGACGAGCTGGCAGTCGTTGGCGAGGGCGATGCTCTCGAAGCTCTGCGAGGTGAAGACGTCGCCGGGGTCGGTGGCGGCCGAGACGCCGTCGTGGCCCTTGGTGGTGAGGGCCTCCGCGGCGGTCAGCGCCCGCTCGTAGGTGTCGGGCGCGGCCAGCTTCCGCCTGTCGAAGTCGTCCTGACGGTAGACCAGCAGCTGGAGCCAGGAGTCGGAGGGGACGCTGAGGCTGGTCGCGCCGTCGGAGGTCAGCTCGAGGGCGTTGGCGTTGAAGGTGTCGCGCCCGTGCCCGTCGATGACCTGCTCCGGGATCTCGGTGTTCAGCAGGCCGTTGCTGTACATCTGCCAGACCTGACCCATCGGCACGGCGCCGATGACGTCCGGCAGTTCGCCCGCCGCGGCCGCGGACATGATCAGCTGGGGCAGCTGGCCCTCGTCGACCGTGACGAGCTGGACGTCGATCCCGGTCTTCTTCTCGAACCCGGCGACGGTCTTCCGTGTCGCCGCGGCCCGGTCCGGGAGGTTCTCCAGGGACCACACCTTGATCTCGCGGTCCGGGGCGCCGGGCCCGGTGCCGCCGGTGGAACAGCCGGCCAGCAACCCGCTTCCCAGGGCTGCCGCGACGCCGACCGCGGTCATCCGCGACCGCAGGGTCCTCAAGCGCATTGCACGTCCTTGTGTCGACTTACGTCTGCTGACAGCGCATCTCAGCATCACTTCTGCTTGTTGACAAGACATAAGTAAGAGCTATCGTCGACGCAACCCACCCACCGCACCCTCCGGAGAGCCATCCGTGGAACGCGTCGTCCAGTTCACCGGCCCCCGTCATGTGGAGATCGCCGAGCACGAGAGAGAACCCCTGCCGCCGGGTCATCTGAGGGTGCGCACCCGCTACTCGGGTATCTCCGCGGGCACCGAACTCACCGCGTACCGCGGCACGAACCCGTATCTGACCCGCACCTGGGACCCGGAGGCGCGCCTCTTCCACGAGGGCGCGGCCGGCATCGAGTACCCGGTGGCCGGCTGGGGCTACTCCGAGGTCGGCGAGGTCGTCGAGGTCTCCCCGGAGTTGGACGGCACTCCTGGACTTCCCGTCACAGGCGACCTTATATGGGGCATATGGGGACATCGAAGCGAAGGAATCGTCCCCGCCGAACGTGTCATCGGTCACACTCTCCCGGACGGGCTCGACCCGCTGGCCGGCGCCTTCGCCCGGGTCGGCGCCATCGCCTACAACGCGGTCCTGGCCGGCGACGTCCACCTCGGCGAGGACGTGACCGTCTTCGGGCAGGGCGTCATCGGCCTGCTGACCACCCGCCTGGCCCAGCTGAGCGGCGCCCGCGTCACCGCCGTCGACGCCCTCGACGGCCGCCTCGGCACCGCCCGCCGCTACGGCGCCCACACCACGCTGAACGCCCGCACCGATCAGGTCGCCGAACGCGTCCGCGACGCCACCGGCGGACGCGGCGCCGACCTCGCCATCGAGATCAGCGGCGCCTACCCCGCCCTCCACGAGGCCCTGCGCTCCGTCGCCGTCGGCGGACGCGTCGTCGCCTCCGGCTTCTACCAGGGCGACGGGATCGGCCTCCGGCTCGGCGACGAGTTCCACCACAACCGCGTCCAGCTCGTCTGCTCCCAGATCGGCGGCGTCCCGCCCCAGCTCTCCGGGCGCTGGAGCGTCGACCGACTCCAGCGCACCTTCCTGCGGCTGGTCGCCGAGGGCCAGGTCGACGTCACCTCCCTGGTCAGCCACGTCGTCCCGGCCGCCGACGCGGCGGACGCCTACGTCCTGCTGGACGAGCGGCCCGCCGAGGCCCTTCAGGTCGTCCTGGAATTCTGAGAGCCCGAAAGGCCCCCACATGCTCAAGACCGCCGTACAGGAGCAACTCCTGCCCGGAGACACCCTCCAGGCCAAATGGGAGTTCGCACAGCAGGCCGGATACGACGCGATCGAACTCCGCGGCAAGGGCGACCTGCACTTCGCCTCCCGCCTCGACGAGCTGAAGCAGGCCCGCAAGGACGGCGTCGTCATGCCGACCGTGTGCGTCGACATGCTCCACTTCCTCGGCGCGTTCGACGAGGACCTGCGCCGCGACGCCCTCGTCCAGATGAAGTCCCAGCTCACCGTCATCGCCGAGATCGGCGGAACCGGCGCCCAGACCCCCGCCTCCTACGGCATGTTCTCCCGCCGCCTGCCGCCCTTCGAACCGCCGCGCAGCGAGGCCGAGGACCGCGAGATCCTCCTCGCCGGTCTGACCGAACTCGGCGAGCACGCGCGCCGGGAAGGTGTCACGCTCTTCCTCGAACCGCTCAACCGCTACGAGGACCACATGGTCAACCGCCTCGACCAGGCCGCCGACCTGATCCGCGCCACCGGCCTGGACTCGATACGGATCGGCATCGACAGCTACCACATGAACATCGAGGAGTCCGACCCCGCCGCCGCGATCCTCGCCCACGCCGGCCTCATCGGCCACGCGCAGGTCTCCGACTCCAACCGCTTCCAGCCCGGCGCCGGCCACCTCGACTGGCGCGCCTGGCTCACCGCCCTGCACGCCATCGGCTACGACGGGCACCTCGCCCTGGAATGCCGGCTCACCGGCGACCCCGAGGAGGCCGTCCGCTCCGTCCCCGCCTTCCTGAAGAGGTCCGGCGCGTGAAGACCACCCTCCTCGACCGGCAGACCCCCCTCGACCGGCCCGCGCCCGCCGCGCCCGCAGACCACCTGACACTGCGGCGCGGCGCGGCGCGGGTCCTCCTCGGCAACTGGACCGGCGCCTCCACCGTCCCCTCCCGCACCCTCTACCCCCACCAGTGGAGCTGGGACTCGGCGTTCATCGCCATCGGCCTGCGCCACCTCTCCGTGCGCCGCGCCCAGCAGGAACTGGAGTCCCTGCTGGCCGGCCAGTGGGCCGACGGACGCCTCCCGCACATCGTCTTCAACCCCGACGTCCCGTACGGGGCCTACTTCCCGAGCCCCGACTTCTGGCAGTCCTCCCGCGCGGGCCACGCAGCGGGCGCCCCCGCCGCGCCCGAGACCTCCGGCATCGTGCAGCCACCCGTGCACGCCCTCGCCGCCTGGCTGGTGCACTGCGCCGACCCCGCCGAGTCCGCCCGGCGCGGCTTCCTGGCGCGCGTGCTGCCCCGCCTCACCGCCTGGCACGACTACCTCCTGACCCATCGTGACCTCGGCGGCGGGGGACTGGCGGCGGTAGTCCACCCGTGGGAACCCGGCATGGACAACAGCCCCGCCTGGGACCGTGCCCTCGCCCGCGTCGAACCGGCCGCCGACACCTTCCGCCGCGCCGACCTCGACCACGGCGACCCCGCCGACCGTCCCACCGACCTGGACTACGGCCGCTACGTGCGGCTCGCGTCCGCCTACCGCGCGGCCGGTTACGACGACCGGGCCACCGACCACCGGTTCGCCCTGGAGGACCCGGGCTTCAACGCCCTGCTCGTCACCGGCGAACTCGCCCTGGCCCGCATGGCGGACCACCTCGGACAGGACGGCGCCCGCCACGCCGGACGCGCCGCCGAGCTGACCCGCCGGCTCGTGGACCGCCTCTGGGACGACGACGCCGGGATCTTCCGCGCCCGCGACCTCGTCGAGGACACCCTCGTCGACCACACCGGCATCGCCGGACTCCTCCCGCTCGTCGTGCCCGGTCTGCCCGCCGACGTCGTCGGCGCCCTGACGGACACTCTGGACGGCCCGCACTTCCGCGCCCCCGCCACCGGGCTCGTCCCCAGCAACGACCTGACCGGGCCGACCTTCGACGCCACGCGCTACTGGCGCGGCCCCGCCTGGTTCAACACCGCCTGGCTCGTCGAACGGGGGCTGCGCACGCACGGCCGGGACGCGCGTGCCCGGAGCCTGCGCGAGGCGCTGGTCGCGGAGGCCGGACGCACCGGCTTCGCCGAGTACGTCGACCCGCTGACCGGCGAGGGCCGCGGCGCCCGCCAGTTCTCCTGGACGGCCGCCCTGGCCCTGGACCTGCTCCACACGGGTCACGAGCCGGACCTGCCGCCGGCCGACCACGCCCCGGACGCGGCGCTCACCGGGCCCGGCCTGCCGCTCACCGACCAGGAGGAGCTTTCCCGATGACCGAGACCACCGGGCGCGTGCAGCTCGTGTGCGACGGCACGCTCGCCCGACTGGGCCCGGCCGGCGACATCGACGGCGTGGGCGGCACCGCGCCGGACGGACTGTTCGCCCACGACGCGCGCCACCTCAGCCGCTGGCAGCTCCGCGTCGCCGGGTCCGCGCCGGTCACGCTCCGGCCCGCCGAGGAGGACCCGGCCGGCGCCTCGTCCGTCAGCGTCCTCACACCTCCCGGCACCCGTGAGGCGCCTCCCGCCTACACGGTGTTCCGCGACCAGAGCGTGACCGGCGGGATCCTCACCGAGCGCCTGGCCTTCGTCAGCAACCTCCCCGAGCCGGTCACCGCCGAGCTGGAGCTCACCGCGGACGCGGACTTCGCCGACCTCTTCGAACTCCGCGCCGACGGACGGACGTACGAACGGCCGGGCGCCGAGCACAGCGCCCGGCCGGTGCAGGGGGGCGTGCGGTTCGACTACCGCAGGGACGACTGGCACTCCCGTACGGTCGTGGAGTGCGCCCCCGCCCCCGACTTCGTGCGCGAGACGCCGGACGGCGGCACCGCCCGCACCCTGCGCTGGCGGCTCGCCCTGGAGCCGCACGGCCGGGCCGAGCTGCGCCTGATCGTGCACGCCCGCCCGCACGCCCCCGTACCGCCCGTCCCCCGCAAGCCGGCCCGGGCCCGGCAGGCCCCGGGGCCCGGCGCGTCCGACCTGGACCGCGCCTTCGACCAGGGCATGACCGATCTCGACCTGCTGACCGTCCACGCCGCCGGCGTCGACGGCGAGGACCTCGCGGTCCCCGCGGCCGGCAGCCCCTGGTTCCTCACCCTGTTCGGCCGGGACTCCCTCCTCACCTCGCACTTCCTGCTGCCCTACGCGCCGGGGACCGCGGCGGCCACGCTCAGCGCCCTCGCCGCCACCCAGGGGCAGACCTATGACGCGTTCCGCGGCGAGCAGCCCGGCCGCATCGTCCACGAGGTCCGCAGGGGCGAACTCGCCCACTTCCGGCAGATCCCCTACGGGCGCTACTACGGCACCGTCGACGCCACGCCCCTGTTCCTGGTCCTGCTGCACGCCCACCACGAGACCACCGGCGACCGCACGCTCGCTGTGCGCCTGGAGCAGCACGCGCGCCGCGCCGTCGACTGGATGCTCACCGACGGGGGACTGCGGGAGCGCGGCTACCTCGTCTACACCCCGGACCCGGGCGGCCTGCTCAACCAGAACTGGAAGGACTCCCCGGGCTCCGTCTGCTTCGCCGACGGCACCGTCGCCGAGGGCCCCCTCGCCGTCTCCGAGGTGCAGGGCTACGCCTACGACGCGTTGCTGCGCACCGCCCGGCTGGCCAGGGACGTCTGGGACGACGAGGACTACGCCCGCCGCCTGGACGACCTCGCGGCCGGACTGCGCGAGCGCTTCCTGCGGGACTTCTGGATGCCGGAGGCGGGCTTCCCCGCGCTGGCCCTGGACGGCGCCGGCCGGCAGGCCGACGCCCTGGGCTCGGACGCGGGCCATCTGCTGTGGTCGGGCATCCTCGACGAGGAGCGGGCCCGCGCCACCGGGCGGCGGCTGCTGGAGCCGGACTTCTTCTCCGGCTGGGCCGTGCGGACCCTCGCGAGCGGGCAGGCGCCCTACCACCCGCTGTCGTACCACTGCGGCAGCGTCTGGCCGCACGACAACGCCCTGATCGCCCTGGGTCTCGCCCGGTACGGCCTCGGCGACGAGGTGCGCGCCCTCGCCGACGGACTCGCCGCGGCCGCTGCCCGCTGCGGCTACCGACTGCCCGAGGTGTTCGCCGGCTACGGCCGCGCGGACGCCCCCGCCCCGGTGCCGTACCCGCACTCCTGCTCGCCGCAGGCGTGGGCGGCGGCCACCCCGGCAGCCCTGCGCACGGCGCTCGGCCAGGTGTAGCGGAAGGGGCCCCTCCTACCGGGAGGGGCCCCTTCCGGCGGAGGCGTCAGCCGAACTGGCCGGGCTGGTAGTCGCCCGCGGGCTGCTGGTTGATGACGTTGATCCGGTTGTAGGCGTTGATGATCGCTATCAGCGAGATCAGCGCGGCGAGCTGGTCCTCGTCGTAGTGCTTCGCGGCGTCGGCCCACGCCTCGTCGCTGACCCCGCCGGCCGCGTCCGCGATGCGGGTGCCCTGCTCGGCCAGTTCGAGCGCGGCGCGCTCCGCCTCCGTGAAGACGGTGGCCTCGCGCCAGGTGGCGACCAGGTTGAGACGCAGCTGGGTCTCGCCCGCGGCGGCGGCGTCCTTGGTGTGCATGTCGGTGCAGAAGCCGCAGCCGTTGATCTGGCTGGCGCGGATCTTCACCAGCTCCTGGGTGGCGTGCGGCAGACCGGCGTCCCCCGCCGCCTTGCCCGCCGAGTTGATGTGCCGCAGCACCTTGCCGGCGACGGGGTTGGCGAAGAAGTCGATACGCGCGTTCATGTGTTCTCCAAGGTCGGTCCGTGGTGACGGTGTCGCTTCACTGACGGAACGGCCCCGCGATGTGTGACAGCCCTCGGTGTGTGACCTACGTCTCATCGTCCCGTGGCGTCGTACGACGCGGCGTCCGGCGGGCACCGGACCTCCCGATAACCTTTCCGGGTGGACGGGGAGCGGGGGTGCCGGGTGGGCGAGCGTCGGGAACGCGACTGGACGGCGATGACGCCCGGGGACTTCGACAGCGAGGCCCCGCTCTGCCTCAACGTGGGCACCGGCCCCGTCGTCGTCCCCGCAGAGCCGGACGAGTACGGCACCGCGCCGCTCTTCGGTGACGAGGTCCCGGAGCGCCGTCCCGCCCCGCGCCGCACCCCGCGCCGGACCACCGCCCCCGACGGGCGGCAGGGGCAGCTCTTCTGACCCCGGACCACCCTCGACGTGCTTCGGCGAGAAATCGATGTGCCTTGAAACCGGTGTGAGGGGTACGCGGCGGGAGCGGTCGGATCACCGGGAGGGAAGGTGCGCGGAGACCCGGACGGCGTGACGCGGGGGCCGGGGGCCCGAGGTCACTCCATCGGCCGGCGTCTCCTGCGAGGGACAACGAGCCATGAGACGTTGACGGGGGTCGACGTTCCCTTCACCTTGCGTCCCGAGGTCACCCGCAGTCGGCAAGTGAAGCAGCACGGCCACTTGGTCGTGGCCGGTCCGAAGCGGAGGAGCATTCATCCATGAGCGAGGCCAATCCCGTCCGTCGTGCCGCCAAGAAGGTCGCCGAGTCCCTCCAGGGCGGCACGTCGGCCCCGGCGGACGGCATCCCCGGCCGTCCCGCCCCCGAACCGCCCACGGTGGAGCGGCCGGTGGAACCCCGTGAGCCGCTGCCGCCCAAGCCCGACCAGAGCGGGCCGGCCACCGTCTCGCCCACCGGTTCCCCCACGGGCGCCGACCAGGCGCGCATGGCCCAGTCCGGCAGCCACCTGACGAACGCCCAGGGCACCCGGCTGTACGACACCGACCACTCGCTCAAGGCGGGCCCGCGCGGCCCGGTCCTGCTCCAGGACCACCATCTGCGCGAGAAGATCATGCACTTCGACCACGAGCGCATCCCGGAGCGCGTGGTCCACGCCCGCGGCGCGGGCGCGCACGGCGTCTTCCAGAGCTACGGCACGGCCGCCTCGGTGACCAAGGCCGGGTTCCTCGCCCCCGACGTCGAGACGCCGGTCTTCGTGCGCTTCTCCACCGTCGTCGGCTCTCGCGGCTCCGCCGACACCGTGCGCGACACCCGGGGCTTCGCGACGAAGTTCTACACCAGCGAGGGCGTCTTCGACCTGGTCGGCAACAACATCCCGGTCTTCTTCATCCAGGACGCCATCAAGTTCCCCGACGTCGTGCACGCCGCCAAGCCGCACCCCGACAGGGAGATCCCGCAGGCCCAGAGCGCCCACGACACCTTCTGGGACTTCGTCTCACTGCACACCGAGGCCACCCACCACACCATCTTCTTCATGGGCGACCGCGGCATCCCGCGCTCGTACCGGATGATGGAGGGTTTCGGCGTCCACACCTTCCGCCTCGTCAACGCGGAGGGCAGGACCACCCTGGTGAAGTTCCACTGGAAGCCCAAGCTGGGCGTGCACTCCCTGCTGTGGGACGAGGCGCAGCTCATCAACGGCAACGACCCCGACTTCCACCGCCGGGACCTCGCCGACGCCATCGAGGCGGGCGCGTACCCGCAGTGGGAACTGGGCATCCAGACCTTCCCCGACACCCCCGACCAGACCTTCGAGGGAATCGACCTGCTGGACCCGACGAACATCGTGCCGGAGGAGCTGGCGCCGGTGCAGCCGGTCGGGCTGATGACGCTCAACCGCAACCCGTCGAACTTCTTCGCGGAGACCGAGCAGGTCGCCTTCCACGTCGGCCACCTCGTGCCCGGTATCGACGTCACCGACGACCCGCTGCTCGCCGGCCGGCTGTTCTCCTACCTCGACACGCAGATCACCCGGCTCGGCGGTCCCAACTTCCCGCAGCTGCCCATCAACCGGCCGCACGCGCCGGTCAACGACATGCTGCGCGACGGCATGCACCAGACGGCCGTGCACCGGGGTGTCGCGCCCTACCAGCCCAACTCCCTCGACGGCGGCTGCCCGTTCACCGCGGGCGCCGACATGGGCGCCTACGTCGAGACGCCGGTGACCGTCCCCGAGGGACGGAAGGTGCGCGAGGCGCCGGAGTCGTTCTCCGACCACTTCAGCCAGCCCCGCCGCTTCTGGCTCTCCATGAGCCCGGTGGAGCGCGAGCACATCATCGGCGCGTACATCTTCGAGCTGGGCAAGTGCTACGAGGAGGCCATCCGCGTGCGGACCCTCCAGGTGCTGGCCAACATCGACCCCGAGCTGTGCTCCCGGGTGGCCGACGGTCTCGGGCTGCCCGCGCCGGAGCCGACGGTGCCGCTCGCCGACGTCGAGCCGAGCCCGGCGCTGTCCCAGATCGGCGGGACGTGGCCGGTCGACGGACGCGTCATCGGCATCCTCACCGGTCCCGACGGGGACCTGGAGGGCGTGCACGCGGTGCGGGACGCCGTGCTGGAGGCCGGCATGATCCCGCTGGTCGTCGCGCCAACGGGCGGCACGGTCGGTACGGGCGACCACGCCCTGACGGCCCAGCGCAGCCACGTCACGGCGCGGTCGATCGAGTTCGACGCGGTGCTGGTCGCCGGGCCGCCGGCCGCGGGTCCGGACGCGCCGGGGGCGACGGACGGCAAGGGTGCGCCGGGGGCTCCGCCGGCCGCGCCGGACCCGCGGGTCGTGCAGCTGCTCCAGGAGGCGTTCCGGCACGGGAAGGCGATCGGGGCGTGGGCGGGGGGTGAGGCCGCTCTGGAATCGGCGGGCGTTCCCGTCGACGCGCCGGGTGTCGTGGTGACGGGCTCCGGCCCGTCGGCCCTGGACCAGGTCCGCACGCTGCTGGCCTCCCACCGGGTGTGGGAACGGTTCACGCCGGGGGCCTGAGGGGCGCCCGAGGGGCGGGTGCGGGCCCTGTGCGGGCGGGTGCGGGTGCGTCGTGGCTGTTCGCGCGGTTCTCTGCGCCCCTCGGGTGGGCTGCACTCGCCGTGTGTGCACACCGTCAGGGGGCGGGGAACGGCGCGCCAAGCCCCCACCGGGCCCGCACCCGGTATCGGACCGGTGCCACCCCTCAGGGGCGCGGGGAACTGCGCGACCAGCCCTCACCGGCCCGCAGCCGACGACGTCAGGACCCGGCGGTCACAGCCGTACCCTGGAGACGACGGCTACGTCAGCCACCCCCCACCGCGGAAGCCGGCCCCATGCCCCACCAAGAGCCCCTCTTCGGCATCGACGAGATGCCTCACCCGGAGTCGGTCGAACCGACCTCCTCCCGTTTCCGCGACTCCCGCGAAGCGCACCGCGTCCTCGCGGTGAAGGAGATCCACGCCGAACCGGCCGCCGCCGCCTCCCCCCGAGGCCGTCAGATCCTCGCCCGCTTCCCCGAGGCCCGCCTCGTGGAGGTCCCCTCCCACTGGCGCATCCCCGATCTGCACGGCAACGAGGGCAGCGCAGACCGCTGGATGCGCGTCAAGCGGGAGACCCTCGTTCTCGGCGTGAGGAAGAAGCTCACCACCCGCCCCAACGGCCGCTCCGCGGACTGGATCGCCCCCGGTCCCTCCAACGGCTGCGCCCTCTCCTGCGTCTACTGCTACGTCCCCCGCCGCAAGGGCTTCGCCAACCCCATCACCCTCTTCACGAACATCGACGCGCTCGTCGCCCACCTCGGCCGTCACGTCGCCGCGCAGGGCCCCAAGACGGAGCCCAACCAGTGCGACCCCGAGGCGTGGGTGTACGACATCGGGGAGAACGGCGACTGCTCGGTCGACGCCCTGATCTGCGACAACACCGCCGACCTGATCCGCGCCTTCCGCGACTGGCCCACCGCGAAGGCGTCGTTCGCGACCAAGTTCGTCAACCCGGACCTGCTGGAGCTGGACCCCCGCGGCCGGACCCGCATCCGCTTCTCGGTGATGCCGGCCGACGACTCCCGCCTGCTGGATCTGCGCACCAGCCCGGTGGACCGGCGGATCGCCGCCGCCGCGGACTTCCTCGACGCGGGTTACGAGGTGCACCTCAACCTGTCACCTGTCGTGATCCGCCCCGGCTGGCAGGACGCGTGGGACGAACTGCTGCGGCAGATGGACGACGTCCTGCCCGAACGGGTGAAGCGCCAGGCGCTGGCCGAGGTCATCATGCTCACCCACAACGCCGGCCTGCACGAGGTCAACCTCCGCTGGCACCCGCGCGGCGAGGACGTCCTGTGGCAGCCCGAGCTGCAGGAGACGAAGCGGTCGCAGAACGGCGCCCTGAACCTCCGCTACCGCGCGGGCGTCAAACGCCAGGCCCTCGCGGAGCTCCGCGGCCTCATCGAGCGCCGTACCCCGTGGCTGGGCGTGCGCTACGCCTTCTGACCCCCCGCACGCCCGGACGCGCCCCGGCGCCCGCGCGCCCCCGCAGGTCACCCCCCTGTCACGCGAATTAAGGGTAGGCTAACCTTGCCGCGTGATTCCAGGTGAAGACGCGTCCTCGGGTCTGCGAGGGCATGAACTGGCGGCCACCGGCGTGACCGTGGCGTACGACGGCACGGACGTCGTGCACGACGCGGAGCTGACGCTGCGCCCCGGCGAGGTGACCGCCCTCGTCGGCCCCAACGGCAGCGGCAAGTCGACCCTGCTGCGTACCGTCGCCCGGCTCCAGCGCCCCCGACACGCCGTGCTCACGCTCGACGCCGCCACCGACGCGCTCGCGCTCGGCCCCCGGGAGTTCGCCCGCCACGTCGCGCTGCTGCTGCAGAGCAGGCCCACGCCCAGCGGCCTCAGCGTGCGAGACGTCGTGGAGTTCGGCCGCTACCCGCACCGCGGCCGCTGGGGCGGCACCGACCCGGGCGGCCGGGCCGCCGTGGACCGCGCCCTCGCCCTCACCGGCGTCACCGACCTCGCCGACCGCGGCGCCGAGCACCTCTCCGGCGGACAGCTCCAGCGCGTCTGGCTGGCCGGCTGCCTCGCCCAGGAGACCGGCGTGCTGCTCCTCGACGAGCCCACCACCTACCTCGACCTGCGCTACCAGGTCGAACTCCTCGACCTCGTACGCGATCTGGCGGACGACCAGGGCATCGCCGTCGGGGTCGTGCTGCACGACCTCGACCAGGCGGCCGCCGTCGCCGACCGCATCGTGCTCCTGGCGGACGGACGCGTCGTCGCCGAGGGAGCACCCGAGGACGTCCTCACCCCCGAGCGGCTGACCGGCGTCTACGGCATCCGCATCGAGGTCGACACCGACCCCCTCACCGGCCGTCTGCGCACCCGTGCCCTCGGCCGTCACCACACCCGAAGCGAAAGGCTCAGCACCACCTCATGAGACGCCTCCTGCGCACCGCGCCCCTGGCCGCCGCCGCTGCCCTGCTGCTCGCCGCCTGCGGCACCACCGAACCCGCGGCCGACGAAGCGCCCAAGGCGTCGGCCGAGCCCATCACCCTCACCGACGCGTCCGGCGCGAAGGTGGAACTCGACGGCCCCGCCAAGAAGGTCGTCGGCACCGAGTGGAACGTCGTCGAGCACCTCCTCTCGCTCGGAGTGGAGCCCGTCGGCGTGGCCGACGTCAAGGGCTACAAGACCTGGAACAGCGCCGTACCGCTCACCAACGACGCCAAGGACATCGGCACCCGCGGCGAGCCCAGCACGGACACCATCGCGTCGCTGAACCCCGACCTCATCGTCGCCACCACCGACCTCCAGCCCAGCGTCGTCCAGCAGCTGAGGAAGATCGCCCCGGTCCTGGAGGTGAAGTCCGCGGACGCCTCCGACCCGGTCGGGCAGATGCTGGAGAACCTCGACCTCATCGCGAAGGCCACCGGCACCACCGAGCAGGCCACCACCCTGAAGAAGGACTTCGACGCCAAGCTCGCCGAGGGCGCCAAGGCCCTCGAGGAGGCCGGCCTGAAGGGCGCCGGGATCGCCTTCTCCGACGGCTACGTCGTCTCCAACCAGGTCTCCGTGCGCCCCTACACCTCCGGCTCGCTCATCGGCGGCGTCAACGAACGGCTCGGCCTGAAGAACGCCTGGAAGCTCAAGGGCGACGCGGCGTACGGTCTCGCCGCGACCGACGTCGAGGGCCTGACCGCCCTGGGCAAGGTGCAGTTCGCCTACATCGGCAACGAGCAGGACGCCGCCAGCGACCCGTTCGGCAACGAGCTGAAGAACAACTCCGTGTGGAAGTCGCTGCCGTTCGTGAAGTCCGGCGACGTGCACCGCCTGGACGACGGCATCTGGATGTTCGGCGGCACCGGTTCGATGGAGCGTTACGTCGACGCCCTCGTCGCGGCGCTGACGAAGTAGCCGATGGCCGTCACCGCCACCCCTCCCACCGTCCGCCCGGAGACGGTTCCGTCCCGGGCGGGCGCGGCCGCGGTGACGACCGCGCTCGTGCTCCTGGTCGCCGCCCTCGCCGTCGTCGACATCACCCAGGGCACGGCCGCGGTCGGCCCGGCCGAGGTCCTCAAGGCCCTCACCGGCCGGGCAGACCCGGGCGACGCGTCCGTCGTCATCGCCTCGCGGCTGCCCCGGACGGCGGCGGGGCTGCTCGTGGGCGCCGCCCTCGGCGTCGCGGGCCTCGCTCTCCAGGCCGTCAGCCGCAACGTCCTGGCGTCCCCCGACACCCTCGCCGTCAACGCGGGCTCCTACTTCGCCCTCGGCGTCGTCGCCGTCACCGGCCTGTCGCTGCCGCTGATCGCCTCCTCGGCCATCGCCTTCGCGGGCGGTCTGGGGGCGGCGGCCGTCGTCCTCGGCCTGTCCGGACTCGGCGCGGGCACCGTACGGCTCGTGCTGGCCGGCACAGCGCTCGCGCTCGGTCTGACGGCCGTCACCGAAGGGCTGCTCCTGCTGTTCCCGGAGGAGACCGAGGGCCTCTACCAGTGGAACCAGGGCAGCATCGGCCAGAACGGCTTCGACGGCGTGCTGCAGATGCTGCCGGTCGTCGTCATCGGGCTCGCCGGACTGTTCCTCGTCGCGCGGCGGGTGGACGCCCTCGCGCTCGGCGACGACACCGCGCGCGGCCTCGGCGTGCCGGTGCGGGCCACCCGCGTCACGGCCGTCGTGCTGGCGACGCTGCTGTCCGCCGCGGCCGTCACCCTCGCGGGACCGATCGGCTTCGTCGGCCTGTGCGCCCCGGCGCTCGCCCGCCCACTCGCCCGCTGGGTCCGCGGCGTACGGCGGCTGCGCGTCGGCGCCCCCGTCACCGGTCTCGTCGGCGCCGCGCTGGTGCTCGGCGCGGACGTGCTGCTGCGCGCGCTGATCGACGCCGACACCGCCGTCGCGGTGCCCACCGGCGTGGTCACCAGCTTCGTGGGGGCGGCGTTCCTGGTGGTGATGGCGGCCCGGCTGCGCGACACCGGCGGCGCCGCCGCACCCGACCGGCTCAGCATCCGCAGCCGCACGGTCTTCCTCGTCACGCTCGTGACGCTGGTGTTCGCCCTGGCCGGCGTCGCCGTCGCGGGGCTGCTGCTCGGCGACCACAAGCTGCTGCTGGGCGACGTGGCCAACTGGGCGCAGGGCAACGCGGGCCGGACCGTCTCCTTCGTCCTGGACACCCGCACCCCGCGGGTGCTCGCCGCGCTCCTCGCCGGCGCCGCCCTCGCACTGGCCGGCACGCTCGTCCAGGCCGTGACCCGCAACCCGCTCGCGGAACCCGCCGTCCTCGGCGTCTCCGGCGGCGGGGCGCTCGGCGCGGTGATCCTCGTGACCACCGTCCCGATGGCCGGGGGCTGGAGCGTGTCCGCGGCGGCCTTCGCCGGGTCCGCGCTCACCGCGGTCCTGGTGTTCGGTCTCGCGGCGCGCGGAGGCTTCCAGCAGAACCGGCTGGTGCTCGTCGGCATCGGCGTTGCGTCCGGGACGACCGCCGTGATCAGCCTGCTGATCGTGCTCACCGACCCGTTCAACGCCACGAAGGCGCTCACCTGGCTGTCGGGCTCCACCTACGGCCGTGAGCTGCCCGACGTGCTGCCCCTCGCGGCGGTGCTCGCGGCCGGCGTGGCGGTGGCGGGCGTACGGCACCGGGAGCTCGACCTGGTCTCCCTGGACGAGGACACGCCGAGGCTCCTGGGCCTGGACCTCGCGCGGGGCCGGCTCGGCTTCCTCGTGCTGAGCGTGCTGCTCACGGCGACCGCCGTGGCCGCGGCGGGCACCATCGGCTTCGTCGGCCTGGTGGCCCCGCACGCCGCGCGCGCCCTGGTCGGCCGCCGGCACACCCGGGTGCTGCCGGTCGCGGTGCTGCTGGGAGCCGTGCTCGTGTGCACGGCGGACCTGCTGGGCCGCACCGTCATCGCCCCGGCGCAGCTGGGCGCCGGCCTGATGACGGCGGTGATCGGCACGCCGTACTTCCTCTACGTGCTGGTGCGCGCCCGGCGTTGACGGACGCGGGAGGTCACCGCGGGCCTCGCGGCGGGGAGTTGTCGCCCCGGCCGCGAGGCCCGCGGTGTCTCGCGGTGTCCGTCGGCGGGCGTGCGGTCGGCCGAAGGCCTTGACGGCTTGGTGGTACGTCCACGCGGTGCTGTTGCAGGCGGTCTTGGCGGCGCCGCCGTAGCCGTTGCACACGCGCTTGAAGGTTCGTAGCGAGGCCGTACGGATGAACGGCCCGGTAGGTCACCCACCGGGCCGTTCATCACAACGAAACGAGGATCAGCCCGTCACCTCCGTGATCCTCCACCGTTGGTTGGCGCCGGAGTTGGGCGGCCAGGTGGTCACCGCCGCGCCCTCGTGCGTGGCCTGACCGCCGACCTCCAGGAGCCGTCCGGTGGCCGCGTTGACCAGCGTCCAGGTGCCGTCGCCGGTCGTGGAGGCGATCCACTGCGCGGCAGGGTCCGGCCGGCCGGCGCGGGGCTCGGCCACAGGCACGTCGCGCCGTACGGTCAGCCGCCGGTCGCCGACTGTGAACTCGTACCGCTGACGCGTCCCGTCGTCCGGGCGGACGGCACCGAGCCGCCACCGCTGGACGGCCGAGCCGTCGCCGCCGGCGATGACGAGGTCCGTGCCGTTGCCCGCCAGGGTGAGCGCCTTGCCGCTCTGCACGCCGGTCAGCGTGTAGGTGCGGCCCTTGCGCAGCAGCGGGGCGTCGGCGGCGACCCCGGAGACGCCGTCGACCACGAAGGTCGTCACCGACCGCGCGGGCACGGTGAAGGTGGCCGACCCGCCGGTGACCGGGACGGCCCGGTGCCGCACCAGCTTGCCGTCGGCGCTGGTCACCACGGGGACGACGGTCGCCTTGGGAGCGATCCGGCGGAACTTGGAGAGATCCACCGTCACCTCACGCGCCGTCGCGGTGTCGTTGACGTGGACGACCGAGGCGCCCTGGCCGTCCCGTGTCACCGCCGCCGCGCTGGAGGTGTCGTCCACCTTGATCAGCCGGTCGCCGGGCCGGATGAAGTGGGTGAAGTTGCGCGCGGTGTCGAACTTCGTGTTCGTACGGACGGGACACGTCTCCAGGGTGTCCTCCGCGGTGCAGCTGAACGGGATCTGGATCTCGCCCCAGTTGCCGCCCTTGGCGGACTCGCCGCCCGGCTTCATGTTGTCGTGGTCCTCGACGGGCTGCCAGAACGCCCATGCGCGGGGCTCCAGTTCGCGCAGATCGTCGACAATGCGCGTGGCGAGGCCGAGTCCGGGACGCATGTCGGTGAAGCTCTGCCCGTCACCCCAGTCGCCCTCGACCTCGCTCATCCACAGCCTCTTGTTCTCGGCCTTGGCGATGTCGCGGACGGTGGTGCGCTGCCCGGTGCCGTAGGTGTGGACGTTCAACTGATCGACCAGCGACCGCGCTTCGGGGCCGTAGACGGACCAGTTGCGGGCGAAGGTCGACGGGTTGGTCTCGTCCATGGCCGAGATCCGCGCCTCGGTGCCCGCCTCGCGCAGCGCCGGGGCGAGCGCGCGGATCACCTTCTCCTGGAGCTCGGGGCCGATGTGGGCGCCTTCCTGGCGGCCGCCGATTGGTTCGCCGTCGGGGCCGAGACGGGTGCTCCAGTAGTCGGTGTTCGGCTCGTTGAAGGGGTCCACGGTGGCGACCCGGATGCCGTGCGCCTTCTCCAGCCGCCGGGTCACGCCCGCCACGTAGGCGGCGAAGTCGTCCACCGACTCGTTCTTCAGCTGGTCCCGCGTCGCGTCGAAGCCGCCGGAGACGTAGCCGCTGACCGTCATGAACCAGGGCGGGGAGTTGCTGAAGGTCTCCCAGTGGGTGATGTCGTTCTTGATCCGGTCGACCCACCAGCGCTGGGTGGCGTCGGCCCGGTCGTTCCAGTCGGCGGGGTCGTCCGGGTCCCACCAGCCGGTGTCCTCGCGGGTGGTGCCGGCGGGAGCCTTCCACCAGCCCTCAACGGCCCCGCCGGGCCGCAGGTAGTCCTTCACGTCGGGGGCGTTGCCGCCGCCGATGTTGTAGCGGGCGATGTTCAGGGCCAGTCCGTCGTCGCCGAAGACGAGCCGCGCCAGCTTCTCGCGGATCTGCGGCGGGTAGTCGCCGGTCGCGTTGGCGAACCAGACGAGGCTGGTGCCCCAGCCCTCGAACGGCTGCTGCCGGTAGGAGGGGTCGGGCCGTACGGTGACGGACGGCAGACCGGCGTCCTGGGCGGCGGACGTGGGTCCGGGGACCAGCGCGGCCCCCGTGACCAGGGCCGCGGTCAGTCCGGTGGCCGTGAGAAGCCGTCTGTTGCGGGTGCGTGCCATCGGTGTGCTCCCAACAGTGGGGTGTCCGGGTCGCGCTCTGGTGGTATGCCCGGCCGTGTTCACGGCCGGGAGGGAACGGCCCCCGGAACGGCGCGTGCCGTTCCGGGGGAGGTGCGGCAGTCGCCGGTCAGCAGGCGGGCTGCCGCAGGACGGCGACGGCGCGCGGGCCGAGGGCGAGGGAGCCGTCGGCGCCGGTGTCGCCGAGCAGCACTTCGCCGTCGACCCCCGGCACCGGGACGGTGTCGTCGGTCCGGTTCACCAGGAACAGGAACCGTCCCCCGGGGCCGCGGCGCACCACCGGCTCCACCGATCCCCGTGCCTCGGCGGGCAGTTCGCTTTCCACGCCGGCCGGTTCCAGCAGACGCGGCAGCAGCGCCACCAGCCCGTCCACGCCGAGCCGCGTGGAGACGTAGGCGGCGGTGCCCCGGCCCGAGGGGCGCCGGGTGACGGCGGGCCGGCCCGCCTGCTCGCCGGTGCGGTAGCGGACGAGGACGTCCGTGTCGTCGGCGGTCACCGTGATCCGGTCGGTCCACAGGGTGCCGGTGGTGGCGTCGTCCAGCTCCACGCTGTCGCCCGCGAGCAACGGCGCGAACTCCTCGACGCGGATGCCCAGCAGGTCCCGCAGGGCGCCCGGGTAGCCGCCGAGCCACACGTGGTCGTGCTCGTCGACGACGCCCGAGAAGTAGGTCGTGATCAGGTGGCCGCCCTGCTCGGTGTACCGGGTGAGGGCCTTCGCCAGGTCGGCGGGCACCATGTGCAGCACGGGCGCGATCAGCACCTGGTGGCGCTGGAGGTCCGAGCGGGTGGTGACGAGGTCGGCGCGGATGCCGAGGCGGAGCAGCGCCGAGTACCAGTCGAGAGCCTCCTGCCGGTACCGCAGCAGGGCCGTGGGGTGCGAGTCCTGCTCGCTCGCCCACCAGGAGTCCCAGTCGTACACGATGCCGACCTTCGCGGGCTCCCGCTCGCTGCCGGCCACCGGGGCCAGCGTCTTCAGCGTGGCGCCGAGCTCGGCGACCGCGCGGAACAGCTCGCTGTCCGCGCCGGCGTGCGGCACCATCGCCGAGTGGTACTTCTCGGCGCCCGCCGCCGACTGCCGCCACTGGAAGAAGCAGACCGCGTCCGCGCCGTGCGCCACGTGCAGCAGGGAGTCGCGGGCCAGCTCGCCGGGGCGCTTGGCCACGTTCACAGGCTGCCAGTTGACGGCGCTGGTGGAGTGCTCCATCAGGAACCACGGGCGGCCGCCGGAGATGCCGCTGGTGAGGTTCGCGGAGAAGGACAGCTCGTCACGGTCCTGCGGGCCGGGGTGCACGTAGTGGTCGTTGGAGACGAAGTCGATCTCCTCCGCCCAGTCCGCGTAGTCCATGCCCTTGGTGTTGCCCATCACCATGAAGTTGGTGGTGACCGGCACGTCCGGGGTGATCTCGCGCAGGAGGTCCCGCTCGGCGCGCAGATGGTCCTTGAGCGCGTCCGACGAGAAGCGCTTGAAGTCCAGCTGCTGTGTCGGGTTGGGGTGCGAGGCGGCGAGCCGCGGCGGCAGGATCTGCTCCCACGCGGAGTAGCGCTGCGACCAGAACGCGGTGCCCCAGGCGTCGTTGAGCGCGTCCAGCGTGCGGTACCGCGCGCGCAGCCACTCCCGGAAGGCACGGGCCGCGTCGTCGGAGTAGTCGTACACGTTGTGACAGCCCAGCTCGTTGTTGACGTGCCAGGCGACGAGCGCCGGATGGTCCTTGTAGCGCTCGGCGAGCGTGCGGACCAGGCGCAGCGCGTGCTCGCGGAAGACGGGGGAGGTGGGCCGCCAGTGCTGGCGGGCGCCCGGCCACAGCGTCTCGCCGGTCGCGGTGACCGGCAGCACCTCCGGGTGGGCGGCGGTCAGCCACGGCGGCGGTGAGGCGGTCGCGGTCGCCAGGTCGACGCCGACGCCGCCCTCGTGCAGCAGGTCGAGCACGTCGTCCAGCCAGCCGAAGTCCCAGGTGTCCGCCGTGGGCTGGAGCCGGGCCCAGGAGAAGATCCCGACGGACACGACGTTGACGCCGGCCTCCCGCATCAGCCGGACGTCCTCCTCCCACACGGAGCGGGGCCACTGCTCCGGGTTGTAGTCGGCGCCGAAGAGAAGACGGGGGGCGGTGTCACCGTCCGGCCCGCCGCTGCGGGACAGGAGGGTGGAGATCATGGTGGTCCTTCCGGTGGGCGCGTCGGGGGCGGCGCGCGACGTGGTGCGCGCCGCCCCGCGGGGTGGTGCGTGTCGCTACTTCTCGACGGTGAAGCCCTGCTCCTCGCCGTACTTCACCGAGGCGTCCTGCCAGGCCTTCAGCCCGTCCTCCAGCCGGGTGCCGGAGATGTAGGCCTTGCCGACGGTGTCGTTGAAGATCGAGTTGGCGTACGCCTGGAAGGGCAGGTACGACCAGTCGTCGGCGACGTTAGCGGCGGAGTCGGCGAAGATCTCGTTGGCCTTCTGGCCGCCGAAGTACGGGAACTCCTTGCCCAGGAACTCGGGCGACTTCAGCTCCGCCCGGGTGGCGGGGAAGGCGCCCTCGGAGACGCGGGAGGCGACGCCCTCACCGGAGTTGGCGTACTCCACGAAGGCGTAGGCCAGTGCCTTGTTCTTGGCGAGCGCGGGGACGGTCAGCGCGCTGCCGCCGTTCTCCGCGCTGGCCTTGTCGCCCTTGGCCCACGCGGGCAGCGGGGCCACGCGCCACTGGCCGGAGGCGTTCGGCACGCCGGACTCGAAGTTGGCGGGCATCCAGGCGCCGGTGGACAGGGTGGCGATGGTGCCGTCGCCGAGGCCCTTGTACCAGTCGTCGGTCCAGCTGGTGACGGGAGCGAGCAGCTTCTCGTCGATCAGCTTCTGCCAGACGTCCGTGAACTTCTTGGCGTTCGCGTCACCGAAGTCGATCTTCACGTCGGTGCCGTCGACCTTGTAGGGCCGCGAACCGGCCTGCCACAGCAGGCTGGTGGTGAAGCCGGCGTCACCGGTGTCGTTGGCGATGTACGCCTTCGGGTCGGCCTTGTGCAGCTCGCGGGCCGCGTCCAGGTACTCGTCCCAGGTCGTCGGGACGGTGATCTTGTACTTGTCGAAGACCTGCTTGTTGTAGAACAGCGCCATCGGACCGGAGTCCATGGGCAGGCCGTACACCTTGTCGCCCTCGGTGACGGCGTTCCACGGGCCCGGCGTGTACGTGGAGGCCAGCTTGTCCGCGCCGAAGCCCGAGAGGTCGGTCAGGCCCTTGGTGAGGGAGTACTGGCCGATGGAGAAGTACTCGAGCTGGGCGACGTCCGGCACGCCCTTGCCCGCGGATATGGCGTTCGACAGCGCCGTGTAGTGCTTGTCGCCGGAGCGCTCGCTCACCAGGTTGATCTTGACCTTGGGGTGCTTCTTCTGGAAGTCGGCGGCGACCGTCTTCAGCGTGGGCTCCCACGACCAGACGGTGACCGTGCCGCCCTTGTCCAGGGCCGCCTGGATGTCCTCGGCGGAGACCGACTCGGTGCCGGCGCCGTCGTCCGAGCCGCCGCAGGCGGTGGCGCCCAGGGCGAGGGAGGTCACGAGGGCGATGCCGCCCAGCAGGCGGCTGGTCCTTCTGCGCATGAGTGTGGATCCACTTCTTCGTGGGTGGGACAGGGCAGGGGTGGGGGAGACAGGACGTGGGGGAGGTGCGGAGGTGCAGGTCTCGAGGGCGGCCGGGGGACCGCCGGGTCACTCCTTGACGCTTCCGGCGGCGAGACCCGACTGCCAGTACCTCTGCAGGAACAGGAACGCGACGACGAGCGGCAGGATCGTGAGGAGGGAGCCGGTGATCACCAGGTTGAAGATCACCTCGCCGCCGACGGTCTCCGCCTGGGAGTTCCACGCGCTCAGGCCCAGGGTCAGGGGGTACCAGTCCGGGTCCTTGAGCATGATCAGCGGCAGGAAGTAGTTGTTCCAGGTGGCGACCGTGGTGAACAGCAGCACGGTCACGATGCCGGGGGCGAGCAGCGGGAGCGCGACGGTGAAGAAGGTCCGCGCCTCGCCCGCGCCGTCCATCCGGGCGGCTTCCAGGAGCTCCGTGGGGATCGCCTCGGTGGCGAAGACCCACATCAGGTAGAGGCCGAACGGCGACACGAGCGACGGGAGGACGACCGCCCACGGGGTGTCCGTCAGCCCCATCTTGCTGAACATCAGGAAGGTGGGGACGGCGAGCGCGGTGCCCGGGACCGCCACCGCGCCGATCACCGTGGCGAAGACGCCGCGCTTGCCGGGGAAGTCGAACTTCGCCAGCGCGTACCCGCCCAGCACCGCCAGCAGGGTCGCGCCGCCGGCGCCCAGCACCACGTACAGCAGGGTGTTGAGCAGCCAGCGGGTGAAGATGCCGTCGCCGTAGGTGAAGGTGTCCCGGATGTTGTCCCACAGCGCGAAGTCGTCCGCGAACCACAGACCGCCTGAGTTCGCCAGCCCCGACTGCGTCTTCGTCGCGTTGACGACCAGCCAGATCAGCGGGACCACGGTGTAGAGGACGACCAGCGAGGTCAGCACGGTCAGCAGCTTGCTGCGCCGGGGGCGGCCCGGGCGGTGCTCCTTGGCGCGCCGCAGACGCGGGGCGGTCCTCACGCCGGCGGGGGCCGCGGCGGTGGGTGCGGGGGTGGTGACAGGGGTGGTCATCGGGTCACGCTCCCTTGCGCATGCCGCGAAGCTGCACGACGTAGGCGACCACCATGGTGATCAGGCCCATGATGATGGCCACGGTCGCGGAGTAGTTGTGCTGCTGGCCGCTGAAGGACAGCGAGTACGTGTAGAAGTTCGGCGTGTAGTCCGTCGTGATGGCGTTGCGTGCCAGCGGACGCAGGATGCTCGGCTCGTTGAAGAGCTGGAAGCTGCCGATGATCGAGAAGATCGTCGCGATCACCAGCGCGCCGCGGATGGCGGGCAGTTTGATCGCGGTGATCACCCGCCACTGGCTCGCGCCGTCGATCTCCGCCGCCTCGTAGAGGGAGTGCGGGACGACCCGCAGCGCCGAGTAGAAGATCAGCATGTTGTAGCCGACGAACTCCCACGTGACGATGTTGCCGATGGAGGCCAGCACCAGGTCCGCGGAGAGCGGGTCGGGCAGCGACCAGCCGAAGGCGGAGTTGACGTCCCCGACCAGGCCGTACTTGGTGCCGTACATGAAGCCCCACATCAGGGTGGCGACCACGGCGGGCACCGCGTACGGGAGGAAGATCGTGATACGGAAGAAGCTCTTGCCGTAGAGCCGGCCGCTGTCCAGGGCGAGCGCCACCAGCAGGGCGATGCCCAGCATGATCGGCACCTGGATCACCAGGAACAGCGCGACCCGCCCCAGCGACGCCCAGAACAGTTCGTCCTTGAGCGCCTGCTGGTAGTTCTCCGGACCGACGAACGTGGTGCCGCCGATGAGCTGGTCGCGGAACAGGCTGAGGTAGATCGAGTAGGCGATCGGTGCGAGGAACACCAGGGCGAACACGGCCGCGAACGGGCCGATGAACCCCCAGCCCTTCCATGAGCGCCGGTCCCGTCTCACCGGAGGCGGGGCCGGCCGCGGCTCTGCGGCCGCCGGCGGTTGCAGCGTCGTCATGTCGTTCCTCGCTGTTCGGCGTTCCGGTAACCAGCGGCTCGGCACCCGGCACATAGCCGGGCGGCAGGTCGCCCGGTCCGGATGGTTGCGCAAACATCACTCGGCGGGGAAACGCGTCGAGCTGTTATGTTTACGTAAACATCCGGTGGCGGCATGTCTACACTGCCCCGATGACGACGGTCAAGGGTCCTCGGACGGACCGTGCCACGAGAGACAGGAAGGCGGGGGGAAGCACGTGGAGACGGTCGACGACGCGGCGGTGAACCCGGGCGGCCCGGCCGCCGCGACGGCGGGAGACGGCCGGGGGACGGCCGCGCCCGCCCCCCGGCGCCGCACCCGGGCCACCGCCTCCATGGCGGACGTGGCACGGCTGGCGGGGGTCTCGGCCCAGACCGTCTCCCGCGTCTCCAACGGCTACCCCGGGGTGACCGAGGAGACCCGCCGCCAGGTCCTCGCCGCGATGAAGGAGCTCGGCTACCGGCCCAACAGCGCGGCCCGCGCCCTCAAGCGCGGCGAGTTCCGCACCATAGGCGTGATCACCTTCTCGCTCTCCACCACCGGCAACGTGCGCACCCTGGAGGCCATCGCCAACTCCGCCGCGCGCGAGGGGTACGCGGTGACGCTGCTGCCCGTCGCCGTGCCCACGCAGGACGAGGTGCGCGGGGCGTTCACCCGTCTCGAGGAACTCGCCGTCGACGCCGTGATCGTCATCATGGAGGTGCACCTCCTGGACGCGGCGACGGTCCAACTCCCGCCGCACGTCCAGGTGGTGGTCGTCGACTCGGACGCCGGCGACCGCTACACGGTCGTCGACACCGACCAGCACGGCGGCACCCGCGCCGCCGTACGGCACCTGCTCGACCTGGGCCACCGCACCGTGTGGCATCTGGCGGGCCCCGGGGACTCGTTCGCCGCCCAGCGCCGTACGGACGCCTGGCGCGCCGCGCTCACCGAGGCGGGCCGGGAGCTGCCGCCGCTGGTGCGCGGCGACTGGTCGGCCGAGTCCGGCTACCGGGCCGGCCTCGAACTCGCCGTCCGCGAGGACTGCACGGCCGTCTTCGCCGCCAACGACCAGATGGCGCTGGGGCTGTTGAGAGCCCTGCACGAGCACGGCAGACGGGTGCCGGAGGACGTCAGCGTGGTCGGCTTCGACGACATCCCGGAGGCGTCGTCCTTCCTGCCCCCGCTGACCACCCTGCACCAGGACTTCGCCGAGGTGGGGCGGCTGTGCGTGCAGGCGGTGCTGCGGAAGATGCGGCAGGAGGGGCCGGAGCGGGGGACGACGCTGGTGCCGGCGCGGCTGGTGCTGAGGGAAAGCACGGCTCCGCCTCCGTCGGGGCGCTGAGGGGTTTCCGTGAGCACGTCGCCGCGGCGGGGGCGGCGGTCGTCGAGTGGTCGGCGGCGAGGATGAAGCCGTAGCAGTTGAGGACCACCTCGTCGTCGGTCATCGGCTCACTGTTGGGCATCGTCCGGGAACTGGTGGACGCGCTGCCGCCGGGCAGTCACCTCGTGCTGTCCCATGCCGCGTCCGACCTCCACTCCGACCTGGCCCGCCAGGTCACCGAGGAGTACGCCCGCGCCGGCATCCGCCTCGGCTTCCGCACGCGTGACGAGGTCGCCCGCTTCTTCGACGGCCTCGACCTGGTCGCCCCCGGCTTGGTGACCGCCCCGGAATGGTTCCGCGCGGAGCCGGCGCCCGCGGCGGAGGACAGCGGGATCTACGCGGGGGTGGCGCGGGTGCCGGCCGGCGGGTCGGCGTGACCGGCGAGCAGATCGGCCGAGTGGGCGGCCGGCTGCCACGACCCGGAAGTGCCGTCGGCCTTCCGGAGATGGCCCGCCCGGAGGGCAGCCACTTCTGCGTGCCGCGGAGTCCGGCGCCCTGAGACACGTCGTCCGGGGACGGCACCCACGGGAAACCGGAATGCCCCCGCGGGCGCCGGTCGGGTAGCGTGCGGGACATGTCGAGTCCTGAGTCGGACGAGGTGGGGGCTGTCGGTCACGCCGTCAGCCCCTGAACCACCGAGTCCGTAGTCCTGTCGTCGCACCGCCTTCCGCGGTGGGACGCGCGTGTGTTCACGGCTGGCCGCGGTGACGAGATGACCCTCTCGTGCCTCTCCTCACCTCGGAGCCCCTCGATGCCCTTCCCGCTGTACCTGCTTGCCCTCGCGGTCTTCGCCATGGGCACCTCGGAGTTCATGCTCGCCGGCCTTCTGCCGGACATCGCCCTGGACCTCGGCGTCACCGTCGGGACGGCGGGCGTGCTCACCTCGGCCTACGCGACCGGCATGATCGTCGGAGCCCCCCTGGTGGCCGCGTCCGCCCGCAACTGGCCCAGGCGCCCGGCCCTAGTGGGTTTCCTCCTCGCCTTCGCCGCGGCCCATGCCGTGGGTGCCGTGTCCACGAGCTTCGCCCTTCTGTTCTCCACCCGAGTCGTCGCCGCGCTCGCGAACGCCGGATTCCTCGCCGTCGCCCTGACGGCCGCGGCCTCCCTGGTCCCGCCCGACAGGAAGGGACGCGCCTTGGCCGTGCTGCTGTCCGGCACGACGCTGGCCACGATCGCCGGCGTCCCCGGCGGGGCGGTGCTCGGCACGGAACTCGGCTGGCAGGCCACCTTCTGGGCCGTCGCCGTTCTGTGTCTGCCGGCTGCTGTCGGCATCCGCGGAGGAATCCCCGCGGGACATGACGCGCACGAGGCGACCGGTAAACCGGCGCTGCGAACGGAACTCGGCCGGCTCACCCGGCCACGGCTGATCCTGGTGATGCTGCTCGGCGCGCTGGTGAACGCGGCCACCTTCGGCGGCCTCACCTTCCTCGCACCCGTGGTGACCGACAGCGCCGGGCTGGGCGAGCTGTGGGTGTCCGTCGCCCTGGTGCTCTTCGGAGCCGGCTCCTTCGTGGGCGTCACCGTCGCCGGACGGCTGTCCGACCGCAACCCCGGCCCGGTCGTCGCCGTCGCCGGTCCCTTGCTGCTCATCGGCTGGCCGGCTCTGGCGGTGCTGGCCCACCGGCCGGTCGCCCTGTTCACGCTCGTGTTCGTGCAGGGCGCGCTGTCGTTCGCGCTGGGCAGCACACTGATCGCCCGCGTCCTCCACGAAGCCGCGGACGCCCCCACCATGGCCGGCTCGTACGCGACGGCGGCCCTCAACGTGGGCGCCGCCGTCGGCCCCGTCGCGGCCGGATCCACGCTCGGCACCGAAGCCGGCCCCTTGGGGCCGCTCTACGCGGCAGGCCTTCTCGTCGCGGCCGCGCTGCTCGTCGCGTTCCCGTTCCTTCCCGTCGTCACCGGTGCCAGGAGCGGGAAGGCGCGGCTGTGACGCCGTCCTGGTGGGCCGGTCGAGGGCCGGCGCCATGTGAGTCGTCCAAGGCGCCCGCGAAGTCCGCGAGGGCCAGGAGGTCGTCGTCGCGGAGACCGATGCGTGGGTCGACGTGGTGCAGGAGCGCCGGCCCGCCGTGGTGGGCGTCGACGTACGCCCGGTCCGCCTCGGTCTGTTCGTCGTCCACCCAGGCGAAGGGGCGGGGGCCGTCCACATCCAGGAACAGCAACGGTCGGTTCACGGAACGGATCTTCCTCGTCGCGGGCGGCGATTTCCAGCCGGGGGAGAGGGGCGGGCGACGCCCGTCACAGTGTTCGGGCGATCGCCGTGCTAGTGTCGATCTCTGTTGTAGTCGTGCGGTCATCGACCCGCGGGGTCGGAGGGACCGGCACTGCGCCGGCACCGGCGCCTACTGCGCAGCAAGATCTCACACGGATCACACGGAGAGGTGCACACTCCCGTCGCTGCTTCTCAAGGGCCGCGCCCTCACCGGGCGGAACCGCCCCGGCGGCCCCATTCACCCAGGCTCGTTCTTGCAATTCCCCGCGTCCCACCGCGGCGGACATTCCTTGAGACGCGCCACATCAAGGAAGGTTCTCCGTGACACAGGCACGTGCGAACGATCGATCCGGCCGCACCCGCTCCGCCTACCAGGGCGCCCCCAAGGGCGGCGGCCGCCGCTTCGGCGGCGCCGGCGGCCGCGGCGGTGCGCCCCGGCAGGGGCAGGGCAAGGGCGGCTCGGGCCGCAGGACCGTGACGCCGGGGGAGTTCGCCCTCCCCGAGACGATCACTCCCGCCCTCCCTCCGGTGGAGGCCTTCGAGGACCTCGGCCTCCCCGGCGAGATGCTCGCCACCCTCGGCAGTGAAGGCGTCACCGCGCCGTTCCCCATCCAGGCGGCCACGCTGCCGAACTCCCTGGCGGGCCGTGACGTACTCGGCCGAGGCCGCACCGGCTCCGGCAAGACCCTCGCTTTCGGGCTGCCGCTGCTCGCCCGCACGGCCGGCCGCCGTGCCGAGCCCCGTAAGCCGCTCGCCCTCGTCCTCGTGCCCACCCGGGAACTCGCCGGACAGGTCAACGACGCGCTGACGCCGTACGCCCGCTCCGTGCGGCTGAGGGTCGCCACCGTGGTCGGCGGCCTGTCGATCGGCAAGCAGGCGTCCGCGCTGCGCGCCGGCGCCGAGGTCGTCGTCGCGACGCCGGGACGGCTGAAGGACCTGGTCGACCGGGGCGACTGCATACTCGACGAGGTCGCCATCACGGTGCTCGACGAGGCCGACCAGATGACCGACATGGGCTTCATGCCCCAGGTCACCCGGCTGCTCGACCAGGTGCGCCCCGACGGCCAGCGCCTGCTCTTCTCGGCCACGCTCGACCGCAACGTCGACCAGCTCGTCCGCCGCTACCTCAGCGACCCGGTGGTCCACTCCGTCGACCCGTCCGCGGGTGCGGTGACCACCATGGAGCACCACGTGCTCCACATCGACGAGACGGACAAGCGGCAGACGACCACGGAGATCGCCGCGCGCGACGGCCGGGTCATCATGTTCCTCGACACCAAGCACGCGGTGGACCGGCTCACCAAGCACCTGCTGAACAGCGGCGTGCGCGCCGCCGGTCTGCACGGCGGCAAGTCGCAGCCGCAGCGGACACGGACGCTCACCCAGTTCAAGGACGGCCACGTCACCGTGCTGGTGGCGACGAACGTCGCGGCGCGCGGCATCCACGTCGACGACCTCGGCCTGGTCGTCAACGTCGACCCGCCCGGCGACCCGAAGGACTACCTCCACCGCGGCGGCCGTACGGCCCGCGCCGGCGAGTCCGGCAGCGTGATCACCCTGGTCACGCGGGACCAGCGGCGCGACGTCAGCCGGCTGATGTCCCAGGCGGGCATCACCCCGCGCATCACGCAGGTACGCCCGGGCGACGAGGAGCTGACCCGCATCACGGGTGCGCGGACCCCCTCCGGTGTCCCGGTCGTCATCACGGTCCCGGTCGTGGAGCGTCCCCGCCGCGCCGCCTCGTCCCCGTCCCGCAACCGCCGCCGTCGCGGAGGCGCACCGGGCGGCAGGCAGCAGGGCCAGGGCCAGTCCAAGGCCGGGACCACCCAGGGCACCGGCCAGGACCGCACCGCCGCCGGCCGCAACCGCCGATCCGAGGACACACCGCGCCGCAAGCCGCGCACCAAGCCGACGATGGACCGCGCGGCCTGACACCCGTCCGCAACCGGGTGGGCCGCCCGCCGCCGCGTGACCCCACGCGACGGCGGGCGGCCCGTCCGTCGGCCCGATGACCAGGGAGAACGCTATGGAGCCACGGCAACTGCGCCGCGCGGTCGAGGCAGGGCGGGCGACCGCTGTGGAACTGGGGCTCCCGGTGGACGAGGTGATCGTCATCCACGACTCGGACCGCGTCGCGCTGCGTCTGCTCCCGTGCGACGTTCTGGCCCGGGTCGCGTCGCCGGAACATCTGGCCGACTCCGAGTGGGAGGTGGAGGTCGCCCGCCGTCTCGCCGACGTCGACGCTCCGGTGGCCGAACTCGACCCCCGGGTCGAGCCCCGGGTCCGTGTCCGTGACGGTTTCGCCGTCTCGCTGTGGACCTACTACGAGCCCTTGGGCTCGGACATCGCCCCGGCCGACTACGCGGACGCGTTCCTGCGCCACCATGCCGCCCTGCGCAGGATCGACCTGGAGGCGCCCCACTTCACCGATCGGGTAGCCACGGCACTGAGCCAGGTGACCGACCGCGAGAGGTCCCCCGAGCTGCCCGACCCCGACCGGGAAGTCCTCGGCGACACACTCACCGGACTGAGCGCCGCGATCACAGCGGACGAGGCCGGCGACCAGTTGCTGCACGGCGAGCCGCATCCCGGCAACCTCCTGAACACGAGGAGGGGGCCGCTCTTCATCGACCTCGCCACCTGCTGCCGCGGACCGATCGAGTTCGACCTGGCCCATGCGCCCCAGGACGTGGCACAGCACTACCCGGGGGCCGACCACGACCTGGTCCACCGGTGCCGCGCCCTCAACTGGGCGATGTTCTCCGCCTGGCGGTGGCGCCAGGACGACCAGATGCCCGACCGGTCCCACTGGAGAGCGCAGGGCCTCGACGAGGTCCGCACGGCACTCGACCGCTGCGGCCTGGGCTGAACCCGAGGGCGTTCCCGCCGGGATCAGCCCTCACCGCCGTGCGGAGAACGCGACCAGGTGACCCGTCGCCCCGCCACTCTTCGGCGCGCGCCGAAGCGACGGCCAGCTAGCGTGCCCCCATGAGCGTCTCCACGGCCCCCTTCCGCCACCGCCCCTCGCCGTCCGCCCGAGGCACGGCGTGACCCCGCTCGAGATGCTCGGGGTGTTCGGCGCCGGTGTCGGGGCCGGGGCCCTGAACGCCGTCGTCGGGTCCGGCACGCTCGTGACGTTCCCCGTGCTGCTCGCCGCCGGGCTGTCGCCTCTCACCGCCACCGTGTCCAACGCCCTCGGCCTCGTGCCCGGCGCCGTCAGCGGGGCCGTCGGCTACCGACGTGAACTCGTCGGACAGGGCCGCCGCGTACGCAAACTGGCCGTCGGCTCCGCGCTCGGCGGGATCACCGGCGCCGTCCTGCTGCTCGCGCTGCCCGCCGAGGCGTTCGAGACGATCGTGCCCTGTCTGGTCGCACTGGCCCTCGTCCTCGTCGCCCTCCAGCCGCTGATCAGCCGCAAGGTGCGGGAGCGCCGGTCCGGGGACCGGCTCGTGCAGCGGGACGGCGGACGGACGCTGTTCGCCGGGCTGACACTCGCCAGCGTCTACGGCGGCTACTTCGCCGCAGCACAGGGAATCATCTACATCTCCCTGATGGGACTGCTCCTCGACGAGCCGCTCCAGCGGCTCAACGCCGTCAAGAACGTCCTCGTCGCCGTCGTCAACGCGGTCGCCGCCGTCTTCTTCCTCTTCGTCGCCGACTTCGACTGGACGGCCGTCGCCCTCGTCGCGGCCGGCTCCACACTGGGCGGTCAGCTGGGCGCCGCGACGGGCCGCCGCTTCCGCCCCGGCGTGCTGCGCGCCCTCGTCGTCGCCGTCGGGGCCGTCGCCCTCGTCCAGCTCGTCCTGCGCTGAGCGCCGAGGAAGGGGCGGCGCGCGCCACCGGGGGCGCGCACCACGCGCCGGGAAGGCTCCGTCACGCCCCTTGTCATCGGGGCGCGCCTGCAGTTCCATCTCGTCAGGAAACTTTCCTAACCATCCATCCCGGACGGAGTCCCCCCACATGACACCGGCCCCCCACCCGGCATCGGCCTGCCCACAACCGAGTCCGCGCCCTCGGCGGAGAACACGCCCCGAGCGCAGGACGCCGTGCCTCCTCCTCGCCGCCCTCTCCGGCGCCCTGCTCCTCCTCCTGACCACCGCCCTCCCCGCCACCGCGGCCCGCCCCACCGGCTACGGTGCGGACGTGCCGATCACCCACCGCGCAGCCACCCCCGTCGACGCCCACGGCCGCCTCCAGGTCTGCGGCACCCGCCTCTGCAACCAGCACGGAGCCCCCGTCCAGCTGCGCGGCATGAGCACCCACGGCACCCAGTGGTACGCCCAGTGCCTGACCGACGCCTCGCTCGACGCCCTCGCGCACGACTGGCGCGCCGACGTCCTGCGCGTCTCCACCTACGTCCAGGAGGGCGGCTACGAAACCGACCCCGCGCACTTCACCGCCCTCGCCGACCGGCTGGTCCGGCAGGCGAGCGACCGCGGGCTCTACGTGATCGTCGACTGGCACATGCTGACCCCCGGCGACCCCATGGCCAACCTCGACCGCGCCGCCAGGTTCTTCACCGACATCGCGAGCCGCCACAAGGACCGCGTCAACGTCCTCTACGAGATCGCCAACGAACCCAACGGCGTCAGCTGGTCCCGCATCAAGGAGTACGCCGAGCGGATCATCCCGGTCGTCCGCGCCCACGACCCCGACGCGCCCGTCCTCGTCGGCACCCGGGCCTGGTCCTCGTTCGGCGTGTCCGAGGGCGCCGACGAGTCGGAGGTCCTGAACAACCCGGTCGACGCGGCCAACATCATGTACACGTTCCACTTCTACGCCGCCTCGCACCGCGACGAGTACCTCGCGGCCCTCTCCCGCGCCGCCGACCGGATCCCCGTGTTCGTCACCGAGTTCGGCACACAGAACTACGCCGGGGAGGGCGCCGACGACTTCGCGATGTCCCGGCGCTACCTCGACCTCATGGAGCAGAAGAAGATCAGCTGGGTCAACTGGAACTTCTCCGACGACCACCGCAGCGGAGCCGTGTTCACCCCGGGCACCTGCGCCGCGGACGGCCCGTGGGCCGGCACGCGGTCGCTCAAGCCCGCCGGAGTCTGGATCCGCGACCGGATCAGGGCGTAGCACCCGCACGGGATGCCGTACGGCCGGCATCTGCCCCGCAGGTGCCGGCCCGTCCCCATCGGGGTTGCCTCACGGCAGGATCGAGTCCACGTACCCGCCGTCCACCCGCACCGCACCGCCCGTCGTCGCCGACGCCTGCTCCGAGGCCAGGTACACGACCATGTTCGCGATCTCCTCCGGCTCGATCAGCCGCTGCAGCAGCGACTGCGGCCGGTGCTCGCGCATGAAGGCGCGCTGTGCCTCCTCCCACGGCAGGTCGCGGTCCACCAGCTCGTAGACGAAGTCCTCCACCCCGCCGGTGTGCGTGGGACCGGCGATGACCGAGTTCACCGTGACGCCCGTACCCGCCGCCTGCTTGGCGAAGCCGCGGCTCACGGCCAGCAGCGCTGTCTTCGACATGCCGTAGTGGATCATCTCGGCCGGGGTGACGATCGCCGAGTCGCTGGCGATGTTCAGCACCCGGCCCCAGCCGCGCCCGGTCATCCCGGGCAGCAGCAGACGGATCAGGCGCACCGCCGCCAGCACGTTCACCTCGAAGTAGCGGCGCCACTCGTCGTCGCTGATCTCCAGCGGGTCGGCGGAGCCGAACACACCCAGGTTGTTCACCAGAACGTCCACCTGGGGGAGTGCCTCCACGATCCGCCGGGCGCCCTCCTCCGTGGTCACGTCCGCCGCGACCGGCACCACCTCGGCGCCGGGCACCTCCCGCTCCAGCGCGGCCGCGCCCTCCCGCACCCGCTCCTGCGACCGTCCGTTCACCGCGACCCGCGCCCCCGCCCGCGCGAGCCCGGCGGCGATCGCGGCCCCGATGCCCTGGGTGGAACCCGTGACCAGCGCGGTACGGCCCTTCAGATCGATCTGCACGTCCTCACCTCTCCAGCCGGATGCGACGGCGCGGCCCGGCCCGCGGACCACCGCCCGCGCGGGCGCGCCCTTCGACCCGCCCCGACTTCCCCTCAGCCCGCGGCCGAATCACCGCCGCGCCCGCACCGCCCCGCCCGGCACGTCCACGCTTCGGCGCGCCCCCGGCGGGCACCCGCTTCCGCATGACCGTGCACGCCCCGACGGGGCATACGCTGCACAAGGGGCCCCCGGGCGGGACGGGAGCGGAAAGGCGGGAGACGACGTGACGGCCGACCATCCGGACGAGCGACAGGGGCGTGACCATCCGGACGTGCACGAGGGACGGGGCGCGGCGGAGGCGGGCGCGGACGGGTCCGGCACCACCGGCGACGACCTCCTCCACGGGCTGGAGGTGGACGCCCGGCGTCCGGAACGGCCCGTCCTCCTCGACGCCGACGGCACGCCCATCGAGACCTGGCGCGAGAACCATCCCTACGACCGGAAGATCCGCAGGTCGGAGTACGAGCGGACGAAGCGCGTGCTGCAGATCGAGCTGCTGAAGATGCAGCGCTGGGTGAAGGACACCGGCCAGCGGATGGTCGTGGTCTGCGAGGGACGCGACGCGGCCGGCAAGGGCGGCACCATCCAGCGGTTCATGGAACGCCTCAACCCGCGCGGCGCCCGCGTGGTCGCCCTGGAGAAACCGACCGAGCGGGAGGCGGGGCAGTGGTACTTCCAGCGCTACGTGGCCCATCTCCCGGCCCGCGGGGAGATCGTGTTCTTCGACCGCTCCTGGTACAACCGGGCCGGCGTCGAGCGGGTCATGGGCTTCTGCTCGGACGAGGAGTACCGGCTGTTCCTGGAGCAGACCCCGCTGTTCGAACGGCTGCTGACCGACGACGGCATCATGCTGGTGAAGTTCTGGTTCTCGGTGTCCCGGGCCGAGCAGCGCACCCGCTTCGCCATCCGCCAGGTCGACCCGGTGCGGCGCTGGAAGCTGTCGCCGATGGACCTGGAGTCGCTGGACCGCTGGGACGACTACACCAAGGCGAAGGTGGAGATGTTCCGCGCCACGGACACCCCGCACGCGCCGTGGACGGTGGTGAAGAACAACGACAAGCGGCGCGGGCGTCTCGAAGCGATGCGCAGCCTTCTCGACCGCTGCGACTACCCGGCCAAGGACCACGAGGCCCTCGGCAAGCCGGACCCGCTGATCGTGGGGGCGGCGGACACCCTGCTGGAGCCCGGCGAGGAACCGGAAGCCCTGTCCCCGACCCCGTTGGCGGGCCCCGGCCACGGCCCGGGCGCCCACCCGGGCGACGGGCAGCGGCCGGGGCCCTGACCCCGGCCGCGTCACCGCTCCGGGGCGCGGCTCACGTCACTCCGAGTCCACGGCGAGCGGCACCGTCACCTCCCCGCTCCCCGAAGCCTCGGCCCCGCCCGGCACCCGCACGGTGAACGGCCGGTCCGTGCCCGACGCGGTCACCCGCAGCGCGTCCCCGTCCCGCCGGACGTGGAACGTCGCCGCGGGAAGGCCCGCCGTGTCCGGGACGGTGACCTCCGTCGTGCGGTCGGGCGCAGCCGACGGGTGCACCAGCAGCACCGGCGCGTCCAGCCAGTCGCCGTCCGGGCGGGAGTCGTCCGCGGCCAGCGGCAGCACCGCGCCCTCACGGACGTACAGCGGCAGGCTGTCGTAGCCGTGGCGCTCGGTGCGCCAGCACGGGCCCGTCACCCGCTCACCGCTGAGCAGATGCGTCCAGGTGCCCTCCGGCAGGTACACCTCCACGTCGCCGTCCGCGCTGAACACGGGCGCGACCAGCAGATCGGGGCCGAGCATGTACTGGCGGTCCAGCGGGCGGCACGCCGGGTCGTGCGGGAACTCCAGCAGCATCGGCCGCATCATCGGCACGCCCGTCCGGTGCGCCTCGGCCGCCGCGCCGTACAGGTACGGCATCAGCCGGTGCTTCAGCAGCGTGAACCGGCGCGCGACGTCCACCGCCTCGTCGCCGAACTCCCACGGCACCCGGTAGGACGTGGAGCCGTGCAGCCTGCTGTGCGACGACAGCAGCCCGAACGCCAGCCACCGCTTGAACACCTCCGGGTCGGGCGTGCCCTCGAACCCGCCGATGTCGTGGCTCCAGAAGCCGAACCCGCTCAGCGACAGCGACAGGCCGCCGCGCAGCGACTCCGCCATCGCCTCGAACGACGACCAGCAGTCGCCGCCCCAGTGCACCGGGTACTGCTGGCCGCCGGCGGTCGCCGACCGGGCGAAGACGACCGCCTCGCCCTGACCGCGCTCCTTCTCCAGCAGCTCGAACACGGTGCGGTTGTAGAGGTGCGTGTAGTAGTTGTGCATCCGCTCGGGGTCCGAGCCGTCGTGCCAGACGACGTCCGTCGGGATGCGCTCGCCGAAGTCCGTCTTGAAGCAGTCCACCCCCTGGTCGAGCAGCGCCTTCAGCTTGCTCTGGAACCAGGCGCGGGCGTCCGGGCTGGTGAAGTCGACCAGGCCCATGCCGGCCTGCCACAGGTCCCACTGCCACACGTCGCCGTCGGCCCGGCGCACCAGGTGCCCGAGCGCCGCGGCCTCGTCGAACAGCGGCGACTTCTGCGCGATGTACGGGTTGATCCACACGCTGACCCGCAGGCCCTTGTCCTTGAGCCGGGCCAGCATGCCCTCCGGGTCCGGGAACACCTCCGGGTCCCACCGGAAGTCGCACCACTGGTACTCGCGCATCCAGAAGCAGTCGAAGTGGAACACCGACAGCGGGATGCCGCGCTCCGCCATGCCGTCGACGAACGAGGTCACCGTCGCCTCGTCGTAGGAGGTGGTGAACGAGGTGCTCAGCCACAGGCCGAACGACCAGGCGGGCGGCAGCGCCGGGCGGCCGGTGAGCGCGGTGTACCGGCCCAGGACCTCCTTCGGTGTCGGACCCGCGATCACGTAGTACTCCAGCGTCTGGTCCGCGACGCTGAACTGGACCTGGCCGACGGACTCGGAGCCGACCTCGAAGGAGACCGCGCCGGGGTGGTTGACGAAGACGCCGTAGCCACGTGAGGACAGGTAGAACGGGACGTTCTTGTAGGCCTGTTCGCTGCTGGTGCCGCCGTCGGCCTGCCACACGTCGACGCTCTGGCCGTTCTTGACGAACGGGGTGAAGCGCTCGCCCAGGCCGTAGACGTTCTCTCCGACACCGAGGGACAGCCGGCTCAGCACGTGGTGCGTCCCGTCGGCGGTGGTGGCGTACGCCGTGCTCTTGGCGCCCGCCCGGGTCAGCTCCCGCCCGTCCGCGTCGAGGAAGGCGAGCCCGAAACCGCCGTCCGCGTCCAGCCGCAAGGTCAGCGGGCCGCTGGTCAGCTCCGTGACCGCGCCGTCCCGGCGCACCTCGCCCGCACCGCCGGCCTCTGCGGCCAGCGCGAAGTCCGGTCCGGGGTTGCGCCTCCCGGCGTGGTGGGTGACCCGCACGCCGACGACGCCCTCGGCGGGGGAGAAGCAGTCGACCGTGACCAGCGGGGCGTTCAGGGTGTCGCCCCGGCGCGTCACCTTCTTCGTCGACGCATAGCTGGTGAAGCGCTTCGATTCCGTGCGGACATCTCGCACCTCGGTGGCGTACGAGATCTGGACGCCGTCGCGGATACGCCAGAAGCCGTCGGTGAATTTCATGGTCTTCCTCGGGATGGGGAGGGCGAAGGAGGTGCGAGGGGAACCTCTGACCAGGAACTATGACAGGATCCGCGGAACCTGTCACGCCCTGGCGCAAGGAGATCGTGCCGCTGGGGGGCTAGCGCGACCGACTTGCGCTGACGTATTAGTAATCAGGCCAAACAAATTACACCCCGGTGCGGCGCCAGACGAGACCCCGATTGCGGCGGCCTGTTGTCGAAGCGCTTCACCTACCCTTCCACAGAGCCGCCGGCCTCGGTACCCGCCGGGCCGGTCCCACCCAGGGGCACCCACCGTGACAGCACATCCCACGGCTGCCGCACGCCGTCCACGCCCACGCGGACGCGCACGCGGAGCCGTCACCTCGCTCGCCGCCGCCGCGGCCCTCGTCGCCTCGGCGGCGCTGACCGGCTGCGCCGCCGAGCGCGACGACGACGTGTACACCGTCCTGAACTCCTCGACCGACGAGACCTACCACCGCTGGGACGCGGAGGCGATGGCCCGCTGCGGGAAGCGGCTCGGGGTCACCGTCGAGCAGCAGAGCGTCCCCGCGTCCCAGGTCATGACGAAGGCGCTGCGCATGGCCTCGTCCAAGTCACTGCCGGACGTCGTCCAGTTCGACGCCTCCGAGATGCCGGTGTTCGCCGAGGCCGGCGGTCTGGTCGACCTGCGCGGTCTCGGCCTCTCCACCGACCACGTGCCCGACGGCATCGTCGACTTCGGCTCCTACCGGGGCACGTACTACGGGGCCGCCCGCTCCGTGAACACCCTCGCCCTCTTCTACAACAAGGACGTCCTCGCCGAGGCGGGCGTCCGCACCCCCGCCACCTGGGACGACCTGCGGGAAGCCGCGCGCGAGCTCACCCGCGGGAAGCGCTACGGGCTGGCGCTCAGCGCGGGTGGCGCCGAGGACGGCGTCTTCCAGTTCACCCCGTTCATGTGGTCCAACGGCGGCGACGAACGCGAGCTGGACAGCCCGGAGGTCGTCGAGGCGCTCGACTTCTGGAAGGCGCTGCTGAAGGACGGCTCGCTCTCCCGGTCCACGGTCAACTGGACCCAGGCCGACGTCAACGACCAGTTCATGGCGGGCAACGCCGCCATGATGATCAACGGCCCCTGGCAGGTCGAGACCCTCAACAGCGACCCCGACCTCAACTGGGGCATCGCCGAGATCCCCGTGCCCGAGGCGGGCGCCGACTCGGTCGCCCCCCTCGGGGGCGCCGTGCTCACCGTGCCCCGTACCGGCGACGACGACCGCGAGCGCATGGCAGGACGGATCGTCGCCTGCCTGACCGGCGAGAAGGAACAGCTCAGCTACGCCCTCAACAGCTGGATGGTCCCCGCCGACGAGCGGGCCGCCGCCGAGTGGCGGTCGAAGGTGCCCGAACTGGACGCGCTGGCCGACCAGGTCGCCACTGCCCGCTCCCGCACCGCACAGCTCGGCGCCGGCTGGCCGGCCGTCTCCCTCGCCCTGCAGAGCGCCTTCCAGTCCGCCCTGACCGGCCAGTCCAGCGAGGCCGCCCTGAAGCGCGCCCAGCAGCGGGCCACGAGCGGGAACTGAGGTACGCACCCATGACCACGTCCACCGTCACCGCCACGCCGTCCGCCACCGCGCCCCGGAAGGACACCGCGCCCGACCCGGCCCGCGCCCGTCTGCGCCGCAGGCTCGCCCGCTGGGGCTTCGTCGCCCCCGCCGTCGTCTTCATGCTGCTGTTCTTCGGCTACCCGCTCGTCCGCAACGTCGTGATGAGCTTCCAGCACTACACGCCGAAGACCTTCTTCACCGGCGAGGCCCCCTTCAACGGCGGCGACAACTGGTCGTCCGTCTTCCAGGACGCCCTGTTCGGCAAGGCCCTGTGGCACACCCTCGTCTTCACCGCGGGCTCTCTGCTCGGCCAGTTCTGCGTCGGCCTCGCCCTCGCCGTCTTCTTCAACCGCCGCTTCCCCCTCGGCGGCGTCCTGCGGTCCCTGATCCTGCTGCCCTGGCTGGTGCCGATGGTGGTGTCCGGCGTCGTCTGGCGCCGCATCCTCGACCAGGACACCGGCGTGCTGAACACGTTCCTCGACACCCTCGGCCTCGCCGGGCACACCCCGTGGCTCACCAGCCCGGACATGGCACTGCTCTCGGTCATCCTGGTCAACATCTGGATCGGCATCCCGTTCAACATGGTCATCCTCTACGGCGGCCTCCAGGAGATCCCCAGGGAGCTGTACGAGGCGGCCTCCCTGGACGGCGCCTCCGCCTGGCGCGCCTTCCGCTCCGTCACCCTGCCCATGCTCAGACCGGTGATCACGGTCGTGCTGGTGCTGGGCTTCATGTCCACGGTGAAGATCCTCGACCTGATCCTCGCCCTCACCGACGGCGGCCCCGCCGACGCCACCCAGACCCTGGGCACGCTCACCTACCAGAACTCCTTCGTGGAACTGGACTTCGGCGCCGGCGCGGTCGTCGGCAACGTCCTGATCCTGATCTCCGCCGTGTTCGCGGTGTTCTACCTGCGGGCCAACCGCACCGAGGGGAAGTGACCGACATGGCCGCCCACGCGCCCACCGCGCCCCGCCGCCGCTGGGGCTCCACCGTCGCGGGTCTGCTCGTCCTCGCGGTGATGCTGTTCCCGCTGTACTGGATGCTCAACACCGCGCTCCAGCCCGACTCGGGCCTGCTCCAGGTCGACCCGGTCCCCTCCGGACTCGACCTGTCCGGCTTCACCAAGGCCCTCACCGACCAGGGCGGCAACCTGCTGACCTCCCTGCTGGTGTCCGCCGGCGCCGTCGCGATCTGCCTCGCCGTCGCCGCGCCCGCCGCCTACGGCCTGGCCCGCTTCGGCCTGCGCGGCTCGCGCGCCATCGTGTTCGGCACCCTCATCACCCAGATGGTGCCGGGCATCGTCATCGCCAACGCCCTCTACACCTCCTACGTCGACCTAGGCCTGGTCAACTCCTACGCCGGGCTGATGCTCGCGGACGCCTCGCTCGGCATCCCCTTCTCCATCGTGCTGATGCGCTCCTTCATGCTGTCCATCCCCGGCGAGGTGATCGAGGCCGCCGAGATCGACGGGGCGGGACCGGTCCGGGTGTTCCTGCGGGTCGTGCTGCCGATGAGCCGCAACGCCCTGATCACCTCCGGCCTGTTCGCCTTCCTGTTCGCGTGGAGCGACTTCATGTTCGCCCTCACCCTGAACACCACGGACGACGTCAAGCCGATCACGCTGGGCATCTACCAGTACATCGGCGCCCACGTCGGGGACTGGGGCTCGGTCATGGCCGCGGCCGTGCTCTCCGCCGTGCCCGCCGCCGTCCTGCTCGTCCTCGCCCAGAAGTACATCGCCGCCGGCATCACCGGAGGATCCGTCAAATGACCGCCGCACCTTCCGACTTGGACCCGACCCGCATGAGCGACCTCCCCCGGTTCCCGCCCGGCTTCGTCTTCGGCGCCGCCACCGCCTCCTACCAGATCGAGGGCGCGGCCCACGAGGACGGACGCGGCCCGTCGATCTGGGACACCTACAGCCACACCCCGGACCGGGTGGCCAACGGCGACACCGGCGACGTCGCCTGCGACCACTACCACCGCTACCCGGAGGACGTGGCCCTGCTGCGCGACCTCGGGGTCGCCTCGTACCGCTTCTCCGTCGCCTGGCCGCGGATCGTGCCCGCCGGCTCGGGACCGGTGAACCCCAAAGGCCTGGACTTCTACTCCCGGCTGGTCGACGAACTCCTCGCCGCCGGCGTCGAACCGGCCGTCACCCTCTACCACTGGGACCTCCCGCAGGCCCTGGAGGACCGGGGCGGCTGGCGCGTACGGGAGACGGCCGAGCGGTTCGCCGAGTACACGGCCGTCGTCGCCGCCCACCTGGGCGACCGCGTGCCCCGCTGGATCACCCTCAACGAGCCCTGGTGCAGCGCCTTCCTCGGCTACTCCGTCGGCCGCCATGCCCCCGGCGCCCAGGAGGGCCGGGGCGCGCTCGCCGCCGCGCACCACCTGCTCGTCGGCCACGGACTCGCCGTGCGGGCGCTGCGCGCGGCCGGGGTGCGCGAGGTGGGCATCACCCTCAACCTCGACCACCACCTGCCCGCGACGGACTCCGACGCCGACCGGGCGGCGGTGGTACGCGCCGACACCCTGCACAACCTGGTCTGGACGGAACCGATCCTCGCCGGGCGCTACCCGGACACCGAGGAGGAGACCTGGGGCGAGCTGATCACCGGGCAGGACTTCCGCCGCGACGGCGACCTGGAGCTGATCGGCCGGCCGCTGGACTTCCTCGGCGTCAACTACTACCGCCCGATCGTCGTGGCCGACGCCCCGCACCGCGAGGGCGATCCCGCGCTGCGGGTGGCCACCGACAACCGCTGCACCGAGGTTCCCATGCCGGGCGTACGGCGGACCGCCATGGGCTGGCCGGTGGCCCCCGGAACCCTCACCGACCTCCTGACGGACCTGAAGGAGCAGTACGGGGACGCGCTGCCGCCCGTCCACATCACGGAGAACGGCTCCGCCGAGGACGACGAGGTGAGCCCCGACGGCGCGGTGCACGACACCGACCGCGTCGACTACCTGCGTGACCACCTCACCGCGCTGCGGGCCGCGATCGACGCGGGCGTCGACGTGCGCGGCTACTACGTGTGGGCGTTGCTGGACAACTTCGAGTGGGCCTTCGGCTACGGCAAGCGGTTCGGCATCGTCCGCGTCGACTACGCCACCCAGCGGCGCGTCCCGAAGGACAGCTACCACTGGTACCGGCGTCTGGTCGACGACCAAGGTTCCTGACAGGCAGGCGTCTCAGGCGGCCTTGGCGCCGTCCATGTCCGCCACGGGGAGCACCACCGCGGATTCCCCGGCCTGTGCGGCGGCCGGCCTGCGCAGCAGGAGCAGCGCCGCGTCGTCGTGCAGACGGCCGCCCACATGGTCCAGCAGGTCCTGGTGCAGCGCGGCCAGTGTCCGGTCCGGCCCGTCGCGCAGGCTCCGGGTCAGCCCGTCGGCCAGGGGATAGAAGGCGCGGCCGGCGTCCCGCGCCTCCGTGACGCCGTCGGTGTAGAGGAGCAGCTGGTCCCCGTCGTCGAAGGACACCACCTGGAGGCGGGGCGTGTCCTCCGACAGGGCGCGCAGCCCCAGCGGCGGCGCGGGGTGCACCGGCTCGACGGCCGTCACCTCGGTGCCGTGGATCAGCAGCGGGGGAGCGTGGCCGCAGTTGACCGTCTCCAGCCGCCCGGGCTCCGGGCAGCCGGCGACCACGGCGGTGACGAAGTCGTCGCCGCCCAGGTTGCGGGCCAGGCTCCGCTCGATCCGGCCCACCACGTCCAGCAGTTCCGGCTCGTCGTACGCCGCCTCCCGGAACACACCGAGCACCAGGGCGGCCGTCCCCACGGCCGGCAGCCCCTTGCCCCGCACGTCGCCGACGATCATCCGCACGCCGTGCGGAGTGGGGACGAGGGCGTAGAGGTCGCCGCCGATCCGGGCCTCGGCGGCGGCCGCGCTGTAGCGCACCGCCACCTGGAACGGGCCGACCGTCTCCGGCACCGGCTGGAGCAGGGCGTGCTGCGCGGTCTCCGCGACGGAGCGCACGGCGGCCAGCACCCGCTCACGGCGTGCCCGCAGCGCGCTGGCGAGGGTGCCCGCCAGGGTGACGGTCACCAGGGCGGCCAGCACGACGGCCAGGTGCGGGAGGGCCATGTCGTGCCGGTAGGCGATGCTCGCGCCGAGCGCGATGGCCAGCGCGCCCACACCCAGCACCCCGCGGGGCCGGCTGGTGGCGGCGGCCAGGGCGGGTCCGGTGGCGAGCAGCGGCAGCCAGATCCGGCCGGTGCCGGCCGCCATGTCGATGGACACGATGATGCAGAGGATCAGCACGGGCAGCGCCGGCGTCTCGGCGACCCAGTGCGCGCACGCCCGGGCTCGGGGGGATCGGAAGCACTTGAGTCCGTGCGGGTACGGCCGTATCGGCGACTGGTCGCGTCCATGCTGACGGGCGTGACTCATGTGCTGTCCGGTTCCTCACCTGTGGGCGTGTCCGAATTGCCTGCTTCTTCAAGAAAAGGTGAAGGTGCCCGGCATCACAAGGACGCGGTTTTCACATAGTGAGAGACAGGCTGCGGGTGATCCGTCGCGCGGTCGGCATCAGCCGGTCGCGGACCTCGTCGATCCGGTCGAGCCGGTTGCGCGGCATGGACACGCCGATGGAGCCCAGGGTGCCGCCGCTGTACACCGGCACCGCCACGCACACCGTGCCGAGCGCGTACTCCTCCAGGTCCGTCATGGCAGGGGCGAGGGGCGTGGTCTCCAGCCGGCGGATCAGCTCCACGGGCGTGGTGACCGTGTGCGGGGTGAGGTCGTTCAGCGTGTGCCGGGACAGGTACTCCTTGCGGGACTCGTCGTCCAGCTCCCGCAGCACGGCCTTGCCGAGCGCGGTGGCGTGGCCGGCGTCCGCGAACCCCACCCACAGGTCGACGCGCGGGGTGCGCGGTCCGTCCACGACCTCGGAGACCCGGATCTCCCCGTCCTCGTAGAAGGTGAGGTAGGCGGCGCTCGACAGCTCGTCGCGCAGCCCCGAGAGGACCGGCCGGACCCGGGCGAGCAGCGCCTGGCTCCGGCCGCCGGTGTGCAGGGACTGCAGCCGGTCGCCCAGGACGAAGCTGCCGTCGTCGAGCCGCCGCAGATATCCCTCGTGCACCAGGGTCCGCAGCAGGTGGTAGGCGGTGCCCAGGGGCAGCCCGGTCTCCCGCGCCAGCTGCTTCGCCGGCGCGCCCGTCTCGTGCGCGCTCGCCGCCTCCAGCAGCCGGAAGGCGCGCTGCACGGAGGAGATGAGTGTCGGGCTCGCACCCATGCGTCAAGCGTGCGCCACTCGTCCGCCGGCGGCAAGAAGAACTTCCGCTCCGATGTGCGTGAGGGCCGGACGGTCGGCCGTCACGCCCGGCCGACGCGACCGGCCGGTCGGGCGCCACGTCGAGGACGTGCCCCACCCCCTCACCCCCGGCCGGTGCCCCGTGGCGGCACGACGGCCGCCACCCGCTTCGCCGGGTCCAGAGCCACGGGCGGGGCTCGGACACCCTGGCCCGCGCGGTGTCCGAGCCGCCCGCCGTCCGGTTGCGGCCCCCCGTGACCGGACGGCGGGCGGCTCGTTGCCGACCCGGCAGGTGGTCCCGGGCGCCCGGTCGGTGAGGCAGGCCGGCACGGTCCGCGTCGGGCACCGGTCCGTCAGGGCGTGGGCACCTCGTCCACGAACGACGTGCCCGAGGCGCGGTAGGCGTCGATCTTCGCAGTGACCTGGGCGGGCGTCAGCACCTCGTCCTTGACGTGCAGGACGTAGTCGACCTGCTGGTGGTAGGCGCGGGGCGTGGTCGACGACTGCCCCTCCAGGTCGATCAGCCACTGGTTGAAGTTGATCGACATCGGCCGCTCCGGCAGATACGCGGCGTCATGCGTGCCGAAGTGGCTGCCGTCGACGTAGTACGTGATGCCGGAAGCGTCGATGGTGACGACCAGGTCGTGCCAGCCGGCGAAGCTCCGGCGGCTCTCGCTGTGCTGGTTGACGGCCTGCCAGGGATCGGGGTCGTACGTCTCCCAGGACGTCGTGTAGAGGATCGACGACGGCTCGCCCCAGCCACCGTTGGGCAGGTACTCGAAGTCGTACTCGGCGTAGTCGTCGGCCATCGGCGCCTTGAGGTCGTTGATGGTGAAGAACGTCTGCACCACCCGGTCGCCGTCCGGGCCGGAGACGGGCGCGTCGGAGAAGCGCACCCGGGCCGCGTAGGTGCCGTAGGCGAACTTCATGCTCCGGGTGAGGATCTCGGTGTGCGTGGTGGAGGCGCCGGTGCCCGCGGTGGACGTCTCCAGGTCCATCACCGAGTTGCCTCCCGAGGAGGAGAAGGTCACCTTCGACGGGTCCCAGGTCGCGCCCGGCACCCCGGGGCCGCCCGCGTTGGAGCGGACGCTCCAGCCGTGCGCCGTGAGGTCGGGGTCGGTGTGGGACCCGTAGTCGAAGTCGTCGAACAGCGTCTGGCCGCCCTCGCCGGGCGGGTCGGTCGGGTCCGTGGGGTCGGTCGGGTCGTCGCCCTCGGGTCCCACGCCCCACACGCCGGTGCCCGCGAGGCGCGCGGTCACCTTGTCCCAGTCGGCGTACGACGTCCGTGCGGCGCCGAAGGAGTAGTCGTCGCTCTGCCGCAGCGTCCGCCAGTCGGCCCGGTGGAACCGCAGTTGCAGGTCCCCGGTGTCGGCGCCCGGCGCGAGCGTCCCGGCGGACGGGGTGAACCCGATCTCCAGGTAGCGGTCGGCCGTCGCGGTGGGCGTGGGGAGCGTGCCGAAGGTGCCGGTGACGGACGCACAGCCGACGACCGCCCAGGAACAGGCGAAGCGGTACACGGTGTCCTGGGCGTCGGCCTTGAAGTAGTAGCGGATCTTCACCTGGCTCAACTGCAACGGCGCGGAACCGGTGTTGCGGACCTTGAACCAGGGCTCGCTCTGGTCGGCGGTGGCCCCGGTGGCGCTGGTGCGGTACTGCACGGCGAGCGGGCCGTCCGCGGCGTTGGCGGCCGGGGCGGGGAGCCCGGTGAGGGCGGCGCCGCCCAGCAGGGCGGTGAGGGCGAGTGCCGCGCGGGCTCGGTGGCCGGTGGGACGAGTACGCATCCGTGGTCCTTTCGCGGTGGGGGGTGGCGCACGGGGGTGCGTCCGCGCGGCGGGCGTGGGGGCGCTGCCCGGCGCGGGGCTCGCGGTGACGGACCGGTCCTCGGAACTGACCAGTTGTCCGCCGGGGCCTTACCAGTCGATGTCGAGAGAAGGTGGCATAGACCAATGTGCGCGTCAACCCCACGCGTCGGAAGGGAAATTGGCCGCGACGACGGATATTCGCGTGACGACCGAACCAGTTAAGGTCGGGGACATACCAGTCGCCCGTGCCCGACCGCGGCCGACGACGAGGAGAGACCCGTATGGCCATCGATCCCGCCGCCTCGGGTGCGGTGCTCAAGCGTGAACGGGTGCGCGACGCGCTCCTCGAACTCATCGAGGCCCGCCGTCCCGGGGACGCCGTCCCCTCCGAGCGCGCCCTCTGCGCCCGGCTCGGTGTCTCGCGTCCCACCGTGCGGGCCGCGGTCGACGAACTCGTGGTCGCGGGGCTGCTGGTGCGCGAGCACGGGCGGGGCATGTTCGTCGCCGCCGAGAAGATCACCCAGGAGCTCGTCCCGGAGCATGGCGCGTTGACCGTGCCCCAGGCCAAGGGCGTGTGGACCAGTCGCGTCCTCGAGTTCCGCACCCTCCCGGCCGGCGCCCGCGTGGGCCGCAGACTGCGCGTGTCACCGGCCGCCGAGATCCGGTACGCGGCCCGGCTGCGACTGGTGGACGGTGCCCCGATGGCCATCGAGCACCTGCACCTCCCCGCCGTCCTGGTACCGGACCTCACCGAAGCGGAGTTCGAGCAGGGCGACCTCTACGAGCACTTCCGCGACCGGCACGGGGTGCGGGTCGGTGAGGCCGTGCAGTCCGTCGAGCCCACCGTGGTGACCCGCGCGGAGGCGGAACTGCTCGACGTGCCCGAGCTGTCCCCGGCCCTCCTGTTCGAGCGCCTCACCACCGACACCGCGGGACGTCCGGTGGAGTACGTCCACTCCGTCTACCGGGGTGACCGCTACCGCATCGTCTCCCGGCTCGCCCTGGGCCCGAGCGCCCCGCGCACGGGCGAAGGGGAAGGGGGCCAGGGGGACCACCACCCCGGCTTCCCGCCCGGCGACCTCATCTCCCGCGGCCCGGTCAGCTTCTCGGCGCACGGCGTCGTCCAGCACGACTGAGCCACGGCAGCCGGCGCACGCGCGCAACGGATGTGGAACCTTGTCCTCCTCAATTTTTGCTTGAACCGTTGACAGGTCCATACCAGGGCGGGACTCTCCTTGAGAGCGCTCTCACACCCGTAGCCGGCCACTCGTCGAACGGAGAACGACCATGCTGCGCACCCTCAGACGCCGGGTCACCGCCGTGGCTCTGGGTATCGCCACCGCGCTGGGCGGCGGCTGGCTCGCCGCCGGGGTCCCGTCCCCCGCGCACGCCGCGGTCCCGGCCACCATCCCGCTGACCATCACCAACAACTCGGGCCGCGCCGAGCAGGTCCACATCTACAACCTCGGCACGGAGCTGTCGTCCGGCCGGCAGGGCTGGGCCGATGCCGGCGGCGCCTTCCACCCCTGGCCCGCGGGCGGCAATCCGCCCACCCCCGCACCCGACGCCTCCATCCCGGGCCCGGCCCCCGGCCGGTCCACCACCATCCAGGTGCCCAAGTTGTCGGGCCGCATCTACTTCTCCTACGGCCGCAAGATGGAGTTCCGGCTCACCACCGGCGGCCTGGTGCAGCCCGCCGTGCAGAACCCCACCGACCCCAACCGCGACATCCTCTTCAACTGGTCCGAGTACACGCTCAACGACTCCGGACTGTGGATCAACAGCACCCAGGTCGACATGTTCTCCGCGCCCTACACGGTGGGCGTGCGGCGCGGTGACGGCAGCACGCTGAGCGCGGGCAGGCTCAAGCCCGGCGGCTACCACGGCGTGTTCAACGCCCTGAGGGCGCAGCCCGGCGGCTGGGCCAACCTCGTCCAGACCCGCTCCGACGGCACCGTGCTGCGCGCCCTGTCCCCGCTGTACGGGGTGGAGACCGGCGCCCTGCCGGCATCGGTCATGGACGACTACATCAACCGCGTGTGGAACAAGTACACGGGCACGGACCTGACCGTCACGCCCTTCGCCGACCGTCCCGACGTCCGGTACACCGGTCGGGTCTCCGGAGGCGTCCTGCGTTTCAGGGACAACGCCGGCCGCGAGGTGACCACCTTCCAGAAACCTGACGCCTCGTCCGTCTTCGGCTGTCACCGCCTCCTCGACGCCCCCAACGACCAGGTGCGCGGCCCCATCTCGCGCACCCTGTGCGCGGGCTTCAACCGCACCACCCTGCTCGCCAACCCGAACCAGCCCGACCGGAGCGCGGCAGGCTTCTACCAGGAGCCGGTCACCAACCACTACGCGCGGATCGTCCACGCGCACATGGCCGACGGGAAGGCGTACGCCTTCGCCTTCGACGACGTCGGCGCCCACGAGTCGCTCGTCCATGACGGCGACCCGCGCGGGGCGTCCCTGACGCTCGACCCGCTCGACTGACCGCGCCTCCGGCGCCGTGTCCGGCCGGTCCTCCGGCCGGACACGGCGCACCTGACGCCCCGTCGGCGGACGTCCTTTGTGTCCCGCGATCACCACGGCCGCGCGGGCACCATAGGGTGCCACCATGTCTGCCTCGCTGAACGCCGGTAAAACGCGCGCCGCACTGCGCACCTCGGCACGCATCTCGGGGGAAATGCTGCTGGTCCTGGTGGCCACCGGGGTGGCCCTCTGGCTGTTGGGCCGCATGTGGTCGGTGGTCTGGCCCCTGATAGTCGGCCTGCTGCTCACCACGCTCACCTGGCCTCCGACCCGCTGGCTGCTGCGGCGCGGACTGCGCCCCGCGGTCGCCGCCTCCCTGGTGACCGTGCTGTTCCTGCTGGTCGGCGCGGGCACCGTGGCGCTCATCGCCGTGCCCGTGGCGTCGGAGGCCGGCGAACTCGGCGACGGTGTCGTCGCGGGTGTGCAGAAACTGCGCGACTGGGCGGAGGGCCCGCCGCTGAACATCGACGACGCCCAGATCTCCACCGCACTGGACGCGGCCGTCGCCCGGCTCCAGGACAGCGCCGGGTCCATCGCCACCACCGCCGTCACCGGGGTGAGCACCGTCTTCAGCGGCGTCGTCACGGCCGTGCTCGCGCTCTTCCTGATGTTCTTCTTCCTGAAGGACGGGCCGCGCTTCCTGCCGTGGCTGCGCCGCCAGCTGCCCGGCCGGCTCGCCACCGACGTGCCGGTCGTGGCCGCCCGCTGCTGGAACACCCTCGGCGCGTTCGTCCGGTCGCAGGCGCTCGTCGGTCTCATCGACGGCGTGCTCATCGGCCTCGGCCTGTGGATCCTCGACGTGCCGCTGGTCCTGCCGCTCGCGGTCCTGACCTTCGTGTCCGCGTTCGTGCCCATCGTCGGCGCCCTGTTCGCCGGGCTCGTCGCCGTGCTGATCGCGCTGGTGTCCAACGGGCTGGTCAACGCGCTGCTCGTGCTCGCCGTGATCATCGTCGTGCAGCAGCTCGAGGGCAACGTGTTCCAGCCGATCATCCAGAGCCGCGGCCTCGGTCTGCACGCGGCGGTCGTCCTGCTGGCGGTGACGCTGGGCGGCAGCCTGGCCGGCATCGTCGGCAGCCTGCTCGCCGTGCCCATCGCCGCCCTGATCGCCGTCGTCTGGAACTACCTGCGGGAACAGCTCACCGACCCGCCGGCACCGCAGCCACCGGCGCCGGAACCGTCGGCGCCCCGGTCTCCGGAACCGTCGGCGCCGCAGCCCACGGCGCCCCACCCCCCCGCGCCCGACGCCTCCGCGGCCTGACCGCCCTCCGACCTTCAGGAAGATCCCGTGACGTACGACCTCACCGCCCTGCGCGCCGGCATCCCCGCGCTGGCCGCCGGCACCGCCCACTTCGACGGTCCCGGCGGAACCCAGACGCCACGCCCCGTCATCGAGGCGATAGCGGACGCCCTGGCGCGGCCGCTGTCCAACCGGGGCAGCCTGCTCCCCGGCGAGCGCCACGCCGACACGCTCGTCGCCGAGGCGCGCCGCGCCCTGGCCGACCTGCTGGGCGCCGACCCGGCGGGCGTCGTCTTCGGCCGCAGCGCCACCCAGCTCACCTACGACGTCGCCCGCACGCTCGCCGCCGGCTGGGCGGAGGGCGACGAGGTCGTGGTCACCCGGCTCGACCACGACGCCAACATCCGCCCGTGGGTGCAGGCGGCCGAACGGGCCGGAGTCACCGTCCGCCGCGCCGACTTCGACCCGGCCACCGGGGAGCTCACCGCCGACCACATCCGCGCACAGCTCTCCGAACGCACCCGCCTCGTCGCGGTCACCGCCGCCTCCAACCTGATCGGCACCATGCCCCCGGTCGCCGAGATCGCGCGACCGGTCCACGAGGCGGGCGCCCTGCTGTACGTCGACGGCGTGCACCACACGGCGCACGCGCCGGTCGACGTGCGGGCACTGGGCGCGGATTTCTTCGTCTGCTCGCCGTACAAGTTCCTCGGCCCCCACCACGGCGTCCTCGCCGCCGCCCCCGAGCTGCTGGAGACCCTGCGTCCGGACAAGCTGCTGCCCTCCTCGGACGCGGTGCCCGAGCGGTTCGAGCTGGGCACGCTGCCCTACGAGCTCCTGGCCGGCACCCGCGCGGCCGTCGACGTCCTTGCCGGGCTCGGCGGCCCGGCCGACGGCGACCGCCGCGCCAGGCTCGGCGCGGCGTACGAGGCGATCGGGGCGCACGAGGCGCGGCTGCGGGCCCGCCTGGAGGAGGGCCTGGCGGTCCTCGAGGGGGTGACGGTCCACTCCCGGGCGGCCCGCCGAACTCCGACCCTGCTGCTCACCTTCGACGGCCGCCGCACCGAGGACGCCTACCGCTTCCTCGCCGGACGGAACGTCCACGCCCCCTCCGGCCACTTCTACGCCCTGGAGGCCTCCCGCCACCTCGGCCTCGGCGACAGCGGCGGCCTGCGCGTCGGCCTCGCCTGCTACACCTCCGAGGAGGACGTCGACCGCCTGCTCGACGGTCTGACGGACTTCCTCGAGGAGACCCCGGCCGCACACTGAGGCCAGGGTCCGCCGGCGCCGGTACGCGGCGGCGCCGGCGGGCCGTTCGTGCCATCGTGGACGCATGACTGTCGAAGTCCGTCCGGCCTCGGAGTTCGCAGACGTCCGTGCCCTGCTCGGGCCCAAGTCGCCGCACGCGAACGTCTGCTGGTGCCTGAGCTACCGCATCCCCTCCAAGCTCAACCGCGAGCTGCGCGGCCCCGCCCGCGGCGAGTACGTCGCCGGACTGCTCCGCTCCGGCACCCCGCTCGGCGTGCTCGCCCACGAGGACGGCGAGCCCGTCGGCTGGGCCGCCGTCGCCCCGCGCGCGGACACCTCCTTCGCCCGCAACCGCAAGATCCCGCACGTCGACGATCTGCCGGTGTGGTCCCTGTGGTGCATCCGGGTCCGCCCCGGCCACCGCGGCAAGGGCCTCTCGCACGCCCTGATCGCCGGAGCCGTCGACTACGCCCGCGCGCAGGGCGCCCCCGCCGTCGAGGCCTACCCCCTCGACAACGGCGACGCCCGCGTCGACCTGACCATGGCCTACCCCGGGCTCCGCAAGAACTTCGAGCGGGCCGGGTTCACCCACGCCGCCGACACCACCTCGGTGCTGGCCGGCCGGCCCCGCGTGCTGATGCGGCTCGACCTGCGCTGACGGCACGGGCCGCCGGGCTCAGGCGTACAGCGCGGCGATCTCCCGCGCGTACTTCTCCTGCGCCGCCTCCCGCCTGACCTTCAACGACGGGGTGAGCAGACCGTTCTCCTCGCTGAACTCGCCCTCCACGACGACGAACTTGCGGATGGATTCCGCCCGGGAGACGGCCTCGTTGGCGTAGTCCACCGCCTTCTGCACGTCGTCGTGCATGCGCGGGTCGCGGACCACCTCGGACATCGGGGTGTCGGCCGGCATCCCGCGCACCGACAGCCAGTGGGCCACCGTCTCCGGGTCGAGGGTGACCACCGCGGCCACGAAGGGCCGGTTGTCGCCGACGACCAGGCACTGCCCGACCGGCGGGCGGCTGCGCAGCCGGTCCTCCAGCACGGCGGGGGAGACGTTCTTGCCACCGGAGGTGACGATGATGTCCTTCTTGCGGCCGGTGATGGTCAGATAGCCGTCCTCGTCGAGGGAGCCGAGGTCCCCGGTGGCGAACCAGCCGTCGCGCAGCACCTCCTCGGTGGCCGCCGGGTTGTTCCGGTACGAGCCGAAGACGATGCCGCCCTTGATCAGCACCTCGCCGTCGTCGGCGATGCGCACCGCGGTGCCCGGGACCGGCCGGCCGACCGTGCCGGGGCGCGGGGACAGCGGCGGGACGACGGTCGCGGCGGCGGTGGTCTCGGTGAGCCCGTAACCCTCGTAGATCATGATGCCGGACGCGTAGAAGAACAGGTTGAGGTCCTTCTCCAGTGGGGAACCGCCGCTGATGGCGTAGCGCAGGCGCCCGCCGAGCTCCTTGCGGACCCTGCGGTAGACCAGCAGGTCGTACAGCGCCCACGCGGCGTACAGGCCGAGCCCGGGGCCCTTGCCGCGGCCGAGGAAGCGGTCGAGGTGCGCCCGCGCGAAGCGGACGGCGACGCGGTGGGCGCGCTCGAAGGACGCGCCGCGCCCGATCTTCTCGGCGGTGGCCCGCCCGGTGTCGTGGATCTTCTCGAAGAGGTAGGGCACGCCCACCACGAACGTGGGACGGAACGACTTGAGCGCGGGACGCAGTTCGTCCGGTTTGATGCTCGGGCAGTGCCCCGTCTCGATGCGGGCCATGAGACAGGAGATCTGCAGGGTGCGGCCCAGGATGTGGGCGAGCGGCAGGAACAGCAGCGTCGAGGCGGCCTGGGAGGTGACCGCCTTGAAGACGGGGTGCAGCAGCTCGACCGTGTTCGCGGACTCGGCGTACAGGTTGCCGTGGGTGAGCACGCAGCCCTTGGGGCGTCCCGTGGTGCCGGAGGTGTAGCAGACGGTCGCGACCGTGTCGGCGGTGAGGGCGGTGCGCCGCTTGGTGACCTCCTCGTCCGGGACGTCCCGGCCCCGGGCGACGAGGTCGTCCACGGCGCCCGCGTCCAGCTCCCACACCTCGGGCGCCGGGTGCAGGGCGGCGGTGCCGACGCGGACCGTGGCGGTGTTGTCCGGGGTCTCCGTGACGACGTACCGGACGCCGGAGTCCCGGACGATCCACTCCACCTGGTCCGCCGAGGAGGTGGGGTACACCGGCACGGTCTGCCCGCCGGCCGCCCAGATCGCGAAGTCCAGGAGCGTCCACTCGTAACGGGTGCGGGACATCACGGCGACCCGGTCGCCCGGCTGGAGACCGGCCGCGACCAGGCCCTTGGCAACGGCGGTGACCTCCGAGGCGAAGGCCGCCGCCGTGACCGGGCGCCACGCGCCCCCTTCCTCGCGGCGCAGCACGACGGCGTCGGGCGCCTCGTCCGCGTTGGTGAATGGGACGTCGGCGGTCGTGCCCGTGACGGGGTGCGCGGCCAGGACCTCCGTACGGACCTCGCGGACGGTGCCGCGTTCGTCCTTGACGGTCTCCACCGAGGTGCGGCCGGCCAGATCGGCCCGTCGTTTCGCCCGTTTCAGATCCTTGCGTACGCCCATGACGGCTCCCGGTCGCGGCTGACTGTCCTGCTGGTGCTGTCCGTGCTTACTTACTCGGGAGTCAACTTACCCGTGCGTAAGAACGAGTCAACGGTCCGGGGGCGATCACTCCAGCCGGTTCGCCGTACGGATCGCCTCCGCAAGCTCCCGCACGTCCGCGTCCTCGGTCCGCGCGGCCAGCGACCCGGCGCGCTCGGACAGCTCCGCGAGGCCCGGGGCGCCCGGCAGCGCGCTGTCCCGGTGGCCGGGGGAGCGCAGCGCGTCGGCGAAGTAGGCCGCGGTCGCGGTCACCGTCAGCCGGGGCCGCGCCCGCCACACCGACTCCTGGAGCCCGTCGGTCTCCAGGTCGCCGGTCTCCTCGTGCGGGGTACGGCTGTCGGGGTCGAGCCAGCGCACGGTCGCCGTGGCGAGGTGCCCCTCGGCGCCGGGACGGGTGCGCACCGCGTACAGGGCGGTCACGGTGTGGCCGGGTCCGACCTCGCCGCCGTCGACCCGGTCGTCGCGGAAGTCCTCGTCCGCCACCTTGCGGTTGTCGTAGCCGACCAGGCGGAACTCGGCGACGGTCTCCGGGTCGAAGGCCACCTGCGCCTTGGCGTCCCTGGCGGTCAGCTCGATGTTGCGGGGGAGTTCCTCGCAGAACACCTCGCGGGCGTCCTCCTCGTCGGACACGTACACGGTGTGGCCGTCGCCCCGGTCGGCGAGCTGCTCCATGAGGGCGTCGCCGTAGTCGCTGCCGACGCCGACGCCGAACAGGGTGATGCCGTGCTCGCGCCGGGACGACGCGATGCGCTCGAGGATCGCGTCGGCCTCCGTCTCACCGGTGTTGGCGAGGGCGTCGGACACCAGCACGACTCGGTTGGTGGCGCCCTTGCGGAGTCCTTCCACGGCGGCCTCGTAGCCGGTCTCGACGCCCGCGCCGACATTGGTGGAGTCGGTCGGCTCCAGGCCGTCGATCGCGTCGTGGATCTCGCCCCGGTGGCCGTCGAGCCGGGTCATCGGCAGCACGGTCTCCGCCTCGCCGCTGAAGGTGACGAGGGCGACCGAGTCGTCGTCGCGCAGTTCGTCGGTCATGGTGCCCAGCGCCTCCTGGGCCAGGTCCAGCCGGCCCGGTTCGGCCATCGAGCCGGAGACGTCGATGACGAACGTGAGAGCGGCAGGCGGCCGTTCGCCGTCCGCGTCGGCGGACCGGGTGGCGAGCCCGACCCGCACCAGCGACCAGTCCTCCTCGTCGGTGCGGGCGCCGTCCACGGTGACCGTGAAGCCGTCGCCGTCGGGGCGCGGGTAGTCCTGCCGGAAGCTGTTGACAAACTCCTCCGGGCGCACGGTCGACGGGTCGGGCAGCCGGCCCTCGTCGAGGGTGCGCCGGGCGTAGCCGTAGGAGGCGGTGTCGACGTCCAGCGCGAACGTCGACAGGTAGTCGGGCTCGGGGACCGCCTCCCGCGACTCCTGCTCCCCCTCCCGCTCGCCGCCCTCGTACCGGTTCGAGCCTTCCGGGGCGTGCGGGGGCGGCATGTCGTGGCTGCCGCCCCCGTAGGAGGCGTCGCTCTTCCGCGCCCCGCCGTCGTCGTCCCCGCTGCATCCGGTGAGCAGCAGCCCGCAGGCCGCGGTGAGTGCCAGCAGCACCCCGGCCGGCCGTCGTGTCCCGTGCCGCTTCATCCCTGTGTACCCCCTGTGTCGGTCGACGCCGCTTCAGTGACTGTGACGGCGCGGCAGGGCGGAACGTGCGGTACGGGGTGTTGCAGGTGCGTCTCGATGCGGGAACGGCGGTGTCCCGCCGAGACCGGCAGGTGACCCTCCGTTGACCTGAGCGAGGCCTGCCGGCGGAAACGGCCGGTGCGGCCCGGGGCGACGCCCCGGACCACACCGGCCGCGAACAGCTCGTCCGCTACGGATAGCTGACCAGGTTGGCCACGTTGGTGGCCGAGTTGGACGGGCCGCCCCGGTCGTTGATGACGTGCCGGATGGTGCCGGTGCCGCCGAGGGACACGGTCACCATGTTGCGGAAGCGCACACCGGGCCGGTTCGGCGCCGCGAAGGCACGCTCGGCCGTCACGCTCGGGTTGACGTTGAAGTAGCAGTAGCTGCCCAGTCCGTACGCCTCGTGGCTCGTCACATGGTCGGCGACCTTGTAGGCCGCGTAGCCCTGCGTCGAACCGTCCGTCCAGGCCGCCTGGTTGGGCGGGTCGTACGGCATCTCGTTCTGGTAGAAGTACGTCCGGCCGCCGTTGCCGTTCCACACCGTCTGGTGTTTCTGGTAGTGCTCGACGAACAGGCCGTACATCGTCACGGCGTCGCCGTTGACGACGAGCCCGGTGTCGGCGGGATTGACGGTCCAGCCGATGCCGTTGCCGTGGTCGCCGCGCCAGATCCACATGTGGTCGCCGATCACGTGGTCGCTGTTGACGACCAGGCTCGTGGTGGCCTTGCCCGCGTGGGCGCCGCCGACCCGGAAGTACACGTCGTGCAGCGAGGTCGGGTTCGCCGCGTGGCTCGCGGACGCCCCTTCGGGCCCGATCTCCACGAGCGTGCGGGAGTTGGCGGTGCCCGCGTCGAAGAGGACGCCCGCGATCTTCACCCCGTCGACGTCGGCGACCGTCATGGCCGTCACACCGTTGTCCGGGACGAAGGTGGCCAGGCCCAGACCCAGCACCACGGTGTCAGGACGGGTCACCCTGAGGGTCTGGTCCAGGTGGTAGACGCCCGGCGTGACCAGCAGGTTCTTGCCCGCGGCCAGCGCCGCGTTGATCTGCGCCGCGCTCGCCGTGCCCGGCTTGACGACGTAGAAGCTGTCCATGCCGAGCGACGTGCCCGCCGTGTTCCCGTTCGCCCAGGTGGTCCCGGAGGAGTCGGCACGCAGCGCCGGCACGAACACCCGGTAGGCGCCCGCCGCGTCCACGTACAGATACGGCTTCTCCCGCACCGTCGGCGTCCGGTCGACGGTGGTGAACGGCGGCTGCGGGAAGGTGTTGCCCGGCACGCCCCGGCTGCCCACGAAGACCATGTTCCAGTTGGAGCCGCTCCAGCTGCCCAGCTGGGAGTTGCGGGTCAGCCACTGCTGCTGCGACCCGGACCGCACCTGGCCGTCGATCTTCGTGTCGGCCATGAACCCGCCGCTGGACCAGCCGCCGTCACTCAGCTCCAGGTCGCCGCGCACATGCATGCGCCGGTAGCCGGAGGCCTGCGACACGGCCCAGCGGTCCGTCCCGCCGGCCGGGTTGACCGACAGGTTCTCGGCGCCCCGCCAGAAGTTCTGCGTCGCGTTCTGCGGCGGGAACCAGTCCGCCTCGACATGCACGGCGCCGTTGATCGTCACCGCGTCCGGCGACTGCCCGAGCCCCAGCACCTGTGTGTAGAAGCCGACATTGACGTCGTTGCTGTACGTGCCCGGCTTGAACAGCACCGCGTACCGCTCGGAGCCGAACTGGTTGGTCTCCTGCTGCCGGAAGATCGAGTCCAGCCGGCTCTGGATGACCGACGACGGCATCGACGGGTCGAACACCGCGACGTTCGGGCCGAGATCCACGTCCCCGGGCGCGCTGCTCACCGGCGTGACCTGGAAGCGCTGCGCCGCCGTGCCGTTGCAGGCGTACTGCACCAGCTGGACGCCGTCGGCCGTCGAGGCGGACGGCACGTCGAGGCACTTGCCGCTGTGCCGGTTGACGAACCGGTAGGCGCCGCCGCCCTCGTCGACGGGCAGCCACTGCTGGTTGGCGCCGTCCCCGTACGTCCACAGGTGCACGGCCGCGTTGTCGGCGGCCGACACCTCGCTGACGTCCACCACCTGGCGCTCGTCGTTGCGGTTGCCGATGCGGACGTAGCCGTCCCCGGTGGGCGTGAGGCTCCACAGCTGGGCGGTGGTGCCGTTGCAGCCGTACTGCTGGACGGCGGTGCCGTTGGCCGTGCCGGCGGCGCGGGCGTCCAGACACTTGCCGCTGCCGCTGTTCACCACGGTCGTCCACCCGGACGGGACCGCGGCGGCCGCCGCGGCGGAGGCGCCGGCGTCCGCGCGGGCGGGCTGGACGGCGAGCAGCAGCGAGGCGGTGGTGGCGACGGCCGCCGCGACCGCGGCCCACCGGCGGCGGTCGGGTCTCGTCGCGGGGGTGCCGGGGCGGCGACCGGGGCGTGGTCGCGTGGGAGCGGGCATCGGATCTCCTGTTATGTCATGTCTATGACAGTTCAGCGCGTCCCTGGGCCCTCAGGGTGCGGAGACGCGTCAGGTGGGGGGGCAGACGGAGCGGTGTGCGAGCCGCCGCTCGCGGCAAACGCTTACTTCAGTCCGTGATTTAAGGGGTGACGGAAATCGGTGTCAAGGGTTTGGTCCAGGCCAAGTGGAAAAGGAGCGAGGCCCTCGACGACGGAACGGGTCGCGGGTCCCGCATCGGTCAACGGCGAAGCGCCGCCCGCCCTCCCATCAGGGGGGCGGACGGCGCGCCGGACCGGGACCCGTCACCCGTCTATCTCATCGCGCGGGCGCTACGGATTGACACAACCGATCGTGCCCACCGGGAAGTTGTTGCCGGTGGAGGTGGCGGTGAAGCCGAACGACACACTTCCGTCGGGCGCGATCACTCTGTTGTGAGAGGCGTTCCGCACCGTCACCGTGCCGTCCGAGCCGGTACTGAGGGTGCCGTTCCAGGCGCTGCCGATCGTGGTGCCCTGCCCGGGCTTCCACTGCACGGCCCAGCCGTTCAGCGGTGACGTCCCATGGTTCATCACCTCGACGGAGCCCTGGAAACCGCCGTTCCAGGAATTGGTCACGCTGTAGACGGCCATGCACTCACCGGTGTGCGGCGGGTCGCTCGGGTCGGGGGTGGGGTCGGTGCCGGGGTCCGGGGTACCTCCCGAACCGCGGATGCCGGTGACCTCGCCGTTGCCGCCGTCGAAGACGACGTCGGAGCAGGAGAAGAAGTTCTCCTGGCTGTCCGAGCGCACCCACTGCATGAAGATCAGCGCGTCACCGGAACGGCCCGAGGGCAGGTTCAGGTTCCAGTAGTAGTGGCCCCCGTTGGCGCCGGGGGAGCCCTGCTGGGGCGGGTTGGTGACGGTCTGGATCAGCTCCAGGTCGTTCCACTTCAGCTGCGAGGTGGGCGACCAGCCGGGCTTGGTGATGTACACCCGGAAGTCACCCGGGTGCGCGGCCCAGTTGCTGTACTGCACCTTGATCGTCGAGCCCGACGTCAGATGCGTGCGCGGCCAGTCGGAGCGGGCCGCGTTGTAGGCGGAGAAGTCGTAGGGCGAGCGGTCGCCCGCGCTGCACAGCTTGCCGTCCGGGACGTAGCCCGGACCGCGTCCGCCGGCCTGTGAGTCGAGGACGGCGAACCAGTTGTAGAGGGCCGTGGCGCCGCTCTGGTTGAGCGCGGCCTTGCAGGCGGGGTTGGTCGGGTCGAGTGCGCCGGTGCCGGTGATGGCGTCCAGCTGGCACAGGTAGGTGCGCGAGCCGGGCATCATCGCCACGCCGTGCGCCTGTGCGTCCTTCTGCCAGAGGAAACTGAGACCGAGCCCTCCGAGGAGGGTCGCCAGTACCGCTGCCAGAGAGACCAGTCTGCTTCTCAGAGCCATGGAGTCTCCTGTCCCGATGCTGAGTTCTTCATGGGCGGTGCCAGAGGGGTGGGGGAGCGGGGGTTGGAGCCCCCGCCCGGCCGGGGAGGGCGCCAGCCGGACGGGCGGGGGGTAGGAGGGCCGTCACGCGGCGGACCGTCCGGGGCGGGTGCGCCGGCACCCGTCGCCGGTACGGCCGTCCGTGGCACGGACGGGCGGGGTCGGCGGTCCCGGCTCACGGGCCGCCCCCTCGGGCGGGACGTACGCGCTTCGGGGCCCGACCCGTCGGGGCAGGGAGGAGGAGCGGGCCCCGGAAGCAGGGCGGGGTACGGCGGCGCGGGGCCGCCGTGGGCCCTTACGCGGTGCGGCAGGCCGTGCCGTTCAGCTGGAAGGCGTCCGGCTGCGCGAAGCTGCCGCTGTAGGTGCCCTGGAAGCCGAAGCTCCGGCTGCCGCCGGCGGCGATCCGTGCGCTGTCGGCCGGCGCGGTGGCCGTGACCGCGCCCGAGGAGGGGGTGACGGACGCGTTCCAGGCGTGCACCACGCTCTGCCCGGAGGGCAGGGTGAAGCCGAGCCGCCAGCCGTCCACGGGGGCCGAACCGTTGTTGGTGACCGTGACGTTCGCGGTGAAGCCGCCCGGCCACACGTTCGTCGCGTACGACACCGTGCAGGCGGCAGGCGCGCCCGGGTCGCCCGGGTTCTGCGACCCGCCCGTGTTGACGGTCGACGAGAAGGAGTTGACCGCGAGGCCCGCGCCGTTCTGCCAGGGCTCGAAACCGGCCTGGATGCTCGTCAGGTACCAGTCGTTGCCCGCCATCCCGCGGGCGACGGTCGCCCGGACGAAGTCCATCACGTCGAAGCTCCAGCTGCCGATCGCGGACGGGGCGACGAACGACAGCACGTCGTTGGTGCCGTTGCCGCCGGACCACACCTGCCAGGTGCGCCCGGCTACGTTGGCCGTGCCGACCTGCGAGCCGATCGGCTGGATCGGCCCCACCCGGTTGAACCAGATCATGATCTCGGTCCGGTTCACCCCGTCGGTGCGGGGCGTCGGGTCCAGCCAGATGTCGTACGAGGCGTTGTACACGGCGTTGTCGACATAGGTGTACGAGATGCTGCTGGGCGCGGAGGAGATGCCGCTGATCCGTGCGGGGAGCGCGGTGCCCGGCGAACAGTTCGTGTAGTGGCAGCCGTTGAAGACCGACGGGTACGACTTCGGCGCGCCGTTGGTCGGCACCGAGCCGTCGGCCTGCGCGATGCGGAAACCGGAGTCGGTGGCGGTGACGCACTGGGTGGCGCTGGTGCCCCAGCGGTTGTTCTGGACGACGTAGCGGCCCTGGATGACGGTGGAGCCGAACTGCTCGCAGATCGTGGTGTCGGCCTGGGCGGGGGCGGTCGAGGTCAGCAGCGCCGCGAGCGCGGCGAGCGCGGTGAGCAGCGCCGCCGACACGGCGCGCAGGGTGCGGGGGTGGTGCCGTAACCGTGGCATGTGGGGGACCTCTCGGGAGGGGGTGCGGGATACCGGCGGGAGCGCTCCCGCCTCCCCATTGATGGGAGCGCTCCCAATGGTGTTCCGGGAGGGGACTGTAGAAGGCGCCCATGTCCCTGACAACCCTGTGCGCGCCAACCCGTCGAATGTCTTTCGACGTCGCAGGTCAGGGCGGTGATCCACTTGACCTCGACCGACGGGAGCGCTCCCGAAAGTTTCGACGCGCACGCGACGGCGCGGGATTCCGTGCCGGGTCAGGCGGAGCCGCGCAGCACCAGCTCCGTGCGGTGGATGACATGCCGCCAGGCCGTCGAGGGCTCCTCCATCTCCTCCAGGAGCAGCCGCACCATCGTGTGCCCGATCTCCTCGAGTGGCTGACGGACCGTCGTCAGTTTCGGGTCGGTGTGCTGGGCGAGCGGGAAGTCGTCGAACCCGATCACCGCCACGTCGTCCGGCACCCGCCGGCCCGCCGCCCGGAGCGCTCCCAACGCGCCCGCGGCCATGGTGTCCGACGCGGCGAACACTCCGTCGATCTCCGGCGCCCGCTCGATGAGCGCTGCCATCGCGCGATGCCCGCTGTCCGCCGAGAAGTCGCCCCGCACGGTCCAGGACTCCCGCGGCACGACCCCCGCCCGCTCCATCGCCTCGCGGTAGCCGCGCAGCCGGCACTGGGCGACGTACATGTCGGGCGGCCCCGTGATGGTCGCGACGGCACGGCGGCCGGTGTCCAGCAGATGCGACACGGCGGCGCGCGCCCCTCCGACGTTGTCCGCGTCGACGTAGGTCACGCTCTCGTCCCCGGAGCGCCGCCCCAGGAGCACGGTGGGCAGACCCACTTCCGCCAGCATGTCGGGCAGCGGGTCCGTGGCGTGCACGGACATCAGCATCACGCCGTCGACCCGGCCGCCGCGCGCGTACTCGACGAGCCGCTGCCGCTCGGCGTCCGTGCGCACCAGGGTGAGCAGCAACTGCACCTCGGTCTCCGTCAGGGCGTCCCCGACGGACCGCACGATCTCCGAGAAGAAGGGCTCGCCGAACTGCCGCCAGTCCGGCTCCGTCATGACCAGCGCGACCGCGTCGGCGCGCCGTCCGGCCAGCGTGCGGGCGGCCAGATTGGGGACGTACCCCAACTCGGCGATGGCGCGCTGCACGGCGCGGCGGGTCGTGTCCTTGACCCCCGCCGCGTTGTTGATGACGCGGGAGACGGTGCCCCGCCCCACACCGGCGAGCGCCGCCACCTCCTCGAGCGTCGGTGTGCCCGGACGCCGCCTGAGCATGACCACCCCCACGAGATCACTTGATCCTACGGCCCCAGTCATGCCCGTATCGACCGTTCCCGCAACCCGCCCGCCCCGCGGGGCCGTTCGCGGCCCGCTCCCGGAGCGGAACGGCGTGTCCGGACCCTGGACAGGCCCCCGGCGCCGTGCTCTCATCCCGACTGGGCCTTACAACGTTGTGCAAACCGAACGGCGAGCCACCCGCCCGTCCCGCGCATCCCCGCGCGGAGGAACGGACGACGATGAACAGGAGCCCGCGTATGCCCGTCACCAGACGCACCCTCCTCGGCGCCGGAGCCGCAGGCCTCGGCGCGGCCGCACTCGGCGGCCCCTTCACCCCCGCCTCCGCCGCCGCGAGGCGCGCCGCGGCCCCCCTCCCGGACGCCTTCCGTCGACTGCCCTCCGGCAGCGTCACCCCACGCGGCTGGCTGGCCGGCCAGCTGCGCCTCCAGCTCGACGGACTGTGCGGCCGCTACGAGGAGATCTCCCACTTCCTCGACTTCGCCACCACGGGCTGGGTCCACCCCGACCGCCCCGGCTGGGAGGAACTGCCGTACTGGCTGCGGGGATACGTGCCGCTCGCCGTGGCCACCGGCGACTCCGCCGCCCTCGCGAACGCACGCCGGTGGATCGACGCGATCCTCGCCACCCAGCAGCCCGACGGCTTCTTCGGACCGCGCGCCCTGCGTACCTCCCTGGGCGGCGGCCCCGACTTCTGGCCGTACCTTCCGCTGCTCCAAGCCCTGCGCACCCACGAGGAGTTCACGGGCGACGAGCGCGTCGTGCCCTTCCTCCTCGCGTTTCTCCGCCACATGAACGCCCAGGGTCCCGGAGCCTTCGGCACCAGCTGGATCTCCTACCGTTGGGGCGACGGCCTGGACCTCGCCGTATGGCTGTACCGCCGCACGGGGGAGACCTTCCTCCTCGACCTCGCCGCCAAGATGCACACCCTGGGCGCCGACTGGACCGGCCCGACCCCTTCGCGCCACAACGTCAACATCGCCCAGGGCTTCCGCGAACCCGCCCAGTACGCCCAGGTGACCGGCTCGGCCGAGCTGACCCGCGCCACCTACCGCGCCTACGACACCGTCATGGCCGAGTACGGCAGGTTCCCCGGTGGCGGCATGGCGGGCGACGAGAACTGCCGGCCCGGCTTCACCGACCCGCGGCAGGGCTTCGAGACCTGCGGCGTCGTCGAGCTCATGGCCTCGCACGAACTCCTCGTCCGCATCACCGGGGACCCCGTGTGGGCGGACCGCTGCGAGGACCTGGCGTTCAACACGCTCCCCGCGTCCCTCGACCCGCAGGGCAGGGCCGTCCACTACATCACCAGCGCCAACGGTGTCGACCTGGACGACCGCACCAAGACGCAGGGCCAGTTCCAGAACGGCTTCGCCATGCAGGCGTACCACGCGGGCGTCGACCAGTACCGCTGCTGCCCCCACAACTACGGTATGGGCTGGCCCTACTTCACCGAGGAGCTGTGGCTCGGCACCGACGACGGTGGACTGGCCGCCGCGATGTACGCGCCCAGCACCGTCCGCGTCCAGGTCGCCGGCGGCACCACGGTCGGCGTCACCGAGGACACCGGTTACCCCTTCACCGACACCGTCCGCCTCACCGTCTCCACCCCGCGCCCGGTACGCTTCCCGCTTCGCCTGCGGGTCCCCGGCTGGTGCCGCTCACCCGAACTCCGGGTCGCCGGGCGGGCGGTGAGCGCGCCGGACGGACCGGGCTGGGCGAGCGTGACACGCACCTGGCGCGACGGTGACGTGGTCACCCTGCGCCTGCCGCAGCGCACCGAGGTGCGGGCCCTGCCGGAGCAGCACGGCGCCGTGACCGTCCAGCACGGGCCGCTGGCGTACTCCCTGGAGATCGGTGAACGGTACGACCGTTACGCGGGCGACGACACCTTCCCCGCCTACGAGGTGCACGCCACCACACCCTGGAACTACGGCCTCGCCCCCTCGCCCCGCCCGGAGTTCACCCGCACTCCCGGCCCCGTCCCCGACAACCCCTTCACCCACGCCACCACCCCCGTCCGCATCACCGCCGACGCCCGCCGCGTCACCGAGTGGACCGCCGACGACGAGCACGTCGTCACCCCCCTCCAGGACAGCCCCGCCCGCAGCGACGCCCCGGTGGAGCGCGTCACCCTGATCCCGATGGGCGCGGCACGGCTGCGGATCACCGCGCTTCCCACGGCGTCCCCGGACGGCCGGCCCTGGACGCCCGAGCCGCCGTACCGCCGGATCGAGAACCGGCACAGCCGCAAGGTCCTCGCGGTGGACGGCATGTCCACGGAGAACAGCGCCCGCGTGGTGCAGTTCGCGAACACCGGCACCGGCGACCACGCCTGGCAGCTGGTTTACAGGGGGGAGGGCTGGTACCTGATCCGCAACGGCCACAGCGGCAAGGTGCTCGGCGTCGACGGCATGTCGACGGCCGACAGCGCACGGGTGGTCCAGTACGAGGACAACGGGACCCCCGACCACCTCTGGACCCTGGTGGACAACGGCGACGGCTGGTACCGCATCCGCAATCGCCACAGCGGCAAGGTCCTGGGCGTGGACGGCATGTCGACGGCCGACAGCGCGCAGGTCGTCCAGTTCACGGACAACGGCACGGAGGACCACGTGTGGCGCTTTCTGTGAAGCGCCCCCCGAGGGGCGCGGGGGGCCGCGCGATCAGCCCCGCTCACCCGCACCGGACGACGGCCGGACCCCGCCCGCGCGCTCCGCGACCTCCGCACGAGATCCCCCGCCGCCGCCTCCCACCCCGTCCAGTCGAAGGTGAACCCCGCGTCCCCCAGCCGCCCGGACACCACCCGCCGGCTCTTCAACAGCAACTCCGTGTCCGAGCGCAGCACGAACGCCCCCACCTCCGCCATCCACCGGCTCGCCGGCAACCCCAGCGGCATCCCCCAAGCCCTTCGCAGCACCCGCATGAACTCCCGCTGAGGAAGCGGCCCGGGCGCGGCGAGATTCACCGCGCCCTCCACGTCCTCCCGAGCGATCAGAAACTCCACCGCCCGCACGAAGTCCTCGTCGTGGATCCACGACACGTACTGCCCGCCGCCGGCGACCGGCCCGCCCAGTCCCAGCCGGGCGAGCCGCAGCAGCACGTCGAACACGCCGCCCCGGTCCGGGCTCATCACCATCGCCGCCCGCAGGGCCACTTTCCGCGTGCCGGGCGTCGTCGCCTCCTCCTGCGCCCGCTCCCAGTTCTTCGCGATCCGGACGCTGTAGGCCCAGTGGTCGGGCACGCCGCTCTCCGTGCCGCCGATGACGCCGGTCGCCTCGTCGTTGGCCGCGTCGAAGCGGTGGGCGTAGATCGTCGCGGTGCTCATCTGGAGCCACACCTTCGGCGGCCGGCGAGCCGAAGCGATCGCCTCGCCCACGACCCGTGCCGAGTCGACGCGCGAGTCCATCATGGCGCGCAGATTCTCCGGCGTGTAGCGGCAGGAGACGCTCCGCCCGGCCAGATTGATCACGACGTCCGCGCCGTCCACCGCCTCGGCCCAAGGGCCCAGGCTCACCCCGTCCCATGCGACGTCCCCTGGGCGGCGAGGCCGCCTGGTCAGCACGACGACCTCATGTCCGGCCGCGCTCAGCGCACGGTCCAAAATCGTGCCCACCTGTCCGGTCCCCCCGGGCAGAACGATCTTCATAGGACCCCTCCGGCCTCTTCGAGTGCCCTCACCCTATCCCGCGTTTTTGAACGCGTTCAACTGTGGGGTGCGGTGAGGTCGGGAACGGCTGAAGGGGGCCGGCACTACGCCTGCGAGGCGATCTGGATCAGATTCCCGCACGTGTCGTCGAAGACGGCGGTCGTGACGGGACCCATCTCCAGCGGGTCCTGGGTGAAGCGGACTCCCCGCTCCCGCAGGCGCTCGTACTCCGCCCGTACGTCGTCCACCGCGAACTGGGCGAGGGGGATGCCGTCGGCCACGAGGGCGTCCCGGTAGGGCTTGACCGCGGGGTGGTGGGACGGCTCGAGCAGCAGCTCGGTGCCGTCCGGCTCCTCGGGTGAGACGACGGTGAGCCACCGGTCCGTCTCGCCCAGCGGCACGTCGTGCTTCTTCACGAAGCCGAGGACGTCGGTGTAGAAGCGCAGGGCCTTCGCCTGGTCGTCGACGAAGACGCTGGTCAGGTGGATCTTCATGAGGGTTCCTTCTCCGGTGCGGGGGCAGGGGGGTCGAGCCAGCGCTCGGTGATGTGCCGCAGCGGCGTGACGTTCAGGTCGTGGAACTTGTACCGGCCCTCCCGCCGGGTCTCGACGAGCCCGGCGGCCTCCAGGACGGCGAGGTGCTGCGACACCGCCTGACGTGAGATGCCGAGTCCGTGCTTCATGCTCAGGCGCGCGCAGATCTCGAACAGTGTCTGTCCGGACTTCTCCGTCAGCTCGTCGAGGATCGTGCGGCGGGTTCCGTCCGCCAGAGCTTTGAAGAGGTCGTCGGCCATGCCCCCACTATAGGCAAGTGTTCACTTGCATATCAATGTGCAAGCCACCGCCGACCATGCGAAAGCCGCCCCCGGCGAGCTGACGGGGGCGGCTTCCGGGTCGGCCGGCACAGCTAGCCGCGGCCTCCGGGCGCGGCAGGGGCGTCCTGCCGGAGAAGGCCCGACACGGCCAGGGCCCCGGGCCCGGAGAACACCAGCAGCAGGAATCCCCAGCAGAACAGCGCCGGCGACAGGCCGCCGTTCTGGAGGGGGAAGAGGCCGTCCGGCTGATGCTCGGTGAAGTAGGCGAAGGCCATGGCACCCGAGCTGAGGAACGCGGCGGCCCGGGTGAGGACCCCGAGCAGGACGAGCGCACCGCAGACCAGCTCGATCACCCCCGCGTACCAGAAGGGCCAGTCACCGGCGGGCGTGGCGTCCCGGGCCAGCACACCGAACAGGGTGGCCGCACCCTCGCTGGTGAACAGCAGCCCGATGACGATGCGGAACAGACCGAGGACCAGTGGCTGGTGACGGTCGAGCCGGTCGGTGACGCCCATGGTGGAACTCCTTGCAGTGGCCGGTGCGCAGGGCAGGGGAAGGGGGCGGCGCGGAGGCCGTCCGCCCTCCACTAACGTGCGTGCAGACCGCCCCGTTCAGTGGTTCAGGGCCCCGTAGGACACAGGTCGGCAACGGTCTTCCGGGCGCCGGCTGGCAGACTCGTCCCTCATGAGCGACAGAGCTGTCCGTCCGGCCCGCCCCGCGGGTGGGAGCGGGCCGCCCGAACCGGACGCGCGGGGGCGTACGCGGCTCCTGGCAGCGGTCGCGGCGCTGGGGACCGTCGGAGCGGGACTGGGCCTGCGGGCGGTGGCGACGGGTGACGTCGCCAAGTACGGCGGGGACGCGCTGTACACCCTCCTGATCCTCACCCTCGTCGTGCTGCTGTCCCCGCGCTCGACTCCCGGGCGGGCGGCGGGGATCGCGCTCGCGGTGAGCTGGGCGGTGGAACTGCTCCAGCTCACCGGGCTGCCCGCCGAGCTGTCCGCCCGCAGCACCGCCGCCCGCCTGGTCCTCGGCTCGACCTTCAACGCACCGGACCTGTTCTGGTACGCGGTCGGCGCGTGCGCCGGCGGGCTCGTCCTCCGCGCGTTCGTTAGCTGTCGAACGGCCAGGTGAGCCGCGCGACCACCTGTCGCCGACCGGCGACGCAGGCCGCATCGCGCCCGGAGCTGGAGTCGGCGGCGTTCCCCGGCGGGCCCCGGCGACGGTCCGCCCCTCCGGGGTGCGACGGCCGGAGCCGGTCGGCACCATGGAAACGCGTACTCCGTGTCGCCGGCGGTCCCTCGTCCTCAGCCTCGACGGAGCACCACTGCAGCCCGGAGGAGCCTGGAGGCTGCCGACCATGAGCAGGACGTGTGCCGGAGGCCCGTCGGATCTGGACGCGGAAGCCCGCACCTTCGATCATCACCGCAGGCGCCTGCCGGCCGTCACCAAGGAGCACTCTCATGAGCAAGCCGGTCCTCGAGCAGGCGGCGCAGGAGTTCGCCGATGCCGCCTCACAGCCTCCGTTCGTCTACCAGCTGGGGCCCGAAGGCGCGCGCAAGGCCCTGGACGAGGTGCAGGCCGCCCCGATCGACAAGCCCGACGTGGACGAGGAGTGGGTGACCGTCACCGCCGACGTGGGTGACGTGCGGGTACGCATCGTCGAACCCCTCGGATCCACGCACCCCCTTCCCGTCGTCCTCTACGTGCACGGCGGGGGATGGGTGCTCGGCAACGCCATGACCCACGACCGGCTGGTGCGCGAGCTGGCGACCGGAGCCGACGCGGCCGTCGTGTTCGTCGAGTACGACCGCTCGCCGGAAGCCCGCTGTCCCGTCGCCGTCGAACAGGCCTACGCCACCGCGCGGTGGATCACCGACAACGGAGCGCAGCAGGGGCTCGACAGCGCGCGCATGGCCGTCGCGGGCGACTCGGCGGGCGGGAACATGACGGCCGCGCTGACCCTCATGGCCAAGCAGCGTGGCGACGTCACCTTCGTCCACCAGTCCATGTACTACCCCGCGACCGATGCGGCCCAGGACACCGCCAGCTACAAGGAATTCGCCGACGGGCCCCACCTCACGGCCAAGGCCATGGCGTGGTTCTGGGACTGCTACACGACCGGCCCGGCCCAGCGGGCCGGGACCACCGCCTCACCGCTGCGAGCCGGTCTCGACGAACTCCGCGGCCTCCCCCCGGCCTTCGTCGTCGTCGACGAGAACGACGTTCTGCGCGACGAGGGCGAGGCCTACGCGCGCAAGCTGCTGCAGGCGGGGGTCCCGACGACGAGCATCCGCTACAACGCCACCCTGCACGACTTCATGATGCTGAACCCCGTGCGGGGGACCCGTGCGGCCACCGCGGCCGTCGAGCAGGCCGCCCGTACCCTCCGTACCGCCCTCCGGACCGACTGAACGGGCCCGGCAGGGCGGGACTTCGCGGATGGGGGAGAGCACGCGCGCTCAGGCCGGCCGTCCGTGCCGCAGACGAAGCCGCTCACCCGGGAAGCGCGCCCGGAACCCGCGGTCGTGGGACACGGCCACCACGGCACCCGGATACGCGTCGAGTGCCGCCTCCAGGTCCTCGACGAGGTCCAGCGCCACATGGTTGGTCGGCTCGTCGAGCACCAGCAGGTCCGCCGGCCGGGTCACCAACCGGGCGATCTGCAGCCGCCGTTGCTGCCCCGCCGACAGCGCCGCCACCGGCACCGTCAGGTCCTCCTCACGGAACAGCCCGAGCGACAGCAGCGTGTCACGGTGCTCCTCCGCCGGTCCCGGCCGTCGCGCGGCGAACGCGGCGAGCAACGGGAGCCGCCCCACGCGGACGGGAAGCTCCTGCGGCAGGTGTCCGACGGTGGCCGGGCGGCGCACCGACCCCGTGTCCGGCTCCAGGTCCCCGGCCAGAACCCGCAGCAGGGTCGACTTGCCCGCCCCGTTCTCCCCGGTGACCAGCAGCCGTTGCCCGGGCTCGACGGCCAGCCGGCCGTTCAGCCGCAGCCGTTCACCGACGCCGACGTTGTCCAGCTCGACGAGCGGATGCGCGGATCCGTCCTCGGCGGAAGGCAGTTCTCGGTCGGTCACCGCCGGAGCCGCCGTGAACCGCAGCGGCTCGGGAGGTGCGGGCACCGGCGTGCGCCGCAGCCGGGCCAGCCGTTCGCGCACCGCCCGCACCTGACCGCCCAGTTTCGCCTCGTGCGAGCGGCGGTGCTTGCCGAAGCCCTGCCGCGGGTCGCCGCCGGTGGTGGACAGCCGCCGGCCCGCCGTCTCCAGCAACTCCTCGGTACGGGCGACCTCGTCGCGCCACTCCGCGTGTTCCTGTTCGGCCCGGCGCCGTGCGGCGGCTCTCGCCGCCCGGTACCCGGCCCAGCCGTCGCCGTACCGCCGGACCGAGCGGGTGTCCCGGTCGACCTCCAGGATCGTGGTGGCGATCCGCTCGATGAACGGCCGGTCGTGGGTGACGGCCACGACGGTGCCGCGGTGCGCGCGCAGCCGTTCCTCCAGCCAGTGCACCGCGGACGCGTCGAGGTGGTTCGTCGGTTCGTCGAGCAGCAGCAGTTCGGGGTCCGCGGCCAGGACACAGGCGAGCGCGAGCCGCGACTGCTCACCGCCGGAAAGCGAGCCGAGCAGCCGGTCACGGGCGACGCCGGCCAGCCCCAGCCCGTGCATGGCCGCGTCCACCCGAGCGTCGGCCCGGTAGCCGTCACGCTGCTCGTACACGGTCAACAGGTCTCCGTAGGCGGCGAGTTCGGCATCGGACGCCTCACCGAGGCGCTCCTCCGCCGCACGCAGCCGGTGTTCCAGGGCGCGCAGCGGGGCGAGCGCGTGGTCGACCGCGTCCTGCACGGTCCGGTCGGGTTCCAGCACGGGGGTCTGGGCGAGGTGGCCGGTGCCGCCCGGGAAGACGGCGGTGATCTCGCCGTCGTCGGGCGTCTCGGCCCCGGCGAGGAGCCGGAGCAGGGTGGACTTTCCGGCGCCGTTCTCGCCGATGACGGCCGCCCGCTCACCGGGGCGGACGGTGAACGTGATCTGGTCGAGGACCGTTCGGGGCCCGTAGGACTTGGTGACGTCCTTGACGGACAGCTGCGCCGTGAGGGCGGGCGCGAGGGTGTGGGCGCGTGCGCGCATGGGACTTTCCCTGAGGTGAGAGAGGTGACGGTGGGCGATGACGGCGGCGTCGGCCGTGCCCGGACTCAGAGAAAGAAGTAGTGGCGCATGCACTCACCCTAACAAGACGATACGTCTCGCCTCAAGGCGTGTCCGGTCCCGCCGGCCGTCCTCCGGCCGTCGCGGCCCTGCGCCGCCGGTGCGCCGCCGCCTTGGCGTTGTTGCCGCAGCGTCGCATGGAGCACCACTGGCGTGGCCGGCCCGACTCCGGGTTGAGGTAGAGCATCCGGCACACCTCGGACGCGCACCTCGTCAGCCGCTGCCGGCGTGAAGCGTCGGAGACGAGCTCGATCAGGTCCCGCGCGACCACCGACAGCAGGGCGTCCTCGGTGAGGAGATCACTGCCGGAGGCCGGTCGCACGCCATCACGCGTCAACTCCAGCCTCGGGGCCGGCGGTTCACAGGCGGCCAGGTCGTTGACCAGCTCCACGGAAGCGGGGTGGGGGCGGTGCCCGTCCAGCAACGACGAGGCGATGTCGTAGGCCGCGTCGCGCAACGCGTGCAGCGAGCTGAGCAGCGCCTCCTCCGCGTACCCGGGCGCCGGTGTCAGCCCCACGCCACGGCACCACGCGACCAGCCGTTCGGCGTCACCCATCCGCTCCACCGGGCCGACGGGCCGGCGCCCCACCGTCGCCACGAGGTTCAGCGACAGCGAGCCGGCGTCGAACCGGAGATCACGTGCCCGGGCGGTGACCCTCGTACGCGGTGCTTGCGGCGCGGCTCCCATGCAGCGATAGTAACCTTTCAAACGGTTATCAAGGGAACGGGTGGCCATGCGGATCGCGATTGTCGGAGCGGGCGGGGTCGGGGGCTACTTCGGGGCGCGGCTCGCCGCGGCGGGCCACCAGGTCACCTTCGTGGCCCGGGGACGCCACCTGGAGGCCGTACGGCGCTCGGGTCTTCTCGTGCGCAGCCCGCTGGGGGACGTCCGCACCTCGCCCGGCTCGGTGGTGGAGAGCGTCGCGGACGTGGACGGCGCCGATCTGGTCGTCGTCGCCGTGAAACTGTGGGACACCGAGGACGTCGCCCGCCGGCTGGGCGCCTCCGAGCTGGCCGGCACGCCCGTGCTGTCGCTGCAGAACGGCGTGCACAAGGACACGGTCCTCGCCCGTCACCTCCCCGCCGAGTCACTGCTCGGCGGCACGTGCTTCATCTCCGCCTTCATCGAGGAACCCGGCGTCGTCCGGCACAACGGCGCCCTCCAGCGCGTGGTCCTCGGCGCCCGTCACCCCGAGCAGGAGCCGGTGGCGCGACAGTTCCTCCAGGCGTGCACCGCGGCGGGCATCGACGCCGAGGTCAGTGCGGACGTCGACCGGGTGATCTGGGAGAAGTACGTCTTCCTCGTCGGCCTCTCGGCCACCACCACGGCCGTCCGCCGGCCCATCGGCGTCGTCCGCTCCCACGAGCGGACGCGGATGCTGCTGCGGGACGTCATGGCGGAGGTCGTGGCCGTGGCCCGCAAGTCGGGCGTCGAGCTGGCCGAGGACTTCGCCGAGCGGCAGCTCGCCTTCTGCGACACCCTCCCCGCCGACATGACGTCGTCCATGCACAACGACCTGGAACACGGTCACCGTCTCGAACTGCCCTGGCTCAGCGGGGGAGTGGCCGGCCTCGCCGGCGAACTCGGCGTCCCCGCGCCCCGCAACCGCACGGTCGCCGACATCCTGTCCCCGTACGTCGACGGCACCCCGGAAGGCGCCTGACCGGCAGACTCACGGGGCCGCCGGTCAGCCCGCCGTGGCCCGGTTGAGGCGGACGGACGACCAGAAGGCCGCGCCGATGAGGGTGACCCCGATCAGGCCGGTCACGATGTCGTTCACCTCGTAACGGATGCTGACGAGCAGGACGGCGGCGAGGGCGCCGATCGCGTAGTGGGCGCCGTGCTCCAGGTACACGTAGTCGTCCAGCGTGCCCTGGCGCACCAGGTACACGGTGAGCGACCGGACGTACATGGCGCCGATGCCGAGGCCCAGCGCCATCAGCACGATGTCGTTGGTGACGGCGAAGGCGCCGATCACCCCGTCGAAGGAGAACGACGCGTCCAGCACCTCGAGGTACAGGAAGGTGAAGAGGGCGGCCCGGCCGGCGAGCGCGACCCCGGAGCGCCCGCTCGCCTCGCCGTCCTCCTCGCCGCTCCGTTCCCCTGCCAGCCTGGCCTCGAAGAAGCCGGACAGCCCGTGCACCACCAGATAGGTGACGAGTCCCGCGACCCCCGAGACCAGCACGGTCTGCGCCTTGTCGGCGTGGTGACCGCCGTGCTGGTGGGCCTGGGTGGCGAAGGTCATGGACGTCACCAGGAGCACGACGAGAGCCACGCACACCGACAGCATGTCGATCCGGCCGAGCCGCGCCAGGGGCCGCTCCACCCGGCCGAGCCACTTGGTCTCCCGGTCCTCCAGGACGAAGTCCAGAAAGATCATCAGCAGGAACATGCCGCCGAACGCCGCGATCGACGGGTGCGCGTCGGTGACCAGCTCCTGATAGCGCTCCTTGTCCGTGAGGGCCAGATGCACGGCCTCCTGCGGAGCCAGCCGCGCACTCACGGACACGATGACCACCGGGAACAGCAGCCGCATGCCGAACACGGCGATGAGGATGCCGACGGTCAGGAAGATCCGCTGCCAGAAGGCGTTCAGCTTCTTGAGGATGCCGGCGTTGATGACCGCGTTGTCGAAGGACAGCGAGATCTCCAGCACGGCGAGGACGGCGACGATCCCGAGCGCCGCCCACCCGTCGTACAGCACCCCGCCCACCAGCCCGACGGCCGTCACGGCGAACGCCCACCGGAAGGTCTTCCACAGCACCCGGCACTCTCCCTTCTCCGTCGCCCCCGCTGGGACGACGGATTGGGCTCCAGTGCCCCTTCCCGCGGCCTCCGTAACGCACGGACCCCGCACATCCACCGATCACCGGTACGGCGTCACACGCCCACCGTCACCCCGGCCGGCCCGTCAGCGCCCCCTCCGCCGCGCCAGCCGGCGGAACGACCGCGCGCTGCCCGTCGGCGCGGGCAGACGGCCCGACACCGCGTCGTCGAGCAGGGAGGCCACCGTCTCCGCCGCGCAGACGCGGTTGGCGCCGATGCCGCCGGAGGCGCCTCGCTTGATCCAGCCGACGACGTAGGCGCCCGGACGGCCCGCCACCCTGCCCCGGTCGTGGGGCACCGTGCCCGTGGACTCGTCGAACGGGAGCCCGGCGAGCGGCGTTCCACGATGGCCCACCGCGCTGAGGGCCAGCCCGGCCGGGATCTCCGCCTCGCCCGCCGCGCCGGTGACCCGTACCGCGCGGACCGACTCCTGCCCGCACACCTCGGCGGGCGCCGACAGGAAGCGGAACACGATGCGGCGCCGGCCGTCCGCCGCCGGGGGCAGGGACCAGTCGACGGCCTCCCGCCGTACGTCCTTCAGCACCGCGGCCTTGTCCGGGTCGGCCGCCCCGCCGATCGCCGCGCCCACGGCCGGGTCGTGGTCGTCGACGAGCAGGTCCACGCCGGACAGATGCTTCAGCGCGAGCAACTCGGTCCGCGTGTACGCCGCGTGCTCCGGGCCGCGCCGCCCCAGCACCACCACCTCGCGCACCTTGCTGCGCCGCAGCTCCTCCAGCGCGTGCGCGGCGATCGGGGTTCCTTCGAGCGTCGCCGGGTCGGACACCAGCAGGCGTGCGGCGTCCAGCGCGACATTGCCGTTGCCCACCACGACGACCCGGTCCGCCGACAGGTCGAAGGCGTCCGGGGCGACATCGGGGTGTCCGTTGCACCAGGCGACGAACTCGGTCGCGGCGACGCTGCCCGGCCGGTCCTCGCCCGGGACGCCGAGCCGCCGGGCCTCCGGCGCGCCGACGGCGTAGATCACCGCGTCGTGGTGGGCGGCCAGTTCGTCCGCGGTCACACCGCCGTCGCCCACTGTCAGGCCGAGACGGAGCCGCACCCGCGGATGCGTGAGGAAGCGGGCGAAGCTCTCGCCGGCCTTCTTGGTGGACGGGTGGTCGGGTGCGACCCCATACCGGACGAGACCGCCGGCGACCGGCAGCCGGTCGATCAGGGTCACCTCGGCAGGGGTGTGCAGCAGCAGGTCCCGCGCCGCGTACATCCCGGCCGGGCCGGTGCCCACGACCGCGACCCTGAGCGGCCCGAAGTCCGGCGGCAGCACCCGGTCGAACGACGGCGCGCCCCAGTCGTGGAACACCGGCCCCGCGACGGGCTGTTCGGTCCGGTGCTCCTCGTGCTCGTAGTAGGCCGCGTTGATGCGGGCGTACTCCCGCTGTCCCCCGGTCAGCCGCTCGACCGGGAAGATCGCGTCCACCGGGCAGGCGTCCGCGCAGGCGCCGCAGTCGATGCAGCTCTTCGGGTCGATGTGCAGCATCTCCGTGCTGCCGAAGGCGCGTTCCTCCGGCGTCGGATGAATGCAGTTGACCGGGCAGACGGACACACAGGTGGCGTCGCTGCAGCAGGTCTGGGTGATCGCGAAGGCCATGGTCGTCCGCTCCGCCGAGGGCCCGGGGTGGGCAGGGTGTACGTGGTCAGATGAGGTGGGCGCGCTTGTAGAAGAAGAGCGCGGGCCGGGTGAGCAGTCCGCAGGAGGAGAGGAACTCCATCAGGCCCGAACAGCTCGCCCGCACCATGGACCTGTGGTGCTCGTTGGCACGGGCCTCGCGCAGCGCGCGCTCCTCGTCCAGTCCGGCGTTCGCGTACACCTCGCGGTTCACCATGCTGGTGACGATGACGTACGCGGCGATCGCGATCATCACCGCGTGGATGCGGCGGCGCACGCGCCCGGCGCGGGCGAGGTGCTTCCGCGTCTCCTCGCGGGCGAACATCATGTGCCGCGACTCCTCGACGACATGGATGTTGTTGATGGTGCGGACGAACGGCACGACCCGCTCGTCGCGCATCCAGTCGCGCTGCATGACGTCGAGGACCTCCTCGGCGACCAGGATCGCCGCGTAGGCGGCCTCGCCGAAGGCGGTCGTCTTGAACAGCCGTCCCAGCTCGACCGCGACCCGGCGCGGGCGGTAGGCCGGCGCGCCGAGCTTCTTCGCGCCCCGGGCGAACATGATCGAGTGCCGGCACTCGTCGGCGATCTCGGTCAGCGCCCACTGGAACGTCTCGTCCGTGGGGTCCTTGGAGTAGATGTCCCGCAGGATCATCTGCTGGAGGATCATCTCGAACCAGATGCCGGTGCAGGCGACCGACGCCGCCTCCTGCCGCGTCAGCTCCTTGCGTTGCGCGTCGGTCATCTCCTTCCAGTACGCCGTGCCGTAGAGGGTGCTCCACTCCGGGCTGGCGCCGTGGAAGTCCTTGTCCAGCGGGGTGTCCCAGTCGACCTCGGTGAGCGGGTCGTAGGAGAGCTGCGCGGACGAGTCGAGCAGCCGACGGGCCACGTCGACGCCGTCGTCCGACGGCTGGTCCGGGTGCTGTGCCCGGGAGGTGGTCAGAGCCATGCCGGGGCCTCCTCGAGTCGAGTCCGTAAGCCATTACCGCGGGTAACCGGCCCGCTTGCTGACGAACTGTATAGCAAGACGTGGCGTGTTCCCACCCCTGTGCCCGTCAAGCTCATGTGAAGGCCCGCACGGTGTGTTCACCGTGCGGGCCGGGGAGGGGGCGATGCGCGTCGGCTCAGAGGCCGGTGACCTTGCTGCTCGCCGACACCTCGTGGACGAGCGTGAGCGTGCGGTGCCCGCCGGGAGGGAGCGTCACGTCCCAGCGGGCGATGCCGTCCGCGTCCACCGCGTCCGGCGCGGGCGAGCACGCCTCCTCCCGCAGACGCACCTCCACCGCCGACACCTCGGACACCGGGACGCGCTCCCGGACGACGACCACCCGGTCGTCCCGCTCGTCCGGCGCGGAGAAGCGTGACAGATGCAGCCGCACGGTCCGGGTGAGCACGGTCCGCTGGGTCAGCCCCGTCGTGTCGCGGGTCTCCTCCGTCTCCCGTACGACCCGGTGGTCGTCCCGGCTGCCGAAGGCCAGCTCCACGGCGGCCCCCGGAGCGGTGAACTCCAGGGTGCCGCGCCCGACGAACCCGCTGCCGCGGATCAGGTCCACCGGCCCGGCCAGCAGCGCGTGCCCGGACCGGTTGTCGGCCCGCACCACCTGCGTGACCAGGGGCGACAGTTCCGGCGCGCAGGCGTACTCGCTGCGCGCGGCCGTGGTGAACGACGACACCGGCACCCGGTGCGCGCGCCCGTCGGCCGGCACGGACACCGGGTCGGGGGCGTGCAGCACGCGGACCTCGCCGCCGTCGTCCACCCCCGGCAGCCCGAGCACGGGAGCGGGACCCAGGTCCGCGATCTCCTCCTCCCGCAGGTCCACACGGACGGTGCGGCGCTCCTCGGGGGAGCGGTCCTGGAGCGTCAGCCGGTCCTCGCCGAGCACCGGCGGCTCCGTGGCCGCCGAGGAACGCGCCGTGGACAGCGTCAGCCGTACGCCCGACCAGTCCTCGCCGGTGCGCTGCCAGACCATCGCCTCGGTCTCCAGGGTGAGCGCGTCCCCGTCCAGCGTGGCCCGGTACGCCGGCCGCCACAGCGCGCACGGCGTGAGATGGCTCAGCCGCAGCCGAGCCGTCCCCTCGGCCGATGCCTCCACGGTGAGCTCGACATGCCCGACCAGTTCGGCGGGCTCCGTCTCCGCGTCGGCGAGGGCCTGCTCGGCCTCGCGCAGCTCGTCGGACAGGACCCGCAGCCGCGTCTCCACCTCGCGCAGCTGCTCGGCCTGCCGCTCACGTTCCTCGTCGACGCGGTCCAGCTCCCGTGCCCAGCGCTCCCGTTCGGCCTCGCCGAATCCGGTGCCCTCGCCGATCTCCCGCAGCAGATCGGCGGCGAGCCGGCCCAGCGCGTCCCCGCGGGCCGCCAGCCGGTCCCGGCGCTGCTCCAGCACCGGCCGCTCCTCCTCCAGGGAGGTCACGCGGCGGCGGAGCGGCGAGTCGTCGTCGGCGGGCCCGGGCCCGCGCGGCGTCCACGCGCGCACGATCCGCACATCGAGCACGGTCGCCGGGAAACCGGCGGTCAGCTCGGCGTGCAGGGTCCGGTCGACGGCCAGTGCGCCGACCGGTCCCAGCCTCAACCGCTGTGTCCCGGGCCGCAGCTCGAGCGTCGCGGTGCGTTCGACGTGCGCGCGGTCCTCGGTGCAGGTGACGGCGGTGACGGGGAGGGGGACCGGGGCGGCCGGCTCCGATGACGGTGACGTAGACATGTCTGTGTCAGCTCCTGCGGTTGCCGCCGGTCAGGGCCTTGCCGGCCGGGATCCTGATCTCGTAGCCGCCGTCGAGGGCGACGGCGGCGCCGGCCGGCAGGTCGACCCGCCAGATCCGGGTGCCCGGCGCGTGCGGCTCCCGGTCCGCGGTGTCCTCGGGCTCGGCCCAGCCGGCCCGTTCCTCGATCCGCACGTCCGCCTCCGAGGTGACCGGCACGCGCTCGCGCACCTCGACGCGGACCGCCGCAGGGAGCCGGTTGGCCAGCTCCACATGGACGCGGTGGTCGAGCACGGTGACGTTGTTGCGCAGACCCGCGGTCGACTCGGTGAGGTGCGTCCGCCGGGTGACGCCGATGGCCTCCGCCGGCCCGAGCCCGAGGCGGCGCACACCGCCCGGGGCGAGGGTGGGCAGCGCGGCGGTCAGCTGGTACTCCCCGTCGACGCTCACCTCGACCGGCCCCGCCAGCAGGGCCTGATCGGTCGCGTTGGACAGCACCAGCGTCGCGTACACGGTCTGCTCCACCGCCGGCACGCACACGTACTCGGTGCGCAGACCCACCGCGATCTCGCCGACGGTGACGGTGTGCCAGGTGCCGTCCGACGGGATGTCGGCGGGCGCCGCCGCGTCGTAGCGGTGGTCGAACGAGCCCGCCGACTCGCGGGGCCGCACGGCGTGCCCGGGCAGCGGCAGCGCGGCCGGCTTCTCGGCGCGCCGACGGTACTCGGCGGTCACCGGGTCGAAGCCCGCGTCGGGGAAGAGGCGGCCACGGCGGTCCCGCGGCTCGTCCGGACCACTCAGCACGAGGGCCGCGTAGTCGAGTTCGGCGTCGTCCGGCCGGGGCGGGCCCGGGACGGGCGGGGGCGGTGCGTACGGGGCGGCGGCGCCCGCGCGCTCCGGGGCGGCGGCGTAGGCTCCGCCGCCCGCACGGGGTGCGGCGGCCGAACGGGGGCCGGCACCGGGACGGGACCGGGGCCGCGCCCGGTCCGGGGCGGGCGCGGAGCCCGGCGCGGCCGGAACGCCGAAGCCCTGGGGAGGCGCGCCGTACGCGGCACCGGGGGCGGGCAGCGCGGCGGGCGCCGGCGGGGGAGGGGGTGGAGCACCGTAGGCGGCGCCGACCGTGACCGGGGTGTCCTCGACGGGACCGCCCGCGACCCACCCGCCCGCCCGCGCCCCCGCGATCGCATCGGGTTCCGGTGGAGGACCCGCCGCGTCGTACCCGGCGAACAGGTCGGTCAGCCCTGCCGGGGGCTCCCGCCAGCCGGACGGGGCCGGCGCGGGCTGGCTGCGCCCGATACGGACCGACCGCAGCCGGGGCAGATCGGTACGGCGCCGCAGATCGGCCGTGGCGAAGGCGATCCGCACGCCCGTCCAGTCCTCACCGGACCGCTGGGCGACCGAGGCCCGCAGCATCAGCCGCCCGCTGTCGTCGCCCTGACGGTGCGTGAGGCGGTACGCCGGCACCCAGACGGCGCCGGGCACCCCGTACTCGATCTCGACCTCCGCCTCAGCCCCGGCCGCGCCGCCCAGGGTCAGCACCGCCGTGTACGAGGAGGCGACCTTGGCCGCCGGGGCGTCGGTGCTCAGGCGGGCCAGCCGGTCCTGCGCCACCTCCGTCTCGTGGTCCAGGCGCCGGAGTTCGTCCTCCAGCTCGCGGAGCCTGGCGTGCAGCACGGTCAGGCGCTCGTCGACGAAGTCGGCCAGCTCCAGCCAGGCGTCCACCGGGGTGCGGCGGTGCGGGTCGTCCCGTTTACGGCCGGGCGGCAGCGGGCGCAGCGCGGAGACCTCCTCGATGCGCTTCAGCTGCCGGTCCCGCCGGGCGTCGGCGGCGTGGTACGCCTCGGTCAGCCGGTCGACCTCACGCCGTGCCTCGGCGACGGCGTCCTCGTCCACCGGCTCCGCGTCGATCTCCGCCCGCGCCCCGGTGACCCGCGCACCCGGCGCACCGACGACGCGGGCGCGCAGCGAGTGGGGGTCGAGCGAGCGCGGCAGTCCGGGCACCCGTACCTGTCCGTCCGCCGGGACCGTGCCCCGGGCGACGCGACGGCACAGCGCGCCCTGCGCGTACACCGTCACCGATTCGAGTGCCGAGTCCCACCTCGATGCCGTCCCAGCCGTCATGTGCTCCCCCGCGCAGCCGTGTTCGTGCCGAGGGCAGCCTACGCGGAGACGGCCCGCCCCGGATCACCGGACGAGGCACCAGTACGTGCCGTGGTGCCCGATCCCGATGCGGCTCGCGTGCGGCACCAGGGCGGGGTCGGGCCGGCCCACGGCCGCCATGGTGCAGGCGGGGTCGCCGACGGTGCCGGCGGCGGACATGCGGCGCGCGGCGTCCATGGCGGCGGAGGAGGTGTACCAGGTGGTGGTGGGGCCGTCGGCCGGTGTGGGGGTGGCCGAGGGCTTCGGCTCGGTGGTGGGCTTCGCGGTGGGCTGTGGGGTGGGCTTCGCGGTCGCCGCCCTCGTTTCGGGCTCGGCCGTCTCGGCGGGCTGCCGCGGGCCGGGAGTGACGGGCGGTTGGGCGGTGGGGACGCGCGTCCCGGCCCCCGGCGGGGGTGGGACACGCGGTCCGGGTGTCGTCCCCGCTGTCGGCGTCAGGTGCGCCGAAGGCGCCACCGGCTCGGGGCCGGCCGACCGGCGCGGGGCCTCGGGCGCCGCCGATCGTGCGGGCGTCCTGGGCCCCTCCGACGCACCCGTGCCCGTGTCGGTACCCGTTCCCGCTCCGCCCGTCGAGGTGGGCGGCGGAGGCACGAGCCCCGGCGCCCGGCTGGACGGTGCGATCCCGGACGTGCCCGCCACCCGCGGAGGCCCGGTGCTCACCCCGCCGTCCGGCACGGCGGGCTCGGTCCGGGCGCCCTGGTCCGGCACGCCCGGCGGCTGCGTCCGCCCCGGCCCGGGCGGTGACGGCCGCGTCGCCGGGCCGCCGCTCGGCTCGGCCGCCCCGCCGGGGCGGGACGACGTCGGCACCGGACCCCCGCTCCCGCCCGTTCCGGCCGGCCCCGGCGGTGACGTCACGGTGGTCGGCGTCGGCAACGGGCCCAGCGTCGGCAGGGTCAGGTCGTTCGAGGCGGACGGCCTGGGGCTCGGTGTGCCGTCGTCCTGTGCCGCCCACACCCACACGCCGACGCCGCCCAGGACCAGCGCGGCGGCGCCGCCGGCGATCCACGGGGCGCGCCGGGGCGGGCGACGGTGACGATTCATGGTCACCACTGTCCTACGCGCCCCGGCGGGCCGCCTGTCGCATGGTCCGGCTGCCCTGTTACCGGTCCGCCCAGTGCGCTCGTACGGGTGACGGACACCGCCGACCGGCCGCGCCGCCCCTGTCATACGGAGTACCCCGTTCCCTTACCTCCGAGGTCATCGACGCCGCCCCCGGTCCGGTGCCACGATCACCGCGTACGACACCGACGCCCCTGGAGGACACCATGACCGCCTACGCCATCGCCCATCTGCGGCCGGCCGCTCCGCACCCCGACATCGCGGAGTACATGGAGCGCATCCCCGCCACACTGGAACCGTTCGGCGGCCGCTTCCTGGTGCACGCCACTGGCCACGAGGTGAAGGAGGGAGCCTGGCCCGGGGACGTGGTGATGATCGGCTTCCCCGGGATCACCGAGGCGCGGGACTGGTGGGACTCGCCCGCCTACCGGGAGATCGCACCGCTGCGCTCCCGGCACATCGAGGGCGACATCATCCTGATCGAGGGCCTCCCCGACGGCTACGATCCCGCCGTCACGGCGGCGGCCCTGCGCAAGCAACTCGACGCCGCCGGCGACTGACCGCTGGGCACCCCGGACGCGGCCGGTTACGGTGGAGATGTCCCCTTCGTCCGGGGTGTCGCCCCGGAATATCCGGGAGAGTGACCATGAGTACTCAGTTCGAGGTCGTCGTGGACGTCGACCGGCCCATCGAGGACGTCTTCGCCTACCTCGCCGACGGCCGGAACGACCCCGAGTTCAGCCCTCGCGTCCTGACGATGGAGAAGAGCCCCGACGGCGACACCCATGTGGGCACGGTGTTCCACAGCACGGTGAAGGACGCCGGGATGCGCTCCCAACGGGACTTCGAGATCCACGAGTTGACCGCGCCCACCCGTATGCGCTGGCACGAGGTCTCGCACAACTCCATCACCGCCCAGGAGGGCGGGTACGACCTCGAACCCACACCCGACGGAGGCACCAGGGTGCGCCTGTTCAACGTGCTCGAAGGGCACGGCGTGGGCAAGGTGCTGCTGCCGCTCGCGGCGGGCGCGGCCCGCAAGGACGCCCCCGCCTTCGGCCGGCGTATCAAGGAGGCCGTCGAGGCCTCTGCCTGACTCACCCGCGGGTCCCGCCGGGCCCGCCGACGCGGGCCCGGCGGGACCTCGCACGAGGGTCAGGGGAGCAGCATCCGGACCGCCGTCATCAGCGGAAAGGCGCACGTGGCCGGCGCCGGAAGCCCCAGGATCGCCGTCACCACACCCCAAGGCGTCCGTCCGGGCGGCGCTGCAGCGCCGCCCGCCCCTGCCACGTCACCTCGTGCTGCGCCCACGAACTCACCTTCCGGTCCAGGAAATGACAGGCAGGCTGGAGCACGACGCGTTCACCGGTGGCGGACACCGCGTCCCCCGAGCGGCGTAGCGACCCGTCGGCCGGCATGCCGTCACGGGTCCGGGTGGCATAACAGTGGGCCTATGACATCGAGACATACCGCCCCTCAGGTCACCGTGCGCCGTGCCCCCGGAATGCGGGTCCGGGCCGCTCTGATGGTTCTGGCCGCCACGACCGTTCTCGGCACGACCGTGACCGATGCGGCGGCGTCGGCCTCGGCCCGCCCCGGCACCGACTGGGACGCCATCGCCCAGTGCGAGTCGGGCGGCAACTGGAAGGCCAACACGGGCAACGGCCACTACGGCGGACTCCAGTTCTCGCAGTCGAGCTGGGTCGCGGCCGGTGGGCTCAAGTACGCGCCGCGGGCCGACCTCGCGACGCGCAAGGAGCAGATCGCGGTGGCGAAACGCCTCGCCCGGCTCCAGGGCATGTCCGCGTGGGCGTGCGCGCACGCGGGACGTTAGACCTGCGCGGTGCGCTGAATTCACGCGGGCACGCTGCGTCCGCGCGGCGCCGACAGTCCGGAGTGCGCCCTCACGGGACGTCCCCCACCGGCCGTCACGCGCCCGGAACCGGGCCGCCACCCGCAACTGAGCCGTCTGCCGCCGGATACTGCGGCGCGGGCTGCCCAGGCGGCATCCGCCCCGCCATCGCCTTGTCGTTCTGAGCAGCCGTCAGTCTGCGGACGAACAGCAGGGCCAGCACCGCGGACACGATGTCGAGGACCGACCCCGTCATCAGCCACCCCGCGGCGTCGTGGACCGCCTGCGGGTCGCTCGCCTCGTCGTACCGGTTCGTGGCGAACCGGTCGAAGATGTTCGACGCGATCCACACGCCCCACCAGGCGTTGAGCAGGCCCTGGTGCCGCACCTCGGACGCGTAGGGGTCGGGCTGGCTGGCGCGCAGGACGTCCTTGGCGATGCCGCGCGGGACGAACAGGTTGGCGAACGGGATGAACCAGCCGCCGATCGCCCAGCCCGGTGTGCGGCGCTGCACGTCCGGCGCGAACACCTCCGCGTTGTGACGCACCCGGTGGAACCAGATGATGAACAGCGTCGCCGTGCCGAGCAGGCCGAGCATGTACATCCCGCTGGTCGCGACGACCGCCCAGTCCGCCCGGTCGACCGCGCCCATGTCGACGTCACCCGGACCGCCGGACGCCACGTCCCCCATCACCGACCTCATGTATGCCGCCGCGCCGAAGCCCAGCACATCGGCGACGATCACGAAGGCGAGCAGCGCGGTCACGGCGTGCGCGAGACCGACCGGCGAGCGCAGCACGGGAAGCGGCCCGAGCATCGGGCGTTCGGGCAAGGACGGATGAGTCATGAGGACCCCCCTGAGCAGTGCGGTGGAAGTGCGGCGTTCTCTCCCCAGGAACGCCGCGAGATGATCACAAGCGAGTGATCGGCTTCCGGACCCTACCCCATCACGGGTACGGCGTGTCCATGACTATTACCTGCCGGGGAGTGAGGCCGTCGCAGGTGCGCGCTTGAGTCTCCCCCCGGGAGAGGTGGGCGGATCCGACTGCCCGGCCGAGGGCTTCGCCGCCCTCGACGTCCCTCTGACGGCCCCCGGCCACACCTGACCCGCGGAAACCGGCTTGCGCACCATGGCCGTCACGCATCACGGTCCTTCTGACACAGGCGCCAAGGATCGTCACGGAAGGCACGCCGCACCATGCCCACGCACCACGTCGACGAGGAACTCGTGGCGGCCGCGACCGAGATCGCCCGCACCCGCTGCCGGGGCGACAACCACACCATGGCCGCGGCGGCCCGCGCCGCGGACGGCCGGATCGTCACCGGGGTGAACGTCTACCACTTCACCGGCGGCCCGTGCGCCGAACTGGTCGTCGTCGGCGCGGCCGCCGCGCAGGGCGCCTACGACCTGGAGACGATCGTCGCCGTCGGCGACCGCGGCCGGGGAGTGGTCCCCCCGTGCGGCCGCTGCCGCCAGACGCTCCTCGACCACTTCCCCACCCTCGAGGTCGTCGTCCCCAGCCCTACCGGCCTGCGCGCGGTCCCGGTCGCCGACCTCCTCCCGCACACGTACGTCTGGGCCGACCACCAGCTCGACACGCCGTCGAACGGCGGGCCGACGTGACCGAGGTGGAGGCTCGGGGCGGCGGAACGGCCCCGCTCGTCACAGGAGTCCGCGCACCCACTCCGCATCGGGATTGACGCGTGCCCGCCCGTCCGGCAGGACCACCGTCGGCACCGTCTCGTTCCCGTCCGCGACCGCCCGCACCGCCGCCGCGGCGGCCGGGTCGCGCCAGATGTCGACCCAGTGGGCGCGGCGCGCGTCCCGGCCCAGCCTGAAGCGCAGCCGCCTGCAGTAGTGACATCCCGGCCGCCAGTAGATCACCGGCCGCCCGTCCGCCGCGCTGCGGCGCCGCGCCTCCTTCGCGCCGAGATGCGCCGGGAAGACCAGCGGCGAGTTCACCGTCGCGAACGCGACGAACGCCAGCAGGACCGCGGCCGCCGCGACCGTGTTCCCGTCGGAGAGCAGGCCCGCCGCGCCCGAAGCCCCGGCCGCCGTGAGCAGCAGCGGCAGCAGCAGGCCTCGTACCATCGCGTGCCCCTACGACGACTCGCGGACGACCAGCTCCGTGGGCAGGGTGATCTGCTGCCGGGGCCCGTCGTTCAGGGTGATGTCGGTGAGGATGCGCGCCATCGTGCGCCCCAGCTCCTCCACCGGCTGACGCACCGTCGTCAGGGGCGGATTGGTGTGCCGGGCGAGCACGGAGTCCTCGAAGCCGACCACGGCCACGTCGTCCGGAACACGGCGCTTCTGCCGCCGCAGTTCGGCCAGCGCGCCGACCGCCATGAGGTCCGACGCGGCGAACACGGCGTCGAGATCCGGCATGCGTTCAAGAAGCAAACGCATGGCGCGACCGCCGCTGTCCTCGGAGAAGTCGCCCGCCTCGATCAGCGCCTCGTCCACCGGAACGCCCGCTTCCTTGTGTGCGGCGTGCCACCCCGCGAGGCGCGCGCGGCCGACGTCCATGTCCTGCGGGCCGGTGATCGTCGCGATCCGCCTCCGCCCCCGGTGCAGCAGATGCCGTACGGCCTCGGCGGCGCCGCCGGCGTTGTCGGAGTTGACGTAGCTCAGCTGTTCGCCGGCGTCGCGGCGGCCGGCGAGCACGGTGGGCAGGCCCATCTCCTCGAGAATGCCGGGCAGCCGGTCCTCGGCGTGCACGGAGACCAGCAGCACGCCGTCCACCCGGCGGGTGGCCACCGACTCGGTGAGCTGATCGCGTTCGGCCTGGTCACGCACCAGCATCAGCTGCAGCTGCGTGCCGCTCTCGGCGAGCGCGCCGCTCACGCCGCGGATCAGCGCGGCGAAGAACGGCTCCGAGCCGAGCCGGCTCTCCGACTCCGGGATCACCAGGGCCACGGCGTTGGTGCGGTTGGTGACCAGGCCGCGGGCGACCGAGTTGGGGACGTAGTTCAGTTCTTTGATCGCCGCCAGGACCCGCGCCCGGGCGTCGGCGCTGACCAGGTCGGAGCCGTTGACGACGCGGGAGACCGTGGTGCGACCCACGCCGGCGCGGGCGGCGACGGTCTTGATCGTGGGACGGCGGTTGCCCGTCATGCACTCCCCCCTCAGCGGCCGCGGCGGCGTTCTCTGCCGCGGAGGTGACCTGCGGCAATTCTTGCAGACGCCGCGGACGGCGGAGCACCCCCAGGGTCCGGAAGGCGAACGGAAGGCCCGCCTCCCATGCAGAAGTTGCTTTCAAGTTATTGACAGATTGCGCCGCTGCTACAAGTCTTCGTGCAGCGGTGGGAACGTGCCCACCCCAAGTTGGGAACGTTCCCACATCGATCAAGAGCCGCTGTAGTCATCGCAGAACTCGTCACTCCGATGTGTCAGCGCCGTCGCTAGGAGGAGATCCATGGGCACTCTCGGTTCGTTGCGCAGGAAGGCGGTGGCGACAGCCGCGGCCGTCGGCGCGCTCTCGCTCGTCGTCGGCTGCAGCGGTGACAGCGACTCGGTCACGGGCGGCAGCAAGGACGGCGACAAGGTCACCATCACCATGGGCCTGTTCGGCGTCATGGGCATCAAGGAGACCGGCCTGCTGGAGGAGTACGAGAAGAACAATCCCGGCGTCACCATCAAGGCCGAGATAGCCGGTGACGAGCAGACCTACTACACCGCGCTGCAGACCAAGCTCGCCGCCGGCAAGGGTCTGAAGGACATCCAGGGCATCGAGATCGGCCGCGCCAAGGAGATCACCGAGACCCGGGCGGACATGTTCGCCGACTTCTCGAAGGTCGAGGGCACCGACCACTTCCTGCCCTGGAAGCAGTCCCAGATCACCACCGAGGACGGCAAGGTGCTGGGCCTCGGCACCGACATCGGCCCCATGGCGGTCTGTTACCGCAAGGACTACTTCGAGAAGGCCGGCCTGCCCACCGACCGCGAAGAGGTCGGCAAGCTGTGGGCGGGCGACTGGAAGAAGTACGTCGAGGTCGGCCGCACCTTCAAGAAGAACTTCAAGGGCGGCGACGTCGCCTACACCGACTCGGCCAGCGGCCTGTTCAACGCCATGGTCTACGGCTACCCCGAGCAGTACTACAACGAGCAGGGCGACCTAATCTACGACAAGAACCCGGCCGTGAAGGACGCCTGGGAGCTCGCGTCGGACGCCGCCGAGGAGGACCTGACCGCCAAGCTGCGCCAGTTCCAGCCCGGCTGGGACCCCGGTCTGTCCAACGGCACGTTCGCGACCGCGGTCTGCCCGGCCTGGATGCTGAGCCACATCAGCGAGAAGGCCGGCGAGGTCAACAAGGGCAAGTGGGACGTCGCCCGCGCCCCGAAGGGCGCCAACTGGGGCGGCTCCTTCCTCGGCGTGATCGAGGAGAGCCCGGTGAAGGAGGAGGCGCAGAAGCTCGTCGCCTGGCTGACCGCGCCCGAACAGCAGGCCCGCATCTTCAAGGACCTCGGCAACATCCCGTCCTCCCAGCAGGCACTCGAGGACCCGTCGGTGAAGGCCGTGAAGAACGACTACTTCAGCGGCGCGCCGCTCGGTGAGATCTTCGGCGCCGCGGCCCAGGAGATCCCGGACAAGCAGGTCCTCGGCCGCAAGGACGGCACCATCAAGGACACCTTCTCCCAGGGCCTGGCCCTGGTCGAGCAGGGGACGCCGCGTGACGAGGCCTGGAAGACCACCTCGGAGCGCATCCAGAAGGCGGTCCGCTGACCGCAGTCCCAGCGGCCGTCCCGGGCCCGCCCGCCTCCGGGCGCGGGCCCGGGACGGCTCCCCATCCGCTCTCAGGAAGGAAGTCCGGTGGCCACCTCCACCACCAAGGCCCTGGCCGGCGAGGAGCCGCCGGGCCCGTCCCGCGCCGGGGACGGCACGGAGACCTCACGGCGGCGCGGCGCCTGGCTGCACCGCCTCGACGTCAAGGGCGCGCCGTACGCCTTCGTCGCCCCGTTCTTCGTGGTCTTCGCCGCGTTCAGCTTCTACCCGCTCATCTACACCTCGTGGATCTCCCTGCACGACGTGGAACTGGCCACGCTCGACGTCATGGAGTGGGTGGCGTTCGACAACTACGTCGAACTGTGGGGTGATTCGCGGTTCTGGAACGCCCTGCAGAACACCATCACCATCGGCATCATCTCCACGGTGCCGCAGCTGCTGATGGCCCTGGGCATCGCGCACCTGCTCAACTACCGCATGCGTGCCTCGCTGTTCTTCCGCGTCGCTTCGCTGGTGCCGTACGCCACGTCCGTCGGCGCGGCCGCGCTCGTCTTCACCATGATCTTCGAGCGTGACTTCGGCATGATCAACTGGGGACTCGGCCTCGTCGGCGTCGACCCGGTGAACTGGGAGGCCGACAAGTGGCCCGCCCAGGTGGCCATCTCCACCATCGTCATCTGGCGCTGGACCGGCTACAACGCCCTGCTCTACCTGGCCGCCATGCAGGCCATCCCCGCCGACCGCTACGAGGCCGCCTCCCTGGACGGCGCCTCCCGCTGGCAGCAGTTCCGGCACGTCACCGTGCCCGGCATCCGCTCCACCATCGTCTTCACCATCGTGCTCTCCACGATCGGCGCCACCCAGCTGTTCGGCGAGCCGCTGATCTTCGGCCAGGGCCCCAACGGTGTCACCGGCGGCGCGAACAACCAGTACCAGACGCTGGGCCTGCTGCTCTACGAAGAGGGCTGGAAGAACTACCAGATGGGCCGCTCGGCGACCGTCGCCTGGGCGATGTTCATGCTGCTGGTCCTCGCCTTCGTGGCACAGCGACTGATCAAGCGCCTGCGCTCCCGTACGTCCTGACCTGGAGACGCCATGACCACTCACAGCCTCCCGGCCCGGACGGACGCCCCGGCCCGGACCGAACCCGAGAAGCCGGCCCGCCACGGCCGCCGCCTGCTGCGCGAACGCGCCGGGCGCACCCACCACGCGGGACCGCTCGCCTACATCCTGCTCGTCCTCATGGCTGTCCTGTCCATCTTCCCGCTGTACTGGACGATGGTGGCCGCCTCCACGGACAACACCCGGGTCAGCCAGACCCCGCCGCCGTTCCTGCCAGGACCCAATCTGTTCAGCAACCTCGCCCGCGCCTGGGACGAGGCGGCCATGGGCAAGGCGATGATCAACAGCACCATCGTGGCCGGCGTGATCGCCCTGTCCACGGTGTTCTTCGCGACGCTCGCCGGATTCGCCTTCGCCAAACTGCGGTTCAAGGGCCGCAACGTCCTGCTCATGCTGGTGATCGGCACGATGATGGTGCCGCCGCAGCTCGGCGTCGTCCCGCTGTTCATGATGATGTCGGAACTCGGCTGGTCGCAGCAGCTGCCCGCCGTCATCTTCCCGACACTGGTCAGCGCCGTCGGAGTGTTCTTCATGCGGCAGTACCTCTCCGAGGCGCTGCCCGACGAACTCGTCGAGGCCGGACGGGTCGACGGAGCGCACTCGCTGCGCATCTTCTGGAGCATCGTGCTGCCCGTCGCCCGGCCCGCCATGGCCGTGATCTTCATGATCACGTTCGTGCACGCCTGGAACGACTTCTTCTGGCCGTTCGTGGTGCTCGACATGACCAACCCGACCGTCCCCGTCGCGCTCACCCAGCTCAGCGCGGGCTACGTCCGCGACCAGTCGCTCATCATGGCCGGCGCGCTGCTCGGCACCCTGCCGCTGCTGGCGATGTTCATCGTCTTCGGCCGCCAGATCGTCAGCGGCATCATGGCCGGCGCCGTGAAGGGCTGACCGCTCCCCGAAGGCCCCGACCCGACACCCCGCCGGGCCCCTCGCACACCCCGCGAAACGGCCCCACCACCCCGAAAGGACTTACGTGGTCACCGCAGCACAGCAGACCGCGTCCGCCCCGGACGCCGCCCGCACCTTCCCCAAGGGCTTCCTCTGGGGTTCGGCCACCGCCTCTTACCAGATCGAGGGCGCCGCCTCCGAGGACGGACGCACCCCGTCCATCTGGGACACCTACGCCCGCACCCCGGGCCGCGTCCGCAACGGCGACACCGGTGACATCGCCACCGACCACTACCACCGCTGGCGCGAGGACGTCGCCCTCATGGCCGAACTCGGCCTCGGCGCCTACCGGTTCTCCCTCGCCTGGCCCCGCATCCAGCCCACCGGACGCGGCCCCGCCGTCCAGAAGGGCCTCGACTTCTACCGGCGCCTCGTCGACGAGCTGCTGGAGAAGGGCATCCAGCCCGTCGCCACCCTCTACCACTGGGACCTGCCCCAGGAGCTGGAGGACGCCGGCGGCTGGCCCGAGCGCGCCACCGCCGAACGCTTCGCCGAGTACGCCGCCCTCGCCGCGGACGCCCTCGGCGACCGCGTGACGACATGGACCACGCTCAACGAGCCCTGGTGCAGCGCGTTCCTCGGCTACGGCTCGGGCGTGCACGCCCCCGGCCGCACCGACCCGGTCGCCGCCCTGCGCGCCGCCCACCACCTCAACCTCGGCCACGGCCTCGCCGTCCAGGCCCTGCGCGACCGCCTCCCGGCCGCCGCCCAGTGCTCGGTCACCCTCAACATCCACCACGTCCGCCCGCTCACCGGCACCGAGGGCGACGCGGACGCGGTCCGCCGTATCGACGCGCTCGCCAACCGCGTCTTCACCGGCCCGATGCTGGAGGGCGCCTACCCGGAGGACCTCCTCAAGGACACCGCCGGCCTGACCGACTGGTCCTTCGTGAGGGACGGCGACCTGGAGCAGATCAACCAGCCGCTCGACTTCCTCGGCGTCAACTACTACACGCCCACGGTCGTCTCCGAGACCGACGGCAGCGGCACCCACACCTCCGACGGCCACGGCAACAGCCCGCACAGCCCCTGGCCGGCCGCCGACAAGGTCGCCTTCCACCAGCCCCCCGGCGAGCGCACCGCCATGGGCTGGGCCGTCGACGCCACCGGCCTGTACGACCTGCTGCGCAGGCTGTCGCACGACTTCCCGAAGCTGCCGCTGGTCATCACCGAGAACGGCGCCGCCTTCGACGACTACGCCGACCCCGACGGCAACGTCAACGACCCCGCCCGCATCGCGTACGTCCGCGACCACCTGGCCGCCGTCCACCGCGCCATCCTCGACGGCTCCGACGTGCGCGGCTACTTCCTGTGGTCCCTGCTCGACAACTTCGAGTGGGCGCACGGGTACAGCAAGCGGTTCGGCGCGGTGTACGTCGACTATCCGACGGGCACCCGCATTCCCAAGGCCAGCGCCCGCTGGTACGCGGAGGTCGCCCGCACGGGCGTCCTGCCGGCGGCCTGACCCCAGCTCCGCGAGCCCGACTCCCTGCCCGTGGGGGGACAGGGAGTCGGGCTCGCGGGTGTCACCGCATACCGGCGCGGCCGCGGAGCATGTCGACTCCGTGGCCGCCGAGTTCGTCGCAGCAGGCCGCGCGCCCGGTCATCGCCATGACGAGGTCGATGGTCCGCCCCGACACCAGGGGGCCGTCCCCGGCGGCGAACGGCCCGTCGTCCGCGGCGAGCCGCAGCCCGCCGATCCGCCCCTTCGCGACGACCACGAGGTTCGTGCCCCGGTAGTACTCGGCCACGGCGGTCACGGTCTCCACCGGGTACTCCCGCCGTATGCCGAGCGGCCGCCGGACGTCCTCCCCGTGCACGACGGTCTCGCCGAGCATGGCGAGGACGGGCAGGGGAGGCTTGGTCGTGCTCGGCACGGTGCTTCTGAAGCGGGCGAGGGTGTCGGCGGGCCCCGGACCGAGCTGCTCGGCCAGGCGCATGGCCACCTGCTTGTCGAAGTCGAACCGGCACCGGATGACGCCCGCTAGCCATCTGACGGTGCCGAGACTCGCCCCCGCGGTGAGATGCGCGAGCACCTCACGCACGGTGAGCCCGTCACAGAGCGAGGGCGTGGCCCACTGACCGGGGCTCAGTTCCGCGAGATCGTCGGCGAGCGCGGCCCGCTCGGCACGGATCATGGACCACACCGTGGGGTCGGGAAGATGCGTCATGGGGGAGGGGCTCCTGTCGGCGAGGCGGCTGAGGCGCGTGTGTCCGCGGCGGATGACTCCCGCCCCGCACGGAACTCATCGCCGGGAGCGCGGCAGAATGCCGGACATGGACGTCGTGACGCTGCTGCAGTCGGCCTCTCTCCTGGTTCCCGAGGAGACCGCGACCGAGAACGACGTGACGGCGCACGACGTCCGGGAGTACCTCGCCCACGACGAGTGGGAGGCGGCCCTCGGCCTGCTGGAAGAACTGGGGGACGGGCCGCCGCTCCCGGCCGCCTTCTGGGCCTCCATGGCAGCCGCGGCGGAGGAGCTGCGGCTGGAGCGAAGCGCGGCGTGGTGCCACTGGCGGGAGGGGGAGACCCGCAACGGCGTCATCCGCGCCGACCTCACCCTGCGCGCGCCGTCGGACGGCGGCCGCCGGTCACCTCTGCCCGGCACCGGAGTCCTGCGCCCGATGTGGGACATCGGCGCCCGCACGGCGGCCGGTGAGCCGGACTACAAGATCGCCCTGGTCCGGGTGGAGGACGCTCCCGTCTTGGAACCAGGCGGCCGGGCGACGGTGCGGCTGGCGCCGTTGACGCCTCGGAGCTGGTGTCACCTGGAACCTGGTCAGGTGATCACCATGCACGAGACCCGCACGGTGGCCGGGACGGCGGTCGTCGTTCAAGCGGACTTCCGCCACACGGAGATGTGCTTGGGCGACTCCTGAGTGAACGGTGTGCCGTCCCAGTCCGCCACGCGGCGTTCCAGTTCCAGGCCCGCGATGCGGGCCATGAGGTCGAGCTCCGCCGGCCAGGCGTAGCGGTGTCGGGAGGCTCCGCGGCGGTAGCGGCCGTCCTCGCCGTCGCGGGTGAAGTGGTGCGAGACGAGGAGTTGTTCGACGATGTCGAAGGTGTCGAAGCCCAGATGCCGCTCCGACACGTCGAACGGCACCGCGACCTGCCCGGGCGGCAGGAACCGCAGGGGCGGCACGCCCAGTTCGACGACGAAGCGGCCCCCCGGCCGCAGATGGCGCGCGGCGTTGCGGAAGCACTCGACCTGTTCCTCCTGCGTGAGCAGGTTCGAGATCGTGTTGTAGACGAGGTACACCAGGGAGAACTCACCCGGCACGACGGTCGTCGCCATGTCCCCGAGGGCCACCGGCAGCGTCTCCTCGTCGACCTTGCGGCGCAGCACGGCCGCCATGTGCTCGGACAGCTCGATGCCCGCCACCGGCACACCACGCTCGCGGAGCGGCACCCCCACGCGCCCGGTCCCGATGGCGAACTCCAGCGCGCGGCCGTCCCCCGCAAGGTCGGCGAGGAAGCCGACGGTCGCTCCGAGGACGGCGGCCGAGGCCATCTCCGTCTCCTCGGCGTCGTAGCGCTCGGCGGACTCGGGGCCCCACAGTTCACTGGTCGTCACGGTCGGCCACTGTGCCGCGCGGTGGGTGACGCTGTCGACTCATTTTGAGAGCGGTGCGGGGACCGGCCTGCCCGACAATGGCCCTCTGGACCTCCTCGACAGACAGGTGGCAACCGTGGGCGCACCGCATCCGCTCCTCGCGTACTTCCTGGCAGCCGCCGACGGCCGCTTCCCGCCGGTCGACGGCAAGGTCACGGTGCTGCCGCCCCTGGGAGGAGGGCTCGAGTGCTCGGTCGCCTTCACCGGCCACGCCGTCGTCGCCACCGCCCTGAGCGAGCAGGCGGTACACGCCCAGGAGCCCGACGGATTCGGCGGATCGCTCGCGCCGGACTTCCTGCGCCACCTGGCCGGCCCGAAGGGCTGGATCGACGTCGTCGACGTCACCCTCACCGCCCGTGGCACGGGCGGCACGCCGCGTCTGGCGGAACTGGCCGGCGCGGACGACCATCCACGCGTACGCCATGCCAGAGACGTGCGGACGCACGTCGAGGTCTACGGTGACGAGCGCGGTCTCCTCACCCTCGCCGACGGTGTCGCGGGACGGCGGGAGCTGAGCATCGAACTCCACGACGTCCGGGACGGCGGCCGGGGCCACGGGCGGTCGCTCATCGCCGACGCCCTGTCCCTCGTCCCGGAGGGCGAGCCCGTCTTCGCCGCCGTCTCCCCGGGCAACGCCCGCTCCCTCCGCGCCTTCCTCGCCCGCGGGTTCACACCGATCGGCAGTGAGGTCCTGCTGCGTCCGGAACGGGGCTGACCCGACACGGACCCGCTGTCACACGGAAGCCGCAGGCCGGAGGCCGAGCCACTGCTCCGCCTCCCACGCCCGGAACCGCTCCACCTCCGTGAAGCCCAGCTCGGTCGCCAGGCGGAGGGAGCGGGTGTTGGCGGTCTGCGTGGCCAGGACACGCCTCCGCCCCGTACCCGTGTCCGCCACACGGCGCACGTCAACCAGGCCGCACCGCCCCTGGGTGCGGCACACCCACCCGCACCTGGGGCCGGCCGTCACGGGCTCCGGTACCCCTGCCTCGGCTCGGCCACCCGCTCCGTCGCCATCGGCCCGGGCGTCGGGGCGACGAGGCTCCGAGGCGCGGTCGAATCCCGGGTGACCGGGGTGGGAGAGGTGTCCACGGGCCGCTCGGCGGGCTCCGGCGACGCCGTGGGGCCGGTCGTGGGGGAAGGCGAGGGCGAGCCGGTCAGGGGCGGAGGGGCCAGCGGGACCGTGGGCGTCACCGGCCGCTCGGAGGTCGTCGCGTTCTGCAGCGGCAGCGCCACGAGCAGGGCCACGGCGCACGTGAGCCCGGCGCCGACCGTCGTACGGACCAGCCGTCGCCGCGCCGCACGGCGGCGGATCGTCCCGAACCGGCCGGGCGGCGGGCCGAGACGGTCGGACGTCGGCCGCAGGAGCTCGGCGAGCGGGTCGTCCGGCTCGAACTCGGGGCCCTCGTCAGCGTGAGTGATCAAGGTTTCTCCTCAGGTGGGCACGGAGCAGCTCCCTGGCCGCGTGAAGATCGGCCTTGATGGTTCCTTCCTTGCGTCCGGTCACCGCGGACACCTCCCGGACCGGCAGGTCAGCGTAGTAGTGCAGCAGGATCGGCACCCGCAGCCGCTCCGGCAGCGCCTGCACCAGCATCCGCACCGACGGGTCGGAGGGTTCCGTGTGCGGGCGTACGGCCGCCTCGGTGCGGACCCGGCGCACGGTCCTGCGCTCGCGGTCGAGCCGTCGCCAGTGGTCGCGCACCAGGTTGGCCGCGGTGACGTACAGGAAGGCCCGTGGTTCCGACACGGACGTCCAGCGTGACCACAGCCGGGTGAACGCCTCGGAGGCGATCTCGTGGGCCGTCTCGTCGTCGTCGACCAGACGGCGGCACCAGCCGGCGAGGCGCGGGTAGAGGGCGGCGAAGAGCTCGGACGCTGCCTGCTCGCGGGACCGTTTCAATGCTCTCCATGGTCGGGGCGGCCCCGGTGACGGGGTACCGCACGTGGACGGGACGCGGGGTGTCGTGCGTGCCGGGCCGCCGGTGCGACGGCCCGGCACAAGGACGCCGGATCAGGGGACGGTGGCGCGGAGCGCCGCGAAGACGATCACGTTGTCGCGGTACTCACCGTCCTCCAGCGGCCCGCCGCACGTGATGAGCCGCAGCTCGGGCCGTGCGGTGTCGCCGTAGACGTCCTCGGTGGGGAAGGCGGCCTTGGCGACCGTGCGGACCGAGGTGACGGCGAACTCCGCCGCCGTGCCGTTCTCCAGACGCACCGTGATCCCGTCGTCCCGCCTCAGCCGCGCCAGATGACGGAAGACCCCGTCCCCATGGGCGCCGACCGTGACGTGGCCGAGGATCACCGAGGGACCCGGCCGGCCGGGGGTGGGGGAGTACCGGTACCAGCCGGCCGGGTCGTCCGCCGTGATCGGCGGGACCTCCACCGTGCGGTCCGGGGCCAGACCCAGCCGTACGACGGGGGTGTCGACCGCGATGGCGGGGATCTCCAGACCGACCGGGACCGAACGCGCCAGGGGACGCGGCCCGGAGACGGGCGAGCCCGCCGCTGCGGGCGACCGGTTGCCCTGCGTCTCCGTCGCGGCCGGCCCGTCGTCGGCGGAACCGCTACCGCCGCATCCCGCGGCCAGACAGGCCACGGCCACGGCGACGACGGCGCGCCTGGAGAACGGGGTCACGCCCCGCTCGCCCGCCGGCGCACGACGAAGACCGCCGCGCCGCCCGCGGCGAGCACCGCGGCGGCGCCCCCGCCGATCAGCAGACCGTCGCCGTCGGACTGCCCGGCGACCGGCGCGTCACCGGTGTCCGGCGCACCGCGCGGCACCACGGTGACCCCGTCGGTGTCCTCCGCCGGAGCCGGAGTCGCCTCGGCGGCGCCGCGGTCGGACGGGACCGGACTCGGGCCGGTCTCGGCCGCCTGCTCGCCGGAGTCGGTGGGCGCCGCCGTCGTGTCGGGGACGGGGGAGGGGCCGTCGGCGAACGCCGGCACAGCGGTGGCCAGCACGGCGGTGCACGCGAGTGCCGCCGCGCTCAGGACGTTTCGGCGCATGGAACGCTCTCTTTCCTGGGTCCGCCCGCACGGTCGCCCGGCGGGCTGGGTGATGGATCGTGCGGAGAGACGGGGGAGCGGGGACCCAGGTTGCAAAGAGAAGGTAAAGCCGTGAACGGCGGGGCGGCGGCGCTCAGTCGAGGATCGCCGTCGCCTCCACCTCGACCAGAACATCCGGCTCGAAGAGGTGGTCGACACCGATGAGGGACGACGGCGGGAGCGGCAGGGGAAGTCCGATCTCCCCGGCGACCTCCTCGACGCCGGCCATGAACGGGCCGATCTTCTCGGGCGCCCAGTCGGTGACGTAGAAGGTGAGGCGCAGGACGTCGTCGAAGGAGGCGCCGGCGCCGCGCAGGCCGCGCGCGGTGCCCCGGAGCGCGTGGGCGACCTGTCCTGCGAGGTCCCCCGGGGCGAGCGGAGTGCCGTCGGCGGCACGGGCGATCTGCCCGCTGACGTGCACGTGACGGGTGCCCGTCCCCACGGCGACGTGGTGGTACGGGGTGGGCTGCAGCATGCCTTCGGGCGTGAGGCGGCGGACGGCCACGGGGGTCTCCTCGTGTCGAAGCAATAGGTATACCTTTGATACTTGGTGGACGAAGGACACTTCAAGGAGACCAGGTATCGTGCCGGAGACCGAGGACGGCCGCGCGAGCGGCGAGCTGCGGATCGAGAACGCGCACCGCGAACTGCTCGACCAGGTGCTGGACAAGTGGTCGCTCAGCGTCCTCAACGAACTCTGCGAGCGGCCCTGCCGGTTCAACGACCTGCGCCGCGCGATTCCCGCGGTGACCCAGAAGTCCCTCACCGCGACCTTGCGCAGGCTCGAACGCAACGGCATCGTCGAGCGCGAGGTCGTCAGCTCCCGCCCCGTCGCCGTCGAGTACCGCATCACGCCGCTCGGCAAGACCATGCGGCGGCCGGTCGACGTGCTGCTGGAGTGGGCCACGGCCCACATGCCCGAGATCGAGCGGGCCCGCCGTGTCTTCGACGACCTCGACTGAGGACGCGCCGACCTGCGGGTCGCCGAGCCCGGCCCCACCGCGCCGGCGGGCCGCGTCCGCGCCCGGGTCGCCGGCACGCTCGGCGGTGGCGTTCGGGCCGCTCCGCCGCTGATGCGCGGATGCCGTCGGGGCGCCCGTCGTGGGACGCTCCATCTCACCGTCGTCGCCCTGGTGTCCGGCAAGGAACACGGCACGGCGGACTGGGCGGCGACGGAACGCGTCGCTCCGACCGTCGTCGGCGCGGCCCTGGCCCTCGTCGCCTGCGCCCTGACCGATCGTGCCGCCGCTCGCCGCCGACGCCTTACCCCTCCCGGCCGGTGAGCCGGCCCGACCCGCGCCCGGTTGTCAGACGGGCGTCCCCGCTGCGGCCGCCGGAACGCGCACGCGTGGACCGAGTCTCGCGCCCGGCACCGGCCGACCTTGACCTGAACCGAAGTTGAGCTTCTACGTTCGTCCCCGAGAGCCGCGGCAGCGGGCCGCGGCGCCCCACGAGGAGGTCCGTCATGGACGAGCGCACGGCCGAGGCGGAGATTCCCGCGCGCTACCGCTACGCGGTGGTCCCGCACATCATGGTCGACGACGCCGCGGCCGCGATCGACTTCTACCGGCGGGCGTTCGGCGCCCGGGAGGACTTCCGGCTGGAGGCGCCGGGCGGGGGAGTGCTGCACGCCGAGATCACCATCGGGCGTTCGGTGCTGATGCTGGGCGACGCGAGCGTGAAGGAGGCGGAGGACGCGTCCTTCACCGCGCCCGCCTTCCTCGGCGGCGGCACGTCCGTCACGCTGCACGTCTTCGTGCCGGACGTCGACGCGCTGGCCGCGCGGGCGGAGGCGGAGGGCGCGGAAGTCCTTCAGCCGCCGACGGACATGTTCCACGGGGACCGCACGGCGATCCTGCGGGACCCGTCGGGGCATCTGTGGGTCTTCCTGACCCACCTCGAGGACGTGGGCGAGGACGAACTCAGGCGACGTCTGGCGGCCGCCGCCCTGTGACCACGGGGGCGGGCCCGCCGCTCAGGCGGCCGCCTCCTCGACGGTGACGCCCAGCTGCCCGGCGACGCTGGTGAGCGCGGCGCCCAGCGGCAGCCCGACCCGCGCCCGGGCGTGCCGGTCGCCGCGGGTCGGGTCCCGGTTGACGATCAGCACGGGCTTGCCGCTCTCCGCCGCCAGCCGCACGAACCGCAGCCCCGACATCACCGTCAGCGAGGACCCCAGGACCAGCAGGGAGTCCGATTCCCGCACCATCCGCCTGCACAGCTCGACCCGCTGCGGCGGCACCGTCTCCCCGAAGAACACCACGTCCGGCTTGAGGACGCCGCCGCACACCGCGCAGGGCACCACCCGGAAACCGACGACCTGGTCGTCGGTGAGGTCGGCGTCACCGTCGGGATTGATCCCGGCGGCCACCGGCGAGAAGCCGGGGTTGGCCGCCTCCAGCCGCTCCGCGAGCTCACGGCGCGGGCTCGTCCGCCCGCACGACAGACAGACCACCCGGTCCAGGCTCCCGTGCAGTTCCACCACACCCTCACTGCCGGCGGCCTGGTGCAGCCCGTCCACGTTCTGGGTGATCACACCCGACACCAGACCGTCGCGGCCGAACGCGGCCACCGCCCGGTGCCCGGCGTTGGGCAGGGCACGGCCGAAGGTCCGCCAGCCCAGATGACTCCGCGCCCAGTACCGGCGCCGGGCGGCGGCCCCGCCCACGAACTCCTGGAAGGTCATCGGGGTGTGCCGGCTCAGGCTCCCGCCCTCGCCGCGGTAGTCGGGGATCCCGGACTCCGTGGAGATCCCGGCCCCGCTGAGCACCAGCACACCACCGGCGCGCAGCGCGTCGACGACTGGTTCCAGATCCGTGGTGGCCGGCGGCAGGTCCTCCGTCGGGGTCCATCTCAAAGTGGGGCGCACGCGCATGCCCACCAGGGTACGGAACCCCTGCAAGCGCCCGGTGGTCCCGCGATCCGGGGACCTGTGCCGTCACCCGCCCCGACCTCGGGCCTCCGCCACGCGGCCCGCACGACGACCCCGACCGCGATCGGTCGCCACGCCTAATCGGCGGCCGTGCGCGGGACGCCGGCACCCGCCTGGCAGTGCCGGGCGTGTGCGGACCGGGGAGGGAGGTGAGGCGGCCGGGTCCGGGGGCGCGGACATCTCAAGCGAGGTACCACTCGGCGCACCGGGGGCAACACGGGCGACGCGGGATTCCCCTCACGGCCACCGCGGCGGCGGCGCCCGGGCAGGGACGGTCACGCCTGGTCCAGCAGCCGCTCCGCCATCGCGCGCGCGTCCCGCAGGCAGCGGCTGTCGCCCTCCAGGCCCGCCCGCACCATCGCCCCCTCCAGCAGGAAGGCGATCTGCCGTGCCGTGGTCCGGGCGGCGTCGGGACGGCCGGGCAGCAGCGCCGTGACGTGCTCCGCGATCATCCGCTCCACCTCCTCCTTCTGCCGGCGCACCTGCGCCCGCCCTTCGTGCCCGGCGGGCATCTCCGCGGCGGCGTTGAGCAGCCCGCACCCCCGGAAGCCGCCTGTGGGAGGGGCGTCCGCACCGTCGACGTAGGTGTCGAAGACGCCGAGCACGCCGTCGCGCGGATCCGGTTCCGCGCCCACGCGTGCCCGGTACCGCATCAGCCAGTCCTCGTGCCGGTCGTCCAGGTAGGCGCGGACGAGGTCCGCCTTGGAGGAGAAGTTGTTGTAGAGGCTCATCTTGGCCACGCCGGCCTCGGCGGTGATGGTGTCGATGCCCGTGGCCGTCACGCCCTCCTGGTAGAAGCGCCGCGCCGCGGCCCGGAGGATCCGCTCCCGCGCCGGCCGCCTCCTCTCCGGCCGGACCGCTTCCGACGACTCCCGCTCCCTCGGCATGACGCACCCCTCTCTGGGTAGACTGGTCTACCTAGTCTACGGGACGGTCGGCGCCCCCGCCGACGTACCACCGCCCCCGGTCCCCGAGGAGGGCACCATGTCGTTCCTGACCGACCACCTCGTCGTCGACGGAGTACGCCTGGCCTGCCGCGACAGCGGAAGCGGCGAGCCGGTCGTCTTCCTCCACGGCACGCCCTCCCACTCCTTCGAGTGGCGCGAGGTCGTCCCCCGCATCGAGGCGGCCGGTCACCGCGTCATCGCGTACGACCTGCTGGGGTACGGCCTCTCCGAGCGCCCCGCCCACCGGGACACCTCCGTCGCCGGTCAGACCGACCTGCTCGGGCACCTTCTCGACGCCCTCGGCGTCGAGGAGGTGAGCCTGGTGGCGCACGACATCGGCGGAGCCGTCGCCCTGCGCTTCGCCCTCGCCCGCCCCGGACGGGTGCGCCGCCTGATGATCATAGATTCGGTGAGCTACGACTCATGGCCCTCGCCCACCTGGCGCCGGATCATCGACGAGGAGCTGGACGGGTACGCGGCCATGCCCCAGGAGGAGTTCGACGCCCTGCTGACCCGTCAGCTCTCCATGACGGTCGCCGACGCGTCGCGGATGACCGGCGACGTCCTGCGCGCGTACCTCGCGCCCCACGCGTCACGGCTCGGCCGCACCTCCTTCTTCGAGCACCAGGTGCGCCACTACGACGCGCGCTACACCCAGGAGATCGCCGGCCGGCTCGGGGAACTCACGATGCCCGTGCGCATCCTGTGGGGCGCGGAGGACCAGTGGCAGCCCGTCCACTACGCGGAGCGCCTGCGCGACGACATCCCCGGCGCCGAACTCGTCGTCGTGCCCGACGCCGGTCACTTCCTCATGGAGGACGCCCCCGGCCGCGTCGTCCGCGAGATCCGCGACTTCCTCACCGAGGCGGCCGAGTCCTGACCCTCACGCGGCCCGGCGGACGAGCAGGACGTGGTCGGTCACCTCGGCCGTGCCGCCGTCCGGGCCCGTCGCGGTCCGGCGGGGCGCGTCGGCCCGCTCCACCGACCAGACCGCAGGGTCGAGCCCGATCCCCGCGGCGACCTCCGTCGGGTCCGGGAAGCGAGCGCCGGGATCCTGGTTCCACGACCAGGGCGCGGTCGAACCGTGGTCGACGACCAGCAGGCGCCCGCCCGGCCGCAGCGCGTGCGCGGCCGCGCGCAGCACGGCCGACCGGTCCAGGTCGTACGGGGTGTGCAGATAGTGGGCGCTCACCAGGTCGAACGTGCCGGGCGGGAACGACGTCCGCAGGTCGATCCGTACCGCGGTGACCCGGTCGTGGACGCCGTGCGTACGGGCGAGCGCGGTGAGCCGTCCGACCGCGACGGCCGAGATGTCCGCCGCGGTGACCCGCCATCCCGCACGGGCCAGCCACAGCGTGTCGCCGCCGTTGCCGCACCCGAGGTCCAGGGCGTCGCCGGGCGGCAGCCCCGTCACGACTTCCGTCAGCCGGACGTTGGGGGACGGGTTGTCCCTAGCGGGGCGGGCGGCGTGGACGCCGTCCCAGAACGTGACCGCATCGGTGCTGCTCATCGGAGACTCCCTCGGTTCGTCGTCAGTGCGCCCAGTCTCGGCAGCCGGCCACCGTCCCGGCACGGAATCTTGCCGTTGTGGCAAGCTGGCGCGATGGACCGCAGGACGGACGACGAGGTACTGGACGCCGTGGGCCCACGGCTGCGCGCGCTGCGCCGGGACCGCGGACTCACACTGGCCGACGTGGCCGCCACCACCGGTGTCTCCGAGAGCACCCTGTCCCGGTTGGAGAGCGGCCGGCGCCGGGCGACGCTCGAACTGCTGCTGCCGCTGTCCCGCACGTACGACGTGCCGCTGGACGACCTGGTGGGGGCGGAGCGCACCGGCGACCCCCGGATCCACCTGAAGCCCGTCACCCGGTTCGGGATGACCTTCGTACCGCTGTCCCGCCGGCCCGGCGGTGTGCACGCCTTCAAGGTCATGATCCCCGCCCGGCCCGAGCCCGCGGTGCCGACGCCGCAGACCCACGAGGGCTTCGAGTGGCTCTACGTTCTCACCGGCCGTCTGCGGCTCCTCGTCGGTGAGCGCGACCTGACGCTGTCCCCCGGCGAGGCGGCCGAGTTCGACACCTCCCTGCCGCACTGGCTGGGCACCGCCGACGGCAGGGCCGTCGAACTCCTCGTCCTCTTCGGCCTCCAGGGCGTCCGCGCCCACCTGCGCACCGGCCCTCGCACCGGACGCGACCCGGCGTGAACGAGCACGCGGAAGGCCCCCGTCTCCGAGGAGGACGGGGGCCTTCCGCGTGCAGGCAGAGACCTGCGGGGTGTCACCTCACACCGGTGAACGCGCCATCAGGCGTGGGCGTGACCGCCCCGGTGGCTGCGGCCGGCGAAAACCCGGTACAGCGCGAGGAGAATGACGGAGCCGATGATGGCCGCGATCCACGTCGACAGGTCGAAGAAACCGTCGATCGAATCCACCCCGAATATCACCTTGCCCAGGAAGCCGCCGAGCAGACCGCCCGCGATGCCGATGAGCATGGTGATGATGATGCCGCCCGGGTCCTTGCCCGGCATGAGCGCCTTGGCGATCGCGCCGGCAATCAGACCGATGAAAATCCAAGCGATAATGCCCATCACTGACTCCTTTGACGTCGGTTCGCGGAACGTGTATCCGCGAATCACGCCTCCTAACAAAACTCTTATGGGAATCAGCGCGCGGTGACGTCGGTGTGCAGCAGATGGTGATCGGAGAACCGGCTGGGCCGCACCTCGTGCCGCAGCGCCGAAAGCCCGCGCAGGAACACGTAGTCGAACTTGCTCTGCCAGTCCGTCGTCGGCTCGCAGGCGCCGGCGGCCGGTGGCCGGCATCCGGCGTCCGTGTCCTCGGCGAGCGCCCACATCGGGGACAGCTCGGGGGAGTCGGGCACGGCGTTGAAGTCGCCGAGCACGACGGCCCGCTCGTACCGGGCGACCTGGGGGGCGAGCACCGCGGTCTGCCGCTCGCGCACCGCCTCCTGACGCCGTTGCGCCAGATGCGTGTTGAAGACCCGTACGGTCTGCCCGGCGACCTCGGTCGTGACGGCGATGTACCCGCGGTCCTCCGAGCCGCCGTCCGGGTACTCCGCCGTGACGACGTGGGTCATCGGCGCCGCCGACAGCAGCGCCTGCCCGTAACCTCCCGGCTTCCACGGCACGCCGCCGCAGCGGCTCCAGTTGCGCAGCACCGGGCCGTACTCGACGTGGTAGTCCAGCCCGTGCAGGTTGGCCAGGTGGTCCCGGATCCGCTCCACGTCCCGTACGCACGCCTCCTGGAGGCCGACGACCTGTGGCGCGTAGGCGGCGATCTCCGCGGCCCGGTCGACGTTGCTCTCGTCGCACGGGTTGCACAAGTTCCACGTCATGACCCGGTTGGGCACCACGTCCTTCGCGGCGTCGACCGGCACCGTGCGGGCGAACGGGGCGCCGGCGGGCGTGCTGGGGCCGAGGAGCGTCATGCAGGTCACGACGACGGCTCCCACGATCAGCCACGCACCTCTACCGAGCACCCCCGCCTCCTCGACGTGCACCCGCACCGCGTGTCGGTGCCTCCTGCACCGAGGGTAGGCGACGCGGGTGTCAGCAGCGCGTGAGGACCGGCCGTCCGCCGCCGGGCGGGAGTTGACGGACCGTGGGCAGGGCCGCGGCGCGGTCAGCCGCTCGCCGCGAGGCGGTGGAGGGCCGCCAGCGCCGCGTCGACGGCGTGCGGCTTCGGACGGCCGGACGCGTCGAGCTCGTTCCACCGCTGCAGGTTGACGGCGACGCACCACTGCCGGCCGCCGTCGGCGCGGGCCATCGCCAGCGTCCCGCCACCCCACACCGAGCCGCCGTGTCCCCAGTAGGAGTCCTGCCCCGGGCCCGAGGTCTCCAGCGGGTGCAGACCGAGGCCGTAGTCGATCGTCCTCCCCTCGTGGGAGATCACCGGCACGGTGCGCCGCATCTCGGCCAGCGTGGACGGCGCGACGATCTCCCCGGCGAGCAGCAGCCCGTAGAAACGGTTGAGGTCCGCGACCGTCGAGATGAGCGACGCCGAGGGGCCCACCCACGACATGTCGTGGACGCTGTGGTCGCGCGGTGGGTCGATCATGCCGAACCACGCTTCGTAGAGCCGCGAGTGCGGCCCCTCGATGTGCGCCCCGACGGCGAGTTCGGTCTCCCGCAACCCCGCGGGCCCGATGACGTCACGGGCGATGCACCGTTTGGCCGGCAGCCCTGTCACCTTCTCCAAGAGCTGCCCCAGCAACAGGTAGTTGGTGTTGGAGTACACCCCCGGAGTGCCGCCCGGCACGCCGACCGGGGGAGCGGCCACCCCCATGCCGATCAGCTCGACGGGGTCGAACCGCGTGAACCGCTGCTCCTCCAGACTCTCCGGCCCCGTCTCCGCGAGCGCGGGGAACGCCTTCAGCGACGGATAGGCGTAGGGCAGGTACTCGGCGAGTCCGCTGGTGTGGTTGAGCAGCATCCGCACCGTGATCGCGTCGCCGCGCCCTCCCGGGACGAGACCGGGCAGGTACCGCGACACCGGTGCGTCGAGGCCGACCGTACCCGCCTCCACCTGCCGCAGCACCGCGGCCGCGGTGAAGGTCTTGGTGACGCTGCCGACCCGGTGCCGCAGACCGGCGTCGACGGGACGGCCCGTCTCCGTGTCGGCGACCCCGGCGGCGCCCCGCCACACCCGGTCGCCGTCCCGCACCTCGGCGAACACTCCCGGTATTCCCGCGCGGTGGACTGCCTGCAGGGCGGCGTCCAGCGCCGCCGGATCCAGCCGGTTTCCCATGACGTGCCTCCTTCGGTGTTCCGCCGAGCGCCCCCGCTGGGCATCACCCGGCCCTCACGTCCTCATTATGCACGCGGTGCGTGCAACACCAAGTGCATAGGCTAGGCTGAAGTCCGGACGAGCACGGCGGAAGGGAAGCGATGGCAGGCCGAAGGCGCTGGTCGACCGAGGAGATCCTGGACGCGGCGGCCGAGCTGCTGCGCACCGACGACGCCGACGCGTTCAGCGTGCGCAAGCTGGCCGCGGTGCTCGGCACCGACTCCTCCAGCCTCTACCGGCACTTCCGCAGCAAGACCGAACTGCTCCGCGCCGTCGCCGACCGCACCCTGCTCACCGCCATGGAGGGCTACCGCCCCGAGGGCGGCTGGCGCGACCGCCTCACCACCCTCGCGCTGTGCATCAGGGAGGCCTTCGCGCGGCAGCCGCAGCTCGCCGCGGTGTGGGGCCGCTACGCCTCGAGCGGCGCCGGATCCCGCCTGATCATGGAGGAGGTGCTCCAGGCCCTGCGCGCGGCGGGTCTGCCCGACGAGGAGGTCCCCGCGCACTACCACCGCCTCGCGGTGCTCCTCGTCGCGCTGATCTCCTCCGACGCCGGCATCGGCACCGTCACCCCGGAGGAGCGGGAGCAGGGCCTCGAGCTGTTCCGCGTCGCGGTCCTCGGCGCCGACCCGGGGCGCTTCCCGGCCCTGGCGCACTTCGCCCGCGAGGTCCACCCCCTGAGCGCGGAGCGCCGCTCCGCCTTCGAGGACATCGTCGCCGCCCACCTCGACCACATCGAGGCGGCGGCCGCACGCGGCTGACCCCTCGGGGCCAACCCCTCCGAGAACCGGCGGCCTCTCCGCCGAGATGCCGGGCCGCGGCCACTCCTGAACAATGGGGACTGCCCTCTTCCGAGAGTGGGGATGCGACATGGCCGTCATTTCACGCGGGTTCCACGGCCGGGCACGGGACAAGGGGCACGAGCTGCCGCCGGGGCAGTACGAGACCACCGGCTTCCCCGTACTGTCCGCGGGCCCCACACCCGTGGTGAGCCTCGACGACTGGGAGTTCACCGTCCGCACCGAGACCGGCGTCCGGTACCGGTGGAACTGGCAGGAGCTGATGGCCCTGCCCTCGGAGACGCCCACCGTCGACATCCACTGCGTGACCAAGTGGTCGAAGTTCGGCACCCGATGGCAGGGCGTCTCCCTCGACGTCCTCCTCGCGGACGTCGAGTCCGGCGCCGAGTACGCCCTGGTCCGCTCCTACGGCGACTACACCACCAACCTGCCCGTCGAGGACCTCCTCGACGGCAAGGCGTGGGTCGCCTACCGCTTCGACGACGAGGAACTCCCCGCGGAACACGGCGGCCCCGCCCGCCTCCTGATCCCGCACCTGTACTTCTGGAAGTCCGCGAAGTGGGTGAGCGGCATCCAGCTGCTCGACGAGGAGGAACAGGGCTTCTGGGAGACCGTCGGCTACCACAACTACGGTGACCCATGGCGCGAGCAGCGGTACCAGGGCGACTAGGCGCGCGGCTGCGCTGGCTCGAGGCCCGGCTCACCGGCCGGCACGACGAGTCGGACACCGCCCGCACCCTCGTGTTCGACGTCCCCGGCTGGCCGGGCCATCTGCCCGGACAGCACGTCGACGTACGGCTCACCGCGGAGGACGGCTACAGCACGCAGCGCAGCTACTCGATCGCCAACGCGTCCGACGGGGAACGCGTCGAGCTGACCGTCGAGCGGATCGACGACGGCGAGGTCTCCCCGTACCTGGTGGACGTCCTCGAGGTGGGGGACGTGATCGAACTGCGCGGGCCGGTCGGCGGCTGGTTCGTGTGGCGGCCCGACGAGCAGAAGGATCCGGTGCTGCTCGTCGCCGGCGGTTCCGGACTCGTGCCGCTGATGGCGATGATCCGCACCCGGCGGGCCCTCGGCAACCGCGTCCCCTTCCGGCTGGTGTACAGCCTTCGCGCTCCGCGATCGCAGTTGTTCGTCCCGGACTTGCGGACCGCGGACCCGGGGCTGGACAAGACCTTCCTCTACAGCCGCTCCGCACCGGAGGGCTGGCCCCGGCCGCCCGGGCGCATCACCGCGAACGACCTGTCAGCCGGAGGGTGGCCGCCGGACTTCGAACCGGCCTGCTACGTCTGCGGATCCACCGGATTCGTGGAGACGGCGGCCGGCCTCCTCGTGGCGCTCGGCCACGACCCCCGCCGCATACGGACCGAGCGCTTCGGCCCCGGCGGGTGAGCGAAGGGACCCCGATCCATGACCACCGAACCCGGCTTCCTCGACGGCAACGCCGCCGCCGGCGACCTCGAGTCGCTGTTCGGCGCCGACATGACCACGGCCGCCGGACAGTGCCAGGGCTGCGGCCTGCGGATGCGGCTGGCCGAGGCGCACGCCTACCTCGGCGGGCCGGGGACGGTGCTGCGCTGCCCCGGCTGCGAGGACGTGCTGCTGCGCATGGTCCGCTCCCCGAACCACCTCTGGCTCGACGCGAGCGGCCTGGACTACCTGCGCCTTCCGGCGGCAGCCGGGTGAACGGGAGAGGCTCGGGGTGCGGGAGGATCTCGGGTGACGGCCGCCGTCCCGGTCGACGGGACGGCGGCCGCCCGGAGTCGGCACCGCTCGGAGTCACACCCCGTCAGCGGCCGGGCAGCCGCTGCTGCACCTCCTGCAGCACCCAGCCGTTGCCGTCCGGGTCGCTGAAGGTGGCGTAGGAGCCGTAGGACATCCGGTCCGGGTGGAGACCCGGTTGCCTTCCCTGCCCCTTGGCCGGGTCGTGGGTGAAGTCCCCGCCGCCGTGGCCGTGGTAGAAGACGGCGCCCGCGTCGTGGAAGACCTCACTCACCTCGATGCCGCGGTCGACGAGTTCCGCGCGGCTCTTCTCGATGTCGGGGACGACGAGGTACATGCCCTGCGCGGAGCCCGGCGGCACGGACGTGATGCCCTTGCCGAAGATGATGGAGCACTCCGAACCGGGGGGAGTGAGGTGCACGGCCCTCCAGTCCTCGCCGGCCGCCTTGTCGAGGTCCAGCCGGAAGCCCATGGCCTCGTAGAAGGCCTTGGCCCGGTCGACGTCCGACACGGGCAGCACGATGAGTTCGAGCTTGAGATCCATGAGAGTGACTGCTTTCCGTCGTGGCGGAACCCCCCGCCCCCGACGGGCACACCGGCGTCACGCCACCGCGATGACGGTCTTCCCGGCCGTGCCGGACTTGGTGCGGAACGCGTCCGGCGCTTCGGCGAGCGGACGGACGCTCCCCACCAGGGGCCTCAGCCGGCCCTGCCGGTGACGGTCGACGACCTGCGCGAGGTGATGCCGGTCGGGCTCGACGATGAAGTACATCGCCCGGCCGTCCTCGGGCCGCACGGTCGGCGGGCGGGAGATGCTGATGAGGGTGCCTCCCGCTCTGAGGACGGCGGCCGAGCGGTCGAGCACCGTCCCTCCGACGGCGTCGAACACGAGGTCCACGAGGCCTACGGCTTCCTCCCACGCCGGTTGTTCCAGGTCGACGAACTCCTCCGCGCCCAGTTCCAGCACCAGGTCCCTGCTCCTCGCGCGGCCCGTACCGAGGACACGCGCTCCGGCGTCACGGGCGAGCTGCGTGGCTGCCATTCCCACCCCCCCTCCCGCTCCGTGCACGAGGACGCTCTGCCCGGTCTCGAGCCGGCCGTGTGTGAAAAGCCCCTGCCAGGCGGTGAGTCCGGGCATCGGCAGGGCCGCCGCCCGCACGGGGTCGACGTCCGCGGGCAGCGGCGTGAGATTGCGCGCCTCCACCGCCACGTACTCGGCGAGGGTGCCGTCGCGGTTCCAGTCGGTGAGGCCGGTCACCCGCTGTCCGACGGACAGCCCGGTGGTGCCGACCGCCACCTCGGCGACCTCTCCCGACACCTCGTGTCCCGGTACGACGGGGGAGCGGGGCCTGCCGGCCCGGTCGACCCACGAGCCGGGCCAGGTGAGTTCACCGGGCGTGAAGCAGGCCGCCCGTACCTTCACGACGACATCGCCCTCACCCGCGTAGGGGTACGGGGCTTCCTCGACGACCAGGTCGTCCACAGGAGCGTCGCGGTCGTGAGCTCGTACCGCTCTCATCGAGGCCCCCTGAGTCATGTGGCGAAGACGTCCTTCCAGCATGACCCCGTGACGTCCTCAGGTCGAACGGAGCGGCCGTGCGTCATGTCTCGCCGTCGCGGCGGGCCGGACCGGCGGGGGAGGAGCCGCCGCCCCCGATGCCCTGCCGGTCCCCTGTGCGGGCGAGTGTACGGCGGAACCCCTCGGGATACTCCCGCTCCACGGCGTCGTCCAGCAGTGCGAGCTGCCGGCGCACCGCGGGCCGCCGCGCCTCCGGCACCCCGGCCAGCAGTCCGTCGAGCAGGGCACGCAGCCGCCGGCACACCTGGAGCGAGCCGACGCCGTACTCGCGGACCTCGGTGACGCCCAGCTCGAGGTACTCCTCCCAGCCGCGCCCCGGCACCACCACGCGCGGCCGCCCGGCCAGGTCGGCGAGCACGTGCCGGCCCCGCAGCTCCGACCGGCCGACCCCGTGCAGGAACGTCTCGATGTGGTTGAGGACCTGCACGGCGGTCGTGGGGTCGTTCACCGCCGAGGACAGTGCCCGCGCGGCGATGTCGGCCAGCACCCGCAGCGCGAAGGCGGGATCCTGCTCGACGGTCCGTTCGGCGCCCAGCGCCACGAGCCCCGCCAGCCGGCGCGGCTCGACAGGGGAGCGGGGAGTGCCGTGGACCTCCAGCAGCACCGACCCCGGCGGCACGAAGTCCCCGACCCGGTGCGCCACCACCAGCACGCAGTCGTACCGCGAGGCGGCCCGGACCAGCCCGGCCACGTCCAGCCCCTGCACCGCCCCGCCCTGCTCCGTGCGCACCACCCGCGCCGGCGCGTCACGGCGGGGACCGTCGTCCGGCTCGTCGAGGACGACGCAGCGGCCCTGCGCCTCCAGGGACACGCCGAGGACGCGCAGGCCGGTGCGGCAGACCCGGTCGGCGATCGCCACCGGACGCACGTCGTGCACGAACCGGTTGAGGTAGACCAGCAGCATCACCAGGCTGACCGCGACCGCGAGACCCGCCAGGGTGACACCGAGGTCGGGCACCGTGCCCGGGCCGATCCGGCGCAGCAGCGTGAACGCGAAGGCGAAGGTGCCGGCGAACAGGGACAGCACGGTCTTCTGCAGCGGGTTGCGATACCACAGCCGCATGTAGCGAGGGGACAGCGTGGCGGTGGCCTGCTGGACGACCAGCACCCCGATCGTGACGACGAACCCCAGCAGGGCGACCATGGCGCCCACGATGGCGGTCAGCACGCCCGTCGCCGTGGTGGCCGTGTACCGCCAGCCGGTCGGGATGCCCGCCACGGCGTCCAGGGCGAGCGCCGCCTCGCCGAGCAGGGCCCCGGCGGCCAGGCCGAGCACCGGCAGGATCCACAGGCTGGTCCTGACGTACTGCCCCAGCTGGAACCGGAAGGACCAGGTCGGCATGGGCCGCCTCCGCAGTGCCCGGGAACGGGCTCGTCCCTCACGCTACCGCCGGAGCACGCCCGCCGCAGAGGCCGCCGGGGGCACGGGCGGGCGCCGGACAATTCCCCGTCCGAATGCCTTCACAGTGCATCTTTTCCTGTGGCGGCCGGTCCACGGCAGGATGATTACGCCCGATTTGGAGCGATCCGTCGTTATCCCCGACCATGGCTCCGGCCCGGCGATCCCGGGCATACGTTCGACGAGAGGCGCACCACCCCATGCACGTCACCGGAACCGTCCCCCCGCCGGCTCCGGCCCCGCAGGACACCCCCGGCGGCCCCGCCCACCCCGACGGCGCCCCGGAGGGGACGGAACGGCGCGCCCGCCGCTTCGGACTGCCCGTCGCCACCGCGCTGGTCATGGGCAACATCATCGGCGGCGGCATCTTCCTGCTCCCGGCGTCCATCGCCCCGTACGGCACGATCAGCCTCGTCGCCTTCGGCGTGCTGACGGTCGGCGCGATCGCCCTGGCCCTGGTCTTCGGCCGCCTCGCCGAACGCGACCCGCGCACCGGCGGCCCGTACGTGTACGCCCGTGAGGCCTTCGGCGACTTCGCCGGCTTCCTCGCCGCCTGGGCGTACTGGATCACCACCTGGGTGTCCAACGCGGCCCTCGCCGTGGCCGCCGTCGGCTACCTCGACGTGCTGATCCCCGTCGGCCAGCACCGCTGGACCGCCTGCCTCGCGGCCCTCGTCATCCAGTGGCTGCCCGCCCTCGCCAACTACGCGGGCACCCGCTACGTCGGCGCCGTGCAGGTCCTGTCCACGGTGCTCAAGCTGGTGCCGCTGCTGCTCGTCGCCGTCGGCGGACTCTTGTTCTTCGACGCCGACAACCTCGGGCCCTTCCGGGCGAGCGGGGACAGCGCGATGGGCGCGGTCTCCGCCGCGGCCGCCATCCTGCTCTTCTCCTACCTCGGCGTGGAGTCCGCCGCCGTCAGCGCCGGCGAGGTGCGCGACCCCCGGCGCACCGTCGGACGCGCCACCGTCATCGGCACCGCCGGGGCGGCGGTCGTCTACCTGCTGGGCACCCTCGCCGTCTTCGGCACGGTCGCCCACGAGCGGCTCGTCGAGTCCGGCGCGCCCTTCTCGGACGCCGTCGACGGCATGTTCGGCGGCACGTGGGGCGGCTGGGCCGTGGCGCTCGCCGCGCTGGTGTCCATGACCGGCTGCCTCAACGGCTGGACGCTTCTCAGCGCTCAGACCTCCTACGCCGCCGCCAAGGACGGGCTGTTCCCCGCGCCCCTGGCCCGCAAGCGGCGTGGCGTGCCGACGGTGGGCGTCGGCGTCACCGTGCTCCTCGCCTCGCTGCTCACGGTGTACAACTACGCCGTCGGCACGGCCCGGGTGTTCGAGACGCTGGTCCTGGTCACCACCTTCACCGCGACCGTCCCGTACCTGCTCGCGACGGCCGCGCAGCTCTACCACCTCGTCTCCGGGCAGCGGGACCGCGTCGACCGCGGGCGCCTGGTCCGCGACCTGGTCGTCGCCTCGGTCGCCGCCGCGTTCTCGCTGTGGCTGGTCGCCGGCGCCGGATACCAGGCCGTCTACCAGGGCGTGCTGTTCCTCTTCGGCGGCGTGCTGGTGTACGCCGTCATGGCGGCCCGCCGGCAGCGGGCGGCGACCCGCACCGCCGGCCGGTGACCGCCCCCGGCGGCGGCCGCGGGTCCTCGTAGCGGGCTCGGGCAAATGGGGCAGCTTCCGGCGCAGGGCGTTGCCTCCGGGCGGCCCGGCAGTTGATCCAGAACACGGCGCACGTGGGGCGGCCGGTCTTCCGGCCGCCTCACGTGCTGCCGTGCCGCCCTGTCCCGCTCCTCCCGCCGGAGGCCGCCCGCGATGCACGAACCAGCCGCCCACCCGTGGCCCGAGCCGGACGCCCCACGCGCCGCCGAGCGGCGCCTCCCGGAACCCCGCCTGCTCAGCGGCGTCTACGGACTGGTCCTGGCCAGCGCCCTGGCGGCCGCCCTCGACTCACCGGACGAGCAGACCAGCCCCGGCTCCGACGCCCTGTGGGTGCTGCTCACCGCCGTCGCCGCCGCGGCCGCGCACGGCTACGCGCACGTGCTCTCCCACCGGATGTCCGCCGAGCCCGGCGGACTGGTGGCCGGCCTGCGCGCCATGATCGCCGAGTGGCCGGTCGTCGCCGCGGCGGTCCCCACGGTCGTCCTGCTGCTCCTCGCGGTGCCCGACTGGTGGACGGAGGCCAGTGCCGTCGAGGTGGCGCTGGTGGTCAACACCCTGATCCTCGCCGGATGGGGCATGTGGACCGCGCGCCGCGCCGGCCGTACCTGGCCCGCCTCGCTGCGGGCCGGGGCGGGGGACATGCTGATCGGCCTGGTGATCATCGGCGCGAACGCCGTGATCAAGTAGCACCCCGCGCCCCTCGCCGAGGGGCCGGCTCCGACAGCACCTCGAACCGGGCCGGCCCGACGAGGAGGACGCCGTCGTCGAGCGGCGTGCACCGCACCCCGCCCTTGTCCCGGAGCGCCTTCTGCGCGCCCGGGCCGACGGTGACGTTCATCCAGGCGCAGGGCCGCGCCGGACGGTTCAGCGAGAACCGCACCGGACCCTGCCCGCAGTCCAGACTCACCGTCGCGCCCACCAGCGCGTCGACGTCGACACCCCGCAGCAGCACGTTGCGGCGGGTCTGGCGCAGGTCGACGGCGGGATCGATGTCCGTGGGGAGGTTCTCCGCGGAGATCATCGTCACGGAGGCGTCCCGGTGCGCGGCCTGCGCGAAGTAGCGGTCGCCCACCAGCCCCAGGCCCGCCCGCACCTCCGCGCGCCGGACGCGCTCGTCGCCCGGACCGGGCGCGGGCCCCTCCGAGGGCCGCCCGGCCAGCCGGTGCGCGGGCGACACCAGAAGCTGCACCACCTCGACGTCGACCATGCGCCACCTCGTCGGCTCCGGAGGACACGACCGGCACCGACCCTACCCGCCGGAACCGGCCCCGTCCGCCGCCGGCGGCGCGGGCGCCTCCGCTCCCCGCCCCGTGACCCGCAGCACCACCGTGGCGGTGACACCCGCCAGCGTGCCCCACGGCACCGCCGCGCTCGTCCCCTCACCGAGCCCGGACGCGGCCTGGAGCAGATGCCAGGACGTCGTCCCGTCGTCGACCACCGTCACACGCCACAGGTGCCGCACCAGCAGCCCCAGGACAACGGCGCACACCGTGCACGCGGCCATCGCCGGGACCGAGACCCGGGTGAGCATCCCCGGCAGCCACCGCAGCGCACACCACACCACCGCCAACAGCAGCACATCACCGAACCGCACCAGCAGCCAGTCCCACAGTCCGACCCCCGACGGACCCGACCAGGCGCCGAGCAGCAGCCACTGCCGCAGCAGGTCACCCGGTTCGGAAAGGAACCCGCCGCCCGTGAACACGGTCTGGATGCGCGCCGCGTTCGCCTGGTACGACAGCACCACCACGGACACGGCGACCACCGCGGTGCCGATGGTCGCGGCCACGACGGCGGTCCGCGCCGGGACGTCCCCGCGCGGCAGCGGGTCGGCGTTCTTGAGCGCCAGCCGGGTCACGAACACCGTCCACACCGCCGCGGCGAGCGCCAGCGGCACCAGCACCGTCCGCCCGGTCGAGGCCAGCGCGGCGAGCTGCGGCAGGAACCGGTAACTCCCGCGCCCACCGGACGCGATCATCCACGGAGCCGACACGGTCACCGCGAGGGTCCCCGCGACCACTCCCCACGCCCACAGCGCCAGAACCGCCTGCCAGACCCGGCCGCGCTCCGCCGGCAGCCGCCGGACCAGCAGCAGGGACCCGGCCGCGTGGACCAGGAACACGGCGACGAATCGGATCTGCATCGCCGTGTCGTGCAGGGCGAGGTAACTGGCGCCGTCGGCCGTCACCGCCACGGATGCGCCGGGCTGCGGGTCGTACGCCCACGGGTTCAGCCAGGACCGCAGCGCGTTCACCGTCTCGATGCCCAGCGCGCCGGTGGCGCCGTCCAGGTCCAGCGCGTCGGCGCTCGCCCCCGCCCACCACAGCAGCAGCGTCAGCATCAGGCCGCCCGCCACGGCCGGTACCGCCGCGTGCCGGTACTCCATGTCCCGCCCCCCTGTGTCCCGTTCTCGTCCCCTGTGCCACGACCGGCCGTGGCCCGGAGGACGTTACGCGCCGGTGATCACATGCGGGTCACGGTGCCGCTGCGAAGCCTGAGGCGAGGGCCCGGCAGCAAGTGGGGATGGGGAAGCGTGTTCGCGCCGGGAGCGGGAACGAGAGGTCGCACGGACCGCCCGGTCCGTGGCTCACCGCCCCGTCGCATCACCCTGGAGGACTTCATGATGGTCGTCGGCATCATCGCCGTCTGCGTGGTCATCGCCGTGCTGGCCTTCTTCGTCCCACGCCTGTCGCGGCACCCGCAGAACGGGACGCAACGCACCCTGGGATTCGGCTCGCGCGCCGGCTCCAAGGCGCCGGGGCCGCTGGGCCGGCTTCTCAGCAAGCCTTTCAACTCCAGCTCTCGCGCCGTCGGCCGCAGCGGCTCCGCCGGCCGCCGCGCGCGCGGCAAGATGCCGTTCTGAGCCCGCGTGACAGGAGGGGTCACGACGTACGGGGCGGTACCGCCGTGGCGTACCGCGGCCGGCCCGCGGGCCGGTAGGCGTGGCACGTCACCCCGCCCGGCGTGGCCCACGAGTCCACCAGCTCCAGCGCGCTGTCCGGGCCGTCCGCGGGGAACAGCCGCGTGCCCTGACCCACGATCACCGGATACGTCAGGAGCAGCATCTCGTCGATCAGGCCCTCGGCGGCCAGCCATCGCACCAGCTGTCCGCTGCCGTGCACCTGGAGCTCACCGGGCATCCGCTCCTTGAGTTCCCGCACGGCGGCGGCGGGGTCACCGGCCAGCACGGTCGTGTGCGCCCAGCCCGGGTCGGTGAGCGTCTTCGACACGACGTACTTCGGCCGCGCGTGCAGCGGCGCCGCGACCGGATTGTCCTCCGGATCGGCCATGGCGCCCCAGGAGGCGGCGAAGATCTCGTAGGTCCTGCGCCCGAACAGGAACGCGTCGGCCCGCCCGTACACCCCGCCGAGACGGGTCATGGTCTCCTCGTCCACGAGCGGCAGGGCCCAGCCGCCGCGCTCGAAACCGCCCCGGCGGTCCTCGTCCGCCAGGCCGAGGCCCTGCATGACGCCGTCGACGGAGACGTTGGTGACGGTGGTCAGCTTCATGGTGTCCGCTCCCGTCGGCCGGCACGGCGCCCGGTGCGCCGCCTCCTGCGGGTGGGACTCCGCCGGCCCGCCGGACTCATCGGCGTGTCGCTCCGAAGCCGGGCGACCCGACGGACCCGGGCTTCGCGGCGCATACTGACGGTGACGCGCCGACACCGGACGGGAGACCGCACATGAGCACACCGCGGGTCGACCACCGGGCCCTTTTCTCGGTCCTGCCCAGCCCGTACCTGGTGCTGGACGCCGACCTCACCGTCGTCGACGTCAACGAGATGTACCTGAGAGTGACCGGCCGCGCCCGTGAGGAGCTGATCGGCCGCTACCTCTTCGACATCTACCCGGACAACCCCGAGGACCCGGCGGCCGACGGCATCCGCAGCCTGAGCGCCTCACTCCTGCGCGTCCTGCGGACCAAGGAACCGGACACGCTCGCCGTGCAGCGGTACGACCTCCCGGTGCCCGGCCGCCCCGGCGCCTTCCAGGAACGCTGGTGGTCGCCGGTCAACACGCCCGTCCTCGGCCCGGACGGCGAGATCGAGTGGATCGTCCACCGTGTCGAGGACATGACCGAGTTCCTGCTGTCCCGCCCGGTGCACGACACACCGACCGGCCGGGTGCGCACCCGGGCCGTCACGGAGGCCGAGCTGTACGCGAAGGCGCGGCAGTTGCAGGAGACCAACGACAAGCTCCGCGCCGCCCACGACTGGGAACGCCGTACCGCGCTCGCCCTCCAGGACGTCATGCTGCACGCCCCGGACCTGGCCGCGCACCGCGGCATCGCCGTGCGCTACATGCCGGCCACCCGCTCCCTCAACGTGTGCGGCGACTGGTACGACGTGGTGGACCTGGACGACGACAGCTTCACCGTCGCGGTCGGCGACGTCGTCGGCCACGGCCTGGAGGCCGCCGCCGTGATGGGCATGCTGCGCAGCGCCCTGTCAGCCGCCGTGCGCGCCATCCGCGAGCCCGGCGCGGCGATGGACCTCCTCAGCCGGTACGCCCGGACCTTCGAGGGCGCGCTGGCGACCACCGCCGCCAAGGCCGTCGTGGACACCCGCGCCCGCACCGTCACCTACACCTGCGCGGGCCACCCCCCGCCGGTGCTGGGACGGCGGGACGGCCCGGCGGTCCTGCTCGACCAGGCCACCGACCCGCCGCTGGGCGTCCTCACCGAACAGGCCCCGCGTCCGCAGGCCACCGTCTCCTACGCCCCGGGCGACACCCTGGTGCTCTACACCGACGGCCTGATCGAACGCCGGGGCGAGGACATCGACGCGGGCCTGCTGCGCCTCACCGACGCGGTCGCCCACCACGCCGACCTCGACCCGGAACCCCTCGCCGACACCCTGCTCACCCGTATGGGCGTGGCCGACGGAGGCCGCGACGACATCGCGCTGATCGTCGTACGCCTGTAGACCGCGGGGTCAGTGCACCCCCGCGGGGAGGGCTTCCCGGGCCGCCTGCCGTGCCCGGCGCCGCCCGGTCGCCGCGTACCACTGCACGGCCAGGACCAGCGCGAGGAACACCTCCACGGCATCCCCGCCGTAGTACATGAGCTGCGCCCCGGCCCGCAGATCGGCCGCCGTGAACGCGGTCCCCGGCGGCCCTGCCACGTACAGGCTCTTGGCCAGGACGGCGTGCGCCGCACCCGCGGCCAGCAGCGTCACCGCACGCAGCGGCAGACCGCACCGGCCGCGCACCGGGTCGAGCCGGCAGACGGCCATCGCGAACAGCAGTCCGGCCAGCAGCATGTGCAGTTCCAGCAGACCCCCCGGCAACGGGTTCCGGTGCGCGGCCGCCCACAGGCCCGTGCGGTACAGCAGCCACAGACCGCCGACGTCGACGGCCGCGGCGACCGGTGGGAACAGCAGCCACCCGGCTGCGGGAGAGTGCGCCACCCGCAGCAGCCCCCGGCGCGGCCCGCCCGGCGGCAGCAGCCGCAGGACCAGCGTGAGCGGACGGGCCGTCGCCAGCAGCGCGGGACCCGCCATCGCCACCAGCAGATGACGGCCGGCGTGCGCGGTGAACGGCCCGCCCGGCACGGGACCGGCCAGCCCCCACACCACGGCCGCGCAGCCGACGGCGAAGACGGCGTCCCGCCGCCACGGCCAGGCGTCACCCCGGCGTCTCAGCCGGGCGGCGCCCGCCACGTACACCACGGCGGCGAGCACACACGCGAGCGCGAGGGGAGCCGCCACCGGACCGGCGGTCACGACGGCAGCCGCCGTCCGGCCCGCCGGGCGCGCGCCAGCAGCAGGCCACCGACCGCCAACAGCACGAGCCCCGCCAGATTCCACGCCCAGTCATACGGGGTGACGTCGACGCCGTACCTCACCTGGTGCACGCGCAGCACCTTGTGGTCCACGATCCCGTCGAACACCTGGAAGGCGCCCGCACCCAGGAAGGCCCCGCTCCACGCGTGGCCGACGGCCAGCGCGTCGCGCCGCCGCAGATCCGCGTACAGGAAGAACCCGGCGACGAGCGCCAGCAGTTCGGCCGTGTGCAGCAGCCCGTCCGAAAGCAGGGCCACACCGGACGTGGAGCGGTCGTAGAAATGGTGCCAGTGCAGCAGCTGATGGAACACGATCTCGTCCACGGCGGCCATGACGGCGGCCCCGACGACCGCGCAGACCAGCAGCGATCGTCGGGGCTCGGGGCGTCGCGCGGCGGCCGTGCCGGCCGGTGGGTGGTCAGAGGTGCTCACGGTGCGCGTCCTTCCGAACGATCGGCTGCCGCTCGCCGTCTACCCCGCGCGGCGCCGGTCAGCCCGGCGCCGCGGAGGGTTCAGCTTCCGCCCATCGCCTTGCGCACGGTGTCCTTAGTGCGGTCCATGAGAGCGGCGACCGGACCCAGCGCCATGTTCTTCGCGCCGGACTCGACACCCGGGTGGGGCCGGGTGGGCGCCATCGCCTCGGCCGCCTTGATGGCCTTGGCCATCGCGGCGAGATCGGTGACGTCGGTGCTGCGCCGGATGTGGATGAACTCGTACCGTTCCTCCGCCCGGGCGTGCATCTGCACGTCACGCCGCAACTCGATCAGCTTCGGCAGGAAGTCGGGGCCGTCGGGGTCCATGTCGTCGAGCACGGCCAGCATCTCCTTGGCCTCCCGCTCCTCCTTGAGCCGGTCCTCGACGATCTCCTGGCCTCCCGCGACCGAGCGCCGCACGAAGGGGTGGACGACCTCCTCCTCGGCGGTCTCGTGCACGGCCAGCAGCCGCACCAGCCTCCGGAAGGCGTCCCGGCGTTCCTCACCGCTGGTGGCCTCGACCTCGTCGAACAGGTTGCGGATGTCGCCGTGCTGGCGCATCAGCAGGGAGACGACGTCGTCGTCCCGCGAACGGTCGTCCCCGGCGTGCGGGGTCTGCAAGTCGGACATGCGCTCCCCTCCCTACTTCTCGCGCTGCGCGGGGTCGGGGTGCTCGCCCTCGGTCTGCACGCGGTACTCACGGCCGAACATGTCGTCGTGCATGTGCATCACCCGGTCGCTCGGCGGGTTCTCACCGCCGTGGATCGTTTCCTGCATCTTCTCGAACCGCTCGTGCGCCTCGCGCACGTACCCGGCTCCGAGCGTGGTCAGGTCCATCTGCGTGTCGAGCAGTTCGCGCAGATAGGCCTTGTTCGGCTCGAAGGTGAGCACGTTGGGCAGCGCGGGGGCCAGCACCTCGGCGGGCTCGCGACCGTCGAGCCGGCGCATCAGGTCGCACGCGACGTGCAGGTGCTCCAGTTCCATGTTCAGGTGCAGCTCCCAGATGGCCTTGACCTTGGGGTCGCTCTCCTGCTCCATGAAGGAGTAGTACAGGTAGCACTCGTTGTACTCGTGGTTGACGAGCTGCTCCCACCACGTCTCACCCGGGTCCACCAGGGACTCGTAGTGCGTGACGTGCTCCTCCTCGATCAGCCCGATCTCCTGGTAGAGCTGACGGGCGATCGGCTCCATGTAGGTGGGGCCCGTGTTCATGTAGAAGTTCATGGTCTGCTGCTCCGTCGACATGATCGTCAACGCGTGCAGCTTCGACAGCGGGTCGGCCTGGTCCTTCGCGTACGGGTCGCGGACGTTGTCGACCGGGTCGCGGTGGTGGTACCGGGTGGGCCGGCCCGGCATGACCTCGGTGAGGTTGTCGACGATCGACTCGGCCTTGCGGTGCTCGATCATCTCGTACAGGTTGGCGTACCGGTACAGATGGTCGAAGTCCTCCAGCACACCGAACTGGTAGGCCTGCTTCAGATACGGGTCGGGCTCCATCCGCGCCACCCAGGCGGTCAGGTCCACGGCCACCTGCTCGTACGCGATGGTCGTCTCCAGCACCGAGGACAGGCCGGGCAGCAGCCAGTTGACCGCCTTCTGCTGCTGCGCCTCGATGTACCGGGTCTGGGCCAGCTGACGCTTGATCTCCGGGTCGACGGTGTTGCGGGCGAGCTGGTGACTGAACAGGATCGCCTCCACCTCGATCCCGTTCATGGTGATGACCCGGCAGCGGGTGTACGGGTCGCAGCGGTCCGGGTCGATGGGCTCCACGTTCAGCTCGCGCCAGTTGCGCAGCTGGCGGTCCAGCGGGATGCCGCGCTGCTCGAGGGGATTGAAGGTCATGGGCACGCTCCTCGTCGGGGGCCGGGCACGCGGACGCCCCCCTGCACCGGCGGAGCGTCCGCGTGTCCGGTAGGGCACCCCCTCATGCTGGGCGGGACCGGACGGCCCCGCCACGCCACACGCCCGTCGGGCGCGGACGTGCCCCGGATGCCGCATGCGGATGGCCGAAGCGGGGGCCGCATGGACAATGACGGCGCCGTCCCGGCCCGGGTGAGCGCGGCCCTCCTCAGGTATGGACCATCGGTCTGTCATGGCCGCATCATGAAGAACGCCTTCGTGGAGGGAGCAGCGGCCGTGCGAGGTTCCTGGGTACCGAAGATCGCGTCCGCCCTTCTCCTGCCGGCCCTGTCGGTGCCCGTCCCCGCGGCGGCCCGGCCGCCGGACCGTACGACCGCGACCGAGGAGGTCGCTGCGGCGCCCGCCGACTGGACCCCGCCGCTCAGCACGCGGGGCCGCTGGATCGTCGACGCGAACGGCGACCGTTTCAAACTGCGCTCCGGCAACTGGCACGGCGCCAGCGGCACGTGGAACGGCGAGGGCAGCGCGGACGACGACGCCAACCACCACGCGGGCGAGAACGCCCACCGCATCCCGCTCGGGCTCGACCGCGCCCCGATGGCCGAGATCGTCGCGAGCTTCCGGGAGATAGGGATCAACAGCGTCCGGCTGCCCTTCTCCAACGAGATGATCCACGACACCCGCCCGGTCACCACCGACGCCGTCACCGCCAACCCCGGGCTGGAGGGGAAGACACCGCTGCAGGTGTACGACGCCGCGGTGCGCGCCCTCACCGACGCCGGGCTCGCCGTTATCCTCAACAACCACACCAACACGACCCGTTGGTGTTGCGGCGTGGACGGCAACGAACGCTGGAACGCGAGCCAGTCGGCCGGGGCCTGGGAGAACGACTGGCTGTTCATGGCCCGCCGGTACCGCGACAACCCGCGCGTCGTGGGCGCCGACCTCTACAACGAGGTCCGCCGCAGCGTCTGGGACGACCCCAACTGGGGCCTCGGTGACCGGCACGACTGGTTCGCCGCGAGCCAGAGGGCCGGCGACCGCATCCTCACCGAGGCGAACCCCGATCTGCTGATCATCGTCGAGGGCATCAACTGGACCGGCCTGCCGGTCGACGGCCTTCCGCACGGACGCCCCACCCTCGAACCCGTACGCGACCTGTCGCACACCCTCGTAGACTCCGGCAAACTCGTCCACTCCGCCCACTTCTACGGCTACACAGGCCCCCGGCACACCGGCGCGACGGGCATCGGCGAGACCAGCGACCCCCGCTACCAGGACCTCACCCCCGCCGAACTCGCCGACGTCCTCGACCGCCAGGCGTTCTACGTCGCCGGCGACGTAGACCGCCACTGGACGGCCCCCGTGTGGATCTCCGAGTTCGGCGTCGGCGGACGCGAGGAGACCGGCGCGGCCCCGCGCGCCTGGTTCGAGAATTTCGTCGACGAACTGATCCGCGCCGACGCCGACTTCGCGTACTGGCCCCTCGTCGGATGGCACGAGAACCGCCGTGGCAACGGCTGGGCCCTGCTCCACTGGGACGCCGCGGGCCGGCGGATGGCCGTCCACGACGGCGACGACTGGCGGTCGGACGCCTGGCGGCGCCTGGTGGAGGCCCCCGGCCGCACCGGTCACGTCCCGCCGGTGACCCGATGGGCGATGCTGAGCCCCGACCACGGCGACTTCGTCGCCTCACGCCGGATGCGCGCGCTGCCCGACTGGGACCCGGGCGCCCGCAAGGCGGCCTGCCCCGACGGTCTCCGCCTGGCCGGACTGAGCCACACGGGCAACCGCGGCCTGTGCACCGACGTGCGCGCGGGCGCGTCGGACGACCCGGGCGGCGGACACGAGGTCGTCACGGACGAACGGCACGTCGCACCCGGCCGTGACTGGGCTTCCGGCTACACCAAACTCCAGTGCGCCGACGGCCACTTCCTCGCCGGCTACAGCGTGCGCGGCGCCGCCGTCTCGTCCGCCCTGTGCCGCAGGGCCGCACCCGGCACCCTCACGGCCACGGGCGGCCGCACGGTCTGGTTCGACCGCGGCGACAACCGCGGCACGTCACCCAAGGGCGGCGACTTCGCACGAGGTCACTACAAGGGCCAGTGCGCGGACGACGAGTACGCGGCGGGCATCGCCTGGACGGGGCGTATCGGCTCCGGCCGCACACCGGACGCCCTGTACTGCCGGCCGCTGTCCTGAGCGCTCCTCGGCCGACCGTGAGGGCGCGACCCGGGCGGCCACTCCCTCACCCGGCCGCGGACCGCTCACGCCCCCAGGCGGCCAGCGGCTCCAGCGCGTCGTTGAGCCGTCTGCCGTCCTCGGTCAGCGAGTACTCCACGCGGGGCGGCACCTCGTCGTAGGAGACGCGGCGGACGATGCCGTCCGCCTCCATCTCCCGCAGATGCGACGCCAGTACCTTCTCGGTGACGCCCGGCAGCAGCCGCCGCAGCTCACCGAAACGGCGGTGCGGGTGCTCGTGCAGCGCCCACAGGATCAGCACCTTCCACTTGCCGCCGATCACCTCCATCGCCGCGTCGATCCCGCAGACGTGTCCGTCCGCCGCGCCCGGCCGGTTCACCGTCGTCATGCTCCACCCCTCCGACGTGCGTGCTCACCCGGAGGTAATCACCCACTCGCAAGTGCGTACTTGATCACCACCGGATCCGCGGCCAGCCTAAACGGCATGACCCGCACCGATACGGAGAAAACCCCCGTCACCCTGCTCGGCCTCGGCGCGATGGGCACCGCGCTGGCCCGCGCCTGGCTGACCGCCGGCCACCCCCTCACCGTCTGGAACCGCACTCCGTCCCGCGCCCATGCCCTCGCTGCCGAAGGCGCCCGGGCCGCGGAGAGCGTTCCCGCGGCGGTGGCCGCGAACACCTTGGTCGTCGTGTGCCTCCTGGACGACGCGTCGGTCGAGGACACGCTGGCCGGCGCCGACCTGACCGGCAAGGACGTCGTCAACCTCACCACCTGCACTCCCGCCCAGGCTCGCGCCCGCGCCGCGTGGGCCGCCGAGCGCGGCGCCCGCTACCTCGACGGCGGCATCATGGCCGTCCCGCCGATGATCGGCGTCCCCGAAGCCGGCGGCTACGTCCTCTACAGCGGCGCACGGGACCTGTTCGAGCAGCACCGGGACACGCTGGCCGTCCCCGCCGGCACCACCTACGTCGGCGAGAACCCGGCCCATGCCGCCCTGCACGACGTGGCTCTGCTCAGCGCCATGTACGGCATGTTCGCCGGCGCGGCGCACGCCTTCGCCCTGATCCGCCGCGAGGACGTCGACCCCACGGCGTTCGCCCCGCTGCTGGCCGACTGGCTCACTGCGATGGCCCCGGCGGTCCACGGGACCGCCGAACAGCTCCGCGGCGGCGACTACACGAAGGGGGTCACCTCCACCCTCGCCATGCAGGTGGCCGGCACACCTACCTTCCTGGACACGGCGGACGAACAGGGCGTCAGCCCGGAACTGCTCGCCCCGTTCTTCGCGCTGATGCGCCGTCGCCTGGCCGAGGGCGGCGGCGAGGAGGACCTGACGGGCGTGATCGACCTGCTGCTGCGCCGGCCGGAGTGAGCCCGCGCCGACCGGCCTGGGCCGTTCTCCCCGGCCGGACGCCAGCCGCGGCCATGGTGGCGGGCCCGCCCGGCGCACTCGGCACCGGACGGCCCCGCCGCCCTCGTTCAGCGCTTGAGCGCGAAGGTGAAGTCGCCGGAGAGGCGGCTGTCCAGCCGCACCGCCGACACCAGCTTCCCCTCGGCCGCCAGCCGCTCCACCTCGCCCCGTGACAGTCCGAACCCGTCGGCGACGAGCCGCACCGGCCGGACCGGTATCCGTGCGGCGAAGCGCACGGACACGTCGGCCACCTCCTGGCCGAGGTGCTCCGTGCCGCCCGTGTCGAGACGCCAGGCGCCGTCCCAGTCGAGGGCGATGCGGTTGTGGCGCAGCACGGCCGGGTCCTGGAGCAGCTCGGCCGTCAGACCGAGGTCGTTGTCGTGCAGCCGGTCCAGGAATCCGGGCCGCAGTGACCGCACAGGGACCCGTTCCCGCACCGAGAACTTCGCCGTCTCCCCGCACGCCGTGCAGAGCGCGAGGAGCCATATGTCGAGGAGCTTGTGGTGGGCGTTGACGCGGAACTTGCCGCTCGCCCGGAAGCGGCCGGCCCCGCAGACGTGGCAGCGACGCCGGACCGCAGGAAGGCAGGTGGGCATGACAACCCAGGTGGTGAGCAAAGGAGTACACCGTTCTCAGTGAGACCGCAGCAGGAATCAGCACGTCGCGGCGGAGCGCGACGCGCGACAGATCAGCGCTCGGGAGATCTCACGCGGTGTACAACGGCAGGTCCTTGCCTGGACGACGGGAACGCCGCGCACTGTAGCGGCGGGCGCGGCCGTCGCTCCACCGGTTTTCCGGACCGGGACCGGGGGACGTCAGTCCCGCCTGCCGCCCGGCCGCTCCGGAACCCCCGGTGTGCCCGTCGGGCGGGGGAGGAGCGTGCCGTCCACGTACAGGTCCACGTACTCGTTGTAGAACGCCGCCAGGCCCGCGATGCGGGAGACCTGGACGGTCGGGAAGTCGTACGCCCAGAGGATGTCCTCGTGCGGGCCGGTCCCGCCGTCGAAGGACCAGTAACCGCTCGCCGTCCCCTTGTACGGGCACTGGGTGACATGGTCCGTGCGGCGCAGCAGCGGCCAGTTGATGTGGGCGCGGTCGAGGTAGTAGCGGGTCGGCAGGCCCGTCTCGAACAGCTTCACGCAGTGCGGCGCGTCCGCGAGGACCACCCCGTCGATCTCCACCCGCACCCGGCTGGAGGACCGCAGCGCGTCCACGCGGGTGTACGGGCTGCGCGGATGGACGAACACCGGCTCGTCCTCCTCCAGCCACGCGTCGAGCGCGCTCCAGCGGAAGCGGACCGTGCCCCGCACGGCCTCCGGGGCGCCGTCCTGCCACACCCAGGCCGCGCCCTCCCGCACCGCGTCCCGCACCCGCAGCGAATGGCGCCGCGCGGGGCCGGCCCCGAGGTGCTCCGTCCGGTCGTCGTCGATCAGCGACGCCTCGACCAGGTCGTCCCGCGGCACGCAGTACTGCGGATAGCCGGGCCACTCCCACACGTACAGGGCGCGGCGGGTGTCGAACACGACGTGCCCGTCCACGAACCCGCGCACACGGCGCGGCACGGGCTCGACGTGCCCCACGGGGACGAGCGGACCCGGATGCAGGACGCTCTCCACGCCCATCGGCGGCCACCTCGATTCACTGGCCCGCGCGGCTCGGGGCCCGCAGGTCACGACGCCTCGGTTCGTGCCGCACGCTACCGCCCACACCGGGCGGGACGTGACAAGCCGGGCGTCCGTGTCACGGGACACGGACGCCCGGCCTCGGGTGGGGGTTACCCGAGCGTGAGGGCGTAGATCTGCACCCGGGGGTCGTTCCGCAGCCCGAGCGAGCGCACCGTCTTCGACGCGTCGAGGGCCACGGACGCGGCGAACAGACGCACCGGCGGTCCGTCCACGCCCTGTCCCCGCTTGATCCGGTGCGGCATCTCCAGCGCCACGGAGCCGCCCGCGGGCGTGGAGCCCGCCCAGTCGCCGACGGTGACCGGGAGTTCGGCGGTGGTGCCGTCGGTGTAGCGGACGGTGAGGTCCGTCGTCACCGGCCCGTGGTGGGACGCGCCGACCAGCCGCAGCGTGCCGTACGAACCGTGCGGCAGCAGCATGGCCTGCCCGCGCGCCTCGACGAAGTTCGCGGCCGTGCCGGACGGGTCGGGCGCCTGGTAGGTCACGCCGTCCCACACCACCGGTCCCGCCTCCGGCAGCAGGTCGCCGTCGTAGCTCCACCCGCCGCCGTCGAAGTCGCCCTCGTCGGACGCCGTGACGGTCGCGGTCCCGTCATGGTTCAGCTCCTCGCCGAGGTCGACGGCGCACAGCTCACCGCCGTCCCCGGCGCAGCGAGCGGCCTCGCGCACCTCGACGGTGGCGACCCGCTCCACCGTCCTCACGCCGACGGCGCTCGCCGTGATCCGCACGGTGTACGTGCCTGGTGCGGTCCCGGCCGGCACGCGGATGTCCACCGTCGCGGTCCGCTGCACCGGCAGCCGGTGCGACGCCAGCGTGAACGGGCCGGACGCCTTCACCGTCCACCCGCGGGGCGCCTCGGCGGCGACGTTCACCCGCAGCGCGCCCGGCGCCTGGCCCAGCACGTCCATCCGCAGCCGCACCTCCTGAGCCTCGTCCGAGGCGGGCACCACATCGGCCGACGTGCGCAGCGACGCGTCCAGATGACGGCGGGAGTCGGCCGCCGCCCGGTTCACCGACGGCGGCTCGGCGCCCTTGCCGGTACCCCACGCCGACGGCTTGTCGCTCATCTCGAAGGAGAGCCGTCCGCCCTTGGCGACCGCGTCCCAGTCCAGCCAGGTGGCGCGCAGGTCCTTCCCGCCGAACTGCGCCCGCTTCACGTACCGCCGGGTGTCGCTCGCCCCGGGCGCCTTCACGGTCAGGGTGCCGCCCTGCAGCTTCCCGTAGGCGCCGATGCGGATCTGAGCCGAGGGGAACTGCGGGGAGGACACGGCGAGGAAGTCACCGCCGTTCGTCACCGGGTACAGACCCAGTGACGAGAAGACGTACCAGGCCGACATGGTGCCCAGGTCGTCGTTGCCGGTCATCCCGTCCGGCCCGTCCGTGAACAGCGTCATCGCCGCACGGGTCACGGTCGCCGTCTTCGCCGGCGCGCCCGCCCACAGGTACATGTACGGCGCGTGCAGGTCGGGCTCGTTGTTCGGGTTGTAGGTCGGCTTGCCGTAGTAGTCGTACGGCGCGGAGATCCAGTCCTCGCGGGCCGTCCCCGCCGGGTCCTTCAGCAGCTCGTCGTAGGCGAAGAAGGCGTCGAGCCGCTGCTCCGTCCTCTTCCGGCCGCCCATCAGCGACACCAGACCGGCCGGGTCCTGCGGGACCAGCCACTGGTACTGGTAGGCGCCGCCCTCGTGGAACTGGTGACCCGCCTCGACCGGGTCGTACGGCGTCACCCAGGTGCCTTCGGTGGTGCGCGGCCGGAACTGCTGGATGGAGGAGTCCCACAGGTTCCTGTACCACTGGCCGCGCGCCGCGAACATCCGCGCGTCGGCCGTGCGGCCCAGCCCCTTCGCCATCAGCGCCAGCGACGCGTCCGCCGCCGCGTACTCCAGGGTCGCCGACGCCGGGTGCACGCAGTCGTTGTCGCCGCCCTTGTCCGGGCAGTCCTCGCCCAGCTTCAGCCCGCTGGGCACATACCCGCGCTCCAGGTACTGCGCGATGCCCGCACGGCCGTTGTACGGCGAGTCGTCCGGCGGCGTCGACAGGGCGTTCTTCCGCAGCAGCGCGTACGCCTCCTGCTCATGACCGGCGAGCAGCCCCTTGGACCACGCCTCCACCAGGAACGGGGTCACCGGGTCGCCCGTCATGATGTTGGTCTCGCTGTTGGCGAGCGACCAGCGCGGCAGCCAGCCGCCGTCCCGCCCGGTCGCCACGACCGACAGCGCCACGTCCCTCGCCACCTTCGGCTCCAGCAGCTGCAGCAGCTGGTTCTGCGGCCGGTGCGTGTCCCACAACGACAGGTTCTGGTACGGCGTGAACCCGTCCGCCGTGTGCACCTTCCCGTCGAAGCCCGCGTACCGTCCGTCGACGTCCCCGGCGAGGTTCGGGTGCAACTGCGCGTGGTACAGCGCGGTGTAGAACGCGCGCCGCCGCTCGGCCGGCCCGCCGTCGACCTTCACCGTGGCCAGCTGCCGCTCCCAGGCCGCCTGCAACGCCTCCCGCGTGGCGTCGAAGTCGTACGAGTCCGCCGTCTCCGCCTCCAGGTTCTTCCGGGCGCCTTCGAGACCCGTGTAGGACAGCCCGACCTTGACGACGACGTCACGGTCCTCCTCGGCGTCGAACGTCACCCAGGCGCCGTTGCCGCCCTCTCCGGCCGCGTCCCGCTCGCCCGGACGGGGGGTGGAGCCCCGCCAGGTGCCGTGCGAGGCGAACGGACGGTCGAACGTGGCGGTGAAGTAGACCGTGTGCCGGTCCTTGCCCGCGCAGAAGTTGCCCGCCTCGACCCGGCCCTCGACCGTCCGGTCGCCGACGACGCGAACCTCCGAGCTGTACACCCGCTGATTGGCCTTGCCGGTGTTGAACAGCACGTTGGCGCGGCCGGTGGAGGGGAAGGTGTAGCGCTGCCACCCGGTGCGCGGGGTGGCCGTCAGCTCGGCGTCGATGCCGTACGTCTTCAACCCGACGCGGTAGTAGCCGGGCTCCGCCTTCTCGTCGTCGTGCGAGTACGTCGACCGGTACGCGTCGGGGTCCACGGTGTCGACCGCGCCGGTGGTCGGCATCAGCGGCAGCTCGCCCATGACGGAGCAGCCGACACCGGAGAGGTGGGTCTGGCTGAACCCGTGGATCTTGTCCTGCTGGTAGTCGTACCCGCCCTGCCCGCCGGTGTCCGGGCTGACCTGCACCATTCCGAAGGGGGCGCTGGCGCCGGGGAAGGTGTTGCCGAAGTTCTGCGTGCCGATGAACGGGTTGACCAGGGAGGTCAGCCGGTCACCGGGTGCGGGGGACGACGGCTGGGCGAGGGCCGGCGCCGGCGCGAGACCGGCCCCGGTGACGACCAGCGCGGCGAGGACGGTCGACGCTCTGTGGCGCCATCTGCGGAGGGGTGAATCCATGGAAGCGGCTCCTGTTGCTCACCTGTCGCACCGGGCTGGACGGAAGCGGACTAGATCACGCTGCTGACATCGTTGTCAATACCCGTGACGGAGACCGTCGTCCGGTGACCGTGGCGGGATGTCAGGCCGAGCGCGAGTCCGTCCGCGTGACCTGCCGGAGCACCATGAGTGAGTCGCCCTCCACGGCGGCGGCCATCGCGAAGGGGAACCGGTCCAACTCCAGGCAGAGCGCGACGTCCTCGGGGGTGGAGCCCTCACGCACACCCTGCGTCAGCTCGGCGGCGGAGCGAGATGCGGCGGCCCGCCGCAGATACGGGCCGGTGTCCACCGCGTCCCCGCCGGCCAGCCCGGCGATGTACTCGGCGCAGGCCAGGTCCTCCTCGGCGCGACCGCCCTCCCCGGTGACGACGTAGGTCACCTCGCGGGGTGCGCGCGCCCGCAGCAGCCCGGCCGTCGCCTCGGCCACCACGAAGCTCGCGCACAGCACGAGCGGGGCGTCCTTCACCGCCAGGGCGCCGACGGTCCCCGCCGTCGTCTTCTGCACGACGGTGCGCCCGTACAGGTCCGTGTCCCGCAGCAGGGCGGGGGAGTTGACCAGGTCGAAGCCGGGCGCGGGCGAGCCGTCCTTGAGGGTCACCCAGTCGGGATGCCCTGCCTTCAGCGCCAGTGCGTCCTCCAAGGACCGGGCGAGCACCACCCGTTCGGCGCCCCGGGCGAACGCCCAGGCGGCCACCGTGTACGCCCGCATGACATCCACGACCACGGCCACGTCCGGAACGTCCGTCAACTCGGCGATGCCGAGGAAGCGTGCCTTCATCCGGTCATGATGGGGCCACGGCGGAGACCGGCGCACGCGACTTTCCCGCCGTCCGGTACGGAGCCGGGGCGGCGTGACCGATTCCGCTCTCACACTGTCGTTGCACGCTCCATCACGGTGTCTTCAACAGGCGCGGTCGAGGAGTCAGTTGCACGCCGGCCGCCCGCGACTTCGCCTGTCCCGCGATGAGTTACCGGGTTCGTGCGGACGCGGGCCGACCGGCCGACGGCCTGCGCTCCGGTCGTGCGCGAGGCGGCATGCCGACGGCCGCCCGCATGCAAGGATGTCGCCTGTGACCGGATTGTCTTCCTCGCCCGTCGCCGAGAGCACGCGCAGCCGCTCCGGTCCGGGGCCCCGTACCGCCGCCGTGCTGGTGTTCGGGGCCTCGGCCGCGGTGCTGGTCGTCGAGATCGTCGCCCTGCGCCTGCTGGCCCCGTACCTGGGCCTCACCCTCGAGACGAGCACCCTGGTGATCGGCATCGCCCTCACGGCGATCGCGCTCGGTTCGTGGCTGGGCGGGCGCATCGCCGACCAGGTCGACCCGCTGCGGCTCCTCGCCCCCGCGCTCGGCGTCTCGGGCGCGGTCGTGGCCCTCACACCGGCCGTACTGCGCGGCGTCGCGGAGTGGGCGCGGCCGTTGCTGATCCTGGTCGCCGCGCTGACGATCCTGGTGCCGGGCGCGCTGCTGTCCGCGGTGACGCCCCTGGTGACCAAGGTGCGGCTCACCAGCCTCGCCGAGACCGGCACGGTCGTCGGCCGGCTGTCAGGCGTCGGCACGGCGGGGTCGATCGTCGGCACGGTCCTGACCGGCTTCGTGCTGCTGTCACGGCTGCCCGTGAGCGGCATCCTGGTCGGACTCGGCGCACTGCTGGTGGTCGCGTCGCTCCTGGTCGGCGGGCGCCTGCGCGGACGGAGCGGCGCCGCGCCGGCCCTGGCGCTCGTCCTGGCGGCGGGAGGCCTGGCCGCCTCGGTGGCGCCGGGCGGCTGCGACGTCGAGACCCGGTACCACTGCGCCGAGGTCGTCGCCGACCCCGCCCGCGAGGGTGGTCGCACGCTCGTGCTGGACGGCGTACGACACTCCTACGTCGACGCCGACGACCCGACCCACCTGGAGTTCACCTACGTCAAGGCCGTCGCGTCGGTGATCGACGCCGCCTTCCCTGCCGGCAGGCCGCTCACGGCCCACCATCTGGGCGGCGGAGGTCTCACCCTGCCCCGCTACCTCGCGGCCACCCGCCCGGGCACGCGGAGCGTGGTGTCCGAGATCGACGACGGCGTCGTACGCATCGACCGTGAACGGCTGGGACTGCGGCCGCAGTCCGGCATCGAGGTCCGCACCGAGGACGGCAGGCTGGGACTGAGGCGGCCGGCCACCGACGCGCTCGACCTGGTCGTGGGCGACGCCTTCGGCGGAGTCAGCGTGCCCTGGCACCTCACCACGGTGCAGGCGCTCGCGGAGGTGCGGCGCGTCCTCGCCCCCGGCGGCCTCTACGTCGTCAACCTCATCGACCACGGGGAGCACGCCTTCGCGAAGGCGGAACTGGCCACGCTCCGCGAGGTGTTCGCGTACGTCGCCCTCCTGGGCGAACCGGTCGACATCGGCCTGGCCCGCACCGACGCCCCCGCGGGCGGCAACCTCGTGGCCGTCGCCTCGGACAGCCCCACCGACCTGACCGCGATCCAGAAGGCACTGGACGCCCGCAGCACAGGATGGAGGACGGTCACGGGGAAACCCCTCACCACGTGGACAGCCGACGCCCCTGTCCTCACCGACGACTACGCCCCCGTCGACCAGCTCCTCCAGCCCTACGCCACGCAGCATGACCGCTGACCGGGAGAGGCCGGGCGTGAGGAGCCCTGTCGTTTCTGTCCAAGACGGCCGTGCCCGTCTCCCTCTAACGTGAACGCAACAGGCCGGAGGCCCGCGTCGGGCCGGAGGAGAGGCGCATCATGCGGAAACTGGTGTACACGGGGTTCATGTCCCTGGACGGCGTCGTGGACTCGCCCGGCGGCGGGCCGGGGGAGGAACACCGCAGCGGCGGCTGGGTGTTCAAGGACCTGGAGTTCGTCGAGGAGGCCTGGTCGCTGAAGGGGGAGGAACTGGCCGACACGACGGCGCTGATGTTCGGCCGCCGCAGTTACGAGGCGTTCGCGCCGGTCTGGCCCGGCTCGGAGGACCATGCCGCCTACCGCGACCTGCCGAAGTACGTGGTGTCGTCGACGCTCCCCGAGGACGCCCTGGTCGACGGATGGGGCCCGACCACGATCCTGCGCTCCACCGAGGAGGTCGCCGCGCTCAAGGAGGGTGAAGGCGGCGCCGTCTTCATCCACGGCAGTGCGGAACTGGCCCGGCGGCTGTCCGACGCCGGCCTCGTCGACCAGTACAACCTGCTGATGTTCCCCGTGCTGCTCGGTGCCGGGAAGAGCCTGTTCGGCCGCGCCGACCGGGACAAGCAGATGCTGGCCCTGCGGGAGTCGGCGACCTACTCCAACGGCATCGTCAAGCTCGTCTACGACGTCCGGCGCTGATCGACGTCGAGCGCGATCGCCCCTCCGGCGCCCTCGCGCAGCTGACGCGCGGTGCGTCCGACGTACGTGCGCAGGGCGCGGGCCAGGTGCGGCTCGTCGAAGTAGTCCAGCTTGGCGACGACGTCGGCCGCCTGATCGCCGGCGGCCAGCAGACGCGCCGCCGTGCGCGCCCGCTCGATCTGCCGTACGGCACCCCGCGTGAGTCCCGTCGCGGCCCGGAAACGCCGTTCGACGGTCCGCTGTGAGAGGTCGGGGCGGTGGCCGCGGAGCACGTCGGCGACGAGCGGCTCCCGGTCGAGCACCCCGGCCCGCACCAGCCGCTCGACCAGGGCCTCGGCGTCGTCCGGCCCGGGCGTCTCCCAGCGCGCGCCGTCCAGCCGGAACGTCCGGCGCGAGGTGTCGGGGAGAGGGACCCCGCCGTCGAGCAGGTCCGCCGTGGACACCATCCGCAGGGAGGTGCCCACGGCGAGGTCGATTCCGGTGAAGACGGCCCCCTCCGGCACGGGCGCCGTGCCGGTGCGGGTCTCGGGGCCCGTGACCGCCGCGTACGCCGCCCCGTCCTGCTGCCAGAAGACCAGGCCCAGCCGTGTCCCGGCGACGGACGTCATGGTGGTGACGCGCTCGCTGGTGCACGTCCACACGCTGTCGACCCACGGCGAGTCGGACGGGCGTGTCTCGAACCGCAGTCTCACGCCCGCAGGATACGCCCCTGGCGCCCAGGCAACTGCGCGCCCGTCTCGTGACGCCACCGAGGCCGGCGCTCCCAGGGGCGCGGGGAACGGCGCGACCAGCCACGACGCACCCGCGCCCGGCGGCCGAGCGGACCGAGAACCCCGGTGGCCGCCCTCAGGCCAGCCCCTCCGCCACCAGCCCCTTCAGCACAGCCTCCCCCAACGCCTCCACCGCGGAGCGAGGCCGCACCATCACGGTGAACTCCTTGATCCGCCCGCCCTCCTCGAAGTGCAGCAGATCGATTCCGTGGATCTCCTTCCCGCCCACGGTCGCCCGGAAGACCAGCACGGCCGACGGCGACGTCACCCCCTCCGCACTGGTCTGCGCCGCCCCGCTGTACTCCCCGACGTACCGGAAGTCCTCGAACGTCCGCAGCAGCACGCCGAACAGCCCCATGACCATCGCCCTGCCCTCGAAAGGCGTGAACTTCACCGGGCTGTACAGCCGCACGTCGTCGGTGAACAGATCGTCCAGCGCCGACAGATCGCGCGCGTCGACGGCTGCACGGAAACGCTTCACGGTGTCCACGGACGCCACCACCTCAACAGTCATGGATGTGAGTAGTCAGAAAGATGACTATCATGGGGTGCCCGCAGGGCGACAGAGGCAGAGCACCCACGGCACACCGACAGGCGGAAAGGAACCGCATGGCACTCCGGCACGCCGTACTGGCCGCGCTGCTCGACGGAGAGCTCAGCGGCTACCAGCTGGCCAAGGCGTTCGACGTCGGCGTGGCCAACTTCTGGTACGCCCAGCCGCAGCAGCTCTACGCCGAGCTGACCCGGCTGGAGCAGCAGGGACTCGTCGTGGGCCGCGAAGTGGTGCAGGAGAGCCGCCCCAACAAGCGGCTGTTCCACGTCACCGACGCCGGCCTGGCCGAGCTGGAGGCCTTCACCGCCGCCTCCGCCAAGCCCGCCTTCGTCCGCGACGACCTCATGGTGAAGGTCCAGGCGGCCGACAGCGTCGACACCGCCACCCTGATCGACCAGCTCACCGAACGCGCGGAGATCGCCGGCGCACGCATCGAGCTGTTCGAGGCGCTGCTCCGGCGCCTGCGCGGCGACCGCGACGAGGAGGACTTCCTCCGCCACGGTGACCGCATCGGCCCCTACCTGACCTGCCTGCGCGGCGTCGCCTTCGAGCAGGAGAACCGCGACTGGTGCCTGCGGACCGTCGCCGTACTGGAAGAGAGGCGGCACACCCGTGCCCGGAACTGAGACGACCTACCTCCGCTACGTCGCCCTCGGCGACAGCCAGACCGAGGGCGTCGGCGACGGCGACGACGTCACCGGCCTGCGCGGCTTCGCGGACCGCCTCGCCGAGCACCTGGCCCGGCACGAGCCCGCCCTCCAGTACGCCAACCTGGCCGTACGCGGCCGCCTCGCCGCCCAGGTCCACGCCGAGCAGCTCGCCCCCGCCCTGGCGCTGCGGCCCGACCTCGCCACCGTCGTCGCCGGTGTCAACGACCTGCTGCGACCCGGCTTCGACGCCGACAAGGTCTGCATCCACCTGGACGCCATGTTCGGCGCGCTCACCGAGCAGGGCGCCCTGGTCGCCACGATCACCGTCCCCGACCTGTCCCGCGTCTGCCCCGTCGCACGCCCGCTGGTCCCGCGCGTCACCGCGCTCAACGAGGGGATACGCCGTACCGCGCGCCGCCATGGAGTCGTCGTCGCGGAGACAGCCCTGCATCCTGTCGCGGGCGACCCCCGCCTGTGGAGCCCCGACCGGCTCCACGCCGGCCCGCTCGGCCACGAACGCATCGCCGCCGCCCTCGCCCACGCACTCCGGCTGCCCGGCAGCGACGACACGTGGACGCACCCCCTCCCTCCCGAGAACCTGCCCACCGGCCTGCGCGTCGTCGGCACCGAACTCCGGTGGCTTGCCGGCTTCCTGGGACCGTGGCTGCTCCGCCGTCTGCGCGGCCGCTCGTCCGGCGACGGCCGCTCGGCCAAACGACCGCTGCTCCACCCGGTACTGGACGACCGCCGCACGGTGACGGACGGCTGAGCGACGGCACCTACGACCTCACCTACGCGCGGTGCGCTCCGCCGTGCCGGCCGGCGACCTGGTGAACGGATGCCGGGAATCGTCCAGAACCTCCCGCGCGGGCCCCTGCTCGACGACCTCACCCGCGTCCAGGACGGCGACACGATGAGCGAGGGCAGCGGTGGCGAGGTCGTGGGTGATCAGGACCACGCCCAAGTCACCCCGCTCGCGCACCAGTTCCGTCAGGGTACTCAGGATGTCCCTGCGCGTGACCGCGTCGAGGCCCGAGGTGATCTCGTCGCACAGCAGCACACGAGGACGAGCCGGCAGGGCGCGGGCGAGCGCCGCACGCTGGAGCTCGCCCCGGAGAGCTCGCCGGGCCGACGCAGGACCAGATGCTCCGGCAGACCCAGCCGGGCCAGAACACTCAGCGCCTCCCGCCGCGCCGCCTCCGCGTCCGTTCCGCGCAGACGCACCGCGGTACGGGCCACGTCGCGCTGACGACGCGTCGAACCGGGGTGCCGGTGAGGCCGGCACAGCAGAAACGGCCGGGTCGGGTGTGTGCCCCGACCCGGCCGTCCGCCGCGAGGGTTGATCAGTCGGTACGCCCGCGCAACAGCGCGAGCTCGTGGTTCAGCTCGGTGAGGAAGCGGATCACCACGCGCAGTTCCTCGGCCGTGAACCGCTCACGGGCCGTGTCGGTGCTGCGGGCGAGCGGCTGGAAGTACTCCCGCGCCAGGCCCTTGGCCCGCTCCTCGTACTCCAGATGCACCACACGGCGGTCGTCGGCCGCCCGGACACGCCGGATGTGACCCGCCCGCTCCAGTCGGTCCAGGCATGCTGTCATCGCGCCGGAGGTGAGGTTCAGCTGCTTGCGCAGACGGCCGGGCGTCATGGGCGCGTCGGGGCTGCCGCCGTCGAGGATCGCTATCAGGGCGAGCATGTCGGTGTGGTGCAGACCGTGCGCCTGAGCGAACTCCTGGACGATGCGGTTGAACTCGCCGGTCATCCGGCGCAGTTGCACCGCGAATGACTGGAGTCCTGTCGGGCACTCCCCCGGCGGGGGAGGTGCGGGGGTTTGTGAGCCGCTCATGCGACCAGTATAAGATCACTCGATGATTGACATAATCGATCGTTGACATAACCGCTTCGTGCCATAGGAACCCACATGACATCCGCACCACGCCACACCCGGTGGCTCGTCCCGCTCGCTCTGTTGATCGTCTGGCTCGGCGTGGGCGGGATGCTCGGTCCGTACGCGGGGAAGCTGGGCGAGGTGGCCACCAACGACCAGGCCTCCTTCCTGCCCCAGAGCGCCGAGTCCACGCAGGTCCTCGACCAGCGGAAGGCGTTCGACCAGCAGGAGACGCTGCCTGCGATCGTCGTGTGGACCGCGGACGGGGAGCGGATCACCGGCGGCCAAACCGAGGCCGCCACCCGCGCGGTCGCCGGGCTCGCCGGCAAGCCGGGCGTCGTGGGCGAGCCCTCGCCAGCCTTCCCCTCCGAGGACGGCAAGGCCCTGCAGTCGGTGGTGCAGGTGGAGCCCGACCTCGGTGACGGACTGGCCGACGTGGTCGACGAGGTGCGCGAGGCCGCGGGCACCGTCGACGGCACCACGGCCGAGGTGGCGGGCCCCGCGGCCAGCCAGGTCGACCTCTCGGACGCCTTCTCCGGCATCGACGGCCTGCTGCTCGGCGTGGCTCTCGCCGCCGTACTGCTGATCCTGCTGCTGGTCTACCGCAGCGTCCTGCTGCCCTTCGTCATCATCCTCGGCTCCGTCTTCGCGCTCGGTCTGGCCTGCGCGGTCGTCTACGTCCTCGCCGACCACGACGTGGTGCGCGTCGACGGCCAGGTCCAGGGCATTCTGTCCATCCTCGTGATCGGCGCGGCCACCGACTACGCCCTGCTCCTCGCCGCCCGCTTCCGCGAGGAACTCGCCGTGCGCGGCGACCGGTTCACCGCCGCGCGCGCAGCCGTACGCCGGTCCTTCGGCGCGATCACCGCCAGCGCCGCCACGGTCGCCCTCGGACTGCTGACACTGCTCGCCAGCGACCTCACCAACAACCGCGCCCTCGGCCCGGTCGGCGCCATCGGCATCGTGTGCTCGGTGCTCTCCGCGCTCACCTTCCTGCCGGCCGCTCTCGCCCTGCTGGGCCGCAGCGCCTACTGGCCCGCCAGGCCCAAGGCGTCCGACGCCACCGTCGAGGGGCACAGCGTGTGGCGCCGCGTCGCCGCCACCGTCGACCGCAAGCCGCGCCGCGTGTGGGCGGTGACCGCGCTGATCCTCGCCGTCTTCGCGGCCTTCTCACCGTCCCTGTCCGCCAAGGGCACCCCACTCGACGAGATCTTCGTCAACGACGCGCCGTCGGTCGCCGCGCAGCAGACGCTCGGCGAGCACTTCCCCGGCGGGTCCGGCAACCCGGCCGTCATCCTCGCGAACGCCGACCGGCTCGACGAGGTCACTGCGGCGGCGAACAGGACCGAGGGAGTCGCCTCCGCCGCGCCCGTCTCCGCCTCCGGACGGCCCGGCGGCGGGGAGCCGCTGGTGGTCGACGGGCGGGTACGCGTCGACGCCACGCTGGAGGCCGCGGCCGACAGCGACGCCGCGAAGCAGGCCGTCGAGCGGCTCCGCGACAATCTGCACGACGTCTCCGGCGCCGACGCCCTCGTCGGCGGCTACACCGCCCAGCAGGTCGACACCCAGCAGACCGCATCCGACGACCGCACGCTCATCGTGCCGATCGTCCTCGTCGTCATCCTGCTGATCCTCGTCCTGCTGCTGCGCTCCGTGCTCGTGCCCGTGCTGCTGGTCGCGACCGTGGCACTCAACTTCCTCGCCACGCTCGGCGTGTCCGCGCTGGTCTTCGAGCACCTCTTCGGCTTCAGCGGCACGGACGCGTCGGTCCCGCTGTACGGCTTCGTGTTCCTGGTGGCCCTGGGCGTCGACTACAACATCTTCCTGATGTCCCGCGTCCGCGAGGAGGCGCTGACCCACGGCACGCGCCAGGGTGTCCTGCGCGGCCTCACCACCACCGGCGGCGTCATCACCTCGGCCGGCGTGGTCCTCGCCGCGACGTTCGCCGCGCTGATGGTGATCCCTCTGGCCTTCCTGGTCCAGATCGCCTTCATCGTCGCCTTCGGCGTCCTCCTCGACACCCTGGTCGTGCGGTCCCTGCTGGTCCCGGCCCTGGTGATCGACATCGGCCCCAAGGCCTGGTGGCCGGGCTCCCTCTCCCGCCCCACGCCGGAGAGGAACGAGGACGCGCCGGCACCTGAACGCACGTGACGCGACCGGGTTGATTGCGGGCGGACAGCCGGACGGCTGTCCGCCCGCAATCAGGTCGTGCGCGGGCTCTCCGCGTCCTGGGGCTCAGCCGGAGCTGCCGCAGGACGACGACGAACCGCCTCCACAGGACGACGAACTCCCACAGGAGGAACCGCTGCCGCAGGAGGAACCGCTGCCGCAGGAGACCGTGCTCCCCCCGGAGCACCCGTCGGCGGAGCCTCCGCCCGAGTCGGCGGCCCACCAGCCCGGGTAGGCGGGGTCACCGCCCACCCCGGGCGCCGAAGCGGAACCATGGACGCCGGCCGCCCCCGCCCCCGGGCCACCGCCGACCCCTCGCGAAAGGCCGGGCGGTCGGCCGGGCGCGCCCACAGGCCCGGAGCGTGAGAGCCTTCGGACCACCGACCAGACGACCGCGGAAGCGATCGTGACGACGAAACCGAAAACGAGCAGAAGCGCCACCATCACGGCGGTCCCCCCTTCCGCCGGTGCCGCTCACCGGCTGCTCGTACGATGCCCAGCGGCGGGGACACCCGAAGCGCTGCTTGAGCAAGTCCAGAGCTTGCGCCGACGACGTCGGTTGCCGGACCCGTGTGCCGGAGTCTGCGCACGCGGATGATCACGGCGCAGCCGACCGGCACTTCGCGACGAGGACCGAGCAGGTGGAGACCGTGATCGCCGCGGTCACCGGCTGGGCGCGTCAGGAGCAGGGGTGGGACCGCTGCCCGGACTGGTCGCTGCCGGACCTGTGACCCGCCCGGGACGCACCTCCGTGTTGCCGGTCGGCCGCTGAGAAGCGGCCCGCCCCCGGCAGCCAGTGGCTTCCGGGGGCGGAACGAACGGGGTGCGTCGGCGGGCGGCTCAGGCGCTCGGGTCCTGGGCGCAGGCCACCGTCGGCCTGTCCTGTTCCGCGCCGGGGCCCGCCGACGACAGGACGACCTTCGACGCGCGGCGGTCCCGGTCGAGGAACCCGCCCGCCGCCGCGAGGGCGAGGCCGACGACCGCCAGGGCGGCGCCGACCAGCGTGGGCGACGACCAGCCCCAGCCGGCCGCGATGACCAGGCCGCCCAGCCACGCGCCGCCCGCGTTGGCCAGGTTGAACGCGGAGTGGTTGGACGCGGCCGCCATCGTCGGGGCCTCGTGCGCCTTGGCCATCAGCAGCATCTGCACCGGTGTGGTGATCAGCGAGCTGAGACCGCCCGTGATCGTGATGACGATCAGCGCGGGCACCAGGTGCCCGATGACGAAGTGCAGCGTCACCAGCGCCGCCGCGAGCAGCGCGAAACCGCCGTACAAGGTCGGCCTCAGCGCCCGGTCGGTCAGCGGGCCCGCGACGAGCGTACCGAGCGTCATGCCGACGCCGAACAGCGCCAGCACCAGGGTCGTGGACGAGTCCGAGATCCCCGTCAGGTGGGTCAGCATCGGCACCAGGTAGCTGTACATCGCGAAGAAGCCGCCGAACCCGACGACCGCCGTGACCAGACCCAGCAGCACCTGCTTGTTCTTCATCGCGCGCAGCTCGTGCATCACGCCGGCCTGCTCGCCGCGCGGCTGGTGCGGGACGAGCCGCACGAGCGCCGCCAGGGCGAGGACGCCGATGACCGCCACCGCCGCGTAGGCGAACCGCCAGCCCAGCTGCTGCCCGAGCGCGGTCCCGGCCGGGACGCCGACGATGTTGGCGACCGTCAGACCGAGGAACATCATCGACACCGCGCGGGCCGCCCGGTCCGGTGCGACCAGCTTGGAGGCGACCACCGCGCCGACCCCGAACAGCGCACCGTGCGGAAGCCCCGCCAGGACGCGCGCCGCGAACAGCAGCTCGAAGTTCGGGGCGAGCGCGGAGGCCACGTTCCCGACGACGAACACGCCCGTCAGCATCAGCAGCAGCCGCTTGTGCGGCACCCGAGCGCCGATCGCCGTGAGCAGCGGAGCGCCGATCACCACGCCCAGCGCGTAGGCGGAGACGACGTTGCCCGCGGCCGGCACGGACACCGCCAGCCCGTCGGCGATCTGGGGGAGCAGCCCCATGGAGACGAACTCGGTCGTGCCGATACCGAACGCGACGACGGCCAGGGCGAACAAAGCCAGGGGCATGGCGAAGGAAGACCTTCCGAGTAGGAGCCGGGTGAGGGCGCCCACCGCTCCGCACCGCGGCACCGGACGGTGTCCGGCGACGGCGGTGTGCCTGGGTCGGTGGGGGCGGTCCGGCGCCGGTCCTCGTCGTCCGGGCGTGGTTGCCGCGTGCCCCAGCCTGCCAGATCCCCCCACGGGTGAGGAAACCGGGCGGCCACAATCCCGGCCCGCTGGCTCCTGTCCCCCCTCTACAGCGCGCGCCCCCCGTGCAGCACCCCGAGGAGATGCGCCACCGCGTCCGCGACGGCGTCCCGCGCCGGACCGAGGTACTCGCGCGGATCCACCGCCGACGGGTGTGCCCCCAGGTACGTCCGCGCGGCCCGCGTGAACTGCTGGTTCAGGTACGTGGACACGTTCACCTTCGTCATTCCGGCCGCCACCGCGCGCGCCAGCTCCGCGTCCGCCACACCCGACGAGCCGTGCAGCACCAGCGGCACGTCGACCGCGTCACGCAGCGCCGCGACAAGGGCGAGGTCCAGCACGGCGTCCCGGGTGGTCATGGCGTGCGAACTGCCCACCGCCACGGCCAGCGCGTCGACCCCGGTGGCGGCGACGAAGTCCCGCGCCTCGGCAGGATCGGTCCGCACCCCGGGAGCGTGCGCCCCGTCCTTCCCGCCCACCTCGCCCAGCTCCGCCTCCACCCACACGTCCCGGGCGTGGCAGTACGCGGAGACCTCCCGGGTCCCGCGCAGGTTGTCCTTGTAGGGGAGCGTGGAGGCGTCGAACATCACGGACGAGAAGCCGAGCCGTACGGCCTCGTGCACGAGGTCCACGGACTCCGCGTGGTCGAGGTGCACGGCGACGGGGACGAGCGCGGCGCGCGCCACGGCGAGGGCCGCGAGACCGATCGGCTCGAGACCGCCGTGGTAGCGGACGGTGTTCTCGCTGATCTGCAGGATCACCGGACGGCCCGCGGTCTCCGCGCCGGCGACGATCGCCTCGGCGTGCTCGAGCTGCACCACGTTGAACGCCCCCACGCCGACGCCGGCGCGGGCGGCGGGGCCGACGATCTCGTCAGTGGGGCTGAGGGGCATGGAGGTCCTCCACGGTCACGGTGGTCCGGAAGCGTTCGTAGGTGGCGGCGTCGACGTCACCGGCCACGGGGCAGGCGACGGCGGCGGCAGAGAGGGCGACGGCCTCGCGCAGGACGGCGCCCCAGTCCGCGCCGTCCGCGAGCCCCGCCGCTAGGGCGGCGACACAGGCGTCACCCGCCCCGGTGGGATTGCCGGCCAGCCGCTCGGGCGGTACGGCCCGCCGGCTGCCGTCGGGGGTGACGGCGAGGAGACCGCCGGGGCCCGAGGACACCACCACGGACCGGGCGCCGAGGGCACGCAGCCGCTCCGCGCCCGCCCCGGCGTCCTCGCACCCGGTGGCCGCCGCGAGTTCGGCCGCGTTGGGCTTGACGACGTCGGGCCCGGCGTCCAGCGCGTCGAGCAGCGGGGCGCCGCTGGTGTCCAGCACCGTCGGCACCCCCGTCTCCAAGGCGCTGCCGACGAGTTGGGCGTACGCGTCGGACGGCAGCCCCGGCGGCAGACTCCCGCAGAGCGCGACCACCGACGCCTCGTGGACCAACGCGGTGAAGCGGCCGGTGAACGCCCGCCACTCCGCGGAACTCACGTGCGGACCCTGCTCGTTGAACACGGTGGCGTCGCCGTCGTCCCCGGACACGACGGTCACGGTCCGCCGCGACTCACCGGCGACCGGGACGAGTTCGTCCCGCAGCCCCGGTACGGCGCGCAGGTCCTCGCGCACCAGCGCGCCCGTGGGACCGCCGACGAGCCCGGTCACGGTGACGGCCCGCCCGCGCCCGGCCAGCACCCGGGCCACGTTGACGCCCTTGCCCCCGGCCCGCCGGTGGACGGCCCCGACCCGGTGCGAGGTGCGCGGGCGCAGGCTGTCGACGCCGTACGTGACGTCGAGGGCGGCGTTGAGTGTGACGGTGAGGATCACGGCCGCCGCCCCTCCGCCCGGGAACCGGAGCCGACCTCAGACATGACCGTCCTGGAGGACGACGGACCGCGTGAGGTTGCGCGGCCGGTCCGGGTCGTAGCCGCGCGCCTCCGCGCAGGCCACGGCGAGCCGTTGGGCGCGGATCAGGTCGGCGAGCGGATCCAGGCCGCCGGCCGTGCCGGCGGAGTCCGCGACCAGGGTGCCGCCGACCCGGTCCACGTCACCGGCCAGGCCCTCGGGGAGCCGGCCGAACGCCCACGTCACACGACCGGGACCGGTGATGCTGATGGGGCCGTGACGGTACTCCATCGCCGGGTACGCCTCCGTCCAGGCACCCGCCGCCTCCCGCATCTTCAGCGCCGCCTCCAGCGCCAGCCCGCACGTCCAGCCCGTGCCGAGGAACGTGAACTGTTCCGCGCCCAGCACGGCCGCGTCGAGGGGCTCGTGCACCGCTCGTTCGGCGTCCTTGACGGCCGCGTCCAGTGGCGGGACTCCGGCGGGCAGGGCGTCCTCCGCCTCCAGGTGGGCGCGCAGGAGTGCCAGGTTGGCGGTGGCGAAGCGGGTCTGCACGACCGACTCCTCGTCCGCGAAGTCCAGGACGGCGACGGCGTCGGCGGCCTGCATGACCGGGGTGTCCGGGTCGGCGGTGACGGCGCCCGTCGCCACGCTTCCCTTGAGCCGGCGCAGCAGGTCGAGCACCTCGGTGGTGGTGCCCGACCGGGTGATGGCGAGCACCCGGTCGTAGTGCCGGCCGACGGGGAACTCCGAGGCGGCGAAGGCGTCGGTCACACCGTGGCCGCCGGTCTCGCGCAGCACGGCGTACGACTGGGCCATGAACCAGGAGGTGCCGCAGCCGACGACGGCGACGCGCTCGCCCCGCCTCGGCAGGGCCCCCGCCTGACGTGGCAGGGACGCGGCGGCCTGGCGCCACACGGCGGGCTGGGAGGCGATCTCGGCCGAGGTGAGGGAGGAACCGATGTCGGACAAGGTGATGTGCTCCTTCAGGAACGGGGAAGGGGGGATACGGCGCGGCCGGCCGGTCACTTCACCGAGCCGGCGGTCAGTCCGGACACCACATGGCGTTCGATGAAGGCGAAGAGCACCACGACGGGCACGATCGCGATCACCGACGCGGCGAACAGGTAGTTCCACTGCACGGTGTAGTTGCCGATGAAGCCGTTGATGCCGACCGTCAGGGGCTGGCTCTCCGGGACGGTGGACAGGGTCAGTCCCATGACGAACTCGTTCCACGCGGCGATGAAGGTGAAGATGACCGCGGTGACGACACCGGGCATGGCCAGCGGCAGCGTCACCCGGAGCAGCGCGCCGCCCCGGCCGAGCCCGTCGATCACCGCTGCCCCCTCCAACTGCACCGGAATGGCGGAGAAATAGGCGGTGAGGATCCAGATGGCGAACGCCAGGTTGAACGCGGCGTTGCACAGCACCAGGGTCCACACCGAGTTGAGCATGCCCAGTCGGTAGAACTCGCGGTAGAGGCCCACCAGCCAGGCGACGGCGGCCACGACCGCCGTGCGGGGCCGCAGGGTGCGCTCTCTTCTTCACTGCCGTCTACCGCCTTGCCTCCATAAGCGTTGCGTGAACATGCTCAATCTGTCAGCCCTACGAGCAGTAAAGAGCATCTTTGGTGCCGTGAAGTATTCAGGCGAACCGCTGGTCAGGTCCATATGTCGTTATCGGACCGTTGCCAGAAACGGGCGCCTCGGGCGCATCAATATGCGCAGAGTGACATTAAACCGAGCAGAATCACGCACGGTGCTTCTCCGAGGCACCGCAGTCCGGCGCGTCCCTTACCGTGTCCGGAGCGCAGTACCGAGGCCGAGGGAGTCCGACACATGTCCAAGCACGATCGCTGGAGCAAGCTGCTGGAACTGCTGGCCGGCGAGGGCAGGATCGAGGTCGACGACGCGGCCGCGGCACTCGACGTCTCCCCGGCCACCATCCGACGCGACCTCGACGAGCTCGCCGAGCAGCAGATGCTCGTCCGCACCCGCGGCGGCGCCGTCGCGCACGGCGTCTCCTACGAACTGCCCCTGCGCTACAAGTCCTCCCGGCACGCCCCCGAGAAACAGCGCATCGCCACCGCCGTCGCCGGCATGATCGCCGACGGCGACGTGGTGGGTCTCAACGGCGGTACCACCACCACCGAGGTGGCCCGTGCCCTCGCCCTCAGGGCGGGCGGCAGCCGCGAGGGACGGGGGCGCCGCGATCCGGCCGACACGTCGGCGCCCGCCTTCACGGTCGTCACCAACGCCCTCAACATCGCCGGCGAGCTCGCGGTACGCCCCCAGGTGAAGATCGTGGTCACCGGAGGCGTCGCCCGCCCCCAGACGTACGAGCTCGTCGGACCGCTCACCGTGGGCGTCCTCAACGAGGTCGTCCTCGACGTGGCGGTCCTCGGGGTCGACGGCGTGGACCCGCGGCTGGGACTGATGACCCACCAGGAGGACGAGGCCAGCGTCAGCCGCCTGTTCGCCGAACGGGCGCGCCGTGTCATCGTGGTCACCGACTCCTCCAAGATGGGCCGGCGCGCCTTCGCCCGGATCTGCGGCCTGGACCGCGTCGACGTGCTGGTGACCGACTCCGGTCTGCCCGCCGACACGGCCGCCCGCCTCACCGACGCGGGCATCAAGGTCCACGCCGTCTGACGGCCGCGTGTCCTACGGGGCGACGGCCATCGCGAAGACATGGACGTTCCCGTTGGACGGCAGCACCACGAACGCCACCTGCTTCGACGCGTCCAGCGGCACCGAGTGGGCGAAGATCCGGTAGGCGATCCCCGCGTTGCCGTACCCGTCCGGCCGGTTGCGGCCGTCGGCGGACGCCACCAGCGTGGCGCCGTGCAGATCGGCCGGGTCGAACGACCAGTTGGGGAAGCCGAACTGGCCGCGGCTGCTGGTGCCGTCGGTGTAGTGCACGGTGGCCGTGCCGGTGGCCGCGCTGCCCACGCCCGACCCGAGGAACACCAGCCTGCTGCCCTGACCGCTCAGGGTGATCGCCTGACCTGCGGACGAGACGTTGCCCGGGGTGCCCGGCTCCGCGTCGGGCCAGGCGAGTTCGGCGCCCAGGGCGCGGACCGTGGCTCCCGGCGTCAGTCCGACGGCGGCCAGCTTCTGCGCGGAGAAGCTGTTGCCGTCCCCGTCGTAGTCGCCGGGCGCCGTGTCGCTCTCGTCGGTGACGCCGACGCTGTCGTACGCGGCGGCGAGATCGGGCAGCGGACTGCCGACGACCTCGGTACGGGTCCCGGTCGCCGCACCGGCCCCGTCACCACCGCTGTACGTCGCCGTGGCGGTGAACGTCCGCAGCGCGAACCCGGGCCGCTTCTCCGGCACCCTGATCCGGAACTCGGCCCGGGCGGAGTCGCCCACGCCGAGCGAACCGGACACGGCCGTCACGGACGGCTGGACCGCCCAGCCGACAGGCCCGGCGAACGTCACCTTCAGCGAGCGCATCCGCTGCGGCCCGGCGTTCTTCACACGCACGGTCACGGTCGAGATCGCCGGCCCGTCCAGGTCGACGGGCGGGACGGTCACCTCCGTCCGCGCGGCCGCCGGGTCCGCCGGAGGTTCGGCGGCAGAGGCGGCGGGCGCGGCGACGAGCGCCAGCGAGGCCGCCACGGCCACGGCTCTCACCGCTCGCAACGGTCCGAGAGGTCTGAGCCATCGGGAAACGCTCATACGTCGTGCTCCTTCGGTCGATGGTCCGGAACGCCGCTCACGCGACGGGAGGCATGTCCGACTCACGCGAGTCCAGGCCCATGCGGAGATTGACCCAGGAACCGCGGGTGAAGTCCGGGTACGCCACCGGACGCCCGCCCGCCGCGAGGGACTTGACGCTCAGCGGCACCGGCGCACACCAGGCGGCGGAGTCGTACACGTCGATGTCCGGCACCAGACCCGCCCGCATCGCCTGCACGGTGCGCCACTGCAGGATGTAGTCCATGCCGCCGTGACCGCCGTTGTTCTCCGCGTCGTCGCCGATCTTCTTCCACAGCCAGTGGTCGAACTCCTTGCGGTAGGAGTCGAAGTCGCGCCAGGAGTGCCCGCTGTGGTCCGGTTCGACGTAGATCCGGCCGCCGGTCGCCGACGTGCCCGCGTAGTCCTCGAAGATGCCGCGGCTGCCCGCCAGACTGTTGATCCTGCTGTACGGCCGGGGCGAACTCACGTCGTGTTCCGCCCGGATGACCCGTCCCATGGCGGTGTCGATCAGACAGGTGACGAGGTCGCCGTTGACGTAGGTCTCCTTCCACGAGGGATGGGACCGGTCGATGAAACGCTCCCGGTAGTCGGCGAGCCCCTTCGGTTCGGTGGCCGTCGCCCGCAGCACGGTCATCCGGTCGCCGCGGTTGATGTCCATCGCGGCCGCGATCGGCGCCAGCCCGTGCATCGGGTAGAACGACGCGGTGCTGCGGGTGTGCCACAGCCGCCGCCAGGAGTCCGTGTAGTACGTGTCGGAGAACAGCAGCTCCCGCAGATCGTGCAGGTAGCCGCCGTGGCCGTTGGTGACGTCGCCGAACAGTCCGTCGTGCGCCATCTTCAGCATGGCCAGCTCGTTGCGGCCGTAGGAGCAGTTCTCCGACAGCATCAGATGCCGGCGGGTGCGCTCGGAGGTGTCGACGAGGTCCCACAGCTCGTCCAGCTCGGTGGCGATGGGCAGTTCGACGATCGCGTGCTTGCCGGCCTCCAGGGCGGCCTTGCCCTGCCGGTGGTGGAACTCCCAGGGCGTCGCGATGTACACGAGGTCGATGTCGTCCCGCTCGAGCATCTGCGCGTAGGCGTCCGCGGAGCCGCCGTACTCGGCGGGACGCGGCTTGCCCAGGGCGACGAGCCGGTTAGCCACGGAGGTCGCGCGGCCGGCACGGATGTCGCAGACGGCGGTCACCCGGCACCCCGGGACGGCCGCCCAGCCCTCAGCCATCCCGGACCCGCGGTTGCCGAGACCGATCATGCCGACGCGGACGGTCCCATGGACGTCGAACGGCACGTCGATCATCGAGCGCTGACCGCGTCGGCGCGGGGGAGTGTGCACCGGCAGCGGCGCGTCGCCACCGCCGGCCCCGGCGGCCGGAGCGGCCTGCGCCGCACCGACACCGGCGGCCGCCGCACCGGTGGCCAGCGCACCTCCCAGGAGCAATCGGCGTGAGACAGCGGGGAGTTCGGGCATGAGTGAACGCTCCTTCGATCCGACGACCGGGCATCACTGGCGGCACCGACTCTGGCGGGAGCGACGTAGACATGTCAATAGATGCTCGAAGAGTCGCCACTTCGAGCAGGAACGAGCAAACGCCCCGTCGCGGACCGGTCCGGTCCTGGGCGCTCGGTCCGGCTCAGGAAGGTGACGCCTCCGTCCGGGTCTGCCGAGCCGAACGCCGTCGGTAGTCGCCGGGAGCCACGCCCATGACGCGCTTGAAGGCGACACTGAGGGCGCTCTCGGACCCGTACCCCACCGACCGGGCGACGACGGAGAGCGTCGCGTTCCCCTCGCGAAGCTGCCGCGCCGCCAGCTCGACACGCCAGCGGGTGAGGTACTCCAACGGCCCTTGCCCGACGGCCGCCTTGAAGCGGGCGACCAGCGTGGACCGGGACACCGCGGCCTCCCGCGCCAGCTCCGCGACGGTCCAGGGGCGCGCCGGTTCGCGGTGCAGAGCGGTCAGCGCGGCGGCGACCGCCGGGTCGGACAGCCCGCCCAGCCACCCCTGGGCGGCGCGCGGGTCGCGCGCGAGGTGAAGCCGCAGCACATGGACCAGCATGACGACCGCGAGGTGCTCGGCGACCAGACCCGCGGCCGGCTCCCCGCCTGTCAGCTCCCTGTCGATCGCGTCGAGCGCCCAGCGCACCGTCCCCGCGTGCGGGCTGCCGGCCGGGACGTGGACGACCGGCGGCAGCCGGTCGAGCAGCAGTTCCTGGGCGCGGGCGCCGAAGGAGAACCGCCCGCCGACGAGGAACACGTCGTCGCCCCGGCCCGCCCGCGCGACGCCGCCCTCGGCCCGCGCGAACACGGGTCCGGCGGCCACCGGGGTGGTCGCGGGATCGCTGCGCAGGACGAACGGGAGCGGGCGGGCGAGAAGATAGCAGTCGCCCTCCGCCAGCGGGATCGGCCCGTCCACCCCGTCGACCTCCAGCAGACAGGAGCCGCGCCGGACCGCGTTGAACTTCACCCCCTGCGGCGCTTCGAACCGCAGAGCCCAGCGTCCGCCCGCCGCCAGGCCCGTGGACAGATGACCGCGCGTGTCCAGCAGAGCCAGCACGTCCTCCAACGGATCCATGCGACCTCCCGGGTCGGACGACGGCTAAAGGGTGCGGGACGATCGACCATAGCCCGTCCAGCCCGCCCGCCGTAGCGTCGAAGCATGACAACGCACACACCGGCCTTCCGGGACCCGCTGAACACACCCGGTCACCCCCTCCTGGCCACCCCCTTCACCGCCCGCACCGACGCACGCGAGGTGATCGAAGGCGTGGACCTCACCGGCCGCCGCGCCGTGGTCACGGGCGGCGCCTCGGGCCTCGGCGCCGAGACCGTACGGGCACTGGCCGAGGCCGGCGCCGAGGTCACCGTCGCCACACGCCGTCCGGAGGCCGCCGAGCGGCTCGTGCGCGAGCTGGCCGCCGCCGACGGTGCCGGTCCCGTGCACACCGCGCCCCTCGACCTCGCCGACCTCACCTCGGTCGACGCCTTCGTACGCGACTGGCACGGCCCGCTCGACATCCTGGTCGCCAACGCCGGAATCATGGCCCTGCCCGAGCGCACCCTCACCCCCCGCGGCTGGGAGATGCAGCTCGCCACCAACTACCTGGGCCACTTCGCCCTGGCCACCGGGCTGCACCCGTCCCTGCGGGCAGCCGGCTCCGCTCGCATCGTGGTCGTCAGCTCGGGCGCCCATCTGAGCGCGCCCGTCGACTTCGACGACCCCCACTTCGAGCACCGCCCGTACGACCCCTGGGCCGCGTACGGGCAGTCGAAATCCGCCGACGTCCTGCTCGTGGTCGGCGCCCGCCGCTGGGCCGCCGACGGAGTCACGGCCAACGCGCTGAACCCCGGCTACGTCCTCACCAATCTGCAGCGGCACCTGGACGACGACACGATGCGCGCGTTCGGCGTGATGGACGACGACGGCAACGTGACGCCGCTGCCGTACTACAAGACGCCCGCCCAGGGTGCCGCCACCTCGGTGCTGCTGGCCGCCTCACCCCTCCTGGAGGGGGTGACGGGCCGCTACTTCGAGGACAACCAGGAGGCGGGGATCGTCACGGACGAGGAGAACCCGACGGGTGGCGTCGCCGCCCACGCCGTCGATCCGGGAGCGGCGGACCGCCTCTGGGAGTACGCGACCGAGGCGCTCCGCACTCCCTGACCGCTCAGCGGGGGTCCCTGCCGTCGCCGTCGAGCACGTCGAGGAACTCGACCGCCCGCCGTGTGAGGAGCATGGCCGCGTCCGGGTCGTAGGAGGGCAGCGAGGAGTCCGCGAACAGATGCTGCTCGCCGGAATACAGGAACAACTCGGCGTCGAGGGACCCCGCGACCAGTGCACGGGCGGCCTCGGCGTCCTCCGCGAAGAAGGCATCGTCCTTCATCGCGTGCACCTGCACCGGCACGCCCGCCGGCCAGGCCGCACCGAACTCGGACACCGGGATGCAGGCGTGCATCAGCAGCGCGCCCCGCGCCCCGGCCCGCGTCTGCGCCAGCTCCTGCGCGGGTACCACACCGAGCGAGAAGCCGGCGTGGACGACATCGCGGGGAAGGGCGTCCGCCGCCCGCACACCACGCGCGGTGACTTCCCCGAACCCGACCTGCCGCACGTACGCCGTCCCCTCCTCCAGCGAGTCGAAGGTGCGCCCGTCGAACAGGTCGGGTGTGTGGACGGTGTGGCCCGCGGCACGGAGTTCGTCGGCGAAGGCGACCACCCCGGAGGTCAGACCCTGTACGTGGTGGAACAGTACGACCTCTGCCATGCCGGGCTCCTCGCCTCTGCCGTGGATGCTACGAGCGCTCAGAGTAATCGAAAACAGTCGAACATTATGGAGTTCCCTGGAACTTCACGAGGACTCGACGGGCAGCCACAGCTCGCAGGTCGCGGTGCTGAAGTCGTCGGCCCGCTCGATGACCGAGACGATCGACGGTCCCGGCCGCAGCCGCCACGGGTTGGACGGGAACCACTGGGTCGCGGTCGCCGCCCAGGCTGTCTGCAGGGCCTCGGGGTGCGGCCCGCTGGTGCGGAACACCGCCCACATGCCCGCCGGCACCTCGATGACGTCCAGCCCGTCCGGCACCGGTGTGCCACCGGCGACGGCGACCCCGTGCAGGTAGGTCAGCTCGGTGCCCTCCCGCCCGTCCGGGTCGGCGTCGTCGGTGACCTGGAGAAGACCGGCCGGCTCGGCGTCGCCGAGTGCCTTCAGGCGCCGGTGCTCCTCCGGAGGGATGGCGGCGATGTGCTGCTGGATGTGCGGGTTGATCCCGTGGTGGATGAGCGGAACCCGGGTGGAGTGGCCGACCAGGCGGAACGCGGGGCGGTCGACGAGGCGGGTGTCCATGGGGGTACTCCCTTCGACGGTCAGGCGGAACCTGAGCTGCGGTTGTGTACGCAAGGGGCCTCCGTCGCGGCGCACCTCCGCGGGACCGGCACCGTGAACCGCCCGGAACGCACGCCCGAACGCCTCCCGAGAGCCGTACCCGTGCCGGACGGCGATCTCCAGCAGGTCCTCCTCGCCCCGGACGACGTCACCGGCGGCGACGGTCATCCGCCGCCTCCGCACGTACTCCGACAGCGGCATGCCCGCCAGCGACGAGAACATCCGGCGCAGGTGGTACTCGGTGGTCCCGAGCCCCGCGGCCAGCCCGTCGAGGTCGAGCTCCTCGGTGAGGTGCTCCTCGACGAGATCGACGAGCTGGTTGAGTGCCGAGATCATGAGGCCTCCTTTCGCCTCCAACCCTGGCAGCGACCCCCCCTGACCAGGCCCGATCGCTGCGAACCGATCCGATCACGCGCGACCGGGCTCAGGTCGTTCCCGCGTCACAGCGAATCCCCGGACCGCCTGAGGCGGGGACTCAGTGCTCGCAGAGCGAGAACTCCCGCTCGTACATCTGCTCGTTGTGCTCGTCGACGAAGAACTTCCGTTCCTTCATCAGCTCCTCGCGGTAGGCCTTGGCCTGCTCGAGCGTCATGGTCGACGTCTCGGCCCACGGCTGCTGCGGCGGCACGTCGGACGTGGAGACGATCGTGTGCGACGGGTCGACGAGGAAGAACGCGACGATCTTCCGGTGCCCCGGACGGGTGGGGTCCTGGAGGCGGAACGGGCTGACCCGGTGCTGCAGGACGTTCGGGAAGGCCAGGCAGCGCCCCTCCGGAGTGGCCGTCGAGCCGAGCAGCTGGTTGAGGGCGCCTTCGTCCTCCAGGCCGTACACCTCCCGCATACCGGTGTGGTCGTTCTGCGCGTACTCGGGATCGTCGAGCGCCGTCCGGAAACCGAGCCGGCTCTCCGTGATGTTCTCGCTGTCCCAGTAGTACAGGCCGGTCGAGACGATCCGCTCGTTGAGCATGCCCTCGACGTGCCAGGATCCGCCCGCGTACTCGGGCTTGTCCGGGGTGAGGTGGATGGTGGCGAGCTTGACGATCACCTGCAGCCTGCGCCCGCGCAGGCTCACGCGCTCGGAGCCCTCGGGCACCTGGGGCGGCGTGAACGCCGGGGCGTCGGGAAGGACGGGCCGGCGGTTGTCGTACCACTCCTCCTCCGCCTGCTCCCACGCTTCGTAGGCCTTCTCGTACGCCTCCTCGTCCTCGAAGTCGTCCTCCTCCGGTTCCGGGACCTCGTACTCGTCGGACTCGTACCACCCGTAGGGGTCGACGGATATGCGCAGCGGACGCGGGTGACGCAGATCGGTGAGAACGTTCTCCCACAGCGGCAGCATGCGGGCGAACAGCTCCGGCAGCACGGCGACGAGGTCACGGTGCTTCTCGGGGTGCACGTTGTTCACGTACGAGCGGAAGCTCGCCCGGCCGTCGGCGTCCACGTCGACGTCCGTGGGCAGCCACTGGAACTTCTCCGAGAACTCGTACCGCGAATAGTGGTCCGTCGGGTTCTCCCAGGCCCGTTCCGGAGCCCCGCTCACACCCCGCACGAGACAGAACAGCGAGGGATGCACGAGGTCGAGCACCTGGCCGTCGGACCCGGGATGCCAGTCCCGCTCCTCCTCGGGCACTTCCTCCAGCACCCGCACCGCGTCCCGCAGCCGCGTCCGGAGCTCGTCGTCGACGAGCGTGTCGGACTGCCACACCCCGTCCACGGCCGACACCTCGGCGCCGGTCCGCCCGTCCCGCAGCGCCGCGTAGTGCGCGAGCTCGTCGAGCACGTACCGCACCTGCGCCTCGGTCAGCCCCTGTGCGACCGCCTCCTCGGCCCACCGCGCGACGATGCCGGCATCGCGCATCTTCTCGAACCACCGCGGCTTGGCCCGCAGTTGCGCGCTGCATTGCATCATCTCGATCTCCCGCAGCGTCCGAGGCGTGGCGGACGTCGAGGAACGGCTTGCCATGAACGGCAACGGAAAAGCGGTCAGCCCAGTCAATTCTCTTGACCCTCCCAGTCGGTACGAGCGCCGGGAACACTACGGCAGCGGACTGACAGTGGCCCTAGCCACCCTCCACCGGGCGCCACTCCCGCCGGAGCAGGCCGTAGACCCAGGAGTCGGAGACGTCGCCGTCGACGACGCAGTCCTCGCGGAGAGTGCCCTCGCGGACGAAGCCGAGCTTCTCCAGCACCCGCGCCGACGCCCCGTTCCGTGTGTCCACGTCGGCCCGGACGCGGTTGAGATCAAGGGTGTCGAACCCCCACCGCAGGAGGCCGCGCACGGTCTCCGTGGCATACCCGTGGCCCCAGACCTCACGGTCGAAGACGTAACACAGCACCGCGCTACGGAAGTCCGGGTTCCATTCGACGAGCCCGCACCAGCCGATGAAGGCGCCGTCGCTGCTCCGCTCGACGGCCAGCCGCGCTCCCGTGCCCTCCTCCTCGATCCTGCGGCACGTCGCGAGGAAGCGCTGCGCGCGCGCCGGGTCGGTCCACGGAGGGGAGTCCCAGTAGCGCAGCACCCGAGGGTCGCTGTGCAGGGCGTAGAGCGGGGCGGCGTCGTCGTCGGTGAACGGACGGAGCCTCAGGCGGTCGGTGTGCAGTTCTGGCGTGGGCGGACTCATGTGGATCATCCTGCCGCGTCCCGCTCGACGCCGACCAGCGGTTTACGCGGGGCCCTCGGGGGGCGGCGCCTCGAGCAGCGTACGCCGACGAGCTGCGGGAGGATGAGGCCGAGGCCACGCGGCTCGGGTCACCGGTCAGCCGTTGTTCGTGGCAGACGGCACGCGTCGGGGAAGGGCACGGTATGGACGTCACCTTCGGAGGAGAGACAGGCGGTCTCGCCTACGCCTACGTGCGCGAGATCCTGCATCCGGCGATCCTCAACCACAGTGTGCGCGTCTGGCTGCTGGCGGATCACCTCGCCCGGCAGCAGGGCCTGAAGGGGAAGCAGAGGGAAGCCCTGGCCGTGGCCTGCCTGTTCCACGACTCGGGGACGGCGGCGCCTCACGACGGGGCCCAGCGCTTCGAGGTGGAAGGCGCGGACGCGGCGCGCGCCTTCCTGTCGGAGCACGGCTGGCCCGAGGACCTCGGGCAGCAGGTCTGGGAGGCCGTGGCCCTGCACACCTCCCCGGGCATCGCGGAACGCATGGGCACCCTGCCGCGGCTCGTCAGACTGGCGGTGCTGGCGGACTTCGGCAGGACCGACCTCATCGGCACCGAGGGCCGGGCCGAGCTGACCGAGGCGCTGGAGCGCCTCCCGCGTCTGGACATCGAAACCGCACTCGGTGACGCGGTCGTGGCACAGGCTCTGCGCAACCCCGAGAAGGCGCCGCCCTCCAGCTGGCCCGGCGTCCTGCTCGCGGCCCACCTGGCAGATCCCGACAGGACCGCAGGCGCGAACCCCTCGTTCTGAGAACCGGCCCGCTCGCGACGCCGGTCACAGCACCGCGTACTCGCCGCTGCCCGGGAAGTCGGTGCTGAGGGCCACGTCTTTCCCGGCCTCGTACTCGGCGCGCAACTGGTCCAGTTTGACGCCGATCCTGCGCTGGGCGTCACTGCCCAGGACCACCCGGTGCCGCGGCGTGGGGGACAGGGCCTCTTCGAAGATCACTGCCGCCGCCCTCGCCGGATCTCCCGGAAACATGTCGGGAGTCGCCTTGTTCATGATGGCCCGGAAGGCTCCGGCGGTGACCGCGTAATCCCCGATGGGCGCCCCGGAAGCGCGCGTGCGGGTCTCGATCCCGGTGCGGAAGGAGCCCGGCAGAATGAGGAGCGCCCGCAGTCCCAAGGGCTCGATCTCCTGCCACAGGGCCTCGGTGAAACCCTCCAGGGCGAACTTGCTCGCGGAGTGGAAGCCGTTCCCCGGAAGACTCGCCAGCCCGTCCATCGAGGAGATGTTGACGACGGCCCCGCTGCGACGCGCGCGCATCGCGGGCAACACGGCCCGGGTGAGTGCCACGGCACCGAAGAAGTTGACCTCGAAGACCGCGCGGTAATCGGATTCGTGCTGCTCCTCGATGGCTCCGACAATGTCGACACCCGCGTTGTTGACCAGGACGTCGATGCCACCGGACCACTCCTCGGCCTCCCGCACGGCCTCGACGCACCGGCGACCGTCCGTGACGTCGAGCTGAAGGACCAGGCACTCACGAGGGTGGCTGTCCGCCAAGCCGGCCATGGGTGCGACCACCGGCGCCGTCGCGACGACCCGATGGCCCTGCTCCAGCACGTGCGCGGCCAACGCGTGGCCGAGACCGCTGGACGCGCCGGTGATGAACCACGTGGTGGGGGACATGATGTACTCCCTCCGGAGGGGAGAGACGGCCGGAGGCACCTGGGCGCACCGCACCCTCGAAAGCCCCTGCGGACGACATGCCGCATCCGGCTCGCACGGGCGACTTGGCCCCACCTCACCACACCTTCCCCGGGCTCGCACCACGACCTTCCCGCACGACGGTGGCGGCCTGCCGGCGTTCACGGGCTCCTGCGCGGCCTGCGCTCCCCTCGCAGCCCCGGCGTGCCCGTGGAACCTTCGCCCGGCCGCCGGCAGCGGTTTCCGCAAAGGTGCTCGACGCCCGGCCTCACCGGTCGCCGGCACACCGACGATCGCCGCTGGTCGCGGCGACCCCGCAATCGATCTTCCGACGCGACCGGGCCGGTCGGATCGCGTTGATACCACGTGCCTGTCCGACCTGCCGTTCTCCGACGAGGTCGTCCGCGCCATGCTCCCGGACTGTGGTCCGAAACCTTGTTTCCCCGTGATGGACAACGGGATTCGGGGGTACATGGGGGCGCATGGCACCGAAGATGAGTGAACGTAGTCAGCTGAAGCGGGCTGTGCGCCAGCTCCGTCGCATCCGTTCCTTCTACGCCGCGGCGATGGTGCTGTGGGCGGGGTCCGCCGCGTTGACCGGCTGGCAGGCTGCCGGGAGCCGCCAGCTGACGGTCTGCGTCGCGCTCCTGGCCGTCTTCGCCGCGCTGTTCGTCACGGTGAGCGTCGCCCTCCGCCGCCTCGGAGTGCCGGCGACCGCCGAGCGGGCGCGGCGCCATGCCACTGCGTCCACGGTGTCGAACGCCGGTGGCCACGCTGCTGCCTGAGCGTTCACGCGTCACGCGACGGCCGACCATGTCGGTCGCCGGCCGGGCGTCGGTCGAACGGGCGCCAGGTCCCGCGCCGCTCGGAGATGAGCAGCCCAGCCTCCTTGAGCTTCTTCAGGTGGTGCGAGACGGCCGGCCGGGAGACGCCGACGTCGGAGATGTCGCACACTCACGCCTCGCCGCCCTCGTGCGATTCACCCCAGCGTGGCGTAGCGGGTCTCGGCGACGACCGCCTGGACCCGTCATCGTGCGAACGAGCTGAGCCCACCCTCCGTCCTCCGTCCCGGCCGTTCGTCGACGAACAGGCCACGCGACGCCGCCAGGGCCACACCGGCCGCCGCCTGCCGGGCGAGAAGCGGATCGGCCCCGCCCCGCAGCAACAGGATCTGCTGGTAGACCGGCGCCGTCGCGGCGACGACCACCCTCCGCGCACGCGTCCCTTCAGGGACCTCACCCCGCGCCACCGCCCGCTCCACCACGACAGCGCACCGCGCATACCGCTCGTCCCAGAACCGCTGCAACGCCTCGGCCGCCTGCGGCGAGCGGAACGAAGCGGCGATCAGCGCCGCGGTCACCGGCTCACCGGTGAGTCCGGCCTCCACCTCACCGTTCACGGCAGCCAGGTCACCCTCGAGGGTGCCGGTGTCGGGCGGCTGCCAGCCGTCAGCGCCGGCGGCGTCGAGGACGTCGGCCAGCAGACCCCCCACATCCCTCCAGCGCCGGTACACGGTGGTCCGGTGCACGGCAGCCCGCTCGGCCACCGCGTCCACGCTCAGCGCATCGAAGCCCTGCTCCACCAGCAGCTCCCGCACAGCCTCCAGCACCTGCGCACGGATCCGCGCACTGCGCCCACCCGGCCGCCGCACCACAGCAGCCCTCCCGGACATCGCGCTTGCCGCGCCCCCTGCCGTCATGACACGATCCTAACGCAACTGTTGTCGCAGTAGGGATGTGAAAGATGCTCCTCCAGGACGTTCACCCGGCCCTTCGGCCTCCCACGGCCGCCCGTCACCCGAACGTCCAGGAGAACTCGCGTGCCCACGCAGATCACCGCCCGCTCCGTCACGAAGTCGTACAACGGCCGACTCGTCCTCGACGCCGTCACCTGCACCCTCACCACAGGTGAACGCACGGGCATCGTCGGAGAGAACGGCTCCGGCAAAACCACCCTGCTCCGCCTCCTCGCCGGCGCGGAACAGCCCGACAGCGGCACCCTCACCGTCCATGCCGACGGAGGCATCGGTTATCTCGCCCAGGACGGCAGCCTGCCCGCCCATCACACCGTCCAGCAGGCGGTGGACGACGCACTGAGCGACCTGCGCGCGATGCAGGCACGCATGCGCCACCTCGAAACCGTGATGGCCGGCCACGAAGGGAACAACGCCCAGGTTCTGGCCGAGTACGGTGACCTGCTGACCGCGTTCGAACTCCGCGGCGGCTACGAGGCAGACGCCCGCGTGGAGCGCGCACTGCACGGCCTGGGCCTGGCCCACCTGCCCCGCGACCGCGCCGTCGGCGACCTCTCCGGCGGCGAACAGGTCCGCCTCCGCCTCGCCGCCCTCCTCGCCGCGTCCCCGGAGGTGCTGCTCCTGGACGAGCCGACCAACCACCTCGACGACCAGGCCCTGACCTGGCTCGAGGACCACCTGCGCACCCGTCCCGGCACCACCGTCGCCGTCTCCCACGACCGCACCTTCCTCGACCGCGTCGCCACCACCCTTCTGGAAGTGGACGGGGACCGCCGCACGGTCACCCGCTACGGCAACGGTTACACCGGCTACCTAGCCGAAAAGGCGGTCGCCCGCCGCCGTTGGGAGCTGGAGTACGCCCGCTGGGAAACGGAAGTGGCCGCTCAGCGCGAAGCGGCCGCGGTCACCGCCCGCCGGGTCGCCCCGGGGCGGGCGATGAAGGACGGCAACAAGATGGCCTACGACCGCGCCGCCGGCCGTGTCCAGCAATCGGTCGCCGGCCGCGTCCGCAACGCCGAAGAACGCCTACGCCGCCTGCTCGCCACCCCGGTCCCGAAGCCGCCGGAGCCCTTGAGTTTCACGCTCACCCCGCCCAACGGCGGCCGCCTGCGAGGCACGGTCCTGGAAGCGACGGGGGTCGCCGTCACCGGCCGCCTCGCCGCCACCGACCTCACCGTCAAAGCGGGGGAGCGCCTGCTGATCACGGGCCCGAACGGCACCGGCAAGAGCACCCTGCTCACCGTCCTGGCCGGCCGACTCGCCCCCGACACCGGCCAGATCACCCGCCGCGGCCGGATCGGACACCTCCCGCAGGAACCCGCCCCCGGAAGACCGGGGGAGACGGTCCTCCAGGCTTTCGCCCGCGGCCTGCCCGGCCACCCGGACGACCACACCGAAACCCTCCTGGCGCTGGGCCTGTTCACCGCCGACCGCCTGACCACCCCGGTCACCGACCTGTCCACGGGCCAGCGTCAGCGCCTGGCCCTGGCTCGCCTGCTGAGCCGCCCCAGCGACGTCCTCCTGCTGGACGAGCCCACCAACCATCTCTCCCCAGCCCTCGTCGAAGACCTCGAACAGGCCCTCACCGACTACCCGGGCACGATCCTCCTGGTCTCCCACGACCGCCGCCTGCGCTCCGGGTGGACAGGCACCCGTCTGCCCCTGCCGCCCCGCCTTCACCAGGCGGAAGGCGGGCGTGGTCCGAGGTCTACGCGCCGCCGCGCGGAGTCACCAGGCCCGACTCGTAGGCGAACACCACGAGTTGGGCCCGGTCGCGGGCATGAAGCTTGGCCATCGCCCGATTGATGTGCGTCTTCGCGGTGGCCGGGCTGATGACCAGGCGGCGGGCGATCTCGTCGTTGGACAGACCGTGTGCGGCCAGGGCGACCGTCTCGCGTTCCCGGTCGGTCAGCTCCTCCAGCCGGCCGCCGGTGAGGGCGGGCGGCGGCTGGGTCACGTACCGGTCGATGAGCGTGCGGGTGACGGCGGGGGCGAGCAGCGCGTCACCGCGGGCGGCGACGCGTACGGAGTGCAGGAAGTCCTCCGGCAGGATGTCCTTGACCAGGAAACCCGCGGCGCCGGCGCGCAGGGCGTCGAGGACGTACTCGTCCATGCCGTAGTTGGTCAGCATGACGACGTGCACGCCTGTCAGGTCCGGGTCGGCGGCGATGCGCCGGGTCGCTTCGATGCCGTCCATGACGGGCATCTGGATGTCGACGAGGGCGACGTCAGGCAGGTGTTCCTTGACGAGGGCCAGGCACTCCCCGCCGTCGGCGGCCTCGGCCACCACCTCGATGTCGTCCTCGAGGTCGAGCAGCGCGCGGAAGCCGCTGCGGATGAGAGGCTGGTCGTCGACGAGCAGGACGCGGATCACGAGGCTCCGTTCGTGGGGAGTTCGGCCTGGACGGTGAAGCCGCCGGTACTGCGCGGCCCGGCGCGCAGGCGGCCGCCCAGCGCCGCGACGCGTTCGCGCATGCCGGTCAGCCCGTGTCCCGGTGTCGGCGCCGACTGCGCGCCGGTTTCTCCGTTGTCGTCGACGCGGACGGCGAGTGCGTCCGGCCGGTAGTCGAGGAGCACGGAGGCGGTGGTGGCGTTGGCGTGCCGGGTGACGTTGGTCAGCGACTCCTGAACGATCCGGTAGGCGGTGCGGCTCACCGCGGCCGGTAGGGAGTGCGGCTGCCCCGTGATCGTCAGAGTCGTCCTCAGACCGGTTCCCCGGAACCGTTCCACCAGGCCGGGGACGTGGTCGAGCCCGTGCGGCGGGGCGGTGCCGTCGTCACGCAGCGCCTCGAGTGTCGCTCGTAGCTCCCGGCTCGCCTCCCGGCCGGCCTCCTGGATCGCGAGCAAGGCCTCCGACACCGGCTCCCCGCGTCGCCGGGCCAGGTGGACGGCGACCTCGGACTGCACCTTGACGACCGAGATCTGATGGGTGAGTGAGTCGTGCAGTTCCCGAGCGATGCGCAGCCGTTCCTCGTCGGCCCGGCGGCGCGCGGTCTCCTCACGGGTGCGTTCGGCCTCGTCCGCCCGCCGTTCGGCCTGCCGTACCGCTTCCCCGGCGGCGAACGCGGCGATCATCCAGGCGAGCTCGAGGGTGTTCCGGGCCCGCGCCATGGCCTCGCCCACAGTGCCGTCATGGAAGGCCGGCGCCGTGAGGTGGAGCACGGCCACCAGACTCACGGAGACAGTCAGCGTGACCTTGCGGTGCCCGGCCCGTACCGCGCCGTACACCGCGACCAGGTAGGAGACGGCGAGCGCGTCGAACCCGGCTGCCAGGTACCCCACCGCGCACACGCCGGTGACGGCCAGAACGCCGAGCGGCGCCCGCCGGAACGCGGCCGTCGCCAGCCCGCCGGCCACCAGCAGCACGCAGCCGAGCAGCTCGCGCCCTCCGGACGGGTGGGGCCCGGACAGGCCGGTGCCCAGCATCAGTGCCGTCACGCCCACGGCTGTCGGCCAGACGGTGACTCCGGCCGGGACAGCGAACCGTCCTTTGTCCATGGGGGGCACCGTAGCCGGACGCGGCCGCCGGCGAATCCCGCTCGTGGAGGAGCGGTCGGCTACCGCGTGTGCGGTAGCCGACCGCCGACTGCCGCCGCCGCGGTATCCCGGTACGGCCCCGGCGGCACCTGCGAATACCCGCATCTGCTGGACGACGGGCCGGAGGGCCGGCACGCATCCTGACGCGCAGACAACCGGACGCCGGAAACGGCGATGACGGAGGAAGAAGGAGGGGAGCGACATGAGCGCTCCAGGAGCACTGATGGCGGCCGCCGAGGGCGGGATCATCGGTGACGGGAGGACAGGGGCCAATCTGGCGCTGGCGGCCGGTGCGCTCGGACTGGCCCTCGCCTGGCCGGCCACGAGCCGCGCCGGCCGCCGGTTCAGCCCCGGCCACCCGCGCACCGGCGGGACGGCGGCCGTCGTGATGGGAGCGGTCGGGACGGTTCTCGCGGTGCTGCACCTGGCCACCGCCGACGGCGGTCCCGGTACGGGCAACGGCCTCGTCGGCGCCGTCGTGGCCGTCCCGCTGGGACTGGGCGCCGTACTCCTCGGCCGCCGGGCGCTGACCCGCTCCGCCGCCCGGACCACCCCGCCCGGTGGACGACCGCCCGCGGGAGAGGCACCCCCGGGGGCGTGAGTCACCGCTCCGGGCGGCTCGGCCACATGACACCTGCGGGTGAGCCGTCCGGCGGGCACCGCACCCACCCGTCGGACCCTTCCCCCTACCATGGGCCCGTGACTGCGAGCAGCCGTTCCAGCAGCCGCCCGGCCGGGCGGCCGCTCGTGCTGCTGGTCCTGGCGGTGCTGGCCGGTGTCCTGGCCATGCACGGCCTGGCCCCGGGCGGGATGCCGGCGCCGCAGCGTACCGCGGCCGTCCACGACATCACACCGGTGGCGGACGGAGTGCCGCACGCGGACGGGGGATGCGCCCATACGGACGGACTGCCGGGCCACCTCGACCACGCCGACGGCACCTGCGCTGCCGTCGGCACGGCTACGGCCTACACGCCGCCGGCGCCGACCGGCACGGTGCTCGACGCGCCCGCCACGCCGTCCCTCACCTCGGCGGCCACTGGCTCGCCCCATGACGGACGGGCCCCGCCCGACCTGTCCGAGCTGCAGCTTCTCCGGATATAGAGCGGCCCGCCCGGCACCCCTGGTGCCGCGCTCTCGCACGCTCCCACATCCGTACCACCGCACGCCCCGACAGGCGTGCGCGAAGGAGTTGCACCACATGAACCGCAAGCGTTCCCTCGTCCGCCGTACCGCCGTGGTCGCCGCCTCCGCGGTGGCCGCAGTCGCCCTGGCCGCCTGCGGTGGCAGCGACGACACCGGATCGGCCGGACACGGCGGCCACCAGGCCACCGACTCCGCGTCCGCCGTCGCCTCGGCGCCTGCCTCCCAGGGGCAGCACAACGCCGCCGACGTGACCTTCGCCAAGGGGATGATCCCCCACCACCGCCAGGCCGTGGAGATGGCCGACCTCGCGCCCGGCAGGGCCCGGTCGGCCGAGGTCAAGAAGCTCGCCGCCGAGATCAGGAAGGCGCAGGCCCCGGAGATCGAGAAGCTGTCGGGCTGGCTGACCTCCTGGGGCGGGACGGTGCCCGCCGAGGACGCCATGGACCACTCCATGCACGGCTCCATGGAGGGCATGGACGGCATGATGAGCGCCGAGGACATGACGGCGCTCGGCAACGCCTCGGGCAAGGCGTTCGACACCGCCTTCATGGAGATGATGATCAAGCACCACGAGGGCGCGGTCGAGATGGCGCGGACCGAACAGTCCGACGGTGTCCACGCCCAGGCCCGGAAGATGGCCGCGGACATCATCGCCTCACAGAGCGCGGAGATCGAGCAGATGAAGAAACTGCTCGGCAGGAGGTGACGCCCGGCGTCCGAGCGGGCGGGGGCGGGCACCGTGAGGTGCCCGCCCTTGCGGCTGTGACCAGTGACCACACCGGCCGCCGGGACAGTGCGCCGCCGTCAGCACGAGCAGGTGGCCCGCGTCAGCCGCACCTGACATCCGGCAACAGTCCGGGCCGGTTCCAGGTGACCGGCACCGTGCGGCCGCCGGCCCGCCCCGGCCCGCCCCGGCCCGCCCCGGCCCGCCCCGGCCCGCCCGGGACCAGGACTCAGCGTCCTGTCACCGAGCAACGCCCGTCGAGGAGTTGTCCGCGGCGCCGCCGGGGTAACGTCCCAGGCATGGCCTCCAACATCACAGTCGAGCGCGCTCAGCGCCTCAAGCAACTGCACGCCCAGCACAAGCCGCTCGTGCTGCCGACCGTCTGGGACGTCTGGTCCGCACGGACAGCCGTCGCCGTCGGGTTCCCGGCGCTCACGATCGGCAGCCATCCCCTCGCCGATTCCCGAGGAGCCGGCGACAACGAGGGACAGACCTTCGAGGAGGTGCTCGCCGCCGTCAGGCCGATCATCGCGGCGGTCGACGTGCCGGTGTCCGTCGACCTGGAGGCCGGATACGGGCAGAAGCCCGCCGACCTTGTCGCCGGGCTCGTCGAGGCCGGCGGCGTCGGTCTCAACATCGAGGACACCGTCCACTCGGAGGGCGGCCGCGTACGCTCCACGGAGGAGCACGCGAACTACGTCGCCGGCCTGCGCGCAGCCGCCGACGACGCGGGCGTCCCGGTCTGGGTGAACGGGCGCACCGACCTCTTCATGCACGCGGAAGACGCTTCCGCCGTCCGCGACGAGGCGATCGAGCGACTGCGCGCCCTGGTGGAGGCCGGCGCCGACAGCGTCTACCCGGTGGGCATCCAGGACGACGACGACCTGCTCACGGCGGTGACCGGCGCGGTCACCGTCCCCGTGAACTCCACGGCCCACCCCGTCCGACACGACCTCGACCGTTTCCGCCGCCTTGGCGTAGGCCGGATCACCTATGGTCCGCTGCTGCAGTTCGCCCTGACGGACACGATGAAGGACATGCTGAAGGCGTGGACCTCCTGAGAAGCTGACCGCACCCCGACACCGCAGGCTCGCGTCACGGCCCCGTCTCGTACGGCGGCGTCGGCGGCTCCGGTGAACCGCGCCGTGTCGATCGACCCGTCGCGTCATGTGGGTCCGCCTCGGAGCTGCGACGAGGTGACGGTCACGTTCGGCCGGGTCCGCGATCACCGCCGACCCGCCGTCCTGGCCGGCCGCGCCGCGTACCCGCAGCCGACCGCTCCCGCCGCTCCGATCACGGCGACGGTCGCGCCCGGGGCGACCTCCAGCGGTTGCCCCGGGCGCCGGCTGTGCGGACGTCTGTGCCGTGCGCTGAAGAACGAGGCAGGCGTGCGAGGTCAGGCGGTGGTGACGATGGTGCCCGCGTCCACGAGAGCCGCCACCTCGTCGGCGGGTGCGGTGTCATCGGTGACGAGGGTGTGCAGGAGGGTCGAGGGGCCGACGTGGGCGAAGGCGGTGCGGCCCAGTTTGCTGCCGTCCGAGGCGACGAGGGTGCGGCGGGCGGAGGCGATGCCCGCCTTCTTCACCGCGGCGTCGTCGAGGTCGTAGGCGGTCAGGCCGTCGGTCGCGCTCAGACCGCAGCAGCCGATGACGGCGGTGTCGAAACGCAGGGCGGCCAAGGAGGCGAGGGTGAGGGGGCCGGTGAGGGCCCCTTCGGCGGCGCGGGGCTGACCGCCGGGCACCACCAGGGTGGCCGGGCCGGGCGCCGCCCCGAACAACTGGATGGCCTGGAGGGACAGCGGCATCACCGTGACGGGCCGCTCGCGCAGGAGGCGGGCGACCTCCAGACAGGTCGTGCCGCTGTCCAGCAGAACGCTCTCGCCGTCGGCGATGAGGGCGGAGACCTTGGCGGCGATCCGGCGCTTGGTGTCGACCGCCTCGTGGGCGCGCAGCGCGAACGGGGGTTCCTCGCCCCTGAGCAGCAGGCTCCGTGCTCCGCCCCGGACGCGTTCGAGGACCCCCTGGGCGGCCAGGGTGTCGAGGTCGCGCCGGATGGTCATCTCCGAGGCTCCGGTCAGCTCAGCGAGCTGCTGAACCGTGGCACCACCGGAGTCCCTGACGACCTTCGTGATCAACCCCTGCCGGTCTGCGTTGCTCATGCCGGAATTGAACACCACCCGGCAATGAACACTCAAGATGTTCGATATTCCCGCTACCGAACATCTCATTTGTTCGTTACGGTGGGCGGCATGGAACGCTCGCTTCTCGGCGCCCGTGTGGCGACGTATGTCTATTTCGTGTTGTGCGGCACCCTGATGGGCGCCTGGGTCGTGCACATCCCGGCCGTCGAGGAGCGGGTCGGCGTCAGCCACGCCACGCTGGGCGGCCTGCTCGTACTGCTCGGGCTCGGCGCCTTCGCCGGGATGCAGGTGGCCGGTCCTCTGACCGACCGTCTCGGCACGCGCGTCGTGGTCCCCGCCACCGCCGTGCTGTGCGGCGTATCCCTGGTGCTGCCGGGCCTTGCCCGCGATCCGTGGACGCTGGCGGGCGCCCTGCTGGTCTTCGGCGCCTGCAACGGCGGCCTGGACGTGAGCATGAACGCCCACGCCGTGCACGTGGAGAAGGCGTACGGCAGGCCCGTCATGTCGGGCTTCCACGCCACGTTCTCCGTCGGCGGAGTCCTCGCCGCGCTCGTCGCGGCGGGGGCAACGAGCGCCGGCGCGAGCCCGGTCGTCACCATGGCCGCGATCGGAGCCGCGAGCATCGTGATCGCCCTGGTCTCGGTGCGCGCCCTGATGCCGGCCGCCCCCGCGACCGAGGAGACCGGCTCCGAAGAAAAGACACCGTCACCAGCCGTCGGGGGACGCGGTTCGGGAGGACGCGTCTGGCTGCTCGCCGTCCTGGCGCTGATGGTCATGCTGTGCGAGGGCGCGGCCAACGACTGGAGCGCCCTGCATCTGAGGGATGTTCTCGGCGCGTCCACCAGTACCGCCGCCTTCGCCTACGGCACCTTCGCGGCGGCCATGACCATCGGCCGTCTCCTGGCCGACCGTGTCGTCACCCGGTTCGGTTCCATGGCGGTCCTGCGCCACGGCGCGATCACGGCAGCCGTCGGGATCACGCTCGTGGCCCTCGGGCCGTGGATGTGGGCCGCGTTCGCCGGATGGGCGCTGTTCGGCCTGGGGCTGTCCGGTACGGTCCCGCAGTTGTTCAGCGCGGCCGGGCACGCCGACCCGAAGGCAGCCGGCGCGAACGTCTCCCGCGTCGCCGGGCTCGGGTACGTCGGCATGCTCGCCGGCCCCGCCGTCATCGGCTGGCTGACCCATGTCGTCGCCCTCAACCACACCTTCGTCCTGCTGACCCTGCTGTGCGTGACCACCGCCGTGGGCGCCGGGGTCCTGCGCACGAACTCCGACGCCGTGCCACGGAGCGAGACGGCAGGCGTCGGCCGATGACCGCTTGTGCGGCACGGCCTGACCCCGTGCCGCACAAGCTCCTGTCGCGGTCACCCGGTCGTGAACGACACCGCCGGGTTCCCCGCACTCCTCACCACCCGGGCTCCGCCACTCGGCACGGGTGGTGCCGGCCGCACCGGTCCTGCGGCGCCCGCCGCCGCCTTTCGCGGCCGGACGCCGTGCGCGGACACGGTCTCCACGGCTGATCCCGGACTCGTGTCACGCACCTCAGGGGGCGGGATAGGTGATGCGGCCGTTCCGGACGTTCGCCATCTCGTTCAAGGACGCCGGTTTTGTCACTGTGGCGGACATGATGTGCTCGACGTCCACACCGGCGACGATCAGCGCGTCGGTGATCAGTCTGCGGTGACAACGCCACGGCACCGCCTCACTGCACATGATCACCGGCCGGCCGTGCGCCGCGAGGTCGAGCAGTTCGTCCAGCCCTTTCGCGAACTCGCTGCTCGTCATGTGATCGGCATAGTCACGGAACGCCTTCACCCGCCACGCCTTGTTGACGCTCTCGACGCCCTTGGGCGTGTGCCGCCTGCCGCCCAGCTCCCGGATCCACCGGTACCGGATGGCCGGGGGGAGGTTCTCGATGATCGCGTCCTGATTCCACTGGGGAAATGTGCGTGACGCCGGATAGGAACGGACATCCACCAGGTCGGTGATCGCGTTGTGCCGCAGCATGGACAGCACCTCGTCGAAGGTACGGGTCGAATGCCCGATGGTGTACACGCGGTTTGCCATCACCTCTCCGTGTCACGCTGTCAGGGCTCACATGGCTCTTCTCCAGTGTGCTTGCCGGCCGGGGCGCCTCAGGGAGACGGACACGCTGGTCTGTCGGTGTCGGCTCCGGCTGCTGTGAGGCGTCTCACCTGCACGTCGGCCCGTTGCTCGCGGCCAGGGACAGGCGGCGTATGCGGGGCGTCAAGATGCCCGGTGTTGCCGTCAGGGAGCCGTCAACGCATGCCGCGATCCGGCCACCGAGGCGCTTTCCTCTCCTTGTCCGTTCCGTTCGACCGACTTCAGGAGTGTGCGCGATGGCCGATCTGGCCTTCGTCGTCACCGCGCTCGCGGGTTTCGCGCTGGTGGCCTTCATCGCCAAGGGGGTGACGAAGCTGTGACCGCCGAGAACGTCGTCGGCCTCGTCGTGGCCGTCGCCCTGCTGGGCTATCTCGTAGTCGCTCTGCTCTTCCCGGAGAGGTTCTGAGCCACAGCATGGGTCCCGTAACCGCCGGCGTGCTCCAACTGCTCGCCGTCACAAGCGCGCTGGCGCTCGTCCACATCCCCCTCGGCACCTACATGGCAGGGGTCTACTCCTCGAAGCGGCACCTGCGCGTCGAGAGGTGGATCTACAAGGGCATCGGTGCCGACCCGGACACGGAGATGCGCTGGCCCGCGTATCTGCGCGGTGTTCTCGTCTTCTCCCTGGCCGGCGTCCTCTTCCTCTACGCCCTCCAGCGGGTCCAAGGCGTCCTGCCCGGTTCGCTCGGTTTCGCCTCGATCGATCCGGACCAGGCGTTCAACACGGCCGTGTCCTTCGTGACGAACACGAACTGGCAGTCGTACTACGGCGAGCAGGCCATGGGCCACGTCGTGCAGACCGCCGGTCTCGCCGTGCAGAACTTCGTCTCCGCGGCCGTCGGCATGGCCGTCGCGGTGGCGCTGGTGCGCGGTTTCGCACGGTCGCGCTCCGGTGAGCTGGGCAACTTCTGGGCCGACCTGGTGCGTGGTGTCGTGCGCATCCTGGTGCCGCTGGCGTTCGTCGCCGCGATCGTGCTGGTCGCCTGCGGCGTCGTCCAGAACTTCTCCGGCATCCATGAGGTCGGCCAGTTCATGGGCGGCTCGCAGGAGTGGAACGGAGGTGCGGTCGCCTCGCAGGAGGCCATCAAGGAACTCGGCACCAACGGCGGCGGCTACTTCAACGCCAACTCCGCCCACCCCTTCGAGAACCCCACCCCGTTCTCCAACCTGTTCGAGATCTTCCTGATCCTGGTCATCCCGTTCTCCCTGACCCGCGCCTTCGGCGTCATGGCGGGCTCGGTGAAGCAGGGATACGCGATCCTCGCCGCGATGGGCACGATCTGGCTGGGCTTCGTCTCCCTGATGATGTGGTCCGAGTTCTCGCACCATGGCCCGGCCTTCGAGCTGGCGAACGGGGCGATGGAAGGCAAGGAGGTCCGGTTCGGGATCGCCGGGTCGTCCCTCTTCGCGGTGTCGACCACGCTCACGTCCACCGGCGCGGTGAACTCCTTCCACTCCTCCTTCACCGGCCTGGGCGGCGGCATCACCATGCTCGGCATGATGCTGGGCGAGATCGCGCCCGGCGGTGTGGGCTCCGGCCTCTACGGCATGCTGATCATGGCGGTCGTCGCGGTGTTCATCGCCGGCCTGATGGTCGGCCGAACCCCCGAGTACCTGGGCAAGAAGATCGGCACCCGCGAGATCAAGCAGGCGGCCCTGTACATCCTGGTCACCCCGGCGCTCGTCCTGGTCCTCACCGCCGCGGCCATGGCCCTGCCCACCCCTAGCCACTCGATGACCAACAGCGGGGCGCACGGATTCTCCGAGATCCTGTACGCCTACACGTCGGCCTCGAACAACAACGGTTCGGCCTTCGCCGGCCTGAACGCGGACACCCAGTGGTTCAACACCACCCTCGGCATCGCGATGCTGCTCGGCCGCTTCCTGCCTATGGTCTTCGTCCTCGCGCTGGCCGGCTCGCTGGCCCGGCAGACGCCGGTGCCCTTCACCGCGGGCACGCTGCGGACCGGAAAGCCGCTGTTCGCCGGGCTGCTGGTGGGTGCCACCCTGATCATCACCGGTCTCACGTACTTCCCCGCCCTCGCGCTGGGCCCCCTGGCCGAAGGGCTGGCGTGATGACCGTCCGCACTCAGACATCAGAGGACTCCATGTCCACTCCCACTGCGGCGCCCCACCCTGGTGCACCGAGGAGCCAGAAGGCCCGTGAAGGCCGCACCGGCGCGGGCCGGTTCGCCCCGGGGCAGCTGCGGAAGTCGCTGCCGGACGCGTTGCGCAAGCTCGATCCGCGGGTGATGGCCAAGTCTCCCGTGATGTTCGTGGTCCTCGTGGGCTCCGTCCTGACGACGGTCTTCTCCTTCATCGACCCGGGCGACTGGTTCGGCTGGACGATCAGCGCCTGGCTGTGGCTGACCGTGATCTTCGCGAATCTGGCGGAGGCGGTCGCCGAGGGCCGCGGCAAGGCACAGGCCGACACCTTGCGCAACGCCAGGACCGGCACCGTGGCGCGTCGCCTCGGCGAAGACGGCAGGTCCGAGGAGCGCGTGCCCGGCACCCGGCTGAGGATCGGCGACCTGGTCGTCTGCGAGACCGGCGACGTGATACCCGGCGACGGCGACGTCGTGGAGGGGGTCGCCAGTGTGGACGAGTCGGCGATCACCGGTGAGTCGGCGCCCGTCACCCGCGAGTCCGGCGGTGACCGCAGCGCTGTCACCGGAGGCACGAAGGTGCTGTCCGACCGGATCGTCGTCAGGATCACGACGAAGCCGGGGGAGACCTTCATCGACCGGATGATCGGCCTGGTGGAGGGGGCGGCCCGGCAGAAGACGCCCAACGAGACCGCCCTGAACATCCTGCTCGCCTCGCTGACGGTCGCCTTCCTGCTGGCGGTGGCGACCCTGCCGCCGTTCGCCGACTACGCGGGCTCCGAACCGAGCATGGTCGTGCTGGTGGCCCTGCTGGTCTGTCTGATCCCCACCACCATCGGAGCGCTCCTCTCCGCGATCGGCATCGCGGGCATGGACCGTCTGGTGCAGCGCAACGTCCTAGCGATGTCGGGCCGTGCGGTCGAGGCGGCCGGTGACGTCTCCACACTGCTGCTCGACAAGACCGGCACCATCACCCTCGGCAACCGGCAGGCGTCCGAGTTCGTGCCGGTGCGCGGAACGACCGAGGCCGAGGTCGCCGACGCCGCGCAGCTGTCGTCGCTGGCCGACGAGACGCCCGAGGGCCGCTCGGTCGTCGTGCTCGCCAAGGAGAAGTACGGGCTGCGCGAACGGCACCAGGGCGAGGCGGCGGGCGCCCGGTGGATCGCGTTCAGCGCACAGACCCGCATGTCGGGTGTGGACCTCGACGGCCGCAGCATCCGCAAGGGCGCGGCCGGTGCGGTCATCGCCTGGGTCGAGGAACGCGGCGGCCGGGCCGCCGAGGACGCCACCACGTCCGCCCACCGCATTTCGGCGGCCGGCGGCACCCCGCTGCTGGTCGCAGTCGAGGACACCGACGGCGCCCGCGTCCTGGGCGTCGTCCACCTCAAGGACGTCGTCAAGCACGGCATGCGGGAGCGGTTCGCGGAGCTGCGCCGCATGGGCATCAAGACCGTCATGATCACCGGCGACAACCCGGTGACCGCCCGGGCGATCGCCGAGGAGGCGGGCGTCGACGACTTCCTCGCGGAGGCGACTCCCGAGGACAAGATGGCGCTGATCGAACGGGAACAGGCGGGCGGCAAGCTGGTCGCGATGACCGGGGACGGTACGAACGACGCGCCGGCCCTCGCCCAGGCGGACGTCGGCGTCGCCATGAACACCGGTACGTCGGCCGCCAAGGAGGCCGGCAACATGGTCGACCTCGACTCCGACCCGACCAAACTCATCGACATCGTCGAGATCGGCAAGCAGCTGCTGATCACGCGCGGTGCGCTGACGACGTTCTCCGTCGCCAACGACGTCGCGAAGTACTTCGCGATCATTCCGGCGTTGTTCGCGGCCGTCCACCCGGGCCTGGACAAGCTCAACATCATGGGCCTGTCGTCGCCGAACTCGGCGATCCTCTCCGCGGTGATCTTCAACGCCCTGATCATCATCGCGCTCGTCCCGCTGGCCCTCAAGGGCGTGCGGTACCGGCCGGGCAGCGCCGACACGCTGCTGCGCCGCAACCTCGCCGTCTACGGCCTCGGTGGTCTGGTCGCGCCGTTCGTCGGCATCAAGATCGTTGACCTGCTCGTCTCCCTCATCCCCGGAATCGGCTGATCGTCATGACCCACTCCCTCACGAACACGGCCCGGATGCTCGGAGCCGGCCTGCGGGCCCTGCTCGCGCTGACCCTGGTGACCGGTGTCGTCTACCCGCTGGTGATCACCGGCATCGCGCAAGGGCTGTTCAACGGACAGGCGAACGGCTCCGAGATCAAGGCGGACGGCAAGGTCGTCGGCTCCTCCCTCATCGGGCAGAACTACAGCCTGCCGCTGGAGAAGGATCAGGACAGCCCGGCGCCCGACCTCAAGTGGTTCCAGGGCCGTCCGCAGAACGGCCTGGGCGTCAACAGCGTCAACACCCAGTACCGGCTCATCCTGTCCGGCGCGACCAACCGGTCCGGCGACAACCAAGAGCTCGTGGAGTGGGTGAAGGACGCCAAGGCCGCCGTCGCCAGGGCCAACTCCACCGCCGGCCACACGGTCGAGTCGTCCGAGGTGCCCGCCGACGCCGTCACCTCCTCCGGCTCCGGACTGGACCCGGACATCTCCCCGCAGTACGCGAACCTCCAGGTCCGCCGGGTCGCCGAGAGGAACGGCCTGCCCGTCGCCGAGGTCCGGTCGCTCGTCGACGAGCACACCGAGGGCCGCGTGCTCGGCTTCATGGGCGAGCCCCGCGTGAACGTTCTGGAGCTCAACATCGCCCTCAAGGAACTCCTTGCCCGCGGCTGACGGCCCACGGAGCCGGCGGGACGCCTCGCTCCCGCCGGCTCCCACCTCGCCGTGGCGCCGGCATCTCCAGCCGGCGCCAACGGCCCGACGTACGACAGGAGAGACCACGCACATGACCCGCATGCCCGTGGCGGGAGACGACCCGCAGCTCACGCGGCCCCTGGTGATCCATGTGCAGACGTGTCACCGCGGGGTGGACGTAGCACCCGACGGGGCCACGGCCCCGCGGCTCGCTGCCGCGCGGCGGCCCCACGTCGTCCGGCTCGACCTGGGTCTGCCGGACGTGGACGGCCACGTCACCCAGCCGTTCGGCATGGACGACCTGAATAACTCCCCGCGTGTCCGCATGGCTCCGCTGCGTCGCAGACTGGAGAAGGGCCTCTCCCACCCCGGCTGTCCGATCACCGAGCCCGGCATGGGCTGTCGCTACGAGGCATGACCGAGGGACGACATGGCACGCGGTAAGCTCCGGATCTACCTCGGCGCGGCACCCGGTGTCGGCAAGACCTACGCCATGCTGTCGGAGGCGCACCGCCGTATCGAACGCGGCACCGACTGCGTGGTCGCCTTCGTGGAGCACCACGGCAGGCCCCGCACCGAGGTGATGCTCCACGGCCTCGAACAGGTACCGCGCAGGGAGCTCGAGTACCGGGGCGCCACGTTCACCGAGATGGACGTGGACGCCGTGCTGCGCCGCGCCCCGAAGGTCGCCCTGGTCGACGAGCTGGCCCACACCAACGTGCCGGGCTCCCGCAACGCCAAGCGCTGGCAGGACGTCGAGGAACTGCTCGCCGCAGGCATCGACGTGGTGTCGACCGTCAACATCCAGCACCTGGAGTCGCTGGGCGACGTGGTCGAGTCGATCACCGGGGTGCGGCAGCGTGAGACCGTCCCGGACGAGGTCGTCCGGCGCGCCGACCAGATAGAGCTGGTCGACATGTCGCCGCAGGCGCTGCGCCGCCGGATGGCGCACGGCAACATCTACACGCCGGGCAAGATCGACGCGGCCCTGTCCAACTACTTCCGTCCCGGCAACCTCACCGCCTTGCGCGAACTCGCCCTCCTCTGGGTGGCCGACCGGGTCGACGCCTACCTGACCGCATACCGCAGCGAGCATCAGGTCTCGGCCATCTGGGGCTCCCGGGAACGGATCGTGGTCGGGCTGACCGGCGGCCCGGAGGGCCGCACCCTGATCCGGCGGGCCGTGCGGCTGGCCGAGAAGGGCGCCGGCGGCCAGGTCATGGCCGTCTACATATCCCGCGGCGACGGACTCACCGCCGCCTCCCCGAGCGAGCTGACCGTCCAGCGCACCCTGGTCGAGGACCTCGGCGGCACCTTCCACCACGTCGTCGGCGACGACATACCGGCCGCCCTCCTCGACTTCGCCCGCGGAGTGAACGCCACCCAGATCGTCCTCGGTGCCTCCCGGCGCAGAAGCTGGCAGTACGTCCTCGGGCCGGGCGTCGGCGTCACGGTCGCCCGCGAGTCCGGTCCCGACCTGGACGTCCACCTCGTCACGCACGACGAGATGGGCAAGGGCCGAGGACTGCCGGCGGCCCGCCTGGCGCGCCTGGGGCGGTCCCGGGTACTCAGCGCCTGGCTGGTCGGCGTCCTCGGCCCCGTTCTGCTCACCCTGCTCCTCACCGGCGCCGCACCCGACGCCGGCCTCGCCAACGACATGCTGCTGCTCCTGACGCTGACGGTGGCGGCCGCCCTGCTGGGCGGGCTCTGGCCGGCGCTGGCCTCCGCGGTGGCCGGTTCGCTGCTGCTCAACTGGTACTTCACCCCGCCCGTGCGGACGCTGACCATCGCCGACCCGAAGAACATCCTCGCCATCGTGGTCTTCGTCGGGGTGGCCGTCTCGGTGGCGTCCGTGGTGGACCTCGCGGCACGCCGCACCCACCAGGCCGCCAGGCTGCGCGCCGAGTCGGAGATCCTCTCCTTCCTCGCCGGCAACGTCCTGCGGGGCGAGACGAGCCTCGAAGAGCTGCTGGAACGCGTGCGCGAGACCTTCGGCATGGAATCGGTGGCGCTGCTGGAGCGGGAGAGCGACGTGGTGCCCTGGACCTGCGTCGGCAGCGTGGGTCCACGCCCCTGCGCCACACCCGACGAGGCCGACGTCGACGTCCCGGTCGGCGACCACATGGCCCTCTCCCTGACCGGGCGCGTCCTGCCGGCGGAGGACCGTCGGGTGCTGGCCGCCTTCGCCGCTCAGGCGGCGGTGGCCGTGGACCGCCGGCGCCTGCGGCAGGAGGCCGACCGGGCCAAGCAGCTCGCCGAGGGCAACCGCATCCGCACCGCCCTTCTCGCAGCCGTCAGCCATGACCTGCGCACCCCGCTGGCCGGCATCAAGGCCGCCGTCACCTCACTTCGCTCCGACGACGTCGCATGGTCCGAGGAGGACGAGGCGGAACTGCTGGAGGCCATCGAGGAAGGCGCCGACCGCCTCGACCACCTGGTCGGCAACCTGCTCGACATGTCCCGTCTCCAGACCGGCACCGTTGTCCCGATCATCCGTGAGACCGACCTGGACGAGGTCGTCCCGATGGCACTCGGCGGCGTCCCCGAAGACAGTGTGGACCTTTACATTCCGGAATCCCTGCCCATGGTGGACGTCGACCGAGGACTGCTGGAACGCTCGGTCGCCAACGTCGTCGAGAACGCGGTGAAGTACGCCCCGCCGGGGGAGCGCGTCCTGGTCTCCGCCAGCGCCGTGGCCGACCGGGTCGAGGTCCGGGTCGTCGACCGTGGCCCCGGAGTCCCGGACGAGTCCAAGCAGCGGATCTTCGAGCCGTTCCAGCGCCACGGCGACTCCCCTCGCGGCAACGGTGTCGGCCTCGGCCTCGCGGTCGCACGCGGCTTCGCCGAGGCCGTCGGCGGCAGCCTGCACGCCGAGGACACCCCAGGTGGTGGCCTGACGATGGTCCTCACCCTGCCGACGGCGGCGCAGCGACGTGGGCGACAGCCGGATTCGTAGGGGCAGCTGGCGTTCGACACGTCCCGCCGCGACCCGCCGGTCCCACGGACGGCGAACCAGCGGGGTGGGCAGCGGAAGTGGTGGCGCGTCCACCGGGCCGCGCGCTCCAAGCGTCGGGTCGCGAAGCCTGGATCAGGGTGCGTCCACCAGGGTCCGGCCGTCGACGGGGGCCGAGGCGGCGACGGCACTCGCGTAGTTGGACTGCACGCGGGACCGTTCGGTCGCGTTGGGAACGGCGTTGGTGCAGGCCGTGCCGGCGCTGGAGCCGGACATCAGCTGGGAGCACGGGCCGGGCTTGGTGTCCGGCAGACCGAGGCTGTGCCCCAGTTCGTGGGCGGCGATCCGGGTCTTGTTGTAGCCGTCGCTCACGGCCTGGCTGCCGAGTTCGACACGGACCTGGCGACCGGGACGGACGGGACCGAGGGTGGCCTGCGGCCAGCCCGCCGTCGCGACGATCACGATCTCGGCGGGGCCGCCAGGCGCCGCTTCCACCAGCCTCACGTTGCTGACGTTGGCGTTCCACGAGGCGACGCCGGCCGCGATGGCGGCTTCCCAGCCCGCGGCACGACTGTCGTCGTAGCGGAGGGTCACCACCGCCGCCTTGGCGTGGGGCTGTTCGACGGCCGGGTCGGCCGATGCGACGCCCGCCGTCGCGAGGACGAGCGCGGTCGCGGACGTGCCGGCCTTGATCCATATGGTGAGGGGCATTGCTGCTCCTGTTCCGTGGGGAGGGTCCGGCCCTCGCAGGACCGGGTGGCAAAGCAGCGGCTGAGCTGTCCGGTGGGGTCGGACATACCGTCGAACGCCCTCCGGGGCCATGCGATGGTACGCCGGGACACCTTGATCAGTCATGTACCTGTCATGTCGATTTTCCGTCATACTCGCTGAGGGGAACGGCGACTTCACCCGGGGGCAGCGAGCCCGAGCACCGGACGGCGGCGCTCTCGCAGACCGTGCCGGAGTACAGCTCCAGCCGGGCCGTACTGGTGACCTCGGCCGCCCGCCTGCTCCTCGTAGGTTGCTACCAGAGCCCGCTTTTCGCTGCCGGGCGGGTGCGCTCTGTCGCGGAGCGGGATACTTGAGAGGTCAGGGCACAGCAACGGCCTGAGCCACGAAGCGGTGCGTCGCTCAGGGCCTTGTGCACCCGCCCGGCGAGGGGAGCCAGGGGCGTGACGGAAAGCAGCGCGGTGTCGCTGGTGCGGTTGATGCAGGCCAGCCACGCGGCCACGCTCGAGGAGCTCCCGCGGTTGATCGCCGATCATGCCGCCGCGGCGGACATGCACGATACGGCTCTGTTCCTGGTGGACCTGCGGGAGACGGTGCTGCGCCAGCTCACCGGCCGTGGGCCCGGCGCAGGGGAGGGAGGCCAGGAGTTCACCGTGTCGGGCAGTCTGCCCGGCCAGGCCTACCAGCGGGTGGAGGTGGTTCCCGAACCCGCATGGGTCCGGGTGGGCAGCGGTGCCCGGCGACGCTGGTGGGTGGCTGTCACCGACGGTGTGGAGCGTCTGGGGGTGCTGCGGGCCGACACCGACACCGACACCGAACCCGTCCGCCGAGCCCTGAAGGACCTGGCGTCGATGACGGCCTTGCTGGTGCTGAGTAACCGGGCCTTCAGCGACTCCTACGCGCGTCTGGTGTGCACCGAGCCGATGAACGTGGCCGCGGCGATGCAGTGGAACCTGACCCCGCCGCCCGCTTATGCCGGGGACGACGCCACGGTCGGGGCGGTCATGGAGCCCGCCTACCAGGTCGGCGGGGACGCCTTCGACTACGCCGTGGCCGGTCGCACCCTCCACCTGGGCGTCTTCGATGCCATGGGACACGACACCACCGCCGGCATCACCGCCAACGTCGCCGTGGCAGCCTGCCGCAACGCCCGTCGGCAGGGAGCCACATTGGCCGAGACCAGCCAAGAAGTGGAGCGCGCCCTGATCGAGCAGTTCGACGCCCGCCGCTACGTCACCGCGATCCTGGCAGACCTGGACATGGAGAGCGGCAGGCTGACGTGGATCAACCGCGGCCACCACCTGCCCATCCTGATCCGCGACAGCCGCTGGACCACTGATCTGTCCTGTCCTCCGGCCGGCCCCATGGGATCCGACCTCGGCCTGCCCGTCGTCATGGCCACCGAGCAGCTGGAACCCGGCGATCGCCTGCTGCTGTACACCGACGGCGTCGTCGAAGCCCGCGACGCCCGTGGAGCCGAGTTCGGCCGGGACCGGTTCGTCGAATTCATCCGCCGCCACCACTCCGGCCGGCACACCCTGCACGAAACCCTGCGCCGGCTGATGAACGCCGTCATGGAACACCATGACGGCAAGCTCGACGACGACGCCACCGTCCTGCTCAGCGAGTGGCGCGGCGGCCACCAGCAGGAGCTGACCCCGTGAACCACCCACACCCGCGCAAGGACACAGCGCACGCCCACCAGCCGCCCGCCCTGCACCTCGACGTCCGCCGGACAGGCACCGACCGCCACCTGATCACGGTCCAAGGCACCCTTGACCTCCACACCGCTCGCCAACTCGCCGACACCCTGCAGTCGCTGCTGCTCGCCGACGGTGACAGCGTTCTCCTGGACCTGTCCGGCGTGACGTTCCTGGACTCCTCCGGCCTGACCTGCCTGATCGCGGCCTACCGCACAGCCAGAACCACCGGCGCCCGCCTTGTGCTGGTTGCACCCAGTCAACCCGTGCGCCACATGCTGGCGCTGACCGGCGTGGACCAGGTACTGCACAGCTATCCCGCCCCCGACGCGGTGCCCGACCGGCCAGCAGGGTGATCGGGAGGAAACGGCCTGGTCCGAGGCCCTCGATCATGGACGCGAACCGAATCGCGGTGGTCCGGTCACGGTCGCGTTCATGTGGTGACGGACCGGCACGTCCTCGAGCCGCTGTGGCCCGTCCGCGTGCGGAACGACGTCCGGCAGCACCTGTGCCTCAGGAGCGTCGGGCTCGCACCGTCACGAGCATGCCGCCTGCGGTCATGAGCACTGCAGCACCGCCGAGCCACGCGGTGTGGTCCCGCGAGCCGGTCTTCGCGAGACTGGGACGCGAGCCGTCCGCAGCTTGCAGGATCAGCGCCGTGACGTCGTCCGGATCGGTTTCGAGGACGGCGTGCGGGGCGTCGACCTCAACGGTGGTCGAGCCGGCTCGTTCCGCCATGAACCGGAGATTCTCGGTTCCGATGGTTCGGTCATCAGTCGCGACGAGGAACCACGAGGGAATGGACTTCCATGCGGCCTGCCCGCTCGGTTCCCCCACGGTCACGGCGGCAGGGGGCCGTTGCGACGCGGCCAGGACGTTGGCCTCGCTTGCTCCGAGGCGGTCGCTCAGAAACACGCTGCTGAACTTGTCCGGTTTGATGTACAGATCCACGTCGCCGCTGCCGCTCCCGTACGGGACGGCGTCCAAAGACGTCGGAACTGGCGCCTCGGGGTCGTCGGTGAGCTGGCTGCCGGGATACCGTCCGAGGATCTGCTCCAGTGTCTCGCCCTTGTCCGGGGCGAACCCGGCGATGTACACGAGTGACTTGACGTTCGGGTTACCGGCTGCGGCGTTGGTGATGACCGCGCCACCGTACGAGTGCCCGACCAGCACGACCGGTCCCTTGATCGTCTTCAGTCGGGCAGCCAGATAGGAGGCATCACCGGAGAGACTGCGCAGCGGATTCGCGGTGGCGACCACGGGGTAGCCACGAGCCTGGAGGCTCTTGGTGACTTGGTCCCAGCCGGACGCGTCAGCCCAGGCGCCATGCACCAGGACGACGGTGGGTTTCGACTCCGGTGAGACGTCGCCACCGTTCTGAGACGCCGCGGACGGGCCGGCGGCCATCAGCACCGTAACGGGCAGGAGGACTGCGAAGGGCAGGGCACGTCGAACGGACCGTATGTGATTCATGTGCACTCTTCCTGTGAGGCAACGATCGATCGGTTCGACCCTCCGTGTCACCCATGCATACGGCACTCGGACCGAGCCGATCGGGTGAAAGCTCGGCCGCTTGTCGCCTGAACCGTGGTCGCCTTCGCTCGGCCGGGACTCGGACCTCCGCGATGTCTCGATCACTTGGGAAACGGGGGCGAGCCCCCCGAACCCTCGGTCACTCTCGGGAGGACCACGTGGATGTCGGCCCGACGTTCCCAGCGGACTCGCAGCAGCCGGAAGCCGTGCAACTGGGCGACACTCCGCTCTACCACCCACCGGTTTCGCGGCGGACTGAGCAGTGCCCCGGCAGTCAGAAGTGTGTGCACAGGAAACCGTTTCCCGACCTGTGCGATCGGCATGGATGCTGGCTCGCCGGAGGTACTGACATTGAGCAACGCCGTGTTGAAGCTGTCGGCCCGTGATCTGGTGCATGCGGACCTGGTGTCGTGCGGGTGGGCAGGCTCCGAACACCACCTGGCCGGCGTCGCCGAGCAGTTGAAACGTGCACGGACGGGTGAGGTCGACTACCTTGCGGTCTGCCCTGCAACGGATGTCCCTGTGGCGAAAGGGGGAGTCGACTACCAAGTCAAGAAGGGGGTGGGCACTTTGTGGCAGCTGGCAGTTCACCCCGCAGTGCAGTCGTGCGGAATCGGCACGTTTCTTGTCGAAGCCGCGGAACTGCGCATCGGGATCCGTGGTCTGCGGCAGGCCGAGCTCGGTGTCGAGGAAAGCAACCCCCGGGCACGTGCGCTCTACGAGAGGCTGGGTTACGTCGCGTACGATCGTCAGCCGGCCTCGTGGGACGAGCAAGCCCCAGACGGATCGTTGCGCCGCCACGAGACGATGTGCACGTTGATGCGGAAGGAACTCACATAGGGCCACATCATGTTCGCGGATCTCGGCGGACGCGTCGTTCCTCGTCCTGCTCGTGCCAGTCGCGGGCAGTGCCTACTCCATGGGGCGCGACCGGATGCTGTGAGGCGGCTTGCCTGACGGTGAGAGTCTGCGGGACGTGGCCGGGGTATCCCGAGCGGTCACGAGCTGGGCAGGGGCTGCACACAGCAGCTCGGCTCTCTCGACAGCGAGTTGAGAGATTGACCTCATGGGATCTTGGGGAACCTTGGGGCCGGCGCTGTTGTCTTTGGCCGGTGTTGCGCTCGGCGCTGGCGGGTCGTTGCTCGGCCAGTACCTGGTGTCACGGGCGAGCACCCGGCAGTTGGAGATGCAGGAGTCAGCCGCGCACCGTGCGGAGCTGAAGAATGTGACCCTGAAGTTCCTGAGCATCGCGTCGCAGTTGGAGAAGGCGGTGCTCACGTCTCCGCACGTCGGCGTCGGCGCGGCCGATCCGGTGATCGACCGACTCGTCGACGACTTGTGGCTCGCGCACGCGGAGATCGACCTTTCGGCCAGAAGCGAGCCCCTACGGGGTGCTGCCTACCGATATGCGGTCCGCCTTGCAGAGGTGACCCGAGGAGAGCACGCAGAGGCGTCCGCGCTGCGCGAGCTGCAGGTGCAGTTCTTTGACGCCGCGTATGACGACATGTGGCCCGGTCAGCGACGGACAGCCGGGATTCCCTCACGCCGCGATGAAAGCTGACGCGGGGCTCAGCCCGGTGAACGGGGCACCGTTGCGGCTCGGACGCCATGGTCACACCTGTCTCGGCGACATGGCCCCAAAGATCGACGGCATGGCACGATGACCGTCATGTCAGGTCAGGTCTGGGTGTCACTCATATCGTTGGGCGGCGTCGTACTCGGCGGCTTGTTGTCCTACCTTGTTCAGCACAAGACTCAACTCTCGGCGGAACGCGCTGAACAGCAGCGGCAGCAGGACGCCTTGTCGGAGGCCCGGCGTGCGGAACGGCTCGCGTTGCTGGAGCGGTTCATCGAGGTGACGGCCGAGGCCGAACGCTCCGCCTTCAGTCGCCCTTCCGAGTGGGAAGACACCGACGCCTGGTTCCTCAAGACCCAGGACGTGATGAACAGGCTGTGGGTCGCGGAGCGGCTCATCCGTATACAGTTTCCGCTGCCCGTGCACGACGCGGCACGCGCCTACTTCCTCGACCTCAACCGGACGGTGTGGGAAGGCTTGCCCGACGGTGAAAGCGTGCGGGACTACCTGGAGAACAACCGGCTGGCCTTTCTGGACGCGGCCCGCGCGGTCATGGGGTAAAGCGCACCACCGATGCGGGAACTCTTCTGCGGAGACACTCCTTAGATGTTGTCTCACTTGGTGGTGTACGTCGTCGCCGGTTCCCTGGCTGGGCTGCACCCTTGACCTCAACCTTGGTTGAGGTGCAACACTCGGCGTATGAAGATCGCAGAGAGCAGCACCATTCTCTTCCGCAACACCATGCGCATCAAGGAAGGTCACCTCGACGGTTTCCGGCGCGCCATCGCGCAGGCGGTGGCATTCGCTCAAGAGCACGGCCCTCAGCTCATGGTCGAAGTCTTCATCGACGAGGAGCGGATGCTGGCGCACAGCTTCCAGCTCTACCGCGACTCCGATGCCATCCGCGTCCACTGGCGGCTCTCGGATCCGTACATCCGCGGAGTGATGGAGCACTGCACCGTGCAGCACTTCGAGATATTCGGTGCACCGGAACCTGACATCGTGGCGGCTCTCAAGACCCCCGACGGCGAATCCTTCCCCTTCGTCGTCTCGCCGCGCCTCGCCGGGTTCAACCGTTTCGGGGCGCCCAGCCTGGGTGAATGAATCTCGTAGCGGGTTTCATGACTCTTTGAACGATCTGCTGTCGCCCCATGGTGTGGTGGCGGAGCGGGACTCTGCTACCGGTGGGCATTTCCGCTGCCAAAACCCATGGCGGCCTGAGGCTTGGGCCTTTGGTCCGGCGGCATCCCACCGATCCGTTCCCGGCGTGGCCCTCGTCGGCGCCGCCCCTCCGAACTGCACGCCGACAAGGGTTACGACCACGACCACCTGTGGCTGTGACTTCGCAGTCGGCGTATTACTCCCGTATCGCCCGTAAGAGCGTCGAGCCTTCGACTCGACTGGGGAGAGAGCGGTGGACTGTCGAGCGCACCGTGAGCCAGCTGGGCGGCTTCCGCCGGTCGCACCGCGATCTGTCACCGCCGCCTTGCCGGGTGACGCAATGGCTCACACCCGTTCTGTCTGTTCGGCAGGGCGCGCGGAGGCAAGGCCCTTCGCGGGGGTGGAGCGGCGGGCGAGGTCGGGCAGGACGGTTGCCAGACCGGCCAGGGCCGTGACTGCGCCGAGCCAGAGCGGGGCGCGCAGACCCCAGGTGTCGATCGCGACGGCGCCGATGGAGGAGCCGAGGATGATGCCGAGGGTGATGAAGGAGGAGTGGACGGTGTTGACCAGCGGGCTGGCGTTTCCGGTGCGCTGGACGCGGGTCGCCAAGGCCGGGTTCATGGTGACGCCGACCAGGCCGATGCCCATCATGCAGATGACGGCCGGTGCGGGCAGGTCGGCGAGCAGGGCGAAGCCGCTCAGGAACACGCTGTTGAGGACGAGGCCGATGGCGAGGACAGGGACGGTGTGGCGGTCCGCGAAGCGGCCGACGATGTTGTTGCCGACGACGGTGGCGGCGCCGTAGGCGATCAGCAGGAGGGGGACGGCACCGGTGGAGAAGCCGACGAGGTCGGTCAGGATGGGGTTGAAGTAGCTGAAAGCGGAGAACGTGGCGCCGATGACGAGTGTGCTGGTGGACAGCACGAGCCACAGCCTGAGCTTCCTGAAGACGCCGAGTTCCTGGCGGAAGCCGCCGCCGCCTTCGGCGCGTTCGATGCGGGGCACACCGAACCAGGTGGCCACGGCGGCGATCACGGTGATCGCGGCGATGGCCCAGAACGCGGCGCGCCAGCCGAAGCGTTCGCCGATCAGGGTGGAGACGGGGAGTCCGAGCAGGGTGCCGAGCATGAGGCCGTTCATCGCGACCGCGATCGCCCGGCCGCGGATTTCGGGGCGGGTGATCTGGGCGCACATTGAGATGCCCACACCGAAGAAGGCCTGTGAGGCGATGCCGGTGACGATCCGCGCGGTCATCATCGTGGAGTAGCCGGTCGCGGTGGCGGCCAGCGCGTTGCCCGTCAGAAAGATGACGAAGAGCGCCATCAGTGCCGTCCGTGGCGGGAGTTTCATGAGCGCCATGGTGAGGAACGGCCCGCCGGCCGCCATGGCCACCGCGAACGCGGTGATGAGGTATCCGATCTGCGGGATGGTGGCGTTCAGGCCGTCGGCCATCTGCGGCATCAGCCCGGCGACCACGAACTCGCTGGTCACCATGGCGAAGATACCAAGTGCCAGGACGTATACGGCACGGGGCACGGTCTTGTCTCCTTGGAGTCGACGCCGACCGGCGTGGAGGCCGGGTGGCGGAGCGATGAGAGTTATGGATCGTTCAGTTCAAAACGCGGACACGCGTAGGCACTGCCCGGGTCACGCGTGGGTCAGTTCAGTGCGTCGAGGGTGACTTCGGCGATCGACTCCAGTGCGGTCCGGTCGGCGCCGCCTTGGCTGGAGATGCGCATGCCGCCGATCGCCGCGTTGATGAAGCGGGCCAGTGCTCCGGCGTCGCGCCGGGAGGTGATGCTGCCGTCCCGGCGACCCTCCTCGATCACCGCGCGCAGCACGGCGAGCCTGCGGGCCGTGTCGCGTTCCAGCAGTTCCGCCGCCCGGCGGTGGCGAGCGGCCAGTTCGACCGTGGTGTTCACGGTCAGGCAGCCCAGGCCGCGGCCGTCGGCCCGGTGCTCGGTCTCACCGTCGACGACCATGGCGAACAGGTCGCGGATGCGGTCGGCGGCGCGGCGCCGTGTGTCCTCCAGGACGGCCAGCTGGGCGGTCGTCATGGTGTCGATGTAGTGGGCCAGCGCACGCTCGAACAGGTCGTGCTTGCTCTTGAACGTGTTGTAGATGCTGCTGCGCCCCAGCCCGGTGGCTTCGCACAGGTCCTGGGTGGAGGTGGCTTCGTAGCCCTTCTCCCAGAACGTGTGCATTGCCGCGTCCAGGGCTCGTTCCTCGTCGAACATCCGCGGTCGGGCCATGCCGCCAGCTTAGCCATTTTGGATCGGTCGTTGCAATACGTGTTCGCAAGCCTCCCGATCACTATCACTGAGGCCCCCGGTGTGGAGCGAGCAGCGGGACACCCTGGCTCCTAAGCGAAGCTCCCCCTTCTGGGCGCGACACCCCTGCGGCAAGCAGCGCCAAAGGCACGGCCAGACCTCCTCGAGGTGATGGGCAGCCCATGTCGCGAAGCCCACGACGCCCGCAAGGTCGAGCAGGCCGCCCGCCCAGGGGAGCGCCAGGAGTGATCCGCCGCATTGGCCGGCGACACCCGGAGGTGAGCGTGCCGGAGTGGCCACGCGCCCACTACTCAGTGATACTGTATAGTGGTACTCGTTGATACAGGGTACTGCTGACGGGAGAGGAGCTGCGGTGGACGACCTGACGGAGATGCTGAAGGGCACGCTCGAAGGATGCGTGCTCGAGATCATCGGCAGGGAGGAGACCTATGGGTACGCCATCGCTCGGCAGTTGAACCAACTCGGCTTCACCGGCGTCGTGGAGGGGACGGTGTACACCATTCTGCTGCGGCTGGAGCGCAACAAGCTCGTCCAGGTGGTGAAACGGCCGTCGGGGATGGGCCCGCCGCGCAAGTTCTACTCGCTCAACGAAGCCGGACGCGAAGAGCTCGCACGGTTCTGGACGAAGTGGCAGTACCTCTCATCGCGGATCAACAAGCTCAAGGAGGGCGGGGAATGAACTTCTGGGAAAAGATCACCGGCAGCGATCTCACCCGGGAATGGGCGGGCTTCGAAGCCCGGGCGCAGGCGCTTCCGGATGATCACCGGGCGGCGTGGGATCAGATCAAGGTCCAGCTGCTGCCCCATGGCGACTTCACCGGTCGCAGCCTCATGCCCATCCTCGACGGCGCGCTCGCGTTGCTCGAGGAGACGGCGGCCGAGGGGCAGAGCGCCCGCGAGGTCCTGGGCGACGACATCCCGGGCTTCTGCAGGGCGCTGGCCGGAGAAGAAGGTGCGCGGACGTATCGCGACCGGTGGCGCGAGCAGCTGAACAACAACGTCGCCCGCAAACTGAACCGGCTGGGAGGCTGACGTGGGCATCCAGGACATCATCGAGGGCAAGAAGCAGTGGCGGGCGCACATGGCCCGTGTCAAGGCACTCCCACCGGACTATCGGATCGTCTACAAGGAGATGCAGAAGTACCTGTTCAAGGTCGGACCGGTCGACCTGCTCGACGGTTCCCTGCTCCCCGGAATCGTCGACTTCTTCGAAGAAGGGGCGGCCAGCGGCAAGGGCGTGCTGGAACTCATCGGCAGCGATGTCGCCGCCTTCTGCGACGACCTCATCAAGGACTCCCGCACCTACGCGGATCTCTACCAGGAGTCCATCCATCCGGACCCCGGCACGGCCGGGAAGTAGCACAGGCCTCCTGTGACAGCGGGTGACGAGTCCGGCAGTTGTGTCCACGGGATCTGCGGGGCATGAGGAAAGCAGTGTCGGTTCAGCACTCGTCGGCGAAGGGGCCTGCGAGGACCGGGTAGTCCCGGGCCGATACGTACCGTGGCGATGTGTCGACGAGGGCGGGAGGCTCGGACCTTGTTCGAGGGTTTTGAGGCCAGGCGGGTTGAGGTCGATGAAGCATCGATTTTCGTTCGTCACGGTGGGGAAGGGCCGCCGGTGGTGCTGCTGCACGGCCACCCCCGAACCTCCGCGACCTGGCATCGCGTCGCCCCGCTCCTCGTCCAACGCGGGTTCACCGTGGTCTGCCCCGACCTCCGGGGATACGGCCGGTCCACCGGTCCGGCGCCTACGGCAGGCCACGCGGGATACTCCAAGCGGGCCGTCGCCGATGACGTGGTCGGGGTGATGCGCTCCCTCGGCCATGCCCGGTTCGCGCTGGCCGGGCACGACCGAGGAGGCGCTGTCGCGCTGCGTCTTGCACTCGATCATCCCGACGCGGTCTCGCAGGTGGCGCTGATCGACTGTCTGCCCCTCACCGAGCACCTGTCCCGCATCACGACCAAGTTCGCCACGGAGTGGTGGCACTGGTTCTTCTTCGCCCAGCCGGACATCCCCGAACGGGTCATCAACGCCGATCCGGACAGTTGGTACCACGGTGACCCCCGGAGCATGGGGCAGGAGAACTATGACGAGTGGCGCGCGGCCACGAGAAACCCCGATGTGGTGCGGGCCATGCTGGAGGACTACCGCGCCGGTCTCACCATCGACCGCCGGCACGAGGAGGACGACCGCGCTGCCGGGACACAGATCCAGTGCCCGGCACTGATTCTCTGGTCACTCCGGGACGACCTCGAGGACCTGTACGGGGACCCGTTGAAGATCTGGCGGCAGTGGGCACCCGACGCACGCGGTCACGGCATCGACTCAGGGCATCACGTGGCCGAAGAGGCTCCAGAAGCCCTCGCATCCTCCCTTACGGACTTCTTCGCCGGACGTCCTGGGTGAGAAACCGCCGGGCCGCCTCCCGCAGAGCACTGCAAGGAAGCACCGGCCTACCTCTACGCCGCCGGCGACCCCATCAACAACAGTGACCCGACGAGGCTCACGCAGCCCATTCCGGCTGTCCCTGCGCAAGCCGTTGCAGCAGCGAGGCCAGCCACGGCACCACCAAGCGCTTCCGCGTCAGGCCAACTGAACCCGTCGCGCTCGGACCGGCGCCCGGCGAGTACGTACCGCGCCGCACCGAGTGGCACCGCGAACTCACCAAGGACTTACGCGACTGGTAACCCGGCTGGGCGGCAGGGCACGCCTGTGCGCGCGAGAGGGGGATTCGCGGCGCCGGTGGGCGGCCTGGCAGCAAGGAGCTCCGCAGTACTTGCGGGGCAGGTCGCGAAGCCGCAGCCTTTCATGTGCAGAACCGGCGAAGGCACCACCCAGACGTCATCTCGCGAACCCGCTCCCGCGCGCTCACTGGCCCAACGCCCGAACCCGGGCAAAGGTTCCGTAAAACGCGCAACTTTCATCACTCGTTTCTCCGGCCCCCGAAACCCGAGACTCAGAACTACTCATTGCTGCGAACGCATAACGTGACCACCTTCACTTACCGTGACCGGTCACGGGTTGACGCTCACCGTGTTGGTTCCCAGGCTGGTGGGAGGGGCCGGCGGAATGGAGCCTGGTCGTGAGTGGTGGGCAGAGTGAACTCCCCCGGCTGCTGAAGGCAGCGGAGACGGCCGCGCCGGTGGAGGCCGTCGACGTGGTCGCCGAGGACCTGCGGCGGCGTCTCGGGGCCACGAAGGTCTCCTTTCTCATCGTGGACCTGACGGGGAGGTCGGTGGCGCGGCTGTCCACCACTGAAGCTTCGGAGGGTGGGCGGGAAGCGGAGCGGATCCCCCTGCTCGGCAGCGTCTACGAGCAGGTGATCCGTACCCAGCGGCTGTACCAGGAGGAGGCCGGCCGGGGACAGCGGGTGATCGTGCCGGTCACCAACCGGGGAGATGCCATCGGGCTGCTGGAACTGCTCCTTCCGGACGTCCCCGGCGAGGACGTCCTCGATGCGGTCAAGGAAGCCGCCCACGTCCTGGCCTACATCGTGATCGCCAACGGGCGCTTCACCGACCTCTACATCTGGGGTAAACGCTCCAGGCCCCCCACCTTGGCAGCAGAGATCCAGTACCAGCTGCTACCCCCGTCACTGTCGTGCGAGGCTGCACAGTTCACCCTGAGCGGCAGCCTGGAACCTTCCGAGAACCTCAGCGGCGACACCTTCGACTACACCCTGGACCGCGACACCCTGCACGTGTCGATGACCGACCCCATGGGCCACGACCTCGACGCCGCGCTGGCCGCCACGGTCCTGGTGGGCGCCCTGCGCGGCGCCCGCCGTGCAGGAGCAGACCTGGCCGAGCAGGCCCACCTGGCCGACCAGGCCCTGGCCGACCACGGCCACGATCACGCCACCGGGCAGCTGCTGCGCATCGACCTGCACACCGGGCAGGCCAGGCTCGTCAACGCCGGCCATCCCTGGCCACTGCGCATGCGCGAGGGGAGCGCGAAGGAGATCACCTGCGAAGTGGACCATCCCTTCGGGCTGTCCGTGCTCGCACCCCACCCCTATCGGGTTCAGGACATCGACCTGCGCCCCGGTGACCGTCTGCTCATGCTGACCGACGGCATGCTCGAACGTCATGGGGAGAAGGTCGACCTGCCCGCTCTGCTGGAGCGCACCCGCGACCTGCACCCGCGGGAGGCCGCGCTGATGCTGACGTCCGCGGTACGGAACGCCGCCGATGGCCGGCTCGCAGACGATGCCACCGTGATGTGTCTGGACTGGCACGGTCCCCAGGAGACCCAGCGGCACGTCAGCTCCGGCGCGGACACTCGGCAAGCCTCAGCCGGCCGCACGAAGCAGCAGCCGTGACGCCACGTCCGGGCCGCACTCAGGGGCCCAACAGCGGACACAGCCCGGCCGACCGCGCACGACCGGGCAGCAACCACCACGTCATATCCGACGGCCAGGGCATCCCGCTCGCGGCACGGCGTGAGCCGCACATCGGCCACCGTCCGGGGGCGGCGTACTTGAAGTGGCGTCACCTGCGAGGCCATCATGTCCTGCCACGCTGAGCGGTCATCGGCCTTCACCAGCCGAAAGCTCTTGTGGGCCGCCGCCCTGCACCGGCAGGCCGTCACGCTCCAGCAGGATGCCGCCGCCGCGTTTGTGCGGTTCGTTTCTGCGGTCTCCAGCGGCTGTTCGACGCCGATGGTACGTGGGCGACACCACCGCACGCCCGCATCCACGGGCCGGCCCGTGCATGCACCGCGGCATAGCGGTTGTCATGAGTCGTTGTACTCATGCGTGGGGGAGTGCGGACAGGTGAGACTGTCGTGTCCATGTCTTGATGACGCGTCAGAGAAGAGGGGACACGATCATGCGTGTAGGCAGGATGGCAGCGATCGCACTGGCGGCCACCGCAGCGACAGCTGCGACAGCGGTACCGGCAGCGGCGGCGGAGGACGTTCTGCTCCCTCACCCGGGCCCGGATGGCCTGGTGTGGGTGCCGGAGTGGACGGGAGACGGCGGAGTCGCGTCGGGCGGGGCCTGGGACAGACTGCCCACCGTGCTCACTGTGGCGTGTGAGGGCGGCGGCAGCGTGGCGGTCTCGATGGACGACCAGCGGGGGCGGGTGGCCGACTTCTCGGTGGACTGCCCCGCCGACCGTGTCGGCGTGGGCTCGGTGACCATGGACCCCGGGGTGGTGGCGCCGGGCTCATTCACCATCGGCGTGGACGCCTCGAACGACACCGTCCGCTGGTCCCTGACGGTGACCCAGCCCGAATAGCCCCCGGGGCCCCGGCTCCGGGGGCTATCTCGATCTGCGCGACGACCGCGTGGAGCTTGTCGGTCGGTGAGCAGCCGTGCCGTCGCCGCGCCCATGCCGCTGCCGGCACCGGTCACGAGCGCGCTCCTGCCCGGTGAACTGCCTTACTGGCCCTGACGAAGCCTTTGGACGTGCCGGTGGGTGCCCGCACGTCATGCCCGAGCCGAAGCCGAGCTCCTCCCACCGAGTGCCGGTGTGCAGCACGAACAGGATCCCGCACAGTGCCTGCCGGTCGGGCACCCGAAGCCGTCTCTCCAGCTGCTTCGGCGGCGGCTCAGGCAGCAACGGCCCGATGTCCTCGTACTGGGTGGTGCGGCAGGTAAGCACGACCGGGGCGCTACCAGTGGGGTCAGGGTAGGCGTTGATTGCCTCCGGGACGCGCCGGTCTGTGACCGGCGCGTCAGTCGGCCGGGCGCTTGGCCTGCAGTTCCGCGTTCAGCTGCTCGAACAGCTCGTTTCCGGAGGCGGTGAACTTGGCTATGCCCTCGTCCTCCAGCGTGCGCACCACGTCGTCGTAGGACACCCCGACACTCTGGAGGTCATCCAGTACCCGCTGGGATGCCTCATAGGTGCCGTGGATGGTGTCGCTCCGGATGCGGCCGTGGTCGGCGACCGCGCGCAGGGTCTGCTCCGGCATGGTGTTGACCACCCCGGGGGCCACCAGTTCGTCGACGTAGCGGGTGTCGGCGTAGGAGGGGTCCTTCACCCCGGTGGAGGCCCACAGCGGGCGTTGGGGACGCATTCCGGCGGTGGTCAGCGTCTGCCACTGCGGGGACGCGCTCGCCTGCTCGAAGTGCTGGTAGGCCAGGCGCGCGTTGGCGATCGCGGTCGCTCCGCGCAGGGCCGTCGCCTCCGGTGTGCCTGCCTTGTCCAGCCGGCTGTCGACTTCGGTGTCGACGCGGCTGACGAAGAAGGAGGCCACCGACGCGATGGACGTCAGGTCATGCCTCGCCGCGTGCGCTCGGGTCATGCCGTCGAGGAAGGCGCTGAGCACCTGGTCGTAGCGGTCCAGGGAGAAGATCAGTGTCACGTTGATGCTGATGCCCTCCGCGAGCGCCGTGCTGATCGCTTCCAGGCCCTGCTGGGTGGCGGGGATCTTCACGAAGAGGTTCGGCCGGTCCACCAGCCACCACAGGGCGCGTGCCTCGGCGATCGTGGCCGCCGTGTCGTGGGCTACGCGCGGGTCCACCTCGATGGAAACCCGTCCGTCCACCCGGTCACTGGCCTCGTACACCGGCCGCAGCACGTCGCAGGCCCAGCGCACGTCGAACGCCGTCAACAGTCTGACGGCTTCCTCGACCCGCACCCCGCGCCGGGCCAGATCGACGACCTGCTCGTCGTAGCCGGCACCGGAGCGGATCGCCTTGGCGAAGATCGTCGGATTGCTGGTGATGCCCACCACCCGCTGCTGACGCACCAAGTCGGCCAGCCTGCCACCGGCGAGCCTCTCCCGGCTCAGATCATCGAGCCAGACCGCCACGCCTTCGGCGGACAACCGGTCCAGGTTCTCACTCATGATCTTCTCCCTTGCGTCGTTTCGCGGGATGCCGTCTACGTGCCGCCCGGATCCTCTGCGGGCCCGGCGCAGACGTCCTTCGCGCACGCCCCGGTAGTAGGGCCGGGCATGCTCGCACTGCTGGCCGCGGCGGCGCGCAGTTCCACACAGCAGCGTCCCGGTCGAGGGGCGAGTACCGCCTCGATCCCCGTTGTCTGCAGGCCGGTGAGAAAACCGCCGAGGAAGGCGTGGTTGATCCCGCACACCAGCTCGGGCGATCGGGCAGCCAGTGGATGGAAGGGGCAGTTCATCAGCCGCACCTCGGTCGGGGCCTGCCGGTGGGGCTCGAAGCCGTACTCCTCCAGCACGGACTCGGAAAGCGTGAGAGAGCGCTCGGGCCCCAGACGGCCGGGACGGGTGCTGGTGCGCGTCGCGCCTCCGAGGTCCTCACCACGGCGGCGGGCCGTGCGCAGCGCCGCCGACCGCGCGTCCTCACCCTGCTGCTGGTCGAGGACGGCGTCGACGAGGATTTCGGCGAGGACGTCGGGGCGGCGCTCGGGGATGGAGATGTGGATGTCTGTGCCGGCCGGCTCGTAGACCTTGGGCTTGCGGCCAACCCTGCGGACGCCGCCCGGGTTGTCGTAGCGAGAGCTCAGCAACCCGGCCGCGACCAGTTTGTCCAGGTGGAAGGCGGCCAGCTTGGCCGAGATCCCGGCATCGGCGGCGGCCTCCTCCCGCGTCACCGGCCGGTGGGCGCGCCGTATGAAGCCGTACAGCCTGCGGCGCACCTCGTCCGCAAGTACCGAGACCGCTTCCATCCCGGAAGCCACGGGAGCCTGAGGTGAAGCCGGGGTCGAGTCAGTGGTCATACATCCACGATAACTCCAATCGATGTGCGCGTAACTGACCAGCTCCGACTCTCGTGCCTGGCACTTGACCCTCTCCAGTAATAAGTCCAATACTGATTGGTGAAACTCTTCTGGAGAAGGACACCTGCCATGCCCAGCGAACTTCACCAACAGGCGAAACAGCCGGTCAGCGCCGCCCTCGCCGGCCCGTACGGGCACCCGTTCCATCCGATCCTGGTCACCGTGCCGATCGGCGCGTGGGTCGGCAGCCTCGTCTTCGACATCGCCTCCCACGTCGTGGACGACCCGGACTTCCTCGCCCGCGGTGCGATGTGGCTGATCGCCGTGGGCGTGATCGGGGCGCTGCTCGCCGCGTTGCTCGGCTTCCTGGACCTGTTCGCCGTCCCCACGGGAACGCGCGCCTTCCGTATCGGGCTCATCCACATGACGCTGAATCTGCTGGCGACGGCCGCGTACGCAGGCAACTTCCTGTGGCGCCACGCCGGGGACGGCCCGTCAGGCAGCGTCGGCGCGGGACAACTGGCGTTGAACGCCGTGACGCTGGCTGTGCTCGGCGTCTCGGGCTTCCTGGGCGGCAAGCTCGCCTACCACTACGGCGTCCGGGTCGCCGACGAGGAGACACAGGCCGAGGGCTTCGTACCTTCCCGCCCGCGGTCAGCCCGCCACTGACTCGCAGGCTTTCCAGCACATCAGCGCGTTCGCTTCGCCCCTACCGTCAGGAGTTCCCATGGACATCGCCGCACTGATCGCTTGGCTGGTCACCGCCCTCGGTGGCTTCTACATGCTCGGCATCTGGCTCTCACACGGCGGCGCCCGCGACAGGAGCAGCCACCTGCCCGTCCCGGTCGTCCTCGGACACTTCGCCCTCGCCGCCATCGGCCTCGTCGTGTGGATCATCCACGTGATCACCAACAACGAGACTCTGGCCTGGACCGCTTTCGGTCTCCTGATGCCCATCGCCCTGCTCGGGTTCGTCATGCTCGCCCGCTGGATCCCCGTCCACCGCGACCGCACCGCCGCACCGGCCGTTGCTGACCGAAGTGCGCCGGCCGAACGCCACTTCCCCGTCGCTGTCGTCACCGGACACGGGCTCGCCGCCGTCGTGACCCTGGTCCTGGTCCTGCTCACCGCACTCGGGATGGGGGAGTGACATGACCCAGCACCTCCACTCCCCCCTGCATATTGCCTCCGCACCCGATCCGTCCCAGGAACCGATACCCGCCACGCCCGCCGCCCTGCGTGTGGTCCACGACGCTGAAGGAATGGATCTGACAGCTGCCGAACGGGCCGCGGGGCAGTTCCTTCAGGCCCTGGGCATGGACACCGGTTCCGAGAGCCTGCGCGGTACCCCGGGCCGCATGGCCCGCGCCTATGCCGAACTATTCAGCCCTCGACCCTTCGACCTGACCACGTTCCCCAACGACGAGGGCTACGACGAACTGGTCCTCGCCCGGAGCATTCCGCTCCGAAGCGTCTGCGAGCATCATCTTCTGCCGTTCGTCGGAACCGCCCACATCGGCTACCTGCCCGGTCACCGGATACTGGGCCTGTCCAAGCTCGCCCGCGTCCTGGAACACTTCGCCTGCCGCCCCCAGGTGCAGGAGCGGCTCACCAAGCAAGTCGCCGACTGGCTCCAGGCCCACCTGGAACCCAAAGGCGTCGGCGTCGTCATCCAGGCCGAGCACACCTGCATGACGCTGCGCGGTGTCCAGGCCACCGGCGCGACGACCATGACCTCCACACTCCTCGGTCTCCTGCGCAGCGACACCCGCTCCCGCAGCGAATTCCTCACCCTGACCGGCCTTCCGCACTGACCCCCACAGCCGAGCGACACAGAATCGGAAGGTGCCGCGCGGGCCGGGAGCTGCCGCACTCGACCTATGGACCCTGACCGGACCGACCCCCCCAGTTCGATCAACTTGATCAAGAAGGTAGAGCCGCTTGATGTGTGAGCGTCGCGGACTTCTCCTCCGGCTCCCGGCCGTCGGCAGCGTCGGCTCGGGCCGCACCCAGCAGACACGAAACGAGCGAGACCAGCAGCAGGCTCGTGCTCGTTCTCAGGAACGCCGCCGGCATGCGGCCGCCCGCCGAAGGCCCCACGGGCCCACCCCCACACCTGCGCTGTGCTTCTTCCCCACCCGGCGTCCGCAGCCCAGATCCGACGGCGGGCGGACCGGACGATAATGGCTCGGCTCGTCCCCGTCAGGGGTCTGCAGCGAAGACGTGCAGGAAACGATCGCGACGTGCCAGATGATGGCCACGAGTCGCCGAGCCCTGGACGAGCACCTTCCCACGGACGCGCGTTGCTGTAGCCCTTGTCGCCCAGGACGTGATCGGGCCGGGTGCGGGGTCGTCCCGGGCCGAAGCGGGGCGCCCGGATCGCTCCCAGCGAGTCACCGACCCGGGAGCACGCCTCGATGTCGAGCACGGGGCCCAAGCAGTGGCAGCCGGCGCTCTCGTCGCAAGTACCCTTCCGGACAGTCCCATCGGCAGAAATGGCAACCAGCTGGGTGGACAGCGCCGACGCGGAACAGTGGCGCATGCGAGTACGACAGATCATCGAAGTGCTCGAAACATGCACTGATCACTGATCTGATCGCTTCACGGAAGTCGTGAGAGAACCTGTTCAGGGGCGGCACGTGCGCCTGAGTTCGGGCTCTGATCCACTCGGTGTGCTGTTGTGCCTCTCGGCCACCCCAATCGGGGTCGTGCGCGATGGAGTTCAAAGCCTGCGTGGCCGAACATCTGGAGCTTGAGTATCTTGATGCGGGTCGGCCCGAAGCGGTTGGCGCGAGTTGAACGAAGCCGCGTGTGGTGTGTTCGACTGTGGGTGACCGGTGGTGCCGGTCTGCGGCCTTTGCGGAATGCGACGCCGCGGCCTGCGGCCGCGACGTGCTGGCGCATCGCCCCGCCCCCCACACCGTGCCGGTCGGAACCGACGACTGCACGTTCCCAGTTTCCACGACCGCGCGGCCGCCGTCCGGTGCGCCACAGAGTACGACTGGGTGCACCTGCCGAAGAGATACGGCAACTGGCGAGGTGTCTGCAACTGGCTGCGGTGGACGGTGGACGGCATGCGGGAACGGGTGTTCACCGTCTTGGTGCCCCAGGCCGACGCGGACGAAGACGTCGGCTGGGCCGTCTCGGTCACTGCCCCTGTGGGCGGACAGATCGCCCAGGACCACGTAGCCGGGGGCGCGTCGAGCCGCCCTGCCCCCGGTTCGGGGCTTCGTCCAGAGGGCGACAGGGCAGGGCTCACCCCTTGTAGTACTCGCGCAGGTCGTCCATGACCTTGGAGAACCTCTCGCGGGGCTTCTTCGCCGCGTCGGGATGGCTGTTGGGCCGGTCTCCGGGCAGGCGGATCTCGACGTAGTACCTGTCCACGGCGCCCATTGCCCGGTACCCGCCGCCCGGGTTCAGGGTGTCATAGGCCGAGCAGAATCCTTCTCCGTCCGCGTAGCCCGGGTACCGGGCGGGATCATTGCGGTCGTCGGCGCAGCGGTCGCGTCTGAGGGCCTCGACCTCTCCGGCGTTGTCACCCTGAAGAATCTGCAGGTGGAACGCCGTCCAGAAGTCGTGCTTGTCATTGGCGGTGATCAAGCACTGGCCGTTCCCACTCTTGTGCCAGGAACCGATGGCCTTGGTCTTCACCCCCTCGTCGAAGCGGAAGCCCAGGCTGCCGGCAATGATGCGTCCGCCGCATTTCTCGGCCAAGTCCTTCTACACCGCGCTCGGTTCCTTCTCCCCGCAGGAGGTCAAGGTGGCGGCGAGCAGGAGGGCCATGCTGGCGGTCAGGGTCCTCGCGTATATGTGTCGCGTCACGGACGGTAGCGTACGAGTGATCGGTGAGGGGGCAACGCGGATTTCGGACAGCGGCGTTCCCTGGCGGCCGGGGCCTCGGACGGCTCCGTAGTCGTGGTTGGGACCACCGGCCTGCCTGAGGTCAGGGCCAAGGTCTCGGAGACAAGAAGTAGCTCCGCCGCGTAGTTCACGGTGCGGCGCGGTGGTCCGTCAGGCCGTCCGCGCCTTGCCGCCCACGCTGCCGAAGGGAATGTCGCTGTGCGCAGCAACGAGTGGCGCTGCCAGCGCCGCCTCAGTACCGCAGCAGGGTGGCAACACCGTCCGTCGCTCGGACTGGCGGCAGAAAGGGCCGAGGAGGCAGTCAGTTAAAGGCGTCGGTCACGCAGTCCACCCGGCAGTCGGAGGCCTCATAGCGCTGACGGAGGGCGGCAGCTGCTTCTTCGCGCTCTACGAAGAGGTACCCGTAGTGTTGGCGCGCCACCCTGGTCACGTCTCCGACCGTGACGATGGCCGGTTCGTCGCGGGCGGCCCGGCGGCGCGCTCCGGCGATTGCCATGTCCGCGGAGCGCAGCAGGTTTCTGGAACGGTCCCGGATCTCGACTGCCTGGGCCCGTTTCGCCGAGAGGGGACGCAGGACATGCCCCTCCAGACGTAGCCGGCGACGACAAGGATGAAACCGAGCGCTACGAACAGGAGTCCGCCGGGGGCGTGAGGTCGCATCTGTCCAGTCTTCACCACTCGCGTGGTGATCGTCATGCCTGCGTCGGCGGGACTCAAGCGCCACGGCACCGAGCTGGTCCGGGTAGGGGCGCCTGCGTACTCGACTCGCAGTCGGTCAAGACCTCCGCCAACGTCCAGTTCGCCGACCAGGGCTACGACGCCGCCAAGAAGATCGCCGGTCGCAAACGCCACATCGTCACCGACACTCTCGGCCTACTCCTCACTGCCTTGGTCACCTCCGCGGCCGTCCACGACTCCACCGCCGGCACCCACCTCCTGGACCAGATCGCCGCCCGCCACCCCCGCGTCACCAAAGCCTGGGCCGACTCCGGATACAAGAAGGCCGCCGTCGAACACGCCGCCACCCGCGGCATCGACCTCGAAGTCGTCCACCTCACCCCGGCAGCCACATTCAAAAGGCACCACCAACTGGCGCGACACCTAACCCCGAACCAAACGGACACCAGCGAACCAAACGCTCACTTAGCCCCTCTTCCTTGTCGGCCATTCCAGCGGAACGCATTCGGCTGCCCGGGCCGCTTTGTGGCAGCGTGACGTGGTCGCCGTGGTACTGGCCAGTCCGACCGTCGACCCGGTGGCACGTCGCGCAACAGCTGGCATCAGGTCTGTTCGCCACCGCATCGGCCGGAATTCAGACTCGACCAGTTGCCGACTCAGTGCATTGCCTGATGAGCCCGTCCCACCCTCGTCCGGTCAGCTCGAACGAGCTGCGCGTGTCTCCGAGCGGTTCGCCTTGCGGATCGCGTCGAGCAGCTCGGACTTCGACATGCGTGACCTTCCGTCGACACCCAGTCGCCGAGCGAGACCGTAGAGATGCTCTTTCGACGCATTCTCGTCGATACCTTCACCGCTGCGGCCGCCCTGCTGCCGGGGCTTCGCCGACCGCGGGTCCGAGGGCCCCTTGCGGCCGCCCTCCTTGCGCTCCCAGTGATCACCGACCTTCTCGTAGGTGTGCTTCAGTGCGCCGTATGCCACCCGGTGTGCTCGCTCACCTTCGCCGTACTGCTCGACGGCCGAGTCGTGCGCCTTGATCCACGTTCGCTGGGCGTCCTTGGACGATCGTTCCAAGGTCGACGGCATTTCCTCGCGTCCGGGCATGTCACTCGCCTCCTTGGACGTCGCTGTCCGAGTGGCCGGGTTCCCGTGGCAGAGCCGTGGTAACGGCGGCGGTCGGGGTGCGAAAAGGCCCTGACCCCCTCCCGTCACCTGTGGATGGGATGCCGCAAGCACCCGACGCCCGGGTTCGAAGGATGCCCTCGAGAGGGTCGGGCGCGACCTGTGCTGTTGCAGCAGCACACCGGCCGCCTCCGCATCCGTGCCGGGGGGGCGGACGGTATCTACGGCGACGGCACGGTGGAGGCCGTCCGCCGGCTCCGGGCCGACCGTCTCGGCGTCAGCCCCGACGGCGTCCACGGACCGGGCACCCGCGCGGCGGTGCTATGGCCTGGGCAGGTAGCGGCTGGTGGCGGGGTTCATCCGCCGGTACGGGGGCCTGCGCGTCGTCACTGCCGATGGCGACGGCCGTGCACCGGCGGCCCGTGTGCGGGTCAGCTCGCCGGGCAGGGCCTTGGGCGTCAGTGTCGGTCGGGGGTGGTGAAGCGCGCGGCGACTGCGGCCTCGATGGCTGCGCTGTCGGCGTCGTCTTGTGCCCAGGCTGCGTATCCGTCGGGGCGGACGAGGATGGTGGTGCGCCGGTCGCTTGCCCAGTGTTCGACGGCGGGGGGTGTGCCGGGCTCGTCGTCCGGGGCGGTGCGGTGGGGGAGTCGGACGGTGGGCGGGGTGATGAGGACGAAGTGTCCGCCGCGGAGGGCTTCGTAAAGGCGGTTGCCGCTCTCCAGGGTGACGTCCGGGACGCGGGTGCCGACGAGGCGGTGGGAGCCGTGCGGGGCGGGGTAGCGGTAGCCGATGCCGGTGATCTGGGCGACGGCCTTGGTGCGGGCGGGCGCGGCGGCGTTGACGAGGGCGGATACGGCGGCGCGGAGGGCACGCAGGGCAGGGTTCGTGGCGCGGGCCAGCCGGACGAGGCCGCCGCTGCTGCGCAGGACCGCCTTGCCGACCGGGTGGCGTTCGGTCTGGTAGGTGTCCAGGAGGCTGTCGGGTGCCTGTTCCTTGAGGACGGCGGCGAGCTTCCAGCCGAGGTTGGCGGCGTCCTGCAGGCCGGTGTTCATGCCCTGCCCGCCGGCGGGGGAGTGGATGTGGGCCGCGTCGCCTGCGAGGAAGACCCGGCCGACCCGGTACTCGGGTACCTGGCGTTCGTCGCTGTGGAAGCGGGAGAGCCAGCGGGCGTCGTGCATGCCGTGGTCGGTGCCCAGGGCGCGGCGGGTGACGTCCTTGACCTCGTCGAGGTCGAGGGGGTGGTCGTCGGGGACCTCGTTGCGGCGGTTCCAGCCCATGACGCGGTACCAGCCGTCGCCGAAGGAGGCGATCATCGCGAAGACGTCACCGGCGCCGTCGACGGTGAGAACGCTGTCGGGCTTTTCGGCGAGCCGGACGTCGGCGAGAAAGAGGGAGGTGATGACGGAGTCGCCGGGGAAGGGCTGCCCGATCGCCTGGCGCACGGTGCTGCGATGGCCGTCCGCGCCGACGACGTACGCGGCACGGTGGGTGGTGGTCGTCCCGTCCCCGGTGCGGACGTCGATGTCCACGCCGTCGGCGTCCTGCCGCAGGGCGAGGAGTTCGGTCTCGTACCGGAACTGGACGCCGAGCTGCCGGGCACGCTGCTCCAGGAGGCGCTCGACCTCGTACTGCGGGGTGATCAGCAGGAAGGGGAAGCGGGAGGGCAGCGTGGCCAGGTCGAGGGAGAGGCGGCGGAAGAGCCGCAGTTGCGTGATGGTGCTGCCGGTCGCGAGCAGGTCGTCGGCGAGGCCGCGGGCGTCGAGCTGCTCCAGCGTGCGGGCGTGTACGCCGAACGCCCTGGAGAGGTTGCTGACCTTGTGCGGGCGCCTCTCCAGCAGGGTGACGGGGACGCCGGCCTCGGCGAGATCGCCGGCCAGAAGGAGGCCGGTGGGGCCGGCGCCAACGACGGTCACGGAGCGCGTGGTGCCCGCGGTGCGGTCGGTGCGCTTGCCGGTGCCGGTGCCGCCCATGGTGACCTCCCAGTCGCCAACGGTTGTAGGCCAACATCTGTTGGTCAACGTCCGTTGGCGACAATAGGCGGGCGTCGACGAGCACGTCAACGCTTGTTGGCCAATGTGTGTTGGCCTACGATCGTTGGCATGAACAGAAGCACGTCGGCCGCCCCCGCCCGCCGCTCCGACGCCACCCGCAGGGCCATCCTCGAGGCGGCCCGCGAGCGGTTCGCCGCTGACGGCTACGAGCGCGCCACCATCCGTGCCATCGCCCAGCAGGCGAAGATCGACCCCTCCATGGTCATGCGCTACTACGGCAACAAGGAGGGCCTGTTCGCGGCGGCCGTCGCCATCGACCTGAAGCTGCCGGACCCGGCCTCGCTGCCCCGCGACGAGGCGGGCCGTGCGCTGGTCACGCACTTCCTCACCATGTGGGAGGACAACGAGGTGCTCACCGCGCTCCTGAGGGTCGGCGTGACCAACGACGCCGGCGCCGAGCGCATGCGGGGCATCTTCAGCGACCAACTGCTCCCGCTGGCCCGGCGGGTGTGCCCCGACCCCGAACAGGCGCCGGCCCGAGCCGCGCTGGTGTCCTCACAGCTCTTGGGGCTGGCCCTGACCCGTTACGTCCTGCGCTTCCCGCCCGCCGCGCAGCTGCACCCGGAGGAGATCGCTGCCTGGCTGGCCCCGACCGTGCAGCACTACCTCACGGCGCCGCACCCCGGAGTGTGAGAAGCGGCGCGGGCGGCACCTCAGTAGGTGCTTCTGCTGTCGGCAGACCGGCTGAGCGGCAGAGGGTGACCTGCCACGATGACGGCATGGGGAACGCGTTGGGGAAGACGGCGGTGCGGCGGCTCGATCTCGGGTACTTCATCCGGCCGGCGTCGGAGACGGGCGGCTCGCAGCCGAGGGTCGAGCCCGTCCTCGCCTACCTGGTACGGCACGACAACGGGTTGATCCTCTTCGACACCGGCATCGGTGAGGCGGACCCCGAAACCGAGGCCCACTACCGGCCGCGACGCCGCGCCTTGCCGGACGCACTGTCGGAGTCCGGTGTCGCCCTCGACGACATCTCCCTCGTCGTGAACTGCCATCTGCACTTCGACCACTGCGGCGGGAACCCCCTCCTGGGCGGCAGGCCCGTCCTCGTCCAGGAGGCCGAACTGGCGACCGCCCGCCGCGGCGGCCACACCTTCATCGAGCTGATCGACTTCCCCGGCGCGACCTACGAGGAACTCTCCGGCGAAACCGAGGTGTGGCCGGGAGTCTGGATCGTCCCCACGCCCGGACACACCCAGGGGCACCAGTCGCTCGTCCTCCGGCAGGCCGACGGCACCGTCGTCCTCGCCGGCCAGGCACACGACTTCGCCTCGCACTTCGCAGCCGATCAACTGGCCCGCCGCGCAGCACGTGACGGCGTGGAACAGCCCCTTCCTCCGTACCGGCGCTGGCTGGACCGGCTCGCGGACTTCGACCCACGCCGCGTGCTCTTCGCCCACGACTGCTCGGTCTGGGAGCCTGCCGCAGCGAATGTTCGCCGGCAGGCGGTGCGGCGAAACCAATGACGTACGGGAGCGCTCGTCGTACGGCGGCCTGGGTGGTGTCGAAGTAGTGCCCCGGGCAAGGCCGTCCAGGAGGCCGGGCTGGACGGGCTCCCTCCGAGGAGGTCCTGGGCCAGTGCGCTCGAGGACGGCCCCGAGCACCGGAAAACGTTCGAAACCCGGGGGCTGCGGGTCTGCGTTGGCGGGTGGGTGGTGGGGTGTGCGTCGTTTTGAGTTTGGGGGTGTGGGTTGTGGTGGGTGGTGGGTTAGTGGGGGGTTTGGGCGAGGTGTTGTGTGTACCAGGTGGTGCTGGTGCTGGTGCTGGTGCTGGTGCTAGTGGTGAGGCGTTGATGGAATCCGGGGCCGGGTGGGAGGCGTGTGGTGTGCCAGATGTTTTGGGTGGTGTACCAGTGTTCCTGGGTGAGGAGTGCGTACTGGTGGTCGGTCAGGCGGGGCAGTGAACGCCTGACGAGTGAGCGGTGTTCGCAGAGGGGGATCGGCGGCGCCTGCGGCAGGCGGAGCAGGGTGCGTAACCGGGCCAGCAGGTCGTCCCAGGGCAGAGGCTGGGGGTCGGCGGCGTGGTAGGTGGTGCTGGGGTGGCTGGATGTGGTGGGGGTGGGGATGAACCAGCGGTCTCCGGTGCCGTAGACGAGTGGTGGGCGCAGGATGGTGGCGCCGGCTGCGCGGGCGTCCTGCTCGGCGAGGAGGCGTGAGGCGCTGGCGGGGGAGGCGGGTGCAGGGGTGAGCCGGTCCTCGCGGGGGCCGTGGTGGGGGCCGTGGCCGTAGACCGCGGTGGTGCCGATGTAGAGGAAGCTCTTGACGTTGTGCCGTTGGGCTTCGTCGAGGAGGGCGCGTGTGCCGGTGTGGTTGATGCGGTGGCACTGGCGGGGGTCGGGGCCCACGTAGCTGGCGGCGTGGACGACGGTGGTGGAGCAGATGCCGCGGAGTGTGGCGGGGTCGGTGAGGTCGCGGGCTGTGTAGCGCACGCCTGGGAGGCCGGTGCGGGGTGGTGTGCGGCACACGGCGAGGAGTGTGGGTGTGCCGCTGTGCGGGCTGTGGTGGCGGGTGAGTGCGGTGAGGACGGCTCTGCCGATGAATCCGGTGCCGCCCACGACGAGGACGGTGCCCGGGGTGTTGTCGCGGGCGGGGGAGTTGTCTGGGTGCGGGGGCGCAGTCATGGCGGGCCTTCCTCGTCGTGGAGGTCGGGGTGTGCCGGGGGGTGGGCCGGGGGGTAGGGGTGGGTGCCGTCGCTTGCGTTGGGGATGTGGCCGGTGATCCAGTGTGTGTGGTCGGTGGCCAGGAAGGTGACGATGTCGGTGGGGTGGCCGAGGCGGTTGGGTGGCCGGGGGGAGGGGGGGGGCCGTGGGCGCCCTTGGGGGGTGGGGGGGTTGGGGTGCCGGTGGGTGGTTCGGTGGCCTCGCGAGGACTCACGCCTTTCCGTTCCGGAGTTCCACCACCTCGAGCGTCCCGGTCCGTCCCTGGGGCCGGTGCTCGCGGGGCGTTGGAGAGCCCTGGCTCGAGCCCGTACCGGGCGGCCGCACGAGTGCTTCTCCATCAGCGGCGCGTAGCTTCCCGGCAGGGTGAACGACCTCGCACCGCACCGCGTGTCCGCCGACGTGGCTGTCTGCACTCGCGGACCAGCATCGACAGGAGCCGACACACGTATGTCTGTGGAAATCATTGTCCCTGACGTGACAGGGGAGTGTGACAAGGAAGTCCGCCGGCTCGACCGGGTGGTGATCAGGTTCGCGGGGGACTCGGGTGACGGGATGCAGCTCACCGGTGACCGTTTCACCTCGGAGACCGCGTCCTTCGGCAACGATCTGTCCACGCTGCCGAACTTCCCTGCCGAGATCCGTGCCCCGGCCGGCACGCTGCCGGGTGTGTCGTCGTTCCAGCTGCACTTCGCCGATCACGACATCCTCACCCCGGGTGACGCGCCGAACGTGCTGGTGGCGATGAACCCGGCGGCGCTGAAGGCGAACATCGGGGATCTGCCGCGCGGGGCGGAGATCATCGTCAACACCGACGAGTTCACCAGGCGGGCGATGGCGAAGGTCGGCTACGACGCCAGCCCGCTGGAGGACGGTTCGCTGGACGGCTACCACCTGCACCCGGTGCCGCTCACCACGCTGACGGTGGAGGCGCTCAGGGAGTTCGACCTCACCCGCAAGGAGGCCGAGCGCAGCAAGAACATGTTCGCGCTGGGTCTTCTGTCGTGGATGTATCACCGGCCGACGGAGGGGACGGAGGCGTTCCTGCGGTCGAAGTTCGCGAGGAAGCCGGACATCGCGGCGGCGAACATCGCGGCGTTCCGTGCGGGCTGGAACTTCGGGGAGACCACGGAGGACTTCGCGGTCTCCTACGAGGTGGCGCCGGCGGCGGCGGCGTTCCCGCCGGGCACCTACCGCAACATCTCCGGGAACCTGGCCCTGTCCTACGGGCTGATCGCGGCTTCGCGTCAGGCGGATCTGCCGCTGTTCCTGGGCTCGTACCCGATCACTCCGGCCTCGGACATCCTGCACGAGCTGAGCAGGCACAAGAATTTCGGTGTGCGCACGTTCCAGGCGGAGGACGAGATCGCCGGGATCGGGGCGGCGCTGGGGGCGGCGTTCGGCGGTTCGCTGGCGGTGACCACCACCTCCGGGCCGGGGGTGGCGCTCAAGAGCGAGACGATCGGGCTGGCGGTGTCGCTGGAGCTGCCGCTGCTGATCGTGGACATCCAGCGTGGGGGGCCGTCGACGGGGCTGCCGACGAAGACGGAGCAGGCGGATCTGCTGCAGGCGATGTACGGCCGCAACGGTGAGGCGCCGGTGCCGGTGGTGGCGCCGAGGACGCCGGCGGACTGTTTCGACGCCGCCCTGGAGGCGGCGCGGATCGCGCTGGCCTACCGCACCCCGGTGTTCCTGCTCTCCGACGGGTATCTGGCCAACGGCAGCGAGCCGTGGCGGATCCCGGAGCTTGAGGAGCTGCCGGATCTGGCGGTGCAGTTCGCGCGGGGCCCCAACCACACCACGGCCGAGGGCACGGAGGTGTTCTGGCCCTACAAGCGCGACCCGCACACCCTGGCCCGTCCGTGGGCGATCCCGGGCACGCCGGGTCTCGAGCACCGCATCGGCGGGATCGAGAAGCAGGACGGCACCGGGAACATCTCCTACGACCCGGCCAACCACGACTTCATGGTCCGCACCCGGCAGGCCAAGGTCGACGGCATCGACGTCCCCCGCCTTCAGGTCGACGACCCCGACGGCGCCGCCCGTCTGCTGGTGCTGGGCTGGGGCTCCACCTACGGGCCGATCACCGCGGCGGTACGGCGCCTGCGCCGGGCCGGACAAGCCGTGGCGCAGGCCCATCTGCGCCACCTCAACCCCTTCCCGCCCAACCTCGGCGACATCCTGCGCAGATACGACAAGGTGGTGATCCCCGAGATGAACCTCGGGCAGCTCGCCACACTCATCAGGGCGAAGTACCTGGTCGACGTCCGTTCCCACCACCAGGTCAACGGCATGCCGTTCAAGGCGGAGCAGCTCGCCGACGCACTGCGGGAGATCCTCGATGAGAACTGAACTGCGCCTGTCCGCCAAGGACTTCAAGTCCGATCAGGAGGTGCGCTGGTGCCCGGGCTGCGGTGACTACGCCGTGCTGGCCGCCGTGCAGGGCTTCATGCCGGAGCTGGGCCTGGCCCGGGAGAACATCGTGTTCGTCTCCGGCATCGGCTGTTCCTCCCGTTTCCCGTACTACATGAACACCTACGGGATGCACTCCATCCACGGCCGCGCCCCCGCCATCGCCACCGGACTCGCCACGAGCAGGCGCGACCTGTCCGTGTGGGTCGTCACCGGCGACGGCGACGCGCTGTCCATCGGCGGCAACCACCTCATCCACGCCCTGCGCCGCAACGTCAACCTCAAGATCCTGCTGTTCAACAACCGCATCTACGGCCTCACCAAGGGCCAGTACAGCCCCACCTCCGAGGTCGGCAAGATCACCAAGTCGACCCCGATGGGCTCCCTCGACGCGCCCTTCAACCCCGTCTCGCTGGCGATCGGCGCGGAGGCGTCCTTCGTCGCCCGCACCGTCGACTCCGACCGCAAACACCTCACCGAGGTGCTGCGCCAGGCCGCCGGCCACCCCGGCACGGCGCTGGTGGAGATCTACCAGAACTGCAACATCTTCAACGACGGCGCCTTCGACGTCCTCAAGGACCGCCGGCAGGCCGAAGAAGCCGTCATCCGCCTCGAACACGGCCGGCCGATCCGCTTCGGCGCCGACGGCGGCAAGGGCGTCGTCCGCGACCCGGCAACCGGTGACCTGAAGGTCGTCGCCGTCACCCCGGAGAACGAGGCGGACATCCTCGTCCACGACGCCCACAACGCCTCCCCGACGACCGCGTTCGCGCTGTCCCGGCTCGCCGACCCCGACACCCTGCACCACACCCCCATCGGGGTGTTCCGCTCCGTCGGCCGGCCGGTCTACGACACCCTCATGGCCGACCAGCTCGACACCGCCGTCGACCGGCACGGCAAGGGCGACCTCGCCGCACTCCTCGCCGGCGGCGACACCTGGACCGTCGCCGGCTGAACACCGACACGGGAGGGCCCCGGCATCCGAGACCTGCGGGGGCGGGGGGGGCGGCTGTCAGTCCCGTCCCCGCAGGAACAGCCCGACCACCACGCCCGTCCCCACCACTTCCGACACCCCGATGACCAGTCCGGGTGCGGCCACCGTGCCGGCCGCGCCGGACAGTGCGGTCGCCACGCCCTGCGCCGTCGTCATCCCGCTGGTCTGCACGGTGAACAGGTGTCCGCGGTAGGCGGGTTCGGTCGCCGCCGGGATCAGCGGGTCGATTCCCTGGTTGCAGGCGAAGCCGGCCCCGGAGAGGGCCAGCAGCGCCACCGCGGCCGGTACGGGCGGTCCCAGGAGGAACGCGGCCGGCGGGGCCTGGGAGCACACCAGCAGGGGGACGACCAGCCGCCGCCGGCGTGCCGGTGAGAGCCGGGCCACCGCCGTCTCGCCGAGCACCGTGCCGGCCGCGTATCCGGTGAAGAGGGCGCCCGCGGCGGTGGCGGGGGCGCCGGCCTGGGCGGTGTAGGCGACGGCCGGGCCGTCGCCCACCGCGGAGAACCCGGGCACGGCCCAGTCAGCAGGACGAGCGGGCGGACCTTGCGGTCGGCGAACAGGCGCCGCAGGCCGTCGGCGGAGTCCGCGAGGACTCCGGCGGGGGAGCGGCGGCCGTCCGGGGCGAGCGCGGGTGTCGCGGGTGTGCACGGGCCGGCCAGGGCGGCGGACACCAGCAGGCTCGCGGCGTCGGCGGCGAGCATCCGGTACGGTCCGACCGCGGCGACCAGGACGCTGCCCAGGGCGAATCCGGCGACGACGGCGGTCTGGCCGACGGTCCGCAGCAGTGAGCGGCCGACCGGGAACAGGTCGTCGTCCGGCAGCTGGGTCAGGCTCGCGGTGCGGGCGCCCCTGCGTGACGGGTGCGACGAAGCCGGTGCACAGCAGCAGGAGCAGCAGCGCGGCCACGGGCAGGCCGGGCAGGAGCATGGCGGCGACGCAGGCGGCGGCGAGCAGGTCGCAGCCGGCCAGGACCCGGCGGGGCGGGAAGCGGTCGGCGAGCGCGGACAGGGCGGTGCCGCCGACGGCGTGCGGCGCGAAGGCGCAGACCAGCACGAGCGACGACAGCAGCGGGGAGCCGGTGCGCTGGTGGACGAGGATCGACGGGGCCACCTCGGCGGCCAGCTTCCCGGCCGTCGAGACGGCGTGGGCGGCGCCTCGGCGGCCAGTTTCCCGGCCGTCGAGACAGTGTGGGCGGCGAACACGGCCCGCGTGCCCGGGGCCCGCAGCACCGCCCGGTAGCCGGGCGCCGCGGCCGCGGGGGCAGGCGCCGGTTGTGCTCCGGTCCGTCCCACAGGTGGTCTCCTCGCTCGTGCGCCGTGCCGGTCCGCCGGCGCCACGGGCCCGCCGGGTACGGGGCGTCCCGTACCCGGCGGGCCAGGTGCTCGGCTCAGTCCCGCGTGTGGGGGACTCGTCCCGCGTGGCGGGGGATTCAGTGGACGTGACGCATCGCTGTCACCTCCCGGAGGTCTCGGCGGCAGGGGGCTCGTTCCGGCGGCGCCTGCGGGGGCGCGTTCAGGACGAAACTCGCAGGGAGTACATCCCGTGTTCGGTCACGTCGGGCCGCGGCACCGGCTCGGCCGCCGGCCGGGCCTGGGGGAACCGGCGGCCGATGGTGCCGAGGACGTGGCGGGCGACCTCCACGGCGACCTGGGCGCCGAGGCAGGCGTGCGGGCCCCGGCCGAAGCCCGGATGGCGGTTGGGTGTGCGGTCCCACACGAGCCTGTCGGGCTCGGGGAAGACGGAGGCGTCCCGGTCGGCGGCGCCGAGGAAGCAGGAGACGATCTGGCCCCGGCGGATGCGCCGCCCGCCCAGCACGGTGTCGCGGACGCAGGCGCGGCTCTCCACGTGCACGGGGCCGCAGTGGCGGACCAGTTCGTGGACGGCCCTTGTCGGTGTCCACCACGACGCGCTCGCCCGGCGGGACGCGCAGCAGGGTCAGCAGTCCGGTGGCGAGGAACCGGCTGGCCGTCTGGAAGCCGGCCTGCAGCACCACCCGCAGCGAGTTGAGCACGACCTCGCGGTCCACGCAGGCGTCCGGCGCCTTCGCCACGTGCCGGGCGAACCCGTCCGGCAGGCCTCGACGACCTGATGGCCTACGCCAGCCCCGCCCAGGCTGAACTCGTGCCGGGCTGGCGGGACTTCAACCGCAGCGTCGGCGACAGCGGCAACGTGGGTGTCTGGCACGAGGCCTGCGTGTCCCGTCCCGACCGCATGCACGTCATCTACCGGAGCATGCCGCTGTTCGGCATGGCCAAGGCGACCGAGCACGCCCCACCGGGGCGGCGACGGCCTGGTCGTGGCGGCCCGGCCCCCGCAGGGCCGGGCCGCCGCCTGAGAGGAGAAAGGCCGTGACCACCACCCCCAGCCCCCCGGCGGCCACCGCCCGGGGGGGCGCCCTGGCCGGCGCCGCACCCCCGCCCGCCCCCGGCTGCTGCTCCTCGGCCTGTTCATGTCCTTCATCGAGGTCACCGCGGCCATCTCCACCCTGCGCGCCATGCAGGTCGACCTCGGCGTGGCGCCGGCCGACCTCAGCTGGGTCTCCAGCACCTACACCCTGGTGGTGGCCGCCGGGGTGCTCTCCGGCGGAGCCTTCGGCGAACGCTACGGCAGACGCCGCGTGTTCCTCCTGGGCGTCGCCGCGCTCGCCGCCGGCTCCCTGGCCGTGGCCGTGAGCGACGGCTTTGCGCAGGTCCTGGCCGGCCGGGCGCTCAGCGGCGTCGGCGGGGCCCTGGTCCTGCCCACCTCCCTCGCCCTGATCACCACGTCTTTCACCGACCCGCGGGAACGCGGACACAGGATCTCGGTGTGGGTGTCGGTCTCCGGCCTCGGGCTGGCTGGCCCTCGGGCCGCTCATGCGGGGCAGGCTGGCCCCCAGGCAGCGACGGCCTCCTCGCCACGCATCAGCCTCCCCGCCGGCCCGGCCCCGTACTTGCCGCACGGTTCTTCCTGCCTCCATGCGGGCAGGGCCTGCTCGAGCACCCGTGGTGGAACACGGCACAGGGTGGCTACACGGACGCGTGCCTGGGCGTTGAGGTGGATCGCGCTGTCCGGGTACAGCACGCCGGTGAGGTTCTGCTGGCCGCCGACGTCGGTGACAGCGGCGAGCAGGCCGCGGATGGTGAGGTGGTGGCGGGCGGCAAGCCTGGTCAGGAACGACAGGGTCAGCTCTCCCGGCAGCGGAGCCACCCGTCCTGCCGCGCCGCAGCCCATGGCAGGCACGATGCCACAGGACGCCGCCGGCTTGCCTCCCGTACGCCCGCTTGCGGGCGTACGGCGGGTCGCGGTCGTGCTGAGCTGCTGGGTCACGCCGGATGCCTCTGCTGCGGTCGTGCGGGGACGGGCCGGCCGGGCCTGGGCTTCGGCTGCCGCGTCGAGTTCGGCCTCGCTCAGCAGCTGCTTGGTGATCCGTTCGGCGCCTTCCACGATGGCCACCAGGGCGGCTTCGCGGATGAGGTGGGAGAGGCTGCCGATCCGCCCTGCGGTGCGGGCGTGGAGGTAGGCGGCGTGCTTGACCAGGGCTCCGGGCCGGTGTGCGCGCAGCCTCAGCAGGTCTTCCATGGCCTTGTACGAGGTCGTTCCAGACCGCTCGGTCCTGCTCGGTGGCATACGCCAGTGGGCGGTGGCGGAAGATCTTGAATCGGCCGGCGACCTGCGCTCCGCGCACCCCGCTGAGCAGTGAGGAGGTCTCGACGTCGAATCGCGGAGTACACGAAGGTGGCCGGGATGCGTTTCGCCGAGGTGCTTCAGCTGGTCGGAGGTTTCCGCGCCGGCGCGCCGCTGGGTGTCCAGGAGGTGGACATCATCGATGAGGACCAGCTGGGTGCCCAGTTCGCACACCGTGTCGCATACGGCGCTGGTGATCTGGGTCTGGTTGAGGCGGTCGGTGAGGGGCATGCCGAGGAACCGGGCGAATGCGCTGACGAGCATCTTGGGGGTGGCGGCCGGCGGCACGCTGATGAACAGCACCGGTCTTCTGCCGTCCTGGCCGGGGTGCCGGCGGGCGTCGGCCGGCTGGAAGGAACGCCCGAGCGCCATCATCGTGGTGGTCTTACCCGTCGTGGCCGGGCCGGGGATGATCAGGCCGCGGCGGGCGCCGGCCTGCCGGCGGCGGTTGAGCAGCAGCCTGCGTAGGGCGGTGAACACGCTGTCCATGGCCGGGGTGCGCATGACGGCGAGTGGCGGAGTGGTGGTCCTCGCGCTCCGCCTGGGACCAGGCGCCGTCGGTGACGTCACGCGCGGACGCCGGGGCTCGGTGGACGAAGCGTCCCATCCCTGCCATCCGGTCGCCAGGGTCAGCGGGGTGAAGCCGACGGTACCGGTGGAGACCGGGCTCACCCTGGCGGGGACTCCTCGAAAGGGGTCGTGGACCGTGACCTGGGGACGTCTTGGCGCAGGCGGGCCGGTTTGCCGCGCCGGTTGGGGAGTCACTCTGTGGTGCGTGTTCAGCCGGCCAGATGCTCAGGGCGCCGTCGTCGGTCAAGGGCTCCTCGTCGTCCTCGCTGTCGTCCGAAGACGTCCTCACCAGGCTCATCGGCTTCCGCCTCCGGCTGCTGGCCGTACAGGACCCCCCACATCGCACCCTCGGTTGCGGCGGTGCGGGCGCGGGCGGCGACGACCCCTTTTCCCGCCGGGTGCCCTGTCCGGCGGCACCGCGTTCCAGCAGCTCGCGCAGGGCGAACGCCAGGTCGTGTTCGTGGCTCGCGCAGGGCGAACGCCAGGTCGTGTTCGTGGCTCACGCGGTCTGCGCGCCGGGCGACGGTGCGCTTGATGTGCTGCCGGGTGAAGTCGGTGAACGGGGCGCTGATCCAGGGTGTGGCGGATCCACGGCACCGCTTCCCACCCGTACCCGCGCGGCTGGTCAGGCTTCGGCAGCCGTACCCGGATCCGGCCGGGACCGTGCGGGTTGCAGTGGATCTCCCACAGGCCGTCCGCCGTCGGCGAATGCTCGCCGCGGTAGGGGCTTGGGGACCTTGTGGTCGTAGGTGCGGTGGTCGATGCGGATGCCGTAATCGTTGATCTGTTGCCGCTTGACGGGCATGAGCTCGATGAAAGTCCTCACGGCCCAGTGGCACCGGGACGTACCCGCACACGGCGATCAGCGCCGCCCCCATCTTTCGGCGACAGCGCACAGGGGCGTCATCGGGTGCCGGTCCAGCCGGGCCGGCGTCCGCACCGCCTCTCCTTCGGCGTCTTTCCCGCGCTCGCCGGTGTGCGAGCCCGTGCAGGCGGCCACGTGCTGCACGAACAGTGTGTTGATCGAGGAGAAGGTGCGCTCTACGTGCTCCTTGGCCGGCCCGTTGCCCGGCGGTGCGGGCTGCACGCACATGCCCAGCGACTCGCAGGCGGCGATGAACGAGGACGAGATGAACACCTTGCCCTGGCCGACGAGGATGGTCTGCGGGGTGATCACCGGCCGCGCCGCTGCGCCTTCCAGCGGGCATCCACGCTCAGCAGCCGCTCGTACGGCACCACCGGGTGTTTCCATCGCCAGCGCCTCGGCCCAGCCTGGCCTCATGGGCGCCGGGACCGTCATCTGTGCCGGCAGCTGCGCCGCGTCGACGCTGCGGGCCTCCTTTCGCGCGCAGCACGGCCGCGCGGTGGTCCGGGTGGCGACATCGAGCGCGATGGTCAGCTCGGGCCGTTCCACCACACCGTCGTCGAGGACCACGAAGGCGTCCAGCACGGTGCTGTCCGTCATCACCAGCTCACCCGGTGCCATCACCGTCGTCGGGACGAACGGGGGAGCCGGCCTCGCTGAGCGCCAGCGGCGCTGCCGCGCACTGTCCAGCAGCCCGCGCCCGTCGGCGAGGGCGTGCGCGAGCCGGTTGAACGTCGCACTCGAGGGCAATGGCACCACCCCCTGCCCGTACTGCTCGGCCAGCAGCCGCTCGGTGTGCACCCGCAGCCGTCCCAGTGTCCCGCTGGAACGCTCCCGCCCCGCCTCCAGCACCTCCCGCGCGGCCACCACCCGCTCGTTTGCACGCCCCAGCGCCGTCCGCGGGCGGGTGGCACGGTGGTCCACCAGCCCCCGCACCCCGTCCTGCCGGCAGCGGGCGCGCATCCGCCGCACCGTCACCGCGCCGGTGGGCATCCCGGCCGCCGACAGCTCCGCCGCCTTCGCCTCCTCCCGCTGCGCCGGCGTCCGCGTCTGCGGGCCGTACTCCGCACCCCGCGGACCCGCGCCCGCCGGGCCCGCCCGGCTGCCCCGTCTCCACCTCCCGCACACGGCCGTTCCCACGCCAGGGCCCGCTCGCGCACCGCCTCGGGCAACGACTGCAGCAAGCCCAGCGGCGGCACCCCGGACACCCCCGGCGCGTCCAGGACGTCGAATCCCGCATCGGCGAACGGCAGCGACAGCAAAACCGCCGCTACCGCACCGTCCTCGGCGACCAGCCGTACCTGCCCGTCAGCAAGGGCCGCCACCGTCCAGGTACGCCCCCCGGACCACACCTGGCATCCCAGTTCCACCACCGGCCTGCCCGGCATCCCGCTGCCCGCCCTCACTCTGCCGCCGGGGCCCACACCGGCATCCGCTCCTGCATCGCTGCCCCCAGGTCCGCCGCCGGCCGTCCCGCCCGCAGGGCATGGAACAGCGCGGGAAGCACCAGCAGCGGATCCCCGAAACGTGCGTACGCCCTCCCGCAGCGGCGCCGGCTCGGCGAACGCCTCCTGCAGCGCGTCAGCCAGCAACCCGCCACCGTGGTGCCGGGGGTGCCGGTATCCGGCCAGCCAGGTCACATTGCGCCGGTAGACCGGATCGACAGGCCCGAGCATCCACTACCGCAAGCCCGCCGCCGTACAGATCTCTGCGACCACCGCAGCAACAGACCGCCGGCCCCGAGAGAGCTCTTGCCTTGCTGTGCAGTCGGCGAGCACTCCCTGGCCCTCAGCCGGCAGGCCGGGCGGCCAGACTGCTGACACGCGGGTCGCGGTCGAGGAGCATCACGTGCAGTCGCATCGCTGCCGGCCCGTAGTGCACCAGCCGTCCTGCAGTGGCCGACCACCACCATCCCGGTGCCGGCCGCTTACCCGCGCGGACCGGGAACGGCTTCAGCGGCGGACAGCCCTCGAAGAGCACCTCGGCGCCAGCTTCCGGCCGGCAGGCCCCGCCCCGTCCCACCCAGCCTCCTGCATACAGAATCAAACGGCTTACCGGCCCATCCGGTAATGGGCACGCCCGGCCCCATCGGGCGAACGCCAGCTGCCGGTTCCCGGCGGGCAGCGACATGGACGGGGTGTTCTTCACGGGTGCCGGAGAGCGCAGTGATCCGGGCACGAGTCCTGGAGAGCGGGCTACTCCCGGCTGCCGCAGATGTGACAGGCACGGAAAGGTGCGATACCTGGGAGTCTGCAGCGGCCGCCGCGTTGAGAGGCCGGGTATGTGAGGAAGCGGACTGCCCTTGAGCTTTGCTGCCTCTCGTCCGGCCGGGGCGGTGAGGACGGGCGGGGCAGGGTTTGAACGTTTGAGGTCCAGCTCAAGGCCGCCGCCATGCTTGCACAGCCCCCACGTCAGGCGGCGTAGCCGGTCACCGCCACAGCCCCTCCACCCAGCGCCGCGCCAACGATCACCCCACCCCTGAGCCCTGCCGCAGCGCGAGATGACACGACTCACCGCCAACCGGTGCCCTGCTCCCGCTGAACGCGGAAGGTACGCATTTCGTACGCGTTTGGTACGCCTCACGCCCATTCCATGCCGAGGTGTCGTAGTGCGTCGAGCTGCTCCGCCGTAAGCCGGTCTCTCCTGGATTTCGCGTTCGACATCCATACACCCAGTCGTACAGGCACCGGTTCCATTTCGCCGTCGACCTCGACCTCGACGACCGCGCCACGCGGGACCGGCCGGTCACCCTCCTTCTCCACCCACTGTGTGAGGGCCGCAAGTCCCCGCTGGAACGCCGCTTGGGCCTTCGCTGCACGAGCGGCCGCCGGGGCGGGAGGAGGCGCCTGGTCGCGCTGCACGCCGAGCTGGGTCAGCCGCTGCTGCTGTTCGGTCGACAGCTGGGCCCAGGTGCCCGGCTGTTTCTGCCGCTTCAGCCATCGTCCGATGTCGTCACCGTCCATGAGTACGCCGGGTGCGATGTCGGGCAGGACGCCGTCGGGCTCGCCTTCCGCTAGGTAAGCGAGGTGGCGGTAGTGGCGTTGCCAGTTCAGCGGCCAGGGGCAGTTCCAGTCCTCGTCGACCGCGGCCAGCTGCTGCGCGCGAACGGCGGCCCGCTCCGGATCCTTGCCCAGACCGCCCTTCCGCCGAAGGTTGGCCATGTGCTGCCCGATGGGCACCATCGCCTCGCCCTCGCCCCACACCGCGTCCTGCCGCGGTGCGAGGTGCCCGATCGCCCGCCGGTAGGACCTGAGCGCGGCGAGCTTGGCCTCCCACGCCTCCTCGCCCGGCTCCCACACCATCCCGGCCTCCGGCGCGTCCAGCAGGGTCTTGCGCCGCTCCTCCAGCTCCCCGGCGCGTAGCGCCTTGCGCTGCTGGTGGACCCATCGGCCAAGCGGAAACGCCTTCGTCGCCCCGACCTCGACCTCGACGTCATACGGAACGGCGTAGAGACCAGTGATCTCGTTCTCCCTGCGCCACCGCAGCAGGGCCTGATAGCCCTCGAGCCAGACCAGGGACTCGGGCCGGTATACCCGGGTGCGCAGGAAGGCCGCGATGGTTGCCGCGTCGCGCGGGCTGGAGAAGTGCAGCAGGGCGGCTTCGGCGGCCGCCTGCGTGTCGTCCTGCTCCTGGTCCTCGCCGTCGCCGCCGGTCCCGATGATCCGCCCCTCTTCGTCGCGCCGGACGTGTACCTTGCGCTTGCCGCTCGTGAGCGCCCGGGAGGCCAACTGCTCGACGAGTCGTTCATCATGCGAGCGCAGGCCCTGGAGGACCGCTACAAGGGGGCGGAACGAAGCGCTGGCGACCATGTCGGTGGGGTCCTCGCCGGGCTCCAGGAACACCGGCACGATGATCCGCGCAACCTTCGTACTGCCGTCCTTGTTGAGCCTCAGCGCGCGGCCGATGTTCTGCACGATCTCCACCTGCGAGCCGCGGGTGTCGGCGAAGCAGACGGCCTCGACTCCCCGCTCGCCGGTGATGTCGACGCCTTCCCCGAGCACGCGAACGCTGGCGAGGAAGGCGCGGTGGACCCGGCGCCCGGCTGCGTCGATCCCGCCTGCGAACTGCCTCAGCACTTCGCGTCGCTCGGTGACGAGGTGGTCGCCGCACAGCCACGCCGACCACACCCGGTCCGGGGGCACGTGACGACCGGCCTCGAGCTCGTAGAACCCCGCGCCGATCGACGACGCGGGCAGCTCCTCCGCCTTGGCCAGGTCCTCGTCCGAGGCGTCACCTGCGTACAGCTCGGCAGCAGTCTCCGGCAGCTTCTCGGCGAACGCGGCGGCTTCTTCAACCTTCTGATGGAAGGTCATGACCGTACGGAGGTTGTACGCGGCGGCGTGCTCCAGGAGCGCGGTCTGCAGGAGCGCCAGGCGCCGGCCGCGCCGGGCTTCCTCGGACTCCCCGAGGACGGGGGAGGGGTCGCGGATCTCCAGCACGTCGATCTCGAACCCGGCAAGGATCTCCCTCTCGATCGCCTCCGACAGACCGAGCTCGGCGATCCACGCGCCGTACGTGCCCTCCGGTTCGTCGGCCATGGACGCGATCTCCGCCTCCTGGCTCTCCGCGCCCTTCTGCGGCCGGGGAGCGGCGAGGATGCGCGGTGTCGCGGTCAGGTAGAGCCGGAAGTCCGCCGGGATCCGCTGGTG